>CAWHAP010000001.1:0-244098 GCA_963827335.1 uncultured Solirubrobacteraceae bacterium
AGGTGCCGCCGGCCACCGGCTCGCCGTTGAACTCGGTCTCCATCGGCTTGAGCTCGTCCGGGTAGCCGACCCACACCGCGACGGTCAGCTCGTGGGTCCAGCCGACGAACCAGGCGTCGCCGTAGTTCTCCGTCGTGCCGGTCTTGCCCGCGACGAACGCGCCGGGGATCTGGGCGCGCGTGCCCGTGCCCTGCGCGACGACCGAGGAGAGCATCGAGGAGATGTCGTCGGTGACGGACGACTTCAGCACCGGCCAGGACTCCGCCTTGCCCTCAGCCTTCTGGCCGTCGGGCAGCTTGATCGGCTTGAGCTTGCCGTCCTCGGGCTTGCCGATCATCTCGATCCCGGCCGCCCCGGGCACGCGGTCGCCCAGCTCGTTGCGCGGGACGGCGCCCGGGGCCATGGTGCTCCACGTGAGCCGGCCGCCGCGGGCGAACGTCTGGTACGCGTGGGCCATGTCGAGCGGCGTCACGCCCTCCTTCAGGCCGCCCAGCGTCATCGCGAAGTTGTGCGAGACCGGGGTGCGGATGCCGACCCGGCGGGCCAGCCGCGCGATCTTGCGCGTGCCGACCCTCACGCCGAGCTGGGCGTAGACGGAGTTGTCGGAGTACGTCGTGGCCGTGCGCAGCGTGCGGATCCCGCCGTAGGCGTCCTCGTAGTTGTTGACGTCGAAGTACTCGATGCACTTGCCCTTCTTGCGCGTCACGCAGATGTCGATCTTCTGCGAGTTCCACGTCGAGTCGGGCGAGACGCCGTCGCTCAGCGCCTGGGCGAGCACGAACGGCTTGAACGACGACCCCGGCTGGCGCTGGCCCTGGGTCGCGAGGTTGAACGGGCGGGTGGCGTAGTCGTCGCCGCCGACCATGGCGAGCACCTCGCCGTTGCTGTTGTCGATCGCGACGAGCGAGGCGCGCGGGCCCTCCTTCCACGGCAGCCACTGGTCCACGGCCTGCTGGGCGGCGTCCTGGAGCCGGCTGTCGAGCGTGGTGCGCACGGTCAGGCCGCCCTCGAACGCGCGCCGCGCGCCCTCCTGGCCCCCGCCGAGCTTGTCGACGACCTGCTGCTTGACCCACGACGTGAAGTAGGGGTAGGCCGTGTCCTCGATCGGCGGCTGGATGTCGCGGCTGGTCGGGAGGGACTCGAGCAGCGCGGTCTGGCGCTGCTGGTCGGTCAGGTAGCCCTGCTCGACCATGCGCTGGAGCACGAGCGCGCGGCGCTTGCCGGCGGCCTCGCGGTTGGTCAGCGGGTCGTAGCCGCTGGGGGAGGCGACCATGCCGGCGATCAGCGCCGCCTCGCCCGGCTCGAGCGACTGGGCGCACGTGGGGTTGCCGTCCTCCCCGCAGCCCGGGTGGTTCGTGCCGAAGTACGTGCGCGCGGCCGACTCGATGCCGTAGGCGCCGTTGCCGAAGTAGATCGTGTTCAGGTAGTTGCGCAGGATCCGCTCCTTGGACCACTTGCGCGTGATCTCGTAGGCGATCGCGGCCTCGCGGAGCTTGTTGAACAGCGTGCGCTCGTCCTGGGCCGCCAGCGCGTTCTTGACGAACTGCATGGTGATCGTCGACCCGCCCTGGACGGCGCCCTGGGCGCGGATGTCCTGGTAGAGGGCGCGGCCGATGCCGCGCACGTCGATGCCCGCGTTCGTGTAGAAGCGCCGGTCCTCGATCGCGATGATCGCCTGCTTCATGACCGGCGCGATCTGCTCGGAGCGCAGGAAGATCCGCTTCTGGTTGCCGACGAGCATCCCGAGCGGCTTGCCGTTGCGGTCGGTCAGGACGGAGTTGCGGCCCGACGGCTCCTCCAGGCGCGGCAGGTCGGACGTGACGGCCATGACCATGCCGAAGACGGTCGAGATCACGGCGAGGATCCCGAGGAAGAAGAGCACCCCGAGGACGCGCAGCTTGCGGATCCGCACGCGCGGCGGCCCGGTGTCGTCGTGCAGCAGGGACGGCCGGTCCAGGGGGATGACGGGCGTCCAGCCGGGGCCGAAGGCGTCGTCAGCGCTCGCGCCGGGCTCCGGGGCGTCGACGGGCTCGCGCGGGGGCGGTGGGCGCCGGGCGCGGCGTCGGCGCCGGGCCGGCTCCGGGGGCGCCTCGGCGCCGTACGCGTGGTGGGCGTACGGGTCCTCGCCGGGCGGGACGGCCAGGTGCTCCTCGGTGTTGCGCGTCTCCGGCGGGGCCTCGGCAGGGCTGCTCCCGGGGGCGCGCGAGCGGCCGTTGGCGGCCGCGCCGTCACCCTGCTCGGGCGTGGGCACGGGCTCCGTGCCCTCGGGCGGCGTCCGCGTGGCGAGGTCGCCTTGAACCGGGGGAGTGTCGCGCTCGGAATCGCTCATGTGACCGGCGACGGGACCCGCCGTTCATCCGGCGGGCACCGGACCCTACCGGGAGTGCGGCGCTCCGCGGCTCCGGGCGGGTCTCGAAGGCGCGGCTCCGTGCCGCACCCAGGCGAGACATTAGCATTGGCCCGGATGGAAGAACCCCCCTCGGAGGCCGCGCGGACCGCGGTCCATCTCGCCCGCAACGCGGTCGACTGCCTGCCGCGCGAGGCGCTCGCCGAGCGGCTCGCCGCCGGGCGCCCGCTGCGCGTGAAGCTCGGGCTCGACCCGACCGCGCCCGACCTGCACCTGGGCCACACGGTCGTGCTCACGAAGCTGCGGGAGTTCCAGGACCTCGGCCACGTCGTGGTCCTGATCGTCGGGGACTACACGGCGCGCGTGGGCGACCCCTCCGGGCGCTCGGCCACGCGGCCCGTGCTCTCGGGCGAGCAGATCGACGAGAACGCCGAGACCTACCGCCGCCAGGCCGCCAAGGTGCTGCGCACCGACGACGAGCATCTCGAGCTGCGGCACAACGCCGAGTGGCTCGACATGTCGATGGAGGACCTGTTCCGGCTCGCGCGCCACCCGACCGTCGCGCAGCTGCTCGCGCGTGACGACTTCGCCAAGCGCTACGCCGCCGACGAGCCGATCTCGCTGCTCGAGCTGCTCTACCCGGTGCTGCAGGGGTACGACTCGGTCGCCGTGGAGGCCGACGTCGAGCTCGGCGGGACCGATCAGACGTTCAACCTCCTGATGGGCCGCCAGATCCAGCAGGCGTACGGGCAGCCGCCGCAGATCGTCCTCACCGTGCCGCTGCTCACCGGGATCGACGGCGTGCAGAAGATGTCCAAGTCGCTCGGGAACCACATCGGGGTCACCGACCCGCCGAGCGAGATGTACGGCAAGACGATGCGGATCCCCGACGAGCAGATCGGGCCGTGGTCCTCGCTGCTGCTCGGCGCCGAGCCCGCCGCCGGCGCGGGGCCGCGCGACGCCAAGCGCGCCCTCGCGCGCGCGCTCGTGACGCGGTTCCACGACGCGGCCGCCGCCGAAGAGGCCGAGGCCGGGTTCGACCGGCTGTTCATCGCGCACGAGCTGCCCGAGGAGATCGAGGACCTGGCGATCCGGGCCGAGGACGGCTCCGTGCACCTGCCGGCGGTCATCGCCGAGGCGTTCGGGCGGTCGCGGTCCGAGGCCCGGCGGACCATCGACCAGGGCGGCGTCCGGCTCGACGGGGAGCCGGTCGCGGCGCTCGACCTGCCCGCCGCCGGCCTCGACGGCCGCGTGCTGCAGCTCGGCAAGCGCCAGTTCCGGCGCCTGCGGGTCATCTGACCGCCCTCCTGCTACTCTGCGCGGCCGCTGCGGAGCGTGGCTGCCGGCCCGGCCGGTCCTTCCGAAGACCGGAGGGGTGCGCTACACTCCACTGCCCGCCTGGGGTCGCCCTGGGCTGCGCTCCACGGGAGGAGTCCCCTCCCCGCGAGAGAGCGCGACGGTCTTTGAAAACTCAACAGCATGCGCACCAAGCGGTCATCCATACCGACCGTTTGTGTGTGCGTCCAGGTTCGACCCTGGCGGCCTCGTGCCGTCAGGCCAGAAATCAAGCAGGACAGCAGTACCCCGTCGAAGCGCCCGGACTCGCCTCTGTGTACTGGCGGTCCCTCGTAGTGGCGCATCAGACAACAGTTCATTCTCATACGTGAGAGTACCCAGAGGACTTCGTCCTCGGGCACAAGCAGTTCTTCACGGAGAGTTTGATCCTGGCTCAGGACGAACGCTGGCGGCGTGCTTAACACATGCAAGTGGAGCGACGAACCGGGGCTTGCCCCGGGGCAGAGCCGCGAACGGGTGAGTAACACGTGGGTAACCCACCCCGATGACCGGGACAACCCGAGGAAACTCGGGCTAATACCGGATGTGCTCCTTGACCTTGAGGTCAAGGCGTAAAGATAGCTTCGGCCTTCGCATCGGGACGGGCCCGCGGCCCATTAGCTTGTTGGTGAGGTAACGGCTCACCAAGGCGACGATGGGTAGCTGGTCTGAGAGGACGATCAGCCACACTGGGACTGAGACACGGCCCAGACTCCTACGGGAGGCAGCAGTGGGGAATCTTGCGCAATGCGCGAAAGCGTGACGCAGCAACGCCGCGTGGGGGAAGACGGCCTTCGGGTTGTAAACCCCTTTCAGTTGGGACGAAGCTTCGCCGGTGAATAGCCGGCTGGAGTGACGGTACCTTCACAAGAAGCCCCGGCTAACTACGTGCCAGCAGCCGCGGTAATACGTAGGGGGCTAGCGTTGTCCGGAATCATTGGGCGTAAAGCGCGTGTAGGCGGTTCGGTAAGTCCGCTGTGAAAGTCGGGGGCTCAACCCTCGAAAGCCGGTGGATACTGTCGGGCTAGAGTACGGAAGAGGCGAGTGGAATTCCTGGTGTAGCGGTGAAATGCGCAGATATCAGGAGGAACACCAATTGCGAAGGCAGCTCGCTGGGACGTTACTGACGCTGAGACGCGAAAGCGTGGGGAGCAAACAGGATTAGATACCCTGGTAGTCCACGCCGTAAACGATGGGCACTAGGTGTGGGGGGTGTCGACTCCCTCCGTGCCGAAGCTAACGCATTAAGTGCCCCGCCTGGGGAGTACGGCCGCAAGGCTAAAACTCAAAGGAATTGACGGGGGCCCGCACAAGCAGCGGAGCATGTGGTTTAATTCGACGCAACGCGAAGAACCTTACCTGGGCTTGACATGTGGATGACCGGCGTGGAAACACGTCTTCCCTTCGGGGCATCTTCACAGGTGGTGCATGGCTGTCGTCAGCTCGTGTCGTGAGATGTTGGGTTAAGTCCCGCAACGAGCGCAACCCCCGTCGCATGTTGCCAGCATTTAGTTGGGGACTCATGCGAGACTGCCGGTGACAAACCGGAGGAAGGTGGGGATGACGTCAAGTCATCATGCCCCTTATGTCCAGGGCTACACACGTGCTACATTGGCGCGTACAGAGGGCTGCGATACCGCGAGGTGGAGCGAATCCCTTAAAGCGCGTCTCGGTTCGGATTGGAGGCTGAAACTCGCCTCCATGAAGGCGGAGTTGCTAGTAATCGCGGATCAGCACTGCCGCGGTGAATACGTTCCCGGGCCTTGTACACACCGCCCGTCACACCACGGAAGCAAGCAACACCCGAAGCCGGTGGCCTAACCCGCAAGGGAGGGAGCCGTCGAAGGTGGGGCTCGTGACTGGGGTGAAGTCGTAACAAGGTAGCCGTACCGGAAGGTGCGGCTGGATCACCTCCTTTCTAGGGAAGTCTCCAGGATTGGAGCGCCTGACCGGCCTTCGAGCTGCATACCGCAGCGAGGCTGAGCCGGCAGGTCCTAGCAATGTCGACCGAGTCTGGACGCGACCGCTGTGCGACGACGAAGGTCTGGGTACGCATCCGTAAGGGTGGGTGGCTTGCATGCTGTTGAGTTTTGAGAGACCGGCGGCCAGTCCGGCCGGCGCCTCCCGCGCGGTCCTTGAAAACTGCATAGTTTTTCCAATGTAACGGGTATCACCGCGTACTCGGCTCTCGAGCCGGGTGCGTGATCACCGTCAAGATATGAAGGGCACACGGTGGATGCCTAGGCACCTAGAGTCGATGAAGGGCGTGAACGGCTGCGATAAGCCACGGGTAGGCGCTGAATAGCCGATGATCCGTGGATTCCCGAATGGGGAAACCCAGCGCTGGTAATGCGGCGTTACCGCATGCTGAATACATAGGCATGCGGGGGCAAGCCGGGGAACTGAAACATCTCAGTACCCGGAGGAAAGGAAATCAACCGAGACTCCCCGAGTAGTGGCGAGCGAAAGGGGATCCAGCCCAAACCTCATACGTGTAAGCGTGCACGCGTTGCGTATGTGGGGTTGTAGGGCGTTCTGCCCGGTCCGTGCATGGGCCGGCTGCAGTTACCAAACCATGGAGTAGTCGAAGCGCGTGGAACCGCGCACCACAGAGGGCAACCGTCCCGTAGACGAAACCCCATGGACTGCAGATGGACGTTCCTGAGTAGGTCCGCTCCCGTGAAACGCGGACTGAATCTGGGGGGACCACCCTCCAAGGCTAAGTACTCCTAGGTGACCGATAGCGGACCAGTACCGTGAGGGAAAGGTGAAAAGTACCCCGGAAGGGGAGTGAAATAGTACCTGAAACCGCGTGCCTACAAGCGGTGGGAGCGGCCTTGTGCCGTGACCGCGTGCTTTTTGCATAACGAGCCGACGAGTTACTCGTCTGCGGCAAGGTTAAGCGATGAGCGGAGCCGTAGCGAAAGCGAGTCCGAACAGGGCGCCAATGAGTCGCAGGCGGTAGACCCGAAACTGAGCGAGCTACCCATGGGCAGGTTGAAGCGGGGGTAAGACCCCGTGGAGGACCGAACCGACCTAGGTTGAAAACTGGGCGGATGACCTGTGGGTCGGAGTGAAAGGCTAATCAAGCTCAGAGATATCTGGTTCTCTCCGAAATATATTTAGGTATAGCCTCGGATAAATTGCGTTTTGGCCGTAGAGCACTGTTTGGCCTAGGGGCCCTACCAGGTTACCGAAGTCAGGCAAACTCCGAAGACCATTACGTGTACTCCGGGAGTCAGTTGCTGGGGGATAAACTTCAGCGTCAAAAGGGAAACAGCCCAGACCGTCAGCTAAGGTCCCAAAGTGTTAGCTAAGTGGCAAACGATGTTCGAGTGCATAGACAACCAGGAGGTTGGCTTAGAGGCAGCCATCCTTGAAAGAGTGCGTAACAGCTCACTGGTCAAGTGTTCGGGCGCGGATAATGTAACGGGGCTCAAGCTAACCACCGAAGCTACGGGTGCATCGCAAGATGCGCGGTAGGAGAGCGTTCCCATGGCAGTGAAGCGGCGGAGGAATCCAGCCGTGGAGCCCTGGGAAGTGAGAATGTCGGCATGAGTAACGAAAGAGGGGTGAGAATCCCCTCCACCGATTGCGTAAGGATTCCTGAGTAAAGTTCGTCTGCTCAGGGTTAGTCGGGACCTAAGGCGAGGCCGAAAGGCGTAGTCGATGGACAACAGGTTGATATTCCTGTACCACGTCGCAGTCATTTGACCGATGGGGGGACGGGGAAGGCTATGGAATCCCAGGCGATGGTCGTCCTGGGGTAAGCGTGTAGGGGTGGCTCTAGACAAATGCGGAGCCGCATAACCTGAGGCGCGATGCCAGCTGGCTATAAGCCGGCGAGTTCCGGAAGCCATGCCCCCAAGAAAATCCTCTAGGGAGACTGCTCGTGCCCGTACCAAAACCGACACAGGTGCGCAAGTAGAGAATACTAAGGTGATCGAGATAACCATCGTTAAGGAACTCGGCAAAATCGCTCCGTAACTTCGGGATAAGGAGCGCCCCAGTAGGGTGAAGCGGCTTGCCCGCGGAGCCCGAGAGGGCCGCAGTGAATAGGTTCAACCGACTGTTTACCAAAAACACAGGTCTCTGCTAAGTCGTAAGACGACGTATAGGGGCTGACGCCTGCCCGGTGCCGGAAGGTTACGTGGAGGTGTTAGGGCTCGACCCGAAGCACTGAAACTAAGCCCCGGTAAACGGCGGCGGTAACTATAACCGTCCTAAGGTAGCGAAATTCCTTGTCGGGTAAGTTCCGACCTGCACGAATGGCGTAACGAGTTGAACGCTGTCTCAACGATGGGCTCGGTGAAATTGCAGTCTCGGTGAAGATGCCGAGTACCCGCGGCTAGACGGAAAGACCCCGTGAACCTTTACTACAACCTGGTATTGGAGTTCGGTGCGTTTCGCTCAGGATAGGTGGGAGGCTAGGAAGCGATGGCTGCGGCTGTCGTGGAGCCAACCTTGAGATACCACCCTTGACGTATTGGGCTTCTAACAGCATGCCGTGAATCCGGGTGCTGAACAGTGCCAGGCGGGTAGTTTGACTGGGGCGGTCGCCTCCCAAAATGTAACGGAGGCGCACAAAGGTTCCCTCAGTACGGTTGGAAATCGTGCGTAGAGTGTAAAGGCAGCAAGGGAGCTTGACTGCGAGACAGACATGTCGAGCAGGTGCGAAAGCAGGTCTTAGTGATCCGGCGGTAGCAAGTGGAAGTGCCGTCGCTCAACGGATAAAAGGTACTCCGGGGATAACAGGCTTATCGAGTCCAAGAGTCCACATCGACGACTCGGTTTGGCACCTCGATGTCGGCTCGTCGCATCCTGGGGCTGAAGTAGGTCCCAAGGGTTGGGCTGTTCGCCCATTAAAGCGGTACGCGAGCTGGGTTCAGAACGTCGTGAGACAGTTCGGTCCCTATCTGCCGTGGGCGTTGGAGAGTTGAGAGGATTCGTCCCTAGTACGAGAGGACCGGGATGAACGCACCTCTGGTGTATCTGTTGTCCTGCCAAGGGCATCGCAGGTTAGCTACGTGCGGATCGGATAACCGCTGAAGGCATCTAAGCGGGAAGCCGGCCTCGAGATGAACTCTCCCATCGTCTAGAACGAGTAAGACCCCTGGTAGACCACCAGGTTGATAGGCCGGATCTGGAAGAGTGGTGACACTCGCAGGAGACCGGTACTAATGGGTCGAGGGCTTGACGGATTGATATCCCGTTTCTTTGGAAGAGCTGTGCAGTTTTGAGGGACCGCCCGGTCTCGCACAATTTCCGGTGGCTATTGCGTGGGGGAAACACCTCTTCCCATTCCGAACAGAGCAGTTAAGCCCCACAGCGCCGATGGTACTTGGCTCGCAAGGGCCTGGGAGAGTAGGTCGCCGCCGGTTTCTTCATCGCCGAGCCGCCCAGTGGGCGGCTCGTCGTCGTTCTGGGCGCTTCGCCCGCGCGCTCCGCGCCTCGCGTTGCCTCGCGGTGCGCGCTCCGCGCCTCGCGTTGCCTCGCGGTGCGCGATCATGCGTGGCGTGTCGGGGGTGCGTGCCACCGGAGGATGCCTGTGCGGGGCGGTGCGGTATGCCGTCCACGGTCCGCTGCGGGACGTCGTGGTCTGCCACTGCTCCCGCTGCCGGCGGACGCACGGGCACGTGGCGGCGTACGCGGCGTGCGCCCGTGCCGATCTCGAGCTCCTGGCGGCGGCCGAGCTGCGCTGGTACGAGGCCGACGACCGGCGCCGCGGCTTCTGCGCGGCGTGCGGGGCGTCGCTGTTCTGGGCCGCGGCCGGCCGGGACACGATCTCCGTGGCGGCGGGCACGCTGGACGCGCCCACGGGCCTGAGGACGATCGCGCAGATCCACGTCGACGACGCGGGCGACTACTACGCGGTCTCCGGCGAGGGCGACCGCTTCGCCGCCGGGCGCAGCGGCCCGCCTGCCCTAGACGGCGGCTTGCGCGACTCCGCCGAGCTCGGAGGCCCGCCGGGCTGAGCGGCTCCATCGCACTCGGGCCGCCCGGTGAGGGGCGGCCCGAGAGGCGGTGAAGTCCGGCGCTCCGGGGAGAGCGCCTGGCCGTCCGGCGCTCCCGTCCTCCCAGACCGGGCGCCTTTTCGGCCTGTCAGGCCTGCCTGATCGCCGGGCGATGGACCGGCGTGCGGCAGACCTGTGCGCGGGGGCGGACGGTGCCGCTCCTGCGCGGTGCTGGCTGACGGGTCAACCGCCGGCGGTGCGGGTGGGCGACGGTGGGGGCGGCCGGCCTGCCCGCGTGCGCCGGAACCGGCCGGGGAGCCGGTGCCGGTGCGGCGGACGGGCCGAGCGTTGCCTCACCCAGCGTCGCGAACTCGAGTGCCGTACCGATGGCACTGCGCACCAGCTCGCGAAGCGAGCGCTTGTTCGTCCGGTGGTTCGTCAGCGTGGGGAACATGTGTTCGGAAAGGTAGGGGCGCGGTCGGACGGAACGGGGGCGCGGAGACGCGCGTCCCGGGAGCGAAACGGCTCTTGAGCAGGGAAAACGCAGCGCGATCCTGCAAGCGGTCTTGCAAGGGGGCGGATTGCGTGCCGTCGCGGTCCGGCATGGTGATGGCGGGCGCTCCGCGCACGTCAACGGCGGACATCGAGCGGACGGGTTCGGTCGGGAGCGGCGTCCCCAACGTCACATCGGCTCCGGACCGGCGCCCTCGTGTGACGTTTGGGTCCTATAGCCCCCCGAACGTCGCACGATCTCGGTGCCGGCGCCCCTCATGTGACGTTCGGGACGGGCGTCGCACAGCGTCTCCGCCGGCGCGAGCGGCGGCCCCGGCGAACGTCAACGGCGGGCATTGAGGGAGTCGGGTTCGGTGTGGTGTGCCGCCAACGTCGTGCGTGCGGCGTGATCCTGTGCAATGCGACGTTGGGGGTCGTATACGCGCTCAACGTCGTAATCGCTCCTCCCTGCCGAACGATTCCGACGTTGGGCGTCACGCCACTCCACCGAACCCGCCCCCTCGATGCCCGCTGTTGACGTTCGCCGAGGCCGCCGCTCGCGCGACACGACAGGGCGCGGCCCACCCGAAGCCACCTCCTCGATGCCCGCTGTTGACGTTCGCCGGGGCCGCCGCTCGCCCTGCACGGCAGGCGCGGCCCCCGTCGGACCCGTCCCTCGATGCGGATGTCTGAGTTCGCAGCGCCGCGTTCATCGCCCTCCACGGCGCGAAGTCTTCACAACTGCGCCTCCAACCCCACTAGGGTCGGCCGACACGTCCGTCTCCGGAAGGGGGAGTCGAAGTGAACCTCGCGCGCTGCTCCATCGCGCTGGCTGCCGTCTGCACGCTGGTCCTCGTCCCACCCGCCCTCGCCCACGGCGACCGCGGGCACCACGGCGGCGGCCACCACGGCGGCGACGGGGACGGGCTCCCGCTGATCACGGGCCATCGCGGCGCCCCGGGCTACCTGCCCGACCACACGCTCGAGGGCTACAAGCTCGCGATCGAGATGGGCGCCGACTACATCGAGCCCGACCTGGTCGCCACGAAGGACGGCTACCTGGTCGCCCGCCACGAGCCGAGCATCGGCGGCACCACCGACGTCGCGGACAAGTTCCCCGAGAGCCGCAAGCGCACGCACATCGTCGACGGCGAGCCGGTCAAGGACTACTTCGTCACGGACTTCACGCTGAGCGAGATCCGCACGCTGCGGGCCGTCCAGCCGCTCGCCGGCCCGCCCGACTTCCGGCCCGAGGCGCCGCTCGACTGCGTCTGCGCGATCCCGACCTTCGACGAGGTCCTCGCCCTGGCCCGCCGCGAGGGCCGCAAGCGCGGCCGGCCCGTCGGCGTGTACCCGGAGACGAAGCACCCGACGTTCCACCAGCAGCACGGCCTGCCGCTGGAGCGGCGCCTCGTCAAGGCGCTCAAGCGCGCCGGGCTGAACCACCGCGGCGCGCCCGTGATCATCCAGTCCTTCGAGGTGTCGAACCTCAGGTACCTGAACCGCATCACTCCGGTCACGCTGGCCCAGCTCGTCGACGCGTGGGACTACGAGCTCGACGGCACCATGGTCTATGCGGAGACGTCGCTGCGGCCCTATGACTGGACCGTGTCCGGCGATCCCGAGCTGCTGAGCCGCACCTACGGCGACCTGCTCACGAACGACGGCCTGGACGAGGTCCGCCGCTACGCCGACATCGTGGCGCCGTGGAAGCCGCACATCGTCCCGTCCGTCGGCACGGACGCGGACGGCAACGGCGCGGCCGACGACGTCAACGGCGACAGCACGGTCGACGAGCGCGACCGCCACGCCGGCCGGCCGACCTCGCTGATCCGCCGCGCCCACCGGCGCGGGCTCGACGTCCACACGTGGACGTTCCGCAACGAGGAGTACCGGCTGCTGTCGGACTACGGCGGCGACCCCAAGGAGGAGTACAAGCTGTTCTACGCCCTCGGCATCGACGGCCTGTTCTCGGACTTCACGGACACGGCGGTCGCCGCCCGGGACGAGTTCTTCGAGGAATAGTGGCGCAGCCCGCGGGCGCCGGCGCGCCGGCGCCCGCGGCTACGCTGCCGCGATGCTCCACCTGCGGATCGTCACGCCCACCGAGAAGGCGGTGCCGGCGCTCGAGGTGCTGGAGGGGTCCCCCTCGGTCTGCAACGTGGTCCACCTGCCGGGCGCGGCCCGCCGGCCGGCGGGCGACGTGATCCTCGCGGACGTCGCGCGCGAGGACGCCAGCGTGATCCTGGACGACCTCAAGGAGCTCGGCATCCCGAAGGAGGGCGCCATCTCGGTCGCCCCCATCGACACCCAGCTCTCCGAGCAGGCCGAGCGCGCGACCCGGCACGCGCGCGGCGCGGCGGCCGACGCCGTCGTGTGGGAGGAGGTCGAGGCCCACACGAGCGAGAACGTCGAGCTGAGCGGCGTCTTCCTCGCGTTCATGGTCCTCGCAGGGCTGCTCGCCGCGGTCGGCATCTACCAGAACTCGCCGATCCTCATCGTCGGCGCCATGGTCGTCGGCCCCGAGTTCGGCCCGCTCGCCGGCCTCTGCGTGGCGCTCGTCCAGCGGCGCGGGAAGCTGGCCGTGCGCTCGGCGATCGCCCTGCTCGTCGGCTTCCCGCTGGCGATCGCGGTGGTCTACGTGACGGTCCACACCTTCAAGGTCACGGGCCTGTTCCCGGACGCGTTCTCCGACGCCGACCACAACCTGGCCAGCGTGATCTCCCGCCCCGACTTCTTCGCCTTCTTCGTGGCCGCCTGCGCCGGCGCGGCCGGGATGCTGAGCCTGAGCACGGCGAAGTCCGGGGCGCTGATCGGCGTCCTCATCTCGGTCACGACGATCCCCGCCGCCGCCAACGTCGGCTTCGCGGCCGCCTACACCAACTGGGACGACATGCGCGGCAGCGCCGAGCAGCTCGGGATCAACCTCGGCGCGATCGTCGTGTCGGGGACGGTCGTGCTCACGCTCCAGCGGCAGCTCTTCCTGCATCGCCGCCGGCAGCACCACCGCGATGCTACGAACCCAGCGACGACCAGATCTCGAGCTTCGTCCTGATCCGCTCCACCACGGCGTCCGTGAACCCGCTCGAGGTCGCCTGCCCGCCGAGGTCGAACGTCTTGACGCCCCCGGCGGTCGCCTCCAGCGTGCTCTCGTAGATCGCGCGCGAGACCCGGTCGGCGCCCGCCACGCCCTTGACGGCCGCCTGCCCGAGCAGCGCCGCGCAGGCGAGGATCATCGCCATCGGGTTCGCCAGGTCCTTGCCCTCGAGCGACGGCGCGGTGCCGTGCGGCGCCTCGGCCATCGCGACGTCCACGGCGAAGTCCTCGTCGAAGGCCAGCAGGATCGACTCCGCTCCCGCGATCGAGCCGAACATCGGCATCACCAGGTCGGAGAGGCAGTCGCCGTCGCGGTTGAGCGCGGGGATCACGAGCGGCGCGTCGGCGGCGCCCGACAGCAGCCCGGCGTACGTCGCGTCGATCAGCACCGGCTGGTAGGCGACGTCGGGATGGCGCTCGGCCGCGGCGTCCATCTCCTCCTTGAGCATGCCCTCGTACACGGGGGAGACCGTCCACTTCGGCCCGCCGTAGACGCGCGCGCCGCCGCGGTCGGCGGCGCGGAAGCTGAACTCCGCCACGGCGCGGCACACGTCGCGGGTGATCCGCTCCGTGCGCAGCGCGACCTCCCCGAGCGAGCCCTCCTCGCCCTCGCGCCACTGCTCGGCGCCGTAGGCGTCGCCGACCGCCATCCGCACGACGGAGATCGGGTAGTGCACGCCCGACACGGGGCCGACGGCGCCGGGGATCCGCCGGCCGGTGCGGATGATCACCTTGCCGTCGACCTCCTCGCGCAGGATGCGGTTGGGGGAGCCGACGTCGTCCTTGCCCTCGGGCGTGATCGTCGCCGCCTTGATGCCGAGGCCGGCGGCGCGCATGGCGGCGGCGGCCTCGGAGACGACCGCGTTGCCGGTCTCGCGCCGGCGGCCGAGCGAGAGGTCGAAGTGCTCGAGCTCGACGGGCAGGCCCGTGACCTCCGGATCGAGCACGCGAAGCGCCTGCTCGAGCAGCTCCTGCCCGGTCTGGTCGCCGTCGAGGACGACGATCCGCAGCGGGTCGTCAGGCATGGGCGCCCGACCCGTTCAGCTCGAGCGCGTCCGCCTCGGCCTCCAGCGCGGCGATCACGAAGGCCAGGTGCTCGTCGAAGTCGACGCCGAGCTGCTCGGCCCCCGCGCGCAGCTCGTCGCGGTTCACGGCCGCGGCGAACGCGGGCGTCTTCATCTTCTTCTTGACCGACTTCGGCGTGAGCCCGTGGATGCCCGTCGGCCGCACGTAGGCGCAGGCCATGACGAAGCCCGAGAGCTCGTCGACCGCGAACAGGGTCTTCTCGAGCGGCGAGTCGCGCGAGACGCCGAGGAAGTCGGCGTGCGAGGCGACGGCGCGGACCAGCTCGGGCGGGTAGCCGCGGGCCTCGAGCTCGCGCAGGGCGATCCGGGGGTGTCCCGTCTCCAGGTCCGGGTACCGCTCGTAGTCGAGATCGTGCAGCAGACCGGTGATCCCCCACAGCTCCTCGTCCTCGCCGAAGCGCTGCGCGTAGGCGCGCATGGCGGCCTCGACGGCCAGCACGTGCTTGCGCAGGGACGGTGATTCCGTCCACTCGCAGAAGAGGGACCAGGCCTCCGGGCGCGAAAGCTCGAACGACATGGTTGGTACCCTAGCCCAGCTTCCGGGGCGGACCGGCGTCCGCTCCTCCCAAGCGCTCCCACCCCTTATGGAGAAGTTCGTCATCGAAGGCGGCGTGCCGCTGTCCGGCACCGTCGTGCCCGCCGGCAACAAGAACGCGGCCCTGCCGCTGCTCGCGGCGTGCCTGCTGACGGACCAGGAGGTCGTCCTGCACAACGTCCCGAAGATCCGGGACACGCAGGCGCTGCTCGATCTCCTGGCGGCGCTCGGGGTCAAGGTCGAGCACCGCGACGGCAACACCGTCGCGCTCCAGGCGGACGACGTCCGCACGACGGACGTCGACGCCGACCTGGCCGAGCGCATCCGCGCCTCCGTGCTGGTCGGCGGGCCGCTGCTCGCCCGCTTCGGCTCGGCGCTGCTGCCGCCCCCCGGCGGCGACGTGATCGGCCGCCGCCGGCTCGATCCGCATCTCGACGCCTTCCGCGCGCTCGGGGCCGTCGTCGAGCTCGACCGCGACATCAGGCTGACCGCCCCCGACGGCGGGCTGCGGGCCTGCGACTTCTTCATGGACGAGCCGTCCGTGATGGGCACCGAGAACGCGCTCATGGCGGCCGCGCTCACCGTGGGCTCGACCACCATCCGCAACGCCGCCTCCGAGCCGCACGTGCAGGACCTCGCGCGCATGCTCACCCGCATGGGCGCGGCGATCGAGGGGATCGGCTCGAACGTCATGCACGTCCACGGCGTGGCCTCCCTGGGCGGCTGCGAGCACGCCGTCTCGCCCGACCACATCGAGATCGGCTCGTTCATGGCGCTCGCCGGGGTGACCGGCGGGGAGCTGCGGATCAAGGACTGCGTCACCGACGACCTGCGCATGATCCGGCTGGCCTTCAACCGGCTCGGGCTGCGCTCGGAGCTCGACGGGGAGGACGTGCTCGTCCCCGGCGGCCAGAAGCTCGTCGTGGCGCGTGACGCCGGCGACTACCAGACGAAGATCGAGGACGGGCCGTGGCCGGCCTTCCCGGCCGACCTCACCTCGATCGTCGTCGCGCTCGCCACGCAGGCCGAGGGCTCCGTGCTGATCTTCGAGAAGATGTTCGAGAACCGCCTGTTCTTCGTGGACAAGCTGATCTCGATGGGGGCGGAGATCACGATCTGCGACCCGCACCGGGCGATCGTGATCGGCCCGCGCCGGCTGCGCGGCCAGCGCGTCTCCTCGCCCGACATCCGGGCGGGCATGGCGATGCTGATCGCGGCGCTGTGCGCCCAGGGCGAGACCGAGATCCACAACATCCGCGAGATCGACCGCGGGTACGAGCGCATCGACGAGCGGTTGCGCGCGCTCGGCGCGCGCATCGAGCGCCAGGTCGCCTAGCTAGCCTCCCGGGCGTGTCGACGATCCACCCGACCCCGAGCGGGACGCGCGACGTCCTGCCCGACGAGATGCGCGAGGTCAACGCGATCGTCGCGGCGGTGCGCGGGGTGTTCGACGCGCGCGGGTACGGGGAGATCCGCACGCCGGCGCTGGAGTACGAGCAGGTGCTCACGCGCGGTGACCCGGCGGCCGCCGACCCCGCGTACAAGCTCTTCGACGAGCAGGGCAACGTGCTCGTCCTGCGCTCGGACATGACGATCCCGATCGCGCGGGTCGTCTCGACGCGCTTCGCCGCGACGGCCCCGCCGCTGCGCTTCTGCTACGTCGCGCACGCCTACCGCTCCGTACGGCCGCAGCGCGGCCAGGACCGGGAGATGCTGCAGGCCGGCATCGAGCTCGTCGGCGTGCCCGCGCAGGACGGCACGGCGGAGACCCTGACCGTGCTGTGCGAGGTGCTCGACGCGATCGGGCTGACCGGCTACCGCGTCGGGCTGGGCGACGCGTCGCTCTACCCGGCGCTGCTGCACGCGCACGGGGTGCCCGCCGACGCGCGCGCCCGCATCCTGCACGAGCTCGTGACGCGCGACTTCGTGGGCCTGGAGCGCGAGGTCGAGGGCCTGCGGCTGGGCGGGGCGGCCACCGCGGCGCTGCTCGGCGTGCCGCAGCGGCGCGGCGGGCCCGAGGTGCTCGACGACGCCGGGGAGGCCGCCGGCGGGCTGCGCGCGGTCTACGCGGCGCTGCCGGAGCCGGTCGCCGCGCGCGTGATCTTCGACCTCGGGCTGTCGCGCGGCCTGGACTACTACACGGGCGCGGTCTTCGAGGTCTACGACGCGGGGCTCGGCGCGCCGCTGGGCGGCGGCGGGCGCTACGACGAGCTCCTCGGCCGCTTCGGCCGCCCGCTGCCGGCCGCCGGCTGGGCGCTCAACGTCGAGCGGGTCCACCTCGCCCTCGTCGGCGAGCGGCGCGGGGAGCAGCTGCCGTGAGCGGGCTGAACGGGCTCACGCTCGCGGTGCCGCGCGGCGCGATGATGCGGGAGACGCTCGACCTGCTCGACGCGCTGGGCGTCGACACCGCCGAGGTGCGCGCGAACGACCGCAAGCTGCTGTTCGCGGACGCGGGCCTCGTGACCATGCGCCCGTCGGACGTCGCCACCTACGTGGAGGCGGGCGCCGCCGACCTCGGGATCACCGGCAAGGACGTGCTCGCCGAGCAGTCCGAGCGCGCCGTGTACGAGCTGCTCGACCTGCGCTACGGGCCGTGCGTGATGGTCGTCGCCAGCACCGCGGGCGAGGACCGGCTCGCGGAGGCCCTGCGCCGGCTCGGCGTGATGCGCGTCGCCACGAAGTACCCGCGCATCGCCACCCGCCACTTCGAGCGCACGGGCCGCCAGGCGGAGATCGTCGAGGTCAAGGGCTCGGTCGAGCTCGCGCCGCTCACCGGGCTGGCGGAGGGGATCGTCGACCTGACCGCGACCGGCACGACCCTGCGCGAGAACGGGCTCGTCGTGCGCGAGGAGGTCCTCGCCTCGACGGCACGGCTGATCGCCAACCCCGTGGCGCACAAGCTCAAGGCCGGGGCACTGGACGACCTCGTGGCGCGCATCCGGGCGGTGCTCGCGCGATGATCGAGCGCCTGGCCGTCGTCGCCGAGGACGCGGCCGGCGTGGCCGTGGACGTGCGCGGGCTCGTGCCGGCCCCGGCCTCGGTGGGCGACAGCGTGGCCGGGATCATCGCCTCCATCCGCGACGCGGGCGACGACGCGCTGCTCATGCACGAGCGCCGCTTCGGCGAGGTCAGCGGCCCGCTCCGCGTGCCCGAGGCCGAGCTCGTCGCGGCGCTCGAGGCGCTCGACCCCGCCGTGCGAGCGGGGCTGGAGCTGGCGGCCGACAACGTCCGCCGCGTCGCGGAGGCCGGCCTGCGTGCGGATGCCGACGTCGAGTTGCCCCAGGGCCAGGTCGTCCGGCTGCGCGAGATCCCCGTGGCCCGGGCGGCGGTCTACGCGCCCGGCGGCCGCAACCCGTATCCGTCCTCGGTCGTCATGGGCGCCGTCACCGCGCGCGCCGCCGGGGTGGAGGAGGTCGTCGTGGCCGCCCCGGCGCACCCCGTGATCCTCGCCGCCTGCGCGCTCTGCGGCGTCGCCGAGGTCCACCGCATGGGCGGGGCGCAGGCGATCGCCGCGCTCGCCTACGGCACGGAGTCGGTCCGGCCGGTCGACGTCATCGTCGGTCCCGGGAACGCGTACGTGCAGGAGGCCAAGCGCCAGGTCTCGGGCCACGTGGGGATCGACGGCTTCGCCGGGCCGTCCGACCTGCTCGTGCTCGCCGCGGCGGGCGCCGACCCGCGGCTCGTCGCGCTCGACCTGCTCGCCCAGGCCGAGCACGGCGACGACTCGCTCGTCGTCGCCGTCTCGGACGACGTCGGCCTCCTGGACGCGATCGGCCGCGAGGTCCAGCGGCTCTACGCGGACCGCCCGACGGTCACGCGCAGCCCGAAGGTCCTGGTCCAGGCGGACGGGATCGAGGCCGCGCTCGCGTTCTCCGAGGCGCTCGCCCCCGAGCACCTCGAGCTCGTCGGCGCTGCCGCCGAGGCGCTCGCCCCGCGCGTGCGCCGGGCCGGCTGCCTGTTCGTCGGCGCCGAGAGCGCCACGGCGTTCGGCGACTACGTCGCGGGTTCGAACCACACCCTGCCGACCGACGGCGCGGCGCGCTTCGCCTCCGGGCTCACGGTGGGCCACTTCCGCCGCCGCATGAGCGAGGTGCGGGTCGGCGGCGCGGCCGCCGAGCTCGCGCGCGCCGGGGTCCCGATCGCCGAGGCCGAGGGCTTCGCGGTGCACGCCGAGTCCATGTCCGCCCGGATCCGCCAGAATCCCTGACGCCATGGCCCGGAGCGCACAGCTGACCCGCAAGACGGGCGAGACGGACGTCGCGATCGGCCTCGACCTCGACGGCGGCCCTGCGGGCGCGATCGACACCGGCGTCGGCTTCTTCGACCACATGCTCGACCTGCTCGCGCGCCACGGCCGCCTCGGCCTGACCGTGACGGTCCACGGCGACCTCGAGACGGGCGCGCACCACACGGTCGAGGACGCCGGGATCGTGCTGGGGCAGGCCATCGGCGAGGCGCTCGGCGACCGGCGCGGGATCCGCCGCTACGGGCACGCCGTCGTGCCGATGGACGAGGCGCGCGCGGCGTGCGCGATCGACCTCTCCGGCCGGCCCTACTGCAGGGTCACCGGGCTGGATCTGCCCGCGGGCGCGATCGCCGGGTTCGAGCACGAGGCCGCGGAGGAGTTCTTCCGCGCCGTGGCGAGCGCCGGGCGGCTCACCCTGCACCTCGAGCTGCAGGCGGGCACGAACGTGCACCACATGATCGAGGCCTGCTTCAAGGCGTTCGCCCGCGCCCTGCGCGTGGCGGTCTCGATCGACCCCGACGAGACGGGCGTCCCGTCGACGAAGGGCACGCTGACGTGACCGTCGCCCTCGTCGACTACGGGATGGGCAACCGGCGCAGCGTCGAGAAGGCCCTCGAGCACGTCGGGGCGCGCGTGGCGCGCACCGCCGAGCGCGAGGCGATCGCCGCCGCCGACGCCATCGTGCTGCCCGGCGTGGGCGCGTTCCCGGAGGCGATGCGCCGCCTGGGCGCGCTCGGGCTCGTCGAGCTGCTGCGCGAGCGCGCGGACGCCGGCGTGCCGGTGCTGGGCATCTGCCTCGGGATGCAGCTGCTGTTCGACTCCTCGACCGAGCACGAGGGGGCCGCGGGCCTCGGCCTGCTCGGCGGCACCGTGACGCGGCTCGAGGCGCCCGGCCTGAAGGTCCCGCACATCGGCTGGAACGAGGTCGCGTTCGCGCGGCCGTCCGCGCTGACCGGCGGGCTCGGCGACCGCTGCGCCTTCTACCACGTGCACACGTTCGCCTGCCGCCCTGCCGAGGAGTCCGACGTGGTCGGGCGCGGGGAGTACGGCGAGCGCTTCGTCTCGATCGCCGAGCGCGGCAACGTCATGGGCGTCCAGTTCCACCCGGAGAAGTCCTCGCTCGACGGGCTCGCGCTGCTGCGCAACTTCGTCGGCGCGCGCGTGACGGCATGATCGTCTACCCGGCGATCGACATCCGCGGCGGCAAGGCCGTCCGGCTGACGCACGGGCGCTTCGAGGACGAGACCGTCTACCACGACGATCCGCTCGAGGCGGCCCGCTCGTGGGTCGAGGCGGGCGCGCGCTTCCTGCACGTCGTCGACCTCGACGGCGCGAAGGCGGGTGCGCCCGCCTCGATCGAGCACCTCGGCCGGATCGTCGCCGGAACCGGGGTGCCGGTGCAGTACGGCGGCGGGCTGCGCACGGTCGACGCGGTCCGTGACGCGCTGCGGGCCGGCGCCGAGCGCGTGATCGTCGGCACCGCCGCGCTGCGCGACGTCGACTTCCTCGACGACATCGTGGCCGCCCACGGTCCTCGCGTGGTCGTGTCGGTCGACGTGCGCGGCGGCAAGATCGCCACCGCGGGCTGGACGCAGGTCACCGACCTCCCCGCGGCCGAGGCGATCGGGCGGCTGCACGACCGCGGGGTGGCGTCCTTCATCTACACGGACGCCGATCGCGACGGCGCCCTCGGCGGCCCGTCGCTCGAGGACGTCGCGGCGATCGCCGAGGCCGTCCGCGGCCGGTTCCTGTACGCCGGGGGGATCGGGGAGCTCGAGCACCTCCGCTCGCTGCGCGCGCTGCGGCAGGTCAACCTGTCCGGCGTGATCGTCGGCAAGGCGCTCTACGAGCGCCGCTTCACGGTCGCCGAGGCGCAGGCCGCGCTCGACGGCAAGGGCTGAGCCCGCCTACGCCGGGTGGGCGCCGCCGCCGCCGCGGGCGTGCTGGAGGAACCACACGGCCATGAAGCCCGCCGCGAAGGCCGCGAGCAGCAGCGGCAGGAGCGGCGGGTCGCCGTCGCCGTTGATCGCCCCGACGGCGAAGCGCTGCATCGGTGCGGTCCGGTCGGGGGAGGGGGAGGTGGCGAACTCGTCCTTGACGTCGACGCCCGCCGTGCCCACCTTGCGCCCGTCCTCCGGCGCCCCGGCGGCGCCGGGCTCAGGGGCCGCGCCGGCGACCGGCCCTGCGCCGTCGCCGCCGGCGGCCACGATCGCGCCGGCCTCGCCGCCGCCGCATCCGCCGGCGGACGCGACGGCGCGCAGGCGCTCCAGGCCGCGGCGCTCGGTGCGCGCGACCTGCCGGACCGTCGTGTCGAGGCGCAGCGCGACCGCGCGGCGGCTCAGCGGCTCGCCGGCGCCCGCGCCGGAGCGCAGGACGAGCACGCGCCGCTGGCCGGGCGCGACGGCGCCGAGGCAGCCCGCGAAGCGCGACACGACGCGCCGCAGCCGCCGCTCGCGCCGCTCGCGCGGCACGGGGGCCCTCGCGCGCCGCCGCGTCCGGTCGGCGCGCGCGCCGCCGCGCTCGGCCGCGCCGCGCGCGCCGGCGGCGGCGCCCGCCGCGCCGCTGCCGGCCGCGCCGCCGGCGGCGCCGCCCGCCGCACGGACGCTGCCGCCCGCGGCGCCGCCCGCGCCTCCGCCGCCACCGCCGCCCGAGCTGCTGCCGCCGCCTCCGCCGGTGCTGCCGCCGCCACCGTCCGCACTGCCGCCGCCTCCGCCGCCGCCGCCCGTGCTGTTGCCGCCGCCGTCCGCACTGCCGCCCGCCGCCGCCTCCGCCGCCGTTGCCGCCGATCGAGGGGCTCCGCACGTCCGGCACGTCGGGGACCCCGGGCACGTCCGGCACCGGCACGCGGACCTCCGGCACCCGGACCTCCGGCACGTCGGGGACCTCAGGGAGCTGCGGCACCGGGATCGCCGTCGGGACCGGAACGGGGATGCTCGTCGGGACCGGGACGGGGATCGCCGTCGGGAGTGGCGGCACGGTCGGCACCGGGGGGAGCTGCGCGTGGGCGGCCGGGACCCCGACCGCGACGATCACGGCAACGGCGGACCAGCATGAGCACGAACGGCGGAGCATCGGCGCACCTCTTTCCGGGTAATGGACTCTCCCCGCGTACGCCCCCGCCCAAACGCGGTCCGCCCCGTACGCTTCCCGCGTGCACTTCAAGCGCGTGATCCCCTGCATGGACGTCGACGCCGGCCGCGTCGTCAAGGGCACCCGGTTCCTCGACATCCGCGACGCCGGCGACCCCGTCGAGCTGGCCGCGTTCTACGACCGCGAGGGCGCCGACGAGCTCGTCTTCCTCGACATCACGGCGACGTCCGACAAGCGCGCCACCGTCGTCGAGCTCGCGCGCCGCGCCGCGGACGAGGTCTTCGTCCCGTTCACGATCGGCGGCGGCGTCCGCGAGGTCGCCGACGCCCAGGCCGTGCTCGACGCCGGCGCCGACAAGGTCTCGGTCAACTCCGCCGCCGTCGCGCGCCCGGAGCTGGTCGGCGAGCTCGCCGGCGTGCTGGGCGCCCAGTGCGTCGTGCTGGCCATCGACGCCAAGCGCGCCGGCGCCGGGTGGGAGGTCCACGTGGCCGGCGGCCGCACCCCAACGGGTCGCGACGCGGTCGCCTGGGCCCGCGAGGGCGTCGAGCGCGGTGCGGGGGAGATCCTGCTCACCTCGATGGACCGCGACGGCACCAGGGACGGCTACGACCTCGAGCTGACGCGCGCGATCGCGGACGCCGTCGACGTGCCGGTGATCGCCTCGGGCGGCGTCGGCGCCCCGGAGCACATGGTCGACGGCTTCGCGGCGGGCGCCGACGCGGTCCTCGCCGCGTCGATCTTCCACTACGGCCAGTACTCCGTCGCCGACGTCAAGGCGCGGCTGGCGGCCGCGGGCGTGCCGGTGCGCTAGCGGCGTCGCTCGACGCCGCGCTCCTTGACGCAGTTCTGGTAGGAGCGCGTGATCCTGCCCTTGCGCCCGCGGTGCGCCTTGCGCGCCCGCACGGCGCAGTCGTGCCGGATGGCCGCGCGCCGGCGCTCCTGCTTGCGGGCGCGGCAGCGGCTGATGGAGCGCCGGATGGAGCGCGGCCTGCCACGATGCGCCGCGCGCGCCTTGCGCGTGCACACCCGGCGGTCCCGGCGCTGCCGGGCCGCCCGCGCGTCGGCGGCGTCCTTGCGCTTGCGCTTGTCCTGCGCGCTCAGCGGCACGAGGCCGTACAGCGCGTGATAGCCGGTGAGGTAGATCGTCTCGCCGTCGGACACCACCGGGTTGTAGGAGCCGCGCTCGTGCTCGAACACCTTGCGTCCGCTGCGCGCGTCGAGCCCGATCGTGCGCTTGTTGCCGAGATCGGCGTAGTACACGATGTCGCCGATCACGCTCGCGCCGCCGGAGATCTTGCCGTTGCCGCCGCGCGACCAGCGCTCGGCGCCGCTGCGGGCGTCGAGCGCGAAGAACCGCCCGCTGTAGGAGCCGATGTAGACGAGCGGGCGGCCGCCCGGCACCGCGGCGACGGCGGGCGAGCCGTACACGTAGCCGCCCGTGCTGTGGCTCCACGCGAGCTCGCCGCTGCTCGCCGCGAACGAGTACACGCGCCCGTCCGTGTTGCCCATGTACACGCGCCCGTAGGCGACCGCCGGCGTGGAGTAGAAGTTGCCCGCGCCGAGCCCGAAGCGGCCGCCGTTGGTCGACGCGCGCCACACCTGGCCGCCGGTGCTCTGGCGGATCGCGTACGCGCGGCCGCCGTAGTCGCCGAAGTAGAGCCGGCCGTCGGAGAGCGCGAGCCCGCCCTTGACGGCGCCGTCCGCCTTGAAGCGCCAGCGCACGGCGCCGCTGCCCGCGTCCATCGCGTACACGGTCCCGTTCTCCGAGCCGAAGTAGAGGCGGCCGTCGGCCACGAGCGGTGAGGACTCGCTGCGGCTCGCGAGCTGGCGGCTCCAGCGGATCCTCCCGCTCTTGCCGTCGAGCGCGACGACCCGCCCCGCATCCGCCCCCGCGCCGGAGCGCGAGCGCTGGAGCAGCACGACGTAGACGACGCCGCCGGCGTAGGCGGGCGAGGCGGCGGCGAGCGCGCCGAGCTTGCGCCGCCAGCGGACCTTGCCGGTGTGCTTGTCGATCCCGTAGAGCACGCCGTGGTCGTTGAGCAGGTAGAGCCGCCGGCCGCCGATGACCGGCGGGAACTCCAGCAGCACGTTGCCCTGGTACTGCCAGATCTCGCGGAACGGCGGGCGGAGCGGCCGCTTGAGCGGCAGGTAGCGCCGGCGGTCGCGGGTGTAGCCGTAGTGCGCCCAGATGAAGCGGTCGACCGGATCGGCCTTCCCGCCGCCCGGCGCGTCGGGCTCGACCTCCGCCTCGGGCGTGGCGGACGGCTCCTCGCGGAACTCGACGTCCGGGTTGGAGACGTCACCTTCCTGCCGGGTCGCCACGAAGGCGGCGGCGGCACCCACGAGGGTCACCAGCGCGATCCCGAGCACGAGCACGATCCGCCGCCAACGGGGCTTGCGCGCCTGCGGCGACATGCCGGTCTAGGTTACCGGCGTGCCCCCGGCGCTCCTCGACCACGTGTCCAGACTGTTCACGCCCGTGGCGGCCGCGCTGGAGGGCGAGCCGGGCGTGTGGATCGTCGGCGGCGCGGTGCGCGATCTGCTGCTGGGCCGCGAGCCCCGCGAGCTCGACCTGGTCGTCGAGGGGGACGCGGCCGCCGTCGCCCGGCGGGCCGCGGAGCGGCTGGGCGGCGACGTGCTCGTGCACGACCGCTTCGGGACCGCCACGGTGCGCGCGCCGGGCACGACGTTCGATCTGGCGGGCGCGCGGCGCGAGACCTACGCGCGGCCGGGGGCCCTGCCCGACGTGCAGCTCGGCGCCACGCTGGAGGAGGATCTCGCGCGGCGCGACCTCACCGTCAACACGCTCGCGCTGCGGCTGGCCGACGGGGCGCAGGCCGGGTGGGCCGGCGCGCGCGAGGACCTCGACGCGGGCGTGCTGCGCGTGCTCCACGACGGCTCCTTCCGCGACGACCCGACGCGGCTGCTGCGGCTCGCGCGCTACGCGGCGCGGCTCGGGTTCGCCGCCGAGCCGCACACTGCGGGCCTGGCGGCGGCGGCGGTGGCCGGCGGCGCGCTCGGGACGGTCTCCGGGGAGCGGCTCGGCGCGGAGCTGCGGCTGCTGGCCCGCGAGCCGATGCCGGCGGCGCTGCGCGAGCTGGAGCGCGGGGGGCTGGGCGCGGCGCTGCTGCCGGGGTTCGCCGTCGACGAGCCGCTGCTGGCCCGCGCGCTCGCGCTGGCCCCGGGCGACGCGCGCACCGACCTGGTCGCGCTCGCCACGGCGCTGCGCGCGGGCGGCGCGGCGGCGGAGCTGGCTGCGCGGCTGCGCGCGCTGGCGTTCCCCGCGGCGGACGCGGCCGCCGTCGTCGCAGGCGCCACCGTCGGCGTGCTCACGGGCCGCCCCTCGGAGGTCGACGCCGTGCTCGGCCGCCTCCCGGTCGAGGCCGCGGTGGTCGCCGCCGCGGCCGGGTCGGACGGCGCGCGCGACTGGCTCGAGCGCGGCCGCCGCGCCCGCCTGGCGATCGGCGGCGACGACCTGCTCGCCGCCGGCCTGTCCGGCCCGGCGATCGGCCGGGCGCTGCGCGCCGCGCGGGCGGCGCTGCTGGACGGCACGGCGCCCGACCGCGAGGCCCAGCTCGCCGTCGCCCTGCGGGCCTAGTCGGCGGGTTCTCGGTGGACGGCCACGCCGCCGACGACGAGCGCGACGCCGAGCACCTCGACGGCCGACGGCACCTGCGCGAGCACGATCACGCCGATCACCGTCGCGGTCGCGGGCAGCAGCGAGACGAGCAGCGCGTAGGTCGCGCGCGGCAGCCGCGCCATCGCCAGCTGGTCGCACACGTAGGGGATCACCGACGACGCGACCCCGACGCCCACGCCGGCGGCGATCGCGACCGGGTCGTCGAGCGCCGGCACGGCGTCCCAGCCCGCCAGCGGCGTGACCACCACGAGCGCCGCGAGCATCGACGCCGCCAGGCCGTCCAGGCCGGTGTCCTGCGCCACGCGATGGCTGAGCATGATGTAGAGCGCGAACAGCCCCGCGTTGGCGAACGCGAGCGCGATCCCGAGCGGCTCACCGCCGAGCCGCACGCCCGTGAGCAGGTAGACGCCGGCCACCGCGAGCACGAGCGCGGCCGCGTTGCGCCCGGTGCGCGCCCCGATCGCCGCGAGCGCGATCACCGGGAGGAACTCGATCGCCGCGACCGTGCCGAGCGGCAGCCGGTCGATCGCCAGGTAGAAGCAGCAGTTCATGAGCGCCAGCACCGCGCCGAGCGCGAGCAGCGACGGCTCGCGCAGGAGCCCCCAGGGCCGCCGCCAGGCGATGAGCACGGCCGCGGCCGCGGCGATCCGCAGCCAGCCGGTCCCGAGCGGCCCGACGCGGGTGAACAGCAGCACCGCGAACGCCGGTCCGAGGTAGTGGAACACCGCGCTCCCCACGAACCAGAGGTGCGGCGGGACGCGCTCGGTGAGCGGCGGCCGGGCGGCGATGACGGTGGTGGACATGGTCCACACACGATCGCGGCTGCCCCCACTGAGGTACAGTAGTGATCGAAGCCATCATGCCAGCACGACTTTCGGATCAGCAGCTCGATCCCATCAACCAGCAGTTGATCGCCGCATTGCAGCAGGAGGCCCGCCTCAGCCTGGCCGAGCTGGGCCGGCGCGTCGGCCTGACCGCCCCCGCCGTCGGCGAGCGGCTCGCGCGGCTGGAGGAGTCGGGCGTGATCCGCGGCTACCACGCCGACGTCGACCCGCGCGCGCTCGGCTACGGGCTCAGCGTGATCCTGCGCATCCGGCCCGCCGCGCGGATGATCCCCAAGGTCGCCGCGCTCGCCCGGGACACGCCCGAGGTGACCGAGTGCCACCGCGTCACGGGCGAGGACTGCTTCGTGATGCGGCTCCACGTGCGCGACGTCGGCCACCTCGAGGAGCTCATCGACCGCTTCGTCCTGTACGGCCAGACGACGACGTCGATCGTCCAGTCCTCGCCGGTCCCCGGCCGTGGCCCGGCGGTCGCCGACCACTAGCCTGCGGGGCGTGCACCTCACCGTGGACCTCCCCGGCGCCCGCGGGCTGTTCACCACGCGGCACGGCGGCGTGTCCACCGGGCCCTACGCCTCGCTGAACCTCGGCCCGTGGACGGACGACGACCCCGCCGCCGTGGCCGAGAACCGCGCGCGGGTCGCCGCCGCCGCCGGCTCTCGCCACCTGCTGCACGGCCGCCAGGTGCACGGCACGGCGGTCCGCCGGGCGACGGCGCCGACCGCCGCGCCCGCCGAGGAGGACGGCCAGGCCACCGCGCTCGCCGGCGCCGCCGCGCTCGTCCTCGTCGCCGACTGCCTGCCGGTGCTGCTCGCCTCCGGCGAGGCGGTGGCGGCGCTGCACGGCGGCTGGCGCGGGCTCGCCTCGGGGATCGTCGCCGAGGGCGTCGCGGCGCTGCGCGACCTCGGCGCCGAGGGGCCGGTGTCCGCCGCGATCGGCCCCGGCGCGCGCGGCTGCTGCTACGAGGTCGGCGAGGAGGTCCACGCGCCGTTCGCCGGGGTCCCGGGCGCGCGCGTCGGCGAGCGCAACCTCGACCTCGCCGCCGTCGCGCGCCACCGGCTCGCCGCCGCGGGCGTCGACGCGGTCCACGACACGGGGATCTGCACCATCTGCGACGAGCGGTTCTTCTCGCACCGGCGCGACCACGGGGTCACCGGGCGCCAGGCGGGTGTGGTGTGGCGGGCCTAGACCCCGCCCGCGTGGCGGAGAACACCGAGCGCGTGCGCGCCACGATCGACGCCGCGGCGCGCCGGGCCGGGCGCGATCCGGCCGGCGTCGAGCTGCTCGTGGCGGTCAAGTACGTCGCCGTCGAGGACCTCGGCGCGCTGCTCGAGGCCGGCCTGACGCTGTGGGGCGAGAACCGCGCCCAGCAGCTCGAGGCCAAGGCCGCGGCGTGGCCGGACGAGCGCATCCGCTGGCACTTCATCGGCCAGCTCCAGAGTCGCAAGGTGAAGCAGATCCTGCCGCACGTCGAGCTGATCCACTCGGTCGCGTCGGACTCGGCCCTGAGCCAGCTGGAGCGCCATGCGGCGCCCGGGACGGAGATCCTCGTGGAGGTCGACGTCGCCGGGGAGGAGGGCAAGGCGGGCATCGCGCCCGCCGAGCTCGGCGCGTTCATCGCGCGCGCCCCGGTGCGCGTGACCGGCCTCATGGGCATGCCCCCGTTCGCCGAGGACCCGGAGGCCAGCCGGCCGCACTTCGCCGCCCTGCGCGAACTCGCCGCGGAGCACGGGCTCGCCCGCCTCTCGATGGGGACCTCGCAGGACTACGCGGTCGCCGTCGAGGAAGGCGCCACGATCGTCCGGGTGGGCTCGGTACTCTTCGAATAGGCCAGCGCGGGGAAGGAAACCCCCTGCTGGCACCGAACTTCGCCTATCGCATGGGCTTCTCCGACTCCTGGCACCGCACGCTCGTCTACTTCGGCCTCGCCGAGGACCGCGACGCGTACGAGGAAGAGGAGGAGCTGCCCGCGGCGATCCGCCAGCCCGAGGCCGAGCTGGAGGACCGCTATCGCGAGCGGCCGAACGTGCGGCGGCTGAGCACGCGGCGCCGCCGGGACGAGATCGACGACATCTTCGCCGACGACGCCTCGTCCGAGCGGCGCACGACCGTGCTGCGACCGGTCGGCGGCCGCCCCTCCAACGGCAGCAGCGGGGAGGTCCGCGTGCACCTGGTGATCCCGAAGTCGTTCAACGACGCGCAGGACGTCGCGGACAAGTTCAAGGACTCGATCCCGGTGATCATCAACCTCCAGGGCTCCGAGACCGATCTCTCCAAGCGCCTGATCGACTTCGCCTCCGGGCTGACCTACGCGCTCGACGGCGGCATGCAGCGGATCGCCGACAAGGTGTTCCTGCTCACGCCGCGCAACGTGGAGCTCTCCTCCGAGGAGCGCGCCCGCCTCATCGAGAAGGGCTTCTTCAACCAGTCGTAGACTCCCCGGCCGTGCAACTCGGCTTCGTGGGCTCAGGCAACATGGCGCGCGCCCTCGCCCTCGGATGGGGCGAACCGGTGCTGTGCACCGATTCCGGCTCGGGCCGGGCGAAGGAGCTCGCGGCGCTCGTCGGCGGCGAGGCCGTCGCCTCCAACCGCGCGCTCGCCGAGCGCGCCGACCTCGTGATCCTCGCCCACAAGCCCGCGCAGCTCGCGGCAGTGGCCGCCGAGATCGGCGGCGCGGCCAGGGCGGTCGTCTCGATCCTCGCCCGCACCACGCAGGCCGAGGTGCGGGCCGCGTACCCCGAGACGCCGGTCTTCCGCGTCGAGCCCAACACCCCCGTCGAGGTCAAGCGCGGCGTGCTCGCCTTCGCGGTCCCCGACACGGAGCACGACGCGGCGCTCCACGGCGAGGTCCACGCGCTGTTCGAGCGCATCGGGACGGTCGTGGACATCCCCGAGGGCCTGATGCGGATCGCCGGGGCCACCGGCGGCGTCGGGCCCGCCTACTGGGCGCTGCTCGTCGAGGCGCAGGTGGACGCGGCTGTCCGCCGCGGCATGCCGCCGGCGCTGGCGAACCGGCTCGTCGCCGAGACGATGGCCGGCTCGGCCGAGCTGCTGCGCGCCCGCGACTACGACACGCTCGCCCTGCGCCGGGCCGTGGCCTCGCCCGGCGGCACGACCGCGCGCGGGCTCGCGGCGCTCGAGCGCGGCGGCGTGCGCGCCGCGCTCTCGCAGGCGATGGACGACGTGGTGGACTTCACATGACGATCTTCGCCGCGTCCGCCCGCGAGGAGATCGCCGACTTCCTCGGCGCCCTCCTCAACGTCTACATCATCATCATCATCGCCTGGGTGATCATGTCCTTCGTGTTCTCGATGGGCGTGCGCGTGCCGTACTCGCGCTGGTCCAACGCGATCCTCGACTTCCTGCGCGACACCGCGAACCCGTGGCTCAACCTCTTCCGCCGCCTGCCGCTGCGGATCGGCCCGCTCGACCTCAGCCCGATGGTCGCGATCATCGTCCTGTCGATCGTCGGCGGACTGGTGATCGACCTCGTCCGCCCGGCGTGAGCCCAGGCCGCACCACGCTGGCGGCCGGCGCGGTGGCGGCCGTCGTCGTCGGGCTCGACCAGATCACGAAGGCGCTCGTCCGCGGCGGGCTCGACTACGGCGAGCGGCGCGACCTGGTCCCCGGCGTGCTCGACCTCGTGCACGTGCGCAACTCGGGCATCGCGTTCGGCTTCCTCTCCGACGGCGGCGCGCTGCTCGTCGTCGGCACGGCGATCGCCCTGCTGGCGCTGGTCGCCTTCTTCGCGACGCACACGGGCCGCCCGCTCGTGTGGGCCCCGACCGGGCTGCTGCTCGGCGGAGCCATCGGCAACCTGATCGACCGCGCCCACGCCGGCTCGGTCACGGACTTCGTCAAGTTCCCGCACTTCCCGGCCTTCAACGTCGCCGACATGGCGATCACGTTCGGGGTGCTGGCCCTCATCTACGTGCTGGAGGGACCGCCCCGCCGGCGCGAGGAGGCGGCCGCCGCACCGACCGAGCCCGCTCCCGATGGCGCCTGAGCTGACCGTCCCGGCGAGCGCCGCGGGTGAGCGGCTCGACGTCCATCTGGCCGGCCACGCCGGCTCCCGAGCGGCCGCGCAGCGGCTGATCGACGGCGGCCACGTCACGGTCGACGGGGAGCGCCGGCCCAAGCGCCACGTGCTCGCCGGCGGCGAGCGGCTGGTCGTGACCGAGCCCGCGCCGGCGGCCGCGGCGCCGGCACCCCCCGCCGCGACGTTCGCCGTCGCCTACGAGGACGAGCACCTGCTGGTCGTCGACAAGCCGGCCGGCGTGGTCGTGCACCCGGCGCGCGGGCACCGCGCGGGCACGCTCGTGCAGGCCCTGGAGGGCCTTGCGGCCGGCGGCGAGGACCCGGCCCGCCCCGGCGTCGTGCACCGCCTCGACCGCGACACGTCCGGCCTGCTCGTCGTCGCGCGCTCCGACGCGGTGCACGCCGCGCTGAAGGCGGCGCTGCGGCGGCGCGACCTCGTGCGCGAGTACCTCGCCCTCGTCGAGGGCCGCCCGCCCGCCCGGCGCGGCACGATCGACGCGCCGCTCGGCCGCGACCGCCGCGTCCGCACGCGCGTGTCGACCGACACGGACGAGCCGCGCGAGGCGGTGACCCACTTCGAGGTCGAGCGCGCGCTCCCGCACGACACGCTGCTGCGCGTCCGCCTGGAGACCGGCCGGACCCACCAGATCCGCGCCCACCTGCTGGCCATCGGCCACCCGGTGGCAGGCGACCCGGAGTACGGCGCGCCGGGGCGCCACGGCCTGCGGCGCCAGTTCCTGCACGCCGCGCGGCTCGCGTTCCCGCACCCGGTCGGCGGCGAGCCGGTCGACGTGCGGTCCGCGCTGCCGCCCGAGCTCGCCGCCGCCCTGCACCGGGCGGAGGAGGGATGAGGTTTGCGCGGACCGGTCCACCGGAGGTAGGGGAAGGGAGGGCCGGCCCGCGCACCAGCCCCAACGCAGGTCCGCGGCCGGACTTGCGCGAACTGATCCGGCTATCCTGGAGGGGTGCGCCTCACCCGAGGCGGACGCCCATCTGTCCCATCGACCCCGGGCGACCCCAACCCACCTGAGGCTGCGGTCCCTGCCCCGGCGCGAGCGCGCCGGGGTTCCGCACTCGCCTCCGCGCCCGGGAACCGCATCAAGCAAACCGCAAGGGAGACGTGCCCGTGGCTCAGGAAGTCGGGATCAGGGAGCTGTTGGAGGCCGGTGTGCACTTCGGCCACCAGACCCGCCGATGGAATCCCAAGATGCGCCGGTTCATCCATGGTGAGCGCGGCGGCATCTACCTCATCGACCTGCTGCGCACCGAGGCGCTGCTCGGCTCGGCCCAGCGCTTCGCCGACGGCCTCGCGCGCCGCGGCGGCACGGTGCTGTTCGTCGGCACCAAGAAGCAGGCCCGCGACGGCATCAAGGAGATCGCCGAGGCGTCCGGCCAGCCGTACGTCAACCACCGCTGGCTCGGCGGCCTGCTGACCAACTTCCAGACGATCTCGCTGCGGATCAAGCGCCTGCACGACCTCGAGCGCTACGAGTCGGAGGGCCAGCTCGGCCTGCTGCCGACCCGCGAGCGCATGGCGGCCCAGGCCGACCTCGAGAAGCTGCGCGCGAACCTCGGCGGCGTCAAGAACATGCAGCGCGTGCCCGACGCACTGTTCGTGATCGACCTCAAGACCGAGGCGATCGCGGTGCGCGAGGCCCAGCGCCTGCGCATCCCGATCATCGGCCTCGTCGACACGAACTGCGATCCCGACGGGATCGACTACGTGATCCCGGGCAACGACGACGGGATCCGCGCCTGCAACATCATCACGCGCGCGATCGGCGACGTGATCCAGACCGGCAACCGCACCTTCCGCGAGGAGGAGGAGCGGGCGCGTCAGGAGGCCGCCGAGCAGGCGCGCCGCGAGGCCGAGGAGAAGGCGCGCAAGGAGGCCGAGGAGCAGGCGCGCAAGGAGGCCGAGCTGGCCGCCGCGCAGGCCGCGCTCACGCAGACGCAGGACGCGACCCGCGACGCCGCCGAGGCGACGGTCGCCGAGGCCGTGCAGGATCTCGGGCAGCCGCAGGCCGAGGGCACGGGCGCCGCCGAGGCGGCCGCCGCCGCCCAGGCCGCGAGCGAGCCGGCCGTCGCCAAGGCGCCGGCCACCGAGACGCAGACCGAGGCCGAGAGCGACCAGCTGTCGAGCCCCTCAGGCGACGTGGAGGTGCCGCCGGCCGAGACGCCGGGCGCCGACGCCGCGCCGGCCGCCGAGGAGGCGCCGGTCGCCGCCGAGGAGGCGCCGGCCGCCGCCGAGGAGGCGCCCGCGCCGGCCGCGAAGCCCGCCGCCAAGGAGGCGCCGGCCCCCGCCGCGGAGGCCGCGCCGGCCCCCGCCGCGGAGGCCGCGCCGGCCGCCGAAGAGGCGCCCGCTGCGGAGGCTGCTCCGGCCGCCGAGGAGGTGCCCGCGCCCGCCAAGGAGGCGCCGGCCAAGAAGCCGCGCGCCCGCAAGAAGAAGCCGGCCGCCGCCCCCGCGGCCGAGGAGAAGACCGAGACCGAGGAGACGACGTGAGCACCCCCACGATCACCGCGAGCCTCGTCAAGGAGCTGCGCGACAGGACCGGCGCGGGCATGATGGACTGCAAGGCGGCGCTCCAGGAGACCGACGGCGACGTCGACAAGGCCGTCGAGCTGCTCCGCGTCCGCCTGGGCGACAAGGCTCTGAAGATGGGCGGCCGCGAGGCCACCGAGGGCACCATCCAGTCCTACATCCACGGCAACGGCAAGGTCGGCGTGCTCGTCGAGGTCGACTGCAACACCGACTTCGTCGCCCGCAACGACGACTTCATCGCCTTCGCCCGCGAGGTCGCGCTGCACATCGCCGCCTCCCCGACGGTCCGCTACGTGTCCGAGGACGAGATCCCCGAGGCGGACAAGCAGGCCGAGCTGCGCGTCTTCGAGCAGCAGGCCGCCGACAAGCCCGAGAACGTCCGGGCGAAGATCGCCGAGGGCAAGCTGCGCAAGTGGATGGAGGAGGTCGTGCTGCTCAAGCAGCAGCACGTCAACCCCGAGAAGCACGAGAGCAAGACGATCGAGCAGCTCCGTGCCGAGCTGTCCGGCACGACGGGCGAGAACGTCGTGATCCGCCGCTTCGCCCGCTTCGCGGTCGGGGCGTAGCCATCGTGGGGCGTCCCGCCTTCGAGCGCATCCTCCTGAAGCTGTCGGGGGAGGCGCTCATGGGCGACCTCGAGTACGGCACCGACCCCGTGCGGGTCGAGGGCATCGCCAAGCAGATCAAGGGCATCCACGACCGCGGCGTCGAGGTCGCGGTCGTGCAGGGCGCCGGCAACATCTTCCGCGGCATGAAGGCGGCCGCGGAGGGGATGGACCGGGCCACGGGCGACTACATGGGCATGCTCGCCACGGTGCTGAACGCGCTGACGCTGCAGGACGCGCTCGAGCGCCTCGGCGTGCACACGCGCGTGCAGAGCGCGCTGACCATCTCCGAGGTCGCGGAGCCCTACATCCGGCGCCGCGCCATGCGCCACCTCGAGAAGGCGCGCGTCGTGATCTTCGCGGCGGGCACCGGGAACCCGTTCTTCACGACCGACACCGCGGCGGCGCTGCGCGCGCTCGAGATCCACGCCGAGGCCATCCTGATGGCCAAGAACGGGGTCGAGGGCGTGTTCACCGCCGATCCCCAGCAGGATCCCGACGCCGAGTTCATCCCGCAGCTCACCCACCGCGAGGCGCTCGAGCGCGGGCTGAAGGTGATGGACTCCACGGCGCTCTCGCTCTGCATGGACAACGCGCTGCCCATCTACGTCTTCAACATGAACGACGAAGGGAACATCGATCGGATAGTTTCCGGCGAGCGGGTCGGGACCCTGGTGACGACATGAGCATCATCGACGACTTCCTCAAGGACGCACGCGAGCACATGGGCAAGTCCGTGGACGCCACGCGGACGAAGTTCGGCTCCGTCCGCACCGGGCGGGCGAGCCCGAACCTCCTCGACCGCATCGTGGTCGACTACTACGGAGCGCCGACGCCGCTCAAGCAGCTCGCCACGATCCACGCCGCCGAGGCGCGGCTCCTGACCGTCCAGCCCTACGACAAGAACTCGATCAAGGCGATCGAGCGGGCGATCATGGAGTCCGACGTCGGGCTGACCCCGTCCAACGACGGCGCCCTGATCCGGCTGACGATCCCCGAGCTGACCGAGGAGCGCCGCAAGGACCTCGTCAAGGTCGTCCGCAGCCTGGCCGAGGAGGGCAAGGTCGCGCTGCGCAACATCCGGCGCGACACCATGCACGATCTCCGAGAGCTCCGCGACTCCGGCGACGCGGGCGCCGACGACGAGCACCGCGCCGAGGAGGCGCTGCAGAAGCTCACCGACGAGAAGGTCAAAGAGCTCGACGCGCTCGTCAAGGCCAAGGAAGAAGAGATCCTCGAGGTGTGAGCGCCTCCGGCGCCACCTACGTCGCGATCATCACCGACGGCAACGGGCGCTGGGCCAAGCAGCGCGGGCTGCCGGTGGAGGATGGCCACCGCGCCGGGGCCGACGCGGTCAAGGCGCGCCTGCGCGACGCCGCCGACCTCGGCATCCGCGAGCTGACCGTCTACTCGTTCTCGACGGAGAACTGGGCGCGCCCGATCGAGGAGGTCGCGGCGCTGATGGAGATGTTCTCCGAGCGCATCCTCGCCGAGACGCCGGAGCTGCACGAGGAGGGCGTCCGCATGCGGTTCATCGGGCGCCGCAGCGGCGTCGCGCCCGAGCTGCTCGAGCAGATGCGCTGGGCCGAGGAGAAGACGGACGCCAACGAGCGCATCACGCTCTTCGTCGCCTTCAACTACGGCGGCCGGGCGGAGATCGTCGACGCGGCCCGCAGCTTCACCGGCACGACCGAGGACGAGTTCCGGGCGCACCTCTACGCGCCCGAGATGCACGACCCCGACCTGATCATCCGCACGAGCGGCGAGCAGCGGCTCTCCAACTACCTGCTGTGGCAGTCCGCGTACTCGGAGCTGCACTTCACCGACGTCCTGTGGCCGGACTTCGGGCGCGCGGACCTGGAGTTCGCGCTCGCCGAGTTCGACGCGCGCCGGCGGCGCTTCGGCGGGCGCTGATGGCCACCTCGTCGCGCGCCCGGCGCTCGCGCCGGCGCAACTCGGCCTCCGACCTGGGGGCGCGCGTGTGGGTCGCGGTGCCGGCGGCGGCGTACGCGATCGGGATCATCGCCGCGGGCGACGCGATCTTCGCCGCGGGCGTGCTCGTGCTCTGCTTCGTCTGCCTGCACGAGCTGTTCCGCATGTACGACGAGCTGCGCCCGGTCCGCCTGGCCGGCTTCCTCGGGCTGACGGGGTTCGCGGCGGCCGCGCACTTCGGCGGCGAGCACCAGGTGCTGATCGCCGCCGTGGCCTTCTTCCCGCTCGTCTTCCTGCTGGCCCTGGCCATGCCGGAGCGCCCCGAGGTGCCGCTCACCTACGGGCTGGCGATCACCGTGGTGGGCACGCTCTGGATCGGGCTGGCGATCGCCCACGCGATCCTGCTGCGCCAGCTCCCGCACGGCGGCGGGCTCGTGCTCGCCGTGCTGCTCGGCACGTTCATCGGCGACACCGCGGCCTACCTCGGCGGGCGCATGTTCGGGGCGCGGCCGCTCGCGCTGCGCGTGTCGCCCAACAAGACCGTCGAGGGCCTCGTCTGCGGCGTGATCGGGGCGGCGCTCGCCGTCTGGTGGTACGGGCTGAGCTCGGAGTGGATGGGCGGCGTGAAGGGCATCCTGCTCGGCCTCGCGGTGGGCGTCGCGGCGCCGGTCGGCGACCTGTTCGAGTCGAAGATCAAGCGCGACGCGGGGACGAAGGACGCGGGCACGCTGTTCGGCGCCCACGGCGGAGCGCTGGATCGGCTGGACGCCGCTTTCTTCACCCTGGTGACCGGGTACTACGTGTGGCTGGTGCTGGCATGACGGCCGAGTACGACGACAAGCGCGACCGGCAGATGCTCGAGCTGCTCAACGAGCTGCGCGTCGCGATCCCCGGCGTCCAGATCCTCTTCGCGTTCCTCCTCACGGTCCCGTTCTCGGTGCGCTTCGAGAAGCTCACGGCGTTCCAGCGCGACGTCTACTACGTGACGCTCATCGCCACCGCGCTGTCCGCGGCCTGCCTGATCGCGCCGTCGGCCGCGCACCGCCTGCGGTTCCACAAGGGCGAGCGCGCGTGGATCGTCGAGTTCGCGAACCGGATGATGATCGCCGGCCTGGCCTTCCTCGCCCTCGCGCTGTCCGGATGCGTGCTGCTCATCACCGACCTCATGTTCGACGGCGCCCGCGTCTGGCTCTACACCGGCGCGCTGGCCGCGGTGATCATCGGCCTGTGGTTCCTCCGCCCGCTGGCGCGCGCGGCGTAGATCCGGCCGAGCACCGGCTGGTGGGCGCTTAGCCGCGCCGTAGGAACCCCGTGCCACACTGGGTCGCCGGATGAAGCGGCTCCTGATCCTCGGCTCCACCGGCTCGATCGGCAGGCAGGCGCTCGACGTCGTGGCCCGCGCCCCGGAGGCGTTCGCGCTCGTCGGGCTCTCGGCCGAGCGCTCGCACGAGACGCTGATCGCGCAGGCCCGCGCCCACGGCGTCGACCGGATCGCGCTGAGCGACCCCGACGCCGCCGCGCGCGCCGCCGAGGCGTGGACGGACGGCGAGGTGCTCGCCGGGCCGGAGGGCCTGGTCCGGCTCGTCGCCGAGACCGGGCCGGACCTCGTGCTGAACGCGATCGTCGGCTCCGCCGGCCTCGGGCCGACGATCGTCGCGCTCACCGAGGGCATCGACGTCGCGCTCGCCAACAAGGAGTCGCTCGTCGTGGGCGGCGAGCTCGTGATGGCGCTCTGCGAGGCCACCGGCGCGCAGCTCGTCCCAGTCGACTCCGAGCACTCCGCGCTGCATCAGCTGATCGACGGCGAGCGGCCGGGCACAGTCGACCGCCTGGTCATCACCGCCTCGGGCGGGCCGTTCCGCGGCCGTGCCCGCGCGGAGCTGGAGGACGTGACCGTCGCGCAGGCGCTCGCGCACCCGACGTGGTCGATGGGCGGCAAGATCACGATCGACTCCGCGACGCTGATGAACAAGGGCCTCGAGGTGATCGAGGCCCACTGGCTGTTCGGCACGCCCTACGACCGGATCGACGTCGTCGTGCACCCGCAGTCGATCGTCCACGCGCTCGTGAACCTCAACGACGGGGCCACGCTCGCGCACCTCGGGCACCCCGACATGCAGGTCCCGATCGCGTGGGCGCTGCACCATCCGGAGCGCGTCGACGTGCCGGTGCGCACGCTGGACCTCGCGGAGGTCGGCGCGCTCACGTTCGAGCCCCCGGATCTCGACGCGTTCCCCTGCCTGCGGCTCTCCCGCGAGGCGGCCGTGGCCGGCGGGACCGCCACCTGCGTGCTCAACGCCGCCAACGAGGTCGCGGTGCACGCCTTCATGGGCGACCGCCTGGGGTTCATGGGCATCCCGGCGGTGATCGAGACGACGCTCGAGCGGCTGCCCGCCCAGCGCGTGCACTCGTTCGAGACGCTCTACCGCGCCGACGCCGAGGCGCGGCGGATCGCCGCCGAGACGGTCGGGGTGCTCGCTTGAGCTGGCTGCTCGCCTTCCTCGGCTTCGCGGCCCTGATCATCCTCCACGAGCTCGGGCACTTCGCCGCGGCCAAGGCCGTCGGCATGCGCGTGGAGCGCTTCGCGCTGTTCTTCCCGCCGCTGCTCGGCCGCGTGCGGCGCGGCGAGACGGAGTACGCGATCGGGGCGATCCCGCTCGGCGGCTACGTGAAGATCACCGGCATGAACCCGGCGGAGGAGATCCCGCCGGAGGTGGCCGACCGCGCCTACTTCCGCCAGCCCGTGTGGAAGCGGATCGTCGTGATCGGCGCGGGCCCGGCGGTCAACATCGTGCTCGCCCTCGTCCTGCTGACGGCGTACCTGCTCATCTGGGGCACGCCGCGCGAGGAGGCGACCAGCACGGTCCAGTCCTTCACGGAGGACGGCGCCGCCGCGCAGGTGCTGCGGGTCGGCGACCGCGTCGTGGGCGTCGACGGCACGCGCGGCGACCCCGCGGCGCTGCGGGAGGTCGTGTCGGAGCACACGTGCGCCGGCAAGCCGGTGGACGGATGCAGGGCGACCACGCCCGCGCGCGTCACCGTCGTCCGCGACGGCCGCGAGCAGCAGTTCTCGATCACCCCGATCTACGACGCGGACGCGAAGCGCCCGCTGCTCGGCTTCAGCTACGAGATCCGCCGGGAGTTCGACCCGGTCGGCGGCGTCGACGACGCCGTCGGCACGAGCCTCGACCAGATGTGGTTCTTCACGCACACGACGGTCGAGACGATCGCGGGCATCTTCCAGGCCGAGAAGCGCAAGGAGATCAACGGCGTCGTCGGCTCCTACGAGGTCACCCGGCAGGCGATCAAGCTCTCCACCGACCGTGCGGTGTTCCTCCTCGCGGTCATCTCCCTCTCGCTGGGGATCATCAACCTGTTCCCGTTCCTGCCGCTGGACGGCGGGCACATCTTCTGGGCCGTGGCCGAGAAGGTGCGTGGCCGGGCGATCCCGTTCAGCGTGATGGAGCGCGCGGGCTTCGTCGGCTTCGCGCTCGTCATCGGCCTGTTCATGATCGGCCTGACCAACGACATCGGTCGCCTGACCGGCGAAGGCTTCGGCGTCCGGTGAGGTGAGTGGGCTATCCCGCAACGAGCCGCCGGAGATCGACGATCCCGGCGTCACGTCACGGGAAAACCCACTAGATTCGCCCCATGGGGGAGCAGCAGACGATCGCGCCGACGCGCCGGTCCCTCGGCGCGCGCACCATGACCGAGGCCTTCCGGCTGACGGTCGAGGACCACGGCGACCGCGTCGCGGTCCGCACCAAGGACGACGAGGTCAGCCTCACCTGGGCGCAGCTGCGCGACCGCGTCGACGCGCTGGCCGGCGGGCTCGCCGGGCTCGGCGTGCGGCGCGGCGACACCGTCGCGCTGATGATGGGCAACCGCCCGGAGTTCCACATCGCCGACCTCGCCGTGATGACGCTGGGCGGCACCCCGTTCTCGATCTACCCGACGTTCACGCCCGCGCAGATCGCCTACGTCGTGGGCGACGCGGGGGCGAAGCTCGCGATCGTCGAGGCCGCGCACCTGGAGACGTTCCGCACGGCGCGCGCCGAGCTGCCGGCGCTCGAGACGGTGATCGTGATCGATACCCAACCGACTTCGTCGGCGGGCGCAGGTGGGCCCGGGGGCGAGGACACGGTCGCGTGGGCCGACGTCGAGGGCGCCGACCCGGCCTTCGACCCCGAGCCGCACTGGCGCGGCGCCGGGCCCGAGGACCTCCTGACGCTGATCTACACGTCGGGCACGACCGGGCCACCCAAGGGGGTCCAGCTCGTGCACCGCAACATCATGGCCACGGCCGCGGCGGCCGACGACGTCATCCGCTTCCCCGACGGCTCGAAGGTCATCTCCTGGCTGCCCGCCGCCCACATCGCCGAGCGCAACGCGCACCACTACCTGCCCATCGTGTTCGGCATGACCGTCACGACGTGCCCGAACCCGCGCGAGATCGTCGCCTACCTCCCCGCGGTCAAGCCCACGTGGTTCTTCGCGGTCCCGCGCATCTTCGAGAAGCTCAAGGCCGGCCTCGAGGGCCACCTCTCGACGCAGGGCGAGCAGACCGTCGGCTGGCTGACGGCCGCGCGGCGCAAGGTCGAGCTCGAGCAGGCCGGCGAGCCGGTGCCCGACGACGTCGCCGCGACCGCGGCCGAGGGCGACGCGCAGCTGTTCTCCGGGCTGCGCGCGATGCTCGGCCTCGACGAGGCGCTCGCGGTCAACGCCGGCGCCGCGCCGACGCCGCGCGACGTGCTCGTCTTCTTCCACGCCATCGGGATCCCGCTCGCCGAGCTGTGGGGCATGTCGGAGACCTGCGGCGTCGGCGCCGTCAACCCGATCGGCCGCGTCCGCATCGGCACCGTCGGCCCGCCGTCGCTGGGCGTCGAGCTCAAGCTGGCCGACGACGGCGAGCTGCTCGCGCGCGGCGACGTCGTGATGACCGGCTACCGCAACCAGCCCGACAAGACCGCGGAGGCGATCGACGCCGACGGCTGGCTGCACACGGGCGACGTCGCGGCGTTCGACGACGAGGGCTACGTCCGGATCGTCGACCGCAAGAAGGAGATCATCATCAACGCGGCCGGCAAGAACATGTCCCCGGCCAACATCGAGTCGACGCTCAAGGGCGCCGGCCCGATCATCGGCCAGGTCTGCGTCATCGGCGACGGCCGCCCGTTCAACACGGCGCTCGTGGTGCTCGACTCCGACTTCGGCCCGGCGGTCGCGGCGCAGCTGGGGATCGAGGGCAAGGGGCTCGACGAGCTCGCGGCCGAGCCGCAGATCGTCGGCGCCGTGCAGGCGGCGATCGACAAGGGCAACCAGGAGCTCGCCCGCGTCGAGCAGATCAAGAAGTTCACGCTGATCGCCGGCGACTGGCTGCCCGGCGGCGACGAGCTGACCCCGACGATGAAGCTCAAGCGCAAGCCGATCGCGGCCAAGTACGAGGCCGAGATCGCCGCCATGTACGGGTAGCTCCGCGGGTCGTCCGGACCGCGCCTGATGGGGTGCCGGACATTCTGCCTCGGCCGGAGGCCTCATCACCGGCTTCGCCTCGGTCCGGCTGGACCGGCTGCACCTCCTAGACTGGAGTGCATATGGCCTCGCAGCGACACGTGACCGTCGGTGGCGTCCAGATCGGCGGCGGTGCGCCGGTCGTCGTCCAGACGATGACCAAGACGGAGACGGCCAACCTCACGGCCACGATGGACCAGATCCGCCGCGTCGCGGACGCCGGTGCGGATCTCGTGCGCGTCGCCGTGCCGCGCGACAAGGACATCGAGGCGCTCAAGACGATCGTGCGCGACTCGCCGATCCCGATCATCGCCGACATCCACTTCAACCACACGCTGGCGCTCAAGGCGATCGACGCCGGGGCGCACTGCGTGCGGCTCAACCCCGGCAACATCGGCGGGCCGGACAAGGTCGCCGAGGTCGCGCAGCGCGCGAACGCCGCCGGGGTGCCGATGCGCATCGGCGTCAACTCCGGCTCGCTGCCCAAGCACCTGCACGAGCTCGAGCGCGAGAACTCGGTCGAGGCGCTCGTCACGGCCGGCGCCGAGTTCGTCGGGCTGATGGAGCGCCTGGACTTCACGAACTTCAAGGTCTCGATCAAGTCGACGAACGTGCCCAACACGATCGCCGCCAACCGGCTGCTCTCCGAGCGCATCCCCTACCCGCTGCACCTGGGCATCACCGAGGCGGGCACGAAGTGGTCGGGCTCGCTCAAGAGCGCGGTCGGGCTCGGCACGCTGCTGGCCGACGGCATCGGCGACACGATCCGCATCTCCCTCTCGACGTTCCACGCCGAGGAGGAGGTCAAGGTCGCCTGGGAGATCCTCAAGGCGCTCAAGCTGCGCGAGCGCGGGCCCGTGCTGATCGCCTGCCCGACCTGCGGGCGGCTGCAGTTCGACATGGACACCGTCGTCGCCGACATCGAGAAGCGCCTGGAGGCCTACGCGGACCCGGTCGAGGTCGCCGTGCTCGGCTGCGCGGTCAACGGCATCGGCGAGGCCTCGCACGCCGACTTCGGGATCACCGGCGCCAAGAACGAGGGCCTGATCTTCTCCCGCGGCAAGGCGCTGAAGAAGGTGCCACAGGAGCAGCTCGTCGACGCGCTGTTCGAGGAGATCGACAAGTACGCGCAGACGAAGCGGATCGACGTCGACGCCGCCGAGCAGGCGGCCGGCGCCGCCTGGCTGGAGCGGATCGAGGAGGAGAACGCGGGCGAGCTGACGCCCGAGCGCCTCGCCAAGCTCGAGGCCGAGAAGGCCCGCGCCGACGCCGGCGACATGGACGCCGCGCTGCAGATCGACCGCGTCCGGCTCGACGAGGACGCCTCGCCGACCGACGGCCGCCGCTTCACGCGCGCCTAGCCGCGGCGGGTCAGACCCCTTCCGACGTGCGCGCCGCCGTCTTCCACGAGCACGGCGGCCCGCTCCGCGTCGAGGAGGTCCCGGACCCGGCGCCGCCCGCCGGCGGGGTGGTGCTCGAGGTCGGCGCGACCGGCATCTGCCGCAGCGACTGGCACGCTTGGATGGGCCACGACCCCGACGTGGCGCCGCCCCACGTGCCCGGCCACGAGCTGGCGGGCACCGTCGTCGCCGCCGGCGCCGGCGTGCCGGACGGCTGGATCGGAGCGCGCGTCACGGTGCCGTTCTGCCTTGGCTGCGGCGCGTGCCCGCCGTGCCGGGCGGGGGAGACGCAGCTGTGCGACGACGACTACCAGCCCGGCTTCACCGGCTGGGGCTCGTTCGCGCAGTACGTCGCGCTGCCCCACGCCGAGCTGAACCTCGTCCGTCTGCCGGAGGAGCTCGGCTTCGTCGCCGCGGCGGCGCTCGGCTGCCGCTTCATGACCGCCTACGCGGCCGTGGCCGTGCACGGGAGGCCGGGGGCGGGCGACTGGGTCGCGGTGCACGGCTGCGGCGGGGTCGGGCTCTCCGCGGTGATGATCGGCGCCGCGCTGGGCGCCCGCGTGGCGGCCGTCGACGTCGATCCGGCGAAGCTCGCGCTCGCCCGCGAGCTGGGAGCGGAGGTGGCGCTGGACGCGCGCGACGGAGACGGCGACGCCGCGGCCGCGGTGCGTGCCGCGACGGATGGCGGCGCCCACGTCTCGATCGACGCGCTCGGCAGCGCCGCGACCTGCACGGCCTCGGTCCGGTCCCTGCGCAAGCGCGGCCGGCACGTGCAGGTCGGCCTGCTGCTCGCCGACGAGCGCAGCGTCGCCATCCCGATGGACCTGGTCATCGCGCACGAGCTGTCCGTCACCGGCGTGCACGGCATGACCGTGCGCCACTACCCGGCGCTGCTGGGCGCGATCGCCGCCGGCACGCTCGACCCGGCGCGCCTCGTCGGCGCCACCGTCGGGCTGGAGCAGGCGGGGGAGGAGCTCGCGGCGATGAGCGGCTACGCGCGCCACGGCGCGACCGTGATCACGTCGTTCTGATGCGCCTCCCGGTCATGCCGCCGGTCGCACCGATGCTCGCGAAGCCGGTCGCCGGCATCCCGCCGGGACAGCTGTACGAGCCGAAGTGGGACGGCTTCCGCGCGATCGTCTTCCGGGACGGCGACGCGGTGGAGATCGGCAGCCGCAACGAGCGGCCGATGAGCCGCTACTTCCCGGAGGTGTGCGCCGCGATCCGCGCGAGCGCGCCGCCGCGCTGCGTGCTCGACGGCGAGATCGTGGTCGCGGCGGCGGACGGCCGTACGCTCGACTTCTGGGCACTCCAGCAGCGCCTGCACCCCGCGGCGAGCCGCGTGGCCCAGCTCGCGGCGCGGACGCCCGCGGCGTTCGTGGCCTTCGACCTGCTCGCGCTCGGCGAGGAGGACCTGACCGGGCGCCCGTTCCGCGAGCGCCGCGCGCGCCTGGAGGCGGCCCTCGCGGACGCCGAGCCGCCCGTCCACGTGACCCCGCTGACCTCCGACCCCGACGTCGCGCGCACGTGGTTCGAGCGCTTCGAGGGCGCGGGCCTCGACGGGGTGATCGCCAAGGATCCCGAGACCACCTACCAGCCCGGCAAGCGCGTGATGGCCAAGGTCAAGCACGTGCGCACCGCCGACTGCGTGCTGGCCGGCTACCGCGTGCACAAGTCCGGCCCGGACGCCGTCGGCTCGCTGCTGCTCGGCCTCTACGACGACGGCGACACGCCCGCCGCGCGCTGGTCGGACATGTTCGGAGGGTTGATGTCCGTCGGCGTCGTCGGCGCGTTCCCCATGACCCGCCGGCGCGAGCTGCTCGCCGAGCTGCAGCCGCTCGTCTGCGACCTCGCCGACCATCCCTGGCACCGGATCGCCGGCCAGGCGGAGGCGCACGCGCGCGGCCACGAGGGCAGCCGCTGGAATCCGGGCAAGGACCTGTCGTTCGTCCCGCTGCGCCCCGAGCGGGTCCTCGAGGTGCGCTACGACCACATGGAGGGCACCCGCTTCCGCCATCCGCCCCAGTTCGTGCGCTGGCGCCCGGACCGCGACCCGGGCTCGTGCGGCTACGCACAGCTCGAGCGGCCCGTCCGCTTCGCGCTCGACGACGTGCTGGCCGGCCGCGCCTAGCGTCTCGGCGACGCGCGGCGAGCAGGATCCGCATGTGCGCATGATGACCGATGCGCCGTCGGGCAGCGGAGGGGACGAATGTGTTGCACCAATAGGTCCACGCTGCTAGCGTCGCCGCCGCCGGCGCCCCCGTGCCGGTTCAGCCCGCCGGCCACGCTGATCACTCAGACTCGAATAGGAGTCACGCGTGAAACGCATGACGTTGGCGTGCGCCATCGCCGGGGTGACGGTCACCCTGGGCGCATCCGTTCCGGGCACGGCCGCCGCGTACAACCCGATCGACCGCACGCAGGCCGCGCGGACGATCACCCTCGACGGGAAGAGCATGACGATCGAGGAGGTCGTGGCCATCGCCCGCTACGGGGCGAAGGTCCGGCTCGCGCCGTCCGCGCGCAAGCGCACGACCGACGCGTACGAGCTGCTCCTCCAGGGCGCCAAGCAGGGCATCCCGATCTACTGGTTCAACCGGGCGCCGGGCTCGGGTCGCGAGACGGTGATCTTCGAGGGGGATCCGCTCACGCCGAAGAACAAGGCGCTGCTGTCCGCGCGGCAGCTCGCCACGTTCAAGCGCGGCCCCTCGCAGGGCGCGGGGCCGGAGGTCGCCGACGAGGAGATCGTCCGGGCCATGATGGCCGTGCGCGCGAACACGATGGTCTACGAGGCGGCGTCGCCGCCGCTCACCCAGATGCTGCTCGACCTGCTCAACCAGTGGATCTCGCCGGTCGTCCAGTCCCGCGGGTCCCCGGGGGAGGGCGACCTGCCCATGATGAGCAACGTCGGCGGCACGATGGTCGGCGCCGGCCAGGCGTACTACCACGGTGAGAAGATGTCCGCCGGCGACGCCCTCGCGCGCGCCGGCCTGACGCCGCTCGCCCCGTTCGCGGCCGACGATGCGGCGCTGACGAGCACGAACGCCTACTCCGCGGGGCAGGCGGCGCTGCTCGTGCACGACGCCAAGCGGATGCTCGACTGGTCGGACCTGACGTTCTCGATGAGCATGCTGGGGCTGAACTCGAGCGTGACACCGCTGGCGCTCGTGCCGCAGGAGGCCCGCCCGTTCCCGTACCAGAACTGGCAGGCGAAGCGGCTGCTCAAGCTCATCCGGGGCAGCTACCTGTTCCAGCTCGAGCCGGAGGGCAAGCGGATCATCCAGGACCCGCTCAGCTTCCGCGACTACAACCAGCGCAACGGCGCCGCCTGGCAGGAGTGGGCGCAGCTGAAGCGCAACATGCTGATCCAGATCAACTCGTCGGATCACAACCCCGCCGTCGTCCCGGGCGCCAAGCCCAGCGACTCGTGGGAGCTCGACACGCCGTGGCTGAAGCAGTACTACGTCAACAGCGGCGGCAAGAAGGGCTTCATCATGTCGAACTCCAACTTCGTCGCCCTGCCGTGGGCGAACGACCTGGAGGCCTTCACGATCGCCCTCGCCCAGAGCATCGCCGGGTCCGTGCAGCGCGACATGCGCTTCCCGGACACGTTCTTCACGGTCGTCTCGCCGGCGGACGTGCTCACGGACGACGTCGCCGCCAAGGCGGCGCCACAGGCGGCGAGCTACACCATCTCGGACCTCATGGCCGAGGTGCAGCAGCTCGCCAACCCGATCCCGGCCCAGGGCAACGCGCTCGTGCGCAACGTCGAGGACATGGAGAACTTCACCCGCCAGAAGGTCGCGCGGGCGCGGCTCGCCGTGGACAACGCGTTCCGCCTGGTCGCGCAGGAGGCGCTCTCGGCGACGTACTGGATGAACGTCCGCGACATCCAGTCGCGCACCAAGTTCAAGCCCGGGTACGCGCGCAACTTCGGCGCGGCGCCGACGGCGGCGTGGAACGCGCTGCGCGCTGTCATCCCGTGGCAGGCCGACAACCGGCCAGAGGCGCCCGCGGGCAACCTCGCGTACTTCTTCATGGTCGCGAACCCCGCCAGCGCGTTCATGGGCGGTGAGACCGATCCGGCCAAGGAGGTGCGGGCCGCCACGGCGCGCATGCAGAAGCAGATGAAGATCCGCAGGAAGATCCTGCGGCGGCAGGCGCGGGCGAGCTAGCCCATCGCGCTCACTCCGGCAGGGTCCGCGCCGTGGCGCGGCCCAGCCGGAGGACCGCGACGCCGAGGAACAGGACCGAGAGGATCGGCACGTCGACCCGCGCCGCGACGCCGGCGGCCTGGGCGAGCGGCGCGCAGCCGGCCTCGAGGCAGTGCTCCGTGCCGTAGCTCCACAGCAGCAGGACGCCGAGCTCGGTGGCCAGCAGGGTCATCGCGGCCCGTCGCAGCGTGCGCCCGCCGGGCACGCACGACGCGATGAGCCAGAACGCGAAGAGGACCCACACCGTCAGCGCCGCCGCGACCATCCGGGAATGGTTGCGCGATCAGCGCGCCGCCGCCACCGCCTCGCGCGAGAACAGCGGCGCCGCATCCGGCGCCGGCACCCAGCGCAGCCGCCAGCGCCCCTCGCGCCGCGGGACGGTCCGCAGGAGGTGGCCGCGCCGCGAGCGCACCGCGACGGTCGCGACGGTGCGCCAGACCGCGAGCCCGAGCGGCGCGTTCTGGAGCTCCACCTGGGTCACGCCGCCGTCCGCGAGCGGTCGCACCTGCCCGTAGACGCGCAGGCGCGACGCGCCCTTGCGCGTGATCCACAGGGGCAGGCGGTAGGCGTCGTAGGCCGGCTTGGGGCGGCCGTCGGCGAACCGCAGCCCGGACTGGAAGCGCGCGCTGGCCGGGTCGTCGACCAGCCCGTACTGCGCGACGCTGCGGACCCGCGGGTTGCGGTAGGCGATCCAGTCCGACTCGTTGAGGTACTCCGCCTGGCGCGCGAGCGGCACGCCGAACAGCCCGTCGGGCGGATCGGTCTGGAAGCCGAACTCGGTGTAGTGGATCGGCAGCCGGCGCGCGATCCGCCCGCGCCGCGCGGCGGCGTCGAGGATCCGCTCGAGCCGGCCGGCCGTGGCGATCGTGATCTGCCGGCGCCCGCCGCGGGTGCGCGGCGGGCGCGAGCCCCCGATCGTGTACGGATGGTGCGCGAAGCCGGTCACCGGCAGGCGCCGTGGCCGGCGGCATCCGGTCAGGGCCGCCCGCCGCCCGCGCAGGGCGCGGTCGCCGCGCCCGAGGCACAGCAGCGTGCGGACGAACGCGCCGGGCGGCACGGGCCGCCCGCGCAGCCGGCCCGTCCGGCGCCCGATCGGGCTCGTCTCCCCGAGCAGCAGCGCGTCGCCGCCGTGGCCGGTCGCCCGCAGGCCGGCGATCGCGCCGCGCACCATGGCGCGGTAGGCGACCGCGGCGGCGGCGTACGTGATCCCGTCGCGGCGGGCGTACTGCGGCGTCAGCCAGCTCGCCTGGTTGGGCTCGTTGCCGAAGGACCAGCGGCCGACCCGCGGGAGCACGCCGCGGCCCTGGTTCTCGTCGGCGTACGCACCCGAGTAGCGCCGCCCGAGCGCGCGCAGGAACGCGCCGTAGGCGTCGCCGCCGGGCCGGCAGCGCCGGCGCTCCGCGGCGGGGCCGCGGCAGCGCGAGGCCCAGGCGGGGACGGGTGTGGAGGGGGAGAGCAGCAGCGACAGGCCGCGCGCCTGCGTGCCGCGCACGAGGTCGTCCAGGGCGTCCCAGCGCGTGCGCGGGTAGGCGGCGGGATCGGACGGGTCGAACCCCGCGGGCCGCTCGAGCGCCAGCGGCGCGGGGGCGACGTCGCTCCAGGGGACGACGGCGCGCACGCCGTCGGCGCCGAGCGCGACGGCGTCGTCGAGGGCCAGCGCCTGCGCGAGCGGGCCGGCCTGCAGCAGCTGGTGCTCGTCCTCCACGAGCGACTCCTGGGTGGTGGAGCCGTGGGCCGCGCCGGGCGCGAGGGCGCAGCAGAGGGCGAGCAGGGGCAGGGCGCCGCGCGCGCGGCGCCCTGCCCTGCCGGTCGGCTCAGCCGGCGACTGCGCCGTACCGCTCCGCGACCTTGCCCCAGTCGACGACGTTCCACCACGCGTCGATGTAGTCGGGGCGCTTGTTCTGGTACTTCAGGTAGTACGCGTGCTCCCAGACGTCGACGCCCAGCAGCGGCGTCTGGCCGTTGGACAGCGGGTTGTCCTGGTTGGGCGTGCCGACCACGGCCAGGCCGCTGCCGTCGTGCACGAGCCAGGCCCAGCCGGAGCCGAACTGGCCGACGCCGGTCTCCTTGACCTTGGCCTTGAAGTCGTCGAACGAGCCGAAGGCGGCGTCGATCGCCTCGCCGAGCGCGCCGTCCGGCGCGCCGCCGCCGTCCGGGCTCATCGACTCCCAGAACAGCGAGTGGTTGTAGTGCCCGCCGCCGTTGTTGCGGACGGCGCCGCGCTTGTCCTCCGGGACCTGGCTGAGGTCGGCGATGACCTCCTCGATCGGCTTGCCGTCGAGCGGCGTGCCCTCGAGGGCGCCGTTCGCCTTGTCGACGTAGGCCTGATGGTGCTTGTCGTGATGCACCTTCATCGTCGCCTCGTCGATGTGCGGCTCGAGCGCGTCGTAGGCGTAGGGGAGCGGTGGGACTTCGTAGGCCATGCCGGGGTTCTCCTCGGTTCGGGTCACTGGGTTCTATCACCGCCGCTGCACTACGCTCTGCGCCGCATGACACGACTCTCGCGCTATCTCCTCCCGACCGAGAAGCAGGCGCCCGGCGACGCCGAGGCGATCTCGCACAAGCTGCTCGTCCGCGCGGGCATGATCCGGCAGGTGGGCAGCGGCCTGTGGACGTGGATGCCGGCGGGCTGGCGGGTGCACCGCAAGGTCGAGCAGATCATCCGCGAGGAGCTCGACGCGATCGGCAGCGGGGAGCTGCTCATGCCCGTGCTGCAGCCCGCCGAGCTGTGGCAGCGCAGCGGCCGCTACGGCATCACCGAGTTGATGAAGCTCAAGGACCGCAAGGGCGCGGACATGGTGCTGGCCATGACGCACGAGGAGTGCCTCACGTCGCACGTGAGCCAGCTCGTGCGCTCCTACCGCGACCTGCCGCTGTTCCTCTACCACTTCCAGACGAAGGAGCGCGACGAGGCGCGCCCGCGCGCCGGCGTCCTGCGCACGCGCGAGTTCATCATGAAGGACGCGTACACGTTCGACCGCGACCGCGCGGCGCTCGACGCGAGCTACGACCTGCACGCGCGCGCCTACGACCGCATCTTCGACCGGGTCGGGCTCGAGTGGTACAGCGTCGAGTCCGACGTCGGGATGATGGGCGGCTTCGGCGCCCACGAGTACATGGCGCCGTGCCCCGCCGGGGAGAACGACGTCGCGCTCGCGCCGGGCTATGCGGCGAACGTCGAGGTCGCCGGGGCGGAGGCGCGGCCCGTGGAGCTGCCGTCCCCGCTGCCCGCGCCCGAGCTGTCCGACACGCCGGGGATGGTCACCGTGGCCGCGGTCGCGGCCGAGCTGGGCGTGCCCGCGGGGGCGCTGCTCAAGGCCTATCCGGTGATCACGGGCGGCGAGCTCAAGCTCGTCATGCTCCGCGGCGACCACCGCGTCAACGAGATCAAGCTGCAGAACGCGCTCGGCGCGGAGTACCGGCCCGCGCTCGCCGACGAGTTCGAATCCGTGATCGGCCCCGCCGGCTACATCGGGCCGGTCGGCGTCGACGTGCCGATCCTGCTCGACGCCGGGGTGGCGCCGGGCGGCTACGTGACGGGCGCGAACCGCCCGGACCAGCACCTGCGCGGGGTCGAGCCCGGGCGCGACTTCCCCTACGACACCGTCGACATCCGCTTCGTCGAGGCCGGTGACACGGTGAACGGCCACGCGATCCGGATCGAGCCCGCGATCGAGGTCGGCAACATCTTCAAGCTCGGCACGCGCTTCTCCGAGCCGCTCGGCGCGACCTACCTGGACGAGTCCGGGATCGAGCAGCTGATCTGGATGGGCTCCTACGGGATCGGGCCCGCCCGCATCGCGGCGGCGGCGGTCGAGCAGTTCGCGGACGAGCAGGGCATCTCGTGGCCGCGCTCGATCGCGCCGTTCGACGTCGAGCTCGTCGGGCTCGGGAAGGCCGGCACGGACGAGCGCGCGGCGGCCGACCGCCTCTACGACGAGCTGGGCGCCACCGGGCTCGACGTGCTCTACGACGACCGCGACGCCGGCCCGGGCGCGAAGTTCGCCGACGCCGAGCTCCTCGGCGTGCCGCTGCGCCTCACCGTCGGCCGGCGCACGCTTGAGGCCGGTGAGGTCGAGGTGCAGGTGCGCCGCGGGCGCGAGCGTCGGAGCCTGCCGGCGGACGGTGCCGCGGAGGCGGCCGCAGACCTGTGGCGCAGCCTCCCGTAGAGCGCGCCCGGCTCACGTTCCGCCGGCTCGCGGGCCTGGACCGCTCCGGGCCGCCGCCGCCCGAGACGCGCGCCGGCCAGCCGCTGCGGCCGTGGACGATCCCGAACGTGATCGGCTACGTGCGGCTTGCGCTCATCCCCGTCTTCCTGATCCTCGCGCTGTCGTCCGACGACGGCACCGACGCGCTGCCGGCCATCATCTTCGCGGTCGTCGGCTGGTCGGACTACCTGGACGGGATGACGGCCCGCGTGACCGGGCAGTACTCGCGCCTCGGCACGCTGCTCGACCCGGTCGTGGACCGGCTGCTCGTGCTCTCGGGCGTCGTCGTGTGCTGGCACTTCGAGCTGCTGCCGCGCTGGGCGCTCGCGCTCCTCGCCGCGCGCGAGCTGTTCGTCGTGGTCGTCGCGCGGGTGGGCATGCGCCACGGCGTGGACATCAACGTCAACTGGCTCGGGCGGAGCGGCGTCTTCCCGATCATGGGAGCCCTGTTCTTCGCGATGGCGGGCGTCGACTGGCTGGGCAAGACGTGTCTGTACATCGGACTGGCACTGGTCATCGGCTCGGCCGCGCAGTACGTTCGGGACGGGCGGCGGCAGTATCGTGCCAAAGCCTCGACGTGAGCTTGAGCATCGCTATGCTTGCGGCTCTGTGACCCAGGAGAGGATCGCGACTTCATGATGGACACCTTCCCGGACCTTGGCTCGCTGTCCGATCAGGAGCTCAAGGACCTGATCCAGCAGCTCACGGACGAGGAGCAGGAGGTGTCCTACCGCCGCCGCATCCTCCATGGCAAGATCGACATCCTCCGTGCCGAGCTCGTCAACCGGCTGCGCAAGAAGCACGAGGGCGGCGAGGAGGTCATCTCCGGCGCCGACGTCCAGCGCCTGACCGACATCCTCGCGGGCCGGGCGTCGGGCGGGGACGACGAATAGCGCCTCGTGGCGCGGCACTGCCCAGAGTGCGGCTTCGTCGTCGGTGAAGGGGCCAACTACTGCCCCAAGTGCGGCGCCTACCTCGGCGCCGAGCAGGAAGCGCGCGACGATGTCACCACCGCGACCTACGTCATCGACGAGGCCACCGGCGAGCTGCGGCCCGTCGAGGTCGCCGACGTCGCGGCGGAGAGCGGCGCGCTCGTCATCCGCTCCGGCGGAGGGCGGGTCGGCCAGTCGTTCCCGCTCCACGGCGAGCGGATGACCATCGGCCGCTCGCCCGAGGCCGAGGTCTTCCTCGACGACGTGACGGTCTCGCGCGACCACGCCGTGCTCGTGCGCCGCTCGGGCGCGTGGTTCCTGGACGACTCCGGGTCGCTGAACGGCACCTACGTGAACCGGCGCCGGATCGAGTCGCACAAGCTCGAGGAGGGCGACGAGCTCCAGATCGGGAAGTACAAGCTGACCTACCTCGCTCGGTGATCGAGACCGTGGCCGACCGCGACGCCGACACCGCACCGCGCCCCGACGCGGCCGAGCCCCTCGAAGCTCCCGCCGCGCCGCCCCAGGGCGGCGGCAAGTCGCTGACCATCGGCGCGGTCTGCAAGGCGCTCTCGCAGGAGTTCCCGGACATCTCGATCTCCAAGATCCGGTACCTCGAGGACCAGAAGCTGCTCGCGCCGCGCCGCACGGCCGGCGGCTACCGGCTCTACTCCGGCAACGACGTCACGCGCCTGCGCACGATCCTGCGGCTGCAGCGCGACGAGTTCCTGCCGCTGCGCGTGATCCGCCAGGAGCTCGCGGCCGGCCGCTCCGAGCCCGAGGTGGCGCAGGCCCCGCAGGCCGACGGGGCGCCCACGACCGACGCGCGCCCCGGCGCGGCGCTGCGCCGGCTGACGTTCTCGATCGCGCAGCGCGGCGCGATGTACTCGCTCGAGGACGTGATCGACGACACCGGCGCCGAGGCGCGCCTGGTCGCCGAGCTCGAGGACTTCGGGATCATCAAGGGCGAGCCGAAGGACGGCACGAAGTTCTTCGACGAGACCGAGCGCGAGATCGTGCGCGCCGTCACCGAGCTCTCGCGCTACGGCGTCGCCGGCCGCAACCTGCGCGTCTTCAAGACCTCCGCCGAGCGCGAGTCGGCGCTCCTGCAGCAGATCCTCGCCCCGGCCCTGCGCTCGCGCAATCCCGAGCGGCGCAAGGAGGCCGTGGAGGCGCTGGAGAACCTCGCCGCCGTGGCGTCGCACCTGAAGCACCTGCTGCTCGTGCGCGACCTGCGGCGGATCGCGCGGTGAGCCCGCCCGCCGACCTGCGGGCCCTGATCCGCGACATCCCCGACTTCCCCAAGCCGGGGATCGTGTTCAAGGACATCACGCCGCTGCTGCTCGACCCGCACGCGATCGACACCGCCGTGGAGGGGATCGCCGAGTGGGCCGGCCCGCGCGGCGTGGACTTGGTCGTGGCGGCCGAGGCGCGCGGGTTCATCCTCGGCGTGGCGATCGCGCGCGAGCTGGGCGCCGGCTTCGTCCCCGCCCGCAAGCCGGGCAAGCTGCCGGCGGAGGTGGTGACCGCCGAGTACATCCTCGAGTACGGGATCGACGCCCTCGAGGTGCACGCGGACGCGCTGGCGCACGGCGCGCGGGTGCTCGTCCACGACGACCTGCTCGCCACGGGCGGCACGGCGCGGGCGCTGGCCGAGTTGGTGCAGCAGCTCGGCGGCACGGTGGTCGGCTGCGCGTTCCTCGTCGAGCTGGCGTTCCTCGACGGCCGCCGCCGGCTCGAGGGCTTCGACGTGCACGCGCTGGTCACGTACGACGGCGAGTGATGCGCGTCGCGCGCTCGCGGACCGTCCGCGCGCCGGTGGCCGACGTCTGGCGCGTGCTGGCGGATCCCTACGCCCTGCCGCGCTGGTGGCCGCTCGTGCGGCGCGTCGAGGGGGTCAGCGCCGCGGGCTGGACCAACGTGCTCGGCAAGGAGGGCGGGCGCGGGGTGCGGGCCGACCAGCGGCTCGAGGCGTCCGAGCCCGAGGCGCTCCGGCGCTGGGCGCTCGCCGTGCCGGGGTCGCCGTTCGCGCGCGTCCTGACGGCGTCGGTGACCGAGGCGCGCCTCGCACCTGCCCCCGACGGCACCGAGCTGACCCTCGAGCTGCGCCAGGCGCCGCGCGGCTGGGCGCACTTCGGCCGCTTCCTGCTGCGGCGCGCCGGGCGGCGCCAGCTCGACGAGGCGCTCGCCGGGATGGCGCGGGCGGTCGAGCCGTGAGCCGCGAGCAGAAGTTCTGGGGCTGGGGCGAGCCGGGCGCCGGCCCGGCGCTGCCCGACCGCGCCGCCGGGCTCCTGCGCGAGTGGCTCGGCGTGTCCGGCGCGGTCGTGTCGCGCCCGGTGGAGCTCGGCGCCGTGCGGCTGCGCGCGCCCGTGGTGGGGGAGACGCTGCGCGCGCGCCTGGAGGAGGCCGCCGGCCGCGAGCACGTCCGCGACGACCCGGAGGCCCGCGTGCTGCGCGCCGCCGGCAAGTCGTATCTCGACCTGCTGGCGCTGCGCGCGGGCGACGCGCAGGACGCGCCGGACGTCGTCGTCGCGCCGGCCACCCACGAGCAGGTCCAGGCCGTGCTGTACGCCTGCGCGGAGGGCGGCGCGGCGGTGATCCCGTTCGGCGGCGGGACGAGCGTGGTCGGCGGCGTGGCGCCCGAGCGCGGCCGCTGGGAGACCGCGGTCTCGCTCGACCTCGGCCGCATGGACGCCGTGCTCGGGGTCGACGAGCGCTCGCGCCTCGCCCGCGTCCAGGCGGGCCGGCGGCTGCCCGAGCTCGACCACGCCCTGGCCGCGCACGGGCTGCGCCTGGGGCACGTGCCGCAGAGCTACGAGTGGGCGACGGTCGGCGGCTGCGCGGCGACCCGCTCGGCGGGCCAGACGTCGAGCGGCTTCGGGCGCTTCGACGACCTCGTCGCCGGCCTGCGATGCGCGACGCCCGCGGGGGCGCTGGCCACGCTCGGCGCGCCCGGGAGCGCCGCCGGGCCCGACCTCGACGCCGTGCTGCTCGGCTCGGAGGGCACGCTCGGCGTCATCTCCGAGGTCGGGCTCCGCGTGCGGCCGGTCGCGGCGGAGGCCCGCTACGAGGCCCATCTCCTGCACCGGTTCGAGGACGGCTGCGAGGCGCTGCGCAGGCTCGCCCAGGCGGGGCTGGCGCCGGACGTCGCGCGCCTGTCCGACGCGGACGAGACGCGCACGACCGTGGCGTTCTCCGGGCACGACGGCGTGGTGCGCCGGGCCGGCGGCGCGGCGCTGCGGGCGCTCCGGTACGGCGAGGGCTGCGTGCTGATCGTGGGCTGGGAGGGCGAGTCCGACGACGTCGCCCGGCGGCGTGCGCCGGCCGTGCGGCGGCTGCGTGCCGCCGGCGCCCTGCCGCTCGGCCGCGGGCCGGGGGAGGCCTGGCGCGCCGCCCGCTTCGCCGGGCCGCACCTGCGCGACGCGCTGCTCGACCGCGGGGTGCTCGTCGAGACGCTGGAGACCGCGACGACGTGGACCGGCCTCGCTGAGCTCCATGCGGCGGTGCGCGCGGCGCTCGACGGCGCGCTGGCCGCGACCCCGCCGGTGGTCGGCTGCCACGTCTCGCACCTCTATCCCGACGGCGCGTCGCTCTACTTCACCGTCTTCGCGCGCCAGGACGGCGACGACCCCGCCGGCCAGTGGCTGGCGGCCAAGCGGGCGGCGAGCGACGCGATCGCGGCGGCCGGCGCCACGATCACGCACCACCACGCGGTGGGCCGCGACCACCGGACATGGGCGGCCGGCGAGCACGGCGCGCTCGGCGGCGAGCTGCTGCGCGCGCTCAAGCTGCGCTGCGACCCCGCCGGGATCATGAACCCGGGGAAGCTGCTGCCGGACTAGCGCCCCTGCGGGAGCTTGCCGGCGAGGACGATCCTCCCCGGCCGCTTGCCGGACTCGCTCGACTCCTCCGAGACGACGACGTTCGCGTAGGTCGCGTAGAGCTTCGGGAACGCGGCGAGGTCCTTCTCGCTCGGGCCCTGGATGCCGAGCTGCCCGTCCTCGCCGACCGGCTCCGTGAAGCCGAGGCGGCGTGCCTTGCCGCCCGGGCCGGTCAGCCAGACCGCGTAGGACGTGCTCGCGGTGTTCGCGGGAACGCCCTGGGCCTCGAGTGCGAACAGCAGCTGCCCCGACTGGAGGTACACGGTCATCTTGCCCTGCGCGTCGCCGCCGGCCGGGGCGCGCAAGGCGATCTCGTCGGCCACCTGGGCGGGCGCGGCCGTCGCGGTGGGCGTGGGCGTCGCGGTCGCGGTCGCCGTCCCCGCCGTCGCGGGCTCCTCGTCGTCCCCCGTGCCGATCACGAAGTAGACGACGGCCGCGACCACGGCGAGCACGGCGACGATGAGGAAGATGCCGCCGAGCCGCGACGCGGGCGGAGGCGCATGCTCCGCGGCGGCGGCGGGCCCAGGCTCGCGGACGGGCCTCGGGCGGGGGGCGGCGACCCCGGCGGCGGCCTCCGCCACGGCCAGCGCGTCCGGCTCCGCGGCGTCCGGATCCGTCTCCGGCTCTGCGGCGTCCGCGCCGCTCGACTCCGCCGCGGGCGCAGGGATCTCGGGGAGGGGGCCGGGCGCGACGCCGGCGAGGCGGTCCGCCACGCCGGCCGCCCAGCTGCGGGCGGGCGCCGACTCGGCGAGCAGGCCGCGGGTGGCCTCCGCGTCGCGCGGCGGCTGCTGGCCCAGCAGGTAGTCCGCGAGCGGGCCGGTGACCTCGCCCGGGAGGCCGTCGGCGGGCGCGAGCGCGGCGAGGCCGGCCTGCGCGCGCGCCCGGACGGCGTCGACCGGGATCCCGAGCAGCGCCGCGATCTCGTCGTAGGAGCGCCCCTGCTGGAGCACGAGGGCGACGACGGCGCGCTGGTCCGGGGCGAGGGGCTCGAGCGGGCTCATGCGACCGACCATTAAAGTGCGCCCACGTGAAGAACACGCCAAACCTTCCCTGGCGGGACATGCCCGGGTTCGACGGCCTCTACGGGCTCGAGGTCCTCACCATGTCGGATGAGGAGGTCACCGCTCGGGTGGCAGTGCGCGACGAGCTCCTCCAACCGGCCGGACTGGTGCACGGAGGGGTCTTCGCCGCGATCGCCGAGTCGATCGCCTCGACCGCCACCTGGGTGGCCGTCGCCCCCGGCGGCCAGAGTGCGCAGGGGCTCTCGAACCAGACGAGCTTCCTGCGCCCGATCGTCGACGGCACCATCCACGCCGTCGCGCGCCGCCGCCATCGCGGGCGCACGACCTGGGTCTGGGAGGTCGAGATCACCGACGACGAGGGGCGGCTCTGCGCGCTCGTGCGCATGACGATCGCGGTGCGGGACGCTGTTTGATGTGGCGACGGCGCCGTCCGCCCGGTTCGTCGGGCGCGCGGACACCGGGCATCGAGGGGAGGGGGTCAGGGGGCGGCGCTCCTTCGGGCCTGCGAACGTCGCGGTTGGCGTGCGCCCAACGTCGTACACGGCCCGATGGGCGCGGCTTTACGACGTTCGGGTCCTATAGCACCCTCAACGTCGTACGCGGGCCCGTCGTCTGCGGCGTTACGACGTTCGGTGCGAGATTCGCCCGAACGTCACATGGCCGCGCGCGGGGCTGAGCAATGTGACGTTCGGGGCCTATATCCCACCGAACGTCACACACGCCCGCCGACCCGCACCCGATGTGACGTTGGGGGGCCCGAAGGAGCGCCGCGCCCCTGACCCCTTCCCCTCGATGCCCGGTGTCCGCGCGCTCGACGAACCGGGCGGACGGCGCCGTCGCCGTCCACATAAATGGCCCCGCCGACATGACCAGCATTGGCCTTGGCGAGGGAACCAATCGGTCATAGCGTGACGGTCATGCAGACGATGACTCCCCACGCGGTCCTCGAAGGCCCCGGCTACAAGGCGATGTCGCACCTCGCCAACACGACGCACGCCCTCCCGCTCGACCCGCTGCTGCGCGAGCTGATCCGCGTGCGCGCGTCGATGCTCAACGGCTGCGCCTACTGCGTCGACATGCACACGAAGGACGCCAGGGCGCTCGGGGAGACCGAGCAGCGGCTGTTCGCGGTCTCGACCTGGCACGAGGCTCCGTTCTTCTCCCCGGCCGAGCGCGCCGCGCTCGCGCTCACCGACGCGCTGACGCTGCTCGCCGGCCATCCGCTCCCGGATGACGTCGTCGCCGAGGCCGAGGCGCAGCTGGGCGCCGAGGGGCTCGCGTCCGCCGTCTGGATCATCGTCACCATCAACGCCTGGAACCGCGTGGCCATCGCCGGGCACGAGCAGGCCGGCGAGTACGAGCCGGAGGCCGCATGAGCGCTGCCGCGCTGCGCGCCCTGCACGTCCCGGGCGACCCGCTCGTCCTCCCCAACGCCTGGGACGCCGCGACGGCGAAGGTCGTCGAGGCCGCGGGCCTGCCGGCCGTGGCCACCACCAGCAGCGGCGTGGCCGAGTCGCTCGGCTACGAGGACGGCGAGGAGACGCCGGTCGAGGAGATGCTGGCGGCGGTCGCCCGCGTCGTGCGCTCGGTCGGCGTGCCCGTGACCGCCGACATGGAGGCCGGCTACGGCCTCCCGGGCGGGGAGCTGGCCCAGCGCCTCGCCGCGACCGGCGCCGTCGGGCTCAACCTGGAGGACAGCGACCACGCGCACGCGCCCGCGCTCGTCCCCGCCGCCGCCCATGCGGAGCGGATCGCCGCCGTCAAGGCCGGCGCCGACCTCGTGCTGAACGCGCGCATCGACGTCCACCTGCGCGGCGGCGGGACCGCGGAGGCGCTCGAGCGCGCCCGCGCCTACGCCGCGGCGGGCGCCGACTGCGTCTACCCGATCGGCGTCGCCGACGAGCCCACGATCGAGGCGTTCGTGGCCACCGGGATCCCCGTCAACATCCTGCTGCGGCCCGGCGCGCCGGACCTCGCCCGGCTCGCCGGCCTGGGCGTCGCCCGCGTCAGCCTGGGGCACTTCCTCCATGCGGAGATGCTGGCGGCGCTGGAGCAGCGCCTGAAGACGCTGCCCCTGCCGGCGTCCCGGCCTCGGCCGTGACGTCGCCGGCGCCGTCCGGGCGGCCCTCGCGGTACGCGTTCGTGATCGGCATCCGCCGGTCGCGGCCGAACGCGCGCGGCGTGATCTTCACGCCCGGCGGCGCCTGGCGGCGCTTGTACTCGGCACGGTCGACGAGCGCGAAGACGCGGGCGACGGCGTCCTCGGGCAGCCCGGCCAGCGCGAGCTGCTCGCGCCCGGCGTCCTCCTCGATGTAGGCCTCGAGGATCGCGTCGAGCGTGTCGTAGTCGGGCAGCGAGTCGGCGTCCTTCTGGTCGGGCCGCAGCTCGGCGCTCGGCGGGCGGTCGACGATCGAGCGCGGCACCGGCCGCTCGCCGTCGCGCGCGTCGCGCCAGTCCACGAGCCGGTAGACGAGCGTCTTCGGCACGTCCTTGATCACGGCGAAGCCGCCGGCGGAGTCCCCGTAGAGCGTCGAGTAGCCGACGGAGTTCTCGGACTTGTTGCCCGTCGTGAGCACGAGCCAGCCGAACTTGTTCGAGAGCGCCATGAGCAGGTTGCCGCGGATGCGCGCCTGCAGGTTCTCCTCGGTGATGTCGGGCTCGCGGTCGCCGAACACCGGCGCCAGCAGCTCCTCGTAGACCTCCATGGCCGGCGCGATCGGCAGGTCGAGGCACTGCACGCCGAGGTTCGCCGCCAGCACCCGCGCGTCGCTCTGCGTGCCCTCGGACGAGTAGCGCGACGGCATCACCACGGCGGTCACGCGGTCGGCGCCGAGGGCGTCGACGGCGAGCAGCAGCACGAGCGTCGAGTCGATCCCGCCCGAGAGGCCGAGCACGACGTGCTGGAAGCCGTTCTTCGCGCAGTAGTCGCGCACGCCGAGCTCGAGCGCCGCGTAGACCTCGGGCTCGGGATCGAGCAGCCGCGCGACGTCGCCGCCGACGCGGCGCGGCTCGACCGCCGCGCGCTCCAGCCTGCCGGCGTGGCGGACGCTCGGCAGCGCGCGCCGCACCGGCGGTCGCAGCCGGGTGTCGCGCAGCCGCGCGGTGGCCGCGGCCTGGAGGTCGACCGTGCACACCGTCAGCGCCTGCTCGAACTGCGGCGACCGCGCGATCACGCTGCCCTCGTGGTCGATCACGACGGAGTGCCCGTCGAACACGAGCTCGTCCTGGCCCCCGACGCAGTTGCAGAAGGCGACGGCGCTCAGGTTGTCCCGCGCGCGCTGGATGAGCATCTGCTCGCGCTGGCGGCCCTTGCCGGCGTGGTAGGGCGACGCGGACGCGTTGACGATCAGCGTCGCGCCCGCGAGCGCCTCGTCGGACGCGGGATGGCCGGGCGTCCAGATGTCCTCGCAGATCGTGAGCCCGATGCGGGCGTGCCCGAGGTCGAGCACGGTCGCGTCCCCGCCGGCCTGGAAGTAGCGCTGCTCGTCGAACACGCCGTAGTTCGGCAGCAGCGTCTTGCGGTAGACGGAGTGCACGTCGCCGTCGGCGAGCACGGCCAGCGCGTTGTAGACGTCCTCCGTGCGCTCGGGGAAGCCGACCAGGGCGACGATCCCCTCGGCGGCCCCGGCGACGTCGGCGAGCGCCTCCTGCGCGCCCTGGAGGAAGTGCTCCTTGAGCAGCAGGTCCTCGGGCGGGTAGCCCGTCAGCACGAGCTCGGGGAACAGCACGAGCTCGGCGCCGGCGTCACGCGCGCGGGCGATGTGCTCGCGCACGAGGCGGGCGTTGCCCTCGAGGTCGCCGACGCGCGGGTCGACCTGCGCGAGCGCGAGCGTCAGCGGCGGGAGCGTGCCGGCCATGTCAGGCGCGCTGCCGCGCCCGGACGCGGCGGGCGCGGCGCGGCGGCGCCGCCGCCCCGGCCGCGGCGGACAGCTCCGCGATCGCCGCGTCCAGCGCGGCGGCCAGCCGGTCGAGGTCGGGCAGGGCGTCGTAGTCGCCGGTCAGGCCGAAGTCGATCCGCCCGTCGTAGGACATGATCGCGATGCCGAGCGCGCAGTTCTGCGGCACCGGCACCATCGGGTAGATCTGCGCGAGCCGGCGGCCGAGCAGGTAGAGCGGGAACTGCGGACCGGGCACGTTCGTCACCGTCAGGTTGAAGAAGCGCTGCACCGCCTGCAGCCGCGCGGCCTGGGAGAGGATCGTCGGCGGGGCGAAGTCGGCGAGTCCGGTGAGCACCTCGGCGCCGAGCGCCTGCCCGGACTGCTTGAGCCCGCGCATCGCCTCGTGGATGGCCCGGAAGCGCGCGATCGGGTCGGCCAGCCCGATCGGCAGCGGCGCGTACATCGCCGCGACCTTGTTGCCGAGCGCGCCGCGCTCGGACTCCGTGCGTATGGACACGGGGACCATCGCCTTGAGCTCGACGTCGGTGTCGTAGCCGTGATCGAGGAAGTGGGTCCGCAGCGCACCCGCCACGACGGTGAGCACGACGTCGTTGACCGTGCCGCCCAGCGCCGTCTTGATCGCCTTGAACGTGGCGAGGTCGCCGTCGACCCACGCGAAGCGCCGGTGGGGGCCGATGCGCACGTTGATGGGGGAGGCCGGGGCGCCCGACAGCCCGGCCTGCGTCATCGCGGCGATCCCGCCGACCGCGGCGACGCCCGTCGCGAGCGCGTCCGCGGGATGGGCGACCGCGGCCGCGGCGGCGCGTGCGAGGCCCAGCGGCGCGCTCGCCCGCTCGGCGAGGACGTCGGCCAGCAGCGCCGCGGCGGTCGGCTCGGGTCGCGGCACCCACGGATCCGCCGGCGGCGGCTCGGGCGGGTCGGCGTCGAGGTCGAACAGCACGGTCGCGATGTCGACGCCGGAGACGCCGTCGACGAGCGCGTGGTGCGTCTTGGTGATCATCGCGAACTGCCCGTCTCCCACGCGGTCCACCAGCCACAGCTCCCACAGCGGCTTGGTCCGGTCCAGGCGCTGCGCGAACACCCGTCCGGCCAGGCGCCGCAGCTCGTGCTCGCCGGCGGGTGCGGGCAGCGCCGTGTGGCGCACGTGGTAGCCCGCGTTGAAGTGCGGGTCGTCGACCCACACGGGCCGGCCCTGCACGAGCGGGGGGAAGGCGAGCTTCTGCCGGTAGCGCGGGACGAGCGCGAGCCGGCGTTCGATCTGACCGATCAGGTCGGCGTGGTTTGGGGCCTCACCGTCGAAGAGCAGGACCGACCCCACGTGCATGTGCGCGCCGCCCTCCTCGAGCGCGAGGAACGAAGCGTCGAGGCCGGTCAGGCGGTCCGGGTTGCTCACAGCGGGATTGTCGCGCATGCGCGGAGCTGGCGCGTCTCCGGCATTACACATACTGTTTGAGAACCTTCAACAGCGTGTACAGTGTGGCTACGACCTTCTGTTGAAGAAAGGAACCGGGCCATGGCCCCGCTCACCGATCCGCGCGAGTTCGAGCGCGCCTATGACGACCACGGCCGCGCCGTCTACGCGGCCGCGCTGCGCATCCTCGGCAACCCCGCTCAGGCGCAGGACGTGACGCAGGACGTGTTCATGCGGCTGTGGCGCCGTCCCGGCGCCTACGACGCCCGGCGCGGCGAGCTCGGCTCCTACCTGCGCCTGATGGCGCGCTCGCGCGCGCTCGACCTGTGGCGCGAGGGGCAGGCGGCCGGGCGGATGTCGGACCGGTTGAAGGTCGTGGTCGAGGTCACCGAGCCGGTGGTCGAGGACGCGCCCGCGCCGGCGCTGGAGCGCGACGAGTCCCGCGCCCAGGTCCGCAGCGCCCTGCACAAGCTGCCGACCGCCCAGCGCGAGGCGCTCGTCCTCGCCTTCTGGGGCGGGATGACGGCCGACGAGATCGCGCGCCGCTCGCAGGTCCCGCTCGGCACGGCGAAGAGCCGGATCCGGCTCGGGCTCGCGCGCCTGCGCAAGGAGTACACCGGGGCGCTCGACGCCGAGCCGGCGCTCGAATCCGCCGCCTGAGCGTCCGCTATCCTCGCTCGCTCGTTCGACCGCCGAGCCGTGGCACACGACGTGCCGCCGGGCGGGGGACCCACTGCCGGGACCGAAGGGGAGGACGGTCCTGGACGGGGCGAATCCGCGGCTGCTGCCGCGGTAGCGGTGCGCAGGCAGTTCGGCCTGCGGTCGCGAGCCCGTCAGCTAACCCCGTAGGCACCCGGGTCGGACGCCGTTTCCCAGGAGGTCTCTCATGAGGCCGCAGTCCGTTGCGCGCCCGGTCGCCGCCGGGGCGCTCTGCTTCGCCGTCACCTGCGCGGGCGCTCAGACCGCCGTCGCGCAGACCGACCCGTCCCAGCCCACGATCGCCGTGGAGCACCGCAAGCTCGACGTCCGCTCCGGCAAGCACGCCGGCGTGATCGGCACCGTCGTGCCCGGCGTGTCCGGGCTCACGGTCTCGCTCCAGGTCAGGCGCGGGGATCGGTGGAAGCCGATCGACCGCGACCGCACCGATGCAGCGGGCCGCTACCACCTGCGCGAGCGACTCCGACGCACCGGCAGCGCCCGCGTGCGGGTGCGCGTGGCCGCCGCGCCGGGCGTCGCCCCGGCCAAGCGCGCCGTCGGGCGCCTGAACGTGTTCCGCTCCGCGAACGCGTCGTGGTACGGCCCCGGCCTCTACGGCCGGCAGACGGGCTGCGGCGGGACGCTCCAGGCGGGGAAGCTCGGGGTGGCGCACAAGTCGCTGCCGTGCGGCACGCTCGTCACCTTCCGCCACGGCGACCGCACCGTCCGCGTGCCCGTGATCGACCGTGGCCCGTACGTCGGCGGGCGCGAGTACGACCTGACGGCCGCCACGGCGGAGCGCCTCGGCTTCGAGGGCCACGGCGCGATCCTCACGACCCGTTAGAGGGGCAGCGAGAGCTGCGGCGAGGCGGCGGCCGGCGCGGTCGGCCCCGCCTCGTCCTCGAACGCCGCCATCCGCACCCCGAGCAGGCGCACGGGGCGCGGCGGGGCGTAGGCGCGCAGCAGGTCGAGCGCGACCTCGGTCACGGTCGCGGCGTCGTTCACGAAGACGGGGAGCGTGCGGGCCCGGGTCACGGTGGTCCAGTCGTCGAGCCGCACCTTGATCGCGATCGTGCGCCCGCGGACCTCCTTGCGGCGCATGCCCTCGGTCAGCTCGCCGGCGAGCCGGGCGAGCACCGCCTCGAGCTCGGCGAGGTCGGCGATGTCGCGGTCGAACGTCGTCTCGCTCGAGCGCGACTTGGCGGGGCCGGACTCGGCCTCGACGACGTCGGAGCCGTGGAAGTGCGCGCGCGCCTGCAGGTCGCGGCCGTGGCGCGTGCCGAAGCGCTGCGCGAGGACGTCGGGGTCGGCCTGCTGCAGCGAGCCGATCGTGCTGAGCCCCATCGCCGCGAGCCGCTCCGCGGTCTTGGGCCCGATCCCCGGGATGATCCGCAGCGACGCCCCCGCGAGGCGCCGGCACGCCTCCTCGCGGCCCATGGCGACGAACCCCTGCGGCTTCTCCAGGTCCGAGGCGATCTTGGCGATGAGCCGGTTCGGCCCGACGCCGACGGACACGCCGATCCCCGTCCGGTCGCGCACCTCCGCGACGAGCTCGCGCAGCGCCCGCAGCGGCTTGTCGGCGTCGGTCACGTCGGCGTAGCCCTCGTCGAGCCCGACCTGCGAGACCACGGGGAGCCGCTCGCGGATCAGCGCCCACACCTCGCGCGACTTCTCGCGGTAGGCGGCGAAGTCGGGAGGGATGAAGATCGCCTGCGGGCACAGGCGCCGCGCCTGGGCGGCCGGCGAGGCCGAGCCGACGCCGAACCTCCTCGCCTCGTACGACGCGGTCGTCACCACCGCCCGCGGGCCGCTGCCGGCGACCACGACCGGCTTGCCGATCAGGTCCGGCCGGCGCAGCAGCTCGACCGACACGTAGAACGCGTCGCAGTCGAGATGGGCGATGACACGGCGGTCCGACACTCACCCGATCGTCTCAGACGACATGGATGTCGTCTTCGCGGTCAGACCGCCGTCCGGACGACCGGCGGAGCAACAACCGTCGGACGCCTACGACGACCAGGCCCAGGCCTGCTCGAGCGCCTCGCGGATCCGCAGGGCCGCCTCCTTGGCGTCCTCCTCGGCGCCGCGGATCAGCACGTCGGGGTTGCGCGGCACCTCGTAGGGCGCGCTGACGCCGGTGAAGTCCTCGAGCTTCCCCGCCCGCGCCCGCGCGTAGAGGCCCTTCGGATCGCGGGCCTCGCAGATCTCGACGGGCGTGTCGACGTAGACCTCGACGAAGCGCAGGCCGGCCGCCTGGTGCAGCTCGCGCGCGAGCGCCCGGTCGTGGTGCGCGGGGGAGACGAGCGAGGCGATCGAGACCATGCCGGCGTCGGCCATCAGCCGCGCGACGTGCGCGACGCGGCGGATGTTCTCGGTCCGGTCGGCGGGGGAGAAGGCGAGATCGCCCGACAGCCCGTGGCGCAGGTTGTCGCCGTCGAGGAAGTAGGCGGCGCGGCCGGACTCCACGAGGCTGCGCTCCAGCGCGGCGGCGATCGTGGACTTGCCCGGACGAGGGGAGGCCCGTCAGCCACACGGTCGCGCCCTGCGTGCGCAGCGCGCTCCAGCGCTGGCCGCGGCGCAGCGAGCTCTCGTGCCAGGTCACGCCCGGCGAGTGCGGCTGGTCGCGCGGGGACGTCTCGCGCACGGTGCGCACCATCCCGGCGCCCACCGTGTCGTTGGAGTCCTCGTCGATCAGGATGAACGCGCCCGTCGTGCGGTTCTCGCCGTAGGGGTCGGCGACGACCGGCGCGCTCGTGCGCAGCGTCAGCCGCGCGATGTCGTTGAGCTCGAGCTGGTCGGGCGGCGTCTCGTCCTTCTGCTTGGTGACGTCGAACAGCGCGTCGATGGACTCCACCGCCGCGCGCACCGTGCGCGTGGTGTGCTTGAGCGCGAGGTGCTCGCCGGCGCGCAGCGGGCTCTCCGACATCCAGCAGACGGTGGCCTCGAGGTAGCGTCCCGCGGTGGGCAGGTCCTCGGGCCCGCAGAGGATCTCGCCGCGGCCGACGTCGAGGTCGTGCTCGAGCTGCACGCTGACCGAGTCCGGCGGGAAGGCGGCGTCCACCGGCCCGTCGAAGGTCTCGACCGCGAGCACCGTGCTGCGCGACCCGGACGGCATCGCGACGATCTCGTCGCCCGCCCGCACCGTGCCGCCGGCCACCTGACCCGCGTAGCGGCGCTCGCGCCGTGCGGCGTCCTCGGGCCGGATCACCCACTGCACGGGCAGCCGGAACGGGCCGGCGCCGCGGTGGCCGGCCACGTCGACCTCCTCGAGGTGGGCGAGCAGCGGCGGCCCGCCGTACCACCCGGCGGCGCCGGGCTCGACGACGTTGTCGCCGTGCAGCGCCGAGATCGGGAACGCGCGCGCGTCCTCCACGCCGAGCTGGGCCGCCAGGCCGCGGAACTCCTCCTCGATCGAGCGGAAGCGCTCCTCGCTCCAGTCGACGAGGTCCATCTTGTTGACCGCGGCGACGAGGTGGCGGATGCCGAGCAGGGACGACAGCGTGGCGTGCCGGCGCGACTGCTCGACGATGCCGTTGCGGGCGTCGATCAGGATCACCGCGAGGTGCGCCGTCGAGGCACCCGTGACCATGTTGCGCGTGTAGCGCTGGTGGCCGGGCGTGTCGGCGATGATGAACGAGCGCCGCGGCGTCGTGAAGTAGCGGTAGGCGACGTCGATCGTGATGCCCTGCTCGCGCTCGGCGCGCAGGCCGTCGGTGAGCGCGGCGAGGTCCGGGGCGCCGTTCGCGCCGTTGCGGTGCAGCGAGTCGAGCGTGTCGTCGAACAGCAGCTTGGCGTCGAGCAGCATGCGCCCGATCAGCGTCGACTTGCCGTCGTCGACGGAGCCGGCCGTCGCCAGCCGCAGCAGTTGCTTCCTTGTGCCCGCGGACGAAGTCCGCTGGGTGCCGTCAGAGGCGGTCATCTAGAAGTACCCCTGTCGCTTGCGGTCCTCCATGGCGGCCTCGGACGTGCGGTCGTCGGCGCGCGTCTCGCCGCGCTCGGTCACGCGCGTGCGCTGGATCTCGGAGATCACCGTGGCGACGTCGCGGGCCTCCGAGCGCACGGCGCCGGTGATCGTCATGTCGCCCACCGTGCGGTAGCGCACCGAGGCGACGAACGGGTCCGAGGAGGGCTCGACGTACTCCGAGACGGCGTAGAGCATCCCGTCGTGCTCGAAGACCTCGCGCTCGTGGGCGAAGTAGATCGAGGGCAGCTCGAGCCGCTCCTGCTCGATGTAGTGCCAGACGTCGAGCTCGGTCCAGTTGGACAGCGGGAACACGCGCACGTGCTCGCCGCGCCGGATGCGCCCGTTGTAGAGGTTCCACAGCTCCGGCCGCTGGGCGCGCGGGTCCCACTGCCCGAAGTCGTCGCGGAACGAGAAGATCCGCTCCTTGGCGCGGGCGCGCTCCTCGTCGCGGCGCGCGCCGCCGAACGCGGCGTCGAAGCCGCCGTGCTCGATCGCGTCGAGCAGCGTCACGGTCTGCAGCCGGTTGCGCGACGTGCCGGGCCTGGACGGATCCCATTCCTCGCGCGCGCGGCCCGCGGCGATCGAGTCCTCGACCCGGGCGGAGATCAGCCGCTCGCCCAGCTCGCCGACGCGGCGCTCGATGTACTCGAGCACCTCGGGGAAGTTGTGGCCCGTGTCGACGTGCAGCACGGGGAACGGGAAGCGGCCGGGGCGGAAGGCCTTCTCGGCGAGGCGGAGAAGGACGATCGAGTCCTTGCCGCCCGAGAACATGAGCACGGGACGCTCGAGCTCGGCCGCGACCTCGCGGAACACGTGGACGGCTTCGGACTCGAGCGCGTGGAGATGGTCGGGGGCGCTCATGGGAGCCATGAGGGTAGCGAGGCGCCGGGCAAACTACACTCACCTTGTAGAGAATGCGCGAACTACCGAACATCGTCCTCCTCCACTCGCACGACACCGGCCGGTTCGTGCAGCCCTACGGCCACCCGGTGCCGACGCCGAACATCCAGCGCCTGGCCGACCAGGGGCTCCTGTTCCGGCAGGCCTACGCGGCCGCGCCGACCTGCTCGCCCAGCCGCTCGGCGCTGCTCACGGGGCGCTGGCCGCACGCGAACGGGATGCTCGGGCTGGCCCACCGCGGGTTCGCGCTGGAGGATCCGGGCCAGCACCTGCTGCACACGCTGCGCGCCGCGGGCTACTGGACGGCGATGGTCGGCGAGCAGCACGTGTCGGCCGACCCGGAGGACCTCGGCTACGACTACGTCGCCGACGCGCACACGAGCCAGGCCCAGCACGTGGCGCCCGCGACCGTGGAGCTGCTGCGCGACCGGCCGCGGCGCCCGTTCTTCCTGTCGGTCGGGTTCTTCGAGACCCACCGCGACTACTTCGAGCCGACGTCCGTGCGCGACGCGCTCTACTCGGTCCCGCCGGCGAACCTGCCCGACTCGCCGGTCACGCGGCGCGACATGGCCTCGTTCAAGCAGAGCGCGCGGTCGCTCGACCACGGCGTCGGCGCGGTGCTGAGCGCGCTCGACGAGCAGGACCTCTCGGACGAGACGCTCGTGATCCTCACCACCGACCACGGGCTGCCGTTCCCGGGCGGCAAGTCGACGCTGTCGGACCGCGGGCTCGGCGTGCTGCTGATCATGCGCGGCCCCGGCGGCTTCCACGGCGGGCGCGTGACCGACGCCCTCGTGTCCCAGATCGACGTGTTCCCGACGATCTGCGCGCTGATCGGCGCCGAGCGGCCCGAGCACCTGCAGGGCCGCTCATTGCTGCCGGTCGTGCGCCGCCAGCGGCGCGAGGTGAACGACGCCGTGTTCGGCGAGATCACCTACCACGCCGCCTACGACCCGCAGCGCGCGGTCCGGACGCGGCGGCACAAGTACATCCGCCGCTACGGCGACCGCGACCTGCCGGTGCTCCCGAACATCGACGACAGCCCGAGCAAGGAGCTGCTGCTCCAGTACGGGCTGGCCGAGACGCCGCGGCCGCGCGAGGAGCTCTACGACCTGCTGTTCGACCCCAACGAGGCGCGCAACCTGGTCGGCAGCCCCAGCCACGCGGGCGTGCTGGCGGAGCTGCGCGAGCGGCTCGACACGTGGATGGCGACGACGGACGACCCGCTGCTCGACGGCCCCGTGCCGTTGCCGCCGGGCGCCGAGGTCAACGACCCGGACGCGCTCTCGGCCAGCGAGGCCCCTGGAACGCCCGACAGCGGCGCCGTGCGGTAGGGCGAAGCCCGGTGTCAGACGACACGGATGTCGTCTTCGCGGTCAGAACGCGGTCCTGATGACCGCGGAGCTAGTACAGGGCGCTGGCGAGCTTGCGGCGGGACTCGCGCGCGAGCGGGTGCTCGACGCCGAGCTCGTCGAGCACGCCGACGACGGCGCGCCGTAGGTCCTCGCGCCGGGCGGCGTCCTGCGAGCCGGCGATCGCCGCGATCAGGGCGTCGAGCCCGCGCTGCTGCTCGCCGTCGTCGAGCGCGGCCAGGGCCTCGCGCAGCTCGGCGTCGTCCTCCAGCCGCAGGCGGGCGGCCAGGCCCTCCGCGGCGAAGTTGCCGGGGAACTCCGAGAGGATCGCGAGCGCGTCCTCGCGCTCGCCGCGCGCGGCGAGGATGCGGGCCAGCGCCACGCCGGCGTCCGCCCGCGCGGGCTCGAGCGCGAGCGCGCGCCGCAGGTCGTCCTCGCCGCCGGACTCGACGAGCGCGTCGGCCTCGGACGGCAGCAGGGCGTCGAGGAACCGCGCCACGGCGGGCGGCGGCTGCGCGCCGACGAACTCGGACACGACCGCCCCGTCGCGGAAGGCCTTGACGGCGGGGATGCTCTGGATCCGGAACGCCGCGGCGATGCGCTGGTTGGCCTCCGTGTCGAGCTTGGCGAGCGCCACCTTGCCGTCGCGCTCGGTCACGGCCTGCTCGAGCACGGGCGTGAGCTGCCGGCACGGGCCGCACCACGCGGCCCAGAAGTCGACGACGACCGGCAGGGTGCGCGAGCGCTCGACGACGTCCTGCTCGAACGTGGCCTCGGTGGTGTCGAAGATCACGCCTCTAGGCTACCGGGCGTGTCCGTGTTCACCGTCCGCAGCGGGTCCGTGGCGCTCGCCGGCGAGGAGGCGGGCGACGGCGTCCCCGTCGTCCTGCTGCACGGCCTGACGGCGACGCGCCGCTACGTCGTCATGGGCTCGCGCGCGCTCGAGCGCTCCGGCCACCGCGTCGTCGCCTACGACGCCAGGGGCCACGGCCGCTCCGGGCCCGCCCCGGCCGCCGGCGACTACGGCTACGAGCTGCTGACGGCCGACCTGCTCGCCGTGCTCGACGACCGCGGGATCGAGCGCGCGGTGCTGGCCGGCGCGTCGATGGGCGCCCACACCATCGTGCGGCTCGCGCTCGACCACGGCGACCGCGTGGCCGGGCTGGCGCTCGTCACGCCCGCCTACACGCCCGAGGGCGAGCATGCCGACCTCGCGCGCTGGGACGCGCTCTCCGACGGGCTGCGGACCGGCGGCGTCGAGGGCTTCGTCAGCGCGTACGGCGACCCCGGCGTGCCCGAGGCGTGGCGCGACACGGTGAGCAGGGTGCTGCACCAGCGGCTCGCCGCGCACGAGCACCCGGACGCGGTCGCCGACGCGCTGCGCGCCGTCCCGCGCTCGCGCCCGTTCGAGGCGTGGTCCGAGCTGGCCGAGCTCGACCTCCCGGCGGTCGTCGTCGCCAGCCGCGACGACGTGGACCCCGGCCACCCCTACGCCGTCGGCGAGCGCTACGCCGCGGAGATCCCGGGCGCCGCGCTGCGCTCCGAGGAGCCCGGGGCGTCGCCGCTGGCGTGGCAGGGCGGGCAGCTCTCCAAGGTGATCGCCGAGCTGGCCGCGCGCGTCACAGGCTGACCGGCTCCATCCGGGCCATCAGCGGCAGCGCGCACTCGACGACGGTGTCGCGGTCGTAGGTGACGGCGAACCCCCAGTCGCCGTCGGGCTGCTCGCGCACCACGAAGGCCGCGGCGAAGTCGGGCGAGAGCACGACGAGGGTGCCGGTCCCCTGCAGCGGGTCGTCCGGCGCGAGCTTGCCGCCGCGCACGCCGGTGCCCTCGTAGGCGCGGCCGGCGTTCAGCACGCCGACGAACGCCACGCGATCCGGCAGCCAGCCGTAGCGCTCGATCGAGCCGTGGCCGTGGCGGTCGTCGGCGAGCGAGATGAGGACCATCGCGGTCTCCCCGATCTGCGCGGCCTGGTCGACGAGCATCCGCGCGGCGCCCAGCGCCAGCTCGCGCGTCCCCCGCGTGGGGCGGCGCCAGTTCGTCACGAGCTCCCACGGCGTCGGTCCGAACGGATCCGCGCCGGCGCCGGGCAGCCGCAGCGCGCGGCCGGCGGCGGGGAGGGGGTCGGGCAGCGGCGCGGGCGGGCCGAGCTGGTAGCCCTGGCCGAGCGCCGCCCCGTAGGCCTTCGCCGTGTCGAGCAGCTCGTCGGAGTCGATCCCCTCCGCGAGCACCGTCGCGTGGCGCCGCGTGGCCTCGCCCCCGACGGCGGTGACGATCCGCGCGACGTCCTGCGGCGCGCGCTCGGAGAGCAGCCGCAGGTCGAGCTTGATCACGTCCGGGTAGAGGATCGACATCAGCGCGAGCGAGCGCGAGTCGCCGCCGACGTCGTCGAGCGCGATCCCCCAGCCCGCCTCGCGGAGGCGGTTCAGGGAGCGCAGCATCGCCTCGGGACGCGCGATCAGGGCCTGCTCGGTGACCTCGACGAGCAGCGTCATGCGCGTGGTCGGCAGGTCCGGCGCGGCACGCTCGAGCGTCTCCGCGTCCGCGTTGAGGAAGAGCGAGAAGGGCGCGGCGAGCCCGCGCTCGTCCGCGGCGCGCACGGCGGCCGCGCGCGCGGCGAGGTCGAGCTCCACCAGGCTGCTCTCGCGCCGGGCGGCCTCGAGCATCGGGGTGGCGGTGTTGAGCTCGGCGTCCGGGGCGCCGCGCAGCAGCGCCTCGTAGCCGACGACGGATCCGTCGTGCAGGTCGACGATCGGCTGGAAGGCCGGGCGCAGGTCAAGCTCGTCCACCGGCCCGAGTCGCGCGACTGCGCGTTGCTGCGCCATGACGACGCATTCAAGCGAAGGGGACAGCCCAGGTCCACCGTGGCATAGCCTTTCGCCGCGATGCGCCTCGTCGCCCGCACCGCGCTCGCCGTCGCGCTCCTGCTCGCGGCGGCGCCCCGGCCCGCCTCCGCCGCGACCGTCGCGCTGACGCAGCCGGCGGGCGGCGCGGCCTGGCAGCTCACGCTCGTCGCGGGGCCGGGGGAGCGCAACCGCGTGCGCGTCGAGATCCCGCGCAGCGGCATCGCCGCGCGGGTCACGGACACCGGCCCACGGCCCGTGCCGGGCCAGAACTGCGAGCGCCGGACGTCCGGCGCGATCACCTGCGAGGCCGCGGCGGGGGCGCGGGCCACGCTCGCGATCGACACCCGCCTCGGCGACCGCGACGACGCCCTGCGCGTGCGCTCCCGCCGGGCGGTCGCGCTGCGCCTCGCCGGCGGCGCCGGGGCCGACCGCCTCCTCGGCGGAGCCGGTCCCGACGTGCTCGCCGGAGGTCAGGGCGCCGACGTCCTGGCCGGCGGTGACGGCGACGACCGGCTCGACGGCGGCCCCGGCGACGACGCCGTCGACGGCGGCGCGGGCGCCGACGGGCTGAGCTACGCCGGGCGCGCCGGGCCGGTCTCGCTCGACCTGCGCACGGGCGCGGGGACGGGCGGCGGCCGCGGCGAGCGCGACGCGGTGCGCGGCGTCGAGCAGGTGACCGGCGGCCGCGGGGACGACGCCCTGCACTGCCCGCCCGTGGCCTGCACGCTCGCGGGCGGCGGGGGCGCGGACGGGCTGCTCGGCGGCGCCGGGGCCGACACGCTCGGCGGCGGCCGCGGCGACGACCGGATGGACGGCGGCCCGGGGAAGGACGCCCTCGCGGCCGGCCCCGGGGCCGACCTGCTCGTCGGCGGCCCCGGCGGCGACACGCTCGCCGGCGGGCCCGAGGACCGCGCGCGCGGCGGCCCGGGTGACGATGCGGTCGTGGCCCTCGACGCCCGCGGCGGTCGGGGCAACGACCGCCTCCGCTACGTGGAGGGGATGCGCTCCGGGCCCTGCGGCCGGGGCCTCGACAGCGTGCGCACGCGGACGCGGCGCGATCGCGTGCCGGCCGACTGCGAGTTCGTCGGCGCCTGGGAGTTCGACTTCGTCGCGCCCGCCGCGCCGGTCCGCAAGGGCGGCACGGTGTCGCTCCAGATCGCGCGCAACGTCTGCTACGACGCCGGCTGCTCGCTCACCGGGGCGCTGTGGATCGACGGGAGGCGCGTGGCGGCCGCCCGCGTCCGGTGGGGGCGCCCGTGGTCGCAGCGGCCGGGCACGCAGCGCGTGCTGCGCTGGCGGCTGCCGCCCGGGACGGCCGTCCGCCGCGGCGCCTACGTCGCGGTCACGTTCCTGCGCAAGCAGCCCCGCACGGCGCGCTCGCCGCGCTCGCGCGCGGGCTTCGAGGCGCGGCTGCGCTGATGGCCGGGGCCGGCTACAGCGGCACGCCGCTGCCGCGCAAGCTCGGCATCAGGCCCGGCGACCGGCTCGTGCTGCTCGGCGCTCCGGACGGCTTCGACGCCACGCTCGGCGAGCTGCCCGGCGGGGTGCGCGTGGTCCGGCGCCTGGGCGGGCGGGCGGACGTGATCGTGTCCTTCCATGTCACCCGCGCGACGCTCGAGCGGCGGCTGCCCGCGCTGCGGGCGACGATGGAGCCCGCCGCGGGCCTGTGGATCGCCTGGCCCAAGCGCGCCGCGAAGGTCGAGACGGACATGACGGAGGACGTCGTGCGCGCGATCGCGCTGCCGACCGGGCTCGTCGACAACAAGGTCTGCGCGATCGACGCGACGTGGAGCGGGTTGCGGCTCGTGATCCGGCTCGGCGAGCGCTAGCGTCTGCTCACCATGACGACGTCACTCCCCGAGGACCAGCGCCTCATCAACCTGTCCTCGAAGGCGTACGAGCACCCGGCCGACCGCGCCGCCACGGCGGCGCTGCAGTCGATCCCGGGGTTGGACGTCGTCGTCCGCAAGCTCATCGAGCTGGGCTACGAGCGCGCGCTGCGCCAGGACTTCCTGGGCGGGTCGGTGCGGCTCGGCGAGGGTCAGCTGCCGGCCGTCTGGGCCGACTGGAACGCCGTCTGCGCGCGCCTGGACCTGCCCGAGCGCTACGACCTGTACCTGACGCAGATGCCGGTCGTGAACGCGGCCGCGATCGGCTCGGGCACGCCGATGGTCGTCCTCAACTCGCGCGCGATCGACCTGCTCGACGAGCTCGAGCTGCGCACCGTGCTGGGCCACGAGGCCGGGCACATCCTGTCCGACCACGTGCTGTACCGGACGGCGCTGATCATCCTCATCCGGCTCTCGATGGGCGCCCGCCTGCCGATCATCGCCGGCTTGCCGCTGCTCGCCGTGAAGCTCGCGCTGCTCGAGTGGTTCCGGGCCGCCGAGCTGTCCTCCGACCGCGCGGCAACGCTCGTCAACCGCGACCCGCTCGTCACCTGCCGCACGCTGATGGTGCTCGCGGGCGGCGTGCGCTCGAGCACGCTCGACCTGGACGCGTTCATCCGGCAGGCGCAGGACTACGAGGAGTGGAGCTCGGGCTGGGACCGGCTCAACCGCATCCGCAGCAGCCTCTCGCTCACGCACAGCGTGCCGGTCCGGCGCGTCAGGGAGGTCACGGAGTGGGTCCAGTCGGGCGCATACGACCGGATCGTCGCCGGCGAGTTCCCGACGCGCGACCAGCAGGCCGACGCGCGCAAGGAGGCCGGCGAGGCCTACGAGCACTACAAGGACCGCTTCCGGCGGATCTTCAGCGAGTTCGGGGGCGAGAACGTCGGCGACCGCGTGGCCGACGCGCAGGACAAGGTCGCCGGGGCGGCCGAGAAGGTCGCGGACTGGCTCAAGCCGCGCCGCGGCGAAGCCGACGGCGCGTGATGATCGATCCCACGACTCACACCCGCGGCCTCGTGGAATCGACCATCTAGGGGCGCGGTGGCGGCCGCCCACGCACACCCGCACGACCACCACGGGCACGCCCACGCCCACGCGCCCGCGCCGGACGCCGACCGCCGTTGGCTGAGCCTCGCGCTCGCGCTGATCCTCGGGTTCATGGTGGTCGAGGTCGTCGCGGGCCTCGTCGCGGGCTCCCTGGCGCTGCTCTCCGACGCGGCGCACATGCTCACCGACGCGGGGTCGATCGCCCTCGCGCTCGTGGCCGCGCGCTTCGCCGCCCGGCCGCCGGGCGGGCGCTACACGTTCGGGCTGGGCCGCGCGGAGATCCTCTCCGCCCAGGTCAACGGCGCGTCGCTGCTGGTGCTGGCCGGCGTGATCGCCGTGGAGGCCGTGCAGCGGCTCGTCGACCCGCACGAGGTCGAGGGCGCGATCGTGCTCGTGGTCGGCCTGGCCGGCGCGGCGGTCAACGTCGGCGCGGCCTGGGCGCTGTCGCGCGCCGAGCGCCGATCGCTCAACGTCGAGGGCGCCCGCGCGCACGTGCTCGCGGACCTCTACGCGTCGCTCGGCGCCGCGCTCGCCGGCCTGCTCGTCCTCACCGCGGGCTTCGAGCGCGCGGACGGCGTCGTCGCCCTGCTCGTCGCCGCCTTGATGCTGCGCTCCGGCTTCAGCCTGCTCGGGCAGGCGACCGGCGTGCTGCTCGAGGCCGCGCCGCGCGGCCTGGACCCCACGGTGATCGGCCGCGTGCTGGCGGCGCACCCGGGCGTCAACGAGGTGCACGACCTGCACATCTGGGAGGTCACGTCGGGCTTCCCGGCGCTGTCGGCGCACGTGCTCGTCCCGCCCGACGCCGACTGCCACGCCCGTCGCGCCGAGCTCGAGGCGCTGCTCACCGAGCGCTTCGGGCTGGAGCACACGACCCTGCAGGTCGAGCACGAGCCGGCCGGGGGGCTGCTCGACATCACGCCGGGCCAATAGGGCGACACGGATGTCGTCCCCATGATCAGACCGCGGTCCGGATGACTCGCGGAGCTATGCTCTCTGATGTGACTGCACCGCCTCCGATCCCCGACCTCGAGCGGCTCGTCCTCGAGGAGATCTGGCGCCAGGGCACCGGCACCGTGCGCTCGGTGCGCGACGCCGTCAACGCGGCCGAAGGCCAGCCCGAGCGGGCCTACACCACGTTCCTGACGATCTTCCAGCGGCTGGACGCGAAGGGCCTCCTGGTCCGCACCCGCGACGGCCGCACGGACCACTTCAGCGCGTCGCTGTCGCGTGAGGCGTACCTCGGCGCGCGCGCGGACATCGAGACGTCCGCGCTCCTGGAGCAGTACGGCGAGCTGGCGCTCGTCCAGTTCGCCCGGCGCATGGCCGCGCTCGATCCGGAGCGGCGCGACGCGCTGCGCCGCCTCGCCGAACGGGAATGACCCTGACGGGGCGCGTGCGGCAGCTTGAGCTGGCGCTCGCGCTGCTGGCCGGCAGCGCCGCCCTGATCGCCCTCATCGTCGCCCTCGACGTGCTGCGCTTCGCCCTGCCGGCGCTGCTGGACGGGCGGCTCGCGCCGCTCGGCCACCACGAGATCGCGCTGGGGGTCCTCGCGCTCGCCGACGCCCTCGTCGTCTGGCGGCTCGGACCGTCGCTGTGGCGCCAGGCGCGGCTCCAGCGCCGGCTGCGCCACCTGCCCGCCGTCGGCAGCCGCACCGTCTCGGGCCGGCTCGTCACCGTCGTGGCCGACGCCCGCCCGCTCGCGTTCTGCAGCGGGCTCCTGCGGCCGGGCCTGTACGTGTCCGACGGCGCGCTCGCCCGGCTCGGGGAGCGCGAGCTGCAGGCCGTGATCGAGCACGAGGCGCACCACGCGCGCCGCCGCGACCCGCTGCGGCTCGTGGCCGCGCAGACCGCGTCGGACGCCTTCGGCTTCCTGCCGCCGCTGCGCGGGCTGGCGCACGCCGAGGCGGCGCTCGCCGACCTGGCCGCCGACGCCGCCGCCGTGGCGGCCGTCGGCTCGCGGGCGCCGCTGGCCGCCGCGTGGCTCGCGCTCGAGGACCCGGCGCCCGAGCGCGTCGACCACCTGCTGGGCGCGCAGCCCGCCGGGGTCGCCCCGGCCGTGCTCGCCGGCTCCGTGCTCGCGGTCGCGTCGCTCGCCACGGTCGCGATCTGCCACGTCGTGCTGCCGGGCCATCCGGGCGTGCCCGCGTGGCTGCTGCCCGCGCTCGCCGCGCCGGCGCTGCTCGCGTGCCGCCCGGAGCACCGGGCCGTCGGCGTCAGGTGACGCGCAGGTACTGCCGCGTCGAGGCGCCGTCGACGGACACCGTGACCCGGTAGAGCCCGCGCCGCCCCGGGCGGATCCGGCGCAGGAAGCGGTTGCCGCGGACGGGCAGCCGGCGCCGGCGCACGCGCACGTAGCGCCGGCCCACCTTGCGCTCGAGCGTCAGCCGCGCGGCCGCCGGCGCCGGCACGACGACGCCGCTGACGGCGACCCGGCGGCCGCGCCGCAGGTGGCGCGTGGACAGGCCGAGCGCGAGCGTCGGCACGACCGTGACCTTGAACGCGGTCGACTCGAGCGCCGGCCGCGTGCCGTCGCCGGGGAAGCGCGCGCGGACGGTGCCCGTGCGCGGCAGTGCCAGCGTGATGCTCCACGCGCCGTCGAGCGCGCAGGTGACCGTCGCCAGCAGCGTCTCGACCGCCGTGCCCGCGGCCTTGTGGAGCAGCTGGACGGGCAGGCCGACCGGCGAGCTGCCGTCGGGGAAGCGCAGCACGCCGCTCAGCGTGGTCAGCGCGGCGCCGCGCTGCGTGGTCGACGACGCCCGCGCGGAGAGGCCCGTCACGGGGCCGGTGTAGCCGCCGGCGCGAACGCGCAGATCGGGCAGCTGCGTGTAGAGCACGTTGCCGGGGCAGCTCGTGGCGTTGCCGTCGCGGTGGCCCGAGATGCGCTGGAACGTGACGGGCGTGCCGGCGGCGAACTTGTTCGTCTCGCCGCCCGCCGAGGTCACGGTGACGGTGCCCGAGGTCGGGATGCCGTGCAGCGAGAGCTTCCAGCCGATCAGGCGCGCCAGCGCGTCCATGCCCGCCTCGGTCTGCGCGACGGACGTGTACGTGCCGAGGCACGCGACGCCCGTCGAGACGCTGTTGAACCCCTGCGCCTGGGCGCCGACGATCGCCTGGTCGATCCCGCCCGCCCGGCCCTCGAAGATCTGGCCGTACTGGTCGACGACGAAGTTGTAGCCGAGATCGTTCCAGCCGTTGTGGTCGCGGTGGTACCTCGCGATGCCGAGGACGATCGCCGCCGACTCCTCCGGCGCGTAGTCGTTCGCGTTGACCGTGTGGTGCACGAACGCGAGCTGCACCTGCCCGTAGGCGGGCCCGCTGCGCGGGGGCACGCCGTCGCCGCCCCAGGCCGCGCGGGGGATGATCACGGGGGCGGCGCCCTGGCGGCGAGCGGCGACGCGGCCGAGCACGCCGCGGCGCCGGCGGGCGGCCTGCGCCGCGGGGCCCGAGCGCACGAAGCGCGCGTGCAGGCCGCGCGCGTGGCCCTGCAGGCGGAGCTGGAACTGGTCGGCGGCGCCGGTCCAGGCCGGGTCGGTGCCCGCCGCGCCGCGGCCCGCGTCGGGACCGTGGTCGCCGGCGTCGTGCAGCGCGGTCCAGCGGCTCCAGCCGCCGTCGTGGCGCCGCGCGCGGACCTCGGCGCGGACGTCGCCGCCGCGCCGCCAGCCCAGGCCGATCAGGTCGAAGCGGCGCGGGGCGTCGAACACGCGCGTGGTGCGCCAGCCCGCCGCGGATGCCGTCGCGCCGGTCGCGGGCAGGTCCAGCGTGAAGGCCTCGGCGCGGGCGGGCGCGGCGCCGGCGAGCGTGGGGCGGAGGCCGCCCAGGGCCGCGGTGGCGGCGCCGAGCTTCAGTGCTTGTCGGCGGGTGAGGCGGTGGCGGGGCACGATCATCGGAACACGGGACGTCCCGCAAAGCATCGGTCTAGCGCCCGGCGCGCCGATCCCTGCACGATGCGCTGCAGCCCCGGCAGGACTAGGCGGCGCAGGCGGGGCAGCGGCCGCGGAGCACGACGTCGTGCCCGCCGATCGCGTACCCGAGGCGCTCGGCGACGCCGTCGATGAGGCGCTCGAGCTCGGCGTCCTCGAACACGTCGCGGCGGCCGCAGCGGTCGCAGATCGCGTGATGGTGGTGCTCGCCGCTCGGGTCGGCCGGCTCGAAGCAGGCGGTGCCGTCGACGTCGAGCCGGTGCACGAGGCGCAGCGTCGCGAGCACCTCGAGCGCGCGGTACACGCTGGCGAGGCCGGGCGTGCGCCCGTCGGCGTCGCGCAGGCGGTCGTGGATCTCCTGGGCGCTGAGGCAGCACGGCTGGCGCTCGAGCAGCGTCAGCACCTGCTCGCGCGCCCCGCCGGCGCGGTGGCCGGTGCGGGCCAGCTCGCGGCGCGCATGCTCGCCCCAGCCCGTGTGCTCGTACGTGTCCAGCGCCACGCGGCAAGCGTAGCGCGATCCGCTGCAAACGAGAATGGTTTGCAGTAAGCTGGGCGTGGTGGCCCCGTACCTGCAGCGCGCCCTGCTGGAGATGCTGCTGCTCGCCGTTCCCGCAGGGCTGCTGGGCAGCTGGATCGTCCTGCGCCGGCTCGCGTTCTTCACCCACGCCGTGGGCACGGTGAGCTTCCCCGCCCTCGTCGTGGCGAGCGCGTGGGGGATCGCGCCGCAGCTCGCCGCGCTCGTCACCGCCGTCGGCTTCGGCGGGGCGCAGGAGCGGCTGGCGCGCGCCGGTCGCGTCGGCGGCGACGCCGCCACGGGGCTGCTGCTCGTCGCGGCCCTCGCCGTGGGCGTCGTGCTGGCCTCCGACGTGTACGGGTCCGGCGCCGAGGTCGACACGCTGCTCTTCGGCTCGCTGCTGGGGCTGAGCGAGCGCGACGTGTGGCTGACCGCCCTGGTCGCCGGCGGCGCGGTGCTGCTCGACGCGGGCCTGCGGCGGCACTGGCTCGCGGCCGGCTTCGAGCCCGCGAGCGCCCGCGCGCTCGGGCTGCGGCCCGTGCTCGCCGACCGCCTGCTGCTCGCGGGGATCGCCGCCGCGGCGGTCGTGGCCATCGACGCCGTCGGGGCGCTCCTCGTGACCGTGGTCCTCGTCGTCCCGGCCGCGACCGTGCGGCTCGTCTGCGACCGGCTCGGCGCGCTGCAGGCCGGGACGGTCGCGCTCGCGGCGGCCGAGGGGGTCGGCGGGGTCTACCTCGCGGACGCGCTCAACGTCGGCGCCGGCCCCGCGCTGGCGGTGCTGGGCGGCGGCGTCTTCGCCGCCGTCGCGGGGGCGACGGCGCTGCGCGCGCGGGCGGTGCCGGCGTGAGCGTGCGGGTCGAGGGGCTCTCAGGCGGCTACGTCCCGGGTGCGGACGCGCTGCGCGACGTGGGCTTCGTGGCCGGGACGGGCGAGATCGTCGGCGTGCTCGGACCCAACGGCGGCGGCAAGACCACGCTCTTCCGCGCGCTGCTCGGCGAGCTGCCGGTCCGCCGCGGCACGATCGAGCTGCCCGGCCGGCCCGCCTACGTGCCGCAGACCGAGCGCGCCCGGCTGGACTTCCCCGTGAGCGCGTTCGACGTCGTGCTCATGGGCGCGTTCGCGCGCACGCCGTGGTTCCGGCGCGTGGGCCGGCGCGACCGCGGGCAGGCGCATGCGGCGCTGGAGCGCGTCGGGCTGGCCGACCGCGCCGGCACGACGTTCGGCGCGCTCTCCGGCGGCCAGCGCCAGCGCGTGCTGATCGCCCGCGCGCTCCTGCAGGAGGCCGACGTGCTGCTGCTCGACGAGCCGCTGTCCGGGGTCGACGGGGTCAGCGCCGCGCGGATCGAGGCCGTGTTCGCCGCGCTCAAGGACGAGGGCCGCACGCTGCTCGTGGCCACGCACGACGTGCGCCAGGCGAAGGGCTGGGACCGGGTGCTCTGCCTGCACGGGCGCCAGATCGACTACGGCCGCCCCGCCGCCGTGCTCAGCCCCGAGACGCTGCGCGAGACCTACGGCGGCGAGCTGATCGTGCTCGAGGGCGGCGCCACCGCGGTCGGCGTGGGGCACCACGGCCACGCCCACTGATGCTCGCCTGGCTCACCGACCCCCTCGGCTCCCCGATCGTCGTCCGCGCGCTCGCCGAGGTGCTGATCCTGTCGGTCGCGTGCGGCCCGCTCGGGGTGTGGGTGCTGCTCTACCGCGACGCCTACGCCGCGGAGTCGATCAGCCACGGGATGCTCCCCGGCCTCGTCGTCGCGGCGCTGGCGGGCGCGCCGCTGCTGCTCGGCGCCGTCGGCGGGGTGCTCGTCGCCGCCGCCGGCATCGCCCTGGTGGCGCGCGACCGGCGGCTGGACGCCGACGTCGGGGTGGCGGTCGTCGTCTCCGCCCTGTTCGGCCTGGGCGGACTGCTCGCGCTCTCGCCGGAGTCGCCGCCGCGCCTGCAGGAGCTGCTGTTCGGCGACCTGCTGGGCGTCACCGGCGGCGACCTCGCGGTGGCCGGCGCGCTCGCCGGGGCGGTCGCGCTGGCGCTCGCGGCGGGCCATCGCCGGCTCGCCCTCGTCGCCTTCGACCGCGGCTCGGCGGCGGCGCTCGGGGCCCGGCCGCTGCGCTGGGAGCTGGCCGTGCTCGTCGTCCTCGCCGTCACGACCGTCGCCGCCGTCCAGGGGCTCGGCAACCTCCTGCTCGTCGCGCTCGTGCTCGCGCCGGCGGTGGCGGCGCTGCGGCTCGCGCGCCGGCTCGCCGCCGCGCTGCTCCTCGCCGTGCTCCTGGCCGCGCTGGCCGGCACCGCGGGGCTGCTCGTCTCCTACCACCTGCAGCTGGCCGCCGGCGCGTCGGTGGCGCTCTGCGCGGTCGCCCTCGCCGGGCTCGCGCTGCTCTGGCCGCTTGGCCGATTGACCGCGGGCACGCCGTAGGGGAGGATCGCGCCGCACGATGGGCGCGACGGAGGGGACGACCTACGAGGCGATGGCCCACGAGCTGCTGGCCGACCCCGCCGTGGCCGCGGGCAAGCTGTTCGGCCATGCCTGCCTGAAGATCGGCGGCAAGGTGTTCGCGTGCGAGCACGACGGCGAGCTGCTGCTCAAGCTGCCGCCCGGGCGGATCGCCGAGCTCAAGGCCGAGGGCGGCCACGACTTCGAGCCGATGGGGCGCAAGATGGGCGGCTGGGTCAAGACGCCGCCGCCCGAGGAGGATCCCGTCGCCGCCTGGATCGAGCTGGCCGAGGAGGCCAAGGCCCACGTGGTGGAGACGGCCTGAGGTGGCCCGGCGCGACCGCATCCGCCGGCGCCGCTCGCCGTTCTCGAAGTGGGCGGGGCGCGTCCTCGGCGTGGCCGGCACCGCCGTCCTGCTCGCCTGCGCGGTGGTGATCGCCACGATGGTGCTCCCGGACGACGACGAGCACGCCGTCACCCCGGCGCCGGCGGCGACGCCGGAGCGCGCGCCCGCGAAGGCGGACAAGCGGCGGTCCAAGCCCAGGCTCACCGCACGGCAGCGCGAGGAGCGCCGCCGCGCGGTCGACGAGGTGCGCCGCGCCGGCTACACGCCGGTCGACCTCGGCACGTACGACCACGGGCACCTGCTGCGCGTGCTGATCGGCAAGCCCGTCGGCACCGCGCCGCCGGGCCTGCGCGCCTTCTTCTTCGTCGACGACGAGTTCATCGGCAACGACGCCACGGCGCCGAGCGGCAAGCTGCGCCCGGGCCGCCGGCTCGAGCGCGAGATCACGCTCGTGTACACGCTCTACGAGCCGGGCGACCGCGCGTGCTGCCCCAAGGGCGGCGACACGCGCGTGCACTTCCGCTGGACCGGCGACGCGCTCGAGCCGCGCGAGGCGATCCCGCCCGACGCCGAGCGCATGCCGTCCTAGGCGGCGGACGGGGCGGGACCGCCGAAGCGCAGCGTGGCGCGCTCGCGCCGGAACCGGCGGCCGGGGCCCGGGCCCGTGGGCTCGCTGCCGGGCGGCACGTCGCGCATGCGCGCGAGCAGCCACTCCAGCGAGTTCTCGCGGCCGCACACGTCGGCCCAGCCGGCGAGCCGGCGCTCCAGCTCGTCCTCGTCGAGCGGCGGGCCGAGCAGGTGCACGCTGCCGCCGCCGCGCGCGCCGAGCGCGTGCTGGAACAGGTACACCTCGCCCGTGTCGCGCACCCACGCGGCGCGGAACGACGCGCCCTGGCGCGAGCGCCAGAACAGGCCGACGTCCCGTTCGCGCGAGCTGCGCCGGGCTGGATCGGAGGCGTAGAACGCGCCGAGCGAGAGGTACGTGCGGACGATGGGATCGGACAAGGGGGAGCTCCTTGGGGAGGAGGAGAACTGCGCGACAGATGATCCCGGACGGGCGCGCCGGCCCGGGGCCGGTCTCCCCGTCGGCGGGGGTGTGGTTGTCCGCACCCCCGGCTCCGTCCGGACGCGGCGCGTAGGATCGGGACCATGTGCGGCCGCTACACGCACACGAACCTCGACCCGCACCTGGTCGCCCAGCGCTTCGGGGTGTCGGAGTCGGCCGTCCCCGGCGAGACGCTCGGGCGCTTCAACGTGTGCCCGACCGAGGAGGTCCTGGCGGTCTGCGACGGCGGGGCGCGCGCGCTGCGCTGGGGGCTGATCCCGCCCTGGGCGCGCAAGCTGCGCGCGGGGCCCGAGCCGATCAACGCCCGGGCGGAGTCGCTGCAGGACAAGCGCCTGTTCGCGCCGCTGGTCGGTGACGCCGCGCACCGCTGCCTCGTGCTCGCCGACGGCTGGTACGAGTGGCTGCGGCCGGAGCATCCCAAGGGTGCGCGGACGCCGTTCCGCTACACGGTCGACGACGGCGCGCTGTTCGCGTTCGCGGGGCTGTGGCGCGAGGGCCGCGTGGGCGACGCGCGGATCGCGTCGATGACGATCCTCACGACCACCGCGAACGCCGTCTGCGCGCCGGTGCACGACCGCATGCCGGTGGTGCTGCCCTCGCTCGAGGCCGAGGCCGCCTGGCTGTCGCCCGACGTCGACGCCGCCGCCGCGCTCGAGCTGCTCACGCCGCTGGAGGCGACGCGCACGGCGGCCGCGCCCGCGAACCCCGCGGTCAACCGGGCCGGCGTCGAGGGCCCGGAGCTGATCGTGGCGCCCGCGGAGGCGGAGCCGGCGCAGCTCCGGCTCGGATGACGGCGACGGCGGACGACCTCGTCGGCCGCGGCCGCGAGCTGGCCATGCTCGCCACCGTGCTCGACGGGGTGGCCGCCGGCGCGCCCGGGTTCCTCGCCGTCGTCGGCGAGCCCGGGATCGGCAAGACGAGCCTGATGGAGCGGCTGTCGGCGCTCGCCGGCGAGCGCGACTGGCTCGTGCTCGCCGGGCGCGCGGCGGAGTTCGAGCGCGAGCTGCCGTTCGGCGTGCTGGTCGACGCGCTCGACGACCACCTCGCCGGGCTCGACCAGCGCCGGCTGGAGCGGGCGGGCGGCGAGCGGCTCGCCGAGCTGGCGGCGATCTTCCCCGCGCTGGACGGCCCGGCCGTGCCCGAGGGCGCGCTGAAGGCCGAGCGCTACCGCGCGCACCGCGCGATCCAGGAGCTGCTCGACGGGCTCGCGGTCGGCCGCCCGCTGCTGCTCTCGCTCGACGACCTGCACTGGGCCGACCAGGCCTCGCTCGAGGTCGTCGCCTCGCTGCTGCGCCGCCCGCCCGACGGGCCGGTCCTGCTCGCCTGCGCGTTCCGCCCGTCGCCGGCGCCGGGCTTCCTGGAGTCGGCGATCGCCACCGCGGAGCGCGCGGGGCGCGCGGCGCGCGTCGAGCTCGGCCCGCTGACGCCCGAGGACGCGGCCGAGCTGCTGGCGACGATCCCGGAGCGCAGCGTCCGCGACGCCGTCTTCCGCGTCTCGGGCGGCAACCCGTTCTACCTCTCCCAGCTCGCGCGGCTCGCCGCGCACGCCCCGGTCCAGCCCGACGGCCGCCAGGTCGACACGCTCACGCTGGGCGTCCCGCAGTCCGTGCTCTCGATGCTCGCCGACGAGATCCGCATGCTGCCGCCCGCCTCGCGCCGCGTGCTGGAGGCGGCCGCGGTCGCGGGCGAGCCGTTCGAGCCCGACGTGGCCGCCGAGATCGGCGAGGTGTCCGACGACGACGTGACCGTCGCGCTCGACGACCTGCTCGCGCGCGACCTCGTGCGCGGCACCGACGTGCCGCGCCAGTTCCGCTTCCGCCATCCGCTCGTGCGGCGCGCGGTCTACGCGCACGCCGGCGGCGGCTGGCGACTGGCCGCGCACGGCCGGGCGGCGGCCGCGCTCGCGGCGCGGGGCGCGTCGGCGGCCGCACAGGCGCACCACGTCGAGCACTCCGCGCGCCGCGGCGACGAGGCGGCGATCGGCCTGCTGCAGCGGGCGGCCGCGTCGGCCGGGGCCCGCGCGCCCGCCACGGCGGCCCGCTGGCTGCAGGCCGCGGTCCGGCTCGTGCCCGAGGAGGGCGGCCCGGAGACCGAGCGGCGCGTCGGGCTGCTGATGGAGCTCGCCGACGCGCAGCGCGCGTCCGGGCGGCTGGAGGCGTGCCGCCTGACGCTGCTGCAGGCGCTCGACGTGGTCGACCCGGGCGACGGCGCCCGGCGCGCGGCGCTCGTGACCGACTGCGCGGCGGTCGAGCACTGGCTGGGTCTGCACGAGGAGGCGCGGGCGCGGCTCGACGCGGCGCTGGCCGAGCTGGGCGAGGACCGCTCGGCGGGCGCCGTGCTGCTGCGCGTCGAGCGCGCCGTCGAGCACCTGCACGCGCTCGACTTCGCGGCGGCGCGCGCCGCCGCCGAGGAGGCGCACGCGCTCGGCCGCGAGCTCGGCGACCCGCTCGCGCTCGGCGTCAGCGGCGCGGTCCTGACGCTCACGGCCGCGGCGGGCGGCGACGTCGCGGCGGCGCGCGCGCAGCTCGCGGACGCCGCCGCGGGCCTGGACGCGCTGCGCGACGCGCAGCTCGCCGACGACCTCGCCGCGCTGTGGTACCTCGGCTGGGCCGAGCTCTACCTCGAGCGCTTCGACGCCGGCGTCGCGCACCTGCGGCGCGCGCTGGCCATCTCCCGCGCCGCCGGCCGCGGCGACCTGATCGTCCCGCTGCTGCTCGGCCAGGCCCGGGGGCGGCTGGCCCAGGGGGCGACGGAGGAGGCGACCGCGCTGATCGACGAGGCGGTCGAGGTGGCGCGCGGGTCCGGCAACCCGCAGTACCTCGTGTGGGCGTTGTGGGAGCGCGGATGGACGGCGCTGCTGGCCGGCGAGCACACGCAGGCGCAGGTGCTCGCCGAGGAGGCGCACCACGTCGGCCGCGGCCTCAGCCCGACGCTGCTGTCACCCGCCGAGCCGGGCTGGACGCTCGGCCTCGCGCTGATCGACGGCGGCGAGCACGAGCGTGGGCGCGCGCTGCTGCTGCAGTCGATCGGCGGGGAGGCGGCGCCGCGCGTCGTGCCGTCCGAGCGCACGGCGGTGTGGGAGCAGCTGACGCTCGCGGCGCTGCGCTACGGCGCGCGCGACGAGGCCGCCGAGTGGGCCGCGCGCGCGGCGCCGCTCGCGGACGCGCTGGGCCTCGGCGTGCCGGCCGCGCAGGCGGCGCGGGCGGCCGCCGCCGTCCGCCTCGGCCAGGGCGACGCCGCGGGCGCACTCGAGCGCGCGCAGGCCGGCGTGGCCGCCGCCGCCGCGGTCGGCGCGGTGCGCGACGCGGCGCACGCGCAGCTGCTCGCGGGGCGGGCGCTCGCGGCCCTCGGCGACGCCGCCGGCGCCACGCGCGAGCTCGCGGCCGCCGAGGCCGCGCTCGACGCCGCCGGCGCGCGCCGGCTGCGCGAGGAGGCGGCGCAGGAGCTGCGGCGGCTCGGCCATCGCGTGGCGCGGCGCCCGCGCGCCCCGTCCGCCGCGGGCGCCGGGCTCGAGCAGCTCACCGAGCGCGAGCGCCAGATCGCCGAGCTGGTCTGCGACCGCCACACGAACCGCCAGATCGCGGGCGAGCTCTTCCTCAGCGAGAAGACGGTCGAGACCCACCTGCGCAACATCTTCGCCAAGCTCTCGGTGAGCTCCCGCGTCGAGGTCGCGCGCGCGGTCGAGCGCTCCCGCTAGGGCTCCTCAGCGCTGGTCGGTCACCCAGGCGCCGAGCAGCCCGCGGTAGTGGGCGACGAACTTCTCGTGCTCGTAGGCCGGGAACGTGCGCTGGACGGTGTCGACGAGCAGCCCGTCGAACTCGTCGGAGTCGACGTACTCGACCATCGCCTCGTCGAGGTGGGGGAGGTGGCGCGCGCAGAACTCCTCGTAGGCGTCGAGCTCGAAGTAGTCGTCCGCCAGCCCGCGGTAGCCCTCGAGCCGCGTCCCGTAGTCGTCGTCCGCGTCGGCGATCGCGTTCCACGGGTCGGGGTCCATGGCCACGCGCATGCGCCGGCCCGTCGCGCAGCAGTAGACGCTCCAGCGCACGAGCGCCTTGATCGCCCACGGGAAGTAGTAGTGCAGCGACGTCAGCGACACGTCCGGGCACGCGTTCGCGTAGTCGATCGGGTAGACCTCGCCGTCCTTGACCAGCGTCTCGCAGGAGTTGAACTCCCAGCGGAAGAACGCGTTCACGGTGCGGCCGATGGTGACGACCTCGCGCCCGGTCTCCGCGCTGAGGAAGTCGTGGTCGACCTGGTAGCGGTCGTGCTGCGGGCGGCCGGGCTCGAAGTGCATGACCATCGTCTCGGCTCCGATCGACAGCGAGCGCGCGAAGACGTCGAACCCGTCCACGGCGCGCTGCAGGTGCATGAGCCGCTGGCCGGACTCGTCGTAGCGCGCGGTCAGCTCCGCGTCGTCGCGGACCTGGCTGACGCCGACCCAGGCCCCGCCGTCGAACGGCTTCATGAACAGCGGGTAGCCGATCTCGCCCGCCACCGCCGTGAGGTCGAACGGCAGGTTGTAGCGCTCGGCGGTGTAGGCGAAGCGCTCGTCCGCCGGCGGCTGCTTGTAGGGCACGAGCCAGGTGTCGGGCACCTTCAGGCCGAGCCGCATCATCGCGCAGTAGGCGGAGTGCTTCTCCATCGCCTGGAACGTGAACGGGTTGTTCATCAGGTACGTCCCGTCCATCAGCGCGGCCTTCTTGATCCACTCCCGCGGCACGTAGTACCAGTGGGCGAGCCGGTCGATGACGAGCGCGTGGCGCGGCTTCATGCGCAGGTCGAACGGCTCGATCGTGACCCGCTCGGTCGCGAACTCGTGGCGCTCGCCGGCGTGCTCGAGCGGCGGGACGGCGCGGGCGATCATCGTCTCGAACGCCCCCGACCAGTCCTCCTCCGTGCCGAGCAGCAGACCGATGAGATGGGTGCGCGCCATGACCTGGACCCTACCCCCAGGTGCGCGCGAGGAGCGTGACGAGGTGCGGCTCGAGCGCGTCGCGCCAGCCGACGTAGTTGTGCGCGTCGCGGTTGACGTGCAGGACGGCGTCGTGGCCCTGCCGGCGCAGCGCGGCCGCGACGGCCCGGTTGTTCGCGAGGTTCTCCTCCGGCGCGCCGCAGGTCAGCGTGATCGGGATCGGCGTGGCGGCGCGGCTCGCGTTGAGGACGGTGCCGACGAAGCGCGAGATGCGGCGGAAGCGCGGGAAGCCCGACTCCTGCCGGTCCCAGCGCTGGCGGAAGAACGAGCCGGACTGCAGCATGAGCGCGCCGAACGCGCCCGGGTGCAGCCAGCGCGCGTGCAGCAGCGCGAGCGCGCCGAGGCTCGCGCCGAGCCCCGCATGGGCGGTGGCCGGGGCGAGCTGGGGGAGGGTGGTCGCGAGCTGCCGGGCATAGCGGGCGGACGCGGAGTACGCCTCGTTGCGGTCGGGCGCGTCGAGCAGGGCGACGCGGCAGGGCGGGATCCGGTTCGCGGCGATCGCGTGGGCGATCAGGCGGGTCAGCTGCGAGAGCTGCTCGTACTCGGAGCCGTCGTGGGCGACGAGCAGCGGGAGCGGGCGCCGCGGGTCGCTGCCGGGCGGCGACCAGACCCGGGCGTGGTCGGCGACGGGGATGGCCTCGCCCGGGTCGGGTGCGGCGAGCCAGGCCGGCGCGCGGTAGCCGGGGAACTCGACGACGGACTTCTCGCCGAAGGCGCCGGGCGCGCGGTGCGGGTTCTCCGGGTCGCAGAACGAGTCGCCGTCGACCTCGAAGCGGTACTCCATCCGGTCGGTCTGGGGGCGGCGGTACTCGACCTCCCAGACGCCGTCCCGGCGCCGCAGCGGCGGGCCGCTGCGCGGCCGCTCGAGCTCCTGCTGCAGCCGCACGGCGCCGTAGCCGTGGTCCTCGAGCCGGAAGATCACGCGATCCGCATGCACCTCCGGCCCGGTCATGCGCGCGCACGATAGCCGCATGCGCCCGGCCGTCCCCGGCCGGGCGCGAGCGGGTCCTCAGCCGACCTTCTGGAGGCCCGAGCCGTTGCTCCTGGCGGTGAACACGAGCGAGCGGCCGTTGCCCTCGCCGGTGACCGTCCAGCGCAGGTCGCCGGTGACCGGGGCGAGGCCGAGCGTCATGCTCTGGACGTCGAAGCCGGGGATCCGCTCCTGCACGGCGGCGGTGAGCTTCGAGGTGGCGTCGGGCGACAGCCGGCCGATCGGGAAGACGTTGTCCTCGATCCTGCCGGAGCCGATGAGGGTGACCTTGACCGGCTGCAGGCCGTCGCGGCCCGGGCCCCAGGTGAAGCCGGCCGCGCGGTCGCCGACGCGGTACTTGACGTTGCCGCCGCCGGTCCTGGTCACGGTGACGTCGAGCAGCTCGGCCCCGGCGCCGAGCTCGCCGTTGAGGTCGGAGACGACCGCACCGAACGCGGCGGCGGACAGGTAGTCGGTCGTCCCGAGGTCGGCCGTGGCCTCCGCGACCGTGGCGCGCACCTCGTCGGAGCGCTGCGCCGCCTCGTCCAGGGCGCGGTCGGCCGTCTGGAAGGCGCGCTCCGTGGTGTCGTTGATGGCGGGGCGGACGACGAACATGAAGATGCCGGCGACGATCACGGCGACGAGGACGCCGAAGATGCCGCCGGAGCGGGCGAGGAGCATGTGGGGATTCCTCCAGGAGGGAAGCGGGGTTGCCTGAGCCCCGACGACGCTATGGCCGCCGCTCCCTCCTTCCATCGGGAGCCGTCCCCGATCCGTCCCCCGATCCGCACCCTGAGGGCGCGCTCAGGGGGTGCCGCTAGTAGCCGAGGCGGTCGAGGCGGTCGGTCGCCTCGCGCTTCTTCTTCTCGCCCTCGTCCTCGCGGTCCTCGTCGCGGCCCTTGCTCATGTCGATGATGCGGATGCGCGACTTGAAGGAGCCGTCGCGGCCGTGCTGGCGCATGTCCTCGGCGCCGGCGTAGCCGCCGCCCTGGCCGCGGTCGCGCCACGGGCGGTCGCCTCCGCCGCCTCCGCCGCCGCCGCTGCGGCGGGGGCCGCCGCGTCCGCCGCGCCCGCGTCCGTCGCGGTCGCGCGGGTCGACGAGGCCCTTGATCTCGCGCACCGGCGTCACCGCGAGGCGGGCCCAGGCCGTGAAGACCGGGTCGCCGGCCGAGAGGCCCTGCGCGGCGTCGCAGCAGACGGCCGACCACTTCATCGTCTGGCCGTCGGCGCGGGTCTTGGGCGCGAGCGCCTCGCGGACGGACTCCTCGCCGCCGACGCGCTCGACCGCGGCGCGGACGCGCGCCTGCGCGCGGCCCGGGAGCGGGGCGCGCTGACCACTGCCCTGCTGGGGCTGTGCCGGCGCGGGCTGCGGCTGCTCGGGCTGCGGCGGCTGCTCGGCGGCGGGCTGCTCCGCGGGCGCCTCGGCAGCGGCGGCCTCGCCCTCGGGCGCGGGGGCCGGGGTCGCGTTCTCCGCGTCCTCGGCGGTGGGTCCGTCGGACTGCCCGCGCTGCTCGGCCTCGTCCTGGCGGCGCAGCTCGGAGAGCTTGGCGTAGAACGCGTTGCGGTGGCGCTGCGCGGGGCTCGGGCGGCGGCGGCGCTCGGGACGCTTGCGCTCGCGGGGCGGGCCGGAGCGCTGGCCGGACGGCGCGGCGGCCGGCGGCTTCTTGTCGGCCGGCGCGTCCGTCGCGGGCGGCGCGCCCGCGGCGGCCGCCTCGGCCGGGGGTGCGGACGCGGCAGCGGCGGGTCCGGGCGCGTCCGTCGCCGGCGCTGCAGGCGCGGGCTCGGCGGGAGCGGCCTCGGTGGAGGTCTCTGCGGCGGTGGGGGCGGCCTCGGGCGGCGTCGCCTCCACGGCCGGCTGCACGGCGGGGGCGGGGGCGGGCGCCTCCTGTGCCGCGGGCTCGGCGGGCGCGGACGGAGCCTCTGCAGCGGGCGTGGCGGGCGCTTCGGCGGCGGCGGGCGGCTCGGGCGTGGCGGGCGCTTCGGCGGCGGCGGGCGGCTCGGGCGTGGCGGGCGCTTCGGCGGCGGCGGGCGGCTCGGGCGTGGCGGGCGCTTCGGCGGCGGCGGGCGGCTCGGGCGTGGCGGGCGCTTCGGCGGCGGCGGGCGGCTCGGGCGTGGCGGGCGCTTCGGCGGCGGCGGGCGGCTCGGGCGTGGCGGGCGCTTCGGCGGCGGCGGGCGGCTCGGGCGTGGCGGGCGCTTCGGCGGCGGCGGGCGGCTCGGGCGTGGCGGGCGCTTCGGCGGCGGCGGGCGGCTCGGGCGTGGCGGGCGCTTCGGCGGCGGCGGGGGCTCTGGCGTGGCGGGCGCTTCGGCGGCGGCGGGCGCCTCGGCGGCGGCGGGCGGTTCCGGTGTCGCGGGCGCTTCGGCGGCGGGCGGCGCGCTCACCGTCTCGGGCGGGGCGATCGGGGCCTCCGGCTCGGACGCCGAACCGGGCTCCTCGGGCACCTGGCCGGCCGCGGGCGCGGTGTCGGTCCCCTCGTGCTCGCTCGGGACCTGCGGCTCTTCGGTGTGGTGCTCGGATTGCTGGCTCATGGGATCGCGGGCGCGGCGGTGCGCCGAATGGAGGCTAGGGGAACAAGGTCGCTCGGCGTCGTGCGGTGCCTATGCGGGGGCCCTCCGGGAGGCGCTCGGACGCCGTGCGCCCAGGATGATGACACCCGCGCCCTCCGGCGCCCGCCGATGGCGGTTGCGGACGCCCGCCACAATACTCCGGATGGATCCGCACGGCGTGCTCGGATTGCCGCCCGGCGCGACGCCGGATGACGTCGCCGCCACGTACCGGCGGCTCGCCAAGCAATGGCACCCCGATCGCGGCGGCGGCAGGGACGCCGAACGCCGGATGGCCGAGATCAACGCGGCCTACGACCTGCTGCGCGCGCAGGACTGGACGACCCGCAACCAGCCGCCGGCTCCCCGGCACGCGCCGGCCACGCACGGGCCGGGCGCGTGGCTCGCCCCGACCGTCCGCCGCGCGCTCGGGCACGAGCTGCTCGGCGTGCTCGAGCCCGAGGAGACGATCTGGCTCGTCACGCCGACCACGACCTGGGCGAGCCCGCAGGCGCTGCTGGCGGCGAGCGACCGCCGGCTGCTGTGGCTGCTCGACGATGCGGTCACCGGCCGCGTCCAGACGCTCCGCTTCGCCGCCATCGAGGCGGCGGAGCACTCGCTCCGCCGCCCGCGCCGCCGCGTCGCGACGCTCCGTGTGCGCGCCCGCAACGGGCGCCGCTTCGCCTTCGGCGAGCTCAACCCGGCCACGGCGGCGCGGCTCGCCCGCCGGATCGCCGACGCCGCGCAGCCGGCCTAGGCCCGGCTGCGCCCGATCAGCGAGATCGGCACGACCGCCGCGAACGCGACCGCCGCCATCGCCCACCAGCCCGCCTCGTAGGCCGCCGGGTCCGGCACCGGCCCGAGCACGGCGATCAGGATCGCCACGCCGAGCACCGCGCCGATCTGGCGTGTGGTGGCGCTCATCCCGCTGCCGATCCCGAGCTCCGCCGGCCGCAGGTCGCGCACGCACACGGCCACGATCGTCGCGAAGCCCAGCCCGACGCCGACGCCCATCAGCAGCTGCGCGGGCAGCCACTCGGACAGGAACGCGGGCTCCGTGCCCACGAGCGTCGCCAGCCAGACCCCGGACGCCGCGCTGATCAGCGCGCCGGGGAGCACGAAGCGACGCGGATCCACGCGGTCGGTGTACCGCGCCGCCGCGAAGGCCGCCGCCGCGCTCGCCAGCGGTCCCGGCGCGATGGCCAGGCCCGCCCGCAGCACCGAGTAGCCCCACACCTGCGTGAGGTAGAGCGAGTTCGCGAGCACGAAGCCGAAGAAGCTCGTGCCGAGGAGCAGCGCCCCGAGGTTGCCGGTGCTGAACGACCGGCCGCGGAACAGCGAGAGCTCGAGCACCGGCGCGGGATGCGCCGCGCAGCGCCACAGCAGCAGCGGGGTCAGCGTCGCGGACGCGGCGAAGGCGGCGATCGTCCGCGCGTCGCCCCAGCCCCATTCGGGCCCCTGCACCGCGCCCAGGGCGAGCGCGCCGACGGCGGCCACGGCGAGCGCCGAGCCGAGCAGATCGGGTCGCCGCACGAGCGCGCCCGGGAGCGGCGCCGGCATGCGCCCTCCCAGGGCGAGCGCGGCGAGGCCGATCGGCAGGTTGACCAGGAAGACGAGCCGCCAGCCGCCGAGATCGACCATCAGCCCGCCGAGCACCGGCCCGAGCGCCGAGGCGAGCGCCGCCACGCCGGCCATCGCCCCGATCACCTTCATGCGCTGCTCCGGCGGGAACGCGGCCATGACGAGCAGCTGCGACGCGGGGACGAGCAGCGCCCCGCCGCCCGCCTGGAGCACCCGCGCGGCGACCAGCAGCGGCACGGACGGCGCCGCGGCGCAGAGCACCGAGCCGGCCGTGAACGCGGCGAGGCCGGCGAGGAAGAGCCGGCGGCCGCCGACCACGTCGGCGTACCGGCCGCCCGGCACGAGCAGCGCGGCGAAGACGATCCCGTACGCGCTGAGGATCCACGAGAGCCCCGCGAGCGAGGTCCCGGCGAACGACGCGCGCACGTCCGGGAACGCGACGTTGACGATCGTCGCGTCGAGGTAGACGAGGAAGGAGGAGGCGGACGCGACCGCCAGCACGGCGGCGGGCCGCAGGGCCGGGCGCATGCGCGACCGGCCCTGCAACCCGGCGACCGCGCTCATGCTGCCTTCCGCCCAGGCTCCCCGATCCGGGCCGCGACCGGGGGAGCCGGGGGCACGGGGATCGCGGACGGACGGAAGATCGCCGGATCGGGCGGGACGAGCCCGAGCTCGGCAAGGCGGCGGGAGAGACCGGCGCGCAGCTCGGCGGCGGCGATGTCGGCGGGGGACATGGGGAGGAGTCCTTCGGATCGGGGAGGAATACGAACGATCGTGCTTTTTACCATACAAACGAACGATCGTGCTACTTTTCTCGTCGCGATGCCTTCGCTGATCGACGCCGAAGCTCCCGCGCCCGACCCCGAGGACGGTCGCCGCGTCCGCGGCGACCGCAGGCGGCGCGCGATCCTCACCGCCGCGGTGAACGTCGCCTCCGTCGAGGGCCTCGAGGGCCTGTCGATCGGGCGCCTGGCGACCGAGCTGCAGATGAGCAAGAGCGGGCTCTTCGCGCACTTCGGCTCCAAGGAGGAGCTGCAGATCGCCACGGTCCGCGCCGCCGCCGCGATCTTCGCCCACCGGGTGGTCGTCCCCGCCCAGGAGCGGTTCGAGCCCGGCGTCGCGCGCCTGCACGGGATGCTCGACCTGTGGCTCGACTACATGGAGCACGGCATCTTCGCCGGCGGCTGCTTCTTCGCCGCCGCCACCGCCGAGATGGACGGCCGCCCCGGGCCGGTGCGCGAGGCCGTGGCGCAGCAGATGACCCGCTGGGCCGAGGCGCTCGCCGACCACGCCCGCGACGCGATCGAGCGCGGGGAGCTGGTCGAGGACTCCGATCCCGAGCAGCTCGCGTTCGAGCTCGACGCGCTCGGCATCGCCGTCAACTCGGGCTGGCAGCTGCACGAGGACCACGCCGTGTTCGAGCGCGGCCACCGCGCGATCCGCCGGCGGCTCGAGGCCGAGGCGACCCCCGCCGGCCGCGCCGTGCTCGCCGCCGTTCCCGCTTAGTCTCCGCGCCCATGCCCGTCGTCGCCGAGCCCGGCCGCCCGCGCGGCCGCCTCCTCGTGGACGCCGGCGGCACGACCGTCGCCCGCTTCGAGCTGGCCGACCGCGACGGCACGCCGCTCGCGGACCTGTTCGAGCCGGCCGGCGGCGCGTCCCGCGAGCGGGCGGCCGAGGTCGCCCTGGTGGAGCTCGCGGGCTGGCGCGTCGCGGGCGACGAGGCGCTGGGCCGGCTCCTCGTCGCGGCCGGCGGCACGCCCCGCCGCCACGCCCACGTGATGTCGCGCGACCTGGTCCGCGGCCCGGCGCCCTCTACCTGGCTGGAGCCGCGGCGCCCCGACGGCGTGCGCCTCACCCCGGTCGACCGCCCGTCGTCCGACCTCGCGCCCGCGTGCCGCGCGGCCTACCCGGAGGGCCATCCCGACCGCGCCGACATCCCTGCCCCGTACCGGCCCGAGCGCGAGCTCGAGGAGCTCGTGTCGGGCCGCCTGATGGGCCCGCTGCTGCGCTGCAGCGGGCTCGCGGTGGGGGAGGACGGGCGGGTGGCCGGCGCGGTGCTCGTCAACCGCCAGCCGGGCGAGCCGCCGTTCGGCGGCCCGTGGATCTCCCAGGTCTTCCGCCTCCCGGACGCGCCCGGCGTCGGCGGGCCGCTGCTGCGGCGCGCGCTCGCCATCGCCACGCGCGACGGTCTGCCCGCCGTCGGGCTCGCCGTGACGCACGCCAACCCGGCGCGGGCCGTCTACGCGGCGCTCGGGTTCGCCGACGTGGCCGAGGCGTTCAACGTCCAGCTCTGAGACGCGCGAAGGCCCGCCGGACCGACCGAGACGGCCCGGGCGTATAGGGTCGCCGCCGATGAAGCGGATCGGACTGGTGGTCCACCCACGGCGGGAGATCGACACGGCGCTCGCCACGCTGCGCGACTGGTGCGACGCGCACGGGGTCGAGCTCGTGCAGGTCACGGGGCAGGAGCGCCGGCTGGCGCCGGAGGGCGACGCGTCCGCGTGCGACGTCGTCGTCGCGCTCGGCGGCGACGGGACGACCCTTGCCGCCGTCCGCGCCGCCGCGCCGGCCGACCGGCCGGTGCTCGGCATCGCCTGCGGCAGCCTCGGGGCGCTGACCGCGACGAGCGCGGGCGAGCTCGCCGGGGCGCTCGACCGCGTCGCCGCCGGCGACTGGACCGCGCGCAGGCTGCCCGCCCTGGTGGTCGAGTCGCCCGGGGAGGAGCCGCTCACCGGCGTCAACGACGTCGTCGTGGTGCGCCACGGCGCCGGGCAGGTCGCCGCGAACGTCGCGGTCGACGGCGACCTCTTCATCCGCTTCGCCGGCGACGGGCTCGTGGTCGCGACGGCGCTCGGCTCCAGCGCCTACAACCTGGCCGCGGGCGGACCGGTGCTCGCGCCCGGCGCTGCCGGGATGGTGTTCACCCCGCTCTCGCCGCACGGCGGCTGCTGCCCGCCGCTGGTCCTCGACGGCGCCAGCACGCTGACCGTGACGTTCGAGCCCGGCTTCGGCGGCGCCAGGATCGAGCTGGACGGGCAGATCCAGGACCGGCTCGAGCCGCTCGACACGCGCGAGCTCACGATCACGCGCCGCGCCGACCATGCGACGCTGGTCGCGCTGGACGACGCGGAGACGATGCTCGCGGGGCTCCGGCGCCGCCGCGTGCTGCTCGACAGCCCGCGGATGCTCGCCCGCCATGCCCGCGCGATCGATCAGAAATCCGACGGCCGGGTATAGGAGCACGCATGGCGATGCTGGAGCTGGTGCACGCACGGCCCGACTGGATGGGCGCCCTCGGGGTCGCGCTGACCCGTCCCGCCGGGGTCCCGGAGCGGCGCGGCGGCGAGGATCCGTGGACCGACGACGGCGCCGAGCGCCCGCGCCGGATCTCCGACGACCTGGCGTGGCTGCGCCAGGCGATCGACGAGCCCGAGCCCAACGGCCTGCGGGGCCTGGGCGACACGGCGGCGGTGGCGGCCTGGGAGCCCAGCAGCGAGGCGCAGGCGCGGCTGGACCGGCTGCGCGACCGACGCGTGCTCGACGCCGCCGGCTTCCTCCTGCACGACTAGGAGGCTCCTCAGAGGTCGACCACGCGGAGGCCCGGCAGGCGCTCGGCCAGCGCCTCTGTGAGCACCCGCCGGTGACAGACCGCCGGATCCTCCTCGAGGCACAGCAGCGCCGTGCGCGGGCCGCCCTCCAGCTCGCCGGCGAGCTGCGCGAGCGCGTCCGGCGCGATCGCCTCGACGTGCGCGCGGAACGCGACCCGCGCCGGCTCGATGCGGCCCGCGTGGAACTCGTGCCGGATGTCGGGCGGCGTGCCGAGCGCCCGGCGGTGCTCGTAGGCGATGCCGTGGTCGCCGAGCATCTCGCCGAGCCGCGTCTTGGACATCCCGGGCCGCCGCGACTGGGGGCGGAAGCGCACGTCGAGCACGCGCTCGACGTGCGCCGCGCGCAGCTCGGCGAGCAGGGCCGGAGGGAGCAGGCGCTCGTAGCCGATGGTCCAGATCGTGTTCATGCGACGATGCAGGAGCCTATGACGACGCTCGCCCCGTACACCTCAGCGCTCGCCGAGGAGCTCGCCTCCGACGTGCTCGAGCGGCTCCAGCGCTACGTCCGCATCGACACCCAGTCGGACCGTGCGCACGCCCAGTCACCCAGCACGCCGGGCCAGCTCGAGCTCGCGCGGCTGCTCGAGGCCGAGCTGCGCGCGCTCGGGCTCTCCGACGCCGCGATCGACGCGAACGGCTTCGTGACCGCCACGCTCCCGGGCAACGCGCCCGGCGCGCCGGTGATCGGCCTGCTCGCGCACCTCGACACGAGCCCGGACGAGTCGGGCCTCGGCGTGGAGCCGCTCGTGCATCGCAACTACGACGGCGGGATCATCGAGCTGCCGCGCCGCGGCACCGTGCTCGACCCGGCGCGGATGCCCGAGCTGACGGCGAAGATCGGCCACGACATCGTCTCCACGAGCGGCGACACGCTGCTCGGCGCCGACGACAAGGCCGGCATCGCCGAGGTCATGGCGGCGGTCGCGCACCTCGCGGCGCATCCGGAGCTGCCGCGCCCGACCCTCAAGGTCGGCTTCACCCCCGACGAGGAGATCGGCGAGGGCGCGCACCTGTTCGACATCGAGGCCTTCGGCGCGTTCTGCGCCTACACGCTCGACGGCTCGGAGGCCGGCGAGTTCACCGACGAGACGTTCACCGCGTCGTCGGTGGACCTGACCATCACCGGCGTCGACGTCCATCCCGGCCACGCGACGGGCAAGCTCGTCAACGCCGCGCGGCTGGCCGGCCGCATCCTCGCCGCGCTGCCGCAGGACCGGCTGACGCCGGAGAGCACGTCGGACCGCGAGGGGTTCATCCACGTCCACGAGGTGGCCGGCACCGCGGGCACGGCGACCATCCACACGATCGTGCGCGACTTCGACGACGACCTCCTGGCGGGGCACGTGGAGCTGCTCAAGCGCACCGCCGAGGACGTCGTCGCGACCGAGCCGCTCGCCCGGCTCGAGGTCGAGGTCAAGCACCAGTACCCGAACATGCGCACCTACCTCGACGCGCATCCCGACGTGTCGCTCGCGGCCGAGGAGGCGCTGCGGCGCGAGGGCTACGAGCCCAGGCGGGTGCCGGCGCGCGGCGGCACGGACGGCTCGATCCTGAGCGCGCGGGGGCTACCGACGCCCAACCTCTTCACGGGCGGGCACGACTACCACTCCGTGCGCGAGTGGGCGTCGGTGCAGGACATGGCGTCGGCCGCGGCGGTCGCGGTGCGGCTCGCGGGCGTCTGGGCCGAGCGCTCGGCCTAGGTGCCCCGGCGGCGCGCGGCTCCCGAGCAGGTCGCCGCCGCCGGCGAGCTGACGGTGCTGCGCGACCGCGACCGGCCGTCGGGCCGGCTGCTGCGCCAGCGCGAGATGGACGCCTCTTATGTCGACCTGGCGGACGCGCGCCACCTGGAGTTCGACTACCTGCGGCGGATGCGCGACCTGGTCGAGGCGGCGGGCGCGCGGCGCGTGGTGCACGTCGGCGGCGCGGGCTGCGCCCTGGCGCGCGCGCTGGCCGCCGAGCGGCCCGAGCACCGGCAGGAGGTGATCGAGCTCGACGCCGCGGTGGTGGAGGTCGCCCGCGCGCACCTGGGGCTGCGGCGCGCCCCGGGGCTCCGGGTCCGCGTGGGGGACGGCCGGGCGGTGCTCGCCGCGCGGCCCGACGGGTCGGCGGACGCGGTGCTGATCGACGCCTTCGTGGGCGCCCAGGTCCCGCGCCACCTGGTCACCGCGGAGGCGCTGCGCGACCTCGCGCGCGTCGCCGGGCTCGCGGCGGTCAACGTCGTGGACACGAAGCCGTTCGGCGGCGCTGCGGCGATCGCGGCGGGGCTGCGGCTCGCCTTCGGCCACGTGTTCGCGCTGGGCGCCGCGCCCGTGCTGGCCAAGCGCCGCGGCGGCAACCTCGTGCTGGCGGGCGCGCATGTGCTGCCGCCGCTGGACCGGCTGCGGGCGCGCGCGGCGGCGGACCGGTCGCCGGCGGTCGTCCTCGGACCCGAGGCGATCGATGCGTTCGCCGGCGGCGTGCCGGCGTGGCGGGACGGCTGACTCAGGCGGCGCAGCAGCGGACGCCCTGGCGGGCGCGCATGACGCGGCGGAGGCGGCGGAGGACCTTGGTCATGCCCAGGTGATCGGCAGCTCCCCCCGATCCTGCTGCTCCCTGCGCCCGAAAACATCCGTTATGGAAACTCCTGGCGATGGAATCCGGCGACCCGACCGCTCCGGCGCGGCCATGCGGCCGCGCCGGAGCTCGGGGACGGATGCGCTTCACGTGCTGAGTCGCGTCCGCCGCCGGGACGTGCGCCGGGCGTGGCCCGCGCCCGCGACGAGCAGGATGCTCGCGCTCGCGGCGAGCAGCACGTAGATCAGCGGCGAGGTGTCGTCGGCGCCCTCGACCGGCGCGGCCACGTCGACGGGCGCCGGCCCGAGCGGCTCCGGGTCGACCGGCCACGTCGGCGGTCCGACAGGCAGCAGGCCGCCCGTGTGGCTCGCCTCGCCCTTCGGCGAGGCCGACGTCGTCCCGGCCAGGCTCGACGTGCCGACCGCGTCGCGGCCCGGCATGGCGACGGCGGCCTGGGTGCACATCGCGAGCGACGCCAGGGCGGCTGCGACGATGCAGATGATGCGGGGCATGCTGGCCCTCCTTCAGGTGGTTGGCATCGCAAAGGGCTCGCAGCGACCCACGCGTCTGTGACAGGCTGGCGCTGTCACATCCGGATGGGTCGCAGCGAGCTGGGCCACATGCGAACGGAACCCGCCGACGACGAGCTGCTCACGTCGAACGATCCAGAGGCGTTCGGGGTCTTCTACGTCCGCCACTGCCCCGCGATCCATGCCTACTTCACCCGCCGCGTCGGGCACGATCGCGCAGACGACCTCACCGCCGAGACCTTCGCCTCCGCGCTCGTGGCGCGCCGCCGGTTCGTCCCCGGCGGGACACCTGCGGTGGGCTGGCTGTACACGATCGCGGCGCGCCGCCTGGTCGACTTCCAGCGTCGCGGCCTGACCGAGATGCGCACCCGCGAGGCGCTCGCCTCCTGCGGCGCGCTGGACCGCCCGGCGCCGACGGCGCTCGCCGAGCCCGACCTGGACGCCGGTCTGCTGCGCCATCTCGCGCCCGAGCAGCGCGACGCGCTCCGCGCCCGCTACGCCGAGGACCGCGACTACGAGCAGATCGCAGCGGACGCCGGGACGTCCCAGGCGTCGGTCCGTCAGCGCGTCTCGCGCGGCCTCAGCGCGCTCCGCGGCCCGCTGCGCGTCTACCGCGCCGCGCAGGCGCTCGCCCGCCAGGACCGCGCCTACCGCTTCGCAGGCGGACATGGCACCGACCTCGCGGACATCGGATCGCGCGACCCGCTGGACTGCTCCTCCTCCGCGAGCCTGCTCCTCCTCCACGCGGGCGTGCTCACGCCCGGCCCCGCCTGGACGTCGAGCCGGCTCGCCACGCAGTGGGGCGAGCCGGGTGAAGGACGCTACGTCACCCTCTGGGCCAACGACGAGCACGTCTGGATGGAGTTCCGGCTGAACGCCGACCACGGTGAGCGCTTCGACCCGACGCCCTCCCGCCTGGCGCCGCACAGCCGCTGGCTCCGGACCTCGGCAGCACCCGGCGGCGACTTCGTGCCGCGCCACTGGCCCGGCCTCTGAGCTGCCGGCTCCCAGGCCCTGGAACGACGGAAGCCCGCTTGCGGCGGGCTCCGGCCATCAGGAGATCGGGCGGTTTTCGGGGAGGGGACGTTTCAAGGTCTCAGCCTCGGGTTGCCGTCGCTGCCTGACACCAGCGGTATCGGTCGCCGGCCGCGAGACCCGCACGAGCCGGCCCGGAACGGGGACGGATGTCCAGATTCGGCGACGGGCGCGTCAGAGGCGCCCGAGCAGCCGGAGCTGCTTCTCGCCGTACGCCCGGCCGCGCCGGCCGCCCGACGCGCTGAGCCGCTCGAGCGCGGCGCGGATGAGCGCGACCTGCGGCTCGAGGCCGCCGTCGCGCAGCACGCGGACGTACGCGACGACCGGGCGCGAGCCGCGTGCGCGATTGCAGCGCCGGCAGGCGACGAGCGCGTTCTCCGGCGTCGTGGAGCCGCCGCCCGAGCGCGGCAGCACGTGCTCGAGCGTGAGATCCTGGCGCCACGCCGCGTTGCCGCACCACACGCAGCGGGCACCGTCCCGTTCGATGATCTCCTCGAGCGACACGCCAGCACGGTAGCCGCGTGCCCGACGCGCTGATCGCGCTGCGCACGTCGCTCGCCGAGCAGCTCGCGGCGCTGCGCGGCGCCGGCGCCGCCGCCGGCGCGCGCCCGCGTGATCGAGCTCGGCTGCGGGCTCGCACTGCCGAGCGTGGTGGTGCGGTGCGCCTTGCCGATCCGGGCCGCGCCGGCGCCCGCGACCTCCTCGCGGCCGCGCGCGGGACGTCACGCTGCGGACCGAGCACGACGGACCGGTCGCGCTGCACACGCTGACGCGGCGCTGAGCTACGCCGCGGTGCGCGCGGCCGCAGCCGCCGCCACGGCCAGGCGGTCCGCGCGGTCGTTGAGCGCCTTGTGCGCGTGCTCGGCGCCGGTCTCGTGCCCCCGGACCCAGTGCCAGCGCACGTCGTGGCGGCCGAGCTCGGCGTCGAGCGCCCGGACGAGGTCCTGGTTCTTCACCGGGGCGCCGGCCGCCGTCCTCCAGCCCTTGCGCTTCCAGCCGGCGAGCCACTTCGTCATCGAGTCGAGCATGAGCGTCGAGTCCGTGACGATGCAGACGCGGCTGCCGGCGGGCAGCGAGCGCAGGCCCTCGAGCGCCGCCGTGTACTCCATGCGGTTGTTCGTCGTGTGGGCCTCGCCGCCGGAGCGCTCCTCCCGCTCGCCGTCGGGCCAGACGACCACCGCGGCCCAGCCGCCCGGGCCCGGATTGCCGGAGCAGGCGCCGTCGGTCCACACGAGCACCTCCCCCTGGCGCGGCTCGAGCGGGATCTCCCGCTGGGGCGGTCGTCGGCGGCGGCTGGCAGGCGGCATGGACGCCGATCCTAGGGCCCGCACCGGCGCATCCGCGCGCGGGCGTCGTATGCTCGCGGCATGCGCCAGGAGCTGCGGCCCCTCTTCGACCGCGTCGTGATCAAGGAGCTCGAGCCGGACCGGATCCGCCAGTCCGGCCTGGTCGTGCCGCCCGGATCGCACGAGCCGCCGCCGCAGCACGGGATCGTGCTCGCGGTCGGGCCCGGCATCGACTGGTGGGAGTCGGCCGGCGTGGCCATGCCCGTCGGTCCCGGCGACCACGTCGTCTTCCCCGCCTCGGCGGGCGTCTGGGTCGAGGTCGAGGAGGAGAAGCTGCTCGTCTGCCGCGTCGGGGAGCTGCTGGGCGTGCTCGAGACCGCCGAGGAGCGCCGCTCCCAGGCGGAGCAGAGCAAGAGCTAGCGCGCCCGGGCCGCGGCGAGGACCACCTCGGCGGCCGCGAGGTCCTCCACGACGGTCCCCATCGACTTGTAGACCGTCAGCTCGTCGTCGGACGTCCGGCCGGGCCGTGACCCGAGGACGAGCTCGCCCAGCTCCACGGCGCGCTGCGGGTCGAGCCCGGCCAGCTCCGCGCAGCCGGCGGGCGGCGGCGCGAACGCGTCGCGCGTCTCCACGATCAGCGTGCCGGACCGCGCGAGGGCCGGGTCGAGCTCGCCGCCCGGCGGCGCGAACCCCACGGAGCTCACGTGCGCGCCGGGCGCGAGCCACGACGGCAGCAGCACGGGCGACGAGGCGCCCGTGCAGAGGCACACGACGTCGGCGCCCCGCACGGCCGCCTCGATGCCCGAGGCGATCGCGCCGTGCGCGCGAGCCAGCTCGGCGGCGGCCGCGGGATCGCGCGCGCCGACGCGCAGCTCGGCGAAGTCGCGCACGGCGGGCAGGAACCGCAGGTGCTCCGCGGCCACGGGCCCGCTGCCGATCACGGCGGCCACGCGCGCGCCGCGGCGCGCCGCCAGGTCGACCGCGAGGGCCGCCGCGCCGGCGGTCCGGGCGGCGGTCAGCGCCGTCGCGTCGAGCACCGCGCGCAGCGCGCCCGTGTCGGCGTCGAACGCGCAGATCGCGGCCGGATGCGCGGGCAGCCCGCGCGCCGGGTTGCCCGGGAACAGCCCGACGTGCTTGACGAACGCGTCGCCGCCGGCACGCCGGCCGGGCATGGTCAGCAGCCCCTTGCCGCCCCCCAGGTCGAGCGCCGAGCGCGGCGGCGCCTCGACGTCGCCGCCGGCGGCGGCGGCGAACGCGCCGGCCAGCGCCGCGAGCAGCGCGGCGGGGTCGAGCAGCGCCGCCACGTCGTCCGGCCCGAGCACGAGCACCTGATCGGAGAAACCGTCCATCCGTCCGCCGATCGTAAAGCCCGTGCGGCACGCGTCGAGCACCCGGGCTGATGGTCCCCGAGCCCCTCCCCTCCGCCGCGGCCGCCGAGCTGGACACGCTGCTGAGCGATCCGTCGCTCCGCCGGCGCTGGCCGCACGGCTTCACGAGCGACGATGTGCTCGACGAGCTCACGCTGCTCGGCCACGTCGTGGTCGCCGTGCGCGAGGCCCCGCCGGCCAGGGTGCCGCCGTTCACGTGCCGGCTCGAGCTGCACGAGCCGGGCGCCGGCGCGGTCTTCGGCGGCGGCCTGTCGCTGACCGCGGCCGCGCTGCGCTGCCTGGTCGAGGCCGAGGACGAGTTCGCCGGCGAGGTGCAGCGCGGGCTCGCCGACCTCGCCGACCTGCTCGACGACGACGACTTCTAACGCAGGTCGAGCTGGCCCGCGTAGGGGCCGCGCCCGGTCATGGTCGTGGCGCCGCAGCGCGCGCCCAGCTCCACCGCCTCCTGCATCGGCAGGCCCGCGGCCAGCCCGGTCGTCAGGCCCGCGGCGAACGAGTCGCCCGCGCCGTAGGCGTCGACGCGCGGTCCCGGCAGCTCCCCCGCCTTCCAGCTGCCGCTCCCGTCCTCGCCGTCCCAGCGGCCGCCCTTGCCGCCGAGCGTGGTGATGACGCAGCGCGGCGGCGGGTCGAGCTCCTCGGCCCGGACGGCCTCGCCCGCGTCCGTCCCGGAGTGCACGAGCACGTCGAGGCGCACGCCGGACTCGACGAGCGCCCGGTCGGCGCGCGGCGTGGCCACGACGACGCCCGCCCGCCGCGCGGCCCGCAGCGCGCCGGCGTCCCCGCCGGTGAAGTAGACGCCGTCGATCGCGTCGAGCCGCTCCCACGGGACGTCGTCGCCGCCCTGCGGCACGAGCCGCTCGCCGAGCACGGTGATCGTGCGCTCGTGGTCGGCGGTCAGGTACACGAGCGCCCGCCGCTGGAGCCCGTCGCGCGCGCCGGCGTGGAGCTCGATGCCGCGCTCGCCCAGCTCGGCCGCCGTCCGGCGCCCGGGCTCGTCGCCCGCGAGCGCGGTGAAGAACGTGGCCGCGCCGGTGAGCTTGAGCATCTGCACGGCGGCGATCGCCCCGCCGCCGGCCGCCTCGGACCAGAACTCCTGCGCGGGCACGATCTCGCCGGGCTCGGGCAGTCGCTCGACGACGATGCAGTCGGCGAACTCGACGTGCCCGACGGTCGCGACACGCGCCCGGATCAACCCATCCCCCATCGCCGCGGGATCATGCCAGGGCGCCGCGCCGCGGCGTACGATGACCGGCATGGATCTGCGGCAGTGCGAGAGCTGCGGTCGCGAGTTCCCCTGCGGCGCGCGCTCCGAGGACGGCTGCTGGTGCGCCGACCTGGTCGTGGCGCCCGAGCGCCTGGCCATCCTGCGCGAGCACTTCCTCAGCTGCCTGTGCCCCGACTGCCTCGCGGTCGCGGCGCGGACCCGCGCCGCGTAGACCGTCCGCAAGCCGGGCCCGGGCGCCGTTTGGAAGGCCCGATCGCGGGAAATCCGACGAGCATGATGACCCCGTCGCGCGCCGCGGTGCTGGCGCTGCTGTGCGCCGCCGACCTGCTCGTGATGCTCGACGGCATGGTCGTGACGGTCGCCCTGCCGGCGATCGAGCACGACCTCGGCACCGCCCACGCGGACCTGCAATGGGTCGTCACCGCCTACACGCTCTCGCTCGGGGCGTTCCTCCTCGTCGGCGGGCGCGCCGGCGATCTCTACGGCCGCCGCCGCGCGCTCGTCGCCGGCCTCGTCATCTTCGCGCTCGCGTCGCTGGCGGCGGGCCTCGCCCGCGCGACGGGGCCGCTGCTCGCCGCGCGCGCCGTGCAGGGGCTCGGCGCCGCGTTCGCCGTGCCCGCGGCCCTGGCGCTGCTGACGGCGGCGTTCCGCCAGCAGCGCGAGCGCGAGCGCGCGCTCGGGACGCTCTCGGCCACGCTCGCCGGGGGGATGGTCGCCGGGCTCGTGCTCGGCGGGGTCCTCACCGCCTCGCTCGGCTGGCCGTGGTGCTTCTTCCTCGTGGTGCCGTTCGGGCTCGCGGCCGCCGTCCTGGCGCCCGCGGTGCTCGAGGAGAGCCGCGACGAGCAGGCGCCGCCGCCCGACGTGCCGGGCGCTGCCCTGTGCGCCGCGGGCTGCGGCATGCTCGTCTTCGGCCTCGTGCGCATCGAGCGCGACGGCGTCGCCGCCGTCCCCTTCCTCCTCGCCGCCGGGCTGCTCCTCGCCGGCTTCCTGGCCGTCGAGCGGCGCGCCGCCGCGCCGATGGTGCGGCCGGCGATCCTGCGGCACCGGCCGCTGGCCGGCGCCAACCTCGCGGTCATCGCGAACGCCGGCGGCTTCACCGGCATGACGTTCATGGCGACGCTCTACATGCAGCAGGTGCTCGGGTACGGCGCGCTCGAGGCGGGGCTCGCGTTCCTGCCGCTCGCCCTGATGGCGACCGCGGGCGGTCTGATGGCACCGCGCCTGATCGATCGCGCCGGGCCGCGCAGGACCGCCACGATCAGCCTCGCCGTCACCGCGGCCGCGTTCCTGTTCCTCGCCCGCGTGCCGGTGGACGACGGCTACCTGCCCGTGGTCCTGCCCGGGTTCGTCGTTGCCGGCTTCAGCTTCGCCACCGCGTTCGTGCCGCTCGCCTCCCAGGGCGTGACCGGGGTCCGGGACGGCGAGAAGGGGCTCGCCTCGGGGCTCTTCCAGACGTCCACCCACCTCGGCGGCGCGCTGGTCCTCGCGATCCTGGCGACCGCCGCGGCGGCGCGGACGGACGCCGCCCGCGACGCCGGCGAGGCGGGCGCAGCGGCTCTGACGTCGGGCTTCGCCGTCGCGTTCGTGCTCGCGGCCGCGATCCTCGCGCTGGGCGCGCTCAGCGCCTCCCGGATGCTGCCGGACCGGGCCGAGAGCGCCGGCTAGGCCCGGCCGCCGCCGCGCTCGACCATCACCGACGTCGCCTTCACGGCGGCGGTGGCGGCCACGCCGGGCGCGAGGCCGAGCTCCTCGACCGCGTCGCGCGTCACCGCGGCGGTCACGAGGAACGGGCCCGCCTCGATCTCGACCAGCGCCATCACGCCGTCGACCTCGACGGACCGCACGACGCCGGCGAAGCGGTTGCGGGCCGAGAGCCCGCCGCCCGCCGTATGACGCTGCGGGCGCCCGCTCAGCCGCTCGACCTCGCGCTGCGGGACGCGCCGCCGGTTGCGCTCGTCGCGCACGGTCTCCAGCTTGCCCGCGCGGTCCCAGCGCCGCAGGGTGTCCGCGCTCACGCCGATGGCGCGCGCGGCCTCGCCGATCGTCAGGGCGTCCATCAGACCGGGGGGAGCGTCCCCTCGACGCGCCGGCGGTCGGCGCCGTCGACCTCGACCTTCCAGATCGGCGCCTCGGCCTTGACGCGGTCGATCACGGCGCGCGCGCCGGCGAACGCCTCGCCGCGGTGCGCCGCGCTGGCGGCCACGATCACGCTCGGCTCGCCGAGCGGCACGGTGCCCGTGCGGTGCTCGACGGCGACGGCGCACAGGCCGTGGCGCTGGGCCTCCTCGGCGGCGATCGCGGTCAGCCGCGGCTCCGCCATCTCCACGTAGGCCTCGTACTCGAGCTCGGGCACGGTGCGCGTGACGCCCTCGAAGAGCACGACCGCGCCCGCCCCCGGGTCGCGCACGGCCGCCGACAGCGCGGCCACGTCGAGCGCCTCGCCCGTCACCCGGATCCGCCGCACGGTGGCGTCCCCGCCGCTCACCGGCGGGACGAGCGCCACCTCGTCGCCGGGGGCGATCCGCGCGGTCCCGTCGGCGTACTCGCGGTTGATCGCGGCGACGCACGAGCGCGGCGCGAGCTCGAGCGCCGCGAGCAGGTCGGCCACCGTCGCGTCGTCGGGCAGCTCCACGTCCACGTGCGACGCGCCCGCCCGCTCGCGCAGGCCGGCGAAGAGACGGACGGAGACGAGCATGGCGGCAGTCTAGGGCCGCGCACCGAGCCGTTACGCTGTAGCAGCATGGAGGCGGAGCTCACCCACCTGGACGCGGCCGGCTCGGCGCGCATGGTCGACGTCAGCGCCAAGCGCGCGACCGAGCGCTACGCGCGCGCCCGCGCCGTCGTCCGCATGTCCCCGGAGGCCGCCGCGCGCGTCCAGCGCGGCGACAACCCGAAGGGCGACGTCGCCGCCGTGGCGCGGATCGCCGCGATCCAGGCCGCCAAGCGCACCGACGAGCTGATCCCGCTCGCGCACTCGCTGCCGCTCACCCACGTCGACCCGGAGATCGAGATCGACGCGGCCCAGGGCACGGTCACGATCGTCGCCGTGGCGCGCTGCGCGGACCGCACGGGCGTCGAGATGGAGGCGATGGTCGCCTGCAGCGTGGGCGCGCTGACGGTGTACGACATGGTCAAGGGCATCGAGCCGGGCGTCGTGATCGAGCGCGTCGAGCTGCTCGACAAGACGGGCGGGAAGTCGGACTTCCACCGCGCATGAGGAGCCCGCTGCGAGAGCCCCTGGTGGACGGGCACGGCCGCCGCATCGGCGACGTGCGCATCTCGGTCACCGACCGCTGCAACTTCCGCTGCCAGTACTGCATGCCCGCCGAGGGCCTGCCGTGGCTGCAGCGCGACGCCCTGCTCACCTACGAGGAGCTCGCCCGCGTCGTGCGGGTGCTCAGCGAGATGGGCGTGCACGACGTCCGCCTGACGGGCGGCGAGCCGCTCGTCCGGCGTGAGCTGTGGCGGCTCGTGGAGGCGATCGCGGCCATCGAGGGCGTGCACGACCTCTCGCTGACCACGAACGGCTACCTGCTCGAGGCCCAGGTCGCCGACCTCGTCGCGGCCGGGCTCAAGCGCGTCAACGTGTCGCTCGACGCGCTCGCGAAGGACCGCTTCTTCGAGCTGACGCGGCGCGACTCGCTCGATCGCGTGCTCGCCGGGCTCGCGGCCGCCCAGGCCCACCCCGAGCTGCGCCCCATCAAGGTCAACGCCGTCGCCCTCCGCGGCTTCACCGAGCGCGAGGTGCTGCGCTTCGCCGCGTTCGCCCGCGAGGAGCCCTACGAGGTCCGCTTCATCGAGTTCATGCCGCTCGACGCCGACCAGGAATGGGACATGTCCAAGGTCCTGCCGAGCGCGGAGATCAAGGCGATCATCGAGACCGAGCACGAGCTCGTCCCGCTCGGCCGCCAGCGCCACGGCACCGCGCGCCGCTACGCCTTCGCCGACGGCAAGGGCGAGATCGGCTTCATCTCCCCCGTCACGGAGCCGTTCTGCGGCGACTGCAACCGCATCCGCATCACCGCGGAGGGCATGCTGCGCACCTGCCTGTTCTCCATGAACGAGACGGACCTGCGCGCGCCGCTGCGCTCGGGCGCGAGCGACGCGGAGCTGGAGCAGATCGTGCGCGACGCGGTCTGGCGCAAGGAGCTCAAGCACCACGTCGGGGAGCCCGGGTTCATCCAGCCGGCGCGCTCCATGTCGCGGATCGGCGGGTAGCGCTGCTCGAGGTCCGCGAGGCCTGGGAGCGCGTCGCGGCGGCCGCCGCGTCCCCGCTGCCGTCCGAGCGCGTGCCGCTGGCCGAGGCGCAGGGCCGGATCGCGGCCGAGGACGTGCCCGCCGCGGTCGACCTGCCGGCGTTCGACCGCTCCGCGATGGACGGCTACGCCGTGCGGGCCGCCGACACCGACCCGCCCGCGCCGCTGCGGATCGCCGGCGAGGTCGCCGCCGGCGAGGTGGCCGCGGGCGCGCTCGAGCCCGGCACGGCGGTCGGGATCACCACCGGGGCGGCGCTGCCCGGCGGCGCCGACGCGATCCTGCGCGTCGAGGACGCGGCCGTGGCGGACGGGAGCGTCACGCCGTCCCGCCCGCTCCCGGTCGGCTTCCACGTGCGCTACCGCGGCGAGGACGTGGCCCGCGGCGACGTGCTCGCCCCCGCCGGCGGGCCGCTGACCATGCAGCGCGTGACCGCGCTCGCCTCCGCCGGCGTCGGCGCCGTGGCCGTGCACCGCCGGCCGGTCGTGCACGTGCTCGCGACGGGGAGCGAGCTGCTCGAGGTCGGCGCCGCGCCCGAGCCGGGCCGGATCCACGAGTCCAACCGGCTCACGCTGCGCCTGCTCGCCGAGGCCGCCGGCGCCGTGGTCGTGCTCCACCCCGTCGTGCCCGACGACCGCGACGCCACCCGCGCCGCGGTCGAGGCCGCGTCGCGCGGCGACGTCCTGCTCGTCTCCGGCGGCGTCTCCGTCGGCCCGCACGACCACGTCAAGCCGGCGCTCGAGGAGGCCGGGGTGCGCGAGGACTTCTGGCGCGTCCGGCTCAAGCCGGGCAAGCCGCTCTGGTTCGGGCGGCGGGACGACCTGCTCGTGTTCGGCCTGCCGGGCAACCCCCTCTCCACCGTCGCCTGCTTCCTGCTCTTCGTGGCGCCGGCGCTGCGGCGCCTGCAGGGCGAGGCCGGCGCGGCCCCGGCCTTCGTGCCCGTCCGCCTCGCCGTGCCGGCCCGTCCGGCCGACGGGCGCACCACGCTGCTGACCTCCGCGCTCGCCCGGGCGCAGGACGGCGTCCTCGAGGCGACGCCGACCGAGGGCCAGGGCTCCCACCTGACGGGCGCGCTCGCCGCCTCGGACGCCTTCGTGGTCATCCCCCACGCCGCGGGCGAGCTCCCGGCGGGGACCCGCGTGGACGCGCTCGTCCTCTGAGGGCGCCTTGACGGCGGCCGCCGCCGTTTGCAACCATCTGGTTGAGCAACCGATCAGATGAACACAGCCGACCAGCTCACCGCCACGTTCTCCGCCCTCGCCGATCCCACCCGGCGCGCGCTGCTCGCACGGCTGTCCGCCGGCGAGGCGACGGTGAACGAGCTCGCCGCGCCGTTCCCGGTCTCGGTGCAGGCGATCTCCAAGCACCTGAAGGTGCTCGAGCGGGCCGGGCTCGTCGACCGCGGGCGCAGCGCGCAGCTCCGCCCCGCCCGGCTCCGCGCCGACGCCCTGCGCGAGGCCACCGCGTGGCTCGACGACTACCGCGAGCACTGGGAGCAGTCCTTCGACCGGCTCGGCGAGCACCTCGGGAAGGACGCGCCGTGAGCGATGCCGCCACGGTGCGGGAGATCGCCATCACGCGCATCTACGACGCGCCCCGCGAGGCGGTCTGGCGCGCCTGGACGGAGCCCGAGCGCCTCGCCGCCTGGTGGGGCAAGCGCGGCTGGAGCACGCCGCTCGACTCGATCACGCTGGACGTGCGGCCCGGCGGGGCGTTCCGCCTCACGTCCGTCTCGGAGGCCGACGGCGCCGAGATGCCGCTGGACGCCGTCTTCCGCGAGGTCGTCGCGCCCGAGCGGCTGGCGTTCGTGCGGCGCGGGCGCCCCGAGACGTCCGTCGTGACGTTCACCGACCTCGGCGACGGGCGCACCGAGATGCGCTTCCGCACCACGCTGACGACGACGGCCGCGATCCACCGTGCGGCCGCCGGCGGCCTGGAGAGCGCGTTCGACCGCCTCGCGCAGCACCTGACCCCATCGACCGCAAGGAGCAGCACGTGAGCACCGCGACCACCATGATCACCGGCGTCGACTTCGTCTCGCTGCCGACGCAGGACCTCGACCGCGCGCGGGCGTTCTACGCCGACGTGCTCGGCCTCGAGGCCTCCAGCGTGTGGCAGCAGCCCGGGAAGGACGCCGTCGGCGCCGAGTTCGAGAACGGCACGGTGACGATCGCCCTGATCCCGTCGGACCGGCTCGGCATCCCGTTCCAGCCCAACCTCGTGCCGCTCGCCTTCCACGTGGACGACGTGGCCGCGGCGCGCGCCGAGCTCGAGTCGCGCGGGGTCACGTTCCACGACCTGATCGACAGCGGCGTCTGCCACATCCAGCCGTTCTTCGACCCGGACGGCAACGCGCTCATGCTCCACCACCGCTACGCCCCGCGCAGCTAGGGCGCTTACGCGGTGCCGTGCGGGAGCGCGGCAGCGGCCTGCGAGATCGGCGCGCAGGCCATGCCGTTGCCGTCCAGCACGCGGTTCCAGACGCGCACCAGCACCTCGGCCTCCTCGTCGGAGACGAAGTCCTGGAACAGCCGCTGGACGGCCTCGGTGTACACCGGGTAGCCCCGCTCGGCGGCCGCCCGCCCCTCGTCGGTGAGCACCGCGTAGGTCGCCCGGCGGTCGTCGGGCGGGATCTCGCGCCGGACGAGGCCGGCCTCCTCCGCCCGCGCCACGAGGCGCGTGGCCCCGCCGCGCGAGAGCAGCAGCGCGTCGGCGAGGTCGGACATCCGGCGCCGGCCGTCCTTCCAGTGCAGGTGCAGCAGCAGCTCGAGCTGGTTCAGCGAGAGGCCCGCGCTCGCCTCGAGCTCGCTGTCCAGGCGCTCGCCGAGGCGCCACTCGACGACGAGCAGCCCGTAGAACGCGGCGAAGCGGGGTTCGGCGGCTTGATCTCCCACGGCGGGTTCGAGTGTAGGACCGGGTCCGGACGAGTTGAGATTGTGTGAGCAACGCTTGACAACGCAATCCTAGGCTGGCTAGGGTTGCGGCGTCAACCGTTCCGGCCGCAATCCCCGGTACGCCCCGCTCCCCCGGAGGTCCTCCCCGTGGCACCAGCTGCTCCCCAGCCCGGCCGGCTCGCACGGCTCGCCGACCTCGCCTTCCGCCGCCGCCGCGCGGTGGTGGCGACCTGGGTCGTGGCGCTCGCGGCGGCGTTCGCCGCCGCGGGCCTGGCCGGCGACTGGTCGGCCGACTACTCCACGCCCGGCTCGGAGTCGCGCGCCGCCGCGCAGCTCCTCCAGGACCGCTTCCCGGCCAGCAGCCCGGACACCGTGGACGTCGTCTGGCAGGCGCCGTCCGGCGCCGCCGCCCCGGCCGTGCAGGCGCGGATCGACCGGCTCGCGCGCGCCGCGGCCGGGCTCGAGGGCATCGGGCGCCCGCCGGCCGCCGCGGCCGCCGACGTCTCGCGCGACGGGACGATCGGCGTGCTGCGGCTGCCGATGACGGAGCTGCCGGGCGCCGTGCCGCCCGAGACGGGCGAGCGCCTGATCGCGCTGGCGGAGCGGGCCGCGGGCGACGGCGTGCGTATCGAGCTCGGCGGCCAGGTGATCGCGAACGCGGAGGGCGGGGAGATCTCCTCGGAGGTCGTCGGCCTGGCGATCGCCGCGTTCGTGCTGCTGCTCACGTTCGGCTCGGTCGTGGCCGCGGGGCTCCCGCTGGCGACGGCGCTGTTCGGGCTCGGCATCTCGAGCGCGCTGATCGGCGGCCTCGCGGCGGCGATGGACGTGCCCGACTGGGCGCCCGCGCTCGCCTCGATGCTGGGGATCGGCGTCGGCATCGACTACGCGCTGCTGATCATCACGCGCTACCGCGCCGCGCTCGGCGCCGGGCGCGACCCCCGCGCCGCGGTCGCCGAGGCCGTCACGACGGCCGGGCGGTCGGTGCTGATCGCCGGCACGACCGTGGTCATCTCGCTCGTCGGGCTGTTCCTCATGGGCCTCCCCTACCTCTACGGCGCGGCGCTCGCCACGATCGTCTCGGTGGTCGTCGTGATGGCGGCGTCGGTGACGCTCGTCCCGGCGCTGATGGCGATCGCCGGGACGCGGATCGAGCGCCTGCGCATCCCGGGCACGAACCGCGCGGGCAGGCGATCCTGCCTCGGCCCCGGCCGCCCGCTGGGGTCGCGCCGTCCAGCGCCGGCCGTGGGCGGCCGCCGTCGCGGGCGCGGCCGTGCTGCTCGTCCTCGCCTCCCCGTACGCCGGGCTGCGGCTCGGCTTCCCCGACCGCGGCAACGACGCGGCGGACACCACGACGCGCCAGGCCTACGACCTCGTCTCGCAGGGCTTCGGGCCCGGGGCCAACGGCCCGCTCCTGCTCGCCGCCGAGACGCCCACGCAAGGCGACCGCGACGCGGTCGGCGCACTGGCCGGGAAGCTGCGCGGGGAGCCGGGCGTCGCCGCGGTCGCCCCACCCGTGGCGAGCCCGGACGGCGGCGCCACGCTGCTCGCCGTCACGCCGGCCACGCTCGCCGCAGGACCCGGCGACCGAGGACCTGATCGAGCGCCTGCGCGACGACGTGCTGCCCGGCGCGGGCGTCCCCGTGCGGGTCGGCGGCGCCACGGCGGCGTTCATGGACCAGAGCCAGGCCACGGCCGACCGGCTGCCGCTGTTCATCGGCGGCGTCGTCGGCCTCTCGTTCCTGCTCCTGCTGTTCAGCTTCCGCTCGGTCGTCGTGGCCGTGAAGGCGGGGGCGATGAACCTCCTGTCGATCGCCGCGGCCTACGGCGTCGTGGCCTATCTCGCCGAGGGCGGCTGGGCCGGGCAGCTCGTCGGCATCGACACGGAGACGCCGGTCCCGCCGTTCATCCCGGTGATCATGTTCGCCGTCCTCTTCGGGCTCTCGATGGACTACGAGGTGTTCCTGCTCTCGCGGGTGCGGGAGGAGTACCTGGCGCGCAACGACACCGCGCGGGCGGTGACCGAGGGGCTCGCCCGGACGGCGCGCGTGATCACCGCCGCCGCGCTGATCATGGTCGCCGTGTTCGGGGCGTTCGCGCTCAGCCCGGACGTGTCGCTCAAGCTGATCGGGCTCGGCCTCGCGGCGGCCATCCTCGTCGACGCGACGGTCGTGCGGATGATCCTCGTGCCCGCGGTCATGCAGCTGCTCGGCGAGCGCACCTGGTGGCTCCCGCGCTGGCTGGACCGGATCATCCCCGAGGGCGGGCTGGAGGGCCCGGCGCCGGCGCCCGCACCGGCCGCCTAGCGGCGTCCGGCGTCGGATCCCGCCATCAGCCCAGGAGCAGCGTGTCCAGGCCGCGCGTGAGCCCGGTGCGCCCGCGCACCGCGCGCGCCGCCAGCAGCACGCCGGCGACGTAGGGCGCCGGCGTGCCGCCGGCGTCGTGGCGGATCGAGAGGCGCTCGTCGGGCAGGCCGAAGACGATCTCGGTGGAGACGACGAAGCTCGGCACGCGGACCGAGTGGACCTGCGTGCCCGCGACCGTCGCGCCGCGCGCCTCGCGCGGCCCGGCGATCTCGTCGAGCGGATACCCGAGCTCCGGCGCCCGGACGGCGCCGAGCCGCTCGGCCAGCTCGCGCGCCGTCCCGCTCGGCACGTCGGGCTTGCTCGCCTTCGCGTAGTCGATGATCTCCCAGTGCGGCAGGTGGCGGGCCGCGAGCGTGGCGGCCGCGAGCGCCATCGCCGCCGTGAGGGAGAAGTTGCCGGCCGCGACGGCGCCGACCCGGCGCTCGGTCGCGGCCGCGTCGATCTCCGCGAAGTCGTCCGCGGTCAGGCCCGACGTGCCGATCACGACCGCGACGCCCCGCTCGATCGCGGTCAGCGCGTGCGCCTTCGCCACGTCGTGCGACGTGAACTCGATCAGCACGTCGACGCCGTCGAGCGCCTCGGCGACGGTGCCGTACACCGGCGCGCCGCCGAGCTCGCCGCCGGCGGCGGAGCGCGACACGGACGAGCGCAGCTCGAGGCCCTCGGCCGCGACGACGCCGTCCACGAGCGCCCGGCCCGTCCAGCCGGTGGCGCCCGCGATGCAGACCGCGGTCACCTGCGGCGGCCGAAGATCGCCTTGATCCGGTCGATCAGCGCGCCGACCAGCAGCGAGAAGCCGCTGATCGGCTTCGCCGCGGGCGGAGGCGGCGTCGGCGGCCGTGACACGGGCGGCGGCGCCGACGCGGCGCGCAGCTCGGCGGGCGTCTTGCCCTCGGTCGCGGCCGTCGCGTCGCCCGCGGGCGGCGCGGTGTCGGGCGGCTCCGTCGACGGCGGCGTCCGGCGCGCCCTCGACCGCGGCGCCCGCCCCGGCGCTGGCCGCCGCCTCGTCGGCCGTCAGCTCCCCGGCGGGCTCGGCCGCCAGCCGCTGCTGCAGGCAGGTCGAGAAGTCGCGCAGCAGGCGGTTGGAGATGTCCTTCATCATGCCGCCGCGCCCGAACGAGGCGAGCCGGCCGGTGATCGTGAAGTCGGTCTCGGCGTCGACCCGGGTGCCGCCGCCGTCGACCGCGTGCAGCGCGTTGACGATCGTCGCGCTCGCCCCGCCCTGGCCGCGCTTGTCGCTGCCCTTGGCGGCCAGCGTCGCCGTGTGCGTGTCGGCGTCGGCCGACTCGATGCGGATCGTGCCGCGGTAGGCGGCGGTCGTCGGGCCGAGCTTGACCTTGAACTCGCCGTGGTAGGTGCCGTCGTCGTCGTGGCCCGTGATCGCCGCGCCCGGCAGGCACGGGGCGACCTTCTCCAGGTCGATCAGCGCCGTCCACACCTGCTCGATCGGGGCGTCCACCTCGAAGGAGTGCTCGAGCTTCACCGCCGCATCACCTCCAGATCCTCGCGCGTGTCGATGTCCCTCGGGTCTGCGAGGTCTCCGCACTCGACCTCGACCACACCCTCCAGCAGGGTGCGGAAGCCCTGATCGCCCTGCAGCTCGCCCGGCGCGCGCGAGCAGCGGAGCGCGGATCACGACGGGGTGGCCCGGCGCGCCGCCGTACACGGCGCGCACGGCCGGCCCGGGCGTGGCCCGCACCCGCGCGACGACCGCCGAGGTGATGAACGGCTGGTCGGCCAGCACGATCACGACCTCGTCCACCGCGCCCAGGACGGAGAGCCCGTGGCGCAGCGACGCGCCCATCCCCTCGGCCCAGCCGGGGAACACGGTGACCTCGGCGCCGCGCAGGTCGGCGCCGGCGCGGATCTCCTCGGCGCGCGACCCGAGGACCACGACGGTGCGGCCGACGGTCCGCACGGCGGCCAGCGCGTGCTCGATCAGCGGGCGGCCGCGCACCTCCGCGAGCTGCTTGGGCCCACCGCCGAAGCGGCGCCCCTCGCCGGCGGCGAGCACGATCGCCGCGCTCATGCGAGCTGTCCCTCCATCAGGTCCGCGAGCGTCTCCAAGGACGCGATGCTATTCCCCGGGAGCAGCCGGTCCACGTGCGGCATGGCCGCTTGCATCCCGCGGGTCAGCGGCTCGTAGCGCGGATCGGCCGCCAGCGGGTTCAGCCATACCAGCCGGTGGGCCGTCCGGCGCAGCCGCGCGAGCTCCGCGGCGAGCTCGCCCGGGTCGCCGCGGTCCCACCCGTCCGAGAGCAGGACGACGAACGCGCCGCGCCCGATCCGGCGCCCGTGCTCGCGGTTCAGCGTCGCGAGCGCGGCGCCGATCCGCGTGCCGCCCGACCAGTCCGTGACGCGCTCGGCCGCGCGGTGCAGCGCGCGGTCGGGGTCGCGGCCCGCCAGCTCGAGCGTGATGCGCGTGAGCTGGGTGCCGAACGCGAACGCCTCCACGCGCGACCGCGCGGCGACGCTCGCCTGCACGTACTGGAGCAGCATGCGCGCGTAGGGCGTCATCGAGCCCGACACGTCGAGCACGAGCACGAGCCGGCGCGGGCGCTGCGTCGGCGTGCGCCAGCGCCGCTCGAGCAGCTCGCCGCCCTGACGCAGCGAGGCGCGCGTCGTCGCGCGCAGGTCGGGGAGGTGGCCGCGATGCCGTGCCGGCCGGGTCCGGCGCGACACGCGCATCGGGCCGCGGGCCGCGAGCCGGGCGAGCAGCCGCCGCGCGGCGGCCCGCTCGGCGTCGGTGTAGGCGGCGAAGTCCTTCTCGCGCAGCAGTTCCTCCTCGCTCCAGGCGGCGGGCGCGACCTCCACGAGCTCGTGCAGCTCCTCGCGCTCCAGCGCCGGCACGGCCACGCGCGGCAGCGCGGCGCTCGGCGGCGCGAGCACCGCGGGCCCGTCGTCGGGCGGGGCGACGCGGTCGCCGGCGCCGAACACCGCCTCGAACGCAGCCGCGAACGGCTCGTGATCGGCGTGCGAGGAGCAGAGCGTCGCCCGCAGGGCGTGGAACCCTTCTGCGCGCGAGCCGGCATCGACGGCGGCGAGGGCGCGGTGCGCGGTCAGCAGCTCGCCGACCCCGACCCGGACGCCGAGCCCGCGCAGCGCGGCGGCGAGGTCCTGCAGCGGACCCGTCACGGGCGCGCCGCCCGGCCGGCCGTCATGCACCGTCGAGCAGCCCCTTCGCGCGCACGCGGTCGATGTCCTCGCGCACCTTCAGCGCGGCCCCGAGCGTCGCGTCGAGCTCGGCGCCGGGATCGAGCGCCAGGAGCGCGCGTGCCCACGTGATCGTCTCCCCCACGCCGGGCACCTTGTAGAGCTCCTCCGTCCGCAGCCGCGCGACGGCGTCGCACACGCGCGCGACGACCGTCTCGGGGACCCCGGGCAGGCGGGCGCGCACGATCTCGGCCTCGCGCTCGCGCGACGGGTAGTCGATCCAGTGGTACAGGCAGCGGCGCTTGAGCGCGTCGTGCAGCTCGCGCGTGCGGTTCGACGTCAGCACGACGAGCGGCCGGCGCCGGGCCTCCACCGTGCCGAGCTCGGGGATGGTGACCGCGAAGTCGGCCAGGAACTCGAGCAGGAAGGCCTCGAACTCGTCGTCGGCGCGGTCGACCTCGTCGATCAGCAGCACCACGTCCTCCTCCGCCTCGAGCGCCTCGAGCAGCGGCCGCCGCAACAGGAACTCGTGGCCGAACAGCTCGCGCGACGCCGCCCCGGCCTCGGCCGCGCGGATCGCCAGCAGCTGGCGCTGGTAGTCCCAGTCGTAGACCGCATGGTGCAGGTCGATGCCCTCGTGGCACTGCAGCCGGATCAGGCGCGCACCGGTGGCGGACGCGAGCGCCCGCGCGACCTCGGTCTTGCCGACGCCGGCCTCGCCCTCGAGCAGCAGCGGCTGCTCGAGCGCGGACGCGAGGAACACGGACGTGGAGAGCCCGGCGTCGGGCAGGTAGCCATCGCCGGCGAGCGCCTGCGCGACGTCGTCGGTCGTCTGGAAGCTCACGGCGGTGATGGCAGGAGGCGCCTGGGGCGGCCCGCGCTCGGCGGGCCGCCCCGGCGACGTCGCTAGAGCCCGGCCGCCTCGGTCAGCGCCCGCCGGCAGAGCACGCCCGCGAGATGGCGCTTGTACTCCGGCGTCGCGTTGAGGTCGCCCGGGGGCTCCGTGCCCTCCGCGGCCTGCGCGGCGGCCGCGGCGATGTGCTCCGCGTCGAGCGGCTGCCCGCGCAGCGCGGCCTCGGCCGCGCTCGCGCGCAGGGGCGTCGACCCCATGTGGGTCAGCCCGATGCGCGCGTCCTCGCACGTGCCGTCGGCGGCCCGCTTGACCAGCGCGCAGACCGCGACCATCGCCCAGTCCTCGCGGCGCCGGTTGAACTTGCGGTACGCGTAGCCGTAGCCGTCGAGCGCCGGCAGCGACACGCTCGTGAGGATCTCGCCGTCCTGGACCGCCGTCGTGAGGTAGTCGAGGAAGAACTCCCCGGCCGCGACCTCGCGGTCGCCGCCCGCGCTCCGGATCGTCACCGTCGCTTCGGCGGCGAGCAGCACCGCGGGCATGTCCGACGCCGGATCGCCGTGGGCGATCGTGCCCCCGAGCGTCCCGCGGTTGCGGACCTGCTGATCGGCGATCGTCGCCGCCGCCTCAGCCGCCAGGCCCAGGTCGGGGTGCGTGGCGACGTCGTGGTGGCGGGTCATCGCGCCGATCCGGAACGCGCCGTTGTCGCGCTCGATCCCGGTCATGCCCGGCACGTGCCGCAGGTCGACGAGCAGCGACGGCGCCGCCAGCCGCAGCTTCATCAGCGGCACGAGCGAGTGCCCGCCGGCGAGCACCTTGGCGTCCTCGCCGCCGTCGCGGAGGGCGTCGAGCGCCCCCTCGAGCGAGTCGGGCGCCACGTAGTCGAACTCGGCGGGGATCACGACGCACCTCCCTGGGCCTCCTGGATGGCGTTCCACACGCGCATCGGGGTGAGCGGCATGTCGAGGTGCTTGACGCCGAGCGGCGCCAGCGCGTCGAGCACGGAGCTCACCACCGCCGGCGAGCAGCCGATCGTCGCCGCCTCGCCCACGCCCTTGACCCCCAGCGTGTTCGTCGGCGACGGCGTCTCGGTCCGGTCCGTGTCGAAGCTCGGCACGTCGGCGGCGCTGGGCAGCGCGTAGTCGACGAACGTGCCGGTCACGAGCTGGCCGGCCTCGTCGTAGACGATCTGCTCGTACAGGACCTGGCCGATCGCGTGGACGAGGCCGCCGTGGATCTGCCCCTCGATCAGCAGCGGGTTGATCGCAGGGCCGCAGTCGTCGACCGCGATGTACCGGACGATGTCCACGCGCCCGGTCTCGACGTCGACCTCGGTCACGCACGCGTGCGCCCCGAACGGCCAGACGAAGTTCTCCGGGTCGTAGAAGGACACCTCGTCGAGCCCGGCCTCCATGCCCTCGGGCAGGTCCTGCGGGATGTAGGCCTCGCCCGCGACCTCCGCGAGCGTCATGCCCTTGGCCGGGGAGCCGGCGACGCGGAACGACCCGTCGGCGAGCTCGATGTCCTCGGGTGCCGCCTCGAGCTGGTGCGCGACGATCTGCTTCGCCTTGTCCTGCACCTTCTGCGCCGCGCGCGCGATCGCCTCGCCGCCCACCGCGAGCGACCGTGAGCCGTACGTGTTCTTGCCGAACGGCCCGGTGTTCGTGTCGCCGTGGATCACGTCGACGACCTCCGGGTCGACGCCGAGCCGGTCGGCGACGATCTGGGCGAAGCTCGTCTCGAGCCCCTGCCCGTGCGGTGAGGCGCCGCTGTAGACCGTGACCGACCCGGTCGGGTGCACCCGGACCTGGGCGGACTCGAAGTAGCCGCCCTGCATGCCCCAGCCCTTGGGCCCGAGCGCGCGCGACGGCCCGAGGCCGCAGATCTCGACGTAGGTCGAGAAGCCGACGCCGCGGTAGACGCCGCGCGACCGCGCCTCCTCCTGCTCGCGCCGGAACGCCTCGAGGTCGAGCTTCTCCAGGCAGCGGTCCAGCGTCCCGTCGTAGTTCCCCGAGTCGTAGATGAACCCGTGCGGGAGCTCGTACGGGAACTCCGTGATGAAGTTCTTGCGCCGCAGCTCCAGCCGGTCCATGCCGAGCTCGTCCGCGACCGCGTCCATCGTGAGCTCGATCATGTGGGTCGCCTCGGGGCGGCCCGCGCCGCGGATGGCGTCCGTCGTGAACTTGTTCGTGAACACGCCGACGATGTCCGTCTGGACGGCCGCGAACTTGTAGCAGCCGGCGATCACGCAGGCGCTGAACGTCGGGATCACCGGGCCCTCGATCAGGTGGTAGCTGCCGAGGTCCTGGATGATCTTGGCGTGGATGCCGGTGACGGTGCCGTCGCGCTTGGCGCCGATCCGGACGTAGTCGATCTGGTCGCGCCCGTGATGGCACACGGCCATGTCGTCCGAGCGCGTCGCCGTCCACTTCACCGGCATGCCGGTCTTGATCGAGCACCAGCAGGCGAGGACCTCCTCGCCGTACACCTGCAGCTTGGAGCCGAAGCCGCCGCCGACCTCCGGCGCCACGACCCGGATCTTGTCCTCGGTGATGCCGAGCTGGATCGACAGGATCACCCGGGCGATGTGCGGGATCTGGGTCGAGCTCCAGAGCGTCAGCTTCCCCTGGCGCCACTCGGCGAGGACGCCGCGCGGCTCGATCGCCGCACCCGCGGTGCGGTGGTTGACGATGCGCTTCTCGACGATCACGTCGGCCTCGGCGAACGCGCCCTCGACGTCGCCGCCCGGGAGCGACCACTCGAACACCTTGTTGGTGCCGTACTCCTCGTGGATGATCGGGGAGCCGTCCTCGAGGGCCGCCTCGGGATCCGTGACCACGGGCAGCGGCTCGTACTCGACGGTCACGTCCTCCGCCGCGTCGACGACCGCGTACTTGTCGGTGCCGAGCACGACGGCGACCGCCTGCCCCACGTAGCCGACCTTGCCGCGGGCGAGCGGCCAGTGGTCGGGGACCTTCACCTCGACGCCCGGCGGGACCCACACCATCGGGCACGGGGCCGCGAGGTCCGCCATGTCCTCGCCCGTGTACACGGCCTCGACGCCGGGCCGCGCCTTCGCGGCCTCGGTGTCGATCGAGAGGATGTGCGCGTGCGCCTCCGGCGAGCGGACGATCGCCGCGAACAGCATCCCCGGCAGCACGATGTCGTCGACATAGGTCGCCCGGCCCGTGATCAGGCGCGGATCCTCCTTGCGCACGAGGCTCCGGCCGACGTGGCCGTTGCCGCTCGGCTTCGTCCTGTCGGCCGCCTCTACGCCTGGTGCGCCCATGCCGGCTCCTCCTCGCGGGTCGACGGTGCGCCCTCGGCGCCACGCAGCTCGACGGCCGCCGCACGCACGGCCTTGACGATGTTGTGGTAGCCCGTGCAGCGGCACAGGTTGCCCGCGAGCGCCTCGCGCACGTCGTGCTCGGACGGGTCGGGATTGCGCTGCAGCAGATCGGTGGCGGCCATGATCATCCCGGGCGTGCAGTAGCCGCACTGCAGGCCGTGGTTGGCCCAGAAGGCCTCCTGCAGCGGGTGCAGGTCGCCGGTCTGCCCCATCCCCTCGATGGTCTTCACCTCGGCGCCGTCGGCCTGGACGGCCAGCAGCGTGCAGGACTTCACGGCCTCGCCGTCGACGAGCACGGTGCACGCGCCGCAGTTGGAGGTGTCGCACCCGACGTGCGTGCCGGTCAGACCGAGCTTGTCGCGCAGCAGGTGGACCAGCAACAGCCTCGGCTCGACGTCGACCAGGTTGGGCCGGCCGTTCACGGTCACGGAGACCCGGACATCGTCTGCCATCTGTGGCCTCTCCTCTCCCCCATGGATGGATTGGACGCCGGAGACTACGCCCCGGAATTGCGGTGTGCCAACCGAGGGCTAGGAAGCCGACGCGCCGACGGTCGAGGCGAGCTGGCGGTCGCTCGTCCGCAACGTCGTACGCCGCCGCTCAGGCCGCGCCCGTACGACGTTCGGTGCCTATACCACCGTCAACGTCGTACGCCGCCGCTCACACCGCGCGCGTACGACGTTGAGCGCACGAGCGGATCCACCGGACCGCCACCACCACCCGACCCGCCTCCTCGATGCCCGCCGTTGACGTGCGCCGGGGCCGCCGCTCGCACACCACGGAGCGCCGGCCCCGCCTCCACGGGGAGCGGAGCCCCCGCTCACGACGACCTCGCCCGCGCGCGGGATCTCCTGATCGCGGCGAAGCCGTCGATCGACACCATCAGCACGCAGTACATCGAGCGCGGCCAGCGCGGGGACATCGACATCGGCATCGGCTACAGCGGCGACGTCCGGCGGATCAAGCAGGCGCGCGCCAAGGCCGGCGACGAGATCGCGTTCCTCATCCCCGAGGGGCCGACCGAGGCGTTCGTCGACGTCTGGGCGATCCCGGCGAACGCACCCCATCCCGTGGCCGCGCACGCGTGGATCGACTACGTGCTGGATCCGCGCAACGCCGCCCGCGAGACCGAGCACATCCAGTTCGGCAGCCCGGTCGCGGGCGTCGAGCGCCACCTCCCGGCGGACCTCGCCGACGACCCGATCACCTCGATTCCCGACGACGTGCTCGCACGCTACGAGATCCCGGCCGTGCTCAGCCCCGAGGGCGAGCGCAAGCGCTCGCGGATCTTCACCGAGTTCAAGGCGGCCTAGGGCGGCGCGGCGGGTATACCTGCGGCGTGATCGACGCACTGCCGGCCCTTGCCGCGGGCTTTGCGGCCGGGGCGGTGATGACCCGCTGGGGCCTGTGCTTCAACCGCGCGGTCCGCCATGCGGCGTTCGACGGCCGCCCGCGGCTGCTGCGCGCGTTCGCGATCGCCGTGGCTGCGCAGCTCGTCCTGTTGCCGGTGCTGATCGCGGCGGGCGCCGGCACGCTGGATCGCAGCGCCGAGGCCGGCGGCCCGGCGCTGCTCCCGGTGGCCCAGGTGGCGGGCGGCCTGATCTTCGGCGCGGGCATGGCGTTCGCCGGCGGCTGCGTGACCGGGATGCTCTGGAAGGCCGGCGCGGGCGCGGCGGCGCTGGGCATCGCGATCGCCGGGTTCGCGGCGGGCGAGCTGCTGATCCGCGGCCCGGGCGACGAGCTGATCCGGTCGCTCGACGACGCGTCGCGACCGGACGAGCACGCATTGACCGGGCTGCTCGGCGTCGGCTACACCCCGCTCGCGCTCGCCCTCGGGGTCGCCGGCCTCGCGCTGCTGCTCGCGCGCAGCCGGGCGGGCCTCATCCCGGGGCTCGCGCTCGGCGCGGTCGCCGCGCTCGCGTGGGTCGCCGCCGGCGCGGCCGGCGCGGGCTACGGCCTCGGGTTCGTCGGCGCGGCCGACGGCACGCGCGCCGCGCTCGAGGCCGGGAGCGCGCTGCCGTTCGCGCTCTGGCTCGCGGCCGGCGTGGTCGCCGGCGGCGCCGCGCTGGGCGAGCGCCGGCTGCGACGGCCGGATCTGGCCCGGTCGCTCCGCGCGGGCGTCGGCGGCGTCCTCATGGGCGCGGGCGGGAGCCTCGCGCACGGCTGCAACATCGGCCACGGGCTCACCGGCCTCCCGCTGCTCTCGTTCGGCTCGCTGCTCGCGACCGCCTGCATGGTCGCGGGGGCGCTGCTCACGTGGCGGCTCGTGCTCGCCCCGCGCCCGGCCTGGCGGGGGCGCGAGAGCGTGCTGACGAGCTGATCTCACGCCGCGCGCACGCGGACCGGCAGCCCGTCCTTGGGGCCGAGCGTGGGCGTCTGGCGGACCTGGAGGCGGTATCCGGGCGCGAGCTCGAGCCGGTGCTCGCGCAGGATCCGGGCCGCGATCGCCTTGATCTCGAGCTGCCCGAAGCGCATGCCGAGGCACTGCCGCGAGCCGCCGCCGAACGGGACGTAGGCGCCCTTGGGCAGGGCGGCGCGGCGGTCGGGCTCGAACCGCTCGGGCAGGAACGCCTCCGGATCGGGGAACACCTCGGGCAGCCGGTGCGAGACGTAGGAGGAGTAGTTCACGGGCGCGCCCTCGGGCACCGTGACGCCCGCGAAGGCGAAGGTGCGCACGGCACGGCGCGGGCCGATCCAGGCGGGCGGGTAGAGCCGCAGCGTCTCGTCCAGCGCGCGGTCGAGCAGCGGCAGGCCGCCGCCCATCAGGTCCTCGTAGGCCGGCTCGCGCCCGAGCGCGGCCAGCTCGCCGGCGATGCCGTCCGCGACGTCGGGCCTCCGGGCCAGCTCGTGGAACAGGAACGCGACGGTCGCCGTCGTCGTGTCGTGCCCGGCGAACAGCAGCGTCATCACCTCGTCGCGCACATGCGCGTCCGACAGCGCGCCGCCCTCGTCGTCCTCGGCGTCGAGCAGCAGCGAGAGCAGGTCCTCCCCGCGGGCGCCGCTGCCGCGCCGGCGCGCGATCTCGGCGAGGATGAGCCGGTCGAGCCGGCGGCGCGCGTCGGTCAGCGCCGCCCACGGCGTCCCCGGCCCGCGCAGCACCTGCAGCCAGTACTCGCGGCCGTAGAACCCGAGCGCGCGCTCGAACTCGCGCGCCGGGTCGATCCCGTCGCGGCGGTGGTCGGGGTCGAAGCCGAACAGTGCCCGCATCGCGACGCGCAGCGCCAGCTCGCGGCCCCACGCCGACAGGTCGACGCGGTCGCCCGGCCGCCAGGGCGCCACGGCGCGCTCGATCTCGGCCTGCATCGTCCCGAGCGCCGCGGCGATCCGCTCGCGGTGGAACGCGGGCAGCATGATCCGCCGCGAGCGGCGGTGGAACTCGCCGTCGATCGTCAGCAGCCCGTCGCCCAGGAGCGGGATGAGGTCGGCGAAGGCCCCGTCGCGCCAGCGGAAGTCCGCGGCGTGCGAGACGAGGATGCGGTGGTTCGCCTCCGGCCCGAGCATGAACACCACGCGCGTGGTCAGCACGCGGAGGCTGAACACGGGCCCGTGGCGCTCGTAGGCGTCGAGCAGGAGGCCGAGCGGGTCGGTGATCACCCGGTGCGTCCGCCGCACGGACGGCATCACGTCCCCGGCCGGGAACGGGGCCGGCGCGCGCAGCTCCGTCAGGACGTCGTTGGCGACGCGCAGGAACGGGTTCGTCGAGACGGGCGGCGGACCGGTCAGTGACACGGCGTCAACTCTACGCCGCGCGGGGTCCGGGCAGGGGGCCGCGGCGCGGCCGGCCCCGGGAGGAGTGGGGGCCGGCCGCGCCCGGTGGGCGGTCCGGGGGAACCCGGCGGATCGGCGTCAGAGCCGGTCGCGCCAGCGGACCGCGGCGGAGGCGAGCGCGGTGAGCGCGGCGTCGAGCGCGGGGCCGTTGCCGCTCGCGCGGGCACGCCCCAGGTCGCGCAGCGCGGCCGCGAGCACGGCGGGGCCCGAGGGCCCGCCCGCGCGGAGCGCGTCGATCTCGGCCTGCGTCAGGCGCCGGGCCTCGCCGCACACCAGCACCGCGAGCTCGCGCGCCCGGCGCTCGGCCGTCGCCGCGCGATCCTCGGCGTCGCGCGCCGCCTTCCAGGCCGCGCCGGTGCCGTCGCTCGCGAGCTGCGCATGCGCCGCCGCGCCGAGCCGCTCGGCCGCCTCGGCGCGCACCTCGGCGTCCGCGGCCCGGGCCTCGGCCAGCCGCTGCCCGCGGCGCGCGTCGAGCGCGTCCCGCGCGGCGGCCTCGGCCTGGTCGGCCACGGCGCGCAGGCGCGCCTCGCCGTCCGCGACGAGCTCCTCGACACGCTCCGTGGTGAGCTCGCGCACCTGGCGCTCGGTCACCTGGACGCGGTCGCGGGCACGCCGCGCGCGACCCTCGCGCTCGCTCGCGCGCCGCGCACGCCGGCGCGCCTCGCCGACGGCCTGCTCGGCCCGCTCGGCACGGCGCTCGGCCGCACGCAGCCGGCGCTCGAGCGCGGCCGCGCGCATCTCGGCCTCGCGCACGCGCTCGGCCGCGACGAGCAGCTCGTCGTCGACGCTGCGGGGCGGCAGCGGCGCCCGCTGGGCGACGTCCGGCCGCGCCGTGCCGGCGGCACGGCGACGCGGCCCGGGCCGGTGCGGCTCGAGGCCGGCCGCGCGCACGGCGGCGTCGAAGCTCCCGCCGAACGGGCGCTTCGCGGCGTTGGTGGACGGCCAGATCCCGTCGCGGTACCGCTCCTCGCGCCACTCCTGCGCGCGCCAGCGGGCGAGCGACGGGTTCCAGTCGGCCGAGCACGGCGGCTCGCCGTACCGGTCGTTCCAGTCGCGGATCTTCGTGATGATGGTGTCGCGGGTCCAGCGCCTGATCCGACGCCCGTCCGCGACCTGCACGGACGGGGTCATGTGGGACCTCGTCCGCTAGGTGCGCGTGGCGTTCGCCGGCATGAGCGCGTGATCCGTGCGGCCGCGTGCCAGCTTGCCCGCGGTGGCGGGCACGAACTGGATCAGCCGGAGGTCGGAGCGGGCGCTCATCGTGGTGTCAAGGTACCCGACGACGGGGCGCTTGTCGAGCCGCCATGCGGGTTCCTGCGGGTTCGAATCCTCTCTTCAGGCGATCAGGGCCAGGGCGACGGACAGCCCGGCCTCGCGCCGCACGGTGGCGATCCGGCGGCCCGGCTGGACCGCCGGCCGGGCCGCGCCGAGCAGCGGGCCGTCCGCCGCGGCGAGGTCGGCGACGGCGACGGTGAGGCCCCAGAAGCGCGGCGGCTCGCCGGCCTCGGCCACCTCGACGATCAGCGGGCCGAAGCGGACGAAGGCCATCGGCGCCGGCAGCTCGGGCGGCGCGCCGCGGCGGCGCAGGTCGCCGCCGGCGCCGGTGAGCGCCGCGACCGTCCGGTCGAGGTCGCCGGTGAAGACGACGACGTGGTCGATCGCGTGCGCGCCGTTGGGGTGCGCGGCCCCGCCGCCGCGGCCCGGCCCGGGCGCCGCGGCGAGGACGGGGAGCCCGTCGGGGCGCTCCGCTCGCAGGCCCTCGACGCGCAGCGCGCGCACGCCGCCCGCGCCCGCCCGGCCCGTCAGCCGGATCGCGAGGTCGCCGAGCGCGAGCGCGCCGTCCTCGCCCGGCGCGAAGCCCAGCGCCGCCCACGCGGCCGGGTCGTCGGCGATCTCCAGCTCCCGTGCGGCGGCCATGGCGCGCGCAGTCTGCCACCCTTCCCCGACCGCGACTGGAGGACGCACGCATGGCCGAAGACGACGAGCCGCGCCGGAAGCCCGAGGACGACGAGGGCGCACCGGGGGCCGAGGGAGGGTCCGGCGGGGCTGCGGACAGCCCGCCGCCCGTGCCCGACGAGGATGACGACACGCCGCTCGGCGACACCGATCAGCACTCCGACGCACCAGCCTGACGCGATGGACCGCGCGGCCGCGGGCCCGCCTCCGGACGGCGGCCCGGCACCGGGCCGCGGGCTCTCCCGGCTCTCGCTGCTGGGCCTGGTCATCTCGGTCGTCGCCGTCGCCGGCGTCGTCTGGTGGGCGCTGGGCCAGGAGCCGCCCCGGTTCCCGGACGCGCGCGGCGAGTGGGGCGCGCTGGCCGGCGCCGTCGGGCTCTACGCCGTGGCGACGCTCGTGCGCGGCGAGCGCTGGCGGTCGCTGCTGCTGGCCGAGGGCGCCACGCCCTCGCGCGCCGACGCGCACGGCCTCAACGTCGTCGGCTACGCCGCCAACAACGTGCTGCCCGCACGCGCGGGCGACGCCGTGCGCGTGTTCCTGATGGCGCCGCGCGCGGCGACGTCCAGGAAGGCCGTGCTCGGGACGCTGATCGCCGAGCGCCTGCTCGACATCGCGGTGATCCTCACGCTCTTCCTCGTCGTCGGCTACGGCCTGCTCGGCGAGGCGGGCGCGGGCGAGGCCGGGTGGATCGTGCTCGTGACGGCCGCGCTCGCGGTCGCCGGCGCGGTGGGCGTCGTGCTGGTCCGGCGCAACGAGCGGCTGCACCGCATCGCCGCGCCGATCCTCTCCTCCACCCTGCAGCTCCGCGGCCGCCACGGGCTGACGCTGCTCGGCGTCACCCTGGTCGTGTGGGCGCTCGAGGCCGGCGTGTGGATGAGCACCGGCGCGGCGGCGGGCTTCCCGATGGACCCGATCGAGGGCTGCTACATCGTCGCGCTGGCGAGCGTGTTCGCGCTGATCCCGTCCGGCCCGGGCTACGCGGGGACGCAGGACGCCGCCGCGATCACGGGCATCCTCGCGCTCGGCGGCACGCACTCGCAGGCGGTCACCTACCTGATCCTGGTGCGCTTCGTCATCGCCGTGCCGATCACGGTCGCGGGCCTCGGGCTGCTCGCGACGCGCTTCGGCGGCCTGCGGATGCTCAGGCCGGCGCGGTGAAGCGCCGCTGGGAGGTGCTCGGCTACGTCGCCCTCACCGCGGCGGCGCTCACGCTGCGGCTGATCGCCCTCGGGGACCGCCCGTTCCACCACGACGAGAGCCAGGACGCCTACTTCTCCTGGCTGTTCTTCACGAGCGGCGACTACCAGTACCAGCCGATCCTCCACGGCCCGCTGCGCTTCTACCTGACGTCGCTGATGTACCTGCTGTTCGGCGACAGCGATTTCACCGCGCGCCTCGCCCCCGCCCTGATGGGCACCGCGATGGTGCCGTTCGCGGCGCTGCTGCGCGGCCAGCTCGGCCGGCTCGGCGCCTTCGCGGCCGCCGTCGGGCTCGCCTTCGGGCCGAGCTACCTCTACTACGGCCGGTTCGCGCGCGAGGACATCTACATCGCGTGCATCACGCTCGTGCTGCTCGCCGTCACGTTCCGCTTCCTGGACCGGCCGCGGCGCCACCAGCCGGCGCTGATCGGGGCGCTGCTCGCGCTCAGCTTCGCGACGAAGGAGTCCACGTTCATCACCGTGTTCGTGGCGGGCACGTTCCTCATGCTCGCGCTCGTGGTGCAGTGGCGCCGGCACGGGCTCGCCGGGGCGCCGCTCGTGCGGGCGGTCCGCGCCGTCGGGTGGGAGGCGTGGGTCTGGGCGCTGGCGGCGTTCGCCGCGGTCTTCACGATCCTCTTCACCGTCTTCCTGACGAACCCGGCCGGCCTCTGGGACGGCCTGCACGACGGGCTCGCCTACTGGCTCGGCCAGCACGGAGAGGGCCGCGGCGAGAAGGAGTGGTACTTCTACCTCGTCGTCCTCTTCGCGGAGGAGTGGCCCGTGCTGCTGCTCGGCGGGGTCGGGGCCGTCGCCGCGCTGCGCCGCCCGTCGCTGCTCAGGCTCTTCCTGATCTGGGACTTCGCGCTCTCGCTCGCCGTCTACTGCTGGGCGAACGAGCGCTTCACGTGGCTCGTGCTGCACCCGCTGCTCCCGCTGCTGCTGCTCGCCGGGGTCGGCGTGCAGGCGATCTGGGACGCGCGCCGGCGCTGGACCGGGCGGCTCGGCCTCGCCGTCGTCGTCCTGTGCGTGGCCGTGACCGGCATCACCTCGTGGCGCGCGAACGTCGAGAACGGCGCGAACCCGGTCGAGTTCCTCGTCACCACGCAGTCGGCGAACCAGGTCCGCGACGTGCGCGACCGCGTGGAGGCGGTCGCCGCGCGCGCCGAGCGCGAGGGGCGCGACGTCAGCATCCTCGTCGACGCCGCCGAGGGCGCGACCTACCCGTGGGCCTGGTACTTCCGCCACCTGCCGGTGGGCTACCTGGACCTCTCCACCTCGTCCGAGCTGCCCGCGAACACCGACGTCGCGATCCTCACGGAGGGCAACCGCGCCCGCCTCCTCCCCACCCTGGCCGGCTACGACGGCATCCGCTTCCCGTTCCGGGTCTGGTGGATCCGCGACTACGGGGCGATGTCGGCCGACGGCTGGTGGCGCTGGTTCACCGAGCGCGAGCCCTGGAACGCGACGGGCGGCATGCGGGAGTGGCTCTTCGTGCGCCAGGGCGCCTAGGCGATCTCCCAGACGGTCGTGCCGCCGGCGTCGAAGACGCGCTCGCCGAGCTGGTCCCACTTCGCCACGCCCGCGTCGCCGTAGTCCGTCCGCTCGAGCGGGCCCACGACGACGTAGCGGACGTCGTGGCGCTCCAGCACGTCCCGCGCCGCCGCGGCCGTGGGCGACGTGTAGGCCCGGTCGATCTCCGCCGCCCGGTCGCCGACCGCATGGCCCCACTGGCGCTCGTGGCCCGCCCACCCCAGCACGGACGGCAGGCCGGTGAACGTCGAGATGCGCGCGTGGCCGAAGGCGGAGTAGTCGGGGCCGGCCGCCTCGAGCACGACCGCGCCCGCCGGCGCGTGGTCGTTGAGCCACGCGATCGCCCCGACGTCGCCGGGCGCCCGGTCGCGCAGCCAGCCGAGGCCGTCGAGCGTCGGGGCGCGGGCGAAGCCGCCCTTGCGGGCGTACGTGCCGGCCACCGGGTAGACGGCGGCGCCGGCGACCGCCGCGACGGCGAGCACCGCGAAGGCCCAGCGCGCACCGCGGCGCGGCAGCCAGGCGCCCCACCAGGCGAGCGCGCCGATCCCGGCCAGGCCGAGCAGCAGCCAGGCCTGGTAGCCGAGCTTGAACACCGTGTTCATGCGGTACAGCGCGCTGCCGTCGAACTCGTCGCGGACGTAGAGCAGCTCGGGCCCGAGCACGCAGGCGACGCCGCCGGCGGCCAGCAGCCACACGAGCCGCTGCGGGGCCGCCGTCCGCTCCGCCCAGAGCCCGAGGAGCGCGACGGCCAGCAGCGCGGCGAGCAGCCCGACGTGCGCGTAGTCGAGCGCCGCGAGCAGCGAGCCGGCGAACAGCGCGGCCGCCGCGATCCAGGCCGCGTTGCGGCCCGGCCGCCGCGTCCCGGCCAGCGCGCCGGCGTAGGCGACGGCGGCGAACACGGCGAGCCCGCCGAGCAGCAGGGCCTCGTCGCGCAGCCAGCGGGCGAACCCGCGCCCCTCGTCGACGACGCCGATGCCGCGCGCGGCCGGGTCGAAGGTGAGGTGGAACGGCAGCATCAGCAGCACGCCGCCGGCCAGCACCGCGAGCAGCCAGCGCACGGCCGCCGGGCGCGCCGTCGCGCTCCGCGGGTCGCGCAGCCAGCCGATCACGGCGAGCACGAGCAGCCCCGCGAGGACCGGATAGGACCACGAGTTGACGGCGTAGAGGAAGCCGATCGCGAGCGCCGCGGCGCCGCCCTCCAGCAGCGCGCGGCCGCGGCCCTCCAGCCGCGGCCCGGCGAGCGCCGTCTGCAGGACGAACGCGAGCGCGAGCAGCGTGAACGGGATCGCGAGCACGTGCGCGTGCAGGTCGCCGAGCAGGAACGAGAACCACGGGAACTCGGTGATCGTGTCCGGGATCACGCGCGACGCGGCGAACCAGTCGTAGTCGCGCAGCGGCCCGCCGTCGGCCGCCAGCAGCCGCGCGCCCTCGAGGTTGCCGCCCACGAGCAGCAGCCCCACGCCGGCCAGGCCCGCCCACACCGCCCCGCGCTCCCCGCGCGCCGTGGCCCAGAGCGTGCCGGCCACCGTGAACACGGCGGCGGCGGCGAGCCCGAACAGCGCGGCGACCGCCAGGTTGTAGCCCTCGTCCGGCGCGAGCGCGCCGAGCCTGACGACGATCGCCATCCCGAGGTGCCCGAGGTAGTAGTAGTTCAGGTCGGCGCCCGCGAGCCACGGGTCGGCGGGCGGGAACGTGTCCGCGCGGTTCGCGGCCGTCATGAACGCCATGTCCATCGGCTTCTCGGTGTTCCACACGTCGGGCGAGTAGGCGACGAGCAGCGCCATGCCCGCGAAGGCGAGGAGGAAGACCGCCTCGGCGCCCCAGAACAGCCGCCGGCGCAGCGGGTCGGGCGCGGGCGCGCGGCGCGCGAGCCGCTGCCACCGGCGCCGTGCGAGCCGGCCACGCGGCTCCCCGCGCGCGACGGCGCGCCGGGCCACCCAGGCGCGCACCCACGCCACCAGCCCGAGCGCGCACACGAGCGCGATCGACAGGGCGGCGCCGCCCGTGTCGTAGGGCACGAGCGTCGACGTCCCGCCCAGCCAGACGAGCCAGGTGACGAGCAGCAGGCCGAGCACCTTGCCCAGCCCGAGGCCCGCTCCGGGCAGGCGCGCGAGGACGAGCCCCGCGAGCGGCGCAGCGCCGAGGCCGATCAGCTCGATGAGCGCCCAGAAGCGCAGCGCCTCGGTCACAGCGCCACATCTTCGCGGGTCGGCGGGACGGTACTGTCCCGGGCACCATGGCCCTCTACGACGCGCTCGCCGACCTGCCGCTCGAGATCGACGGCTACGCCCTCGAGGGCCGCTCGCGCACCATCTCCCCCGAGTTCGACCGGCTGACCACGACGATCCACCTCCACGGCGGCGGCGAGGAGGGCCTGGGCGAGGACGTGACCTACAGCCCGGAGCAGCAGATCTCCCAGCAGGAGCGCGGCCCGGTGCTGCCGCTCGCGGGCAGCTGGACGCTCGACTCGTTCGCCGCCCAGCTCGACACGCTCGACCTGTTCGGCGGCGAGGAGCCGCAGATGGCGGCGTTCCGCGAGTACCGGCGCTGGGCCTACGAGTCGGCGGCCGCCGACCTCGCGCTGCGCCAGGCCGGCCGCTCGCTCGCCGACGTGCTGGGCCGCGAGCCGCAGCCGATCACCTTCGTCGTGTCGCTGCGGCTGGGCGAGCCGCCGAGCGCCGAGCCGGTGACGCGCCGGCTCGCGGCCTACCCCGGCCTCCAGTTCAAGCTCGACGCCACTCCGTCGTGGGACGACGAGCTGCTCGCCGCGCTCGCCGCGACCGGCGCGGTCGCCTCGATCGACTTCAAGGGCGCCTACAAGGGCACCGTGGTCGACGTCGAGACCGACCCGGAGCTGTACCGCCGCTGCGCCGAGGCCTTTCCCGACGCGTGGCTCGAGGACCCCGACCTGACGCTCGCCGCGGCCGACGAGGCGCTGCGCCCGCACCGCAACCGCATCACCTGGGACGCCCCGATCCACGGCGTCGCCGACATCGAGGCGCTGCCGTTCCAGCCCGACACGATCAACGTCAAGCCGTCGCGCATCGGCACCTGGCGCGAGCTGCTGCGCACGTACGAGTGGTGCGCCGACCGCGGCATCATCTCCTACGGCGGCGGGCAGTCCGAGCTGGGCGTCGGACGGGGCCAGATCCAGTACCTGGCCGCGCTCTTCCACCCCGGCGAGCCGAACGACATCGCGCCGTCCGGCTACGACTGGAGCGAGTTCCCGCAGACCGGGCTCCCGCCGAGCCCGCTGCCCGCGGACATCGAGCCGACCGGGTTCCGGCTGCGGTCGTAGACTCGGGGGAGCCATGGCCAAGCCGCGACAGATCAAGATGGAGCAGAAGGGCGCCCTCGCCGCCATGCAGAAGCTGGAGTCGCGGTCCGACGAGGAGCTGGAGGCCGAGACCCGCTACAAGTCCGCCGCGCAGGCGATCCTGGGCGCGCGCGCCGCGGAGCGCATGGACGCCAAGCGCGCCCGCGAGCACTTCCGCGTCGCCATCGCGGCCGCGCGGCCGCAGGAGCGGCTCCAGCTGCGGCGCATGGCGGAGGCCTCGCTGGCGCTCGCCGAGCGGCGCGCCGGCGACCTGAAGGTCGCGGCCGAGAAGCTCGGGCAGACCCCGCCCTCCGGCCGCCAGCTGCTCGCGCTGCGGGTCATGGGGATCATCGCCCCGCCGCCGAGCGCGGGCATCCCGCGGCGGATCGGCGGCGTCCTCCTGCTGATCCTGGCGGTGATCGTCGCCATCCTCATCGGCTTCGGCATCGTCAAGCTCATCTCGCTGCCGTTCGGCGGGCTGTCCACGGCGCTGTCGTTCTTCTGGGGATTCATGCTCCTCGTCGTCGTGCTCGTCGTGCTGATCGTGGTCGGGCGCCGGCGCCAGAAACGCGCCCGCGCCAAGGCGGCCGAGACGCGCGCCGCGCAGTTCAAGGGCCGCTAGCCACTCTGCAGTGCGGCGGCGCAGTTAATCTCCCATTCGGGCAGCGCGGGCCGGGTAGTGTCGGCCGATGGGTCCCGTGCTGCACACCGCTCGCCTCGAGCTCGTGCTGCTCGAGCCCGAGGGCGCACGCGCCCTGGCCCAGGGCGTCAACATGAACGGCCACACGTGGGCGCCGGGATACCCGCTCGGCTCGACGCTGCTGCGCGCCGAGCTGACGGCCGCGGCCGCCGCGCTCGACCGGCCGCACGGCCGCTTCGGGACCTACCAGGTGATCCGCCGCGCCGACGGCATGGTGCTCGGCGACATCGGCTTCATGGGGCCGCCGGACGCCACCGGCGCCGTCTCGGTCGGCGTGGGCATCGTGCCCGACGTGCGCGGTCAGGGCTACGCGACGGAGGCGCTCGCCGCCGTGCTCGCGTGGGCGCGCCGGCAGTCCGGTCTCACCTGCGTGCTCGCCGACACGACGCGCAGCAACAACGCGGCGCAGCGGCTGCTGGAGCGCGTCGGCCTGCACCGCATCGGCGAGGACGGCGAGCTCCTCTACTACATGCTCTAGGTCGGCCTAGCGCCGCGCCCAGGCGTCGGTGCCCTCGAGCAGGCGGCCGATCGAGGGCGGGAGGTGGTCGGACGCGATGTCGTCGAGCGTGATGCCCTCCAGCACGCCGCGGACGCTCGCGCGCACGGCGACCCAGGTGTCCCGCAGCCGCATCGTCGAGCCCTGGTACTCCATGTCCTCGGGCGCGCGGCCCGCGACCGAGCCGAGCGGGCCGTCGACGGCGCGGATCACGTCGGCGACGGTGATGCGGTCGGGCGGCCGGGCCAGGGCGTGGCCGCCGTCGGGGCCGCGGTGGCTCGCGACGATGCCGGCCCGCCGCAGCTCCAGCAGGATGTTCTGCAGGAACTTCTGCGGGATGCCCTGCGCCTCGGCCAGCCGCTCGGCCGTGACGGGCGGCCCGTCGCCGGATGCGGCGAGCTCGACGAGCGCGCGCATCGCGTAGTCCACCTTCGCGGAGATCCTCACGCGGTCATTGTGGCGGGTGGACAGGCGGGAAGCATCACGCGGGGCGCGGCGCCGGCGGCGACCCGGCTCACATCCGCGCCGTCGTGCGACGTTGCACGGACGTGACGCACCGCCCTGCCTCCGTTCTGGTCGCTCGTGGAGGCGCACGGCGACGAGCTGCTCGTCCACGCGCGCCGGATCGCCGGCGACGCCCACGGCGAGGACGTCCTGCAGGACGCGCTGCTGCGCGCGCTGCGCGCCTACCCGCGCCTGCGCCACGCCGACCACCTGCGCGCGTGGCTGTACCGCGTCACCACCACGACGGCGCTCGACCACCGGCGCGCGCGCCGCCGCGAGGTGCTCACCGACGAGCCGCCCGCCGTCGTCGCCGAGCCCGAGCACTACGACGACGCGCTTCGAGTCGATCATCGGCGCCGCTGCCCGACGGCGCGCAGGCCGCGCTGCGCCTGCGCTTCGTCGAGGACCTCGACTACGACGGCATCGCGCGCGCGGCTCGGCTGCTCGGTCGTCGCCGCCCGCCAGCGCGTGTCCACCGCCGTCCGCACCCTCCGCACCCAGGGGATCCCCGCATGAGCCTCCCCGCCCACCTGCTCGACTCGATCGCCTCCGCCGCCGTGCGCGAGGGGCTCGCCGACGCCGTCTACACCCGCCTGCGCACGCCGATCGGGACGCTGCTGCGTCGTCCAGGGCGCGGCGCGGCGTCGTCCGCGTCGGCTTCGACGAGCGAGGACGACGACGCGCTGCTCGGCGGAGGTCGCCGCCGGCTCGGCCCGCGGATCGTCGCCTCCGACCGCGAGCTCGCCGCCACGCGCGACGCCGCTCTCCGCCTACTTCGAGGGCGACGACGAGCGGCTCGACCTGCCCGTCGACCTCTCGCTCGTCGCGCTCGGCGTTCCGCCGCGCGGCGCTCGAGACGCTGCGCGCCGAGGTCGGCCCGGGCGAGGTCGTGACCTACGGCGGGCTCGCCGCGCGGATCGGCCACCCGCAGGCCGCGCGCGCGGTCGGCACGGCGTGCGCGACGCAACCCGGTGCCGCTGATCGTGCCGTGCCACCGCGTCGTGCCCGGCGGCGGCGGCGTCGGCAGCTACGGCGGCGGGCCGGAGCGTCAAGCGCCGGCTGCTCGCCCACGAGGGCGCGCGCCGGCCTAGCGCTCGGCGACGTCACCGACTCGATCACGATCGGCTCGACGGGCTGCTCGTCCGGGCCGACCGGCGCGACGCCGATCAGGTCGACGACGTCCTGGCCCTTGGTGACCTTGCCGAGCAGCGCGTACTCCGGCGGCAGCTGGGCGTCCTCGCCGGTGACGACGAAGAACTGGCTGCCCGACGTGCCCGGGCTCCTCGATCGCCGTCTTGGCCATCGCCACGACGCCCTTCGTGTAGGCGAGGTCGCTGCGGCGGCGCCTCGACGACCGAGTAGCCCGGGCCGCCGCTGCCGTCGCCCGCCGGGTCGCCGCCCTGGATCACGAAGCCGGGCACGATCCGGTGGAAGCGTAGGCCGTCGAAGAAGCCCTCGTCGGCGAGCGCCTTGAACGAGCCGCCGGTCTTCGGCGCGCGCTTGGCGTCGAGCGTGATCTCGAACGTCGCCGCAGTTCGTCTCACGGTCGCGACGTAGGTCTTGCGCGGGTCGAGCCGCGTCTTCGGCTTCTGGCACTTCGCCGTCCTTCGGCGTCGGCTGCGCTCGGCCGTCTGCGCAGCCGCGTGCCCTGCTCGCCGCCGGTGTCCTCCGGCGTCGGCGGTCGCCGTCGGCGTCGCCTCGGCCGCGGCCTGCTCGTCGTCGTCGCCGCCGCAGGCGGCGAAGCCGGCGAGCGCGCAGGCAGGCGAGCAGCAGCGCGAGCGGTCTCGTCATGGGCGGCGATGATAATGAGCGCCGCGTGCCGCTCCGCCCCGCCATCGCCCGCTACGACCACGTGCTGCTCGATCTCGACGGCTGCCTCTGGGTCGGCGACGACGCGCTCGACGGGCGCCGCCGAGGCGGTCGCGGCGCTGCGCGAGGCGGGCAAGGGCGATCGCCTTCGTCACCAACGACGTCGCGCCACGCGCCCGACCAGTTCGTGCGCAAGCTGTGGCGGCTCGGCTTCCAGGCCAGCCTCGACGAGGTCGTCACCGTGCGGCGCGGCGCTGCAGTTCGTGCTCGCCGAGCCGCGGCGACGGCGGCGCGGCGTTCGTGATCGGCTCGCAGGCGCTCGTCGACCACGTCGCCGACGCGGGGCTGCGGATCGTCAACAACACGGAGTTCGCCACGCGCGCCGACGTCGTCGTGGTCGGCGGGCACGACGGAGTTCGACTACCGCGAGCTGCGGATCGCCACCCAGGCGGTGCTGCGCGGCGCGGAGCTGATCGGCGCCACGCGCGACCGCACGTTCCCGATGCCCGACGGGCCGTGGCCCGCGCTCGGGCGCGGTGCTGGCCGCGGTCGAGGCGGCGACCGGCGCGGCGCGCCGAGCGGACCGTCGGCAAGCCGGAGCCGGACATGTACGACGACCGCGCGCGACCGGCTCGGCGCCGGCCGCTACCTGGCGGTCGGCGACCGGCTCGACATCGACGTCGCCGGCGCGCGCCGCGCCGGGATCGACAGCGCGCTCGTGCTCACCGGCGGCGACCGGCCGCGCGGAGGCCGAGGCGGCCGAGCCGCGCGCCGACGCACGTCGCCGACTCGCTCGCCGCGCTCGTGCTGCGGCTGATCTTCTAGGTTGCGGCGCCGCACATGGCCCGGCGCCCGCTCTGCCTCATCGTCAACCCCAGCGCCGGCCGCGGCCGCGCCGCGCGGCTGCTGCCCGGCGGTCGAGGCGGCGCTGCGGGCGCGCGGGCTCGCCGTTCCGGGTCGAGCGCACGCACTCGCTCGCCCACGCCCGCGAGCTGGCCCGCGACGCGCTCGACCGCGGGCGAGGTGGCCGCCGGCGATGGGCGGCGACGGGCTGCTCGGCGCGGTCGCCGGCGAGCTGCGCGGCACCGACGGCGTGCTCGGCGTGCTGCCCGGCGGGCGCGGCAACGACTTCGCGCGCAAGCTCGGCATCGGCCCGGATCCCGAGCGCGCCTGCGACGTGCTCGCGGCGGCCGCGAGCGCGCGATCGACGTCGCCGACGCCGGCGGCGCGACCTACCTCGGGCATCGCCTCGGCCGGGATCGACTCCGACGTCCAGGACATCGCCAACGCCACGCGCATCCCGCTCGGCGAGGCTGATCTACGTCTACGCGACGCTGCGCGCGCCTGCGCGGCTGGCGCCAGCGCCGACTGGCAGGTCGTGGTCGACGGCGAGGCGCAGGCCTTCACCGGGCTACTCGGTCGCCGTGGCCAACTCGGGCGTGTTCGGCGGCGGCATGTACCTCGTGCCCGGACGCGTCGCTCGACGACGGCCTGCTCGACGTCGTGCTGCACGCGCGCCTGCCCCAAGCGGCGCTACCTCGTCGAGCCTGCCGCAAGGTGTTCAGGGGCACGCACGTCGACGAGCGCGCGACCTGACGTTCCTGCGCGCGCGCGAGGTCGCGCTTCCACGCCGACCGCCCGTTCGCCGCCTACGCCGACGGCGACCCGATCGCGGACCTGCCCGTCACCATCAAGGTCGTGCCGCGCGCGCTGAAGGTGCTCGTCCCGTGACGCTGCTCGGACCCAAGGTGGCCGCCGCCAAGGCGGTCGGGCGCGTCGTGCGCGCCGCCGGGCGCGGCGGCGGGACGTCGCTGCCCGGCAAGGTGCTGACGCGGCTCGAGCCGCACGCGATCGGGCTGCTGGCGCGCGGCTGCGCGCACGGCAGCGCGGTGATCAGCGCCACGAACGGCAAGACGACCACCGCGGCGATGACGGCCTCGATCCTCGAGCGCACGGGCGAGACGCTCGTCCACAACCGCGCGGGCGCGAACATGGCCGGCGGCGTCGCCTCCGCGCTGGCCGACGCGTCGCGCCGCGGCGGGCGCGCGCTGACCGGGCGAGCTCGGGCTGTTCGAGGTCGACGAGTTCTGGCTCGCGCCCGGTCGTCGAGGAGCTGCGCCCCGCGCGCGCTGCTGCTCGGCAACCTGTTCCGCGACCAGCTCGACCGCTACGGCGAGCTGGAGATCATCGCCGACCGCTGGGCCGACGTGGTCGCCGCGCACGCCGGCGCGCACGGCGCTCGTGCTCAACGCCGACGACCCGCTGGTCGCCGACCTCGGCCGCGACCGCGGCGCCGGTGTACTTCGGCGTCGACGACGACGCGCTCGCGTTCGCCGAGCTCCAGCACGCGGCCGACTCCAAGCACTGCCGCCGCTGCGGCCACCCTACGCGTACGAGGCGATCTACCTCGCCCACCTCGGCCGCTACGCGTGCCCGAACTGCGGCGCCCGGCGGCCCGAGCCCGACGTGGTCGCGCGCGACGTCGAGCTGCGCGGCATCCGCTCCGCGGCGTTCACGCTCGCCACGCCCGCCGGCGCGGCGCGCGTCGAGCTGCCGCTGCCCGGGCTCTACAACGTCTACAACGCGCTCGGCGCCGCGGCGCTGTGCCGCACGCTCGGCGCGCCGCTCGACGCGGTCGTCGCCGGGCTGGAGGCGGTGGCGCCGGCGTTCGGGCGCGCCGAGACGGTCGACCTCGGCGGGCGGCCCGACGTCGATCCTGCTCGTCAAGAACCCGGCGGGCGCGAACGAGGTGCTGCGCACGCTGGCGCTCGAGGGCGAGCAGCTCGACCTGTTCGGCGTGCTCAACGACAACACCGCCGACGGGCGCGACATCTCGTGGGTGTGGGACGCCGACTGGGAGCTGCTGGCGCCGTCCGTGCGGCGGATGACGTGCTCGGGCACGCGCGCGGCCGAGCTCGCGCTGCGGATGAAGTACGCGGGCGTCGGACGCCGACCGGCTCGGCGGTCGTGCCCGCCGCTGCGCCGACGGGCTCGACGCCGCGCTCGCCGCACGGCGACGGCCCGCTCTACGCGCTGCCGACCTACACCGCGCTGCTCGAGCTGCGCGACCTGCTGGCCCGCCGCGGCCAGGTGCGAGGGGCACTGGCGATGAGCTTCTCCCCGCTCGTGGTCTGGCACGACGTCGAGTGCGGCGCGCTACACGCGCCGACCTCGCGCTGTGGCACGAGCTGGCCGCGCGCGGAGCCCGGGCCGGTGCTCGACGTCGGCGCGGGCACGGGCCGCGTGGCGCTCGACGCTCGCCCGCGCCGGGCACGACGTGACCGCGCTCGACCGCGAGCCGGCGCTGCTCGCCGCGCTCGCCGGCGCGCGCGGCGGCGGCGGACCTGGCCGTGGCGACCGTGGTCGCCGACGCGGCGCGACTTCGCGCTCGACCGGCGCTTCGGGCTGATCGTCGTGCCGATGCAGACGATCCAGCTGCTGCCCGAGCGCGCCGGGTTCCTCGCCGCCGCGCGCGCGCCACCTCGTGCCGGGCGGCCTGCTGGCGCATGGCGATCACCGCGGCGCTGGAGGACTTCGGCGAGCTCGACGAGCTGCCCGACCCGGACGTCGGCGCGGTCGCGGACTGGCGCTTCGCCTCCCAGCCGACCGCGGTGCGCGCGCTGCCGGCGGCGACGCGGATCGAGCGGCGTCCGGCGCACGGTCGCCCCCGACGGCGCGCGTGACGCGAGGAGGACGACGTGATCGAGCTGGCGCACGTGACCGCGGCGCAGCTGGAGGCCGAGGGCCGCGCGGCGGGCCTCGCGCCCGAGCCGGTGCGCGAGATCCCGCCGACGCGCGAGCACGTCGGCTCCGAGGTGGTGCTGCTCCGTGGCTGAGCGCACGCTGCGCGTGCTGCGCGCTCTATCCCGACCTGATGAACATCTACGCCGACCGCGGCAACCTGACCGTGTTCGAGCGCCGCTGCGCGTGGCGCGGGATCGGCTTCGAGCTGGCCGGCGCCGGGATCGGCGACGCGATCGACCCCGACGCGCACGACCTGTTCTACATCGGCGGCGGCCAGGACCGCGACCAGGCGCTGTGCGCGCGCGACCTCGCCACCGTCAAGCGCGACGCGCTGCACGCCGCCGCCGACCGCGGCGCGGTCGTCTTCGCGGTCTGCGGCGGGCTGCAGCTGCTCGGCCACGGCTACGAGATGGCCGGCGAGCGGCTGCCCGGCGTCGGCCTCGTCGACCTCGACACGCGGCGCGAGGACGGCCCGCGGCTGCTCGGCAACATCGCGATCGCGCTCGACCTGCCCGGGCGGGCCCGCGCGGCTCGCCGGCTTCGAGAACCACGCCGGCCGCACGTACCTCGGCGCGGGCACGGCGCCGCTCGGCCGCGTGCTGCGCGGGCAACGGCAACAACGGCGCGCGACGGCACCGAGGGCGTCCGCGGCGGCGCCCACGGGACGGTCGATCGGCACCTACATGCACGGGCCGCTGCTGCCCAAGAACACGGCGTTCGCGGACTGGCTGATCGCGACGGCGCTCGGGCTCGCGCCCGGCGCGCTGCGCGCCGCTCGACGACGCGCTGGAGGCGGCGGCGCACGCCGAGGCGGCGCGCGCCGCGGGCGTGGCGTGAGCGGGGACGCCCGGCTTCAGACCACGACGGCGGCGGGCGCCGCGGTGCTGGCGCGCTCGACCAGCGCGGCGCGACCCGCACGCGGACCGCGCTCGGCGGCCTCGGCCGGCCACGGCGGCGGCGAGCAGCCCGGCGGCCGCGGCGGCGACGTCGGGCATCCCCCACTCGACGCTCGTCAGCGGCGGCGCGACGACGCGCGCGATCGGGTGGCCGTCGTAGCCGGCGACGGAGAGGTCGCGCGGGATCTCGAGGCCGTGCGCGGCGGCGGCCGCGTAGACGCCGCAGGCGATCGAGTCCGACAGGCAGAACACGGCGGTCGGGCGCGGCTCGCGCGCGAGCAGCGCCGCGGCGACCTCCGTCGCCTCCTCGATCGAGTGCGGCGAGTTGACGATCGCGACGTCCGAGCCCGAGCGCGGCGCACGACCTCGGCGACGACGCGCTCGGCCGGCCGGTCGGGCGTCGACGGGCGGCTCGGCGTGAGGACCGCGATCCGGCGGTGGCCGAGGCCGTGCAGGTGCTCGAGCACGAGCTGACGCCGGCGCGGTTGTCGAACAGCACCTCCCCCACCGTCGGCCCGGCGAGCGCGTCGCCGACGGTGACGATCGGCAGCGCGCTCGCCGATGTCCTGCCCAGGCGGCGTCGCGACGGGTCGAGCGGCGAGACGATCAGGCCGTCGACGAGCTGGTCGGCGAGCTGGCGGGCGAGCATCCGCTCGCGCTCGGGCTCGCCGCGCGCGTCGACGACGACCATGTGCAGGTCGTGGCGGCCGAGCTGGCGGCCGAGCGTCTCGACGAAGCGCTGCTCGCTGAGGTCCTCGAGCGAGCCGGAGAGGACGCCGACCAGCCCGGTGCTGCCGCGCGCGAGCGCGCGCGCGACCGCGTTGCCCGTGTAGCCGAGCTCCTCGGCGGCCGGCGCACGCGCTCCTGCGTCTCCGGCGACGTCTGCACGCCGCGCATCGCGTAGGAGACGGCCGCGGGCGAGAGCCCGGTCGCGGCGGCGACGTCCTTGATCGTGACGCGTCTCCGCGGGGCCACGCGTCAACCGTACCGGCTGCGCGCGCGGACGCGGACCGGTTGCGCGGCGGCCACGGACCGCATGGCGTCGAGGATGTTGCGCAGGTTGACCACCAGCGCGCCGTGCGCGGGCCGCGTGGCCACGCCGCCGGCCGCCGCCCGGCCCTCGAGGTCGGCGCAGACGCGGCCCACGGCGGCGGCGTCGGCCTGCAGCACCGCGTCGGCGGCGCGGCGGAGGAGCTCGGCCAGGCCGCGCGGAACCGGGCGTCCAGCCGGCGACCGGCCCGGCGCGGCCGAGCGTCCGCGCCATGCTGCGCGTGTCGGCGACGGCCTGCTCGAGCCCGTGCAGGACGGCGCCGAGGTCGGCGCAGGCGCGGAGCGCCGCGCGGCCTGGCGGCGGACGTTGAGGCGCCCGCTCTCGCGGCGCCGCGCGGACGTCGGCCCAGGCCTCGTCGATCCCGCGGTCGAGAGCGCGAGTGCGCTGCACCCAGGCCGTGGGATCGGACGCGTCGTCGCCGGCAGGCCGCCGGCCATCTCCTCGAGCAGCTCGCCGACGCGGTCGTCGAGGACGTCGACCCGCCGGGCGGCGCTGCGGTCGCGCAACGGCGGCCAGACGACGAGGTTGACGACGAGGCCCACGCCGATGCCGACGAACGTGTCCGCGAGCCGCGCGAGCAGCATCGAGCCGTCCTCGCTGTAGCCCGCGAGCAGCACGACCAGCGCCGTGGCCGCGGCCGTGGTGGACTCGGCCCGCATCGGCCGCAGCGCGCCGAGCGCCAGCGAGACGGCGAGCACCAGCGTCAGCGAGAGCGCCGTTAACGTCCAGCACGGCGCCGGCGGCGAACGCGAGCAGCACGCCGGCCACGGCGGCCGCTGCCTGCTGCAGGCCGCGCGCGACGGTGCGGTACACCGTGGCGTGGATGGTGAGCAGCGCGGCCCACGGCGCGAGGAACGACTGCGGGAGCGAGAGCACGTCGACGGCGAGCACCCAGGCGAGCACGGCCGCGGCCGAGGTCTTGACCATCTGGAGCACGTCGGTCCAGAGCAACGGGTCGCGCAGGCGGATCATCCCGTCCATCTTACCGCTCGGCCCGGGTTCGCCAGCTGGTCGAGGCCCGGCAGCATCGCTTTGGACCCATGGACGATGTTGGCGCCGCCGCGGTCGTGCTGTACTGTTGAACCGGTTCAGTGAACCGATTCAGTGAATCGCTTCAGCACCATGACGATCGACCTCCACCAGCACCTCTGGCCCGCGCCCTTCCTCGCCGCGCTCCGCGCCCGGCGGACGCCGCCGCGGCTCGACGGCTGGACGCTGCTGCTGCCCGGCGAGCGGCCGTACGCGGTCGACCCCGCGGACCACGATCCCGCCGCGCGCGCCGAGCAGGCGGCGGCCGACGGCGACGAGCTCGTGCTCGTGGCGCCGTCGGCGGCGCTCGGGCTCGACCGGCTCCCGCCGGCCGAGGCGGCCGAGCTGGCCGCCGCCTGGCTCGAGGGCGCGCTCGCCCTCCCCGCGCCGTTCCGCGCCTGGGCGACCGCCGGCACCGTCGAGCCCGACCCGGCCGCGCTGCGGGCCGCGCTCGACCGCGGCGCGGTCGGGCTCGAGCTCGCCGCCGACGCGCTCGCCGCGCCCGGCGGGCTCGACCGGCTCGCGCCGCTGCTCGACGTGCTCGACGCCGCGGGCCGCCCGCTGCTCGTCCACCCCGGCCCGGCGGGCGCCGAGGACGGCGGCCGCCGGCCCGGCTGGTGGGCGCCCGTCGTCCCCTACGTCGCCCAGCTGCACGCCGCCTGGTGGGCGTGGGCGGACGGCGGCCGCGCGCGCTTCCCCGACCTGCCCGTCTGCTTCGTCGCGCTCGCCGGGCTCGGGCCGCTGCACGGCGAGCGCCACCGCGCCCGCGGCGGCGACGGGCGCCCCGTCGACCCGCTGACCTTCGTCGAGACCTCGTCCTACGGCACGCAGGCCGTCGACGCCGTCATCCGCGTGCTCGGCATCGACGTCGTCTGCCACGGCTCCGACCGGCCGTACGCCGCGCCGCCGCTGCCCGGCGCTCGGCGACGCCGCCCTGCACGCCATCCGCACCAGCAACCCCGGGCGACTGCTCGCCCACGTCCCCCAGGAGGTGCCCGCATGACCCCAGACGCGTCCCCCGTGCTGCGCGCGCTCGGCCTGCCGAGCGATCGCCCGCTCGAGCGCGCCGAGCTCGAGCGCCTCGCCGGCGCGCTGGCCGAGCGGCGCGAGCTGTGGGCGCCGCACCTCGACCTGCACGCGACCGAGCGCACGTACGCGTGCCTGCACCGCGACGCGCACCTCGACGTGTGGGCGATCTTCTGGCTGCCCGAGAACGACACGGGCTGGCACGACCACGACACGTCCAGCGGCGCCGTGCACGTCGTCGCGGGCGCGCTCGAGGAGCACGCGCTGCTCGTCGCCGCCCCCGAGCGCCGGACGCAGCTACGGCGCCGGCGCGGCGTTCACGTTCGGCCCGTCGCACATCCACCGGCTGACCTGCGCGGCGCCCAGCGCGGTCTCGATCCACGCCTACTCGCCGCCGCTGTGGCGGCTCGGGCAGTACACGGTCGACCCCGGGGGCGCGCTGCACCGCGTCTCGGTGTCCTACGCCGACGAGCTGCGCCCGCTCGCCGCGGACGGCCTCGCCGCCGCCGCGTGACAATCCAGATCGATTTAGTGGAGTATCCGACGTCGGGCCGCGGGGTCTGCGAAGATCCCCGCCTTGATCACGCTCAAGGACGTCACGAAGCAGTACCCGGACGGCACCGTCGCCGTCGGCAACCTGGACCTGGAGATCCCCAGCGGCGAGATCACCGTCCTGCTCGGCTCGTCGGGCTGCGGCAAGACGACGACGCTGCGGATGATCAACCGCCTGATCGAGCCGACGAGCGGCGAGATCGAGCTCGACGGCAAGGAGCCTGCTCGAGATGCCGGTGCACGAGCTGCGGCGCGGGATCGGCTACGTGATCCAGCAGGCCGGGCTGTTCCCGCACCGCTCCGTGGCGGACAACATCGCCACCGTCCCGAGGCTGCTCGGCTGGGACAAGCGAGCGCCAGCGCGAGCGCGCGCTCGAGCTGATCGAGCTCGTCGGGCTGGAGCAGGACATGGCCGACCGCTATCCCGAGCCAGCTCTCGGGCGGCCAGCAGCAGCGCGTCGGCGTGGCGCGCGCGCTCGCCGCCGACCCGCCCGTGCTGCTGATGGACGAGCCGTTCGGCGCCGTCGACCCCGTGCGCCGCGGCGCGCTCCAGCAGGAGTTCCGCCGGCTGCAGCAGGAGCTCGGCAAGACCGTCGTCTTCGTCACCCACGACGTCGACGAGGCCGTGCTGCTCGGCGACCGCATCGCGATCATGCAGGAGGGCGGCAAGGTCGCCCAGTACGGCCCGCCCGAGGCGCTGCTCGCCCAGCCGGCGAGCGAGTTCGTCGCCTCGTTCATCGGCGGCACGCGCGGCATCAAGCTGCTCTCGCTGCGGCCGGCCGCCGACGTGCCGGTCACCGAGCTCGGCGCGGACGGCATCGCCGGCTGGACGCTGCGGTCCGACGACGGCGGCCGCCCGCTCGCCTGGGTGCGCGACGGCGGGCCGGACGTGCCGGTCGAGCGCGTCGGCCCCGGCGGCACGCTGCGCGACCTGCTCGACTCCGCGATCGCCTCGCCCGCGCGCGCGGCGGTGCGCGTCGACGACGCACGGCGTCGCTGCTCGGCGCCGTCCCGTTCGACACGCTCGAGGCGCACCTGCCCGCCGCCGCAGCGCGCGGCGGCGGAGGCCTGACGATGAACTGGGGCTGGCTCGACCGCAACCTCGACACGGTGCTCGAGGACCTCAGGAGCACGTGCAGATCGCCGTGACGGCGCTCGTGCTCGGGCGTGCTCATCGCGTTCCCGATCGGGCTGATCGCCTACCGCTGGCGCGCCGCCTACCGCCCGCTGCTCGCGCTCACGCAGGTCCTCTACACGATCCCGTCGCTCGCGCTGTTCGTGCTGCTCATCAACGCCGTCGGGCATCGGCCAGACGCCGGTGATCATCGGCCTGACGATCTACTCGCTCGTGATCCTCGTCCGCAACCTCGTCGAGGGCCTGCGCGGCGTGCCGCCGGACGTGATCGACGCCGCGACCGCGATGGGCTACCGGCAGACGAGGCGGCTGTTCGCGATCGAGCTGCCGATCGCGCTGCCGGCGATCGTCGCGGGGCTGCGGGTCGCCGCCGTCTCGAACATCTCGCTCGTCAGCGTCGGCGCGCTGATCGGCACCGGCGGGCTCGGCCAGCTCTTCATCCACGGCTTCCAGATCGACAACCCGATCGAGATCTACACGGGGATCGTCGTCACGATCCTGCTCGCGCTGGTGGTCGACCTGCTGATCGTCGGCGGCGGCCGCCTGCTCACCCCGTGGACGCGGGCGGTGAGGTCGGACATGGGCGAGACCGTCGACTGGCTGACCGCCTCGGAGCAGTGGTCGGGGCCCAACGGGATCCCGGCGCGGCTGATCGAGCACATCTGGTACTCGGCGCTCGGCGTGCTCCTGGCCGCGCTGATCGCGCTGCCGATCGGGCTGCTGATCGGCCACACGGGCCGCGGCAGCCTCATCGCCGCGTCGCTGAGCAACTTCTGGCGCGCGCTGCCGACGCTCGGCCTCGTGATCCTCGTCTTCCGGATCGAGCCGCTCTCGATCTGGCCCGTCCTGGTGGCGCTCGTCGTCATCGCGATCCCGCCGATCCTGCTCAACACCGACGTGGGGATCCGCTCGATCGACCCCGGGATCCGCGACGCGGCCCGCGGGATGGGCATGACCGGCTGGCAGGCCCTGTGGCGCGTGGAGGTGCCGCTGGCCATGCCGCTGATCCTCGCCGGCTTCCGGTCGGCCGCCGGGCAGGTGGTGGCCACCGCCACCATCGCCGCGTTCGTCGGGCTGGGCGGCCTCGGCCGCTACATCATCGACGGCTACTCCGTCCGTGACATCGGCGAGATCTCCGGCGGCGCGGTGGTCGTCGCCGTCCTGGCCCTCCTCGTCGAGGGGGGCTTCGCGCTGCTGCAGCGCTCCCTGGGCCCGAAGGAGGGGTCGCGCCGCAAGCGCGTCGCCGGGCCCGCTGTTCACCATGAGGAGGTACACGCATGAAGAAGGTGCTCTGGCTGCTGCTGGCGGCCGTGCTCGCGCTCGGGGTCGCCGCGTGCGGCGACGACCTGGACGAGGGCAGCGACACGCGGCGGCACGGCGTCGGCCGAGGACACGTCCGGCGGCGACAAGCCCGCCATCACGGTCGGCTCGGCGAACTTCCCGGAGAACGTCGTGCTCGCCGAGATCTACGCGGGGGCGCTGGAGGCCAAGGACTTCGAGGTCTCCAAGAAGCTCAACGTCGGATCGCGCGAGGCGATCTTCCCCGCCATGGAGCGCGGGGAGATCACCGTGCTGCCCGAGTACACGGGCGCGCTGCTGTCCTACCTGACGAAGGCGAAGTCCGACGCGAAGGAGACCGCCGACCAGGTCGCCGACATCAAGGAGGCGCTGCCGCCCGAGCTCACGCTGCTCGAGCCGTCCGCCGCCGAGGACAAGGACACGATCACCTGCAACAAGGAGACCGTGGACAAGTACGGCCTGACGTCGATCGAGGACCTCGCCAAGGTCGGCGACCAGATCACGATCGGCGGCCCGCCCGAGTTCGCCAAGCGCGAGGGCTTCGGCATCAGGGCGCTCAAGCGCGTCTACGACGCCGAGTTCAAGAAGTTCCAGCCGCTCGACGTCGCCGGCCCGCTGACCGTCGCCGCGCTGAAGGACGACAAGGTGCAGTGCGCCAACCTCTTCAGCACGCAGTCGGCGATCCCGGCGAACGGGTTCATCACGCTCGAGGACCCCAAGGGCCTCGTCGAGTCCGAGGCGGTCATCCCGCTGATCAGCAAGGAGGCGGCCACGCCCGAGGTGACCGAGACGCTCGACGCCGTCAGCGCGGCGCTGACCACGGACAACCTGAAGGAGCTCGTGAAGCGCGTCGAGGTCGACAAGGACGACGCCGAGACCGTCGCCGCCGACTTCCTCGACGAGAACAGCCTGAAGTAGCGGTTCCGGCGGAGCCGCCGCCGACGCGGCGGCGGCTCCGCTCCGGGGGTTACGCGGTCCACCAGCCGGGCTGCATGGTGCCGTCGCCCTCGGCGTGGGCGCCGAACGCGACGACGTCCATCCCGTCGTCGCCGGCTTCCCACTCGCGCATGACCTCGGGCGAGCAGTAGACGACGTCGCCCGCCCCGACGGCGAGGATCTCGCCGTCGACGTTGAAGCGCCCGCTGCCGGAGGTGACGAGGTAGATCTCCTCGACGGCCTCGTGGTGGTGGCCGAAGCCGACCCGCCGCCCGGGCTTCATGCGGTAGCTCGTCGGCCCGATGCGCTCCGCGCCGAGCTCGGTGCGGGCGGGGCGCGCCTCGAGCGAGTCGACGCCGAGCCGGGTGCCTGGTCCTCGATGTCGGTGAGCGTGAGATGTCGGCAGGCCATGACCGGCACCCTACGCCGGGACGGCGCCGCCGTATTGCAGAAACGCGACAGTGGATGCCCGCCGGCTCGCGACCTGGGAGAGTCCCGCCATGCGCCGCACGCTCGTCCTGCTCGCCATCCTCCTGGCCGTCCAGGCCGAGCCGGCGCGGGCCGCGCCCGTCGCGCGCGGCAGCGTCGAGCAGGTGCAGGTCACCGGGGCCGCGCCCGGCGCGAGCGTCGCGCTCGTGCGCGGCGGGCGGACCGTCGCGATCCGCCGCGCGGGCCGGCTGGGCGGAGCGGTGTTCCGCCGCGTGGTGCCGGCACGCGGCTACCGCGTGCGCACGCGGGGCACGCGGTCGGCCCGGCTGCGGGTCCTCCCCGACCGCGCGGCGCCGCCGAGCACTCGGGGCTACCGGCAGCGGATCCCGGCGAGCGGCTACGGCTACCTGACCACGCGCGACGGGACGAAGCTCGCGATCGACGTGCGGCTGCCCGCCGGCGCCGGGCCGTACCCGACGGTCGTGGAGTACTCCGGCTACGGCTACGCGAACCCGCAAGGCGGCGAGAGCTCGATCGCGCAGGTGCTGAACCTGCTCGGCTACGCGGTGGTCGACGTGAACATGCGCGGCACCGGCTGCTCCGGAGGGGCGTTCGACTACTTCGAGCCGCTGCAGGCGCTCGACGGCTACGACGTGATCGAGACGGTCGCCCGGCAGCCCTGGACGCTGCACGGCAAGGTCGGCATGGCGGGCCTGTCCTACGGCGGGATCAGCCAGCTGTTCGTCGCGGCCCGCCGGCCGCCGAGCCTCGCCGCCATCACGCCGCTGTCGGTGATCGACGACACCGCGACCACGCTGTACCCGGGCGGGATCCTGAACACGGGCTTCGCGCTCTCGTGGGCGAAGGACCGCGTGCACGACGCCCGGCCGGCCACGGCGGACGGCGGGCAGCCGTGGGCGCTCGAGCGGATCCGCGCGGGCGACCGGACGTGCCGCGCCAACCAGGCGCTGCACACGGAGGCCGTCGACCTGCTCGCCAAGATCGAGCGCAACCGCTTCTACGTGCCGAAGGTCGCCGACCCGCTGGCGCCCGCGCGGTTCGTGCACCGGATCGCCGCGCCGACCTTCCTCGCCTGCCAGTGGACCGACGAGCAGACCGGCGGCCACTGCCCGCGGCTCGCCTCCCGCTTCACGGGGACCGACCGCGCGTGGTTCACGTTCACCAACGGGACGCACGTCGACTCGCTGGCGCCCGCGACGTTCCAGCGCTGGTTCGACTTCCTCGAGCTCTACGTCGCCCGCCGCGCGCCGCGGCTGCCGGCGGGTGCGGACGTGCTCGCGCCCGTGGTGTTCAAGACCGTGTTCGGCGTCGACGGCGTCACGCTCCCGCCGGACCCGATCCAGGCGGAGCCGACGTTCGAGGCCGCCCGTGCGGCCTTCGAGCGCCAGCCGCCGGTGCGGATCCTCTTCGACCACGGCGGCAGCGTCCCCGGGGCGCCCGTGGCCGCGTTCGAGCAGTCGTTCCCGCGCTTCCCGCTGCCGGGCACCCGGGCGCGCTCGTGGTACCTCGGCGCGGACGGCGCGCTGACCGACGCCCCGCCCGCGGCCGCGGGCAGCGACGGCTTCACGGCGGACCGGCGGGCGCGCCCGGCCACCGACTTCCGCGGCGACACGGGCGCCGGACCCAACGGCCTGTGGACCGCGACGCCGTCCTATGCCTGGACGCAGAACCCGCCCGGCACCGCGCTCGCCTACGTCTCGGCGCCGCTCGCCGAGGACACGGCGGTCGTCGGCGCCGGCGCGCTGCGGGCCTGGATCAGGGCGGCCGGCCGGGACGCCGACCTGCAGGCGACGGTCACCGAGGTCCGGCCCGACGGCCGCGAGACGTTCGTGCAGAGCGGCTGGCTCCGCGCCAGCGCGCGCCGGCTCGACGCCGTCCGGAGCACGAACCTGGAGCCCGTCCCGAGCCTGCGCCGCCGCGACCGGCGGCGGCTCCCCGCCGGCCGGTTCGCGCGCGTCGACCTACCGCTCTACTACCAGGGGCACGTGTATCGCGCCGGCTCGCGGATCCGCGTGATCGTCTCCGCGCCCGGCGGCGACCAGCCCGTGTGGGCGTTCGGCGACACGCGCCCGCGCACGGCGGTCACCGTCGCGCGGGATCCCGCCCGGCCGTCGCAGCTCATCCTGCCGGTCGTGGCGGGCATCGCGGCGCCGACGCCGCTCCCGGCCTGCCCGGGCCTGCGCGGCGAGCCGTGCCGGCCCTACGTGCCGCTCGGAGGCTGACCCGCGGCCCCGAACGACTGCGTGCGGATGACCGGCTCGCCGGCGGCGTCCGAGCCGTCCAGGTCGATCGTCGCCACGATCGCCCAGTCGTGATGGGCCTCGGGGTCGTGGATGATCTGGCGCGCGGTCCACGTCCGCGGGGCGCCGCCGGGCGGCGCGCGGTCGATCAGCAGCAGCTCCGGCGCGCGGGCGGCCGGCCCGGTGTCGATCGTCTCGTGCTCGTCCCAGTACGCGCCGAGCGCGCGCTCCCACGCGTCCGCGGTCATCGTCGCCCGCCCGGGCGGATCGGTCAGCGCCGCGGCGGCCGCGTCGAGCTCCCCGAGCGCGTCGAAGCGGTCGCGGGCCGCGAGCTGGACCCGCTGGAACATGGCGTTGCGGACCATCACCCGGAACGCGCGCTCGTTGCCGGTGATCGGGCGCGGCGGCAGCAGCGCCCGGCCCGCGGCGGCTTCCGCCGCGGCCCGCGCGACCGACTCCGGATCGGTCAGCGCCTCCCACTCGTCCAGCAGGCTGGAATCGATCTGGCGGACCGTCTCGCCGAGCCACTCGGTGAGGTCCTCGAGCTCGTCGGTCTTGACGCGGTCGGGCACGGTCCGGCGCAGCGCGCGGTACGCGTCGCTCAGGTAGCGCAGCACGAGCCCCTCCGAGCGGGCGACGCCGTAGTACGCGATGAACTCCGTGAACGTCCGGCCGGACTCGTACATGTCGCGCACGACCGACTTCGGCGAGAGGTCGGTCTCGAGCACCCACGGGTGCGTCTCCCGGTACAGCCGCAGGGCCTGCTCGAGCGGCTCCGCCAGCGGCCGCGGATGCGTGACCTCCTCGAGCAGCTCCATGCGCTCCTCGTACTCGATCCCGTCGGCCTTCATCTCGGCGACCGCCTCGCCGCGCTCCTTGTAGGCCTGCGCCATCAGGACCGGGAACGGATCGTCGAGGATCGCCTCGACGACCGAGAGCACGTCGAGCGCGTACGTCTCGGACTCGGGGTCGAGGAGGTCGAACGCGGCCTGGGCGAACGACGCCAGCGGCTGGTTGAGCGCGAAGTCCTGCTGCAGCGCCGGTGCGAGCCGGAACGTCCGGAGGTGCTCGTCGGGCTCGGCCAGCGCCTCGAGCACGCCGGAGGTCAGCAGCTCGTCGCGCAGTGACTCGGCCTGCTCGGCCAGGCGGCGGCGCCCGCGCTCGTCCTCGTGGTTGTCCTCCATCAGCGCGCGCATCGCCGCCACCGTGTCCGCGGGCTGCTGGATGACGTTGAGGATCATCGCGTGGTTCACGCGCATCCGCGAGACGAGCGGCTCGGGCGTCGCGTCGCGCAGGCGGGCGAACGTCTCCTCGGTCCAGCCGACGGCGCCGTCCGCCGGCTTCTTGCGCTGGATCCGGCGGAGCTTGCGCGGGTCGTCGCCGGCCTTCGCCACGGCGCGGGCGTTGTCGATCGCGTGCTCGGGCGCCTGCACGACGACGAAGCCGGTCGTGTCGAACCCGGGACGCCCGGCGCGCCCGGCGATCTGGTGGAACTCGCGCGCCTTGAGGAGCCGGTGCCGGGCGCCGTCGAACTTCGCCAGCCCGGTGAACACGACCGTGCGGATCGGGACGTTGATGCCGACGCCGAGCGTGTCGGTCCCGCAGATCACCTTCAGCAGCCCGGTCTGGGCCAGCTGCTCCACGAGCCGGCGGTAGCGCGGCAGCATGCCCGCGTGGTGGACGCCGATGCCGCTGCGGACCAGCCGCGAGAGCGTCCGGCCGAAGCCCGCGGTGAAGCGGAACCCGCCGATCGCGTCGGCGATCGCGTCGCGCTCCTCGCGCGTGCAGAACTTCGCCGACAGCAGCGCCTGGGCCCGCTCCAGCGCCGAGGCCTGCGTGAAGTGCACCACGTAGGCAGGTGCCTGACCGGCGTGCACGAGCTCCTCGAGCAGCTCGTGCAGCGGCTCGAGCGACCAGGAGAACAGCAGCGGCACGGGCCGCTCGGCGTCGTCGATCAGCGCCGTGTCGCGGCCGGTCCGCCGCGTCAGGTCCTCGCGCAGCGCGGCGACGTCGCCCAGCGTCGCCGACATCAGCAGGAACTGCGCCTGCGGCAGGCTGAGCAGCGGCACCTGCCACGCCCAGCCGCGCTGCGGCTCGGCGTAGTAGTGGAACTCGTCCATCACGACCTGGCCGACGTCGGCGGCCGCGCCCTCGCGCAGGGCGAGGTTGGCGAGCACCTCGGCGGTGCAGCAGATGATCGGCGCGTCGCGGTTGACGGACGCGTCGCCCGTGAGCATGCCCACGTGCTCGGCGCCGAACGTGGCGCACAGCGCGAAGAACTTCTCCGACACGAGCGCCTTGATCGGCGCCGTGTAGTAGGTCACCCGACCGTCGGCGAGCGCGGCGAAGTGCGCCGCGGTCGCGACGATCGACTTCCCCGAGCCGGTCGGCGTGGCCAGGATCACGTTGTTGCCGCTGAACAGCTCGATCGCCGCCTCGTCCTGGTGCGGGTAGAGCTGCAGGCCCTGCTGCTCCGTCCACCCCACGAACGCCTCGTAGAGCGCGTCGGGCGCCGGCTCGCGCGGGAGCAGCTCGACGAGCGTCATGGGAGTCGAGTATGGCGGGCAGGGTTGCGTCGACGCTGATGGCGGGCGCTCCACGCACGTCAACGGCGGGCATCGAGGAGGCGGGTCCGGCTGGCGTGGTGCGCTCAACGTCGTACGACGGCGCCCGGCGTGCGCGTTACGACGTTGGGTGTCCTATAGGACCTCAACGTCGTACGGCGAGCCACGATCTCGACGATTACGACGTTGGGGGCAACCTCTCCCACCGAACCCGCCTCCTCGATGCCCGCCGTTGACGTACGCGGAGCGCCCGCCATCACGCTCGCGGAGGACCGACCGGGCAGCGCGCTAGCCAGGCGCGCCGAGGGCGTGCGAGAGCGCGGCCGCGGCCGGCTCGACGGCAGCAGCGGCCGCCGCGACCGCCGCGGCGTCGAGCCGGTACGTCGGCCCCGTGACGCTGAGGGCGGCCACGATGTCGCCGGCCGGCCCCCGCACCGGCGCGGCGACGGCCGTGACGCCCGGCTCGACCGCGTCGCGGCGCACGACGGGCGTCGCCGCCCCGCGCAGGGCGAGCCCGAGCGCGCTCACGCCGCCGGGGACCCGGCGGCCGCGCCAGCTCGCGTAGCGGATCGCGTGCGGGCTCTGGACCTGCGCGAGGTAGAGCGCGTCGCCCGCCTCGTCGAGCACGCCGAGGCTCGCGGTCTCGCCCAGCTCGTCGACGAGCGCGCGCAGGTGCGGGTCGGCCAGCTGGATCAGCGGCAGCTCGTCGAGCGCCGCGGCGAGCGCGAGCAGCCCGGAGCCGGCGTGGAAGCCGCCCGCCTCGTCGCGCCGGACGTAGCGCGCGGTCTCGAGCGTGCGCAGCAGCCGCAGCGCGGTGCTCGCGGGCACGTCGTTCTCGCGGGCGAGATCAGCGAGGCGCGTGCCGCCGCTCGCGCGCGCGACGGACTCGAGCAGACCCAGCGCGCGCTCCACCGCCCGCGTCGAACCACCTTGCCGCTCTGTGGCACGCGCTTCCACTGTGTGGCAGACTACACCTCAGTGCGACGCAGGGAAGGCCTCACCGCTGACATCGCGCACGATCTGGGCGAGCTCGGGCAGGGCGGCCTCGGCCAGCTCGGCGTCCTCGCCGATCGGGCGGTCCTCCAGGCTGCGGTCGAAGCCGGCGGCCAGCGCGCGCACGGGCGCGAGCGGCGCGGCCGGCGGGATCCCGCCCATCTGCAGCGCCCGTTCGGCCACGACCCACTCGAGCGCGAGCACCGTCCGCAGGTGGCGCAGCGCGCGGCGCGTCTGCAGGGCCGCCTGCCAGGCGAAGCTCGCGTGCTCCTCGAGGCCGCGCGAGATCGCGACGCCGCCGAGGATCGACGGGGTCGCCTCGGCGCGCAGGCGGGCCAGCGCGTCGGCGGCGAGGTACTCGGCGATCAGCACGCCCGAGCTGCCCGGCTGCTCGACCGACAGGAACGGGGCGAGCCCGCTCAGCGACGGCGCCATCAGGTGGGTGATGCGCGCGCCGCTGAGGCTGGCGAACGGGAGCATCGCCAGGCGCAGGCCCTCGAGCGCCAGCGCGCAGGTGGCGGCGTGGAAGCCGCCGTGGTGGAGGATCTCGTCGCCGGCCACGAGCGGGTTCTCCGAGCCCGCGTTGATCTCGACCGCCAGCACGTTGTGGACGCCCTCGACCGACTCGTACAGCGCGCCGGCGACGGGCGGCAGGCAGCGCAGGCCGAACGGGTCCTGCAGCCGCGCGGGCTCGCGCGCGCCGGCGGTGAGGGTCCGCAGCCGCCGGCTGACGGCGGTCAGGCCGCGCAGCGGCCGGGCGGCGGCGACGGGCGCGGCGAAGGCCTCCGTGTTGCCCTCCAGCGCGTGAAACGTGAGCGCGGCGACGCCGAGGCCCGCGTCGAGCAGCTCGCCGATGTCGGCCCAGGCGAGCGCCCCGACCGCGAAGGTCGCGGCGTTCGAGCTCATCAGCGGGAGCGCGTCGCCGGGCTCGATCTCCAGCCGGTCGCTCTCGGCGAGCGCGAGGCCGAGCTGGGCGAGCACCGTGATGTCGCCCGTGCCGAGCCCGCCGAGATCGCGCAGCTCGGGCAGCGCGTCGTCGCGCAGCACCCCGATCAGCGCGTCGGCGACCGCCGGCCGGTGGCCGCCGTTGCCCGCGGCCATCTGCATCAGCCGCACGAGGATCGTGCCGCGCACGACCTCGGCCGCGAGCGGGTCGCCGAGCCCGCCGGCGTGGCTGCGCAGCAGCCGCGAGGTGTGGTGGCGCAGGTCGCCGTCGACCTCGACGTTGCGGTTCGCCCCCACGCCGGTCGTGCGCCCGTACACCGGGCGCTCGGCGGCCGCCCGCTCGGCCGTGCGGTGCGACGCCGCCATCCGCTCCACCGCAGCGGGCGTCAGCTCCACCTCGATCCGCCGCTGCCGCGCCGCCACGGCGACCGCCGCGGGCGTGAGCGGCTCGTCACCGATGCGCAGCGCAGTCATGCGGCGCCAACTCAACCACAGACACCGGAGGAATCGCCGTGACGCAGACGCTGCGCTGCCGCGGGTGGCAGCAGGAGGCCGCCCTGCGGATGCTCGAGAACAACCTGCATCCGGACGTGGCCGAGAAGCCCGAGGAGCTCGTCGTCTACGGCGGCATCGGCAAGGCGGCGCGCAACCCGGCGGCCCTCGCGGCGATCAAGCGCGAGCTGACGTCGCTGGGCGACGAGGAGACGCTGCTCGTGCAGTCGGGCAAGCCGGTCGCGGTGTTCGAGACCCACCCCGCCGCGCCGCGCGTGCTGATCGCGAACTCCAACCTGGTCGGCCGCTGGGCCACGTGGGAGCACTTCCGCGAGCTCGACGCGGCCGGGCTGATGATGTACGGCCAGATGACCGCCGGCTCGTGGATCTACATCGGCACCCAGGGCATCCTGCAGGGCACCTACGAGACGTTCGCCGCGCTCGCGCGCCGGCGCTTCGGCGGCAGCCTCCGCGGCCGGCTCGTCGTGACGGCCGGGCTCGGTGGGATGGGCGGCGCGCAGCCGCTCGCGGTGACCATGAACGAGGGCTGCGCGCTGTGCATCGAGGTCGACCTCCAGCGGATCGAGCGGCGCATCCGCGAGCGCTACCTCGACGAGCGCGCGGGCTCGCTCGACGACGCCCTGACGCGGCTCGCGGCCGCCCAGCGCGAGGGCCGCGCGCTGTCCATCGGCCTGCTCGGGAACGCCGCCGAGATCGTGCCCGAGCTGGTCGCGCGCGGCGCCGCCGTCGACGTCGTGACCGACCAGACGAGCGCGCACGACCCGCTGAACGGCTACGTGCCCGCCGGCCTCACGCCCGAGCAGGCGGACGTGCTGCGGGCGAGCGACCCGGACGACTACCTGGCCCGCGTCGGCCAGTCGGTGCTCGCGCACGTCGACGCGATCCGCACGCTGGGGAAGCAGGGCGCCGAGGCGTTCGACTACGGCAACGCGCTGCGCGGCGTCGCGCAGGACCACGGGGATGCGGACGCGTTCGCCTACCCCGGCTTCGTGCCCGCCTACATCCGCCCGCTGTTCTGCGAGGGCAAGGGCCCGTTCCGCTGGGTCGCGCTGTCGGGCGACCCGGCGGACATCGCCGCGACCGACCGGGCGATCCTCGACCTGTTCGGCGACCAGGAGCACATCCGGCGCTGGATCGAGCTGGCGGGCGAGCGCGTCGCCTTCCAGGGGCTCCCGGCCCGCATCTGCTGGCTCGGGTACGGCGAGCGCCACCTCGCGGGGCTGCGCTTCAACGCGATGGTCGCCTCGGGCGAGCTGAAGGCGCCCGTGGTGATCGGCCGCGACCACCTCGACGCCGGGTCGGTCGCCTCGCCCCAGCGCGAGACCGAGGCGATGCGCGACGGCTCGGACGCGGTCGCGGACTGGCCGATCCTCAACGCGCTCGTGAACACCGCGACCGGCGCCTCCTGGGTGTCGTTCCACCACGGCGGCGGCGTCGGCATGGGCCTGTCGCTGCACGCCGGCCAGGTCACCGTCGCGGACGGGACCGAGCTGGCCGGCGAGCGCATCCGCCGCACGCTGATCGCCGACCCGGGGATGGGGATCGTGCGCCACGTGGACGCGGGCTACGACGACGCGATCGAGGCCGCCGACCGGCTCGGGGTGCGGATCCCCATGCGCCCGTGATCCTGCGCGGCGCCGCCCAGGTCCTCCGCTTCCCCGAGGACGGGCTGCCCTACCTGCGCCACGACCGCGCGGGCGAGCTGACGCTCGAGCCGGGCGACGTCGAGCTCGACGGCGCCGACGTGGAGATCGACGCGTCGGGGTGCGCGGTGCTGCCGGGCCTCGTCGACTGCCACACGCACCTCCCGTTCGCCGGCTGGCGGGCGGAGGAGTACGAGCGCAAGGTCACCGGCGTGCCGTACGAGGAGATCGCGCGGGCGGGCGGCGGGATCGCATCGTCGGGGAGGGCGCTGGCGGAGGCCTCCGACGCGCAGGTCCTCGACCAGGCCGGCGCGCTGGCGGCCGAGCTGCTCCGGCACGGCACGACCGCCTTCGAGGGCAAGACCGGCTACGGGTTCTCGCGCGCGGGCGAGGCGCGCGCCGTGCGGCTCGGGCGGGAGCTGGCCGCGCGCGTCGTGCAGCCGATGACGCGCACCGGCCTGTTCGCCCACGCCGTCCCGCCGGGCCACACCGCGGACACGTGGATGGACGAGGCCGAGGCGCTCGCCCGCGAGAGCGACGTCGAGGCGCTCGACATCTTCGTCGAGTCGGTCGCCTTCGGCGTCGGCCACCTGGCCCGCATGGGCGCCCTCGCGCGCGAGCTGGGCCTGCCGCTGCGCGCCCACGTCGAGCAGCTCTCCACGATGCGCTCGGTGCCGGTCGCGCTCGAGTGGGGCGCGCGCTCGGTCGACCACCTGTCGGTCATCCACCCGGACGACGTCGCGCCGCTCGCCGCGTCCGAGACGGCCGCGGTCCTGCTCCCCGGCGCCGAGCTGATGAACGCCGAGGCCACGGCGCCCGGCCGCGCGCTCGCCGACGCCGGCGCGATCTGCGTGCTCGCCACCGACTTCAACCCCGGCACGTCGCCGATCGCCTCGCTCCCGGTGATCGTGGGCCTCGCGGTGCGGCGCTATGGCTGGAGCGTCCGCGAGGCACTGCTCGCCGTGACCCTGAACGCCGCCTACGTCCTGGGCCGGTCCGGGGAGCTCGGCTCGCTCGAGCCCGGCAAGCGCGCCGACGCGATCGTGCTCGACGGCCCGGCCGGGCACGTCCCCTACCGCTTCGGCCACAACCCCGTCGCCGCGGTCGTCGCCGGCGGCGAGCTCGCCTGGGTGCGGCCCGACCACGCGTGGCGGGTGCGGTCGTGATCGGGGCCGCCGAGCTGCGCGACCGCCTCGCGGGCCTGGAGCCGATCGGCCTGGGCGCGGACGGCACGAACCGGCTCGCGTGGACGCCGGAGCTGGCCGCCGCCGAGGACTGGTTCCGCGACCAGGCGCGCGGCGCCGGCCTGCGCGTCGAGCGCGACCCGGCCGGCTCGCTGTGGGCCGTGCCGGACGCGCCGGGTCCGTGGTGGGCGACCGGCTCGCACCTCGACAGCGTCCGCAGCGGGGGCCGCTACGACGGCGCGCTCGGCGTCGCCGCGGGGTTCGCGGCGGCCGAGCGGGCGCGCGCTCCCGTCGCGGTGCTCGCCTTCGCCGACGAGGAGGGCGCCCGCTACAACACGCCGACGTTCGGCTCCCGCGCGCTCACGGGCCGGCTCGACGTCGCCGACGCGCTGAGCCGCGCCGACGACGACGGCGTCCGGCTCGCCGACGCCATGGCCGCCGCCGGCGCCGACCCGGCGGCGCTGGCCGACGCCCCGTCCTGGCTCCCGCGGCTGCGCGGGTTCGTCGAGCTCCACATCGACCAGACGCAGGACCTCGCGCGCCTCGGGGCGCCCGCCGGCGGCGTGCGGTCGCTGGCGTCGCGCATGCGCCTTGAGCTCACCTTCGCCGGCCGCGCCGACCACGCCGGCACGACGCGCCGCGGCGAGCGCCGTGACGCGCTCGCCGCCGCCGCGCGGCTGATCGTCGCGGCCGACGAGCTGGCGGGCGGCGACCCCGACTTCCTCGTCACCGCCGCGCGCATGCTCGTCGAGCCGAACGCGTTCACGACCGTGCCGTCGGGCGTGCGGCTGTGGATCGACGGCCGCACGCCCGCGCCGGCGCAGCTGACCGCGTGGCGCGAGGCGCTGACCGCCCGCGCCGCCACGCTCTCCGCCGCCACCGGGGTGGAGATCGCCCTGAGCACCGCGTCGCACACCGACGGCGTGACCTTCGACCCGGCGGTGCTCGCGGCGCTCGGCGACCTGCCCGCGCTCGTCTGCTTCGCCGGGCACGACGCCGGCATCCTCGCCGCGCGGATCCCCGCCGGGATGGTGTTCGTGCGCAACGCCACGGGCGTCAGCCACGCGCCCGAGGAGCAGGTCGAGCTCGAGGACGCCGCCGTCGCCGCCACCGCCCTGCTGACCGCCCTGGAGGCCCTCGCATGACGCCCTACGACCTGCCGGCGATGGTCAACGCCCACTCCCACGCGTTCCAGCGCGACCTGCGCGGCGCCGCCGAGCGGCCCGCCCCTGAGGCGCATGCCGCCGACGACTTCTGGTCCTGGCGCGAGGCCATGTACCGCCTGGCCGGCGCGCACGACCCGGACTCCATGCGGGCCGCGGCCGGCCGCGTGTACGCCGAGATGGCCGCCGCGGGCTACGGCGCGGTCGGCGAGTTCCACTACGTCCACCACCGGCCGGACGGCTCGCCCTACGAGGACCCGAACGCGATGGCGATCGCCGTCGCGGAGGCGGCACGCGCGCACGGGCTGGCCATCGTCCTCCTGCCCGCCGCCTACCACCGCGCGGGCTGGGACGGCCGCGACCTCCCGCCCTCCCCGGGCCAGCGCCGCTTCTGCGACCCGGACGTGGAGACCTACCTGGCGCGGGTCGACGCGCTGCGCGCCTGGGCGGCGGGGCGCGACGGCGTGCACGTCGGCGTCGCCGCCCACAGCATGCGGGCGGTTCCCGCGCCGTGGCTGGAGGCGATCGCGGCCTACGCGGACGCGCACGGGCTCGTGCGCCACGCCCACGCCCACGAGCAGCCGCGCGAGCTGGAGGAGTGCCGGGCCGAGCACGGCGTCTCCCCGATCGAGCTGCTGCACCGGACCGGGTTCCTCGGGCCGCGCACGAGCCTGATCCACGGGATCCACGTCGACGCCGCGGACGTCGCGCGGCTCGGCGAGAGCGGCACCATCGTCGTGTCGTGCCCGACGACCGAGGGCAGCCTGGGCGACGGCCACTTCCCGGCCCTCGTGTACCGGGACGCCGGCATCCGGATCGCGATCGGCAGCGACTCCAACGTGCGCGTCGACGCGTTCGAGGAGGCGCGCGAGCTCGAGACGCTCGCCCGCCGCGAGCGCCGGACCCGCCACGCGCTGCTGGCCGCCTCCGGCGACCTGTGGGGGGATCTGGCGGCGAACGGCCGCGCCAGCCTCGGGCTGGAGGATGCGGGCACGGTCACGGTCGACCGCGACCATCCGGACCTCGCCGGCGTCGCCGACGACGACCTGCCGCTCGCCGTGGCCACCTGCGCCTCGGCAGCCGTCGTGACGGCGCTGCGCCCGGCCGGCTGAACCCGGCGCGCCCCCGCGCCCCGCCGGCGGGTAGAGCGCGGGCATGCCCCACGACGAGCCGCTGCTCGGGCGCGCGCGCGAAGCGCTCGCCGCCGTCACGACGATCGTCCCCCACACGGACGCGGACGGGCTCGCCGCCGGGGCGATCGCGCTGCGGGCGCGGGGCCTGACGGCCGACGACGCGCTGCTCCTCGGCCGCGGGCGCGATCCATGGACCGAGGCGCTGCCGGCCGGACCGCCCGCCCTGCTGGACTGGGGCGTGCGGACGCTCGCCGGCCCGGCGCTGATCGTCGACCATCACGTGCCCGACGCGGTTCCGTCCCGCGACCAGGTCGTCGTGTCGGGGTTCGGCGAGGAGCCTGAGACCACGACGGCCGCCCTCATGCGGCGCCTCTGCCCCGAGCAGCCCGCCTGGCTCGCGGCGGTCGGCGTCTCCGGCGACCTCGGCGACCGCGGCTTCGCCCTGCCCGAGTGCGCCGGCGCGCCGCGCGGGGCGGTGCGCCGTCTCGTCCCGCTCGTCAACGCGCCGCGCCGCGGACCGGACGAGGACGCCGTACGCGTCGCGCTCGCCCTCCTCGTCGAGCACGACGAACCCAGGGCGGTGCTCGCCGATCCGCGCCTCGCCGCGCTCGAGGCCGCGCGCGACGCCTGGCGCGCGGACTGGGAGCGCGTCCGGCGGACCGCGCCGAAGGTCGGCCCGCGCGCCGCGCTGGTCCGCTTCTCCTCGCCCTACCAGCTCCATCCGCTCGCGGCGCAGATGTGGTCGCGGCGGCTGGCTCCCCGCCCCGTCCTGGCCGCGAACGACGACTACCTCCCGGGGCGCGTGAACTTCTCGGTCCGCGGCGGCGAGGGCGATCTCCGCGCCTGGCTCCGCGCGGCCGGGATGCCGGTCGTCCACGGGCATCCCGGCGCCACCGGCGGCTCGCTGCCGCCGGAGGACTTCGCGCACCTGCTGACGGCGCTGGAGCTGGCTTGAGCGCCCCAAACTCCGGGGTCGCCGGAGCGGGACGCCGGACGCTCGCCTACCGTGCGCGCATGATCGAGGCCCTGACCGAGACGCTCGAGATCACGCTCGTCCACCCGGACGCCGTGGCTCCCGCCCGCACCCGCCCCGGGGATGCCGGCTACGACCTGCGCGCCACCGAGCGCGTCTCGATCCCGCAGGACGGCCGCCGGCTGGTGGGCACGGGCGTCGCGATCGCGCTGCCCCAGGGCATCGCCGGGCTCGTCACGCCCCGGTCCGGGCTGGCCATCGAGCACGGGCTGACGCTGCTCAACGCCCCCGGGCTGATCGACCCGAACTACCGCGGCGAGATCAAGGTCATCCTCCACAACACCGGCGACCGCCGCTACACGGTCGAGATCGGCGACCGCGTCGCCCAGCTCGTGCTCGTGCCGGTCTGGCTGCCGGACCTGCAGGTCGTCGACGCGCTCGGCGAGACCGAGCGCGGCGCGGACGGCTTCGGCTCCTCCGGCCGCGCCTAGGCTCCTTAAGCGGGACGGCCGTTGCCGTTGACCGCGTAGCGGTCGTAGCGGTCGGCGACGACGCCGGGCAGCCGCACGGTGATGCGCACGCCCTCCTCGGTGTCCTCGCGCTCGAGGTCGCCGGCGTAGTCGTGCAGCTCGGACAGCGTGCCGCCCTCCGAGAACGGCACCAGCAGCTCGACGTCGCGGAGCGTGCGCTCGAACTCGGCGGCGATGCGCTCGCCCAGATCCTCGAGGCCCTCCCCCGTGAGGGCGGACACGAGCACCGCGTCCGGATGGCGGAAGGCCAGCTCCCGGCGGCGCTCGCCGTCGATCGCGTCGGCCTTGTTGAGGACGAGCACGCGCGGCTGGTCGCCCGTGCCGATCTCCTCCAGCACGTCCTCGACCGCCCGCGTCATCTCCAGCAGCTCCTCCTCGGGCGCGCTCGCGTCGACGACGTGGAGCAGCAGGTCGGCCCTGCTCGTCTCCTCGAGCGTCGCGCCGAACGCCTCCACGAGCTGATGCGGCAGCTTGCGGATGAAGCCGACCGTGTCGGTCAGCAGGTAGGTGCGGCCGTCGAGCCGCAGGGTGCGGGTCGTCGGGTCGAGCGTGTGGAAGAGCCGGTCGCGGACGCCGACCTCGGCGCCGGTGAGGCGGTTGAGCAGCGTGGACTTGCCGGCGTTCGTGTAGCCGGCGAGGGCGACGGTCGGCAGGTGCGCGCGCTCGCGCTCGGCGCGCTGGGTCGCGCGCGTCCCCCGCACGTGGTCGAGCTGGCGGCGCAGCGCCGTGATGCGGTCGCGCGCGAGCCGGCGGTCGGTCTCGATCTGCGACTCGCCCGGGCCGCGGGTGCCGATGCCGCCCACGCCGCGGCCTGCGCCGAGCCGCTCGAGGTGCGTCCACAGGCCGCGCATGCGGGCCATGTTGTACTGGAGCTGGGCCAGCTCGACCTGGAGCTTGCCCTCCGCCGAGCTGGCGTGGACGGCGAAGATGTCGAGGATCACCGCGGTGCGGTCGAGCACCGGGACGCCGAGCTCCTTCTCGAGGTTGCGCTCCTGGCGCGGCGTCAGCTCGTCGTCGGTGGCGACGAGGTTGGCGTCGGACGCCTTGACGAGCGCCTTGAGCTCGTCGACCTTGCCCGGGCCGAGGTAGAGGTTCGGGTGCGGCTGGTCGCGCCGCTGGATCAGCTCGCCGACGACCGCGACGCCGGCCGTGCGCAGCAGCTCCTTGAGCTCCGCGAGGTCGCCCTCCGGCAGGGCGCCGACCACGTAGGCGCGCTGCTTCGCCCGCCCGGGCGGGGCCGGCGGGGCGTACCGCGACTGCGTCGTTCGGCCTGAGCGCGTCTTCTCCACCCCTCCAGTGTAGGTGCCCCGGGTCAGGCCAGCGGGGAGCGCGCGGGCGGCGGCAGCTTGTCGTACCGGTCGCGCAGCTCGCTCACCGGCAGCACGATCACGCCCTCCTCCGGGGCGCCGACCCACAGCCCGAGGCCGGCGGCGAGCGCGTAGGCCGCATACGCCGCCGCGCAGGCGTCGAGCTCGTCGAGCGTGCGGTGCCACAGGCCGCCGTCGGCGTCCTGCACGCCTTTCATGCGCAGCGCCGCGATCCGCTGCTGCAGGCCCCACGGCGTCCGCTTGGGCGAGGGCCGGTGCCCGAGCAGACCGCAGAAGACGGCGTCGGGGTAGGTCTCGCAGAGCCGGCCGAACCGCAGCGCCGCGGCGCCGACGGGCTCGGGGCGGCCGGGCTCGCCGTCGGGGCGGTAGACCCCGAGGCCGGCGAGCGCCGCGAAGAGCTCGAAACCGACGCCGATCCACTGCTCCCAGCCCTGCGGCGTCTGCCCCGCCGGCGGGACCGGGTAGAGCGGCAGCCCGCGGCGGAAGAGCATCGCGTCGCACACGCGCATGCGCTCGTAGCGCCCGTCCGGCAGCCCGAGCGCGGCGCGCAGGGGCGCGCCGGCCGTGAGCAGGTCGCGCCGCGGGCCCGACGGCGCGTCGACCGCCACGACGGTCTGGCCGCTGCCGAAGCCCTCGATCGTGCGGGTGACCTGCGCCACGGTCCCCGGGGCGTAGAAGGTGGCCACCAGCTCCACGCCGCCCTCGGGCGCGCGCCGCTCGTGCAGCGTCACGAGCTGCTGGTTGCCGGGCTTGGCGGAGACGTCGACGCCGCAGTAGCGCACTGCCCGCAGGCTATTGTGCGGCCCGTGCCGGACCTCGCATCGCGGCTCGCCGGGCGGACGCTCGAGCTGATCGACATCCCCTCCGAGTCGCGCGACGAGGCGGCGCTCGCGGCCCACGTGGCCGAGGTGCTGCGCGCGGGCGGCGTGCCGGTCCGCGACCTCGGCGACGGCTGCGTGCTCGCCGGGCCCGCGGACGCGCCGCTGCTGCTCGCCGGCCACCTCGACACGGTCCCCGCGCAGGACAACCGGCCCGGCCGGATCGACGGCGGCCGCGTGCACGGGCTCGGCGCCAGCGACATGAAGGGCGCGCTCGCCGTGATGATCGAGCTGGCGCTGGCCGGCGCCCCGTTCCGGTGCCTGTTCTTCGGGCGCGAGGAGCTGCCCGTGAAGGAGTCGGCGCTCTCGCCGCTGCTCGCGCGCGAGCCGCTCGACGCCGAGCTCGTGGTGATGATGGAGCCCACGGCGTGCGAGCTGCACGCCGGCTGCCTGGGCAACGTGAACGCCATCTGGACGTTCGCCGGGCGGTCCGGGCACTCGGCGCGTCCCTGGACGGCCGACAACGCGATCGAGCGCGCCGCCGCCGGCATCCTCGCGCTCGCCGCGCAGCCGCCCGAGACGCACGCGTTCGAGGGCCTCGAGTTCGTCGAGGTCGCGACCGTCACGCGGATCGCGGGCGGGATCGCCGACAACGTCATCCCGGACCGGGTCGAGTGCCACGTCAACTACCGCTACGCCCCGGGGTTCTCCGCCGGCGAGGCCGAGGCGCGGCTGCTGCTGCGCTGCGCCGGCCACGGCTCGCTGCGGATCGCGTCCCATGCGCCGTCGGGCCCGGTCGCGTCCGGCCCGCGGGTCGACGCGCTCGTCGCCGCCGGCGACCTCGCCCGGGCGCCGAAGCAGGCCTGGACGCCCGTCGCGGAGTTCGGCCTGGCGGGCATCCCGGCGGTCAACTTCGGGCCGGGCGACCCGGTCCAGGCCCACCGGCGCGACGAGTCGGTCGAGATCGCGGCGCTCGAGCGCGCCTACGCCGTCCTGGCGCGGCTGGCATGACGCTCTCCCCCGTCCTCACCGGGCTGGCGACGTACCCGTTCGTGCGGCTCGCCGAGGCCAAGCGCGCCGTGGCCGCGACCGGCGTGGACGTGATCGACCTGAGCATCGGCGAGCCGCGCGAGGAGACGCCCGCCTTCATCCGCGAGGCGCTCGTCGCGGCGGTCGGCCCGCTGTCGACCTATCCCTCGACGGAGGGGCTGCCCGAGCTGCGCGCGGCGATCGCCGGCTGGGCGGAGCGCCGCTTCGGGGCCGTGCTCGACCCGGCGACGCAGGTGCTGCCGACGATGGGCTCCAAGGAGGCGGTGTTCTCGCTCGCGCAGGTGCTCGGCGGCGGGCGCGTCGCGATCCCGGCGCCCGCCTACCCGGTGTACGAGCGCGGGGCGCTGTTCGCCGGCAAGGACGTGCTCGAGCTGCCGCTGGCCGAGGCGCGCGGGTTCCTGCCCGACCTCGGCGCCGTCGACGCCGCCACCTGGCGCGACGTCGCGGTGCTGTGGCTCAACTACCCGAACAACCCGACGGCGGCGACGGCGCCGCTCGCCCTCTACGAGGAGGCGGCGGCGCTGGCGCGCGAGCACGGCTTCGTGCTCGCCTCCGACGAGGCGTACTCGGAGATCTACTTCGGCGCGCCGCCCGCCTCGGCGCTCCAGCTCGCCGACCTCGAGCACGTGCTCGTGCTCAACACGCTGTCCAAGCGCTCGTCCATGCCGGGCTACCGGTCGGGCTTCGTGGCCGGCGATCCCGCCCTGATCGCGGCGCTGAAGCGCTACCGGCCCAACGTGGGCGTCGCCCCGCAGGAGTTCATCCAGCGCGCCGCGGCCGCCGCGTGGGGCGACGAGGCGCACGTGGCGGCCGTGCGCGCGGGCTACCGGGCCAAGCGCGACGTGCTGCTCGGGGTGCTCGAGGCCCACGGGCTGCGCAGCGCCGGCGGCGACGCGACGTTCTTCCTCTGGCTCGACGCCGGGCCGCGGGCGGAGGCGCTCGCGGAGGAGCTGCTGCGCGCGGGGATCGTGCTCGTGCCCGGCTCCTACTTCGGTCCGGCCGGCACCGGCTACCTGCGGCTGGCCCTCGTCCCGTCGCTCGCGGACTGCGAGCGGGCCGCTGAGCGGCTCGACCGGCTGCTGGGCCGCTCAGGCCCCGTCCAGGAACGCCCGGCCGCGGGGTGAGAGGCGGTAGCCGACCTCCAGGCTCTCGGTCAGGCCGAGCGCCTTGAGCTTGCGCACGTCGGTCTTGAACGGCTGCAGCTCCGGGCGGCCGAGCCGTTCGGCCAGGTCGGCGGCACGCGTGGCGGGCGCGTCCGCGATCGCACGGAGGGTGGCGGCGGTCCACGGCCCGTGGCGGCTCGCGGCGTCGTAGCGGGCCAGCTTCGCGGCGATGGCGGCCCGGTCGGCGCCGCTGAGCGCCGCGTCCGCGCGCAGGGCGATGCGCGGGTCCGGGCCTGCGAGGTGGAACGCGATCCGGTACGTGTCGCCGTCGCCGCGCAGCGCTGCGCGGACGGCGGCCGCGTCGGCGTGGCCCGCGCGCCGGGCGTCCGCGTCGTCGATCGCGTCCGCGTCGATGCGGTCGACGGCGTCGATCGCCAGCAGCCCCATCGGCGTGTGCAGCGTCCCGCCCGCGCGCACCGTCGGCCGCCGCCAGCGGCGGAAGGCCACCGTGATCTCCCCGGCCGCGACCGGCGCGCGCTGCGCCAGCGGGAACAGCATCAGCGGCCCACTCAGTCGTTGGCGTGCAGGGCGGTGTTGAGGCCCGCCCAGCGGCCGCTGCGCGGGAGCACCTCGATCGCCCCGGTCTGCGAGTTGCGGCGGAAGAGCAGGCCGTCGGCGCCGCTCAGCTCCCCCGCCTTCACGACGTCCCCGTCGGGCAGCGTGACCCGCGACCCCGCGGTCACGTAGAGCCCGGCCTCGACGATGCAGTCGTCGCCGAGCGAGATCCCCAGCCCGGCGTTGGCCCCGAGCAGGCAGCGCTCGCCGATCGAGATCACGGCGGTGCCGCCGCCCGACAGCGTGCCCATGATCGAGGAGCCGCCGCCCACGTCGGACCCGTCCCCGACGACGACGCCGGCCGAGATGCGGCCCTCGACCATCGACGCGCCGAGCGTGCCCGCGTTGAAGTTCACGAAGCCCTCGTGCATGACCGTCGTGCCCTCCGCGAGGTGGGCGCCGAGGCGGACGCGGTCGGCGTCGGCGATCCGCACGCCGCTCGGCAGCGCGTAGTCGGTCATGCGCGGGAACTTGTCGACCGAGGTGACCGCGAACGGCACGTGGCCGCCGCGGTAACGGAGCCGCACCGCGGTCAGCGCGGCCGGGTCGACCGGCCCGTGGCTCGTCCAGGCCACGTTGGCGAGCACGCCGAAGAGCCCCGTGAGGTCCGCCTCGTGCGGGCGGATCAGGCGATGCGAGAGCAGGTGCAGGCGCAGGTAGGCGTCGTGCGCGTCGGCCGGCGGCTCGGCGAGCGAGCCGATCACCGTGAGCACGGCGACGGTGCGCACCCCGCGGCGCTCGTCGCGCCCGGTGGCGCCGGCGAGCTCGTACGGTCCCTCGTTCTGGCCGAGCACGCGCGTCCCCGGCCCGCCCGGCGCCGCCTCGAGGCCCAGGTGCGGGGTCGGGAACCAGGTGTCCAGGACGCGCCCGCCGTCCTCGGTCAGCGTGGCCAGCCCGTGGGCCCACGCGCCGTCGTCTCTCGGTCCGGTCATCGCCTCGACACGCTAGCCGCTGAGCTCCTCGAGCAGGTCGTCGCTGAGCTCGCCGCGGTAGACGGGGACGGCCCAGCCGGTGAGATCGACGTGGAGGGACTCGTCGACGTCGACCTCGAGCTCGCCGCCGTCGAGCTCGACCGTCACGGGCGTGTCGCCGCCGCGCAGCGAGAACGCGACCGCCGCGCCGCAGGCGCCGGTGCCGGAGGACTGCGTCTCCCCCACGCCGCGCTCGAAGATCCGCGCGCGGATCGTGCTCGGCCCGGTGGTGCACCAGAACGAGACGTTCGTGCGGTTGGGGAACTGCGGGTCGTGCTCGATCGCCGGGCCGATCGCGGGCAGGTCGAGCGCCGCGAGCGCAGCGGGGTCGGGGACGCGGATCGCGCACTGCGGGTTGCCGATCCAGACGTGCTGGAAGCGGTGGCCGGCCACCTCGCCCCCGCCGTCCGGGCCGCCCGACGGGTAGTGCTCGGAGCGCAGGAAGGCCCGGCCCATGTCGACGCGGCAGGTCGTCGGGCCGAGGATCGTCGGGCGGATCTCGCCCGCCCTCGTCTGGATCGAGAACTCGTCCTGGTCGGTCCAGCCGGCCCTGCGCAGGTACAGGATCGCCTCGCGCGCCCCGTTGCCGGACAGCTCCGCCTCCGAGCCGTCGGGGTTGAAGATCCGCAGGCGGGCGGCGAAGCCGGGGGCGTCGGGGGGCGCCAGCTCGAGCACGCCGTCGCCGCCCGGGCCGGTGTGGCGGTCGCAGAGTCGGCGCACTGCCGCGCCCGTCAGCGGGAAGGAGACGTCAGACGCCTCCATGATCAGGTAGTCGTTGCCCAGTGCCTGCCACTTCTCGAACTTCATCTGCCTCGCTTCCGCTTGACGAGTGGCTGCCGGATCACCACGCGGTCACCCATCATGCCCGGCGCAGCCACGCTGCGCCCGAGCGGCTCTGGGAGGCGGCGCGCACCGTGCAGGTGCGGGAGACGCGCACGCTGCGCCCGATCATCGCGTGGCGGCTCGGCCGCTACGCGCCGCCGGGCGCGACGCCGCTGCGCGACGTCCTCGCCTCGCATCCGTTCCACCTGCTCGACGAGACGGCGACGGCGAGCATCTCCGGCCTCGGGGGCAAGCTGTGGGCGCTCGGCGACACGTTCACGCGCTTCGACGGCCCCGAGGCGTTCCGGGCGTGGCGCGAGCCCGGCTACTGCAAGGTCGTCGTGCGCCACGCCGTCACGCCGCACGCGGAAGGGTCGGAGCTCGTGTCCGAGGTGCGCATCTGGTGCACCGACCGGCGGGCCCAGCTGCGCTTCCGCCCCTACTGGGCGTTCATCGGGCCGTTCTCGCGGTTCATCGGCTCCGAGCTGCTCTCGGCGGCGACGCGCAGGGCGGAGCGGACCTCGGCGGCGGCGGACTGAGCGTCGCGGCCCGTCAGGTCGACGACAAGGGTGCCCGGCAGCTTGCGCAGCCACGTGAGCTGGCGCTTGGCGTAGCGGCGCGTCCGCTGCTGCATCGCGGGCAGATCCCCGCGCAGCAGCTCGTCGAAGCCGAGGGCGCGGCGGGCCGACGGCGAGGCGCCGGCGGCATCCGCGCGCCGGACCTCGTCCTCGGCGCCGGCGGCGACCATCGCCTCGGCGCGGGCGTCGATCCGGGCGTACAGCGCGGTGCGCTCCATCGTGAGGGCGACGAGCAGCGTCGGCAGCCGGGTCTCCCCCGACCACAGCTCGCCGCCGCCGGGCGGGTCGTCGCCGGCGTCGAGCAGCTCCAGCGCGCGGGTGATGCGCTGCGCGTCGTTCTGCTCGATGCGCTCTGCGGTCGCGGGGGCGCGCTCCGCGAGCTCGGCGTGCAGGGCGCGCGGCCCCTCGGCCGCGAGCCGCGCGGCATAGCGGGCGCGGACCGCCGGGTCGGGCGGCGGGCGCAGCTCGAGCTCGGCCAGGGCGGCGCGCAGGTAGAGCCCGGTGCCGCCCACGACGATCGGGCGCCGGCCCGCCGCCACGAGCGCGTCGATCTCGGCATGGGCGCGGCGCGCGTAGTCGCCGGCCGTCGCGGTGGCCGTGAGGGGCAGGATCCCGATGAGGCGGTGCTCGAGCCGCGCCCGCTCCTCGGCGCTCGCCATGCCGGTGAGGATCTCGAGGCCCGCATAGAGCTGGAGGGCGTCGGCGGAGACGGCGACGGGGTCCTCCCCGTCCGCGCGCAGGAGCTCGGCGAGCGCGATCGCGACCTCGGTCTTGCCCACGCCCGTGGGGCCGAACAGCGCGACGACAGGCAGCGGCGGCACGGCGCGGAGGATCGCACGGCGGGCGATGACCGGCGGCGGCCGGCGACCGGCGCGCTCCTTTGCCCGGCGGGCCGCGGTCGATCGCGAAGTGCGGCGGAGGGTAAGGTCAGTCCGACATGGGCGTACGCATCGGCAGCGGGCTCTCGACGGAGCCGGACGCGCGCTACGGCGCGACGGAGGCGGCCGCCGCGGCCCGCGACTCGCTCGGGGGGCGCGCCTGCGACCTCGCGGTGGTGTTCGTGGCCGGCGGGCATCTCGCGGCGCCCGAGGCGACGCTCGAGGCCGTGCACGAGACGCTCGGCCCGGCCGAGCTCGTCGGCTGCGGCGCGGGCGGGGTGATCGGCGAGCTGCGCGAGGTCGAGGAGGGCACGGCCGTCTCCGTCTGGGCCGCCGCGCTCGACGGCGGGGAGGCGACGCCGTTCCACGCGGAGGTCGAGGCGCTGGGCGACGGCGGCGGCGTGCTGAGCGGACTGCCCGACCTGGGCGGCGCCGCGGGCGCGCTCCTGCTGTCCGATCCCTTCACGTTCCCGACCGACGCGGTGCTGCGCGAGCTGTCCTCCGCGGTCCCGATGCTGCCGCTCCTGGGCGGGCTCGCCTCCGGCCGGTCGCCGGACGACGAGACGCCCCTGCTGCTCGGCGACGAGGTCGTCACCTCGGGGGCCGTCGGCGTCCGGTTCGACGGCGTGGAGATCCTGCCGTGCGTGTCGCAGGGCGCCGCGCCGATCGGGCCCGAGCTGACCATCACCGCGTGCGAAGGGCCGATCATCAGCGAGCTGGCGGGGCGCCCGGCACTCGAGAAGCTGCGCGAGACGATCGAGTCGCTCAGCGTCGAGGACCTGCGGCTCGTCCAGGGCGGGCTGCTGATGGGCATCGTGATCGACGCGAACAAGCCCGACTACGTGCAGGGCGACTTCCTCGTGCGCGGGCTCGTCGGCGCCGACCCGGAGACGGGGCAGGTGGCCGTGGGCACCGACGTGCGGCCGGGCCAGGTCGTGCGGCTCCACGCGCGGGACGCCCCGAGCGCCGACCGCGACCTGCGCGAGGCGCTCGGCGCCCGCATGCTCGCGCTCGGCGGGCGCGTGCCGGCCGGCGCGCTGCTGATCTCGTGCAACGGACGCGGGGCGGGCATGTTCGGCCACGCCCATCACGACGCCGCCGCCCTGGACGACGCCCTCGCCGGCGCGCCTGCCGCCGGGTTCTTCGCCGCCGGCGAGATCGGGCCGGTCGGCGGCGAGTACTTCGTCCACAGCTTCACGGCCACGGTCGCCGTGTTCGCGTGAAGCTGCTCGGCCGGACCGTCCTGCTCACCGGCGCCACGGGCGGCATCGGCGTCGCGGCCGCGCGCGCGCTCGCGGCGCGCGGCGCGCGGGTGATCCTGACCGGGCGGCGCACCGAGCCGCTCGAGGCGCTCGCGGCCGAGCTCGGGGGCCTTGCGATCGCCGCCGACCTCGTCGAGCCGGACGCACCGGCTCAGCTGCTCGAAGCGGCGGGCGACGTCGACGTGCTCGTCGCCAACGCGGCGCTGCCGGCCAGCGGCGAGCTTACCTCGTTCTCGCCCGAGGAGATCGACCGGGCGCTCGCGGTGAACCTGCGGGCCCCGATCCAGCTCGCGCGCCTGCTGGCCGGGCCGCTCGCGGCGCGCGGGGCCGGGCAGCTCGTGTTCGTCTCGTCGCTCTCGGGCAAGGCGGCCGGGCCCCACTCGTCCCTGTACTCGGCGACGAAGTTCGGGCTGCGCGGGTTCTCGCTCGGCCTGCGCCAGGACCTCGCGCCCGCGGGCGTCGGCGTCTCGTGCGTGCTGCCGGGCTTCATCCGGGACGCAGGGATGTTCGCCGACTCGGGCGCCAGCCTGCCGCCGGGCGTCGGCACCAGCACACCGGAGGACGTCGCGGCGGGCATCGTCCGCGCGATCGAGCGCAACCGCGCGGAGGTCGACGTCGCGCCGCTCGGGCTGCGGGCGGGTGCTCGGTTCGCCGGCGTCGCGCCCGCGTTCTCGGCCTCGGTGCAGCGCCGCCTCGGCGCCGCGAGGATCGCCCGGGACATCGGGGCCGGGCAGCGCGACAAGCGCTAGCCGCTCCGGGGCCGGGCCGGCGCCGGACGCGTCGTCGCTGGATCGCGCCATACGCGCCGGACGGTCGGGACCGGATCGCTGGAACGGCGACGCCGCCCGGTAGGCTTGGTCCATGCCCGCCGCCCGAGCACCGCGCGCCGCCTGGCCCGCCGCCCAGGCGCTGCTCGGCGGGCTCGCCGACCTCGTGGACACGCTGCGCACCCCGCGCGGCGCCGCGGGCGAGCTCGAAGAGGCGCGCGAGCTGCTCGCCTACTGGGAGCAGCGGGCGCGGCGGCTGCCGCGCTGGGCGATGATGCGGCGCCGCGAGGCGCGGGCGATGGCCGGGCGCTGGCGCGAGCGGGTCCGGGCCGCCGAGCAGGTCCGCTACGGCCGCGGCGTGCTCGGCACGGCCTCCCAGTTCGCGATCGAGCGCCGCATGCCCGCGACGCTCGCGCACCGCGGCCGCCAGGCGGCGCGCGTGGCCGCGGGCACGGCGATCGCCGTCGGCATGACGGTGCTGCTGGTCTTCGCGGCCGCCTTGGCGGTCGTCGCCGAAGCCGTACTCGGCGCGCTCTGACGCGGGCGACGGCCGGCTCGAGCTGCGGCGCGGTCGTCGCCGAGGCAGACGCGCGGCCCGGAATCGGCCTGAGGCGGGCGCTCGCCCTGGCCGCGAGTTGTGCGCCGGCTCAGAACAGCGCTTCCTGGCGGGCCGGCTCCGGAGGCGCCGGCGGTGGATCGCGGCGCTCGCCGCCGCGCTGGACGCGGTGCCCGCGCTCGGGCGGCAGCCGCGAGCGGTGCAGGCCGGCGGCGCGCTCGATCGCGCGGCGCTCGCGCTCGGGAACCCGGGAGCGGCCGGCGTAGAGGCGCTCGTAGCGCGGGACGAGGTCGGGCCGGTGCGAGCGCAGCCAGTCGAAGAACACGTCGCGCGTCGAGCCCGCGAGGAACAGCGTCTGGCCACCGATCGACACGGCGCCGGCCTCGGTGGCCAGGGCGATGATGCGCTCGACCTGCTCGGGCTGGTCGTTGATCCCCGGCATCAGCGGCGCGATGAGGATGCCCGTCGGGATGCCGGCCGCATTCAGCTTCGCGACGGCTTCGAGCCGCGCCCGCGGATGCGGCGTGTGCGGCTCGGTCGCGCGCCACGCCTTCTCCTCGAGCGTCGGCACGGAGAGGCACGCGCTGATCTCGGCGCGCTCGGCCACCTCCAGCATGAGATCGAGATCGCGTAGGAGCAGCGGGGACTTCGTCAGGATCGAGCACGGGTTCGCGGCATCGCGCAGCACCTCCCAGATGCCGCGCATGAGCTTGTAGCGCCCCTCGACCCACTGGTACGGGTCGGTGTTCGTGCCCATCGCGATGTGCGCGCCCTTCCACGACGGCCGTGCGAGCTCCTTGCGCAGCACCTCGGGCACGTTGACCTTGACGATGATCTCCTTCTCGAAGTCTCGGCCCGCGTCGAGGTCCAGGTACTCGTGGGTGGGCCGGGCGAAGCAGTTGTGGCTGACCACCCCGTTGGCGATGAAGTCGCCCGTGCCGGTCGTGATGTCGTACAGCGGCAGCTCCATGCCGAGCGGCTCGATCCCGACGACCTTCAGCTTGCTCTGCGACTTGACGGCGCGCCCCTCGATCGACCGCTTGCGCGAGATCGCCGGATCGGTGAGGTGGAAGAACCGCAGCTGCTGCTCGAGGCCGCCCCGGATGCGTACGTTCCACGTCTGCTCGCCGGCGCGCTCGACGACGAATGGCAGCCGCAGGCGGCGGCAGGCGAACGTCGTCCAGTCGATGAGCTTCGCGTCCGTGTTGCAGATCCGGACGCAGCCGCTGCTGCTGAAGTTGCCCTCGGCGTCGTAGATCCCCGCGAGGAAGCCCTTGCACCACTCGTCGGTCGTCCGGCGCGGCCAGGCGATGTGCTCGCGGATCGCCTCGATCGACCGCGCCTTGCCGGCACGGATCGCGTGGATCTCCCGGTAGTTGCCATGCGCTGCGGCGAAGCGGAAGCTCGTCGTCTCGACGCCGAGGTCGTCGAGGTACACCTGAGAACGAGCCAGGGCCTCGAAGTCCGTGAGGGCGAGACGGAACCGGTTCATCATCTGCGTTTGACCGGCGGGTGACGTGTACGTCCGTGTATCGAGGTGACCATCGCCACGAACCATGCCGCACAGGTAGCCGCTCTTGTAGTCCGTGCTTCCGATCGGCGCTGACTCGAACCAGCCCGTACCCATCAGCTTGTTGTTGAGCGTCAGGTGCGGACGCCGGAAGCGGCCCTGCTCGACTCCGGTGACGTGCTTCCACCCGCGGTCGCTGAGGAATCGGTGATCGCCGCTCGTGACGAGCTCCGTCCCGTTTTCCAGCGTCACGCGGTACGCCGGCTTACGCACCGTCCAGTGGTCGAGGACCTCGGTGATCGCATAGCGACGATAAGCGCCTCGCCGAACGGTCCCGTAGACACGGAATCCGGGGCGCAGATCGCAGATCGGTGCGGTGGTTCCGTCGGCCAGCAGGACCGGTGTGTCGCCCCGCACGCAATAGCTGCACGCATGACTGCAGCCCCTATACGGGTTGACCGTCCACTCGAACGGAACGCGTGACCTTGGGGGTACGCGGTTGAGCGCACTCTTGCTACGGATCTCGTAGAAACGGGTGTCGATCGCCTCCGGCGCGTCGAACCGGCGGACCACCGCGGTGCCCGCCAGGCCGGGGATCCGGCCCTGCTCATCCGCCTCCACCGTCTGCCCATCCCAGCGCACGAACACATGTTCGCATACGGGGCGGACGGATGGGGTCAGGCGGCAGGCACGAGGAGGCTCGCCTGCTCCCCCATGAGGGTCTGGCTGGTCGCCTCGCGGACCTCGACGTCGACGTACTCGCCGGGCCGTGCGAGCCCGGCGAAGTTGACGACCTTGTTGTGGCGCGTGCGGCCGCGCAGCCGGCTCGGGTCCGTGCGCGACGTGCCCTCGACCAGCACCTCGACCGTCCGCCCGACGAAGCGCTGGGCCCGCTCGCGCGCGCGCCGCTGGACGACCTCGACGAGCCGCTGCATCCGCTCGACCTTCTCCTCGTGCGGGACGCCGTCCTCCAGCTCCGCGGCCTCGGTGCCGCGGCGCGGCGAGAAGATGAACGTGAAGGCGCCGTCGTAGCCGACCTCCTCGACCACCTCGAGCGTCTCGCGGAAATCGGCCTCCGTCTCGCCGGGGAACCCGACGATGATGTCGGTCGTGAGGGCCACGTCGGGCACGTGCTCGCGGATCAGGGCGACGCGATCCATGTAGCGCTCGCGCGTGTAGGTCCGTCGCATCGCCTTGAGGATGCGCGACGCGCCCGCCTGCAGCGGCAGGTGCATGTGCTCGCACACCGCGGCGAGCTCGGCGTGGGCGCGGATGACGTCCTCGCGCATGTCCTTGGGGTGCGGGCTGGTGTAGCGGAGCCGGCGAACGCCGTCGATCGCGTCCATCGCCGCGAGGAGCTGGGCGAACGTCGCCCGCTCCGGCCGCAGGTCGCGGCCGTACGCGTTGACGTTCTGGCCGAGCAGCGTGAGCTCGGACACCCCGTCGGCGGCCAGCCGCCGGCCCTCCTCGACGAGCTCGGCGAACGGGCGCGACACCTCGCGCCCGCGCGTCGAGGGGACGATGCAGTAGGCACAGTTGCAGTTGCAGCCGACCGAGATCTGCATCCACGCCTGGACCTCGCGCGCCCGCTTGGGCGGCAGGTGGCCGGTGAAGCCCTCGAACTCGAAGTAGCCCTGGGCGGACAGCGAGTCCGAGGTCAGGAACTCCGCCAGCTTGTGGACCTGGCCGGGCCCGAACGCGACGTCGACGAACGGGAACTGGCGGAAGACCTGCTCCTTGACGGACTGCGCCCAGCAGCCGCCGACGCCGATCACGCGGTCCGGGTCGCGCCGCTTGAGGGCCTTGGCCTCGTGCAGGTGGGCGACGAAGCGGTCGTCGGCCTTCTCGCGGATCGAGCAGGTGTTGAACAGGATGAGGTCCGCGTCGCCGCGCTCGGGCACCTCGCGATATCCGAGCGTCTCGAGCATGCCCTTCATGCGCTCGGAGTCGTGCTCGTTCATCTGGCACCCGAAGGTGGTGACGTGGAAGGACTTCATCTAGCGAGCGTAGTCCGTGGCGCGCGACTCCCGGATCACGGTCACCTTGATCTGGCCCGGGTACTCGAGCTCGTGCTCGATCTCGCGCGCGATCTCGTGCGAGAGCAGGACCGCGCCGTCGTCGTCGAGCGCGTTCGGGAGCACCATGACGCGGATCTCGCGGCCGGCCTGCATCGCGTAGACCTTGTCCACGCCCTCGTGGCGCGTCGCGATGTGCTCGAGGTCGCGCAGGCGCTTGACGTACTGCTCGAGCGACTCGCCGCGGGCGCCCGGACGGGCGCCGGAGAGCGCGTCGGCGGCCTGGACGATGACCGCCTCGACCGTCTGCGGCTCGACCTCGTTGTGATGGGCCTCCATCGCGTGCGCGACGGCCTCCGACTCGCCGTGGCGCCGGGCGAGGTCGCCGCCGACGAGGGCGTGCGGGCCCTCGATCTCGTGCGACACGGCCTTGCCGATGTCGTGCAGGAGCGCGGCGCGGCGCGCCGTCTTGGCCGAGGCGCCGAGCTCGTGGGCCATCATCGCGGCCAGATGGGCGCACTCGATCGAGTGCGCGAGGACGTTCTGCCCGTAGGACGTGCGGTACTTCAGCCGGCCGAGCACCGCGACCAGGTCGGGGTCGAGCGCCTGGACGTTGGCGTCGAAGCACGCCTGCTCGCCGCACTCGGCGATGTGCGCCTCCAGCTCGGACTTCGCCTGGTAGTAGGTCTCCTCGATCCTCGCGGGATGGATGCGGCCGTCCTGCAGCAGCTTCTCGAGCGTCATGCGGGCGATCTCCCGCCGCACGCCGTCGAAGCCGGAGAGGATGACCGCGTTCGGCGTGTCGTCGATGATGAAGTCGACGCCGGTCAGGTGCTCGAGCGCACGGATGTTGCGGCCCTCGCGGCCGATGATCCGGCCCTTCATGTCGTCCGCGGACAGCTGGACGACGCTGACCGTGGTCTCGGCGGCGTGGCCGGCGGCCAGCCGCTGCATGACGACGGAGAGGATGTTGCGCACCCGGCGGTCGGCGTCGCGCTTGGTCTCCTCCTCGATCTGGCGGACGACCTTCGCGCGGTCGTGCCGCGTCTGGTCCTCGAGCTCCTTGAGGAGCTGGTTGCGCGCCTGGGAGGCGGGCATCCCCGCGACGCGCTCGAGCTCGCGGATGTGATGCTCGCGCGCGGCCTCGAGCTCGCCGTGCTTCTCGGCGAGCACGCGCTCGCGCTCGCCCAGCTCCGAGAGGCGGCTCTCTACCGCCTCCTCGCGGGCGCGCAGGCGCTCCTCGAGCCGGAGCAGGTCGGCGCGGCGCTCGGCGGACTTGCCGTCCTCCGTCGTCGTGGCGCCGGCCGTCGCCGCCGGCGCCTCGACGACGGGCACGGCCGCCTTGGCCGGCGCCGGCCGCGGCGCGGCCGAGCCGGATGCGAAGCCCGGCGCCCGCCGCGTGAGCAGCGACGCCGCAGCCACGAGGCCGACGGCCACCACGACCGCAGCTATCAGGATCTCCATCTCGTCTTCTCCCCGACCGGGTCGGGATCGACGATCCCGCCCGCGCTCTCGTCATCTCGGTTGGTGAGCGGCAGGCCGGGCCGTGCCCTGGGCACGAGCGTCAGGCCAGCATTGAGGCGGCACGCGGCCGCCGCGTCAGAGGGCGGCTGATGGGATGCTGCGTTCGGTGCGTCTTGCCAGGCGTTCGGGCCCGGGGTCGATGTCGTCGTCTGCCGTCACGGCTGAAGCTGCTGGATCACGCTGAAAATGGCTGTTTTGCTGGAGTTTCAAGCGGGCCTGCGGCCCGGTCTGTCGCTGTCGGGATCGTAGTACCCCCTGCCACGCTTGGCAATGACACGACGCAACTTCCGCGTCAATGCGGCGCGCGCTCAGTCCAGCGGCTCGTCGGCGCCCGCGTAGCGGCGCAGGGCGTCGTACGCGAGCTCGAGCTCGTAGCCCTTGCGGACGAGCATCCCGAGCGCCCGGTCGCGCTCGCGCGGGGTGGTCGGAACCGCGGGCACGCGCCGGCGCAGCAGCGCGAGCGCGGCCTCCAGCTCCCCACCCGCATCCTGCTCGCCGAGGGCGGCGGCGACGTGCTCGGGGGCGACGCCGAGCGCGCGCAGGCGGCGCTCGATCCGGTCCGCGCCCCAGGCGTCGAGCCGGCGGCGGTCGTCGGCGAAGCGCAGCGCGTACTGCGCGTCGTCCACGAACCCGCCGTCCAGCAGCTCGTCGAGCACGACGTTCGCCTCCTCGGGGGCGACGCGCTTCTCGGCGAGCATCCCGCGCAGCTCGAGCTCGGTGCGGTCGCGCCGGTTGAGCGCCCGCCAGGCGACGGCGCGGGCGTGCTCGAGGCGCGCCTCGGGATCCTGCCGGCGCTCGCCCGCCGGTGCGGCGCCGCCGGGCTCCACGGCTACCAGCGGCGGCCCGACATCACCTGCGGCGCGGTCACGCGACCGCCGCCGCAGCCGCGGCCTCGGCCGCCTCGATCGCGTCGGCGTCGCGATCGATCGGGGTGACGAGGTCCTGGCCGATGCCGAGCGCCGCGTAGATCTTGGCCTCGATCTCCTTGGACACCTCGAGGTGCTCGTCCAGGTAGGCCTTGGCGTTGTTGCGGCCCTGGCCGAGCCGATCGTCCCCGTAGGAGAAGAACGAGCCCGACTTCGTGACGACGTTGTGCTCGATCGCCAGGTCGAGGATGCAGCCGGACGACGAGATGCCCTTGCCGAACTCGATGTCGAACTCGGCCTGGCGGAACGGCGCCGCGACCTTGTTCTTCACGACCTTCACCCGGACGCGGTTGCCGACGGCCTCGGTCCCGTCCTTCAACGTCTCGATCCGGCGGATGTCCAGGCGCTGGGACGAGTAGAACTTCAGCGCGCGGCCGCCCGGCTGCGTCTCGGGCGAGCCGAACATGACGCCGACCTTCTCGCGGATCTGGTTGACGAACAGGCAGAGCGTCTGCGTCCGGTTCAGGTTGCCGGCGAGCTTACGCATCGCCTGGCTCATCATCCGCGCCTGCACGCCGACCGTCTGGTCGCCCATCTGGCCCTCGAGCTCGGCCCGCGGCGTGAGCGCCGCGACGGAGTCGATCGCCACGACGTCGACGGCGCCGGAGCGGACGAGCATGTCCGCGATCTCGAGGCCCTGCTCGCCGTAGTCGGGCTGCGAGACGAGCAGCTCGTCGATGTTCACCCCGAGGTTCTGGGCGTACAGCGGGTCCATCGCGTGCTCCGCGTCGATGAACGCGCACACCCCGCCGAGCTTCTGCGCCTCGGCGATCACGTGGTAGACGAGGGTCGTCTTGCCGGAAGACTCCGGCCCGAACACCTCGACGATGCGCCCGCGGGGCATGCCGCCGATGCCGAGCGCGAGATCGAGCGAGAGCGCGCCCGTGGGGATCGCGTCCACGCGGACCTGCGCGCCCTCGTCGCCCATGCGCATGACCGTGCCCTTGCCGAACTGGCGCTCGATCTGGGCGAGTGCGCCCTGCAGGGCGGTGTCACGGGCCTTGCCTGGCGCGTCGGTGCTCATGTGGACGTGCTCCTCTTCAGCTCTCGAAGTCGTGGCCCCGGAGCGGTCGGGTCCCAGGGCGGATTTCGCATGATGGGCCGGGGGTCGGACGGAACGGATGGGAGCCTCCACCCGCCGGCGGCACGGGACAACGGCCAGGTGTGCCAAGACCGTCGCGGATCTGTGCCGATCCACCCCGGACCTTGACTTAGAGCGCGCTCGAAGTCCTACCATCGGAGCATGGTCACCGCCGAAGCGCTCAGCATCTCGGACGCCGCCGAAGTCACGGGCCTGAGCGCGCACACCCTCCGCTACTACGAGCGCGCCGGCCTCATGCTCGACCCCGTCGAGCGCGCGCCCTCCAGCCACCGCCGCTACACGGAGGACGAGATCCGCTGGGTCACGCTCCTCACGCGCATGCGCGCGACCGGGATGCCGATCCGGCGGATCCGCGAGTACGCCGACCTCGTGCGCGCCGGCGAGGGCAACGAGGCCGAGCGGCTCGCGCTGCTCGAGACGCACCGGGACGCGGTGCTGGAGCAGCTCGAGACCGTGCGCAGCAACCTCGCCGCGGTGGAGTACAAGATCGACCTGTACCGGTCGCGGCTCGAGGGGGACGCGGCGGACGGCTGCTGAGGTCGGGTGGCGAGCGGCGGGCTCGGCGAACGTCAACGGCGGCGATGAGATGAGGTAGCGGGACCGGGGTCGCCAGGGTGACGGCCGGCGTCGGTGACGCTCGTTGGCGAGCGGCGGGCTCGGCGAACGTCAACGGCGGCGATGAGGTAGCGGGACCGGGGTCGCCAGGGTGACGGCCGGCGTCGGTGACGCGCCTTGGCGAGCGGCAGGCTCGGCGAACGTCAACGGCGGCATCGAGGCGGCGGCATCGGGTCGCCCGGGCATTGCGGGCGGCGTGCCGCGTGCCGCCGCCGGGTTGGGCGAGGCCCTCAACGTCACACGAGCGCGGATCCCTGCGCCCGATGTCACGTTCGGGGGCTATATCACCGTCAACGTCACATGGGTCCGGCGGATGCTCTCGCATGTGACGTTGGGGACCGCCCAACGTCGTACGAAGCCGGCCGGCCCACTGGCGTACGACGTTGGGGTCCCATAGCACCGTCAACGTCGTACGAGCCGAGCGGATCCGCCCGATTACGACGTTGGGGGCGCCATCCACCCCCAGCCCACCCCCTCGATGCCGCCGTTGACGTTCGCCGGGGCCGCCGCACGCGCGCCACATCAGGCGCCCGCCGTCGACGTTCGCCGGGGCCGCCGCAAGCGAGCCACATCCGACACCCGCCGACACCCACCCCTTGACTTCGAGCGCGCTCGAAGGCCTAGCCTGGCAACGCAGGTCCTCCCCAGACCCTCTCCTCGACCGGAAGGAGCACGTCCGTGCCCACCACACCACTCGGAAGCCAGGGACTCACCGTCTCGCGACAGGGGCTCGGCTGCATGGGCATGTCCGAGTTCTACGGCCCGCGCGACGACGCGGAGTCCATCGCCACCATCCAGCGGGCGCTCGACCTCGGCGTCACGTTCCTCGACACGGCCGACATGTACGGACCGTTCACGAACGAGGAGCTCGTCGGCCGGGCGATCGCCGGCCGCCGCGACGAGGTCGTCCTCGCGACGAAGTTCGCCAACGTGCGCGGCGCGGACGGGGCCTTCCTCGGCATCCGCGGCGACGCCGCCTACGTCAAGGAGGCCTGCGACGCGTCCCTGCGCCGGCTCGGCGTCGATCACATCGACCTCTACTACCAGCATCGCGTGGACCCGCGGACCCCGATCGAGGAGACCGTCGGCGCCATGGCCGAGCTCGTCGCCGCCGGCAAGGTCCGCTACCTCGGCCTGTCCGAGGCCGCCCCCGACACGATCCGGCGCGCGCACGCCGTGCATCCCATCTCGGCGCTCCAGACGGAGTACTCGATCTGGGCCCGCGACCCCGAGGCCGAGATCCTCCCCACGGTGCGCGAGCTGGGCATCGGCTTCGTGCCCTACAGCCCGCTCGGCCGGGGCTTCCTCACCGGCACGGTGCGCCGCACCGACGAGCTCGCCGCCGACGACTTCCGCCGCTTCCAGCCGCGCTTCCAGGGCGACAACCTGGAGGCGAACGTCGCGATCGTCGAGCGGATCGACGCGCTCGCGCGCGACCACGACGCCACGCCCGCGCAGATCGCGCTCGCCTGGGTGCACGCGCAGGGCGACGACGTGGTGCCGATCCCGGGCACCAAGCGGCGCCGCTACCTCGAGGAGAACGCGGCGGCGCTCGACGTCGAGCTCAGCGCGGACGACCTCGCGACGCTCGACGGCGCCGAGGCGCGCGGCGACCGCTACGAGGACATGTCCTCGGTGGACGCCTAAGGGCGCGCGGGCGGCGGCGTGACGGTCGCCGCCTGCCCGAGCGCGGCGCCGAAGCCGAGCGGACGCGGCGGCCGGTTGACGAGGCGGGCGCGCACCCGGCGCCCGCCGAGCCGGCCGCTGAGGCGTCCGCGGCCCGTCACCCGGATCCGCCCGCGGGCGGCGGCCGACCCGGTGACCCGCAGCTCGAGCGTCCCGCGACGGTCCTCCCGGCCGCTGAGCCGCACGCCGGGCACGACGATCACGCCGTCGAGCGACAGACGGCGGCCGTAGCGGTAGCTCCCGCCGCGCAGGCCGCCGCCGCGCCCGTCCGGGTCGATCGACGGCGCGACGGCGAGCCCGAGGAAGTCGAGCGTGGCGTCGACGGCGCTGACGGTCCGCCCGACCCGCCCGGCCAGCCCGCGCGCCGGCGCGAGCGCCGCGAACGAGACCGGCGGGACGGCGGTGGCCGGGACGTCGGTGTCCACGCGCGGGCAGCGGGCCCGGATCGGCCGGCCGCGGACGAAGCGGACGAGCTGGCGCTGGCCGCAGCCGCTCAGGTCGGCGCCGACGATCGCGTGCCCGACGCCCGGCACGGTGACGCGCCGGGCGCCCGGGATCAGCGTGGCCACGTGGGCGGAGACCTCCGGCGGCGTGCGGAGGTCCTCCTCGCCCTGGAGCAGCAGCGCCGGGACGGCCGGGTAGGCGCCGCCCTTGGGCGCAGGCGGCCGGGCCGGATCGGGCCAGCGCAGGCACAGGTCGATCTCGTCCGCGTACGCGACCTCGGCGTCGAACGGCCAGAACGCCTCCGGCGGGAGCGCGAGCGCGTTCGCCTTCGCCACCGCGAAGCGCTGGTCGAGCGGCGTGCCGCGCGGCCAGGGCAGCGGCGTCTCCTCGCACACCGTCGCGTAGCGCGCGGCCGAGAAGTCCCGCGGCGCCGACGGGAACGCCGGGGAGAGCGCGATCAGGCGCAGCAGCGGCGCGGCGTCGCCGTGGTCCAGCGCCGCCCGCACCGCGACCGGCACGCCGGCGCGCAGGGCCGGCGCGTAGTCGGCGTCGAAGAGCAGGTCGGCGATCTTCACCGGCGTCACGCTCCCGCGATGGCGCCGCCCGCGCCCGTCGTACCAGCTGCCGCGCAGCGGCGCCGCCCGCAGCCGCGCGGTCAGCGCGACGAGGTCGGCGACCGGGTCGGTGGTGACGCCGCGGCAGCCGCCCGGGCAGAGCGCGCGCAGGGTCGGCCCCATCGCCCGGAACCCGGCGAGCCCGAACGGGTCGGTCTCGTCCGGGTCGACGACGGAGTCGAGGATCAGGCGCTCGACCCGGTCCGGGTAGCGCCGCGCGTAGGCGAGCGCCAGCTCGGTGCCGTAGGAGATCCCGAACAGCGTGAGCTTGTCCGCGCCGGCCGCGCGCCGCAGCGCCTCCATGTCCTCGACGCTGTCGGGCGTCGTGTAGAACGACCGCCGCGCGCCGAGCCGCTGCGCGCAGCGCTCGCCGGCGCGGGTGGAGCGCAGGCGCTCGTCGCGCTCGATCTCGCGGCAGCGCAGCAGCCCGCTGCGCCCCGTGCCGCGCTGGTCGAACCCCAGGATGGTGAAGTCGTCCACGAGCTCCGGCAGCTCGAGCAGCACGTCGATCATCTCGACGACGCCGGCGCCGCCCGGCCCACCCGAGAGGTACATCAGGAACGGCGGCCGCCGCCGGTCGCTCAGGCGCACGCGCGCGACGCGCAGCTCGACGCTGCCGGGCAGCGCGCCGGAGCGGTCGAGCGGCACGCGCAGCTTCGCGCAGCGCACGCCCGTCGCCTCGGGGCAGCCGCGCCAGCGCAGGGCCGCATCGGCGGGGGTCGCGGCGGCGAGCGCGATGAGCGCCGCGAGCGCCGCCGTCGTGATCGCCCGCCGGGTCGTCATCCGCGGGCGACTGTAGTGGCTCGAGCCTCGATCCGCCGATCATCGTGGATGCATCCCCGTCGTGGGCCGTGATCCACGGCGAGGAGGCGCCGCGAGAATCGGTGGATCGAGGCTCAGGACAGGGTCCGCACGGCGAGCGGCTCGTATGCGGCACCGCCGCGACCGAGCCGCGAGCGGTAGAGCACCACGGCGCCCGCGGCGAACGCGAGCGGCCCCGGGGAGGCCGCGATCGCGCGCGGCGCCCGGGCCCCGCTGCGCAGCCGCGCCACCGTCACGTGCGGGCGGAACGGGCGCGCCTCCGGCTCGTACAGGCCGGCGCCGGCGAGCGCCTCGCTCACGTCGGCCTGCAGCCGCCCCAGCGCGCCGCCGGCGTCCTCCAGCGCGACGGACAGCACGCGCGCACGGCGCGGCGGCAGGAGCAGCGCGCCGTCCAGCGACAGGGTCGGCGCCGGGTGGTCCGCCAGCCCGTCCAGCACCCCGGCGACGGCGCCGGCGTGCTCGTCCGGACGGTGCCCGAGGAAGGCGAGGGTCACGTGCAGGCTCACGTCGGGCACCGGGCGCCACACCGCCGGGTCGGCCGCCTCGTCGCGGAACGCGGCGAGCGCCGCGCGTGCCGCCTCCGGCAGGTCGAGCGCGACGAACAGCCGCAGGCTCACCGCGGGGCGAGGAGCTGCCGGAGCAGGTGCAGCGCGACCGTCGTCGTCCGCTCGCGGACCATCGCCCGGTCGCCCGGCAGCTGCACGGTCCGGTCGCGCCGCTCGCCGTCCGCCGCCGCGACGCTGACGCAGACCGTGCCGACGGGCTTCTCCTCGCTGCCGCCGCCGGGGCCGGCGATCCCGGTGATGCCGATCCCCAACCCGGCCCCGAAGCGCGCGATCGCACCGTCCGCGAGGGCGGCGGCGACCTCTGCGGAGACGGCCCCGTGCCGCTCGATCAGCGCCGCCGGAACGCCCGCCAGCGCCGTCTTGGCCTCGTTGGAGTACACGACGACCCCGCCGAGGACGTACGCGCTGGACCCCGCGCGGTCGGTCAGCCGGCCGGCCATCAGCCCGCCGGTGCACGACTCCGCCACCGCGACGGTCCGGCCGTCGAGCAGCAGCGCGGCGACCTGCTCGTCGATCGTCGCGCCGTCCTGGGAGAACAGCGTGTCGCCGTGGCGCGCCCGGATCCCCTCGGCGAACGCCGCGTAGTCGGCGGCCGCGTCGGGCGCGAAGACGGTGGCGATCTCGATCTCGCCCCGGCGCAGGCACGTGGTGATCTCGAGCCGCTCGAGGGGGACGCCCTCGTCCGCGAGCGCGACGAGGCTCAGCGCGATCTCGGACTCCGGGACGCCGTAGAGCCGCAGCATCCGCTGCTCGAGCGTGCCGGCGCCGGCCAGCAGCGACCGCAGCGGCTCGGTGCCCGTCGCCGTCTCCCACATCGGGCGCAGCTCGCCCGGCGGGCCCGGCAGCACCGCCACGAGCGGCCCGTCCGACGGCACGAGCAGGCCGGGCGCGGTGCCGACCGGCTCGAGGATCGCCGCGCCCTCGGGGACGATCGCCTGCTTGCGGTTGCCGGCGCGCATCGCCGCCTCGCTGTAGGAGCGCCAGCGGGCGCGGTTGCGCCGCAGGATGGCGAGGATCCGGTCCTCCAGCGCGGGATCCAGCACCATCCGGCGGCCGGCGAACGCGCCGACGACCTCGGCGGTGAGGTCGTCCGCGGTGGGCCCGAGCCCGCCCGACGTGACGATCAGGTCGACGCCCTCGCCGGCCAGGAAGTCCAGCGCGGACCGCACGTCCTCCGGCCGGTCGCCGACGATCACGATCTGGGCGGTCTGGACGCCGCGCCCGCGCAGCCGCTCGGACAGCCACGGGCCGTTGCGGTCCGTGACGATGCCGGAGAGCACCTCGGTGCCCGTGACGACGATCCCGGCGCGGACGGTCATCCGGCGCAGGTCGGCCGCTCGGCCTCGGCCAGCCGCTGCGGCCTGCCGCCGGCGCGCACCTCGTAGCCGACGGGCGCGTCGTCGGACACCGCGTAGGTCTTCCCGTCGATCTCGAGCTGCGCCTCGCCCGTGCCGAACGACATGCGGAAGCGCCGGGACCGGAACGTCTCGGTGTCCTGCCCCGCGTCGAGCGTGAGGTTGCCGATCAGCGGCTCGCCCGCCGCGTTCTCCAGGCACACGCTGACGGGACCCGTGGGGACGATCTGCAGCCGCACGACCGTCGGCTTGGCCGTCGCCTGCTTGCGCTTCTTCTTCTTCTTGCCCCCGTCCTCGCCCGCCGGGGCGGCGGTCGCGGACGGCGTCGGCGTGGCGTCGACCTCGTCGCCCGGGTCGTCGTCGCCGCCCCAGCTCCCCAGCAGGAACAGGGCGACCACGAGCGCCAGGACGCCCGCGATCACGGCCATCCACGGCGCGAACACCGGCCGGCGGGGCCGCGACCGGCGGCTGCCGAGGTTCGTGCCGAACGGCGTGAGCTCCTGGCCCGACGGCCGCTCGTAGCGCGCGCGGTACTCCTCCGTGAGCTGGCGGGCGTCGAGCCCGAGGTAGTCCGCGTACGTGCGCAGGAACGTCTTCACGAACGTGGGACCCGGAAGCAGGTCCCACTCCTCGTTCTCGAGGGCGCGCAGGTACTTGGCCCGGATCTTCGTCGCCGCTTCCACCTCGGTGATGTCGATCCGGTTGCGCATGCGCGTCTCGCGCAGCTGGTCCCCGATCTCCGGCATGCGGCGCCCTAGGCTACGTCACTGCCCTCGTCGTCCGGGACGGCGACCGCGTCGCCGCGCTCCTCCATCGCCGCGAGCACGCGCGGGACGTCGGCCTCGGAGATCAGCACCTGGCGCGGCTTGGAGCCCTCGTAGCCCGAGATCACGCCGCGGCGCTCGAGCATGTCGATCAGCCGCCCGGCCCTCGTGTAGCCGAGCCGCAGGCGCCGCTGCAGCATCGACGTCGAGGCGGTCTGCATCTCGGCCACGAGCCGGATCGCGTCGGTCAGCAGCGGGTCCTCGTCGGGGTCGAAGCCGTCGTCGGGACCCGCGGCGGCCTCCTCCTCCTCGGCCGCCTCGAGCAGCTCCTCGCGGAACTCCGGCTCGCCCTGCTTGCGCCACTGGTCGGTGAGCTGCTCGATCTGGGCCTCGTCGATGTAGGCGCCCTGGATGCGCTGCAGGCGCGAGGAGCCGACGGGCGCGAACAGCATGTCGCCCTGGCCGAGCAGGGTCTCGGCGCCGTTCTGGTCGAGGATCACGCGCGAGTCGGTCTGGGAGGACACGGCGAAGGCGATGCGGCTCGGCACGTTGGCCTTGATCATGCCGGTGATGACGTCGACGCGCGGGCTCTGCGTGGCGAGCACGAGGTGGATGCCGACGGCGCGCGCCTTCTGCGCGAGCCGGATGATCGAGTCCTCGACGTCGGCCGGCGCGACCATCATCAGGTCGGCGAGCTCGTCGATGACGCAGAGCACGTACGGCAGCGCCGCCTCCCCGCGGCGCTCGCGCACCTTGTTCATCTCGATCAGGTTGCGCGTCCGGGCGAGGGCCATGTAGGAGTAGCGCTGCTCCATCTCGCGCACGAGGTTCTGCAGCGCGATCGCGGCCTGCTTGGGCGACGTGATCACCGGCGTCAGCAGGTGCGGGATCGAGTCGTAGTGGTTGAGCTCGACCTGCTTGGGGTCGACGAGCACGAGGCGCACCTCGTGGGGCGTGGCCCGCAGCAGGATCGAGGCGAGCATCGCGTTGACGGCGCCCGACTTGCCGGCGCCGGTGGTGCCGGCGACGAGCAGGTGCGGCATCTTCGCGAGGTCGGCGCCGATCGAGCGGCCCGCGACGTCCTTGCCGAGCCACACCGTGAGCGGCGACCAGCCCTCGGGCGCGTCCTGCATCACGTCGCCGAGGTGGACGATCCGGCGGCGCGCGTTGGGGACCTCGACGCCGACGGCCTGCTTGCCGGGGATCGGGGCCAGGATGCGGATGTCGGAGGCGGCGAGCGCGTACGCGAGGTCATCCTTGAGCTGGGCGACCTTGGCGACCTTGATGCCGGGCGCGAGCCGCAGCTCGTAGCGGGTGATGTGCGGCCCGGCGACCATGCCGATCACGCGCGCCTCGACGCCGAAGTGGCCGAGCGCCTCGACCAGCTGGGCGGCGACCTTCTCCTGCCCGACCGTGTCCGGGCGGCTCGCGTCGGCGGTCGAGCGGGTCAGGAACCGCGCCGTGGGCACGGTCCAGACGAAGTCCGGGGAGTCGGTGACCGAGCGGCGCAGGCGGCCCTGCGGCGTCAGGTCCTCGGGCGCCACGTCGACCGCGCCGCGCATCACGCCCGGCTCGTCGGTCTCCGGATCCTCGGCGAGCCGGGGCTCGCCGGCGGGCGCCTCGGGGACGGGGTCCGGCGCCTCCTCCTCGGGGACCGGCTCGAACGCGTCCGTGACGGGCTCCGGGCCCTCCGGCGGCGCGGGCTCGCCGCCCTCGTAGAGGTCCGGGAAGCGGTCCGCGCCCGACCAGAACTCACGCGCCTCGGACTTCGTGACGGCACTGACCTCGGCCGCCTCGAGCCGGGCGAGCTCCTCGCGGGGGGTGCGGCGGCGCGTGACCGCGGTGCGGACCGGCTCGGCGCCCTGGCGCACGGCGCGGCCGGCGTGGGTGACGGAGTCGCCCGTCGCCTTGAGCACCCCGGCCACGCTGGCGCCGGTGAGCAGCAGCACGGCGGCCAGGAAGAGGAACACGGCGACGATGTGCGAGCCGACGTCCCCCAGCAGCGAGGACGTCAGCTCGTGCAGCTGCTCGCCGACGAGCCCGCCCTCGTCGGGCCCGAACCCCAGCGTGCCGGCCTGCAGCCCGAGGCAGCAGGCGACGAACAGGCAGGCGGCGCCGGCCCGGAACGGGCGCACGGTCGGGAGCACGGGACGCAGCACGAGCACGGCCCCGGCGGCCAGCAGGCCGGCCGGGATCATGTAGTGGACGGCGCCGACGAGATCGCGCAGGCCGCCGACGAGCCCGTCGCCGGCCCGGCCCCCGTCCCAGCCGAGGTAGATCAGGAACGTCAGGAACACGGCCACGGCCACGAGCGCGAGGCCGATCAGATCCCAGTGGCGCTGCTCGAGTGCGGGGATGCGGACGCGCCACGCCGACGGCGGCGCGGAGCGGCGAGCGCGCGGCTTGCGGCGTGCGGAAGCGGGCATGCGTCCGCAGCGTCTTCGACGGCGGGCGCCCGGCTCCTTCCCCGGGGCTGTTCGCCCTGCAGGGGCCCGCCTTCCCCGCCGTGCCCGGTTATCTCCCCCTGAGGGTTTCCGCGTACTCTCTGGCATCTATGGAGGCCTCCGACCGTGCCGTGCGCGTCCTCGTCGTCGAGGACGATCAGGAGATCGCGCAGGTGCTGCAGCGCGCGCTGCGGCTGGAGGGCTACGACGTGCGGCTCGCCGGCGACGGGATCACCGCCCTCGACGAGGTGCACGCGTTCCTGCCCGACATCATCGTGCTGGACCTCGGGCTCCCGCGCATGGACGGCATCGACGTCGCGCGGCGCCTGCGCAAGGACGAGGACGACACGCCGATCCTCATGCTGACGGCCCGCGACGCGCTCGACGCGCGCGTGGAGGGCCTCGACGTCGGCGCCGACGACTACCTCGTCAAGCCGTTCGAGCGCCAGGAGCTGCTGGCGCGGATGCGCGCGCTCCTGCGCCGCCGCCCGCCCCGCGGGATGGCGCCGCTGCGCGTCGGCGACCTCACGCTCAACCCCGACACCCACGAGGTGCGGCGCGGCGAGCGCGAGATCGAGCTCACCCAGCGCGAGTTCGAGCTGCTCGAGTACCTCATGCGCAACGAGCGCCTGGTGATCTCGCGCCAGAAGCTGCTCGACGAGGTCTGGGGCTACGACCCGTTCTCGATCACGAACACGATCGAGGTGTTCGTGTCCAACCTGCGGAGGAAGCTGGAAGCCGGTGGCGAGCCCAGGCTCCTTCATACGGTCCGCGGCGCGGGCTACGTCCTCCGCGTATAAGCGGCTGCCGATCCGCTGGCGCCTCGCCGGCGGCTCCGCGACGCTGACGCTGGTGATCCTGCTCGGCTTCGCCGCGATCGTCGGCGTGCTGACGACGCGGCAGATCGAGAACGACTTCGAGCGCGACGTCGAGGACGCCGCCGCCTACCTGCAGCGCTCCGTGCGGCCGCGGATCCAGATCGACGAGGAGGGCTTCTTCCAGCGCTACGTCTGGTCGCCGCTGGCCAAGGGCAGCCCGGACCTCGACACGTACGCGGCGAGCCAGAACGCGGTCATCCGGCTCGTCGCCAAGGACGGCACGGTGCTCACGGCGACGGCGAACGCCCCGTACCTGCTGCCGCCGCGCGCCGAGACGCAGGAGTGGGACGGGTTCCTGATCGAGTCGCGCCCGGTCCCGCTCGGCAACGGCGTGTTCTACGTCCAGTACGCGCGCAAGCTGTCCGACGTCAAGGCGACGGCGAACCGCGTGCGCGTGTTCCTCGGCCTCGGCGTGCTCGGCGGCGCCGCGCTGGCGCTGCTGGCCGGCCTGGCCACCGCGACGCGCGCCATGGCGCCGATCACGCGGCTGACGGACACCACCCGCGCGATCGCGCGCACGCGCGACCCGTCGCTGACCATCCCGCACCCCGAGTCGCGCGACGAGGTGTCCGAGCTGGCGCTGACCCTGGAGAGCATGCTCGGCGCGCTCAACGAGGCGCGCAACGAGGCGGAGGCCACGCTCGCGCGCCAGCGCCAGTTCGTCGCCGACGCCTCGCACGAGCTGCGCACGCCGCTCACCTCCGTGCTGGCCAACCTCGAGCTGCTCGAGATGGAGCTCGAGGGCGAGTCGCGCGAGGCCGCGGCGTCCGCGCTGCGCTCGTCGCGGCGGATGCGCCGCCTGGTCGCCGACCTGCTCCTGCTCGCGCGCGCGGACGCCGGGCGCGTCGCCGCGCACGGGCCCGTCGACCTCGCGTCCGTGGTGGCCGAGGCCGCCGGCGAGCTCGAGCCGGTGGCCGGCGACCACGAGATCAGCGTCGCCGCCCAGCCCGGCGCGGAGGTCGAGGGCGTGCGCGACGAGCTGCACCGGCTCACGCTGAACCTGCTCGAGAACGCCCTGCGGCACACCGCCCCGGGGACCACCGTGGAGGCCACGGTCGAGCGGATCAACGGCGAGGTGGTGCTGGCCGTCGAGGACGACGGGCCGGGCATCCCGGCCGAGCTGCGCGACAAGGTCTTCGAGCGCTTCTTCCGCGGCGCCGGGGACCGCAGCGGCTCCAGCGGGCTCGGGCTCTCGATCGTGCGCGCCGTCGCGCAGTCCCACGCGGGCACGGTCGAGCTCGAGGAGCCGCTCGACGGGCGCGGCGCCCGCTTCGTCGTGCGTCTGCCCGCGCGCGGCTGACATCCGGCGATCCGGCGCTCAAGCGCCGCCCGCGGCTGCCGATTCACCAATCGCACCGCTCATCCGCCTGCAAAGGGGCTGCCCATGTCCGAATCCTCCACCTCCCAACAGCTCGTCGTCTTCTCGCTCGGTGCGGAGGAGTACGCCCTCCCGATCGCGGCGGTGCACGAGATCATCCGCTTCACCGAGCCCCGCTCCGTCGCCTCCGAGGTGGCGTGGATCCGCGGCGTGATCGGCCTGCGCGGCAAGATCATCCCGATCTTCGACCTCGCCGCACGGCTCGAGCTCCCGACGGACAGCGTGCCCGGCAAGATCGTCATCCTCGAGACCGGCACGGGCCAGGTCGGCGTCATGGTCGACGAGGTCGAGGAGGTCCTGACGACCGACGCGAGCCAGCTCGAGCCGGTCCCGACGGCCAGCTCCCAGACGATCGAGGCGATCGCCAAGATCGGCGACCGCCTGGTCATCCTCCTCAACCCCGAGGGCCTGTTCGCGGCCTCGCCGGTGCCCGACGAGATCGCCGCCTAGGCACCGATGGCCCGTCCCGAGACCACCGCGCCGGTCGCCAGCCGCGTCGTCGTCGCCGACGACTCGCGGCTGATGCGCCGCATGCTCGCCGATGCCCTGCAGCGTCAGGGCTTCGACGTCGTCGGCACCGCCGCCGACGGCGACGAGGCGCTCGTGCTGTGCCGCGAGCAGCGCCCGGACGCCCTCACGCTCGACCTGCACATGCCCGGCCTGGACGGCCTCGGCGTGCTGCGGGCGCTGCGCGACGGCAAGGCCGAGCCGGTGCCGGTCGTCGTGGTCTCCGCCTTCTCCCCCGCGCACGGCGCCTACGCCGTGGACGCCCTCGCCGAGGGCGCGTTCGAGCTGGTCGCCAAGCCGGCGCTGGGCGAGCCGCTCGAGACGTTCACCAGCGAGCTGGGCCGCAAGGTCCGCGAGGCCGCCCACGCCGGGCGCGTGCGCCGTGCGCCCGCGCTGCGGGTCGCCCCGCGCCGTCCCGCCCCGGTCCCCGCGGCGCCCCGGCCGGCGCTCGGCGCGCGCCGGACCGGCAGGAGCACCCTGCTCATCATCGCCTCCTCGACGGGCGGCCCCCGCGCGCTCGGCGCCCTCGTCCCCCACCTCCCGGCCTCGATCGGCGCCGGCGCCCTGCTCGTGCAGCACATGCCCGCCGGCTTCACCGCCTCGCTGGCGACCCGGCTCGACGGCGCGAGCGCCGTCGGCGTGCGCGAGGCGCGCACGGGCGACCTGCTCGACCCCGGCGCGATCCTCGTCGCGCCCGGCGGCAAGCACCTGCGGCTCTCCGACGATCGCCGGGTCCGCCTGGCCGACGACGCCCCCGAGGGCGGCCTCAAGCCGCGCGCCGACTTCACCATCGCCGACGCCGCCCGCCTCTTCGGCCGCCGCGTCCTGCTCGTCGTGCTCACCGGCATGGGCAAGGACGGCCTCGAGGGCGCCGCCGCCGTCAAGGCGGCCGGCGGCCGCGTGCTCGTCGAGGCCGAGTCCACGTGCACCGTCTACGGGATGCCCCGCGCGGTGGCCGAGGCGGGCCTGGCCGACGCCGTCCTCCCGCTCGACCAGCTCGCCGGCGCGATCGCGAAGGAGCTCGCATGAGCATCCAGGACACGCGGCACACCGGCGTTCCCAAGTTCCCCGCCCTCGTCGCGCCGCCGTCGCCCCCGGCCGCGCCCGGCGCGGACGACTTCACGCCGTTCTGCGAGGCCGTCCGCGCGATCTGCGGCGTCGACCTGCTCCAGTACAAGCGCGCCCAGATGGAGCGCCGGATCCGCACCTGGATGGCGCGCCGCGGCACCGAGGACCTGGCCGAGTACGCGCGCCGCCTGCGCGCCGACGCCGACGAGCTCGACGCCTTCCTGGACCGCGTGACCATCAACGTCTCCCAGCTCTGGCGCCATCCGGAGCAGTGGACGGCGATCGCCGGCACGATCCTGCCCGAGCTGGCCGAGGCGAACCGCGGCCGCGTGCGCGCCTGGAGCGCCGGCTGCTCCTACGGCGCGGAGGCCTACACGCTCGCCGCCGTCTGCCGCGAGTCGATCCCCTCCGCGCGCGTCGAGATCAAGGGCACCGACCTCGACCACCGCATGGTGGCCCGCGCCCGCCAGGGCACGTTCTCCGCCGAGGACGCCCGCGGCGCCCCGCAGCAGTCGGTGGACCGCTGGTTCCCGGGCGGCCAGGCCGTCGAGGAGCTGCGCCGGATGGTGTCGTTCGAGCGCGGCGACCTGCTGCGCATGCCGGTGCCGCGCGACGCCTACGACCTCGTCATGTGCCGCAACACGGTCATCTACTTCACCGAGGACGTCCGCGACGCGCTCCACGAGCGCCTCGTGGCGGCCCTCAAGCCCGGCGGCTACCTGGTCGTGGGCACGTCCGAGCGCGTCGCGGACCCCCGCGCGCTCGGCCTCACCTCCCCGTTCCACTTCATCTACCGCAAGGGCCTCTGATGGACATCTCCGAGTACCTCCCGATGTTCCTCGCCGAGGGCCGCGAGCACCTCCAGGAGCTCAACCTCGCCGTGGTCCGGATCGAGGAGACGCCCGACGACCCCGCGACGGTCGACGAGATCTTCCGCATCGCGCACTCGCTGAAGGGCATGAGCGCGACGATGGGCTTCGCGGGCATGGCGGCGCTCACGCACGAGATGGAGGACGTCTTCGAGCTCCTGCGCCAGCGCAAGGACGGCCTCGGCCGCGACGCCGTGACCGTGCTCCTGCGCTGCCTGGACGCGCTGTCGGAGGCCGTCGACGCGATCGAGGCCGACGGCACCGAGCAGATCGTCCCCGAGCCCCTGATCGCCGAGCTGCGCGGCCTCGTCCGCGACCGGACGCCCGACCAGGCGGCCGACCGCACCGGCGACCCCGCCGACGTCGCCGCCGAGGCGCTCGCCATCGTCGGCGACCAGCGCGTCGTGCGGATCGACGTGCAGCTGTCCGACGACGTGCAGATGCCGGCCGTGCGCGCGTACATGGTGCTGTCCGCCATCGCCGAGAAGGGCGAGATCGTCTCGTCCGCCCCGATGCCCGACAAGGTCGACGCGTTCGACGGCAGCGAGGTCCACATCTGGCTCGCCACCGACGAGCCCGAGGACGCGCTGATGTCCCTCGCCGGGTCGGTGCCCGACGTGGCCGCCGTCCAGGCGGTCGTCCTGGTGACCGCCGAAGAGCGCGACGCCGCCGAGGTGGCCGAGGTCGCCGTCGCCGCGGCCGCCGGGCCCGGCGGCCCGAGCGCCGGCCACAAGACGAAGGGCGCCTCCACGGTCCGCGTCGACGCCGAGCGGCTCGACCAGCTCATGCACTACATGGGTGAGCTCGTCCTGCACCGCACGCAGGTCGAGAGCCTCGCGGCCCAGGCCGACGTGCCCGGCCTCTCGCAGGCGATGCAGAACCTCACGCGCACCTCCCACGCCCTCCAGCAGATGGTCATGCAGGTCCGCATGATCCCCGTGGAGGCCGTCTTCCTGCGCTTCCCGCGCCTCGTGCGCGACCTCTCGACCAAGCTCGACAAGCAGGTCGAGCTCAAGCTGGTCGGCAAGCAGACCGAGCTCGACCGCACCGTGGTCGACGCGCTGGGCGACCCGCTCGTGCACCTCGTGCGCAACGCGCTCGACCACGGGCTGGAGTCCGTCGAGGAGCGCGTCGCCGCCGGCAAGCCCGCCACGGGCACGCTCGAGATCTCCGCCCGCCACGCCGGCGGCAACGTGATCATCTCCGTGCGCGACGACGGCGCGGGCATCGACCCCGCCCGGGTGGCCCGCAAGGCCGCCGAGCGCGGCGTGATCCCGGCCGACGCGGTCGACGCGATCGACGCGAAGGCCGCCGCCGAGCTGCTCTTCCACCCCGGCTTCTCCACCGCCGAGGTCACGTCGGACATCTCCGGCCGCGGCGTCGGCATGGACGCGGTCCGCACGACCGTCCGCGAGCTGGGCGGCGAGGTGCTCCTCGCGTCCGAGCTCGGCCAGGGCACGACGGCGCAGATCCGCCTGCCGCTGACGCTCGCGATCATGGCCGCGATGCTCGTCGAGATCGACGGCCGGCCGTTCGCGGTCCCGATCGACCGGATCGAGCGCACCGTGCGGCTCGCCGACCACGCGGTCCGCTCCGTGGCCGGCGCCAAGATGCTCGTCATGCGCGACGGCGTGCTGCCGATCGTCGACGGCGGCAAGCGCCTGTGCCGCGTGCCCACGCCCGACGCCGATCACGGCGTCATCGTGCGCACGGCCGACGCGCGGCTCGTGCTCTCCGTGACGCGCCTCGTGGGTCAGCGCGAGCTCGTCACCCGCCCGCTGCCGGCCGAGGTGGCCGAGCGCGCGGCCCTGACCGGCGGCGCCGTGCTCGCCGACGGCCAGATCGCCCTCATCGTGGACTGCGACGCGCTCGGCGAGGGCGCCGCGCCCCGCGTCACCGCCCCCGCCCTCGCCCTCGCCTGAAGAGAGGAAGCTCCGTGACCACCCACTTCAACGACCTCCAGCTCGACGCCTTGCGCGAGCTCGCCAACATCGGCTCGGGCACGGCCAGCACGGCGCTGTCGTCGATGCTGGGCCGCGCCGTGGACATCTCGGTCCCGACCGCGGCGGCGCTGCCGTTCGCGGACGCCGTCGACGCCGTCGGCCCCGCCGAGAAGATCGTCACGGGCGTCATGATCGGGGTCAGGGGCGACATGCTCGCCACGGTGCTCCTGCTCATGGGCGAGCACGATGCGGGCATGCTGTGCGGCATGCTCGGCGTGGACCCGGCCGACGAGATGGCGGCGTCCGCCCTCGGCGAGATCGGCAACATCGTCGGCGCCTCCTACATCAACGCGCTCGGCTCGATGGTCGGCCTCGAGATGGAGCCCGAGCCGCCGCTCTCGGCCACGGACATGCTGGGCGCGCTCGTCGCGACCGTGCTCGCCGGCCGCGCCGGCGCCGACGACATCGCGCTGGTGCTCGACTCCGACCTCAGGGTCGAGGGCGAGGACTGCTCGATCTCCTTCCTGCTCGTGCCGTCCAGCGGCGGCGTGAACGAGCTCCTGACGCGTCTGGGCCTGGGTAGCTGACATGTCCGAGACCATGGTCCGCATGGGCGAATTCTCGACGTCCGCCGCCGCGGGCGACGTGCTCGTGTCCCTGGGCCTTGGCTCGTGCATCGGCCTGGCCCTGATCGATCGCAGGGCGGCCATCGCCGGCCTGGCCCACGTCGTCCTGCCCGCGGCCGAGGGTCGCGACGGCGCGCCCGGCAAGTTCGCCGACACCGCGGTGCCGACGCTGCTCGAGGCGGTCGTCGAGCTGGGTGCCCGCCGCACGCGCGTCGAGGCCGTCCTGGTCGGCGGCGCGAGCATGTTCTCCTTCGGGGGCAACGGGCTCGAGGTCGGCCAGCGCAACGACGCCGCGGTCCGCGAGGAGCTGCGCAAGCTGCGCATCCCCGTCGCCGCCACCGAGACCGGCGGCTCGCGCGGGCGCACCGTGCGCGTCGCCGTCGAGGGCGGCCGGGTGACGTCCCGTGCCGCCGGCGACACCGAGGTCGAGCTGTATCCCAGCGCCGGCACTGCGCAGGTGGCGGCATGAGCGGCCAGGTCCTCTCCCCCGACGCCATCGCCGCCCTCGTCGAGGCGGCGAAGGACGGGCGCCTGCCCGAGGACTCGGGCAACGACCGCAACCGCCAGCGGCGGATGCGGACGGTCGACTTCACGCGCCCGACGAAGTTCACGACCGACCAGGAGCGGCGCATCAAGCGCGCCCTGGAGACCTTCTGCCGCACGGCGTCGACGCGCCTGTCGGCCGAGCTGCGCATGCCGCTCGAGCTCGAGATCATCAACATCAGCCAGCTCACCTGGGGCAACGCGCACGCCCAGGTGCCCGCGAGCTCGGTGGCCTGCCTGGTCGAGTCGCCGGGCGTCAGCACGAAGATGGTGCTCAGCGCCGAGCTGAACCTCGTCACGAGTGCGATCGACCTGCTGCTCGGCGGCGGGGGCGGCAGCGAGGGCGGCGCCGCGCAGCGCGACCGCCGGCTCACCGACATCGACTGGGCCCTCGCCCGGCACTTCCTGGACCGCCTGATCGCCCAGCTCTCGATCGTGTGGTCCGACGTGACCGACGTGGAGCTCGGCATCGGCTCGCTCGAGATGCACATGGAGACCGCGCAGACGGCCCCCGTGAGCGAGCCGACGCTGGCGCTGACCATCGAGGCGCGCATGGAGCGCGAGTCGGCCACGCTGGCGCTGCTGCTCCCCTACTCCGCGATCGCCCCGGTCGCCCATCGCTTCTCCTCGCGCGACGACGTCGCCACGCACGGCGACGCGGACGAGGCGAACGCCGTGCGCGAGGCGGTCGGGCGCGTCGAGATGACCGTGCGCGCCGAGGTCGCCGCCGTCGACCTGCCGATCGAGCAGGTGCTCGCGCTGCAGGCCGGCGACGTGCTCCGGCTCGACGCCCGGGCCGCCGAGGGCGTCACGCTCTACGCCGGCGCCGTGCCGGTCCACCGCGCCATGCCGGGCCGCAGCGGCGGCCGGCGCGCGATCCAGATCACCGGAAGGGCGGGAACGTCGTGATGACCGCAGAAGAGGCCCTGCTCAAGCTCGGCCAGTCCACCAGCGAGGCCGTCTGCGGCGTGCTCGAGATGTTCGCGCCGGGGCAGATCACGCGCGGCGACGTGGCCGTCGTGCCCTCCGGGAAGCACCCGCTCGAGGGCATCCCGGTCCCCGCCGTGTCGACGATGGTCTCCTACGTGGACGGCGTCACGGGCGGCAACCTGTTCGTGATGACCGTGAACGGCGCGCGCAGGCTCGCCGCGGCCATGATGGGCATCGAGCCCGACGAGACGGCCGCCGCGGCCGAGCTGTCGGAGCTCGAGCTCTCGGCGGTCGCCGAGGCGATGAACCAGATGATGGCCTCCGCCGCCGGCGCGACGACGTCGGTGCTCGGCACCGAGGTCGAGATCGGCGTCCCGGAGACCCACACCTTCACGTCGGTCGACGCCGCGCTGGACGCCTACGCCCCGACGCCGCACGCGACGCGCGCGGCGATCTCGGTGTGCGGCGAGCCCTGCCGGCTGATCCAGCTCGTGCCGAACGCCTTCGTCGTCCGCATGACGCGGGCGCTCGACGAGGCCGAGTTCACCGCGCCCGACCCGAGCGCCGCTCCGAGCGGTCCGGCCGTCGAGCGTCCGGTGGACGGTGCCCCGTCGCTGGCCGGCATCTCCGTGCGGGTCGCGGCCGAGCTCGGCCGGGCGACGCTGCCCTCCGCCGAGATCGTCGGCCTCCCCCCTGGGGCGGTCGTCGAGCTCGACCGGCAGGCCGACGAGCCGATCGACCTGTTCGTGAACGGCCGCCGGTTCGCCACCGGGCGCCTGATGGTGGTGGACGGCTCGGACTGGGCCGTCCGGATCGAAACGATCTTGACTGGGAACAACAATGAGAAGGAGGTGGCCTGAATGGCCCGAGTGCTCGTCGTGGATGACGCGGCGTTCATGCGCAAGATGGTGAGCGACGCCCTGACCAAGGGCGGCCACGAGGTCGTCGGCGAGGCCGGCAACGGCCTGGAGGCGATCGATCGCTATCAGGAGCTGAAGCCGGACCTGACCACGCTGGACATCACGATGCCCGAGAAGGACGGCCTCACCGCCCTCAAGGAGATCATCGAGCTCGACCCGTCGGCGCGCGTGATCATGTGCTCCGCCCTGGGCCAGGAGTCCAAGGTCCTCGAGTCGATCAAGCTCGGCGCCAAGGACTTCGTCGTGAAGCCGTTCCAGGCCGATCGCGTGCTCGACGCCGTCGGGAAGGCGCTGGGCTAGCGCCCTCCCGCTCCCGGCGGCAGGCCGGGAGCGACGCGCGTCGCCCCTCGACGGCGGCGCGCAGCAGCGCGCGCAGCACGACCTGAACCCGCGCGCGCTCCTTCCTGCGGCGATCCCGTCGCCGCTCCTCCCTCCCCCGCGCGGGCCGGCTGCCCCGCGGCTGGCTGCCGGCGTGATGGCGGGCGCGGGGCGCACGTCAACGGCCTGCATCGAGTGGGTGGGTGCGGTCCGCGGGTGGCGCCCCCAACGTCGCACGGCGGCGGCTGGGAGCGGGTGATGCGACGTTGAGGGGGTTATAGGACCCCAACGTCGCACGCCCCTCGCCGGCGGGCAGCCGTGCGACGTTGGGGGCGTCCGCCCCGGGGCCACGCGGCGTGAAGGGTACGGCCGCCCTCCCCCGTGCGGGGGGCCCGGCGGGGGCGCGACTGCGGCCACTGGACAAGTGTCCAGTCCTGGGCCGGCGTCCGGCGAATCGCGGTCGCGAAGCGTCTGCGTCGGGCGCGGAAAGCCCGGCGCAGAGCCAGATCACGACGCTCCGGATCCCGCCCTATCGGCGCGGACCCGAAGAACCTTGAGAGGGGTCTAAACGGAATTGGACGGATGTCCGACTTTGGACTCCCGCCCGGTTCCCGGTACCTTCCCGCTCGTCTAGACAACAAGCGCATCCGCCACCGGTGTTGCAGCACCAAGGCGGCGGGTCGGAAAGGGACGATCATGGGCTTCACGCGTCCGTAGTCCGCGCGAAACATTTCGTCGACACACGAGCGCCTTACGGGCGCTCGTTGTCGTTCACGGGTCCTATCGGCAGCCTGCGCGGGCCGCTGGATCCGACGATCGTCCAGGTTCTGGTCGCTCGCGCCCTCAGGCGGCCAGCGTCCGCGGCGCGGCGTAGTCCACGACGCGGCTCTCCTGGTTGAGCTCCTCCTCGAAGTCCGCGTCGTCCGCGTGGCGGAACGTGACCGAGCGCTGCTCGAGCAGCCCGATGAAGGCCTCGACGATCCGGCCGTCGAGCTGCGAGCCAGAGACGCGCCGGAGCTCCGCGATCGCCTCGCGCGACGAGACGGGCTGGCGGTAGGAGTCGCGCGACGTCATGACGTCGTAGGTGTCCGCGACCGAGATGATCCTGGCCGGGATCGGGATCTGCTCGCCCTCGAGCCCGTTCGGGTAGCCCGTGCCGTCGACCTTCTCGTGGTGGGCCAGGATGATCTCCGCCACGGGGCCGTAGCCCTCGATCCGGTTCACGAGCCGGGCGCCCTGCTCGGGGTGCATGCGCACGATGTCGAACTGCTCCTTCGTGAGGCGCGTGTCGGCGAACAGGATCGAGTCGGGGAAGATGAACTTGCCGATGTCGTGCAGCAGTGCCGCCGTGTGGGTCACGTCCTGCTCCTCCGCCGACATGCCCAGCTCCCGGGCGATCTCACGCGCGTAGCGGGCGACGGCCGCCGAGTGGCGCGCCGTCATCTTGTCGCGCAGCGACAGCGTCTGGAGCACCGTGCCCAGGAGGCCGACCTGGAGCGCGGCGAGCTGATGGGTGCGGACCTCGAGCTGGTTCTTGCGCTCGATCGAGCTCAGGGCGGTCTTCAGCAGGTACTGGAAGACCAGCACGATGACCGCGCATAGGCCGATGACGGCAAGCTTGCCGTCGTCATAGCTGTAGGCCACCGCGGCGGTCAGCATGCCGGTGGCGATCTCGACCGGCAGGACCGGGATGTACGTCACCTTGGTGCTGGTCCAGATGTCCTGCTTGTCGACGACGGCGCAGTCGACCGCGATGAGCAGGAAGTTCAGAGCGTTCGTGGCCAGGAAGACCCCGAGGACCAGCAGGATGTAGGTGGGCGCATCCGTGTCGAGCAGCCCCGCGCCGCCGAGTTGCTCGAAGACGACGCCCCCGACGAGCGGGAAGAAGGCGTAGGTCGACGTATTGGCGAGGACGGAGCGCCAGCTGCTCGTCTTCCGGACGGGCGCGAGCACGCAGATCACGCCCAGCACTGCGGCCGGGGTCGGTCCCATCACGGTCATCGCGAGAACGACCGTCAGGAACGCCGCGGACATGTTGAAGCGGCGCGTCTCCAAGCGCGCTGCCTCACTCGAGACCCCAAGCGCGAGCAGGATGATGAAGAGCAGCGGCGGCGTCCAATCCGCCGTGCTCGACAACATGACGCCTCCGATGACGGAGGCGCACAGCAACGCCGCTTGAGCGCCTACGAGAATCCGTTCCCCGCGCTTCACGCCCGTGTAATCGGCAGTAATGAGTCGGACCTGTAGCGCACCGGAAACCGTCATGGGCGCCCAGGCACTGTCCCCACGAGGACGCGCGATAGCCTGCCGCCGCATCGGGTCGAATCTCGCACCGCTGCGCGTCCCGGCCTTCGGCCGGCTGCTGTTCTCCTACACGACGAACTCCATCGGCGACTACGTCGGGCTCGTCGCCCTCGCGCTGCTCGTGTACGGGGAGACCCGCGACCCGCTCGCCACCACGGCGTTGTTCATCGCGGCCCAGTTCCTGCCCGCGTTCCTCTCCCCCATGCTGACCGCGCACGTCGACCAGCGGTCGCTGCGGGCAGTGCTCCCGGCCATCTACGCCGCCGAGTCCGTCCTGTTCGCCGTGCTGGCCCTTCTCGTCAGCTCGTTCTGGCTGCCTGCCGTGCTCCTGCTGGCGCTGGTCGATGGTGTTCTGATGCTGACCGCCAGGGGCTTGTCCCGCGGCGCGGTCAACGCGGTGCTCCAGCCCCGCGGACTGCTCCGCGAGGGCAACGGCGTGCTCAACATGGGCTTCGCCGCCGCCAGCGTGGGCGGCGCCGCCCTCGGCGGCCTCCTCGTCGACCTGTTCGGGATCGAGACGGCGCTGCTGGTCGACGCGGCCTCGTTCGCAGTGATCGCCGTCGTCCTGGCGACCTGCGGGAACCTGCCGCGGCCGGAGTCCGACGAGCGCGAGCCGATGCTCCAGCGCACGCGGGAGGGGATCCGGTACGTGCGCGAAAGCCGCTTGGCTCGGTTCCTCATCGCCGGCGAGGGGCTCGCGGTCGTGTTCTTCACGCTCATCGTGCCGATCGAGATCGTGTACGCGGCAGAGACCCTGAAGACGGACGACCTCGGCTACGGGATCCTGCTCTCGTCCTGGGGCGCGGGGATCGTCCTGGGCAGCCTCGTGTTCCTTGGCGTGCGGCGCTCCTCCGCGCGCGTCCTCATCCTCGGCTCCACGCTCGCGATCGGCTCTGCGTACCTCGGGATGGCCGTCGCGCGGGAGCTGTGGGTCGCGTGCGCGTTCTCGGTCCTCGGCGGCCTCGGCAACGGCATCCAGTGGGTGTCGGTGATGACGGTGCTCCAGGAGTCGACGCCGAACGACCTCCAGGCGCGCGTCACCGGCCTCCTCGAGTCGGTCTCGGCCGCCATGACGGGCGTGGGGTTCCTCATCGGCGGCGTCATCACGGCGATCACCGAGCCGCCGACGGCGTTCGCCGTCTCCGGCATCGGCGTCCTCCTCATCGTCGCGCTCGGTGCGAGCCTGCGGGCCGTCCCCGACGCGCCGGCGCCGGTGCCGGAGCCACCCCGTCTGCCACAGAACACCGCCGACGCATCTTCATCGCCCTCCGCGGGCAGGACCAGTACGTGAGCGACCCCGTCACCGTCACCGTCGAGGGCCAAGAGGCGACCGTCGCCCTCGAGGGCGAGTTCGACATGCCCGCGACGTTCACGGTCGAGCCCGCGATGGAGGAGGTCGTCGCCCGTGACGGCCTCGACGCCATCACCGTGGACCTGTCGCGGCTCAGCTTCATCGACTCCACCGGGATCGGCGTGCTGATGCGGCTCGAGGAGGAGAGCCGGGCACGCGGGGTCGCCCTGAGCATCCGCCCGGGCCCGCGCGAGGTGCAGCGGGTCTTCGAGCTCGCCGGGGTGTCGGACGCGCTTCCCTTCGCGGCCGACTAGACCTCGACGACGACCGGCAGCACCATCGGGCGCCGCTTCAGGCGCCCGTAGATGAACGCCGCGAGGTCGTCGTGGAGCATCGTCTCGAGCTGCTCGATCTCGGTGACGTGCGCCTCCGCCGCCCGGTCGAGCGAGTCCTCGACCGCCTCGCGCAGCTCGTCGACGAACTCCGAGTTGCCGTCCAGGAACGGCACGCCGCGGGCGATCACCTCCGGCGGGACGACGGAGGAGCCGTCCTGCTCGGACACCGTCGCCACGACGATGAAGATGCCGTCCGCGGAGAGCATCTTGCGGTCGCGCAGCGCGACGTCGCTCACGTCCCCGATGTCGACGCCGTCGACGAAGATCATGCCGCTCTGGACGCGCTCGCCGAAGCGGGCGCCCTGCGCGTCGACCTCCACCGGCCGGCCGTTCTCGGTGAGGAACACGTTGTCGGCGGGCACGCCGACCGCCTCGGCGAGCTTCGCGTGGAGCAGCTGGCGCTTGTAGTCGCCGTGCACCGGGATCACGTAGCGCGGCCGCGTGAGGTTGAGCATCAGCTTGATCTCCTCCTCGTGGCCGTGGCCGGACGCGTGGATCGGCGCGTCGCGCGTGGTGACCACCTCGGCGCCCACGTGGTAGAGCCGGTCGATCGTCTCGTTGACCGCGCGCTCGTTGCCCGGGATCGGCGTGGCCGAGAACACGACGGTGTCGCCGGCCTTGAGCTCGACCTGGGGATGGTCGCGATAGGCCATCCGGCGGAGCGCGGAGAGCGGCTCCCCCTGGGAGCCCGTGGAGACGATGACCAGCTTCTCGTCGGGCCACTGGTCGACCTCGCGCAACGGCACGAGCATGCCCTCGGGCACGTTGATGTGACCCAGAGAGCGCCCGATGTTCACGTTCTTGCGCATCGAGCGGCCGACGAGCGCGACCTTGCGCCCGAGCGTCGCGGCCGCGTCGACGACCTGCTGCACGCGATGGATGTTCGACGCGAAGCAGGTGACGACGATCCGGCCCTCGCAGCGCTGGAAGACGCGCTCGAGGTTGGGCCCGACGGTCGACTCGCTCGTGGAGAAGCCCGGGCGGTCGGCGTTCGTGGAGTCGCCCGCGAGCAGCAGCAGGCCCTCGCGCCCCAGCTCGGCGAGGCGCGAGACGTCCGCGGGCGCGCCGCCGACCGGCGTCTGGTCGAACTTGTAGTCGCCCGTGAAGAGGATCGTGCCGAGCTCGGTGGTGAGCGCCACGCCGCAGGCGTCGGGGATCGAGTGCGTCAGGTGGATCATCTCGATCGTGAACGGGCCGGCCTGGACGGGCTCGCCCGTCGGGAGGACGTCGAGCCGCGCCTTGCGCAGCTTGTGCTCGTCGAGCTTGGAGCGGGCCATCGCGACGGTCAGCTGGCCGCCGTAGGTGACCGGGATGCTCTCCTCCCCCAGCTCGCGCAGGAGCCAGGGCAGGCAGCCGAGGTGATCCTCGTGGCCGTGGGTGATGACGATGGCCTCGATGTCGTCGGTCCGGTCGCGCAGGTACGCGAAGTCGGGCAGCACGAGGTCGATGCCCATCTGCTCCGCAGTCGGGAAGCGCAGCCCGGCGTCGACCAGCACGATCCGCCCGTCGTACTCGACGACGGTCATGTTCTTCCCGATCTCGCCGACGCCTCCCAGCGGGATGACGCGCAGTGTGCCGCTCACCCTGCGGGCACCGCGGAGAGCAGCCCGTGGCGCGCCAGCATCGCGCGCACGGCGGCGGTCTCGGCCTCGTCGGCCTCGACCATCGGCAGGCGGAGCGTGCCGGCGTCGTGGCCGAGCAGGTTCAGCGCGGCCTTGACCGGCGTCGGGCTGGCGGTGATGAAGAGCGTGTCGTAGACGTCGCGCAGCGACGCGTCGATCGCGGCACGCTGCTCGGGCTCGTCGTACATCCTGCGCATCTCGGGGCCGACGATGTGCGAGGCGACGGAGATGCACCCCGCGCCGCCCATCTCCAGGCAGGCCAGGTAGTCCGCGTCGTTGCCCGCGAGCACCGCCAGGCCGTCGATCGGCTGCAGCTCGGCGCCGTTGGCCTGCTTGACGCCGGCGATGCCGTCGATCTGCCCCAGCTCGGCGAGCAGGTCGGGGCCCATGTTGACCGCCGTGCGGCTGGGGATGTTGTAGAGCACCACCGGGGTGCCGGCGGCCGCGCGGGCGACCTCCTCGAAGTGGCGGATGATCCCCCGCCGGTTCGGCTTGTTGTAGTACGGCGTGACCGAGAGGACGGCCTGCGCGCCCGCGGCGATCACCCGCTCGGTGAGGTGGATCGCGTGGCGCGTGTCGTTCGAGCCGGCGCCGGCGACGATCGCGCCCTCGCCACCGGTCTCGCCGGCGATCAGCTCGACCAGGCGGATCTGCTCGTCGTCGGTGAGCGTCGCGGCCTCCCCGGTCGTCCCTGCGACGACGAGGCCGTGGGAGCCGTTCGCCAGCAGGTGGCGGGCGATCGCCACCGACGCGTCCTCGTTGACGCGCCCGTCGGCATGGAACGGCGTGACCATCGCGGTCAGCAGGCCTTCGTACGGCAGCATGCGCGACAGTTTCGCACGCCGCCCGGCCGGGACGCGCGCAGACGGGGTCAGACCCCGGTCACGGGCGGCTCAGCCCGCGAGCGGATCCCCGCTGGAGAGCTTCGGCGGCGCGTAGCTCGGGTGGTTGCGGTCCTCGTCGGCGGCGTCGCTCTCCGGGCGGGCGGGCGGAGCCTGCGGAGCGGGCGCGTCGCCCGCGGGCGGCGGTGCCGAACCGGTCGGCGGGACGGCCGGCTGCTCGACGGGCGGCGGGCTCGGTGCGGTCGCCTCCACGGGTGCGCCCGGGTCCGTGGGCGGCACGCCGGGCGTGGCGGGCGCCGGCGGCGCCTGGGAGCCACCGGCGAGCGGGTCGCCGTGCGGCGGCGCGGCGGGCGGCGCCTCGCTCGCGATCGGGCGGCCGTGCTTGTCGTACTCGACGGGGGGAGCACCGGCGCCCATCCCCGACTGCTGGCCGGAGTTGAACTGCTTCTGCGCGTCGTCGAGCTTGGCCTGCGCCTGCTCGGCCATCTTCTTGGCCTTGTCCATGAAACCCATGCGGCGAAGGTTACCCCCGGTATCGGTTCCGGTGCCCGGCGTCCGGCTGACCGTGTCGTCCCGCGGAACGCGGCCGGCGGGCAGCCTCCCGCCTGCGCTCCGGGAGTTACCGCGCCACAGCGTGACGACCACGAGCTCCCCGCGGGGCTTGTCCTCCAGGCAGACGTAGACGATGTCGCCCTCGCGCACGTAGACCGAGCCGCGCTGGGCGGCGGCGCCGGGCGGGGGCTCGCGCGTGTGGTCGCCGGCCGCCCAGGCCCGGCCGACGCGCGCCGCGACCTCGGTGCGGGCGTCGAGCGTGCCGCGCACCCGCTGGCGGAAGCGCTCCGCCGCGTGGTCGGTCACCGCGACGAGCACGACCCTGCGGTCAGCCCGCGGGCCAGAGCAGCCGCTCGAGCCCCACGGTGAGCCGGTCGGGCAGGTCCGCCACACGGCGGACGGCCAGCAGCACGCCGGGCATGAAGCTCGTGCGGTCGGTGGTGACGTGGCGGAGCGTGAGCGTCTGGGCCACGTCGCCGAGCACCACGTCCTGGTCGGCGACGAGCCCGGGCAGGCGGACGGAGTGGATCGGCACCTCGCCCTCCATCAGCTCGGCCGTCCGCTTCGCGGTGCCCGAGGGCGCGTCCAGCTTGCCGGGATGGTGGTACTCGATGATCTCCGCGCGCGCCATGTGGCGCGAGGCCTCCGCGGCGAAGCGCATGAGCAGCACCGCGCCGATGGCGAAGTTCGGCGCGACGAACGCGTTGGCGTCCGCGGCCTCGGCGGCCGGGCGGAGCGCCTCGACGTCGAAGCCGGTGGTCCCGATCACCACGTGGCGCCCGGCGGCGAGCACGTCGCGGGCGTTGTCGAGCGCCGTGTCGGGGCGGGTGAAGTCGACGACGACGTCGCAGCCGCCGAGCACGTCCGCCAGCGGCGTGTCCAGCGCCGGGTCGGCGCGCCCCGCCAGCTCGAGGTCCTGCGCCCCGTCGACCGCGGCGCACACGGCCTGGCCCATCCGGCCCGCCGCGCCCGCCACGGCGACGCGGAGGCTCATGCCGCGACGGCCTCCGCGGCCGGGCACACCGGCTCCACGGCGGCGCAGAACGCCTCCTGCGAGGGGCCGATGCCGGCGGCCGACAGCCGCTCCGGCGCCCACAGCTCGTCGACGAGCTCGCGCAGGTCGTCCATCTGCACGGCGTCGACGCGGGCCATGATCTCGTCCGCCTCGAGCAGCGGCAGCCCGTACAGCGTCGAGCCGCCGAGCCGGTTCATCCGCGCCGAGGAGGACTCCATGGCGAGCACGACGCGGGCCTTGACGTTCTCGCGGGCCCGGGAGAGCTCCTCCTCGCTCGCGGGCTGGGACCGCATGCGGTCGAGCTCGGCGCGGACGACGTCCATCGCCTCGGCGAGGTTGTCGGGCCGGGTGCCGACGTAGAGGCCGACCTGGCCGGTGTCGGTGAACTGGCCGGAGAACGAGTAGACGGCGTAGGCCAGCCCGCGCTCCTCGCGCACGCTCTGGAAGAGCCGCGAGGACGAGAGGCCGCCGAAGATCGCGTCGAGCACGCGCACGGCGAAGCGCCGCTCGTCATGGCGCGGCAGGCCGGGGCCGCCGAGGCAGACGTGGACCTGCTCGGTGTCCTTGGCCTGGAAGCGCACGCGGGCGTGCGGCAGCGGCGGCGCGGGCGCGGGCACCGGCGCGGACTCCCCCGCGCGCAGCCCGCCGAGCGTCTGCTCGGCCAGCGCCACGATCGCGTCGTGGTCGACCGAGCCGGCCGCCGCGACGACGACCGAGCTGGGCACGTAGCGGCGCGCGTGGAACGCGGCGATCGAGTCGACCGGCGTGTCGCGGATCACCGGCGCGCGCCCGATGATCGGCCGGCCGAGCGGATGGTCGCCGAAGACGGCGTCGCCCAGCACGTCGAAGACCGTGTCCTGCGGGTCGTCCTCGTACATCGCGATCTCCTCGAGCACGACCTCGCGCTCGGGGTCGACGTCGTTGAACGCGGGCCGCCAGACCATGTCGGCCATCACGTCGAAGGCGCGCGGCAGGTGCTGGTCCAGCATCCGCGCGTAGACCGTCGTGGCCTCCTTGTCGGTGCCGGCGTTCAGCTCGGCGCCCATGCCGTCGAACAGCTGGTCGATCTCGGCGGAGGCGAAGCGCGCGGTGCCGCGGAACAGCATGTGCTCGAGGAAGTGCGACAGGCCCGCCTCCGCGGGCGTCTCCCCGCGCGACCCCGCGCCGACGTAGAAGCCCAGGGCCGCGGATCGCACGGAGCTCATGTGCTCCGTGACGACCCGCAGCCCCGAGTCCAGCGTGGTGAGCCGGTGCTCGGGCAGCGCCGCTAGCCCCGCTCGGGGTCGCGGTCGCCCCGGGGGCGCCGGTCCCGATCGCGGTCGCGGTCGCGCCCGCCGCCGCCGTCGCGGCGCGGGCCCCGGTCGCGGCGCGGCCCGCGGTCGCCGCGGTCGCCGCCGCCACCGCCGCCGCCGCCACCGACGCTCGCGAGCTCCTCGACCGACTTGCCGGCGATCTCCGGGTCCTCGGCGAGGCGCAGGCCGATGCGCCCGCGCTCCTTGTCGACCTCGACGACGCGGACGGAGATCTCGTCGCCCTTGTTGAGCACCTCCTCGACCGTCGCGACCCGCTGGCCGGGCGAGACGTTGGAGATGTGCAGCAGGCCGTCCGTGCCCTTGGCGAGCTCCACGAACGCGCCGAACGTCGTCGTCTTGACGACCTTGGCGGTGGCGAACTCGTCGCCGACCGCGACCTCCTTGGTCATCGACCGGATCCGGTCGACGAGGGCGTCGCCCTGCGCGCCGGTCTGGGCGTAGACGCGGACGGTGCCGTCGTCCTCGACGTCGATCTGGGCCTCGAACTCGTCGGAGAGGCCGCGGATGGTCTCGCCGCCCTTGCCGATCAGCAGGCCGATCTTGTCCGGGTCGATCGAGATCGACGAGATGCGCGGAGCGAACTCCGACAGCTCGGTGCGGGGCGACTGCAGCGACTCGGCCATCTTGCCGAGGATGAACAGCCGGCCCTCGCGGGCCTGCGTGAGCGCGTCGCGCAGGATCTCGAAGGTGACGCCGGTGATCTTGATGTCCATCTGGAGCGCGGTGATCCCGTTCTCCGTGCCGGCGACCTTGAAGTCCATGTCGCCGAGGTGGTCCTCGACGCCGGCGATGTCGGTGAGGACGGTGTAGTCGTCGCCCTCCTTGATGAGGCCCATGGCCACGCCGGCGACGGGGGACTTCAGCGGCACGCCCGCGTCCATCAGCGACAGCGAGGAGCCGCACACCGACGCCATCGACGACGAGCCGTTGGACTCGAGGATGTCCGACACCACGCGGATCGTGTAGGGGAAGTCCTCCTGCGACGGGATCATCGGGACCAGCGCGCGCTCGGCGAGCGCCCCGTGGCCGATGTCGCGGCGCTTCGGGCCGCGCATGAAGCCGGCCTCGCCCACCGAGAACGGCGGGAAGTTGTAGTGGTGGAAGTAGCGCTTGGACGTCTCGAGCCCGAGGTTGTCCAGGCGCATCTCCTCGCGCGTCGTGCCGAGCGCGACGACCGACAGCGCCTGCGTCTGGCCGCGCGTGAACAGCGCGGACCCGTGCGTGCGCGGCAGGATGCCGACCTCGGTGTCGATCGCCCGGATCTCGGCCTCCGAGCGGCCGTCCGGGCGCTTCTTGTGGACGGCGATGCGCTGGCGGATGAGGTTCTTCTCGAGCTTGTCGAAGGCCAGCTGGGCCCGGCTGCGGTACTCGGCGTAGGTCTCGGACGTGGGCTCCCCGGAGTACTGGGTGAGCACGGCCTCCTCGACCGCCTTGGTGGCGTCCTGGCGCGCGAGCTTGTCCTGCACGCTCGTGGCCTCGTCCAGGGCGGCGCCGTGCGACGCCTGGATCTGCGCGTAGAGGTCCTCGTCGACCGCCGGGGCCGTGACCTCGAGCTTGGGCTTGGAGACCTTGCCGGCGAGCTCGAGCTGCGCGGCGCACAGCTTCTTGATCGCGCCGTGGGCGATGTCGAGCGCGTCGAGCATCTCGGCCTCGGTGATCTCGTTGGCGCCCGCCTCGACCATCAGGACGGCCTCGTCGGTGCCCGCGACCACGAGGTCGAGGTCGGCCGTGAGCTGCTGCTCCTCGGACGGGTTGACGACGAAGTTGCCGTCGACCTTGCCGATCCGCACGGCGCCGACCGGCGTCGGGAACGGGATGTTGGAGACCATCAGGGCCGCCGACGCGCCGTTCATCGCGAGGATGTCGTACGGGCGCTCGTGGTCGATCGAGAGCGGAATCGACACGAGCTGGGTCTCGTAGCGCCAGCCCTTGGGGAAGAGCGGCCGCAGCGGGCGGTCGATCATGCGGGCGATCAGCGTCGCCTTCTCCCCCGCGCGGCCCTCGCGCTTGAAGAACGAGCCGGGGATCTTGCCGGCCGCGTACATCCGCTCCTCGATGTCCACCGTGAGCGGCATGAAGTCGATGTCGCGGATGTTGCCCGCGGTCGCGGTGCCCAGGACGCGGGTGTCGCCGGAGGCGACCAGGACGGCGCCGGAGGCCTGCTTGGCCAGGCGGCCCGTCTCGAAGACGATCTCCGCGCCGCCGATCTCGACGGAGACCTCGTGCACTTCTGCCATGTGTTCCTTTCCTGATCCGCCGCTCGGTCTGTGGCGGACCTGTGCATTCACTGATTTCGCTTCGGTAGTGAGCGCCTTGAGGATAGCGGGGTAGGGTCGCCCCGATGCCTTCGCGAATCGTCGTGTTCGGCGCCACCGGGTACACGGGGCGCCTCACCGCCGAGCGCCTGGTGGCGCTCGGCGACCGTCCCGTGCTCGCGGGCCGCTCGGCGTCGCGCCTGGCGGAGCTGGCCGAGCGCCTCGGCGGGCTCGAGCACGCGGTCGCCGACGTGGACCGCCCGGCGTCCGTGCACGCGCTCGTCGGACCGGGCGACGTGCTCGTGACCACCGTCGGCCCGTTCAAGCGCTGGGGTGGGCCGGCGCTCGAGGCGGCGATCGCCGCCGGCGCGGTCTACCTGGACTCGACGGGCGAGCCGGCGTTCATCCGCAGCGTGTTCCAGACCCACGACGCGCCGGCCCGGCGCGCCGGCGCCACCCTGCTCCCCGCGATGGGCTACGACTTCGTGCCCGGCGCGCTCGCGGGCGCGCTGGCGCTGGAGGACGCGGCCCGGAGCGGCGGCACGGCGGTCCGCGTCGACGTCGGCTACTACGCGCTCGGCGGCGGGCCCGCCTCGCTGAGCCGCGGCACCCGCGCGTCGCTGGCCGGCGTCGCGCTCGACCCCGCCTTCGCGTTCCGCGCCGGGCGCGTGACGCGCACCCCGTCGGCCGAGCGGGTCCGCTCGTTCGCGGTGCGGGGGAAGGACCGGCCGGCCATCTCGATCGGCGGCGCCGAGCACTTCACGCTCCCCGCCGCGTATCCGCGCCTGCGCGAGGTCAACGTCTACCTCGGCTGGTTCGGGAACCTCGCACACGTCGCGCGCGTGGGCTCACGCGTGAGCGCGCCGCTGCTGTGGCTGCCCGGGGCCCGCGCCGCCGTGCGGGCGGCCGCCGGCCGGCTCGCGGGCATGGGCGCGGGGCCGGCGCCCGGTACCACCCCCGGCATGACCTCCTACATCACGGCCGTGGCCTGCGGCGCGGACGGCGCGCCGCTCGCCGAGGTGCACCTCTCCGGCGACGACGCCTACGCGTTCACCGCGGGCTGCCTCGCCTGGGCGGCCCGCCGCGCCGCGGGCGAGGGCGTCCTCGTGACGGGCGCGGCGGGCCCGCTCGAGGCGTTCGGGTTGAACGCGCTCGAGCGGGGATGCGCCGAAGCGGGCCTGGCGCGCGTCAGCGCAGGGTGATCGTCCGGCGCGCCGTCTGGGCGGGCTGCCCGAGGTCGACCATCCGGACCCTGACCTGGAGCCGCACGGTGCGCTTGCCCCTTGCCGCGCGCCGGAGCTTGCGCGCGGTCGACCGCGACGGCTTGAGCCGCACCGTCGCCGTGTGCTCGCCGTAGCAGCGCACGTCGCGGTCGATCAGCGTGCGCGTGCTCAGCCCGGCCCGGCGGGCCGTCGCCTGCGAGACCCGCACGACCACCGAGCCGCTCATCGCGCCCGTGCAGCGGACCTCGAGCGACACGCCACGCCTGCCGAACCGCTTCGCGCCGATGCGCGAGGCCAGCCTGCCGAGCCGGAAGCGCGCCTTGCCCGACGCGGGCGGCACCGGGGTCTGGCCCGAGGGGCCGACCCCGCCGATCTGCACGTCCACCGCCTGCTTGGGCTCGACGTTGCCCGCCGCGTCGACCGAGCGGACCTCGACGGTGTGCGGGCCGGCGGCCGAGATGGTGAACGGCCCCGTCGCCTTGCGGGCGGGCGCGTCGGCGGACAGGTCCTCCACGCGCACGTCGCGGTACTGCAGGAGGTCCGCCCCTCCGTGGTTCTGCAGGCCGATGTAGCCCTCGGCGAACTGGCGCTGGTCGGTCGGCGGATCGGTGTCGCGGGACGACTCGATCCCCGGGTCGTTCTGGAACTCGTTGATCAGGTCCCCGTTGCGGAAGACGCGATAGCGCTGGCCGACGACCTCGATCTCGTAGTCGTTCCAGCCCTCCTTGGGCTCGCCGATCTTGTCGATGTCCCTCGCATCGAAGTTGTAGATCGAGCCCGTCTTCTGCACCTCGCCGGTCGTGCCGTCGTAGAGCTGGATCTCGTGGCCGCAGTAGATCGCCACCCAGGCCTCGTCGTCAGCCGCGGAGCCCGTCCTGGCGCACGCGTCCGGACGCTGGCTCAGGGGCACGCGCGGATCCGGGAACCGGACGAACGCGCCGCCGTTCGAGCTGCCGCCGTCCGTGCGGCCCTCCCGGAACTGGAACTTCAGCTTGAAGTCCGAGTACGGGCTCACGGGCCACCAGAGCATCCCGAGCCCGTCCACGGGACGGATGCCGCCCGACCCGTCGAACAGCGGCTCGAAGTGCCCTGCGCCGGCCTGCGCCCAGGCCGCGAGCGATCCTGGGTGGTCGTCGAGCAGCTGCTCCTCGGCGGGTGCCGAGTAGGTCTCCCAGGGGCCGCCGTCGACCCGGTACTCGGTCAGCACGCTGCCCGAGCCGGCCGCACCGTCCTGCCCGTCGAGCGTGACGTTCACCGGCCCGTCCTGGCCGGCCGAGCGGTCGAGCGACACGCCCGTCCTCGGGGCGCTCGCGTCGACGCGCACGCCGAGCTTCTGCCTCTCGCTGACGTTGGGCTCGGCCGCGGTGTCCGTGGCGAAGTACTCCACGATGTGCTCGCCGGCCGGGACGGTGAACGGCCCGGAGTAGGTCCGGAGCTGTCCCCCGTCGACGGCGTACTCGATCCTGGCGATGCCGCCCGCGGTGCTGTCGTCGGCCGTCAGCGTCACCTTCGGCGTGGCCTTGTACCAGCCGTGCGCGTTGTCGGGCTTGGCGGGGCTGACCGACGCCGACGCGGTGGGCGCGACGCGATCCGAGCAGTCCACGCGGAAGTACAGGAACCGCGCGGCGTTGTCGGAGTCGGCGTCGTCGGACGCCTTCAGGCCGAACCGGACCGTGTCCGGGTCGCCGAGGTCCTCGATCGGCTCGGCGATGGCCTCCCACGTCTCACCGTCCAGCGAGAACTCGGGGATGTACAGCCCGGCGCCGTTGGCGCGCACGCGCACGTAGGCCTCGCGCGGCGCGCCGGCGAGCGTGGGGCCGGCCTGGATGTCGGCCTCGCCCTCGCGCGTCGCGACGTACTCGAAGCGCTGCCCTTCGTCGCCCTTGTCGATGAACACGATCTTGGCGAACGTCTTCGGGTCCTCGCCGTTCCACAGCACCAGGCCGGCCTGCTGGCCCGGCTCGTCGAGGTCGCGCACGTCGAGCCGCGTGGTGACGACCCACGGACCGTCGGGCGCGTCCTTGAGCAGCAGGTTCTTCGCCGTCGCCTGATCGCCGATGAGGTCGCCGGCGCGGACCTTCAGGGAGAGCTGCCCGCCGGCGACCACGATGTCCTCGTCGTCCTCGTCGTCCGGGCGCAGCACCTCCCAGTCGCCGCTCAGCGCGTCGCCGTCGAACTCGTCGTTGAGATCGGGCTCGCAGTTCTGGATCACGGAGATCTCGAACGCGAGCGTCTTCGTGTCCTCGGTGTTGTTCGCGCGGTCGGTGGAGCGGTACTCGACCGTGTAGGTCCCGGGCTCCGAGCGCTTGAACGGCCCGGAGTAGACCTGCCAGGCGCCGCCGTTGACGCGGTACTCCGTCCGCAGCACGCCGGTTCCGCCGGCGTCGGTCGCCGCGAGCGTCACGGTGACCGGCTTCGTGCCGTTCGGGTTCGCCGGGCTCGTCGTCGCGGTCGTCACCGGCGGGGCGTCGTCGACCGCCTCGATCACGTCGAACGTGACCTCGCCGGTGTCCTCGGACCCGTCCGCGTAGGTGACCGTCAGCGTCGCCGTGTGCGAGCCGGCCGTGGCGTACTCGTGCGTCGGGTCCGGCTCGGTCGAGACCGGCGAGCCGTCGCCGAAGTCCCATTCGTAGGCGACGCCGCCCGAGGCGCCCTTGTCGAAGGTCACCTCGTTGCCGCCGATCGGATACGCCTCCGGGGAGGCGCCCGGCGTGTCCGGGCCGCCCGTGTAGTCGAAGCGCCAGATGCCGGCGTTGGGATCCGCGCGGAAGAAGCCGTCGTAGACCTGCACGTAGAGCGCGCCGTCCGGCCCGAACTTCGAGTCCATGTACGCCGCGTCCCAGTCGAGCGCCGTGCGCAGGCTGTCGGCGTAGATCGGCTGGCTGCCGTTCGCGGCGGTGTCCGGATCGAGCATCAGCGCGTGCTTGACGCTCGGCCCGCCGCTGTTGTGCAGGAACCAGCGTCCGTCCCAGTACGCGGGCCACCGGCGCGAGTCGTCCGCCGCCTCGGCGTCGTAGCGGTAGACCGGGCCGTCCATCACCGTCATGCCCTCGTCGATCACGTACGGGCACAGCGAGGTCGGCTCGGCGCCGTAGTTCGGCGCGCCGGCCCCACCTTCACGCGGGAAGTCGGGGCAGCCGTTCGCGTCGTTCGGGTTCCCGCGGCTGTACCAGACGTTCACCGGGCGGACCTTGCCCGCGTCCTCGCCGGTGCCCGTCGCGTGCGGGAACTCGACGAGCCCGGTGTTGTTCGGGGAGTCGTTGCGCAGGTTCTGGCAGTCGTACCAGCCGGGCGTGGCCCCGTTCGGGCCGCCGGACACGTAGCCCGGAGCGTTCGCGCCGCGCAGCGTCGTCGCCTCCGGGTCGTCCGGGTCCGTCGCGCTCGCGATCCGGTCGCGGTAGGCCTGGCCGTTGCCCATGCAGTAGGGCCAGCCGTAGTTGCCCGCGCTCGCGATCTGCGCCGCGTTCTCGTACGTCGACGGGCCCATCGTCGCGCTCGGCGCGCCGGCGTCCGGTCCGACCCACGCGGCATACGGGATGTCCGTCTCGGGGTCGATCGAGAGCCGCGACGGGTTGCGCAGGCCCATCGCGTAGATCTCCGGCCTGGTCTTGCCGCCGCCGCCCTCCTCGCCGTCGAACAGGTTCGGCCCGTTCGGATCGTCCGCGGTCGGCAGCGTGTACGTCGACCCGACCCCGGGCGCCGGGTCCGCGCCGTCCTCGAGGCCGGGGATCGGCTTGAACCGCAGCATCTTGCCGTTGTAGTCGTTGGTGTTGCCCGCGGTGCGGCGGGCGTCCTGGTAGGAGTAGTGCGCGCTGCCGCAGTGCGTCCGCGCCGCCTGGGCCGGAGGACCGGTCGGGCACTTGGCCGCCGGGTTGTTGCCCGAGTAGCCGTCGGACCCCTGCGACGAGTTCGTGTCGCCCGTCGTCACGTAGAGGTTGCCGGCCGAGTCGAAGCCCATGCCGCCGCCGACGTGGCAGCAGCTGTAGATCTGGGCGTCGTACTGGAAGATCACGACCTCGGAGTCCAGGTCGAGCTGCTTCGTCTCGAGGTCGAGCGTGAAGCGCGAGATGCGCGGCTGCGACATCTTCGACACGCGGCGCTCGAGCGGGAGCCCCGGCGGCGTGCTCTGCGGGTTGAAGGTCGGGAAGTACTGCAGGTAGATGTGGCCGGTCTCGTCGAAGTCGGGCGCCACCGTGATGCCCAGGAGCCCGTACTCCATCTTGTGGTCCTCCTGGTCGGTCCGCTCGCCGCCCTGGCCGCCGTCGCCGTAGACCGCGAGCGTTCCGGCGCGCGTCACGCCGCTGTTGACGTTGCCGTTGGCGGCCGCGGGATCCCACACGTGGACGCTGCCGCAGCCGATGCCCACGTTCGCGCTGGCGTGATCGAGCACGCGGCCGAACGGCGCGGCGCCGAGGAGGTTCCCGCGCTCCGCGTCCGTGCGGCAGTCGCCGCGGCCGATGTAGAGGACCCAGCCGTTCGGCGCGACGACGAGCCCGTGCGACTCGCCGGTGTTGGCGAGCCCGGTCCCGACGGGGCCCGCGGCCACGATCTTCCTGCCCTCGTAGCTGCTGTCGATCGTCGCCTTGCAGTTGCCGCGCAGCAGGCCGGCGGCCCACTGGATGGCGCCGCCGAGGTGCTTGCGCACGTTCTCGTCGCCGAAGCTGCCCGCGGTGCGGCCCATGCCCGTGTAGAAGGAGCGGCCGCCGGCGTAGTCGCGGCACCACGAGATCGGCTCGTCGGCCTCGCCGACGTCGGTGCCGTCGCCGGCGGGGGCGCCAGGCGCGTGGTAGCGCGCGACGGTGTGGACCTTGCCGGTCGGGCGCTCGATCCACCGGTACCAGACGTCCGAGCGGTCGGCCTGCAGCGGCAGGCCCTCCGTCGCGGGGTGCACCTGGTCGCCGAAGACCACGGTCTGCTCGGACGCGTCGGTCGAGCTGTCGGCGCTGGGGCGCGCGCCGATCAGGCCGTCGAAGAACTCGGCGTCGGGCTCGGACTCCGCCGCGCTGCCGATGCCGACGAACCCGCCGCCGTCGTCGATGAACGCCTCGAGCGCGCCCTCCTGCTCGGCGTCGAGCAGGTCGCCGGCGGTGTTGAGGAACACGACCGCGCTGACGTCCGCGAGCGCGCCGGCGTCGATGGCCGCCGGGTCGGCCGTGGCCTCGACGGTGAAGCCGCGCTCGGCGCCGAGCGCCTCGATCGCGGCCACGCCCGGCGCGGTCGTCGGATCCGCGGGTCCGTGGAAGACCAGCACGTCGGCGGGATCCTGCGCGAGCGCCGGCGCTCCGGCGAGCAGTGCGAGCGCACAGGCGAGGACGCCACAGACCGGCAGCGCCCTGAGCGCGCGGGCGGCGCCTCCCGCCCGTGCTCGTGGATCGCGCATCCCGCTGCCGCCTCCGAACATCACCGGCTCCCCTGTCTCGCGTTGCTCGTTCACGTGCATGACCTCACCCGCGCCGCAGCACGAGGCTCGTCTCATCCGGCGCGGCGCCGCGCATGCGCAGCGTCAGCCCGGCCTCCACAGCGCGGCGCGAGCGCGCGAGCGCGCGCCGCACCTCGCGGCTCGGGCGCAGCCGCACCGCGGCGCGTCCCTGCGCGCCGCAGCGCACCGCGGCCCGCACCAGGACGCGGCTCCCGAGCCCGAGCCTGCGCGCCGTCGCCCGCGTGACGGTCAGCGTCACGGTGCCGCGCCGGACGCTCCGGCAGCTCACGCGCACGACCAGCCGGCCGCGCCGGAGCGCGGCGAGCGTCGAGCGGTTCCGCGCCACCGGGGCGAGCGCCGCGAACGGCGCCGGACGCGACGGCGGCGTGCCCGACGGGCCGGCCGGCGCGCTCAGGCTGAACTGGAGGGTGCGATACAGCTCCGTGTTGCCGACGACGTCGCGCGAGCGGTAGTCGACGCGATGGTCCCCCGCGTTCACGACGTCGAAGGCGCCGGCGTACGCGGTCCACGCGCCGCCGTCCAGCCGGTACTCGGTCGCGGCGACCCCCGACCCGTCGCCGTCCGTGCGGGCGAACGCCACCCGCACGGCGCCGGCGTAGGCGGCCTGCGCGGGGGCGCCGTTCACCAGCACGTCGGTCCGCGGCGCCGTGGCGTCGACGTTCACGTCCAGGGCCCGGGCCGGCTCGACGTTGCCCGCGACGTCCGTCGAGCGGTACTCGAGCACGTGGCGCCCCACGGCGCCGATCTCGAGCGCGCCCTCGTACGCGGTCCACGAACCGCCGTCGAGCCGGTACTCGGTCACGTCCGTGCCCGAGCCGTCGCCGTCGCGGGCGGTGAGCGCCACGGCGACCGCGCCGTCGTACCAGCCGCCCGGCCCGAGCGGCGTCCGCGGGGTCAGCCGCGCCGCCGTCGAGGGCGCGTGGGCGTCGACCTTCAGGTCGACCGACTTGAACTCCTCCGCGTTGCCCGCGCAGTCGATCGCCCGGTACTCGAACGTGTGGGGACCGTCGGCGTCGAGCGTGAGGACGCCGCCGTACGGCCGTGCCCGGCCGCCGTCGAGGCGGTAGAGCACCTGCTCGACCCCGGAGCCGCCCTCCTCGTCGGTCGCGCTGAGCGTCGCCCGCACGGCCCCGGCGTACCAGCCGTCGTTGCCGTTCGGCGCCGCGGGCGAGAACGCGTGCGTGGTGACGGGGGCGACGTCCTCGTCCACGCACGGCGCGCGGCCCGAGAGGTCCGGCAACTCGAACGAGCCGTCGGGCTGCTCGAGCGTCAGCGCCATGAGGTAGGCGACCGTGTTCCCGCCGGCGTCGGTCTCGGGCGGCAGCTGGACGGACGCCAGCGTCTTGCCCTCGTCGATCTCCGCGGGCACGTGGAAGATGCCGCACGGCGCGGTGTCCGACCCGGTCGGCGTCCACCGGCCGTTCCCCGGCCCGATGGCCCAGTGTCCGGATTGGCACCAGTCCGGGAACGACACGGCGACGGTCTGGGTCGACCCGTCGGTGTACGTGAGCAGGAAGTCCCCGCCGCCGGAGCCGTCGGCGGTCATGCCGAAGAAGTGGATCCGCGTGTACGCCTTGCGGTCGTCGGCTGCGAGCGCCAGCGCCTGGCCGTCGAACGCGGCCAGGTTGGGCAGGTTGCCCGACGTGTCGGGCATGCGCAGCGGCACGTCGTCGGTGACGTCGTCCTCAGGCGCCAGGACCGACCGCGACGGCGGCATGTCCTCAGCCTGGAGCGAGTACGGGCCGCGGATGCCGCTGTTGTCGCGCGTCTCCTCGGTGGTGATGCCGATCGTCGTGAACAGGTTCGGCCCCGGGTCCTGGGCCGCGGCGGGGCCCGCCGTCAGGGCCAGCAGCGCGCACGCCGGCGCCGCGCCACGCCACATCACGTGCGTCAACCACGACCTCACCGCACTCATCCCCCGCGTCGCCTCCCTCTCGTTCTCGCGGACCGCATCCTGCGCGAGCGCCGCGGAAGCTAGCGGTCATACGCCATTCTTGTCAACGGCTTTTGCATGGGCAACGACAAAAGCGGCGCTGGGGAGCCTCCAGCGGTTGACAAGTCGGCGTTCCGGGTTAGGCTGCCGCTACTTTCGCCCGTTCGACGGATGAGTTCTGCCGTCGAGAATGCGAAAGCTGGGAGACCACGTCGGGGAGGCGCAGGTGGGGCAGCGAGTCAGGCACGGGATCGGTTGGCGCGCCGCGCGCCTGCTCGCCGGAGGGCTCGCCGCCGGCGCCCTCGTCGCCGGCGTGGGCGTCGCCGGGGCGGCGCAGCAGGCCGCCGACGTGACGATCACGACGAGCGAGTCCGGGCCGTCGTTCGTGCCCGCCACCGCGAGCATCGAGACCGGGGACACGGTCACCTGGAACTTCCCGGAGCAGGGCATCCACAACGCGATGTCGACGAACGCCGTGCCGGAGGACCCGAACTGGGAGCCGTTCACGACCGGGACCGTCCCGAGCCGCGGCCCGCACCCGTACACGTTCACCCAGCCGGGGAGCTACGCCTTCGTCTGCCAGGTGCACCCGAACATGACGGGCGCGATCACCGTGACCGGCGAGCCGGTGGAGCCGACGCCCACGCCGGAGCCGACCCCGCCGCCGTCCGAGACGCCCGATCCGACGCCGCCGCCCGCGGGCACGCCGGGCCCGTCGGGCACCCCGCCGGCCGCGCCACCCGGCCAGCTCACCCCCGCCCCGAGCGGCGGCGCCCGCGGCGACGCCGGCGCGCCCGCCGTGACCGGCCTGCGCCTGAAGGCGATCCGCCACGGCGCGCGCGTGACGCTGCGCCTCTCGGAGACCGCCACGGTGACGCTGCGCTTCAAGCGCCGCGGCTCCGGCAAGGTCGTGCGCACGGCGCGGCTCCAGCTGCGCGCCGGCACGCGGACCGTCGCCGTGCGCGGAGCGCGCCTGCGGCGCGGCCGCTACACGGTCGAGCTCGTCGCCCGCGACGGCGCCGGCAACACCGCGCCCGTCGTGCGCGCCTCCCTGCGGATCGCGCGGGTCCGGGGATGACCCCGGTGCGCGACGCGTTCCGCCCGCCCGCCGACGCCTGGTCGCGGCGCGACTTCATGCGCAACGGCATGGGCTCGTTCGCGCTGCTGTGCACCATCGGCGCCCCGTCGACGCTCGGCGGGCGGAAGCTCCAGACCTCGGCCGGCCGGCGCGCCAGGGCGCAGTCCCTGTTCGCCCCGTTCCAGCGCGACCTGCCGATCATGCCCGAGCTCGCGCCGGTGGCGACCCGCAACGGGGTCGACGTCTACGACCTCGACATCCGCGAGGGCCTCGCCGAGGTGCTGCCGGGCCTGCAGACCCCGATCTACGGCTACGACGGCATCTACCCCGGGCCGACGATCCGCGCCCGCAAGGGCCGTGCCGCGGTCGTGCGGGCGCGCAACGGGCTCACGTTCGACAGCAACATCCACCTCCACGGCGGCTATGTCCCGGCGAAGAGCGACGGCCATCCGATGGACGTCATCGCGCCGGGCGGCGCGTTCGACTACGCCTATCCCAACGAGCAGGACGCGGCGCCGCTCTGGTACCACGACCACGCGCACGGCCGCACCGCACGGACGCTCTACTACGGCCTCGTCGGCTGCTACGTGCTCGGCGACGGCCGCGAGGAGGCGCTCGGGCTGCCCCGCGAGGAGTACGACGTCCCCCTCGTGCTGGCCGACCACGCGTTCAACCGCGACGGCTCGTTCCGCTACGCCGAGAACGTCGACGTCGGCTTCCTCGGCGACACGATCCTCGTCAACGGCGCGGTGGCGCCGCGCATGCGCGTCGACCGCCGCATCTACCGGCTGCGGCTCGTCAACGCGTCGAACGCCCGGATCTACGACCTGCGGCTCGGCAACGGCCGGCCCATGATCCAGGTCGCGAGCGACGGCGGGCTGCTCGAGCGCCCCCTGCGCCGGAGGACGGTCCGGCTGCACCCGGCGGAGCGGGTCGAGCTGCTCGTCGACTTCCGCGACTTCCGCGCGGGCTCGCAGATCGTCCTGCAGAACACCGGCGGCGAGCAGACGACGCGCGCGGTGATGCGCTTCGACGTGACCCGCGGCGGCGGCGTCGAGGAGGCGCGGATCCCGCACGGCCGGATGCGCACGCTGGAGCGGCTGCCCGAGCCGACGGCGAGCCGGCGCTGGGACCTGGCGCTCCAGACCACCGGCGGCGTCCAGTGGCAGCTCGCCGGCCGCGGGTTCGATGCGTCCCGGGTCGACGTCCGGCCGCGGCTCGGCACGACCGAGCTGTGGCAGTGGCGCAACCCGTCGAACCGGAGCCACCCGATGCACCTGCACGGGATGCTCTTCCGGGTGGTCGAGCGCAGCACGGGCGTCGTCCCGCGCGCGGAGCGGGGCTGGAAGGACACGATCGGCGTGGCGCCGGGCGAGACCGTGGCCGTGCAGCCGTGGTTCGTGCCCTACCGGGGCCGCTACGTGTTCCACTGCCACAACCTCGAGCACGGCGACAAGGCGATGATGCTCCAGCTGGAGGTGGTCGCATGAGGGCGCGGCGCCCGCTGCTCCTCGGGACGGCGCTCGCGCTCGCGGCGGCCGCGCCGGCCGGCGCCGCGACGGTCGAGATCAAGGGGGACAACACGAACCGCCTCGCGCCCGTGTGGGCCCCGGCGAACGTGTCGATCCAGCCCGGGGACACCGTCGTCTGGACCTGGCCCGCCGATCCCGACCTGCCGCACAACGTCCTGTCGAACGACGCGGGGTGGTCGTACCGGTCGATCGACGGGGCCACGCGCGGCGAGTTCACCTTCCCCTCCGCGGGGACGTACGCGTACGTATGCGAGGTGCACCCCGGGCCGATGTCCGGCGTCGTCACGGTCGGCGACGCCGCGCCGCCGCCGCCGGGCCAGCAGCCGCTCCCGAGCGACATGCCGGAGCCGGGCCCCCTCGAGACGGGCGGCCTCGACGAGACCGATCCCAGCGTCACCGGGCTGCGCCTGCGCCGCGCCCGCGGCGGCGCCCGGATCAGCCTGCGCGTGTCCGAGCGCGCGCGCGTCACCGTGCGCCTCAAGCGCGGCGGGAAGACCGTCGGGACCCGGCACGCCACCGGCGCCGGGCGCCTGCGGGTCACCTTCGGCGCGAAGGCCCTGCGCGCCGGCCGCTACCGCGTCGAGGTCGAGGCGCGCGACCTCGCGGGCAACGCCTCGCGGCTGCGCCGCGCCCGCCTCACCGTCGGCTGATCCCCACACGGCCGGGCCGCGCCGGGATCCCGGCGCGGCCCGCGTCCGTAGTCCGGGCGTGATGCGCTACCACGTGCTGCGCCGGGAGCAGCGCCTGCCGGGTCCCCCGGACGCGGTCTTCCCGTTCTTCTCGGACGCCCGCAACCTGGAGGCGATCACGCCGCCGTGGCTGGGGTTCCGGGTCTGCACCCCCGCGCCGATCGAGATGCGGGCGGGCGCGCTGATCGAGTACCGGCTCAGGCTGCACGGCCTGCCCCTGTCGTGGCTCACGCGGATCGAGGAGTGGATCCCCGGGGTGCGCTTCGTCGACGCCCAGCTGGCCGGCCCCTACGCGCTCTGGCACCACACGCACGAGTTCGAGCCCGACGGCGCCGGCGGGACGCTGATGCGCGACACGGTGCGCTACGCGCTGCCGTACTGGCCGCTCGGCGAGGTCGCGCACGCCCTGCTGGTGCGGCGCGACCTCGCGGCGATCTTCGCCTTCCGCCACCAGGAGGTGGCGCGGCGGCTCGTTACTCGACGGTGAGCGTGCCCTTCATGCCGGCCTGCTCGTGGCCGCCGACGGGGCAGTAGTACGTGTAGGTGCCCGCCTTGAGGTCGACCGTGAGCGGCGGGGCGTCGCCGCCCGTCACCGTCTCCGTCTCCTCCTCGACGCCGTTGCCCTCGATCTCGACCGCGTGCGGCACCGAGGACGGGTTGCTGAAGTTGACCGTCACGCTCCCGGCCTTGGCCGTGACGTCGCCCTGCTCGAACTTGAGCGATCCGTCGGCCGGCGCGGAGAAGTCGAGCGTCTCGCCGCCGCCCCCACCGCCGTCCTCGGCGGGCGCCTGGGTCGCCTCGGCGGTCGCGGCGGGGGTCTCCTCGTCGTCCCCGCCACACCCGGCGAAGAGGGCCGTGGCGAGGGCCACGGCGATGAGCGTACGTCGCATGCTGATGCCTCCTCTTGTCAATGGCGTCCTCCCGACAGACGCGCACCCGGGCGCGGGCATTCCCACGCTCACTGCACCTCTCCGGCCAGGATCTCGGCGTCGTTGGGCCGCCGGACCACGCGGATGCGCTCGTACTCGCCGATCCGCGCCGCGGTCGAGAGCACGACGTACGCGCGGCCGCGCGCGTCGGCGCGGAACGTGCCCGCGCTCGCGCTCCAGCCCGAGCGCTCGCAGCGGACCTCGTAGACCGCCTCGGCGCCGGGCGGCAGGCCCTTGACCCACAGGTGGACCTCGGTGCCGCCCCGGCCCGGCTCGAGCTCGGCGCGCGCCGACGCGCCCTGCGCGCCGCTGAGCACGAGGGCGTACTGGGCGCCCGTGGCCGCCCCCTCGTCGCTCTCGAGCGTCGCCGCGAGCGCCATGGCGCCGGCGCCGACCGCCGCGCCCGCGAGCGCCGCGGCCACGGCGGCGCGGCCGCGCGTGAGGCGCGGGAGGCCGCGGCGGCGGACCCGGCGCCGGAGGCCGCGCTCGCGCGCGACCCGGTCGAGCAGGCGCTCCTCGACGGCGGGCGGGGCGGCCGGGATCTCGAGCCCGTCGGCGCGGGTCAGCAGATCCGGCAGCAGGGCGAGGCGCTCGTGCTCGGCGGCGCACGCGGGGCAGGTCGCGAGGTGTGCCGCGACGGCGTCCCGCTCGCCCGGCTCGAGCGCGCCGAGCAGGTAGCCGCCCAGCTCCTCGCGCACGTGGGCGCAGCTCACGACGGCACCACCCCCATCTCCTCGAGGACGAGCCGGAGGGAGCGCAGCGCGTACCAGGTGCGGCTCTTCACGGTTCCGAGCGGCAGCCCGGTGTGGTCGGCGATCTCGCGCATGGTGAGCCCGCGGAACTGTGCCATGCGGATCATCTGGCGGTGCTCGGGCGTGAGCCGCTCGAGCGCCGCGGCGACCTGCCAGCCGAGCATCGCCTGCTCGAGCGAGGCGCCGCCCTCGGGGTCGTCGACCGGCTCCTGGAGCGGCAGGCCGGGCCGGACGGACGCGCGCCGGCGCGCGTCGATGATCGCGTGCCGCGTGATCTGGTAGAGCCACGTGCGCACCGCGGCGCGCTCGGCGTCGTAGCGGCCGGCGTGGCGCCAGGCGCGCAGGAAGACCTCCTGCACGATCTCCTCCGCGGCCCCGCGGTCCCCGAGCGCGTTGAGCGCGAAGCCGTAGAGCTCGCCGCCGTAGAGCCGGTAGAGCTCGCGCATGGCCGCGCCCGTCTCGTCCGTGCGGAGGCGCTCCACGAGCAGGGCCTCCTCGGTGCGCGGCGGCGGGGCGGGCATCGGGCCGGTATACGCGCCGTCAGGCGGCCGGGTTCGCCAGCCGCGCGTAGAGGGCCTCGTCCGGCCGGCCCGCGTGCAGCACGCCGGCGTGGAACAGCGTCGGCGTCGTCGGCACCCCGGCGCGCACGCCGCCGCGGAAGTCGGCGCGGATCCGGTCGGCCACCGCGGGGTCGCGCCGGTCGGCCTCGAACCGTGCGAGGTCGAGCCCGAGCCGCTCGGCCCGCTCCCACAGATGCGGGTCCTCCAGCCGGCCCTGGTCGGCGAACAGCGCGTCGTGCATCGGCCAGAACGCGCCCTGGAGGCCCGCGGCCTCCGCGGCGCAGGCCGCGGGGAACGCGCGCGGATGCGCGGCCCGGACGGGGAAGTGGCGGAACGCCACCCGGATCGGGAGCGCCGCGAGGCGCAGCTCCAGCGCGGCGCAGAACGGGCACTCGTAGTCGCCGTACACGAGCACGGCCGGGCCGTCGCCGGGGCCGCGCACGTGATCGTCCGGGCCGACGGGGGCGACGGGCGCTGACGAGAGGCTCCCCACCGGACGCAGGCTAGTGTTTGCGGCGGGCGGAGGACGTGGTAGGCAGGGGACGATGACCGTGCAGGGGACTCGTGCCACGCACGAGGTCACGGTCGGCGAGGTCGAGGCGCTGCGCGCCTACGTGGCCGAGCTGGCCGGGCCCGGCGAGGCCGACGCGGCCGAGCGCCTGCTCGGGCAGCTCGCCGCGCTCGCGCAGCACCAGGACGGTAACGGCCGGGGCGAGCAGGTGCGGTTCACGCCGGTCCCCGCCGCCGAGGCGCTCGCCGCCCGCGCCGTCGAGGCGCTGCGCACCGAGGGCGAGATCCGCATGGGCGCCCGCCGCTGGCGGCTTCACCGCCCGAGGGCCGCCAGGGCGTCGAAGAGCAGGTTGGCTCCGGGCAGGTCGCCCGGCGACGGCGCCTCGTAGCTCCACCGCACGACGGCCCCGTCGTCGGTCAGCACGAGCGCGCGCTGCGGGAAGCCGGCCGGGTGCAGCACGCCGAACGCGCGGCAGGTCGCGCCCTTGGGCTCGAAGTCGGACAGCTGCTCGATCTCGATGCCGAGCTCCCGGCGGAACGCCTCCTGGGACCACACCGCGTCGCAGGACACGCCGTAGAGCGTCGCCCCGGCCTCGGCGAGGTCGGGCAGCACCTCGTTGTAGACGCTCAGCTGATCCGTGCAGACCGGAGAGAACGCGAACGGGTAGAAGACCAGGAACGTCGCGCGCCCGCGCAGGTCCTCGCGGGTGAAGGGCGCGCCCTTATGGCGCGCCAGCGTGAAGTCCGGTGCGGGCGTCCCGGCGGGGAGGACGGCCACGTGGGTGCGCTAGCGGCGCAGGCCGAGCTCGCGGATGAGCGAGCGGTACCCGTCCAGGTCCTTCTTCTGGAGGTAGTTCAGGAAGCGGCGGCGACGACCCACGAGCATCAGCAGCCCGCGGCGTGAGTGATGGTCGTGCTTGTGCTCCCGCAGGTGCTCGGTCAGGTGGTTGATCCGGCTGGTGAGCAGGGCGATCTGGACCTCGGTGGCCCCGGTGTCGCGCTCGTCCTTGCCGAACTTGGCCGTGATCTCGGCCTTCTCGTCTGCGGTCATCGTCATGTGCGACGAGGCAGGGTAGCAGGACCGCGGACCCGGTCCCGGCCCGCCTCCTTGGCGGCGTAGAGCGCTTCGTCGGCTCGCCGGACGAGGTCGTCGGGCTCCTCGTCGCCGGCCAGCACGGCCCAGCCGACGCTCGCCGTCAGGGCCACCGGGCCCTCGGCGTTCGCGACGGCGGCGCGCAGCCGCTCGGCGGCGGCGGCGGCGGCGACGGCGTCGCTGTCGGGGAGCAGCGCGAGGAACTCCTCCCCGCCGAGCCGGCCGAGCACGTCCTCGGCGCGCAGCGAGTGCTGCAGCGCGGCGGCTGCGGCGACCAGCGCCGCGTCGCCGACGCCGTGGCCGTGCTCGTCGTTGACGGACTTGAAGCCGTCGAGGTCGACCATGGCGACCGCGAGGGAGCGCCCGTGGCGCCGCGCGCCGCTGGCCAGCGCCCCGAGCTGCGTGAACAGGAAGCGGCGGTTGTAGAGCCGGGTCAGCGGATCCTGGAACAGCTGGGTCTCCATCCGCCGCGACTGCTCCACCAGCTCCTCCTGGAGGATCTTCGTGCGGCCGGCGGCCGTGATCCGCGCGCCGGCCTCGGCGATGCGCAGCGGCTCGATCAGCAGGTCCTGGGCGCCGCGTCGTATGAGGTCCTCTGCCGCCTGGGGCGACAGGTCGGCTGGGGCGATGACGACGACGGCGGTGCGGTAGATCTCGAGGTCGGCCTTGACGAGGTCCAGCAGCGGCAGGCCGTCGCGCTCGCACAGGGCCTGATCGGCGAGCAGCACGTCCGGGCGGCCCTCGCGGCTCAGCGAGAACGCCTCGGCGGCGCCGGAGGCCTCGATCGCGTCATGCCCGGCGGCGAGCAGGGCGTCGCTGATCCGACGACGGGGGCCGGCGGAGCTGTGGGCGACCACGACGCGCACGTCAGCCACGGTACCCGCGCGGGGGCGCTCGCGGGCTGGGGTGCTCGCCCCAGACCGCCCGGCAGGTCCGTATGCGGACGATCAGGCGGCGATGCGGCGCGTGGCGTCGACGTCGCGCTCCATCTGCTCGACGAGCGCCTCGACCGAGTCGAACCGGAGCTCCCCGCGCAGGCGCGACAGGAACGCCAGCCGCAGCTCGCGTCCGTACAGATCGCCGTCGAACCCGAGCAGGAACGCCTCGACGAGCAGCCCCCGCCCGGTCACGAACGTCGGGCGCACGCCGACGTTCGTGGCCGCCGGCCACCAGCGCCACTCCCCGTCGAGCTCGACCGCGGCGCGGCAGGCGTAGACGCCGTGCCCCGGGTACACCAGCCCCGGCTCGGGGACGAGGTTGGCGGTCGGGAACCCGAGCGTGCGCCCGCGCTTGTCGCCGTGCGCGACCGGGCCGCGCAGCTGGAACGGCGACCCCAGGAAGGCGCCGGCGCGCTCCACGTCGCCGTCGGCGATGAGCCCGCGGATGTGCGACGAGGAGATGACCTCGCCGTCGACCTCGACGAGCTCGACCACGCGCGTGCGGAACGCGTCCTGGGCGCGGAGCAGCGCGACGTCGCCCTGCGCGCGATGGCCGAAGCGGAAGTTCTCCCCCACGCTCACCTGCTCGGCGCCCAGCCGGCCGACGAGCACGTCGTCGACGAAGGCCTGCGGCGTCTGGCTCGCGAACGCGCCGTCGAACGGGATGACCACGAGCTCCTGCACGCCGAGGCCGGCGACCAGGTCGGCCTTGGCGGCCAGCGACGTGATCAGCAGCGGGGCCTTGTCCGGCGCGACGACCGCCCGCGGGTGCGGCTCGAACGTCAGGACGGTGTCCGCGCCGCGCATCACCTCGCGGTGGCCGAGGTGGACGCCGTCGAACTCGCCGACGGCGACGTGGCGCCGGCGGGGCTGCGCATCGGGGAGCCAGGTGACCTGCATCGGTGGGTCCACTAGCCGCGGAAGCCTACGACGGGCTTGAGCGTGCCGTCCCCACGCGGCTCGGCGAGGGCGATCAGCCCGTCCGCGTCGACGAGCCGCACGACCGCGCCGTCCGCCTTCCCCGAGCGAGGCGGTGACGAGGCCTCGGGCCGAGGCAGAACCGCCACGCCGTGCCCCGCGCGGCGCGCGTCGTCGCCCTCCAGCGCGACCGCGGGCAGGAACGCGAGCGCGTCGCCCAGCGGCACGAGGCGGCCCGCGTCGGCGACCTCGAACGGGCCGATCGCCGTGCGCCGCAGCTCGAGGCAGTACGCGTCGCCGAGGTCGGCGATGAGCGAGCGGACGTAGGTCCCCGAGCCGCACTCGATCGCGAACGCGGCCCGCTCCCCGTCGCGCCACAGCAGGTCGAAGCGGTGCACGTCGACCTCGCGCTCGGGCAGGTCGACCGGCTCCCCCTCCCGGGCCAGCGCGTAGGCGCGCCGGCCGCCAACGTGCACCGCGGAGTACGCCGGCGGGCGCTGGCGGATCCGGCCCGTGGGCAGGCGGAGCGGCTCGTCCGGGGCCCGGCCGGGCGCCGGCTCGCCCTCCGGATCGCCCGTGGCCGACGTCCAGCCCAGCCGGGCGACGGTCTCGTAGCGCTTGGGCAGGGCCATGAGGAAGCGCTGCACCCGCGTGGCCCGGCCGACCAGCACGAGCAGCAGCCCGGTCGCGAACGGGTCGAGCGTGCCGGCATGGCCGACCTTCGTCCCCCGGGGCAGCCGCCGCCGCTCCGCGGCCACCACGTCGTGCGAGGTGACGCCGGCGGGCTTGTCGACCAGCAGGACGCCGTCGTCCGCGGTGGTCAAAGCTGCCGTGCGAGCTGGGCGCGCAGGAACGCGACGAGCTCCGCGAACTCCATGTCGGTCGAGAACCCGGCGGCGCGGCGGTGCCCGCCGCCGCCGAGCTCGCGGGCGATCGCCGAGACGTCGATCCGGTCGTCGGTCGCGCGCAGCGAGACCTTGCGGCGTGACGCCGCGGCCGGCGAGCGAAGCGGCGAGGCGCTAGCCGGTGGCGAGGCCTCCGGCCGAGACAGGTAGTCCTCCGGACGAGGCAGCAGCTCGCGGACCAGGCCCGCCACGGCGGTCCCCTCGACCGCGCGCAGGTGGTCGACGACGCCCTCGGAGTAGCTCTCGTCGGCGCCGGACAGCGCGTAGTCCTCGCGCGTGAGCTGCGTGATCGTGAGCAGGCCGCCGTCGAAGCGCTCGACGGCGCTGAGCCCGCGCGCGAGCAGCTCCAGCTTGCCCTGCGGCACGCCCTCGTAGAGGCGCCGGTAGATCGCGTGGACGTCGATGCCCGCGCCGATCAGGTCGGCGGCCATCTCGTGCGCGCGGGGACCGGTGTTCTCGTACATGAACTTGCCCGTGTCGGTCACGAGCCCGACGTAGAGCGCCTCCGCGATCGGCTGGGTGAGCGCGACGTCCAGCGCGCCCATCAGGTCCCAGATGACCTCGGCCGTGCACGACGCGTCCGGCACCACGTGGTCGACCGTGCCGAAGCGCGTGTTGTCGTGATGGTGGTCGATGTTGAGGATCCGCGCGGCCGCCTTCAGGCCGACCGCCGGGTTGCGGTCGATGTTGCCGCAGTCCAGGAAGACGACGATGCGGTCCTCGACGTCGTCCGGCACCGCCGTGACGAGCTGCGGGAGCTGCAGGAAGCGGTACTCGTAGGGCAGCGGGAACTCGTCCGCCGACAGGTAGGAGACCGCATCCTTGCCCAGGGCGCACAGCACCTGCTGCATCGCGGCGAGCGAGCCCAGCGCGTCGCCGTCCGGGTGCTCGTGGGTGGTGAGGACGAAGCGCTCGCCGGCGCGCAGCTCGTCGAGGACGGCCTGGCGCGAGGAGGTGACGCCGTTGCGGGTGCTCACTCCCCCGCCTCCCGGTCGATCAGCTCGGCGATCCGCATGCCGCGCTCGGACGTGTCGTCGTAGACGAACTCGAGCGTCGGCGTGTGCTTGAGGCGCAGCTCGCGGGCGACGGCGCGCTGCAGGATCCCGTGGGCGGACCGCAGGCCCTGCATCGAGCGCTTGCGCACGCCGCCCTCGCCGAGCACGGACACGAAGACGCGAGCGCGTCGCAGGTCGGGGGCGGTCTCCACAGCGGTCACGGTGACGAATCCAACGCGTGGATCCTTGATGTCCTTGGTGATGGCGTCGGAGAGGACTTCGCGGACGGCCTCGTCCACCCGGCGCATGCGATCGCCGGTCACCCTAGCGCTTCCAGGTCGCTCCACGAGGCGAGGCGACGCTCCACCCGCACCCCCTGGGGGAAGCGCGCGTCGAGGGCGCGCACGATGGCGTCGGCGGCGTCCTCGCAGCCGCCCGCGGAGCGCCCGGCGAGGGCGACCGCGAGCGTCGAGCGCTGCCACGAGTCCTGGTGGCCGACCTCGGCCACCGACGCTCCCATCCGCTGCCGCAGATGGGCCTTCACGCTGTTGAGCTCGGCGCGCTTGGCCTTCAAGGAGCCGCTCTCGGGAAAGAAGAGGTGGACGTGGAGGAGTGCGAAGTACGAACGATCGGACAACGGTTTCGCCTGCCGGGCCTGCGCTCGTTCCTCGCTACGGCCTTCGGCGACGTCAGGAGAGTTTGCGCTCCACCTGCCTGGTGTCGTAGACCTCGATCACGTCGCCCTCCTTCACGTCGGCGTAGTTGCGCAGCACGATGCCGCACTCGAAGCCGGCGGCGACCTCGCGCACGTCGTCGGCGTTGCGCCGCAGCGACTCGATCTCGCCGTCGTAGACGATCGTGCCGTCGCGGACCAGCCGCGACTTGGCGCCGCGCGTGACCTTGCCGTCGGTGACGTAGCAGCCGGCGATCGTGCCGACCTTGGAGGCGCGGAAGATCGCGCGCACCTCGACGGTGCCGACCGACTCCTCGACCTCCTCGGGCGCGAGCATGCCCTGCATGGCGTCGCGCAGCTCCTCGATCGCGCGGTAGATGACCGAGTAGCCCCGGATCTCCACGCCCTCGCGGTCCGCCACCTGACGCGCCTCGCCCACCGGGCGGACGTTGAAGCCCATGACGATCGCGTCGGAGGCCGCCGCGAGCATCACGTCGGACTCGGTGATGCCGCCGACGCCGGCGAGGACGACCTGCACCTGCACCTCGGACTGGGGCAGCTTGGCGATCTCGTCCTCGAAGGCCTCGAGCGAGCCCGACACGTCGGCCTTCAGGACCAGGTTGAGGTCCTGCAGGTTGCCGCCGCGGGCGTCCTCGAAGATCGTCGCGAGCGAGCGGGTCCGCTGCGAGCGGCGCGCCTGCGCCTCGCTCTTGAGCCGGAACCCGCGCTCGCCGGCGAGCTGGCGCGCCTTGCGGTCGTTCTCGACCACGCGCACGTACTCGCCCGCCTCCGGGACGGTGTCGAAGCCGAGCACCTCGACCGGCTCGGAGGGCGTCGCCTCCTTGACCTTGCGGCCCTTGTAGTCGTGCAGCGCGCGCACGCGGCCCCAGTGGGCGCCGGCGACGAGCGCGTCGCCGACCTTCAGCGTGCCGCGGTTGACGAGCACGGTCACGACCGCGCCGCGGCCCGGGTCGAGCTTGGACTCGATCACCACGCCGGAGGCCTCGGCGTCCGGGTTGGCCCTGAGCTCCTCGACCTCGGCCAGCAGCAGGATCGACTCGAGCAGGTCGTCGAGGTTCGTCCTCGCCTTGGCGGAGACGTCGACGAACATGGTCTCGCCGCCCCACTCCTCGGGCTGGAGGCCGAGCGTGGTCATCTCCGTGCGGACGCGGTCGGGCTGCGCGCCCTCCTTGTCGATCTTGTTGACCGCGACGAGGATCGGCACCTCGGCCGCCTTGGCGTGGTCGACGGCCTCGCGGGTCTGCGGCTTCACGCCGTCGTCCGCCGCGACCACGATCACCGCGATGTCGGTGACCTGGGCGCCGCGGGCGCGCATGGCGGTGAACGCCTCGTGGCCCGGGGTGTCGAGGAAGGTGATCAGCTTGTCGTCGCGGTGGACCTGGTAGGCCCCGATGTGCTGGGTGATGCCGCCGGCCTCGCCCGCGGCCACCTCGGTCTCGCGGATCGCGTCGAGCAGCGACGTCTTGCCGTGGTCGACGTGGCCCATGATCGTCACGACCGGCGGACGCGGCTCGAGGTCCTCGTCGGCGTCGTCGAACTCCGGCTCGTCGGCCGCCTCGTCGGCGGCGTGGACGATCTCGATCTTCTTGTCGAACTCGTCCGCGAGCACCTGGACGGCGTCGTCGTTCAGCGTCTGGGTGAGCGTGGCCATCTCGCCCAGCTGCATCAGCTTCTTGATGACCTCGGGGATCGCGACGCCGAGGTACTCGGCGACGTCCTTGACCGTCGAGCCCGAGTTGACCTTGATGACGTCGGCCTGCAGGACCGAGGCGTCCTGCGGGACCGGCTCCGTGTAGGTGCCGCGCCGGCGCCGGCCGCCGCGCCGCGGCGGGCGCCGCTGCGGGCCGCCGCCCGGCCCGCCGCCGGGACCGCCGGGGCCGCCGGGGCCGCCCGTGCGACGGGCGGCCTGGGAGTCGATCACGACGCGCCGCACGCCGCCGGCGGTGCCGGGGGCGCGCTCGCCCTGCAGCGAGGAGCGCGTCGGGCGCCGGCTCTTGTCGCCGCCGGCCTTGCCGTCGCCGCCGGCCTGGGGCTCGGGCTTCGGCTTGGGCTTGGGCTTCATGCCCTCGGGCGGGCGCGCGCCGAGGTCGCGGATGCCGAGGTCGCCCGGGGGGCGCAGCTGGGTGCGCGGCGCGGGCTTGGCCTTGGCGCCGTTCGCGCTCGGCTTCTTCTTGCCGGTCAGCGCGGCGTCGGCGTCGGCCTCGTCCACGGCGGTCGCCACGGCCTTCACGGCGATGCCGGCGGCGTTCAGCCGCTTCATCACCTCGGCGGTGGGCATGTTGTACTGCTTCGCTAGCTCGTGGACGCGCTTCTTGGCCATGTCTGTGTCAATTCTACGATCTCTTGCGATATGGACACCGGCCCTCGCAGGGCGCGATGGAATCCGCGGCGGGCGACGGCGGTCCGCCAGCAATCCTGGGTCTCGTGCAGCCAGGCACCGCGACCGGGGAGCCTGGTCAGGGGGTCGGGCACGAGCGCCCCGTCTACGTTAGCGAAGCGGAGCAGCTCCGAGCGGGGCGCGCGCGCTCCGCACCCTACGCAGTGCCGTATCGGCGGGGCTGGGCCGGTGCGGACTTCGTCCGCTTCCCCGGCCCGCGGCCTGCGGCCGCCTGTGTCATCAGGCCCCGACGACGTCGGTGTCCTTGTGGGCCAGCGCCTGGTGGGCGTCGAGGCCGCAGTAGCGCGAGCCGGGGAGCGCCGCGTTCGGGCAGCGCCGGCCGTTGCCGAGGATGGCGGCGCAGCGGCCGCCGGCCTCCTCCTCCTCGCCGTAGCCCGTGTCCTGCTCCTCCTTGGCGAACTCGGTCTCCGAGCGGATGTCGACGCGCCAACCGGTGAGGCGGGCGGCGAGCCGGGCGTTCTGGCCCTCGCGCCCGATCGCCAGCGAGAGCTGGTCGTCCGGGACGATCACCGTGGCCTGTCGGTTCTCGTCGTCGACGAGCACCTCGCGCACGCGTGCGGGGCTCAGCGCCTTGGCGACGAACCGGGCGGGCTCGTCGTTGTAGGGGATGATGTCGATCTTCTCGCCGCGCAGCTCGGACACGACCATGCGCACGCGCGAGCCGCGGGGACCGACGCAGGCGCCGACCGGGTCGACGCCGTCGGCGTGCGACACGACGGCGATCTTCGACCGGTAGCCGGGTTCGCGTGCCACGTTGGTGATCTCCACCAGCCCGTCGGCGATCTCCGGCACCTCGAGCTCGAACAGCTTCTTGATCAGCTCCGGATCGCGGCGGCTGACGATGATGCTCGGGCCGCGGGTCGAGGAGGACACCTCCTTGATGACCGCCTTGACGCGCTGGGAGTGGTCGTAGCGCTCGCCGTCGACCTGCTCGGACTTCGGCAGCAGCGCCTCCACGCGCTCGCGCAGCTGCACGAGCGTGTAGCGGGAGTCCGACTGCTGCACGATGCCGGTGATCAGCTCGCCGACGCGGTCCTGGTACTCCTCGAACATCATGTCGCGCTCCGCCTCGCGGATGCGCTGCAGGATGACCTGCTTGGCGGTCTGGGCGGCGATCCGGCCGAAGTCGTCCGGCGTGACGTCGCGCTTCTCGATCTGGTCCTCGAACTCCGCCAGCCGCGACTGCGCGATCTCCGGCGCCTCGGGGATGATGACCTCGCCCGTCTCCGGGTCCACGCGGCGCTCGAGCTCGCCGGTGGCGAGCTCCTCGGCCTCGTCGAGCAGCTGATCCTCCAGGTCCTCGGGCAGGATCAGCTCCTCGACGCGGTACTCGCCGAGGTCGGGATCGAGGTGCACGCGCGCGTAGCGCACGGCGCCGGGCTGCTTCTTGTACGCGGACAGCAGCGCGTCCTCGAGGGCGGTGATGAGCTTCTCCTCGGAGATGCCCTTCTCCCGGGCGAGGGCGCGGACGGCCTCGACGATCTCTTGTGACATCGCTTCAGTCCCCCACGAGATTCGATCGTTGGATGTCGGCGTAGGCGATCGACACCACGCCGGTGTCGGCGGCGACGGTGACCGTGTCGTCCGTGGCACCGATGAGCTCGCCGGTGAAGCTGGTGCGCCCCTCGTGGCGGCCGCGCGTGCGCACCCGCGCGCGCCGGCCCACGTATCGCCGGAAGTGGTCGGGCTTCGAGAGCGGCCGCTCGGGCCCCGGCGAGGAGACCTCGAGGCCGTAGCGCTCCCGCACCTCCGGCAGCAGCTTCGTGATCCGCTCGCAGAGCTCGAGCGTGACGCCCTTCGGATGGTCGATGAAGAGCCGCACGAGCCTGCCGCCCACGACCTCCGCGAGCAGCACCTCCACCTCCGGCTCAGCCTCTGCCAGCCGGGCCTCGATGTCGGCCTGTATCGCGCTCATGGGTTCGCTCTTCTCCAACAAAAAAGCGGGCGAGCGCCCGCTTTCAAAAACCACGGCCCCACCGGGGGTCGCGAAAGCTGTGAGAACGTTATAGCACCGGTCGGGGGCATGCGTGAAGGGCGGGCGGGAACCCGATCACGCGGCCGCGTCGCGGGCCCGATCGCGGTAGATCCGGTAGTCGCGGCGGTCCGGTCGCAGGTTCGCGGCGAGCACGAGCGGCTTGCGGGCGTCGGCCGGCCGGCCGGACTCCATCAGGGCGCGTCCGAGACAGAACAGCGCGTAGTCGTTCGTGGGCGCGCGCTCGACCACCGCCTGGAACTCCACGACCGCCTCCTCGAACTGCCGCGAGCGGAAGTACGCGCGCCCGAGCGCCTCGCGGATCGACGTCTTCTCGGGCTCCTTCGCGGCCGCTTTCTTCAGCGGGACGGTCGCCTGCTGGAAGTCGCCCGACTCGAGCAGGGCGGTCCCCTTCTGGAACAGCTCGTAGACGTCGTCCATCCGGGTCCAGTGTAGGCCCGATCGCGCTCCGCCGTCCCGTCACGCGGCGATCCGCGGCGCGTGCAGCTCCGCCACGTCGCGCACCTCCACGAGCGCCGCGAGCCGCGCGGCCAGGCCGCGCCCGTGGCGCTCGTCGACCTCGAGCTCGAGGTCGATGCGCGCCCAGCCGCGGTGCTGGGCGCGGCCGTAGCGCAGCCCGACGACGTCGGCCCTTCGGCGCAGGCACAAGCCGGTCACGCGCAGGAGGGTCTCGGGCCGGTCGTCGACCAGGAGCGAGAACTGACGGGTCATGGGAACTCCCTTCCGTCCGTCCGTGCCCGCGGTGCCGCGCCGCCACCCACGGTCCCGAGCGGACCGTCGTGGACCTGTGGCGCGCGGTGCGTGCCCAGGCCCTAGGTGGCAATGACGATGGTGCGGCAGGCGGCGTCGATCGAGCTGCTGCGGAGCGCTGCGATCGTGGCCGGGCCGGTCATCGCGACCGAGGGTACGGGACGCGGCCGCCGCCGGTCAAGCCGGGCGCGCTCAGTCGCGCCGCGGCGGCAGGGCCCACCACGCGCGCAGCGTGCCCGCGTCGCGCGCGAGCGCCGCGCGCAGCCCGCGGCGCTGCTCGGCCGTGGGCGCCGCCGGGCGGCCGGAGTAGCGCTGCTCGCGCAGGGCGCGCACGTAGCCCGCCGCACCCGGCCAGCCGGCGAACGTCCGCTCCATCGACGAGAGCGTCGTGCCGGGGGCGGCGTCGTAGCGCGCCCGGCGCAGCGCGCGCTCGAAGTCGGCCATCGGCCGCAGCGCGACCGGCGGGCGCAGCCGGCGCCGGCGCCGCATGACGAAGGCGCCGCCCGCGAGGGCCAGGAACGCCGCGCCGCCGCCGATCCCGTAGGTGACCGGGCTCGTCCCCGAGTCCTCGGCCAGCGCGCGGCCGCTCTCGAGGTCGCCGAGGCGCTCGCCGCCGAGGTCCGGCGCGCCGGCCGAGCCGCCGTCGCCGCCCAGCTCGCCCTCGTCGGGCTGCGCGCGCGGCGGCGCGCTCGCGGGCGTCGGGTCGCGCGTGACCCAGCCGTACTCGGGGAACCAGACCTCGACCCAGGAGTGGGCGTCGAGGTCGCGCACGACGTACTCGCGCTGCTTCTCGTCGAACGAGCCGGTGGTGAAGCCGGTGGCCACGCGCGCCGGGATGCCGCCCATCCGGAGCAGCAGCGCCTCGGCGCCGGAGAACTGCTGGCAGAAGCCGATCTTCGCGTCGAACAGGAACCCGTCGAGCGTCTCGGCCGTGGCCGGCGGCTGCTCGGAGTACGCGTAGCCGTCGCGGAGGTGGGCCTCCACGCGCTGGACGTACTCGAACGGGCTCTCCGCGCCCTCGCGCAGCTCGCGCGACAGCGCCCACGTGCGGGCGAGCTCGGAGCGGCCGAGCTCGGGCGACGCGTCGCCGAGCGGACCGCCGAAGCGCTCGGCCTCGGGCTCCGCGTCGTCGATCCCCCAGAACGGGAACCCGACCCGGATCTGCACCTGGCGGGTGCCGTCGTCGCGCCGGCGCTGGGGCAGCAGCACCGAGGTGTAGCTGCGCAGCCAGTCGGCGTAGTCCGTGCTCGTGGCGCGCAGCTGCCGGTCGCTGGGCAGCGGCGAGTAGACGTCGGCCTGGTAGGAGTCGCCGCGGCCGAGGCCGCCTGCCGAGCTGAACACGCCGCCGCCGATCGGATAGCCGCCGTCCATGCCCACGATGTCGGTGGTGATGCCCGCTCCGAGGAAGGTGTCCGTCTGCAGGTTGCGCAGCGTGACCGTGATCCGCTGCGACCAGCGGGCGTAGCCCTCGGCGGCGAGCGGCAGCTGCTGGGTCGGGCGCTCGCCGCGCGAACGCGGGTCGCGGCGCCAGGCGAGCCCGTCGAACAGGTCGAGATCGGCGGCCTTCCAGTAGGCGGGGAAGCGCGCCTTGACGCGGAGCAGCTCGCGGCCGTCGCGCGGCCAGTCGAGCGGGCTGTAGTCGTGGTCCCAGGAGAAGGTCACCGTCTTCGTGCCGGCGGTCTCGAGCGCCCAGCTCTCGTAGTCGAACCATGGCTCGCGCTTGTCCAGCGCCGGCGCGGCGGCCAGGGCGAGCACGGCGACGGCGAGCGCGCCGGCGCCGGCGGCGGGGACGTCGGAGGTCCGCAGCTTCTCGAGCCGCAGGAAGGCGAGCAGCAGGAGCGCGAGCGCCGCGCCGCGCAGGAACTCGCCCTCGAAGTCGAGCACGACGGCCGGGACGACGTAGAGCGTGACGAGGGCGAGCACGGCAGCGGCCGGGAAGCCGGTGCCGCTGCGCCGCGGCCAGAACGCGAGCAGCGCGGCGGCCGCGACGAGCAGCGTGCCGCCGGTCACCATCACCGTCCGCGTCCACTCGTCGAGGCCGCGGTAGGGCACGCGCACGCCGGGCAGCGCCTCGAGCCCCCGCCCCACGCCGGCGAACAGGTCGCCCCACCGGTCGGGCCGCAGGTACTCGTCGGCGATGCCGCCGGCGAGCAGGCCGAGCGCGAGGGCGGCGAGCGCGACCACCGCGGCGGCCACCGCGCGCAGCGGACCGCGCAGCCGCGCCGCCCCGAGCAGGGCGGGCACGACGAGCGCCGCGATCCCGACCGCCTGCCACGCGCGGGCGGGCTCGGAGGGCTCGAGCAGCGCCATCCAGTGCAGCCCGGCGAAGGCAGCGAACCCCAGCAGGACGAGGCCCCGGACGGGCCCGAGCGGCAGCGCGGGATCGTCCGCGGCCGCGCGCACCACGGGACCCGGCCGGGCTGCGGCGAGCGTGCTCAGGCGGCGGCTCCCCGAGTCATGCCGCGCCTCCGACGGCGGCCATGACCGCCGAGCTGCCCGTGCGCCCGGCGACGAAGCCCTGGCAGCCCGAGACCTCCAGCACCGCGCGGCGGCCCGCGATCATGCCCGGGAGCACGAGCAGGCAGCCGCCCGGCGTACGGCCGAGCCCGCGCGGCGGGCGGTCGACCACGCGCGCGGCGACGAAGACCACGAGCCCGCGGCGGTTCTGCGCGGCGGCCAGCGCCGGGCCGGCGTGGTCCTCCATGAGCGCGAGGCGCACGTGCGCCTGCGGCCAGGCCAGCAGGTCCGGCTCGATCGTGACCGCCCGGCGGTCGCCCGGCAGCAGCAGGCCGCACCCGGTCCGCTTGGCGAAGTGCACCGTCAGCGAGGCGGCGGCGCGCACCGCGGCGTCGAGCGCGTCCTGCGACGCGGGCGCGCGCGGGTCGAGCACCACGAGGGGGCGCGAGTCGGCCTCGGAGATGAGCTTGCGCTCCATCATCCCGGCGCCGCGCGCCACGCTCGCCCAGTGGATCCGCGACGCGGGCGATCCCTCGCGGTAGGCGCGCAGCCCGTCGATCTCGGTCTCCGCCGCGGCGATCAGCGCGGCGCGCGCGTGCGCGGTGACGCCCTCGCCGCCCGCCGCGGTCGCGCGCACCGGCGACAGGCGCGGGAGCACGAGCACCTCGTCGGCGTGCGCGCCGGGCACGATCCGCTGGGCGAGCCCGAACGGGTCGCGGAGCACGAGCGCGGGCGGGGCGAGCAGCCGCCGGCCACGGCGGCCGAACGTCACCTCCACGCGCACGCGGGCGCGTGAGCGGCCCGCGGTCAGGCGCACCGGCTCGGGCAGCAGCGGCTCGTCGATCCAACCTGGTGGCAGCGGCAGCCGGCCCCGCAGCACCTCGATCCGGACCGGCAGCGGCTCCTCCTCGACGACGCTGCGCTTGCCGATCGTGCGCACCACGGTGGCGCCCCAGGCGCCGAGGCCGATCCACACGGCGGCGCCCGCCCCGAGCAGGAGCAGCGCGGCGCCGGTCACATAGAGCGGCTCGGCGTCGAACGTCCCCGCGACGAGCAGCAGGAGGAGCCCGAGCGCCGCGCAGCCGATGGCGGAGCGCACCGGCGGCGCTCCTAGAGCGCCGGGGTGGCCGAGACCGCGTCGCGCACGACCTCCTCGCGCTCGACCCCCGCGGCCTCGGGCACGAGCATCAGCCGGTGCGAGAGCACCGCGGTCGCGAGCGCCTGGACGTCGTCGGGCAGCGCGTGGTCGCGGCCGTTGACGAGCGCGTGCGCCTTGGCCGCGCGCAGCAGCATGAGGCCCGCGCGCGGCGACGCCCCGAGCTCGACGCGCGCGTCGTCGCGCGTGTGGCGGATCAGCGCGACGATGTAGTCGCGCAGCGCGCGCGAGGCGTGCACGCGGCGCGCGGCGTCCTGCGCGGTGAGCACGTCGGTGTGGTCGACGACCGGCTCGAGGTCGAGCACGCGGTCGCCGCCCTCGTGGCCGGCGAGCATGCTCGCCTCGTCCTCCGAGGACGGGTAGCCCATCGACAGCCGCACCATGAAGCGGTCGACCTGCGCCTCGGGCAGCGGGTAGGTGCCCTCGTACTCGACGGGGTTCTGCGTCGCGAAGACCATGAACGGCATGGCGAGCTCGTGCGAGTGCACGTCGACGGTCACGTGGCGCTCCTGCATGCACTCGAGCAGGCCGGACTGCGTCTTGGGCGACGCGCGGTTGATCTCGTCGACGAGCACGACGTTGGCGAAGATCGGGCCCGGGCGGAACTCGAAGCGGCCCTCGCGCTGGTTGTAGACGTTCGTGCCCACGATGTCGGCCGGGAGCAGGTCGGCCGTGCACTGGACGCGCGCGAACTGGCAGGCGAGCGTGCGCGAGAGGGCGCGAGCGAGCGCGGTCTTGCCGACCCCGGGATAGTCCTCGACGAGGATGTGGCCCTCGGCGAGGAGCGTCACGACGACATGGCGCAGCACGTCGTCGCGCACCTTCACCGCGCGGCGGATGTTCTCCTCGATCGAACGCGCGAAGGCGACCGCGGCCTGGACCTCCTCGGCAGCGACGGCATCGGGCAGGGGCTCGGTCGGCTCCATGGGGCCTTTCAAAGAGTGAGTGTCGGGGATGAACGGCGGTTCAAGACGGCGTCGAGGACGGCCGCCGCCACGGTGTGCTTGCCGGCGCGGGGCACGTGCCGCTCCCCCTCCGCGGTGACGATGGTGACCTCGTTCTCGGCGGAGTCGAAGCCGACGCCCGGCGCGCCGACGTCGTTCACGACGACCGCGTCGAGCTGCTTGCGCTCCAGCTTGGCGCGACCGTACTCGAGCGCGCGGTCGCCCGTCTCGGCGGCGAAGCCGACGAGCAGCTGGCCGGGACGGCGGCGGGCGGCGAGACCGGAGAGCACGTCCTCGGTACGTTCCAGGCGCAGCGTGAGTTCCCCGCCGGCCTCGGACTTCTTGATCTTGTCCGCGCGCCGCTCGGCCGGCCGGTAGTCGGCGACGGCCGCCGCCATCAGCAGGACGTCGCAGCGGTCGAACTCGGCGGCGCAGGCCGCGCCCAGCTCGGCGGCGCTCTCCACCTCGACGTAGCGCACGCCCGCGCGGCGCGGCAGCGTGACGTTGGCGGCCACGACGCAGACGTCGGCGCCGCGGCGCGCGGCCTCGTCGGCCAGCGCGAAGCCCATGCGGCCCGACGAGCGGTTGCCGACGAAGCGCACGGCGTCGATCGGCTCGCGCGTGCCGCCCGCCGTGACCAGGACGTTGAGCCCCGACCACCGGCGATCGCCGTTCTCGGCGCCGGCGACCTCGCCGGGGGCGCCCGGCGCGAGCGCCGCCTCGACCGCGGCGAGCAGCGCGGCCGGCTCGGGCAGCCGCCCGATGCCCCACTCCCCCGGCGACCCGAGCTCGCCCGTGCCGGGCTCCAGGACGATCGCGCCGCGGGCGCGCAGCGTCGCCAGGTTGGCCTGCGTCGCGGGGTGCTCGTACATGGCGTCGTTCATCGCCGGCGCGACGATCAGCGGGCGCCGGCAGGCGAGCGCCGCGGCGCAGAGCAGGTTGTCGGCCTGGCCGGCGGCGAGCTTCGCGAGCGTGTTGGCCGACGCGGGCGCGACGAGGAACAGGTCGGCCGTCTCGGCGAGCTGCAGGTGCGAGAGCGGCGCGTGCGCCGGCGGGTCGTCGCCGGGGAAGGCGCCGCGCAGCGGGTCGGGCTCCCACTCGGTGACGAGCACGGGTGCGCCCGTGACGGCGGCGAACGAGGCCGTGCCGACGAAGCGCGTGGACGCCTCGGTCTGGATCACCCGGACGGCGTGCCCGGCCTTGGTGGCGAGGCGCGTGAACTCCAGCGCCTTGTAGGCCGCGATCCCACCCGTGACGCCGAGGAGCAGGCGGCCCATGTGCGGGGGGGTGCGGCGCTAGCCGCGGTAGCGGTACTTGATCTTCCCGCCCGCGACCTCTTCGAGCGCGATCGTCAGGTAGTTCTTGGATCCCGTGTCGATCATCGGCGGCGGGAACTCCTCGAACGTGCCCTCACCGAGGTTGTGGTAGTACGAGTTGATCTGGCGGGCGCGCTTGGCGGCGACCACGACGCTCGCGTAGGGCGAGTCGACGTTCTCCATCAAGCGATCGACGCGGGGTGAGATCACGTGGTTCCTTCGGGTCTGGGACGCGGATGCGTGGACTGACTAGGTTAGCGGGACGCCGCCACGGCGCGGACGAGGAACTCCTCCTCCGCGGGGTCCTTCGCCTCCAGCCCCGCGGCGTCCGAGCCGCCGAGGGCGGCGACCACGTCCCAGTAGGGGTCGTACGCATCGTGTCCGCACAAGGCGAGGAAGCGGTCGGCGGCGGCATGGCCGAGCGTCCGCGCGAGGTTCCAGCGGCAATGGCCCACGTCCGCGGCGGGCGGGCCGATGCGTGCGCTCGCCCAGTCGACCACACCGGACACCTCGCCGTCCTCCCAGAGCATGTTGCCGGGATGATGGTCGCGGTGGACGAGGCAGCCCGGCCCCGCCGGCGCGGGACCGTCGAAGATGGCGAACGCGCGCTCCCACACCGCCGGGCGGCGCGCCCACGAGGGTGGCGTCCGGCTCGCGAGCGCGTACGGCGCGTAGGCGGGCAGCGCGCCGGGTGCGACCGGCGTCGCGTGGATCTCGGGCAGCACGGCGGCGAGCCCGCGCAGCAACGGCTCCCGCTCGCGCGGGCGCCACACCACGGTGCCGGGCAGCCGCGTCATGAGGACGGCGGGCGCGCCCGCCTGCGCGCCGTCGGGGTCGGCGGCCACGAGCGCCGGCGCGGGCACCCGGCCGGGCCGGAGCAGCTGCAGGACCTGCGCCTCGCGATGCGCGGCGTCCGGCTCCTCGGCGAGCCAGCCGGCGCGCACGTAGCGGCGCAGCACGAGCCTGCGGACGATGCCGCGGGCGGTGACCTCGACCGCGTGCACGGCTGAGGACGTCCCCCCGGTCAGCGGCGCGCAGCCGGCGATCGCGCCGCCGGTCGCGGCGCGGACCCAGTCCAGCGCCCGTGCGGGGACCGGCCCTCGCAGCAGCCGCAGGTCCGCGGGCGAGAGCGC
>CAWHAP010000002.1:0-258843 GCA_963827335.1 uncultured Solirubrobacteraceae bacterium
GATCGGCGGACCGGAGATCATCGGCGCGCACGTCGAGGGCCCGTTCCTGTCGCCGCGGCGCATCGGGGTGCACCCGCCGTCCTCCCAGCGGGCCCCCGACCGGGCGCTGCTGGACCGCATCCTCGACGCGGGCGGGGTGCGCCAGATGACGCTCGCGCCCGAGCTGCCGGGCGCCTTCGAGCTGATCGACCGCCTGCTGGAGCGCGGCGTGGTCGTGTCGGCCGGCCACACGGACGCGAGCGCCGCCGAGGCGCATCTCGCGTTCGACCGCGGCGTGCGCACGGTCACGCACCTGTTCAACGCCATGCGCCCGCTCGTCCCGCGCGACCCCGGGATCGCGCTCGCGGCGCTCGCGCGGCCCGACGTCACGGTCCAGCTCATCGCCGACCTGCACCACGTGGCGGGCGACACGCTGCTCGTGGCCTGGCGGGCGGCGCGCGGCCGGATCGCGCTCGTCACCGACGCGGTCGCCGCGACGGCGATGGGCGACGGCGACTTCGCGCTCGCCGGGCGCCCGCTCGTGTCCTCCGAGGGCGTCGTGCGCGGCCCCGAGGGGCAGCTCGCCGGGAGCGTGCTCACCATGATCGACGCCGTGCGCAACGTGCATGCCCTCGGGATCCCGCTCGCGGAGGCGCTGACCGCGGCCGCGACCGTGCCGGCCCGGATCGCCGGCCGGCCCGACCTGGGGCGCCTCGTACCGGGGGCGCCCGCCGACGTCGTCGTGCTCGACGACAACCTGGAGATCGTCCGCGTGCTGCTGGAGGGAGGCGAGCGTGTCGCTCGTTAGGACCGAGATCGCCCAGCAGCCCGCCGCCGTGGCGCGCGTGCTGGAGGACGCCGGCGGCGCGCTCGCCGCCGCGGCGCGCGACATCCGGGCCCGCGCGCCGGGGTTCGCGGTGATCGCGGCGCGCGGCTCCTCCGACAACGCCGCGCGCTACGCGCAGCACGTGCTGGGCCGGCTCTGCGGCCTGCCCGTCGCGCTCGCCGTGCCGTCGCTGCACACGGTCTACGACGCCCCGATGCGCTACGCCGGCGGGCTGGTGATCGGCATCTCGCAGTCGGGCGCGTCGCCCGACGTCGTCGCGGTGCTCGAGGCGGGACGCGCCCAGGGCTGCGTCACGCTCGCGATCACGAACGACGAGCGCTCGCCGATGGCCGCGGCGGCCACGCACGTGATCGCGCTGCAGGCCGGCGCCGAGGACTCCGTCGCGGCGACCAAGACGTACACGACCTCGCTCGCGGCGGCCGCGGCCCTCGCGGCCGCGCTCGCGGGCGATGCCGCGCGGACGCGCGAGCTGGCGGGCGTTCCCGACGCCCTCGCCCGCCAGCTCGAGCGCCGCGACGGCCTCGACGAGGCCGCCGCGGCGGCGGCGGAGTGGCGCCGGCTCGCGGTGATCGGGCGCGGCGCGAACTACGCGACCGCGTTCGAGGCGGCGCTGAAGATCAAGGAGCTGGCCGGCGTCGCCGCGGAGCCCGCCTCGCCCGCCGACTTCCTCCACGGGCCCGTGGCGATGCTCGACCGCGGCTTCCCGCTCCTCGCGATCCTGCCGTCCGCCCCGGCCGGCGCCGCGGTGCGCGACGTGCTCGCCGCCGCGCACGCCCGCGCCGCGGACGTGACCGTGATCGCGGAGGACGGCTACGCGCCCGCGGCGGCCGAGCGCGTGCTCGGCACCGAGGCCGTGCCCGAGTGGCTGAGCCCGCTCGCCGCCGTGATCCCCGCCCAGCTGCTCGCCGTCGGCGCCGCCGAGCGCCGCGGCCTCGACGTCGACCGCCCCGCGGGCCTGCAGAAGGTCACGCGGACCACCTGAGGAACCGACCACATGCCACCCATCCGCATCCAGGGACTGACGAAGGACTACAAGGACGGCCCGCGCGCCGTCGACCACGTCGACCTCGAGATCCGCGACGGCGAGTTCATGGTGCTCGTCGGCCCGTCGGGCTGCGGGAAGTCGACGCTGCTGCAGATGCTGGCCGGGATCGTCGAGGCCAGCGACGGCACGATCCACATCGGCGACCGCGACGTCACGCGGCTCGACCCGCGCAGGCGCGACATCGCCATGGTCTTCCAGAGCTATGCGCTCTACCCGCACCTGAGCGTCCGCGGCAACCTCGGCTTCGGGCTCAGGCTGCGCAAGACCGACAAGGCCGAGATCGGCCGCCGGGTGGAGGACGTGGCGCGCATCCTCGGGCTCGCCGAGGTGCTCGAGCGCAAGCCCGGCGAGCTGTCGGGCGGCCAGCGCCAGCGCGTCGCCATGGGCCGCGCGATCGTGCGCGAGCCGCAGGCCTTCCTGATGGACGAGCCGCTCTCCAACCTCGACGCGAAGCTGCGCGTCTCGATGCGCGCGCAGCTCAGCCGGCTGCACGAGCGGCTCGGCGTCACCACCGTCTACGTCACCCACGACCAGGTCGAGGCGATGACGCTGGGCGATCGCGTGGCCGTGCTGCGCGGCGGCGTGCTGCAGCAGTGCGACACGCCGCAGGCGCTCTTCGCCCACCCGGCGAACCTGTTCGTCGCCGCGTTCATCGGCTCCCCGGCGATGAACCTCGTCGAGGCGACGATCGAGCGCGGCGAGGCGGTGTTCGGCTCCTGCCGGCTGCCGCTGCCGGCGGGCGCGACGCTCCCGGGGCGCGTGATCCTCGGGCTGCGCCCGCACGACCTCGAGCCGGCGGCCGGCGACGGTCCGCGCATCCCGGGCCGCGTGGAGGTCGTCGAGGAGCTCGGCACCGAGACGCAGCTCGTCGTGGGGATCGACGCGCCGCGGCTGCGCGCCGACGCCGTCCGCGACGCGCTCGACGCCGCGCCGGGCGACGACGTCCTGCTCGCCGACGAGGACCGCGCGACGCTCACCGCGGTCGTCGATCCGCGCGTGCGGCCGTCGACCGGCGAGGCGATCGAGCTGACGATCGACCCGGCGCGCCTGCACGCGTTCGACCCGGAGACGGGGCTCGCGCTCGCGCTCGACGGGGCGCAGGCGCCGGCGACCCCCGCGCTCGCGTGATCGTCCCCGCGCCCGCCGGGCTCGGCCCGGGCGATCCGCTCGGGCCGGAGGGCTACCGGCTCGAGGTGCGCGACGGGGAGGCGGCGATCGAGGCCGAAGGCGACGCCGGCCGGTTCTACGCCGAGCAGACGCTCGCGCAGCTCTCCGCCGACGGGCCGCCGGCCGACGTCGCGATCGCCGACCGCCCGCGCTTCGCCTGGCGCGGCGCGATGCTCGACGTCGCGCGCCACTTCTTCGGGGTCGCCGACGTCTGCCGCCTGATCGACCACCTCGCGGCCTACAAGCTCAACGTGCTGCACCTGCACCTGTCCGACGACCAGGGCTGGCGCCTCGCGATCGGGGCGCGGCCCCGGCTGGCCGAGATCGGCGGCCGCGGCGCGGTGGACGGCGACCCGGGCGGCTGGTACTCCCAGGACGACTACCGCGCGATCGTCGCGTACGCCGCCGCGCGGCACGTGACCGTCGTGCCGGAGATCGACACGCCCGGGCACGTGCAGGCGGCGCTCGCGTCCTACCCCGAGCTGGCCGGGGACCGGGGCAGCGACCCCTACACCGGCACCGAGGTCGGCTTCTCCACGCTCGACGCCCACGACGAGCGCACCTACCGCTTCCTCGACGACGTGCTCGGCGAGCTGGCCGCGCTCACGCCGGGCGCCTACGTGCACATCGGCGGCGACGAGGCACACAGCACGTCGCGCGAGGACTACCGCACGTTCATGGCGCGCGTGCAGCCGCTCGTGACGGCCCACGGCAAGCGCGTCGCGGGCTGGGAGGAGATCGCCTCGGTCCCGCTCGCCGCCGGCGCCGTCGTGCAGTACTGGAACACGATGGGCGACGGCGGGCCGGACCTGGCCCGCGCCGCCGTCGCGCAGGGCGCGCGGCTCGTCCTGTCGCCCGGGGACCGCGTGTACCTGGACATGAAGTACGACGCCGGCACGCGGCTCGGCCAGGAGTGGGCCGGGCACGTCGAGGTGCGCGACAGCTACGACTGGGATCCCGCGACGCTCGTCGAGGGCGTGGGGGAGGCGGCGATCGCCGGGGTCGAGGCGCCGCTGTGGACCGAGACGCTGCGGACGATGGAGGACGTGGAGACGATGCTCTTCCCGCGTCTCTGCGCCGTCGCCGAGGTCGCGTGGTCGCCCCAGCGCGTGCGCGACTGGGACGGCTTCCGCGCCCGGCTCGCCGCGCAGGCGCCGCGCTGGGACGCTGCGGGGATCGCCTATCACCGATCCCCGCAGGTGTTCTGAGCCGCTACTCCACGAGGAACCGCGCCGTGCCGCCCTCGCTCGGGCTCGCGTGCCGCGTGCCGTCGAACGCGCCGCTCACGCGCCAGCGGCCGAGCCGCGGCGGGCGGAAGGAGACGACGCCGCGGCCGTTGCGGACGGCCGGGCGCAGGCGCGCGTCGAACAGCCAGCCGGCGAGCGGGTCGAAGCGCTCGACGAGGAGCGTCGCGCGGCCGTCGACCGACGGGCTCACCTCCAGCGAGAGCGCGACGCTGCTGCCGTAGGGCACGCTGTCCGTGCGGCCGCCGCCGGCGAGCATCCGCGAGCGGGTGATCGTGCGGGTGACGCGGCGCAGCGTGTACCGCCCGTCGGCGCCGTCCTCGGCGCGGATCGCGACGAAGTAGCGGCCGGGCCGCACGCGCCGCTCGAGCAGCGTGCTCGCCGTGCCGCGGCGGTTGCCCTTGTCGTCGAGCAGGACGAGCTCGAGCTCGGCGCCGGTGCTCAGCTGCAGGCGCAGGTCGGCCCGCTCCTCGATCGTGAACCGGTAGAGGTCGACGGCGTCGAGCTCGGAGCCCTCGAGCGCGCCGCGGACGGCGCGGTCGTCGGCGAGCGCCAGGCCGGGCGCCGAGTCGTCGGCCCCCGCGCGGCCGACGCGCAGCCGGTAGGGCAGCCGGGCGCGCGAGGCGCGCGGCGCCGCGACGAGCAGCGTGTAGACGCCCGAGTCGGCCGGCGTGAACACGAGGTGGCGGTCGCAGCCGAGGTTCTTCAGCGGCGCGCCGAAGTCGGACGCGCCCGGCCCGTAGAGCGACACGCGGGCGCAGCCGCTCCCCGGCGTGACGGTGTTGATCCGGTAGGTCCTGCCCGCCCGCATGCGGACGGCCCAGGCGTCGTCGGGGTTGGCGAAGCGGTCGACCGCCGCGTTCGCGCCGCCCGCGGGGAGCGCGCGCCCGGGCGGCTGCGCGGGCTGGTCGGGCACGACGACGCGCAGCGAGAAGCCGGCGGTCACGGAGTTGGCGAGCGGCGCGACGCGGATCAGGTAGTTCGCGCCGCGGGCGCCGTCGATGTCGACGGTGGCCATGCCCCGCCGGTTCGTCAGGTCGCACGACACCGGCGTCACCTGCGAGCGCTCGCGCTGGAAGACCTCGACGACGGCGTCCATCTCGCCGCCGGCGTCCAGGGCGGCGAGGATGCCGCGGTCGGCGGTCGCGGTGAACGCGTACCAGACGGAGTTCTTGATCCCGGGCGCGCACGACGAGCCGGGCTCGTCGGCGTCGAGCGTGGCCTCGGCGGTCACGCCGCGGACGTTCGCCGGCAGGGTGATCGCCTGCGGGGCGGTGCGGGCGTCGTTCGCCGGCGGGGCCGCGACGGCGGACGCCGCCGCGATCAGCGAGGCGGCGAGGGCGAGGGGAAGGGCATGGGTGATCCGGCGCATCGGCCGACCCTGTCAGAGCGCCGGGGGCCGATCAACCGCCGAATGGGGTCGTGCGGACTACCCCTTCCGCGCGGCGTGCGTCATGCCGTGGCCGCGCGTCCGAGCGCGTCGCGCACCGCGCGCGCCTTCAGGCCGAGGTTCAGCTGCTCGAGCCCCTCCGAGCGGCGCGGATCGTGCCCCGTGAGCGCCTCGATCCGCTCCAGGCGGTACGCGACGGTGTGCCGGTGCGCGAAGCCGGCCGCCGCCGTGGCCCGCATGCTCGCGCCCGTGCCGAGGTAGGTCGCGAGCGTGTCGAGCAGCGCGGGGCCCGACCGCGTGCCCGGCTCCAGCAGCGGGCCGACGGTCGCCTCGACCAGCCGGTCGACCTCGGCCGGAGCCACCACGGCGAGCCGCGTGAGGAGCCGCCACGCGCCGGTCTGGAGCGCGTCGAGCTCCGCGGCGCCGTCGCCGGCCAGCTCGAGCACGAGCTGCGCCTCGCGCAGGGCGCGCGGCAGCCCGCCGGGGTCCGGCTCCGGCGCCGAGATGCCGACCGCGCCGTGGCGGGCGAGCCGGCGCGCCGCGCGCTGCCCCAGCTCGCTCGCCGGCGGGCCGGGGGCGTGCGGCCCGCCCTCGGGAAGCAGCGCCTCGACGCGGCCCGCGCCGGCGTGGACGAGCGCGCGCGGGACGTCCTGCAGGATCGCCGCGAGCGCGCGCTGCGTGGTGCCGTGCTCTGGGGCCGCGCACAGCGCCACGCCGCCGTAGCGCAGGTCGCAGCCGAGCTCCTGCGCCCGGGCGACCATCCGCGGCGCGCTCGGCGCCGGCTCGCGCCGCAGATCGGCGAAGAACGGGCCGGCCGCCGACGCGGACGCGTGCTCGCGCCCGTCGTCGAGCGTGACGGCGCAGAGGACCGCGAGCGCCGCGAGGCGCAGCACCTGGGCGGCGCCGTGGCGCCGCGGTCCCAGGAGCACGACGGCGCCCAGCACCTCCGCGCCACGGCGGACCGGCGCCTCGGCGGCGAGGTCGAACGGCGTCGGCGCGCCGCGGTCGGCGACGAGCCGGGCCACGGCCGCGGCGCGCCCGTCGTCCGCGGGCGCCGCGACGGCCAGGTCGAGCGCGGGGAGCGCCACCACGACCGTCCCGCCGAGCGCCTCGGACGCGAGCGCCGCCACGGACGCGACGCCGCCGCCCTCGAGCACGGCGTCCACCATGTCGAGCTGGATGTCCGCTGTAGCCAACATTCTCTATCAACTCACCATACAACACGGTTGGGGGATCACCGCGGATGGCCCTGCCGGGCGAGGGGTACCATCATCCCGCGATGTGGGACGCAGCCGCCGACGCGACGGCCGCCCTGGAACGCGTGCTCGCCTCCCTGGCCGGGAACCTGGGGGGCGCCGCCCCCGGGTGGATCGTGCTCGGGGTGGCCCTGCACCTGCTCAACCAGGTGACGCGCGGGCGCGGCTGGTATGCGCTGGTCCGCCGGGCTGCGGGCGAGGACCCGCGGCTGCGCCGGCGTGACGCGGTCGGCGCTTGGGTGGCCGGCGCGGGCGCCGGCGGCATCGTGTCCGCCCGGGGCGGCGACGCGGTGCGCGTCCTGCTGCTCCGCCGCCGGCTCGGGGACACGGGCTGCCCGGTCCTGGCCGGCACGCTCGTCGCCGAGGGCGCGGGCGAGCTGCTCGTCGGGCTCGCCGTGCTCGCCGTCGCGCTCGCGCTGGGCGTCGGCCCCGATGTGCCCGCGCCGTCGCTCCCGCTCGTCGCGGGCGTCGTCGCCGCGCTCGTCGCGGCGGCGCTCCTGTCCCGCCGGGTCGCGCGCGTCCGCCGCGTCGTCGCGGGGCTCGGCCGCGGCTGCGCGCCGCTGCGCTCGCCCCGCGCCTATGCGGGCGAGGTGCTGCCCTGGCAGTTGCTGAGCCGCTGCTGCAGGCTCGGCGCGCTGGCGTGCTTCCTCGCCGCCTTCGCGCTGCCGGTCACGCCGGCCGTGCTGCTGCTCGTGATCTTCGCCCAGGGGAGCGGGCGGCTCGTGCCGTTCGCGCCGGCCTCGGTCGGGGCCGGGGTCGCCGTGCTGGCGGCCAGCTTCGAGACCGTCGCCGGCAGCGCCGTGCCCGCGGAGCGCCTCGCGGCGTTCTTCATCGGGACCAGCACGGTGCTGACCGTGGTCGGGACCCTGATCGCGCTCGTGCTCTGCATGCCGCGGCGGGCGACCGCCACGCCGATGCCGTACCCGAGCGCGGCGGCGACCATCCCGGCCACGATGTCGAAGACGTAGTGGTTGCCGGTGGCCACGACCGCAAGCGCGATCGCCGGCCCCCACAGATGCGCAGCCAGCTTGAGGAGCGGGTTGCGGAAGGACGCGGCGAGCGCCATGCCGACCGCGAACGCGAAGCCGACGTGCAGGCTCGGGACCGCGGCCAGCTCGTTGTAGAAGCTGGTCGTCAGGCTCGAGTCCATCGCGAAGCCGGTCTGCGTGCTGATCGTGTCGACCAGCCCGCTGTCGGCGAGCCGCGGCGGGGCGACGGGGAACAGGCCGTAGACGGGGATCGAGATCAGCCAGGTGGCGAGGATCGTGTTGCGCAGCCGCTCGTACAGCGGCCGCGAGCGGCGGTAGAGGAAGATCAGGGAGCCCGGCAGCACGACGAGCTGCGCCGCGAGGTAGGCGTGGTTGAGGAGCCACAGCACCCAGGTGCCGGTGAGCGTGGTCTGCACGGAGGACTCGACGGCGACGCCGAGGCTGTTCTCCAGGTCCATGATCCAGTTGGCGTGGTCCTGGGCGCTCGCCAGATCGCCGACGGTGATGTACCGCGCGGCGCTGTAGACGAGGTAGGCGAGGAAGAAGAGGCCGACCTGGGCGCCGCCGGTGGGGAACCGGACACGCGCAAGCCTCGACGTGGGGAGCGGGGAGGCGGCGAGCATGGATGGAACCTACGACCGCGCCGGGGCCTCCGCAGCGGGGGAGACTCCAGAGTCACCGTTCGGGCAGGCCACCGGCCTGGTGGGGGTAACCCCCGGGAGGCCCCCTTGCGCTCCGCCCCCCGACACGGTCGAATGCAGGGGGGATGCCGAGCGAGCCGACAGTGGGGTCCATCTTCGCCGGGCATCGGATCGAGGCGGTGGCGGGCCGGGGCGGCATGGGCGTGGTCTTCCGCGCCACCGACCTCGCGCTCGAGCGGCCGGTCGCGCTCAAGCTGATCGCGGCCGACGCGGCGCTCGACCCGGTGTTCCGCGCCCGCTTCGAATCGGAGTGCCGCGCCGCCGCGGCGATCGACCATCCGCACGCCGTCGAGGTGTTCCACGCCGGCGACGTGGACGGCGTGCTGTACGTGACGATGCGCTACGTCGAGGGCACCGACCTCGGCGCGCTCCTCGCCGAGGGCAAGCCGCTCGCCCCGGAGCGGGCCGCGGCCATCGTCGCGCAGGTGGCGGGCGCGCTCGACGCCGCGCACGCGCGCGGGCTCGTCCATCGCGACGTGAAGCCGACCAACGTGCTGATCGCGTACCGCGACGGGACCGAGCACGCGTTCCTGACCGACTTCGGGCTGACGAAGCGGCCGGCGTCCGACGAGGGCCTGACGAGGCCGGGATTCGCGATGGGCACCGCCGACTACATGGCTCCCGAGCAGGCGCGCGGCGACGCCGTCGACGGCCGCGCCGACGTCTACGCGCTCGCCTGCCTGCTGTTCAAGGCGCTGACCGGCACGGCGCCGTTCGACCGCGAGAGCGACCTGGAGAAGATGCTCGCGCACCTGCGCGACCCCGCCCCCTCGCTGCTCGAGGCGCGGCCGGACCTGCCGCCGGCACTCGACGCGGCGCTCCAGCAGGCGCTCGCCAAGGACCGCGACGACCGGCCGGCGTCGGCGGGCGCGTTCGCGGAGGCCGTGCTCGCGGCGCTCGGCGACGGCGCGCCCGCGGAGGCGGCGGCCGCGCGCCCCGGCGCCATGCGCGTCGTCGTGGCCGAGGACTCCGTGCTCCTGCGCGCCGGCGTCGTCCACCTGCTCGAGGCGGCGGGCTTCGACGTCGTGGCCGAGGCCGGCGACGCCGACGAGCTGCTCGCCGCCGTGCGCCTGCACCGGCCCGACGTCGCCATCACCGACATCCGCATGCCGCCGACCCAGACCGAGGAGGGCCTCGTCGCCGCGGCCACGATCCGCGCGGAGCTGCCGGGCACCGGCGTCGTCGTGCTCTCGCAGTACGTCGAGGAGGCCTACGCGACCGAGCTGCTGGGCGACAGCGCCGAGGGCGTGGGCTACCTGTTGAAGGACCGCGTCGCCGACCCGGCGGGCTTCGCCGACGCGGTGCGCCAGGTCGGCCAGGGCGGCTCGGCGCTCGATCCGGAGGTCGTCGCCCAGATGCTCAACCGCCGCCGCCCGGCGAACCCGCTCGACACGCTCTCCGAGCGCCAGCGGACCGTGCTCGCGCACATGGCCGAGGGCCGGTCCAACGCGGCGATCGCGCGCGGGCTGGACGTCACCGAGCGCGCCGTCGAGCGCGACGTCAGCACGATCTTCTCCAAGCTCGGCCTTCCGGCGGGCAGCGACGGGCACCGGCGGGTGCTGGCGGTGCTCACGTACCTGCGGGCGTGATCCCGCCGCGCGCGGTGGCCAGGGCCGCGGCCAGCCCCGTGCGCAGGAGCAGCAGGTCGCCGGCCGCGGTGACCATGGCGAAGCCGCGACCGGTGTGCCGTGCGGCGTCGTCGGCGGTGAGGCAGTGCAGCGCGACGGCGATCCCGTGCCGCTCGCCGATCGCGCGGACGTGCTCGATCGCCTCCAGCACGGGCGGGTGCTCGAGTTCGAGCGTCGGCAGCAGCCCGAGGCTGAGCGCGAGGTCCGAGGGCCCGAGGTAGATCCCGTCCAGCCCCGCCGTGGCGGCGATCGCCTCCGCGTTCCCGAGCGCCTCGGCGGTCTCGATCATCACGAGGCACACGGGCAGCGCGCTGAGGTCCTGCGGGCGCGCCGAGCCGAGCGCGACGTCGGCGCGCAGCGGGCCGAAGGAGCGGATCCCCTCGGGCGCGTAGCGGCACGCGGCCACGGCGCGCGCCGCCTGCGCGGCGTCCTGGACCATGGGGACGATCACGCCCGCCGCGCCGAGGTCGAGCGCGCTGCCGATCGTGAACGGGTCGTCGTCTGCGACGCGCACGACCGGGGCCGCGCCGCCGGCGTGGATGGCCATGAGCATCGCGGCCATGTCGCCGGGCGCGACGGCGCCGTGCTGCTGATCGACCACGACGTAGTCGGCGCCGGCGGCGGCCGCCGCCTCGGCCGTCAGGGGCGACGGGATCGAGGCCCACAGGCCGATGCTGGTCCGGCCGCCACGGAGGGCGTCGCGGAGCTCGCGGGCACCCGGCATCCGCGCATCGTGCCACGCCGCGCCTGGAATGCGCCGCGCGCCCGCCACGTCTCCTCCTCCGACATGGCCGCACCCGAGACCAGCGAGCTGACGGCCTACGGCGTGCCGCTCGCCGTGCGCCCGCTCTGCGCGGCCGACCGCGACCGCCTCGCCGCGGCGTTCGGGCGCATGAGCGAGCGCTCGCGCCGCCTGCGCTTCCTCGGCCCCAAGCCGCGCCTGAGCCGCGCCGAGCTGACGTACCTGACCGACGTGGACCAGCGCCGGCACGCGGCCTTCGCCGCGATCGATCCCGACGACGGCGCGATCGTCGGCGTCGCGCGCTACGTGGCCGAGCCCGAGCGGCCGGGCACCGCGGACGTGGCGTTCTCCGTCGTCGACGCGTGGCAGGGCCAGGGCATCGCGACCCTGCTCGCGCGCCGGCTCGTCGAGCACGCCGACGCGCAGGGCGTCGCGCGCCTGGCGGCCTCGACGTTCGCGGAGAACCGCCCGGCGCGCGCCGTCCTGCGGCGGCTCGGCTTCACCACGCGGGCGATCGGCGCCGGCGTCGTCGAGCTCGAGCGCCCGGCCGGCCGCGTCTGATTGAATCGCGCGTCTGTCCGAGACGCTGCCGATCCGGCGCAACACGCTGCTGCTCGCGGCGACGATGGCGGTCTACTCCGCGGTGCTCCAGCTCGTCGCGGCGGTGTCGTCGCTCACGTTCGTGCTCGTGACGGGCGTCCGCGGCCTGCTGGGCCTCGGCCCGGCGATCTTCCTCGTCGCCTCGGCGCTCACCGCCGTGCCGGCCGGCCGGGCGATGGACCGCTACGGGCGCAAGCCCGTGATCGCCGCCGGCTACGCGTCGGCCGCCCTCGGCTGTGCGGTGACCGCGCTGGCGACCAACGTCGGCTCGACCCCGCTCGTGATCCTCGGCTTCGCCCTGACCGGCGCGGCCAGCGGCGTCGCGCTGCTGATCCGCACGGCCGCCGGCGACATGTACCCGCCCGAGCGGCGCGCCCGCGGGATCTCCTACGTGCTGTTCGGCTCGGTCTTCGGCGCGATCCTCGGCCCGGCGGTGTTCGGGCCGCTGTTCGCCGGCAAGGAGCTGGAGGCCGGCGCCCTGACCGTGCCGTGGCTGGCCGCGTCGGGGATCAGCCTGCTGGCGCTCGGCCTCGTCGCGCTCGTGCGCCCGGACCCGAAGCGGATCGCGGAGATCATCGCCGGCGACCTCGGCGACGGGGCGCCGGCGCCGCCGGCCGCGCCGCTCGCGGTGATCCTGCAGCGGCCGGGAGTGCGGCCGGCGATGCTCGCGGCGCTCGCCAGCTTCGGCGTGATGGTCTCGGTGATGAACCTGAGCGGCTACGTGGTCGTCGAGCACCACCATCACCACCAGGGCGACGTCTTCCCGATCATCGGCGCCCACGTCTTCGGCATGTACGCCCTCGTGCTCGTCGTCGGCGCGCTGATCGACCGGATCGGCCGCACGCCGGCGCTGGCCGGCGGGCTGCTCGTGATGGCCGCCTCGACGATCGGGCTGCTGTGGGTGGAGAGCGTCGTCGCGACCGCCGTGCTGCTGTTCGGGCTCGGCGTCGGCTGGAACCTGTCGTTCGTCGCGGCGACGGCGCAGCTCGCGGACCTCACGAGCGCGTCCGAGCGCGGGCGGCTGCTCGGCTTCAACGACCTGCTGTCGGCGCTGCTCGGCGCGGCGCTGGCGCTGGCGGGCGGCTACGCGCTCGACTCGATCGGCGTCGCGGCGCTCGCGCTGGGGGCGACGGCGATCGTCGCCGCGCCGGTGCTCTGGCTGCTGCCGGCTACACGCCGAGCGCCGGCCGGCGCGCGGGGATGAAGATGCGCAGCTTGAGCCGGCGGCGGGGCCGGGGGCGGACGCGGGCGCGGCGCCACTCGGCGAGGGTGAGCTCCTCGGCGACGTCCGACTCGATGTAGTTCATGACGTGCTGGGACATGGTCGACACAGTGCCACCGCGGCGGGACCGGCGCAGCGGTGCCACCCGGTCAGCCGCGGCAGGGCAGCCCGCGTGCCGCGGTGGGGGAGGCCGCACCGGGGTCAGGCGGTGCGCTCGGCCTCGCGCGCGGCCACCAGGTCCGCGCGCTCGGCGAGCCGGTTGTCGCGGCGCGTCTGCGCCTCGCGCACGCGCCGCGCGTCGGTGGCGTCCTCGGCGAGGAGCGGCGGCACCTCGACGGGGCGCCCGTGCTCGTCGAGCGCGACCATCGTGAAGTACGCGCTGCTCGTGTGGCGCACGCGGCCCTCCGCCGGGCGCTCGGCCTCGACGCGCACGCCGACCTCCATCGACGTGCGCCAGACCGCGTTGACCGACGCCTTGAAGGTCACGAGATCGCCCATCTCCACGGGCTCGAGGAACGTCATCCGGTCCATCCCCGCGGTGACCACCCGGCGCCGCGAGTGCCGGACGGCCGCGAGCCCGGCGACCTCGTCGCACAGCTTCATCACGGTGCCGCCGTGCACGGCGCCCGCGGTGTTCGCGTCGGTCACGCCCATCCAGCGGACCAGCACGGACCGGGAGGCGGACGCGGAGACGGGGTCCATTGCCCGAGACGCTACGCGATCGGTCCGCCGAACGGGCAGACCTCGCGGCGCGACCTTGACGGGGCCGGGCGCGGGCGGGGAGGGTCCGAGGTCGTGACCGCGACCGCTCCCCAGACGGCCGCCGGCCCGACGACCGCGACGGGGACGGCCCCGCCCAACGTCGCGGGCCAGGCGATCGCCATCACGGTGTTCAGCACCTGCCGCTGGTGGGCGCGCCCGTACCTGACCGCCCTGTTCTGGTACTCGCGGCTCCGGCCGAGCTCGCGCGCGAAGCTCGCCGACCTGTCCTTCATCCACTTCGCGCGCTGGACGCTCGTCAAGCGCCTGCCGGGCCAGCGCCTGCGCTACGCGCACCTGTTCTTCGAGAGCAACTTCAACGGCGGGTGGGAGGAGTACATCGACGCGTTCTCCCACATCCTCACCAAGGGGATGAAGAAGTTCTGGGGCAGCTCGTACGGGTACCCGGGCGCGCTCCCGACCGCGCCGTTCAAGGCCTACATCCGCCGCAACGAGGTGAACGTCAGCCACTACTGGTCCGCGTATCCCGATGCGACGACGACGATGATCGCGAGCGCGCTCACGCTCGACGCGCGGCTCGCGCGCTTCACGACGGAGACCGCCGGGATGGACGACGAGGCGCTCGCCGCCGCCTGGCGCAGCCTGCTCACGGAGACCCAGGGATGGCTCTGAACCTGCATCCCGACCGCTCGGGCCAGGCCACGGCGTTCACGTCGCTGGCGCCGGTCGCGGCGGGGGAGGCGGCGGCGCTGCGGGCGCGGCTGGAGGCCTTCACGCCCGCGACGAGCCCGCTCGCGCGCGTGCCGGGCACGCACTTCGGGCGCTGGGTGGTCCTCGACGACTTCGTGCACGACGGCCCGCGGCGCGATCCGCTCGCGGGCCCGCACCTGCTGTTCACGAGCTGCGTGGACGGCGCGCTCGACCCGTGGCTGCGCGCGCTCGCCGCGCTGCCCGAGGCGCAGGCGGTGTGGGCGCACTGCGCCGGCGCGCCGGCGCCGGGCGATCCCGAGGCGCTCGTCGGGTACCTGCGCCGCAGCCGGCAGCGCACCGGGTTCTTCGTCGCGGCCTACGGGCAGGCGACCGTGCCGCAGGTGCACGCGGCGCTCGACCGGCGCGAGCGCATGATCGCGCTGGCGATCGACGCGCAGGCGATGACGCCGGGCGAGCTGCGGCAGGCGATCGCGCAGCGGCTGTGATCGAGCACGACGACATCCAGGGCGACATCCTGCGGGCCTACGGCAACCGCTTCCGCTGGACGACGTACCTGTTCGTCGCGGTGCGCGACGCGGCTGCCGGCCGCGCGTGGCTCGGCGGCCGGACGGTCACGAGCGCGGCGCCCTGGGACGGCGAGGGCCCCGAGGCGACGCTCAACGTCGCGCTCAGCGCCGCCGGCCTGCGCGCGCTCGGGCTCGCCGAGGACGCGCTGGCGAGCTTCTCGAGCGAGTTCCGCGACGGCATGCTCGAGCGGGCCGGCGCGCTCGGCGACACGGGCGCGAGCGCGCCGGCGCGCTGGGACGAGGGCCTGCGCGGCACCGTCGGCGCGGTGCTGACGATCAACGCGCGCAGCGCGGGCGCGCTCGCTGCCGCGGTCGACGCGCAGCTGGCGGCGCTCGGCGACGGCGTCGCGCTCGTGCACCGCGAGGACGCGCGGCTGCTCGGCGATCCCGACCGCCCGGTGCGCGAGCACTTCGGCTTCGCCGACGGGTTCTCCCAGCCGGCGGTCGAGGGCATCGCCGACGGCGCGCGCACGAACGGCGGCGGCGTGCCGCTGCCGGGCGGCGGCTGGCGCCCGCTCGCGCCCGGCGAGTTCGTGCTCGGCTATCCCGACGAGGACACGCGGACCGATCCGGAGCGCCGGCTGCCGCGCGCGCCGGTCGAGCCCTACGGCCGCAACGGCACCTACATGGTGTGGCGCAAGCTCCGCCAGGACGTCGCGCTGTTCCGGCGCACGCTGCGCGAGGCCGCGGCGCACTGGCCGGGCGGCGACGCGGACGCGCTCGCGGCCAAGGTGGTCGGGCGCGCCCAGGACGGGACGCCGCTCGTCCCCGCCGCCGGCACGCTGAACGACTTCCGCTTCGGCGACGTCGATCCGGACGGCCGCGGCTGCCCGCTCGGCTCGCACATCCGCCGCGCGAACCCCCGCGACGCGCTCGACCCCGGCGCGCTGCTGAGCTTCCGCCACCGCATGATCCGGCGCGGGATGCCCTACGGCGACCCGGCGCCCGACGACGCGCTCGAGGACGACGGCGCCGACCGCGGCCTCCTCTTCGTCTGCTTCGTGGCCAGCCTCTCGCGCCAGTTCGAGGCCGTCCAGATCCAGTGGCTGAACGACGGCAACATCTTCTGCCTGGGCCACGACCGCGACTTCCTGCTCGGCGGCGACGCTCCGGGGAAGATGACCGTCCAGGGCGAGCCGCCGTTCTTCCTCGCGCCCGCGCGGCCGTTCGTGTGCACGCGCGGCGGCGAGTACCTGTTCGTGCCGGGCCTTCGGGCGCTCGCCGCGCTCGCGGCCGGCCCGAGCTAGTCGTCGCGCGGGGGGCGGGCGAAGACGATCCGCCGCAGCTCGCCCACGGTGCGGCCGCCGAGCCGCAGCGAGGTCACGAAGCCCTCCTGGCCGAGCCCGCCGGCGTCCAGCGTCGTGCGCAGCTCGCCGAGCGCCTCGCGGTCCTCCTCGGGGACCTTCTCCTTGGCCGCGTCGAGCAGGATCAGGTGGCGCGGGCGCCCGTGTGCGGCGGCCATCCGCACGTACCGCTCGCGCGCCTCGGGGTCGAGCCCGTCGAGCGCGATCGCGACGGTCTGGCCCTCGCCGAGCCGCTTGGCGGCCGCGGTGTCCACGAGCGCCCTTGCCTTCCCCTCGACCTCGTCGGCGCCGACGCGGCCCGCGAGCATGGCCCGCACCTTGCCCATCGCCAGCAGCGCGCCGGGCTCCGCGAGCACGCGGGCGCAGAACGCCTCGGCGGCGCCGGGCTCGGGGCTGACGACCACCAGCAGGCTCCCGGGTGCGTAGCGGAGCGCGTCGGCCGGGGCGAGCACCCGGCCGCGGACGCTGACGTCCGCCGGGCGCGCGGGCCGCTCGGCCTCGCCGGGCCGGCGGGGGCGATCGGACGTCCACCCGCCGCGTTCGTCCTCGCCGATCTTGACGCTGCGCGGGGGTGAAGGCATGCGATGAGGGTGGCAGACCCGAGCGGTCAGGTGCGGGACGCCGCCTGCGGTCCAGTGGGTCTCCTCGTGACGTTGCACTCGGAAGACCGGTCGGCGGCGCCGCCAGGCAAGGACGCAGACCCGCAGGAATCCCCCAGGGGATTTCAAGTGGTCCGAGCGAAGCGGTGACGAGTCCGCAGGCCGAGGCAGAACGCCGCATGGCGGTGATCGACGATCGCCGATTCGGGTGAAACGTTGCGGGGAGGCCCACTAGGGTTACGGACATGGCCACCTGCACCCATCTCGACCACGTCCAGGTCCTCGAGCTGCCCGAGACGGTGGACGGCTGCGCGGAGTGCCTCGCGACCGGGGGCCGGTGGCTGCATCTGCGGATCTGCCTCGAGTGCGGGCAGGTCGGCTGCTGCGACGACTCGCCCGGCCACCACGCCTCCGCGCACGCCGAGGCCAGCGGGCATCCGATCATGCGGTCGATCGAGCCGGGCGAGGACTGGTCATGGTGCTTCCCGGACGAGCTGGCGATGCGCATCCCGGCGGTCAAGGGCGCGCCGCGGATCCCGCCCTCGCCGATGGGGTGAGCGCCCCGGCGGCGGTCGACGTCGTCCTGCGCGACGGCTCGACCGCGCGCATCCGCCCCGCGGCTGCGGACGACGCCCCCGCGGTGCGCGACTTCCTCGCCGGCCTGGGGGAGGAGGCGCGCTGGTTCCGCTTCTTCAGCGCGGGCGTCAACCTCGACCGCGCCGCGCAGGACTTCGCCGCGCCGGCGCACGGGCACGCGCTGCTCGTGCTCACCGGCGCGCCCGCGCGCGTGGTGGGCCATGCGATGTACGTGCGCACCGAGCCGGGCGAGGCGGAGGTGGCCTTCGCGATCGACGGGACGTGGGAGGGGAGGGGGCTCGCGACGACGCTGCTCGCCCACCTGGCCGACGCCGCCGCCGCGGAGGGCATCGGCGAGTTCGTCGCCATGACGATGCCGGGCAACCACCGCATGATCGGCGTCTTCCGCGCCTCGGGCTTCGCGGTCGAGGTGCGGACGCAACCCGGCGAGCTGCACCTGCGCTTCCCGACGTCGCCGACCGAGGAGGGGCGGCGGCGGTTCGCCGCGCGCGAGCGCGACGCGGCGGTGGCGGCGGTCGGTCACGTCCTGCGCCCGGCGTCGGTGCTCGTCGCGGCGGCGTCGGCGGCGCCCGGCACGGTCGGGGCGGCCGTGCTGGGCAACCTCGTCCGCGGCGGGTTCACCGGGGCCGTGCACGCGGTGCTCCCCGAGGGGGCGGCGCCGGCCGCTGCCGTCGCGGCCGTGCCCGCCGTCGCCGCGGTCCCGGGCACGGTCGAGCTCGCGGTGCTCGCGCTCCCCGGCGAGGAGGTCCTCGCGGCGGCGCGGGCGTGTGCCGCGCGCGGCGACGTGCGGGCGCTCGTGGTCGTGCTGGAGGGACCGGAGGAGCCGGCCGAGCGGGCCGAGCTGCTCGCGATCTGCCGCGCGAGCGGCATGCGCCTCGTCGGGCCGCACTGCCTGGGCGTGGTGAACACGGACCCGGCGGTCGCGCTCGACGCGACGTTCGCGCCCGACCCGCCGGCAGCGGGGCGCGTGGCCTTCGCGTCGCAGAGCGGCGCGTTCGGGATCGCCGCGCTCGACCTCGCCGCCCAGCGCGGGATCGGCCTCTCCTCGTTCGTGTCGATGGGCGACAAGGCGGACCTGTCGGGCAACGACTTCCTGCAGTACTGGGAGCGCGACGCCGGCACGGGCGCGGTCCTGCTGTACCTGGAGTCGTTCGGCAACCCGCGGCGGTTCGGGCCGGTGGCGCGGCGCGTGACCGCGGCCAAGCCGGTGATCGCGGTCAAGAGCGCTCGTGCGCCGGCCGCGCCGGCGGCGGGCGCGTCGCACACGGGCGCGCTGCTGGCCGCGTCCGACGTCCAGGCCGACGCCCTCTTCCACCACGCGGGCGTGATCCGCACTGACACGCTGGCCGAGATGTTCGACCTCGCGGCGCTGCTGACCCGCCAGCCCGCCCCGCGCGGCGACCGGGTCGCGATCATCACCAACGCGGACGGGCCCGGCGTGCAGTGCGCCGACGCCTGCGCGGCCGCCGGGCTGCGCGTACCGGAGCTCGGGGCCCCCGCGCAGCACGCCCTCGGCGACGCCGGCGGGGATCCGCGCGGACCGGAGCCGGGCGCGCCCGCGCAGCACGCCCTCGGCGACGCCGCCGGGGATCCGCGGCGCGGGCTTCCGCGCGGCGCGCGCGTCGCCAACCCCGTCGACGTCACCGCGGTCGCCTCGGGCGGCGACTACGCGCGGGCGCTCGCCGCCGTGCAGGCCGACCCCGGGATCGACGCCGCGATCGTCCTGTTCGCGCGGACGCTCGCCACCCGCGCCGCCGACGTCGCCGACGCCCTCGTCGCGACCGCGGGGCCCATCCCGGTGCTCGCGGTGTTCATGGGCGCCGACCAGCCCGCCCCGCTCGCGCCCGACGGCCCGGCCGTGCCGCGCTTCGCGGCGCCGGAGGATGCGGTGCGGGCGCTCGCGCGGGCGGTCGGGCACAGCCGCCGGCTCGCGCGCCCGCCCGACCCGGTGCCGCCGCTGCCGGGGATCGAGGCCGACCGGGCGGCCGCCCTCATCGCGACCGGCCTGGCGGAGGGCGGCGGGTGGCTGGCGCCCGCGCAGGTCGAGGCGCTGCTGCGCTGCTACGGCCTGCGCCCGGCGCGCGGGCGGATCGCCACCACGGCACGGGCCGCGGCGCGCGCGGCCGCGCGGCTCGGCGGGCCGGTCTCCGTCAAGGCGGTCGCGCCCGGCCTCGTCGCGAAGTCCGACATCGGGGCCGTCGCGCTCGGGCTGTCCGGGCCGACCGCGGTCGAGCGCGCCGCGCGGGACGTCCTTGCCGCGGCACGCGAGCACGGCCACGACCCCGACGGGGTGCTCGTGCAGGAGATGGCGAGCGGGACTGAGCTGCTGCTCGGGATCGCGGGCGATCCCCGGCTCGGCCCGCTCGTGGTCGTCGGCGCCGGCGGGGCGACGGGGCAGCTGGTCGGCGACGTCCAGGTGCGGCTCGCCCCGATCGGCGCGCGCGAGGCGGAGGCGATGGTCGCGGGCCTGCGCACCTTCCCGCTGCTCGACGGCTTCCGCGGCCGCCCTCGCGCCGACCTGGCGGCGGTCCACGACGCGGTCCTGCGCATCGGCGTGCTCGCGGCCGCGCACCCGGAGGTCGCAGAGCTCGACTGCGACCCGGTCGTGGCGGGCCCCGGCGGTGCGGTGGTGGTCGACGCGCGCGTGCGGCTGGAGCCGCCGCCGGGGGCGCGGCCGTACGCGGCGCTGGGGCGGTGAGCTCCTCGGTGGCGCGAGCGGCGGCCCCGGCGCACGTCAACGGCGGGCATCGAGGGGGAGGGTCCGAGGGCGGCGGGATTTCGTCGCGCGCGGCGATGCTTCGGCCGGGCGCGCGACGTTGACCACCGTATAGGTGGTCAACGTCGTGTCGGCGTGATCGCCGCACACCGATGTGACGTTGTGCGGGCTATAGCCGCCAAACGTCGCACACGCCGCTCGCCCACGGGTGAATGCGACGTTGTGCAGGCACCGCCGAACCCTTCCCCTCAGTGCTGGTGTTGACGTTCGCTGGGGCCGCCGCTCGCCCTACACGCCAGACCGCTACCCCAGCGCCGCCGTTGACGTTCGCGGAGGGCCGTTGCTCGCCTTCCACGGGAGCCGAGTCAACCCGCCGTCCACTCCCGCGGCCGCACGAACGACGCCAGCGGCCCGATCTGCCATGGACCGTCCTCGTGCGGCTCGGCCAGCCACCGCCGCGCGTCCTCGCGCCCGAGCGCGATCAGCTCGCGTGCGAACCCGGACTCGAAGAACAGCAGCGAGAGCAGCTCGCCGTGCGCCGGGCTCTCCCCGCCGAGCAGCCGGCTGAGCAGCGTGAAGTCGGGGTCGCGCAGCCCGCGCACCCCGCCGAATCGCGCCGCGAACCGCTCGGAGGCGAGCTCGCCGATCCGCCCGCGCGCCTCCGGGCCGACGAACACGTACGGGATCCGGCGATACGGCGGCTTGTCGCGCACCGTGCGGTAGAGCTGCATCGCCTCCTGGCCGGGCCGCGTGTGGAACGCGTTGATCGCGCCGAGCGCCCGCATGTCCCTGATCAGCGGGTCCACGAGCACGCCCTCGAGGAGGTGCCCGAGGCCGGCGGCGAAGTCCGGCGGCTCGTCGAGCGCCGCGTCCTCCTCCCGTTCGAGCACGGGCCCGGCGATCGAGTCCGTGGCGACGACCACGAGCCGGTCCGCACCCAGGTCGAGCGCGGGCTTGATCGGCGCGTTCAGGCGCGTGCCGCCGTCGACGTACCAGCCCTGCGCCGCCGCGGGCGACGTCACGCGCACGGGCGGGAAGAGGAGCGGGATCGCGGCCGAGGCGCTCACGTGGTCGGCGCCGAGCGTGGCGAGCACGTAGGCGATCTCGTGCGAGCGGTGCAGCCGGCGCCCCTCGGGCGACGGCACCTCCGCGAACACGACCGTGCGCCCGCTCCGCGTCGAGGTCGTGACCGCCGCGACCGCGTCGACCGCGCCCTCGGCGACCGATGCGTGCAGGCCGTCCCAGTCGATCCAGCGCTCGAGGTTCGCCCGCAGCGGCGACGGGTCGAGGATGCTCGGCAGCCGCAGGCCCGGGACCGACAGCAGCTCGCCGGCGTAGCGCGCGATCGCCAGCGGCCCGCTCGGGAACAGGATCCGCTTGATCACCTGCGACTTGTCGACCGCGCTCCACAGGGCGACGAGCCGCTCGACCGCCTCGCCGGCGGGCAGCGCGTGCCACGCGGCCAGGGCGACCGCGTTGAGCGAGCCGACGCTCGTCCCGACGTACATCGTCGGGCGCTGCCCGCGCCGCTCGAGCTCGGGCAGCACGATCGACAGCGCGCCCGCCTCGTAGGCGCCGCGGGCACCGCCGCCGGCGAGCACCAGCGCGATCCGCTCGCGCGCCATCAGGCCGCCGCCGCGCGGAGCAGGAGCGCGAGCGTGCGCGCGGTCGGCGGCCGGTCCGCCGGGTCCTTGACGAGCGCGTGGAGGATCACGTCCGCGACGCCCGCGGGCACCCCCGCGGGCGGCGGCGCCGGCTCGTGCAGGTGCGCGAACATCGCGTCGAACCCGGCACGGTCGCCGAACAGCGCCGCGCCCGCGGCGGCCTCCCACAGCACGCAGCCGAGCGCGTAGACGTCGGCGGGCCGGCCGACCCGCTCGCCGCGCAGCTGCTCGGGCGCCATGACGCCGAGCGTCCCGACCTGCTGCCCCGGCCGCGTCAGCACGCTCGCGCCGTCCTGCTTGACGATCCCGAAGTCGGCGAGGTGCGCCCGGCCGTCCGCGTCGAAGAGGATGTTCGCCGGCTTGACGTCGCGGTGCACGATCCCGCGCCCGTGCAGCGCCTCCAGCCCGTGCGCGACGTGGCGGCAGAGCCGCACGAGCGCGTCGAGCGGCAGCGGCCCGAGCGCGAGCCGGTCGCGCAGCGTGCCGCCGGCGAGCACCGGCTGGACGAGGTACGGCCGGCCGTCGTGCTCCCCGCAGGCGAGCACGGGCACGAGGTGCGGCTCGGCGATCCCCTGCACCGCGCGGACCTCGCGCGCGAAGCGCCGCCGCTGGTCGGGGTCGCCGGCGAGGTCCGCGCGCACGAGCTTGACGGCGACGGCCGCCCCGTCGGGCGCGGTCGCGCGGTACACCCGCGCCATCCCGCCCTCGCCGAGGAGGGCGCCGAGGCGGTAGGGGCCGATCCGCTCGGTCATGTCACCCAGGACACGTCGGGAGCGCCGCGATCATTCCCGCGGGGGCGTGAGGCCCACGCGCTTGGCGAACGGCCCGTCGAAGCGGCCGGCCGGGTCGAGCTCCTCGCGGACCGCGAGCCAGCGGTCGAGCCCGGCGCCGTACATGCCCTCCGAGCGCAGGAAGTCGTGGCTGCCGGTGAGCGTGTTGACCTGCCCCCAGTGCGGGCGCCCGCCGAGCTCGTAGAGCGCGTCCTCGTAGCGGCCGAGGAGCTCGTAGCCGCCCTCGGTGTCGACGAGCTCGATCAGCTCGATCATCATCGTCTCGCGCCCCTGCATCATCGCCAGGTGCGCGTCCGAGGCGGCGACGAAGCGGAGCGCGATCGGCGCCGTGTGGTACGCGCCGCCGCCCTCCCGGCGCTGCTCGGCCAGCGCGATGATCCGCTCCACGGCGCGGATGTGGGTGCCCTCGGCGTCGACCGGCACGCCGATCTCCGACGAGTAGGCGAGCGCCGCGTTGGCGGCGCCGATGTTGAACACCCTGTGGCTGGCGTTCGTGTACGCCTTGCGCGCGAGCCCCGTGATGGCCATGTCGAGCAGGCGCGGCGTGATCCGCGGGACGAGGTCGGTCACGAGGTTGATCGCCTTGTAGGTGAGGCGCCGGCCGGCGAACAGCTCGAGCAGCTTGTTGCGATGGCGCGAGCCGCGGTCGCCGTCGGGCAGGTCGCGCGTCGTGACCAGCGCGCGCCGCTTGCCGTACGGGCTCAGGTAGACCTCGTAGTGGAGCCGCGCGCGCAGGGCGTCCACGTCGGCGAGCTCCTCGCGCACCGCGTCCCACGTCGTCGCGATGCGCCGCTCGGTGAGCTCGAACGCGGGGACCACGGCGAGCGTGATCGCGTAGATCAGCCCGAGGCAGCCCATGCCGCACACGACCGCGCGGAACCGGTCGTCGTCCTGGTGCAGCTCCCAGTCGGGATGGAGCGCCGCGAGCGCGGCCGGGTCGGTCGGGCCGCCGGCGCGCTCGAAGCGGTGCACGGTGCCGTCGCCGGCGACGAGGTCGAGCGAGCGCACGAGGTCGCACAGCGGCCCGAAGCGCATGCCCGACCCGTGCGTGGCCGTCGAGACGACCCCCGCGAGCGACTGCCCGTCGTAGCCGCCGAGGTTCTCCAGCGCGCGGTCGCGCGCGGCCAGCTCGGCGTTCAGCCGGCGGATCTTCATGCCCGCCTCGGCGCGGAAGAGGCCCGGATCGTCGCCCATCGCCTCCAGCGGGAGCGTCCGCTGCAGCTCGGTCGTCTCGACCACGATCCCCGTGCACAGCGCCACGTCGGACCACGCGTGGCCGGACCCGACGGCACGCACCGGGACGTCCAGCGCCGCGGCCTCGCGCACGACCGCCACGAGATCCTCGAGCGACTCGGGCCAGCACACGCGGAGCGGCTCGACCGCCTGGTTGCCCGTGTGGTTGCGCCATGTCCGGCGGGACTCGCTCTTCATGCGCCGATGTGCTCCTTGTAGGCGTAGTCGGCCAGGGCCATGATCGTGAGCATCGGGTTGATGCGGATCGTCGTGGGGAAGACGCTCGCGTCGCAGACGTACAGGTTCGGCATGCCGTGGACGCGGAAGCCCGCGTCGACCGCGCCCGTGCGGCGGCTCCCGAGCGGGTTGCCGCCCTGGGGGTGCGAGGAGTTGAGCGTCACGTCGCCCGGCGCGCCGATCGCGCGGTCCAGGTGCGCGCGGATCCGCTCGCCGTCGCCCGGCCCGAACTCGGCCGCCGGGATCGGCGCGTCGACGAAAGTGGACGGCAGCACGAGGTCGGCGCCCGCGGCCAGGTAGGCCTGTGCCGCGGTGGTCATGCCCTGCTTGAGCACGTCGAGGTCGCGGCCGGTCATGCGGTAGTCGATCGGGCCCAGCAGCTCGCGCAGGAGCCCCGTCCGCTTGACGCGCCCGTTGTGATCGGTCCCCACGACCACGCCGCAGCTCGCGTAGCGGGCGTAGTCGCGCATCCGGTCGAAGTGCGTGCCGAACCAGCCGGGCACGGAGATCGCGTGGGAGACGGGCGGCTGGAACGAGCTCTCCAGCAGGTAGCGGCCCGCGTCGACGTAGGCGGTCATCTGGTCGCCGTCGTAGGCGTGCACGGGCTCCGGCATCCGGGCGAGCACGACCGTGGCCGCGTTGAACGACAGCCGCGTCCCGACGTTGCGCCGCACGCCGCTCTTCATCAGCAGCACGCTCGATCCGATCGCCCCGCAGGCCACCACGACCGCGCCGGCCCGCACCCGCAGGTCGCGCTCGCCGTGGCGCACGCGCACGCCGGTCGCGCGGCCGTCGTCGATCTCGATCCCCTCGGCGTGGCAGTCGGGCATCACGCGCGCGCCCGCCGCGACGGCGCCGGTCACGTACGTCTCCAGCGCGGACCGCTTGCGGTCGAACGGGCAGCCCCAGTTGCACAGCCCGGCGCCGCCGCACTCGTGGAAGTTCTTGCGGAACCAGGTGGCGGGAGCGGCCGGATCCCCGAGCCCGCGGTCGCACAGCGCGCGCCAGCCGTCGAGCAGGATGCGCCCGTTGCCGTGGTCGATCTCCGGGTCGATGCGCGCGACGCCGATCGCCGCCTCGACCGCGTCGTAGGACGCCGCGAGCCGCAGCGGGTCGATCGGCGCGCCGAGGCGCTCCCACTCCGCCAGCGTGTCGCCGCGCACGATGTCGGGATCGTCGAGGCGGAAGCAGATGCAGTTGTTGATGAGCGTCGTGCCGCCGAGCACGCGGCCCTGGAGGACGCTCATGCCGAGGTCGACCGTGGCCTGCAGCCCGCTCTCCTTGTACAGCAGCGCGGACATCGGGTTCTCGCGGCCGTCGAAGTCCGCGCCGCGGACGTGCGGCCCCTCCTCGAGCAGCACGACGCGCCGGCCGTCCCGCGCGGCGTGGGCGGCGATCACCGCCCCGCCGGCCCCTGAGCCGATCACGCACAGGTCGGCGTCGATCACGGCCTCGCCGGCCGCGGGCGGACGCACGGCGAGCGGCGGCAGCGCGAGCGGCGCGACGGCGCGCGTGCGCCGCACGCCGAGCGCCGCCTGCACCCCGGGGTCGTCGTAGTAGCCCGCGAGGAACAGGACCTTGAGCTTCGCGAGCGGCCGCAGCAGCGCGCGCCGGCCGGTGATCCGGCGCTCGATCAGCCGCCGTCGCGAGCGCGCCGGCAGGCGCGAGAACGGGAGCGGCCGCAGCACGGTCAGGGGCAGGACGTACTCGATCACCCACAGCAGCAGCCGCAGGCTCTTGACCCGGCTGGACCGGATCGCCGCGAGGTGCGCGTCGACGTTCGCGGCGACCTCGTCCGGCGTGAGCATCTCGTCGCCGCCGTCGATGAACACCTCGGCGAACGCTCTGACGGTGCGTCGCTCGCGCGGCCGCAGGAAGCTCACCGCCCGACGCTACCCCCGGCCCCGCGGGGGCGCAACTAGGGCGCGGTGAACCGCCCGCGCAGGCTCGGGTCGACGAGGTCGACGTACTCCGGGTGGCGGGAGATGTAGGCCGCCGTGAACGGGCAGTTGGGGATCACCGTCTTGCCGCTCGCGCGGATCGCGTCGAGCGTCGCGCGGACCAGCTCGGAGCCGAGCCCCTCGCCCTTGTGCCCGGGATCGACCTCGGTGTGGGAGACGATCACGCTCGGGCCGGCCGGCAGGTACGCGGCGAACCCGAGCACCGCGTCGCCGGCGCGCAGCTCGTACCGGCCCGCCGCCTCGTCGTGGACGAGCGTGCGGTCGCTCACTGCTCGTAGTGCTCGACGGTCTCCGCGTCGCGGATCGACGTGGTGTCCGGGTCGTCCCCGAACTCCTCGTGCGCGCGCCGCTGGCGCAGCAGGTCCCAGTAGCGGTCCAGCTCGATCCGCACCTGCTCGAGCCGGTCGTGGTCCGCCTGGCTCAGGCCCGCCGCCGTGCTGCGGCCCAGCAGCTCGTGCTCCTCGGCCACGAGCTGCTCTATGTGGTCCTGTACGTGGGCGTCGTCCATGCCGACAGCCTACGGGAGGTGCGCGGTCGCCGGTACGGTTCGTGGCGATGCAAGGCTCGGTCCGGCGGCGACGCGCAGGGATCCTCATCGTCGGCGCCGCCGAACCCGAGGTCGGTTCCTGGCTGCACGCCGCCGGGCATGCCACGCGCGCCGTGCAGGACGCCGCCGCCGCGCTCACGGCGCTGGGAGAGGAGCCCGCGGACCTCGTGATCGTCGACCGCGACGCCGCGGGGACCGAGCCGGCCGAGGCCTGCATCGCCCTGCGCGAGGACGTGCGGCTCGGCTCGGCGTGGCTGCTGGCCATCACCGGCTCCTCGCGGTCGCGGACGGCCGACGGCGGCCTCGGCTTCGGCGCCGACGACTACCTGCACCGCCCGTTCACCCGCGCGCAGCTGCTCGCGCGCGCCCGCGCCGGGCTGCGCGCCGTGCAGCAGCGCGACGACGACGCGCTCCTGCGCTCGCTCATGGCGACGGTGCCGGGCGCGATCTACCGCTCGGCCTGGCACGCGGGGCACCGGCTCGAGCTGATCACCGACGAGATCGAGCGGATCTCGGGGTACCCCGCCGACAACTTCATCGCGAGCGCGCGCCGCACGCTCATCAGCATCGTCCACCCCGACGACCGCGACCGCGTCATGGGCGCGGTCGCCACCGTGACCGACCACGAGCACCCGTTCGTCCTGGAGTACCGGATCGTGCGGGCGGACGGGGAGGTGCGCTGGGTGCTCGACCGCGGCCAGCTCGTCCCGGGCGCCAGCGGGCGGCTGTGGATGGACGGCGCGATCTTCGACATCACCGACCGCCGGAAGGCCGAGGAGGCGCTGCGCCGGCGCGAGATCGAGGCCGCGCGCACCGAGGAGCTGCGCGCGTCGCGCGTGCGCATCGTCGCGGCGGCCGACGCCGCGCGCCGCCGGATCGAGCGCGACCTGCACGACGGCGCGCAGCAGCGGCTCGTGGCGATGGCGCTCGACGTGCGCATGATGCGCGCGCGGGCGGAGCGTGAGCCCGCCGAGCTCGGCGCGTTCCTCGACCGGCTCGGGGACGAGCTGGCCGCGGCGTCCTCCGAGCTGCGCGAGCTGGCCCGCGGCATCCACCCGGCGGTGCTGACCGAGCGCGGGCTCGCCGCGGCGATCGAGGGCCTGGCGAACCGCGCGCCCGTGCCCGTGGAGGTCGGCGGCCTGCCGGAGGGCCGGCTCCCGCCGACGGTCGAGACGACGGCGTACTTCACCGTCGCCGAGGCGCTGACCAACGTGGCCAAGTACGCCTCCGCGACCCACGCCGAGGTGCGCGTGGTGCAGGAGGACGGCTGCCTCGTGGTCGAGGTGCGCGACGACGGCGTCGGCGGGGCGGCGGCGAGCACGGGCTCGGGGCTCGCCGGCCTGTCGGACCGCGTGGGCGCGATCGACGGCACGCTCAGCGTCACCAGCCCGCCGGGCGAGGGCACGCTCGTGCGCGTCGAGCTGCCGCTCTCCTGACGCCGGCCGGCGGACGCCCACTAGCATCGCGCCGCGAGATGGACCCCTCCGAGCAGCCCAAGGCGCCCTACCTCGACGCGGTCGTCGCCTACGCGTTCCGCGGCCCCGCGCGCTATCACGTGCCCGGGCACAAGGGCGGGCCGGGCGCCGATCCCGGGGTGCGCAAGGCGATCGGCCCCGACGCCCTCGCGGCCGACGTGCCCCAGGACATCCACGGGATCGACCTCGGCCCCCCGCCGACGCCGTACGAGCGCGCCGAGGCGCTCGCGGCCGAGGCCTTCGGCGCCGCGCGCACGTTCTTCCTCACGAACGGGGCGACGCAGGGCAACCACGCGCTCTGCCTGGCGCTCGCGCCGCTCGGGCGCCGGATCGTCGCCCAGCGCAACTCGCACGCGTCCGTGGTCGACGGGCTCGTGCTGAGCGGCGGCCTGCCGAGCTTCGTCGCCCCCGAGTACGACGGCGAGCTGGGCATCACCCACTGCGTCACGCCCGCGGCGCTCGAGCGCGCGCTGCACGACGCGCCCGACGCGGGGGCCGCGTTCATCGTGTCGCCGACCTACTACGGGATGGCCGCCGACGTGGCGGGCTGCGCCGAGGTCGCGCACCGCGCGGGCATCCCGCTCGTCGTCGACCAGGCGTGGGGGCCGCACTTCGGCTTCCACGAGGCGCTGCCGCCGACCGCGCTCTCCCAGGGCGCCGACGCGATGATCACCAGCACGCACAAGATCGCGGGCTCGCTCACGCAGAGCGCCATGCTGCACGTCGGCCACGGCGGCCGCGTGGACGCCGGCGCCGTCGGGCGCGCGCTGCGCCTGCTGCGCTCCACCAGCCCGTCCTCGCTCCTGCTGCTGTCGCTCGACGGGGCGCGGCGCCAGCTCGCGCTGCACGGCGAGCAGCTCCTGCACGAGACGCTCGAGGCGATCGGGGTCGCGCGCGCCAAGCTGGAGACGATCCCCGGCATCGCGCTGGTCGACGCCGCGCTGACGGGGCGGATGGGCGTGACGGGCCACGATCCGCTGCGCATCGTGCTCGACGTGCGGGGCACCGGCCGCACGGGCTACGAGATCAGCGACGAGCTGCGCCGCACCTACGACGTCCACGCCGAGCTGCCGATGCAGGCGACGGTCGTGTTCGTCGTCGGCCTGGGGGAGAGCGCGCCCGTGCTCCGGCGCCTGGCCGGCGACGTCGACGAGGTGGTCAAGCGGCTGTCGGAGCCGGGGGCCACGGCCCCGCTCGTCCCGCCCGCGGCGTCGCTCGGCTACGAGGTGGTGCTGTCGCCGCGCGACGCGTTCCTCGGCGCCGCCGAGCAGGTCGCGGTCGACGCCGCAGTCGGGCGCATCTCGTGCGAGTCGATCGCGAGCTACCCGCCGGGCGTGCCGGCGCTGCTCCCGGGCGAGCGGATCTCCGCCGCGACGATCGCCTACCTGCGCGAGCTGGCGGCGAGCGGGGCCCGCCTGCACGGCGCATCCGATCCGGATTTCCGGACCATCAACGTGCTGAGGTAGGCTCGCACCCCGTCCGCAGGTCCGCTCCCGAAGGAGGCCGGCATGACGTGGATGGGCTGGGAGAGCCAGGGAGGCGTCCTCACCTCCGGTCCGGCAGCGAGCTCCTGGGCCCCCGGACGGCTCGACGTCTTCGGTCGCGGCACCGACAGCGCGCTGTGGCACAAGTCCTACGAGGGCGGCTGGGGCGACTGGGAGTCGCTCGGCGGCACGCTGACGTCGTCGCCGGCCGCCGTGTCATGGGGCCCCGGCCGGATCGACGTCTTCGCGCGCGGCACCGACAGCGCGCTGTGGCACACGTGGTACGAGGGCGCCTGGAGCGGCTGGGAGTCGCTCGGCGGCGTGCTGACCTCAGAGCCCGCCGCCTGCGCGTGGGACGCGGGGCGGCTGGACGTCGTCGCGCGCGGCACCGACGGCGCGCTGTGGCATCTCGCCTACGACGGCGCCTGGGGCGCCTGGGAGTCGCTCGGCGGGACGCTCTCCTCCGGGCCGGCCGCCGTGTCCTGGGGGTCCGGGCGGATCGACGTGGTCGCCGCGGGCACCGACAGCGCGCTGTGGCATCTCGCCTACGACGGCGCCTGGAGCGCCTGGGAGTCGCTCGGCGGCACGCTGATCGCCTCGCCCGCCGTCGCGTCGTGGGCGCCGGGCCGGCTCGACGTCTTCGTCGCCGGCACCGACAGCGCGCTCTGGCACCTCGCCCACGAGGACGGCGGGGGGAGCTGGGAGAGCCTGGGCGGCACGCTCGTGAGCGCGCCGGCCGCCGTGTCCTGGGAGCCCGACCGCATCGACGTCGTCGCCACCGGGACCGACAGCGCGCTGTGGCACCGCTGGTGGGAGGCCGAGGCAGCCCCGGCGCCGTTCGTGCGCCGCGAGGCGTGGGGCCTCCAGGCGGCCGATCCGTTCGACGCCGTCACGCTCGGCTACGCGCACGCCGTCCGGACCATGCAGACGCGCGCGCCGGGCGACCCGACGAGCTGGATCTACCAGGCGGGCGTGCACGGGAGCGTGGCCGCGCCGCCGCCGGGCGCGACCTGGGACGAGTGCCAGCACGCGAGCTGGTACTTCCTGTCCTGGCACCGGATGTACCTGTACTTCTTCGAGCGGATCGCCCGCGCGGCGGCGCTCGCGGCCGGCGCGCCGGACGACTGGGCGCTGCCGTACTGGAACTACGACCGCGCCTTCCCGGCCAACACGCTGCCGCCGGCCTTCCGCGCGCCGGACCTGCCCGACGGCACGGCCAACCCGCTGTGCCTCACCGCGCCGCGGCGCAGCGCGGCGATCATGGCCGGAGGCCAGCTGCAGCCGGCGGCGACGTCCGCCGCGGCCGCGCTCGCCCGGACGAACTTCGCGGCGCAGCCCGGCCTGCCGAGCTTCGGCGGCGGCCGGTCGGCGCCGGCGCACTTCGGCAGCGCCACCGGGCAGCTGGAGTTCACGCCGCACAACAACCTGCACGGCACCATCGGCGGGCCCGGCGGCAGCAACTGCGGCGGCGGGCTCATGACCGACCCGCGGTGCGCCGCGCTGGACCCGATCTTCTGGCTGCACCATGCGAACATCGACCGGCTGTGGAACGACTGGCTCGCGCTCGGCGGCGGCCGCGCGAACCCGGCCGACGACCCGTGGCTGACGCAGCCGTTCGTGTTCCACGACGAGACCGGCGCGGCCGTCACGATGACCGGGGCCGAGGTCGTTGACAGCGCCGCCCAGCTGGGCTACGTCTACGACGACGTCCCCGCCACGAGCGTGATGACGATGGACTTCCCCGCAGCCGCCCCGCCGCCCGAGCCGTCCGGCCCGCCCGAGCTCGCCGCGGCCACCGACGGCGCGCTGGAGCTGACCGGCGCCCCGACGTCCGTGTCGCTGACGCTGCCGGAGCGCATGCGCGGCACCGTCGCCGCCGCCGCCGAGGACGCCGGCCGCAGGATGCTGATCAGCGTCGAGGACATCGAGGGGGAGCGCAACCCGGGCACCACCTACGCGGTCTACCTCGACGCGCCGGGCGCGACCGCCGACGCGACCCGCGCCCGCCGCCATCTGGGCAACGTCTCGTTCTTCGGCATCGAGGTGATGAACGACCCGGACCGCCCGCACGGCGGCGCGCCGGGGCTGCGGCACGTGTTCGACGCCACGGGCGCCGTCGACGCCCTGCGCGAGCAGGGCTCCTGGGAGCCGGGCGCGGTCACGGTGACGTTCGAGCCGCTCGAGGTCCTGCCGCCGCCGGGCGGCGAGCTGCCCGCGGAGGCCGGGGTCGAGGCGGTCGAGCCCGTCCGCGTCGGCCGCGTCGCGCTCTTCCTGGCGTGAGGCCGCGGGCATGACGGCGATCCGCGCGGGCTGGGACGGCGCCGCCGCCCGGCTGCGCTGGGCGCCGGAGTGGCAGATCGCAGCGCTCGTGGCGCTGGCGTGGGCGGCGCTGCTCGCCGGCGCGGGCAGCGACGGCGCGCCGGCGCCGGGACACGCGCATCACGCGCACGCGCACGCGGCGGCGTTCCCGGCCGCGCTCGCGGGCTGGGCGCTCATGGCGCTGGCGATGATGGGGCCCGCGGCGCTCCCGGCCGTGCGGCACGTCGCGCTGAACAGCCTCCGCGCCCGCCGGCAGTGGGCGATGGCGCTCTACACCGCGGTGTACGTGGCCGTGTGGGCGGCGTTCGGCGCGCTCGCCCTGCTGCTCGTACGCGGCGTGCACGCCGCGCTCATGCTCGACGACCGCGCGCTGCTCGTGCTCGCGCTGATCGCCGCGGCGACCTGGCAGCTCACGCGCGCGAAGCGGCGCGCGGTGCTCGCCTGCCGGCGGACGGTGCCGCTCCCGCCGGCCGGGCTGCGCGCCGACCTCGGCTGCGCGCGCTTCGCCGTCGCGCAGGCGCTGCGCTGCGTGCGCTCGTGCTGGGCGCTGATGGTGGTGATGGCGTTCGCCGGGCACGCGTCGCCCGTGTGGATGGTCGCCCTCACGGCGCTGATCGCGGCCGAGGAGCTGACGGTCGCGGGCCGGCGCAGGGTCGCGGCGTTCGGGGCGCTGCTCGCGCTCGCCGCGGCCGCCGTCGCGCTCGGCGCCTGATTGGATGTGCCGTCGTGGAGATCGAGCGCAAGTTCGTGCTGCCGGGACCGCCGCCCGGCCTGGACCGGCACCCGTCGCAGCCCATCCGCCAGGGATACCTCGCCGTCGCCGGCGACGGCGTCGAGGTCCGCATCCGGCGGCGCGGCGAGACCGCGACGCTGACCGTCAAGTCCGGCCCGGCGCAGGTGCGCGTCGAGGAGGAGCTGGAGATCGACGCGCGCCGCTTCGACGCGCTGTGGCCGCTGACCGAGGGCCGGCGGCTCGCCAAGGTGCGTCACGTCGTCGCGCTCGGGGACGGGCTCGAGGCCGAGGTCGACGTGTACGCGGACGCCCTCGATGGCCTGGTCACCGCCGAGGTCGAGTTCCCGGACGAGGCGGCGAGCGCGGCCTTCGCGCCGCCGGCCTGGCTGGGCGTCGAGGTGACCGGCGACGCGCGCTTCGCGAACCAGGGGCTCGCGACGCTGGACGCGCCGCCGGTCCTCGACCGCTGATCCGCTACGCCGTCGCCACCGCGATCATCCGCGGGTCCCCGAGCTGGTACGGCGTCGCGCCGTCCCCGTTGAGGATCCGCACGTCGCCGAAGCCGGCGCCCCGCAGGAGGCGCACCACCTCGGCCGCGGTGTGGATGTGGTGGGCCGCGCGCGAGCGCTCGACCGTCCCGTCCTCGCCGGTGAAGACGTAGTCGGTCTCCAGCCGGCTCTCGGCGGCGTTGTAGCGGTTCGTCCGCGCCATGCGGATCCCGCCGAACTCGATCTCGGAGTGCGGCTTGATCCCGCCGGGCAGCAGCGACTCGGCCACGGTCATGCTCTCGAGCACGAGCCGCCCGCCGGGGCGGATCAGCCGGTGCATCGCCGCCAGCGAGCGCGCCGTGTCCGGCGGGGGCAGGTAGCCGAAGCTGTTGCCCCAGCTCACGAGCCCGTCGACGGGCTCGAGGTCGGGCAGGTCGCGCAGGTCGCCCGCCAGGAAGCGGGCGCCGAGCCCGGCCTCCGCCGCTGCGCGGCGCGCCAGCTCGACCTCCGCGGCGGCGATCTCGATCCCGGTCACGGCGAGGCCCGCCGCGGCGAGCCGCAGCGCGATCCGCCCGTCGCCGCAGGGCACGTCGATCACCGACGCGCGGTGCGGCAGGGCGAGCAGCCCGGCCACCAGCTCCGCGTCCTGATCGGCCATCGTCGCCCGCCGCGCGCCAGAAGCGCGCCACGAGGCCGGTGTGGAAGCCGACGAACCAGTCGTCGGCGACCCGCGCCGCGGCAGGATGCAAGCGACTCAGGACGGCAGGTGCGCCGGGAGGCCGAAGCGGGGGAAGAGGGCCGGGTCGATGAAGGCGGTGATGGCCGCGATCCGGCCGTCGCGCAGCGTGAGCACGTCGATCACCTCGCCCTCGAAGCGTCCGCGCTCCGGGTCCCACATGTAGCACCCGACGGCGGCCTGCCCGTTCGCCCGGGTCGGGACGTGGCGCCAGCGCCGCGTGAACGGTCCCGCGGCCAGGAACCCCGCGATCGCGTCGTGCCCGCGATACCAGGCGGGCAGCGGCGGCATCGACCACGTCGCGTCCTCGCCGAGCAGGGCGAGCAGCGCGTCCATGTCGCCGCGCTCGAGCGCGTCCGCGTAGCTGTGCACGAGCTTGCGCAGCCGCTCGTCGCCGAGCGACCGCAGGGCGGTCTGCTGGCTCTCGGCCGGCAGCCGCTCGCTCGTGCGCCGGCGCGCGCGCTGCAGCGCGCTGTTCACGGCGGCCGCGGTCGTGCCGAGCGCGTCGGCGGTCTCCTGCGCCGAGAGGCCGACGACCTCGCGGCAGACGAGCGCGGCGCGCTCGTTCGGGGGCAGGTGCTGGAGGGCGGCGACGAACGCCAGCTCCACGCTCTCGCGCTGCTCGTACACGGCGTCCGGCGTCGCGCGCCCGTCCGCGAGCTCGCCGCTCGGGTACGGCCCGATCCACACGCTCTCGGTCAGCGGCTCGCCGAACGAGTCGGCGGACTCGGCGGGCGGGCCGTGGTCGAGCGGGAGCACGCGCTTGGGGCGCCGCTCGAGCAGCGTCAGGCAGACGTTCGTCGCGATCCGGTACAGCCACGAGCGCAGCGAGCTGCGGCCCTCGAACGCGCGCAGCCCGCGCCAGGCCCGCAGCAGCACCTCCTGCAGGGCGTCGTCGGCGTCGGCGGCCGAGCCCAGCATCCGGTAGCAGTGGGCGTGCAGCGGCGTGCGCAGCGGGTCGATCAGGTCGCGGAAGGCGAGCTCGTCGCCGGCCCGGGCCGCCGTCAGCAGCGCTCCGTCGTGCACCGTCATCGTCCGGACTATGGCAAGCGACGATTCGCGCGCGGGAGAAGTGGACACCTAGAGCGACGGGACGGATCGACCAAAGGGGGGGTCCCGTGTCCGACGAGCTCGTCTCGATCTTGGTGCTGGTCGCGGTGTTCGGCGTCGCGACGACGTTGGGGATCAACATGGGGATCCTCGGGATCGTGGCCGCCTTCGCGGTGGGCACGGCGCTCGGGGTGAGCGAGGACGACATCTTCGCGGGCTTCCCGGGCGACCTGTTCGTGATCCTCGTCGGGGTCACGTTCCTGTTCGCGATCGCGTCGAACAACGGCACGGTCGACTGGCTGGTGCACGCCGCGGTGCGCGCGGTCGGCGGGCGCACCGCAGCGATCCCGTGGGTGATGTTCCTCGTCACGGCGATCCTGACCGCGTCCGGCGCGGTCGTGCCCGCGGCGGTGGCGATCGTGGCGCCGATCGGGCTCGGCTTCGCGATCCGCTACGGCATCAACCCCGTGCTGATGGGGCTGATGATCATCAACGGCGGCACCGCGGGCGGGTTCTCGCCGATCAGCGTGTTCGGCTCGATCGTCAACGGCGTCGTCGAGCGCAACGACCTCGCCGAGAACGCGACGCTGCTGTTCCTCAGCTCGTTCCTGTTCAACCTCGCGCTCAGCGTGATCGCCTTCCTCGCGTTCGGCGGCCGCGAGCTGCTCTCGCGCCGCGTCCCGGTGGAGGGCGAGGAGCCCGGGCGCGCGCGCCGCTTCGAGCGCGACGTGGAGGGCCGCAAGGCGACGTCGGGCACGCCGCCGATGGCGGGCGGCGCGTCGGTCGCCGCGGCGGAGGCGCCCGAGCTCGACCGCGACAAGATCCTCACCCTGGCCGGCATCGTCGTGCTCATCGGCGTCGCGCTCGCCTTCGAGGTGGACGTGGGCTTCGTCGCGCTGAGCATCGCCGCGGTGCTGTCGGTGATCTCGCCGAAGGCCACCAAGGGCGCGGTCAACGAGGTCGCGTGGCCGACCGTTCTGCTGATCTGCGGCATCGTCATGTACGTCGGCCTGCTCGAGACGCTCGGGTCGATCGACTGGCTCGGCGAGCAGGTCGCGACGATCGGCGCGCCGATGGTCGCGGCGCTCCTCATCTGCTACGTGGGCGCGGTCGTCTCCGCCTTCGCCTCGACGACCGGCATCCTCGGCGCGCTCATCCCGCTCGCGGTGCCGTTCCTGGAGACGGGCGCGATCGGCGCGGTCGGTCTCATCATCGCCCTGTCGATCGCGTCGTCGGTGGTCGACTCGAGCCCGTTCTCGACGAACGGTGCGCTCACCGTGGCGAACACGCCGGTGGAGCGGCGCGAGTTCGTGTTCAAGCGGCTGATGCAGTGGGGCCTGAGCCTCGCCGTGATCGCGCCGCCCGTCACGTGGCTGGTGTTCGTGGTGCCCGGCTGGCTCTAGTCAGTCCGCGAGCCGCTGCTTGACGACCTTCCCCATCGCGTTGCGGGGGAGCGCGTCGAGGAAGCGGATCTCGCGCGGGCGCTTGTGGGGCGCGAGCTCGCCGGCCACGTGGTCGATCAGCTCGCGCGCCGGCGGCGCGTCGCCGTCGGCCACGACCCAGGCGATGATGCGCTCGCCCAGGTCGGGGTCGGGCTCGCCGGTGACCGCCGCCTCGCGCACGCCCGGGTGGTCGAGCAGCGCGACCTCGATCTCGCCCGCGCCGACCTTGTAGCCCCCGGTCTTGATCAGGTCGGTGGAGCGGCGGCCGACGATGCGCCAGTAGCCGTCGGCGGCCCGCGTCGCGAGATCGCCGGTGAAGAACCAGCCGTCGCGCATCGCCTCGGCCGTGGCGTCGGGCCGGTTGAGGTAGCCGCTGAACAGGTTGGGCCCGCGCACCGCGACCTCGCCGATCGTCTCGTCGTCGGACCCCTCGACGTCGCTGCCGTCGTCGGCGACGAGGCGCACCTCGACGCCCGCCAGCGGCACGCCGACGTACCCGGGGCGGCGCGGGGCGTCCGCGCGCACCGCCGTGTTCATCAGCGTCTCGGTGAGCCCGTAGCGCTCGACGATCTGCTGCCCCGTCAGCTCCTCGATGCGGGCGAACTCCGGGGCGGGGAGCGGGGCGGATCCTGAGACGAGCAGCCGGGCGGCGCGCAGCCCGTCGGCGACCGACGCGTCCTCCGCCGCGGCGCGGCCGAGCCGGTGGTACATCGTCGGGACGCCGAACAGCATGGTCGCGCCGTCGCGCAGCGCCCCCGCGGCGGCGGCGGGGTCGAAGCGGCCCAGGTGGCGCAGCTCCCCGCCGCGGCGCAGCGGGCCGAACAGGCCGACCACGAGGCCGTGGACGTGGAACAGCGGCAGCCCGTGCGCGAGCACGTCGTCGCCGGTCCAGGCCCACGCGTCGGCGAGCGCGTCGAGGTTGGAGGCCACCGACCGGCGCGGCAGGACGGCGCCCTTGGGGCGGCCGGTCGTGCCGGAGGTGTAGATCACGAGCGCGGGGTCCTCGTCGCCGGCGTCCGTGGCCGGCAGGTCGCCGCCGCGCGCGCCGAGGTCGACCGCGAGACGGCGCGGCGCATGCTCGAGCGCGGGGAGCGCGCCGGCGGGGGCGCCGACGATCACGTCGGGCCGGCTGTCGCCGAGCACGTGCTCGAGCTCCGAGCGGCCCAGCTTCGGGTTGACCGGCACGAGCGGGACGCCGGCGCAGAGGGCGGCGGCCGACGCGACGCAGGCCTCCAGCGTCGACTCGGCCCACACCGCGACGCGCTCCGCGCCGCCGAACCGCGCGGCGAGCGCCGCGGCGGCCCCGCGCAGCTCGCCGTAGGTGAGCCCCTGCCCGGCCACGGAGACGGCCGGCTCGGCGTCGAGCTCGTGCACCCCGGTCAGCAGCGGCTCGCCCATGGCCTCCTGGGTGCCCGGCATCCGTGGCCGGTGAACGCCCCGCGAGCGACTCCGACATCCTGCGCCGATGGATTCGGAGGCCGGCCGGAGTCATGACTCGCGAAGACCCTTGCGCTCCGCCACAGATCCCAGCCCCGCCGACCTCGACGCCGCCCGCCGGCAGGACGAGGCCGCCTTCGCGCGCGTCGTCGCGCCGCACCGCGCCGGCCTGCAGGCGCACTGCTACCGGATGCTCGGCTCCGCGGCAGACGCCGAGGACGCGCTGCAGGAGGCGCTGTTGCGCGCCTGGCGCGGGCTGCCCGGGTTCGAGGGCCGCAGCTCGCTGCGGGCCTGGCTGTACCGGATCGCGACGAACGTCTGCCTCAAGCTGATCGAGCGGCGCCCGCGCCGGCTGCTGCCCGCCGATCACGGCCCGCCGGCGGCGCCGCACGAGCCGCCCGGTGCGGCGATATCCGAGCCGGTGTGGCTCGAGCCCTATCCCGACGACGCCGTCGCGGACGGCCGCGCGTCGCCCGAGGCCCGCTATGAGCAGCGCGAGAGCGTCGAGCTGGCCTTCGTCGCGGCGCTCCAGCACCTGCCCGAGCGCCAGCGCGCGGTCCTGCTGCTGCGCGACGTGCTCGGGTTCTCGCCCGCCGAGATCGCCGCCGCGCTCGACGCGTCGCCCGCCGCCGTCTACAGCACGCTGCAGCGCGCCCACAAGGCCGTGGAGGAGCGGCTGCCCGCCCGCAGCCAGCAGGCGACGCTGCGCGCGCTGGGCGACTCGAAGCTCAAGGCGCTCGTCGACCGCTACGTGCGGGCGTGGGAGAACGGCGACGTCGGGGCGATCGCCGCGCTGCTCACCGCCGACGCGAGCTTCGCCATGCCGCCGCGGCCGACCTGGTACGAGGGACGCGACGCGATCGCCGCCTTCCTGGCCGCATCGCCGCTCGCCGGCGGCCGGCGCTGGCGCCTGGTGCCGGCCCGCGCCAACGGGCACGTGGCGTTCGGCTTCTACGTCGGGCATGCGCCCGGCGGGCCGATGGCGGCGCACGCGATCGAGCTGCTCACGCTCGACGCGGCCGGCGGGATCCGGGCCGTCATGACGTTCCACACGGCCGCCGCGTTCCCGCGCTTCGGGCTGCCGCTGTCGGCGTGAGCGATGGATCCGGCCGCTCGGCCGGGTCTCTACTCCCATGACTCCCCACGCTTCCCGCCGCACGAGCGCCTGGGTCCTCGCCCTGGCCTCGGCCGGCTCCTGCCTCGCCGCGCTCGACACGCTGGTCGTGAGCACGGCGCTCACGACGCTGCGGATCGATCTCGGCGCCTCGATCGACCAGCTCGAGTGGACCGTCAACGGCTACAACCTCAGCTTCGCCGTCCTGCTGATGACCGCGGCCGCGCTCGGCGACCGGCTCGGCCGCCGCCGGATGTTCGCCGCGGGGCTCGCGCTGTTCTCCGTCGCCTCAGCCGCCTGCGCGCTCGCACCGTCGATCGGCCTGCTGATCGCGGCCCGCGTCGTCCAGGGCGCCGGCGCCGCGCTGATCATGACGCTCGCCCTCGCGCTCGTCAGCTCCGCGTTCCCGCCCGACCGCCGCGGGCAGGCGCTCGGCGTGTTCTTCTCGGCCACCGGCCTCGCCGTGGCGAGCGGCCCGCTCGTCGGCGGCGCCGTGACCGAGGGCTTCGCCTGGCAGTGGATCTTCTGGCTCAACGTCCCGCTCGGCCTCGCGCTCGTGCCGCTCGCCCTCGCCCGGATCCCCGAGGGCTTCGGCCCGGACGCCGCGCTCGACCTGCGCGGCCTCGGGCTCGTGACCGGCGGCGTCCTCGGCCTCGTCTGGGGCCTCGTGCGCGGCAACCTCGCCGGCTGGGCGAGCCCGGAGGTGGTCGGCTCGCTGCTCGCCGGCGCCCTGCTGCTCGCCGGGTTCGTGGCCTGGGAGCTGCGGACGAGCGCGCCGATGCTCCCGATGCGCTTCTTCCGCGCGCGGGCGTTCTCGGCCGGCAACGGCGCGGCGTTCTTCGCCGTCGGCTCGTTGTTCTGCGGCGTGTTCTTCCTCTCGCAGTTCATGCAGACGGCGCTCGGCGCGGGCCCGTTGGGCGCCGGGCTGCGGCTGCTGCCGTGGACGGCCACGCTGTTCTTCGTGGCGCCGGTGGCCGGCGCCCTGGTCGACCGGCTGGGCGAGCGCCCGTTCCTCGTCGCCGGCCCGCTGCTCCAGGCCGTCGGGTTCGGGTGGATCGCGCTGATCGCCGAGCCCGGGATGGCCTACGGGCCGCTCGTCGCGCCGCTGATCGTGGCCGGCGTCGGCGTGTCGATGTCGTTCCCGGCGGCGCAGAACGCGGTCGTGGCCGCGGTCCCGCCGGAGGCGATCGGCAAGGCGGCGGGCACGAACAGCACGATGCGCGAGCTCGGCGGCGTGTTCGGGATCGCGCTGGCCGTGGCCGTGTTCGCGGGCGCCGGCGGCTACGCGACCGCGGCGGCGTTCACGGACGGCTTCGTGCCCGCGATGGGCGTGGGGGCGGGCCTCTCGGTCCTGAGCGCGCTGTGCGGCGCGGCGCTGCCGCGCCGGCGGATCGCCCTCGGCGCGGTCCCGGCCGGGGCGGAGGCGTGACCATGGGCCGCACGGTGGTCCGCTACACGGTCCTGCCCGGCCGCGCGGAGGAGAACGCGGCGCTCGTCCGGGCGGTCTACGCGGAGCTGGCCGACGTCCGCCCGGCCGGCTTCCGCTACGCGACGTACCGGCTCGACGACGGCGTCACCTTCGTCCACGTCGCCGAGGGCGAGGGCAACCCGCTGCCGGAGCTGGCGGCGTTCCGCGCCTTCCAGGCCGGCATCCGCGAGCGCTGCTCCGCGCCGCCCGCGGTCAGCCCGGCGGAGCTGGTGGGGTCGTACGCGTCGCCGTGACCCACAGGAAGGGGACGGGTTCCCCGTCCTCGTCGTCCTCGACCAGCTCGGACCGGTCGATGGCGAGTCCGGCGCCGGTCACGGCGGCGAGCGTCGCCTCCGCGCCGATCGCGCCGAAGTACATGGGGGCGCGAGCCGGTCGATCAGCTCGCCGAGGAAGCGGAGCCGTACCGAGCTGCCGTGCGACCAGTCGCGGTAGCGCGCGCCCAAGCGGTCATAGCCGGCGCGGACGAGCTCAGGGCCGTACATCGGCGCGAACCTCGAACTCGGTGAGCGCGACCGGTCCGAACGAGGTGAGCAGCGCGACGTCCACGGCGTCCCGGCCGCGCCCGACGACGACGCGTCCGACCCGCGGGCGGTTGTTGCGCGCGTCGAAGGTGTGCCACGCGCCGTCGAGGTGGACCTCGAACCAGGCGGCGAAGTCCATCGGCTCGGCGGGCGGCGGGACGTCGATGTCCGGGATGTAGCCGCAGACGTAGCGTGCAGGGACGTTCAGCGCGCGGCAGAACGTGATCGCCAGGTGCGCGAAGTCGCGGCAGACGCCCTGGCCGGCGCGGAACGCGTCGGCCGCGGTGGTCCAAGGGTTCGACGCGCCGGCGACCCACTCGAGGTGCCCGTGCACGAAGTCGGTGATCGCCTGCACGCGCTCCCACCCGGGGGCGAGGTCGCCGAAGCGCCTCCACGCCTCGCCGCCCAGCTCGTCGGGCAGGCAGAAGCGGCTCGGCATCAGGTAGGCGATGAGCTCGTCCGGCAGGGCCATCACCGGCGTCTCGGCCGCGTCGCACGCGATCCGGTCGGCGGGCGAGGTGAGCAGCACCTCGGCGTCGTAGACGAGCCGCGAGGTGCCCGCGGCGATCGTGATCCGCTCGCAGCGATTCGCGTGGAGGTCGATGTAGCCGTGGTGCTCGGCGTCCGTGTCCCAGCGCTCGGCGCGCAGCTGCACGTCAGGCCCCGACGGGGCGACCTGGAGTACGGCGGACACCGGCTGCGGCGTCTCGAAGCCGAAGGTGCATCCCAGCGTGAGGGCCAGCGGCCTGGTGTCGTCGGGCGGAACGCCGAGCACGCTACCGCCTCAGCCGTCGCGCGGCGGGAGCGGCCGGCGGCCCTCGCGCAGGTGCTCGCGCTTGCGCCGCCGGCCGAGGTCCAGCTGGCGCGCGTGGCCCGCGGCCGCGTCGAAGTCGATCGCCGCGTCGTGCCCGCGGAGGTCGCGCCGCAGCTGGTAGATCCACAGGAAGAGATCCGCGTCCGTCGAGCGCCAGGACGCGTAGAGCTCCGGCAGCCCGGCGCGCCGCACCGCCGCCATGCCGGGAACGTAGACCGTGTCGTGCCAGTCGGCGCCGACCTCCTCGGGGGACGGGAGCGCGCCCCGGCGCCGGGCGAGGTCGTAGCCGTGCGCCTTGACGATGTCGCGCAGCTGCGTGTAGCCGTCGAGGAGCGTGAACTCGATCACCGCGTCCGGCCGCGCGCGGGCGATGCAGGCGGAGCCTGCGCGTCGCCTCGTCGAACGGGAGCAGTCCCACGCGCGCGTGGCCCGCGGCCGCGTCGAACTCGATCGCCGCGCGGCCATGCTCCCACACGGCTCCGATAGGGCCGGAAGGCTGTCCGTCGGGGAATGCGCGGGGCGGCGCGCGGGTCTACCGTCATGAGCATGGGAGCCGAGCGCCTCGATCCGCGACGGCCGCGCCGCTCGCCGCCGCCCGCCGAGCGCGAGCCCGCCGAGGAGCGGCAGCCCGAGCAGGTGCTCGCCCTGCAGCGCGGCGCCGGCAACCACGCCGTGGCGCAGCTCATCGGCCGCGTGCCGAACCTCGATCCGCGGACGCTCGCCGACCGCAACCCGCAGTGGGCGGAGGGCAAGGGCGGCGCGAAGCCGGCGCCCGAGCACGCGAGCCGGTCGGATGCGCTGAGCTACGAGCATCAGCCCGCGGCGCTCCGCGAGGTGCTGGAGCGCTCGTTCGGCGAGACCGCGTCGTCGTGGTTCCTGCGCCAGTCCGACGAGGCGCGCAGCAACCTCGTCTACACGTACAACCGGATGATCGCCTACGGCATCTGGGAGCACGTGCGCACGATCAAGCGGCTGGAGGCCGGGGAGAAGCCGGTCAGCCTCGGCCCGCTCCAGCTCGTCGTCGCCGGCAAGTCGCAGAGCGTCGTGTTCGAGGTCTACGACGGACGCGCGCTGCGCGACACGATGCTCGAGAGCCAGGGGGAGGGGGAGAGCCCCGCGTTCGGCAAGGACGTCGGCCCGGCCGGCGCGCTGCACCCGGGCCAGACGTCGATGCGCGAGTTCACGCTCACCACGCGCGACGGCCTGCACCTCTCGATCGGCGTGGGCACGGAGGCCGACGCGCACATGGACCGGGTCTCGCCGACGAACGCGCCCAAGGGCCAGACGAGCCAGATGGACCTCGTGCGCTCGCTCGAGCACCACTGGCAGGAGGTGTGGCCGGAGTTCCTGCGGCTCACGCCGGGCTGGCTGGTGCGCGTCCCGCAGCACGTCTACAACTGGCTCGTCGACAAGCTCCAGCACGTCGGCGCCGGGCCGCAGCTCCGCGCCCTGCTGCGCGGCATCCCCGAGGCGTTCTTCAACGCCGCCGCGCACGCCGTCGGGCTCCTCGACGCCGTGTGGGCGGGGACGACGTTCAAGCCCGCGAACAAGGTGGAGCACCCGGATCCGTCGCAGCGCGAGCGCGACACGGACTTCGTCGTGCTCAAGGAGTACCGCTTCGGGAGCGGCGGCCGTCCCGCGCTGCCGCCCTCGAGCGCGCCGCGCGACCAGGCGTCGATGGACGCGGAGACGACCGAGGCGGTCGGCCAGGCGATCGAGCGGGTCGACCCCGGCGTCGTGCGGCCGACGGGCCGCGACCGGCGCGACGGATCCGACTATGCCGACGCGCGCACCCTCGGGCTCGCCATGGCCGGCAAGATCCTGGCCCAGGCCAAGGCGCGCGGGATCGTCATCGGCGTCGAGCTCGGCCCGCTCTACCACGACCTCAAGCCGGCCGAGGTCGCGGACGTCAAGGTGCAGCTGACCCGCATCGGGCGGGCGGCGCGCGAGTCGCTCGCGGCCGCGCTGCAGGCGCGCGGCGACGAGGACCTGGGCGCTGCGGTGCTCGGCGTGCGCAGCGCGACGGTGCAGCTCGGGCCGTCCCTCACGCAGTTCGCGCTGCACTGACGCCCCGGGGCAGACCTATGCTGCCGGTGTGCGTGACCCCGCCCACCGCCAGCTCGGCACCGGCGACCTGGACGAGTTCCGGCGCAGCGGCCGCGCGCTGATCGACGCGGTCGCCGACCACCTCGCGGCGCTGCCGGGACGGCCGGTCTGGCAGCCGCTGCCCGACGATCTGCGCGCGGCGCTGCTCGAGCAGCCGCTGCCGGACGGCCCGATCGGGCTCGAGGCGCTGGCGGAGACGATGGCCCGCGACGTGCTGCCGCACGCGATGGGCAACGGGCATCCCGCCTTCTTCGGCTGGGTCAATCCCCCGCCGGCGCTGGCCGGGGTGCTCGCGTCGCTCGTGGCCGCCGCGATGAACCCGAGCGTGGTGGCGGGCGACCATGCCGACGTGCACGTCGAGCGCGCGGCGGTGCGCTGGCTGGCGGAGCTCGTCGGGTACCCGCACGCGCCGGGCGCCGGGCTGCTCACGAGCGGGGCATCCGCGGCGACGATCGTCTGCCTGGCCGGCGCCCGCGGCCGCGCGAGCGCCGCCGCGGGGCACGACGTGCGCCGCGACGGGCTCGCGGGCGGCCCGCGCCTGCTCGCCTACGTGCCGTCCGAGGCGCACAGCTGCGTGCGGCGCGCGCTCGAGCTGCTCGGGCTCGGGAGCGACTCCATCCGCCCGGTGCCGCTCGCCGGCGGGCGGCTGGACGCCGGCGCGCTGCGCGGCGCGATCGCGGACGACCGCGCGGCCGGCGCGACGCCCGCGCTGCTCGTGGGCTCCGCGGGAACCGTGAACACCGGTGCGCTCGACCCGCTCGGCGAGCTCGCCGAGGTCGCCGCCGCGGAGCGAATCTGGTTCCACGTGGACGGCGCCTACGGCGCCTTCGGCGTGCTCGACCCGGCGCTGGCCGCGCGCTACCGGGGCATGGAGCGAGCCGACTCGCTGACGCTCGACCCGCACAAATGGCTCGGCGTCCCGGTCGACGCCGGCTGCGCGCTGGTGCGCCGCGCCGACGACCTGCGCGACGCGTTCAGCATCGTCCCGCCCTACCTGCGCCAGGACACGGGCGCGGAGGTGGGCACGTTCGCCGAGTACGGCCTCGAGCAGACGCGGCCGTTCCGCGCGCTGAAGACCTGGGCGACGATCTCCGCCCGCGGCCGCGCGGGCATCGTCGACCAGGTCGTGCGCGCGAACGCGCTCGCCCGCGAGCTCGCCGCGCTCGTCGAGGGCGAGCCCTCGCTCGAGCTCGCGGCTGTGCCGGAGACCTCGATCGTGGCGTTCCGCGCCCGGCCGCCAGGGTGCGCGCCGGACCGCCTCGAGGCCGTCAACCGCGCGCTGCCCGAGGCCGTCCAGGCGCGCGGGCGGGCGTTCGTGACCGGCACGGTCTACGACGGACGCGAGACCCTGCGCGCCTGCATCCTGCACCCGGGGACCACGCGGACCGACCTGGACGCGCTGGTCGCCGAGGTGGTCGCCACCGCGGCCGACCTGGCCTCGGTGGACGTTCCCTCCCGCAAGTAGTCTGCTTCCGCGGATGCGCGTGACGCTGTTCACCGATCTCAACTGCCCGTTCTGCTACTCGACGGAGCAGCGGCTCGAACGGCTCGGCGTCGGCGACCAGGTCGCGTGGCGCGGGGTCGAGCACGAGCCGGAGCTGACGGTGCCGATGGATCGGGCTGACACCGCGATCCTCGCGGAGCTGACCGAGGAGGTCGAAGCGGTGCGGTCGAGGGCGCCGGAGGTCGCGATCGCCGTGCCGCCCGGAAAGGCGAACACGGCGGCCGGGCTCGTCGCCGCGGCGGCCGCGCTGCGGGTCGACGCCGTGCGCGGCGCCGCGCTCCGCCAGGCCGTCTACCGGGCGTTCTGGCGCGACGGGCTCGACATCTCGGATCCTGCGGTGCTGGACGAGCTGGCCGCGGACGTCGGGCTGCCGCCGCGCCAGACGCGGCCGGAGGACGCGCTGACGGTCGCCGCGTGGCGCCTGGAGTGGGAGCGGTCGCCGCTCCGGGGCGTGCCCCTGCTCGTGCGGGAGGACGGCGAGATCGTGTACGGGCTGAAGGACGTCGCCACGCTCGAGCGCTTCGTCCGCGCCGGCTGACCTGCGCCCGCCCGGACCGCGCGATCAAGCTCGGGGCGGGCATGGACGACAAACCGTAGATGGGGACGCCCTCGTCAGACGACCGGACAAGCGCCGCCCGGCCGTGTGACGACACGGGTGACGGTGCCGACGTCTGCCAGCCCCGCGTGCGCGCCGGGCTGCTCCTCGTGAGCGAGTCCGGCCAGGCATGCACCCTCGCCCTGCTCGCGGCCGAGCGCCTGCGGATCTCGTGCGCGCACCACGAGCACGTCGCCGACGCGGTCGACCAGCTCGCCGGAGCGCGCGTGTCGTGCGTCCTGCTCGACGCGTCCGGTCCGGAGCTCGAGCCGATGAGCGCGCTGGCACGGCTCAAGGCGGCGCGATCCGACGTCCCGATCGTCGTGCTCGGCGCCGACGGCAACTCGACGCTGGCGCTCGCGGCGGTGCAGGCCGGCGCGCAGGACTATCTCGTCCGCGACGAGGTGGATGCCGGGTCGCTCGAGCGATCGATCCGCTACGCGATCGACCGCAAGCGCGCCGAGGTCCAGCTCGCCCACCTGGCCGCCCACGACCACCTCACCGGGCTTCCGAACCGCTCGGTCTTCGACGACCGCCTCGAGCACGCGCTCCAGCGGCGCCGCGACGGCCACGGCGGCGTCGCCCTGCTGTTCATCGACCTCGACGGCTTCAAGCGCCTCAACGACAGCTTCGGCCACGGCGCGGGGGACGACGTCCTGCGCGAGGCGGGGGTGCGGATCCGGGCCGCCCTCCGCCCGCACGACACCGTGACGCGGCTGGGCGGTGACGAGTTCACCGTCCTGTGCGAGGGCGTCGAGAGCGACGACGGCGCGCTGACCATCGGGCGTCGCGTCGCCGAGGAGCTGGCACGGCCGCTCGTGATCGACGGCTACGAGATCGTGCTCCGGGCGAGCATCGGCGTCGCGCTGGCCGGGCCCGAGCGCGTCACGGCGGAGGAGCTCCTGCAGCACAGCGACGACGCCATGTACCGGGCCAAGGCCCGCGGGGGTAGCTGCCCTGAGCTCTACACGCCGGGCCGCACGCGTGAGCGCGCGGGCCACGAGATCCAGGTCGAGTCCGCGCTCCGGCGCGCGATCCCGGACGAGCTGGTGGCGCATTACCAGCCGGTCGTCGCGCTCGATGGCGGCCGGCTGCTCGGCGTCGAGGCGCTCGTGCGCTGGCAGCACCCGTCGCGCGGGCTCCTGCCGCCCGCCGATTTCATCCCCGTCGCCGAGCAGTCGGGGCTCGTCGTGGCACTGGGGGACTGGATGCTCGGCGAGTCGTGCCGGCAGGTGGCCGGGTGGGACGGCCTGCGCGTGTCCGTCAACGTCTCGGGGCGCCAGATCGCCGAGGGCTCGCTCGTCGGGTCGGTCGCGCGCGCGCTCGAGGAGTCGGGGCTGGCACCGGATCGCCTGCAGCTCGAGCTGACCGAGACCGTCCTCATGGATGACATCGACGGTCACGCCGCCCTCATGCGGGAGCTCAAGGAGCTGGGCGTGTCGCTGGCCGTCGACGACTTCGGCAAGGGCTACTCGTCGCTCAGCTACCTGCACCGCTTCCCGATCGACCGGATCAAGATCGACCGTGCGTTCGTCGCCGGGCTGCCCGAGAGCCGCGCGGCGCTGGCGGTCGTGTCGGCGGTGATCAGCTTCGCGCGCGCGCTCGACATCGAGGTCGTGGCCGAAGGCGTCGAGACGCAGGCGCACGTGGACGCGCTGCGCGCCCTGGGCTGCGCCTACGGCCAGGGGTTCTTCTACAGCCGCCCGGTCGAGCCCGGGCGGATCAGCGCGCTGCTCGCCTGATCGCGCCGGCCCAACTAGCGCGGGGCACGACCGGCGATGGCATCGAGGACGAGCTCGAGACCGCCGGCGAAGCGCGCGTCGTCGTCACGGGTCGTGCCGTCCGCCGTGGCGCGCCGGAGGGCGGGGAAGGCCTCGGGCTCGGCCTGCTCGAGCGCTGCCGCGAACCCCCGCCAGCGCGCGGGCGCCATCGCCGTGGTCTGGCGGCCGGCGCTGCCGAGCACGTAGGTGAGGAACACGTCGTAGGCGTCCTGCGCGTCGTCCCGGTCGAGACCGGCGTCGTGGAGCGCGTCGAGGATCGCCTCGGCGAGGCGGAGCGCCTGCGGTCCCGTGGCGCCGGAGCGCAGCAGCTCGTCGGCCAGGCCCCGGTGGCCCAGGGCGACGCGACGGATCTCGCGGCCGAGCCCGGCCAGCCGTTCCCGCCAGCTGCCGTGCGGCTCGGTGCGGATGCGGGCCGCCAGGTGCTCGATCAGCAGCGCGAGCAGGCCGTCGCGCCGGCCACCGGCGTGATGCATGACCGTGGTCGGCCAGACGCCGAGGCGGTTGGCCACCTGGCGGGCGCTCAGCGCCTCCAGCCCGTCGGCGGCCACCAGGTCGGCGGCGGCCTCGGCGACGATCCCGCACCTCGAGGGCCCGGTCCTCACCGCGGAGGACCCCGCCTACGACGACGCGCGGACGGTCTTCGCCGCGCACGTCGACCACCGCGGGCGCGGGCCTCACCGCCGGCGCGTTCACGGTCGCGGCGGGCGAGCACGGGCTCGCGACGGGCTTCGGCGACACGGGCTCGGTCGGGATCGGCGGCATCACGCTCGCCGGCGGCATCGGCTTCCTCGTGCGCAAGCACGGGCTGACGATCGACAGCCTGCTCGCGGCGGAGATCGTCACCGCCGACGGGCGGCTGCGCCGCGTGGACGCGCAGACCGAGCCCGAGCTGTTCTGGGCGCTGCGCGGCGGGGGCGGCAACTTCGGCGTCGTCACGCGCTTGCAGTACCGGCTCCACCCGGTCGGCACCGTCGTCGGCGGCCTGCTCGTCCTGCCCGCGACGCCGGAGGTGATCGCCGGCTTCGTCGCCGAGGCCGAGGCGGCACCGGACGAGCTGAGCACGATCGGCAACGTGATGCTCGCGCCGCCGATGCCGTTCGTCCCCGTGGAGCGGCACGGCAGCCCCGTGCTGATGGCGAGGATGGTCCATGCGGGGGACGTCGAGGCGGGCCGGCGCGCGGTCGCGCCCTTCCGCGCGCTGGCCGACCCGGTCGCCGACCTCCTGGCGCCGATGCGGTACCCCGAGCTGCTCCCCGACGAGGAGCGCCCCGAGCTCGCCGCGGTGGCGCGCACGATGTTCGCCCGCAGCGTCGGCTCCCGGGAGGCCGAGACGATCCTCGAGCGGATCGGCGAGTCGTCGGCGATGATGTCCGCCTGCGAGATCCGCGTGCTCGGCGGCGCCATGGCCCGCGTGCCCGCGGCCGCCACGGCCTTCGCCCACCGCCAGAGCCGGCTGATGATCAACGTGGGGGCGGTCTACGACCCGTCGACCTCCGAGCGCTCCGAGCATGCCGCCTGGGCCCACTGGCTCTCGGCCGAGCTCGACGACGGCGACCCCGGCGCCTACGCCGGCCTCCTCGCCGACGAGGGCGAGGAGCGCGTCCGTGCGGCCACATCCCGGGCCGTCCAGGGGGCGATCGGGCATAGTCAATGGCGCATGGCTCGAGTGCTGACGCCCCAGGCAGATGACTTCCCGCGCTGGTACCAGGACGTCGTGTCCAAGGCGCAGCTGGCCGAGAACGGCCCCGTTCGCGGCACCATGGTCATCCGGCCGTGGGCGTACGGCATCTGGGAGCTGGTGCAGCGTGCCCTGGACGACCGCATCAAGGCGAGCGGTGCGCGCAACGCGTACTTCCCGCTGCTGATCCCGGAGAGCTACCTGCGCCGGGAGGCCGAGCACATCGAGGGCTTCAGCCCCGAGCTGGCGGTCGTGACGGTCGGCGGCGGCAAGGAGCTTGCCGAGCCGGCCGTCGTACGGCCGACGTCGGAGACGATCATCAACGCGTCGCTGGCGCGCTGGATCTCCAGCTACCGGGACCTGCCGCTGAAGGTCAACCAGTGGGCGAACGCCGTCCGCTGGGAGCTGCGACCGCGCCTGTTCCTGCGCACCTCGGAGTTCCTCTGGCAGGAGGGGCACACCGCCCACGCCACGGCCGAGGAGGCGCACGCCTACGCGCTGGAGATCCTCGAGCACACGTACGCCGCGACGATGGAGCAGGACCTCGCGATCCCGGTGTGGCGCGGGCGGAAGACGGAGCGCGAGAAGTTCGCCGGCGCAGTGGTCACGTGGTCGTGCGAGGCGCTGATGCGCGACGGCAAGGCGCTCCAGATGGGCACCTCGCACGAGCTCGGGCAGAACTTCGCCCGCGCCTTCGACATCGCCTACACCGATGAACGAGGCGAGCTGCAGCGTCCCTGGCAGACCTCGTGGGGCGTGACGACCCGGCTGCTCGGCGCGGCGATCATGGTCCACGGCGACGACCAAGGCCTGCGGCTGCCCCCGCGCGTGGCTCCCGTCCAGGTCGTCGTGCTGCTTGCACGGGCGGGCGAGGGCGTGGTGGAGTACGGCACGCGCCTGGTCGAGGCCCTGGCACGGGCCGGGGTCCGCGCTGAGCTGGACGCGCACACCGACGTCTCGGTGGGACGCCGGATCATCGACTGGGAGCTGCGCGGCGTGCCGGTGCGGGTGGAGCTCGGCCCGCGGGACATCGCGTCGGGAACGGCGCCCGTCGCCCTGCGCGCCCGCGGCGAGAAGACGCCGCACGCGCTGGATGGCCTCGCGGACGCGATGGGCGCGATCCTCGCAGCGGAGCAGGCGGAGCTCCTCCGTCAGGCAACGGCGCTGCGCGACCGGCTCATCCGTCCCGTCCGCACGATCGAGGAGGCCGCCGAGCAGGCAGGGTACGGGGCGGCGCGCCTGCCGTGGGCCGCGCTCGGCCCCGAGGGCGAGCGCCGCCTGCTCGCGGACGGCATCTCGGTCCGTTGCCTCGTCGGTGATGGCGACGGCGTCGACGCGATCGTCGCGCGCGCCTACTGAGCAGCGCCGCTGTCGACCGGCTGACCGTTCTCGACCTTGTTCCGTTTGGCACGTTCCGGCCCGGGGCAGGTGGAGCTGGTCGCATCCTCGAGAGGGAGGGGAGGGGCATGACGAAGATGCTCTTGGTGGTGCTCGCGTTGCTCGTGACCGCGGTCACGGCACCCGCCGCGAAGGCCGTGACGCCGATACGACCGGCGCCGACGCCGCCGGACACGGAGAGCGTGCTGATCCTGCACGGCGCGTACAACTACCCCGGCTACTGGTGGGACCACACGAACCTGACCGTGGCGGTGCAGGCGCACCCGAACGTCGACGAGGAGTCGCTGGCCGCGGTGCATCAGGCGATCGCCGACTGGGACTACGCGCTGCGGCAGGAGTTCGGCGGGCTGATCACGCTCACCGACGTGACCGGCCAGCTCAGGGCCAAGCACAAGGCCGACATCGTGCTGCACTACAACCCCACGGCCGGCGGGACGGTGTTCGGCGGGTACGCGGTCTGCGGCGCGAACTCGTGTCCGAACGTCATCGTGCGCTCGGATCTCCCGCAGCCCGACGGGTTCACGTACCCACCGCAGTACCTCTACTACGTCACGATGCACGAGCTCGGCCACGCGCTCGGCCTCGGGCATGCCCTGCCGCTGGAGGAATCGACGGACCTCATGGGCTACGGCTGGCACTGGAGCAACGGGATCGTGCCGACGCTGTCGGAGTGCGACCTCGCGGGCATCGCGGTCGTGTTCGCGTGGGCGCTCGAGGGCGCCGACCCATACCCGCCGACGCAGCCGACGGTGGCCTGCGACTGAGGACCAGCCGGGAGGGCGGCCGCTCGGCGGCCCTCCTGCCGCGGGCGCCGCCCTGAGCGGCAAGAACGCAGACAGGAGCCCCTGCGTACTCCCAGAATCTGGGGTAGTGTCGCGTCGTGAGGGCAGTACGGACGTCAGTAGCTCGTGAGGCGTGCGCCGGTGATGACGAGCCGGCCCGCCGGGTTCTCGTGCACGAAGAAGGTCGCATCCGGGCCGACCAGGCTGCCCGCGGGGAAGGTCGGCTGCACGCAACGGAGCCGGATCCTCTTCCGCCGTCCACCTGCATCCCGCGCGCGTCCGCACGCCAACGTGTCGCGGTCGATCACCACCTCGGTGCGACGGACGCGTATCCGGCGGCCGTCGAGCCGTCGCATGACAGCGGCGGGTCCCGGTCCTGCGACGGGCGGCGCCTCTTCCTCGGTGGCCGGGGCCTCGGTCGGGCTCGGCGCCGGCGCACTCGTCCCGGTGTCGCGCTCGGGGGACGGTGTCTTGCGGGGCGCATCGTTGCCGCCGCAGCCGGCCATGGCCAGGGCGACGGCGAACAGCAGCGCAGTCAGTGCCTCGCGTTCGTGTCGGCCAAGAGACATGTTTCTGGTGCCACGCGGGACTACCCGGGCGCGGTTGCGCCGAAACGATTGGAGGCGTCATGAACCGACCGGGTGAGCCGCTCGGGCGCTGGACGCGAGCGAGCCTGTTCCGGGCGGCGCTGGGCGGAGGCGCCGTGGTCGCCGGCGGGGCGGCGACGGCGAGCTGGACAGGGGGCGATCCGCCGATGGCCGCGCCGTCCGAGAGCACCGACGTGGAGATCCTCAACCTGTTCCTGCTGCTCGAGCAGGTCCAGGACGGCTTCTACCGGGAGGCGGTTCGCGGCGGAGGGCTGGACGGGCCGCTGCTGACCTTCGCGCGCGCCGTGGGCGCCCAGGAGAGCGAGCACGTCGCGGTGCTGACCGATCGGCTCGGCGACCGCGCCGGCGACCGGCCGCAGTCCGACTTCGGCGATGCGACGAGGGACCCCGAGCGGTTCCAGGATGCGGCGATCAAGCTGGAGGAGTCGACCATCGCCGCGTTCATCTCGCAGAGCGCGAACCTCACCCGGGGTGCGCTCGCGGCGGTCGTGCCGCTGATCTCGGTCGAGGCGCGCCAGGTCGCGTGGGTGCGCGACCTCGCCGGTGTGCCGCCCGCGCCGCGGGCTGCCGATCCCGCGCGGGAGAGCGAGGACATCCTGGACGAGCTGCGCGAGGAAGGGTTCATCACATGACCGTCCTGACCCTTGCGGAGGTCGACCGCGACGAGGCGCTCACCTCGGCGATCGCCGAGCTGTGCGGCACGACCCGTGCGGGATTCCTGCGCAACACGGCCCTCGGGGGCACGGCGATGCTCGCGGCGCTCGCGGCGCCCGCATCCGCGGCGCAGGTCAGCGACGTCGACATCCTGCGCTTCGGGTTGCGCTTCGAGCGTCTGCAGGCGACGTTCTACACGCAGGCGGAGGAGCTCGGCACGATCGGCACCATGACGAACGCCAAGCAGGAGTGGGCGCGGACGCTCGGCGCGCACGAGCGGGCGCACGTGAAGATCCTCAAGACGGTGCTCGGCCCCAAGGCCGAGCGATCGCCGACGTTCGACTTCGGGAACGCGAACGAGAGCGATGCGGCGTTCACCCGCACGGCGGTGGCCATGGAGGACCTCACGGTCGCGCTGCTCGGCGGAGTCACGCCGAAGATCCAGAACCGCTCCCTGACCGCTGCGTTGCTCGGCCTGCTGACCGTCGAGGCGCGGCACGCCGCCTGGGCCCGCAACATCGTGCGCGCGACGCCCGCCGCCCACGCGTTCGACGAGCCGAAGTCGCTGGCGGCGGTGCGTCGCGAGGTGGCGGCCACCCGCTTCATCGTGGCGCCGCCGAAGACGGCCGCGAGACGCAAGCCCCGATTCACCGGATGAGATCGGCACCGAGGCGGCGATCCAGGTCGGCGGCCGCCGCCGCCGCGGTGCTCGTCGGGACCATCGCGGCGCTCGCCGCCGCGTCGGGGCCGTCGCGTTCGCCTCCGGCGCCTGCCGCTGCAGCCGTTCTCCCGCCGCTCGTCACCCCGGCCTTCGTCCCGGGGCCGCCGCGACGGCTGGGCTCGACGCGCAACGTGTCGCACTGGGCGGTGCTGCGGCGCGCGGTGTCCGCGCGTGTGGCTCCGCGCGCCGGAGCGCCGGCCGTCGCCGCGCTCGGACGCAAGACCCCGGAGGGGACCCAGAACGTCGTCGCGGTGCTCGGGCGCGCACCGGATCGTCGCGGCCGGCCCTGGGTGCGCGTCGCGCTGCCCGTGCTGCCGAACGGCACGACGGGGTGGGTCCCGCGACGTGCGCTCGGCGGCTACCAGGCCGTGCGCACGCTGCTCGACGTCGACCTCGACCGGCTGCACGCGACGCTCTACCGCGACGGCCGGCCGATCCTGCGGGCGCCGATCGCCGCCGGCATGGCGGGGTGGGAGACGCCGCGGGGGCGCTTCTACGTCCGGAACAGGCTCACCCGCTACAAGAGCCCGACCTTTGGGCCGGTCGCGTTCGGCACGAGCGCCCGATCCCCGGCCGCGACCGACTGGCCGGCGGGCGGCTTCGTCGGCATCCATGGCACGGACCAGGCGGCGCTGGTGCCCGGCCGCGTGTCGCACGGCTGCATCCGGATGCGCAACCGCGACATCCTCACGCTCGCGCATCACATGCCGGTCGGCACGCCCGTGCGCATCCACTGACCGGCGCGGTCACTCGTCGTCGTCGTCGGTCTTCGGCGGCTCGGGCTTGGGCTTGCGCGGCTTCTTCGGCGGCTTCTCCGGCAGGCCCTTCTTCTTGCGCTGGCGCGGGAGGTTCTCGGCGAACGCCTTCTTCACGGCGGCGCCGTCGAACGCGATCTCCTTCGTGACGACCGTGTGCATCACGCCCTTGTCGTCGACCTTCGTCGTGTAGACCTTCCCCTTGAGCTTGCCCTGCTTGGCGGCCTTCAGGAGCTCGTCGGCGATCGGGTCCTCGAGCACCTTGAGCCGCGCCAGGACGTTGCCGACCCACGCGTCGGTCATCTGTGTGCTCGGGAGCGGGGACTTCTCGCCCTTGTACTCGAGCACGAACCGGTCGCCGCCCTTGCGCCCGACGTCATCGAACCCATGGCCGTAGTCGCCCTCGTAGCTCTCCGCGTTGTCCCAGTCGTCGATGGTGATCCCATCCTCGGCGGCCTGCGCCCGACCGCCCTCGGTGCCCGTGTCGTGCGAGCGTCTGACCCTCGCCTTGCGCGTGGCGTCCGTGAGCCCCGTGGGCCGCCGCCTGGTCTGCGGAACCCCGCGGCTGGTCGCCTCGTCCCACTCGCCTGCGACCTGGGCGCCCTTGTCTCCGCCGAAGTGCTCGCGGCGCGCCGCGAGCTCTTCGCGCACCTTCCCGGCCATGAGGTCGAACTTCTGCGGGTCGTCCTTTGCGAGGTCGCGCAGCTCCTTCTCCACCAGGTCGACGCCGGCCGCCTCGGCTTCCTTGAGGAGATCGTCCACGACCGCGTCGCGGTCAGGCGGCGGCGGCGCGTCGGGCTTCTTGCCGCCGGGCGCTCCGGGCGCACCGGGCGCACCGGGGTCGGGCGCCGGTGCCGGCGCGTCGGGCTGCTTGCCGCCGGGTGCAGCGGGATCGGGCTTCGGTGCCGGCGCTGGTGTGGGGGCGGGTGCCGGCGGGGGCGCGGGGGGAGCGGGCGTGGGTGCCGGTGCTGGCGACGGCGCCGGCGCGGCCGGAGGTCCGGCCCATGGGTCACCGCCTGAGCTCGGGGCCGGCGGCGCGGCGTGCGGCGCCGGCGCACCGCCGTGCGCGCTCGGGGCATGGACGTCGATGTCCGCCTTCGCCTTGGCCTTGACCTTGAGGTCGGAGATGAGCGTGAGCGCGACCTGCGCCGCCGCGGCGGCCTCGCTCAGCGCCAGCTCAGCGGCCGCCCGGTGCAGGGAGGCGACCGAGCTCGACGCCTGCACCTTCTCCCGCGCCGCCAGCAGCGTGGCGGCCGCGTCGTAGAGGTCGGCGACCTCCTCCACGATCTCCTTCGCCGCCCAGATCCAGCCGACGACGGGAATCGCGCTGATCCCGATGTCGATCGCCATGTCGATCGCCATCTCGTCGAGGTTGTCGATCAGCGCGTCGAGCACGACGCTGCGGGCCTCGGCCGGGTAGTCGTTCGCGCTGGCCCACCGGTCGGCGACCCGCATCCGCTCGTCGCCGTCCGCTCCTGCCACGAGCGCGTCCGCGGCCTGCATCGCCGCAGAGAACGTCGACATGACCAGGTAGTACGCCGGGATGTCGAGGAACGGCCGCTTGAATCCGGCCAGCTTCGCCAGCGCGAGCTCGTACCGCCACAGGTCGACGGCCTCGTCGGCCACGAGCTCGTACAGGATCCCGACGTCCTCGGCGACCGCAGTCCCGACGAGCGAGCTCAGGTCCGGCTGGACCCTGGGAGCCGACGCCTTCGCCCAGCTGTCGGGGTCGATGGTGCGCCGCCCGTCCTCCACGTCGTCGACGAGCGCCCGCTTGCCCGCCTGCCATCCCCTGGCCAGGTCGGCTTGCACCTTGGCGGCGATCACGTCCACCGTCTGGTTCGCGTACACCCGCACGATATGCGTGCTGTCCGGCGTCGCCTGCGCGCTGCGGAACGAGAAGTCCTTGAGGAACATGGCCTGCCCGAACGGGACCGGGAGCCCGTTGGCGTAGACGTAGGACGGGATGCGCCCGGCGATCTCGGCGAGCTTGCCCAGCGCGGCACTCTCCGCGGCGACCGTCGCCTGGAGGTCGAGGTCCGCCGGCGGGCGCAGCGCGGTGTCCACGCGCCGGGCCCAGGTGCCCGGGAACGCCCATGGGTCGTGGTCGGCATGCTCCTGGCCGACGATCGAGAGCGTCACCGCCTCGTCGGCCGCTTGCTCATCGACGACGGCCAGCAGCTCGTCCAGCTCGGCGGTCGTGGTCGGCGAGGCGGCACCGAGGATCAGCGCGGCGCGGAAGTGGAACGCCCGCATGGTCGGGTCGTTCAGGGCGGACGTCCAGAAGTCCCACTGGTCCGGGGGCGCGCTGTCCAGCGCCTTCTGCGCCTGCTCGATGTCCGCGATCTCGTTGCGGCGATCCATCTCACGCTTGAGCCGCTCCTCGTCGGCGGCGCTGAGGTCGGCGGCCGGCGGAGCGGGCTGCCGGGCCAGAAAGCGCGCCACCGCGCTGTTGCCCGCGCCGGTGCTCAGCGCGTGGACCGCCGCCGCACGCGCGTCGACCGGGCGGGCGGCCAGGCCGGCCACGGTCGCCACGGGCGGCTCAGCCGCGCTCTGGTCCGGGAATCGCTCGACCCGATCGCCTGTGCCGGCGATGTCCCGGCGATCCTGCTCGGACCTCGAGCGAGACGGCATCATTCATCGGGGGGGTCGTCCAACGGTCGCGTACGCCCAACGACCGCATGTCCTCCCGGATCATTCCACCAATGGCGTGCGCCTGCCGGGCGCGGAGCCAGTACGGTGTCCTTACTTCTCGCGAAACGTAAGGAGAACCATGGACGTCCGAGCCAAGATGACATCGAAGGGCCAGGTCACGATCCCCAAGACCGTGCGCGACGCGCTCGACCTCCACGCGGGCGACGAGCTGCTGTTCCGCGTCGAAGACTCGCGGGCGGTGGTCGCCAAGACGCCGGACTTCATCTCCATGGCCGGCAGCGTCCCGGTCCCTACGAGCAAGCGCGGCACTGCCTGGGATGAGGTATTGCGCGAGACGCGCCGGGCGCGCGCGGAGCACCGTCGCTGACGGCCTTCGTCGACACCAACGTGCTGATCCGGCATCTCACCGGCGACCCGCCGGAGCTGGCGGCCCGGGCGACCACGCTGCTGGCGGCCGGCGAGGAACTCCTCCTCGCGGACTTGATCGTCGCCGAGTGCGTCTACGTCCTCGAGTCGTTCTATGACGTGCCGCGAGCGCGTGTGGCCGAGCTCATGCGCGCGGCGGTCGGTCTCGCATCGATCCGGGTCACCGACGAGCCGTCGCTCCTCCGCGCGCTCGAGGTCTACGAGCTTGAGCGACTGGACTTCGACGAGGCGTATCTCGTCGCCCAGGCGGAGGCGACCGGCGTCGGCGCGATCGCCTCGTTCGATCGGGCGATCGATCGCGTCGCGAGCATCGCACGGCGCGAGCCCTGAACCCGACCACTACATGTACGAGGACACGCTCCACCGCGACGAAGCACTCGCGCAGCAGATCCGCGAATGGGACCGCAGCGCGCTGTTGGGTCCAGCCTTGCGCCTGGACGTCCGGTCCGACGCCCACGTGACGCGGTACAGCGCCGTTCACAGAATGCCGGAGGAGGGACTCGAACCCCCGACACGCGGATTATGATTCCGCTGCTCTAACCGACTGAGCTACTCCGGCCGGGGCCACGGGAGAGTAGCGAGTCTCCGGTGCTCGCTGCCGCGAACGGAGGCGGGAACCGGCTCCCGCCATGCGCGCCACGCCCAGAGCGCGGCCAGGAGCGCCGCGGCGCCGCCGGCGTAGAGGCCGCTGCGCGGACCGGCGACCTGTGCGAGCCAGCCGATCACCGGAGCGCCGATCGCGGTCGAGCCGAGGAAGACGATCGCGTAGAGCGCCATCACGCGCCCGCGCAGCGTCGGCTCCGCGGCGAGCTGGAGCGACGAGTTCACGCCCGCCGCGAACGTCACGCTCGCCGCGCCGAGCGGCACGAGCGCCAGCGCCTGGAGCGCGAGGGTGGGGGCGGCGGCGGCGAGCAGCTCCGCCGTGCCGAACAGCGCGGCGCTGCCGACGAGCAGCGCGGGCGTGACGCGGCCGCGCGCGCCCGCCGCCAGCGCCCCGAACACGGAGCCCACGCCCATGACCGCGGTCAGCGTCGCGTAGGTCGCGGCCGTGCCGTCCCACGTCTCGCTCGCCAGCAGCGGGAGCAGCACCTGGAAGTTGAAGGAGACGGTGCCGATCGCGACCATCATCAGCAGCGGGATGCGCAGCGACGGCGTGGCCCGCACGTAGGCGAGCGCGGCGCGCACCTGGCCGCGCTCCCGCGGCACGGGCACGGAGCGCTGCAGCAGGGCCGGGTCCATCAGCCGCAGGGCGACGAGCATGACGAGGAACGACGCCGCGTTCGCCGCGAAGCACGCGGCGACGCCGACGAGCGCGATCACCGCGCCCGCCGCGGCCGGCCCGACGATGCGCGACGAGTGCACGATCACCGAGTTGAGCGCGACCGCGTTGACGACGCGGTCGGGCCCCACGATCTCGCTGACGAAGGCCTGGCGCGCCGGGTTGTCGACCGCGAGCACGCTGCCGCGCACGAGCACGAGCGCGAAGACCATCCACACCTCGATCACGCCGGTGCCCGTGAGCACCCACAGCGCGAGGGCGGGGACGGCCATCAGGGTCTGCGTGATCGTGAGCAGCCGGCGCTTGTCGAGCCGGTCGGCCAGCACGCCGCCGAGGCCGCCGGCGAGCAGCATCGGGAGGAACTGGAGGCCGGCGGTGATGCCGACCGCGGCGCCGCTGCCGGTGAGCTGCACGATCAGCCACATCTCGGCCACGATCTGCATCCAGTTGCCCGAGATCGACACGACCTGGCCGGCGAAGTAGCGCCGGTAGTTGGGGACGCGCAGGGACGTGAACGTGCGGTCGAGCGCCGCGGTCACGCGAGCATGCCCTCGAGCAGCGCGGCGGCCCGCTCCAGCGTGACGCGGTCCGCGGGCGCGAGCGCCTCCAGGCGCTCGGAGAGGAAAGCGTCCTTGCGCGTGCGCGCCTCCTCGAGCAGCGCACGCCCCGCGGGCGTGATCGACATCAGGGCCGAGCGGCGGTCGGCGGGGTCGGCCGCGCGCGTCACCAGCCCGGCCGCCTCGAGCCGGTAGGCGACGCGCGTGATCGTCGGCCGCTGCACGCGCTCGCGCGTCGCCAGCTCGCTCGGGGTGAGCGGGCCATGGCGCTCGATCGTGGCGAGCGCGGCATTCAGCGAGGGTGAGAGGCCGGTGCCGGACTCCTGGCGCAGCCGCCTCGCCGACCGCGCGATGGCGAGCCGCAGAAGGGTCGCCAGCTCGTGGTCGGCAGAGGTGCTACGCATGGCTAACTATTTTAGCGGACGATCAGCACTCCTCGTCCAGGTAGCGGCACGCGACGATCGACGGCCGCTCGATGGGCTCGCCCGCGTCGATCGACCACGCGAGGCGCACGAACTGCGCGTGCGTCCACGCCAGCGGCGTGGCCGAGCGCGTGCCCTTGCCGGCGGGCTCGGACGCGGGCGCCCTGCCGTCCCAGGCCTGCTCGGGCAGCATCAGCCCGTCGTTGGCGGTGTTGGCGATCGTCCGCAGGTGCGGCCGGGCGTCGCCGCCGGCGAGCAGCTCGTACTCGCCGCGCTCACCCGCGAGCAGCGGCCACACGCGCCCGAGCGTCTGCCGCGCGGCGGTCGGGAAGATGTCCCAGTCGCCGCCGGTCTCCGTCTCGCCGTAGCCGTCGAACGTGAAGCGGTGCCACATCCGGCCGCTCGGCGTGTCCGACGCGAGCAGCTCGTCCCCGACCGCCAGCGAGTTGCGCACGACCGGGTCGTCCCATGCCTTGGCGCCGAACAGCACCAGGCCGAGGAAGGAGTTGTCGACGATCTCCCGCTCGTCCACGGGCCGCGGGAAGTTGTCGCCGAGGCTGTACGTGCTCCCGTCGTCCGGATTGGCGTCCTTCGTGATGCGGACGTAGTACGGGTCGTCGGAGTACGGGCCGTTCGTCGTGGCCGTCCAGGCCTCGACCTGCTCCTGCCACGCGTCCGCGGTCGCCCGGTACGACGCCGCACGCGCCGGGTCGCCGTTCGCCTCGCGCGACGTCGGCGGCGCAGATCAGGCCGGCGATCTCGGTGGCGATCGTGTTCGGCGACCAGCCCTCCTGGTTCTCCCAGCGCTCCTGTTTGGTCTGCGGACCGTTGGCGACGATGAAGTCGGCCGCCCGCTGGATGTGCGGCCAGTCGTCCCCTCCGCGCCGGTCGAGCCACCAGGCGAGGACGATCGGCAGCGCGACCTCGTCGAGCTGCAGGTTGGTCCAGTACTCGGTGCCGTCCACGCGCGTGTTCTGCCACCACGAGCCGTCCGGCTTCTGGACGCGCCACAGGTACTCGAGCAGGCGTGTCGCCGCCTCGTCGTCGCCCGCCGCCTTCTGCGCGGTGGCCACGTGGTAGAAGTCGCGCGGCCAGACGAGGTGGTACGGGCCGGAGAACTCGTGCTTCTCGAGCGTGAGCGTGCCCCACACCCACGGCATGTTCGGCGCGGCGATCGAGGCGCCGCGCTCGACCTTGTCCTCCGACGCGGCGAGCACCATCAGCGACTGCTCGTAGAGCCGCCGCAGCGCCGGGCTGTGCCGGACGCTGTCCGGGGCGCGGTCGAGCGAACGCAGGTACGAGCGCCAGCCGCCGGCGAAGCGCCGCGCGGCGTGCCCGAACCCGCGGCCGAGCGAGGCGCGGGCGGTGGCGTCCGCCGCCGCCGCGTCGGCGCCGAAGCCGATCGCCAGCGTCAGGTCGCGCTTGCGGACGCCGTCGAGCCTGGTCGCGGCGCCCTGCACGACGTTGCCGGGCGCGGTCGCGTCCCAGCCGCGCAGGCGTCCGTCCTGCAGGTCCTGCCACGGGTCGCTCTCCGTGCCCCGGTAGCCGCTGCTGGTGCGCGTGAACCCCGGCGCGGCCGCCACGGCGCTCGCCGCGGTGTCGTCCCACGCCACGAGGTCGTGGCCGCGGGTGGCCGCGCGGTCGTCGTTGCCGTCGTCGCCCGGCGCGGGGTCGGCGAGCACGTAGAGCTTCAGCTTGCGCCCGGTCTTGGACGTGAAGCGCACGCGGGCGAGCACGGTCGCGCGCGCGGGATCGGTGATCCACGTCTTGCTCAGCTTCCAGCGCCGCGTCTCGGTGACCTGGCGGAAGCCGAGTGCGCCGTCGAGCGGCTCGACCCGTGCGCGGACGCCGGGCGCGACGGGCTCGACGTGCGCCGGGTCGTCGTCGACGGTCTCGCGCTCCAGCCGGCCGCGGCCGTCGCCGACGGCGAACTGCAGCCCGCGGAAGGCGGGCGTGGAGAGGTCGGGGTAGTAGACCTCGGTGAGCGAGGCGGCGCGCAGCGTGGCGTAGGCGTTCCCGCCGAGCTGGTGCGCGGTGGCGAAGCCGTGCTTGTCGGCCGGCGCCCAGGTGTGGCGCGCGCCCGGCGCGCCGGGGGCGGGCGGTGCCGCCTCGGCGGCGGCGGACGCCGCGAGCGCGGCGGCGGTGGACACGACGGCAACCGCGCGGATGCGCGGCGACGACCCCTGCAGCATGTGGTGCTCCCTCCCGAGTAGCTGCCTTCTCGCTACCCGGGCCGGGCGAGCCGGAATCGCGGGGCGGGGGAGCCGGATCGGCGCCCCCGCCCGCGAATCACCCCTGCGTCAGCCCGTCGGCTCGAGCTCCACCTGGTCCGTGCCGGTGAGCGGCGGTGCGCCCTCGGCCGGCTCGTCGGTGTAGGAGGCCGAGAACACGGCCTTCAGATCCGCCGAGGCGTCGTGCCCCGGGGCGCTCGTCGTGATGGTGCCGGAGCACCCCGTCGACGCCGACAGCGGATGGCCGTGCTCGTCGTGGCCGAGCACGTAGGCCACCTTGACCTTGTCCGCGACGTCCGCGCAGTCGACCGCGGGGTCGTCCTCGATCGTCACGGTCCACGTCACCACGTCGCCGAACTGGAACGGCTCGCCCGGGGCGGGCGAGGTCGTCAGCGTGACCTTGGGCGTGACGTTGCCCACGGTGATGGGCACGGCGGCGGACGACGTGCGCCCGGTCCGGTCGGTCACCTTCAGCGTCGCGTCGTACACGCCGTTCTCCTCGTAGGTGAACGACGGGTTCGGATCGGTGGAGTCGACGGCTCCGTCATCATCGAAGTCCCACGCGTAGGTGAACCGGTCACCGTCCGGATCCTCGGTCCCCTCGCTGGAGAACTGCACCGTGAGCGGCGCGAGCCCCTCGAGCGGGACGTTCGGATCCGGCTGCCCCGCGGCCGCGACCTTCACGATCGGCGAGTGGTTCCCGCGCACGTAGTTGACCTTCGTCAGCTTCGCGTCCGGGTTCTGGGCGAAGTAGCCGTCGCCGTACTCGAGGATGTAGAGCGCGCCGTCAGGGCCGAACTCCATGTCGATCGGGTTGTCGACGGCGTGGTCCCAGTCCTCCTCGTCCTTCGTCGTGTCGAACCACGAGTAGCCGAGCGGGATGTTGACCTGCCGGATGTCCGCGAGCCGCCCGCCGTTCGGCTTGTTGAGGCGGAACTCCTTGACGTAGTCCCGGCTCCACTCGTAGAAGAGCGGCTGGCCGTTGTAGTACTTCGGCCACTTGAACACCGAGGGGTTGCCCTTGGCGAACTGGTACGCCGGGCCGGCCATCGGCGAGATGCCGTCGCCGTAGGCGTTCTGGAACAGCTCCGGGAACAGCCCGTCGTCCTCGTACGAGTACCAGACGTCCGGCTGCGAGACCGCCGGCAGCACCCGCTGGCCGGTGTTGCGCGGCGAGTCGTTGACCGGCCGGTCGCAGTTGAACGCCTCGCCGGACGTCTCGGTCGCGAAGTCGTAGTCGACGTACGGGATGTCGGGCGTCACGCAGTAGGGCCAGCCGAAGTTGGCGGGCTTGCGCACGAGCATCCAGCGGCCATGGCCGGCCGGCCCGCGCTCCGGGTCGGGATCGTGGGCGTCCGGCGAGTAGTCCGCCATGTAGACGTCGCCGTTCTTCGGGTTGACGTCGAAGCGGAACGGGTTGCGCAGGCCCATCAGGTAGATCTCGGGCCTGGTCTTCGGCGTGCCCCTGGGGAACAGGTTGCCGGCGGGGATGTCGTAGCCGCCGTTGGCGCGCGGCCGGATGCGCAGCAGCTTGCCGCGCAGGTCGTTCGTGTTGCCGGCGGTGCGCTGGGCGTCGAACGCCGGGTTGCGGGTGGGCCGCTCGTCGATCGGGGTGTAGGAGTCCGACTCGAACGGGTTCGAGTCATCGCCCGTCGACAGGTACAGGTTGCCCTGCGGGTCGAACGCGATCTGGCCGCCGACGTGGCAGCAGATGCCGCGGTCGACCGGCACCTCGATGATCTTCTGCTCCGTGTCGAGCTGGAGCTCGCCGCGCTCGAACTTGAACCGCGACAGGCGCAGGGCGCCCTTGAACTTGTCGAACTCCGCCTGCGTCCCGGTCGTGGGCGCGTCGCCCTCGTTGAAGATCGGCGTCGTCGGGTCGTCCTCGGGCGTGTCCCCGGGGGGCGAGTAGTAGAGGTACACCCAGTGGTTGTCCTCGAAGTTCGGGTCCAGCGCGATGCCCTGGAGGCCTTCCTCGTCGTGCTGGTAGACGTCGACCGTGGCCGCCAGCGTGTTGAGCTGCGTGCGCGGGTTGAACAGGCGCACCTCGCCCGTGCGGGCCGTGTGCAGGACACGACGGTCCGGCAGCACCGCGAGGCTGACCGGCTCGCCCGGCCGGTCGTTGAGCGTCACCTTCTCGAACTTGCTGACGAGCGGCGGCTCCTGATCGGACTGCGCCGCCGCGGCGGCGGGCATCCCGAAGACGGCCGCGGCGAAGCACGCGGCCATTGCCTTCCTCATATTGATCCTCCCTCGGGGTGGCCGTTGACTCCCGATCAACATCCCTGCCGCAGGAGCGGCTCCCCCCACCCCGAATCGGGTGAAGCGCTCCGGACCGGCACTACGTCCGTCTTCCTCTCCGGTCGGGGCGGACCTTACGCGCAGCATCCGGCGAAAGGTTGATGCCCGTGCGCCAGATGTCCGGAAACCGACCGCCGCCCCCGGTCAGGGGCGCGGGCTAGTCTCCGCGCCCATGAGCGATCTGGAACAGGCGGTGGAGACGGTCGTCGGACCGTGCCTCGGCGTGCGCGCGGGAGAGGACGTCGTGGTCGTCGTCGACCGCACGACCGCCGCGCTGGGCGAGGCGCTGCGCGCCGCGGCGGCGCGGCTCGGCGCCGAGCCGGTGCTCTGCGTGATGGAGCCGCGCGAGGTCGACGGCGAGGAGCCGCCGGCGGCCGTCGCCGCCGCGCTGGGCGCCGCGCGCGTGTTCATCGCGCCGACGCACCGCTCGCTCTCCCACACGCGCGCCCGCAAGGCCGCGAGCGAGGCCGGCGCGCGCGGGGCGACGCTGCCCGGTGTGACCGAGGACATGCTGGCGCGGCTGATGGCCTGCGACTTCCCGCTGATGGCCGAGCGCTCGCGCCGCGTCGCGGACCTGCTGAGCGACGCGGCCGAGGCGCGCGTCACGTGCCCGCGCGGCAGCGACTTCACCTGCGACCTCACCGGCCGCACGGGCATCGCCGACGACGGCGACCTCTCCGCGGCGGGCGCGTTCGGCAACCTGCCGTGCGGCGAGGGGTTCGTGTCGCCGCTGTCGGGCGAGGGGACGCTGTACGCGGCGACGCTCGCGAGCCTCGGCCTGCCGCCCGCGCCCGTCCGCCTCGTCGTGCGCGACGGCCGGCTCGCCGACGCCGAGGGCGAGTGGGGGGAGCGCTGGAGCGGGCTGATGGACGCCGCCGGAGCGGACGGGAGGAACCTGGCCGAGCTGGGCGTCGGCACGAACGAGCGCGCCACCCTGACCGGCAACATCCTCGAGGACGAGAAGATGCTCGGCACGGTGCACGTCGCCTTCGGCGCCAGCGCCGGGATCGGCGGCACGGTGTCCGTCCCCGTCCACCTCGACTGCCTGATCGAGGACGCGACGCTCGAGATCGGCGGGACGCGCGTGCTGGACGCCGGGCGCTTCGTGGCATGACGCGGCTGATCGCCGTCCCCAACGTGTCCGAGGGGCGCGACGAGGCGGTGCTCGATGCCGTCGGCGCGGCCTTCGCCACGCACGCCGACGTGCTGCACCGCTCGGCCGACACCGACCACCATCGCGCCGTCTTCTTCCTCGCGGGCGCGCCCGGGGAGCTCCACCTCGCGCTGGCCGCCGGCGCCGCGGCCGCCGCCGAGCGGATCGACCTGCGCGACCACGATGGGCTCCACCCGCGCGTGGGCGCGCTCGACGTCGCCCCGGTGGTGTTCCTGGAGGAGGCCGAGCGCGGCGCCGCGATCGCGGAGGCGCTGCTCGCCGCCGACGCCATCGGCGCCGCGGGCGTGCCGGTCTTCCTCTACGGCGAGCTGGCCGGCGGGCGCACGCGCGCCGAGCTGCGCCGCGGCGGCCCGGAGGGGCTCGCGATGCGGGGCACCCCACCCGACTACGGCCCGCCCGCGCTGCACCCGGCGGCGGGCGCGACGCTCGTCTCGGCCCGCCCGCCGCTGATCGCCTTCAACGTCGAGCTGGAGCCGCCCGCGACGGTCGAGGACGCGCGCCGGATCGCGGCCCTGATCCGCATGGGCGGCGAGCTCGGGCTGCCCGGCGTGCGCGCGCTCGGCCTGCATCTGGAGCGCCGGCGACGTCGTCCAGGTCTCGACGAACATCGAGGACCACCGGGCCGTCACGGCGGCCGCCGTCCTGGCCGCCGTGGCGCGCCATCACGCGGTCCGCGGCGCCGAGCTCGTCGCGCCCGCGCCGGAGGCCGCGCTCGCCGGCTGGCCGGCGGATGTCGATCTGCGCATGCCGGCGACGATCGAGGCCCTCCTGGGGCGCTAACGTCTCAGGCCCATGGCCCAGACCAAGCGCAAGCGCCGTTCCAAGCACCGGGGCAACGCCGCCGGCACCATCGAGGCCCGCGGCCGCACGGGCCGCAAGCCCGCCCCCGGCGACCAGCGCAAGCGCGGGGGCGCCGAGGACCGGCGCTTCGCCGAGCCCACGTGGGGCGGCGCCGCCATGCGCGCCGGCCTCGCGTCCGTGATGCTGTTCGTGCTGTTCATCTCCGGCATCGCCGGCACGGACCAGACGATCGCCACCGCGATCCTGCTGTCCGTCGCCGCCTTCCTGATCTACGTGCCGCTCGGCTACAAGGTCGACCGCATGTTCTGGGAGCGGCGGATGCGCAAGGCCGGCCGCCCGCTGCCGCCGAAGGCCGCCCGCAAGCGCTGATGGACGTCCGCACCTTCACGGTCGGGGCGGTGCAGGAGAACTGCCACATCGCGCGCCCCGACGGCGGGGGCGCGGCGATCGTGATCGACCCTGGTGACGAGGCGCCGCGCCTGCTCGAGGCGATCGCGGCGCTCGAGGTGAAGGTCGCGGCGATCCTCCTCACGCACACGCACTTCGACCACGTGGGGGCCGTCGCGCCGCTCGCGCGCGCCACGGGCGCGGAGGTCTGGTGCCCGGAGCTCGAGGTCCCCGTGCTCGCCGACATCATGCGCTACGTGCCGTGGGAGGGCTTCGGGCCGTTCGAGTCCTACGACGCCGACCACACGGTGGCCGGCGGCGAGCGGCTCGAGCTCGCCGGGCTGGAGATCGACGTCCTGTTCACGCCCGGGCACTCGCCGGGCCACGTGACCTACGCCGTGCCCGCCGAGGCGGCGATCTTCTCGGGCGACGTGCTGTTCCAGGGCTCGATCGGCCGCACCGACCTGCCCGGCGGCGACCACGCGACGCTCATGCGCACGCTCGCGACGCTCGCCGAGTCGCTGCCGGACGAGACCGTCGTGTACCCGGGCCACATGGGCGTGACGACGATCGGCCGCGAGCGCGCCACGAACCCGTTCCTGGCCCAGCTCGCGTGAGCGGCAGGATCCAGGCACCGCGCGGCACCTACGACGTGCTGGGCGAGCAGGCGGCCGCGCGCGACGCCTTCGAGGCGACCGCGCGGCAGATCCTCGAGCGGGCGGGCTACGCGCGCATCGAGACGCCCGCCTTCGAGGCGACCGAGCTGTTCGCCCGCGGCGTCGGCGAGTCGACCGACGTCGTGCAGAAGCAGATGTACACGCTGGAGGGCGGCGAGGGGACGAGCATCACGCTGCGGCCCGAGGGCACCGCGCCGGTCTGCCGCGCCTACCTCGAGCACGGCATGCACAAGCTGCCGCAACCCGTGAAGCTCTGGTACCTCTCGAGCTTCTTCCGCCGCGAGCGGCCGCAGAAGGGCCGCTTCCGGCAGTTCTGGCAGATCGGGACGGAGGCGATCGGGTCCGACGACCCCGCCGTCGACGCCGAGTCGATCCTGCTGCTCGCCGAGCTGCTCGAGGCGATGGGATCGCGCGGGCTGCGGCTGCGGCTCGGCTCGCTCGGCACGCCCGGCACGCGGCGCGCCTACCGCGAGGAGCTGCAGGCGTACCTGCGCGCGCACGAGCACGCGCTGGCCGAGGAGGTCGTCGCCCGGATCGACCTCAACCCGCTGCGCGCGTTCGACTCCGACGACCGCGGCACGCAGCAGGTGATGGCCGGCGCCCCGCGCCTGCTCGAGCGGCTCGACGACGACGACCGCGAGCACTTCGCGACCGTGCGCGCCCTGCTCGACGGCGTCGGCCAGGCCTACGAGGTCGACGACACGCTCGTGCGCGGCCTCGACTACTACACGCGCACCGTCTTCGAGTTCACGTCCGACGCGCTCGGGGCCCAGTCCGGCGTCGGCGGCGGCGGCCGCTACGACGGGCTGATCGAGGAGATCGGCGGGCCGCACACGCCCGCGATCGGCTGGGCGAGCGGCGTCGAGCGGATCCTCATGACCGCCGGCGGCGCCCCCGCGGCCGAGCCGCCGCTCGACCTGTTCGTCGCCTACGCCCGGCCGGAGCACAAGGCCGCGGCGTTCCGGCTCGCGGCCGACGTGCGCCGGGCGGGGCGCAGCGCGAGACTCGAACTCGGGGGCCGGTCCCTGAAGGGCCAGCTCAAGCAGGCCGACCGGGCGCAGGCCCGCTACGTTGCCATCCTCGGCGACGAGGGCACCTCGTTGAAGGACATGGAGACGGGAGAGCAGCGCACCGTGGAGCCGGACAGCGTCATGCACCACATCACGCAGGGCTTCGCATGAGGCCCCCGCGGGCGAACGACTACCGCGACGCCTGGGCCGGCCAGCTCGACGCGGGCCGCGCGGGGGACACCGTCCGCGTCGCCGGCTGGGTGCACCGCCGCCGCGACCACGGCGGCCTGATCTTCCTCGACGTGCGCGACCGCACCGGGCTCCTGCAGCTCGTGTTCCACCCCGAGTCGGCGGGGGAGGCGCACGCCGTCGCCGAGCGGCTGCGCCCCGAGCACGTGATCTCGGCCGCGGGCACGATCGTCCGGCGCGAGCCGGGCAACGTCAACCCGAGCCTCGCGACGGGCGAGATCGAGCTCGACGTCTCCGCGGTCGAGCAGCTGGCCGAGGCCGCCACGCCGCCGTTCCCGGTCGACGAGGACGGCCCGGTCGACGAGATGCTGCGGCTCCGGCACCGCGTGCTCGACCTGCGCCGGGAGGGCATGCGCGACACGATGCTGCTGCGCCACACGATCGTGCGCGCGATCCGCGACTACCTCAACGCGCACGACTTCGTCGACGTCGAGACGCCGATCCTGACGCGCTCCACGCCCGAGGGCGCGCGCGACTTCCTCGTGCCCAGCCGGATGAGCCCCGGCGAGTTCTACGCGCTGCCGCAGTCGCCGCAGCTGTTCAAGCAGCTGCTGATGATGGCGGGGTTCGAGCGCTACTACCAGATCGCCCGCTGCTTCCGCGACGAGGACCTGCGCGCCGACCGCCAGCCCGAGTTCACGCAGCTCGACCTCGAGATGTCGTTCGTCGACGAGGACGACGTGATCGGCGCGATCGAAGGGCTGATGACGCGCGTGTTCGAGGACGCGGGCTTCGCGGTCACGGCGCCCGCGCCGTGGCCGCGCATGACCTACGACGAGGCCATGCTCCGCTACGGGTCCGACCGGCCGGACACGCGCTTCGGGCTCGAGCTCGCCGACCTCGGCGACGCGCTCGCCGGGAGCGGGTTCCAGGTCTTCGCCAACGTGCTGGGCGCGGGCGGCGTCGTCCGCGGCCTGAACGCCGGCGCCCGCGAGGTGCCGCGCAAGGACCTCGACGCGCTCACCGACCACGTCAAGCGCTACGGCGCGGGCGGGCTGGTGTGGGCGTTCGTGCAGGACGACGGCACGTGGCGCTCGCCGACCGCCAAGTTCCTCTCGGACGAGGAGCGCGCGGCGGTGACGGCGCGGCTCGGCGGCGCGCCCGGCGACCTGCTGCTGATCGTCGCCGACACGCCGCACGTCGCGGCGACGGCGCTCGGCGAGCTCCGGCTCGAGCTCGCGCGGCGCTTCGACCTCGTGGCGCCGGGCCGCCACGACGTGCTCTGGGTCGTCGACTTCCCGATGTTCGAGTGGAGCGAGGGCGACGGGCGCTGGACCGCCATGCACCACCCGTTCACGGCCCCGTCCGGCGACTTCGCCGACCCCGGGGCGATGCGCTCCCGCGGCTACGACATCGTGCTCGACGGCGTCGAGATCGGCGGCGGGTCGATCCGCATCAGCCGGCCCGAGGTCCAGCAGCAGGTCTTCCAGGCGCTCGGCATCTCCGAGGCCGACGCGGAGGCGCGCTTCGGCTTCCTGCTCGACGCCCTGCGCTTCGGCGCGCCGCCGCACGGCGGGCTGGCGCTCGGCATCGACCGGATCGTCGCGGTCCTCGCGGGGCGCGACTCGATCCGCGACGTGATCGCCTTCCCCAAGACCGCGAGCGGCGCCGACCCGCTCACGGGCGCGCCCGCGGCGGTCGACGCCGGGCAGCTCGGCGAGCTGGGCATCAAGGTCACCGCGCCGCCGGCGTAGGGTCGCCACCCCAGCGGCGGGGATCGGGCTAAGGCCGGAGGGGCCTCGTGCCGACAACGGGAGAGGAATGTCACAGATCTCCCCGCCCATCCGGATCCTCCTCGTCTGCGCCGTGGCCTTCATGGCCGCGTGGATGCTGTTCCTGCGTCCCTCGACGGAGACCGGTGACCCGGCCGCCGAGGCCCCGGTCCCTGCTGCGAACGCCGCCAAGCCGGTCGACGCCGGCGGTGCGGAGGCCAACAGCGCGGCGGGCAAGGTCGTCGAGGCGGCCAACAACGCCACCGCCGCCACCGACGCCCGCGTCGAGCGCATCGCCGACGGCACCGAGACGGCCGCCGACGCCGGCGCCGCCGCCAATGCCCAGCCCGCGACCAAGGCCGCCGGGCAGCAGGCCAAGGGCGCCGAGACCGCCGCCGAGCCGGCGAAGGCGACCAAGGCCGCCACGTCCGGTCTGCCGCTCCGCGTGCTGCGGGCGATCGGCGACCGCAAGGTGGTCGTGCTCCTCTTCTGGAACCCGAAGGCCGCCGACGACCGCGCGGTCCGCAAGGCGCTCTCGGGCATCGACCGGCACGACCGCAAGGTGCTCGCCCACGCGACGAACATCAAGCGGATCGCCGCCTACCAGCGGATCACCCGCGGGGCCGAGGTCGAGCAGTCGCCGACCGTGGTGGTCGTCGACCGCCACCGCAAGGTCCAGACGCTCGTCGGCTACGTCGATCGCACGTCGATCGACCAGGCCGTCACCGACGCGCTCCGCAAGAAGTAGCCCCCGCCGGCCCTACACTCGGCGCGTGGACGCCGAGGCCTTCGAGGAGCATCTCGCCTACCCCCAGGGGCGCGGTCACGCGCCCCCGGGCGCGTTCACCGGCAACGCCGGCGGCGCCGCCTGCGGCGACCTGGTCCGGATCGACCTGACGATCGACGGCGACCGCGTCGCGGACGCGGGCTTCGAGGCCTCGGGCTGCGGCGCCGCCGTGGCCGCGGGGTCGGCCGTCGTCGCGCTCGTGCGCGGGGCCGGCGTGCTCGACGCGGCACGGGTCGGGACCGCGGCCGTCTCGGCCGAGCTCGGCGGCCTGTCGCCGGGGAAGCTGCACGCCGCCGACCTGGCGGCCGACGCGCTCCACGTCGCGCTGGGCGCCGCGGTCGCGGCCGAGGGGGCCGTGGCCGCCGCGGCCCGCCGCACGCTCGTGGCGATGAGCGGCGGGGTCGACAGCGCGGTCGCCGCGCTGCTCGTCCGGCGCGCCGGGCGCGAGGCGGTCGCCGTCACGCTCGAGCTGTGGCGCGACGCGGCGAACGACGCCGAGGCCTCGTGCTGCTCCGCGCACGCGGTGCGCCTCGCCCGCTCGGTCGCGCACGGCATGGGCCTGCCGCACTTCACGCTGGACCTGCGTGCGCCGTTCGCGGCCGGCGTCGTCGCGCCGTTCCTGGCCGACCATGCCGCCGGGGTGACGCCGAACCCGTGCGTGCGCTGCAACGGGGAGGTGCGGCTGGACGCGATGCTCGCCTTCGCCGACCGGCTGGGCGCGGCCGACCTCGCCACCGGCCACTACGCGCGGGTGAGCGCGGACGGGCTGCTGCGCGTCGCCGCCGACCCGGCCAAGGACCAGAGCTACATGCTCGCCGCGCTGGCGCCGGCCTCGATCGCCCGCATGCGCTTCCCGCTCGGCGAGCTGGCCAAGCCGGAGGTGCGCGAGCTCGCGCGCGGCGCCGGCCTGCCGGTGGCCGACAAGCGCGACTCCCAGGACCTCTGCTTCCTCGCCGGGACGGGCAAGAGCGCGTTCCTCGAGCGCCACGCCGGGCTGCGCGAGCGCCCGGGCGCGATCGTCGACGCCGCCGGCCGGGCCGTCGGCCGGCATCGCGGACAGCACCTGTACACGATCGGCCAGCGCAAGGGGCTCGGCGTCGGGGCGGCCGAGGCGCCGCTCTACGTGCTCGCCAAGGACCGCGTCGCGAACACGCTCACGATCGGCACGCGGGCGGAGCTCGCGACCTGCGACGTCGCGGTGCGCGACGCGGTGCTGCACCGGCCGGGCCACGAGGTCGACCGGGTCAAGCTGCGCTACCGCACGCGCCCGCTCGCCTGCCGGGTCGAGCCCGGCGACGCGAGCCATGTCGTGCTGCGGCTCGCCGAGCCGGTCGACGGCGCGGCGCCCGGCCAGGTCGCCTGCCTGATGCGCGGCGACGTGATCGTCGGCCACGGCGTCATCGCGTCGTGACGAGGTGCCACGCGGCGACGGTCGCCGCGTCGGCGATCTCGCCGCGGGCGATCATGGCCTCGAACTCCGCGACCGTGAAGCGCGCGCAGCGCAGGTCCTGCTCGGTGGCCTCGGGCGCGGGCGGACCGGGTTCGAGCCCGGTCGCGAGCCACACGTCGAAGCGCTGGTCGGACATCCCGTAGGCGAAGTAGAGCGTCCCCAGGCGCTCGATGGCGCCGGCCCGCAGGCCGGTCTCCTCCACCAGCTCGCCGCGCGCCAGGTCCTCGGCCGGCGCGCCCGGCGCGTCCTCCCAGGCGCCCTGCGGCAGCTCCCAGAAACGGCGTCCCACCGGGTGGCGGTGCTGCTCGACGAGCCACACCGCTTCGCCGTCCAGCGGGACGATCACGGCGGCGGGCGGCTTCTCGACCCAGGCGTACAGCCCGGGCGACCCGTCGGGCCGCTCGAAGCGGTCCTCGTGCAGCCGCATCCAGCGGTTCTCGTAGACCAGCCGGGACGACGTGACGCGCGGGGCGGGCACCGGCGGGCGAGTCTAGACTCGCTGGCCACATGACGTCCGACGAGATCCGCGAGCGCTTCCTCTCCTACTTCGCCGAGCGCGGCCACCACCGGCTGCCCTCGGCGCCGCTCGTGCCGCGCAACGACCCGTCCACGCTGCTCATCAGCGCCGGCATGCATCCGCTCAAGCCGTACTTCCTCGGGCAGGAGACCCCGCCGGCCCAGCGCCTGACGACGGCGCAGAAGTGCTTCCGCACGGTCGACATCGACAACATCGGCCGCACCTACCGGCACCTCACCTTCTTCGAGATGCTCGGCAACTTCTCCATCGGCGACTACTTCAAGCATGGCGCCGTGGAGTACGCGTGGGACTTCTCGCTCAACGGCTTCGGCTTCGATCCCGAGCGCGTCTGGGTGACGATCTTCGAGGGCGACGACGCGCTCGGCCTCGGCCCCGACGAGGAGGCGATCGACGCGTGGCTCGCCGTCGGCGTCCCGCGCGAGCGGATCGTCCCGCTCGGGCGCGAGGACAACTTCTGGCAGGCGGGGCCCACGGGCCCGTGCGGACCGTGCAGCGAGCTCTACCTCGACCGCGGGCCCGAGTTCGGGGGCCCCGACGAGCTGCCCGGCTCCGACGGCGAGCGCTTCCTGGAGTACTGGAACCTCGTGTTCATGCAGTACGACCAGGAGCCCGAGGGCGTCCTGACGCCGCTGCCCGCGCAGAACATCGACACCGGCCTCGGGCTCAACCGCCTCGCGGCGATCATGCAGGGCACGATGTCGGTCTTCGAGACCGACCAGATCCGTCCGCTCGTGACCCTGGGGGAGGAGCTGTCCGGCAGGGCCTACGGCGCGTCGGAGGACGTCGACCGCGCGCTGCGCATCCTCGCCGACCACGCGCGCGGCATGTCGTTCCTCGTCGCCGACGGGGTCGTGCCGTCCAACGAGGACCGCGGCTACGTGCTGCGCCGGCTGATGCGGCGGGCGATCGTGCAGGGCCGCCGGATCGGCATCGAGACGGGCTTCCTGCCGCGCTTCGCGGAGGTCGTGCGGGAGACGATGGGCTCCGCGTACCCCGAGCTGCACGAGGGGCGCGAGACGATCGAGATGTGGCTGCGCAACGAGGAGGAGGCGTTCAACCGCACGCTCGACCAGGGCATGCGGCTGCTCGACGACGTGATCGCCCGCGCACGCGACGCGGGGGAGGAGGGCATCGGCGCCGAGCAGGCGTTCCTGCTGCACGACACGTACGGCTTCCCGTTCGACCTCACGCTCGAGCTCGCGGCGGAGCAGGGCCTCGGCGTCGACGAGCAGGGCTTCGAGAGCCTCATGGACGAGCAGCGCACGCGGGCGCGCAGCGCGGGCCGCGGCGGGCGCGACGAGGAGCGCGACCGGATCCGCGCGTTCGCCGAGGCGGGCGGCCCGGCGACGGCCTTCACGGGCTACGAGCGGCTCGAGCAGGCGACGGCGGTCGGCGCGGTGTCGTCGGCGAGCGATGCCGACGGCCGCGGTGATGAGGCCTCCGGCCGAGGCAGTGGCCGGGTGCTGCTCAAGCTCGTCGAGTCGCCGTTCTACGCGACGGGCGGCGGCCAGGTGGCCGACGCCGGCGTGGTCGAGTGCGAGGACGGCGACTGCCGCGCGCGTGTGGTGGACGTCGTACGCGTCGGCGACGACCAGGCGCTCGTGGTCGAGGCCGAGGCGGGCGAGCTGCACGAGGGCGAGCGCGTCGTCGCGCGCGTCGACCCGGCGCACCGGCGCCCGACGGCGAACAACCACACCGCGACCCACCTCCTGCACGCGGCGCTGCGCGCCACGCTGGGCGGCCACGTGCGCCAGGCGGGCTCCTACGTCGGCCCGGACAAGCTCCGCTTCGACTTCACCCACGGCGCGCCGGTCGGCGCGGACGAGCTCCGCGAGATCGAGGACCAGGTCAACGCGTGGGTGCTCGAGAACCATCCCGTGCGGGCGATCTCCACGACGCTCGACGAGGCCAAGGCGCTCGGCGCGACCGCGCTGTTCGGCGAGAAGTACGGCGAGGTCGTGCGCATGGTCGAGGTCGGCGACGGCACCTGGTCGCGCGAGCTGTGCGGCGGGACGCACGTGCGCTCGACGGCGGAGATCGGCCTGTTCAAGGTGACCCAGGAGACGTCGAGCGCCGCGAACGTGCGGCGCATCGAGGCGGTCACCGGCCCGGTCGCGGTGCAGCTCCTGCGCGAGCACGACCGCGTGCTCGCCGAGGCGGCCGCGGTGCTGCGGACGTCGCCCGAGAACGTGGCGGTCGCGGCGGCCGAGCGCGAGGCCAAGCGGCGCGAGCTCGAGAAGCAGCTCAAGGCGGGCGGCGGTGGCGGCGACGGCGGCCCGGCGGTGTCGCCCGACGCGGCCGAGGACGTCGGCGGCGCGCGCGTGCTCGTGGCGGAGGCGGCCTTCGCGGACCCCAAGGCGATGCCCGACGCGGCGGACCGGCTCCGCGGGCAGCTGGGCGACCCCTCCGTCGTGGTGCTCGGCAGCGCGGCGGGCGGCCGGGTGTCCCTGCTCGTCGCCGCCAGCCCGGGCGCCGTGGAGCGCGGCGTGAAGGCGGGCGCGATCGTGAAGGCGGCGGCGCAGGTCGTCGGCGGGGGCGGGGGAGGGCGCGACTCGCTCGCCCAGGCCGGCGGGCGGGATGCGGCTCGGTTGCCCGAGGCGTTGGACGTCGCGCGGGCCGAGATCGCGGCTGCGCTTGGTTCGCCTGGCTCGTAGTCGCCCGGTCCGTCGGCCGCGCGAACACCGGGCATTGAGGGGAGGGGGTCAGGGGGAGCGGCGCTCCTCCGGGCCCGCAAGCGTCGCGTTCGCGCGGGCGTTCAGGCGGGTGCGACGTTTGCGGGCCCGTTTCGGTGGCCAACGTCGAGCGCGCGCCTGGCCGCTCGCAGACGCGACGTTTGCGCCCGTAGCGGTAGCAAACGTCGAGAACCGGTGCGGATCGGCGGAGAACTCGACGTTGTGCGGGCTATAGGCGCACAACGTCGAGCACGATGGCGGGCCCGTCCCGATCTCGACGTTGTGGGGCCCGAAGGCACGCCACAACCGCTCCCCCTCCCCTCAATGCCCGGTGTCCGGGCGCTCGACGAACCGGGCGGACGGCGCCGCCGCCACGGCGGACGGCGCCGTCGCCGCACACAACTAGGCTCACACCGATGACCGGCCGCGTCGTCGCCCTCGACCACGGCTCCGCCCGCTGCGGCGTCGCGGTCTCCGACCCCACCGGCACGCTCGCGACCCCGCTCGACCCGGTGCTGCGCCCGAGCACGCGCAAAGGCTTCAACCGCCTCCTGGCGGCGATCCGGGAGATCAGGCCCGCGACCGTCGTCGTCGGCCTCCCGCTGTCGCTTTCCGGACGCGACTCGGCCCAGACCCGCGAGGCGCGGGCGTTCGCCGAGCGGCTCGGGCACCATCTCACGGTCCCCGTCGAGCTCTACGACGAGCGGTTCACCACGGCGCTGGCACAGCAGCGCTCGGGGTCCGCGGCCGAGGACTCGAGAGCCGCCGCGGTGCTGCTGGAGGACTGGCTCGCGGCCCGCCGCTGAACGTCCGTCCACAATCGGCCTTCAAGGTCGAGGCCCTATCGGGCGATCAATGGAGCAACCGTTCCCGCTCCCGCCCGTTCCGGCATGGATCTCTCGACCCCCACTCCGCCTCCCGGCACCCACAACACCCCGCCGCCCGCCGCTCCGACCCCCGCTCCCGCGGAGGCCGAGGAGTTCGTGAGCACGGATCCGCTGGACGCGCTGCTCAAGCAGATCATCGGCGGCTGGTTCATCCTCACGGACGGCCAGGGCGCCGTGTCGAAGTGGTCCGAGCCCGCCGAGCTGCTGTTCGGCAAGGAGGCGCCGGACGCGCTGGGCCACAGCTTCTTCGAGGGGCTGCTCGCCGGCCCGCTGTCCGAGGACGCCGAGCAGTGGCGCCGCTTCCTCGCCGCCGGCGACCCGCCGCACGCCCGCGCGCTCGTCGAGGTCAACGCCCGCCACGCCCCGTCCGAGGAGACGTTCCCCCTCGAGGCCGTCTTCGTCCCCGTCAAGCTCGACGAGGGCTTCGACTTCTCCCTCTTCCTCGAGGACCTCTCCTTCGAGCTCCCGATGAACCTCATGCTGCTGCGCATGCGCCAGCAGCACCCCGTCGTGGTCCGCGCGCTGCGCTCCGCCCTCGACGAGGAGCCCCAGGCCTGGGACGGCTGGCGCACCGCCGGCACCATGGTCGCCTTCCGCCCGCTCGCTCCGACCCCGTGGGTCGAGCACGAGCTGGTCCGCCGCGAGGAGGAGCGCGCCCGGCAGGACGCCGAGCGCGAGGAGGCCATCACCAACCCGGATCCGGGCGTCCAGGGCGAGTCGATCGGCGACCTCGACGACGCCGCCGCGGTCGTCGCCCGCCTGCTCTCGGCCATGGAGCGCATCGACGAGCTCGAGCGCGTCGCCGGCCGGCTCCCCGGCCAGGTCGAGGAGGCCAAGCGCGAGGCGCAGGCGAGCCGGGCCAAGGCCGAGGCCGCCGAGCGCGAGGCGCAAGCTCGCCAAGGCGGAGCTCGAGCGCCTCGACGCCGCCCCCGGCGGCGCGGCCGCGCCGGACCCCGCCGCCGAGGCGGAGCGGATCGAGCTGCTCGCCCGCCTGGAGCGCCTCGAGCGCGCCGGCCACGACCGCGACGCCGACCAGAGCGAGGCCGGCGCCGCCGAGGTGGCCGCGATCGCCGAGCGGCTGGAGCGGCTCGAGCAGGAGAAGGCCGAGGCCGCAGCGGCCGCCGAGGCGAAGCTGACCGAGGCCCTCGAGGAGGCCGACGGCCGCGCGGCGCGCGCCCGCGCCGACCTCGAGCGCCGCCTGTCGGACCTGGAGACCGTCGGCAGCGACGCCGCCGAGGCCGCGCGCAGCGGCATGCAGGCCGAGCTCGAGGCGCTCCGCGCCGAGCGCACCCGCGACGCCGAGACGCGTCAGGCCGAGCTGCAGGCCGCGCTGGAGCGCATCGACCGCGAGCGCGAGGAGGCCGAGGCCGCCCGCACCGAGCTGAGCGCGTCGCTCGAGCGGGTCGAGCGCGAGCACGACCGCGAGCTGGAGTCCGCCCGCGCCGAGCTGGCCGCCGCGCTGGAGCGCATCGACGCCGTCCAGCGCGACGCCGAGCGGCTGCGCGAGCGCGTCGGCGAGGTCACGATCGAGCGCCACGAGGGCGAGGCCCTCGCCGGCGACGACCGCCGCCGCCTGGAGGAGCTCCAGCGCGAGGGCGAGCAGGCCCGCGCGCGGCTCGACGCCCTGCGCACGCTCGCCGACGAGCTGCGCGAGGAGTCCGTCCGCGGCGCCGAGACGACCGGTGCCCTGCGCGCCGAGCTGGACGCCGTCCGCGCCGGCGAGGCCGAGGCCCGCGCCGCGGTCGACGCCCTGCGCGACGAGCTGGCCCAGGTGCGCCAGAGCGACGCCAACGCGGTCCAGGCCCTCGAGACGCTGCGCGCCGAGCTGGCCGCCGCCGCCGAGGACGAGGACTCCGACGACGGCGCCGAGGTGCTCGACGCGCTGCGCGCCGAGCTCTCCGCGATCCCCGAGCTGCGCGCCGAGCTGGCCGCCCTCCGGGAGGCCGAGGCCCGCGGCCGCGACGAGGTGCGCGCCCTGCGCGGCGAGCTGGAGACGCTCGAGCTCAGCGGCGGCAACGAGGAGGTCGATCTCACGCCGGTCCAGCGCAAGCTGGAGGCGATCGAGATGCAGGAGTCCAGCGCGCGTCAGGAGATGGCGGTCATCCGCCAGCGACTGGACATCCTCACGAACGCCCCGCAGACCGGCGGCGAGGAGATCGAGGAGCTGCGCACGCAGCTGGCCGACCTGCGCGAGGCGACCCCCTGGACCGAGGAGCTGGGCGCGCTGCGCGCCGAGCTGGCCGCCGTCCGCGAGGCCGCCCGCGACGACGCCGCCGTGCACGAGCTGCGCGTCGAGCTCGCCGAGCTCGCCGCCCGCGTGGAGGACACGCGCGAGCTGGAGGATCTCCGGCGCGAGCTGAGCGCGCTCCAGGAGGCCGGTCAGGACCCTGCGATCGACGAGCTGCGCCGCGCGATCGACGCGCTCCAGGAGGAGACGGGGCAGGACCCCGCCATCGACGAGCTGCGCGCCGGGCTCGACGCCCTGCGCCAGGCCGGTCAGGACCCGGCGATCGACGAGCTGCGCCGCGCGATCGACGCGCTCCAGGAGCAGGCCGGGCAGGATCCCGCCATCGACGAGCTGCGCGCCGGGCTCGACGCCCTGCGCCAGGCCGGTCAGGACCCGGCGATCGACGAGCTGCGCCGCGACCTCGCGCCCGCCATCGACGAGCTCCGCCGCGACCTGCACACGCTGCGCGATGCCGGCCAGGATCCGGCGATCGACGAGCTCCGCCGCGAGCTGGCCGTGCTGCAGGACGCCGGCGAGGACCCGGCGCTCGACGACCTGCGCCGCCAGCTCGAGCACCTGCGCGAGCGCGCCGTCGCCCGCTCCGACTTCGACGAGCTGCACCGCGCCTTCGACGCCCTGCGCGACGGCGGCGTCGGCCGCACCGACCTCGAGGCGATCCGCGAGCAGCTCGCGACGCTGGCCGACGGCTGGGCCGCCAAGGGCGACCTGGACGGCGTCCGCGGCGCGCTCGACGAGCTCGGCGAGCGCGTCCCGACGCGCGAGGAGCTCGACGCGCTCCGCCACCAGTTCGCCGAGGCGCGCAAGACCGTCGCCGGCCGCCAGGAGGTCGACGCGCTGCGCGGCCAGCTCGAGCAGCTGCGCCAGCAGTCCGCGGGCCGCCAGGACCTCGACGCCCTGCGCGAGCAGGTCGAGCACGCCCGCGACGGCCTTGCGCCGCTCGAGGCGCTCGACGAGCTGCACGAGCGCCTCGACGGCGTCCGTGACGGACTCGCCCACAACGCCCACGTGGAGTCGCTGCGCGGCGAGCTCGGCGAGCTGCGCGCCCGCACCGCGGCGCGCGACGAGCTCGACGAGCTGCGCGGCCGCCTGGACAACGTCCGCGACGGGCTCGCCGCGGCCGCCGACCTCCACGCCCTGCGCGGCGAGCTGGCCGAGCTGCGCGACGGCGGAGCCGCGCGCGACGAGCTCGACGAGCTGCGCGGCCGCCTGGACGGCGTCCGCGACGGACTCGCCCCGGCCGCCGACCTCGACGTCCTGCGCGGCGAGCTGGCCGAGCTGCGCGAGTCCGGCCCCGCCCGCGAGGAGCTCGACGGCCTGCGCGAGCGGCTCGACCGCGTCCGCGACGGCCTGGCCGGCGCCGCCGAGGTCGACGACCTGCGCACCCGCCTCGACGGCCTCGCCCCGAGCACGGCCGTGGACGAGCTGCGCGGCCGCCTGGACGGCGTCCGCGACGGCCTGGCCGCCGCCGACGACCTGGACGCCCTGCGTGCGCGCCTCGACGGCGTCCGCGACGGCCTCGTCGGCGTCGACGACCTGCACGTGCTGCGCGAGGAGCTCGACGCGCTGCGCGCCGCCGCGACCGACCGCAGCGAGCTGGACGAGCTGCGCGGCCGCCTCGACGGCGTCCGCGACGGCCTGGCCGGCGCCGACGACGTCGATGCGCTGCGCGGCCGCGTCACCGAGCTGGAGGCCGGCGGCGAGGACACCGAGCGGCTCGACCGCCTGGGATCCGACGCCGAGGCCCTGCGCGCCACCGTGGAGGCGCTGCAGGCGCGCCTGGACGAGGCCCGCGAGGAGACCGCCGCCGCCCGTGCGGAGGCCGCCGCGAGCGCCGCCGAGGCCGAGGCGGCCCGCCACGCCGCTGTCGAGGCGACCGAGCGCGTCGCCGACGTCGATCGCGGCGCCGGCTCCGTGCTCGCCGAGGTCAAGGCCACCGGCGACCGGCTCGAGGAGGTCGCGGGGATCGCCCGCGCCGCCCACGAGGCCGCCGGCGACAGCCGCGCCGAGCAGGACGAGCTGCGCGCCTCCCTCGCCCGCCTGGGCGGGGAGCTGCAGGTCGCGCGCGAGCAGGTCGAGCAGACGGCCGAGGAGGCCCTCGGCGCCCGCCAGCAGGCCGCCACGGCCGGCGAGGCCGCCACCGCCGCCCGCGAGGAGGCCGGCAAGGTCCGCGAGGACGCCCAGGTCCTGCGCCGCGAGCTCAACGCGGGCCGCGAGCGCCTGGAGACCGTCACCGGCGACGTCACCCGGCTCGGGCGCGAGCTCGGCACGGTCAAGGACGAGGCGATCGCGGCCGCCGAGGCCGCCGGCCGCCACGCCGACGACCGCCTGGCGGGCGTCGACGCCACGTTCACGCTCATGCGCGCCGACCTCGGCGCGCAGCGCGAGGGCCTGGAGGCCATCGACGGCACCGTCGAGCGGCTCGCCAAGCAGGTCGTGTCCGGCCGCGCGGCCGGCGAGGAGCAGTCCGCCCGGATCCTCTCGGAGCTGGCCGCGGTCCGCGAGGTCGCCGAGCAGGCCGGCGCCGGCGTCGCCGAGCTGCGGGAGCTCGTCGAGGCGATGCGCGAGGAGACCGCCGCCGTCAAGGTGCAGGCCGAGCTGGCCAACGCGGTCGCCGAGAGCGCCCGCAAGCAGGCCGACGCCGCCAAGCTCGACGACGAGAAGGTCGACGCGCTCCAGGCCGAGGTCCAGTTCGCCATCTCCACGATGCAGGAGATGAAGGAGGGCCTGGCCTCCGCCGGCCAGGCCGCGCTCGTCGCCCGCCGCGACGCCGAGCAGGCCAAGAAGGCCGCCGAGAACGCCTCCGTGGACGGCGGCGAGCACGTCAGCGCCGTCTTCCGCGAGATCCTCGGCCTGGCCGCCAAGGGGCGTCCGAAGACGCTCCACCGGCCCGCCGACACGGTCGTTCCGGACCCGCGCGAGCCGCGCCACGGCTTCGACGACGAGAGCACGCCGATGGCCGTGATCGGGACCGACGGCAAGTTCAAGGAGCTCAATCCGTCATTCTGTCGGCTCGTGGGGTACCAGGAACACGAGTTCGCGAAGGCGGCGTGGCCGTCTCCGCACGACCGGCAGCTCTATGCCCAGCAGCAGGAGCAGTTCTCCGAGCTCATCTCGGGGACGCTCGATTCCGTGCCCGTGCAGAGCACGTACATGCACGGGCAGGGCCTGATGGTGCCGGTCGTCGGGGAGATCACCGCCGTGACGGGTGAGGACGGGCTGCCGTCCCACCTCCTGCTGCGAGCTGAGGAGCGCGAGCGGCCGCTGTAGTGGCGCGACGCACGTCAGAAGAGCGCCGGCGCGCGGCCGAGGAGCGCGCCGCCCGGCGCGCCGCACGCGAGCGCGGCGAGGACCTCGAGCTGCTGTCCGGCCCCGAGCCGGAGCCCGAGCCCGGATACGAGCCCGACCCCGACGCCTACGCGGCGCACGCCTTCGAGCCGCTCCCGCCGACGCGACGCACGCGCACGCTGCCGCCCGATCAGCGCCAGCCGCTCAGCCGCGCCGCCAAGGCGCAGCGCATCGGCCGGCCCGGGCGCCCCACGCTGCCGCCGGCCTCGCCGAAGCCGCGGCGCTGGTTCCGCCGGCTCATCGCTTTGATCGCGCTGGCCTTCATCGGCGCCGCCCTGTGGGCGATCAACGAGACCTTCCAGCCGTTCCAGGGCGCCGGCGACGAGCAGGGCGGCGTCGCCGTGAAGATCCCAGCGGGCGCCGACGCGCGCGCGATCGGGCAGCTGCTCGAGGACAAGGGCGTGATCAAGGACGCGCGCTTCTTCGAGGTCAACGCGACGCTGACGCTGCGCCGCGGCAAGCTGGTGACCGGGAACTACCTGCTCCGGCGCAGGATGACGAACGGGGCGGCGATCGACGCGCTGATGCAGGGCCCGGAGGTGCGCGTCGTCGAGACGTTCGCCGTGACCATCCCCGAGGGCCTGTCCCGGCGCGAGGCGGCGCCCGCGGCCGACGAGAGCGGGATCGAGGGCTCCTACCTGAAGGCGTCGGGCTCGGCCAGGGCGATCGCGCAGGCCCGCAGGCTCGGGCTCCCCAGGAGCCGCGACACCGTCGAGGGCTTCCTGTTCCCGGCGACGTACGACCTGCGGGTCGGCGCCACCGCCGCCCAGCTCGTGGCCGCCCAGCTCAAGGCGTTCCGCGACAACTTCGCCGGGATCGACCTGAAGGCCGCCCGCAAGCGGAACCTGACCCGCTACGACGTGCTCATCATCGCCTCGATGATCGAGCGCGAGACGGCCTCGGACAAGGAGCGCCCGCTGATCGCCTCGGTGATCTACAACCGCCTGCGCCGGGACATCCCGCTCGGGATCGACGCCACGATCCGCTACGCGGAGCGCAACTGGTCCGACCCGCTCCGCCAGTCCGAGCTGGAGAAGGACGGGCCGTACAACACCCGCAAGCGCCTGGGCCTGCCGCCGACCCCGATCGGCAACCCGGGCATGGCCTCGCTGCAGGCGGCCGCGAAGCCGGCGCGGACCGACTACATCTACTACGTCGCCAAGCCGGGCGCGTGCCACGCCTTCTCCAGCACGGACGCCGAGTTCGAGCGCGACGTCGCCGCGTACAACCGGGCGCGTGAGGAGAACGGCGGCAAGGCCCCGGCGCAGAAGTGCTGACCTACCTCGGGGTCGCGGGCTGGCCCGTGGCCCACTCGCGGTCGCCGGCGATGCACAACGCCGCACTCGCCGCAGCCGGGCTGCGCGACTGGCGCTACCTCAGGCTCCCGCTGCCGCCCGCGCGCTTCGCCGAGACGGTCCGCGCGCTGGGCGCGGCGGGCTTCCGCGGGCTGAACGTCACGATCCCGCACAAGGAGGCCGCGCTCGCGGTCTCCGACGAGGCCACGCCCGTGGCGGCGGCGGTCGGCGCCGCGAACCAGCTCACGTTCGGCCCGGACGGCACGATCCGGGCCGACAACACCGACGTGCCCGGGCTGCTGGAGGCGCTCGCCGTCGACCCGGGCGGCCACACGGCGCTGGTGCTCGGCGCGGGCGGCGCGGCGCGGGCCGCGGTCTACGCCCTGCTGGGCGCGGGCGCCTCCGACGTCATGGTCTGGAACCGGACTCCGGAGCGCGCCGAGCGGCTCGTCGCCGACCTCGGAGGACGTGTCGTGAGAACGGCGGAGCCCGCTTCGTTGATCGTGAACTGCACGAGTGTGGGACTGCGCGAGACGGACGTCACGTTCAAGAGCCTGCCGATCGAGGCCGATACGTTGGGCGTCGGCAGCTACGTGGCGGACATGGTGTACCGGCCCGGCGGCACCCCGCTCCTCGATGCAGCGCAACTGAGAGGAGCCACGGTGACAACGGGTACGGAGATCCTGATCGCGCAAGGCGCAGCCTCGTTCGAGCGCTGGACCGGCATGACGGCATCGCGCGAGGCCATGCGTGCCGCCGTCGACGACCACGATCGATCATGAACCCACCGACCGAAGCCGGGACAGCGACCAAGACCGCCGGGGGCAAGCCCAAGCGCGGGAACGGCGTCACCACGCCGTCGCGTCGTGGCGGCTCCGGCCGCGTGCTCAGCGACGTGATCGTGGACCTCGGCTACGTCGAGCGCGAGGCGATGGACAACGCGGTCGAGATGGCGCACTCGGCCGGCTCCGCCGCGGAGCGCGTGCTCGTCTCCACCGGCGCCATCACCGAGGACCAGCTCGCCCGCGCCGTGGCCGAGCGCTTCGGGCTCGACCACATCGACCTGCAGGCCTACCGGGTGGACCCGGACGCCGCGAAGCTCGTCACGCCCGCCGCGATCAAGCGCTACCAGGCGGTGCCCGTCTCGTTCGTCGGCGATCGCACGCTGCTCGTGGCCATGTCGGACCCGGCCAACGTGCTCGCGGTCGACGACATCGCGGTCATGACCGGCTACGAGGTCCGGCCCGCCGTCGCCTCGCCGACCGACATCGACTTCATCCTCGACCGCATCAAGGACCCCAACTGGGGCTCGGGCGGCGCGGCCGCGCCGGTCGACCTGCCCGACGAGGGCTTCGAGACCGAGCCGCCGCCGCCACAGGCGCCGGTCTACGACCTCACGCCGCAGACCGTCGCGTTCGGCGTCGGGGGCGAGGACTCCTCGGTCATCGAGCTCGTGCAGCGCGTGATCGGCGAAGCCGTCGACCGGGGCGCCTCCGACATCCACTTCGAGCCGCAGGAGGAGGAGATGCGGGTCCGCTACCGCGTCGACGGCGTGCTCCACGAGGCCGCCACCGTGCCGGTGGCGCTCGTGCCGGCGGTCACCTCCCGCATCAAGATCCTCGCCGACCTCGACATCGCCGAGCGGCGCCTGCCGCAGGACGGCCGCGTCTCGACCCAGGCCGGCGACAAGGCGATCGACCTCCGCGTCGCCACGCTGCCCGCGCAGTACGGCGAGAAGGTCGTCATGCGCATCCTGGACTCCACCAAGGCGCTGATCAGCATGGAGCAGCTCGGCATGCTCCCGCAGGCGCTCGAGCGCTTCACCAAGGCCTTCTCGCAGTCGCACGGCGCCGTGCTCGTCACCGGCCCGACCGGCTCGGGCAAGTCGACGTCGCTCTACGCGGCGCTCAACGTGCTCAACACGATCGACAAGCACATCATCACGATCGAGGACCCGGTCGAGTACCAGCTCGAGGGCCTCACGCAGGTCCAGGTCAACAACAAGGCGGGGCTCACGTTCGCCGCCGGCCTGCGCTCGATGATGCGCGCCGACCCCGACATCATCATGGTCGGCGAGATCCGCGACCGCGAGACCGCGCAGATCGCGATCGAGTCGGCCCTCACCGGCCACCTCGTGCTCTCCACGCTGCACACGAACGACGCGCCGGGCGCCGTCACCCGCCTGATCGAGATGGGCATCGAGCCCTTCCTCGTCGGCTCGGCGGTCGACTGCGTCGTCGCCCAGCGCCTCGCGCGCCTCCTGTGCGAGGAGTGCAAGCAGCGCGTGACGCTCCCCGCGGAGGTCATGCGCGCGAACGGCTTCAACGTCGGCCTCGACCTCGAGTGCTACGAGCCCGTCGGCTGCGCCCGCTGCGGCGGATCCGGCTACAAGGGACGCGTCGGCCTCTACGAGGTGATGTGGGTCTCCGAGACGATCCGGTCGCTCGCCGTCGCCCGCGAGCCCGCCGAGGTCATCGCCCACGCGGCGGTCCACGAGGGCATGATGCGGCTGCGCGAGGACGGGCTGGAGAAGGTCCGGCGCGGCCTCACGTCGATCGCCGAGATCGCCCGCGTCGCCGGCACCCGCTAGGGCGCAGACCGGACTTCAGGTCCGGCCGCCGGATGCCGATGCATAGGTCGGCATGAATCTCGACTTCTCCGAAATCCTCCTCGAGGTCGTCAAGCAGAAGGCGTCCGACCTCCACATCACCTCGGGTGCCCCGCCGATGCTGCGCGTGCGCGGCTCGCTGGTGCCGGTCGAGGGGATGCCCAAGCTCACCCCGACCGACACGCGCGAGATCGTCTACGCGATCCTCAACTCCTCGCAGCGCCAGCGCCTGGAGACGGATTGGCAGATCGACTTCGCCTACTCGATCCCGGGCCACGCGCGGTTCCGCGTGAACGCCTACTTCCAGCGCGGCACGATCGGCGCGGCCTTCCGGCTGATCCCTGCCGAGACGGTCCCGATCCACCAGCTCGGCCTGCCGCCGGTGATCCGCGAGTTCGCCAAGAAGCCGCGCGGCATCGTCCTCGTGACGGGCCCGACCGGCTCCGGCAAGTCGACGACGCTGGCCTCGCTGATCAACGAGATCAACGAGACGCGCGACGACCACATCATGACGATCGAGGACCCGATCGAGTTCCTGCACCGGCACAAGAAGTGCATCATCAACCAGCGCGAGCTGGGCGGCGACGCGAAGAGCTTCTCGATGGCCCTCAAGGCCGCCCTGCGCCAGGACCCCGACGTGATCCTCGTCGGAGAGATGCGCGACATGGAGACGATCGGCACCGCCCTCACCGCGGCGGAGACCGGCCACCTCGTCTTCGCGACGCTCCACACCCAGGACGCGCCGCAGACCGTCGACCGCATCATCGACGTCTTCCCGCCCGCCCAGCAGGGCCAGATCCGGGCGCAGCTCGCGATCGGCCTCCAGGGCGTCGTGACGCAGACGCTGGTCCCGACCGCCGACGGCAACGGCCGCTGCGTCGCCGCCGAGGTGCTCGTGCCCACCGCGGGCGTCCGCAACCTGATCCGCGAGGGCAAGACCCACCAGATCTACTCGCTGATCCAGACGGGCGGCGCGCACGGCATGCAGACCATGGACACCTCCCTCGCGGGGCTCGTCCGGGCCGGCAGGATCACGATGGCGATGGCCGAGACCCGGTCCTCGAACCCCGACGAGATGCGCAAGCTCGTCGAGTCCGGCCCGCTCGGCGGCGACATCGGGATGGCGGCGTAATGGCGACCTTCGCGTTCAAGGCCGTCGACCTCGCCGGCACGCCGCAGGCCGGCGTGCTCGACGGCGTCTCCCGCCAGGCCGTCACCGAGGAGCTCAAGGGCCGCGGCCTCCGCGTCATGGCGCTGGAGGAGAAGAAGTCCGGCCTCAACATGGAGCTGTCGCTCGGCCCCAAGCGCGTCAAGGCCCAGGAGCTGACGGTGATGACCCGTCAGCTCGCGACGATGATCTCGTCGGGCATGACCCTCCTGCGCACGTTCTACGTGCTCGAGGACCAGATCGAGAACCCGAAGCTCAAGGGGACGATCGCGCAGGTCCGCGAGGACATCGAGTCCGGCTCGAACTTCTCCGACGCGCTCGAGAAGCACCCGAAGATCTTCGGCCCGCTGTACGTCGCGATGGTGCGCGCCGGCGAGGCCGGCGGCGTGCTCGAGGAGTCCCTGGACCGCGTCGCCGACCAGCTCGAGAAGGACGACGCGCTCAAGCGCCAGGTCAAGTCCGCGATGGCCTACCCGTCGGTCGTGCTCGCGTTCGCGATGATCGTGCTGCTCGGCCTGATCGCCTTCATCGTCCCCGTGTTCGTCAACGTCTTCAAGGACTTCGGCGGCGAGCTCCCCATGATCACCAAGGTCACGGTGAGCGCCTCGAAGTTCGTCACGGGCCAGTGGTACATCCTGCTGGCGCTGAGCGTCGGCAGCGTCATCGGGTTCAAGAAGTGGAAGGCGTCGCCGTGGGGCCGCGCGCAGTGGGACCAGATCCGCCTGCGCATCCCCTTCAAGATCGGCGTCACCGTCCAGAAGATCGCGCTCGCGCGCTGGTCGCGCACGTTCTCGGCGCTCTACTCCGCCGGCGTGCCGATCATGCACGCGATCGAGGTGACCGGCCAGACCGCCGGCAACACCGTCGTCGACCGGGCCATGGAGTCGGTCATCGAGTCCGTCAAGTCCGGCGGCTCGATCGCCGCCCCGCTCCGCGAGGCCCCGATCTTCCCCGCGATGGTCGCGCAGATGATCGCGGTGGGCGAGGAGACGGGCAACCTGGACACGATGCTCACCAAGGTCGCCGACTTCTACGAGGACGAGGTCGCGGCTGCCGTCAAGGCGCTCACGTCGATCCTCGAGCCGGTCATGATCATCCTCGTCGGCGGCATCACCGGCTTCATCGTGATCGCCATGTACATGCCGATGTTCAAGGTCTACGACGCCATCAAGTAGCGTCGGGCAGGACAAGCAGACGCAGCGCGAGAGGCGGCCCCCGGGCCGCCTCTCCGCATTTCGGGGGAATGCCGGGCGCGCGCCGGCGTCCTGGGTGGCGTGCACCCCCGACCGATCCACCTCCGCCCGGCCCCCGCCGGGACCGGCACGACCGGCTCGCCGGCGGTGCCCGCGGCCGGCCGTGTGTCCCCAGCGCGCGCGGCCCGGCCGCGCGCCGGGCTCCTGCCGTACCACCGGCTGATCGTCGCGGTGCTCGTGGTCAACGCCGGCGTGCTCGCGCATCACGTGGGCCGCGGCGACTGGCGGATCGCCGACGGGAGCGCGCTGTCGGCGCTCGCTTCCCTGATGCTCGTGAACCTCGCCGCGGCGGTCCTGATCCGCCAGGAGCGCGTCCTCGACCTGCTGTTCCGGCTCGCCGGCCGCGGCTCGCGGTCCTGGCCGCTGTGGGTCCGCCGGGGCATCTCCAACGTGCACCACGTCGGCGGCATCCACGTGGGCGGCGCGCTGGCGGGAACGGCGTGGCTGTGCGCGTTCGCCGCGGTCGCGGCGGTCGCGCGGGTCCGCGAGCCGGCGAGCGTCTCCGTCACGACGCTCGCCCTCGCCGGCGGCCTCGTCGGCCTCTGCCTGCTCGTCTGCGCCTGCGCCGCGCCGCCGGTGCGCAGCCGGGCGCACAACCTGTTCGAGCACACCCACCGGTTCGGCGGCTGGACCGCCGTCGGGCTCTTCTGGGCGCTCACCGTGCACCTCGCGCTGCAGGCCCGCGGGGACGCCGGCGCGCTCGAGGCGCTCGCGACGAGCTGGCAGGTGTGGATGCTCTCCCTCCTGACGGCGAGCATCGCGTCGCCGTGGCTGCGGCTGCGGCGCGTGGCGGTCAGCGTCGAGCGGCCGTCCGCGCACGCCGCCATCGTCCGCTTCGGCCACGGGGCCGCGCCGGTGTGCGCGTCGGCGGTCGGGATCAGCCGCAACCCGCTCCGCGAGTGGCACGCCTTCGCGACGGTCTCGACGCCCGGGCATTCGGGCTACCGGCTGCTGATCTCCCGGGCGGGCGACTGGACCGGCCGCTTCATCGACGATCCGCCGTCCCACGTGTGGGTGCGAGGCATCCCGGTCGCCGCGCCGATGGCCACGACCGCGCTGCTCTACGAGCGCGTGGTGTACGTCGTCACCGGCAGCGGCATCGGCCCGTGCCTCGGCCAGATCCTGGCCGACCGCGTCCCGGCGCGGCTCGTGTGGTCCACGCGCGACCCGCGCGCCACGTACGGCGACGCGCTCGTCGACGAGGTCGAGGCCGCGCAGCCCGACGCCGTGATCTGGGACACGACGAGCAGCGGCAAGCCCGACCTGCTCGCGCTCGCGCGCCAGGCCTGCCGGGACTTCGACGCCGAGGCCGTGTTCGTGGTGAGCAACAAGGCCACGACCCTGCGCCTGGTCGCGGACCTGCAGCGGCACGGCATCCCGGCCTTCGGGCCGATCTGGGACTCCTAGGACGCGATCGGGAGATAGAGCGCGGCGTGCGCGCGCGGCAGCGCGGCGAGCGCCGCCGCGATCTCCGGCTGCTGCAGCGCCCGCTGGTGCATGAGCGGGCTCGACCAGCGCGTGAGGGCGATCACGTCCGGGCCGGCGAGCAGCCGGCTGCCGAGGTGACCGCGGCGGGCGGCGAGCAGGCCGTGGAGCGCGCGCCAGGCCGGGGCGAGCCCGGCGCCGCCGGGCGCGAAGCGCTCGACGGCCAGCACGCCGCCCTCGGTGGCGCCGTCCGCGAAGACGACCTCGTAGTCCTCGCCGCCGCCGGCGTGGCCGCCGAGCGCCACGTAGCGCGGCTGCACGTCGTCGCGCAGCGCGCGGTACAGGTCGGCGCCGGCACCCGCGCCGGCCCAGTCGGCGAGGAACTCCGCGTCGGCCTCCGGCGGGACGTGGAACGCGTCGAGACGAGCGGTCGGCATCAGGGGATCATCGCGCCGGTGGGTCCAGCCTTCCATACCCCTGCCCGCAGGGTGCCCGCCATGCGGGAGGCCGCAGCCGGCGCGATGCTGGAGGCACTCCCCGGAACCCACCCTCAGAGGACCCCATGACCCCCACCGCCACCGCAGACCCCCACGACAACTCCCTCGCCGGCGCCCGCGCCTGGTTCGCCGCACAGGGCCTGACCCGCCCGCGCGAGGGCAAGCTGCTCGGCGGCGTGACCGCCGGCTTCGCCCGCCGCCTCGGCGTCAACGTGCTGGTCGCGCGCGTCGCCGCGGTCGTCGGCGTGATCGTGCTGACCCCGCTGCTCTACGTGCCGCTGTGGATCCTGATGCCCAAGGACGCGTAGCCTCCCGCGCCGGCATGGCCGCCTTCGTCCTGCGCTTCCCGCCCGAGGAGATCGAGCCGCTCGCCCTGCGCTTCCCGGCGATGGACGACGGCCCCTACCTCGCGGCGGGCGCCGCGGCGGCGGCCCGCGGGCACTACCGGCGCGCCGAGTTCCTGCTCGTGTGCGCCTGGAAGAGCCCGCGCAGCCGCCCGCTCGTGGCGGCCAACCCGGCGCGGCGCGTCGCCGCGCGCACGCGCGCCGCGTTCGCGACCGGCGACGAGGCCGCGCGCATGGCGGCGCTGCTGTCGCTCGACGGCGTCGGCGTGCCGACGGCCTCGGCGCTGCTGTACTTCGCCTTCCCCGACCGCTACCCGGTGCTCGACGTGCGGGCGCTCGAGTCGCTCGGCGTCCGCGGCCGCTCCACCTACCCGCCGGCGTTCTGGCTCGCCTACCTCGACGCGTGCCGCGCGCTCGCGGCCGCGCACGGCGTGACCGTGCGCACGCTCGACAAGGCCCTGTGGCAGTTCTCCCGGGAGCTCGTTTAGGCCGCGTAGCGCTGCGCGGCGCGGGCGCGCTTCTTCGCGGCCTCGATCTCGCGGTCCTTCGGCGGCGCGGCCGTGACGAGCGCGTCGAGCAGGCGCCGGGTCACGTCCGTGACCTCGGCCACGGCGCGGTCGAACGCTTCGGCGTTGGCCGCCGACGGCTTGGTGGAGCCGCTGATCTTGCGCACGTACTGCAGCGCGGCGTCATGGACCTCGTCCTGGGTGGCGGGCGGCTCGAAGTTGTGGAGGGTGCGGATGTTGCGGCACATGCCCACAGGCTACGCGTCCGGGCCGGCGAACGGCTTTGCCGAAGCTTTGCCCGGCCCTCGCCCTCCCTTTCCCGGCCGGTCGCGACAGTGGGGACCGTCCATCGACCCAGGGAGCCACCGCAATGCGCCTCGCCCGAACCATCGTCCCGCTCGCGCTCGTCAGCGCCGCCGTCGCCGCGGCGCCGGCCGCCGCGCAGCCCGCCGCCGGTGCCGCTGCAGCCCGCGAGTACGAGGGCACCGTCGTCTCCGTCAACCGCGACCGGCGCACGTTCCGGCTGCGCGACACCGAGCGCGGCACCGTCCGCATCCGCGTCACCCGCCGCACCCGCTTCGAGCGCATCGACGGCTTCGCCGGGCTGCGCGCCGGCATGACGAACGTCGAGGCGGTCGTGCACCGCGCGAACGGCCGCTGGGTCGCGAGCGAGGTCGAGATCTCCGGCGGCGGCGGCGAGCACGGCGGCCGCGACGACGACGACGACTGATCAGCCGAGGTCGCCCGGCAGCAGGCTGTAGAGCACCGAGTCGCGCAGGCCGCCCTTGAACGGCAGGTGCGACCGCAGGAGGGCCTCGCGCGTGAAGCCGCACCGCTCGGCGACGCGCTGCGAGGCCCGGTTGTCCGGCGCGGTGGTCAGCTCGAGCCGCGCGATGCCGAGCGCGGCGAAGCCCCACGGGGCGAGCAGCCGCACGGCGTGGGTGGCGACGCCGCGCCCGCGCGCCGCGGCGGCGAGCCAGTAGCCGACCGACGCGATGCCGTCGTCGCGCGACCAGATGTGCAACGAGATCCCGCCGAGCACGTCCGCCGGGTCGCCGGGCGCCGCGAGGGCGAGCGAGAGCTCGACGCCGGTGCGCCGGTCCTGCTCCTGGGCGGCGTAGAACGCGTGCGCGTGCGCCGCCGTGTAGGGCTCGCGGTGCGGCCACGAGAACCGGTCGACCTCGGGGTCGGCGAAGGCGAGCAGCCGGTCCGGCACGTCGGCGGCGGCCCAGGGCCGCAGGGCGACGACCGCGTCCGCCAGCGGCGGGTCGGGGTAGGGGAGCGTCAGCGCGCGGTGCGCGGGCACAGCAGCAGGCTGGCACGGACCAGCTCGCGCTGGGTGCGGTGCAGGCTGCGCTCGCCGGCGAGCAGCGTCCGGATGCGGGCGGCGGGGACGGCGGTGAGCTGTGGGGTGCGGGCGGGGGCCATGACGCACAGCTTCCGCCACACGCTGTCGTAGCGATAGGGAGCAGGCCAGCGGCCCGGGGTTCGGTCAGCCCCCGCGCAGGGTGCGCCTGACGCTACGCTCGGCCGCGATGGTGCTCCGCCCGGCCACGTCCGACGACGCCGCGGCGGTGGCCGCGATCTACAACGAGGGCATCGCCGGGCGCGAGGCCACGTTCGAGACGACCCCGCGCACCGCCGGCGACGTCCGCGGCTGGCTCGCCGAGGACCTGCCGTTCCTCGTCGCCGAGGACGGCGGCGCGCTGCTGGGCTTCGCGCGCGTGAGCCCGTACTCCGACCGCTGCGTCTACGCCGGCGTGGGGGAGCACGGCGTCTACGTCGCGGGCGCCGCCCGCGGGCGGGGGGTCGGGCGCGCGCTGCTCGAGGCGCTGTGCGCGGCCGCGGAGCACAGCGGCCACTACAAGCTGACCTCGCGCGTGTTCGCCTCCAACGCCGCCAGCCGCGCGGTGCATCGCGCGGCCGGCTTCGAGGAGGTCGGGATCCAGCGCCGCCACGGCCGGCTCGACGGCGAGTGGCGCGACTGCGTGCTCGTCGAGCGGCTGCTCGGCGAGGCCGCGGACCGTTAGCCCCGCCGCGCGGCCACGAGGCACGACCCGATGAACGCCACGGCGAACAGCGCGCCGACGAGGCTGAGGGTCTCGTTCGGCTCCCCGGCCACGACCGTGCCGAGCCACCAGGCGGGCAGCGCCAGGGCGAGCACGCTGGTGGTCATCGTGGCCGCGCGCTGGTAGAGCACGGTCGTACGCTCGTCGCCGAGCCCGCTCATGACCTCGACGGTCGCGCTGCGCGACCGGCCGACGTGGACGAACGCGGTGAAGGCGAGCATGATCGCCAGCGCCGGCCACGCCTCGGCCAGGCCGAACCCGGCCCAGAAGGCGGCGAAGGTGGCGAGGGAGAGGGCGAGCATGCCGGCGAGCTGGGCGCGGGCGGAGGTGGCAAGGTCGTGATGGCTCATGCGGGGAGGTCTCCGGGTTCGGGATGGAACAGGTCCTCGATGGCGAGACCGAAGTGGCGTGCGAGGCCGAACGCGAGCGGGAGCGAGGGCTGGTAGCGGCCCGTCTCGATCGCGTTGATGGTCTGGCGCGACACGCCCACGGCGGTGCCGAGCGCGCCCTGCGAGAGACCGCGCTCGGTGCGCAGGGTGCGCAGGACGTTCTGCATGGATGTAAAGCTAGCTTGACACGCCGCGTGTGTCAAGGGACCTTGACACCCTTGACAATGACCCGTCCGGTGTGAATAGACTGCGCCCGTCCTTCCAAAAACGTTTTTGGAGATGAGGGAACTGCCCGAGCAGCGCACGTCGATCAAGGAGCTGGCCCGCCTGAGCGGCGTGTCGGTCGGCACGGTCTCGCGGGCGCTGAACGGCTACACGGACGTGCGGCCGGAGACGCGTGAGCGGATCGTCCGGCTCGCGCGCGAGCTGGACTACACGCCCGCCGCCGCGGCCCGCACGCTGGTCACCCAGCGCTCCCACGTGATCGGCGTCTTCCTCGAGACGGGCGAGGGGCACCCCGACCTGCAGCACCCGTTCTTCCACGAGGTGCTCGTCGGCCTCAAGGACCGCATCGGCGCCGCCGGCTTCGACCTGCTCCTGTTCGCGTCCGAGCGCCCCGGCAACGGCTACGGCGACCACTCCTACCTCAAGCGCTGCCGGCACCACAACGTCGACGGCGCCGTGCTCATGGGCGTCGACGCCGAGGACCTCGAGCTGCGACGCCTGCTGCGCTCCGAGCTGCCCTGCGTCGGCGTCGACGTCGAGCTGTCGGGCACGTGCACGAGCTACGTGATGTCGGACAACTCCGATGGCGCCGATCTGGCCGTGCGCCACCTCTATGAGCTCGGCCACCGGCGGATCGCGACGATCACCGGGCTGATGGACAAGAAGCCCGGCGTCGACCGGCTGCGCGGCTACCGGGAGGAGCTGCGCCGGCTCGGGCTCGCCTTCCGCGACGAGTACGTCGCCTACGGCGACTTCTACTTCGAGACGGGGCACGAGGCGGCCACGAAGCTGCTCGCGCTCGACGAGCCGCCGACGGCCATCTTCGCGGCCTCGGACATGATGGCCCTCGGGGTCATCCGGGCCGCCGCCGAGGCCGGCCTGACCGTACCGGGCGACCTCTCGCTCGTCGGCTTCGACGACATCCAGCTCGCCCAGCACGTGCACCCGCCCCTGACCACGCTCCGCCAGGACAAGACCGGGCTGGGCGTGCAGGCGGCGAGCGCGCTGCTCCGCCAGATCGAGGGCGCGGACACCGCCGAGCCGGTGACCCTCGCCGTCGAGCTCATCGTCCGCGGCTCCACCGCCGCAGCCGCGGGGAGGTGAGCGCGGCTCCAGACAGGGTCCAGCAGGGTTGGTCACGCCGGTCAGCAAAACCGTTTTCGTAACTGAGGAGAGAGGGGACGAAGGTGCGAAGCAGGATCTCGTGGATCGCGTGGGCCCTGGTGGCCCTCGTGCTCGCCGTCGGCGTGGGCGCCTGCGGCGGCGACGACGACAAGAGCACGGGCTCGAGCACCGCCGCCGAGAGCGGCGACAGCCTCAAGGGCCAGACCGTGCGGCTGTGGATCATGCCCAACGGGCCGGATCCGAAGAACGACATCGACAAGCTGCTCGACCCGTTCGAGCAGAAGACCGGCATCACGGTCGACACCGAGATCGTCGGCTGGGACGTCATGCAGGACCGCATCCGCAACGCGGCCGTCTCGGGCGAGGGCCCGGACATCACGCAGGCCGGCACCACGCAGGTGCCGTTCTTCGCCGCGCTGCAGGGCTTCGAGGACCTGTCGGGCCGCGTCGAGGACATCGGCGGCTCGGGCGCCTATCCCGAGGGCGTGTGGTCGACCACGCAGGTCTCGGGCCTGGACGGCACGTGGGCCGTGCCGTGGTTCACCGAGGCGCGCGCCATCTACTACCGCAAGGACGTCCTGAAGAAGGCCGGCGTCGCGGAGGAGGGCGCGTTCGCCGACTGGGACGCGATGACCGCCACGCTGCAGGCGATCAAGGACAAGGTGCCGGAGATCGGCGGCAAGCCGATCCAGCCGTTCGGCTCGCCCGGCAAGAAGGCCTACGACCTCGTCCATCACGTGATGCCGTTCGTGTGGGACGCCGGCGGCGCGGAGCTGTCCGACGACAACACGAAGTCGGCGATCGACTCGCCGGAGGCGCAGAAGGGCGTGGAGTACTTCGCCGACCTGCTCCAGAAGGGCCTGTACGACAAGAGCCAGCTCCAGCGCGACGGCACGCAGGTCGAGAACCAGTTCAAGGGCGGCCGCATCGCCGTGTGGATGGGCGGTCCGTGGACCTACGCCTCGACGGCGCGCACCGACGACGAGAACTGGGTGCCCGAGGCGCGGGAGAACGTGGGCATCGCGCCCATGCCGACGGCGCCCGGCGGCAGCGAGGGCTACACGTTCGTCGGCGGCTCGAACCTGATGATGTTCAAGTCGGCGAAGAACAAGGACGCCGCGTGGGAGGTCATGAAGCAGCTCTCCTCCGACGAGTTCCAGACGCAGTACGCCGAGCTGCTCGGGATGTTCCCGAGCCGGAGCGAGCCCCAGCAGGCGATCGCGGACAAGGATCCGGGCTACAAGTCCTGGTACGACGCGATCCAGCAGGGCCGCACCTACGCGCCGATCCCCCAGTGGGCGCAGATCGAGAACGCCTACAAGGCGCACTTCGGCAACATCCTGGACGCGGCGGGCGGCCTCGGCGGCGGCACGTTCAGCGCCGCGACCGTGACCGACCAGCTCGGCGCGGCGGCCAAGGAGGCCGACGCCCTGCTGGCCCAGAGCGCCGGCGGCTGACCGACCGCAGGTGAGCTCCCCGCCCCTCACACCGCCGCTGCCGGCTGAGCCGGCCGCAGCTCCTCCGGCGCGGGCCCGCAGACGCGGGCCCGCGCGGCGGCGGCGCAGCAACCGGTTCGCCTATGCGCTGATCGCGCCGGCGGCCGTGTTCATGGTGCTGGTCCACATCGTGCCGATGCTCGGCGGCGTGGTCCTGTCGTTCAAGAACCTGAACACGTTCACGTTCCACCTGCTGTTCGACGCGCCGTGGACGGGGCTGAAGAACTACGAGTCGATCCTCGACGCGTCCAACCCGCTCAACGACGGGTTCGTGGGCGCGGTCTGGAACACCGCCCGCTACACGTTCTGGACGGTGCTCGGCACGCTGGCGGGCGGGCTCGCGGTCGCGCTGCTGCTCAACCGCGAGATGCCCGGGCGCAAGTGGGCGCGGGCGCTGATGCTCACCCCATGGATCGTGCCGAGCTTCGTCGTGGCGACGCTGTGGCAGTTCATGTGGCAGTCCGACGTCGGGATCGTCAACAAGGTCCTCGTCGACTACCTCGGCGTGCTCGGCGACCGGCCGGTCTGGCTCGCCGGCGACAACGCGCTGTGGGCGATGATCGTCCCCAGCATCTGGCGCGGCCTGCCGCTCAACATGCTCATCTTCCTCGCCGCGCTGCAGGCGATCCCGCGCGAGCTCGACGAGGCGGCGGCGATCGACGGGGCCGGCGCGGTGCGCCGCTTCCGGTACATCACGCTGCCGCTGCTGCGCCCGCTGATCGCCGTGCAGCTGCTGTTCGGCGTGATCTACAGCGTCTACCAGTTCTCGATCCCGTACGTGATGTTCGGATCCAACCCCGGCCCGGACGCCGACCTGATGATGACCCTGATCGTGCGCCAGTCGTTCTCGAACAGCCTGTTCGGGTTCGGCGCGGCGGCCTCCGTCGTGCTGATGGCCGTGATGCTCGTGTGGGTGCTCGTCTGGTATCGCGCGTTCCGCCGCGACCTGGAGGCCACGGCATGACCCGCCGCCCCGGCGCGCTCGCGCTCGACGCGCTCACCTGGACGATCGTGGTCGTGATGGTCGCGCCCGCGGTCTGGCTGCTGCTCTCCGCGCTCCAGACCAACCTGCAGATCGCCAACGGGACCTACGACTTCCTGCACCCGACGTTCGACGCGTTCTCGGAGATGTGGCGGACCGTCGACTTCTCCCGCTACCTGGCCAACAGCCTGATCATCTGCACGGCGGCGGCGCTGACCGCGACCGCGTTCGCCTCGTGCGCCGGCTACGCGCTCGCGCGCTACCGCTTCCGCGGGGCGCGCCCGTTCAGCCTGGCGGTGATCGGCACGCAGCTGATCCCCGGCTCGATGTTCCTGCTGCCCGTCTACATCGGGTTCGTCTGGCTCAAGCAGAACACGCCGATCCACCTGCTCGACACCCGGATCGGGATGATCATCGTCTACACGGCGTTCTTCACGCCGGTGGCGATCTGGTTCATGCGGTCCTTCTTCCTCGCGATCCCGCGCGATCTCGAGGAGGCCGCCCTGGTCGACGGCTGCACGCCGTTCTCGGCCTTCCTGCGCGTGGTGCTGCCGAACGCGGCGCCCGGCCTGGTGGCCACGTTCGTCTACGCGTTCCTCTTCGCGTGGGACGAGCTGCTGTTCGCCGCCGCGCTGACGCAGACGCGCGCGGAGACGATCCCGATCGGGATCCGCAACTTCATCGGCAACTACTCACAGGAGTACGCACAGCTCATGGCAGCAGGCGTGGTGTCCACGCTCCCGGTCATGCTCGCCTTCTTCGCCACCCAGCGGTGGCTCGTGAAGGGACTGACCGCAGGGGCGGTGAAGGGATGACGTCGATCCTCCCCGAGCGGGAGCGACCGCAGGCCGTCTATCCGCCCGGCTTCCGGTTCGGCGTGGCGACCGCCGCGTACCAGATCGAGGGTGCGTGGGACGAGGACGGCCGCGGCGAGTCGATCTGGGACCGCTTCTGCCGCACGCCCGGCGCGGTCGCCGGCGGTGACACGGGCGACGTCGCCTGCGACCACTACCACCGCTGGCGCGAGGACCTCGACCTGCTCGCCGCGATGCGGATCGAGAGCTACCGCTTCTCGATCGCGTGGCCGCGCGTGCAGCCCGACGGCCGCGGGCCGCTCAACCGCAAGGGCGTGCGCTTCTACCGCCGGCTCGTCGAAGGGCTGCTCGAGCGCGGCATCGAGCCCCTGGCCACGCTGTACCACTGGGACCTGCCGCAGGCGCTCCAGGACGGCGGCGGCTGGGCGGCGCGCGACACGGCCGAGCGCTTCGCGGAGTACGCGCGGGCGATGGCGGACGAGCTCGGCGACGTCGTGGCGCAGTGGATCACGCACAACGAGCCGTGGGTCGTGGCCTTCCTCGGCCACGCCGAGGGGCGCAAGGCGCCGGGCCTCCGCGACTGGCCGACCGCGCTGCGCGTCGCGCACCACGTGCTCGTCTCCCACGGGCTGGCCGTCCAGGCGCTCCGCGCCGGCACCCCGGCGGGCACGCCCGTCGGGATCACGCTCAACCTGCACCCGCAGCGGCCGGTCACCGACACCGACGCGGACCGCGCGGCCGCTCGGATCGCCGACGGGTACGCGAACCGGTGGTTCCTCGACCCGGTCCTCCGCGGGTCCTACCCTCAGGATCTGATCGAGGTCTATGGTCGGGCCTTCGGGCCGCTCGAGGCGGTGCTCCCGGGCGACCTGGAGCTGATCGCCCAGCCGCTCGACTTCCTCGGCGTCAACTACTACTTCCCGCACCGCGTGGCCGCCGACCCGGCGAGCCTCCCGCTCGGCGCCCGCCACGCCGCGCCCGTCGGTCCGCTCACCTCGATGGGCTGGGAGCAGGACCCGTCGGGGCTGCACGAGGTGCTCACGCGCGTGCGGCGCGACTACGGGGACATCCCGATCGCCATCACCGAGAACGGGGCGGCGTTCGACGACGGCGACGTCGTGGACGGGTTCGTCGACGACCCCGCGCGCGTGGAGTACCTCGAGGGCCACCTCGCCGCGCTGGCGCGGGCGATCGCCGACGGCGTCGACGTGCGGCGCTACTTCGCCTGGTCGTTCCTGGACAACTTCGAGTGGGAGCACGGCTACGAGCAGCGCTTCGGCCTGGTGCACGTCGACTACGCGACCCAGCGCCGCGTGCCGAAGCGCAGCGGGCTCTGGTACCGCGACCACATCGCCGCCGCACGGGGAGCGCGCTGATGGCCGAGATCGCCTTCGAGCGGGTCGCCAAGGTGTTCGCCGACGGCACCGAGGCCGTGTGCGACCTGGACCTGGAGATCCCCGACGGGGAGTTCTGCGTCCTCGTGGGGCCGTCGGGCTCGGGCAAGTCGACCGCCCTGCGCATGGTCGCCGGCCTCGAGGAGGTCTCCCGCGGCACGATCCGGATCGGCGCGCGCGACGTGACCGACGTGGCCCCGCGCGACCGCGACATCGCGATGGTGTTCCAGAGCTACGCGCTGTACCCGCACATGAGCGTCGAGGCGAACATGGGCTTCGCGCTCAAGATGGCGGGGGAGGCGAAGCCCTCGATCCGCGACCGGGTGGCCGCCGCGGGCGACCGCCTGGGGATCGGCGAGCTGCTGCACCGCAGGCCGCGCGCCCTCTCGGGCGGGCAGCGCCAGCGCGTGGCGCTCGGCCGCGCGATCGTACGGGCCCCGCAGGCCTTCCTGATGGACGAGCCGCTCTCCAACCTCGACGCCAAGCTGCGCGTCGAGATGCGGGCGTACATCGCCCGGCTGCACCAGGAGCTGGGCACGACGATGCTCTACGTCACGCACGACCAGGTCGAGGCGATGACGATGGGCGACCGCGTCGCGGTCATGCGCGACGGGCGCCTGGAGCAGGTCGACACGCCGCAGGCGCTCTACGACCGCCCCGCGAACCTGTTCGTCGCGGCGTTCATCGGCTCCCCGGCCATGAACCTCGTGCGCGGCCGGCTCGAGGCGGGCGACGACGGGCTCGCCGTGTGGCTCGGCGCGCACCGGGTCGCGCTGCCGGCCGCGCGACCGGCGCTGCACGCGCGCGCGGGCGAGGACGTGATCGTCGGGATCCGGCCCGAGGCCCTGGACCACGCCCGCCACGCGGCGCGCGGCGGCACGGTGCTCGAGCTGCGCGTCGCGCTGGCCGAGGCGCTCGGCTCCGACACGCTCGTGCACCTGGAGCTCGACGCGGCGGGCGTCGTCGCGCCGGACGTCGAGATCGAGCTCGCGGCCCAGGGCATCGACGCCGGCCCGCCGGCGGCGCTCGCCGAGCGCGCGACGACGCTGGTCTGCGCCCGGCTGGCCCCGCACCTCGCGCCCGCTCCGGGCGGCATCGCGACCGTGCGCGTCGATCCCGGCGGCCTGCACTTCTTCGACCCGGAGACCGAGCTCGCCCTCTAGTTAGGCTGCGGGCGTGACCTCGCTGAGCTGGGACGCGGTCCTGGCGTGGCGGCTGCGGCGCCAGCACCTCGCCGAGCGCGCGCCCCGCGCGGCGGCGCTCGACGTGGTCTCGGACCTGTGCGGCCTGCACGCGCAGGTGGCCTCCTCGGCCGAGCTGACGCTGTGGGCGCGCGTGGAGGGGCTCGAGGCGGGGGAGGTGGAGCAGCTCGTGTGGTCGCGGCGCGCGCTCGTCAAGACGTGGGCGATGCGCGGGACGCTGCACTACCTGCCGGCCCGCGACCTGGCCCGCTACGTCGGCGCGCTCTCGCTCCTGCGCCCGCGCCACCACGTCGGATCCTGGCAGCGCGCGTACGGACTCACGCGCGCGCAGGCCGACGCCATGCTCGCGGCGGTCGCCGACGTGCTCGACGGCGAGCCGCTGACGCGCGAGGCGCTGGCGCAGGCGGTCGCCGAGCGGGTGGGGGACCCCACGCTGGCCGAGAAGCTGGGCAGCGGGTTCGGCGAGCTGCTCAAGCCGGCGGCGTTCACCGGCGAGCTCTGCTTCGCGCCGTCCGACGGGCGGCTCGTGCGCTTCACGACGCCGCGCCGGCGCGTGCGCGGCTTCGAGCCCCCCGGCCCGGACGAGGCCGCCGCGGCGGCGGTCGTGCGCGCCTACCTGGCCGCGTACGGCCCGGCGCCCCGCGAGCAGTTCCAGCGCTGGTTCGGGATGACGGGGCCGGCGGAGGCCGGGCGCTGGATCGCGGCGCTCGGGGAGGAGGTGGTCGAGGTCGACGTGGAGGGCACCGGCGGCTGGATGCTCGCCGCCGACGCCGCCGAGGCGGCCGCGGCGACCCCGCCCGGCGTCGTCCGGCTCCTGCCGGGCTTCGACCAGTACGTCGTCGGCGCCCCGCGCGGCGAGCCCGCCGTGCTCCCCGACGCGCACCGCGCCGCCGTGTATCGCCCGCAGGGCTGGCTCTCGCCGGTCGTCCTGGACGACGGGCGGATCGCCGGCACCTGGGCGCTCGAGCGCAGGGGCGCCGCGGCCGAGATCACGGTGACGCCCTTCGGCCGGCGCTCGGCCGCCGTGCGGGCGGGCGCCGAGGCCGAGGCCGAGCGCCTCGCGGCGTTCCTGGGCTGCGCCCTCGCCCTGCGCTGGGCCTGACCGCTCGTACGAGCGTCCGCGGCGCTCAACCCCGAGGGGGTGGGAGCCGATGAAACGGTCGATGAACCGCGACCCGGCCGTGCCCACCAACCCCGCGCTGAGGCGCCGGCGCACCGACGCGTCCGGATTCGCGCTCATCGAGGCGATCGTCGCCTCGGCCATCTTCGCCATGATCGTGCTCGGCGTGCTCGCCGGCATCGACGGCGCCGCGGGCAGCTCGGGCCGCGAGAAGGCGCGCTCCGTCGCGGGCACGCTCGCCGAGCAGGACCAGGAGCGGATGCGCGGCATGCGCGCCGTCGACCTCTCCAACTACGCGTACAACCGCGACGTCACGGTGGGCGCCGCGACGTACAACATCGACTCGCAGTCCGACTGGATCCGCGACAACACGGGCGGGACGGTCTCCTGCACGAACAGCTCGGCGCAGGCGGACTACATGCGCATCCGGACGACGGTGACCTCCTCGACGGTCGGCAAGCGCACCGCGCCCGTGCAGATCGACAGCCTCGTGGCGCCGCCGGTCGGCGCGGTCGGCAGCAACCAGGGCACGCTCGCCGTCCAGGTCAACGACCGCAACGCCGTCGGCTCCCCCGGCGTGCCGGTCCAGATCACCAAGGGCGCGTTCACGATGTCGGAGGTCACGAACTCGATCGGCTGCGCCGTCTTCGCCTACATCCCGGTCGGCAGCTACGACGTCAAGGTCCAGCAGGCCGGCAAGGTGAACCCGGCCGGCGTCAACGAGGTCCACGTCTCTGGCATCGTCAGCAACGGCACGACGAACGTCACGAAGGTCGACTACGACGTGGCCGGCACGGTCACCGCCAACTTCCGCACGAAGTACCGCGACCCCGCGGACGGCTCGATCGACGACGTGCCGTCGCGCGCCTGGTCGTTCATGCTCGACAACGCCGGCGTGCCGACCACGAGCTACCGCCAGTTCCTGCCGACCGTCCCGCCGGCGAGCACGGTCATCGCGACGCAGCTGTTCCCGTTCAAGGACGCGTACGGGCTCTACGCCGGCGTCTGCCGCGACGAGAACCCCACCTCGGGCGGGGCCTCCCAGATCGTCGATCCCGGCCAGATCTACACGAAGGACGTCTATCAGCCCTCGCTGCGGGTCCGCGTGATGAGCAACGCCACCACCCCCGTCCGCAACGCCCACGTCCGGGCGACGCTCAACGAGACGAGCGCCTGCGCCGGCGACACGATGGTCGGGGTGCGCTCGAACGTGCTCGCCGGCCTGACGACCTACGGGGTCGCCGGCGACCCGAAGGAGGGCTACGTGACCCGCGTGCCGGTCACCGGCTTCGGCTTCGACCCGGGCATCCCGTTCGGCAACTGGACGATCTGCGCCGACAACGGCATCCGCAGGGGCACGGCGACCCTCGACAACACGGTGATCAACGCGACGGGCAGCAGCCCGGCGCTGACGACCATCCGGCTCGATTCCGCCGGCGGCGGCGCGCCGGGGACGTGCCCGTGATGCGCCGCCTGCGCCGCGAGGACGGCCACACCCTCCCGGAGCTCCTGACGGCGCTCTTCATGTCGACGATCATCCTCATGGCCACGTTCGCGCTGGTCGAGCACGTCATGCGGCGCACGGCCGAGACCCAGGCGCGCGTCGAGTCGACGCAGAAGGGCCGCCAGGCGATGGACGCGATCACGCGCTCGCTGCGCTCGCAGGTGTGCCTGAGCGCGACGGCGACGTCGATGGCGGCGGCCTCGGACACGTCGATGACCTACTACACCGACCGCGGCGACCCGACCGCCACGACGGTGGAGCCGCCGGAGAAGCACGTCGTCACCTACGACCCGGCCACGCGCAAGCTCACGCAGGAGATCTATCCCGGCACCGGCGCCCCGCCGACGACGACCTACGCGTCGACGCCCGCGCTGCGCAAGCAGCTCGCGGAGAACATCGTGCTCGACGGGGCGACGCCGATGTTCCAGTACTTCGCCTACACCACGCTGACGCCGCCGACCGCCACGCTGGCCCTGCCCGGCCCCGTGGCCACCGCCGACCTCGGCCGGATCGCGCGCATCTCGATCACCTTCGTCGCGCAGGCCGGAAGCGGCAACACGCTGTCGGCGAAGCGCGCAGCCAGCGCCTATACGAACGACGTGTACGTCCGCGCCGCGGATCCCAACGACCCAGCTCCCTATCCGACATGCGCATGAACCTGATCTCCCGCACCCGCTCGCGGCTCGCCGACGAGTCGGGCTTCTCCATGCTGGCGGTGATGATCGTCATGATCACCACCACGATGTTCGTCGTCGGCGGCCTCGCCGCGGCCAACGGGGACCTGCCGCTCAGCCGCAACTCCCAGGACCGCAAGGCGACCTACGCCGCGGCCGAGGCCGGGCTGAACTTCTACCAGTTCCACCTCAACGCGGACAACGACTACTGGACGAAGTGCACCAACGTCGCCGCGCCGAACGGGAGCGAGAACAGCCCCGTCAACCAGGTGTGGCCCAAGGCGCTGCAGAACGGGACCGATCCGCGCAAGTGGCGCAACGTCGCCGGCTCGCCCGCGCAGTACACGATCGAGCTGCTGCCGGCCGCGGGGTCCACGAGCTGCGTCGAGGGCAACCAGGGGAGCATGATCGACCCCAACTCCGGCACGTTCAAGATCCGCGTGACGGGCCGGCCGAACGCCACCTCGAACCTGCGGCGCTCGATCAACGCGACGTTCCGGCGCAAGTCGTTCCTCGACTTCCTGTACTTCACGGACTTCGAGACGCTCGACCCCGCCGCGTACAGCCTGACCGGCTCGCCGAGCCCCACCTGGGCGCGGGGCGAACTGCGGCGACCTCTACCGCAACTCGCGCGACAACAACTGCACCGAGATCCAGTTCGCGGACTTCGACGAGATCAACGGGCCGTTCCACACGAACGACGACTCGATCCTGGTGTGCGACAACCCGACGTTCGGGCGGACCGCGGCCGACAAGATCGAGGTCTCGGGCTCCGGCGCCGGCTTCATCCGGGTCTGCGGCAGCGGGGATCCCGTCTGGAAGGGCCCGCTCAAGACGGGCGTCCAGCAGATGGCGATGCCGACGACGAACGCCTCGCTCGAGGCCTCCGCCGACCCGTCCTACGTGTTCACGGGCAAGACGACCATCCGCTTCAACGGCGCGGCCAACACGATCACCGTCACCAACCCGTACCGCAACAGCGGCAACCCGCAGACGCTGGCGTACCCGCCGAAGGGCATCATCTTCGTCAAGCAGGGCACCTGCGGCACGACCTACCCGCCGATCTCGGCGACGTACGCCGAGGTCGACGGCTGCGGGCAGGTCTACATCAGCGGCACGTACACGAAGAGCATGACGCTGGCCTCCGAGGGCGACATCATCATCAAGCCGCCGGCGGGCACGGACAACGGCGACGTCAAGCGCGAAGGCGACGTCGTCCTCGGCCTGATCGCGAAGAACTACGTGCGCGTCTACCACAAGGTGAACCGCTCGGGCTCGTGCACGAACGTCGACACGACGGCGGAGCCGCTGATGGACAACGTGACCATCGAGGCGGCGATCCTCTCGCTCAAGCACTCGTTCATCGTCGACAACTGGAACTGCGGCGCCAAGCTCGGCACGCTCAACGTGACCGGCGCGATCGCGCAGAAGTACCGCGGTCCGGTCGGCACGGGCGGCACGAGCGCCGGCGGCACCGGCTTCAAGAAGCTCTACAACTACGACGACCGCCTGCGGTACCGTAGCCCCCCGTACTTCCTGGATCCCGTCGCCGCGTCCTGGAACGTGATCCGCACCAACGAGCAGGTCCCCGCGACGAAATGAGCGTCCCACCCCCCAGCCCCTCCGACGGCCCGGACGAGATCGCGTCCGAGCCACCGCGCGAGCTCATCGTGCGGCTGGAGGAGCCGAGGGGGTTCGGCCGCCGGGGGACGAGCGACACCGACGCGCTGCGCTTCGCGCCGAGCGGCCTGACGATCGTGCACGAGCGGGCGCTCGCCCGGCCGCTCGTCGTGCCGCTCGGGTCCCTGGCGCTCGCCACGGTCGATCCCGGCCCGGCGAAGGCCGGCGACCTCGTCGGCCGGCTGCCCGTCCTCCGGCGCCTCTCCCGGACCGCGGTCGTGCCGCGCGAGGAGGGCATCGAGGGCTGGCTGTGGACCAGCCGCGGCGGCAGCGCGCTGCCGTCGCTCGCTGACGACGACGCGCCGAACGGCGCCCTGCTGTTCACCAAGCCGCTCGCCGGCGACGTGGTCACGAGCAGCTTCGCGCCCGACTGGGTCGAGGCGCTGGCCGCGCGCTCGCCGCTCGGCGAGCCGTCGGTGCCGGGGCTGCTGCTGCGGGTCGCCGACACCGTCGGCGCCCAGGAGGTGTTCCGCCGCTACGGCCTCGCGCGGGCGCTGACCGACCGCGAGGTGCCGCCGGCGATGCGCCGCTCGCTCCCGGCCGACGTCCCCGCCGATCCGAAGCTGCGCGCCTCGGGCGACGACCCGCGGGCGGCCACCTCGGTGGCGCCGCCCGGCATGGGCTAGCGCCCGGGCTGCGCTACCGTGCGCGCCGATGAGCGCGGACGAGCCCTACGATCCCGAGCGCTGCCAGGCCTGCCGCGGAACCGGCAAGGTCGTGTCCGGCAAGGGCGGCACGCCGTCCGACGTGCCGTGCCCGTGGTGCGAGGGGACGGGCCGCTTCATCCCCGGGCACGACGCGCAGGCCGCGCGCCGCGTCCGTCTAGGGCCGGATGTCGAGCCGGCCGATGCGGCGGTCGGCCTCGACGAGCCGGATGGGGTAGACCCCCGCGGCGTCCGCGAGGATCTCGAAGCGGGCGGGCGTGCCGGGCGCGATCGCGTCGATCCGCTCCAGCCGCTCGACCTCGACCGAGTCGAGCACGTCGCCCGTCACCTCGAAGCGGATCAGGTCACCCACGCTGCGCGCGGACGCTCTGGTCGTCCTCGGCGGCCGAGAGCAGCCCCTCGACGACGCTCCACGGACCGCGCCGCGGGCGGCGTGACGGGCGCCTCGGTCGTCTCGGGCTCCGGCGCGATGCCCGTCGCCACGGCGGCCAGCAGCAGCAGCACGGCCGCCAGGAGCAGGAGTCGGCGCACCAGCATCCGCACCGAGCTTAGCTGCCGTTGAGAAATTGCCGGGATCGGTTAAGGCCTGGACCCCATCTGCCGATACCACGGGTGCCAGCCAAACCGAGGTGCAGAAAAGGCAAAGCACCCGCAAGGGTGTGACGCAAAACCACGGTGCTCCCGGATGGAGCAAGCCGGGTTGCCACCGCAGCGCGGAGGCGAAGTGAACCGAGGACCTGGCATGTCAGATCAACAGGCCCCACGATCCCCTCAGGAGGGTTCACACTTCATGCTCACCAAGCTCCGCGAGCGCGCTCAGGACGAGAAGGGCTTCACGCTCATCGAGCTCCTGGTCGTCATCCTGATCATCGGCATCCTTGCCGCGATCGCTCTCCCCGCGTTCCTCAACCAGCGCGCCAAGGCGCAGGACTCCGAGGCGAAGAGCAACGTCCGCACCGCCCAGACGGCGCTGGAGACGTACTACACGGACAACCAGACCTACGCGACGGCCACCGAGGCGCTGCTGGTGGGCATCGAGCCCGCCCTGCAGAACGCCAACGCGCTGACCATCACGTCGAAGTCGGCCACGGGCTACTCGGTGCGTGTCACCTCGAAGTCCAACGACGCGACGCAGTACACGATCACCAACACCGCCGGCGTCGTCACGCGTACCTGCGACGACTCCAACAAGGGCGGCTGCAACTCCAGCGGCAGCTGGTAGTCACCCGCTTCACCTGAATGCCGGAAGCGACGGAGCGGGCCATGTCCCGCTCCGTCGTGTTTCCACCCCTGTGTTTCCACCCCCGTTTCCCCCGCATACCGAAAGGCAGCAAGCTCCCATGCTCACCAGGATCCGCGAGCGCGCTCAGGACGAGAAGGGCTTCACGCTCATCGAGCTCCTGGTCGTCATCCTGATCATCGGCATCCTCGCCGCGATCGCTCTCCCCGCCTTCCTCAACCAGCGCGCCAAGGCGCAGGACTCCGAGGCCAAGAGCAACGTCCGCACCGCTCAGACGGCCATGGAGACGTACTACACGGACAACCAGACCTACGCGACCGCCACCGAGGCGCTGCTGAAGGGCATCGAGCCCGCCCTGCAGAACGCCAACGCGCTGACGATCACGGCGAAGTCGGCCACCGGCTACTCCGTCCGCGTCACGTCGAAGTCCAACGACCTCACGCAGTACACGATCACCAACACCGCCGGCGTCGTCACGCGCACCTGCGACGACGCCAACAAGGGCGGCTGCAACTCCAGCGGCAGCTGGTAACCGCCGTCCGCACACGACTGCTCCGCGAAGCGGGCCCTCGGGCCCGCTTCGTCGGTTAAAGCACCTCAAGGCGGCTCGCGCGCTTGCCGATACACCAACCGTGTTCAAGAGAAAGCGCGCATCCAAGACTTCCGTCGTCGGGCTCGAGCTCGACCCCGGCCATGTGGCCGCCGCCGAGGTTCTCGTCAACGGCTCGCTCACGCTCGAGCGCGGCGCCGTGGCGCATCTGCGCCCGGGCGTGCTCCGTGACGGCGACGTGACCGATCCGGCCGCCCTGGCCGAGACGCTGCGCACCCTCTTCGAGGAGCACGACCTGCCCAAGCGCGTGCGCCTCGGCATCGCCAACCAGCGGATCGTCGTGCGCACGCTCGACGTCCCGGTGCTCGAGGACGAGCAGGCGCTGCTCGCCGCCGTCCGCCTGCAGGCGCCGGACCAGATCCCGATGCCGATCGACGAGGCCATCCTCGACATGCAGCCGCTCGGCACGGTGCAGACGCTCGCCGGGCCCCGTTCCCGCGTCGTCGTCGTCGCCGTCCGGCGCGAGATGGTCGAGCGCGTCGTCGGCGCCGTCCGCGAGGCCGGTCTGGAGCTCGAGGGCCTCGACCTGTCCGCGTTCGGCATGGTGCGCGCGGTCGCAGTCGCCGGGTCCGAGCGCGCCGTGCTCTACATCAACGCCGCCGGGCTCGTGAACGTCGCCGTCGCCAACGACGCCGGCTGCCTGTTCACCCGCGCCGCCGCCGGCGGCATCGACGCGATGGCGGCCACGCTCTCCGAGCGCCGCGGCCTCACGTTCGAGCACGCCCGCCAGTGGATGATGCACGTCGGCCTCACCACGCCGCTCGACCAGGTCGACGGCGACACCGAGATCGTGTCCGCCGCGCGCGCCGCCCTCGAGGAGGGCGTGCACCAGATCGCCGACACGGTCCGCAACTCGCTGAACTTCTACCGCATGCAGGAGAGCGCGGAGTCGGTCGACCGCGCGATCCTCACCGGCCCGGCCGCGGACGTGCCCGGCCTGCCGGATCGGCTCGCCGAGCTGCTGCGCATGCCGGTCGACGCCGTCACGGTGGCGCACAAGGACGGCGTCGAGCACGCCGGCCGCCTGACCGTCGCCGCCGGCCTCGCGGTCGCCGAGCGCCCGTAGCGCCCGTCCGTCGCGGAAGGGGACCGGCAGCGATGCGCGAAAGCGGACCCGTGCGCCCGCACGCCGCCGATCCCCGTCCCGCCCGATGACCGCGTTCGCCGCGGTCGTCGCCGGCGTGCTGGGGCTGGCCGTCGGCTCGTTCCTCAACGTCGTCATCCACCGGCTCCCGCGCAAGGAGTCGCTCTCCAAGCCCCGCTCCCGCTGCCCGGGCTGCGGGACGCAGATCGCGGCGCGCGACAACATCCCGGTGCTGTCGTGGCTGCTGCTGCGCGGGCGCTGCCGCCACTGCGGCGAGCCGATCTCCGCGCGCTACCCGCTCGTCGAGGCGCTCACGGCCGCGCTGTGCGTCGCCGTCGTCCTCGCCGAGGGCGCCGACCGCGACGTCTGGCTCGGGCTCGCGTTCGTCCTGCTGCTGATCCCGATCACGTTCATCGACCTCGATCACCGGATCATCCCGAACGTCCTCACCGGGCTCGGCGCCGTCGTGGCGGTCGTGCTCGTCGCCGCGTTCCAGACCGACGACCTCGTCGAGCACCTGATCGCGGCGGTCGCCGCGGGCGGGTTCCTGCTCGTCGCCGCGATCGCGTACCCCGCCGGCATGGGCATGGGCGACGTCAAGCTCGCGTTCGTCATGGGCCTGTTCCTCGGTCGCGCGGTCGGCCCCGCGATGTTCGTCGCCCTGATCGCCGGCTCCCTCGTCGGCATCGTCGTCGTGCGCCGGCACGGCCGCAAGGCGGGCGTCCCGTTCGGGCCGTTCCTCGCGCTCGGCGGGATCGTCGGCCTGTTCGCGGGCGACGCGCTCGTCGACGCGTATCTCGACACCTTCGCCTAAGCCTCGATCCACCGATCATCGTGGATGCGTCCCCGTCGTGGGCGCGGTCCAGGGTCGATCGGCGGCGCACGCTCAGGGTGGGTCCCCTTGCAAGCCGCCGATCGGCGCTGGGCCGTGATCCACGATGGGGAGGCGCCGCGAGAATCGGTGGATCGAGGCTGAGAGCCCGCGGGGGCCTTGGGGTCTTCACCCCACCTAAAGGGCGCCCCCCCGGATGCCGATAAGCAGCGTGAGGCGCCGGCTCCGTTCGATACCCGCGCCCACCTCGCCCCCGACCCACCCCACTCCTCACGCATGAGAGCCGTCAACCTGCTTCCTGCCGACCTGCGCGGGGCCGTCAAGGCGCCCGCCTCGGTCAATTCCGCCCCGGAGGACGGCGGCGGCTCGGGCGCGTTCTTCGCGCTCGGCGCACTCGCGCTCTGCGTCGTCGCGCTCGCCGGCTATGTCCTCACGACCAACGAGATCAAGCAGCAGCAGGCCGATCTCGATCAGATCACCGCGCGCAGCGAGGCGGTGACCCGCGAGGTCGCCTCCCTCAAGCCGTACGCCGACTTCCAGGCGCAGGCCGAGACCCGGATCTCCACGGTCCGCGACCTCGCCACCCAGCGCTTCGACTGGGAGCGGTCGCTCCGCGACCTCGCCCGGGCACTGCCGCAGGACGTCACCGTGAAGAAGCTCTCAGGCTCGATCTCGGCCGACGCCGGCGCCGATTCGCCGCTCCGCGGCGCGATCTCGGCCCCGGCGATCACGCTGGACGGCTGCACCCGCGACCAGGACGCCGTCGCTCGCGTCATGGCGCGCATCCGTGCCGTGTCGGGTGTCACCCGCGTGAGCCTCGCCAAGTCCGACAAGGCGGCGACCACGTCGGCCGCCGGGTCGATCGACGCCGCCGCGCCGACGGCGAGCGACGCCGCCGGATGCTCGGGCGTGGGCAAGGACCAGGCCCCTGACTTCCAGATCGTCGCCTTCTTCGAGGGCGATGTGGCGGCCACCGCGGCGAAGGCCGCGACCACGCCCGGCGCTGCGCCCGTGCCCGTCGCGCAGGACGCCGCGACGGCCAGCACCAGCTCGAAGCCTGCGGCAGCGTCGGGGACCACCACCCCGGCCGCCGACGGCAGCACGCCCGCCCCGACCACCGAGGGAGCGAAGTAATGCGCTCGAACAAGCTGTTCCTCGGCGTGCTGGTCGGTGCCGGCCTGCTCGCCGCGTACTGGTTCCTCCTCCTCGCGCCAAAGCGCGAGGAGGCGACCGCCCTCAAGGCCCAGGTCGCCGCCAAGCAGCAGGAGGTCTCGGCCTCCGAGGCGACGCTGGCGACCTACCGGCAGGCGCGTGACGCGTACACCTCCACGTACGCCCGCGTGACCAGCCTCGGCAAGGCCGTGCCCGCCGACGACGACGTGCGCTCGCTCGTCGTGCAGCTCGAGCACGCCGCGACGTCGAACAAGGTCAACTTCCGGTCGATCGCGGCCTCCGCCTCCGGCTCGCCGTCCACGGCCGGGACCGGCGCGGCCACGACGCTCAACCCGCCCCCGGGCGCGGTGGCCACGGCCGCGGGCTTCTCGACCATGCCGTTCACCCTGACGTTCTCGGGCGACTACGCGCACCTCACGGACCTCTTCACCGAGCTGGAGCGCTTCGTCGCCGTGCAGAACGAGCAGATCCGCGTCAAGGGCCGGCTCATGCGGGTGGACTCCATCACGCTCACCCCGCGCACCAACGCGACGACCAACGAGCTCGACGCCAACGTGTCGGCGAGCACGTTCCTGGTCCCGACCGCCGAGGGCGTGACGGGCGCAGGCACGACGCCGTCCACGGGCACGACCCCGGCCGCTCCCGGCGGCACCACGACCCCGACCACCACCGCCGCAGTGACTGGAGCCATCGAATGAGCTTTCTGACCGACATCTGGCGTCAGCTGGTGCGACGCCGGCTGTGGCCGGTGGCCGTCCTGCTGCTCGCCGCACTCGCCGCGGTCCCGGTGCTCCTCGCCAAGGAGCCGACCGTGACCGTCGAGACCGCCGCGCCGGCGCCCGCGCCCGCCGCGACGGCCAGCTCCGAGCTGACCGAGGCCCCGATCGTCGCGGCCTCGGACGCGTCCAACCGCGCCCGCGGCCACAAGCCGCTCGGCAAGTCGCACGACATCTTCAAGTCGACGGCGAAGAAGCCCAAGGCCGCGAAGGTCGAGAAGGTCGAGAAGGTCGAGAAGGCCGAGACCGTCAAGCAGGAGGAGCCGAAGTCGAGCCCCTCCACGGGCGGCGGCGCCACGACGCCGGACACCCCGGCCGAGCCGACGACGCCGGCCCCGAAGCCGAAGACCTACCCGCTGTACTCGCTGTCGGTCCGCTTCGGCTCGACCGACGGCAGCTCCGGCAAGCGGACGCTGTCGCGCGACCAGGCGCTGCCGTCCACGGCCGAGCCGCTGCTGATCTACCTCGGCCTCCTGCCGGACCGCAAGACCGCGGTGTTCCTCGTCGACGCCAGCATCACGGCGCAGGGCGACGGCTCCTGCCACCCGACCCCCGAGAGCTGCGAGACGCTGCGCCTGAAGGTCGGCGAGACGGAGTTCGTCGACGTGGTCGACGCCGGCGGCGCCACGGTCGCGCAGTACCAGCTCGACCTGGTCAAGATCCACAAGGGCAAGACCACGGACGCGGCCCGGTCGGCCAAGTCGTCCAAGCTCGCGAAGGTCGCGAGCGTGTCCGGCGCGACCGTCGGCTCGGTCCGCGGCCTCGCCGGCTCCGCGACCCGCTCGCGCTAGCCCGCACCCCCTGACAGCGCCCGCCCGGAGGTCTTAATAGGCTTCCGGGCGTGTCGCTGCGCGTCATCACCGCCGGGGAGAGTCACGGGCCCGGCCTCACCGCCGTCGTCGAGGGCCTGCCCGGCGGGCCTCGAGCTGGACCAGCAGGCCGTCAACGACGACATGGCCCGGCGCCAGCTCGGCCACGGCCGCGGCGGGCGGATGAAGATCGAGCGCGACAGCGCCGAGATCACCGCCGGCGTCCGCCACGGCCGCACGCTCGGCGGCCCCGTCGCCCTCCAGGTCGCCAACCGCGACTACGCCAACTGGGAGGAGCGGATGAACCCGTGGCCGGTCGAGGCCGACGTGCCGGAGGTCCATCTCCCGCGCCCGGGCCACGCCGACCTCGCGGGCGTCTGGAAGTTCGGCTTCACCGACGTGCGCAACGTGCTCGAGCGGGCCAGCGCGCGCGAGACCGCGGCCCGCGTCGCGGCCGGCGCGCTCGCCAAGGCGTTCCTGCGCGCGGTCGGCGCCGAGGTCGTCTCCCACGTGACGCAGATCGCCTCGGTGCGGGCGCCCGAGCGCGCGGCGCTGGCGTTCGAGGACTTCGCGGACGTCGACGCCTCCCCGGTCCGCTGCCTCGACGCCGAGGCGAGCGCGGCGATGGTCCAGGAGATCAACGTCCTGCGCAAGCGCAACGAGTCGCTCGGCGGGATCTTCGAGCTGCGCGCGTTCGGGCTCGCGCCCGGCCTCGGCTCGCACGTGTCCTGGGAGGAGCGGCTCGACGGCCGCATCGGCATGGCGCTGCTGTCGATCCAGGCCTGCAAGGGCGTCGGCCTGGGCGACGGCTTCGACCTCGCCGGCCGCCCGGGCTCCGAGGCTCACGACGAGATCTTCTACAGCGAGGACCGCGGCTACTTCCGCGAGACGAACCGCTCGGGCGGGCTCGAGGGGGGCATGACCACGGGCGAGCCGCTCGTCGTCCGTGCGGCGATGAAGCCGCTGCCGACGCTGACCAAGCCCCTGCGCTCGGTCGACATCGCCACGCGCGAGCCGGCGCAGGCGCTGCGCGAGCGCACCGACTCGTGCGTCGTGCCGGCGGCGGGCGTGGTGGGGGAGGCGATGCTCGCTCTCGTGCTCGCCGGCGCCTACCGCCAGAAGTTCGGCGGCGACCACATCGACGACGTGCAGGCGGCGCTGGCCGCCTACGAAGAGCGGATCGGGTGGAAGCGGCGGCGTCGCTAGGCGGGCGCGCGCTCGTCTTCGTCGGCTTCATGGGCGCGGGGAAGACGACCGCCGCGCGCGCGGCGGCGGCGGCTCTCGGCGCCCGCGCCGTCGACGCCGACGTCGTCCTCGAGGAGCGCGCCGGCCGCCGCATCGAGGACTACTTCGCCGTCGAGGGCGAGGCCGCGTTCCGGGTGCTCGAGGAGCAGGTGGTGTGCGAGCTGCTCGCCGCGCCGCCCGGGCCCGTGCTCTCCCTCGGCGGGGGCGCGGTCATGTCCGAGCGGGTGCGCGAGGCGCTCGCGCGCCACGTCGTCGTCCTGCTCGACGTCGACGAGGCGACGGCGTGGCAGCGCGCCGGCGGGCGTCGGCCGCTCGCGCGCGACCGCGAGCGGTTCGCCGCGCTGCACGCCGCTCGCCGCCCGCTCTACGAGCGGCTCGCGGACGTCGTGCTCAGCGACTCGTCGCGCGAGGCGGTCCGGCGGGCGGCGCCGGCGATGGCGGCGCTCCGCACCGCGCCGGGCGGCATCCGCATGCTCTGGGCCAGGAGCGAGTCGGGCGACTACCCGGTCTACGTCGGACACGGGGCGCTCGACCTCGTGCCGCGCCCGCGCGGCGGCCGGGCGTTCCTGATCACCGACGAGACGGTCGGCCCGCTCTACGGCGAGCACGTCGGCGAGGTCGCGGGGCGGCTGACGATCCCGCCGGGGGAGGGGGCCAAGACCTGGGAGGAGGCGGGCCGCGTCCTGCGCGGGCTGGCCGCGGCGGGGATGGCGCACGACGACCACGTGGTCGCGCTGGGCGGCGGCGTCGTCGGCGACCTCGCGGGCTTCTGCGCCGCCACCTACCAGCGCGGCGTCCCGGTCGTCCAGCTCCCGACGACGCTCGTCGCGCAGGTCGACTCCGCCTACGGCGGCAAGACCGGCGTCGATCTCCCCGAGGGCAAGAACTACGCCGGCGCCTACCACCAGCCCGCGGCCGTGCACGCAGACCCGGCCGTGCTGACGACGCTGCCGGCCGCCGAGCTCGCCGCGGGCTGGGCCGAGGTGGTCAAGACCGCCCTGATCGCCGGCGGGCCGCTGTGGGAGCGCGTGCGGCGGCCGGGGGCGCTCGTGGACGCCGACCTCGTGCTCGCCTGCGCGCGGACGAAGCTCGCCGTCGTCGCCCGCGACGAGCGCGACCAGGGGCGCCGCCAGGTCCTCAACCTCGGCCACACCGTCGGGCACGCGATCGAGACCGCGACGGGCTACGCCCGCTACCGGCACGGCGAGGCGGTCGGCCTGGGGCTGCTCGCCGCGCTCAGCCTCTCGGGGCAGCCGGCGCTGCGGGCCGAGACGGCGGACCTCCTCGCGTCGCACGGGCTGCCGGTGACGCTGCATCCGGCGGTCGACCACCGGGCCGTGCTCGACGCGCTGCAGGGCGACAAGAAGCGGCGCGCCGGGCGCGTCGGCTTCGTGCTCGTCGAGGCGCCGGGCGACGTGCGGACCGGGCGCGCCGTGCCGCCCGACGACGTCGCGCGCGCTCTGGAAGAGTTGGCGCCCTGATGCGCAACCGCGTGGCCGTGATGCACGGCGTCAACCTCGACGCGCTCGACCGCCGGCCCGCCGAGCACTACGGCGGCCTCACCTTCGCGCGGCTCGAGTTCCGGATCGAGCAGTTCGCGAAGGAGCTCGGCCTGGAGGCGCGCTTCTTCCACTCCAACCACGAGGGCGAGTTCGTCGAGGAGCTGCACAAGGCGCCCGACTACGCCGACGCGCTGCTGCTCAACCCGGGCGCCTGGACGCACTACGCGTGGTCGATCCGCGACGCCGTCGAGCTGGCCGGGCTGCCGGCGGTCGAGGTCCATCTCTCCGACGTCAAGCACCGCGAGGCGTTCCGGTCCGTGTCGGTGCTGGAGGAGATCTGCCTCGCCACCGTGAGCGGCCAGGGCGTCGACGGCTACCGAGCCGCGCTCGAGCACGTGAAGGGCGCGCTGTGAGCCGCGCGGACCGGGTGGCGGCCCGGCTCGCCGAGCGCGAGCTCGACCTGCTGCTCGTCACCGACCTCGTGAACCTGCGCTACCTGACCGGGTTCACCGGCACGAACGGGCTGGCGGTGGTCGGTCCCGACACGCGCCGCTTCCTGACCGACTTCCGGTACGTCGAGCGGGCGAAGGCCGAGGTCGCGGGCTTCGACCTGCAGCCCGCGCCGCAGGAGCTGCGCGCGGCGCTGGCCGAGGGCTGGCCGCCCGGCTCGCTGCGCGTCGGCTTCGAGGACCAGCACGTCTCCGTGCGCCGGCACGCCGAGCTGCGCGACACGCTCCCCGACCGGCTCGAGCTCGTCGCCGCCGGCGGGCTGGTGGAGGCGGAGCGGGCGCGCAAGGAGCCCGGCGAGGTCGCGGCGATCCGCGCCGCAGCCGCGCTCGTCGACGAGATCTACGCCTGGGTCCGCGAGCGCGGCCTCGTGGGGCGGACGGAGCGCGACGTCGCGCTCGCACTGGAGCAGGAGATGCGCCTGCGCGGCGCGGAGGGCCCGAGCTTCCCCTCGATCGTCGCGGGTGGGGAGAACGGCGCGCTGCCGCATGCCACGCCGCGCGACGTGCCCATCGAGGCGGGCACGCTCGTCACGCTCGACATCGGCGCCAAGCTCGACGGCTACTGCTCGGACTGCACGCGCACCTGGGCCACGGGGCCGCTCCCCGACGATCTCGAGGCGCTCTACGGGCTCGTGCTGGAGGCGCAGGAGGCGGCGCTCGACGCGGTCCGGCCGGGGCCGCGCGGGCGCGAGGTCGACGCCGTCGCGCGCGACCTGATCGAGGCCGCCGGGCACGGCGAGCACTTCGGGCACGGGCTCGGCCACGGGGTCGGGCTCGACATCCACGAGGCCCCGCGGCTGGCCCGCACCGCGGACGCGCGCCTCGCGGCGGGGAACGTCGTCACCGTCGAGCCGGGCGTCTACGTGCCCGGCCGCGGCGGGGCGCGGATCGAGGATCTCGTCGTCGTCACCGCGGACGGGCGCGACGTGCTCAGCGGCACCCCGAAGTCGCTCACCGTGGTGGGGTAGAGACCCCATCGCCCACGCGGAGGCCCTCAAGGGTCCGGCGTCACCGGCCGATACCCGGTGCGATGGAACTCCGAGCCCGCATCCCCTCCCCGCTGCGCCGTGCCGCCTTCGTTGCGGCGCTGGTCGCGCTGGCCGCCCCCGCCACGGCCGGGGCTGCAACCACCGCCAAAGCCGCCAAGAAGAAGGTCAAGGCGCCCGTCGTCACCAAGGTGTCACCCCTTGACGTGGCCGTCGGCGAGAGCCTGACCATCCGCGGCAGGCACTTCGTCGCCGGCCGCTTCAAGAACACCGTCGTGTTCAAGCGCGACGGCGCCCGCGCGGTGTTCGCCAAGGCCGACGTCGGCACGAAGAAGATGCTCGTCATCAAGGTGCCGGCCTCCCTTCAGGAGTTCTTCTCGCTCAACTCCGGCGAGCCGATTCCGACGCGCTTCCGCCTCCGCGTCCTGGCGAAGAAGTTCGGCAAGAAGTTCACGAGGAACAAGCTCTCCCCGACCGTCAGCGCGCCCCGGCCCCCGCGGTCGGTCGCGCCCACGGAGTCGACCCCCGACGGCGACTGCGACGGCGACGGCACCAAGAACAAGGCCGACGGCGACGACGACAACGACGGCCTGTCCGACGACGTCGAGCTGTCCCTGAGCCTCGACCCCTGCGTCGCGGACACCGACGAGGACGGCCTGCTCGACAAGTGGGAGTTCGACTGCGACCGCGACGCGGTCCTGAACCGCGACGAGACCGACGATGACGACGACCTCCTGAGCGACACGCTCGAGACGGCGATCGGCACCGATCCGTGCAACGCCGACAGCGACGCCGACAAGGTCGCCGACGGCTACGAGTACCAGTCGGCGGTCGACCTCAACGACGACGAGTTCCAGCACCCGAACACCGCGCTGCCGTACCCCGGCAAGCGGCCGTACCCGAACCCGCTCTTCGCGGACGCCGATCTGGACTACGACGGCGACACGCTGACGAGCAAGGAGGAGTACGACCTCTGGATCTACACGTACAGCGTCACGAAGACCGACCCGCGCTCGCTGAGCCAGCTGTCCTACTCGGCCGGTCAGCAGTACACGCGCTCCCGCATCATCCCGAGCGGCGACGACGCCGGCCGGCATGAGCCCACGCTGAGCCGCGTGAACTACAACAAGCACGACCAGTTCATCACCTGGGCCATGTCGGCCAGCTCGCCCAGCAACCCGGCCGGCTACCGGACGGTCCGCCTCGACGACCTCGAGCCCTGGTGGGACCACGCTGCCAGCCGCAACCCCTATGGCCTGTTCGACATGAACCGGTACGGGGGCGAGCAGGCCGCCTCGTACTTCGCCGTCGGCTCCCCGCCGTTCAGCTACACGGCGCGGGTGTTCAAGCAGTCCGAGGTCTACTACTACGACCACTACCAGGACGGGTACCTCTCCGACGACGAGCGCGACGAGGACGCCGACGGCCTCACGAACTACGACGAGACGCACGGCCGCATGACCGTCGAGTACTGGAAGGGCTGCTACCGCAGGGAGAAGCCGTTCCACATCACGTACGCCCCGACGAGCCACGTGGACCGCGACACCGACGGCGACGGCGTGCGCGACGGCGCCGACGACCAGGACTTCGACGACATCCCGAACGTCATGGAGCTCAGCCGCAACGCTGCTTCCGGTCTCGACGACACGAAGAACGGGATCGACTGCGTCGTCCAGGACGAGCCGCCGCTGCCCGAGGACTACTGGCACGAGGACGCCTACGGTCGCGTCAACCCGTTCAACCCGTGCCTCCCCAACTGGAAGTCGCGCACCTGCCCGAAGTTCGTCAACGAGAACACCGGCGCCCCGTTCGACGGCTCGCCCTGGTGGTACTCGCTGAACTAGCGACCCCAGCAGTCCCCCGCAGTGTCCCGAGGCCCGCTCATCGAGCGGGCCTCGGTCGTTCCCGGGCGCGCCGGGCACGAGGCCGGCCCGGCCGGGCACCTACACTGACCGGCGCCATGATCTCGACGAACCAGTTCAAGAACGGCAACCACATCGAGGTTGAAGGCACGATCTTCAAGATCCTCGAGTTCCAGCACGTGAAGCCCGGCAAGGGCGGCGCGTTCGTGCGGACGAAGCTGCGGCGCTCGTCCGACGGCGCGGTGATCGACCGGACGTTCCGCGCCGGGGAGAAGTTCCGCGCTGTGCGCACCGAGGCGCGCAAGATGCAGTTCCTGTACGCCGACGGGACCGACGCGCACTTCATGGACGAGGAGTCGTTCGAGCAGCTCGCGATCCCGGAGAGCTCGCTCGCCGATCCGCTCAAGTGGATCAAGCCGAACGAGTCCGTCGACCTGCTGTTCATCGACGACCAGCCTTCCGACGTGCAGCTCTCGGCGTCCGTCGAGCTCGAGGTGACGCACACCGAGCCCGGCGTGCGCGGGGACACGGCCTCGGGCGGCGGCAACAAGCCGGCGACGCTCGAGACGGGCGCCACGATCAACGTGCCGCTGTTCGTCAACATCGGGGACCGGGTGAAGGTGGACACGCGCTCGGGCTCCTACATGTCGCGGGCCTGACGCGGGGCTCAACCCGGCGCGGCGGGGCGCCGATAGCGGGCGTATGCGCTCGCTGCTCGGCCGCCCGCTCGCCCTGCCGTGGGCGCTGGCGCTCGCGTTCGCGCTCGTGGCCGGCGCGGCCGGCTCGACCGACGTGTTCTGGATGGGCGACTTCTACCTGGAGGCCTATCCCGCCTACCAGGCCGTGATGGCCGGCGACTGGAGCGCGTTCCTCGACAAGCTGCCGGGCTACAGCGGCTTCACCGTCATGGTCGGCACGCCGTCGGCGCTGCTCACGGGCGCGGCCGGCGGCATGGAGACGATGGCCTACCGGCTCTCCGCCGCGCCAGGGCTGCTCGCCCTCGCCGCGCTCGGCGTCGCGATCGCGGGACCGGTCCGGGCCGCCGGGAACCGCGCGTGGCCCGTCTTCCTGATCGCCGGCTGCGGCGGCGCGCTCACCCTCTCCACGCTGCGCTACGGGCACCCGGAGGATCTCCTCGCGACGGCCTGCGCGATCGGCGCCGTGCTGTGCGCCCGCAGCGGCCGCGTCGGCCGGGCGTCGCTGCTGATCGTCCTCGCGGTCGTCGCCAAGCAGTGGGCGGTGCTCGCGATCCTGCCCGCCGCGATGGCCGCCCCGCGCGGCGGCTGGCGGATCGTCGTGTCCGGCGCCGTCGGCACCGCGCTGCTCCTGGGCCTCCAGCTCCAGCCCTCCTCCTCGGGCGTGCACGCCGCCATCACGAACACGGGCCAGCTCTTCCATCCCCATCAGATCTGGTGGCCGTTCGGCGTGCCCGCGACCCCGGAGTTCATCGCCGGCGGGCACGGCACCCGGATGGGCCCGGAGTGGCTGATGCCGCTGACCCGCCCGCTGATCGTCGGCGGCGGGGCGCTCGTGGCGATCGCCTGGTGGCTGCGCAGCGGGCCGGACCGCAACCGCGACGACGTCCTCGGCGTCCTCGCGCTCGTCTTCCTGCTCCGCTGCATGCTCGATCCGTGGGATCTCGTCTACTACCACCTGCCGCTCGTCGTCGCGCTCGCCGCCTGGGAGGCGCGCCGCGGCCGCAGCCTGCCGGTGCTCTCCGTGGTCGCGAGCGCGGGCGCCTGGCTCACGTTCGTCGTGTACGCGGCGCGCGAGGGCAACGGACCCTACGTCGCGTACCTGGCGTGGACGATCCCGCTGGCCATCGGCCTCGCCGTGACGCTCCTGCGCCCGGCGGGCAGCGCCGCGCGGGCGCCCGCCGCGCAGCTGGCGCCCGTTCCCGCCTGACGCGCCAGCTACCCTGGCGCGGCCGATGTCCCGCCGCTCCGACCAGCGCCGTGCCGCCGTCTTCGCGCTGTACCAGCACGAGCTGACCGGCCGCGCCCTCGACGAGGTGTTCGAGCGCGACGCGGTGAGCTTCACGCGCGCGCTGGCGCACGCCACCGCCGACCACGCCGACGAGCTCGACGGCCACATCGCCCGCCATGCCGAGGGCTGGGCGATCGGCCGCATCGCCCCGCTGGAGAAGGCGATCATGCGCGTCGCCCTCCTCGAGATGCTCCACCCGGACCTGATCGAGGGCGACCGGCCGATCCCGCCCGAGGGCGCGATCGTCGAGGCGGTCGAGACGGCCAAGGAGTTCTGCGCCGCCCAGGCGCCCGGGTTCGTGAACGGCGTCCTCGGCGCGGCGCTGCGCGCCGTGCGCGAGAATGGGGCGCGTCATGCCTGACGCCCGCCTCGACGAGCTGGTCGAGCGACTCGAGCGAGCTGCCGCCGAGCTGCGTGCGGGCGAGCTCGCACCCGAGCGCGCGGCCGCCCTCGTCGACGACTGCGCGCGGGTGGCCTCCGAGGCCGGTGCGGAGCTCGACCGCAGGGTCCGCGCCGCCGATGCCGGCGCGGGCGGCAGCGCGCCCGGCCAGCTCGCGCTGGAGGGCTGAATGAGCATGCAGCAGCACGCGGCGGCGGTCTACCCGGACCACCTGCGCGACCGGGTCGAGCGCTACCTCGAGGAGCTCCGGTTCGCGCGCGAGCCGGACGCAGGCGGCCTGGAGGAGGCGATGCGCTACTCGCTGCTCGCCGGCGGCAAGCGCATCCGCCCGGTCCTCGCGCTCGCCACCGCGCGCGCGCTCGGCCGCGACCCGGAGTGGGTGCTGCCCTTCGCCGCTGCGCTCGAGCTGATCCACACGTACTCGCTGATCCACGACGACCTGCCGGCGATGGACGACGACGACCTGCGCCGGGGACGGCCGACCTGTCATGTCCGCTACGGCGAGGACGTGGCCATCCTCGCGGGCGACGGCCTCTACGCCGAGGCCTTCCGGCTGGCGCTGCAGGAGCAGGAGGCCGACCCGGCCGACGTGCTCGCCGCGGTCGCCGAGCTGGCCGACGCGACGGGCGTCAACGGCATGGTCGGCGGTCAGTTCATCGACGTCCGCGCGATGGTCGATCCGAGCGATGCCGGGCTGCGGCGGCTGCACGAGCTGAAGACCGGCAGGCTGATCGGTGCGTCGGTGGCGTGCGTACTGCTGCTGACGGGAACCCGAGACCCATCGCCTACACTCTCCGACTTCCGTGCGTTCGCAGCTGAACTGGGCGTGTTGTTCCAGATCGTCGACGACATCCTCGACGTGACGGGGACAGACGCCGCGCTGGGGAAGCCGCAGGGCTCGGACGAGCGTCACGGCAAGCTGACCTACGTGACCCGGTACGGGCTCGACGGGGCGCGAGCCATGGCGGCGGAGTCTCATCGCAACGCCCACGCCGCGCTGGCCCGGGCGACCGGAGGCGACGGGGCCACCGAGCTCGAGCAGATCACCGACTTCATCGCCCACCGCACCTCATGAGCCTTCTCGAACGGATCGACCGCCCGCAGGACCTGCACGCCCTCTCGGAGGACGAGCTGGTCCGCGTGTCCCAGGAGGTGCGCGACCTGCTGATCGACACCGTCGGCGAGATCGGCGGGCACTTCGGGGCGAACCTCGGCACCTGCGAGATCGCGGTCGCGCTGCACTCGCTGATGGATTCGCCGCGCGACAAGATCCTCTGGGACGTCGGTCACCAGGCCTACCCCCACAAGGTCCTGACCGGGCGCCGCGACGAGCTGGGCACGATCCGCAAGTACGGCGGGCTCGCCCCGTTCTGCTCGATCCACGAGTCCGAGCACGACGTCATGGGCGCGGGCCACGCCTCCACCTCGATCGGCTACGGCGTCGGCATCAAGGAGGGCATGCGGCGCGGCGACGGCGAGGACGGCAAGGTCGTCGCCGTCATCGGGGACGGCGCGATGACCGGCGGCGTCGCCTTCGAGGCGATCCACCAGGCCGGGGGCCTCGGCACCCCGCTCGTCGTGATCCTCAACGACAACGGCATGTCGATCGCGCCGAACGTCGGCGCCCTGTCGCGCTACTTCAACCGCGTCCGGCTCGAGCCGGGCCTGTGGAAGGCGCGTGAGGGCGTCGAGGAGCGCCTCACGAAGCTGCCGGCGGGCATCGGCGCGAAGTTCGAGAAGCTCGGCCCGCAGCTGAAGGAGTCGATCAAGGCGTTCTGGGCGCCGGGGCTCTTCTGGGAGGAGCTCGACTGGGCGTACATGGGCGTGATCGACGGCCATGACGTCCGCGCGCTCCGCCGCGCGCTGCGCGCCGCGTTCGAGGCCGAGCGGCCCGTCGTGCTCCACGTCGCGACCGTCAAGGGCAAGGGCTTCTCCCCGGCCGAGGACGGCGGCCTCGAGGGCATGGAGAAGTGGCATGCGGCCAAGCCGAACTCGATCGCCAAGCGCATGCCCGCGCCGTCCAAGCCGGCCGGCAAGCCCGGCGCGCCCCAGTACACGCAGGTGTTCGGCGAGGCGCTCGTGGCCGAGTGCGAGCGCGACGAGCGGGTCGTCGGCATCACGGCGGCGATGAACTCGGGCACGGGCCTGAACCTGCTCCAGAAGGCGATGCCCGAGCGCTACTTCGACGTCGGCATCGCCGAGCAGCAGGCGCTGCTCTTCGCGGCGGGCCTCGCGCTCCAGGGCACCCGGCCCGTCGCCGCGATCTACTCCACCTTCCTGCAGCGCGCCTACGACCAGATCGTGCACGACCTCTGCCTCCAGCAGCTGCCCGTCGTGCTGGCGATGGACCGGGCGGGCCTCGTCGGCGACGACGGCCCGACGCACCACGGCGTGTTCGACATCGCCTACCTGCGCTGCCTGCCGAACATGACGCTGATGGCGCCGCGCGACGAGGCCATGCTCGTGCACATGCTCCACACCGCGCTGCGCCACGACGGCGGTCCGGTGGGGCTGCGCTACCCGCGCGGCGAGGGGGTCGGCGTCCCGATCCCCGCCACGCCGCAGCTGCTCGAGATCGGCACCGGCGAGATCCTGCGCGAGGGCGAGCGGGTCGCGATCGTCGGCTACGGCACCGGCGCGCAGAAGGCGCTCGGCGCCGCGGACCTGCTGGCCGAGGGCGGTCTCGACGTGACGGTCGCCGACGCGCGCTTCGCCAAGCCGCTCGACACCGGACTGCTCGCGCAGCTCGCCGCCGAGCACGAGCTGCTCGTCACCGTCGAGGAGGGCGTGCTCGCCGGCGGCTTCGGCACCGGCGTGTGGGAGGCCCTGTCGGAGGGCGGCCTGGCGCCGCGCATCCTGCGCGTCGGCCTGCCCGACCGCTACGTGACCCACGGCGCGCCGAAGCTCCTGCACGCCGAGGTCGGCTACACCGCCGAGCGCATCGCCGAGCGGATCCAGGCCGCGGTGCTCGATCCCCGCGGCTCGCTCGTCTAGCCCGGTACCGTTTCGCGTCGCGTGGCGCGCGTGCGGCTGGACAACCTGCTGGCGGAGCGGGGCCTCTACCCGTCCCGTTCCCGTGCCGCGGCCGCCGTCATCGCGGGCGACGTGCACCTCGGGCCGGGACGCCGCCGCGCGGAGAAGCCGGGCCAGCTCGTGGCCTCCGACGTCGAGCTCGACGTCACCGCGCCGCCGCCGTACGTGTCCCGCGGCGGGATCAAGCTCGCGAACGCGCTCGACCGGTTCGCGATCGACGTGTCCGGCCGCCGTGCGCTGGACGTGGGCGCGTCGACCGGCGGGTTCACCGACTGCCTGCTGCAACGCGGCGCCGCTCACGTGATCGCCCTCGACGTGGCGTACGGCGAGCTGGCCCTGACGCTGCGCGACGATGCGCGCGTGACCGTGCTCGAGCGGATCAACGCGAGGGCGCTCACGCCCGGCGCGCTCCCGTACCCGCCGGATCTCGTCGTCGCCGACGTCTCGTTCATCTCGCTCGCCAAGGTGCTCCCGGCCGTGCTCGCGTGCACCGCCGGGCGCTTCGACGCGCTGGTCATGGTCAAGCCGCAGTTCGAGGTCGGCCGCGACCGGATCGGCAAGGGCGGCGTGGTGCGCGACCCCGCGCTCCGGCGCGCGGCGCTCGTCGCGGTGGCGGACGCGGCGCGCGCGGAGGGGACGGCGGTGCTCGGCTTCGCGTCCTCGGGCCTGCCGGGCCCGGCGGGGAACCGCGAGACGTTCGCCTGGCTGGCCGAGCCCGGCCGCGCCGGGGCGGTCGAGGACCTCGAGGCGGCCGCGCGGGAGATCGAGCCGTGAAGGCCTCCGTGCTCACCCACCGCCGGGCGGCGGACACGGCGCACGCGCTGGCCGCGCTGCTCGCCGGCGCGAAGCGCGCCGGCGCCACGCTCCAGTTCGACGCCGGCGAGACCGAGAAGCACGGCCTCGAGCCGGGGCCCGGGCTCGAGCTCGACACGCCGCTCTCGCGCGACGTCGACCTGTGCGTCGTCATGGGCGGCGACGGGACGATCCTCACCGCGCTGCGCGAGTATGCGAACAGCGGCGTGCCCGTCTTCGCCGTCAACTTCGGCGAGGTCGGCTTCCTCGCGACCCTCGACCCCGACGGGCTCGACGACGACTTCGACCTCGCGTTCACGGGCGAGTTCGAGACGATGCAGCTGCCGGGGATCACCGTCGGGCGGCCGGAGGGGACGTGGACGGCCTTCAACGACATCTCCGTCCACCGCAAGCCGGGGTTCCGCGTCGCCGACCTCGCCTACGCCCTCACGGGCGAGGAGATCGGGCGCGTCCGGTGCGACGGGCTGGTCGTGTCGACCCCGCAGGGCTCCACGGGCTACAACCTCGCCAACGGCGGGCCCGTCCTCGCGTGGGGCGTGGCCGGCTTCGTCGTCTCCTTCATCGCCCCCCACTCGCTCACCGCGCGCGCGCTCGTGGTCGCCCCCGACGACCTGCTGACGATCAACAACCGCTCGCGCGACGAGCCGGTCGAGGTGCACATCGACGGCCGGCCCGTCGTCGAGCTGCAGCCGGGCGAGGACATCCACGTCGAGTTCGCGCGCTCGACCGCGCTCCTCGCGCAGCTCCCGGGCGCGAGCTTCTATCACCGGCTGCGGGAGCGGTTCGGCCGGCTGGCGCGATAGGTCGGTGGACATGGGGGCAGCGTGCCGGGCGGCCCGTGACGGCTCAACCCGCGTCTGTGCCGACTCCGTGCCGACTTCGTGACAGAGCTGCGCAGACGGCCGGATCCGTCGGGTTCGGCTGGTAGACCCTGCGGCGTGCTGGAAGAGCTGCGCGTCGAGAACCTCCTGCTGATCGAGCGGGCCGAGCTGCGCCTCGCGCCCGGGCTCAACGTGCTCACGGGCGAGACGGGCGCGGGCAAGACCGTGCTCGCGCACGCGCTGGACCTGCTGCTCGGCGGCAAGCCGCGCGCCGGCATCGTGCGCCCGGGCGCGTCCGAGGCGTACGTCGAGGGCGTGTTCGAGCTGCGCGACGCGCTGCGGGAGGAGCTGGGCGAGCTGATCGCCGACGACGCCGAGGAGCTCGTCCTCGCCCGCCGCGTGAGCGCCGAGGGGCGCACGCGCGCGTACCTGAACGGCCGCACGGTCACCGCGGCCGACCTGCGCGACGTCGGCGGCGCGCTGCTGTCGTTCTACGGCCAGCACGAGCACCGCAAGCTGACGCTGGCCTCGTCGCAGCTGGGGATCCTCGACGGCTTCTGCGGCCCTGAGCAGGCCGAGCGCCGTGCCGCGTTCGCCGCGGTCCACGCGCGCGAGCGGTCGCTCCGCGAGGAGCTGGCGGCGCTGCGCGAGCGGGCCGGGGCGCGCGACCGGGAGCTCGACCTGCTCGAGTGGGAGCTGGGTGAGATCGAGGCGGCGGCGCCGACGGAGGCAGAGGAGGCCGAGCTGACCGCCGAGCGCGAGCGCCTGCGCAACCTGGAAGGGCTGCGGATGGCGGCGGCCGGCGGCATCGAGGCCCTCGCGCCGGAGACCGGCGACGGGGCGGCGACGGCGCTGGCCGGCGCGGCGCGCGCCCTGGAGGCGATGAGCGGCGTCGACGCGGCGCTCGACGTCCTCACCGAGCGGGCGGGCGCGCTCGCCGTCGAGGCGGAGGACCTGGCGGGCGAGCTGCGGCGCTACGGCGAGGCCGTCGATGCCCCGCCCGGCCGCCTGGACGAGGTCGAGGAGCGTCTCGCCCTGTTCGAGAAGCTCAAGCGCAAGCACGGCGGCACGATCGCCGCGGTGCTCGCGCACGCGGAGCGCTGCCGCGCGCGGCGGGACGAGCTGGCCGGCGCCGAGGAGGCCGCCGAGAGCGCCACGGCCGCGCTGGAGGCCGTCCGGGCCGAGGCGGCCGCGCGCGCGGCCGAGCTGCGCGCGGCGCGGACCGAGGCGGCCGCGGGCCTGGCCGGCACGGTCGTCGCCGTGCTCGCCGACCTCGCGATGGACGGCGCGACGTTCGAGGCCCGGCTCGCCGAGCGCGCCGAGCACGGCCCGAGCGGCGCCGACGAGGTCGAGTTCCTGATCGCGCCGAACCCCGGCGTCCCGGCGGGCCCGCTGCGCGACATCGCCTCGGGCGGGGAGCTCTCGCGCGTGATGCTGGCGCTGATGAGCGCCGCGGCCGAGGCAGGGCCGGCGACGCTCGTCTTCGACGAGGTGGACGCCGGCATCGGCGGCCAGACCGCCCGGGCGGTCGGCGAGCAGCTGCGTGCGCTCGCCGCCGGGCGCCAGGTCATCTGCATCACGCACCTGCCGCAGATCGCGTCGATGGCCGACCGCCACTTCACGATCGTCAAGGACACGTCGGCCGACCCCGCTCGCACGACCGTCACGCTGCTCGAGCGCGCGGCCGTCGTCGGCGAGCTCGTGCGGATGCTCGGCGCCGACGACGCGGACGCCGCCGCGCGCCGGCACGCCAAGGAGCTCCTGAAGGCGGCGTGACCCGCCTGCGGACGCCGGGTACGCGGCCACGATGAGCCAGCTCGCCGTCCTGATCGCCACGCCCGTGCCGCCGGAGCTCGTGGAGCAGCTCGCGGGCATCGACGGGGTCCGGCTGCTGCACGACCCGTCCGTGCTGGCGCCCGCGCGCTGGACCGGCGACGTGACGGGCGACCCCGCGTTCACCCGCGACGCCGCCGCGGAGGAGCGCTGGGCCGCGCTGCTCGCCGAGGCCGAGGTGCTCTACGGCATCCCGGACAACACGGGGGAGGGGCTCGTCGGGACGCTCCGGGCCGCGCCGCGCGTGCGCTGGGTCCAGGCGCGCAACGCCGGCGCCGGCGAACAGCTGGGCGCGGCGCTCGCGCTCGACGCCGACGCGCTGCGCGACGTGACGGTCACCAACGTGAGCGGCATCCATGCCGTCCCGCTCGCCGAGTTCGCGCTCCTCGGGCTGCTCGCCTTCGCGAAGCGCCTGCCCGAGCTGACCCGCGACAAGGCCGCGCGCGCCTGGCCCGACGTGAAGCCGACGATGCGGGTGCTCACCGGCCGGACCGTGCTCGTCGTGGGCCTCGGCGCGATCGGGCTCGAGACCGCGCGGCTCGCGCGCGCCTTCGGCATGCGCGTGCTCGGCGTCAAGCGCACGCCCGAGGACGTCCCCGGGGTCGACGACGTCGGTCCGCCGGAGCGGATCGCCGAGCTCGCCTCGCGGTCCGACGACCTCGTCGTCACGCTCCCGCTGACCGACGCCACGCGCGGGCTCGTCGGCGCCGACGCGCTGCGCGCCCTGCGGCCGGGCGGTGTCGTGGCCAACGTCGGGCGCGGCGCCGTGATCGACGAGGCGGCGCTCGTGGATGCGCTGCGCGACGGCCACCTCGCGGGCGCGTGCCTCGACGTCTTCACGGAGGAGCCGCTCCCCGCGGACAGCCCGCTGTGGGCGCTCGAGAACGTGATCGTCGCTCCGCACGACGCGGCCCGCACCGACCACGAGGATGCCGACGCCGTCGGCGTCTTCGCGGACAACCTGCGCCGCCGCGTGGCGGGCGAGCCGCTCCGCAACGTCGTGGATCCCGAGCAGCGGTACTGAGCGGCGGGCAGCCCCGGGCACCGGTCGCGCCGCGTCGTCCGAACCCGGACACGCGACCGAGCGCACAGGCGCCAGACCGGGCAGGAGCCGGGCATGGCCGTCGCCACTCGTGATGCCGGCGCAGGTCCGTTCTCACCGGACGTCCCGGACTCGATCCTCCCGCCCGTCCCGCTCAAGGACCTCCCCGAGGCGCCGCCCCTGCGCAAGGTCCTGGGTCCGGGCATCATCCTCGTCGCGACCGCGCTCGGCTCGGGCGAGTACGTCATCTGGCCCTTCGTGGCCTCCAACCTCGGGCTCACGGTCCTGTGGGCCGCGGTCGTCGCCGTCGCGATCCAGTTCTTCATCAACATGGAGGTCGAGCGCTACACGCTCGCCACCGGCGAGACCGCGATCACCGGCTTCACCCGACTGTGGAAGCCCTGGTGGTTCCTCTTCGTGATCATGGCCATCGTCCCGAACGTCTGGCCCGGGCTCGCGGTCGGCGCCGCGACGTGCCTCTCGTTCGTGATCGGCGGCATCGACACCACGCTCGTCGGCGTCCTCGGCCTCGTCGCCATCGGCGTCACCCTCACCGCCTCGCCGGTCGTCTACCGGACGGTCGAGAAGTTCCAGACCGTGATCATCGCCGGCGTCGTCGTGTGGCTGGTCATCGCCGTGGCCTTCGGCACCACGACGGACGCCTGGGGCGACTTCGTCAGCGGCTTCGGCTCGTTCGGCAGCATCCCGTTCGGCGAGAACGAGGCCGTCACCGCCGCGGTCATCGCGGGCGCCGTGGCCTTCGCCGGGTCGGGCGGGTGCGGCAACCTGGCCGTGTCCAACTGGGTCCGCGACAAGGGCATGGGCATGGGCCACTACATCCCGCACATCAAGTCCCCGCTCACGGGCGAGACGGAGGCGGTCCCCTCGACGGGCAACGCGTTCCCGCCCACGCCGGAGAACCTGGCCCGCTGGAACAAGTGGTGGCGCGTCGCGAACGCCGAGCAGGCCGTCACGTTCTGGCTGATCGGCACCGCCGGCATCGTCATCCTCTCCGTGCTGGCCTACTCGACGCTGTTCGGCCAGGAGACCGGCGAGGACTTCGACTTCATCCAGAAGGAGGGCGAGGTCCTCAAGGACGTCGTCGCACCGTGGTTCGGCACGCTGTTCTGGATGGCGGGCTTCTTCAAGCTGCTGTCCACGACGCTCGGCAACTTCGACTACACCAGCCGGATCTCGGCCGACGCGGTGAAGATCAACGCGGTGCCCGACAGCAGCCGCTGGACCGAGAGCCGGATCTACGCCGCCACGGTCTGGCTGCTGGTCCTCGTCGGCGTCGGGATCCTCCTCACCATCACCGAGCAGCCGCTGCTGCTGATCGTCATCGCGTCCGCCATGAGCGCGGGCGTCATGTTCATCTACTCGATCCTGCTGATCGTGCTCAACCGCAAGGCGCTCCCGGAGATGATCCGGCTCAGCGGCTACCGGCTGTGGATCATCGGGTTCGCGGTGCTCTGGTTCGGCTACTTCTCGGCCCGCGTGATCATCGAGTACGGCGGGCAGCTCTGATGCGGCCGATCCCCGCGCTGCGCGTCCGCGTGCTCCTGGCCTTCGTGGTGTGGATGGCGCTGATCGCCGTCGCGCAGCTCGTGCAGGCCGTCGTATAGCTATCTGCTAGCATCGGGACATGCCCGATCCCACCGCCGCGCTCTACGTGCGGCTCCCGCACGCCGAGTTCGACAAGCTCGACCGGGCCGCCGACGCGCTCCGCACCAACAAGAAGACGCTCGTGACGACGCTCGTCTCGCACTACGTCGATCCCGACTCCGACGCCGGCCTGGACCGGCTGCGCGACAACCTCGTGGCCGCGCAGCGGCGGGTGACCGTCGAGCTGCCCGAGCAGGGCGTCACCGTCGGGCACCACGCGTTCACGCCCGCGCCGCGGCCCGACGTGCTGACCCCGGCGCAGGCCGCCGAGCTGCTCCAGGTGCCCGAGGAGGAGGTCGTCGCGCTCGCCGAGGCGGGGACGCTCCCGGCCCGCCGGATCGGCGAGCACTGGCGCATCTCGCGCCCGGCGCTGATCGAGTGGCTCGCCGGCGCCTGACCGGCATTCGCGCGCAGAGAGCGGGCAACCCGCGCCTGCCGCCGCCCGGCGTCCTAGACTGCCGGGACAGAGCCTGATGCCAGATCCTCGCCCGCGCACCCGCTACATCTTCGTCACCGGCGGCGTCGTCTCGTCGCTCGGCAAGGGCATAGCGGCGGCCTCCATCGGCCGCCTGCTCGTCGCCCGGGGCCTCAAGGTCGCCCTCCAGAAGTTCGACCCGTACATCAACGTCGACCCCGGCACGATGTCGCCGTTCCAGCACGGCGAGGTGTTCGTGACCGAGGACGGCGCGGAGACCGACCTCGACCTGGGCCACTACGAGCGGTTCACCGACGCGAACACGTCGCGCGCGTCGAACGTCACCGCGGGCGCGATCTACAACTCGGTCATCCGCAAGGAGCGTCGCGGCGACTACCTCGGCGGCACCGTGCAGGTCGTCCCGCACATCACGGACGAGATCAAGCACCGCATCCAGCTCGTGGGCGAGAGCCAGGACGTCGACGTGGTCATCACGGAGATCGGCGGCACGGTGGGCGACATCGAGTCGCTCCCGTTCCTGGAGGCCATCCGGCAGTTCCCGGTCGACGTCGGCCGGCGCCGGTGCATGTTCATCCATCTCACGCTCGTGCCCTACATCGGCCACGCCGGTGAGCTCAAGACGAAGCCGACGCAGCACTCGGTCAACGAGCTGCGCCGGATCGGCATCCAGCCCGACATGGTCGTGTGCCGCTCCGAGGGCGGGCTGTCCTACGACATCCGCAAGAAGATCGCGCTGTTCGCGTCCCTGCCCGTCGAGGCCGTCGTCTCCGCCCGCGACGTCGACCTGATCTACAAGGTGCCGCTCTACTTCCAGGCCGAGGGCGTCGACGACTTCGTGCTCGACCACTTCGGCATGGAGGCGGCCGCGCCGGACCTCGGCTCGTGGAAGGGGTTCATCGAGAAGGCGGGCGCCGCGCAGCAGCACGCGCCGGTCCGCATCGCGCTCGTCGGCAAGTACGTGCAGCTCGAGGACGCCTACCTCTCCGTCGTGGAGGCGCTGCGCCACTCGGGCTTCGAGCACGGCTGCCCGGTCGAGGTCGACTGGGTCGACTCCGAGACCGTGGACGACGACGCGGTCATGCGCCGCATCGAGGAGGCCGACGGCATCCTCATCCCCGGCGGGTTCGGCGAGCGCGGTATCGAGGGCAAGATCGCGGCCGCGCGGGTCGCGCGCGAGCAGGGCATCCCGTACCTGGGGATCTGCCTCGGCATGCAGATGGCGGTCGCCGAGTTCGCACGGCACGTCGTCGGCATGGAGAACGCGAACTCCAGCGAGTTCGACCCGCAGACGCCCTACCCGGTCGTCGACCTGCTGCCCGAGCAGAAGGAGGTCGCCGACATGGGCGGCACCATGCGGCTCGGCGCCGATCCGGTGAAGCTGCACCCCGGCACGCGGGCGCGGGAGCTCTACGGCGAGGCCGTCATCTACGAGCGCCACCGCCACCGCTACGAGGTCAACAACTTCCTGCGGCGCAGGATCGAGGCCGCCGGCCTCGTCGTCTCGGGCACCACGCCGGACGAGCGGCTCGTCGAGGTGATCGAGCTGCCCGACCACCCGTTCTTCGTCGCCTCGCAGTACCACCCGGAGTTCAAGTCGCGCCCCGACCGCCCCGCACCGCTGTTCCGCGAGTTCGTCGGGGCCGCGCAGCGCTACGCCGCCGAACGGCGGCCGCACGAGCTGCCGGAGACGGACGAGCCGATCCGCGTCGGCCGGCCGGACGTGAGCGAGCACGCACCGGCCGAGCCCACGGGCCGCTTCCAGCAGCGCTGACGTGCGGCCGGCCAGCGAGGCCGAGCGCGGGCGGCTGAACCACACCTTCAGCGAGCTCTGCCGCATCCCGAGCCCGTTCGGGCACGAGGCGGACGTCGCCGCCCACGTCACGCGCGAGCTGGAGGCCATGGGGCTCGCGGTCGAGGCCGATCCCCGCGGCAACCTGCTCGCGCGGATCCCCTCCATGCGGCGTCCCAACGGCCGCGCCGAGCGCACCGTGCTGCTCTGCGCGCACCTCGACACCGTGGCCGTCGCCGCTGAGATCGAGCCGGTGGTCGTCGACGGCGGTTGGGAGAACGCGCACGACGCGATCCTCGGCGCCGACAACAAGGCCGCCGTGGCCGTGTTCCTCGAGGTCGCGCGGCGCGCGAGCATCGAGGGCGCGCCCGTCGGGATCGAGCTCTTGCTGACGGTGGAGGAGGAGAACGCGCTCGCCGGCGCCAAGGACTTCGACGCCTCGGTCCTGCGCGCGGACTTCGGGTTCGTCTTCGACCACGCGACCCCGATCGGCGAGGTGATCGTCGCCTCCCCGACGTACTTCCGCATCGGCGCCGAGTTCCGCGGGCAGGCGGCGCACGCCGGCATCCGCCCCGAGGCCGGGCGCTCGGCCGTGCTCGCCGCCGTGCACGCGATCCAGGCGATGCCGCACGGGCGGATCGACGACGAGACGACCGCCAACGTCGGGTCGATCCAGGGCGGCGTCGGGTCCACCAACGTGGTGCCGGACCGCTGCCGGCTGCTCGCCGAGGTGCGCTCGCTGGACGCCGACCGGGCCGAGCAGGTGGTGGCGGAGATGATCGACGCGATCCAGGACGGCGCCGCAGCGGGCGAGTGCGACGTGGACGTGACCTGCGAGAAGCTGTTCACCGGCTACCGGCAGAAGGGCACGGCGCCGCCGGTCGTGGCCGCCGAGGCCGCCCTGCGGGCCTGCGGCTACGAGCCGGTCCGCGTCGCCACCGGCGGCGGGTCGGATGCGAACGCGCTCGCGCTGCACGGGGTCGAATGCGTCAACGTCGCCAACGGCACCGAGCGCAACCACGAGCCCACCGAGCGCGTCAGCGTCGTGGCGCTGGAGAGCGCGTTCGACGTGTGCCTGGCGCTGCTCGACGAGGCGGCGGCGCTGCCATGAGCTCGCGCTTCGAGCGCCTCGCGGCGCGGCGGGTGTTCGAGGGCCCGGTCTTCGCCGTGCAGGAGGGGCGCTTCCGCCACGAGGACGGCGAGGAGGTCACCCGCCAGTGGGTCGAGCACCCGGGGTCCGTCGGGATCGTCGCCCACGACGGCGAGCACGTCTGGCTGGTGCGCCAGCCGCGCGAGGCCGTCGGGCAGCCGGACGTGCTCGAGCTGCCGGCCGGGAAGCTCGACGAGGCGGGGGAGAGCCCGCTGGAGTGCGCGCGGCGCGAGCTCGCCGAGGAGATCGGCAAGGCCGCGGCCGGGTGGGAGCACCTCAAGACCTACTACGCCTCGGTCGGCTTCACCGACGAGGTCGTCCACGTCTTCCTGGCCACGGGCCTGAGCGACGACCCGGGGCACGAGATCGAGGGCGAGCGGATCGCCCTGGAGCCCCGCCCGCTCGCCGAGCTCGACGCGCTGATCGCCGAGGTCCAGGACGCCAAGACGGTGATCGGCCTGCTGCTGCTGCGCGACCGGCTCGGCTGAACGCGGCGTTGCACCGGGCAGGCGGCGCACGCCCGGCGGCGAACCTGAGCCTCGATGGCCATCGCCACCCCGCCGCCCGCGCGCACGCTGCCGTTCGAGCACCTGCTGCTCGACTTCCTCGCCTACCTGGAGTTCGAGCGCGGCCTGTCGCGCAACACCCTCGAGGCGTACCGCTCCGACCTGCTCCAGTACGGCGAGTGGCTGCGGCGCACAGAGCACGACCCGCTCGCCGTCGGCCACACCGAGCTGAGCGCGTTCGCGGACGAGATCGCCACGGGGCGCGAGGACAAGCCGCCGGCGGCGACGGCGACGATCCAGCGCAAGATCGCCTGCCTGCGCTCCTTCTACCGCCACCTGCGCCGCACGGCGGTGCTCGCCACCGACCCGACCGCCCACCTGCGCGCCCCGAAGGAGGGCCGCAAGCTGCCGCAGGTCCTCAGCCGCGACGAGGTCGCCGAGCTGCTGCGCCAGCCGCGCGGGACCGAGCCGGCGGCGCTGCGTGACCGCGCGCTGCTGGAGACGATGTACGCCTGCGGCCTGCGCGCGTCGGAGGCGATCGGGCTCGAGGTCGGCGACGTCGACCTCGAGGCAGGGATCCTGCGCGCGCGGGGCAAGGGCGCCAAGGAGCGCCTGGTGCCGGTGGGGTCGGCCGCCGCCACGGCCCTGAGCGCCTACCTCGAGCGCGGCCGGGCGCGGCTCGTCGGCGACCGCTGGGAGGCGCGGCTGTTCGTCAACCAGCGCGGCGGCGGGCTGACGCGCCAGGGCCTCTACAAGATCGTGCAGCGCCACGCGGCGAGCGCCGGGCTGGCGTCCAAGATGAGCCCGCACACGCTGCGCCACACGTTCGCCACGCACCTGCTGGCCGGCGGTTGCGACCTGCGCTCGCTGCAGGAGATGCTGGGGCACGCCGACATCGCCACGACCCAGCTCTACACGCACCTCTCGGCCGAGCGGCTCAAGGACGTCTACTTCGACGCCCACCCCCGCGCGCGGACCGGCTGACCTGCCATCCTGCGCGCCGTGGATCGGCGCGCGTTCGTGATCGTCCTGGACGCCTGCGGCGCGGGCGAGCTGCCCGATTCCGGCGACTACGGGGACGCCGGCGCGAACACGCTGGGCCACGTCGCCGAGGCGGCCGGGGGGCTGGACCTGCCGGTCCTCCAGCGGCTCGGGCTCGGCTCCGCGCTGCCGTTGCAAGGATGCCCGCCCGCGGAGGCGCCGGTGCTCCACGGCCGGCTGCACCCGCTCGGACCGGGCAAGGACACCATCACCGGGCACTGGGAGCTGATGGGGGCGATCACGCCCGTCGCGCTGCGCACCTACCCCGACGGCTTCCCCGCCGACGTGCTCGACCAGCTGCGCGACGCGACCGGCCGCGGCGTGCTGTGCAACCGGCCGTACTCGGGCACCGCGGTGATCGACGACTTCGGCGAGGAGCACCTGCGCACGGGCCAGCTCATCGTCTACACGTCGGCCGACTCGGTGCTGCAGATCGCCGCGCACGACGCCGAGGTGCCGCAGGCCGAGCTCTATGCGGCCTGTGCCGCGGCGCGCGAGATCATGAGCGGCGAGCACGCGGTGGGGCGGGTCATCGCCCGCCCCTTCAAGGGCACGCCCGGCGCGTTCGCGCGCACGGCCGGGCGCAAGGACTTCGCCCTGGACCCGCCGGGCCGCACCTACCTGGACGAGCTGCGGGCGGACGGGATCGCGGTCCACACCGTCGGCAAGATCGGCTCGGTGTTCAACCACATCGGCGTCGACCACGAGCACCCCGGCGCGGACAACCCGACGGCGATCGCCGAGACCACGCGGCTGCTGGACGAGCTGGACGGCGGCTTCGTGTTCGCCAACCTCGTCGAGACCGACCAGGTCTACGGCCACCGCCAGGACGTGGAGGGCTTCCACGGCGCGCTGCGGGCGATCGACGACGCGGTGGCCGCCTGGCTCGAGCGGACCGACCCGGCGCGCGACCTGCTCGTGATCACCGCCGACCACGGCTGCGACCCGACCACGCCGGGGACCGACCACACGCGCGAGCACGTGCCGCTGCTGGCGTCGTTCGACGGGCACGGCGGACGGCGCCACGACGGGCCGTTCGCCGACGTGGGGGCCAGCGTGCTCCGCTGGCTGGCCGGGCGCGACGCGCCGCTGCCCGGCACGCCGTTCCTCTAGCCGTTTGCCGCGCGCGCGGTTCGGGGCACACTGTGCGCCGTCATGTGCCGCCGCCTCCTCCTCGCCGGGCTCGCCGGACTCGTCCTGGCGGGCTGCGGCGGCGGTGGCGGCGATCCCGCGAAGCCGGCGGAGGACCCGGGGCCCAGCGGCGAGGCGCAGGAGGCGCTCGACGAGCTCGACGCGAACGCCCGGCCGCGCGACGACGCCGGCGACGTCGGCCGGCTCCTGCGCGAGCGGGCCACGGCGCTCGAGGCGGACGACATCCTGGCGCTCGAGGCCACCGCGACGGGCGAGCAGCGCGCCGCCGACCACCGCAACGCGCGGCGGACCAAGCAGCTGCGGATCGAGCGCATCCGCTACGCGGTCGACGACCTGCGGACGGACGGGGCCTCGGCCACGGCGGCGGTCGCGATGTCCTATCGGGTGCGCGGCATGGCGCGCCCGTTCATCACCGCGCGGAAGCTGACGCTGCGCCGGCGGTCCGTCGGCTGGCGCGTGGCCTCGGACGAGCCGGCGCGCGAGCGGCTGCCGTGGGAGGTCGCGGCGTTCCGCGCCACCCGGACGCGCCACGTGGTGCTGCTGACGCCGCCCGGCGTCGACCCGGGCGAGCTGCGTCCCGGGCTGGAACGCGCATACCGCGACATTCGCAGGGACCTGCCCAGCCGCGACCTCCCGCGGCGCGTCCTGGTCCTCGCCGCCGCCGGCGCGCGGATGACCGAGCAGCTCAACGGCCGCCTCGCGCGCGGCGTCGTCGCCGTCGCGAACGTGTCGGTGCTCTACCGCCCCGGGCCCGCGAAGGAGGTCGGGCGCGTCCTGGCGCAGCGCCTGATCGTCGTCCACGACCGCTGGCGCCGCCTGCCGGCCGCGGAGCGGCAGTCGACGCTCGTGCACGAGATGACGCACACGGCCATGGATCCGGACACGTCCGGGCGCACGCCCGCCTGGCTCGCCGAGGGCATGGCCATGTACGTGTCCGGCGACGACCGCACCGCCGAGGCCACCGCCCGCGCGAGTGGCCTGGGCCCGATGATGAAGCTCGGCCGGATCTCGCGCCCCGGCTCGATCTTCCGCCTCGGCGGGAGCGAGCAGGGCGCCGCCTACGCGTCCGCCTCGGCCGCGGCCCATGCGATCGTGGCGCGCGCCGGCACGAAGGGCCTGTTCCGGGTCTACGACGCGTTCAACGACGGCCGCTTCCGCGGCCCGCCGGGGGCGCGGCTGACCGACCGCGTGCTGCGTCGCAGCGTCGGCCTCTCGCTCGCCGAGCTGGACGCGCAGATCGCCGGCTGAGCGTCTGCCACGCTAGGTCGCGTGCCGGAGCTGCCCGAGGTCGAGACCATCCGCCGCCATCTCGCGCCCCACGTGGAGGGACGGGTGCTGGCGGAGCTCGAGGTGCGCGATCCGCGCTGGTGCCGGCCCCTGGCGGGCGACGAGCTGGCCGCGGCGGTCGCCGGCCGCCGCGTCGAGGCGCTGGCCCGGCGCGGCAAGTACCTGATCTGGGAGCTCGAGGACGACGTCCACCTGCTGATGCACCTCCGGATGACGGGCACGCTGCTGCTGGACCCGCCCGCCCCGCCGCGCCACGCGCGCGTGCGCTTCGGGCTGAGCGGCGGGCGCGAGCTGATCTTCGACGACCCGCGGCGCTTCGGGACGGGCGAGCTGGCGCTCGGCGGCGAGGCGCGCGACGCGTTCCTCGCGGCGCGGCTGGGCGTCGAGCCGTTCTCGGCCGACTTCACGAGCGCGCACCTGTACGCGCTCACGCGCGCCAGCCGGGCGCCGATCAAGGCGTTCCTGCTCGATCAGCGCAAGCTGGCCGGCGTCGGGAACATCTACGCCGACGAGGCGCTGTTCCGGGCGCGCATCCATCCGCTGCGCCCCGCTCGGCGGCTCACGCGCAAGCAGGTCGCCGGGCTGCGCGACGCGGTCGTGGCGTCGCTCGAGGCGGGTGTGGCGGCGAAGGGCGCGTCGATCGACGACTTCCGCCACCCGGACGGCGTCCAGGGCTCGTTCCAGACCCGCTTCCTGATCCACCTGCGCGAGGGCGAGCCGTGCCTGGCGTGCGGGCGGACGGTGCGCAAGCTGCGCGCCGCAGGGCGCGGGACCTACGTGTGCGAGGGATGCCAGCCCAGGCCGCGCGCTCAGGCGGCGGCGCGGAACTCGGCCAGGCGGCCCGAGCGGTCGGCCGCGGCGAGCTCCTGAAAGCCCCCGATCGGCGCGCCGTCCACGATGATCTGCGGGAACGTCATCATGCCCGTGCGCGCGACCAGCTCGGCCCGGCCGTCGGCGTCCTTGGCGAGGTTGATCTCCTCGAACGGGATGCCCCGCGCGTTGAGCAGCGCCTTTGCCGTCCGGCAGTAGCCGCAAGGTTCAGTCGTGTACACCGTGATCCGCGTCATCACTTCAAAAAGCATAGTGCCCGCTTCCCGACACGGAACCGTATGCCCGGAAGCCTGAAGACCGAAGCCATCGTGCTGCGGTCGATGCGCTACGGCGAGGCGGACCGGATCCTGCACCTGTTCACGCCCGACCGCGGGCGGCTCTCCGCGATCGCCAAGGGGGTGCGGCGGGCGAAGTCGCGCTTCGGCGGGCGGCTGGAGCCGTACTTCCGGCTGCAGCTGGTGCTCTACCAGGGGCGGAGCGACCTGCTCACGGTCACGAGCGCGGAGACCGTCCACGGGCATCCGCGGCTGCGCGAGCACGGCGCGGCGCTCGACGGCGCGGCACGCGCCTGCGACGCGGTCGCGCGCATGTTCGACGACCACGACGCGCACCGCGGCGTCTACCACCTGCTCGCCAACCAGCTGGCGCTGATCGATGCCGACCCGGCGCGCGCCACGCGCGGCAACGCCCTGGCGTTCCGGCTCAAGCTGCTGCTCGCGGCCGGGTTCGCTCCGCAGCTGGCGGCGTGCACGGACTGCGGCGAGCGCGAGCACCTCGTCGGGTTCTCCGGGGCGTCCGGCGGCGTGGTGTGCGGGGCCTGCGAGGCGAGCGCGTTCGCGCTGGGCCAGGACGCGCACGACTTCCTCGTCCTGGCGCTCGGCCGCCCGCTCTCCGAAGCACCCGACGCGCCGCCGCGCGCGCTCGCCCAGGCCGAGCGCGCCATCCTCGAGACGCTCGAGCACCACGCGAACCTGCGCCTTCGTCCGGTGGGACCGTGACAAAACTGCGCAGTCCGCCCAGTGGGGCGGGCCGCGCGTCAGAATGGAGGGCGTGAGCACGCCCGCCGTCGAACCCGCCTTCGAGGCGCGCATCCGTGCCTGGGAGGAGGCGGCGCTCGCGCCGTACGCCGCCCGCTCCTACCCGGCCGACCGCGAGCGGCCGGAGGAGGACTGCGGCCTGCGCACCCCGTTCCAGCGCGACCGCGACCGGATCGTGCACTGCAAGGCGTTCCGCCGGCTCAAGCACAAGACGCAGGTCTTCGTCGCCCCGGAGGGCGACCACTACCGGACCCGGCTCACCCACACGCTCGAGACCACGCAGATCAGCCGCACCGTGGCGCGGGCGCTGCGGCTCAACGAGGACCTGACCGAGGCGATCGGGCTCGGGCACGACCTCGGGCATCCGCCGTTCGGGCACATCGGCGAGCACGTGCTCGACCGCGCCGGGCGCGAGCGCTTCGGCCACGGGTTCCGCCACAACGAGCACTCGCTGCGGGTCGTCGAGGTGATCGAGCGCCTCAACCTGACCGCGCCGGTGCGCGACGGCATCCTGCGCCACTCCAGCGGCGCGGGCGAGCCGGCCACGCTCGAGGGCCGGATCGTCCGGCTCGTCGACCGGATCGCCTACATCAACCACGACATCGACGACGCGCTGCGCGCCGGCGTGATCGCGCCCGGCGACCTGCCCGCCGCGGAGATCGCGATCCTGGGGGACACGGGCTCGCGCCGGATCGACGCGCTCGTGCACGACCTCGTCGAGCACTCCGAGCGCGCCGGCGACATCGCGCAGGGCGAGGCGGTGGGCGCCGCGATGCTGCGGCTGCGCGAGTTCATGTTCGACCGCGTCTACCTCGGGCCGATCGCGCGGGCCCAGCACGAGCGCATCGACCGCGTGCTGCGCGGCCTGTTCGACTGGTTCATCGCGCATCCCGAAGAGCTGCCGCCCGGAGTGGCGGGCGCGACGGAGGACGAGCGCGTCATCGACCACCTGGCGGGCATGACCGACCGCTACGCCATCCGCGCGTGGAGCGATCGCTTCGTACCGCAGGGCCTGGCGAGCTGATGGCGCGCTACACGGACGACTCGCGCGAGCGGGTGCGCGACGCGATCGACTTCGTCGAGCTGGTCGGCGCCAGGACCGAGCTCAAGCAGGCCGGCCAGCGCCGGATGACGGGGCTCTGCCCGTTCCACGAGGAGCGGACCCCGTCGTTCGGCATCGACCCGGTCGAGAAGCTCTACCACTGCTTCGGCTGCGGCGCGGGCGGCGACGTCTTCAAGTTCGCGATGGAGACCGAGGGGCTGGACTTCGCCGCGGCCCTGGAGTGGCTCGCCGAGCGCGCGAACATCGAGCTCGAGCGCGAGGCGGAGGATCCCCGCGAGGCCGAGCGCCGCGGGCGGCGCGACCGGCTCCTCGCCCTGCTCGAGCGCACCGCCGCCTACTACGTGCGGGTGCTGTGGGAGTCGCCCGACGCCGCGCCCGCGCGCGCGTACCTGACGGAACGCGGGCTCGAGGAGGGCGCGCTGCGCGAGTACCGCGTCGGCTTCTCGCCGCGGGCCTGGGACCGCGTGATCACCGCGTCCCGCAAGGCGGGCTACTCCGAGGCCGAGCTGCTCGCGGCCGGGCTCGCCTCGCGCCGCAAGGAGGGTTCAGGGCTGCTGGACCGCTTCCGCGGCCGGATCATGTTCCCGCTCGCCGACGCGAAGGGCCACGTGCTCGGCTTCGGCGCCCGGGCGCTCGCGCCCGACGACCGGCCCAAGTACCTGAACACGTCGGAGTCCGAGCTGTTCCACAAGGGCCGGCTCGTCTACGGCTCCGACCTCGCGCGCGCGGCGGCGGCCAAGGCGGGCCGGGTCGTGCTCGCCGAGGGCTACACGGACGTGATCGCGCTGCGCCAGGCCGGTGTGCCCGAGTCGGTCTGCTCGATGGGCACGGCGCTGACCGACGACCAGGCGCACGCGCTGCGGCGGCTCGCGCCGACCGTGCTCTTCTGCCAGGACCCCGACACGGCGGGCCAGGCCGCGGTCGGCAAGGCGCTCTCGCTGGGGGAGATGACGCGGCGCGGCGCGACCGGCGGGCTGACGTTCCGCGTCGTCCGCCTGCCCGCGGGCAAGGACCCCGCCGACGTCGTGCAGCAGGACGGCGCCGAGGCGATGCGCGCGCTGCTCGAGCGCGCGGTGCCGGTGGCGCGCTTCGAGGTCGAGCAGGCGCTCGGCCGCGCCCGGCTCGACTCGCCCGAGGGCCGCGAGGACGCCCTGCGCACGGTCGCGCCGGTGATCGCCCAGCTCGATCCCGGCCCGGTCCAGTACGACCTCATCCAGCTCGTCGCGAGCCGGCTCCAGATCTCGGAGAGCATGACCGAGGAGGCGCTGCGGCGCGCGCCGCGCACGAACGGCGCCGGCGCCGCGCCGTCGGCCCCGGCGCGGGTGCAGACGAGCGTCGACCGCCGTGAGGACACCGAGCGCAAGTTCCTCTCCCGCTGCCTGACCGTGAAGGACGCAGGGCATCGCGCGCTGGCGGAGATGGACCTGGACCGCTCGTTCTCGACCGAGCTCACGCGCCGCGCCGCGCACTACCTCGCCGAGCACCTCGACCATCCCGGCAAGAACCTGCCGCCGGACGCCGACGAGTTCGCCAGGTACATCGCCCAGCTCGTGATCGACGCCGGCGAGCTGGCGGCCGACCCGGCCGCGCTGCAGATCGAGCGCCTGCAGCTCGACCGCAACCGGCTGGATCGCGAGATCGCGGAGGCCCAGCGGGCAGGCGAGCCGGTCGCCGCGCTCGCGGGCGAGCGCCAGCGGATCTACGACGAGATCCGCCACCGCCTGGTGTGAGCGCTAGGTGATCGCGTCGTCGCGCCGGGCGGCGCGCTGGGCGCGGTCGACGGCGCGCACCACGGCGGACGGGTCGCTGACGCCGATGAAGCGGAACTCCGAGTCGTCGGTCCCCGCCGTGTCGAAGTCGACCGTGCCGACCTTGAGGATCCGCTCGAAGAACGACTGGTCCGTGTTGACGTTCTGCACGCGCTCCACGCGCGTCTCCTGGGTCTTCCTGGAGAGGATCCCGCGGCGGATCTGCAGCCGCTCGCTCGTGATCACGTAGCGGGTGGCCATCCGCTTGATCAGGCCGGCGAGCACGACGAGCGCACCGACCACCACGCCGAGGAGCACCGCGAGGCCGACGCCGGACGCGACCAGCCCGATCACGACGGCGACGACCACCGCCGCCAGCCCGCCTGCGTAGAAGGCCAGCACCGCGCGCCACGACGGGTGCCCCTCGAAGACCATCTCCTCGCCGGGGTGCAGCTCCATGCGAGCGAACGCTACAACCTCCCGCTCCGTCCACCACGCGAACTAGTGTTCGCCTCATGGATCGGGCAGGTGCTGGTCGCGTTCAACTGGACGAGGGGCGCCGATGTCGCTCCGCGCGATGGCGGCAGGCGCTACTGGGCGTGAGCTGCCTCTCTCGGACCGTGCGGCACTGCGATGGGGACGAGCACGGGACTCTGTCGACGCGAGCGCGCTCGCGGCGCGATCGCCGACACGGCGTGAGCGGCGCGCGCCGACCGGCGCTGCCGCCGCGGCGTGCGACTCGCCGAGTGCGCCGCGCAGCGGCGTCGACCGAGCACGTGCTGACGTCGCGCGGCCGGCACTACCGCTGCCGTCGGTGCCGCGATCGACGGCGGTGTCCGAGACGCCGGCGGCGCGCCGTCAAGGCGATCCTCGTCGCGGAAGCGGGCGGTGCATGTTGCGTATGCGGCTACGCGCGCCATGTCGGCGCGCTGCAGTTCCACCATGTCGACCCCGGCACGAAGGAGTTCTCGATCGCGGCATGCGCGGCTCGCCCGGTCGCTCGAGCGGGCCCGCGCGGAGGCGCGGAAGTGCGCGCTCGTCTGCGCGAACTGCCACGCGGAGATCGAGGCTGAAATCGCCGCTATTCCTGTTTCGGTGCTCCTGCGATTGACGGAGGTTGCCGGCGCGGTCGGGGGTAGTTCAATCGGCAGAGCGCGCGCGCTGTTAACCGAAGTCGTTGTGGGTTCGAGTCCCACCCCCGGAGTCCCAGTCAAGGCCCTCCGCTCCTCGCGAGCGGGGGGCCTTTTCTCGGTTCGCCGTTCTCGGGTAGGGTCGGGCTCCTGCCCATCCTCCGGGAGGAGGCGTACGTGGCCCATCGATTCGCCCGTGTCGGGACCTGGATGCGCGAGCGGCGGCTGCCGCCCGACGAGCGCCGTGCGGCCCAGTCCGAGCGGCGCGCCGAGGAGCAGATGCGGCGCGAGCGCGATCACAACGACGAGCGCGCGCGCCAGCTGGCCGCCGCCGACGCCGAACGCCATCGGCACTGGCGCGGCTAGCCGTCCGCGGGTGGGCGGCCATGTGGCGCGCCCGCCCGCCTTGACGTGGTTCTAGGGCACTGAACCGATAAACTCGATCGACACGCTGGAGAACCTTGTATTCTCCTTCAACCCAATCGGGTTTATCTACATGCTCTGGAGGAACCGTCGGTGAAGACAAGGAACCTGCTCATCGCTCTGCTGGCCCTCGCCCTCGCGGGGACCGCCGGCTGCGGCGGTGCGTCGGATGAAACGGACGGCGGCGGGGAGGCCGCCGCCAGCGGCGGCGACGAGGCGGAGCTCTCGCTCGTGGCGTACTCGACGCCCCAGGTGGTCTACGACGAGCTGATCCCGGCGTTCCAGAAGACCCCCGAGGGCAAGGGCGTGGGCTTCAAGACGTCGTTCGGCGCGTCCGGCGACCAGTCGCGCGCGGTCGAGGCCGGCCAGAAGGCCGACGTCGTGACGTTCTCGACCGAGCCCGACATGACGCGCCTGGTCGACGCCGGCCTGGTCGAGCCGACCTGGAAGGACAACGACACGGACGGGCTCGTGACGACGTCGGTCGTCTCCTTCGTCGTGCGCGAGGGCAACCCGAAGAACATCCGGACGTGGGAGGACCTGCTCAAGCCGGGCATCGAGGTGCTCACGCCGAACCCGTTCAGCTCGGGCGCGGCGAAGTGGAACCTGCTCGCCGGCTACGGCTACGCGGGCAAGGGCGGCAAGGACCCGGAGGCCGGCCTGGAGTACCTGCGCAAGCTCATCACCGAGCACGTGAAGGTCCAGGACAAGTCGGGCCGCGAGGCGCTGCAGAACTTCATCGGCGGCAACGGCGACGTGCTCCTCTCCTACGAGTACGAGGCGATCACGGCCAACAAGAACGGCGAGAAGCTCGAGTACGTGATCCCGGACGACACGATCAAGATCGACATCGACATCGCCACGACCAAGGACGCGCCCGAGCAGGCCAAGTCGTTCGTCGACTACGTGCTCTCCGAGCCGGGCCAGGAGAAGTTCGCCGAGTGGGGCTACCGGCCGGTCAACCCGGCGGTGCTGGAGGCCAACAAGGACCAGTTCCCCGACCCGCCCGGGCTGTTCACGATCGACGACCTCGGCGGCTGGGACAAGGTCAACGAGGAGCTGTTCGACGTCGAGGGCGGCTCGATCGCCAAGCTCGAGGAAGAGGCGGGGGTCTCGACCGCCGGATGACCACGGCAGCCCTCACCCTCAGGCGCCCGGCCGGGCGGCCGGGCGCCCTCGGGCTCGGCATCTCGACGCTCTGGCTGAGCCTGATCGTCCTGCTGCCGCTGGCCGCCGTGGTCGTCCGCTCCACCGAGGGCGGCTTCGACACGTTCTGGAACACGGTCAGCAGCCGCCAGTCGGTCGCCGCGCTGCGCTTCACGATCGAGGTGTCGCTCGTCTGCACGCTGATCAACGCGGTCAGCGGCACGCTGATCGCCTGGGTGCTCGTACGCGACCAGTTCCGCGGCAAGAAGGTCGTCAACGCGCTGATCGACCTGCCCTTCGCGCTCCCCACGATCGTCGCCGGCCTCACGCTGCTCGCGCTCTACGGCCCGAACAGCCCGGTCGGCATCGACGTCGCGTTCACGAAGGCCGCCGTCCTGATGGCGCTGCTGTTCGTGACGCTGCCGTTCGTGATCCGCGCGGTCCAGCCCGTGCTCATCGAGCTCGACCGCGAGATGGAGGAGGCCGCGGTCTCGCTCGGCGCGAACAGCCGCACCGTCTTCCTCAGGGTGATCCTCCCCAACCTCGTGCCGGCGATCCTGAGCGGGTCAGCCCTCGCGTTCGCGCGCGCCGTCGGCGAGTTCGGCTCGATCGTGCTCATCTCGGGCAACATCCCGTTCGACACCCAGGTCGCCTCCATGTTCATCTTCAAGAACATCGAGAGCGACAACCCGATCGGGGCGGCCGCCGTGTCGGTCGTCCTGCTCGCGCTCTCGCTCGTGATCCTGATCGGGATCCGCGGGCTCGGGCGCTGGGGGGCGCGCCATGACCGTTGACCGCCCGTGGCGCATCTCGCTGCGCGCGGTCGCGCTCGGCTACCTCGCGCTGCTGCTCCTGATCCCGATCGGCGTCGTCTTCTACCGCACGTTCGAGAGCGGGATCGGCCCCGTGATCGACGCGGTGACGACGCCGGCGGCGATCTCGGCGTTCTGGCTGACGATCACCGTCACCGCCATCGCGGTGCCGCTCAACACGATCTTCGGCGTGCTGTGCGCGCTGGCGCTCGCCCGCGGCCGCTTCCGCGGCAAGTGGCTGCTCAACGCGATCATCGACCTGCCGTTCGCGATCTCGCCCGTCGTGGTCGGCCTCGCGCTGATCCTCGTCTTCGGACGCGGCGGCTGGCTCGGCGACCTGCCGTTCCAGGTGATCTTCTCCGTGCCGGGCATCGTGCTGGCCACGATCTTCATCTCCGTGCCGTTCGTGGTGCGCGAGGTCACGCCCGTGCTCAAGGAGGTCGGGGACGAGCAGGAGCAGGCCGCCGCCACGCTGGGCGCCTCGAGCTGGCAGGCGTTCTGGCGGGTCACGCTGCCGGCCATCCGCTGGGGCGTCGCCTACGGCGTCGTGCTCTCCGTCGCCCGCTGCATCGGCGAGTTCGGCGCCGTGTCGGTCGTCTCGGGCAAGATCTCCGGCGAGACCGAGACGCTCACGCTGCTCGTCGAGAAGCGCTTCCAGAACTTCGACCTCGCGGGCGCCTACGCGGCGTCCGCGCTCCTGGCGCTGATCGCGCTCGGCACGCTGCTGGCCATGACCCTGATCAATCCCCGCGGAGACGACGCATGATCACCGTTCGCGAAGTCCGGAAGACGTTCGGGGACTTCGTCGCGCTCGACGACGTCTCGCTGGAGATCCCCGACGGGTCGCTCACGTCGCTGCTCGGGCCGTCCGGTTCGGGCAAGTCGACGCTGCTGCGCATCATCGCGGGGCTCGAGGTGCCGGACAGCGGCAGCGTGGAGATCCACGGGTCCGACGCCACCCAGGTCCCCGCGCAGAAGCGCGGGATCGGGTTCGTGTTCCAGCACTACGCCGCGTTCAAGCACATGACGGTGCGCGACAACGTCGCCTTCGGGCTGAAGATCCGCAAGGAGCCGAAGGAGCGGATCGACCAGCGGGTGGACGAGCTGCTCGGCGTCGTCGGCCTCGCCGGTTACCACAAGCGCTACCCGGCGCAGCTTTCGGGCGGCCAGCGCCAGCGCATGGCGCTCGCCCGCGCGCTCGCCGTGGAGCCGAAGGTCCTGCTGCTCGACGAGCCGTTCGGCGCGCTCGACGCCAAGGTCCGCGCCGAGCTGCGCGAATGGCTGCGCCGGCTGCACGACGAGGTCCACGTGACCACGGTGCTGGTCACGCACGACCAGGAGGAGGCGATGGCCATCTCCGACCACATCGCGGTGATGGACGACGCCCGCATCGAGCAGGTCGGCGGTCCGCGCGAGCTCTACGACAAGCCCGTCAACCGGTTCGTCATGAGCTTCCTCGGCCCGGTCAGCCAGGTCGGCGGCGAGCTCGTGCGGCCGCACGACATCGCGATCGCCACCGAGCCGTCCGACGGCGCCCGCCCGGCCACGGTCCGGCGGGTCGTGCACCTCGGCTTCGAGGTGCGCGTGGACCTGCTCGTGGAGGGCAAGGAGGACCTCACGGCGCAGGTGACCCGCAACGAGGCGGAGCAGCTCGGGCTGGAGGAGGGCGTCGCCGTGTGGGTGCGGACCACGGGGCGGACCGCCGTCCCGGTGTCCGCCTAGGCGCGCCAGGCCTCGAGCTCGCACGCGGCGGCCGCGGCGCCGTCGTGCGCGGCGATCCATGCGGCGAGCCGCCGTGCCCGTGCGCGGCGGCGCGGGTCGCCCAGCGCGCGCTCGACGGCGAGCCGGAGCGTGCGCGGGGCGAGCAGGCGGCGGGGGAGGCGCACCCCGACGCCCGCCCAGTCCGCGCGCGCGGCGTTCTCGGCCATGTCGCCGGCCGCGGGGCACACGACGACCGGGCAGCCGCACGAGAGCGCCCGCACGAGCGTGCCGTGGCCGCCGTGGGTGACGACGAGGTCGCAGTGGGGCATCGTCCGCGCGTAGGAGAGCCAGTCCACGAGCACCGCGTTGGCCGGCACCGCGACGGGCGGATCGGGCGCGCGGCCGTTGTAGGTCGCGATCACGCGCACGGGCGCCCGCGCCAGCCCGGCGAGCGCGGCGCGCAGCAGCGCGTGGCCGGGGTCCTGCGCCGTCGAGGGCGCGACGAGCACGACGGGTCCGGCGCCCGGCGGCGGCTCGACCGGCTCGCCCGGCGGCTCCCACAGCAGCGGTCCGACCACCCGCAGCCACGGCTCCCAGGCCCGCGGGTACTCGAGCTGCGGGAGCGTGCCGACGAGGGTCAGCGCGCGCGACAGGCCCGTGTGCCGGTACGGCAGCGGGCCCAGGCCCAGCCGCGCGCGGCAGTCGTTGTACTCCGCGCGCCCCTGGTCGAGCCCGCGGCCGATCACGCCGTCGAACCGCCGCCACGCCCACGCGCCCGCCCGCGTGCGCGGGAGCCGGGCGCCCACGGAGTAGGGCGGGAAGCCGGGCGCCGCCCACGGGTGCACGTGCGGGACGAGCGTCGCCACGGGCACGCGGCAGAGCTCGGCGGCGAGGGCGGGGGCGACGGTGAGGATGTCCGCGACGGCGAGGTCGGGCGCGAACGCCTCGACCGAGGGCACCGTCTCGCGCGCGGCGCGCACGGCGGCCTCGAACGGCTTGAGCGCCCGTTCGCGGGTGGGGAAGACCTGGTACTCCGGGGCGGCGGCGAACGTCATCCCGGCGGACTCGGCCGGCGCGCGCCAGCGCTGCCAGGTCTGCAGCGCGACCGTGTGCCCGCGCGCGACGAGCGCCTCGCCGAGCGCGAGCATCGGGAACGCGTGCCCGGGATCCCCGAACGCGCCGAGGTACACGCGCAGCGGGCCGCCGCTCACAGCGACTTGACGTACGCGACGATCGGCAGCGCCAGCTCGGCGAGCCACTGGACGCGCCCGTCGTGGCGCCAGCCGGTGGCCTCGTAGAAGCGGCGGGCCGGCGCCTCCTGCGGGGTCCAGAGCTGGACCTCGCGGTAGCGCTCGGCCCGCATCGTCGCCTCCGCGGCGGCCAGGAGCGCGGCGGCGATGCCCTCGCGCCAGCGGTGGGGGTGCGTGAAGACGGCGGCGACGTGCGCCCGGCCGGGGATCGGCTCGACCGTGAGGACGCCGGCCCGCTCGGGCCGGCCGGACGGGCTGGGCAGCGACCGCTGCACGACGGCCTGGGTGAAGCAGACGAGCCCGACCACCCGCGCGGACGGCTCGATCGCGATCCGCGTCCACCACGAGCCGTCGGCGATCCGGCCGCGCCAGCGGTCCAGCTCGGCGCCGGCCGGCGGCGGCTCCCAGCCCGGCGGCGCCCACGTGCGGTAGGTCTCGTCGCAGGCCGCGACGAGCGCGGCGATGGACGGGATGTCGGCCGTCCCGGGTGCACGCAGCTCGAGGTCGGCGGGGAGCGTCACCCGGCCAGCTCGGCGACGAGCTGCAGCTGCCGGAGGCGCTCCTCGAACGTCCACGCCATCGGCGAGACCATCAGCGTGCCGACGCCGGCGTCGCGGTAGACCGCGAGGCGCTCGCGCACCACGTCGGGCGGCCCGCACAGCGAGACGGCGTCGATCAGCTCGGCCGGCAGCGCGGCGGCGGCCTCGTCCTTGCGGCCGGCGAGGTAGAGGTCCTGCACCTCCTGCGCGGCCGCCTCGAACCCGTAGCGCCGGACGAGCGCGTTGTAGAAGTTCTGCTCGCGCGAGCCCATGCCGCCGACGTAGAGCGCGAAGAAGTGGCGCAGCGCGTCGCGCGCCGCGTCGCGGTCGTCCTGCACGTTGACCTGGACCGTCGGGGCGATGTCGAAGTCGGCGAAGGACTTGCCGCCGCCGGCGCGCGCGAAGCCCTCCTCGAGCAGCGGCCGGAACTCCGCGACGTGCTCGGGCGAGAAGATCGTCGGGATCCAGCCGTCGGCGATCTCGGCGGTCAGGGTGGTGTTGCGCGGCCCGATCGCCGCGATGTAGACCGGGATCCGCTCCTGGACGGGGGCGATGGTCAGCTTGAGCGCCTTGCCGGGCCCGCCGGGCAGGGGCAGCTGGAGCGTCTCGCCCTCGTAGGCCACCCGCTCGCGCCGCAGCGCCATGCGCACGACCTCGACGTACTCGCGCGTGCGCTGCAGCTGGCGGCCGAAGCGCTGGCCGTGCCAGCCCTCGGCCACCTGCGGCCCGCTGGACCCGATCCCGAGCAGCATGCGGCCGTCCGAGAGCTGGTCGAGCGTGGCGGCGGTCATCGCCGTCATCGCGGCGGAGCGGCCGGGCATCTGCAGGATCGCCGAGCCGAGCTTGATGCGGTCGGTCTGCGCGGCCAGCCACGCGAGGATCGTCGCCGCGTCGGATCCGTAGGCCTCGGCGGTCCAGACCGAGTCGTACCCGAGCCGCTCGGCCTCCTGGACGAGCGCGAGCTGGTCGGCGGCGGTGAGTCCGAGGCCCCAGTAGCCGATATGGAGTCCCAGGCGCATGGCCGGGGCACTCTAACGTCGCCCGGCGGGCGAGCCCTCAGTCCGCTCCCAGCTCGTCCACCAGCCGGAGCAGCCGCAGCGGCGAGAACGGCTTGGTGAGGAACAGGTCGGCGCCGGCGTCGACCGCCCGGTCCTGCGCGGGGCCGTCGGACATCGCGGTGAGCATGATGATCGTCGCCTCCGCCGTCACCGGGTCCGAGCGCAGGCGCCGGCACGTCTCGATCCCGTTCAGGCGCGGCATGTCGTAGTCGAGGAAGACGATCTCCGGCCGGTCCTCGGCTGCCGCCTCGAGCGCCGCCATCCCGTCGCCCGCCTCGCGCAGGGTGTAGCCCGCCACGTCCCGGAGCGTCGTGGTGATGAGCTTCCGGATCAGGGGGTCGTCGTCGACGATCAGGATCGTGTGCGTCATGCGATCCCGTCGCGGATGCGGGCGAACGCCTCGTCCGGGACCGTCTCGTAGGCCGCGACGATCGCCGGGTCGAACTGGCTGCCCGCCGCGTCGCGGATCACGTGCCGCGCCTCCGCCCACGGGCACGCGGGGCGGTAGGGCCGGTCCGTCGTCAGCGCGTCGAGCGTGTCGGCGACCGCGAACACGCGCGCCTGGACCGGGATCGCCTCCCCGCCCAGCCGGTCGGGGTAGCCCGCGCCGTCCCAGCGCTCGTGGTGGTGGCGGACGACGACCTTCGCCTCGTCGAGGAAGTCGATGTGGCGCAGGATCTCCGAGCCGATCACCGGGTGCTTGACCATCAGCGCCCGCTCCTCGGCCGTCAGCGGGCCGGGCTTGAACAGGATCGCGTCGGGGACCGCCACCTTGCCGACGTCGTGGAGCAGGAACCCGAACTCGATCTGGGGGTCGACCTCGACGCCGGCGGCGTGCGCGATCCGCAGCCCGTACGCCGCCACGCGCTCGGCGTGCTTGCCCGTGTAGGCGTCCCGCGCCTCGACCGCGTTCGCGAGGGCCAGCACGGTCGCCTTGTAGGAGCGCCGCAGCTCCCGGGCGCGGTCGCGCTCCTGCTTGAAGATCTCCCGCAGGTCCGCCGCGTAGTGCTCGAGCTGGCGCTGGCGCGCGGCCGCCTCGCGCTCGAGGCGCGCGAGCCGCGCGCGCAGCGAGGCCACGGTGTCCTTGCCATGGGTTGCTCGAGTGGTGGAACTCACTGCTGTCCGGGGTCTCCTACCGCATGCCGGGGGGTGTTTCCTCCCAGCTCCTAACGAGGCGCGCTGCCGGAAATTGCGTCGGCCCGGTCAGAGCGCCTCACCGGGGCGCTGGAAGACGATCTCCGGAATGACACAGTAGGGCGAAGTCCGGAGGAGGAAACGGACCGCCTCGGATATGTCCTCCGGGCGGATCATCTTGTCCTGACCGACGTGTTCGCGTACGAACTCGGTCATCGCGGTGTCGACGAACCCGGGGCACAGCGCGACCGACTTGACGCCGTCGCCGTTGAGCTCCTTGTTCATCGCCTGGGTCCAGCCGATCACGCCCGCCTTGGTGGCCGAGTAGACGTTCAGCCACGCCTGGCCGCTCTTGCCCGAGATCGACGACGTGTTCACGACGAGGGCGTTGCGGTGCTCGGCGCCGGCGGCGCGCAGGAGGTCCGCGCACTCGCGGTAGAAGAGGATCACCGAGCGCAGGTTGACGTCGAGCTGCAGGTCGACCTTCTTCGTGACGGCGTCGGCCACGGCCGCGCCGACGCCCACGCCCGCGTTGTTCACCAGCACGTCCAGCCGGCCCCAGCGCTCGCGGTGGGCCGCCACCACGCGCCGGATGTCGTCCTCGTCGGCCATGTTGCCCGCGGCCTCCTCGACCTCGTACCCGCGCTCGCGCAGCCCGGCGGCCGCCTCCGCGAGCTTGTCGGGCCGGCGCGCGGCGACGGTGAGGCCGTGGCCCTCCTCGCCCAGCATGCCCGCGATGGCGAGCCCGATCCCACTCGAGGCTCCGGTGACGAGGGCGACGCGATCCGGCATGGGCGGGTCCAATCTGTCGATGACTTCGGCCGCGGAGGGCGGGTGCCGAATCAAAGCAGGCCGTGGCTCGACGTACGATCGATCGATGCCGTTCGCCATCATGCTGACCCTCGGCGCGATCCTCGCCGTACTCGCCCTCGTGTCCGAGGGCGGCGGAGAGGACGCCGCGCGGCCGCCGCTGCGGCCGGATCCGGTCAGCCGGATCATCGAGCGGGTCGAGCGCGAGCGCTCGCTGGCGTTCACGCGCGATCCCGCGCCGCAGACCGTGACGGCGGCGCAGGCGCGCGCGGAGGGGCTCGCGTCGCTCGACGAGGACTACCCGCCCGCGCGCCGGCGCGCGGACGCGGACCTGCTGGCGCTGCTCGGCCTGCTGCCACCGGGCACGGATCTCGGCGCGGCGATGGGGGACACCTACGAGCAGGGCGTGGCGGGCTACTACGACCCGCGCTCGGGACGGATGCGGATCGTGCGCGGCGCGCAGACCGCGAACCGGGTGCTCTACGAGATGACCGTCGCACACGAGCTCAACCACGCGCTGGAGGACCAGCGCTTCGGCTACGACCTCGAGCGGCTCGCGTCGGGCGACGATCGGGCGCTCGCCTACAGCGCGCTCGTCGAGGGCAGCGCGACGGCGCTGATGTACCGCTACGCGGGCGCGCGGTTCGGGGCCGAGGAGCGCTTCGGCGGGATCGCGGCCTCGGCGTTCGCGCCGACCGGCGACCTGCCGCCGTTCCTGATGGCGCAGCTGCTGTTCCCCTACGTGGCCGGCGAGCAGTTCGTCGCGCGCCTGCTCGAGGTCGGCGACGGCGGGTGGGCCGTCGTGGACACCGCGTTCCGGTTCCGCCCGCCGGCGTCGACGGAGCAGATCCTGCACCCGCAGGCGTACCTGGAGGTCGAGCAGCCCGACCGCGTGTCCGTGCGCGGGCCGGCGGCCGCGCTGGGGGCGGGCTGGCGCGAGCTGCACGGCGGGACGCTCGGCGAGTGGCTGACGCAGCGGATGCTCGCGCGCGCGGGCGGGACCGGCGCAGCCGGCGCGGCGGCGGGCTGGGGCGGCGACCGCTACGCGCTGCTCGGCGACGGCGAGCGGCGCGCGCTCGTCGCCCGCTGGCGCTGGGACACGCCGGCCGACGCGGACGCGTTCGCGGCGGCGCTGCGGGCCTGGGGCGACGAGGGGCTGCCGGACTCGCAGCCGGCGGGCGCGGACGCCTGGCGCACCCCCGGCGGTGCGGCCGCGCTGGCGCGGCGCGGCGACGCGCTCACGCTCGCGCTGGCGCCGTCGGCGGCGCTCGCGCGCCGCGCCGCGCGGGCCCACTAGCCTTGCTGCCGCGCGGGGGCCGGTAGCTCAGCGGTCAGAGCAGCGGGCTCATAACCCGACAGACGGAGGTTCGAATCCTCCCCGGCCCACTTCGCTTCCCGCATCATCGCGCGGAGGGTGGGTCCTCGGTGTGGCGCCGCGCGACCTCGCGGAGGGCGTCGATGACGGCGAGCGCGGCCGGCGCCCGCTGCTCACGCATGGTGGCCGCCTGGATGCGGCGGACAGGTGCGCGCTGGAGCGGGATGGCAACGATCTGCCCCGGGTCGAGGATCACGTTGAGGCGGTGGGCGACGGTGACGCCCCGGCCGGCCGCGACGAACGCCTGCGCCTCGATCGGCTCGTCCCCGTGGCCGGCGTTCAGGATCGGCGGCGTGAGCCGCGCCCGGGCGAGCACGTGGTCGACGAGCTCGGCGGCCGACCCGCGGTGGGCGCGTATCCAGGTGTCGCCGGCGAGGTCCGCCGGTGCGACCGAGGTGGCGCGAGCGAGCGCGTGGCCGGCCGGGACGAGGGCGCGCGGCGGATCCTCGAAGAGCGGGACGACGTCGATGTCCGCCGGGGGCGGGCTCGGGTCGAACGCGTGCTCGAAGACGATCGCGACGTCCAGCTCGCCGGCGGCCAGGCCGCGGAACGCGGTCGTCCGGTCGACGAGCCGGTCCTCGATGACGTCGTGCTGGAGGCGGAACAGGTCGGGGTGCCGTGCCTCGAGCACCGCCGCCAGCTCGGCCGACAGGTACACCAGCGCGGTGAAGAACGATCCCAGGCGGACGTGACCGGATCGCAGGCCGGCGAGGTCGGCGATCTGCGCCTCGGCCAGCGCGAGCCGGCCGAGCACGGCCTCGGCGTGGTGGGCGAGGAGCTGCCCGGCCTCGGTCGGGTGCACCCCGCGCTGCGTCCGGCGCACGAGCTGCGTGCCGACCTGTCGCTCCAGCAGCGAGATCTGCCGGGACACGGCGGGCTGGGTGAGGTTCAGGTCGGCCGCGGCGGCCGAGAACGAGCCGCGTGCGAGCACTGCTCGCAGCGTCGCCAGCTTGCCGACGTCCAGCATGCAAGAAGCTTAGGACAGGGCTGCTCGATCCCTATGCATTCGCATGCCGCGGCCGGGGCACGCCTTGGCGACGATGCATGCGACGAACCGGGAGCGGCGGGCGCGGGCCGCCACGACCTTGATCTTCTTCATGGTCGGCTGGCTCTACGCCGCCTGGGCGACGCGCATCCCGGCCATCAAGGACGACCTCCGCCTGTCCGACGGCGAGCTCGGACTCGCGATCCTCGGACTCGAGGCCGGGGCGATCGTCGGCCTGCCGGCCGGCGGTGCCCTCGTCGCCCAGGCCGGGAGCCGCCAGGCGCTCCGCGCCGGCTTTGCGATCCTTCCTCCCGCGCTGGTCGCCGTCGCGCTCGCGCCCACGCTCGCCACCCTCGCCGCGTCGCTCGCGGTGATGGCGGCGGCGACCAGCGTCGTCGACGTCGCGATGAACGCCCAGGGCGTCGAGCTCGAGCGCCGCTACGAGCGGCCGATCCTCTCCGGCCTGCACGCCGGCCATCCGCTCGGGCTCGTGGCCGGAGGCCTCGCCGGCACCGCGGCGGCTGCGGCCGGGACGTCGGTGCGCGCGCACTTCGCAGCCGTCGCGGCGGTCGGGCTCGTCACGGCACTCGCGGCCACGACGGTCCTGGTGCGCGAGCCCGCCCGCGACGGACAGCCGGCGTTCGTGCGCCCCAGCGGCCGCCTGCTGCTCCTCGGCCTGATCGCGTTCTGCGCCTTCCTGCTCGACGGCGCCGCCTACAACTGGAGCGCCGTCCATGTGCGCAGCGAGCACGCCGCCGGCGCCGGGCTCGCCGCGACCGCGTTCACGCTGTTCTCGCTCACCCTCGCGGTCGGGCGCCTGTTCGGCGATCGGCTCGTGGCGCGCTTCGGCCGCATACGGGTCGCGCAGGGCTGCGGTGCCGTCGCCGCGGCCGGCAGCCTCCTGGCGATCGCGGCGCCGACGGCCCCGATGTGCCTCGCGGGCTGGGCGCTGTTCGGGCTCGGGCTCGCCGCGCTGGCGCCGACCGTGCTCGGCGCCGCCGCGAGCGTCTCCGGCGCGCCGCCGGCCGTCGCGATCGCCGCCGTCACGACGATCGGCTACCTCGGCTCCTTCACCGGCGCACCTGCGATCGGTGCGCTCGCGGAGATCAGCGGCCTCTCCGCCGCCCTGGGACTGCTCGTCGCGGTGTGCGCCCTCACGCTCCTGCTCGCGCGCCCCGCCCTGCGCGAGCGCACGGGGCGCGTCCCGCGCTGACGACGTGCCTCAGGCCGGTGGGGGCGACCCGGTGCTGCCGCGTGTGACGAGCTCCCATGGCGCGAGGTGGACCAGGTCGCCGGCGGCGACCTCGCCACGGGTGGCGTCGAGCAGCAGCCGCGCGCACGTGCGTCCCTGGTCGTGCAGCGACTGCCGGATCGTGGTGAGGGGAGGATCGACGGCTCGAGCGCCCGGCGCGTCGTCCCAGCCGGCGACCGAGACGTCGTCCGGGACGCGGAGGCCGAGCTCGCGAGCCGCGGCGAGCACCCCGACGGCGAGCTCGTCGCTCATGGCGAGCACCGCCGTGGGGCGTGGCGTGCCCTGCAGCAGCGCGAGCCCGGCGCGGTGGCCCTCGTCGCGGTTGCTGACCGCGACCTCGTGGATGTCGAGCGTCGCGGGCTCGGGCGCGGCGGCGTCGGCGGCCGCCTTGTAGCCGGCCAGGCGCCCGCGCGTCACGCGGTAGCCGGGCCGGCCCGGCTTGGCGGCGTCGCGCTGCCGCGCGCGCCGCGTGGGGCCGAAGGGATGGGAGACGACGGCGAGGGAGCGGTGCCCGAGCCGGAGGAGGTGCTCGGCGATGGCCCCGGCGGCGGCGTGATCGTCGATCCCCACGAACGGGACGCCGTCCACGCGCGGCCCGCCGTGGATGACGAGCGGGATGCCGCGCTCGCGCGCCAGGCGGAGCAGTGGATGGCGATCGGGCAGCGTCCAGACGACGAGGCCGTCGACGATGGCGTTGGCGAGCAGGGACGCGCCTTCCCGCTCGTCGGCGTCCAGCGCCGCGATGATCTGCAGCGCGGTGTTGTGCCGCGCCGAGCCTTCCGCGAGCCCGCGGAGGAACTCGACGGCGCCGGGATCCTGGAAGACGTAGGTGAGCGCCTCGCCGAAGAGCAGCCCGATGCTGCCCGCGCGGCCCCGGCGCAGGCTGCGCGCCGTCGGATCGGGTCCGGGGTAGCCGAGATCCCGGGCCGCCGCGAAGATCCGCTCGCGCAGGGCGGGGCTGAGCTTGCGCGGACGGTTGTAGGCGTTCGACACCGTCGCCGGGGACACGCCCACGGCCTCGGCCACCGTGACAAGCGTGACCTTGCCTGCCTCGCGGGGAGGGGACATCGGTTTATCGTTTTACCATGGTGGAACGATCAACCGACGATGCCACCGGTCCAGCGGTCCACACCGGCGACCTTCCGGCGCGATCGCCTCACCTGGACGGCGTACGCGCTGCTCGCCTGGTTCGCCTACCTGCAAGCCGCGCCGGCGCTCCTCACCGGGCACCTGCGCGACGAGCTCGACCTGAGCTACTCGACCGGCGGGCTGCACGTCGCGGCGTTCGCGGCCGGCAGCATGGTCGCGGGCGTCATCTCGGCGCAGCTCGAGCGCGCGCTCGGGCGGCGCGCGCTGCTCTGGTCGGCCGCTGCGCTGATGGGCGCGGGGGCGATCGGGCTGCCGGCCGGGCGCATCGCCGAGGTGACGGTCGGCTCGGTGCTGATCATGGGCGCCGGCGGCGGGCTGCTGCTCGCGACGATCCAGGCCGCGCTCGCCGATCACCACGGCGAGCGCCGCGCGGTCGCGCTCGCCGAGGCGAACGTGGCGGCCGGCATCGCCTACGTCGCGCTGATCGGCGCGCTGTCGCTGACGGCCGCGCTCCACGCGGGCTGGCGCGTCGCCCTGTTGGCCTCGATCGCGGTCCCGGTGCTCGCGTGGATCGGCAGCCGGCGGCTGGCGTTCGGCGCGCCGCCGCCGTCGCGCGCGGAGGGGGCCCGCCTCCCGGGGATCTTCTGGATCGCCGCCGCGATGCTGTTCTGCACCACCGTGGCCGAGTGGTCCGTGACCACCTGGGGATCGAGCTTCGTCGCGGACGCCGCCGACGTCTCGACGGACACCGCGGTCGCGCTGATGGCCGGCTACTTCGGCGGCGTGGTGGCCGGGCGCATGCTCGGCAGCCGGCTCGCGCGCCGGCACGATCCGGCGCGGCTGCTCGCGCTCGCGCTCGCCGTCACCGCCACGGGATTCGCGATCCTGTGGCCCTCGACGGCCCCCGCGCAGGCGTTCTCCGGCCTGCTGCTGCTCGGGATCGGCCTCGGCAACCTGTTCCCGATGGGCATGTCCATGACGGTCGCGCTCGCGCCCGAGCACGCGGGGCTCGCGAGCGGGCGAGCGGTGGCGATGACGTCGTTCGCAGGGCTGCTCGCGCCGCTCGCGGTCGGGCCGCTGGCGGACGCATCGTCGCTCAAGGCCGCGCTGGGCATCGTGCCGTTGGCCCTCGCGCTCGCCGCCGCGGCCCTCATGCTCGTGCGCCGGGCGACCCGCGCCGGCGAGACCGCAGACGTGCCGCAGGGATGCCCTGGCTCAACCCTCGAGGGGATGGGCGCTTCCACACGGCGCCCGTAGGTTCGCAGGACCCCCCGGTCCCTTGGAGGACACCCCTGATGCATGCCCCTTCGCGCGGCCCTGCGCGCCTCGTTCCCCTGGCCGCGGCCGCCGTGACCGTCCTGGTCGCCGCCGCTCCCGCCGCCGCCGAGCCCACCCGCCTCCCCGTCTACGACGTGAAGTCCGCCGGCGTCGGCGAGGCCAAGGCCGAGCGGCTGGCCGCGGCGTTCGGACTCGACGCGAACCTCCGCCACGACGACGGCTCGCTCGCGTTCCTCGACGTGCAGCGCTTCGGCTTCCTGCCCGTGCGCGCGCTCCCGGCGCCGGCAGCCGACGAGGAGGGCGGCAAGGTCGTCGCCGAGGCGCCGGACCTCGACGCGATCCGCAGGATCGTGCCGCTCGGCGACGCCGAGGCGCGCCGCCGAGCGACGAGCGGGCTCGCGCGCGCCGGGCTCCCGTTCGAGGGCGAGGGACGCGTGTCGCACTCGCACTTCGACTCCGTCGACGCTGCGGGCCGTCAGACGCTCAGCGCCGACGTCGACACCCACGTGTCGTTCCCGGCCCGGCTGGGCGACCTGCCGCTCGTCGGCCCCGGCGCGAAGTCCAAGCTCGTGTTCGACCCGGGCGGGAGGCTGACCTACCTCCGCTACGCCCGCCGCGAGCTCTCCCAGGCCGCGACCATGCCGCTGCTGAGCACGACGGCCGCCGACGCGCTCGCCACCGCACGGTTCACCGCAGGGTGCCCGGGCGACAAGCCGATCACCGGCCTGAAGCTGTCGCGCCGGCTCGTGTACTACGCCCCCGCGCTGTCGGCGCGGTCGGTGCAGCGGATCGTCCCCCACTACGACTACGGTGCGCAGGCGTCGATCGGGGGCAGGACGGTCGAGCTCGAGCACGTGCTGCTGCCCGCCGTCGCGGCGGACGCCCCGAAGCCGACCCTGCGCGCGACGGCGGCAGGCGGCCGCGTGACGGCGCGGACGGCGGTCACCGGCGGCCGGGCGCCGTACACCTACCGCTACGGGTCGTGCACGACGACGCTGCCCGACGCGGCGGCCGGCGCCGGCGCAGAGACCTCCTACGCCGTGGCGGACCGGCCGGGCGGCGGGTCCGGCGCGGCCGAGCAGGTCACGGTGACCGTGACCGACGCCGACGGCCTGACGGCGACCGCGAGCGCGCGCGTGACCGCCGGCACGCTGGCCGCAGCGACGCGGCGCACGCGGGTGCGTGCGCGTGCGAGCTCCGGCGGGCGCGTGGACGTCGGGTCGGAGGGCATCGGCAACTCCCAGGGGCTGCCGAACACGGCGTCGAACACCGCGGACTTCCGCGACGAGATGGAGGACGTCTCGACGATCGCGTTCCACTGGGCCGACAACGACGTGTTCGAGAGCGACTTCGTCGACGCGGTCTTCGGCGGCGACGACGCGACGTGGGGCGACAACGTCGACCTGATGTGGTTCCAGGGGCACGGCAACGCGAACGGCTTCGCCACGGGCGCCACGCAGGGCGACGGGTTCGTCGACAAGTCCGAGGCGCGCTGGGGCGACGACGACCTCGAGTGGCTCGTCGTCCACTCGTGCGACGTGCTCACGCTCGGCAGCGGCTCGAGCAGCGTCTGGAACCGGTGGAAGCCGGCGTTCCGGGGCCTGCACCTGCTGCTCGGGTACGGCAACTCGAGCTACAACGTCGACGGCGACGGCAACGAGTTCGGCGACGACCTCGCGGACGACGACATGCGCATCCGCAGCGCGTGGGTGGACGCGAACGAGTCAGAGCAGCCGGACGGCGTCATCTACCGCTACATGGGCGTCTACGGCCCCAGCAGCGAGTGGAACCGGAACGACTACTTCCACGGCATCGGCTCCGTGTCGGGCGACATCACCACGGTGACCGGCGCCTGGTCGTACTCCGGCACCGTGTAACGGGGGCCGGCGGCTGTTCCAGTGGCGTACGATCGCCCGCGTGGAGCACGGGCTCACCAGCGCCGAGCGCCGCGTCACAGCGGCGATCGGCGCGCGCGAGGACGAGCTGGTCGCCCTGCTGGTCGCGCTGATCGGCTTCGACACGCGCGCCCCCGACCCCGACTACGCCCCGCGCGACGACGCGCGCCTCCAGGCGCACCTGGCGGCGCGCCTGCGCGCGGCGGGCTTCACGGTGCGCGTGTGGGAGCCCGACCCGGCGACGCTGCCGGCCGGCCCCTACCGGCGCCCGCCGGGCCAGCACTTCGGGTCGCGCCCGCTGCTGCTCGCGCGCGCCGCGGGCAGCGGGGGCGGCCGCTCGCTCCTGTTCAACGGGCACATCGACGTCGTCTCCGCCGACCCGGTCGAGCGGTGGAGCAGCGACCCGTTCACCGGCACGGTGCGCGCGGGCCGCGTGGTCGGGCGCGGCGCGTGCGACATGAAGGGCGGCGTCGCGGCGATGGTCGTCGCGGCCGAGACGCTGCGCACGCTCGCGGTGCCGCTGCGCGGCGACCTGCTCGTCAACACCGTCCCGGAGGAGGAGTCGACCGGACTGGGCTCGATGGCCGCCGCGCACGACGGCGCCCGGGCCGACGGCGCGATCATCCCCGAGCCGACGCGGCTGACCGCGTGGCTGGGCACCCGCGGCTCACTGCTGCCCGAGATCACGGTGGACGGGCGGGCGGGCCACGCCGGCTACCCGTACGAGCCCGCGGCCCCCGGCGCGGCGGTGAACGCGATCGAGAAGGCCCAGCCGGTGCTCGCGGCGCTGCAGGCGCTCAGCCGCGAGTGGCAGGACCGTCCCGGCGCCCAGCACGCGCACCTGCGTCCGGCGGCGATCGTCCCGACCGGCATCGACGCCGGGCAGTGGATGGTGTCGTACCCGGCGCGATGCACGCTGCGCTGCCACGTGTCCTACGTGCCCGGCCAGGCGGACGCCGCCGGCGGGGGCACGGCGGTGATGCGCGAGATCGAGCAGCGGGTCGCCGCGGCCGCCGCGGACGATCCATGGCTCGCGGCCCACCCGCCGCGCATCGCCTGGCCCGGCGACTGGCCGCCCGCCTTCCACGCGCCGGACGAGCCGGTCTGCGCCACGACCCTCGGGGCGATGGAGGCGCTCGGGCTGCCGCCCGAGATCGCCTCGCGGACGACGTTCTTCGACGGCCCCACCTTCAGCCGGGCCGGGACGCCGGCGATCGCGTTCGGGCCGGGCGACGTCGGCGATGCGCACGGCGTCGACGAATCGGTGCCGGTCGCCGAGCTGGTCCGCGCGGCGCAGGTCCTCGCGGTTGCGGCGATGCGGTTCTGCGGCTAGCGCAGCTCGAACCAGACGCACGTGCCGCCGTCGCGGCTGAGGCCCCACTCGCGCGTGACGGCGTCCATCATCTGCAGGCCGAGGCCCTGGGCGACGTCGCCGGGCTCGAAGCCGCAGCCGCGATCGCGCACCGCGATGCGCATGGCGCCGCCGGGCAGGCAGGCGGCGTCGAGCTCGATCGCCGCGTCCGTGTCGAGGCCCCCGTGCACGACGGCGTTCGTCACCAGCTCGGAGGTGAGCAGCATCGCGTCGACGGCCCGATCTCCGAGGGGGAGCGCCCGGAGGGCGCGCCGTGCCTCGGCGGGAGCATCGACGTCTGGGGAGAGCAGCAGCCGCACGTGTGCGCGGGCAGCGGCCTCGTCGACCGGCATGGAGCCGGTGTACCCGCACCCGACCCCCCGGACGCGGGGGAGGTCCGGGAGTGGACACGGCTACGCTTTCGGTCCGCCGCCCGCTCGGAGGCCGGCGGTGCGACCCCAGGAGACCATGACGTGGGCGAGCTCGGCGCCTTCCTCAAGATCACCCGTGTCACCCCGCCGGAGCGCGATCCGCGCGAGCGCGTGGCGGACTACAAGGAGATCTACCAGGTGCTGCCCGAGGCCGAGGCGGCCCGGCAGGGCGCGCGCTGCATGGAGTGCGGCGTCCCGTTCTGCCACGACGGCTGTCCGCTGGGCAACCTGATCCCGGACTGGAACGACCTCGTCTACCGCGGCCGCTGGCGCGAGGCGATCGAGCAGCTCCACGCCACGAACGACTTCCCCGAGTGGACCGGGCTGATCTGCCCGGCCCCGTGCGAGCCCGCCTGCGTGCTGGCCATCAACGACGACCCGGTCTCGATCAAGCAGATCGAGCTGGCGATCGTCGAGCGCGCGTGGGAGGAGGGCTGGATCCAGCCGCGGCCCCCGGCGACGCGCACCGGGCGCACCGTCGGGATCGTCGGCTCGGGCCCGGCGGGCCTCGCCGCCGCCGCCCACCTCAACCGGGCCGGCCACGGGGTCGTGGTCTACGAGCGCGACGAGGGCCCCGGCGGCCTGCTCCGGTTCGGCGTGCCGGACTTCAAGCTGGAGAAGTGGTACATCGACCGCCGCGTGGCGCTGCTGGAGGCCGAGGGCGTGCGCTTCGAGTGCGGCGTCGACGTCGGCGCCGCCGTCGGCGCCGAGGAGCTGTCGGCGCGGCACGACGCCGTCGTGCTCGCGATCGGCTCGCGCGTGCACCGGGCGCTCGACGTGCCCGGCGCCGACCTGCAGGGCGTCCGCTTCGCGATGGACTACCTCTACGCGCGCAACCGCTGGGTCGCGCGCGGCGACGCCGCGGGCGACGACCCGGAGCTGACCGCGGCGGGCAAGCACGTCGTCGTCATCGGCGGCGGCGACACCGCGATGGACTGCGTCGGCAACGCCCACCGCGAGCACGCGGCGAGCGTGACCGTGCTCGACACCTACCCGGCGCCGCCCGGCCCCGCCGCCCGCGACAGCGTGCCGTGGCCCGAGGCGCCGCGCCGGCTCGTCAGCACGTACGCGCTCGACGAGGGCGGCGAGCGCCGCTGGACGCAGACCGCGACGCGGCTCGAGGGCCGCGACGGGCGCGTCGTCGCGGTCCGCGGCAGCTACGTGACCCCGCCGCCCGGTCCGCGGGCGTTGCCCGGCACCGAGTTCGAGCTGCCCGCCGACCTCGTCCTCGTCGCGATCGGCTTCTCGCATCCCGAGCACACCGGCGCCGTCGCGCAGTACGCGCTCGACCTCGACCGGCGCGGCAACGTCAAGGCCCCGGCCTACGCGACGTCGCGCGCCGGCGTGTTCGCCGCCGGGGACGCCCGGATGGGGCAGTCCCTCGTCGTGAACGCCATCGCCGAGGGGCGCCGCTGCGCCCGCGTGGTCGAGCGTCACCTCGCCGCCGTGCCGGTTTCCTGACCGTTACTTCTGCCGTTTTCCTGGCGAAAGCGTCGCGGCTTTCGCCGATGTCTTCGTTCACTTGTGACGCTTGACACCATGTAGTGGGAGGTGTATTCCTCCGGCGAGCCGCCGAATTCTGCGTTGAGGGGGACGCGCCGGGCGGCGCAAATCGGAGAGGGAGAGGGGAAGTCCATGTACCGGGCTCGTTTCGTGCTGCTCGCGCTGGTGGCTGCGCTGGTGGCAGGGTCGCTGACGGCCGGCGAAGCGCTCGCGCAGGCGCCGGTGATCAAGGCCCTGGACGACTCCCCGGGCCCGCGCTGGGCGCCGAGCAACGTCACCGTCGAAGCCGGCGACACGGTCGAGTGGAACTTCGACGACGCGCTGGTGCAGCACGACGTCCAGTCCTCGAGCCCCAACTGGACCCTGAGCACGCCCTCGCTCCCGCCGGGCGCCCCGCCCGTCTCGTTCACGTTCGAGGATCCGGGGACCTACACGTTCATCTGCTCGCTCCACGGGGCGAGCATGTCCGGATCGGTCACCGTCGAGGCGGCGGCGGAACCGCTCGCCAACGTGCTCGTGGTCTCCAAGACCGCCGGCTTCCGGCACTCGTCGATCGACGAGGGCATCGCGGCGATCCAGCAGCTCGGGACCGCGAACGACTTCACCGTCGACGTGGTCGACGGCGCGATGACCGCCGGGTCGAGCGACCCGCAGCTCGCCGCCGCGTTCACCGACGCGACCCTCGCGCAGTACGACGTGGTCGTCTTCCTCTCGACGACCGGCGACATCCTCACCGTCCCGATGCAGGAGGCGTTCGAGCGCTACATCCAGGGCGGCGGCGGCTACGCCGGCGTGCACGCCGCGTCCGACACGGAGTACACGTGGCCGTGGTACGGCCAGCTGGTGGGGGGCTACTTCCGCAGCCACCCGCCCGGAACGCCCACCGCCGACGTCGACGTCACCGACGGCGACGAGCCCTCGACGACCGGCCTGCCGGCATCCTGGACGCGCACGGACGAGTGGTACAACTTCCAGGACATCAGCGAGCCGGTGGTGAACGGCAGCGCGACCGTCGCCGACTTCAGCCCGCGCGCCAGCCAGGTGCACGTGCTCGCCACGGTCGACGAGTCCTCCTACGACGAGCAGGACGGCAACACGGTCGACGACGACCATCCGGTCGCGTGGTGCTCGGACTTCGACGGCGGCCGTTCCTGGTACACGGCGATGGGCCATACCGAGGCCTCGTTCGCCGACGCGGACTTCCGCCGCCACCTGCTCGGCGGCCTGCAGACCGCCGCCGGCGTCGACGCCGACTGCGGCGAGCCGCGCGAGACCGCGCCGACCGCCGCGGACTTCGAGAAGGTCACGCTCGACGACGACACGAACGCGCCGATGGAGATCGACATCGCCAACGACGGGCGGGCGTTCTACATCGAGCTCGACGGCCGCGTGCAGATGTGGAGCCCGACGACGGGCACCACGACGACGGTCGGCACGATCCCCGTGTCGGTGGTCCACGAGAACGGGCTGATCGGGATCCAGCTCGCGCCGGACTTCGACACCACGGGCCACATCTACCTGGCGTACAACACGCTGCCGAACGAGGACGCGAACGGCATGGGCACCAACCGCGTCTCGCGCTTCACGCTCACGGGCACCACGCTCGGCCAGGAGCAGATCATCTACACCTGGCAGCACCAGCGCGAGCAGTGCTGCCACACCGGCGGCTCGCTGGACTTCGGGCCAGACGGCAGCCTCTACCTCTCCACGGGCGACAACACGAACCCGTTCGCCCACGGCTTCAACCCGACCGACGAGCGGCCCGGCCGCGAGAGCCTGGGACGCCCAGCGCACGTCGGCCAACACGAACAACCCGAACGGCAAGATCCTGCGCTTCAAGCCGATCCCGGGCGCCACCGGCGCGCCGGGCATCGGGACGACGTACACGATCCCGGACGGCAACATGTTCCCGGTCGGCACGGCGCAGACCCTGCCGGAGATCTACGCGATGGGCTTCCGCAACCCGTTCCGGATCCACGTCGACCAGAAGACCGGCTGGGTGCTGATGGGCGACTACGGCCCGGACGCCGGCTCGGCCGACCCCGACCGCGGCCCGCAGGGCAGCGTCGAGTTCAACGTGGTCAAGGCGCCGGGCTTCTACGGCTGGCCCTACTGCGTCCGCGAGAACGTGCCGTACCACGACATCACCTACGCGGCCGACAACGGCAACACGGGCACCGACAACGGCACCTACGACTGCAACGCGCCGGTCAACGACTCGCCCAACAACACGGGCCTGACCAACCTGCCGCCGGCGATCCCGGCCACCATGTGGGAGGCCTACACCGAGGCGGACGTCCGCTTCCCCGGCCTCGGCACGGGCGGCGCCCCGACCGGGGGCCCGCGCTACTACTTCGACGAGGACAGCACGTCCGACAGCAAGTTCCCGCGCTTCTACGACGGCCAGTGGTTCATCGGCGAGTGGAACAACGACTGGGTCAAGACGGCGACGCTCAACGACCAGGGCCTCGCCACCGGCGTGAGCTGCTTCGCGATCTGCGACGGCTACATCAGCCCGATGGACCTCGAGTTCGGGCCTGACGGCTCGCTCTACGTCGTCGAGTGGGGGCAGGGCTTCGCGGAGGACAACGCGGACTCCGGCGTCTACCGGATCGACTACGTCAAGGGCGACCGGCTGCCGATCGCCCGCGCGGCCGCCACGCCGGACTCCGGCCCGCTGCCGCTGGACGTGCAGTTCTCCTCGACGGGCTCCGTCGACCCCGACGGCACCGCGCTCACCTACGCGTGGAACTTCGGCGACGGCGGCACGTCCACCGACCCGAGCCCGCAGCACACGCTTCACCACGGCGGGCACGTACAACGTGACGCTGACGGTCACCGACGAGTCGGGCGCCACGAGCGTCGACAGCGTCGCCGTGATCGCCGGCAACTCGCGGCCGCAGGTCAGCATCGAGATCCCCGAGAACGGCCGGATCGCCGACTTCGGCGACCGGATCCCGTACCGGATCTCCGTCACCGACGCGGAGGACGGCTCGACCGGGTCCGGGATCGCCTGCACCGACGTCCGGATCGAGTTCAAGCTCGGGCACGACACGCACGCGCACGAGCTGTCCTCGGCCACCGGCTGCGAGGGCGAGTTCACGCTCACCGGCGTGGACGGCCACGGCGTCGACGCGAACGTGTTCACGGTCATCACCGCGGCCTACACCGACGAGGGCGCCGGCGCGGCCGGGCCCGTCACCGGCACCGCCGAGGCGATCCTGCAGCCCAAGCTCAAGCAGGCCGAGTACTGGGCGACGACCGGCCGCACGGCGGACAGCCGCGCGACGTCGGGCGACCCGGGCATCGCGAACGAGGCCACCACGGACGTCGGCGGCGGCAACAGCGCGGCGTTCATCGAGGACGGCGACTGGATCTCGTTCAACCCGTACAACCTGGAGGACCTGAGCAAGGTCACGTTCCGCGTGGCCTCGCAGGGCGCGGGCGGCATCATCGAGCTGCGCTACGACGCCGCGGACGGCCCGCTGGTCGCCGCGACGCCGAACATCGCCCCGACGGGCGGCTGGCAGACGTGGCAGGACGTCACGATGGACCTGCCCGCGACCGTCCCGCAGGGCACGCACCGCCTGTTCCTGGTCTTCCGTCACCCGACGGCGACCGGGTCGCTGCTGAACCTCAACTGGTTCAAGTTCACCGGCAAGGGGGCGGCCGCCACGGCGCCGCCGGAGGTCTCGGCCGCGGCCGAGCCGGCCAGCGGCGAGGCGCCGCTGGACGTCGCGTTCGACGCGACGGCGACGGACGCCGAGGGCGAGGCGCTCACCTACGCGTGGAACTTCGGCGTCCCCGGGACGACCGACGACACCTCCACCGAGGAGGACCCGTCCTACACGTACGCCGCGCCGGGCAACTACACCGCGACCGTCACGGTGACGGACGCGTCGGGCGGCAGGGCGTCGGCCACGACCGAGGTCCGCGCGACGCGGCCGCTCGGGGAGTGCCCGACGGGGCCCGTGCGCTCGGACGAGTTCGACGGCGACGCGCTCGACGCCGACCGCTGGACCGTGCTGCGGCCCGACGCCGCCAACCCGCTCAGCGTCGGCGACGGCAACCTGAACCTGCCGATCGCCAACGGCTCGATGTACCTCGGCGGGACGTCGGCGAAGAACATCGTCGTCCAGGACACGCCCGACGGCGAGTGGACGGCGACGGCCAAGATCACCACGACCGGCCTGACCGAGGACTACCACCAGGCGGGCCTGCGGGTGTACTCCGACGACGACAACTGGGCGTCCGTCCACATGATCCATGCGGGGGCGACCCGCGACATGGAGTTCATCTACGAGGCCGCCGGCCAGCCGCGCAACGAACCGGCCGACAAGCTGGGCGGCATCCCAGCCGAGGCGCCGGACACCTACTACGTGCGCATCACGTCCGACGGCACGAACCTGTCGGCGTCCTACTCCTTCGACGGCACCTCGTTCCTGCCCGTCGGCCGGACCGCGTCGCTGAGCACGTTCACCGACCCGAAGATCGGCCCGGCCGCGCTGTCGGACCTCGCGCCGACCGTGCCGATGGCGCGCTTCGACTGGATCCGCTTCGACCCGGACGGCACGGGCGGAGGCGGGGCCGAACCACTGGTGGACGACTTCGACGGCAGCGCGCTGGACCCGGCGTGGACCGTCGTGCGACAGGACCAGAGCCTGCTGGTCAACGGCGGCACCCTGCAGATCCAGGCGGCGCCCGGCGACATCTACCAGACCCGCAACGACGCCAAGAACCTGGTGACGCGAACGGCTCCGGACGGGCCGTGGGTGGCCACCGCGAAGCTGAACTTCGAGGGCACCGCCCAGTACCACCAGGCCGGCATCATGGTCTACGGCGACGACGCGAACTTCACGAAGTTCGGGCGCATCGCCCACACCGCCGCGGGCGACGAGAAGTTCGAGTTCATCAACGAGCTGAGCTCGGTCGCCCGCAACGAGCCCGCCGACTCCACGGGGAACATCCCGGCGGACTTCCCGGACGACTTCTGGGTCCGGCTGACGTCCGACGGGACCAGCGTGGTCGGCCACTACTCGACCGACGGCACGACGTGGACCGCGGTGGGCCGCGCCGCGACGCTGCCGGCGGACGCGAAGCTCGGCCTGTTCGCGTTCTCCAACGACGGCACGGGCAACCCCGTGGCGGCGTTCGACTCGTTCACCCTCGCCGGCGAGGACGCCGGCGGCGGTGGCGGCGGCCCGGCCGGGCCGAGCCGCGACGACCAGTTCGACGGCCCCGGCCTCGACAAGACGCGCTGGAACGCGATCGTCCGCGACAACCCGGCGGCGTACAGCGTCGCCGCGGGCCGGCTGACGATCACGACGGAGCCCGGCGACATCTACACCGGGGACACGACGCCGCCGCCGAACAACTTCATCCTGCAGTCGGCGGACCACGCCGGGGACGACTGGGTGATCGAGACCAAGATCACGGCCCCGACGATCAACGGCGGCTGGGCGCAGGGCGGCCTGATCGCCTACCAGGACGGCGACAACTACGTCAAGTTCGACGCGATCTCGGACGACGGCCAGACCCGCATCAACCGGCTCGAGCTGCGCTCGGAGACCGCGGCGGCCATCGGCCCGAACCCGGAGGACCCGGCGATCGAAGCCGGCGTCACCGAGATCTGGCTGCGCCTGACCAAGACCGGCACGAGCTACACCGGCGAGTACTCGCTCGACGGCGTGGCCTGGACGGAGCTGGCCGCTCCGGTGACGAACGCGATGGCGGGTCCGGACTTCGGGCTCTACGCGTTCGGCCCGCTCGCGGCGGGCCAGGGCGACCTCGTGCCGTTCGACTACTTCACCCTCGACGGGGAGGACACGGGCGAGTGCGCCTGCGTCGCCTCGGGTGACGAGTTCGACGCTGCGACGCTCGACAAGACGCGCTGGAACGCGATCGTCCGCGAGGACGACACGCAGTACGCGCTCGAGGACGGCGCGCTGCGCGTCACCACCGTGGGCGGGGACATCTACTCCGGCCCCGACACGGCGGCGGACACGCGCAACTTCCTCCTGCAGAGCCCGGATCACGCGGGAGCCGACTGGGTGATCGAGACGAAGGTCGGCGGCGCCGGGCTGAGCGGCGGCTACGAGCACGCCGGCCTGCTGGCCTACGAGGACGACGGGGACTACGTGAAGTACGACCTGATCTCCGACGAGAACCAGACCGCGGTCAACCGGATCGAGCTGCGCTCGGAGGAGGGCGACGTCGTCCAGACGCCGCAGCCGCAGTTCGACACGCTGCCCCCGGGCACGACGGACGCGTGGCTGCGCCTGACCAAGACGGGCGACGTCTACAAGGGCGAGTACTCGTTCGACGGGGAGACGTGGACGGCGCTCGCCGAGACGGTCCAGAACGACATGGAGGCGCCGCGGTTCGGCCTGTTCACGCAGGGCGTCAGCAGTCCCGGCGGCACCGTCACCTTCGACCACTTCTCGGTCGACGGCGAGACGGGCTGCCCGGGCGAGGAGCCCGAGAACGAGGCGCCGGTGCTGGCCGACCCGACGGCGACGCCGACGTCCGGCTTCGCGCCGCTGCCGGTCGCGTTCACGGCGTCTGCGACGGACGCCGACGAGGACGAGCTGACCTACAGCTGGGACTTCGACGGCGACGGGACGGCGGACTCGTCCGCGCAGGACCCGTCGCACACCTACACCGCGGCGGGCACCTACGCCGCCAAGGTGACGGTGTCGGACGGCACGGCGTCGGTGTCCAAGACGGTCACGGTCTCCGTGCTGGCGGCCGCCGATCCGGACGCCCGCTTCCGGGCGCTCGTGTTCTCCAGGACCGCCGGGTTCCGGCACTCGTCGATCGACGAGGGCATCGCGGCGATCAGGCAGCTCGGCGCCGACCACGACTTCCAGGTCGACGCCACCGAGGACGCGACGGCGTTCCGCGCCGGCGTGCTCTCGCAGTACGACACCGTGGTGTTCCTCTCGACGACGGGTGACGTCCTGAACGACGCCCAGCAGGCGGCGTTCGAGGACTACATCGGCGCCGGCGGCGGCTACGCCGGCATCCACGCGGCCTCGGACACGGAGTACACGTGGCCGTGGTACGGCAAGCTGGTGGGCGGCTACTTCCGCAACCACCCGGCGAACCAGACCGCGACCGTGCGGACCGAGGCCGACGATCACGAGCACCTGCCCATCGCCGGGCTCCCGGCGTCCTACAGCCGGCTGGACGAGTGGTACAACTTCCAGTCGCCGGAGAACCCGTCCGTGGGCGGCGGCGGCGTGGACTTCAGCCCGCGCCCGGCCGTGCACGTGCTGCAGAACGTCGACGAGGCGTCCTACGACGAGGAAGACGACAACGCCACGGACGACGACCATCCGGTCACGTGGTGCCAGCGCTACGACGGCGGCCGCTCGTTCTACACCGCCATGGGCCACGTGGAGGACTCGTTCGACGCGGCGAGCGCGAACAACATCCTCTCCCTGATCCTCGGCGGGCTCGAGGTCACGGCGGGCACCGCGCCCGATCCGGTGTGCGGGGTCGAGGCGGGCGGCGGCGACGGTCCGGTCGTGGAGGCGTTCGCCGACCCGTCCTCGGGTGCCGCGCCGCTGGCGGTGACGTTCTCGGCGTCCGGGGTCGACCCGGACGGCGGGGCGATCGCCGGGTACAAGTGGACGTTCTCCGACGGCGGGACCTTCTTCGGGTCCAGCGTGTCGCGCACGTACACGACGGCCGGCGAGTACACCGCGACGGTCGCGGTCTCCGACGACGAGGGCGAGGTGACCGAGAAGACGGTCACCGTGTCGGTGACCGGCACGGGCCGGCCGCCCGAGATCATCGAGGCGGTCGCCGACCGGACCTCCGGCCCGGCGCCGCTCGACATCCTCTTCCAGGCGGTGGCCGACGATCCCGACGGTGACGAGCTCACCTACCGGTGGGACTTCGGCGACGGCGGCGCGGCGTTCGGCGAGGAGGCCGAGCACCGGTACCTCGAGGTGGGCGAGCACACGGCGACGCTCACCGTGACCGACGCCGCGGGCAACACGGACACGGCGGAGATCGCCATCACCGTCACCGACCCGGTGGGCAACCGCCCGCCGACGGTGACGGCGGCGGCGGTCCCGGCCTCCGGCAAGGCGCCGCTCGCCGTGCAGCTCTCGGCGACCGGGACGGACCCGGACGGCGACGCGCTGACCTACCGGTGGTCGTTCGGGGACGGGACGGCGGACGCCGCCGGGCGCCGCGCACGCCACGTGTACACGCGCAACGGCACGTACACGGCGACGGTGACGGCGACCGACCGGGCCGGCGCCACCGACACCGACTCGGTGACGATCACCGTGGGCAACCCGGCGGGCAACCAGGCACCGACGGTGCAGGCGGCAGCGGACCCGGTGGCGGGGACCGCGCCGCTGAAGGTCCGCCTCACCGCCGCCGGGCGGGACCCGGACGGCGACGCGCTGTCCTACGTGTGGAGCTTCGGCGACGGCGCCCAGGGCGCCGGCACGAAGGTCGACCACACCTACACGGCGGCGGGCACCTACACCGCCACGGTCACCGCGAAGGACCCGGGCGGCAAGACCGGGACGGCCACCGTCGCGGTCACGGTGGCCGCGCCGCTCGCGCTCGCCGGGGCCGCGCCGCAGGCGCAGGCCGCGCCCACGGTGCTGACCGCCGTGTCGCGGCCGAGCCTCGCCGTGTTCCGCACGCGCGGGGTGAAGCTCTCCGCCACCTGCGGCGGGGACGGCACGGCGGCGGCGGCGCTGTGGGCCTCGAAGGCGACGGCTCGCAGGCTGGGCCTGCGCTACCGGGGGCTCGGCCGCACGACGGTGCGCTGCGCGGCCGGCCGGGCGGTCACCGTCCGCCTGAGGCCCACGAGGAAGGTGCGCAGGGCGATCCGGGCGAGGCGCCCCTCGTCGCTGCGCGTCACGGTCGCGCTCGGCCTGCAGGACGCCGCACCGCTCACGCGCACGGTCACGATCGCGCGCTGAGCGGGACCTCGCCCCCGGCGGCCCTCCCTCCTGGGGCCGCCGGGGCGCCGGTCCCGTTCCGCGGGACGACCTGCTGAGATGTGTGGCGCGGAAGCGACGAGGGAGGACTTGATGACGCGCAGACTGGAAGCGGGGCCGCTGCTCGTGACCTTGGGAGCCCTGCTCCTGCTGGTGAGCCTCTTCCTGAGCTGGTTCACGCCCGAGATCACCGCATGGGAGGCCTTCGAGGTCTGGGACCTCGTGCTGTTCGTGCTCGCGCTCGGCTCGATCGCCGCCGGCCTCGGGCTCACGGCGCAGGAGGCCGAGGTCGTCGACCGCCGCTTCCTGCCGGCGGGGGTCGCCGCGGTGGCGGTGATCGTGGCCTCGCAGCTGCTCGACCCGCCGCCCACCGCGGCCGGGCAGGATCCCGACACGGGCGCGTGGCTCGCCCTCGCCGCCGCGCTGATCATGTGCGCGGGCGCGGTGCTGACGTTCGGCAAGGTGCACCTGTCGCTGACCGTCGAGGGCCGTGAGCGCCAGCGGGTCGCCGCCGTCGACGCGCGGGGCCCGGAGGACCCCACGACGGACAACGTCCCGGTCGTGGAGCCCGGGCCGTCCGAGCGGTCCGGCGCGCGGCTCTTCGTGCGCGACCGCGAGCCGGACCCGGAGCCCGAGCCCGCCGCCGCGCGGGGGCCGGACGGCGCCGCCGAGGAAGGGAACGGGACGCCGGAGCCGAAGCAGGATTGATGGCGCCTGTGCGCGAGGTGGCCTTCGAGCTCGAATGCTTCGAATGGGCCGATGACCGGCTCGAGGTCGCGGGGCGCTGGAAGGGCCTGGGCAACCGCCGGCTGAACCGGCCGGTGCTGACCCTGCAGACGGAGGGCAGCGGCCGGCCCAAGCGCGTCGTGGGCACGGCCGGCGGGCACGCGACGATCGGCACGGACACGTGGCGCGCCAGCTTCGCCTGGCCCGGCGACCCGGGGGAGATCACCGGCGCGGCGCTGGAGGTCGGGGGGAGCCTGGTCGTCGACCTGCCGCTCCCGGACAAGCGCCGCCGGCGCCGCCGCCGTCCCGCGGCCGAGCCCGTCGACGAGGCCCTGCGCACGGAGGTCGGCGCGCTCCACGGTCAGGTCGAGCGGCTCCGGGCGGAGCTCGCGGGCCGCGAGCGCGAGATCATCGCCCTGCGCTCGCAGCTCGACGAGGAGACCGGCGACGACGCGGACATCCCGCTCGCGGGCGCCGACGAGCGCACGATCGAGATCCGGCGGCTCTCCGACGAGCGCGACGCCGCACGGGCCGACCTCTCCGCCGAGGTCGAGCGCCTCGCCGGGGAGCGCGAGGCCGCCGACGCCGAGCGCGCGCGCTTCAAGGCCGACCTCGACGACCTCCGCGAGGCGTTCTCCGAGGCGGCCGCCGAGGCCGAGGCGGTGCGCGACCGCCACCGCGACGAGATCACCGCCCTCGAGAACCAGCTGCGGTCCGAGCGCGCCGAGATCGCGCGCCTCACGGCGGTGGCGGCCCGCCGCGACACCGCCGACCGCGCGCGAGCGGCCGCGCCGCCCACGGCGCCGATGCCGGGCGCGGACCCGCCCACCCAGCCGATGGCCGGGCCGGCACCGGGCCCGCCGGCCGCGGCGATGACCGGCACGCCGCTCGCGCCCGAGCCCGAGCCGGCGCTCGCCGAGCCGGCCGAGCCGCGCGCCGCGGAGGACGACGCCGGCACCGCGGCCGCCGACGCCCCCGTGGGCGACGCCCTCGACGCACCCGGCCCGCTGCGCGCCGCCGCGCGGCCCGTGGCGCCCACGCTGGGCGAGGAGCGAGCGCCCGCGGGCGCGACGCCGCAGACCGGCCCGGGCGCGCTCCAGCTGCTGAAGGAGCGGCTCGAGGGCCTCTTCTCGAGCAACGGCGACACGCCGGCCGCGACCGAGGACGTGGACGACGAGGACGAGCGCGAGCACCTGGAGGCCACCGGCGCGCCACTGCCGCGCCGCAGCGCGGCGGCCGCCCGCGCGCGCGCCGGGGCGACGTTCGCGGCCCGGCGCAGCCCCGCCGAGGTCTGGGGGCTGCGCGTCCTGGCGGGGCTCTTCGTCGTCGTGCTCCTGCTCGCGTTCGTCCTGGTCCTGATCAGCGTCGTCTAGATCGCGAGCGGCCCGGAGCCCTTCAGGCCGCCCCATCGGGTGGGCGTTCGCGGCAGCGCGGCGGGATCGAAGCCCACGAGCAGCTCGGCCGTGGTGCCGGCGCCGGGCATGCCGAGCGTCGCCGCCATCCAGCGGAGGGCACGGGCCGGATCGTGGTCGTCGAGGGTGACGGCGCCGTGGCGCTTGGCCAGCCGGCTGCCGTCCGGCCCGAGCACGAGCGGCACGTGTGCGAAGCTCGGCTCGGGGAGTCCGAGCAGCCCGCCGAGGAAGACCTGGCGCGGCGTCGAGTCGAGCAGGTCGTCGCCGCGGACGACCTCTCCGATCTGCTGCCAGGCGTCGTCGACCACCACCGCGAGGTTGTAGGCCGGCGCGCCGTCGTTGCGGCGCACCACGAAGTCGTCGACCACGCCTTCCTGCGGGCCGTGCAGGCGATCGCTGAACGCGACCTGCGCGCCGCCGGCGCGGACGCGGAGGGCCGGCGGCCGGCCCCCGGCGCGCTTGCGCCGCCGGTCGGCCTCGGAGAGCCGCAGGCAGGTGCCCGGGTAGGCGCCCTCGGGCAGCGGGCCGTGCGGCGCCGAGACGGCCGCGCGGATCTCCGCCCGGGTGCAGAAGCACTCGTACACGTGGCCGCCCGCGATGAGGTGCTCGAGCGCGCCCTCGTAGGCATGGTGGCGGTTGGACTGGAACACGACCTCGCCGTCCCAGTCGAGGCCGATCGCGCCCAGGTCGTGCAGCTGGCGCTCGGCCGAGCCCGTCTGCACGCGCCCCTGGTCGAGGTCCTCCATGCGCACGAGGAAGCGGGCGCCGGCGCTGCGGGCGAAGAGCCAGGCGAGCAGGGCGGTCCGCAGGTTGCCCAGGTGGAGCGTCCCCGTCGGGCTCGGTGCGAAGCGCCCGTCGCGGCTCATGGGTCGTAGCTGAACGGCAGGGTCTCGGCGACGTCCGCGAGCCGCGGGGCGTCGCGGTCGCGGTCGGAGTAGAGGAGCTCGACGTCGGCCGGCCATGCGACCCCGACGTCGGGGTCGTCGAACCTGATGCCGGACTCGGTCGCCGCGTCGTAGTAGTTCGTGCACTTGTAGACGAAGTCGGCGGTCTCGGAGAGCACGCAGAAGCCGTGGCCGAAGCCGACGGGGATGTAGAGCTGGTGGCCGTGCTCGTCGTCGAGCTCGAACCCCTCCCACTCGCCGAACGTCGGGGAGCCGCGGCGCAGGTCGACGACGACGTCGAGCACGCGCCCGCGCGCCACGCGGACGAGCTTGCCCTGGCCGGGGTGCGTCTGGAAGTGCAGCCCGCGCAGCGTGCCCTGCCGCGAGCGCGAGTGGTTGTCCTGCAGGAACTCCGTCGGCACGCCCTCCGCCGCCCAGGCGTCGGCCCGGTAGGTCTCCATGAAGAAGCCGCGCGCATCGCCGTGCACGGCGGGCGCGAGCAGGACCAGGCCGGGAAGGCGGGTGTCGATTCGCTGCATCGCCCGCAGGCTAGTGGACCCGACCGGTGCCGGAAGGGATCGGGCGACCTCTTGTCGAAACCACCTCGGGCCATGCCGAGAACCGTTCCGATGCCTCCGGCCGCGAAGGGCCACCAGACCCTCTCCGCCTACATCACGTCGCGCTTCGACGAGTTCTCCCGCTCGCAGAAGGACGTGGCGCAGTACGTCGTCGACCATCTCGACGAGGTCGCGTTCCACACCGCGGAGGAGCTGGCGCGCCGCGCCAACACCTCGTCCTCGACCGTCGTGCGGTTCTCGCAGGCGCTCGGCTTCGAGGGCTTCCCCGAGCTGCAGGAGTCCGCGCGGGAGGAGTACCGCCACGGGCACCGCAAGCCGCCGCGCGGCCTCGAGCCGGCGGCGCCGCTGTTCTCGCTCGACATGAACCCGTTCGAGTCGGCGATCGCCGCCGACCACGTCAACGTCGAGGACACGGCCCGCCGCGTCTCGCGCTCCGAGGTCGAGGCGGCGATCGAGCTGATCGCCACCAGCGAGCGGATGCTGATCGCGGGCACGGACCAGATGGCGTTCTTCGCCTCCTACCTGCGCCACCTGCTGATGCTGCTCGACATCCGGGCGGAGATCGCGGCCTCGCCGTCGCAGGAGGCGCTCTCGCGGCTCGGGCGGATCGACGGGGACACGCTCGTCGTCGGCCTGTCGGCGGGACGGCCGCACCCGCTCGTCGTCCGCGCGATGAAGATCGCCCGCCACCGCAAGGCCCCGACGCTCGCGATCGTCGACGCGACGCTCTCCGAGATCGCCAAGCTCTCGGACCGCACGCTGTACTACTCCTCGAACTCGCCGGCCTTCGTGCGCTCGCACGCCGGCCTGCTGTCGATCCTGCAGGCGCTCGCCTACGGCGTGTACTCGCGCGACACGTCGCAGTACGACGAGCGCATCCGCGCGTTCAAATTGAAGTAGCCCAGGGTTCCGACGGCTCGTGATGGGGCTCCGGTGCTCGGCGTCCGGCTGACCGTGTCGTGCTGCGGACCCGAGTCGAAGGCAGCCTCCCGCCTGCGCTCCGGGAGCTACGCTGGCCAGGTCGTCCTGGACCACACGGTCCAGAGCGCCTCGAGCGCGGCGGCCTCGTCGAACGCGGGGTCCTGCCGGACGAGGTCGAGCAGGTAGTTCCCGTTCATGGCGGTGAGCGCCCGCGCGACGTCGTGAACGGGCATCGCGGGCGTGTGACCGAGCGCCACGCCGCGCGCGATCAGCTCCGCGCTGACGTCGACGGTGTGCTCGAGCCACGCGCGGTAGGCCGCCTCGACGTCGTCGTCGTGGCGCGCGGCGTCGTCGAGCGCGAGCAGCAGCGGGCCGTGCGCGCGGAAGGTGCCGACCGCGAGCGCGAGCGTGCGCCGCAGCGTCTCGCGATCCTCGGGCGCGTCGTCGGCGACCCCGACGATCGCCTCGAGCAGGTCGTCGAGCAGGCCGATCACCGGTAACTCCCGGAGCGGAGACGGGAGGCAGGTGCTGCGCGCTTCGTGCCTCAACACGGTCTAGCCGGACGTCGAGCACCGGAACGACATCCGCGGAGCCCACGCGAACGCTGGAGCGCCGCCGTACGAGGGCTCGGTGATGGGGATCCGGTGCTCGGCGTCCGGCTGGCCGCGTCGCATTTCGGAACCGCTGTGAGGGCAGCCTCCCGCCTGCGCTCCGGGAGTTACCGTCTCCCGCATGCAGCCGATCACCGTCTCCGTCCGCACCGACCGCCCCCGCGACGAGGTCTTCGCCTTCCTCGACGACCTCGCCAACCACGAGCAGTTCACCGACCACATGCTCGTCGACTGGACGCTGTCCGGCCCGGCGACGGGAGTGGGTGCCCGCGCGCGCATGCGCGCGCCGCTCCCCGGCCCGAAGGACTGGCTCGAGCTCGAGGTGCTCGAGAGCGTCGCGCCCGTCCGCACGGTCGAGGAGACCGTCGGCGCCAAGGGGCGGCGCCGCACGCGCGGCACGTACACGCTGGACGCGCTGCCGGACGGCGGCACGCTCATCCGGTTCGAGCTCGCGTTCCTCGCCATGCCGCGCCGCGAGCGCCCGCTCGCGCCGTTCCTGCGCGGCTGGCTCGCGCGCGCCAACGCCAGGGCGATGGAGCGGCTGGGCGAGACGCTCGCCGCGGACCCCTCCGCGCGGCGCGTCGCCGCGTAGCCGGAGCGCGGCACGTCGGTTTGTCCAACTCGGAACGCCGATCCGTCCTACCATGCAGGGCATGCGCGACGAAGCGACGTTCCGGGTGAAGGCCGGACTGGCCGAGATGCTGAAGGGCGGCGTCATCATGGACGTCGTCGACGCCGAGCAGGCGAAGATCGCCGAGGACGCCGGGGCCGCCGCGGTCATGGCGCTCGAGCGCGTGCCCGCGGACATCCGCCGCGACGGCGGCGTCGCGCGCATGTCGGACCCCCTGTTGATCAAGGGCATCCAGGAGGCCGTGACGATCCCCGTCATGGCCAAGGCGCGGATCGGACACATCGCCGAGGCGCAGGTGCTCGAGGCGCTCGAGGTCGACTACATCGACGAGTCCGAGGTGCTGACCCCCGCGGACGAGGCGAACCACATCGACAAGTGGGCCTACAAGATCCCGTTCGTGTGCGGCGCCACGAACCTCGGCGAGGCGCTGCGGCGCATCGGCGAGGGCGCGGCGATGATCCGCTCCAAGGGCGAGGCCGGCACCGGCGACATCGTCGAGGCGGTCCGCCACATGCGCAAGATCCGCTCGGAGATCCGCCGCCTGCAGACGCTCGACGACCTCGAGCTCGCCACCGCGGCCAAGGAGCTGCAGTCGCCGCTCGACCTCGTGCGCGGCGTCGCCGAGGCCGGCAGGCTGCCGGTCGTGCTCTTCTGCGCCGGCGGCATCGCGACCCCCGCCGACGCGTCGCTGATGATGCAGCTCGGCGCCGAGGGCGTGTTCGTCGGCTCGGGCATCTTCAAGTCCGAGGACCCGGCGACCCGCGCCGCCGCGATCGTCGAGGCCACGACCCACTATCAGGATGCCGCGCGCGTCGCGGCCGCCTCCGAGGGCCTGGGCACGGCGATGCAGTCGCTCGAGACGCGCAAGCTCGAGGAGCAGCAGCTGCTCGCCAACCGCGGTTGGTGAGCGCGCCGCTGCGCGACAGGCCACTAGTCGGCGTCCTGGCGCTGCAGGGGGACTTCGCGGCCCACGCGCGCATGCTGCGCGACCTCGGCGCCGAGGTCCGCGAGGTGCGCGTGCCGGCGGACCTGGAGGGCCTCGACGGCCTCGTGATCCCCGGCGGCGAGTCCACGACGATGACGCTCGGGATCGCCCGTGAAGGGCTCGCCGACCCGCTGCGCGCGCTCGTCCGCGCCGGCACGCCGGTGCTGGGGACCTGCGCGGGCATGATCATGCTCGACCGCGAGCACCTCGGGCTGGCCGACTACACGTGCCGCCGCAACGCCTTCGGCCGCCAGATCCGCTCGTTCGAGGCCGACCTCGAGATCCCGGGCATCGACGGGGAGCCCGTCCGCGCCGTGTTCATCCGCGCGCCGTGGATCGACGAGCACGGCGACGCGGTCGAGGTGCTCGCCGAGGTCGACGGGCACGTCGTCGCGGCCCGCCAGGACAACATGCTCGTCATCTCCTTCCACCCGGAGATCGCCGGGGAGGACCGGATCCACGCGCTGTTCCTTGAGGCGATCCCCGCATGAGCCACCTGGTCCTGCACTTCGTCCGCCACGGCGAGTCGCTCGCCAACGAGGCCGACAAGGCCGGCCGCGAGCGGCCCGCGGACTGGGACGGACTGTCGGAGCGCGGCTGGGAGCAGGCGCGCGGCCTCGGGCGGCGGCTCGAGGGGGAGGGGATCGAGGTGATCGTGGCGAGCACGATGCGCCGCGCGCAGGAGACGGCGCAGGGCATCAACGAGGTGCTCGGGCTCGAGATCGAGACCGACCCCGACCTGCACGAGCTCAAGCAGTCCGACGCCTTCTACGCGTCGCGCGGCGACTTCGGCGACACCGCGACGCTCAACTGGATGCCGGGCGCGGCGCGCGACTTCGCGGAGCCCGGCGCCGAGTCCTTCGCGGCCATGACCGCGCGCGTGCTGCGGGTGCGCGACCGCATGGAGGCGCGCGCGGGGGACGAGCGGATCCTCCTGGTCACGCACTACGGCTGGCTGCACTTCTTCCTCGGCGCCGCGCTGTTCGGCGACGCCTTCGGCCCCGAGCACCTGATCCCGCTGTGGTACGCGGGCCACGCGAACACGGGCATCACCGTGTTCGAGCGCCGCAACCGCCGGATGGACGGGATGGACTTCGAGGGCTGGCACCTGCAGACCTGGAACGACCAGGGCCACCTGTAGGGCGGGCCCCGGCCGGTCCGGCGGCTGCTAGAAGCGCACGTTGCGCAGGTAGGTGACGCCCGCGAGCGCGGTCTTGTACTCGGCCTGCGGGTCGCCCGGATGCGAGAGCGCGGGCAGGTCGTGCTCGACGAAGTAGTGCTTGTCGGTCCGCGGCCGGCCCAGGCCGGCGGCGAAGATGTCGGGGAAGTCGATCGCCCCGGGGCCGACGTCCTCGAACTCCTGCACGACGTCCTTGACCGAGCCGTCCGGGTTCAGGACGTCCGGGCGCGGCTTCCAGGTGCGGTCCTTGACGTGGTAGGCGAAGTAGCGCGACGGGTCGGCCGACAGGTACTCGAGCGGGCTCTCGCCGCCCGCGATGATCCAGTAGAGGTCGAGCTCGAACTTGACGAGCTCGGGGTCGGTCTCCTCGAGCAGGATGTCGTAGTACGGCGCCCCGCTCTCCTGCCGGTTCAGGAACTCGAAATCGTGGTTGTGGTAGAAGAACTGCAGCCCGGCGGCCTTGGCGAGCGCCCCCGCCTCGTTGAACCGCTCGGCGAGGAAGTGCCAGTAGTCCGCGTCGTCGTAGGGGCCGCCGAACCAGGCGAGGCCCGTGTACTTCTGCCCCAGCGTGTTGGCGTTGTCGAGCGTCGTCTCGTAGTCGGACTTCCAGGCCGACGTGTTGTCCGGGTCGATGTTCACGCCGTCGTGCCCCGACACCGCCCGCAGCCCCGCGGCGTCGAGCCAGCTGCGCATCTGCGCGGCCGTGAAGCCGTAGTAGCCGGCGGTCTCGACCTCGGTGTAGCCGTTCGCGCCGAGGAAGTTCAGGACCCGCCGGACGGACTGGCGGTTGCCCTCCGTGATCTGGTCGCGCATCGTGTAGAGCTGGATGCCGATGCGGTTGTTCGGCACCTGCCGGTTGCGCCCCGCCACGCGGCCCTGCGCGCCGGCGGACGGCACCCATGCCCCGGCCGTGGCCGCCGCCGCCCCGGTCCCGACCGCCGCGCCGAGGAAGCGCCGCCGATTGAGGTGCTGCATCACAGACTTCTCCTCCCGTACAGAAGTGGATGGCGCGGGGAACCTAACACCCGGCAGTTCTGACACCTCCCCGGCATAAGTCGCCGGCAGACATCGCTGTCAGAAAACGATCACCAGGGAGACGCCGGCGGTGAATCCCCCGTCGTCGCCCGACGCCGTGATGCGCAGCGTCGCCCCGGACTTGCCCGACCGCGCGGCGACCTTGCCGACCGCGTCGATGGCGGGCTTGATCTGCCCCATCCGGCCGGTCACGTACTCGTCGGCGGGCGACCCGCCGCGGGCCACATGGCCGATCGCGTCGGAGATCGCGCCGTGCGCGGCGGCCACCGTGCCCGACACGTCCGGCAGCTCCTCGACCTCGTCGCCGGCCAGCTGGAACACGAGGCCGCCGGACCACTTCCAGCCCTCGCCCTTGCGCTCGACCTTGCCGCCGAACTTCACGCCGCCGACCTCGGTCTTGACGCCGAACCCGCTGCCGTCCCACTTGGCGTTCACGCCGACCTTGGCGCCGCCTTCCTTCGCCTCGACGCCGACGCCCTCCTTGTCGGCCTTGAGCGTGCCGTGGACGCCGTCCTGGGCGGTCTTGAGCTCCACGCCGACGAGCTCGATCTTCAGCGACGTGCTCGAGGAGGAGATCGTGACGCTGGTGGGGATCTTCGGGAGCTTGTTGGCGATGCTCGCGGCCTGCTGCGCCTGATCGCCGCCGAGGCTCTTCTTCTGCCGGGTCGACGGCACCGCGCCGACGATCTGGAGCACGCGCATCTCGATCGCGAACGGGGAGGCGTCGGCGGCGGCCGCGACCTTGCGGCGCACGCGGTCGACCACCTCGGGCATCGACACCGTGCCCGTCGACACCTCCATCTGGATGACGTTGCGGTTGTCGGCGAGGAACTGGTCGACGGCCTTCTCGACGTCGGCCGGCAGCTTCGGCATCACCGCGAGCGGGCCGCCGATCGGCGGCGCCGGCGACGGCTGGGTGAACTGCAGCGAAGTCGGGGTGGCCGGGTCGCGCGCGAGCACGCGGGCGACGGCGTGGTTCCCGGCGCTGCGCTGCAGCGCGAGCAGCGCGGCCGCCGCGGGCGGGGGCGCCGCCTCCGCGCGCTTCTCCTCCGCCTCGGCGGGCTCGTCCGGCAGGCGCTCACGACCCCGCGTCACGCCGGCCGCCCGGCGAGGACGTTGATGGTCTGGAACTCCGGGTCCGAGGCGCCGTGCAGGCGCGCGCCGCTGGCCGCGAGCTCGCGCAGGTAGGCGATCGTCGCGGCGGAGATCCGCTCGCCGGGCAGCAGGGCGGGGACGCCGGGCGGGTAGCTCGCGATCGACTCGCAGGAGATGCGGCCCACGGCGTCGTCGACGCCGACCTGCTCGGCGGCGCCGAGGAACGCCTCGCGCGGCGCGATCACGACCTCGTAGCCGAGCGACGCGGCGGGCGGGACGATCGGTGCGGTGGCCCCCGGCTCCGACAGCCGCTTGACGACCTCGTCGATGTCGCCGGCGAGGCGCCGCAGCGCCCTGGCGTCCTCGCCCAGGCCGACGACGAACACGACCGTCGCCTGCATCGGCAGCTCGGCGTGCACGTCGTAGGAGCGCCGCAGCGCATCGGCGATCTCGTAGCCGGTGCGGCCCGTCCCGCGCACGTCGAGCACGATCCGCAGCGGGTCGTAGCCCGCCACGCCCATGCGGCCCACCAGCGCCGCGTCGACCAGCGCGATCCCCGGGATCGTCACGAGCTTGGCCCGCGCGACCTCGATCCCCTCCAGCGTCTCGTGCAGCAGCTGCTCGCCGTGCAGCGCGAGCTGCCGGCGCGCACCGTCGAGCGAGGCCAGCAGCAGCGACGACGGGCTCGTGGAGCGCAGCAGCCGCAGGGCGCGCGCCACCGCCCCGGCGTCCACGCGCCCGCTGTGGCCGACGTGCAGCATCGCGCTCTGCGTCAGCGACCCCGCGATCTTGTGCGTGCTCGTGAGCATCGCGTCCGCGCCCTGCGACAGCGCGGTCGGCGGCAGCGCCTCGTGGAACCCGAAGTGCGGCCCCCACGCCTGATCGACGACCAGCGGCACGCCGGCGCCGTGCGCGACCTCCGCGCAGCCGGCCACGTCGGCCGCCATGCCGTAGTACGTCGGCGACACCAGGAACGCCGCCTCGGCGTCGGGCGCCGCCTGCAGCGCGGCCTCCAGCGCGGCCGGGGTCACGCAGTGCGTGATCCCCAGCTCGCCGTCGTACTCGGGCGCGACGAAGCTCGGCAGCCCGCCGCTCAGCACCAGCCCGTCGACGATCGAGGCGTGCGAGTTGCGCTGCGCGACGATCCGCGTGCCCAGCGGCGCCAGCGCGAGGCACAGCGCATGGTTGCCCTGCGTCGCCCCGTTCGTGAGGAAGAACGTGCGCGCCGCGCCGAACGCCTCGGCGGCCACCCGCTCGGCGCGCTCGTAGGGCGTCGGCGACGGCCCGAGGTCGATCCCCTGGATGTCCTGCGGGACGTCGGCGGCGAGCGCGTCGAGCCCGATCGCCTTGCGCACGCCGGGGTCGGCGCCCGGCCCGCCCTTGTGGCCGGGCACGTGGAAGCGCCCGGGCCCGCGGAACGCGTAGGCCAGGACGGCGTCGAGATAGGGCGCCATGGGTTGCTCCGAGGGCTCCATGCCGCGGGCGATCCTACGGGCGCGCGCCGGCCGTCCGCAATCGCGGGCGGCGGCGACGGCGGCGGTTTGCGCACGCGCCCGCCCGGCAAGGCCGAGGGCATGGCTCCTCTCTCCGCGCCGCCCGTGCCGATCAGCCAGGCCGGGCGCGCCCTCCACGACATCGGACTCGCCGGCCTCCTGGGCGGCAACCTCTTCGGCCGGCTCGCGCTGCACCCGAGCGTGACCGAGATCCGCGACAAGCGCGAGCGCGGCAAGGTCGTCAACGCCGCCTGGCGCCGGTACGGCGCCATCAACTCGCTCTCGCTCCTGGCCGTCGCCGGCGGCTGGGCCGGCGCGCGCGCGGCCGAGGCCAGGCCGCGGCGGCTCACGCCGGCAGAGCGGCGCCTCGCCACCGCGAAGGACGTGATGGTCGGCGTCGTCGCCGCGACCGGCCTCGCCACCGCGGCCCAGGGCGTCCGCTTCGCCCGCCAGGCCCCGGACGGCGCGGTGCCGCTCGACGACGGCGACCACGCCGCGGCCGAGGCCACCGACGCGCAGCGCCGGGCCAAGCGGCGCCTGAACGCGCTCGGGCTGGTCTCGCTCGCCGCCGAGGCCGGCCTCGTCGGCGTCAACGCCGCGCTCGGCCAGGAGGGGTTCCGCCGCCCGCCCCGCCGCGGTCGGCTGCTGCGCGCCCGCTGACCTAGAGCCCGTCCCGCACCCCGCCCGGCTTGCCGTTCTCGACGACGAAGCGCGCGATCGTCGCGGCGTCCGTGTCCGCCTTGGTGACGTCGGTGAGCCCGCGGAACTCGGCCGACCACACCCCGGGCTCGAGCGTGACCAGCACGTAGCCGCGGTGGTGGTCGTTGAACAGCTGGTGCGGGTTGCGCGCGCTGCCGCCGAACGTCGTGTTCGGCGGCGTCTGGCCCTCCGACGTGGCCGAGCTGCCCATGAACTCCGTGGCCACGGGCGCGCCGTCGAGGCTGCGGAAGCTCGGCGGGACGTTGCGGACCGCGTGCTCGTGGGCGTCGCCCGTGATCACCACGGTGTTGCGGAGCCGGTGCTCGGCGAGGAAGTCGAGCACCCCCTGCCGGTCGGCGACGTACCCGTCCCAGGTGTCGAAGCTGTGGCGCCGGGCGACGTTGGCGTTGCCCGTCGAGAACGGGGCGAAGCCGACCTGGTTGGCGACCACGTTCCATGCGCTGCCCGCACCCGTGAGGCCCTCGAAGAGCCAGTCGCGCTGGGTCGCGCCGAGGATGCCGCGGGTGTCCAGCAGAGCGCCCGGGCAGTAGCCGGCGTCGAGCTCCTCGGCGAGGCAGGCCTCGATCTGATTCGAGCGGTACTGGCGGGTGTCGAGCACGTGGAAGGTCGCCAGGTCGCCCCAGGCGGCGCGGCGGAACAGCGGCATGTCCTTGCCGACCGGCTTGCGCGCACGCGGCAGCGGCGAGTGCTCCCAGTAGGCCAGGTAGGCCGCCGCGCGCCGTGCCTCGACGGTCTCCAGCGGCTGGTCCGGCTCCAGGTCGAGGTCGGCGTAGTTGTCCTTGAACTCGTGGTCGTCCCACGTCATCAGGAACGGGAACGCCGCGTGCGCGTCCTGCAGTTGCGGGTCGGTCTTGTACTGCGCGTGCCGGGTCCGGTAGTCCTCGAGGGAGAAGAGCTCGCGCTGGGGCGCGTGGTCGCGGACCCGGAAGTCGCCGAGGCCCGGGCCCTCGTAGATGTAGTCGCCGAGGTGCACGACGAGGTCGATGTCCTGGTCGGCGAGATCCGCGTACGCGCCGAAGAACCCGTTCGTGTAGTTCTGGCACGAGACGTACGCGAAGCGCAGCGTGCGCCTCGACCCCGGCGCCGGCGCCGTCCGCGTGCGGCCGATGCGGCTCTCCGACGCGCCCCACTTGAAGCGGTACCAGTAGTGGGTGTCCGGCGCCAGCCCTGCCGGCTCGACGTGCACGGTGAACGCCTCCAGCGGCAGCGCGTACGCGGCGCCGCGCCGGACGATGTGGCGGAAGCCCGCGTCGGCGGCCACCTCGTAGCGCACCCCGCGGACCTTCTGGAGCCGCCGGTCGTCGGGCCGCGGCGGCGGCGCCACCCGGGTCCACAGCACGACGCGGCTCGGCGTCGGGTCGCCCGACGCCACGCCCCAGGGGAAGGCGTCGCCCGACGCCGGCGCCGCCGCCGACCGCGCGGCGCGCCCGAGGAGCACGTACGCGGCCGTCGCCGAGCCGCCCGCGCGCAGCAGCGTGCGGCGGCTGATCCGTCCGTCCCAGTCACCCGTGAGTCCCATGGGGCGACCCTCACCGCCCCGCTGCGCCCGGGCATTGCGCCAGCGGGGTGGACCCCGCTCCCCCTGCGCTAGGCGGGCTCGAGCAGGTCCGGCCGGCCCACGATGCCCTCCTCGAGCGCGCGCTGGGCGAGCGCGGCGCGCTTGCGGCGCTGCGGCAGGTCGGCCACGCCGAACATCTCGAAGAGGACGTGGAGGTGGAACTTCACCGTCTCCACGCTCAGGCTCAGCTCCTCGGCGAGCTCGCGATTGGACGGCGGCGTGGCGAAGCGCGTCGCCCCGAACGGGCGGCACAGCGCCACGAGCACGCGCCGCTGGGCGGGCGTGAGCGCCGGCGGCGCGCCGCGCGCGCCGGCCGCCGTGCTGTGGTCCCCGGCGGTCATCGGGGCGATGAAGGCGATCCGCGTCCGGCCGATGGCGAGCACGTCGCCGTGCCGCAGGGCGCGGCGGCCGAGCACCCGCTCGCCGTTCACGAACGAGCCGTTCCGCGAGCGCCCGTCGTCCACCAGCGTCCACACGTCGCCGATGCACTCGATGTCCGCGTGCGCACGCGAGACCTCCTCGTCCCAGTCGAGCGCGACGTCGCTCGCCGCCTGGCGGCCCACGGTCAGCGGCGAGCGCTCCGGGCTGAGCGCGACGAGCCGCTGGCGGCCGTCGCCGTCGCGCAGCTCGAGGAACGGCGTGCCGCGGCGCTCGGCGGCGATCCGCTCCATGAGCTCGGCCGGCGTCGACTGGTGGAGGCGATGGACCGCCATGTCAGGAATGTAGCCCCCTGTCCGGCGCGCGCGCAACGGTCAGGGACGCTCAGGGGTCGATCCGCGTCACGGTGTCGTCGGAGAGGCTCGTGACCCAGACATGTCCCGCGCCGGCCGCGAGCGCGTACGGCTCGGCATCCACCGGAACCCGGTGCCGCCGCGGATCGCGCCAGCCCCGCGTGCTCAGCGCGTCGACGCGATTGCGGGTCCGGCTCGCGACGAACAGCCGCCCGGCGGAGACGACGAGCCCGGCAGGGCTGCGGCCGACGCCGGCCGGCGGCGTCTCGCCGCGCGGCTCGGGATCGACGCGCACGACGGCGTCCCGCTCGGGGAGGCTCGCCCACAGGTGCCCGGCGCCGAACGCGAGGTGCTCGGCCTGCGCCCCGAGCCAGTTGACGTGCTCGGGCTCGCCGCCGGGCCGGACGCGGATCAGGCGCCGGTTGGCGAGCGCGAGCCAGGCGGCGTCGTCGCCGAGCGCGATGGCGAGCACGCCGTCGGGGAACGTGTGCGACCAGGGCACGCCCGTGCCGGAGCGCTCGTAGCGGTAGAGGGTGGCCGGCTGGTCGGGCGACCCGTCGCGCGCGACGACCCACAGCCCGCTCGGCCCGGCGGCGACCGCGACGGGCGGGCCCGGGACGCTGATGTGGGCCGCGGGGACGTCGTCGCCCGTGCGCGCGTCGAAGGCGAGGACGCGCCCGGTGACCCGCTTCGCGACCCAGACCCGGTCGCCGTCCGCCGCGAGCGCCGTGGCGCCGGTGCCGGTGAACGGCTGACGCCCGAGCGGGTCGCCGGTCTCGGGGTCGAGCCGCGCCAGCCGCTCCTCGTGGATGCTCAGGACCCAGACGGCGCCGCCCGCGACGACGACCGCCCGCGGCCGCTCGCCGACCGCGTACGAGCCGGTCGCGCGCGGGTCGGGCGCCGGGGCCTCCGGCGTCGCCGTCGCGTCGGCCTGCACGGTCCCCCGCGGGTCGTCGCCGCCGCCGCCGAGCAGGACGATCGCGAGCACCCCCACCGCGGCGAGCAGCCCGAGCGCCGCCACCGCCCGCCACGGCGCCCGTCGCCGCAGCCGCCGCGCCGCGGTCGGCGGCAGCCGCGCGGTGACGGTCGACCGCGGGGCGCGGCCCTCGGCCGCGTCGCGCGCGGCCCGGCCGAGGTCGCCGGCGGAGGCCTGGCGCGCCGCGGGGTCCTTGGCCATCGCGCGCGCCACGACGGCGTCGAGCTCCGGCGGCAGGCCGGGGACGTGCTCGGACGGCACGGGCGGCGCGTCGTGCAGGTGCGCCCAGAGCTTCGCCTCGTCCGTCGGCCGGTCGAACGGCACCCGGCCGGTGAGCATGAAGCAGAGGACCCCGCCGAGCGCGTACACGTCCGCCCGCGGCCCGATGCGCTCCCCGCGGATCTGCTCCGGCGCGACGTAGTCGAGCGTGCCGACCCAGTGCTCCGAGGTCGTCGGCCCCGACGTCGCGAGCGCCTCCTTGGCCAGCCCGAAGTCGCTCAGGTACACGTGCCCGTCGGCCCCGATCATCACGTTCTGGGGCTTCACGTCGCGATGCACGTAGCCCGCGCGATGGATCGCGTCGAGCGCGGCGCCCAGCTGCTCCGTGACCTCGGCGGCCTGCCTGGGCGAGCACGCGCCGTCGCGCCGGACCAGCGTGCGCAGGTCGTCGCCCGCGACGTAGCGCATCACGAGGTACGCGCGGCCCTCGGCGATGCCCGCGCCGTGGACCGGCACCACGTTCGGGTGCTCGACGGCGCCCGCCGCGCGCGCCTCGCTCAGGAACCGCGTCCGGGTCTGGTCGTCCTCGACCAGCTCCGGGGCGATGACCTTGACGGCGACGTCGCGGTCGAGGTCGAGCTGGCGGGCGCGGTACACGACGCCCATGCCGCCCCGGCCGATCACCGCCTCGAGGCGGCAGCCTCCGAGGACCGTCCCCGGAGCCAGCATCTCAGGCGGCGCCGGCCCCGCGGCGCCGCGGGTCGGGCAGCGGCGTGAGGGTCCGCTCCACCTGCTCGCGGATGTGCTCGAAGCGCGGCGGCAGCGACAGGCGCTCGCCCAGGTGCGCCGGGTCCTCGTCGGCGCCGAACCCCGGGCCCATCGACGCCAGCTCGAACAGCACGCCGTTGGGCTCGCGGAAGTAGATCGAGCGGAAGTAGAAGCGGTCGATCACCGGCGTGGGCTGGGCGAGGCCCGAGCCGGCGAGGCGCTGCTGCCACGCGTCGTGCTCCTCCATCCGCGTGGCGAACGCGACGTGGTGGACGGTGCCCGCGCCCTGGATCGGGCGGGTCGGCGGCGCCGGGTCCCATGCGAACCAGCCGCCGCGCTCGGCCCCGCGCACGTCCCAGCGCCCGTACCCGGCCCGCCCCGCCGGCCCGCCGTCGCCTGGCCCGGCCTCCCGGAAGCCGAGCACGTCGCCGAGCAGCGGCGCCGAGCGCACGGGCTCGAGCGCGTACGCCCTGACCCCGTCGAAGCCCTGCAGCGCGTGCTCGCGGGGGATGCCGGGCGCGTTCGCGACGAGCGCCGGGTCCGGCCCCGCGTAGACGACGAGCTCGTGCTCGAGGCCCTCGGGATCGGAGAAGCGCAGCGACCCGTCGGTGCGCACCGGGTCGGCGCCGGCGCCGAGGAGCCGCTCCTCCCAGAACGCGAGCGCCTCCGGCGAGCCGACCCGGGACGCGATCCGGTGCACCATCCCGGCGCCCGGCAGCCCGCGGCTGAAGCCCGGGTACTCGAAGAACGTGAGGTCGGCGCCCGGCGACCCCGCCTCGTCGGCGTAGAACAGGTGATAGACGCCGGGATCGTCCTGGTTGACGGTCTTCTTGACCATCCGCAGGCCGAGGACGCCGACGTAGAACTCCACGTTCTGCGGGGCGTCGCCGGTGATCGCCGTGATGTGGTGGACCCCGTGCAGCTCCATCGTGTCACTGTCGCATGCCGGACATCCGTCCGGTTTCTCGCCGATCAGCGCATCGACGGACCGCTCCGGCGCGTTACTCGGACGTGCCCACGCGTGGACTGAGATTTCCCCTGCTCCTGATCATGGCCGTCCTGCTGCCGGCGGCGTCCGCGACCGCCGCGCCGCTGGCGCAGTGGCGGTTCGACGAGGCCGGCGGGCAGATCGCCGTCGACGCCGGGCCGTCGCACCTCGACGGCGAGCTCGGGTTCGAGCCGGTCGCCGACGCCGGCGACCCCGTCCGGATCCCCGGCGCCGCGGGCGGTGCGCTGCACTTCGACGGCGACGCCTTCGTCAGCCTGCCGCGCTCCGACGTCCTCGCCCCGGCCACGCTGACCGCCGAGGCGGTGGTGCGCGCGCCGGCCAGCCCCGGCGCGTGGCGCTACATCGTGTCGCGCGGGAGCAACGGCTGCGTCGCCGGCGCGTACGGCCTCTACACGGGCGCCGCGGGCGGCGTCGCGCTCTACGTGTTCGACGGCGAGCGCTACCTCGTCTCGGCGACCGCGCGCAGCAGCGACGTGTGGAACGGCGCGTGGCACCGGGTGACCGGCACGTTCGACGGGGCCGCGTTGCTGCTCTACGTCGACGGGCGCCGGGTGGGCGCGGCCATGCCCGCGCCGCTGCGGATCGGCTACGACCGCACGTCCTCGCGCGCCCAGATCGGCCAGTACGGCGGCGACTGCAACCTCGGCTTCGACGGCGACATCGACGCCGTCACCCTGTGGGGGAGCGCGCTGAGCGCGGACGAGATCGCCGGGAGCCCGCAGCCGGGCCTCCCCGGCACCGACCCGGGGCCGGGCACGCGCCCGCCGCTGCCGGCCGCTGACCAGGGGGCGGTGATCCCCGGGGACGCGGGCACCGACGCGCCCGCGCCGCCGGCCGGCGAGACGGGCTGCGCCGTGCGGACCGCGCGGTCGCGCGTCAGGGCGGGGCGCCGCCAGGTGATCCGCGTCCGCGTCAGCCGCCTGCGCGGCGCGCACCGGCACGTGCGCGTCGTCGCCCGCAAGCGCGGCAAGCGCAAGGCGCTCTCGTCGGGGCGGATCGGCGCGAAGGGCCGCGCGCGGCTGGTCCTGCGCGTCCGCCGGGCCCAGACGGTCGTCATCGCCGTCGCGGGCCGCCCGGGCTGCGCGCCCGCCTACGTGCGCGTCACGCGCTGACGGTCAGACGACGAGGCCGTGGCGCATGGTGTTCTCCGTGACCACGCGCGGCTCCACGAACTGCAGCAGGTAGCCCGGGCCGCCGGCCTTGGTGCCGGTGCCCGAGAGGCGGTTGCCGCCGAACGGCTGGCGCGCGACCATCGCGCCCGTGATCGCCCGGTTGACGTAGAGGTTGCCGACCGGTGAGCGGTCGATCACGTAGTCGACGGTGTCCGGGTTGCGGGCGAACAGGCCGCCGGTGAGGCCGAACGGCGAGGCGTCGACCCGGTCGCAGGCGGCGGCCACGTCGCGCACGCGCTCGACCGCCAGCAGCGGGCCGAAGATCTCCTCGTGCAGGACGGGGGAGTCGTCGGGCAGGTCGGCGGCGACGGCGGGCGTCGCGAACCAGCCCGCGCCGGGCACCCCGGCGGCGGTCGCGGCGATCCGGCCCGTCCGCTCGGCCTCGGCGGCGTAGCGCGCGACCCGCTCCTGGGCCTCCTGCTCGATCACCGGCGGCACGTCGATGTCCAGCCGCTCGGCCTGGCCGACCTCGAGCACGGACACGGCGCCGGCGAGCCGCTCCACGAGCCCGTCGTGGATCGCCTCGTGGCACAGCACCCGCGCGGCCGCCGAGCACTTCTGGCCGGCGTAGAGGAACGCCGACTTCACGAGGGCCGGCACGACCTCGTCGAGGTCGGCGTCGGCGTCCACGATCACGCAGTTCTTGCCGCCCATCTCGGCGATCACGCGCTTGAGGTGGCGCTGGCCGTCGGGCGTGTCCGCGGCCGTCCGGACGATCTCGCGCCCGACCGCGGAGGAGCCGGTGAAGGCGATCGTGTGCACGCGCGGGTCGCCCACGAGCGCGGCGCCCACGTCGCCCTCGCCCGGCAGCAGCGCGAGCGCCCCTCCGGGCACGCCGGCCTCGCGCAGCGCGCGCACCAGCACGTAGGCGCAGCCCGGGGCCTGCTCGGCCGGCTTGAGCACGACGGCGTTGCCGGTCGCCAGGCCCGCGGCGACCATGCCGCACGGGATCGCCACCGGGAAGTTCCACGGCGCGACGACGGCCACGACGCCGCGCGGGGCGTAGCGCAGCGTGTTGCGCTCGCCGGGCAGCTGGAGCAGCGGCGCGCCCGCCTCGAGCTCGATCGCGCCGCGCGCGTAGTACTCCAGGAAGTCGATCGCCTCGCACACGTCGGCGTCGGCCTCGGGCCACGGCTTGGCGCACTCGCGCACCTCCAGGGCCGCGACCTCCAGCCGGTGCTCGCGCAGCCATGCGGCCGCGCGGACGAGCACGGCGGCGCGCTCCGCCGCGGGGCGGCGGCCCCAGTCGCGATGCGCCGCGGCCGCCGCCAGCGCGGCGTCGACGTCCGCCTCCGTGGCCGCCGCGGCGCGCGCCACGACGCGGTCCGGCGTCCCGGGGTCGGTCGACACGAGCGCGTCGCCGGTGCGGGTGTCCTCGCCGACCCACACGGGCACGGCGAGCGGCTCGCGGGCGTCGTGCTCGGCGAGCGCCCCGGCGAGCCGGTCGCGGACGGGCGCCCGGCGCAGCTCGAGGACGGGCTCGTTGACGAACGGCGGCAGGCTCATGGTGCGGCGAGCAGCTCCTCGATCGGGACGCCCTTGGCCTGGTCGGCGAGGAACGACTCGTTGGACGTGTTCTCGAGCAGCCGGCGCACGAGATAGGCCATCCCGGCCACCAGGTCGCCGACGGGGCAGTAGGTGCGCACGCGCAGGCCCTGCGCGGCGATCGCGTGCTGCAGCGGGTCGCCCAGGCCGCGCAGGACCTGCAGCTCGAGGTCGCGCCCGTCGCCGCCCGTGAGCTCGTCGTAGGCGATCGCGTGCGCGAGCGAGCGCAGGTTGTGCGAGGCGATCGCCGGCCGCAGCGCCGGCCGGTGGTCGAGCAGCCGGCGCGTGAGCTGCTCGAAGTTGCGGTCCGAGTCGGCCTTGACCTCGAACACGGGGGCGGTCCAGCCGTGCTGGGCGGCCTCGACGATCTCGTGGTCCCAGTAGGCGCCCTTCACGAGCCGCACCGTGAGCGGGTGGGTGCGCCCGGCGCCGGCGCCCGCGGTCCACTCCAGGATGGTGTCGAGCATGGCCGGCGAGTCGCGCAGGTAGGCCTGCAGCACCATGCCGGCCGACGGCGCCGCGCGGAACTCGGGCTCGGCCAGCAGCTCCAGCACGAGCTCGAGCACGGCGTCGCGCGAGTCCATCGACTCCATGTCGATGTGCAGGTGGGCCCCGAGCTCGCGGGCGCGGCGCAGCAGGCCGCGCAGCCGGTCGGCCGCGTCGCGCTTGCCGCGCTCGGGCGCGTCGGGCCGCAGCAGCGGGGTGAGCGCGGAGACCTTGACGGACAGGTTGGCGCGCGGGAGCGCGCCGGCGCCGTCGGCCTCGAGCGCCGGGCGCTCGGGCCAGCCGCGCGCCGCGGCGGTCAGCGTCGCGAGCGCCTCGTCGCAGCGCTCGGCGTAGCGCTGCGCCTCGGCCTGGGTGACGGTCGCCTCGCCGAGCAGGTCCACGGACGACGCCACGCCGTCCTTCCACAGCTCGCGCAGGGTCCCGAGCGCGGCCTTCGGCGTCTCGCCGACGATGAAGCGGTGCGCCATGTGCTTGACGCCGGCCGCGGCGGCGGCGCCGAGCGCGGTCCGTCCCGCGCGCGTGTTGCCCATCCGCATGGCGACCGCGACCGGCGGCGGCGGCGTCTCGACCTCGCCGAGGAAGCCGGTCAGGTGGCGCGCGAGGTCGTCGAGCGAGCGGCACGCGGGGACGACGTCGACGAAGCGGAACAGGGCCGCCTTGAGCTCGGCGTCCTGGGAGGCGAGCGCCATCGCCTTGTCGTCGGCGGCGGCGATCGGGTTGCGCGGACCGGACGGAAGTGCGTCCGCGAGCTTGCGGCCGACGTCGTGGAGCCGTTGCTCGAGGCCGTCCATGGCCCGAGTCTACGGCGCCGTGTGGCAGGGCGGACGGCACCGGCGGCGGATGTCCGTTCGACATCTGTAGCGTGCGGGCGTGGCTCCGCTGCAGGACCTCGTCGACGCGCTCGCGCAGCGTCTCGGGCGGCCGGTGTCGATCGACGACCGGCGCTACCGCGTGCTCGCCTACTCGGCCCACGACGAGCCGCCCGACGCGCTGCGGCTGACCTCGATCCTCACGCGCGCCGTGCCGGCGGAGGTCGCGGCGTGGCTCGACGAGCGCGGCCTGCCGGGCGCGCAGGCGCCGGTGCGGCTGCCGGCGCACCCGGCCCTCGGCATGGGGCCGCGCGTGGCCGTGCCGGTCCGCGGCGACGGGCTGCTCGGGTTCCTGTGGCTGTTCGACGAGGCGGTGAGCGACGAGGAGCTCGCGGCGGCGGCCGAGGCGGCAGCGGCGGCCGCGCCCGAGCTCGCCCGGCTGCGCGCCGCCGAGCGCAGCGACCACAGGCTCGTCGGCGACCTCCTGCGCGGCGACGCCGCCACGCGCGGGCGCGCCGCGGCCGCCCTCCGCGAGCGCGGCCTGCGCGGCCCCGTCCGCGTGCTCGCCGGGGACGACCTGGAGCGCCTGCGCGAGCCGCGCCACCGGCTCGCGCTCGGCGCGGGCGCCGCGCTGCTGGCCGGCGGCGACGCCGACCTCGACGCCGCAGCCGGGGTCGGCGTGAGCGCCCCGCGCGAGCGCCTCGAGGACGCGCCCGCCGCGCTGGCTGAGGCGGAGCTCGCCCGCTCGCTCGCCGTGCCGCTCGGCCTGCGCGTGGCGCGCTGGGAGGAGCTCGGCGCCTACCAGCTGCTCGCCCCGCTCGCCGGCGCACCCCCGCCCGAGCCGCTGCAGCGCCTCCTGGCGCACCCCGACGCCGGTGCGCTGACCGCGACGCTCGAGGCGTTCCTCGACCGCGCGGGTGACGCGCGCGGCGCGGCCGCGGCGCTCTTCATCCACCGCACGAGCCTGTACCACCGGCTGCGCCGGATCGAGGCCATCACGGGCGCGAGCCTGCGCGACGGCGACGACCGCCTGCTGCTGCACATGGGCCTGCGGCTCCACCGCCTGCGGGGACTACGCTAGGCGGGTGCGCGAGTCCGGACTGCTGAGCGTCGTCGCGCCCATGCACGACGAGGAGGACACCGTCGAGGCGTTCCACGCGCGCACCGTGGCCGCGCTCGGCGCGCTCGAGTTCGAGCTGATCCTCGTCGACGACGGATCGCGCGACGCGACGGGCGAGCGGCTGCGCGCGCTGGCGGCGGCCGACGACCGCGTCAAGGTGGTCGCCCTGTCGCGCAACTTCGGCCACCAGGCGGCGATCAGCGCCGGCCTCGAGCACGCCCGGGGCGACGTCGTCGTGATGATCGACGGCGACCTCCAGGACCCGCCCGAGCTGATCGCCGAGATGCTGGAGGCGTGGCGCCGCGGCGCCGACGTCGTGTACGCCGTGCGCGAGTCGCGCGCGGGGGAGACGCGGTTCAAGATCGCCACCGCGCGCTGGTTCTACCGGCTGTTCGCAAAGGTCGCGCGGATCGAGCTGGCGGTCGACTCGGGCGACTTCCGCCTGATGGACCGCGCTCCGCTCGACGCGCTGCTCGCGATGCCCGAGCGCAACCGGTTCCTGCGCGGCATGACCGTCTGGGTGGGGTTCACGCAGACCGCGGTCGCCTACCGCCGCGACGCGCGCGCCGGCGGGCGCACGAAGTTCACGCCCGCGAAGATGCTGCGCTTCGCGTTCGACGCGATCACGTCGTTCTCGCACGCCCCGCTGCAGGCGGCGACCCTGCTCGGCTTCGCGTTCTCGTTCCTCGCCTTCCTCGCGATCCCGCTCACCGTCGTGGCCCGCTACGCCGACATCTACGAGCGCGGCGTGCCGTCGACGATCGTGATCATCCTGCTGCTCGGGGGGATCCAGCTGATCACGGTCGGGATCATCGGCGAGTACGTGGGCCGCATCTACGACGAGGTCAAGCACCGGCCGCTCTACGTCGTGCGCGAGCGCGTCAACGTCGAGGCGCCGGACCCCGACCCGGTCGCCCGGCAGCGGTGAGGATCGCCGTCCTCGGCGCCGGGGTGTGCGGGCTCACCGCCGCCCGCGCGCTGACCCGCGCCGGCCACGCGGTCGACGTCTACGAGCGCTGGCCCGGCCTCGGCGGCCAGGCCGCGACGCTCGACGTCGGCGGCGGCCACCGGCTCGAGCGCTACTACCACCACCTGTTCACCTCGGACCGCCACATCGCGGACCTCTACGCGGCGCTCGGGATGCCGGGCGCGATCGAGTGGCGCCCGTCCAGCGTCGCGTTCTTCGCCCGCGGCGCGCTGCACCCGTTCGTCACGCCGCTCGACCTCCTGCGCTTCAAGCCGCTCTCCCCGCCGGCCCGCGTGCGCATGGGCGCGGCGGCGCTCGCGCTGCAGCGCTTCGCGGGCGATCCGGCGCCGTATGAGCGGATCACCGCGCGCGCGTGGATCGAGCGCCGCATGGGGCGCCAGGCCTGGGCGGAGGTGTGGGGGCCGCTCCTGCGCGGGAAGTTCGGCGAGCGCGCGGACGACATCGCCATGGTCTGGCTGTGGAGCAAGCTGCGGCTGCGGCGCTCCGTGCAGGGCGAGGACGTCCGGCAGGAGCGGCTGGGCTATCCGAGCGCGTCGTGGGAGGAGCTGTTCGCCGCCCTGCGGGGCGCGATCGAGGCCGGCGGCGGGCGGGTGCTGACGGACCACCCGGCCGCGCGCGTGGCGCGCGCCGGGGACCGCCTGCGCGTGCACGCGGGCGCGCCCGGCTCCTTCCGCTCCGGCCACGACCCGCGCGCCTTCGCCGCCGGCGCGGCCGAGGACTACGACCGGGTGCTGGCCACCGTCCCCAACGACGTGTTCGCGCAGCTGCTCGAGCCGGCGCTGGCCGCCGAGGTGGGGGAGGCCTACCTCGCGCGGGCGCGCGGCATCGAGTACTTCGCCGCGCTCTGCCTGCTGCTCGAGCTCGACCGCCGCTTCAGCCCGTACTACTGGACCAACGTGGCCGACCGCGCGCTGCCGTTCGTCGGGCTGATCGAGCACACGAACTTCATCGAGCCCGAGCGCTACGACGGCCGCCGCTTCCTCTACGTGGCGAACTACCTGCCGCACGGCCACGAGCTGCTCGGCCTGGACGCCGACGCGCTGCTCGCCCGCTACGAGCCCGGCCTGCGCGCGGTCAACCCGGGCTTCGACCGCAGCTGGGTCCGCGCGCGCTGGCTGCACGCCGAGCCGGCGGCGCAGCCGATCGTCACCGTCGGCTACGCCGACCGGATCCCGCCGCTGCGCACGCCGGCCGCCGGGCTCGCGCTCGCCAACACGACGCAGGTCTATCCCGAGGACCGGGGGACGAACTACGCCGTGCGGCTCGGCGAGCAGGCGGCGGCGGAAGCTGCTCAGCGGACCGTGATGGTCTGCTTCATGTCCGGGTGGATCGAGCAGTACAGCTTGTAGGTCCCGGCCTTCTTGAGCTTCTTCTTGAAGGTCCCGGACGCCTTGTCGGACGAGTGGAACTTCCTCGGGCCCGACTTCACCGTCACGTTGTGCGCGGCGTCGTCGGCGAAGCGCCAGACGACCTTCGTCCCCTTGCCCACGGTGAGCGAGGAGGGCGAGAACGCGAAGTCCTCGATGGTGACCGACCTGGTCGCGGCCGAGGCCGGCGTGACGGCGACCGCCGCGATCACGGCGGCGAGCGGCAGGGTGCGGCGTACGAGCGGGTGCATACCCCGACGACTGCGCGCGGCCCCATGGCATTCCCGGCAGCAGGGTGAACGCGAGCCCGGCGCAGATGAGCGCCGCGCCGCCGAGCTCCAGCGCGCTCGGCCGCTCGCCGAGGAACAGCGCGGCGCTGCCCATCCCGAACACGGGCACGAGCAGGGCGAACGGCGTGACCGCGGCGGCGGTGTGGCGCTTGAGCAGCGTCGCCCAGGCCGCGAAGCCGAACAGCCCGCTGACGAGCGCGACGAAGGCGAGCGCCGCCAGCCCGGTGGCGTCGACGGAGGCCAGCGCGTCGCCGATCTCGCCGGGTCCCTCGAAGAGCAGCGACAGCCCGAGCAGCGGGAGCGGCGGCACCAGGCTCGCCCAGACGAGCATCGCCAGCGGGTCCGGCGGCTGCGCCATGCGGGTGATGACGTTCGTCACGCCCCACGCGGCCGCCGCGGCGAGGATCAGGAGGAAGGGGAGGATCGGGGCGCTCGCGGCCCGCTCGACGCCGATCACCGCGAGCCCGGCGAAGGCGATCCCGGCGCCGATCATCTGCCGGCGTCGCGGCCGCTCGCGCAGCACGACGCCGGCGAAGGCGATCGTGAAGATCACCTGGAGCTGGAGCAGCAGCGAGGAGAGCCCGACCGGCAGGCCGAGGTCGAGGCTCACGAACAGCAGCCCGAACTTCACGACGCCGAGCAGGAAGCCGAACGCGAGCACGATCTTCCATGCGAGGCGCGGGCGGCCGACCAGGAAGATCGCCGGCACCGCCATGAGCGTGAAGCGCAGGGCGTTGAACAGCAGCGGCGGGAAGTGGTCCAGGCCGACGTGGATGACGACGAAGTTCACGCCCCACAGCGCGGCGACGCAGACGACGAGGGCGACGGACCGCGCGGGCATGGGGCACATCGTGCGGCGCGTGGGCCATCAGATCCAGTAGACATTCCGCCTCGGATCGGTAAGCATGCCTGCATGATCGACGCCCGCCGCCTGCGCGTCCTGCGCGAGGTCGCCGAGCAGGGGACGCTGTCCGCCGCCGCGGACGCGCTGCACCTCACCCCGTCCGCGGTGTCCCAGCAGCTCGCCGCGCTGGAGCGCGAGCTGGGCCAGCCCGTGCTCGAGCGCAACGGGCGCGGCGTGCGGCTCACGGGCGCCGCCGAGGTGCTCGTCGGCCACGCCAACCTCGTGCTCGCGCAGCTCGAGGCCGCCGCCGCCGACGTGGCGGCCTACTCCGAGGGCGTCGTCGGGACCGTGCGGATCGCGGGCTTCGCGACGGCGCTCGCCGAGCTCGCCGCGCCGGCCGTGACCGAGCTGCGAGCCAGCCATCCCCGGCTCGTGCTCACGATCAGCGAGCAGGAGGCGCCGGACTGCTTCCGCGCGCTGGCCCGCGGCGACGTGGACATCGCCGTCTCGATGGCGTCGCGCCAGGCGCCGGGCAGCGACGACCCGCGCTTCCATCGCCGGTTCCTGCGCGCCGACGCGCTCGACGCCGTCGTGCCCGCCGGCCACCCGCTCGCCGCGCGGCGCGAGATCGCGCTGGAGGCGCTGGCCGCCGAGCCGTTCGTCGGGCCGCCCGACGGCACGTCGTGCCACGACGTGACCGTCACGGGCTGCGCCGCGGCCGGCTTCCGCCCGGCCTTCGAGCACTGGTCGCTCGACTTCCACACGACCATGGCGCTCGTCGCGGCCGGGCTCGGCGTCGCCCTCGTGCCGCGGCTGGCGCAGGCCGTCGTCCCGCCCGGCGCGGAGGTCCGCCCGCTGCGGGCGCCCGTCCCGGCCCGCCACGTGTTCGCCTCCACGCGGGCCGGCGCCGAGCGGCGCCCGACGAACGCCGCGGTGCTCGACGCCTTCGCCCGCGCCGCCGCCTGACCTAGCGCCTGCCGCAGATGCGGGTCTCGCCGGTGGCGACGATCAGCCCGTGGACGCGCAGGTCGCGCAGGACGCCGTCCGGGGCGTGGCGGCGCCAGTAGGTGCACGTGCCGATCCCGCCGCCCTGGGTGGCGGCGACGCGGAAGCGCTTCGCGTGCTTCGTCGCCCGCTCGAGCAGCGCGCCGGAGAAGCCCTCCCCCGTCACGACGGCCCAGGCGAAGCGCGCGTTGCGCGTCGAGACCCGGGCGCGATGGAAGGTGCAGGGCCCGGGCGCGGCCCGGCCGCAGACCTTCAGCGCCTTGCGCTCGATCGCGCGGCGCTCGGCCTTCGTCGGTGCGCGGTCCGCGGCGATGGCGGGGGACGTGCCGAGGACGGCGAGGACGAGGACGGTGGGTACGACGGTGCGCGGCATGCGGAGCAGGCTAGCTCCGGATGATCGCGAGCACCTCGTCGCGCCTGGCCTCCATGTCGGTCTGCGACACCAGGCTCTCCAGGCACAGCCGCAGGTACGGCTCGGTGTTGGAGGCGCGGACGTTGAAGTGCCAGTCCTCGTAGTCGACGGAGATGCCGTCGAGCTCGGTGATCTCGGCGTCGGCGTAGCGCTCGCGCAGCTCGGCCAGCTTCCCCGCCTGATCGATGACCTCCGAGTTGATCTCGCCCGAGATGAAGTAGCGCGAGCGGTAGGGCGCGAGCAGCTCCGTCAGCGTCTTCCCGCTGCGGCCGAGCAGCTCCAGGATCAGCAGCGCCGGCAGCGTCCCCGAGTCGGCGTTGTAGAAGTCGGCGAAGTAGTAGTGGCCGGAGACCTCGCCGCCGAACACGCCGCCCTCCTCGCGCATCCGCGCCTTGAAGAACGCGTGGCCGACGCGGTTGACGAGCGGCGTGCCGCCCGCCGCGCGCACGGTGTCGGCGACCGCGCGGGAGGCGCGCACGTCGTAGAGGATGTCGGCGCCCGGGTGGGTCTCGAGCACCGACCGGGCGAGGAGAGCGGTGAGGAAGTCGCCGTCGACGAAGCCGCCGTCGCCGTCGATGAAGAAGCAGCGGTCGGCGTCGCCGTCCCAGGCGATGCCGAGATCGGCGCCCTCGCTGCGGACCTTGCCGATCACGAACCGCCGGTTCTCGGGCAGCAGCGGGTTGGGCTCGTGGCCGGGGAACGAGCCGTCGGGCTCCCAGTATGCGGGGACGAGCTCCAGCGCATCGAGCCGCTCGAGGATCGGCCCGACCATCTCCCCGGCCATGCCGTTGCCGCCGTCGAGCACGACCTTGAGCGGGCGGACCGCCGCCGGGTCGATGAACGCGAGCGCGCGCTCGCGGAACGCCGGGGCGACGTCGACCTCCTCGACGCCGCCGGCGGGGCCTGCCGGCTCGGGCAGGCCCTCGGCGACCAGCGCGCGGATGTCGCCGATGCCCGCGTCGCCCGACAGGGCGAGCGCGCCCTCGCGGACGAGCTTCGCCCCCGTGTAGGCCTTCGGGTTGTGCGAGGCGGTGCACATCAGGCCGCCGTCGAGCTCCTGCGAGCCGACGAGGAAGTAGAGCATCTCGGTGCCGACCATCCCCGCGTCGAGCACGTGGGCGCCCTCCGCCACCATCCCGTCGCGGTAGCGGGCGGCCAGCTCGGGCGCGGTGAGCCGCATGTCGCGCCCCAGGCCGATCCGCAGGTCGCCCGGCGCCTTGCCGCGGAGCCCCGCGAGCACGAGCGCGAACGCGCGGCCGATCTGCTCGGCCACGTCGCCGTCGATCTGCTCGCCGTACAGGCCGCGGATGTCGTAGGCCTTGAAGATCTCGGAGGGGACGGTGGTCGGCATGGGCGGCGAGGATAGAGCCGTAGACTCCCGCGCCGTGCAGCGGCTCTGCGTCTTCTCCGGGTCGAGCCCCGGCGCCCATCCCGACTACGCGGAGGCCGCCGCCGGCCTCGGCCGCACGCTCGCCGGCGCGGGCATCGGGCTCGTCTACGGCGGCGCGAGCGTCGGGTTGATGGGCACGATCGCCGACGCCGTGCTCGAGGCCGGCGGCGACGTCGTCGGCGTCATCCCGCAGGCGCTCGTGGACCGCGAGATCGCCCACCCGGGCGTCGCCGACCTGCGCGTCGTGGGGTCGATGCACGAGCGCAAGGCGCTGATGGCCGACCTCTCGGACGGCTTCGTCGCGCTGCCGGGCGGGACCGGGACGCTCGAGGAGCTGTTCGAGATCTACACCTGGACGCAGCTCGGCCTGCACGCCAAGCCGCTCGGCCTGCTCGACGTCCGCGGCTACTACGCCGGGCTCGCCGCGTTCCTGGACCACGCCGTCGCGGAGCGCTTCATCACGCCCGCGCATCGCGACATGCTCGTCGTCGAGCAGGACGCCGAGGAGCTGCTCGCGACGTTCAGGCGCTGGCGCCCGCCGGCGCAGTCCAAGTGGATCGACCGCTCCGAGACATGACCACGCTCCACACCCTCCGCGTCTTCCTCGGCCCCGGCGGCGCCGGCGGCAACCCGCTCGGCGTGTTCCTCGACGGCGCCGCCGTGCCGCCGCCCGCGCGGCAGGCCGTCGCCGCCGACCTAGGCTTCTCCGAGACCGTGTTCGTCGACGACCGCGCGACCGGCGCGCTGCGGATCCACACGCCGACGGTGGAGCTGCCGCTGGCGGGCCATCCGCTCGTCGGCACGGCCTGGCTGCTGGCCCGCGACGGCGCCGGCGTCGACACGCTGCGCCCGCCCGCCGGCGAGGTCCCCACGTGGGCCGACGGCGACCTCACGTGGATCCGGGCGCGGCTCGAGTGGGCGACGCTCTACGACGTCGCCCAGCTGGCGGAGCCGGCCGACGTCGACGCCTTCGCGATCCCCGGCGGCGACGCCATGGTCGCCGTCTGGGCGTGGGAGGACGAGGCCGCCGGGCGCGTGCGCGCGCGCGTGTTCCCGAACGGCATCGGCATCGACGAGGACGAGGCGACGGGCGCCGCGGCGCTCCAGCTCGGCTCGCTCATCGGGCGCGACATCGTGATCCGCCAGGGCGCCGGGTCCGAGCTGCACGCCCGCCCGGGCGGCGACGGCACCGTGGCCGTGGGCGGCCGGGTGGCGCTCGAGTCCGAGCGGTCCTACGCGCCGCCGGGCGGCGCCTGACATCCTGCGCGCGGTGACGGGCCCGCTCGGCATCGACACCGCGGCGATCCTGTGCGGAGGGCGCGGCACGCGGCTGCACGGCGACATCCCCAAGCCGCTCGTGGAGGTCGGCGGGCTGCCGATCGTCTGGCACGTCGCCGGGATCCTGGCCGCGCAGGGGATCGAGCGGATCCTGCTCCTGACGGGCTACCGCGCCGAGCTGGTCGCCGCGTTCGCCGCTGCGGCGCCGTGGCCGGACGGCCTCGCCGTCACCTGCCTCGACACGGGCCCCGACACGCCGACCGGCGGCCGCGTCCGCGCCGCCGCCGGGCCGCTCGAGGGCCGCCGCTTCCTGCTCGCCTACGGCGACGGGGTCGCGGACGTCGACCTCGGCGGCCTCGCCGCGCGCCACGCCGCGTCCGGGGCGCTCGCGACGATGACCGTCGTGCGGCCGGAGCTGCCGTTCGGCGTCGCGGTGCTCGACGCGGAGGACCGCGTGACGGGATTCCGGGAGAAGCCGCGCGCCGAGCACTGGGTCAACGGCGGGTTCTTCGTGCTCGAGCCCGAGGTGCACGACCACCTGGCGCCGGACAGCACGCTCGAGCGCGAGCCGCTGGAGGCCCTGTCCGCGGCGGGCCGGCTCGCGGCCTACCGGCACGAGGGCTTCTGGGCCTGCATGGACACCTACAAGGACGCCCTGGTGCTCAACGAGCTCTGGGACGCCGGCCGCGCGCCCTGGAGCCGCGTCCCGTCGAAGTAGACTGCAGGCCATGGCGGGGCACTCGAAATGGGCGGGGATCAAGCACAAGAAGGCGATCGTCGACGCGCGCCGCGGCAAGCTGTTCACGAAGCTCGCCCGCGCGATCACCGTGGCCGCGAAGGAGGGCGGCGGCGACGTCGAGGGCAACCCGTCGCTCTCCCTGGCCGTGCAGAAGGCCAAGGACGCCTCGATGCCCAAGGACAACATCGAGCGCGCGATCGCCAAGGGGACGGGCGAGGGCGGCGACGCCGAGGCGCTCGAGGCCGTCACGTACGAGGGCTACGGCGTGGCCGGCGTGGCGCTGCTCGTGGAGGCGACGACCGACAACCGCAACCGGACCGGCTCCGAGGTCCGCCACGCGTTCACCAAGCACAACGGCAACCTCGGCGAGCCGGGCTCCGTCGCCTACCTGTTCGACAAGAAGGGCGTGGTCGTGGTCGACTCCGCGCGCTACTCCGAGGACGACCTGATGGTCGCGATCGACGCCGGCGCCGAGGACATCGGGACCGACGACGACATGTTCGAGATCACCTGCGAGCCGTCGGACCTCACCGCCGTGCGCGCGGCGCTCGACGAGGCGGGGATCGCGGTCGAGAGCGCCGAGATCGCCCAGCTGCCCAAGACGCGGGTCGAGCTCGACGAGGACGGCGCGACGAAGCTGATGCGGCTGATCGACGCCCTGGAGGACCTCGACGACGTCGACGCGGTGCACGCGAACTTCGACGTCGACGCCGACGTCCTCGAGCGCGTCGCGGGCTAGGCCGCTTCCCGCAGGCCGAGCCCGAACGCCTCGGCCAGCAGCTCGTACGAGCGCAGCCGGGCGGCGTGGTCGTACGCGATGGTCACGACGATGATCTCGTCGGCGCCGTACTGGTGCGCGATCGTCTCCAGGCCGGCCCGGACCTGGTCGGGCGTGCCGGCGGTGATCCGCCGGCTCCGCCCCAGCGGCTCGCCCTCGGCCTCGAGGAAGCGCAGCGCCTGCTCGACCGGCGGCACCGGGATGAGCCGGCCGCGGCGCAGCATCGCCATCGCCATCCGGCTCGAGGCCGTCAGCCGCCAGGCCTCCTCCTCGGTGTCGGCGGCAAGGGCCCACGTGGCGACCGCGACGCGCGGCGCCGCCAGCCGCACGCCCGCGTCGAACCCGCGCTGGTAGTCCGTCGCGATCTCCGCGCCCGCGGGGTTGATGAAGTCGGCGAACGCGTAGGGGAGGCCGAGCTGCGCCGCCCAGATGCCGCTCTGCGGGGAGGAGCCCAGGAGCCACGGCTCGGGTGCCTCGGGCCGTCCGGGCAGCGAGCGCGCGAGCCGCGCGAACGGATGGTCGGCGGGCAGCGCGTCCTCGAGGTAGCCGAGCAGCTCGGCCAGCTGCTCGGGGAAGTCGTCGGGCGCGGCCTGGCGGCGGTCGCGCTGCAGCGCGTACGTCGTCATCGGGTCGGTGCCGGCGGCGCGGCCCAGCCCGAGGTCGATCCGCCCGGGATGGAGACCGGCGAGGACGCTGAACGCCTCGGCGACCTTCAGCGGGCTGTAGTGCGGGAGCATCACGCCGCCGCTGCCGACGCGGATCCGCTCCGTGGCCGCCGCGATCGGCCCGATCAGCACCTCCGGCGCCGGGCCCGCGAGCATCGGCCCCCCGTGGTGCTCGGCGACCCAGTAGCGGTGGTATCCCAGCCGGTCGGCGTGGCGCGCGAGGTCGAGCGTGTTGGCGAGCGCCTCCGGTCCGGTCGAGCCGGCGGAGATCGGGGACTGGTCGAGCACGCTGAGCCGCATCGCCCTCCACGATACGCGGCTCCCACTCCGTCCTACGCGGGGCCGTCGGCCGAGACCTCCAGCTCGCCGACCTCGCGATAGGAGAGGAACCGGATCTGCGCCGAGCCGTCGGCGGCCCGTCCGTGTGACCGGCGCGGGGAAGGCGTCCGAGCCGGCGCGCAGAATCCTTCCCGGATGGTCGTCCTCGGCATCGATCCCGGCACCGCCAACACCGGCTACGGCGTCGTCGCGCGCCACGGCGCGCGGCTCGTCGCGCTCGACGGCGGCGTGATCGAGACCCGCGCGGGCGCCGATCCCGCCCTGCGGCTGGCCGAGATCCACGCCCGCGTCGGCGCGCTGCTCGACGAGCACCAGCCGGCGGCGCTCGCCGTCGAGGACCTCTACTTCGGCGCGAACGCCCGCTCGGCGTTCGCCGTCGGCCAGGCGCGCGGCGTCGTCGTGCTGGCGGCGGGGCAGCGCGGGCTGCCGTGCTTCTCCTACACGCCCCAGCAGGTCAAGGGCGCGGTCTGCGGCTCGGGGCGCGCGAGCAAGGAGCAGGTCCAGCGCATGGTCCAGGCGCTGCTGTCGCTCGACGGGCTGCCGCGCCCCGACCACGCCGCCGACGCGCTCGCCGTCGCCATCTGCCACGCCAACGGCGCGCGCCTGCGCGCCGCCGTCGAGCGGGGCAGGAGCGAGGCGGTCGCGTGATCGCCCTGATCGCCGGCGAGGTCGCCGTGCGGCGGACGGACCACGTCGTCGTCGTCTGCGGCGGGGTCGGCTACCGCCTTTCCGTCTCGTCGGAGACGCTGCGCCACACGCCGGCGGTCGGCAAGCCGGCCACGCTGCACACCCACCTGATCGTCCGCGACGACGCGCTCCTCCTCTACGGCTTCGCCTCCGAGGCCGAGCGCGACCTCTTCCTGCTCCTCATCGGCGTCCAGTCCGTCGGGCCCAAGGTGGCGCTCGCCGTCCTCTCGGGCGGCACCCCGCGCGAGCTGCTGGCGGCGGTCGCCGCGGGGGACACGGCCCGCCTGCAGTCCGTGCCGGGGATCGGGAAGCGCACCGCCGAGCGGATCGTGGTCGAGCTGCGCGAGAAGGTCGGCGCGGCCCCGGCCGGCGACCCGATCGTGGTCGCCCGCGGCGACGACCCGCGGCTGCTCGCCCGCGACGGCCTCGTCGGCCTCGGCTACTCCCCGCAGGAGGCCGACGAGCTGCTCGACGGCGCCGACGGCGGGTCGCCCGAGCAGCTGATCGCCCACGCGCTGAAGGTCGCGCGGCGCTGATGATCCGCACGCCCGGCATCGACCGGCTCCAGACGCCGCACGAGCGCGCCGAGGACGAGCTGGACGCGACGCTGCGCCCGCGCCGGCTCCAGGAGTTCGTCGGCCAGGACGAGCTCAAGGAGCAGCTCGGCGTCTCGATCGCGGCCGCCGCCGCGCGCGGCGAGGCGCTCGACCACGTGCTCCTCTCGGGCCCGCCCGGCCTGGGCAAGACGAGCCTCGCGCGGATCGTCGCCGAGGAGCTGGGCGTGGCGTTCGTGTCGACCGCGGGCCCGACGCTCGAGCGCAAGGCCGACATCGCCTCCTACCTCAACGACCTCGAGGACCGCGCGATCTTCTTCGTCGACGAGATCCACCGGCTCCCGCGGGCGATCGAGGAGACGTTCTATCCCGCGATGGAGGACCGCCAGCTGCCGATCACGCTCGGGGTGGGTCCCGGGGCGAAGGTCGTGACGCTCGACCTCCCGCGCTTCACGCTGATCGGCGCGACCACCCGCGCCGGGCTGCTGACCTCGCCGCTGCGCGACCGCTTCGGGATCCAGCACCGCCTGGACCACTACGCCCCGGGCGACCTCGCGCGGATCGTCGTGCGCAGCGCGGGCGTGCTCGGGGTCGGCATCGACGCGGCCGGGGCGCGCGCGATCGCCGACCGCGCCCGCGGCACGCCGCGCGTGGCCAACCGCCTCCTCAAGCGCGTGCGCGACTTCGCCGAGGTCCGCTCGGACGGCGCGATCGACGCGACGGTGGCCGGCGCCGCGCTCGACCTGATGGGCGTGGACCACATCGGGCTCGACCGCACGGACCGCGAGATCCTCTCGATCGTCTGCGAGCGGTTCTCAGGCGGACCGGTCGGCCTCTCGACCCTGGCCGTCGCGGTCGGCGAGGAGCAGGACACGATCGAGGACGTCTACGAGCCGTACCTGCTCCAGCGCGGGTTCCTGCAGCGCACGCCGCGCGGCCGCTGCGCGACCGTGCACGCCTTCCGCCACCTCGGGCTCGAGCCGCCTCCCGAGCCGAGCGCGCTGTTCTAGCACCGCTCAGCCGTCCTTTACCGAGGCGATTACCCTTACCCGTTGGCATGGCCCACCTGTTCATCTGCCCCAACTGCGGTCAGCGCACGAGCGCGACCGATCGCACCGCCGGATTCCGCAACCAGCCCAAGGGCTGCTCCAAGTGCGGCTTCGGCTTCCTCTTCGAGCTGCTCGACGACTACTACCCGGCCCCGAACGCCGCGTTCTTCGTGTGCGACAAGCAGGGACGCGTGATCGGCTGCGGCCGGGGCTCGCGCGAGCTGACCGGGCTCTCCGACGAGAAGGTGATCGGGCGCCCCGTCCAGGACGTGCTCGGGCTGGACTTCCTCGGCGGCCAGGACCACGTGGGCGTTGTGCTGGAATGGGGCGTGCGGCAGCTGGGCAAGGACGTGGTCGTCAACGCGGAGGGGGATCTCCCCGCGAAGGCGGTCGCGGACCTCTTCCCGGCCTACGATGACGACGGCGGCCTGCTGCTCGTCCTCACCCCCTCGAAGTAGGCTCTGTCTCGCGCCACATGTCCGATCGCCGTCGCAACATCTTCGTCCTGCTCGCCGTGGTCGGCCTCATCGCCGCCTCGGCGGCGGTGATCTCGGCGAAGGAGACGAGGCTCGGGCTCGACCTGCAGGGCGGCGTCCAGCTCGTCTACGAGGGCAAGCCGACCAGGCAGCAGCCGACGGTCACCGCCGAGGGCCTGGACCGCGCGCTGGAGATCATGCGCGACCGCGTCGACTCGCTCGGCGTGGCCGAGCCCGAGCTCCAGCGCTCGGGCGAGAACCAGATCGACGTGAGCCTCCCGGGCGTCGACAACGCCGCGCGCGCCGAGCGCCAGGTCGGCACCACGGCGCAGATGTACTTCTACGACTGGGAGAAGAACATCCTCGATCCGGACTGCAAGACCAACCCCGAGTCCGTCGACGGTGGTCAGCAGCCGATCAGCGGGCTCTACAACGCGGTCAAGCAGGCGTCGAAGTGCAAGCCGATCGTCGACGACAACAACACGACGGCCGGCCTCTTCTACGCGTTCGACAAGGACTCCAACCAGCCGATCAACAACGGCATCCCCGAGGAGGACCGCGCCGACCTCGACGAGGATCTCGCCTCCCAGAACCTCACGGAGAAGGCCGAGGTCCTCGAGGTGCCCGAGGGCATCATCGTCGTCCGGGCGGTGGACGAGCGCGATCCCGAGGACCAGCGCGGCGAGGTCGACCAGTGGTGGGTGCTCGAGGACAACCCGATCCTCACCGGCTCGGACATCAAGAACCCGGAGCAGAACTTCGAGAACGGCTCCGGCGGCCCGCCGATCGTGACGATGGAGTTCAGCGACCGGGGCCGGGAGGCGTTCGCCAAGGCGACCCGCGAGATCGCCCAGCGCGGGGCCGACAACGCCGTCCTGAACGGCGGCGTCCAGAACCCGCTCGCGTCGTCGATGAGCTTCGCGATCCGGCTCGACAACGAGCTGATCTCCACGCCGTACATCAACTTCCGCGAGAACCCCGACGGCATCGACGGCTCGCAGGGCGCCCAGATCTCCGGCGGCTTCACCATCCAGACCGCGCAGGACCTCGCGCGGCTGCTGAAGATCGGCGCGCTGCCGCTGCGCCTCGAGCTGATCTCGCGCTCGCAGGTCTCGGCCACGCTCGGCCAGCAGGCGCTCGACCAGGGCCTCACCGCGGGCATCGCGGGCTTCGCGATCGTCGCGATCTTCCTGCTCGTCTTCTACCGCGTGATGGGCATGATCGCCGTCGGCGCGCTGTGCGTGTACGGCGCCTACCTGTTCGCGCTCATCAAGCTCATCCCGATCACGCTGACGCTGCCGGGCATCGCGGGCCTGATCCTCACGATCGGCGTCGCGGCCGACGCGAACATCGTCATCTTCGAGCGCGTCAAGGAGGAGATCCGCAACGGCAGATCGGTGGCGGCCGGCATCGCGCAGGGCTACAAGAAGGGCTTCGCGACGATCGTCGACGCGAACATCGTCACGCTGCTCGTCGCCTTCATCCTCTTCATCCTCGCCACGGCGGGGGTCAAGGGCTTCGCCTTCGTGCTGGGCGTCGGCACCCTGGTCTCGCTGTTCACGGCGGTGCTCGCCACGCAGGCGATCCTGCTCTCGCTGCGCAACACCGCCATGCTGCGCCACCCGTCCGCGCTCGGCGCGGCCAAGCAGCGCAAGCCGATCACGTTCGACTTCATGGGCGCGTCGCGCTGGTTCTTCTCGATGTCCGGGCTCATCCTGCTCGTCTGCGCGCTGGCGATCGGCAGCAAGGGGCTGAACTTCGGCATCGACTTCGAGTCGGGCACGCGGATCACCGCGGCGCTGGAGAAGCCCGCGACCGTCGAGCAGGTGCGCGAGGCCGTCTCGCCCGCCGGGTTCGCCGACGCGAAGATCCAGACGATCGACAACGAGGAGCTCGGCCCGAACGTCGTGCAGCTCTCCGACGAGAAGTCGGGCGTCACCAACCGGGTGACGGACGCGCTCGACGAGCGCTTCGGGATCCGCGGCGAGCCCGAGGTCTCCGAGATCGGGCCGACGTTCGGCGAGTCGGTGGCCAACTCCGCGCTGGTCGCGATCATCGCGTCGCTGATCGTCATCTCGATCTACATCGCGCTGCGCTTCGAGTGGAAGTTCGCCGTGCCGGTGCTGATCGCGCTGATGCACGACATCCTCATCACGGCGGGCGTCTACGCCCTCGTCGGCCGGGAGGTGACGACGTCGACGGTCGCGGCGCTGCTGACCATCCTGGGCTTCTCGCTGTACGACACGATCATCGTGTTCGACCGGATCCGGGAGAACGTCCCGCGGATGCCGAGCGCCGCCTTCTCGCAGATCGTCAACCGCTCGATGAGCGAGGTCATCGTGCGCTCGCTGGCGACGAGCTTCTGCACGGCGCTGCCCGTGGTCGCGCTGTTCCTGTTCGGCGGCGAGACGCTGAAGGACTTCGCGTTCGCGCTGCTCGTCGGCACGCTCTCCGGCACCTACTCGTCCGTGTTCATCGCCGGTCCGCTGCTCGTGCACTGGAAGGAGCGCGAGCCCGTCTACGCGAGCCGCTACCGCCGGATCCGCGATGCGCTGGGCGCGGTGCCCGCGTACGCCACCGCCGGCCAGGGCGGCCCGATCGACGTCGAGCCCGCCCAGCGGCGGCGCGGCGGGGGCTCGATCACGGCGCCGCAGGACCCGACGAACGTGTCCCGCGAGGAGTTCGACGACATGGTGCGCAACCTCGGGATCGAGGAGGCGACGTCGCGGGCACGGCCGGCCGCCGCGACCACCGGCGGGCGCCCCGCCGGCGGGCGTCGCGCGCGGGCCCGCGCCGAGGGCGGCGAGCAGCCGCCGGCGCGTCCGCAGGGTCAGCCGCCGGCGGGCGGCGAGCCCGGCGACAAGCCGAAGAAGCCGCGCAACCGCCGCCACGGGAGGCCGCGCTGATGGGCGCCCTGGTCTGGGTCATGATGGGCCTCGCCCTGTGGCACTTCACGATCTTCGTCCCTGACCGCTTCTGGGCGGGCATCGTGGGGGCGTTCCTCGGCGCGGTGTTCGGGGCGCTGCTGTTCGGCCTCGCGATCCACGGCTTCTCGGTCCCCGGGCAGGAAGACACCGACCTGCTGACGGCGGCCGAGGGGATCCCGGGCGCGCTGCTCGGCATCGCCGCCGTCTACTTCTACGGCGCCCGCCAGGGCAACGAGCCCCTCTAGGAGCCGCTCGGCGCGTGCCTGCCGGGGCGGTCGCCCTCGCGCTCGGCGCGGCGGTCCTGCACGCGGTCTGGAACCTGCTGCTCGCCCGGGCGGAGGACACGGACGCGGCGACGGCCGTCGCGCTGGGGATCGCCGTGGCGCTGTTCGCCGTGCCGGCGGTCGCCCTGTGGGACGTCGACGGCGCCGCGTGGCCGTACATCGCCGGCTCGGCCCTGTTCGAGCTCGGCTACGTGATCACGCTGGCGGCCGGGCTCGGCCGCGGCGACCTCAGCGTGGTCTACCCGCTCGCGCGGGGCTCCGCGCCGGTGCTCGTGCTGGCGGTCAGCGCCGGGGCGCTCGGGGCGGCGACGTCGGCATGGCAGGTCGCGGGCGTCGGCCTCGTGGCCGCCGGGATCGTGCTCGTGCGCGGCATGCGGCGGCCGGACGACCCGACGGTCGTCGCGCTCGCGCTGGCCTGCGGGGCGTGCATCGCCGGCTACACGATCGTCGACGCCCACGGCCTCGACCACGCGGGCGCGCTCTCCTACCTGTGGGTCGTGATGGCGTGCACGACGGCGGGCTACCTGCCGCTCATCGCGCGCACGCGCGGGATCGGGGTGCTGCGGTCGGCGCTGGCGCCGGCGACGGTGGTCGCCGGCGCGCTCTTCTTCACCGCCTACCTGCTCGTGCTGGCCGCGCTGCGCCTCGCGGAGCCGGCGCCGGTGGCCGCGGTCCGCGAGACGAGCGTGGTCGTCGCCGCCGCGCTGGGCTACCTGATCCTGCGCGAGCCGGTGACCCGCGCCCGCGCGGCGGGCGCGGCGGTCGTCGTGGCGGGGATCGCGGTCGTCGCCCTCACCTAGTCGGAGGTCGAAGAAGCCGGCACACCTGGTGCCAGGCGCACCGCCTGTTCTTCGACCTCCTCCTAGTCCCTCGAGATGAGGAAGAAGTAGACGAGCTGGCCGAGCGAGGCGACGAAGCCCGCGACGTAGGTCAGCGCGGCCGCGTTGAGCACGGCGCGGGCGCCGCCCATCTCGTCCTGCGCGAGCATCCCCTGGTCGCCGAGCGCGACGAGCGCCCGCTTGGAGGCGTCGAACTCGACCGGCAGCGTCACCAGCTGGAACAGCACGACGGCCGCGAACAGCACGAGGCCGATCGTCGTCAGCCCGGTGAGGCCGAGGATCAGGCCCGCGAACACCGGGAGGATCCAGAGCGACTGGCCGATCGTCGCCACCGGGACGAGCGTCTGGCGGATCTTCATCGGCACGTAGCCGCGCGCGTCCTGGATCGCGTGCCCCGCCTCGTGGGCGGCGACGCCCGCCGCGGCGAGCGAGCGCGAGTGCATCACGTCCTCGGACAGGTTGAGCGTCCGGTTGCGCGGGTCGTAGTGGTCGGTGAGCCGGCCCGAGACGGGCCGGATGGTCAGGTTCGGGAGGCCGGAGGCGCGCAGCACGGCGGCGGCGGCCTCCGCACCGGTCATGCCGCTGCGCGACGTGACCTGCGCGTACCGGGCGAAGACGCGCTTCACCCGCATCTGCGCCCACAGCCCGAAGAGCAGCGGGACGCCGGCGCAGACGAGCCAGAGGCCGATGGATGACATGGTGGGGTTCAGCCCTCCTGAGGCTGTGGGGTGGCGCCGGCCCGCCGCTCCTTGAGCAGCGAGGCGGCGATGGCGATGGTCAGGACGCCCACGATGAAGGCGAGCGTCACGGTGGTCGGGATCTTGTCGCCCGTCAACTCGCCGTACACGAGCTTCCCGGCGATCCCGATCAGCAGCACGCCGAGGCCCGCCTGCAGGTAGACGAAGCGCTCCACGAGGCCGGCGATCAGGAAGTACAGGGCGCGCAGGCCCAGGAGGGCGAACGCGTTGGCGGCGAAGACGACGAACGTGTCGGTGGTGATGGCGAGGATCGCGGGCACGGAGTCGACCGCGAAGAGGATGTCGGCGATCGCGATCGCCAGCAGCGCCAGCAGGGCAGGCTTGGCGCCGGGGAACCGGCGGCGGATCTTGTCGACGATCGCGGCGCCCTCGTCGTGGTCGTCGGCGGGCCGCAGGATCTTCCAGCCCGTGTAGGCCAGCAGCGCGGCGAACGGCCACGCGACCCAGCTGAACCGCTCGAGCGCCTCGGCGCCGGTGACGATGAAGAAGCTCCGCAGCACGAGCGCCGCGACGATCCCGTAGAGCAGCAGCCGGGGCTGCTCGCGCGCCGGGACGGCGAGCGCGGCGAAGATCAGGGTGAAGACGAAGACGTTGTCGAGCGAGAGCGCCCGCTCCATCACGTAGCCGGCGAGGTAGGTCTCGCCGGCCTCGGTGCCCGCGAGCACCCACAGCCCGGCGCCGAACGCGAACGCGAGCCCGAGCCACACGACGCTCCAGACGGTGGCGTGGCGGACGGTCATCGGCTTCTCGTCGTCGCCCGCCCGGAGATCGACCAGGATCATCGCGACGAGGAACGCGAGCAGGCCGCCCCAGATCAGGGGACCGGCGGCCACCTCGGCGGTGGACTGGGCAGCAGCGATGGGAACGGGCAACGGGAACCTCCGGCTGGTCGGGACGATCAGTCGGTTTCTCCGGCCCTGGCGGGGCTGCCGGTCCCGGGTGCTCGCGCACCGTGTTGACGGGTTCCGGCCTGGGGATACTTCCCTTCTGCGGACAGTGTAGCCGCCGCCTTACGTTTCGTGAGCGAACCTTAGGCGGCGTTGATGGAGTGCGCCGATCGGGCCTCGGTTCGTGACGAAACCGCGCAGATTCCGGGTGTTTCCAGCGGTTCCGTCCTGGGCCGGCCGTACGGTCACCCGCGATGCCATCGTCCGACGTCCGTCTCGAGGTCGCCCCGTACGACTACGCCGCCGCCGAGCGGCTGTCGGCCGCGCTCGGCGTGTCGCACGTGACCGCGCAGGTGCTCGTCCGGCGCGGCTTCGGCGACCCTGCGGCGGCGCGGGCCTTCCTGGCCGCCGGCGCGGCCCATCCGCTCGACGCGTTCGGCGGGCTGCGCGACGGCGCGGCGCGCATCCTCGCGCACGTGCAGCGGGGCGCGCGGATCACCGTGCACGGCGACTACGACGTCGACGGGGTGAGCGCCACGGCGGTGCTCGTGCGCGCGCTGCGCACCGTCGGCGGCGACGTCGACTGGTACCTGCCGAGCCGGATCGACGACGGCTACGGCCTCGCGCGCGCGACCGTCGACCGGCTGGCCGCACGCGGCACGCAGCTGCTCGTGACCGTCGACTGCGCGATCACCGCGGTCGAGGAGGTCGCCGCCGCGCGCGCCGCGGGCCTCGACGTCGTCGTCACCGACCATCACGCGCCGCGCGCGGACGGCGTGCTGCCCGACGCCCCGATCGTGCACCCGCTGATCGGCGGCTACCCGTGCCCGGAGCTGTGCGCCGCGGGCGTCGCGCATCTGCTCGCGCGGGCGCTGCTGGAGGCGGCGGGGATGGATCCCGCGGCCGCCGACGCCGACCTCGACCTCGTCGCGCTGGCCACGGTGGCGGACTGCGTGCCGCTCGTGGACGAGAACCGGCGCCTCGTGCGCGCGGGGCTGCGCGCGCTCGCGTCGACGCGCAAGGCGGGGCTACAGGCGCTCATGCAGGTCGCGCGGGTCGACCCGAGCGGCGTCGACGCGGGGGCGATCGGCTTCCGCCTCGCGCCCCGGATCAACGCCGCCGGGCGGCTGCACCGGGCCGACGCCGGCCTGGAGCTGCTCCTGACGACCGACGTCGAGCGCGCCCGTGCAGTGGCCGCCGAGCTCGACGCGGTCAACGTGGAGCGGCGCGACGTCGAGACGCGCATCCTCTTCGAGGCCGAGGCGCAGGTGGCCGAGGCGCGCGCCGCGGGCGCCGAGCCGGCCGCGTACGTGCTGGCGGCCGACGGCTGGCATCCCGGCGTGATCGGGATCGTCGCGTCGCGCATCGCCGAGCGCCACCACCGCCCGGCGGTGCTGATCGCGCTCGACGGCGAGGAGGGCACCGGCTCGGGCCGCTCGATCCCCGCCTTCGACCTGCTCGGCGGGCTGGAGGCCGCGAGCGCCGACCTGCTGCGCCACGGCGGGCACCGCGCCGCCGCGGGCCTGACGATCGACCGCGGCCGGGTCGACGCGTTCCGCGCGGCGTTCGTCGCGCACGCCGCGGCGGTCCTGCGCCCCGAGGACCTCGTGCCGGTCCAGCGGGTGGACGCGGTGGTGCCCGGCGACGCGCTCCACCTCCCGCTGGCCGAGGAGCTCCAGCAGCTCGCCCCGTTCGGCATGGCCAACCCCGAGCCCACGCTGCTCGTGCCGAGCGCGCTGCTCGACGATCCGCGCGGCATGGGGGAGGGCCGGCACGTCTCGTTCACGCTCGCGGCGGGCGGCGCGCGGTCGCGCTGCGTCGCCTTCGGCCGCGGCAGCTCGCTGCCCGCCGCGGCCGGCGAGCCGGTCGACGCGGCGGTCCGTCTCGAGGTGAACCGCTACAACGGCGCGGTCGAGCCGCGGCTCGTGCTGCGCCACGCCCGCCCGGCGCGGCCCGCCCCGATCCAGGTGCTCGGCGAGCCGGCGTTCGCGGACGCGCTCGAGACCGAGCTCGCGCGCGACCTCGGCGCCTGGGTGCGCTCGTCCCCGGCCGGACCGCCCGCGATCGCGTCGCTCGCGCTCGCGGCGCCGGTGGGCGGCGTCGCCGGCCTCGACGATCTGCGCGGCATCGCGGCGCCGGCGGGCGGCGTCCTCGACGATCTGCGCGGCATCGCGGACGGGCTCGCGGTGCCGGTCTCGCGCGCGATCCACGACGCGCGCGGCGGCGGCATCGCGGGCCTGCTGGGCGACCTCGTCGCCGCCGGCGCGCCCGTGCTCGCGATCGCCGCGCACGCGGGGCAGCGCGCCCGAGCGCTCGGCGGTCGCGTCGGCGGCTTCGCGGTCGCCTCGTGGGCGGCGCTGGAGGCCGACCCGGGCCTGGCGGCGGGCTTCACGCACGTCGTGGTGGTCGACCCGCCGGCCCACGCGCAGCTCGAGGCGCTCGCGGCGCACCTGCCGGGCGACGGCTGGACGCACCTGGCCTGGGGCGAGCCGGAGCGCGACGTGGCCCGCCGCGTCCTGGCCTGGGAGCTCGATCTCCGCGCGCCGCTCATCGAGCTCTTCCGCGGGCTCCGTGCCGCCACGGCGACCGAGACCGTCCCCGCGCCGGTGACACCTCGCACGACGACGGCGCCCGCGTCGCCCGCGCTCGGCGGCGACGACCTCGCCGCGCTGCTGCGCGGCGACGGGTCACAGCCGCGGTCCGGGGCGCTCGCCGGCCGGCTCCTGCGCGTGCTGGCCGAGCTCGGCCTGATCGAGCTGACCCGCGCGCCGCTCGCCGTCGCCGTGCCGCCGCCGCCGGGTCGGACCGAGCTCGAGCGCTCGGCCGCGTTCCGCGCCTACGCCGCGCGTCTCGCCGACGGGCTCGCCCATCTCGAAGCGCCGGATCGCGCGCCCGCGCCCGCGCACGCCGCTCCCTCCGCCGCGGCTGCGTAAGCGCGCCGGCTGCTCGGCGCGCGGCCGCCGTCGCACGCGGGCTGACCGCCGGTCGACCGCTCCCACCTGAGCTACGCTTGGAGGGAGCGATCGACATGGCAGACCAGGACGAGCAGACCACGCCGGCCCACGCCACCCCGACCGTCGCGGACGGGAACGGGCAGCCGGACGTCGCCGTGTCCGCCCACCAGCAGGTGGACCGCAAGGACCACGAGCACGGCGCGCCGGCCGAGGCGCCCGAGGACCTGACGCCGACCGAGCGCGACCTGCTCGCGGACCTGTTCGCGATCGTCGAGGAGCACGCCGACGAGGTCGCCCGCCAGGTCGACCGCCGGCGGGTGATCGACGCCTTCGTCTTCGCCTGCGAGCACCACGCCGACCAGCGCCGCCAGTCGGGCGAGGACTTCATCGTGCACCCGGTCGGCGTCGCCAAGATCTGCGCGGGCATGCGGCTCGACACCGAGACGCTGTGCGCGGCCCTCCTGCACGACACGGTCGAGGACACGTCGGCCTCGCTCGACGAGGTCCGCGAGGCGTTCGGCGAGGAGGTCTGCAGCCTCGTCGACGGCGTGACCAAGCTGACCGGCATCACGTTCCAGTCGCGCGACGAGGCGCAGGCGGAGAACTACCGCAAGATGATGGTCGCGATGGCCACGGACATCCGGGTCATCCTCATCAAGCTCGCCGACCGCCTGCACAACATGCGCACGCTCGGCGCGATGTCGAAGCAGAAGCAGATCGACAAGGCGAAGGAGACGCTCGAGATCTACGCGCCGCTGGCGCACCGGCTCGGCATCCACGCCATCAAGTGGGAGCTCGAGGACCTGTCGTTCGCGACGCTGCACCCGCGCAAGTACCAGGAGATCAAGGGGCTCGTCAGCCAGCAGCGCGACGAGCGCGAGCACTACGTCGCCAAGGCGGGCGGCTACCTGACCAAGGAGCTCGAGGCGCTCGGCATCCGGGCCGAGATCTCCGGCCGGGCCAAGCACTTCTACTCGATCTACTCGAAGATGACCCGCAAGGGCCGCGAGTTCAACGAGATCTACGACCTGACGGCGATGCGGGTGATCGTGGACTCCGTCAAGGACTGCTACGGCGCGGTGGGCGTCATCCACTCGCTGTGGAAGCCGCTGCCCGGGCGGTTCAAGGACATGATCGCCATGCCCAAGTTCAACATGTACCAGGCGCTCCACACCACCGTGATCGGGCCCGAGGGCAGGCCGCTGGAGATCCAGATCCGCACGCGCGACATGCACGAGACCGCCGAGTACGGCGTCGCCGCGCACTGGCGCTACAAGGAGGGCGCGCGCGGCAACGGCGTGATCGACCCGACCGACGCCAAGCTCAAGTGGCTCAAGTCGCTGCTCGACTGGCAGTCCGACGTCGAGGATCCGCGCGAGTTCGCCGACAACCTCCGCGGCGAGCTCGTCGAGGAGGAGGTCTTCGTCTTCACGCCCAAGGGCGAGGTCAAGTCGCTCGGGTCGGGCGCGACGCCGCTCGACTTCGCCTACGAGGTCCACACGGACGTCGGCCACCGCTGCGTGGGCGCGAAGGTCAACGGCAAGATCGTGCCGCTGCACTACGAGCTGCAGTCGGGCGACATCGTCGAGGTGCTCACGTCCAAGCGCGAGCGCGGCCCGTCGCGCGACTGGCTCGCCGTGGTGAAGACGACCCGCGCCCGCAACAAGATCCGCGCATGGTTCAAGGCCGAGTCGCGCGAGGACTCCGAGCATACGGGCCGCGAGCTGCTGCAGGAGCACCTCAAGAAGGCGGGCCTGCCGGCGCAGAAGATCGTCGGCTCCGCGCTGCTCGCCGACGTGATCCGCGAGCTCGGGTTCCGCAAGGCCGACGACTTCTACATCGCGCTCGGCGGTGCCAAGATCTCCGCCAAGACGGTCGTCAACAAGGTGATGCAGCGCCTCAAGGAGGGCGAGGCCGCCGAGAACGAGCCGACCGTCGCCGAGGACCTCGTGTCCGCGCGCAAGATGCCGCGCCGGCCCGAGGGGGACGCGTCCAAGTACGGGATCCGCGTCGAGGGCGTGGCCGACGTGCCGCTGCGGATGGCCAAGTGCTGCCGGCCGGTTTCGGGCGACGAGATCCTCGGCTACGTCTCGCTCGGCCGCGGCATCACGATCCACCGCGAGGACTGCCCGAACGCCCACGCGCTCCGCAAGGACCCGGAGCGCTTCGTCCCCGTGAGCTGGGACGGCGAGTCGGTCAGCTCCTTCCGGGTCGAGCTGCAGGTCGACGGCTGGGACCGCCACCGCCTGCTGGAGGACCTGTCGCGCACGTTCGCCGAGGCGGGCATCAACATCGTCGAGGCGCGCTGCATCGTCAGCGAGCCGATGGTCAAGAACCGCTTCGTGGTCGAGGTGGGGGACACCCATACGCTGAAGGCGACGATCACCCGCCTGCGCGCGATCGATGCGGTGTTCGACGCCTACCGCGTCACGCCGACCGGCATCTGAGCGCGTGCGCGTCCAGCGCCACGCGTCCGCGCTGGGCAGCTGGGAGCTGGTGCACGGCACGCCGCACCCGGCGCTCCGCGGCCACGTGCTGCGCTACTGCGGCTACGCGGAGGACACGACCGCCCCGCTCGCCCGGCGCGAGGTGCCCGCACCCGAGGTGACGGTGATCGTCTCCTTCGGGCCCGAGATCGACGTCGGGGGCGAGCGCTTCGGCTCGTTCGCGGCCGGGTTCGACGACGCCTACGCCGAGACGCGGCACGCCGGGCATCAGCGCGGCCTGGAGCTCAAGCTCGCGCCGCTCGCCGTGCGGCGGCTGCTCGGCGTGCCCGCGAGCGAGCTGAGCGGCCGCGTCGTGCCCCTCGACGCGCTGCTGGACCGCGGCGGCCGCGAGCTCGTCGCCCGGGTGCAGGACGCCCCGGACTGGCCCGCGCGGTTCGCGCTGCTCGACGCGGGGCTGCGCGACCGGCTCGACCGGACGCCGCGCGTGGCCGGGGACGTCGCGCACGCCTGGCAGCGCCTCGCCGCGGCCCACGGCGCGATCGGGATCGCGGCGCTCGCCGACGAGCTCGGCTGGAGCCGCCGGCGGTTCGGGGAGCGCTTCCGCGAGCACGTCGGCCTCGCCCCGAAGACCGCCGCACGCGTGCTGCGCTTCCGGCGCGTCCTCGAGCTGCTCGCCCGCGAGGACGGCCCCGGGCTCGCCGCGATCGCGCAGGCGTCGGGCTACTACGACCAGGCGCACCTGAACCGCGACTTCCGCGCCTTCACCGGGGGCTCGCCGCGGGCGTACCTCGCGCGCCTGCTCCCCGACGGCGGTGGCATGTCCGGCGAACCAAAGTGATACGGTACGGAACGTAACGATTCCCGTGCCGGAAGCGAGGTCCGCCCATGGAGACGTTGATGCCCGGACTGCTGGCGTCGCCCCCGCAGCCGCTGCCGTTCGCCCCGTCCATGTCGGCCCGCGCCTTCCAGCTGGAGCGCGAGGACGGCGACCTGCTCGTCTACAGCGCGGCCGGGCTCGAGCCGGCGCTGCGGGCGCACGACCGCCTCGGCGCGATCGCGCGGCAGTACCTCAACCACCACCACGAGGCCGAGGCCGCCCCCGACGGGTTGATCGGCCCGCTCGTCGTCCACGAGGACGCCCGCGAGCCGGTCGCCGCGCTTGCCGCCGTCGAGGCCACGTACGCCGGTCGCCATCGGGTCGGCGACGACTTCGAGGTGATCCCGACCCCGGGGCACACGCGCGGATCGACCTGCTTCCTGTGGCGCGGCGGGCAACGCGCGGCGCTGTTCACGGGCGACACGATCTACCTGAGCGAGGGCGAGTGGGTCGCGGCCGTGCTCGGGTCGAGCGACCGCGACGCCTACATCGAGAGCCTCGAGCTGATCCGCGAGCTGGACTTCGACGTGCTCGTGCCGTGGATCTCCACCGCGGGCCGGCCGTCCCACGCCGTGACCGACCGCTCGGATCTCCGGCGCCGGGTCGGGTCGATCCTCGACCGGCTCTCGCGCGGAGAGGATCGCTGAGGCGCGGCCGCAGTGTCTGGACGGCGGCCGACCGGGGTACGGCGGGCGGCATGGTCCGCATGCTCGCCGCCATCCCCACGCCGTTCGGCCCCGACGGCGATCCCGACCTCGACGCGTTCGGCGCCCACCTCGCGTGGCTGCTCGAGCACGGGCTCGACGGCGCCTTCATCGGCGGGACGACCGGCGAGGGCGTGCTGCTCGAGCCCGACGAGGTCGTCGCGCTCGTCGAGCGCGCGGTGGCCGTGGCGGGCGGCGAGCGCGTGATCGCCCAGGTCGGCCGCCCGAGCACGCGCGCGACGGTCGCGCTGCTCGAGCGCGCCTACGCCGCCGGCGCGGCGCGCGCGGGGGCCTACGTGCCCTGGTTCTACCCGGCGACCGCCGAGCAGGTCCGGCGCCACTTCCTCGCCCTGCTGGAGGCGGCGGACGGTCGCGAGCTGCTCGCCTACACGATCCCGCGCATGCACGTGAACGTGCTGCCGGCGGCCGTCCTGGGGGAGCTGGCCGCAGCGGGGCTCGCCGGCATGAAGGACTCGACCGGCGACCCCGAGTGCCACCGCGCGTTCGTCGCGGCCGTCGCGGGACGGCCGTTCCGCATCTTCACCGGCAGCGACCAGCTCGTGCTCGCCGCGATCCGCAGCGGCGGGCACGGCGCGATCACCGCGCTGGCCGCCGCGCGCCCGGACCTGCTCGCGGCGCTGGGCCGCGCGCTCGACGCCGGCGACGACGGCGAGGCGGAGCGGGCGTCGGACGCCCTCGCCGCCGAGAAGGACGCGCTCGCGCGCGAAGGCCCGCCGATCGCCGCGATCAAGCGCCGCGTCCGCGCGTCGCTCGCCGAGCGCGGCGTGGACTACCCCGCGGGCGTGCGCGCACCGTTCGGCTGAGCGGCGCGCGCCGCCCGGTCCGTCCGCCTAGGAGAGCACGCGCAGGCCGCCGGGGAGGACGCTGAAGACGGCCTCCTCGTGCTCGCCGACGTAGTCGCCGTCGACCTGCACGGGGACCGGGCGCTCGTCGACGGACCGCACGCGCAGGCCGTCGAGGCCGTCGAACACGGCCACGCGCCGGTGCCCGGCGACGCGGGCGTGCTGCGCGAGCAGGCGGTAGGCGATGGTGGGCACGTCGAGCCCGTTGGCGCGCGTGAGCACGGCGGCCGAGAGGTCGCCCGACTCCAGGTGCGTGCCGTCGGCGAGGCTGACGGGGCGGCGGCTGAAGTACGTGTAGGGCTGGGCGTTCTGCACGAACACGCTGACGCCCTCGCGCTCGCGGCCGCCGGCGGACGCGACGACGCGCGGCGCATGGACGACGTACTTCTCCATGAACGTCGCGACCGCGGCCGACGCGTAGTACCACGGGCCGAAGCGGGCCTTCAGGCGCGGATGGCGGTCGACGCGCTCGACCACGGTGGCGTCGAGCCCCGCGCCCGCCGAGAAGGTGAACCAGCGGTCGTTGACGCGCGCGAGGTCGACGGCGCGCGGCGCCCAGGCGTCGGCGAGGCCGAGCAGGTGCTCGGTGGCGTCGACGACGTCGGTGGGGATGCCGAGCATGCGGCAGTACACGTTCGTCGCGCCGCCCGGCAGGCAGGTGAGCACGGTGTCGGAGCCGGCCAGGCCGTTGGCGGCCTCGTTGACCGTGCCGTCGCCGCCGAACGCGACGACGGCGTCGTAGCCCTCGTCCGATGCCTCCCGGCACAGGTCGATCGCGTGCCCCTTGCGCTGCGTGTCGACGGCCTCGACCGAGAAGCGCCCCTGCAGGGCGTAGACGACGAGCTGCTTGAGCCGCACGGACATCGTCGTCGCGTACGGGTTCACGATCACGAGCATGCGGCGCGTGCGGGCCGGGGCCGCGAGCGTGGCGGTGTCGGCGAGCCGCTCGAACGCGGCCGCATGTGCGGCGGGGGGCATCAGGAAGCCGAACACCACCACATCCGTGGAGTTACGTGTCGCGTGGTCGCACGTTGCGGGTTTCAGCGCCGGGCGACGGCGTCGACCGCGACGGCCCCGGCCGGCCCGGCGATCACCGGGTTGAGCTCGAGCAGCGCGAGCCCCTCGGCGAGGAGCAGGTCGCCGGCCGCCGCGGCGAGCGCAGCGAGGGCGGCGAGATCGACGGGTGCCGCGCCGCGCGCGCCGGTCAGCAGCCCGGCCCCGCGCAGCGAGCGCAGCGCGGCCTCCACGCGGGCGGGGGTGGCGGGCAGCGGGACGACGGCGACGTCGTCGAGCAGCTCGGTCCAGACGCCGCCCAGGCCGACGACGAGCGCCGGCACGACGGCGTCGCCGCGCGCGGCCACGACGAGCTCGACGCCCGGCGCCGCCATCGCCTCGACGAGCACCGCCGCCTCCGGCCCGCCGGCCGCCGCGACCTGCCGGTGCGCGGCGCGGACCGCCGCCTCGCCGGCCACGCCGAGCGCGAGCGCGCCCGCGTCGCTCTTGTGCTGGAGCCGGGGGGAGGACGCCTTGAGGGCGACAGGGACGCCGAGCCCGGCGGCAGCAGCGACGGCGTCGTCCGCGTCCGCGACGACCCGCCCCTCCGGGACGGCCACGCCCGCGGCCCGCAGCAGGGCCTTCGCCGCGTCCTCGGAGAGCCACGCACCCTCGGGCGCGCCGCCGCCCGCCGCCGCACGCGCGCCGCGCGCCGCCGAGGCGATCGCGCGCAGGCGCTCCGGGTCCGCGAACGGGCGGCCGAGCGCGTCCGCGCATGCGAGCGCGGTGCGCAGCCCGGCGACCGCGGGCACGCCGCGGGCGAGGAACGAGGTAGCCGAGGCGTCCTGCAGTAGCTCCGGCAGCGTGGAGGCGACGAGCGCCGCGGCGTCGGCGTCCACTGCGCCGTCGGCGAGCCCTTCGCGGACGCCGTCCCAGCTCGCGCGCAGGCCCGCGTCCATGCCCCCCGGCTCGTCGTAGAAGAGCAGCAGCTGCTCGATCGCGGGATCGGCAGCGACCGCGCGGACGATCGCGGCGAGCCGCTCCTGCTCGCCCCAGATCATCGCGGTGTAGTCGAGCGGGTTGCCGATCGTCGCCGCGTCGGGCAGCAGCGGCACCAGCGCCTCCGCAGTCGCCGCCGAGAGCGGCGGCAGCACGAGCCCGCGGCGGCCGGCTTCGTCCGCCGCCAGCCCGGAGTCGCCGCCCGAGCACGTGAGGATCGCCAGGCCGCCGCCGTGCACGGGAGCGCCGCCGCCGGCGGGCAGACCCCGCCGTCGCGCACCTGGCACGGCCAGCGCCTTTGCCAGCTCCAGGAGATCGTGGACGTCATCGGCCCACGCCGCGCCCGCCTCCGCGACGAGCGCGCGGAAGACCCGATGGTCGCCCGCGAGCGAGCCCGTGTGAGCCGCGGCGGCGACGGCGCCCGCCGCCGTGGCGCCGACCTTCAGGACCGCCACGCCGACCTCGCGCTCCGCTGCCCGGGCGAGCGCCGCGGCCAGCCGCTCGCCATCGCCGTCGGACTCCAGGAACAGCGCGACCGAGCCGACCGCGTCGTCCTCGACCAGCGCGGCGAGCACGTCGGCCGCGCTGACGACGGCCTGGTTGCCGACCGACGCCACCGTGTGGAAGGCGATCCCGCGGTCCACGCCGAGCGCGTTGACCGCGACGTTGCCGCTCTGCGACACGAGCGCGACCGGCCCGGCCGGGCGCGCCACGAGCGCGTCGCCCCACAGCGCGCCGCCGCCATGGAAGGCGACCATCCCGTCGCAGTTGGGCCCGATCACCGGGAGCGCCGCCGCCAGCGCCGCCTCACGCAGCTCGGCCTGCAGCGCGCCCCTGCCCGCCTCCGCGAACCCGGCTCCGAACACGACGAGGCCGCCGCATCCGCGCCGGCCCGCCGCGCGCACGACCTCGGGCACCCCCGCGGCCGGGATGGCCACGACGACGGCGTCGACCGGCTCGGGCAGGTCGTCGAGCGTCGGCACGCACGGCCGCCCGTGCACCTCGGTCCGCGTGGGGTTGACGCCGTACACGGGCCCGGGAAACCCGAGCGTGGCGAGGTTGACGAGCGTCGCGTCCCCGTAGGAGCCCGGCCGGTCCGTCGCACCCACGACCGCGACCGAGCGAGGTCGCAGCAGCGGCGCCAGGTCCAGCGTGCCGGGGGCGGCCGGGATGGTGGTCCGCGCCGGCACGGTCTCGCCGCGCGCCGCCGCGCCCTCGCGGGCGGCGCTCAGCGGAGCACCTTCGCCACGCCCCGGCGCTCGAGCGAGCGGGCGATGATCAGCCGCTGGATCTCGCTCGTGCCCTCCCAGATGCGGTCGACGCGCAGCTCGCGCAGGAACCGCTCGGCCACGTTGTCGCGCCGGTAGCCGCGCCCGCCGAACGCCTGCACGGCGCGGTCCGCGCAGCGGCAGGCGGCCTCGCTGACGAACAGCTTCGCGATCGAGGCCTTCGCGTGCACGAGCTTCGGGTCCGCGCCGGCGTCCGCGAGCCGCGCGACCTCGAGCACGAGCAGCCGGCCCGCGGTCGCGTCGGCGGCGCTGTCGGCGAGCGGGAACGCGACGCCCTGGTGGTCCCACAGGCGCGCGCCGCCCTGCTCGCGGCCGGTCGCCCACGCCAGCGTCTCCTCGAGCAGCCGCTCCATCGCCCCGATCCCGCGGGCGGCGATCCCCAGCCGCTCCTCGACGAACCATGCCCGCTGCAGCTCGTCGGCCCCGCCGAGCGGGCCGAGCACGGCGCCGGGGCCGACCTCGACGTCGAGCCCCAGGTTCGGGTGCCCGTGCGGGTAGTGGTGCGTGTAGGGCGGGTCCTCGAGGACCGTGATGCCAGGCGCGTCAGTGGGCACGAGGAACAGCGTCGGGCCCTCCGGCGCGCGGGCGACGACGATCAGCACGTCGGCCACGTCGCCGCTCGTCACGAACCACTTCTCGCCCCGGATGCGCCAGCCGCGGCCGCCGTCCAGCGGCTCGGCGACCGTCGCGATCCCGGCGGGGTCGGACCCCGCATGCTCCTCCGTGACCGCATAGGCGTCCTGCGCCTCGCCGCGCAGCATCGGCCGCAGCCAGCGGTCGATCTGCTCCTCGGTGCCGGCCGACCACACGTTGTACGCGTTCGGCATGTGCCAGCTGATGCCGTTCGTGGCGCGCCCGAGCTGCTCCTCGACGAGCGCCCAGGTGGCGTGCGACCAGCCCTGGCCGCCGTGCTCGACGGCGTGCAGGCCGCCGTTGAGGCCGGCGGCGATGGTCGCGGCCCGCAGGGCGGCGACGTCCTCGGCCGGCAGCCGCCCGCCGGCCAGCTCCGCGGGCACCTCGCGCGGGATCAGCTGCTCGTCGACGAAGCGCCGCGCGCGCTCGGCGACGGCGTCCTGCTCGGTGTCCATGGCGGCGAGGGTCGTGCTCAACGTGAACTCCCGGTCAGTGAAGGCGCTCGGCGCCGGGCAGGCCCAGCGCGAGCGCGTCGTGGTTGGCGACGACGGCGCGCACCAGCGCGCCCGCGGCGGCGGTCGGCCCGGCGTCCTCGCCGGTCCCTGCGGCCAGCGCCGCGCTCTCGCGCAGCCAGGCCTCCCAGCGCGCGCGCCGGGCGCGCAGGACGAGCGCCTCGGCCCGCGCCCGCTCGTGCTCGAGCAGCTCGCGCGGCGGCGGCGCCTGCCCGCTGCGGAGCACCGCGCGCGCCTCGGGCAGCAGCCGCTCCGGCTCAGGGGTCAGCGACAGCCAGATGTCGTCACGCCGCCACGGCAGGGCCATTGACAGCGACCATATCATGCGACTGATCACAAAGTCAGGATCGCTCATGACCGCCGTCGACCACCCCGCATTCACCGCGCTGGACCCGGAGCTGTACGTCGATCCGGCCGTCGCCGCGCGCGAGCAGGAGGCGATCTTCGCACGGACCTGGAACCTCGCCGGGCACGTCGCCGACCTGCGCGATCCCGGCTCGTTCGTCACCGCCGACGTCGGCGTCGAGTCGGCCATCGTGGTGCGCGGCGAGGACGGCGAGCTGCGCGCGTTCCGCAACGCCTGCCGCCACCGGGCCACCCGCCTGCGCGAGGGGCGCGGCGACTGCGGCAAGGCGCTGCGCTGCCCGTACCACGGCTGGACGTACCGCACCGACGGGCGCCTGATCGGCGTGCCCGAGGGCCGCGGCTTCCAGGGCCTCGACAAGGCTGAGCTCGGGCTCATGCCGGCCCGCGTCGAGGTCTTCTCCGGCATCGTCTGGGTCAACCTCGACCTGGACGCGGCGCCGCTGGCCGACTCGCTCGGCGGCCTGGCCGAGCGGCTCGCGCCCTACGGCATCGGCGGCCTGGAGCGCTTCACCGAGGCGACGACGAGCCAGCCCGCCAACTGGAAGATCGTCTCGGACAACTACCTCGAGGGCTACCACGTCCCGATCGCCCACCCGAGCCTGATGCGGCTGCTCGACTACCAGCACTACACGGTCGAGGTCCACGACGGGTACGTGTGGTTCGAGGCGCCGCTGCGCGAGAAGCGGTCCGGCAACCGGCTCGAGCGCGCCTACCAGCGGATGGTGCGCCCGATGCCCGGCCTGACCGACGCCGACCGCTCCGTCTGGCGATACGTCTGGATCTGGCCCAACACCGCGATCGACCTCTACCCCGACCAGGTGATGACCTGGCAGGTGAACCCGAAGGGCATCGACGCCACCCACGACGTGTGGGACTGCTACCGCGCCGAGAAGCCGACGGCGGCCATGCGCGCCGTCCAGCGCCTCAACCACCGGCTCAACAACGAGGTGGCGGAGGAGGACGCGGAGCTCGTCGCCCGCGTCCAGGCCGGCCTGCGCACCACGGGCTGGCGGCCGGGGCCGCTCGGCGAGCGCGAGGCCGCGGTCGCCTGGTTCGCCGACCACGTGCGGCGCGCGCTCGAGGCGACCGGGTGACGGCCCCGCCGCGGGTCGCCCAGGACGCGCGCGAGCGCATCCTGGAGGCTGCCTGCGACGTGATCGCCGAGCACGGGATCGACGACGTACGCATCGCCCGCATCGCGGCGCTCGCCGGCGTGTCGCCGCCGCTCGTGCACTACCACTTCGCCACCCGCGAGGCGCTCATGGCCGAGGCGCTCGAGCACTCGTTCGAGCTGCTCGGCGACGTCCGCACGACCGCCGCCGAGGCCGAGGACTGGACGGCGGCGCAGAAGCTCGGCTGGATGATCGACCAGTCGCTGCCGTTCGCCGGTCCCGGCGACCGCGAGTGGCGGCTGTGGCTGGAGCTGTGGGGGCGCGCCGCGCGCCAGGAGGAGCTCAAGCCGGTCGCCGCGCGCCTGTACGCCCGCTACGACGCCTGGATCGCCGAGGTGGTGGACGAGGGCCTGGCGGCCGGCGAGTTCGAGACCGACGACGCGCGGGCGGTCGTGCAGCGCCTGATCGCCGCGATCGACGGCGTCGGGCTGCGGGTGCTGGTGGACGATCCGGCCATGGGGCTGGAGCATGCGAGGCGGCTCGTCGTGGAGGGCGTGGCCGCGCAGCTGGGCGCCGAACCGGGGGCGTTCGATCCGAGAGGGGGATCGTGATGGGCGACGAGGGGATGCGGAGGCGCGACTTCCTGCGCGCCGGCGCCGGCGTCGCGGCCGGCGCGTTCGCCGCCGGGTGCGGCGTCGGGCCGCAGGAGGCGCCGCCCGCGGTGGTCCAGCCGGTCGTGGCGCCGAAGATCGACGGCGACCTGCTGATCTTCAACTGGACCGAGTACATGAACCCGAAGGTCATCAAGCGGTTCGAGAAGCACTACGGCGTCGGCGTGACCGTCTCGAACTTCGACTCGATGCCGAGCATGATGGCCAAGCTGCAGGCCGGGAACCGCTACGACCTGATCTTCCCGACCGCCGACTACGTCAACCGGCTCAACCGCCGCAACGCGCTGCGGCCGCTCGACCGCGCGGCGCTCAAGAACGCCGGCGGCATCTACCCGTTCTTCGACGACCCCTGGTACGACAAGGACTCCGGCCACACCGTCCCCTACGGCATGTACACCACGGGGATCGCCTGGCGCGAGGACAAGGTCGGCGACCTCACGGGGTCCTGGGGCGACCTCGCCAACGAGCAGGCCAAGGGCCGCATCTTCATGCTCGACGACTTCCAGGAGTCGATCGGCCAGGCGAACCTCTTCAACGGGTTCGACCTCAACACGACGGTGGCCGAGGAGCTCGAGCAGTCCAAGGAGACGCTCCAGTTCGAGAAGGAGTTCCTGCGCGGCTACTCGACCAACCCGGCGCCGAACCTGGTCAGCGGCACGGCGTGGATCCATCACGCCTGGAACGGGGACGTGGTCAACGCGCGCAACCAGTCCAAGCACCCCGAGCAGCTGCGCTACCAGACCTGCAAGGAGGGGATCCCGGTCGGCTCCGACTGCATGGCGATCCCGTCCAACGCGCGGCACCCGGGCACCGCGACGCTGTTCATCGACTGGATGCTCGACCCCGAGAACGCCGCGGCCAACGTGTCCTGGTTCGGCTACCCGATGCCGATCAAGGGCACCGAGGACGCGTTCGCCGAGCTGGCGTCCGACGATCCGGCGATCGAGATCACGACGGACGACCTCGCCAAGGGCGCCCAGTTCCGCGAGCTCGACAAGGACGCCAAGAAGGCGTGGGACCGGATCTGGACGGAGGTGAAGGCATGACGGACGCGTTCTGGCGCCGCTTCCTCTTCCCCGGCGCGCTCTGGCTCCTGTTCTTCTTCATCGTGCCGTTCGCCATCGCCGTGCTCATCTCGCTCGGCGCGAACAACGACTTCGGCGGCGTGACGTACGGCTGGAACCCGGAGAACTACGCCGACGCGATCGACCCGCTGTTCGCCCCGGTGCTGGCGCGCTCCGTCGGGTACGCCGCCGCCACCGCCGTGCTGTGCCTGCTGATCGGCTACCCCGTCGCGTACTGCATCGCGCGCTTCGGCGGCCGCCGGCGCAACCTCCTCATCGCGGCGATCCTCGCGCCGTTCCTGATCAACTACCTCGTCCGCACGTACGCCTGGGTGGCGCTGCTGGCCGACGAGGGGCTGGTCAACAACCTGATCGCGGAGAGCGGGATCTCGTCCGACCCGGTCCAGTTCCTCAACACGCCTTGGGCGGTGATCGGCGGCCTCGTCTACGGCTACCTCGGGTTCATGATCCTGCCGATCTACGCGTCGCTGGAGCGCATGGACCCGGCGCTGATCGAGGCCGGCAAGGACCTCTACGGCACGCCGCGCCAGACGTTCTGGCACGTGACCTGGCCGCAGACCGTGCCGGGCGTGCTGGCCGGCAGCGTGCTCGTCTTCCTGCCGGCGGTCGGCGACTTCGTCTCCGCCCAGCTCCTCGGCGGGCCCGACACCTACATGGTCGGCAACCTGATCCAGCAGCAGTTCTTCGGCGCGGAGAACTGGCCGTTCGGCTCGGCGCTGACCATCGTGCTGATGGCCTTCCTCGCCATCTTCATGTTCTTCTACCTCCGCGGAACCGGATCCTCCGAGCGGCGGGAGGCGCTGGTATGAGCGTCGCCGCCGAGCGTCCCGTCGAGGTCGCGAAGACCGGCGCCGCGAGCGGGCGCGGGAAGCCGAAGGGCTTCGACCGCCCTCGGACGCTGTGGGTCATCACCGGGGTCGTCTACACGTTCCTGTTCGCGCCGATCCTCATCGTCATCCTGTTCTCGTTCAACTCGGCGAAGTCGCTGCAGACGTTCGACGGCTTCTCGTTCCGCTGGTACGAGGAGTTCTTCAACGACGAGTCGCTGCGCACGTCGCTGTTCACCTCGATCGAGATCGCGGCCGTCACCACCGTCGCCGCGACGGCGCTCGGGACCGCGCTCGCGCTCGGCCTGGCCCGCTCGCGCTCGCGCGCGAGCAGGGCGTCCGGCCTGCTCCTGCTGATCCCGCTCGTGACGCCCGAGATCGTGGCCGGCGTGTCGGCCTTCGTGCTGTTCGCGCAGCTCGGCGTCGCCCTGTCGGTGGAGACGATCATCCTCGCCCACATCACGTTCTCGATCTCCTACGTCTGCGTCGTCGTCCGCGGCCGGCTGGCCGCGATGGGGACGGAGATCGAGGAGGCGGCCCTCGACCTCGGCGCGACGCCGCTGCAGGCGGTTCGGCTCGTGACGCTGCCCGCGCTGTGGCCCGCGATCCTCGCCGCGGCGATGCTCGTCTTCGTCCTGTCCTTCGACGACTTCGTGCTCTCGTTCTTCACGACGGGCGAGTCGCCGCAGCCGCTGCCGGTACGGATCTACTCCGCACTGCGCTTCGGCATCTCGCCCACGATCAACGCCATCGGCACGCTCATGCTCGCCGTCTCGGCGGTACTCATCGCACTCGCCATCCTGCTCCCGCGCCTGCTCGGACGGCGCGAGAGCGGACTGGCGGTCCTGACCGGGAGGAACGAGGCATGACCGGGATCGCCGTCGAGCTGGAGGGCGTGCACAAGCGCTTCGGCGAGTTCGAAGCCGTCAAGGAGATGTCGCTCCAGATCCGCCAGGGCGAGTTCTTCTCGCTGCTCGGCCCGTCGGGCTGCGGCAAGACCACGACGCTGCGCCTGATCGCCGGCTTCGAGCAGCCGACCGCGGGCGCCATCAAGCTCGACGGCGAGGACGTCGCGCACGTGCCGCCCTACAAGCGCAACGTGAACACGGTGTTCCAGTCCTACGCGCTGTTCGAGCACCTCGACATCGCCGAGAACGTCGCCTTCGGCCTGCGCCGGCGCAAGGTCGCGAAGGCCGAGATCGAGCAGCGCGTCGGCGAGGCGCTCGAGCTCGTCGCGCTCGACTCGCGCGCCAGGTCGCGGCCGGCGCAGCTCTCCGGCGGCCAGCGCCAGCGCGTCGCGCTCGCGCGGGCGCTCGTCAACCGCCCGTCGGTGCTGCTGCTCGACGAGCCGCTCGGCGCGCTCGACCTCCAGCTGCGCAAGCAGATGCAGGTCGAGCTCAAGCGCATCCAGCGCGAGGTCGGGATCACGTTCATCTACGTGACGCACGACCAGGAGGAGGCGCTCGCCATGTCGGACCGCATCGCGGTCATGCACGACGGCGTGGTCGAGCAGCTCGGCGCTCCCGAGGAGATCTACGAGCACCCGCTCAAGCCGTTCGTGGCCGGCTTCATCGGCATCTCCAACCTCCTGCCGGCGACGGTCGAGAACGGCGGCGTGCGGCTCAGCGGCTGCGACGCCGTCGTCGACGCGACCGTGCCCGCGGGGCTCGGCCAGGGCGAGGCCGTGCACCTCTCCGTGCGGCCCGAGAAGCTCTGGATCGACGAGCTCGAGCCGGGCATGTGCTCGGTCGAGGGCACGATCGCCGAGCGCGTCTACCTCGGCACGATGACCCAGATCATCGTCGAGCTGGCGCCGGACTCGCGCGTCATCGCGCTCGAGCAGAACACGTCGCGGGCGCGCGCCGACGACCGCTGGGAGCTGGGCGACCGCGTCCGCATCGGGTGGCACCCGCGGCACGGCCAGGTCCTGCGGTGAGCCGCGACGTGCTGGTCCTCGGGGCCGGGCTCGCCGGCCTCGCCGCCGCGCGCGACCTCGCGGCCGGCGGCGCGGACGTCGCGGTGCTCGAGGCGCGCGGGCGCCCGGGCGGCCGCGTCGAGCAGGCCGTGCTCGACGACGGCCGGGTCGTGCAGATGGGCGGCGAGGTCGTCGGCTCCTTCCACACGGCGTACATCGCGCTGGCCGAGGAGCTGGGGCTCGCGTTCGAGCGCAGCTACGTGGCCGAGCCGGGGGAGATGAGCTGGGACCTGGCGGAGGGCGCCGGGCAGGGCGAGTGGCCGCCGGGCTTCACGCGCGCGGACGTCGCCGACGCCGAGCGGATCGAGGCCGCCGTCGTGGCGCTGGCCGCGACCGTCGATCCCGACGACCCGTGGTCGCACCCGGACGCCGCGGCGCTCGACCGCCTGTCGGTCGGCGGCTGGATGCGCGCGCAGGGCGCGCGGCCCGCGGTGCTGCGGCTGCACGAGCTGGGCGCCCTCGCGATGGCCGGCGGCTCGATCGAGCGCCAGTCGATGCTCGGCCAGCTGCGCATGGTCAGCGCGGCCGGGGCGGAGGAGGTCTACGGGTACGAGCGCTGGGAGGGCATGCGGCTGCGCGACGGCAGCGCCGCGCTGCCGCTGCGGATGGCCGAGGACCTCGGCGAGCGGCTGCGGCTCGGCGCGCAGGTCGTCGCGCTGGACGTCGCCCCGTCGGGCGTGCGGGTGACGCTCGCCGGCGGCGAGACGCTGACCGCGGCGGCCGTCGTGTGCGCGCTGCCGGTCGGCCCGCTGCGCGACGTCGCCGTGACCGGCGTGAGCGACGCGCGGCTCGCGAGCCTGCACCGCCAGCGCCAGGCGCGCGCGGCCAAGGTCGTCGCGGCCTACCCCGAGCCGATCTGGCGCGCCGTGGGGGCGAGCGGGCTCTCGGACGGCGAGGGCATGGTCGGATCGACCTGGCCCCAGGCGCCCGGCGTGCTCTCGATGCTCGTGGGGCCGGAGCGGCTCGCGCACTTCCTGGCGGCGCCCGAGGCGGCCCGCCGCGCCGAGGTGCTCGACACGCTCGCCCGCCTCTACGGCGAGGCGGCGTGCGCGCCCGACGCGCTGCTGCACCGCGCGTGGGGCGCCGACCCGTTCACGCAGGGCTACATCACGCAATGGGCCCCGGGCGACGTGACCGCCGTCGGCCCGTTGCACGGCACGCACGAGCCGCCGTTCTTCGTGGCCGGCTCGGACCACTGGGTCTGCGGCTACATGGAGGGCGCGGTGCGCACGGGCCGGGCGGCCGCCGCCGCCGCGCTCGGGGTCGCCGTGTCCTGACCGGTGGACTTTCCCCGGCGGTGCTGAGACGATCGCGCCATGGCCGGCCCGGACGAGCACCCGCGCCCCGCGCGGGCGTGCGACGTCGTGATGAAGGGCGGCATCACGAGCGGCGTGGTGTACCCCCGCGCGGTCTGCGAGCTGGCGGAGACCTACCGCCTCAAGAACGTCGGCGGGACCTCCGCCGGGGCGATCGCGGCCGCCGCGGCGGCCGCGGCCGAGCTCGGCCGGGAGGGCGGGGCGTTCGACCGGCTCGCAGAGCTGCCGCAGGAGATCGGCAGGGACGGGAAGCTCGTCTCGCTCTTCCAGCCGGCGCCGTCCACCCGCCCGCTCTTCCGGCTGCTGATCGCGGCGGTGGAGCACAAGGAGGCGCGCGGGAAGGTCCAGGCGCTCCTGGGGCAGCTGCTCAGGCAGTTCCCCGGCCCGGCCGTGCTCGGCAGCCTGCCGGGGCTCGTCCTCCTGGTCGTCGCGGGCCTCGTCGCCGCCGACAGCGCGCTCGCCGCCGTGGCGCTGGCCGTCGCAGGCCTCGTGTTCCTGCTCGCCGGGACGCTCGGCGCCGCCGCCTACCGTGCGGCGACCGTGGCGCGCACGGCGATCCCGGCGAACCACTTCGGGCTCTGCTCCGGCATGACCGTCATCCCTGGGCAGGAGGGCCTCACCCCGTGGCTGGACCGGCTGATCGACGGGCTCGCCGGCCGGACGGGCGACGGCCCGCTGACGTTCGGGCACCTGTGGGCCGGACCCGGCGGCGACCCGGACGCGGCCGATCCCGACGACCCGTGGATGCGGCTCGAGATGGTCACCACGAACGTCACGAACCGGCGGGCCGAGCGCCTGCCCTGGGCCGCCGCGGACTTCTACTTCGACAGCGACGAGCTGGAGCGGCTGTTCCCGGAGCACATCGTCACGTGGCTCACGGAGCACCCGCCGCCGCTGCCCGCGGAGGGCGCCGCGCGCGACAAGGTGCAGCTCGAGCGGGGGCTGCTGTGGCCGCTGCGGCCGTTGCCCCACGCCGCCGACCTGCCGGTCGTCGTCGCCACCCGCATGAGCCTGTCGTTCCCCGTGCTGCTCAGCGCCATCCCGCTCTGGCGCGTCGACTGGACCCGCACGGCGAACGCCGACGCCCGCGCGGGCTGGCGCCGCTGGATCGCCGACGAGGCCGCCGCCTGGCACACGATCCGCGACGACCCGGACCGGGTCAGGCCGGCCGGCCCGCGGCTCCCGGCCCCGGCCGCGGAGCGCTGCTGGTTCTCCGACGGCGGCATCTCGAGCAACTTCCCCGTCCACTTCTTCGACGCCTTCGTGCCACGCCACCCGACGTTCGCGATCAACCTGCGCCCGTTCCACCCGGACCACCCGAAGTCCGAGGTGCAGGCCGAGAACGTCTGGATGGCCGACAGCAACCGCGGCGGCATCAGCGACTGGTGGTACCGCTTCGACGCCGACCTGGCCGGGTTCCTCGGCAGCATCGTCCGCACCATGCAGAACCGCGTCGACGAGGCGCAGATGCGGCTGCCGGGCTATCGCGACCGCGTCGTCCACGTCAGCCTCGACGAGCGCGAGGGCGGGATGAACCTGACGATGGAGGAGGCGACGATCGACGCGCTCACCGAGCGCGGGCGGCTCGCGGGGGCACGGCTCGTCGAGCGCTTCGCGGAGCAGCCGCCGGCGGACGCGGCGCTCACGTGGCCGAACCACCGCTGGGTGCGCTACCGCTCGTCGCTCGCCGCGCTGGCGACGATGCTGCGCGAGTTCGCGCGCGGCTACGGCGACGCCGGCGTGCCGACGTACCCGGAGCTGCTCGCGCGCGGGAGCACCGACCCGCCGAGCAGCTACCGGGTGACCGGCCCCCAGCGGGAGCTGGCGCGCGAGCTCAGCGACGGCATGGTGGCGCTCGCCGCCCGGCTCGACGCGGCGGACGCGGCGGAAGCGGCCACGCGACTGGACACCGGCGCGCCGAGCCCGCCCGTTGCCGCCCGCCTCACGCCGATGGATCAGCCCGTGCGGCGCAAGGGCGCCTAGCTAGAGCCAGCCGCGGCGCCGGAACAGCGCGAGCAGGCCGCCGAGCACGACCGCCATCAGGGCGAGCACCACGTAGAACGCGGTCAGGTCGCCCTCGCCGGGCACGTGCACGTTCATGCCGAAGACCGACGCGATCAGCGTCAGCGGCAGGAAGATGACCGAGAAGGCGGTGAGGACGCGGAAGACCTCGTTGGAGCGGTGCGCGATGGCCGACTCGTTCGTCGACTCGAGCGCCTCCACGACCTCCTTGTAGTTCTCGAGCATGTCCCAGATCCGCTCGGACGCGTCGACGATGTCGTCGAAGTAGATGTCGAGGTCGTCGGCGATGTAGCGCTGCTTGTTGCGCTCGAGGTCGGCGAACGCGGCGCGCTGCGGGCGGATCACCTTGCGGAAGTTGATGATCTCCTGCTTGGCGTTGGAGATGTCGCGCACGATCTCGGACTCGCGGCCCTCGAAGATGTCCTCCTCGATCCGCTCGAGCTTGTTGCCGATCTTGCGCAGCATCGGGAACGAGGCGTCGACGCAGTCGTCGACGATCTTGTAGAGCAGGTAGCCGGGGCCCTTGGAGAAGAGCGTGTCGCGCAGGTCCTCGTTCGTGCGGCAGCGCTCGAACAGGTACTCGACCGGCTGCAGCGGCTCGTTGGGCAGCGTGATCAGGAAGTCCGGGCCCACGAACAGGTCCAGCTCGGCCGCGTTGAGGCGCGAGACCGACTTGTCGTAGCGCGGGAAGTGCAGGACGCAGAACAGGTAGTCGTCGTACTCGTCGACCTTCGGGCGCTGGTTGCGCGAGAAGACGTCCTCGTAGTCGAGCGGGTGGAAGTCGAACCGCTCCTCCATCCACGCACGGTCGATCTGGCGCGGGCGCTCGATGTTGATCCAGCGGAGGCCGGGGGCCTCCACGATCTCGACGCGCGTCTCCTCGCGATCCGGGCGCGGCTCAGCGCCGCGCGTGCGGGCAGCGCGCCGGCCGAACGGGCTCTTGGGCAGGCTCGGCATGGCCGAGACTGAGCGGGTCGTCGGTCGGGGGCAGCATCGCAGTGTCAATTCTACGACGATTGGAGAAATCCGCCTCCGATCCGATCATGCTGATTGAGGAAGGCCGGTCGGTTCGCTAGCCTTCCCCGGACATAGCAGTACGCATCAAGAGGGGTGGAGGGATTGGCCCAGTGAAGCCCCGCCAACCATCCGGCACGCCAGTGCCGGAAACGGTGGCAATTCCATCAGGCTCCAAGAAGCAAGCCTGGGAGATGCGGTGGAGGGCTTCGCCTGTCGTCGCTCACGCCGCACAACCCGGCGGAGAGAGGACTACCGAGAGATGCCGGCAGAGGCCCTGAAGTGCAAGGAGTGCTCCACCACCTATCCACTCGAGGCACGCTACGTCTGCGAGCGCTGTTTCGGACCCCTGGAGGTCGCGTACCGCGCGCCGGAGTCCGACCCGGCTGAGCTCAAGCGGCGGATCCAGGCGGGCCCGCACTCGCTCTGGCGCTATGCGGACTTCCTGCCGCTGGACCGGACGCCGCGCTCGTCGCTCCCGACGGGCTGGACGCCGCTCGTGCGCGCCGACCGCCTGGCCGAGCGGCTCGGCCTCGGCGAGGTGTGGATCAAGAACGAGACCGCGAACCCGACGCACTCGTTCAAGGACCGCGTCGTCTCGGTCGCCCTCGCCCGCGCGATCGAGCTGGGCTTCGACACGGTCGCCTGCGCCTCGACCGGCAACCTCGCGGGGGCCGTGGCCGCCCATTCGGCCTACGCCGGGCTGCCCGCCTACGTGTTCATCCCCGCCGATCTCGAGCCCGAGAAGATCCTCTCGGCCGGGGCCTACGGCGCCCAGATCGTCGGCGTGCGCGGCAACTACGACGCGGTGAACCGCCTCTGCACCGAGATCTCGGGCGAGCGCGAGAGCTGGGCGTTCGTCAACGTCAACGTCCGCCCGTACTACGCGGAGGGCTCCAAGACGCTCGCCTACGAGACGGCCGAGCAGCTCGGCTGGGAGCTGCCCGACTGCGTCGTCGCGCCGGTCGCCTCCGGCTCGCTGTTCACCAAGGTCGCCCGCGGCTTCCAGGAGTTCATCGACGCGGGTCTGCTGACCGGCGACGTGCCCGCCATGCACGGCGCGCAGGCCGAGGGCTGCTCCCCGGTCGCGCAGGCCTTCGCCGCCGGCACCGACGTGTGCCGTCCGGTCAAGCCCGACACGATCGCCAAGTCGCTGGCCATCGGCAACCCCGCCGACGGTCCGTACGCCGTCGACCTCGCACGCCGCACCGGCGGCTCGGTGGACGCCGTGTCCGACGACGAGATCCGCGCCGGCATCCGCCTGCTCGCCGAGACGACGGGCATCTTCACCGAGACGGCCGGCGGCGTGACCACCGCGACGCTGGCCAAGCTCGCCGCGCGCGGCGACATCGGGCGCGGCGAGCGCGTCGTCGTCTACATCACCGGCGACGGGCTCAAGACGCTCGACGCCGTGCGCGGGAGCTTCGAGGTCGCCGAGATCGAGCCGCGCTTCGAGGCCTTCGAGGACGCCCTGGGAGCCGCGGTCTGATGACGGTCACGGTGAAGCTGCCGACGCAGCTGCGCGGCGTCGCCGGGGGCGCCGCCGAGGCGCAGTCCTCCGGCAGCACGGTCGGCGAGGTCCTCGAGGGCGTCTACGCCCAGCACGGCGAGCTGCGCGGCCGGATCGCGGGCGACGACGGCGAGCTGCGCCGCTTCGTCAACGTCTACCTCGGGGGCGAGGACATCCGCTTCCTCGACGGGCTTGCGACCCCCGTCGCCGACGGCGACGAGGTCACGATCCTGCCGGCGGTCGCGGGCGGCTAGACCGCCCGGCGGTCGAGCAGCTCGAGCAGCGCCCGCGGGTCCGGCGCGTAGCCGTCGGCGCCGACGAGGTCGGCGACGTACGCGTCGCCGTGGTACGCGCGGCCGCCCACGAGCACGAGCGGTGCGGGGGCGAGGGCGTGCAGCGCGACGCACAGCCGGCGCGCCTCGGGCAGCAGCCAGGGGAGGGCGGTCGAGAGCGCGACGAGCGCCACGCGCTCGCGCGCGGCGCGCTCGACGATCGCCTCGACCGTGGGCTCGCCGGCGTGCGACGTCACGTCCCAGCCGGCCGCGGCGAGGAAGTCGGCGACCATGCGGCCGCCGAGCGCATGGCGCTCGCCTGGCGTCCCGCAGACCAGCGCGCGGCCGTGGGCCGGGGCCGCGGCGCGGGTGAGGCCGTCCGCGAGCGAGGCGAGCACGCTGCTGGTCGCCGCGGTCGCGAACTGCTCCTGCGCGACGCTCACCTCACCGCGCTCCCAGCGGTCGCCGACCTCGGCGAGCGCGGGCTGCAGCACGCGCAGGTAGAGGTCCTCGACGGCCGCGCCGTCGCGCGCCGCGTCCTCCACGATCGCCGTCGCGCCGCGCGCATCGCCCGCGAGCAGCGCGTCGGTGTAGTGGCGGCACATCCCGGCCAGTGGCTCCGCCGGCATCCCCATGCGCGCGCACGTTACCGGCTGGTGCACGCCGCCGGCCACGCGGCCTGGCCAGGAGCCTAGGCGGCGCGGCGCGGCGCGAAGTCGTCCGCGCCGAGCAGGTCGAGCTCGAGCGCCATGCCGAGGCAGCTCGCGAGCGCCTCCATGTTCTCGGTCACCGACTGCTCGTACGCGTCGACGAGCTGCGCGCGCCACGCGGCCTGCGCCCGGTCGAGCACCTCGAGCTCGGCGCGGCTGCAGCACTCCTGCATCCACGTGAAGCACTCGGGGCAGCGCAGGTCGACCATCATCTCCCCGCCGTCCGCCGGCCGGGACCGGAGCGGCTGGAGCAGGGCGGACCCGCAGCTGGGGCACAGGCTCATGACGGCCACGGGGCGCGAGCCTACGCCGCCCCGCGGACGGAATCCGGTGCGTCGAGTCCAGCTCCTTCGCTAGCTGCTCCGCTTGACCTTGATCGTCATGGTCATCTCCTCGTGGAGCGTGCAGACGATCTTGTACCTCCCGGCCTTCTTGAACGTCCGCTTGTAGGTGTAGCCGCTCGACGCCGGCTGCGACTGCCACTTGCGCACGCCCTTCGGCGCCCGCTTGAGCTTGACGTCGTGGACGTCGATCGCGACGTCGTCGGGCCACTCCCACTCGACCTTGCCGCCCTGCCTCACGGTCAGCTCGTCGGGCAGGTAGTAGTTGTCGGCGACCTCCACCTTCTTCGTCCTGGGCGCGCCCGCGACCGCCGGCGCCGCGCCCGTGAGCGCGACGGCGGCGAGGCAGGCGGCGGGGAGGATCCGGCTCGTCCTCACGGCGTGAACAGCTCGAGGGGCGTGAAGCCCGCCTTGGGCGCGTGCGGGTGGCGGATCCAGGCGGCGACGCTGTTCTCGCCCGTCAGCTGCCCCATCTCGCCCTGCGTGGTGGCGCTGAACGCGTTCGCGCCCGTGAACGGGCAGGCCGCCAGCGTGGCGCCATCGGCCGGGATCGTCACCGAGACGCCGGTGTTCGGCCCGAAGCAGTTGCCGGTGCCGTTCCCGTCGTAGGCGAGCTCGCGCCCGTTGAGGTCGGTGCCGCCGAGGCCGAACGCGTTGTCGCGCACGACGTTGCCCTCGAGCGCGCGCGCGTCCTGGTTCTCGGGCTCCGCGAGGAGGATGCCCTCGATCGCGGCGACGCCGATCGACCAGTTGCCGTAGATCTGGTTCTGCTCGACCGTGTTGCGCCGGCCGCCGAGCAGCAGCACGCCCGTGCCGACCGGGACCAGCGCGGCGGTGCCGTCCTCCCGGATCTTGAACGGCGCGCCCTTGTGGAAGTTGAAGTTGTTCCAGAAGATCTCGTTGCCCCGGATGACGTTGTCCTCCGCGGGCGGGAACTTCTCCGAGTCCAGCGCGTTGGGCACGATGCCGGCGGCGTTGTTGTAGAAGCGCGACCTCGTGATCGTCACGTAGCGCATGTTGGTCCCGCTCCACCCGAGCGGGTTCCCCCACGAGTCGATGTTCGTGACGATCGAGCGGATCGGCCGGACCTGCGCCGGGGTCTGCCCGATGTAGAAGCCCGCGTCGTTGTTGTAGTACGCCTCGGAGTCGCGCATCGTGCCGCCCTTGGAGTTGAAGGCGTAGATGCCGTAGACGCCGGTCCTGGCGGCGATGAGGTCGCGCGCGGTGTAGCCGACGACGTTGACGAAGAAGAAGCCGTTGGCGGTGTAGTCCTGGGCCTTGAAGCCGCGGACGGTGACCTCGTCGGCGCCGTTGACGAACACGCCGTTCTGCTTGGAGTCCCCACCCTCGAGGACGACCTTGCCGGGGTTCCTCGGGTTGCCGATCAGCTTGAGGTAGCTGCGCTTGGCGCCGGTGATCTGCACGCTCTCGCGGTAGGTGCCGCTCTTCACGCGCACGGTGTCGCCCTTGCGCGACTTCTTCACCGCGGACCGGATGGTCTTGAAGCGGCAGCCGCGCTTGCACACGGTGCGGGTCTTGCCCTTGCCCTTGGGCGGGCTCACCACCTTGCCGGGGTCCTTGGGCTCCGGGTAGCTCGGCGCGGGCGTCTGCGCGAGCGCGGCGCCCGGTAGGAGCAGCGCCGTCGCCAGTGCGGCGGCGGCTGCGGTGCGGATTCGCATCGGTCGGTCGTCCTCCTCCTCAGGGGCTCACCAGGTACCAGCCCGCCATGCCCCCGTCCTGATGCGAGAACACATGGCAGTGGTACAGCCAGCGGCCCGGATTGTCCTCCGTGAAGCGCGCGGTGATCGTCTCGTTCGGACCCATGGTGCGGGTGTCGACGAACGTACCGTCGGGGTCCTTCCAGCGGTGTCCGTGGATGTGGAAGTCGTGGAACTCGTCGTCCATCCCGATCACGTGGATGGCGACGTCCTGGCCCACGCGCGCCTCGAGCGTCGGCGTGTTGCCGGCGGCGGTGCGCCCGTTGATCGCCTGGTGGGCGCGCGGCAGGCCGGTGACCGGTGGGAGCAGCGAGTGCAGGAACAGCACCTGCTCGACGTCCGGGGCCCGCGCGCCGCGCTCGCGGATCACGAGCGCCCCGAACGCGCCGCGGAACGTGTTGAGCGTGTGGTTCGGCCCGTGGTCGTGATAGGGCCACACGCCGACCGAGTCGGGCGTGGCCTCCCAGGTGTAGGTGAACTCCTCGCCGGGGGCGACGAAGCCGCCGACGCGCGTGTGGTCGCCGAGGTAGACGCCGTCGTAGTCGGGCGTGTAGCGGACGCCGTGCGGATGGATCGTGAGCGCCTGGGAGAGGCGGGTCGCCGCGTTGCGGAAATGGACGACGAGCGTGTCGCCGACCTCGCCGTACAGCGTCGGGCCGGGCATCAGCGGCGGGCCGGCGGGGCCTGCGAACCCGGGCTGCATGAGCTGGTAGACGAGCGCGCGGAAGGTGCGCTTGCCGGGGATCGCCCTGCCGTGCCAGTCGTCACGACCCGTCGGCGCGACGTCCCACCCGCGCGTGCGCGCCTGGATCCAGTACTCGCGCCTGCGCCCGCCGGGCTGGGGCTCAGGCGTGGGGAAGCTGAGCTCGTCCTGCGGCACCGCGCCGGGCGGGCGCTGCACCTGGGCGGCGAGCGCGTCGGCCTTGCGGGCGGCGTCGGGGTCGTCGAGCCGGACCTCCTGGCCGCCGATCGTGCACAGGAAGGCGGCACCGGCGGAGAGTCCGAAGAAGGAGCGGCGGGTGGTGCTGCGGTCGGGCATCCGTGGCGTCACGCTGCCGACGTCTTGTCAGCAGGCCGGGCGAGTATACGAGGCCGCCGAGGCGGCACGCGGCGGTCGGCGAGCGACTATCCTTGGCGCGCGGGCGGTGTCGCGGGTCACGCCGGGCATTGCGCGCCTCGTCCCCGCCTCATGACCGATTCCCGGCTCCAGCTCGCGACGCTCCTCGATCGCTCTGCGGCCGCCGGCGCCTCGTTGGCGGACGCCCGCGGCGCGATCGAGCTGGCCGTCGGCGAGCTCGTGGGTGCGCTGCGCCATCACCACACCGGGACGGCCGAGCACTCGAACCGCCTCGCGGTGGAGTGCCACGCGGTGGGCGCGGAGCTCGCGCTCGAGGCCGACGCGCTGTTCGAGCTCGAGCTCGTCGCGATCCTGCACGACATCGGGAAGCTCGCCGTGCCGGCCTCGGTGCTCGACCTGCCGCGCCCGCTCAACAGCCACGAGCGCGGGCTCGTGCGCGCCCACACGATCCGCGGCGCGGAGATCCTCGCCGAGATCGCGGGGCTCGCGCACCTCGCGCCGCACGTGCGGGCCAGCCACGAGCGGTGGGACGGCACGGGCTATCCGGACCGCCTGCTCGGCGAGCAGATCCCGCTCGCCGCGCGGATCGTGTGCACGGTCGACGCGTTCGACGCGATGACGAACGACCGGCCGTACCGCCGCGCGCTCGGGCACGAGGAGGCGTGCCGGCGGATCGCCGCCGGCGCCGGCACCGCCTTCGACCCGGATGTCGTGCGCGCCCTGCTCGCGGCGGCGACCTAGATGGTTGATTCCGCGAGGCCGGGCGCGAGTCGTGGAATCAACCATCTCGAGCGGGCTACTGCGGGATGCGGAGGACCTGGCCCGGGACGATGACGTCCGGGTCGGAGAGCTGGTCGCGGTTGGCGGCGAAGATGATCTGGAACTTCGCCGGGTCGCCGTAGAACGTGTCGGCGATCTCCGAGAGCGTGTCGCCGGCCGCCACCGTGTGCAGCGCGAAGCCGGTGTAGGGGTCGACCAGCGCGCGGCCGAAGACGATCGGGATCACCCGCTTGTGGATCTCCGAGCCGTCCTCCGCGGAGATCTCGAAGACCTCGAGCGTCCCGCGGGCGCGGGCCGGCACGCCCGGGACGTCGATGCGGAAGAAGAAGTTGCCCCAGATGCCGGTGCCGCCGGCCTGGAAGTGCTTCTGCACGAGCTCGTCGCCGGCGGCATTGCGCAGCCGCGCCTGGAGCGTGCCCTCGAAGCCGGTTCCGACGCCGGCGACCTCGACCGGGTCGTCGACGATGTCGTGCGGCTTGGGATGCCTGACGCTGATGAGGGGGATGGCCATGGGCCGACGCTAACCCGCCCGATCAGTACGATGCAAGGGCTGGCGCCAGTAGCTCAGTGGATAGAGCGCTGCCCTCCGGAGGCAGAAGTCGGGGGTTCGAATCCCTCCTGGCGCGCTGACCAGCCTCGCGATCATCAGCGACACGCACATGCCGAAGGGAGGCCGTGCGCTGCCCGGGGCGTGTGTCGAGCGGCTGCGCGCCGCCGACCTGATCCTCCACGCCGGCGACCTCGTCGCGGCGGAGCTGCTCGAGCTGCTCGAGTCGCTGGGCCCGCCCGTGCTCGCCGTGCACGGCAACGTGGACGAGCCGGCGCTGCGGATGCGGCTGCCGGCCGTGCGCCTGGTCGAGACGGGGGGCGTGCGGATCGTCATGACCCACGACGGCGGGCCTGCGGATCGCCGGCTCGCCCGGCTGCGGCGCCGCTTCCCCGACGCCGACGCGGTCGTCTTCGGCCACTCGCACCTCCCGCTGCACGAGGAGGCGGACGGGTTCCACATCTTCAACCCCGGTTCCCCGACCGAGCGGCGGCGGGCGCCCGCGCACACGATGGGCACGGCGACCGCCCAGGACGGGCACCTCACCTTCGCCCTCGTCGAGCTCTGACCGCTCTCGGAGCACATCCGAGAAGTCCCGCACGCCGGGACCGGCGCACGGTCCTGTTCTCGGACGCGCTCTATGGTGCGCGTCCGATGGACGTCTCGCTCTTCTTCGCCGGCACGGCCGGCTCGGTGCCGTCGGCGCGGCGCGGGCTCCCCGCCGTCCTGCTGCGCGCGGGCGGCGACCGGCTGCTGTTCGACTGCGGCGAGGGGACCCAGCAGCAGCTGCTGCGCTCCGTCGGGCTGCCCGAGCTCGACGCCGTCTTCCTGACCCACTACCACCTCGACCACTGGCTGGGCCTGCTCGGCATGGTCAAGACGTTCGACATGCGCGCGCGCGAGCGGCCGCTGACCCTCTACGGCCCGCCGGGCCTGCGCGGGCTGATCGACGCGATGCGTCCCGTGATCGGCCGGACCGGCTACCCGCTGCGCCTGGCCGAGCTCGAGCCGCACGAGGAGGTCCGGTTCGGCGGCTACCTGGTCGCGGCGTTCCCCGTCGAGCACCGGGTCACCGCCTACGGCTACGCGTTCGTCGAGGACGACCGCCCCGGGCGCTTCGACGCCGCCGCCGCGCGCGCGCTCGGCGTGCCCGACGGTCCGGCCTTCGGGCGGCTGCAGCGCGGGGAGGAGGTCGGCGGCGTGCGCCCCGAGCAGGTCGTCGGGCCGGCGCGTCCCGGGCGCCGGATCGTCCTGTCCGGGGACACGCGGCCCTGCCAGCGCACGGAGGTCTACGCCCACGGCGCCGAGGTGCTCGTCCACGAGGCGACGTTCCTGGAGGACGAGCGCGCGCGAGCGCGCGAGACGGGACACTCGACCGCGGCGCAGGCGGCGGAGCTGGCGCGCGACGCGGGCGTGCGGCTGCTCGCGCTCACCCACCTCTCGACCCGCTACTTCCCGCGCGACGTGCGCGACGAGGCGCGCGCGGTGTTCCCCGCCACGGTCGTGCCGCGCGACTTCGACGCGATCGACGTGCCGTTCCCCGAGCGCGGCGAGCCGGCGCTCGTCAAGGCCGAGCAGGAGCCGGCGCCCGCGCCGGGCTAGCCGGACACGTCGTCCGAGCCGAGGATCGCGAACACCGCGACCACGCCGACGAGCCCGTAGTTGAAGACGGTGCGCCAGAACGGGCGCCGCCGCCCGATCACGATGCGCAGGATCCACCAGGGCAGCCCGAGCGAGAACGTGATCAAGGCGAAGACGAGGGCGCCCGCGAGCGCGGCGGCGATGCGGCTCTCCTGCTCGACGTCGCCCCAGGCGAAGACGTAGCCGCCGACGAGCAGCACGGCGATGACGATCAGGCAGCGCAGCGGGCCGCGACGCCACGCGGCCACGCGCCCGGACGGCGCGGACGGTGCCGCGAGGCCCGCGGCCGGGGTGGCGACGACGGGCGCGGCAGCCGGGGCGGCGGGGGCGGGCGGCAGGTCGGCGCCGAGGCCCATGCTGCGCGCGACGGCGTCAGGGCTCGTCGGATCGCTCACGCGCGGAGCCTAGTCGTCGCCGTCGAGCGCGGCCAGCTCGGCGGTCACGCGGTCGCTGACCGGCGTGGGGATCCCGTGGTGCGCGCCGAGCCGCGCGATCACCCCGTTGCGGGCGTCCCACTCCATCCGCCGGCCCGCGAGCCGGTCGAAGAGCATCGAGGTGCCCTGATCGGGCGGGAGCGCGGCGATCCGCCCGACGATCTCCTCGACCGTCTCGCGGCCGACGCGCGCGCCCTCGGCGCGGCCGACCGCGACGCACTCCTCGGCCAGCCGCCGGGCCAGGGCGAGCGGGGCGGCCTCGCGGAACACCTCGGCGCGGCGCCCCGTCAGCACCATCGGAGCGGCCGTGGCGTTGAAGCAGAGCTTGCGCCAGGCCTCCGTGACGAAGTCGGCGACCCGGTCGACCTGCGCGTGGCCGCCGAGCAGGGCGGCCAGCGCCGCGCCCGCCTCGGTGTCGGGCACGCTGAGCTGCGCGCGCTCGCGCTGGACCACGCGGCCGAGGGAGACCGTCTCGGCGGGGCACCAGACGATCGCGGGGAGCACGGTCGCAGGCCCGGCGAGCGGAGCGACGAGCGCCTCGTGCTCGACGCCGTTCTGGAGCACGGCCACGACGGTGCCCGGGCCGCAGAGCCGCTCGAGCCAGCGGACGGCGCCGGCCGTCTGGTGCGTCTTGACCGCGAGCAGGATCCAGGGCGCGTGCTCGAGCCCGTCCGGGTCCGTCCGCACGCGGCCGGCGAGCGCGTGCTCGCTCCCGTCCGGCAGCTCCACGACCGGCGCGGGCAGGTCGCGCCGCCCGCACAGCGTCACGGCGTGGCCGGCGCGCTCGGCGGCGGCGGCGAAGGTCGCCCCGATCGCGCCGGGGCCGACGACGGCGACGTCGGTCATGGGGAGAACGTAGCCCGTTGCGTTCTCCGCGGGCGTGATGGCGGGCGCTCCGCGCACGTCAACGGCGGGCATCGAGGGGCGTCGGTTCGGTGGCGCCGGCGGCTCGCCGGGAAGTCGTCGGCGAGTTGACCGCACATATCGCGGTCAAGTCGCCAGCGACCTCCGCGCCTCCCTCGATGCTGCAGTTCGAGCCCTTGCTCGCGTTGGCGCATTGTGGAACAATGCGACAGTGGCCCGGCTCCTCGTTCTCCTCTCGGCCGTGTGCTTCGGCACCACCGGCACCGCCCAGGCCCTCGGCCCCGACGCCGCTCCCGTCACCGTCGGCGCCGTGCGCATCGCGGTCGGCGGCCTCCTCCTCCTCGCCGTGGCGCGCGCCGTCCCCGCCGCGGCCGCCGCGTGGCCGCGCCGGGAGCTGGGCGCGATCGCACTGGCCGTCGCCCTCTACCAGCTCGCCTTCTTCGCGGCCGTCGACCGCACCGGCGTCGCCGTCGGCACGATCGTGGCGCTCGGCTCGGCGCCCGCGATCGCCGGGGTGACGGGCCGGCTGATCGACGGCCAGCCGCTGACCGGCCGCTGGGCCGGGGCGACCGCGCTGGCCTGCGCCGGCGTCCTGCTGCTCGTGCTCGGCGGCGGCGGCGCCTCCGTCGATCCCGCCGGCGTCGTGCTGGCCGTCGCCTCGGGCACGGGCTACGCGACCTACGCCGTGCTGGCCAAGCGCCTGCTGCGGCTCGGTCACGCCCCGGAGCGCGTGATGGCCGCGAGCTTCTCGCTCGGCGCCGTCCTGCTCGCGCCCGTGCTCGTGCTCGGCGACGTGTCCTGGCTGGCCACAGGCGACGGGCTCGCGCTCGCGCTGTTCCTCGGCGCGATCCCCACCGCGCTCGGGTACGTGCTGTTCGCGCGCGGCCTGCGCCACCTCACGCCCGGGGAGGCCGCGACGCTCACGCTCGCCGAGCCGCTCACCGCCACGGGCCTCGGCGTGCTCGCGCTGGGCGAGCGTCCCGGCACGGTCGCGGCCGCCGGGGCGGCGCTCGTGCTGGCCGGGCTGCTCGTGCTCGCCGCTCCGGTCCGGGCGCGGCGGCGGGCGCCCGTGCTCGCGGAGGCCGCGGCGTGACCGCGCGCCTCAGCCTCCAGCGCGTCTCGACGGTGGACGCCATCGCGGCGGCGCTGCGCACGCGGATCCTCGACGGCGAGCTCGGGGCGGGGCAGCGGCTGCGCGAGCTCGAGCTGACCGAGGCCTACGGCGTGGCGCGCCACTCGCTGCGCGCGGCCCTGCGCGCGCTCGCGGCCGAGGGGCTGATCGTGATCGAGCCCAACCGCGGGGCGCGCGTCGCCGCGCTCACGACCGCCGACCTGCTCGACCTCTCCGAGCTGCGCCTCGCGCTCGAGCTGGAGGCGGCGCACCTCGCGCTCGAGCGCCACGACGGGCGGCTCCCGAAGCCCGTCCACGACGCGGTGCGCCTGATGGCCGCCGTGTGCGAGCAGCGCGACCCGCCGTGGAGCGCCGTCGTCGACGCGCACGACCGCGTCCACTCGAGCCTGGTCGCGGCGGCCCGCAGCCCGCGGTTGGAGCGCGCCTACGCCACGCTGGCGGGGGAGCTGCGGCTCTACGTGATCCAGCTCAAGCCGAGCTGGTCGCTCGACCGCATGGCCGCGCAGCACGCCCAGCTGCTCGCCGACCTCGAGCGGGAGGGGCCGGAGCCGCTGCGCGCGCACTTCGCCGAGGGACGCGCGGACCTCCGCGTCTGACCGAAAACTGGTCGATAGTGGGGAGCGCGCGCTTGCCGAACGCGCGCCGGCTCGCCAGAGTCGCCGGAGATGTGGATCCACAGCGGGATGGAGCCCGCCCATGCCACACCGCCCGACCCGACCACGACGGTCGCGCTCGCCCTGCCCGGGCTGCTCATCGCGGAGGCGCTCGCCCGCGTCATGCGCGACCACCAGCTGCAGGTCGTCGGGTGCCACGACAGCCACCGGGCGCTGCTCGACGGCGTGCGCCGCTCCCGCCCGACGGTCGCCGTCGTCGACGCGGAGCTGCTCGCGCCCGATGCCGGCGCCGCGCTCGCCGCGCTCGCCGCGGCGTGCCCCGCGACGCGGCTCGTCGTGCTCGCCGCCGCGTTCGACGAGGAGATCGCGCGCGCCGTGCGGCAGGCGGGCGTGCGCGGCGTGATCCTCCGGTCCAGCCCGGCCGCGGCGGCGGTGGAGGCCGTCGTGCGGGTGTCGCGCGGGCTGACCAGCTTCCCGGCCGCGACGCGGGCCACCGCCGACGAGCCATGACGCGCCGGTGCGTCGGAGCGCGCTGCTAGGTTCTGCGGCGTCCCTTTAACCCGGCCCCGTGAGGCCAGGAAGGCACCGCCACATGTCGCATCCCAAGGTCGTCCTGGACGAGGACGACATCCGGCGCACGCTCGTGCGGATCGCGCACGAGATCGTCGAGAAGAACCCGGACGGGCAGGTCGCCCTCGTCGGCATCCACCGCCGCGGCGCGCACCTCGCCACGCGGCTGCACCGGCTCGTCTCCGACCTGCTCGAGACCGAGCTCGCCGCCGGCGAGATCGACATCGCCTTCTACCGCGACGACCTCGCGACGCGCGAGGCGCCCGAGGTCCGCTCGAGCCACCTGCCCTTCCGGCTCGAGGACCACACGGTCGTGCTCGTCGACGACGTGCTCTTCACCGGCCGCACCGTGCGCGCCGCGATCGACGCGCTGTTCGACTACGGCCGCCCCGCGCGCGTGCAGCTCGCCGTCCTGGCCGACCGCGGCCATCGCGAGCTCCCGATCCGGCCCGACTACGTCGGCAAGAACCTGCCGACCCACCGCTCCGAGCGCGTCAACGTGCTCGTCCAGGAGCTCGACGGCGCCGACGAGGTCACGATCACCAGCCGCCAGGAGGTCCACGCATGAGGCATCTGCTGTCGATCGAGGACCTCGACCGCCCGGGCATCGAGCGGATCCTCGACCGCGCCAAGTCCTTCACCGAGGTCTCGGAGCGCGAGGTCAAGAAGGTGCCGGCGCTGCGCGGGCGCCGCGTGCTCAACCTCTTCTACGAGGCGTCGACCCGGACCCGCTCCTCCTTCGAGCTCGCGGCCAAGACGCTCAGCGCCGAGGTGATCAACTTCGTCTCGAGCGGGTCGAGCGTGGAGAAGGGCGAGTCGCTCAAGGACACCGTCCAGACGCTCTCGGCCTACCGGCCGGACCTGATCGTCGTGCGCACGCCGCACGTGGGCGCCGCCGACCTGGTCGCGCGCTGGAGCCCAGCGGCCGTCGTCAACGCCGGCGACGGCAAGCACGAGCACCCGACGCAGGCGCTGCTCGACGTCTACACGCTGCGCGAGCGCCTCGGCGCGCTCGACGGCGCGAACATCTGGATCGTCGGCGACGTCATGCACTCGCGCGTCGCGCGCTCGAACATCATGGCCTTCGGCCTGCTCGGCGCGCGCGTCACCGTGTGCGGCCCGCCGACGCTGATCCCGCGCGGGATGGAGGCGCTCGGCTGCGAGGTCCGCCACACGCTCGACGACCTGGCCGAGGCCGACGTCGTCTACGCCCTGCGGATGCAGAAGGAGCGCATGACCGAGTCGTTCGTCCCGAGCCTGCGGGAGTACGCCGCGCGCTACCAGATCGACGGCCGCCGCCTCGGCGCGCGGCAGGTGCTCATGCACCCCGGCCCGGTCAACCGCGGGGTCGAGCTGTCGGCCGAGGTGATCGACTCGCCCCAGGCGGTGATCGGCCAGCAGGTCGCGGCCGGCGTCGTCGTGCGCATGGCCGTGCTCTACGAGCTGCTCGCCGGGCGCACCGCGCCCGACCGTGCGCTGGTGACGGCATGAACCCCGCGCCGGCCATGCCCGGGACCGGGGCGCCGCCGCTCGTGCACCGCGAGCAGCCGCCCGCCGACCTGCTGATCCGCGGCGCGCACGTGCTCGACCCGCGGGCGGACATCGACGAGCCGCTCGACGTGCTCGTCCGCGGCGGCACGATCGCCGGGCTCGGCGCGCCGGGCTCGCTCGAGGCGCCCGAGGGCGCCGAGGTGCTCGACGGCGAGGGGCGGCACCTGTTCCCCGGCTTCGTGGACCCGCACGTGCACCTGCGCGTGCCCGGGCAGGAGCACAAGGAGGACCTCGACTCGGGCACGCGCGCCGCGGCGGCGGGCGGCTTCGTCGCCGTCGTCGCGATGCCCAACACCGACCCGGTGGTCGACGACGCCACCGTGCTGCGCTCGCTGCGCGAGGCGGCGCGGCGCGAGGCGCGCATCCCCGTCGGCTTCCTCGCCTCGATCACCCGCGGGCTCGCGGGCGACGCGCTGACCGAGATGGCGGAGCTCGCCGACACCGGGGCGCTCGGGTTCACCGACGACGGCCGGCCCGTGCATCGCGCGGCGATCCTGCGCCGCGCGCTGCAGTACCAGCGGCTGTGCGGCGGCGTGCTCGCGCTGCACGAGGAGGATCCGAGCCTGTCGGGCGCCGGCGTCATGCACGAGGGCGAGATCTCGGCCCGGCTCGGGCTGGCCGGCATCCCGTCGATCTCGGAGTCGACGATGATCGCCCGCGACGCGGCGATCGCCGGCTACGAGGGCGGGCGGATCCACATCCAGCACCTGTCGGCGCGCGAGTCGGTCGACGCCGTCGCCGAGGCGAAGGCGCGCGGCGTGCGGCTGACCGCGGAGGCGTCGCCGCACCACCTGACGCTGACCCACGAGGCGATCCTCGAGCGGCTCGACACGCGGCTGAAGATGAACCCGCCGCTGCGCCACGAGGCCGACCGGCAGGCACTCATCGAGGGGCTGCGCGACGGCACGATCGACTGCATCGCCACCGACCACGCGCCGCACGCGCGCGAGGAGAAGGAGGTGCCGTTCGAGGAGGCGCCGATGGGCACGACGGGGCTGGAGACCGCGTTCGCGGCGGTCCACACCGAGCTCGTGCGCCCGGGCGTGCTGCCGCTCGGCCTGGTCGTCTCGCGCCTCTCCGACGGCGCCTCGCTGATGGGCCTGGAGGCGCCGCGGATCGGCGTCGGGCGGACGGCCGAGGTGTGCCTGGTCGACCTCGAGGCCGAGTGGCAGGTCGGCGAGGCCGGCTACGAGTCGCGCGCCGAGAACTGCTGCTTCGCGGGCCGCGTCCTGCACGGCCGGGTGCTGGCCACGGTCGCCGCCGGCGCCGTCGTCTACCGCGAGCGGGCCTTCGCCCTGAGCGCCGCGTGAGCGCCTACGTCCTCCTGGCGGACGGGTCGCGCTTCGACGGCGAGGCGTGCGGCGCGGGCGGCCACGCCGTCGGCGAGGTCGTCTTCACGACCGGCATGTCGGGCTACCAGGAGTGCATGTCGGACCCGTCGTTCCACGCGCAGCTGATCACGTTCACGGCGCCGATGGTCGGCAACTACGGGGTGAGCGCGGACGCGATGGAGTCCGACCGCGTCCACGCGCGCGCGGCGATCATGCGCGAGGCGGTCAACGCCGAGGATGCGCCGAGCGCCGAGCGCGGCTGGCTCGACTGGCTGCTCGACTGCGGCGTGCCGGGCATCACCGGCGTCGACACGCGGGCGCTCGTGCGCCACATCCGCGAGGCGGGGGCGATGCCCGGCGGCGTGTTCCCGGGGGCGATGCCGGAGGACGAGGCGCGCTCGCTCATCGCCGCCGAGCCGCCGATGACCGGTCGCGACCTCGCCCGCGAGGTGACCCCGGGCGCGGCGCAGGTGATCGAGGGCGACGGCTCGGGCCCGCGGATCGTCGCGCTCGACACGGGGATCAAGACCTCGATCGTGCGCAACTTCGTCATGCGCGGCGCGACGCTCGAGCTGCTGCCGTGCACGACGCCGGCCGAGGACGTCTTCGCGCGCGGCGCCGACGGCATCTTCCTCGTCCCCGGCCCGGGCGACCCGGCGACGCTCGGCTATCTCGTCGACACGGTCCGCCAGGCGATCGGGCGGATGCCCGTGTTCGGGATCTGCCTCGGCCACCAGATCCTCTCCCAGGCCGTCGGGCTCGAGACGTACAAGCTGCCGTTCGGCCACCGCGGCGGCAACCACCCGGTCAAGGACCTGCGCACGGGTCGCATCGCCATCACCGCGCAGAACCACGGCTTCGCCGTGCGCGGGGAGGCGGGCCGGCGCCTGCAGACCGACTTCGGCGAGGCCGAGCTCACGCACGTGAACCTCTACGACGGGACGATCGAGGGGATCCGCCTGCTCGACGTGCCAGCCGGCTGCGTGCAGTACCACCCGGAGGCCGGCCCGGGCCCGCACGACTCCGTCGGCCTGTTCGACGAGTTCATCCGCGAGATCCAAAATGCCCGCCCGGAAGGCGGGCTTGCCGATCAGAACGCGGTCCGGATGACCCGCGGAGGTACTTCTCATGCCTAGGCGCGACGACCTCCACAAGATCCTCGTGCTCGGGTCGGGCCCGATCGTGATCGGGCAGGCCGCCGAGTTCGACTACTCGGGCGCGCAGGCCTGCAAGGTGCTGCTCGAGGACGGCTACGAGGTCGTGCTCGTGAACTCCAACCCGGCCACGATCATGACCGACCCCGAGTTCGCGACCGCGACGTACGTCGAGCCGCTGCTGCCCGAGGTCGTGGCCCACGTGATCGAGCGCGAGCGGCCCGACGCGCTGCTGCCGACGCTCGGCGGCCAGACCGCGCTCAACCTCGCCAAGGCGCTGTCGGAGGACGGCACGCTCGAGCGCTTCGGCGTCGAGCTCATCGGCGCGAACTACGACGCCATCAACCGCGCCGAGGACCGCGAGCTGTTCGACGCCACGATGCAGGCGGCCGGCCTGCGCACCGCGCGCAACACGATCGCCACGAGCGTGGCCGAGGCGCGCGGCGCCGTGGCCGCGTTCGGGCTCCCGCTGATCATCCGCCCGGCGTTCACGCTCGGCGGCCGCGGCGGCGGGATCGCGCGCGACGAGGCGGAGTTCGAGCGGATCGTCGCCCAGGGGCTGGCGGCGTCCCCGATCGGCCAGGTGCTGATCGACGAGTCCGTGCTCGGCTGGGGCGAGTTCGAGCTCGAGGTCATGCGCGACGCCGCGGACAACGTGGTGATCGTCTGCTCGATCGAGAACGTCGACCCGATGGGCGTGCACACGGGCGACTCGGTGACCGTGGCGCCGCAGATGTCGCTGACCGACCGCCAGTACCAGATGCTGCGCGACCAGGCGATCGCGGTGATCCGCGCGGTGGGGGTGGAGACCGGCGGCTCCAACGTCCAGTTCGCCGTGAACCCGGCGACGGACGAGATCGTCGTGATCGAGATGAACCCGCGCGTGTCGCGCTCGTCGGCGCTGGCCTCCAAGGCGACCGGGTTCCCGATCGCCAAGATCGCCGCCCGGCTCGCCGTCGGCTACACGCTCGACGAGATCCCCAACGACATCACGCGCAAGACCCCGGCCTCGTTCGAGCCGACGATCGACTACGTCGTCGTCAAGTGGCCGCGGTTCGCCTTCGAGAAGTTCCCGGGCGTCGACGCCCGGCTCTCCACGCACATGAAGTCGGTCGGCGAGGTGATGGCGATCGGCCGCACGTTCAAGCAGGCGTTCGCCAAGGCGCTGCGCTCGCGCGAGCTCGACAGCCCGGCCGGCTTCGGCGGCGACCTGCTCGAGCGGCTGGAGACGCCGGGCGCGGACCGCTACGACGTGCTGCTGGAGGCGTTCCGCCGGGGCGCCTCGGAGGAGGAGGCGCACGCGCGCACCGGCATCGACCCGTGGTTCCTGCGCGAGCTGCGCGCGCTCGCGCTCGACCCCGGGCTGGCGCAGGACGGCGTCCGCACCTACCGCGCCGTCGACACCTGCGCGGCCGAGTTCGCGGCCGAGACGCCCTACTTCTACTCGGCCTGGGAGCGGCCGCCGGCGACCCACGAGGTCCCGCGCGGCGACCGGCCGAGCGTGATGATCCTGGGCTCGGGCCCGAACCGGATCGGGCAGGGGATCGAGTTCGACTACTGCTGCGTGCACGCGGCGATGACCGTGCGCGAGTCCGGCCGCGACGCGGTCATGGTCAACTGCAACCCGGAGACGGTGTCGACGGACTACGACACCTCCGACCGGCTCTACTTCGAGCCGCTGACGCTCGAGGACGTGCTCGGGATCGTCGAGGTCGAGCAGCCCGAGGGCGTGATCGTCCAGTTCGGCGGCCAGACGCCGCTCAGGCTGGCCGCCGGCCTGGAGGCGGCCGGCGTGCCGCTGCTCGGCACCTCGCCGGAGGCGATCGACCTGGCCGAGGACCGTGGGCGCTTCGGCGCGGTGCTCGACCGGCTCGGGCTCAAGGCGCCGCCCTACGCGACCGCGCGCGGTGCCGAGCAGGCGCTGGCCGTCGCGCCCGGCGTGGGCTTCCCGCTGCTCGTGCGGCCGAGCTACGTGCTCGGCGGGCGGGCGATGGAGCTCGTCTACGACACGGACCAGCTCGCGGACTACCTGCGCCGGACCGGCGCGAACGGCGCGTCGGAGATCTTCCTCGACCGCTTCCTGGAGAACGCCATCGAGGTCGACGTCGACGCGATCTGCGACGGCGAGGACGTCTGGATCGGCGGGATCATGCAGCACGTCGAGGAGGCGGGGATCCACTCGGGCGACTCGGCCTGCGTGCTGCCCCCGCACTCGCTCGGCGCCGAGATGCTCGGCGAGATCCGGGCGGCGACGACGAAGCTCGCGCTCGAGCTCGGCGTCGTCGGCCTGATGAACGTGCAGTACGGCGTGCTCGGGGAGCACCTCTACGTGATCGAGGCCAACCCGCGCGCGTCGCGGACCGTCCCGTTCGTGTCGAAGGCGACCGGGCTGCCGCTGGCCAAGCTCGCCTGCCGGGTGATGCTCGGCGAGCGCCTCGCGGACCTGGACCTGCCCGAGGATCCGTGCGGCGACCACGTCTCGGTCAAGGAGGCGGTGCTGCCGTTCGACCGCTTCGCCGGCGCCGACGCGCTGCTCGGGCCCGAGATGCGCTCGACCGGCGAGGTGATGGGCGTGGCCCCGGACTTCCCGGCCGCGTTCGCCAAGGCGCAGGCCGCCGCCGGCGCGCGGCTGCCGCAGTCGGGCACGGTCTTCCTCACCGTGACCGACTCGGACAAGGCCGCGATCGGCGCCGTCGCCGCGCAGCTGCACGACCTCGGGTTCAAGATCGCGGCGACCGGGGGCACGGCGGGCGCGATCGGGCGCATGGGCGTCCCGGTCGAGCGGCTCAACAAGCTCGGCGAGGGGTCGCCGCACGTCGTCGACAAGATCGAGGGCGGCGACGTCGTGCTCGTGATCAACACGCCGACGGGCACCGCGGCGCGCGCGGACGGCTACGAGATCCGCCGTGCGGCGATCGCCCGGGGGATCCCGTGCATCACGACGATGGCGGGCGGCATGGCGGCGGCCCGCGCGATCGCGGCCGAGCGCCACGGGGTCGTGCCCGAGGTGCGCTCGCTCCAGGAGATCCACCGCGCCAGCGGGGCCGGAGCCGTCACCTCGTGAGCGCGGACCGCACGCTCGCGCCGTTCGACCGCCGCCGCCTGCGCGTGACGGGCCGGCGCGCGCTGGGGGCCTACGTCGTGCTCTCCGTGGCCGATCCGGACGGGCCCGCGCCCGACCCGGGCCAGTTCGCGATGCTGGCCGCGGCCGAGCGCTGGGGCGGCGGGGCCGACGAGCGGCCGTTCCTGCCGCGCGCGTTCTCGGTCGCCCGCCGCCATCCCGACGGCACGCTCGACTTCCTGCTCGAGGACGTCGGCCCGGGGACCGCGCGGCTGTGCGAGCTCGGGCCCGGCGACGACGTCTGGCTGCTCGGGCCGCTCGGCCGCGGCTTCGCGCCGCCGCGCGACGGCCGCCGCCCGCTCCTCGCCGGCGGCGGCGTGGGGATCGCCCCGCTGGCGATCTGGCAGGACGCGCTCGGTGCGGGCACGCCGGCTCTGCTCGGCTTCCGCGACGCCGAGCACGCCGTGGGCGCGGCGCTGCTGCACGAGCCGCGCGTGGCGACGGACGACGGCTCGGTGGGCCACCACGGCCTGGTGACCGAGCTGCTGGAGCTAGAGATTGAGCATTTCGCCCTCCGGTCTTCGCCCCCCGACGCAGCGTCGGACCCAGTCGCCGCCGCAGGGGCTCAGACCTCCGTGCGACGTCACATCGAGATCTACGCGTGCGGCCCCCCGCCCATGCTCGAGGCGGTGCGCGCGCTGTGCGCCGAGCACGGCGTGCCGGCCCAGCTCGCGCTCGAGTCGGGCATGGCGTGCGGCTTCGGCGCCTGCTTCGGCTGCGTCGTCCCGACGCGCGACGGCTACGTCCGCCTGTGCGTCGACGGCCCCGTGCTCGAGGCGGCCTCGCTGGAGCTCGTGGCGTGATCCGCTTCTGCGGCATCGACCTCGCCCACCCGATCGTCAACGGCTCGGGGACCTACGACGCGATCGCCGCGCGACGGGCGTTCGGCGACGCGCTGCTCGAGGCCTTCCCGTTCGCGGCGTTCGTCTCAAAGACCGTCACGCGCGCGCCGCGCGACGGCAACCCGCCGCCGCGGCTGTGGGAGCTCGGGGCGGGCATGATCAACTCGATCGGGCTCCCGAACAAGGGGCTCGAGGGGTACCTCGCGCACGACCTGCCGCAGCTCGCCGCGCTGCCCGTGCCGCTGATCGTGAACGTGATGGGCTCGTCGGCCGAGGACGTCGGCGTGCTCGTCTCCGCGTTCGCCGAGCGCGACGAGGTCGCCGCGCTGGAGCTCAACGTGTCCTGCCCGAACGTCCGGACGGGGCTGCTGATGGGCGCCGACCCGGGGGAGACGGCGGCGCTGCTCGACGCGGTACGGCCGCTGACCGGCAAGCCGCTGATCGTGAAGCTCACGCCGAACTGCGCGTCGCCGGCGGCGGTCGCGGCGGCGGCCGAGGCGCACGGGGCCGACGCGGTCTCGCTCGTCAACACCGTCCGCGGGATGGCCATGCACCCGCGCCGCCCGGGGGTGCCGTGGCTCGGCGGCGGCACCGGCGGGATCTCCGGCCCGGCGGTCCGCGCGGTCGCGCTCGCCCAGGTGCGGGAGGTCCGCGAGCGCGTCCGGATCCCCGTCGTGGGCATGGGCGGGGTGGAGACCGGACGTCATGCTCGAGACCTGCTCGACGCGGGCGCAGATCTCGTCGGCGTGGGCACCGCATCCTTCCGCGACCCGCGCGCGGGCGCCCGGATCGCGGCCGAGCTGGACCAGTTGGCCGCAAACAGCGGGATGATCGCGGGGGCACCTGAACCCGCGCCCGCGCCTATAGCAGATCGGGCCTAGAAAAGGCCTGCAAACCCGGCGGTTACCGTCGAGTACCCTCCATGCGGCTGCACCTCAACTTGAGGTTCAGCTGAATTCGCCGCTTTCGTCTTGTGAGCCCGCGTGTGCGATGTAGACTCGCCGCCCATGCCACCCGCGACCAAGACGCCCCCCAAGCCCGCCGTGGCAGCTCCAGAGCGTTCGCTGACCCAGCGGATGGAGGCGTTGACTCGCGCCAACGAGATCCGCACGCGCCGCGCGCAGCTGAAGCGCGATCTCAAGGCCGGCCGGGTGAGCATCCACGACCTGCTCCTGGAGCCGCCCGAGTACGTCGAGACGGCCAAGGTCTTCGACATGCTGCTCGCCGTCCCCAAGTACGGCCGGGTGAAGGTGAACAAGGTGCTCGTGCAGTGCCGCATCTCCCCGAGCAAGACGATCGGCGGGCTGTCCCAGCGGCAGCGCACCGAGCTCGTCAGCATGCTCCGGCGCTAGCGCTAGCGTCCGGGGAGTGCCCAAGGTCTTCGTCATCACCGGCCCCTCCGGGGTCGGCAAGGGGACCCTGATCCGGACGCTGCTCGAGCGGGTGCCAGAGCTCGAGCTCTCCGTCTCGGCCACGACGCGCCGGCCCCGCCCGGGCGAGGCCCACGGGGTCGACTACCACTTCCTCGCCGACGACGAGTTCGAGCGGCGCGTCGCCGCCGGGGAGTTCGCCGAGCACGCGCGCTACTCGGGCCGGCGCTACGGCACGCTGCGCTCCGACCTCGAGGCGCGGCTCGCCGGCGGCCATCCCGTCGTGCTCGAGATCGAGCTGCAGGGCGCGCGGCAGATCCGCGAGTCGGTGCCCGACGCGGTCCAGATCTTCATCGCACCACCGTCCGAGGAGGCGCTGCGCAACCGGCTCGTCGGCCGCGGCACCGACCCGCCCGACCAGGTCGCCGCACGGCTCGCGACGGCGCGCGAGGAGCTCCGGGCGCAGGACGAGTTCGCCCACGTCGTGGTCAACGACCGCCTCGAGGACGCCTCGGACGCGCTCGAGGAGGCCGTGCGCGCCCACCTCGCCGCGCCGGCGACCGGAGCGTGAGCGCCGGCGCCGGCAG
>CAWHAP010000003.1:0-31702 GCA_963827335.1 uncultured Solirubrobacteraceae bacterium
CTGACTTCACGCTGGTCGCCGCCACGCCCGGCGCCGCCAACGCGGCGGGCGCCTGCGGCGGCGGGGGAGACGCCGCGCCGGCCGTGGCGTCGTCCGACCCCGGCGACGGCGATGCGGACGTCGGCCGCGAGGCGAACGCCCGCGTCACGTTCACCGAGCCCGTGACGGCTGCCGACACGGCGTTCTCGCTCACCTGCGACGGCACGCCCGTCGCGCTTGCCGTCACGCGCGAGGACGCCCAGAGCTCCGTCCTCGACCCCCAGCAGACGCTGCCGGCCGGCGCCACCTGCACACTGCGCGTGGAGGGCGACGACTACCGCGACGATGACGCGGCCGACCCGCCGGACAGCGGGACCGACTACGCCGCGACGTTCACCACGGCTGGCGTCGAGGGCCTGCGCATCCACGACATCCAGGGCGCCGCGCACGTCTCCCCCCACAAGGGCAGGATCGTCGCCGCGGTCCCGGGCGTCGTGACCGCGGTGCGGACCAACGGCTACTACATCCAGGATCCGCGGCCCGACCGCGACGCCCGGACCTCGGAGGGCATCTTCGTCTTCACCGGCAGCGCGCCGGATCCGCAGCTCACCCGGCGCACGGCGGTCACCGTCTCCGGCCAGGTCACGGAGTTCCGCGCCGGCGGCGCGAGCAGCGCCAACCTCTCGACCACGCAGATCAGCGGCGCCACCGCGGTCCGCGTCGGCCGCGGCAGGATCAGGCCGACGCTCGTCGGCCGCGGCGGCCGCGTGCCGCCGCGGACGGTCGTCGACGACGACACCACCGGCGGCGACGTCGAGGCGAACCTGGCCTTCGACCCGCGCGAGGACGGACTCGACTTCTACGAGAGCCTCGAGGGGATGCTCACCAAGGTCCGCCGGGCGGTCGCGGTGGCGCCGACCACCGACTTCACCTCCAACCGCGAGCTGCCCGTGCTCGCCGACAACGGCCGGGGCGCCAGCGTGCGCGCGCCGCGCGGGCCGATCGTCGTCCGCGGGTTCGACCTCAGCGCGCCGCAGGAGTTCCGCCGCGGCGACATGAACCCCGAGCGGATCATCCTCAACGACGCGAACGACCCGCGCAAGGCCTTCCTCCCGATCGCCGACGTCGGCGACCGCTTCACCGGTCCGGTGCGCGCCGTGGTCGACTACAGCTTCGGCAACTTCAAGTTCCTGGTCGTCAACGACCCGCTGCTCGCCGGCCGCGGGCTGCGGCCCGAGCGGACGCGCAAGCGCGACCGCGACGAGCTGGCGGTGGCGTCCTACAACGTCGAGAACCTCGACGGGGCCGATCCGCAGGCGCGCTTCGACCGCGTTGCCGATCAGATCGTCGGCAGCCTGCGCTCGCCCGACATCCTCAGCCTGGAGGAGATCCAGGACAACGACGGCGCGGGGAGGGCTGACTCCACGCGGGCAGACGTCACCTACGCGCGCCTGATCGAGGCGATCGAGGACGCCGGCGGCCCGACCTACGACGTCCGGCAGATCGACCCCGAATACGGCACCGACGGCGGCGAGCCGGGCGGCAACATCCGTGTCGCGTTCCTGTTCCGCGCCGACGTCCGCGGCCTGCGCTTCGTCGACCGGCCGGGCGGGACCGCGACGGCGGCGACCGAGCCGGTCGCAGGGCCCCGCCGGCGCCCGGCTGACGCTCAGCCCAGGGCGCGTCGACCCCGGGAATCCGGTGTTCGACAACAGCCGCAAGCCGCTCGCCGGCGAGTTCCGCTACCGCGGCGAGCCGCTGTTCGTGGTCGGCAACCACTTCAGCTCCAAGGGCGGCGACGATCCCGTGTTCGGCCGCTTCCAGGAGCCGCGCCGCCCGAGCGAGGTCGCGCGGCACGGGCAGGCGGGCGTGCTCAACGCCTTCGTGCGGGGGATCCTCGACATCGACCCGCGCGCCCGCGTGGTCGTGCTCGGCGACCTCAACGACTTCGACTTCTCGGAGACGCTGCGAGTGGTCGAGGAGGGCACGAGCGCGCGCAGCCAGGAGCTCGTGAACCTGTGGAGCCTGCTCCCGCGCCGCGAGCGCTACTCCTACATCTTCCAGGGCAACGCCCAGGTCCTGGACCACATCCTCGTGAGCCCGTCCCTGAAACGTCACGGCCGACCGGACTTCGAGCCCGTCCACATCAACGCGGAGTTCGCCGACCAGGCCTCCGACCACGACCCGCCGATCGTGCGCTTCAGGCTCCGTTAGCGCGCGGCAGCAGCAGCTCGGTGAGCACGCCGCGGTGGTCCGAGCCGGGGATCGCGACGCTGCGGGCCGACACGACGCGGATGCGGCGGTCGGCCAGCACGTGGTCGATCGTCACCTGCGCCGGAATCGTCCTCCCGGCCGGCCAGGTGGGCCGCAGCGCGGTCCCGGCCTGCTCGGCGGCATCGCGGTAGCCGCGGTCGAGCAGCCGCCGCAGCTCGGCGTGGTCGAGCGTCGCGTTGAAGTCGCCCGCCAGCACACGCGTCGCCGCGGTCGCGCCCGTCGACGGCAGCTCGCGCATGTCGTGCCGCCAGCGACCGGTGGCTCTCCGGTTCGTCGGTGCGGGCACGTGGACGGCGAGGAGGTCGACCGGCGCGGCGCCGGGCAGGAGCAGCCTGGCTGCGGAGAGGCCGAAGTCGACGGCGATCGGGGGCCATTGCTTGCGGAGCGGGCGCCGCGAGTAGAGCCCGGTGCCCCTGAACCCCGGCTGCGAGTTCAGGACGCGGTGGGGGAAGAGGCGGTTCGCGCCGTCGGCGTCGTAGGCGAGCGCGACCGCGGGCGCGAGCTCGATGGCGCTGAAGACGTCGACGTCCCAGCGCCGGACCGCCTCGAGCACCTGACGGGCGGCTGCGTCATTGCCCGCCACGTTGGCGGCGAGCACGCGCAGCCGCACGCCGGGCGCATCCGCGGGCGCGCGGTCGGGGATCGCGCGCGGCGCGAGCACGACGATCAGGATCGCGGCGCAGGCGAAGGTCACCACCGCTTCCGGCCACATGCGCGACCACGCCAAGACGCACGCGCCCGCCAGCGCCAGCAACGTCAGGTGCGGTGTGAACGCGACCAGCGGCACGAGCGGCCACTCCCGCTCGAGCCCGAAGGCGCGGATGACGGTGAAGGCCAGCAGCATGCCCACCAGCACGCCGGTGAGCCCCCAGCGCACGCGGCGAAGCAGCATCGCCGGGGAATGATGGCGGGCGCCGCGTCCGCGGCGCCCGGGTTAGACGAGCGGCGGCGGCGTCGAGTGGCCGTTGGCGGCCAGTTCGCCATCGCCGGCGGGCGCCGCGGCGCCGGAGAGCATCCGCTGGACCTCGGCGGCGGGATCGACCGCCGCGACGTCACGGGCGGGGTACTCGCGGCGGATCGAGAGCAGGCGCTCCGCGCCGAAGCGGAAGACGGAGAGCGCGAAGCAGGAGATCTCGAGGCCGTGGCGCCGGGTCAGCCAGTCGACCGTGGCGAGCGTGCCGGCGTCGAACGAGCCCGCCACCAGCACGACCTGCGGCGAGTCGCCGGGGACGGCGGCCTGCAGCGAGTCATGGACCGCGGCCAGCGAGGCGGCGTCCATCCCCGCGACGGCGGCGGCGGCGCTGAGGGCGTCGGACAGCTGGGCGGCGGCGACGTCGGAGGAGACGCCGACGACGACGGCGCGACCGGCCTGCTCGTCGAAGGCCAGCAGGTCGAGGCCGGGTACCTGGCCCTGGCCGACGAAGCGGAGGCTCGGCTGGCCGAGCTCGCCCGCGAAGGCCTCCCAGGAGGAGCTGACGAGCGCGAGCATCTCCTCGCGGTCGGGGTTCACTTCGGTGACAAGACCGCCCGCAGGCGGTGCCACCAGCGTCTTGGACGTCTCGTCGATGCGCAGCACGGTTTGTTCCTCCGGAACTAGGGGCGAGTGCGTGGCTTATCGGCTGAAACCCCCGGAACCTGAAGGTTTTGCAACGGTCTCGTCGGTAGCCTGAGGCGCGTGACCGTCGAGGAGCTGATCCGCAGCCGCCGGACCCACAAGGCCTACGAGCCCGAGCCGGTGGACCGCGCGACGCTCGAGGAGCTCTTCGAGCTCGCGCGCTGGGCGCCCAACCACAACCTCACCAACCCGTGGCGCTTCCGCGTGCTCGGCCCGCGGGCGCTGGCGGCCCTGAAGGAGGCCGCGGGGCCCGAGGCGGCGGCCAAGCTCGACCGCGCGCCGACGCTCGTCGCCGCCTCCGTCGTGCGCTCGGACGATCCCGTCACCGACGAGGAGGACCACGCGGCCGCCGCCGCGGCGACGTTCATCCTCCTGCTCGGCGCGCACGCCCGCGGCCTCGGCGGCTACTGGCGCACGCCGGGCGTGCTGCGCACGGCGGAGGGCCGCGCCGCGGTCGGCATCCCCGACACCGAGCGCGTGCTCGGCCTCGTGCACCTCGGCCGCGCCAAGGGCCCCGACAAGGCGGCGCCCGACCGCGCACCGCTCGACGAGTTCCGCGCCTACCTTCCATAGTGGTCCATCCCGCAAATCCCTTCGCCCTTGACTCGACCGCTGATCACCGCCAGCGGCCGGCCAAGAACCAACGGACTTACGGGATGAACCACTAGATGCTCCCGCGCGCGGACGCCGTCGCCGCCCTCGCCTCCGAGCCGTTCGACGTGCTCGTGATCGGCGGTGGCATCACGGGCGCGGGCGTGGCGCTGGACGCCGCCACGCGCGGCTACTCGGTGGCGCTGGTGGAGAAGGCCGACTACGCGGCCGGCACCTCCTCGCGCTCGAGCAAGCTCGTCCACGGCGGCCTGCGCTACCTCCAGAACTTCGACCTCGGGCTCGTGCGCGAGGCGCTGCTCGAGCGCCAGATCAACGCCGCCCTCGCCCCGCACCTGGTGCGGCCGCTGCCGATGATCGTGCCCGCCTTCGAGGGCGCTCGGCTCGACCGCCTGCTCGGGCTCGGGCTCAACATGTACGACGTGATGGCGGTCGAGCGCCTGCGCCGCTCGCCGCTCGGGCGCCGGCGCATCCGCGACCGCACCCAGGACGGCCAGGAGGATTGGAGCCCGGCGCGCCACCGCGTGATCGGGGGCGACGAGGTGATCGAGCTGCTGCCGGCGCTGGCCGACCGCGAGCCGAGCGGCGGCTACCTCTTCTACGACTGCCAGACCGACGACGTGCGGCTGGTGCTGACCGTGCTCGGCGAAGCCGAGCGCTTCGGCGCGGTGTTCGCCAACGGCCTCGAGGTGACCGGGCTGCTCGAGGAGGGCGGCCGCGCCCTGGGCGCCGAGGTCCGCGACGCCGACACGGGCGAGACGTTCCCGATCCGGGCCGGCGCCGTCGTCAACGCCACCGGGGTGTGGGCGGACCGCATCCGCCCCGACGAGCTGCACGACGAGGCCGAGGTGCCCGTCATCCGGCCCAGCCGCGGCACGCACGTGATCCTCCCGCGCGAGCGCCTGCCCGGTGAACGTCGGCGTGATCTCCCCGGCCCCGGGCGGCGCATGATCTTCGTGCTGCCGTGGCTCGGGCAGACGCTGATCGGCACGACCGACAACGACTACGAGGGCGACATCGACCACGTGCGCCCGGCCGACGAGGACGTCGCCTACCTGCTCGAGGCCGTCAACGCGTTCTTCGCGACCGACATCGTCGCCGAGGACATCGCGGGCGCCTACGCGGGCGTGCGGCCGCTGATCTCCACCGGCGACCCCAAGAAGTCCGTCGACATCTCGCGCAAGGCCGAGCTGTACGAGACCTCGAGCGGCATGGTCACGATCACCGGCGGCAAGCTCACGACGTGGCGGCGGATGGCGAAGATGACCGTCGACCGCCTGGTCGAGCGCGACGGCCGCGACGCGCCCTGCCGCACCGGCGAGATCCCGCTCGGCATGCCGGTCGACGCCAACGAGCTCACGCGGGTCGAGGGCGTGGGGGAGGAGGCCTACGAGCAGCTCGCCGGCCGCTACGGCTTCGCGGCGCACGACGTGCTCACGACGGCCGCCGAGCGCGGCGAGCTCGCCCAGCCGATCCTGCCCGGCATGCCGGACCTGCTCGCCGAGGCCGCCTTCTCCGCCCGCCGCGAGCAGGCGCGCAGCGTCAGCGACGTGCTGCTGCGCCGGACACGGCTCGGCCTGACCGCGGCGCGGCGCCTGTGCGCCCCCGGCGAGCAGGCGCCGGAGCGCGTCGCGCGGGCGCTCGGAGCCGAGCTGGGCTGGGACGACGCCCGCTGCGCGGCCGAGGCGGAGCGCTTCCGCGCTGACGCCCTGGCGGAGGGGCTCGTGGTCGGCTCCGCGACTGCCGTCGGGCCCGCGCCGTAACTTTCCGCTCTTCCGCCGGTTGCACCGACCGGAGTCGCCACCGTCCACTGGAGCCCGCCGCGTTCATGTCTCGCCGCCTCAGCCTGTCCGTCCTGCTCGCCCTGCTCGCCCTCGCCGCCGTGCCCGCCGCGGCCTCGGCCGGCTGGTTCCCCGCCCAGCCCGTGGACGGCCCTTCGCCTGACATCCAGGCGCTCGGCGGCGTCGACCTCGCCCGTGACGGCACCGGCGGCGTCGTCTACCTCAAGCGCGTCGACGGCGCCCCGCACGTCTTCCTCTCGCGCTTCAACGGCGGCCAGTTCCGCCCGGCCGAGCGCGTCGACAACGGCCTCGGGGCGGGCGCGACCGATGTGGCGATCGCGGTGGCGGACAAGGACCGGCTCGCGATCGTGTGGGCCGCGGGGAGCCGCGTGTACGGCTCGCTGGTGACCGGCAGCGACAAGCAGCCGGGGCCGCTGCTCGGCCCGACCGAGCTCTACAACGATCCCACCGGCGCGGTCTCGGACGTCGCGATCGACATGGGCATCAACGGCACCGCGTACGCCTCGTGGGCGGGCCCCGGCGGCGGTGGCTCGGACGTCCGCGTCGCGCGCCTGATGGATACGACGTGGGCGCTGGTGGGCGCACCGATGGACATCGATCCCGGCCAGGCCGCGGGTCGCGGCATCCAGCGCTCGCGCGTCGGCGTCTCGGCGGAGGGCAACGCCGTCGTGACCTGGGGCGAGAACCACGCCGACGGCCGCCGGCGCGTCTACATGCGCCGCGTGACCGGGATCGGCCCTTCGGCCTTCCCCCAGGAGCTCTCGCTCCCGGACCTCGGCGGCCAGGCCGGCGGGCCCGCGGACTCGGCCGACATCGACATCGAGGACGACGGCTCGTTCGCGTGGGCCGTCTTCCGCCAGGACTTCGGCGGCGGCTCGCGCTCGGTCGCGCGGCGGCTGCTCGGCTCCACCTTCGACCCCGCCGTGCCGCTCGACGGCGGGCCGTCGACCGTCCGGCCGCGGATCGCCATCAACGGTCGCGGCCAGGGCCTGGCGACGCTCCAGGGCGCCGGCGGCGTGCTCGGCGCCTTCAACTACAACGACGTCTTCGAGCCCTCGCAGCCGCTGCACTTCGCGGCGGCGCCCAACTCCGAGCCGCAGCCCGCCTCCTCGGAGCACCGCGAGGTGATCGCCGCCTGGCTCGTCGACGGCTCGCTCAAGGGCCGGCTCAAGCCGGAGCCGACGAAGCCCTTCGACAACGAGGTCACGCTCTCGCGGCCCGAGCTGGGGCCGGTCGCCGCGGGCCAGTTCGCCACGGCCGCCGACCGCGTCGCGGGCTTCGCCGTGGCGATGATCCAGGGCGCCCCCGGCGCCGCGCGCACCGTCGCGGTCGCCGTCCACGACCGCCCGCCGGGGCGGCCCGGCGCGATCGCCCGCAGCGCGTGGCAGAACAAGCTGCGGCCGAAGCTCGAGTGGCGCCCGGGCATCGACCTGTGGGGCCCGCAGCGCTACCGGGTCGTGGTCGGCGGCCAGGTCGTCGGGGAGACGACGGGCAAGTCGCTCGAGGCCCCGCCGGCGCCTGCGCGCCGGCCGCCCGCTGCCGTATCAGGTGATCGCGATCGACGCACGCGGCCAGGAGACGCCGAGCCGCACGCGGGTCGTGCGCTTCGACAACCAGGGGCCGAAGCTCACCGTGCGGGTGCGGGGCCGGCGCAGCGCCGGCCGTGCGCTCCGGATCGTCGTCCGCGCGAAAGACGGCAAGGGCTCGGGTGTGAAGAAGATCCGCGTCCGCTACGGCGACTCCAAGCGCGCCGTGAGCCAGCGCGGCAGGCGCTTCCGCGGCAGCCACGCCTACCGCCGCGGCCGCTTCAGGCTGCGCGTGACCGGCTATGACAAGGCCGGCAACCGCCGGGTGAAGATCGTGAGGCTGCGCATCTCGTGAGGCTGCGCGCGGGCCGCCGGGAGCTCGAGCTCGGTGGCCCGCCGTTGCTGATGGGCGTCGTCAACGCGACGCCCGACTCGTTCTCCGACGCCGGCGAGCTGCCCGACCTCGAGGCGCGCGTGGCCCACGCCGCCACGCAGGTCGCGGCGGGCGCGGCGATCCTCGACGTCGGCGGCGAGTCCGCGGGGGGCGGGCGCCCGCCGGTCCCGGCCGCCGAGGAGCTCGAGCGCGTGGTGCCGCTGATCGAGCGGATCGTGGCCGAGCACGACGTGCTGGTCTCGGTCGACACGTACAAGCCGGAGGTCGCCGAGGCGGCGGTCGCGGCCGGCGCGGGCATGGTCAACGACGTCTCGGGCCTGCGCGATCCGGCGCTCGCGGAGATCTGCGCGCGCAGCGGCGCGGCGCTCGTGATCATGCACACGCGGGTGGAGCCGAAGGGGACGCTGCTCGATCCCGGTGCCTACGCCGACGTGGTCGAAGACGTCGTCGGCTTCCTCGCCGAGCGCGTGACGGTCGCGCGCTCCCACGGGGTGGGGGAGTTGCAGATCGTGCTCGACCCGGGGCCCGACTTCGCCAAGACGCCGGCGCAGACCGTCGCCGTGCTGCGGCGGCTCGACGCCGTGCGCTCGCTCGGGCGCCCCGTCCTGCTGGCGGTCTCGCGCAAGGACTTCCTCGGCGCGATCACGGGCCGCGCGGCGTCCGACCGGGGCGCCGGCACGCTCGCGGCGCTCGCGGCCGGGATCGACGCGGGGGCGAGCCTCCTGCGCGTCCACGACGTCGCCGCGGCGGCCGACTTCCTCGCCGTCCGGTCGGTGCTGCGCGGGGAGCGAGAGCTCGCGCCCGACGAGGGCCTCACGCCCGACCGCTTCCCGGGGCGCTAGCCTTCTCCGGGCCAGGTTGCCGGCCGCTGTCACAACGCGGCCGGGCGCCGACCGACCCATACCGAAGAAAAGGAGACCTCATGTCTTCCGTGCTCGACCCCTCCGCCCTCGCGGAGTCTCCCCTTGCCGATCTCCACCTGCTCGCCAACGAGCTCGGCGTCGACGGCTACCGCCGCCTCCGCAAGGCCGACCTGATCGACGCGATCGTCGCCAAGCAGGCCGGCGAGGACTACGTCGCTCCCGGGCGCGTCAAGGACCCCGATGACAGCGACGACGACGAAGCTCCCGCGCCCTCCCGCCGCGGACGCCGCGGCGGCCGTGGCCGCGCCCGCGGCCGCGACGAGGACGACGACGCGTCCGAGACGCCCGAGCCCCGCACCCGCGGCGGCCGCGGCCGTGCGCGCGACGAGGACGACGACGCCAAGCCCCGCTCGCGCGGTGGCCGTGGCGGGCGCGAGGACGACGGCGACGACAAGCCCGAGCCCCGCTCCCGCGGCGGCCGTGGTGGCCGCGGCGGCGAGAAGGCCGACCGGCCCGAGGCCGAGGACAAGCAGGTCGAGGGCACCATCGAGCTGCTCGGCAACGGCTCCGCGTTCGTGCGCCTCGCCGAAGGGGAGACCTCCGACGAGGACGTCTACGTCTCCGCCGCCCAGGTCAAGCGCTGCGAGCTCGTCTCCGGCGACAAGGTCGCCGGCCCGATGCGCCCGCCGCGGCGCTCGGAGCGCTTCCCCTCGCTCGTGCGCGTGGACACCATCAACGGCAAGCCCGCCGACGAGGTCTCCGAGGGCACCCGCTTCGAGGACCTGCCCGTGATCTACCCCGCCGAGCGGCTCGCGCTCGGCACCGAGGACCCGACCGTCAAGGCGATCGAGTGGCTGACGCCGTTCGGCAAGGGCTCACGCGTCACCATCGTCGGCCCGGCGCGTGCCGGCAAGACGGAGGCGCTGCGGCGGATCGCGGGCGCGCTCGCCGAGCAGGGCGACGTCGAGCTGAGCGTCGTGCTCGCGGGCGTGCGTCCGGAGGAGATCGCCGAGTGGCAGGGCGGCGCGACCGCGCCGGCCACCGCCGTCAGCTTCGCCGCGTCGTCCGACGCCCAGGGCCAGGCCGTCGAGCAGGCGGTCGAGCAGGCGCGCCGGGTCGCGGCGCGCGGCTCCGACGCCGTCGTCATCGTCGACTCCCTCGAGTACGTGCCGCCGGCCGTCGCGCGGCGCGCGCTGGCCGCGGCGCGCAACATCGCCGACGGCGGGTCGCTGACCGTGATCGCCACCGCCCCGGCCCCGCTCGGCGGCGAGACGACCGTGATCGCGCTCGACGCGACGCTGACCGCGATGGGCCGCTTCCCCGCGCTCGACCTGCTCGCGAGCGGGACGATGCGCCCGGAGCTGCTGGTCGGCGAGGCCGGCGCCGAGGCGATCGCGAAGGCGCGGGCCGAAACCGTGGCTTAGCGGCGCTTGCGCGCAGTACAGGTCCGATAACGGCGGGTGCCGTTGACGGTCCTGCCGTCCGCGAGCTTGACCGTGATGCGGACCGCGAAGCGCCCCTTCGGCAGGCCGCGGAGGTTGACCGGCGCGGTGACGCGCCGGCCGCGGCGCGTCGCGACGCGCTTGCCGTTGACCCTGACGACGGCCGACTTCACCCGCGCGCCGCGCGGGTGGCGCAGTCGGATGCGGAACTTGCGGCGCGAGACGCAGCGGCGGGTGGAGGGCAGGACCGCGACCGCGTTGAGCGTGGGCTTCTTGCGCGCGGCGGGTTTGGGCGCCGGCGTCGCGATCGGCACCGGCGTCGCGGCCGGCGGCTGTGTCGTGGGCGCCGGGGTGGCCGTGGCGGTCGGCGTCGGCGTCGCGGCCCCGCTGACGTCGTAGGGCACGCGCCGGGCGAAGACATCGAGCGCGTTGCCCGGGACGACGACGTGGTACGCGGCGATCACCTCGCCCGAGAAGGCGGCGAACCGCGGGCTCGGCCCGCCGGGGGCGACGACGATCGGACCGCCCACCCCGGTCAGGTCGGAGCGGAAGGCGCGGGCGTACCCGTCGCTGCCGTTCCACCACCCGGCGATCAGGCCGCCGTCGGCTCCGCGCGCGACGTTCGGCTGGCGGCCGTCGCCTTCGGCGAGCGCGACGGCCGCCGCGATCGGCGCGCCGGCGGCGGTGAAGCGGCGGCCGTAGGCCTGGTTCGCCGTGTCGGCCTGGTTGAAGACCACGACGAACCCCTCCGGCGTCGCCACGACGTCCGGCTCCTGCGTCTCGACACCGCCCTCGATGACCGGCTTGCCGGCCCAGGCGGGCGCGAGCGCCGAGGTGAAGCCGCGGATGCGAGCGACGCTGCTGTCGGTGTAGTCCGACCACGCGACGAACACCCGGCCGGCCGAGTCGATCGTCACGGAGGGCTCGGCGCTCGCGTCCGCGTCGGCTGCGGACGCGACCAGGACCTCGCCTCCGGCGAACGGGTCCCCGTCCGCCTCGAACCGGCGCGCCTTCAGCCCGAGGTTCTCGGTCGCCCACGCGACGACGAACGTGCCGTCCGCCGCGACCGCCACGTCGGGCTGCCCGTTGATCCCGCTCTGGCTCTCCGGGACCGAGATCTGGCCTCCGACCTTGTCGCCGTTGGCGGCGAGGCGCTGGGCGGCGGCGTCGTCGCCGACGGTCGACTCCCACGCCACCACGAGCGAGCCATCGGGCGCCGCCGCGACCGCGGGGATCTCCTCCTGCTCGGTCGACGTGCTGACGAGCTTCTCGCCGCCGAGCGGCTGGTCGTCGGCGTCGAAGCGCCGCGAGCGGACGGAGTCACCCGGCGGTCCCACGCCCCAGACGACGGTGTAGCTCCCGCCCGGCTGCGCCGCGGCGTCGGGGTAGTTGTCGAAGTTGGGGGTGTCCGTGTTGACCGGGATGGGCGTCCCGGCCGGGCCGATCGAGGCGAGCGCCGTCGTGGCGGCAAGGACGGCGAGCAGTGCGCCGAGGAGGATGAGCCGGGTTCGGCGCACGGCCCATCCTCTCCGGAATGGTCAGATGAATGCAAGCGCGCCAGGCTCAGCGCAGCGAGGCTCGCTCCATGGGGAAGTCGAAGAACGTCTCCGGGTACGGCTCGTCGCGCAGGGTGAAGTGCCACCACTCGGTCTCGAGCCCCTTGAAGCCGGCTCGGATCATCGGCTTGCGCAGCTTGAGCCGGTTCGCTCGCACCTTGCCGCGGATGCGCCCGTTGTAGGGGTGGGAGAGCGGGTCGAAGCAGTCATAGCCCGTGCCCATGTCGATCGAGTTGTCGCGGAAGCGCCGGCGGGCCGGCTTCGCGCAGTCGCGCAGGCGGTCGCCGCGGCGGAAGCGCTCCTGGCGGCGCGCCGGCAGCTTGACGAGCGTGAGGTCCACCGTGCTGCCGCGGCTGTGGCCGGACCGGCTCGCGATGTAGCCCTCCTTGAAGAGGACCTGCTTGCGCACGCGCGGGTAGAACTCGGCCTTCATCCGGCGGTCGGAGAGGTCCTTGGCCCACTTCACGAAGGCGTCGACCGAGCGCTGCGGCCGGTAGCAGTCGTAGACCTTGAGCGTGTAGCCCTGCGCGCGCACGGCCGCCTGTACGCGCTTGAGCGCCTCGGCGGCGGAGCGGGTGAGCAGGCAGACGTTCTCGCGGTAGCCCGGGACGCGACGGCCGATGAAGTTGTGGGACGTCAGGTAGCGCATCTCGACCACGATCGTGGGGTCGACGTCGGCCAGCGAGACGAACGCGCCGGGCGGCGCGGTGGGCTCGGCGGCGGCCGCCGGAGCGGCCGCGAAGAGGAGAAGGCTCAGCGCCAGGACGACCCGCATGGGTCGCGGGTACCCCGCTAGCGCGGCGTGTAGGCGACCCGGCCCCAGTTGGGCTCGGGTGAGAGCTCGATCGGCTCGTCGTCGCGCTCGGGCTGGATGTAGCCGAAGGTGTGGGTCGACTCGTCGAAGGCGACGTCGAGCTCGCCCTCCTTCACGCGCTGGTCGAGCCAGGCGGAGCGGAACACGAGCCGGCGCAGCCAGTGCACGAGCGAGCGCTCGGCCGGGCCGACGAGCTCGGGCCAGCAGTCGTTGACGTGCTCGCCGAGGGCTGAGGCCGGATCGGCGACCTCGCCGTTGACGGTCAGGTTGACGAGATCCTCGAGCTCGACGCCCTCCAGGCGGGCGGCGACGAAGCCGAGCTTCAGGGCCGCCTGCTCGACGCGCTCGGAGAAGTCGCGCTCGTTGAAGGTGAAGCGCAGCTCGCCGTACTCCAGGACGTAGTCCTGGCCAGAGTCGTAGTTGCCGCGGCGGGTGGAATCCATGAGAGAGAAGTGCTTCCGCCAGGGCCGTGCCCGAGGCGTCTGCATCTTAGGCCTGACTCCTTCATCGGCGCGCCCCATGAAGGCGATCTTTCACGGGCGCGAGCTTGCGAGCGGGAGGTTAGTCAGAGCCGGTCGCGCAGGTCGAATGCCCGCACGGCGCCCGGGGCAGCCTCGGGCCAGTCGAAGAAGCGCCGGTTCACGCACTCGTCCTCGTCGTTGAACGCGCGCTCGATCTGGAACGAGCAGCGCTCGCGCGGCTGGCCGGCGAGCTTGACCACGCCGAAGCCCGCGCGCGTCCGCTCGGCCTCGGCGAACAGCTCGACGTCGATCTCCGTCGCGAAGACCTTGTGCAGGCAGCCCATGTAGCGGCGCCCGCTCAGCGGGTCGTCGTACTGGTAGAGCGCGGGGCAGTCGGCGGCGATGCAGGTGGAGGGCTTGATCACGCGGTCGCAGAACGTCGAGCACTGTCGACACTCGTTCGCCTTCGTCCTCCGCGCCATGCGCGCCATGCCGGAACCTTACGGGTCTGGGAGCCCCGTTCGCCACGTCGCGTGGACGGGTGTCCAATCGAAGACCGCCTTCGCCCGGGCGTTGTCGATGACGGGACGCTACCGCGCCGCCTGGATCCGGCCGTAGTAGGCCATCACCTCGGCGTCGACCATGCCGTGCGAGACCTTCTCGGGGTCCTCGTGCTCCCACATCTGCTTCAGCGCCTTGGTGATCCCGGGGTCGCCGCCGGTGAACATCGCGACGAGCTCCTGCCCGCGCTCGGCGAGCGGGCGCAGCTTCGGGTCGGCCGGGTCGGTGCCGGCCTCCATCTCGGCGCGCAGCGTGGCGAAGATCTCGGCCCACTCGCGCTCGACCTCGCGGATCGCCTCGTCGCCGATCGCCTGGCGGCGCTGCTCGAGCTCTTGCCGCTGTTCGGGTGTGTAGTAGCGCTCGTACATCGTCATCTCCTCGATCGTGGTCAGGAAGTCGTCGGAGCCCAGGCGTTCGAGCAGCTGCCGCAGGCTGACGCGCAGCCGCCGCTGCTGCTCGATCTGGTCCTCGAGCCGGGCGAGGTGGTCCTCGACCGCGGCCCGCGCGTCGACGTCGTTGCCGTCGAGCGCCGCGCCGATCGCCTCGAGCGGGAACCCGAGCGACCGCAGCGACACGATCCGGTACAGGCGCTGGACGTCGGCCTCGCCGTAGACGCGATGGCCACCGCCCGAGCGCTCCTCGGGCGACAGCAGCCCGATCGCGTCGTAGTGGTGGAGCGTCCGGACGGTCAGGCCCGTACGCCGCGCGAGCTCGCCGATCTTCCACATGCGACGACCGTACAACCTCACGTTACGTCAGGTGCAAGTCCTGACCATTCTGGACCATGCGTCCAGACCCCCTACGCCGGTAGGCAGGGTCCGGCCGATACAGACGGCGGGGCGGGCATGGAGATGGCAAGGATGCTTGGCCCGCCCCACCTTTTCGTCTTATCGGCAGCACCTCGAGGAAGTGGAGTCGGGTCACCACCCCATGTGGGGTGGGGCGAGGTTTTCCCCCGCTGACATAGGCCCCGGCGTGACCGACTCCACCACCCTCCTGCTCGTCGAGGACGACCTCGGGCTGCGGACGTTCCTCGCCGACAACCTCACCGCGGACGGCTTCAACGTCCTGCTGGCCGACTCGGTGCGCGACGCCGTGCGGCTGCTCGAGTACAAGCAGCCCGACCTGGCGCTCGTCGACCTCGGGCTGCCCGACGGCTCGGGGCTCGACCTGATCCGGCAGGTGCGCGAGGCCGACGGCGTGGCCTCGCGACTCGATCCCGGCCTGCCGCTCGTGATCCTCACCGGCCGCGTGTCGGAGCTCGACCGCGTCCGCGGGTTCGACCGCGGGGCGGATGACTTCGTCTGCAAGCCATTTTCAGCTACGCGGAGCTGCGCGGCCGGATGACGGCGATCCTGCGCCGCACGCGCCCGCGCCAGGCGCTCGGGCGCCTGCGGGTCGGCGACCTCGAGATCGACCCGCCGTCGCGCGAGGTGCGCCTGCGCGGCCGGCGGATCGCCCTGGCGCAGAAGGAGTTCGCGCTGCTGAAGGCGCTGGCGGCCTCCCCGACGCGCGTGTTCACGAAGGAGGAGCTGCTGCGCGACGTCTGGGGCTTCCGCTCGATGGGCGCGACCCGCACGCTCGACTCGCACGCCTGCCGGCTGCGCCAGAAGCTCGGCACGAACGGGGACCGCTTCGTCGTCAACGTGTGGGGCGTCGGCTATCGCCTGATCGACGGGCCCGTGGAGGCGGCGGCGTGAGCGGGCTCGCCTACCTCGGCTGGACGGCGGCCGGTGCGTGCGGTGCGCTCGCCGCGCTGTTGCAGGCGCGGCTCGTCCGGCACGCAGGGCTCGTGGCCGACGCCGGGCACGAGCTGCGCGGCCCGCTGTGCGCGGCGCGGCTCGGGCTGCATGCGCTCGACGACGAGGAGCGCGCCGCCGCGGTCGACCTCGAGCTCCGGCGCGCCGCGCTGGCGCTCGACGATCTCGCCGCGGCCTGCCACGGCCGCCGCGCGGGCGAGCGATCGCAGCTGGTCGACGTCGGTGCGCTGCTCGACGACGCCGCCGAGGCCTGGCAGCCGCTCGCCCGCGCCTTCGGGGCCGAGTTGAGGGTCGAGCCGCTGCGCGGCCGCGCGCTCGTCCGCGCCGACCCGGTCCGGCTCGCGCAGGCGTGCGGCAACCTCGTCGCGAACGCGGTCGAGCACGGCGCCTCGCCCGTCCGCGTGCGCGGGCGCGTGCTCGCTGGGCGCGTGCGCGTCGAGGTCCAGGACGCCGGCCCGGGGCTCCCCGGCCCGGTCTGGGAGCTGGTCGGTCGGGCGGACCGCAGTGGCGCCCGGCGCATCATCGGGCGCTCGCGGCGGTCCGAGGTTCGCGGTCCGGCGTGGCGGCCGCTCGTCGCGCCCGCCGCTCCCCGCGGCCGTGGGCTCGCGATCGCGGCCGGCATCGCCGAGCGCCACGGCGGCCGGCTCGCGGCGGCGCCCAGCACAGCCGGCGCGTGCCTGGTGCTCGAGCTGCCCTGCGCCGACGGATCGGCTCCGCCCACCCGATGAGCCGGCGGCGGCGCGGCGCGCTGCTGATCGGGCTCGCGCTCGCGCTCGGCGGGCTGGCCGCCTCGGACGTCGGCCGCCGCGAGGCGGCGGTGCGCGCGCAGCTCGCCCCGCTGGTGGATGTCGTCGTCGCCGGTCGCGACCTCGCGCCGGGGCGGCGCGTGCGCCCGGCCGACCTCGCGCTGCGCCGCGTCCCCGCCCGCTACGCGCCGGTCGGCGCGGCGTCCGTGCCCGAGGAGGTCGTCGGCCGCCGCCCGGCCGCGGCGATCTCCCGCGGCGCCTACCTCGGCGAGGGCCAGCTCGTCGACGAGTCGGCCCCGCGCCCGCCGGCGATCCGTCGCGGCGAGCGCGCGGTCGAGGTCGCCGGGACCGGCTCGGCCGAGCTGGTCGTCGCGGGTGCGCGTGTGGACGTCGTCGTCGTGCCCGAGCGCGGCGGCGCGCAGCTCGCGATCACCGGCGCGGACGTCCTCTCCTCCCGCCCGCTCGCGGCCGCGGACGGCGCTGACGCGGCGCGGGTCGCCGCGACCCTGCGCGTCACCGCCCGGCAGGCGCTCGCGCTCGCCTCGCTCGAGGCCGGCGCGCGCGAGGTTCGCCTGCTCGCGCGGACGAGCTAGCCGGGGAGGGGGCGAATCCTGCCCGCCCACCGCCTTGAGGAGGCCATGAAGACGCCACTGCTCACCCTCCTCCTCATCGCCGCGACGTTCGCCGCCGCGGCCGGCCCTGCCCACGCGGGCCCCTACGTCCTCGTCGGCTGCGCCGAGCTCAACGGCGCCCTCGGGCCGGGGCACCTCGCCCGCCCGGCCGACGGCTGGTTCTACGAGCAGGGCGTCTCGGGAAGAGAGGAGTGCGCGAAGGGGCGGGCCGGCCGCGGCATCTACACCACCGCGAGCACGGGCTCCAGCCTCTTCCGGCTCAACGCGCCGGCGCACACGACGATCACCCGGCTCTACCTGACCTACCGCGCCCGCCTCTCGGGCGCCGCGGCGTGGGCGCTGCCGGTGTTCGTCGTCCAGGCCGGCCACGCCGGCGCCTGGGAGTCCGTCGGCCCGGCGCGGGTCAACCTCGGCCCGGACCCGATCGACTTCGGCGGCAACGGCGTGGTCGCCGAGACGCACGGCGCCGACGCGTTGCGCATCGGCGTGCGCTGCGACCGCGCCGGTCCCTGCACCAAGGGCTGGCCGCTCGGCGCGAAGTTCCAGGCGCTCGCCGTCGTGCTGCGGGACGACCGCGCGCCGCGGACCACGATCACCGCGCCCGGCGGTCACATCCGCGGCACGATCGAGCTGCCGCTCACCGCCACGGACGAGGGCGGCGGCGTGTACGAGCGGATCGTGCGCGTGGACGGGCGGCCGCTGACGCGCACCGTGCTCTGCCCGACGGTGCCTCCCTCGCTCGGGCCCGTACGCCATGTCCTGCGACGGGTGCCGTGCCCGCTCGACGCCCCGGACCGCGTCCGGCTCGACACGCGCACGCTCGCCGACGGAAAGCACACGGTCCAGGCGCGCGTGGAGGATCTCGGGCGCAACGTCAGGACCGACGAGGCCTCGATCCTCGTCGACAACCGGCCGCCGAGCCGCGGCACGGTCGCGCTGGTGGGAGAGGCCTCGATCTCCGAGGCGCTCACCGCGGTGCCGACCGGGTTCAGCGGGGAGGACGTCGCCTACGAGCACCGCTGGCAGCGCTGCGACGCGCACGGCGAGGACTGCACGGAGATCGGCGGGGCCGTCGAGCGCACCTACGCGCTGCGCTCCGCCGACGTCGGCCGCCGCGTCCGCGCCGTCGTCACCGCGTCCGACGGCGGCGGGAGCATGCAGGTGGCGTCGGCGGCGAGTGCGGTCGTCACCGGACCTGGCACGGGCCCTGCCGGCGGCGACTCGGCGGGCAGCGCTGCGCCCGACCGACTGACCGCCTGGCTCGAGCGGGGGAGCCGGCGCGTGCGCAGCACGACCGTCCGCTGGCCGGCGCGGGTCCGCATCCGCGGCCGCTTGACCGATGCCGGCGGCCGCGCGCGGCTCCGCGCGACGGTGCGACTGCTCGAGCGCGTCGACGGGCAGCGCTGGCGCGCGCTCGCCGGTGTGCGGACGCGCGCGGACGGGCGCCTGACGACCTTCACCAGGATCGGCCCGTCGCGGCACCTCCGCCTCGTCTCCGGCGGCGCCTCGGTGACGCTGCGACTGCGCGTGCGGGCGAGCGCCCGCGTGAGCGTCCGGCGGTCGGGCTCGGTGACCCGCGTCACCGGGCGGCTGCTCGGCGGCCGCGTGCCGCCGCTCGGCGTGCGGGTGCGGCTGCAGTCGCGGCGCGGGCCGGCCTGGTCGACCCAAGCGCTCCTCCGCACCGACGCCCTCGGCCGCTTCGCGGCGAGCGGCCGCGCGCCGGCCGGCGTCCAGCTGCGCATCGCGATCCCGGCCCAGCGCGGCTACCCGTTCGCCCGCGGCGTGGCGCGCCCGTGACCGGCCAATGCGACCCGGCGGCCGTCGCGGCGGCCGTGATCGGCCGACGCAAGCTCCGCGCGAGCGGGCGACGCTGATGGACGCCGCCGCGCACGAGGCCGCGCTCGACGGGCTCGCGGGGTCGCTGCGCGAGCGCATGCTCGCGCAGCCGCCCGACCCCGGCGCGGACGAGGACGCCCGCACGCGCATCCGGGCGCTCGTCGACCGCGAAGCCGGGATGCTCGACGAGCCTGCGCGCGAGGCGCTCGCGGAACGGATCGCCGAGCGGTCGTTCGGGCTCGGTCCGCTGGAGCCGCTGCTGGCCGACCCCGAGGTCGACGAGATCCTCGTCTGCGGGACCGCGCCGGCGTGGGTCGAGCGCGCCGGCCGGCTCGAGGCGACGGCGGCCCGCTTCACGACCGAGGCAGAGCTGCGGCACGCGATCGAGCGCATCCTCGCGCCGCTCGGCCGGCGCGTCGACGAGGCCGAGCCGCTCTGCGACGCGAGGCTGCCCGACGGCTCGCGCGTCAACGTCGTCGTGCCCCCGCTCGCGCTCGACGGACCCGTTCTCACGATCCGCCGCTTCCGCCGCCGCGGCTTCAGCCCCGAGGAGCTGGTCGAGAACGGCACCCTGACCGCACCCCTGGCCGAGCTGCTCGGCCGGGCGGTCCGGCGCCGCTGCAACCTGCTCGTCTGCGGCGGCACCGGCTCCGGCAAGACGACGCTGCTCAACGCCTTGTCGAGCTTCATCGACCCGGGCGAGCGCGTGGTGACGATCGAGGACGCGGCCGAGCTGCGCCTGCGCCAGCCCCACGTCCTGCGGCTCGAGTCCCGGCCGCCGAACCTCGAGGGCCGCGGCGAGGTGACGATCCGCCGCCTCGTCCGCAACGCGCTGCGCATGCGCCCCGACCGCATCGTCGTCGGCGAGGTCCGCGGGCCGGAGGCGCTCGACATGCTGACCGCGCTCTCCACCGGTCACGACGGCTCGCTCTGCACGGTGCACGCCGGCACCGCGGCGGAGGCCCTGCGGCGGCTCGAGACGCTGGCGCTGATGGCCGACGTCGGCCTCCCGCACGCGGCGATCCGCGAGCAGGTCGCCGACGCCATCGACCTCGTCGTCTGCCAGGCCCGCGCCGCTGACGGCAGCCGCCGCGTGACCGCGGTGGCCGAGGTGGTGCGCGTGGCGGGCGGAGCCGCGGCGCGCGAGCTCTACACCCTCCGCGCGGGCCGCCCGACCTGGCGCGCCCCGTTGGGCGACGACCTCGCGGCCCGGTTGGCGCGCGGATGAGCGCCGCCGCGCACTTCGGCCCCAGCGCGTCGCGCGAGTGGACGGTCACGGCATGAGCACGGCTGCACTCCTCGCCGCCGCTGCGGCCGGGGCGGGCGTCCTCGGCGCGTGGGAGTGCCTCGCGACGACGGAGGGCGGGCGGCTCGCCGACCGCTTCGCGCTCGCGCTGGCGCCGCTCGCGCGGGCGCGGCGTGAGGGGAGGGCGCCGAGCGGGGCGGAGCGCCGGCGGCTTGCGCTGCTTGCCGCGGGCTCGCTGCTGGCCGGCGGCTGGCTGCTCGGCGGTCCGCTCCTGGGAGGCGCGGCCGCGCTCGCCGGCCCGGCGGCGGTGCTCGCGGTCGTGCGCGCGCGGCGCGGGCGCTACCGCGATGAGGTTCGCCGTGGGGCGAGCGGGGCGGCCCGCGCGCTCGCCGACGCGATCGGGGCGGGCCACTCGATCCGCGGCGCGCTCGCCGAGACCGCACCCGCCCTCCCCGGCGCGGCGGGTCACGAGCTGCGGATCGCGGCGCGCGGGCTCGACCTCGGCGAGCCGACCGAAGCCGTGCTGGAGCGGCTCCGCCTGCGTGCCGGCTGCCGGGCCTGGGACACCCTGATCGCCGCGATCCTGCTCCAGCGCGACGCGGGCGGCGACCTGCCCGCGCTGCTGCGCGAGCTCGCGGCGGCGCTCGAGGCCGCCGACCGGCTCGAGCGCGACGCTCGCACCGCCACCGCCCAGGCCCGCTTCACCGCCTGGCTCGTCGTCGGCCTCCCGGTCGCCGCGGCGGCTCTGGCCGAGCTCGCCGCACCCGGCTTCCTCGCCGCGCTCGTCGCCGCGCCCGTCCCGGCCGCCCTCACCGCTCTGCGCGCTGCTCCTCCAGGCCACCGGCCTCGTCGCCATCCACCGGATCGTGCGCGTCCGCCGAGGATGATCGGCCCGCGGACCGGCACCGCCGCGGTGTGCGGCGCTGCGTCGAGCATGGTCGGCCCGCGGACCGGCACCGCCGCGGTGCGCGGCGCGCGGCCATGACCGCCGCGACCCTCCTCGCCGCGGCCGCCGGCGGCGTGGCGGCGCTCGGTGTCACGGATCTCGCGCAGGCCTGGAGCGCCACGCGCCGCGCGCCCGCTCCGAGCCGCCTCGCGCTCGCGCTGCTGGCGCGCGCCGGGCGGGGGCTGAACGCGCGGGCGCCGCGCGGGCTCGCCGGGCGGCTGGAGGTCGCGGGCGTCGACGCGGTGCCCGGTGACGTGATGGCGGTCAAGGCCGGGGCTGCGCTCGTCGCGCTGCTGGCCACGCTGCCGCTCGCCGCCGACCTGCCCGGCCGGCTCGGGCCGCCCGGCTGCGCGCTCGCGGCCGCCGGCGCGTTCCTCGCGCCCGACGTCTGGCTCCGCCGCCGGGCGCGGAGCCGGAGGATCGCGGTGGAGACGGAGCTCGCGGACGTCCTCGACCTGCTGCGCGTCGCCGTGGCCGCGGGCCTGTCCGCCGGCCGCGCGCTCGCCGAGGTCGGCCGCCGCCACCCCGGCACGCTCGCCGCGGAGCTGCACCGGGCCGCCGCATGCCGTCGCGCTCGGCGTGCCCGCCGCCGACGCGCTCGCCGCGCTCGAGCGCCGCTGCCCCGCCGCCGGCATCGCGCCGCTCACGGCGACGCTGCGCCGCGCCGCCCGCCACGGCGCGCCGCTCGGGCCCGCGCTCGAGGCGCAGGCCGCCGAGGCGCGCTCGCGCTGCCGCCCGCGCCCACGCCGAGCGGGCCGCACGGGCCGCGCCGCAGGTCCAGCTCGTCGTCGCGCTGCTGCTCGTGCCGTCGGTGCTGCTGCTCGTCGCGGCGGCGCTGATCCCCGCCTAGCGGCTACCGTTCGCGCATGGACACCCAGGCGCGCAAGGCGGCCGATTTCCGCGCGCTGCACGAGGGCGAAGCGTTCGTGATCCCGAACCCGTGGGACGCCGGCTCGGCCCGCGTGTTCGAGGCGCTCGGGTTCAAGGCGCTGGCCACCACCAGCTCCGGCTTCGCGTTCACGCTCGGCCGCCTCGACGGCGGCGTCACGCTCGACGAGCTCGCCGAGCACGTGCGCGCGCTCGACCAGGCCTCGAGCCTGCCGGTGTCGGTCGACCTCGAGAACGGCTACGGGCCGGAGCCGGCCGACGCCGCCGGCGCCATCACGCGCGCCGCCGAGGCCGGCGCGGTCGGCGGCTCGATCGAGGACTTCGACCCCGCGGGGCATCTCTACGAGCGCGAGCTCGCGACCGAGCGCGTGGCCGCCGCCCGCGAAGCGGCAGACACCCTCGGCTTCCCGTTCACGCTCACCGCCAGAGCGGAGAACCACATCCGCGGGAACCCCGACCTCGAGGACACGATCGCGCGGCTGCAGGCCTACGAGCGCGCCGGCGCCGACGTCCTCTACGCGCCCGGGCTGCGCAGCGGCGATGAGATCCGGGCGGTCGTCGAGGCGACCTCGAAGCCCGTGAACGTCCTCGCCCACAAGGGCCTGTCGATGCGCGAGATCGCCGATGCCGGCGGGACGCGCGTGAGCGTCGGCGGCGCGCTCGCGTGGGTGGCGGTCGCCGCGATGGCGAGCGCCGCGGAGGAGATCCGCGACACCGGCGACTTCTCCTCGCTCAAGGCGAAGCTGCCGCTCGACGAGTGGTTCGGGCCGCCTCGTTAGGCCAGGCGCGCCGCGATCGTCTCCTGCTGGGCCTTGGCGGTGGTGCCGAAGCGCGTGAGCGCGGCGGCGAACAGCGAGTCCGCGCTGTAGCCCGCGAGCAGCGCGGTCACGAGGTCCTGCGTGCTCTTCAGGTCGAGCCCGCCCCACCACAGGATGCCGGCGGTCACGAGCACCGGGAGGAACAGCATCCCGACCGCGACCCACCGCAGCTCGAGCCAGCCCAGCCCGTGCGACGGGACGTGGACCTGGAGCGGCGCGTCGAAGCGGATGTTGGTGATCAGGTTCTTCGTGATCGCGATGTGCACGAGCGCGCCCGCGAGCACCATCAGGTAGAGCAGGATCACCCGCCCGGCCTCCGTCGACGGCCACGCCTCGAGGTCGAACCAGCCGCCGAGCCGCGGTCACCGCCCACAGCGCCAGCGCCGACAACACCGGCGCCCAGACGAGCACACCCACCCGCGCCGCCCGACCGCCGCGGGTCTGCGACATCCGGTAGATGCGGCCGTTGCGCACGTCCACGAGCCCCTTGATCGCCCGCGGGTGCTCGCCGAGCCAGCGCAGGAGCGTGGTGCACTGCTCGGGCGAGGCGAGCTGGTCGCCGAACTCCGCGGCGAAGTCGACGTGCTCACCGACGTGCCTGACGGCGAGCTTCTCGTCGAGCCGGTGGGGGATCGTCAGGTACCCGGCCTGGAGGATCGCGTCGTCCAGAGCAGCGACCGCATCCGCCGCGGCCGCGAGCGCGGTCGCGGGCTCATGCGGCCAGGCGCGGTAGGCGCGGTCGAGCGCGTTGAGGAACTTGCGAACCGTGTCGCCGACGGCGGCGTGGAGGGCGCTGCCGTCGCCGGGCAGCGCCTCCGCCACACGCTCGCGGTAGGCGTCGAGCGGCCGGGTCGCCAGCGCGTCGGCGGCGTCGCGGACCTCGCGCTCGAGCTCGGCCCGGCCGGCCGCGCTCTTCGGCTTCTCGATCGCGAGGATGTCGATCAGCTCGGCGCGCAGCGCCTGGACGTCGGCTCGGATCTCGTCGACGGTCGCGCGCAGCCGCCGTTCCTGCGACGTCTCATGCGGCTCGCCGCGGCGCGGTCGCCGCGGTCGCCGTCGCTCCGTGACGGGCAGGGCACGACTGGGACTTGGCGGAACCGGAGACGCCACCGCCGCGGAACCTACGCCGGGAGCGAGGAGCCGGTCAAGGACGTATCACCGCGACCGCTCGAGTCTCTGTACGGGTGAGCTCGCCCACCGCCAACTCAGGAGACGCTCATGTTCGCGTTCCGCATCGCCCTCGCCGGCGCCATCGCCACCCTGTTCGCGCCCGCCGCGGCCCTCGCGACCAACGCCGACGGCGCCACCCCCACGGCGACGCCGTTGATCCTCGAGCTCGGGGTGGCCGGGCTCGTCGTCGTCGGCCTGCTCGCCCGCCGGCACGCAGCGCAGGTCGTCCGGGCGAGCTGGTCGCGGGTCAAGGCGATCCGCCGGCTGCCGCGCGCCGCGCGGTTCCATCAGCGCTGACAGCCACCCCACGGGCGGGATAGGCTCGCCCGATGGGCCACACCGCGGAGCCGGCTGCGAGCGCGGACCACCCCCAGCCCGCGGAGAGCGAGCGGGCGGCGCCGGCCGCGACCCTGCCGGCCCGCATCCTGTCCCTGCAGCGCTCCGCGGGCAACGCCGCCGTCGTGCGCATGCTCGCCCGCTACGCCGGCGACGAGCTCAAGCTCGCCGCCGCGAGCACGAAGGGCGGGAGCAAGAAGGGGCGTATCGACGTCCCGTCCGCGACCGTCTACGACGCGCCCGGCGGGACCGCGATCGCCGAGCTGCCCGAGGGCGCGCCGGTGCGCGTCCTCTCGACCGACGGCGAGCAGTGGACGATCGAGCACGACGGCAAGCGCGCCTACGTGAGCTGGATGGACGTCGAGATCTCCAACGAGACGCGCAAGGTCACGCTCGAGCAGCTCTTCAAGGTCTATCCCGGCCTCGCCGCCGACGCCGGCGCCGATCCCGAGGTGATGAAGAAGGCGGAGCGCTACCTCGGCTTCATGAACGAGGCGTTCGCGCTCTTCGGCTTCGACACGCTCGAGTCCCAGGCCGCCTTCCTCGCCCACGGCTGGGCGGAGTCCGACCAGTTCCGCCGCTTCACCGAGGCGACGCTCGGCCAGAAGCGCTACATCGAGGACCCGACCACGGTCAAGCTCGACACGAAGTACCTCGAGGGCGAGTACAAGCCGGGCATGGACAAGACGAAGTCCGTCAACCCCACCGGCGACTGGCGCTACATCGGCCGCGGCGCGACCCAGGTCACCCACAGCTACAACTACAAGCGGGCCTGCGAGATGATGGACCTGCAGGCCGGGCTGCAGGAGTCGGCCGGCGACGCCGCCGGCGCCGAGCGCCTGCGCACCGCCGCGGCGGCCATCCGCAAGGATCCCCGCGAGGCGGCGCGGCCGGAGAACACGTTCCTGTTCTCGGCGGCCGCGGGCAAGATGGCCGACCTCGACAAGCCGCGGATGGCCTACGGCAAGCAGATCCGCAACCGCACCTACAACGCCGGCGCCGTGACCGGCGGCTTCAAGGACAACCAGGCCGGGGGCAAGCAGGGCGCGTTCGAGCGCGCGCTCGACAACCTCTGAGGTCGCCCATGCGGGGATGCGGGTGGGCGCGTGAGATGACTCGCACCACCACGCAGAGACCTCGTCAAGCTCGGCGCGGCGCCACGGCGCTGGCCGCGCTCGGAGGGTCCTCATCCCGCGAAGCCGACCGAGGAACTGGCGCGGCTCACCACGCCGTTCCTCGTGCCGGAGACGCCCGAGGAGATCGCCGGCCAGGTCAACAACGTCGTCTTCGTGGAGGGCCTGGTCGCCTACGAGCGCCGCTGGTTCCTCTACTACGGCCAAGGGGACGCCGGGGTCGGCGTCCTCCATGGCCGTAGCCGGACCGGCTGCGGTTAGCGCGTCCGCAGCCCGAACCCGAACGGATACAGCGGGTCGTAGTCCGCGTCGCCGACGTTGATCGGCTCCTGCTCGAGCGTGCGCGGCCACGTCATCGGCAGCCGGCCCGTGTACGGGCGCTTGCCGAACAGCGTGTCCGCCACGCCGGTCCCCTCGCTGCCCGGGAGCCACGCGGCGACCAGCCCGTCGACCTGCGACAGCCGTGCCGGGTCGATGATCAGCGGCCGGCCCGAGACGATGACCACGACGCACGCCTTCGCCGCCGCGCAGACCTTGTCGATGGCCGCCTTGTCGGCGTCCGAGATCTGCATCGTCTGGGCCGGGCGCAGGACCCCGTTCTCGCCGGGGTCGTAGCCCCAGCGCGGTCCGCCGACGTCGCCGAAGCCCTCGGCGTACGGCGTCTCGCCGACGACCACGACGCCGACGTCGCGGCGGCCGATCGGCGCCGACGCGTCCTCGCTGTAGGTCACGTCACCGCGGGCGGCATCCTCGATCCCCTCGCGGATCGTGTCGCCGGGGATCTGGTGCGTCGAGTTGCCCTGCCAGGTGATCGTCCAGCCACCGGCCTGGTTGCCGATGTTGTCGGCGTTCGAGCCGGCGAGGTAGACGTCGCTGCGCTTGCTCAGCGGCAGCAGCCGCTGCTTGTTCTTGAGCAGCACCTGCGACTTGGCGACCGCGCGCCGCGCGACCGCGCGGTGCTTGCGCGACCCGACCTTGCGCAGGTTGCGGCGCGGGGTGAACGGACGCTCGAACAGCCCGAGCTCGAACTTCTTGGCGAGGATGCGGCTGACCGCGTCGTCGATCCGGCTCATGGGGACGCGCCCCGCATTGACCTCGGCGGCCAGCGTGGACTGGAAGGTGCGCCAGTGCGGGGGAGGCGTGGGCGTGCCCGTGTCCTGGTTGGGCTCCATGAACATGTCGACGCCCGCGTTGACGGACTCGCGGACCTCCGTGGCCCACTCGTCCGGGTTGTCCGGCGGGATCTGGTGGATCGCCTCCCAGTCGCTGATCACGAACCCGTCGAAGCCCATCTGGCCCTTCAGCACGTCGGTGATCAGCTCCTTGTGGGCGTGCATCTTGAGCGGGTTGCCGACGCCGTCCTCGGTCCAGTCGACGCTCGAGAACGACGGCATCACGCTGCCGACGTCGTGCTTGCGCACGGCGGGGACGTACTGGCGCAGCGAGTGCTTCCAGAAGTCCGGCCGGCTCGTGACGGCGATGCCCTGGTCGACCTTGTAGTCGCCGGTCGGGGTGCCGTACTCGGTGTCGCCGTCGCCTGCGTAGTGCTTCGCGGTGGCGAGCACGCGGTCGGGGTCGTCGAGCTGGCCGCGCCGGCCCTGGAAGCCGTCGATCGCGGTCTCCATCTGGGTGACGAGGCCCGCGTCCTCGCTGAAGCTCTCATACGTGCGCCCCCAGCGGTCCTCGCGCGCGGCGCAGATGCAGGGCGCGAAGGTCCACTGCGGACCGGTCGCGCGCGTCTCCTCCGCCGTGATGTGGGCCGCCTTGCGCACGAGGTCCGGGTCACGCGTCGCGCCGAGGCCGATGTTGTGCGGGAAGACCGTCGCGCCGAGCAGGTTGCCGTGCCCGTGCACCGAGTCGACGCCGTAGATCAGCGGGATGCCGAGGCGTGTCTCGAGCGCGGCCTGCTGGAAGCGGTCGACCATGTCCGCCCACGCCTTGGGCGTGTTCTGCGCCGGCGTCGAGCCGCCGCCCGACAGGATCGAGCCGATGTTCCCGCTCGTGATCACGCTCGGGTCCTCATCCACCCGCAGACGCTCGGTCTGCGTCATCTGGCCGATCTTCTCCTCCAGGGTCATGCGCGACAGGAGGTCGCTGACGCGTTTGGAGACCGGCTGGCGCGCGTCCTGGTAGGGCGCGGCCGACGCGGGCGCCGCGCCGAGGGCGAGCACCACCATGGTCAGGAGCAGAGTCCGTACGTACCTCGTCATGAAGCGCCTCCTCCTAGCGGTAGACCCGCAGGTCGGCGACCGACCACCACTGCGGCGCGGTCGCGGTCTGGACGACCCGCACGTAGCGCGCGCGGGTCGCCGGGATGTCGATCGTGGTCAGCTGCCCGTTGCCGGCGCCCGTGGCGCGCTCGCTCCAGCGCGTCCCGTCGGTGCTGGTGAGCAGCGCGTAGCCGCGCGGGAAGTCGCCGGTGTCGGCGCCGGTGTCGAGCACCACGCGGCGGACCCGCTGCACGCGGCCGAGGTCGACCTGCAGCGACTGGCCCGGCGCCTGCGCCGCGCCCGTGGTCCAGCGCGTGGTGGCGTCGTCGTCGGCGGCCTTGGCGGCCTCGCCGGTGGCGGTGACGGGCAGCAGCGCGCGGCCGTCGTCGAGCGCCCGCGAAGCGGGCCACGTGAACGTGGCGAGCGCGCCGCCGGGCAGCGTGTACTCGAACGACGAGCCGCCCTGGGCGACGGCGAAGCTGCGCGGATCGTCGTTCTCGTTGTGGACGACGAGCGCGGTCGAGCCGTCGCGGTTGCGGAAGGCGGCGTCCATGATCTGGCCGTTCCAGCCCGTCGTCCCGAACGACGTGCTCGCGATCCGCACCGCGCCCGGCCGCACGAACCGCGCCAGGTGGCCGAGCGTGAAGTACTCGGCGTTCTCGGTCACGGTCTGGCCGGGCCCGACGGTGACGACGCCGGTGCAGGTGTCGCAGCCGCCGTTGTGCGGGCCGCCGTCGGGGTCGAGCGCGAGGTTCCAGTTCACGACCGTCTTGCCCCAGTTGCGCGTGACGCCGAGCTACGAGGTTGCGCGCGTGCCACTTCAGCGTGTCGGCGAAGACCTGCGCCGGCGGGTCGGTCGGGCCGTGCGAGCCCGAGCACTCGGTGAACCAGATTCCCTTGTCGAGGGAAGGCTCGCTGCAACTCGGTCTGGCGGCTCGGGTCGCCGGCGTAGCAGTGGAACGCGGTGCCGTCGATCCAGCGCGCGGCACGGCTCCTCAGCAGGTCGGTCGGGTACTCGGTCTCCGGCTCCTCGCCGGGCGGTGTCGAGTCGATGTCGCCCTGGTGCATCGACCAGTTGTGGTCGTAGCCGAGGATCTTCGTGCGCAGGCGGGCCCGCTTCAGCGCCGGGCCGAGCGCCTCGATCAGCTTCGCCTGCCTGCGCGACCGGGATGTCCATGCCGGGATAGCCGTCCGGGTTGCGGTTCTGCGGCTCGTTCTGGACCGTGAGCGCGTAGATCGGGACGCCCGCGCGCTCGGTAGGCCTTGACGAACTTCACGAGGTAGCGCGCGTAGGCGGCGTAGATCCGCGGCGAGTCGATCAGCCGGCCGCCGATCAGCGACTGGTTCGTCTTCATCCAGGCCGGCGGGCTCCAGGGCGAGCCGATCACCTTGATCTGCGGGTTGAGCGCGAGCGCCTGGCGCAGCAGCGGCAGGATCTCCGCGCGGTCGTGCGCGATCGAGAAGCGCCGCATCCGGTAGTCGGTCCGGCCGGCCGGCAGGTCGTCGTAGGTGTAGTGCGGCCCTTCGACGAAGTCCGAGGCGCCCGATCGGCTGGCGCAGGAACGAGAGCCGGTTGGTCGGCGGAACAGGCTCGCGCATCGCCGCGTTGCGCGCGCGCCGGTCGAGGCGGGAGAGCACGTGCGCCGAGGAGTCGGTGATCGAGGCGCCGAAGCCCTCCATCGTCTGGTAGCGGCGGCTCGGGTCGACGCTGATCGTGAGCGCGTCCGGAGCCGCCGCGGGCGGAACGGCACGCTGCCGCGGTCGCTCATCTTCATCGCGCCGTCGGGCGTGGTGACCCAGACGTGCGCGGCGGGCGATGCCCCCGCCGGTGCTGCCGCGGCAAGCGCGACACCGATCGCGAGCACGAGCACGCGTCTCATTCCTGCTTCCCCCCAACTTCGCCTTCAAGCCCTGCCAGGGCTTCCGCGCCGAACCGTAGCGCGCTTGAACGGACGCTGACATCCTGCCCCGATGGACGACCGCGCAATCCGGGACGTCGTCGAGCGGGCTCGCGAGCGCGCGCGCGGACTCGACTTCGTCACCCTCCTGCGCCTCGCCTCCGAGGCACGCCTCCACGTCGCCGAGTGGCGGTGGGCCGACGCGCGTTCAGTCCCGCACCGGCCGGAGCCGTGGCTGGCGGCGCGCGAGGACCGCGGTGGGGGCTGGCGCTCCAAGGGCGGGGACGACGTCAGCCGCGTCGGCCTCGACCGCGAGGGTCGCCCGCTCCTGGTCGAGTTGCACTCCTACGGGGAGCAGCGAGTGACCGAGGTGTGGGAGCACCACGCGGGCGGGTCGTGGGTGCTCGAGGACGTCCGCGGGGCGGCGCGCGCCACGCTCCTGCACGGCGCCGAGACGGTCGTCTGGTCGGAGCATGGCGGCGACGCGTTCGCCGTCGAGCGCTGGACGTGGCGAGACGGCGTGCCGATCCGCGGCGACCTCGCCGACGTGAGCGTCGACGGCTGGGTGCTGGCGAGCGCGTACGAGGCCGACGTCGACGACGAGGGTGCGCTGCGACGGCTGCGGCGGGGAACGTCCGACACCGACATCCGGGAGGAGACGCGCATCCCCGCCGAGCGGGTGGTCGACGCGCTGCTGGCGGGACTGCGCGACGCCGCCGCGGTCGAGTGCGAGGCGGCCGTGTGGCGCGCCGACCTCCACCGCGAGGAGCCCGTGCTCCGCGGCAGCGCGGAGCTGGTCGGCGTGCTCGCCACGGGTCTCGCGGCGGCGGTGCGCGGAGCGGTCGCCGCCGCGGGCGTCGAGCGGCCGTTCGTGGTCGAGTACCGCCCCGGCGCCGACGAGGAGCGCGGCCTTCCCGGGTGGGTCCTGATCGGCGCGGAGCGCTTCCGGGACCGCATGCGTGCGTTCAGCTCGCGCGACGGAGCGGCCGTGCAGGGGCTGTGGAAGGGACAGGAGTCAGGCGAGGCCGTGCGGGTCTCGCTCGCGGACCACTGCGACGCCGAGACGCTCCGCGCCTGCCGCGAGGTCAACACCGCGCTGGCGCACACCCGGGGGTTCGAGGATCCCGATCAGCAGCGCGCGCGAGCGGCGCTCGACGTGCTCGGCGCGAGCCTCGCCGCCGACCTGAACCGCGACCCGCCCACCGCTGACGCCGCCGAGCCGTTCCTCGTGCTCGTCGAGGTCGGCGACCCGTACGGCGAGGGCGACGGTCTCCTGCGCGCGCGCGATGCGATCGGCCGGGACCGCGTCGAGCGGTTCGTCGCCTCGATCGCGTCGCGGGTCGAGGAGGCGGGGGACGAGGTCGCGGCGGCCCGTCGCGACCGCGGCCGCCTCGAGGAGTGGCTGCGGAAACGCGGGCTCGGGGAGCGCGCGCCGGACGTCGCCGCGACCGCGCGTCCCGGCTTCCGGCTCGTCGCGGCCGGGGAGCGCGACGCTGCTCGCAGCCGCATCGGCGGCGACGGTCTGCTGTCGCCGGGCGACGCCTGGCCCCGCACCGGCGCGGGGCGCCCGCTGAGCTTCCTCGCCGGGATCGACCTCGGCGAGATACCCACCGGCGGCGTGCTGCCGGAGGCCGGCTGGCTGCTGTTCTTCGCGGACCTCGACGACGAGGGGGAGGCCCTCGGGTTCATCGGCGAGCCGACCCTCAACGCAGGAGGGCGCCGACGCCCGCGTGCTCTGGGTGGCGCCGGGGACCGAGCCGGTCCCGCGGCGAGCCGCCGGCCGACCTGGCGGAAGAGCCGCACGTGCGCATGTACGAGCATCGCGTGAGCGCACGAGCCCAGCTGACGCTCGAGGACGGCTACGACTCCGGGGAGCGGCTCGGTCTCGACGCCGCGCAGGCCGAGGCGTACGACGAGATCGCGGGGGCGCTCCGCTGGGACGGTGACGACGAGGACGACTGGGTGCTCGGTGCGGTGACGGGCGTGCAGGGCGAGGAGCCGGAGGAGGGCACGGTGCTTCTGCTCCACCTCGGATCGGTCGAGTTCCAGGACGCCGGAGCGATCCAGTTCCGCATCCCGGAAGCCGCGCTGGCCACCCGGGACTGGTCGAGCGATCTTCTGCCGAGGGCGACTCCGCCTGATCCGCTCGGCGCGCGAGAAATCTCCCGCCGCGCCGCGCCCGCCGAT
>CAWHAP010000004.1:0-198799 GCA_963827335.1 uncultured Solirubrobacteraceae bacterium
AGCGTACCTGAACCTGAATCCGGATTCAGTTAGGGCGGCGCCGCGTGCGCTTCTTCTTGCTCCGCGGATGCGGGGAGCGCGACCGGTCGCTCGTACGCTCGGCCGGCGACGGCGGCGGCGGCGCGTTGTGCCGCCCGCGCCGGCGCGCTGCAAGCCCGAGCCCGGCGAGCCCAGCCATCGCGCCCACCCGCAGCGCGGCGTAGCCGGGCGTCCGGGGGGTGAGCAGGTGGCGGATCGCGTGCACCACTGAGATCGTAGCTCGCGCCCGGCTGCTCAGGCCGCGGCGGGGGTGCCGAGCGGGAAGCGACGCCGGTCAGCTCCTCGGAGACGTCCCACAGGCGCCGGGCGACGTCCATGTCCTGCGCGGCGTCGCGAGCGCCCGACGAGCTTCGGCGCGCCGCGCTGCTCCATGAAGCCGCCGGGCCCGGCGTAGCTGTCGCCGGGGACGTCGGCCACCGCCGCGTAGAGCGTCGGCAGCGCGCCGCCGTTCTCGTCCTGCGCGATCAGCCGGTTGCCGACGGCCGCAGACGCGGTCCACAGCGCGGCGTCCGCTGTGGAACTGGAGGTTGGTCGCGGCGTAGCCGGGGTGCGCGGCGGTGGCCAGCACGGCGGAGCCGGCGGCGGTCAGCCGGCGCTGCAGCTCGGCGGTGAACAGCAGGTTGGCGAGCTTGGACTGCCCGTAGGCGCGCCACGCGCTTGTAGGGCCGGCGCTCCCAGTTGAGGTCGTCGAAGTCGATCCGCCCGATGCGGTGGGCGGTCGAGGAGACGGTCACGACGCGGCCGGTGACGTGCTCGAGCAGCAGGTTGGTGAGCGCGAAGTGGCCGAGGTGGTTGGTGCCGAACTGCAGCTCGAAGCCGTCCGCGGTGCGCGTCAGCGGCGGGACCATCACGCCGGCGTTGTTGATCAGCAGGTCGATCGTCGCCCTCCCAGCCGTCGGCGAACGCGCGGACCGAGGCGAGGCTCGCGAGGTCGAGCGCGCGGACCTCGGTCGCGCCGGGCATCGCCGCGGCGGCCGCGCGGCCCTTGTCGGTGTCGCGCACGGCGAGCACGACGCGCGCGCCGGCGCCGGCGAGCGCGCGGGCGGCGGCGCGGCCGATGCCGCTGTTGGCGCCGGTGACGATCGCGGTGCGGCCGGTCAGGTCGGGGATGTCGGAGGTGCTCCATGGAGTGGTCATGGCCAACAATGTAGACGTTGACAACAATGCTGTCAACGACAACTTCGTCCGCTACGCTGCGCCGGCGATGACCGAGCGCCCCTACCACCACGGCAACCTGCGCACGGCGCTGCTCGAGCAGGCCGAGCGCACGCGTGCGCGAGCGCGGCGTGCAGGAGCTGTCGCTGCGCGAGCTCGCGCGCGAGGTCGGCGTCAGCCACGGCGCGCCGCGCCGCCACTTCCCCGACCGCCAGGCGCTGCTGGACGCGCTCGCCGAGGCCGGGTTCGCGCGCCTCGGCGCCGAGCTGCGCGCCGCGGTCGACGGCGCCGGCGACGGACTTCGAGGCGCGCCTGCGCGCGACCGCGCGCGGCCTACGTCCGCTTCGCGACCGACGACGCCGCGCTGCTCGAGCTGATGTTCGCCGGCAAGCACCGCGAGGAGTCCGGCGCGCTGCACGAGGCCGCCGACCGCGCCTTCGCGCGTGCTGCTCGAGCTGATCGTGCAGGGCCAGGCCGAGGGCGCGCTCGAGCCGCGGCGAGCCCGAGCGCGTCGGGCTCGTGCTGTTCGCGACGATCCAGGGCATCGCCGCGCTGCGTCACCGGCGGCATGGTGCGCCCGAGCAGCTCGACGGGCTCGTCGCCGACGCGATCGCGCACTTCCTGCGCGGCTCGCGCGCGGCCGCCTGACGTTGGAGCGCGGGCTCGTCGCTCCTCAGGGCGCCTCGGCCGGGTCGAGGATCGCGACCGTCCGCGCGCCCTCGCCGGCGCGCAGGCGGCCGAGCGCCGCCTCGATCCCGTCGAGGTCGCAGACGTGCGTGACGACGTCGGCGAGCGGGAGCCCGCCGTCGGCGACGAGCGCGGCGAGCCGGCCGATCTCGCGCGCCGGGTGCGCCGAGCCGTAGTAGGAGCCGCGCAGCCCCTTCTCGGACAGCAGCTCGAGCGCGGGCAGCGCGACCTCGGTGCCGAGCGGGGCGATGCCGACGACGATCGCCGTCGCGCCCGGGCGCAGGACGTCCCAGGCCTGGCGGATCGTCGTCGGCGCGGCCGATCGCCTCGAACGCGTGGTCGACGCCGCCGGGCACGAGCGCGAGCACGGCGGCGGCCGCGTCGCCGGCCGCGCGTCGACCGCGTCGGTCGCGCCGCGGCCGCGCGCGAGCGCGAGCTTGCCGGCGTCGCGGTCGACGGCGACCACGCGCGCCGCGCCCGGCGAGCGCCGCGGCGGCGACGATCTGCAGCCCGACGCCGCCGCAGCCGAGCACGCAGACGGTGTCGCCGGCGCGCGACCCGCGCGGCGTTCGTCACGGCGCCGACGCCGGTGACCACCGCGCAGCCGACGAGCGCCGCCTGCCACAGCGGCAGCGCCGTCCGGGAGCGGCGACGGCGCTCGCCTCCGGGACGACGCAGCGCTCGGCGAAGCAGGAGACGAAGTTGAAGTGCTGGAGCGGGGCGCCGCCGGCGCAGCCGCAGCCGCGAGGTGCCGTCGAGCAGCGTGCCCGCCCACGCGTGCGGGGAGGACGGTCTCGCACAGGTTGAAGCGCCCGGCGCGGCACGCGCGGCAGTGCCAGGCAGCTGGGGACGAAGCAGAACGCGACGCGGTCCCCGGGCGCGACGGCGGTGACGCCGGCGCCGACCGCCTCGACGACGCCCGCGCCCTCGTGCCCGAGCACGACCGGCCAGCGGCCGTCGCCGAGGTGGCCGTCGGCGAGGTGCAGGTCGGTGTGGCAGACGCCGGCCGCCGCGACGCGCACGAGCACCTCGCCGGCCCGCGGCCCGTCGAGCTCGACGCGCTCGACCGCGAGCGGCCGGCCGGCCTCGTGCAGGACGGCGGCGCGGATCTCCATCACGCGACCCGCCAGCGCTCGAGCGCCTCGAGGTCGGGCTCGACGCCGAGCCCCGGGCCGGGCGGCGGGGCGATCGTCCCGTCGGCGGCGATCTCGACGCGGAGCGGGGAGCAGCCAGTCGCGCCGCGCGGGCGTCCAGGCCGGCGGGTCGTAGCGGGACCTCGACGTACGGGCAGGTCGAGACGGCGAGCGCGAGGTGCAGGTTGGCCACGAGGCCGAGGCCGTTCGACCAGGTGTGCGGCGAGAACGCGCGGCCGCAGAGGTCCGCGAGCGCCGCGATCCGCCGGCAGCCGCCGAGGCCGCCGGACGAGGACGACGTCGGGCTGGACCACGTCGACGCCGCCGCGCAGCAGCAGGTCGCGCGCCTCGGCGGCGCTGCGCACCATCTCGCCCGCGGCGATCCGCAGCGAGGTCAGGCGCCGCAGCGCCGCGTAGCCCTCGACGTCGTCGGTCCGCAGCGGCTCCTCCAGCCAGTACACGCCGAGCGGCTCGAGCGCCCGCGCGCACTGCGCGGCGGTCGCGACGTCCCAGCGCGCCGACCGGTCGCCGGCCATGCGCCAGCCCTGGTTGGCGTCGACCATCAGCTCGACGTCGCGCGCCGACCGCGTCGCGCACGGCCTCCACGACCGCGACGTCGTCGCGCCAGTCGGCGTGGTGGAAGCGCAGCTTGACCGCGCGCACGCCGGCGTCGCGCAGCGCGGCGACGCGCCGGGCGCGCTCCTCCGGCGCGACGAGCTCGCCGCTCGACGCGTAGGCGAGCAGCCGCTCCGAGCGGCCGCCGAGCAGGCGCCACAGCGGCTCGCCGAGCGCGCGCGCCGCGAGGTCCCACACCGCGACCTCGGCGATCCACGGCCGCGCGCCGTGGAAGTCGACCGTCTCGCACAGCTCGCGGACGACCTCGGTGCGGCGCGGGTCGAGCCCGACAGCAGCTGCGCCAGCAGCGCCGCGTCGGGCAGCCGGTCGCCGCTCGCGTAGCCGGCGCGGCCGTCCTCGGCGCGCACGATGCACGAGCTCGGCCTCCGCGACCGTCGCGCGGCACGGGATCCCATGCCGCGCGGAACGGCGGGTCGAGCGGCCGCGCGTACCGGCGGACCTCGACCGACGCGATCCGCATCGCGCGAGCTCGCGCGCTGCCCGTAGAACGCGTTGCCCACGTCCTCGCGGCGCGCGACCAGCTCGCGCACCGACGTCGGCCGTGACCGGCGCCACCGCGTCGGCGAGCGCCGTCGCGCATCGCCTCGCGGTTCGCCGCGCGCACCGCGGCCTCGTCGCCCGCGTCGGGGTCGACCCAGAGCGCGACGAGCAGCACGAGGTCGCCGGCGTCGTCGGGGTCGAGCGTGCCGTCGGCGAGCGCGTCGAGCACGCCCTGCGCGATCCCGAGCTGCGCGGCGCCCCAGGTGATCCGGCCGAGCCGGTCGCCGTCGATCGTCGACTTGTTCACGACGATCGTCGCCGGCCGCACGATCTCGCCGCCGCCGGTCGGGCAGACGAGGAACGGCGCGTGGCCCGGCCGCGGGCTCGCGAGCACGCCCGCCGCGGCCGCCGCCGTGGGCGAGCCGCGGCGCGCCACGACGACGTTGATGTGGCTGCCGTCCGGGACCTCGCCCGCCCAGGCCTCGCCGATCCGCCCGTCCAGGTCCGCCGCGCTCACGTCTCCAGCACCACCTTCAGCGCCGCGCCGCCGCGCAGCAGGTCGAAGCCCTCCGCGACCGCCTCGAGCGGCAGCCGCGCCGTGATCAGCCGGTCGAGCGGCAGGCGCCCGCGGCGGTAGCAGCGAGAGCAGCGCCGCGAAGTCGCGCGCGGGCCGCGCCGAGCCGTAGATCGAGCCGAGCACGCGCCGCTCCATGCGCGGGATCGAGAGCGCGGGCAGCTGCAGCTCGGCGTCCGCGCGCGGGATCCCGACGAGCACGGCCGCCCCGCGCGCGCGGGTGGAGAGGAACGCGCAGCGCGCCGCCTCGGGCCGGCCGGTCGCCTCGATCGCGTAGTCGACGCCGCCGCCGCTCGCCTCGAGCACCGCGGCCGCCGTCGCCTCCGCGTCGCCCGCCCAGGGCACCGCGTGCGTCGCGCCGAGCGCCAGCGCCGCCTCGAGCTTGGCCTCGCGACACGTCGACGGCGATCACCGGGTCGGCCGACACCGCGACCGCGCCGAGCACGCGCGCTCATGCCGACCCCGCCGCAGCCGAGCACCGCGACGCGGTCGCCCGGCCGCACGCCCGCGGTGCGCCACACCGCGCCGGTGCCCGTCGTCACCGCGCAGCCGACGATCGCCGCGACGTCCCACGGCACGCCCGTCGGGGATCGGGACGCAGCAGGCGGCGGGCACGACGGCGCGCTCGGCGAACGCGGAGAGCAGCGAGTAGTGGAACACCGGCTCGCCGCCGCGCGAGAGCCGCGAGGTGCCGTCGAGCAGGCCGCCGGCGTCCATCGCCTCCCAGGCCGCCGCGCACAGGTGCGGCAGGTCGCGCAGGCACGTGCTCGCAGGCGCCGCACGGCGGCAGCCAGGAGAGCACGACGGGCGTGCCCGGAGCCAGGCCGGGCGCGCCGGGTCCGACGCCTCGACCACGCCCGCGCCCTCGTGCCCGAGCACGGCGGGGCAGCGCGTCGGCGCGGTGCCGTCGATCGCGTTGAGGTCGGAGTGGCAGACGCCGCTCGCGTGCAGCCGCACGCGCACCTCGCCGGGTCCGGGCTCGCGCGAGCTCCAGCTCGTCGACCGCGAGGGCGGCGCCGACCCGGTCCAGGACGGCGGCGCGGATCTTCATCAGTCTCTCCGCCCCGATCGCGGGCCTGCTCGCCCGGCGGCGCCTTCTGCAGCTCGCGCAGGTCGTCGACGGAGTAGTGGCAGCGCCAGAAGTGGCCGGGCTCGACCTCCTTGAGGTCGGGCTCCTCGGTCTTGCAGATGTCGCCGATGTAGCGCGGGCAGCGCGTGTGGAAGACGCAGCCCGACGGCGGGTCGGCGTGGCTCGGGATGTCGCCCTCGAGCCGGATCCGCGCCCGCTCCGTGCCGTCCTCGTTGGGGACGGCGGAGAGCAGCGCCTCCGTGTACGGGTGCTGCGGCGGGCCGAACACCGTGCCGGCCTCCCCGAGCTCCATCAGGCGCCCGAGGTAGAGGACGGCGATCCGGTCCGACAGGTAGCGCACGACGCCGAGGTCGTGCGAGATGAACAGGTAGGCGACGCCCTTCTCCGCCTGCAGCTCGGCGAGCAGGTTGAGGATCGCCGCCTGCACGGAGACGTCGAGCGCCGAGGTCGGCTCGTCGCAGACGACGATCTTCGGATCGCCGGCGAACGCGCGCGCGATCGCGACGCGCTGCTTGAGCCCGCCCGAGAGCTCCGAGGGCCGCTGGCGGATCAGGCGCACGTCGAAGCGCACGGAGTGCGCGAGGTCCTTCAGGCGCGACTCCATCTGCGCGCCCTTCTCGCCCATCAGCATCGTCACGGCGCGGCCGATGATGCGCTGGATCGAGAACCGCCGGTTCAGCGCGGAGTCCGGGTTCTGGAAGACGATCTGGACGTCCTTGACCTCCTCGCGGCCGCGCTTGCGGATGCTGCCCTCGAGCCGCTTGCCGTCCAGCTCGACGATCGAGCCCTCGTCGGGCTCGGTCAGCCCGAGCAGCAGCCGCGCGAGCGTCGTCTTGCCGCTGCCCGACTCGCCGACGAGGCCCAGCGTCTCGCCCGCCCCGAGCGCGAACGTGAGGTCCTCGACCGCGCGCACCTCGTGGCCGTCCTGGTGGAACGTCTTGCGCACGCTCTCCGTGCGCAGGATCGGCGTGGCGTCGCCGTTGGCGCGCTCGACCTTGACCGGCGCCGCGCTCTCCGCGCGCGGCAGGTCCGGGGCCTTCTCGTGGAAGTGGCAGCGGCTCGCGTGGTCGCCGCCGAGCGGGATCAGCTCCGGCTCCTTCTCGACGCAGATGTCCTGCTTGAGCGCGCAGCGGTCGGCGAACACGCAGCCCGGCAGGGTCGCGCCGAGGCCGGGCAGGAAGCCGGGGATCGTGTCGAGCTTGCCCTTGGCCTTCGTCGCGCCGCCGCGCGGGATGCAGCGCAGCAGGCCGACGGTGTACGGATGGCGAGGGTGGTTGAAGACCTCGTCGATCGTGCCCTGCTCGACCACGCGGCCGGCGTAGAGCACGCCGACGCGGTCGCACATGCGCGCGATCACGTCGAGGCTGTGGCTGATGAAGAGGACGCTCGAGCGGAACTCCTCGCGCAGGGCGGCGACGAGGTCGAGCACCTCGGCCTCGACCGTCGCGTCGAGCCCGGTGGTCGGCTCGTCGAGGATCAGCAGCGTCGGGTCCTTGGCCAGCGCCATGGCGATGATCACGCGCTGGTTCATGCCGCCCGACAGCTGGTGCGGGTAGCGCCGCATGACGCCGTCGGGGTCCGAGATCTGGACCTTGACGAGCATCTCGCGGGCGCGGTCGGCCGCCTCGCCCTCGGCGACGCCCTGCAGCGTGAACGCCTCGGCGACCTGGTCGCCGATCCGGAGCGACGGGTTCAGCGCGCCGGTCGGGTTCTGGTAGACCATCGAGACCTTGCTGGCGCGCAGCCGGCGCACGTCGGCGTCGCTCATCGCGAGCAGGTCCTCGCCGGCCACGGTGATCGAGCCGCTGCTCACGCGGCCGTTGCGGGGCAGGTAGCGCAGCGCGGCGAACGCAGCCGTCGACTTGCCGCAGCCCGACTCCCCGACGAGCCCGTAGGACTCGCCCTCGGCGATCTCGAGGCTCACGCCGCGGAGCACGCGGCGCCATTCGCCGCGGACGCGGTAGGCGACCTCGAGGTCGCTGAGCTCGAGGGCGGCGGCTGCGGTGGCGGCGGGTGCGCTGGTCATCGTTCGAAGGCCTTGGCGATGCCGTCGGCGATCATGTTGACCGCGACGACGAGGATGGCGATGGTGAGGGCGGGGAACAGCACCGGCCACCAGTAGCCGCCGCTGATGAGCCCGTAGTGCTCGAACACCTGCACGCCCCAGTCGGGCGCGGGCGCCTGGATGCCGAAGCCGAGGAAGCTCAGCGTGGCGACGGTGAAGATCGCGTAGCCCAGCCGCACGGTGAACTCGACGAGGATCGGGCCCATCACGTTGGGCAGGATCTCGGCGAACAGGACGTAGGTCGTCTTCTCGTTGCGCAGCCGGGCCGCCGCGACGTACTCCATCCCGACCTCCTGCAGCACCGCCGCGCGGACCGTCCGGCCGATGACCGGGGAGTAGACGAGGCCGATGACGATGATGATGGTCAGGTTCGACGGCCCGAGCGCGGTGATGGCGAGCATGGCGAGGATGACGACCGGGATGGCGAGGAAGGCATCCATGACGCGGCTGAGCACGTCGTCGACGGCGCCGCGGTAGTAGCCCGTGACCAGGCCGAGGACGGTGCCGAGGACCGTGCCGAGCAGCGTCGCCGCGGGCGTGACGACCATGATGTCGCGCGCGCCGACGATCACGCGCGAGAGGATGTCGCGGCCGACGCGGTCCGTCCCGAGCAGGTGGTCGGAGGACGGCGCCGCGAGGTCGTTGAGCGGATCGGTCGCGAACGGGTCGTCGGGCGCGAGCGCCTCGCCGAAGATCGCGAAGACGACGAACACGGCGAGGATCGCCGAGCCGGCGATGAACAGCTTGCTCTTCCAGAGCAGCGCCAGACGCTCCTTCTGGGCCGTGCGCTCGTCGTCGGTGACGGGGACGGACGGCTCGACGACGGCGGTGCTCACTGCTCGCCTCCCAGTCGCACGCGCGGGTTCAGGACGGAGTACGCGATGTCGGCCAGCAGCGTGGCGACGAGGTAGACGATGCCCACGACGAGGACACCGGTCTGCAGCATCGGGAAGTCCTTCTGGACGGCGGCGCGGTACAGCGTCTGGCCGATGCCCTGGTAGTTGAAGATCGTCTCGATGACCAGCAGGCCGCCGAGCAGGTAGCCCGTCTGCGTGGCGATCACGGCGATCGTCGGCAGCAGCGAGTTGCGCAGCACGTGGCCGCGGACCACGGTGCGCCGCGGCAGCCCCTTGATGATCGCCGTGCGCGTGTAGTCGGCGTCGAGCGCCTCGACGGTGCCCGCCCGCGCCATGCGCGCGATGTAGCCGAACAGCACGAACACGAGGCAGATCGCCGGCAGGATCAGGTAGTAGATCTGGTCGATGAAGCCGGAGCCGGGCGGCGCGGTGGCCGTGGCGGGGAAGATCCCGAGGACGAGGCTGAAGACGAGGATCAGCACGACCGCCCACACGAAGTCGGGGATCGCGGTGGCGGACAGGCCGCCGAGGGAGATGAAGCGGTCGCGCTTGGAGCCCTCGTTGAGCGCGGCGTAGACGCCGCCGAAGATCGACAGCGGGACGACGATGATGAAGGCGAGGACGGCGAGCTTGAGCGAGTTCACCAGCGCGTCGCCGAGCACCTCGGACACCGGGCGGCGGAAGGCGAGCGAGTCGCCCATGTCGAACGTGAGCACGCCGCCGACCCAGTCGAAGTACTGCGTGAGCAGCGAGCGGTCGGCGCCGAGCTGCTTGTTCAGCGCGTCGACCGACCGCTGGTCGGCGAGCGGCCCGAGGATCGCGCGGCCGATGTCGCCCGGCAGCACCTGCGAGCCGATGAAGACGATGATGCTCAGCAGCACCAGGGTGATCAGGCTGAGCACGACCCGCTTGCCGATGAAGCGTCCCACTACGCCACGCGCCCGGTCTTGCTCAGGTCGTAATGGCCCATCGCCGTGACGTCGACGCCGGCGATGTCGCTCTTGGTCCCCGTCAGGTAGTAGTAGAAGTACGTGAAGAGGATCGGCGTCTCGTCGAGCAGCAGCTCCTGGATCTGCTTCGCGTAGGTCCGCTGCTCGTCGAGGTCGACCGCCGCCACGTAGTCGCCGACCAGCTTGTCGTACTGCGGGTTCTTGAAGTGCGCGCCGTTCCAGGTGCCCTTGGACAGCAGCGGCGCGCCGAGCAGCACGTTGGGCACGCCGCGGTGCCCGTACTCCGTGATGCCCATGCTGGAGTCGAGCCAGCGCGAGTTCCCGTACGTGGCCTCGCCGTAGTAGGTGGCGGCGTCGGTGATGCTGAGGTCGATCGTGATGCCGGCCTGGCGGACGTCCTGCTGGATGAGCTGGGCGAGATCGGGCATCTCGAACCCGTTCCAGCCGCTGAGCTGGACCTTGAAGCCGTCCTCCATCCCCGCGGCGGCCAGCAGCTCCTTGGCCTTGCGCACGTCCTGCTCGCGCTGGGGGACGTCCTTGTCGGTCGAGGGGAAGACGGGCGCGAACGGGCTGTCGTTGCCGGGGTCGGACTTCGTGTCGAGCAGGCCGTCGACGAGCGCCTGGCGGTTCACGAGCAGCGCCATCGCCTGGCGCACGCGCTTGTCCTTGAACGGCTCCTTGTCCCCGCGCAGGTGGACCTGGCGGTGGGCCGAGGCCGCCAGCTCGATCGTGCGGATGTCCGGGTCGGTGAGCAGCGCCTTTCCGCCCGCGACCGAGAACTGCACGAGCATGTCGACCTCGTTGCCCTGGAGGCCGAACACGAGCGACTGCTCGTTCGTGTAGAAGCGGACCTCGGACTTGTCGGAGACCGCGATCCGCTCCTTGTCCCAGTAGTCCGGGTTGCGGGCGTAGCTGACGCCCTGGCCCGGCCGGAACTCCTCGAGCTTCCACGGGCCGGTCCCGATGAACGTCTTCTCCCAGTCGCCCTCGTAGGACTCGGGGAGGATGATCGCGTTGTAGTTGTCCGAGCTGACGAGGTACGGGAAGTTGCCGTTCTTCGCGTCGAGCTCGAACTCGATCGTGCTGTCGTCGACGGCCTTGGCGTTGCCCTTGGAGAGCACGCCGCTGAACACGGACAGCGCGTTGGAGCCCGCGTCGGGGTCGGCGAGCCGGTTGAAGGTGGCGGCGACGTCCGCGGCGCGGAGCGGCTGGCCGTCGTGGAAGGTGACGCCCTGGCGGATCTTGAACCGCCACTTCGCGCCATCCTCGAGCGGCTCCCAGCTCTCGGCCAGGCGAGGCTGCGGCTGCAGCTCCTTGTCGGACCAGATGAGGTACTCGCCGGACTGCCCGAGCACGCCGAGGCCGCCCTGGTCGGCGACGGTCACCGGGTCGAGCGCGCCCGACGGCTGGAGGGTCCCCGCGCGGATCGTGCCGCCCCGCTCCGGCTTGCCGGTCTGCGGCGCGTCCTTGCGCTCGAGGTCCTCCTTCGAGACGCCGCACGCGGAGGCGATGAGCCCGAGCATCGGGACCGACATGCCGACCGTCGCGCCCCGCCGGATGAACTCGCGGCGCCCGATCTTCCCGGCCCGCAGCTCGTCGATCAGGTGGTTCTCGAGCGGCGTCCGCTGCGCGCGGATCTCGTCGAGCCGGCGGCTCCGCTCCCCCATCAGATCTCTCGCTGCCCGGTGCTGCCCTGCACGTGACCCCCCGGTCCGTCGCTGCGGCGCACCGTACAGACACGATGACGAGAAGGCAACGATGGTTGCTGCGCGCCCAACGCTGGACGCGACGTCCCGCACCGGCTACACAGTGCGGGCCATGGCGGCCGCTCCCACCACCCTCCGCGTGTCCCTGGCGCAGGTCGACTGCGCGCTCGGCGACGTCGCCGCGAACGTCGAGAAGGCCGCGGAGACGCTGGCGCACGCACGCTCGGAGGGCGCGCAGCTCGTCGTGTTCCCCGAGCTGAGCCTGACGGGCTACACGATGAGTCACAGCGGCGACGACGTGGCGCGCGCCGTCGACGACGACGAGCTCGGCGCGCTCGCAGCGGCGGCCGACGGGATGGGCGTCGTGGTCGGCTTCGCCGAGGCCGGCCGGCTGCACACCTACGACAGCGCCGCGTACCTCCAGGGGGGCGCGGTGCGCCACGTCCACCGCAAGCTCTACCTGCCGACCTACGACATCTGGGAGGAGCGCAAGCACTTCACGCCGGGCGACGGGATCCGCGCCTTCGACACGCCGTGGGGCTGCGCCGCAGTGATGATCTGCGGCGACGCCTGGCAGCCCGCGCTCGCCGCGGTCGCCGTGCAGGACGGGGCGCGCGTGCTCGTCGTGCCCGCCGCCAGCACCGCCCGCAAGCCCGACATCCAGGCCGACTGGCGCGACATCTGCCGCTTCTACGCGCGCATGCTCGAGTGCTTCGTGGTCTTCGTGAACCGCGTCGGCGAGGAGCCGGGCCTGCACTTCTGGGGCGGGTCCTCGATCCACGATCCCTACGGGGAGTGCGTCGCCGAGGCGCCCATGTGGGAGGAGGCGCTGGTCACGGCGGAGCTCGACCTCACGGCCGTGCGCCGCCGCCGGCGCGAGATGCCGCTCGTCAAGGAGGCGCGCCTGGGCATGCTGCGGCGCGAGCTCGACCGGCTCGTGAACGAGGGCGGCGATCTCTGATGCGTTGCCGTAGGCGCTGCTACGGTTGCGCTGTACGCAACGGTTGGTGAGGAGGCGAGGGTCAGATGCCGGCATCCCGTGGTCTGCTCGAGCGGCTCGAGGAGGGGCCGGTCGTCTGCGCGGAGGGGTACCTGTTCGAGTGCGAGCGCCGCGGCTATCTCCAGGCCGGCGCGTTCGTGCCCGAGGTGGTGCTCGAGCACCCCGAGGTCGTCGAGGGGCTGCACCGCGAGTTCGCGCACGCCGGCTCGGACGTCATCGAGGCGTTCACCTACTACGGCCATCGCGAGAAGCTGCGCCTGATCGGCAAGGAGGACCTGCTCGAGCCGCTCAACCGCGGCGCGCTCGAGATCGCCGGGCGCGTGGCGCGGGAGACGGGCACGCTGCTGGCGGGCAACCTCTGCAACACGAACGTCTACGAGCCCGACGACGCGGCGCGCCGCACGGTCCGGGGGATGTTCGAGGAGCAGGCGGCGTGGGCCGCCGAGGCGGGCGCCGACCTGCTGATCGGGGAGACGTTCAGCTGGCTGGAGGAGGCGCTCATCGCGCTCGAGGCCATGCGGGCCACCGGCCTCCCGACCGTCGTCACGCTGACCGTCCACCACGAGCCCGACCTGCGCGAGGGGCACTCGCCCGCCGACGCGTGCCGCGCGCTGGAGGCCGCCGGCGCCGACGTCGTGGGGCTCAACTGCTCGCGCGGCCCCGACACGATGCTGCCGCTGCTCGCACCGATCCGCGCGGCCGTCTCCTGTCACGTCGCAGCCCTGCCGGTGCCGTACCGCACGACCGACGAGCACCGTTCGATGCAGTCGCTCCAGGACCGATCGCGCGGTGACGTGCGTCCGTTCCCGACGGGCCTGGACCCGTTCACGTGCACGCGCTACGAGCTCGGCGACTTCGCGCGCGACGCGCACGCGCTCGGCGTCGGCTACCTCGGCGTCTGCTGCGGCGCGGGGCCGCACCACATCCGTGCGGTGGCCGAGGCGCTCGGCCGCACGCCGGCGGCGAGCCGCTTCTCGCCCGACATGTCCAAGCACGCCTACTGGGGCACCGACGCGAGCCTCAAGGAGCAGAACCGGAGCTACGCCGAACGGCTGTAGGCGGCGCGCCGGCGTCGCCGAGCGCCGCCGACAGCTCGTCGCAGGCGGCCGCGACGGCGACCCCGGCCCGGTCCAGGCGCGGCCCGAGCCGGAAGCGCGGACCGGACACGTTGAGCGCGGCGACGACGCGCCCGCGGAAGTCGCGCACGGGTGCGGCGACGGCGACGAGGTCGACCTCGGACTCCTCCTCCACGACCGCGTGGCCCTGGGCGCGGGCGCGCTCGAGCCGCCGCCACAGCTCGGCGGCGGTGCGCGGCGCGTTGGGGCCGAGGCGGGCGAGCCCGGTGACGGCGAGCAGCGCGTCGAGCGCCGGGCGGTCGTGGTCGAAGAGGAGCGCTCGGCCGGACGACGTGCAGGCGACGTGCACGACGCGACCGCTGTAGCCGGTGGCCCGGATCGTGGCCGCCGGCGCCTCGCTCAGGAGCGTGAGCACCTCGGTGCCGTCGAGCACGGAGAGGTGCGCCGTCTCGCCGAGCTCGGCCGCGAGCCGGCGCAGCAGCGGGGTGGCGAGCGTGAGCATGCGCGGCTCGCCGGCGCGGGCGGCGAGGGCGAACAGCCGCCAGCCGATCCGGTAGCCGCGCGTGGCGAGGTCGCGCTCGACGAACCCGGTCTCGGCCAGGATCCGCAGCGTGCGCGACACCTGGCTCTTCTCGCGCCCCGTCAGCTCGGCGATCCGCACGACGCCGAGCGGCTCGCCGCCGGACGCCGCGTGGTCGGCGAGCACCTCGACGATGGCGAGCCCTCGGCGCAGCCCCGTGGCGTCCTGGGTGGGCATCGGCGCGGCGAGTGTCGCACGCCCGGGGGCTGCGCGCTCGCGTACGATGCTCGGCCCGTGTACCCGAGGATCCGCGTGGAGGGCGGGCCCCGCGAGCGGGGTCGCCGGTACGGCGAGGCGGCGCGCGACCGCGTCCGGCGCTCGATCGCGGCCTACGACGACGCGTTCGCCCACTGGGCGGGCTGGGACCGGGCCAAGGTGCGCGCCGAGGCGCGCCGCTTCCGGGCCCCCATCGCCGCGCACGACGCGCGCCACCTGGAGGAGCTCGCGGGGATCGCCGAGGGCGCGGGCGTCACGGAGGACGACGTGCTCGCGATCAACGTGCGCACGGAGATCATGTTCGCCGCCAGCGCGCGCGGCGTCGCGCGCCGGCTGCCGCTCGAGTGCACGTCCTTCGCGGCGCTGCCCCGGCGCACGGGCGGCGCCGTGCTCGTCGGCCAGACGTGGGACTGGCTCGCGCACACGGCCGACACGACGATCGTGCTCGAGGCGCGGCCGGACGACGGGCCCGCCTTCGTCACCGTCGTCGAGGCCGGGCTGCTCGCCAAGCTCGGCCTCAACGCCGCCGGGATCGGGCTGGCCACGAACGCGCTGGTGTGCGACGCCGACCGCGGCGAGCCGGGCGTGCCCTACCACGTGCTCCTCCGGTCGATCCTCGAGGCGGCGACGCCGTCGGACGCCTACGCCGCGCTCGGCCGGGGCCGGCGCGCGTCCTCGGCGAACTACGTGATCGCGCACGAGGACGGCGTGGCGCTCGGCGTCGAGGCCGCGCCCGGCGACGTCGACGGGCTGTACGTGCAGCATCCCGGCGACGACCTGCTGCTGCACGCCAACCACTTCCGCGATCCGCGCTTCCGCGGGCGCGACCTGGCGGTCGCGGTCATGGCCGACTCGCCGTTCCGGCTCGCCCGGGTCGAGCAGCTCGTGGCCGGGACGGACGGCCCGCTCGACGTCGGCTTCTGGACCGGCGCGCTGGGCGATCACGCGATGTTCCCGCACGGCGTCTGCTGCCATCCGGACCCGCGCGCCGGCGCGCCGTCGGACCGCTTCGCGACGACGGCCGCGGCGATCGCCGACCCCAGGGCCCGCACGCTCTGGCTCGCCTCCGGCAACCCCTGCGAGGCGCCGTTCGAGCGGCTCGACTACGGCGCGTTCCTCGCGGCCGGATAGCCGAGCTGTGCGTGCAGCGCGGGGTTGTCGATCGCCTCTGCCAGCAGGCGGGCGGAGGCCAGGCCCCCCGGGTCGCCGAGCCGTGCGTGGTGCAGGGCGGCGCGCACGACGAGCTCGCGCATGTCGCCGTGTGCGGCGACGCGCTCGAGCCGATCGACGTGGGCGCGGGCGTCGGGCGCGCCGTCCGCGATCGCCACGCCGGCGAGCGCGTCGAGGCAGTAGGCGTGGATCCAGGCGTACGGGTCGGCCACGCGCACGGCGCGCTCGGCGGCGTCGCGCAGACGGGCCAGGGCGGCGCCGCGCTGGCCCGCGGCCTCGTGGATGAGCCCCATCGCGCGGGCGGACATGGCCTCCCAGCAGGGATCGCCCAGGCGGCAGCCGAGCGCGAAGGCGTGGTCGACGAGCGCCGCGGCGCGCTCGGGCTCGTCCTGGCGCAGCGCGACCTCGGCCCGGAGCGCCTCGGGCCACGGCTGGAACGCGACCCACCCGGTCGACTCGACCAGCGCGAGCGTCGCGTCGAGCGTCTCGGCGGCCTCCACCAGCTCCCCGCGGAGCAGGTGCGCGCGGCCGAGGACCGAGCGCGCGAACGCCTCCCGGTGCGCGTCGCCGGCCTCCTGCGCGACGGCGACGGAGCGGCCCAGCAGGTCGATCGCGGCCTCGTAGTACGCGCGGTCCGACAGCGCCATGCCGCGGTAGGCGAGCACGGCGGCGCGCTCGCCCCCGTCGGCGGCGATCGCTCCGGCCCGCTGCAGCCAGCGCCCGGCCGACGTCGCGCGCCCGGCCTGCAGCTCGACGAACCCGAGCTCGCGGCAGACCATGCCCGCGACGCGGTCGTCCCCGGAGCCCTCGGCCAGCGCCAGCGCCTCGTGCAGCATGGCCGCGCCCTCCTCGTCGCGGCCGCGGACCGCGTGGACGAGCGCCGTGCCGAGCGCGGCGAGCGCCTGCGCGAGCAGGACCGGGTCGCCGACGCCGCGCGCCTCGGCGCACGCCTGGCGCAGGCACGCGACGCCCGGCTCGACGGCGCCGGCGTCCAGCGCGGCGCGGCCGGCGGCGAGCTGGCCGACCGCCGCGGCGCGGTCGCCGGGCCCCGGCACGTCCTCCTCGGCGGCCGCGCGCCGCACGCGCGGGTCGGGCGCACGGCCCAGCTCGCGCCGGAAGCGGAGCTCGCAGGCGTCCGCGTGCTCGCGCGCCGCGGCGCCGTCGCCCGCCCGCGCCAGGCAGCGCACGAGCAGCTCGTGCGCGCTCTCGTCGTACGGGTCGAGCGCGATCGCGCGCGAGGCGAGCGCCGCGGCCTCGAGCGGCGCCCCGGCCGCGAGCCGGCCCAGCGCGGCGTCGCGCAGCACCCCCTCGCACACGCCCGCGAGCCGGCGGCGCTCGACGAGCAGCCACGCCTCGAACACCGCGCCGGCCCCGGGGTCGACGCCCTCGAGCAGGTCGCCGCGGGCCAGTGCCGGATCGGCCTCGCCGGCGAGCAGCGCGAGCACGTCCACCTCCGTGTCCGGCGGCAGCCCCAGCTCCAGCGGGTCCCCGCTCAGCGTGTCCCCGAGCGCGCGCCGCAGCTGCGCGAGCGTCCACCGGAGCGCGCCGAGCGGGTCGTCGGCGTCGGAGAAGATCAGGTCCGCGAGCTGCGCGCGGCCCACGCGCCCCTCGGACAGCAGCAGGTACGCCAGCACGGCCCAGGACTTGTGGCCCCGGGGCGACGCGGCGAGCACGCCGTCGCGCTCGATCTCCGGCCGTCCCAGCAGTCGGATGGTGAGCGCCGGCACGGGGCGAAGGATCTCAGACCGCTTACCCTCTATGGGAGTGGCGAAGGGCGAGTTCACCATCATCGAGGCGGCCGGGCAGGAGGTCCGGCTCTCGAACCCGGCCAAGGTCTACTTCCCGCGGCCCGGCTGGACGAAGCTGGACCTCGCGCAGTTCTACCTCGAGCTCGCCGACGCGGTGCTCGTCCACGTGCGCGAGCGCCCGACGGTGATGAAGCGCTTCGTCAACGGCATCCAGGAGGAGCCGATCTGGCAGAAGCGCGTGCCGCAGAAGGTGCCCGAGTGGCTGCAGACGGCGACCGTCACCTTCCCCTCCGGGCGCACGGCCGAGGAGCTCGTCGCCAACGACGCGGCGCACCTCGTGTGGGCCGTGAACCTCGGCGTGATCGACTTCAACCCGTGGCCCGCGCGCCGCGCCGACCTCGATCACCCGGACGAGCTGCGCGTCGACCTGGATCCGACGCCGGGCATCGGCTGGGACGACGTGCGCCGCACGGCGATGGTGGTGCGCGACGTGCTCGAGGCGCACGGGCTGCGCGGCTACCCGAAGACGTCGGGCTCCAAGGGCATCCACGTCAACGTGCGGATCGAGCCGCGCTGGGAGTCGCTCGAGGTCCGGCGCGCCGCGCTCGCGCTCGCCCGCGAGGTGGAGCGCCGCGCGCCCGGCCTGGCGACGAGCAAGTGGTGGAAGGAGGAGCGCCACGGCGTGTTCGTCGACTACAACCAGAACGCGCGCGACCGCACGGTCGCCTCGTGCTACTCCGTGCGGCCGACGGTGGACGCGCGCGTCTCCTGCGCGCTGCGCTGGGACGAGGTGCCCGACGTCGAGCCCGGCGACCTGCGCCTGGACACGCTCCCGGAGCGCATCCGCACGGTCGGCGACCCCGCGGCGGACATCGACGCCGTGCCCGGCGTGCTCGACGGCCTGCTCGACCTCGCCCGCCGCGACGAGGAGGGCGGGCTCGGCGACGCGCCGTGGCCGCCGCACTTCCCCAAGCAGCGCGACGAGCCCAAGCGCGTGCAGCCGAGCCGCGACCGCGACCGGCCGGCCCAGCGCGGCCGCGCCGGCGACCCGCAGCCCGGCGGGCCGCCGCCCGGCATCTCCACGGGCGGGCTGCAGCGCGGCTTCGGCTCCAAGCCCCGGACGGGCCAGGGCCACGAGCACGAGTTCGACGACTGACCGGCCGGTCGCGTCGGCTTTTCGCCTTCCGAACAACAATCAAGGGATGGACTGCCGTCCGCCGGGGTATTGCGCCCGCGGGCCAACAAAGGGAGGACGTCCATGAGGGTTCCTGCACGAGGGTGGATCGCGGCGCTGGTCGTCGCGGTGGCCATGATCCCGCTCGGCGCCGCGCAGGCCGACCGCGGGCACGACGCCGGTCACGGCGGGCATCACGGCAAGCGCTTCAGCGTGCTGATCTTCTCGAAGACCGCCGCGTTCCGGCACACGGAGTGCATCCCGTCCGGCACGGTGGCGATCGCCCAGATGGCCGCACGCGAGGGCTTCTCCGTCGACGCGACCGAGAACGCCGCGGCGTTCACGCCGGAGAACCTCGCCAGGTACGACGCGGTGATCTTCCTCTGCACGACCGGCGACGTGCTCAACGCCGATCAGCAGGCCGCGTTCGAGGGCTACATCAAGGGCGGCGGCGGCTACGCGGGCATCCACTCCGCGTCGGACACCGAGTACGACTGGGCGTGGTACGGCGGCCTCGTCGGCGCCTACTTCCGCGACCATCCGGGCGTCCAGGGCGTCAACCAGCAGTTCCAGGTCGCGACGATGAACGTCGAGGACCGGAGCAGCGCGGCCACGCGCGGGCTCCCGCAGCGCTGGACGCGCGAGGAGGAGTGGTACAACTTCCGCTCCAACCCGCGGGATGCCGTGCACGTCCTGCTCTCGGTCGACGAGTCGACGTACGACCCGCGCGGCTACAGCGTGCCGGGCGGCTCGCCGCCGATGGGCGATCACCCGATCGCGTGGTGCCACGCGTACGACGGCGGCCGGTCGTTCTACACCGCGCTCGGCCACAAGGGCGAGTACTGGAAGGAGCCGCTGGTGCTCAAGCACGTGCTCGGCGGCATCCGGATGGCGGCGGGGGTCGCGCCGTTCCGGTGTGACTAGATAGGGTCGTGCCGGCATGAGCCGGCACGACGTGGTGGTCATGGGCGCCGGGCTGGCGGGACTCTCGGCCGCCCGTGACCTCGCGCGCGCGGGCGTGGACGTCGTGGTCCTCGAGGCGCGCAACCGGCCCGGCGGGCGGGTGGAGCAGACCGAGCTGGCCGACGGCCGCCTCGTCCAGCTGGGCGGGGAGGTCGTCGGCCCGTTCCACACGGCCTACCGCGGCCTCGCCGGCGAGCTCGGGCTCACCCTCGTGCCGGCGTTCCCGTCGCTCCCCGGCGAGGACACCTCGGTGCTCGTCGACGGCCGCCACGTCGGCGACGACTGGCCGTGGCTCGACGCCGCGGACCGGGCGAGCTACGACGCGGCCGAGGCGGCGTTCCGCGCGCTGGCCGCCACCGTCGACCCGGACGATCCGTGGTCGCACCCGGACGCGGGCCGGCTCGATCGCACCTCGGTCGGCACGTGGCTGCGCGCGCAGGGCGCGACGCCGCAGGCGGTGCGGGCGCGCGACGTGGCGATGCTCTCGCTCGCGGCCGAGTCGGTGGAGCGGACGTCGCTGCTCTCGGACCTGCGCAAGGAGGCCGCGGCCGGGGCACACGGCTTCTACTCCTACGACGTCTGGGAGTGCGAGCGGGTCGCCGAGGGCTCGGCGACCGTCGCGCTGCGGATGGCCGCCGAGCTGGGCCACCGCATCCGCTACGGCGCGCCGGTGACCCGGGCCCGGGTCGCGAGCACCGGCTGCCGGGTGACGACGGCCACGGGTGAGGCGTTCGACTGCGGCGCGGTGGTCTGCGCGCTGCCGGTCGGCCCGCTGCGCCGGGTCGCGGTCGAGGGCGTCTCGGCCGCGCGGATGGCCTCGCTGGACCGCCAGCGCCATGCGCTGGCCGCGAAGGTCGTGTTCGCCTACCCGGACTCGTTCTGGGAGCGGCAGGGCCAGAACGGGTCGATGTACTTCGAGACCGGGATGCTCGGCGGCACGTGGCCGCAGCGCGAGGGGATCCTCTCCGCGCTCGTCCCGCCCGAGCGGCTCGCCGCGTTCCTGGCCACCTCGCCCGCGCTCGTCGAGCAGGACGTGCTCGCCGAGCTGGTGCTGGCCGTCGGCGAGCGCGCGGCGCAGCCGCAGGCGGTGTTCATGCGCCGCTGGGGCGTGGACCCGTGGACGGAGGGCTACATCACCGGCTGGCGGCCGGGGGACGTGCTGGCCGTCGGGCCGCTGCACGGCACGCACGAGCCGCCGTTCTACGTCTGCGGCTCGGACCAGTGGGTGTGCGGCTACATGGAGGGAGCGGTCCGCACCGGGCGCGGCGCGGCCCGGGCGCTGCTCAGCGCTTCCGCGGCTCCAGGGTGATGGAGCCGCGGCAGAAGCTCGTCACGATCCGCGCGACGCCCTCCTCGACCCGCCCCCGCACGATCCGCCCGCGGACCTGGACCGACACGCCGCGCACGCCGCCGACGAACAGGAAGCGCCCGTCGGGGGCGACGCGGATCGGCGGCGCCGTGACCGGGCTGATGTTCGGCTGGATCGTGCCCGTGTCCGTGCACTGGGTGGGGATGTCGGCCTCCCCGAGCGACGCCGCGCCGGTCGTGACGTCGCGCCACCTGCCGCCCTTGCGCCGCTGCAGCGAGAGCGGCGTCCCGTCCGGCGCGCCCTCGATCGCGGCGAACGCGAGGAACGGGTGGCCGGTGTACGCCCGCCGCGGCGCGCGCAGGGTCACCGTGGCGTCGGCGGTGAGCGTGAAGCTGCGTACCGGGCCGACCTCGAAGCCGCCGGCGCACCCGTCGCACGGCCGCCACACCTGCCAGTACCAGCGGCCCGGCGTCTCCTGCGGCGTCGGCGCGGTGGCGTTGCCCAGGTCGGTGTCGCACGTCGCCGGGTCGTCCGCGCGCGGCCGGCCGACGCCGTAGGTCCCGGCGACCGAGTCGGCCAGGCGCCCGTCCGGGCCGAGCGCGGGCGACGGCGACATGGACGTGCCGTAGTCGTCGGCGAAGCCGAAGCTCGAGAACGGGCCGCCGTCCCCGGCGATCACGAACTGCGGGCAGCTGAAGCTCGCCGGGATGCCGCCCGGATCCACCGGCAGGGTGGCGCCGTCGGCCGGCGTGAGCGGGCCGAACGGCGGGTCGCCCGGCTGGGCGGAGGCGCCGGCGGGCGGCGCGAGTCCCGCGAGGACGACGGCGAGGATGACCCGGAGCGGCACGGCGGCAATGTAGACGCCGGGGAAGGTGTCGCCGGGCGCGAACGCGGGTACCGCCGGACGCTGGGAAGGAAGGCGCGCGGCGCCGCCGCGCGCGGACGAGGCAGGGGGAGCTCTCGATGAGGAAGCGTTCGGTTGTGGCCGTGCTGTCGGCCGGCGTCGTGTCGCTGGGGATCGCGGGCGGCGTGGTCGCCGCCGGCGGATCGAGTGACGAGGCGGCCCTCAAGCCCACCCGGGGCGCCGCCGACCGCGGCGTCGAGCGCCGCGTCGAGCGGCTGCTCAGGAAGATGACGCTCGACGAGAAGCTGCAGCAGATCCAGCTGCTCTCCGACGGGCAGGTCACCGACGAGGACGCGGCGGCCGGCGTCGGCGGCGTCTTCAGCCTCGTCGATCCGGCGCGCATCAACGAGCTCCAGCACATCGCGGTCGAGGACTCGCGGCTCGGCATCCCGATCCTCTTCGCCTACGACACCATCCACGGCTACCGGACGATCTTCCCGATCCCGCTCGGCGCGGCGAGCAGCTTCGACCCGGGCGTGGCCGCGGCCGACGCGACGTTCGGCGCCCGCGAGACCGCCGCGGTCGGCATCAAGCAGATCTACAGCCCGATGGTCGACGTCTCGCACGAGCCGCGCTGGGGCCGGATCGCCGAGGCCGGCGGCGAGGATCCCTACCTGAACTCCGTGTTCGCGGCCGCGCGCGTGAAGGGCGCCCAGGGCCGCGACTACGCCGAGCCCGACAAGGTCGTCACGAGCGTCAAGCACTACGCCGCCTACGGCGAGCCCGAGGGCGGCCGCGACTACAACACGACCGACATGTCGGTCCAGCGGCTGCACAACCTCTACCTGCCGCCGTTCAAGGCCGCGATCGACGCGGGGTCGGACACCGTGATGTGCTCGTTCAACGCCATCAACGGCGTGCCCGGCTGCGCGAACCACGAGCTCGAGACCGAGCTGCTCAAGGGCGAGTGGGGCTTCGACGGCTTCATCGAGAGCGACTACACGGCGGTCGCCGAGCTGCGCGCCTGCCCGCCGAAGACGCCGGACGAGGGTCCGTGCGGCCACGGCGTCGCCGAGGACGGCCCCGACGCCGCCGCCGCGGCGCTGAACGCCGGCACCGACTCCGAGATGGTCAGCACCTTCATCCGCGACAACGGCGAGCAGTTGCTGCGCGACGGCCGCATCTCCATGCGCCGGATCGACGACGCGGTGCGCCGCATCCTGCGGATCAAGTTCCGCGCCGGCCTGTTCGAGAACCCCTACGTCGACCCGGCGCAGGCCGAGGCCGCGCAGCTGCTGCCCGACGCGGTGGCCGCCGCGCGCGAGGCGGCCGGGCGCTCGATGGTCCTGCTGAAGAACGAGGGCGGCGCGCTGCCGCTCGACCCAGGCAAGAAGACCGCGGTGATCGGCCCGATGGCGGAGAGCGGCCACGACATGCTCGGGCCCTGGTGGGGCCGCGGGCGCGACGAGGACGCGGTGACGGTGTTCGACGGCATCACGGCCCAGAGCCCCGGCGCGACGGTCGCGGCGGGCTGCACGTTCGACCACAAGGAGCCGCCGGAGAACTCGCCCGCGGGCGACTGCGGCTCCGACGCCGGGTTCGACGAGGCCGTCGCGGTCGCGAACGCGGCCGACCAGGTCGTGCTCGCGCTCGGCGAGTCCCGCGAGCACAGCGGCGAGGCCGCGTCGCGCAGCGAGATCGATCTGCCCGGCCGGCAGGAGGAGCTGATCGCGCGCATCAAGGCGACGGGCAAGCCGTTCGTGGTCGTGCTGTTCAACGGCCGCCCGCTGACGCTCGACGGCGTCGCCGACGAGGCCCCGGCGGTGCTCGAGGCGTGGTTCCCGGGCGTGCAGGCGGGCAACGCGGTCGCCGACGTGCTGTTCGGCAAGGTCAACCCGGGCGGCAAGCTGCCCGTCTCGTTCCCGCAGCGGATCGGGCAGGTCCCGATCTACTACAACCACGAGCCGACCGGCCGGCCGTGCGACCCGGGGTCGAAGTACAACTCGCGCTACCGCGACCTGCCGACGTGCGCGCCGCGGTACCCGTTCGGCTACGGCCTGAGCTACACGACGTTCACGGTCGACGACCTGCGCCTCAGCACGGACCGCGTGTCGCGGCGCGGGAAGGTGCGCGTCACCGTCGACGTGACCAACACCGGCGACCGCGCCGGCGACGAGGTCGTGCAGCTCTACCTCCACGACCCGGTCGCGAGCATCTCGCAGCCGGTGCGGCGGCTGCGCGGGTTCCAGCGCGTGACGCTCGGCGCGGGGGAGGGGACGTCGGTCTCCTTCACCCTCGACAAGAGCGACTTCGGCTTCTACGACAACGAGGGGAAGTTCGTCGTGGAGCCGGGGCGCATCGACGTCTACGCGGGGAACAGCTCGGACGCCGAGCTCACGAAGTCGTTCACCGTGAGCCGATGAGGGGACGCGCCGTCGCGCTCGCCCTGCTCGCCTCCGCCCTGGCGGCGCCCTCCGCGGGCGCCGCCGGGGTCGCACCCGGAGCGCCGGGCGAGCCGGCGCTGTGGACCGAGGGCGACAAGGACGGGTTCGGGACCGCGACGGCGCTGCGCAGCACCGTCTGGCACACGCTCGACGACGGCGAGCTGACCGAGGTCTACTACCCGGACCTCGGGACGCCCGCCGTGCGCGACGTGCAGCTCGTCGTCACGGACGGGCGCACGTTCGCCGACCGCGAGCGCCAGGACACCGTGCATGTCACGCGGCTGGTCGACCGCCGCTCGCTGAGCTACCGCCAGGTCAACACCGACCGCGAGGGCCTGTACCGGATCAGCAAGACCTACACGACCGACCCGTCGCGCGCAACGGTGCTCGTCCGGGTGCGCTTCCGCGCGCTGACGCGGCGGCCGCTGCAGGTCTACGTGCTGCACGACCCGAACCTGTCCAACGCGGGCGACGACGACGTGGGCGCCTCCGGGCCCGGCGGCGCGCTGCTCGCGAGCGATGCGAAGGCGGGCAGCGCGCTCGCCGCGAAGCCCGGCTTCACGGCGGCGTCGAGCGGCTACCTCGGCGCCAGCGACGGCTGGACCGACCTCGGCGCCGACTTCCGGATGGACTGGCGCTACGCGGCGCCCACGCCGGGCAACGTGGCGCAGACCGCGCGCACGGCGCTCACCGGCCGCCGCGGCGGGCGGACGATGACGCTCGCGCTGGGCTTCGGGCCCGACGCGGACGGCGCGCTCGCCGCCGCGCGGACGTCGCTCCGCGCCGGGTTCGGCGCCGCCGACGCGCGCTACCGCGCCGGCTGGCGCGAGTACCTCCGCGGCCTGCCCCGGCCGCGCAGCGCCGCCGGGCACGAGCGGCTCTACGACGCCTCCCTGATGGTCATGGCGGCGCTGGAGGACAAGACGTACCGCGGCGCGGGCATCGCCGCGCCGTCGATGTCGTGGGTGTGGGGGCAGCTCGAGGGCTACTCCGGCCCGTACCACCTCGTCTGGTCGCGCGACCTCTACCAGGTCGCCACCGCGCAGCTCGCGGCGGGCGACCGGGCGGCGGCCGTGCGTGCGCTCGACCATCTCTTCGACCGCCAGCAGAAGCCGGACGGGTGCCTGCCGCAGAACGGGAACCTCGACGGCACGCCGCACTGGGGCGGGCTGCAGCTCGACGAGGTCGCCGACCCGATCCTGCTCGCGTGGCAGCTCGGGCGCACCGGCCCGGCGACCTGGGGCCACGTGCGCCTCGCCGCCGAGTGCATCCTGAGGGAGGGGCCGAGGACGCAGGAGCGCTGGGAGAACCAGGAGGACTCCTACTCGCCCGCCTCGCTCGCCGCCGAGATCGCAGGGCTCGTGGCGGCGGCGGCGATCGCCGACCGCAACGGCGCGGACGACGAGGCGATCCGCTACCGCGCATTCGCGGACACGTGGCGGTCGCAGCTCGACGAGTGGACCGTGACCACGAACGGCCCGCTGTCGCCCGATCCGTACTTCCTGCGCGTGAGCGTCGACGGGAACGCGAACGCCGGCACGACCTACGAGCTGGCCGACGGCGGCCCGGTCATCGACCAGCGCGCCGTCGTCGACCCGAGCTTCCTCGAGCTCGTGCGCCTCGGCGTGCGGCGGGCGGACGACCCGGCGGTGCTCTCGACGCTCCCCGTCGTGGACCGCGAGCTGGCGGTCGACACGCCGAGCGGGCGCTTCTGGCACCGCTACTCGCACGACGGCTACGGCGAGACCGCGACGGGCGGGCCGTTCGGGGTCGGGGAGTTCGAGAACCACGGCATCGGCCGCGCCTGGCCGATCTTCGCGGGCGAGCGCGGCGAGTACGAGCTGGCCGCGGGCGAGCTCTCCGGCGATCGCCGGGCGGCGCGCGCCGCTGCCCGCGAGCGGCTGGACGCGATCGCGGCGACCGCCGGCGACGGGCTGATGCTGCCCGAGCAGGTGTGGGACCAGTACCCGCCGTCGGGCACGGCGGGCCGCGCGCCGGGCACCGGCACGGGCTCGTCGACGCCGCTCGGCTGGACCCACGCCCAGTTCGTCCGGCTCGCCTGGTCGATCGACGCGGGCCGCCCGGTCGAGCGGCCGGCCCTCGTGTCCTGCCGCTACGGCGGGCCGTGCGGCTGAGCGGCGGGCCGCCGCGCACGCTCGGCGTCGTGCGCCGGCGCAGCGGGCTGCGGCCCGGCCGTTCCTGACGACCCGGGGGCGGTGGGCTTGCCGCGCGCGCGCTCGGCCGCCCGCGGGGGCGTGTGCGGCGGCTTCGCGGCGGGCCGAGGCGGCGCATGGGCCCGGCCGTTGGCGCGCGCCGGCTGATTCGCACGGCCGAGCGCGCGTCCCCGCGGAGCATCCGGCGCGGGTCGGGCCGACCCGCCGGCTGCGGCCGGGGCCGGCGCCGGCGCCGAGGTCGCCGGGCGCGTCGCGGCCCGGTCGCCCGGGTCCGCCGCGCGGCCGCGCTTCCCGCGCCGCCCGCGGGTCCGGTCGGCGCGGAGGCGGGTGGGCGCGCTCGTGCGCCGGCCGGGCTCGGACCGTGACGTGCGAGGGGTCGTCCCGGCGGCCGGGGTCGCCCGGGCGGCGACCGGCGCGGCCGGCGCGGCCGGCGCGGGGGGCGGCCCGGACGCGCGCGCGGGTCGCCCGGCCCGCTGCGGATCGAGGGTGCTGACCGCGACCGTGGCGCCGCCGGCCGCGGCGCCGCCGACGGCGGCGACCGCAAGGACCTTGGCGACCGTCGACTTGGCGGCCAGGAGACCGAGCCCGGCGCCGGCGCCGCCGGCGGCGGTCGCCCCACCGGCGCCGAGGCCGCCGCGCCGCCCGAGCCCACGCCGGCCGATCTGGCCGCCGCCGCGTGCAAGACCGAGAAGCACGACATGGGCACCAAGCTGTTCAAGAAGACGTATGCCGCGAAGAGCACGGCGAAGGCCATGCAGGCGTGCGTCGCGAAGACCGTGCCGGTGGCCGAGGACGCGAAGACGAACGCCGCCCAGGACTGCCGCGCCGAGCGCGACGCCGATCGCGCCGCGTTCGAGGAGCAGTACGGCACCAACAAGAACAAGCGCAACGCGTTCGGCAAGTGCGTGTCGGCCAAGGCCACGGACGCCACGGAGGACGCTGCAGAGGACCGGGCCAACGCCGCTCAGGAGTGCAAGGCGCTCAAGCGCGACGACGCGGCCGCGTTCGAGGAGGCCTACGGGACCCGGAAGAACGCGTTCGGCAAGTGCGTGTCGGCGACGGCGAAGGCGGAGGACGCCTAGCGCTCCGGCGCGGGCTCCGTACGCCCGTCTCCTGCCGCTGCGGCGGGCAGTGCGTGAGCGGCGTGCGTTCTCACCGCCGGCGTTGACGGCGGGCGCCGCCGCACGTCAACGGCGGGCACCGAAGGGAGGCGGGTTGGGTCGGGTGGGGTGCGCCCAACGTCGTACCCGTTCGGTGGTGAGCAGCGGTTACGACGTTGGGGGTCGTATACACCGACAACGTCGTATTCGTCCGCCCGACCGGCACGCGTACGACGTTGAGCGCACCACCCGACCAGGCCCGCCTCCTCGATGACCGCCGTTGACGTTCGTCACGTGCCCGCATCGCGTGTCGGTTTCGCGCGGCCTCGTTCGACGTGCTGGTGACCGGCAATCGAGGAGGCGGCAATGCGATTCATCGTTCTGGTCCCCGGCAATCGCGAGTCCGAGGCGGGCGAGCTGCCCGGCGCGGACGAGCTGCAGGCGATGCGGAGGTACAACGAGGCGCTGATGAAGGCGGGCGTCATGCTGGCGGGCGACGGCCTGCACCCGACGGCCAAGGGCGCCAAGGTCCGCTTCGAGGGCCGCGAGCGCACGGTGATCGACGGCCCGTTCACCGAGGCCAAGGAGATCGTCGCGGGCTACTGGATCTGGGAGTGCGCGTCGCGCGAGGAGGCGCTGGAATGGCTCAGGCGCGCGCCGTTCGACGGCGGCGTGGAGATCGAGCTGCGCCAGATCGACGAAGACGACCTCGGCCCGCGGGCCTAGGCGTGGCGGCGTCGGCGACCCATCGCGCGATCGACGCCGTCTGGCGGATCGAGTCGGCCCGTCTGATCGCCGGGCTGGCTCGGATCGTCCGCGACGTCGCGGTGGCCGAGGACCTGGCCCAGGATGCGCTCGTCGCCGCGCTCGAGCAGTGGCCGGAGGAGGGCATCCCGCACAACCCCGGCGCCTGGCTCATGGCCACCGCCAAGCGCCGGGGCGTCGACGCGCTGCGCCGCCGCGTCACGCTCGAGCGCAAGCAGGAGCTGATCGCCCGCGAGCTCCAGATCCTCCAGCAGCTCGACCAGCCCGACCTCGTCGCGCAGGTCGACGACGTGCAGGACGACGTCCTGCGCCTGATCTTCATGACGTGCCACCCGGTCCTGTCCCGTCAGGCGCGCGTCGCGCTGACGCTGCGCCTGCTCGGCGGCCTGTCGACGCCGGAGATCGCCCGGGCGTCCCTCGTCTCCGAAGGCGCCGTGACGCAGCGCATCGTCCGGGCCAAGCGCACGCTCGCCGAGGCCCGCGTCCCGTTCGAGGTCCCGGGCCGCGACGAGCTGGCCGACCGCCTGTCCGCGGTGCTCGAGGTGATCTACCTGGTCTTCAACGAGGGCTACGCCGCGACCGCCGGCGAGCACTGGACCCGGCCGGCGCTGTGCCGGGACGCCCTGCGGCTCGGGCGCGTGCTCGCCGCGCTGATGCCGCGCGAGCCCGAGGTCCACGGCCTGCTCGCCCTGATGGAGCTGCAGGCCTCGCGGCTGCGGGCGAGGGCCGGGCCGCACGGGGAGCCGGTGCTGCTGGCCGACCAGGACCGCGCCCGCTGGGACGGCCTGCTCGTGCAGCGCGGCCTGGCCGGCCTGCGGCGCGCCGAGGAGCTCGGCGGCGCGCTCGGCCCGTACACGCTGCAGGCCGCGATCGCCGCCTGCCACGCACGGGCGCGCAGCGTGGACGAGACCGACTGGCGGCGGGTCGTCGCGCTCTACGACGCGCTGGGGGCGCTCACGGGATCCCCGGTCGTCGAGCTCAACCGCGCGGTGGCGGTGACGCGGGCCTTCGGCCCGGAGGCCGGACTCGAGCTGGTCGACGCGCTCGCCGGCGAGCCCGCGCTGCGCGGGTACCACCTGCTGCCGAGCGTGCGCGGCGACCTCCTCCTCCGGCTGGGGCGGCCGGCCGAGGCGCGCGACGAGTTCGTGCGCGCGGCGGACCTGTGCGACAACGGCCCCGAGCGCGAGCTGCTGCTGTCGCGCGCGGTCGCCTGCGGCACCTGAAGCGAACGCACGAGCGGGAATAACGGCCGGTGGCGCGGAGTCTCGACCGCATGCGCAAACCAACGATCGTCGCGCTCGCCGCGGTGGCGCTCGCCGCCGCGCCGGCGTCCGCCGGAGCCCAATGATCGGCTGCCCGACGCCGAGATCTTCGCGACCGACAACACCGCCGTGATCACCGACCCCGACGACCCGCGCCTGCGCGACCGGCTGACGGGCTTCGCGCACCGCGTCGAGCGGATCGTGGCGCGGGGCGGCGGATCGCCGCGCGGATCGCGGCTGCTCGACGGCGTCTTCTCCTCCGCCGACGAGGGGACGACCACGTTCGAGCGCTCGCGCCGGTTCGGCGTCGACGGGGTCGCCGACGACGAGCTCCACGCGATCGCCGACGAGGTCCGCGGCCGCTTCGGCCAGCAGTCGGTGCTCACGTTCGACCACCTGCCGCCCGGGGACGGCGAGGTGGACGCGATCGAGCTCGAGGTTCCCGGCGTGAGCGCGCGAGCGCTGCGCGACGGCCTGCTCGCCGACCGGACCGCGCGCGAGGAGCTGTTCGGCGGGTCGGTGACGCTCGGCGGGCGCCTCCTGCTGGTCGCCGAGCTCGCCGACGCCGAGCTCGCCCGCGCCTTCGCCGAGCGGATCGGCGGAGACCTGCGCCGCGCCGAGACGCACTACGGCGAGCGCGAGTTCGTCGACGGGCCGGCCCCCGTGCGCGTCGAGCAGCGGACGCTGATCGTGGCCGGCAGCGCCGGCGACGAGACGGTGGCGCTGCGCGACCGCCCCGGCCGGCTCGAGATCGACCTGGACGCCGACGGCAGCGCCGACTTCGACGTCGACCGCAGGCGCTTCGACCGCGTCCGCGCCGGTCGGTCTCGGACTTCGGCGCCGTGTCCGTGCTCGGCCCCACGTTCGTGCGCTTCCCGCAGGCCGAGGCGGCCGACCACCTCGCGGTCGACGGTCGCGGCGGCGACGACATCCTCAGCGCGTCGACGGTCGGCATGACGCTCACGCTCGAGGGCGGCGACGGCTCGGACGTCGTCCTGGGCGGCCCCGGCGACGACACGCTCGTCGGCGGGCCCGACTTCGACGACGTCAAGGGCGGCAAGGGCGACGACGTCGCCCGCCTCGGCGGCGACTTCGACCGCTTCAGCCGGGCGCCGGGCGACGGCAGCGACGACGTCGACGGCGGCGCGAGCCGCGACTCGCTGTTCTTCCTCGGCGAGGACGCCGCGGAGGCGTTCGGCGTGTCGGCGACCGGCCGGCACGTGCGCTTCACGCGCGACGTCGGCGACATCGCGATGCGGCTGTCGGACCTCGAGGAGATCGACGCGCCCGCCGGCCGCGGCGCCGACACGTTCGTGATCGGCGACCTCAGCGGCACGCCGGTCGCGCTGGTCGACATCACCCTCGCCCCGGGACTCGGATCCCCGGGCGGCGACGGCGACGCGGACCGCGTCGCGGTCACCGGCACCGACGGCGACGACGCGCTCGCCGTCACCGGCCGCGTGGTGGTGGCCGGCACCGCGACGCTGACCGGCCTTCCGGCGACGGTCAACCTCACGCACACGGAGGGAGCGAGCGACACGCTCGCGATCGACACGCGTGCGGGGGACGACACGGTCGACGCGTCCGGGCTCCCGGACGGGACGATCGCGCTGGAGGTCGACTGATGGCGGCGGCGCCCTACTCGAGCGGGCGCCGCGGGTCCGTCCGTTCGACGATCTCCGTCTCGGCGCCGCCGGACTTCTCCACCACGACATACCGCTCGTGGCGCTCGACGATCGACTCCGCCTCGAGGATCTCGTGGCCGTCGACGATCGCGAACCGGCGCGGGTTCTCGCGGACCGCCTCGTACTCCGCGCGGGTGAGCAGGATGAGCTTGCTGCAGCCGAGGCGGCCGCACTCGCACACGAACGTCAGCAGGCCCGCGGGGTCCTGGCCGACCTCCATCCCCTCGTTGACCTTGCGGAACGTGGCCTCGTTCATCGCGACGCGCTGTTTGTCCTGTCGATCCATGTCGACGTCAGCCTAGTGCCCTCGGGGGTGCGGCACCCCTCTCGCGCCGGGTAGGCGGCGACCATGCCGATCGCGTTCGAGGCGAGCATTCCCGGCACGCCGCTCGGCGTCCGGACGCTGCGCCGCGAGATGGCGACCATGGCGGAGGACTGCGGCATGGATGCCGAGGGCGTCGCGGACGTCCGCCTCGCGGTGACCGAGGCCGCCACGAACGCGGTGCTGCACGCCTACGCCGAGTCGGAGGGCGAGCTGCGGGTCACCGCGGTGACGCAGGACGGCGAGCTCGCGATCGTCATCGCCGACACCGGGCCCGGCCTCGTCGCGCGGGACGACAGCCCTGGCCTGGGCGTCGGGCTCGCGGTGATGGCCAGCATCACCGCGCGGCTGAAGATCGTCAGCCACCCGCGCGGCACCGCGGTGCACATGGCGTTCCCGTGCCCGGGCGCCGACTAGGCACGGCCGGCCGGGCCGGCGCTACCCGGCGCGGTCCGGGTACGGGTCGTCGGCGGAGTCGCCGCCGCTCACCGTCGTGTACTCGCCGTTCTGGCAGCTGGGGCACGGCGGGAGGTTGTCGGTCGATCCGACCTGCAGCTCGTAGCCGCAGTTCGTGCAGCGGTAGGTGCCGGCGGAGACGTCGCTGCCGGCGGGAACGGGTTCGGCCATGGGCCGATCCTTCCCGCCGGGCGCCGGCGACATGCACCGCGGCCGCCCGTCACCATCTCCTCGTGCGCCTCGGCGGTCTCCTCAAGCGCGCCGTCCACGCCGTCGGCCTGCACCGCATCGCCACCCGGCCCCTCGCCGGGCGCGTCCGCGTCGTGCGCGACGGCGTGATCCTGGCGCAGTCCGACCGGGCGATCGAGCTCCGCGAGACCGGTCTTCGCCCCCGCTACTACCTGCCGCCCGCGGACGTCCGGCTGGACCTCCTCACCCCGAGCGCGACCACGTCGCACTGCCCGTTCAAGGGCGACGCCGCGTACTACTCGGCGCCCGGCGCCCGCGACGCGTTCTGGACCTACGCCGAGCCCGTGAGCGGGGCCGCCGAGCCCATCGCCGGGATGCTGGCGCCGCGGCCCGGCCGGCTGGACATCACCGTCGAGCGACCGCGAGCGTGACGCCGGCGGCGCGTCAGGCGCGGAGGACGCCCTCGCCCTCGCGCGTGCTCAGGACGTCGACGCCCATGTTGCGCTCCATCATCTGCAGCGCGGCGCGCCCGAGGTCCTCGTCGATGTGGGCGACGGCGTCGCGCCCGACGCGGATGTCGAAGCCGCGGATGTAGGCGTCGAGCGCGGTGTAGAGGATGCACTGCTCGGTGACCTGTCCGGCGAGCACGATCGTCTCGACGCCGCGCTGGCGCAGCAGGTGGTCGAGCGCGGTGCCGTAGAACGCGCTGTGGCGCGCCTTGTGCAGGAAGGCGGCGTGGTCGGGCGGCACGATCGGCTCGATCAGGTCGGGTCGGCGGCCGTCGAGCGCGCGGCGGACGATGTCGGCGCGCGAGGCGGCGAAGTCCTCGTAGTTGTCGTTGACGTAGACGAGCTCGGCGCCGTCGGCGCTGCGCACGAGGCGCGCGACCTCGGGCACGATCCGCGCCACGTCGTCGGCGAGCACGTCGGCGTGCTCGTGGTCGTACGGATTGAGCATGTCGATGACGATCAGCGCTGTCTTGCCGGGCACGTCGGATCCTCCGGGGCAGGGTGCGGCGGCCCGGGAGCGGGGCCGCCGCGGTGCCGGTACGTCAGCGGGAGATGGCCTCGACGAGGTCGCCGACCTTCTCCTCGTCGTAGTTGCGGGCGATGTCGGCCTGGGCGACCATGCCGACGAGCTCACGCCCGTCGATCACGGGAAGCCGCCGGACCTGGTGGTCGGCCATGGTGCGCAGCGCCTCCTCGATGGAGTCGTCGGCGCCGATGGTCACGGTCTTGCCGTCGCCCTGGCTGATCTCGGCGACCTTGGTGCTGCCGGGGTCCTTGCCGGCTGCGAGCACCCGCACGACGATGTCGCGGTCGGTGATCATGCCCTTGAGGCGGTTGTCGTCGCCGCAGATCGGCAGGGAGCCGACGTCGAGCTCGGCCAGCCGCCTGGCCGCGTCCAGGACGGAGTCGGACTCGCCGACGCAGGTGCAGTCGGAGCTCATGATGTCGCGGGCCTTCTTGGCCATCAGGATCCTCCTTCGGTCGGGGTCGACGACGCCCTACCCGGGATCGCGCGGCGGGGCATCTGTGCGACCGGCACCCGCGTTCGCGTCCGGACATCGCGCCCGCCGGGGGGCCGGGCGGGGCTTGAGTCCGGCGAGCGGCGGGAAGGGCAAGGGCGTCTTGACCCGCGCCGTGTCCGCCGCATCGACCTTCCAGCCCTTCCGCCCGTTCGAGCGCGGCGTGCGCGTGCTCGACGCCGATCCCGACCTCGGCGCGCTCCTGTCCCCGGAGCGGGCCGAGCTTGCGGCGCGCTCGCTCGTGGCGCACCTGCACACGGTGCCGGCCGGCCCGTGGCGCGACCCGCGCCTGCTGCAGGCGGGACCCGAGCACCTCGGGCTGCTCGTGCTCGAGGGGGTGGTCGCGCGCGACCTGCTGCTCAGCGACAACGTCTCCACCGAGCTGCTCGGCCCCGGCGACCTGCTGCGGCCGTGGCAGGACCAGGGACCCTCGCGGCTGGTGCAGTCCCAGGTGCGCTGGACCGTGCTCGAGCCGCTCCGGTCCGCCGTGCTGGACCAGGGCTTCGCCCAGCGGGTCGCGCCCTTCCCCGAGGTCCAGGCCATGCTCGTCGACCGGGTCACCGAGCGCGCGAACCGGCTCGCGGTCACCCAGGCGATCTCGCAGCTCAACGGCGTCGAGCACCGCGTGCTCGCGCTCCTGTGGCAGCTCGCGGAGCGCTGGGGCCACGTGACCCTCCGGGGCACCGTGATGCCGCTCACCCTGCCGCATCGCGTGCTCGCCCAGCAGGTCGGCGCGCGTCGCCCGACCGTCTCGACCGCGATCAGCGAGCTCGCCCACGCGGGCGCCATCGAACGGAGGCCCGCCGGCGGCTGGCTGCTCATCGGCGAGCCCGTCGGCCAACCCACGCCGGCCACGCGCCGCACGATCCGCGTGCGACGCGCCGCGCCCTACGCGGCGGCCCGGGACGCGGAGCCCGCGCGCGTGCGCGACGGGCACACGAGCGTCACGTAGGTGGACGGCCCGCTGCGCGCCCGGACGGGTCCGGGCGCGCAGCGGTTCGTTCAGCGCTTCGGGAACCGGGCGTCCAGGACGCCGGCGGCGCCGGGCGACCGCAGCGCGCTCGCCGCCGCGCCGGCGGGCGCCGGCGCGGTCTCGATGCCCGCGGGCTTCGCGGGGGTGAACAGCCACGTCTCGAAGAGGTCGTCGAGCCGGCGCCCGGTCACCCGCTCGGCCGTCTCGATGAACTCCTCGATCGTGACGTGGCCGCCGCCCTGCTCCCGGACCCAGACGCGCAGGAGGCGGAAGAACAGCTCGTCGCCGACCTCCTGGCGCAGGGCGTGCAGGGCCATGGCGCCGCGGTAGTACACGGCGATGTCGAACAGCAGGCCCTCCTCCTGCGGGTGGCCGATGACGGTGGTCCAGAACGGGTCGTCGGCCGGGATCAGGTCGGCGTAGAAGTCGAAGATGTCCTGCGCCGAGTCACGGCCCTCCATCTCGCTCCAGAGCCACTCCGAGTAGGTCGCGAAGCCCTCGTTGAGCCAGATGTCCCGCCACCGGGCGATGGTCACGTGGTCGCCGACCCACTGGTGGGCGAGCTCGTGCACGACGACGTCCTCCCCCGACTGCGGATCGGTGAAGAAGGCGGTCGAGTAGATCGGGCGGGTCTGCGTCTCCAGCGCGAAGCCGATCGGCGCGATGTCCACGATCCCGCCCGCCGTGCTGAACGGGTAGCGGCCGAACACGGAGGACAGGAAGTCGATGACGGCCGGCTGCTGCGCCAGCGAGGCGTCGATCGTCGGCCCGAGCGGCGGCGGTGAGACCGCGACGGTGCCCGCGATCCAGTCGTTGGCGTTGGGCTGGCTGCCCGCGGGCGGCCCGAGGACGGACCAGCCGTCCATGACGTCCCCGTCGTCCTCGAAGGACGTCGAGCCGTCGCCGCCCGGCCCCTCGACGTCGTCGATCCACACGCCGGGCAGGGCCACCACGTCGTCGCTGGCGGAGGTGAGCGCCAGCTCGATCTGCTGCCCGGCGTAGGCCGACAGGTCGACCGTCCACTGCTCCCAGGCCCCGCTCGGCCCGCTCGCGGCGTGCCACTCGCCCGTCGTCCCCTCGGGGTCGCAGCCGTCGGCGGTGGCCGCCTGGTAGTGCTCGAGGAACGGGTGCAGCTGCAGCCAGAACGGGCACACGTTGCCCGTCGACCGGCTCGTGTGCCCGTTCTCGTCGGGCAGGGTGGTCCACTCGTCGGAGCCGACCGGATGCGCCTCGACGAAGAAGAAGTCCCAGTTCGGCTCGGTGTCGCGGGTCACCCAGAAGGAGAGCTCGCCCCCGCCCGCCGGGACGCTGATCGTGCGGCCGAGCCGCTTGTACGCGAGATCCGCGGACTGGGAGTAGGCGAACTGCCCGCCGGTGCGCGGGTCGACCGGCTCGGAGAGCTCGGGGTCGACCGCGTCCCAGTAGGCGATGCCCCGCTCGCGGTAGGCCCGCACGTCGAACTCGCCGATCGCCAGCATGGCGAGGTAGGTCGCCATCGGCTCGCGCGCGACCCAGGTCCACGTCGTCCGGCCGTGCCGGGCGTCGCGGCGCTTCAGGTAGCCGTTCGAGATCGCCTCGAGCCCGCGCGGGACCGTGATCTCGAACGAGTAGGAGGCCTTGTCGGTCACGTAGTCGTTCGCCGGGAACCAGGACGTGGCCCCGTGCGGCTGACCGATCGCGAGCGCGCCGTCGTTCGTGTGGATGAACCCGGAGTCGTCGGGCAGCGTCAGCGGGACGCCGGCGTACGCGACGCGCACCCGGAAGCGCGTGTGCCGGCGCAGGCCCCTGGCGGGGGTGATCGTGAGCTCGCCGTCGGCGTGGGTCCAGCGCGCGCGGCGGCCGTCGACGTGCACGGCGTGCACGGTCAGGTCGTCGAAGTCGAGGTTGAAGCTCGACAGAGCCTGGGTCGCGGTCGCGGTGATCGTCGCCACGCCGGTCAACCGGTCCGTCGCGGGCGCGTACGCGAGCTGGAGGTCGTAGCGCTTCACGTCATAGCCGCCGTTGCCGTCCAGCGGGAAGTACTCGTCGCCCAGCCCTGGTGCCCCGGGTGCGTACGTGTGCGAGGCCGCGGCGCTGCCGGGCAGGACGGTGACGCCCGCGCAGACGCAGACGACGAGGATCAAGAGCCTCCGGGACACGCTTCCCTCCTCCTCCGTGGCGAAGGGGGAACGTACCGAGCGCGGCGCGGTGCGGCAACGCCACCGCCGGCGGCTCGGGTCACATCGGTGCCAGGCGCAGCGGCCTGCCGGCCGCGAACGGGTATCCGTCCGGCGTGCCCGCCGCCTCCGATGCCGCCGCAGCCGGCCCCCGCGCGCCGGCGTTCCTGATGGGCGTCGGCCTGGGCGGCTTCGTCGACGGCATCCTGCTGCATCAGATCCTCCAGTGGCATCACATGCTGACGGGCGGCAACGGCGGCGAGCCGATGGACACCGTTGCGGGGCTGGAGGCCAACACGCTCGTCGACGGGTTCTTCCATGTCGCGACGTGGCTGTGCGTCGCGACCGCGACGTTCCTGACCGTGCGGGCGTGGCAGCGGCGCGAGCTGGCGCCGCCGTGGCGCGGCCACCTCGGGATGTCGCTCGTGGGGTGGGGGGTCTTCAACGTCGTCGAGGGCCTCGTCGACCACCAGATCCTCGGCATCCACCACGTGCGCGACGACCTGGGCGCCCCGCTCGGATGGGATCTCGCCTTCCTCGCGCTCGGCGGTCTGCTCATCGCCGGCGGCCTGGTCCTCGCACGGTCCGGCGCCCGCCTCGAGCACGGCCGGGCGCGCAGCGCCGGCGCGGCGATCGACGCGCGGTAGGCCCGCCGCAGGTCAGACCCGCGGCGGCGCGGCGCGCCCGTCGCTGCGAGCGCTCCGCAGCAGCCCGGCGGCATGCGCGCGCATCTGCCGGGCGAAGCGGCGCTGCTCGCGCGTCACGAGCTGCTCCGTGCGTGCGTCGCGCAGGATGCGGTGCGCTCGCTCGGCCGATGGCGTCGTGATGACTGGCGCTGGATGCGTTGACATAGCGAACTCCTCTGGCCATGAAGAACGGTATGCCGATGGCCTGTCACCAGCCCCGTGGCGGGGTGGTGCCTGCGCGTCGGATGGCGTCGTCGTCTCCCGCGCTCTGGCCGCGGGACACGCCGGTGCCGAAATCTACGACGCGACGTCGTTTGCGACCAGCGGGTACGTCTCCGCGCGGACGTCGCCGAACGGTCCGTGCCGGGACGTGCCGCTCTGCGGCCTCGAGTGGCGGCGAGCCGCCAGCGCCTGCAGGCCGACCGCAGCCGCCGTCGCGGAGGCGAACGCGGTCAGGATGCCCACCCGGCCGACCAGCCCGCCCACGATCAGGCAGAACGCGGCGAACGCCGTCAACCCGACGAGCATGCCGCGGAGGAGGTCGACGAGCGCGTCCGGCCCGTGGCCGCGATGGGTGAGGGCCGCCAGCACCGAGGCGAGCACCGGGAGCGCCGAGAGGATCCCCGCGACCACCGGGCCGAACCGGTCGGCCGCCAGCGTGATGACCACGATCAGCGCCGCCGTCGTCACGACCCGGACCGGCAGCTCCGCCGCGAGCGCGACGGGCGCGGCGCTCGGCCCGGCGGCCGCGGGCAGCGCGGCGCGGGCCGCGACGATGGCTGCTCCCGCGATCAGCCCCGAGAGCGCCAGCCCGGCGTCGACCTGCCCGGCCGCCAGGCCCCCGAGCAGCGCGGCGGCCCACGCCGCCAGCAGGCTCGCCCACCAGCCGCGGCGGACGGCGGACCGCGCGTAGGCGAGCGCGAACGCCGACACGGACACCAGGCCGAGCAGCGTCGCGGCCGCGGCGCGGGCGGCGAACTCGGCGCCGTGGCGATGCGCGGCGACGAGCAGCACGGGCCCGACGATCAGCGGGAACGCGCTGACGACGCCGCCGACCGCGTGGCCCCAGCGGCGCGCGCTGACCGTCGCCGCCACGACGAGCGCCGACGCGAGCGCCGCGACACCGAGCAGGGCGATCATCGGCTCACAGCGGGCGGGACGCGCATCGGGATCTCAGCGTAGAACGCGCTGCGTCGCCGGCGAGCCGGCGCGGCGCGGGTGCTCCGTTGGGCCTGAAAGCGGCGTGTCAGCGCTCGGTCGAGCGGGCGGGCGAGCGGCGCGATCCGCCTCGGCCCGGCGTAGATTGCGCGTGGCGATGGAGGCGCCTGCCGGACATGCCCGAGGGGTGCTGATCGTGGACGACGAGGCCGCGCTGCGGAAGCTGGTCCGCCGCGTCCTCGAGCTCGACGGGTACCGCGTGTTCGACGCCGCGGACGGTGACGCCGCCCTGGCGCAGCTGCGCCGGCACCGGCCCGAGATCGATCTCCTCTTCACCGACATCCTCATGCCCGGCGTCAGCGGCGTGGAGCTCGCGCGGCGCGCGGCGCGGCGCTGGCCGGACCTGCCGATCCTCTACGCCTCGGGGTACGACGGCGGCCAGCTCAAGGCCCACGGCGTCGACGAGGCGAGCATCGATCTCCTCATCAAGCCGTTCACGCCGGCCGAGCTCGTGGATCGCGTGGCGCGCGCACTCGGGCGGGCGCGCGGCCCGGCGCCGCGGGTCGAGGCCCGGATGCCGCCCGCCTGAGCGGCGCGAACGCGGGCGCGCCCGATCGCGCCCGCTACAGAGCATCGATGTGACGCGTCCGCCCGGCGGTCTGCTCGGCACGTCGCGAACCGGGTACGGCCCCTGCTCCCCGAGCCAGGAAGCCTGCCATGACCCTCCGCCGCGACCCGCGATGACGACCCTCGTCCAGCCCGCGACGATCCGCGTCGCGTCGGTGCCCGCGAACCACGTCTACGTCCGCCACCTGAGCGATCCGCTCGGCGACGACGCCGTCGTGCGCCTGCCCGACGTCCCGCTGCCCGGCGCCGGACGGGTGCCCGGCGGCTGGTGGCCGCCCGGGCTGCTCGAGGCGGAATGGGTGACGGCGAACCAGGGCGCGTTCGACGTGTTCCACGTCCACTTCGGGTTCGACGCGAAGCCGCCGGACGAGCTGCGTGCCCTGGCGGACGCGCTGGACGCGGCGGGCGCGCCGCTCGTCGTCACCGTGCACGATCTGCGCAACCCCCACCATCCCGAGCCCGGGCTCCATGCGGCCCAGCTCGGCGTGCTCGTGCAGCGGGCCGACGCGCTGGTGACGCTGACGCCGGGCGCGGCCCGGGAGATCGCGCGGCGCTGGGGCCGCGCGGCCGAGGTGCTGCCGCACCCGCACGTCGTCGACGCCGCGACGATGTCGCGGCCGCGGCCGCCGCACGACGGCTTCGTCGTCGGCCTGCACGCGAAGAGCCTGCGCAGCAACATGGACGTGCCGGGCGTCGCCGCCCCGCTCGCGGCGGCGGTGCGCGAGCTCCCGGGCGCGCGGCTGCGGATCGACCTGCACCACGAGGTGTCGCAGCCCGGCGGGCATCACCACGCGCCCGGCGTGGTCGCGGGCCTGCGCGCCCTGGCCGCCGCGCACGCGGAGGTCGAGCTCTGCGAGCACGACTACTTCACCGACGCCGAGCTGTGGGACTACCTGCTCGGGCTCGACGTGTCCGTGCTGCCCTACCGCTTCGGGACGCACTCGGGATGGCTCGAGGCCTGCCACGACCTCGGCACCGCGGTGATCGCGCCGTCGTGCGGCTGCTACGCCGAGCAGCAGCCGTGCGTGTCCTACCGGCACGACGAGGACGGGCTCGACGCGGGGTCGCTCGTCGCGGCGGTCCGGCGCGCGCACGCCGAGCGACCGGCGCCACGCGCATCGGTCGCCGAGCGCCTGGCGGAGCGGCGCGCGCTGGCCGCCGCGCACCGCGCGCTGTACGAGCGGCTGCTGGCGTGAGCGCGCTGCGCGTCGGCCTCGTCGCCGCCTCCCGCTTCCCGGTCGCCGAGCCGTTCGCCGGCGGGCTCGAGGCGCACGTGTGGGCGCTCGCCGACGGCCTGCGCCGGCGCGGCCACGCGGTCACGCTGTTCGCCGGGCCGGGCTCGGACCGGCGGCTCGGCGTCGAGCTGCTCGACCTCCGCCGGCCGCGGCTCAGCGCGGCGGCACGGGCGGACGTGAGCATGACCGCGGCGGACTGGCTCGACGAGCACCACGCCTACCTGCAGCTGATGATCCGCCTCGCGGGCCCCCGTGCCGCGGACTTCGACGTGATCCACAACCACAGCCTGCATCACCTGCCGATCGCCATGGCGGCGACGGTCGAGACCCCGATCGTGACGACGCTGCACACGCCGCCGACGCCGTGGCTGGAGTCCGCGATCCAGGCCGCCGACGACTGCCCCGTCACCTTCGTCGCGGTGAGCGGGCACACGGCGCGGTCGTGGTCGCATCTCGTGCCGGACGCGCACGTGATCCACAACGGCGTCGACGTCACGCGCCGGCGGCCGGGGCCCGGCGGCGGCCCGCTCGTGTGGTCGGGCCGGATCGCGCGCGAGAAGGGGACGCACCTGGCCATCGATGCGGCGGTGCTCGCCGGCCGCGAGCTCCGGCTCGCCGGCCCCATCTCGGACCCGGACTACTTCGACGCCGAGGTCCGGCCCCGCCTCGGCCACGGGATCGAGTACGTGGGCCACCTCCCGCACGCGGCGCTCGACCGGCTCGTCGGGGACGCCGCCGCCGCGCTCGTGACCCCCTGCTGGGACGAGCCCTACGGCCTCGTCGTGGCCGAGGCGCTCGCCTGCGGCACCCCGGTCTGCGCGTTCGCGCGCGGCGCCCTCCCCGAGCTGCTGCGCGAGGACTGCGGCATCCTCGTCGAGCCCGGCGACGTCGCCGGGCTCGCCGCGGCGATCGCGGACGCGCCCCGGCTGTCGCGTGCCGCGGCGCGCGAGCACGCGCTGCGGACGTGCTCGCTCGAGCACATGGTCGACCGCTACGCGGAGCTGTACGCGTCCCTCGCGGGCGCGGGCGCGGGCGCGTGCGTGACGTGATCGGCTACTACGTCCATCACCGGGGCGACGGTCACGTGACGCGCGCCGCGAGCATCGCCGCCCACCTCGGCGCCGGCCGCGTCACGGGCCTGAGCTCGCGCCCGCGCCCGGCCGGATGGGCCGGCGAGTGGATCGAGCTCGCCGACGACGGCGACGACGGCGATGCCGCCGAGCCGACCGCGGGCGGCGCGCTGCACTGGGCGCCGCTGCACCATCCCGGGCTCCGCGAGCGCATGGGCCGTATCGCCGCCTGGGCGCGCGACGCCGCTCCGGCGCTGGTCGTCGTCGACGTGTCCGTCGAGGTCACCGTCGCGGTGCGCGCGATGGGCGTGCCGGTCGTCGTCATGGGCATGCCCGGAGACCGCCGCGACGCGGCGCATCAGCTCGCCTACCGGCTGGCGGACGCCGTCCTCGCCCCGTGGCCCGGCTGGGCCGAGCCGCTCGCGGGCGGCGCCGCGTGGCGCGCGAAGACCCATGCCGTGGGCGCGGTGTCCCGCTTCGACGGGCGCGCGCGGGACGCCCGCGTCCCGGGGCCCGGCGGCCGTCGCCGGGTGCTGGTCCTGTCCGGCCGCGGCGGCACCGAGCTGACCGCGGGCGCGCTCGCCGCCGCGGAGGCGGCGACCCCGGACTGGGCGTGGACCGTGCTCGGCCCGCCCGGCGATCGCTGGGTGCCGGACCCGTGGCCGTTGCTGCGCGCCGCCGATGTCGTGGTCACGCACGCCGGGCAGAACGCGATCGCCGAGGTCGCCGCGGCGCGCCGCCCGGCCGTGGTCGTCGCGCAGGCGCGGCCGCACGACGAGCAGCTGGCGACCGCGGACGCGCTCCGGCGGGCCGGGCTGGCCGTGGTCCCGCCCGCCTGGCCCGCGGCACGCGACTGGCCGCGCCTGCTCGCGGAGGCCGCGAGCCGCGACGGCGAGCGATGGGCCGGGTGGAACGACGGGTCCGGGGCGGCGCGGGCGGCCGCCGTGCTCGAACGCCGGTCGACCGCCGCGGAGGTCGTGTGCGCACCGCGGTGATCACGCCGGTATCCGGGCGCCACGGGCACCTCCGGGCCCAGCATGCGGCGCTGCGGCGCCAGGAGCCCGCCGCCGCACCGCACGTGGTCGTCGCGATGGGCGGCGGCGAGGCGCGGCGCTGCCGCGCGGCGTGCGGGGAGGCGGCCGAGGTCGTCGCCGTCGAGCGCCCGGCGGCCGGGCTGCCGCTCGCCCGGGCGCGCAACGCCGGCGCCGAGCACGCCCTCGCGGGCGGCGCCGAGCTCCTCGTGTTCCTCGACGTCGACTGCCTGCCCGGCGCCGGACTGCTCGAGCGCTACCGCGCGGCCGCCGGCCGGGCGGGCCCGGCACTGCTCTGCGGCCCGGTCGCGTACCTGCCCCCCGAGCCGCGCGGCGGCTACCCCGCGACCGGCCTGGGCTCCCTCGCCGCGCCGCACCCGGGCCGTCCCGCGCCGCCGGACGGCGTGCTCCAGCGCAGCGGCGACCACGCCCTGTTCTGGTCGCTGTCGTTCGCGGTCACGCGCGCGACCTGGCGCCGCATCGGGGGCTTCAGCGAGGCGTACGTGGGCTACGGCGGCGAGGACACCGACTTCGGGCAGCTCGCCCGGCGCGCGGGCGTCGACCTGTGCTGGGTCGGCGGCGCGCTCGCGTTCCACCAGCACCATCCGGTCTCGTCGCCGCCCGTCCAGCACCTGGACGACATCCTGCGCAACGCCCGGATCTTCCGCGACCGGTGGGGATGGTGGCCCATGTCGGGCTGGCTGTCGGCGTTCGCCGCGCGCGGCCTCGCCCACTACGACGCGGCCGCGGACGCCTGGCGACGCGACGCGGCACCTGCGGGCGGCTGAGCATCGGGCGGCGGGCAGGCAGGAATAGCCCCGCGCCCGCCCGCGTCTCCTGCCCATGCGCGTTCTGTTCACCACCACCGGCTCGGCCGGGCATCTCGGGCCGCTGGTCCCCTTCGCCGACGCCGTCCGCCGCGCGGGAGGCGACGTCCTCGTGGCGACGCGCGGCTCCTCGGCCGAGCAGGCCCGCGCGGCCGGCTTCGAGGTGCGGGCGTTCGCCGACGCGCCGGCGGAGCTCCGCAGCGCCGTGCTCGCCGAGGTCCGCGACCTCCCGCTCGAGGCGGCGCACCCGCGCATGGTCGCCGACGTCTTCGGCGGCATGGAAGCGCGCGCCGCGCTCCCGGGCGTGCTCGACGCCTGCGCGACGTGGCGCCCGGACGTGGTGGTCTCGGAGCCGAGCGAGTTCGCGGGCCCGCTCGCAGCCGGGCATCACGGCCTTCCCGCGGTCACGGTCTCGATCACGCAGTACGCCGTCGAGCACCGGATGCGCGGGCCGATGGACGATGCGCTGCGCCGGCTGCGCCGCGACCACGCGCTCGCCGGGCCGAACGGGGCCGGCTCGGCGCACTTCACGCTGGTGCCGCCCCTGCTCGAGGACCCCGGCCTGCCCGGCCCGCCGGGCGTGCAGCGGTTCCGCGAGCCGGGCGGTCCGCCGCCCGCGCCGCTGCCGGACTGGTGGGGCGGCGCGAGCGATCCGCTGGTCTACGTCACGCTCGGCTCGGTGGCGCCGCAGCGCGACGACGTCTTCCCCGGGCTGTACCGGGCGGTGCTCGACGCGCTCGCGTCGTTGCCGGTGCGGGTGCTCGCGACCGTCGGCCGCGACCGCGACCCCGCCGACCTCGGCACGCGACCGGCGAACGCCCACGTCGAGCGCTGGGTGCCCCAGGCGGACGTGATGCCGCACGCGCGGGCGATGGTCTGCCACGGCGGCAGCGGGACGATGCGCACCGGGCTCGCGGCGGGCATCCCGCAGGTGGTGCTGCCGCTCTTCGCCGACCAGCCGGACAACGCCGCGCGCGTCGACGAGCTGGGCGCCGGCATCGCGCTGGAGCCGGGCGCCGCGGTGGGCCCGAGCGTGGCCGCGGCGGTCCGCGAGGTGCTGGGCGATGCGCGCTTCGCCGCCCGTGCCGCGGCCGTCGCCGCCGACATCCGGGCGCTCCCGCCGATCGACGTCGCCGTGGCGCGCCTGCGTGCCCTCGCACCAGCGAGTGTATTTCATGGTATGGTTAATTAACGAGTCCATTAAATGCCCTCCGACCAGCTCGACCTCACCTTCGCCGCCCTCTCCGACCCCACGCGCCGGGCGATCCTCGCGCGGCTCTCGGAGGGCGAGGCGACGGTCAACGAGCTCGCCGCGCCGTTCCCGGTGAGCCTGCCGGCGATCTCCCGTCACCTCAAGGTGCTCGAGCGCGCCGGGCTGATCGAGCGCGGCCGCGAGGGACAGGCGCGCCCGAGCCGGCTGCGGGCGCAGCCGCTCGACGACGCCGTCGGCTGGATGCAGGCCCGCAAGCGGACCTGGGAAGGGCGCATGGACCGGCTCGACGCACACCTCCGACAGCAGGGGACGTAGACCATGACCGACCCGACGAGCGCCACCGCGGCCGATGCGCTGGTCCTGATCACCCGCGTCTTCGACGCGCCGCGCGAGCGCGTCTTCGCGGCCTGGACCGATCCCGACCAGGTGGCCGCGTGGTACGGCCCGGACCACTTCGACACCCCGCGCGAGCACGTGCACATCGAGCCGCGGGTCGGCGGGCGCTGGGAGCTGACGATGGTGCAGCGCGGCACCGGCGCCGAGTTCCCGGTGCGCTACGAGATCGTCGAGCTGGTCGCACCCGAGCTGATCGTCCTGCGCTGCGAGCCGATGCCCGAGCTGGGGCTCCACGAGGCGACGTGCACGCGCGTGGAGCTCCACGACCACGGTGCGAAGACCCGCATGACGCTCAGCGACGGGCCGTACCCCGGCGGCGGCGGCCACGCGGAGGCGGGCTGGCACGGCGCGCTCGGGAAGCTCGCCGCGCACCTCGGAGGCTGAACGCCGGAGCTCAGAGCGACGCCTGCCCGGCGCGGCGCGGGGGCGGCGCCGGGACGGGCGCGCGCACGCCGGCGGCCGGAACCGGGCGCTCGGGCACCGGGCGCACCAGGCGCGAGGCGAGCGTGGCGCCGGTCCGGGCGGCGACCAGCGTGTGGCGGGCGAGCTTCCACGGCGCCGCCAGGTCGGGGCGCACGCGCAACCCGAGCTGGAGGGGCGCGAGCAGGCTGCCGCGCGACGGGATGCCGCCGCTGAGCTGCGGCTCGATCGGGCTCTGCCACGCCGATCCCGGCGCCGGCGCCTCGACGTCGCCGCTGCGGTACCAGCGGTCGACGAGCAGCAGGATCGCCTCGGCGACCGGCCGGGGCCCGGCGAAGAGCAGGTCCAGGAGCCGGGTCTCCCCGCCGAGCACCACCTCGGGGCGCGGCCGCACGGCGACCTCGACGAGCGCGCGGGCGACCGACTCGGCCGAGTAGGCGTCCGGCGCCACGCGCGGGAGCCGCCCCGTGCCGCTCGACGCGCCGGCGAACAGCGGGGAGTCGATCGGGCCGGGGTGGACCATCGCGACCCGCACGCCGGTCCCCTGCTCGCGCTCCTCGATGCGCAGGGTGTTGAGGAACCCGCGCAGGGCGTGCTTGGCGGCGGCGTACGACGACCACGTCGGCAGCGGCACGCGCGCCATCAGGGAGCCGGTCGCCACGACGACGCCGCGGCTGGCCCGCAGGTGCGGCAGCGCCGCGCGGATGACGTCCACGGCGCCCGTGAACGTGACCGCGACCGTGCGGTCGAAGTCGTCGGGATGCACCTCGCCGACGTGGCCGAAGACGGCCGCGGCGGCGTTGGACACGACGATGTCGAGCCCGCCGAGCGCGGCGACCGCCGCGGCCACCGCGTCCTGCGCCTCGCCGCGGTCGCCGAGGTCGGCGGCGATCGCCACGGCGTCGATCCCCTCCGACCGCAGCAGCTCGCCGAGCACGGCGCCGCGCCGCGCGACGACGGCGAGCCGCGCGCCCTCGGCGGCCAGCATCCGGGCCGCGGCCAGCCCGACCCCGGAGCTGGCTCCCGTGATCAGCACGCGGCGGCCCTGCAGGCGCCCGGGGGAGGAGGCGGCGATCGTCACCCAGGGCCTACGGGCGGTGCCGCGCGCGGGATCAGCCGCGCCGCGGCGGCCGGTCGAGCGTCGCGCGCGACGGGACGCCGTCGCGCAGCTCCTTCTGGCGCTCGATCTCGGCGTTGAGCTCGGCGCCGAGCAGCAGCGCGACGTTCGTCAGCCAGATCCAGGCCACGAGGACGATCGCGCCGGCGAACGTGCCGTAGATCGCGCCCACGTCGGCCACCTTCGAGATGTAGGTCGAGAAGCCCCACGAGGCGATCAGCCAGCCGACCACGGCCGTCACGGCGCCGGGCGTCATCCAGCGCCACGAGCGCTGCTCGACGTCGGGGGTGATGTAGTAGACGAAGGAGCAGACGACCATGGCCACGAGGAGCGCGGCGGGCCAGCGGGCGAGGTTCCAGACCTCGGCGGCCTCCGGCCCGAGCCCGATGAAGCCGAGCAGGTCGTCGGCGAAGCCGCCGCCGACGAAGACGAGGATGCCGGTGACGAGCGCGAGCGCGACGAGCACGACCGTCGACGCCACGTCGATCAGCTTGCGGCGCAGGAAGCTGCGGCCGTGCTCGATCTCGAAGACGACGTTGAGCGCCCGCCGCGCGGCCTCGAGCACGCCCGTCGTGCCGTAGAGGGCGACGATCACGCTGATCGCCACGGCGGTCGCCGCGGTGCCCTTGTTCTGGAGCGCCCGCTGGAGCGAGCTGTCGAGCGGCGCCACGACGGACTCCGGCGCGACCTCGCGCGCGTAGCCCATGATCGCGTCGTAGGTCGCCGGGTACTGCCCGAGCAGGCCGAGCAGCGAGAGCCCGAGCAGCACGGTCGGGAAGAGCGCCATCAGCGCGTAGTAGGTGAGCGCCGCGGCGTGATGGGTCATCTGGTCGTCGTAGAACGACACGAGCGTCCGCCGGATCACGGCGCCGATGCCGCGCGGCCCGAACGCGCGGGCCGCGGGCGGCGTGGCCGCGCGGGTCATCGCCGGCGCCTGGGGAAGTGCTCGAGCGGGCCGATGGCCACGCCCTACCCGATTCGTGCCGGCGCCAGCGTGGGACACCGATGAGCAAGTTGGCGCGTCGGAGTGTCCCGCGTCTTGTGCTCGATGTGTCACATCGCGGTGTGGCCCTCGGGCTCCGGGTAGCCGCCACCGGACAACTCCACCGACCGGAGGTAGGACATGGAGATTCCCAAGGACAAGATCCTCGAGCTGCTGCGCCAGCAGGGCAAGGAGGACCAGACCGAGCAGGCCGGCAAGGAACTGCCCGATCAGGTCGATCCGGAGCGCGACTCCGGCCTGCTCGCGAAGTTCGGCCTCGAGCCGCAGGACGTGCTCGGCAAGCTCGGCAGCGGGGTCCCGGGACTGTGAGCACCCAGCCCTCCACCCCGCAGGACCGCATCCAGACGCCGCAGGACGACGGCTCGACGACCACGGGCCAGGCCAAGGACAAGGCCCAGGAGGCCGCCGGCCAGGCGAAGGAGAAGGCCGGCTCGCAGATCCGCTCCCAGGTCGATCAGCGTTCCACCGACGCGGGCCAGAAGGTCGGCGGCTTCGCTGCGGACGTGCGGACGGTCGGCGACACCCTGCGCGAGCAGGGCAAGGACCAGCCGGCCAAGCTCGCCGATCAGGCGGCGGACCGAGCGGAGCGGCTCGGCGGCTACCTCCAGGAGAGCGACGCCGACCGCATCCTCTCCGACCTGGAGGACTTCGGCCGGCGCCAGCCGTGGGCCGTGATCGCCGGCGGCATCGCGCTCGGCCTCGTCGCCTCGCGCTTCCTCAAGGCGTCGTCGAGCGACCGCTACCAGCAGCGCTCGGCGCTCCCGGCGCGCACGTCCAACGGCGCGAGCGGCGAGCGGTTCGCGCGGCCGGCCGACCCGGCGCTGCCGGCGACGCCCGTCGCCCCCACCACGCCGGCGTCGTACGACGCGGGCCGCTGATCCATGGCCGACGCCACCGACACCCGTCCGGGTGATGCGCGCGAGCGGCCGATCGGCGAGCTGGTCCGCGACCTGTCCCAGCAGACCTCGACGCTCGTGCGCAAGGAGATCGAGCTCGCGCGCGCCGAGGTCACCGCGAAGGGCAAGGTCGCGGGCAAGGGCGCGGGCATGCTGGGCGGCGCCGCCGTCGCGGGCCTGCTCGCGCTCGGCGCGCTGACCGCCGCCCTGATCGCCGTGCTCGGCGAGGCCATGGACACCTGGATCGCCGCGCTCATCGTGATGGTGCTCTGGGCGGTCGTCGCCGCCGTGCTCGCCAAGGCCGGCCAGGCGTCGCTGCAACGTGCGACGCCTCCGGCTCCCCAGACCGTCGAGACCGTGAAGGAGGACATCCAGTGGGCCAAGAACCCGACCGGATCCGCGCCGAGATAGAGCAGACGCGCGCGGAGATGACCGAGACCGTGGACGCGCTCGGCTACAAGGCCGACGTGAAGTCCCGCGCCAAGGACAACCTGCGGGACAAGAAGGAGTCGATCGTGGGCGTGAAGGACCGGATCGCCGGCGGCACGCCGGACGCGGGCGAGGTCAAGGCGACCGCCAGGAAGGCCGGGAGCGTGGCGCAGGAGAACCCGCTCGGGCTCGCGATCGGCTCGATCGCCGTCGGCTTCCTGGCCGGCATGCTGATCCCCTCCACCCGCGTCGAGGACGAGAAGCTCGGCGCCGTCGCCGACGACGTCAAGGAGAAGGTCCGCGAGACCGGGCAGGAGGCGCTCGAGCACGGCAAGCAGGTCGCGCAGGAGGCGGCCCAGACCGTGAAGGAGAGCGGCCAGGAGCACGCGCAGCAGGTCAAGGACAGCGCGCAGCAGAGCGCGCAGGACGTCGGCTCCTCCGGGACCGACCGGCCGCAGTACCAGACCCACTGAGCACCGCGGCGCGCGGGCCGGGCGGCGATCGCCCGGTCCGCGCGTGTGGCGCGCGGGTGGACGGGTAGTCCCTGCTCGTGCCGCGCATCCGCTCGCTCGTGATCATCCTCGCCGGCGGGGCGGGCGGCCGGCTGGAGCTGCTGACGCACAGCCGCGCGAAGCCCGCCGTGCCGTTCGCCGGCACCCACCGGCTCATCGACTTCCCGCTCAGCAACTGCCTCAACGCCGGCATCAGCGACGTGTGGGTCTCGCAGCAGTTCAATCCCGTGTCGCTGAGCGACCACCTCGCCAACGGCCGCCCGTGGGACCTGGACCGGACGACGGGCGGCCTGCTCCTGCTGCACCCGCGCGAGGGCAACGACGGCAGGTCGGGGTTCCAGCACGGGACCGCCGACGCGCTGTGGCGCAACGCCGAGCTGGTCCGGCAGTTCGCGCCCGAGGCGCTCGTCGTCGTCAGCGCCGACGCCGTCTACACGCTCGACTACGGCGCGCTCGTCGAGGAGCACGTCGAGGCGGGCACGGCGGCGACGATGGTGACGACGACGGTCGATCCGCAGGAGGCCGGCCGCTACGGCGTGGTCCGGGCCGGCGGCGGCATCGTGCGCGACTACGCCTACAAGCCCGACGACCCGCAGGGCGCGCTGATCAGCAACGAGGTCTTCGTCTTCCGGCCGGCGCCGCTGCTCGACACGCTCGAGGAGCTGGCCGGGCAGGCCGGCGAGGACGGGCTCGAGGACCTCGGCCACGAGCTGCTGCCGCGCCTCGTCGCGGCCGGCGACGTCCGCGAGCATCGCTTCGACGGCTACTGGCGCGACGTCGGCACGATCCCGGCGTACTGGGACTCGCACCAGGAGCTGGTGGGCGACGACCCGCCGATCGACCTCGACGATCCGTCCTGGCCGGTCCTGACCCAGGCCACCGCGGATCGCGCGTCGGCGCAGGTGCTCGCCGGCGCCGCGGTCGAGTCCAGCCTGCTGGCGCCCGGCTCGCGCGTGGCGGGCAGCGTGCGCGGCAGCGTCGTCGGCCGGGGCGCGCGGGTGGAGGCCGGCGCGGAGGTGCGCGACTCGGTGCTGCTGCCCGGGAGCGTGGTGCGCGCCGGCGCGGCGGTCGAGCGCGCGATCCTCGACGACGGCGTGGAGGTCTGCGGCGACGCGTCGGTCGGCGAGTCCGGCGGCGACATCGCCCTCGTCGGCCTGCGCGCGACGGTGGAGCCGGGAACGCGCCTCGGGGGCGGAGCCCGCTTCCCCGATCCCGACGACTAGGCCGAGCGGCCGCTCAGGCGGTGTCGAGCTCGGCCTGGCGGAGCCACTCCGCCTTGTCCTCGCGCCACTCCTCCTCGTTGCGCCGGCGCTTCCAGTAGCCCGAGACCGAGAGGTCGGCCGGGTCGACGCCGCGGTCGACGAGGAGGTGGCGGCGGACGGCGCGGACCGCGGCCGCCTCGCCGTGGACGAAGTGCCGGCCGCGGCCGGCGGGGAAGGTGAGCGAGCGGACCGCGTCGAGCAGCGCGTCGTCCCGCGCCGGGATCCAGCGCAGGTCCAGGGCGCCGGGCGTCTCGAGCTCGAGCTCGTCCTCGGGGCCCTCGACCTCGACCAGGACGAACACGGGCACGCCGGCCGGGACGCGGGCGAGGGAGGCCGCGATCGCCGGCAGGACGCTGGCGTCCCCGGCCATCAGGTGCCAGGCGGCGTCCGGGTCGGGCGCGTACGCGCCGCCCGGGCCGAAGAGCTGCAGCCGGTCGCCGGGCCGCGCGCGGGCGGCCCACGGGCCGGCGACGCCGGTGTCGCCGTGGATCACGAAGTCGATCGTCATCCGCCGCCGCTCCGCGTCCCAGTCCCGCACCGTGAACGTGCGCATGCGCGGCCACTCGTCGCGGGGGCGCTCCGCCTTGACCTCCGCGGGATCGAAGGGCGGGCCGTAGGACGCGCCGGGCGGCGGGAGCAGGAGCTTCACGTAGTGATCGGTGAACTCGCCGGCGCCGAACCCGTCGAGGCCGTCGCCGCCGACCACGATCCGCACCATGCGCGGCGTGAGCCACGCGACCTCTTCCACGACGGTGAGCCTCGGGGTCCGTGCCATTCGTTAGGTCACCCTAACAGCAGCCCGCGACCGGCCGACGTAGGGTTCCCGCCGTGGACGCGGGCCTGCACGCGCAGGGGGTCTCGGTCGCGCTCGCGGGCCGGCGCGTCCTCGACGGCGCTGCGCTCGCGGTGCCGCCCGGCGCGGTCACGGCGCTGCTGGCGCCCAGCGGCGCCGGCAAGAGCACGCTGCTGCGGGCGTGCGTGCGGCTCGTGGCGCGCGAGGCAGGCGCGATCACGCTCGACGGTGCGGGCATCGACGACCTGGACGCGCGGTCGCTGCGCCGGCGGGTGGGCCTCGTGGCGCAGACGCCCGCGATGCTGCCCGGCAGCGTGGCCGGCAACCTCCGGCACGGCGTCGAGGGGCTGGACGACGCCGCGCTCGGCGCGGCGCTCGCCGCCGCGGACCTCGACCGCTCGTTCGCGGAGCGCGAAGCGCGCGCGCTGTCGGGAGGCGAGCGCGCGCGGGTCGCGTTGGCCCGGGCGCTCACGCGCGACCCGCAGCTGCTCCTGCTCGACGAGCCGACCGCCGCGCTGGACGCCGAGAGCACCGCGCGGATCGGGGCGACGCTGCGCGGGCTCGCCGCGCGCGGGCTCGGCGTCTGCGTCGCGACGCACGACCTCGAGTTCGCCGCGGCGTGGTGCGACCGGGAGGCGCGGCTGGCATGAGCGAGACGCTCCTCCGCGTCCTCGCGGGCGTCGGCTTCGCGGCGCTGGCGGCCTGGCTCGCGTTCCGGCTCCGGCTCGGCCTGTCGCGCGAGATCCTCGTCGCCGCCACCCGTGCGGTCGTGCAGCTCGCGGCCGTCGGCGCCGCGATCGCGCTCGTGTTCGAGGTCGAGGCGCTGGCGTTCGTGTTCGTGGCCGTGATGGCCGCGACCGCCGGGCTCACGGCCGGCCGGCGCCTCGCGGGCCTCCCCGACGCGCGCGTCCGCGCCCTGGCCGCGATCGCGCTGCCGGCGCTCGCCGCGACCGCCGTGCTGCTCGCGGTGGGGGCGTTCGCCGCGACGCCGCGCGCCGCGGTGCCGACCGCCGGCATCCTCATCGGCGGGGCCATGGCCGCCACCACGCTGGCCGGCCGCCAGCTGCTGGCCGCGCTGGCGGACGAGACGGGGGAGATCGAGGCACGGCTGTGCCTCGGCGACGACGCCCGGACGGCGCTCGCCCCCGCGGTGCGGCGGGCGCTCCGCACCGGCCTGATCCCGGCGATCGACCAGACGCGCAGCGTGGGCCTCGTCACGCTCCCGGGCACGTTCGTGGGACTCGTCCTCGGCGGGGCCTCCGCCGAGGAGGCCGCCGCCACGCAGCTCGTCGTGCTGCTCGCGCTGCTCGCCGTCGAGCTCGCCGCCGCCGCCCTGCTCGCCGAGCTCGCGTTGCGCGCGGTGATCGAGCCCGGGGAGCGCGTCCGGGCGGTCCGGGTCGACGCCTGAGGGCGCTCAGTCGAGCGCGCCGGGCGGGAGCACGTAGCGCTGCGGCGGCGCGTCGCCGCCGGCGCCGTGCGCGGCCCCGTACATCCCGCCGGTGGACCGCGCGGCAGCGGTCTCGCCCCGACCCTCGCGGTCGATGATCCACCGGACGATGTCGCTCGAGGCGGCGCCCGCCGCGAGGATCGCGGCGCGCTCGATCACCTTGCCGCCGGTCGGGTGGGGCCGGGAGAGGCGCACGACCAGGTCGCGGATCTCGGTCTCGTCCATGGCGGTCACCGGCGCGCCGCGGCCGCGGCGTCCTCGAGGGCGGTCAGGCGCCGGCCGTACTCGGCCAGCAGGGCCCGGATCGCGGACTCGTCTGCGAGGTCCGGGGTGGTCTCGTCGCCGTCGGGCGCCCCGTCGCCGCGCAGGCCGAGCCGCACGCGGACGTAGTCGGACAGGCTGATCCCGTCGCGCCGGGCGCGGGCTGCGATCTCGCCGTGCTCGTCGGCACTCACGCGGAAGTTGATCGTTGCGGCGGTCACGTGATCTCCACGGCCTTCCTGTAGGGCGGCGCTTTCGTCGCGGAGGACGAGGCTGTCCGTGGAGATCGCCGTGCCGCGTACCGCCGGGCGGTGCTCTACGCGAAGTGGCTTCGCAGAAGCGGTGAAATCACCTTGTCGTGAAAGTGTAGACGCACCGCGCGCAGGCGTTCCGATGCCTGCGCGCGGCGGTCCGCTTCAGCCGCCGACCCTGATCAGCTTCTTGTTGACGAACTCGTCGGCGCCGTAGCGGCCGAGCTCGCGGCCGAAGCCCGAGCGCTTGACGCCGCCGAAGGGCAGCTCCGCGCTCTCGGCGCCCACGGCGTTGACGAACACCATGCCGGCCTCGATCCGGTCGGCGACGCGCAGCGCCTGCTGCTCGTCGGTCGTCAGCACGTAGGAGCCGAGGCCGAACGGCGTGTCGTTCGCCAGCTCGATCGCCTCCTCCTCGGAGCCGACGCGGTACACCGACGCGACCGGCCCGAAGAACTCCTCGCGGTAGGCGTCGTTGTCCTCCTTGATGTCGGTCAGCACCGTGCCCGAGAAGAAGTTCCCCTCGCGCTCGCCGCCGGTCACGAGCGTCGCGCCCTGGTCGATCGCGCGCTTGACCTGCTCCTCCAGGCGGTCGCCCGCGCTGGTGGAGGAGAGCGGGCCGATGGTCGCGTCCGGCGAGCTCGGGTCGGCCGGCTTGACCGCCGACAGCGCCGCCGTGAACTTCTCCAGGAACGGCTCGTAGAGCTCGTCGATGACGATGAAGCGCTTCGCCGCGTTGCACGCCTGCCCGGTGTTCTCGAGCCGCGCGCCGACGGCCGACTCGACGGTCGCGTCGAGGTCGTCCGTGCTCAGGAGGATGAACGGATCCGAGCCGCCCAGCTCGAGCACGACCTTCTTGAGGTTGCGCCCGGCGATCTCGGCGACCGCTGCGCCGGCCCGCTCGGAGCCCGTCAGCGACACGCCGCGCACGCGCGGGTCGGCGATCACGCCCTCGATCTGCTCGTTCGTGGCGTAGATGTTGATGTAGGCGTCCGCAGGGAAGCCGGCCTGCTGGAAGATCTCCTCCATCGCCGCCGCCGACTCGGGGCACTGCGGGGCGTGCTTGAGGAGGATCGTGTTGCCGATGACCAGGTTCGGCCCGGCGAAGCGCGCCACCTGGTAGTAGGGGTAGTTCCACGGCATGATGCCGAGCAGGACTCCGACCGAGCTGCGGCGCACGAAGGCCGAGCCGTCGCCGCCGGCGAGCTCGATCGGCTCGTCCGCGAGCAGCGACTCCGCGTTGTCGGCGTAGAACGAGTAGATCTCGGCGCTGAAGTCCACCTCGCCCATCGCCTGCTCGATCGGCTTGCCCATCTCGCGGACGATGATCTCCCCGAGCCGCTGCCGCTGCTCGACGTGCAGCTCGGCGACGCGCCGGATGAGGTCCGCGCGCTCCTGCACCGTCGACGAGCGCGACCACGAGCGGTGCGCGTCGTCGGCGCGCCCGATCGCCGCCGTCAGGTCGTCGTCGCCGATCGTGGGGTAGGTCTTGATCGTCTCTCCGGTCGCCGGATCGACCACCGCATAGTCAGTCATCGGTCTCCTCGCTCATTCGGTCTCCCGTCGGGCCGCGAGGCTATCGCAGCGCGCCCGGGAGCCCCTGTCCACGCGTGCGGCGGCGGACACGCGCCGGGGTGCGGGCCTCAGCGCTGCTCGCGCAGCCACTCCGCCATGACGGCCTCCATGCGGTCGGCGAGGTCGAGCACGGGGGCGAAGGCGCTCCGCCCCGGCGGCGCTCCGTCCGCCGCGACCGCGGCGCGGCGCTCGGCCGCGTCGGCCTCGAGGTGCGCGAGCTCGCGCTCGACCACGATGCGGCGCTCGGCCGGCTCGAGCAGGGCGAGCAGGAACCAGCGCACCGCCGTCTCGTTGCGCTGTGCGCGGTCGGCTCCGCCTCGACGAGCCGGCGCTGCAGCTCGTCGCGCCCGGACGCGGTCACGTCCCACGTGCGGCTCCGGCGCGCGCCCTCGCCCACGACGTGCACGAACCCGGCGGCCTCCAGCTTGGCCAGCTCGGGATAGACCTGGCTGTGGCTCGCATGCCAGGCGTTGCGCAGCGTGCGGTCGAACCGGCGCGTGAGGCCGTGGACCACGGCGGTGTTCGGGCTCTACGCCGGCGCGCTGCTGCTGCCGCGCCACTTCCAGCTCGCCGACGGGGCGAGCGCGACGCACTCCGGGGTGCTCATCTACCCGCTGCTGCTGGGGCTCGTCGTGTCGGTGAACGTCGCCGGGGCGGTGGTCGCGCGGCGGCTCGCGTTCCGCGGCACGGTCCTGTGCGGCTCGGGCCTCGCGGCGCTCGGGGCGCTGGCTTCGCGACGTTCCACGCCGGCACCCCCGGCTGGCAGCTGCTGCTGTTCATGGCGCTCATGGGCTCGGGATCGGCCCGGCGCTCTCGGGCCTGCAGATCGCCCTGCAGCGGTCGGTGGCGCCGGCGCAGGTCGGCGGGGCCATGGGCGCGATGCTCCTGCTCCGGCAGGTCGGCGGCGCGGTGGCCCTCGCGGCGGCGGGCGCGGTGTACGGCGCGAGCGCGAGCAGCGCCCCGACCGCGGCCTCGTCGGCCTCGGCGACCGGCGTGGCGGTGCTCGCGGTCGGCCTGTCCGGCTCGCTGATCGCCGGCGCGGCGCTGCTCGCCCTGCCGCGCCTGGCCGGGCGGCTGCCGGCGCTCGCGGCCGCCTAGGGCGGGCCAGGTCAGCGGAGGAAGTCGAGCGCCGCCGCCACGATCGCCTCGGGCGCGTCCTCCTGCACGAGATGGCCCGCGCCCGGGACGACGCGGAGCGCCGCGCCCGGGATCCGCCGCGCGAGCTCCTCGCCGCGCTCGACCGGGATCCACGCGTCCTCCGCGCCCCACAGGATCGAGACGGGGCAGCGCAGCTCGCCGTAGCGGTGCTCGACCTCGTCGGTGAAGCGGTCGCTCATCTGGGCGATCTGGCGGTAGAACGCGCGCTGACCGGTCGCGCCGAGCCACGGATCGACGTAGCGGCGGAGCTCGTCGTCGGCGAGCTCGCGGTGGACGGCGTTGCCGATGTACGCGCGCAGCATCGCCTCGTGCATGTAGGCGGGCAGAGCGGAGAACGTCGCCTCCTGCTCGCCGACCACCTGGACGAAGGGCGATCCCGACGGGCCGATGGCGACGGGGTCGATCAGCAGGAGCGACCGGTAGTCCCGGCCGTCGAGCAGGTGGGCGCGCAGCGCCGTCGTGCCGCCGAAGTCGTGGGCGACGACGTCGGGCCGGTCGAGCTGCCAGTGGTCGAGCAGCGCGGCGAGGACGCGGTTCTGGATCCCGAGCGAGACGTCCGCATCGGGCTTCGCCGAACGGCCGTAGCCGAGCAGGTCGAACCAGTGCACGCGCCGGTGGGGCGCGAGGTGCGGGGCGATCCGGCGCCACACGACCGAGGAGAACGGCGTGCCGTGCACGAGGACGAGCGGCGGGCCGTCGCCCATGGCGCCGTGGCGGATCTCCTCGCCCTCGAAGGCGAACGTGTCGGGCAGGTCCCAGTCGCGCGCGTGCATCGCGCACACCATCGCAACACGCGGCGCACGGCGGCAGCGCGACCCGTTCGTCTGCCCCAACGGGCTTGCCGGTCGCGGTGCGCTCGGCGAGACTCGCGCCGACCCCTGCCCGTGCCGCCCGACCGCCAGGAGATCCAGGAGCCCGACGCCGCGCTCGCGACGGTGCCCACGCTCGTCCCGGAACCGGTCAGCGCGCTCGGCGCGGGCTTCGCCGCGGCGGTTGCGCGGGCCGAGCGCGTCGGCGCGTCGGGTGCGACCACCGACGACGTGCTCGCGCTGCAGCGGTCCGCAGGCAACGCCCGGGTGGCGCGCCTGCTCGCGGGCGACGAGCGCGCCGACACGGGACCGGGCGCCACGCGCGACCTCCTCGCCGACGCGCTGCGCGGCGCGGCCGATCCCGGCAATGCCGAGGCGGGCGACGCGTGGACGGAGGGCGAGGAGCACGACTACGTGAACGGCGAGGCCGATCCGAACGCGCCGGACGCGGAAGGCAAGGCGGATGCCGCCGCGGCCGGTGGCGCCGCCGCGGGCAAGGCGAATGCCAACGCGGCGGCCGGGGCCGGCGCGGCTGCGGGTGCTGCGGGTCAGGGGTTGGCGGGCGACGCCGGGGCGACCATGGGTGCTGCGGGTCAGGCACTTGCCGGCGGTGCCGCCGCCGGGCAGGCGAATGCCAACCCGGCCGCCGGCGCCGGGGCGGCTGCTGGTGCTGCGGGTCAGGCGCTGGCGGGCGGGGCTGGCGCGGGTGCTGGTGCTGCGGGTCAGGCGCTGGCGGGCGGGGCTGGCGCGGGTGCGGGTGCTGCGGGTCAGGCGCTGGCGGGCGGGGCTGGCGCGGGTGCGGGTGCTGCGGGTCAGGCGCTGGCGGGCGGGGCTGGCGCGGGTGCGGGTGCTGCGGGTCAGGCGCTGGCGGGCGGGGCTGGCGCGGGTGCGGGTGCTGCGGGTCAGGCGCTGGCGGGCGGGGCTGGCGCGGGTGCGGGTGCTGCGGGTCAGGCGCTTGCCGGCGGCGCCGGCGCGGCGGGCCAGGCGAACGCCGGTGCCGCGGCAGGCGCCGGGTCCGGCGGAGGCGGCGCGGGCGGCGAGACGATCTCCGGGCCGGTGCCGGGCGACCTGCTCGACGCCCCCGAGCCGGGCGCTGCGCCGTCGCTGACCGAGCCGCTCGAGGCCGCCCCGCCGGCGCAGGCCGAGCAGCCCACGGTCGACGCCCCGGCCGAGGGCGAGCCGGACGTCGACACGGGCGAGATCGCCGCGGCCGGCGCGGGCGCCGGGCAGGCGTCGGGCGGGCTGCTGGGCGGCGTCGGCGGCGTCGCCGCGGCCGCGCTCCAGACCGTGATCTCCGCCGTCACCGGCCGGGTGACGGGGGCGGCCACCGATGCCGCCGGCACCGTCGGCCAGATGGCCGGCGAGCAGCTCGCGCAGGGCCGCACGGCCGCCGACGAGTCCGCGCAGGCGACGGACACGGAGGCGGGCGGCGCGTCCACCGAGGCCGGAGCGGCCGCAGGGGAGGCCCACGCGGAGACCCGCGGGCTGGTCGACCGCGCGCTCGACGCGGTCACCGGCGTGCCCGGCAAGGTCGCCGGCGAGGTGCAGGGCGTGATCGGGCGCATCCTCGGCGGCTCCGGGCTGCTCACCACGCTGCTCGGCCCGTTCGGCGCCGCCTTCAACGCGGTGCTCGGCGCGCTCCCCGCGGATCTCGAGACCGCCGTGCGCCGGATCGGCGCCCGCATCGGCGCGGTGATCACGCGCATCGACGCCGTCGCCGCCCGCATCGCCGGCCGCATCGCCGCCGCGCTGGCCGCGGTGGCGGGCTTCGCCACGCGGCTCGGCGCCGCCGTCCGCAGCCGCGTCGCCGGGCTCGCCGCGATGGTCGCCGACCTCGTCTCCACGCTGCCCGCCCCGATGCGCGCCGTCGCGTCGGCGGTCGTCAGCCGGCTCACCGCGCTCGTCCAGCGCGTCGTCGACCGGATCATCCAGACCGCCGAGCGGATCGTCACCCGCGTCACGGGCTGGCTCACCGCGCGCCTGCGCCAGGTCGAGGCGGCCGTCCGGCGCGTGCTGAGCGGCGTGCGCCGGATCCTCGACTCGGTGATCGCCGGCATCGTGCGCATCATCGGGGCGATCCGCGCGCGGGTGAACGCGGTGATCGACTGGGTGCTGGGCAAGGTCCGGTCGCTGATCGCGCGCGCGCTGCGCGTGGTGCTCAAGCCGCTGCAGGACCGCCTGCTCGCCAGGGTGCTCGCGCTGATCGGCCCGGCCGTGCAGGAGGCCGTCAAGCGCGGCAAGATGATGTTCCCCAACGGCATGCCCGCGCCCCCGGCGGTCGAGCAGGCCGCGGCCCAGGCGGCTGCGCAGGCGCCGCCCGGCGGCTCGGGACCCGGGTTCATCGACTCGCTGATGAAGCCGGAGGGCGATCACATCGGCGTCGGCGTGGTCTACAGCGGCGACACCGCCGCCGGCGCAGGCGTGGGCGTGTCCGCCGGGGCGATGCTCGATGTGGTGCTCGACTACCGGCGCAACGACATCGGCTTCTTCTTCTCGCCCGGCGCGACCCTGCAGGGCTCGCTGGTCGACGCCAGCGTCACCGGCGGCGTCGGCGGCGCCGGGGCGTGGGGCACGGTCGCGTCGTTCGGCAACCCGGGGGACGACGTGCTGTCGTCCTTCGGCGGCGTGTTCGTGAACGCCAACTACGGCGCCCAGGCCAAGCTGGCCGTGGGCGGCGGCGCGGAGGTCCAGAGCGGCGGCGCGTTCTACTCGGGCATCCCGAGCGGCGGCGCCCCGGGCGGCGCGCCCGTGCCCGGCGTCCCGGGCGGGACGACGCCGGGGACGCCCGGCGGGTCGTCCACCACGCCGCCCACGCCGGCCGTCGCCGGCCGGACGGCGCTGGGCGACGTGCTCTTCCCGACCGGCGCCGACGTGCCGCCCGGCGGCGCGGTCGAGGCGGCGGCGCAGGCCGCGCAGGCGATCCCGGGCCAGACCCCGGGCATGACCGTGACGAGCATCGAGGTGGTCGGCCACACGAGCCGCGGCTGGCGCCACCTGCCGCCGGGGCTCACGCGCGAGCAGGCCAATCGCGAGCTCGGCGAGCGGCGCGGGCGCAACGTCGCCGATCGCCTCCGGTCGCTGGTCGCGCCGACGAGCACCACCGGGTCGGGCGCCGGCGACAGCGTCGCCGCCGCCGCGGGCAAGGCGGAGACCGACCTCTCCCCGGGCGACCAGCGCGCCGCGATGACGGCGCTCACGAACCGGGCGGGCTCGCCGGGGACCACGACGCCGACGCCGGGCACGCCGGGCGGCACCGGACCGGGCACCGGTCCGACCGGGCCGGCGCCCCCGACCACGTCGCGCGCGGCCTGGGGCTGGGACACGACCGTGTCCGCCTCGGCCCTCGGCGGCGAGGGCGGCGCGCTCGGGGTGTACGGCGGCGTCGGCATCTCCTACTCGGTCCCGCTCGGCAAGGTCCACATGCAGGCCGAGACCATGCAGCGGATCCGCACGGCGGTCGGCTACTTCAAGCTGGTGGCCGACGTGCTGTCGCTCAGCCCGCTGGGCTTCATCCGCGACCTGATGGGGCTCGACGTGCCCGTCGCGCCTGACGCGACGGCCGCGATCGGCGGCGCGGCGACGAGCTGGTCGCTGCCGAGGCCGGCGTGACGGACCCGCCCGGGCGCCCGCCCGCCGGTGCGCCGCCGGTGCTGCTCGAGCAGGTCCACGCGCCGGCGCGGTTGCGCGTGGAGGCCGGGCCGGCGGGCGGCGTCGCCGGCCGGCCGTTCGCGCCGCGGTCGTTCCGGGACGTGGTGCTCGACACCGTGCTGACGCTCGAGGCGGGCGAGGAGGACGACGGCTACGGCGTGTTCCTGCGCCAGGGCGCGGAGCAGCGCTACGTCGCCGTCGTGCTCACCCCGGCCGGCAACGCGTCGGTGATGCTGCTCGACGGCGGCGACCCGCTGCGGGTCGCGGAGGGCCCGCTGCCCGCCGACCTCCCGTTCGCCCGGGGCGTCGGCTCCGCCAACCGCCTCACGGTGCTCGCCTGCGGGCCGGCGATCGTGCCGATCGTCAACGGCACCGCGCTGACGGGCGTGATCGTCGACCGCCGCTACCCCGCCGGCCAGGCGGGCGCGCTGCTGGTGCCGTCCGGGCCGGGGCACGCGTGCGCGCTCGGGGTCGACTGGGTGCAGGTCCGCGCGGTGCTGGCCGACCAGCCGGAATCCGCCTAGGACGCCGTCCGCTCGCCCGGCGCCGCGGCCGCCGCCGGCGCCGGCGGCGCGGCGCGCTCGTGCCGGTCGGGCGGCGCCGCGCGCCGCGGCGGCGGGGCCTCCACCGGGTCGTCGGGCGGCAGCGACAGACCCTCCCACCAGCGGCGCAGTCGCGTGCCGAGGCCCGGCGTCGTGCGGCGCTGCCGCGATCGGTGGGTCCACATGCACACGCTTGGACACGCGGCGGGGGCGAAAGGTGCTCCTCGACGTGTTCCGGATCGGACGACAGACCGGCCGGCGGCGGTTAGGCTCGGCGGGATCGAGCCGAGCGGAGGAGGTCGGGATGGCGGGCAGCGGCACGAGCGACGACCCGTGGGTGCTCAGGACGGCGCCCGGGAAGTCGGAGTACACGATGTACCGCGACGAGGGGGCGGACCCGCCCGCGCTCGTGTGCAAGGTCGGCAGCACGACGCTCTCCTACCACCTCGCCGCGATCGAGGACCTGCACGCCTGGCTGGCCGCGCAGGGCGACTGGGTCGACCTCGGGGCCGCCGACGAGAACAAGCCGGCGCCCGACGGCAGCGTCGAGGCGTGGGGCCGCGCGGAGGACAATCCCGTCGGCGGCTGGTACGGCCTGCGCAAGGGCTACCGCGGCCGCTTCGGCATGTACCTGCCGCCGCTGCTGGAGGAGCTGGGGCTCGCGGAGCTCACCCACGAGGCGCGCAACAACCGCGTGCGCGCCGTCTGAGCGGCGCGCACGCGGCCACAGGTCACTCGCCGTCGCGCGCGGCGATCGCGGTGTCGGGGTTGTCGGTGAACAGGCCGTCGACGCCGAGGTCGAAGAACTGCTGGAACTCGGCGATCGCGTTGCCGTACTCGTTCCCGTCGTCCGGTTCCGGGCTCGAGCGCAGCTCGAGCGGCAGGAACTGGTTCTCGTTGCGGAACGTGTACGGCACGACCTCCAGGCCGGCCGCGTGCGCGTCGTCCACGAACGTCGTCGGCGCCAGCGAGGCGCCGGCGGCGTCGCGCGGCACGATGTAGTCCTTCGGCGGGCCGGCGATGTCCGCGTAGCGGGCGATCGCGCGCAGTCCGGCCGGCGTGGCCATGTCGCCGTAGGTGGTCGTCCCGCCCGCGGCGAGCACGTCGCCGGGCCGGTTGAGCTTCGCGCCGAAGAGCTGCACGAGCGGCACGCCGGGAAGCTGCCGGTCGAGGACCTTGAGGTTGGCGATCTCGAACGACTGCGCCGTGACCTTGCCGCGGCGGTTGGCGATCCCGTTGCGGCGCAGGGTGCGCACGAACGGCTCCTCGAGCGGCAGGCCGAGCGAGCGGAAGTACGTCGAGTGCTTGAGCTCGGGGATGATCCCGATCCGCCGGTGCAGCTTGCGCGAGAGCTGGTCGCGCAGGTCGATGACCTCCTGGAAGGTCGGGACCTGATAGCGCCCGTCGTAGATCGTGTTGCGCTGGCGCACCTCGGGCAGGCGCTCCTTGGCGCGCAGGGTGCGCAGCTCGGCGAGCGTGAAGTCCTCCGTGAACCACTCGCCCACGAACGGCGTGCCGTCGATCACCTTGGTCGTGCGGCGGTCCGCGAACTCGGGGTGGTCCGCCACGTCCGTGGTGGCGCCGATCGCCGGCTCGTGGCGGACGACCAGCACGTGGTCCTTCGTCGAGACGAGGTCCGGCTCGATGTAGTCGGCGCCCATCCGCGCCGCGAGCCGGTACGAGCCCAGCGTGTGCTCGGGCCGGTAGCCCGACGCGCCGCGGTGGCCGTAGATGATGGGGCCGTCGTCCGCCCGGTCGCGACCGTGGCCGCGGGCGGTGCCGGTCGATGGGAGCACGAGCAGCATCGTCGCAGCGAGCACGAGCCCGGCGACGCTCCGGAGTGGGGTCATGCGCCCCATCCAACACGACCGGCACCCGGGCGCGTGACGAGGCGGTGACGCGCGCGCCGTTGCGGTCATATCGCTGCTCGCCGCCGGTTCGCGCGGCCGGGCGCGCGGCGATGTGGCTTCCATGAGCGCGCACCCGATCGCGAAGCACGACCGCCGCGGCGCGGTCGCGGCCTGATGCCTCTCCTGACGCTCCCCGGCGTCTTCCGCCCCCACAGCGACTGCCGGCTGCTCGCGTCGGCGATGCGCGAGCGCGATCTCGCGCTCGGCGCGCGCGTGCTCGACCTGTTCACCGGCAGCGGCGCCCTCGCCGTCGCCGCGGCGCGCGCCGGCGCGCGCGCGGTGGTCGCCGTCGACGTCTCGCGCCGCGCGGTCCTGAGCGCGCGCCTGAACGCCCGGCTGGCGGGCACGCACGTCGACGTGCGGCGCGGCGACCTCTGGGCCGCCGTGGCGGGCGAGCGCTTCGACCTCATCCTCGCCAACCCGCCCTATCTGCCGACCGAGCCGGGCGCCGGGGCGCCGCGCGGGGCCGCGCGCGCCTGGGAGGCGGGCGGGGACGGGCGCGCGCTGCTCGATCCGCTCTGCGCGGGCGCACCCGCGCACCTGGCGCCGGGCGGGACGCTGCTGCTCGTCCAGTCGGCGTTCGCCGGCGTGGACGAGACGGTCGCCCGGCTCGCGGCCGCCGGGCTCGACGCGGCGGTCGTGGCACGGCAGCGCGGGCCGCTCGGCCCGCTCATGGCCGAGCGGGCCGGCCTGCTCGAGGCACGCGGCCTGCTCGCGCCCGGCGAGCGCGAGGAGGAGGTGGCGGTGATCGCGGGGGTCCGTCGTGTCCCCTCGGTGACCCGTGCCGTTCCGCGCTCCGAGGTCCCGGGCACGTCGGGGGGATGACCCAGGCACCGACCCGGCCGCTCGCCGTCGTGACCGGCGCGTCGAGCGGCATCGGCCGCGAGCTCGCGCACCAGTTCGCGGCGCACGGCTTCGACCTCCTGATCGCCGCCGAGGACGACGCGATCCGCACCGCGGCGAGCGAGCTGCAGGACAGCGGAGCGGCCGTGCAGGCCGTCCAGGTCGATCTCGCCTCGGACGGCGGCGTCGAGGAGCTCTACGACCGGATCAGGGCGGCAGGCCGGCCCGTCGACGCGATCGCGATCAACGCCGGCGTCGCCGCCGGCGGCTCCTTCGCGGGCCCGGACGCCGACCGCACCGAGCTCGCCGACGAGCTGCGGATCGTCGACCTCAACGTGCGCTCCACGGTCCACCTGGCCAAGCACGTGGTCGGCGACATGGTCGCGCGCGGCGAGGGCCGCGTGCTCTTCACGTCCTCGATCGCGTCGACGATGCCGGGTCCGTTCCTCGCGGTCTACAACGCGTCGAAGTCGTTCGTGCAGTCCTTCGCGCTCGCGCTCCGCAACGAGGTCAAGGAGACCGGGGTCACGATCACGTCGCTGATGCCCGGACCGACGGACACCGAGCTGTTCGCGCGTGCGGACATGCTCGACACGAGGATCGGCGCGTCCGACAAGGACGATCCCGCCGACGTCGCGCGCGACGGGTTCGAGGCGCTGATGGCCGGCAAGGACCGCGTCGTCTCCGCCTCGCTCGCCACGAAGGCGCAGGGCAAGGGGAGCCGCTTCCTGCCGGACGCGGCGAAGGCGGAGCTGCACGGCAGGCTGGCCAAGCCCGGGTCGGCCCGATGAAGGCGCTCACGTTCCACGGCAAGCGCGACGTGCGCGTCGACACCGTCCCGGATCCCGGCATCGAGCAGCCCACGGACGCGATCATCCGCGTCACCTCCACCGGCCTGTGCGGCTCGGACCTGCACCTGTACGAGGTGCTCGGCCCGTTCCTCGGCGAGGGCGACGTGCTCGGCCACGAGCCGATGGGCGTCGTCGAGGCCGTCGGCGCCGAGGTGACCGGCCTCGCGGTCGGCGACCGCGTCGTCGTCCCGTTCAACATCTCCTGCGGCCGCTGCTGGATGTGCGAGCGCGGGCTGCAGACGCAGTGCGAGACGACCCAGGTCCGCGACCAGGGCATGGGCGCGGCGCTGTTCGGCTACACGACGCTGTACGGGCAGGTGCCCGGCGGCCAGGCCGAGCTGCTGCGCGTGCCGCAGGCCCACTACGGCCCGATCAAGGTGCCCGACGGGCCGCCCGACGACCGCTTCCTGTTCCTCTCCGACGTGCTGCCGACCGCCTGGCAGGCGGTGCAGTACGCGCAGATCCCCGCGGGCGGCAGCCTCGCGGTGATCGGGCTCGGCCCGATCGGGGAGATGGCGACCCGCATCGCCCAGCACCTCGGCGCGGAGACCGTGATCGGGCTCGACCTCGTGCCCGAGCGGCTGGCGCGCTCGCAGGCGCACGGCGTCCACACGATCGACGTCACCGGCACCGACGACGTGACCGAGGCGGTCCGTGCGCTCACGGGCGGCCGCGGGCCCGACTCCGTGATCGACGCGGTCGGCATGGAGGCGCACGGCGCACCGATCGGCAAGCTCGCCCAGACGCTCGCGGGCCTGCTGCCCGACGCCGTCGCGCGCAAGGCGATCGAGACCGCCGGGGTCGACCGGCTCGCCGCCCTGAACCTCTGCATCGACATCGTCCGGCGCGGCGGGACCGTCTCGCTCTCGGGCGTCTACGGCGGCGTGGCGGATCCGCTCAACATGCTGCAGATGTTCGACAAGCAGCTGACGTTGAAGATGGGGCAGGCCAACGTGCGCCGCTGGGTCGACGACATCATGCCGCTGCTCGAGGGCGACGACGACCCGCTCGGCGTCGAGGCGTTCGCCACCCATCACGTCCCGCTGGCCGAGGCGCCGGCCGCCTACGAGATGTTCCAGAAGAAGCAGGACGGCGCGTTCAAGGTCGTCTTCAGGCCCTGATGGGCTCGGGCGTCACGAGCGGCCGCGCGATCGTGATCGGCAGCGGTCCCAACGGGCTGGCGGCCGCGATCACGCTGGCCGAGGCCGGCCGTGCGGTGACCGTGCTCGAAGCGGGCGAGCGGGCCGGCGGCGCGGTCGCGACGGAGGAGCTGACGCTGCCCGGCTTCCGCCACGATACGTTCTCCGCCGTGTACCCGGCCGCGGCCGCCTCACCGGTCTTCGCCCGCTGGCCGCTCGAGGACCACGGGCTGCGCTGGATCCACCCGCGCCACTGCTACGCGCACCCGCTGCCGGACGGGCGCGCCGCGGTGCTCTCGCGCGACCTCGACGAGACGGCGGCGTCGCTCGACGCGCTCGCGCCCGGCGACGGCGCGGCCTGGCGCGCGTTCGCCGCGCCGTACCTGCGGCGCTTCGGCGCGTGGCGGGCGACGATGATGACCGGCTTCCCGCCCGTGGTCGGCCCGGCGCGGCTGCTCGCCGGCCTCGGCCTCGGGGGCACGCTGGAGTGGGCGCGGCTGCTGCTCATGCCCGCGCAGGCGCTCGCGCAGCGGCTGTTCGCGGGGGACGGCGCTCGGGCGTGGCTCTACGGGTCGGCCATGCACGGCGACGTGCCGCCGCACGGGGCCGGCAGCGCGATCGCCGCCGTCCACCTCAACCTGATGGGCCACGCCGCCGGCTGGCCCAGCCCGGAGGGCGGCGCCGCCGCGCTGGCGGACGCACTCATCGGCCATCTGCGATCGCTCGGCGGGGAGGTGCGGACGGGCGCGCCGGTGACGCGGATCGAGGTCGAGCGCGGCCGCGTCACGGGCGTGATCGTCGGCGGCGCCGAGCGCGTCGCTGCCACGCTCGTGATCGGCGACGTCACGCCGCACGGGCTGATCGCCCTCGCGGGCGAGGCGCTCCCCGACGCCTATCGCGGCGCGCTCGAGGCCTTCCGCTACGGCCCGTCGACGCTCAAGGTCGACTGGGCGCTGTCCGGCCCCGTGCCGTGGACGGCGTCCGAGGCGCGGCTGGCCGGGACGGTGCACGTCGGCGGCGGCGAGGAGGAGGTGCTCGCTGCGCTCGCGCCCGGGCAGCCCGGCCTGCCGGAGCGCCCGTTCCTGCTCTTCGGCCAGCAGTCCGTCGCCGACCCGACGCGCGCCCCCGATGGCGGGCACACCGCCTGGGCCTACACGCACGGGCCGCACGACGCCGACTGGGCGGGCGACACCGAGGCGCACGTGGAGCGCATGGAGGCGCAGGTCGAGCGCTTCGCGCCCGGCTTCCGCGAGCACATCCGCGCCCGCCACGTGCTCGCCCCGGCCGATCTGCAGGCGCGCGACGCCAACCTCGTGCACGGCGACGTCGGCGCCGGCTCCTACACGCTGGACCAGATGGTCTTCCGCCCCGTGGCGCGGCTCTCGCCGTACCGGACGCCCGTGCGCGGGCTCTACCTCGGCAGCGCGGCGACCTTCCCCGGCGGCTCGGTCCACGGCGCGCCCGGGCGCGCGGCGGCGCGCACGGCGCTCGCCGAGTCCCGCGTGCGCGGACTCGTCCGGAGGCGCGGGTAGTGGCCACGAACGAGCGCCACATGCCGGTGCCGCCCGAGGCGGTGTGGGAGGCGCTCGCCGATCCCGGCGAGTACGGCTACTGGGTCGTCGGCTCCAAGGTGATCCGCGACGCGGACCCCGGCTGGCCGGCGCCCGGCACCCGCTTCCATCACACCGTCGGCTTCGGGCCGTTCACGATCAGCGACCACACGCAGGCGCTGGAGGCGGACCGCCCGCGGCGGCTCGTCCTGCGCGTCAAGGGGCGCCCGGCGCTGACCGCGATCGTCACGCTCGACCTGCTGCCACGGCCCGGCGGCACGCTCGTGCGGATGCGCGAGAACCCCGACGGGGCGTTCGCGCTCCTCGCGCTCAACCCGCTCTTCCACGTCGCCACGAAGCTGCGCAACGCCGAGTCGCTGATGCGGCTCGAGGAGCTCGCGCTGCGGCACGCGCCGGAGGGCGGCCCGTGACGCTCTGGTTCGACACGACGCCGCCGGCCGCCCCGCGCCAGGACCTCGACGCGCACGTGCGCGCCGACGTCGCCGTCCTCGGCGGCGGGATCGTGGGCATCACCACGGCGCTGATGCTGCAGGAGACCGGCGCGCGCGTCGTGCTGCTCGAGGCCGACCGGCTCGCCGGCGGCGTCTCGGGCCAGACGACGGCGAAGGTCACCTCGCAGCACGGGCTCGCCTACGCGCGGCTCGCCGGTCGGTGGGGAGCAGATGCCGCGCGCGCCTACGGCACGGGCAACGAGCGGGCGCTCGCGTGGATCGCGGCGCGGGTGGCGGGCGACGCGATCGCGTGCGGCCTGCGCCGGCAGCCGGCCTTCGCCTACGTGACGGGCGAGGGTGAGCGCGACCGCGTCGAGGCGGAGGTCGAGGCGGCGCGTGCCGCCGGGCTGCCCGCCGCGCCCGACCCCGCGCCGCCGCTCCCGTTCCCCGTGGCCGCCGCCGTGCGCTTCGACGACCAGGCCGAGCTCGACCCGCGCGCGTACCTGCTCGCGCTGGCGGACCGGTTCGAGGCCGCCGGCGGCACGATCTTCGAGCACACGCGCGCGGTGGAGGTGGACGACGACGAGCACCTCATGGTCAAGGCGCCCGGCGGCCGCGTGACCGCCGACCACGTCGTCGTCGCCACGCACGTGCCGTTCCTGGACCGGTCGCTCGCCTTCGCGCGCGTCGCTCCGCAGCGCTCGTACCTGATCGCCTGCCGCATCGCCGGCGACCCGCCGCCGGGCATGTCGATCAGCGCGGACGCGCCGACCCGCTCGCTGCGGGCCGCGCCGGTCGAGGGCGGCGAGCTGCTCCTCGTGGGCGGGGAGGGCCACCGGACGGGCGACGGCGCCGCGACGGCGGAGCGCTACGGGGCGCTGGAGGCGTTCGCGCGGAGCCATTGGGACGTCGAGGCGGTCACGCACCGGTGGTCGTCCCAGGACGCCGTCCCGCTCGACGGGCTGCCGCTCGTGGGCCGTGCGACGCCGCGCACCCGCCGGCTCCTGATCGCGACGGGCTTCGGCAAGTGGGGGATGACGGCCGGGACGCTCGCCGCCGAGCTGCTGTCCGCGCTCGTCCTCGGCCGCGAGCACGAGCTCGCGGGCCTGCTCGACCCGGTCCGGCTGCCGCCGCGCAGCGTGCCGCGGCTCGCGCTGGAGGGCGCCGGGAACACGCGGCGGCTGGTGGGCGACGCGGTGGCGCGCCGCCCGGACCGGGCCCTGGACGACCTCGCGCCGGGCGAAGGGGCGATCGTCGCGCACGACGGCGAGCGGGTCGCCGGGCACCGCCGCGCCGACGGCAGCCTGATCGCCGTCTCGCCCCGCTGCACCCACCTCGGCTGCGAGGTGCGCTGGAACGCGGCGGAGACGAGCTGGGACTGCCCGTGCCACGGCTCGCGCTACCGCCCCGACGGCACCGTGCTGCACGGGCCGGCCGTGCACCGGCTCGAGCGCAAGATGGGCTAGCGGCTGTTGTCGGGTTAGCGGCTCTTCGCGCCGACGCCGGTGAGCAGCTCGCGCAGGCGGAACGGGCCGCCGGTGCGCGGGTCGAGCGGCGGCGTGGGCGCGCCGGCGCCGGCGCGGATGCCGGCGAGCAGGTCGAGCAGCGCGGCGTCCGCGGTCCAGCGCTCCGTCCAGCCCAGCTCGCGCCGGATGCGGCCGGTGTCCATCACGGGCACGGCCATGCCCAGGTCGAGCCACCCCGGCTCGGACGGCTGCAGGCGCAGGCGCCAGCTGAGCGCCGCGGCGGCGCGCACGGGCTTCACGGGCAGCTCCACGGGCCGCGCGCCGAGCGCCTTGCCGAGCGTGGCGGCGTCGAGGACCGGCGCCGCGGCGACGTTGTAGGCGCCGCGCGCCCGCTCGTCGGTCACCGCGAGCCGGTAGGCCTCGGCGACGTCGGCGGCATGCAGGGCCTGCACGCGCAGGCCGGTGGGGAGCGGCAGCACGGGCAGCAGCGACGGCCGGACCAGGGGCGAGGGCAGGAACGGGCCGGCGAACAGGCGCCGGATGCCCGACGCGGCCTCGCGCTTGAAGATCAGGCCCGGGCGGAGCCGCACGACGCGCATCCGGGGGTCGGCGGCCTCGACCGCGTCGAGCGCGCGCTCGGTGGCGGCCTTGTGGCGCGCGTAGAACGAGCTCGGCGTCCCCTCCGTCGGCCACGACTCGTCCACCGCCCGGTCGTTCGGGCCGGGGGAGTAGGCGCCCACGGAGGACGCGTAGACGAGCGCGCCGACGCCGGCCTCCGCAGCCGCCTCGAACACCCGGCGCGAGCCGGTGACGTTGACCGCGTGCGTCGTCGCCTCGTCGCGCGAAGGCTGGATCAGCCAGGCGAGGTGCACGACCGCGTCCGCGCCGCGGAGCAGGCCCGTGAGCGGCGCCCCGGCCACGTCGGCCTGCACCCAGGTCGTGCGCGGCCGCTCCAGCCGCGGCCGGCGGCGGGCGACCCCGACGATCTGGGTGATCCGCGGGTCGGCGGCGAGCGCGTCGACCAGGCTCGTCCCGACGTTGCCGGTGGCCCCGATCACGACGACGCGCATCGCGCTGTCCTTCCCGCTCCGCGCCGGGCGCCACCGCCCCGGGGTCACCGACGCGACCACGGGCGTCGCGCGCCGCCGCGTCCGCGGGTACGTGGGACCCGTACGCGAGAAAGGAGCGCAGCCATGCCCCCCGCCGGCGTCAAGCAGGGCACGAAGCGTGCCCGTCAGTACGAGAAGATCAAGGAGAGCGTGAAGGACCAGGGCCGGTCCGAGTCGCGCGCCGAGGAGATCGCCGCGCGCACGGTCAACAAGGAGCGGGCCCGCAGCGGCGAGTCGCGCACGCGCTCGCGCAGCTCGACGGACGACATGTCCTCCTCGCGGCGCGGCGGCCGGCGCTCGGGCACGAACCGGCAGAAGGGCCGCACCCGGGATCAGCTCTACAACGAGGCGAAGCAGCTCGGGATCGAGGGCCGCTCCTCGATGAACAAGGACCAGCTCCAGCGCGCGGTCGCCGCCAAGCGGTCATGACCGCCGCGCCGGTCCCGGACCGCCCGACGCTGCCCCGGCTGCGGACGGCGGTCCAGGACTGCCGCGCGTGCGAGCTGTGGGAGGGCGCGACGCAGGCCGTGCCCGGCGCGGGCACGTCGCGCGCGCGGGCGATGTTCGTCGGGGAGCAGCCCGGCGACCGCGAGGACCGCGAGGGCGTCCCGTTCACCGGGCCGGCGGGGGCACTGCTCGACCGCGCGCTCGAGGAGGCCGGCATCGACCGCGGCGCCGCGTACGTCACCAACGCGGTCAAGCACTTCCGCTACAAGGCGCGGGGCAAGCGCCGCATCCACCAGAAGCCCGACCGCTCGCACATCAGCGCGTGCCGCCCGTGGCTCGAGGCCGAGCTCGCGGTCGTGCGGCCGGCGGTCCTCGTGTGCCTGGGCGCGACCGCCGCGCAGGCGCTGCTCGGCAAGGACGTGCGCGTGCTGCGCGACCGCGGCCGGCCGCTCGAGTCCCCGCTCGCGCCGTGCACGATCGTCACGGTCCACCCGTCCTCGGTCCTGCGCGCGCGGTCCGACGAGGAGCGCGACGCGGCCTTCGGCGCCCTCGTGGACGACCTCAGAGCCGTCGCGGCCGCGCTCGACGCGGCGGCCTGACCCGAGGTGTCGGCGATGTGCCAGATCGCGTTCAAGCCGCTGCCCGCCGGGTAGCCCTGCGCGGACCACGAACCGAAGAGGACAGGACCGATGGCAGACGACCGGGCCGGCAACGGCGGGGGCAACGGCGGGCGCGCCGACTATGCACCCAGGGGCGAGGCCGCCAAGAGCTCCACGTTCGCGACGCTCAAGCGGACGCTGACGGAGTTCAGCGAGGACAACATGACGATCTGGGCGGCCGCCCTGACGTACTTCGGCCTGCTCTCGCTGTTCCCGGCGCTGATCGCGATGGTCTCGATCGTCGGCCTCGTCGGCGACCCGCAGGCGACCACGAAGACGCTGACCGACATCGTCGGCAGCCTCGGGCCGAGCACGGCGGCCGACACGTTCGCCGGGCCGATCGAGCAGATCACGTCGAACCGCAGCAGCGCGGGCATCCTGCTGATCGTGGGCATCGCGACCGCGCTGTGGTCGGCGTCGGGCTACGTCGGCGCGTTCACGAAGGCGGCGAACGTGATCTACGAGACGCCTGAGGGCCGTCCGTTCTGGAAGCTCAAGCCGCTGCAGATCCTGATCACGCTCGTGATGATCCTGCTGCTGGCGGCGGTGCTGCTCGCCGTCGTGCTCACCGGTCCGGTGGTCGACGCGGTCGCGGGCCCGCTGGGCATCGGGTCGACGGCGGTGACGATCTGGAACATCGCCAAGTGGCCGGTGATGCTCGTCGTGGTCATCTTCATGTTCGCGGTCCTCTTCCACGCGTCGCCCAACGTGAAGCTGCCCGGCTTCAAGTGGGTCACGGTGGGCGCGGTCGTGGCCATCGTGGTCTGGATCGTCGCCTCGGCGCTGTTCGCCTTCTACGTCGCCAACTTCGGCTCCTACAACAAGACCTACGGCACGCTCGGCGGCGTCGTCGGCCTGCTCGTCTGGATGTGGATCACGAACATCGCCCTGCTGCTGGGGATGGAGCTGAACGCCGAGCGCGAGCGCAGCCGCGAGATCGAGGCCGGCGTCCCGCGCGCGGAGCGCGAGATCCAGCTCGAGCCGCGCGACGAGCCGAAGGCCCAGCGCACGACCTGACCGGTGCGGGGCGGTAGGGTCGCCCCATGCACGAGAAGGCCGAGCCGGAGCGCGAGGCCGCGCCGGCGGCGCCCGGGCCGGCCGTGGCCCCGGCTGCGCCCCAGGCCACGCCGGTCGCGACCGTGCAGGCCCTGCAGCGCAGCGCCGGCAACCAGGCCGTCGCGCGCTGGCTCGGGTCGCGCGCGACGCTCGCCCGCGAGGGGACGGCGACCGCGTCGCCGCCCACCGCCGGCAAGCCCGCCGCGCCGGTGGCACGCGAGGACCACGTCTTCCTCATGGGCGACGCGAAGACCGACCCGTTCTACGCCGAGGCCCGTGGCTACTACCAGCAGAAGTACGGCAAGGCGACGATCCACGACGTGGGCTCGCTGTCGGAGATCCTCACGCTCGTCAAGGGCGCCAAGGCGCCGATCGGGCACCTCGTGATCGTCTCCCACGCCCACGAGGACGGGACGCTCAGCTTCAAGCTCGACGCCAACGACCCGAACAACAAGCTCGACTACGGCGAGCTCAAGAAGGCCAACGAGGACGGCACGCTGCCCGCGGCCGACGTGAAGATCGTCGACGAGCAGACGTCGATCGAGATCCGCGGCTGCAACATCGGGCGCAGCCCGCTCATGCTCGACCAGATCGACAAGGCGTTCGGCGGCAAGGGCAAGGTCAGCGCGCCCACCCACGAGCAGCACTACGCGCACGACAAGAGCGGCACCTACACGGAGGACTTCTCGGGCTACTTCATCGAGGAGCCCGGCAAGAAGGTCAAGAGCGACGCCGAGCTGCTGAAGGCGTTCGCGGCGAAGTACCCGTTCGTCGACGCCAAGGAGTGGCCGGCGCTCGTGGCCAAGAAGACGCTCTACAACGATCGCCAGGGACCGTACGGCGTGGACGTGCTGATGCCGGAGGCCGCCCAGGCCCTGACCGCGTTCAAGCCGTCGCTCGACGCGGCGCTGCCGCCGTCCGACGGCTGGAAGGTCAAGTTCGTCAAGCGCACCGCGAGCGGCGACGGGTTCGCGTACGAGTTCGAGGCGTCCCGGCTCAAGGACGGGTCGCCCGAGAAGCGGCCGGTGACGCTGAACGCCGACCCGCCGGCGACCGCCGATCTCGAGGCGACCGCGCGCGCCGATCTGTCCCGGCCGGACATGTACGAGTACAAGGACGTGCAGAAGACCTACGACGCGAAGTCCGGGAACAAGAAGTTCGACCTCTACGCCGAGCGCACGGAATGGCGGATCCGGCACACGGTGATCAAGGACGCCAAGGGCCCCCACCAGCCGGCATCCGGCGACGCGAAGTACTGGGGCGAGTCGAGCTACGCGCCGCCGGCGGCCACGCCGTGAGCCTCGAGCTCGGCATCGTCGTCCGGCCGGAGCTGGACCCCGAGGGGCTGGCGGGGCACGCCCGCGCCGCCGAGGCGGCCGGCTTCGCCGAGCTGTGGCTGTGGGAGGACTGCTTCCTGGCGGGCGGCATCGCCGCGGCGGCGACCGCGCTGGCCGCGACGGAGCGCATCGCCGTCGGGCTCGGGATCATGCCCGCCCCCGTGCGCAACGCCGCGTTCGCCGCGATGGAGATCGCGGCGCTCGCGCGGCTGCATCCCGGCCGGTTCCACGCCGGGCTCGGGCACGGCGTGGGGGAGTGGATGCACCAGGTCGGCGCCAAGCCCGCGTCCCAGCTCGCCCAGCTGGAGGAGATGGTGGCGGCCGTGCGCGCGCTGCTCGCGGGCGAGACGGTGACCACCGAGGGCCGGTACGTGCGGCTGCGCGGCGTCGCGCTCGGCCATCCGCCTGCGGCGGCGCCGCCCGTCTCCGTCGGCGTGCGCGGCCCGAAGTCGCTCGAGCTGGCGGGCCGCGTGGCCGACGGGACCGTGCTCGACTGGCTGTCCTCACCGGCCTACGTGCGCTGGGCGCGCGAGCGGATCGACGCGGGCCGCGCGGCCGCCGGGCGTACGGATCCGCACCGCGTGACCGTCTACGACTGCTGCGCGACCGATGCCGCCGGCGAGGCCGCGATCCGGCAGGAGTGGGAGGTGCGCCGCACGCAGCCGACCGGGCAGGCCGTGTTCATGGACGCGCCGCTCACGGAGCTCGCACTGACCGGCGACGCGGACGCGTGGGGGGCGCGGCTCGCGGCACTGGCGGCCGCGGGCGCCGACCGCGTCGTGCTCGTCAGCGCCGATCCGCGCGTCGCGCTCGACGCCGCGGCGGTCGCGGCGCGCCTCCCGGCTGCCGGGTGATGAATCCGGGCGCCGGGCACGGTCCACAGGACATGACCACATCGCTCTTCACCCAGGCCGCGACCGTCTACGTCGCCGTCACCGACCAGGCGCGCGCGCTCGCCTTCTACGCCGGCACGCTCGGCTTCGAGACGCGCGCCGACTTCCCCTACGCCGACGGCGCGCGCTGGATCGAGGTGGTGCCGCCGGGCGCCGCGACGAGCCTTGCGCTGCTCCCCGCCGGCGACGCGCGGCCCGCGGGGGTCGAGACCGGCGTGGCGCTGAACGTCCGCGACGCCGCCGCGGCGCACGCCGAGCTGCGCGCGCGCGGCGTCGACGTCGACGCCGCCGTCCTGCGCGAGGGCGATCCCGTCGTCCACTGGGCCGGCGGCGTGCTCGCCGGGATCCCGCCGATGTTCCGCTTCCGCGATCCGGACGGCAACTCGTTCCTGGCCGGCGAAGGGCCCTGAGCGCCGGGATCGGGCGGATGGAGCGGGCCACGGCCGGGTAGCCCCGCGGTCATGCCGAAGTCACTGTGGAACGGGACGATCTCCGTCGGGCTCATCCACGTGCCCGTGAAGCTCTACACGGCGACGGAGTCGAAGACCGTCAGCTTCCGCGAGGTCCACCTCCCCGACGAGGGGCGGATCGAGCACCGCCGCTTCTGCTCGGCCGAGGAGCAGGAGGTCCCGTACGAGGAGGTCGTGCGCGGCTTCGAGGTCGCCGGCGGCGAGTACGTCGTGCTCGAGAAGGACGAGCTGGTGGCGGCGGCGGGCGACCGCGGGAAGGTCGTCGACGTCGAGTCGTTCGTCCCCGAGGGCGCGATCGACCCGGTCTTCTACGCGAAGACGTACCACCTCGGGCCGGGCGAGAAGGGCGCCGACGCCTACCGCCTGCTGCGCGACGCGCTCGAGCGGACGGGCCGCGTCGGCCTGGGCCGGTTCACGTTCCACAACCGCGAGTACCTCGCGGCGATCCGGCCGCGCGAGGGCGTGCTCGCGCTGCACACCATGCGCTTCGCCGACGAGGTCGCCAAGGGCTCGGACGTCAAGGTCAAGCGCCCGAGCCGGGCGCCGGCCAAGCAGGAGATCGCGATGGCCGGCAAGCTCGTGGCGTCGCTGCACGAGCCGTTCGACCCGAAGAAGCGCAAGGACAAGTACCGCAAGGCCGTGCTCGACATGATCGAGCGCAAGGGCGCCGGCAAGAAGCCGCGCAAGTCGCGCGAGCGGCCGCCCGAGGAGACGCCCGACCTGATGGCCGCGCTCGAGGCGAGCCTGTAGCCGTGGCCCGCTCGCTCTGGACCGGATCGCTGAGCTTCGGCCTCGTCAACGTGCCGGTCGCGCTCTACAGCGCGGTGCGCGACCAGGACCTCCACTTCCACCAGCTGCACGAGAAGGACGGGGCGCGGATCGAGACGCGCCGCTTCTGCGCCGAGGAGGACGAGGAGGTGCCGTTCGAGGAGATCGGCCACGCCTACGAGCTCGACAGCGGCAAGACCGTCGTCGTCACCGACGAGGACCTCGAGGCCGTCGCGCCGCGCCGCACGCGGACGATCGACATCGAGGCGTTCGTCGACCTGGCGGAGATCGACCCCGTCTACTTCGACCACCCCTACTTCCTCGCGCCGACGGGCGACTCCGACGGGCCGCGGCGGGCATACCGGCTGCTCGTCGAGGTCATGGGCGAGGAGGAGCGCGTCGCGATCGGGCGGTTCGTGATGCGGACCAAGGAGTACCTCGTCGCCGTCGGGGTGCGCGACGAGCGGCTCGCCCTCACGACGATGCGGTTCGGCGACGAGGTCCGGTCGTCGAAACCGATCAAGACGGGCGGCAAGCAGCCGGCGAAGGCCGAGCTCGAGCAGGCCGTCGCGCTGATCGAGGCGCTCTCGGAGGACTGGGACCCGAAGCGCTGGCAGGATCGCTATCGCGCGCGGCTCGAGGACGTGATCGACCGCAAGCGCAAGGGCAAGCGCATCTCGGCACCCAAGCAGGAGGCGCAGCCGTCGCCGGTGCCCGACCTGATGGCCGCGCTGGAGGAGAGCCTCGCGGCCGCGCAGGGGAAGGGGAGCAGCGGCGGTCGCCGCAAGGCGCCGAAGCGCAAGGCCAAGCCGAAGGCGAAGCGCAGGGCGAAGGCGAAGCGCTAGGGCAGCGTCCGCTCGGTCGGGTCCCACCCCTCGGGCAGCGCCGGGATCGGCTCGAACCGGCTCGTGACCTCGACGAACGCCGCGCGCTCCACCGACGCCGCGGTCGCGAGCATCGCGTCGAGGACGTGCAGGGCGAGCTGTCCGGTGGCGCGGTGGGCGCCGCCCCCGCGGATCGCGCGCGCCATGTCGACGGCCCCGATCCCGCGGCCGCCGGCGACCCCGGGCGCGGCGACCGGCTCCCACGCGTCGCCGCGCCGGATCCGGACCTCGCCCGCGAAGTCGTTCGGGTCGGGCGCGACGATCGTCGCCTCGGTGCCCGCGATCTCCACCACGCCCATGCGCCTGAGCGGGGAGTCGAAGCTGAACGTGGCCTGCGCCACGCCCGCCGACGCGAAGTCGTACAGGGCGGCGACGTAGGTCGGGACGGCGACCGGGATCTCCTGGCCGGCGAGCGGCCCCGTGCCGACGACCCGCGTGGGTCCGGCGCTCGCGCCGCGGGCCGCGACGCGGGTGACCGGTCCGAGCGACTGGGTCAGGACCGTCAGGTAGTACGGGCCCATGTCGAACAGCGGGCCGGCGCCCGGCTGGTAGAGGAACCCCGGGTTGGGGTGCCAGCGGTGCGGGCCGGCGTACTGCATGACGACGGAGGCGGTCATCGGCGTCCCGATCGCCCCGGCGTCGATCGCGCGCCGCACGGCCTGCAGGCCCGGCCCGAGGAACGTGTCGGGCGCGCAGCCGAGCAGCAGGCCGGCCGCGTCGGCCTGCGCGACGAGCGCCGCGGCGGACGCCAGGTCGGCGGCGATCGGCTTCTCGTTCCACACGTGCTTGCCGGCCGCCAGCGCAGCGGCGGCCACCTCGGCGTGGGCGGCGGGGATGGTCAGGTTGACCACGAGCTCGACGTCGTCGCGCGCCAGGAGCTGGTCCACGGTGCCCCACGCGCCGATCCCGTGCTCGCCGGCGCGGCGCTCCGCGGCCCCGGCGTCCAGGTCGGCCACGCAGCGCACGTCGAGGTCGGGGAAGCCCCGCATGTTCGGCAGGTACTGCTCGCTGATCTTCCCGGCGCCGACGACGCCGACCCCGACGGGCCCCGTCATCCGCCCACCAGCGAGCGGGCGTGGGCGAAGCCCGTCGCGATGCCCTCGAAGAGGTCCCCGGCGTACGCGTCGAACTCCAGCACGGCGAGCTCGGCCGCGGTCGCGGCGGCGAGGATCGCGGCCACGGGCATGGCGCCGGAGCCGAGCGGCAGCTGCGCGGCGGTGTCCGCGGAGACCGGCCCGTCCTTGAGGTGCAGCAGCCGGACGCGGTCACCGAGCCGCCCGAGCAGGGCGGGCACGTCCTGCCCGCCGACCGCGGCCCAGTACGTGTCCAGCTCGAGCACGACGTCCGGTCCGGCGAGCTCGGCGAAGCGCTCGAGCGCGGTCCGCCCGTCGGGCCGCACGGCCGGCTCCCAGTGGTGGTTGTGGTAGCCGATGCGGAGCCCGTGGCCGCGGGCGGCGGCGGCGGCGCCCGCCACCAGCTCGGCCACGGCGCGGATCCCGTCCTCGTGCTCCCACGCCTCGGGCGGGCTGTGGGGATGCACGACGGTCTCGACGCCGACCGTCGCGGCGGCGTCGAGGATCCGCTCGAGCCCGGGCTCGCCGTCGAGCCGCGCGTGCGCGCTGGGCGCGCGCAGGCCCGCCGCGTCGAGCGCCCGGCGCAGGCCCTCCGGATCGCCGGTGAGGTCGAACGGCTCGACGAGCGTGAGCCCGATCGCGGCCAGCCGTTCGAGCGAGCCGGGCAGGTCGGCGGCCACGGCGTCGCGGACCGAGTACAGCTGCACGGAGAGCGCGGGCATCGGCGGATCATGCCGTAGCCTCCGCGCATGCGGCAGCTCGACGATCACGCCGCCGCCGTGCTCGCCACCGGCATGGCGCCCGCCCTCGCCGTCGCGGTCACCGACCGCGAGCGCACGCTCGAGGCGCGCACGTACGGCACGGCCGCGCCGGACGCGCTGTGGGCGATCGGGTCGATCGGCAAGTCGGTCACCGCGGTCGTGGCGCTCCAGCTCGCCGGCGAGGGGAGGCTCGACCTGCACGCCCCCGTCTCCGACCACGTCGACTGGCTCGACCTGCCCGGGCCCGGCGGGCCGGTCACGCTCCACCACCTGCTCACCCACACGTCCGGCGTGATCGCCAGCCTCGACCGCGCGCCGGCCTCGACTTACGACGTGCTCGCCCTGTGCGAGCTGGAGCGGGGGTTCGAGCCGGGCGCCCACCACCATTACTCCAACGTCGGCTACCGGGCGGTCGGCGTCGTGCTCGAGACGGTGACCGGACGGTCCTACGGCGAGCTCGTGCAGACCCGGGTGCTCGACCGCCTCGGGATGCGCGACTCCGTCCCGGTGATGGTGCACGACACGCGCCGGCGCCTGCCGGGCGGGCACGTGCCGTTCTACGACGACCGGCCGTGGGCGCCCGCGCACGGGCTCGTCCCGGGTCCGTGGGTCGAGTCGGCGGAGGGCGACGGCTGCCTGTGCTGCAGCCTCGAGGACCTCGCGACCTACCTGCGCGCGCTGTGGACGGGGGAGGACCTGCTGCCCGCGGCGGACCTGGCGCTGATGCGGACCGCGCACGCGGGCGAGGGCGAGGTGCGCTACGGCTACGGCCTGACGCTCGAGCCCGGCGGCTTCGGGCACGGGGGCGACATGCTCGGCTACGTCGCCTACCTGTGGGCGGACACCGACGCCGGTCTCGGAGCGGTCGCCGTCGCGAACGGGTTCGGCGGCGCCTACGACCTGGGCGAGGGCGCGCTCGCCATCGCCAAGGGGGAGGCGCCGCCCGACCCGGCGTTCGTGCCGGCGCCTGCGCTCGCCGACGACGGCAGCTGCCCGGCGGCGTGGGCCGCGTACCCGGGCCGCTATCGCGCGCAGAACCCGTGGCTGCCGACGTTCTCGGTCGCCGCGCAGGAGGGCGGGCTCGTGCTGGGCACGGAGTGGCTCGACCTGAGCGAGCGGTACCCGCTCGTGCACGCCGGCGACGCCGTGTTCCGCGTCGGCGAGCAGCCATGGACGCCCGAGCGGCTCGTCTTCGACCGCGTGATCGGCGGCCGGGCGCAGCGGGCGACGTACTCCGGCACCCCCTACTACCGGGCGTTCACGGCGTAGGCGAGCGCCGCGTCGCATCTTCCGGATCCGAACCGGGTACGTCCGCTGTGGCGGGATTCATGGTCTGAGCAGGGGAGATGCGAGATGGCTGAGAGCAAGCCGCGGGCGAAGAAGCGGGCAGCGAAGGCGCGTGCGAAGCCGGCCGCGAAGCGAGCGGCGTCCACGAAGCGCGCCGCCGCGACCAAGCCGGCGTCCAAGCGCGCGGCCTCGAAGCCGACGGCCAAGCGTGCGGCGTCCAAGCGTGCGGCGTCCAAGAAGCGCGCCGCCGCGAAGAAGCCGGCGGCCAAGCGCGCGGCCTCCAAGCGCCCGGCGTCGAAGCAGCGCGCCGCCGCGAAGAAGCCGGCGGCCAAGCGCGCCTCCAAGCGCTCCCCCGCGGCGACCGTCGTCAAGGGCGCGGCGGCGGCCGGCGCCGCCGCGGCGGGCATTGCCGGCGGCGTGATCCTCAAGGGCCGCAGCCGCCGCAAGACCGTGCTCGGCGTGCCGGTCCCGAGCGTCGATCCGGGCGCCATCGCGAAGACGGTCGGCGGCGCGAGCCGGAGCCTCGCGAAGACGTCGAAGACCGTCTCGAAGGACATCGAGCGCGCGGGCGACCAGGCCGAGAAGATCGGCAAGATCCTCAAGTAGCGTGCTCGGGGGCGGCCGCGCGGCCGCCCCCGCAGCGTGGTGGGCGATCAGCCGGCCGGCAGGATGTTCGGGTTGCGCCGGAAGGCGTTCTCGGGGTCGTAGACGGCCTTGATCCGCGCCAGCCGGTCGTGGTTGGCGCCGAAGCCCGCCCGGACGGCGGCGTCGCCCTCCTCGAGCAGCCCGGGGAAGTTGAAGTACGGCCGGCGATGCGCGGAGAGGCCGACGGCCTCGTCGTAGAACGCGCGCGTCCACGCGACGTTCTCCGCATCGTCCTCCGGCGCGTCCCAGATGGCGTCCACGCTCAGCATCCACTCGCCGTCACGGGCGCCGAAGGCCGTGGCGTCCTCCGGGACGCGCGCGATCGCTCCGCCGCCGTGGCGGATGATCACGAGCGTGCGCGGCGACGGCGCCCCGAGGCTGTGGCGGACGGTCGCGGCGATGGCGGCGTCCGGCAGGGTCTCGAGGTAGACGGCCTTCCAGTAGTACCGGAGCCCGGCGGGGAAGAACGGGTCGAGCGCGGCCTGCGCCCGGCCGTAGTCGGCGGTGGCGCTGAGGTCGAGCAGCGGCGTCGCGAGCGAGCGGAGCGCGCGCGTGGCGGCCTCGCCCTCCTCCGGGTCGCCCGTCCACTGGCCGGAGACGCCCACGTAGCGCAGCCCGCGCAGGTGCTCGGGCAGCTCGGGGATCACCGGCAGCGCCCAGACGAACGCCTCGGTGCTCAGGGCGTCCGGCGCCCCGGCCACCGCGTCGCGCCAGCCGGCGAGCACGCGCGCGGCGTCGCCCAGCGGGTACGCCACGTGCAGCTTGAACACGTCGGGCCCGACCGGGTGCAGCCGCAGCTCGAACGACGTGACCACGCCGAAGTTCCCGCCGCCCCCGCGCAGCGCCCAGTGCAGGTCGGCGTGCTCGTCCGCGCCCGCGCGCACGATGCGGCCGTCGGCGAGCACGACCTCGGCCGACACGAGGTTGTCGATCGTCATGCCGTGCGCGCGCCGCTGGGCGGAGACGCCGCCGCTGAGCGCCAGCCCCGCGACGCCGGTCTCGGACACGACGCCGCCCGGCGTGGCGAGCCCGAGCGGGGCGGTGACGCGGTCCACGTCGGCCCAGGTCGCGCCGCCCTGCACGTGGACGGTGCGGTGCGAGGGGTCCAGCCGGACATGGCGCATCCGGGAGAGGTCGACGACGAGCCCGTCCTCGACGGTCGCGGTGCCGGCGACGTTGTGCCCGCCGCCCCGGACGGCCAGCGGGAGGCCCTCGCTGCGGGCGTGGGCGATCGCGGCGGCGACGTCGGCGGCCGAGGTGCAGCGGGCGATGACGGCCGGGCGGGCGTCGATCATGCCGTTCCACACGGTGCGGGCGGCGTCGTAGGCGGGGTGGCCCGGCGTGATGACCTCGCCGGCGAAGCCGGCGATCTGGGTGGGGGCGGTGAGGGACACGGTCGCTCCTTGCGGATCGATGGGGAGGCGCATCACCCTGCGCCGTCACCGCAACGGCACCGTCACGCCAGCGTGAGTCCTGCGTTCAGAGGCGCCACACGAGCCGCTCGAACGCCGCCGCGCCGTCCCCCGGCGGGTCGGCGTGCGCCGCGACCTGCGCGAGCGCGCCGCGCGCCGCCGCCGCGTGGAAGCGGGCGCCGATCGCGTCGTTGCGCGCGACCGCCGCCTCGAGGTGCTCGACGGCCGCATCGTGCTCGCCGAGCGTCGCGGCGAGCAGGCCGAGGGCGAGCCACGCCGACCCCGTGCAGTAGCTGCCGCGCGCGATCGAGACGATCCGCCGGCCGTAGGGGAGCAGCCGCGGGTAGATCGTCGCGGCGACGCGCTCGTCGCCGAGCCGGGCGGCGATCACCCCGAAGCCGGTCATCGTGTAGAGCCAGTTGGCGTCGGGCGGCATCGCCGGCACCAGGGCCGCGCCGCGCTCGAGCGCGGCGCGCGTCGCCGCGAGGTCGCCGACGCAATGGGCCCGCACCGCGAGGGCGACGAGCCAGGCGCCGAACGCCGGCGACTCCCGGAGGCGCTCCTCGATCAGCGCGTGGTCGGCCGCTTCGACCCGGCCCTGGGCCGAGGCGATGCCCAGCCGCTGCGTCGTGAACAGGAGCTCGCCGTTCGCGTCCTGCGCGCGCCTGGCGATCTCGAGCCCGGTGGCCCGGTGCGTCTCGGCCTCCTCCGGCCGACCGGCCATCAGCGCGAGCATCGCGCGCCACAGCGGCCCGTACCAGAGGTAGCCGGGCAGGCGGAGCGACCCGGCGAGCCGCTCGTGCTCGGCGACGGCCGCGCGCAGCGCCTCCATCTCGCCCAGCTCGAGGAGGTCGGCGACGCGCCAGTTGACCCCCTGGAGCTGCGCCTCGCGGTCGCCCGCATCGGCGGCGGCGCCGATCAGCTCGTCGGCGATCGCCAGCCGCTCCTCCGTGTGCGCCGGGTTCCACAGCGCGACGTGACGCGCGTTCAGCGCCTCGAGCAGCGCGCGGCCGCCGCGCCGCCGGCCGCCGGCCAGCGCCTCGGCGCTCAGCTCCTCGCGCACGGTGACGGGCGTCTCGTAGTAGAGCTCGATCGCGAGCCGCGCGAGCAGGAGGGGGCGGAGCGGCGCGTCGTCCGGAAGGGCGGCGAGCGCCTCCTCGAGCAGGGCGCGGACCTCCGGCCGGATGGGGGAGACGCTCACCGTCAGCCCCGCGGCGCCCAAGGAGGCACGGGCGAGCAGCTCGGGCGCGCCGAGCGCGCGGGCCGCGCCGGCGGCCGCGCCGTGGGAGCGCTGGGCGCCGGGCGCGTCGCCGCTGCGCACCTGCGCGTCGCCGAGCGCGAGCAGGACCTCGGCGCGCAGGCGCGGGTCGAGGTCCGCGTCGACCGCGCGCGCCAGCACGGCGGCGGCGTCCTCGTAGGCGAGCCCGCGGAGCGCCTGCGCCGCCGCGCGCAGCGCCCAGCGGGCGGCCTCGTCGGCGTCGGTGAGCGGGCGGGCGTCGAGCAGGTGCCGCGCCAGCTCTCCGATGCGCGGCTCGCGCCGCTCCGCCGGCAGCGTGGCGAGCACGTCCGCGAGCTGGCGGTGGGCCAGCGCGCGGCGCGTGGGTCCCGCCCAGGCGAGCACGGCGCCGCGCACGAGCGCATGGGCGAAGCGATACCGCCCCGCCGCGCCCGTCTCGTCGACGAGCCCCGTGGTCACGACCGCTTCGAGCGCCTCGGCGACCTCCACGTCGGACCGCTCGCATGCGGCCGCCACGTCCGCGAGCGCGAAGTCCTCGCCGGCGACGGCGCCGACGCGCACGGCGGCGCCCGCCAGCTCTCCGAGCCGCGCCAGCCGCCGGTCGATGACGGCGCGGACGCCGGCGGGCACGTCGCTGCCGGCCGCGGCGGCGAGCGCCGCCCCGCTCGCGCCCGGATGCGACTCGACCAGATGGCGCACGACCTCCTCGACGAACAGCGGGTTGCCGCCGGTGCGGGCGTGCACGACCTGCGCGAGGTCCGCGGCCGCCTCGGGCCCCAGCCATGCGCCGGCGAGCCGGCCGACCTCGTCCTCCGCCAACCCGCCGACCGGCACGCGCACGATCCGCCGCGCGCGGGCGAGCTCGCCCAGCAGGTTCTGGAGCGCGGGGACGCCGGCGTCCTCGTCGCGGATCGAGCCGGCGATGAGCAGCGGCGCCCAGCCGACGGTCCAGACGACGTGGGCGAGCATCTGCAACGTCGCCGGGTCGGCCCAGTGCAGGTCCTCGACGACCAGGAGGACCGGCGCCTCGCGCGCGGCCTGCCCGATGACGGCGGCCACGGCCTCGAGCAGGCGGTGGCGGGCGTCCTGCGGCACGCCCTCGGGCGCGGCGGCGTCCGGGGCCAGCTCGGGGAGCAGCCGCGCGAGCTCGCCCGCCACCCAGTCGGGCAGCTCCGCGCCGGCGGCGGCGTACGGGCGCAGCGCCTCGGTGAACGGCGCGAACGCGACGGCGCCGGCCTCGCGGCAGCGACCGGCGAGCACGGTCGCGCCGGCGTCGCGCAGCTCGGACCCGAGCTCGCTGAGCAGCCGCGTCTTCCCGCTGCCGGCAGCGCCCTCGAGCGTGACGACCGCGGCCGCGCCGGCACCCGCCCGGGCCCACGCCGCCCGCAGGGCGCGGAGCTGCTCGTCGCGGCCGACGAGCGGCGCGTGCTCGGGGCGCGCCAGCGCGTCGGGGAGCGGCGCCCGCCCGCGCCGGCCCTGGCGCCGGCGCCCGCGGCGGCCGGGCCGGCGGTGCGGAGCTCGTCGGCGAGCGCGCGGGTCGCGGCGGACGGGACCATCCCCAGCTCGCGGCGCAGGCTCGTCCGGAACGTCTCGTACGTGGCGACCGCCGTAGCGCTGTCGCCGGACGCGGCGAGCCGGCGCATCAGCGCGCGCGCGGCGTCCTCGGAGACCGGGTCCAGGTCGAGGCGGCGGCGGGCGTGGCGGAGCGCAGCCTCCGCGTCGCCGGCGGCCGCGGCCCGCTCCCCCGCGGCGGCGTGCAGCGCGATGACGCGGTCGCGCTCCGCCTGGCGCGCGAGCAGCACCCACTCGTCGTCGAGGTCGGTGAGCAGGTCGGCGCCGAGCAGCGCCAGCGCCCCGTCGAGGTCGCCCGCCGCCTCGAGCCGCACGCTCTCCCGCACGTCGACCCACACGTCCTCGAGCCCGACGTGCTCGCGCCCGGCGACCAGCGCGCCCGCGGCCTCCGCGGGGAGCGAGCGCCGGATCACGGCGAGCGTCGTGCGCAGGCTCGCCCGTCCGCTCGTGTCGAGCCCGTCGGGCCAGAACACCGCCGCGACCCGCCCGCGCGGATGCAGGCCCGGGTGGTAGGCGAGCCAGGCGAGCAGCGACCGTGCCCGGCCGCTCGCGATCGGCTCGAGCGGCCGCCCGTCGAGGTCGAGGCGGAGGTCGCCGGCGAGACGGACGCGCAGCATGCGCCCGGACCCTATCCGCGCGCAGGGCGCGCGTCAGCCCGGGCGGCGGAGCGTCAGCCGGCGCACGGCGGTACGCCGCGGGGCGGTCGACGAGACCGCCGTCGCCTCGACCTTCAGCGTGCGGCTGCGCCGCACCAGGCGGCGCCCGGTCCGGGTGAGCCGGACGGAGACCGCCCTGCGGCCACCCGCCGGGAGCACGAACGTGGCCCGGCGGAGCGTCGCGATCCGCCGCTTGCCGCGCAGCCGCACCTTGCCGGCCGTGCGCAGCGTCAGGCGGCCGGCGCACGCCGCGGGGCACGACACCCGGACGCGCACGGAGCGGCGGCGCGCCGCCGCCCGGCCGATGGCCGCGAAGCCGGCGCCCCCGCCGGTGGCGCGCTCGATCGTCTCGCACGCGTTCGGGGACTCGTTCGCGACCTGGTCGTTGCCGGCGCAGAAGAGGTCGGTTCCGTCGCCGGCGAACGAGTCGGTGCCCGGCCCGCCGGTCAGCCCGTCGTCGCCGGCGCCGCCGAGCAGCCGGTCCGCGCCCGGTCCGCCGCGCGCCGTGAGGGCGTCGGCCGGATCGATGAACGAGGCGAGCAGGTCGTCGCCGGCGCCGAGGTCGATCACCACGGGCACCGGCGCGCCGAGATCGCAGGTGAGCCGGTCCAGGCCGTCCGACGCGCAGCGCGGGTCGGCGGCCGACGGGCGCCCACGTCGTCCTCGATCTCCACGCATATCCGCTCGCCGGACGAATGGCCGTGCCCTACCGGGGCTGGAGGGTCGGGACGGGGGAGCGGCGGGCGCCGGAGCGCCCGCCCAGGAGCAGCAGCGGGGCGAGCAGCAGGCGCTGCATGCCGACGGTCAGGCCGGGCGCGTGCGCCTCCTGGTCGTAGCGGCGGGCGAGCGCGGCGAGCTCGAACGGGCTGCGCGGCATCCCGCGGCGGTTCATCCGCCCGGCCTCGGCCATCGCGATCACCTCGGCGAACATGTCCTCCATCGCCAGGGCGGGACGCACCTCGACGCGCATCCGCGCCTCCCCGTCGCCGGCGTTGGCGAAGCCGTGGGTCACGCCGGGCGCGACCTCGAGCACCTCGCCGGGCCCGAGCACCTTGTGGCGCAGGCCGACGCGGAAGCGCATCGTCCCGGCCGTGACCGTGAAGCGCTCGGTCTGGATCGGGTGGACGTGGGGGATCGGCACGGCGCCGCCGGGCCGGAGCGTGAGCTCGAAGGCGAGCAGCTCGCCGTCGGTGCTGGCGGCGGTGTCGGTGAACGTGAACCGCTCGCCGGTGACGGGGTTCTCGAGCGTCTGGCCTGGAGTGATCATGACCGATACGAAATCGCGAATCGGCGAGACGGTCCATGGCCTGAACGCGCGTCCGCATGTGCGACCGTCTACAATTGCCCGATGGACGCCATCGCCGCCATGCTCGACGGGCCCCGCGCGCGGGGCGCCTTCCTGCTCCGCTCGCGCATGGACCCGCCGTGGTCCCTGCGGATCGAGGACCGCGCGCCGCTGACCGTCGCGGCGGTCGTGCGCGGCCACGCGTGGGTGATCCCGGACGACGGCGAGCCCGTGCGGATGGACCGCGGCGACATCGCCATCTTCCGCGGGCCCGACCCGTACACGGTGGCCGACGACCCGGCCACGCCGGTCCAGGCCATCATCGGCGAGGGCCAGACCTGCACCGCGGTCGGCGGCTCGGACCTGGCCGAGCGCTGGAGCCTCGGCGTCCGCCTGTGGGGCAACGACGGCGCGGGCGAGGCGGATCTCCTCACCGGGACCTACGAGCACGAGACCGAGGTGAGCAAGCGGCTGCTGCGCGCGCTGCCCGCGCTGATCGTGCTCCGCGAGGGAGAGTGGGACTGTCCCGTCGTGCCGCTGCTCGCCGACGAGGTCGTGAAGGACGAGCCGGGTCAGGAGGCGGTCCTGGACCGCCTGCTCGACGTCGTGCTCGTCGCCGCGCTGCGCGCCTGGTTCGGCCGCGACGAGGACGGCGCGCCGCGCTGGTTCCGCGCCTACGGCGACCCGACCGTCGGGCGCGCGCTGCGGCTGCTGCACCACGAGCCGGCGCGGTCCTGGACCGTCGCGGATCTCGCCCGCGAGACCGGGCTCTCACGCGCGGCGCTCGCCCGCCGCTTCCACGAGCTGGTCGGCGAGCCGCCGATGAGCTTCCTCACGAACTGGCGGATCGCGCTCGCCGCCGACCTGCTGCTCGAGCCGGGCAGCACGATCGGCTCCGTCGCGCACGAGGTCGGCTACGGCAGCCCGTTCGCCCTCAGCACGGCGTTCAAGCGCGTCCGCGGCGTCAGCCCGCAGCAGCACCGCCGCGGGGCGGCGGTGGCCGCCTAGCCCCGCTTCGCGCTGAACTCCGCGCCGCCGGTGCAGGTCCCGAGCGAGAGGTCCGCCGCGCCGCTCGCCGACGTGCCGCGGATCCGCCCGCGCACGAACGACGCGTGCCCCTGGATCACGTCCGCGAACACGAACGAGCCGTCCGGCGCGATCCTCGCGCGCGCCAGCGGCGCGTCGGCGATCTGGATCGTGAACGGGTTGATCATGCCCGGCGTCGGGCACAGCAGCGTGAGCTGGAACCGGCCGGACTTGATCGTGCGTCCCCCGCCCGACACCCGGAACGAGACCGGGAGCCCCTTGGCCTTGCCCGTCCACTCGCCGTCCTGCCGGCCGGACGTCGACCAGCCCCTGGCCTTGCGCAGCCGGAGGCGCTTCGTGGCGCCGGCCAGCGTCTCGCTGCCCACGCGCGCGGTCGCGCGGATCGGATACCGCCCCGCCCGGTACCGGCCGGGGAGGCGGATCGCGACGTCGGCCGTGCGACCCGTCGCGGCTGCCGTGCCGACCGTGCCCCACGCGCCCTTGCGCTTGACCTGGACGGCGACGTCCGTGCTCGCGTCGAGGCCCGTGCTGGTGAGCCCGACGACGAAGGGGAAGCCGCGGTACGCGCGCGCCGGGAGCTTGACGGCGAGCCTGACGCCGGAGCCCGCCGCGGTCAGCCGGAACGAGCGGACCGCCGAGGTCTCGTAGTCGCCCGGGCAGTCCAGGCACAGGCGCCAGGCCTGCCAGTAGTACGTGCCGGGCGTCGTCTCCGGGTGGGCGCCGCTGTCGAGCATGTACGCGCGGCACTGGCCGAGGGGGATGTCGTTGTCCTGGACCTGGTCGGGGCCCGAGATGCCGACGACGTTGGACTGCAGCAGCCGGCCGTCGCTGCCCAGGTCCGGGCTCGTGGCGAAGTGCACGCCGTAGTCGGCGCGGTCGCCGAACGTCGGGAACGTGTCGGGGCTGGTGACGTGGTACGGCTCGGGGCACGTGTAGCGCGTCTCGATGCCCTCCGGGTTCACGGGCAGCACGGCGCCGTCGTCGGGGAACACGGCCTCGACGGGCGGGTCGCCCGGCCCCGCCGAGGCGGTGGCCGGGAGCAGCAGGGCGGCGGCGAGCATCGCCGCGAGGATCACGCGCATGGCGCGCACAATGCCAAACGCGCGCCGCGCCCGCCGCCGCGCATCCGGTCAGTGCGCGTGCGCCGCCCCGTGCCGGTGGCGGCGGTGCCGCGGCCGGTGGGGCGGCGGCGCGTCCGGCAGGTCCTGGACCGCCCGGTACCCCTCGCTGATCGCGCTGTGCGTGTACGCCATCGCGCCCGAGTCGCTGTTCGCGATCGACACGTTGCGGAACGGCACGCGCCCGCGCACCTGGGGCTGGTCGGCCACCGGCCCGTAGACCGACGGGTCCCAGACCGACGTCAGCTCGTGCGCGTAGCCGTAGTTCCAGCGGTTGATCATGATCGCGTGCATGTCGCGCTCGGGCTCGAAGTCGCCGCCCGACCGGTTCACGCTGCGGTCGATCACGTCGACCAGCGCGCCCTCGAGGTCCGCGAAGCTCATGTTCAGCAGCTGGACCCGCCCGGACTCGTAGGCCGCGATCTGCGGCGTCTGGCGCGGGTCGTTCGGCACGACGGTGAACGAGAGCGACGCCGGCTCGGTGGGCAGCTCGTGCGGCGTCGGCCCGTAGGCGGAGCCGAAGGCCGCACCGGCGGAGAGGCTCGTGCTGTCCCAGAACAGGCTCTTGCCGCGCGGGCTGACGCTGCTGATCTTCGCGTCCGCCCACGCCTGCCAGTTGTTGAGCACCGCGCGGCCGTAGATCAGCGGCACCTTGCGGGCGTAGCAGAGGTCCTCGACCTGGTGGCGCGGCAACCCGTCGACGAGGTGGGCCGTGACGCGGTTCCAGCAGGCCATCACGACGTGGCTCGCGCGCACCTTGAACCCGACGTGGCGGCCGCGGCCGCCGAGCGGCGTGTAGACGAGCTCGGCGTAGCGGTCGCCGCGGCGCGCCGGCTTGACCTCGGTGACGAGGCTGTTGAGCCGGATGCGGACCGCGTTGCCCGGCCGGTCGAGCTGCGTGTAGTCGCAGGCCGCCTTGACGATGTTCTCCTGGGTCGGGCGGGCGCCGTCGACGTCGGCGATCGCGTTCGGGATCAGCTTGCTCACGAGCAGGCGCAGGAGCGACGTGTTGCCGTCCGGCCACGCGACCGACGGCTCCGAGCCGACCATGTTGTCCATCTGCGGCGTGCGGCCGATGCCCGGGAACGTGCGGCCCTCGACGTCGCCGAGCCCGAGCCCCTCGAAGCCGGGCTGGCCGAGCATCCAGCAGTCCGCCGCCGACACGGCCTGCGCGCCCGCGCCCAGCAGCCCGTGCGACGAGCGCTGGTACTGGACGATCGCCTCCTCCGGCGCGCCGACGTACTCCTTCAGGTACTGCTTGTAGGTGATCCGGGTGAGGAGCTGGACCTTCTCGTCGACGCTCATGGGGCCGTGCCTGGCGGCGATCCAGTCCGTCGTCTCGTCCGTCTGGATGCGCACGATCGCGTCCCTGGCGGCCTGGGAGAACGGCGTCCGGCTCAGGAACGCGGTCCAGCCGGCCACGCCGGTCTCGGTCGCGCCCACGCGGTTCTGGACGAGCGCCTCCCTGCCCCAGTCCTTCGCCGGGAAGAGCAGCATCTGGCGCAGCCCGTAGGAGGCCGGGATGCCGGGGGCGGCGCTGCTCGGGAACGCGTCCGGCGTGACGCCGCAGAAGCTGAGCATGTCGAGCGCCGGCTGCCCGTAGGAGCCGGGGATGTCGAGCAGCGAGCCGGCGGGCTGGTTCCAGGCGCCGATGCTGTCGAGGTTCACCGTGCCGCCGTTGCGCAGGATCGTGACGTCGGCGCCGCCGGCGGCGGCGTTGGGGACGTGGAACTCGTTGCGGTGCGAATGCCCGCCGAAGTCGGGCAGCGGGTCCAGCAGCAGGATGCGGGCGTCCGGACCGAAGCGGTCCTGGTAGAACTTCGCCGCCGCGAGCCCGCTCGCGCCCGCGCCGACGACCACGCAGTCGTAGGGCTCGTCGCCGCAGTCGCCGACCACCGGCACGTGCACGCCCGGCCCGCCCCTGGCGCTGTGCCGGGCGGCGGCCTTGACGTTCGGCCGGCCGTCGATCTTGTAGATCATGTCGATGACCCGGTCAGGCTCGCCCGTGATCCCGGTCGACGTCGGCGGGTAGTAGCCCGGCGGCAGCACCGGCGGCTGCGGGCCGTGGCCGTGGCCCGCGGCGGCGAGCGCGGCCTCGGCTCCGGTCAGGTAGGGCGACGCGGCGGCGGCGGCGAGCCCCGCGGCGCTGATCGCGACCCCGTCCAGGAAGTCCCGTCGCGAGATCCCGTCCCGCGCTCCACCCGTCTCCGACATGTGCGTCCCTTCCCCCCGGTCGACACCTGGCGCTGCGTCCGCGAGCCTGCCCGCCGGGCGCCCGTCCGGCAAGCGCCGCGGCGGACAAGGATCCGGCGCGTGACGCGCCGGTCCGGCACGTGGCGCCGTCAGGTGGCGCGCAGGGAGCGCAGCGCGGTGACGAGCTCGGTCTCGTCGACGCGCTTCGTGACGATCCGGTCCACCCGCTCGACGACCGCGGCGTCGAGCTGGAACGCCTCGTAGCCGGTGAAGAGCACGATGTCCGCGGCCGGCGCGGCGTCGTGCAGCCAGCCGAGGAAGTCGGGGCTGGCGGTCATGCCCATCGTGTCGGTGACGATCACGTCGGGCTGGTGCCGGAGGGCCTCCTCGATCGCCTCGCGCACGCCGTGGGCGCTCGCCACGAGCTCCAGGTCGGGATGGTCCTCGAGCCAGTGCTCGAACAGCACGAGGACGTCGTCGGAGTCGTCGCAGTGCACGATGCGCAGCGGATCGGTCATGGTGCCGGCGCACAGCCTACGACGCCCTGCCGGGCCGCGGGCGCGGATCAGGCCTCCTCGGCCGTGCGCCGCACCGCCGCGACGATCTTCTGGTAGCCGGTGCACCGGCACAGGTTCCCGCTGAGCCCGACCCGGATCTCGTCGTCGCTCGGCGCCGGGTTCTCCGCGAGGAGCGCGGTCGCGGAGATCAGCATGCCGGGCGTGCAGAAGCCGCACTGGACGCCGCCCTCCTCGAGGATGTTGCGCTGGAGCGGATGCAGCTCGCCCTCGTGGCCGAGGCCCTCGATCGTGGTGACCTCGCGTCCGTCGGCCTGCGCCGCGAGGTAGGAGCACGAGTTCACGGGCCGGCCGTCGAGCAGGACCATGCACGCGCCGCACTCGCAGTCGTCGCAGCCCTCCTTGGTCCCGGTCAGCCCGACCTCGCCGCGCAGCACGGACACGAGCGAGCGGTGCGGCGCGACGGTGAGCGGATAGGGCACGCCGTTCACGGTGAGCGTGATCTCGCTCATGCGGCACCTCCGAGGGGCGCGCCGATGCCGCGGGCCCGGTTGGCGGGGACGGGGATCGCCTCGCCGGCGGCGCGGCGGGCGGCGATGTCGACCGCGCGGCGCGCGACGACGCCGACGGTGTGGCGCCGGTACGCCTCGCCGGCGCGCAGGTCGGCGATCGGGCGCGACGCCTCGGCCGCGGCGTCGGCGACGGCCGCCAGGGCCTGCGGCGCGGGGAGCCGGCCGGCGATCGCGGCCTCCGCGCCGGGCGCGCGGATGATCGTCGGCGCGACCGCGGCGAGCGCGATCCGGCAGGACCGGATCGTGCCGTCCTCGGCGAGCGCGACCCAGGCGGCGGCGCCGACGACGGCGATCTCCATCGCCCGGCGGTACTCGAGCCGCACGTAGGCGCTGCCGGAGCGGAGCGGCGAGGCGTCCTGCCATGGCGCCGTCGACGCCGGGTCGGGCAGGTGGATCGCCACGCACAGCTCGCCGGGCTCGGCCACCGTCCGGCCGGGCCCGGTCCACAGCGTCTCGACGGGCACGCGGCGCGCGGCCTCCGTGGTCCGCAGCTCGGCCTCGGCCCCGAGCACGACGAGCGGCGCGCCGGTGTCCATCGCCGGCGAGCCGTTCATGACGTTGCCGCCGAGCGTGCCGACGTTGCGCGTCGAGGGCGAGCCGACGAGCGCCGAGCCGTCGGCCAGCGCGGTGAACCGCGCGGCGATCAGCGGGCTCGACTCGATCTCGGCGTGGCGGACGAGCGCGCCGATGCGGAGCGAGCCCTCGCCGCCCCGCTCGGGCTCGATCCCGGCCAGCTCGCGCAGCCGGTCGATGGCGACGAGCGCCTCGGGCAGCGGCGCCTTGCCCTGGCGCGCGCCGACGACCATGTCGCTGCCGCCGGCCACGGGGCGCGCCCCGCCGGCCAGCTCCTGCAGGGCCTCGTCGAGCGAGGCCGCGGAGGAGAACCTCATCGGGCCATCGCCTCCCACACGCGCTCGGGGGTCATGGGCAGCTGCGGCACGTGGCGCCCGACGATCTGCGCCAGCGCGTTGCCGATCGCGGCGGCCGTGGTCACGTTCGGCGCCTCGGCGAGGCCCTTGGCGCCGTGCGGGCCGCCGTCCTGCGCGGCGTTCTGCACCCAGGCGATCCGGATCGGCGGCGCGTCCATGATCGTCTGCAGCTTGTACTCGAGCAGCATCGCGTTGCGCTGGCGGCCCTCGTCGTCGTAGCGCGTGCCCTCCGACAGCGCCTGGCCGATGCCCATGAGCACGCCGCCCTCGACCTGCCCCTCCGCGCCGAGCGGGTTGAGGATCGTGCCGGAGTCGTGCGCGGCGGACACGGCGAGCACGCGCGCGACGCCGGTGTCGCGGTCGAGCCGGACGTGCACCGCGTGGCTGGAGAACTGCGGCGCGACCCAGGCGGCCATGCCCAGGTCGCCGATGCACGTCGACCCGCGCAGGCCGGGCGCGTCGCCCGGGGCGCCAGAGCCGCGGCCGAGCAGCAGCTCCCCCTCCTGCGCCCTGGCGGCGAGGTCCGCGATGGCGACCTGGCGGCCGGGGGAGCCGACCACGCGCGCGTGCCCGTCGACGAGCTCGATGTCCTCGGGCGCGGCCTCGAGCTCCTCCGCGGTCATCCGGCGCAGCTGCAGCGCGACCTCGTCCGCCGCGATGAGCACGGCGCGGCCGTTGTTGAACGTCGTCTGGGAGCCGGTGGCGCCCATGTCGTACGGGCCGGCGTCGGTGTCCTGGTAGAGCAGCGTGAAGTCCTCGGGCGCCATCCCGAGCTCGTCCGCCGCGAGCTGGCGGAGCGCCATCACCGCGCCGGTGCCGCACTCCTGCGCGCCGGTGACGATCACCCCGGAGCCGTCGGCGTTGAGCTTGACGTACGCCCCCGAGGCGGCCGGGAACGACGGCCACCAGCCGATGGCGATGCCGATCGCCTCGTCCTCGGGCAGCTCCTTGCCGTACTCCGCCAGGGCGGCCGCCTGCTCGAGGCAGTCGCGCGCGCCGATCACGTCGTAGACCTGGCCGCTCGGGCCCTCGTCGCCCGTGCCGAGCACGTTGCGCCGGCGCAGCTCGAGCCCGTCCAGCCCGACCGCGCGCGCCACCTCGTCGATGTGCTGCTCGAGCGCCCAGCACGCCTGCGGCGCCGTCGGCGCGCGCACGGAGCCGGAGGGCTGGCGGTGGGTGTACACGAGGTGCGACGTGATCGCCACGTTCGGGATCCGGTAGGGGCCGGCCACGTGCATCGCGGCGAGCTGGGGGAAGAAGGCGGCGTCGGCGGTGTAGGCGCCGTTGTCGATCACGACCTTGCCGCGGCGCGCGACCATCGTGCCGTCGCGCATGACGCCGGTCTCGAGCTCGAAGACCATCTCCTCGCGCCGGCGGTCCGGCACCAGGAACTCCTCGCGCCGGGAGAACAGCAGCCGGACCGGCCGGCCCGCCTTCCGCGCCAGCGCAGCGACGTGCGCCTCCTGGTGGAAGCCGCACTTGCCGCCGAACCCGCCGCCGAGGTGCGGGACGATCACGCGCACCCGGCTCTCGGGCAGCTCGAGCGTCTCCGCGATGCCCGACCGCGTGTCGAACGGCACCTGCGTGGAGGACCAGACGGTGAGCTTCTCGCCCTGCCACTGCGCGACGATCGCGCGCGGCTCGATCGGCACGGCGTGGGAGGCGTCGGCCACGAGCCGCGTCCGGACGACCTCGTCGGCGGCCGCCATGGCGGCGTCGACGTCGCCCCGCACGATCGAGGAGAACGACGCCACGTTGCGGTCGCGCTCCACGTCCTCGTCGGCGCCGTACGCAGCCCACTCCTCGTGCACGAGCGGCGCGCCGTCCTCCATCGCGGCCTCGACGTCCCCGACGTACGGGAGCGGCTCGATCTCGAGCTCGATCGCGTCGGCGGCGGCCTGCGCGAGCTCGGGCGTGAGGGCCGCGACCGCCGCGACGATCTCGCCCTCGTAGCGGACGACGTCGTGGGCGAACAGCGTGCGGTCCTTGACGAACGGGCCGTAGCGGACGTCGGGCACGTCGGCCTGCGTCAGCACGGCGAACACGCCGGGGATCGCGCGGGCGCGCGCGGTGTCCAGGCGGGTGATGCGCCCCGACGCGACGCCCGCGTACCGGAGCTTCGCGTGCAGCATCCCGGTCATCGTCAGGTCCGCTGCGTACCGCCCGCTCCCCGTGACCTTCTCCGGTCCGTCGGCGCGGATCGCCCGCCGCTCCGTGACGATCGCCATCGTTCCCCCTTGTCGAGTTGCCGCCGCGCATCCTATTCGGGCGGCGAGGCATCCGGACCCGCCCCTGCGGCGTAGATGACGGCGAGGGCTTGTCCACGGCCGAGGAGGGATCGCCATGTCCAGCCGGTGGCGGCGCGTCGCAACCGCGGCGCTCGCGACGACGATCGTGCTGCTGCACGCCGCCGGCGCGGCGGCCGCGGGCCCGTACGAGCCCAACGACGCGCCGGAGGTGGCGGCCGGTCCGCTCGGCGCCGCCGGCGGCCTGCACGCCGTCGCGGCGGCGGTCGAGACCGCGGCCGACGAGGACTGGTTCGCGCTGTTCGTGCCCGAGGGCGAACAGGACGTCGCGCTCGAGCTCGCGCCGGAGCGCGCCGGCGACGCGCTCTGCCTGCGGCTGCACGTCGAGGAGGACGGCCTCGCCACGGAGCTGGCCTCCGTGCAGGCCGCCGGCGGCGTGCCCGGCTCCGGCGCGCTGGCCTACACGGTGACCGGCCCCGCACGCGTCCTCGCCGCGGTCGACGGCTGCGCCGGCGCGGCCCCCGCGCCGGCGCCCTACCGGCTCACGCTGCAGGGCGACTGGCCGGCCGCGGACCCGCGTCCGGGCGACGAGCTCCCGGCCGCCGGCGTTGCGCCCGCCGCGGGCGGCGACCGGGCCGGCCGCTGCCACGCCGCGGCCGTGTCGCTCCGCGCGGCGGCGCGCCGGCAGCGCGCCGCGCGCCGCGCGCTGCGCCGCGATCCGGGTGGCCGGAGCCGGCGCCGCCTGGCGGCAGCGCGGCGGGCGCGCGCAGGGGCCATCCGCCGGGTCGTGCGCCGCTGCTAGCCCGGGCGGCGGCGTGGGATCCTGACGCCCGCCCGCGTGAGCGTGCGCACCGGTCCCGCGGCGGGCATGAAGCGCAGCCGCAGGTCGACCTTCGCGCCGCGCCCCGTGCGCCGCAGCGCGCGCCGCGCGCGGGCGCCGGGCCGCAGGCGGACGTGGACCGTGCCGGCCGCGGCGACCGTGAGCGCGCGCCGGCCGTAGGCACGCGTCCCGCCGGCGAAGCGCGCGCGCACCGCCAGCCGGCCCGCGGCGGGCAGCTCGATCGTCAGCCGCAGCACGCCGCCGGCCCGCGCCCGGGCGCGCAGCAGCGCGAAGGCGCCGGCGGGCGCCGTCCCAGGCCCGCTGCCGGCCGGCCCCTCGGTGCCGGCGCCGAAGGGCGTCACCGGCGCCGACGGCGCGGACGGCGGGCCCGTGCCGGCGGCGTTCGTCGCGGTCACCGTGAACGTGTGGCGCGTCCCGTTGGCGAGCCCGGTGACGGTGATCGGCGAGCCGGCGCCGCTCGCCTGGGCGCCGCCGGGCGCGGCCGTCACCGTGTAGCGGGTGATCGCCGCGCCGTTGTCCGCCGGCGCGGTGAAGGCGATCGTCGCCCGGCCGTCGCCGGGGATGGCGGTGACGCCGGCCGGCGCGGCGGGCGCGCCGGCCGGGGGCGGCGGCGCGCCCGTCACCTGGACGGCGCCGGTCATCCCGGGATGCTGGCCACAGACGAACGGGTATGCGCCCGGGGCGTCGAACCGGCAGCTGCCGCTCCAGCCCGGCGCGGTCGGGACCGAGGGCAGCGGCGGCACGGAGCCCCCGCCCCCCGGCGACGTCTGGGTGCACGCCGCCGGCTGCGCTGCGGTGAAGTCGACGTTGTGGATGCTGGCGCCCGACGGGTATCCGAACGCCACGTCCTGACCCGGCGCGATCACCACCGTCGACGACGCGGGGCTCGCGACGTTCGTGAACGCGAAGTCGACGGCGCGCACCGACGCGGCCTGGCCGCGCGCGGCAGCGGGAAGCGCCGCGGTCAGGACCGCGACGCCCAGCGTGAGACCGAGCCCGACCTTCATGCGTCTCCCCTCGTCGACCCGGGAGGGGATACGCGGGCGCGCGCCCGGCGGCTCGGCGCGCGCCCGGAATCCGCTACGCGGCGGCCGGCTCGGCGTCGGGCTGCGGCGCCGGCGCGCGGCCCGCCAGCACACCGCCGTCGACCGGCAGCGTCGTGCCCGTGATCCAGCCCGCGCCGGCGCCGGCCAGGAACAGCACGGCCTCCACGACGTCGCCGGGCTGGCCGCGGCGGCCGAGCGGGTGGAAGCCGTCGACCGCGTCGAGCACGGTCTGCGCCTCCTCAGGGCTCAGGAACCGCTCGTAGGCCGGCGTCTCGACGAAGGCGAGCGCGACGGTGTTGACCCGGATCGCGTGCGGCGCCAGCTCGATCGCGAGGTTCTTGGTGAGCGCGTGGCGCCCCGCCTGCGCCGCCGAGTAGGCGCTGGTCGGCGTGGTCGAGACCGCGTCGACGGCCCACATCGAGCCCACGTTGACGATCGCGCCGCCGCCGCCGCGGGCGATCATGACCTCGGCCGCCGCCTGCGACACCCAGAAGGTCGGGCGCAGGATCGAGCCGAGCGCCTCCTCGAAGTGCTCCTCGGTCTGCTCCAGGAACGGGACGGGGCGGAAGACGCCGGTGCTGTTGACGAGGACGTCGAGGCGGCCGAAGCGGTCGACCGCGGCCTGCACGAGGGCGCGCGCCTCGTCGCGGCCGGTGACGCGGCCCGGAACGAGCAGGACGCGCTCGCCGGACGGATCGAGCGCGGCGGCCGCCTGCTCGAGCACCTCGGCGCGGCCGCCGCTGAGGACGACGGAGGCGCCCTCGTCGAGGAACCGCCGCGCGGCGGCGCGGCCGATGCCGCCGCCGCCGCCCGTGACGAGGACGACGGCGCCGTGGAAGCTGCTGCTCATGATGGTCTCCTGAAGGTCGTGGATCACTGCGCCGATCGTGCGGCAGCACGGCGCTCGCGTCCAAGACCGGTCGCCTGGGGCGCCATAGGCGCCGCCGATGGCGCGCCACAATGCGGGCATGGCGGGCACGGGTCCACTGCCGTCGCTGCGGCTCGCGCTCGCGGCACTCGCCGGCGCGGCGCTCGCCGGGGGGCTCCTCTACGCCGCGGTCGTGCTCGGCAGCGGGCACGTCGACGACCGCGGCACGACCGCGGCGCTCGGGCTGCTCGTCGGCTGGTCGTTCACGGGCGCCGGCCTCGTCGCCTGGTGGCGCCGCCCCGCCAACCGCGTCGGCCCGCTGATGGCGGCGGTGGGCTTCGCCTGGTTCGCCACGGGCGTGAGCGCCTCCGACGACGATGCCGTGTTCACCGCCGGCATCGCGCTCGACGCGCTGTTCGTCGCCTTCGCCGTCCACCTGCTGCTGGCGTTCCCCACGGGGGAGCTGCAGCGCGGGCTCGAGCGGCTGATCGTGCTCGCGGGCTACCTGATCGCCACGGTGCTGCAGGTCCCGTCGCTGCTGTTCGAGGCGCGCGGGGAGCCGCGCAACCTGCTGATCGTCGCGTCGGACCAGGACCTCTCCGACCTGCTCGACGCGCTCCAGTTCGCGCTCGCCGTGATCCCGTTCGGCGCGGCCGCGGTGATCCTCGTCCGGCGCTGGCGCGCAGCGACGCCGCCGCAGCGGCGCGCGATCGCGCCCGTCGTCACGACCGGCGGCCTCGCGCTGATGGCGTCCGGCGTCGCCAACGGCCTCGACGCCGCGGGCGCGCGCCAGGGCTGGGCCGACGTGCTCGAGCAGCTCGCGCTCGCCGCCGTGCCGTTCGGGTTCCTCGCCGGGCTGCTGCGCAGCCGGATCGCGCAGGCCGGCGCGATGTCCTCGCTGATGGCACGGCTGGGCGGCGACCCGGGCCCCGGCGCGGTGCGCGCCGCGCTGGCGGAGGCGCTCGGGGATCCGTCGCTCCGGCTCGCCTACTGGCTGCCGGACGTCGAGCGCTTCGTGGACGCCGACGGCCGGCCGGTGCGGGTGGACGTCGGCACCTGGAGCGAGGTCGAGCGCAACGGCAGCCGGATCGCCGCGATCGGGCACGACCCTGCGCTCGCCGACGAGCCCCAGCTCGTGCGCGCGGCCGGCGGGGCGGCGGCGCTCGCGATCGAGAACCAGCGGCTGGCGGCGGCGCTGCGGGCGCGGATCGAGGAGCTGCGCGCGTCGCGGGCGCGGATCGTCGAGGCCGGCGACGCCGAGCGCCGGCGGCTCGAGCGCGACCTGCACGACGGCGCGCAGTCGCGCCTGGTCGCGCTGGCCCTCAAGCTCCGGCTCGCGCAGCGCCGCGCGTCGGAGCACCCCGAGCTGGCCGCCCTGATCGCGGAGGCCGGCGACGAGCTGCAGGCGAGCCTCGACGAGGTGCGCGAGCTCGCCCGCGGCATCCACCCCGCCGTGCTCACCGATCGCGGGCTCGACGCCGCGCTCCGGAGCCTCGCGCTGCGCGCGCCGGTGCCCGTCGAGGTGGCGGACGGCGTCCCGGACGACCTCCCCGGGCCGGTCGCCACGGCGGCCTACTTCGTGGTCTCCGAGGCGCTGGCGAACGTGGCGAAGTACGCGTCGGCCACGGGCGCCACGGTCGCCGTCGCGCGCACCGGCGACACGGTCGAGGTGGAGGTCGCCGACGACGGCGTCGGCGGCGCCGCCGTGGACGCCGGCTCCGGGCTGCGCGGGCTCGCCGACCGCGTCGGGGCGCTCGACGGCCGCATCGAGGTCCACAGCCCGCCGGGCGGCGGGACGCGACTGCGCGCCCGCATCCCGCTCCCCTGAGTCAGCGCGTGGTGTAGGGACCCGTCGTCTCGGCGTGGTAGCCCTTCGCCCCGACCGCGCGCGCCAGCGCGCTGCGCGGGTCCTCGCCGGCGCCCAGGCGCTCGAGCGCGGCCGCGAAGTCGTGCCGCGGCGCCCAGCCGAGGTCCGCCCGCGCGCGGGCGTTGACGTAGACGCGCTCGATGCTCGGGAGCATCGTCCAGCCGCGCTCGGCGTAGACCGCCTCGTAGGCGGGCACGCGCCGCCGCACGACGGCGGGGGCGTCGGCGCGCAGCTCCGCCAGGTCGTCCCGCGTGAACGGCGTGGTGGCGCTGACGATGTAGCGGCCGAAGCCGATCGCGGGCGCCCGCTCGAGCGCGCGCCGGTGCGCGCTCACGACGTCCTCGAGGTCGACCCGGCGGTACAGCAGCTCGTTGACCTTCAGGTTGCGGTCGTCGTAGGCGGCGCGCACGTCGTCGCGGTCGTCGCCCTCCGGGAAGAAGCGCGAGGTGCGCAGGATCACGACCGGCAGCCCGTGGTCGCGGTGCACGAGCTCGCACAGGTCCTCCGCCGCCGTCTTCGTCACGCCGTACACGTTGCGCGGGACCGGCGCGACGTCCTCGGTCACCCAGGCCGCGGGCGCGCCCCGCGGGGGGACGAGCGCGCGGCCGAACGCGCTCGTCGTGCTCGTGAACACGAACCGGCCCACGCCGGCCACGACCGCCTCCTCGAGCAGGGTCAGCGTGCCCATGACGTTCGCCTCGACGAACGCCGCGCGCCCGTGCGAGCCGACGTGCGGCTTGTGCAGCGTCGCGGCGTGCAGCACGGCGCCGGCGCCCGCGAGGCAGCGGCGCACGCACCGCCGGTCGGCGACGGAGCCGACCACGTCGGTGAACGGCGACGCCAGCAGGTCGAGGCCGACCACGTCGGCGCCCTCGGCGCGCAGGACGCGCACGAGGGCCTCGCCGAGGTGGCCGGCGCTGCCGGTGACGAGGATCCGCATCCCCGTCTGGATATCACGCCGCGGCGAGCAGCTCCGCCGGGTCCACGGTCCCCGCGATCGTCCCGAAGAAGCGATCCGTCGCCGCCTGGTCGTGCCGGAGCGCCGCGAAGCGGGCCTGCAGCTCCGGGCCGGGCGGCTGCAGCGCGGCGAACTGCAGCGTGCTCGCGTAGCCCGCCGCGGCGAGCTCGTCGCGGCGGCGCCCGTAGCCTGCGAGGGCGCTGCCCAGCGGCTCGCGTCCGCTCAGCCCGGCGTCGGCGGCCGCCGCGAGCAGCTCGGCGTCGCGGAACGCGTCGGTGATCCCGAGCGCGAGGATCGGGTCCTTGTGGTGGCCGGCGTCGCCAACGAGCGCCCAGCCGGGGCCGGCGGCCTGGCGGAAGAAGTTGGGCAGGCGCACCGTGCCGCGGAAGCGGTCGCTGCGCTCGCCCGCGCGGAGCCGCGCGGCCAGGTCGGGCGCGAGGTCGACGGCGGCCATGAAGGCCGCGTCCAGGCCGGCGCGGACCCGGGCGAACTCGGCGTTCGGCCAGAAGGCGATCGTGACCACCTCGCCGCCGTTGGTCGGCGACGCGACGATCATCCGGCCGGCGCGCGGGTACAGCTCCGCGCCCGCCATCTCCACGCCGCGCCAGTACGTGTAGTACGCGCAGGTGAGCGGCGGCTGCGCGTCGTACATGCGCGCGCCGGCCCCGCGCGCCACCAGCGAGCCCATGCCGTCCGCGCCGATCACGAGCCGGGCCCGCGCGGTCACCCGCCCGCCGTCGCGCGCCCGCCCGCCGATGCCGGCGACGCGGCCGTGCTCGAGGATCAGCTCGTCCACGGCGAAGCCCGTGCGCACCTCCGCGCCGGCGGCGGCCGCGCCCTCGAGCAGGATCTCGTCGAGGATGGCGCGGCGCACGGAGTAGGCGGCGTCGATGTCGCCGAGCGGCGGGGGCGCGCCCTCCAGGGCGAACGGGCCGAGGTCGAAGCGGAAGCGGCGGATCGGCGGCGCGCCGGTCGCGGCGACCCGCTCCAGCATGCCCCACCGGTCGAGCGCGGCCACCCCGGGCTGGTGGATGTAGTGCGTCGAGAGCGCGTCGCTGGGGAACGTCGCGCGGTCGACGAGCAGCACGCGGTGGCCCGCACGCGCGAGCAGCATGGCGGTGGGGGAGCCGGCGCAGCGCGCGCCGACGACGATCGCGTCGTACATGGGGACCTCGGGGAACGGAGCGGAAGACTGTGGACCGTACCTTTGTAAGCTACGGACCACAGTCTTGTCAAGCCGGTCCACCGCCCGCTGCGAAGATCCCGGGCATGCGCCGCGGCGGACGACGGGCAGGGACGGGACGCGGCGGGGCGCGCGCATGACCCGCGTCGACGTCGCGGTGGTCGGCGGGGGCGTGCTCGGGTGCGCGATCGCCGCGCGGCTCTCGGCGACGCGCGCGAGCGTGTGCCTGCTGGAGGCGGCCGGCGACGTCGCCGAGGGCGCCAGCAAGGGCAACGCCGGCATCGCGGTGTCCTACTACGGCGGCCCCGGCACCCTCGACACCGAGCTGATCGGGCGCGCGAACCCCGGCTGGGAGGCGCTCTGCGCGCGCCTGGACGTGCCCTACCGCCGGATCGGCGCGCTGATGCTCGCGCTCGACGACGCCGAGGCGGCGAAGCTCGACGAGGTCGCCGCGGACGCCCGGGCCTGCGGCGCGCGCGCCGCGCTGATCGACGGCGACCGGGCGCGAGCGCTCGAGCCGCTGGTCGCGCCCGCGTGCCGCGCCGCGCTGCACCTGCCCGACGAGGGGATCGTCGATCCGATGCGGCTCACCGTCGCCTTCGCGCGGCTCGCCGCCGCCAATGGGTGCGACGTGCGCCGCGGCGCGCCCGTCACCGCGCTGCACCGCGAGGCCGGCGGCCGCACGCGGCTCGTCACGCCGCACGGCGAGCTGCGGGCGCGCTTCGTCGTGAACGCGGCGGGCGCCGCGGCCGGCGCGGTGAGCGCGCTCGCGGGCGGGGAGCCGTACGCGGTCTGGCCGCGCAAGGGCCAGTACGTGCTGCTCGACCGCGAGTTCGGGCGCCGCCTGCGCTCGATCGTCTTCGCGACGCCCCTGGCCGACACGAAGGGCGTCAACGTCGTGCCCACCACGCACGGCGCCTGCCTGCTCGGCCCGACGGCCGACGACCACGACGACGCGCGCGACGCCACCACCGACGCGGACACGCTCGCCGCCGTGCGCGCGAGCGCGGCGCGCCTCGTCCCCGCGAGCGCCGCGGCCGCCCCGATCAAGGTCTTCGCCGCGAACCGCCCGGCGAGCGACGAGCGCCTGCGCCTGCGGCTCGACCCGCGGGTGGACTGGCTGCTGCACGCGACGAACCGCTCGACCGGCGTGTCGATCGCGCCCGCGGCGGCCGAGCGGGCGCTCGCGCTGCTGCGCGAGGCGGGGCTCGATGCCCCGGACCGCGACGGCGCCGTGCGCGCGCTCCCCGCGGTGCCGCGGCTGCGCACCGCGCGCGACCCCGAGCGGCTCACGGCGGTCGATCCCGCCTACGGGCAGGTCGTCTGCGCGTGCGAGCAGGTCAGCGCCGCCGAGCTCGCCGCCGCGCTGCGCGGTCCGGTCGGCGCGCGCTCGGTCGACGGGGTGCGCAAGCGCACGGGCGCGACCTACGGCCGCTGCCAGGGCGCGATGTGCCTCGCCGGCGTGACGTTCCTGTGCGCCATGGCGTCGGGCGACGGGCCGGCCGGGGCGCGGCTGACCGCGGCGGGGAGCGTCGGCGCGTGACGGTCGTCGTCGTGGGCGCCGGCGCGGCCGGCCTCGGTGCCGCCGCCGCGCTCGCCGCCCGCGCGCCGGTGGAGCTCGTCGACCGCATCCCGGTGCCGGGCGGCGCCGCGGGCGACACGGCGCGCGCGGTGCGGGCCGCCGTGACCCGGGCGCGGCGGGCCGGGGTGACCTTCGCGCTCGGCGCCACCGCCACGCGCTGGGAGGACGGGCGGCTGCTCGTCTGCGCGCCGGGCGCGATCGCCTGGCGCACCGCGGAGGCGCTCGTCTTCGCCGGCGGCATGCGGCCGGCGACCCCGGCCGAGCTCGGCCTCGCCGGCGACCGCCCGGCCGGCGTGCTGGCCGCCCAGGTCGCCAAGCACCTGCTCGAGGCGGGCGTGCCCCTGTGGCGCCGCGCCGCGATCGTCGGCGACGACGCCGATGCGGCGGCCGCCGCGCGGCTGATCCGGGCCGCGGGCGGCACCGTGACCGCCGTCGGGGGCGCTCCGCCCTGGGCCGACCGCGCGTACCCCGGCTGGCGCCCCGTCGCCGTGACCGGCCGGCCGCGGGTGGCGTCGCTGCGGATCGCGCGGGCAGGGGAGACGCGCGAGCTCGCATGCGACGCCGTCCTGCTCGCCGCGCACCCGCGGCCCGTCCGCAACGTCGAGGGGGCGATCGCGGACGGCGCGCACGGCGTGACGTTCCTCCAGGACCTCGACGCGCCGACGTTCGCGGACACCGCGCGCCTCGCCGCCGCGCTCGCCGAGCGGAGCGTCCCGTGCGCGTGAGCTCCCCGATCGGCGACCTGCCGTTCGAGCCGCAGCGGGTCCGCCTCGCCCGCGACGGCCTGCACGTCGAGGGCGCCATGGGCGCCTGGCCCGCGCACGTCCATCTCGCCCCGGCCGATCTCCCGGCGCTCGCGCGGCTCGTGCCCCGCGCGGCGCTCGTCCCGCTCGCCGCCGCCGCCGCGCTGTGGCTCGCCACGCGACCGCGAAGGAGCTGACCCGATGTCCGACGCCCGCCACCGCGCGCGCCTGGCGGTGCTCGACCACTGCCGGCGCCTCCAGGCCGAGCGCCTCGTCCATGCGACCGCCGGCAACGTCTCCGCGCGCGTCGAGGACGAGCCCGGCGTGATCGCCATGACGCCGACGTCGCTCGCCTACGACGCGCTCGAGCCCGACGACGTCTGCCTCGTCGGCACGTCCGGCGGGCAGCTCGGCGGCCGCAGCGCGCCGACGAGCGAGCTGCCGTTGCACACGCTCGTCTACGCGCGCCGCCCCGAGGTCGGGGCGATCGTCCACACGCACTCCCCGGCGGCCATGACGCTCGCCGTGCTCGGGTGGCGGCTGCCGCCGATCCTCACCGGCCTCGTCGAGGCGGTCGGCGGCGACGTCCGGGTCGCGCCGTACGCGCGCCCGGGCACGGACGAGATGGCCGACGCCGCGGCCGCGGCGCTCGTCGACCGCGGCGCCTGCCTCCTGCGCCACCACGGGCTCGTCGCGGTCGGCGCGGACCTCGCCCGCGCGTTCCGCGCCGCCTCGGTGACCGAGCACGCGGCGAAGGTCTACCTCGACGCCCGCGCGCAGGGCGCCGAGGTACCCGAGCTCGATCCCGGCGAGGTCGCGTGGATCGCGCGCTCCTGGCTGGCGCAGTGGGCCTAGCGGCCCGCCACGAGGTACACCGCGCTCCCGGTCGCGGCCGAGAGCAGCAGGTCGATCCGGCCGTCGCGGTTCGTGTCGCCGACGCCGACGGCGTCGAACCCGAGGTTCTCGCCCGCCGTGGTCGACGTGATGGTGCGCAGGACGCCACCCGTGCGCCCGGAGCGGACGTCGACCCGGCCGGCGCCGGCCGGGCCGGCGGTGTAGGAGCCGACGGCGAGGTCGATCCGGCCGTCGCGGTCGACGTCGCCCGCCTCACGGCCGGGGCCGGTCCCGTCGCCGGGCCCGCCCGGCCAGCCGTGGATCAGCGACCCGTCGCGGCCGGCGTACACGCCGGCGAAGCCGTTGCCGCCGCTCGCCGCGTAGTCGGCGGCGTAGACGTCGGGCACGCCGTCGCGGTCGACCCGCCCGACGCCGGCGACGAAGAAGTTGCCGAACTGCGCGGCGCCCGCGGGCGGCGCGAGCGCGAACCGCTCCCCCGCCCGGCCGAGCACGTGCACGCCGCCGCCGCCCGCGGCGTCGCCGGGACCCTCGTTCCACGCGCCGACGATCAGGTCCGGCCGGCGCCCGCCGAGGCTCGCGGCGGCGTCGGTCGCCGACCCGAAGCCGCCGCCCGGGTCGCCGCCGTCGATCCGGCGCAGCACGCGGTGCGTGCGGCCGGAGAAGACGAACGCGGCGCCCGCGTCCACGCCCGCCAGGTCGTCGCCGATCGCGCCGACGAGGACGTCGTCGTACCCGTCGCGGTCCTGGTCGCCCGCCCCGGCCACGGCGTAGCCGAGCGTGTCGTCCGGTCCCGCGGCCTGCCACGTGTGCAGCAGCCGCCCGGTGCGCCCGGAGTAGAGGTACGCGCGGCCGCGGCCGAACACGGTGGTCGGGTTGTTCGGCGCGCCGACGACGATGTCGTGGACGCCGTCGCCGTCCGTGTCGCCCGCGTCGGCGATCGCGCCGCCGAAGAAGTCGCCGGGCGCGCCGTCGAGCCGGTGCAGCAGCCGTCCGGTGCGCCCTGAGGACACCCACACCGTGCCGCCTGCCGCCGTGGCCGGCTCGCTCACGATCAGGTCCGTGACGCGGTCGCGGTCGATGTCGTGCAGCTCGCTCACCGCCCAGCCGAGGTAGGTGCCCGGCGCCCCGTGCCACTCGTGCAGCACGCGCACGCGCTCCACGAACCCGTCGCTCCCTGCCGCCGCGCCGGCCGGCGCGCCCAGCGCCAGGCCGAGCGTCGCCAGCGCCGCACCCGTCCGCCGCCGCGCCATCTCGCCACCCTCCTCGTCGTTGGGAGGGTTCTAGGCGCGGACGGGGCAAGCCGCTTCCACGATCGTGCGCAGTTGGGCGCCGCGCACGGCCGACGGCGGCCGGCCGAAGGCGGACCGGAAGCGGTCGGTGAAGTGGCTGGGGGAGCAGTAGCCGAGGTCGACCGCGAGCCGCGACAGGTCGAGCGCGGGGTCGGCCGCGAGCAGCTCGGCCGCGCGGCGCAGCCGGAGCCCGTGGACGTAGCCCGAGAGCGTGAAGCCCGTCTGGATGCGGAACACCCGCGCGAGATGGAAGGGGGAGACGGCGAGCGCGGCCCCGATCGCCGCGAGCGACAGCCGCTCGGTCATGCGGGCCGCGAGCAGCGCCTGGGCCGCCGCCGCGAGCTCGGCGTGGTCGCGGCGCGTCCGGGCGCGCCGCGCCGCCGCGCCGCGCGTGACGCCCGCGGGCAGCGCCGCGTCGAGCAGCCGCAGCGCGCCCTCCTCCGCCAGCAGCCGGTCGGGCGCCGGCTCGGCGCGCAGGTGCCGGGCGAGCGAGACGGCCAGCAGGTAGGCGCGCGGGTCCGAGGGCGCCGCGGGTCCGGCCGGCGGGCTGCCGAGCAGGTCGGGGTGCGCCTCGAGCCAGAGGCAGCGGTCGCCGCGCGCGTCCCGCATGGCGCGGCGGTAGCGCTGGTGCGGCTTGTAGTAGACGACGACGTTCGGCGTGGCCAGCACCGGCGGCGCGCCCTCCTGCGCGATCAGCACCTGGGTGCGCGGGAACACGACGTGCGGGCGCGCGCCGATGTTCGTGTTGACCTCCTCCCAGAGCGGCTCGCCGGGCGCGCAGGCGAACTCCCCGAGCGTCAGCTCGGGCGTCGAGAGCAGCACGCGCGAGGCCACGCGCCCATCCTGCCAGGATGCGGCGCATGGAATATCGCCAGCTGGGAGCGTCGGGCCTGCGCGTGTCCGCCCTGGGGCTCGGGACGATGACGTTCGGCGGCCGCGACCGCTTCGCCAACGTCGGCACGACCGACGTGACCGCCGCGACCCGCCAGGTCGACCTGTGCCTCGATGCGGGCATCACGTTCTTCGACACGGCGGACGTCTACTCGGCCGGGGCCTCCGAGGAGATCCTCGGCAAGGCCCTCAAGGGGCGCCGCGACCGCGTCGTGCTCGCGACGAAGGCGCGCATGCCGATGGGCGACGGGCCGAACGATGCCGGCCTCTCCCGCCACCACCTGATCGCGTCCTGCGAGGCGAGCCTGCGGCGCCTCGGCGTCGACCACGTCGACCTCTACCAGGTGCACGAGTGGGACGGCGTGACGCCCGTGGAGGAGACGCTGCACGCGCTCGACACGCTCGTGGCCTCCGGCAAGGTGCGCTACGTGGGCTGCTCGAACTTCGCGGGCTGGCAGATGACGAAGTCGCTCGGCGTCTCGGACCGGCTCGGCCTGCAGCGCTACGTCGGCCAGCAGGTCTACTACTCGCTCCAGTCGCGCGACGCGGAGTACGAGATCATCCCCGCGGCGGTCGACCAGGGCATCGGGATCATCGTCTGGAGCCCGCTCGCCGGTGGCCTGCTCTCGGGCAAGTACCGGCGCGGCGAGCAGGGGCCGGCGGGGGCGCGGCAGCTGACGGACTGGGACGAGCCGCCGGTGCGCGACGAGGCGCAGCTCTACGACGTGGTCGACGCGCTGGTGGACATCGCCGCGGCGCACGACGCCTCGGCGGCGCAGGTCGCGCTGGCCTGGCTGCTCGGCCGCGAGGGGATCGCGTCGGTGCTCGTCGGCGCGCGGACGGAGGAGCAGCTCACGGACAACCTCCGCGCGGCGGACCTCGAGCTCGCCGCGGACGAGCGCGCGCGGCTCGACGCGCTCAGCGCGCCGCCGCTGCTCTATCCCTTCTGGCACCAGGCCAAGACGGCCAAGGACCGCCTCGGCCCGGGCGACCTCACGCTGCTCCGCCCGCACATCTGACGTGCGCCGGGGCCTTCGCTCGCGATCGGTAGTCGCGAAGGGCGGCCCGGCGGGGTCGGGCGGCGTTGACGCGCACGCGCCCCCGACAGTCCTGCCGCCGGCGGCTACCCGCCCCCGCCGCCGATGCCGCCGCCGCCGTGCCCGCCGCCCATCGGGGCGCCTGGGCCGCGGAAGCGCTCGCTCTCGGCGTGGTCGACGTTCGACCGGCGCACGTCGCGGAACTCGCGCCGTGTGCGGCGCAGGTCGCGACGGTAGTCCAGCCAGTCCTTGAACCGGGAACGCAGGCGCATGTGTTCGCTCTCCTCGCCCGTCGGGATCGGGCTGCCATGCTAGCTCCTGCCGTTCCCTGTTAGGGTGCCCTAAGTGTCCTCACTCAGACGGTTCCCCGCCCGCGCGGGCGTCGCCCGGCTCGTGCGGCGCGAGCCCCTGACGCCGCGCATGATCCGGGTCACGCTCGCCTGCGCGGGCTTCGGGGCGGACTGGCCGATCCAGCAGCCCGGGGAGATCGTCACGCTCCTGTTCCCGCCCGCGGGCGAGGAGATCGTGCTCCCCCTCCAGGGCTGGGTGTTCCCGCCCGGTGCGCCGGAGCAGGAGTGGCGCAACTACACCGTGCGCCGCCACGACGCGCGGCGGGGCGAGATCGACGTCGACGTCGTGCTGCACCGGCCGCGCGGACCCGCGTGCGCCGGGGCCGAGGCGACGCCGATCGGCGGCCCCGTCGGCTACGCCGGGCCGCGCGTCGACTACGCGCCGCGCGAGGACGCGGACTGGCTGCTGCTGTGCGGGGACGAGACGGCGCTGCCGGCGATCGCCGCGATCCTCGAGACGCCGCCGCCGCAGGAGCGGGTGCTCGCGGTCGTCGAGGTCGCCGACCCGGCCGAGGAGCACGACCTCGCGGCGCCCGCCGGCGCGGACGTGCGCTGGGTCCACCGCGGGGGCGCGGCGCCCGCCACGAGCACCCATCTCGCCGACGCCCTGCGCGCGCTCGAGCTCCCCGACGGCCCGGGGCAGGTCTGGGGCGCGGCCGAGTCCCGGATCGCGCGCGACGTGCGCGACGTCCTGCGCGGCGAGCGGGGCCTGCCGCGCAAGCACGTCAAGGCGACGGGCTACTGGCTGCGCTCGGGAGACTGGATCCTCGAGGAGGACTGACGGCCGGCCGACCAGGCGCGCCACAGCTCCGCGTACGGCCCGCCGGCCGCGACGAGCTGCGCGTGCGCGCCCTGCTCGATCACGCGCCCGTGCTCGAGGAACACGACGCGGTCCGCGCGCGCGGCCTGGCTGAGGCGGTGCGCGACGACGAGCGCCGTGCGGCCGGCGAGCACGCGGTCGGCCGCGGCCTCGAGCACGCGTGCGCCGGCGCTGCCCGCCTCGGCGGTCGCCTCGTCGAGCACGGCGACCGCGGGGTCGGCGAGCACGAGCCGCGCCAGCGCGAGCTGCTGGGCCTGGGCCGCCGTGAGCGCGACGCCGCCGGCGCCGACCACCGTCTCGCGCCCGTCGGGCAGCGCGCGCACCCAGGCGAGCGCACCGACGAGCTCCAGCGCCGCGTCGAGCTGCGCGTCGTCGGCGCCGGGCGCGGCGAGGCGCAGGTCGGCGGCGAGCGGGCCCGCGAACACGTGCAGCTCCTGCGTGACGAGCGCGACCGCCCCGTCGCCCGCCGTCGCCGGCGCGCCGCCGATCGCGACGCTGCCCGCGGTCGGCGCGTGGAAGCCCGCGAGGACCTTGGCAAGCGTCGTCTTGCCCGCGCCCGACCGCCCGACGAGCGCGACGCGCTCGCCCGCGGCGAGCGCCAGGTCGACGCCGTGCAGGACGTCGTGGCCGGCGGTGTAGGCGTGCCGGATCCCTCGGAGCGAGACGGCCGGCGCGCCGGCGTCCCGGTCGCGCGCCGCCGCCGCCACCACCGCGTCCGGTGACGGGATCGTGGCGACGCCGACGAGCCGCGCGAGCGCGGCCAGCGCGCGCTGGGCGTCGTCGACCGTCCCGAGCACGACGTTGAACTGGTCGAACAGGCGCACGAACAGCAGCGCGCCGGCGGTCGCGCCGCCGACGGACAGCACGTCGGCGCGCACGAGCAGGAAGCCCGCCGCGAGCACCGCGGCCGTGCCCGCGAGCTCGCCCCAGTTCAGCCGGGTGTAGAAGCCCGACGAGATCCACGTCGCGCGGTTCGTGGCGTCGACGGTCGCCTGCGAGCGCTCGGCGACCCTCGGCAGCTCGCGGCCGGCCAGGCCGAGCGCGCGGATGGTGCGGGCGCCGCCGACCGCCTCGAGCAGCGCCTGCGCGCGGGCGCCGGCCGCGACGCGCTCGACGGCGTAGGCGGGCCGCGCGCGCGGGAGGTACCAGGACAGCGCATAGGCCTGCAGCGGCACCGACGCGAGCCCGGCGAGCGCGAGCCGCGGGTCGATCGCCGCGAGGCCGGCGAACGTGAGCACGATCGTGACGCCGGCGCCGGCGAGCGCGGGGAGGGCGGAGACGACGGCCTCGGCGACCGCGGCGACGTCGTCGCCGACACGCGAGAGGAGGTCGCCGCGGCCGGTCCGCTCGACCTCCTCGGCCGGCAGCCGCAGCGCGCGCTCCACGACCTGCTCGCGCAGGTCGGCGAGCATCGGCTGGCCGAGCCCGGCGACGAGCGCCATGCCGAGCGCGCTGAGCGCGGCCTCGGCCACGGCGACGCCGAGCAGCGCGAGGCCGGGACCGGTGATCGCGCCGGCTCCCCGCCCCGTCGTCACCCGGTCGACGATCTCGCCGAGCAGCAGCGGCCCGAGCAGCCCGGCGCCCGCGGCGGCGACGAGCACGACGACGGCGACCGCCGCCCGCCCGCGGCGCGGCCGCAGCAGCGCCGCGACGACGCGGCGCACCGCACGCGCGTCGGCGGTCGGCAGGAGCCGCGCGGGGCGGGCGTCGCCGGCGGCCGTCATCCGAGCACCGCCTCGCGGTAGGCCGTGTCCGCGGCGAGCAGCTCGGCGTGGCCGCCGGCCGCGGCCGCCCGGCCGTCGCGGACGACCGTGACCGTGTCGCAGGCGGCCAGGAGCGCGGGGCTCGTCGTGACCAGGACGGTCGTGCGCCCGGCGCGGACGGCGCGCAGCGCGGCGGCGACCCGCGCCTCGGTCGCGGCGTCCAGCGCGGTCGTCGGCTCGTGGAGCACGAGGACCGGCGCGGGGGCCGCGAGCGCGCGGGCGAGCGCGACCCGCTGGCGCTGGCCGCCCGAGAGCGAGCGGCCGCCGTCGGAGAGCCGCGTGGCGGCGCCGTCCGGCAGCGCCGCGACGACGTCCTCCACCGCCGCCGCCGCGATCGCGCGCGCGACCGCGGCCGCGTCGCCGCCGGCGGCCGCGGCGACGTTCGCCTCCACGGTGTCGGCGAGCAGCGCCGGCTCGTGCGGGCAGACGACCACGGCGGCGCGCGCGGCGGCCGGGTCGAGCGCGCCGAGCGGCGTCCCGCCGATCGCGATCGCCCCCGCGGCGGGCTCTGCCTCGCGTCCGAGGCAGTCGAGCAGCGCCTCCGCCGCGGCCGGATCGTCGATCGCGACGCCGTGCACGCTGCCGGCCGGGACGTCGAGCGCGAACCCGTCGAGCGGCCCGTGCCGCAGGCCGTCGACGACGAGCCCCACCGCCCCGCCGCCGTGGTCCGCGCCGGTCCCGCCGTCGCCCGCGCCCACCGCGGGGGGCGCGGCGAGCGCCGTGGCCAGGCGCTCCGCCGAGGCGCGGGCGCGGGCGACCATGGTCCCGACCCAGGCGAGGCGGGCGAGCGGCCCGACCAGGAACTGGGTCACGCCGACGGCCGCGATGAGCTCGCCGATCGAGATCTCGCCCTGCGCCGCCAGCCGCCCGCCCACGAGCGCCACCGCGGCGAGCGCGACGCCGCCGACGAGCACGGCGCTCGCCTCGAACGCCGCCTCCGCCCGCGCGGCGCCGAGCGTCGCGTCGAGCGACGCCCGGCTGGCCGAGCGGTAGCGCGCGACGCCCGCCGCGACGCCGCCGATCCCCTGCAGCACGCGCAGCCCGTCGACGAGGTCGGTGGCGACGCCGGCGGCGTCCGCCGCGCGCGCCTGCTGCCCCGCCGCGCGCCGCCCGAGCGGGCGCGCGAGCCGCCCGGCCAGGAACAGCGCCACGGGCAGGCCGACGAGCACCATGACGCCGAGCGCCGCCGACGTCAGCAGCAGCACGGCGGCGCCGGCGCACAGCGCCACCGCGACGCCCACGCCGAACGCGACGGCCCGGACGATCCCGGCCGCGGCGTCGACGTCGGCGCTCGCCACGCTGACCAGCTCGCCCGGCAGGCGCCCGCCCTCGCCGCCCCCGCGGGGGTCGAGCACGCGCTCCACGAGCCGGAGCCGCAGGTCGTGCGCCGCGCGCTCCGTCGCCGCCACGCTGACCCGCGCGCCGTTGCGGTACGCGGCGGCCAGGAACACGAAGAGCACGGCGAGCAGCCCGAGCCACAGGGCGAGCGCGCCCTCGTCCGAGGGCTCGATCGCCGCGTCGACGGTCGCGCCGACGAAGACCGGGACGAGGGCCTCGAAGCCCTGGTGCGCGCCGAGCAGCGCGGCCGCGCCCGCCACGCCGCCGCGCCGGGCGCGCAGCGTCGCCCGCAGCAGCTCGCCGCCGCTCACCGCCCGCGGCGCGCCGCCGGCACGACCATCGGCGCGCCGGTGGCGGGGCACGGCACGACGTGGCAGGGGAGCCCGAACACGGACTCGACCAGCTCCGCGTCGACGATCTCCCGCGGATCGCCCTGCGCGACGATCGCGCCCTCGCGCATGACGATCAGGTGCGTCGCGTAGCGGCACGCATGGTTGAGGTCGTGGAGCACGGCGACGAGCGTACGCCCCTGGGCGTGCAGCTCGGCGCAGAGGTCGAGGACCTCCATCTGGTGGGCGATGTCGAGGAACGTCGTCGGCTCGTCGAGCAGCAGCAGCGGCGTGTCCTGTGCGAGCGCCATGGCCAGCCACACGCGCTGGCGCTGCCCGCCCGACAGCTCGTCCACGAGCCGCTCGGCGAGCTCCTCGACGCGGGTGTCGGCCATCGCGTCGCGCACGGCCCGCTCGTCCGCCTGCGACCACTGGCGCAGCAGCCGCTGGTGGGGGTGCCGGCCGCGCGCGACGAGCTCGGCGACGCTGATCCCGTCGGGCGCGATCGAGGACTGCGGCAGGAGGCCGAGCCGGCGTGCCACCTGCTTGGTCGGCAGCGACGAGATCTCCGTCCCGTCGAGCAGGACCGAGCCCTGGCGCGGCTTGAGCATCCGCACCAGGGCGCGCAGGAGCGTCGACTTGCCGCACGCGTTCGGCCCGACGACGGCGGTGAACCCGCCCTCGGGGACGTCGACGGACAGGCCGCGCGCGACGACGTGGCCCTCGTAGGCGAGGGTCACCTCCTCGGCGCGGAGCGGGGCGGGGGCGGCGGTGGTCATGCGCGTCCGGATCTCCATTCGGTGGTGAGCAGCCAGGCGAGGTAGAGCCCGCCGAACGCGCCCGTCATGACGCCGACGGGCAGCGGCGTGCCGGGCACGAGGCGCTGCGCCGCGACGTCGGCGGCGAGCACGAGCGCCGCGCCGACGAGCGCGGAGCAGGACAGGGTCGGCGCGGGGGTGCGCGCGAGCCGGCGGGCGATCTGGGGCGCGGTCAGGGCGACGAAGGCGATCGGGCCGACGGCGACGGTCGTGATCGACACGAGCGCGACGGCGAGCGCCACGAGGCCGAAGCGCGTGCGCTCCACCCGCAGCCCGAGCCCGTGGGCGGACTCGTCGCCCAGCTCGAGCGCGCGCAGCGCGGGGCCGGCCGCGATCATCGCGGGCAGCAGCCCGCCGACCACGACCAGCAGCGGCACGAGGTCCTCCCACGTGCGGTTGTTGAGCGAGCCGAGCAGCCACCGGGTCGCCTCCTGCGCGTCCTCGACCCGGGCGCGCGAGAGCAGGAAATCGGTGACGGCGAGCATCAGGGCCGCCATGGCGATCCCGACCAGCACGAGCCGGTAGCCCGACGTGCCGCCGCGCGTGTAGGCGAGCAGGTAGACGAGCAGGGCGGTGACCGCGCCGCCGGCCATCGCGCCCACGGACACGGCCGCACCGGACGCGGCGAGGACGGTGATGACGAAGAGCGCGCCGGCCGACGCGCCCTGCTGGAAGCCGACGATGTCGGGCGAGCCGAGCGGGTTGCGCGTGACCGTCTGGAACACCGCGCCGGAGACGCCGAGCGCGATGCCCACGAGCACGGCGCAGAGGGCGCGCGGCAGCCGCAGCTCGCGCACGATGAACTGCGTGCCGCCGTCGCCGCCGCCGAGCAGCGCCGCCAGCACGTCGCCGGGGGCGATCGGGAAGTCGCCGGTGCCGATCGCGACGACGAGCAGCGCGAGGCAGAGCAGCAGGAGCGCGCCGGCCACGGCGACGGGCCGCGCGCGCACGCGCAGCGACACCCGGTCCCCGACGCGCACCACCCGGCCGGGAACCGGCGCCGCCGGTGCGCGGATGCGCTCGGCGACGGCCATCAGAGCGCCGCGATCCGCTTGCGGCGCACGAGCGCGATGAACACGGGGGCCCCGACGACGGCGAGCATCAGCCCGGCCTCGAGCTCGCTCGGCCGCACGACGACGCGGCCGATCACGTCGGCGACCAGCAGCAGCGCCGCGCCGAGCACCGCCGAGTAGGCGAGCACCCAGCGCTGGTCGGGGCCGCAGACGGCGCGCGCGGCGTGCGGCACCGTGAGGCCGAGGAAGTAGATCGGACCGGCCGCGGCGGTCGCGGCGCCGCACAGCAGCGTGATCACCACGGCGCCGCCGATCCGCGTGCGGCCGACGCGCGCGCCGAGCGCCCGCGCGGAGTCGTCGCCCATGGCCAGCGCGTTCAGCGGCCGCGCGAGCAGCACCGCGATGAGCGTGCCCACGACGATGAACGGCACGACCGCGCCGAGCTCGGTCCGGCCGCGCCCGCCGAGCGCCCCCACCGACCAGAAGTTGTACTGCTGCAGCAGCTGCGCGTCCGTGAGGGCGATCCCGTAGGTGAGCGCGGTGAGGGCGACGGAGATCGCCGTGCCGGCGAGCGCCAGCCGCACCGGCGTCGCGCCGCCGCGGCCGGCCGTGCCGATCGCGTAGACGGCGACGGAGGCGAGCGCCGCGCCGACGAAGGCGAACCAGATGTACGCGCTGCTGCCGGTCACGCCGAGCCAGCCGATGGCGACGACCACGGCCGCCGACGCCCCGGCGTTGACGCCGAGCAGTCCCGGGTCGGCGAGCGGGTTGCGGGTCAGCGCCTGCATCAGCGCGCCCGCGAGCCCCAGCGCCACGCCGACCGCGATGCCGAGCAGCGTGCGCGGCACCCGCACGTCGTTGACGACTGCGGCGTTCCGGCTGTCGCCGCCGGAGCGCAGCGCGTCGATCACCTCCCCGAACGGGATCGAGCGCGCGCCGACCGCCAGGCTCAGCAGCACGGCGAAGCCGAGTACCCCGAGGGCGAGGACGAGCCCGCCGCCGCGCGTGGCCAGGCGCCCGCGGACCTGCGGCGCGCGCACGGGTGCGGCGACGCTCACCGCAGGCGGTTCCCAGAGGCCGACATGCCTTAGGCCACCCTAACAGCAGCGGGGAAACCGTGTTAGGGTCCCCTAAATGCCACGGAAGACGATCCTCGCCGCCCTCCTCGCCTCCCTCGTCCTCGCCGGCTGCGGCTCCGGTGAGGACGAGCAGACGTCCGCGCCGGGCGCCGAGCCCGCCGCCGCCTCCGCGTTCCCGGTGACGATCGAGCACAAGTACGGCTCGACGACGATCGAGGAGGCGCCAGAGCGCGTCGTGGTCGTCGGCCTGCGCGAGCAGGACGCGCTGCTCGCCCTCGGCGTCGTCCCCGTGGCCACGACGGAATGGTACGGCGACCATCCCGGCGCGATCTTCCCGTGGGCGACCGACGAGCTCGGCGACGCGGCGCCGCCGACCGTGCTCGACAACACGGACGGCACCGAGATCGAGAAGGTCGCCGCCCAGCAGCCGGACCTGATCCTCGGCATCTACTCGGGGCTGACCGAGAAGGAGTACGCGGCGCTGTCCAAGATCGCCCCGGTCGTGGCCCAGCCGAAGGGCGTGCCCGACTACGGCAGCTCGTGGCAGGAGGAGACGCTGGTCACCGGCGAGGCGATCGGCAAGCCCGACGAGGCGCAGCAGCTCGTCGACGACACGGAGCAGCTGATCGACGAGACCGCGGCCGAGCACCCGGAGCTCGAGGGGCAGACGGCGGCGATGGTCGCCGACTACCAGGGCATCTTCGTGTACGGCCCGCACGACGTCCGCTCGCGGCTGCTCGTCGAGCTCGGCATGCGCTACCCCGCCCCGTTGCGCGACGCGTTCCCGAAGGCGTTCGGCGGCCAGCTGTCCGACGAGCGGACCGACGCGCTCGACGTCGGCGTGCTCGTCTGGTTCGCCGACGGCGAGCGGTCCAAGGCCGAGATCAAGCGGGACGCGCTCTACGCCAAGCTCGACGTCAACAAGGAGGACCGGGACGTCTTCATCGGCGGGAAGGACCGCGTCTACGACGCGACCTCGTTCGTCTCCGTGCTCAGCATGCCGACGCTGATGAAGGAGCTCGTGCCGCGGCTCGCCGCGGCGGCCGACGGCGACCCGAAGACCTCGACGGACCAGTCGGCCTAGCGGTCCGGAACCGCACGCCGGCGCTTCACGGTCGGCGGGGGCGGCGATAGGTTCCGCGCGGATCTGAACCTGGCAAGGGGGTTCTCATGCGCAATCCGTCCGTGGCGTGGCGGCGATTCGGCATGGCTGCGATCGGTGCTGCGGCACTGCTCGCCGCTCCGGCAACGGCTGGGGCGCAGGAGCCGATCCTCGGCTTCACCGAGGACGGGGCTGCGGCGCAGCGCGACTACGAGGCGCGCTACCTCGACAGGGTCAGCGCCGACGCGATCCGGCGCAACAGCCGGTCGTTCAGCCAGATCCCGCAGCTCGTCGGGACCCCCGGCGACCGGCGCACGCAGCAGCTCTCGGTCGAGCGGCTGCGCCGCTACGGGCTCGACGTGTCGACCCCGACCTACGGCGTCTACCTGTCGCGCCCGCGCAGCATCGGCGTGACGATGACCGCGCCGCACGCGCACACGCTGGCCACGAAGGAGAACGGCTTCCCGTGGCAGAAGGACTTCGACGACGTCGTCGTGGGCTACAACGCCTACTCGCCGTCGGGCGACGTCTCGGGCGAGCTGGTCTACGCGAACTACGGGCTGCCGGACGACTACGCCGAGCTCGAGAAGCTCGGCGTGGACGTCGAAGGGAAGATCGTGCTCGTCCGCTACGGCGGCTCCTTCCGCGGCGTCAAGGCGCAGCAGGCGGAGCTGCGCGGGGCCAAGGGCCTGATCATCTACTCCGACCCCGCGGACGACGGCTTCCTGCGCGGGCCGGTGTACCCCGACGGGCCGTGGCGCCCCGCCGACGGCATCCAGCGCGGCTCGATCCAGTACATCTTCAACTACCCGGGCGACCCGCTGACGCCCGGCGCGCCGTCGCTCCCCGGCACGCGCCGGATCGCGCCGGAGGACGCGGGCAACCTGCCGCGCATCCCGACCACCCCGATCTCCTGGGGCGAGGCCAAGCTGCTGCTCGAGGAGCTCGACGGTCCCGCGGCCCCCGAGTCCTTCCAGGGCGGGATCCCGTCGGTGACCTATCACGTCGGGCCGGGCGGCACGCAGGTGCGGCTCGACCTCGACATCGCCTACGAGCAGACGCCGGTCAGCAACGTCCTCGCCGAGATCCGCGGGAGCACGCGGCCGGACGAGAAGGTCGTGATCGGCGCGCACTACGACGGCTGGACCTACGGCACGAGCGACAACACGAGCGGCTGGACGACCGTGATGGAGGTGGGCCGCAGCCTCGGCCGGCTGCTCGACCGCGGCTGGCGCCCGGAGCGCACCATCGTGCTCGCGGGCTGGGACGGCGAGGAGTACGGCCTGCTCGGCTCGACGGAGTGGGTGGAGCAGTTCCAGCGCGATCTCAAGCGCGACGCCGTCTCCTACTCCAACCTCGACGGGGCGGGCGGCAGGGCGTTCGCCGCCGCGGGCGTGCCCTCGCTCGACGACGCCATCGTCCAGGCCACGCAGTCGGTCACCGACCTGCGCACCGGGACCTCGGTGTACGAGACGTGGCAGGGCGACGAGGCCGAGGCGCCGGAGGTCGACCGGCTCGGCAGCGGCTCGGACTACACGGCGTTCCTCGACCACGTCGGCGTCCCGTCGTTCGAGATCGGCTACACCGCGCCCGAGAGCGGAGGGACCTACCACTCCGCCTACGACGACCTGTTCAACATGACGCATCACCTCGACCCGGGCTACATCGGCCACGCGAACTCCGCGCGGATCGTCGGCCTGACCTCGCTGCGGCTCGCCAACGCGACGGTGCTCCCGTTCCACTACTCGGACTACGCGGCCGCCGTGGCGGACTACGTGACCGAGCTGAAGGGGGTCCAGGCGGACACGCCGGGCACCGAGGAGGTCGACCTCGACATCCTGCTCGACGCCGCCGGCGCCTGGGGCACGGCCGCGCAGCGGCTCGAGGCGCGGGCCGACGCGCTGCTGCAGGCGGGCGACACGTCGTCGCGCCGCGCGGCACGGGCGATCGAGCGCATCAACCGCGCGCTGATGCGGCAGGAGCGCGCGCTGATCCAGCGGCGCGGGCTGCCGGGGCGGCCGTGGTTCCGCCACCAGGTCTACGCGCCCGGGCTGGTCACCGGATACGCGGTGCAGTTCCTGCCGGGCATGCGCGACGCGATCGAGGCGGGCGACGCGGCGACGGCGCGGACGTACCGCGACCTGCTGCTCGACTCCCTCCGCGAGGCGGCGCGGCTCGCCGACGCGGCGGCAGGTCCCGCGACCTAGCGGAAGGGCGGAAGCGCGCCGGTGTCCGTGGTCAGCCACCGGCGCGCGAGCCGCCGCAGCGTGCCGTCGCGCTCGAGCGCGCGCACGGCGTCGTCGACCTGGTCGCGCAGCGGGCTGCCCTGCGGGAACGTCATCCCCCACTGCTCGCCGGTCGGGATGCGCCCCGCCAGCGCCCCGACGCGGTCCGGCGCCTGCTTGCGGAGCACGCCGAGCTGCGGCGCGTCACCGACGATCGCGTCGCAGCGGCGGCTGTAGAGGTCGGCCTCCAGCCTGGACTGGTCGCGCGACAGCCGGACGCCGCGGCGGGGCGCGAGCCGCTCGGCGATGAGGTCGGCGGCCGTGCTGCCCTTGAGCGCGCACAGCCGCAGCCGGGCGAGCGCCGCGAGCGTGCGCGCGCGGAGCTTCAGCCCGCTGCGCAGCAGCACCCCCTGGTCGGCCTCGAAGTACGGCCGCGAGAAGTCGATCGCCTCGGCGCGCCGGGCGGTGATCGTGATCTGCCCGATCCCGAGGTCCCAGTCCTTGGCGCCGGGAGAGAAGAGCGCGGTGAAGCGCGCCTCGTTCACGAAGCGGACGCCGGGGCGGCCGAGCCGGGCGGCGACGGCGCGGGCGAGGTCGATCTCGTAGCCCTTGGCGAGCACCACCTCGCGCCCCCGGACCACCCCGACCTGGAACCCGGGCGTGGGCATCGAGAGCGCGACGACCAGGTCGCCCGGCGCCTGCGCGCGCGCCGGTCCGGGCGCCGCGCAGGCGAGTGCGGCGAGGCACAGCGCGAGCAGGGGGCGGCGCGTCATGACGTGGCGAGCACCGTCACGGGCGTGCCGTTCGGGAGCCGGTCGTAGAGCCAGCGGGCGTCGTGGCGCGGCACGCGGACGCAGCCGTGCGAAGCCGGGCCGGCCGGCACGTCGGGCGACTCGTGGAACGCGACGCCGCCGACGAAGTAGCTCGCCCACGGCAGCCAGACGCGGTAGGGAACCGACCACGAGCGCTGCTCCTTGCGGAACACCGCGAAGCGGCCGGCCGGCGTCTCGAACCCGCGCGCCCCGGTCGCGACGTGCAGCGTGCGCACGACCCGTCCGCCCTCGACGTAGAGCGCGAGCTGGCGGTCGAGCAGGACCTCGACGCGCCGGCCCTCGCCGCTTGTGCGCGGCGTCGGGCGGCGCGCGCCGTCGAGCGCGCGCCGGGTCGCGGGCCCGGCGACGCCGTCGCGGCTCAGCCGCGCCCACTTCTGGAAGCCGAGCACGGCGAACCGCGTCTGCTCGCCGGCCACGCCGTCGACGCCGCTCGCGGGCAGGAAGCCGAGGTCGGCGAGGCGCTGCTGCAGCCGCCGAACGTCGGCCTTCGGGTCCGGCTCCGGCCGGGCCGGCGGCCGCGCCGGCGGGGGCACCTCCGCGCCGGTGACGTCGCGTGCGGTGAGTGGGAACCTGGTGGCGTAGCCGGGGAAGAGGCCGAGCGGCGTGCCGCCCGCGATCAGCAGCCGGACCGACCGGATGCCCGGGACCCTCGTCGTCGTCAGCACGAGCTGGGCGATCCTCGCCTGGAGCCGCTCGGCGCGCCGGCCGCGGGCGAACCGCGCGCCGAGGTCGACCGTCGCGGTCGTGCCGGCGACGCTGACGCCGCGCAGCGGGACGCCCGCGGGGACGAGCGTCGTGATCTCCTGGCCGCGCTCGGTCGCCGTCGGACCCGCCAACAGGCCGGCGACGGCGTCCTGCACCGTCGCGCCGGGCCGCTGCACGTAGGTCACCTGCTCGCCCTGCAGGAGCGCGACCTCCACGTCGGCGGAGGCCGGCGCGGCCGCGCCGGCGACGCCGGCGGCGGTCAGGAGCAGGCAGAGCCGGAGGCGCACGGACCGGCAGTCTGCTGCATGGGCCAGCGGAGCGGCGCCCTGGTCAGCCGAGCGCGAGCGTCATGAACGTGTTGTCGCGGTCCGGCGCGTAGTCGGCGAACGGGCCGCAGCGCTCGAAGCCCGCGCCGGCGTAGAGCGCCAGCGCCGGGGCGAAGGCCGGGCCGGCGCCCGTCTCCAGGCTCACCCGCCGGTAGCCGCGCGCGCGGGCCTCGGCGAGCAGGTGCGCCACCAGCGCGCGCGCGACGCCCCGCCCGCGCGCGGCGGCCGCGGTGTGCATCGACTTGATCTCGCCGTGGAGCGGGTCCAGCTCCTTGAGCGCGCCCACGCCGAGCAGCTCCCCGTCCGCGCGGAGGCTGTAGAACGTGACCGCCGGGTCGGTCAGCGCGTCCACGTCGAGCGCGTGCACGTCCTCGGGCGGGGTGGTCGCGTTCGCGAAGGCGAGATGGGCCTCCAGCAGCGCGTGGACGTCGCCGGCGCGCGGGTCGTCGATCGCGATGACGTGCTCGGACACGGCGCGCAACCTACCGCGAGGCCGTTCGTCGGGCCGCGTGCGTAGCGTACGGGCGATGAGCAAGAGCACGGACGTCCGCGCCCGGATCGAGGAGCTCGCCGGCCAGATCGTCGCCCTGCGCGACACGTACTACCGCGGCGAGCCCACCGTGGCCGACGCCGACTACGACGCGATCGAGGACGAGCTGCGCGCGCTCGTCGAGGCCCATCCCGACCTGGCGCCCGACCCGAACCCGCTCGAGCAGGTCGGCGCGCCGTCGGTACTGCACGCCCCGGTGCGCCACAGCCGCCCGATGCTCTCGCTCGACAAGGCGACGCGACCCGAGCAGGTCGCCGCGTTCTTCGACCGCTTCCCGGGCCAGCCGGTCGTCGTCATGCCCAAGCTCGACGGGCTGTCGCTCGCGCTCGTCTACGAGGACGGCCGGCTGCGGCGCGCCGTCACGCGCGGGGACGGGACGACGGGCGACGACGTGACGCTGCTCGTGCGCGCGCTCGCCGACGGCGTCCCGCACGAGCTGAAGGCCGACGGCCGCGTCGAGGTCCGCGGCGAGGCGGTGATGCTGCGCTCCACGTTCGCGGCCTACAACAAGGCGCACCCGGACAAGCCGCTGATCAACCCGCGCAACGCGGCCGCGGGCACCGTGCGCGCCAAGGATCCCGAGGCCGTCGCCGGGCGCAACCTGCGCTTCTTCGCCTTCGACCTCGACACGGCCGACAACGCCCACGCCGACCTCGGCGAGGCGCTGCGCACGCTCGGGTTCGCGGCGCCCGACATGCGCCGCTGCGAGGACGCCGCCGCGGCGCAGGAGGTGATCGCGGCGATCGAGGCCGAGCGCAACGAGCTCGACTACGACCTCGACGGCGCCGTGCTGCGGCTCGCCGACCGCAACGCCTACGCCGCCGCGGGCACGCGCTCGAACAGCCCGCGCGGCGCGCTCGCGTTCAAGTACGCGGCCGAGGAGAAGACCACCGTGCTCGCCGACGTCGTGTGGGACGTGGGCAAGATCGGCAAGGTCGCGCCGGTGGCCGTGCTCGAGCCGGTGTTCGTGGGCGGGACGACGGTGACGCGCGCCACGCTGGCCAACCAGGAGGTGATCCGCGCGCGCGACGTGCGGATCGGCGACACCGTGCTGGTCCGCCGGGCCGGCGACGTGATCCCGTTCGTGGCCGGCGTGCTGGACGCGTCCAAGCGCACGGGCGACGAGCGCGAGATCGAGCCGCCGGAGGCGTGCCCGTCCTGCGCCCAGCCGCTGACCGAACAGGGCAACAGCCGCGAGCTGTTCTGCACGAACGTCGCGTGCCCGGCCCAGACCGTGCGGCGGCTGATCCACTGGGCCTCGCGCGCGGCCGCCGACATCGACGCGATCGGCCCCGTCTGGATCGAGCGGCTCAACGAGGCCGGGCTGCTCGAGCGCCCTTCGGACTTCTACGCGCTCGAGCGCGACACGCTGCTCGGCTTCGAGCGCATCGCCGACGTGTCGGCCGACCGGATGCTCGAGTCGATCGACCGCAGCCGCGGCGTCGGCCTGCGCCGGGCGCTGATCGGGCTCGCCATCCCGATGGCCTCCGAGGCCGCGGCGACCCGCCTGTGCCGCGCGGGCTACCCGACGCTGGAGGCGGTCGCCGACGCCGGCGAGGAGGAGCTCCAGCAGGTCGACGACATCGGGCCCAAGGTGGCCGCGAGCCTGAGCGCGCACCTCAACCGCGACACGACCCGCGCAGAGCTCGCGCGGCTGCGCGAGCTGGGCGTCGACCTCGACGTGCGCGACGAGGACCTGCCGCCCAAGGTCGTCGCGGGCGCCCCGCTGGAGGGCAAGACGGTTGTCATCACCGGCACGATCAGCGACCCGCGCTCCGGCGAGAAGGTCCCGCGGCCGGCGTTCCAGCGCCTGTGCGAGCGCGCGGGGGCGACGACCGCCTCGTCGGTCTCCGGGACCACGGACATGCTGATCTGCGGCGCCGACGTGGGCGCGAGCAAGATCGCCAAGGCCGAGAAGCTCGAGGTCGAGGTCGTCGACCAGGAGGACGTCTGGCGCCTCCTGATCGACGCCGGCGTCGCCTAGGCGACGACGAGCACGAGGACCACGACGACCAGCACGAGGATCACGGCGCCGCTGATCGCGGCCGGCTGCCACTGGTTCTGCCAGAAGCCGGGGTTCGCCCGGTCGCGGGTGTGGCGGCCCTCCGGCGGGGTGCCGACCCAGTCGTCGTCGTCCGCGGGCATGCCGCGAGCCTACCCTCCGGCGGCGCCGCTCAACGCGCGCGGGTCCGGCAGCGGCGTGAGGCGCGCCTCGATCTCCGCACGCCGGTGCTCGAGGAACGGCGGCAGGATGAGCGTGCGGCCCAGCTCCTCCTCGGGGCCGTCGACCGTGAAGCCCGGCTCCTCGGTGGCCAGCTCGTAGAGCACGCCGCCCGGCTCGCGGAAGTAGAGCGAGTGGAAGTAGTGGCGATCCACGTAGCCGCTGTTCGGCACGCCCGCGCGGTCGAGCCGGTCGATCCACTCGGGCAGGTCGGCGTCGCGCGTGCCCCAGGCGACGTGGTGGACGATGCCGGCGCTCTGGCGGCCGCGCTCGGCCGGCGCCGGGTCGAAGGCGATCCAGCCGCCGCGCCGCGCGCCGCGCAGCTCGAAGCGGTCCTCGCCGCGCTGCGCGCCCATCAGCCGCTCGAGCATCGCGGCCGAGCCGTCGGGATGCGCGCTGTAGGCGCGGACGCCCTCGAAGCCCTGCAGCGCGTGCTCCGCGGGGACCTCAGGGTGCTCGGCGCGCAGCGGGGCGTCGGGCGCGCCCGAGACGACGAGCTCGTGCCCGAGGCCCTCGGGGTCGGCGAAGACGAGTGTCTCGCCGCGCTCGGTCCCGATGCCCTCGGCGGCCAGGCGCGCAGCCCAGAAGTCGAGCGCGGCCGCGGCGCCCACGCGCCAGACCACGCGATGCACCATGCCGGCGCCGGCCCGGCCGGGCTTGGCGCCCGGGTACTCGAAGAACGTGAGGTCGGCGCCGGGCTGAGCGTGCTCGTCGCCGTAGAACAGGTGGTAGACGCTCGGATCGTCCTGGTTGACCGTCTTGGCGATCATGCGCAGCCCGAGGACGCGCGTGTAGAAGTCGACGTTGCGGCGCGCGTCGCCGGTGATGGCCGAGATGTGGTGGATGCCGTCGAGTTCCATGCAGATGATTGTAGATGCAACTACCTACGCGCGCAAGCGGTACCCCCGCGCGAACAGCCGGTAGTTGAGGGCGAACAGCGCGGACGCCGCCGCGGTGAGGAACAGCAGCGAGAGCGCGACGTTCGCCTCGGTGTAGCCGAGGAACCCGTACCGGACCAGGTTGATCATGTAGTAGACCGGGTTGAAGTGGGTGATCGTCTGGAACGGCTCCGGCAGCAGCGAGGCCGAGTAGAAGACGCCGCCCAGGAAGATCAGCGGCGTGAGGACGAACGTCTGGTAGAAGGACACGTCGTCGAACTGCTCGGCCCGCACGCCGACCACCACGCCGAGCTGGGCGAAGAAGAAGCCGACGAGGAACAGCGCCGGCAGCAGCACCAGCACGTGGTCGACGGGGATGTCGACGAGGATCGCGGCCGCGACGAACGTCAGCGACGCCACGATCATCCCGCGCAGGAAGCCGCCGAGCGAGAAGGCCAGCAGCAGCTCCAGCGGCGAAGCGGGGGAGGAGAGCTGATCGTCGATCGAGCGCTGGAACTTCTGCTGCAGGATCGAGGACGAGTTGTTCGAGAACGCATTCATGGCCCAGGCCATGAGGATCAGCCCGGGGATGATGAAGACGACGTAGTCGACCCCGTGCAGCTTGTCGATGCGCGAGCCCAGCGCGGCGCCGAAGACGGAGATGTAGAGGAACGTCTCCAGCAGCGGCGCGCCGAGCGTCTGGCGCTTGATCTTGAAGAAGCGGTTGACCTCGCGCCGCACGAGCGAGAGGAACCGGATCTGCCCGGGCGTCACGCCGCCTCCTCGGCGATGTGCGCGCGCGAGAGCTCCTTGCGCCCGACGAGCTCGAGGTACGCGTCCTCGAGGCTCGCGACGCCGTACTGGCCGGCGAGCTCCTGGCTCGTGCCCTGCGCGACGATCCGGCCGTCGTTGATGAAGGCGACCTTGCTGCAGAGCTGCTCGGCCTCCTCGAGGTAGTGCGTGGTGAGGAGGATCGTGGTGCCCTCGGCGTTGATGCGCTGCACGTAGTGCCACAGCTCGAGCCGCAGCTCGACGTCGACGCCGGCGGTCGGCTCGTCGAGGATCAGCAGGCGCGGCCGGTGCATCAGCGCGCGGGCGAGGATCAGCCGGCGCTTCATGCCGCCCGACAGCGTGCGGGTGCGGTCGTCCTTCTTCGCGGTCAGCGAGAACGTGTCGAGCAGCTCGGCCGTGCGCTCGCGGCGCTCGCGGCGCGACATGCCGAAGTAGCCGCCGTGGTAGTCGAGCGACTCCGCGGCGGTGAGGAACCAGTCGAGGTTGAGGTCCTGCGGCGCCAGGCCGACCGCGAGGCGGGCCTCCTTGTAGTGGTGGACGGCGTCGTGGCCGAACACGCGGATGTCGCCGCCGGTCGGCTGGGCGAGCCCGGTCGCGCAGTGGATGAGCGTCGACTTGCCGGCGCCGTTCGGGCCGAGGAGGCCGTAGAACTCGCCCTCCTCGATCGTCAGGGAGACGCCCTTGAGGGCTTCGGTGCCGGTGGGGTAGCGCTTCGTGAGGTCGGAGATCTGGAGAGCGGTCACTGAGGCCATGCAACACCTTCTAGCGCACTTGAAGTCAAGCGATCAGGGGGGCAGCCCCCGTTTCGCGGCGCGTTCGGGTGCTGCCGTCAGGCCCCGGTGAGCGCCACGGCGCGCACGACGCGGTTGCGCCCGGCGCGCTTGGCGGCGTACAGGGCGTCGTCGGCCTGCTGCAGCATCCGCCGCATGCTCGGGCCGCTCGTGGCGAGGTCGCTGACGCCGAGGCTGACCGTCATCGCGGGGCCGGCGTGCCCGGTGCCGGCGAGCCGGCGGCGGAGGTTCTCGGCGACGGCGGCCGCGCCCTCGAGGTCGGTGTCGGGCAGGACGAGCGCGAACTCCTCGCCGCCCACCCGGGCGAACACGTCGGAGCGGCGCTTGCCGCTCTCGACCGCGCGGGCCAGGCGGCGCAGGGCGTGGTCCCCGGCGGCGTGGCCGAACGAGTCGTTGATCGACTTGAAGTGGTCGATGTCGAAGACGACGAGCGCGCACGGCGCGGCGGAGCGCTCGCAGCGGGCCAGCTCGGCCTCGAGCCGCTGCTCGAAGGCGGCGCGGTTGAGCGCGCCGGTCAGCGAGTCGAGCGTCGCCTGCTCGCCGAGCCGCCGGATCACGCGGGCGACCTGCTCGCGCAGGGTGAGGACCACGGCGGGCACGACGCCCGCGAGCGCGGCGACGGCGATGAAGGTGGCGAGCCGCAGCACGGGGTCGGCCCACAGCACGAGCGCGACGGCGAGCGACGCCAGCGCGAGCACGAGGTTGGCCGCGACGGCGCGCACCGGCAGGAAGTACGCGGCGACGAGCATCGGCCACAGGTAGAAGACCGGCACGAGCGCGATCGGCTCGGCGAGGGCGACCGCGGCCGTCACGGCGGCGGTCCCGAGCGGGCAGATCGCGCGCAGCGCCGGGTCGGGCGCGCCGCGCCACAGCAGGAAGACGAGGGAGAGCGCGGCGAGCACGGCCGCGAGCAGGCCGAGCGCGGCGTGGTCGCTGGGATCCGGGTCGGGCGCCAGCAGCACGGCGGCGAGCGTCGCCGCGCCGGCGCCGAAGAGCAGCGCGCCGGCGTGGCGCAGGCGCGCACGGGCGCGCGCGCCGGCGTCGGGGTCGCACGTGCTCAGCGGGTCGGTGACTGGATCAGGCCGGGAGCCCACGCCCGCATGATCGGCCTGCGGGCGCGGGCATTGAGCCGCTCAGCCGTTGACGACGGTGCGCAGCGCCTGCTCCGCCTCGACGAGCTGGCCGCCCTTCTCGGCGAACGCCGCCGACGCCTTCGTCAGCTCGGCGACGTCGCCGGAGCCGACGGCCTTCGCCATCGTGCGCACCTGGTCCGTGTTCTCGTCGAGTAGCTTGAGCATGCGGTCGAACTCGTCCTTCGCGTCGCTCGGCGGCTCCAGATCGCCGAGCTTGCCCTCGACGTCCTCGAGCCCGTCGGCGAGCTTGGTGAGCTTCTGCTTCGCCTCCTTCTGGCCCGCGGCGCCGGTCGCGCTCGACGCCGTGCCGAGCTCGCCCATGAGCTGGTTGAGCGGCTGCGTGGCGGAGTTGTAGCCGTCGACGAAGTCGTTCTTGCCGTCGTCGCCGCAGCCGGCGGCCGCGAGCGCGATGGCCACGGCGGGGAGGAGGAGCAGTCGCTTTGCGGGGTGCATGTGCGGCACGGCCTTTCGGTCCAGGTCGGGGTCTCCCACCTGGACGACCGTAGCGCCGCAACGATTCCAGCTAGGCCTCGGCCCGCGCGCTGCGCCCGGCGGAGCGCAGCTCGTCGATCGTGACGAGCTTGACCCGCGGGCGGCCGTGCGGCTCGCCGAGCCCGCGCTCGTGCTCGTCGATGGCCTGCCAGCCGTCCCACTCCACGACATGGGGGGCGCTGGCCCGCAGCCACGCGCCGCACGCCTCGGCGTCCGCGTCCTCGGCGGGCTCGGGCAGCCTGCCGGCCAGCGCGTCCTCCACGATCCTGGCCACGGTGTCGGCGGCGTCCTTCTTGTTCGTGCCGATCACGCCGCTCGGGCCGCGCTTGATCCAGCCGACGACGTACTCGCCGGGGACCGGCGCGCCGTCCTCGTCGCACACGCGCCCGCCCGTGTTGCGGATCAGGCCGCGGCGCGGGTCGAAGGGCACGTCGTCCAGCGGCGTCCCGCGGTAGCCGATCGAGCGGATGACCAGCCCGCAGGGGATGACCTCCTCGCGATCGGTGGCGACGGCGCGGAGGCTGCCGTCGGCGCCGGGCTCGATCCGGTTGCGGACGATGCGCATGCCGGTCACCCGCCCGTCCGCGCCCTCGCCGAGGAGCTCGACGGGCGAGCGCAGGAAGCGGAGCGTGATGCGGTGGCTCGCGTTGCCGAGGGGGCGCGCGGCGTAGGCCTGCATCAGCTCGTAGTTGCGCCGGGCGGTCGGGTCGGCCTCGGTCTCCAGCCACGCGCGGCTGTGGGGATCGAGCTCGAGCTCGGCGGGCTCGATCACGGGCGCCGCACGCGAGAGCTCGCCCAGCTCGCGCAGCTCCGGGTTGGTGAACGCGGCCTGCGCCGGGCCGCGGCGGCCGAGGATCACGACCTCCTCCACCTGCGCGGCGGCGAGCGCCTGCAGCGCGTGGTCGGCGGTGTCGGTCGGCGCCAGCTCGTCGGGGTCGAGCACGAGCATGCGCGCGATGTCGATCGCGACGTTGCCGTTGCCGACCACGACGGCGCGCGTGGCGGAGAGGTCGAACTGCTCGTCGCAGGCGTGCGGGTGGCCGTTGTACCAGGCCACGAAGCGCGTCGCGGGGTAGGAGCCGGGCCGGTCCTCGCCCGGGATGCCGAGCCGGTTGTCGGCTGCCGTCCCGACCGCGTACAGGACCGCGTGGTAGCGCGCACACAGCTCGGCGCGGCGCACGTCCTCGCCGACGGCGACGCCGCCGAAGAAGCGGAAGCCGTCCTTGCGCGCGGTCTTCTCGTACATGCGCGTGACGCTCTTGATCTTCGGATGGTCCGGCGCCACGCCCGCGCGGACGAGGCCGAACGGGGTCGGCAGGAGGTCGAGCAGGTCGACCTCGAAGCCCTGGCCGAGCAGCTGCTCGGCCGCGTAGAACCCCGAGGGTCCGGCCCCCACGATGGCGACGCGGCGACCCTCGCCGGCCGTCTCAGACATCACGCGCTCCGTTCATCTCCTACGAATCCGGTCGGGATTCAGGGTACAAGGGCGAGGACCCGCGACGGCGAACCCGTGCCGCCCACCAGCCTCAGCGGGGCGACGACCACGAGGGCTCCCGTCGGCGGCAGCTCGGCCAGGTTCGCGAGCTGCGTGAGGCCGTACTTGCCGGCCCCGAGGAAGTGCGCGTGGACGGGGAACGGCGGGTCGAAGCCGCCCGCCGCGCCGGCGTCGGTGCCGACGGTCTCGACGCCGATGCCGGCGATCGGCGTCTCGTGCGCGAGCCAGCGCGCGCACGCCGCGTCCGGGCCCGGCGTGGCGCCGCCGTTGAGGAACGCGTCCTGGTCGTCCGCGCGCGCGTCCCAGCCGGTCCGCAGCAGCAGCCAGCCGCCCTCGGGCAGCGGTCCGTGCTCGGCCTCGAACGCGCGCACGTGGTCGACGGTGAGCAGGAAGCCGGGGTCCTCCGCGGCCTCCGCGGACTTGTCGATGACCACGGCCGGGCCGACGAGCCGGCCGGCGGGGACGCTCGCGACGTCCTCGCCGTCGCGGCCCGTGATCCAGTGGATCGGCGCGTCGAAGTGCGTGCCGACGTGCTCGCCGACCTCGAGCACGTCCCACGCCCAGGCCGGCCCGCGCTCGTCGTAGCGGCTCAGCGGCCGGCGGCTCAGCCCGGGCGTGTTGGCGAACGGCTCCGGGAGCTGGATCACGGGCGTGCGCTCGCTCAGCGGCTGGGTGAGGTCGACGACGCGGACGGCGCCGCCCGCGAGCGCGGCGGCGAGGTCGGCGAGCAGGGGCATGGGCGGCTCCTTGGTCAGTGGCGGAAGGCGTCCTGGAGCCAGTCCGCGCAGAGGTCGGGGTCGAGTTCGGCGTCGAGGACGAGCGGGCGGTCGGGGGCGCGCAGCCAGTCGCGCAGCGGGTCGAGCTCGTCGAGCGCGCGCACGGTCATGCCGCGGCAGCCGGCGCCCTCGGCCAGGGCGGCGAAGTCGGTCGGCGGGAACTGGGCGAGGTCGACGGCGGTGCCCTGCGGGCGGAAGTGGTGCACCTCGGCGCCGTAGGCCGCGTCGTCGTAGATCACCACGAGCACGGGCAGCGCGAGCCGGCCGAGCGTCTCGAGCTCCGGTAGGGCCATCAGCGCGCCGCCGTCGCCGAGGGCGGCGACCGTCAGCCGGTCGGGCCGGGCGAGCGCCGCGCCGATGGCGTTGCCGAGCCCGAGGCCGACGCACTGGAACGCCTGCGGGAACACGAAGCCGTGCGCGTCCGGCACGCGCAGGTACATCGACGGCCAGCCCATGAAGTGGCCCGAGTCGACCACGACCGTGCGCTCCTCGGGCAGCAGGTCGTCGAGCGCGATCGTGAGCGCGCGGGGGTCGAGCCCGGCCGCGGCCGGCGTGAACGGGACGTCGCGCCAGCGGCTGCGCGCGAGCTCCGCGGCGAGCGCCGCCGTCCGCCGCCCGCGTGACGCGCGCGGCCCGGCGGCCGCTGCCGCGTCCGCGCGGCGCTCCGGGATCGCGTCGAGCAGCGCGGCGGCCGTGGCGGCCGCGTCGCCGATCGCGCCCGCCGCGATCGGGAGGTGCGCGCCGAGGGCGTCCGCGTCGAGGTCGACCTGTCCGACGCGCGCGCCGTCCGCGACGAGGGTCCCGTGGCGCGTCGTCCACGGGTTCAGCGCGGCGCCGAACGACACGACGGCGTCGGACTCCGCGAGCAGGCGGGCGGCGAGCGGCGTCGCGAACCCGCCGGAGATCCCGAGGTCGAACGGGTCGCCCCGGAACAACCCGTTGGCCACCGCCGAGGTGGCGAGGAGCGCGCCCGTGCGCTCCGCGAGCGCGCGCAGGGCGGGGCCGGCGCCCGACAGCACGGCCCCGCGGCCGCCGATCAGGACGGGCCGCTCCGCGGCGGTCAGCAGGTCGGCGAGGGCGTCGAGCGCCGCGGGGGCGGGGTGGGGCGGGAGCGGGCCGCCGCCGTGTGTGCCTGTGGCGGATCGCGGGGTATCCGTGGCGGCCGCTCGCGCTGCGCCGGCCGCCGACCTCGGCGCGGCTCCCGCGGCCGTCAGCTGCTCGGCGTCGGCTGCGGGCACCTCGGCCGCCTGCACGTCGAGCGGGACCATCAGCACGACGGCGCGCCGCTCCACCCGTGCGCGCCGTACGGCGCGCGCCGTGTCGGCCGCCGCCGTGGCGGGGCCGTGCACGCGCTCGGCGACGGCCCCCACCGCGCGCACGAGCGCGTCCTGCTCGATGCGGAAGTTCGACCGGATCGCCGCCGCGGGCGTGTCGGCCGCGACGAGCACGAGCGGCGTGCGGCTCTTCGCCGCCTCGGTCAGCCCGGTGATCGCGTTCGTCAGCCCCGGTCCCTGGTGGACGCTGCACGCGGTCACGGTCCCGCTGACCCGCGCGTAGCCGTCGGCCATGCAGATCGCACCGCCCTCGTGCCGAGCCGCGTGGAACGACGCGCCCGCGTCGCGCAGGTGGTTCGTGAAGGCGAGGTTCCCGCTCCCCATGACGCCGAAGACCACCTCGACGCCCTCGCGGGCGAGCGTCCGGCCGACGGCTTCTGCGACCAGCATCGCGGGATCGTAGTCGCGAGGGGCGTGGCGACGCGGGCGAACGTCAACACCGGCATTGAGGGGAGCGGGTCCGGGTGGGTGCGGTCTCCGCGGGCGAACGTCAACACCGGCATTGAGGGGAGCGGGTCCGGGTGGGTGCGGTCTCCGCGGGCGAACGTCAACACCGGCATTGAGGGGTGCGGGCCGGGTGGGTGCGGTCTCCGCGGGCGAACGTCAACACCGGCATTGAGGGGAGCGGGTCCGGGTGGGTGCGGTCTCCGCGGGCGAACGTCAACACCGGCATTGAGGGGTGCGGGTCCGGGTGGGTGCGGTCGCGCCCCCAACGTCGCACGGCGTCCGGATCGTCGCGCCGATGCGACGTTGAGGGTGCTATAGGACCCAAACGTCGCACGGCGTCCGGATCGTCGAGGCGATGCGACGTTGGGGGCACGCCCACCCGGACTCGCCCCCCTCGATGCCGGTCGTTGACGTTCGCCCCGCGCCCGCCATCACGCCGGACTCGCCCCCCCTCAGTGCCCGCCGTTGACGTTCGCCACGCGCCCGCCATCACGCAAACAGACGACCGCCGCGCCGCAGCTACACCCGGAACGACCCGCTGAACTCGAACACGACGCGGTCGCCCAACCGGCCGATCCTGAGCGCGACGTCGTCGCAGCTCGGGCACCGCAGGACGACGGCCGCGCCGTGGTACGCGCGATGGGCCGCGACGGGGTTGTCGCCGCCGCAGGACCGGCAGCGCCGGCGCGCGCTCGTCAGGTCGGCGCCGAACACCTCCTGGAGGAGGCCCGCCACGTCGTTGCCGTCCGTGTGCAGCTGCTCGCTCATGGTCAACCTCCGGTCGGGCCGAAGCGCTCGGCGTGGATGCGGCCCGGCGCGTGGCCGGCGTCGACGAGCAGGTCCGCGACGCGCTCGACGAACGCGGTCGGGCCGCAGGTGAAGACGTACGGGGCGGCGGAGGGCGGCGGGCCGACGGCGGCCAGCATCTCCGCGTCGACGCGCCGCGTCCAGCCCGTCCACCCGGGCGGCGCCGCGCGCGTGTAGGTGTGGAACAGGTGCAGCCCTGCCGGGTCGAGCGCGGCGAGCTCGGCGCCGTAGAGCGCGTCCTCCGGCGTGCGCGCCGACACGAGCACGTGCGCGGCGACCTCGCTCGCCCGCGCCGCCCGGTGACGCAGCATCGCCATGAGCGGCACGAGCCCCGAGCCGCCGCCGACGAGCAGCAACGGCCCGCCCTCCTCGGCAGACCAGGTGAAGTGCCCGCCGATCGGGCCGCGCAGCTCGAGCTGGTCGCCCGCCCGGACCTCCTCGGTGAGGTAGGGCGAGACCTCCCCGTCGTCGAGCCGCTCGATCGTCAGCGCCAGGCCGTCGTGCTCGGGCGGCGAGGCGATCGAGTAGGAGCGCTGGGCCTCGTAGCCGTCCTCCGCGGTCAGGCGCACGTCGACGTGCTGGCCGGCGCGGTGGCCCGGCCACCCCGGCACGTCGAGCGCCAGCGTCCGCGCGGCGGGCGTCTCGTCGATCACGTCGCGCACCGTCGCGACGCGCCAGGCTAGTCGCTCCAGTACCGCTGCTCGCGCCACGGGTCGCCGTAGTTGTGGTAGCCGTAGGACTCCCAGAAGCCCGGCTCGTCCTCGGGCGTCAGCGCCAGGCCGCGCACCCACTTGGCGCTCTTCCAGAAGTACAGGTGCGGGACGAGCAGCCGCACCGGCCCGCCGTGCTCGGGCTCGAGCGGCTCCCCGTCGAACTCGTAGGCGAGCCAGGCCTTGCCGTCCGTGACGTCCTCGAGCGGGAGGTTCGCCGTGTAGTCGCCGTCGGCGTACGCGGTGACGAACCCGGCCTCGGTCGCGACGTCCGCGAGCAGCGTGTCGAGCGAGACGCCCTTCCAGGTGGTGTCGAGCTTCGTCCACTTCGTCACGCAGTGGATGTCGACGGTGAACGTCTCGGCGGGCAGCGCGAGCAGCTCGGCCCACGTCCACGACACCGGCGCGTCGACCGCGCCCTGGATCGTGAAGCTCCAGTCGTCGAGCGCGACGCGCGGCGTCGGGCCCGCCGAGAGCACGGGGAAGTCGCGCGTCAGGTACTGGCCGGGCGGCAGCCGCGCGGGATCCGCGTCCTCGCGCCGCCCACGGAACCCGCGGGAGATGATGGCCATGCGCCCATCATCGCGGATGGCCCAGCTCCTCCGCCACCGCCAGCACGAGCGGCACCTCGGCCGGCGTGGTGCGGAAGTTCACGAAGCACGCCCGCAGGCAGGCGCGCCCGTCGACGGCGGCGGGCGCGAGGAAGATCCGCCCGTCGCGCTGCATCGCCCGCGCGAGCCGCACGTTGTGGGCGTCGAGATCCTCGACCCCCGGCGGTGCGTGGCGGAAGCAGACGGTGGACAGCATCGGCTCGTGCAGCAGCTCGAAGTGCGCGGTCTCCGCGACGAGCTCGGCGAGCCGCCGGGCGTTGGCGAGCGTGCCCTCGATCCACGTGCGGAACTGGGCGGCGCCGTGCGCGCGGAACGCCATCCACAGCCGCAGCGAGCGCAGCGGCCGCGAGTACTCGAGCGTGCGGTCGACGGGGTTGGCGATGTCCCCCTCGTGGAGCATGTAGCGCTCCTCGTGGCCGAACGCCGCCTCGAGCCGGCCGGCCTCGCGCAGGAGCACGACGCTGCAGCTCTTCTGCACCCCGAGCCACTTGTGCGCGTCCAGCGTGGCGGAGTCGGCGCGCTCCAGGCCCGCGAACAGCGGCGCGGCGGACGGGGCGGCCGCGGCGGGCAGCCCGTAGGCGCCGTCGACGTGCAGCCACGCGCCGTGCTCGGCGCAGACGTCGGCGATCGCCCCGATCGGATCGACCGCGCCGGTCAGCGTCGTCCCCGCGGTGGCCACGACGGCGACCGGGACGACGCCGTCGGCCGCGTCGCGTTCGAGCGCCCGCGCCAGCGCCGCCGGGTCCATGCGGCGCGCGCCGTCGAGCGGGATCCGCCGCACGGCGCGCGAGCCCAGCCCGCACGCCTCGACCGCGCGCACGATCGAGTGGTGGGCCTCGTCGGAGCAGTAGACGGCGGCCGCACGGCCGCCGACGCCGTCGTAGCGGGCGCCGGGCAGCGCGCGCTCGCGGGCGGCGAGCAGCGCGGTGAGGTTCGACGTCATGCCGCCGCTGGTGAAGGCGCCCTCGGCGAGCGGGAAGCCGACGAAGTCCGCCACCCAGCGCAGCGCCTGCTCCTCGATCCGGTCCGCGCCGCCCGCCGAGGTGGCGAGGTTCGCGTCGTAGGTGGCGGCCAGCGCGGAGGCGAGCACGCCCATCTCGAGGCCGCTCGAGCCGATGTAGGCGAGGAACAGCGGGCGGGAGGGGGAGACGCTCGCGTCGAGCACCAGCGCGGCGTCGGCCAGCGCCTCCTCGGCGTCGCCGGGCAGGTCGGGCAGGTCGGAGGCCAGCCGCCGGGCGAGGTCGGGGTCCAGCCCCGGCTCGGCGGCGCGCGGGCGGTCGAACGAGGCCCAGGCGTCGGCGATCACCCGGGTCAGCGATGCGAGCACCGCCTCGCGGTCGGCGAGCGCCGGCAGGTCGGCCTGCTCGTGCTGCGGCGCGGGTCCCATGCGGCCGGTCACGCGGGCTCCTCGTGCTCCCAGTGCTGCAGCGCCTCGCCGATGTGCTCGGCCATGAGGCGCGCGGCGCGGTCGCCGTCGCGGCGCCGCACGGCGTCGAGCATCGCGCGGTGCTCGGCCACGTCGGCGTCCTTCCAGCTCGCGCTCGTGGCCCGCGCGGCGAGCAGGCGGCGGCCGATCTCGACGATCCACAGCGCCTCGATGACCGCGACGAGCTCGCGGTTGCCGGTGGCGTGGGCGAGGGCGACGTGGAAGTCGCGGCTGGCGTCGTGCGCGTCGACCCGAGCGTCCGCGGCCGTCTCGCGGTCGATCGAGGCCTGCAGCGCCGCGAGGTCGGCGTCGGTGCGGCGCAGCGCGGCGAGGCGTGCGATGCCCGGCTCCATGAGCGAGCGCACCTCGAGCCGGCGCAGGACGTCGTCCAGGCCCGGGCTCGCGGCGCGGAACCCGCGGTTGGGCAGGAACTCGGCGAGCCCTTCGCCGGTCAGGCGGCGCAGCGCCTCGCGGATCGGGGTACGGGAGATCCCGAGCTGCTCGGCGAGCTCGACCTGCCCGAGCCGCGCGCCGGGCGGGATCTCGCCCTCGACGAGCATCGAGCGGATGCGCTCGTAGGCGAGGTCGACCACGGAGTCGGCCCGGATGTGTCCGGACATCGACGACGCGGCGGCTTCCATGACCTCAGTATTGCATGAAGACATTCGAATGGATACATTCCTGCCATGGGGATGATCCGAGTCGAGCACGAAGGGGCTCCCGCCTGGGGCCGGCGCGAGGGGGACGAGCTCGTCCTGGAGTCGGGGCAGCGGCTCGCGGAGGCCGGGGCGCGCTACCTGGCGCCGGCCGAGCCGACGAAGATCATGGCCGTCCACCTGACCTACGCGAGCCGGATCGACGAGTACGCGGCGCGGCGCCCGCCGTTCCCGTCCTACTTCCTCAAGCCGCCGACGACGCTCAACGGCCACCGCGGCGCGGTGCGCCGCCCGGCCGGCACCCGCTTCCTCAACTACGAGGGCGAGCTGGCGGTCGTGATCGGGGAGCGGATGCACGGCGTCGGGATCGAGGACGCGCTGTCGCACGTCGCCGGCTACACGTGCGCCAACGACGTCGGGCTGCACGACTTCCGCCACGCCGACCGCGGCTCGATGCTGCGCGTCAAGGGCCAGGACGGCTTCCTGCCGCTGGGCCCGGAGCTGGTCCCCGCGGGGGAGTTCGACCCCACGTCGTTCATGCTGCGCACGTACCTCAACGGCGAGGTGGTCCAGGAGGGCGGCTCCGACGACCTGCTGTTCGGCATCGCCTACCAGCTGGCCGACCTGTGCCGGCTCATCACGCTCGAGCCGGGCGACGTCGTGCTCACGGGCACGCCGGCGAACTCGCGCCCGATGGAGCCGGGCGACGTCGTCGAGGTCGAGATCGACGGCATCGGGCGGCTCACGAACACGGTCGAGGAGTGGGACGTCGACCTGTCGGGCCCGGGCGAGCAGCCCGAGACCTCGGCGAACACCCTGCACGTCGCGCTGGCCATCTCCGAGGAGGAGGCCGAGCGCATGGTCGAGAGGAGCACGCGATGACCAAGGTCCACGTGGACATGAACCTGTGCCAGAGCCACGGCGAGTGCGCGTACGTGGCGCCCGACATCTTCGAGCTCGGCGACGACGACGTCCTCGTGTGGAAGGAGGACATCGACCCCTCCCAGCGCGAGCTCGCGCAGGAGGCGGCCGACGCCTGCCCGATGCTCGCCATCCGCGTCGAGGGCTGACGCGCGTGGAGCGGCCCGTCGTCATCGTCGGCGCCTCGCTCGCGGGGCTGCGCGCCGCCCAGGCGCTCCGCAAGGCGGAGTACGTCGGCCCGCTCGTCGTCGTCGGCGCCGAGCGCCACCTGCCCTACACGCGCCCGCCGCTCTCCAAGGAGCTGCTCGGCGGCGCGCAGGAGGCCGAGCACGCGGCGCTCCCGTGCGAGGACCTCGACGTCGAGTGGCGGCTGGGGACGACGGCGACCGGGCTGGACTGCGAGCGCCGCGAGCTGCTGATCGGCGCGGAGCGGCTGCCGTACGCGAAGCTGCTGATCGCCACCGGCTCCCGCGCGCGGACGTGGCCGGGGACGGTGCCGGACGGCGTGTTCGTGCTGCGCGACCTCGACGACGCGCTCGCGCTCCGGACGGCCCTCGCCGGCCGGCCGCGGCTCGCGGTGGTCGGCGCCGGGTTCGTCGGCTGCGAGGTCGCGGCGACGGCGCGCAAGCAGGGCCTCGACGTGACGCTGATCGACGTCGCACGGCAGCCGATGACGCCGCTCGGGCCGGACGTCGGCGCGCGGGTCGCCGAGCTGCACCGGTCGCACGGCGTGACGCTGCGGCTGGGCGTGGGCGTCGACGGGTTCGACGGCGACGGCTCCCTCCGGGCCGTGCGGCTGGCCGACGGGACGCGCGTGGAGGCCGACGCCGCCGTCGTCGCGCTCGGCGCGGCACCGAACACGGAGTGGCTGGCCGGCTCGGGGCTGCAGCTCCAGCCGGGCGTCCTCTGCGACGCGACGCTCGCCGTGCGCGGCGCCGAGGACGTGTTCTGCGCCGGCGACGCCGCCGCGTGGCCGCATCCGATGGCCGGCGGCGACGTGATCCGCATCGAGCACTGGACGAACGCCGCCGAGCAGGGCGCCGCCGCCGCGCGCAACCTGCTCGCCGCGCCCGCCGACCGCGTCCCGTACGCGGCCGTGCCCTACTTCTGGTCGGACCAGTACGACACCAAGCTGCAGGCCGTCGGCCTGGCCGGGCGGGCGCATCGGATGCGCCTCCTGGAGGCGACGCCGGACGGCGACAAGCTCGTGCTCGGCGGCGAGCGCGACGGCCGGCTCGTCGCCGTCGTCGGCTTCAACGCCGCGCGCCGGCTCACCTTCTACCGCCGGCAGCTGGCGGCGATGCCGCCGATCGACGACGTCGCGGCCGCCGTGGCGGCCGACCCGAAGGCGCTCGGCGCCCCGGCGAGCGAAGCGGTGACGAGCGCGCGCGGCGCGCTACCCATCGCGCCTGCGGCTGGTGCGCGAGGCAGGTCATGAGGGCCCTGATCCTCATGCACGGCGACTGGGGCCCGCCCGGGCTGCTCGCCGAGTGGCTCGGCGCGCGCGGGATCGCCTTCGACGTCCATCGCACGTACGAGGGCGCCCCGTGGCCGGACCCGGCGGACTACGACCTCGTCGCCTCGCTCGGCTCGAACCGCAACCCGCGCGACACGGACGACCCCGCGGTCGCCGGCGAGCTCGCGCTCCTGCGCGCCGCCGTCGGCGCCGACGTGCCCGTCCTCGGCCTCTGCTTCGGCGGCCAGGCGCTGGCAGCCGCGCTCGGCGCGGCCGTCGTGCGCGCGCCCGTGCCGGAGCTGGGCTGGGTCGAGATCGAGTCCGACGAGCCGGAGGTCGTCCCGCCCGGCCCCTGGCTGTCCTGGCACTTCGACCGGTTCGCGCTGCCCGACGGCGCCGTCGAGCTCGCCCGCACCCCCGCAGCGATCCAGGCGTTCCGGCACGGGCGCCACCTCGGCGTGCAGTTCCACCCGGAGAGCACGCCCGAGATCGTGCTGGGCTGGGCGCACGCCGACGCGGAGCGCCTGGCCGCGCTCGGCCACGGCGACGGCGCGCACCTGATCGCCGCGACGCCGGACCGCCGTGCCGCCGCGCGCACGGCGGCGTTCGCGCTCTTCGACGGCTTCCTGGCCACCGCATTCGACCCGGTCGCCCCCGCGGCCGCCGTGAGGGAGGGATGATGGCTCAGCACCAGCTCGCGGGGCATCCGCCGGAGCTGTCGGACGCGTCCGTGAGCACGGTCCGGGTGATCTACCCCGACCTGCACGGCGTGCCGCGCGGCAAGGACGTGCCGCTGGTCGAGTTCGACCGCGTCGCCGAGCACGGGCTCGCCTTCTGCGCCGCCGTCATGGCGACCGACCTGCGCCACACCCCGGTCCTCGGCGGCGAGATCGGCTACCCCGACCTCGTCGCCAAGCCGGACCTGGCGACGCTCACGCTCCTGCCCTGGGAGCCCGGGGTCGCGTGCTGCATCGCCGACGTGCACCCCGTCAGCCCGGCGTCGCGCGTGCCCGCCGACCCCCGCGGCGCGGTCCGCCGCGCGGTCGCCGGCCTCGAGGAGCTCGGGCTCGCCCCGATCGTCGGGCCCGAGCTGGAGTTCTTCCTCTGCGAGCAGAGTCCCGACGGGCAGGGCTCCCTGCGCCGCTACGTCGACCACCTGAGCATGGTCTACACGGTCGGCCCGCAGGCCGATCCGCGCGGCGTCGTGCGCCAGATCACCGAGGCGCTCGCCGGCATGGGCATGGGCACGTTCGCGGCCAACCACGAGTTCATGAACTCGCAGTACGAGATCAACCTGCGCCACGCGCCGGCCCTGACCGCGGCCGACCGCGCGTTCCGGCTGAAGTCCGCGGTCAAGGACGTCGCGTCCCTGTCCGGCCTCGTGGCCACGTTCATGGGCAAGCCGTTCAACGACCAGGGCGGCTCGGGCTTCCACCTCCACATCAGCGCCGACCGCGACGACGACAACGCGTTCGCCGACCGCGACGACCCGGACGGGGTCTCGGACGAGCTGCGCCGCTTCACGGCCGGCGTGCTCGCGCACGCCCCGGCTCTGATGGCGTTCCTGAACCCCACGATCAACGCCTACCGGCGGATCGTGCCCGACTCGCTGGCGCCGATCTCGATCAACTGGGGCTGGGACAACCGCACGGCGTTCGTGCGCATCCCCGCCGAGCGCGGCCGCGCCACGCGGATGGAGATCCGCATCGGCGACGGCAGCGCGAACCCGTACCTGGCGATCGCCGCGACGCTCTTCGCCGGGCTGCAGGGCCTCCGCGAGGAGCTGCCGCTGTCCGACCCGGTCGTGGGCGACGCCTACACGCAGGGCGAGGAGGGCGGCGGGGCGATCCCGCTCAGCCTGGACGCCGCGCTGGACGCGCTCGAGGCCGACACCTACCTGCGCGACGCGATGGGGCCGGCGATCGTCGACCCGTTCGTGGCCATGAAGCGGTTCGAGCTCGAGCGCCACCGGGCGTGGACCTCGGACTGGGAGCGCGACGAGTACCTCCACCACCTCTAGGAGCGCGGATGACGACCCTCGAGACGATCGACCTCTCCAGCCACGACGCGTTCGTCGACGGCGTCCCGCACGAGTGGTTCCGGACGCTGCGCCGCGAGGCGCCCGTCTTCTTCAACCCCGAGCCGGACGGGCCGGGCTTCTACGCGGTCACGCGGTACGGGGACATCCGCGAGGTGCACCGCAACGTCGGCGTGTTCTCCTCGGAGATCGGCGGCACGTCGCTCGAGGACCTCGACGACGAGCAGCTCGAGGCGCGCAAGTCGATGATCGACATGGACCCGCCGCGCCACGACGAGCTGCGCGGCCTGATCGCCCGCCGCTTCACCCCGCGGGCGGTGCAGATCTGGGAGGACGCCGTCCGCACCGTCACCGACCGCGTGCTCGACGCCGCGCTGCCCGAGGGCGAGTTCGACTTCGTCGCGGAGATCTCGTCGGAGATCCCCATGCAGGTGTTCGCCGAGATCCTCGGCGTGCCGCAGGAGGACCGCCGGTACATCATCGAGCTCGGCGACCGGCTGCTCGGCAACCAGGATCCCGAGTACTACGTGCCGCCGGACCCGTCGCACCGGCTGCTGCCGTTCTCCAGCCCGGCGGCGATCGAGATGTTCGAGTTCGGGCGCAAGATGGCGGCCGCGCGGCGCGCCAGCCCCGGCAACGACATCGTCACGCAGCTCGCGTTCGAGCCGCTCAGCCAGCGCGAGTTCGACGTCTACTTCGTGCTGCTCGCCACCGCGGGCAACGAGACGACGCGCCACACGATCACCCACGGCCTCCTCGGCCTGCTCGAGCACCCGGACCAGATGCAGCGGCTGCGCGACGACCCCGAGCTGTTCAAGCCCGCCGCCGAGGAGATGCTGCGCTGGGCGACGCCCGTGCACCACTTCCGCCGCACGACGACCTGCGAGACGGAGCTGGCCGGCACGACGATCCCCGCCGGCGCGAAGGTCACCACCTGGTTCGTGTCGGGCAACCGCGACGAGGACGTGTTCCCCGAGCCGGACACGTTCGACGTCGGCCGCACCCCGAACAAGCACATGGCCTTCGGGCCGGGCGGGATCCACCACTGCATGGGTGCGCACCTCGCGCGCATGGAGATCCGCATCGCGTTCGAGGAGCTGCTCAAGCGGGTCGGGACGATCGAGCTCGCCGGCGAGCCGGAGCGGCTGCGCTCGAACTTCTTCAACGGCATCAAGCGGCTGCCGGTGCGGGTGGCGCCGTGATCGCGCTGGGGCGCATCGACCACGTGCGGCTGCGCACGGCCGACGTGGCGGAGGCCTCGGCGCGCTGGGCGGCGCAGTTCGGGCTGGTCGAGCGCGCGCCCGGCCGGCTCGCCTGCGACGACGAGCCGTACGCGCTCGAGCTGGTCGCGTCGGACGAGCGCGGCGCCGAGCACGTGGCCTACGAGCTGCGCCGCTCGTGCGGGCTCGACGACGCCCGCGCCCATTTCGAGGCGTGCGCCGTGGCATGGGAGGAGCGCGACGGCGGGCTGCTCGTGCACGACCCCGACGGCAACGGCGTGCTCGTGCTGCCCCATCGCGAGCCGGCGTCCCGCCTGACGCCGCACGCGCGCCCCGCCGGCGGCGCGCCGGTCGGCCACCCGCGCAAGCTCGGGCACGTGAACTTCCTCACGGGCGCGATGGAGTCCCAGGTCGACTTCTACACGCGCGTGCTCGGCATGGGCGTGACGGACTGGCTGGGGGACGGCGGGATCTGGCTGCACGTCAACGCCGACCACCACGTGATGGCGCTGATCGACAAGGGCCATCCCCACCTGCACCACCTGGCCTTCGACGTCGTCGACTTCGGCCAGATGCGCGTCGCGCTCGACCACCTCGGCCGGCACGGCCGCTGGCTCGGGTGGGGCCCGACCCGCCACGGCGTGGGCGGCAACATCGCCTCCTACGTGCGGATCGTCGAGGAGGAGTGCTTCGTCGAGCTGTACTGCGACATGGAGCAGCTCGGGCCCGAGCACGAGCCGCGCCGCTGGCCCGACGACCGCTTCTCGTCCAACACCTGGGGCCCGCTGCCGCCCCGCTCCTACTTCCGCTTCGACCGCGCGGCCGTGGAGTCCGAGCGCGAGAGCCTGGAGATGCTCGGGCAGCCGCTCCCCGAGCGAAGCGGTGGTGAGGCTTCCAGCCGAAACAGGAAGGTGCACGCGCCGTGACGCTGCAGGGCTACACGATCCCGCGCACGGCGACCGGCCGGGCGAGCCTCGTCCCGCCGCCGCCGTGGCACTACGTCGGCGACTTCCTCGTCGTCGACTACTGGGCCGATCCCGAAGCCGTGCGGGCGCTGCTCCCGCCGGGCCTGGACCCGCACCCGGACACCGGCCGCTGCGCCGCGGTGTTCGCCGACTGGCAGTCGTGCAGCGCGTCGGGCGACGAGCTCGTCGACCCGATCCGCTCGCACTACAAGGAGTTCTTCATCGTCGTGAACGCGCTGCTCGACGGCGAGGAGGTCACGACCTGCCCGTTCATCTGGGTCGACCAGGACTTCGCGCTCGCGCGCGGGTGGATCCAGGGCTTCCCGAAGAAGCTCGGCTCGATCTGGATGACGCGGACGTTCGGGCTCGACGTCGCCGCGGACCCGGGCCTGCGGCCCGGCGGCCGCCACGGCGGCACGTGCTCGGCGCGCGGCCGCGCGATCGCCGAGATGACGGTCACGCTGGAGGAGGAGACCGCCGACGGGCCGCGCCACAACGCGCCGCCGATCGTCAACGTGCGCCACTTCCCGCGGCTCGCCGCGGGGCGCCACGACGACCCCCAGGTGCACGAGCTCGTGCGCGCCGTGAGCCGCGACCGGCAGGGGTCGAAGGTCATGGCCGGGCCGGCGACCCTCACCCTGCACGGCGCGCCGTTCGAGGAGCACGACGTGCTCGCGCCGCTGAGGATCGACCGCGGCTACCGCTTCACGTTCGGCTACACGGTCGACGACCTCGTCACGGTCAAGGAGATCGCATGACGGCGGTCGCCGGCATCGAGGTCTCGCCCGACCACTACATCGGGGGCGAGCGGATCGGCTCGGAGGCGCGCTTCGAGGACCGCTCGCCGATCGACTGGAGCCCGCTCGCCGACGTCGCCCGCGCCGGCCCGGCCGAGGTCGACCTCGCGGTGCGCGCGGCGCACGGCGCCTTCCCGGCCTGGGCGGCGCTCGGGCCCACGGGCCGCGCGCCGTACCTGCACCGCCTCGCCGACCTGATCGACGCGAACGTCGAGCGCCTCGCGGCGGTCGAGAACGCCGACATGGCGATGCTGCTGCGCTCGCTGCGCGCCCGGGTGATCGCCCGCGGGGCGCGCAACTACCGCGCGTACGCCGACCTCGCGGTCGCCTACGAGGAGCGCGACTGGCGGTCCAACGGCACGTGGAACCGGGTGCAGCGCATGCCCGCCGGCCCGGCCGCGGTGATCACGCCGTGGAACGCGCCGTTCATGCTCTCGACCTGGAAGACCGCGCCGGCGCTCGCGGCGGGCTGCACCGTCGTGCTCAAGCCCGCCGAGTGGTCGCCGCTCTCGTGCTCGCTGCTCGCCGAGCTGGCGCACGAGGCGGGGTTCCCCCCGGGCGTGTTCAACGTGATCCAGGGGATCGGGGAGGAGGCGGGCGCCGCGCTCGTGGCGCACCCGCTGCTGCGCCGCGTGTCGTTCACCGGCTCCCCCGAGACGGGCCGGCTGATCGGCGCGGCGGCGGCGGCCAACCTCGTGCCCTTCACCGCCGAGCTGGGCGGCAAGAACCCGTTCCTGGTGTTCGCCGACGCCGACCTCGACGCCGCCGCGCGCAAGGCGGCCGGGCAGTACGACGACGCGGGCCAGGTCTGCCTCTCGGGCACGCGCCTGCTGGTCGAGGCGTCCGTGCGCGACGCGTTCCTCGAGCGCTTCGACGCGGCGGTCGACGAGCACGTGCTCGGCGACCCGCGCGACGACGCGACGACGGTCTCCCCGATGATCCACCCCGACCACCTCGCAAGCGTCGAGGGGTTCGTCGAGCGCGCCCGGGCGAGCGGGCAGGAGATCCTGCGCGGCGGTCGCCGGCTCGACGGCCTGTTCTACGAGCCGACGCTGATCGCCCCGCTGTCGAACGACGCCGAGATCGTCCAGCGCGAGGTGTTCGGCCCCGTGCTGACGCTGCAGACGTTCGCCGGCGAGGAGGAGGCCGTCGCGCTGGCCAACTCCACCGCCTACGGGCTCTCCGCGCTGATCTACACGGGCTCGCTCGGCCGCGCGGACCGGATCGGCCGCGCCGTGCGCGGCGGGACCGTGTGGGTCAACACGTTCCTGGTCCGCGACCTCACGGCCCCGTTCGGCGGCATGGGCATCTCGGGGATCGGCCGGGAGGGCGGCGACTACGCGCTCGACTTCTACTCCGACCTCAAGACGCTGCAGGTCCTGGAGGGCACCGTCGGATGACCGACGACGAGGTCCTCGGCGCCGTGGCGGCGCAGTCCGCCTGGATGGAGGACCTGCTCGCGCGGCTCGTCGCGGCGCCGACGGTGCTGGGGGAGGAGGAGCCGGGCCAGGCGCTGATGGAGGCGGCGTTCCGCGACTGCGGGCTGGAGACGCGCAGCGTCCCGCTCGACGCCGACGCGCTGCGGGCCGCGGCGGGCGCGTCGCCGTTCTCCTGGGACGTGGCGGGCAAGCGCAGCGTCGTGGGGGAGTGGGGCGCGGCCGGTGGTGGGCGCTCGCTGATCCTGTGCGGGCACGTCGACGTCGTCCCGCCGGCGGCGGAGCGGCTGTGGACGTCGCCGCCGTTCACGCCGCGCCGCGACGGCGACTGGCTCTACGGCCGCGGCGCCGGCGACATGAAGGCCGGGCTGGCGGCGATGACCGGGGCGGTGCGCGGGCTCGCGCGCGCCGGCGCGGCGCCGGCCGCCCGCGTGGCGCTGCACTCGGTCGTCGAGGAGGAGTGCACCGGCCACGGCGCGCTCCAGCTGCTGCTCGACGGCGAGCGCGCCGACGCCTGCGTGCTCACCGAGCCCCACCCGGACCACCTCACCGTGGCCCAGGTCGGCGTGCTCTGGTTCCACGTCGATATCGAGGGCATCCCGGCCCACGCCGCGCGCGCGGATCGGCTCGGGTTCAACGCGATCGACGCCGCGCAGGCCGTGCTGGCCTCGCTGCGCCGGCTGGAGGAGCGGCTCAACGCCGATCCGCCGCCGCCGTTCGACGCGTTCGCGCACCCGATCAACTTCAACCCGGGCGTGATCGCCGGCGGCGACTGGCCGTCGACGGTCGCGGCGAGCTGCACGCTGTCGTGCCGGCTCGGGCTGTATCCGGGCGAGGATCCGGCCGGCCTGCGCGAGCTGGTCGAGGCGGCGGTGACGGAAGCCGTCCCCGGCGCCCGGGTCCGCTACGACGGCTTCGCGTGCGAGGGCGCCGTCGTCGACGAGGCCGAGCCGGTCGTCACCGTGCTCGGCGACAGCTACGCGCGGCTGCACGGGGCGCGGCCGTCGCTGCAGGCCACCACGGCGACCACGGACGCCCGCCATTACGTGCGCGCGGGCATCCCGGCCGTCTGCTTCGGACCGCGCGGGGAGCGGATCCACGGCATCGACGAGCGCGTCTCGCTGCGCTCGGTGACGGAGACGGCCCAGGTGCTGGGCCTGTTCATGCGGGACTGGTGCGGCCTCGCCTGAGGCCGCAAGGGGAACGGAAGAGGAGGAGTCGTGTCGGTCATCGATCAGTCGCCGGCGCAGGCCAGGGACGGCGAGTCGGGCAAGCTGCATCGCCGCGCGCTCGGCGTGCCGGATCTCGTGTTCTTCATCGTCGCCGCGTCGGCGCCGCTCACCGCGGTGGCGGGCGGGCAGGCGGCGACGTATCTCGTCACGGGCAATCGCGGCGTGCCGTTCATGTTCATCCCGCTCGGGATCATGCTCGCGCTGTTCGCCGTGGGCTACGCGGCGATGAGCCGCCACGTCACGAACGCCGGCGCGTTCTACGCGTACGTCGCGCGCGGCCTCGGCAAGGTCTGGGCGGTCGGTGCGGCGTTCGTCGCGGTCGTCGCCTACAACGCGATGCAGATCGGCATCTACGGGCTGTTCGGCGTCGCCATGGGCGCGTTCATGGCCGACAAGGTCGGGATCGACATGGACTGGTGGGCGTGGTGCCTCGTCGGCGGCGCCGTGATCGGCGTCCTCGGCGTGCTCCAGATCGACCTCAACGCCCGCGTGCTGGCCGTGCTGCTGATCCTCGAGGTGATCATCGTCGCGCTGTTCGACTTCGCGATCCTCGCCGATCCGGGCCCGCAGGGCATCACCGGCGTCGGCTTCGACCCGGGCGAGGCGTTCGGCTCGGCCGTCGGCGCGACGCTGCTGTTCTGCGTCGCCTCGTTCGTCGGCTTCGAGTCGGCGGCGATCTACTCCGAGGAGGTCAAGGACCCGAAGCGGACCGTCGCGCGGGCGACGTTCATCGCGGTCGGCCTGATCGCGGTGTTCTACGCGCTCTCGAGCTGGCTCGTCGGGATCGCCGCCGGGCCCGACACGATCGTCGACCCCGCCGCGCTCGTCGGCGCCGGGTTCACGCCCGACGGCACCGTGCCCGACCCGACGACCGTCCTGTTCATCACCGGGGCCGACAGGCTCGGGGCGTTCTGGGGCGACTCGGCGTCGCTGCTCTTCGCCACGAGCCTGTTCGCGGCGCTGCTCTCGTTCCACAACGCCGTGGCGCGCTACACGTTCGCGCTCGGGCGCGAGCGCGTGCTGCCGTCGGCGTTCGGGCGCGTGCAGCCGCGCACCGGCGCGCCGTGGATCTCCTCGATCGTGCAGACGGTGCTGGCGCTGAGCGTCGTCTCGGTCTTCGCGCTCGCGGACGCCGACCCGGTGCTGAAGCTGTTCACGTGGCTGACGAACATGGGCGCGCTCGGCGTGCTGCTGCTGATGACCCTCACGTCGTTCGCGGTCGTCGCGTACTTCCGGCACTCGCCGGAGGGCGGTGTGTCGCGGTGGGCGGGCTTCACGGCGCCGCTGATCGCCGGCATCGCGCTGGCCGTCGTCACGCTGCTCGGCGTCCTGAACTTCAACGTGCTGATCACCGGCGCGACGGACGCCCCGACGGACAAGATGGCGGTCATCCTGCCGGCGATCGTCTTCGCCGCGGGGATCGTGGGGCTCGCGCTCGGCTCGTGGCTGAAGTCGTCGCGCCCGGACGTGTACGCGCGCGTCGGAGAGGGGGCGGGCGCCGAGGCGATGTGAGGGTCGCCGGCGTGGGGCGTCCGCCGGCGTGATGGCGGGCGCTCCATGCACGTCAACGGCGGGCATCGAGGGGGGCGAGTCCGGGTGGGCGTGCCCCCAACGTCACATCGGCTCGACGATCCGGGCGCCGTGTGACGTTGGGGGCCTATAGCACCCCCAACGTCACATCGGCTCGGCGATCCCGGCGGCGTGTGACGTTGGGGGCTCCCGCGCCGACCGGCCGCCACCTCGATGCCGGTGGTGACGTTCGCTGCGGCCGCCCTCGCGGCCCTCGGGAGGCGAGCGGCGGCCCCGGCGCACGTCAACGGCGGGCATCGAGGGGGCGGGTCCGGGGCGTGCACGCTCAACGTCGTAAGGTTCGACGGCGAGGGGCCCGATCACGACGTTGAGGGGGCTATAGGACTCCAACGTCGTACGGCGCCGCGAACCGCGAGCCTGTACGACGTTGGGTGCCCCGAAGGAGCGCCGCTCCCCTGACCCCCTCCCCTCGATGCCCGGTGTCCGCGCGCCGACGAGCCGGACGGCCGGCGCCGTCGCCACGGCGGTCGACGCCGCCCGGCTACCCCACCGGCAGCGCCGCCGCGAGCGCGTCCACGAAGGCGAGCGCCGCGGGACGCGTGCCCGCCGCCGGCGTGAGGGCGTAGAGGTGCCGGCGCGGCACCGCGTCGCGCAGCGGCAGCATGGCCACGCCCGGCAGCCGCCCCGCGAGGAGCTGGGGGATGAGCGTCACGGCGAGCCCGCGGGCGACGAGCCCGCCGATGGCGAGCGGGTCGCGGCAGACGAAGGCGATCCGCGGCTCGAACCCCGCATCGACGCAGGCGCGGCGCACGAGGTGGTCGCGCGACGGCGCGGTCCACGTCTCGTCCGCCAGCGCGCGCAGCGCGACGCGCTCCTCGCCCGCGAGCGGATGCGACGCGCTGAGCATCGCCAGCATCGGCTCCTCGCCGAGGTCGTGGCGCTCGGTGCCGCTCGGCTCGTGGCGCTCGACGGCCGCGTCCTGGAAGCAGACCGCGACGTGCAGCGTGCCGTCCGCGACGGCGGCGCCGTTGTCGGCCGCCGAGCCCTCGACGACCTCGATCTGGAGGTCCGGCGCGTCCTCGCGCAGCCGCGCGACCGCCGTCGGCACGATCGAGCCGAGCGCGCTGGGGAACGCGCCGGCCCGCAGCGTCGCGCGCTCGGCCGAGACGCGCTCGGCGACCTGCTCGCCGGCCTGGGCGAGCCGCTCCGCGACGGCGTCGGCATGGGCGAGCACGAGCGCACCGACCTCCGTCGGCTGCGGTCCGCCGGGGCCGCGGTCGAGCAGGCGGACGCCCAGCTGCCGCTCGAGCGCCGCGACCTGCTGCGACACCGCGGGCTGGGTCAGCGCGAGCGCCTCGGCGGCGCGCGAGAACGAGCCGCGGTGGGCGACCTCGCGGAACGTGAGCAGGCGGCGCGGGTCGATGACGGACGGCGAGGTCATAGCTTCTGCTTATGAAGTTACCAAAGAGGTAATTTGAGATGATGCCGGGCCTGCCGCACCATGCAGTCCATGGATCCCCTCATCCTCCTCATCGCACAGGACGTCACGCGCCGCGTCACCGACGGCGCCATGACCCACGGGCCGGCGCCCCGGCGCCGCCTCGCCCGGCGCCGCCCGGCGCCCCGCGCCGCCTGACCGCCCCTCAGGGGGTGGGCCCGGACTGCAGCAGCCGGATGTCCTGCAGGAGCGTCGCGGTGGTGGCCTGCTCGAACGGGAAGCCCACCCGCTGGCGCCCGCGCTCGTCGATCAGCAGCACGTAGGCGCTGTGCTCGTAGTCGAGGAACCCGCCGTGGCGCAGCCGCCCGCGGTAGAAGCCGTCGGCCGCGCCCGGGTACGGCTCGAGCGCCGCCTCGGCCGGGTTCGCGGCGTCGGCCGGGACCGGCGCGTCGCCGGTCCCGTACGCGCCGTCGACCTCGCGCGGCTCGCCCTCCTGCGCGATCGGGACGATCCCGTAGCGGTCCCACACCGGCGCGAGCGTCGCGCGGTCGCCGACGAGCACGTGGCTCGACCCCTCCGGCAGGCCGATGCGCCGGAGCCACGCCTGCGCCGCCTCGGGCGTGTCGTGCTCCGGGTCGACGGTGACGGCGTGCAGCTCCACGCCGTCGCCGGCCGCGCGCATCGCGTCCCGCAGCTCGACGGCGATGCGCGGGCACGCCGAGCGGCAACGCGTGAAGATGAACGTCAGCATGAGAACCTTCCCGCGGGCGCTGGTCGGCGTGCGGACCACCCCCGTCTCGTCGCGCAGCCGGTACGCCGGCGGCGCCGTGCGCGGGGGGCTGAACGAGGCGGACCGCGCGGGCTCCGGACGGGTCACCAGCGCCGTGGCCACGCCGCCCAGCGCGCCGAGGACCAGGCAGATCGCGATGGGCGCGACCGGGCCGCGCAGGATGCTCTTCACGGGCGCGGGACTCCTCATCCTGCGGCGACGCTACCCCCTGGCCTCATGAGCCCGGAATCCGGTCTGAGCGTCCGGCCAGTCAGGGGCCCGGAGGACCCGGCTTACGATCGCCCGAGTCGGAAGGAAAGGGAGCGGGCCGCCCATGCGGGCCACCAGCAGGCCGACAATCCGGGGCGCGGCGATCGCCGCTGCGACAGCAGCAGGGCTCGTCGCGGGCTGCGGCGGGACGGGTGACGAGCCGGCTCCGCAGCGGCCGCCGGCGGCGGCGGTCGCGCGCCGACGGGGACCGGGCGGCGCGCGCCGACCTCGGCGTCGTGACGCTCGACGCGCGCATCGGGGGCGCGGCCGCGCGCAGCGCCGGCGTCGTGGTCGACGCACGGCGCGGGCTGATCCTCACGACGGCGCACAGCCTCTGGGGCGCGCACTCGCTCAAGGTGGAGACCGGGCTCGGCGTGCTGCACGGCCGGATCCTCGCGCGCGACCCGTGCGACGACCTGGCCGTCGTGGAGACGCAGCCGCGGGTGCCGGGCCTCGTCGCGGTGCCGGCGACGGGCGCGACGGCGATCGCGGGTGAGCCCGTCCAGTCCGCGTTCCGCGGCGCCGACGCCGGGGCGCCGCTGACCACCCAGCGCGTCGTGGTCGGCTCCGGCCCGGCCGCGCCCCTCGCGCCGGGCCTGCAGCCGGCCGGCGGGCTCGCGCTCGACGGCCCGCTCCCGCTCGCGGCGAGCGGCAGCCCGCTGATGGCCGCGGACGGCGGGCTCGCCGGCCTCGCCGTCGTCGTCGCGGACGGCGCCGTCACGCGCCGCGCGGCGCTGCCGTGGGCGCTGGTGGAGAGCCGCCTGCGGGAGCTGCGCGCCGGCGGGACCACGGTCTACGTCGGCTGGAACCGGCACTACCGCTGCGCACCGGCGCTGCACGCGTACGCGGCGGCCGCCTACCCGGGCTTCCGGCCCGACGACGCGACGCTCAACGCGGCCGTGCCCGCTTCGCGGGTGCCCGGCACGGAGGCGCTGGACTGATGGGCCGCCGGGTGCCGCTGCTCGCGTTCCTGACGGTCCTGCTCGTCGCGCCCGCCACGGTCGTGCTCGCCACGCGCGGCGGCGACACCGCAGCCGCCCCGGCGGCGCGCGTGGCCGAGGTGCGGATCGGCGGCGCCCCCACCGACATCGCGATCGCGCAGGGGCGGGCGTGGGTCCCGAGCGCCGCCACCGGGGAGCTGACCGCGATCGACGACCGCGACGCGCCCGCGGTCGCAGCGACCTACGCGTCGAGCGCCGGCGCCCTGCGCCTCAGCTCGGACGGGTTCTCCGTGTGGCTCGCCGGGGCCGCCGGCGACGACCTGACCGCCGTCGACCCGCTGTTCGGCGGGCAGGCCGCGCGGCGGACGATCGGCGTCGGCGGCGACGCCGTCGACGTGGCGGCGGCCGACGACGGCGTGTGGGTCTCCAACGGCGCGCGCGGCACGGTCACGCGGATCGACCCGATCGCCGGGCGGGCGATCGGCCCGCCGATCCGGACCGGCCGCTTCCCCACGGCGATCGCCGTCGGCATGCGCGACGTCTGGGTCGTCAACTCGGGCGACGGCTCCGTCGCCCGCATCGACCCGCGCGAGAACCTCGTCATCGGCCGACGCGTGCCCGTGGGGCGCGACCCGCAGGACGTCGCGATCGGCTTCGGCTCCGTCTGGGTGGCGAACCGCGGCGACGGGACGCTGAGCCGGATCGACGAGCGCTCGGGCCGCCCGCAGGAGCCCGTCCAGCTGGGCGGAGCGCCGACCGCGCTCGCGGTCACGACGGACGGCGTGATCGTGCTCGACGGCGACGAGGGCACGGTCACCCGGCTCGACGGGCAGACACGCCGGGTGACGGACGTCGTGCGCGTGGGCGGGAACCCGACCGCCCTGGCCGTCGGCGGCGGGCCGTCGCTGTGGACCGTCGACGCCCGCCGCGGCGTCGTCACGCGCGTGTCGCGGTGACCGGGCTCAGGCCAGCGTCGCCCGCAGCCAGTCGACGGCGGCGGGCACGTGCGCCGGGTCGATGTGGTGCGCGGCGTCGGACTCGTGGTACTCGACGGCGAGCCCGCCGGCGGTCAGCAGCTCGGCGGCGCGGCGGGCGAAGCCCACCTCCATGATCGGGTCCTGGCGGCCGTGGGCGATGAACGCGCGCACGTGCTCGCGGCCGGCGAGGTCGGGCGCCCAGCCCTCGACCACCGGGACGAACCCGGAGAACGCGAGGACGCCCGCGGGCGCCGGCCGCCCGGCGCCGAGGCCGAGCGAGTAGCTCATCACGGAGCCCATCGAGAAGCCGCCGAGCACCGTCCGCCCCGGCGCGACGCCGGTGCGCTCCCAGAGCTCGTCGTGGAAGGCGGCGAGCGCGTCGTAGGCGGCGCGGAACGTCTCGGGATCGGGATAGCCGACGCGCGGCACCACGTACCAGTGGTGGCCGGGCCAGCCCGGGAGCTGCAGCGGCGCGCGCGGGGTCGCGACGTGCAGCCGCCGCTCCGGGTCGAGCACGTCGCCGAGCCCGAGCAGGTCGTGCTCGTCGGCGCCCCGCCCGTGGTGCAGCACGAGCAGCCCCTCGGGCGAGCCGGCGGCGGGCCGTTCGCGGAAGGTCAGTGCGCTCATGCGCGCAGCGTAGCATCCGATTGCATAGGCAACTAGTTGGCCTTGACGCCCTCCGGCATCGTGAGCTAGCGTGCCGTGGCTAGGTGGTCGGACCAATTTGGTCCCGGGGTGAGCGAGAGGAGCGCGGGTGAGGATCGCACGGATCCAGGTGGACGGAGGTGCACCGGTGGCGGCCGTCGAGCGCGACGGCGCGCTGCACCCGCTCGACGGCGACCTGCCGGCCGTGCTGGCGGCGGGCGCGCCCGGCGACGGCGGCGCGGCGGTCGAGGCGGCGGAGCGACTGGCGCCCGTGGTCCCGCGCAAGGTCGTCGCCATCGGGTTGAACTACCTCGACCACATCCGCGAGAGCGGGCTCGAGCGGCCGGAGGTGCCGATCGTGTTCGCCAAGTTCCCGTCGAGCGTGATCGGCGGGGACGCGCCGATCCGCATCCCCACCGCGCTCACCGAGCGGGTGGACTGGGAGGTCGAGCTGGGCGTCGTCATCGGCCGCCCGGCCCGCGACGTCGCCGTCGAGGACGCGCTCTCCCACGTGTTCGGCTACACGGTCGCCAACGACGTCTCGGCACGCGACCTGCAGTTCGGCGACGGCCAGTGGGTCCGCGGCAAGAGCCTCGACACGTTCTGCCCGGTCGGGCCCGTCATCGTGACGGCGGACGAGATCGCCGACCCGCAGGCGCTCCACCTCGTCTGCCGGGTGAACGGCGAGGTCATGCAGGACGCCACCACCGACCTGATGGTGTTCGGCGTGGCGGAGCTGATCAGCTTCTGCTCGCGCGCGTTCACGCTCGAGCCCGGCGACCTGCTGCTCACCGGGACGCCGTGGGGCTGCGGCGAGTTCATGGACCCGAAGCGCTCGCTGGGGCAGGGGGACGTCGTCGAATGCGAGATCGACGGCATCGGCACGCTCCGCAACCCGGTGGAGGAGGTCTGATGCCGGTCGCGGTCGCGGTCCCGGAGTCGGTCCAGGACGTCGTCGGCGCCCTGGGCGACGGCGCCGTGGTGCTCGCGGGCGGGACCAAGGTGATGCCCGAGATCAACACGACGGCCCACGCCGTGACGCGGCTCGTGAGCCTGCGCCGGGCCGGGCTGGCCGGGATCGAGGCCGGGGCGGGCACCGCCACGATCGGCGCCGCCACGACGCTGGCGCGGCTCGGCGCGGACGAGCGGCTCGCGTTCCTGCGGCCCGTCGTCGAGTCGATCGCCTCGCCGACGATCCGCAACCTCGCCACCGTCGGCGGCAACCTGTTCGTCGCCCAGCCCTACGGCGACCTCGCGGTCGCACTGCTCGCGCTGGACGCAGAGGTGGCGCTCGCCGGCCCGGACGGCACGGCGACGGCGCGCGTGGCCGACGTGCTCGGGGACGCGGGCGGCCGCGTCGTGACCGCCGTCTCGTTCGCCGTCCCGGACGACGGCACGTTCTTCTACACGAAGGCGATGCGCCGCCGGCTGAACTCGGCGTCGATCGTCACCGTCGCCGCGGTGGTCGCCGTCGAGGGCGGGACCGTCGCCTCCGCCCGGATCGCGCTCGGCGGCGCCGGGCCGGTGCCGGTGCGCGCCACCGCCGCCGAGGCGGTCCTGACGGGCCGGCCGTTCGACCGCGAGCACGTCGCGGCCGCCGCAGCGGCGGCGCGCGAGGACGCGGCCCCGTTCAGCGACGCCTACGCCAGCGCCTGGTACCGGGCGCGCGTCCTGCCCGTCCACGTCCGCCGCGCCCTGATCGGAGACTGATGCCATCGACCGTGATCGAGCTCGTGGTCAACGACGAGCCGCGCGAGCTCCTCGCCGCGCCGGGCGCCACGCTCCTCACCGCCGTACGCGAGACGCTCGGCCTGACCGCCGCCAAGCGCGGCTGCGCCCAGGGCACCTGCGGCACGTGCACCGTGCTGCTCGACGGCGAGCCGGTCATGGCCTGCCTCGTCCCGGTGGAGACCGTCCAGGGCGCGACCGTCACCACGCTGGAGGGCGTCGCCCGGCCGGACGGCGAGCTCGACGAGGTGCAGGCCGCGTTCCTCGAGGGCTTCGCCACGCAGTGCGGCTTCTGCACGTCGGGCATGATCATGGCCGCCGAGGGCCTGCTCGCCACGAACCCCGACCCGAGCCGCGAGGACGTGATCCGGGCGATCTCCGGCAACGTCTGCCGCTGCACGGGCTACGAGTCGATCATCAACGCCGTGCTCGACGCCGCCGGGCGCCGCGCCGCGGTGGTGGGCTGAGCGATGGCGATCCAGAGCGAGCAGCTCGACAAGTCGTTCTTCTCCGGCGAGCGCGAGGACGGGTTCGACGTCATCGGCACGCCGGTCCAGCGCTCCGACGCGCGCGGGCACGTGACGGGCGGCACGGAGTTCTTCGAGGACGTGCACCCGCCCGGGCTGCTGCACCTCAAGATGGCCCGGTCCGAGCGCCACCACGCGCTGCTGAAGGACGTCGACCTGTCGGCGGCGCTCGCGGTCGCCGGCGTGGTGCGCATCCTCACCCACGCGGACGTGCCGAACAACTGGTACACGATCCTGCGCCTGATCGGGGTCGAGCCCAACGACGAGCCCGTGCTGCCCGAGGACCGCGTGCTCTACCTGGGCGAGCCGATCGTCGCGGTCGTCGCCACGAGCGAGGCCGCGGCGCTGGCCGGCGCGGCCGCGGTGCGCGTCACCTACGAGGACCTGCCCGTGGTCCTCGACGTGGAGGAGGCGCTCGCCGAGGGCACGCCCGCGATCAAGCCGCACGGCAAGAACCACTTCGTCTACGAGGGCCACCACTGCCGCCGCATCCGCTTCGGCGACGTCGACGCGGCCTTCGCCGCCGCCGACCACGTCTTCGAGTGGCGCTACCAGTCCGCGCCGATCGAGCACGCGCCGACGGAGACGACCGGCTGCATCGTGATCCCGCAGCCCGACGGGCGGCTGAAGATCCACTCCGACACGCAGGCCTGCTTCTTCACGCTCGACAACGCGGCGCTGATCCTCGACGTGCCGTTCGGCAAGCTGCGCGTCGTCGGCGGGACGGTGGGCGGCGGCTTCGGCGGCAAGGTCGACGTGATGGTCGAGCCGATCGCCTGCCTCGCCGCGATGGCCACGAACAAGCCGGTCAAGTTCGTCTACGGCCGCCACGAGGAGATGCAGGTCTCCTCGCCGCGGGCGGCCGAGCGGATCTACATCAAGGACGGCGTGATGGCCGACGGCACGATCACCGCCCGCAAGGTCACCCTCTACGTCGACGCGGGCGCCTACTCGCGCCACAGCCCGTACGGGACGACGAAGGCCTCGGCGCACATGCCCGGGCCGTACAACATCCCCAACGTGTGGGTCGACGCCCACTGCGTGTACACGAACCGCACGCCGTCGAGCGCCATGCGCGGGTTCGGCGTGACGATCGCCGACTACGCGCTGGAGAGCCAGATGGACCGGATCGCCCGTGCGCTGGAGCTCGACCCGCTCCAGCTCCGGCTCAAGAACGCCTACCGTGACGGGGACATGAAGGCGCACCGCAAGCGGGCGGAGGGCACGGCCCTGATCGAGGTCATCCAGCGGGCGGCGGAGCTGGTCGGGCACGACCTGCCCGGGGAGTACAGGGCGATGTCCTCGGCCGAGGCCCGCTGATGGCCAAGCTGCGCGGGCGCGGCTACGCCGCCGTCAACTACCCGACCGGCATGAACCTGGGCGGCGACCCGTCCCAGGCGCTGATCCACTCGACGACCACGGGCACGTTCGTGGTCACGCTCTCGTCGGTCGACCTCGGCCAGGGGATCAAGACGATCGCCGCGCAGTGCGCGGCCGAGACGCTCGGGCTGCCGTACGAGAACGTGCTCGTGGACACCGCCGACACCGACACGGGCCCGCACTGCATGGGCACGTTCGCCAGCCGCGGCACCCACCGCATCGGCAACGCGGTGGTCATGGCCGCGCGCGAGGCGCGCGAGGTGATGCTGCAGGTCGCGGCCGACGAGCTGGAGGTCGACCCGGCCGACCTCGAGACCGACGGGACGGGGTTCATCAAGCTCAAGGGCTCCGAGGAGAAGAAGATCCACATCGTGGACCTCGCGCTCGCGGCCCACTTCAAGCAGGGCCGCACGATCGCCGGCCGCGGGATCTTCCTCAAGGAGAAGTCCGAGCCGGTGCCCGAGACGGGGGAGATGGACCCGGACTCCTGCCAGGCGCACGCCTGCACGGTGGCCGACGTCGAGGTCGACGACGAGACGGGCGTCGTCGAGGTGCTCGCGATGTTCAACGTCTACGAGGTCGGGCGCGCGCTGAACCCCGCGATGGCGACGCAGCAGATCGAGGGCGGCGCCTGGATGGGCATCTCGCATGCGCTGTTCGAGGCGACCGAGCCCTACTACCCCGAGCGCGACCACGGCCCGGCCGACTTCAGCGAGTACCTGATGCCGGGGCCCGCCGACAACGCGGCGATGCAGAGCGTGATCCTGGAGCGGCCGGCGTCCAACGGCCCGTTCGGCGCCAAGGGCATCGGCGAGATGACGGCCAACGCCCCGATCCCGGCGATCGCCAACGCGATCTTCGACGCGTGCGGCGTGCGCATGGAGTCGATGCCGTTCACGCCCGAGAAGGTCCTGCGCGGGCTCGACGAGCTGGCGGGCTGATGGCGGCCGCGACGGACGTCGACTCCGTCGAGGAACTGGGCCGGCGCTTCGCGGAGGAGCGCTACTTCGCCGACGAGGGGCTGCTCACCGCGGTGCACCTGGCGCTCGTGCTCGGGCGGCCGCTCGCATTGGAGGGCGAGCCCGGGGTGGGCAAGACCGAGCTGGCCAAGGTCCTGGCCGCGGTGCTCGGGCGCGAGCTGATCCGGCTGCAGTGCTACGAGGGCCTCGACGCCGGCCAGGCGCTCTACGAGTGGGACTACCCCAAGCAGCTGCTCGCCGTGCGGGTGGCGGAGGCCGAGGGCCGCGAGGTCGGCGACCTCTACGACGAGCGCTTCCTGCTGGAGCGCCCGCTGCTGCGCACGGTGCGGGCGAGCGAGGGCGCGGTGCTGCTGATCGACGAGATCGACCGCTCGGACTCCGAGTTCGAGGCCTTCCTGCTCGAGTTCCTGTCCGACTTCCAGATCACGATCCCCGAGGTCGGGACGCTGCGCGCGACGCGCCCGCCCGTCGTCGTGCTCACGTCGAACCGCACGCGCGAGCTGCACGACGCGCTCAAGCGCCGCTGCCTGTACCACTGGATCCCCTTCCCGGACGCCGAGCGCGAGCGGGCGATCCTGCAGGCGCAGGCGCCCGGCCTCGACGCGGCGGCGGCCGACGCGCTCGTCGAGGCGATCAAGCGCGTGCGCAGCGCCAAGCTGCTCAAGCGCCCCGGGATCGCGGAGACGATCGACTGGGCGCACGGCGCGCAGGCGCTCGCGCGCGACGGGCACCCCTGGCCGGCGGCGCTGCGCCGCTCACTCGGGCTGCTGCTCAAGGAGCAGGAGGACGTCGAGCGCGTCGCCGCGCTCGACCTCGGCTTCTGAAGCGATGCCGGCTTTCGCGCTCGCCCGCGAACGGCTGCACGCCTTCCTGCGCGCGCTGGAGGAGGCCGGCGCGGGGGCGAGCCCGCCCAAGCGCGCCGACTTCCTCGTGTCGCTCGTCGCCTCGCCGCCGGCCGACGTCGACGCGCTGTACTGGCGCGCGCGGGTCACGCTCGTCTCGGCCCCCGAGGCCTTTCCCGTGCTCGACGCGGTGTTCGACGCGTTCTTCCGCGGCGGGCACCTGCTGCTCGAGGACCAGCGTCCCGCGCCGGAGGAGGAGGGCGAGACCGCCGCGCCGCGGTCGTCGGACGCGGGGGAGCTCGAGCCGCTCGAGCCGTCGGCGGGCAGCGGCCTGCACGCCAGCCCGCTCGACGTGCACCACACGCGCCGCTTCGCGCCGACCTCCGCCGACGCCCGCGACGAGCTGCGCGCGCTGTCGGACGCGCTCGCCGCCGTGCTGCCGACGATCGCCGCGCGGCGATCGGTGCGGGCGCGCCGCGGCCGCCGGCTCGACCTGCGGCGGGTGCTGGCCGCGGCGAACCGGTCGGGCGGCGAGATCGTCCGCCTGCACTGGCAGCGGCGGCCGTCGCGCCCCCGCCGGGTGCTGCTGCTGATCGACGTCTCGGGCTCGCTGCGCCGGCACAGCCCGGACCTGCTCCGCTTCGCGCACCGCGCCGTCCGCGCCGCCGACCGGGTCGAGGCGTTCACGTTCGGCACGCGGCTCACGCGCGTCACGCGCGCGCTCGACACGCCCGACGTCGACGACGCCCTCGCCGCGCTCTCGGGCTGCGTGCTCGACGCCGACGGCGGCACCCGCATCGGCGTCGCCCTCCAGCAGTTCCTCGGCAACGGCCGCTACGTCTCGCTGGCCCGGGGCGCGCTCGTGATCGTGCTCTCCGACGGGCTCGAGCGCGGCGACCCCGCCGCGATGGCCGACGCCGCGCGGCGGCTCTCGCGCCTCGCCCACCGGCTCGTGTGGTGGTCCCCGCTGGCGTGCGATCCCGCGTACCGCCCGGTCACCCGCGGCATGCAGGCGATCCTGCCCGACCTCGACGCGCTGGGCGGAGCTCGCGACCTCTCTACCCTCCTGGATGAGGTGCGCCGCCTCCCGGAGACGTCCGCCGGGCCGCGGCGGACCGCGACCCGAGCCTGGAGCACGACCTGATGCGACCCGTCCAGCAGAGCGCCGTCACCGTCACGCAGTGGCTCGCCGAGGGCCGCCGCGTCGCGGCCGGCACGCTGGTCGCCGTCGACGGCTCGTCGCCGCTCGACGTCGGCGCGAGCGTCTACGTCGACGCGGACGGGACGATCGAGGGCTCCGTCACGGGCGGCTGCGTCGAGAGCGCGGTCGCGCAGGAGGCGATGGCGATGCTCGCCGGGGACCTGCCGCCGAAGCTCGTCACGTACGGGATCTCCGACGAGCTGGCCGGCACGGTCGGGCTGATGTGCGGCGGGATCGTCCACATCTTCATCCACGAGCTGCGCGAGGACACGCGCGAGGCGGTGCTCGCCGGCCTCGCCGCGATCGTCGAGGAGCGCCCGGCCGCGCTCGCCACGCTGCTCGACGGACCGCACGCGGGCAGCAAGCTGTTCGTCGACGCGGGCAGCTCGATCGGCACGCTGGGCGGGCCCGCGCTGCTCGACTCGAACGCCGCGCAGGAGGCACGGGGGCTGACCATCCAGGGCCGCTCGACCGTGCGCGCCTTCGGCGAGGACGGCGCCTCGCTCGGCACCGGGCTGCGCGTCCACGTCGCCGCCTCGGCCGAGCCGCCGCACATGATCATCTTCGGCGCGATCGACTTCGCCTCGGCGCTCGCCCCGCTCGCGCGCGGGCTCGGCTACCGGGTCACGATCGCCGACCCGCGCCGCGCGTTCCTGGAGTCGCCCCGCTTCTCGGCCTCGGCCGAGACCGTCGCCGGCTGGCCGCAGGACGTGCTCGCGGACCTGACGCTCGGACCGCGCGACGCCGTGCTCGTGTTCACGCACGACCCCAAGCTCGACGTTCCCGCGGTGCGGGCCGCGCTGGCCACCGACGCCGGCTACGTCGGCGCGCTCGGCAGCCGCCGCACGACCGAGGACCGCAGCGCGCGCCTGCGCGAGGCGGGCGTGACGGACGCGGAGCTCGCGCGGCTCTACGCGCCGTGCGGGCTCGACATCGGCTCCTCGACCGTCGAGGAGACCGCGGTGGCGATCCTCGGCGAGATCATCGCCGAGCGCGCCGGCCGCGGCGGCGGGCCGCTGCGGCGGGCTGCGGGCCCGATCCGGCGCGACCGCGAGGAGTCGGGCGAGGTGCTCGAGCAGGCGTAGAGGGGCTCAAGGTCCCAGGACCGGTCCCGGGGCAAGTTGGGCCCGGGGCCTCATGACAGGGCGGCCCGGCCGCGGCACGATCGTGTCCGATGCGGCGAGCGACGGAACAGCGCGGGCAGACCTCGGCGGAGCTCATGGGGGTGCTCCTGCTCGTGCTGCTCGTGGTGGGGGCGCTGCTGGCGACGGACGCGCCGGCCTCGATCTCGGGCAAGACGAAGGAGCTGATCTGCAAGATCGGCGGCGGCGGGTCCTCCTGCGAGCCGCCGCCCCCGGCTCCGCCGCCGTGCATCATCGCCAGCGGCACGCGCACGGCCGCCGGCGAGGTCTACGTCAACGCGCGCCTCGTCAAGGTCACGCTCGACGCGGGCGTGGAGGCGACGGTCGCCCAGCGCAACGACGGCACGTTCCCGGTCACGCTGAAGATCAAGGCGGGGGCCAAGATCGGGCCGGGGCTCAAGGCGGACCTGAAGGCCAAGGGGATCGACATCGACGCCGGGTTGCGGCTCGGCGGCGACGTCTCGATCACCTACCGCGCCGGGAGCCAGGACGAGGTCGACAAGTTCCTCGGCCAGCTCAAGAAGGCCGCGGCCCCGGACCCCGTCGGCGTGCTGTGCCTCGCCTGCCGGCTCTTCCGCGACAAGCCGAAGGTCGACTTCCCGCCCGTCGAGTCGGTCACCGTCAACGGCGACATGACGCTCAACGTGAGCGGCTCGGCGTCGGTCGAGGGCCCGTACAGCAAGCCGCCGAAGTCGCGCGACGACGGCGACGACGAGGACGACCCGGGCGTGACCGACACCGTGGCGACGGGCACGGTCGGCTTCGAGAGCAAGCAGGCGGTCGGGGCGACGCACTACACGAGCGGGCCGAAGAAGGGCCAGACCACCGTCTACTACGAGGTCAGCAACGCGGCCGAGCTGTCCGGCGACCTCGTGATCGGGCCGCTGGTCAACGCCGCGGTCGGCGGCAAGCTCACCGGCAAGGCGCGCATCGCCGTGACCGTCGACGCGCACGGCAAGCCGCTCACCCTCTCCGTGATCAACACGGTCGAGGGCGAGGTCAACGGCGGCCTGAAGAACAGCCGCTCGACCACGTTCGGCGACATCGCCAAGGAGCTGCCGTTCTACGGCCGCGAGACGCGGGCCAACAAGGGCAAGGGCATGGAGGTCACCACGACGCTCGACCTGACCGACCCGCGCCTTGCCGCCGCGGCCGAGAAGGCGTTCACCGGCCGCGACCCCGTCACCGGCGAGGAGGTCGACCGCACCGACGCCGCGCTCGAGCTCGGCACGGCGGCCAAGAACGCGACGAACTTCACCGCCCGGACGTACGACTTCGACAAGAGCTCGGACCGGCACGAGGTCGATCTCGTCGTCGTCGGCGGCGCGGGCGAGACCACCAGTTCCAGCCAGCGGACCACCGGGTACGGCACGTACGACCCGGAGACGGGGAAGTTCACGTGGACGAACGGATGCCCGACATGACGCGCAGCCTCCGGCGGATCGGCCTGCTCGCGGCCGTCGCCCTGGTCGCGGGCTGCGGCGCCGCCGAGTCCGAGCCGCCGCGCGCGCCGGCGCCCGCCGCCGCCCCGCAGCTCGCCCCGCCCGAGGGCTTCGCCCGCGTGAGCGGCAAGGACTGGGCGATCGCCGTGCCCGACGGCTTCGAGGACTCGCCGGTCACCGCGGAGGAGCGCAAGACGCTCACCCTGCTCAGCGCGCCCGAGGGGACGGCCGGGCTGCCCGGGCAGCTGGCGGTCGCGCGCAACAGGAAGGCGCCCGGGCCGTTCGACGCGAGCATCGAGGTGTTCAAGGCGGAGAACCGGCTCGAGCGCTCCGAGTGGGAGATCGTGGACGAGCGCGACGCCGAGGTGCCCGGCGCGCGGCTCGCGAAGCGCATCGAGGCGACCTACGTGCAGCCGGACGGCACGACGGTGCGCACGATCGACCTGTTCGTGCACAGCGAGCGCGGCGTCCGCTTCGACGTGTTCGTCCGCGCGCCCGAGGCCGACTTCGCCCGGCTCCGGCTCGCCGAGGCCATCGACACGTTCCGCGTGGCATGACGGCCGGGCACACCCAGGGGCTCCTCGTCGCCGCCCTCGCCAGCCTGGCCGCGGTGTTCGTCGCGGGGATCGTGCTCGCGGCGCTCGCCGGCGACCTCGTCGGCGGCGAGCTCGTGGTCGCCGGGGTGCTGCCGATGGGGCTGGCCGGCGCCGGCGGGGGCGCCGCCGGCGCGTGGGTCGCGCTGGCGCGCGGCGTCCGCGGCCGCGACGCGTTCCTCGTGGCCATCGCCGGCGCGCTCGTCATGGTCGTCGCCGTCACCGCCCTGCTCGGCGCGAGCGGCGCCGGCGAGGCCGTCGTCATCCCGCTCGCGATCGTCGCGGGCGCCGGGCTGGGCGCGCGCACGGTCGTCAGCCGGCACTAGGCGCGGACGCTGAGACAGGCGATCCCCGCGAGGATCACGGTCGCCGCGAGCCACGCGGCGGAGCGGATCGCCCTCGCCGAGGAGCCGCGGGGCCGCGAGCGAGGCGATCACGATCGACGCCTCGCGGCCGGGGGCGACCACCGTCACCGGCGCGCGCGTGAGCGCGACGAGCACGAGCACGTACGCGAGCGGGCTCAGCACGCCGACGGCCAGGATCGCGCGGCGGTCGTGGGCCAGGGCCGTCCGCAGCGCGGCACGATCGCGCAGCGCGGGGACGGCGAGGACCGCCGCGCGGGTGACCTCCGAGCCCCAGTAGTAGGCGAGCGCGGGCTGTGCGAGGTCCTGGACGGCATAGGCGTCCCACAGCGTGTACGCGGCGATCGCGGTGCCCGTGGCGAGCGCGAAGCCCAGCGCGGCGCGCGTGGGCCGGCGCCGGCCCCCGCCGGCGAGCGACAGCACCCCGAGCACGACGAGCGCCGCGCCGGCGAGCGCGAGCGGCCCGGGCCGCTCCCCCAGCACGAGCACGGCGGCGAGCACCGACAGGGCGGGTCCCGTGCCCCGGGCCAGCGGGTAGACGACCGAGAGCTCGCCCTCGGCGTAGCCGCGCTGCAGCAGCGTGAAGTAGGCCGAGTGCAGGCAGCCGCTCCCGGCCATGAACGCGACCCCCGCCCAGCTGATCGCCCGGTCGCCCACGGCGAGCTCGACCGCCGCGGGGACGGCGTAGAGCACGGCCGCGGCCGCTCCGGCGAGCCAGACGAAGGCGACGCCGCCGCGCGCCTGCTTGGCGACCAGGTTCCAGGTCGCGTGCGCGACCGCCGCGGCGGCGATCAGTGCGAGGACGCCCGCGCTCATGGCCCCCATCGTGCCCGCTCTGGAAGACTCGAAGCGATGCCCCGCCCCTTCAAGCAGGTCGACGTCTTCACCGCCGAGCCGTACCGCGGCAACCCCGTCGCCGTCGTGCTCGACGGCGCGGGCCTCGAGACCGCCGAGCTCCAGCGCTTCGCCCACTGGACCAACCTGTCCGAGACGACCTTCGTGCTGCCGCCGGAGGACCCCGGTGCGGACTACCGCGTCCGGATCTTCACGCCCGAGATCGAGCTGCCGTTCGCCGGCCATCCCACGCTCGGCACCTGCCACGCCTGGCTCGAGGCGGGCGGGACGCCCCGCGCGGACGACCGGATCGTGCAGGAGTGCGGCGCCGGGCTCGTGCCGATCCGCCGCACGGACGTCGGGCTCGCGTTCGCCGCGCCGCCGCTGATCCGCTCCGGGCCCGTCGCGGAGGCGCTGCTCGAGGAGCTCGCGGCCGCGCTCGGCATCGGCCGCGCCGACATCGTCGACGCCGCGTGGGCCGACAACGGGCCCGGCTGGGTCGCGCTGCTGCTCGCCGACGCCGAGGCGGTGCTCGCGCTGCGACCCGGGTTCGTCGAGAACGACATCGGCGTGGTGGGCCCGCACCCGCCCGGCGGGGAGGCGGCCTGGGAGCTGCGCGCGTTCTTCCCCAGCAACGGGGTGCCGGTCGAGGATCCGGTGACCGGGAGCCTGAACGCCTCGGTGGCCATGTGGCTGCTGGGCACCGGCCGCGCCGCCGCGCCCTACGTGGCCGCGCAGGGCACGGCGCTGGGCCGCGCCGGCCGCGTGCACGTGACGCAGGACGACGACGGCACGATCTGGGTGGGCGGCGGCACCGTCACCTGCGTGGACGGTGCCGTCGCGATCTAGCCGGCGGCGAGCGCGATGTCGCGGATGCGCGCGATGTGGGCCGCCATCGCCGCCTGCGCGGCCGGCCCGTCGCCCGCCGCGATCGCCTCGACGATCGCGTGGTGCTCGTCGACCGTGCGGGGCAGGACGCTCGGCAGCCGCACGGTGTAGGAGCGGCTCTCGGCGCCGAGCGCGCTCGTCGCCGCCCACAGGTGCTCGAGCAGCGCGTTGCCCGCCGCGCGCACGATCCGCTCGTGCAGCTCGATGTCGAGCCGGAGCATCGCGTCGGCGTCGTCGGCGCCCTCGGCCCGGCCGCGCGCCGCGCAGTCGCGCAGCCCCGCGACCTGCTCCTCCGTCGCGCGCTCGGCGGCGAGCGCGGCGGCGCCCGGCTCGAGCAGCAGCCGCACCTCGAACAGGGTGTCCAGGCCGCCCTCGGCGAGCGAGAGGACGAACTGCAGCGGCCGCAGCAGCTCGTCCAGGCTGAGCGAGGCGACGAACGTCCCGGCGCCGTGGCGGCTCTCCAGGATGTGCATCGCCTGCAGCGAGCGGATCGCCTCCCGCACCGTCGGCCGGCTGACCCCGAGCGCCTCGGACAGGCTGCGCTCGGGCGGGAGCCGCTGGCCCGGCTGCAGCCGGCCGTCGAGGATCATGTCCTTGATCGTCCGGATCGCCTCCGCGACGTAGGTGCGGCGCGCCAGCGGCTGGAAGTCGAGCTCGCTCACATCGCTCAGAACGGCTCGTAGAAGGCGCGACTGCGCTCGGCGAGGCGCGGGATGGCGTCGCCGAAGCCGTCGGCCTTGAAGTGCTCGGTCTCCGTGTGGGCCGTGTAGGCGCCCTCGTCGTCGTAGACCTCGTAGATGTAGAAGACGTTCGGGTCCTGGGGGTCGCGGTGGGGGACCCAGGTCTGGACGCCGGGCTCGGCGAGCGTGGGCGCGCGCAGGCGCTCCAGCGCGGCGGCGACCGCGTCGGCCTCGCCCTCCTTGGCGGTCCAGGTGACGCTCACGACGTAGGGCATGGAGTTCCTCCGTGATTCTCGTATCAGCGCTGGACGTGCGTGGCGCCGCCTTCGGCGCCGAGCACGAGATCGCGGTCGCGGTCGGGGACGTGGTCGAGCGGGACGGGGGCGAGCGCCTCCATGAACGTCACGCCGCCCTCGGAGTGCAGCTCGTGCTCGAGGCCGCGGTTGACGACCACGGTGTCGCCGGCGACGAGCGTGCGCGTCTCGTCCTCGATCGTCATGGTCACGGCGCCGTCGAGGATGTACATGACCTGCTCGGTGTGGTCGTGGCTGTGGCGCGGCACCTCCTTGCCGGGCTCGTAGCGCACCAGGCACATGAGCACCTGCTCGCCGCCGACCGCCTTGATGTGCACGCCGGGCACGAACTCGTACTCGTCGATGCCGGTGAAGCTGCCGAAGGGCGCGCTCACGCCGTCCATTCCACGTTCCCTCCTCGTTTGGCCCGGTGGCCTGACCACTTGCCACCGAACCCTACACAGGCGATCGGGCGTTTGGGGAAACGTTGTTACGTGGTACCGTAGAACCATGGCCGACCTCGACGCCCTCGAACGGCTCTCGGCACGGGTCGACGAGCTCCTCGACCGGGTCGCCCGGCTCGAGGAGCCGCTGGCCGCCACGCCCGCCGCGACGGACGGCGCCCGGTTCTGGGCGCTCGAGGCGGTCCGCGAGCGCGCCGCCGGCAGCGACGGGCGCGTCGTCTTCGCAGGCGTGGCCGACGTCGCAGGCGGCCTGCACTACGAATGGCAGGAGGAGCACGACGTCGCCGCCCTGCGCGACGGCGACTGGGGCGGGGCGGCCGAGGCGCTGCGCGCGCTCGGGCATCCCGTGCGGCTGATGCTCCTGCAGGCGGTGCTGGGCGGCGCGCACACGGTGCGCGCGCTCGAGGCGCTGCCGGGCCTGGGCACGACGGGGCAGATCTACCACCACCTGCGCGAGCTGCAGCGCGCGGGCTGGCTGAGCCTCGCGCGCCGCAACCACTACGAGGTCGCCGGGGAGCGCGTCGTGCCGTTGCTCGTCGCGCTTGCGGCGGCCGGGCTCCGCGGAGGTGGCAGCCGATGAACCGCACGATCCTGATCTCCCTGCTCGCGACACTGGCGCTCGCCGCGCCGGCGACCGCGTCCCCCGGCGACGACGCCGGCGACCTGCTCGACTGGGTCGCGGAGCATCCGCGCAAGGCGGGCCTGGCCGTCTACGCCGGCGACGCGCCGCTGCTGCGCTCCGCCGACCGGCGCTTCGCGCTGGGCTCGACGCGCAAGGTGCTGATCCTCGGCGCCTACGCCCGGCGGGTCGCCGCCGGCCGGCTCGACCCTGAGGAGCGCGTCCGGGTGGACGCCGTGGAGCGCTGGTACTTCCCGCGCACGGACGGCGGGGCGCATCCGGCCGCGGTCGAGGACTGGACGGTGCGCGGCGTGCTCGCGGGCGGCACCGTGCCGCTCGACGAGGTCGCGCACGCGATGATCCGCTGGTCGGACAACGCCGCCGCCGACTACCTGCTCGAGCGCGTCGGCGCTCGCGCCGCGCGGCGCTTCGCCGAGGCACATGGCATGCGCCGGCAGGATCCGCTCGGCAACAGCTTCGGCGAGTACGTGGCCTGGACGGCGACGACCCCGTCGCGCTGGTCGCGCCGCACCCCCGGCGCCCGCGCTGCCGCCGCCACGGCGATCGCCCGTGCCACGCCCGCCCAGGACGCGGCCGGCCGCCGCTTCCCGCCGATCGCCCGCCAGCGCCGCTTCGCCGCGCTGAGCACGGCGGGCACGCCGCGCGAGTGGGCGCGCCTGATGCGCGACATGGACGCCGGGACCGGCCTGTCGCCGGCCGCCCACGCCATCGTCGAGCGCCACCTCGAGTGGCCGCTCGTGGCCTTCCCGGAGCTCGGCTCGCAGCTCGAGCGCCTCGGGGAGAAGGGCGGCTCGCTCCCCGGCGTGCTCACCGACGCCGTCTACGCGCGGGCGCCCGGCGGCCCGCCCGCGGCGGCGACGCTGTTCTTCAACGACCTCCCGCCGCGGATCGAGGCCGGGCTCGCGCGGAGCGCCGCGCAGCAGCAGCTGCTGCTCGCGCTCGCGACGGACCCGGCGGCGCGCGCGAAGGCGCGCGACGTGCTGGGCGGCTAGATGGTTGATTCCACGAGGCCGTCCTCGCGGGCGCGAGTCGTGGAATCAATCATCTAGGAGCGCGCGCGGAGGTCGACCGGCCAGCGCTCGGCCACCGCGCCGTCGCGCACGGCGAGCAGCTCGTCGGACAGGTGGGCGACGGCGCAGGCGTGGTTCGGGACGACCGCGACGACCTCGCCGAGCCGGGGCGACGGCGTGCCCACCGGCACGTGGACGACGGCGTGGTAGTCGAAGACCTGCTCGACGGTCGCCTGCGGGTGCGCGGGCAGCGCGCCGTAGCCCGCGAGCCAGTCCGGGCGGTCGCGGCCCAGCGTCTTGGCGCCCGCGTCGAGCACGACCTGGCCCGGGACGGCGGTGCTGACCACCGTCGCCGCCGCGAACAGGGCGAGCTGCTCCGGCTCGGCCCCGCCGAGCGCGAGCTGCTGGCGGTCGTTGAACACGTAGGTGCCCGGCCGCTCCTCGTTGACGGGTGGCCGGGCGGAGCGCAGCACGGTGGGTGTCGAGCCGGCGCTCAGCACCTCCGGCTCGAAGCCCGCTTCGGTGAGCTCGCGGGCGGCGTGGGCCAGCGCGAGCACCTCGTCCATCGCCGCGCCGTCCGCCGCGCCCGGGCGCGCATAGCCGTGGCCGCCGTGCGTGAAGGCGCCGATCACGTCGAGGCCCGCGCGGGCGGCGCCGCGCGCCAGCGCCGCGACGCGGTCGGGGCTGACGCCCGCACGGTGGTCGCCCGAGTCGATCTCGATCACGACCCGCAGCCGCCGGCCCGCGCCGGCCACCGCCTGAGCGAGCGCGACCGCGCCCTCGTGGCTGTCGCAGCCGACGGCGAAGGCGCAGGCGTCGTGCAGCGCGCGCAGCCGCTCGGCCTTGCCGCCCGCCGCCCACACCGCGTTCGCGACGAAGACGTCGTCGATCCCCGCCCGCACGAGCGCCTCGGCCATGCCGAGCGTGCCCGCGGTGACGCCGCGTGCGCCGCCCGCGATCTGGCGGTGCGCCAGCGCGGAGGCGCTGTGGGTCTTCGCGTGCGGGCGCAGCGCGATCTCGCGCCGTCCGAGCTCGGCCGCCATCGCCGCGAGGTTGGCCTCGAGCACGTCGAGGTCGACGAGCACGCACGGCGTGTCGAGCCGCTCGGGGAGCACCGGCGCGGGCAGCGTCCCGGCACCCGGGTCGACGGGGGGCAGGGCCGGTCGCTCGCGCAGCATCGGGCCTAGCCTCTCCGCTCGCGCAGCCCGCGTCAACGCACCCTTCGCGCAGGATGCGGGTTCGCCGGCGGCGTGGCGCGCGGGCGCTCGCCGCCGTGCACGTGGCGCGGCGGCGTCCCGCTAGTCCCGGTCGAGCGCGGCGGCGCCGTCGGCGTCCAGGCGGGCGAGGTGATCGGCCACGAGGTCGCCGAGGGCGTGTGCGAGCTCCGGCCCGAACGGCGCGAGGACCGCGGCGGCGCGGGCCCGCACGTGGCCGGCGCGGGCGAGCGCCTCGCGCACCGGGGCCGCGCCCGGGTCGTCGACGTCGCCCGTCTCGAGGTGCCGCGCCCAGGCCGCGAGCGCCAGGGCGATCCAGCGCGGCGGCTCGCCGTCCGCCAGGCGGGCGCGGGCGGGCGCCGCGAACCGGGCCGGCAGCTTCTGCGAGCCGTCCGTGGCGATCTGGTCGAGCCGGTGCATCATGCGCGGGTTCGACCAGCGCGCGTCGAGCGCGGCGCGGTAGGCGTCCGTGTCGAGGCCGGGCAGCGTGGGGGCGAGGTCGTCGGCCGCGAGCCGCTCGGCCGCTCCGCGGACCGCCGGGTTCGCCCACGCGTCCGCGACGGTGACCGCGCCCGCGAGCAGGCCGGCGTACGCGAGCAGCGAGTGCACGCCGTTGAGCAGCCGCAGCTTGCGGTCCTCGTAGGGCCGGGCGTCCGGGACGAGCTCCGCCCCGGCGCGCTCCCATGCGGGCCGCGGGCCGGCGAAGTCGTCCTCGATCACCCACTGGCGGAACGGCTCGGCGACGACCGCGCCGTGGTCGTCGAGCCCGAGCGCGGCCGCCACCGCAGCGCGGTCGGCGGGAGTGGTCGCCGGGACGACGCGGTCGACCATCGTGCACGGGAAGCGCGCGTCGATCGTGCCGCCCGCCCGGTCGGCGTACTCGCGCACGAGCCGTTCGAGCACGGCGCCGTTGCGCGGGAGGTTGTCGCACGAGAGGACCGTCACCGGCCCGGCGTCGCCTGCCGCGGCCCGGCGCATCAGCCCGCGCGCGAGATGGCCGAGCGCGCTGCGCGGCTCCCCGCCGGCCAGCTCGGCGGCCAGGTCGGGATCGCCGGCGGGCAGCCCGCCGTCCGGGGTGCGCGGGTAGCCCTTCTCGGTCACGGTGAGCGTCACCACATGGGTCGACGGCGCGGCGAGGAGCGCGGCGAGCCGCGCCGCCTCCGACGGCGCGTGCAGCACCGCGACGATCGGCGTCATCACCGCGATGCGGTCCGCGTCGGCACCGCGCTCGACGAGGCCGTACAGCCCGTCCTGCGGACCGAGCGCGGCGACGGTGTCGGGCCGGCGCGGCGCGACGCCGCAGATCCCCCAGTCGCCGGGCTCGGCGGCCAGCGCGTCGGCGGTGTAGGCGGCCTGGTGCGCGCGGTGGAACGCGCCGAGGCCCAGGTGGACGATGCCGACGCCCGGCCGCGCGCCGAGCGGCGGCCGGACCGTGGCGCCTGACAGCCTCGGGGACATGGCGGCATCCCAGCACACCGTTCGACGGGATTCGGTTCCGGTGCTCGGCGTCCGGCTGACCGTGTCGTATCGTCATGGCCGCGCCGGGCAGCCTCCCGCCTGCGCTCCGGGAGTTACATTTGGACGCACGAACGACCTCCTTCCTGCGCCACGCGGGCGAGCTGACCGGACTCGGGCGATACGACGAGGCCGCCGGGCTGGAGCGGCAGGCGCGCGACGCCGCCGCGCGCGCCGGCGATCCACCGGATGCGCTGCTCGCATGGCATGCCCAGGTGGCGCGGCGCACGTTCCTGCAGTCCCGCTGGCCGGAGGCCGAGGAGGCCCTCCGCGCGGCGCTGGCGCTGGCGCTCCCCGGCGACGCGACGCCGCGCGACCGCTTCGACCTCGAGTTCCGCCTCGGGCTCGCGCTGCAGCGCCAGGAGCGCACGGACGAGGCGATCGCGCAGCTCGAGCGGACGCTCGCCCTCGCGCCGACGCTCGGCCCGGCGTTCGTCGCGCCGCCGGCGGCCACCCGGGCGCTGGTGGCGAGCCTCCGCGCGGCGGGTCGCGAGGCCGAAGCCGCACGACTCGAGACGACGGTGCCCGCCGCACCGCCCACCGTCGAGCAGCCCGCGCCCACCGGCGAGCAACCTGCACCCGCAGCGCCGCCGGCACCCACGCGCCCGCTCCCGCCCGTCCTCGCCGCACCCGCGGACGACAGCGTCGACGCCGTGTTCGCCGACCTCGACGCGCTGATCGGCCTCGCGTCGGCGAAGGCCCAGTTCAAGCGGCTCGGCGAGCTGCTGCGGATCAACCAGCTCCGCCGCGGCCACGGCCTCAAGACGGCCGGCGTCGTGCTGCACATGGTCTTCACCGGCGGCCCGGGCACGGGCAAGACGACGCTCGCGCGGCTGGTCGGGCGCCTCTACCACGCGCTGGGGCTGCTCGAGCGCGGCGACGTCGTCGAGGTCACGCGCGCCGACCTCGTCTCGGGCTTCGTGGGCCAGACGGCGCAGCGCACGAACGAGGTGATCGACTCCGCGCTCGGCGGCGTCCTGTTCATCGACGAGGCCTACGCGCTCGTGCGTCCCGGCGCGGAGGGCGACTTCGGTCCCGAGTCCGTCGCCGAGCTGCTCAAGCGCATGGAGGACGATCGCGACCGGCTCGCGGTGATCATCGCCGGCTATCCGGCCGAGATCGGCGCGTTCCTCGCCAGCAACCCGGGCTTCGCGAGCCGCTTCGGGGAGACGCTGCACTTCGAGGACTTCAGCCCGGCGGAGCTCGTGGAGCTGTTCGAGCGTGCGTTCTGCGCACCGAGCGACTACCGGCTCTCGGACGGCGCCCGCGCGGAGCTCGCGACGATCACGGCCCGGCTCCACGCCGAGCGCGACGCCTCGTTCGCCAACGCGCGCACGATGCGCAACCTGTTCGAGGACGCGATCGCGCACCAGGCGCAGCGGCTCGGCGGCCGCGGCGGCGCGGTCACGCGCGAGGAGCTGATGACGCTGGAGGCGGGGGATCTGCGGCGGTAGGGGCGGCCTCGGCGAACGTCAACACCGGCATTGAGGGGGGCGGGTCCGGGGGAGGCGGCGGCGCGCGAGGCGTGGAAGCGGTTCCAGCGACGTCGTCGGCGACTTGACCGCACATATCGCGGTCAAGTCGCCAACCGTGGCGCCCAACGTCGTAATCACCGCCCCGCCAGGGTCCGTACGACGTTGGGCACACCACCCCGACCGACCCGCCTCCCTCGATGCCCGCCGTTGACGTGCGCGGAGCGCCCGCCATCACGCCCGCGGACGCCACTCACCCGAGTCAAGACACCACGGTGCGGCTCTGCTCCCGCATGAACTGCTGCACGTAGTACGGCCCGAGCCCGCCCTTCCCCGTCGACCCGCTGCTCTTCCACCCGCAGAAGGTCTGGAAGCCGGGCCATGCCCCCGTCGTCGCCCCCGCGCGGCGGTTGACGTAGACGACGCCCGCCTCGATCTCGTCCAGGAAGCGCGCGAGCTCGCCCTCGTCGCGGCTGAACACCCCCGCCGTGAGCCCGTAGTCGATCGCGTTGGCCTCGGCCAGCGCCTCGTCGTAGGAGCCCACGCGGGTGACGGTGACGAACGGGACGAAGAGCTCGTCGCGCGTGAGCCGGTGGCCGGCGGGCAGCCCGGTCACCACGGTCGGCGCGACGAAGTGGCCCGGCAGGTCGAGCACCGTGCCGCCGGCCGCGACGTGACCGTCGCGCTCGGCCTCCGCCACCGCCGTGGTGAAGCGCTCGACCGCGCGCTCGTCGATCACCGGGCCGGTGTACGCAGCGCGGTCGGCGGGGTCGCCGACCGCCAGCTCCGCCGCCCGCGCGGCGAGCTTGCCGACCAGCTCGTCGTGGACCTCGTCGAGCACGATCACCCGCGAGCAGGCGCTGCACTTCTGGCCCGAGAAGCCGAAGGCGGAGGAGGCGATGCCGGCCGCGGCGGCGTCGAGGTCGGCGCTCGCCGCCACGATCGTCGGGTTCTTGCCGCCCATCTCGGTGATCGCCGGGCGGGCGTACGGCCCCTCCTGGAAGCGCCGGCCGAGCGCGCGGCCGACCTCGGCCGAGCCGGTGAAGACGACGCCGTCGATCGCGCCCTCCGCGAGCGCGCGGCCGGTCGCGGCGCCGCCGTGCACGACGGCGACGACACCCGCCGGCAGCCCGGCGGCGGCGAACGCCTCGCCCACGAGCGCGCCGGTGCGCGGCGTCTGCTCGGACGGCTTGATCACCACGGTGTTGCCGGCCACGAGCGCGCCGGCCGACATGCCGGTCACGAGCGCGGCGGGGAAGTTGAACGGCCCGATCACCCCGAACACGCCGAAGGGCCGCAGCACGCTGCGGTTCGTCTCCTCCGGCGTGAGCTGCCCGAGCGGGATCTCGAAGCCCTCGTGCGCCTCGATCTGCGCGCAGTAGGCCTCGATCAGGTCGATCGCCTCCTGCACCTCGGCGATCGACTCCGTGCGGCTCTTGCCGGTCTCGGCCGTCACCGCGGCCGCCATCTCCATGTGGCGCTCGCCGATCGCCGCGCCCGCCCGGCGCAGGAGCGCGCAGCGCTCGGGAACCGGCGTGCGGCGCCAGGCGGGCTGCGCCGCCCGCGCCCGTTCCACCGCCGCCGCGACGAGCGGGCCGGGAGCCTCGTGCGCGCGGCTGACGACGACGTCGGTGCGGCTCGGATCGCGGCGCTCGAAGGCCGGGCCGTCGAACGACGGCACGCCCGCGACGACGTGCGCCAGCGGCTCGGCGGGGCCGCCGCGGACGGCGTCGAGCGCGGCCTCGAAGGCGGCGTCGGCCTCGGGCGAGCCCGTGCCGCTCGTGTACGTCAGGCGGGTGCTCACGCGGAGGCTCCTTCTTCGTCGGGTTCGGCTGCGGCGTGCGCGCCGAGGGGCAGGGCGTGGCAGGCGGCCCGGTGTGCCGATCCGGGCGCGGCCCCGGCCACGGCCACCAGCCCGAGGTCCTCGCCGCGGCAGCGGTCGACGATCCCCAGCCGCTCGGCCTCGCCCGAGGCGACGAGCGGGCAGCGCGGGTGGAAGCGGCAGCCGGACGGGATGCGCGTCGGGTCCGGGGCCTCGCCGGCGAGGATCTGCGGCTCCATCCGCACCGACTCGGGGACGACCGAGAGCAGCGCCCGGGTGTACGGGTGGCGCGGGTCGGAGAGCAGCTCCTCGGTCGTGCCCTGCTCGACGATGCGCCCGAGGTACATCACCGCGATGCGGTCGGCGATGTTCCAGGCCAGCCCGAGGTCGTGGGTGACGATCAGCATCGTCACGCCGGTCTCGCGCACGAGCTTGAGCATCAGGGCGAGGATCTCGCCGCGCACCGACGCGTCGAGGCTGGAGACCGGCTCGTCGGCCACCAGCAGGCCCGGCTCCAGCACCATCGCGCCGGCGATCACCACCCGCTGGCGCTGGCCGCCGGACACCTCGTAGGGGTAGAGCGGGAAGAAGCGCTCGGGCGGGCGCAGCCCGGAGCGGCTCAGCGCGCCGGCGACGAGCTCCTCCTCGTTGCCGCGGCTCCCCTGGACGCGCAGGCCCTCGGCGACCGCCTCGTAGATCGTCTGGCGCACGTTGAGCGAGCCGGTCGGGTCCTGGAAGACCATCTGGACCGAGCCCCGGTACTCGCGCAGCGACCGGCGGCCGTAGCGCAGCGGCTCGCCCCGGTAGCGGACCTCGCCCTGCGCCGGGCGCTCGAGCCCCATGATGGTGCGCGCGAGCGTCGTCTTGCCGCAGCCCGACTCGCCCACGAGCGCGAGCACCTCGCCCTGCGGCAGCTCCAGGTTCACGCCGTCGACCGCGCGGGCGACCGCGCCGTGCCGCGCGCCGAAGCGGACGTGCAGGTCGCGCAGCTCGAGCAGCGGGCCGTCAGCCATCGCCCGGCTCGCTTCCGCGCACCTTCACGCACGCGGCGCGGCGGCGCGCGCCGGCGTCCCACAGCTCGACGTCCGTCGACGGGCACTCCGCGCGCACGTCGGGGCAGCGGGGATGGAACGGGCAGCCGGTCGGCAGCGCGCGCGGGTCGGGCGGGTCGCCCGGCAGCCCGCTCGGGTTGAACCGGAACGCCGGGTCGCCGATGATCGGGAACGCCGCCGCCAGCGCCCCCGTGTACGGATGGGCCGGCGCCGCGAACACCTCGTGCGCGGGACCCTCCTCGACGATCCTCCCCGCGTACATGACCGCGATCCGCGAGCAGTGCGCCGCGAGCGTCGACAGGTCGTGGGTGATGAACAGCGTGGCCAGCCCGAACGCCTCCTGCAGCTCCTCCAGCAGGCGCAGGATCTGGGCCTGGACCATCACGTCGAGCGCGGTGGTCGGCTCGTCGGCGACCAGCAGCTTCGGGTCGCACGCGAGCGCGAGCGCGATCAGCACGCGCTGGCGCTGGCCGCCCGAGAGCTGGTGCGGGTAGTCGCCCGCCCGCCGCTTGGGAATGCCGACCAGCTCGAGCAGCTCCCCGACGCGGACGGTCGTCTTGCCGTGCTTGTCCTTCGGATGCAGCTCGATCGCCTCGGCGATCTGGCGGCCGATCCGGTGCACGGGATTGAGCGTGTGCAGCGCGCCCTGGAAGACGATCGCCATGCCCGACCAGCGCACCGCGCGCAGCCGGCCCGGCTTCATGCCCAGCACGTCCTCGCCCTCCAGCAGCACCTGCCCGGTGATCGTCGTGCCGCGCGGCAGCAGCCGCAGCAGCGCGCCGCCGAGGCTCGACTTGCCGCAGCCGGACTCGCCGGCCAGGCCGAGCGTCTCGCCCGGCAGGAGGTCCAGGTCGACGCCGCGCACGGCCTCGAGCGGCCCGGCGCTCGTGCGGTAGGCGACCCGCAGGTCGCGCACCGACAGGAGCGGCGGCGCCGCGACGGCGGCGGGGACGGTCTCGGCGCTCATGACGAGGCGCGCTCCCTCAGGCGCGGATCCAGGGTCTCCTCGATCGCGTGCCCGACGAGCAGGAACCCGAGCACGACCAGCACGATGCAGACGCCGGGCGGGATGTACCACCACCAGGCCTCCTGGGTGAGCGCGCCCTGGGTGAACGACTCCTCGAGGATCTTGCCCCACGAGGCGCGCGTCGGGTCGCCGAGCCCGAGGAACGACAGCGTCGTCTCCGAGAGGATCGCGACGGGCACGGTCAGCGTCGTGTTGGCGAGGATCAGGCCCGACACGTTCGGCAGGATGTGGCGGCCCATCAGGTGCGCGTCGCTCGCGCCGAGCGCCCGGCTCCGGTCCACGTAGAGCCGCTCCTTGAGCGTCAGCACCTGGGCGCGCACGAGCCGGGCGGTGGACGGCCAGGACGTGATCCCGATCACGAGGATGATGTTCTCGACCGACGGTCCGAGGACCGCCGCGAGGGCGATCGCGAGCGGCAGGAACGGGATGACCAGGAACCACTCGGTCACGCGCATCAGCACGCCGCCGAGACGGCGGCCGTAGAAGCCGGCGGCGATGCCGATCACCGTGCCCAGGACGATCGCCAGCACGGTCGCGGCGAGCCCGACGAGCAGGCTGATGCGCGAGCCCCAGACGAGCTGGGTGAACACGCTGCGCCCGAGGTTGTCCGTGCCCAGCGGGCCGAACTCCGACGGCGACGCGAACGCCGGGTTGTCCCCGGCGTTGACCGCGCGCAGGCCGGCCTCGTCGGCCAGCAGCGGGGCGGTGAGCGCCATGAGGATGAAGAACACGAGGATCCCGAGCCCGAGCATGCCGGCACGGTCGTGGCGGTAGTCGCGCCACGCGCTCGCGAACGCGCGCCGGCGGCGCTGCCACGCGATCTTCTTCGCGGAGGGGAGGGCGGGGGTGGCGGTGCTCATTGCGTCCGCACCCGCGGGTCGAGCGCCACGTACAGGAAGTCCGCCAGCAGGTTGAAGAGGATCACCGACGCGGCGAACACGAGGAAGAGGCCCTGCAGCATCGGCAGGTCCGGACCCTGGATCGCCTCGTAGGTGGCCAGCCCGAGCCCGGGCCAGGAGAAGATCGTCTCGACGGTGATGGCGCCGGACAGGACGAAGCCGACGTTGATGGCCAGCAGCGTGGCCACCGGCAGGAGCGCGTTGGGCACCGCGTGGCGGTTGCGCACGGCGATGTCGCGCAGCCCCTTCGCGCGTGCGAGCACGAGGTAGTCCTCGCGCATCGTGTCGAGCAGCGACGACCGCATCACGACGGCGTACTCGCCGAGGTAGGCGAGCGTCAGCGTCACCGCGGGGAGGAACATGTGCTGCGCCTGGTCGGACAGCTTGGCCAGCCCGGTCGCGTCCGACGTCGGGTCCTCCAGCCCCCCGATCGGGAACCAGCCCAGCATCACGCCGAACAGGGTGAGCAGCAGCATGCCGAGCCAGAACTCGGGCATCGAGTACAGCGTCATCGTGCTCGTCGTCGCCGCGTAGTCCGTGAACGTCCCCCGGCGCCACGCGGCGGCGATGCCGATCAGGATGCCGAAGACCGCCGAGAGCACCGCCGCGATGCCGACGAGCGTGATCGTCGGCAGCGCCTTGGAGGCGATCTCGGACATCACGGGCTCGTTCGTGACGTAGGAGCGGCCGAAGTTCAGGCTCGCCGTCTGCTTGAGGTAGCTCCAGAACTGCTCGAGCTGGGAGCCGTCGAGCCCGAACTCCTTGATCAGCGAGTCGCGCTGCGCCTGCGTCAGGTTGCGGCCGCGGAACAGGTTGGCGACCGGGTCGGTGGCGACGATGCGGAAGAGGAAGAAGTTGAACACCACCACGAAGGCCAGGGTCGCGAGCGACCCCAGCAGCTTCGCGATGATGAACCGCCCTCTCACTCCCGTTCGTCGGCGCTGCCGCGACGGCGCATGGCGACCACGAGGCCGACCGCGCCGAGCAGCACGACCGCGCCGATGCCGATGATCAGCCCGGCCCCGCCGCCGCCGTCATCGCCCCCGCCGCCGCCGCCGGCCGCCGCGGTCGCCGCCGCCGGCTCCAGCCGGACGTAGCTCGGCGAGCTGTTCGAGAACAGCACGGGACCGGTCTCCGCGGGCTGCCGGACCCAGCCCTGGAACTTGCTCTTCTTGTAGGCCTGCAGGTCCGCCGAGTAGTACAGCGGGAAGTAGACCGCCTGCGAGTAGAAGCGCGTCAGCATCCGGTGGACGATGTCCACGCGCTTGTCGTGGTCGAGCTCGACCTTCTGCTCCTTGTAGAGCTTGTCGTACTCCGGGTCGCAGAGGCTCGCGTCGTTGTAGTAGTTCGTCGGGTCGTCCGGGTCCTGGCTGACGAGGTCGCACGTGAAGTACGACAGCATCGGGTCGGGGTCGACGAACGGGGTCCAGCCCCAGACGAACATGTCGTAGTCGCCCCTGCCGATGACCTCCGTCAGCTGGCCGTCGTCGTACGTCTTCTGCGTCGTGGCGATCCCGATCTCCTTGAGCCAGCCCGTGATGAACTCCGCCGTCGGCGCCGAGCGCGGGCTCTCCGAGCGGACCGCGTAGCGCATCTTCAGCGGCTGCCCGCCGTTCGGCATCTCGCGCACGCCGTCGCCGTCGGTGTCCTTGTAGCCCGCGTCCTCGAGCATCTGCTTCGCCTTGTCGAGGTCGAAGTCGAAGCGCTGGTCCTCGGGGATCTCCGGGATCCACTCGGGGCTCGCCGACGGGCTGATCGCGTAGGCGGGCGTGCCGAGGCCGCGGATCACTCGGTCGATGATCGTCTGCTTGTCGATCGCGTGGCCGATGGCCTGGCGCACGACCGGGTCGTCGAGCGCGGGATGGCCCTTCTTGAGCCCGTCGCCGCCGTTGAGCGCGAACTCGTCGAAGCCGCCCTGCGCGCCCTCGATCGTCACGAAGTCCGGATCCTCGCGCAGGCTCAGGAACCCGGCCTCGGGCGGATCGTGGACGAAGTCGACCTCGCCGCTCTTGAGCGCCGCGACCATGGCGTCGGCGTTGTTGAACACGCGGAAGACGACCTCGTCGACCGCGGGCTCGCCGCCGTAGAACTCGGGATTGGCCTCGAAGCGCGCGAACTGGCCCTTCTTGAACTCCGAGAGGGTGAACGGGCCGGAGCCGACGTCGGTCTGCCCGTTGAACTTCGTGATCGCCTTGGCGTCGTACTTCTCCCAGACGTGCTTCGGGAGGATGTAGACGTCGAGCGTCGGCAGCTTCGGGTCGCGCACCGACGAGGTGACCTCGAGCGTGTCCGGCGCGGTCGCCTCCGCCGTGAGGTTCGCGGTGACGGAGGAGTGGTTGAGCCATTCCTCCTCGCGCGAGCGGTTGATCGTGTAGGCGACGTCCTCCGCCGTGAGCGGCTGGCCGTCGGACCACTTCAGGTCGGGCCGCAGCTTGTAGGTCCACTGCTTGCCGTCCTCCGAGCCCTCCCACGACTCGGCCAGGCCCGGCGCGACCGAGAAGTCCTCGGCCTTCTTGTCGGTGAGCGTCGCGTACTGGATGTTCCACGCCTCGTACGCGGCCACGGTGACGCCGCGCAGGGGGTTCATGCTGTCGATGCCCTGGGAGATCCCGATCGTCAGCGTCACCTTCTTGCCGTCCTGGCCGGACGCCGGCTGCCCTCCCTGGGCGACCACGATCCCCACCGCCGCCAGCAACGCGACGACGAGCCCTCCTATGACTTTCACGCGACCCTCCTCAAGGTGTGCGGATGCCGATCATTCACGATCGGACCGCTCGCGCCAAGTAGACGTTTGGACAATTTCGTCCACCGAAATCCGGCGGGTCACATGAGGTGCCAATCCAGGAAGCGCTCCATCCGGCGGTAGAAGTGCAGTTGCGGCCCGGCGCGGAGGAAGCCGTGCGCCTCGGTCGGGTAGGTCACGTACTCGAACGTCTTCCCGAGCCGCCGGAGCGCCGCGACGAGCTCCTCGGACTGGCGCGGGCTGACCCGCGCGTCGCGCTCGCCGTGGGCGATCAGGAGCGGCGCCTCGAGCTGCTCGAGGCGGTGCACGGGCGAGCCGGCGCGGTAGGCCGCGCGGTTGGCGGACGGCGGGCCCATCATGCGCTCGAGGTCCTGCACGCCCTCGCGGTCGCCCTGCGCCCACGAGGTGGCGATGTCGCAGTCGCCGTACTTGGCGACGGCGCAGCGGTAGCGCCGCTCGGGGTCGTCGGTGACCGAGAGGAGCGCCATGTAGGAGCCGTAGCTGCCGCCGAAGATGCCGAGCCGGTCGCCGTCGACCCAGTCGAGCGAGCGGAGGTGGTCGGCGGCGGCGAGGCAGTCCCACGTGTCCTGCACGCCCCAGACGTCGTGGTTGCGGCGCTCGTACTCGCGCCCGTAGCCCGTCGAGCCGCGGAAGTTGATCGCCAGCCACGCGTAGCCCTTGTCGACGAAGTACTGGGCGTGGCCGTCCCATTCGTCGCCGTAGGCCGCGGTCGGCCCGCCGTGGGGGTAGACGATCGCGGGCACCGGGGCGCCGGCCGACGCCGCGCGCGGACGGAACAGGAAGCCGGGGACGACGAGCCCGTCGCGCGAGCGGTACGTGATCTCCTCCGGGCGCACGTGCGGCGCGCGCCGCAGCGCGAGCGGGGAGGGGGCGAGCACCGTCTCGACCGCGCCGCCCGGCGAGCCCGGCGCCCGCGGCACGACGAGGCGCAGCTCCGGCGGCGTCGCGCAGTCCTCGTAGGTGGCGGCGACGGCGCCGTCGGCGGTCCACTGCGGGGCGCCGTACAAGCCGCCGGGAGCGAGCTCCTCGACGGCGCCGGACGCCGCGTCGACCAGCGCCAGCCCGACGTGGTTGCGCACCCCGCGCGTCGCCACGATGCGGCCGCCGGCCGGATCCCAGGCCGGCTCGCCGTAGTCCGCCTCGTCGGCGGTCAGCTGCCGCTCGCCCGTGCCGTCCGCGGCGACCGTGTGCAGCGCCCACCGGCCCGAGCGCTCCGACACGTACGCGAGCGCCGTGCCGTCGGGCGACCACGCGGGCGCGCGGTCCTGCATGCCCGGCGTCCCGGTGAGGGCGCGCACCGCGCCCGTGGCCAGGTCGGCGACGCGGATCTCGGAGCGGCTCAGGTCGGCGCGGTGGGTGAAGACGTAGGCGACCTCGGCGCCGTCCGGGGAGACGGCGGCGCCCCACTCGTCGCCGTGGGCCTCCAGGTCGCCGTGGCCCGTGGCCAGCCGGCGCGGCCACGGATCGTCGACGGCCGTGACCGCCAGCCTCGCGCACCGGTCCCGCGCCGAGCGCGTGTCGTCGCCCCGCTCGATCGAGACGACCAGCGCGCGGTCGCCCGCCCACACCGGGCTGCCCGCCTCGAGCAGCCTGCGCGGCGGCCCGCCGGCGACGGGGACGAGGTGGACGTCGCCGTCCTGCGCGTAGGCGACCTGCGTGCCCGCCGGCGAGAGCCGCGGCTCGGTGTCCTCCCAGAAGGGCGCCGGCTCGCGGTTCGTCGTCAGCCGGTCCGGCGCGGCTGCGCGGTCCTCGAGGTCGAGCAGCCACACGTCGGAGGTGTCGCGGTCGCAGATGTAGACGGCGTGGCGGCGGTCGGCGCCCAGCGCGAGCGACCGCGGCCGCTCGGCGTGGGCGACGGCCTCGAGCCGCCAGTGCGGCGGCGGCGGCACGTCGCCGCGCGCCGGCACCGGGATGCCCGCCACCTCGTCCTTGCCGATCCAGTGCTCCAGCGGCTCAGCCACCCTCGACCTCCTTTCGATGGTTGATCACACGACTCGCACCTGCGGCGACGCACCCGGCCGGCGCTGGATCGCCACCCGAACCCTCGGAAATCCAACCAGGATTCCCTTCGGATTCGTGCGTCGCCCAGCATCCGCCCGGGCACGCCGCCACAGGCGCGCCCTCGTGCGATCAACCATCTTCGATCCCTTGCAGCGCGGCGCGCACGAGGCCGCCGATCGCGTCCACGTCGTAGCCGCCCTCCTGCACCACCACGGTCGGCACGCCGAGCGCGCCGAGCGCGCGGCCCGCCGCGCGGAACCCGTCCGCGGTGACCGCGAGCGGCGCCTCGGCGTCGCCGGCCGCGGCATCCACGCCGAGCGCCACCACGAGCGCACGGGCGCCGGCCGCCCACGCGGCCAGGTCCTCAACGGCGGCGACCCAGCCCGCGTCGCCCGTCCCGGGCGCCAGCGGGAGGTTGCGGTTCGCGCCCAGGCCCGCGGCGGCGCCGTCCTCGCCGGCGAAGCCGAGGAAGTGCGGGAACCATCCGTGCCCGGGGTCGACGTGGACGGAGCCCGTGCGCACGCCCGCGTCCGCGTAGAAGATCGCCTGCGCCCCGTTGCCGTGGTGGGCGTCGAGGTCCAGCAGCGCGACCGGCCCGCCGAGCGCCGCGTGCAGCGCCGCAGCGGCGATCGCGGCGTTGTTGAGGTAGCAGCAGCCGCCGTAGGCGCTGCGCGTGACGTGGTGGCCCGGGGGGCGGGTGCACGCGTAGGCCGCGGGCGCACCGGCCAGCACGAGCCCGGCGGCGGTGAGCGCGGCGTCGGCGCCCGCGCGCGCGGCCCGCCACGTGCCGGGGCCGATCGGCGTCATGGTGTCGAAGGCGAACGCGCCGGCGCGGGCCCAGGTGGCCACCGGGAGCGCCGGGGCGTGCGGGCCGAGCAGGCCGGGATGGGCGAAGAAGTACGGGATCACCTCGGGCTGGCCCGGGTCCTCGTGCAGCCCAGCCGCCGTCCAGTCCGCGTACGCGCCGGCGAGGAAGGCGAGCAGGGCGGGGTCGTGCACGGCCTCGAGCGCCGCGTCCGGCGCCGGGCGCGCCGCGACCACCGGATGGCCGGCGGCCTCGAGCTCGGCGCGGATCGCCTCCGCGCGGACGGGCAGCTCGACGGCCGGCGTGCGGACCCCGAGCCACAGCTCGGCGGTCGGCTCGTGCAGGCGGTGGTCGTCGCTCCACACGAGGGGCATCGCGGCCATCGGGCGGCGAGCCTATCGTTCGCGTCCGTGTCCGGACCGCCTGATCCACGCGGACCGCGCCTGCGCGAGCTGGGGCTGCGGATCGGCGCCCTCGAGGCCGGGCCGGCCAACGCCATCACCGACGTGGACGGGGTGACGGTCGGGCACGTCACCGTGTGGCGCGACGAGCCGGAGGGACGCGGCCTGGCGCGGACCGGCGTCACCGCGATCCTGCCCGGGCCGGCGGAGGGCCTGTTCGCCCGGCCGGTGCCCGCGGGCGCCGCCGTGCTCAACGGCGCGGGGGAGATGACCGGCTTCGTCGCCGCCTCCGAATGGGGGCTCGTCGAGACGCCGGTCTACCTGACGTCGACGATGGCGGTCGGGCGCATCTACGACGGCGCGATCACGGCCGCCGTCGCCGCCGACCCCGCCGTGGGCACGACCGACGTGGTGATCCCGCTCGTCGCCGAGTGCGACGACAGCTGGCTCTCGGACAGCGCCGTCGTGCAGGTCGAGGCCGCCGATGCGGGCCGCGCGGTCGCCGCCGCGGCGGGCGGCACGCCGGCCGAGGGCGCCGTGGGCGCCGGCACCGGCATGGTCTGCTTCGACTGGAAGGGCGGGATCGGCACGTCGAGCCGCGTCGTGCCCGGGCTGGGCGCGACGGTCGGCGTGCTCGTGCTCGCCAACTTCGGCTCGGCGCCGGACCTGCGGGTCGACGGCGTGCCCGCCGGCCGGGCGCTGCCGCCGCCGGCCGAGCACCGGTCGCGCGAGGCGGGCAGCTGCATCGCCGTCGTGGCCACGGACGCGCCGCTCGCGCCGGGGCAGCTCACCCGGCTCGCGCGCCGCGCCGGTCTCGGCCTGGCGCGCGCCGGCTCGGTCGCGCACCACGGCAGCGGCGAGATCTTCCTGGCCTTCGCCACGGCGGGCCGGCGCACGCGAGCGGAGTCCGGCCGCCGTGCCGAGGAGGCATCGGTCGCCGACCAGGACCTCAACGCCCTGTTCGCGGCGACGGTCGACGCCGCCGAGGAGTCGGTGCTGAACGCGCTGTGGGCGGCCGGCGACGTGGAGGGGCGCGACGGACGGCTGGCCCCCGGCCTGCCGCACGACGCCGTGCTCGCGCTGCTGCGCGCCCAGGGCCGGCTCGGTTAGCCCTGCGGGAGGGCGCCGGCCTCGCGGTCGGGCACGGTGAACCAGAAGCGGCTGCCGCCGCCCGGGTTCGGATCGACGCCGATCTCGCCGCCGTGCTGCTCGACGACCTTGGCCGCGATCGAGAGCCCGATCCCGGTGCCGGCGTACTCGTCCGCGTTGTGGAGCCGGTGGAACATGCGGAAGACGCGCTTGGCGTGCTCGGGCTCGATCCCGATCCCGCGGTCGGCGACGACGATCCGCCACGCGCCCGGCGCGCGCTCGGCGCTGATCGCGACGTCCGCCCGCGTGCCGGGCTCGACGTACTTGACCGCGTTGAGCAGCAGGTTGAACAGCAGCTGCTCGAGCGCCCGCGCGTCGCCGTGCACCTCGGGCAACTCGCCGATCGCGATCGACGGCGGGGGTTCGACCTCGCCCGCCGCCTGCGCCGCCGCCCGCTCCGCCACCCGGGCGAGCGCGACCGGCTCGGGCGGGCGCGGCTCGCGGCCGAGGCGGGCGTAGGCGAGCAGGTCGTCGATCAGCGCGCGCATCCGCGCCGTGCCCTCGACGGCGTGCTCGATGATCTCGTCCGCCTCGTCGTCGAGCTGCCCGCCGTAGCGGCGCCGCAGGAGCTGCACGAACCCGGTGACGCTGCGCAGCGGCGTGAGCAGGTCGTGGGAGGCGGCGTAGGCGAACGCCTCCAGCTCCTCGTTGGAGCGCTCGAGCTCGCGCGTGCGCCGCTCGAGCGCGCGGGCCGTCGCGCGCTCCGCGGTGACGTCGATCATCAGCGCCATGCCGGCGACGTCGCTGTCGCCCGCGGCGATCGGCAGCAGGTGCACGCGGTACTCGACCCGGCCGTCGAGGGAGCGGTAGTCGAACGAGCGCCCCTCGCCCGCGAGCACCGCGTCGAGATGGACCTGCAGCTCGGGGACGCCGCCGGCCGCGAGCAGGCGCGGCAGCCGGCGGCCCGTGAACAGCTCCGGGCTGAGCCCGCGGCGCTCGAGCTGCTGGCCGTCGACGAGCTTCAGCCGCAGCTCCGCGTCGAACAGTGCGACGATCGCGCCGGGCAGGTTCGCCACGACCCCGCGGTAGCGCGCGTGCATGGTCGCCAGCTCGGCGACGGCCCGGCGCTCGTCGGAGACGTCGCGGCCGCACAGGTAGACGATCGTCTCGTCGGGCGGGATCGAGATCGTGAAGCGCACGCGGCGGTGGTCGCCGTCGCGCGTGCGCAGGCGCGCCTCGATCTCCTCGGTCGTGCCGGGCGGCATGCCGTGCAGGCGCTGCTCGAGGCGGGCGGCGTCGTCGCGGTCGTCCGGGTGCAGGAGCTCGGCGTAGCGCCGCCCCTCGAGCTCCTCCGCGGGCCAGCCGAGCGCCTTCGTCCAGGCCGGGTTCGTCCAGGTCAGGCGGCCGCGGGGGTCCGCGGCGCCGAGGAGGTCGCTCGAGAGCTCGGCGAAGCGGGCGGCACGGTCGGGCACCCACGGATCCTCGCCGCAATTCCGGGCGATTGCCAAACGGGCCGACGGATGACGTACCGTGCGGTCCCATGCTGACCGGAGGGTGCGTGTGCGGGGCCGTCCGCTTCGAGGTCGACGCCCCCCTCGAGGACGCCGGCTGGTGCCACTGCACGCGCTGCCAGCGGCGCACCGGTACGCCCGCCTCGCCCGCGGGGACCGCGGCGCCGGGCAGCTTCCGCGTCGTGCGCGGCGCCGACCGGGTGACGGAGTACGTCCCGGACGGCGGGTTCGTCAAGGCGTTCTGCTCCGTCTGCGGCGGGCACCTCTACAGCCGGCCGCCGGACGGCTGGGACGGGGTCGGACTGCGGCTGGGGTCCGTCGACGGCGATCCCGGCGTCCGGCCGCGCTGGCACCAGTTCACCGCGGACGCGAGCCCGTGGCACCCGATCCCCGACGACGGGCTGCCGCGCTACCAAGGTCGCCGTGGTGAGTAATTCCCGGAGCACAGGCGGGAGGCTGCCCTCCGCCGCGTCCGGAGGACGCCGCGGTCAGCCGGACGCCGAGCACCGGAGCCATGTCCAGGCGCCGGGCACCAGCGGACAGCCGGACGCCGAGCACCGGAGCCATGTCCAGGCGCGGGGCACCAGCGGTCAGCCGGACGCCGAGCACCGGACCCGATTCCAGGCCTTGGCATTCCGCGTCGCGCGCCACCACCTCGCGGAGCGGACCGGCGACCCCGCGGCCGCCGCCGTCGTCGGCCTGCAGGACACGCCGCCCGGCACGGCGGCGATCGCGCTGGCCGCGCGCGCCGACGTCGGTCCCGAGGCGCTGGGCGAGCTCGTGCTCGTGCCGAGCGTGCGGGGCGCCCCGCTCGCGGTGGCGCCGAGCGACCTGCCGGTGTTCACGGCAGGGCTGGCGCCGCCCGACGAGGCGGCGGCGCGGACCGTCATCGGCAACGCGTGGAAGGCGCTCGACGGGATCGGGGCGATGGAGGCGCTGGACCGCGTCAGCGACGCGGTGCGCGACAGCCTCGCCGCCGGGCCGCTCGCGCGCGACGACTTCCACCAGGCGCTGCGCGAGCGCCTGCCCGGCGAGCTGCTCTGGTGGTGCAGGGGGTGCGGCAGCCACCACGTGCATCCGTCGCTGTGGCGCGCCACCGGGATCCGCGGGGTGCTCGCCATCGTCGGCCGTGAGGGCCGCACCGCGGTGTTCGGCGCCCCGCCGGAGGTCGCGCCGGGCGTCGACCCCGGCGCCCGGCTCGCGCGGCGCTTCCTCCACGCCTACGGCCCCGCGCGCCCGCGGCTCCTCGCGGCATGGGCCGGGATCGCGCCGTCCCACGCCGCCGCGCTGTGGGAGCGGGCCGGCGACCTCGCCGAGGTCGACCTCGAAGGGACCGCCGCGTGGGTGCTCGCCGAGGACGCGGCGGCGCTCGCCGACCCGCCGGCCGCGCGGGGCGTGCGGCTCCTGCCGAACCTCGATCCGCTCGGCGCGGGTCGCGACCGCGAGCTCCTGGTGCCGGACGCGGCGGTCCGCAAGCGGATCTGGCGGGTCCTGGGCGGGCCCGGGATGCTCCTCGCCGACGGCACGGTCGCCGGCCTGTGGCGCGCGGCGAAGCGGGGCCGCCGGCTCGACGTGACGGTCGAGCCGCTCGGGCGGCTCAGCAGGGCGGCGAGGGCCGCGGTCGAGGAGGAGGCGGCGCGCCTCGCCCCGTTCCGCGAGGCGGACTCGAGCGCGGTGACCTGGGCCTAGACGACCGCGAGAAAACGCTCCGGTGCTCGGCGTCCGGCTGACCGTCAGGCGGCTCGTGGCGCCTCGGAGGGCAGCCTCCCGCCTGCGCTCCGGGAGTTACGCGCTGGCGTGTCATCGTCGAACGTCGCGAAGAAGCCGCCGACCCGGTCGGTCAGCTCGCCCATCCCGTCGCAGGCGAAGAGGATCGGCTGGTAGTGCGTGATGTCGTACTCGAGCGTCGCCATCGCGTGGAAGTCGACGGGGCGGATGTCGGCGCCGCGGAACTCGTCGATCTCGCCGAACGACGACAGCAGCCCCGCGCCGTAGCAGCGCAGCTCGCCCTCCTCCCACATCACGCCGAACTCGATCGTGAACCAGAACACGTCCGCCAGGTACTGCAGGCCCTCGGCCGTCTCGCAGCGGCGCGCCGCCTCGCCCGCGAGCCGCTTGACCTCGGCGATCGCCGGATCGGCCAGCAGGTTGCCGTGCCCGATCACCTCGTGGACGATGTCCGGCTCGGGCGTGTAGAGCGGGCCGCTCGGGTGGCGCAGGTACTGCGTGGAGTGGAAGACGCGGTCGGCGAGCGCGCCGTAGAACTCGTCGAGCGGCACGAGCCCGGCGGCCGGGTGGAACGAGAACCCGGTGAGCGGGCGCAGGCGGTCCGTGACCTCGTCGAGCTGCGGCACGCGGTCCTCCGGCAGCGCGAGCGCCGCCTTCGCCTCGCGGAAGGCGCGGCAGGCGAGCCGGTCGTGCTTGGGCGCGAGCTCGCGGCACACGGTGCGCCAGATCTCGTGCTCGGCCTCGGTGTAGGCGACCTGCGGCACCGGCGCGCCCGGCCGCCAGGCCAGCGCGGCGGCGGCGATCTCGTTGCGGCGGCGGCGGTACTCCGGGTCGTGGGCGCCGGGATGGTCGTCGGCCAGGTGGACCTTCACGCCGTCGGGACCGTCGGTGACCGGTGCGTACAGCTGCGCCTCTTCGAACATCCCGTTCTTGTAGCCGCGCGACCCGGCCAGAGCAACGAGAGAGGACGTATCATGTCACTCGACGACAATGATCGAACGTTTGAGCGACACAGATCGGAAGATCCTTGCGCTCCTCCAGCGGGAAGGGCGGCGGTCGTTCGCCGACCTCGGCCGCGAGGTGGGACTCTCCACGCCCGCCGTGAAGCGCCGCGTCGACCGGCTGGAGGCCAGCGGCGTGATCCGCGGCTACGCCGCGGTCGTCGACGCGTCCAAGCTCGGGCTCGGCTTCGAGGCGATCGCCGAGATCTACTGCGCCGAGCGCACGACGCCGCGCGACGTGCTCGCCAGCGTGGAGGGCATCGACGAGGTGGTGAGCGCCGTGACCGTGTCCGGGGAGCCCGACGCCGTGCTGCGCGTGCAGGTCGACGACATCCGCCATCTCGAGCGCGTGATCGAGGCGCTGCGGCGGCGGCCGAACATCGTGCGGACGCGGACGATGATCGTCTTGAGCGTCCTGGTTGATCGCCCGACCGCCCTGGCCCCGTAACGTCGGCGATCATGACCTCCTTCGATACGTACGCCTTCGGCTTCTCCTGGTCGGACGAGAAGCTCGACCGCACCGCTCACGCGCTCGACACCGGCGACGGCGTCTGGCTCGTGGACCCCGTCGACGTTCCGGAGGCGATCGACCGCGCCGCCGCGCTCGGCCCCCCGGCCGGGGTGCTGCAGCTGCTCGACCGCCACAGCCGCGACTGCGCGGCGATCGCCGCCCGGCTCGAGGTGCCGCACCTGCGGCTGCCCGCCGCGGTCCCCGGCAGCCCGTTCACCGTCGTGCCCGTGCTCGACATCCCGCGCTGGCGCGAGATCGCGCTGTGGTGGCCGGAGCGCCGCGCGCTGGTCGTCGCCGAGGCGATCGGGACGAACGCGGTCTTCGCGATCGGCGACGGCCCGGCCGGCGTGCATCCGCTGCTGCGCGGGCTGCCGCCCGGCGGGCTGCGCGGGTACCAGCCCGAGCACCTGCTCGTCGGGCACGGCCGCGGCCTGCACGGGCCGGAGGCGGCGACCGCCCTGGCCGGCGCCTACGATCGCGCGCGCCGCGATCTCCCGCGCTTCGTCGCCAAGGTGCCCGGCTGGGCGAAGGCGGCGTTGAAGAGTCGCTGACCACGCCCGGGGGTAGGGGGGCTTCCAACGTCGTTCACGAAGCGAGGGGGAGGGTCATGGAGTCCGGACTCGACAGGCGGACGTTCATCACGCGTGGAGCAGCGGTCGTCGGCGGCGGCCTGCTGAGCGCCGGGGCGCTCGAGCGGCTCGTGGCGCGCGACGCCCTCGGCCGCCACCACGCGCACGCCGAGCCCTACGGACCGCTGCGCCGCACGCCCGACCAGCGCGGCGTCGAGGTGCTCGCGCTGCCCGCGGGGTTCAGCTACGTCACCTTCGGCCACACCGGCACGACGATGTCCGACGGCAACCCGACGCCGCTCGCGCTGGACGGGATGAGCGCGTTCGCCGGCGGCCGCCGCCACGGCCACGGCCACGGCCACGGCCGCGGGGAACGGCCACGGCCATGGCCGCGATCGCCTGGTGCGGCTGATCCGCAACTCCGAGGACCGCAACCCGGTCGGCGTCAAGGGCGGCCTGCTCGGCGACCGCAGCAAGGCCTACGACCCCACGGGCTTCGGCGGCACCACGACGCTCGTGTACGACGAGCGCCGGCGCCGGCTGGTGCAGGACTTCGTCAGCCTCAACGGGACGATCGTCAACTGCGCCGGCGGGCGCGGCTACCGCTACCGCCACTGGCTCACGGGCGAGGAGTCGGTGGGCGGACCGGACGCCACCGACGAGACCGTCCGGTTCGCCAAGCGCCACGGTTACCTGTTCGAGACGCCGGTCGACCGCGGCCCGAACGAGCTCGAGACGGGCGAGCCGATCACGGCCGCCGGCCGGTTCTCCCACGAGGCGGCCGCCGTCGACCAGCGCACCGGCATCGTGTACGAGACGGAGGACCCGGGCTCGGGCGTGGGCGCGGGCTTCTACCGCTACATCCCGGAGGACCCCGAGGAGCTGACGGCCGGCGGCGCGCTGCAGATGCTCGCGATCAAGGGCCACCCGCAGGTCGACCTGCGCCAGGGCCAGCGCCGCGGCGCGGTGCTGCGCGTGCGGTGGGTCGACATCGACGACCCCGATCCCGACGTCGTCTCGGTCAGCGACCCGAAGAGCACGTTCAACCAGGGCTGGAGCGAGGGCGGCGCGAAGTTCAACCGCCTGGAGGGCTGCTGGGAGGACGACGGGACGATCTACTTCGTCTCCACGAGCGGCGGCGACGCGAAGAACGGCGACGTCAACTCCGACGACTTCGCGGAGGGCTTCGGCCAGATCTGGGCGTACCGGCCCGGCCGCGGCCGGCACGACGGCGGGACGCTCGTGCTCGTCTACGAGTCGCCGTCGGGCGAGAAGCTCGACGGGCCCGACAACCTCACGGTCACGCCGCGCGGCGGGCTGATCGCCTGCGAGGACGATCCCTCGACGGCCTTCGGGGACGAGCCGCCGGAGGACACGCACCCGCTCGCGCCCGGGATCGAGAACGTCAACCGCCTCATCGGCATCACCAGGCGCGGCGAGGCGTTCGAGTTCGCGGTCAACGTGCACAGCGGGTCCGAGCTCGCCGGCTGCTGCTTCAGCCCGAGCGGCGACACGCTGTTCTTCAACATCTTCGGGCGCGCGCGCTTCGACGAGGACCCGGTGGAGGGGATGACGTGCGCGGTCACGGGGCCGTGGCACCGCGGACCGTTGTGATCCGTTCGAGCCGGCCCACGGCCCATGCGCTGGAGCGCAGCCCGACATAGAGCGAGAACAGGGCGCCGGTGAGGAGCAGCTCGCCGGTCGCCGGGGGGAGGGTGCGACGGTCCATGGGCCGAAGGTACGGCGCGCCCGGCGCGCGGTGTTAGGACCTCGTGTCCGAAGCCCGTTCGACCGCGTGGCCCGAACGACCCGGTCAGCCCGTGTTGCGCATGCCGGCGGCGATCCCCGTGATCGTCGCCAGCAGCGCCTCGCGCGCGTCTGGCCGGCCGGCGCGGGCGCGCGCGAGCAGCTCGACCTGCAGGTGCGAGAGCGGGTCGATCCACGGGTTGCGGTGCGAGAGGCGCCGCTGCAGCGCGGGCGAGTCGTCGAGCAGGGACGGCGCGCCGGTGATCTCCAGCAGGCGCCCGACGACCTGGTCGTGCTCGCGCGCGATGCCGGGCCAGAAGCGGTCGCGCAGCTCGGGCTCGACGAGCCGCAGGTAGCGCTCGGCGACGCCGAGGTCGGTCTTGTAAAGCGCCATCTCGAGCGTCGAGAGCAGGCTGGCGAAGAACGGCCAGCCGGCGGCCATCTCGCGCTGCATCTCGAGGCCGCCCTCCGCCAGCGCCGCACCGGCGCCGTACCAGGACGGCAGCAGCAGCCGGTTCTGCGTCCACGCGAACACCCACGGGATCGCGCGCAGCGCCTCGATCCCGCCCGAGGCGCGCTTGGACGGCCGCGAGCCGATGTTGAGCGACGTGAGCTCGGCGAGCGGCGTGGCCTGCTCGAAGAAGCGCGGGAAGTCCGGTGACTCGTAGACGAGCGCGCGGTAGCGCTCGCGCGAGCGCTCGGACATCCGCTCCATCTCCGCGCGCCACTCCGCGGGCACGGGCGGCTGCTCGCGGGCGGAGGCGAGGAGGACCGCCGACAGCGTCTGCTCGAGCGAGCGCACGGCCAGCTCGGGGTCGCCGTAGCGGGCCGAGACCGTCTCGCCCTGCTCCGTGATGCGGATGCGCCCGTGCAGCGATCCGCGCGGCTGGGCGAGGATCGCGCGGTGCATCCGCCCGCCGCCGCGCGACGGCGAGCCGCCGCGGCCGTGGAAGAGCTCGAGCTCGAGCCCGGCGTCGGCGGCCTGCGCGGCCAGCCGCTCCTGGGCGACGTGGAGCGCCCACTGGCTCGACACGAAGCCCGAGTCCTTGCCCGAGTCGGAGTAGCCGAGCATGATCAGCTGCCGGTCGGCGTGCCCGCGCAGGCTGTCGCGGTACACGGCTGTGTCGTAGAGCGTCGCCATCGTCCTGGGCGCCGCGCGCAGGTCGGCCAGCGTCTCGAACAGCGGGGCCAGCCGGAGCTTCGCGCCCGCGCGGCGCGTGAGCCAGAGCGCGGCGAGCACGTCAGACGGCGACTGGGCCATGGACAGGACCATCACGGGCACCGCGCGCCTGCCGTACGCCTCGCGCGCCAGGGCGACCGTGTCGAGCACGCGCAGCAGCTCGCCGGCCGGGCCCGCTGGGCGCCGGTCCATCCCGCGCCGCTGCTCGGCGATCGCCTCCTCGAGCAGGCGCATGCGCTCGTCCTCGCCCGCGTCGCGGTAACCGGGCAGGAGCGTCGCCACCGCCTCCTGCACGACCGCGGCCGACTGGCGCACGTCGAGGCTGGCCATGTGGAAGCCGAAGACGTCGACCTGCCAGAGCAGGCGGCGCAGGCTGCCGTGGGCGACGTGCGCGGACCCGGCGCTCTCGAGCACGAGCCACAGGTCGTCGCGCAGCTCCTGCGGATCGGCGTAGCCGGGCTCGCGCGCGAGCGGGTCGAGCATGTTCGAGATCCGCCGCGTGATGAAGCTGAGCTTCGTGCGCAGCGGCTCGAACTCGCGGTTGGCCCGGTGCAGCACGCGGGCCGACGGCAGCTCGGTCGCGTCGCGCGCCAGCGACGCCTCGAGGGCGGCGGAGACCGGCACGCGGTGGATCGAGTGCGAGAAGGCCTGCGCGAGCGCGTCGACGCCCGCCTGGATCAGCCGCAGCGCCGTCTCGCGGTGCAGCGTGAGCGTGCGGGCGAGCGTCTCGGCCCCGACCTCGGGATGGCCGTCCATGTCCGAGCCCGCCCACGAGCCGAACGACAGCTCGCGGCCGTCGACGCGAACACCGAAGCAGCGCTCGAGCTCCTCGAGCACCTCCGGCACGGCGTCGTGCAGCGTGGCCTCGAAGAAGAACAGGTTGCGCCGCACCTCGTCCTCGACCATCGGCCGGACGCGGCGCACCTCGTCGGTCTGCCACCAGATGGTGAGCGCCTCGCGCAGCTGGGAGAGCAGCGCGCGGCGGCGCGAGCGGCCGATGCGCGGGTCGTCGAGGCCGTCGAGCAGCTTGGCCACGTGGAGCTGGTGGTCGAGCACGGAGCGGCGCGTGGCCTCGGTCGGGTGCGCGGTGAGCACGAGCTCGACGTGGAGCGAGCGCAGCGCGGCCGCGAGATCGGCGCCCTCGTCGCGCAGCAGGTCGGCCGCCTCCATGAGCGACTCGCGCTGGCGCACCCCGGTCGCGTCGTAGTGGCGCCGGCGCCGCACGCGCTCGCGCTCCTCGGCGATGTTGGCGAGCTGGAGCTGGAGCGCGCACGCCCGGATGCACGGCTCGACGTCCTCCTTCGCCAGGCCGCGCACGAGCTCGGCGAGCGCGGCGCCGGCGCCGGCGTCGCCTCCGCGCAGCTCGCCCGCCGTCTCGTGCAGCCACCGCACCGTGCGCGCGAAGCCCTCGCCGCACTGCTCGACCAGCACCTCGTGGAGGACCGAGGAGAGCAGCTCGGAGTCGCGCGCCAGCGCGTCCGGCGGGGTCTCGGTGGGGGTCGGGGCGATCGACATCCGGGCGCCGCCGAGTGTGTCAGGTCCGTGCGTCGTGCAAGGCCGCGGCGAGCCCGGCGACGGCGGCGTCGACGCCCGCCGTCGGGATGCGGCCGTAGCCGAGCACGAGCCGCGTCGGCCCCGCCGGCGGCGTGCCGTGGTGGCGCGCCGCGATCGGCTCCGCCGCGACGCCGTGCGCCGCGGTCGCCTTGCGCAGGGCGACGAGGTCGAGCGCGTCCGGCAGCGCGAGCACGAGGTGCACGCCCGCGGCGGCGCCCTCGACGCGCGCGCCCGGGAGCGCACGCGCGAGTGCGTCCACCAGGCGGTCGCGGCGCTCGGCGTACGCGCGCCGCGCGCGCCGCAGGTGGCGGTCGTGGTCGCCCGAGGCGATCAGGTGCGCGAGCGCGAGCTGGTCGAGCGCCGGCGAGCCGGAGTCGGCGGCGAGCTTCTCGACCGCGACAGCGGGGGCGAGCGCGGCGGGGGCGAGGATCCATCCCAGCCGCAGCGCGGGCGCGAGCGTCTTGGACGCGGTGCCGACGTAGGCGACGCGCGCGGGATCGAGCCCCTGCAGCGCCGCGAGCGGACGGCGGTCGTAGCGGAACTCGGCGTCGTAGTCGTCCTCGATCACGAGCCGGTCGCCCGCGCGCGCCCAGCGCAGCAGCGCGTGGCGGCGCTCCGGCCCCATGACCGCGCCGGTCGGGAACTGGTGGCTGGGGGTGACGACGACCACGTCGGCGGCGGCGCGCTCGAGCGCGTCGACGCGCAGGCCGTCGGCGTCGAGCGGGACCGGGACCGTCTCCAGGCCTGCGGAGCCGGCCGCCTCCCAGTGGTCGGTGAGCGACGGGTCCTCGAACGCCACGCGCCGCTTGCCGCGCTCGGCGAGCACGCGGAACAGCAGGGCCGTCGCCTGGCTGTAGCCCGCGCAGATCACGATCCCCGCCGGCGCGGCGGCCGTGCCGCGCACGCGGCCGAGGTAGCCGGCCAGCGCCTCGCGCAGCGCGAGGCTGCCGAAGCCGCTGCCGTAGTCCAGCTCGGCGTCGGGCGCCTCGGCGGCCGCGCGCGCGACGGCGCGCGCCCACGCGCGCCGCGGGAACAGCGACACGTCGGGCGTCGTCGGCGTGAAGTCGAAGCGCACGGCGGCGCGGCGCGGGGGCTCCGGGCGCGAGGGCTCGCTCGCGGGACCCGCGGCGACGACGGTGCCCGCCCCGCGCCGCGCCGCGAGCCAGCCCTCGGCGGTGAGCTGCTCGTAGGCGTCGGTGACCACCCCGCGCGACACGCCGAGCTGCCCGGCGAGGGCCCGTGACGCGGGCAGGCGCACGCCGGTGCGCAGCCGCCCTGCGCGGATCGCCTCCCGCAGCTCGCCCGCGAGCTGGCGCCGGAGCGGCTCGCCCGCGGCCGGGTCGAGCGCGACGAGGAGCCCGAGGTCGCCGTCTGTCATGCCTGCATCATTGGCCCTCTCGAGGCTTGCGTCAATGGCCCTGGACGCAGGACCACTTCGCTCCGCATGCTTCGGCGGGTGACCTCCCCGCCCTCCCAGCGCGTGCGCGTCCGGCGCGTGCACAAGAAGGCGTCGTACGACCGCGACGCGATCGACGCGATCCTCGACGAGGCGCTCGTGGCGCACCTCGGCTTCGCCCACGAGGGCCAGCCGTTCGTGATCCCCACGCTGCACGCGCGCCTCGGCGACGACGTCTACGTGCACGGCTCCTCCGCGAGCCGGACGCTGCGCGCGCTCGACGGGGCGCTCCCCGCCTGCCTGACCGTGACCCTGCTCGACGGGCTCGTGTTCGCCCGCTCGGTGTTCGAGATGAGCGCGAACTACCGCTCGGTCGTCGTGCTCGGCGAGGCGCGCGGCGTGGACGACCCGGACGAGAAGCTGGCCGCGCTGCGGGCGTTCACCGATCAGGTCATGCCCGGTCGCTGGGAGGAGGCGCGCCCGCCGACGCGTCAGGAGCTCAAGGCGACCGCGGTGCTCGCGCTCCCGCTCACCGAAGCGTCGGCGAAGATCTCCACGGGCGGCCCGGACGACGGCGAGAGCGAGGACGCGGCGCTCCCCGTGTGGGCCGGCCACCTGCCGCTCCGGCTCGCGGCAGGTGACCCGGTGCCGTGCCCGCGCCTGCGCCCGGGCATCCCGGTGCCCGCGGCGCTGCGCTCGTTCACGCGCTGATCTCGAACTGCGAGACGAGCCGCTCGAGGTCCTCGGCCGTGCGCGCGAGCTCCTGCGCGGAGCCCGCGATCTCCTGGGCCGACGCGCTCGTCTCCTGCGTGGAGGCGGAGATCTGCTCGGCGGACGCCGACGAGGACTCGGCGACGCCGGCGACCTCGGTGATGTCGGTCTGCATGCGCTCGGTCTCGGCCGAGATCTGCTGGATCGAGGCGGCGATCTCGACGACGCGCGCGCTCATGTCGGCGACGGACTCGCCGATGCGCTCGAACGCCGCGCGGGTCTGGTCGACCGTGGCGACGCCGTCCTCGGTGCGCTGGGCGCCCTCCGCCACGACGTCGACGACCTTGCCGGTCTCGGTCTGCATCTCCGCGATCAGGCCCGAGATCTCGGCGGCCGCGGACTGCGACTCCTCGGCGAGCTTGCGCACCACCTCGGCGACGACCGCGAACCCGCGGCCCTGCTCGCCCGCGCGGGCGGCCTCGATCGCGGCGTTGCGCGCCAGCAGGTTGGTCTGCTCGGCGATGCCCGTGATCGTGTCGACGATGCCGCCGATCCGCTCCGAGCGGCCCGACAGCTCCTGGATGGCCCCCGAGATCTCCTGCGAGGTCACGGCCATCCGGCGCATCGCCTCCGACGCGGAGCTCGCGGTGTCGACGCCCTGCGCGGCCATCTCGCGGGCGGCGCCCGCGGCCTCGGCGGTCGCCTGCGCGGTCGTGGCCGACGCGCCGGCGGCGCGGGCGGCCTCGGCGGCCGAGGCGCGCGCGGCCGACGGTGTCGCCCAGGCGGGCGCGCATGGCGTTGTAGGACTCGACCGAGGTCTGGGCCTTGCCGAGCATCGCGTTGAAGGTGACGGACAGCTGCCCGAGCTCGTCCTCGGACGTGACGTCGATCGGGGTGGTGACGGGATCGACGCGCCGCGTGAGGTCGCCTCCCGCGCACGCTTCGAGACCATCGGAGAGTCCCTGCAGGCAGTGCTGGTCGAGCGACGCGAGCCGGTCGCGCAGCGCGTGGACCGGACGCGTGACCGACCGCGTCGTGAGCACCGCCGGCGCGAGGGCGGCGATCGCGCTGAGGAGCGCGGCGATGAGGATCGAGCGCTTCGTCGAGGCGATCGCGTCGCCGGCCTTCTGGCCCTCGCCGGCGGCATACGCCAGCGTGCCCTTGGGTCGCCTGGAGCGCCCTGGCCTCCTTGACGGCCGCGCGCGTCTCGGGCGAGTCGTCGGTCCCGAGCACCTTGATCATGGTCGCGATCGCGACGGTGTCGCCCTTGATGAGCTCCTCCAGCTGAGCGGCCAGCTCGTCCTCGACCTCGAGCTCGCCGTCGTGCACGTCGAGGTGCTCGGTGAGCAGGTGCGCCGTCTCGGGCGCGTGCGCGTCGAGGGTGTTGACGAGCGCCGTGTACGCCGGGACGTCGACGGCCAGCGCGTCGGTCCTGGTCTTCAGGTCGTCGGTCGCCGTGAACGCGACGACCGAGACGACCAGCAGCCCGAGCGCGAGCGCGCCGAAGGCGACGCCGAGCCGGACCGCGAGCCGCAGATTGCGCAGCTTCTGCATGAGGTTCCCAGCGGGAGAGTCGGAAGAGTCGGATGCATAGATCGGCGCCAGGTTGTCCGGTTTTGGCCCCTCGTCCTGATCCGTCCGCGTCCGGACGCGCGCAGTACCCGGGCGAAGGACCCAACCGACGGGAGGCAGTGCATGTCCGAGCCGTTGACGCTCGAATTGCTGGACGAGGACGCCGCGATGCGCGAGGGGCTGGACGCGGCGAGCCAGGGCACGCGGGCCGAGCTGTTCCGCCGCGCGGTCATCGGCGGGGGCTCCGTGCTCGCCGGCGGCGTCCTGATCGGCGGCCTGCCGCAGGTCGCCCTCGGCAGGAAGTCGGCCAGGCAGGACGGCGAGATCCTCAACTTCGCGCTGCTCCTGGAGTACCTGGAGTCCGAGTTCTACGTCGACGCGGTCAAGCAGGGCGCGCTGTCCGGCGCCACGCTGGCCTTTGCCACGACGGTGCGTGACCACGAGCTCGCCCACGTCCAGGCGCTGCAGGGCGCGCTCGGCAGCGCGGCGATCGCCAAGCCCACGTTCGACTTCAAGGGCACGACCGAGGACGCGGGCAAGTTCGTCGCGACCGCGATGGTGCTCGAGGACACGGGCGTGGCCGCCTACAACGGCCAGGGGCCGCGGTTGCGCCGCAAGACGCTGCCGACGGCGGCGTCGATCGTCTCGGTCGAGGCACGCCACGCCGCCTGGATCCGCCGCATCGCGGCCGGACCCGACTATGCCGCCGGCAGGCGGACGCTGCCCGCGCCGGTCGCGTTCGACCCCGCCCTGTCCAAGGCCAAGGTCGAAGCCGCCGTCGGCGCGACCGGCTTCATCACGGGCTGACCATGAAGGGAGACCTGCAGATGCACACCCCGAGCCTGGACGTCATCGACGTCGACGGCGCGATCCGCGAGACCGCTGCGGCGGCCGCCGGGGACACCCGCGCGGCGTTCCTCGCCAAGGCCGGCCTGCTGGGCGGCGGGATGCTCGGCGCCTCGGCGCTGCTCGACCCCGCGCTCGCCGGCGCCGCCTCCAAGAAGGGCGACGTCGCGATCCTGAACTTCGCCCTGGTGCTCGAGCACCTCGAGGCGGCCTTCTACGCGCAGGCCAAGCGGTCCGGCGCGCTGTCCGGCGAGCTCCAGCTGTTCGCCGAGGTCGTCGCCGGGCACGAGCGCCGGCACGTCAAGGCGATCAAGGCCGCGCTCGGCCGCAAGGCGGGCAAGCAGCCGAAGTTCGACTTCCAGGGCACCACGGAGGACGCCGCCAGGTTCGCGGCGACCGCGCAGGTGCTCGAGGACACGGGCGTCAGGGCCTACGCCGGCCAGGCGGGCCGGATCAAGCAGGACGCGGTGCTCAGGGCCGCCCTGTCGATCCACGCCATCGAGGCGCGCCACGCGAGCTGGATCCGCGACATCAACGG
>CAWHAP010000005.1:0-18326 GCA_963827335.1 uncultured Solirubrobacteraceae bacterium
AGGGCAAGAAGCTGGACCTTCGGGTCCACCTCCTCGCGCACGTCGGCCACGTACCCGGCCACGAGCACGAAGACCCCGAGGAGCCCGAGGGCCGAGATGGCGATGAGCAAGAGGCCACGACGCTGACGCGGATTCACGGCGCGCAGGGTAGTGCCTCCCGGCCGTGCCCGGGGAGGGCCCAGGCCAAAGTTGAGGCTCGGGACCCATGGGGTCCCAGGCCTCCCGCGGGTACGGTCCGGGCCATGTTCCTGCGGGAAGACGGACAGATCCTCCCGGGGCTCGCCGTGCTGCTCGCGGTCACGCTCGCGCTGGGCGTCCTGTTCCTCCAGGTCGGCAAGGCGTCGATCCTGCGCTCGGACGCCCAGAACGCCGCCGACGCCGCGGCGCTCGCCGGCGCGCAGGAGATCCAGCGCCAGCTCGAGGCGCAGTACGCGCTCTCCGGCTTCACCGATCCCACGGTGATCAGCGAGCCGCTGGTGATCGCCAAGATGCGGGCCTACGCCGCCAAGAACGACGGGCGGCTCGTCAAGCAGGAGCTCAACCTGCTCGCGGTCGACGTCAAGGCCTGGGTCGTCAGCGAGGACGAGCTGGGCGGCGACGCCGAGCCGGCCGGCCGCGAGGACTTCCAGGCCGAGGCCAAGGCGCGCGCCCAGGTGCAGCTCGGCCCGTTCTCGGTCGGCGACCCCGGCGGGGCCCCGGCGCCGCCCCAGGGCGGCGTGCCCGGCGGCGGCATCCCCAAGGTCACGGCCGCGGAGTGGGCGGCGTTGAAGCGGAAGATCGGCCCGCAGCCGCGCGACTGCCCCGATGTCGTCGCGCTCGGCCTGCTGCTGGTGAGCAAGGGCTTCCAGGTCTGGCAGAACGCGCACCCGGCGCTCGGCGGCGACGCCGGCCACGAGGACAACCCGGACAGCAACCACCACGCGTGCAACGACATGGGGGCGCTCGACGTCAACTTCGGCCGCGCGGGCGACAACGTGCCCGAGGAGGTGGCCGCCGTCGAGCCGCTGCTCGGCCCGCTGCACGAGCTGGGCTACAGCACGATCTGGCAGGCGCCGGGGCACTACAACCACATCCACATCGACATCGGCGGGGGCGGCGGGTTCGGCAGCGGCGGCTTCGGCTTCGCCGGCCCCCTCGACCACACGGGGCTCCTGGTCAAGCTCGTCGACTGGGAGAAGCCGGTCACGCAGCTCGTCGACCCCGGCGGCGCGTTCGGGACGACGGGCACGCTGGGCGGCCCGCCGGACGAGCAGATCATGCGGCTGATGTGCCAGATGGCGAAGCCGCTCGGCCCGAAGATCCTGCTGGCCACGTTCGAGACCGCGCTCGTGGAGTCCGGGATCCACAACCTCGACTACGGCGACGCCGACTCGCACGGCGTGTTCCAGCAGCAGTGGACCCAGGGCTGGGGCTCGCTCGCCGACACCATGCACCCGCCGACCGCGACCCGGATGTTCCTCGACGCGGCGCTGGCGATGTCGAAGAAGTACCCGAACGTCAGCGCGGGCCAGCTCGCCGCGCTGGTGCAGCGGCCGCGCGAGGACCTCGAGTACAAGTACGACGCGAACCGCGACCGCGCCGCCATGCTCATCAACCGGTACTGCACATGAGCCGCCTGCTCCTGATCGCCCTCCTCCTCCCCGCCCTGCTGTGCGCCGGCTGCCTCGGCGTGGGCGGCGGCGAGGACGAGCGGCCCGCCCGCGGCGGCGCGCCCGCGATCGACGACGGCGTCTCGGCGGAGGACCGGGCGCGGCCGGCGCTCAGCGTGGCCGACGCCGAGCCGACCCGCGCGGCGCTCGCAGCGAAGCCCGGCGCGGCACTGCGCGCGCAGCTCGACGCCGGCGCGGTCGCCCTCGTGGATCTCGTCGGGGAGATCGGGATCCGCCCGCGCTCGATCACGTTCGCCACCGGCGGCCGGCTCAGCGAGCTCGAGTGGCAGCGCTGGGACGATCGCGGCGCGGAGGGCACCGGGCGGCTGGAGGGCGTCGTCTGCGACCCCGACTGCGCGCGCGGCAAGCTGATCTCCGCGCGGGCGTCGATCCGGCTCTCCCAGCCCGTCGCCTGCCCGGCCGGGCGCTTCTTCGACCGCGGCGAGATCGAGGTCGCCTCCGACGACCCGGACGCCGACTCCAACTCGTGGCTGGCGGCCCCGTGTTAGATGAGCAATCCCGCGACTCGCGCGGAATCGCTCATCTAGGCCTGCGACTGCGCGGGACGGCCGCCGCGGCGCGCGGGACGGCCGCGGTGCCCGCACAGCGGGCACGGCGAGCGGGCGATCAGCTCGCGGCACCAGCGGCAGACCCACGGGTCCAGCGCAGCGGTCAGCTCGGCCGTCAGGCGCTGCACGTCGATCGGGTACGCGACCGCCTCCACCAGCTTGGCGGTGCCCCACCACTTCTGCCCGCCGGGCGTCGGCTCGACCTGGCGCGCCTCGAGCTGGCCGAGCGCCGGGTGCACGACGTCGCGCATCCAGGCGACGTCGCCGTCGCGCGGGGCGACCACGAGGCGCGAGGGCCGCGCGAGCTGCGGCAGCGGCACCGCGGCGCGGCTCCCCCCGAGCCGGTGCACCGCGGGCTCGGGGAACGAGCTCACGGCGAACGCGCTGCCGGGCGTGAGGCTCGCGAGGTGCTGGCCGAACGACGGGGCAGGGGTCGAGAGGCCGGTGACGCTGCCCAGCCAGGTGATCACGTGCAGCTCGGCCTCCAGCTCGGGCACGAGCGAGGCCAGCACCCCCGCGGACGCCGCGTACGGGCCGCAGGCCGACACGAGCGAGGCGAGCACGGTCGCCGCGAGCGGGGGCAGGCCGGTCTCGTGCACGGCGATCCGGTGGGTGTCGAGCATCGAGCGCGCCATCTGCAGCCGGGCCGCGGCGGGCTCGGCCCACTCGGGCGCGATGGCGATCACGTGGCCGCCCTCCTGCAGCCCGGACGACAGGGCCTCGACCAGCACGCCGACCTGCTCGGCGTCGGGCGGCTCGAGGAAGGCGTCGATCCGGCCCTCGCTGTCGAGCAGCCGCTCAGGACGGAGGCCGAACACGAGGACGACCGGGCGTTCGGCGGTCACGGGGGCGGACTGTCCCACGCTCCCCGAATGGATCTCCTCGTCGGCGGGCACGAGGTCAAGATAGTGACCATGACCGTCTTCCCGTCCAAGTCGGGGAATGAGGGGTTCTCCTCGGACATCCTCGTTGTCACCATGGGCGGTCGATGCTGACGCTGCTCTTCATCGCGCTCGCGCTGGCCGGCGTGCTGCTGATCGCACTGCCGCGGATGCGGCGCCGCCGCGGTCGCGGCCGCGCGAAGCCGGCCGCCTGGCGCTCCGGCGCCGCGCCCCGGCCCGCCGCCGTCGCGGCCCCGGCCGCCACGCGGACGTGGAGCGGCGGAGGCGACGAGCTCGACGACTGGGACGACGACCTCGGCTGGGTCGACGACGCGCCGCGCGCCGGCGCCGCGACCCCGGAGCCCGAGCCGGCGGGCGGCTTCGCCTGGCCCGAGCGCACCGCCGCGCACGGCCGAGAGGCCGGCGCACCCGCTGAGGCCGGGTCGGGCGCAGCCGCTCGCGCCGCCGAGGCGGTCCCCGCCGAGACTGCGCCGGCGGCCGGCACCACGGCGCCGGCCGTGACCGCCCGCGCCGCCGACGTGGCGGCCCCGGCCGAGACCCCCGCGGCGCCGCACGCCAACGGGCACGCCCGGCCCGCGGACCCCCCACAGGCCGCCGCGGCCGCGAACGGCCAAGCCGCGCCGCCGCAGGACGCGGCCGGCTGGACCAGCACCCCCGCCGTCGACGACGCGACGGCGCCGCTCGAGCTCGAGGACGACGACTGGCTCGCGCCCCCGCCGGTGCGCAGCGGGTTCGGCACGTCCGCCGCGTCCGGGCCGGCCTACGCGCCGCCGCGCGGCAAGCCGCGCAAGCGCCTCTTCAGCCCCGTCGCGCTCGTCGGGCTCTACGCCGTCGGCGGGATCGGGCTCGTCGTGCTCGCCGTCAGCCTGCTCAGCGGCATGGGCGGCGCCGACCGGCCCGAGCCGCGGCCCGCGCCGGCGGCCGCCACCACGACGCCCGCACCCACGCCCGAGCCGACCCCGCCCGCCGCCGAGGAACCCAGCCCGGCCGAGATCGCCCGCTTCCGCGAGGCCGCGCGCGACGAGACCCGCGCGGCGGCCGCCGCCGCCGAGCGCGCCGAGCGGACGGCCCGCGCCGCCGAGCGGCGCCGGATCGCGCGCGAGCGCCGCGCCCGCGCGCTGGCCCGCAAGCGGGCCGCCGCCCGCCGCCGGGCCGCCGAGCAGGCCGGCGGCACGACCGCGACGCCGGCGCCCACGCCGCAGCCCACGCCCGCGCCCAGCACGGGCGGCGGGAGCAGCGGAGGCGGAGGCGGCGGCACGCCCGACTGTGAGTTCTGCATCGGCTGAGGGCAGCGAGCGGCTCGACGCGCTCGCGGCGCGCGAGCTGCCGGGCGGGCTGCGCGTCGCGCGCGCCGAGACGCGGCCCGAGCGCATGCGCGGCCTCGCCAAGCTCGACGCGATGCCCGCCGCCTACGCGCTGCACCTGCCGCGCTGCCGTTCCGTGCACACGTTCACGATGCGCTTCGCGCTCGACCTGATCTGGCTGGGCAAGGACGGCCGTCCGGTCCGCGTCGACCGCGCCGTGCCGCCGAACCGCATGAAGTGGTGCCTGCGGGCCCGCTCGGTCGTCGAGGCGAACGCCGGCACGGCCGACGCGTTCCTCGCCGCCGGGCTATGACCCGCCGGCCTGCTCCTGCTCCTCGAGCGGGGCAGGGTGGCCGAGCTGGCCGAGCTCCGCGGAGTCGCGGCCGAACAGCAGCCCGACGGTCCAGTCCGCCACGAGCCGGCCGCGCCGCCGGTAGCCCGGCATCAGCGCCAGGTGGTAGGTGCGGGCGAGGAACCACGCCGGGAACCCGCGCCACTTGATCCCGAGCGTGCTCGCGACCGCCTGGTTGCGGCCCATGTCGACGAACACCCCGAGCGTGCGGTAGCGGAACGGGCGCCGCTTGTGGGGCTCGCCGCCGAGCGCGCTCACGACGTTGTCGGCGGCCACCTTGGCCTGGCGCAGGACGTGCTGGGCCGTCGGCGGCGACGGGTGCCCCCGCTTCGCGGGGTCGGGCACCGCCGCGGCGTCGCCGATCGCCCACACGCCGGGCCGCTCGGACACGGCGCAGAAGCGGTCGCTCAGGATGCGCCCGCCGTCGTCGAGCGGCAGGCCGAGCTCGGCGACGACCGGCGGCGGCTTGACGCCCGCGGTCCACACGACGGTGTTGGTCGGCACGACCTCGCCCGTCGACAGCGTCACCGCGTCCGCGGTCACGCGCTCGATCTGCGTCTCGAGCATGACCTCGATGCCGCGGGTCCGCAGCTCGGCCGTCGCGAACGCGGCGAGGTCCGGCTGGATCTCGAGCATCACCCGGTCGCGCGCCTCGACGAGGATGAAGCGCATGCCCGCGAGCCGCGCCCGCGGGTAGCGCTCCACGAGGTCGGCCGCGAAGTCCTGCAGCTCGGCGAGGCCCTCGAGCCCGGCGTAGCCGCCGCCGACGAAGACGAACGTGAGCAGGGCGCGCCGGGTCGCCTCGTCCTCCTCGATCTCGGCCTGCTCGAGCCGGAAGACCAGCCGGTTGCGCAGCGTGATCGCCTCGGCCAGCGTCTTGAGCCCCATGGCGTGCTCGGCCAGCCCGGGGATGGGCAGCGTGCGCGACGTGGAGCCAAGCGCCACGATCAGCTGGTCGTAGGGCAGCTCCTCGTCGGCGCCCGAGATCGAGCGCACGGCGACGACCTTGCGAGCCGGATCGGCGCCCGTGACGTGCCCGAGGTGCAGCTCGGTGCGGCGCAGCTGCTCGCGCAGCGGCACGACGACGTGGCGCGGCTCGAGCGTGCCGCCCGCCGCGCCGGGCAGCAACGGGGTGTAGAGCATGTAGTTGACGTCGTTGACGAGCGTCACCTTCGCGCTGTGCGGGGCGAGCTTGCGCTCGAGCCGGCGCGCGGCGGTGAGGCCGCCGAAGCCTCCGCCGAGGATGAGGACGTTCCAGGCCATGGCTCGAGGCTATCCGGCGCGGAGCAGCAGCGCCGTCCACTCGCCCCCGTGGCGCCGCTCCGCCTCGCGCAGCCCGTGGCGGGCGAAGGCCGCGGCCACCTCGTCGGCCTCCTCGCGCAGCAGGCCGGAGGCGATCAGCGCCCGCGGCGGTCGCGTCATGCCCGCCGCGACGTCCAGCAGCAGCGGGCGCACGAGGTTGGCGACCACCAGCGGCGCCCACGGGCCCTCCGCGCGGCGCAGGTCGAGCCGCTCGACGGTCACGCCGGGCGCCCCGTTGCGCGCGGCGTTCTCGCGCGCCGCCGCCACCGAGGCGGCCTCCCAGTCGCAGGCGAGCACGGGATCCCAGCCGAGCCGCGCCCCGGCGATCGCCAGCACGCCGCTGCCGCAGCCCCAGTCGGCGAGCGCGCCGCCCGGCTGCTGCTCGAGCAGCAGCTCGAGGCAGAGCCGGGTCGTGTGGTGCGCGCCGGTGCCGAAGGCCTGGCCGGGGTCGATCACGAGGTCGACGCCCTCGCCCTCCAGCGGGGCCTCCCATGGCGGGCGCACGCGCAGCCGGCGGAAGCGCCAGCTCACGTCCACCGGCTGATGGAACGCCTTCCAGCGCTCCGACCAGTCGTCGGGCACCTCGCTCGTCGAGACCTCCACGAGCACGTCCCCGGCCGCGGCGCGCACGGCGGGCAGCGCGGGCAGCTCGCCCGGCGCGCCGTAGAGCACGTACTCGATCGCGTCGCCGTCCTCGCGCTCCTCCAGGCCGCCGGGGGCGAGCGCGAGCAGCTCGGCCAGCACGACCTCGGCGTCGGCGCGCGCGACGCGCACCGCGAGCCGGATCATCCGCCCTCCAGCAGCACGGCCGCCCACTCGGCCTGCACGCGCCGGTCGGTCTCGCGCATCCCGTGGCGCGCGAACGCCGCGGCGACCTCGTCCATCCGCTCGGCCAGCACGCCGGAGGCGATCAGGCGCTCGGGCGGGCGCTCGAGCACGTCCGCGGCGATCGTGAGCAGGAGCTCCAGCGTCAGGTTCGCGGTCACCGTCGGCGCCCACGGCGCGGGCGTCGCGGCGAGGTTGCTCCACTGCGTGCGCACCGCGACGCCGTTGCGCGCGGCGTTGCCGCGGACCGCCTCGAGCCCGTCGGGCATCACCTCGACCGCGATCACCGGGTCGAAGCCGAGCAGCGCGGCGGTGACGGCGAGGATGCCGCTGCCGGCGCCCCAGTCGCACAGCGCGCCGGCGGGCTCGAGCTCGAGCAGCAGCTCCAGCGACAGGCGCGTCGTCGGGTGCGTGCCGGCGCCGAAGACCTCGCCCGGGTCGATCACCACGTCGAGGGCCCCGCCGGCCGCGTCCTGCCACGGCGGGCGGACCCGCACGCGCCGGGCGCCGGCGGCGACCTCCACCGGCTGCAGGTACCGGTGCCAGCGCCGCTCCCAGCCGGGCGGGACGTCGGTCAGCGTGAGGTCGATCAGGGCGTCGCCGACCAGGCTGCGGACGTCCTCGAGGTGCGGCAGCTCGGCCCGCGGCGCGTACAGCGCGTACTCGGTCTCGTCCTCGCCGGGCTCGGTCTCCTCGACGCCGTTGACGAGCAGCGGCAGCAGGGCCGCGAGCGCGACCTCCGCCTGCTCGCGCCGGACCCGGACCCCGAGCCGCACGAGCGGGGCGGCGCTCATCCGGCCAGGGCCCGCTTGAGCTTCGCCAGCATGCCCTCGTCCGAGCGCAGGTTGCCGTCGTCGAGCGAGTCGGCGAGGCGCTGGGTCAGCTCGCGCTGCTCGCGGCTCAGCCGCCGCGGGATCACGACGTTGACGTGCACGTGCAGGTCGCCGGTGCGCCCGCGCTGCAGCGGCGGGAGCCCGCGGGCGCGCAGCGTGATGACCTCGCCGGGCTGGGTGCCGGCGGGGATCTCGACGGGCAGCTCGCCGTCCAGGCTCGGCACCTGGACGGTGGTGCCGAGGGCGGCGAGCGGCGCCGCCACGTCGATCACGGTGTGCAGGTCCTCCTGGTCGCGCACGAACCGCTCGTCCTCGCGGACGCGGACGACGACGTAGAGGTCGCCGTTCGGCCCGCCGCGCTCGCCGGCGTGGCCGCGGCCGCTGAGGCGGATGCGCTGGCCGTCGGCGATGCCGGCGGGGACGTCGACGGCGAGCGTGCGCTCCTCGATCGTCTTCCCGCGGCCCGCGCAGACGCCGCAGCGCTGCTCGGGCATGCGCCCCTCGCCGCCGCAGACGTCGCACACGGCGGTGCGGACGAGCTGCCCGAAGCGCGTGCGCGAGACGGCCTGCAGCTGCCCGGACCCGTGGCAGCGGGTGCAGGTGACGATCGGCGTGCCGGGCTCGGCCCCGTTGCCGTGGCAGTGCTCGCAGCGGACCTCGACCTCGTGCTCGACCTCGACCGTCGCCCCGCTTGCGGCCTCCCCCAGGTCGATCGCGACGGCGACGACCACGTCGCCGCCCTGCATCTGGCCGGCGCGCTGCCCGCGCCCGGTGCCGAACGCGTTGTCGAAGCCGCCGGAGCCGAAGAAGGCGGAGAAGAGGTCGGACACGGAGCCGAAGCCCTCGAAGTTCGGGGCGTACCCGCCGGAGCGCAGCCCCTCGTGGCCGTAGGCGTCGTACTGGCGCCGGCGGTCGGCGTCCGAGAGCACCTCGTAGGCCTCGGCCGCCTCCTTGAACTTGTCCTCCGCATGCGGATCGTCGGCGTTCGTGTCGGGGTGCAGCTCGCGCGCGAGCCGGCGGAACGCCTTCTTGATCTCGGTCTCGTCGGCGCTCCGGCCGACGCCGAGCACCTCGTAGTAGTCGCGGGGCATGGCTCAGCCGTCGTAGACGTCTTCGACGAAGCGCGAGAGCTGCAGCGCGGCGCTGCGCACGGCGCCGATCGCGTTCCCGTAGTCCATCCGCGTCGGCCCGATCACCGAGACGGTGCCGAGGTTGCGCTGCGGCAACCCGTAGTTGGCGGCGACGAGCGAGAGCCCGCGCAGCGCCGGCACCTCGTTCTCGCCCCCGATCCGCACGTAGAGGTCGCGCTGGTCCAGCGCCGCGGAGAGCACGCCGAGGAGCGAGACGCGGCGCTCGAGCATGTCGAGCAGCGCGTTGAGCTGGGAGACGTCCTGGAAGCGGTGCTCGGACAGCAGCCGTGCGGTGCCGTCGACGTAGAGCGACTCCTCCGCGGTCGCGGCCAGCTCGGTGAAGGCGGGCGCGAGCCCTTCGAGGAACGACCGCTCGGTCGCCGGCAGCGTCGGGTCGGTCAGCCGCGAGCGGAGCGTGCGGGCGCCGACGCCCCGGCCCACCATCGCCTCGTTCAGGTACGACGCGGCCCAGTCCACCAGCCCGGCGTCGACGGGCCGCTCGTAGGTGAACAGGCGCTTGGACACGCCGCCGGTGGACGTGATGATCACGACCATCAGCACCTGCGGCTGGAGCGCCAGCACCTCGACGTGGCGGATCGTCGTGGTCTGGATCGGCGGGGCGGAGACGATCGCCAGCAGGTCGGTGACCTGCGACAGCGTCTCCGTGGTGATCCGCATCGCCTCGTCGACCTCGCGCCGCGCGAGCGTCAGCGCCAGCTCCCGCGCGGGCTCGAGCGCGACGCTGCTGCGCTCGGGCAGGATGCGGTCGACGTAGTAGCGGTAGCCGCTGTCGGTCGGGGCGCGGCCGGCGGACGTGTGCGGGTGGGCCAGCAGCCCGAGCTCCTCGAGCACCGCCAGCTCGTTGCGGATCGTCGACGGCCCGGCGGTGACCTCCGGATCGGCCGCGAGCGCCTTGGAGCCGACGGGCTGGCCGGTGGCCGAGAAGCCGTCGATCACCTTGGCGAGCAGCAGCTCCTGACGGGCGGTGAGCACACCATCGATTCTAGTCGCCCACTCTGGGCGTCCGGCACGCCTGTAGCGGCCGTGGACACTTCGCTGGCTCGCCACCCGGACCCTCGAAAATCCCTGAGGGATTCCCCTCGGGGCCGTGCGACGCCCAGCTCGGTCCCCGACCACTCCAGACGCACCGTCCGATCCCAGAGCAGGCTCCTACGAGAGCCGGATCTCGGCCTCGCCGCGGCGCACGATGCGGGTGTCGCCCTGGCGCGCCTCGGCGTCGACCGTCGCGACGGCGCCCTCGACCGCGCGCACCTTCGAGGTCACGACGACCTCCTGCTCGGGCACGCCCATGCCGCGGAACTGGACGGAGAGCCGCTGCAGCGTCTCCGGGCCGCCGGCCGCCTCGGTCTGCGCGCGGGCGACCTGCGCCATCGACCACAGGCCGTGCAGGATCCGCCCGGGCAACCCGACCGAGCGCGCGAACTCCTCGTCGATGTGGATCGGGTTGAAGTCGCCTGACGCGCCGGCGTACCGGACGGTCAGGTAGCGGTCGGGCGTGACCTTGAGGTCGGGCAGCTGGTCGCCGGCTTCCATCTCAGTCCTCTCCCCGCACGATGCAGGTCCACTTGCCGGTGCACACGCGCGCGCCGTCCTGGTTGTCCGAGCGCGACTCGAAGGTGAAGAAGCCCATGCCGCCGCGCTCGGACACGTCGGCGACCTCGACCTCGGTGGTGATCTCGTCCCCGGCCACGACGAGCGGGCCCCACGTGAACTCCTGCGCGCCGTGCACCATGCGCGCGAAGTCGATGCCCACCTCGGGGTCGACGAACGCCGGGATCACCGCGGGCGAGGCGTACACGACCGCGAACATCGGCGGCGCAACGATGTCGGCGTGCCCGGCCGCGCGGGCGGCCTCGACGTCGAGGTGCAGCGGGTTCGTCTCCCCCACCGCGTGGGCGTACTCGCGGACCTTCTCGCGGCCCACCGCGTAGCGCACGGGCGCGAAGACCTTGCCGACGGCGGACATCAGGCGCTGTCCCCGAGCTCGAGCACGGCGAGGAACGCCTCCTGGGGCACCTCGATGCGGCCGACCTGCTTCATCCGCTTCTTGCCCTCCTTCTGGCGCTCGAGCAGCTTGCGCTTGCGCGAGATGTCGCCGCCGTAGCACTTCGCCGTGACGTCCTTGCGGAACGCCTTGACCGTCTCGCGCGCGATGATCTTCGCGCCCACGGCGGCCTGGATCGGCACGTCGTACTGCTGGCGCGGGATCTTCTTGCGCAGCTTCTCCGTCAGCGTCTTGCCGAACTCGTAGGCCTTGTCGCGGTGCACGACCATGCTCAGCGCGTCGACCGGGTCGCCGCCGAGCAGGACGTCGAGCTTGACGAGGTTCGACGGCCGCAGGCCGAGCGGCTCGTAGTCGAGCGACGCGTACCCGCGGGTGCGCGACTTCAGCTGGTCGAAGAAGTCGAGCACGATCTCGGCCAGCGGCAGGTCGTAGAACAGCTGCACGCGCTCGGCCGACAGGTAGTGCATGCCCGTGTGCTCGCCGCGGCGCTCCTGGCAGAGCTCCATGATCTGGCCGATGTACTCCTTCGGCGAGAGGATCGAGGCCTTGATGAAGGGCTCGCGCGTCTCGTCGATGCGCGCCGGGTCGGGCATGTCGGTCGGGTTGTGGACGGTCACGATCTCGCCGTCGGTCAGCGTCAGCTCGAACTCCACCGAGGGCATCGTGGCCATCAGCTCCAGGTCGTACTCGCGCTCGAGCCGCTCGCGCACGATGTCCATGTGCAGCAGGCCGAGGAAGCCGCAGCGGAAGCCGAAGCCGAGCGCGTCGGAGGTCTCGGGCTCCCACAGCAGCGCGGCGTCGTTGAGCGTGAGCTTCTCGAGCGCGTCGCGCAGGTCCGGGTAGGCGTCGGAGTCGATCGGGAACAGCCCGCAGAACACCATCGGCTTGACGTCGCGGTAGCCGGGCAGCGGGTCGGTCGCGCCGCGCAGCCTGGTGGTCAGCGTGTCGCCGACGCGCAGCTTGGTCACGTCCTTGATGCCCGTGATGAGGTAGCCCACCTCGCCCGGCCCGAGCTCCTTGGCCGGCGTCTGGCGCGGGGTGAAGAAGCCGATGTCGTCGATCTCCGCGTCCGTGCCCGCGGCCATGGCGCGGATCGCCTCGCCCTTGCGGAACGTGCCGTCGACCACGCGGATGTAGGCGATCACGCCGCGGTACTGGTCGAACTCGGAGTCGAAGATCAGCGCGCGGGGGGCGGCGTCCGGGTCGCCGTGGGGCGGCGGCACGCGGGCGACGAGCTCCTCCAGCACGTCGATCACGCCCTCGCCCGTCTTGGCCGAGATGCGGCGGATGTCGTCGGTCGGCTCGCCGATCAGGTCCGCGACCTCCTCGGCCACGCGCTCCGGCTCGGCGCCGGGCAGGTCGACCTTGTTCAGGCACGGGATCAGCTCGAGCCCGCCGTCGATCGCGAGGTACGTGTTGGCGACCGTCTGGGCCTCGACGCCCTGCGAGGCGTCGACCACGAGCAGCGCGCCCTCGCACGCGGCGAGGCTGCGGCTCACCTCGTAGGTGAAGTCGACGTGGCCGGGCGTGTCGATCAGGTGGAACTGGTACGTCTCGCCGTCGCGCGCGTGGTAGTTGACCCGCACGGCCTGGGCCTTGATCGTGATCCCGCGCTCGCGCTCCAGGTCCATCGAGTCGAGCAGCTGCGCGCGCATGTCGCGCGTCTGCACGGTCTGGGTCATCTCGAGGATGCGGTCGGCCAGCGTCGACTTCCCGTGGTCGATGTGGGCGATGATCGAGAAGTTGCGGATCTTGGACTGGTCGGACATGGCGCCGCGTAGAGGTTACGAGGCGCGCCGCAGCCGGCGGGCGAACAGGTCGAGGATCTGGCGCGCCTCGGGCAGCCCGCTGCGCAGGAGCGCGGCGCCGTAGGCGAGCGCGCCGAGTCCGAGCGCCGCGCCGACCGAGATCAGCTGCGCCGGCAGCGACCGGCCGAGCACGTCGTCGAGGCCGGACCAGACGCCGTAGGCGACCGCGGCGAGCAGCGCCGCGGCGGCGGTCATGAGCGCCACGGCGCGCAGCGTCCGCATCGCCTCGAGCCCGCCCAGCTCCCGGCGCAGCCGGTTGCCGAGCAGCAGCGTCATCACGACGTTCGAGACCGTCGTGCCCAGGACGATGCCGGCGATCCCGAGCGGCTCGTAGAGGGCGAGCGAGACGGCGGCGTTGACGGCGACCGAGGCGAGCGCGAGCTTCGTCGGCAGCCACGGGCGCTGGAGCGAGAAGAACGTGCGCGTCAGCAGCAGGTTGAAGCCGGAGAACGGGAGCGAGAACGAGAACCACAGGAGCGCCTCGGCGACCTGGCGGGTCGACTCGGCGTCGAACTCGCCGCGCTCGTAGACGAGCCGCGCCATCGGGGTGGCCAGCGCGACGATCGCCGCCGCGCTCGGGATCAGCAGCAGCGCGATCTGCCGCATCCCGGTCCCAGTGAGCGCCCGCATGCCGGGCAGGTCGCGGCGGCTGGCGAGCCGCGCGAGCGCCGGGAAGGCGACCGTGGCCACCGCGACGGAGAACATCCCCTGCGGGAGCATGTAGATGCGGAACGCCTTGTCGATCGCGGCGGGCGCCTCGTCCGAGACGAGGAAGCCGATCGCCGAGTTGAGCACCAGGCTCACGTTGATCAGGCCGAGCCCGAGGCTCACCGGCAGCATGAGGACCAGCACGCGCCGGATGTGCGGGTTGTGGCGGTCGAGCGAGAGACGCAGCGGGAAGCCGATCCCGCGCAGCGGCGGGAGGCACATCGCGAGCTGGACCGCCGTGCCGGCCACGACGCCGATCGCGTACGCGTAGAGCTCGTCGCCGCCCTCGAAGCGGGGCGTGAGGGCGACCATGGCGACGATGATCACCACGTTCCAGACGAGCGGGGCGAGCGCGGGGATCGAGAAGTGGTCGTGCGCGTTGAGGATCCCCACCACCAGCCCGTTGAGCCCGAGCAGGACGACGATCGGGAACAGCACCCGCGAGAGGCCGATCGTGAGGTCGTCGAGCGCGGGCGTGTCCGTGAACAGCGGCATCAGCCACGGCGCGACGAGGATGAACAGCAGCGTGATCACGGTGAGCACGAGCAGCAGCAGCCCGGCGAGCGCGCTGGCGGCGTGGATCGCCTCGCGGCGGCGCCGCTGCTCCAGCAGCTCGGAGAAGACCGGGACGAACGCCGACGACAGGGCCGCGTCGGCGACGAGCGCCCGGATCAGGTTCGGCACCTGGAAGGCGAGCGTGAAGGCCGACGCCGCGGGCAGCGTCCCGTAGTAGGCCGCGGCGACGATCTCCCGCACCAGGCCCGCCACGCGCGAGAGGCCGGTCAGGGCGGAGAAGATCGCGGTGTTGCGCGCGCGGCCGGCGGCGGACGCGTCGGGCGCCTCGGCGGCGGCCAGGTCCGGTACGCCGAGCTCCTCGGCGCCGAGCGTGGACGCGGCCGCGCGCTCCCGGCGCGCCCCGCGCTCCGGCGTGCCCGCCCGGCCCGCGTGGGTGGCCGCGCCGCCCGCACGGACGTCCGCATCGCCCACGCGCGCGGCCGCGTCGGCGGCGCGCGCGGCGCGATGCCGCTCGCGCTCCGCACGCGCGGCTTCCCGCTCTTCGGGCGTCCGCGGCGGCGGCGCCTTGCGATGGGACCGGCGCATGAACGGCGCGCTATAGTACGCGCCCGCCGCGGCTCGACGTCGCGGCCTCTTTGCGTCATGGCCAACATCCACTCCCAGGAAAAGCGGATCCACCGCGCCGCGCGCGAGCGTGACGAGAACCGGCGCTACACGTCGGCGATCAAGACGTACTTCCGCCGCCTCGAGGCAGCCGTCACCGCCGACGACGACAGCGCCGACGCCGAGCACCGCCGCCTGGTGCAGCTCATCGACAAGGCCGTCAAGCGCGGCGCGCTGCACAAGAACACCGGCGCGCGCAAGAAGTCCCGCGCAGCGCGCCTGCGCCGCCCCGCGGCCTGACGCCGAAGTTCCGTGCGGGCGCCTGCGCGTCGTCGGGCGCCATGGCCCCGAACGTCACACGCCCGTGGATCGAGTCGCCCGATGTGACGTCGAGGTCCCCTAGCACCCTCAACGTCACACGAGCCAGAGGCGATCGCGCGAATGTGACGTTCGGCGCAGCGAAACCGGCTCAGCCGCCAATGCGCAGTGGACGTTCGTCGGCACCGCGTGCGCGCTGGCGGACGACGGAACTCGCCGACATCCGGGCGCGACGCGAGAGATCGCCAGGGCGGGCGCGCTTCAGCGCGCGGCCGCGATCACCGCGCGCACCGCGGCGGTGTCCTCGCCGAGGACGCCGCCGCCCCCGCCGCGGCTCTCCAGCTCGAGGTCGGCCATCAGCTCCAGCGCGCGGCGGAACGCCTGGACGTCGCGCTTGGCGACGTCGGACACCAGCCGGTCGGCGGCGAACGACGGCATGCGCAGGCCCTTCTTGACCTGCGCCGCCGGCTGGCCGGCCGCGAGCGCCTCGGCGATCGTGAGCGCGTCGCGCAGGCGGCGGACCATGTTGTAGAGCAGGCCCGGCAGGCGCTCCCCCTGCTGGCGCAGCTCGAGCAGCGCCCGCGTGGCGGTGCGCTCGTCGCCGGCCACGAGCGCGTCGGCGAGCGTCCACGTCTTGCGCTCGGCGGAGGTGGCGGACGACGCGTCGACCTCCTCGACGCCCAGATGCGCGCCGGCGCCGTGCTCGAGCGCGAGCTTCTCCAGCTCGCGCTGGAGGCGCTGCTGGCGGTCGCCGACATGGGCGATGAGGGCGCGCGCGGCCTGCGTGTCCAGCTCCACGCCGAGCTCCGCGGCCCGCGCGACGAGCCAGCGGGGCAGGTCGCGCCCCTTCACGGTGCCCTCCTCGGCCACCTGCCCGCCGGCCGCCTCGACGGCCTTGCGGAGCGCGGCCGGCGCCTTGTGGCGCCCCTCCTCGCGCGCGAAGAACGCGACGGTCAGCGTGTCGCCGTCCATGCCGTGCATGGCCTCGGCGACGGCGGCGACGTCGGCCTCCTTCCAGCGCTCGACCCCGTCGGCGATCACGAAGCGGCGGCCGAGCGCGAAGGTCATCGCGCACAGCGATCCGGCGACGGCCTCCGCCGTGCAGGCGTCGCCCTCGAGCAGCTCGACGCCGCCGGCGCCGGTCTCGGCCTCCGCCATCGCCCGCAGGCGCGTACGGCGTTCGGTGATGCGGCCGTGGTCGTCGCCGTGGATCAGGTACGCGGGGCGGAAGGCGGGCACGGCCGCCGAGTCTAGATGGGCGGCCCGACGCGCCCACGTCATCCGAGCCGCATGCGGCCGCCTGCGACGTGGAGGCGGACGGTCCCGTCGCGGTCGGTGCGGACGACCTGCGGAACCGCCCCCAGCGCGGCCAGGGTGGACGGCGCCGGATGGCCGTACGTGTTGCGCCCGACCTCGATCGCGGCGATCCGCGGCTCGGTCCGCTCCAGCAGCGCGGGCAGACCCGGGTCGGCGCTGCCGTGGTGCGCGACCTTGAGCACCTCGACGCGCGGGAGGTCGAGCGCGGCGGTGACGTTCGTCTCCGCGTCGGCGGTCAGCAGGAGGTCGAACGCGCCGTCGGCGACGTGGGCGACGACGGCGCGGTCGTTCGGGTTGCCGCCGGGCCGGGAGCCGGGCGGCGGCGCGGGCGGCCAGAGCACGCGGAGCGTCACGGGACCGAGGCGGACGACCTGGCCGGCGCGGGCGGCGACCGCGCGGCCGCCCGCCCGGGCGAGCGCCGCCGGCAGCGCGCGCTGGACCGCCGTGGGCCAGCCGGCGCCACCGTCGAGCACCATCCGCGGCCGGTAGCGGTCGACGACCGGGAGCGCCATCCCCTCGTGGTCGGCCTCGGCGTGCGTGAGGACGAGCAGGTCGAGGCGCTCCACCCCCGCGTCCGCGAGCCGGTCGAGGACCGGGCCACCGGGCGGGCCGGTGTCGACCAGCGCGGACCGGCCGTCCCGCTGCAGCAGGATCGCGTCGCCCTGGCCGACGTCCAGGAAGGAGACGACGAGCTCGCCGGGCGCGGGCGGAGCCGGCCCGCCGCGCAGCGCCTGGACCGCGAGGACGCCGCCGGCCAGCGCGGCGGCGGCGAGGAGCACGCCGAGCCGCACACGGCCGGCGGTCGGGGCCGGCGGTGCGGCGCCGCGCGGCGCGGTCATGGCCGGCGGTGCGGCGCCGCGCAGCCAGTCGGCGCGACGCAGGTGGAGCGCGGCCGCGACGACGAGCGCCGGGACGGCATACGCCGCCGCCAGGCCCAGCGGCCCGCGCAGGCGCACGTCGACCGCGGCGAGCGGCACGCCCGCGGCGGCTTCGGCCACCCACGCCAGGTAGCCGAGCAGCGGCGCGCAGAGCAGCGTGAGGGGTGCGGTCAGGGCCGGCGCGATCTGCGCGACCGCGAGCGCGAGCATCCCGAGCCACATCAGCGGCGCGACGACCGGCGCCGCCAGCAGGTTCGCCGGCAGCGACGCGAGCGAGACCTGCTCGAAGTGCAGCGCCGCGAGCGGGGCGGTCGCGAGGGTCGCGGCGACGGTCATCGCCGCGGTGTCGGCCACGGGCTCCGGCGCGCCGCGCCGGACGAGGACCGCGCGCAGCGGCGGGGCGAGCGCGAGCAGCCCGGCGACCGCGGCGAACGAGAGCTGCCAGCCGGGGTCGCCGGCCGCGAGCGGGTTGACGGCGAGCGTGACCGCCCCCGCCAGGCCGAGCGCGTACCAGCGCGACGCCGGACGGCCCGCGAGCGCCGCGACCAGCCCGGCCATGCCCATGACGCCCGCGCGCTGGATCGAGGGCCCGCCGCCGGCGAGCGGGACGTAGACGGCGACGAGCGCCAGTGCGATCGTCAGCCGCGCGCGCAGCGGCACGTCGAGCACCGCGCAGAGCGCCAGGACGAGCGCGCAGAGCAGGAGGACGTTCTGCCCGGAGACGGCCAGCAGGTGCGCCAGCCCCGAGCGGCGGAAGTCGTCGCGGACCGAGGGCGGGATCGCCTCGTCCTGGCCCAGCACCATGCCGCGCAGCAGCGCGGCCTGCGGCGGCGCGAGACCGGTGCCGAGCCCCTGCGCGGCCCGCTCGCGCACGGCGTCGAGCCGCCCGGCCGGCCCGCCGCGCGCGCCGCCCGTGGCCGACCATGCCGCGACCTCGACCGCCGCGCTCGCGCCTCGGCGGCGCTGATAGGCGTCGATCTCGCCGAGCGGCGCGACGAGGCCGCGGAGCTCCAGCTCGCTGCCGACGCGGACGCCGGCGGGCACCCGCCCGTCGTCCGCCCGCAGGACGGCGACCTCTCCGTCGAGCGCGTCGGTGGCCCACCGCGGGACGGGCCGCGGCGCGCCGGACCGCGGCGTGGCCCACCGCGGCGGGAGGGGCCGCGGCGGGGCGGGCTCGCCGGCGCGTGGCGCGGCCGCCCCGCCGGCGAGCGTGAAGCGCCCCGTGAGCCGGACGCGCGCCGCGGCGGTGCCGTTCGCCCGCACGCGCGGCGGCTCGAGCAGGATCG
>CAWHAP010000006.1:0-12821 GCA_963827335.1 uncultured Solirubrobacteraceae bacterium
TGATCCGCCGCACGACGAAGGTCGACGTATGACGGTCACGCCGATGCTCGCCGGGATGCTCGCGATGGCCGCCGCCGGCGTCGGGATCGCCGGCATCCCGATGCTGCGCGACCGCGGGCCCCTCGACCGGCTCGTGTCGCGCACCGGCGCGCCGGAGGACGAGCGCACGTCGATCGTGCGGCGCCTCGTGCTGCGGCTCGCGGCGGTGCTCGGCCCGCGCGTCGCACCGAGCCTGCGCGCCCGCCAGCGCCAGGTGCTCGACCACCGGCTCGACCTCGCCGGCCGGCCCGGCGGGCTCAGCGTGCAGCGCTTCATCGGACTCAAGGCCGCGCTGACGGCGATCGGCGCGGGGATCATGCTCGTCCTCGCCGTCGGCGGCAGCTCGCCGCTGCTGATCCCCGTCGCCGCCGCGCTCGGCTGGTTCGGCCCGGACATCTGGCTCTCACGCGAGGGCCGGCTGCGCCAGGAGCGGATCGAGCGCGACCTGCCGGACTTCATGGACATCCTCGCCGTCACCGTCCGCGCCGGCCTCGGCTACCGGGCCGCCCTGGCGCGCGTGTCGGAGTCGCTCACCGGGCCGGTGGGGGAGGAGATGATGACCTCGCTGCGCCAGATGGAGCTGGGCGCCACCCGGCGCGACGCGTTCCTCGCCATGGCCGAGCGCAACTCGTCCGAGTCGCTCAAGAGCATGATCGGCGCGACGCTCCAGGCCGAGGAGCTGGGCGTGCCGCTGTCGGAGGCGCTCAACGAGATCGCCGAGGACATGCGCCGCGCGGCCCATCAGGATGCGCGCCGGCGCGCGGCGCGGGCCGCTCCGCGCGTGTCGCTGATCGTGACGACGCTGATCGTCCCGGGCGCGATGATCCTCATCCTGATGACGCTCTTCCTCTCGTCGGACGTCCGCGAGAGCGGGCTCCTGGGCTGAGCCGCCGATGTCCGACCGCATCCGCGAGCGCGGTCCCGACGGCTCCGGCGGCTGGCTCGAGTCGGCCTGCAAGCTGATCATCAGCGTGCGCGCGGGCATCCTGCTCGTGACGCTGCTCTCGCTCCCCGACCAGGACGAGCGCACCGCGGCGATCGGCGCGATCGTGGCGGCGGGCGCGGCGTCGTTCGTGCCGCTGCGGTTCTGGACGCGGGTCGGGCCAGGCCTCGTGCGCCATCCCGCGTGGTTCGCGGGCGAGCTCGTGCTGACCACGGTGATCCTGCTGCTGACCGGCGTCGACAGCCCGTTCGTCTACTACGCGCAGGCCACGGCGCTGCTCGGCGGCCTGCTCTACGGCCGCCCCGGCGCCGCGCTGTCGGGCGCGCTGCTCGCCGCCGTCTACTTCTGGGTCATGGACCGCGAGGCCGGCCCGCGGCCCGACTCGTTCCAGGAGCTCGTGGCGCAGCCCGCGCTGTTCCTCGTCGCCGCGGCCGCCGGCTCGGCGACGCGGCGGCTGCTCGACCGCCAGGCCGAGGCCGAGCAGGAGCTCGCCGCGCAGGAGCGCCGGCTCGCGGGCGAGGAGGAGCGGGCGCGGCTCGCGCGCGAGATGCACGACTCGCTGGCCAAGACGGTGTCGGGGATCGGGTTCGCGGCGCTGGCGCTGTCGCGCCGGATCGAGCGCGACCCCGAGGGCGCGGCGCTGGAGGCGCGCCGGCTCGCGGAGGACGCCCGCCAGGCGACGCGCCAGGCGCGCGAGATCATCGTCGGGCTGCGCACGGACAGCGGCGAGCCGCTGCCGCTGTCGGAGTCGATCGCCGCGCTCGCGCGCCGCTGGGCGGAGGAGAGCGGCACCGCGCTCGACCTCGCCGTCGAGGACGTCGGCGAGCTGCACCCGGCCACGGGCCGCGAGCTCGAGTGGATCGTGCAGGAGGCGCTCGCGAACGTCACCCGCCACGCGCGCGCCTCGCACGTCGCCGTGCGGATGCGGCGCCTCGGCGGCCGCGCCGTGCTCACCGTCGCCGACGACGGCGCCGGCTTCGAGGTGCCCGACGAGCTCGACGAGCTGGGCGCCGGCCGGCACTTCGGCGTCGGCGGGATGCGCGAGCGCGCGCTGCTCGCGGGCGGCGACCTCAGCGTCGAGTCGGCGCCCGGCGAGGGCTGCGTCCTGTCGGTGTGGGTCCCGACCGAGATCGTGCCGCGCGAGGTCGCGGTGCCGGGGGTCGAGGCGCCCGCCTCCGCAGACGGTAAGGTCCCCGGCCGCTCCGTCCCCGGCTACACCTGGCAGTGAACGACCCGATCCGCGTCCTGCTCGTCGACGACAACGCCATCGTGCGCCGTGGCATCGCCAGCCTGCTGGCCGAGGCCGACGGGATCGAGGTGGTCGGCGACGCGAGCGACGGCCGCGAGGCGATCGCCGCCGCGCAGGAGCTGCGCCCCGACGTCGTGTGCCTGGACGTCCGGATGCCGGTGATGGACGGCGTCGCCGCCGCGGGCCCGCTCAGCGAGCGCTCCAAGGTGCTGATGCTGTCCTACTCCGAGGACGAGCACCTGGTCACCGGCGCGATCCGCAACGGCGCGGCCGGGTACCTCGTGCACGGGCGCTTCGACCCCGACGAGCTCGAGGCCCGCATCCGCTCCGTGGCACGCGGCGAGATGGTCCTCTCCCCGTCGGTCACGCCGGCCGTGTTCGATGCCCTGCGCCGCGCGCCGGGCCCGGACAACGACGAGCCGGAGGAGGGCCTGGGGGCCCTCACCGCGCGCGAGCGCGAGGTGCTCAACCTGCTGGCCCGCGGGCTCTCCAACCGCGACATCGCCGAGCAGCTCGTGATCACCAACAAGACGGTCAAGAACCACCTCAGCCGGATCTACGAGAAGATCGGCGTGCACTCGCGCGCCGAGGCCATCGCCCTCTGGCTCGGCGTGCGCGAGAGCTGAATCCGCCCCCGTGCGGCCCAAGGGGTCCCACGCGGAATTGGGACCTCTGGGCCCCCCGAAGTTGAGTCCCGGGCCTCTCGCGGCGCGACCCGGCCGTCCGTAGCTTGATCCCCAGCCAGTCGGACTCTTCCAACCAGGGGGCTACGCACCATGTCGGACATCATCACCACCGCCCAGGACACCGGCCGCGACGTCGCGATCCGTGCCCGCCTCGCCATGAGCGACCTCGTCGCCCGCGCCAAGGACCAGCAGGGCCAGACGGCCGCCGAGTACATGGGCATCCTCCTCATCGTCTCGCTCATCATCGCCGCGCTGATCACGGCCGGCGTCGCCGGCGACATCGCCAGCAAGGTCGACGAGCTGATCGGCAAGATCGGCGGCGGCGGCGGCGAAGGCGCGTAGGAGACGCGGCGCACCTCACGGCGCCGCCGCAGCAGCACCCACGGCCCCGGAGCGCGAATGCGCTCCGGGGCCGCTCGCGTGTCGCCTATCCTTAGGGGCGGATTGATTGCCGAGCAGATCAAGAGCGACGTGACATCCGCCCTGAAGGCGGGTGATCGCGATCGCGTCGGTGCGCTCCGGCTGGTCCTCTCCGAGCTGCAGAAGGCGGCCAAGGACGGCGACACGGACGAGCAGGCGGTGCTGCGCCGCGAGCGCAAGCGCCGGCGCGAGTCCGAGGCGGCCTACCGCGACGCCGGGCGCCCGGAGCTGGCGGACGCCGAGGCCTACGAGGCCGGCGTGATCGAGACCTACCTCCCGGCCGGACTGGGGGAGGCCGAGCTCGATGCGCTGGTGGCCAGGGCGATCGAGGAGACCGGGGCCGAGGGCCCGCGGGACATGGGCAAGGCGATCAAGCACGTGATGGCCGCAGCCGGCGGGCGCGCCGACGGCAAGGCGGTGTCGACCAAGGTGAAGGAAGCGCTCAGCTAGATGGCACGACGGCAACTGGAGCTCTCCAACGAGGTGGCGGCCGAGCTGGCCGGCGCACAGGACGTGATCCTCAAGACGCTCGAGGAGCACCTGAGCGCCGACATCTTCCTGCGCGGGAACGTCGTCACGCTGGACGGGGACGCGGAGGCGGTGCAGGTCGCGGCGACCGTCGTGCGCGAGCTGTCCGAGCTCGTCGCGCGCGGGCACGACATCGGGCCGGCGACGATCGAGTCGGTGTCGCGCGTGCTCGACCAGGCCGAGTCGCCCAGCCAGGTGCTCGACGAGGTCGTCTGGCGCCACCGCAACCTGAAGGTCGCGCCCAAGTCGGTCAACCAGAAGCGCTACGTCGACGCGATCAAGCGCTCGACGATCACCTTCGGCGTCGGCCCGGCGGGCACCGGCAAGACGTTCCTGGCGATGGCCATGGCCACCGCGGCGCTCTCGCGCCGCGAGGTCAACCGGATCATCCTCACCCGCCCGGCCGTGGAGGCCGGCGAGCGCCTCGGCTTCCTGCCCGGCGACCTGATGGCGAAGGTCGACCCCTACCTGCGGCCGCTGTTCGACGCGCTGCACGACATGATGGACGCCGAGCGGGTCTCGGCCCACCTCGAGCGCGGCGTGATCGAGGTCGCCCCGCTCGCGTTCATGCGCGGCCGCACGCTCAACGACTCGTTCGTGATCCTCGACGAGGCGCAGAACACGTCGCCCGAGCAGATGAAGATGTTCCTGACGCGCCTGGGCTTCGGCTCGCGGATGGTCGTCACCGGCGACATCACGCAGATCGACCTGCCGAAGGATCAGAAGTCCGGGCTCGTGGTGGTGGGCGACATCCTCGCCGGCGTCGACGGCGTCGAGTTCGTCCGCTTCGGCGGCGACGACGTCGTCCGGCACAAGCTCGTGCAGCGCATCGTCGCCGCCTATGACGAGCACGCGGCCAAGCAGGCCCCGCGGCTCGGCCCGGCGGATCACCGCCGCCGCCAGGCGTGAACGGACTGGACGTGGAGGTGCTCGGCGAGAGCCTGCCCGCCGAGCAGGTCCGGCGCGCATGCATCCTGGCGGCCGCGACCGCGGGCGTCGACGACGGGCACGTCGCGGTGACGTTCGCCACGCCCGAGGAGATCGCGGCGCTCAACGCCGTGCACCGCGGCAGGGAGGGCCCGACCGACGTGCTCTCGTTCCCGGTCGACTTCGACGCGCCCGTGGCCGGCGAGCGGGAGCTCGGGGACGTCGTGATCTGCCCGGAGCACACCGTCGACATCGTCGAGGCGGTCGTGCACGGCGTGCTGCACCTCGTCGGCATGGACCACGAGACCGACGAGGGCGAGATGCTCGCGCTCCAGGCCGAGGTGCTCTCGTGGCTGCGCTGACCACGCGCTCCGGGTTCGTCGCGCTGGCCGGGCGGCCGAACGTCGGCAAGTCGACGCTCGTCAACGCGATGGTCGGGCGCAAGGTGGCGATCGTCTCCGACAAGCCCCAGACGACGCGCCGGGCGATCCGGGGCGTGGCGACGCGCGACGACTGGCAGATGGTGCTGACCGACCTGCCGGGCGTGCAGCGCCCGCGCGACGAGCTGACGCGGCGGATGCAGCACCGGGTCGAGCAGGAGCTGCGCGAGACCGACGCGGCGCTGTTCGTGCTCAACGGGGACCAGGGCGTGGGCGGCTCGGGCGACGTCTGGATCGCCGAGGCGCTGAAGGGCGCCGCCGTGCCGGTCGTGATCGCGGTGAACAAGGTCGACCGGACGTCGAACCCGCGCACCGTGGCCGCGCTCCAGGCGGCCGACGACCTCGGCCTGGACGCGGAGGTCTTCCCGGTGTCGGCGCGGTCGGGGTACGGCATGCCGGCGCTCGTCGCCCACCTGTCCGGCCTGCTCCCCGAGGGCCCGTTCTACTTCCCGCCCGAGGAGATCTCGGACCAGCCCGAGTCCGTGCTGCTCGCCGAGCTCGTGCGCGAGCAGGTGCTGTCCCGGACGCGTCAGGAGGTGCCGCACGCCGTCGAGGTGCACGTCGAGGAGATCGAGGACCGCGGCGACCTGATCACCGTACGGGCCTTGCTCTGGGTCGAGACCGAGTCCCAGAAGGGCATCGTGATCGGCAGCGGAGGGCGGATGATCAAGGCGATCGGCTCGGCCGCGCGCAAGGAGCTCGAGCGGGAGCTCGGCACGCGCGTGCACCTGGACCTGTCGGTGCGGGTCCGCCGGTCGTGGCGGGCGGACGACGCGCTGTTGGATCGGTTGGGGATCACGTAGCGGGGCGATCTCCGTCGGGGTGATGGCGGGCGCCGGCGAACGTCAACTGCGGCATTGAGGGAGGCGGGTCCGACGGCGATCGTCACGCTAACCCCGATAATCGGGGTCTACGTGACAATCGCTCCGGCGGATGCGGTTCCACGCGCCGAGGGAACGCCGCTCCCACCGGTCTTCCCCTCAGTGCGGGTGTTGACGTTCGCCGGGGGCCGCCGCTCGCGTCACGCGGAAGGACGCAGCGCGTCGAACACCCGCCCCGCCACGGCCGCGTCGAGGTGCCGCACCCGCGCGGCGGTCGAGGCGCCCACCCGCAGCTCCACGTCCGCCAGCCCGGCCGGGCGCTGGAGCAGGGTCTGCCGCACGCCGTGCTCCTGCAGCCGCGCGGCGGGCGCGAGCACGGTGACCACCGCGAGCCGGCGCGAGCGGAACGCGGTGCGGCCGTCGCGGATCCGCCAGCCGGCCGCGCGCCACTGCGCCGCGCCCAGCGCGGCCGCGGGCAGCGCGGCGAGCAGCGGCCACGGCGCCGCGGCGGGCACGGCCACGCAGACGGCGCCCGCGGCGAGCAGCGTCGCCGCGGTCATCGGCAGCACGTAGCGCCGCAGCGCCCGGCGCGGGACGCCCTCGAGCCCGTCGGCGTCGTCGGCCAGCTCGGGCAGGAACGCCTCCAGGAACGGGCGCACCTCGGCCCGGCGCAGGAGCGGGAAGACGGTCTGTGCGGCGGCGGCCTCCTTCGCGTAGCCCGCCACCTCGGCGCGGACGGTCACGAGCCCGAACGGGCGGCGCAGGACGCCCTCGATCACGCGCACGGCCTGCACGCGCGCCACCGGGACCGTCGCCTCGCGCTGCGACAGCAGGCCGCGCCGGAGCCGGAGGCGGTCCTCGTCGCGCGCGACCGTGAAGCCCGCGAACGCGAACACGGCGCCCGCGATCGAGAGCAGCCAGGCGAGCAGCAGCAGCGCGACCGCTGCGAGGATCCACTCGGGCGCCGACGCCGGCACGATCCGCAGGCCCTCCTCGCCGGCGCGCCGGATGTCCTGGCCGTCGAGCAGCTCCTCGAGCAGCTGCGGCACGACGGCGAGCGCGGGCAGGATCACGCCGAGCTGGCCGGCGGTGAGGGCGGCGAGCAGCAGGTCGCCGCGCGTCAGCCGGCGCTCCGCCCGCCATGCGGCGCCCGCGGCCGCGGGCGCGCCGGCGCGCCGCCCCCCGATCGCGTCGCGCAGCAGCTCGACGTCCGCGGGGCCCACGGCGGGCAGCGTGATCTCGCCCGCCTTGCCGCCGCCCGCGGTCTGCACGTGCACGCCGCGGACGCCGAAGAGGCGCTGCAGCGGGCCGTGGACGATGTCGAGCGCCTGGACGCGGCCGAGCGGCACGTCGACCTCCTTGCGCGAGACCAGCCCGGTCCGCAGCCGGATCGTCTCGGTGCCCACGGACCAGCTCGTGGTCAGCCAGCCGGCGAGCCCGGCCAGGGCGGCGACCAGCGCGCCGAACAGGCCGAGGAGGATCGCGCGCGTCAGCGGCTCGCCGCCACCGCCGCCCATGACGCCGAGGAACGCGATGCCGAGCGGCAGCGCCAGGTTCTGGAGCGACCCGACGCCGAGCACGGCGATCCCGGCGGGATGCAGCCGCCGCGGCGCGCCGCTCGCGGGATGCAGGACCGCGGGCGGGGCGGGCTCGCCCGGCTCAGAGCTCATCCGCCGTCCGCGCCAGCTCGGCGATCCGGTCGCGGACCTGGCCGGCCTCCCAGACGGTCAGCGCCGGGATCGCGTTCGCCCCCGCCGCCGTGTGGAAGACCACGGTGGCGAGGCCGAGCCACTGCTGGAGCAGGCCGCGCCGCGTGTCGACGTGCTGCACGCGCAGCATCGGCACGAGCGTCCGGGTGACCGCGACGGTGCCGCGGCGGATGTCGACCTCGTGCTCGCGCACCTCCCAGCGCCAGCGCCGCCAGCGCAGCTCGGGCACGACCGCGATCGCGGCGACGCCGACGACGACGGCCGCGAGCCAGCCGAGCAGCGCCCAGCCGCCGCCCACCATGCCCTGCAGCCCGCCGGCGGCGACGAGGGCGAGCACCGCGGGGCCGAGGCCCTCGAGGCGCCACAGCCAGCGTGCGGCCGGCGCGAGCGGCCGCGACGGCTCCGGGGTGGCGGTCGGCGGGCCCATCGGCCACGCACGGTACCTAGAGGGTGAGCGACCAGGTCTGGCCGACGAGGTCGTGCCCGAACGAGTGGTGGCGCTCCTCGTCCACGAGCCGGAAGCCGGCGCGCTGGTAGATCCGCCGTGCCTGGACGAGGATGTCCTGGGTCCACAGCACGACCTCGCGATAGCCGGCGCGGCGCGCGAAGGCGAGGCACTCGTCCACGAGCCGGCCGCCGAGCCCGAGGCCGCGCGCCCTGGGCTCGACGAGCAGCAGCCGCAGCCGCGCCACGTCGTCGGACTCCCGGACGCAGCACACGCACCCGGCGGGCACGCCGTCGACCTCCGCGATCCACATCGCCTCGCGGGCGGGATCCGGCGCCTGCGCGTAGTCGGCCACGATGCGCGCGACGAGCGACTCGTACGCCGCGGTCCAGCCGTACTCCTCCGCGTACAGCTCGGCGTTGCGCCGGATCACCCAGCCGAGGTCGCCGGCGACGGGCGGGCGCAGGACGACGCGCGGGGCGGGCGGGTCGCGGTCGAGCAGCCGCCGGACCTCGGCCAGCGCGGCGACGAGCCGCGCCCGGTCGCCGCCCGCGAGCCCGGAGAGCCGGGCGCCCGTGTCCTCGACCGAGCGCCGGTCGAGCAGCGCCGCGGCGTCGGCGCCGGCCGGCGTGAGCCGCGCGACCTGGCGGCGGCGGTCGGCGGGAGAGCGCTCGCGGGCCACGAGCCCCTGGCCCTCCAGGCGGGCGAGCAGCCGGCTCAGCTGGCCGGCGTCGATCGCCATGCGCCGGCGCAGCGCGGCGACCTCGAGCTCGGGCGCCTGGTTGAGCTCGTACAGCACGCGCGCCTCGCCGAGCGTGTGGGGCGTCCGCAGGAAGCCGGGGCCGAGCACGCCCAGCTGCCCCGTGTAGAAGCGGTTGAAGGCGCGCACCGCGGCGATCGCGTCGGGCATCCTTGACACTGTCAAGGAAACGCTTGACGGTGTCAAGGAACGGTGGATGCGGCGGCGACCGAGTGAGGAGTCGCCGCCGCCGCAACCACCGGGTGCTCAGCCCGCGACCGGGGAGGTGGACACGCCTCCATGATGCGCCGAGCTGGCGGCCGCCGCCGGCCCGGCACCCGGCGCTGCGGCTCGAGCTGGTCGAGATGGAGGCCGAGGAGTCGCTGGAGCTGCTCACGCGCGGCGAGATCGACCTCGCCGTCGCCGAGGAGTACGACGACGCGCCGCGCCGGCGCGACCCGGGGCTGCCGTTTCGCGACGTCTGCCGCGAGCCGCTCGTGCTCGCGCTGCCGGCGGGCCACCCCTCTGCGCGGCCGACCCGGAGGTCGTGCCGCTCGCCGCGCTCGCGGGCGAGCGCTGGGCGTGCTCGCGCGAGGGCACCGCCTTCGCCGCGTCGCTCGTCCGCCCCGGCGCCTAGGCCAGGTCGCGGGCCAGCTTGGCCGCGAGCGCGCCGTACTCCTCGAGCCCGACCTCGGCGTCGAACAGGAACGGCAGCGTGTGGACGGGTGCCTCGGCGGCCCGCTTGAGCCGCCGCAGGTGCGACCGCTGGCCCTTCGCCCGCTCGTGCTCGGCGAGCGCCGCGCGCACCGCCGCGAGCGCGCCGGGCTCCAGGTGATCGGCGGCCGCCGCGCGGAGCACGTCCGCCTCCTTGCCGCTGAAGCGGTCGGGGTAGAGCCCGTTGACGATGATCGCGTCGAGCCCGAGGCCGATCGCGTCGCGCAGCCGCGTCCCCAGCTCGAGCGTCTCGTTGACCGGCATCTCCTCGGGCAGCGCCACCGCGACGTAGCCCGTCCGGCGCGGGTCGGCGAGCATGTCGCGGACCTTGAAGGCCTGGCGCCGGATCGGCCCGACGCGGGCGATCTCGCCGAACGTGCTGGGCGCCGTCAGCATCGCGAGGCCGTGGCCGGAGGCGGGGGCGTCGACGATCACGAGGTCGTAGGTGCGGCCCGCGGCGTCCCAGCGCTCGAGCTGGGCCAGCTCCCACACCTTGGCGATCGTGATCAGCTCCTTGGCGCCCGGCGCGGCGGCCACGAAGTGCTGGAACGCGGATGACCCGGTGATCAGCTTGAGCGCCGGGCCGCCGAGCTGGCGCCCCAGCCATTCCTTCAGCGCCTGGTTGGGATCGATGCTGATCGCCCACAGGTTGTCGGCCAGCTCGACCTCCTGCTCGCGCTGCACGCCCTCGCGGGCGAAGGCGCGCGAGACGCGGTCCTGCTCGGCGACCTCGCAGACGATCGTCCGGCGGCCCTGCCCGGCCGCGGCGAGGCCGAGCGCCGCCGAGACGGTCGTCTTGCCGACGCCGCCCTTGCCCGTCACGTAGAGCAGGTGCCGCTCCAGCAGGGGATCTACCATCCTCCGACAGGATGACGGCTGTACGGATGGACCCGTCGCTGGACCGCTCGTACGAGGCGTGCCGCCGCATGCACCGGCGCCATGACCCGACGTACTACTGGGCGACGCGCCGCCTGCCCGCCGAGATCCGGCCCGCCACGCACGCGCTCTACGGCTACGTCCGCACCGCCGACGAGATCGTCGACGGCCCGCGCCGGCCCGCGAGCGCGGAGGCGCGGCGCGCCGCGCTGGACGCGTGGGAGCGCGAGCTCGAGCACGGCCGCGCGGCCGGCCGGTCCCCGCACCCGGTCGTCGGCGCCCTCGTCGACGCCGGCCGCCGCCACGGGCTGCCGCTGGACGAGCTGCACATCTACATGACCTCGATGCGGATCGATTGCGCGCCCGTGCGCATCGAGACGTGGCCGGAGCTCGAGGCCTACATGGACGGCTCGGCGGGGTCCGTCGGCCGGATCATGGCGCCGCTGCTCGGCGTGCCCGCGGCGCATCACGCCGGCTACGGGCGCCTCGGCCAGGCCTTCCAGCTCGCCAACTTCATCCGCGACGTGCGCGAGGACACGACGCTCGACCGCGTGTACCTGCCGGCCGAGGACCGGGTGCGCTTCGGCGTGGGCGAGGACGCGCTGGCGCGGGGCAGCGCCTCGCCCGAGCTGCGCGCGCTGCTCGCCCTGGAGGTCCGCCGCGCCCGCGGGCTGTTCGCCGAGTCCGAGCCCGCGATCGCGGCCGCGCCGGCCTCCGTACGGACGGGTGTGCGCTTCGCCGTCGCCGTCTACCAGCGCGTGCTCGACCGCGTCGAGCGGATCGACTTCGACGTGCTCGGCCGGCGCACCGGCGTGCGCCCGTGGCAGCTGCCCGGCGCGGCCCTCGGGGCGCTGCGCCGATGACGCGGCGGGCGACCCTGCGCGGGGCGGACCGCGTCCCGCTGGCGGGCGACGCGGCGCGCGCCGACGTGCTCATCTGCGGCGCGAGCTTCGCGGGCCTCGCCGTCGCGCGCGAGCTCGCGGGGAGCGGCGCCGACGTCCTCGTCGTGGACCGCTACGAGATCGGGGAGCGCCAGACGTCGGCCTGCGCCGCGCCGACGCCGTGGCTCGAGGCGATGGGCGTGCGCGAGGCGATCCGCCAGGAGCTCCCGTGCATGGCCTTCCACACGCCCCACGGCTCGGCCCGCTTCCGCCTGCCCTGGAGCTGGTCGGCGTTCGACTACCGCACGCTCTGCCGCGAGCTGTGGGACCAGTGCGACGCCCGGTTCGAGACCGCGCACGTCCAGCGCCGCGTGGGACGGTCGATCGAGACCGACCGCGGGACCCTCACGGCCCCGCTCGTCGTCGACGCGCTCGGCTGGCGCCGCGTCCTCGGGCCGGGGCCGAACGTGCAGCCGCCCGAGGCGACGATCTCGCGCGGGCTCGAGGTCCATCCCGACGCCCGCGGCGGCGACACCGACCTCGACGTCTGGATCGACCGCTCCCTGATCCGCCACGGCTACGCCTGGTCGGTGCCGGCCGGGGAGGAGCAGCGGGTCGGCGTCGGCTCCTACGAGCCGCGCGACCACGTCAAGGAGCCGACCCGCGCGATCGCGGACCGGCTCGGCGTGGCGCCCGTGCGCTACCAGGGCAACTGGTTCCCGCACGCGCTGCGCCCGGCGGTCGAGGACGGCGTGTTCTTCGCCGGCGACAGCGCCGGGCACTGCTTCCCGCTCTCGGGGGAGGGGATCCGCACCGCGTTCTACTTCGGCATCGCGTGCGGCCGCGAGCTGCGCCGCGTGCTGGCGGAGGAGTGCACGGCGGCCGAGGCGCTCGCGGCGTACGGCGCGTTCTCGGCCGGCCACGCGCCCGCGTTCGCGCTCGCGCTGCGCCTGCAGCGGCTGATCCCGGCGCTGCCGCCGCGCGTGCTCACCGCCCTGCTCGGCGTGGCCGGCCGGGAGCGGCCGTGCCGCCGCGCGTTCGCGTGGTACCTGGAGCAGGCGCACCCGCGCTTCGCGCTGGCCGCGCCGCCCCGGGCGCGCGCGGCCGCCGTGACGTGAGCACGCGAACCACGGCCGCGCAGATCCGCTGAGCGGCTGCCGATCACCGTCCTGATGGCCATCGCCGCCGGACCGCGACGCCTCGGGCCGCCGCCCACGCCGCTGTCCGCGGCCCCCGCGCCCGATCCGCGCCAGGCGCTGCTCGACCGCGTCCGCGCGCCCGCGATCGTGCTCGATCCGGACGGGCGCGTCGCGCTGCTCAACCGGGCGTGGCAGGACCCGGGCCCTGCCCGGGGCCGGCGACCGCGAGGTCGGCGGCCTCGGCGACGACTACCCCGCCCGGGTG
>CAWHAP010000007.1:0-479949 GCA_963827335.1 uncultured Solirubrobacteraceae bacterium
CCAGCGCGCCCGCGACGGCGAGCTGTTCGTGCTCGAGCCCGAGTCGGTGCACACGGGGGTGCCGGCGGCGCCGGGCGGCTGGGCCTACAAGGTGCTCTACCTCGACCCGGCGCTGATCGGCGCGTGGGCGGAGGACGGATCGGCGCCGCAGGCCGCGCGCTGGGTGGTGTTCCGCGACCCGGCGCTGCGCGCCGCGCTGGCCTCCGCGCATCGCGCGCTCGCCGAGGAGCCGCCGGGCCTGGCCGTGGACGAGGCGGTGCTCGCCGCCGTCGCCCGCCTGCGGCCGCACCTCCGGCCGGGCGCCGCGCGCGAGCGCAGCGCGCCCGAGCACGCGGCGGTGCGGCGCGCGCGGCGCCTGCTCGAGGACCGCTGGGCCGAGCCCGTGACGCTGGCGGAGCTGGCGGCCCACGCGGGGCTGAGCCGCTTCGAGCTGGCGCGCACGTTCCGCGCCCAGGTGGGCCTGCCGCCGCACGCCTTCCAGCTCGACCTGCGGATCGCCCGCGCCCGCGCGCTGCTGGCGGCGGGGGAGCCGCCGGCCGCCGTGGCGGCGGTCTGCGGCTTCTGCGACCAGGCGCACCTCACGCGCGTGTTCAAGGCGGCCGTCGGCGTGCCGCCAGGGCGCTACGCAAGATCGTCCAAGACGCCGGCCGCCGCGTGACCGATCCTCCGCCGCATGGCGGTGACCGACTTCGACACGAAGGTGGCCGTGGTCGTGCGCGACGACCTCGCGGCGTGGCAGCGGCTGAACGTCTGCGCGTTCCTGATGAGCGGCGTCGTGGCCGGCGCGGGCGAGCCGGTCGTCGGCCCCGACTACGAGGACGCCGACGGCGTGCGCTACCTGCCGATGCTCGTCCAGCCCGTGCTCGTCTTCGAGGCGGGCGCGGGCAGGCTGCGCACCGTCTACGAGCGGGCGCGCACGCGCGAGCTGCGCTTCGCGATCTACACGGCGGAGCTGTTCGCCACGGGGCACGACGACGACAACCGGGCGGCGGTCGCGGCGGTCCCGGGCGACGCACTGGACCTCGTGGGGCTCGCGCTGCGCGCCCCCCACAAGGCGGCGGACGGCGTGTTGCGCGGGCTCAAGCGGCACCCGTAGCCTTGGCGGATGCCCGAGTGGTCCGACGTCGTCGCCGCGGGGCGGCGGCTGCCCGAGGTCGAGGAGGGCACCTGGTTCCGCACGCCGTGCCTGCGCGTGCGCAAGAAGTCCTTCTGCCGCATGAAGGAGGACGGGGAGACGCTCGTGGTGCGGGTCGTCGACCTCGAGGACAAGGACGCGCTCCTGCGCGGCCGGCCCGACGTCTTCTTCACCACGCCGCACTACGACGGCTACGCCTACGTGCTCGTGCGCCTCGCCGCGGTGGAGCGGTCGCAGCTGGCGGAGCTGATCGAGGACGCCTGGCGGCTCGTCGCGCCGAAGCGGCTCGTCGCCGCCTACGACGCCGGCTGAGCGAGGAACGGCGCGACCGCGCCCGCGACGACGTCCGCGGCCGCCTCGTGCCCGTGGCCGTCGAGCACGGCCGTCTCCGCGCCCGGGACGAGCGCGGCGAGCCGCTCGGCGGCGGCGGTCATGAACGGCGGGCTCGCCGTGCCCCACACGACGAGCACCGGCAGGTCCAGTCCGCGCGCGGCGTCCGCCGGCAGCGCGCCGCCGGCCGCGTCGCCCATGATCGCGCTGTCGTAGGCCAGCGTCGGCGCCAGCGCGACGCCCTCCGCCCACCACGGGTCGGCCCGCATGCCGTCGAGCGCCTCGGCCGGGAGGCCCGCCGTGGTGAGGAAGTGGACCAGCGCGTCCTCGGCGCGGCCGGCGGCGATCAGCTCGTCCAGCCCGCGGGCGAACGCGGCCGCCTCGTCCTGCTCCTGCAGGGTGTCGCCGGCGTAGGGCGGCTCGTGCAGGACGAGCCGGTCGATCGGCAGGCCCGCGGCCGCGGCGCGGAGCGCGAGTCCGGCGCCCGAGGAGTGGCCGTAGACGGCGGCGCGGCCGCCCGCCGCGCCGATCACGGCGGCGAGGTCCTCGATCTCGCGCTCCACCGCGAACGGCGGCGTGTCGCCGCTCTCCCCGCGGCCGCGGCGGTCGTACGCGTGCACCGTGCGCTCCGCGGCGAGCGCCGCCGCGAGCGGCGCGAGCGACCGGCGCGTCGTGAGCGCGCCGGCCACGAGCACGAGCGGCGGGCCTGCGCCCACCGCGTCGTACGCGATCGCCGTTCCGTCGGCGGAGGCGACCCTGCCCATCAGGCCCCGAGCACGTGGATCACCGTCGGGCGGTCGGCCGCGAACGCCGCCTCGAGCGCGGCGCGGATCGCCTCGCGGCCGTCGGCGCGCAGCCCGTGGCAGTTGAGCGCCCGGCCGAGCGCGGCGAAGTCGAGCCCGGGGAAGTCGACGCCGAGCGGCTCGTCGCCGCGGTCGCGCATCTCGTTGCGGATCTCGCCGTAGCCGCTGTTGTCGACGATGACCACCGGCACGGCGAGGCGCTCCTGCGCGCCCGCGGCGAGCTCGGCCACGCTGAACAGCACGCCGCCGTCGCCGGCGAGCGCGGCCACGCGCGCGCCGGGCCGGCCGAGCTTCGCGCCCATGGCCGCGGGCACGGCGTAGCCGAGCGTCCCGTAGCCCGTGGGGAACAGGAACGAGCGCGGGCGCTGCGCCGGCAGGGCGGAGACGGCGCCGTAGTAGCTGACCATCGTCTGGTCGGCGGCGAGCACGCCGTCGTCGCCGAGCGCGTCGCCGAGCGCGCCGAGGACGTCGGACCAGCGCGCGCCGTCCTCGGCGGCCGCGTCGCGGAAGCGGGTCCGCCAGTCCGCCGCGCGCGCGCCGTCGCCGACGCCGTCGCCGAGCCGGTCGCGCAGCCCCGCGAGGGCGAGCGCGGCGTCGCCGAGCACGGCGACGCCGGGCGCCGCGTTCGTGACGAGCGCGACCGGGTCGACGTCGATCCGCACGACCTTGCCCGCGAGCGCGAGCGGGCCGTTCCACGCGTCCGACGGCGCCAGCTCGCTGCCGACGACGAGCACCGTGTCGCTCTCCTCGGCCAGCTCCTTGGCGATCTCGCGGCCGTAGCCCGCGCCCAGCGCGAGGGGGTGGTCGTCGGCCAGCGTGCCCTTGCCGTTGATCGAGGTGAGCACGGGCGCGCCGAGCCGCTCGGCCACCGCCTGCAGGGGGCCGGCTGCGCGGGACGCCCCGCCCCCGGCGAGGATCAGCGGCCGCGCGGCGGCGCGCAGCCGGTCGGCCGCGGCGTCGAGCGCCGCCGGGTCGGGCCGGACCGCGGGCGCAGCGACGGGCGCGACCGGCGCGGCGTCGCCCTCCGCCACCAGCAGGTCGAGCGGCACCTCCAGGTGCACGGGGCGCGGGCGCCCGCTCGTCATGCGGGCGAACGCCTGCGCGACGGCGACCGGGATCTCCTCCAGGCTGGTCACGCGCAGGCTCGTCCCGACGATCCCGCCCATCGCGGCGCCGAGGTCCTTCGTCTCGTGCAGCTCGCCGTTGCCCATGCCGGGGTGGCGCAGCGGCATGCCCGGCGCGACGAGGAGCACGGGCACCGAGTCCGAGTAGGCCTGGGCGAGCGCGGTCGCCGCGTTGAGCACCGCGGGGCCGGACGTCGTCACGCACACGCCGACGCGGCCGGTCACCCGGCTGTAGCCGTCGGCGGCGAACGCCGCCCCCTGCTCGTGGCGCGGGCTGACGTGGCGGATGCCCGCGGCGCGCAGCCCGGCGTAGAGCTCGAGGTTGTGCGTGCCGGGGATGCCCCAGACGAGCTCGACGCCGTGGGCGGCGAGCGCGTCGGCGAGGATGCGTCCGCCGGTGCTCATGACGGGACCGCCGTCAGCTCGGCGCGGACGGCGAGCAGCTCGTCGGCGGCGCGCTCCATCATCGCCGGGGGCCCGACGGTGATGCGCGCCCAGCCCGGCAGCCCCATCTCCGAGCCGGGCCGGATCAGCACGCCGCGGCGCGCCAGCCGCTCCGCCAGCTCGAGGTCGTCGGCGCCGAGCTCGACGAGCACGAAGTTCGCCGCCGACGGCAGCGGGTGCAGGCCGGCGTCCGCCAGCCGGGCGGCGAAGCGCTCGCGCACCGCGGCGTTCTCCTCCCGCCGCGCCGCGAGCGCGTCGGGGCGGGCCAGGCTCGCCTCGCCGGCCGCGAGCGCCGCGCGGTTCACGTTGAACGGCTCCTGGACGCTGTCGAGGTAGTGCAGGAGCGCGGGATCGGCGACCGCGTAGCCCAGCCGGAGCCCGGCGATGCCGAAGATCTTCGAGAACGTGCGCAGGATCACCACCGGCCGCCCGGCGTCCACGTCGTCCTCGCGCCGGATCCGGTCCGCCGGGTCGACGAAGTCGGCGTACGCCTCGTCGGCGACGACCACGCACTCCGGGCCGACCGCGTCGAGGAACGCGGCCCAAGCGTCCGCCTCCAGCCGCGCGCCGGTCGGGTTGTTCGGATCGCAGATCCAGGCGATCCGCGCCCGCGTGCGGCGGACCGCGGCGGCGACGGCCTCGAGGTCGATGCGCAGTCCGGGCGACGGCACGGTCTCGACCGTCGCGCCGGCCACGCGCGAGGCCTGCGCGTACATGCCGTAGGTCGGGACGGGGACGACGACCGTGTCGCCGCTGCGGACGAACGCGCCGACGAGGGTCATGATCAGCGCCTGGATCCCGTGCGCGGGCAGCACCTGCTCGGCGCGGGCCGGCGTGTGCGCGGCGATCGCCTCGCGCAGCGCGTTGAAGGCGTGCTCGGGGTAGGCCCACACCTGGTCGAGCGCGTCCGTCACCGCCTGCTCGACGCCCGGCAGCGGGCCCCACAGCCCCTCGTTCCAGTTGAGCTTGGCGATCTCGGTGAGGCCGAGCCGCGCCATCAGGTCGTCGAGGCTCTCGCCGGGGACGTACGCCCCGACGCTGCGCAGGGTCGGCTTGAGCAGCGGCTCCCAGTCGGTCATCCGGCCTCCCCGGTCAGCGCGGCGGTGGTCGTGCGGAGCTGCTCGGCCGCGAACGCGAGCAGGCGCTGGTGCATGTGGTCCGGCGACGTCCAGCGGTAGCCGACCGCGGTGTCGAAGCCCATGCCGTCGGCGAGCGCGACGAGCCGGTCGGCGACCTCGGCGGGGTCCGCGACGGGCTCGAAGTCGCCCCCCTCGACGCCGGCGCGCACGACGGCGTGGAAGTAGCCGCGCCAGCGCTCCGACAGCCCCTCGATGCCCGGCAGCAGGTCGGGCTGGTGCAGCACGCGCAGCCACAGCTCGATCCACAGCACGTACTCGTCGCGCGCGTCCCCCGGCCGCGGCACGGCGACGGACAGCAGGTGGCCGAGGCGCCGCGGGGGCGCCGCGTCGCGCGCCTCCTCGACGCGGCCGAACAGCCGGTCGGTGGCGTGCTTGAGCGCGGCGATCAGGACCTCGTCGCGGGTCGCGAAGTAGTAGTGGACCGTGCCCGTCGACACGTTCGCGGCCTGCGCCACGTCGGCGATCCGCGTCGCCGGGAACCCGCGCTCGCGGATCGCGCGGCAGGCCGCGTCGAGGATCGCCTCGAGCCGCTCGGGCCGGCGCGGGTCGGCGCCGGGCGGGCGGCCCGGCCCGCGTGCGGTGGTGGCGGTGGCCATGGCCCGCGACTATAACTGACGCACCGATCAAATTAATCGTCGCGGCACAGCGCCGCGCCGATCCGCCGGATCGCGGCCGCCTCCGCGGGATCGCCGCCGCCGGCGGCCGGGGCATGCTCCGTGATGCTCGCCCCGACCACGTTCTCGACGCCGGAGATGAGGTCGACGACGCGCTGCACCGACGGCCCGCCGGGCTCCGGATAGCCGGTCGAGGCGAACTCCGCCGGGTCGAGCACGTCCAGGTCGACGTGCACGTAGACCGGGCCCGTGAGCCCGTCGAGCGCCAGCTCGAGCTCGGCGACGCCGTGCTGCCGGATCCCGGCCCGCGCGAGGTACTCGCGCTGGCCCGGCTCGAACGACCGGACGCCCGCGAGGATCACCTGCTCGGGCGCGAGCGGCTCGGCCGGCACGAGCGGGGCGGCCCCGTCGCCGAGCAGCGTCCGGAGGACCATCCCGTGGAACGAGCCCGACGGGAGCGACTGCGGCGTGCTGACGTCCGGGTGCGCGTCGATCCACAGCACCGTCAGCCGGCCGCCGTGCCGGGCGCGGGCGGCGGCGATCGGCGCCAGCTCGACGCCGCAGTCGCCGCCGGCGGTGAGCACCACGTCGTCGACCGCGGCGAGGGCGGCGCGGGTCAGCCGCCGGTGCTCCAGGAGCACGTCCAGCGCGCGGACGCCGGCGGCGATCGGTCCGTCGGCGTCGAGCACGGGCACCGTCACCCGGGCGGCGGCCGGGACCAGCTCGGCGGTGCGCCGGGCACCGGCCGCGAGCAGCGGCGCCCGGGCCGCCGCCGATCCCTGCCACTGGGGGATGCAGAGCACGGTCGTCATGCCGGGCAACCCTACGCGCCCGCCGGCGCGCCCCTCCCGTCCGGGGAGGGAATCCCCTCCCTCCGGGAGGCGCGCGCCCGGCCGCCCGCGCCTAGCCTCCGGGCATGGCCGTCCAGCTCGCCCTCCCCGGTCCCGTGCCCGCCGACGGCGCGGTCATCGGGCAGCGCCACGGCGTGAGCGTCGTCGCGCACTACGGCTCCGTCGCGGCCGAGATGGCCGTGTGCCGCAAGGCCGCGGGCCTCGTCGACCGCCGCGACCTCGCGCGGATCGACGTCACCGGCGGGCCGCCGTGGCTCGACCACGCCCTGGCGCGCGTGCTCGGCGGGCCCGCCCCCGGCAGCGGGCGCGCCACGCGGGCGGCCGACACGTGGTGCTGCCGCGTCGCGGTGGACCACGCGGTCCTCGTCGGGCCGGCCAACGCGCTGGCCCGCTGGCGCGCCGTGCTGCGGTCGGCCGTCGTGGCCGGCGACCGCATCGCCTACGGCGCGACCGACGGCGCCTCCGCGTTCGCCTCGCTGATCGGGCCGCGCGCCGCGCGCGTGCTGGAGGCGTTCGGCCTCCCCGGAGCGCTGCCGCCCGGCGGCGTCGCCGCCCCGCCCGGCCCCGTCGGCCTGCTCGTCCGGGAGGCCGACGACGCGTTCCTGCTCGGCTTCGACATCGCGAGCGCGCCGGCCGTGCGCGCCGCGCTGGCCCGCGCGGGCGCCCCGTTCGGCATGTCGCGCGTCGGCAGCGACGCGCTCGAGCGCCTGCGGATCGCCCGGTCCGTCTGAGCGGACCGCGGTCTATGATCCCCTCCCGGACGAGAGGGGCGAGGGCATCGGCCAGTCGGAGCGTGTGAGGACGGCAGGATCGCGGATCTCGCCGGCGTATGCGCGCGTCGAGGAGCTGATCCGCGCGGATCGCTGCGTGGTGCTCGACGGCGGCATCGGCACCGAGCTGCCGCGGGCCGCGGGCGCCCCGGCGCTGGACGAGCGGCTGTGGGGCATCGGCAGCCTCGTCGACGCGCCCGCCGCCGTGCTGGCGGTGCACCGGGACTACGTCGCGGCCGGGTGCGACGTCCTCACCACCCACACGTGGGGCCTGCCCACCGCGCTGGCCGACGCGGACTCCCGGCTGTGGGAGCTGACCCGCACGGTGCACTGGGTCGACGTCGCGCGCCAGGGGCTCCGGCTCGCCCGCCGGGCCGCCGGCGGGGAGTGCGCCGTCGCCTTCAGCCTCAACGGCGACGTCGACTCGCCCGGCGGCGCGGAGACGATCCAGCTCCTCTCGCGGCTGTTCGCCGAGGACCCGCCCGACGTGATCCTCGTCGAGACGCTGGCGCTCGTGCGCGACTCGCTCTACGCGACGGTCGAGGCGCTGCTCGCCACCGGCCTGCCCGTGTGGCTCAGCTTCCGCCGCTGCCGCCACGGCCTGTGCGGCGTCTACGGGGAGCACTGGGGCGGCCCCGAGGGCGACGCCTTCGGCCGCGCGGCGCTGCGCCTGGAGCAGCTCGGCATCGGGGCGCTGCTGATCAACTGCATCCCGCCCGACCACGTCGACGACGTGGTCCCGTACCTGCGCGACTTCACCGACCTGCCGCTGGGCGTGTATCCCAACCTCGGCTACTTCACGAACGACGGCTGGCGGCGCGCGGGCGTCGGCGGGGAGGAGTACGGGCGGCTCGCCCGCGGCTGGCGCGAGCAGGGCGCGCAGCTGATCGGGGGGTGCTGCGGCACCGGCCCGGAGCACGTCGCCGCCGTCCGCGAGGCCGTGCACGGCGTGCCCGCCGGCCGCCGCCGGGACGGCGACGCGCGGCTCGACGACCACGCCGACCGCCCGCCGCCCGCGCCGCGGCCGGCCGCGTGGACGGACCGCCGGCGCCGGACCGTGTACCCGCTGCCGTTCCCCGATCTCGTGGTCGAGCCGGGCGTCGCCGTCCCGGGCGGCGCGAGCTTCCTCGTCTGGGAGTACCTGTTCCGCGAGGCCGTCGGCGCGCACGAGCACTGCCTCGACCTCGGCTGCGGCACGGGCGTGCTGGCGGTCCAGCTCGCCCTCAACGGCGCCGCGCACGTGCGCGCGCTCGACGTCGACCAGCGGGCCGTCGCCAACACGCTCACGAACGCCTTCCGCAACGGCGTGGCCGACCGGGTCAGCGCCGCGGCGACCGACCTCTTCCCGTGGGTGCCGGAGGAGCGCTACGAGGTGATCGTCGCGAGCCTGCCCGAGCCGCCCGTCGACCCGTTCCGCCAGGTCGGCGGGCACCGGCCCGTGGACTACTGGGGCCGCGGGCTGCTCGACCAGGTGCTCGGCAAGCTGCCGGAGGCGCTGGCCCCCGAGGGCACGGCCTACGTCGTCCACCTGTCGGTCGCCTCGCAGGCCCGCACGCTCGAGCTGCTCGCGGCGCGCGGCCTCGAGGGCCGCGTCGTCGACCAGCGCCTGTACGGCTTCCCCGACGCCTTCGCGGAGAGCCGCACGCAGATCGCGCGGGTGGAGGAGCTCAGCGACGCCTACCACCTGCGGATCGGCGAGCACGACGTGCTCGTCGCGTACCTGCTCGAGATCCGCCACGCCGGCGCGGGCGCCGCGGCGCCCGGGTTCCCGCTCCAGGGCAGCCGGTGAGCGACCCGCCGGTCGCCGAGCTGCGCGCGCGGCTGCACGCGCTCGAGCACGTGCGCGCGGCGATCGCCCGGCTCGCGGAGATCGGCCCGACCAGCGAGCTGGTCGACCAGGCGCCGCGGCACGCCGCCGAGGCGCTCGGGCTCGACCGCGTGCTGCTCAGCCGCGTGCACGACCAGACGCTCGTCGCCGAGGCCCTGCACGCCCCGGCGGCGGCGGAGACGCTCGCGCGGCTGCGCGCCGCGCCGGCCAGGCTGGACTACCCCGTGGTGGAGGGGGAGCTGCTGCGCCGCCGCCGCCCGCTGCTCGTGCGCGCCGCCGATCCCGGCCGGCGCGCCTTCGGCGACGTGCTGGCGTGGGGCGACTACGTCGCAGCGCCCGTCGTGCTCGAGGGGCGGGTCGCCGGCGTGCTGCACGGCGACCGCGCGACGCCGCCGGCCGAGCTCGACCGGGACGCGCTCGCCGCCTTCGCGCTGGACTTCGCCGCGGTCTACGAGCGGGCGGTGCTCCGGCGCCGCCTGCGCATCCAGCGCGAGGAGATGCGCCGGGTGGCGAGCTGGGCGGAGCTGCGCACGAGCGAGCTCAGCGACCGCGCGGTCGACCTCGCGCCCGAGCGCGGCGCCGCGGACGGCGACGCGCCCGCCCCGGTCGGTGCGGGCCTGCGCGACCTCCTGACCCGGCGCGAGGTCGACGTGCTCGAGCTGATGGTGCGGGGGGAGACGAACGCCGGCATCGCCCGCGAGCTCGTCGTCGCCGAGGGGACGGTGAAGTTCCACGTGAAGAACATCCTGCGCAAGCTCCAGGCCGCCAACCGGGCGGAGGCGACCTCGCGCTACCTGCGTCTCACCCTGCCGCGCTGACCCTCCCGTCCGGGATGGGGATCCCTCCCCGGCGGGAGTGGCCCGCGCCGCCGGCGCGCGCCAGAGTGCAACGCGATGGCGATCACGACCTCCGCGGGGTGCGAGGGCGTGCGGGCGGCGCTCGCCGCCGGCCGCTGCGTCGTCCTGGACGGCGGCGTGGCGACCGAGCTGCCGGGCGCCGTGCGCGGCCACGGCGAGGACGAACGGCTGTGGGGCACGACCGCGCTCGTCGACGCGCCCGCCGACGTGCTCGCCGTGCACCGTCGCTACGTCGACGCCGGCTGCGACGTCATCTCCACGAACACCTGGGGCCTGCCCAGCGCGCTGCGCCGCGACGGCCCGTCGCCGTGGGCGGCGACGCGGCCGATCCACTGGATGGACGTCGCGCGCCAGGGCATCCGGCTCGCGCGCCGGGCGATCGACGAGGGCGGCCGGGAGGGCGCGTGCGCCGTCGCCTTCAGCCTCAACGGCGACGTCGACACGCCCGAGGGGCGCGACACGGTCGACCTGCTGGCGCGCCTGTTCGCCGACGAGCCGCCCGACCTGATCCTCGTCGAGACGCTCTCGCTCGTGCGCGACTCCACCTACGAGACGGTCGCCGCGCTGCTGGCCACGGGGCTGCCGGTGTGGCTCGGCTTCCGCCGCTGCCGGGACGGCGCGTGCGGCGTCTACGGCCAGCACTGGGGCGGCCCGGAGGGCGACGCCTTCGGGCGCGCCGCGCGCCGCTTCGAGGAGCTGGGGGCCGGCGCGCTGCTCGTCAACTGCATCCCGCCCGACCACGTCGCCGGCGTCATCCCGTGGCTGCGCGACTTCACGGATCTCCCGCTCGGCGTCTACCCGAACCTCGGCTACCTGTCCGAGGCCGGCTGGCGCTTCGAGGCGGAGGTCGGCAGCGCGGAGTTCGCCGCGCTCGCTGCGAGCTGGCGTGCGGAGGGCGCCCAGCTCATCGGCGGCTGCTGCGGCGTGGGGCCGGGGCACATCGCCGCCGCGCGGGACGCGCTCGAGGGGATGCCGGCCGGCGACGGGCGCGGGCGCGCGGACGTGCCGCTCGCCGATCCCGACCCGCCCCCGGCGCGCCCGGCCCCCCGCTGGGCCGACGCGCGCGGGCGCGACCTGTTCCCGCTGCCGTTCCCCGACCTCGTGCACGAGCCGGGCGTGTTCGTGCCGACCCAGGGCAGCTTCCTCGTCTGGCGCCACCTGTTCGAGCACGGCACGGGGGCGGGCGCGCGCTGCCTCGACGTCGGCTGCGGGACCGGGCTGCTCACCGTCCAGCTCGCCCGCAACGGCGCCGCGCACGTCCACGCCCTCGACCTCGACGAGCGCGCCGTGGCCAACACGCTCACCAACGCGTTCCGCAACGGCGTCGCCGACCGCGTGACCGGCGCCGCCGTCGACCTCTACCCGTGGGTCCCCGAGGAGCGCTACGACGTGATCGTCGCGAGCCTCTTCCAGACCCCGGTCGACCCGTACGAGCAGGTGACCACCCACCGCCCGCTCGACTACTGGGGCCGCAACCTCATCGACCACCTGATCGCCAAGCTGCCGGATGCGCTCGCCGGCGACGGCGTCGCCTACGTCATGCAGCTCTCGATCATCGGCCAGGAGCGCACCGCCGAGCTGCTGGCCGCGCACGGGCTCGGGGCGCGCGTCGCGGCCTTCGGCTTCTTCGAGTTCAACGCCCTCTTCGAGGGCCGGCGCGATCAGATCGAGCGCGTCGAGGCGCGCTCCGACGCCTACCACCTGCACCTCGACGGCACCGACGTGATCGTGGCCTACCTCCTCGAGGTCCGGCGCTTGACGCCGGGCATAGGGTGAGTGAGACAAGTCTGTCTAGTCGGGGAGGGAGGATCGATGTCGATTCCCACCGAGCTGGTCGGGTCGCTGCCGCGTCCGATGAAGCTGCAGGAGGCCTACGCCGACTACGACGAGGGCAGGATCGGCTGGGAGGACCTCAAGGCGGAGCAGGACGCCGCCGCCGAGGACTCGATCCGGCGCCTCGAGGAGGTCGGCGAGCCGATCGTCACCGACGGGGAGCAGCGCGAGTCGAGCTTCGCCACCTACCCGATCACGGACACGCTCGCCGGCACCGGCCTGGCCGACAACCTCGCCGGCGACGGGCAGTACTTCGCCATCTTCGACGACGGCCACCACCGGCAGCTCCCGCGGCTCACCGGCGGGCCGTTCGCCTACAAGACGTTCGCGTCGGAGTTCGTGGAGAAGAACCGCGCGATCGCGACCCATCCGCTGAAGCAGGCCGTCATCGCGCCGTCGATGCTGATGCTGCTCCACCCGCTCGAGGGCGAGATCCCGGACTACTCGCGCGAGCAGTTCCTCAGCGACCTCTGCGACGAGTGCGAGAAGGACATCCGGCAGTGCTTCGACGCCGGCGCGGTGCGCGTGTCGATCGACTTCACCGAGGGGCGCCTCGCGAACAAGAACGACGCCCGCAACCCCTGGACCGGCGCGGACATGCTGCAGGACTTCATCGACCTCAACAACCGCGTGATCGACCGCTTCAGCGCCGACGAGCGCAGGAACATCGGCGTCCACACCTGCCCGGGCGGCGACTGCGACTCGGTGCACTCCATGGACGTGCCGTACGAGAAGCTCCTGAGCAAGATGTTCCAGCTCAACGCGGGCTACTTCCTCATCCAGTGCTCGAGCGAGTACGACCGCGAGGAGGTCTACCGGCTCTGCGGCCGGTACAGCCGCGAGGATGCCGACGGCGTCGCGCAGGTGTGCTTCATGGGCGTCATCAACCCGCTGGACCCCCGCGCGGAGACGGCCGAGGAGGTGCGCGACCAGCTCCTGGCCGCCGCGAGGCACATCCCCGTCGAGCGACTCGGTGCGACGGACGACTGCGGCTTCTCGCCGTTCAGCCGCGACGTCAAGCCCAGGCACGGCTCGCCGGACTTCGCGCGCGACATCGCGATGCAGAAGATCGCCGCGCGGCTCGCGGGGGCTGAGCTCGCCCGCGCCGAGCTGGGCGCGGTGCCCGCCGGCGCCTAGGTCAGGTCGCCGGCGCGTGGGCGAAGCCGGCGGTCCCGATGCGGCGGAACCCGAGCCGCTCGTACCGCCGCGCGACGGCGTCGTCGGCGGCGGACAGGAACACGATCGCCGCGCCGCGCTCGCGCGCGTGCTCCACGAGCCGCCCGGTGACCGCCGCGCCGACGCCGCGCCGGCGCGCCGACGGCAGCGTCCCGACGCCGGTGATCTCGGTCACCGCGTCCACGAGCTGGTGCGAGCCGGCCCCGACGGGCCCGTCCGCGGCGTCCTCGGCGACCGCCATGGCGGTCAGCCCGCGGCGCAGCCGCTCGCGCAGGAAGCCGAGGTCGCCGAGCTTCGGGACCGCGAGGTCGCGGGCCTCGACGCCGGCGCCGCCCAGCGCGGCGTCCGCGAACGCGAGCTCGACGGCCGCCTGCGCGCGCGTCAACGCCGGGTCCTCGGCGCCGAGCATGCGCACGGCGACGCCGGCGGGCGCGGGCGGCGGGGCCCACGCCTCCGGGTCGAGCGCCAGCAGGGGCACCTGCAGGACCTCGAGCCCCGCCGCCGCGGCGGCGCCCGCGAGCGACGGGGTCGTCTCGTGCACCCACTCGAACGCCTCGCGCACGCCCAGCTCGCGCTGGCGGGCGCGCACGGCGGCGACGTCGTCGGCGCCGACGTCCTCCGCCAGGCCCAGGCGCGGGCGCCCGTAGAAGCGCCACGGGATGCGCGACACGAACAGCGTCAGGGCGCCGAGCTCCTCGACGTCGGCGGCCGCCCGCGGCGCGGCGTCGTAGTACGCCTCGATCCGCCCCAGCAGGTCGGCCTCCGTGCCGACCGCGCTCATCCGGCCGACGACCCGGCGGCGATCCTGCGCAGGTCGAGGGCCTTGTCGAGGGTCGCCTCGTCGACGCCGTGCTCGCGCGCGACCTCGCGCAGCGTGCGGCCGCTCGCCGACGCGTCCTTGACGAGCTCGGACGCCTTGTCGTAGCCGATGAACGGGTTGAGCGCGGTGGCGACCGCGAGCGTGCCCTCGGCCGAGGCCTCGCAGCCGGCCAGGTTGGCCTCGATGCCGTCCACGCACTTCTCGGCGAACAGCACGCTCGTCGAGGCGAGCAGCGCGATCGACTGCAGCAGGTTGCGCGCGATCAGCGGGATGCGCACGTTCAGCTCGAACTGGCCCTGCAGCCCGCCGACGGTGATCGCCGTGTCGTTGCCGATCACCTGCGCGCTCACCTGGAGCACGACCTCGGGGATCACCGGGTTGACCTTGCCCGGCATGATCGAGGAGCCCTTCTGCAGCTCGGGCAGGAACAGCTCGCCGATGCCGGCACGGGGCCCGGAGCCCATCATCGCCAGGTCGTTGGCGATCTTGGTCAGCGAGACCGCGATCACCTTCAGGGCGCCCGACAGCTCGACGAGCGCGTCGCGGTTGCCCTGCGCCTCGAACGGGTCCTCCGGCGCGCGCACGTCGAGTCCGAGCTCGGAGGAGAGGCGCTCGCGCACCTTGGCCGCGAACTCCGGGTGCGTGTTGAGGCCGGTGCCCGTCGCGGTGCCGCCGAGCGGGATCTGCGCCACCTGCGGGAGCGCGTTCTCGATCCGCCGCCGCCCCAGCCGGATCTGGGCGGCGTAGCCGGAGAACTCCTGGCCCAGCGTGACCGGGACGGCGTCCATGAGGTGCGTGCGGCCGGCCTTCACGATGTCCGCGAACGCCTCCGCCTTCGCGGCGAACGACGCCTCCAGGCACGCGAGCGACGGCAGCAGGCGGTGCGTCGCCTCGTCGAGCGCGGCGAGGTGGACCGCGGACGGGAACACGTCGTTGGACGACTGCCCCATGTTCACGTGGTCGTTCGGGTGCACGCCCTCGCCGGCGAGCGCGGCGATCACCTCGTTGGCGTTCATGTTGGACGACGTGCCCGAGCCCGTCTGGAACACGTCGACGGGGAACTGCGCGTCGTGCGCGCCGGCGGCGATCTCGTCGGCGGCGGCGGCGATGCGCTCTGCGACGGCGGCGTCGAGCAGCCCGAGGTCGGCGTTGGCGCGCGCGGCGGCGCCCTTGACCCGGCCGAGCTGGCGCACGACGGCGACGGGGACGTGCTCGCCCGAGACGGGGAAGTTGGCGACGGCCTTGGACGTCTCGCCGCCCCACAGCTGCTGGTCGGTGTCCTGCACGCTCATGTTCGCCTCCGGTCGGTTCCGGAACTGAACTTAGCGCCCGGCGAGCGCCGGAACGTCCACGTTGGCCTCGGCGGGCTCGGGCGTGACGTCGTGCGGATCGAGCTCGGCGCGGCAGTGCGCGCATACGAGCACGGGATCGGCGAGGTGGCCGCAGCGGTGGCGCAGGACGACCGGCGGACCCTCCTCGGAGAGGTGCTCGTCGCCCCAGCGCATGATCGCCACGACGGCGGGATAGAGGCCGAGGCCCTTCGCCGTCAGCTTGTACTCGTAGCGCTCGGGCTCCTCCTGGTAGCGCACGCGCTCGAGGATGCCGGTGCGGACGAGCAGCTGGAGGCGCGCCGAGAGGATGTTGCGCGCGATGCCGAGGTTGCGCTGCATCACCGAGAAGCGGCGCACGCCGTAGAACGACTCACGCAGGATCAGCAGCGTCCAGCGCTCGCCGAGGATGTCCATGGCCCGCCCGATCGAGCAGGTGTGGAGCCGCTGGGCGTCGTCCATCGCCGCGAAACCGTAGCGCGTCGTCAGGTGGCGACAAGGCGGACCCGGGTCCGCCGTTCGCTCTCGAGCAGCGCCAGCACGGCATCGGCCGGGAGCGGCCGGGCGAGGTGGAAGCCCTGGGCGAGATCGCAGCCGAGCGCGGCGAGGCGGAGCCAGGTCGCGGCGGACTCGACGCCCTCCGCGACGACGCGGAGGCCGAGGTTGTGGGCGAGCTCGATGGTCGAGCGGACGATCGCCTCGTCGGCTTCGTCCTCGTCCATGTCGAGCACGAAGGACTTGTCGATCTTGATCGTGTCGACGGGCAGCCGCTTGAGGTGCGCGAGCGACGAGTAGCCGGTGCCGAAGTCGTCGACGGAGAGCCCGACGCCCACCGCCGCGAGCCGGTCGAGCGTCTCGCGCGCGCGCTCCGGGTCGTGCATGAGCATCGACTCGGTGATCTCGAGCTCGAGGCACGCCGGCGGCACGGCGTGCCGGGCGAGCAGCTGCGGGATCTCCTCCGCGAGGCGCGCGTCGAGGAACGAGCGCGCGGAGAGGTTCACGGCGATCGTGAGGTCGTGGCCGAGGGCGCGCCACGCGGCGACCCGCTCGAGCGCGGTGCCGAGCGCCGACGTCGTGAGCGCGATGATCAGGCCGGTCTGCTCGGCGATCGGGATGAACTCGACGGGGTCCACCGTGCCCAGCTCGGGATGCTCCCAGCGGGCGAGCGCCTCGACGCCCACGATCCGGCCCGTGCGCAGCTCGGCCTTCGGCTGGAAGGCGAGCACGAGCTCGCCGCGCTCGATCGCGCCGCGCAGGTCGGCGGCGAGCGCCAGGCGGCGCGGGCTGTGATGATCCTGGCTCGGCTCGAACGTCGCATGGCCGCTCGAGGCGCCCTTCGCGGCGTACATGGCGATGTCGGCGCGCTGGATCAGCGTCTCCACGTCGCTCCCGTGCTCGGGGTGGCGCGCGAGGCCGATCGAGCCGCCGACCTGGAGCGAGGTGCCGTCGACGAGGAAGGGCTCGCGCAATCGGGCCAGCAGGCTCTCGGCGACCGCGGCGGCGTGCCCCTGCCCGACGGCGCCGTGCAGGAGGATCCCGAACTCGTCGCCGCCCAGCCGGGCGACCGTGTCGCCGTCGCGCAGCGTCGCGCGCAGCCGCGCCCCGACCTCCTGCAGCAGCCGGTCGCCCTGGTGGTGGCCGAGCGTGTCGTTGATCTCCTTGAAGTGGTTGAGGTCCATCAGCATCACCGTGCAGCTCTCGCCGCGGATCGCCTCCTCGACGCGCTCGCGGAAGAGCACGCGGTTGGGCAGGCCGGTGAGGGCGTCGTGGACGGCCTGGTGCTCCTTGGCGATCGCGGCGGTGCCGCCGCGGTGGATCGCGTAGAGCGGCAGGAAGAGGAGCGCGACCAGCGAGAGCGAGTAGTCGGCGGCGAGCACGATGATCGGTGAGAGGCCGAGCATGAGGCCGGTGGTGGACGCCTCGGCGAACCAGTCGTTGACGAGGTAGCGCCAGACGTTGGTGCCCTCGACCATCGCCACGACGGCCGCGACGAGCGAGGTGTTGACGATGAAGAACGTGAGCGCCGCCGCGAGGATGGCGGGCACGTCGGTGGGCTCGAAGTGGAACTGGCCGGAGCGCGGGACGTCCGACAGCACGGAGAGCACGAGGCCCGCGGCGACCACGGCGATCGCGTACTGGGCCATGTTGAAGGCGATCTTGCGGGGCTGCTTGCGCAGCGCGAGGTCGGCGACGAGGTTGGCCAGGAGCAGGCCCAGGAGCGCGGCCTCGACGCCGCCGGCGATCAGCAGCGCCATGGCGAACGTCGTCGACGTCGTCGTCTCCCCCTCCGCGCCGCGCGTGTACACCTTGAGCGGCACGAGCTCCCCGAGCAGCGCGCAGGCGGCGAACAGCAGCAGCTCGTGCTCGCCGAGCCGGCCGGCCCCGCTGGGCCCGAGCAGCAGCACGCCGCCGCACGCGACCAGCCCGAGGGCGGTCACGACGGCGACGTAGCCGCTGAGGTGGCGGCTCTGCTTCACCACTTCCGTGCGTTCGAGGCGGTCATCGCCGGGCCGTCCTTAGCCCCACTTGGAGCCCGCACCGAGACCCTCGACGAGGATCACGAGCAGACTGGCGGTGAGCGCGACTCGATACAGCTGTCCCTTCACTTGGACCTCCTTGCCTGGTGGATATGGGACACGACCCGCATCGGCCCTTTGGTCCGGAACTTGAGTGAATGGACAGGTGTCCGAGCGCGTACACGCTCGTCCGTGCCGATCCTCTCTGCACGATGCTGATGCTCGTCGTCATCGGGCTGTGCCTGCTGTCCGTGCCGCTCACGGGCGGCCGCCTGTCGCGGCTCGCGGACCTGCGCTGGCGCCTGCCCGGGCTCGCCCTCGGCGGCATCGGCGTCCAGGTGCTGATCGTCAGCGTCGCGCCGAGCGGCCTCGCCGGCCTGCACGAGGTGCTCCACGTGGTCTCCTACGCGCTGCTCGGCGGGTTCGCCTGGGCGAACCGGCGGATCGCCGGCGTGCCCGTCGTGCTCGCGGGGGGCGCGCTCAACGCGCTCGTGATCGTCGCGAACGGCGGCGTCATGCCCGCCGACCCGTCCGTCGCGCACGCGGCGGCCAACCACGCCGCGCCGGGTGAGTTCATCAACTCGGCGGGCGACGCCGCCGCGCGCCTCGGGTTCCTGGGCGACGTGCTGGCCACCCCGGACGGGCTGCCGCTGCAGAACGTCTACAGCCCCGGTGACCTGGTGCTGATCGCCGGCCTGCTGATCCTCGTGCACGTCGCGTGCCGTCAGACGCAGAACGCGGCGAGCTCGCGCGCCAGGCCCACCGGGTCGTCGTAGGCGAGCAGGAACCCGGTCCCGGGCAGCACGCGCAGGATCGCGTCGGGCAGCAGGTCGCGCGCCTCCTCGGCGATCGCGAGCGGATGCAGCGCGTCCTCGTCGGCCCACAGCAGCAGCACCGGCACGTCGATCAGCCGGTAGGCGTCGAGCAGCTCGGGCTGGTGGTGCGGCCAGCGCCGCACCGCCTTGCTCCAGGCGCGGGCGCGGTTCACGTTGCCGCCGAGGTCCATCGTGGCGTGGCGGACGAGGTCGCGCGCCGCCGGGTTGCCGCGCGCGGAGAGGGCGGGGCCCTTGGAGGGCCGGAAGGCGAGCCGTGCGGCGTGCGAGGCGACGCGGTCGAGCCCGGGCACCGCCGCGGCGTGCGCGGCGGCCCGGGCCCCGCGCGCCGCGCGCACCGGCGGGCGGTGCAGCGGCGAGGACATGAGCACGAGCCGGCCGGGCGTGAGCTGGCGCGACAGCACCGCGCGCAGCAGCAGCAATGCGCCCGTCTCGTGCCCGCCGACCAGCGGCCGGGGCCCGCAGGTGTCGCGCACGAAGCCGGCCAGCACCTCGGCGAGCCAGTCCGGCGCGTAGGAGTGGCGCGGCCGGTCCTCGGAGTCGCCGTGGAGCGGCAGGTCGGGCAGGACGAGCCGGAAGCGGTCGCCCAGCTCCTCGACGAGCGGCTCGAACTCGCGGTGCGACAGCCCCGCGGAGTGCACCAGCGCGAGCGGCGGGCCGGTGCCGGCCTCGCGATACGCGATGCGCGCTCCGTCGGGATGGTGGTAGAGGCGGAGCTTCACGCGCTGCCGATCGTAGAGTCAGCGGCCGTGCTGCGCCGCTCGCCCTACGACCGCGAGATCGTGCGGCTGGCCGTGCCGGCGCTCGGCGCGCTCGCCGCCGAGCCGCTCTACGTGCTCGTCGACACGGCGATCGTCGGGCATCTCGGCACGGCGCAGCTCGCCTCGCTGGCGATCGCGGCGACGGTGCTGACGACCGCGTTCACGGTGTTCAACTTCCTCACGTACGGCACGACGGCGCAGGTCGCGCGCCTGCACGGCGCGGGCCGCGGCGACGAGGCGGCGACGCTCGGCGCGCAGGCGCAGTGGCTGTCGCTGGCCATCGGCGCGGTCCTGCTCGCCGCCGTGCTCGCGCTCGCGCGGCCGCTCGCCGGGCTGATGGGCGCCGAGGGGGAGGTCGCCGACGGCGCCGTGACGTACCTGCGCATCGCGGCGCTCGGCGCGCCGGCCTTCATGCTCGCGAGCGCGGGGCAGGGCTACCTGCGCGGCGTGGGCGACCTGGCGACGCCGCTCAGGATCCTCGTGGCCGCGCATGCCGTGAACGTCGTGCTCGAGCTGCTGTTCGTCTACGGCTTCGACTGGGGCCTCGCCGGCTCGGCGTGGGGCACGGTGATCGCGCAGGCCGGGATGGGTCTGGCGTTCCTCGCCGTCCAGCTGCGCGCGGGCTGGGAGCGCCCACATCCGGCGCGGATGCGGGCGCTCATGCGGGTGGGCGCGCACATCGCCGTGCGCACGACCGCGCTGCTCGGCGCGTTCCTGGTCGCCTCGGCCGTGCTCGCGCGCGTCGGCTCGGCCGCCCTCGGCGCGCACCAGATCGCCTTCCAGCTGTTCGTCTTCCTCGCGCTCGTGCTCGACGCGCTGGCGATCGCGGCGCAGGTGATGGTCGGGCGGATGCTGGGGGCGGGCGACGCGGCCGGCGCCCGGGCCGCGGCCGGTCGCATGATCGTGCTCTCGGCGCTGCTCGGCGCGGTCTTCGGGCTCGTCCTGCTGGCGCTCGGCGACGCGATCCCGCGGCTGTTCACCCCGGACGCGGCGGTCGTGGCGCAGGCGCACGAGATCTGGTGGCTGTTCGCGCTGCTGATGCCGCTCAACGGTGCGGTGTTCGCGCTCGACGGCATCCTCATCGGCGCGGGCGACACCCGCTTCCTGATGTGGGGCATGCTCGCCGCCTCCGCCGTCTACATCCCGGTCGCGCTGCTCGCGCTGGACCGCGGTTGGGGGATCGCGGGCGTGTGGTGGGGCCTGGCCGCGCTCATCGCGGTCCGGCTGGCGACGTGCGGGCTGCGCTTCGCATCGAACCGCTGGGCGCTCACCGGCGCGTAAGAGGGCGAAGCCCGGTCACGACCGGGCCGAGGCGAAGCCGGTGACGAGGCGCCAGCCGAGGCAGATTGTCCGGCGTCGTTCTCAGAACGCCGTCGGATGACCGGCGGAGCTACCCTCGCCGTATGCGCCGCCTCGCGACGTCTTGCGTGCTGGCCGTGCTCGCCGTCACGCCGGCGGCGCTCGCGCAGACGGGCGGGTCGGATCCCTTCGGCCCGCTGCCCCAGCCGCCGGCGGCGGAGACGCCGACGCCGACGCCGGACCCGTCGATCGAGGCGCAGCAGGACACGGACCGCACGCTGCTCTTCGTGATCGGCGGCGGCCTGGTGATCCTCTTCGTCGTCATCGGCCGCGTGATCACGCGCGACGCGAAGCAGACCCTGCACGAGCAGGGCCGCGACGAGCCGGACCGGCCGCGCGACCAGGGCCCGCACCGCCACGCGAAGCAGACGAAGGCCAAGGCGCGCGCGAAGACCAGGGCGCAGCGCGCCGCCCGGCGCCACAACCGCTAGCCGGCGGGCGCGACCACCAGGTTGCGGACGCGCAGCACGGCGCGGTCGCGCGGCAGGACGTCGAGCGGGCGCTCGAACCCGGTGAACGTGCCGCGGCCGCGGTAGTCGGCGATCCGGGCCAGCTCGCGGCCGCGGGCGAAGACGAAGACCTGGCCGAGGCTGCCGAACGGCAGGTCGCCCTTGTACTCGCTGCCGAGCGCGGCCGACACGGCCGAGCGCGCCGTGCCGGGCGCCACGATCAGCACGCGGTCCCACGGGAAGTCCGCCAGCGCCGCCAGGTCGACGGTGCCGTCCCCCTCCTCCTCGGCGAGCTGGATCGCCCGCGTCAGGTCCTCGGCGAGGAGGTTGTCGACCGCCACCCGGTCCTCGGACCGGGTCAGGAACACCACCGCACCGAAGATCACGAAGGCGGCGGCGAGCAGGGCGCCGACGCCGAGCAGCGCCCGCGTCATCCCACCTATCATCCCCGATCCGCCATGAGCCCCGTGCACGAGCCGCTCCCGCCCAACGTCTCCTTCCCCGCGCTGGAGGAGCAGGTGCTGGCGCGCTGGCGCGAGCGCGACATCTTCAAGGCGTCCATGCGCAACCGCGAGGGCGGGCCGCCGTTCGTCTTCTACGAGGGCCCGCCGACCGCGAACGGCTACCCCGGCTCCCACCACGTCCTGGCGCGCGTGTTCAAGGACGTCTTCCCGCGCTACAAGACGATGACCGGCCACTACGTCGAGCGCAAGGCCGGCTGGGACACGCACGGCCTGCCGGTCGAGATCGCCGTGGAGCAGCAGCTCGGCTTCAAGAGCAAGGCCGACATCGAGCGCTACGGCATCGCCGAGTTCAACGCGAAGTGCCGCGCGGCGGTGCTCGAGCACCTCGAGGACTGGCGCGCGCTGACCGAGCGGATCGCCTACTGGGTCGACCTGGACGACGCGTACTACACGCTCGACCCCGGCTACGTCGAGTCCGTCTGGTGGGCGCTCAAGACGATGTGGGACCGCGACCTGCTCTATCAGGGCAACAAGGTCGTGCCGTACTGCCCGCGCGACGGCACCGCGCTCTCCTCGCACGAGGTCGCCCAGGGCTACAAGGACGTCGAGGACCCGTCGGTGTTCGTGCGCTTCCCGGTCACGAGCCCGGCCGGCGCGCTGCGCGCCGGCGACGTGCTGCTCGTGTGGACGACGACCCCCTGGACGCTCGTGTCCAACGCGGCCGTCGCCGTCGACCCGGCGCTGACCTACGTGCGGGCCGAGGGCGGCGAGGTGCTGGCCGAGGCGCTCGTCGAGCGCGTGCTCGGCGCGGACGCCGTCGTCGCCGACCGCTTCACCGGCGCGGAGATGCTCGGCGCGGGCTACGAGCCGCCGTTCCCGTTCATCGCGGCCGACGCCTACGGCGAGAAGGGCCACACCGTGCTGCCCGCGGACTTCGTGAGCGCGGAGGACGGCACCGGCATCGTGCACACCGCGATCGCGTTCGGCGAGGAGGACTTCCGGCTCGGCGCCGAGCAGGGCCTCGCCGTGGTCAACCCGGTGCGGCTCGACGGCACCTACGACGAGCGGATCGGGCCGTACGCCGGCCGCTACGTCAAGGACGCCGACGCCGACCTGACCGAGGACCTGCGCGCTCGCGCCCGGATCCACCGGGCCGGGCGGATCCTGCACGCCTACCCGCACTGCTGGCGCTGCGGCACGCCGCTGATCTACTACGCCAAGCCGTCCTGGTACATCCGCACGTCGGCGATGCGCGAGCGGCTGCTCGCGGCCAACGAGACCGTCACCTGGCACCCCCCGCACATCAAGCACGGCCGCTTCGGCAAGTGGCTGGAGAACAACGTCGACTGGGCGATCTCGCGCGAGCGCTACTGGGGCACGCCGCTCCCGGTCTGGCGCTGCGAGCAGGGACACACGGAGGCCGTCGGCTCGTTCGCCGAGGTCGAGGAGCGCTCGGGCAAGCCGCTGCCCGACCCGCACCGGCCCTACGTCGACGAGCACACCTGGGCCTGCGCGGAGTGCGGCGGCGAGATGCGCCGCGTGCCGGAGGTGATCGACGTCTGGTTCGACTCCGGCTCGATGCCCTTCGCCCAGCGCCACGCGCCGTTCGAGAACGAGGAGCACTTCCGGCGCACGTTCCCGGCCGACTACATCTGCGAGGCGATCGACCAGACCCGCGGCTGGTTCTACTCGCTGATCGCCATCTCCACGCTGCTGTTCGACCGCGCGCCGTACCGCACCGTGCTCTGCCTCGGCCACATCGCCGACCCGCAGGGCAAGAAGATGTCGAAGTCGCTCGGCAACATCGTCGTGCCGTGGGAGGTCATCCAGCGCCACGGGGCCGACGCGTTCCGGTGGTACTACCTGACGTCCAAGCAGCCCTGGGACGGCTACCTGTTCTCGACGGAGACGGTCGGCGAGTCCGTGCGCCAGTTCCTGCTCCAGCTCTGGAACACGTACGGCTTCTACGTCCTCTACGCGAACGCGAACGAGATCACGGACGTCGGCGAGCCGGAGACCGAGCTCGACCGCTGGGCGGTCTCGCGGCTCAACGCGACGATCGCCGAGGTCCGCGAGCGGATGGAGGACTACGACGCCACGCGCGCGGGCCAGGCGATCGCGGCGTACGTCGACGAGCTCTCGAACTGGTACGTCCGGCGCTCGCGCCGGCGCTTCTGGGACGGCGACCCCGCCGCGTTCGGGACGCTCAAGCACGCGCTCGTCGAGGTCACGAAGCTGCTCGCGCCGTTCACGCCCTTCGTCGCCGACGCGATCTTCGAGAACCTCACCCAAAGGACTTCGTCCTCGGGCACAGGTGAGGGCGGGCTGCCCAGCGTGCACCTCGCCGACTTCCCGGAGGCCGGCCCGCGCGACGTCGGGCTCGAGACGGCGATGGCCGTGGCGCGCGAGACGGTCCGGCTCGGCCTCGCGGCCCGCGGGCACGGCAAGCTCAAGGTGCGCCAGCCCCTGCGCGCGGCGGTGATCGTGGCGGCCGGCGAGGAGCGCGCGGCGATCGAGCGGCTCGAGGCGACCGTGCGCGAGGAGCTCAACGTCAAGGAGCTGCGGTTCGTCTCCGAGGCGGGCGAGCTCGGCTCCTACGACGTCAAGCCCAACTACCGCGCGCTCGGGCCGCGCTTCGGCAAGCACATGCCGCAGGTGGCGGCGGCGGTGGCGGCGCTCGACCCCGCCCACGTCGCCGCGGCGCTGCGCGACGGCGGGCGGGTCGGCATCAACGTCGACGGCCACGAGCACGAGCTCGGCCCCGACGACCTGACGCTCGCCATGCAGCCCCTTGCGGGCTACCAGCTCGAGCGCGAGGGCTCGCACGCCGTCGCGCTGGAGCTCGAGCTCGACGACGAGCTGCGCCGCGAGGGCCTGGCGCGCGAGCTCGTGCACGCGATCCAGAACGCCCGCAAGGGCGCCGGACTGCAGGTCGAGGACCGGATCGAGCTCGACCTCGGCGGCGACGACGAGCTGCTGGCCGCCGCGCGCGACCACGAGGCCTACGTCGCCGAGGAGACGCTGGCGGTGCGCGTGACGGACGACGGCGCCGAGGGCGGCACCGACGCGGTCATCGAGGGCCGCCCGCTGCGGATCGCGCTGCGGCGCGCCTGACTACTCCGCAAGGGACAGCGCGAAGTCGTCGAAGCGCGCCGTGCCGTCGCGGGCGACCAGGCCCACGCGCGCGTCCGGCCCCGGATCGACGCTCTCCCGGTCCACGACCGTCCCGTACGGCGTGGCGTTGACGGAGAAGATCAGCGTGACGGGCTCGCCCGGCTTCCCGGTCCCGCAGCCGAGCCGCAGCAGGGACGGCTTGCCGCGCGGGGAACGCTCGTTCTCGGTCAGGCGGAAGTCCTTGAGCACGGACGCCTTCCCGTCGGCGATGCGCGAGAGCTGGACCCGCCCGTCGGGCCCGAGCAGGAGCGCGTAGCCCGAGCCGCCGTCGAACGCCGCGCGGCACAGCAGCCCGGCGCCGCCGCGCGACGGCTCGACCACGACCTCGGCCAGCGCCCCCCGGGTCGGCGGCGTGATCCGCTGCGGCGCGAGCACCGCACCGGTCCCGCCGTCCGAGACGACGTAGACGCCGTCGCGGTAGCCCGGCCGCGGCCAGCCCGAGCCGGGGTCGGCGAAGTCGTCCATGACCTGCGGGCGCGCCGGGAACGCGCCGGCGGCGGGATCGGGCGTGGTGGCGGTCTTCGGCATCGCAGGGGCCTCGCGGACGTCCTCGTCCTCGCCGCAGCCGGCCGCGAGGAGCACGGCGGCGACGACGGCGAGCAGGGTGGCGTGGGTGCGCATCATCCGGGCAGGTCCGGGAGGTTCGGCAGATCCGGCAGGTCCGGCAGCGGTCCGGGCAGGTCGGGGAGGTCAGGAAGGTTAGGCAGGTCGGGGAGGTTCGGCGGGTTGGGCGGATGCGGCAGCTGGGGCAGGTTCGGCAGGTCGGGCAGATCCGGCAGCGGGCCCGGCAGGTCGGGGAGGTCGGGCAGGTCGGGCAGGTCGGGCGGCGTGATCAGCTCGATCGGGCTCCCGGCGTCGCGGTGCTCGATCACGTTGTCGGACTGGCCCGGGAGGTACTGGTGGGTGGCGTAGGCGGGGAAGCCGTCGCGGTCGTCCTCGGTGATGTCGAGCCGGCCGTCGCCGTCGGGCTGGAGGGTCACGTCGCCGCTGATGGCCGGGAACGGCGAGACGCTGTTGCGCGACTCGTAGTCGAGCCGGATCCCGTCCCCGTCGGCGTGCACGTTGTAGTTGTTGACCACGTCGAGGTTGATCCCCTCGCCGGTGGCGTCGTTCTCGGAGTCGTTCTCGATCAGCCCGAGGTCGCCGTTGATCGAGATCGGGCGCGCCTCGTTGCAGAAGCTGTGGCCGAAGGCCGAGGCCGTGCAGCTCTCGGTCTGCACGATCACGCCGCGGCCGGTCTCGCGGTCGATGATCACCATCACGCGCGAGTCCTCGATCCCGAGCTCCCCGTCGCGCAGCGGGTCCGCGAACCCGCGGCCGTCGCCCTTCAGGGGGCCGGCCGTCTCCCCCGGGATGAACAGGTCCATCGCGAGCACGCCCTGGCCCGGCTCCGCCGGGACCTGGAAGTAGCGCAGGTTGTGGGCGCCGCCGTCCTCCTGGATCGTGCCCTGGTCGAGGAGGTCGGCGAACTCGCCGTCGGTCGGCGACACCAGGCCGTCGACCAGCTCCCCGCGGGGCCCGGCGCCGATCAGGTCGCGGTAGAGCTCGAGCCGCTCGATCAGGGCCTCGGCCCCGTCGAGGTCGCCGCGGGCGATCGCCGCCTGCGCGGCTGCGCTCAGCTCCTCCAGCGCCCCGCCGGACTCCTCGACGAGCGGCGTCAGCGCGGCCAGCCGGCCGGCGAGCGCGACCGCGTCGGCATCGGAGCCGGAGCCGGGGCCGGTGTCGCACGCTCCCCCGCCGATCGCGCAGACGAGATCGGAGACCGCCGCGCTCAGGTTCGTCGCCACGCTGCTCGTGGCCAGCGCCGCGACCACGAGCGAGACGATGAGCAGCATGCCCATGTACTCGGCGGCGGTCTGTCCACGGTCGCTGCGCAGCATCGCCGCACAGGCAATCGGGCGGCCGCGGGCCGGACAAGAGGCGCGGGCCTCAACCTCGCACCGGGACCGGGTCCCGGATCGCCGTGGGACCAGCCTAGGGGTGCCCGACCACGACCCGGTCGCGCCCGGCGGCCTTCGCCGCGTACAGGGCGCGGTCCGCGCGGGCCACGAGCGAGCGGACGTCGTCCGCGGCGTCCCACGCCGCCACCCCGATGCTGGCCGTCGGGCGCACCACGGCGCCGTCGGCGGCGGGCACGACGAGCGCCCGGATGCGGTCGGCGACGCGCTCGGCCAGCATCTGCAGCGTCGGGGCATCCGCCCCGGTCAGCGCGACCAGGAACTCCTCGCCGCCGTAGCGCACCACCGTGTCGCTGCTGCGCAGCCCGGCGGAGATCGCCGCGGCGGTCGTGCGCAGCACCTCGTCGCCGACGGGGTGCCCGTGCTTGTCGTTGACGTTCTTGAAGTGATCGAGATCGAGCATGAGCACGCCGACCGTCGGCCCGCCGTGGGCGGCGACGCGCGCGGCCTGCTCGAGCGACTGCAACCCGGCGCGCCGGTTGGCGCAGCCGGTCAGGGCGTCCGTGGCGGCCTGCGTCTCGGCGGCGGCGTGGGCGATGGCGTTGCTGACCGCGAAGCCGAGGGCGCGGGCGAGCAGCGAGAGCAGGCGGCGCATCTCGACGTCGAGCTCGACGCCGAGCAGGACCACGGCGCCGAGCGGGCCGGCCCCGGCGCTGAACGGCACCGCGACGACGGGGAGCCCGCTGCCGACCGCGAGCTGCGACGGGCCCGGGTCACAGAGCGCCTGGTCCACCAGCCCCTGCAGCTCCTCGTCCTCCAGGGCGAAGTCGACGCTCGCCACGACGTCGAGCGGGTGCGCCGTGAGCACGACCGCCCCGCCGGCGGCGCGGGTGTGGTCGATCACGCGGTAGAGCGCCTCGTAGCTCAGGTAGTCGAGCCGCAGGTGGCTCGACATGGCCTCGAACAGCTCGTGCACCGCGGCCTCGAGCGCGTGCGACCGCTGCACGGCGGCGACGACCCGCTGCGTGGCCGCGGCGAGCTCGGCGAGGTCGTCGTCGACCGCCTCGATCGGCGAGGAGACGGGCAGATCGAGGACGTCGCCGGCGGCGAGCCGGTCGGCGAGCGTGTCGAGCGACGCTGCGAGGGTCAGAGGCCCCTGGATGAAGATCGCAGGCGCGAGGGTCATTGCGCCCGGAATCGACCGCTAGGTGGTCGACTTGAGCGCTTGCGCGCCGGGCGGGGGAGTGACCGCCGCGGCGAACAGCACGCAGGCGAGCAGGGCGGCCTGCAGCTCGGGGTTCTCCAGCGAGGCCGCCGCGATGCCCATCCCGACGACGAGCACCGGGCAGAGCGCGAACGCCCACACGCGGAACCGGCCGCGCCGGCCCAGCAGGAGGAGCAGCAGCATGTAGACGGGCCAGAGCCAGACGGCGGACAGGAAGAGCGTGAAGACGTACTCGCCGCCGTCGATCGGCTCCGCATCCCCGGCGCGCAGGCCCGCGGCGTTCGCGAGCGCCACCAGCGCGAACGCGGCGGCGGCGCAGGCGAGCGCGGCGAGCAGGTTGTGGGCGACCCAGCGGAGCAGGCCGCTGAGCCTAGGCGGCTAGGCCAGCGCGGGCTCGATCTCGTCCTCGAGGCGCTTCTTGGGCATGGCGCCCTGGATGCGCTTCGCGACCTGGCCGTCGCGGAAGAGCAGCAGCGTCGGGATCGCGAGGATCTGGTACTCCGACGCGGTCTGGATGTTCTCGTCCGTGTTGAGCTTCACGACCTTGAGCTCCGGGCGCTCGCCGGCGATCTGCTCGACGATCGGCGCGACCATGCGGCACGGACCGCACCACGGGGCCCAGAAGTCGACCAGCACGGGCTGATCCGACTCGATGACCTCTGCCTGGAAGTTGGTGTCCGTGACCTCGGTGACGCCGGCCATGTCGCTCCTTCTCGCGCTCTGCGTGCTGTTACTTCAGAAAGGATAGTACGTGCGGGGAAACCCACACCTCGACCGCCGCTGCGGCCAGGATGACGGGTACCGCGATCGCCGTCGTCGCGAACGTCGCGGCGAGCAGCTCGTTCCAGGCCTTACGCCGGCTGGCGATCAGCCAGGCGGCCAGCGGGAGGAACAGCGCGCACAGCTCCGGGACGGCGTGGAGCGAGAGGCCGAGGAGCAGGAGGCCGGGCGACATGCCGCGCGCGTCGGCCTGGTCGGCGGCGGTGATCCCGAGCGCGTAGGCCTGCGTCGTGAGCGAGAACAGCGTGGCTGCGGCGACGAACAGCATCGCGAGGCGACCGGCGTGGTCGTGGATCCGGCGCCAGCGGCCGTGGTAGCCCTCCGCGACGACGGGCAGCGACGAGCCGGCCATGAACCCGGCGACGCAGGCCATGGCGTGCAGCGCGAGGACCAGGCCGTTGCGGTAGAGGATGTAGCCGTAGTCGTCGAGGTCCCCGGTGCCGGTGCGGGCGAAGTTCATCGGGTCCGGGGTCGTGGCCGCCGCGACGATCCAGGTCGCCAGCAGCAGCACGACCGCCACGCCGAGGCTGGCGGCCGCCCAGGGTCCGAGCGTCGGCCACGGGCGCCGGCGCCAGTGCTGCAGGGTGCGGACGGTGTCGTCCCAGCCGCGGACGAGCGCGAGCTGCTCGGTGCTGCTCCTCATGCCCTCTGCATCGGCAGCGCGGCCGCGGACTTCAAGGGGGCGGGCGCAGCCGCATCGCCGGGACGCGCCACGCCGCCTCGAGCGCCACGTGGCCCGTGAGCTTGGACGCGCCCTCGCGCCGCTCGCGGAACGTGATCGGCAGCTCCACGACGCGCAGGCCGGCGCGCAGCACGCGGTAGGTGAGCTCGACCTGGAACGCGTAGCCGCGCGCCCGCGCGGTCTCGTAGCCGATCGCCTCGAGCGCCTCGGCGCGGAAGCACTTCAGGCCGCCGGTCAGGTCGCGAACCGGCACGCGCAGCACGCGGCGCGCGTAGCCGTTCGCCGCCCGCGAGACGGCGCGGCGCCAGGCGGCCCAGCCCGCGATCCCGCCGCCCGCGACGTAGCGCGAGCCGAGCGCGAGGTCGGCGCCGTCGCGGACCGCGCCGAGCAGCACCGGCACGAGCGCCGGGTCGTGCGAGAAGTCGCAGTCGATCTCGACGAGCGCGCCCGCGCCCCCGGCGAGCGCGTGCGCGAAGCCCGCGACGTAGGCCGGCCCGAGCCCGCGCTTGGCCGTCCGGTGCAGCACGGCGACGTGCGGGTCGGCCGCCGCCAGGCGGTCGGCGATGGCGCCGGTGCCGTCGGGCGACGCGTCGTCGACGATCAGGATGCGCGTGCCCGCGGGCGCCGCGGCGCGCAGGGCCGCGACCATCGGCGCGACGTTGCCCGCCTCGCAGTAGGTCGGCAGGACGATCCAGGCGGGCCCGCGCATGACGGCCGCGTAGGCTAGGCGAGTGACGAACGCCCAGATCGCCGCCGCCTTCGAGGAGCTCGCCGATCTCTACGAGCTCGACGGGGCCGTCTCCTACCGCGTCCTCGCCTACCGCACCGCCGCCCGGACGGTGCGCGAGGCCTCCGTGTCCGTCGAGCAGCTCGTGCGCGACGGCCGCGTGACCGAGCTCCCCGGGATCGGCAAGACGCTCGAGGAGAAGCTGCACACGCTGATCGACACGGGCGACATGAAGCAGTCGGTCAAGCTGCGCGCCCAGTTCCCGAGCGGCGTCATCGCGATGATGCACCTCCCCGGCTTCGGCCCCAAGCGCGCCAGCCGCCTGTACGACGAGCTCGGCATCGACTCGCTCGAGGCGCTCCGCGCCGCCGCCGAGCGCCAGGAGCTGCGCGGCCTGCGCGGGTTCGGGCCCAAGGCCGAGGAGAAGCTGCTCGAGCAGCTCGCCGCGGGCCACGACGGCAAGCCGGCGCCGCGCTTCCTGCTCTCGCGCGCGCAGCCGATCGCCGAGCAGCTCGTCGACGCGCTGCGCGCCGCGCCGGGCGCCGACCGCGTCGAGGCGGCGGGTTCGCTGCGGCGCAGCGCCGATGCGGTCAAGGACCTCGACGTCGTCGCCACGACGCACGACGTCCCGGCGATGGTGGCGGCGCTCACCGGCCATCCGCTCGTCGCCTCCGTGGAGGGGTCGGGCGACGCCGGCGCGCGCGTCGTCCTGCACGACGGGCTGAAGGTCGACCTCAAGTGCGTCGCGCCGGACCAGTTCGGCAACGTGCTCCAGCACTTCACGGGCTCCAGGAACCACAACGTGGCGCTGCGCGAGTCGATGGTGAAGCGCGGCCTGCACGTGTCGGAGTACGGCGTGCTCGACGACGCGACCGGCGAGACGACCCGGTGCGCGACCGAGGAGGAGGTCTACGCGCGGCTCGGCCTGCCGTGGATCCCGCCCGAGCTGCGCGAGGGCCGCGGCGAGCTCGAGGCCGCCGCGTCGGGCGCGCTCCCCGAGCTGGTGGAGCTGGGCGACCTGCGCGGCGACCTGCACTGCCACACGACGCTGTCCGACGGCCGCCAGGACGTCGAGGCGATGGTCGAGGGCGCCCGCGCCCGCGGCTACGAGTACCTCGCGATCACCGACCACTCCGCCACGCACGGGTTCGGCAACGACGTGCAGCCCGACGCCCTGTGGGCGCAGATCGAGCGGGTCCGCGCGCTCGACGCCGGGCTGGACGGCTTCGACCTGCTGATCGGGACCGAGACGAACATCCTCACCGACGGCTCGCTCGACTACGACGAGGACCTGCTGGCCGAGCTCGACTGGGTCGTGGCCTCCGTGCACACGTCGTTCGCGATGACCGAGGCGGACATGACCGCCCGCATGATCGCGGCGATGGAGCACCCCTACGTCGACCAGATCGGCCATCCGACCGGGCGCAAGATCGAGACCCGGCCGCCGTACCTGATCGACATGGAGCAGGTGATCGCGGCGGCCGCGCGCACGCACACGATGCTCGAGATCAACGCGGCGCCCGACCGGCGGGACCTGAACGAGATCCACGCCCGCGCGGCCGCCGAGGCGGGGGTGCTGGTGCTCGTCAACTCGGATGCGCACTCCGTCCGCAACCTCGAGCTGATGCGCTACGGGATCGCCACGGCGCGGCGGGCCTGGCTCACGCCGGCGCAGGTGGCCAACACGCGCCCGTGGGCCGAGCTGGCGCCGCTGCGCAAGCGGGCCCGCGCCACCGCATGAGCGCGGGGTTCCGGGCCGGCGTGCGCGCCGGCGCGCCGTTCGCGGCCGCGGGCGGGCTGCTCGCCGCGTCCTTCGGCGTGCTCGCGACCGACGTCGGGATGCCCGGCTGGACCGCCGTCGTCATGTCCGCGATCGTCTTCGCGGGCTCGGCGCAGATCGCCGCGCTGACGATCCTCGGCGCCGGCGGCGGGCTGGGCTCGGCGATCGGCGCGGCCGCGCTGATGAACTCGCGCTTCCTGCCCATGGGCATCGCCATCGGGCCGTCGCTGCCGGGCGGCCCGGCCAAGCGGGCCGCGCAGGGCCAGGCCGTCGTCGACGCGTCGTGGGCGATCGCGTCGGACGGCAAGGGCGGCTTCGACCGCATGCTGCTGTTCGGCTCGAGCGCGATCCAGTACACGACGTGGGTCCTGGGGACGGCGGCCGGCGTGATCGGCGGCGACGCGCTGGGCGACCCGGAGGCGCTCGGCCTCGACGCGCTCTACCCCGCGTTCTTCGTGGCGCTGCTGATCGCGGAGGCGCGCAGCGGGCGCGCGCTCGGCGTGGCCGCCGCCGGGGCCGTGATCGCCTTCGTGCTGATCCCGGTCGCGCCACCGGGGGTGCCCGTCCTGGTCGCCTCGCTGGCCTCCCTGATCGGCCTGGTCGGGCGCGGATGAGCGCGGGCACGACGTGGGGCCTGATCACCGCCTGCGCGGTGATCACGGCGGTGATCAAGGGCGTCGGCCCGGTGGCGCTCGGCGGCCGCGAGCTGCCGCGCTGGTTCGGGTCGATCGTGGCCATGATGGCGCCCGCCCTGTTCGCCGCCCTCGTCGTCACGCAGGCGCTCGCCGACGGCGAGGAGTGGGCGGTCGGCGCCGACACGGCGGGCGTCGCGGTCGCGGCCGTCGCGGCCTGGCGCGGGCTCTCGGTGATCGCGGTCGTCTTCCTCGCCGCCGCCGTCACCGCGCTGCTGCGGCTGGCGTTCTAGCGCGTTCGCGTTGGTCTGCCGTTCTGCCGCGCTACGCGAGCGGCGGCCCCGGCGAACTTCAACGGCCGGCATTGAGGAGGCGGGTCCGTTGGGGGCGGCGCCGCGCGAGGCGTTCGTTGCGTCCTGGTCCCGCTATGCGGGATCGAGGCGCAACCTTTGGTCCCTTTCTCTCGCTATGCGAGATCAGACCACCACGGATCGATGATTCGCCCGCGCGCACACCGTCCGCCCTGCGAACCGCCGCCCCAACGGACCCGCCTCCTCAATGCCGGTGTTGACGTTCGCCGGCGCCCTCCAGCAGCGCCGGCAGCAGGCGCTCGGCGACCAACCGGTCGACGGCGGCGGGCGTGTACGGCGCGAGCAGCGCTGCCGCGCGCTCGGCGTAGTCCGCGGACGGGGCGTCGAGCGCGGCCCGCAGCGCCGCGGCGAGCGCGGCGGGATCGTCGCCCGCCACCAGCCGCGGGTCCAGCGCCCGGGCCAGCGGCAGCGCCGCGTAGGGTCCCGGCGCCGCGTTCGTGACGAGCGCGCAGCCGTCCGCGAGCGCCTCGAGCTGCGCGATCCCGTAGTCCTCGCGCCGCGGCGCCGTCGCGAACACCCGCGCGCGGCGCAGCAGCGCGCGGTACGCGTCCGGCGCGAGCATCCCGGCGTAGCGCACGCCCGGCTCGTCGCGGCCCGCGACGCCCGCGACGACGAGCTCCTCGCCGTCGCGCCGTGCCACGCGCCAGGCCGCGAGCACGCGGTCCAGGCCCTTCTTGGCGGGGTTCGCGCCGTAGGTGAGCACCGCGACCTCGCGGTCCCCTTGCGGCCCCGACGGCGCGACGGGGATCGGGACCGCGACCGCGGGCGTGGCGACCGGCGGCGCCTCCTCCAGCGCGGCCGCGGTCACGGGGACGAGCAGCGGCGCGGCCGCCAGCCGGCGCCGCTCCACCGGGCGCTGCCAGAGCCCGTGCCGGCCCGGCCGGTTCCCCGCCGCCGCGGCGTCGAAGCGGATCGCGCCGGGCTCGGGCCACAGCAGGGCCGCCGTCGTCGTGCAGTAGACGATCGCGCGCGGCCGGCCGGCGCGCAGGGCCGCCTGCGCGGCGCGGCGGGCCGGGACGGCCCATGCCAGGTCGGTCAGGGCGAAGGTCCGCGGCTCGCGCGCGCGGCGGACGCGCGCCACGGCCACCGTCGCCCCGGCCCGCTCCAGCGCGCCGGCGAGCGCGTCGTCGGAGGCGCGCAGCCCCGTGGTGCCGCCGATCGACACGAGCAGGACGTCGGGCCGCGGCATCTCAGCCGGCCATGAGGCCGGGGGTGCGGATCAGCCGGATCGGCGACAGCGGCGGCGTCTTGTCGATGTAGAAGCGGAAGCCGTCGCGCTCCTCGATCGCGCTCACGGCCGCCTCCTGGCGCCGCCAGGCGAGCGCCCAGATGATCGCGAACCCCGCGGCCACGGCCGAGACCTGCGGCATGAAGACGCCGAGGAACGCCGCGCCCAGCGTCGAGAAGAGCAGCGGCCAGAGCCGGTTGAGCAGCGTCAGGCCGGGCCGCAGCTCCGGCAGCATCATCTGCACCCGCGCGTCGGCCAGCAGCCGCGCGATCGGGGGCGAGGCGGCGTTGCGCCGGCCGAGCCAGCCACCGATCAGCGCGGCCACCAGCCACCAGCCGACCGCGACCTCCATCGGCCCGTAGTCGTCGCTCGCGGCCACGCGGGCGACCGTCAGGGCCGCGAGCAGGGTGGCCGACCCAGCGCTGAGCAGGACCGTCGTCTTGAGGAAGTCGACGAACCGCACGGGTCCGTCAGGCCAGCAGGGCCTTGAGCAGGTCGCGGACCCCGTCGGTGCCCTCGACCATGGCGTCCGCCTCCTCCTCGAGCTCCTTCGGGCCCTCGTCCGAGCGCACGCCGACCCGCAGCGCGGTGCCCAGCCGCCCCATCTCGACGAGTTCGTCGAGCCCGTGGAAGGCGTCGATGTCCGTCCGGTCGTCGCCCACGTACATGGCGGCCGCGAGGTCGGTGTCGCGCAGCAGGCCGACGATGCCGGCCCCCTTGTCGATCCGCACCGGCGGCCGGATCTCGAGCACCTTGCGGCCCCAGTGCGTCCGGTAGCCGGAGGCCTCCGCGCGCTCGGCCACCTCGCGGATGGCGGCCTCGGCGCCCTCCTCGTCGGGCACGCCGCGCCAGTGCAGCGCCGCGATCGCCTCCTTGTCCTCGAGCCGCACGCGCAGGCGCTTGAGCTCCTCGCCGTAGGCGTCGCGCATGAAGCCCTGGATCCGGCGCGTCCACGCCTGCAGCTCACGGTCGAGCTCGGGCGCGATCGCGCCGGGGCGCAGCACCTCGGAGCCGTGGTTGCCGAGGTAGGCGATCGAGCCGAGCGAGACGATCCGGCGCGCGTCCGACGCCCGGCGGCCCGACACGCAGGCGACGGTGCCGTAGCGCCGCGCGATCTCGATCAGCGGGCGGCGCGTCGTCTCGGGCATGTGCGCGTCGTCGGGCTGGGCGACGATCGGGGCGAGCACGCCGTCGACGTCGAGCAGCACCGCGGATCGCTCCGGGTCGCGCCGCAGCGGCTCGAGCAGGGCGTCCAGGGCGGCGTCGGCGGGCATCGGCCGTAGTATGGCGGCCATGACGGAGACGACCTCGGGCGAGGGCTGGGCCGTCGGCAGCATCGACGGGATGGGCGAGGGGCCCGGCTTCCGCAAGGTCCGCAAGGCGCTCGGCGTCACCGCGTTCGGCGTCAACGCCGTCGTCATCCCGCCGGGCTACACCTCCGGGCGCCACCTGCACGAGCGTCAGGAGGAGCTGTACTTCGTGCACGCCGGCACGCTGGAGATCACGTTCGGCGACGGCGCAGGGCACACGCTGGGCCCGGGCGGCTTCGCGCGCGTCGACCCGTCCACCGTGCGGCAGCTGCGCAACGTGAGCGACACCGAGGATGCCGTGTACGTGTGCGTCGGCGGCGCGGGCGGCTACGTCGGCCGCGACGGGCTGCTGCCCGAGGGCGAGACCAGCCCGCGCTAGGCGGAGGGCGGCGGCGTCGACGGCGGCGGCGCCGAGGGCGCCGCGCCGCCCTGCGCCAGGAGCAGGTCGCGGATCTCCGTCAGCAGCTTCGTCTCGTCCGACGGCGCCGGCGTGTCGACCCCGTCGTCGCTGCGGCGCAGCTCGTTGAGCCTCGTCATCGGGACGACGACCACGAAGTAGATCGCGGCGGCCACGATCGCGAACTGGATCAGCGCGGTGATCGTCGAGCCCCAGACGACCCGTGCCTCGCCCACGTCGATCCCCGCCGCCCCGAAGTCCGGCGATCCCCCGAGGGCGCCGATGATCCCCCCGATGAAGTCGTTCGCGAACGCGCTCACCACGGCGCCGAACGCGGCGCCGAGCACCACGGCGATCGCGAGGTCCACGACGTTGCCGCGCATGAGGAAGTCACGGAAGCCCTCGAGCATCTCGCCGACTAAGGTTCGCGCGGCATGGACGAACCCCTCCACTGCCTGGTCGAGATCCCCAAGGGCTCGCGCAACAAGTACGAGTGGGACGAGGCGCTCGGGGGGATCAAGCTCGACCGCTTCCTGTTCTCGTCCGTCGTGTACCCCACGGACTACGGCTTCGTCACCGACACGCTCGGGGAGGACGGCGACCCGCTCGACGCGATGGTCTGCGTCTCCGAGCCGACGTTCTCGGGCTGCCTGATCGCGGTCACGGCCATCGCCGTCCTGCGCATGACCGACGACAAGGGCCAGGACGACAAGATCCTCTGCGTGCCCCACGAGGATCCGAACTGGAGCGGGCTGCGCGAGCTCGCCGACCTGCCCGACCAGCTGCGCAGCGAGATCGAGCACTTCTTCTCGATCTACAAGCAGCCCGAGGGCAAGGACGTGAGCATCGACGGCTGGTACGAACGCGGCGTGGCGCTGCAGATCATCGAGGAGAGCCGGGTGCGCTGGCGGGAGCGGGCGTCCTGACGCGCGTCGTCGCCGTCCGGGGAGGCGCGGTCGAGTCCGAGCACCGCGTCGCCTGGTGCGTGACCGCGCCGGACGGCTCGGTGACCGGGCCCGACGGCGACCTGCCGGTCTTCGCGCGCTCCGCGGTCAAGCCCCTGCAGGCGCTGGGGAGCGTGCGTGCGGGCGTGCTCGAGCGCTTCGGGCTCGACCGCCGCCACCTCGCGCTCGCCTGCGCCTCGCACGGCGGGTCGCCCGACCACGTCGCGGTCGTGGCCGAGGTGCTCGAGGCGTGCGGGCTGGTCGAGGGCGCGCTCGGCTGCGGGCCCGAGCTGCCGCGCGATCCGCGCGCCGCCGAGGGCGCGCGGCCGTCGCGGATCCGCCACAACTGCTCGGGCAAGCACGCGTTCGGGCTGGCCCGCTGCCTGGCGGAAGGCTGGCCGCTCGACGGCTACTTCCGCGCCGGGCACGCGCTCCAGGGCGCGATGCGCGACTGCGTCGCCGAGGCCTGCGGCATCGAGGGTCCGAGCGAGGAGGCCACCGACGGATGCGGGATGCGCACGTTCGCCGTGCCGCTCTCGGCGCTCGCCCGCGCGTTCGGCGCGCTGGCGGGCGGCGGCCTCGGGCCGTCCGGCGACCGCTGCGCCGCGGCCATGCGCGCCTATCCCGAGCTCGTCGCCTTCGGCGGGGCGATCGACACCGAGCTGATGCGGGCCGAGCCGGGCCTCGTGGCGAAGATCGGGGCCGAGGGCGTGCTCGCGGTCGGCCTCGCCGACGGGCGCGGACTGGCGCTCAAGGTGCGCGACGGCGCGCTGCGCGCGGTCCCGCCGGCGGGCGTCGCGCTCGCCCGTGCGGAGCTGGGCCTAGCCGCCGCGGTCCCCGAGGCGCTCGCGGCCGCGCCGATCGTCAACTCCCGCGGCGTGCGCGTCGGCGAGCTGCGCGCCGGCTGACCGCCGCTCCAGGATGTCGGCGGTCCGGCCGATCAAGCAGGTGTGCTCGAAACCGACGAGCTCCGCGTCCGCGTGGCCTGCGTCCGCCTGGGCGCCGTCTCGACGATCGTGCTCGTCCTCGTCGGGATCGCCTACTACCTGACGACCTGGGACCAGCCGCACCGCCCCCTGATGTCCGCGCTGGCCGCCGGCTTCGGCGTGCTCGCGCTGCTGCTCGTGCTGCTGCCCGTCGACCGGCTCGTCGTGGGGCGCACGCGCGACATCTTCTTCGTCGCCTGGAGCATCGCCTCGGCGGGCGGGATCGCGCTCTTCTACCACCTCGACGGCGGCGGCCGCAGCCCGATCGCGTTCGGCCTCGTCCTGGCGCTCGCCTTCGCCGCGCTGCTCTACCCGCTGCGGGGCGCGATCGGCGTCGCCGCGCTCGTGATCGGCGCCTACCTCACCGTGGCCCTCGCGCATCCCCACGAGACCACCGACGTCCTGTTCGTGGCGGCCTCGCTGCTGCTCACGTCGGTGATGTGCGTCGGCACCGCGTTCTGGCGCGACCGCCAGCGCCTCGAGCTGACCCGCCTCTCGGTCACGGACCCGCTCACCGGCTGCCTGAACCGCCGCGGCCTGGAGGACGGCCTCGAGCGCGCGATCGCGCACGGGACCGGCTTCGCGCTCGTCACGCTCGACCTCGACGACTTCAAGGCGGTCAACGACCGCGACGGCCACGCGGCGGGCGACGCCGTCCTGCGCGAGACGGCGCGCTGCCTCCGCGACGCCGTCCGGCCGACCGACGCCGTCGGGCGGCTCGGCGGCGACGAGTTCGCGATCCTGCTGCCAGGCGCCGGCGCGGACGCCGCCCGCGCCATCGTCGACCGCGCCGTGCTGGCGCTCTCGGTGACCGCCCCGGCGTCGTTCGGGCTGGCCGTGCACCCGGAGGACGGGCGCACGAGCGACGCGCTCTTCCGCCGCGCGGACGCGGCGGTCTACGCCGCCAAGGCCACGCGCCGCGGTCGCGGCTACGGCGCCGCGCTCGACGCCTGAGGCGCGCGCAGCCCGACGTCGAGGACGGCGGCGCGGATCGCTTCGATCGCCGCCGGCTTGGCCATGAAGCGCTCGGCTCCGAGCGCCAGGACCTGCGACGCGTACGTCGCCTCGTCGCGGCCGGAGATCACGACGACGCCCGCCCAGGGCGCGACCTCGAGGATCCTCGGGAGCGCCGCGAGGCCGTCCACGTTCGGCATCGACAGGTCGAGCAGGACGACGTCCGGGCAGGCGGCGGCGACGACGCCCACCACGGCCTCGCCGTCGCCGGCCTCGCCCACCACCTCGACCAGGCCGTCGTGCTCGAGCGTCGTGCGCATGAGCGCACGGATCCCCGGCGCGTCGTCGCAGACCACGACGCGGATCGGGGCCGTGGGCGCCGGCGCGGCCTCGATGAGCCGCTCCAGGTCGCCGGCTTCGCGCGCCGCCGACCACAGGAAGCCCTGGGCGGTGGAGCAGCCGAGCGCGCGCAGCGCGTCGGCCTGCGCCGCAGCCTCGACGCCCTCGGCGATCGGCGTCAGCTCCAGCGCGGCGGCCAGCTTGATCAGGGCGGCGACGAGGCCGCGGGTGCGCCCGCCGTCGTCCTGGATGCCCTGGATGAACGAGCGGTCGATCTTCAGCACGTCGACCGGGAAGCGTCCGAGGTAGCTCAGCGACGAGTACCCCGTCCCTCTGCCTCGGCCTGCGGCCTCGTCACCGGCTCCGCCTCGCGTCCACGCGAGCTCGACGCCGAGCGACTTCAGCGCGTGCAGGCGCTCGCCCGTGGCCTCCGCGTCGGCGAGCACGGCGGTCTCGGTGATCTCGAGGCAGACGCGGCCGGGGTCGACGCCCGTCCCGGCGAGGATCGCGGCGACGTCGCCGACCAGCTCGGGCTGCGCCAGCTGGCGCGCCGAGAGGTTCACGGACATCGACAGCTCCGCCATCCGGCCGCTGCCCCGCGCCCAGCGCGCGAGCTGCGCGCAGGCCTCGCGGAGCACCCAGCGCCCGAGCGGCACGATCAGGCCCGAGGACTCGGCCACTCCGATGAACTCGCCGGGCGCCACGAGCCCCCGCTCGGGGTGCGCCCAGCGCACCAGCGCCTCGACGCCGGTCGGGCGGTCGGTGCCGAGCGCCACCTGGGGCTGGTAGTGCAGCACCAGCTCGTCCCGCTCGAGCGCGCGGCGCAGCTCGTCCTGCGGGGAGCGCCGGCCGGGCACGCCGTCGCCGCCGCGCCGCCCGGCGGCGCGCAGCGCGGCGCCGGCCTCCCGCAGCACGCCCTCGGCGTCGCCGCCCGGGCCGGCCTCGGCGACGCCGATCGACGCCCGCACGCGATGGTCGCGGCCGCCCAGCGGGACCGGCGGGGCGAGCGCGGCGAGCGCGCGGGCGGCGACCGCGCCGGGATCCGCGCCCGCGGTCATCCCGTCGCACAGGAGCGCGAACTCGTCGCCGCCGAGGCGCGCGACGGTGTCGGACGGGCGCATGATCGCCCGCAGGCGCGCCGCCACGTCGATCAGCACGGCGTCGCGGTCCGCGTCGCCGACGAGCGTGAGCCCCTCGATGCCGAGGAGCAGCACCGCGAGCTTGCCGCCGCTGCGCGGGAGGCGGGCGAAGGCCTGGCCGAGGCGGTCGGCGAGCAGGGCGCGGTTCGGCAGGCCCGTGAGCTGGTCGTGCAGCGCGCCGTGGGCGAGCGAGGCCGCCAGGTCGGCGGCCGCGCTCGGGTCGTCCCCGGGCAGCAGGACGCGGATCCGCGGAGCGTGCATGTCCGGGTGATCGGCCGCGAGCGCGGCGCGTGCATCGTCCGTCTGCGCGATCCGGAGCCGCGCGCTAGCCGAGGCCATGCTCGAGCGCCCCCTTCACCCCGGCGTCGAGGGCGTTCAGCCGGTGCAGCGCGAGCGCCTCGGGCGACCCGAAGCGCCGCCCGGGCGCCGCATCCGGCCCGTGATGGCAGAGCACGCAGTGCAGCAGCGCGACGCGCCGCTCGGGGGCGAGGCCGTGCAGGCGCGGCTCGAGCAGCTGCTGGCCGAGCACGAGGTGCCCGAGCAGCCGGCCCTCGTCGGACAGCCCCAGCTCGGCGCCGTAGGTGAACTCGCGCGTCTTGCCGAGGTCGTGCACGAGCGCGGCGGTCACGAGCAGGTCGGAGTTCAGCCGGGGATGCAGCTGGCAGGTCTCCAGCGCGAGCGTCGCGACCGCGACGGTGTGCTCCAGCAGCCCGCCCAGGTAGGCGTGGTGGCCGGCTCGCGTGCACGGGGCGCGGCGCCACTCGGCGCGCAGCGCGGCATCGCCCAGGAGCGCCTCGAGCAGCGCGCGGTAGCCCGGGTCGTGGACCTCGCGCGCGAGGTGCTCGAGGAAGCCGTCGAGCTCGTCGAGGTTGCGGTAGGCGACGGGGAGGAACGCGGCGGGGTCGGCGTCCGCCGCCCGCTCGATCGCCCGCACCTCGACCTGCAGCGCGTCGCGGAAGCGCTCCACGCGGCCCTGCACGCGGACGAGGTCGCCGCGGTCGAAGCGGCCGCCGAGCAGGTCCGCGTCGCGGAACACGCGCGCGGGGAGCGCGCTCGTGCGGTCGCGCAGCTCGAGCGCGAGGTAGGGCGCGCCGGTGCGGGCGGTCAGGCGGTCCTTGCGCGTGCACGCGTAGACGCCGGCGACGTCGTCGCCGGCGCGCAGGGCGCTGAGCTCCACCACGGCCATCGCCCCCGATGATGGTGCGTGCTCCGGACGGGAATCCAGGACCGGTCCGCTACCGTGGTCGTGCATGCAGCCGCTGCGCTGGGATCGCCGCCCCGACGGGCTCCGCGCACCCGCGCTCGTGTGTGCCTTCAAGGGCTGGAACGACGCGGGGGAGTCGGCCTCGTCCGCCCTCACCTTCCTCGGGGCTGCGCTCGGCGCCGAGCGCTTCGCGGTGATCGACCCCGAGGAGTTCGTCGACTTCCAGGCGACGCGGCCGACGGTCCGGCTCTCCGGCGGCCACCAGCGCGTGATCGAGTGGCCCGACATCGAGGTGCACGAGGCCCGCGTCCCGCGTGCGCCGCGCGACCTCGTGATCGTCTCGGGCCCTGAGCCCGCCTACCGCTGGCGCACGTTCTGCGAGACGGTGATCGAGCTGGCCGAGGTGCTCGGCGTGCAGATGGTCGTCACGCTCGGCGCCCTGCTCGCGGACGTGCCGCACTCCCGTCCGGTCGGCGTCACGGCGTTCGCCTCCGACGACGCGCTCGTCGAGCGGCTCAGGCTCGACCCGCCGACCTACGAGGGCCCGACGGGGATCGTCGGCGTGCTGCACGACGCGTGCGCGAACGCCGGCATGCCCAGTGCGTCGCTGTGGGCCGCGGTGCCGCACTACGTCGCCGTCGTGCCGAACCCCAAGGGGTCCCTCGCGCTGCTGCGGCGGCTGGAGAGCCTGATCGGGATCACCGTCGACGCCGCCGAGCTGGAGGACGCGGCCGCCGAGTACGAGCGCCAGGTGTCGCGCGCGGTCGAGATGGACCCCGACGTGCAGGCCTTCGTCGAGAAGCTCGAGCGCACCGCCGACGAGGAGGAGGGGCGCCCGGATCCGTCGCAGCTCCCGTCGGGCGACGTGCTGGCGCGCGAGTTCCAGCGCTTCCTGCGCCAGCGCGGCAACCCGCCGAGCTGACGGCTGACGGGCTGTATGCCATCCTGGTTATATTACCCGGATGGCATCTACGTTCGAGCTGCTCGGCGAGCCGCGCCGGCGTGAGCTCCTCGACCTCCTGCGGGCCGGCGAGCGGCCGGTCGGCGATCTGGTCGAGCGCGTCGGCCTGAGCCAGCCCGCGGTCTCCAAGCACCTCAAGCTGCTGCGCGAGGCCGGTCTCGTCGAGGTCCGCCAGGACGCGCAGCGGCGGCTGTACCGGCTCAACCCGGCGCCGCTGGCCGAGGTCGACGCCTGGCTCGCGCCGTACCGCGAGCTGTGGAGCGCGAGCCTCGACGCCCTCGAGCGGCACCTCGACGGGATGCCCGACCACGAGGAGGACGCATGACCCCCTGGGCCACCCTGGACGACCCCGGCGACGGCGGCGCCGTGCTGCGCTTCGAGCGCGTGCTCGCGCATCCGCCCGAGCAGGTCTTCCGCGCCATCAGCGATCCCGCGGAGCTGCGCCACTGGTTCCCCGCGGGTGTGGAGTGGGAGCTGCGCCCGGGCGCGCCGATCCGCTTCGCCTTCGAGGCGGGCGACGAGGACACGCCGGGCGGCGAGGTCCTGGCGGTCGAGCCGCCGCGGCTCCTGCGCTATCGCTGGGGCGACGACGTGCTGGCCTGGGAGATCACGCCCGAGGGCGCCGGCTGCCGGCTCGTGTTCACGCACGTGCTCGCCCCGGGGGGCATGTCCGGCGGGTTGCCCGGCGCCGCGCGCAACGCGGCGGGCTGGGACGCCTGCCTCGCGGCCCTCGCCGCCCGGCTGGACGGCGAGCCGCCGCCGGACGACGCGTGGTTCCCGCGGTTCGAGGACTACGCGGAGCGCTTCGGGCTCGGCGAGCCGCGGGCGACGGCTGGCGGCGCGCGGTTCGAGCGCGACGTGGTCCAGCCGCCCGAGGAGGTGCGCGTGGCGCTCGCGGAGGCCGCCTGGCCGGAGGCGCGGATCGAGGTGCGACCGTCGACGCCCGGGTCGCTGCTGCTCGTCGACGTCGCGGAGGCGGATCCCGACGCGCTCGCCGCGTGGCAGGTCCGGCTGGAGCTGCTCGTCGCGGCGCTCGCGGGCGAGGCGCGCGACTGGCCGGAGGAGCGCGCCGCGGCGCTGGCGGCGCGCTACCGCTCGCGCAGCGTGTTGCCGCCGTCCACGACGACGACCGAGCCGGTCACATAGGCCGCGCCGGGCGCGGCGAGGAACGCGACCGCCGCGGCGACCTCGTCCGGCGTCCCGGGCCGGCCCACGGGCGTGCCCGCGCCCGCGGCCAGCTCCTCCGCGCTCGACGACGCGGTGGCGATCCAGCCCGGCGCCACGGCGTTCACGGTGACGCCGCGCGGTGCCAGCTCGAGCGCCATCCCCCGCATCAGGCCCTCCATCCCGGCCTTCGCGGCGCCGTAGGCCGCGCTGCCCGGGATCGCGGTGCGCGGCCCCGTGATCGAGGACACGAACACGATCCGCCCGGCGCCGCGCGCCGCCATCCCCGGCGCGAACGCGCGCGCGGTCAGGAACGCGGTGGTGAGCGTGCGCGCCAGCTCCGTCTCCCACGCCGCCGGATCGAGGTCGAGGAACGCGGCCTCGACGAGCCCGCGCCCCGTCTGCGCCATGCCCGCGTTGCACACGAGCACGTCGACGTCCCCGACCTCGCCGGCGAGCCGCGCCACGGCGTCCGGGTCGGACAGGTCGGCGACGTGACCCGTCCCGCCGAGCTCGGTCGCGCGCGCCTGGATGCGGTCGGTCGTCGCCGCGACGGCGACGTCGTGCCCGGCGGCGCGCAGCGCCCGCGCGCAGGCGAAGCCGATGCCCGCCTCCGAGCCCGCGCCCGTGACGAGCGCGCGGCTCACTTCTCCGCGGCGGGGCAGGCGATCCGGTAGTCGCACATGGAGCACGCGGACCACGACGGGGTCGGCTCGAAGCCCTGCCCCAGGATGCCCTCGGCCACCTCGAAGACGGTGTCGGTGATCCAGTCGCGGTCCTCCGCGCTGCGCTCGACCGGCACCTTCTCGTCGTCCAGCACGTAGTAGTAGGCCTGGTGGGCGGCCTCGAGCTGCCACGACTCGCGCGCGCCGACCGCGTAGAGGGAGAGCTGCACGTCCTCGCGCAGCTGGGCCGCCGACTTCGGGCGCCCGGTCTTGTAGTCGATCAGCTCGTAGCCGCCGTCCGGCAGCTTGTCGACGCGGTCGACGCGGCCGCGCAGGAGGTGCGGCCCGAGCCGGAACGCGAACGCGCGCTCGAACCACACGGGCTCGGCGTCCTCGTCCTGGAAGCGCTCGTGGTAGCGCAGCAGCGCGCCCGTCGCCTTGGCGCGCAGCTGGCGCTCCTCCTCGGAATCCCCGAACCCCCCGCGGCGCCAGCCGGCCTCGAGCAGCCCGAGCAGCTCGGGCAGCGACCGGTTCGCCGTGCCGCCCTGGTGGAAGCGCTCGAGCACCTGGTGGACGAGGATCCCGAAGCGCTGGTTGAGGGTCGGCTCGGACGGGATCCGGAAGACGCGGGCGAACTTGTACTTCAGCGGGCAGGTCCGGTAGGTCTCGATGTCGGACGCGCTGAGCGCCAGGCCGTCCCCACGGCGCGGCAGGAACTGCTCCAGCGACGGCTCGGTCCGCTGCGCGACCGCCCGGGCGCGCAGCTTCTCGTCGCGCTCGGCGTCGAGCAGGTACTCGTCCAGGGCGGACGTCTCGAAGATCTCGCGCTGCTCGGCGGTCGCGGCCTGCAGCAGCCGGGCGTTGACCTCCGGCAGCGCCTCGGCGACGGACAGCCCGCCGCCGGTGCGCTCCATCAGCGCCGAGAGCTTGAGCACCTCGAGGTAGCGCACGACGGCGTGGGAGACGTCGAGGTCGGTGTCGAAGCGCAGCTCGCCGAGCCGGCCGCCGACCTGCTGCACGGTGGTGAGCAGCTCGTCGCGCAGCAGCCGGAACGTCGACTGCAGCGTCTCCGCCGGGCCGAACAGCTCCTCCTCGCGCGGCTGCCACTCCGCGCCGAGCGCCTCGCGCGCCAGCTCGGCGAACGGCGACGGCGGCTGGATCGCGCCGCGGTCGGTGACGGCCGGGTAGGCGAGCACGAGCCGGCGCCGGGCACGGGTCATCGCCACGTGGAGCAGGCGCCCCATGGCGGCGACGTGCGCGGCCTTGGAGTCGGGCGGCAGGGCCTCCTTGATCAGCGCGTCGGGGATCGGCTCGAGCGCGCGCTGGCGCGGGCCGGGCATGCGCGCGGCCATCAGGCCGAGCACGTAGACATGGTCGAACTCGCGGCCCTTGGCGGCGTGCATGGTCATCACCTGCACGCCCTGCGGGCGCTCGGTCGCCGCCGCCTCCTCCTCGCGCAGCCCGGCGTCGGCGACCGCGGCGATCGAGCGCGCGAACTCGCGCGCGGTGGCCTGCGGCGAGCGGCGCAGGTAGTCGGCGGCGAGCTCCCCGAACTTCGCCAGGTTCACGAGCCGCTCGACGACCTCCGTCGAGGCCGCGAAGAGCAGCTGGCGGCGCAGGCCGAGCCGCTCGATCAGCCGGTGCACGTAGAGGTCGGGGCGCGTCGAGTCGAGCTGGCCGGCGGCGCCGCGGTACAGGCGCAGGAAGACGGCGATGCGCTCGCGCGCCTCGGGCGGGATCTGCGGCGACTCCATCGCCGCGCCGAGCGCCGCGACCATGTCGAGCTTGCGCCGGCGCGCGATCTGGGTGCAGCGCGCGAGGTCGATCGCCCGCAGCTCGACGGGCGGCCGCGCGAGGGCGCGCACCACCGCGCCGGCGTCGCCCGGGTCGACCAGCAGCCGCAGCCAGGCGATCAGGTCGCGCACCTCGGCGCGCTGGAAGAAGGCCGCTGCGTCCGCCAGCCGGTACGGGACCGCCCGCTCCTCGAGCGCCGCGGCCACCGCCTGGCCCTCCCCGCGGACCGAGCGCACGAGCACGCACACGTCCTCCGGCGCCACCCTGCCGCGGCCGGGGCCCTCGTCCCCGGCCGGCGCCTCGCCGCTCCGCTCGTCCCGGGCGATCAGGCGCTCGACGTCGGCCGCGACCGCCTGGGCCTGCGCGCGCTCGTTGGCGCAGCGCCAGAACGCGACCTCGCCCTCCGGCGCGCCGGGCCGGGCGTGCAGCGGCTTCTCGATCCGCCCGGCGTCCGGCTCCACGACGGCGTGCGCGGCGGCCAGGATGCGCTCGCCGGAGCGGAAGCTCTCGCGCAGGCGCACGACCGCGGCGCCGGGCCACTCCGTGCGGAAGTCCTCGAAGTTCTTCGTCGACGCGCCGCGGAAGCGGAAGATGGCCTGGTCGTCGTCGCCGGCCGCGGTGACGTTGCCGTGCTCGGCCACGAGCAGCCGCAGGAGCAGGTTCTGCGCGAAGTTGGTGTCCTGGAACTCGTCCACGAGCACGTGCCGGAAGCGCGCGCCGAGGCGCTGGCGGATGTGCGGCTTCGTGCGCAGCATCCGGAAGGCGTGCAGCACGAGGTCCCCGGCGTCCAGCGTCCCGGCCTCGGCCAGCATGCGGTCGTGCGCCGCGTAGATCGCCGCGAACTCGCGCTCGCGAGCGGCGCGCGCCCGCGCGGGCTCGCCGTCCTCGGGCAGCTTCTCCGCCCACGCGGCGTAGTCGGCCGCGGTGATCAGCTCGTCCTTGAGCCCGTCGATCCGCTGCACGATCGAGCCGAGCAGCGCGCTCGGGTTCCCGCGCAGGTCGTGCGAGGCGAGCGGCAGCTCGTCGATCCGCTCGAGCAGCATGGCGAGCCGGTCCGCCGCGGTGACGGGCGCCGCGAACGGGTCCACGCCGGCTTCCAGCGCCTCCTCCCGCAGCAGCCGCGCGCAGAACGCCTGGAACGTGGTGACCGTGAGCTCCTCGTAGGCGACGCCGGCGAGCCGCGTCTCGATGCGCTCGCGCAGGTCGTCCGCCGCCGCGGTCGAGAACGTGAGGGCGAGGATCGCGTCGGGCGCCGTGCCGTGCTCCGTCAGCCACGCGAAGCGCTCGACGAGCGTGTGCGTCTTCCCGGCCCCCGCGCCGGCGACGATCAGCAGCGGCCCGCCGGGATGCGTGACCGCCTCGAGCTGCGCAGGGGTCTGCTCCACGTCCTTCGTAGGATACGCCGCGTGAGCGCCGCCGCACCGGACTGGCTGGGCGTCGCGCGCTCCGCCGTCCGGGACCTGCGCGAGACGCTCGCCGCCGCGCCGACGACCGCCGAGCGGGCGCGCGAGACGGGGACCCGCGGCGAGGGCGGCGACCACACGCTCGAGATCGACGCCGCCGCGGAGGCGGCCGTGTTCCGCGGCCTGGAGGCGGTCCACGCGGAGGGGCACCGCTTCACGGCGGTCAGTGAGGAGCGCGGGCGCGTCGAGTTCGGCGGCGGCCCGCTGCTCGTGGTCATCGACCCGCTCGACGGCTCCAAGAACGCCAAGCGCGGGCTCCCGCACCACGCGCTCTCCTTCGCCGTCGCCGACGGGCCGACGATGGCCGACGTCGCGTTCGGCTACGTCTACGACTTCGGGGCCGGCGAGGAGTGGGTCGCGCACCGCGGCGGCGGCGCGCTGCTCGACGGCGTGCCGCTCGACCCCTCGGTGCCGGAGCGGCGCGTCGGCGGCAAGGTCGAGCTGCTCGGGATCGAGTCGGCCGACCCGCGCTGGCTGCGCGACTCGGCCGACGCGCTCGCCGAGGCGGCGCACCGCCTGCGGGCGATCGGCGCGATCGCGGTCACGCTCTGCCAGGTCGCCGGCGGCCGGCTGGACGGCATGGTCACGCTGCGCCGCTCGCGCGCGGTCGACGTCGCCGCCGGGCAGCTGATCGTGCGCGAGGCCGGCGGCCTCGTCGCCTTCACCGCGTGCGCCGAGCCGCTGGGGGCGCCGCTCGAGGTGCTCGCTCCCGTGTCCCCGATCGTCGCCGCACGGTCGGCCGCCGCGCTGGCCGAGCTGGCACGCGTGCCGCGCGCCTGAGCGCGCCTGCCATCCTGGGTGGATGGTCGACTGGTCGCTGGCGCAGAAGGTCGCGGAGGGCGTCGCCGCACTGGCGCCGTCCGGGGATCCGGAGCCGTACCGGTCGCTGGTCCGGCCCGCGGACGAGTGCGAGGCGCTCGTCTCCGCCTACACGGGGCTGACGCCCGCCGCGGGGGTGCTGCCGGTCGCCGAGGCGATCGAGCGGCCGGCCTGGATCGAGGCGAACCTGCGCTCGATCCGCGCGGTGCTCGACCCCGCGGCCGCCCGGGCGGCGCAGTCCGGCGGGCCGCTCGGCCCGGTGATCGGCACGGCGGCGGGCGCCGCGCTCGCCGTCGAGTCGGGCGCCATCTCCGGCTACCTCGCCGGCCGCGTGCTCGGCCAGTACGAGTTCCCGGTGCTCGACCCGGACGCGCCGGCGCGGCTCCTGTTCGTCGCCCCCAACCTGGGCCACGCCGCGACGACGCTCGACGCCGGGCACGACGCGCTGCTGCGCTGGGTCGCCCTGCACGAGATCACGCACGCGCTCCAGTTCGGCGGCGTCCCGTGGCTGCGCCCGCATCTCGCCGACATGGTGCGCGAGCTCGTCGCCGCGCTCGGCTTCGACCCCGCGCGGCTCCTCGGCGGCATGCCCGGCCTCGACGACCTGCGCGGCCTCGTCGACACCGTCCGCGCCGACGGGCTCGCCGCCGCGGTGCTGGGGCCCGAGCGGCGCGAGCAGATGGACGCCGTGCAGGCCTTCATGGCCGTGCTCGAGGGATACGCCGAGCACGTGATGGACGCGGTCGGCGCGGACGTGATCGAGGACCTGCCGCGGATGCGCGCGGCGATGGAGCGCCGCCGTGCGGACCGCACCGGCCTGCTGCGGCTGTTCGAGAAGGTCATCGGCATGGACGTGAAGCTGCGCCAGTACGAGCTGGGCAAGCGCTTCTGCGACGCGGTCGTCGAGCTGGGCGGGATCGCCGCGCTCAACCGCGTCTGGGAGGCGCCCGACCGGCTCCCCTCGCTCGCCGAGCTCGACGCGCCCGCCGAGTGGCTGGCGCGGGTCGAGCCGCTCGCTGCGTAGCACCGACCGCCGGTCGGGGTCGGTTCCTCCCGCCGGTCGAAGACGGCGCGCCCCGCGTCCGCCACACTGCTGGCAGATGACGAACGCACGTTCCGGATGTCACAAAGTCCGGCGGCGTTTACCGCTTGTTCACGTGGTTCATCCAGGCTCGTGTAACAAGACCATGAGTGCGGGTTACAAACATGTGTTCGATGGGAACATCGGAAGCAAGTTAGATCTAAGTTCGATAGAGTGACCGCACTCGAGAAGGGCTGATCCATCTATGGCTGAGACCACCACCACCTCCACGTCCACGACGGCCACGCCCGCCAAGGCGCCTGCTCGCAAGACGGCGGCGCGCAAGCGCCCCGCGCGCAAGACGGCCGCCCGCAAGCCGGCCGCCCGGCGCGCCACGTCGCGCCCCACGGCCGCCAAGTCGCCGTCGACCGCGACGGGCCGCCGCAGCCGGACGATCGCCGCGAACGAGACGCGCGAGGCCGCGCAGGCCAACCTGCGCGCCGCGAAGACGACGGCGAAGCAGGGCCGCAACGTCGCCGAGCGCGCCGCGCTCGTCTACGTCGGCGCCACGCTCGAGGCCCGCGACCGCGCGGCCGCCCTCGTCGGCGACCTGCCGGACGTGAGCCGGCTGGAGCGCCGCGGCACCACCGCGCGCAAGCAGCTCGAGCGCGACGTCAAGAAGGCCCGCACGCGCATCGAGCGCGAGCTGCGCGGCCGCCGGCGCGACGCCGAGCGCCTCGTGCGCCGGAACCGCGCGCAGGTCGAGACGGTCGTCTCCTCGGCCAGGGAGCGCGTCGCCTCGATCGCGTAAAAGCGATCCTCACCTTCCCCGTCCGGCCGGCTGGAGAGCGGCTGGAACGGGAGAGTTCGCCGGCCTCATATCCCGCCGGCGGATGCAGTACCTCTCCTCCCTCAACCGCCGCCGTGCCTTCGGGCACGGCGGTGGTGCTTAACGGCACGAATCGCACCACCACCGCCTGCGACAATGCACACCATGCCCACGAGAGACCAGATCCTCGAGGCGCTGAAGGTCGTCATCGACCCCGAGCTCCGGCGCGACATCGTCGAGCTCGACATGGTCCGCTCGATCGAGATCAAGGATGGCGGGACCGTCGACGTCACCGTCTCGCTCACGACCCCCGGCTGCCCGATCAAGAACCACTTCGAGACCGCGGTGGCCGGCGCCGTCGCGGCGCTCGACGGCGTCACGCACGTGAACGTCGGCTTCGACGTGCTCAACGATGCCCAGAAGCAGAGCCTGCAGCGGAAGCTCGGCCGCCCCGGCGGGCTGCCCGAGGGCGCGCTCGCCCAGGTGTCCGACGTGATCTGCATCGGCTCGGGCAAGGGCGGCGTCGGCAAGTCCTCGCTCACCGTGAACCTGGCCGTCGCCCTCGCCGCCGAGGGCAAGAAGGTCGGGGTGCTCGACGCCGACGTGTGGGGCTACTCGGTCCCGCGCATGCTCGGCCTGGGCGCCGAGCGCCCGAAGGTGTCCGCCGAGCGCAAGATCCTGCCGCTCGAGGCGCACGGCCTGAAGGTCATGTCGATCGGCTTCTTCCTCGACGAGGACGAGGCCGTCGTGTGGCGCGGCCCGATGCTCCACAAGGCGCTCACGCAGTTCCTCGAGGACGTCGCGTGGGGCGAGCTGGATCACCTGCTGATCGACCTGCCGCCGGGGACCGGCGACGTCTCGATGACGCTCGCCGGGCTGCTGCCCCAGGCGAAGTTCGTGATCGTGACGACGCCGCAGCCGACCGCGCAGAAGGTCGCGCGCCGGTCCGCGCAGATGGCGGACAAGGTCAACCTCGAGATCGCCGGCGTGATCGAGAACATGTCCGGCTTCACGACCCCCGGCGGCGAGCGCTTCCAGCTCTTCGGCGAGGGCGGCGGCCAGCTGCTGGCGGACGAGATCGACGTGCCGCTGCTCGGCAAGGTCCCGCTGACCATGCCGCTGCGCGAGGGCGCCGACAGCGGGCTCCCGCTCCTCGTGACCGACCCGGACGACCCCGCGGCGCAGGCGATCCGCCAGGCGGCGCGCGGCATCATCGCGCTCTCGCCGATCGAGCTGCCGGTGCTGCAGGCGCCGTCACCGGCCGCGGCGCCGCAGCCGGTGGGCATGAGCTTGCCGATGGCTTAGTAACGTCGCCGAAGGCGAATGCGAGGAACGAGCAATTCGCCTGGCAGGCGAAATCTGAATACCGAGCCCTAGGATCCCGCGTGTGTCCGGCGCACCCGACTCCTTCCTCGACGCCCTCGCGCCGGACGAGGTCTGCTACCTGGAGGAGCACGGCGTCAAGCGCCAGTTCCCGCGCGGGACGGCGCTGTTCCACGAGCGCCAGGTGTCCGACCGCGTGATGCTCCTGCTGGCCGGCCGCGTGAAGATCGCGTCGATCTCGGAGGACGGACGGGAGTCCGTGCTCGCCTTCCGCGGCCCGGGCGAGGTGCTCGGCGAGCTCTCGGCGATCGACGGGCAGCCGCGGTCGGCGGGGGTCACCGCGATCGACCCGGTCGAGGCCCTGGTGATCCCCACCGCGGCCTTCCGCGCCTTCCTCGAGCGCTCGCCCAAGGCGGCGCTCTGGATCCTCACCCGCCTGATCGCCCGCCTGCGCGAGGCCGACCGCAAGCGGGCCGAGTTCGGCGCCTCGGACACGATCGGGCGGGTCGCGGCGCGGCTGGTCGAGCTGGCCGTCGACTACGGCCGCGCGCAGCCCGGCGGCGGGGTCCGCATCGACCTCCCGATCACGCAGGAGGAGCTCGCGAGCTGGGTCGGCTCGTCGCGCGAGGGCGTCAACAAGGCGCTCCACACCCTGCGCGGGCTCCGCTGGGTCGAGACGGAGCGCCGCGCGATCACGGTGCTGGACATGGAGGCGCTCCGCAAGCGAGCCGGCTAGGGCACCGGGGCCCAGCTCACTTCCCCGCGAAGTAGGCGGCGTTGCGCTGCGCGAACTCGGCCCATTCGTCGGGCAGCTGATCCTCGGCGAAGCACGCGTCCACGGGGCACGCCTCGACGCACGCATCGCAGTCGATGCACTCGTCGGGGTCGATGAACAGCATCTCGGTCTTGTCGTAGTCGGGCTCGTCGGGCGTGGGGTGGATGCAGTCGACCGGGCACACCTCGACGCAGGAGTTGTCCTTGGTGCCGATGCAGGGCTCTGCGATGACGTAGGCCATGGTGGTTCAGGATCCTCGGTCGGGTGCGACAGCGGTGCCGAGCCCGGCATTCTAGGCTCCCGCCCGTGCTCCTGCTCACCGGCGCCACGGGGCGGGTCGGATCCGCGCTCCTCACCATCCTGACGATGCGCGGCGAGCCCGTGCGCTGCCTCGTGCGCGATCCGCGCCGGCTCGGCCCCGCCCGCGTGCGCGTGCAGATCGCGCTCGGCGACCTCGCCGATCCCGCCAGCTTCCGCCATGCGCTGCGCGGCGTCCGGACCGTCGTCCACCTCGCCGGCGCCTGGCGCGACCAGCCCGCGGCGGGGATCGAGGAGCTCAACGGCCTCGCGACGTGGCGGCTCCTGCGCGCCGCCGAGCGCGCGGGCGTCGAGCGGTTCCTGCTCCTCTCCCCGCTCGGCGCGGCGCCGCAGCATCCGCTCCGCGCGCACCGCGCCAAGGCGCTGGCCGAGGCTGCCGTCGCGGCTTCGCCGCTCGCCACCACGATCGTGCGCAGCTCGCTGATCCACGGGCCCGGCGACCGGCACGTCCCGCTGCTGGCGGGCGCCGGCGACGCGCGCGTGCAGCCGATCGCCGCCGTCGACGTCGCGGGCTGCCTGATCGCCGCGCTCGACCGCCCGCACGACGGCGCGCGGGCCTACGAGCTCGCCGGCCCGCAGGAGCTGAGCTGGCGCGCGTACGCGGCACGGGCCGGCGGCCGCCGCGCGCTCCGCGTGCCGCCGCGGGTGCTGCGGCCGGTGCTCGAGGCCTACGCCGCGGTGGCGGGTCCCGCGGCGCTGCTCACCTGGGACGAGGCCGCGCGGGCAACGGCCGCGCTCACCACGCCGCGCGGCACCGCCGACGCCGAGGCGCTCGGCGTCGCGCCGGAGCCCCTGGGCTAGGCCGGATCGAGCCGGCGCGTCCCGAACACGGCGCGGATGCCGGTCCCGCGCTCGGTCATCGGAGGGTCATAGCCCCGACCCCACAGGCGGCGGATGAAGAGCCGCCAGCAGAGCCACAGGAACGCGGCGAACAGCACGCCGCCGATCGAGGTGCGGATGATCACCTCGAGCGCACCGGCATCCGACAGGTCGTTGCCCGCGACGTAGCGGGGCCCGCCCCAGACCGGCTGGAACGGCGTGTGCGCATCGAACCGCGCGTAGAGGAACCACACGATCATCCGGCCCACCCCGTAGAGCAGCAGGCCGCGGTAGACCAGGAGCAGCGCGCGCTCGGGCAGGCGCAGCGTCCGCTCCATCCAGCCCCAGACCCGTGGGTCGGCGGGCACGATCACGTCGCGGAAGTACGAGCGCTTCAGCGTGCTCCGGGCGAACACGACGACGACCACGAGCCAGAACAGGTCCCACACGCCGCCGAGGCCGCTGTAGTACGCGGCGGCGTCGCCGTAGCGGCCCTCCGCGGCGGCGTGCTTCCACATGCTGATGGTCACGGGCTCGGTCGAGAAGGGGAAGAACGGCATGACGCCGGCGGTGTCGGCGACATCCGTGAACACGTGCGCCCAATGGCCGATCAGCACGCCGAGCGCCCAGCCGCGGCTGCGCGTGACGGCCAGGACCACAACCGCGAAGGCGACGCCGAAGAGCAGCGAATGCGTGAACCCGACGCCGGGCCAGCCGCGGTGGAAGGACGCCGGATCGTCGGAGGCGTAGACGAGGCCCTTCGTGAACAGGTCCGGGATCGACGTCCCGAGCATGATCGCGAGGAAGGACGCCTTGAGCCCGACGTGCTTCTGGATGAAGTAGTTCTCGAACTCGTGCGCGGCCCAGCTCATCGATGCCGTCCGACCTTCGCGAGGCGGCGCAGCCACGTCGGCACCAGGTACAGCACGGCGACGAGGAAGAGCGGTCCGACGTACCCGTTGAGCAGCCAGTTCTTCAGGAGCAGGCCGGCGACCACGAACAGCGCCAGGGCGGTGAGGTGCGGGCCCAGGCCATATGGCTCGTCGCGGTCGTGCATGCGTCCTAGCGGCCGGCGACCGGTGGGCTGACCGCGTCCGTGGCGGCGGCGCAGCGCGGCGCCCGCCGGAGCGCGCCCGCGACCGAGAACCGCGCCCGCACCTGCACCGTCCCGGCGCGCCGGACGTCGACCCGCGTCCAGCCGGTCGTCTCGTCCGCGGACACGCAGGCGTCGCCGTCGACCACGGTCCAGTAGGGCGTCGCGCGCTGCCGCACGATCACCGGTCCCGTCCTGCTCGCGTCGAGGTCGAACCCGTCGGCGCCGGCCGCCGTCACGTGGGCAGCGCCCGACACGGGCGGCGTGGCGGCGCGCACCTCCCAGATCCGCCAGGCGCCCGAGCGGTGGACCTGCTCGAGGAAGGGCTGCCCGGCCAGCAGCAGCTTCTGCTCGTCCTCGGCGGAGAAGTCGAGCGGCGCGGCCGGCAGCGCGATCCAGCGCACGGCGTTCTTCCGGAGCCAGCGCTCGTAGCGCGCGGCGGTCAGGCCGGCCTCGTCGTAGAAGAGCGGATTGGCCCTGCGGTCGAGCTGGCGGTGCCAGCCGCGCGCGATCGGGTACTGCCGCGCGAGGTAGTTCGCCTCCCAGTGGTTCTTGGTCAGCGGAACCTCGAGGCGCTCGCCGGGGCGCGCGCGCGGCGCGAGGAACCGCAGCACCTCGTCGTGGAACGCCGCCTGCGTGGAGGGATCCCCGCGTGCCTCCTCCACCGCCCGCACCGCCGGCAGCCACGACAGGTAGACGAGGGCCAGGGCGACCAGCGCGACCGCCGCGCGGGGCGCGGCCGGCCGCGCGACGCAGACCAGCAGCGCCGCCCCGATCAGGAGGCCGGGCCGCAGCGCGTTCTGCCCGAGGGCGTTCGGGATCGCGAACGCGCCGGCGAGGATCACCACGTTGAGCGCCGCCGCCCACCGTCCGATGCGGCGGGCGGGGTCGACCAGCGCGAGCGCGAGCAGGCAGACGAGCAGCATGGGCCAGAACGCCGTGGCGACGAAGCGGTCCGTGCCGCCCTCGGGGAACAGCGCCGCCATCGTCAGCCCCGCGATCAGCGCGGGCGCCCCGAGCACCACCGCGGCGCTCCGCTCGTCCCCGCCCGGGCGCGCACCGGCGAACACCGCGAGCGCGCCGACGCACACGTACACCCCGGCGACGGGGCTCGCCCACGCGCTGGCGAACGCGAGCACCGCCGCGGCCGCGCGTGCGCGCGGCAGGCACGCCCACGCCCCCACCGCGAACGCGATCCCGAGCGCGAACGGCATCCGGCCGACCACGAGGTTGCTGACCGCGCCGCTGGCGAACAGCCACGTCGCGATCGTGGCCGCACGGGGGGTCGGCGCGATGCGGTCGGCGACCACCGAGAACGACCAGACCGCGGCGACGGTCGCGATCACGCCGACCAGCCGCGTCCCCACGAGCGCCGCGAGCGGCGGGTACAGCAGCGAGTAGCCGGCCATGTGATGGCCGCCGTACCACTGCGCGTTCCACGTCGCGAACCCCATCTCGGACCACTGCCAGGCGCGATACGTGTGCGCCGCGATGTCCGCCGTCGCGGGGGCGGCGATCAGGTAGCCGGCACCGACCACGGCCGTCACCACCGTCGGCACGAGCGCAGACGCCACGTCGCGCCCGGCGACCTCGATCGAGCGCAGCTGCGCCAGCCCCGTACGGCCGCGGAGACCGGTCAGCACGTATCTGCGACGAAGAGCCGGCGGGTCCGCGACATCGCGGACCATCCTTGCACGCTGGCTGCGGACCGGCCCGGCGCGCGGGTGCGGCCGCTAGACGTGCTCGGCGAGCGCGGGGCGGTGCGCCGCCCAGGGCCGCGCCGTCTCGAGCTGCGCGGCGACCTGGAGCAGGGTCTCCTCCCCCAGGGGGTGGCCGACGAGCTGCACCGCGGTCGGCAGCCCGTCCTCGCCGAAGCCGACCGGCACGGAGATGGCCGGCTGGCCGGTCACGTTGAACAGCGCCGTGTAGGGCGCGAACCGGCCGGAGCGGCGCAGGTCGTCCATCGGCGCCTCGCCGCAGCCGTGCAGCTCGCCGATCGGCAGCGGCCGGGCGGCGAGCACGGGCGTCATGAGGATGTCGTAGTCGGCGAAGAAGGCGACGGTCCCGCGCGCCAGCAGCTGCAGCTGGGCGAGCGCGCCGAGGTAGCCCGTGGAGGGCAGCGCCTGCGCGGCCTCGAGCACCGCGCGCGACAGCGGCTCGATCTCGTCCTCCTCCGGCCGCCGCCCCGCGAGCATCTCGCCGAAGTGGACGCCGAGCGCGGCGGCGGGGCCGAACACGTGCAGGAAGATCTCGAGCGCGTCGGGCGTGGGCAGCGCCGGCGACGCCTCCTCGACCTCGTGGCCGAGCTCGCGCAGCAGCTCGGCGGTGCGGTGGAGCCCGCGCACGACCTCGGGGTCCGCGTCGACCTCGAGCCCGTTGGCGAGCGTCATCGCGATCCGCAGCCGCCCGGGATCCCGCCGCATGGCGAGCGTGTACGGCTCGGCGGGGCGCGGCGCCCAGGTCGCGTCGCCCGGCTCGTAGCCCGAGAGCACGTCGAGCAGCAGCGCGGTCTCGGCGACCGTGCGCGTCAGTACGCCGTCGCCTGCGAGGAACGAGTCGCCGAGGTCGGGGCCGCGCGAGATCCGCCCCCGGCTCGGCTTGAGGCCCACGAGGCCGCAGCAGGCCGCGGGGATGCGGAGCGAGCCGCCGCCGTCGTTGCCGTGGGCGATCGGCACGAGGCCCGCCGCGACCGCCGCGGCCGACCCGCCCGAGGAGCCGCCGGGCGTCCGGTCGGGGGCCCACGGGTTGCGCGCCGGGCCCGTGTGGCGCGCCTCCGTCGTCGGCAGGATCCCGAACTCGGACATGTTCGTGGTCCCCACGACGACGAACCCCGCGCCGCGGAGCCGCCGGACGAGATAGGCGCTGTGCGTCGGCCGGTGGCCGGCCATGAAGCGCGACGCGAAGTTCATGCACAGCCCGGCCACGGCGGTGTTCGCCTTGACCGCGATCGGCACGCCGGCGAACGCGCGCGGGTCCTCGCGCCCGATCCCGTCGGCCTCCGCGAGCGCGCGCTCGGGGTCGAGCTCGACGAACGCGCCGAGCTGGGGGTCGAGCGCCTCGATCCGCCGCACCGCCGCCTCGACGACCTCGCGGGCCGAGACCGCGCCGTCCCGGATCCGTGCGGCGACCTCGGGTGCGGGGAGGAAGGCGAGGGCGTCCATGTCGTCGCGGGGACACTATTCGTTCCACTCCTGCGCCTGGGAAATCCGCTGGATCTGCCCGTAGGCTGACCGCATGACCGAAGTCCAGTCGGGTCTGGAGGGCGTCGTCGCCTTTGCGACCGAGATCGCCGAGCCGGACCGGGAGGGCGGCGCGCTCCGCTACCGCGGCGTCGACATCGAGGAGCTCGTGGGCAACGTGCCGTTCGAGCAGGTGTGGGGCCTGCTCGTGGACGGCACGCTCGAGCCCGGCCTCCCGCCGGCTGAGCCGCACCCGCTCGCCGTGCGCACGAGCGACCCGCGCGTCGACGTGCAGTCGGCGCTGGCCATGCTCGGCCCCGAGTGGGGCTTCCAGGCGCTGATCGACGTCGACGACGCGCAGGCGCGCGACGCCCTCGCGCGCGCGTCGGTGATGGCGCTGTCGTTCGTCGCGCAGTCGGCGCGCGGGACCGGCCGCCCGCCCGTGCCGCAGCGCGAGGTCGACAAGGCGACGTCGATCCCCGAGCGCTTCCTCGTCCGCTGGCGCGGCGAGGCCGACCCCGCCCACGTCAAGGCGATCGACGCGTACTGGATCTCGGCCGCCGAGCACGGCATGAACGCATCGACGTTCACCGTGCGCGTGGTCGCCTCGACGGGCGCCGACGTGGCCGCGGCGCTGTCGGCGGGTGTCGGCGCGCTCTCGGGCCCCCTGCACGGCGGCGCGCCCAGCCGCGTGCTGAAGATGCTCGACGACGTGGAGCGCGAGGGCGACGCCGAGCGCTACGTCAAGGCGCTCCTGGACCGCGGCGATCGGCTCATGGGCTTCGGTCACCGCGTCTACCGCGCCGAGGACCCGCGGGCCCGCGTGCTGCGGCGCACGAGCCAGGAGATCGGCTCGCACCGCTTCGAGGTGGCCGAGGCGCTCGAGGCGGCCGCGCTCGCCGAGCTGCGCGCCCGCAAGCCCGACCGCGTGCTGGCCACGAACGTGGAGTTCTGGTCGGCCGTCGTGCTCGACCACGCCGACGTGCCGGCAGCGCTGTTCACGAGCATGTTCACCTGCGCGCGGACCGCGGGCTGGTCGGCGCACATCCTCGAGCAGAAGCGCGAAGGCCGGCTGATCCGGCCGTCGGCGCACTACGTCGGCCCGGCGCCCCGGCCCCTGGCCTCGCTCACGGGCTGAGTGCGGGGGCGGGCCCGGCGCCGCGTGCGCCGGGCCCTGCCGCCGCCCCTCCCGGGCTCGTCAGCGGTGGTGGCCGCCGGAGAAGCCGTCGAGCTGCCCGCGGATCTCGCCGCCCGGCCGGTCGGCGGTGTGGACGTTCACGTACATCGCGCCCGAGCGCAGCGCGCTCACGAGCTCGCCGAAGTTGCCCTGCTCGAGGCCTTGCGCGGCCCCGCCGGGCCCGACGTCGGCAGGCGTGATCGTCCCGCTGATCGTCCCGCCGTCCGCCGGGCACGCCTGCGTGCCTGCCGGACCGTTGCCGAGGTTGGAGCAGAGGAAGACCACGATCGGGCCGTTGTTCGTCGCGTTCTCGAAGTGGATGTGCGACTGGGTCGCCGCGCTCTCGAGGTCGCCGAACGTCAGCCGGTAGCGGATCTCCTGATCGCTCCGGCTGAGCGCGGCCTTGAAGCTGCCGCCGCCGGCGGTCGAGAGGGCCGGCACCTCCTCGTAGCCGGTCAGCGACGTGCGGAAGTCGCTCCGGGACCGGTCGCCCGCCACCGCGACGGCGGCGGTCACCACCACCCCGAGCACGGCGACGCCGATCGCCAGCTTCACCCGCAGCCTGCGCATGGCACGACCTCCTCCTGTAGGGGACTGGAAGGCCCTACGCAGGGTGTGGGGAAAGGGTTCGGAAACGCAGAAGGGCCCGGCAACGTTCGCCGGGCCCTCCACGACCGGAAATCGGTTTCGCCCTCCGGTTCTCCCATGCCCCTGGGGGGCATGCTCGAACCTGCGGGCGACGTTACATCATGCCGCCCATGCCGCCCATGTCGGGCATGCCGCCGCCGGAACCGTCCTTCTCCGGGACCTCGGCGACGATCGCCTCGGTGGTGAGGATGTTCTTGGCGATCGACGCGGCGTTCTGCAGCGCCGAGCGGGTGACCATGGCGGGGTCGATGACGCCCGCGGCCACGAGGTCGACGTACTCGCCCGTCTGGGCGTTGAGGCCGATGCCGGCCTCGGCCTTGCGCACGTCGTTGACGACGACCGAGCCCTCGAGGCCGGCGTTCTCCGCGATCGCGCGGAGCGGCTCCTCGAGCGCGCGCAGCACGATCTTCGCGCCGGTCTTCTCGTCCTCGTTCTCGATCGCGTCGAGCTTGACGGCGTCCGTCGACTCGAGCAGCGCCACGCCGCCGCCCGGCACGATGCCCTCCTCGAGGGCCGCGCGGGTGGCCTGCAGCGCGTCCTCGACGCGGTGCTTCTTCTCCTTCATCTCGGTCTCGGTGGCCGCGCCGACCTTGACGACGGCGACCCCGCCCGACAGCTTCGCGAGGCGCTCCTGGAGCTTCTCGCGATCGAAGTCGGAGTCGGTGTTCTCGACCTCGGCCTTGATCTGGTTGATGCGGCCCTTGATGGCCTCCGCGTCACCGTTGCCGTCGACGATCGTGGTGTTGTCCTTCGCCACCACGATGCGGCGGGCGCGCCCGAGCTGCGAGACCTGCGTGTTCTCGAGCTTGAGGCCCATCTCCTCGGTGATGACCTCGCCGCCCGTGAGGATGGCGATGTCCTCGAGCATGCGCTTGCGGCGGTCGCCGAAGCCCGGGGCCTTCACGGCGACGCCGGTGAAGGTGCCGCGCAGCTTGTTCACGACGAGCGTCGCGAGGGCCTCGCCCTCGACGTCCTCGGCGATGATCAGCAGCGGCTTGCCGGACTGGATGACCTGCTCGAGCACGGGCAGCAGATCGCGGACGGAGCCGATCTTCTGGTTGGCGATGAGGACGTAGGGATCCTCGAGCACCGCCTCCATGCGCTCCTGGTCGGTGACCATGTAGGGCGAGATGTAGCCCTTGTCGAACTGCATGCCCTCGGTGAACTCGAGGTCCATGCCGAACGTCTGGCCCTCCTCGACGTTGACCACGCCGTCCTTGCCGACCTTCTCGATGGCGTCGGCGATGACGTCGCCGATCTCCTCGTCGCCGGCCGAGATCGTCGCGACGCGCGCGATCTGGTCCTTGCCGGAGATCTCCTTGGACTGCGAGCGGATGTGCTCGACGACCTGGTCGACGGCGATCTCGATGCCCTTGCGCAGGGCGAGGGGGTTCGCGCCGGCGGCCACGTTCTTCAGGCCCTGGCGGACGATCGCCTGGGCGAGCACGGTCGCGGTGGTGGTGCCGTCGCCGGCGACGTCGTTCGTCGCGGTCGCGACCTCGCGCACCAGCTGGGCGCCCTGGTTCTGGAAGACGTCCTCGACCTCGATCTCACGGGCGATGGTGACGCCGTCGTTCGTGATCGTGGGCGCGCCGAACTTCTTGTCGAGGACGACGTAGCGGCCGCGCGGGCCGAGCGTCACCTTGACGGCGTTGGCCACGGCGTCGACGCCGGCCTCCAGCGCCGCGCGGGCCTCGGTGTTGTACTTCAGTTCCTTGTGAGCCATATCTGGTAAAGCCTCTTTCTAGCCCTGGACCTTGGCCAGGACGTCGCTCTCGCGCAGGACGAGCAGGTCCTCGCCCTCGACCTGGATCTCGGTGCCGCCGTACTTGGAGTAGAGGACCTCGTCGCCCTCGGCGACGTCCAGCGGGACGCGCTGGCCGTTGTCGTCGAGCTTGCCGTCGCCGACGGCCAGGACCTTGCCCTTCTGCGGCTTCTCCTTGGCGGTGTCGGGAAGGACGATGCCGGAAGCGGTCGTCGTGTCTTCCTCGACCGCCTTGACGATCAGGCGATCGCCCAGGGGCTTGAGCTTCATAGGGGTGAACCTCCGTTGGGTGCTCCTATTGGCACTCACGGGATGCGAGTGCCAACCTCTGCTGAGCATCTTATGACGGAAGTGCGGATCGTCAAGGGGTGGTTGGCACTCTGGTTACGAGAGTGCCAACCGAAAGATGGGGTCCTGACCCGTCTCAGGCCTTGCGGCAATCGTGACGATAACCCGGGCACGATGCGCACGATCGGCTTCCGCAGCAACCTCCTCTTCGCCGTCGCGGCCGCCTTCGGCGTGATCGCGTCCCTCTCGCGGCCGTGGTACGGGCCGTCCGCCAAGGCGACGGACGCGCAGATGGAGGACCTGCTCGCGGGGGTCGGCCGCGCGTTCACCGAGCCGGTCGGGACCAGCGGCTGGGCGGCGCTCGAGACCGCCGACCAGCTGATCGCGGGGCTGGCCGTCGGGACGGCCGCCGTGCTCCTGCTGACCCTGGTGCCGGCGCTGCAGCAGCAGCTGCGGCCGGTCGCCCGCTGGGGCGCGCTCGCCACGGTCGGCGTGATCCTCGTCAAGCTCGTCGACACGCCGGACGGCCGCGCCTTCAGCGAGCCCCGCCACGGCCTCTTCCTCGCGCTCGCGTCAGGCCTCGTGCTCGTCGCGAGCACGGCGACCGTCGCCTCGGCGCCCTCGCGCCGGCGCAAGCCCGTGCAGCCCTACACCCCGCCGCCGCCGCCGAAGTACGACAGCGACGCGTCCTACGGGCCGCCGCAATTTTAGGGCGAAGCCCGGTCAAGACCGGACATGGATGTCCGGCACGCGGTCAGACGCGGTCCGGACGACCCGCGGAGCACTAATTTTGTGCGCCGCCGACGCCGCGGAGGCGGTCCTGGAGGTCGGGCGGGTTCTCGACGATCTGCGAGAAGCGCACGACGGTGACGGTGTCCTCGAGCGAGATCTCGCGCCCGTAGATCTGCTCCATGAAGTGGACCAGCTCCTCGGTCCGGCGGAACTCGGGGTTGTCGTGCTCGATGTCGCGCGGTGAGAGCTCCTTGACGCGCTTGACGTCGACGTTGTCGATCACCGCGTGGAAGAGCTTCTCGCGCGGCGAGTACTGGTAGCCGACGGTGACGAGCACCACCTGGTTCTTGCGGTACTTGTGGCGCTTGTCGCCCAGCCGGATGGTGGCCGTCTTGCGCCCCCGCTTCATCTGGTCGGCGAAGACGGTGGAGTAGAAGTTCAGGACCTGCATCGAGGCGGCACCCTACCCGTTTGCAGCGAGGATCGACAGTGCCCGCTCGATCATCTCCCGCTCGCCCGGATAGCTCAGCCGCTGCCGCGCCTCCTCGAGCGGCATCCAGCGCGCGTCGTCGACCTCGTGGTCGTGATCGGCGGTGTCCCCGCGCTCGAAGACGCACAGGTAGAAGTGGACGGTCTTGTCGACCCGCCGCCCGCCGCGCCGGTACGTGTAGTCCACCTGGCCGAGGCGATCGCGCACCCTCGCCGTGATGCCGGTCTCCTCACGGACCTCCCGGGCGGCGGTCTCCTGCGGGCTCTCGCCGGCCATCGGCCCGCCCTTGGGCAGGCCGATCACCCGGCGCCGGCCGCGCGGGATGATGACGATGACGTCGTCGCCGCGGACGACGACCCCGCCGTAGGACGTCTCGCGCTCAGTAGACATAGCGGTGCAGCGCCTCGGGATCGTGGACCGTGAGCCGGCCGCGGCCCTGCGAGATCACGCCCGCGCGCTCGAGCACGGCGAGGAAGCGGCTGGCCGACTCGCGCGACGAGCCCGCGAGCTGGGCCAGCTCGGCCTGGGTGGCGGTGATCGGCACGTCGCGCGCACCGGGCTCGTCCCCGGCGAGCTGGAGGAGCACCGCGGCCACGCGGCTCTGCACGGTCGAGAACGACTGGCGGGCGAGGCGCTCGTTCGCGTGGCGCAGGCGCCGGACGAGCGCGACGGCGAGCTTGACGGCGAGGTCGGCGTGCTCGTGCATGAGGCGCCGCATGTCCGGGCCGAGGACGACGAGCGCCTCGAGGTCGTCGACGGCCTCCACGGTGGCCGAGCGCCGCTCGTCGTCGAACATCGCGAGCTCCCCGAAGATGTCGCCGGGCCCGAACGTCGCGAGCGTGAGCCGGCGCCCGTCGGCGTGCTCGCGGATGGCCCGGGCGCGGCCCTCGGCGACGACGTAGCAGGCGCTGGAGGCGTCCCCCTCGCGGAAGACCGCCTCCCCCGCCGCGAAGCGGCGCGGCGCCGCGACCGCCGCGACCGCCGCGAGCTCGGCCGGGCCGAGCGCCTCGAAGGCCGGCACGCGCGCCAGCAGCTCGGCGGCGGCGTCGGCGCGGGCGGGCATCCGGCAGGGATACCACAGCCCGCGCCTGCAGCGGTCACACGGCGTCGAGCGCGTGCTCGCGGCGCCGCCGGCGCGAGGTGCGCAGGGTCAGCCCGGCGAGCAGTGCGACCAGCGTGAGCGGCACCACGACGGCGAGCGCGACGATCGCGACGGCGGCCGCCACCTCGAGCACGCGGAGCGCGTCGCGCGCCGCGTCACCCGGGGTCCAGCCGCCCTCGTCCTCGGTCACGGGCGGGCCCGCGCTGCGGTCGCCGACCAGGGTGACCGCGACGGTCGAGAACGCCGCCCGGTTGCGCACGCGCCGGAGGCCGGCCCTCGCCCGCTCGATCTCGGCCGACACGTCATCGAGGCGGGCGCGGATCGCGGCGGTCTGCTGCGGCGTCGTGGCCGCGGCCAGCTGGTCCAGCAGGCTCTGGCGCTCCGTGCGCGCGTCCTTGAGCCGGCTGCGGGCCGATACGGCCTCGGCCGTGATGTCCTGGGACTGCTGGGCGCGCTCGCGCACCGCGCCCAGGCGGGAGAGCGCCGCCATCGCCGCGTCGAGGTTGCGCGTGGGGACGCGCAGCTCGAACGTGCCGCCCCCGCCGCCGGCGGACGAGCTCACCGTCGAGGAGACGACGAAGCCGCCCTGGGCCCGCGTCACCTCCTGCACGCCCGCGCTGACGCGGTCGATGTCGCGCGGCCGCGCGGCGAGCGTCAGCGACGCGGAGCGCTCGACCTTGCGCTGCTGGCGACCGTCGGTGCCCGGGCTGCCGGGCGACGGGGCGGGCGGCACCGACAGCGCGGGCTCCTCGGCCGACGACGCCGTCGCGTCGTCCGCGCCCATCGCGGAGCGCGCCTCCCCGGCCTCCTCGGTGCCGCCGGCGCCGGCCGAGTCGGCCGCGCCGGGCTGCGGCTCGGCCAGCTCGGTGGACGCGACCGAGCCGGAGTCGCCGGAGTCGCCGCCGTCGGAGCCGAAGGGGGCGGTCACGGCGAGCACGACGACGAGCGCGACGGTGGCGGCCATGCCGAGGGCGGGGATGCTGACCAGCGGGGTGATGCGCGCCCAGAACGAGCGCCGCGCGCGCGGCGCGGACTCGAGCGGGTCGAATCCGCGCGCCACGCGCGCGTCGAGGGAGCGGGCGAAGTCGTCGGACGGCTGCGGGCGGTCCTCCCGCAGGAGCACGGCCAGCTCGCGATCGCTGATCTCAGGCATGCTCAACGGCCTCCCGGAGCTTGGTCATGGCACGGTGCAGTTGGGTGCCGGCGTTGGAGACGCTCACGCCGAGGACCCCGGCGATCTCGGCGTTGGCCAGCCCGGCGTGGAACTTCAGCGCGACGAGCTCGCGCTCGCGCGGGTCGAGCGTGGCGAGGGCGGCGCGCACGGCGGCCCGGCGCAGCGCCTGCTCCGCCCCGTCCTCGGGCGCCACGGCGTCGACGTCGGCCGGCTCGGCCGTCAGGGCCGCGGCGCGCTTGCGGCGGCGCAGCTCGTCGAGGGCGGCGTTGCGGGCGATGCCGAACAGCCAGGCACGCTCGGAGCCGCGGGCGGCCTTGTAGGTGCGCTGCTTGCGGTAGGCGCGCTCGAACGCGGCGGCGGTGACGTCCTCGGCCGCGGCGCGATCGCGCAGCAGCGTCGCCACGTAGGCGTAGACGTCGTCGCGTGCCGAGCGGTAGAGCGCCTCGAAGTCCAGCGTGGCGCGCGCGGCGCTCGTGGGTAGTGGGGCGGTCATCGTGGTCGTCACAACGGGTACTACGGCGGCGGACGAGATGCATCACACCGACGTCCTCCCGAAGCATCGCCTGTGAGACTGGGTGTCGTCAGCGACGTGCACCTGGCCCCGCACGCGACCGCTCCCGCCTCGTGGCACGGCCCGTACGACTTCGCCGGGCTGCGCGACCGCCTCGACGCGGCCCGGACGGCCTTCGAGCGCGCGCGCGTCGACGCCGTGGTCGCCTGCGGCGACCTCGCACACGCGGGCGACGAGGCGTCCGTCCGCGAGGCGTTCGCGCGGCTCGCCGGGGACGGCGCGCGGCCGGTGCTCGCGGTGGCGGGCAACCACGACTGCGCGGAGCGCGACGATCAGCTCGCGCGCGGGCTGGCGGAGCGCTGCCGCCTGCTGACCGCAGCGGGCGTCGAGCTGGGCGGGGCGCGGGTGGCCGGCGTGGCGATCGAGCGGGAGCCGGACGCGGGCCGGTTCCGCTGGACGGGGGCCGGCGCGTTCACCGCCGAGGCGCCCGTGCGCGTCGTGGCGTCGCACTTCCCGGTGCTCTCGCGCGCCGGGCGCCTGGCCGAGCGCGGGCTCGCCTATCCGGGCGACCTCCTCGGCCGGCGCGCGCTGCACGAGCGCCTGCGCGGCGGCGGACCCGTCGTCGTGCTGAGCGGCCACATCCACGCGCGCGAGAGCCACGCGCACGGGCCGGTCCTGCAGCTGTCCGCCGGCGCGCTGATCGAGGCCCCGCACGAGGTGGCGGTCGTCGACGTCGAGCCGGCGGGGGAGGACGTCCGGGTCCGCCGCCGGGTGCACGTGCTCGGCCCGCCGCCGGCCGCGCGCGCCCCGGTGCTGGCGCCGGCGGACGAGACGTGGACGTACGCCGGCGGCGGCTGGCGGCGATGAGCGGGGTGCGGATCGTCACCACGAACGACTTCGTCGGCTCGTTCTTCCCCCAGGCGACGAGCTACGGGCGGCTGCCAGGGGCCGCGGCGCTGCGGGCGACCGTCGACGCGCTGCGCACCGAGGCCGGGGGCGCGCTGTGGATCGACACCGGCGACCTCGCCCAGGGCAGCGCGCTCGGCGCGCTCAGCGACGGCGCCTGGCCGTTCCTGGCGCTGCGGGAGCTGACGGTCGACGTCGCCACGGCCGGGAACCACGAGCTCGACTGGGGCGCCGAGCACCTGCGCCGCTGGGGCGCCGAGCTGCCGTTCCCGCTGCTGGCCGCGAACCTCCCGCTCGGCCTCCCGGCCACGCGGATGCTGCCCGGCGGCGTCGGCGTGATCGGGCTCTCGCTCCCCGGCATGGACGAGCTGCATCCCGGCCTCGCCGCGGATCCCGACCCGGCCGGCGCGGCGGTCGCGCTCGCGGCGGAGCTGCGCGCCGCGGGCGCCGTCCGGGTCGTGCTCGCGCTCCACGACGGGGTCGACGCGGCTCCCGGCGGCATCGACACGCGCCGGATGGAGGCGCTCTGCGCCGCCCTGCGGGGCGCCGTCGACCTCGTGCTCGGGGGGCACACGCTGCGCTGCTTCGCGGGCCGGCTGGCCGGCGTCCCCTTCCTGCAGCCGTGGGCGTTCGGCAGCCAGGTCGGCGTCGCCGACCTGGAGGACGACGGGCGGGTCGCGCTGCGGCTGGTCGACCCCGGCCGGGCGCAGCCGTGGATCGGGCCCGGCGCTGCCGCCCAGGCCGCGCTCGAGGCCGAGGTGGTCGGGCGCCTCGACGCGCCGCTCTTGCAGGCCGCGGGGCGCACGACGGCGCTGGCCGACGCGATCGCCGCCGGCGTGCTGCGCGCCGACGACCGCCTCGACCGCGTCGACGTCGCGGCGGGCGACCTGTGGAACCAGCCGGCGCGCGACGGCGTCGACGCCTACCTCGGGGCCGGCGAGGTCACGCGCGCGCAGGTCCTGCGCCTCACTCCGTGCTGCGGCGGCCGCAGCGTCTGGGGTGGGCAGCTGGTCGCCGCGGAGGTGCCCGGCGCCGGCGTCGTCGCGCGGTCGGCCTTCGCGGCCGCCGCGCTCGACCGCGAGCACGGGCGCGGGCACGACTGGCGCCCGCTCGAGGTCACGCTCCGCGACGGGCTGCTGGCGGCGGTGGCGCGATGAGCCGCAACCTGCGGATGGCCGAGCGGATCGCGGCCGCCCCGGTCCGCGACCCGCTCACGTTCGTGGTCGCCGGCGACAGCGGCGCGTGGCCCGACCCGACCGCCGATGCCATCTACGCCCAGCTCCTGCGGCAGGCGGCGCGCCTGCGGCCTCCGCCCCTGTTCCTCGCCAACCTGGGCGACTTCGCCGGGCCCGGGACGCGCGAGCGCCACGCGCACTACCTGCGCCTCGTGCGCGACCTGCCGTTCCCCGACGTCTGCCTCGTCGGGAACCACGACCTCGACGATCCGGGCGGGCGCGCGGCGTGGGCGGACGTGCACGGCCCAGCGGACTTCACGTTCGCCCACGGGCACACGCGGTTCGTCGCCATCGACGGGGCGCCGGCCGAGACGCCGGACGGCACCACCGGCCCGGGCGAGGCGTCGCTCGCGTTCCTCGCGCGCACCCTCGAGGCGGCGGCCGAGCCGCAGCGCGTCGTGCTCCTGCACGCCCCGCCGTACTTCGCGGGCCGCTACGACCCGCACCCCGAGTGGGGCTTCAGCGTCCGCGAGCGGGCGTTCCTGGACCTGGTGGAGCGCCACGGCGTGCGGCTCGTCTGCTCCGCGCACGCGCTCCTCTACGACCACCACGTCGCGCGCGGGACGCACTTCGTCGTGTCGGGCGGCGGCGGCACCGCGATCTGCTCGCACCTGCGCGGCGTGTGCGCCCCCGGGGACGGCCCGCCCGAGGATCGCGGCGCCCTCTTCCACGCCGTCGCCATCACCGTGACCGCGGCCGGGGCGATCTCCGGCCGCGTCCTGCAGGCCTTCGAGCCGGTCGACGGGCGCGCGCGGCTGCGGTTCGGCGACGCATAGGTCAAACTCCGCAACCGGAGCCCTTCTCCGCTGTTCTGGCTGGCAGATGCGCCGCCTGTCCCTGATCCTCATGCTCGTCGCGCTGAGCGCCGCCGACCCGGCCTCGGCCGGCCCGCGGCAGCCCCCGCCGGAGCCGTGGGCGACCGTCAACGTGTGCGACACGGCGGCGCGCCCGGACGAGATGGGGATCCGCGGCGGCATGTCGGGCCTGGGACGGAGCTCGCGCATGTACATGCGCTTCCGCGTGCAGTACCGCACCCAGAAGGGCGCCTGGAAGCTCGTCCGGTCGGGCGCCGACTCGCGCTGGCAGCGCGTGGCCTCCGGGCGCCGCGGGAGCTACGACGCGGGCTGGACCTTCAAGTTCAGGCCGCCCGCGTCCGGCGGCGCCCACGTGCTGCGCGGCGTCGTGCAGTTCGAGTGGCGCCGCGCTCGGCGGGTCGTGCAGCGCGACCGGCGCGTCACCGCGCCCGGGCATCCGGGCACCGCCGGCGCCGAGCCGGCCGAGTTCAGCGCCGAGACCTGCGAGATCGCCTAGCCGCCGAACAGGCGCGGGTCGTTCGTGATCACGCCGGTCACGCCCATGCGCTCCAGCCGGCGGATCCGCGCCGCGTCGTCGACCGTCCACACGTAGAGGTCGCCGCCCGCGTCGCGCAGCGCGCGCACGAGCCGCGGCGTGACCATGCGCCAGTGCGCCATCAGGGCGTCGATCCGGCCCTCGCGGACGTGCGCGGCGGCCACCGAGGGCAGGCGCCGGCGCGCGTTGAGCAGCAGGCCGTAGGCGGGGATCGCGGTGACCGGCGAGCGCGTGTAGTCCTTCTTGACGCGCGGCACCGACCAGCCGAGCCGCAGCTCCGGCTCGAGCGCGCGCAGGGTCACGAGGCTGCGCATGTAGAGCGTCGAGACGATCGTCCGCTCGATCAGCCCGTGCTCGCGCAGCGCGCGCAGGACGTGCTCCTCGTAGCCGGGGAGCTTGAGGTCCACGTCCAGCTCGATGTCCGTGAAGGCCGGGGAGGCGAGGTGCGCGAGCCCCTGCTCGAGCGTGAGCGACGCGGGCGTGACGTGCTCGGGATCGTGCGCGAGGACGAGGCCGCGCGCCGGATCGGCGGGGTCGACCGGCAGCACGTCGAACTCGATCATGTCGACCGCGGCGGCGAGCGCCGCGTCGAACGACGCGGTCGTGTTGCCGGGCGTGATGTGGTCGGCGCCCTTGTGGCCGACCCGCCGGACGGTCACGCCTGACATTCCGCGCACCAGTAGGTCGTGCGGTTGTCGTCGCCCATGCCGCGCGAGCGGATCGCCGCGCCCGGCCCGCAGCGCGGGCACGGCTGCCCGGCCTTGCCGTAGATGCGGCGGAAGCGGGTCTGGTTGCCGTCGCGGGCGGACTGCTGCATGCGCGGCCGGCAGGCGGCGACGATCGCGAGCGCCTCGTCGTCGCGCACCGCGCCGGTCCGGCGCCAGGGGTCGATGCGCGCCTCGAAGCAGCCCTCGACCTTCCACAGGTTCCCGATCCCCGCAATCGTCCGCTGGTCGAGGATCGCGTCGCCGATCGGCCGGGTCGGGTCGTCGTCGCGCAGCCGGCGCAGGAAGCGCACCTCGTCGAACTCCGGCGCGAGGATGTCCGGGCCGAGCTGCGCGAGCTGCCGGTCGGTGCGCGTGCGCAGCTCGGTCATCAGCTCCAGCACCGGGCCCTTGAACTGCGCCACCTGGCGCCCGTCGCGCGTGACGGCGAGCCAGGCGGTCCGGCCCAGCCGCGCGTCGGCGTCCAGGACGCGCCAGGAGCCGGTCATGCGGAGGTGCGAGTGGATCGCGAGCCCGCCCTCGAAGCGCAGGAACAGGTGCTTGCCGTGGGCGTCGACGCTCGTCACGGCGCGGCCGGCGAGCCGCTCGGGCCAGCGCGCGCGGGCGAAGCGCGGGTGCGGCGTCGCGATCGCGTCCGGCACGTGGCCGGCCAGCACCGGCCGGATGCGGTTCGCCGCGTAGTGGATGGTGTCGCCCTCGGGCACGCTTCCAGGGTACGGGGCGTCAGGCGTCGCGGAGCAGCGTCTCGAGCAGCCGGCGCACACGCGGGAAGGTGCCCTCCTGGAGCCGCGCCGCGACGTCGGCGCCCGTGTGGCGCAGCGGGTTGTCGGGCGTGCCGAGCTTCGCGGCCGTGAACCCGGCGAGGCCGAACTCGCGATGGTCGGAGTTGCCCGGGCCGCCGTCGGCGAGCCAGTCGGTCGCGAGGCCGGTGCCGGCGCTCGCCGCCAGCAGCCGCCGCTCGAAGCGGCGGCGCGCCGGCGAGCGGATCGTCATCGCCCGCCCCCGGCCGACCTCGTCGAGCGAGAGCGCCCAGCGGAGGTCGGCGGCGCGGCGGCTGCGCACGCGGCGCACGAGCGCGCTCGCCCCGAGGTGGTCGGGCTGTCCGGTGTAGATCCGCTCCTCGGCCCCGGTCGCGACGAGCCAGACGTCGCAGCGCGGCTGCAGGGCGGCGACGCCCGGCGCCAGCGCCACGAGCGTGCCGACGCCCGACGCGTTGTCCTCGGCGCCCGGCGCCGGCGGGACCGTGTCGGCGTGCGCCATGAGGATCCAGAGGCAGCGGCCCGGCCGGGCCACGACGCCGATCACGTTGCGCGACCGTCCCTTGCCGGGCACCGTGAAGCGGTCGTGGGCGACCGTCAGCCCGGCGGTGCGGAACGCCGCGGCGACGCGCCGCTGCGCGGTCCGCTCCGCCCGCCCGGCCGCGGGCCGCGGCCCGGCCAGGGCGAGCGAGCGGGCGAAGGCGTAGCCCGGGTCGCCGGCCCCGCCCATGAGCGCCAGCGTCGCTGCGGCCGCGGCGAGCATCAGTGGGCGGGGATCACCGGCCCCGTGCGCACGGCCTGCAGCGCGGACGCCGGGATCGACTTCAGGGCGGCGAGGTCGTCGTCGTCCCAGCCGAGGTCGCGTGCGCCGGAGACGTAGATCCGGTTCGGGTTGCCGCCCGAGTTGTCGGCGACGAGCGCCCCGTACGTCTTGAGCGCCTGCGCGACGGCGCGCGCCTGCGGGCCGAACCCGGCGATCGGGTAGTCGGCGCGCAGCCGCAGCCGCAGGCCCATCGGCGGGTCCGCGCCGGTGCCGGACGCGGCCGCGTGCGTGGCGGGGTGGATGTAGGCGTCCGACGTCCGCGGGACCGTGACGCGCAACGCGTGGCGGATCGCGCCGGCGGCGGCCTCGTCGCGGCGGGCGAGCCCGGCGAGGATCGGCAGGCCGGCGGCGTCGGCCGACGTCCAGCCCGCGGGCCGCAGCGCGTTGGAGCGCAGGTCGAAGATCGCGCCGCTGTAGGCGCGCCAGCCCGCGCCGGACCGCTCGGCGGCGTACAGCTCGTAGAGCTTGCACTCGCCCTCGCGGACGACGAGCACGTGCCGGTCGCCGCCGTTCTCGACCGGGGCGTCGAGCGGGATCGGGTACGGGCCGGGCTCGGACTCGTCGGCCACCTCGAACGCGACCGGCACGCCCGGCTGGCTCGCCGGCACCGTCACGTAGGGGATGCCGTACTCGCCGGCGCCGCCGAAGTCGGGCCACAGCGTCATCGCCGCGGGGAAGGTGTCGGTGTAGTCGTCCAGCACGGTGGCCTGCGAGATGTCGGCGTTCCATGCGTTGTCGGCCGGGAACATCGGGCAGCCGCCGACGAGCGGGCTGCCGCCGGGGGCGGGCGCCGGCGCGCCGGGGCCGCCCTGGCCGGGCGCCGGCTGCGCGCCCGCGGCGGCCGTCACGCGCACCGCGCGCGGCTTCGCGCAGCGCCCGCGGCGGCACGGCCGCACCGTGTAGCGGTACCGCACGCCCGGCGCGACCTTGCGGTCGGTCCACCCGGTCCGCCCTGCGCGGAGACGCCGCGTCCGCCGTCCGGCGCGCCGCGCCACGGCGCCGCCCGTGCCGCGCCGCCGCACCACGTACCGCGTCTCGCCGCGCGCGCGGTCCTTCCAGCGCAGCTCGATCGCGCCGGGGAGCGCGGTCGCCCGCAGCTTCCCGACCGGCTCGAGCCGCCGGGCGTCGGCGGGCGCCGCGAGCAGCAGGGCGACGAGGAGGGCGGCGAGGACGGTGCGCATGGCGGTCACTTCGGCGCGAGTGCCCGTTTCCCCCAGGAACGAACGTGTTGACCGATCAGGCGCCGATCGTGAGCTTGCGCGGTCCGGCGCGGAAGCCGAGCTCGAGCAGCAGCTCCTCCCACGGCGAGCCCACGACGGGCTCGCCGTTGACCTTCTCCACCCCGAGCCGCCGGATGCGGCCGCGCTCGACGGCCGCGGCGAGCGTCTGGATCGACGGCCCGAGCCGCGGGTCGTCGTCGTCGACCAGCACCTGCAGGCCCTTGCCGCCGCGCTCCACGTAGAGCACCGGCTCGGCGCCCGCGAGCACGACGTGGGCGCCCGCCTGCCGCGCCGGGGAACGGGACTCGCGCCTGGGCCACTTGAGCACCGCGCCGTAGGGCTGCGCCGGGTCGGTGGCGGCGAGCACGACCGGCGGCGCGGCGTCGTCGTCGCGCTGCGCGCGCAGGCGCTCCGCGGCGCCCGGGAGCGCGAACTGCGCCCCGCCGAGGCCCTCGACGAAGTAGCCGCGCTGGCAGACGCCGAGCGTCTCGAGCGCGCCGAACGAGTCGTACAGTGAGGAGAACCCGCCCGGGATGCCCTCGGCGAGCACGTGCTCGCGGGTGACGATGCCGTGGCGCTCGAGCAGCAGCTCGGCCTGCGCGCGGCGCCGCCCGGCCGGATCGCCGGCGCCGCCGGCGAACAGCGGCGCGGTGAGCGACCAGCGGCCCTGGATCTGCGGCTGGGCGCCCGCGCGGCGCGTGCCGAAGCGGCGCCGGCGCGCCCGCTCGGCCCGCGCCTGCTGGCCCCAGCCCGCGCTGAGCGCGCGCGGCGAGCGCAGCGGCGCGAACGCGTCGTTCGTCACCTCGCCCGCCCACACGAGGTCCCACAGGGCCTCCTGCAGCTCCTCCGCGGTGAGCCCGGCGACGTCGACCAGCAGGTCGGTGAAGAAGCACGCGCCCTGCTGCAGGCGCGACCGGATCGCCTGGTGGGCGCGCTCGGCGAACACGTCCTCGCTGTCCCCGCGCGTCCCGGGCGGCGGCCCGAGCACGGCGGCGTCCTCGCGGAAGTAGAGCGCGACCTTGCCGCTGCGGCGCCCGAGCGGCCCGGCGCCGACCCACACGACCTCGCCCGAGGCGCAGAGCTGGTCGAGCCAGGCGGCCGAGTAGGCGCCGGTGCGGCGCGGCAGCACGTCGCGCTCCCACACGTCCGCGGGCAGCGCCAGTCCCTGCAGCGGGACGAGGATCTCGCGCAGCCGGTCGATCCCGGCGCCCGCCGGCGGATGGCGGTCGACCCCCTGCCAGCTCGGCGCGAACCGCGCCAGCGCGCGCTGGTCGGCGGGCTCGATCTCGGCGCGCAGGGCGGCGAGCGACGCGCGCCGCAGCCGCCGCAGTACCTCGGGGTCGCACCACTCGCGCTCCGTGCCGCCGGGTCGCAGCTCGCCGCGCACCAGCTCGCCGGCCCGCTCCAGCCCGGCGAGCACCGGCGTGAGGTCCAGGCCGTAGCGGTCGCGCAGCGCGCGGCCCTCGAACGGGCCGTGCGTGCGCGCCCAGCGGCGCACGAGGCGCTCCATCGCGTCGGGCACGTCCTCGAGGAACGCGGACGGCAGCCCGCCGGGCGGCACGGCGCCGAGCGCGTCGCGGTACAGGCCGGCGTCCTCGGCCGCGACCCAGCGCTCGTCGCCGCCGACGCGCAGGACCACCGCGCGGCGGTCGTCGCCCAGCTCGGCCAGCCACGCGTCGAGCGGCGCGCGCGGCGCGACGCGCATGAGGAGCTCGTCACGCGTCAGGTCACCCACGCGGCGCAGCACGTCGTGGAGCGCGTCGGCGGAGTCGGCGCGCGACCGCTCGGACATCCGCTGCAGGTCGGCCTCGACCGTCTCCAGCGCGCCGGCGTCGATCAGGTCGCGCAGCTCCTCCTGGCCGAGCAGCTCGCGCAGCAGGTCGCGGTCGAGCGCCAGCGCCGCCGCGCGCCGCTCGGCGTTCGGCGCGTCGCCCTCGTACATGTAGGTCGCGACGTAGTCGAACAGCAGCGAGGACGCGAACGGCGAGGCGGTCGCCGTCTCGACCTCGACGACGCTCAGCTCGCGGGTGTGGAGCCTGCGCAGCAGGTCCTGCAGGCCGGGCACGTCGAGCACGTCGCGCAGGCACTCGCGGTAGGTCTCCAGCACGATCGGGAACTGCCCGTAGCGCTTGGCCACCTCGAGCAGCGTCTGCGACTTCAGGCGCTGCTGCCACAGTGGCGTGCGGCGGCCGGGGTAGGCGCGCGGGATCAGCAGGGCCCGGCCGGCGTTCTCGCGGAAGCGCGCGCCGAACAGGGCACTGCCGCCCAGCTCGCCGACGACCTTGTCCTCCAGCTCGTCCGGGTCGAGCAGCACCAGCTCGGCGCCGGGCGGCTCGTCCGCGTCGGGCAGGTGGACGATGATCCCGTCGTCGGACCAGATCGCGTCGGACTCGAGCCCGTACTCGTCGCGGATCCGCGCGGACAGGGCGAGGCCCCAGGCGGCGTGGACGCGGCCGCCGTAGGGCGAGAGCACGCACAGGCGCCAGTCGCCGATCTCGTCGCGGAAGCGCTCGACGACGATCGCCCGGTCGCTCGGCACCACGCGCGTCGCGTCCTGCTGCTCGCGCAGGAACGCGACGAGGTTCTGCGCCGCGAGCGGGTCGAGGTCGTAGTCCGCCGTGAGCGTGGCCGCGTCCTGCTCCACCGCCCAGCGGCTGAACGCCCCGATCGCCTCGCCCAGCTCCTTCGGGCGGCCGACGGCGTCGCCCTTCCAGAACGGCACCGCGCCCGGCACGCCCGGCGCGGGGGTGACGACGACGCGGTCGCGCGTGATCTCCTCGATCCGCCAGCTCGAGGCGCCGAGCAGGAACACCTGGCCCGGGCGCGCCTCGTAGACCATCTCCTCGTCGAGCTCGCCGACGCGGCGGCCGTCGGGCAGGTTGACCGAGAACAGGCCGCGGTCGGGGATCGTGCCCGCGTTCGTGATCGCGAGCGCGCGGCTGCCCTTGCGGGCGCGGATCGTGCCGGCCACGCGATCCCAGACGATGCGCGGGCGCAGCTCGCCGAACTCCTCCGACGGGTAGCGCCCGTCGAGCATGTCGAGCACGTTCTCGAGCTGCGCGCGCGACAGCTCCGCGAAGGAGTGCGTGCGCGCGAGCATCGCGGCGATCAGGTCGACCGGCACCGGGTCGTCGCTCGAGGCGGCGATCGCGACGATCTGCTGGGCGAGCACGTCGAGCGGGTTGCGCGGCACGACGGTCGTCTCGATCAGCCCCTCGCGCATGCGCTTGGCGACCACCGTGCACTCGAGCAGGTCGGCGCGGAACTTGGGGAAGATGCGGCCCTTGGCCGTGTCGCCGACGCCGTGGCCCGAGCGGCCGATGCGCTGCAGGCCGGCCGTGACCGACTTGGGCGACTCGACCTGCAGCACGAGGTCGACTGCGCCCATGTCGATGCCGAGCTCGAGCGACGAGGTGGCGACCAGGCACGGCAGCTCGCCGGCCTTGAGCTGCTCCTCGACGATCAGCCGCTCCTCGCGGGCGAGCGAGCCGTGGTGCGCCCGGGCGATGGGCTCTTGTGCCAGCTCGTTCAACCGCAGCGCCAGCCGTTCCGCCGCGCGCCGGTTGTTGACGAAGACGATCGTCGAGCGGTGCGCCCGGACCTCCTTGAGGAGCTCGGGGTAGATCGCCGGCCAGATCGACTTGCGCGTCGCCTCGCCGCCGGCGAACGGGTCGAGCTCGACGTCGGACTGCTCGGGCTCGACCATGGACTCCACGGGGACGTGGATCTTCAGGTCGAGCGGCTTGCGCGTGCCGGTGTCGACGATCGTGCACGTCCGCTTCGGGCCGACGAGGAAGCGCCCGACCTCCTCGAGCGGGTTCTGGGTGGCGCTCAGGCCGATCCGCTGCAGCTCGCCCTCCGCCTGCTCGGCGAGCCGCTCGAGCGTGATCGCCAGGTGCGCGCCGCGCTTGGTCTGCGCGACCGCGTGGATCTCGTCCACGATCACCTGCTCGGCGCCCGTGAAGATCTCGCGCGCCTGGCTCGTGAGCATCAGGTAGAGCGACTCGGGCGTCGTGATGAGGATGTCCGGCGGATGGCGGACCATGTCGCGCCGGTCCTTCTGCGGCGTGTCGCCCGTCCGGATGCCCACGCGGACGTCGGCGCCGATCCCGCGCAGCGGCGCGCGCAGGTTCTTCTCCACGTCGTAGGAGAGCGCCTTGAGCGGGGAGACGTAGACGAGCCGCGTGCGCTCGGTGCTGGGCTCGGCCACGAGCCGGTCGAGCGCCCACAGGAACGCGGCGAGCGTCTTGCCCGAGCCGGTGGGCGCCGAGATCAGCGTGTGCTCGCCGGTGGCGATGGCGGGCCAGGCCTGCGCCTGGGCGGCCGTCGGCTCGGCGAAGGCGCGTCCGAACCAGTCGCGCACCTGCGGCGTGAAGGCGTCCAGTGCAGGATGCGACATCGCCATCGACACTAGGACATACGGGGGGCGTCGACGGTACGGCTCACTCTAGGTCGCGCTTGCGCAGGAGGGCCGCGCCGGCCGCGAAGGCGGCGCCGATCCACGCGAGCATGAGCAGCACGGCGAGCGTCGCCCCCGGCAGGTCGGCGTCCTCGAAGCCGGTGTTCTGGGCCGGGATGCTCGCCGCGGCCGTCGGCAGCGCGACGAACGGCCCGAAGCGGCCCACGTCCTCGACGAGCCCGATGAGAGCGGGCTCGACGATGAACGAGAGCACGAGCACGCCCACGATCGCCACGACCTGGTTGCGGACGAGCGCGCCGAGCCCCACGCCGAACGCGGCGAGCAGCGCCGCCACCATCCCGTTGCGCGCGAACTGGGTGATCAGGTCGCCGGTCGACGGGGTCGGGAGGTCGCGGGCGCCGAGGATGACGAGGCCCACGATGCCGATCGCCAGCGAGATGGCGAGCGAGAGCACGAGGCCGGCGGCGGCGAACGCGATCGTCTTGGCGGCGAGGAACCGGATCCGGTCCGGCGCGGCGAGCAGCGAGCTCGTGATGGTGTGATGGCGCCACTCGCCGGTGATCCCGATCACGGCGAGGATGAGGATGAACAGCCCGCTCGTGTCGGCGGTGAACACGTCGGTGAGGACCGACTCCTGCGTCGGCTCCTCGAGGAGCGTCACGAGCGTCACGATGAGCAGCGACGTCCCCACCGCGAACGCGGTGAGCGCGATGAACGTGCGGGTGGTGCGGAGCTTGAGCAGCTCGGCGCGGAGCAGGGCCGTCATTCCGCCGCCTCCCCGGTCAGCGCGAAGAACGCCTCCTCGAGCGAGCGCGCGACCGGCGTCAGCTCGCTCAGCACGATCCGATGCTCGGCTGCCGCGACGCCGACGATCTCGCCGGCGGCGCGCACCAGCAGGCCGCCCGGCCCGTCGGGCTCCACGGGGACGTCCTGCGCGCGCAGCAGCTTGCCGAGCCGCTCGGCGTCCCGGGCGCGCACGCGGGTGAGCGCGCCGTCCTCGCTGCCGAGCACCTGGTCGAGCGGGCCGCTGCCGCGCAGCACCCCGTGCGCGATCACCACCACGTCGTCGACGCTCTGGGCGACCTCCGACAGCAGGTGGCTCGACACGAGCACGGCGCGCCCGCGCGCCGCCTGCTCGCGCAGCAGCCCGCGGACCCAGCGGATCCCCGGCGGGTCCAGGCCGTTCGTCGGCTCGTCCAGGATCAGCACCTCGGGGTCGCCGAGCAGCGCGGCGGCGATCGCCAGGCGCTGGCGCATGCCCATCGAGTAGCCCTTCACGCGCCGGTCGGCCGCGCCGGTCAGCTCGACCTGGTCGAGCACCTCGTCCACGCGCCCGTCGGGATGCCGGCCCGCGGCGGCGAGCACGCGCAGGTGGTTGCGCCCGCTGCGGCCCGGGTGGAAGCTCGCGTGCTCGAGCACGGCGCCGACCTGGGCGCTGGGATGGTCGAGCTCGCCGTAGTGCTTCCCGGCGAACGTGGCCGCTCCGCCGTCGGTGTGGATCAGCCCGAGCAGCATCCGCAGCGTGGTGCTCTTACCGGCGCCGTTGGGCCCGAGGAAGCCGGTCACGCGCCCGGCGTCCACCGTGAACGACAGGTCGCGGACGGCCTGCACCGACCCGAACGACTTGCTCACGCCCTGGATCTCGATCGCGCTCATACGCCTCCTTCGATCCGCGCGATCAGCTCGCGCAGTGCCTTCGTCTCCGCCGCCAGCGCGGCGCGTCCCGCCCGGGTCGCCTCGACCCAGGTCCGCGGGCGCTTGCCCTCGAACCCCTTGTCCACGCGCACGAGCCCTGCCGACTCGAGCACCGCGATGTGCCTCGACAGATTGCCATCTGTGAGCTCGAGCGCGTCGCGCAGGTAGCCGAAGTCCGCGCGCCGGGCCTCGGAGAGCACCGCGAGGATGCCGAGCCGGACGCGCTGGTGGACGGTGTCGTCCAGCCGCAGCGCCGGATGCGTCACGCACGCTCCCGGGCGCGGCTCGCGAGCCCCGCCGCGAGCAGCAGCAGCGCGAGCGCGAGCTGCGTCCACAGGCTCGCATGGGCCGGGTCGAGCGCGAGCATCGCCGTCGCGACGGCGGCGAGCGCGACCCCGGCCGCGCGCATCGGGGGATCGCGGTACACGGTCCCTAACCCGAGCCAGCCGAGGGCGACCGGGTAGGCCCACAGGACGCTGTCCCCGGTGAGCAGGTTGACCGCGATCACGCCGGCGATCAGCGCGACGGCGATCCAGGCGCCGGCGTCGGCCATCGGCGCCTCCGCGCCGAGCGCGCGCTCGCGCTGCACGGCGCGACGGACGATCAGCGCGAGGCCGAGCGGGACGCCGGCCGTCCAGTAGACGGCCGCCAGCGAGGAGTCCCCGCCGGCTGCCGCGACGGCGGTGGCGCCGAGGAAGAACGTGCCGACGACGAGGTTCTCGTACCAGGTGGGGTGGAGCACGCGGCGGGTGTCGTGCCGCACCCGGTCGATCTCGCGCAGCGTGTCCTGGGCCTCGGACGGACTTTGCATCGCAAAGCCACCGTATCGCAAATGACTTTGTGATGCAAAGTCACGCGTCGCCCGCCAGCGTGCCGCGATACCACCAGACGACGACGGCGCCGAGCGCGGCGAAGGCCGCTGCGGCGAGGAAGCAGGCCTCCCAGCCGGATCCCTCGACGAGCGCGCCGCCGATCGCCGTGCCGGGCGCGAAGCCGATGAGGGTGGCGGTGACCGGCCACGAGTACGCCTCGGTGACCATGCCGCGGGGCGCGACCCGCGCGATCAGCTCGTTCGCGGCGGCCGCCTGCGGCGCGATGAAGATCCCTGCGGTGATCACGAGCACGGCCATCGTGGTGATCGAGCCGGCGAGCAGCGCGGGGAGGAAGCCGAGCGGGAGCAGGACGGAGAGCACGAGGTAGATCGCCCCGAGCGAGCCGGGCCACGAGCGTGCGCCGTAGATGAGCCCGCCGGCGACGCTGCCGACGGACCAAGTGGCGAGCAGGACGCCGGCGAGCTCCGTCTTCCCGTGCTCCTCGGCGAACGCCGGCAGGCTGATCTCGACGGTGCCGAAGCCGAAGCCGACGGGGATGGCGGCGAAGGCGAGCGTGCGCACCCCGCTCGAGCGCAGCGCGCCGAGCGCGCCGCCGGCCCGCGCGGCCCCGCGGTCAGGGCGCCAGCCGCGCGACGGGGCCTGGGCGACGAACAGCAGCGTCCCGGCCACGGTGCAGACGGCGCTGAGGCCGAGCGCGGCGATCGGCGAGGCCACGGCCACGACGAGCGCCGCGAGCAGCGGGCCGGAGGTGAAGAGGACCTCGAGCGCGACCGAGTCGAGTGCGAACGCGGCGCCGGTGAGGTCCGCCCGGCCGCCCAGCAGCGACGACCACAGCGCGCGCAGCGCGCCGCCCACGGACGGGATCGCGATGCCGCCGAGGAGCCCGCAGACCACGAGCGCGCCGGTCGGGGCCCCGCTCTCGGTCAGCACGATGAGCCCGCCGGTCGCGGTGGCGTCGAGCAGCGCGGCCGGCACGAGCACGCGGCGCTGGCCGAAGCGGTCGATCAGCCGTCCCTGGCCGGGCACGCCGACGGCGGCGCCGATCGCGAACGCGCCGTCGACGAGGCCGGCGATCGCGTAGGAGTCGCGCGCCTCGGACAGGTACAGGATCACCGCGAGCGCGTAGACGCCGTACGGCAGCCGCGCGAGCATCGACGCCAGCAGGAGCGGCGTGACGTGGGGCTGGCGCAGGATCGCTGCGTAGCGGGCAGGGCCTGTCATACGTAACGTCGCCGAAGGCGAATGCGAGGAACGAGCAATTCGCCTGGCAGGCGAAACCCCCTGTCCCAGTTTCGCTGACTCGGAGTCGAACCCGATGTGGACTGTACGGTCCGGATCGCGCTACGATGCGGACTCCCCAGTCCGGTTCTCCCCAAGGTCTTCATGTCCCCACAGCTCGACGGGCGCCCGCATCCGATGCGGAGCCTGCTCATCCTCGGCGCGTCCGCCCTCGCGTTCTCGCTGGCGCAGACGATGCTGATCCCGGCCCTCGGCGAGCTCACGCACCAGCTCGGCACGGACGCCTCCGGGATCGCCTGGGTCCTGACCGGGTACCTGCTCGCCGCCGCGGTCGCGACGCCGGTCGCCGGCCGGCTCGGCGACATGTTCGGCAAGCGCCGGCTGCTCGTGCTCTCGCTGCTCGCCTTCGGCGCGGGCTCGACGGTCGCCGCGCTCGGCAGCTCGCTCGAGGTCGTCGTGCTCGGCCGCGTGCTGCAGGGCTTCGGCGGCGGCATCTTCCCGCTCTGCTTCGGCATCATCCGCGACGAGTTCCCGCGCGAGAAGGTCGCCGGGAGCATCGGCCTGATCTCGGCCATCTTCGGCATCGGCGGTGGCGCGGGCCTGATCGGCGGCGGCCTGATCGCCGACCACCTCTCCTACCACTGGATCTTCTGGCTCGGCACGATCAGCGCCGGGCTGGCCGCGATCGCGACCCAGCTGTGGGTGCCCGAGTCGCCCGAGCGCACGCCCGGACGGATCGACCTGCGGGGCGCCGCGCTGCTCGCGGTCGGGCTCGTCCTGCCGCTGATCGCCATCTCGCGCGCGAACGACTGGGGCTGGGGCAGCTCGCGCACGCTCCTGCTGATCGCTGCCGGCCTCGCCGTGCTCGCGCTCTGGGTCGTGGTCGAGCGGCGCACCGACCAGCCGCTGGCCGACATCCCGACGCTGATGAAGCCGCCGGTCCTGCTCACCAACGTCGCGACGCTGTTCGTCGGCTTCGGGATGTTCGGCTCGTTCCTGCTCATCCCGCAGCTCGCCGAGCTGCCGGAGTCGACCGGCTTCGGCTTCGGCCTCGATGCCACCGGCGCCGGCCTGCTGATGCTGCCGGGCGCGCTCGTGATGCTCTTCACCGGGCCGATCTCGGGCGCGCTCGGCACGCGCTTCGGCTCCAGGCTCCCGCTCGCCATCGGCGCGGCCGTGACCAGCGCGGGCCTGTTCGGGCTCGGCCTGAACCACGGCACGCAGCTCACGGTCGTCCTGTGGTCGTTCGTGATGTCCGCGGGCATCGGCCTCGCCTTCGCGGCGATGGCGAACCTGATCGTGGAGGCGGTCCCGCAGGCCCAGACCGGCGAGGCGACCGGGATCAACACGCTGACCCGCTCCGTCGGCGCGTCGATCGGCTCGCAGGTGAGCGCGGCGATCCTGGCCGGCAGCGCCGTCGCGGGCAGCGCGGTCCCGACGAACGACGGCTTCACCGCCGCGTTCCTCGTGAGCGCCGGCGTGGCCGCGGTCTCGGCCTGCATCGCGGTCGTGATCCCGCGCGGCGAGCACCATGCGATCCGGGCGCGCACCCCGCGCCGCGAGCGCGCGCTGGCGGAGCGCTGATGACGGCGCCGAGCACACCGAAGCGCGCCGACGCGGTCCGCAACCGCGCACGCGTCGTCGCCGCGGCCGCCGAGGTGTTCGCCGAGCGCGGCATCGAGGCGAGCGTCCCGGACGTCGCAGAGCGCGCCGGCGTCGGGAAGGCGACGGTCTACCGCTCGTTCCCGACGAAGGAGCACCTCGTCGCGGCCGTGGTCGCCGACCACCTCGCCGGGTTCGAGCGCCGCGCGCGGGCCAAGCTCGGCGAGCCGGACGCGTGGGCGGCGCTGGAGGACCTGATGGGGGACGCCGCGGTGCGCCAGTGCGGCGACCGCACGCTGTCCGGCGCGCTCAAGGCGGGCGTCGCGCCCGAGCTGCTCGCCGAGGCGCGCACGCGCATGTGGGCCGCGATCGAGGCCCTGATGGACCGCGCGAAGGAGCAGGGCGCGATGCGCCCCGACGCCACCCCGGCGGACCTGCGCGTGCTCTGGCTCGGCATCGCGCGCGTGCTCGAGGCCGACGAGGTCGCCGCGCCCGCCGAGTGGCGCCGCTACGCGGCGCTCGCGCTCGGCGCGCTGCGCGCCTGACCCGCCAGCGCGCGGGCGCGCTCGAGCACGGCGTCGAGCATGGGGGGCGTCAGCTTGCCCGTGAACGTGTTCTGCTGGCTCGGGTGGAAGCAGCCGAGCAGGGTGAGGTCGCCCAGCGGCGCCTCCGCGCCGTGGCCGAAGCGGGGGCGCGGGCGCAGCGCCGGCGCGAGCTGGCGGAACGCGGCGTCCCACGCGAACGCCCCGAGGCAGACGACGACGCGCGGGCGCGCCAGCTCGGCGAGCTCCGCCCGCAGCCACGCGGCGCACGTGTCGCGCTCGGCCGGCGTCGGCTTGTTCGCCGGCGGCGCGCAGCGCACGGCGGCGGTGATCCAGCAGTCGCGCAGCGCGAGCCCGTCGCCGCGGTGGGTCGCGACCGGCTGGTTGGCGAACCCGGTGCGGTGCAGCGCTGCGAACAGGAAGTCGCCCGAGCGGTCGCCCGTGAACACGCGGCCGGTGCGGTTGGCGCCGTGGGCGGCGGGCGCGAGGCCGAGCAGCAGCACCCGCGCCTCCGGGTCGCCGAAGCCGCCGATCGGCCGGCCCCAGTACTCCTGGTCCCGGAAGGCCGCGCGCTTCTCGCGCGCCACCTGCTCGCGCCAGGCCACGAGCCGCGGGCAGCGGCGGCAGTCGTGGACCGCCGCCTCGAGGGCGGCGAGCCCGGCGGCGCTCACGCCGGCGTACCGTCGGCGGTGTGCATGAGGCCGAGCACGAGGCGTTCGACGACCGGCTCCAGGTCGCGGAGGTCCTCGGGCTCGCGGGTGCGGATCTGGCGCGAGGCCAGCTCGATCACCGCGCCGACGATCGCGAACGCGTCGTGCCGCGAGGCGAGCCGGACCGCGGCGCCGCGCTCGGCGTCCTCGCGGTTGACCGCGTCGATGTAGGAGGCGTACTCGGCGAACACCGCGTCGCGCCGCTCCATCGCGCGCGGCCCCGCTCCGATGATCTCCACGAGCAGCGTCTGCGCCTCGTCGGGGAAGGCCGCGAGCACCTCGAGGAACGTGTGGATGACCGCGCGCACGCGCCCCGCGGCGTCGGTCCCCGCGTACTCCTCGCCCGTCCGCCGCATCGCCTCCAGGACCGCCGCGGTGGCGTCGTCGTGCAGCGCGACGATGCAGTCCTCCTTGTTGTCGAAGTGCTCGTAGAACGTGGCCTTCGACATGCCGGCCTCGCGCGCGATCGCCTCGGCGGTGGCCTCCCCGTAGCCGACGCTCGCGAACACGTGCCCGGCGGCCCGGTACAGGCGCCGGCGCTGGCGGTCCTGGCGCACCTCGAGCGGTGGCGCGTGGCGCCCGCGCGGCGCCGTGTCGTGCTCCCGGTCCCGCATGGAGTCGCGATGGTAGCCGGGGCACTACCCTACGGGCGCAGGTATGCCCCGTCCGTTCGCCGGCCTCCTGCTCGTCCTCGCCCTCCTCGTCTCCGGCTGCGCCGGCGCGGCCTCCTCCGCGGGCGACTTCGAGGGGGAGGAGAAGGCGGTCGCCGAGCAGGTCGAGAAGCTCCAGAGCGCCGGCGAGACCGGCGACGCCAAGGTGATCTGCGACGAGGTGCTCGCCTCGGCGCTGCGCGAGCAGATCCAGGCCGCCGGGTCGACCTGCGAGCAGGAGCTCGACAAGGCGATCAAGGACGCCGACGACTTCGACCTCGAGGTCGACGACGTCACGATCGACGGCGACCAGGCGACCGCGAAGGTCACCGGCAAGTCCGACGGCAAGGATCAGGTGCGCGACTTCACGTTCACCCGTGAAGGCAAGACCTGGCGGGCGACGGACCTTGGATCATAGGTTTCGCCTGCCAGGCGAGCCGCTCGTTCCTCGCGCTCGCCTTCGGCGACGTTACATGCCCAACGCCTTGCCGTACTGCCGCTCGTAGTAGGCGCGGTAGTCCCCGCTGCGGATGGTCTCCCACCACGCCGGGTTGTCGCGGTACCACGCGACCGTCCGCTCCAGGCCGTCCGCGAAGCGCACCTGCGGCTCCCAGCCGAGCGCGCGGGCCTTCTCGGAGCCGAGCGAGTAGCGGCGGTCGTGGCCGGGCCGGTCGGGGACGTACTCGATCAGGTCCTCCGAGGCGCCCGTGAGCGCGATGATGCGCTGGACGACGTCGAGGTTGACGGCCTCGTCGGGCCCGCCGACGTTGTAGGTCTCCCCGGGGACGCCGTGGGCCAGCACGTGGCCGATGCCGCGCGCGAAGTCCTCCACGAAGATCCAGTTGCGGACCTGCTGGCCGTCGCCGTAGACCGGCAGGGGGTCGCCGTGCAGCGCGTTGAGCACCATCAGCGGGATGAGCTTCTCGGGGTACTGGTAGGGCCCGTAGTTGTTCGAGCCGCGGCAGATCAGCGCCTCGAGCCCGTAGGTGTGGTGGTAGGAGGCGACGAGCAGGTCGGCGCCCGCCTTCGTGGCCGAGTAGGGCGAGGACGGCTGCAGCGGCGACTCCTCGGTGAACGAGCCCGACTCGATCGAACCGTAGACCTCGTCGGTGGAGACCTGGACGTAGCGCACACCGCGCGCGCGGGCCGCCTCCAGCAGCACGAACGTGCCGAGGGCGTGCGTGGTGATGAACGCGTCGGGCTCGGCGATCGAGCGGTCGACGTGCGTCTCGGCGGCGAAGTTCACGACCGCGTCCACGTCCTCCATCGCGGCGGCGACGGCGTCGGCGTCCTCGATGCCCGCATGCACGAAGGCGAAGCCGTCGTGGCCGCGCAGGTCGGCGAGGTTCTCCTCGCGGCCGGCGTAGGTGAGCTTGTCGAGCACGGTGACGGCGTCCCCGTGCTCGGTGACGCGCTGGCGGGCGAAGTTGGAGCCGATGAAGCCGGCACCTCCGCAGACGAGCAGCTTCATGCGGTGACTCCCAGTTCGAGGTAGGCGGTGAGGCCGTCCTGCCACGGCGGCAGCACGGGGGTGTCCGGGCGCTCGCTGCGCAGGACGGAGAAGGCGGGGCGCGGCGCGGGGCGGCCGAGGTCGGCGGTGCGGCCGCGCGTGAGCGCGACCTGCCGGCCGGTGGCGGCGAACGTGGCCGCGGCGAGGTCGTACCAGGAGCACGCGCCCGCGCCCGCGACGTGGCGCACGCCGCCGAGCCGCCCCTCGGCGACCGTCACGAGGGCCTCGGCGAGGTGGCCGGTGAACGTGGGGCAGCCGACCTGGTCGTCGACGACCGTCAGGGCGTCGCGCTCGGAGGCGAGGCGCAGCATCGTGGCGACGAAGTTGCCGCCGTGGCGGCCGAACAGCCAGGCGGTGCGGACGATCGCGTGCGCCTCGGGCGCGGCCGCGGCGACGGCGAGCTCGCCCGCGAGCTTGGACCGCCCGTAGGCGCCGACCGGGGCGGTCGCCGCCGACTCCGTGTACGGCTCGGTCCCGGTCCCGTCGAACACGTAGTCGGTCGAGACCTGGACGGTGAAGGCGCCGGCCGCGGCCGCGGCGGCCGCGACGTGGCCCGCGGCGGCGCCGTTGAGCCGGGTGGCGGCGGCCTCGTCGGCCTCCGCGCCGTCGACGTCGGTCCAGGCGGCGCAGTTGACCACGGCGTCGGGCGCGGCGGCGGCGATCGCGGCGTGCACGGCGTCCGCGTCGCGGATGTCGAGGTCGCCGCGGGCGAGGGGGTCGACCTCGTGGCCGGCGCGCTCGGCGGCTGCGGCGAGGTCGCGCCCGAGCATGCCCGCGGCGCCGGTCAGGAGCAGGCGCATCGGCGATAAGTGGTAGCAGCGCGGGTTCGCGTCATCGGATCCTTAACGCGAGGGAGAGCTCGAAACGCGCGTCGGGGTCCTCCAGCCGGTCGCCGAACAGGTCGCGCAGCTGGCGCACCCGGTAGCGGACGGTCTGGGGGTGGACCTCGAGCGCGGCGGCCACCGCCTGGACCTGGCCGGGGCGGTCGAGCCACGCTGCGAGTGTCTCGCGCAGCCGCGCCCGCGGGCCGTCGGCGAGCGCGTCGAGCGGCGCGAGCCGGGACGCTGCGAGGTCGGCGGCGACCGCGCCGTCCGCGGCGAGCAGCAGGTCGGCCAGGTGCTCGTCGGCGACGACGAGGCCCTCGGCGGCGTCCGCGCCCAGCCGCCCGGCGGCGGCGAGCCGGTAGGTGGCGACGGCGCGCCGCACCGAGGCCAGCGCCTCGGGCCACGCCACCGTCGTGCCGAGCGCGGCGGCGCGGTCGCGGACCGCCGCGTCGAGCCGCCGGCGGCGCCCCGGCGCGTCCGGGTCGGGGACGAAGACGATCGCCGCGCCCGCGGCCTCGGCGCCGATCGCCCCTTCGCCGAGCTGCCGCGCGAGCCGCGCGGCGAGCGAGTCCAGGTGCGCCTCGCCGGGCTGCCCGTCGGCGGCGGTCCCGGCCACGAGCGCGGCGACGCCGCCGCGCGGGAGCGCCCACGTCGCGGCCACGGCGGCGGTGCGGACCGCCTCCTGACCGGCGGGCGGGTCCTGCGCCAGCAGCCGCACGAGCCGGCGCCGGCGGCGCTCGCTCTCGCCCGCGGCGACGGACTGCTCCTCCGCGAAGCCCTCGGCGGACTCGGCCGAGAGCTCGTCGATGTAGGCGAAGATCGCCTCGCCGAGCGAGTAGATCGCGGCCGGCGCGAGGCCGCCGGCCACGCCGGCGTCGACGAACCGCCGCCAGGCCAGCCGCGCGCCCACGCGGTAGGCGGCGAGCAGCGCCTCGAGGCTGCGGCCGGCGCGGAACTCGCCGCGCCCGAGGTCGACGTACACGCGGGCCGATCCGGACGTGCCGGGCGCCGGGTCGGCGAGCAGGTCGACGAAGCGGTTGAACGCGACCTCGACGCCGCTGCGCACCACCTGCCCGAACTCGCCCTCCATCGCCCGGGCATAACCCGGCACCTCGCGGGCGATCGCGGCGATCGTCTCGTCGGCGAGCGCCGGAAGCACCGGGCGCAGGACATCCGCCGCCTCCGGGGGCACCGCCTCGTAGGAGCGGGTCGCGGCCTCCATTGTCACGAGGCTACAGATCCATGTCCGGAGCCGATCCGCGGAGAATCATGCAGTAGCATGCACGACCGTGCACGAACGTGCAGCCAACGCCCTTCTCTCCGCCGAGCGCCGGCAGGCGATCCTGGCCGCGCTCCAGCACGACGGCAAGGTCGTCGCCGCGCGCCTCGCCGACGAGCTCGGGGTGTCGGAGGACACGATCCGGCGCGACCTGCGCGAGCTGGCGGCGCAGGGCCTCGTGCAGCGCGTCCACGGCGGCGCGCTCCCGCCGGCGCCGCAGCCGGGCTCCTTCGCGCACCGCATCGAGACCCGCCCGGGCGCCAAGGCCGCGCTCGCCGAGGCCGGGGCCGCGGTGCTCGGCCAGGCGCGCGTCGTGCTGCTCGACGGCTCGACCACGAACCTCGAGCTCGCCCGCCGGATCCCCGCCGAGCCCCACCGCACCGTGCTCACCAACTCCCCGCCGATCGCCGCCGCGCTCGCAGATCATCCCACCGCCGAGGTGGTGATGATCGGCGGGCGGCTCGACAAGCACTCCCAGGTCACCGTCGGCCCCAGCACCGTCGACTTCATCCGCTCCGTGCGCGCCGATGCCGTGGTGCTGGGCGTGTGCGCGCTGCATCCCGAGTCCGGGCTCTCCACCGACGACCTCGAGGAGGCCTACGTGAAGCGGGCCATGGTGGCCGCCTCGGCGGACGTGATCGCGCTCGCCACGGCCGACAAGCTGCGCGCCGGCAGCCCCTACCTCGTCGCGCCCGTGGCCGAGGTGACGCACGTCGTGGCCGAGGCCGCCGCGCCCGACGAGCTGCTCGACCCCTACCGCGCCCTTGGCGTGACGGTGACGCGCGCGTGACGCCGCGCTGGGCCACCACCGGCGTCTTCGTCGTCAACGGCGCCGCGATCGGCACCTGGGTCGCGCAGATCCCGTGGATCCAGGAGCGCTTCGACCTCTCCAAGAGCGCGATGGGCCTGATCATCGTCGCCATGGCGATCGCGGTGATCGTCGCCTTCCCGGTCGCCGGCCAGGCGATCGTGCGGCACGGCTCGGAGCGGATCGTCTGGATCGGCGGCATCGGCGTCTCGCTCGCGATCCTGCTGCCCGTGCTCGCCCCGCACCCGCTGCTCGTCGCCGTGGGCCTGCTCGCGCTCGGCGGCGCCTCGGCCACGCAGGACGTGAGCATGAACAGCCACGGCGTCGCGGTGGAGAAGGCGCTCGGCAAGCCGATCATGTCCTCACTGCACGCCGGCTGGGCGTTCGGCGGCATGGCCGGCGCCGGGCTCGCCGCGCTGCTGCGCGCGCTCGACGTCGACCCGCGGATCGGCGTGGCGATCGCCTCGGCGCTGCTGCTCGGGCTGCTGTACGCGTGCACCACGCGCATCGGCCACGGGTCCGCGGCCGAGGGCGACGACTCGCCGGGCTTCACGCTGCCCTCGCGCGGCGTCGTGCTGCTCGCCGTGCTGTGCCTGCTCGTCATGGTCACGGAGGGCGCGATGGCCGACTGGGGCGGGCTCTACCTGCGCCAGGACCTCGGCGCGAGCGCCGCGCTCGCCGCCCTCTCCTACTCCTTCTTCACCGGCGGGATGACGCTCGGGCGCGTGGTCGGCGACTGGATCAACCACCGCATCGGCGCCGTGGCCCTGCTGCGCTGGGGCGCGCTGCTCACCGGCATCCCGCTCGCCGCCATGCTGCTGATCGGCGCGCCCGCCGCCGCGCTCGCCGGGCTCTTCCTCGTCGGCCTGGGCGTCGCCAACGGCGTCCCGCTCATGTTCAGCGCCGCCGGCCGCCAACCCGACACGCCGCCCGGGCCGGGCATCGCCGCCGTCTCCTCGATGGGGTCGCTCGGCTTCCTCGCCGGCCCGCCGGTGATCGGCTTCCTGGCCGACGCCACGTCGCTCCCCTGGGCGCTGGCCACCCTGATCCTCGGCGCCGTCGCCGTGTTCGCGCTGGCGCGGCGCGCCACCGGGCGCAGCGTGCCCGACCCGGGCGACGGCCGGGCGGAGCCGGTCCCGCACGAGCCGGTGGCGGTGCCGTGAGCTTCGCGGCCGTCATCTCGGACTTCGACGGCGTGCTCGCCGACTCGACCGCGGCCATCACCCGCGTGTGGGCGCGGTGGGGCGAGCGGCTCGGGATCGACGGCGCCGCGATCCAGGCCGCCAACCACGGCCGGCCGAGCGACGCCGTCATCGCCGAGCACGTCGCGCCGGATCGCGTCGCCGCCGAGGCGGCGTGGGTGCTCGCGGCCGAGACCGCCGACACGGAGGGCGTCGTCGCCTACCCCGGCGCCGCCGCGGTGCTCGCGCTGCCGGTCGTCGCCATCGCCACCTCGTGCGAGTGGACGCTGGCCCACGCCCGGCTCGGCGCCGCCGGGCTGCCCGTGCCGGAGGTGCTCGTGACCGCGGACCAGACCGCCCGCGGGAAGCCCGCGCCCGCGCCCTACCTGCTGGCCGCGGAGCGGCTCGGGGTCGACCCCGGCGACTGCCTCGTGCTCGAGGACGCGCCCGCCGGGATCGCCGCGGGCCGCGCGGCGGGCATGACCGTGTGGGCCGTGACCACCACGCACGGGCCAGAGGCGCTCGGCGAGGCGCACCGGATCGCGTCCGGGCTGCCGGCGTACCTGCCCGACCTCACGCGGCAGCCGCGCGCCGCCTGAGCAGCGCGGGGATCTCCGCCCAGCCGTCGCGCGCGGGCGGCTCGATCGTCGGGATCTCGGGGAGCAGCCGGGCGGCGCTGGAGCCGGCCACGGTCAGCGGCCAGGCGGCGGCCTCCAGCATCGGCACGTCGTTCGTGTTGTCGCCGACCGCGAGCACGTCGTCGGGCGAGCAGCCCGCCTCCGCGCAGAACGCCAGCACGCCCGCCCACTTCGAGACGCCCGGCGCCATCGCCGTGATCCCCCAGCCCGGCCAGATCGGCTCGGGCGCGCAGTCGAAGCCGAAGCCCGCGGCGTCGAGCGCCACCGCCACCGGCGCCAGGTCGCGCTCGGGCCGGCCGAGGACGGAGAAGGCGTAGACCGGCTCGCTCGCGACCGTCGCCGCCAGGTCGGCCGGGCGCGTCACGCCGGCGAGGGACTCGAGGTGCCCCGGGTGGGACGCCGGCGCCGGCGGCAGGACGACGTCGACGTCCGGCTCGGCCACGTACACGCACGGCGGGAGGCCCGCCGACTCGAACGCGGCGAGCGCGGCGGCGGCCGCGCGGGGCGGGAACGGCACGGCGTGGAACACGCTGCCGTCCGCGTGCCGGCCGATCGCGCCGTTCAGCCCGACGACCGGCAGCGGCAGCGCGTTGCCGTCGAGCAGCAGCCGCGCCCCGCGCACGCGCCGCGCGGTCGCCGCCAGCACCGGCACGCCGTCGGCCTCGAGCTCGGCGATCGCCGCCCGCGTCGCGGGCGACGCGACGCAGTCGCGCCCCCACAGCGTCCCGTCCAGGTCGGTGACGACGAGCGGGCCTATCGCTGAGTGTCGCCGTCGAGGAGCGTCATCAGGTAGGTGCCGTAGCCGCTCTTCTCCAGCGGCTCGGCCAGCGCGCGCAGCTCGGCGTCGGAGATGAAGCCCTCGCGCCAGGCCACCTCCTCCGGCGAGCCGATCCGCAGCCCCTGGCGCTCCTCGATCACCCGCACGAACTCGGCCGCCTGCATGAGCGAGTCGAACGTGCCCGTGTCCAGCCACGCCGTGCCGCGGTCGAGCACGCCGACGCGCAGCTTCCCGCGCTGCAGGTACTCGCGGTTGACGTCGGTGATCTCGATCTCGCCGCGCGCGCTCGGCTGCACGTTCGCGGCGATGTCGACCACGTCGTTGTCGTAGAAGTAGAGCCCGACGACGGCGTAGTTGGACTTGGGCCGCTCCGGCTTCTCCTCGATCGAGACGGCGTTGCGGTCGGCGTCGAACTCGACCACGCCGTAGCGCTCCGGGTCGGCGACGTGGTAGGCGAAGACCGCGCCGCCGTCCGGGTCGTTCAGGGCCTTGAGCTGGGCGCCCAGCCCGTAGCCGTAGAAGATGTTGTCGCCGAGGATCATCGCCACGGCGTCGTCCCCGATGAAGCCGGCGCCGATGATGAACGCGTCGGCGAGCCCGCGCGGGGTCTCCTGCGCGGCGTACTCGAACCGGCAGCCGAACTGCGAGCCGTCGCCGAGCAGGCGCTTGAACTGGTCCTGGTCGAACGGCGTGGTGATGATCAGGATCTCGCTGATCCCCGCCATCATCAGCGTCGACAGGGGGTAGTAGACCATCGGCTTGTCGTAGACCGGCATGATCTGCTTCGAGATCGCCTGGGTGATCGGGTACAGCCGCGTGCCCGACCCGCCGGCGAGGATGATCCCCTTCAATACGTGCCCCCGAGCTTGCGGTGGTCCCAGCTGACGCGGCGGCGCGCGGCGAACTGCAGCCCCACGCGCTTGGCCGCCTGCACGCGCATCGCCGCCGCCAGGCCGGGCGCCGCCTCGCCGCCGCCGTAGCGCGCGGCGATCTCGGCCCCGAGCGCGGCCACGACGTCGAGCCCGCGGTGCACGATCGCGTCGCAGTCGAGCATCACCCCGCGCAGCTGCCCGTACTCCGCGCCGGCCTCGACCTGGAGCGTGCAGCGCGCGTCGCGCTCCAGGTTGCGCACCTTCTGCGACTTCGCGTAGGTCCACGACCACAGCTCGCCGCCCCGCAGCACGTACCACAGCGGCATCAGGTGCGGCCGCCCGTCGCGCGCGATCGTCGCGCAGGTGACGGTGCGCTCCTCGGCGAGGAAGGACGCCACCTCGGCGTCCGTCATCACGATCTGGCCGCGCCGGCTCACCGCGAGGAGGGTGCCACAAGGCGCTCGGCGGCGGCGAGCACGTGCTCGCGCACGTCCGCCGGCTCGAGCACGGCGGCGTCGCCGGCCTCCTTGAGGATCTCCTTGACGAGGTAGCGCTCGCCCTTGAACAGCCACTCGACGATCACCGCGCCGTCGTCGAGCTCGGCCAGCACCGGCCGCTTCTCGGCCACCCAGCGCGCGTGCTCGGACGAGATCCACACGTGCGCGACGCGCGAGCCCTCGATCTCCCCGGTCCGCTGCCAGCCCTCGACGTCGGCGATCGTGTCCAGCTCCGCGCGCCGCTCGTAGGTCTCGTCGAGCACGTCGGCGCGCTTGATGCGGTCCAGGCGGAAGCTGCGCAACTGGTCCTTGCTCGGGTCGAACACGCGCACGTACCAGCCCTCGGGGCTGTTGATGAGCGCGTACGGCTCGGCGACGCGCGTCGTGAACTCGTCCTCGTACTCGGCGTAGTACTCGAGCTCGATCAGCCGGCTCTGCTCGATCGCCGCGCCGACCTCGCGGGCGATCGTGTCGTCCGTGCGCGCGTTGGAGACCAGCAGGCCCTCCTTGGCGACGTCGCCGAGCGCATGCTCGAGCTTCTCGCGCGCGGTGAGCAGGTGCTCGGAGAGGTGGACGCCGAGCAGCTCGATCGCCGCCAGCAGCGCGCGCCCCTCGATCGGGAGCAGGCGGGCCGGGCGGTCGAAGGTGTCCGAGTAGGGCTCCGGGTCGACCTCGATCTCGCCGTTCGGCAGCACCTCCGCGTAGAGCACGTAGGCGCCGCCGCCGAAGTTGACGACGTTGAGCACGGCGACGTCCTCGCGCAGCTCCTGCGGCGACATCTGCAGCTGCTCGCAGACCTGCGCGGCGTCGAGCCGCCGGCCCGCGCGGCCCGCCTCGATCAGCACCGATGCGAGCGTGACCAGGCGCGCGAAGCGCTCCGGCCGGATGCCGGTGGCCTCGCGCTGGCGCTGCGCCGGCTCCCGCTCGCCCGGCGCCGGCTGCGGCCGGCGGCCCGCCTCGGCGCTCACGAACGGCTCGCCGCGGTGCAGCTCGACCACGCGGTCCAGGCGGCGGTGCAGCTCCTCCGCCAGGGCCGGGGGGCCCAGCACCCGCGCATGCTGCTCGTAGCCGATCGCCCAGGCCAGCACGAGGCGCGGCATCGCGTAGGCGGTGCGGAACACGCGGCCGCCGTCGTCGGCGTCGGTCCACTCCCCGTAGCGGCCGAAGTTCCGGTCGACGTGCCAGGCGATGCGGTCGGAGACCCAGATCTCGGCCGTGTCGACGGGCTCGCCGAGCTGCCACGGGATGCGGTTCGCGTAGCGCCGGGGGTCGAAGTCGTCCGGGCGCTGGAAGTCGTGCTCGGCCTTCGTGGCGTACGCGACCTTGCCGCGGATGCGCGAGAGCCGGAACACGCGGATGTCGCCGCGCTCGTGCGACCAGCCCACGAGGTAGAACTGCCCGCCCTCGAACAGCAGCTCGTACGGGTCGACCTTGCGCACCGCCGTCTCGCCCGTCTGCATCGTGAAGTACTCGAACTCGATCCGCTTGCGCCGGTAGATCGCGGTGTCGACCTTCGCGAGGCGCGCGGAGAGCTCGGCCCCGCCGGCCGAGCCGGTGATGCCCAGGCCGATCGCGCGCTGGGCGGGCGAGCCGAGGGGGCTCGGGCGGCCCCAGGTGAGCTGCTGGAGCGCGAGCCGCAGCGGCTCGGCGTAGGCGAACTCGCCGTCGAGCAGGCTCAGCGCCGTCTGCAGGGCCGCCAGCTCGGCGTCCGTGAACTCGACGGCGGGGAGGAAGAAGGCCTCGGGCGCGAGCGAGTAGTTCTCCTGCTCGGAGAAGCCGTCGGCGGGCCGGTCGACCGACAGGTGGATGCCCAGCGAGTCGAGCTCGGCGCGGTCGGCGTAGAAGCGCCGCGCGAACGCGTCCTCCGTCATGTCCGAGTAGCCCTCGACGTCGCGGCGGATCTCGGTCGCGGTCACCGGCCGCCGTTCTGCCATCAAGTAGGAGATCAGCGACAGCTGCCGGATGAGCTTCTCGGTGTCCTTGGCCACGACCGCTCACCTTAGACCGCGGTTTCTCGCGCAGCAGCGGGTCTGCGCAGTTCCGGCACGGAGATTTGCCGTGTTTGCGGAACAACCGGGGCACTAGGGTTCTGGTCGCAACTGCCGATATACACCCAGTGGTGTCCTTGCGCCTCGTCCTCATCGAAGACCACCAGGCGCTCCGGGAGGGCCTCGAGCTGCTGCTCGGCCGCGAGGGCTGCGACGTCGTCGGCACCGCCGGCACGGCCGCCGAGGGCCAGGAGCTCGTCGAGGCCCTCGCGCCCGACGTCGCGCTCGTCGACATCCGGCTCGGCGAGGACGACGGCATCGATCTGACCAAGCGGCTGCTCGGCGAGGATCCCGACCGCCGCATCGTGCTCTACACCGGCTCCTCCGACGAGGAGCTGCTGTTCAGCGGGCTCGACTCCGGGGCGCGCGGCTACGCGCTCAAGGACGGCTCGCCGCGGGAGCTCGTCGACGCGCTCGCGCTCGTGGCCGACGGCGGCAGCTACGTCGACCCCCGCCTGCGCGCCGCGCTGCTCTCCCGCCGGTCGACCGAGCGGCTGCCCGCGCTGTCGAACCGGGAGCGCGAGATCCTGGACCTTCTCGCTCAGGGCTTGACCGGGGAGCGGGTGGCAGAGAAGCTCGTGCTCTCAGCCGAGACGGTGAAGACGCACATCCGCAACGCCATGACCAAGCTCGAGGCACACACCCGCGTGCACGCGATCGCGATCGCCCTGCGCGAGGGCTTCATCTCGCCGCCCGACGACGCGGGCGTGGGCGCCCGTGGTTGAGGGCGACGGCCTCAGCCGCCTGCGCCACGACCTGCGCACGCCGCTGACGGTCGTGATCGGGTTCGCCGAGATCATGGCCGGGGACCGCCCGCTCACGGACGCCGAGCGGCGCGACTACGCCGAGCGCGTCCTGCACGCTGCGATCGAGATCCGCGAGATGATCGACGCCGTCCGCCTGGACGGCTCGATCGTTCGCGACGGCGACTGACCGCTTGAGCGATCGCCGCGAGGTTGCGACATTCGTCCAGTCGCCTGGACGGATGTCGTGGACGGTCGATGTACGGCACATGTCCCGAGTGCTCGTCGTCGATGACGATCCGAACCTCCGCCACCTGGTCTCCGTCCGCCTGCAGAAGGCGGGCCACCGCGTGCTGGCAGCCGACTCCGCCGCCGAGGCGCTGGCCGTCGTGCAGGACCGCGGCGCGCCCGACGTCGTCGTGCTCGACGTGACCATGCCCGGCATGACCGGCCTCGAGCTGCTGCCGATGATGCGCACGCTCGACGGCTGCGAGCAGCTGCCCGCGATCTTCCTCTCCGGCCGCGTCGACCATGCCGACGTCGAGGCCGGCCGCGCCCTCGGGGCGACCTACCTCACCAAGCCGTTCAGCGCCGTCGCGCTCGTGAACGCCATCGAGCGGCTCGCGCCGGTCGAAGCCGGCTGGTAAGAGGGCGAAGCCCGGTCTCGACCGGACACGGATGTCCGGCGTCGCCATCAGAACGCGGTCCGGACGACCCGCGGAGCACTCCTATGCGGCGTCCCTAGTCTCCGCAAAATACGCCCCGCCGCCCAGCGCGCGGTCGTAGCCCGACCAGCGCGAGCCGTCCGCGAGCGTCTTCTCCAGCCGGTCGAACGAGCCGAGCCGCCCGCCGAGGTTGTCGATCATGTGCACGAGCGTCGCCTCGCGCGTGCAGGGGACGACGGGCGAGCCGTGCTCCAGCGCCCCGTGGTGGCTGAGGATGATGTGCAGCACCGCGGCGGCGAGCTCCGCCGGGAAGCCCGGCAGGTCCTCGATCAGCCGGCGCACGCGGTAGTAGCCGAGGGCGATCTCGCCCTGGAGCTTGCCCAGGTCGGTGAGGTCGATCGCGAGCGGGTCGGCCGTGTAGGCCTCGAGCTTGCCGATGTCGTGCAGCAGCGCGCCCGTGACCGCCACGTCGCGGTCGATCCCCGGGAACGTCGCCGAGATCGAGGAGACCGACTGGGCCACCGTGAGCGAGTGCTCGAGCAGCCCGTGGCGGTAGGCCTGGTGATAGCGCTTGGCCGCCGGCGCGTCGCGGAACTGCGGCCAGGTGACGGCGTCCGGGCCGAGGACGGCGCCGAGCAGGTCGCGCAGGTGGGGGTTCTGGATCGTGGCGACGAGGTCGCGCAGGTCGGCCTCCATCTGCGCGGGGCTGCGGTGCGGCCCGTCGAGCAGCGCGGCCCAGTCCGGGTCCTCGGCCGGGCGCAGCGCCCGGACCTCCAGCGCGCCCGCCTCGAAGCGGCCGCTCACGTGCACGGCGGCGCCCGGCTCGCACAGCGCCGACAGGTCGTCGCGCACGGTCGCGTGCACCGTCCCGGTGCGGTCGCCCAGCGTGAGCCGCAGCTCGTCGCCGTGCCCCTCGCAGCCGCGCACCAGGAGGATCCCCTCGACCTCTTGCCCGTCGATGAGCTGGTGCACGACCATGGCGACAACGTAAATTGGGGGCCGGATGGATCGGACGGCGATCATCACGGGCGGCACGGGCGGGCTCGGCAGGGCCGTCGTCGGCGTGTTCGCGGCGAACGACTGGCGCGTCGTGGTGCTCGACGCCCGGCCCGCGGACCTGGCGGGCGCGGAGGTCGTGGAGGCCGACCTGACCGACGCCGCCGCGGTCGCCCGCGCCGTCGCGCGGGCGACGGGCGACGCGGGCGCGCCGCTGCGCGCGGTCGTCAACCTCGTGGGCGGCTTCGCGGCCGGCCAGCCCGTGGCCACGACGCCCGTCGAGGACTTCGAGGCGCAGTTCTCGCTCAACCTGCGCCCGACCTACCTCGTCACCCAGGCGGCGCTGCCCGCGCTGGTCGCGGCCGGCGGCGGCGCGGTCGTCTGCGTGTCCTCGCGCTCCGCGCTGCACCCGTTCGCGGGCGCCGCGGGCTACTGCGCCTCGAAGGCCGCGGTGACCGTCTTCGCCGAGGTGGTCGCGCGCGAGCACGCCGCCGACGGCGTGCGCTGCAACGCCGTGCTGCCGAAGATGATCGACACGCCGGCCAACCGCGCGTCGATGCCGCCCGAGCAGCACGGCGGCCTGACGCCGCCCGAGCACGTCGCGGCCGTGATCCACTTCCTCTGCGGGCCGGAGTCGACGGCGTCCAACGGCGCCGCGATCCCCGTCTACGGCTCCCCGGGCTGAAGGAGGCCGTCGACGAAGTCGGCACACCTGGTGCCGGCCGCTGACGCATCGCCATGCGGCCGCCGGCCCCTCGCCGATAACCCCACTATCGGCTTCGGGACCGTCGACCACCTGGCTCGGTCATCGACCGACCCCAGGCGCACCGCCTATTCGTCGACGACCTCCTACCCCCCGTAGAAGCGGATCGCCTTGTCGGCGAGCGCCCGGGTGCGGCGCTCGTTGCCGATCGCGTTGAAGGCGATCGCGACGCCGGGGATCGCGCGGCCGGCGAGCTTGCGCGCGGAGCGCACGCCGAGCATCTTCGCGAGCCGCATGGCGAGCGCCTCGTCGCGCTGGAGCTTGCTGCCGATGTAGGCCTCGACGACGGTCGAGCCGATCCCGTCCAGCGCCCGCCGCGCGCTCGCCGGATCCGGGTAGAAGTCGAACAGCACGAGCGCCTCGGCGGGGCGCATCGGGTCCGTCGCGTCGTAGCCGTAGGCGGCGGCGACGTAGAACACGAGCCGCGACTGGATCCAGGCGAGCGCGACGAGGTCGGGCACCATCGTCACGATGCCGCCGACGCCGGTCGCGGCGCCCTCGAAGCGCGCCAGCGTGGCGTGGCGCTTCTTCGCCATCTGGGCGAGCTCGGCGGGCTGGACGGCGAGGCGGCTGCGCTTGTCGGCCGCCCAGCGCTCGGCCTGCGGGCCGAACGTCCTGGCCGCGGCGAGCGCGATGTGCTCCGGCGCCCGCAGCGGGTCGAGCCGGAGCCGGTCCCACAGACCGGGCGGCAGCCCCGGCGCGAGGTGGTCGGGGTCGTCGGCTCCGGCGGCGGACACCCGGGTCAATCTACCCGGAGGCCGACCTCGTAGTCTCGGCGCGGATGCGCCTCCCCGGCCCCGCCGACGCGATCAGCGCCGGCGTCAACCTGTTCGACGCCACGCTGCGCGGCGGGATCGCCGACACGCGGCGGATGCCGTCGGCGCTGATCGACGAGGGGCCGTTGCGGCGCGTGCACCGCTACCACGCGCTCGGGCGCGGCGGCCGCAGCGCCGCGGCGCCGCCCGTCCTGCTGGTCCCGCCGCTCGCCGCGCCGGCCGTGTGCTTCGACCTGCGGCGCGGCTGCTCGCTCGCGGAGCACCTGCTGCGCCGCGGGCGCGACACGTACCTCGTCGACTACGGCCCCGTGCGCTTCGGCGACCGCTCGCTCGGGCTCGAGCACTGGGTCGACGACGTGCTCCCGCGCGCGATCCGCGCCGTCTCCGACGATGCGGCCGGCCGGCCCGTCCTGCTCGTCGGCTGGTGCCTCGGCGGGATCCTCGCGCTGCTCGCCCAGGCGGGAGACCCGGACCTGCCCGTCGTGGCGACCGCGCTCGTGGCGAGCCCGTTCGACTTCTCGCGCGTCCCGCTCGTGGCGCCGCTGCGGCCGATCGCGGCGCTCACGCAGGGGCAGCTCGTGACGCAGCTCTACCGCGCGCTCGGCGGAGCGCCCGCGCCGCTGGTCAAGCGCGGCTACCAGCTCGCGGGGATCGACAAGTACGTGATGAAGCCGTGGACGATCGCGACGAACCTGCACGACCGCGAGCTGCTCGCCCAGATCGAGGCGGTGGACGCGTTCATGGACGGGATGCACGCCTACCCGGGGCGCACGTTCGGCCAGCTCTACCACCGCTTCTTCCGCACGAACGACCTCGCCGGCGGCCGGATCGCGCTCGGCGGGCGGACGCTGGATCTCGCCGACGTGCGCGTGCCCGTGCTGTCCGTCGCCGGCACCGGCGACGGGATCGCGCCCGTGCCCGCGTGCCACCACGTCGGCGCGCTGCTCACCGGCGCGCCGTCCGTCGCGCTGGAGACCGCCCCGGGCGGGCATCTCGGCGTGCTCACCGGCCGGGCGGCGCGCGGCACGACCTGGGCGCTGCTGGACCGGTTCATGTCCGCGGCTACCCTGGGCGCATGCGACGGGCGCTCATCACCTTCACCCTCATCCTCGCGTCCGGTGCGCTCGCAGCGCCCGCCGCATCCGCGCAGGTCCCCCCGCCCGAGGAGCGGATCCGGGCCGGCGTGACCGTCTCCGGCGTCGACGTCGGGAACCTCACCGTCCCCGAGGCGACCGCGAGGCTCGAGCAGACGCTCGGTCCGGTGCTGGCCCAGGACATCGCCGTCTCCGCCGCCGGCCGCACGTTCCCGCTGAAGATGTCGGCGCTGAAGTTCAAGTTCCGCGCGGACAAGACCGCGCTGCGCGCGCTCTACGCCGGCCGCGCGGCCCCTCAGGCGCCGGACGGCACGCTGCCGCCGGCCTCGGCGACGCCGTCGGTCGCCTACCGGCGCAAGCCCGTCTGGCGCTTCGCCCGGCGCACCGCCGCGAAGGTGGACGAGCAGGCCCGCGACGCGCGCATCCGCATCAGGACGTACCGGATCACCAAGGTGGCCGGCCGGAAGGGCCGCAAGCTCGGGGTCCGCGCGCTCGTCGCCGCGATCCAGGCGACCGTGCCGAACCCCGCCGCGGTCCGCACGATCGCCGGCAAGGTCACGGTCACCACGCCGAGGATCCGGACCCGGGAGCTCGCGAAGGCCTACCCGTCGGTCATCACGATCGACCAGTCGAGCTTCCGCCTGCGGCTGTTCAAGCGGCTGAAGTTCGTCAAGGGCTACGGCGTGGCCGTCGGACAGGCGGCGTACCCGACGCCGAACGGCCGCTTCGCCCTCCAGAGCAAGCAGGTCGACCCCGTCTGGACCGCGCCGAACTCGCCCTGGGCGGGGGAGATGGGCGGGCAGTCGGTCAGCGGCGGCGCGCCGAACAACCCGCTCAAGGCGCGCTGGATGGGCGTCAGCGGCTCGGTCGGCATCCACGGGACCGGTGAGCCGTGGTCGATCGGGACGCGCGCCTCGCACGGCTGCATCCGGATGACCGTGCCCGACGTGGTCGACCTGTTCGACCGCGTCAGCGTCGGCACGCCGGTCCTCATCGCGCCGTAGCGCGCGGCCGTTCCGCGACCGCGCGGCGGGGTCGCGCAAGGCGGCCTTGACAAAGAAGTGAGTGAGTACTACCTTAGCGCGGAGCCTTAGTTAGTACCTACTCACAAAGGAGTCGAGGATGACTCGCCGCCTCCCCGGTTGGACCCTCGCCGTCAGCGCCATCGCGATCTTCATGGTCAGCCTCGACAACCTCGTCGTGACGAACGCGCTCACGAGCATCCGCGAGGACCTCGGCGCCTCGATCGAGGCGCTCGAATGGACCGTCAACGCCTACACGCTCGCCTTCGCGGTCTTCCTGCTCACCGGCGCCGCGCTGGGCGACCGCTTCGGCCGCCGGCGGGTGTTCCTCGCCGGGCTCGGCATCTTCACGGTCGCCTCAGCCGCCGCGGCGCTCGCGCCCAGCAGCGGCGCCCTGATCGCCGCCCGCGCGGTCCAGGGCCTCGGCGCCGGCGTGATCGCCCCGCTCAGCCTGACGCTGCTCAGCAGCGCGGTCCGGCCCGAGCAGCGCGGCCTCGCGCTCGGCATCTGGTCCGGCGTGAGCGGCCTGGGCGTCGCCCTCGGACCGCTCGTCGGCGGCGCCGTCATCGAGGGCATCTCGTGGCAGTGGATCTTCTGGCTCAACGTCCCCGTCGGGCTCGTGCTCGCCCCGCTGGCCGCGCGCCGGCTGAGCGAGAGCCACGGCCCGTCGCAGCGGCTCGACCTGCCCGGCCTGGCACTGGCTTCGACCGGCCTGCTCGGCGTCGTCTTCGGCGTCGTGCGCGGGAACCCGGCGGGCTGGGGCTCGCTCGAGGTCGTCGCGCCGATCGCGGCGGGCGCCGCGCTGCTCGCGGCGTTCATCGCCTGGGAGCTGCGCGCGCCGGCGCCGATGGTCCCGATGCGGTTCTTCCGCTCCCGCGCGTTCGCCGCCACGAACGGGGTCTCGCTCACGATGACCTTCGGGATCTTCGGGTCGATCTTCCTGCTCGCGCAGTTCTTCCAGACCGTCCAGGGCTACTCCCCGCTCGAGGCCGGCCTGCGCACGCTGCCGTGGACGATCATGCCGATGTTCGTCGCGCCGGTCGCCGGCATCCTCTCCGATCGCATCGGCTCCCGGCCGCTCATGGCGGCGGGCCTCTTCCTGCAGGCCGCGGCCGTCGTGTGGATCGCGCTCGTGACGGAGCCCGCCGTCGCCTACGGCCTGCTCGTGCCCGCGTTCGTGATGGGCGGCACCGGCATGGCGCTCGTGTTCGCGCCCGCCGCCAACGCGGTGCTGAGCGCGGTGCGCCCGGAGGAGGCCGGGCAGGCCTCCGGCGCCAACAACGCCATCCGCGAGCTGGGCGGCGTGCTCGGCGTCGCCGTCCTCGCGGCGGTGTTCACCGGCGCCGGCGGGTTCGAGAGCCCGCAGGCCTTCAACGACGGGCTCGTGCCCGCGCTGTGGGTCGGCGCCGGCGTGCTGGCGGTCGGCGGCGCGATCGCCCTGCTCGTCCCCGGCAGGGCGCGGGCCGCGCAGGACGCGCCGGCGCCGCTCGCGGCGGAGCCGGTGGCCGCCTAGGATCGCGCCATGACCCCCGCCAAGGCCGTGCTCATCACGGGTTGCTCGACCGGCATCGGCCGGGCGACCGCACGCCACCTCGCCGCGCGCGGCTGGACCGTCTACGCCACGGCCCGCCGGCCGGAGACGCTGGCCGAGCTGGAGCAGGCGGGGTGCCGCGCGCTGGCCCTGGACGTGACCGACGAGGACTCGATGCGGGCCGCGGTCGACGCGGTCCGCAGCGAGGCGGGGGCCGTCGGCGTGCTGATCAACAACGCCGGCTACAGCCAGTCGGGCGCGGTGGAGTCGGTCCCGATGGAGCGCGTCCGGGCGCAGTTCGAGACGAACGTCTTCGGGCTCGTCCGGATGTGCCAGCTCGTGCTGCCGGGGATGCGCGAGCAGCGTTGGGGCAAGATCGTGAACCTGTCCTCGATGGGCGGCCGCCTCACGTTCCCCGGGGGCGGCCTCTACCACGCGACGAAGTACGCGGTCGAGGCGCTGTCCGACGCGCTGCGGTTCGAGGTGCGCGGCTTCGGCGTCGACGTGATCGTGATCGAGCCCGGCCTGATCCGCACCGCGTTCGGCGACACCGCCGTGCACGGGCTGGACGCGGCGACGTCGGGCGACGGACCGTACGGCGCGTTCAACGCGCGTGTGGCCGAGGCGACGGCCGGCGTGTACGAGTCGGGCGCGCTCGGCCGGCTGGGCGGCCCGCCCGAGGCGGTGGCCGAGAAGATCGCCAGGGCGCTCGCGGCGGACCGCCCGCGCGCCCGCTACACGGTCACGCCGTCCGCGCGGGCCATGCTCGTGCAGCGCGCGCTGCTGCCCGACGCGGCGTGGGACGCCGCGATGCGGACGCAGTTCCCGCAGCCCGGGCGCGGCTGATCGTTCCGACATCGGTCCACTCCTGGCGCCGTCGCGCGCGAAGCCGCCGGTTCGGCACGTTGACAGAGCTAGTGTCGCTCGCGATGAACACGACCCTGCCCACGGGCCACGCGCTGCGCGCGCCCACCGGCGCCGACGCGGACGCCGTCGCCGCGCTGCTGCGGGCGCGCGAGGAGGCGGACCTCGGGGTCGCCGAGGTGAGCGCCGCCGACGTGGCCGCGGAGTGGGAGGGGGTGGCGCTCGGCGACGCCGCCAGGGTGGTCTGCGACGCCGCCGGCGCCGTGGTCGGATACGCGCTCGCGAGCGGCGGCGAGCTGCAGGTCGCCGTGCATCCCGAGGTCGACGGCGCCGGGCTCGGGAGCGAGCTGCTGGCGGCCGCGGAGGCGGCGGCGCGTGCACAGGGGGCCCGGGTGGTGAGACAGTTCATCCCCACCGCGAACACGGCCGCCCGCGTCATGCTGCTCGATGCGGGGTGGTGGCCCGTGCACCACTACTTCTCGATGCAGATGCCGCTCCGCAACGCCCCGCCTCCGCCCGACGTGCTCACCCGCCCGTTCGATCCCGAGCGCGACACCGAAGGCCTGTGGCATCTCATGCAGGGCGCCTACGCCGACGTCGAGGGGCACCTCACGCAGTCGCTGGAGGCCTGGAAGGCGAGCACGATGGAGGCGCCGGCCTGGGACCCGGAGCTGTGGATCGTGGCCCACGACGCCAACGGCATCGTCGGCGCCGTGCTCGGCGAGCAGGACAAGCGCACGGGTGTGGTCGCCGCGGTCGCCGTCGCGCACCGCGCCCGCGGCCGCGGGCATGCGCGCGCGCTGCTGCTGGTGCTCCTCGCGGCGTTCCGCGAGCGCCGGCTCCGCACCGCGCAGGCCGCCGTGCACGGCCCCACCGCCGCCGCCGCGCGCCTGTTCGAGTCCGTCGGCATGGAGCCGGTGCGCCGCACCGAGCGCTGGGAGAAGAGCCTTGCCGACTGAGCTCGAGCGGCTCGCCGCGCGCGCCCGGGAGGAGGGCCGGCTCGGGATCGACACCGAGTTCATGCCGGAGGGCCGCTACCGGCCCCTGCTCTGCCTCGTGCAGGTCTGCGTCGGCGAGGAGGTCGTCGTCCTCGATCCGATCGAGCACGACCTCGGCGACCCGGCCCCGCTCGCGGCCGTGCTCGCCGATCCGGCGATCGAGATCGTCCTCCACGCCGGGCGCCAGGACGTCGCGATCCTGCGCCGCGCCTGGAGCACCGACGTGACGAACGTGTTCGACACGCAGATCGCGGCCGGCTTCGCGGGCTTCTCCGCCCAGGCGGGCTACACGGGCCTGCTGCACGACGTGCTCAAGATCCGGCTGGCGAAGTCGGCCTCGTTCACGCGCTGGGACGCCCGGCCGCTCACGCCCGAGCAGCTGCGCTACGCCCGCGAGGACGTCGAGCACCTGCTCCCGCTCGCCGACGAGCTGCAGCGGCGGCTGGCCGGCCGCGGCCGGCTCGAGTGGGCCCGCGAGGAGTGCCACGTGATCGCCGAGGCGACCGACGAGCGCGACCCCGAGCAGGTGTGGCGCCGGCTGCCCCGCATCTCGGGGCTCGACGCCCGCGACCGCGCGATCGCCCGCGAGCTGGCCGCGTGGCGGGAGCGCACCGCGGCCGCCGAGGACCGTCCCGTCGGCTCGGTGGTGCGCGACCCGACGCTCGTCGAGCTGGCCAAGCGCGCGCCGCGGAGCCCGAAGGAGCTGGGCCAGATCCGCGGGGCGGGCCCGGACGTCGTCCGCCGCCGCGCCCGCGACATCCTCGCGGCGATCGAGCGCGGCCGCGCCGCCGAGCCGATCCGCCCGGACGAGGGCGAGCGGCTCGCCACCGACGCGGTGGACGGCCCGACCATCGCCCTGGCCGAGGCCCTGGTCCGCGCCCGCGCGCAGGAGGCCGGCCTCGCCTACGAGCTGATCGCCGCCCGCGCCGACCTCGCCCCCGTCGTCGTCGCCGCGCGGCGCGCCAGGCCCGAGCCCGACGTCCGCACGCTGCGCGGCTGGCGCCGCGAGCTCGTCGGCGACGAGCTGCTCGAGCTGCTGGCCGGGAAGCGCAGCCTCGAGGTCGTCAACGGCCGGGTACAGGTGGCCTGAGGCCCTCGAGCAGGATCTCGAGCACCCGCGAGGCGGTGGCGGCGGCGGGCCCGAGGTCGCCCTCGGTGATCAGGAAGCGGTAGATGATCGGCCCGACCAGCATGTCGATCGCCAGCTCGAGCTCGACGTCCGCGCGGATCTCGCCGCGGTCGCGGGCCCGCTCGAGCACGGTGCGCACGATCCGGCGGCGCGGGTCCACGAGCTTCTCGGTGAAGATCGCGTGCAGCTCCTTGTCGTGGCCGGCCTCCACCAGGAGGCGCGGCATGAGCAGCGCCGCGTCCCGGTTGGCGGCGACCGCCTCGACCGCCCGTGCCACGACCAGGTAGTCCTCGGTCAGCGAGCCGGTGTCGGGCAGCGGGAGGTCGGCGCTGAGGTCCTGGATCGCCGCCCCGACCAGCGCTTCCTTGGAGGCCCAGCGCCGGTAGATCGTGGCCTTGCCGACGCCCGCGCGGCGCTGGACCTGCTCCATCGTCAGGCGTGCGTAGCCGACCTCGACGAGCAGGCCCAGCGTGGCCTGGAGGATCGCGCGGTGCGAGCGCTCGGACCGCGGCCGCCCCGGGGGGCGGCGCGCGGTCGTGTCCTGCGCGGACGGGCTCATGCGGCGACGGGCTCCAGCGCGGCGACGGGCTCGCGCGCCGGCAGCGCGACGGCGGCGAGGAGCGCGCCGAGCAGCGCGATCCCGGCCCCGACGAGGACGGCCGTGTGCATGCCGTCGACGAACGCCTGGCGCGCGGTGCCGGCGAGCGCGCCGTCGCCCGTCCGCCCGGCGACCGCGAGCGCACCGGCGAGCGAGTCCTGCGCCGCGGCGCTCATCCCGTCCATGCCGGCACGGTAGCCGCTGGACAGGAGCGACCCGAGCACGGCGACGCCCAGCGCGCCGCCGAGCGTGCGGGTGGCGTCGTTGACCGCCGAGCCGACCCCGGCCTTGGCGATCGGGAGCGAGCCCATCACCGAGTCGGTCGCCGGCGCCATCGTCAGGCCCATGCCGAGCCCGAGGACGCCGAGCACCGCGGCGACCAGCCCGTAGCCGCTGTCGACCGCGGCGCCGGAGAGCATCGCCAGGCCGACGGAGACGAGCAGGAGCCCGACGGCGACGACCCGCTTGGTGCCGATCCGCTGGGTCAGCTTCGCCGACAGCGGGCTGCCGAGGATCAGGCCGGCGGCGAGCGGCATGATCCGGATGCCGCTCTCCAGCGCGCCGTAGCCCATGACCATCTGGAGGTACTGCGTGAGGAAGAAGATCGTCCCGAAGAGGGCGAAGAAGGCGAGCGCGATCGCGCCGCTGGCCGCGGAGAAGCGGCGGTTGCGGAACAGCCGCACGTCGAGCATCGGCGTGCGGGTGCGCAGCTCCCAGGCGACGAAGCCCGCGAGCAGCGACGCGGCGAGCGCGAAGCCGGCGAGGATGACCGGGCTCGTCCAGCCGCGGTCCGGCGCCTCGATGATCGCCGCGACGAGCGCGCCGAGGCCGAGCGCGGAGAGCAGGAAGCCGCCGACGTCCAGCCGCGGCGCCTCGGGGTCGCGCGACTCGGGCACGAGGAAGCGCCCCGCGGCGAGCGCGACGGCGACGATCGGCAGGTTGACGAGGAACACGAGGCTCCAGTCGCCGTGCTCGACCAGCCAGCCGCCGGTCACGGGGCCGATGACGATGCCGAGGCCGCTGACGGCGGCCCAGATCCCGATCGCCTTGCCGCGCTCGTGCGCGGGGAACACGGCGGTGAGGATGGAGAGCGTCGACGGCATGATGAACGCGCCGCCGATGCCCATCAGCGCGCGGGTGAGGATGAGCATGTCCGACGAGCCGGCGAGCGCGGAGAGGCCCGATCCCAACCCGAACACGACCAAGCCGAAGGTGAGCGCCTTCTTGCGGCCGAACCGGTCGCCGAGCGCGCCGGCCGTGAGCAGGGCGGCGGCGAAGACGAGCATGTAGGAGTCGACGATCCACTGCAGCTGCGATGCACTCGCGTCGAGGTCCTCCTGCAGCGTGGGGAGCGCCACGTTGAGGATCGTGTTGTCGAGCCCGATCACGAGCAGGGAGAAGCAGAGGACGACGAGCGTCCACCAGCGGCGGGGATCGGGGACGTCGGGGGCGGCGGGGGACATGGCGGGGAGGACCTCTCGGTGGGGGAGATTTCGAAACGAGACGAATGCGTTTCGTATGGGGAGTGGCGCGAGCATAGGGGCTCGAGATAGGAAACGCAAGTGTTCCGTTTCGAATCCATCGGTCGCGGCCCGGTGAGGGCTCGGGTACCGTCCGCGGACCGATGAAGCCCGCTCAGCTGCTCCTCGCACTCGTCGCCGTGCTCGCGGTCGGCGCCGTCGCGCTGCTGGCGGGCGGCGGCGGCGACGACGGGGGCGGCACGGACGACCCGCCCCGCGGCGACGGCGGCGGGACGCCGGCCGGAGCGCTGGAGATCCCGTTCGCCTACTCACCGGAGAAGGAGAAGCTGCTGGCGCCGCTCGTCGAGGCGTTCAACGACGAGCGCGTGGAGGTCGGCGGCAAGCCCGTCCACGTCACCGCCCAGATCGTCGCGTCGGGCGACGCCGAGGCCCGGATCGCGGACGAGCGGCTCCAGCCCGTCGTCTGGTCGCCCGCGTCCTCGCTGTGGGGGCGGCTGCTCAACTTCGAGGCGGATCGCGAGATCGCCCCGCGCGAGAACGAGCCGATCGTCCGCACGCCGCTCGTCATCGCCATGTGGGAGCCGATGGCGCGCGCGCTCGGCTGGCCGGGGAAGCGCGTGGGCTTCGACGACGTCCTGCGCCTGGCGCGCGACGAGCGCGGCTGGGCGGCGTTCGGCCGGCCCGAGTTCGGGCCGTTCAAGCTCGTCCACACCAACCCGGACTTCTCGACCTCGGGCCTCTCCGCCGTCGTGGCCGAGTACTACGCCGCGACGGGTAAGAAGGAGGGGCTCACCGAGGCCGAGGTGACCAGCTCGAAGGCGCGCCGGACCGTGCGCCAGATCGAGCGCAGCATCGTCCACTACGGCGACACGACGCTGTTCATCGCCGACCAGATGCGCGAGAAGGGGCCGGGCTACGCGAGCGCCGTGGCGATGGAGGAGGTCACGCTGCTCGACTTCAACGCGAACCGCGAGGGCCGCGACAAGCTGATCGCGCTCTACCCGGAGGAGGGCACGTTCTTCTCCGACAACCCGTTCATCGTGCTCGACGCGCCCTGGGTGACGGCCGAGCAGGCCGAGGGCGCGCGGGCGTTCCAGCGCTTCCTCGCCGAGCGGATCACGCCCGAGGTGGCGGCCGCCGCCGGGTTCCGCCCGGCCGACCGCGAGACGCCGCCGGTCGCGCCCGTCAACGAGGAGAACGGCGCCGACCCCGGCGAGCCCGAGCGCGTGCTCGGGCTGCCCGAGCCGCGCGTGCTGGCCGCGATCAAGGACTCCTGGCGCGAGGACCGCAAGCCCGCCGACATCCTGCTCGTGCTCGACACGTCCGGCTCGATGAACGACGAGAACCGCCTGGCGCGGGCGAAGGACGGGCTCGAGGTGTTCTTCGACCAGATCGCCCCGCAGGACGCCGTCGGGCTCGTGACGTTCTCCGACGTGATCCGCCCGCTCCTGCCGATCCGCCCCTTCAAGGACGCGCGGCCCGAGCTCGAGCGCACCGTGCGCGACCTCTTCGCCGACGGGGGCACCGCGTTCTACGACGCCGCCGCCGAGGCCTACGACTCGATGCGCCGCGACGCCGGCGACGAGCGCATCAACGCGGTCGTGCTGCTCACCGACGGCGAGGACACGGACTCCACGACGTCGCCCGACGCGCTGGTCCAGCGCCTGCGCGAGGGCAGCGAGGGAACAGGGCAGGTGCGCGTGTTCACGATCGCCTACAGCGCCGGCGCGGAGGGCGCGGCCGAGGCGCTGAAGGAGATCGCGCAGGCGTCCGGCGGCCAGGCCTACCAGAGCGACACGGACGACATCGAGACGGTCTACCGCTCGATCTCGTCGTTCTTCTAGCAGTGGCCCGCTAGCAATGGCACGCCCCTATGACCGCGCGCAGTACAACCGGGCGCTGATCGCGAACGCGCTGCTCGACCCGTTCACGATCGTGCTGACCGCGGTGGTCCTGATCGCCGGGATCCTGCTCGGCGCGCTGCCGTATCTCGTGCCGGTCGCCGCCGTGCTCTACCTCGGCGGCGCGGCGCGCACGTACTTCGACGAGGGCGCCGCGCAGAAGGTGCTCGAGCGCGAGCGCGCCCGCCGGCGGCGCCCCGCGGGCTCGGGGAAGCGACTCGACACGAGGCAGCTCGCCGCCCCGATCGCCCGCCTGCTGGAGGAGGCGCGGGCGCGCGAGCAGCGCATCCGCAGCGCGATCGCTCGCGCGGAGCTGCCCTACGACGAGGTCGCTTCCGAGGTCGACGGCTTCGTCGCCGCGATGGACCGCACGGCCGGGCGCGCGCAGCTGCTCCACGAGGCGCTCGAGGACACGCCGCCCTACGCCGTCGAGCGGCGTCTGGAGGAGGTGCGGGGCGATCCGGGGCGCTCCGAGCTGGCCGACGCGCTGACCACGCAGCTCGCCACGCAGCGCCGCATGGAGGCCCAGCTGCAGCGCTTCTACGACGAGCTGGAGCGCATGCTCGTCGAGCTCGACACCGTGCGCTCGCAGCTCGTCTCGCTCTCGGCGAGCACGGAGTCCGCCCGCCAGGCCGAGCTGGCGGGCGAGGTGCGGGCGCTGCGCGAGCGGATGGGCGCGGTGGCCGAGGGGATGTCGGCCGCCTACGAGGGCGGCGGCTGAACGACCTCGAAGTCGCTCCCGCTCAGGCGGCCGAGCGCGCGCAGCTGGTCGTTGTCCCAGCGCGGGTGCGGCGCGCCCGAGACGAACCAGTCCGATCCGTTGTCGGCCACGATCAGGCCGTAGCGCTGCAGCGCGCGGGCGACGACGCGCGCCTGCCCGGGCAGGCCGGAGACGTCGACGGACGCCTTGAGCCGCAGCCGCTCGCCCATGCGCGGCAGCGCGGCGTCGCCGTCGGAGGAGGCGAAGTGGCGGGCGGGGAACACGAACGCGTTGCGGCTCTCGGACACGGTCATGCGCAGCGCGTGCGTGATGCGCCCGCGGCGGACCTCCTGGTAGCGCGCGAGCAGCGGCAGGATCGGCAGCCCGGCGGCGTCGGCGCTCGTCCAGCCGGCCGGGCGCAGGCGCGGCCTGCGCAGGCTCCAGGTCGCGCCGGACCCGGCCGTCCAGCGCCCGCCGTCGCGGCGCAGTGCGTACAGCTCGTAGAGCCGGCAGCGGCTGCGGTCGACGAGCAGGGCGTGGCGGTCGCCGTCGGCGTCCGCCCCGCCCTCGATGTGGACGCCGCGCGGGATCGGGTAGCGCACGCGGTCCGACTCGTCCGCGTAGCCGAAGGCGACGCGCGAGCGCGCCGTGCGGCGGCCGACGACGTCGTAGGGGATCCCGATCGGCCCGCCGGCGTAGCGGCCGGAGCCGAAGTCGGCCTTCAGCGCGCCGTCGACGCCGATGGAGCGGACGATCGCCGCCGAGTCCGGCGCGACGGGGAGCGTGTCGACGCGCTGGTTCGTCGACCAGCCGGCCGGGAACAGCGGGCAGCCGGCGACGGTGGCCGCGGCGGCGGCGAGCGGGACGAGCATGCCGAGGTTCTAGCGCCCGACGGGCTCGCCGTGCGGCGCCACCGCCCGCGCGCCCGGCAGCGCGAGCACCACCTCGAGGCCGCCGCCGGGGACCGGCGCGGCGCGCACGGTGCCCCCGTGGCGGTCGGCGACCTGCTTGACGATCGCCAGCCCGAGCCCGGAGCCGGCCTGCGCACGCGCGTTCGTCGCGCGGAAGAAGCGGTCGAAGATGTGCGGCAGCTCGTCCTCCGGCACGCCGGGGCCGTGGTCGCGCACGGCGACCGTGCCGCCCCGCTGCGCGACCTCGACGGTGCTCCCCGGCGGCGAGTACTTCGCCGCGTTGTCGAGCAGGTTGTTCACGGCGCGGCCGAGCCGCTCCGGGACGCCGTCGAGCACCGCGGGCTCGAGCGCGACGTCGAAGGCGACGTGGGGCGCGTGCCGCCGTGCGCGCTCCACGGCCTCGGCGACGAGCTCGTCGAGACGGACGTCGTGCGCCTCGTCGGCCGGCCCGTCGCCGCGGGCGAGCTCGATCAGGTCGGACACCAGCGCGGTCAGCTCCTCGGTCTGGTCGACCACGTCGTCGAGCAGCACGCGGCGCTGGTCGGCCGTCAGGTCCTCCTGCTCGAGGAGCAGCTCGGCGTTCGTGCGCAGCGCGGTCACCGGGGTGCGGAGCTCGTGCGACGCGTCGGCGACGAGCTGGCGCTGGGCGGCCTGCGAGTGCTCCAGGCGGTCGACCACGACGGCGAAGCGGTCGGCGGCGCGGCGCCCGAGGAAGGCGGCGAGCGCGATGCCGGTCGCGCACAGCAGCACGAGCACGAGCCGCAGCCGGCCGAGCACCCGGTCCACGCCCTCGAGCGAGCGCCCCAGCAGGACCGCCCCGCGGCCGGGGATCGGCGCGGTGATGACGCGCACGTGCTCGCCGCCGGCCTCGCGGTCCGTCAGCCCGGCGGGGGCGCGGCCGGCGGCGACCGCGCGGTCGCGGCCGGTCACGGGGAGCGCGGCCCCTCCGGCGTCGAGGAGCGGACGCCCGCTCGCGTCGATCACCTGGACGTACGGCGCCGCGCCGCCCTCGCCGGGCGACAGCGACGGCAGGCGGTCGCGGCGGAGGAGCACGTCGGGGCCCGGCCCGCCGGGTCCCGGTCCGCGGATCCCGCCGCTGAAGCGCTCGACGAGCGTGCCCTGGCCCGTGAGCTGGTCGTCGACCTGCGAGCGCAGCTCGCCGCGCATCACGAGATAGCACGCGAGCGAGGCGAGCACGAGGATGCCCGCGACGACGAGCGCGGTGATGAGCGTCAGCCGCCCGCGCAGCCCCATCTCACTCCTCCCGCAGCACGTAGCCGACGCCGCGCACGGTGTGCAGCAGGCGCGGCCCGCCGCCGGCCTCGGTCTTGCGCCGCAGGTAGCCCATGTACACGCCGAGGGCGTTCGAGGTGGCGCCGAAGTCGTAGCCCCAGACGCGCTCGAAGATCGTCGAGCGGGTGAGCACCTGGCGCGGGTGGGCGAGGAACAGCTCGAGCAGCGCGAACTCCGTGCGGGAGAGCTCGATCCGGCGGCCCGCGCGGGTGACCTCGCGCGCGGCCGGGTCGAGCTCGAGGTCGGCGAACCGGAGCGTGCCGCCGCCCGGGTCGCTGCGGCGCAGCAGCGCCCGCAGCCGCGCCTTCAGCTCGCGCAGGGCGAACGGCTTGATCAGGTAGTCGTCGGCGCCCGCGTCCAGGCCGGCCACGCGGTCGTCGATCGTCTCCCGCGCCGTGAGCATCAGCACGGGGGTGCGGTCGCCGGCGGCGCGCAGCCGGCGGCAGACCTCGAGCCCGTCGATGCCGGGCATCGCCACGTCGAGCACGATCGCGTCGACGTGGTGGCCGACGAGGTGATCGAGCGCGGCGCGGCCGTCCTCCGCCGCGTGCACGTCGTGATGGTCGAGCGCCAGCGCGCGCTCCAGCGCCTGGCGCACGGACGGCTCGTCGTCGACCACCAGCACCTTCATCGAGGCTGAGGGTACGGCGGCGGCCGAGCGTCCATGGGAACTTCTTATCCCGCGCTTGGGAATGACCGGGACGATCGTTCCCGTGACCGCCATGACCCTGCCGGCGTCGACCCCACTCACCACCCCCGACGCCCCCACCACCGTCATCCGCCCCGGTGCGCTCCTGCACCGCGTGCGCGCGGCCGCCTCCGCCGTCTGGCGCCTCGCCCCCGGCCGCTACCTCGCCATCCCCGACGGCGACGAGGTCGTCGTGCTCCCCCTCGGCCGGCTCACGCGGATCGGCCGGCGCGCGGCCGCCGACATCGTGCTGGACGACCGCACCGTGTCACGCCGGCACGCGCTCGTGGTCGAGCGCGGCGGCCGGCCGGTGATCGCCGACGACCGCAGCCTCAACGGCGTGTTCGTCAACGGCCGCCGCGTGAGCGAGGCCGCCCTGCACCACGGCGACGAGGTGCAGATCGGCGACCGCGTGATGCGCTACCTAGAGGTCTAGGACCCGGACCCAGCCGCCGGCGACCATCGTGCCGGCGACGCGTGCGGCGGCGACGTCGTCCCACGGGTCGCCGTCGAGCACGACGAGGTCGGCGGCGAGGCCGGGCGCCAGGCGTCCGCGCCGGTCCTCGGCGCCCTCGAGCCAGGCCGGCTCGGTCGTGAAGGCCGCCGCCGCGGCGTCGAGCCCGATGGCCTGCTCCGGCCGCCACGCCGGGCGGTCGGAGTCCGTGCGGAGGACCGCGGCGCGGAGGCCGGCGAGCGGATCCATCTCCTCGATCGGCGCGTCCGAGCCGGCGGCCAGGCGGGCGCCGGCGTCGAGCAGCGAGCGGTACGGGTACGCGTGCGCCGCGCGGTCGCCCCACAGGCGGTCGGCGACGTCGCGGTCGCTCGTGGCGTGCGTGAACTGCACCGAGGCCGTCACGCCGAGCTGCGCGAAGCGCGGGACGTCGTCGGGGTGCACGCACTGCGCGTGCTCGATCCGGTGGCGCAGCCCGAGCGGGCGCCAGGCGTCCTGCGTCGCCGCGAAGGCGTCGAGCGCCTCCCGGTTGGCGCGGTCGCCGATCGCGTGCACGGCGACGGGGAGCGCGCGGGCCGCGGCGGCGCGGACGATCCCGGCCAGCGCCGCGGAGGACGTGATCTCGACCCCGGTCCCGTCGAGGAGCCGCGCGGTGCGGGAGCCGAGCGTGCCGTCCATGAACGCCTTCACGTAGTCGGCGTGCCCGGCGTCCGCCGTGCCGTCGGTCAGCGCGGTCGCCGGGATCGACTGCCAGACGCGGAGGGTCAGCTCGCCCGCGTCGCGCAGCGCGGCGAACAGCTCGGGCGCGCCGCGCCCGCCGTCCTTGTCGTGGACGGCGACGACGCCCGCCGCGGCGACGGCCGGCAGCGCCGCGCGCATGGCGTCGAGCGTCTCGGCGCGCGTCGGCGCGAAGCGGGCCTCGAAGCGCCACGCGGCCTCCTCGCGCAGGATCCCGGTCGGCTCGCCGTCCGCGTCGCGCTCGACGACGCCCCCGGGCGTCTCGAGGTCGCCCCCGGCGCGGGCCAGCGCGGCCGTGTTGAGCCACAGCGAGTGGCTGTCGTGCGCGCGCAGCGCGGCAGGCGTGTCGCCGGTCACGGCATCGAGCGCCGCCCGGTCGGGCGCGTCGCCCGGCGGCCACAGCTCGTCGCGCCAGCCGCGGCCGCGCAGCCATCCGTCCCGCGGGCGAGCGGACGCGACCAGCGCGACCGCCTCGGCGCGCGAGCGGGCGGCGACGAGGTCCAGCTCGCGGCGGGCGAGCGCCCAGGTGGGGAAGTGCACGTGGGCGTCGGTGAAGCCGGGCAGCACGGTGCGGCCCTCGAGGTCGACGCGCTCCGCGTGGATGGGCGCGTCGCCGGCGTCGCGGAGGACCGCGGCGATCGTGGTCCCGTCGATGACGAGCGCGGCCGCTTCCGGGTGTGCCGGGTCCATCGTGCGGATCCGGCCGTTGTGGAGGACGAGCACGGTGAGCATTCTGCCGCGGGGAGCGAGCGGCGGCCCCGGCGAACGTCAACACCCGCATTGAGGAGGCGGGTCCGTTGGGGCGGCGATTCGCAGGGCGGGCCGCGGCGCGTGACGAGTTGGACCCGCATACCGGGGCGAGTTCGTCACCGTGGCGCTTTGACCTCGCATGGCGAGGTCAAGGCGCCACGGATCTCCTTGGAAGCGCTTCCACGCCTCGCGGAGTCGCCGCCCCCACCGACCCGCCTCCTCAAAGCGAGCCGTTGACGTTCGCCGGGGCCGCCATTCACGCCGCGCGGCAGACCACGCTCAAGCCACCCACGCCGCGAACGCCGGCCGCCCCCGCCCGTCCGCCTCCCGCAGCCCGCAGTCGTAGCCCGGATCCGCGGTCACCGTGTACTGCGTGAACAGGCCCACGCCCGGCGTCCGCTCGTAGCGCGTCAGCGCCTGCGCGAGCATCGCCGCCTGCTCGGCCCGCTGGCGCTCCGGCCCGTACTCGACGCCGTAGCGGCGGCGCACGCCGGAGAGCCGGACGCCGCCCTCCGTCGCGAAGACGAGCGGGCCGCCGTCGGCCGCCGCCCGCCCGCGCCAGCGCCCGGCCAGCTGCGCGCGCATCCGCCGTACCCGGTCGCCGCCGAGCTCGGCGTCGTTGTAGTTGTGGAACGACCACACCCAGTGCTCGCCGCCCGTGAAGCCGCGGCGGTCGAGCGCGTCGAGCAGGGCCGACACGAACGGCGCGCGCTCCGTGATCATGAACGGGCGGTCGGACTCGGCGTCGGAGATCGAGGGCGCGAGGCAGGTCGCGGCCAGGTCGTGCTCGCGGGCCACCGCGTCCGCGGTCGCGATCATCCAGGCCACGCGGTCGGCCACGCCGGGCTGCGGCCACAGCTGCAGGTTCGGCTCGTTGACGACCTCGAAGCACGCCATCCGCCCCGCGTAGCGCTCCCAGAGGGCGGCCACGAAGTCCGCCCACGCGCTGTACGGCCCGTGGCCCTCGTCCGGCAGCCGCCACTCGGGCGACTTGCCGTGGAAGTGGCGCCGCGTGTGGTTGACCCAGACGGGATAGCGGTAGGGCATGAGGATCACCTGGAGCCCGTCGGCGACCGCGGCGTCGACCTGCGCGTCGAGCGCCACGAGGTGCGGCCGCCCCGGGTTGGCCGGGTCGCCGAGCGCGAACCGCGCCTGCGGCTGCAGGAAGGGCCAGTCGCACCAGAAGCGCACGTGCGTCGTCCGGGCGATCAGCGGCGGCGCCCACGGCTGCGCGCGCAGCACCGTGTAGTCCTGCAGCACGCCCGGGGTGCGCAGGCCCTGCGGGGTGAGGTCGATGCCGCGGCCCATCGCGGCCGGGCGGCCCAGGTCGGGGATGCGCGCCCACGACCGGCCGGAGGCGAGCGCGAGCCACGCCGTCCCGGCGCCTGCGAGCGCCTCGCGTCGCGTCACGCGCATGCGCTCCATGGAAGCACCCGCGCGGCGTACGTCCCACGACGTACGCGCAGGTGCTCCCCGCGCCGGATGCAGACGGCGCCCGCCCCGCCTACCGTTTCCCGGGTCATGTCGCCGATCCGCCGCACGCTGCTCACCGAGGTCGCGCCCGCCGTCGCCCTGGCGGCGCTCGTCCTGGTCGTCACGCCGCGGGCCGCCGAGGCGCAGGACGCGGACATCGACGCGCTCACGTACGTCCTCTGCGCCGTGGCCGGCCTCGCACCCGGCCTGTGGCGGCGCGCGCCGGTGCTCGCCTACGCGCTGCCGCTCGCCTGCGTGGTGCTCTACACGGCGCGCGACTACCCCGGCGGGCCGATCTACCTCACGTTCTTCGCCGGCACGCTGGCGATGATCCTCAACACCGCGACGCGCGTCTGGCTCCCCGCCGTGGGGGTCGGCGGTCTCGCGCTCCTCGCCGCCCACGTGGTGACCGACGCCCGGCCGGCGGGCGCGGTCGGCGCCTTCGTCGTCTGGGTCTTCGCCTCCGTCGTCGTCGGCGAGACGGTGCGCGTGCGCCGCGACAAGCTGAGGGAGGCCGAGCAGCGCGCCGCCTGGGCGGAGCGCAACCGCGCGGAGGAGGCGCGCCGCCAGATCGCCGAGGAGCGCCTGCGGATCGCGCGCGACGTGCACGACATCGTCGGCCACTCGCTCGCCACCATCACGCTGCAGGCCGGCGTCGCCGAGCACCTGCTCGAGGAGCGGCCCGAGCAGGCGCGCGCCGCCGTGGCCGCGATCCGCCGCGTCGGCAAGGAGTCGATGGCCGAGCTGCAGGGCCTGCTCGGGCCGCTGCGCGCGGGCGACGGCGCGCCGCGCGCGCCGGCGCCCGGGCTCGACGCGCTCCCGCGCCTCGTCGCCGACATGCGCGCCGCCGGCCTCGCCGTCGAGCTGGAGCGCGACGGCGACGCCGCGCCCGTCCCCGAGCTGGTCGCCGTCGCCGCGTTCCGCATCGTCCAGGAGGCGCTGACCAACGTGGCGCGCCACGCCGGCGCGGGCGCACAGGCGGTCGTCCGCCTCGACCGCCGCGCCGGCGCGCTCGAGGTGGAGGTGGCCGACGACGGTGCGGGCGCGCCCGCCGGGACGCGCGAGGGCAACGGGCTGACCGGGATGCGCGAGCGCGCCGCGGCCACCGGCGGGCAGCTCGACGCCGGTCCGCGCGCGGGCGGCGGCTACCGGGTCCTGGCGACCCTCCCCGCGCCATGATCCGCGTCGCGCTCGTCGACGACCAGGCGCTGATCCGCGGCGGCCTGCGCGCCCTGCTCGACGCCGAGCCCGGCGTCGAGGTGGTCGGCGAGGCGGCCGACGGCGAGGCGGGCCTCGTGCTCGTGCGCGCCGAGCGGCCCGACGTCGTGCTGATGGACATCCGCATGCCGGTGCTCGACGGCCTGGAGGCCACGCGCCGGATCGCCGCCGACGAGGCGCTCGACCACGTCCGCGTCGTCGTGCTCACCACGTTCGAGCTCGACGAGTACGTGTTCGCCGCGCTGCGCGCCGGGGCGAGCGGCTTCCTGCTCAAGGACGAGGATCCGGCGGCGCTGCTGCGGGCGGTGCACGCCGCGGCCTCCGGCGACGCGCTGCTCTCGCCGAGCGTGACCCGCCGCGTGGTGGAGACGTTCAGCGCGGGCGCCCCGCCCTCCGGCCCGGCGCTCGCCGGCCTGGAGGAGCTGACCGAGCGCGAGCGGGAGATCGTCGCGCTCGTCGGCACCGGGCTCTCCAACCAGGAGATCGCCGACCGGCTCGTGATCAGCCCCGCGACGGCCCGCACGCACGTCTCGCGCGCGATGCTCAAGCTCGGCGCCCGCGACCGGGCCCAGGTCGTCGTCTTCGCCTACGAGTCCGGGCTCGTCACGCCGGGCCGCGGCGCCTCGTAGCCGTACGCAGCGGCGCGTACGCGCAGAGCCGCCCGCTGCACGACGACAGGACGGCGCCGCGCGTCGAGCATGCAGGCATGACCGTCCCCGCTCCCACTCCCCGCCCCGCGGGCGCGCTCGCCCGCCTCGCCCGCCTGACCGTCCGGCGCCGGAAGTCGGTGGTGCTCGGCTGGGTCGCGCTGCTCGCGGCCACGCTCGCCCTCGCGCCCGGCCTCGCCGGCGAGTTCACCGCCGACTACGGCACGAAGGGATCGGAGTCCGAGCGTGCGGCGGCGCTGATCGCCGAGCGCTTCCCGGGCCGCTCCGACCAGTCGGTCACCGTCGTCTGGGAGGCCGCAGGCGGCGCCGGCGCACCGGCGGTGCGGTCGCGCGTCGACCGCTTCCTCGCGCAGGCCCGCCGGCTGGAGGGCATCGGTGCCGCGGGCGCGCCGCGCGTGTCCCGCGACGGGTCGATCGCGATGGCGGACCTGACGCTGGACCGCCGCGCCTGGGACGTCCCGGTCGCGACCGGCGAGGCGCTGATCGCGCTGGCCGAGGACGCGTCCGGCGACGGGCTGCGGATCGCCCTCGGCGGAGGCCCGATCATGCAGGCCCAGGACGGCGGCAGCCCGGAGGGGGTCGGCATGCTCGCCGCCGCGGTGATCCTCCTGATCGCCTTCGGCTCGGTCGTCGCGGCCGGCCTGCCGCTCGCGGTCGCGCTGTTCGGGCTCGGCGTCTTCGCCCCGCTGATCGGCGTGCTGGCCGTGGTGGCCGACGTCCCGGAGTGGGCGACCGCGCCGGCCGGGCTGATCGGCATCGGCGTCGGGATCGACTACGCGCTGCTCATCCTCACCCGCTTCCGCACGGCCCTCGCGCGCGGCGCCGACGTGCCCGCGGCGGTCGAGGAGGCGGTCACGACCGCCGGCCGCAGCGCGCTCATCGCCGGCACCACGGTCCTGATCTCGCTGCTCGGCCTGTTCTTCGTCGGCGTCTCCTACCTCAACGGCGTGGCGCTGGCCGCGGGCCTCGCCGTGCTCGTCGTGATGGCCGCGTCCGTCACGCTCCTGCCGGCGCTGCTCGCGCTCGCCGGCCGGCGCGTCGACCGCCTGCGCATCCCCGGCCTCGGCCGCGCGGCGCGCGCGGGCCGGCCGGCGGCGGCCGCGCGCTGGAGCCGCGCCGTCCAGCGCCGCCCGTGGGCCGCCGTGCTCGCCGGCAGCGCCGTGCTGCTCGTGCTCGCCACCCCCGCCCTCGGGCTGCGGCTGGGCTTCCCCGACGCCGGCAACGGCACGGCGGGCACGATGACCCGCGTCGCCTACGACCTGGTCGCCAAGGGCTTCGGCCCGGGGGCGAACGGGCCGCTGCTGCTCGCGGTGGAGGGCGAGGACGACGCGGGGGTCGCCGCGATCGCCGAGCGCGTCCGGCGCACGGACGGCGTCGCCTTCGTGGCCGCGCCGCAGCGCAGCGCGGACGGGAGCGCGGCGATCGTCATCGCCGTCCCGGCCCGCACGCCGCAGAGCGCCGAGGTCGCCGGCCTCGTGCACCGGCTGCGCGGCGAGCTGCCGCGGACGGTGCACATCGGCGGCACGACGGCGGCGTTCATCGACCAGGGCGAGCTCGTGGCCGGGCGCCTGCCCGTGTTCATCGCCGGCGTCGTCGGGCTCTCGTTCCTGCTCCTCCTCAGCGCGTTCCGCTCGCCGCTGATCGCGCTGAAGGCGGGCGTGATGAACCTGCTGTCGGTCGGGGCCGCCTACGGCGTGGTCGCGGTCGCGGCGTCGGGCGGCTGGCTCGGCCAGCTCATGGGGATCGACACCGACACGCCGGTCGCGCCGTTCATCCCCGTGATGATGTTCGCGATCCTCTTCGGGCTGTCGATGGACTACGAGGTGTTCCTGCTGAGCCGCGTGCGCGAGGAGTACCTCGACCATGGCGACACCGCCCGCGCGGTCGCCGACGGCCTGGCCAAGACCGCGCGCGTCATCACCGCGGCGGCGGCGATCATGGTCGCGGTGTTCCTCGCCTTCGTCGTGTCCGACGAAGTGTTCCTGCGGCTGCTCGGGCTGGGCATGGCGACGGCGATCTTCGTCGACGCCACCGTGGTCCGGATGGTCCTGGTGCCCGGCCTCATGCAGTTGCTCGGGCGGGCGAACTGGTGGATCCCGGCGTGGCTGGACCGGCGGCTGCCGCGGCTCGCCTAGCGCGGACCCGCGTCATCAGGCCGGGGGGCGTCCGCCCCCCGGTCGACAGCCACGAGCCGGCCAGGATGAGCAGCAGGCCGGCGACCGCGCTCGGGCCGAGCCCCTCGCCGAGCAGCGTCACGCCCAGCGCGACGGCGACGACCGGGTTGACGTAGGTGATGACCGTCGCCCGGCCGGGGCCGACCTCGGCGATCAGGGCGAAGAAGAGCAGGAAGGCGAGCGCGCTGCACGCGAGGCCGAGGACCAGGACGGAGACGATCGTGTCGCCGGAGGGCATCTCGGTGGGCGCCGACGCGAAGGCGGGCGCCGCGAGGATCAGGGCCGAGATGCCCATCGAGGCGGTGACGGGCCCGAGCGGATCCATCGTCCCGAGCCGGTGCTTGATGATCATCGGCCCGGCGGCGTAGCCGACCGCCGCGAGCAGGATCGCGAAGGCGCCGAGCAGCTCGCCCGGCCGGCCCGCGACGTCGAGGCCGAGCAGCACGACGACGCCCGCGAAGCCGATCAGCAGCCCCACCAGGCGCGAGCCCTCGGCGCGCTCCTCGGGGTCGACGCGCAGCGCCATCAGCGCGACCACGAGCGGCACGGCGGCGATCAGGATCGCGGCCAGGCCGGAGGTGACGCGCTGCTCGCCGAAGCCGATCAGCGGCCACGGCAGCACGATCTCCACGACCGAGTAGATCAGCAGCGGCTTCCAGTGGCGCCCGAGCCCGCGCAGCGCGCCCTTGTGGATCGCGTAGGGGAGCAGGATCGCGAAGGCGACGGCGATCCGCCCCCACGCCACCATCACCGGCGAGAGGTCCTCGACCGCCAGCTTGATGAACAGGTACGGGATCCCCCACAGCACCGAGACCGCGGCGAACAGGGTCCAGGCGCGCGTCGACATTCCGGAGGCCACGGCCGGATCTCAGCAGCCCGGCGCCGCGCGCACCAGTCGGATCGCTTGGGAGGTCCAGCAGCGCGGCTGATGGATCACCGGCCCGGCGCGTACGCTTCGCCGGGTGACCGCCCGCATCGCGCTGCTCGGCGACAAGGACCTGCGCCACCGCACCCACCGTGAGCTCGAGGCCGCCGTGGGGCAGCTCCCGCACGGGGTGGAGGCGAATTGGGTCGGATCCGACAGCGAGGATGCGCGCGCCGCGCAGGCGTTCGACGGCCTCTGGATCCTGCCCGGCACGCCGTACCGCGACGCCGCCGCCGTCGACGCCGCGATCGGCTGGGCGCTCGCGTCCGGCACGCCGCTGCTCGGCACCTGTGGCGGCTTCCAGTACGCCGTGCTCGCGCTCGCCGGCCGGCTCGCCGGGATCGCGGACCCCGCCCACGCCGAGTCGGAGCCCGGCGCCGAGGCGCCGGTCGTCGCCCCGCTCGCCTGCAGCCTCGTGGGGCAGGAGCGCACGGTCACCTGCGTGCCGGGGACGCGGCTCGCCGCGATCTGCGGCACCGCGCCGTTCACCGGCTTCCACTGGTGCAGCTACGGCCTCGCCGAGGGCTACGTCGCGCGGCTGGAGGCGGCCGGGGTCGTCGTCTCCGCCCGCGCGCCGGACGCCGGCGTGGAGGGGATCGAGCTGCCCGGCCACCCGTTCTTCGTCGCCACGCTCTTCCAGCCGCAGGTCGGCGCGCTCGCCGGCGATCCGCTGCACCCGCTGATCGCGGCCTTCGCCGAGGCGTGCGGCCGGGTGCGCGTGGACGGCTGAGGCCGGCGGATCCCCAGCCGCTCGGCGGCGTGCGCCGTCACACGAGCGGATCGAGCGCGGCGAGCCCGTCCAGGCTCGCCGCGTTGTGCACCGTGCAGTAGCGGCTCACGGCGTCCGGCCCCTCCTTGCGGATCCGGTTGTCCGCGAAGCGCAGCAGCTGGTCGCGCTCGTGGTCGTAGCGCATGAACGGCACCTGGTAGCCGCACGAGTCGCCGACGCGCGTGACGTCGACCGTGACGATCGAGCGCACGGCCTGGAGCTGCTCGGGCGCGGGGGCGAACGTCGCCAGGAGCGGCTCGAAGCCGGCGTCGCCCTGCTGGACGACGCGGCCGGCGCCGTGCAGGCGCACGATCTTGGGCGGGCCCTCGAAGGCGCAGAACATCACGCAGATGCGCCCGTTCTCACGCAGGTGGGCGACCGTCTCGATCCCGCTGCCGAGCAGGTCGACGTAGGCGAAGCCGAGCGGGTCGGTGACGCGGAACAGCCCCGCGCCGCCCTTGGGCGAGAGGTTGACGTGGCCGCCGTCACCGCTCGGGGCGGTGGCGACGAAGAACATCGGCTGCGCCTCGATCCAGGCGCGCAGCCGGTCGTCGATCTCGTCGAACACCTTTCCCACGACGAGGCAAGCTAGCGCACGCACGGCGCGGCCCGCCCGGGGGCGGGCCGCGGCGCGTGCTGCGTCGGCTACGGGGTGGCCGTCTCGAGCTGCTCCTGCGCCTGCTCGAGCGCCTCCTGGGCCTCGTCCGGCACCCCGGCGTCGTCCTTGACCTCGTCGATCGCGTCGCTCGCCGCATCCGTGGCGTCCTCCGCAAGCTTGTCCGCGTCCTCCTGGATCTCCTGCGCGGCGTCCTCCGCCGACTTCGTGCCGTTCTGGACGTCCTCGGCGGCGTCCTGGGCCTTCTGCTGCAGCTCCTCGCCCTGCTGCTGGAGCTCGGCCGCGTCCTGCTGGATCTTCTCGCTGTCGGAGTCGCCGCCGCAGGCGGCGAAGGCGAGCGCGCCGGCGGTGAGCAGGGCGGCGATGGTGCGGCGGGGCGTGCGCATTCGGGAGTCCTCTCAGGGGTGGGGTCGTGCGGTGAGCGGGACTCTGCCGCGCGCCGGCTCCCCTGCCATCAGGGGCGCCCCCGGACTCGAACCCTGATCCGCCCCCGGGTCCCTGAGGGAGCCGCGCGGCACCTGGCACCATCCGGGGGTGACGATCCGCACCCTCACGCTCGCCGACCTGCCCGCCTGCCTCGCCCTGGCCGCCGACCGCGACTGGCAGCCGGAGGAGCACAAGTGGCGCCTGCTGCTCGAGGGCGGCGAGGCGTTCGGGATCGACGACGAGGACGGCGGCGGGCTCGCCGGCAGCGTCGTCCTGACCCGCTACGGCGACGCGCTCGCCGCGGTCGGGATGATGCTCGTGGCCGCCCGCCGCGAGGGCCGCGGGCTCGGACGCCGGCTGATGACCCACCTGCTCGACCGCGCCGGCGACGCGACCGTGTTCCTCACCGCGACCCCGCTCGGCCGGCCGCTCTACGAGAAGCTCGCGTTCCGCCCGATCGGCACCATCACCACCCACACGGGCCGCTTCGCCGGCGGCCCGGCCGGCGTCTCGCGCCCCGCGATCCCGGCCGACCTCCCCGCCATCCTCGCGCTCGACGCGGAGGCCTACGGCGCCGACCGCTCCGGCCTGTTGCGGCGCTACCTCGCGCAGGCGGAGCGCGTCCGCGTCGTCGAGCGCGACGGCCGCGTGGCGGCCTACGGCGCGGCGCTGCGCAACGCCGTCACGACGTCGCTCGGGCCGGTCATCGGGGGCGACGCGGGGCTCCTGGCCGATCTCGCCGCCGGCCACGACCGCGACGTGCGGCTCGATCTCGACCACCGCTTCGGCGACCTCATCGCGTTCGCCCGCGGCGCGGGCCTCCAGCCCCGGGACTCGGTCACGCTGATGGTGCGCGGCGCGCCAGCGCTGCCCGGCGACCGTGCGCGCGTGACCGCGCCGATGATGATGGCCGTCGGGTGACGATCACGCCGGCGAGGCAGAGCGCGCCGCCGAGCAGCGCCAGCACGGGCGGCGTCTCGCCCAGGATCGCCCAGCCGAGCAGCACCGCCACCGGCGGCACGAGGTAGGTCGTCGCGCCCGCCTTACCGGCGCTCGTGCGCTTGAGCGCGAAGGCCCAGGTGGTGAACCCGATCGCGGTCGGGACGACGCCGAGGTAGATCGTCCAGGCGAGCGAGTCGGCCCCCGCGTCGCCCGCCTCGCGCACCAGCGCCGGGGCGAACGGCAGGCACGCGACGGCGCCGACGACGCAGGCGAGGAACGTCACCTGCAGCGCGCTCGTGTGCTCCAGCAGCGGCTTCTGGGCGATCACCCCGCCGGCGTAGGCCGCCGCGGCGGCCACGCACAGCGCGGCGCCCCAGCCGGCGTCGACGCCCCGTTCCGAGGTGGCCAGGCCGATCACCACCGTGCCGGCGAACGCGATCCCGCAGCCCACGACGAGCGTGCGCGGGAAGCCCTCGTGCAGCAGCACGCCGGCCAGGATCGCGATGAACACCGGGCCGATGTTCACGAGCATCGCCGCCGTGCCCGCGTCGATGCGCTGCTCCGCGGCGTTCAGCAGCACGTTGTAGGCGCCGAGCCAGAGCAGGCCGCACAGCACGAGGCGGCCGGCGTCCGCCCGGGGCGGGAGGGCGTCCCGGCGCGCGGCGACGAAGAGCCCGAGCACGACGGCCGCGGCGAGCAGCCGCCCGAGCGTGAGCGTCCCGGCCGAGAAGTCCTCGCCCGCGGCGCGGATGCCGACGAACGCGGAGGCCCACAGCACGACGGTGACGAGGGCGGCGGCCGTCCCCGCGCGCTGGTGGTCCATCGGCGTCAGCCTACGCGAGCGTCCGTTCGGTGCCGGGCGAACCGTCGAGGTCACCTCGCTGCAACGCCCGGGCGCGCCCGGGCGTGAGGCGTGTGGTAGACCCGCGGCGTGCTGCGGCTGCCCGATCCCTGCCTCGTCGTCCTGGTCGGACCCACCGCGGCGGGCAAGTCGGACTGGGCCGCGCAGTGGTTCGCGCCCGAGCAGGTCGTCTCGTCCGACGCGCTCCGCGCGGCCGTCGGGCGCGGGGACCGCGACCAGGGGGCGAGCCGCGACGCCTTCGAGGTGCTCGACCTGATCGTGGAGAAGCGCCTCGCGCGCGGGCTGGCGACGGTGATCGACTCCACGGGTCTGGAGGCCGGGCGCCGGGCGGCGTGGCGCGCGCTCGCCGCGCGGCACGGCGTCCCCGCCCACGCCGTCGTGGTCGAGGCCGCGGACACGGTCGTGCGCGCCCGCAACCGCGCCCGCGCGCGGCCCGTGCCGGGCGGGGTCGTCACGAACCAGCTGCGCGCGGCCGCCGCGGTGGCCGACGCGCTGGCGGGGGAGGACTGGGCCGGCGTGCACGCCGCCGGCCCGGTGACGCTCGTTCCGCCCGACCTCGTCGGCGCGCTGGACGCCGCCGCCCGCCAGCACGAGGATCCGCAGCGGCTCGCGTTCGGCCTGGAGGTCCAGCGCTTCGGCTGGCCGGGCCATCCCGCGACCACGGCCCAGACGCTCGCCGAGGTCGCGCGCGCCGCCGAGGAGACCGGGTTCACGAGCCTCTGGGTGATGGACCACTTCCTCCAGATCCCGCAGGTCGGGCGCGAGTGGGAGGACATGCCGGAGAGCTTCACCACGCTCGGCTACCTGGCGGCCGTGACGGAGCGGATCCGCCTCGGCACGCTCGTCACCGGCATCCCCTACCGCAGCCTCGGGCACGTGGCCAAGCTCGTCGCGACGCTCGACGTGCTCTCCGGCGGCCGCGCGATCTGCGGGCTCGGCGCCGGCTGGTTCGAGCGCGAGCACCGGCTCTACGGCTGGGGCGACCTCCCGCCGCTGGCCGAGCGGTTCGCCCGCCTGGAGGACGCGCTCGAGCTGCTGCCGCTCATGTGGGGCCCCGGGTCGCCGCGCTTCGAGGGCCGCACGCTCACCGTCGGCGAGGCGATCTGCTATCCGCGGCCGCTGCAGGAGCACGTTCCGATCCTGGTCGGCGGGTCCGGCGAGCGGCGGACGCTCCGCCTCGTCGCCCGGCACGCCGACGCCTGCAACCTGTTCGGCGATCCCGCCACGGTGCGGCGCAAGCTCGCCGTGCTGCACGAGCACTGCGCGGCCGAGGGGCGCGACCCGGCGGCGATCGAGGTCACGCATCTGCAGGCGGCGCGGGTGATCCCCGCCGGCGCCCCGCGCGAGCTCGTGGGCGACGCGACGGCGGCCGAGCACGTCGGCCGCTGCCGCGCGCTGGCCGAGGCCGGCGTGCAGACCGTGATCGTCGGCCTGCGCGACGACGACGGCGCCGAGGCGGTCCGCCGCTTCGGCGACGTCATCGCGGCGTTCCGCTAGCCGCGCGCGACGGCGCCGCGCCACAGCAGCCGCCCGGAGCGCCGCAGCGTCTCGGCGATCGGCGCGTCCGGTTGCGACGGGTGGCGCTCCGTCAGGCACTGGTTCAGCCAGGCGCCCTCGACGAGGCTCGCGACGCCGCAGGCGAGGTCGTTGAGCGTCGTCCCGTCGCGCAGGCGCACGCCGAAGTGGCCGAGCGCGCGGGACAGCACGGTCTCGAGCTGGGCGATCCACTGCAGGTGCTCGTCGACGCTCGGTCCGGCGATGCGCTCGCTCCACAGGCCGTAGGGCAGGGCCGAGAGCCAGAGCGCCCAGAGCCGCGCGTAGTCGACCCCCGGCGCGGCGCCGTGGCGGGGGCCGCGCTCCGACTGGCCCGTGAAGAACGCGTCGAGCCACGCCTCGGCGTCGGGGTGGTGCGCCGGCTCCGGGTAGTCGATCGACTCGATGAGCTGGGCGGCGTCGAGCGCGAGCGCCATCGTCTCCGCCTGCAGCGCGGCCTGGCTCCCGAACAGGTTGGAGATCGCCCCGCGCGTCTTGCCCTCGCGCGCGGCGACGCGGTTGGCGTCGAGCCGCGCGAACGGCCCGACGGGGAGCGACTCGCGGTCCAGGCGCTCGGAGTCCTCCCGGATCTGCTCGAGCACGATGAGGCCGGCGAGCTCGACGTAGCGCCGGCGGGCCGCGTCCTTGGGCAGCGTGGAGCGGGGCACCGGCGGGACGGTACTTGACGCGGGCGACGTCGATACGTACCGTACGTATCAACGTACGTACCGTACGTACGCAACGGGAGGATCGCATGCACGCCAGGTCCGGGCCACGGCTTGCGTGGCTCGCCACGCTGGGCGCCACGGCCGTGTCGACGTACGCGCTCGACGCCGTCGCGACCGCGGCGGGCCTCGCGCTGCTGGCTGCGGGTCTGCACGGCGGGGTCGGCCACGCGCCGCTGATCGCGTTCCTCGCCCTCACCTACGTCGCGTGGGCGGCGGGCCTGCGCGTCAACCTCGCGGCCAACTGGCGGCTGCTGAACGAGACCGGGGCGAGCACGAACGCCCTCTCGAAGGCCGGCTTCGAGCTCGCGCGGCGCCGGAGCGAGCGCGTCCGCCGGCTCGCGGCCGGCGCCGGCTACGTCCTGACCGAGCTGCTGAAGGAGGCGCCGTACTACTCGGGCGCGTTCGGCGCCGTGCTCGTCACGGACTCCGTCTCGGCGAACGACGCCCTCGTCTTCCTGGGCGGCGCGAACCTGGGCGCCGCCGTCTACGAGTACGGGCTCGGCCGCACCACCGTCGCCGTGCTGCGGCGCCGGGGCCGCACCGCCTAGCCGCCGGCAGCGGCCCGCTCGGGCATGGGGAAGAGCCGGACGAGGCGTTCCACCGCCGCCAGGTCACCCTCGATCGTCATCGTGCCCGCACGCTGCGCGGCGGCGAGGGGCCGGCCGCCCCACAGCACCGCGCCGAGCGTGTCGGGGTCGGTGGCGATCGTCGCATCGGCGTGGTCGGCGCCCCCGCGGGCGACCTGGACCGCCTCGTCCGCGACCTCGATCCCGAAGCGGTCGTCGCCGAACCGCAGGTCGTAGCCGGCGCGGAGGCCGTGCGCGGCGCCCGGGTCGAACCGCGAGCGGAGCGCCAGGATGACCGAGTCCGCGCCGATCGGAGCGTCGCTCGGTGGCGGCGCCGGCGCGCGCGCGGCCCAGTGCCCGAGCGAGATCACGATCTCCTCGAGCCCGCGGCCCCACTCGGTCAGCTCGTAGACGCGCGAGCCCGCCGGCGGCGGGAGCTTGCGCCGCCGGACGACGCCGGAGCGCTCGAGCTCGCGCAGGCGCTCGGAGAGCACGTTGGGGCTCGCGTTGGGGAGGCCCCTGCGCAGATCCGTGTGGCGCTTGGGCCCGAGGAGCAGCTCGCGGACGACGAGCAGCGCCCAGCGCTCTCCGACGAGGTCGAGGCCGTACGCGATCGCGCAGCCGTCGCCGTAGGTGCGCATCGTGACCATCGACCCGATCGTAGCATCCAGTCCTGCAGAGCAACATAAAGATACATTTCTAGGACTTCTTGTTACGCTAGTGATAGCTGGCGTTCCACGAGCGACGACAGCGTCAACGATCCGAGAGGTCACGCCATGCCCGAACGCACGTCGATCAACCCCTGGCCCTGGTCCGTGAACCTGGGCTTCGACCAGGCCCAGCTCGTCGAGGGGCACCGGCGGCAGCTCGTGTGCAGCGGTCAGGACGCGGTGGACGCGGACGGCAACCCCCAGCATCCGGGCGACATGGCCGGGCAGCTCGAGCTGGCCCTCGACAACCTGGAGGCCGTCCTGGGCGCCGCCGGCATGACCCTCGGCGACGTCGTCCGGCTCAACGCCTACACCACCGACGTCGACGAGCTGTTCAAGCACTGGGCGCGCCTGCCGGAGCGCTTCGGCGACGCCGACAGTCGCTTCGTGACGTCCGTGCTCGGGGTGACGCGGCTGGCGGCGCCGCAGCTCCTCGTCCTGCTGGAGGCGACCGCGGTCGCCTGAGGTCTCGGGCCGGCGACGTGGTCAGGACGCCGCGCGGCTCCGGAGCCGCGCGGCCGCACCTTCGTGGTCACGCGCCTGCGAGCCACGATCCTCGACCTCGTCGACGATCGCGCTGACGGCGTCCCCGACGGATCGCTTGTGCAGCAGCGCGAGCCTGGCGGCCGCCTCCGCGTCGTGGTCGCGGAGCGCGGCCATGATGCCCTCGTGCTCGGCCTGGGAGGTCGCGATGCGTCCCGGGACCATGCGGAACACGCGCTGGAAGCCGGAATGGCGCTGCCAGATGTCCATCGTCAGCTCACGCAGCATCTCGTTGCCGCAGCTGGCCACGATCGTGTGGTGGAACTCGTGGTTGAGGTCGGAGAACGCCGGGCCGTCCTGCGCCTCGACGGCCGTTCGCATCCTCGTCATCAGCACGTCGAGCTGGGCCAGCTCGGCGTCCGTGATGCGGTCGGCGGCCAGGCCCGTGGCGATGCTCTCCAGGTGGGAGCGGATGAAGTAGGTCTCCTCGACCTCCTTGGCCGTGAGCGTGGTGACCCGCGCGCCGCGGTACGGAGCGGTCTCGACCAGGCCGTCGCGCTCGAGCATGCGCAGCGCCTCGCGGACGGGGATGTCGCTCGCCTCGTACCGGTTCGCGACGTCGCGGAGCACCAGGCGCGTCCCGGGCTCGATGTCGTTGGACAGGATCCGCTCGCGCAGAGCGAGGTAGATCGCGCGCGATTTCAGATCAGCCATGGGCAAGAACATATCTGATATGTTCCGCCCAGGGAAACCTGTGCGGCAGGTCGCGTCCGGCAACTGCATGGACGGGCGTGCCGCCATCTCCGGGGGGAGCCGGCATGAAGAGGTTGGGGGCACTCGCTGCGACGCTCGCGATCACGCTGGGGCTCGCCGCGTGCGGCGACGACGAGACCTCTTCGGGAGGCGGGGCCGAAGGCGGCGGCAAGATCCGGGTCGCCCTCGGCGACATCGAGTCGGTCGAGACGCTCGCGCTCTTCATCGCCATGGAGCGGGTCCGCAAGCGGGGCACGGACGTCGAGCTGATCGAGCTGGCCGACGAGGACCTCGCCAACCAGGCCGTCATCGGCGGCCAGGCCGACGTGGGGCTCGGCGCGCCCTACGGGCTGATCGAGGGCTCGGGCGCGCCGCTGCGGATCTTCTGCCAGCTGCAGAGCCTGAAGTTCTTCCCCGTGGTCGACAAGGCCGCGTACCCCGACTGGCAGTCGCTCGACGGCGAGACGTTCACGGTGCACTCGCGCGGCTCGACGAGCGAGGCGCTCGCCCACATCATCGAGCAGGAGGAGGGCATCGAGTTCGGCAAGATCAGCTTCGTGCCCGGGTCCGAGGTGCGGGCGACGGCGCTGCTGCGCGGCAACGTCAAGGCCGCGGTGCTCGACATCCCGAACAAGAACTACGTGATGAACGAGGAGCCCGGGAAGTTCGCCGTGCTCCCGGTGCCCGAGACGAGCGCGAGCGACGAGGTGCTCTTCGCCAACACCCAGTGGATGGAGCAGAACCCGGAGACCGTCCAGGTCCTGCTCGAGGAGGTGCTCGCCGTCTGGCGCTCGATCAACAAGGACCCCTCGTTCGTGCAGACGGAGCGCGAGCGCCTCGGACTGCTGAAGGACCTGCCGGCCGAGCTCGACGAGGAGCTCGTGCCCTACTACGAGGAGGGCGCGGAGGGCGGCCTGTTCACCCAGGACTGCGGCGGCGAGGCGGCCGCGCGCGACGACTTCGAGTTCTACCACGCGGCCGGGCAGCTCAAGGGCGACCCGGCGAGCCTCAAGGTCGAGGACTTCTGGAGCCTGAAGCCGCTCGAGGCCGCGGTGGGCGCGGTCGAGGAACCGGGCAGCTGAGGTGGCCACGTCGGTCCAGAGCCGCGCCGGCCGCCCGGCGCCCGGCCGGGTGGCGGGCGGCCGCGTCGCATCGGCGGCGGCCAACCCGTGGCTGCTGCGCGCCGGGTCGATCCTGGTCGTGCTCGGCCTGTGGGAGTGGGCCGGCGCCGTCTCGGTGAACCCGGCGTTCCCCACCTGCAGCGACACGCTCGGCGCCTTCGGGGACATGCTGACCGACGGCACGTTCGCCGACGCCTACGCCGAGACCGGCGGCCCGCTGCTCGTCGGCGTGCTCCTCACCGGCATCGGCGGCGTGTTCGCCGGGCTGGTCATGGGGCTCTCGGCACGGGCGGAGTGGCTGGGGCTGCCCGTCTTCATCGTCCTGCAGGCGTCGCCGTCGGCGGCGATCGTCCCGCTGATCACGTTCGTCTACGGCATCGGCTTCACGGCGAAGGTGTTCGCGGTGGTCCTGCTCAGCGCGCCGGTGATCGTGCTCAACTCCTACCGCGGCATCGCCAACACCCCGCGGTCGCTGATGGAGATGAGCAGCGCGTTCCTGGCGAGCCGCTGGCAGCGGATCTGGAAGATCGTCATCCCCGCGGGCAGCGGGCTGATCTTCGCCGGGCTGCGGCTCGGCCTCGCGCAGGGCTTCACCGGCGCCGTCCTGGCCGAGCTCATCATCACGCCGACCGGCATCGGCGACCTGATCACCTACAACCGGTCGGTCGCCGACTATCCCGCGATGTTCGCGGCGATCCTGTCGATCATCCTCGTCGCGAGCATCAGCGTGACGCTGCTGCAGCACATGGAGAAGCGCCTCTTCCGGCCCGAGATGAGGCCGGCATGAGCGCCGGCGCGGCCGTCGGGTCAGAGACCGCCGTCCGGGTCGTCGAGCTCACGAAGGAGTTCCCCGGCGGCGTCCGCGCCCTGGGCGGCCTCAGCTTCGACATCCCCCGGGGCGAGCTCACCAGCATCATCGGGCCGAGCGGCTGCGGCAAGACCACGACGCTCAAGATCATCGCCGGGCTGATCGACGCGACGTCGGGACACGTCGAGGTCGACGGCACCCCCGTCACGAAGCCCGGGCCCGACCGGGCGTTCGTGTTCCAGGACTTCGCCCTCATGCCCTGGGCGACCGTGCTGCGCAACGCGGCCTTCGGCCTGGAGCTGCGCGGCGTGCCGCGGGCCGAGCGCGAGGACACCGCACGCGCGTACGTCGACAAGGTCGGGCTGTCGGGATTCGAGGACGCCTACCCGCACCAGCTCTCCGGCGGGATGCGCCAGCGCGTCGGCCTTGCGCGCGCCCTGGCGGTGGACGCGGACATCCTGCTGATGGACGAGCCGTTCGCGTCGGTCGACGAGCAGATCCGCCGCAAGTTCCAGGACGACCTGCTCCGGCTGCTCAGCGACGAGCGCAAGACCGTGATCTTCGTGACGCACTCGATCGAGGAGGCGGTCTACGTCTCCGACCAGGTGGTCCTCCTGACCCGTGGCCCCTCGCGCGTGTCGAAGGTCGTCCGCCCCGGCGTCGATCGCAGCGGGGGCTCCGACGAGATCCGCCGCAGCCCGGCCTACCTCGACTGGGTCGAGCAGATCTGGCACGAGCTCCAGAGCTACCTGGAGGCCTGACGTGGAGCTGCGCGGTCACCACGTCCCGATGGCGTTCTCGCTGCTGGTGTGGTTCGTCATCTGGGAGGTGGCGGGACAGCTCGAGCTGGTGTCGCTGCTCCCGCCCTTCAGCGACGTGGTCGCCGCCTTCCCCGAGGTCGTGTCGTCGTCGACGTTCGCCGAGGCGGCGTGGATCACCCTGCAGGCGTTCCTGATCGGGATGGGGCTGTCGCTCTCCGTCGGCATCGGCGTCGGCATCCTGATGGGCACGAGCCGCGCGGTCGGGTCGCTGATGGGGATGTGGGTGAACATCTTCGAGAGCTCGCCCCTGACCGCCATCGTGCCGGCGCTCATGGCGCTGCTCGGCTTCGGCCTGCCGACGATGATCGTCACGGTGTTCCTGTTCTCGGTCTGGGTGGTCGCGCTCGACACGCAGGTCGGCGTCGAGCGCGTCAACCCCTCGCTCCTCGAGATGGGCCGGTCCTTCGGCGCGTCGAAGCGGGTGCTCTACGCCCAGATCGTGTTCCGGGCGGCGCTGCCCGAGCTGCTCGCGGGCATCCGCCTCGGGCTGATCCGCGGGCTGAAGGGCGTCGTGATCGGTCAGCTGCTGATCGCCGTGCTCGGGGTCGGCTACCTGTTCGAGCTGTACTCCCGGAACTTCCTGATGCCGGAGTTCTGGGCGCTCCTCATCATCCTGTTCGCGTTCGCCTTCCTCGCCTCGGAGGCGGTCGCCCACTTCGAGCGAAAGGTGTCGTTCTATGCATCCAGCCGGTGACCGGACGACCGGCTACGCGATCCCGGCGCCGGCCGTCACGACCGTCGAGGTCGCGGCCTCGGATGCCGTCTTCCCGGTGGCGCGGGTGTACTGCGTCGGGCGCAACTACGCCGAGCACTCGATCGAGATGGGTCACGATCCGGAGCGCGAGCTCCCGTTCTTCTTCATGAAGCCGGCCGACGCGGTCGTGACGGCGAGCCGCCTGCCGTTCCCCACCCAGACGCAGGAGCTGCACCACGAGATCGAGCTGGTGGTCGCCCTCGGCGAGGGCGGCAGCGACATCCCGGTGGACCGGGCGCTCGACCACGTCTTCGGGTACGCCGTCGGGCTGGACATGACCCGCCGCGACCTCCAGGCGGCGGCGAAGCAGGCCGGCCGCCCGTGGGACATGGCCAAGGGCTTCGACCAGTCCGCGCCCACCGGGTCGATCCGCACCGTCGAGGACATCGGCCACCCGACCCGGGGCGCCGTATGGCTCCGCATCAACGGGGAGCCGCGCCAGGAGGGCGACCTCGACCAGCAGATCTGGAGGGTGCCCGAGACGATCAGCTACCTGAGCACGCTGGTCACGTTGCGGCCCGGTGACCTGATCATGACCGGGACGCCCAAGGGCGTCGGTCCGGTCGAGCCGGGCGACCGTCTCGAGGGGCACATCGACGGCGTCGGCGATCTCGCCGTCAGCTACGACGCCCGGGTGTCCGTGCCGGGCTGACGGCCGGCGCGCTTGCCTCGGGCCACCTCGGTGCCGAGGGCATCGAGGCGCTGACTCCAGAAGGCCCGGAAGTGATCGAGCCAGGCGTCGACCTCGCGGAGCGGCGCGGGATCGAGGGCGTAGATCCGCCTGGCGCCGTCGGGGCGCACGGTCGCGAAGCCGTGCTCCCGCAGCACCCGCAGGTGCTGCGAGACGCCCGGCTGGGACAGGCCGAACTCCTCCCGGATCACGTCGACGACCGCGCCCGAGCTGTGCTCGCCGCCGGCGAGGAGCTCGACGATGCGGCGGCGGACCGGGTCGCCGAGCACGTCGAAGGCGTGCATCAGCCGCCGGCGCCGGTGTACGCCTCCGTGGTCCGGTCGGCCGCGGCTCGGGCGACGTCGGCCGGGGTGCCGCCGGCGATGTCGGCGTCGCACCAGGCGTCGCTGCTGCCGCGCATGAACGCCTTGGCCTCGTCGGAGGCCTGCCAGGCCTGGGCCGCCGCCGGGTCGATCGCGGCGCCGGACGTCACGTGGAGGGCCAGCCCGAGGAGGGACAGGTCCCAGCCGATGCCGACGGCGCCGGGGCCGAAGCCCGCCGCCTCCCATTCCGGGCCCGGGTGGGCGGTGTGCTCGAGCTCGAGTCGCGTGCCGGCCGGCACGGCGGACAGCTGGACGTCCACCCAGGTGACGTTGCCGCCGTACTCCCAGGTGACCGCCAGGCGGCGCGGCGGCTCGCACGTGGTGATCTCACCTCCGGCGTTGCCCTCGAGCTGGTAGCGCCCGCCGAGGCGCAGCTCCCCGCTGATCGGGAGGAACCACCGCGGGATGCGCTCCGCGGAGGTGATCGCATCCCACAGGTCCTCGATCGAGGTGTCGTACGTGCGCTCGGCGACGACCGTCTGGGTCGGCCGGCCGTCCCGCTCGCCGCGGCGCACGGCCCTGGTGACGGCTCCCACGTGGCCGGCGATGTCGATCTCGTCATCCATGGCCCGATCATATGCGCGCACACTTATATTTGTCAACGTGCATACGGTCCGGCCTGCTTCGCGCAGCCGGCGCATCCCTCGCCGACCGGGCGGTTGATCGCGTCTCGCGTCACCGCATAGGCTCGTCTGCCGCCCATCTCCTGGAGAGCCGAGGATCACCGCATGAAGGTCCGTTGCGTCATCGCCGCAGTCCTGATCGCCGTCTGCGGCGCCGCCCCGGCCGGCGCGGCGCCGTGGAAGCGGGTGACGACGCCGGACGGCGCGAGCACCGACCAGGTCGGGCTCGCGCGCACCGCCGACGGCGTGCTCCACGTTGCGTGGCACCACCCGACGGGACCGAACACCGAGGACCTCGTCCACACGATGATCACGCCAGCCGGAAGGGTCGGCGCGACCACACCGATCCAGTCGGGTTGGACGGGCTTCACCAATACACCGCTCGTGGTCGAGCCGGGCGGCCTGCGCGCCTTCTGGGGCGGCTTCCGCACCACCGATACGAACGATCCCCAGCGTGAGACGAACACGGCGCTGTCGGCCGATGGCGGCGCGTCCTGGGTGCTGCAGCCCGGCCAGGTCAACCCGGGCGGCGCCCAGTCGTATGCGAGCGCGCACGCCGCGACGGTCCGCGCGGACGGGACGACGATCCAGGCCTTCGCCGGGACGCTCGGCACGTGGGTCCATGCCGGCCTCTCGCCCGCGACGCCCAACCACGACTACATGAGCGGGCGCCAGTACGGCAACGACCCGAACCTCGCCACGGACGCGACGAGCCGGACGGTCATGGCGTGGTACTCGAACGCGACCGGCCGGCTCGGCGTGCTTGCGCAGGACGTGAACCCGGACGGCAGCCCCGGTCCCGGCCCGCTCACGATGCCGGGCACGGGCGCGATGAACGTCGGCATGCTCGGCCGCACGCCGCTCGTCGCGCGCAGCCGCGGCGGGTTCTACGTCGCCTACCCGACGCCGAGCAGCGTCCGCCTCTGGCGCGTCGGAGCAGCTGCAGCGCCGGTCGTCGACGGCATCGACAACAGCCCGGCCGTGGCCGTCGCGGCCGCCGGCGACGGACGGATCTGGGTGCTGTGGACGAAGGACTTCGGCGACCCGGACGTGCTCGCGCGGCGCTCGAACAAGAGCGCGACGAGGTTCGGCGCGACCGTGAACGCCGGCCATCCGAAGGATGCGGCGCAGGCATACAAGCTCGACGCGAACGCGGCGGGCAACGCGCTCGACGTGCTCGCCAACTTCAACATCGGCACGACGACGGACGCGGTCACCTCCTATCGCCGGCTGCAGCCCGGCCTCACGCTGAAGGCGCGCCCGGGCAGGCTGCGCCGGGATGAGCCGACCGAGGTGCGCTTCACGGTGCGCGACGCGGGCGACGCCGTGAGCGGCGCTCGCGTGAAGGTCGCCGGCCGTTCGGCCACCACCGACGACAGGGGTCGCGTGACACTGACGCTGAGGTCGGCCCGCGCCGTGACCGCAGCCGCGACGCGCAGCGGCTACACGTCCGCGACGAAACGGCTCGGTGTGCGCGGCTGAGCGTTCCGCGCGTCACGGGTTGATGGCGAGAAACAGGAACGCTCCGAGCAGGACGAGGTGGACGCCGCCCTCCTGCACGGTTGCGCGACCGGGCAGCACGGTCAGGGCGCCGACGACGACGGTGATGGCAAGCAGGACCATCTGGGTCGAGCCAAGGCCGAGGACGAGTGGTCCATCCAGCCAGATCGAGGCGAGGGCGATCGCCGGGATGGTCAGGCCGATGCTCGCCACTGCCGAGCCCAGCGCGAGGTTCAAGCTCGTCTGCACCCGGTCGCGCCGCGCGTTGCGCACGGCGGCGAGGCTCTCGGGCAGAAGGACGAGCAGGGCGATGACGACGCCGACCGCCGAGTGCGGCGCCCCGATCGCCGCGACGGCGTCCTCGATCGCAGGAGACTCGATCTTCGCCATGCCGACGACGCCGACCAGCGCGCCGACGAGCAGCGCAAGGCTCGTCAGCGTTGCGCGGTTCGATGGCGCCTCGGCATGCTCGTCACCCCCGGCATCGAGGTGTCCGCCGGTGTCCGACGGCAGGAAGTAGTCGCGGTGGCGCACGGTCTGGACGACGACGAAGAGCACGTACAGGGCGAGGGACGCCACCGCGGCGAACGCGAGCTGCGGGCCGGAGAACTGCGGGCCGGGCGTGCTCGTGGTGAACCTCGGCAGCACGAGCGTGAGCGTCGCGAGGGTCGCCACGGTCGCGAGCATCGTCGCGGTGCCTTCCGCGTTGAACGACGCGACGTGGCGGCGCAGTGCCGCGACGAGCACTGACAGGCCGAGGATGCCGTTGCAGGTGATCATCAGCGCGGCGAACACGGTGTCACGCGCGAGCGTCGAGGTCTCGGATCCGCCGGCGGTCATGAGGGAGACGATGAGCGCGACCTCGATGACCGTCACCGCCACGGCGAGCACCAGCGATCCGAACGGCTCGCCGACGCGATGTGCGACGACTTCGGCGTGGTGGACGGCGGCGAGCACCGCCCCGGCCAGGAACAGGCCGACGACGACCAGCACGACGGTCGGCGGCTTGCTTCCCCATGTGGCGGCCAGCACCAGCAGTCCGAGTACGGGGACCACGTTCGTCCAGTTCAGGAACCGCGGTCGTTCGCTCACTGCGGCACATCCTGCATGAAGCGGGCCGCCGGCGGCCTCGCCCCCGGTCCACCGTCTCAGCTCAGCGCGCCGTGGCCGTCGATCACCCCGTGGGTGAGCGCACGCGGGCCCATCCGCCGCCGGCGGCGCCAGCGCAGGAGCAGGTACGGCGGCGCCGCGACCACCGCGCCGACCACGGCCAGCGGGATGGCCAGCGCCAGCAGCAGCACGGCCGGGAGCAGGACGAAGAGGACGAGCCCGGGCACGGCGAGCACGAGGAGGGGCAGGAGGGCGACCACGAGGCCGGCGCTGAGATCCATCACCTCCACGAGCATCGCTCCGAACGTCGGACGCGAGGGCTGCGGCGTGCGCGCGTCGTCGCGCGGCGTCGCCTTGGTCGATGTGGGGGGAGCGGGCTTCATGACCGTAAGACGATCCGCGGACCCGCGGTGTGACAGCGCGGCACCGTGCCAGGTGTTGATCGCGGCCACGGGCGCGGCGAGACTCGGTGACGATGAGCGACATCACCTCGAAGGACGGCACGCCGATCGCGTACGACCGGCAAGGCCGCGGGCCGGCAGTGATCCTCGTCGGAGGAGGGCTCACCGACCGCTCCGAGAACGCGCTGCTGGCCGCCCTGCTCGCCACGCGCTTCACCTGTTCAACTACGACCGCCGTGGCCGGGGCGCGAGCGGCGACGCCGCCGGCTACTCGCTCCAGCACGAGATCGATGACCTCGCCGGGCTGATCGCCGCAGCCGGCTGCCGGGCGCATCTCTACGGGGTCTCCTCCGGTGGCGCGCTCGTGCTCGAGGCTGCCGCGGCGGTCGCCTCGATCGATCGGCTCGCCGTCCACGAGGTGCCCTACGACGTCGCCGACGACTGGCCCGAGCGCTGGCGCGACTACGTCGAAGGCGTGCGGAGCGCGCTGCGCGAGGACCGGCGCGGCGACGCGCTCGAGCTGTTCCTGGTGCTGACCGAGACGCCCGCGGACGTGATCGGGTCGATCCGCGCATCCCCGGGTTGGCCGGACATGGAGGCGATCGCGCCGACCCTCGCCCACGACGCCGCCTGCCTCGGCGACGGTCAACCCCCGGCGTCGCGCCTGCAGCGAATCGCACGGCCGACGCTGGTGGCCACCGGCGACGCCTGGCGCACGCCCGGCTCACCGCGCTGGGTCCGGGCGCTCCCGCACGCCGCGGACGCGATCGCCGCTCAGCCCGTGCGGCTGCGCAGCCACTGCAGGTTGCCCTGCAGCGTCCACGGCGCGACGGTGTCGCGCCAGCGCGTGTCCACCGGCAGGTAGGCGCACAACCCGTTGTCGGCGTTGTGGTGGGGGTAGCAGTGGTCGGCGGCCCCGTCGGTGACCTCGCCGTGCCGGACGAGCAGCCAGCCGGACCCGTCGGCGGCCAGGCATTGCGTGGCGGTCGCCGGGCAGGAGCGGCCGGTCACCTCGTTGAGCTCGTCGCGGCGGTCCGCCGGAGAGTCCTTCTCCCCGTTGACGATGCGCAGCGCGGCGTTGGGCAGGGCGCGCGTCCCGAGCGGCGGCGCGGTCGCCGCCGTCCAGCGGGCCGTGCCCTCCGCCAGCGTGCTGCGCTGCTCGTTGCTGCCGATCAGGTACGCGGCGCGGATGCCGGGATTGTGGTTGCGCGCGCGTGCGGCGATCCCGGAGCCCTGCGAGAAGCCGACCGCGACCACGCCCATCGAGCAGTCCGCCGTGGACCGAGCGCACGCTTGGCCGACGGCCGACTGCGGCGCGCCGGAGAACACGCAGCGGGCGTTGGCGTCCATGCCCGCGGCGTGGAACTGGTTGTCGGCGAACTTCGCCGACACGGCCACGAAGCCCGCGCGCGCCGCTGCATCGAGGACGGCGGTGGCGAGGGCGTTGTTGTGCACGTTCGTGGTGTCCGGCAGGTACACGAGCACGGGATGACGGCCGGGCTCAACCGGCTCGCGCCCGATGAAGGGCGCGGAGCGACCGCAGTCGTTCTGGTTGCTGACCGTGAACCAGTCCCAGCCGTAGCGCGACGAGGCGTAGGAGCCGGAGAACGAGGCCTGGCCGGAGGCGGCCGGCGGCAAGAGCAGCAGGGCGAGCACGGACGTCGCCAGGATTGCGAGCGGGCGCATCCCCACCACATGCCCAGAATCGCCCGTTCCGAGGCTCGCAGATGTGGGGCAATCGGGCACGGTCGGGTCGCGCCGTGCGGGGCAATCGACATGTACGACAATGACGGAGGAATGCCGCGGACCAACGCACTGGGCATCGACGCGAGCATTCGCCGTGTCAGCACCGCCGAGCAGGTGGCGCACGCGCTCCGCACCGCGATCCTGGAAGGGCGTCTGCTCCCGGGCATGCCGATGGGCGAGCTGCAGCTCGCCCGGGAGCTCGGGGTGTCACGGAACTCCGTCCGCGAGGCCGTCCGGATCCTGGAGGGCGAGTACCTCGTTCGCTACGAGATGAACCGCGGCACGGTGGTCGCCGAGTTCAAAACGCGCCGCATACCTCGAGCCGTTCGTCCGCGAGATCGAGGCCGCGAACGAGCGGGGCGACACCGCCGCCGCCGCTGCGGCCGACGAGGCGTTCCACACGGCACTCGTCGCACGGACGGAGAACGAGCACCTGATGCGATGGTACGTCGCACTGCGCAACGAGCTGCGCCTCGCCCTGGTGCTCTCCGAGCAGCGCCGCGCCGAGCTGGGGCGCTCCAGGACCAAGGCGAGCCGGGACCGCAACGACCATCGACGGCTGGCCCGCGCGCTGCAGGGCAGCGAACCGGCCGCAGTCCGGGCGCTGTCCGAGCACCTCGAGGACGGCGCCGCCGAGCTGCACGGGCTGCGCAAGCTGCTCGGCCTGAGCACGTCGCCGGACCCCACAGCCGCCGAATAGGGTCTGGGCGGCTACTCACCCGGCCGGCGCCGTCGGCCGGCCATCGCAGGTCGGCCCCGATCGCGCCGGCGAGTCGGGCGATCGCACGCCGGGTCGACTCGTCTGCGAGCCGATCGGGAGCCCACGCGCACGCGATGCACGCCGCGATCGGCGGCGCGGCGGCGACGATCTGCGCGAGACACTGCTCGACGACGGAGAACGACGGGCCGTCGTCAGTGGGGAACCGAAGCCCGGGCACGTCCTGGCCGTCGACGACGTCGACGTCGAGATGCAGGTAGACCCCGCCCGCGGGTCGTCCCTCCAGCGCGGCGGCGAGCGCGCCAGGATCCGCAGCCACACGCCGGATCCGGCTCGCGTCCAATGCGTCGCGCTCTTCGGGGTCGAGGTCCCGCGCATCGATCAGGATCGCTCGCTCGTCGGGCACCGGTCCCAGCCCGATGTGATCGCTGATCAACTCGGGAGCGCGACCGGTCAGCATCGCCAGCGACATCCCGGCGAGATACCCACTGACCGAGATCGCCGGCGTGTTGAAATCGCCGTGCGCGTCGAGCCAGATCACCGAGACGTCCCGGCGCCCGGCGTTCAATCCCCTCTTTGGCCGCGCGGTTGCTCAGGCGGTGAACCGGAGGTCGGGACCCTCGTGAGACGCCCGGATCCGCATGGAGCGAGCGACGGTGCCGGTTCGGCCGAGGCGCCCGTACACCGCAGGAGCCGACCGAGTCCCGGCGAGAGTGCTGAGTTCACACGCGAATGGCGCACGGTTCCCAGCGCTACGGCAGTCGCGCGATTTGAATGATGGCCAGCGCCGGACCCGGCGGGGTGCCGGCCGAGCGATCCTTCATCTCGTGCCAGCCAGTCGCGCGCGTCACGTCTCCATGTGCGTGACGCGGCCCGGCGAGCCGCTGTACCAGTCCGTCGGCTCGTGTGAGTCGAGCGGTTCACGCTGACGATGCTCCGCGGGTGTCGGTAGAGGCGGTCGCGATGGGGTCAGTCGAGGCGCCTACGCGCGGTGAGCCGGTCGCGTGAGCAGCGGCGCCGGAGGCGGGCGCTGGCCCGCCTCCGGAGAGCGGCGTGCGGCGTGCGGCAGGCTCAGGCGGACGGGACGAGCACGGTGTCGACGACGTGGACGACGCCGTTTGAGGCCGCGACATCGGGCTGGCTGACGGTGGCACCGCCGACCGTGACCGTGTCACCGTCGATGGCGACCTCCAGCTTCTCGCCCTGCACGGTCGTCAGCATCTGCCCGTCGGTCAGATCGGCTGCCATTGTGGCGCCCGGGACGACGTGGTAGGTGAGGACATTCGCGAGATCGTCCTTGTTCGCTGGCTTGAGCAGGCTGTCGACGGTGCTCTGAATGCTCGCGAACGCGTCGTTGGTCGGCGCGAAGACGGTGAACGGCCCGTCTCCCTGCAGCGTCGGGCCCAGGTCCGCGGCCGTCACGGCGGCCGTGAGCGTCGAGAGGTCGGGGGTGCCCTGCGCGACCGCCACGATGTCGCCCGCAGTCTCGGGCGTGGCCGTCGCCGCGGGGGTGGGCGCGGTCGCGGCGGGGGATTCGTCGTCGTCACCACAGCCTGCTGCAACCAGTCCGAGGGCGGCGATGCTGAGGGCGATGGCGAGGCTGCGCTTCGTCACGATGTCGACTCCTTGTTGTGGTGCGTGCAGTGACTACGGAAGCTGTGCAGGCACCGGTCAGCCGAGCGGAACGCTTCCGCGCCATTTCCGACGTGCTTGTCGAGCGCCGACTTTGGTCGGGCTGCCCGCCGGCTCTGCGCCGCTCGGTCCGGCTGGCCTCGGCCCACCGTGCCTGGGCTCGGCCCTCCGGGCGCCGATCGACAGGGCGACTCCAACCACTTTCAGTAGCGGGCGACGTCGTGACCCCCCAGCAGGCTCGTTATGAAACTGCTTCATGGCGCCAACGCCCGCCGGGATCAAGCGCGGTGCACGACCGTCCGTGTCGTACCTACGTCGAGGGCGGCTAGTAAATGCTGCCAGGCGGGATGTCGGCCGCTTGGCATGCGGCGTGCTCGCGACCACTGACTGGTATGGGCCGGGCCAAGCGGGCCGGCGCCGCGCGGCGCGGGCGATTGAGGCGGTCGACGAGCGGCCCGGTGGCGAACGTGGTCACGAGGGCCATGAGGACCATGACCGAGAAGAGCCGCTCGTCGATGAGTCCCGCCTCGAGGCCGACGGCGAGCACGACGAGCTCGACGAGCCCGCGAGCGTTCATGAGCGCGCCGACGGTCAGAGCGTCGCCGCGCGTGGCGCCGGCGCGGCGCGCGAAGAGGGCCGCGGAGCCGAGCTTCGCGGTGACGGCGACGATCAGCACGGCGGCCAGCAGCCAGAAACCGTCGCCGCCGAGCGCCCAGACGTCGACCTTCAGCGCCGGCAGCGCGAAGAACAGCGGGAGGCACACGGACAGCGCGAGCCGAAGCGGCTGCGTGTCGAGCACGACTAGGGCCGCGTCGCGGGTTCGCGCTGGCAGCGCGACGCCGAAAAGCAGCGCGCCGACGACGAGGTGCAAGCCGGCGAGCTGCGTCGCCGCAGCGGCGAGCCCGAGCAAGACCAGCACAGCCGCGCCGGCGACAGCGCATGGAGCGCGGGTGAGCGTTGCGCCGGCCAGCCGCGCGAGGGCGACGACGGCAACCAGTGAGGCGAGGCCGGCGAGCAGGACGACCGTAGCCGGGCGCGACGAGGCGCTGCCAGCGACGGCCACCGCCAGCGCCGGCCACACGACCAGCTCCTGCGCGCCTGCGGCGGCCAGCGCGATGCGCGCGGCCGGGCGCCCGGCCATCCGCCGCTCCTCGACGATGCGGGCCAGGACCGGCACGGCCGTGACCGCGAGCGCCGTGCCAAGAAACAGCGCGAACGGGGCGAGCGGCGGATCGCCCGCCACGGCGCCGTGCACGGCGACGGCGAGACCGGCCCCCGCCAACCACGGAACCACGAACGAGCCGAGGGCCACGGCGCCGATGACGCGGCGCTCACGCCCAAGCGCCTTACGGTCGAACCGCGCCGCCACCGTGAACAAGTAGGCGACGATCGCGGCCTCGCCGAGCGCGCCGAGCACCGAGCGCGCGTCAGCGGTGAACAGCGCGTCCGATGGAACGCCCGGCAGCGTCCCGAGCAGCGTCGCGCCGAGCACCAGCCCGGCGAGGATGTCGGCCATGACCGGCGGCTGACGCAGGCGGCCCAGCACCCGCCGCAGCGCGCCGCTGACGACAAGCACCAACGCGACGTCGACCAGGACGAGAGCGGCGGTCTCCACACAAGGAATACGGTCCGCGGCCGGCGCGCTCCCGACCGCCCGCGCGCCACGACGTGATAGCCAATCGCCCCGCCAGCCCGAGCCGGCAAGGGTGGGCAATAGAGTGAAGATCGAGCAGGCCGGGCACGTCGCTGGCGTCGACCCGTCCCATCCCGCACTCCGTGCTGTGCCCCTGCTACGCCTTCGCCGGAGGCGACGATCACATCACCCGGGTTGAAGCTCGGCGTCTCCAGCGAGACGTTCGGTCTTTTGCCGCCGGAGCTCTCGCGGTGTCCGGCTCCACCGGCACCTTCGGTTCCGCGAGGCGTACGGCCCACCGCCGCATCGTGTGCGTCGGCGATCGCCTCGCGGCGTCTGCGGGCGCGGGCTGCCCGGCACGGTCCGAGAGTGGGGCCGTGCCGGGCCAGGGACGTGGAGTGGTGCTACGGGATCAGGACGCGGTTGACCGCGTGGATGATTCCGTTGGAGGTGCGCACGTCAGGGGTGACGACCTTCGACTTGTTCACGAACACGTTGCTGTCGCGGACGCGGATCCGGACGCGCTCGCCGTTGAGCGTCTTGATTGACGAGCGCTTGACGACGCGCTTGGCGGCGAGTCGGCCCTCGGCCACGTGGTAGAGGAGCACGGCCTTGAGCTTCGCCTTGTCCTTGCCGAGGGCCTTGAGCGTCTTCTTCGGCACCTTCTTGAACGCCGCGTCGGTCGGCGCGAACACCGTGTAGGGACCCTTGCCGGACAGGGTCTCGGCCAGGCCGGCCTGCTTGACGAGCGAGACCAGCGTGGTGAAGTTGCCGGCCGCGACGGCGGTCTCGACGATGTTGGACTCGGCCGTCGCAGGGGCGGCGGGACGCGCGCTTGCCGGCGCTGAAACAAGCGCGCCGGCGGCGATCGCGGCGACGAGGGTGGCGGCGCCGCGGCGCCGAGTGATGATGCTGCGCATGCTGCTCCTTTGCGGAGAACGATAGATCGGACAGACATTGGACAAGCCATTGACAAGATAGCGGCTCGATCCAGCTTGTCAAGCGCTTGTCCAAAGTTTGTCCGGTCGGTATGCTTCGGCAGATGCCAGACGCCTCGCTCCGGATCGGAGAGCTCGCCCGGCGCTCGGGCGTGAGCACCGACCTCCTTCGTGCGTGGGAGCGCCGCTACGGGCTGCTCGAGCCGACACGCACCGCCGCCGGCTACCGGCTCTACTCCGCCGATGACGAGGCACGCGTGCGCTCGATGCGAGCGCGCCTCGCCGAGGGGCTGTCGGCCGCCGAGGCGGCGCGACTGGCCCGCGAGGCAACGGCGAGCGCGGCTCCCAACGGCGCCGCGCCGGCGGATCTCGCCGGCGCGCTGTGGTCCGCCCTCGACAGCTTCGACGACGCGGGCGCGCAGGCCGCCTTCGACCGGCTCGTGGCCGCGTTCAGCACCGAGGCGGTCGTGGAGCAGGCCATCCTGCCCTATCTGCGGGCGCTCGGCGATCGCTGGCGCGACGGCGACGCCTCGGTCGCCCAGGAGCACTTCGCCACCGGCCTGCTGCGCGCGCGGCTGCTCGGCCTCGCCCGCGGCTGGGACCGCGGTGCCGGGCCACGCGCGCTGCTCGCCTGTCCTCCAGGCGAACACCACGACCTCGGGCTCATCGTCCTCGGCCTAGCGCTGCGCGATCGCGGCTGGCGCGTGACGTTCCTCGGTCCCGACACCCCGATCGAGACGCTCGCGGCCGCAGCCGATCAGCTCGCCCCCGACGTCGTCGTGCTCTCCTCGCTCGCACGCGAACCCCTCGTCGAAGCCGAAGCCGAGATCGCGCGGATGGCCTCCTCGCGACCCGTGCTGCTAGCCGGTCCCGGAGCCGACGCCGAACTGGCCGAACGTGCCCAGGCCCGGCTACTGACCGGCGGACCGCTCGACGCCGCCGCTGAGGTACCCGTAGAGCCGAACGCGTAGCGAGCAAGGTGAAGGACGGGCCCTCGATATGCACTTCCCAGCTCCGGGCAGACCCGCATCGGACGAGTGCGACAGTGCGGCCACGGAATCGCACACGGGCGGAGGAGGGGAGCCTCGCGGACGGCCCACTCAGTCGCGGGCTATGGCGTGGCCGGAGCCGGCTCGTGCTCCGGCCCGTCCGAGCGGCTTAGGTCCGCGCCCTGCGGATCGCCCATGTCACCGCCGAGTTGCACCTCGCCGCGCGGGGTGATGAGGATCATGCCGGCGACGACGAGCACAGTCACGACGACTCCCGCGAGGGCGAGGAGCAGCTCGAGACCGGTCACCTGGCCCTCACCGCCGTCATCCAGAAACCACCGGCCGCGAGTATCGACGGCACCCACAACCCGACGAACACCCCCTCGTCGCGATTGTCGGTGAACCAGAGGCCGATCGAGAGCAGGAATGAGGCAAGCGCGGCGACAAGGAACAGCGTCACCCCGAGACGGTGCCGGTCCACGACGGCTCAGGCCTCGGCCAGCTGCTTGAGGCGCGACAGCGACTCGTCGGCTTCGCGCGCCGCATAATCGGAGACCACGCCGCTCGCCGCCTCGCCGATCTCGCCGGCCGGGAGGCGGAACTCGTTCTCGTACTCAAAGCGGGTGCCGCCGTTCTGCTGCGTGAGCGAGTACGTGGTGCGGGCGGTCGCGCCCGCAGGCCCGGCGCCCTCCCACGCGAGCCGCTGCGGCCCGTCGACGTCGATCGCGGTCCACTCGACCCTGAACGGCGTGCCCGCCACGGCCAGGGTCTGGCGGAAGCTGGTGCCCTCCGCCACCTGCTGCGGCGGCGGTTCGGGGAAATCGCGGTGGATGCTCACCCATTCACTGAGCCGGTCGAGATCGGTCACGAGCTCCCAGACGTCGTGCACGGCAGCCTCGATGTCGATCGACGTGCGTACGTTGGCCATTGTGGCCTCCTGTCGTTGAGATCGAAGTCCATACGGCGGCCGCCGTCGCCGGGGTCCCTTCGTTGCGCTGCTGGGCGTCGGCGGGGTCGGTGCCGAGGGCCGGACGCATACGCGGGAGTGGTCCCGCACGCGCCGGCCGGCGCAGCGCCGGGGTCAAACCGAAGTAGGGGCGGCTCCGGTCGGAGTTGGGGTGAAGAACCGCGTACGGCGCAGCCGATCCCGGCCGGCGTAACGATCCGGGCCCTGGAGCCGACTCCGGAAAGGTGCGCAACTCATGCTCGCCCTTCTTTCCGGCCGCTGAGGCGGAGCGGAGCCGGGCGCTCGCTCGTCAAACAACGGGCTTCGTTGCCACCGAGCTGACGTCGAGCCGGCGGTTTGCAAGGCTCTTGTCGCTTGACCCGGGCTTCGGCTCCACTGCTGGGCGACGAACGCCGGCAACGCTGGGGACTGTCTTGACCATGCGGGCGTACGGCGCGCGACTTCAAACGCCTTGAAAAACGTGGACAACGACGCGGCGCGTGTGCCTACGAGCGGCCTTGCTGGCGCGGCTGGAGCTCGGGATCCTCTTCGACGGCGCGGCGGAGCGCCTCGTTGAACCCGATTGGCCGCACGTCGAACAGGTCTGCCCCGGACGGGTCGGTGACGACCGTGGGCGCGGCGAGTCCCTCTATCAGCGGCCTGGCCACGCCCGCGTCGACCGGAGTAACCAACCCGATCCACAAAGACGACAGCCAGGGCGTGATCAGCGGGACGGGCACCCGGGGCCGGCGGCGGAGACCCAGCACAGCCGCCATCCGATCGAGCATCTCCCCGTAGCTCAACACGTCGGGACCGCCGATCTGGATGTCCCTGCCGGTCGACTCGGCGATGGACGGTGCCTGCACGAGGTAGCGCAGCGTGTCGTCGATCGCGATCGGCTGCGTCGCGTTGTTCAGCCACGCGGGAGCGATCATCGCGGGCAGCCGCTGCACCAGGTAGCGCAGCGTCCGGTAGGACTCGCTCTGGGCGCCGACCACCATTCCGGCGCGGAAGTAGGTCAGCGGCGGCCCGTGTTCCCTCAGCGCCAGGGCTGTTTCATGGCGGCTGCGCAGATGCTTGGACTGGGGGCGGTCGCCGAGCCCGCCCAGGTACACCACTCGCTCGATTCCTTCTGTTCGGGCCATCTGTGCGAACGAGGCCGCCGCGGCCCGCTCGCTCGCGACGAAGTCCCCGCTCCCACCCCGCCCCATCGAGTGAATCAGGTAGTACGCAACGTCGGCACCGTGCCCTGCCCCGCGCAGCGATTCGGGGCGCAAGACGTTCCCCTCGTGTAGCGCGACGCCGCTTCGTTCCAACTCACGGGCACGAGAGCCGGTGCGATCGCGCACCAGGCCACGCACCTCCCAGCCTGCCGCCGCCAGCGCTCCCACAAGTCGGCCGCCGACGAAGCCGGTGACGCCCGTCACGAGCGCACGGCCGGCCATCACCAGCCCCCGAATGTGAGCACCGGTTGCATGTGGTGCCCACCGTAGCTCGGAACCGTCCACGCGACGTCCGTTTCCGCGCGCCGGTGAGCATGGGTCAACGCTCCTCCTTCGCGCGTAGCAATCGCCTCCGCCGGCGCCCAACGCCCGCTCGCTACGGGCTACAGCAGTTCAAGGTCGCCGGCGACGCGCAGATCCCGGCCGGTGAGCACCAGGTCCGGATGGAGTTCGACTACGACGGCGGCGGGCTCGCGAAGGGCGGCACCGTCCGCCTCTTCCTCGACGGTGATCAGGTCGGAGAGGGGCGGGTGGACGCGACCCAGCCGATGATCTTCTCCGCCGACGAGACCACCGATCTTGGCAGCGACCGCGCGACGCCCGTCAGCGAGGACTACGCGGACAACAGCGAGTTCACCGGCAGGGTGCGCTGGGTGCAGATCGACGTCGACGAGGCGGCCGAGGACGTCGACCACTTGATCAGCCCCGAGGAGCGGCTCCGGATCGCTATGGCACGGCAGTAGAGCCATGAGACTGTCGCCACTGAGATCGCCGCATGGCCCCGGTGGGGGACGGCCGGGCGCAGGCTCGGCTGCGGCGGCTACCGACTGATTACCCCGGCCGTCGTGGGCCAAGCGAGGGCGTCTGCGGCAACCTGACGGGCAAACATCCCCGAACTGCCGGACCGAGACCGCGGGATGCCTAGATGGTGGCCACGCCGCGTATACAAGGACTCCCGCAGCACGGTCCGACACGCCTGGTCCCCTGATCACGCCGGAGGTCGCGGGTCGTGTCCCGTCGCTCCCGCTCCCAGAGGCCGCTGCGAGGGCGCGGATCCCGGACGACGGACAGGTTCCACTGCGAGCGGGCACCCGACGCATAGCCGCCTCTCATCGCGGGGGCGACATTCCAGGAGTTGCGCGGAGTTGCCAACGTTCAGCCGACCGTCCCCTTTCATCCCCTTGTTGAGGATTCCGCTCGATAGGCCGGAAACAGCTAGATCTAGCGATCATGGGGCTCTTGCGGCGGATGGCGAGACCCGGACTCGAACCGGGGACACCACGATTTTCAGGCGCCGAGAGTGACGAGAGTTTGAGCAGCAAAGTCCCTGCAAAACCGAGCTGATTCAGACGAATCGTCCATCAGCGGTTAGGTCTCGGATTGTGCGGAGTTTGCGGGCGTTTATCTAGACGTTTGGGACACCAAACGGGCTAGGTGGCCCAAACAACGCGTGTCAAAGGCGCGACGCGATCCTCTCCGCGACGACCGCTACGTCGTTTGAGTTTAGGCCGCCCCGGCGGTCGTCTTCCGTCGTGAACAGCGTCTCGTCACGAACGAAGCCGTGGCGCTCGTACCACTCGCGCTTCCACTCCCATTGCTCGCGGTAGTCGGGGAGGTGCAGCCGCCCGAGATGCTCCCATACGATCCGGTCACCGGCGGCGTCGACGAACGTGAAGTCCGGCCGGATCGTCGACTCGCCGCGATCGCTCTGCAGCGGAAGTTCGTACTTGTACGCCTCCGCGAGCTTCATGTGGAACAGGGTGTCGGCGATGAAGAGCTCCGATTTGCTCCTCACCATGTGGCCCTTCGCAGTCCGATGGATGAGGTGCTTCGCGTACGGGATGCTGCTGGCCGCTCGACGGATGCCGACGGTGAACAAGCGCGTGTTGCGCTTTGTCGTGTCCGAGTTCTCCGGCTTCGAGAGGTCATAGAGGACGCTCGCGCTCTCGCCCTCGACGAGAAGCACCAGGCGGTCGCGCGAGCGGGTGAGTGCCGTGTACAGAAGTTCGCGCGAGAGGTGAGGGAGGTCGGCGGGCACGACGACGAAGACGGTTCCGAACTGGCTTCCTTGGGCCTTGTGCACGGTGAGCGCATAGGCAAGCGCCAGGGGAGACGAGCGCTCCGAAGACCCGGACCTGTACTTGAAGCGCCACAGCGGCCGGTTCGCGAACAGCACGCGGATCGTGCCGTTCTTCGCGCTGTTGACGAGGCCCACTTCGCCGTTGGCGATGTAGTGCTTCTCCTCCTCCTCCCCGTTCCACGCGCGCCGCTCCTCGTTGCGCAGCTGGATCACCTTGTCCCGCCAGAGGATCTGTTCGTCGGCCGCGCGGGCCTGGGCACTCCGCACATCGCCGCGGAACTGGCCCTGCACCCAGCGGTTGAGCTCGTGGACCCCGTAGAGGCGCATTCGCACCGGCGAGAGAATCTGGAAGGCCTCGCTCCCGTTGGGGTGGTCGAAGGGAACCAACCCGTCATCGGTTAGCCCGAGCGCGCGGTCGAAGCCCTTGGTGTCCTTCGGTCCATCCAAGCCAAGGTGTGCCTGGAACTTCTCGACGAGGCGTGCGCGGAGTTCCTCGGCGTCCTTCCAGAACGCGATGTCGAGGTCGTTGAAGGTGCTCCGGGCGTCGAGCGCGGCGAGGAGGTTGTCGGCGTCTGGGGCGCGCTCACCGCGGGTGAACGTCCCGGCCAGCCGAAGTGCATCCGACGGGGCGCCCGCGTGGGTGCGAAGCTCGACGTCGAGCCGAGCCAGGGCTCCCTCGCGCTGCTGTTCCTCGACGTCCTCACTCTCAGCGGCGTCCTCTAGCGTCGCGACGAAATCGGCGAACGGACGACCGATGCCGATCGGCGGGAGTTGGTTGGGGTCGCCGACGAGAACCAGCCGCTCGACATGCCCGAGGTCGAGCGCCATGACGATCGCGTACAGGTCGTCCATGGTGAGCATCGACGACTCATCGACGACAACAGTCCTCGCCTCGCCGAACTGTCGCTCGCCGGCGAACAGTGGACGCTGGCGCGCCCCGTCGTAGCGCCGCAACCCGTGGAGCCACTGGGCGACGGTCTGGGCAGGGCTGTCGGTCGCCTGAGCCAGCCGGACGCGAGCTTTCCCGGTCGGCGCCAACAAGAGGACCCCTCCCTGCCGTATGGACTCCGCGCGAAGCAGCGCGCCGAGGACCGCGGTCTTGCCGGTGCCGGCCCGTCCAGTGAGAACAGACACTCGGCGAGTCGTCAGCTGCTCAAGTGCGGCAGCCTGTTCTTCGAGCGCCTGCGCGTGCCGTGGGTTATCCGGGTCGACGTCGCCTCCGGCTGCACGAACGGCATCGACGATGAGCGGCTTCCACACCTCGCCTGTAGATGGGACCAGCCGGCCGGCACGCGCCCACAGAACCTTCCCGAGGCGTCTCTCGCGCTCGGCGACGTCGGTCAGCTGTATCGCCGGAACTCGATCCTCGTCGGGGTCGTCGACGATGAGCTTGAAGGTGTCGATGACGCCCTGGAGCGTCGCTTGGTTGCCGCCGAACCAGTCCTCGCTGATCGTCAGGGGCCTGGCGACGTCCAGCTTGCCGACACGTTCGATCGCCTCTTCCTGGCTGAGCAAGGAGTCGCCCGTGGACGCTGCGTCACGCAGCACGGCGACAAGCCCGGCACGAATGCGTCGCGGATCCGCAGGCGAGCCGACGGTGGAAGGGGCAGGCACTGGATGTGCGACGGCGATCGTATCGTCGGGAAGGAGCCCCCGATCGACAACACCTACCGACACCGGCGAGTCGTCCGCGTCGCCGAGGTCGGTCTCGGCGATCCGGTAGGGGTTCTTGAGGATCTCTTCGTCGGAGACGCGGACGGTCGTGCCGTGCTTGCGCAGACCACGCTGGAACCAGCGCCGTGCCTGCTTCGGCGTCAGGTCGAAGCGCGACAGGAGCTTGAGGAGTTGCCGGCGCTCGCGCGGCATCCCCTGCCACGTGTCGCGCACCGCGGCGATGTCCGCCTCGTAGACGGACTGAGGCGGTGCCGCGCGGCCACGCAAGATGTCATCGACCTCGGGCCAGGGATCGCCTCCGGCCTCGATGCGCTCTTGAGCGTGGAGTTCGAGCACGAGCGCCGTCCCGAGTCGGAGGTCGATTGCCTCCAGCGCGGCGCCGATCCCCGGGTACGGTCCACGCAGCCGCCAGACCTCGGCGATCTTCTGGTTGAGCCAGTCCTCGCGCTTGCCCCAGGGGCCTTCGACAACACCATGACGACGGACTGCACGAACGGCCTCCAGGCACCTGACGAGCGTCGAGAGGGCAGCATCGGCACCTGCGAGCTCCGACCCGTACGAGAACGCCCGCAGATACGCCGGGTCGACCGTCACGATGACCTCGTCGAGCAGCTTGCGCCGCCGCTCGTCCTCCTCAGGATCGCCGGTTGGGCGCAGGTAGTCGTGGTACGGAAGCAGGAAGCCGTCGTGCCCCTTCAGCCTGATTGAGTGCTCAACAACCCGATCCCAGAGCGGATACGACTTCAGCCGCGCGCTCTCGTACGGAATCCGGTCCCACAGCCGCCGAATGCGTCCGACCCCGGCGACGAGCCTGCTGATGTCGTCTCCAAGCGGATGCCCCTCTTTGGTGTAGAAGAACACCAGCGACGCGGGGCCCGGGCTCTCGTCATCGTTGAGGTGGCCGAACATGTGATCGAGCAGGGCGTCCTGGCGCGCCCGCCCGAAGACCCACGCCGTCGGGAAAGGGGCCCGCTCGTCCGGCGGCAGCCCGTCAGGCACCCGCGCCTCGATCACGGGACCGTTCTCGGCGAGCATCCAAGCGAAGGGAACCGCGAAGGTGGCGTGCGGCGGAACCACGACGTCGGTCTCCTGGAGGACACCGTGGGTCTCGGCTGCCTTCGCGTTGTCCTCGTAAGGGTGCTTGAAGCGGCGGGTCCAGGGACGGCCGCTCATGAAGCCACCTGACTCCGCAATGCACGGCGGAAGCTGACCCTGGTCCAGATCCGCCCAGTGCTCGCTCGCGAGCTTGTCTTCCTTCTTGTCGAGCCGCGCGGCACGGATCCGTTCGAGCGCCACACAGTATGGGTTCGACGACGGCTGGCGGCACACCGTCCCGTCCCACTGCGCGTCGTGCCAGGCGACGCGCATCGTCAGATGGTGAGGGATCTTCATCGCTACGGCAACAGTTCTACCGGTCGAGCCGACCGGCCACTCCTGGTGGTACCCCGGTTTGCCGAAATCCGGCGCCCAATCTCAATGTCGGCAAAGCTGTCCGCGTGGGCCCGAGCGATTACGTCTTCCACGGTGCACGCGCGCACGTCGCAAGCCCTCCAGTGAAGCATTGGCATTCCGACATCGCGTCGCCGAGCTCGTCTCAGGGTGCTTTGTGAGGGTGTGGCGACGATTGCCGAGCATCCGAACCGGACGGCGGTCGTGCACGACGTGTTCGCGCCCGCCGGTCTCGACAACGGGAGAATGCCGGCGCCGAGCGTCCAGTGCGAGGGAGGGCTGAGGCGGCGTGGCTCACCTGCTCAACAAGACTGGCGGCAATGCCCCGCCGACTTGCGTCGACGCGGTGATCGAGTGGACACGAACCGCCCTAGCGCCCTCGCGGCCGAACCGCGCCAAGCGCAAGCGGGCAACGAAACGGCCCGCGGGTGCGGGCCTTCAATACATGGCGAGACCCGGTTCGCGCCGTCTTGGCCCCGTGTTGGGCAACGAGATCACGCTCGTGGCCTAAACGATTCGTCACTAACAACGGCATTGCAGCGCAGGGGCGAGAAGTGGTGTGGGCGTGCCTATCCGCCGGTGATGGCCGCAACGCGAGACATGGCTGCAGGAGGGTTGCTGCCGGCGGGAGGCGGTGTGCGGTGAGTGGAGCGAGGCGCTCGCGATCACGGATCGTACGGCGACGCGGGCAAAGTGCGCGCGTCGCGCGTGCACTCTCGTTGGCGCGCGTGCAGCGCAAACGCTGGCAAGCGCACGGAGCGACACCCCGATGCTTGATGCGGTGAGAGTCGGCTCGGATGCAGGAGCCGCCACTCGGCATGACTACGACGAGTGCCACCGCCGGGCTCGGTGCGTGCATCGCGCTCGGCACCTGGGTAGGCGTGCTCGCGGGCAGGTGGCTCCACCGGCGCGCCGGGGCGTCTCCTCCGCGAGCGAACGTCATCGCCTGTCGTCGACGGCACTCAGGCTCGCCACGGCAGGACTCCACGAACGGAGGGCGCCGACGTCCGCGCCCGTTACAGTCGTCGGTCCGCCCGCGATTCGACATGGCCACCACCTCAAACCCCGCTACGCCGAAGGTTCTCCAGGAGCCCATCTCCGTTAGCTCTGATGTGCTCGCTCGCCTCGGCGAGGAGCTCATCACGAACCACATCCAGGCACTCGCGGAGCTGATCAAGAACTCCTACGACGCGGATGCAACGCGCGTCCGGGTGACGATTGATACCGAGCGCCTGATCGAGGACGAGGAGGGGCAAGTCCGCAAGGGCATCATCACCGTCGAGGATGACGGCTTCGGCATGGATGAGGATGCGGTGCGCAACGGCTGGCTCCGCGTTTCGGCGAGCCGGAAGAGAGAGATGAAGGCACGGGGAGAACCACTCCCCGGCGCCGCACTCCGCTCGGAGACAAGGGCTTGGGACGCCTCGGGGCGCAACGGCTCGGCGACTATGTCCGCATCCGCACGCGCCCGGAGTCGAGTGTCGATTCGAGCCGCGATGGCGCTCCCACGGTCGAGCACGACGTCGCCTTCGATTTTCAGGACTTCACGACCGAGCTCGACGTCAGCGGGATCCGGGTGCCGTGGAAGATCTACTCCCTGTCGAGGGATCAAGCGAGCCCGCAGCCATGGCCGGGCTCAGCGAAGACGGGAACGGTGCTGGAAGTCTCCGACCTTCGCAATGCCGAAGATTGGGCCGATCACACCGAGCTCGAGCGCGCGCTGAGTCTCCTCGTCAATCCGTTCAAAGGGCTAGAGCAATTCCGGCTCTCGGTAGAGGTCGACGGGCGCGCGCTGAAGCTCACATCGGTCGCCGAGGAGGTACGAAACGCCGCGCTGGCGCATGCGCGGCGGGACGTTCGCCGACGACGAAGACGGATCGACGGTCTCGTCAACTGCAGTGGTCCAACGTGCGCGACGCCAGGTGCGCATGGGTGGAGGATACCTCACTGCTGACGAAAGGCGAGACCACTCGAGCAGTTCATTGTCGACGAACGGGCGATGAGCACTTCTCCATTCGCCGAGGCCCGAAGGGAGGGCTATCCGGCTCCAACGGAGATCGACCTGGACGACATCGATACACTGGGCTCCAGTTGGCGCGCGAACCTGGCGACCCAGACGAGGAGACGAGACGCGCCGCGAAAGCTGGTCGACCCGGGCGATTTCGGCTATGAAGCTCGACGTCGTGAGTCGCCGTATCGGCGTCGCCGGCAGGGTGGGCTGAGGCGTCGAGCAAGCAGAAGGAGTACACGACGTGGCTCGACGAGCGTGGGGGCGTCCAACGTCGAGATCGCGACGGGTCCGGATCAATCTCGGCTCTGACTTCATGCAGCTCAGGTGAGGGTTTCTCAAGCAGCTCGAGCTACTACGGGATACGGGGCCTCAAAACGCCATCGGGTACGTCCAAGTCTCCGCGTTGGACAATCCGGGGCTCGAGGAGACGACGGATCGAGAGGGGTTTCGCGACACGCCGGAGGTCATTACCTTCCGCCGGCTTATCAAGGAGATCCGCGATGAGATCAATGACGCGCTCGACTTGCTGGGTCGCCTCGGCCTCGAGTACGCCCGCGTGCAGCTCGCTCCAGAGGACGAGACGGTCGACGACCTCGCGGACGATCTCGAGCAGGCCGCGGAGGACGCCGAAACATCCCGCGTCGCGCTCGTCGACGCACAGAACCATGTGTCTGCGGCGCTCGAGGCCCCCGAGCCGGACCGTGCGCCGCGGGACGAAGCGGCCCTTGCAGCGGCGGCGACTGCACTGCTGCAGGCACAGGAGGCACTGGAGCGCGTCCGCGCCGCGAGCCGCCTGGGCTCTGCCGCGCGCCATGACGTTAATGAGATGGCGTCGCGGCTCGACGAGTTCGCGCAGCTGATCGGATTGGGGCTTGTCGCGGAGACGCTCGCCCACGAGCTAGCCCACGTGAGCGCGCGTCTGCGCGCACAGGTCAGCGAGTTGCAACAACGAACGGACTTGCCGCCTTGGGCCCGGATGTATCTCCAGGAGGCGCGCTCCGCGCTGGACGCGTTGGAGGGCCAGCTGCGGCACCTCGACCCGATGTTGCGATACGCCCGCACGCGCAAGGAGGACATCGCCCTCGATCTCTTCGCCGACCAGATGGCGGAGTTCCACGCGCCACGACTGCGTGAGAAGCGGATCGACATCGCGGTCTCGAGCGACGGGCCCGCGACGGTGCGCGCCAATCGCGGTCGCCTGATGCAGGTCTTCGACAACCTCATCCTCAACTCGGAGTACTGGCTGGAACAGGCATTGCGCACTCGGCGCATCGGACGAGGCATGATCACGGTCGATGTGGAGGGGAGCACGCTCCGGATCCGTGACAACGGCCCAGGGGTCGACAAGGCGTACGAGCGCAAGGTGTTCGATGCGTTCGTGACGACGAAGTCAGATCGTGGCCGCGGCCTCGGCCTGTTTATCGCCGCGCAGCTGTTGGACCTCGAGAACGCGGTGATCCGCCTTGGGAACCATCGCAACGCGGAGGGCCGCATCGACACCTTCGAGATCGAGTTTGACGGCGACGCGGCAGGTGCCGCGGCGTGACTGACGCGGCAGATGCCGAGCGCAGGCCGCAGGGCAAGCGCTCCCCGGAGGAGGTCGAGCGCCTCAAAGCCGAAGGAAGGCTGAAGAAGCGACGCAACATGTACGAGAACGCGAGAGCGATGACGGACCTGTTGCTGAACGAGCTCGGTGCGGTCCGGCTCATCGTGGTCGATGATGAGGCACTGTCCCCCGACCTCTACCTCTCGGCCTACCAGGCGGCGCCGGACGCGCTGGACGGACTCGGGGTCGAAACGGATTGGCGGGAAGAGCCTGATGCTTGGGCGGCCGAGGTTCGTGCAATCTGGGCCGGACTTCCGATCGAGCAGAAGCGAGCCCACCGCGATGCCGCTCGCGAAGTCGTCGACGAGCTGCCGGAGTACAACGCGGCGGCCCTCGAAACGTTGGAGTCGATGTTCGCGCACGGACGGCTTCTGCTGATCACCCCGGAGAACTGGCTGGAGCAGCGGGAGGCGTTGCTCGCAGAAGGTCCCGCGATCGTTCTCTTCGACCAGGAGCTCGGCGACTTTGGACGTTCTGGCCTCGCGCTGCTCGACGAGTATCTCGCGGCTGCCCGCGCGGCGGGCTTAGAACTTCCACCGGCGGGCATCCTGTCGCAGAAGGTCACAGAGCAGGGAGAATTGACGTCGGCGGCCGAGAGCAGAGTACCGCCAGGTGAACTCGTGCTCATCGCCAAAGAACACCTCGCAAACGGCGAGCTTGCGAGAGCCGTCCAGCTGTTCCGGTTGACGGCGAACCTGTCCCGGCTGATGGCGGCGCGTGAGCGGATATTGGGAGGCTTGCGCCAGGATCTCGAGACCGCGCTCGAGCAGGCGCGAGAGATCAGCCCGCGCGTGCTCGAAGATCTCGTATACCGATCGTCCCGGCGAGAAGGGGCGTGGGAGGGCGAAACATTCGCCCGACTCGTCGGGCTGCTCGTCATGGACGCCGCGCGTGAGCGAGAGCTCGGTGATGCGGAGCTGCGTGACGTGGTGGCAGCAGCGAGGAGTCTCACGCGCTTCATCGACGACGCGGAGCCAAACTCGTCGAAGGAGGCCAAGCGATTTCACGCCATCGAGAACTACGTCCCGCGGGCGTGGGTCAACACACTTCAACTCCCACTTGTCAACGGCGATCTCTTTGAGTGGAGCGACGGCGGCGACGTCAAGCTGGGTGTGATGGTGTGCCAGCCCTGCGATCTCGTCCTTCGCCCAGACGGCACGCGGGAGGCACCAGACGCTCGGCTGCTGCGAATCGAGAAAAAGGGCAAGCAGGCGAGCGAGAAGTTGCTCGAGCATCCGCTCGCAACGGCCGCAAGCAGCCCGTTGCCGGAGTACGGCGTCGTCCACTTGAAGGGCGGGTTCACGATCGATCTCGCCGTGCTCGATCTCTGCTGGATGAACGCCGACGGCGATGTGTCGATCGACGATGTGGATGCCGGCTTGGACCATGTCCCACTCACGGACGGCATGGCGCAGCGCAGGGGTCAGCTGCGGGATCAGGCGCGTCAGACGCTCGACTTCATCGGGTCACTCGATGAAGAGCAGCGCGAGACAGCGGTCGGGTTTCAGCGCCGTGGAGAACTCCAGCTGTTGTACGACTACGGTCGGCCGCGACGTTGGGCGTACCCGATCAAACGCATCGGGCGTTTGACCGAGCGCCACGCCGAAGCGATCCTGGTTCGCTACGCAGCCTCGCAGGCGAGAGCGGCGTTCGAGCACGACCTGTCGCAGTTCGGCGAGCCATTCAAGCTCGAGGAAGCGGAGTGAGCTAACCGTCACGCTGCAAGACCAGGACCGTCTCGTAGCCGATGGTGGACGCCGAGACGTTCCGGTTGGCAATACGCTTGTTGCGCGGGATCTGTCGCTGGAGCGAGGCGATTTCGCGCACGCCTCGCGCCGCGAGGAGTTCCTTCGTTATCGCAGCGGTCGGCACATGCACGCCACGCACGGTGCGATCGCCCAGCGTGAGGATCAGATGCGCATCCGGCCGGCATGCCTGCACGATGCTCTCCCAAGCTTCGTCGTAATCGATGAAGAACGCGCCCACGCGGTTCCATGCCTCCAATGAGCGATCGAAGAGCGCTGTCATCACACTCAGCAACGTGGTCGACCGGGCGCACACTTCCGCCACTCGGTCGGCGTCGGACTTACCCCGGCTGCCGCCGAGCGAGGCCGTATCAAGCGACCGTGTCGACGCGACCAGGTACTCCGGGATGTCGTCGACTGCGTCGGCGATGTCGATCCAGCGAAGCGGCAGGGCCGAGGCCTGTCCGTAGGGCATCGTCGTGTGGTTATCGCCGTAGGGGGGTGATGTCAGCACCACATCCGCCGCGTGGATGTCTGGCAGTGCGCGCGCGTCGGCGAGCGCCACGTCGACCCCGGGAAGGTAGGCGCCGTGCTTCACCAGACCGGATGCGACCATCTGGTCCCGGCGCAGAGTGAGCGAGGTCATCGCACGCTGCGCTTGCTCAACGAACCGACCCTCGATGTCGATCGCGCGTGCCAGTTCACCCAGCCGACGAGTCTGCAGCTTCGGCGTGCTGATTCGAGCGTTGCTGCTGATCCGGCAGATCTCTGCGACACACGCCCACCACAGCCGGCGTAGCGTGACGTCTGACTCAGCTCGGATGGCTTCACGCAGCGCAGCGAGTTCCCGGGCGACGTCGGCCCGGAACCACCGTTCCGTGAATGGGTCGTCTGGTACCTCGACAGCTCCACGTATGTTCTGCAGGCATGAGCAGACATGTGCGAGCGAGCCGGCCATGTCGAGTTCGGCGGCCTCTGCCGTCTCGACCCGCGCGATCAGGACCGCAAGCGGATTGAGGTCGCTGCCACGGAACGCAAGTCCGCGGCGCATCGCCTCGATCATCGTGGTGCCTGAGCCGACGAACGGATCGAGCATCGTGATCGGGCCGTCGCGGTGCTCGCGCAGCACGTCGATCAGCGCGCCCTGCATCGGCGACACCATCATCGCCGGGTACTGAAACACCGGCTCCTCATCACCCCGGGCTCGCGATGCGTCGCGGAACGACCAGTAGTCATCGTCCTCGCGCGCAGTCAGTGCCTGCCGAAACGCGCGCCGAGCTGCCGTCTCAAGCACCGCTAACTCTTCGCCGCTTGTCACATGAGTCATTCTATTCGTAGTGACGCATGAAACTCCACTCGACCTGCCGCTACCGGGAGAGGCGACACGGTTGCTTGCGTTGCTCGCTAGCCCGAGTGCCCAACGGGTGCTCAAGGCCGTCAGCGCCGAAGGCGTCGCCGTCTCGGACCTCAGGAAGCTGACCGGGCTTAGTCAGCCCGAGGTGAGCCGGCTCCTCACCCGACTAAGTCGAGCAGGCCTCATCGATGGCTCGGCCCATGCCGTCACCGAGATGCCGGGCCGGCCACCAACGGTCTGGCGCCGCCAAGACGGACCGCCGTGGGACGTCCTACGCGCGGCTGCGAAGGCCTCATCCGGTTCATGACCGTAGGGCGCCTAGCTTCCGATCCAAACGCCAATCAGCGCTAGACGATCACCGAGCGACCTCGATGCTGCCGCAATGGGGTTCCCGGTCGGGGTTCGCTCCTATTCCAGGACACGGGCACACACACGGGCACACACACCCCTGCACGGAGTGCCCGACGCGGACGTCGCAGCGGCATGAGCGGCGGTTCCCTGCCGGCGAGCCGCGGTGTCCGTCATCAGCACGTGGCGCGGTATCTCGCTTTTCTTGCCCGAGAGGCCTGTTCGGCGGCTTGGCGGATAAGGCGTCGTGCTCTCGATCGGCAAGCTCGCGGCCGGCCAGGCCAAGTACTACCTCGACCAGGCCGAGGGGCGGGTCGACGTGGTCGACAGCATCGGCGACGGCGCTCGAGGACTACTACGTCGGCGGCGACGAGGCGCGCGGCGAGTGGCTCGGGCAGCGGCGCCGCGCGAGCTCGGGCTCGCGGGCGCCGTCGAAGGCGAGGCGCTGCGGCGGGTGCTCGGCGGGCTCGCACCCGCGCGACGGCGTGCCGCTTCGCGAGCTCGGGCGTCCGGTGCGCGTCGCCGGCTTCGACCTGACGTTCTCGGCGCCGAAGAGCGTGAGCGTCGCTCTTCGGCATCGGCGACGACGAGACCTGCAGCCGCGGTCCGGGCGGCGCACGACGTGCGGTGCGTCGAGGCGATCGGGTACCTCGAGCGGTCGGCCGCCGCGGTGCGGCGCGGGCAGGCGGCGCTCGTGGTCGAGCCGGCCGACGGGTTCGTCGCGGCGGCGTTTCGGCACCGCACGTCGCGCGCCGGCGATCCGCAGCTGCACACGCACGTGCTCGTCGCGAACCTCGGGCGCGGCGCCGACGGGCGGTGGTCGGCGCTCGACGGGCGGCGGATCTACGCGCACGCGCGGGCGGCGAGCTTCGTCTACCAGGCGGTGCTGCGCAGCGAGCTGACGCGGCGCTCGGCGTCGAGTGGACGCCGGTCCGCAACGGGCATCGCCGAGATCGTCGGCGTCCCGAGGCCGGTGCTGCGGGCGTTCAGCCGGCGGCGCGCGGAGATCGAGGCGGCGCTCGCGGAGCGCGGGACGTCCGGGCGCTCGCGCGGCGGAGGCGGCGGCGCTGGCGACGCGGCGGGCGAAGGACGCGAGCGTCGACGCCGGCGACGCTGGTCGCCGAGTGGCGCGACCGGGCGGCGGAGCTCGGCTTCGGACGCCGACGAGCTCGCGCGGCTCGTCGGGCGGGCTGCGCGGCGCGCGGATCGATGCGCGGGGCGCTGGGACGGGTCGTCGACGGCTCGGCTGCGCCCGACCGGGCTGACGCGCCGCGCGTCGACGTTCACGCGCCGCGACGTGATCCAGGCGCTGTGCGAGCGGCTGCCCGCGGCCGACGCGAGTCGACGCGACGGCGCTCGAAGCGGCCGCCGACGCTTCCTGCGCTCGCCGCATGCGGTCGCGCTGCTGCCCGACGCGACGACGCCGGAGACGGCCGAGGCGTTCCGGCGGCGCGACGGTCGGCTGCTGCCGGTCGGCCGCGAGGAGCTGCGGTACTCGACGCCGGAGCTGCTGGCGCTCGAGCAGCGGTTCGATCGAGCGCGTCGTCGGACGCGCGGGGCGCCGGCGCGGGCGTGGCGGCTGACGCCGCAGGTCGCGCGCGCCGTCGCGGCGCGGCCGACGCTGTCGGGCGAGCAGCGCGAGATGGTCGAGCGCCTGTGCCTCGGCGGCGACGGGTCGCGGTCGTCGTCGGCAAGGCGGGGGCCGGCAAGACGTTCGCGCTCGCCGCCGCGCGTGAGGCGTGGCAGGCCGTCGGGCTATCCGGTGCTCGGCGTGGCGGTCGCGCGACGCGCCGCGCGCGAGCTGCAGGACGGCGCCGGCATCGCGAGCACGAGCGTCGCCGCGCTGCTCGCGCGACTGCGAGCGCGGCGGCGACGCGCTGCCGGACGCGTGCGTGCTCGTCGTCGACGAGGCCGGGATGGTCGCCGACGCGGCAGCTCGCGGCGCTGCTGGACGCACGTCGAGCGGCCGGCGGCAAGCTCGTTCTCGTCGGCGACCACCGCCAGCTGCCGGAGCTCGAGGCGGGCGGCGCGTTCCGCGGGCTCGTCCGGCGCGGCCTGGCGATCGAGCTGACCGAGAACCGCCGCCAGGTCCACGCCTGGGAGCGCGAGGCGCTCGACCACCTCCGCGAGGGGCGGGCCGACGAGGCGCTCGCGCTCTACCGGCGCCACGACCGGCTCGTGCGTCGAGCGCGACGCCGCGACGCGGCGCGGACCGGCTCGTCGCGCGACTGGTGGGCGGCGGGCGATGCCCGACGACGCGGTGATGATCGCCCGCCGCCGGGTCGACGTCGCCGACCTGAACGCGCGTGCGCGCGACGCTGATGCGCGCACGCTGGCGCGCTCGGCGAGCCGAGGAGCTGACGCTGCCCGGCGGCGCGTTCGCCGTCGGCGACCGCGTCGTCGTCAAGCGCAACGACCTCCGGCTGCGGCGTCGACAACGGCGATCGCGGCCACGTCGTCGCCGTCGATCCGGACGCGCGCGGCTCGCCGTCGACGCTCGCGGCGAGCGGCGTGCGCGCTCGACGCGGCCTTCCTGGCGACGGACCGCGCACGGCGATCCGACGCTGGTCCACGGCTACGCGATCACCGGTCACGTCGCCCAGGGCCTCACCGTCGACCACGCCTTCGTGCTCGCGGACGAGGGCATGTCGCGCGAGTGGGCGTACACCGCGCTCAGCCGCGGGCGGCAGACCAACCAGCTCTACGTCGCGGCCGACGCCGGCGAAGCGCGCGAGGAGTTCGCGCCGGTCGATGCGCACCGCAGGCGACCCGCTCGAGCGACTGGCCGCAGCGCTGCGCTCGAGCTCCGCGAGCTCGCTCGCCATCGATGTCGGGCGGCCGAGCCCGGCTCCACGCATCAGGACGAGCGTGAGCGAGGCGGAGCGCGCACTTCGCTCTGCAACCGCTGCCCGTGTGAAGCTCGAGACGGCCGCGTCGCGCTGGCTGCCTGGGCGCCGTCACGACCTCGACCGAAGCCCGGCGCGCGGAGGCGGAGGCCGCGAGCTCGCTCGAGGACTCTGCCGACGCCGCCGAGCCGAGCAGCGACCACGCGGCTCGCCCGTTCGTGTCGCAGCAGGAGCTCGACGCCGAGGCCGCTCGCGCGAGCGAGCGAATCGCCGAGCGCCGCGCTCGAGCGGTCGATCGCGACGCGACCGCGGGATCGAGCGGTGACCGCGCTGATCCGACTCGATCCGGCCGACATCGACGCCATCGCCGAGCGCGTCTCGCGCTCATGCGCCGGACGGCTGCCGCGACGACCGCGCGGCTCGTCGACGCGGCCGACGCTCGGCGCGATCCTCGGCGTCGATCGCGCCTGGGTCTACGCGCACGCCAACGAGCTGCACGCGGTCCGGCTCGGCGGCCCGCGCGGGCGGCTGCGCTTCGACCTCGACGCCCGTCCTGCGCTCGCTCGACGCGGCACCCGTGGCCGCGGCGCGGAGCCGGACGCCGACGCGGCGCGAAGCTGATGCAGCTGGGGGGCGAGTTGTTGCCGATCGACCCCTAGGGTCGGCAGCCGCATGCCACCCGCGCCACCGGCAATCGACTCGAGGTCCTCGCCGACGGCAGCCGCGCCTTCCACCTGCGGTTCCGGCGTCGGCGGCGAGCGTCAGCGCGTGGTGCTGCACGAACGGCCCGGGTGCCCGTGCGGCTGCGGCGGCGGATGGGACGAGCAGCGCGGCGCGCGCACGAGCTCGGCAACCTCCTCGCGCGCGTGCGAGCCGGCGTCTGGCAGCCGCGCGAGCGCCCGGCGCCGCCGCCCGTGCCGGCGGACGTGCCGACCTTCCACGCGTACGCGTCGGCGTGGCTGCACGCGAAGGTCGAGGGCGTCCTCGGCGACAAGCCGATCGACGACAACACCGAGCGGACTACCGCTGGCGGCTCACCCGGCACCTCCTGCCGTTCTTCGCCAAGCACCGCCTCGACGAGATCGACCGCGACCTCTGCCTGGCCTTCAAGGCGCACAAGCTGCGGGAGTCGGCCGAGCTGCGGGCGGCGCATCGCGGCCGGCGCCGACCTGCGCGACCGCCACGGCCGCAAGCTCGAGCCGCTCGGCGCCCTCGTCGATCCGCAAGCTGATCGACACGCTGGCGGCGATCCTCGACGAGGCGGTCGAGGACGGGCTGATCGAGCGCAACCCCGCCCGCGGCAAGCGCATGAAGGTCCGCGTGCCCAAGCCGCCGCGCACCTTCCTGGAGATGGACGAGCTCGCGGCGCTGCTCGAGGCCGCCGAGGATCAGGACCGCTCGCCGCTGCTCGCCGTGCCGATCGGGCCGGCGAGCCGGACGCGCGACCAGGTCGCGCGGCTCGCCGCCGCGGGCAAGCGACCGAGCGCGATCGCGGCCGAGCTCGGGCTCGCGAAGTCGACCGTGACGCATCACCTCCGGCAGCCTCGGCGCGGCGAACGCCGGCGCCTACATCGGGCGGCGCGCGATCGTCGAGATGCTCGGCGCGCAGCGGCGTGCGGGTCAGCGAGCTCTGCGACATCCGGCTCGGCGACGTCCGGCTGCACGACCAGGACGGCTCGCGCTTCCGCATCCCCGACGCCAAGACCGAAGCCGGCATCCGCGACGTCGCAGATGACGCCCGACCTGGTCGAGCGTCCTCACCGAGCACCTGCGAGCGCGTGCGCGCGGCGGGCCACCCGACCGGGCCCGACGACTACCTGTTCCCGAACATCCGCGGCGGCCGGATCGTCCCGCCAGCGCGTCGGCAAGATCCTGCGCGAGGCGGCAACGCTGGCGAGCGAGCGGCTCGCCGAACGCGGGCCGGCCGCCGCTGCCGAACACGACGCCGCACACGATGCGGCGCACCTACATCTCGATCGCGCTGCTCGCCAACGGCTTCGACGTCAAGTGGGTCATGAGCCAGGTCGGCCACGCCGACTCGAAGATGACGATGGACGTCTACGCGCAGCTCGAGCAGCGCGTCGACCGCTCGCACGGCACCGCCTTCGACGCCCTGCTTCGCGAGGCGAAGGTCAGCGCGAGGACGTTGATTGGGCCACGATTGGGCCACGAGAGCCCGAAATCGCCCCACGAACCGAACCGCCGAGAACGCGCAAGCGGGCAAAGAAAAAGCCCGCAGATGCGGGCCTTCGCGAGTGGCGAGACCCGGACTCGAACCGGGGACACCACGATTTTCAGTCGTGTGCTCTACCAACTGAGCTATCTCGCCGAGCGCGAACAGGCTAGCGCGTCGCAGCCCACGCCTGGAGCTGCGGGAGGGGGTCGACGGGCAGCGACGCCTTCGACGAATACCAGCCGTCGGGCCAGATCTCGAAGTGCAGGTGCGGCCCCGACGAGGCCCCCGTGTTGCCGACCCGGCCGAAGGCCTGGCCGGCCACGAGCGTCGCGCCCTTGACCACGCTCACCGAGCCGGCCTGCAGGTGCATGAAGACGTAGTCGTTGCCGTCCACGGCCCGCAGCACGACGTAGTGCCCGGCCCCCTTGCGCTGGAACGCGACCCAGTACGCGAACCCCGCCACCGGCGCGACGAGCGGCGTGCCCGCGGCGGCGATCACGTCCTGGCCCTGGTGGATGTGGCCCGAGCGCTTCGCGCCGAAGCGGGCGTCCTCCTGCCCGAAGGAGTACGGACCCTGGACGGGGAAGAGCCCGGCGCCGATCTGCAGCGGCGGCGGGGCGACCTGCACGGTGAGGCCCGTGCGCCCGCTCGCCTTCGCGGTGCGGCGCAGCACCCGCCCGGTGCGGTCGATCGCCCGGAGCGTCACCGAGTACTGGCCGGCTGCGAGCTGCCCTATGGCGGGCGCCCAGACGTAGGTGCGCCGCACGCCGGTCGGCACCCGCCCGAGGCGCAGCCGCACCGCCGGCCGGGACGCGCCCGCCGGCGTGAGCAGGATCCGCACCCGCACCGTCTTGCGCGGGCCGTCGACGCGGTAGGTGAACGTCGCGGCGGTGCCGTCGTCGAGGATGCCGGGCATGACGCCGAACTCGGTCGCGACGGGACGCATGAAGGAGTTGCGGGAGCTGGGGCGAACCTCTTGAACCGGCTGCCCGTACGTCAGCCCGCCGCCGGACGAGGGCGCCGGGGTCCCCCCGGTCCCCTGACCGGCCGCCGGCGCCGCGGCCACGAGGCACGCGAGCGCGCAGGCGAGTGACAGCACGCCGCGCATGTCCGGCCAAGTGTCGGTCCCGCGGCGGACGTGCTCCACCGCTGCACGGGATCGTGCGCGGGGGTCAGCTCGCGTCGAAGGCGAGCATGCGGCCCATCAGCTCCGCCGCGCCGAGCTTGGAGAGCGGCTCGTTGAGGTTGCCGCACTTCGGCGACTGCACGCACGACGGGCAGCCCTTCTCGCACGGGCACTCGCCGATCAGCCGGTGCGCGTCGTCGACGAGCGCGTCGAAGGCGAGGAACCCCCGCCGCGTGATGCCGATCCCGCCCGGGTGGCCGTCGTAGATGAAGATCGTCGGCCGCCCGGTCTGCGGGTGGTAGTTCGTGGAGAGCCCGCCGATGTCCCAGCGGTCGCACATGGCCAGCAGCGGGAGCACGGCGATCTGGGCGTGCTCGGCGGCGTGCAGCGACCCGAGCAGCGCGTCGAGCGGCAGGTCGGCGGCCACCACCGCCTCCGGCAGCTCGTACCAGAGCGCCTGCGTCGAGAACGAGGTCTGCGGCAGGTCGAGCGCGACGAGGTCGAGCACCTCGTGGTCGGCGAGCCGCCGCGTCTGGTAGGCGACGACCTGCTCCGTCACGACCACGGTGCCGAACGACAACGTCACGCCGAGCCACTCGCGGCGGTCGTCGAGCCGCTCGATGTACATGTCGGTCTCGCGCTTGGCCTGCGTGTACCAGTCGCCCTCGAACGGCCGCACGAGCGCGCGCCGCGTCGCCAGGTCGAGCTGCTCGACCTCGTACGCGCGGCCGCCGTGCAGGTACACCGCGCCCTCGTGCGTCGTGGTGAAGGCCCGGCCCGCGTCGACGGTCCCGAGCAGCTCGCCCGAGGCGAGCTCGACGATCGCGAACCCGTCGCGGCCCGTCGAGCGCAGCGACACGGCCCCGGCCGGGTACTCGCCCGCGTGGCGCGGGACGTACGTGCCGCCGGGCCGGCGGCGCAGCGCGCCCGCAGCCTCGAGCCGCTCCGCGGTCAGCGGGAGCGTGGGGCCGAACCACTCCTCGTCGCCCGGCGCGATCGGGCCCTCGTGCGCGGCGCACAGCACGTGCGCGGCGTGGATCTGCTCGTTCTCGGGATCGAGGATCGCCGCCTCGACCGGCCGGTCGAGGAACTCGTCGGGATGGCGGCAGAAGAACTGGTCGAGCGCATCCTCCCCGGCGACGTAGACGGCGAGCCCGCGCCCGCGCCGGCCGGCCCGTCCCCACATCTGCCGCAGCGAGGCGACCGTGCCCGGGAAGGTCACGCAGATCGCCGCGTCGAGCGCCCCGATGTCGATGCCGAGCTCCAGCGCGTCGGTGGAGACGATGCCGAGCAGCTGGCCGTCGAGGAGCCGCTGCTCGAGCTCGCGCCGCTGCTGCGGCGTGTAGCCGGCCCGGTAGGGGGCGATCCGCTCCGCGAGCTCGGGGCGACCCCGGTCCTCGAGCGCGAGCTGCGCGAACTTCGCCATCAGCTCGACCGCCTTGCGCGACTTCATGAAGACGATCGTCCGCGCCCCCTCGCTGACGAGCTCGGCGAGCAGGTCGGCGGCCTCGGCGAGCGCCGAGCGGCGGGTCGCCAGCTGCTCGTCGGTGATCGGCGGGTTCCACATCGCGATCGTCTTCCTGGCGCCCGGCGAGCCGTCCCGGTCGATCACCGTGATGTCGTCGAGGCCGGTCAGGCGCTCGGCGAGCTCGCCCGGGTTGGCCACCGTCGCGCTCGCCAGCAGGAAGCGCGGCTCCGTGCCGTAGGCGGCGGCGATCCGGCGGAGCCGCCGCAGCACGTTGGCGACGTGGGAGCCGAACACGCCGCGGTAGACGTGCGCCTCGTCGACCACGACCACGGCGAGGTTCGCGAACACGTCCGCCCATGCGCGGTGGTTGGGCAGCACGCCGAGGTGGAGCATGTCCGGGTTCGTGAGGATCACGTTCGCGCGGCGGCGGATCTGCGTGCGCTGCTCGCGCGGCGTGTCGCCGTCGTAGATCGCCGGCCGCGCGCGCTCCACCCCGAGCGCGTGCAGCGCGCGTGCCTGGTCCTGGGCGAGCGCCTTCGTGGGATACAGGTAGAGGGCACGGGCGCGCGCGTCGCGGCAGAGCGTGTCGAGCGTCGGGAGCTGGAAGCAGAGCGACTTGCCGCTCGCCGTGCCCGTGGTGACGATCGTCGGACCCGCCCACGCGGCGTGCAGCGCCTCGGCCTGGTGCGACCAGAGCTGCTCCACGCCGCGCGCGCGCAGCGCCGCGGCGACGTCGGCATGCAGCTCCTCGGGCAGCGCGACGGCGCGCGCCGCCCGCCGGTGCTGGGCGCTCTGCATGACGAGCCGCTCGTCCTCGCGGCCCGCGGCGAGCAGCGCGTCCCAGGGCTCGATGTCGCGGACGACGGCCATCCGCGATGGAGACTAGAGCGGCCGCGTCAGGCCACTTCGGAACGTGGGCGCAGCTCCTCGGCGTAGGAGACCGAGTGGCGGCGCAGCTCCCCGCTCTCCGCGACCTCGTAGGCGCCCATCCGCCACAGCGGCGGGGAGTACGCGTGGATCGTGACGGCGGGCACGTCGCCCGCGTGGAGCACGCGGTGGATGTCGGAGGCGCTGAACGTGAACGACGCGCCGGCCGCGGCCACCCGGCTCACCGTGCCGCCCCCGAGCACGAGCCGGTCCTCGCGCACCGCGCCGGACACGACGCCGACCGCGCCGCCGGAGCGGTCGTGGTCGTGGAAGCCGGTGTCGTGGTCCTCCATCCAGCAGATCATCCAGACCGCGACGTGGTCGTCGCGCAGGAGCAGCTCGTAGGTGCGCTGCCCGGGATCGTGGTCGACGAGATGGGCCCAGTCCTCGGGCCGCGCCATGAGCTCGCGGACGAACGCCTCGAGCTCCTCGGCGGTGAGATCGCGGTCGTGGGAGGTCGTCATCGCCTCCGTATAGTACACAAACTCTATTGAGTTTACGAAGGAAGCCGGCCGAACCACACGAGCGACAGCGCGCCGCCCACCAGCAGGAGCACGAAGCCGCCGCCCGCGAACGCGACGGTGATCTCGCGCTGCTCCGGCCGCGACGTGAGCCGCGTGCCGATGCGGCTGTAGATCTGCTCGGCGTCCTTCGTGCTGACGGCCTCGAAGAACCGCCCGCCGGTGACGGTCGCGATGTCGCGCAGCGTCTCCTTGTCCGGAGGCACGGGGATGCGCTGGGTGAAGCCGAACGGATCGCGCTGCACGACCTCTCCGCTGTCGGTGCCGAGCGCGATCGCGTAGATCGGGATGCGCGCCTCCTTGGCCTGCTGCGCGACCTCCAGCGGGTTCGCGACGCCGAGCGTGTTCTTCCCGTCGGAGAGCAGCACGATGATCGCCGGGAGCTTGCGCGTGCCCTTGCCGTCCTGGGTCGGCACCGGCGTCTGCGCCGCGGCGAGCCCGCGCGCGAGGCCGTCGCCCATCGCCGTGCCGCCGTCGGCGACCATGCGCTCGAGCGCGCCCGTGACCGCGCCCCGGTCCGTCGTCGGCGCGACGATCTGCTGCGCGTAGTCCGAGAACGTCACGAGCCCGAGGCGGAAGTTGTCGGGCGTCTTGTCGAGCAGGGTCTTGGCCGACTCCACGGACGCGGTCAGCCGGTCCGGCTCGACGTCCTCGGCGCGCATCGAGCCGGAGACGTCGTTGACCAGCACCACCGTCGCGGCCCGCTGCGGGGCGGCGACGCTGCGCTGCGGCCGCGCGATGGCGAAGATGAGCGCCGCGGCCGCCAGCAGCAGCAGCGTGGCCGGCACGTGCCGGCGCCATCCGGGCCGCCCGGTCATCAGGCCGGGGAGCAGCGCCGGGTTGCCGAACGCCGCGGCCTCGCGCCTGCGCCGGTGCTGGATCGACGCGTACGTGAGCACGGCCACGGGCAGGAGGGCGAGGCCGAGCAGGACGGCGGGCTCGCGGAACGTCACCGCGCCGACTCCTCCGGACGCGGCTGGGCGGCCGCGGCCCGGCCCGGGCCGCCGGCGGTCATCGCGCCGCGCCGCATCCGGTCGGCGCGCCGCAGGTGCGCGGCGAGGTCGTGCAGCCAGTCGCCGTCCGTCGACAGGACGAGGTGGTCGGCGCCCGCGCGCCGCAGGGCGGCCGCGACCTCCGCCCGGTCCTCGGCGGCGGCCGCCTTGAAGCGGGCGCGGACCTTGCGGCGGCTCGTGTTGACGACGATCTGCCGGCCCGTCTCGGGGTCGACCATCCAGACGTCGCCGGCCGCCGGCAGCTCGAGCTCGCGCGGGTCGCGCACCTCTATCGCCAGCACGCCGTGGCGCGCGCGCAGGGAGCGCAGGCCGTGCTCCCAGTTGCGCGGGCCGCGGAAGTCGGACACCACGACCACGAGCCCGCGCGCGCGGGCGAGCGCGGCGAGCTGGTCGGTCGCGGCGCCCAGCGAGGTCGCCCCGCTGCCGTCGGCGCCCGGCTCCGCGCGCAGCTCGGCGAGCAGGCCGAGCAGCCCGAGGCGGCCCTGGCGCGGGCGCAGCACGCGCGGCTCGGGGCCGCCGAAGGCGATGACGCCGAGCCGGTTGCCGCGCCGCGTGGCGACGTGGCCGACGGCGAGGCTCACGCCCTCCGCGACGTCGGCCTTGCGCCGCAGCGCGGTGCCGAAGGCCATCGACGGCGAGACGTCGAGCACGAGCCAGGCGGTCATCGCGCGCTCGCCGACGTGCACGCGCACGTGCGGCTCGCGCATCCGCGCGGTGACGTTCCAGTCGATGTAGCGCACGTCGTCGCCCGGCTGGTAGGGGCGGATCAGGGCCAGCTCCGTGCCCGCGCCGACCTGGGGCGTGACGAAGTCCCCGGGCACGAGCGACTGGATCCGGCGCATGACGGCCAGGTCGAGCGAGCGCAGGACCGCGTCGGGGACCGGCCCGGGTCCCGGCTTGTCGGGCGTGCGCTGGGGCTGGGCCGGCAGGCCGCGGCTCACGGCAGCCGCCCGGTCCGCAGCAGCCCGGTGACGAGCCCGGCCAGCAGCAGCGCGAGCGCGCCGCCGGCGAACGCCGCCGTCACCTCCTGCTTCTCCTTGCGCGTGGCCAGCCCGCGCCCCAGGTTCGCGTACACGGCCTCCAGGTCGCGCGTCGTCGGCGCGGTGAACGAGCGCCCGCCCGTGGTGCGCGCGATCGCGTCCAGCGTGGCCGTGTCGGGCGGGACCGGGCTCATCGTCCCGTCCTTCTGGCGCAGCGTCCCGTTCTGCGTGCCGAGCGCGACGGCGTAGATCGGGATCTTGAAGCGCTTGGCCACCGCCGCCACCGCGCGCGGGTCCTCGCCCTTCGTGCTCGCCCCGTCGGAGAGCAGGACGATCGCGCCCGGGAGCCGCTGCGGCCGGCCGTCGGTGCCCACGACCGGGGTGCGGATCGCGTTGATCCCGAGCCGCAGCCCGTCCCCCATCGCGGTGCCGCCCTGCACCTTCAGGCCGTCGAGCGCGCGCAGGACCTGGGCGCGGTCGGTCGTCGGCTCGGACACCTGCTCGGCGCGCGTGTTGAACGAGACCACGCCGAGCCGGAACTCCTCCGGCAGCGACGTGACCAGCGTCCGCGCCGCGTCGCGCGCCGCGCTCAGGCGGTCGGGCTTGACGTCGGTCGCCTGCATCGAGCCCGACGTATCGTGCACCAGCATCACGGTGCCCTGGCGCTGCTCGACGGCGACCGTGCGCTCCGGTCGCCCGAGGGCGAGGCCGAGCGCGGCGAGCGCGAGCAGCGCGAACAGGGCCGGCACGTGGCGTCCGCGCGCCCGGCCCGCGACGCCCGCCAGGATGTCCACCGCCGGATAGCGGATCGCGTAGCGGCGGCGCCGGCGCTGCGCGAGCAGGTACGCCGCGAGCGCGAGCGGGACGAGGGCGAGCCCGGCGAGCAGCAGCGGCTCGCGGAAGCTCATCGCCGCGGGGTACCGCCGTCCTCGGCCAGTTCGATGCGCGGCACCGGCACCTGCTCGAGCACGTCGTCGAGCACGCGGTCGGCGTCCACGCCGGCGGCGAGGGCCTCGTAGGTCAGCACGATGCGGTGGCGCAGCACGTCGCGCGCGAGGTCGCGCACGTCCGTCGGCAGCACGTAGTCGCGGCCGCGCAGCAGCGCGAGCGCCCGCCCGGCGTGGACGAGGTTGATCGACCCGCGGGGCGACGCCCCGAACTCGACCCAGCCGTGCCGCGGCTCGCCCGGCTCGGACTCGCGCGTCGCCGTCGTCAGGGCGACGGCGTACTCCATCACGCGCCGGTCGACGTAGACGGCCTGCGCGGCGGCCTGGTGGCGGGAGAGCGCGGCCGGCGAGAGCACCTCGCGCGCCTGCGCGCCGCCGTCGAGCGAGCGCTCGACGACCGCGACCTCGTCGCGGGCGGCCGGGTAGTCGACCACGAGCTTGAACATGAAGCGGTCGACCTGGGCCTCGGGGAGCGGGTAGGTGCCCTCGGACTCGATCGGGTTCTGGGTCGCGAGCACGAGGAACGGGGCGGGCACGCGGTGGGTCTCGTGCCCGATCGTGACCTGGCGCTCCTGCATCACCTCGAGCAGCGCCGACTGCACCTTGGCCGGTGCGCGGTTGATCTCGTCCGCGAGCAGGAAGTTGCAGAACACCGGGCCGAGCTCGGTGTCGAACCCGCCCGTGTCGGCCCGGTAGATGCGCGTGCCCACCAGGTCGGCGGGCACGAGGTCGGGGGTGAACTGGAGGCGCTTGAACGAGCCGCCGAGCACGTCGGCGACCGTCTTGACGGTCAGGGTCTTGGCCAGCCCGGGGACGCCCTCGAGCAGCACGTGGCCGCCGGCCAGCAGGGCGACGAGCAGGCGCTCGAGCATCCCCTCCTGGCCGACGATCACCCGCTTGACCTCGAACAGCGCGCTCTCGAGCGCCGCGTGGGCCTCGCGCGCGGGGTCCTCCTCGCGGCCCTCGAGCGCCCGCAGGCGGAGGTCCTCAGTGCTCACTCGCTGTCCTACTCCCTGGTCGACTGCGGGGCCGGCTGCGCGCTCATCCCTGCTGGAGCTGGTCCGGGCGCGTGCCGAGCTGCACCACGATCGTACGCTCCTGGCCGCCGCGCTCGACCTTCAGCTCCACCCGTTCGCCGGGCTTGTGGTCCAGGACGGCGGTCGAGAGGTCCTCGGGCGCCTTGACCTCGGCGCCGCCGACGGAGGTGATGCGATCGCCCGGGCGGAGCGCTGAGCCGTCGGCCGGGCCGCCGGCCGCGATCGCCGCGACGACGGCGCCGTCGTCGCCCGACGGCGGGGTGGTGGTGGAGACGCCGAGGTAGGCCCGCTCGATGTCGCCGCCCTTGATCAGCTGGGGCACGATCTCCTTGACGGTGTCGACCGGGACCGCGAAGCCGACGCCGCTGGACTGGCGGGAGGACGAGGCGATCTGCGAGTTCACGCCGATCACCTGGCCGGAGGCGTTGAGCAGGGGGCCGCCGGAGTTGCCGGGGTTGATCGCGGCGTCGGTCTGCAGCACGCCGGAGATGTTGAAGCCGTTGGGCGAGTCGATGTCGCGGTCCAGGGCGGAGATGATGCCCGTGGTCACCGTGCCGGAGAGGCCGAACGGGCTGCCGATGGCGATCGCGGCGTCGCCGGGGCGCAGGCCGGCGGACGAGGCGAGCGCGAGCGGCTTGGTCTCCCCCGAGACCTTCTTCGGGTCGACCTGCAGGACCGCGAGGTCGGTCGAGGGGTCCTTCCCGATCAGCTTGGCCTCGAGCGGCGCGCCCTCCTCGCCGAGGCGGACGGTGAACGTGCTGGAGCCCTCGACGACGTGGTCGTTGGTGACGACGTGGCCCTGCGCGTCCATCAGGAAGCCCGAGCCGGTGGCGTCGCCGGACTGGATGAAGGCGACGGCGGGGGAGGCCTTGGCGTAGATGTCGGAGACGCTGCCGGCGGTGCTGGGGGTGTCGGCGATCGCGGTGGTCGGGGTCGCGGTGGCGCGCGGGACCTCGCGCACGACGCGCTCGCCGGGGTCGAAGACGCCGGCGACGGCGAGCACCGCGACGACGAGGCCGACGGCTGCCGCCCCGAGGAAGGTGAAGAAGACGTTCGAGAGGCGGCTTGACCGGTTCATGGCACCCATGGAACCGCGGTCCGGCTAATCGTCCCTAAGTCCCACCTTAGGCGCACGTGAAGGCTTTGCGAGCATCCGGTAAGCGACTCAGATGCTGCCGTCGGCCAATCCGCGGCCGAGCGTCTCGCCCGCGGCCTCCAGCTCGGCGAGGTCCGTGGCCTCCTGCACCAGCTGCAGGTCGATGATCCGCTTGCCGAAGCCGTCCAGCCGGTCGGTCCCGACGATCGCGTGCAGCGGCACGCCGGCCTGGCGCGTCCGCGTGCCGATCTCGCCCACGAGCTTGCCCTCGAGCGTCTGCTCGTCGAGCTTGCCCTCGCCGGTCACCACGGCGCGCGCCGCGCGCATGCGGGCGTCGAAGTCGAGCGCGTCGAGGATGAACGGCGCGCCCGCCTCGAGACGGGCGCCGAGCGCGGCCCAGAGCCCGCCGCTCAGCCCACCGGCGGCGCCCGTCATCGGCACGCCGCGCGGGTCGCGCGGGAGCGTCGCCGCCAGCTCGTCCAGCCGCGCCTCGAGCCGCGCCACCATGGCGGGGTCGGCGCCCTTCTGGGGCCCGAAGACCGCCGGGGCGCGCTCGAACGGCGTCCGCACGTCGGTCAGCACCACCACCCGGGCGCCGCCGAGCCCGCCGTGGTCCTCGATCGCCGCCAGCGCGCCGGCGCCGCCGTCGGTCGTCGCGGACCCGCCCACGCCGACGAGGATGACCTGGGCGCCCGCCGCCGCGGCGGCGCAGATGAGCTCGCCCGTGCCGTAGGTGGAGGCGGCCCACGGGTCGCGCTCGTCCTCGGACACGAGCCCGAGGCCGGAGGCGGCGGCCATCTCGATCACGGCGGTGCCGCCGTCCTCGACGAGCCCGAACTGGCTCTGCACCGGCCGGCCGAGGGGGTCCTGCACCTGGACGCCCACGGTCTCTCCGCCGAGCGCCAGCAGGAGCGCCTCCATCGTGCCCTCGCCGCCGTCGGCGACCGGGCAGAGATCGGGCGGCATCAGGCCCGCACGCTCCAGCCCGCGCCCGATCGCGCCGGCCACCTCGGCGGCGCGGAACGTGCCCTTGAACGAATCGGGCGCGACCAGCACGGGTCGCTCCGGGACGGCCGGCATCGCCACATACTGTCAATCCGGCCGTGCGCGCAACGATTGAGGCGCCGTTAAGGCGGAGGCGCAACGTTTCCCACTTCCGCGCGGACGTGGCACACTCACGCCCCGTGCAGCCGCCGCGTCCCGCCACGGTCGGACCCGGGAGCCCGTGGGTCCCTGACGAGCCGGGCTTCGACGTGCTCCAAGGCGCACTCGGCGTCCTCGGCGCGAAGTGGAGCCTCGCCGTCCTCGCGCGCCTCACGAGCGGCACGCACCGCTTCAACGAGCTGCTGCGCCAGATCGACGGGGTGTCGCGCCGCATGCTCTCGGCGACGCTGCGCCAGCTCGAGCGCGACGGCCTGGTGCTCCGCCACGTCTACGCGCGCGTCCCGGCGCGCGTCGAGTACGAGCTGTCCGACACCGGCGAGGCGCTGCTGACCGCGCTCGCGCCGCTGCTGGACTGGGGCAAGTCCTACCAGGACGAGATCGCCGACGCGCGCGAGCGCTTCGACCGCCTGCAGCTCTGGCGGGCCGCAGGGCAGGAGATGCAGCAGACGCACTCCGCGCGCCAGCCGCGCGTGCCCGGCGTCTACTGAGCCTCGATCCGCCGATCGAGGCTAGGCCGCGCCGAGCCCGTCCGCGAGCGCGCCGACCAGGCGCGCGAACGACGCGTCGCGGTCGACCGCGAGCGCGAAGCCGCCGGCGGCCTCGATCGCCGCGAAGCCGTGCACGGCGCTGCGCAGCGCGCGCACCCCGTGGATCAGGTCGTCGCCCGTCAGGCCCGCGCCGCCGAGGACCGCGGTGAGCACGTCGACGGCCTCCGCGGCGGCGGCCTCGTGCTCGGCGTCGCCTGCTGCCGGCGCCGCGACCGTGGCGGCGTAGCGGCCGGGGTGGGCGCGCGCGTAGTCGCGCTGCGCGGCCGCGACCGCGCCGATCGCGTCGGCGCCCGAGCGCCCCGTCGCCGCCCGTCGCAGCGCCGTGGCCAGCTCGCGCGTGGCCTGGGCGGCGACGCCGCGGATCAGCGCGTCGCGCCCGTCGACGTGGTTGTAGAGCGAGGGCGAGCGGACGCCGAGCGCCGCGGCCACGCGGGCGAGCGTGACCGCCTCGAGGCCGTCCTCGTCGGCCGTCGCGATCGCGGCCGCGATCACCTGCGCGCGGTCGAGCCCGCGCCGCGGCACGCTCAGGCCCCGCGCGCGATCGCGCGGTCCATCGCGGCGCCGGGCGCTCCGACGACCGGCCCGTGACCGGGAGCGAGCCGTGCGGGGTCGAGCGCGCGCAGCGCCTGCGCGGTCGCGAGCGCCGTCGGCTTGTGCCACGTGGCGGCGGCGACGAGCGGGAACCGCCAGCGCGCCTTCGCGGCCGTCGCGACGCCGCCGAGCGTCGCGAAGGCGTCGCCGCAGTACAGCGTCCCGTCGCGCGGGTCGCGGAACGCGACCTGGCCGGGCGTGTGGCCCGGCGCCGCGATGACCTCGAGCGACCCGACGCGGTCGCCGGGGACGAACGTGGCCGTGGGCTTCGTCCGCGCGCCCGGGATGCCGCCGCGGATCTTCGCCTGCGGCTCGCCCGGGTCGAGCGAGGTGTCCTTGCCGAGCAGGCGCGCGTCGCGGGCGGAGATGAGCACCTCGACGCCCGGCAGCGCCTCGGCGAGCGCGTCGAGCGCGCCGATGTGGTCGCCGTGCCCGTGGGTCAGGGCGATGCGCCGGATCGGCGCGCCGAGCGACTCGGCGCCGGCGAGGATCGCCTTGTGGCTGCGCGGGAGCATCGCGTCCACGAGCGTGAACCCGTCCTCCTCGGGCACGAGGTAGGCGTTGACGAGGCCGAAGCGGGCCAGTCTATGAATGGTCATAGTCCATAGACTAACACAGTTAGTTTGCGTCCGCGGCGATCAGGTCCCGAGCTGCTCCGTGGTGCAGTCCCGCGGGTCCTTGTCGTCGCGCCAGCGGCTGAGCTTCGTGCCGTGGCGGATGCGGTCGTTGGACACGTGGTCGAACGTGACCTCGACGACGAGCTCGGGCCGCAGCTCCACCCATTCGAGCTCGCGCTCGCTGCTCCAGCGGCTCGGGTCGCCCATGCCCCGCTGGCCCGTCTCGTACGGCGCGAGCGTGGCCGGCAGCTCGCGCTTCTCCTTCGCCTTGAAGCCGGAGGTGTGGCCGACGACGCGCAGCTCGCCGGCCTGGTCGTAGAGGGCGAGGATCAGCGAGCCGACCGTGCCCTCCTCCTTGCCCGGGCGCCAGCCGACGACCACGGCGTCGATCGTGCGGACGCGCTTGATCTTCACCATCCCGACGCGCTCGCCGGGGCGGTAGGGGGCGTCCTGGCGCTTGGCCATCACGCCCTCCGCCCCGTGGAGCCACGGCTCGGCCTCGGCCGGATCCTCGGTCGCGGGGGTCAGGTCGACGGGTGCGGCGACGATCCGCGTGAGCCGATCCCGCCGCTCGGCCTGGGACAGCTCGAGCAGCACCTCGTCGTCCTCGGCGAGCAGGTCGAAGGCGACGAAGCGCGTCGGCGTCCGCTCGGCCAGCATGTCGATGCGCGACTTCGCGGGATGGATGCGCTGGCCGAGGGCGTCGAAGTCCTGCCGGCCCTCGGCGTCGAAGAGCACGATCTCCCCGTCGAGCACGTAGCGGCCGGACGGGAAGGCCAGCTCCGGGAAGTAGCGCGTGAGCGGCCGGCCGTTGCGCGACTGCAGCTCGACCGCGTCGCCGTCGACGAAGGCGAGCGCGCGGAAGCCGTCCCACTTGGGCTCGTAGACCCAGCCGTCACCGGTCGGCAGCGTGCGTGCGGTCTTCGCGAGCTGGGGCAGGAGGGGCGAGGAGAGCGGCAGGGGCATCGGACGCGCGATGCTATCTCGCGATGCGCGAGGACTACGACCGGCGCGCGCCCGAGTACGACGACTGGTGGCTCGGCAGCGGGCTGCACGCGCGCTGCGACCGCCCGGGGTTGGTTCGAGCCCGCGCAGCTCGCGGACGAGCTGGGCGGCGGCACCGACGTCCACGCCGGGACGTGGTTCGTGGCGGTGCTGGTGTCCTGACCCGACCGCTCGCCGGATCGCTCAGGCGAGCGGGCGGGGCTCCCGCACGAGGGGGAGCGCAGGACCGGATTGGGGATGGGTCATCGGATCGGGGTGCGCTCGTCGAAGCCGGGCCGGGTCTCGGCGCCGTACTTCGCGGCGAGGGCATCGATCGCGCCCATCACGGCCACGGGGACCGCGATTGCGAACAACGTGATCATGCAACCAGTATCGGACGCCGCATGCCCTAGCTGTAGGCTATGTTGACTACAGGATCGGGAGGTAGAGCCTATGACGCTGCAGCAGCTCCGGTACTTCCTCGCGGCCGCCGACCACGGCTCGTTCTCGGCCGCCGCGCAGTCGCTGCTGATGGCGCAGCCGAGCCTGTCCGAGCAGATCCGGCGGCTCGAGTCCGAGCTCGGCGTCGCGCTGTTCGCCCGTGCCGGGCGGCGGCTCGCGCTGACCGAGGCCGGGCGGATGCTCCGGCCACACGCCGAGCGCACGCTCGCCGCCGCCGACGAGGCCGCCGACTCGGTCAAGGAGGTCCGCACGCTCACCGGCGGCACCGTGAGCTTCGGCACGTTCGGCAGCGCGCACCACTACCTGCTCGGCGGGCTGGTGCAGGACTTCCGCCGCCGCCATCCCGACGTGCGCGTGCGGGTCGTCGGCCAGAACTCGGCCGAGGTGGCCGACGCCGTGCGCGAGGGGAGCCTCGAGGCCGGGCTGGTCGCGCTGCCCGTCGACGACCGCGGGCTCGAGATCCGCCCGTCGATCCGCGAGGAGGACCACTACGTCAGCGCGAGCCCGCAGCGCACGGCCGCGCCGAAGTCGATCGAGGCGATCGCGGCCGCCCCGCTGATCCTCTACGACGCGCGCTGGGGGCAGCAGGACCCCATGCGCCGCCAGCTCGCGGAGCGCGCGCAGCGGGCCGGCGTGCGGATCGAGCCGCAGATCGAGGTCGAGTACCTCACCGCCGCCCTCGACCTCGCCGCCCGCCGGCTGGGCGACACGATCGCCGCCCCCAGCGTGCTCGTCACGCGCGGGTTCTCGCGCACGCTCACGAGCGTGTCGCTCGATCCGCCGCTGTACGAGACATTCGCCTTCATCACCCGGCGCAACGCGCAGCTCTCGCCCGCCACGCGCGCCTTCATGGAGCTGGCGCAACGGCGGGTCGCCGCCATGGGCTCGGGCGACTGAGCGGATACGATCTGCGGCATGTCGCACGATCACGCCACCGTCGCGGAAGAGGAGTACCTGCAGACCATCTTCTGGCTCCAGGAGGCAGGGCTGCCCATGACGGGGGCGAACGTCGCCCGGGCCATGCAGCTCTCCGCCCCGACGGTGCACGAGATGATCGGCCGGCTCGAGCGCGACGGCTACGTGACCCGCGGCGCCGACAAGGCGCTCGCCTTCACCGACAACGGGCGCGAGCACGCCGAGGGCATCGTGCGCCGGCATCGCCTGATCGAGCGCTTCCTCACCGACGTCCTGAACATCCCGTGGGACGAGGTGCACGAGGAGGCCGAGCGGCTCGAGCACGCCATGTCGCCGGTGCTCGAGTCGCGCATGCTCGCCGCCATCGGCGACGCCAAGACCTGTCCGCACGGCCATCCCATCGAGGTCGGCGAGCGCATCGTCGGCGTGCCGCTGGCCGACGTCGAGGAGGGGGCGAGCGTGCGCATCCTGCGCTTCGAGAACGAGGCGGAGGACCTGCTGCACTACCTCAAGGACTCCGGCGTCGAGCCCGGGCTGGAGGGCACGCTGACCGAGCACGGGGACGAGCACGTCATCGTCACGCTGGCCGGGCGGCCGTGCGAGGTCAGCCGCTCGGTGGCCGAGACCGTGTCGGTCGTGGCCGACCCCTCGCCCGAGCCGCGCACGGCGCTGCCCGAGCAGCTCGTGCTCTCCAAGGACCGCTACGGCCGCTAGGTGACCCGCGCGGGCGTCGGGTCGACGTCGCGGTGCTCGCCGCGCGCGACGAGGCCGCGCAGCCGATCGAGCGCGTCCCACACGGCGACGCGCCCGGTGTAGAGCGGCGCGACGCCCAGCCGCACGGTGTCGGGCCCGCGGAAGTCGGGGATCACGTCCGCGCGGTCGATCAGCGCGCGGGTGATCTGCCAGGCCTCCGCGTGGCGCAGCGCGACGTGCGAGCCCCGGCGCGCCGGATCGCGCGGCGTGGCGACCGAGAAGCCGAGCGGCGCCAGCCAGGCGTCGTGGAGGGCGATCAGCAGCTCGGTCAGCTCGATCGCCTTCGCGTGCAGCGCGCCGACCCCGGCCGCGGCGGTGAGGCGGACGCCCTCCTCGACCGCGGCGAGCCCGAGGATCGGCGGCGTGCCGGCGAGGAAGCGGCGGATCGACGGCTCGGGGTCGTAGCCGCGCTCCATCGCGAACTGGTCGCGCTGCCCGAACCAGCCCTGGATCGGCGAGCGCAGCTCCGCGTGCAGGGCCTCGGCCACGTACAGGTAGGCCGGGGCGCCCGGCCCGGCGTTGAGGTACTTGTACGTGCAGCCGACCGCCAGCTCCGCGCCCGCGGCGTGCAGGTCCACCGGGACGGCCCCGGCGGAGTGGCTGAGGTCCCAGATCACCGAGGCCCCGCGCTCCCGCGCCGCCGCCTGCAGCGCGGGCAGGTCGGCCAGCGCGCCGGAGCGGTAGCCGACGTGCGAGAGCACGACGACGTCGCCGGGGCCGCAGGGGAGCGTCGCCGCGTCGGGCTCGCCGTCGAACAGCAGCAGCTCCAGGCCGCGCTGCGCGGCGATCCCCTCGAGCACGTGGCGGTCGGTGGGGAAGTTGCCGCGGTCGGTGACGAGCCGCCCGCCGCCGCGCGCGCCGAGCACGGCGCCGACGAGCTTGAAGAGGTTCACCGTCGTCGAGTCGCAGGCGAGCACCTCCCCCGGCCGGGCGCCGACGATGTGCTCGCCGATCAGGTCGCCGGTGCGGACCGGCGCGTCGATCCACTCCGGCCACCCGCCGACCAGCCGCTCGCCCCACTCGGCCGTCATCGCCGCGAGCCGGTCGCGCGTGCGGACCGGGAGGCGGCCGAGCGAGTTGCCGTCGAGGTAGATGCGGTGCGGGTCCGCGTCGACGAACTCCGCGCGGTGGGCGGCGAGGGGGTCCGCGGCGTCGGCGGCCACGGCCGCCTCGCGGCTCAGCGGATCCACGCGGTCACCGCCCGCCACAGCGGGTTGCCCGGGTCGAGATGGCCGAAGTGGTCCTCCCCCGGCTCGACGACGAGCGCGACGTCGTCGCCCGCCGCCCGCGCCGCGGCCGCGAAGCGCTCGCTGATCACCGGCGGCACGACGTCGTCGCGGCCGCCGTGGGTCAGCAGCGCGGGCACGCCGAGCGGCAGCCGCTCGGCCGGCGACGCCGCGGCGTAGCGGTCGGGCACCTCCGCGGGGGTGCCGCCGAGGAAGCGGTCCACGACGCCCCGCGAGAGGCCGAGCTCGGACGCGAGCCGCAGGTCGACGACGCCGGCCTGGGCGACCACGCCGGTCACCGCCACGCGCGCGGCCGCGCGCGTGGCGAGCCAGGTCGCCAGGTGGCCGCCGGCCGAGTGCCCGATCGCGACGACGCGCCCCAGGTCGAGCAGGCGCGCGTCGGGCACGTCCGGCGCGTGGGGCGGCGCGACGCCCGCGCCGGGATGGTCGCGATGGGCGGGCAGGTCGGCGAGGTGGTCGACGGCCGCGGCGACGTCGTCCAGCGTCTGCGGGAAGCCGCCGCCCGACCCGTGACCCACGCGGCGGTACTCGACGTTCCAGGCCGCCCAGCCGCGCGCGGCCAGGTCGGCGCAGAGCGGGTGCATCGGCTTGCGCCCGTACTGCGCCTTCCAGAACCCCCCGTGGAGCAGGACGGCGACGGGGTGCGGTCCGTCGCCGCCCGGCAGGAAGAGCTCGGCGTACTGCGAGCGGCCGGGCCCGTAGTGGTGTCGCTCAGGCGGCGACACCCAGCGACCGCGCCGCTTCGGCGAGCCGGGTGATCCCCTCGTCGATCTGCTCGGGCGTCACCCCGGAGTAGGCGAGCCGCAGCGTGTTCTCGCCCCCCTCGAGGAGGAAGTCGGTGCCCTTCACGAAGAGCACGTCGCGCTCCTTGGCGGCCGTCTCGAGCGCCGCCACGTCGGCGCCCTCGGGCAGCTCGACCCACATGAAGTAGCCACCCGACGGCGGCGTGAAGCGCGCCTCCGGCAGCTCGCGCTCGAGCGCGGCCACCAGCGCGTCGCGCCGCTCGCGCAGCGCGTCCTTGACCGTCGCGATCGCGCCGTCCATGCGCCCGGAGCGGGCGAACTGGTTCACGATCGACTGGGCGACCATGTTGGGCGAGATGTAGGTGTTCGTCGCGATCCCCTGGATCTGCTTGATCACGGCCTGCGGGCCGACGAGGTAGCCGACGCGGATGCCGGGGCAGACCGTCTTGGAGAACGAGGAGGCGTAGACGACCTTGCCCGCGTCGTCCTGCTCGCGCATCGTCGGGAGCGGCTCGCCCTCGAAGCGGATGGCCACGTACGGGTCGTCCTCGAAGATCGTGAAGTCGTACTCGGCGGCCAGCGCCAGCAGCTCGCGCCGCTTCGCCGCGGAGAGCGTGTAGCCGGCGGGGTTCTGGAAGTTGGGGATGATGTGGGCCAGCTTCGGGCGCACGCCGGTCTCGAGCAGCGCGCGCACGCCGGCCGTGTCGATCCCGTCCGTCTCGAGGTCGACCATGTGCAGGTCGGCCTCGCGGTTGCGCAGGTTCAGCAGCGTGCGGTCGTAGGTCGGCGACTCGACGACGACCGGGTCGCCGGGACCGACCAGCAGCTGGAACAGGAACGCGTCCGCCTGCATCGAGCCGTTCGTCACGAGCACCTGCTCGGCGGCGACGCCGTGCTGCTCGGCGATCCACTCGCGCAGCGGCACGTAGCCGACCGACGTGCCGTAGGCGACCGTGCCGCCGGGGTCCTTGTCGAAGGCCATCTGCGCGGCCTCGCGCAGCCCCTCGACGTCGACGATGTCGAGCGACGGCGCGCCCCGGGCGAAGGAGATCGGTGCCATGCCGACCAGCTTACGCGGGATCCGGATCGCGCCCTCTGCGCCCGTCGCGTTTCGGCGGCCGCCGAACGGTGCGGCTGTCACGGTGCAGCCATGACGCGGTCGCACGCCTACGCCGCCGTGCTCGGCCTCGCCGCGCTCTGCTACGTGGCGCTCGGCGTCGTCCTGCCCCGCCTCCCCGGGCACGTGACCGGCCGGCTGGGCGCCGGCAGCGTGGCGGTCGGGCTCGCCGTCGGCGCGGTCTCGCTCGCGGGGGTCGTCCTGCGCCCCGTGGGCGGCCGGATCGCCGATGCGCGCGGGGCGCGCCCGGTGGCGATCGGCGGCGCGCTGGCGATGGCCGCCGGCGCGGCGCTCGCCCTGGCCGGGGGCGGTATCGCCTGGCTGGTGGCCACGCGCCTCGTGGTCGGGGCGGGCGAGGGCGCCATGATGGCCGCCTGCGTGACCTGGCTGCTGTGGCTCGCGCCGCCAGACCGGCGGGGGCGCGCGATCGGGCACATCGGCCTGGCGAACTACGCCGGCCTCGCCGCCGGGCCGGCGATCGCCACGGCGCTGCCCGGCGGGCTCGCCGCGCCGCTCGCGGTGGCGGTCGCGGCGCCGCTGCTGGCGCTCGCCGTCGCGACGCTGCCGCCCGCCCCCGGCGGGGCGGGCCGGCGTGCCGGCGCGCCCCTGCTCGCGCGCTCGGCGCTGCGGCCCGGCGCCGGGCTCGCGCTCGTCAACGTCGGCTACACGGCGGTGATCTCCTTCGCCGGGCTCGCCCTGGCGCGCCGCGGCGTCGCGGCGGGCGCGATCATCCTCGCCTACGCCGCCGCGATCATCGCGCTGCGCACGCTCGGCGGCGCGCTGCCCGATCGGCTCGGGCCGGTCCGCGCCCTGGCCGGCGCAACCGTCGTGGCCGGCGCCGGGCTCGCGCTGCTCGCCGCCGCGCGCTCGCCCGCGACGGCGATCGCCGCGGTCGTGGTGGCGGGCGCCGGACAGGCGGTGGCGGTCCCGTCGCTCGGGCTGCTCGCCCTGCGCGGCGTCCCGGCGGAGGAGCGGGGCGCGGCGTCGGGCACGTTCTTCGCGTTCTTCGACGTCGGGGTCGGCGCGGGCGGGCCGCTGCTCGGCGCGGTGGCGGCCGCATCGGGGCCGGCCGGGGCGATCGTGGCCGGCGCCGCCGCGTCGGCCGCCTCGGCGGCGGTGGTGACCGGGCGCCCGAGGCGCTGACGCGTCGTCTCGGCGCGCTCGGTGTCACAATGCTGCGTCGCCTATGCCGCTCCCCAAGGAAGTCACCTACGTCACGTTCGATGTCTACGGCACTCTGGTCGACTGGGAGACGGGTGTCTACGACGCCTTTGCCAAGGAGGCCGAGAAGGACGGGTACACGCTCTCGCGCGAGGAGCTGATCCCGCTGTTCCTGCAGACGCAGCAGGAGATCATGAGCGGGTCCTACGAGCTCTACGCCGAGGTGCTGCGCCGCACGGCCGTCCAGATCTCCAAGCAGCTCGGGTGGCCGCTCGAGCCGTCGCGCTCGGGCTTCCTGCCCGACTCGGTCAAGCGCTGGCCGCCGTTCAAGGAGACCAACACGCAGCTCGACCGCTTCGGCAAGAAGCACGAGATCGGGCTGGTCTCGAACGTCGACGACAAGCTGCTCGGCGAGACCCGCCGCCATTTCAAGGCCGACTTCGACCTCGTGGTGACCGCGCAGCAGGTGCGCTCCTACAAGCCCGACCCCGCCCACTTCAAGGAGGCGGAGCGCCGGATCGGCGGCAAGAAGGGCTGGGTCCACGTCACGTCCAGCTACTACTACGACGTCGAGCCGTGCCTGAAGGCGAAGGTCCCCGTGATCTGGGTCAACCGGAGCAAGGAGACGCTCGACTCCTCGCAGAAGAAGCCGACCGCGGAGGTCAAGACCCTCCTCGAGGCGGCGAAGCTGCTCGGCGCCGCGTGATCGACCATCAGGGCGCATGAAGGCGGTCGGGCTCCACCCGGACGTCTTCGTCGTCACGTCCCGGTTCTGGCAGACGACCTGCACGTTCGTGAAGTCCGGCGATACCCAAAGCGCTTCGCGCTCGGGCACAGGTGAGGCGTTCTGCGTCGACTCCCCGGTGCTGCCCGACGAGCTCGAGCTGCTGCCGACGATCGCCGAGCAGTCCGGGTTCCGCATCGTCGGCCGCCTCGCGACGCACGTCGACTGGGACCACGTGCTCGGCGGCTACGGCTTCCCCGATGCGCCGCTGGGCCTGGCCGAGTCGAGCGCCGCGCGGCTGCGCGACGCGCCCGGCGAGGCGCAGCGCGAGCTGCGGGACTTCGACGACGAGCACTACGTCGAGCGGCCCGGGCCGCTCACCCTGCCGCCGCCGCAGGAGCTTCCGGTCCCCGGCCGCTGCGGCGTCGGCGAGCGCGAGCTCGAGCTGCACCCGACGGCGGGCCACACCGTGGACGGCATGACCGTGCTCGTGCCGTGGGCCGCGGTGCTGATCGCCGGCGACTACCTGTCGCCGGTGGAGATCCCGTGGATCTCCGAGAGCGGCTCGGCGGCCGCCTACCTCGAGACGCTGGACCGGTTCGAGACGCTGGTCGAGCGGGTCGAGTGGGTCGTGCCCGGGCACGGCGCCGCGATCGACGCCGAGCGCGCGCTGGCGATCCTGCGCGAGGACCGCGCGTACGTCGCGGCGCTCGTCGAGCAGGGCGGCGCCGCGCCGCTGCCGCTGACGCGGCGCAGCGGCGCCCAGCGCAAGATCCACGCGGAGAACGTGGAGCGGGTCGCTACTCCGGCGACCTGATCACCGCGAGGGTGTCGCCCGCGGTGACCGCGGCGCCCTCGGAGATCGGCAGCTCCGCGACCACGCCCGCCTTGTGCGCGGTGATCTCGTTCTCCATCTTCATCGCCTCGATGATGCAGACGAGCGCGCCCTCCTCGACGGTCGCCCCCTGCTCCACCAGCACCTTGAACACGTTGCCCTGCAGCGGCGAGGCGAGCGCGTCGCCGCCGCCCCCGCCGGAGGCGGCGCTGCGCGCGCTGCGGCGCGGGGCCTGCCGCCCGGGCGGCGCGCCGTTCGCCGCCGGCGCGGCGACCGCGTCGCCGAGTACGCGCACGTCGAACCGCTTCCCCGAGACCTCGACCGTGTAGCTGCGCTCGACCGGCTCGGGCCGGCCGTCCTCGGCCTGCTCGGGCTTGGGGAAGGCGAGCGTCTTGAGCCAGGCGCGGTCCTCGATCAGGTCGCGGCAGGTCTCCGCGGCGGCCCACTGATCCGAGGCCATGATCGCCTTGTGGAACGGGATCAGCGTCTTGACGCCCTCGATCTGGAACTCCTCCAGCGCGCGCGCCATGCGCCGCGTCGCCGACGCGCGGTCGGCGTCCCACACGATCAGCTTCGCGACCATCGGGTCGTACAGCGGCGTGATCTCCGAGCCGGCCAGCACGCCCGAGTCGACGCGGACGCCGGGGCCCGACGGCTCCCGGTAGGCGGTCACCGTGCCCGGCGCCGGCGCGAAGTTCCGCGCCGCGTCCTCGGCGTTGATCCGGCACTCGATCGCATGCCCGCGCAGCACCACCTCGTCCTGGGTCACCGACAGCGGCTCGCCCGCGGCGATGCGGATCTGCTCGCGCACGATGTCGATCCCCGTCGTCGCCTCGGTCACGCAGTGCTCGACCTGCACGCGGGTGTTCATCTCGAGGAAGAAGTACTCGCCGTCGGCCAGCAGGCCCTCGATCGTGCCCGCGCCGCGGTAGTCGACCGCGCGGGCCGCCTCGGTGGCGATCCGCCCGATCCGCTCGCGCAGCTCGGCGTCGACGAGCGGCGCCGGCGACTCCTCGATCAGCTTCTGGTGGCGCCGCTGGATCGAGCAGTCGCGCTCGCCGAGGTGGATCACCGACCCGTGCCCGTCGGCGAGCACCTGCACCTCGACGTGGCGCGGGTCGGGCAGGTAGCGCTCGAGGTAGACCGTCGCGTCGGAGAAGAACTTCTCGCCCTCGCGCGCGGCGCCCTCGAACGCGTCGGCGAGCTTGCCCGGCTCGAGCGCGACGCGGAAGCCCTTCCCGCCGCCGCCGCCCGCCGCCTTGACCGCGATCGGATAGCCGATCTCCTCGGCGATCCGCGCCGCGGCCTCGACGGTGTCGACGGGCTCGGTCGTGCCGGGGACGATCGGGACGCCGGCCGCCTGCATGAGCTCGCGCGCCCGCGTCTTCGAGCCCATCGCGTCGATCGCCGACGCGGGCGGGCCGATGAACGTGACGCCCGCCTCCTCCAGCCGGCGCGCGAAGGCGGCGTTCTCGGCGAGGAAGCCGTAGCCCGGGTGGACGGCCTCGGCGCCCGACCGCTCGACGACCTCGAGGAGCTTGTCGACGACGAGGTAGGACTGGGCGGCGGGACCGGGCCCGAGCAGGTACGCCTCCGTCGCCCGCAGGACGTGCTGGGCGTCGCGGTCGGCCTCCGAGTACACGGCGACGGAGTCGATGCCGAGCTCGTCGAGCGCGCGGATCACGCGCACCGCGATCTCGCCGCGGTTCGCGACCAGGACCTTGGAGAACATGCGGCGCGGGATGGTATCCCCGGGGGCGGCCCCGCGCGCCATGTATACGCTGCCGGACCATGGCGGAACGATTCCTGGTCACCGGCGCCAACGGCTGCATCGGCGCCTGGACCGTGGCCCAGCTGACGGGTGAGGGCGTGCCGGTCGTGGCGCTCGACGCCTCCGACGACGACCACCGGCTGCGGCTCGTGCTCGACGACGACGCGCGCGCGGGCTTGACCCGCGTGCAGGGCGACATCACCGATCTCGACGCCTTCGAGCGCACGCTCGAGGAGCACGGGATCACGCACGTGATCCACCTCGCGGCCCTGCAGGTGCCGTTCTGCCGCGCGGACCCGCCGCTCGGCGCGCGCGTCAACGTGGTCGGCACCGTGAACGTGCTCGAGGCCGTCGCCCGGCGCGCGGAGCGGATCGGCGGCCCGGTCGTCTACGCCTCGTCCGTGGCCGCCTACGACGCGCTCGAGGAGGGGGAGACCGCCGCCGCGATGCAGGGGGTGCCGAGCACCCTCTACGGCGTCTACAAGCGCGCCAACGAGGGCACGGCGAGCGTCTACGCCGCCGAGCGCGGCGTGCCCAGCGTCGGCCTGCGCCCGCACACCGTCTACGGACCCGGGCGTGACCAGGGCCTCACCTCCGCGCCCACGTTCGCGATGCTCGCGGCCGCCGCCGGCAAGCCGTACGAGCTGCCGTTCGGCGGCTCCTACCAGCTCCAGTACGCGCCCGACGTGGCCGCCGCCTTCGTGGCCGCCGCGCGCGGCGCGACGACCGGCGCCGAGCTGCGCGACGTCGGCGGGCCCGCCGTCCACACCGACGAGGTGATCGCCGCGATCGCGGCCGCCGCGCCGGGCGCCGCGATCACCTACGACCCGGTCGAGCTGCCGTTCCCGGCCGAGACCGGCGGGTCGGCGGAGTCCGCGACGCCGCTCCGCGCGGGCGTCGCCGACGCCGTCGAGCGCTTCCGCGACCTCCTCTCCCGGGGCCTCGTGACGTCTCCGGACTGACAGTTCGGACTGCGGTCCGGTTTCCTCTTGCGGACTGCGGTCCGCTGCGCTACCCTGGCTTACGCAAGATAAGCGGACTCCGGTCCGCTGGGGAAATCCAACACCGGGAGCACTTCGACATGAGCACCACCCTCCAGCAGGACCTGCCTGCTGCCGTCTGGGGCCTCGACACCACGCACTCGACCGCGACGTTCTCGCTCAAGTACATGGTCTCGACGTTCCGCACCGGCTTCGAGAAGTTCGACGTCAAGCTCGACACGACGGGTGCAACGCCCCGCCTCACCGGCACGGTCGACCCGACGTCGATCGCCGTGAAGGACGAGAACTTCCACGCCCACCTCCAGTCGCCCGAGTTCTTCGATGCGGAGCGTCACCCGGAGATCACGTTCGAGTCCACGGCCTGGCGCGTCGAGGGCGACGAGCTCGTCGTCGACGGCGACCTCACGATCAAGGGCGACACGCGCCCTGTCACCGCACGCGGCGAGCTCGTCGCGCCGCACGAGGACCCGTGGGGCAACACGCGCGTCGGCATCACGCTCGAGGCCGCGGTCGACCGCACGCACTTCGGCATCAGCTGGAACAACCCGCTGCCCAAGGGCGGCCTCGCCCTCGCCAACGACGTGAAGCTCCACGTCGACCTGCAGCTGGTCAAGGCGTAGCGATGAAGGTCCTGGGGATCTCCGGCTCGCTGCGCCGGGACTCCCACAACGCCCAGCTCCTCCGGGCGGCGGCGAAGCTCTTGCCGCCCGGAGCCGAGCTGGAGGTGTGGGAGGGCCTGAAGGCCGTGCCGCCGTACGACGCCGACGATGACGCCGGCGAGCCGCGGCCGTGGGTCCTGCGCCAGCTGGCCCACGCCATCGGCGAGGCCGACGTCGTCCTGTTCGCCACGCCGGAGTACAACCACTCGATCCCGGGGCAGCTGAAGAACGCCCTGGACTGGCTCTCGCGGCCGCTGAAGACGAGCCCGCTGAAGGGCAAGCCCGTCGCCGTCGTGGGCGCCAGCACCGGCCTGTTCGGGGCCGTCTGGGCCCAGGCCGAGCTGCGCAAGGTGCTCGGCGCGATCGGTGCCCGGGTGGTCGACCGTGAGCTGCCCGTCGGCCTGGCCGCCGACGCGTTCACGGCCGACGGACGGCTCGCCGACGAGGACGGGGAGCTCGTCCTGTCGGACCTGCTGGCTGAGCTGATCGGGGAGCTCGAGCCCGTCGACGAGGTCGCGCGCGCCGGGTAGAATCGCCGGATGACGGTCGAGACCCCGCCCACGCCGCCGCTCGCCGCGCGGCTGCGGGGGGTGCAGTCCTCGCCCGTCCGCGACATCCTCGCGCTGACCGAGCGCGCCGGCGTGATCTCGTTCGCCGGCGGGCTGCCGGCGCCGGAGCTGTTCGACGGCCCCGGCACGCGCGCCGCCTTCGCCGCCGCGCTCGCCGAGCCCGCGATCGGGCGCACGCTGCAGTACTCGACGACGGAGGGCGACCCCGCGCTGCGCGCGGCGGTCGCCGCCCGCCTCGGGGTGCGCGGGCTGCCCACCCACGCCGACGAGCTGCTCATCACGAGCGGCTCCCAGCAGGCGCTCACGCTGATCGCGACGGTGCTGCTCGAGCCGGGTGACACCGTGCTGGTCGAGGAGCCGTCCTACCTCGCTGCGCTGCAGGCCTTCCAGCTCGCGGGTGCGACGATCGTGCCCGTCCCGTGCGACGACGACGGGATCGACCCCGAGGCCGCCGCCGACCTCGCCGCGCAGCACGGCGCACGGCTGCTCTACACGATCCCGACGTTCCAGAACCCGACCGGGCGCACGCTGCCGCTCGAGCGCCGTGAGGCGCTCGTCGCGCTCGCGCGGCGCGGCGGCTTCTGGCTGCTCGAGGACGACCCGTACGGCGAGCTGCGCTACCGCGGCGAGCCGCTGCCGCCGCTCGCCGCGCTCGACGACCGCGTGCTCTCGCTCTCCACGCTGTCCAAGATCGCCGCCCCCGGGCTGCGGATCGGCTGGGTCCGCGCCCCCGCGCCGCTGCGCCGGCCGCTGACGATCGCCAAGCAGGCTGCCGACCTGCACTCCTCGACCGTCGACCAGGCGGCCGCGGCCCACTGGCTCGAGCACGTCGACCTCGACGTGCGCGTCGGCGAGCTGCGGCGCGCCTACGGCCCGCGCCGCGACGCGCTGATCGCCGGCCTCGCGGACGCGCTCCCGCCGGGCTCCACGCACAACCATCCCGACGGGGGCATGTTCGTCTGGGCGCGGCTGCCCGACGGCTGGGACGCCGGCGCGCTGCTCGACCGCGCGCTCGCCCACGACGTCGCGTTCGTCCCGGGCTACCCGTTCTTCGCCGGCGCGCCCGACACCGCGGCGCTCCGCCTCTCGTTCACGACGCACGCCCCGGCGGAGATCGCCGAGGGCCTGCGCCGCCTCCGCCGCGCCTGGGCCTGACGCCTACGACGGCCCGAACGCGTCGAGGTCGCGCCGCAGCGCGCGCCTGACCTCCTCGTCGACCGGCAGCGCGAGCCGCAGCGCCAGCGCGCGGCGGGCCGCGTCGCGCCGGTCCAGCCGCGCGAACCGCTCGGCCAGGCCGGTCAGCACGCAGAACGCCACCTCATGCCCGCAGTGGCGGCGCACCCGTGCGGGCGACGGCTCGTCGCGCCCGTCGAGGCGCGCGTCGAGCAGCACCGTCCGCTCGCCGCCGGTCAGGCCCACGAACCAGCGGGTGGGCGACGAGCACACCGTGGCCGGCACCCCGGCGCGGCGCAGCAGCTCGACGCCGAGCGCCGCGACGCACAGCGGGTGCCCGCGGCGGCGCAGCAGCAGGCGGTCCAGGCGCATGAGCTCCGGGTCCGTGCCATGGTCGGCCGCGAGCCGGAGCTCCTGCCCGAGCACCGCGGCGAGCAGCACGGCGCGGTCCCGGTCGGGGAAGGCGGCGACGCCGAACAGCCGCCGCGCCTCGTCGTCGAGCCGGGCGCGGACCGCGCCGGCGTCGACGGGCCAGAACTCCGCGGTGAGCGAGAGCAGCAGATCGCCGGTCCCGCTGCACGGGCCGTCGGCGAGCTCGGTGAAGGACGGTTCCACGGCCATGAATCCCGACCGCTCCGGTCGGTCTTAGGGAACCCTAATGTACGTCGGCGGGTGGCGCAAGCGCGGCGAGCACCCGGGCGGCGGCCGCCGGGATCGGCTCGGCGCCGCCGATCTCGAGGTCCGGGGACTCGGGCGCCTCGTACACGTCCCCGACTCCGGTCAGGCCGGGCAGCCGGCCCGCCCGCGCCTCCGCGTACAGCCCCTTGGGGTCGCGCCGCTCGCACTCGGCGAGGCCGGTCGACACCCACACCTCCAGGAACGGCACCCCGGCCGCCTCGTGCACGGCCCGCGCCGTCGCGCGGTCCGACGCGTAGGGCGAGACCAGCGCCACGAGCGCGACGACGCCGGCCTCGGCCAGGAGCGCCGCGGCGTGCGCCGTGCGGCGGACGTTCTCCTTGCGGTCCTCGGCGCTGAACCCGAGGTCGCCGTTGAGGCCGTGGCGCAGGTTGTCGCCGTCGAGCCGCAGCGCGGGGCGCCCGGCGCCGATGAGCAGCGCCTCGACCTCCACCGCGAGCGTCGACTTGCCGGATGCGGGCAGCCCGGTGAGCCAGACCGTGGCGCCCCCGAAGCCGAGGGCGGCGGCACGGTCGGCGGGCGTGACGGCGCCGTCGTGCCAGCGGGTGTTGGCGGACTTCATGCGCAGATGATCACGGGGCGACCGGCGCGTGCAACCCGCACTCGTCCTTGTCCAGCCCGGCCCAGCGGCCGGCGCGGCCCTGCCCGGGCAGCGTGCAGTGGGTGCAGCCGATCGAGGAGTAGCCCTGGTCGTGCAGCGGGTTGTAGGGCAGGTCGTACTCGGCGATGTAGGCCCAGACGTCGCGCTCGGACCAGGTGGCGAGCGGGTTGGCCTTCCACAGCCGGTGGCGCTCGTCCCAGTCGAGCTCCTCCGTGCGCGCGCGGTCGGGCGACTGGTCGCGGCGCACGCCGGAGATCCAGCAGTCCGCGTCCTCGAGCGCGCGCTGCAGCGGCTCGACCTTGCGCAGGAAGCAGCAGCGGTCGGGGTCCGTGGACCACAGCCCGGGCACCCAGTCGCCCCGCCACGACTCGACGACGATGCCGTAGCGCTCCTCGACGGCCCGCCAGGTGGCGTACGTCTCGGGGAACAGCACGCCGGTGTCGAGCGTGAAGATGCGCGCCTCGGGCGCGTGCCGGCGGACGAGGTCGACCAGGACGGCGGTCTCCTTCTGCCAGGAGGCGGCCAGTGCGAGCCGGTCCGCTCCGAACCGGTCGACGGCCTCGAGGATGACCTCTACGGGGCGTCCTTCGTTCATCGATTCCGAAATGTATCAACTCGGGTCAGGATTCAAATGGTTCATTGCCGACAGGGATTCAGGAAGCCCGTGGTACCTTGTGCTCGCTATGGAGCCTTCGACCACCACCGGCCGCAAGGGGTCGCTCGACAATCCCGAGATCCGCGAGGACGTCCCCGGTCACGTCATCCCGATCCTCGAGCGCGAGTTCGACGACTTCGACAACGAGGCCGAGAAGTACCTCGCCGGCGAGACGCCGGAGAACGAGTTCATCGGCTTCCGCCTCAAGCAGGGGGTCTACGGCCAGCGCCAGGCGGACGTCCAGATGATCCGCGTGAAGCTGCCGTGGGGCGGCATCTCGCCGGAGCAGATGGACGCCTTCGCCTCGGTGATCGAGCAGTGGGTGCCGCTGAACAAGGGGCACATCACCACGCGCCAGAACATCCAGATGCACCACGTGCCGCTGCGCGACGCCGCGGCGGTGATCCGCGAGCTCTCCGACGCCGGCCTCTCCAGCCGCGAGGGCTGCGGCAACACGGTCCGCAACGTCACGGCGGACCCGTGGGCGGGCGTGTGCCACGACGAGGTCTTCGACCCGACGCCGTACGCGGGCGCGTTCGTGCGCTACTTCGTGCGCCACCCCACGACGCAGCTGATGCCGCGCAAGGTCAAGACCGCGTTCACGGGCTCTGACACCGACCGCGCGCTGACCGGCATCCACGACGTCGCGTTCATCGCCCGCGAGCGCGACGGCGTCAAGGGCTTCGAGCTGCGCGTCGGCGGCGGCACGTCGATCATGCCGCGCGTCGCGCCGACCCTCGCCGACTTCGTCACCGCCGACGACGGCGAGTACCTCAAGTGGACCGAGGCCGTGCTGCGCATCTTCGACCGCCAGGACTGGCTGCGGGTGAACCGCGCGCGCGCCCGCATCAAGGTGCTGGTCGACAAGATCGGCATCGAGGCGCTGCGCGAGCAGGTCGACGAGGAGCTCCGTGGCGACTGGGTCGCCGAGCGGGACTTCTCCGTCGACCACCGGCTCTACCTCCACGACGAGGAGGCGAACGTCCCGCCGCCGCCGTCCGGCTTCGGCTCCCCGAACGGCGACGGCTCCGAGTTCGCGCGCTTCCGCGCGGCGAACGTCGAGGCGCAGCGCCAGCAGGGCTTCGCCGCGGTCCAGGTGAAGGTGACGCGGGGCGACCTCACGCCGGACCAGCTGCGCGGGCTGGCCGACATCATGCGCGAGTACTGCGGGGGCTACGCCCGGACGACCGTGCATCAGAACCTCGTCCTGCGCTGGGTCCGGGACGAGGCCGTCTACGACGTCTGGCGCCGGCTGAGCGCGCTCGGCCTCGGCGACGCGGGCTCCGACGAGGTCAACGACGTCGTCTCCTGCCCCGGCACCGACTCCTGCAAGCTCGGCATCACGTCCTCGATGGGCCTGAACCGCGCGGTCCAGGAGCGGATCGAGGCGATGGGCATCACGGACCCGCTGACGCGGCGGATCCACATCAAGATGTCCGGCTGCCCGAACGGCTGCAGCCAGCACCACATCGGCAACATCGGGTTCTACGGCGCGTCGATCAAGGTCGGCCAGCACACGATCCCCGCCTACGTCGCGCACATCGGCGGCAACTACGAGGGCGGCGAGATCGTCTACGGCGCGCGCCTGAAGGTGCGCCTGGCCGCGAAGCGGGTGCCCGAGGCCGTCGAGCGCTGGCTGCGCAAGTACGAGGCCGAGCGCCTCGACGGCGAGGCCTTCAACGCGTTCGCCGAGCGCATCGGGACGAAGGCGTTCGAGGACGCGGTCAGCGACCTCGCCCTGCCGATCGAGTTCGGCCTGGAGACCATGAACCACTTCATCGACTGGACGAAGCACGTGCCGTTCGAGGTCATCCGCGGCGAAGGCGAGTGCGCGGTCTGATCGCGTAGGGTTGCGGGCGTGAACCGGCGCCCGCAGCTCCGCCTCGAGGGCTCCGCGGCCTCCCCGGAGGAGGCCGCCGCGGTGATCGCCGCCGTCGAGCAGTTCCTCCGCGACACGCTCCCGCCCGCCGCGCCGGCCGAGCCCGCGCCGGACCCGTGGCTGCGTGCGGCGCGGCTCGAGGCCGTGGGCCACGCGCCCGACGCGCCCGAGCCGTGGTAGTCCCCGTCCTCGGCCACGACGAGGTGCTCGCGGCGGTCTCTCCGGTGCAGGCGATCGAGCACGTGCGCGCCGCGTTCGCCGCCCATCACGCCGGCGAGTGGACGATGCCGGCCAAGGTGTACCTCGACGCGCCGCCGCACGGCGACTTCCGCGCGATGCCCGCGCTCGGCGGCGGCTTCGCGATGCTCAAGTGGATCTCGTCGTTCCCCGGGAACCCGGTCGCGCACCGGCTCCCGACGGTCATGGGCGTCGTCTGCCTCTCGGACGCGGCGACCAGCGAGCCGCGGATGCTGCTCGACGCGCGCGCGGTCACGGCGCTGCGCACCGGCGCGGTCGCCGCGGTCGCCGCACAGGCGCTCGCGCGCGAGGGCGCCGCCGGCGTGGGCGTGATCGGCTGCGGGCTGCACGGCGCCTGGGCGGCCCGCTGCCTCGCCGCGGCCGGCTACGGGCCGGGCGTGTGCGCCGACCCGCGCCCGGAGGCGGCCGGCGCGCTCGCCGCCGAGCTGGGCTGGCGCACGGGGGAGCGCGCGGAGGCGCTGGCCTGCGACGTCGTGTGCTGCGTCACGCCGGGGCACGAGCCCGTCGTCGAGATCGGGGACCTGCAGCCCGGCCTGCACCTCAACATGCTCGGCGCCGACGGCCCGGGCAAGGCGGAGGCGAGCATCGAGGCGGTCACCCGCTGCGCGCTGTTCTGCGACGAGTGGGCCCAGGCGTCGCACGGCGGGGAGCTGACCGGCGCGGTCGAGGCGGGCGCGATCGGCCGCGGCGACGTCACCGACCTCGGCGCGGTGCTGGCCGGCGAGGCGCCCGGCCGTCCCGACGGCGACGCGGTCACGCTGTTCGACTCGACGGGGCTGGCCATCCAGGACCTCGCCATCGCCGTGGCGGCGCACGCCGCGTGGGCGGCCGGCTCCGTGGTCGCGCAGGAGATCACGCTGTGAAGGGCGGCCGGGCGGGCCGCGGTCTGGCAGGATGGCGCCCATGCGACGCCCCCTGTCCGCGGCCGCGCTGATCGCCCTGCTCGCGCTCGCCCCCGCCGCCCTCGCCGATCCCACCGGCACGTCGACCCTGACCGAGACGGTCGTGGCCGCGCCCGGGACGGGCTACGTCCCGTTGACGCAGGGCGCCGGCGAGCCGTACGTCGTGCGCCGCGGCGGCACCGCCAGGGCCCGTGCGAGGCGCGCCGGCGCGCGGCGCTCGCTCGCGTTCTTCGCGCAGCTCACGGACCCCCAGATCGTCGACGAGATGTCGCCCGCCCGCGTGGACTTCGTCGACGCGGCCGGCGGCGCGCTGAAGGCCTCGCACCGCCCGCAGGAGGCGCTCGGCACGCAGACGTTCGACGCCGTCGTGCGCAACGTCAACGCGAACCGGCGCAGCCCGATCCGCGCCGCCGGCGGCAGGCGGGCACGGCTGGGCTTCGCGATCACCACGGGCGACCTCGCCGACAACCAGCAGCTCAACGAGACGGAGTGGTTCCGGACCGTGCTCGACGGCGGCGCGGTCGATCCGTTCTCGGGCCAGGCGGTCGACGCGGCCGCGTGCGGGTCGCTGCCGCCCGACGTGCTCGCGCGCCTGAACGCCGACGTCGCCGCGCGCGCCTACACCGGGGTGCAGGACTACGACGACTGGCGCGGCGCGCGCGACGACCTCTACAGCGGCTACTGGGATCCCGACGAGCCGGCCGTGGCGGGCGGTCCGTACGCCGCGTTCCCGCGCCAGCCGGGCCTGATGGACCGGGCGCAGTCGGCGTTCGAGGCCGAGGGCCTCGACGTCCCCTGGTACGTGTCGCGCGGCAACCACGACGGGCTCATCCAGGGCAACGCGCCGGCCAGCACGGACCTGTTCCGCTCGATCGCCGTCGGCTGCCTGAAGGTCTTCCCGACCCCGGCGGTCGACCCCGCGCAGTTCGCGGGGCGCGACGAGAGCGCGCTGTACGACCGCTTCAGCGACCCGGCGTTCATCTCCTCGCTGCTCGCCGGGGGGCGCACGGTGCCGCCCGACCAGCGCCGACGGATCATCAACAAGGCCGAGTTCCGCGGCCTGATGGCGGAGGGCGCCCGGGGCGCGCACGGCCTGTCGGCGACGCCGCGGCGCGAGCTGCGCCGGTCGAGGGGCACGGCGAGCTACTACGCGCTCTCGCCGCGCAAGGGCCTGCGCTTCATCTCCATCGACACGGTCGCGGAGGGCGGCGGCCAGTACGGCAACCTCGACGACGCGCAGTACCGCTGGCTCAAGCGCGAGCTGCGCAAGGCGCGCCGGCGCGACCAGCTCACCGTGGTGTTCGGCCACCACACGCTGGAGACGATGCGCAACACGGCGACCGACGAGGCCGCCGGGAAGTGCGAGCCGGCCGGCGAGCCCGGCTGCGACGCCGACCCGCGGCGCTCGACGCCGCTGCACCGCGGGCTTGCGGGCCGCAGGACCGTCCGGGCCCTGTTCGCGCGGTACCCGACCGTGATCGCGTACGTGTCGGGCCACACGCACGCGAACGCGATCCGCTTCTTCGGCTCGCGCCGCGGGCGCGGGTTCTGGGAGATCAACACGGCGTCGCACATCGACTGGCCGCAGCAGAGCCGGCTGATCGAGCTGATGGACAACCGCGACGGCACGTTGTCGATCTTCGGCACGATCCTCGACAGCGCCGCGCCGGCGGAGGCGCCGGCCCCCGGCCCGGCCGCCGCGTTCTCGACGCAGCAGCTCGTCTCGCTCGGCCGCACGCTCGCGTTCAACGACCCGCAGCGGCTGCAGGCCGAGGGCGCGGCGCTCGAGCGCGACAAGAGCGGCGAGCGCGACGACCGCAACGTCGAGCTGCTGGTCCGCGACCCGCGCTAGCCACAATCCCGATCTAGTCCACCGGCTCAGTGCTACGTTGCACGGCCGGATGGATCCGCTGGTCATCCTGTTCGGCCTCGGCGTCGGCGTGCTCGTCGGGCTCACCGGCATCGGCGGGGGCTCGCTGATGACGCCGCTGCTCCTGCTCGTGATCGGGACGCAGCCGCTCGTGGCCGTCGGCACCGACATCGCCTACGGCGCGCTGACCAAGACCGTCGGCGGCTGGCAGCACCTGCGCAGCGGCACGGTCGACCTCGGCGTGTCGGCCTGGCTGGCGCTCGGCAGCGTCCCGGGGTCGATCGCCGGCGTGATCCTCGTCGAGAGCCTGCCCTCGCCGCCCGACACCGCGCTGCTCTGGGGCGTGGCGGGCGCGCTGGCCTTCACCGCGGCGGTCACGCTCGTCCGCGCGCTGTTCGTCCGGCGCGTGGACGAGCAGGAGCGCGAGTCGGTCGACCTCACGCCGCGCACGAAGGCGCTCGCGGTCGGGCTCGGGCTGCTGCTCGGCTTCATCCTCGGCGTCACCTCGGTCGGCAGCGGCGCGCTGATCGGCCTGGCCCTGATCCTCGTCTTCCGGCTCACGCCGCATCGGGTCGTGGGCACCGACGTCTTCCACGCGGCGGTGCTGCTGTGGGCCGCCGGGCTGGCGCACGTCGTCGCCGGCAACGTCGACTACGGGCTGATGGGCAACATCCTCGTCGGCTCGGTGCCGGGCGTGCTGCTCGGCGAGCGGCTCTCGCGCAGCGTCCCCGCCGCGGGCCTGCGTCCGGCGCTGGGGTGCACGATGCTCGCCGCGGCGCTCGGGGTCGGCTCCAAGGCCGGGCTCGACCTGCCGGCGCTCGCCATCGTCGTACCGCCGCTGCTCGTCGGCGTGCTGGCCTATGCCTTGACCCGCGCGCGACGCCGGCGCGCCGCCGAGCGCCTCGCGCCGGCCGTGGGCTAGACCGGCCAGGGCACGTCGCGCGAGCCGTAGCCGCCGCCGTGCGGCAGCCGGTCCTCGTAGTCGCAGGCGGCGACGGCCGGCAGTCCGGCCGCCCACAGCCGCTCGAGCATCCCGCTGACGAGATCGACGGCCGGCGGCGCGTCGGCGAAGACCTCGACGCGGTGCGAGAAGGCCAGGAAGCCGTCGGGGAAGGCGGTGCGCCGCACGGGGTCCGCCTCGTCGCTGGCGTCGACGTAGAGCTCGGCGCCGGGCGGGTCGTCCGGCAGCAGGGGCGTCAGCACGTCCTCGGACGGGGCGTCGACGTAGATCGCGCAGTCGAGCTCGTCGCGGCTCACGTCAGGGCACCCCGACCCACGGGCCGCGGTCGAACGCGCCGCCCTCGCGGATGACGGAGATGTCGACCTTCTTGCCGTAGCGCTGCTCCAGCTGCCTGCGGAGTCCACTCAACCCGAGCTCACCGGCCTGGATCTTGCCGGTGTCGCCGGCGTGCTGCATCGTGCGCTCCTTCGCGCTGCCCGCGTTGGGCGTCCTGAAGCGCTCGCGCAGGATCGCGTCGAAGCGGTCGGGCGGGACGCGGATGGCGACGTCGATGTCGGAGTCCGGCCGCGCCGTGCCCTTCGCGCGGCTGCCCTGGACGCGGATGTCATCCCCGTAGCGGCCGGCGCCGGCGCGCACGTCCGCGCCGAACGCGTCGAAGTCGCGCCGGCTCATCCCCTGCGGGATCCCGCGCAGCCGGATGCGCAGCGCCGCGATCCGCTCGCGGCGGATGCGCGCGGCCTCCTTGACCGACTTCGCGTCGCCGATCCGCTTGACCCCCTTGCGGCCCTTGGCGACCAGGTCGTCGACGATCTTCTTGGCGCCGCCCTTGACGATCGTGCCGCGGCCGAGCGTGAACGGGTCGTCCAGGAACGCGTCGAGGCCCTTCTCGAGCAGGTTGCGCTCGTCGCGCGTCGGGTCGTCGCCGTGCTCGACCTCGTAGCCGTCGGAGTAGCCGTCGCCGTCGGTGTCGAAGCGGTTCGGGTCCGTCCCGTGGTCGATCTCCTCGCGGTCGGTGAGCCCGTCGCCGCGCTGCCCGCCGCCGTTGTCGCCGTCCGCCTCGCCGGGATCGGTCCCGGCGGCCAGCTCCTCGGCGTCGGAGAGGCCGTCGCCGTCGCCGTCGCTGTCGGTCGGCTTCGTCCCCGCCTCGACCTCCTCGGCGTCGGAGAGCCCGTCGCCGTCGGAGTCCCCGGCGAGTGCGTCGGTGCCGCGGCGCGCCTCCTCGCCGTCCGCGAGGCCGTCGCCATCGGTGTCGGCGTTCTCGGGGTCGAGCCCGCGCTCGCGCTCGGTCGCGTCGTCCAGGCCGTCGCCGTCCGCGTCGGGGCCGCCGGTCGCCGCGGTGCTCCCCGGCGGCGGCGCGGCCTCCGCCGGCGCGCAGTCGCCGCCGCCGATCGTGCACACGGCGGCGTCGATCGTGCGCGCGACGTGGCCCGCCACCCCGGCCGAGACCAGCGCTGCGACGATCAGCGAGACGATCAGCAGGAGGCCGAGGTACTCGGCCGCCGTCTGGCCGGCCTGGCCGCGCACGCGCGCGCTCACGGCGCCGGCACCGCGAGGTCGTCGATCAGCCAGCGCCCGCCGTCGCGGACGAGCAGCAGGCGGCGCGCCCCGCGGCCCGCCACCGTGGCGAGGGCGCGGTCGCCCCGCAGCTCGACGGCGACCCCCGCCGGATCGCCGAGCGTGCGCACGAACGCCGCGCGCTCGCCGGCCGGGATGGCGGCGGCGATCTCGGGTCCGAGCGCCGAGAGCACGGCCGCGCACGTGCCGTCGCCGTTCGCGGCCGCGAGCCGGTCGCTGCGCGCGCGCAGCGCCGCCGTGAACTGCGCGCACGAGCGCCCACCGTCACCGGCGGCGTAGCTGCGCAGGTAGGCGGCGACCCGCTCCTGGACCGCCGCGCGGTCGGCCGCGGGCGCGGGCGCGCGGACGGCGTCGCCCGCGCCGCCGCAGCCGGCGAGGATCAGGGCACAGGTCGCGAGCGCGGCACGGCGGCGCATGCGCGGGAGCTTGCCGGTGCGCGGCCCGCCGCACATGAGGCGCAGGACTCAACCTGCGCCTGGGCCCGTCTCAGAGGGGGATGTTGCCGTGCTTGCGCTTCGGCGTCGCGACGCGCTTGGTGCGCAGCGTCTCGAGCGCGGCGATCAGCTTGGGGCGCGTCTCGTGCGGGATCAGGACGTCGTCGATGTAGCCCCGCTCGGCCGCCGTGTAGGGGTTCGCGAAGCGGGCCTTGTAGTCGTCGATCAGCTTGCCGCGGCGCTCCTCGGGCGTCGGCGAGCCCGCGATGTCGCGGCGGTGGATGATGTTGACCGCGCCCTCGGGCCCCATCACGGCGATCTCCGCGCTCGGCCAGGCGAAGTTGAAGTCGGCGAGCATGTGCTTGGAGGCCATGACGTCGTAGGCGCCGCCGTAGGCCTTGCGCGTGATCAGCGTGATCTTCGGCACGGTCGCCTCGGTGTAGGCGTAGAGCAGCTTCGCGCCGTGCCGGATGATCCCGCCCCACTCCTGGGTCGTGCCCGGCAGGAAGCCCGGCACGTCGACGAGCGTGATCAGCGGGATGTTGTAGGCGTCGCACGTGCGGACGAAGCGCGCGGCCTTGACCGAGGCGTCGATGTCCAGCACGCCGGCCATGGAGCGCGGCTGGTTGCCGACGACGCCGACGGTCCAGCCGTTCAGGCGCGCGAAGCCGCAGATGATGTTGGTGGCGAAGTGCTCCTGCACCTCGAGGAACTCGCCGTCGTCGACGCACAGGCGCACGACGTCGCGCATGTCGTACGGCTTGTTCGGGCTGTCGGGCACGACGGTGTCGAGCTCGGCGTCCATGCGCATCGGGTCGTCGGAGGGCTGCACGCGCGGCGGCGACTCGAGGTTGTTCTGGGGCAGGAACGAGAGCAGGTAGCGGGTGTCCTCGAGGCACTGGTCCTCGTCGTCGAACGCGAAGTGCGCGACGCCCGACTTCTGGTTGTGGCTCATCGCGCCGCCGAGCGCCTCGAACTCGACCTCCTCGCCCGTGACCGTGCGGATCACGTCGGGGCCCGTGATGAACATGTGCGAGGTCTCCTTGACCATGAGGATGAAGTCCGTCATGGCCGGGGAGTAGACGGCGCCGCCCGCGCACGGCCCCATGATCAGGCTGATCTGGGGGATCACGCCGGAGCACCGCACGTTGCGCACGAACACGTCGCCGTAGGCGCCGAGCGAGACGACGCCCTCCTGGATCCGCGCGCCGCCCGAGTCGTTGATGCCGATGACCGGGCAGCCGATCTTGGCGGCCAGGTCCATGACCTTGCACATCTTCTCGCTCATCACCTCGCCGAGCGAGCCGCCGAAGACCGTGAAGTCCTGGCTGAACACGCACACGCGGCGGCCGTCGATCGTCCCATGACCGGTGACGACGGCATCGCCCCACGGGCGCGTCCGGTCCATGCCGAACTCGGTGCTGCGATGGCGCACGTACGTGTCCAGCTCCTGGAACGAGCCGGCGTCGAGCAGCTTCTCGATCCGCTCCCGGGCGGTGTATTTGCCCTTGGCGTGCTGCTTCTCCACCGCCGTCTCGGAGGCGTGGTGGATCGCGGCGTCGCGCAGCTCGGCGAGCTGCGCGAGCTTCTCCTCGTTCGTCTCGAGCGCCTTCTCGCGCATGGCCGCGGAGTCTATGGATCAGCGCCGCTTCGGGCGGACCTTCAGCGTGCGGACGGGACGCGGTCCGTCGCCGTCGCGCACCGAGATGCGGAGCCGCAGCCGCTTCGGCGGCTTCGCGCGGCGCAGCTTGCGCCCGGCGCGGACGGCGCCCTTCGCGAGCGTGGCCGAGACGGTGCGGGTGCCCTCCGGGAGCGTGATGCGCAGCTCGCCGCTCCCGGTGAGCTTGAGCGCCGTGCGGGGCAGCGCGCCGGCGCCCGTGCCGCCGCTCACCCGGATGCCCTTGCGCTTCGGCTTGGCCTCCAGCGCGTTGGGCAGCAGGACGCGGACCTGGCGCAGCTCCGGCGCGCCGGCGGCCGCCGTGACGCGCACGCGCACCTTCGGGCGGCCGGAGCGCAGGCGCGTGATCGCCGCCGCCACGTGCGGCGGGTCGGTGCAGCCGGCCACGGCGAGCGCCTTGGCGTCGGTCGCGGTCCTGCCGGACTGGGCGACGAACGCGGCGGTGACCGCGGGCGGGTCGGCGGCGCACAGGTCCGAGGCGAGCTGGAACACGCCCTGCTCCCCGCCCAGGAGGTCGAGCCGGAAGCGGGAGAGCGGCACGTCGGGGAGGCCCGTGAACGTCGTCTTGAGGCCCTCGGGCGTCAGCTCGACCGAGCCGTCGAGCCGCAGCGGGATCGGGTCGCCGAGCTGGATCGTGAGCCCGGGCAGGGCGGCAGGCCCGCGCGAGGCGAGGTAGACCGCGCCCGTGAGCGGCTGGGCGAGCAGCGGCGTCGTCGCCTCGACGCTGCCGACCCGCGCCGTGGCGGGGCACGCCCGGGCCGCCGCCTGCTCGACCGAGCAGGCGCGCCCGAGCTGGGTCAGGTCGACGCCGAGGATCGGGGGCAGCCCGACGGTGACCGATGCCTGGCCCGCCTCCTCGCCACCCTGGGTGATGATCGTGCGCACGGGCGGCTTGGCCAGGCGCGCGGTCGCGCCGTCGGCCCCGACCGTGCCCTCGATGTGCGGCGCGAACGCGAGGGCGTCGCACGCCGTCGGCGTGAACGAGCTCGTCTTCGTCACCGCGGTGGCGGGCGTGTCGTGCGGCGTCGCCACGAGGCTCGAGACGGCGGGCTTGCACGAGGTCGGGTTGCGCATGAACGGGCGGCTCGTGCCCGCGGGCCGGCCCTGCAGCGTGAACGCCATCCGCTCCGTGTAGAGCTGGATCCCGTTGAGCTGGGTCGGCAGGTCGGTGACGACCGAGTCGAGCCCGCCGTCCGTCGCCCGCGCCGTGATGACCGTCGGCACGAACAGCTTGCCGAGCAGGCCGCCCGCCGGGCGGAGCACCGCGCCGAGCCGCGCAGGCTCGCCGCCGGCCGGCACCAGGTTGTAGAGGTCGCCCGCCACGTCCTGCCTGACCGGGATGACGATCAGCGCGGTCGCGGTCGCGGCGACGCTGCCGATGCGCGTGTTCGCGGGGCAGCTGTCGGCGCGGTAGGCGGCCTCGGCGCAGCGGGGCGTCGCGAACGGGTCGCCGGCCAGGCCGGGCGGGAGGTGGAAGGTCAGGTTGCGCGGACGCTGGGGCGGGCTCGCGGCGTCGTACGGCGGGAACGAGGCGGCGATCGTCACGTCGGCGTGCGCGCCGGCCGCCGCGGAGGACGGCGCGACGGAGAACGCGGTGACGTCGAACGCCGCGCGCGCGGGCGCGGCTGCGAGCAGCAGGACGGCGAGGGACAGGAGCGCGGCACGGAGCGGCATGGCCCGATCATCGCGCGTCGCCGCGGGCGGCGCGCCGGTTCGGCGCGCCCGCCCGCCGTCAGCGCGAGAACGGGCGGTGGTGCGCCGCGCCGAGCGTGTCGAGGGCGTTGGAGAGCACGGCGGCGCCCGTGGCCGCCTCGATCGCGGGCAGCGGGTCGGGGGGTGGGGGCGGCGTCACGGCGACCGGTGCGGGCGGGGGCGCGGGCGCCGGCGCCGGGCGCCGCAGCAGCCGCGCCCAGAAGCCGCGCGGCGCCGGCTCCGGGAGCGGCTCCGGCTCCGGGTCGGGCTCCGGCTCGGGCGCCGGCGGCGGGTCGAGCATCACCGGCAGTGCGGTGAGCGTGACCCTGGTGCCCCAGCCCGACGGCTCAAGCCGCACGGAGCCCGAGGCCAGGTCGCCCTCCCATTCGACGACCGTCTCGGGCTCCGTGCGGGTGATGCGGATCTCGCCGAACTCGCCGAGGTGGCGGGCGAGGGCGGTCAGGTCGGACAGCTCCGCCCACAGCTCGGGCGGGCTCTTGACGAGCGTGCGCTTGGCTTCCATCGCAGGAGGGCTTCGCCCGCGCCGGGACGATCCCTCCCGTTGCAACGCCGCGCTCAGGACTCGGGCTGGTACTCCCCGAAGACCGCGCGCATCGCGCCGCACACCTCGCCCATGGAGCACGCGTCCTTGAGGGCCCGGCGGATCGGCGGGAGCAGGTTCTCGTCGCCGCGGCAGGCGGCCTGCAGCTCCTCGAGCCGGCGGTCGGCGAGCGCCTGGTCGCGGCCGGACTTGAACGCCTTCAGCCGCTCGACCTGCGCGCGCTCGGCGTCCGGGTCGACGCGCAGGATGTCCTCGACCTCGATGTCCTCCTCGGCGTACTTGTTGACGCCGACGACGATGTCCTGCCCGGTCCGGTAGCGCTCGTGGTAGCCGAAGGCCGACTCCTCGATCTCGTTCTTGATGAAGGTGATCGCCTGCACGGAGCCGCCGAGCTCGTCGATGCGCCCGATCAGCGCGCGGGAGCGCTGCTCGATCTCGTCCGTGAGCGCCTCGACGTAGTAGGAGCCCGCGAACGGGTCGACGGTGTCGGCGGCGCCCGACTCGTGCGCGATGATCTGCTGCGTGCGCAGCGCGATCTTCGCGGCGCGCTCGCTCGGCAGCGCGAGCGCCTCGTCGTAGCCGTTCGTGTGCAGCGACTGCGTACCCCCGCTCACCGCCGCGAAGGCCTGCAGGGCGACGCGCACGATGTTGTTGACCGGCTGCTGCGCGGTCAGGGTCACGCCGCCGGTCTGCGTGTGGAAGCGGATCATCTGCGCCCTGGGGTCGGTCGCCCCGAAGCGGTCGCGCATCGCCTCGGCCCACAGCCGCCGGGCGGCCCGGAACTTCGCGACCTCCTGGAAGACGTTGTTGTGGCCGTTGAAGAAGAACGCGAGCCGCGGCGCGAAGCGGTCGACCTCCAGCCCGGCGTCGATCGCCGCCTGCACGTAGGCCATCCCGTTGGCGAGCGTGAAGGCGACCTCCTGGACCGCCGAGCAGCCCTTCTCGCGGAAGTGGTAGCCGGAGATCGACACCGTGTTCCAGCGCGGCACGTGCTCGGCGCAGTAGGCGAACAGGTCGGTCGTGAGGCGCATCGACGGCCCGGGCGGGTAGATGAAGTTCCCGCGCGCGATGTACTCCTTGAGGATGTCGTTCTGCACCGTGCCCCGCAGCCGCGCGGGCTCGACGCCCTGCTCCTCGCCGACCAGCTGGTAGAGCAGCAGCAGCACGGCCGCGGGGGCGTTGATGGTCATCGACGTCGAGACCTCGTCGAGGGGGATCCCGTCGAAGGCCGTGCGCATGTCGTCGAGCGTGTCGATCGCCACGCCGGTGCGGCCGACCTCGCCCAGGCAGCGCGGGTCGTCGGAGTCCAGGCCGAGCTGCGTCGGCAGGTCGAAGGCCATCGACAGCCCGGTGGAGCCGTGGGCGAGGAGGTACTTGTAGCGCTCGTTGGACTCCTTCGCCGACGCGTAGCCCGCGTACTGGCGCATCGTCCAGAGCTGCTTGCGGTACATCTCGCGATGCGGCCCGCGGGTGAACGGGAAGTCGCCCGGCTCGCCGAGGCGCTCCTCGAGGCCGCCGGCGATGTCGCCGGCCGTGTAGAGCGGCTTGACCTCGATGCCGGAATCGGTGAACCGGCGCGGGTCGTCCGGGCCGACGACCGGCGCCACGGAGAGGTCGGTGACCTCCGGGTCGTCGTCGATGGCCATGGCCTCAGGCTACCTGCACCTGCGCGTCGCGACGCCGCATATGCTCCGCCGATGGTCACCACGGTTGCGGTCGGCACGGACGGTTCGGGAACGGCGTCGAAGGCGGTCGACTTCGCGATCGACCTCGCGGCGCGCTACGACGCGAAGATCGTGTTCATCTCGGCGTACACGCCGGTGAGCGAGGCGCGCCTCAAGCGCGAGGCGCGCGACACGCCCGAGGAGCTGCAGTGGACGATCAACCCCGCGGAGGACGTCGACGCGACGCTGCGCGAGTGCGAGGAGCGGGCCGGGGAGCGCGGCGTGCGCTGGGCCAGCGAGGCGCGGCAGGGCGACGCGGCCAAGGTGCTCGTCGAGCTGGCGGCGAGCAACGGCGCCGACGTCCTGGTGATCGGGAACAAGGGCATGGAACGCAAGGTGCTCGGCAGCGTGCCGAACTCGGTGTCGCACAACGCGCCCTGCTCCGTGCTGATCGTCAAGACGACGTGACGAGTCCGCTCTCGTAGGCGTAGATCACGGCCTGCACGCGGTCGCGCAGGCCGAGCTTGCCGAGCAGGTTGGAGACGTGCGTCTTGACCGTCGGCTCGGCGACCACGAGCGCCGCCGCGATCTCGGCGTTCGTCATGCCGGCGGCGAGCAGGCGCAGCACCTCGGCCTCGCGCTCGGTCAGCCCGGCCGTGTCCCCGAGGCGCGCGGGGCGGCGGGCGGCAGGCGGCGGCCGACGCGGTCGAGCAGCTGGCGCGTGACGGCCGGGGAGTGCGTCTCGATGGCGAGATCGGTCATGGGCACGACGCTACGGTCGCGCCGGGCCTGCCGCTCGGCCGCCCGGACCGACCCGGGCGCCCGTCTCATCCGATCGGACTAGGGGGCCGCCTGGCCCGCCGCAGCGGGGTCGGGCGGCGCAGCGGGTCGCACAGGTCGGCGCGCTCCGGGTCGTCCAGGCCGCGCTTGAGCTGCGCGAAGGCGATCCCGCCGAGCACGAGCGGCAGCCAGAAGAGGATCACGCGGTACGCGAGCACCGCGGCGGCCGACGCCGCGGCGGGCAGCCCGTAGACGACGAGCGCGCCGATCAGCCCGCCGTCGATGCCGCCGATCCCGCCCGGGATCGGGAGCAGCCCGCCGAGCTGGCCGATCAGGTACGCCATCAGCACGAGCGTGAGCGCGGGCGACTCGCCGAAGGCGTGGAACGTCGCCCACAGGACGGCGTTGTCGAAGGCCCAGTAGCCGAGCGAGCCGGCGATCACGCGCCAGTCGCGCCGGCGCAGGACCGCGCCGGCCTCGCGGGTGCCGTGGCCGAGGGCCGCGACCGCGGCGGCCAGCCAGCGGCGCAGGCGCTGCTCGTGCCCGGCCGCGCGCGGGTCGCGGCGCCCCGCGAGCCGCGGGACCAGCGCGACGGCCGCCAGCGTGACGACCGACATCGCCGCCGGCAGGATCGTCAGCCACGGCGACACGTGCGGGCCGACGCCGAGCCACATCAGCGTCCCGATCACGGCGACCGCGACGAAGTTCGCCGCGCTCTTGAGGACGAAGAAGGCGACGGAGCGGCGGGCGATCTCCTCCCCCGGCATGCCGCCCTTGCGCAGCGCCCAGGCGCCGAGCGCCAGCCCGCCCGCGCCGCTGGCCGGGACGATCGAGCCGGCGGCCAGCTCGGACATGCCGAGCTCGTAGCTCGTCCGCCACGACATCCGCGGGCAGAAGATCGGCTTGAACATGAGCACGTACGAGAGGCAGGAGCCGAGCTCGAGGCCGACCGCGAGCAGCAGCCACTCGGGCCGCGCGCGCTCGAGGATCGCGCGCACCTCGCCGAGCCCCGGCGCGAGCCACGCGATCAGCCCGACGACGACCAGCAGCCCGATGACCTGCAGCGCGCGCCGGCGCAGCCTGCGCGCGTCGAGCTCGTCCGGCATCGGCTCGGGCGGTGGGATGTACTCGACCTCGAGCTGCCGCGTCATGCCCCCGACGTTAGCGGAGCCAGGATTCCGCTTACGCGGCGCTACGCTCCCGCTCGTGCGGAGGGCGCTGCTCACGGGGATCCTGCTCGCGCTCGCCCTCCCGGGCGGCGCGCACGCGCAGGACACCTACACGGTCCACCTCTGCCGGACGCCGTCCGGCGGCGCCGCCTCCACGGTGGGCCTGAGCGCGGTCAGCAGCGCCTCCGCGCTGAGCACCGCCTGCCCCGCGAGCGGCGTGGGATCGGGCCAGCCCGCGGGGGACGTGCCGACGTTCACCAGCTTCGGCATCCGCTACCGCGTGCCGGGCGACACGCAGCTGACCCGCTTCACCGCCTACCGCAGCGTCGCGCTCGCGTCGCAGTGGAACTACACGCTGTTCCGCGACGCGGACGCCCTCACGACGGAGAACTACGTCGAGACGTGCTGGACCATGAGCGGCTGCTCGACGGTCGGCGACGGCAGCGTCTCCGCCGCCTCGCGCGTCTCGGCGGCGGTGCCGGAGACCGGGGGGATCATCCTCTACGCCGACTGCAACCCGGGGCCCTGCGGGAACGGCGGCGGCTCCGGCATCACGCTGCACCGGCTCGACGTCGACCTGAGCGACCGCTTCGACCCCGTGCTCAACGGCACGCCGTCCGGCGACCTGCTCGACACGACCCGCGCCGTCGCGGGCGTCCGCAGCATCGCGTTCTCGGCCACCGACCGCGGCGGCGGCGTGTACCGGGCCTCGATCCAGGTCGACGGCGCGACCGCGGCGACGCAGATCGCCGACCTCAACGGCGGCGCCTGCCGCGAGCCCTTCACGGAGCCCGTGCCGTGCCGGCTGACCGCCTCGGGGACGATCTCGCTCGACACGGCGAAGCTCGCCGACGGCGTCCACTCGGTGCGCCTGCTGGTGGCCGACGCGACCGGGACGAACACCGTCACGTACGGCCCCGTGCAGGTCACCACGCGCAACCAGGCGCCGGCCTGCGACCCGTCGATCACGGCCGAGACCACGCCCGTCACGGCGCGCTTCCGCGGCACCCGGAGCCGGCACCTGACGCGGCGGCGCGGGCGCGGCGCGGTGGTGCGCGGCAGCGTCGCCGGCGCGGCGGCCGGCACGCCGGTGATCCTCGTGGCGCGGGCGGTGCGCGCCGGCGCGCGCGATCGGATCGCGCGCCGCGGCGTGACGGCGGCCGACGGCTCGTTCCGCCTCGGCGTGCCCGCCGGCCCGTCACGCCGGCTGCGCGTCGGCTACCGCGTGCGCTCGACCGATCCACTGCTCGCCTGCTCGCGCCGGCTCGAGCTCCGCACGCCGGCGCGCGTGCGGCTGCGCGCCCGGCCGCGGACGGTCGCGGCCGGGGCGGCGGTCCGGCTCTCCGGGCGCCTGCTCGGCGGGCGCGTGCCGGCGCGCGGCAAGACGGTGGAGCTGCAGGCCTTCGAGCGCGGGCGCTGGCGCACGTTCGAGACCGCGCGCGCGTCGCGCCGCGGCCGCTTCGCCGCGCGCTACACGTTCTCGAGCAGCGCGGCCGGCCGCACCTTCCGCCTCCGCGCCCGCGTGCGCCCCGACGCGCTCTACCCGTTCAGCACCGGCCACTCGAAGCCGGTCCGCGTGCGCGTCGGGTGAGTGGCCGGCTCGGCGGTCGCTTCCGCGGGACGCGAATGGCGGCCCGGGCGAACGTCAACACAGCATTGAGGAGGCGGTCGGTGGGGTGGCGGATCGCGGGGCGTGACGAGTTGGCCCCGGATAGCGGGGCGAATCCGTCACGCGTTGCGCATTGACCTCGCTATGCGGGATCGAGGCGCAACGCATGGCGTGGAACCGCTTCCACGCCCCGCGAGCCGCTCCACCGATCCCGCCTCCTCAATGCCCGCAGTTGACGTTCGCCGGGGCCGCCATTCGCGGCCCACGGCAGTCAGCCGCCCGACCCGCCGACAACCCCGGGGATCCACGACGTCCCCGCGAGCGGCACGCGCGCCATCGCCGCCGCCTCGACCGTGAGGGCGACCAGGTCCTCCGGCTCGAGGTTGTGGACGTGGGACTTCCCGCACGCGCGGGCGAGCGTCTGCGTCTCCAGCGTGAGCGTGCGCAGGTAGTTCGCCAGGCGCCGGCCGCCCAGCTCGGGGTCGAAGCGCGCGGCCAGGCCGTCGTCCTGCGTCGAGATCCCGGCCGGGTCCTGCCCCGCCTGCCAGTCGTCGTAGAAGCCCGGCGCCGTGCCGAGCTTCGCGTACTCGTCGGCCAGCTCGGGCGCGTTGTCGCCCAGCGCGATCAGCGCGCCGACGCCGATCGAGACCGCGTCGGCGCCGAGGGCCAGCGCCTTGGCCACGTCGGCGCCCGTGCGGATCCCGCCCGAGACGACGAGCTGGACCTTGCGATGCATGTCGAGCTCCTGGAGCGACTCGACGGCCTGCGGGATCGCGGCGAGGATCGGGATCCCGACGTGCTCGATGAACACCTCCTGCGTGGCCGCGGTCCCGCCCTGCATCCCGTCGAGCACGATCACGTCGGCGCCCGACTTCACGGCCAGCGCCACGTCGTAGTAGGTCCGCGACGCGCCGACCTTGACGAAGATCGGCTTCTCCCAGTCGGTGATCTCGCGCAGCTCGCCGATCTTGATCTCGAGGTCGTCCGGGCCGGTCCAGTCCGGGTGGCGGCAGGCTGAGCGCTGGTCGATCCCCTTCGGCAGGTCGCGCATCTCGGCCACGCGGTCGGAGATCTTCTGTCCGAGCAGCATCCCGCCGCCGCCCGGCTTGGCGCCCTGGCCGACCACGATCTCGATCGCGTCGCAGCGCCGCAGGTCGCGCGGGTTCATCCCGTACCGGGACGGGAGCAGCTGGTAGACGAGCGTCTCGGAGTGCCCGCGCTCCTCCTCGGTCATGCCGCCGTCGCCGGTCGTGGTCGCCGTGCCCATCGCGGTGGCGCCGCGCCCGAGCGCCTCCTTGGCCGGGGCCGACAGCGCGCCGAAGCTCATGCCGGCGATGGTGATCGGGATCTGCAGGCGCAGCGGCTCGGAGGCGAACCGGTCGCCCAGCACGACGTCGGTGTCGCAGCGCTCCCGGTAGCCCTCGAGCGGGTAGCGGGAGACGCTCGCGCCGAGGAACAGGAGATCGTCGAAGTGCGGCACCTTGCGCTTCGCGCCCCAGCCGCGGATGTCGTAGATCCCCTCGCGCGCGGCGCGCTGGATCTCCGCGATGACGGTGCGGTCGAAGGTGGCGGACTCGCGCATCAGTACGTGCCCGCGTCGTCGACGTCGAAGCTGTACAGGCGCCGGGCGGAGCCGTAGCGGCGGAAGTCCGCCGGGTCCGCATCGGTGACGCCCGCGCGGTCCAGCAGCGCGCGCAGCTCGGCGCGGTGCTCGTCGCGCACCTCCTTCTCCACGCAGTCGGCGCCGAGCGAGGCTGCCGTCCCGCGCACGTACAGCCGCGCCTCGTAGATCGAGTCGCCGAGCGCCTCGCCGGCGTCGCCGCAGACGACGAGCGTGCCCTTCTGCGCCATGAACGCGCTCATGTGCCCGGCCGAGCCCTGCACGACGATGTCGACGCCCTTCATCGAGATGCCGCACCGCGCCGACGCGTCGCCGCGCACGACCACGAGCCCGCCGCGCCCCGTCGCGGCGCACGACTGGCCCGCGTAGCCGTCCACGATCACGGTGCCGGACATGATGTTCTCGGCCAGCCCGACGCCCGCGTTGCCGTGCACGCGCACCGTCGCGCGCCCGTTCATGCCGGCGCAGTAGTAGCCGACGTGCCCGTCGATCTCCACCTCGATCTCGGCGTCGATCCCGACGGCCACCGCGTGCGCGCCGTCGGGGTGCGCGATGCGCCATCGCGGGGCGGGCTCGGCCGCGTGCAACCGCCGGTTGAGCTCGCGCAGCGGCGTCTCGCGCAGGTCGAGCGCCTCGACGTCCTCGGCGACGGCCATCAGACCCGGTCACGCTCCCACGAGTAGACGCGCGCCGGCTCCGGCTCCCACACCTCGGCGGCGTCGGCGCCCGGCAGCACCGCGATCGCGCGGTACTCCGACGCCATCGCCACCCAGTCGTCGTTCTCGGCCATCACGGCGGGCTTGCAGGCGATCGGGTCGCGCAGCACGGCGAACCCGTCGGCCGTCCCCACGGCGAACGTGTAGAAGCCGTCGAGGTCGACCAGGCAGGCCTCGAGCGCGGCCTGCAGCGTGTCGCCCTCGCGCAGCCGCCACTCCAGGTAGCCCGCGGCGACCTCCGTGTCGTTCTCGGTCGCGAAGCGGATCCCCTCGTGGCGCAGGCGGCGGCGCAGCGCGTTGTGGTTGGAGAGCGAGCCGTTGTGGACGAGGCACAGGTCCAGGCCGGTGGAGAACGGGTGCGCGCCCTCCGTCGTGACCCTGCTCTCCGTCGCCATGCGCGTGTGGCCGAGCCCGTGCGAGCCGGCCATCGCGGCGAGATCGAAGCGCTCGACGAACCCCCGCGGGTCGCCGACCTCCTTGATGATCTCGATGCGCGTGCCGGCGCTCATCACGCGGGCGCCGGGGCGCTCGCGCCCGACGCGAGCGACGGCCTCGGCCGGATCGCCGTCCACGATCACGAGCTCGTGGCGGCCGTCCTCGTAGAGCGACACCTTCGTCGACCCGAGCGGCGCCGGGTCGCGGTAGATGGCGATGCCCGCGGAGTCCGGCCCGCGATCGGCCATCTGCCCGAGCATCGCGCCCAGGTGCGCGCCGAGGCGCTCCTGCACCCCGGGGGTCTTGGCGAAGAGCCCGACGATCCCGCACATGGCTAGTGGTCCGTCTCGTGACGGGCGGCCCGCGAGACGCACGTCGGCGCCGACAGGCAAGGACGCAGACCCGCAGGAATCCCTCTAGGGATTTCAAGCGGTCGAGGACGCAGCATGGCGGTGATCGACGGGCGCCATCGCGGGTCGGCTGTTGCGGGACGGGCCACTACTAGAAGCCCTGGAGGTAGCGGTCCAGCTCCCACGGCGTGATCTGCTCGTGGGCGGCCTGGACCTCGCGCCGCTTGCACGCGACGAAGTAGTCGAGGTAGTCGCCGCCGGGCGTCGTGCCCAGCGCCGCGCGGATCACGTCGTCGCGCTCCAGCTCGCGCGTGGCGTCGAGCAGGTTCTCCGGCAGCGTGTCGATGCCGAGCTCGCGCCGCTGCTCGGGCGTCGACTCGTACAGGTTCATCGGGTTCGGGTCGGGGCACTCGAGCTCGCGCTCGATCCCGTCGAGCCCGGCCGCGAGCAGCACGGTCGCGGCGAGGTAGGGGTTGCACGAGCCGTCGACCGTGCGGTCCTCGACGCGGCCCGGCGCCGGCACGCGGAGCATCTGCGTGCGGTTGTTGTAGGCGTAGGACACGTAGACCGGCGCCCACGTGGCACCCGAGCGCGGGTCGCCGACCTTCAGGCGCTTGTAGGAGTTCACGGTCGGCGCGGTCACCGCGATGTAGGCCTTCGCGTGCTCCATCAGGCCCGCGATGAAGTGGTAGCCGGCCTTGCTCAGCCCGAGGCCGCGCGGGTCGTCGGCGGGGTCGGTCTCGAAGACGTTGGTGTCGCCCTCCCACAGGCTCATGTGGAAGTGGCAGCCGTTGCCGGTGAGATGGGCGAACGGCTTGGGCATGAACGTCGCGAGCAGCCCGCGCTCCTGGGCGAGCGACTCGACCATGTAGCGGAAGAAGATCGCCCGGTCGCACGTGACGAGCGCGTCGTCGTAGGCGAAGTTCTGCTCGAACTGCCCGTTCGCGTCCTCGTGGTCCGTCGCGTACAGGCCCCAGCCGAGCGCGTTCACGTGCCGGGCGACGTCCGTGACGAAGCCGAGCGACCGCGTCAGCGCGCGCATGTCGTAACAGGGCTGCGCGCTCGTGTCGAGCTCGTCGGCGAGCTCGATGCCGCCGTCCTCGCGGCGGCGGATGAGGAAGTACTCGAGCTCGGCGCCGACCTTGAAGTCGTAGCCGAGCGCGGCGGCCCGTGCGAGCTGGTTGCGCAGGATCGTGCGCGGGCAGTACGGCCAGGCCTCGCCCTCCACGGTCACGTCGCAGGCGAAGCGCGCGATCTCCGGCCGCCACGGCAGCGGGGTCAGCGTGGCCGGGTCGGGCATCGCCGCGATGTCGGGATCGTGCGGGCCCTGGCCGATGTCCCCTGCGGCGAAGCCGGCGAAGCCGGCGCCGTCGGCGAACAGGCCCTCGAGGTGCCCGACCGGCACCAGCTTCGCGTTCGGCTTGCCGTGCATGTCGACGAACTGCGCGAAGACGAACTCGACCCCGCGCTCGTCGAGCTCGGCACGGAGCTGGTCCGGGGAGGGAGGCGTCTCGATGGCCATGGGCCAGTGATATAGCCGCCGCGCCCGCAGCCGGGCAATGGGCTCCGTGTCCCGATCTGCGCCGAATAGAGTGTGCAATGTGCACATAGGCGCCCGGGACGAGGCCACGACGCTCCGCGCGGTGATCGACGCGGTGTTCTCCACCCTGGAGATCGACGCCGTCCTGGCCGGCGTGGTGGACATCGCGACGGAGGCGACGGGCTGCCACGCGTGCCTCATCTACCTGCTGGAGGACGACCGTCTGGTGCTGCGCGCCGCGTCGCCGGTGCACCGGCCGTTCGTCGGCCGGATCGAGATGGGCCTGGACGAGGGCGTGACGGGCTGGGTCGCGCGCACGAAGGAGGCCGCGCTGATCCGCGACGAGGCGCTGCACGACCCGCGCATGAAGTACTTCCCCGAGCTCGAGGAGGAGCGCTGGCAGTCGATGGCCGCGGTCCCGATCACCGCCCGGTCCGGCGAGCTGATCGGGGTGATCGTCCTGCACACCGCCGCGCCGCGGGAGTTCAGCCTCGAGGACGTCGGCCTGCTCACGCACACGGCCACGCTCGTCGGCGGCGGGATCGAGGACGCGCAGCGCTACGCGGAGGCGCGCGAGCGGGTCGCGGCGCTCACCCGGCTCGCCGAGGTGTCCCAGCAGCTCGCGGCGGCGACGCGCCACGAGCGCATCCACGAGGCGGCGACGGCGGGCGCGCGCGCCGTGCTGCACGCCGACCTCTGCCAGCTGTTCCGGCTCGAGGCCGGCGGCCACGACCTGCGGCTCGTCGCCTCCGACCCGCACGGTGCCTCCGGGCCGCGGCCGCAGGGCGGCGCGCTGCTGCTCGAGCTGCTCTCCCGCGGCCGCCACGGCGGGACCAACCGCGACCTGTGGCCCGACCACGAGGGCGCAGCGCTGCTGACCGCGCCGCTCGTGGCCTCCGACGAGCAGCTCGGCCTGCTCGTCGTGCTCGGCCCGCGCCGCTTCGGCCCCGGCGACGAGGAGCTGCTGCGCGCCCTCGCCGACCAGACGGCGATGGGCCTGGAGCGGGCGGAGCTCGTCGCCCGCCTCACCGCGCGCGACCGCGTGAAGGACCTGTTCGACGCGCTCGCCGACGGCGCCTCCGACGGGGCCGTCGCCGCCGTGGCGCCGGCCGGCTGCGACCTCGCGCGCCCGCACGTGTTCGTCCGCGGCGAGCCCGGTGCGACCGCCAACGGCGGCGGCTCGGACTGGGAGGCCGTGTCCACGCGGCTCGCCGCGCGTCTCCGGGGCCGCGACCAGTCCGGCTTCTTCGACGCGTCGCGCGACGGCCTGAACGCGGTCGTGCTGATGCCGGACGCGCGGGCCGTCGATCGCGTGGTCGCCGTGTGCGACGCCGTCGCCGCCGCCGAGCACGTCGCGCTCGGCGTGAGCGGGCCCGGGGAGGGCCTCGCCGAGAGCCGCCAGGCCCTGCGCGAGGCCGCCCGCGCCGCCCAGCTCGCGCGCACCCTGCGCCCCGCCGGCGGCGCGCTCGGGTACGAGCAGCTCGGCGCGTACAAGTACCTCGTCGACCTGCAGGTCGAGGAGTCGCCGCGCGACCGGCACTGGACGGCGGTCGCGGCGCTCGTGGCGCACGACCGCAAGCGCCGTACCGCGCTCCTCGACACGCTCGAGGAGTACCTCGCGCGCCGCCGCTCGGTGGCCGACACGGCGCGCACGCTCTACATCCACCCGAACACGCTGCGCCAGCGGCTCGCCCGGATCGAGCGCGTGACGGGGCTGCGGCTGGACGGCGAGGACCTGCTCGCGCTCGAGCTGGCGGTGAAGCTCGTCAGGCTGGGTGACGCCCGCCGGCACGCCGGCGCCTGACGAGCCAGATCCGCAGCGCGAGGTAGCCGAGCACGTTCGTCAGGAAGACCAGCAGGTACCACCACAGCTGCGCCTGGAGGTCGAGCGGCTCGGCGCGCAGCTCGAGCCACGTCAGGTAGAGCAGCCCGAGCAGGCACACGAGCAGCACGATCGGCACATGGCCGAGGATCACGAAGAGCAGCACGGCTGCGCCGGACCATATCCGCACGGGCGAAAACATGGGATGGTGCGCGCGTGACCATCCGGGGGAAGCTCTTCGCCGCGATCGCGCTCACCGTCCTCGGCCCGCTCGTCACGATCGGCGTGGCGCTGTCGGCCTTCGGCGCGCTGGGCGACCGGTTCGACGACAGCGAGCGCGCCGCGGCGGACGAGCGCCGCGCGCTCGACCTCAAGTTCGCCGTCACGGACATGAACGGCTGGCAGACCGCGTACGGATACGACGACGGCCGCAGCCGCGACGTCTTCGTGCGCTCGGCAGAGCACACGGGGGAGCTGCTGGCCGCGGCCCGGCGGGAGCTGACGGCGCCGCCCGAGCCCGCGCAGCTGCGGACGCTCGGCGAGGCCTACGACGCGTTCATGGCGCTCGACCGCCAGGCGTGGAGCGCGCTGCAGGCCGGCGACGCGGCGGAGACCAAGCGGATCCTGCTCGGGCCAGAGCTCGAGCACTTCGAGACGATGGCCGCCGCGGCGGGCGCGCTCGCCGACGCGCAGCGCCGCAGCGCCGCCACGGCGCGGCGGGCGTTCGACGACGCCCGCGACGACGCGCGCCGCCAGCTCGTCGCCGTGGCGATCGGCGCGGGCGTGGTGATCGTCCTCCTGCTGATCACGGTGCAGGACGTCGTGCGCCTCGCGCTCGAGCGCCGCGACGGGCGGGAAGCGGCAGCTTGACGCGCGACGTCATCCTCACCGTCGGCCTGCTGCTCGCCGCCGGACTCGCCGCGCGCGTGCTGGCCGACGTGCTGCGGGTGCCCGAGGTCGTGCTGCTGATCGCGATCGGCGCGGCGCTCGGGCCGTCGGCGCTCGACGTGGTCGACGTGCCGCTCGACTCGCTCGGCGCGCAGCTCCTGTTCACGTTCGGCGTCTCGTCGATCCTCTTCTACGGCGGGCTCAACCTGTCGCTCACGGTGCTGCGCGACGTGGCGCTCAGCCTCGGGCTGCTCGCCCTCCCCGGCGTCGTGCTCACCGCGGTGCTGACGGGCGCCGTGGCCGCGCTGGCCTTCGGCCTGCCGTTCGAGCAGGGGCTGCTGATCGGCGCGGTGCTCTCGCCCACGGACCCGGCGATCCTCATCCCGCTCTTCATCGCGTCACGGCTGCGGCTGCGGGTGGCGCAGACGGTGATCGCGGAGTCCGCGTTCAACGACCCCACGGGCGCGGTCCTCGCGCTCGCCGTGGCCGGCGCGCTGCTGAGCGGGGACGGCGGCATCGGCGGGCCGGCCGCGGACTTCCTCGCCGAGCTCGCGATCAGCACCGTCGTCGGCGTGCTCGCCGGCGTCCTGCTGTCGGCGACGATCTCGAGCCGGCGCAGCGGGATCCTGCGCGACTCGGCGCCCGTCGCGGTGCTCGCCGTCGTCGCCGTGAGCTACGTCTCGCTCGACTTCGCGGGCGGCAGCGGCTACCTCGGCGCGTTCCTGGCCGGGCTGATCGTGGGCAACATGGAGCTGCTCGGCCTGGCCATGCACTCCCACCACGAGGAGGAGCTCGTCCTCGCGTCGCGCACCCTGTCGGAGGTCGTGACCATCTTCGTCTTCCTCGTCGTCGGCGCGGCCCTGCCCTTCGGCACGCTGGGCGAGCAGTGGGCGCCCTCGCTGGCCGTCGTGGCGACGCTGCTGCTCGTGGCCCGTCCGGTCGCGATCCTCGCGTGCACGCTGCCCGACCGCCGCGCCCGCTGGTCGCGCCAGGAACTGGCCTTCCTGTGCTGGACGCGCGAGACCGGCGTCGTGCCCGCCGCGCTCGTCGGGGTCCTGGCCGGGCTCGGCGTGCCCGACATCGACCTGCTGGCCGCCGTGGTGGCGCTCGCGATCGTGGCGACGCTGCTGCTGCAGGCGGCGCCGGCGCCGTGGCTCGCGGGCCGGCTCGGCCTGCTCGATCCCGAGCCTACTTCTCCCGGTTGACCGCCTCGATCGTGCCCTTGTTGGCGTCGACCCGGACGGTCGTGAGCTTCGCGTAGCCGTCGCCCGACGGGGCGGCGACGGAGAACGAGACGGCCCAGAACGGATGGCTCGTCAGCCCCTGGCGCACGAGCCGCACCTGCGTGCGCTGCGGCGTGAAGCCCGCCTCGGGCCGCGCCTTCGCGATCGCGGCCTCCTTCGAGAGGCGCACCTGCGCCTGCTGGCAGCTCTGCGCCGCGACGAACGTGACGGCGAGCAGGGCGACGACGGCGAGCAGCCCGCGGCGGCTCACGCGCACGGGCCTGCGCACCGGATCCTCCGGCGGGTCGATGCGCACGCGGATCTGCCGCTCCTCCACGGCCTCCGACGGTACGGGATGCGGGGTCAAGCGGTCTAGACCGTCGGGCGGAACTCGGTGCCCAGGCTCGTGAACAGGACGATCACGAGCACGATCACGACGCACAGGATCGAGAGCCCGACCATGAACGCCTCGAACGTCTTGGAGTGCGTCTGCAGCGGCGGGAACTCGATCTGGTCACGGTCGTCCATGGAAGCCCTCGCTCTCAGCTGATCTTCGCGCCGGTCTCGCGGCGCGCGCTCCGTCGGTAGGTCTGCAGCCTGCGGTTCTCCCAGTACACCCAGTACACGAGGACCGCGAGCGTGACGATGATCCCGATCCACGTGATCGCGTAGTACGCACCGGCGGCGGCCGCGCCGTCCTCGCCGTAGGTGGTGCCGGGGCCGAACGTCATGATTCCCGCGCACTCCTCGTACGCGGCCTGGAGGATGAAGTCCGCCGAGTCGTCCGCCGGCTGCGCGCCGTTGACGCTCGTGATGCAGTCGGGCGCGCTGTCAATGATGGCGGGCATGGCCCTCCTCCTGGACGTTGCGCCGGCGCTCGACGCGCGCGGCCCACTGGACGGACCCGCCGATGACGGCGAGCATGATGGCGACCGAGATCGCGAAGCTCAGCATGATCAGCCCTCGACCTTCTCGTACTGCTCGGAGTGGCCGTTGGTGAGCTCGAACTGCGAGATCGTCGCGGTCTCGACCAGCGTGCCGTCGGGCTCGACCACCTGTTCCCTGATCACGCCCATCTCGGGGTAGACGAGCGTGCCGTACTCGACGACGTCGAGGCCCTCCACCTCGACCTCGGCGGGCACGCGCAGCAACCCCGCCTTCTTCAACAGCCACGACGCGCCCCAGCCGCTCAGGAAGCCCAGCGGGAGGAACGTCATCATGCCCATCAACTGGCCGCCGATCGAGGATTCCACGTTGTTGAGGCCGGTCGGGTAGCCCGCGGCGAACACGCCGACCCAGAGCATGCCGAGGAAGCCGGCCGCGCCGTGCACGGCGACCGCGCCGACCGCATCGTCGACGCGCGCCTTGCGCTCGAGCCAGCCGCCCGCGAACACGGCCATGACCGCGGTGACCATGGAGAGCAGGTACGCGACCGTCGGCGCGTACACGTCGGCGCCGGCCGACACGCCGATCACGCCGGCGAGCCCGCCGGAGATCGTCCAGAACGGGTCGCCCCTGCTGGCGAAGTAGCCGCCGGTGAAGCCGCCGGCGAAGCCCATCGTGATCACCATCGTGATCGAGCCGAGCGTCGCCGGGCTGAGATAGATGTTCGCCCAGCCGGGGAACGAGGTCGACGCGATCACCAGGCACGCCGCGTAGAACGCGTAGAAGCCGGTGAAGATCAGCATCAGCCCGAGCGCGGTGATGTGGAGGTTGTGCGGTCTGAACTGGCGCGCGAGGCCTTCCTTCGTGTACTTGCCGATCCGCGGGCCGAGGTTGAAGAGGACGCCGAGCGTGAATGCGCCCGCCACCCCGTGCACGACGCCGGACGCGATCGAGTCGTGGAAGCCGAAGCGCAGCGTCAGCCAGCCGCCGGCACTCCAGCCCCAGGCCGCGTCGAGGATCCAGACGACCGAGCCGAGGATGACCGCCAGAACGAGGTACGCCGAGAGCCGGATCCGCTCGATGACGGCGCCGGACATGATCGAGGCGGTCGTCCAGCTGAACAGCAGGAACGCAAGGAAGAAGATCAGGTTGATGTTGTTCGTGAGGTTCGGCCCGAAGGCGTCGCTCCACGCGATGCCCGTGCCGCACGCGGCGGACGTGAAGTCGCTGCTGCCCGGCGAGATCGGGATCCCCGGCTGGGCGCAGTTGTAGATCATCCAGCCGAAGTAGTAGAACGTCGGCGTGACCACGGCGATGGTCAGGATGTTCTTCATCGCCGTCGCCATGACGTTCTTGCGGCGGGCGATGCCGGCCTCGTAGGACATGAAGCCGGCGTGGATCAGCCACATGATCACGACGGTGAAGAAGTAGAACTGCTCGGCGAGGATCGCGCTGTCGCGGGTGAGCTGCTCAGCCGACGCCGGGTCGGCGGCCTGCGCGAAGATGGCTCCCAGCATTCTGCTCCCTCTCGGTCGCCACGCCCTCAGGGCGCGTTCGACCGGTTTGTATCCCTTGACGCTTTGTCCAAGCAATGTCCGAACCGACCATGCTTTGCCCGCCCGTGGTGTGGCGCGCTGACACAACGGCGTGCCGCCCCGGCGCGCGGCGCCGTGGCGCGGGCCACGGGCTGAGCCGCCCGATCGCCGGCTGCGCGGGGAAACGCTTCATTCCCCGGCGCGACCTGCCGATGATCGTCCCGTGACGCTCGGCAAGGACGACCGGACGCTCCCGCTCGTCGCCTCGGTGGCCGCGCTTGCGGTGCTGCCCGGCGCGGTGATGGAGTGGGCCAGGGCGGAGCCCACCGGCGCCGGACCCGGGCTGCACTTCGCCCTCGTGGCCGCGGCCGCGCTGGCCGCCACGATCGCCTCCGCCGTCCTGACCGCCGCCGGCGCCCGCCGCCGCGACGGCCGCACGGTGCTGCTCGGCACGGCGTTCTCGACCATGACCGCCCTGCTCGCCGTGCACGGCCTCGCCACGCCCGGCGTGCTCGTCGGCCCCAACGGCGTCGTCGCCTTCTCGGGCGCCGCCTCGCTGCCCGCGGGCGCCGTCGTGCTCGCGCTGAGCGCGCTGCCGGCGTTGCGCCGGCCGCGAAGGATCGCGCCGCTGATCGGCGCGCAGGTCGCCGTCGCCGTGGCGATCCTCGCCCTCGGCGCCAGCGCCATCGCCTTCCCCGGGCTCGTCCCCGCCGTGCCGGCCACCGGCAGCGCCGCCGCCTGGGCCGTCTTCGCCGCCGGCGCCGTGCTCCTCGCCGGCATCGCCGTGCGCGCGGTCCGCACCTGGCAGCTCACGCGCCGGCCGACCGACCTGCTCACCGTCGTCGGCCTCGTCTGGCTCGCGTTCTCGCTGCTCGCGCAGATGACGATCCCCTACACGCAGGTCGCCTTCTACGTCGGCCACCTGCTCGAGCTCGCGGGCGTCGTCGCGCTCGGCGTGCCCGCGGCGCTCGACCTGCGCCGCGCCGCCGCCTCTCGGCCGCTCGTCGGCGACCTCACCGCGGCCGACCTCGTGGGGCAGGAGGAGGGCTTCCTCGGCGCGCGGGTCGGCGCGCTCGTCGTGCGGCTCGGGGAGAAGGACGCGGCGACCGAGGGCCACACGCGGCGCGTGGCCATGCTCGCCGTCCAGGTGGGGGAGCGGCTCGGCCTCGCCCGCGGCCGCCTGCGCGGCCTCGCGCTCGGCGGGCTGCTGCACGACATGGGCAAGCTCGCCGTGCCGGCCGCCGTGCTGCAGAAGCCCGGCCCGCTCGACGACGCCGAGTTCGCGGAGATCCGCAAGCACCCGCAGGCCGGCGTCCGGCTGCTGCGCGACGTCGGCGGCTTCGGCGACGGCGTGCTGCGGCTCGTGCTCGACCACCACGAGCGGCTCGACGGCTCGGGCTACCCGCGCGGCCTGGTCGGCGACGAGCTCGACGTCGAGACGCGCATCCTCGCCGTCTGCGACGTCTACGACGCGCTCGTGTCCGACCGCGTGTACCGCGCGGCGTGGACGCCGGAGCGCGCGCTCGGCCTGCTCCGCGACGCGACGCTGTACGACCCTGCGTGCGTCGCCGCGCTCGAGGCGGTCCTCGCGCCGCCGTTCGTCGCCGACGTCGCGGCCGCCCCGGTCGCCGCGCCGCGCGCGCTGCGGCCCGCGCCGCGCCGGGCCGCCTAGGGCCGCTCGGGCGCCAGCACCTCGCTGCGCGAGTAGTGCCCGACCGCGTCGAACCAGCGCTTGGCGTGGAGCCCCGCGCGCAGGTCGCAGTCGGCGACGACGATCCCCTCGCGGTCGTAGAGCGGGCCGGCGATCACCCCGCCCCACGTGGGCTCGACGATCACCGCGCCGCCGCGGCCGTAGACCTTCTCGCGATCCACCTGGGCCGGGAAGTCCTCGGGGAACGCGCTGCCCGGGATGTACTGCGGGACCGAGACGACGAACGCGCCCGACTCGATCGCGATGTGCCGCATCGAGGCCTGCCAGCCGTCGGAGTCGTCGGCGGTCGGCGCGGCCCAGATCTGCGGGCCGCCCTCGTAGACCCGCCAGCGGGCGAGCGGCATCCGGTTCTCCCAGCAGATCAGCCCGCCGATGCGGCCGGCGGGCGTCGCGGTCACCCCCAGGTCGTCGCCGGCGCCCAGACCGTGGAACACGCGCTCCTGCATCGTCGGCATCAGCTTGCGATGCCGGTGCAGCAGCCCGCCGGGGCCGATCACGAGCATCGTGTTGTAGAGCGTGCCGGGGCGCCCGGACTCGCGCTCGTTCACGCCGATCACGCAGTGGATGCCGTGCGCCGCGCACGCGGCGGCGAGCGTGTCGACGTGCGGGCCGGGGACGTCGACCGCGCTCGTCCACATGCGCTCCCACAGCTCGTCGCTGCCGTTGAACGCGACCGCGCTGCGCGCCCACGCGTTCGACGGGTAGAGCGAGACGAACGTCTCCGGCAGCACCGCCACCTCGGCGCCCTCCGCGGCCGCCTCGGCGAGCAGGCCGCAGGCCTTCTCCACGGTCGCGTCCGCGTCGAGCATCACGGGCGTCGCCTGGACGGCGGCGACGCGCACGGTGCGCAGCTCGGTCATGGCCTGACGCTACGCCGTCCACCGGCGCGGCGTCAACTCGCCCAGGCCGCCTGCCAGAAGGCCAGCTCGTGCTCGCTCGAGGCACGGAACGCGGCGTGCATGCGCGCGTGGGCGCCCGGGCCGGCGTCGGCCCCCGCCGCGTCCGTCAGCCCGCGGCACCACGCGGCGAGCTCCTGGAACTCCGGGTCGGCGTACATCGCGATCCAGGCCGCGTAGCCCGCGTGGTCCGGCGGGCCGGCGGCGGCGAGACGCTCGCCGATCTCCGCGTAGCCCCACATGCACGGCAGCAGCGCGGCGACGAGCTCGGCGTAGTCGCCGACGGTCGCCGTGCGCAGCAGGAAGTCGGCGTAGGCGGCGGTGGCGGGCGCGGCCGGCTCGGCCTCCAGCTCCGCGGCGGAGATCCCCCACTGCTGGGCGAAGCCGGTGTGGAGCGTCATCTCCACCTCGAGCACCGCCTGGGCGAGCGCGGCGAAGCGCCGCATGTCCTCCACGCGCGGGGCGCGTGCGGCGCCGAGCGCGAGCAGCCGGCCGTAGTCGATCAGGTACCGGTAGTCCTGGCGGACGTAGAAGCGGAACCGGTCCTCGTCGAGCGTCCCGTCGCCGATCCCCCGCACGAACGGGTGCACGTGCTGGGACTCCCAGACGTCCGCGGCCGCCGCGCGCAGCTCCGCGCTCAGGCCGGAGTCCCGATCCGCGCTCACTCCGACGCGCCGGCGGGGTGCGGCGCGGTCGGATCGTCGCCCTCCTCGCCGAGCTGCTCGCGCGCGAGGTAGTCCTCGATGTCCATCGCGTGGTCCTGGGAGCGCTCGACGACCCGGAGCAGGTCGGACATCGTCGCGACCTCCTCGATCTGCTCCTTGATGAACCACTGCATGAACTGCTCGGAGGAGTAGTCGCCCTCCTGGCGCGCGAGGCCGGCGAGCGCGTTGATCTGCTCCGTGACCCGCTTCTCCTGCGCGAGGGCGAGCGCGACGGGCGCGACGATGTCGCCGAAGTCGACCTGCGGGGCCGCCACGCCGGGCACCACGGCCCGCTCGTCCGCGTCGATGAGGTACTGGACCATCATCATCGCGTGGTCGCGCTCCTCGAGTGCCTGGCGGTAGAAGAAGCGCGCGAGCTGCGGGAGCGTCTCGGCGTCGTAGTGGACGGCGATCGCCACGTACTGCTGGTGGGCCGCGTACTCGTGGCCGATCTGCTCGTTGAGCTTGGCGACGAAGGAGTCTGAGGGCATCGGTCGGCAAGCATACCCATCGCTTGCAGGGGCTTAGGGATCCCTAACGCGCGGTGCTACGCTGCGCGCCGCATGACGAGTCCCGGCGATCAGGTCCGCTGCAAGAAGAAGTGCTGCAAGTCGGGCAAGCGCTGCAAGAAGTGCCCCGTGGTCTGGAAGAAGCTCTCCAAGCAGGGCTTCGCCGAGCCCGACGGCAAGCTCCGCTACGTCGTGATCGACGTCGTGCCGAAGCGCGCGCTCAAGGCCGCAAGGGCCTGACACCGCTATCCTGACCGCCCATGGCCACCTGCCTGGTCACGGGTGGCGCAGGGTTCCTCGGGTCGCACCTGTGCGACGAGTTGCTGCGCCGCGGCAACCGCGTCGTGTGCGTCGACAACGTGGAGACCGGATCCCTCGCCAACATCGCGCACATCCGGTCACCCGACTTCCGCTTCCTGCACGTCGACATCATGGCGCCGTACTTCGTCGACGAGCCGGTCGACGTCGTCTACCACTTCGCGAGCCCGGCCTCGCCGATCGACTACCTGCGGCTGCCGCTGCACACGCTCAAGGTGGGCTCGCACGGCACGCACCACACGCTCGGGCTGGCCAAGGCGCACCGCGCCCGCTTCCTGACCGCCTCCACGTCCGAGGTCTACGGCGATCCGAAGGTGCATCCGCAGCCGGAGTCCTACTGGGGGCACGTGAACCCGATCGGGCCGCGCGGGGTCTACGACGAGGCCAAGCGCTACGCCGAGGCGCTGACGATGGCCTACCACCGCCAGCAGGGCGTGGACACCGCGATCGTCCGGATCTTCAACACGTACGGGCCGCGGATGCGCCCGTACGACGGCCGCGCGATCCCGACGTTCCTGCGCCAGGCGCTGCAGGACCGGCCGATCACCGTGTTCGGCAAGGGCGACCAGACGCGCTCGTTCTGCTACGTCGCTGATCTGATCGACGGCATCATCCGGCTCGCCGAATCCGGGTACCACTACCCGGTCAACCTCGGCAACCCCGTGGAGTACTCCCTGCTGGAGCTGGCGCACGCCGTGATCGACGTGACCGGGTCGCGCTCGGAGATCGTGCACGAGGCACTCCCCGAGGACGACCCGCAGGTGCGCCAGCCCGACATCGGCCTCGCGCGCGAGATCCTCGGCTGGGAGCCGCGGGTCGAGCTGCGCGAGGGTCTGCGCCGCACGCTGGAGGACTCCGGCGTCGAGGCGCTGACCGGAGCCGGCTCTTCCTAGCCCGTCCCGGCGCCCCGCCGTGGGTGCCGCCACGTCCCGTCTGCATCCCTTGCTGCGAGAAACGCCACTACCTGTGACAGGCTCCCTCGTTGAGGCGAGGGGAAGCGCCGATGCCTGACACCACCACGAAACCCCAGGATCCGGTCCGCGGGGCCGCGCCGCCGCTCGAGCTGCCGGCGACCGACATCCGCCGCAAGCGCCCGCCGGCGCTCTCCTTCCTGCTGCGGATGGACACGATGCGGCGGTTCACGCGCGTGGTCTCGCTGCTGGCGCTCGACTTCGCCGCGGTGTTCGCGGCCATCTTCACCGCGCTCATGGTCAAGGCCGTGCTGCGCGACGGCACATGGGCCTGGGACGCCTCCTTCGCCGAGAGCAAGGAGAACGTCGCCTTCGCCTACCTCGTGACCGCGTTGCTGTTCGCCCGCTCCGGGCTCTACGCCGAGCGCTCGCAGCGGCCGGGCCTGCCGCGCATCGTGTCCTCGCTGTTCCAGGTGACCGTCGTGGCGCTGATCTTCGCGCTCGTCAACGGCGAGCAGTACTCGAGCTACTACATCTTCTACGGCACGCTCTGCTTCGGCATCGCGTTCGTGTCGAGCTCGCGCTGGATCTACGAGCAGATCACCGGCGTCCTGCTCCGCGCCGCGGGCTACCGCCGGCGCGCGGTGCTCGTCGGCTCCGGCAAGCACATCGAGGACGTCCACCACGCGCTCGTGGACGAGGTCCACGCGCCCGTGGACATGATCGGCTTCATCTCCCTCACGCCGCGCCCCGACAACGGCCTGCGCTCGCTCGGCCGGATCGAGGACCTGCCCGCGGTGCTCGAGCACCACCGCGTGCAGGAGGTGATCATCGCCGACCCGGACTTCCCCGAGGAGCGTGCCGTCGAGCTCGTCGACCAGTGCCACCGGCGCGGCGTCACCGTGCGCATCGCGCCGTCGACGATGGAGATCCTCGTGCACCGCGCGGAGTTCGTGCCGGGCGCGTCGGTGCCGCTGTTCGAGCTGCGCCCGCCGGTCTTCGACGGCTTCGACTACGTGCTCAAGCGCTCGTTCGACATCGTCGGCGCGCTGCTCCTGATCGTGCTGCTGTCGCCGCTGCTGCTGGCGATCGCGATCGCCGTCTTCGTGACCTCGCGCGGCCCGGTGCTGTACCGCTCGATCCGGCCGGGGATCGGCGGCGAGCCGTTCGCCTGCTTCAAGTTCCGCACCATGCGGTCCGGGGCGGATCAGCTGCAGGCCGACCTCGAGTCGCTCAACGAGGCCGACGGCCCGCTGTTCAAGATCCGGCGCGACCCGCGCCTCACGCGCGTGGGCCGGCTGCTGCGCCGCTTCTCGCTCGACGAGCTGCCGCAGCTGTTCAACGTGGTCCTCGGGCAGATGTCGCTCGTCGGCCCGCGTCCGCTGCCCCAGCGCGACTTCGAGCAGCTCGAGGAGTGGCACAAGAAGCGCTACCTCGTGCTGCCCGGCATGACCGGCCTGTGGCAGGTCTCCGGGCGCTCGGAGCTCGACTTCGACGACCTCGTCCGGCTCGACTTCCTCTATCTCGAGCGCTGGTCGGTGGGGCTCGACCTGACGATCCTGCTCAAGACGATCCCGGCCGTGTTCACCCGCCGCGGCGCGTTCTGAGCCGGCTCGTCCTCGTCCGCCACGGCGAATCCACCTGGAACGCCGAGTCGCGCCTGCAGGGGCAGCTCGACCCGCCGTTGTCGGAGGCCGGCCGCGCGCAGGCGCGGGCGCTCGCGCCGGTGGTCGGGCGGCTCGGGATCCCCGCCGGACGGGTGCGCTGCTCCGATCTCGGGCGCGCCCGAGAGACCGCCGAGCTGCTCGGCCTGGCGCCGGCCGCGTACGACGCGGCCTGGCGCGAGATCGACGTCGGCTCCTGGGGCGGCCGGACCGCCGCCGAGGTCGACGCGGAGGGCGACGGCCTCACGAGCTGGCGCGGCGGGCCGCGCACCGCGCCCGACGGGGAGCCGTGGCCCGCGTTCGCGGCGCGCGTGGCCCGCGCGGTCGATGCGCTGCGCGCGGACGGCGACGGGTCCTGGCTCGTGGTCTGCCACGGCGGCTGCATCCGTGCGGCGTGCGCGCACCTGACCGGGGCGGACGCGCTCGCCTTCGGCTCCCCGCCGAACGCGAGCCTGACCGCGCTGGAGCTCGGCCCACGTCCGCGGCTGCTGCTCTACGGCGCCACGCCGGACGCGGCCCCCGCCACGGGCCTGTACTAGTGGACCCGTCCGCAAGTCCTGCGGGTTTCCGGCGGCGTCTCGCCGCCCGTGGCGGCGTCCTCGGTCAGTCATGTGCCAGGGGCACATCTCCTTCCCTGCGTCCTTGCCACGAACGACGATCCATCCGCCGGCGAACCCACACGACTCACGGACGGATCCACTACGATCAAAGGATGGGACTCGCCGCCATCTGCATGATCATCGTGATCCTCGTCTTCGTGGCCGGCGGGTACATCGCCAGCCACTAGCCGCCGGCGAGCACCGCGTCGTACCCCTCGGCGCGCAGCACCTCCAGCACGACGTCGCGCTGGTCGCCCTGCAGCTCGATCGTCCCGTCCTTGGCGGATCCGCCGACGCCGCAGCGCTTCTTGAGCCGGCCGGCGAGCGCGCGCAGGCCCGCGTCGTCGAGCGGGACGCCGGTGACCGTGGTGACCGTCTTGCCGCGCCGGCCGCCGGTCTCGCGGCGGACCTTCACGCGCCCGCCTCCGGACGGCCGCGGCCGCTCGCGCCCGCCCGCCTTGCGGACGTCGCCGTCGTCGCTCGACCACACCACCCTGGAGTCGCGCCCGGCCATCGGCCGTGGACGCTAGCGCCTGCGGACGACGATCGTGCGCGTCCAGTCCGCCGCGGCCCCGGCGGGATCGATGAAGCGCACCATGACGGTGAGCCGCGCGCGGCGGCGGCCCGCGAGCCGAGCCGCGCACCGCGTCGGCACGAGCGGCACCTGCGCGAAGTTGTCGGTGCCGAGGACGACGCCCTACGCGACGGTGACCGCGTGCGGGCCGGTCGTCCGGACGGCGACGCGCGTGCGGCCGCCGGGGCACGACGACAGGCCGGCCATGGACGCGCGACCGCGCCGGAGCGGGCGCAGGCGGAGCCAGGAGATCACCCGGGCGATCCGCGGGAGGGTCCGCTCGTTGCCCTGCACATGGGCGATCGTGCACCGCGGGCCCGGCGGTTCGAGCGGGATGGCGGCGGGAGGGACGCAGCCCGTCCCGAGCCGGAGCCAGGACCAGACGAGGGCCGGGCCGGCCGCGGTGGCGCGGACGTAGCGGTTGAGCAGGTCGAGGCTGAGCGCCGTCGGCGGCCGGTGTCGAAGCGCGCGCGCCAGCGGTTCCCGGTGGCCTCGAGGGCCACCTTCTCCCCTCCGTGCAGGAACACGGACAGAGCGGTGTGCGGATCCACCAGCAGCATGGGCGGATCCGCCTCCGGGGCGAACGGCGGTCCGATCGGGTCGCCGCGACGCAGCGTCCCGCTCAGCTCGGTGCGGCCGCGCACGTCGCTGGGCGCGCTGTCCGCGGTCGCCGGCTCGTACGGCACCGAGGCACGCTCCACGCCGTCCACGAAGATGTGCACCACGTCCCCCGCGGCGAGCGTCATCGGGAGCCGGGCGTTCATCGCCGGCTCGGTCGTCGAGCCGACGTGGATGCCGGCGCGTTCGACCGCGAGCGTCACCGGGGACGATGCGCAGTACGAGGCCGGGCAGTCCTGGAAGTTGTAGACCTCGACGCCGAAGTGCATCCCGGAGAGGCACGCATGGTCGGGCGCCCCGTGCGCTCCGTCAACCTGTGCTTTCGTCCACCGGGACGGCCGCGCCGTCCTCCGGGACGGTGACGCGGTCGGTCAGGCCCTCGTCGTGGAGCCGGCGCCGCAGGTCGGCGCGGGTCTGCACGCAGTGGTTGATGGCGTCGAGGTGCACGGCCACGACGCGCGCGCCCGGCGCCCGGCGGGCGACGGAAACGACGTCGTCGGCGTCCATCACGATCGGGTCGCCGCCCGTGAAGCGCGCGCCGCCCGCGTTGACCACGACGACGTCCGGGCGGTGCTCGTCGAGGACGGCCTCGACCGCCTCGTAGAGCACGGTGTCGCCCGCGACGTACAGGCAGCGGCCCGCCGCATCGCGCAGCACGTAGCCGCTCACCGGCGCCAGCGCCTCGGCGGTCGCGCCCGAGCCGTGCCGCGCCGGCGTGCGCGTGATCGCGATCCCCTCCCACGTCAGCGCGTCCGCGACCGGGCGCACGCCGGTGAAGCCGAGCCCGCGGAGGCGCTCGGCGTCCTCGGGCTGGCACAGCAGCGGCACGTCGCGCGGCAGCAGTGCGGCCGCCGTGTCGTCGAAGTGGTCGCGGTGCAGATGGGTCGCGAGCACGGCCTGGACGCCCTCGACCACGACCTCGGCCGGCTCGGGCAGCTCGACGAGCGGGTTGCGGCGGTCGTTCTCCGTGTCCTCCACCGGGGGCTGTGCGCCGGCGGGGTCGAGCATCGGGTCCACGAGCAGCTGCCGGCCGTCGAGCTCCAGCCGCAGCGTCGCGTTGCGGATCAGGCGCAGGTGCATCGCCCTGCACGGTATCTGCACGCGGACCTCGCCCGCCGTGCACACGCGGATGGCACACTCGGCCGCGATGACGCCGCCGCTGATCTGCGTGATCGAGGACGAGCAGGTGATCGCCGCCGCCGTGGCCGCCCGACTCCGCGCCGAGGGCTTCGGCGTGGAGGTCGCCCACGACGGCATCGCCGGCGTCGCGCTGTGCGACCGGCTGCGCCCCGACCTCGTCGTGCTCGACCTGATGCTGCCGGGGATCGACGGACTGGAGGTGTGCCGCCGGATCCAGCGCGACCGCGCCGTCCCGGTGCTCATGCTGACGGCGCGGGACGCCGAGACCGACGTGCTGGTCGGGCTCGGCGTGGGGGCGGACGACTACATGACCAAGCCGTTCTCCCCGCGCGAGCTCGTCGCGCGCATCCGGGCGCTGCTGCGCCGGGTGGAGCGCCGCCCGGCGCCCGCGGGCGCGGCGGTCGAGGTCGGCGCGCTCGCGCTCGATCCCGAGCGCCGCCGGGTGGCGGTCGGCGGCGCCGAGGTCCACCTCACCCCGACCGAGTTCGACCTGCTCGCGCTGCTCGCGGGCCGGCCCGGCGTGGTGTTCACGCGCGACCAGCTGCTGGCCGAGGTGTGGGGCTGGCGCGACGGGGCCGGGCACCGCACGGTCGACTCGCACATCCGCGGGCTGCGGCGCAAGCTCGGCGCCCCCTGGGTGCGGACCGTGCACGGCGTCGGCTACGCCCTCGAGCCGGGGGCGGGCCCGTGAGACCGCTCGACCGGCTCCCGTCGATCAAGGTCAAGCTCGGCGTCGTGATCGTCGCGACCGTCGCCGGCACCGTCCTCGTGGCGCGCGCCGGTTCGCGGCTCGACCTGTCGCTGCCCGTCCGCGTGCTCGCGGCCTCGGCGATCGGGCTGCTGGTGGTGCAGCTGCTCGCGCGCGGCACCACCTCGCCGCTGCGCGAGATGGCCGCGGCGGCGAGCGCGATGGCGCGCGGCGACCACTCGGTGCGCGTGCGGGCGACGTCGCGCGACGAGGTCGGCGAGCTCGCCCGGGCGTTCAACTCGATGGCGGCGGAGCTGGCCGACGTGGACCGCCAGCGCCGCGACCTGGTGGCCAACGTGTCGCACGAGCTGCGCACGCCGATCGGCGCGCTGCAGGCGCTGCTCGAGAACCTCGCCGACGGCGTGGAGCCGCCCGACCCCGCGACGCTGCGCGTGGCCCTGGCGCAGACGGAGCGGCTGGGCCGGCTCGTCGCGCAGCTGCTCGACCTCTCGCGGATGGAGTCGGGGGCGCTGCGGCTGCGGCCCGTCGCGTTCCCCGTGCGCCCGCTGCTGGAGCAGGCGCTGCGCGAGCACGAGCTGGCCGACGCGGCCGGCGTGCGGCTGCGGGTCTGCGTCCAGCCGGGCGACCTCGCCGCCGAGGGCGACCCCGAGCGCGTCCACCAGGTCGTCGCCAACCTGCTCGACAACGCGGTCCGCCACTCGCCGCCCGACGGGCGCGTCTGGCTGAGCGCGCACGAGGCCGACGGCGTGACCACGATCGCGGTCGCCGACGAGGGTCCCGGCATCCCGCCGCACGAGGCCCAGCGGGTGTTCGAGCGCTTCTACCGCACGGACGGCGCGCGCTCGACCCGCGACGGCGGCACGGGTCTCGGCCTCGCCATCGCGCGCTGGATCGTCGACGCGCACGGCGGCGCCATCCGCGCGGAGGCGCGCGAGCCGAACGGCTGCAAGATCGTCGTGGAGCTGCCCGCGGCGGGCGCGCGGCGCGCGCACCGCGAGGTCGCGGAGCTCCCGCGGTGACCGCGGACCAGCCCGCCCTGCGCGCCGGCGACGCCGGGCGCGCGGACGCCCCGCGGGCACGGCGCCGCGACGCGCTCGCCGCGATCGCTCCCGCGTGGTTCGCCCCAGCGGCGCTCGCGCTCGCGGCCGCCGCCGCGCTCGTGCTGCCGGGGCATCCCGCCGGGCTCGGCCTGGCGCTGGCGGGGACCGGGCTGTGCGCGCTCGTCGCCGCGGCCGCGCCGCGCCGCGACGCCTTCGCCGCCGCCTGCTGGCTCGCCGCCGCGGTCCTCGCCGCGGTGCCCGTGCTGCGCGCCGCGACCTGGGTCGTCGTGCTCTCGCTGCTCGCCGCGCTCGCGCTCGCGGCGGTCGCGGCCGCCGCCGCGCGCACCTGGCGGGAGCTCGGCGCGGCCCTGCTCACGGCCGCCGCCGGGCTCGTGCCGGGCCCCGTCGCGGTCCTCGCGCTCGTCGCCCGCAGCGCCGGCCGCAGCGGCTGGGCGCGGCTCGGGCCGGCGGCACGCGGCGTCCTGCTCGCGGCCGTCCTGCTCGCCGTCTTCGTCCCGCTGCTCGGCGCCGCCGACGCCGTCTTCGCGGAGCTGCTCGACGGCGCGCTCTCCTGGGGCGTCACGTTCGACCGGCCGCTCGCGCGGCTCGGGGCCGGCCTGCTCGCGCTGGCGGTCGGCGGCGGCCTGCTGCTCGCGGCGGCGGCGCGGCGCGACCTGCCGCCCCGCCCGCCCGCGGGCCGCCTGGGGCGGACGGAGTGGACGATCGCCCTCGGCGCGCTCGACCTCACGTTCGCGGCCTTCGTCGCCGTCCAGCTCACGACGCTCTTCGGCGGCCACGACCACGTCCTGCGGACGGCCGGGCTGACCTACGCCGAGTACGCGCGGCGCGGGTTCTTCGAGCTGGAGGCCGTGGCCGCGCTCACGCTCGCGGTCGTCGCCGGGGCGGCGCGATGGGCGCGCCGGGCGACGCGCGGCGACGACCGGCTCGCCCGCGCGCTGCTCGGCGTCCTCTGCGTCCTGACGCTGATCGTCCTCGCGTCGGCGCTGCGGCGGCTCGGCCTCTACGAGGAGGCCTACGGCGCCACGCGCCTGCGGCTGCTCGTCGGCGTCCAGCTGGCGTGGCTCGGCGCCGTCTTCGTCCTCCTGCTGATCGCGGGCGCGGCGCGCGAGGGCGCGCGGCTGCCGCGCGCCGTCGTCGCCGTCTCGGCGGCCACGGCGCTCGGCTTCGCGGCCGGCAACCCGGACGCGCGGATCGCCGAGCGCAACGTCGACCGGTTCGTCGCGACGGGCCGACTCGACGCAGCCCACATGGGGCGGCTGAGCGCGGACGCCGCGCCGGCCATCGCGCGCCTCCCGGCCGACCGGGCCGGCTGCCTCCAGTGGCGCCTGCGCGCGGCGCTCGGTGCCTCGGACGGATGGGCCGGGGCGAACGTCGCGCGCGCTCGCGCGCGCCGGCTGCTCGCCTCCGCCGAGCCGGCCCGCTGCTGACGCGTCAGAATCCCGGGGTGCGCGACTTCTACGAGGGCGTGTGGGAGGGGCTCCCCGAGGACCCCGAGCCGTGGGCGTGGCGCCGCCGCCGCGCGCTGCTCCTGGGCGCCGTGCGACCGGGCGAGCGGGTGCTCGACCTCGGCTGCGGCGCCGGCCGCTTCGTGGCCGCGCTGATCGAGGCGGGCGCCGCGCCGGTCGGCGTCGAGCTGGCCGACGCGGCGCTGCAGCGCGCGCGGCGCAACGTCCCCGGCGCCGACCTGCGGCGCGTCGCCGCCGACGGCACGCTCCCGCTCGGCCACGGCGAGGTCGACGTCGTGTGGTGCTCGGAGGTGCTCGAGCACGTGCCGGACACGATCGCCTTCCTCACCGAGGTGCGCCGCGTGCTGGGGCGCGGCGGGCGGCTGGTCGTCACCGTGCCCGACCACGGGCGCGTCAAGCGCCTGCTGATCGCGCTCGGCCACCACGACGCGCACTACGACCCGCTCGGCCAGCACGTCCGCTTCTACACGCGCCGCTCGCTCGCCCGCGCGCTGCACGCGACCGGCTTCACCGACGTGCGGATCGCGCCGCTCGGCGGGCCGCCGTTGCTGCGGAGCGCGCTCGTGGCGCGCGCCGTCAGGGGCTAGCGGGCGGAAGCGCCGCCGGCTGCCCGTTGGCGCGGCTCGCCTCGAGGAAGTCCGACGTCGAGGCCGGGTTGCGCGGGTCGAGGAAGTAGGCCGCGCGGAACGAGGCCAGCGCGTCCGAGGGCTGGTTGACGGCGGAGAGCTGGAAGCGGCCGAGCCGGCGCCACGTCTCGGCGTTCGCGGGCTGGATGCGGACGGCCTGCTCGAGCGCGTCCTGGGCGTTGGCGAGGCGCCCGCGCGCCTGCTCGATGTACCCGAGCTCCCACAGCGGCTCGGGCGAGAGCGGGTTGCGGTCGTGCGCGATCCGCGCGATCGACACCGCGGCCTCGAGCCCGCCGGCCTCCAGCCGGTCGATCGCCTCGTCGCCCGCGTTGACCGAGCGCAGCGGCTGCACCGCGGTCCACGCCGCCGCCAGGGCGAAGGCGCAGACCATGGTCGCGACGGCGACGGCGAGCCACGGGAAGGGCGGGCGGCGGCGCCACTCGGCGTCGGCGACCGGCAGGGCGCCCGGCCCCGCGACGTCGGCGATCGGCGGCGCGGCCTCGACCGGGGCCGGCGGCGCCCACAGGGGCGAGGCGTCGCGCGGGCGATCGCGCACGGCCGCCGGCACGCCGAGGGCGAGCGCGGCCTCCTGCATGCGGGTGCGCAGCGACGGCCGCGCCGCGACCCACGCGGCCGCGACCAGCCCCGTCAGCGCGTTGGCGGGCACGAACCACGTCCAGTCGACCGCCGAGTGCACGCCGAACACGAGCGCGATCGCCGCCAGCGTGACCATGCCGACGCGCTCGGCGTCCCAGGGCAGGCCGCGGTCTCGGCGGCGCAGGCCGATCACGAGCGCGACGGCGCGCGCCCACAGGCACAGCGCGAGCACGGAGATGCCGAGGCCGGCCCAGCCGAGGTCGGCGAGCGTCTGCGGCACGTAGCCGTGCGCGTGGCGGACGTAGAGCCGCCCGGTGCGGAAGCGGTTGCGGACGGTGGCGTACGCGCCGGCGCCCGACCCGAGGGCGGGGGACAGGCCGTGCACCTTGAACGCCTCGTCCCAGTAGCGCGCCCGCACCGAGGACGCCTCGGTGAACCGGCCCGGCGAGTTGTCGGGCGTGGACGCGTTCGGGTTCGTGAGCTGGTTCCAGGTCTTCGACACCTGGCCGTCGACGCCGCCCTCCGCGCTCGCCAGCCCGATCACGACGAGCACCGGGATGAGAACCAGGACGCCGAGCAGCACGCGGCCGGCGAGCCGCTTGGCCTGCGGGGACGCGGGCCGCTCCTCGGCGAGGAACCCGGCGACGAGCCCGAGCGCGAGCACGAGCACGAGCATGAGCAGCAGGAGCGCCCCGAGCTCGTGGCCCGCGTCGGAGCGCACCGGCAGCGGCAGGTCGTCCGTCGTGAGCCCGGTCATCGTGAACGTCCAGGCGATCAGCGGCACGGCGCCGGCCGACGCCCCGAGCAGGACGATCGCGCCGCGCAGCCGCAGCGGCGTCACGGCGAACCAGAACGCGAGCCCGACCCCGAGCGCGAGCAGCGAGCCGCGCGAGTAGGACTGCATCAGCGCGACCTCGAGCAGCGCGATGCCGGGCCAGGCCAGCGCGCTCACCACGCCGCGGCCCGTGCGCCGCGCGCCCAGCCAGAGCAGCGCGACGATGCCGAGCGCGGCGGTCAGCCCGACCGAGTTCCAGTAGTCGAACGGCGCGCGCAGGCGGGCGTAGATCTCGTCCTCCGCCAGCCACTCGGGGAAGACCTTCGTCAGCAGCGCCCAGCCCGAGACGACGACGCACGCGAGCGCGATCCCGTACAGCACCGCGGCCCAGCGGCCGGGCGCGATCCGGGCGAGCGCCATCGTGCCCGCGAACGCCGCGAGGTAGGCGAACGTCCGGTTCGCCTCGATCCAGGAGTCCGACGGGGCGAGCGACCAGAGGATCGAGAGCGCGGTGTAGGCGGCGAGCAGCGCGACGCCCGCGAGCGCGAGCCCGCCGTGCAGGCGCTGCACGCGGGCGCGCGGCACGAGCAGCGCCGCCGCCCAGAGCACGGCGCCGAGCAGCATGAGCGCGACCTCGACGTAGGTCGTCCGCTCCAGCCGCAGGCCGCCGTCCGCCACGAACGCGGACCCGGCGAGGACGAGCGCGACCCCGCCGGCGATCGCCGTGCCGCCCCCGCTCCGGGGGATCGGGGCCGCGACCACGGCCGGCAGCGGCGCGGTCCGCTGGGGCCGCACCGCGGCCGCGTCAGGCGAGCCGGCGAGCGAGGACACGCCTGCGGACGGGCGGGATCGCGGCGGCGACGGCCGCGGCGCCGAGGAGGATCAGGGCGGCGAGGAGGCTCGGGGGCAGGTCGTTGCGGACGGCGCCGGCGCCGAACGCGGCCGCGCCCGGGCGGATCGTCGTGTCCCCGACCTGGATCGGCTTGTCGCCGCCGCTGAGCGCTGCGGCGTCGAGCGCCTGCTGCTCCTCGGGGCCGCTCGCGGTCAGCGGCTCGGCCGCGGTGGCGTCGCCCAGCCCGCCGCCGCCGAGCGCGCTCCCGCCGCCGCCGTTCCCGCCGCCGCCGGAGCCGCCCCCGACGGCCTTGTCGCCGCTGCCGCCGAGGGCGCGGGCGAGGACGTCGCGGCAGTCGGAGTACTGGTCGACGTCGGCGGGCAGGTTGTTGCGCGCGTCGCGGATCTGCGACGCGGTGTAGTTGCCGTTCAGCCTGCCGTCGTCGTAGCAGTCGCTGATGATGTCCTGGCGGGTGCCGGCGGACGCCGCCGGGGCGGCGACGAGCAGCGCCAGCAGCAGCACGAGCAGCAGCCGGGGCATGATTTCGGTCACGCTAGCAGCCCCTTTCCGCGCCGCGACCCGCTCCCGCGGCCGCCAGCGCGCGCCCCATCCCGGCCGCCCAGTGGGCGTGCGAGTGCCCGGCCGCGACCGCCGCGCGGCCCGCGGCGCCCAGCCGCGCGCGCAGCCCGGGGTCGTCGCGCAGGCGCCGCAGCGCGGCGGCCAGCGCGGGCGCGTCGCCGGCCGGGACGACGAGCCCGGTCTCCTCGTGGCGGACGAGCCCGCCCGCGGCGGCCCCGACCGCGGTGGTGGCGATCACGGGTACTCCCTGGTCGAAGGCCTCGTTCACCACCAACCCCCACGGCTCCAGGAAGTCGCGCGTGGGGACCGACGGTACGACCACGACGTCGGAGCCCGCGTAGAAGTTGCGCAGATCCTCTGGGCCCGCCGGGCCCGGCGCGATCGCGCCGGCGGCGACGGCGCGGGCGCGCAGCGGGCCGTCGCCCGCCAGCAGCAGCGCCGCGTCCGCGCCGAGGCCGGCGGCCTCCCACGCGCGCAGCAGCACGGCGACGCCCTTCTCCTCCTGCAGCCGCCCGGCGAACGCGGCCTGGAACGGCGCGTGCCGCCGCGGCGCGGCCGGCGCCGCCCAGAACGCGTCGTCGACGCTCTGCGGCGCCTCGAGCACCGGTCCGCGCGCGCCCTGGGACCGCACGTAGGCCGAGACGTGGGGCCCATAGGTGGCGATCGCGTCGGCGCGCCGGTAGAGCTCCCGCAGGGGCAGGTAGGAGAGCGCGTGCGCGGCGGTCCGCGGGTGCCGCCAGATCGTCGCCCACAGCACGAACGGGACGTGCGCGGCGCGGGCGCCGAGGTAGGCGGCCGGCAGCGCGACCCGGCCGGACAGCCCGGCGACGACGGCGCGGAAGCGCCCGGAGGCCGCGAGCCGGCCCACCGCGCGCTGGGGCGGCCGCAGCACGGGGAACGGAGCCGGCCCGGCGGCGAGGCCGCCGCCGTGGCGCAGCTCGCCGCCGACGAGCGCGAAGACGACGTCCTCGGCCGCGTGCAGCGCGGCGAAGGCGCCCGTGCGGAAGGCGGGCGCGTGGTTCGTGACGAACAGGACCGGCCGCGGGTCGCTCACCGCAGCGCCGCCTCGTAGGCGGCGACGGTCGCCTGCCCGCACCGCTCCCAGGTGAACGCGGCCTCGACGGTCGCGCGCGCCGCGGCGCCCAGCTCGCGCCGCCATGCCGGCTCGTCGAGCAGCGCGCGCAGCTCCGCGGCGAGCGCCTCGGGGTCGGCGGGCGGGACGAGGCGCATCCCGCCGCCGGCCGCGGCGATCTCCTCGGGTCCCGGCTCGCCGCGGCAGCCGATGGCCGGGACGGCGCCCGCCATCGCCTCCACGTAGGCCACGCCGAAGGCCTCGTCCACGCTCGGGAGCACGAAGACGCCCGCCGCGCGGGCCACGGCGCGCGCCTTCTCCGGGGCGAGCTGGCCGTGGAAGCGCACCTGCCCGTCGAGCTCGAGGTCGGCCGCGAGCCGCTCGAGCCGGGGGCGCTCCGGACCGTCGCCGACGACGTGGTAGCGCAGGCCGGGGTGCGAGCCGCGCAGGAGCCACAGCGCGCGCAGCACGTCGGCGTGGCGCTTGCGGGCGACGAGATGGCCGACGCTCACGAGCGCGGTCGCCCGGGGGTTGGCGACGGGCGGCAGGTCCGTGCCGAGGTGCACGACGCGGGTCTCGGCGGCGCCCAGCGCGCGGCTGCGCGCCGCGATGCCGGCGGAGTTGGCGAGCACGAGCCGCGCGTGCGCGAGGCCGGCGCGGACGGCCGCCGCGCCGGCCGGCGAGCGTTCGGCCACGGCGAGCACGTCGCCGCCGTGCACGGAGACCACGACGGGCGCCCCGGGCGCGGCGCGGCGCACGGCGTCGCCCGCCGGGGCGGCGTAGTGCGCGTGGACGAGCTCGTACGGGAAGCTGCGCCGCAGCCGCCGCAGCGCGAGCCGCAGGGTGGGCGCCGCCCATGCGCCCCACGAGCCGTAGCTGCGCGGCCGCGGCGGGGCGACGAACGGCACGTAGGTGACGCGCAGGCCGTCCAGCTCGGTGTGGAGCGGCTGGCGCAGGGGCGCGAGCAGCGCCCGCGGGTCGCGTTCGGCCAGCGCCGCGCGCGAGGGCACCGGCCGGTGCAGCACGAGCACGCGGACGTCCGCGCCGGCGTCGCGCGCCGCGAGCGCCTGGCGGTGCGCCCACGTCCCGAGGACCGGGTCGGCGGCCCGCGGGTAGTACTCGGCGACGACCGCGACGCGCACCTACAGCTCCCGGTAGGCGGCGAGCGTCTCGCCGGCCTGGACGCGGTCGACGTACGGGCGGCCGGCCAGGAAGCGCTCGGCCTCGGCCTCGGCGGCGGCGCGGGGGTAGGTCGCGGCGACCGGGCGCAGGTGGCGGACGGGCGTCGCGTCGACGATGCCGAGCGGCAGGCTCGCCGCGGCGGCGGCCGCGGACCAGTGGGTGTCGAGGCCCCAGCCCATCTCGAGCGGCGGGAACGGCAGCAGGAGCGGGAACGTCTCGGCGTGCAGCGCGGTCACGGGCCCGATCTCGACGAAGCGCGTGCGGCGCGCGAGCACGCCGGGGCGCCGGCGGGTCACGGGCCAGGCGGCGTGCGAGGCGAACGCGTGCGCGGGCTGGGCCAGCCGTAGGCCGAACCGCTCCGCCACCAGCAGGAACGCGTCGAGGAAGCCGGCCGGCAGGATCACGTCGTCGTCGACGACCAGGAGCCAGTCGGCGGCGTCGGGCGGATGGGCGGCGAGCGCCGCGCGCAGGTTGGCCCACTTGCCCAGTCCGGGCGCGCCCGGCTCGAGGTGCAGCGCGACGTCGTGGCGCGAGCGGCCGAGCTCGGCGGCGATCGCGCGGCTGACGGGCGCGAGCTCGGGGCGCGCGACGCCGGCGACGTGGACCCGGCGCGCCGGCGGGTCGGTGCGCGCGGCGCGCCGCACCGCGCGGGCCTGCCCGCGCCCCACGACGTCTGCGGCGCGGTCGCGCACCGTCCCGGCGAGCAGCGCGCGGCGGCCGAGCGTGCCGGACGTGCCGGAGAGGTAGGGCGGGATGCCGTCGCGCGCGGGCGCCGCGTCCGCCTGGAGCGCGGCGCGGGGCGCACCCTGTCGACCGCGGCGCCGGACACCTGCTCGACCGCGGCGCCGAGACGGCCGCTCGGCGAGCGCCTCGCGCAGCCGGCCGGCGGACGTCGCGGCCATGACGATCCCGTTGCCGCAGCGGCGGCGGCCGGTGTGCCACACGCAGCCCGCGAGCGTGCGCAGCTCGGCGGCGACGGGCGGGGTCGTCCCCTTCGCGCGGTCGAAGCGCCGCGCCTGGCGGCCGCGGTGCCAGCCGGCGCGCGCGAGCCCGCGGATGCGCGCGTCCGCGCCGGCGCGCCGGTGGTCGACGCCCGCCGCGGCCACGTAGCGGATCCGGCCGCCCGCGGCGCGCAGCCGCCGCTCCCACTCCTCCTCGTCGCCCGGCCCCGAGAGCGCCGGGTCGAACGGCCCGACACGGTCGAGCGCCGCGCGGCGGACGGCGAGGTTCGCGCCCCAGACCAGCTCGGCGTCGCGATCGGCGTCCCCGAGGTCGAGCGTCGTGACCGGCGCCGGCTCGCGGCCGCACGCGTGCAGGTTCGTCCCCTCCAGCCGCGCGCGGATCGGCCCGCCGAACGCCTCGTGGCCGGGGTGGGCGTCGGCCGCCGCCAGCAGGGCGCCGAGCCACGCCGGCCAGGCCGCGACGTCGTCGTCGAGGAAGCACAGCAGCTCGCCGCCGGCCGCCGCGACCGCCGCGTTGCGGGCCACGTTGAGCCCGCGCGGCGTGCCGAGCGCCACGTATCGCGCGCCGTGGGCGAGCGCGAGCTGCTCCGTGGCGCGGTCCGTGCGGTCGTCCTCGACGACGACGATCTCCGCTCCGTGCGCGGCGGCCTGGCCCGACACCGACGCCAGCGCGACCGCGAGGTAGTCGCGCCGTCGGCGGGTCGGGAAGAGGATCGAGGCGGCGGGTGCCACGGCGCCGAGCAGGTTACGGCGTCGCTCTAGGCTCCTCGCCGTGATCCTGCTCCTGCACAACCGCTATCGCGTGCCCGGCGGGGAGGAGCGGGCGGTGGAGGATCTCGCGTGGCTGATCCGGACCGAGCTGGACGAGGAGGCCGAGGTGCTCGAGCGCGACTCGGCCGCGCTGGGGCCGCGCCGGGCCGCGCTCGGCCTGCTGCGCGGCGGGCTCGCGCCGGAGGACGTCGCGGCCGCCGTCCGGCGCACCGGCGCGCGCGTCGTGCACGCCCACAACGTCCATCCGTCGCTCGGCTGGCGCGCGCTCGCCGCCGCCCGCGACGCGGGCGCGCGCGTCGTGCTGCACCTGCACAACTACCGGCTCGTGTGCGCGGTCGGCACCTGCTTCACGCGCGGGGCGGACTGCACGCGCTGCCACGGGCGCGACACGCTCCCCGGGATCCGGCTCAACTGCCGCGGCGGCTCGCGCGCGGAGTCGCTCGCGTACGGCGCGGGGCTCGCCCTGTGGCAGCGGCGGATCGCGGACGCCGCCCACGCGTTCGTCGTCCCCAGCGGCTTCGCCCTGCGCCGGCTCGAGCAGCTCGGGGCGCCGCTCGGCGGCCGCGCGCGGGCGATCCCCTCGGTGCAGCGCGCGTTCGCGGAGCGGTCGCGCGCCGGCGCCGGGACCTACGCGCTCTACGCGGGGCGCCTGACCGCCGACAAGGGCGTCGCCGACGCGATCGCGGCGTGCCGGCTGGCGGACGTGCCGCTCGTCGTGGCCGGCGACGGGCCGGAGGCGGCCGCGCTGCGGGCGAGCGCGCCCGAGGTGCGGTTCACCGGGCGCGTCGGGCCGGAGGAGCTCGCCGCGCTGCGGGACGGCGCCGCGCTCGCGCTCGTGCCGTCGCGCTACGCCGAGATCCTCCCGCTCGCCGCGCTGGAGGCGATGGCGGACGGGCTGCCGGTGGTCGCCGCGGCCGCGGGCGGGCTGGCCGACCTCGTCCCCGCCGGGTGCCTGCACCCGCCGGGCGACGTCCCCGCGCTGGCGGAGCGCATCCGCGCGCGCTACGGCGACGCCGCCGCCGGGGAAGCGGCGCTCGCCGAGGCGCGGGCGCGCACGGCGCCGGCCGTCGTCGGCGCGGCGCTGCGGGCGGTCTACGGGCCCTCGTAGACTGGTCGCCGCATGCGGGCGCTGGTCACCGGCGGGGCCGGGTTCATCGGGTCGCACCTCGTCGATGCGCTGCTGGCGCGCGGCGACGACGTCGCGGTCCTCGACGACCTCTCGTCGGGCAGGCGCGAGCGCGTGCCCGACGGCGTCGCGCTCCACGTGACCGACATCGCCGACGCGCCGGCCACCGCCGCGGCGCTCGCGGAGGCGCGGCCCGAGGTGGTGTTCCACCTCGCCGCGCAGGTCGACGTGCGCCACTCGGTCGCGGATCCCGCGCTCGACGCGCGGCGCAACGTCGCCGGGACCGCGAGCGTCCTGGAGGGCGCGCGCCTCGCCGGCGCACGGCGGCTGCTGCTGGCCTCGACCGGCGGCGCGCTCTACGGCGAGGGCGTCGCGCTGCCGACGCCCGAGGACGCGTCGCTCGCGCCCTACTCCCCCTACGGCACGAGCAAGGCTGCGGCCGAGCTCTACCTGGGCCTCTATCACCGCCTCTACGGCCTCTCGACGATGGCGCTGCGGTTCGGCAACGTGTACGGCCCGCGCCAGGACCCGCACGGGGAGGCCGGCGTGATCGCGATCTTCGCCGGCGCCGTGGCCGAGGGCCGCACCGTCACCGTGTTCGGCGACGGGACGCAGACGCGCGACTACGTCTACGTCGGCGACGTCGTCGACGGCTTCCTCGCCGCCGCCGGCTCCGGCGCGACCGGCGCGGTGAACATCGGCACCGGCGTCGAGACGGCCGTGACCGAGCTCGTCCGCGCGCTCGGCGTGCAGGCCGAGCACGCGCCGGGCCGCACCGGCGAGGTCGCGCGCAGCTGCCTGGACGTCTCGCGGGCCGCCGACGTGCTCGGCTGGCGGCCGGCCGTGCCGCTCGCGGACGGCCTGCAGCGGACGCTCGCCGCCGTCCGCAGCTAGAGCTGCTGGACCTTGCGGTCGCCGATCGCCCGCGTCACGCCGCGGAGGTCGAGCACCGCCTGCGAGCGCTCGACCACCGCCCCGTGATCCACCCCCGGGTGCGCCGTGACGATGATCGCGAGGTCGATGTCGCCGTCGAGCTCGCTGTGGCGCAGGCCGTGCGCGGTCAGCTCGGGCACGTGCGGATCGTGGTAGGCGACGTCGCCGCCGCGCTCCTGCAGCAGCTCGAGGATCTTCAGCGCCGGGGCCTCGCGCAGGTCCCCGACGCCCGCCTTGTAGGACACGCCCACCAGCATGATGCGCGAGCCGCGGACCGGCTTGCCGGCGTCGTTGAGCGCGCGCTCGATCTTCTCGAGGCAGAAGTACGGCATCTGCTTGTTGACCTTGCCCGCGAGCTCGATGAACTCGGTGACCATGTCGTACTCGCGCGCCTTCCAGGTCAGGTAGAACGGGTCGACGGGGAGGCAGTGCCCGCCCATGCCGGGCCCGGGCTCGAAGCGCATGAAGCCGAAGGGCTTGGAGGCGGCAGCGTCGACGACCTCCCAGATGTCGATCCGCATCCGGTCGGCGAGCATCGCGAGCTCGTTGACGAGCGCGATGTTGACCGAGCGGAAGATGTTCTCCAGCAGCTTGGCCATCTCGGCGACCTCGGGGGTGGAGACCGGCACGAGCGTCTCGCACACGCGGCCGTAGACCTCGAGCGCGCGCTCGGTGCACTCCGGCGTGAGGCCGCCCACGACCTTGGGCGTGTTGCGCAGCGTCCAGTCCGTCCGGCCCGGGTCGACGCGCTCGGGGGAGAAGGCCAGCGAGAAGTCGCTGCCCGCGACCAGGCCGGACTCCTCCAGGAGCGGGACGAGGTGGTCGCGCGTGGTGCCGGGGAACGTGGTCGACTCGAGCACGATCAGCTGCCCCTTGGCCATCACGCTCGCCAGGGCGCGGGCGGCGCCCAGCAGTGGGCCGAGGTCGGGCTCGCGGTTGCGGTTGAGCGGCGTGGGGACGCAGACGAGGATCGCCTCGGTCTCGTGCAGGTCGACGGCGCGCGTCGTGAACTCCATCCGGTCCAACGAGGCGGTCAGCCGCTCGGGCGGGATGTCCTCGATGTGCGAGCGCCCGGCGCGCAGCCCGGCGATCTTCCCGCCGTCGACGTCGACGCCGACGACGTCCTCACCCGCCTCGGCGAAGGCGACGGCCAGCGGGAGCCCGACGTAGCCCAGGCCGACGATGCCGATGCTCATGATCCTCCTCGTTGAAATGCCGCGATCTGGCCGAGCGTCTCGGCACGCAGGTCGGCACCGTCGCGGTGCGCTGCGTACCAGGACACCGTAGCGTCGAGGCCCGCGTCAAGGTCCCAGCGGGGACGCCAGCCGAGCCGGTCGCGGGCGCGGGTCGCGTCGAGCCGCAGCGTCGGCGCCTCGCCCTCCGCGCCGGGGTCGACCCGCACGTCGAGCGGACCGGGCCAGCGGTCCGCGATGCGCTCGACGAGCCACCCCACCGGCCGCGCATCCGCCTCGTCGGGACCGAAGTTCCACGGGCCCGCCGCGTCCGCGTCGCCCGCCAGCAGCCGCTCGGCGACCGTGAGGTAGCCCTCGAGCGGGTTCAGCACGTGCTGCCACGGGCGTACCGCGTCGGGCGCGCGCAGCGTCACGGGCGCACCGGCCAGCGCGGCGCGCATGCAGTCGGCGACGAGGCGGTCGGCCCCCCAGTCCCCGCCGCCGATCGCGTTGCCCGCGCGCACGGTGGCCAGCGGCAGCCCGAGCGTGCGGAACGCCGCGGCGGTGTGCTCCTGCGCGGCCTTGGAGGCCGAGTAGGGATCGTCGCCGCCGAGCGGGTCGTCCTCGCGGAACGCGCGCCCGCCGCCGTCGTTGCGGTAGCACTTGTCGCTCGTCACCACGACGACGGCGGCGGGCGACGCCTCGGCACGGAGCGCCTCGAGCACCTTGGCGGTGCCGGTGACGTTGACCGTGAACGTCTCCACGGGCTTGCTCAGGCCGCGGCGCACGATCGCCTGCGCGGCGAGGTGGAAGACGACGTCGGGCCGCGCGCGGGCGACCGCGGCGCGCACCTCGCCCTTGGACCGGACGTCGCCGCGCACGTCGCCCGCCATGCCGTCGGCGACGTCGGCGAGCTCGTACAGCGACGGCTCGCCCACCGGCCCCGCGCTGAACCCGTGGACCTCGGCGCCCAGGGCCTGCAGCCAGAGCGCGAGCCAGGCGCCCTTGAACCCCGTGTGGCCGGTCAGCCACACGCGCCGGCCCTGCCAGGAGGCGGGGTCTGGCATGGCGTCAGCGCGAGAGCCGCTCGAGGTCCGCGTCGACCATGAGGCGGATCAGCTGCTCGAAGCTCGTGTGCGGCTCCCAGCCGAGCCGCGCCTTCGCCTTGGCGGGATCGCCGACGAGCAGGTCGACCTCGGCGGGCCGCTTGAACGCGTCGTCGATCTTCACGTACGGCTCCCACTCGATCCCGGCCTGGTCGAACGCGATCTCGACGCAGCGCCGCACGGTGTTCGTCTCGCCGGTGGCGATCACGAAGTCCTCCGGCTCGTCGAGCTGGAGCATCGACCACATCGCCTCGACGTAGTCGCGGGCGTAGCCCCAGTCGCGCTTGGCGTCGAGGTTGCCGAGCCGCAGCTCGTCGCGCTGCCCGAGCTTGATCGCCGCGGCGTGCCACGTGATCTTGCGCGTCACGAACTCGAGCCCGCGGCGGGGCGACTCGTGGTTGAAGAGGATCCCCGCGCTCAGGTGCATGTCGTAGGACTCGCGGTAGTTGACCGTGATGAAGTGGCCGTAGCACTTCGCCACGCCGTAGGGCGAGCGCGGGTAGAACGGCGTCGTCTCGGTCTGCGGCGTCTCCAGCACCTTGCCGAACATCTCGCTCGAGCTGGCCTGGTAGAAGCGCGCCTCGGGGCAGACCTCGCGCACCGCCTCGAGCATGCGCGTCACGCCCACGCCCGTGAACTCGGCGGTCAGGGTCGGCTGGATCCAGGACACCGCGACGAACGACATCGCGGCGAGGTTGTAGATCTCGTCGGGCCGCGCGGCGCGGAGCGTGTCGACGAGCGAGCGCTGGTCCAGGAGGTCGCCCTGGTGCAGGGTGATGCGCTCGCGCAGGTGCTCGATCCGCTCGAACTTCTCCGTCGAGGCGCGGCGGACCATGCCGTGCACCTCGTAGCCCTTCTCCAGCAGCAGCTCGGCCAGGTACGAGCCGTCCTGGCCCGTGATGCCGGTGATCAGGGCGCGCTTGGCGCTCACGTCGTCGTCACTCCTTCCTGTCGGCGCAGCCATTCCGCGGTGGCGCGGATGCCGTCGCGCACGTCGATCCTCGCCCGCCAGCCGAGCAGCCGCTCGGCCTTCGCCACGGACGGCCAGCGGCGCTGGACGTCGACCTTGAAGCTCGGCAGGTGCTCCAGCGCGAAGTCCGCCGGGTCGTTGCCCGCGGCCTCCCAGCAGATGGCGGCGATCTGCGCGACGGTCAGCTCGTCGCTCGCGGAGATGTTGAAGTCCTCGTTGAGCGCGGCCGGGTGCCCGGTCGCGGTCACGATGCCGTCGGCGATGTCGTCGACGTGCGTCAGCGTCCGCGTCTGCTCGCCGCTGCCGAAGATGGGGAGCGGCGCGACGCCGGGGAACGACTTGCGGATCAGGTCGGGCACCGCGTGGGCGATGCCGGGCTCGGCGTCGGGCAGCTCGCCCGGCCCGTAGGCGTTGAACGGCCGGCAGATGGTGAACGGGAGCCCGTGCTCGTCGTGCGCGGCGCGGCAGTAGATCTCGCCCGTGAGCTTGGAGAAGCCGTAGGCCGACAGCGGGAACGGGCAGCGGTCGAGGTACTCCTCGGGCGTCGGGAACTCCTCCGCGCGCTCGAAGACCATCGACGAGCTGACGTAGGTCAGGCGCTCGACGCCGTGATGGAGCGCGGCCCCGAACACGCCGTTGTAGAGCGCGTTGTTCACGTCGGTGAGCGTGTACGGGAGCTTGTGGAAGTTCGCGATCCCGCCGACGATCGCCGCGAGGTGGATGACGTGCGAGCAGCCGGCGACCGCCGCGCGCGCCTCGGCGGGGTCGCGCAGGTCGCCCGTGTGGACCTCGCAGCCCTCCCGCATCCAGCCCGGGGCGGGGCGCTGGTCGGACACGCGGACCTCCCAGTCGGGATCGGGCAGGAGGCGGCGCACGACGGCGGCGCCGATCGTGCCGGCCCCTCCGGTGACGAGGACGCGGTGCATCGGCGCAGCAGGATACGAGCTCGCGGCCCGTAGCCTGTGGGGCATGGCCGTCCCCCTGTTCGACACCCGGACCCCGCTCGCGCCGCTCCGCGGCGAGCTCGACGCCGCGATCGCGCGCGTGCTCGACGGCGGCAAGTACATCCTCGGGCCCGAGGTCGCGGCCTTCGAGTCCGAGTTCGCGGCGTACTGCGGCGCGGCGCACGCCGTCGGCGTGGCCAACGGCACCGACGCGCTGACCATCGCCCTGCGCGCGCTCGGCGTCGGGCCCGGCGACGAGGTCGTGGTCCCGTCGTTCACGTTCTACGCCAGCGCGGAGGCGATCCCGCCGACGGGCGCCACGCCGGTGTTCTGCGACGTCGACCCCGAGACGTTCTGCGTCACGCCCGAGACGGTCCGCGCGGCGCTGACGCCGCGCACGAAGGCCGTGATCGCGGTGCATCTGTTCGGCAACGTCGCGCCGGTGGCCGAGATCGCGGCGCTCGGCGTGCCCGTCGTCGAGGACGCGGCGCAGGCCGCCGGCTCGACCACCGCCGCGGGCCGCCCGGGCGCGCTCGGCGCGCTCGCCACGTTCAGCTTCTTCCCCTCCAAGAACCTCGGCGGCTTCGGCGACGGCGGGGCGATCACCACGAGCGACGACGCGCTCGCCGACCGCGTGCGCATGCTCCGCTTCCACGGCTCCTGGGACAAGGTCACCTACGAGCACGTGGGCTACAACTCGCGCCTCGACGAGCTGCAGGCGGCGCTGCTGCGCGTCCAGCTCCCGCACCTGGAGCGCTGGGCGGACGGCCGTCGCGCCGCGGGCGCCCACTACGAGGCGGCGGGCCTGGGCGACGTCGTCGCGCTCCCCCGCCCCGTCGACGGCACCGCGCCGGCCTGGCATCTCTACGTCGTGCGCAGCGAGCGCGCCGACGCGCTGGCCGCGGCGCTCGCCGCCGCCGGCCACGGCCAGAAGGCGTACTACCGCGTCCCGGTGCACCGCCAGCCGGCGATGGCGCCCTACGCGCCCGCGGGCGAGCTGCCCGGGACCGAGGAGGCGGCGCGCACCCACCTCGCGATCCCCCTGAGCCCGGTGCTCACGGCCGAGCAGGCCGAGGAGGTCGTGGCGGCGGCGCGGCTGGCGCTCGCGCCGGTCTAGCGTTCTCCGCCATCACGCGAGCGGAGACTACCCCCGCCGCGTCGCGTCGAGGTCCTGCTGCAGGCGCTCGAGGACGCGCACCACGCGCAGGCCGCTCTCGCCGTCCGACAGCGGCGTGCGCCCCTCGCGGATGCACTCGACGAAGTGCGCGCACTCGAGCCGCAGCGGCTCGGCCGGGGGGATCATCGGCGACCACAGGTCGCCCGAGCGGGTGATGTACTCGCCGTAGGAGTCGACCTTCTCGTCGAAGCCCTTGTCGTAGACGGTCAGCTTCCCCTCGACGGCCATGTCGTCGAACGTCGCCATCCGGGTCGCGCCGACGACGGTGAAGCGCCGCTCCTTGTGCGGGTCCAGCCACGACAGGTGCAGGTGCGCCGACAGCCCGGACGGGAAGCGCATGAAGGCGAACACGACGTCCTCGACGGGCGGGTGCATGTACGCCTCGCCGCGCGCGGACAGCTCGTGCGGCTCCTCGTCGGCCAGGTGCAGGAGCACGGACACGTCGTGCGCGCCGAGGCTCCACAGGGCGTTCTCGTCCGCGCGCAGCTGGCCGAGGTTGAGGCGGTTGCCGTAGATGTAGCGGATCTCGCCCAGGTCGCCGGACTCCACGAGCGCCTTCAGGCGCGTCACGCCCGGGTGGTACTGGAGCAGGTGCCCGACCATGAGGATGCGGCCGGCGGCGCGCGCCGCGGCCACCGCGCGCTCGGCGTCGGCGACGGACTGGGCGAGCGGCTTCTCGACGAAGCAGTGCTTGCCCGCCTCCAGCACGCGGACGGCGAGGTCGGCATGCGTGGGCACGGGCGTGGCGAGCACGACGGCGTCGAGCCCCGGATCGGCCAGCAGGTCCTCGAGGTCGCCGCTGCGACGCGCCTGGGGGAACGCGGCGCCGACGCGGTCGCGCACCTCCGCGCGGGCGTCGCAGAGCCAGGTCAGCTCGGCGCCCGGCAGCGCCGCGAGGTTGCGCGCCAGGTTCGGGCCCCAGTAGCCGAGCCCCGCGACGCCGACGGCGACGGTCACGTGGCGGGCGCGCGCAGGGCCGCGATCTCGCTGACGTAGCCGAAGACCTGGGCGGCGCCGAACGCGTTCCACGGGTCCACGACCAGGCAGTCGCCCGCCCCGTGGAGCGCGATCGCCGCGAGCGCGTCGGGGTGCGAGTACGCGGAGTGGTTCGTGGCGACGACGACGACCTCGGCGCCCTGCGTGACCTCCTCGAACGACGCGGTCGGCGTCGCCACGACGGGGTCGTGCACCGCGACGTCGGCCAGCTCGCGCTCGAGCAGGCGGATCAGCTTGTGCGAGAGCGAGTCGCGCTCGTCGTCCGTGTCGCCCTTGAAGGCGAGCCCGAGCACGGCGACCTTGCGGTCGCGCAGGTCGCCCAGGCGCCGCTTGATCCCCTCCACGAGGAACAGCGGCACGCTCTCGTGCACGCGCGAGACGGCGAGCAGCATGCCGGGCGCGTTCGAGCGCTCCTCGGAGAAGGCGAAGTCCTTGCGCAGGCAGGTGCCGGCGGTGAAGCCGGGCTGCGCGATGCCGCCGCGGGGGTAGTCGCGGTTGATCAGGTCGATCACCTCGAACACGTTCGCCCCGTAGCGCTCGCAGTCCATCATCAGGAGGTTCGGGAGCGCGAACGTGGCGTAGCGCAGGATGTTCGCCCAGATCTTCGCCAGCTCGGCCTGCACGGGCGAGGTCTGCACGACGGGCGCGCCGAGCACCGAGAACAGCGCCGCGGCGCGCTCCCCGGAGGCCGCGCCGACGCCGCCGACGATGCACGGCAGCGTGCCGATCTCGGCCATGAAGCGGTCGGCCGCGATGCGCTCGGGCACGTGCGCGACGAACAGGTCCTCGCCGGCCCGGAACCCGCGCTGCTTCTCGAGGTAGCCCGCGACGAACTCCGTCGTGTGCGGGGCGACGGTCGAGCGCAGGACGAGCAGCTGGCCCTCGCGCAGGTGCGGCAGCAGCGTGTCGAGCACCGTGCGGATGTCCGACATGTCGATCTCGATGTGCGAGAACGTCGGCGTGCCGAGCGTGAGCACGATCGCGTCGGCCTGCGCGGCGTCCGCGGCCAGCTCGGACAGCTGCAGCGCGCCCGACGCGATGGCGCGGGCCAGCGGCGCCTCGGTGTCGGGCTCCTTGAACGGCATCTTCCCCGCGCCGACGGTCGCGATGCGCTCGGCGTCCTTGTCGACGCCGATCACCGACAGCCCGTGGTCGGCGAAGGTGATGGCCAGCGGGAGGCCGACGCGGCCCAGCCCGATCACGGCGACGTCGTAGGACATGGACCGTGAGACTAGCCGCACATCACGAAGCGCTTGGACACCGTCTTGCGGTGCAGGCGCCGCGAGCCCTTGCGGGTGTAGACCGCCCGCGCGTACACCCGCCCGGTGGTGCCGGCCGGGCGGTGGAGCGGCAGGCGCCGGACGTAGGGCCTGCGGCGGTCGGCGCGGCGCGGCCCGCGCTTGACGAAGAACACGACCTTGCGGACGCGCGGGCGGGCCTTCCCGGTGCGCTTGCGGATCTTCAGGCTGACCTTGATCCTGCCACCGGGCGGCGTGCAGCGGTCGCCCGTCGACAGCTTCGCGAGGCCGTCCGCCGCGGGCGGCGGCGGGGGCGCCGGCAGCGCCACCGGCCCGAAGTCCGTCCACGGGCCCCAGCCCACCCCGCCCTGGAAGACCTTGGCCACGAGGTTCGCGTCCTTGCGCGCGAAGATCGCGAGATGGCCCGGCTCGTCGGCGACCGCGGCCGGCGCGGAGTCGATCGCCGAGGGATCGACCCGGCCCCAGTCGAGCCAGCCCGTCGCGCCCGTCCACGAGCGCTGGTACAGCGCCGAGTCGACGCCGCGGACGAACACGTCGACGAGGTTCTGCATGCGGCTGTACGCGGCCGGCGCGCCGAGCAGCGAGCCGCCGAGCGCGGCCCACTCGCGCCAGGCGGACCCGTCCCAGGCCTTCTGCACCAGCTGGCCGTCCGCGCCGCGGGCCCACACGTTCAGGACCCCGGGATCCTGCGAGTTGAGCGACGGCGCGCTCGTGAGGTTGCCGCCGAGGTTCGCCCACCCCGTCCAGCCCGACCCGGGGACGTACGCCTTGTGGTGGATCGCGTTGTCGGTGCCGCGGACCGCCAGGTCGAGGTACGGCGTCCCCAGGCGCGCGACGGCGGCCGGCGCCGAGCTCGCGACGCCGCCGAGCGACCGCCAGCCCGACCAGTCACGCCCCTTCAGCACGTTCTCGTAGACGGCGAGGTCCGCTCCGACGACGAACGCGTGCAGGTCGCCTTCGTAGGCCGCGAGGGCCGGGCCCGACGACGTCTCGCCGCCGAGCGACGCCCACGGGGTCCAGGCGCCGCCGGCGAGGTGGCGCTCGTAGATCGCCCCGCCGGCGCCGCGGACGAGGACGGTCATGTCCCCCGGCCCGCGTGACGCCGCCGCCGGGTTGTCGTCGTACACGTCGGCGCGGGCCGTCCCCGCGCACGCCAGGATGACCGCGAGGGCCAGCGCCGGCGCGAGGCGCTTCACCCGCGCCGCGCCCACCGGTGGCGGACGTACTGGCGCAGGAAGCCCAGCACGAATCGCGGGTTGTAGCGCAGGTAGCGCCGCCACAGCCGGCGCGGCTCCTGCACCAGCCGGAACGCCCACTCGAGCCCGAGGCGCTGCAGCGCGTCCGGCGCCTGCGGGACGAGCCCGGCGTGGAAGTCGAACGCGGCGCCGACGCCGACGAGCACCGGCGCGTCCAGCCGGTGGCGCATGCGCGCCATCCACTTCTCCTGCTTCGGGACGCCGATCCCGACCCACACGACGTCCGCGCCCGAGCGGTTGATCTCCGCCGCGAGCGCATCCTCCTCGTCGTCGGTGAGGGGGCGGAACGGGGGGCAGTGGCCGCCGACGATCCGCAGCCCCGGGTGGCGGAGGCGGAGGCGGCGCGCGAGCTCGGCGAGCGCGCCCTGGTTGCGGCCGCCGTAGAGGTAGAAGCGCTGTCCGGAGCGGGCCGCGGCCGCGCAGGCGCGATCCATCAGCTCAGGGCCGTAGACCCGGTCGTCGAGCCGGTGGCCGAGCGCGTTGAGGGCCCAGACGAGCGGCTGCCCGTCGGGCACCGTGTGCGTGGCGCCCAGTACGGCGGCCCGCAGCGCCGGGTCCTCCCGGCAGGCCATCACGGTGTGGACGGCGGCCACGCACAGGTACTCGCGTGCGCCGGATCGCACGGCGGCGTCGATCCACGCGAGCGCGCCGTCGTAGTCCGTCAGGGCGAGGGGGATGCCGAGCAGCGTCTCGCTGGCGATCGGCGGGAGGGCGGCGACCGCCGCGGCCTCGGCGCGCTCGTCCGCCGCGTGGTCAACCCGCATGGCTCATCCTCGGCTCCGCGCCGGCCGCCGCGGCGGGGCGCTCCACCCGGTCGGCGATCGCCTCGACGTTCGTCGCGACCCGGGTCAGCCCCGGCGCGCGGGCGAGCGTGACGTTCGCGCGCCACACCACCTCGGTGGCCCGCCGGCGCCGGCCGATCGCGGTGAGGGGCAGCATGTTCGCCGGACGCAGCTCCCGGACCGCGAACCCGTGGCGCTCCAGGATGTCCCGGGCGGAGTCCTCCGTGTAGACCCGGTCGAGCGGGAGCTTGCCGTGGTAGTACAGCCCGAGCCGGCGCGCCAGCCACTCGAGGTAGGAGCGCCGGTTGGGCAGCTTGTAGACGTACAGACGGCCGCCGGGCGCGAGCACCCGGTGGATCTCGTCGAGCGAGGCGTCCGGATCGGCGACGTGCTCGAGCACGCCGCACGAGAGCACCGCGTCGAACGTGCCGTCGCCGTAGGGCAGCGCGACCGGGTCGGGGCTGTGGTCGACCTCGGCGTCCGCGTGGTTGAGAGGGCGCCGTCCCGCGGGGGCGTCGGGCTCGTAGTCGTAGGCCGTCACGCGGATGCCGTGGTCCATCAGCCGGGCGGTCATCTGCCCGTGGCCGGCGCCCCAGTCCAGGACGTGCTGCGGCCGGTCGGCGGCGACGCGCCCGGCGATCGCGTCGTACTCGCGCCCCTGCGGGCCCGACTCGACGTTGGCTTTCATCTGCACGGGCGGCATGCTCAGCGCAATCAACCGCGCGGGGCAGCGCAAAGTTGCGCGATTGGCCTCCGCCGGTGGCGCACAGGGTGGCACACGGGCCGATCGGCGCCCCGGGCCGCCTCTAGACTGCCGCCCGTGTCCGACCCCGCCATCCCGTCGCGGCTGCGGTCCGTGCTGGCGCGTCCCCGGGCCTTCCGCGCCGCCCGCCTGGCGTACCGCGCCGCGCAGCGCGCGACGGTCGGCGTCCGGCGCGCCTACTACCTCGAGGGCCGCGGCCGCGGGGTGATCGGCCGGCTGCCGATGGCGCTCCGCACGGGCCTCGGGCTCGACGACGAGACGGCGATCGGCAGCCGCAAGATCGAGATCGGCGGCGGCCCGCACGCCCAGGCCGGCTACCTGCACGTCGACATCGACCCGGGCGCGCACCACCTGGAATGGAAGGCGCCGGCGTGGGCCCTGCCGCTGCCCGACGCCTGGGCGAGCGAGATCGTCGCGGTCCACGCGCTCGAGCACGTCGAGCCCGCGCGCCTCGTCGAGACGCTGGCCGAGTGGCGGCGGGTGCTCCAGCCGGGCGGGCGCGTGCAGGTGCACGTGCCCAACGGGCCGGCGCTGTTCGAGGCCTTCGTCTCGCTGCCGGTCGAGAAGAAGTGGCCCGTCATGGGCTCGCTGCTCGGCATGTACTGCGGCCCCGGCGTGCGCGACCCGCGCGGGCTCGCGCTCCGGTCCGACCATCAGCTGATCCTGGACGAGCCGCTGCTGCGGTGGGCGCTCGAGGCGGCGGGCATGACCGACGTCCGCGACCTCACGGACGAGGTGCGCGACCGTCACGACGAGGGCTGGCGGGAGCTCGTGCCGCACTACTCGCTGATCGCCGAGGCCCGCCGGCCCGCGGCGGCGGCGCCGCGCGGATGACGCCGCTGCTGAGCGTCGGGATCCCCGCATACGACCGGCCCGCGGAGCTCGAGCGCGCGGTGCGGTCGGCGCTGGCCCAGGACGTCGGCGACCTCGAGGTGGTCGTCTCCGACGACGCGAGCCCGGACCCGGAGGTGGCGCGCACCGGGGAGCGGCTCGCGCGCGAGGACCCGCGCGTCCGCTTCACGCGCCGGCCGCGCAACCTCGGGCACGCCGGCAACTACCGGTGGGTCGTGCAGGCGGCGCGCGGCGAGTTCTTCATGTGGCTCTCCGACGACGACTGGCTCGACCCGGCCTACGCCCGGCGCTGCCTCGAGGCGCTGCGGGACCGCCCCGGCCGCGTCCTCGTCGCCGGCCTCGCGCGCTATCACCGCGACGGCGCCCACGTCGTCGACGAGCGGCCGATCGACCTCACGTCGGCGCGGCCGGCCGTCCGCGTCGTCCGCTACTTCTGGCGCGTGAACATGAACGGGCCGCTGTTCGGCGTGGCACGCCGGGAGGACCTGCTGGCCACGCCGTTCCGCGAGGCCGTCGGCGGCGACTGGCTGCTCGTCGCGGCGATGGCCGCGCGCGGCGAGGTCCGGACGCTGCCCGACGTGCACGTGCACCGCTCCCTGTCCGGGCTCGGCGGCGACCAGGTGCGGCTCGCGCGCTCGTTCGGCCTGCGTGGCTTCCGGGCGCGCCACCACCACCTGCTCGTGGCCTGGACGGTGGCCCGCGACGTCGGCTGGCGCGACCCCTCCTACGCGCACGTCGCCCGCCCGGCCCGCCTCGCCGCCGGCGCCCTCTCCGGCGTCGCCGTCGTGCTGCGGTTCCCGGGCCTGGCCCTGCTGCGGGCGGCCGGCCTCGGCGGCCTCGAGCGGCGCGCGATCGCCTGGGTCCGCGCCCGCGACCGGGTGCGAGCGAAGCGGTGACGAGCGGAGCCGAGGCCCCCGGCCGAGGGCGGAGCGAGGCAGAATGAGTCCGGTGACGCTGTCCGCCGTGCTCGCCGTGCGCGACGAGGCCGAGATGCTGGAGGGCGCGCTGCGCACGCTCGGGTTCTGCGACGAGATCGTCGTCGTGGTCGACGACCGCACGACCGACGCCACCGCCGAGATCGCGCGCCGCCACACCGAGCACGTGCTGGTGCTCCCGTTCGCGGACTTCGCGACGTCCCGCAACGCGGGCATCGCGGAGGCGACCGGCGACTGGATCCTGCACGTCGACGCCGACGAGCGGATCACCCCGGCCCTCGCGCGCGAGATCCGCGCGGCGCTCGACCGCGGCGGCGACGCGCTCGCGTACCGCTTCCCGACGATCAACTTCTTCTGGGGCCGCCGGATGGAGCACGGCGGCTGGGCGGGGATGAACCAGGCCCGGCTCGTGCGCCGCGACCACGCGCGCTACGCGGGCCGCGTGCACGAGGACACCGCCGTGCCGCTGGACCGGATCGCCGAGCTGCAGGGGGAGCGCTGGCACTTCTCGCACCGCTCGATCGAGGAGAACCTGCGCAAGGCGATCCACTACGGGCGGCTGGAGGCGCGCGACCTCTACGAGCAGGGCGCCCCGCGCGTGACGCCGCTGAGCTTCGTCCGCGCGCTCGCGCTCGAGTTCGGCCGGCGGATGGTGCGCCGCACGGGCTGGCGCGACGGGATGCCGGGGATCATCGAGGCGATCTTCCAGCCGTTCGCGCGCTTCTGCGCCCAGGTCATGCTGTGGGAGCTGCAGCAGGGCGACGCGATCCGGCGCCGCTACGAGTCGCTCGAGCGCGACGTCGCCGAGCGGCGCTGAAGCAGCGCACGGGCTCCGTCGAGCAGCTCGCCGGGGACCGCCTTGAACGCGAGCGCCGCGCCGACGAAGACCGCGGAGGCGACGACCGCGCTCACCGCGTCGGGCACGCCCGGCACGAGGCCGACGGCGATCGCCGGCACCGCGGCGGCGGCGATCCGTCCCAGCCGCCCGCCCGCCAGCTGCGTGTCCGGGCTCGCCCGCCGGAGGGCCACGTACGTCGCCGCGCACAGCGCCAGGTCGGCGAGCGCGGCCGCGACCGCCGCGCCCTGCGCCTCGTGCCGCGGGATCAGCACGAACCCCGCGACGAGCACGACGACGACGCCGGTGCCCGTCGTGGCCACGAGCGCCTTGGCGTGCCCGAGCGCGACGATCGCCGGGTTCCACGCCGCCGCGAGGAAGATCGTCACGATCGCCAGGCACTGGATCTGGAGGACGGGCACCGCCCCCGCGTACTCGGCGCCGCCGAGGATGCGGATGATCGGATCGGCGGCGAGCGAGACGAACAGCGCGATGAGGATCCCGCCCACGGCCATCGTCTCGGTCATCCGCGCCGTGATGTAGCGCACGCGCTCGGGGTCGTTCAGCGCGGCGACGGCCTGCACGGGCAGGACGACGGAGACCAGCAGGAACGGCAGCCCGGCCACGAGCTCGACGACGCGCGTCGAGGTCACGTAGTTGCCGACCTCGGCCTCGCTGTCGGAGAGCAGCGACATCAGGATCACGAGGATCCGGAGGTACATGATCCCGAGCACGTTGGCGATCGCGATCGGCAGCGCGACGGCGAGCAGGGCGCGCATCTGCCGGCTGCTCCAGCGCGGGCGCGCGAAGTGGCGGCGCTCGAGCAGCACGAGCGTGGCGAGCAGCAGCACGACGCCGGCGAACACCTGGGCGGCGAAGAACGCGACGAGCCCGGCGCCCGCCACGGCCAGCACCGCGAAGGCGGCGACGAGCACGGCCTGGCGCAGCACCTCGTTGATCGCGATGCGGCTGTTGCGCAGCTCCACGTTGAGCGGCAGGAGCATGGCCGCCTGCACGCTCGCGAGGAAGATCCCGACGCCGGCCACGGCCGTGCCCTCGACGAGCTCGGAGTCGTAGCCGGCGAGCGTCGCGAAGCCGACGGCGACCGCCACGCCCACCCCCGTCAGGGCGATGCGCATGGCGAGCAGATGCGACAGCATCGTCCGGCGCGCCGCGTCGTTCGGCAGGATCGCCAGCTCGCGCGAGCCGGTGAGCGATAGGCCGGCGTCGCTGATCCCGTAGACCACGTTGACGAGCGCCATCACGACGCCGAAGCGCCCGAAGTCGTCCAGGCCGAGGTAGCGCAGCAGGAGCACCGCGCCCGCGACCGACAGGAGGTTCGTGGCGACGAAGCCCGCGGACCGCTGGAAGCCGCCCTGGACGACGCGTGAGCCGACGTCGGCGTCGGGGACGGCGCCGGGCGCGCCCGCCGTCATGCCGCGGCTTGCGGCCTGACGAGGACGGCGTAGTTGCCGTCGTCGGGCGACTCGAGCAGGTCGTACGGCCCGAGCCGGGCCAGGAACCCGGCGGGGTCGACCGACTGCGCCCGCAGCGGCGGCTCGTGCACCTCGAGGACCAGCGCGCGCACGCCGCGCACCGCGGCGCTGCCGTCGAGGGCGCCGGCCTCGCCCCCCTCGATGTCCACCTTCATCACCGTGGGCTGCAGGCCGTGCTCCGCGCACCAGCCGTCGAGCGTGACCTGCGGGACCTCGACGTCGCCGGTGTCGCCGACCCGGCCGGCCGAGTCGCCGCTGGCGAGGAAGCGCACGGTGCCCGCATGGTCGCCCACGGCGCACGGCACGACGGTCACGTTCGTCACGGCGTTCGCGGCGAGGTTGCGCTCGAGCACGTCGCGCGTCCGGGGGTCGGGCTCGAAGGCGACGACGCGGCCGCTCGGGCCGACGAGCCGGGAGGCCAGCAGCGTGAACGGGCCGACGTACGCGCCGAGATCGAAGAACACGTCCCCCGGCCGGAGCGCGCGCGACAGCTCGCGGACGACCGCGGGCTCCCAGCGGCCGCGGCGGACCTGGTGCGCCCACCAGACGTGCCGCAGCTCGGCGAGGTCGCGGAACCGGAACCGCTCGCCGCCGATCGGGAGCGTGCCGCCCCCCGTCAGGCGCCAGGCGGGCCAGGGCCAGCGGGCGAGCACGAGGAGGCCGGCGACGTACCGCAGGCGCGAGAGCAGCCGGCTCGCCATGGCGCGCAAGTTAGCAGCGCTCCGGGGCGCCGCCGGCCAGCAATGCGGCCGCCGCGGCGAGGTCCGGCACGGCGTGATCGACGCCGGGGAGCGGCGCGTCGTCGCCGTGGACGTGGATCCGCAGCGCGCCGATGCGGGCGGCCGCCTCCATGTCGCTCGCGCGGTCGCCGATCACGACGCTGGCGGCCAGGTCGATCCCCAGCTCGCGCGCCGCCTGCTCGAACATGCCGGTGCCCGGCTTGCGGCAGTCGCACGTCCCGCGCTCGTGCGGGCAGTGGTAGACGGCGTCGATCCGCCCGCCGGCGTCGGCGACCGCGGCGCGCATCCGCGCGTGCACGTCGGCCACGTCGGCCTCCGTGTAGCGGCCGAGCGCCACGCCGCGCTGGTTCGTGGCCACGACGACGGGCACCTCGAGCCCGGCGAGGACACGCAGCCCCTCGAGCGCCCCCGGCAGGAACGCGAAGGCGTCCCACGAGCCGACGTAGGCGCCCTCGGGCGCCTTGCGGTTCACGACGCCGTCGCGGTCGAGGAAGACCGCGCTCAGAGCCCGCGCTCGGCCAGCTCGCACAGGATGTGTCCCACGAGCGCGTGCGCCTCCTGGATGCGCGGCGTGTCGGCGGACGGGACGGCGATGACGACGTCGCACGCCGCGGCCAGCGGTCCCGGGTCGGCGCCGCACAGCCCGAGCGTCGCCAGGCCGGCGGCGCGCGCGGCGGCGAGGCCGTCGAGCACGTTCGGCGAGCGGCCGCTCGTCGAGATCCCGATCGCGACGTCGCCCGGCGCGCCGTGCGCCTCGACCTGGCGGGCGAAGACGCGCGCGTAGCCGAAGTCGTTGGCGATCGCCGTCACCGCGGAGGCGTTGTCCGAGAGCGACAGCGCGGGCAGCGCGCGCCGCTCGGCGAGGAAGCGGCCGACGAGCTCGGCGGCGAGGTGCGTGGCGTCCGCCGCGCTGCCCCCGTTGCCGAACGCGAGCACCTTGCGCCCGTCGCGCAGCGCCGCCGCGATGAGCTCGGCCGCGCGCGCGATCGCGGCCAGCGTCTCCGGCTCGCCGAGCGCGGCGATCGTGGCGGCGCTCTCGCGGATCCGCGCCGCCGCGAGCTCAGTCGTCATCGACCCTCCACGTGCGCAGGCCGTACGGCTCGAACGCGAACTCGTCGACCGTCGCGCCCAGCTCGATCATGCGCGCCGCGACGTGGTGCTTGCGGTCGTAGCGGCAGTACAGGAGCACGTAGCCGCCGCCCCCCGCGCCCGTCACCTTGCCGCCCAGCGCGCCGGCGGCGCGCGCCGCCGCGTAGAGCTCCTCGATGCGGTCGTTGGTGATCCGCGAGGACATGCGCTTCTTCGCCTCCCACGCGGTGTGCAGCAGCTCGCCGAAGTCGCGCAGCCGGTGCTGGAGCAGCGCGTTCTTCATCTCGACCGCCAGCTCCTTCTGCGCCCGCAGGCCCGCGACCGCGTCCGCGTCGCTGCGCTCGTAGCGCTCCGTCTGGTCGGCGATGATGTGATCGCTCTGGCGGGTCATCCCCGTGTAACACAGCAGGAGGTTGTGCTCGAGCTCGAGCATCACGTCGGGCGCGACGCGGAGCGGGTTGACGACGACGTGGTCGCCGTAGAGCTCGATGAAGTTGAAGCCGCCGAAGGCGGCGGCGTACTGGTCCTGGCGGCCGCCGCTGATCCCGAGCTCGTCGCGCTCCACCGTGTGCGCGAGCTCGGCCAGCTCGTAGTCGGTCAGCGGCAGCGTGCGGAACTCCTTCAGCACGCCGATCAGCGCGACCATCATCGCCGACGACGCGCCCAGGCCCGATCCGGGCGGGGCGTTGGAGTGCAGGAGCAGGTCGAAGCCGCGCTCCTCCGTGCCGGCGAACCGGCGGATCGCCGCCTTCGCGAGGTCGAGCTTGCCGTCCAGGACGAGCGGCTCGTGCGCGGCGTACTCCGCCGTGAGGCCGTAGTCCAGCGACTGGATCTGCAGGTTCGCGTCGTCGCGCGGGCGCAGCGTGCCGTACGCGTAGCGGTTGATCGTGGCATTGAGGACGAGCCCGCCCTCGCGCTCGGGGAACGGCGCCACGTCCGTGCCGCCGCCGGCGAACGAGATCCTGAGCGGGGCCTTGGCGCGGATCAGCATCAGGGCCGGGCGAGGAAGTTCCAGATCGGCCGGTCGAAGACGTCGATGAACGCCTGCCGCGAGTACGGGCCCGTGCCGTCGAGGTCGTAGATCCGCAGGCCGACGTCCTCGGCGATCAGCGCCCAGATCTCGGCCGGGCCGGACCCGTACCGGTCCGCGCCGCCCAGGCCGTGCTCGAACACGACGATCGGCTTGTGGCGGCGGAGCGTCTCGAGCGCGCCCCGGAAGGCCGCCTCCTCGGCGCCCTCCACGTCCACCTTGACGAGCGTCGGCACGTAGTCGGCGGGCAGCACGTCGTCGAGCCGCTCCGTGCGCACGCGGAGCCGGCGGGCGTCGCCGGGCGGCGGCGCGGCGCTGCCGGCGGCGACCAGGCTGCTGCGCATCGGGTCCGAGACGAGGAACGTGAACTCCTGCTCGCCGGCGGCGTCGGAGGCGGCGGCGTTGCGCACGTCGACGGCGGGGAACTCGCGCGCGAGGGCGGCGGCGAGCTCGGGCAGCGGCTCGAAGGCGACGTGGCGGCCCTGCGGCGCGCAGCGCACCATGTCGCGCAGCACGCCGCCGCTGTGCGCGCCGATGTCGACGCAGTTGGCGTCGGGCGCCAGGACGGCGGCGAGCACCGCGGTGAGATGCTCGTTGTCGCGGTGGTCGCGCGCCGCCGTCCGGTCGAACAGGCGATAGACGGCGGCGGCCTGCGGCTCCACGCCCGCGGCCTGGGCCGCGCGGCGGAGCCGCTCGCGGATCACGCTGGCGGCGGGCACGCCTCGATCCTAGCCGCGCTGCTTGGATGTACGCCCATGCCGAGCCCGCTCGACCGCCTCCGCGCCGAGACGTTCCCCGCCGTGCGCGGGCGCGCGCTGCGCCCGCTGGTCCGGCACCGCGAGATGCAGTTCCCGACGTTCCCGCGCGCCATCCACGAGTCGATCGCGCCGCTGCAGGACTACTTCCGCTACGCGACGCTCGGGCTGGCCGTGCAGCGCGTGCTCGACGAGGGGATCCCCGGGGCGTTCGCCGAGCTCGGCGTCTGGCGCGGCGTGACCAGCGCGTTCCTGCACTCGCTCGCCACGGAGCGCACGCTCTACCTCTTCGACACGTTCGCCGGCTTCCCCGACGCCGACCTGCCCGCCGGCGCGGACGACCGCCGCTTCCGCGACACGAGCGAGGCCGCGGTCCGCGCGCGCGTCGGCGCCTCGCCGAACGTCGTCCTGCGGCCGGGCTACGTCCCCGACACGCTCGCCGGGCTCGAGGACGAGCAGTTCGCGTTCGTGCTCGCCGACCTCGACCTCTACGACCCGACGATGGCGTCGCTCGCGTTCTTCTACCCGCGCATCCCGCCCGGCGGCTACCTCGTGCTGCACGACTACAACAACCCGGAGTCCGACTGGGCGTGCAAGCGCGCGTTCGACGCGTTCCTCGCCGACAAGCCCGAGCAGCTCGTCGAGATCGGGGACATGTGGGGGTCGGCGCTGATCCGCAGGGCCGGCTGACGCGTGCGCATCCTCCATCTCACCCCGGAGCTCCCGTACGACCCGGGCGGCGGCGGCGGGCGCACGCGCGAGTTCTTCCTCTGCAAGCGCCTCGCCGACCTCGGGCACCCCGTGCTCAACCTGTCGCCGGCGCTGCCGCACGAGGTCGCGCTGGCCGACTCGCTGCGCTCCGTCGGCGTGGAGAACTGGGTCGTGCGGCGCCCGCCGGCCCCGCGCGAGGAGGTCGCCCGCGCGCTCGCGGCGGAGCCGGCCGTGCTCGGCGCGGCGGTGACCCGGCCGGTGCGCGCGCTGGAGATGCGCGTGTTCTGGACGCGGCTGCGGCCGCTCGCCGAGCGCGCGGTGCGCGAGTGGCGGCCCGACGTCGTCGTCGTCGGCCACGACATGGCGGCGGCCTGGGCGTGCGACCTGCCGCGCGAGCTGCCCGCGGTCCTGACGCTGCACAACCTGACCTGGCACTGGTACCTCTCGCGCGCCCGGCGCGCCCAGGGCGCGCACGCGCTGGCGCTGCGCGCCGAGGCGGCCCGCTACCGGCGCCACGTGCTGCGCGTGCTGCCGCGCTTCCACACCGCGGTGGCGGTGTCGACGCTCGAGGCCGAGGAGGTGCGCGCGCTCGGCACCACGCGCGTCGAGCTGATCCCGACCGGGGTGGACACCGACGCGCTGCAGCCGGCGCCCGAGATCCCGCCGCCGCCGCCGCGGCTCCTGTTCACGGGGACGATGAGCTACCCGCCGAACCACCAGGGGATCCGCTGGTTCGCCGACGAGGTCTGGCCGCGGGTGCGGCGCGCGCTGCCCGACGCGCGCCTGGACGTCGTCGGCAAGGACCCGCCCGCGGCCGTGCAGGCGCTCGACGGGCGCGACGGCATCGCCGTGCACGGCTTCGTGCCGTCGATGGCGCCCTTCTTCGCCGCCGCCCACGCCGTCGTCGTCCCGATCCTCACCGGCGCGGGCATCCGCGTGAAGATCGTCGAGGCGATGTCGGCGGGCCGGGCGCTCGTCTCCACCTCGCTCGGGTCGGAGGGCCTCGCCCATCTCGAGCCGGGCCGCCACCTGCTCGTCGCCGACGAGCCCGAGGCGTTCGCGGACGCGGCGCTGCGCCTGCTCGGCGATCCCGGCCTGCGGGCGCGGATGGCCGCCGACGCGCGCGAGCTGGCCGTGCGCGAGTACGACTGGCGCGGCCTGGGCGACCGGCTCGAGTCCGTGCTGCGGTCCGCGGCGTGAGCCACGTCGGCCTCAACCTCGTGTTCATGGTCCCCGGCGAGACGGGCGGGATGGAGGTCGCCGCCCGGGCGCTGATCCCGGCGCTGCGCGACGCCGCGCCCGGCCTGCGCTTCACGGCGCTCGTGAACCGCGAGGCGGCCGGCGAGGACCTCGGCGTCGAGTCGGTCGTCGTGCCCGTCGCGGCGACGAGCCGCGCCGAGTGGGTGCGCGGCGAGCAGCAGCTGCTGCCGGGCCTGGCGCGGCGCGCCGGGATCGATCTCGTCCACTCGCTCGGCTCCACCGCCCCGGCGCGCGGGCGCTTCGCCCGCGTCACCACGATCCACGACCTCAACTACCTCATGGTGCCCGGCGCGCACTTCGGCCTGCGCGGCCTCGGGATGCGCGTGCTCGTCCCGCTCGCCGCGCGCACGGCCCACCGCGTGATCGCCGACTCCGCGTCGACCCGCGACGACCTCGTCGCGCGGCTGCGGGTGCCGCCGGAGCGGGTGGACGTCGTCCCGCTCGGCCTGGGCCGCCCGGCCGTCGAGGCGCCGACGCCCGCCGCCGACCTGCGGGCGGCGCTGGGCCTCGGCGCCCGCCCGGTCGTCCTCTCCCTGTCGGCCAAGCGGCCGCACAAGAACCTCCGCGGGCTGCTCGACGCGCTGGGGCGGATCGCCCCCGAGCGCCGGCCGGTGCTCGTGCTCCCCGGCTACCCCACGCCGCACGAGGCCGAGCTGCGGGCGCACTCGGCCGCGCTCGGGCTCGCGGACGACGTGCGCTTCCTCGGCTGGACCTCCGCCGCCGACGTCGAAGGGCTCTTCGCGCTGTCCGCCGCGTTCGTGTTCCCGTCCTTCTACGAGGGGTTCGGCCTGCCGGTGCTCGAGGCGATGGCGCGGGGCGTGCCGGTCGCGTGCTCGGACCGCGCGTCGCTCCCCGAGGTGGCCGGCGATGCCGCGCTGCTGTTCGACCCGGACGATCCCGGCGCGATCGCGGCGGCGATCGAGCGGCTGCTCGGCGACCGTGCCGAGGCCGACCGGCTCCGCGCCGCCGGGCGCGCGCAGGCGGCGCGCTTCACCTGGGCGCGGTCGGCGGAGCTCACGCTGGCCGCCTACGAGCGGGCGCTCTCGGCCCGGTAGCGGGCGGCGACGGCGTCGAGCGAGGCGTCGATCGACAGCGCCGCCGCGTGGCGCTCGAACCACGCCGCCGTCGAGGCGCGCAGCTCGCCCCCGGCCTCGTGCACGCGCAGGATCGCGTCGGCCAGCGCCGCGGGCTCCGCGCTCTCGGCGACGAAGCCGTTCACGCCCTCCTCGACCAGCTCGGTGGCGGCGTTGTCGGGGTCGCGGACGAGCACGACCGGCGTGCCCGCCGCGGCCGACTCGACCACGACGAGCCCGTAGCCCTCGCGCCGGGAGGGGAGCACGAGGCACAGCGCCCGCGCGAGGTCCTCCTCGACGGCCTCGCCGGGCGCGAAGCCCGGTGCGTCGACGACGCCCTCGAGCCCGGCCGCCGCGATCGCGGCCAGCACCGCGCCGCGGTCGGGGCCGTCGCCGTAGATCCGCCCGCGCAGCTCGGGCAGCCGCTCCCGGGCCAGGGCGATCGCCGGCACGACCGCCGGAGCGCGCTTCTCGGGGATCATGCGCCCGGCGAAGACGACCAGCGGCTCGGCGGGCAGCGGCGCGGGCGCGCTGAGCGGGCCGGCGTAGAGCCCCCGGAGCACCTGCACGTCGCCGCGCAGGCCGGCGGCGCGGACGCGCCCGGCGGTCAGCTGCGCGTAGCAGAAGGCGTCCTGGCGGACGCGGAGGCAGAGCGCCTGCACGGCCTGGCCGATCCGGCCCGCTGCGCCCCCGAGGTAGTCGCGCCAGTAGGCGGCGCTCCACAGCTCGAACCAGTCCACGACGAGGCGGAACCGGTGGGCGGGCCGGGCGAGCGCGGCGGCGAGCAGCGAGAAGTAGGGGAACGAGCAGGTGTGCACGACGTCGTAGCGGCGGCCGTGGCGCAGCAGGTGCGCGAGCACCCCGGCGCCGAACACGAGCGGGGGCAGGATCCTGCGCTGCCCGGCGTCGCCGTAGAGCGCCAGCCGCGGCCCCGCGACGACCACGCGCACGCCCGGCACCTCGCCGCGCTCGCCGCGCGGCCACTGGCGCAGCGTCAGGTACGTCACCTCGTGCCCGTCGGCGGCGAGGCGCTGCGCGAGATTGCGGTACCAGCGCTCGGCGCCGCCCACCGTGTAGGGGAACAGGCAGTCGTAGACGAGGCAGATCCGCATCGCGCTCGGCTACCCTAGAGCGCGGCAGGAGCGCAACCTTCACGTGGTGGCTGCGTTGCTGCCTTTCGGTGCCGAGCGCGCCGACCACCCCGTCCGTGAGCACCCTGCAGCCGACACCCCCGCCGATGGCGGACGCGTCCGTTTCCGCGAGCGAGCCGCTCGTCTCGGTCGTCATCCCCTGCCTCAACGAGGAGGAGAACATCGAGCGCTGCGTGCGCTCGGCGCTCGACGCCCTGACCTCGTCGGGCATCCCCGGCGAGGTCGTGGTCGCGGACAACGCGTCCGAGGACCGCTCGGCCGAGATCGCGACCGCGGCCGGCGCGCGCGTGGTCAACGAGCCCCGGCGCGGCTACGGCAGCGCGTATCTCGCCGGCTTCGCCGCCGCCCGCGGCCGCTACATCGTCATGGGCGACGCGGACCTCACGTACGACTTCCACGAGATCCCGCGCTTCGTCGAGCAGCTCGACGAGGGCGCGCAGCTCGTCATGGGCGACCGCATGGACAACATCCATCCGGGCGCGATGCCGTGGCTGCACCGCTACGTCGGCAACCCGATCCTGACCGGGATCCTCAACGTCTTCTTCCGCACGGGCGTCAGCGACGCCCACTGCGGCATGCGGGCGCTGCGGCGCGACGTGCTCCCGCAGCTCGATCTCCGCACGACCGGCATGGAGTTCGCCTCCGAGATGGTGATCCGGGCCTCGAAGGAGGGCCTGGACATCCGCGAGTTCCCGATCGAGTACCACCCGCGCGGCGGCGAGAGCAAGCTGTCGAGCTTCCGCGACGGCTGGCGCCACCTGCGCTTCCTGCTCGTCCACAGCCCGACGCACCTGTTCATGCTGCCGGGCGCGATCCTGCTCGTGCTCGGCGTGCTCGTGTCGGCCATCTCGGTCCTGCAGCTCGACGTGTTCGGGCGCGAGTGGCAGCTGCACACGATGGTCGGCGGCGCCCTGCTGATGATCGTCGGCACGCAGGTCGTCGCGCTCGGCCTCTGCGCGCACGCCTACGGCACGTACTTCATGAACGAGAAGGACCCCTGGTTCGATCGCATGCGCGCGCGCTTCCGGCTCGAGCACGGGCTGCTGCTGGGCGGGGGCACGCTGCTCGCGGGCGCGGCGATCGGCCTGACCATCGTCGTGCAGTGGATCGACCGCGGCTTCGGCCAGCTCTCGGAGGAGCGCCTCGCGGTGCTGAGCGCGGCGCTCGTCATCGTCGGCATCCAGATCTTCTTCACCTCGTTCCTCCTGAGCATCCTCGGCCTGCGCCGGCGCGGCTGAGCTGCCACCTCCAGGCGTGTTCGCGACGTCGGTAGGTGAGAACGCGGCTGCGTGGGTCGGCCTCCCGCTCGTGTTCTGCGTCACCGCGCTCGGCGTCGGCCTGCTCGTCGAGCGCCTGCTCCGGCTGCGGCTGAGCGAGGCGGCGCTCCTGCCGCTCGGCACCTGCGCGAGCATGTGCGCGCTGCTGGGCGTCTACGCGCTGGGCGGCCACGGCCGGCTGGCCGCGATCGTGCTCGCGGCGGCCACCATCGCGGGCGGCGTGCTCGCGCGCGGCGAGCTGCGCGAGCGGCTGCGGCCGGGCCCCGCCGCCGTGGCGGGGACGCTCGTCGCGCTGCTCTACCTCGCCCCGAGCCTGCTCAGCGGCCACTGGACCTGGTACGGCTACAACTTCCTCAACGACACGTCGGTGCAGTTCATCCTCGCCGACGCGCTCCAGCACCACGGCACGGGCGTCATCGAGGGCCTCGAGTCGACGCGCGGCGCGAGCATCGAGGCGTACGTCGAGTCGGGCTACCCGCTCGGGACGCACGCGGAGGTCGCGACGTTCGCCACGTCGCTGGGGACGAGCGTCGACGTCGTCTACCAGAGCTACCTGGCGCTGCTCGCGGCCACCGCCGCCGTCGCCCTGACCGGCGTGGCGCGGCTCAGCGGGCTCGGACCGTGGCGCTCCGCGGTGGCCGGCGCGGGCGCCCTGTCGGCGAGCCTGATCTACCACTACGCCCTGCAGGGCTCGATCAAGGAGGTCGCCGCGTTCACGTGCCTGGCCACGGTGACGCTGCTGGGGCTCGAGCTGCTGCGCTCGGAGACGCCCGTCGGGGCCGCGGTCGCGCTCGGCGTCGCGGCGGCGGCGATGATCACCGCGTTCTCCACCGCCGCCGGGCCGTACCTCGCCGTCATGGCCGTCGCGCTGATCGGGCTCGCGCTGCTGCAGCGCGGGAGCGCGGTGCGGGCGCGGCTCCCGCTCGTGGCGCTGGCCGGCGCCGGCGCCGCGCTCCTGGCCGCGCTCCCGACGCTGACCTCCGCGCTGACGTTCCTGCGCGTGTCCAGGTCGGCGCTGGCGACGAACGACGTGGGCGGCGTGCTGGGCCAGCTCTCGCAGCCGCTCGAGGCGATCCAGCTCGCCGGCGTGTGGCTCTCGGAGAACTACGCGCTCCCCGTCGTCGGCAGCATCGAGGAGTCGCTCACCTACCGGCTGAGCTGGTTCATCGTCGCCGCCGCGGTCGTCGGCGTCGTCGTGCTCGCGCGGCGCCGTGCCTGGGGGCCGATGCTGCCGGCGCTCGCCGCGCTGCTCGCGTGGCAGCTGGTCGCGCCGCGCGCGTCGGACTACGCCGACGCCAAGCTGCTCGCGCTGGGCGCGCCCTCCGTCGTCTTCCTCGCCCTGTGCGGCGCGCTCGCGCTGCAGGGCCGGCTGCGCTGGGTCGGCATGGCGGCGGCCGCCGTCGCCTGCTCCGCCACGCTCGCGAGCGCGGCCTGGGCGTACCACGGCGTGCGGATCGCGCCGGTGGACCGGATGCACGCGCTGGAGGCGGCGGTCGACCGCGTCGCCGACCGCGGGCCGATCATGCTCGACGAGGTGGAGGAGTTCGCCAAGTTCTACGGGCGCCGCGCGCCGCAGCTCAACATCGGCTTCGAGGCGATCACCGTGCGCTTCGCCGAGCCGTTCGGCGGCGGCTACCACGTCGACATGGATCAGCTCTCGCAGGACTACGTGCAGAGCTACGCGGCGGTGATCACGCGCCGCGGGCCGGCGGCGAGCCGCCCGCCGGCGAACTTCCGCCGGGTGTCGGCGAACCGCTTCTACGAGGTCTGGGAGAAGGATCCGTCGCTGCGCGTGCGCGCGCACCTGCCGGCGGGCTCCGTGCTCGACGCCGGAGGCTTCGTGCGCTGCGCCGCCGTGCGGCGGCTCGCGCGGCGCGCCGGTCCCGGCGACCGCCTCGTCGCCGCCCCGGTGCGCGAGACCGCCGAGCTGCCGGTCGTCGACGCGCCGGACCGCCCGGACGGCTGGCCCCCGCTCGCCCGGCCGCCGGGCGTCGTGGAGCCGCGCACGCCCGGCGTCGTCGAGGGGAGGGTGCGGCTCGCGGGCGGCGCCTACGACGCCTGGGTCCGCGCCAGCACCGGTCGTCGGCTGACGGTCTCGGTCGACGGGCGGGCGGTCGGCTCCGTGGGCAGCCTCAACTCCCAGGGCCAGTGGCTGCTCGCCGGCGGCGTGGAGCTGCCGGCCGGCGCACACACGGTGCGCATCGAGCGGCCCGGGGGCGACCTCGCGCCGGGCGACGGCGCGGCCAGCGTGCTCGGCCCGGTCGCGCTCGTGCGGCGGGAGCGCGCCGGCCTGCGCGACGTGCCGCTCGCGCGCGCCGAGGACCAGCTGTGCGGCGCGCGCTGGGACTGGGTGGAGCTCGTCGCACGATGAGTGTGGTCACGGTGGCGATCCCGGTGCTCGACGGCGGCCGGCTGCTGGCCGAGACGCTCGCCGCCGTGCGCGCCCAGCGCGTCGACCGGGAGGTCGAGCTGATCGTGGCCGACTCGGGCTCGACCGACGGCTCCGCCGAGGTCGCCCGGCGCCACGGCGCCACCGTCATCGCCGTCGAGCGCTTCTCGCACGGCGGCACGCGCAACGTGCTGATGGAGCGCGCACGGGGCGAGCACGTGGCCTTCCTCACGCAGGACGCGACGCCCGCCGACGAGCACTGGCTCGCGCGCCTGCTCGGCGGGTTCGAGCTGGCCGGCGACGTCGCGCTCGCGTACGGCCCCTACCGCGCCCGGCCGCAGGCCCCGATGGCCGTGCGGCGCGAGCTCGACGCCTGGTTCGCCTCGCTCGCGCCGGACGGGCGCCCGCGGGTCGACCGGGTCGCGGACCCGCACGGGCCGGGCGCGGCGACGTTCTTCACCGACGCCAACGGCGCCGTGGCCCGCGCCGCGTGGGAGCGCGTGCCGTTCCGCGACGTCCCCTACGCCGAGGATCAGGCGCTCGCGCTCGACATGCTGCGCGCCGGCTTCGCCAAGGCGTACGTGCCGGACGCGGCCGTCCTGCACTCGCACGAGTACGGCGTGCTCGCCCAGTTCCGCCGCGCGTTCGACGAGTGGCGCGGGCTGCGCGAGATCCACGGCCACGTGCAGCCCGCGGCGCCGCTGCGGACGCTGCTCACGATCCAGCGCGACGTCCGCGACGACGTGGCCGCCGTGGCCGGGAGCGGCGCGGGCCCGGCCGTCGTGGCCCGCGAGGCCGCCCGCTCGGTGCGGCACTGGACCGTCCGCGCCGCGGGCGCCGCGGCCGGGTCGCGCGCCGACCGCCTGCCGCCGGCGGTGCGGCGCTGGTGCTCGCTGGAGCGCCGCGCCGGGTTCGGGTCCGCAGCGGGTGGCTAGCCTCCTGGTCCGCATGAGCGCCCGTCCGCCCCATCCCCCGTCACCGCGCGGCCGGCTCGCCGACCTCTGGCGGCGCGCGCGGCTCACGCTCGAGTACCACGGCCCGCGGGAGCTCGCCTTCCGCGTCGTGACGGCGCCGCTGCGGCCGACGCCGCTCGGCGCGCGCCTGGGGCACGGCACGCGCTACGGCGCGGAGGAGAGCCGCGCCCGCCGCTGGTACCGCGAGCAGCCGCGGCCCGTGACGGTCGTGATCCCCACCTACGGCGATCCGGCGCTCGCCGCCCAGGCCGTCCGGAGCGTGCGCAGGACGACGCGCCCGCGGCTGGTGCGCGTCGTCGTCGTCGACGACGGCTCGCCCGCCGAGCACCACGCGGCGCTGCGCGCGATCCGCGGCGCGCACGTCGACCTGCTGCCGGAGAACCGCGGCTTCGCCGGTGCGGTCAACCGGGGCCTCGAGCTCGTGGCGCCCGAGGACGACGTGGTCATCCTCAACTCGGACGTGATCGCGGAGCGCGGCTGGCTCGAGCGCCTCCAGTTCATCGCCTACCGCGATCCGGAGATCGGCATCGTCGGGCCGAAGCTGCTCTACGCCGACCGGCGGATCCAGTCCGCGGGCTCCTACCGCAACCTCGGTGCGCCGGAGTGGTTCGACCACCGCTACCGCTTCAAGGAGGCGTCGCACCCCGAGGCCAACATCGTCGCGCCGGTGCTCGGGACCACGGGCGCGTGCATGTACGTCAAGCGCGCGGCGCTCGACGCGGTCGGCCCGCTCGACCCGGCCTACGGCATGGCCTACGAGGACATGGACTACTGCCTGCGCGCCTGGGAGGCGGGCTGGCACACGTACTACGCCCCGCGCGCCACGCTCGTGCACCTCGAGTCCCAGACGCGGCCGACCGAGCCCGGCCCGCGCGAGCTCGCGTCGCAGCGCTACTTCTGGCAGCGCTGGGGCGGCTTCTTCGACGAGCGCGCCGTGCGCACGCCCGACGACCGCCTGCGGATCGTCTACGTGACGGAGGACACCGGCGTCGGCGGCGGCCACCGCGACATCTTCGAGCACCTCAACCGGCTCGCGGCGCGCGGCCACCACGCCGAGCTGTACTCGCTCGGCACCGCGCCGGACTGGTTCCCGCTCGAGGTGCCGACCCGGAGCTTCGAGGACTACACCGAGCTCGCGGAGGCGCTCGCCCCGATCGAGGCCATCAAGGTCGCGACCTGGTGGAACACGGCCAAGCCGGTCTGGCTGTCCTCGGTGGCCCGCGGGATCCCGGTCTTCTTCGTCCAGGACATCGAGACCTCGTACTACGCGGGCGACATGGCGATGGAGGCGCACGTCCTCTCGTGGTACCGGCCGGAGTTCCGGTACCTGACGATCTCGGGCTGGAACCGCGACCGGCTCGCCGAGCTCGGCCTGAGCGCCGAGCTGGTGGCGCCCGGCATCGACCTGGACACCTTCCGCCCGCTGCCCGGCGTCGCGCGCCGCGACGACATGCTCCTCGCGCTGGGCCGCACCAACCCGCTCAAGAACCTGCCGCTGACGATCGACGCCTGGCAGGCGCTCGGCGACCGGCGGCCGGAGCTCGTGCTCTTCGGCATCGAGCCCGACCTCGGCCCACGGCACGGCGCCACCTACGTCGAGCGGCCGAGCGACGCGGGCGTCAACGAGCTCTTCAACCAGGCCACCGTGTTCGTGCAGACCTCGACGCACGAGGGGTTCTGCCTGCCGCCGCTCGAGGCGATGGCGACCGGCGCCGCCGTCGTGTGCACCGACGCGCACGGCAACCGCGACTTCTGCGTCGACGGGGGGAACTGCCTGATCCCCGATCCGACGCCGGCGTCCGTCAGCGGCGCGATCGGCCGCCTGCTCGGCGACCCCGCGCTGCGGGCGCGGCTCGGCGCCGCCGGCCTCGAGACGGCGGCGGAGTACACCTGGGAGAAGCGGATCGACGAGCTCGAGGGCCACCTCGAGCGCGTCGCGGCTCAGAGGTCCTCGGCGATGTGGGGCGCGGCGCGGGAGAACACCCAGTAGCCCCACGCGCACACCGCGATCAGGATCGCCAGCGGGATGAGCAGCATCGCGGCGCCCCCGATCGCCTCGGCGGCGCTCGGCGCGTGCCGGTCGATCAGCGCGTGCCGGGCCTGCTGCACGATCACCGCGAGCGGGTTGCACATCATCACGTGCCGGAGGCCCTCCTCCGGGATCGCCTCGATCGGGTAGAGGATCGGGGTGCCGTAGAACGCGATCGGCAGCGCGACGTCCCAGATCGGGCTCACGTCGCGGTAGCGGATGTAGAGCGCCGAGAGCGCCATGGCGATGCCGCTGCAGAGCGCGGCGAGCGCCGCGACGAGCGGCACGATCTCGAGCCAGGACCAGCGGATCTCCACCCCCTGGATGAGGAAGAAGACGATCACCGCGAGGAAGTTCAGGAGGAAGTTCAGGCACGACGTCAGGACGACCGCGAGCGGGATCACGAGCCGCGGGAACTGGATCTTGCGCACGAGGTTCTCGCGCAACTGGACCGACATGACCGCCCCGGAGGTCGCCTCGGAGTAGAACGTGTAGATCACGATCCCCATCAGCAGGATCGCCGGGTAGTGCTTCACGCCGCTGCCGACCCGCACGAACTCCGTGAAGACGAAGTAGAGGACGCTGAACAGCATCAGCGGCTTCATCAGCTGCCAGACGTAGCCCAGCACGGACCCGAAGAACTTCAGCCGGAACTCGAGCACGGCGAGCGTCCACACGAGCGTGAAGAACCGCCGCGGCTCCCCGCCGATCGCCGCGGGCCCCTGGACGGGCCGCAGCGTGCCGGCCGTCCCGGCGCTCACTTGGCCGGCACCTGGGCGCGCTCGATCCGGATGTCGTGGGGCAGGTCGACGATGCCGCCGCCGCTGCGCGCCCCCGTCACGACCACGGAGGTCATGCGCTCGACGCGCACGTGCGCCTGGTCGCCCGTGCCGCGGCGGACCACGGCCGGCGTCGCGTAGTAGCGCCCGGGCGCGAAGACGTTCTCGAACGCGACGCGGAAGCCGACCATCTCCCCGGCCCGGAACACGCCCGTCTGCTCCTCCTCCCACATCGTCGAGGTGGCGAAGGCCGGGTGGCGCTCGCCGTTCTCGATCAGGAGCGAGAAGCCGGGGTCCTCGAGGTCGGCCACGAAGCGCGCGACCCCGACGAACGCGCACGGCGCGCCCTGCGGCAGCGTGTCGACGCGGTTGCCCGCCCCGTCCTCGAACCACGCGTCGGCGAACTCGACGAGCCCGTCGCCCTCGTGCAGCGCGCCGGCGCGGTCGGTCGGCTGGCCGGCGCGGCCGAAGTTCAGCGCGAAGTACTCCGACGCGATGCGCTCGGCGCGGTCGAGGTCCACCATGCGCCCGCGCTCGAGCAGCATGGCCCGGTCGCAGAACCGCACGACGGAGGCCATGTCGTGCGTGACGAAGAGGATCGTGCGGCGCTCGTCGCGCAGCCGGTTGAACTCGTCGTAGCACTTCTGCTGGAAGGCGGCGTCGCCGACGGCGAGCACCTCGTCGATCAGCAGCACGTCGGCGTCGACCTGGATCATCACCGAGAACCCGAGCCGGACGAGCATCCCCGACGAGTAGTTCTTGACCTTCAGGTGCTCGAACTCGCGCAGCTCGGCGAACTCGATGATCCGGTCGAACCGCTCCCTGGCCGCCCGCCGCGGCAGCCCGAGCATGATCGCGTTGAGGATGACGTTGTCCTCGGCCGCGAGGTCCGGGTTGAAGCCGACGCCGAGCTCGATGAAGGTCGAGACGCGGCCGGCGATCGCCGCGCTCCCGCTGTCGATCCGGTAGATCCCCGCGAGGCACTTCAGCAGCGTGCTCTTGCCGGAGCCGTTGCGCCCGACGATCCCGAAGAACTCGCCGTGGTCGACGGTGAACGAGATGTCGGTCAGCGCGTCGAAGCTCGTGCTCTCCGTCCGGCGAAAGGGATGCAGCGCCCGCTCCTTGAGCGTGTGCATGCTCTCGTTCGGGCGCACGAACGCCTTGTTCACTCCGTCCACGACCACGGCGGGCGACGCGCTCGGCATGGCGGTCAAGGCTAGCGGGGCGCCCGGGCGCCGCCCGCCCGGACGGCGCGGCCCAGGAGCCGCAGCACGGCGCGCGTGGGCGGGCCGCTGACCCGCCGCCGGAGCAGACCGGCGAGCGCGCGCTGGCCCTGCTCGTCGAGCAGGCCGTCGCCGCCCACGAGCGAGCGGCCGGTGGGGGAGATCGCGCGCTCCAGGCGGTAGTACGCGTCGACGGCCTCGGCGCGCCGCGCCTCCGCCTCGAACGCGGTCCAGCCCAGCGCGGCGGCCTCGCGGGCCGGACCCGCCACGACGGCCTCGTAGACGCCGACCAGCGCGGCGGCGGCGCGGTCCCACGTGAAGCGCTCGCCGGCGGCGCGCACGAGCGCGACCTGCTCGGCCGCCGCGGCGGGGTCGCGCAGCAGCGCCAGCGCGCGGCCGGCGCTCGCCTCCGCGTCCCAGGGCACGAGCCGCGCCGCCGCCGCCGGGAGCATGTCGGCGAGCGAGGAGACCGAGGCGAAGAGCGGCGGCGTGCCCGCGGCGGCCGCCTCGAAGGGGATCAGGCCGAAGCCCTCCGACAGCGTCGGGTACAGCACGGCGGCCGCGTCGCGGTACAGGAGCGCCTTCGCCGGCTCGTCGATCGCGCCGAGGTCGACGACGGGAAGCTGCGCGTCCGCCGCGCGCCGCGCGCGCTCGTCGCCGGCGGACGAGCCGTGCGGCATGTGCGGCCCGGCGAGCACGAGCCCGCCGTCCCAGCCGCGGCGGCGGAGCGCCGCGAGCACGTCGAGCGCGAACGGGCGGTTCTTGTGCCGCAGGTCGGTTCCCAGGCAGAGCAGGAACGGGCGGCCGGCCAGCGCGGCGAGCCCGGCCGGGGCGGCGCCGGGGTCCGCAGCGGCGAGGTGGTCGGTGCCGCAGGGCACCTCGTGCACGCGCCCGGCCGGGGCCAGGTCCTCCGCGGCCAGGTCGCGAGCCGCGTGCCCGGAGAAGACCACGACGGCGTCGGCGAGGCCGAGGGCGGCCCGCGTCAGGCGGCGCTGCTCGGACCAGGTCGCCGCGTCCGGGTGGTAGGCCGGGTTGTGGTAGGCGAGCAGGTCCTGGTGGGTGACCACGAGCCGGTGGCCCACCGCGCGCAGCGTCGGCAGGTCCCCGGCGCTGCTCACCTGGTACGGGCGGTGGACGATCAGCGACGGGCGCGTGCCGGGGCCGAGCGCGCCCGCGGCGACGCGCTCGACGCCCTCGAGCGCCTCGAGCCGCGCGAGCTCGTCGCCGCCGACGTCGGGCGAGAGCAGGACCCGCATCCGCAGCGCGCCCGTCCGGTGCAGCGCGGCGATCAGCTCGCGCGTGTGGACCTGGGTGCCCGCCGTCGCGCCGTGCAGGATGCGCGCGTCGATCGTCGCCGAGAGGCCCTCGGCCGCGCGCCGGCCGGCCAGCAGCGCCCGGTCGAGCGGCTCGGGCGCGGCCCGCCGCGCCGCGACCTCCTCCATCAGCGTCCCGTCCGCGCCGCGCGCCTCCGGGGCCGTCCCGGCGACCGGGAGGACGAGCAGCTCGTCGGCCGCGACGTGCAGCAGTCCGGCGTGGGTGCAGCGGTCGGCGAACCCGTCGTCGAGCGGTCCCGCGACGTCCAGCGCGGCCCGCGTCACGAGGTGGCAGGCGGGCGCCGGGCCGGGCAGCCGCGGCCGGATCCGCGCGGAGCGGCCGCGCAGCTCCGCGGCGGCGGCCTCGCCGGCGGCGGCGACGTCGAGCGCCGTCGGGCCCGCGCCGAGCGTGAGCGCGCTGGACGTGGCGACCGTGGCGTCGCGCGCGGCGTCCTGGAGCGCGTCCAGCCAGCCCGCCACGACGCGGTGGCGCCCGTCGCACACCGCCACGCCGGCGCGCCCCGCCTGCGCCGCGACCTCCGCCGCGCCGCGCTCCGCGACGACGACGCGGACGTCGCCGGGCGTGTGCGCGCGCACGCTCTCGAGGCACGCGGCGAGCTCGCGCTCCGGCGCCGCGAGCACGCACACGACCGGGCGGTCGGCGGCCGGCGGCGCTGCTCGGTCGACATCCATGGCGCGCCGAGGATACGGCGGGCGACCCCCTAGCATGCCTGACCGTCGATGGATGCCTGCACGATCATCGCGAAGAACTACGTCGCGTTCGCGCGCGTGCTGGCCGCCTCGTACCTCGAGCAGCACCCGCAGTCGCGCTTCCACGTCCTGATCATCGACGACCACGAGGACCACATCGATCCGGCGGCCGAGCGGTTCGAGGTGGTCTCGGTCGACGAGCTCGGGATCGACGGGTTCGACGAGATGGCCGGGCTCTACGACGTGCTCGAGCTGTCGACGGCGGTCAAGCCGTGGCTGATGCGCCACCTGCTCGCCCGGGCGGGCGACGGCGGCGGCGTGCTCTACCTCGACCCCGACATGCGGCTCTACCAGCCGCTGACCGAGCTCTTCGCGCAGGTGCGCGCGCACGACGTCGTGCTCTGCCCGCACAACCTCGAGCCGATGCCGCGCGACGGCCGCCGGCCGACGGAGCAGGACATCCTCATCGCCGGCGTCTACAACCTCGGGTTCCTCGGCCTCCGCGCGGGCGAGCCCGCCGAGCGGATGCTCGACTGGTGGTCCGAGCGGCTGCGCCGCGACTGCATCGTCGACCCCGAGCGCGGGTTCTTCGTCGACCAGCGCTGGATGGACCTGACGCCCGGGCTGACCGAGCGCTTCCACGTGGTCCGCGACCCGGGCTTCAACGTCGCCTACTGGAACCTGAGCGAGCGGCCCGTGTCGCACCGGGACGGCGCCTGGTGGGTGAAGGGGGACGTGCCGCTCCGGCTGTTCCACTTCAGCGGCCTCGACCCGCTGCGGCCCGACCGCCTGTCCAAGCACCAGGACCGCATCGACCTGGAGCGCGAGCCCGACCTGGCGCGGCTGTGCCGCGCGTACGCCGACGAGCTGATCGAGCACGACGCGCTCTCCGCGCGTTCGTGGCCCTACACCTACGCGACCACGGCGAGCGGGATCGCGCTCAACGTGCCGCTGCGGCGGCTCTACCGGGAGATCACGGAGTCCGGCGGGGCTCCGTCGCTGTTCACGCCGGAGGGGGAGCGCGCATTCCTGGAGGCGGCGCGGGAGCCGGCGGCGGTCGGTGGCGAGCACGGCGTCAACCGCTACCTCGCGGCGCTGCACGAGCACCGGCGCGACCTGCGCGACGCCTATCCCGATCTCCGCTCGGCGGCGGACGTCGCCGGCTACATCGGCTGGGCACACGTCTACGGAAGGCCCGAGATCCCGATCCACGAGTCGCTGTTGCCCGTGACCAAGCCGCGGCGCACCCCGGCCGTCGCCGACGGCCCGCTGGGCCCGTTCGGCGTCAACGTCGCGGGATACCTGCGCTCCGAGCTGGGCGTCGGCGAGGTGGCGCGCCAGGCGATCGGGGCGCTCGACACGCAGGGGGTCCCGATCATCCCGGTCGGCGTCCCGACGCCCCACAGCCGCGAAGGCCACGCGTTCGCCCACATCGGGGTCCCGCGCAACGGCTTCCCCGTCAACCTGGTCTGCGTCAACGCGGACGTCCTGCCCGCTTTCGCCGCGCAGGTCGGGCCCGACTTCCTCGCGGACCGCCACACGATCGGCTGGTGGTGGTGGGAGGTGTCAGCGTTCCCCGAGCGCTGGCGCGGCTCGTTCGAGTACGTGGACGAGGTGTGGGCCGGAAGCGCGTTCGTCGCGGAGGCGCTCGCGGCCGTATCGCCCGTCCCGGTCGCGCACGTGCGCACGCCGGTGAGCGTCGCGCCCGCCGCCCCGGCCGGACGGAGCGCGCTCGGGCTGCCCGAGGGGTTCGTGTACCTGTTCCTCTTCGACTTCCACTCGGTCATGCGGCGCAAGAACGCGCTCGGGCTGGCCGACGCGTTCCTCCGGGCCTTCCCCGAGGGGGGCGAGGGCGCCTCGCTCGTCCTCAAGAGCATCAACGGCGATCAGTATCCCGACGCGCTCGAGGAGATCGAGCGGGCGTGCCGCCCGCACCCCCACGTCCATCTCATGGACCGGTACGTGTCGGCATCGGACCGTACGCGGCTGATGCAGAGCTGCGACGCGTACGTCTCCCTGCACCGGTCGGAGGGCTTCGGCATGACGATGGCGGAGGCGATGCTGCTCGGCAAGCCGGTGATCGCCACGGGGTACTCCGGCAATCGCGACTTCATGACGCCGGAGAACTCGTTCCTCGTCGACTACGAGTTGACGCCGGTCGGCGACGGCGCCGCCCCGTATCCCCGCGATGCGATGTGGGCCGAGCCGGCTCTCGACCACGCCGCGACGCTCATCCGCCGGGTGTTCGAGGACCGCGAGGAGGCGGCCCGGCGGGCGCGCCGCGGGCACGACGACGTCGCGAGCGGGCACAACCCCGGGACCTGCGGCGCGGACATGGTGCGCCGGCTCCAGGCCGCGCACGCGGGCACCGGCGGGAGCGCGGTGAGCCCCCGGGCGCGGGCGACCCAGGAGCGCGCGGCCGAGGCCGGCCACCTCCTGGGCACGCGGTCCGGCGCAGCGGGCGGCGGGCCGCTGCGGGAGGTGTCGCGCCGCGCGGCCCTGCGCGCGATGCGCCCGCACACCGCGCGGCAGGCGCACATCGACCAGCAGCTCGCCGCGGGCCTGCACGACGCGGGTCTCGAGCTGGACGAGGTCAGCCGTCACCGGCTCGACATCGAGTCCGCGATCCTGCGCGAGCTGCGCGCCCTGGAGGGACGGCTCATGCGGCTCGAGCAGTCGGGGAACGGCATCGCCGAGCCGCGCATCGAGGAGCTCGCGCGCACGGTCGACGGGCTGCGTGCGCAGCTCGACGGGCTGTCCGGGGCGATGGGCCTGACGGGGGCCAGCGAGGGGTCCATCCCGATGCCCGGGCGGAGCGGGGACCAGCCGCCCGTGTACCCGCCGGCTCCGGCCGAGCCCTGGTCGCACGCCTACAACGGAGCCCACGCACGGTTCGTCGCGAGCGCGATCGGGGACGCGCGCCTGCTGCCGCGCTTCCGGGACGGCGAGGCGCTGCCTGACGGCTTCGGCCGCGGATACGACGAACGCGTCGTCGAGTTCCCGTGGGTGCTCGCGCATCCGCTCGGCGGCCGCCTGATCGACGCCGGCTCCACGCTCAACCATCGCCACATCCTCGAGTCGGTCCGGCCGCGGGTCGACGAGCTCCTCATCGTCACCCTGGCGCCCGAGGAGCGCTCGTTCCCCGAGCTCGACGTGTCTTACCTCTATGCGGATCTGCGCGACCTGCCGCTCCGCGACGGCGCCTTCGACTGCGCGCTCTCGATCTCGACCTTCGAGCACATCGGGATGAGCAACGAGCGCTACGGCAGCGACGCGCCACCCGCCACGGACCCGCAGCCCGAGGCGCTCCTGGCCGCGGCCGAGCTGCGACGCGTCGTCCGCCCTGGCGGCGCCCTGTACGTGACGGTCCCGGTCGGCCGCGGCGAGCGCTTCCCGTGGGTCCGGACGTTCACGCTCGACGAGCTCGACGAGCTCGCCGCGGCGTTCCGGGGCGTGTCGAGCACCGAGACGCGCTACTACCGGCACGACGCGGACGGATGGCGGCGCGCCGTGCGCTCCGAGGTGTCCGACGCGGGCTATCGTGACCACTTCTCGCACGCGGACGTCGGCGCGAACGGCTTCGTCGCCGCCGAGGCGGTCGCCTGCATGCGGATCGAGACCCGGGAGTGACGGCATGACGAGTCAGGATCTGCAGGCAGAGGAAGCGGTCACGCCGGGGCAGGAGGATGCTCCGCGGCGACGCGGCCGGGCGACGCTCGCCGCGTGGCCGGTGTTCGCGGTCATCGCTGCCGTGGTGCTCGGGATGACGGTCACCCAGGACTTCCGCGACGAGCCGCTGGCGGGCGACACCTCGGCGCACCTCATGCAGGCGCTGAGCTTGGCCTACGACAGCCACTCGTTCAACTTCGACGGGCGCGACCTGGCGAACTGGAAGGAGCTCGGCTGGGCGGCGGAGCCGGTCGGGATGTTCTTCCAGCGCTACGACGGCGACCGCTACGGGGTCGCCAAGCCGTACGGCTACTCGCTGTTCCTGGCGCCGTTCATCGGGGTGCTCGGCCCGGTGCGCGGCGTGGCGGTCGCCAACGCGACGCTCCTCGCGGCGCTCATGCTCATCTCGTTCCTGCTCCTGCGGACGCGCTTCCGCGGCCCGGTGGTGCCGCTCACGGTGGGCGCGCTGTTCCTGGCGTCGTACGCCTACATGTACGCGTTCTGGATCCACACGGAGCTGTTCCTGGCGCTCGTCGTGCTGCTCGCCTTCTTCGGCGCCGTGCGCTTCGCGCAGACCCAGCAGGCGCTCTGGGGGCTCTTCTCGTTCGCGGTGATGGGCTTCGCGGTGAGCGAGAAGGCCGCGTTCGTCGCGCTGTTCGGGCCGATCGCGCTCGTGATGCTGATCAAGGCCCCGCGCATGTGGCTGCGGGTCGCGATGCCCGCCGCCGCCCTGCTCGTGTTCGCCGTGGCCGTCCTGCCCTACCTGCGCTACTCGGACTGGAAGAGCTTCACGCCGTACGCGGGGGAGGACCGGCTCTACGTCCGGAGCGCCACGCCGTTCGCCGGCGGGACCGAGGGGTTCTCGAGCACGACGTTCAGCGAGGGCGGGATCATCGACGAGATCGACGCGTCACTCGACGACAAGCTCACGTCGCTGGCCTACTACCTCGTGGGCCGGCACACGGGGATGCTCGTGTACATGCCGCTCGCGCTGCTGCTGATCGGCGCCGGGATCGCGCGGCTGAAGGGGGCGGACGCGTGGGGCCGGGCCGCCGTGCTCAGCGTGCTCTGCTACCTCGCCTTCTACGCCTTCCTGTTCCCGGGCAACTACTTCGGCGGCGGCCAGTCGCTCGGCAACCGCTACTTCCTGCAGATTGCGCCCGCCGTGCTGGCCATCCCGGTGCTCGCGGGCATCAGGAGCCGGGTCCTGCTCGGGTCGTCGCTGGCCGCCGTGCTGATCGGGGTCGTCCTGCTCTGGCCGTTCCACCGCGATCCGCCGGAGGCGCACGTGTTCATCGAGCGGACGAGCGCGATCCAGCGTCTCCTGCCGTTCGAGTCCAATCAGGACACCGCGGCCTACTACCGCTGCCGCAAGCAGATCATCACCCAGATCACCGTCTGTCTGTAGGCGGCGCTACCGACGGTCGGGGTCCGCGACGATGTCCGGGTCTCGATCGCGGCGGAAGTGGACGATCAGCTCCGCGATCAGGCCGAGGCTCATCAGCTGGACGCCGACGACCGCGAAGAGGATCCCCGCGAACAGCGCCGGCCGCTGGCCGATGCCGCCGCCCGAGATGCGGATCGTGAACATCCACGCCAGGAGCGCCGCGCCGATGATCCCGAAGATCGCGCCGAGCCCTCCGAAGAGATGGAACGGACGGCCGGTGTAGGTGGTGATGAACTTGACGGTCAGGAGGTCGAGGAAGCCGCGCCAGAAGCGCGCGCGCCCGAACTTCGTGGTGCCGTGCAGGCGCGGCGCGTGCTCGACGTCGACCTCGCCGACGCGGAATCCCGCCCATTCGGCGAGCACCGGGATGTAGCGGTGCAGCTCCCCGTAGAGCACGAGCGGCGACATCACGTCGCGGCGCATCGCCTTCAGGCCGCTGTTGAAGTCCTCGCCTGCCACGCCGGTGACCTTGGCCGTGACGCGGTTGTACAGGCGCGACGTGTGCCGCTTGACGAACCGGTCGTTGCGGGTCGCGCGGCGGCCCGTCGCCAGCTCGAGGCCGCCGTCGAGCGCGGCGAGCAGCTTCGGGATCTCCTCCGGCTGGTCCTGCCCGTCGGCGTCCATCAGGACGATGACCGCGCCGCGCGCGTGGTCGAAGCCGGTCTGCAGCGCGGCGGACTTGCCGTAGTTGCGGCGGAGGCGGAGCAGGCGCAGCTCGGGATGCGTCCTGCCTAGCTCGGCCACGAGCTCGGCCGTGCCGTCGTGGCTGCCGTCGTCGATCACGACGACCTCGTACGTGAGCCCGCGCGACTGCAGGACCCGGAGCGTCCGGGGCACGACCTCGACGAGGTTCGGCGCCTCGTTGTACGCCGGCATGAGCACGGACACGTCGAGCCGATCGGTGTCCGGCAGGTGGGCGGCCGCGGGTGGGGCCGGCTCGACGACGATCGGTTGCTGGCTCATGAGCAGGGACGCGGCCGCGTGCCGCTGAGCGCGCAGCGACCCGGGCGGCCGGGGCGGTGAGGATATCGCGGCCTCCCGCTCTAGACTGCGGCCGCGGCATGACCGCACCGGCGCACAGGCCCCGAGTGGCCTTCCTCGGCTACGCGCACGACGCACGCGGTGGCATCGCGCAGTTCGGGCGGCGCCTCGCGGAGACGGTGTCCGACCGCGCCGACGTCCGGATGGTCGGCTACCGCCAGCTGTACCCGTCGTTCACGCGGCCCGGCCGGCAGCCCGCGGACCCGAGTCGCCTGGGGCGCGGGCTCACCGGCGAGCGGATCACGGTGCCATGGCTCCCGTGGACGTGGCGGGCCACCAGCCGCCATCTCGCGGCCTTCGGCCCCGACCTGCTCGTCGTCCAGTGGTGGACGCCGCTGCTCGGCCCGAGCGTCCGCTCGATCCTGCGCCGCTCCCGGGGGGCCGGCACGCGGACGCTCGTCATGGTCCACAACGACCGCCCGCACGAGCGATTCCCGTTCTGGCGGCAGATCACGCGCGCGACGCTCGGCCAGGCCGACGAGCTGGCCGCGTTCACCGAGCCCGTCGCGGACGCGATCCGGGTGATGCTCCCGTCCGCCGAGCCGCACGTCGCCCCGCTGCCCCAATCGCTCGTCGTCATGTCCGAGGACGGGGCAGCGGACTGGGACGCCCGGCTCGGCGCGCCCGCCGGCCCGGTGATCCTCTTCTTCGGCAACGTGCGCGCCTACAAGGGCCTCGAGGACCTGGTCGCGGCGATGCCCGCCGTGCTCGAGCGCGTCGACGCCACGCTCGTGGTCGCGGGGACGTTCATGGAGCCCTTGGAGCGCTACCAGGAGCAGGTGCGCGCGCTCGGTGTCGCGCACCGCGTCACGTTCCTGCCCGACTACCTCCCCGACGAGGAGGTCGGCGGGCTGTTCCGCCGTGCGGACGTGGTGGCGCTGCCGTACCGGCACGCGCCGGGCAGCGGCGTCCTCGGCCAGGCGGCGCAGGCCGGCCGGCCCGTCGTCGCCAGCGCGGTCGGGTCGCTGCCCGCGCTCGTGGGCGACCGCGGGGTCCTCGTGCCGCCGGGCGACCCGCAGGGTCTGGCCGCCGGCCTGGTGCGCGCCCTGGAGGACCCGCCTCCGCCGCCGCGCCTGGACGAGGGCGCGTGGGTGCGCTGGGGGGACTACGTGCTGGCTCGCGCAGGCCGTGCGGCATGAGCGCGCGGCGCCATCGGCTCATCGCGGCGGCACGCGGCCTCGGGATCGAGGACGCCCTGCGCGACGTGCATGCTCTGCGCTCGCGCGACGGGCGGCGCGACCGGCGCGACATGCGGGGGCTCCGGCGCCTCATGGCGTTGACCCTCGCCGAGGACGCATGCTGCGTCGACGTCGGCGCGAACATCGGCGCCGTCCTGCGCGACATGGTGCGCTTCGCGCCGCGCGGGCGGCACGTCGCGTTCGAGCCGCTGCCCGAGCTCGCGGCGCGGCTCGCAGAGGAGTTCCCGGCGGTCGACGTTCGCAACCTCGCGGTCTCCGACCACGTCGGCGAGGCCACGTTCCACCGCGTGCGGGGTCGCGACACGCGCAGCAGCCTCAGCACGCTCGACTTCGCGGTGGACGAGCTCGTGCCCTTCACCGTCGGCGTCGCCGACCTCGACTCCGCGCTGCCGGGGGACCTGGTCCCCGCCCTGGTCAAGATCGACGTGGAGGGTGCGGAGGAGCAGGTGCTACGGGGCGCCGCGCGCACGCTCGCCACGCACCGGCCGACCGTCGTCCTCGAGCACAACCGCAGCGCGCGGCACTTCGGCACGTCGTCGACGACGATCCACGAGCTGCTCGCGGCCGCGGGCCTGCGAACCTTCGACATCGACGGGTGGGGCCCGTATGACGCCGCGGAGCTCGAGCGGACGGTCGAGGCCGGCCGGATGTGGACCTTCGTCGCCCACCCCTGACATGCCCTACGACTTCCACCTCGACACGGGCACCTACTTCGACCAGCAGCGCGAGAACGCGCACGGCTCGATCCTGCCGTTCGCGGACCGCCACCGCACCGTCGGCGCGGGCATGCGCGTGCTCGAGATCGGCTGCGGCGCCGGCGGCGTGCTCATGGCCTTCGCCGAGCGCGGCGCGACCGTCGCCGGGGTCGACCTGCACGTCCCGAGCATCGAGTACGCGGAGCGCCGCTTCGCGGCCGAGCTCGGCGACGGCGGCTGGCGGTTCGACGCGCGCGACATCTACGACGTCGACGCGGACGCGCTGGACGGCCCCTTCGACCTGATCGTCATGAAGGACACGATCGAGCACATCCACGACCAGCAGCGGCTGCTCGGCCGCCTGGCGACATTCCTCGCGCCGGGCGGCGCGGTGTTCTTCGCGTTCCCGCCCTGGCAGATGCCGTTCGGCGGCCATCAGCAGATCTGCACGGACCGCGTGCTGATGCGCCTGCCGTACTTCCACCTCCTGCCGCGGCGTGCCTACACCGCACTGCTGCGGGCCCGCGGCGAGGACGCGGAGACGGTGGACGCGCTCGCGGAGATCAAGGAGACGGGGATCTCGATCGAGCGCTTCGAGCGGATCGCGACCGCGACCGGCCACCGGATCGCCGCGCGCCGCCTCTACCTCGTCAACCCGATGTACCAGTACCGCTACGGGCTCGCGCCCCGGCCGCAAGCCGGTGCCGTCGCCAGGGCGCCGGTGGTGCGCAACTTCCTCACGACCTCGGCCTACTACCTGCTCGTCCGGTCGTCCTCCGCCCCTGACGGAGCTCAGGGAACGAGCAGCAGATCGGAGTAGCGCTCGCCCTGGTACCGGTCAGCCAGCTCGGCGACACGCGCAGCAGGCAGTGAGGATCCGTCGCGCACGTCGACCACCTCGCTGAACGACGCGTCCACGATCGCGTTGAACCGGTCGAAGCCGCCTGCGCGGCGCAGGCCGTACGGCCAGTACTCGCAGAACACCGGCACCTTCGCGGCGAGCAGCTTCGCGGCGCCTGCGAGCACGTGGCCCTCGTGGCCCTGCGTGTCGATCCAGACGAGCCCGATGTCGCCGAGCTCGACCCCGAGCTCCGCGAGGGCGTCGTCGAGCCGGACCAGACGGACCTCGACGGTCGGGCGTCGTCCCTCGTGGTAGGCATCGAAGCCCCCGGTGGTGGCGGTGCGAACGCGGTGGTCACCGGAGTTGCGCGGCGCGAGCTCGAGCTCCGCCGTCCCCTCCGCGTCGGACACCCCGACCTGGCGGGCCTCGATCCGGTCGCCGAGGCCGTTGAGCGCGACGTTGGCCGAGAGGATGCGGAAGTTCTCCTCCGACGGCTCGAAGGCGATCGCGCGCCGCGCTCCGAACCGGTGCACCGCGGGAATGGAGGTCGTGCCCACGTTGGCGCCGACGTCCAGGAACGTGCGCCCGCGGATCACGTCGTGTCCGAGGATGCGCTCCAGTCGTGTGACCGCCTCCGTCATGACGTCGAGGTCGTAGTCGCCCGTCATGAACGTCACCCGGCTCACGCCGCGATCCTCCGTCCGCAGGATGTAGCGCATCCCGTCGTGCTCGACCGAGACGTGCGGCGTGAACGGCCGCAGGAGCAGTTCGAACGCCGCCCAGCGCGGCAGGCTGCGCCGCTTGTCGGGCAACTCGGCCGTGGAGTGATACGCGTTGATGGCGCGCCGCCAGGTGCGGCGCACGCGTTCGGTGGGTGGCACGCGCGCCCAGGTTATCCGGAGCGGCGCCGGTGGCGCCGTTCGGCGACCACCACGACCACGGCGAAGGCGATCTCCACGAGCGTCATGAGGAGCCGGACGGCGGCGGCGAGCCCGATGGCGACGCCGCCGGGCAGATCGCGCGCGAGCGCCAGGGCGAAGATCCCCTCGCGGACGCCGAGGCCCGACGGGAAGACGAACGCGAGCATCGATACCAGGAACGAGAGCAGGAAGCCAGTCGCGACGTACGCGGGGCCGCCGGCGTCCGGGCCGGCCAGGGCGTGCACCGACGCCCACGCGCCGAGCCCGAGCACGCCGTAGGCCAGCGCGTAGATCAGGCCGAACAGGAGCACCTGCCGGCCGGTGAGGAACACCTCGAGCGGCTGCCGGCGCAGCTTCCGCAGCAGCGCGCCCGAGAGCGGCTCGAACACCCGCGGGTGAAGCACGGACAGCCCGAGGAGGACGGCGGCGGCCACGACGATAAGCCACGGACCCTGTCCGAGGTCGCCGGCAAGGAGCAGGAACGCGATCGATGCGGCCGCGCTCACGCCGAGCGCCATGCCCAGCTCGTAGACGCTCGCCGCGATGGTCACCCGCCCGGACACGCCGGACTCGCGGCTCAGCACGACCCGGCTGGCGAACATGACGACGTTGCCGGGCACGTATCGGCCCAGGAGCGAGCGGCCCCAGATGGAGACGAGCCGCATCCGGGGAAGGCGTCGGGCCTCCAGTTGCTCGAGCATGAGCGCGTAGCCGACCGCGGCGAGCGTGAGCGCCGCGCCGCTGCACAGGACGGCCGCGACGAGGAAGGGCACGTCGAGCTGCCAGGGATAGCTCGCGACCCGGCTCCAGCCGGCGATCAGCGACGCGGCGAGGAAGCCTGCGACGAGGGCTCCTACGGCCCATCCGCCGAAGCGGCGGAGCCTCGTGCGAGCGCCCGGCACGCCTGCCCCCGAGGCCGGGGCGCCGGACGTCATCCGCCCTTTCGAGGGTCGCGGCGGGCGGGCACCGGGCACAGATTAGGCGCCCGGCGGTCTGCGCTAGGGTGCCGCCGGATCATGCCCGTACCGCCACGCACGAGCCTGACGACCCGCACCACGTGCCGCGTCTGCGGCTCCCCTCACCTGGCTCCGGTGCTGTCGCTCGGCGACCAGCGGATCGCGGGGGCGTTCGCCGAGCCGGGGGGTGACCAGCCGGTCCAGCGCGCGATCCCGCTCGAGCTCGTCCGCTGCGACATGACGCAGGACCAGGACGCCTGCGGGCTGATCCAGACGCGCCACACCGTGCCGGGCTCGATCCTCTACCACTCGTACTGGTACCGCAGCGGCGTGAACCGCACGATGACCGAGAACCTGCACGCGATCGCACGGGAGGCCGAGGCCATCGCGGGGCTCACGCCCGGCGATCTCGTCATCGACATCGGCTGCAACGACGGCACGCTGCTCGACGGGTACGGCGCTGCGGGCCTTCGGTGCCTCGGCTTCGACCCGTCCGACGTTACGCGCTACGCGATCGAGAAGGGCTATGAGGTCGTGCGCGACTTCTACTCGTACGAGCAGCTCCGAGCGCGCCACCCGGATCGCAAGGCCAAGGTCGTCACGAGCATCGCGATGTTCTACGACCTCGAGGATCCGCGGGCGTTCGTCGCGGACGTCGCCGCGGCCCTGGCCGAGGAAGGCCTCTGGGTGATGGAGCTGCACTACCTGCCGACGATGCTCGAGATGAACTCGTTCGATGCGATCGTCCACGAGCACCTGGAGTACTACTCGCTGGCCGTGATCGAGCGGTTGGTGACCGAGGCCGGCCTCGAGATCGTGCGCGGCGAGACGAACGACGTCAACGGCGGCTCGATCCGGCTCTTCATCGGCCGCGCCGGCAAGCGCACGATCAGCGCGGACGACGATCGCGCGCTGCAGCGGCTGCGGATCCGCGAGTTCGAGCTGGAGCTGGACGCGCCGGCGCCGTACGAGCGCTTCCGCGCAGGCGCCGAGCGCGTCCGCGACGAGCTCGCCGACCTGTGCCGCCGGCTGGTCGCCGAGGGCAAGACGATCCACGTCTACGGCGCCTCGACGAAGGGCAACACGATCCTCCAGTACGCCGGGATCGACGCCTCGCTGATCCCCTACGCCGCCGATCGCAATCCAGACAAGTGGGGCTCGGAGACGATCGCCACCCGGATCCCGATCATCAGCGAGGAGGACTCGCGCGCGATGCGGCCCGACTACTACCTCGCGCTGCCCTGGCACTTCCTCGACGAGTTCCTCGAGCGGGAGCAGGACTACCTCGCCGCCGGCGGGCGCTTCATCGTGCCGCTGCCCGAGGTGCGCATCGTCCCCGACCCCTGAGCGGGGCCGCGCGGGGTCCCACCGCTGAGCCCATCCGCCACAATGGGGACCCGGATGCGCCGCCTCACCGGCTTCACCATCACCCCGCGCGCGTACTTCTACGTCGCGCTCTCGGCGCTCGTCGTCTGCACGCTGATCGTCTTCACCGGCGCCGCCGTGCGGCTCACGGGATCCGGGCTCGGCTGCCCTGACTGGCCGCGCTGCACGGGCACGCGCCTCACGCCCGAGCTCTCGACGCATTCCCTGATCGAGTTCGGCAACCGGATGCTGACCGGGGTCGTCGGGCTGCCGTGCCTGGCCGCGGCGCTGCTCGCCTGGCGCCGGCGGCCGTTCCGGCGCGATCTCGCGCTCGTCTCGCTGCTGCTGCCGCTCGGCGTGCTCGCGCAGGCCGTGCTGGGCGGGATGACGGTCTGGTACGGGCTCAAGCCGGGCTGGGTGATCGGCCACTTCCTGCTCTCGATGCTGCTGCTCGTGGCCTGCGTGGTGCTCGCCTGGCGCGCGGCGCACGAGCCCGGGACCGGCGTGCGGTCGCGCGACCGGGTGAGCCTGTGGGCGGTCCGCGGGCTCGTCGTGCTCGGCGCGGTGACGCTCGCCGCCGGCACGGTCGCCACCGCTGCCGGCCCGCACGCCGGCGGCGAGGGCACGGGCGACGTCGTCCCGCGGCTCGACTGGAAGGGCGCGGACACGCTCGACTGGGCGATCCACCGGCACGGGGCGCTCGCGACGCTGCTCGGCCTCGCCGCGGTCGGGTGCTGGTTCCTGCTGCGCGCGCGCGGCGTGAGCGCGATCACCCAGACCGCCCTGACGACCGTGTGCGTGCTGCTCGCCTGCCAGGGCGTCGTCGGCTCGGCGCAGTACGCGATGGAGCTGCCGCCGGAGATGGTGTGGATCCACGTCGTGCTCGCGGCCCTCACCTGGCTCGCGCTGCTCGTGGCCTGGGTGGCGGTCGGCCGCGCCGGGCCCGTCGCGCCCGAGCCGCTGGCGGCCGGCGCCGGTCAGCGGCGCAGAGCCGCCGCTCGTCCGCTCCTGGCTAGGTCTCGTCGGGCCAGCGCCCGGTGCGGGAGAAGTGCTCGCGCGCGGCCTCCTCGTCCTGGCGCTCCCGGTCGCCCTCGGCGCCGAGGCGGAAGAGCCAGTTCAGGAGCAGCACGGCGAGCGCCGCGCCGGTGCCCATGAAGAAGCCCTCCCAGCCGATCTTGCCGCCGCCGTCGATGATCAGCAGCGCGCAGCCGAGCACGAAGATGCCGAGCGGGAGCAGGTAGCGGACGGAGATCATCAGAGATCCGGCGGCAGCGGGATCTCCTGCGGCGACCCTCCCTCGCGATCGTCCCAGTCGCGGTAGGCGCGGCCGTCGCGGCCGGAGTGGGGCTCGGCGCCGCCGAGCGCGAGCAGGACGAGCGGCGCGTCGCCGCGGTTGGCGAGCTGCCGCCGCACGCCGGGCGCGACGCGGACGAGCTCGCCGCGGCCGAGCTCGCGCCGCTCGTCCTCGAGCTCGAGCGAGAGCGCTCCCTCGAGCACGAGGTAGACCTCCTCCTGGCGCTCGTGGCGGTGGATCCGCCCGCGCTGCCCGGGGCGGAGCCGGATCAGGTTCATGCCGAACGTCGTCACGCCGAGCTCGCGCCGCAGCGGCTGGAAGCGCTCCTCGCCGTCGAGGTCGAGCGCGGCCTGGGCGACCCCCTCCGCGGGCGCGGGCGCCGCCGCGTGCTCCGCGTCCTGCTGCTCGCGGTCGTCGCGGCCGCGCATCGCGGAGCGGACCTGGTCGAGATCGGGCTCGGGGAGCTCGGGCATCCCGTACGTTCTACCCCATGCGCTCAGTTGCGCTCGCGACGTTCCACCCCATGCGCTCCGATGCGCTCGCGGCGGGTCTGGCCGGCGCCGTCGCCGGCGGCCTGCCCTCGACGGCGATCACGCTCGCCCGCGGCGAGGACGTGCTCGACGGCGCGCGCGCCGCCGGGACGCTGCTGCTTCCCCGCGAGCACCGCTCGCTGCCGCTCCTGGCCGCCTCGGTGCCGGTCCACCTCGCGCTCTCGCTGGGCTGGGCGATCGTGCTCGAGCGCGCGCTGCCGCGCGGCGGGGAGCCGGTCACGGGCGTCCTCGCCGGCCTGGCCATCGCCGCGCTCGACCTGGAGCTGATCGGCCGGCGGCTGCCGCGCATCCGCACGCTGCCGCAGGGCCGCCAGTGGGCCGACCACGTCGCCTACGGGCTCGCGGTCGGCGCCGTGCTCGCCCGCCGGCGCGTAGCATCGGGCCGATGCCAGAGCTGATCGCGAGCCCGTCGACCATCGAGGCGGCGGGGACGATGCCCAAGGTGATCGAGGAGTTCGTCGGCCGCGTCAACACCGGCGAGGAGCGCTTGAGCCTCGCGCGGATGACCTCGCCGGCCGGCTGGGTCGAGCCCGGGCAGCGCCCGGAGTTCGACGAGTGGACGCTCGTCCTCGACGGCTGCCTGCACGTCGAGCACGAGGGCGGAGCGCTCGACGTGCGCGCCGGCCAGGCCGTGCTCGTGCGCGGCGGTGAGTGGGTCCGGTACTCCTCCCCGGAGGCCGGCGGGGCCTCCTACGTGGCCGTCTGCCTGCCCGCTTTCGGACCCGAGACGGTGCACAGGGACGAAGGCTAGATGCGTCCTCACGGGCGCGAGCCGCGGAATCGAGCATCTAGTACCATCTGTGTCGTCAAGCCGGGTCACCCGGCATCCACGCAGTGCCAGCGTCCGCAGTTGTTGCACCAGCACCTCCAGCGTTTCGCAGCACGCAACTCCCATGGAGGGCAGCAACAATGGCGACCGGAACCGTGAAGTGGTTCAGCGACGAGAAGGGCTTCGGCTTCATCACGCCGGACGACCAGGGCAAGGACCTGTTCGTCCACCACTCCAACATCCAGGGCAGCGGCTTCAAGACGCTGGCCGAGGGCGCGAAGGTCTCGTACGACGCCGAGCAGGGCCCCAAGGGCCCGAACGCGGCGAACGTCCAGCCGATCTAGCCCCACTCCGCTTTCGCAGCACCGAGACGGCCCGCCACACGGCGGGCCGTTTCGCGTTCTGGGCTCGGCCGTGGCCTTGGCTGCCGTGGCGCGCGAATGGCGGGCCCGGCGAACGTCAACACCTCGCATTGAGGAGGCGGGTCCGTTGGGCGGGCGATTCGCGAGGCGTGGAAGCGCTTCCACCTCCATCCGTGGCGACTTGATCTCGCTATCCGAGATCAAAGCGCCACGCGTGACGAACCCGCCCCGCCATCCGGGTCTAGACCGTCACGCGACGCGTTGGTCTCTCGCAGAGCGAGGGAACCTCGTCGAATGTTGCGTCTCGATCCCGCTATGCGGGATCAACGCGCAACAAGGCCGCCTGGAAGCGCTCCCACGCCCCTCGAACCGCCACTCCAACTGACCCGCCTCCTCAATGCCGGTGTTGACGTTCGCCGGGCCTGCAGCCCCCTAGGCGAGCGGCAGGCCGACCTTCGGCGGGAACCGGCGCAGCGCCGGGATCCGCGGCAGGTCGCGGGCGCGGCGCCGGCGGTTGAGCTCGCGCCGGAGCACCTCGAGCGCCGGGCGCGCGCGGCCGCTCGCGGCGACGAGCCCCGAGTCCCATGTGATGAACCGCGGGTCGGCGTTCCAGTGGTAGAGGTAGACGCGCTTGATCCGCGGGCTCTGGCGGGCGACCGCGAACGTGCGCGCGACGGCCTTCGCGGCCCGCCGCTCGCCGGCGCGGCCGCCGCGGTAGCGCGTGGAGAAGCGGACGATGCCGCCGGCCTCCGTGAGCCACACGTCGCCCTTCACGGCGCGCAGGAGCTGGGCGGTCGCGGTCTGGCGCAGCGGGCGGAAGTGGTTCGCGTCGGAGTAGCTGTGCAGCCCCCAGACGCGCGGGCGCTTCGCGTAGCGCTTGAAGGTCGCCACCCACGGCAGCATGTTGGACGAGTCGAGCACGTCGGCGGCCACGATCGTGCAGCCGCGGCACTCCTCGCGCATCACGTTGTAGAACCGCGCCGCCCTGCGCGGCCGCTCGTAGAGCGGCTGGGACTTGTGGTTGGCCTCGTTCCACGCGCCCATCGTGGTGACCCACGGGTAGCGGGCGCGGAGCTTGCGCACGACACGCCGGTACTGGCCGACCGTCGGCAGGCGGGTGGCGGAGCGCGAGTGCTGGTTGATGGTCACGAGCACGTCGGCGCCACGGGCGTGCGCGGTCGTCATCCACTGGTCGTAGCGGCTGAAGTCGCCGGCGAGGACGCGGTCGTAGTAGACGAGCAGGCGCACCTGGCCGATGCCGAGCTGCTCGAAGCGCTGGTCCTGCCACAGGCCGGTCTTCTGGTCGCTCATGCCGATGGTGAAGGCCTGGGCGGCCGCGGGGAGCGCCAGGCAGGCGCCCAGGACCAGGGTCGGCAGGAGGAGGCGGCGGAGAAGGGTCACGGTCGAGGTCATCGGCGGGAGTCGGGTCGGGGAGCAGCGTGTCCACCCAGGACGTCCGCGCGCCGGCGTCGCTTCCCCGGGGGCCACCGGCGCGGCGCTCAGGGGGTGACCCGCACCGCGAACACGCCCGAGCGCGGCGCGGTCAGGACGGCGGCCAGCGCGTCGAGCTGCTCGACCGGGCCCGCGTGGAAGCCCGGCACGCGGCGCACGCGGATACGGCGGTCGAAGCGCCACCGCGCGCCGGCGGCCGTGAGCGAGCGGCGCGCCGCCCCTCCGGTGCCGGCGGCGGTCCAGGCGAGCATCCGGAAGCGGTCGCCGTGCCGCGCGCCGCGCAGCGACAGCACCGCGCCGTGGCGGCTGAGCCGCCAGACGATCCGCACGCGCCGGATCACCCTCCGGTTCACGACGTAGCCGGCGTTGACGCTGATCCGCCCGCCCTGCACGCGCAGGCCGAAGCCCGTCGGCCGGATCGGCCGGCCGAGGTGCATGAGCGCGGGTCCGCCGCTGTCGGGCGTGACCAGGGTGAGCGGCCGCGGCGCGAGCAGGTCCACCCACCCGAGCGGGGTGCGGCGCTTGAGCGCGAGCCAGCCGAAGTCCTGGCGCAGGTCGCCCGGGTTCGTCGCCGTCTTGTGCACGGCGAGCCAGACGCGTCCGCTCGCCAGCACGCCGAGCCCGGTGGCGTGCTCGTCCTGCACGCTGAGCCGCCCGTCGGCCGCCGGCGCGCCGAGCGGGACGGCGGCGATCGGGCCGAGCGCGTCCAGCGCCGCGTTGAGCCCGAACAGCGTCAGGCCGTTGTAGGCGATCGTGTGGGCGTAGGCGTCGATGCCCTCCGCCGTCGCGCGCAACGCGGCGCCCGGCACCAGCTGCAGGCCCTGCGGGCCGGGATAGAGCGCACGGAGCCGGTCGATCGCCCGCTTGGCGGCGCCGAGGTACCGCGCGGCCCGCTTGGGGTGCAGCGCGGCCTCGTCGCGCGCGCCGCCGGCGAGCGCCGCCGCGGTGAGCGCCGGCACCCACACCTGCGCCTGGCCGCGCCCGAGGTAGCTCGCGTCGCCGTCGGGGGCGACGAGCACCGACAGCGCGTCCAGCGCCTCGCGCCGGGCGCGCAGCACGGCGGGCGAGGCCGCCGGACCGAGCTGCGCGACCGCCTCGCCGAGCATGAACGTGGAGAGCGCGTGGTAGGCGAGCGGATCCTCGGGCGGGTCGCTGAGGACGGTTCCGCCGATCGGGCCGCCGTCGATCAGCGCGCGGACGGCGTGGTCGACCACCTGCGGGATGCGCTGGTTCACGACGGCCGCGGCCGTCGCGCGCGCGACGGCCGGGTTGCCGAGCCGCGCCGCCGGGTCGGGCGAGGCCACGCCGGCGCCGGTGATCGCGAGCACGGCGAGCGCGTCGACGAGCTTGAGGTTGGAGTAGCAGCGCGGCCGCAGCAGGCAGCGGCGCCCGTTGGTCGGGATGCCGTAGCGGCCGAGGTACCCGGCGAGCTGCGTGCGGCGGGCGGCGGAGAGCGTCAGCCCGCGGTAGGCGTACGCCGCGCCGATCATGTCGAAGGCGCTCGCCCGCGCCGGGTCGATGATCTCCGGCCACGCGCGGTCGGCGACGCGCAGGAGCGCCGGATCGCCGGCGCGCTCGCCGGTGCGCTGGATGGCGTAGACGAGCATCGGCGGCACGAACGCCCCGTGCCCGCGCGCCAGGTCGGCGGGGAACGGGTTGCCGAACTGCCCGTTGGCGTCGAGCTGCGCCGGCCACTGGCGCGCCGTGGCGTCCGCGAGCGCGGCGATCTCGCCCGCCAGCGTGCCGGCGGTCGGGACCTGCGCGGCGGCCGTGGCGGGCGCAGCGGCCGCGAGGAGCGGCACGAGCACGCACAGGAGAAGGCGGCGGGGTCGCACGAAGGCGTGCAACCTAGCGGGTGGCCACGGCGCCTCAGTGCACGAAGACGGCGCCGCGCCTAGTACACGAAGGCGACGCCGCCGTCGGCGATCGTGTCGATCGCGACGCGCCGCTCGGTCACGACGCCCAGCTCGGGCGCGTGCATCTCGGAGACGACGAAGAAGTCGTCGCCGACGGACTCGACGTAGGCGATGTGGCCGACGGAGCCGGAGCCCCCCACGCCGGGATCCCACGTGACGAGCGCGCCGGCGCGCGGGGTGGTGCCGGTGGGCAGGCCGTAGGCGGCGGCGGTCTCGTCCCAGTGGCCGCCGCTCCAGCGGACGCGCGGGGTGGCGCGGCCGAGCAGCTCGGCGGTCCACTTGGCGATCGTCACGCGCTGGGCGACGTCGGGGCGCTTGCGGTCGGCCCAGTCGGTGCACTCGCCGGAGCGCCAGAGGTCGTCGTGCTCCCCGGCCTTCTCGGCCCACAGGGTCTGCGCCTCGGCGTAGGCGGCGGTCTCCGCGGGCGACATCGGCACGCCGGGCGGCGGCCCGGCCGGGCCGAGCGGGCCGACGGCGGAGCCGGGGGCGACGGCGCCGCCGGGCGCGGCGGGGGCCTCGGGGAAGGCGATGCCCTCGATCGGGCCGGCCACGAGGCGGCGCGTCGTGCGGGTGCGCGGACGGGACGGCCGGGCGACCCGGAGCGAGACGGTCTGGGGCGCGGCCGGCGCGCAGGTGATGGTGACGCGGGCGACGCGGGCACGGGTGCGGCGGGCGACGCGGAAGCGGAAGGAGACGGAGCTGGCCCCGTGGGCGGCGACCGTCGCCGTGCGGCGGCGGAGCGTCAGCGTGCAGGACGGGACGGCCTCGACCGCGACGGTGATCTGCGCGGTCGCGCCGGGCGTGACGACGACGGAGTCGTCGGCGACGCGGGCGACGGGCGCGGCCTGCGCGGCGGCGGGGAGGGCGAGTCCGGCGATGACAGCGGTGAGACCGAGGCAGCGGGGGGTCGGCATCTTGCCTCTGGGTTCGGCGCTCGGCCGGGGCGACTTGAGCCGCGATTCCCTGCCGCTCCCCCACATGGGGGAAGGCCCCGGTTCAGTCCGTCAGCGTGCGGTCGATGGCACCGCGCGCCCTCCCCCGGACCGGGGAGCCGGGGCTTGACGACCCGCCCTCCGCGGCCCGGCGAGCCGCGCGGCTTATCGTGTCTCGCATGCTGCCCGACCGCCAGACACGCGCCGGCGCGTATCAGCGGCTCGTGGAGCTGATCGAGCGCCACTGGGAGGAGGTGGATCGGCTGCCCGTGGCCCCCCGGGCGAGCTACGAGGAGCTCGAGGAGCGCGTCGCGGCGTTCGACTTCGCGGATCCCGTGGCGCTCGAGCCGCTCGTGGACGAATGCGCCGCGTTGCTCCGCGAGGGGATCGTGCACACGGCGCATCCGCGCTACTTCGGTCTCTTCAATCCCACCCCGACGTTCGCCGGGGTCCTGGCGGACGCGCTGGTGGCGGCGTTCAACCCACAGCTCGCCGCCACGTCGCACGCTCCGGCGGCCGTCGCGATCGAGCGCCGCGCGCTCTCGTTCCTCGCGGACCGCCTCGGGCTGCCGGATGCGCTCGGCAGCTTCACGACCGGCGGGGCGGAGGCGAACCTGACCGGCGTGCTCGTGGCCCTGGAGCATCGCTTCCCGGACGTCACCGAGCACGGCGTCGTCAGCATCGGCGCGCAGCCGACGCTCTACGCATCGGCCGAGACGCATCACTCGCTGGCCAAGATCACGCGCATGACGGGTCTCGGCCAGCAAGCCCTGCGGCTGATCCCCACCACCGACGGTCTCACGCTCGATGTCGCCGCGCTGCGCGCGGGCATCCTGCGCGATCGCGCGGCCGGGCAGCGGCCGTTCCTCGTGGTCGCCACGGCCGGCAGCACCGCCGCCGGCGTGATCGACCCGCTGTCCGCGATCGCCGATCTGTGCCGTGCGGTCGAGGTCGACCTGCACGTCGACGCCGCGTGGGGCGGCGCGGCGTGCCTGTCGCCGCGGATGCGGCCCGTGCTCGACGGGATCGAACGGGCCGACTCGGTCACGATCGACGCGCACAAGTGGCTGTCGGCCCCCATGGGGGCCGGCATGTTCTTCACGCGCCACACAGGCCCGCTGGCGCGCGCGTTCTCGATCGCGACGAGCTACATGCCCAGCGCGGAGACCTCCGACCCCTACCTCAGCAGCGCGCAGTGGTCGCGCCGGCTGATCGGGCTGAAGGTCTTCATGTCCCTCGCCGCCGCCGGTGCGGACGGCTACGCAGCGCAGATCGAGCACGACTGCGACCTCGGCGACCAGCTGCGCGCGCTGCTCCGCGAGGACGGCTGGCGGATCGTCAACGAGACGCCGCTCCCACTCGTCTGCTTCACGCCCGGCGACGACGACGACTCGGGCGATCGCCTCGAGGCGATCGCCCGGCACGTCGAAGCCGGTGGGGTGGCGTGGATCTCCGTCGCCCGACTCGCCGGCCGGGCCGCGCTCAGGGCATGCATCACGAGCTACCGCTCGACCACGGACGACCTGCAGGCACTCCGCACCGAGCTCGATGCCGCCCGGGCGCTCCACCCCCCGGCCTGACCGCAGGCCCCGTAGGCGGCTGACGCCTTCATGACCTTCTCCCGCAAGCGCGGGAATACGCCGCCCGTCCTGCGGTCCCGTGGCTGAGGTCCTCTACTCGGCGACGCGCCGTTCCGGGGCCGCCGAGGCGGAGCCGGCGTTGCCGGTGACGAAAGGAGTCACCATGAAGCGGGTCACCTTGGGTATCGCGGCGCTGACGCTGACGCTCGTCGCCGTGGTCTTCTCCGGCGCGTTCGCTGGGGCGGCCGCAACCCCGGACGGCGCGCGCGGGGGCCACCACGCGCACGACTTCGACCGGTTCCTGCAGCGCTATGAGGCCGCCAACACGGCGCTCGTCAACGGCGACCCCACACCCTGGCTGTCGATCACCGCCGAGAAGGATCCGGCGTCGATCTTCGGCGGCTTCGGTGGCCTGGGCGAGTCGGGGGTCGCGACGGTCCGTCAGCGCTACCTGCTCGCAGCGGGTGCGTTCCGCGACAACGGCGCCGAGGTGGACTTCGACTACCTCGTCAAGGACGTGCGGGGCCGGCTGGCGTACACGGTCGCGGTCGAGCGCGCCGACGTCCTCTACGCCGGACACACCGCTCCGCAGCCGCAGGTCCTGCGGGCGACCATGATCTTCCGCTTCGACCGTGGCGGCTGGAAGATCGTCCACCGGCACGCGGACACGATGATCGACCTGCAACTGCCTCGGTCCTAGTCGCGCCTCGGAACGACCGAGGGCCGGCGGATGCCGGCCCTCGGGTCCCGCTCGGTGCCGCGGCGGTCAGCCGCAGCCCGTGTTGTTGCCGCAGCTCGAGCACGTGTAGCAGGAGCCGGTGCGCTGCATCATCCCGCCGCACTGGGCGCAGGCCGGACCGAGGTCCAGGCCGACCATCCGCGCCGGATGGACCGGCGGGGAGTCGGTGAGCGCGGCCGTGGGCGGCTGGACGTCGCCCGGCTGCACCGGTGGTGCGGGCGGGGCGCCCTGGGCGCCGGCGGTCGGCTGGTCGGCCGCCGGGGCGCCGTTGGCCTTGGGCGCGCCGTTCGTGCCGCCGGGGACGGCCGCCGCGGCCTGCTCGCCCGAGCGCCGCGCGCGGACCTCCGGCGTGAGGATGCCCAGGTCCTCCTGCGTCTCGGCGTCGAGGAACCGCGAGGCGAGCCAGCGCATGATGTAGTCGGGCATCGACTTGGCGAACGGGATCTCCGGGTTGGTGGTGATCCCCTCCGGCTCGAAGCGCATGTAGGCGAACTTGCGCACGAGCGTCTCGAGCGGCACGCCGTACTGCAGCGCGATCGAGATCGCCGTCGCGAACGAGTTCATCATGCCGCGGAGGGTCGAGCCCTCCTTGCCGATGTCGGTCAGGAAGATCTCCCCGACCGTCCCGTCCTCGTACATGCCGGCGGTGATGTAGCCCTCGTGGCCGCCGAGCGAGAACTTGTGCGTGATCGACTGGCGCTCCCGCGGCATCCGCTTGCGCGCCGGGCCGGCGTCGGCCCGCACCTCGGCGACGGCCGCGTTCACGGCCTCCTCGACGCGCGCGCGGACGAGCGCCTCGACCTCCTCCTCGGAGAAGCCCTGCACGACGACGGGCTTCGCGTCCTGCGCGTCGGTGCGCAGCGCCTGCGCCGTCTTCGAGCCGTCGCGGTAGATCGCCAGCGCCTTGACGCCGAGCCGCCAGGCCTGCAGGTAGGCGTCGGCGATGTCCTCGACCGAGGCCGACTGCGGCAGGTTGACCGTCTTGGAGATCGCGCCCGAGAGGAACGGCTGGACCGCGCCCATCATCTTGATGTGGCCCATGTGCGAGATGGCCCGCGAGCCGACGGCCACGTCGAACACCGACAGGTGCTCCTCGGCCAGGCCGGGCGCGTCGACGATCGTGCCGTGCTCGTTGATGTGCGCCTCGATCTGCTCGACCTGCTGGTCGGAGTAGCCGAGCGTGCGCAGCGCCATCGGCACGGTGCGGTTGACGATCGTCATCGTCCCGCCGCCGACGAGCTCCTTGTACTTGACGAGCGAGAAGTCGGGCTCGACGCCCGTCGTATCGCAGTCCATCAGGAACGAGATCGTCCCCGTGGGCGCGAGCACCGTGGCCTGCGCGTTGCGGTAGCCGTAGAGCTCGCCGAGCGCGACGGCCTCGTTCCACGTGTCGCGCGACGCGGCGAGCAGCGCCTCGTCGTCGCAGCTCGCGTCCGGGATCGCGTACGACGCGTCGCGGTGCATGCGCATGACGTTGTTGTGCGCCTCGCGGTTCTCGGCGTAGCGGTCGTACGGCCCGATGCCCGCGGCGATCTTCGCCGACTGCAGGTACGCCCGGCCGGTCATGAGCGCCGTGATCGACGCGGCGATGCCGCGCCCGCCGTCGGAGTCGTAGGCGAGCCCGTTCGCCATCAGGAAGGCGCCGAGGTTGGCGTAGCCGAGCCCGAGCTGGCGGAAGGCGCGCGCGTTGCGGCCGATCTCCTCCGTCGGGTAGCTCGACGGCCCGACGACGATCTCCTGCGCGAGGAGGACGATGTCGACCGTGTGGTTGAACCGCTCGACGTCGAGCGTGCCGTCGGGGCGGCGGAACTTCATCAGGTTCAGCGACGCGAGGTTGCACGCCGAGTCGTCGACGTGCATGTACTCCGAGCACGGGTTCGACGCGTTGATCCGCCCGGAGTTGGGCGACGTGTGCCACTGGTTGATGATCGTGTCGTACTGGACGCCCGGGTCGGCGCAGCGCCACGCCGCCTCGGAGATCTCGCGCATCAGCTCGCGCGCCGGCAGCGTCTCGGTCGGCTCGCCCGTCGAGCGGGCGATCAGGCTCCACTCGAGGTCGTGCTCGACCGCGTGCATGAACTCGTCCGTGAGCCGGACCGAGTTGTTCGCGTTCTGGTACTGGATCGAGGTGAAGCCGTCGCCGTCGATCGACATGTCGAACCCGGCGTCGCGCAGCGCGGCGGCCTTGTCCTCCTCCTTGGCCTTGCACCAGATGAACTCGCGGATGTCCGGGTGGTCGACGTCGAGCACGACCATCTTGGCCGCGCGGCGCGTCTTGCCCCCCGACTTGATCGTGCCGGCCCACGCGTCGGCGCCGCGCATGAAGGAGACCGGCCCGGACGCGGTGCCGCCCTTGGACAGCGGTTCCATCGACCCGCGGATGTTCGACAGGTTGATCCCGGAGCCGGACCCGCCGCGGAAGATCTTGCCCTCCTTGGTGTTCCAGTCGAGGATCGACTCCATCGTGTCCTGCACGGAGAGGATGAAGCAGGCCGAGCACTGCGGCTGCTCCTCGAATCCGACGTTGAACCACACGGGCGAGTTGAAGGCCGCGAGCTGGTTGAGCAGGATGTGCGTCAGCTCTGCCTCGAAGGTGTCGCCGTCCTCGGCGGTCGCGAAGTAGCCGCGCTGCCGGCCCCAGTCGGCGATCGTCCCGGCCACGCGGGCGACCATCTGCTTGACCGAGCGCTCGCGCGCGGGCGAGTCCAGCTGCCCGCGGAAGTACTTCTGGGCGACGATGTTCGTGGCGTTCTGCGACCAGGACGCCGGGAACTCGACGTCCTTCTGCTCGAAGACGCTGCCGATCCTCGCGTCACGGAGCTCCCAGTCCACGGCGTCGAACGGATGCATCCCTGGCTGGGTGAACAGACGCCGCACGCTGAGCGCCTCGCCGGCGCGAGTATCGGTTCTGACAGCGGTTTGCGGGGTCTGCTGCTCCATGAGCGTGAGCTCCTTCCAAGTCTGTCCGCCTGGCGGGCCGGGAGCGACGGCGAGGCGGGTGTGCGGGTTGGGGAGTGTCCGCCTCGGTCCGGACGGAAAACCCCCGTTTCGCCTGCAGTGAAGCGCTGACGCGCTTACTTCGGCGACGTTACGTCCGCACGTTGGGCGGTTTACCTCCCGACGCGGATCCAGTCGGCGAAATCACCCCACGTGCCGCCGATGCGGAACGTCGCCTCGCGCCACGCCCGGCGGACGCCCGCGAGCCGCGCGTCGGCCCATCCGAGCCGGCTGAGCGCCGCGTAGGCGAAAGCCAGCAGCGCGACGAGCGCGGCGAGCCCGGCGAGCACGAGCAGGGCGGCCGGCAGGCGGTCGTCCTCGTTCGCGTAGACCGGCTCCGGGGGCGCGCCCGACGGCTCGGCGGGCGCCGCCGGGGCGGGGGTGGTGGCCGGCGGCACCGGGGTGATCTCGGGGTTCAGCGGGGTCACGTCCTCCGCGCCCGGAGGATCGTTGCCGCCGCCGGGCGGGAGCGGCGTGACCGAGCCGATGCTGTCGTCGCCCGTGTCCGGCGCGGGCGTCGACGTCGGGACCGGCGCCGGCGTGCTCGTCGGCGCCGCGGTCGGGGACGGCGTGGCGGTGGGCGTCGGCTCGGCCTCGTCGCAGTCGTCGGCCTCGTGCTGCTCGATCCCGGCCTCGAGCGCCGGGCGCAGGTCCGGGGTCTCCACGTCGGCGGTGTCGGGCAGCTGGTCGAGCGTCTTCTTCAGCGCCCGCTTCGAGTGGTCGCACGCCTCGATGACGCCGTCGTCGCGGTAGTCCTCGTAGATCTCCTGGACCGCCTTGCCCCGTTCGGGGTCATCGTCCTGCGCCCGCGCGGCGACCGCGCAGACCAGGAGCACGAGGAGGGCCGCGAGGCCTGCTGCGATGCGCGTTCGCACCCCCTCCATTCTACGATGCGCGCGCATGAGGGTCCTGGTCACGGGCGGCGCCGGCTACATCGGCTCGGTGGTCGCCGCGCAGCTGCTCGCGGCGGGCCACGAGGTGGTCGTGCTCGACGACCTCTCGCGCGGCCACGCCGCCGCGATCCCGGCCGGCGCGCGGCACGTGGCGGCGTCGCTCAACGAGCGCGGGTCGCTGGACGCGCCGCTGGCGGGCGGGATCGACGCCGTCGTGCACTTCGCCGCCCTGTCGCTCGTCGCCGAGTCGGTCGAGCACCCCGAGCGCTACTGGCACAACAACGTCGGCGGCACGCGCAACCTGCTCGACGCGATGCGCGCGGCCGGGGTCGGCCGGATCGTGTTCTCCTCCACCGCGGCGACCTACGGCGACCCGGCGTCGCTCCCGATCGCCGAGGACGACCCGACGGCGCCCGTCAACGCGTACGGCGCCTCCAAGCTGGCCGTCGACCTGATGCTGCGCGACGAGTGCGTCGCGCACGGGCTGGCGGCCGCGTCGCTGCGCTACTTCAACGTCGCCGGGGCGAGCCGCGGCTGCGGCGAGGACCACGACCCGGAGACGCACCTGATCCCCCTCGTGCTGCGCGCGGCGGCCGGCGAGCGCGAGCACATCACCGTGTTCGGCACGGACTACGACACGCGCGACGGCACCGCGGTGCGCGACTACATCCACGTCGAGGACCTCGGCGCGGCGCACCTGCTCGCGCTCGACCGCGTGCGGGCCGGCGCGCACCGCGTGTTCAACCTGGGCACGGGGGACGGGTACACGGTCCGCGAGGTGATCGACGCGGCGCGGCGCGTCACCGGCTGCGCCATCCCCGTTCGCGAGGAGGGCCGCCGGGCCGGCGACCCGCCGCAGCTCGTGGCGTCCAACGCGCGCGCCCGCGCAGAGCTGGGCTGGACCCCCGCGCGCGGGCTCGACGAGATGATCGCCGACGCCTGGGCGTGGCACCGGGCGCACCCGCGGGGCTACGCGGACTGAACCAGCAGCGGCACGACCGCGGCGACGGCCTCGACCGTGACCGACCGCGGCGGGAGCGCGGCGTCGATGACCGCGAACCGCTCCGGCTCGGCGGCGGCGAGCTCGTCGTAGGCGGCCGCAGCGGCGACGAAGAACCCGAGCTGCTCCTGCTCGAGCCGGTCGGCCGCGTCGCCGCGGCCGCCGGCGCGCGCCAGCCCCTCCCGCGGGTCGATGCGCAGCAGCAGCGTGCGGTCGGGGACGAGATCGCCGGTGGCGAAGGCGTTGAGGCGCCGGATCGTGTCGACGCCCAGCTCGCGGCCCGCGCCCTGGTAGGCGAGCGAGGAGTCGACGAAGCGGTCGAGCAGCACCCAGCGGCCGGCGGCGAGCAGCGGCTCGAGCCGCTCCTCCACCAGCTGCGCGCGCGCCGCGGCGTAGAGGAGCGCCTCGGCGCGCGGGCCGACGGTGAGCGCCGGGTCCTTGACGAGCGCGCGGATCCGCTCGGACAGCACGACCCCGCCGGGCTCGCGCAGCAGCTCCACGTCCTGCCCGAGCGCGCGCAGCGCCCCGGCCAGCGCGCCGGCCAGCGTCGTCTTGCCGGCACCGTCGAGGCCCTCGACGGTGATCAGGCGCCCGCGCGTCACGTCGCGGCACGGTACTAGGCTGCCGGGCGTGTCCGTCCTCGCCGCTCTGGAGCCCCACCCCCACGCCGCGGCGGTGCTCGGCGCGGCCGCCGGGGGCCGCCCGTCGCACGCGTACCTCCTGCACGGCCCGGCGGGGAGCGGCAAGCGGGCCGCCGCGCGCGCGGTCGCCGCCGAGCTGCTCGCGCGCGGCGCCCCCGATCCCGCCGGCGCGCGCACCCGCGCCGAGCACGGCACCCACCCCGACCTCACGTGGGTCGCCCCGAGCGGCGCCCACGAGATGCTGCGCCGCGACGTGGACGAGGCGATCGTCGCCGCCGCCGCGCGCACGCCGTTCGAAGCCGGCTTCCGCGTCTTCGTGCTCGAGCGCGCCGACACGATGAACGACGAGGCCGCCAACGCGCTGCTCAAGACGCTCGAGGAGCCGGCGGACTACGTCGTCCTCCTGCTGCTCACCGACCGGCCCACCCAGGTGCTGCCGACGATCGCCTCGCGCTGCCAGCCCGTCCGCTTCGACGCGCCCGCGCCGGAGGCGCTCGCCGCCCGGCTCGAGTCGCGTGGCGCCGCCCCCGAGCAGGCCAGGACCGCCGCGCGGCTCTCGCTCGGCGACGGGGAGCGGGCGCTCGCGCTCGCCCTCGGCGACGGCCCCGCCCTGCGCGCCCGCGCCGAGGCCTTCGCGCGCGCCCCGCTGGCCGGCCGGATCGGCGCCGAGCGTCCCTGGCTCGCCCTGCTCGACGCGGCGGCGCAGCGCGGCGCCGCCGCCCGCGCCGCGCACGAGGAGCGGCTCGTCGAGGAGCTGCAGTTCCTGCCCCGCAAGGAGCACAAGCGGCGCGAGACCGAGATCGGAGAGCAGGCGCGCCGCGCGGACCGCCGCGCGCAGACCGCCGCGCTCGACCACGGGCTCCAGCTCGCCGGCCTGTGGTACCGCGATCTCGCCTGCGTGGCCGCCGGCGTCCCGGAGCTGGCGCACCACGCCGATCGCGCCGCCGAGCTGGCGGCCGACGCCGAGGGGCGCGGCCTGGCGGCGTTCCACGCGGCCGCCGAGCTCGTCGACGACGCGCGCGCCCGGCTCGCGCTCAACGTGAGCTACGACCTCGCGTGCGAGGCGCTCGCGTTCCGGCTCGAGCGCCTGTTCGCCGCCTGACGTTAGACCGGACCACGGTCCGGGTAGGTCTCGAGGAGCAGACCCTCCCCGGAAGGATCGACCATGAAGCTCGGCATCACCCTCCTGCGCGCGACCGTCGGCGGCATCTTCTTCGCCCACGGCGCCCAGAAGCTCTTCGGCTGGTTCGGCGGCCACGGCCTCGAGGCGACGGGCCAGGCCTTCGACGGAATGGGGATGAAGCCCGGGCGGCGCAACGCGCTGCTCGCCGGCACGGCCGAGGCGGGCGGCGGCGCGCTGATCGCCACCGGCCTCCTCACCCCGCTCGGCTCCGCCGCCGTGATCGGCGTGATGGGCCAGGCGGTGCGCATGGTGCACAAGGAGAAGGGCTTCTTCGTCACCGAGGGCGGCTACGAGTACAACCTCGCGCTCGTCGTCGCGGCGGTGGCGATCGCCGACGCCGGCCCCGGCCCCATCTCGCTGGACCGCGTGCTCGGCACGGAGCGCTCCGGCCCGCTGTGGGCCCTCGCCGCGCTCGGCGCCGGCCTCGCCGGCCCGCGGCTGCTCGAGCGGCTCGCGCCGCCCGCCGAGGCGCCCGCGCCCGAGCCCCCGCGCTTCACGCGCGAGCAGGAGGCGCAGCCGGCCCCCGCGGCCGCCTGACGCCGCAGCGCCCTTGCGCTGATATATCAACTCGTGAACAATTGGCGCCCTCATAACCTCGGGGGGAGGACTCCATGCGGTCGTTCGGTCGCGTTGCCGGTCTGCTGGTCGTGGCGCTGGCGGTGCTCGGGTCGGCGGCGCCGGCGTGGGCGCACGAGCGCCCGCCGAAGCGGGTGCTGATCCTCGTGCTGGACCAGCTCCGCCCCGACTACGTCGACACGTTCGGGATGACGAACGTCAAGCGGCTCATGCGCGACGGCGTGGACTTCGACCGCGCGCGGCTCGGGCACATGGCGTCCGAGACCGTGATCTCGCACAACGTGATCACGAGCGGCCGCCGGCCCGGGCGGATGGGCTGGTCCGACGAGGCGTACCGCGACACCGACAACGTGCTCGGCGGCGGCGCGGACGCGATGTACGTCTCCGGCTCGCTCACGCGCGCCCAGTTCGACCTGCTGATCGCCCACGGCGGCTACCCCAAGCTCGCGGACTACCTCCACGCGGCGCACCCCGGCACCAAGTTCATCGCCGCAGGGCAGAAGAACTACGCGGTCTACTCGTCCAACGGCCCGACGGGCGACATCTCCGTCACGTTCTCCGGCCGCAACTTCACGTGCGACGGCATCGCCGGCTGGCGCGGGCCGACCGGCCTCAACGTGCCGACGTACCTGTCGGCGCCGGAATGCGGTCGCTACTACGTCGACTCGAGCTCGACGGCCTACGGGACGGACACGACGCCGCCGGCCTGGATGTACCCGCTCGACGGCAACCGCTTCGTGCCCGGCACCGACCCGGCGCACCTCGGCGGCGACCGGTGGGTCGCCGACGCCGGCATGGAGATGATGGACAAGGAGAACTGGAGCGGGATGCTCCTGACGCTCGGCGGCATCGACAAGGCGAGCCACATGTGGGGCGGCATCACCGACACGACGGCCGCGCCCGACGACCAGGCGCACCTCCCGTTCATCGCCCGCGAGGCCGACCGCCAGGTCGGACGGATCGTGCAGCACCTGCGCGACACCGGGAAGCTCGACGAGACGCTGATCGTGCTGACCACGGATCACGCCGGGCAGCCGTCGAAGCGGTTCCACGGCGTGAACGAGGCCCTGCGCGGCGATCCCAACTGGTACTACGGCGAGACGCTGAACGGCACCTACGACGCGCCGTCGCCTTCGCTTGCGCCACTGCTGGCCACCGGCAACGTGCGCTTCAGCTTCCAGGACTCGGCCGTCCGCACCTGGCTCACGGACACCTCGGAGGCGCGCAAGCGCGAGGCGGCGCGGGTCATGGCCACGCTCCCGGACGTGATCGCGAGCTACCGGCTCGACCGAGCCGCGCGCCGCTACAAGCTGGAGCAGGCGAACCTCGGCCGGATGAGCCGTGCGGAGTACGCCAACTGGCGGCGGTACGGGCAGGAGCTCGTCGACACCATGGCGGCGCCGTACGCCGCCGACGTGGTCGGGCTGCTCAAGGACGACGCGAGCTACGGCGCCGCGGGCGACCACGGCGGCCACCAGCGCGCCGTGCAGGAGATCCCGGTCGTGTTCGCCGGCGGCCGCACGGGCCGGCGCGACTCGAACGCGCGCATCCGCTCGGTGGACATCCTCCCGACGATCCTGCGCGAGATGCGCATCCCGATCCGGCCCGGCATGGACGGGCGGCCCGCGGCGCTGGACCACCGTTAGCCTGACGGGGAGATGAGCGATCGTGCCCTGGCGGAGCGGTTGGTTCGCGTCGCCGGGGCGATCGCGCTCGAGCTGCGCGGGGGCGCGGTCGAGGTCAAGGGGGACGCCACCGACGTCGTGACCGAGGCCGACCGGCGCGCCGAGGCCGCGCAGCTCGCGCTCCTGCGCGCCGAGCGCCCCGGCGACGGCGTGCGCGGGGAGGAGGGCGCGGCGGTGGCCGGCGGCGCCCGGCAGTGGCTGCTCGACCCCGTCGACGGCACCCTCAACTACGCGCGCGGCCTGCCGGCGTGGTGCTCGGCGGTCGTGCTGCTCGACGCGGCGGGCCCGCTCGCCTGCGCCGCCTACGACCCCGTCGCCGGGGAGCTCTTCAGCGCCGCCCGCGGCGCGGGCGCGACGCTCGACGGCGCCCCGCTGCGCGCGCCCGCGCCGCCGCCGCTCGCGGACGCGGTCGTCGCCACGTTCGTCGACGTGCGCCGGCGCGAGGCCGAGGTGCGCGCGGGCACCGAGGCGCTGCTGCGGCGCGTCGGCGCGCTGCGGGCGGTGGGCTGCGGCACGCTCGAGCTCGCCTGGGTGGCGGCGGGCCGGCTGCACGGCTGGGTCCAGGCGGGCGTGGAGCCGTGGGACTGGCACCCGGGCGCGCTGCTCGTGACGGAGGCCGGCGGCGCCGCGCGCGTGGCGGGGACGTGGCACGTCGCCGCCGGCGGCCCTGCGCTCGCGGACGAGCTCGCCGCCGCCGTCGCGGCCTGAGGACCGGCGGCGATCCCGGCGCGCGTCTACGCTTCGGCGGGTGACCGAGACGCGCGATCCCATGTCCGCGATGACCTCCGCGGCGCCGCCCTCGCTCGCGGACGCCGTCGGCGGGCCGCTCGGGATCGCGGAGTCGGTGCTGCCCACGGTCGCGTTCGTCACGACCTACACGATCACGGGCCAGGACACCGAGGCGGCGCTGATCGCGGCCGTCGCCCTCGGCGTCGTCTTCACGATCGCGCGGATCGCGCGCGGCAAGACCGTCCAGTTCGCGCTCGCGGGCCTCGGCGGGCTCGCGCTCTCGGCCTACGTGGTGTCGCGGACCGGCAACGCCTCGGACTTCTTCCTGCCCGGCCTGCTCGCCAACGCGGGCTACGCGGCCGCGTACCTGATCTCGATCGCGGTGCGCTGGCCGCTGCTCGGCATCATCGTCGCCGCGCTGCAGGGCAAGAACATGGACTGGCGGAAGGATCCGGGCGCGATCCGCCGCTACAGCCTCGCCAGCTGGGTCTGGGTCGGGCTGTTCTCGCTGCGGCTCGCGGTCCAGCTCCCGCTCTACTTCGCCGACGCGCTGACGGCGCTCGGCGTCGCCCGCATCGCGATGGGCGTGCCGCTCTTCGCGGTCGGCATCTGGCTGTCATGGCTCATCCTGCGCCCGCGCGAGACGGCGGCCGCGCCCGCGTGATGCGCCGCGCGCTCGTCGTCGCGGCCGCCGTGCTGGCCCTCGCCCCCGCCGCGCGCGCGGACTGGAACGGCGACGGCAACGGCGACGTGCTGGCGGTGGCGTCCGACGGCCGCCTGCTGCTCTACGCCGGCAACGGCGCGGGCGGGTTCGCCGCACCGGGCACCGGCATCGGGACGGGCTGGGGGAGCTTCACGCGGCTGCTGTGGCCGGGCGACTTCAGCGGCGACGGCCGCGCCGACGTGCTCGCCGTCGCGCCCGACGGCCGGCTCCTGCTCTACCGCGGCAACGGGAGCGGCGGCTTCACGGCGCCGTACCCGCAGATCGGCGCGGGGTGGGCGGGCTTCACGGCGGTGCTCCCGGCCGGCGACTTCAGCGGCGACGGCAAGCCCGACCTGCTCGCCCGCCGGCCGGACGGGGTGCTCCTGCTCTACCGCGGCAACGGCGCCGGCGGCTGGGTCACGGGCAAGGGCGAGCCGGTCGGCAGCGGCTGGCAGTCGTTCACGGCCGTGCTCCCCGGCGGCGACTTCAGCGGCGACGGCCGGCCCGACGTGCTGGCCCGGCGCGGCGACGGCACGCTGCTGCTGTACCGCGGCGACGGCGCGGGCGGCTGGATCACCGGCGCCGGCGAGCGCATCGGGACCGGCTGGGGCGCGTTCACGGCGCTCGCCGCGGGCGGCGACTTCAGCGGCGACGGGCGCGCCGACGTGCTCGCCCGGCAGTCCGACGGCAGCCTGCTGCTCTACCGCGGCAACGGCACGGGCGGCTTCGTCCCCGGCACCGGGCAGCAGATCGGCGGCGGCTGGAACGCGCTGAGCCTGCTCACGCTCGTGTCCCAGCCGCCGTCCGTCCCCGCGCCCGCGATCGTCCCGCCGGCGGTCCCGCTGCCCGACGGCCGCGCGAGGCTGGACGCGGGCGTGCGCTGCACGCCGCCCGGCGGCCGGCTGCGCGTCAGCCTGCGCGTGCGCCGCCGCCCGGGCCGCCCGGCGCCGCGCGTGCGGCGCGTCGTCTTCTTCGTGCGCGGCGGCCCGCGGCGCGCGGACAAGCGCCGGCCGTACCGGGTGCGGCTGCGGATCGACCGGCCGGCGGGCACGCGCGGTCGGGTCTACGCGCGCGTCGTGTACCGCCGCCCCGGCTCGGACCGCGTCCGCCACAAGACGGTCTCGCGGCGCTTCGCCGTCTGCGTCTGAGCGGTGGCACCGAGCCGCGCGGCTTGACATCCTGGACCGTCGATGCCCGAACCGCCGCGCCTGGAGATCCTGCAGCCCGGCACGCTCGCCGAGGCGCTCGAGCTCAAGGCCGAGCGCCCCGAGAGCGTGCCGCTCGCGGGCGGCACCGACCTCATGGTCGCCCTCAACTTCCGTCACGCCCGGCCCGCCGCGGTGCTCGACCTCACGCGCGTCCCGGAGCTGCAGGAGTGGGCGCCGGACGACGGCCGCGTGCGGATCGGGGCGGGCGTCACGTACACGCGGCTGATCGAGGAGCTGGGCGACCGGCTGCCGGGCCTGGCCATCGCGAGCCGCACCGTCGGCTCGCTGCAGATCCGCAACCGCGGGACCGTCGGCGGCAACCTCGCCACGGCCTCCCCGGCGGGAGACGGCCTGCCGCCGCTCTACACCTCCGACGCCGTGGTCGAGGTCGCGTCGACGCGCGGCAGCCGCCGGATCCCGGTCGGCGAGTTCGTGACCGGGCCGAAGCGCACGTGCCTGGCCGACGACGAGCTGATCGTCGCGTATGAGCTGCCCGCCGCCGACGGCCCGCAGCAGTTCGCCAAGGTCGGCACGCGCAACGCCATGGTGATCGCCGTCTGCTCGGTCAGCGTCGCGCTGTGGCCGCGCGAGCGCCGCGTCGCCGCCTGCGTCGGCTCCGCCGGGCCCACGCCGCTGCGCGCGCCCGAGGCCGAGGCGTTCATCGCCGGGACGCTGGACGAGGAGGACCGCTGGGAGCGCCCCGGCCCGCTGCCCGCCGCGGTGGCCGAGCGCTTCGGCGAGCTCGTCGGCGCGGCCGCCCGCCCGATCGACGACGTGCGCGGCACCGCCGCGTACCGCCGCCACGCGGTCGCCGTGCTCGCGCGGCGGGCGCTCGGCTGGACGTGGGAGGCGCGCGCATGGGCCTGAAGCTGACCGTCAACGGCGTGGCGCGCGAGATCGACGGCGCGTGGGGCGGCGAGAGCCTGCTCTACGCCCTGCGCGAGCGGCTCGGCCTGCCGGGCGCCAAGAACGCGTGCGAGCAGGGCGAGTGCGGCTCCTGCTCGGTCTACCTCGACGGGACGCTCGTCTGCGCCTGCCTCGTGCTCGCCGCGCAGGCGGCCGGGTGCGAGGTCACGACCGTCGAAGGGCTCGCGCCGGGCGGTGATGAGGGGAACGGCGGGCTGCACGCGATCCAGCAGGCCTTCGTCGACGCCGGGGCGGTCCAGTGCGGCTTCTGCACGCCGGGGCTCGTGGTGGCGAGCCACGACCTGCTGCGGCGCGACCCGCAGCCGAGCGACGCCGCGATCCGCGAGGCGCTCGCCGGCAACCTCTGCCGCTGCACGGGGTACGCGAAGATCATCGACGCCGTCCAGCTGGCGGCCGAGCGGCTCGCGGGGGAGGGCGCATGAGCGCGCCGGTCGTCGCGCCCGGGATCGCCGGCGGCGTCGGGACCAGCCCGCAGCGCGAGGACGGGATCCCGAAGGTGCGCGGGGAGTTCGCCTACTCCTCGGACCTGCACGTGGAGGGGATGCTGTGGGGCGCGACCCTGCGCTCCCCGCACCCGCGCGCGCGGATCCGGTCGCTCGACACCGCCGCCGCCGCGGCCGTCCCCGGCGTGCACGCGGTGCTCACGCACGCCGACGTGCCCGGCCGGCGCACCTACGGCCTCGAGCACGCCGACCAGCCCGTGCTGGCCTGGGAGGACGTGCGCTTCCAGGGCGAGCCGGTCGCGATCGTCGCGGCCGACCACCCCGAGACGGCACGCCACGCCGCCGACGCGATCCGCGTCGACTACGAGGTGCTCGCGCCGCTGACCGACGCCGAGGCGGCGATGCGCCCCGGCGCGCCGCCGCTGCACGAGGGCGGCAACGTGCTGCGCCACGTGCGCATCGTGCACGGCGATCCCGCGGCGGCCGCGCCCGTCGTGGTCTCGGGCGAGTACGAGGTCGGCATGCAGGACCAGGCGTTCCTCGGCCCCGAGTCCGGGCTCGCGGTGCCCGACGGCGCCGGCGGCGTCGAGCTGCACATCGCCACGCAGTGGCTGCACGTCGACCGCGACCAGGTCGCGGCCAGCCTGGGCCTGCCGCCCGAGCGGGTGCGCTTGTCGCTGGGCGGCGTCGGCGGGGCGTTCGGCGGGCGCGAGGACCTCTCGATGCAGATCCACGCCTGCATGCTCGCGCTGCGGACGGCGCGGCCGGTGAAGATGGTCTACAGCCGCGAGGAGTCGTTCTACGGCCACGTGCACCGCCACCCGTGCCGGATGCGCTACGAGCACGGCGCCACCGAGGACGGCCGGCTCGTCTACGTGCGGGCGCGGATCGTGCTCGACGGCGGCGCCTACGCGTCCAGCTCGACCGCCGTGTGCTCGAACGCCGCCTGCTTCGCGGCCGGGCCCTACGCGGTGCCCAACGCCCACCTGGAGGCGCTCGTCGCGTACACGAACAACCCGCCGTGCGGGGCGATGCGCGGGTTCGGGGCCGTGCAGGTGGCGTTCGCCCACGAGGCGCAGATGGACAAGCTCGCTGCCGCCGTCGGGATGGACCCGATCGCGCTGCGGCTGCGCAACGCGATCGCCGCCGGCGACCGCCTCCCGACCGGCCAGGCGGTGCCCGAGCCGGCGCCGGTCGCCGAGCTGCTCGAGCGCGTCCGCGACATGCCGCTGCCGCCCGAGCCCGACGGCCCGCCCGATCAGCGCGAGCTGCCCGGCGGGATGGCGAACACGACGCACGGCGAGGGCGTGCGCCGCGGCGTCGGCTACGCCGTCGGGATCAAGAACATCGGCTTCTCCGAGGGCTTCGACGACTACTCGACGGCGCGCGTGCGCGTCGCCGCCGACGCCGACGGCCCGTACGTCGAGGTGCACACGGCGGCAGCCGAGGTCGGGCAGGGCCTGATCACCGTGCAGGCCCAGATCGCGCGCACCGAGCTCGGGATCGAGCGCGTCGCCGTGCTGCGCGCCGACACCGCCGTCGGGTCGGCCGGGTCGACGTCCGCGTCGCGCCAGACCTACGTCACGGGCGGCGCGGTCAAGGCCGCGTGCGAGGCGGTGCGCGAGGAGCTCGGCACGCTGCTCGCCGACCGCGACGCGCTGGCGGCCGCGGTCGCCGAGCGGCCGGTCGAGGCCACGGTCGAGTGGCACCACCGGCCGACGTTCCCGCTCGACGCGCAGGGGCAGGGCGACGCCCACCTGCAGTTCGCCTTCTCCGTGCACCGCGCCGTGGTCGACGTCGACGCCGAGCTCGGGCTCGTCCGCGTCGTGGAGCTGGCGACGGCACAGGAGGTCGGGCGCGTCATCAACCCGCAGTCGCTCGAGGGCCAGATCGAGGGCGGCTCGGCGCAGGGCCTCGGGCTCGCCCTGATGGAGGAGATCGTGGTGCGCGACGGCGAGGTGCTCAACGCGTCGTTCACCGACTACCTCATCCCCACGACGCTCGACATGCCGCGCGTGCGGATCGAGGTGCTCGAGCACGCCGACCCGACCGCGCCGTACGGCCTCAAGGGCGTCGGCGAGCCGCCGCACATCTCCACGCCGCCCGCCGTCGTCGCCGCCGTGCGCGCCGCCACGGGGCGCCCCCTCGCGCGCATCCCGGTGCGCCCGGAGCACATCGTCTAGCGCGGCTGCGCCAGGGTTCCGATCGCGGCCGTCCGCAGGCCCGTAGCCCTGGCGTTCCGTCCTCCGAGAAGGGAGCTCCATGCGTCGCCTGATCGTCACGGTCGTGGCCGCCGTCGCCGTGCTCGGCCTCACCTCCGCCACCGCATCGGCCAAGCCGAAGTGGTGGCACCACAAGCCTGCAGGCTCGATCGTGGACGTCGCCGTCAAGGCGTCGAGCGCGGAGGGCCCGGACAGCAACCCGTACGACTACGACCTGCTGATCGCCGCCGTCACCGCCACCGGTCTCGCACCGGTGCTCGACGACGAGACCCAGACGTTCACGGTCTTCGCGCCGAACGACCGCGCGTTCGAGCGGCTCGTCGCCGATCTCACGGGCGCGTGGCCCGAGAGCGAGCAGGCCGCGCTGGACGCGGTCCTGGCGACGTTCTCCGTCGACGAGATCAAGAACATCCTGCTCTACCACGTCGTGGCCGGCGAGAAGCTCGGCCCGTTCGAGGTGCTGTTCTCGCGCTCGCTGACCATGGCGAACGGCGGCACCGTCAAGCCGCGCGGCGTGCGGCTGAAGGACGAGACGCCGGCGCTGCGCGACCCGAAGCTGGTCCTCTGGGCGCTCAACATCCGCGCGACGAACGGCGTGATCCACACGATCGACCGGATCCTCGTCCCGGCGGCCTAGCGCCGATACGGCGCCAGGACCGCGCAGACCCGGCTGCGCATCCAGTCCTCGAGCGCCCCGTCGCGCTGCACCGCCCAGGTGATCAGCGCGCCGTTGTAGGTGGTGAGCAGCGTGCTCGCGAGCGCCGCCGGGTCGGCGCCCGCGAGCCCGCCCGCCGCGGCGGCCTCGCGCAGCAGCGCCTCGAGCCGCGCCTCCAGGCGCCCGAAGAAGGCGTGCGCCTCGGCGTGGAAGTCGGGGTCGGCGAGGTCGAGCTGCAGGAACGCGAGGCTGTTGGCCAGCGCCTCGGGTGTCCGCACGCCGGCGGTGAGCGCGGCCAGCCCGCTGACGACGGCCTCGAGTGGATCCTTGCCCTCCGGGAAGACGGCGTCGAGGTCGATCGCCCGGCGGGCGACCGCCAGCAGCAGCCCGCGCCGCGAGCCGAACCGCTGCACGAGCGTGGCCGGCGCGAGGCCGGCCTCGGCCGCCACGTGCGCGAGCGTCAGGCGCGCCGGGCCGACGCGGCCGATCAGCGTCGCGGCGGCGTCGAGCACCGCGTCGTCGCCGATCGTGCGCGGGCGCGCCATCAGGTGACCGTGGCGAAGTGCGCGCCCCAGTCGGGCCGCCGCCCGTCGACGTCGTCGAGCCCGTACTCGCGCGCGAGCGTCCAGGTCGCGAACCGCCCGCCGGTCCGGTCCATGACGGCGGGGTCGGAGGCGAGGGCGACGACGGCGCGGCCGAGCAGGTGCGGCGTCTCGGAGTGCGCGAAGTGCGGGTCCCGCGCGATCGCGTCGCGCCAGTTGGCCTCGCGCACGCCGAAGTGGTCGAGCACCGCCTCGGAGCGCAGGAAGCCGGGCGTGAGCGCCAGCGCGGCGACGCCGTGCGGGCGCAGGTCGGCGGCGAGGTCCTCGGCGATCCGGATCACCGACGCCTTGGCGAGGTCGTAGGGGAGCGTGCCGCGGTAGCCGTCCTCGATCCCGTCCGTGATCTCGATCACCAGCCCGCGGCCGCGCGCGACGAGCAGCGGCACGAGCGCATGCGCCGTGACCAGGTGCGAGGCGACGGCGTTGCGCTGCATCTCGAGCGCGGCGTCGAGGTCGTGCGTCCAGAAGGGGCCGTTCCACTGCGCCAGGTGGTCGCCGCCCCACACGCTGTCGACGAGCAGGTCCAGCCGCCCGTCCTGCTCCTCGGCGACGCGCGCGGCGAGCGCGCGCACCTGCGCCGGATCGGTGTGGTCGCAGGGGGCGAGGATCGCCGTGCCGCCGGCCGCCTCGACGAGCGCGGCGGTCTCCTCGAGCGTCTCGGGGCGGTCCATCGGCGAGCGCCGGCCGCCGGCGCTGCGGCCGGTCACGTAGACGGTGGCGCCGGCGGCGCCGAGCTCGACGGCGACGGCGCGGCCGCCGCCCCGCGTCGCGCCGGCGACGACGGCGACCTGGTCGTGGAGGGTCATGCCCGCCAGAGTAAATGAACGTTCATTCATATTCAATCGTGATTCACTGCCGCGATGGCGACGCTGGCCGCACCGGTGCGCGAGCGGTCCGGCCAGGAGCGCAAGGGGCAGATCTACGTCGCCCTCGCGGCGATCGCCTGGTCGACCGCCGGCGTGCTGCAGCGCCAGCTCTCGCTCGACACGGCGACCCAGGTCGCGGGCCGGGCGCTGTTCGCCCTCGTGGCGCTCGTGCTCTTCGTGGCGGTCGCCGAGCGCGGCCGGGTCCTCACGGCGTACCGGTCGACCGGGCTCGCCGGCATCGGCCTGGCGGCGTGCATCGCGGGCGCCTCCGGCGGGTTCATCGCCGCGCTCAACCACACCACGGTGGCGCGCGTGCTCTTCATCCTCGCCATGGCGCCCGTGCTCGCCGCGCTGCTGGGGTGGATCTTCCTCGGCGAGCGGGTCACCGCACGCAGCGCGCTGGCCATGGGGGTCGCGCTCGCGGGCGTCACCGTGATGCTCGGCGCCCCCGGCGACGGCGACCTCGCGGGCGATCTGCTCTCGCTCGGCACGGTGCTCGCGTTCTCGCTCTCGCTGATCATCACGCGGCGCCGGCGCGACATCTCGATGGCGCCGGCCACGTGCCTGTCCCAGCTCATGCTGCTCGTGCTCTTCGCGCCCTTCGCCTCCCCCGCCGACATCGGCGGCCGCGACGCGTGGGCGCTCGCGCTGCTCGGCGTCGGGCAGATCGGGCTGGGCCTGGCGCTCCTCATGGTCGGCGCGCGGCTGATCCCCGCCGTGCAGGTGGCGCTGATCACGCTGCTCGAAGTGGTCCTCGGCCCGATCTGGGTGTGGCTGGCGTACACGGAGCAGCCGGGCGCCGCCACGCTGGCGGGCGGCGCGATCGTCGTCGTGGCCATCGTCATCCAGACGCTCGCGACGCCCGGGCGCGCCAGGGCGGTCCCGCCTCCCTAGCGGCGATTGGCCCTGGCGGGACGCGCGCGCGAGCCGGTAGCGTCGCGCGCCATGAGCGACGAACCCGAGCTGCGCGCCGGCCCGCCGTGGGCCATGGAGGAGATGATCCTGGCCGAGCCGGGGCTGGCCGGCACGGTGCCGGACGCGCCCGCGGCGGCGGAGGCCGGCGCCCTGATCCGCGCGGCGGCTGCGGCGGGCGAACCCGTGGTGCTGACCGGCTGTGGGACGAGCGAGCACGCCGCCCAGGCGGGAGCCGCGCTGCTCGCCGAGGCGCTCGGGCCGCGCGCGGTGGTCGCGCGCGACGCGTTCGAGGCGTCGCTGGACCCGCAGGAGGGCGGCGTCGCGGTCGGCGTCTCGCACGAGGCCGGCACGGCCGCGACCCTTGCCTCGCTGCGCGCCGCCGCGGGCCGCGGAGCGCGCACGGTCCTCGTCACCGCCCACCCCGAGCGGGTCGACGAGGGCCCGCTGGTGGTCGGCACGCCGGTGCACGACACGTCGTGGTGCCACACGGTCGGCTACCTGTCGCCCATGCTCGCCTTCCACGGCATGGCCGGCGGGGGCGCGGCGCCGGCCCGGGCGGCGGTCGAGGCGGCGCTGGGCCAGCGGGCGGCGTACCGCGACGCGGCCGTCGCCGTCGCGGGCGCGCGGCGCCTGCTCGTCGTCGGCAGCGGCGCCGACGAGGTCACCGGGCGCGAGCTGGCCCTGAAGATCGAGGAGGCGACCCACGTCCCGGTCACGCCGCTCGGCGCCGAGAAGGTGCTGCACGGGCATCTCCCGGCCGCCGACGCCGGGACCGGCCTCGTGCTGCTGCGCTTCGATCCGCGCGAGGGCGCGGCGCGCGACGCCCGGGCGGCGGACGCCGCGGCGGCCGCGGCCGTGCTCGACATGCCCACGGCGACGCTCGCCGGGCGGGCTGCGGGGCTGCCCCCGGTCGCGGGCGCGCTGCTGGCCGGCGCGATCGCGCTGCAGCTGCTCACGCTCGAGCTCGCCCACGCGCTCGGCACGAACCCGGACCTGATCCGGCGCGAGGAGCCGCGCTACCGCGCGGCGGCGGAGGCGGCCGGCGCCGGTTAGCCGGCGATCGGGCCCAGCCGCGGCTCGAGCCCGTAGAGCTCGAAGGCGCCGAAGCGGCTGAACCGCCCATGCTGCGGGCCGTGGAAGTCGGCCGAGCCCGTCGCCAGCAGCCCGTGCTCGGCGACGGCCGCGTGGAGCGTGCGCGTCTGCTCCTCGTCGTGCGTGGCGTAGAACACCTCGACCCCGTCGAGTCCGGCGCCGGCGAAGCGCGCGATCGCGGCGAGGACGGTGTCGCGGTCGGCGATGTCCCAGAACGGGTGCGCCCAGACGGCGACCCCGCCGGCGGCGTGGATGACCGCGATCGCGTCCTCGACGGTCGGGCGGGACCGGGCGACGTAGGCGACGGCGCCCGGGACCAGGTAGGGCGGGAACAGCGTGTCCTTGCCCTCGATCCCCTCGGCCGCCAGCCGGGCGGCGTTGTCCGGGTGGGCGAGCACGGCGTCGGCGAGGTGCGGGCGCCCGAGCGGCCGGCCGGCGGCCTCCCGCGCCCGCAGCTCGGAGCGGTCGAGCCGGAAGCCGAGCTCCTCGAGCCGGTCGGCCATCGCCCAGATCCGGCGCCCGCGGTCGGCGCGGAAGTCGGCCAGCGTGTCGCGCAGCTCCGGATCGTCGTGGCGCAGCTCGTAGCCGCACACGTGCAGGTCCTCGAACTCGCCCGAGACGCTCGACAGCTCGGCGCCCGGCGAGCAGCGCAGCCCGTGCTCGCGGGCCGCCGCGAGCGCCTCCCCGACGCCGTCGACGGTGTCGTGGTCGGTCAGCGACATCAGCTCCAGGCCGGCCGCTGCGGCGTGCGCGACGACCTCCGCCGGGGCGAGCGCGCCGTCGGAGTGGGCGGAGTGCGACTGGAGGTCGAACCGCGGTGGCACGTGTGCGCTCGCCATGCGGCGGGAACCCTAGTGGACGACCCCCGACGGAAAGGGAAGGGAACCCATGTCCACCGGATTGATCATCGCCATCGTTGTGGTGGCCGTCCTGCTGATCGGCCTGCTCATGCTGCTGCCGCGGATGCGCGCCAACGCTCGTCAGAAGCAGGCCGAGCGCGAGCTGCACTCTCGGCGCAACCAGGTCGCCGAGGAGCACCGCTCCGCGGCGCAGGAGCGCGAGCACCGCGCCGAGATGGCCGAGCAGAAGGCGCGCCTGGCGCAGACGGAGGCCGAGCGCGAGCGCGCCGAGGCGAACGTGCGCAACGAGCGCGCGACGATGCACGAGCGCGGCATGGCCGACGACGAGCTCATCGACGACAACGAGCGCGACCGGTTCGCGGGCGTCGCCAACACGGGCGACACCGCCGATCGCGACGGCGACGGCCACACGATGGACGACCGCGCCCGCGCCGCCGCCGGCCGCGACGACGATCGCGACGGCGTCGACGATCGCCGCGAGACCACGCCGGGCGCGACCAACGCCGAGTACGAGCAGGGCCGGCAGGACGAGCGGCGCTTCGAGCGCGAGCGGATCACGGAGGACGTCCGCGACTCCGAGCGCACCCAGCGCTAGCTAGGAGGCGATGCGCTCCGCCGGGTCCGGCTCGGCGGAGCGCGCCGTCGCCAGCAGGTGCCCCGCCGCCTCGGCGGTGAGCGGCGCCGCCAGGTGGAACCCCTGCGCGAGCTCGACCCCGAGCGCGCGCAGGGCGTCGAGGTGCTCGGCGGTCTCGACGCCCTCGCCGACGACCTCCATGCCGAGGTTGTGCGCGAGGCCGACGATCGCCTTGACGATCTCGTGCGAGCCCGCGTCGGTGAGCATGTCGATCACGAGCCCGCGGTCGATCTTCAGCGCGCCGCCGGGGAACCGGTGCAGGAAGCGCAGCGACGATGCGCCCGTCCCGAAGTCGTCGAGGTGGGCGCTCACCCCGACGCGGTCGCGCAGGTCGGTCAGCACGCGCCGCGCGTGCTCGGGGTCCTGCGTCATCGCCGACTCGGTGACCTCGAGCCGCAGCTGCTCGGGCTGCGCGCCCGACGCGCGCAGCGCCGCTTCGACGCCGGCCGTGAAGTCCGGGTGGGCGAGCTGGCGCGCGGACACGTTGACCGACACGCAGGCGTCCCACTCGGCGGCGCGGCGTGCGGCCTCGGCCAGCACGAAGCGGCCGAGCGGCACGATCAGCCCGGTCTCCTCGGCGATGGCCACGAAGTCGGCGGTGTCGACGTCCCAGCGGCACAGCGCCTCGAACGCGGTCAGCTCGCCGGTCTCGGCGCGCAGGATCGGCTGGAAGAGCACCTGCAGGCTCCCGGCCTCGATCGCGCGCCGCAGGTCGGTCTCGAGGTCGAGCCGGGCGAGCACGCGGCGGTGCATCTGCGCGTCGAACACCGCATGGCGCGCCTTGCCCTGCGCCTTCGCGCGGTACATGGCGACGTCGGCGTCGCGGATCAGGCCCTCCGGCTCGGCGTCGGGCCCGCCGAGCGCGATCCCGATCGAGCTCGAGACGAACAGCTCGCGGCCGGCGATGTCGAACGGGTCGGCGAGCGTCGCGAGCACGCGCTCGGCCACGACGGTCGCCTCGCGCGCGTCCGCCACGTCCTCGAGCAGCACGGTGAACTCGTCGCCGCCCATGCGCGCGACGGTGTCCCCGGGGCGCAGCGCGGCGTCCAGGCGCAGGGCGACCGCCTGCAGGAGCTGGTCGCCGACCTGGTGGCCGAGCGAGTCGTTGACGACCTTGAAGCGGTCGAGATCGAGGAAGAGCACCGCGGCGCGCGAGGCCGGCCCGCGGCGGCGCGCGCGGCGCAGAGCCTGCTCCAGCCGGTCGACGAACAGCGTGCGGTTCGGGAGCCCGGTCAGCGCGTCGTGCAGCGCGCCGTGCTGGAGGCGCTCGACCGAGCGGCGGTGGTCGGCCGCGTAGCGCACGGCGCGCAGCAGCGTGTCGGCGTCCAGGCCGGCCTTCGGCAGGTGGTCGACGGCGCCGCCCGCACGGGCCGCGTCGACGGCCGCGGCGCCGCTCGGGTCGCCGAGCACGATCACCTGGGCCTGGGGGTCCTCCTCGAGCAGCGCGCGGAGCGTCTCCTCGCCGGCCAGCGGCGCGTCGATCAGGACGACGTCGTGCGGGTGCTCGCCGACGGCGGCGACCGCGGAGGCGACGCTCGTCGTCCAGTGCACGTCGGCGACGGCGCCGTCGAGCAGCGCGCCGAGGTGACGGCGGTCGGCCTCGTCGGCGGCGACGAGGAGGAGGACGAAGGGCGGATCGGCCATGGTTCGCATTCGGACGTTAGGCCCGTCCTGAAAATGGAGCAATGAGCCTTTCGGCCACATGGCCGCATATTCGAGGGTCGATCGGCGGAATGAGCAGGGATTGCGTGCCGCCGGCCGCTACGGCCGTGGGAAGACGATCTCCACGCGCCGATTGCGCGCCCGGCCGCGCGGGTTGTCGCTGCCGTCCTGCCGCGTGTTGGCGGCGACGGGGTCGGCCTCCCCGCGCCCGCGGATGCGCATCGGCGGCGCATCGGCACCGAGCTCGCGGCGGAGCGCGCTGCTCACCGCGGCCGCGCGGCGGCGGCTCAGGTCGGCGTTGTAGGCGTCCGACCCCTTCGCGTCGGTGTAGCCGGTGACGCGGACGACCGAGGGGTCGTCCTCGGCGATCCGCGCCGCCGCCTCGGCGATGCGCGACTGCGCCCGGCCGGTGAGCGTCGCGCGGTCGAACGCGAACAGCACGTCCGCGGCGAGCGTCACCGCGATCCGGTCCCCGGACTCGCGCGTGGAGAGGCTGTCGTCGAGCCGCGCGGTGCCGAGCGTGAGGTCCTGCACGGGGAGCGTGAGGTCGACCACGCCGTCCGCCGCGCCGGACTGCGCGAGGGCGGGCGCCGCGGCGGCGAGCAGGAGCGCCGCCCCGAGCCCGGCCGCGCGCCTACTCGGCGATCGGGACGTCACGGAGCGTCTCGAAGTGCGGGATCAGCAGGTCGACCTGCGTGACCGTCGCGGGCGGCGCGGTGAGCGTCGCGCTGAGCTGGATCGGCGCCTCCGCGGAGGCGAACTGGCTGTTGAGCCCGTTCGTGCACACGCAGCGCCCGGTCTCGTCGCGGGCCACGAGGTACTTCTTGCGGCCCTCGGGGTCGACGAGGGCGACGCCGTCGAACACGTCGACCCCCTCGCGGCCCTCCTGCTCGATCTCCTGGTCGATGCCGTCGCTGAACGCCGAGGCCAGCTGCGCGCGTCCTTCGGGGTTCTCGATCCGTGCGTTCATGATCACCGTCGGCCCGCTGCGCCGCAGCTCGGTGAGCACGAACGTCACCGTGTCGCCCTCGGCGGTCCCGGACGACTGGGCGATCGCCGCCGCCGCAGCGGGCGTGGCCGACGGCGTCGCCGTCTCCTCGGCGCCGGCCTCGGGTGCCGGCTCGTCGGCCGGCACGGTCACCGTCTTCGTCTCGCCGCCCCCGCCGCATCCGATCACCAGCGCGCCGAGCGCGCCCGCCACCGCTCCCGCGATCCACCGCTTCATTCCGCCTCCGTACCCGTCCGCACGAGCGCCGAATACTGCCGATACGAGCGGCGAACGCGCCGCTAGACTTCCGCCCGCGCCGACGTAGCTCAGCTGGTAGAGCACTTCACTCGTAATGAAGGGGTCAGCGGTTCGAATCCGCTCGTCGGCTCTCCCCCTCCAGCGCGCACCACGCCTCACGTTCGCGCGGCGACGTAGCTCAGCGGCGGACCACCCGCTCGCAGTCGGCCGCGACGCGGTCGCCGCGGTCGGCGTGCGCGACGTCCTCGCCGGCGCCGCAGCGGACGGCGTCGAACCCGCCGCCGCGGACGCGGACGATGTCGTCGCCGGCGCCGGCGCGCACGCGGTCCTCGCCGTGGCCGGCGCGGATGCGATCGCCGCCCGCGCCCGCGAACACCCGGTCGTCGCCTGTTCCGGCGGCGATCCGGTCGGCGCGCCCGCCCGTGCGGATGACGTCGTGCGCCGTGGAGCGCTCGCGGCCGGCCGGCTTCGCCTGACGGATCGTGCACCGGATGCCCGGCGCGGCCGTGAAGCGGTTGGTCCGCGCCGGGTCGAGCGCCACGAAGCACCGTCCCGTGCCCTGCACGTCGAACCAGGCGGCGCCGCCGGCCACGCGCACGGTCGTCTCGCCGGGGACCCGGGCGACGGTGGCGCCCATGCGGATCCGCTTCGCGCCGGGATCGGCGAGCGTGTACGTCACGCCGGTCGCGGTGATCTCCACCCCGATGCGGCCCGGGCCGGCGCCCGCGCGGCCCGCGAGGACGATGGCTGCGCCGCCCTCCGGCGTCAGCGTGACCGTGCCGCCGGCGAGCACGACGGTGAGCGTGCGGCCGACGTGCAGCGTGCCCACGCCCGTCAGGTCGAGCGTGAAGCTGCCGGGGCCGGGCGCTTCCACCGAGTAGGTGCCGCCGTCGAGCTTGCCGCTGATCGTCGCCGGTGCCCCGCCCGTGCCGGGCATCATGGTCGGGCCTGCCGGCGCGGCCTCGGCCGGCGGGGTCACGGCCGGCGGGGTGGTCCCGCCGGTCGGCGGCACCGTCACCTCCAGCGCGCCGGAGACGTGCGGCGCCTCCGCGTTGCCGACGGCGTCCACGCTGAAGTAGCGGATCCGCTCACCCGCGGCGAGCGTCGGCTTTGCGCTCGCGTCGTAGACCGTGCTCGCCGTCGTCGGCAGCGCCGGCTCGGCGCCCGTCGTGTAGTAGGTCGCGGAGACGCCGGAGCCGCCGTCCGTCGCCGCGAGGGTCACGGAGACGGAGCCGGGCTGCTCCCCGGCCGGGACGTCGTCGGCCGTCACCGGCGCGACCATGTCCACCTTCGCGGCGGTCGAGGTGACCGGCGTCCCGGCGTTGCCCACCGCATCGACGGAGAAGAAGCTGATCTTCTCCCCGTCGGCGAGGACAGGCTTGGCGCCCTCGTCGTAGACCGCGCTCGCCGTCGTCGGCGTCGCGGGCGCGGCGCCCGTCGTGTAGTAGGTGGCCGCGACACCCGAGCCGGCGTCCGTCGCCGTCAGCGTGACGGTCACGGGACCGGCGCGGTACCCGGACGGCACGTCTGCGGCCGTCTCGGGCGCGTCCGTGTCGACCTGCGCCGCGGCCGACGTGCGCGGCGTCTCCGCGTTGCCCGCCTCGTCGACGGAGAAGTAGCGGATCGCCTCGCCGCCGGCGAGGACCGGCTTGTCGCCGGCGTCGTAGACCGTGCTTGCCGTCGTCGGCTGCGCCGGCGACGCGCCCGTCGTGAAGTACGTGGCCGCGACGCCCGAGCCCGCGTCGGTCGCGGTCAGCGTGACCGCCACGGGGGCCGGCCGGTAGCCGGCCGGGACGTCGTCCGTCGTCTCCGGCGCCGTGGTGTCGATCGCCGGCAGCAGCGCGAAGGACGCCGCGGCCACGTTGCCGAGCCCGGTGAACGTGCCGCCGGCGTAGAGGCCGGCGGGCGCCGACGTGAGGGAGTAGACGTAGCCGTTCGGCTCGGGCTTCCAGGCGGCGTCGACGCTGCCGGCGCCGTTCGCCGACACCTTTGCCAGGTTGCGGATCGACTCGCCGCCGACCGTGATGAACCGGCCGCCGACGTAGAGGTCGTCGCCCGCGAGGGCCAGCGCCTGCACTGAGCCGTAGTACGTGTCGTCGGGGTTCGCGCCCCAGGACGCGTCAGCCGCCCCGGCGCCGAGCGCCGAGACCTTCGCGAGGTTCGTGTGCGGCTGCCCGCCGACCGTGGCGAACATGCCGCCGAGGTACACGTCGTCCCCGGACCGCGCGATCGCGTAGACCTGGTTGCCGTAGGCGCCGCCGGCCGGGTTGGGCTTCCAGGCCGGATCGGCCGCGCCCGCGTCCGTCGTCGACAGCCGCGCGACCGCCGTGGTGGACACACCACCGATGGAGGTGAACCCGCCGCCCACGTACAGGCCGGAGGCGGACGGCTCGAGCGCGTTGACCGTGTTGTTCGGGTTCGGCAGCCAGGCGGCATCGGCCGCACCGGTGGCGGTCGAGAGCTTGGCCAGGCGGCTGGCGGACCGGCCGCCGATCGAGGTGAAGCTGCCACCGGCGTACAGGGCGCCGTCCGCGACCGCCAGGGCGAGGACGTCGCCGCCCGGGTTGGGCGCGAACTGCGGGTCGACGGCGCCCGCGCCGGTGCGGGAGAACTTCGCGAGGCGTGCCCGCGGTGCGCCACCGGCAGTGGTGAAGGAGCCGCCGGCGTAGACGTCGGCGCCGGAGACCAGCACCTTGCGGACCACGCCGTTCGTGCCCGGGTTCCAGTCCGGGTCGAGCTCGCCCGTGCGCGACAGCTTCGCGACGCCGCCGCGCGGCGCGACGCCGCTGCCGGCCGAGCTGAACCCGCCGCCGGCGTACACCCGCGAGCCCGCGGCGCCGACGGTGGTGGCGCGCGTGTTCGGGTTGGGCCGCCAGCCGGCGTCGGCGGCGCCCGTCGCGGCGGAGAGCTTGGCGACGTTGTCGACGGGCACGCCGCCGATGGCGGAGAAGCCGCCGGCGACGTAGAGGTCGGAGCCCGAGGCGGCCAGGCCGAAGATCTGCGGCCCGTACTGCCCGCCCGTGAGGGCCGGGTTGAAGCCGCTGTCCGTGGCGCCCGTGGTCAGCGACACCTTCTTCACGGTCGGGCTCGTGGCGACGTACAGCGAGTCGCCCGACACCGCCATGTCCGCGCTGGACGTCGACAGGCTGGGGTTCCACCCGTTGTCGACGACGCCGCTCGTGGACACCCGCGCGAGCCGCTGGTGCGCGGCGCCGTCGATCGAGGTGAAGCCGCCGCTCATGATCACGTTCGAGCCCACCAGCTCCATCGCGTAGACGTAGTTGAACATGCCGGTCTGCGGGTTCCACGCGTCGTCGAACGTCGCGTTGGACGCGGAGAGCTTGTAGAGGCCCGTGGTGCGGTACGAGTGGCCGGCGATGGAGATGAAGCCGCCGGACAGGTAGACGCCCGAGGCGTCGGCGGCCAGCGCGTAGATCGAGCTGTCGCTGGGGTTGGGCGCCCAGGCCGGATCGACTGCGCCCGTGGCCGGCGCCAGCTTCGCCAGGTTGCTGCGGGCGACGCCGCCGACCGTCGAGAAGTTGCCCCATGCGTAGAGCGCCCCGCCGCCGAGCTCGAGGCCCAGGACCTGGCCGTTCGCGTTGATGCCCGGGTTCCAGTCCGGGTCCACCGCGCCGTCGGCGGTGATGTGCGCGAGGCCGCTGCGCGCCACGCCGCCGACGGACTGGAAGCTGCCGCCGAGGAACCAGCCGCCCGCGCCGTCCGGCTCCACCGCCTGGATGTAGCCGCCGGCCACCTCGGGATACGCCGCGTCGTATTGCCCGTCCGTGCTCGTCAGCGCGATGCCCGCGCCCGTCCGCGGCCCGACCGAGGTGAAGTCACCACCGATGAAGACGTTGCCGTCCGCGTCGGTCGCGCTGCTGTAGACGGTGCCGTTGGTCACCCAGCTCGTCGAGGCGGGGGTGGCGGAGACGGCGGCGCCCGCGGGCGAGGCGGCGAGTGCGCAGGCAAGGGCGACGACGACCGACACCAGTGAAGCGCGGTACAGCGGGGACATGGGACCTTCCGTTCGGAGACATCACGGAAGGCGCAGGACGCGCGCACCCAGCCGTCGGGACGGAGTCTGTGTCGACCGTTTGCGAAACCGGCTTGAGCGCTGTGCCAGATTCCGGACCCGGGATCCCGGCGCGCCCCGTCCGTCTCAGGCGGCGATCGGCCCGGCGACCGCGAGGAGATCGCGGATGTGCCCGAGCGCGCCGGGCGAGACGGAGAAGTAGGCAGCGGGTCATGCGGGTCAGCGTGCTCGGCGAGCATGACCTCGAGGTCGAGACGGAGGAGGGCCTCCTGCTGCGGGCGCCGTACGTGATCGCGGCGTCCGGCGGGTTCGGCCGGCCGCACCGGCCCGTGCTCCCCGGCGAAGCGACGTATCGCGGTGCCGTGGTGCACACGTCGGAGTACCGCCGGCCGGACGCGTACGCCGGCAGCCGGGTCGTCGTGGTCGGCGGCGGCAACTCCGCCGTCCAGGTCGCGGACGAGCTCGCCAGGGTCGCCCGCACGACGCTGGCGACGCGGTCGCCGGTGCAGTGGCAGGCGCAGCGGCCGATCGGGCGCGACATGCACTGGTGGATGGACCGCACCGGGCTCGACGCGGCGCCGATCGGGCGGTTGTGGCTGCGGCTCGACGGCAACCCGGTGGTCGACGAGGGCCGCTACCGCGCCGCGCACGGTTCGCGGGTCGGGCCCGATGCGCGGCGCGTCCTGCGCCGGCTGTCGGCCCAGCGGGGGAGCCGGCGACGGCGGCCTATCCGGCCGCGCCTCGCAGACGCGTCGCGAGCATCCCGCTCACCGCGGTCACCGCCTCTGCCGGCCCGAGGCCCTGGTCGCGCATCGCCTGCCAGGTGCCGAGGTCGATCATCGCCCGGATGACGGCGCGGTCCGCGGGGGTGACGGAGGCCGGCTCGAGTGCGGCGGCGATGAGCGCGTCGAGCGATGCCTCGATGGCGTGGCCGGCCGCGGCGACGTCCGGATGGACGTCCGGCTCCCTACGGATCGCGCGCAGTTGCGGCGCGCCGCGCTCGTAGAGCGCGAAGGCTTCGGCCACGAGCCGGTGGACCCGTGCCGCCGGCGTGTCGAGGCGTTCGAAGCGGGAGCTCGCCGCCGCGGGATCGGGCGGTGCGATGCGCTCCATGGTCACCGCACCGCAGGCTGGGATCAGTTCGTCCAGCGACGGGAAATGGCGGTAGACCGTGCCGACGCCCACGCCGGCGCGCGCCGCGATGTCGTCGTAGCTCGTGGCCGCGATGCCCTGCTCGCCGTGCAGCGCGAGCGTCGCGTCGACGATCCGCTGCCGCGTCTGCGCGGCGGCGGACGCCCTTCGGGACATGTCGTATTTTCGCGGAGACATTTGCTTGACGAAGTTCCTCCGCCAAAGTATAGTCGATCGCGCCGGATCTTCCAACTCCCCATCGCCCCGCTAGGAGGCACGCATGTCCACACAGATCTCGATCTCCCCGCAGTCCCGCACGGCCCGCGGCCAGCGGCGCTGGTTCTTCGGCATGCTCGCCGAGGTCAAGGCGTCCGGCGCCGACACCGGCGGCCAGTACACGCTCGTCGAGATCACCGCGCCCGCCGGCTTCCAGGCGCCGCTGCACGTCCACTACCGCGAGGACGAGGGCTTCTACGTGCTCGAGGGCAGCGTCACGATCCACGTCGGCGAGGAGACGGTCGAGCTCGGCCCCGGCCAGCACGCGTACGGCCCGCGCGACGTCCCGCACACCTTCACCATCGGCCCCGGCGGCGCCCGCATGCTCTGGGTCCTCGCGCCGAGCGGCTTCGAGGACTTCATCGAGGAGGTCAGCGTGCCGGCCGCGACGCCGACCGTCCCGCCCGCGAGCGTCGTCCCGCCCGAGGACGCCGCCGAGATCGTCATGCGCCACGGCATGGAGCTGCTGCCGTGAGGTGCTCGACGAGGCTGCGCGCGGCGTCGGAGAGCCGGCCGTCGGCGCGGTGGCAGGCCACGAGCGTCCGGGTCGCCCAGGCGTCGGCCAGGACGACCTGCGCCACCCCGCGGGTTGCCCGACCGTGGAGCGATGCCTCGGGGAGGACGGCGATCCCGGTGCCTGCCGCGACGGCGCGCAGCACGGCGTCGATCGTCGGCAGCGCCGCGCGGTAGGTCGGGCGCCGTCCGAGCGGCATCGACTGGCCCTCGAGGTGGTCGTAGAGCGCGCGTCCCGGGCCCAGGCCGACGAAGTCGCGGTCCAGGCAGGCGGCGAACGTCACCGGCGATCGCCCGGCGAGGGGGTCGCCGGCTGCGACGAGGACGACGAGGCGGTCGGTGCGCAGCTCGATCCGGTGCAGCGTGCCGAGGTGGACGGAGTCGGCGACGATCGCGACCTCGGCGTGACCGTCCTCCACGGCGTCGACCGCTTCGTGGCTCGCGCGCTCCTGCAGGTCGACGCGGACGCCGGGATGCGCGGCGAGGAAGCCGACGACGGCCGCCGGGAGGAACGTCGTCACGGCCGCGGTGTTGGCCAGCACCCGGACGGCGCTCCCGCCGCCGTCGACGTGGTCCTGGAGCTCGGTGCGCATGCGCCCGACCTGCGCGACGAGCGCCCGGGCGTGGCGGAGCAGCAGCTGCCCGGTCGCGGTCGGCGTCACGCCGCGCCGTCCGCGATCCAGGAGCGGCGCGCCGAGGGCGCGCTCCATCGCCGCGATGCGCGCGCTGGCCGAGGGCAGCGAGAGGTGCGCCCGTACGCAGCCGTGCGTGATGCTCCCCGCCTCCACGACGTGCACGAACAGCTCGAGATCGACGAGGTCGAACGCCACGGCGATCAAGTGGCTCTGTCAGCGACATAGGCAGGGCCCACAAGTCCGCATTCTAAGGGCATCTGCGCGGCTTAGGCTTCGAACGATGCGGACTGCTGCGGGCCGAGTCGCTCGGCCGGCCACCACGGACCGGCTGGCGCTGGTGGGGATCTGCCTCGGGTTCCTGCTCGTGCTCTTCGACGCGACCGCCGTCAACGTCGCCGTCGAGTCGGTGCGCCGATCGATCGGCGGCTCGGCCACGACGATCCCGTGGGTGCTCAACGCCTACACCGTCGCCTTCGCCGCGCTGATGCTGGCGGCCGGCTCGCTCGGCGACCGCTGGGGCTCGCGGCGGTGCTTCCTGGGCGGGCTCGGCGTCTTCGCCGTCGCGAGCGCCGCATGCGCGGCCGCGCCGAGCGTCGGCCTGCTGATCGCGGCGCGTGCCGTGCAGGGCGCCGGCGCGGCGGCGATCGTGCCGTGCTCGCTCGCGCTCATCGCCCACCGGTTCCCGCCGGGGCCGGCCCGGGGCCGCGCGCTCGCCGCGTGGGGCGGCATCTCCGGGATCGGCCTGGCCGCCGGGCCCGTCGCCGGCGGCCTCGTCGTCGCGTGGGCCGGCTGGCGGGCCGTGTTCCTCGTCGTCGTGCCGCTCTCGCTCGCGGGCATGGCGCTCGTCGCGCGCACGCTCCAGGAGACACCGCGCCGGGAGCAGGCCCGCTTCGATGTCGCCGGCCAGGCCGTGGGGGCGAGCGCGCTGCTGTGCGTGACCGCCGCTCTGGGCCTCGCGGCGACCGGCGGATGGGTGGCCGTCGCGCCGCTCGCCCTCTTCGTGGTCGGTCTCGTCTCCGCGGTCGCGTTCGTCGGCGTCGAGCGACGCTCTGCGCATCCGGTGCTGCCGCTCGGCGTCTTCTCACGTCCGGCGTCCGGCGTCGCGGTCGCCATCGGCGCGCTCTTCAACTTCGCGCTCTACGGCACGATCTACTGCCTCGCGTCGAGTCTGCAGGCGGGACGCGACCTCTCGCCGCAGGCCGCCGGCCTCGCGCTCCTCCCGCTCACCGCCACCGTCGCCATCGGCGCCCTGCTCTCGGGCCGCGTCGGCTCCCCGCGCGGCGCGATGACGCTCGGCCTCGCGGGCGGCGCCCTCGGCGCCGTGCTGCTGGCGGTCGTCGACCGTGCGGGGAGCGCGATCGCGCTCGCCGCCGGCGGCGCGCTGCTCGGCAGCTGCGGGCTCGCGATGCCCGCGATGACCGGCCTCGCGCTCGCGGGCGCGCCCTCGGGCCGCCTCGCCCTCGGGGCCGGGATCCTCAACACGTCGCGACAGGTCGGCGGAGCGCTCGGCGTCGCGCTGACGGGCGGGATCGTCACCGCGTCGGCGACCGCGAGCCTGCGTGTCGCGATGCTCATCGTCGCCGGCGCGTACGTCGTCGCCGTCCTGCTCGCACGCGCCGTCCCGCCGGCACGGGAGCCGGCTACCGCAGCGGCGGGCGGTGGAGCACGAGCTTCGTCGTGCGCTCGGCGTACGCCGACGGGGCGTCGTCCCAGTCGGCCAGCAGCGTGGTGACGCGCTCGGCCGGGAAGTCGTGCTCGTCGACCCAGGCGAGCACGTCGGGGAGCACGGCGCGCGGGTGCGAGACGCCGAGGTGGAGCGTGATGTCGTTCGCGTACATGTGCATCAGCGGGATGCCGGTGTTCCTCGCGAGGTAGTAGCCGACCGCGGTGCAGACGCCGCCGGGCGCGGTCGAGCGGATCGCGTGACGGATGCCGGCGGTGCTGCTGGACGCCTCGACGACGATGTCGTAGCCGGCGCGCGCGGCCACCGACCTCCGCGACCGCTCGTACCCGGTGGCGCCGAGGCGCTCGGCGATGGAGAGCCGGCTGCCGTCGGTGTCCGCATAGCGCACCACCGAGGCCCCGTGCGCGACGGCGAGCCCCGCGGCGTACAGGCCGATCGACTGGGCGCCGCCGCCCACGACGAGGACGCTCGCGCCCGGCCGAGCACGCAGCTGGGGCACGACGGTCCGCCAGGCGTCGGAGAGGTTGTCGGAGGCCGCGGCGACGCGCAGCGGGTCGAGGCCGTGCGGGAGCGGGACGAGCATGTGGTCCGCGAACGGCACCCGGAGCAGGTCGCTGACCATGCCGCCGAAGGGGCCGCTGGCCGGACCGAAGCCGTAGGCGGCGAGCGGCCCGTCGCCGCGCGCGGTCCGGCACTTCGACGTCAGCCCGCGCTGGCAGGCGTCGCAGCGGCCGCACGAGACCGACCACGGCACGACGACCCGGTCGCCGGCGCTCAGCCGCGCCACGTCCGGGCCCACCTCGACGACCTCCGCGATCGCCTCGTGGCCGATCGCGAACGGGCCGCGGAACGGGACCCGCCCGCAGATGTGCCCGACCGCAGGATCGATCAGGCCGGCCTTGAGGCCGGCCTGCAGCGCGCGCGAGACGTGCGTGTGGACCGGCAGCGTGTCGCCGTCGCAGCGGCCGGCGACGAACGGCCGCACGATCGCGTCGTCGGGCGTCTGGAGGACCGGATCGTCGCGCTCGATCCACTCGAGCCGGCCGGCGGCGATGAGGTTCAGCTCCTTCACCGCGGTCAGCATCGCATCGCCGGCTCATCCAGTCCGTGTGACGCGTCATGACACGATTCGCGAAGCCGGTTCCGGCCGATCTTCACACGATCTTGATGGCGGACCCGTGGATCCGCACACGATCTTCGCGCCGCCGGCCGCAGGCTCTGGCGTGTGCGGAGACGATCGGCCCCCGACCGCCGCCGGCGGCATCTCGCGGCCGCGCTGGACACGGCCCTCACGGACGTGATCCGGCCGCCGCGCGCACGGACGGCGCGCGTCCCGGTCGCCCGGCGCCAGGTGCTCGACGCGCAGAGCGAGATCGAGCAGCTCGTCGCGCAGCTCCGCGACGGCCGCCGCCGGGTCGATCCCGACGCGCTGCTGCTCGCCGAGGAGGTGCTCTGCGACCCGGACGGCCCGCTCTTCGCCGACCGCCACGCGGGGGCCCTGTCGGATCGCCTGCGTCTCGTCCGCGTCGCGCTCGGATGAGCCGCACGCCGCGGGCGTCTACGCTCGGCTGGTGCTGAGCGGGTTGCTCCCGGGCCGTCGACCGAATCCCGTCGCGGGTATCGCCGTGGCGCTCGCCGTCGTCGTCGGCGAGACGCTGCTCCTGTACCCGCTCGGCCACGTGGCGGAGCCCGTCTCGCTCGGGGTCATCTACCTGCTCGGCGTCCTGCTCGTCTCGATCGTCTGGGGGATCGCGCTGGGCATCGCCACGAGCGTCGCGAGCGCGCTCGCCTTCAACTTCTTCCACATCCCGCCCACCGGCGGGTTCAGCATCGCCGAGGGCGAGAACCTCGTCGCGCTGATCGTCTTCCTCATCGCCGCCGCGGTCGCCTCGAGCGTGGCGGAGGCCGCCAGGCGCCGCGCCGCGGAGGCCGTGCGGGCCGGCCGCGAGGCCGGGCTGGCCGCGGAGCTGGCGCGCGTGCTGCTCGGCGCCACGGATCTGTCCGCGGCGCTCGGCCCGGCGGCCCAGCGGATCGCGCACGCGCACGGCCTCGCCTCGTGCCGCCTCGTGCTCGAAGCGGTCGGCGGGGACGAGCGGACGGCGGCGATCCCGCTCGCCCGCGGCGACGAGCGTCTCGGCACGCTGCTGGTGCCGCACGACGCGGAGGACGCCGTCGCCGCGGTGCGGCCGCCGCTCGAGGCGCTGCTGGCGGCGGGCCTCGCCCGCGACACGCTCACGCGCGAGGTGGTCGAGACGCGGGCGCTGCGGCGCTCGGACGAGATCAAGACGTCCGTGCTGCGCGCCGTCTCGCACGACCTGCGCTCGCCGCTGACCGGGATCGTGACGGCGGCGGCGGCGCTCGCGTCGCCGGCGCTCGAGGACGGCGAGCGGGAGGAGCTCGCCGCCGGCATCACGGCGGAGAGCACGCGGCTCGGGCGCCTGGTCGACAAGCTGCTCGAGCTCTCGCGGCTGGAGGCCGGCGTCGCGGAGCCGCGCCGGGACTGGTGCGCGGTCGAGGAGCTGCTGCGCGAGGCCGTGACGTCGGCGGGCGTGGCGGCGGAGCGCGTGAAGCTGGTCGTGGACCGCGAGCTGCCGCAGATCCGGGCGGACGCCGCGCAGCTCGAGCGCGCCTTCGCGAACCTGATCGAGAACGCCGCCCGGCACTCCGGCGGCGAGTCGATCTCGGTCCGCGCCCGGGTGAGCGGCGGCCGGCTGCTCGTGCGCGTCGTCGACCACGGGCCTGGCATCCCGCTCGCGGAGCAGCAGCGGATCTTCGAGCCCTTCGTGCGCGGTGCGGACGGGTCGGCGGCTCCGGCCTGGGCCTGGCGATCGTGCGCGGCTTCGTCGAGGCCAACGGCGGCCACGTCCACGTGGAGTCGCTGCCGGGCCAGGGCGCGAGCTTCGTCGTCGAGCTGCCGCTGGCCGAGCCGGTGCCCGCATGACCGGTCGCCGCCGCGTGCTGGTCTGCGACGACGAGCCGCAGATCCTGCGGGCGCTGCGCGTCGTGCTGCGCGACGCCGGCTTCGACGTCGTGCCGGCCGCGACGGCGCAGGAGGCGCTCGACCTCGCCGCCGTGCAGCCGCCGGACGCGGCGATCCTCGACCTGGTGCTGCCGGACGGATCCGGCATCGAGATCTGCCGCGCGCTGCGCGAGTGGACCCGCATGCCGATCCTGCTGCTCTCCGCCGTCGGCGACGAGGACGAGAAGGTGCGTGCGCTCGAGGCGGGCGCCGACGACTACGTCGTCAAGCCGTTCGCGCCGCGCGAGCTGGTCGCGCGCCTGCAGGCGGTGCTGCGGCGGGCGGGCGAGGGGCAGGCGGAGCCGGCGATCGTGGCGGACGGCCTCGTGATCGACCTCGCGGCCCGCACGGTGACGCGCGACGGCGCCGAGGTGCATCTGACCCCGATCGAGTACGGGCTGCTGCGCGCGCTGGCCCGGCAGCGCGGCCGGCTGATGACGCACCGCGCGCTGCTCGTCGAGGTGTGGGGCCCTGCGTACGCCGAAGACACCCAGGTGCTGCGGACCCACATCGCGAACCTGCGCCGCAAGATCGAGCCGCCGGACGCGCCGCCGCGCTACATCCGCACCGACGCGGGCGTCGGCTACCGCTTCGCCGCCTGAGCTTCACGCGATCTTGATGCGGCCCGGCCGCATCTGCACGCCGGCTTGACGGCGCCGGCCGCATGGTGGAGGGCATGGTCCTCGCCTCCCTCCCGGACTCGCTCGGCGACCTGAGCTCGCTCGCGCTCGGGGCGCTCGCCTTCGCGGCCCTCTTCCTCCTCCTCGAGGGGCTCGATCGCCTGTGAGCGGGCTCGAGCTCGCCGGTCTGATCCTCGCGGTGCTCGTCCTCGGCTACCTCGTCGCGGCGCTGCTGCGCCCGGAGCGGTTCTGACGTGACGCCGGCCGGCTGGATCGAGATCGCCCTCTTCCTCGCGGTCCTGACCGCGCTGACGCCGCTCGTCGGCGCGTACCTGGCGCGCGTGTTCCGCGGCGAGCTCGCCCCGCTCGCGCGCGTCGAGCGTCCCCTGTATCGCGCCCTCGGCGTCGACCCCGCCCGCGGGCAGGACTGGAAGGGCTACGCGCGCTCGGTGCTCGTCACCAGCGCCGTCTCCGGCGTCGTGCTCTACGCGCTGATCCGGCTGCAGGGCGTGCTGCCCGGCAACCCGCAGGACCTGGGCGCACCGACCTGGGACCTGTCGTTCAACACGACGGCCTCGTTCCTCACGAACACGGACTGGCAGTACTACGCGGGCGAGACGACGATGTCCCACCTGACCCAGATGGCCGGGCTGGCCGTCCAGAACTTCGTCTCGGCGGGCGTCGGGATCGCGGTGCTCGTGGCCTTCGTCCGCGGGCTCGCCTGCCGCTCCGGCGAGCGGCTCGGCGTCTTCCACGTCGACCTCGTGCGGGCGATCCTCTACGTGCTGCTGCCGCTCGCGGTCGTCGTCGGGCTCGTGCTCGCCTCCCAGGGCGTGATCCAGACGCTCCAGGGCCCCGCGACGGTCCGGACGCTCGCCGGCGGCGAGCAGGCCTTCGCCTACGGCCCGGTCGCGAGCCAGGAGGCGATCAAGCTGCTCGGGACCAACGGCGGCGGCTTCTTCAACGTCAACTCGGCGATGCCGTACGAGAACCCGACGTGGCTCTCGAACTTCGTCGAGATGCTCGCCATCCTGCTCATCCCCGCCGGGTTGACCTCGATGTACGGCCGCATGGTCGACAACAAGCGCCAGGGCTGGATGGTCTTCGGCGCGATGATGGCCCTGTTCGCGGTCGCCGTCGCGGTGATCTACGTCAACGAGAGCGACCCGACGCCGGCGATGCAGGCCGCCGGCCTGCACGGCCCGAACCTGGAGGGCAAGGAGCAGCGCTTCGGGATCGGCTCGAGCGCGCTGTTCGCCGCGATCACGACCGCTGCGTCGTGCGGCGCCGTCAACGCCGCGATGGAGTCCTTCAGCGCGTTCGGCGGGGCGATCCCGATGGCGCAGATGATGACCGGCGAGGTCATCTGGGGCGGGGTCGGCTCCGGGCTGTACTCGATGCTGCTGTTCGTCGTCCTCGGCGTCTTCATCGCCGGGCTGATGGTGGGGCGCACCCCCGAGTTCCTCGGCAAGAAGATCGAGGCGCGGGAGGTCAAGCTCACGATCCTCGGCACGATCGCCGTGCCGATGCTGGTGCTCGCCGCGACGGCGCTCGCGATCGCGACGCGGTGGGGTGTGCCCTCGATCTACGACGACGGGCCGCAGGGCTTCTCCGAGGCGCTCTACGCGTACGCCTCGCAGGGCAACAACAACGGCTCCGCCTTCGCCGGCTACACGGGCTACGTGCAGCCCGGCGGCACGAACGCGGGCGCGTTCGGCATCTCCTTCGCCGACGTCCTCGGCGGCCTCGCGATGCTCGCCGGGCGCTTCGTCCCGCTGCTCGCCGTGCTCGCCGTCGCCGGCTCGCTGGCCGGCAAGCGCGTCAGCCCCGCCGGCCTCGGCACGCTGCGCACCGACACGCCGACGTTCGGCGTCGTCCTCGTCGCGGTCGTGCTGATCGTGGCCCTGCTCACCTTCGTTCCCGCCCTCCTCCTCGGACCCGCGGTCCAGGGCCTGTCCGGGCGGCTCTACTGACGATGCGCGAGCTGCGCGCCGCCGTCGTCGCCGTCGCCGCCCTGACCGCGGCGCTCGGGCTCGCCTACCCGCTGGGCATGACCGGCGCGGCCCAGGTGCTGTTCCCGGGCCGGGCGGACGGCGCCATGGTGCACGCCGGCGGCCGCGTCGTCGGCTCCCGCCTCATCGGCCAGGACTTCTCGGGGCATCCCGGGTACTTCCAGAGCCGCCCGTCCGTCACCGGCTACGCGCCGGCGGCGACGTTCTTCAACAACCAGGGCCCGAACCAGGACGAGCTCGCGGCTCAACTGAAGGCGAACGTGCGGCGCTACCTGCGCCGCGAGGGCCGCGCCACGCCGGGCCTGACGGCGGCGGGGATCCCGGCGGACGCCGTGACGTCGTCGGCCTCGGGCGTGGACCCCGACATCTCCTGGGCGAACGCCCGGATCCAGGCCGACCGCGTCGCGCGGGCGCGCCGCCTGCCGCTCGCGCGGGTCCTCGCGCTCGCCCGCGCGCACGCCTCGCGCCCGCTGCTCGGGCTGGCGGGCGAGCGGTCCGTGCACGTCCTCGAGCTCAACCTCGCGCTCGACCGGGAGGCCCCGCGATGATCACCGTCCCGACGCTGCTCGAGGCCGTGCGCAAGCTCGACCCGCGCGCCATGGTCCGCAATCCCGTCATGTTCGTGGTCGAGCTCGGCGCGGCCTTCACCACCGTGCTCTGGATCGCCGGCGAGCCGGGCCAGCCGGGCTGGTTCGCGCTCACCGTGGCGGTCTGGCTCTGGCTCACGGTGCTGTTCGGCAACCTCGCGGAGGCGATCGCGGAGGGCCGCGGCAAGGCGCAGGCCGCGACGCTGCGCGCCATGCGCAAGGACACCGTCGCGGTGCTGCGCGACGGCACCGCGCGGCCGGCCGCCGAGCTCGCCCGCGGCGACGTCGTGGTCGTCGAGGCCGGCGAGCTCATCCCGGGCGACGGGACGGTGATCGAGGGGATCGCGTCGGTGGACGAGTCGGCGATCACCGGCGAGTCCGCGCCGGTGATCCGCGAGTCGGGCGGCGACCGCAGCGCCGTGACGGGCGGCACCCGCGTGCTGTCGGACCGCATCGTCGTCGAGATCACCCAGGAGCCGGGCGCGTCGTTCCTGGACCGGATGATCGCGCTCGTCGAGGGCGCCCAGCGGCGCCGGACGCCGAACGAGATCGCCCTCTCGATCCTCCTCTCCGGCCTGACCACGGTCTTCCTGGTCGTCGTCGTCACGCTCCGCCCGTTCGGCGCCTACGCCGGCACGGAGATCACCATCACCACGCTCGTCGCGCTGCTCGTCGCGCTCATCCCGACGACGATCGGGGCGCTGCTCAGCGCGATCGGGATCGCCGGCATGGACCGGCTCGTGCGGCGCAACGTGCTCGCGCTGTCCGGCCGCGCCGTCGAGGCCTCGGGCGACGTCGACGTGCTCCTGCTCGACAAGACCGGCACGATCACGCTCGGCAACCGCCAGGCCGCCGCCTTCGTCCCCATGCCGGGCGTGCTCGAGGCCGAGCTGGCCGAGGCGGCGCAGCTCGCCTCGCTCGCCGACGAGACGCCGGAGGGCCGGTCGATCGTGGTGCTGGCCAAGCAGTACGGCCTGCGCGAGCACGACCTCGGGGCGCTGCACGCGCGCTTCGTGCCGTTCACCGCGCAGACGCGCATGAGCGGCGTCGACCTCAACGGCAACCGGCTCCGCAAGGGGGCCGGCGACGCCGTGCTGCGCTGGATCCGGGACGAGGGCGGCCAGGCGCCGGCCGAGCTCGCGGCCGAGCTCGACCGCGTCGCCCGGCGGGGCTCGACCCCGCTGGCGGTGGTGCGCGACCAGCACGTGCTCGGCGTGATCGAGCTCGAGGACGTCGTCAAGGACGGCATGCGCGATCGCTTCGAGCACCTGCGCGCGATGGGCATCCGCACCGTCATGGTCACCGGCGACAACCGGCTCACCGCGGCGAAGATCGCCGAGGAGGCCGGCGTGGACGACTTCCTGGCCGAGGCCACGCCGGAGGCCAAGCTCGCGCTCATCCGCGAGCACCAGGCGGAGGGCCGGCTCGTCGCCATGACCGGCGACGGCACCAACGACGCGCCCGCGCTCGCGCAGGCCGACGTCGGGGTCGCGATGAACACGGGCACGCAGGCGGCGCGCGAGGCCGGGAACATGGTCGACCTCGACTCGAACCCCACGAAGCTCATCGAGATCGTCGAGGTCGGCAAGCAGCTGCTGATCACGCGCGGCGCGCTCACCACGTTCTCGATCGCCAACGACGTCGCCAAGTACTTCGCGATCCTGCCGGCGGTCTTCGCCTTCACCTACGGCGTGGACGGCGGCCGCGGCCCGATCGACGCGCTCAACGTCATGGCGCTGGGCACGCCGGAGTCGGCGATCGTGTCCGCGATCGTCTTCAACGCGCTCGTGATCCCGCTGCTCGTGCCGCTCGCCCTGCGCGGCGTCCGCTACCGGCCGGCGGGCGCGACAGCGCTGCTGCGGCGCAACCTGCTCGTCTACGGGCTCGGCGGCCTGATCGCGCCGTTCGCCGGGATCAAGCTCGTCGACCTGGTCGTCCACAACCTCCTCGGCGCATGATGGGGACGTGAGGGTCCCCGGCCGCCACAAGGTGTTCCTCGGCATGGCCGCGGGCGTCGGCAAGACCTACCGCATGCTCCAGGAGGGCCACATGGAGCTCGAGGCCGGGCGCGACGTCGTCATCGGCTACCTGGAGCCGCACGGGCGCGTGGAGACCGAGCAGCTCGCGGCCGGCCTGCCCCAGGTCGCGCGCCGGCGCGTCACCCACCGCGGCGTCGCGCTCGCCGAGATGGACCTCCCCGCGCTGCTCGAGCGCGCCCCGGAGCTCACGCTGATCGACGAGCTCGCGCACACCAACGCGCCCGGCGCCGGGCACGCCAAGCGCTTCGAGGACGTCGAGGCCGTGCTCGGCGCCGGCATCGACGTCTTCTCCACGGTCAACGTCCAGCACCTGGAGTCGCTCAACGACCAGGTCGCCGAGCTCACGGACGTGCGCGTGCGCGAGACGTTCCCGGACTCCGTGCTCTCCGCCGCGGACGAGGTCGTGCTCGTCGACATGACCCCGCCGGCGCTGATCGAGCGGCTCAGGCAGGGCAAGGTCTACCGGCCCGAGCGCATCCCGGCCGCGCTGAACGGGTTCTTCCGGGTCGAGCACCTCGAGGCGCTGCGCGAGATCGCGCTGCGCCAGGTCGCCGAGGGCGTCGAGGCCAAGCGGCTGATCCGCGAGCCGCCGCCGGTCCGCGACGAGCACCGGATGGTCACGCACGCGGCGCCGCAGGCCGTGGGCGAGCGGCTGCTCGCCATCGTCACCCCGCAGCCCTCCTCCCAGCGGGTCGTGCGCCGGGCCTGGCGCTCCGCGCAGCGGCTCGGTGCCGCGCTCGACATCCTCACCGTGCTCGCACCGGGCCACGCCCCAGAGGCCGAGGAGGCCGAGCAGCTCGACGCGCTCCGGCGGCTCGGATCGCTGCTGGGCTCGACGGTGCTCGTCGAGGAGGGCGACGACCTGGCCGACGTCGTCGCGCGCGTCGTGCGCGAGCGCGGCACCACGTACGTCCTCATGGGCGCGCCGTCCCGCCGCCGCGGCCTCGCCCGGCTCGGCGAGCCGCTGAGCGAGCGGCTGCTCCGCCGGCTGCCCGGGGTCGACCTGCGGATCGTCGCCGACCGCGCGCAGCGCGACCGCCGGTCGCCATGAGCCCGTGGGACCTCCTCGTTCCCGCCGCGGCGCTGCTGGCCGGGGTCGCGGTGACCCTGGCGGCCGGTGCCGCCCGGCGCCGCCCCGCCGACGCGTCGGCGGCCCGGCGGCCGCGGATCCTGTTCCCGTTCGTCGGCGCGGAGCTGTCCGACCGTGCGCTCCGGGCGGCGCTGCGGCTCGCCCGCGCGGAGGGGGCCGTCGTCGTGCCCGCCTACCTCGCCACCATCCCGCTGCCGCTCACGCTGGACGCGCCCGCCGGACGCGCGTGCGACCAGGCCTTCGGCGTCTTCGAGGTGATCGAGGCGCGCGCCGCGGCGTACGGCGTCCCGATCGACAGCCGGGTGGTGCGCGGCCGCACGCCGCGCCACGCGCTCCGGCAGCTGGTCGCCGAGGTCCCGGGCGCCACGCGCATCGTCGTCGCCGCCGCGACCGGCGGCGGTCACGACGGCTTCGCCGTGGATGACGTCGCCTGGCTGCTGCGCAATGCGCCCGGGGAGGTCGTGGTCCTGCGCCCGGAGCCCGGCGCCGGCGCCGATCACACGGAGCGTCACACGCCCCGCTGATGGAGTCGCCTCCAATGACATCCCCAGGAGGAAGTTCCATGACCACCCAGCCCAGCGAAGCACCGGCCGCCGCGCCGCTCCCGGACGACGAGCTCAAGGCGCGTCACCGCGCGATGTGGGCGTCCGGCGACTACCCGTCGATGGTCGAGACGTTCCTGACCCCGCTCGGACCGCGGCTCGTGCGGGCCTGCGCCCTCGTCCCCGGGGCCAGCGTGCTCGACGTCGCCGCGGGGACGGGCAACGCGTCCATCCCCGCCGCCGAGGCCGGCGCGCGGGTCACCGCCAGCGACCTCACCCCCGAGCTGCTCGAGGCCGGCCGCGGCCGGGCGGCGGCTGCGGGCGTCGAGCTCGACTGGGTCACCGCCGACGCCGAGCAGCTCCCGTTCGAGGACGCGTCGTTCGACGTCGTCATGTCGGCGATCGGCGTCATGTTCGCGCCGCACCACCAGCAGGCCGCCGACGAGCTCGTCCGCGTGTGCCGTCCCGGCGGCACCATCGGCCTGCTCAGCTGGACCCCGGAGGGCATGATCGGCAACCTGTTCGCGACGATGAAGCCGTTCATGCCGCCGCCGCCCCCCGGCGCATCGCCCGCCCCGCTGTGGGGGAGCCCGGACCACCTGGCCGAGCTGTTCGGCGACCGCGTCGACCTCCACACGACGCGCCGCGACGTGCTCGAGGTCACCGCCTTCCCGGAGGCGCACGACTACGCCGAGCACTTCAGGGCGCGCTACGGCCCCACGATCGCGGCGCGCGGCAACGCCGTCCGCACGGACCGCGCCGAGGCGTTCGACGCGGCGCTGGACGAGTTCAGCGACCGGTGGAACCGCGGCGACGGGCCCGCGCGCTTCGAGATGGAGTACCTGATCGCCGTCGGGACGCGCGTCTGACGGCGGCGCTCGCCGCGCGCGCGGCGCTCCCCTACTCGAGCGCGCGGCGGTAGGTGGCTGGATCCGTCGGGCCCTCGGTCGCGATCAGGACGACGCGGCTCGTGGGCCCGAGGCCGGCCGCCTCGCGCAGCTCGGCCGGCCCTGCGGCGAGCGTGCGCAGCGCGGCCAGCGGGGCCGCGCCGCTCTCCCCGATCGCGAGCCCGGCGGCCGCCAGCTCGCGCACGGCGGCGCGCATCCCCGCCTCGGAGACGAGGACGCCGGCGTGGATGCCGTCGCGCAGGACCGGCCACGCCGCCGGCGACACCTCGGCGCAGTCGAGGCAGGCCATCGCCGTGCCGGGCGTCGGCACCGCGACCGGCGCGCCGGCCCGCAGCGACGCGGTCAGGCATCCGGCGGCCTCCGGCTCGGCGCCGATCACCCGGGCGCCGGCCCGCGCGCCGAAGCGCGCGGCGGCGGCGGCGAGCGAGCCGACGCCGACGGGCACCACGATCACGTCGTACTCCCCCCGGTCCGCGATCTCCGCGAACAGCGTCTGGTAGCCCTCGACCACCCAGTGCGCCGGGCCCGAGCTGCCGACGTCCGCGATCTCGACCGCGCCCGGCGCGCGCCCTGCGGCCTCGGAGGCGGCGACCGCGTCCTCGTAGGCGCCGTCGACGACGACCAGCTCGGCGCCCTCGGCGGCGATCGCCGCGCGCCGCGCGGCCGCCGAGCGCGCGGGCAGGAAGATCCGGCAGCCGAGCCCGCGCTGTGCGGCGACGTGCGCCACGGCGCGGCCGTGGTTGCCGGCGCTCGCCGCCACGAGCGTGTCCGCGCCCGGCGCCTCGCGCAGCGCGCGCTCGATCGCCCACGACGCGCCGAGCACCTTGAAGGCCGGCAGCCCGAGCCGGTCGGACTCGTCCTTGAGCACGACCGCGCCGAGGCCCAGCTCGGCCGCGAGCGCCGGCAGGTCGCGCAGCGGGGTGGGGCGGTAGCCCGGGAGCGCGCGGTGGAAGGCGGCGGCCTCGTCGCTGGGCGGCGGCACGGCCTCCGGCCGCACGGCGGGGTTGACGAACGCGCTCACGCGCAGAACCGCCGGGCCACGGCCGCGAGCGTCTCCGCGACCGCCTCGGTCGAGGGCACGTCCACCCACTCCTCCAGGGCGTGCGCGCCCTCGCCCGCCGGCCCGAACATCACCGTGGGGATGCCCGCGGCGGCGATGAACGCGGCGTCCGCCCAGTAGCTCGCGCCGGTGACGGCCCGTGGCGCGCCCGTGACCGCCTCCGCGGCGGCGCCGACGGCCACGGCGATCTCCGCGCCGGCCGGCACCTCGAACGGCTCGCGCACGAGCAGGGTCCGGTGCTCGGCGACGAGCCCGGGATCGGCGACGCGGCAGCGGTCGAGCAGCGCGTCGAGCTCTCCCGCGACGCTCGCCGCCGTGTCGCCGGGCAGCGTGCGGCGCTCGAGCCCGACGACGCAGCGCGCCGGGTAGCTCGACAGCTCGACGCCGCCCTCGATCACCGAGGCGTGGACCGAGCCGCGGCCGAGCAGCGGGTGCGTGCGCCCGGCGAGGGCGGTGTCGAGCTCGCCGAGCGCCGTGAGCAGCGGGCCGGCCTTGACGATGGCGTCGACGCCGAGGTGCGGGCGCGAGCCGTGCGCGGCGCGTCCGGTCACCTCGATCTCCGCCCACAGGAAGCCGCGGTGGGCGACGACGACGTCGAGCTCGGTCGGCTCGGTCACGACGGCCGCGTCGGCGCGCACCGCGCGCAGCGCCTCCTGCACGCCGAGGCTCGCGTGCTCCTCGTCGGCGACCGCCGCGACGACGACGTCGCCCGCGAGGCCGAGGCCCGCGGCCGCGCGGCATGCGAGCAGCGCCGCGACGACGCCCGCCTTCATGTCGTAGGCCCCGCGGCCGTGGAGGCGGTCGCCGTCGAGCCGCGGCGCGTGCGGCCGATCCATGCCGTCGACGCTCACCGTGTCGAGGTGCCCGCAGAGCAGCAGCGTGCGGCCGCCGCCCGTGCCCCGGGCGCGGACGAGCACGCTCGGGCGGCCCGGCGTCGCCTCCAGCCACACCGCCTCGAGCCCGGCGGCCGCCGCCCAGTCCGCCACCCAGCGCGCCGCCGCGGTCTCGCCCGCGCCCCCGGGCACGAGGGCCGGGTTCACCGAGTCGATCGCCACGAGCGCGGAGACCAGCTCGGCGACCTCGGCGCGGCTCACGGCGCGAACGCGCCGGCGAGCACGTCGGCCAGGCGCCCCGTCGTGGCGTCGTCGCCGTGGAACGGGTTGAACTCGGTCACGGTGACCGCGCGCACCCGCGCGTCGCGCAGCAGCGCGCGCAGCGCCGCGCCCGCCGCGGCGAGCGGGAGCCCGGGCTCCCGGTCGGTGTTCTCCGCGAGCGGCGCGTCGAGGAAGTCGACGACGTCGACGTCGAAGTGCACCGCGACCTCGGCGGCGCCGCCGAGCGCGGCGAGCGCCCGCGCCGCCGCGCCGTCCGGGTCGGCCGCGGTCTCGTCGAGCGGGACGGCGGCGAGCCCGCGCGCGGCGATCTGCTCCTGCTCGAACGCCGTGACCGGGGCCAGGGCGAGGTACGACACGCGCTCGGGTGCGAGCATGGGGCGGCGGTCCGCCAGAGCGGCAAGGGCGTCGACCGCGCCCTCGACGTCGAGCAGGTGCGCGACGCCCATCCAGTCCAGCGCGCCGTCGATCGTGCTCGACGGCACGTTGAGGTCGGCGTGCCGGTCGAGGTAGACGAGCCCGGCGTCCGCGCCCCGCGCCAGCAGCCCGGCCACGGTCCCGACGCCGGTCGTGCAGTCGCCGCCCAGCACGAGCACGCGGTCGGCGGGCGCGGCGGCGGCGACGCGGCCGGCGACCGCGTGGGCGCGGTGCACGACCTCGGCGGCGTTGGCGGCGCGCGGCTCGACCGGGTCCGGGCGCCAGCGGAAGCCCTCGACGTCCCCGGCGTCGGTCACGTCGAGCCCCGCCGCGGTGAGCCGCTCGAGCAGTCCGGCCTCGCGCAGCGCGCGCGGCCCTTCCTCCTGTCCGGGCGCGTACGCCCCGGCGCTCGTCGGAGCGCCCACGATGGTCACGCCGGTCATGGCGCCGGACCCTACAGCGGCGCCGCCGCGTAGCATCGGGGCGCATGAGCGCGAACGAGAAGCCTGCGGTCGACGTCCCCGTCGGCGAGGCCCCGTCCTACCAGCTCGAGCTGGAGGACATCACGGTGGGCGACGGCGACGAGGCCGTCACCGGGAAGATCGTCGAGGTCCACTACGTCGGCGTGTCCTGGAAGACGGGCAAGCAGTTCGACGCGTCCTGGGACCGCGGCGACACGTTCAAGTTCGGCCTCGGCAAGGGGCAGGTGATCCGCGGCTGGGACGAGGGCGTGGCCGGCATGAAGGTCGGCGGGCGGCGCCGCATCACCATCCCGCCGGACCTGGCCTACGGCAAGCGCGGCGCCGGCGGGGTGATCGGGCCCGACGAGACGCTCGTCTTCGTGGTGGACCTGGTCGGCGTGCGCTAGCCCCGCTCGATCACGTCGAGCGTCCAGCCGCCGCGCACCGGGGCCAGCTCGGCCTCCAGGCCGGCCGCCGCGACGAGCGCGGCGACGCCGCCGGCGTCGGCCGGCGGCTCGGGCGCCGCGAGGAGGATCCGGGCGACGTCCCCGCGCGTCGCCTTGACCATGTGGCTGACGGCCGTGCGGCGCCCGTCGCGCTCGCTGAACGCGCGCACCCCGACGACCGCGGCCCCGCGCGGCGTCCACGCTGCGGCGTAGGAGCCGGACCGCAGGTCGACCACCAGCCCGCCGTCCGGCAGGGCCCGCCGCAGGTACGGGCGCCAGAAGGCGGCCAGGTTCGGCACGCGGGGGAGCCGTGCGCCGATCGAGAGCCGGTACGCGGGGATCGGGTCGTCGGCGCCGGCCACGCCCCACAGCGCGCTCGCGATCAGCACGCGCCCGCGCGCCGCCTGCGGCAGCTCGGGCAGGCGGAGCCGCTCGTAGAGCACGCCCGTGTAGACCTCGCCGGCCGGCGCGCAGGGCGCGGTGCGCAGCGCCGCGTTGCGCACCAGCTCGCCCGCCTGCCCCGGCGACAGGCCGAGCGCCGCGAGCGCGCGCTTCGGCGCGCCGCCGGCGAGCGCGACCACCTTCCCGACCAGGCGCTCGCGCGCGGCGGTCAGCTCCGGGTACGACAGCGCGCCGAGGTCGAGCGGCGGCCCCGACGCGGGCGCGGTCTTGCCCTCCGAGGGCGGCAGCAGCACGAGCACGGCGGCCAGGCTAGTGGACCGCCTGGCCTCCGCAGGCGCGTCAGGGGCCGGCCGGCGGCGTGGCGTCGCACGTGCGCGCGGGCGCGGCCGCGCCCGCCGGGATGCAGCGGCGCGTGCGCCGGAACGGCTTGAGCGCGATCCGCTTGAACTCCGCGAGGGTCCGCCCGTAGCGCCGCACGCGCAGCGTGAGCTCCTGGCCGATGAAGCCGGGCGCCGTCACCCGCGCGCTGAAGCCCTCCCCGCGGCGCAGGAGCACGTCGCGCAGGCGCCGCACCTCGAGCGTGCGCCCGGACGCGGTCAGCGTCTGGCGCACCGCGCCCCGCAGGCGCACCCGCGCGCCCTCCCGCAGGCCCTTGAGCCGCAGCGTGCCCAGCTCGACGCCCCGCGCCCCGACGCCCCAGGTGGCGCTCGTCGCGAGGCGGAGCCGCCGGTAGGGGCCGGGGCAGCCGTCGGCGTCGCGGTCGAAGCGCCCGCGCGGCGCGGCGGGGCAGCGGTCGGCGGCGCCCTCGATCCCGTCGCCGTCCGCGTCGGCGGCCGCCGCGCCCGAGCCCGCGGTCGCGGCGGTCACGACGAGCGTGCCGCGTGCGCTCCGCGTGACCGCGGGCGTGCCCGCCGACGCGGAGAGGGTGACGCCGTACGTGCCCGGCGGGGTGCCCGCGGGGACCGCGACCGCCACGTCGATCGTCCGGTCGCCGGGCGCCAGGCGCACGGACGGCGCCGCGGGCGCGGCGCTCGCCCCGGGCGCGTCGGTCGCGGCGGCGAGCCCGGCGCCGATCGCGCCGAGGCGGCCGGCGTCGCGGTAGGCGACCGGGAACGCGACGGTGGCCGTGGTGCCCGCCGGCGCGGTCGCCGGCGGCGCCGCGAGGACCCGCAGGTCGCTGACCGGCGAGACGAGGTCGACGGGGAGCGCGGCGGCCGGCGGCGAGTCGACGCACGCCGTCGCCCCGGTCGTCGCCTCGCAGTCCGCCGGCGCGTCCGCGTCGGCAGCGTCCTCGAGCTGGCGGAACCCGACCACCATCCGCCACCGCAGGGGGCCCGCGAACGGCGCGCCGCCGGGGCCGGCCGGCAGCGTGAACTCGGGCTCGACCGCGAGCGTGTGCGGCCCCGCCCCGGGCGCGTAGTCCTTGGGCGAGGAGACGTACCCCTCCCAGTGCTGCCCGGCGGGCGCGGGGAACCGCGCGCGCAGCGCGGCGGCGTACTCGGCGCGGCGCTCGAAGGTGACGGCGCGCCCGCGCACCGCGAAGCGCTCGGGCGCGCCGAGCCCGTCCGGGACGCGGAAGCCGACGAGCACCTGGCCGAGGCCGGCGACGGCGTCCGCGCGGGTCTCGTCCTGCTCGGCCACGACGGCCGGATGGCAGAGCTTGTGGACGGAGCCGTCGTAGTCGCTCGCGCACACCACGCCGCCGAGCGTGACGACCCCCGGCGCGCGCTGCGACGCGGCCTCCGTCTTGATCGAGAGGCACCCGGGAAGGGCGAGCAGGGCGAGGGCCGCGGCCGCACCGGCTGCGGTCCGGCGGAGGACGGGCGGCGTGGGCATGTCCCCACGGACCGCCGTGGGCGCGGTCTATTCCACGTCGGCGCGGGCGCGGCCGACCGCCTCGGCCACGGCGGCGCGCGCGCTCACCTCGAGCTTGATGAACACGTTGCGCAGATGCCCCTCGACGGTCTTCTCGCTCACGAACAGCTCGGCCGCGATCTCCCGGTTCGTGCGGCCCTGGGCGACGAGCTCGGCGATCTCGCGCTCGCGGCCGCTGAGCGCCGCCAGGCCCCCGCCACTCGCGCCGCGGCGCTGCCGGCCCGCCACGCGCACGCCGAGCTTGCGCAGCTCGCGTGCGGCCTCGGCCCGCAGCCGGTGGGCGCCGAACCCGGCGAGCTCGCCCTCCGCGCGCTTGAGCAGCGCGAGCGCGCCCTCGCGGTCGCCCGCCGCGGCACGCGCCTGGCCCGCCAGCGCGCGCAGCCGCGCGGCGTGCACCACCGCGCCGACGCCGTCGGCGAGGGCCGCGCCGCCCGCGGCCAGCTCGGCGGCCCGGTCCGGCGCGCCCTCGGCCAGCGCGAGCAGCGCCTCGGCCTGGACGACGGTCGACTCCATCAGCGGCAGCGACATGCCCGCCAGCAGCTCCCGCGCGCGGGCGATCGCCGCCCGCGCCGCCTCCGGGTCGCCGCGCTCGAGCTCGGCGCGGGCCAGCACGCCCAGCAGCCACGCGGCGCGGCCCGGCTCGATCGCGGCGAACGCGGGCGCGCCCGCCCTGCGTCCCTCCGCGAGGCAGCGCTCGACGTCGCCCGTCTCGAGGAACACGAGCGAGGCGAGCGCGTGCGTGGCCAGCGTGAGGATGCTGTCCGACAGCTCCCCCAGCAGCGCCACCGCCTCCTCGGCGGCGCGGCCCGCGCGCTCCAGGTCCCCGGTGATGGCGGCGACCCAGCCCTCGCCGACGAGCGCCCACGAGAGCACCTGGCGGTTGCCGCTGAGGCGCCCGGCCTCGACCGCGCCCTCGACCGTGTCCTTGGCCTCCGCGAGCCGGCCGCGCGTCTCCAGCGCGTGGGCGAGCCCGACCATCATCGGCACGACGAACTGGCCCTGACCCGACGCGCGCGAGACGGCCACCCCGCGCTCCGTGTGCCGGATGACGTCGTCGAAGCGCTCGCACAGCAGCTCGGCGAAGGCCAGGTAGTAGGACGCCTCGAGCCGTCCGGCGAGCTGCCCGTCGTCCATCGCGTCGAGCGTCGCCGCGGCGTCGTCGAGCGCGGCCTCGGCGCCCGGCATGCGGCCCAGGCCGTAGTGCGCGAAGCAGTCCAGCGCCGCCGTGAGCACGCGCAGGCCGGGATCCCCGAGCGCGCCCGCCGTCGCCCGGGCCTGCGCCGCTCGGGTGCCCAGTGCGGCGAAGTCGGAGTCGTACAGCGCGTCCGCGGCCAGCTCGGCCTCGAGCATCGCCACCGCCGGGCCGGTCCGCTCCGGAAGCTCGGCCAGCGCGTGCTCGAGCCGCTCGTGCGCCGCGCCGTGGCGGCCGAGCAGGTTCTCGCACGCCGCGCAGGCGGCCACGAGCCGCGCGCGCAGCTCCGCCAGCTCGGGCGGGACCATGGCGAGCACGTCGAGCAGCGTCGCGAGCGCGCGCTCCAGCCGCCCGGTCGAGGCGAGCGCGGTCGCGAGCGGCGCGAGCACCTCGAGCCGCCTCGGGTCGTCGCCCGGCAGCAGCCGCAGCGCCGCGGCGTACCACCGCGCGGCCTCGGCGGGCGCGGTCGGTGCCGCCGCGTGCCCGGCCTGGGCGAGCACGGCGAAGGCCCCGTCGTCGCCCGGCTCGGCGCAGCGCTCGAGGTGGTGGGCCCGCGCGGCGAGCGCGCCGCCGGTGCGCTCCAGCGCGCCCGCCGCCCGGCGGTGCGCCGACAGGCGCCAGCCCTCGCCGCCCGACTCGTAGGCCGCCCGCCGCACGATCGGGTGGCGGAAGCGGTAGCGGCGCGGCAGCGAGCCGGGGCTGAGCAGGCGCCGGCCGACGAGCTCGTCCAGCGCGCCCGCCAGGTCGGGCTCGGCGAGGTCGGCCGCAGCGGCGGCGAGGCCGAGCTCGGCGGGGTCGCCGGCCACCGCGGCCCCCTGGGCGAGCAGCCGCGCGGGCGGGCTCAGCGCCGCGAGCTCCTGCCCGAGCGCGGCGGCCACGGCGGGCGGCAGCCCGGACGCGGGCGCCGGCAGCGCCGTGGCCGGGTCGGGCGCGACGCCGCGCGCGAGCTGCTGGAGGTAGAAGGGGTTGCCGCCGCTGAGCCCGAACAGCTCCGCCCGCACCCGCGCCGGCAGCCCGGCGCCCAGCAGCGCGTCGGACTCGTCGGCGGTGAGGGGGACGAGCGGGACGTCGACGACGCGGCCGTCGCGCCCCGCCGCCTCGAACGCGCCGAGCACGGCGGGCGCCAGGCCGCCCGAGCGGAACGCGCAGGCGACCAGCAGCGGCGCCCGCGGCGGCCGGCGCAGCAGGTGGGCGACCAGCTCGAGGGAGGAGTCGTCGGCCCACTGCAGGTCGTCGAGCAGGACGAGCACCGGCGTCGCGGAGGCGAGCTGCTCGAGCAGCGCGCGGACCGCGCGGTGCGCGCGGTAGCGCTCGTCCTGCAGGGCGGGGGCCGGCGTCGCGTCCCCGGCGCTCACCGAGGGGAGCACGCGCGCCAGCTCGGCGACGCGGTCGCCGAGCATGCGCTCGATCCGCTCCGGGCCGAGCCAGGCGACGTGGTCGTCGAGGGCGTCCACCCAGACGCCGAACGGGAGGTCCTGCTCGAGCTCGGCGCCGCGGCCCGCCAGGACGACGCAGCCGCGCTCCTCGCCGCGGCGGGCGAGCTCCTCCAGCATGCGCGTCTTGCCGATGCCGGGCTCCCCCGAGAGCGCCACGTAGCGGGCGTCGCGGCCGAGCGCCTGCAGGGCGGCCGCGACCGCGGCCAGCTCGCGCCGGCGGCCGACGAGGGCGCTCTGCTCGGCGATGGTCGTCACACGGGGACTGTAATCCCCCGTGTTACGGCCGTCTTTCAGGCGGCGACGAGCTCGGGCGTGCCGACGCGCCGCGCGACGGCGCTGCGGCCGCGGTACAGCCGGCTCATGATCGTGCCGTCCGGCACGCCCAGCGCCTCCGCCGCCTCGGCGTACGGGAGGCCGAGGACGTCCACGGCCACGACCGCGTCGCGGTAGTGGCCGGGCAGGTCGGCGATCGCGCGGTGGACCTCGGCCGCGATCGCGCCCAGCTCGGGGTCGAAGCGGCGGTTGTCGGGCACGTGGGCCAGGGCGGCGGGCTCGACCGGCGTCGTCCTGCGGCGCGCGCGGGTCTGGTAGTCGGTGATGAAGGTGTTGCGCAGGACGCCGTGCAGGTAGGCGACCTCGTTGCCGCGCACGATGCGCGGCTTGGCGAGCACGCGCAGGCAGACCTCCTGGACGAGGTCCTCCGCGTCGGCGCGGGAGCCGCACATGGCGAGCGCCGCGCGCAACAGGCGGTCGAGGTGCAGGGCGAGGGTCTCCGGGGCGAGCACGCGGCCCCGGTTCGGCTTCAGCGTGGGCATGCCGAGACCCTCCCGCCGGGACCCCCTCGCCGACCACCCGGGGAATCCCTCGACCGAGATCGCGGATCCCCGGGAATAAATCCGGCGAACCGGCGTCCACGTCACATGGGCGTACGCCAGTGGTGGGTCAGCGGGCAGTCCCCGTGGGTGAAGTTCGTCGAGGCGTTCCTCGTCGCGAACGCGCTCGGGGCGGTGTTCAGCCTCGTGCTCGCCCCGGGCAGCGAGGACTGGTTCACGTGGACGATCGCGCCCGACGCGAGCGCCCGTCTGCTCGCCGTCATGTACGCCAACGCCGTGCTGCTCGGCGCGATCGCGCTGGCGCAGCGCGACTGGGCGCACGCCCGCGTGCTGGTCGTCCTCATCACCGTCTTCGCGCTGGCCGCGACGGTGATGACGCTGTTCCAGCTCGACCCGTTCCTCGCCCACCCCTGGTACCACCTCGCCTACTGGCTCGGCGGGTACGCCGTGCTCGTCGCGACGGCGCCCGCGGTCGTCGTGTGGCAGGAGCGCCGGCACGGCGGGCGGCTGCCGGTGGAGCTCCCGATGACGCGCCTGCAGCGCGCCGCCGGCACCGCCGCGGGCGCCGCGATGGCCGCGGCCGCGCTCGCCCTGCTCGCCAGCCCCGCCCGCTTCAGCGACGTCTGGCCGTGGGACGTCGCCCCGCTCACCGGGCGCCTGCTCGGCGTCTGGCTCGGCGCGTTCGCCGTCGCCTACGCGTGGGCCCTGTGGGACGGCGACTGGCGCCGTGCGCGCCCGCTGTACCTCGCCGCCCCGGCCACGGGCGCGCTGCTGGCGCTCGTCCCCGCCCTCCACCAGGGCGACCTGCGCGCCGGCGCCGGCGGGGAGCTGGCCGTGTACTACGGGCTCGCGCTGCTCGTCGCGGCGCCGGGCGCGGCCCTGCTCGCCCGGCCCCGGCGGCGGGCCGCGCGGAGCCTGGCGGGGGAGCGCGCATGACCGCTGCTCCGGCGCCCCGGCCGATGACCCCCGGGGTGCGCGCGGGGCTGATCGCCATCGCGGGCGTGATCTTCCTGCTCGGCCTCTCGCTCTACCTCGCCCCGACGGAGACCGACCGGCTCTTCGCGTGGACGATCAAGGTGCCGCTGACGGCGGCCTTCCTCGGCGCGAGCTACTGGGCCTCGACGACGCTCGCGCTCGCCTGCGCCGCCGAGCGCGAGTGGGTCCGCGGGCGGGCGTTCGCGCCCCCGTACCTGATCGCCGGCGTCGTGCTGCTGTGGGTCACGCTCGTCCACCTCGACCTCTTCCACATGGACGACGTCACCGGCTGGGCGTGGCTCGTGCTCTACGGGGTGTTCCCGCCGGCCGTGCTCGTGCTCCTGCTCCGCCAGCTCCGCGTGCCGGGCGCCGAGCCGCCGCGCACCGACCCGATGCCGCGCGCGCTCGTCGCGCTGCTCGCCGTGCAGGGCGTGGTGATGTCGGCGCTCGGGACGGCGCTCGTGCTCGCTCCGGAGGACGCCGCGTCGCTGTGGCCGTGGCCGCTGACCCCGCTCACCGGCCGGGCGATCGGCGTGTTCGTGCTCGCCCAGGGCGTGCTCGTGCTCACCGCCTGCCGGGAGCGCGACTGGGGCCGCGTGCGCCCGGCGATGCTCCAGTACGGGCTGCTGGGCGTGCTGCACCTCGTCGCGCTCCTGCGCTTCGACGGCACCCTGGACTGGGACGCGGCCGGCGCGTGGCTCTACCTCGCCTTCCTGCTGAGCGTGCTGGGCGCGGGCGGCTACGGGAGCCTCCGCGTGCTCAGGCGGCCATCGCCGGCACCGGCTCCGTGAACTCGATGCCGTGGCGCTCCGCGAGCGCCAGCACGTCCTCGAGCTGCGGCTCGCCGTCGTGTGCCAGCGCGCCGGCGGCGCGGAAGAAGCGCTCCATCGCCTCGCCGGGCGTGAACACGACGTAGGCCGCCGCCTCGGCGGCCGACTCGTTGCGGACCGTGTGCGCGGCGCCGCCGGGGATGTGGACGACCGCGCCGGCCCGCGCCGCGATGCGGCGCACCGCGCCGTCCTCCTCGACGTAGAGCGCCAGCTCGCCGCGCTCGACCCGGTAGACCTCGGCGGGGGCGTGGCGGTGGAGCACCGGCGGCCCGCCGCCGGCGGGGATCCGGACCTCGATGGCGAGGAGCGCGCCGCCGGAGTCGTCGCCGGTGACGCGGAAGGTGAGCTCGTCGTGTCCGACGCGGATGCGATCCATGGGGAGAACCTCGTCTACTCTTCGTCAGGTTGCCTGTCCATCCAATATAGACAGGGAGCCTGTCGAATGTCAAGCCGCCTCCCCGACACCAGCGCCCGGCGCGGGCCCGAGAACCTGGCCATCCTCTTGCGCGAGCCGCTGCGCGTCATCAACGACGTGCTCATCGACCGGCTCGCCGCCACCGGCCACGAGCAGGTCCGGGCGCCGCACGGCCTCGTCCTGCAGTACCTCGACGACGCGGGGTCGCGCGTCGGCGCGCTCGCCGACCGCGCGGGCATCACGAAGCAGTCGATGGCCGAGCTCGTCGCGCACCTGGAGCGCCACGGCTACGTCGAGCGGGTGCCCGACCCGGCCGACGGCCGCGCGAAGCTCGTGCGCGCCACGGCCCGGGGCCGCGAGGTCTACGCGGTCGCGCGCGGCCTGATCGGCGAGTACGACCGCTACCTGGACGCCGCGCTCGGCGCGGGCGAGGTGCGCCGCCTGCGTGCGCTGCTCGAGGCGCTCAACGCGGCGCTGCGCGCGCCGGGCGCACCGTGACGCCGTGCGCGCCCAGCAGCAGCGCGCCCAGCTCGCGCGCCCGCGCCCCGGCCGCTTCGTCGCCCTCGCCGGCGGCGACGATGCTGCCCTTCATGAGGATGTGCCACTGGCGCGCGACCGCGTCCACGTCCGCGATCCCGGCCTCCTCGGCGAGACCGGCGACGTACGCGCGGATCCCGGCCAGGTGCCGGACGCACGCCTCGCGCACCGGGTGCCCGGCGACGGGCACCTCGAGCATCACGTTGATGAACGAGCAGCCCTCGAAGCCCTCGGTCGCGAACCACTCGCCGAACACGTCGAAGATGGCCAGCATCCGCTCCGCGGGCGCCGTGGCGCGCCGCTCCACCTCCGCCTGCAGCCAGTCGCGCGTCCAGCGCTCCTCGCGGCGTTCGAGGAAGGCGAGGATGAGCTCGTCCTTGGACGCGAAGTTGCGGTAGAGCGTCATCTTCGCGACGCCGGACTCCGCGACGATCCGGTCCACGCCGACGCCACGCGTCCCGTGGCGGCTGAAGAGCTCGTACGCGGTTCCGAGGACCCGCTCGCGCCCGCTGGCGTCCATCGCGGCCCCGACTATAGACCCGGGGCCAGCGGGGGTGCGGATCGCCGCACCCCGCCGACGCGGGTCGGCACCCCTTGCGCCGGCGCGCCGGTTTGCCGATGCTAGGGGGCGATGAGCGACGCCATCATGAACTGGGTCGAGGGCTTCATGGGCTCCCCGTGGGTCTACGTCGCCCTGTTCGCGTTCGCGGCGATCGACGCGTTCTTCCCGATCGTGCCGAGCGAGAGCCTCGTGATCACCGCGGGCGTGTTCGCGGCCTCGGGCGAGCCGTACCTCGTCGGCGTCATCGTGGCCGCGGGCCTCGGCGCGTTCGTCGGCGACCACGTCTCCTACTTCGTCGGCCGCACCGCGGGGACCCGGATCCTGCACCGCGCGGCGCCCGGATCGAAGAAGGCCAAGGCCTTCGCGGGGGCGGGCAAGCTGCTCGCGGACCGCGGCGGGACGATCCTCATCGTCTGCCGCTACATCCCCGGCGCGCGGACGGCGATCACGCTGACCGCCGGTGCCGTGCGCTACCGGCTGCGGTCGTTCACCTTCTTCGACGGCATCGCCGCGTCCTCGTGGGCCGCCTACTCCGGGCTCGTCGGCTACATCGGCGGCGAGGCGTTCGAGGACTCGCCCTGGAAGGGCCTCGCGCTCGGGCTCGGCATCGCGCTCACCGTCACGTTCACGGTCGAGCTCATCCGCCACCTGCGCCGTCCGCGCGCCGTCGCGCCGTGACCAGGTAGCGGTCCGCGTCGTCCGCGTACGTGCTCGACGCGGGCTTCAGGCCCGCCGCACGCAGGTCCTCGTCGAGCGCCGTGCACGCGAACGGCCAGAAGGCGAGCCGCTCGGCGTGCGTCTCGACGCGGCCGTCCGGGGCGGGCAGCGCGACCGCGACGTCGAGCTGGTGCGGCGCGTCCCAGTCCTGCGCGAGCGTCCAGGCATGGATCACGAGGCCGCCCCGGCCGTCGCGGACGACGACCCGGTCGGCCACCTCCAGGCCGTGCCCCGCCGCGCGGACGCGCTCCCAGTTGCGCGACGTCACGGCGAGCAGGCCGCCCGGCGCGAGCACCCCGGCCATCGCCGCCAGCGCCGCGCGGCGGGCGGCGCGCCCCGGCGCGTGCACGAGCGAGTTGCCGACGCAGAGGACCGCCTCGAAGCGGCCGTCCCACCCGCGCTCCGGCAGGTCCGCCCACGCGCAGACCTCCGCCACGACGTCCGCGCCGCGCTCCGCCGCGAGCGCGCGGGTCCTGCCGATCATCTCCGGGCTCGCGTCGGTGGCGGTCACGGCGAGGCCCTGCAGCGCGAGCCCGACCGCGAGCTGCCCGGTGCCGGCCGCGCAGTCGAGCACGCGCGCGCCGCGCGCCAGTCCGCCCGTGACCATCGCGAACGCCGCGGCCGCGCCCTCGGGGGACAGGAGCGGCTCGGGCACGAGCCAGTCGTAGGCCGCCGCGAGCGTGTCGTAGGGCGCGTCCGCCACGGCAGGGATCACAGCGTGATCACGCGCCCGCCGCAAGCGGCTCTACGGTGTACGCGGGAAGCGATGTCCGCCTCGGCCCGTCCAGCGCCCCGGCCTCCCGGCCCCGATCCGTCCCTCCGCACGTTGCGGCCGCCCCTGGGGGACGGAGCGTCGACCACGGTGTACGTCGCGGGGTTCCCGCTCCCCGCGATGCGCCTGCGCGTCGTGCGCCTGGCGCGCTACGAATCGCTCGTGCACTGGTGCCGCGCCGCAGGCGTCGCGCACGCGATCGTCGGCGGGTTCTTCATGCGCCAGGGCGACGCCGCCCTCGGCGAGCTGCGGATCGACGGCGAGCCGGTCGACCACGTGCCGTTCGACGCGCCCTGGGGCGCCCTGCGCGCCTGCGTGCACGCCGGGCCCGCAGGTGTCGAGATCGCCCGCCGCCCCGACCTGCCGGCCCGGCCCGCCGGTGACCTCCTGCAGGCCGGGCCGCTGCTCGTGCGCGACGGCGCCTCCGCGCTCAACGGGCACGACGAGGAGGGCTTCACGGCGGGCGCCCACCAGTTCGACGCCGACCTCTCCGCCGGCCGCAATCCACGCTGCGCGCTCGCCCTCACCGCGACGCACCTGCTCGCGGTGGCCTGCGACGGGCGCCACGACGACGAGGCGGGGCTGACGCTGGAGGAGCTGGCGGACGTGCTGCTGGACCTGGGCGCCCGGTCGGCGCTCAACCTCGACGGCGGCGGGTCGGCGTCGCTCGTGTGCCACGGGCGGCTCGTGAACCGGCCGCGGGAGGAGCACGGCTACGACCTGCGCGACGGGCGGCCGATCGCCACGGCGCTCGTGCTCGGCTCCGACTGACGCTGCCATACTGAAGGTCTGTTGCCTGCCGCGTTGCGTGTGGTGTCCGGAACGCTGTTCTTCCCGCGTGGTGGTTCCGCGTTCGTCGCCCGTGCCCTCGCGCGCGGCCTCGCCGAGACGCACGCCGAGGTCACGGTGCTCGCCGGCTCGCGCCACGACCTCGAGGGCCTGGGCGACGCGCGGCGGTTCTACGCCGGGCTCGACCTGCGCGAGGTCGACTTCACGCCCGCGCTGGAGAGCGACGACCCCACCGGCTTCGCCGGGCCTGAAGGGACCGCGCCGCTCCAGCCCTCCTTCGAGGACCGCCCGGGTGCGAACGACCGCATCTTCGCCGCGCTCGACGACGCCGCCTACGAGAACCAGGTGGCCGCCTGGTCGCGCGAGCTGCTGCGTGCGGGCGCGGCCGAGGCCGACGTCCTGCACCTGCACCACCTCACGCCCCTCAACGCGGCGGCCGCCGCGGTCGCGCCGGGCGTGCCGGTCGTCGCGCACCTGCACGGGACCGAGCTGCTGATGCTCGAGGCGATCGCGCGCGACCCCGGGCGCTGGGCCCATGGCCCGGCGTGGGCCGCGCGCCTGTGCACGTGGGCCGCGGCGGCGCGGCGGCTCGTCGTCGCCCCGGGCGGCCGGGATCGCGCCGCCGGACTGCTCGACCTGCCCGTCCGGCGCTTCGTGACGCTCGCGAACGGGTTCGATCCGCTCGTGTTCCGGCCCCTCGAGGTCGACCGCCGTGCGGTGTGGCGCCGCGCGCTCGTCGAGGCGCCGCGGGGCTGGCGGCCCGGCGCGGGCCCCGGGAGCGTGCGCTACGACGAGCGGACGGTCGACGCCGTCACGCGCGGCCCCGTGATCCTCTACGTCGGGCGCTTCACCGAGGTCAAGCGCCTGGGCCTGCTGCTCGAGGCGTTCGCCGACGCGCGCCCGCGGATGGCGGAGCCCGCCTCCCTGATCCTCGTCGGCGGCCATCCCGGCGAGTGGGAGGGCGAGCACCCCGCCGACGCGATCGAGCGGCTCGGGGTCCCGGGCGTCGTGCTCGCAGGCTGGTACGACCAGTCCGAGCTGCCGGAGCTGCTCGGGGCCGCCGACCTGCTCGTGCTCCCGTCGGCGCGCGAGAGCTTCGGCCAGGTCATCGTCGAGGCGATGGCCTGCGGCGTCCCCGCCGTGGCCGCCGCGTCGCTCGGGCCGGCCAAGATCATCCGCGACGGGAAGACCGGCTGGCTGTTTCCGGTCGACGACCGCGCCGCGTGCACCGACGCGCTGGTCGCGGCGACGGGCGACCCGGCCGAGCGGGCGCGGCGCGCGGACGCGGCCGAGACGGCGGCGCTCGCGCGCTTCACCTGGCCGGCGGTCGCGGGCCGGCTCGACGGGATCCTGCGTCAGGTGCCGCGCGCGGTGCGTGCGTCGCCGCCGCGCAGCGCCGGGATGACGCGCTCGCCGTAGCCGTCGAGCGTCGCCTCCTGCGCGTCGTGCATGAGGTAGATGTTGAACTGGTCGACGCCGAGCGCCTCGAGCTCGCGCAGCTGCGCGATGTGGTCGTCGACCGTGCCGAGGACGCAGAACCGGTCGACGATCTCGTCGGGCACGAACTCCGTGTCGGGGTTGCCGGCCCGCCCGTGGTGGGAGTAGTCGTAGCCCTCCCGGGCGCGGATGTAGTCCGTCAGAGCCTGCGGTATTCTGTCTCGCTCGGAGAGCTCGCCACCGCTTCGCTCGCCACCCTCCCCGTAGCGCTTGACGAGGTCGGCGACGTGGTTGCCGACCATGCCGCCGAACCAGCGGCACTGCTCGCGCGCGTGGGCGAGCGAGTCACCCAGGTAGGCCGGCGCGGCCACGCAGATCTTCAGCTCGTCCGGGTCGCGGCCCGCCTCCTCGGCCGCCGCGCGCACGTGCGCGACCGTCCACTGCAGGATCACCGGATCGGCGAGCTGCAGGATGAAGCCGTCGGCCTTGCGCCCGCAGAGCGCGAGCGCCTTCGGCCCGTAGCCGGCCATCCACACGTCGAGCTTCCCGTCGACCACCCACGGGATGCGGACCTCGCCGGCCGGCGTCTGGATCGCGCGGCCCTCGGCGAGCTCCTTGATGACGTGCATCGCCTCCTCGGTCTCGGCCAGCGTCGTCGGCTTCTTGCCGAGCACGCGCCGGGCGGAGTCGCCGCGCCCGATGCCGCAGATCGTGCGGTTGCCGAAGCCCTCGTTGAGCGTGGCGAAGAGCGACGCCGTCACGGTCGGGTCGCGCGTCGCGGGGTTCGTCACGAACGGGCCGACCACGATCCGCTCGGTCGCCGCGAGCATCTGCGCGTAGATGACGTACGGCTCCTGCCAGAGGATGTGCGAGTCGAACGTCCACGCGTAGTCGAAGCCCAGGTCCTCGGCCCGCTTCGTGAGCTCGACGACGCGCCGCTGCGGCGGGTCCGTTTGGAAGGTGACGCCGAAGTCCATGTCAGTCGGCTGCCACCGTGGCCGGGGCGGGCGCCTCCTGGGCGCGCATGAGGGCGAGGTACACGACGGCCGAGATCCCGAAGGCCACGAACACGCCGTACTTGTACAGCTCGTCGAGGAAGTTCGGATCGGCCACGATGCCGCCCTCGGTCGTGGCCGCGTTGATGAACCCCGGCAGCACCGGCAGCACGCCGGCGGCCACGGCGACGAGCGCGCGCCAGTTGTAGCCGCCCGAGAACCAGTAGCGGCCGCCCGGCCCCGGGCGGTAGAGGTCCTCGACGTCGAGCCTGGTGCGCCGCAGCAGCCAGTAGTCGAAGACCATCACGGCGAGGAACGAGGCGAGCAGGCTGCCGTAGCCGACGAGCCAGGTGAAGATGTACGCGCCGACGTCCTCGTAGAGCTGCCAGGGGAACGAGATGATCCCGATCACCGCCGTGATCAGCCCGCCCGTGCGGAACGAGATCTGGCGCGGCGACAGGTTGGAGAAGTCGTTCGACGGCGACACGACGTTGGCGGCCATGTTCGTCGAGATCTGGGCGATGACGACGATGATCATCGCCAGGACGAGCAGCACGGGCAGGTCGTCGAGCAGGCGGGCGACCAGCACGACCGGATCCCAGATCGGCTCGCCGAACTCGGCGATCGTGGCGGCGGTCACGGCGATGCCGATGAAGGAGAATCCCGTCATGGTCAGGGGCATGGCGATGCTCTGGCCGACCACCTGCGAGCGCTGGTCCTTCGCGTAGCGCGTGAAGTCGGGGATGTTCATCGAGAGCGTGATCCAGTAGCCGACGTTCGCCGCGAGCCCCGGCCCGAACAGCGACCAGAAGCCCTGGTCGTCCGTGGTGAGCGAGGCGGACTTGGCGAACACGTTGCCGCCGACGCCGAAGCCCCAGATGAGCAGCGCGACGCTCGCGCCCAGCAGCAGCGGCGCGGCGTAGCTCTGGAGGAACTTGATGCCCTCGATGCCGCGCAGGATGATCGCCACCTGGATGCCCCAGAACACGGCGAAGGCGATCGCCTTGTGGCCGGTCACGTCGGCCCAGCCGGACGTCAGGGTGGTCATCAGCGTGTCGAGCGCGAGCGCGCCGATCCACGTCTGGATGCCGAACCAGCCGCACGCCACGAGCGCCCGCGCCATCGCCGCGACGTTCGCGCCGCGGATGCCGAAGCTCGAGCGCACGAGCACGGGGAACGGGATGCCGTACTTCGTCCCAGGGTGCGAGTTGAGCAGGATCGGGATCAGCACGAGGAAGTTGCCGAGCGACACCGTCAGGAGCCCTTGCCACCAGGTCATGCCGGCCGCGATCAGGCCGGAGGCGAGCGTGTAGGTCGTGATGACGATCGAGAGGCCCACCCACAGCGCCGCGAGGTGGTACGTGCCCCACGTCCGCCGCTCGGGCCCCGTCGGCGCGAGGTCCTTGTTGGACAGGTGCGACTCGGCGATCGTGCTGCTCATGCGGTTCTCCTTTCTGCCCATGCGAGCGTCCGGCGCGTCAGCGCGTCGAGCGCGCGCACCGACAGCTCGAGGTCCTCGTCCGGCGTGTCCTCGTCCTTCGTGTGGCTGACGCCCCCCAGGCTCTTGACGAACAGCATCACCGTGGGGATGCGCCGCGCCATCTCCGCCGCGTCGTGCAGCGGGCCGCTCGGCAGGCGGTGGCTCCTCCCGGCCACCTCGCCGACGGCGGCGTCGGCGAGCTCGATCAGCTCGTCGTCGAAGAGGATCGGCTCGATCTCCCAGATCCGCTCCCACGCGACCTCGCAGCCCTCCTCCTCCGCGATCCGCGCCGCGGCCTCCTGCGCCCGGCCGAGCATGTCCGCGAGCACGTCCGCGTCGAGCGCGCGCTGGTCGAGCGACAACTCGCACGTGCCGTTGAACGCGGTGACGATCCCGGGGCTGACGCGCACGATCCCGGTGGTCGCGCGCACGTCGTCGCGCGCGGCGGCGTCGTCGCGGAAGGCGAGCGCGCTGCGCGCCGCCGCGAGGAACGCGTCGCGGCGCAGGTGCATCGGGCTCGCGCCGGCGTGCGCGTGCGCGCCGGTGAAGGTGACCCGGTGGCGCTCCACCCCGAACGTGCCGAGCACCGCGCCGAGCGGCAGGTCGAGCTGCTCGAGCACCGGGCCCTGCTCGATGTGCAGCTCGAGGTAGGCGAGCGCGCCGTCGAGCCGCGCACCCGACTCGCCCATGCGGTCGAGCTCGACGCCGTGCGCCGCCAGCGCGTCGGGCAGCGCGGTGCCGTCGCGGTCGGTGAGGCCGCGCACCGCCTCGGGGTCCAGCGTGCCCGCGCAGGCGCTCGAGCCGAGCAGGGAGCGGCCGAAGCGCGCGCCCTCCTCGTCGGCCCAGTCGACGAGCTTCACCGTCAAGGGACGGGAGGGCTCCGCGGCGAGCGCGCGCAGCACCTCCAGCCCGGCGACGACGTTGAGCGCGCCGTCGAGCCAGCCGCCGTTCGGGACCGAGTCGAGATGCCCGCCGACGATCACGAAGCGGTCGTCGTCGCCGGGCAGGGTGGCCCAGGTGTTGCCCGCCTCGTCGCGGTCGACGCCGACGCCCTCGATCCCGGCGAGCTCGTCCGCGAGCCAGTCGCGTGCCGTGATCCACGTGTCCGTCCACGCGATGCGCTGCGCCCCGTCCTCGTCGCCCGTGCGACGGGCGATCTCGCGCAGGCCCGCGACGGCGCGCGCCCCGTCCGCCTCGCCCATCAGCGGACGGCGGCGGCGGGCGCCGGCTGGGCGAACGTCCGGTGCACGAAGCGGCCCGACCCGGGCTCAGCCACGACCTCGCCGTCCCGGTAGGCCAGGGTGCCGCGCACGTACACGGAGGCCGGGCCGCCGTGGAAGGTGAAGCCCTCGTAGGCGGTGTAGTCGACGTTGCCGTGCCGGTTGGCCTGCGTGACGGTGGTCGTGAGCTCGGGGTCCCAGACGACGAGGTCGGCGTCGCACCCGGGGGCGATCGCGCCCTTCTTCCCGGCCATCCCGTGGACCTTCGCCTGGTTCGTGGCCAGCACCGCGACCATGAGGTTCTCGCTGATCCGCCCCTCGCGGACGCCGTGCGTCCACAGCACGGCCGCGCGCTCCTCCAGGCCGGGGGCGCCGTTCGGGATCAGCGTGAAGTCGTCCTTGCCCAGCTCCTTCTGCTCGCGGAAGTTGAACGAGCAGTGGTCCGAGCCGAAGATGTGCAGGTCCTGGCTCTGCAGGCCCCGCCACAGCGCGGGCTGGTTCGAGGCGTCGCGCAGCGGGGGCGAGAGGACGTACTTGGCGCCCTCGAAGTCCGGCTTGGCGAGGTCGTCGATCGAGAACACGAGGTACTGCGGGCAGGTCTCCGCGTACACCGGGCGGCCGCGCGCGTGGGCGCGCTTGACCTCGTCGAGCGCGGCGGCGCACGACACGTGGACCACCAGCAGCGGGCAGTCCGCCACCTCGGCGAGCCGGATGGCGCGGTTCGTGGCCTCGGCCTCGACCGCCTCGGGCCGCGTGTACGCGTGCCAGATCGGGTCGGTGTCGCCGCGGGCGAGGGCCTGCGCCTGGAGCTTGGCGATCGCGTCGCCGTTCTCGGCGTGCACGAGCACGAGCAGCCCGCACTCGCGCGCGATCTGCATCGCCTCGAACAGGTCCTCGTCGGCCGTGTAGAGCGGCGTGCCCTTGTAGGCCATGAAGATCTTCACGGTGGCGACGCCGAGCGCGGGCAGCGACGGCAGCTCGCGCTTGACGTCCTCGGTCAGGTTCGTGATGGCGACGTGCAGGCCGTAGTCGATGTGCGCCTTGCCGGCCGCCTTGCCCTGCCACGTGTCGACCGCCTCGGCGAGCGTGCCCTCGACGTCCTGGAGCGAGAAGTCGACGATCGTGGTGGTGCCGCCGGCCACCGCGGCGGCGGTGCCGGTGTTCCAGTCGTCGGCGGTCATGGTGCCGCCGAACGGCATGTCGAGGTGCGTGTGCCCGTCGATGAAGCCCGGCATCAGCCGGGCGCCCGAGACGTCGACGACCTCGGCGCCGTCGCGTGGCAGGTCGACGCCGACCGCCTCGATCGTCTCGCCGCTCACCGCGACGTCGGCGCGGAACGATCCCTCGGCGGTGACGACCGTCCCGCCCGCGAAGACCAGATCGCTCATCAGGCCACCGCCTTGCTCGAATGGTCGGCGAACACCGCGCCGAGCACGTCGACGATGTGGTCGGCGTCCTCGTCGGTGAGGGACAGCGGCGGCGCCAGGGCGATCACGTTGTCAAGGCCCGCCGCGGTGTCGACGTTGCGGCCGAGCAGCAGGCCGCGCTGCTGCGCGCCCGCGACGATGCCGGCCGACACGGCGCGCTCGGCCGGGGCGCGCGTCGCCTGGTCGGCCACGAGCTCGATGCCGATGAGGAGCCCGCGCCCGCGGACGTCGCCCACGAGCGGGTGGTCGCCGAGCGCGTCGCGCAGCCGCGCGAGCAGGTCGGCGCCGACCGTGGCCGAGCGCTCGAGCAGGCCCTCCTCCTCCATCAGCGCGATCGTCTCCAGCGCGACCGCGCATCCGGCGGGATGGCCGCCGAACGTGTTGATGTGCCGCAGCCGGCCCGTGTCCGCGGGGTCGGCGGGGAAGGCGGCGAAGATCTCGCTGCTCACCACCGTGGCGGCGAGCGGGACGTACGCGCTCGTGATGCCCTTGGCCATCGTCACGAGGTCGGGGCGCACGCCGGTGCCGTCGTGCCCGAACCACTTGCCGATCCGGCCGAACCCGCAGATCACCTCGTCGACGATGAGCAGGACGCCGTGGCGCTCGCACATCGCCTTGACCGCGGGCAGGTAGGAGTCGGGCGGGATGAGGATGCCGCCGCCGGTGATGATCGGCTCCATGATCACCGCGGCCACGGTCTCGGGCAGCTCGAACTGGATCGTGCGCTCCAGGTCCGCGGCACAGCGGCGCCCGTAGGCGTCCAGGTCGTCGTCGGCGATCCCGTCGCGGTAGGGATCCGGCGGGGGCACGTGCAGGAAGCCGGGCGCGAGCGGCTCGTAGCCCGTGCGGCGCATCGCCTGGCCCGTGGCCGAGAGCGCGCCGAGGGTGGAGCCGTGGTAGGCGCGGTAGCGGGCGATGATCTTGAAGCGCCCGGGGTCGCCGTTGAGCTGGTGGTACTGGCGCACGAGCTTGAACGCGAGCTCGTTCGCCTCCGAGCCGGAGTTGGCGTAGAACGTCGCGCGGTCGCCGCCGAGCATCGCCTCCAGCCGCTCGCCCAGCTCGATCGCGGGCAGGTGGCCGCGCGTGAGCGGGTGGAAGGCGAGCTTCTTGAGCTGCGCCGCGGCGGCGTCGGCGAGCCGCGCCCGCCCGTAGCCCGCGTTGACGCACCACTGCCCGCTCAGCCCGTCGAGGTAGCGATTGCCCTCGACGTCGGTCACCCACGCTCCGTCGCCCTCGGCGATGATCAATGGGCCCTTCGCGCCCTCGGGCGGGCGCCCGCTCATCTGATGCCAGACCGTCCGATCCCGACGGCCCCAGTCCGTTGCCTCCGCCATCGGCCGCACCCTTTCGCGGCGCCGCCGCGTTGTCAATCCCTGCCGCGTCAGCGAACGTGCGCCAGCTCGTAGCCGGCGTAGCTCGCGCCGGCGACGACGGTCGCCCCGCCGGCCACGATCAGCAGGCGCTTGGCCACCAGGATCTGCATCTCGCGGTCGAGCTCGGCCTTCGCCTCGGCGCGCCACTGCGCGTACGCCGCCTCCTCTGCCGCCGCCTGGATCGCGTAGGCCTCCGCCTCGCTGCCCAGCTCGCGGTACTTCGCGTCGGCCGCGGCGAACTCCAGGCGGCGCCGCTCGACCGCGGCGGCGCCGGTGACCTGCTCGCGGTAGGCCAGCAGCGCTTCGGCCGCCGCACTGTCCTCCGCCGCGGAGCCGGGCGCAGCCGACAGCGCCGCATCGGTCCGCCCGCGCCAGTGCGCGTGGAGGGACCGGTGATCCGCGCGCGCCTCCGAGAGCGCCTTGCGGGTCCCGTGGTAGGCGTCCATCACCTTGCGCCAGTCGCCGATGCCGGGACCCCGCTCCTCGTACCACTTGCGCCCGCGGGCGAGCTCGTCCGAGTCCGGCGGGAACGGGCCGCGCGAGGCGATCGCCGAGCGCACGTCGGGCGGCAGCATGTTCACGTGCGGGCTGAGCCTGATCGTCCACCAGGCGGGCGTGAGCGCCGAGGCGTCCGCTCGATGGCCCCGTCGAGCACGAGCTCCGGGGGCGGGATGCCCAGCGCCGCTGACTGCTCGCGGATCGTGACGGCCATCAGCGCCTCGCGCTCCGCGGGCGACTTGCCGGTCCATTCCGCGGCCGAGCGCTTCGCACGCTCGGCGACGAGCGCCTGGATCTCCTCCTCGGTGGCACGGCGCGGCATCAGCGCCTGGAGCACCCGCCCCTCGGGCACCGACGCACGAGCGGAGGCGACCGCCCGCGCCCGCGGCAGGAGCGCCTCCCCCGGCTCCGGCGCGGCGGCGGCGAGCGTCTCGCCGACGTGCTCCTCGACGCTCTCGGCGAACGCGACGGCGCGCTTGCCGGAGGGCGCACCGCCGACCGCGGCGCGGACGGCGTCGAGTCCGCCCGCGGTCTCGATCGCGGGGCCGGGGCCCATCGTCGTCATCGCCTGGCTCAGCAGCGGGTCGCGCTCGGCGGCCTCCAGCGTGCCGAGCGACGGCAGCTTCCGCGCCGCCTCGGCTGCGGTCGTGCCGGCGGCCTTCGCGCCCTGGCGCGCGGCGGTCGCCGCCGCCTCGAGGCCCTGGACCCCGTCGACGAAGGCGAACACCACGTCGAGCGCGAGCTGGAGCTCGGCGGCGTCGACCGTCGCCTCGTCGACGATCTCGTGCCCTGCGCCGCCGGGGCGACGGCCTGGTTGCCGGCGGCGGACGCCCAGGAAAGGGCGGGGGCGGGCGCGGGCGGGACTGCGGTCGCGGTCCGCGCCGCGGGCGCCTCCTGCTCGACCTGCGGCGCACGCTCCATCGGGGATGAGACTCCCCGCCCGCGCCGGGCATTCCCGGCGCGCTCAGTCCTCCTCGCCGAACACGATCTTCTTGCCCTCGAAGCGCTCGCCGCGCAGCCGCGCGATCAGCCCCGGCAGCAGCGGGATGACGAACGCGAGCACCGCCACGACCAGCACGGCCGCCGCGAACGGCCGGTCGACGAGCGCGCTCCAGTCGCCGTCGGACACGAGCAGCGTGCGGCGCAGCTGGAGCTCCGCGAGCGGCCCGAGGATGACGCCGAGCACCACGGGAGCGATCGGGAAGTCATAGCGCCGCATGCCGAAGCCGAGCACCCCGATCGCGTAGGCGATCAGCACCTCCATGACCGAGCCCGAGATCGAGTAGACGCCGAGCGTCGCGAACACCAGGATCGCCGTGTAGAGCACCGCGCGCGGGATCTCGAGCACCTTCACCCAGAGCCGGATCAGCGGCAGGTTGAGCACGAGCAGCATCACGTTGCCCACGTAGAGCGAGGCGATCAGCGCCCACACGAGGTCGGGCTCGCGCTCGAACAGCTGCGGGCCCGGCTGCAGGTCGAAGATCTGGAACGAGGCGAGCAGGATCGCCGCCGTGGCCGACGTGGGGATGCCGATCGTCAGCAGCGGCACGAGCACGCCCGTGAAGGCGGCGTTGTTCGCCGCCTCCGGGCCGGCGACCCCCTCGATCGCGCCCTTGCCGAACTCCTCCTTCGCCGTGCCCTTGGCGAGCCGGCGCTCGGTGGCGTAGGAGAGGAACGTCGGGATCTCGGCGCCGCCGGTGGGCATCGCGCCGAACGGGAAGCCGAACGCCGTGCCCCGCAGCCACGGCTTCCACGAGCGGCGCAGGTCGTCGCGGCTGAACCAGGCCGCGCCGCTGACGCCGGTCATCTCCTCGTCGTGCTCCTTGCGCGAGGCCATGTGCAGCGCCTCGCCGATCGCGAAGAGGCCGACCGCGACGATCACGATGTCGACGCCCGCGAACAGCTGGTCGACGCCGAACGTGAGCCGGGCCTGGCCGGTGAGCTGGTCGATCCCGATCAGGCCGATGGCGAGGCCGAGCGCGAGCGACAGCAGCCCCCGGATCACCGAGCGCCCGATCAGCGACGTGACGGCGACGAAGGCCAGCACGACGAGCGCGAAGTAGTCGGCGGGCTGCAGCTTGACGGCGAGGTCGGCGACCGGCTCGGCGAGGAAGGTGAGCAGGATCAAGCCGATCGTGCCCGCGACGAACGAGCCGAGGGCGGCCGTCGCGAGCGCGGGCTTCGCGCGCCCGCGCTTGGACATCTCGAAGCCCTCGATCGCGGTGGCGACGCTGGCCGACTCGCCCGGCGTGTTCAGCAGGATCGACGTCGTCGAGCCGCCGTACATGCCGCCGAAGTAGATGCCGGCGAAGAGGATGAACGCGCCCGTCGGATCGTTGAAGTTGAAGGTCAGCGGCAGCAGCAGCGCGATCGTCAGCGCGGGGCCGATGCCGGGCAGCACGCCGACGAACGTGCCGAGCAGCACGCCGATCAGGGCGTAGAGCAGGTTCGTCGGCTCGAGCACCGTGCCGAAGCCGTCGATCAGCGAGGAGAGGGCGTCCATCTCAGGTGATCGGGGTCAGGCCGCCGGGCAGGTCGACGCCGAGGAACTGCGTGAAGCCCACGAAGAGCACGACGCTGATCCCGAAGCCGACGAGCAGGTCGCGCAGCGGCGAGCGGCTCCCCAGCAGCCGGGCGACGGGGAGGAAGAACAGCGTCGTCGCGACGATGTAGCCGAGCGGCTCGAGCAGCAGCGCGTAGCCGATCAGGCAGGCCACGATGAGGACCGGGCGTGTCCACTCCGTGCCCGCCTGCTCGCGCGCGGCCCGCTCGCCCAGCTCGACGTCGGGCCGCACGACCGTGCGGGCGAGGAAGAGCAGCGCGAGCACGAGCATCAGCAGCCCGACGAGCAGCGGCGCGAAGCGCGGGCCGGTCGCCGCGTAGCCCTCCTGGCTGCGGATCGTCGTGGTCGCCGCGAGCACCGCGATCGCGATCGCCAGCAGGACGACGCCCCAGGCGCGGGGCCCGCGCCAGGAGCGGCGCGCGGGGGCGGCGGGTTCGGTGCTCATGCGCCCAGCCCGAGGTCGGCGATGATCTTGTCGACGCGCGCGTCCTCGTCGCGCAGGAACGCCGTGAACTCGTCCCCCGGCTTGAAGAAGTCGGTCCAGCCGTTGCGCTCGAGCGCCTCCTTCCAGCCGGGGGCGTCGTGCACGCGCTCGATCGCAGCGACCATGGCGTCCCGCTCCTGGGGGAGGATGTCGGGCGGCGCGACGACGCCGCGCCAGTTCTCCACGACGACGTCGAACCCGGCGTCGCGGATCGTCGGCGCCTCCTCGCCGCCGACCTGGACGGGATCCGCGGTGGAGACGGCGAGCACGCGCATCTTGCCCGCCTTGACCTGATCCTCGAACTCGGACGCACCGGAGACGCCGGCCTGGACCGAGCCCGAGAGGATCGCCTGGTTGGCCTCGCCGCCGCCCGAGTAGGCGATGTACTTCGTCTCCTTCGGGTCGATCCCGCCCGCCTTGGCGAGCAGCCCGAGGAGGATCTGGTCCGTGCCGCCCGCCGAGCCGCCGGCGAAGGCCACAGAGCCCGGGTCCTGCTTCATCCGGCCCATCAGGTCCTTCAGGTCGCGGATGTCGGAGTCGGCGCTGACCACGATCGCCTCGGGCTCGGAGGTGAGGGCGGCGATCGGCGTCGTGTCGGAGATGTCGAGCGGCGCCTGGTTCGTCTCGATCGCCCCGAGCATGACCAGGCCCATGACCATCATCTGGTTGGCCTCGCCCTTGCGCTTGGCCGCGAGCTGGGCGAGCCCGATGATCCCGCCGGCGCCCTCCACGTTGTAGACCTCGACGTTCTTCGGGATCAGCTTCCCGTCCTCGATGACCTTGGCCATCTCGCGCGCCGTCGTGTCCCAGCCGCCGCCCGGATCGGCCGGCGCCATGATCTTCAGGTCGCGGCGGGGCCACTCCGAGCCGGCGTCGTCGACGTCGTTGCCGCAGCCGGCGACGAGCACCCCGCAGACGATCCCGGCCAGGATCCGCCTCCCCCGCATGCACGCTGCCTGCCCCCGCCGTCGGAGCGGTAAACGCCGCCGCTTGCCCGCCGGTGCCCCGGGCCGGTAGCGTCGCCGGGTCAGCACCTGATCGAACCGAGGTCGCGGATGAGCCGGTCCGGCCGTACCACCTGCGTCGCCGCCCTCGTGCTGGGCCTCCCCGTCACCGCCGCGCCGGCTGCCCAGCCCGCCGCGACCGATCGCGACCGCCCGTCCGCGGCCGCGAAGAAGCGCTGCAAGAAGGGCAAGGTGCGCCAGCGGGTGGGGAAGCGGACGCGCTGCGTCAAGGTGCGCAAGGCGCTGCCGAAGCCCAGGGCGTTCGACACCCGCCGGACGGCGACGACCTACCTGCTCGGCGCGGACCTGTCGCGGGTGCGCGACCGCCGTGGCCGGCGCGCGCCGTCGCTCCCGAAGCTGCTGCGCAAGGTCCATCCGCGCGCCGAGCGGGCGCTGCTGGCGGACACGAAGGCCGGCCTCGCGCGCTTCGACCGCCGCGCGGCGCTCGGTGCCCGCGCGGCGCAGGACGGGTGCACCGGCTCGGGTTCGATCAGCAGCACGTTCGACGCGGGCGGCGGGCTGAGCGTCGACATGACGACGACGGCCGGCCCGGATGCGTCCCTGCAGCTCGGCATGGAGAGCCGCAACGGGAACCGGCAGGTGCGCATCGAGATCGAGTTCCCGGGCTGCGACCGGTCGCGGCTGGAGTCCTGCCCGACCGCCGAGGGCATCGTGAACGGACGCGACGACCGCCACATCGGGATCCGCGCCTCGGTCGTCGAGCACGGCCGGGTGACGTGGTCGCAGGGCATGACCCTCCAGGGGGAGACGACGCTCCGCGGCGTGGTCGACGACGACGCCAAGCTCGACTTCTTCGAGCCGCACAACACCGAGCAGGCGACGCTCACGCTCGGCGGGTCCGGCCGCGGCTTCGCGCCCGTGACGATCCGGACGCTCGTGCAGCGCATCACGCGCGTCGACATGCCCGCGGGCGAGTACGTGCTCGGGCCGAGCATCGTCGACGTCTCGATCTCCAGCGAGGGGTTCGGCGGCGCCGAGCGGCGCGCGACGGAGCAGGACATCGCGAGCAGGGCGCCACCGGCTGCACGCAGTCGGGCACGAAGCTGATCGCCATGACGGCCGGTGACCTGACGGTCTCGGGCCAGCTGCCGGAGCGGCTGCCGCCGTACGACTACTCCGGCTCGATCATCGGCCTGGGCCCGCAGTCGATGACCGTGGCGCTGTCGAACTGCCCGGGTCCCGACTCGCCGTCGCAGGCGACGGTGGGGCTGGCGTTCACCGCCCTGAAGATGCCCGCCGGCGAGCAGTCGGCCGACGGGGTCGACTTCAGCGGCACGGCGTCGGAGCCGTTCCCCGGGCTCACGGCCGACTGGAGCTGGTCGCTGCGCGGCGCGCCGTGAGCCGCTAGTCCACGGCGGACGGGCGCGGCGGATCCTGCTCCGCCGCGCGCGCCGGGTCGCGCGTGAACTCCGAGTAGGACGCCTCGATCTCGGCCTCCGCGCGGATCACGTGCATGACCGCGTTGATCAGGGCGAGATGGGTGAACGCCTGCGGGAAGTTGCCGAGGTGGCGGCCCGACCGCGGGTCGATCTCCTCCGCGTAGAGGCCGAGCGGGCTCGAGTAGGCCAGCAGCTTCTCGCACAGGTCGCGCGCGTGGTCGATCTCGCCGATCTCGCACAGGGCGGACACGAGCCAGAACGAGCAGATCGTGAATGCGCCCTCCTCGCCCATGAGGCCGTCGTCGGTCTCCTCGACGCGGTAGCGCAGCACGAGGCCGTCGACCGTCAGCTCGTCGGCGACGGCCAGCACCGTCGCCCGGACGCGCTCGTCGCTCGCAGGGAGGAAGCGCACGAGCGGCATGAGCAGGATCGACGCGTCCAGGGCCGTCGTGTCGTAGTGCTGGGTGAAGACGCCGCGCGCGTCGAGCGCGTTGGCGCAGATGTCGGCGTGGATCGCGTCGGCCTCGGCGCGCCAGGCGGCCGCGTGCTCCCAGTCCTCGCGCAGCTCGGCCAGGCGCGCGCCGCGGTCGAGCGCGACCCAGCACATGAGCTTGGACGAGGTGAAGTGGCGCGGCTCGCCGCGCACCTCCCAGATGCCGCGGTCCGGCTTGCGCCAGTTCGCGATCGCGGCCTCGACCTGGATCACGAGCAGCGGCCAGACGCTCTCGGGCATCTGGTCGCGCGACTTCGTGTGCAGGTAGACCGAGTCCAGCACGGCGCCCCAGACGTCGTGCTGGGCCTGCGAGTGCGCCGCGTTGCCGACGCGCACGGGGCGCGCGTTCTCGTAGCCCGAGAGGTGGTCGAGCGTGCGCTCGGGCAGGTCGGCGCGGCCGTCGACCCCGTACATGATCTGCAGCGTCCCCTGCTCCGCGTTCGCGACGTCGCTGACGAAGTAGAAGAAGTCGTTGGCCTCCCAGTCGAAGCCGAGCGTGTAGAGGCCCCAGAGCGCGAACGTCGAGTCGCGGATCCACGAGTAGCGGTAGTCCCAGTTGCGCTCGCCGCCCGGGGTCTCGGGCAGCGAGGTCGTGGCGGCCGCGACGATCGCGCCCGTCGGGGCGTACGTGAGCCCCTTCAGCGTGAGCGCCGAGCGCTGCAGGTCCGCGCGCCAGGGGTGGTCGGGGAAGTCGCCGCGGTCGAGCCAGTGCTGCCAGTGGTGCGCGGTCCAGACGATGCGCTCGTACGCCTCGTCGAACGTCTGCGGCGCGGCGTGCTCGCTCCAGGACAGCGCGCAGTACACGGCCTCGCCCGCCTTGATCAGGTGCCGCGCCGTGACCCGGCCCCCCTCGATGCCGAGGTTGAGGTCGGTCGTGAGGCGGAGCTGCAGGTCGGAGTCGGGGGCCGGCGCGATCGCGCAGTGGTAGTCGTCGCCGCCGTACTCCCAGTGCGCGCGGGTGAGGCCGTAGTCGAACACCGGCTCGCAGGCCAGCCCGAGCTGCACCTCGCCGTTGACGCAGCGGATCGTGCGCAGGAGCACGTGGTCGGCGTCGTAGTCGGTCGGGGTGCGCGTGTGCGTGCCCGAGCGGTCGTCCTGGTGGTGCCACGGCCCGATCAGCAGCGCGTCGCGCACGATCACCCAGCCGCCCTTCGTGCCCCAGCTCGTCTCGAGCACCATCGTCCCCGGCAGGTAGCGCCGGCCCGCCGGCACCTTGACGCCGGTCGGTCCGAGCCGGAACCAGCCGGCGTCGCGGTCGAGCAGCGCGCCGAACACGCTCGGCGAGTCCATGCGCGGCAGGCACATCCACTCGACGCTGCCGTCGGGGGCGACGAGCGCGGTCGTCTCGCAGTCCGACAGGAAGCCGTAGTCCGCGATCGGCGGGAACGGGCTCCGGCTGAGCCCCGCGGTCGTCGGTCGGTGCCGCATCGGGCGAACGTACCAACGCGGCGGCGTGCGCGCATGCGCACGCACCGCGAGGTCAGCGCGGCGCCCGGATCGCCTCGGGCCAGGCGCGCTCGATCCCGGCGGCGTCGAGCTCGGCCTGGAAGCGGGCCGTGAGGCCCGGCTGCGCGCACACCGCGCGCGGCGTCGTGCGCCGCTCGCGGCAGAACGCCGCGAGCTGCCCGGCGGCCTCGCCCGCGTTCCACTCGACCGGGTGCAGGCGGTAGGCGCCGTTGGTGATGTGCGTCGTGCCGAGGCACTTGCCGGCGGCGAGCAGGTTCTCCAGCCGCTCCGGGACGAGCGCGCCGAGCGGCAGCTCGAACGGGCAGCAGGCGAGGTCGAGGTAGGGATCGCCTCCCGTCGACGGGTGCAGGTCGATCCGGTAGTGGCCGATCCCGACGGCGTCGGGGTGGCGCACCGCGCCGTGGCGGCCGCGCACGTCGAGGGCGATGTCCTGCTCGGTGACCGTCCGCAGCGTCCGCAGCCGCCGCGCCTCGCGGACGTAGGGCGCCTTGGCGAGCCCGTCGGGCGTGTCGCCGACGACGTCCGGCCGCAGCCGCAGGCCCGGCAGGCCGCCGTCGGTCTGCATCCAGTGCAGGAAGCTCAGGCTGAACGCGCGCGCCGCCCCGCCGTCGCCCTCGAGCACGACCGCGTCGGTGTAGTCGACCTGGGGCCAGTTCACGAGCGTGATGTCGCTCGGGTAGGCGCCGGGCGCGAACAGCCCGCGCGCGGCGATCCGGCGGAAGCGCCACAGGTCCTTGTCGCGGTCGGGGTCGTCGAAGTCCGGGCCCACCGCGTACGGATCCTCGTCGGGGTTGGGGTCCAGCCGCCGCGCGACGGGGAGGTTCGTCCGCGGGTCGGGCGCGGTCCACGAGAAGCCGGCCGCCCAGCGCTCGTAGCCCGCCGGGCGCGGCACGGTGTGGTCCTCGCCGGCGCGGTGCTCGAGCGCGAAGCACACGGTCACGGGCTGGAGGTTGTCCGGCTGGTCGCTCGCGGGTGCGTGGGGCTCGCCCGTGCGCTCCCGCGACTCGGAGCCGGTCACGTGCTCGGCGCCGCAGAGGGGGAGCAGCGCGCCGGTCTCGCTGGCGTCGAGGAACCAGTCCGCCCAGATCGTCTGCTCGCCGTCCGGGCCGGCGAGCACGACGGCGTCGACGCGGTCCTCGGTCACCGCGGCGCGCACGGGCGCGTGCCGCAGCAGCACCGTGAGCCGCCCCGCCGCCAGCGCCGGCGCGAGCATCCCCTCGATCACCGCGAGCGCCGCCCGCGGCTCGTGCGCGAGCCGCGAGACCGTGCAGGCGCCGGGGTTGAGCTCGGGCAGTGCGCGGGCGCGCTCGGTGAGCGGGTACCGCGCGCGGTAGTGCGCCCGGATCCCGTCGCGCAGCGCGCGGTACGTCGCGGTGCAGCCGCAGCGCTCGATCCAGCGGTGCTCGTCGGGCGGCACGGCCTGGCTCGTGAGCTGCCCGCCGAGCCAGTCGGTGGGCTCCGACAGGACCACGGACCGGCCGCGGGCGGTCGCCGCCAGGGCCGCTGCGATGCCGCCCAGGCCGCCGCCGGCGACGAGGATGTCGCAACGGCGCTCCTCTATCGTGGCGCGCTCCATGGTCAAGGTCTCCGTCATCGTGCCCGTCTTCGACCCGGGCGAACGCATCGACCGGCTGATCGCTTCCCTGCTGGGCCAGTCGCTGCCCGCCGGGGAGTTCGAGGTCGTCTTCGTCGACGACGGCTCCACCGACGGCACGGGCGAGCGGCTCGAGGCGCTCGCGGCCGAGCACGCGCACGTCACCACCGTGCGGATCCCGAACTCCGGCTGGCCCGGCAGGCCGCGCAACGTCGGCCTCGACACCGCGAAGGGCGAGTTCGTGTACTTCGTCGACCACGACGACTACCTCGGCGACGAGGCGCTCGAGCGCCTCTATGCGACCGCGATCGCCGACGAGGCCGACATCGTGATCGGCAAGGTCGTCGGCCACAACAAGTCCGTCCCGCGCAGCCTGTTCCGCGAGAACGTGCACGAGCTGGGGCTCAAGGCGGCGCCGTTCAACCTGCTCACCCCGCACAAGCTGTTCCGCCGCGCGCTGCTCGACGAGCACGGCATCCGCTTCCCCGAGGGCAAGCGCCGGCTCGAGGACCACATGTTCGTCGTGCCCGCCTACTTCGCCGCGCGCAACATGGCGATCCTCGCCGACTACGCCTGCTACCACTGGGTCCACTGGGACTCGGGCACGAACGCCTCGTTCGTCGCGCCGGATCCCGCGGAGTACTTCGCCGACGTGGCCGGCGTGCTCGACGTCGTCGACGCGCACACGGAGCCGGGCGACTTCCGCGACGCGCTCTACGGCCGCTGGTACCGCGGCAAGCTGCTCGGCCGGATCGGCCGCAACGCGTTCGTGGGCCGGCCCGAGGAGCACCGGCGCGGCGTGCTGGCCGCGGTGCGCTCGCTGATGGAGGAGCGCTTCCCCGCGCGCCTGGACACCGGGCTGCCGCCGAACCTGCGGCTGCGCTCGGCGCTCGCGCGGCGCGACGACTACGACGGGCTCGTCGCGCTCGCCGAGCTCGAGCGCGACCTCAAGGTCGCCGCGCGCGTGCGCGAGTTCCGCGGCGACGGCACGTGGATGACGCTGCGGCTCGAGTGCTGGCTGCGGTACCCCGACAAGTCCCCGCTGCAGGTCGTGCGGCGCGACGGCCGCGTGCTCCTGCACCTGCCCGAGGCCGTCGCCGCCCGGCTCGAGCCGGCCGAGCTCGACGTCACCGACCAGCTCGCCGACGGCCGCATCCAGCTCCTGCTCAAGCCGGAGGGCGAGGAGACCGACTGGATCGTCCCGACCGAGGCCGAGGTCGTCGTGCCCGAGGCGCCCGACGGCGAGCCCGTGCAGCCGTCGCTGTGGGCGACCGCGCGGATCGCGCCGACGATCGCCGCCGGCGGCCTGCCGCTGGCGCCGGGCGACCACGACCTGCGCGCGGTCGTCTGGATCGCGGGCTTCACCGCCCATGCGCCGGCGCGCCGCGGGAGCGACACGTTCGGGCTGACCGTGACCGCGACGGGCCGGGTCTACCGGCAGGGCTCCGTGCCCGTGCCGCCGGTCCTCACCCCGAAGCAGAAGCTGCGCCGCAGCGCGGGCCGCTTCGTCAGGCGGACGCGAGGTCCACGAGCCGCGGCCGCGGGACGCTGACGCCGAGGTCGCGCCGCACCGTCCGGCGCAGCGCATGGATCCCGCGCCGGCGCGTCACCCCGCGATCGCGCGCGTCGCGCAGCTGCTGCCACACGCCGGAGGCGAGCGCGCGCTCCGGGTCGACGGCGCCGACCCGCCCGAGCACGCCTTCCGGGACGTCCTGCGGGTCGGGCACGACCGCTTCGCCGACGATCGTGTCGTAGTGCTCGCGCAGCTCGCGCGCGAAGGGGTCGAGGCCGAGGATCACGCCGAGCCCGGTCGGCTCGGTGTCGATCCGCAGGCAGGTCAGGTCGGGGCGGTGGCGCTGCAGCGCGTCGAGCGCCTTGTAGACGTCGCCGGTCCAGGCGCGCGTGCGCCGGTCGCGCGCCGCCTCCTCCGCCGTGCGGGGGAGGATGTCGTCGAACACGACGACGCTCGTCCACTCGGCGTGGCGCTCGACGTTGGCGAAGTCGCGCACGACGAACTCGGCGAGGTGCATGCCGTCGATGAACGAGAAGGCCACGCGGCGGCCGCCGAACGGCTTGAGCGGGTCGTCGCGGTCGAAGTACTCGTCGCTCGTCTCGCGGAACAGGTCGACGTCGTCGCGCAGCTCGGTGCGCAGGTCGTAGAACGGGTCGATGCCGATCGCCTTGCCCTGCGCGAGCGCGAGGCTGTCGCCGTGGCGGATGCCGATCTCGAGGTAGGTGGGCGGCGCGAGCCGGTCGTGGAGCGCCTTGAGGAAGTCGAGGTAGTGCACGCGCCGCCCGAGGCTAGCGGACTAGTCGCAGACCCTGAGGCGGGGGAGCTCCACCGACCGGATCCTCCCCGTCGACTTGCGGATGAGGAAGTCCATCCGCCCGCCGCCGCGCTTCGGGATCTTCACGCGCGTGACGCCGAAGGGGGTGTCGATCAGCCTGCGCTTCGGGAACTTCGCGGTGATGTCGGCCAGCGTGTCGCCGACGCCCACGCCGCGGGCGCTCGCACCGCCGCGGATCGTGATCGCCTTCACCTTGTTGTCGAGGCCGACCTCGACGAAGCCCTTCAACGGCGCCCGCAGCTTCGCGGAACGCACGGGCGGCGACGCGAGCTCGCAGCCGGGCGTCAGGCCGCCGACGAGGCCCGCGTCCTGCAGCGCGCCCACGGGCGCGCCGAGCTTGATCTGGCCGACGCCCGCCGGCGTGATCTTCTTGTCGGCTGCCGTGCTCGCGGCGGCCGTGGCGGTCACGGCGAGGCTCAGGACGACGACGGTGGCGAGGGGGGTGCGCATGCGCGCACCCTAACCATCGATTCAGCAGCCGTCGACGCCGCAGCTGTCGCCGCCGGCGACGACCTCGAGCGGGCGCGCCTCCCAGGCGCGGCGGAGGAGCTCCCCGAGCACCTCGGGCGGCTGCGCGCCGGAGGCCCCGAACGCCCGGTCCACGACGAAGAACGGCACGCCGCCGATGCCGAACCCGGCCGCCGTGCGCTCGTCCTCGCGCACCTCGGCGGCGAAGCGGTCGCCCGCGAGGAGCGCCGCGACCGCGTCCGCGGGAAGACCCACCTCGGCGGCGAGCCGGGCGAGCGCCTCGTGGTCGCTCATCAGCTCGCCCTCGCCGAAGTAGGCGCGCATCAGGCGCTCCTTCATCGCGTCCTGGAGCCCGTGCTCCGCGGCGAGGTGGACGAGCCGGTGCGCGTCGAACGTGTTGCCGCCGCGCTGGCGGTCGAAGTGGAAGGCGAGTCCCTCCCCGGCGGCGGTCTCGGTCATCTGCGCGTTCATCGCGGCCGCCTGCTCGACGCTCATGCCGTACTTGGCGGCGAGGTGCTCGGCGCCGCTCTGCTCGCGCTCGGCGGGCGCGGACGGGTCGAGCTCGAAGCTGCGCCACGTGACCTGCACCTGGTCGGCGTGCGCGAAGCCGGCGAGCGCCGTCTCGAAGCGGCGCTTGCCGACGTAGCACCAGGGGCAGGCGATGTCCGACCAGATCTCCACATGCACGGCGGCGTCCTCCGGGACGTTGCTTCTACAACTACCTTGATGGTACACCCCGAGGAGGGACGACCATGAGCAGGGACCTGACCGAGCTGGCCCGCGCGAGCTACGGCGCGTACGAGACCGGCGACCGCGCCGCGATGGAGGCGCTCGTCGCCGACGACTTCGCGTTCTGGAGCCCCTCGGACGACGGCATCGACCGCACCGCGTACTTCGCGCGCTGCTGGCCGGGGCACGAGCAGCTCAAAGCGTTCTCCTACGTCCGCCTGCAGGAGCTGGGCGGCGGCGAGGTGCTCGTGACCTACGAGGCGGAGCGGACGGACGGCTCGCGCTTCCGCAACACCGAGGTGCTCACGTTCGCCGGCGAGCAGCTGGTCAAGGCCGAGGTCTACTTCGGGTGGAACCTGTAGGCCGCTGTCGATCTCGCGCTCCCTCGATTGACGTCTAGGTGACGGCACACCCGACGACGAAGGAGCAGCGACCATGACGAAGGAGCTCGAGGTGACCTACGAGGGCGACCTGCCCGCGGGTCCCGAAGCGGCGTGGGCGGCGATCACGGAGCAGACGGCCGGATGGCTCTGGCCGATCGCCTACGAGCCGGGGCGCGGCGGCGCGGCGCGCGGGCTCTCCTCGGCCGAGGGGACCGTGACCGTGTGGGAGCCGCACGCGCGCTTCGCCACGCGTGCCGAGAAGCCCGGCTGGTTCAACCAGCTCGAGTACGAGCTGGAGCCGCGCGCCGGCGGCACGCACCTGCGCTACCGGCACACGAGCGTCTTCGAGGACGTCGAGTACCGGGCGTGCGTGGCGCACACGGACTTCTACTACCACTCGCTCGGCGAGTACCTGGGCCACTTCGCGGGCCGGCAGGGCGCGTTCGCGTCGGTCGAGGGCCCCGACGCCTCCGCGCGGCCCGGCTCGTTCGCCGCCGCGTGCCGGGCGCTCGGCGCCGGCGACGCGCAGGCGGGCGATCGCATCGAGGCCCGGCTGCCGGGCGCGGGGAGCGTCGCCGCGACCGTCGACTACCGCACGGCGGCGTTCCTCGGCCTGCGGACGGACGACGCGCTCTACCGCGTGTTCGGCCGCGACGCCTGGGGCTGGCCCGTCGGTGCGACCCTGCACCTGTTCGGCGACGATGTGGACGGCGCCGCTGCCGAGCGGGCGTGGGGCGCATGGCTCGGCGGCGTGGTCGCCGAGGAGGCGTGAGCGCGATGGAGGCACCGACCATGACCCAGTACGCCGTGATCATCTACGAGCGCGAGACCCCGGGCGGGGTGGACGACATCCCGCCGGAGGTGCTCGAGGCGCACGGGCGCCTGCCGGAGCGCATCAGGGCGTCCGGCGGCCGGACCGTCGCCGGCCTCGCGCTCGAGCCCACCGCCACCGCGACCTCGATCCGCTCGGACCTGGTGACCGACGGACCGTTCGTGGAGAGCAAGGAGGCGATCGCCGGCATCTTCGTGATCGAGGCGCGCGACCTCGACCACGCCATCGAGCTCGCGCGGATGACGCCGATCATGGACGGCGGGGTCGAGGTCCGGCCGCTGCTCGGCTTCGAGGTGGTGGCGGACTGAGCTCGGCGGCCGAGCAGGCGGTCGCCGGCGCGCACCGTCGCGAATGGGCCTTCGTGCTCGCGGCGACGGCGCGCGTCACCCGCGACCTCGACCTGGCGGAGGAGTGCGTGCAGGAGGCGTACGTCGCCGCGCTCGCCCAGTGGGCGCGCGACGGCGTGCCCGACCGCCCCGGCGCGTGGCTGACCACGGCCGCGCGGCGCTCCGCGCTGAACGCCGTGAAGCGCCGCCAGGTCCTCCAGGCCAAGCTCCCGCTGCTGATCGAGCCCGAGGAGGAGCCCGAGATGCCCGCCGACGAGCCGGAGACGATCCCCGACGACCGCCTGCGCCTCGTGTTCACCTGCTGCCACCCGGCACTGGCGCAGGAGGCGCAGGTCGCGCTGACGCTGCGGCTCGTCTGCGGCGTGTCGACCGGCGACATCGCGCAGGCGTTCCTCGTCTCCGAGCCCACGATGGCGGCGCGGCTCACGCGCGCGAAGAAGAAGATCGCGGCGGCCCGGATCCCCTATCGCGTGCCGTCGGCGGAGGAGCTGCCCGGGCGGCTCGACGCCGTCCTCGCCGTCATCCACCTGCTCTACACGACGGCGCACACCGCGCCGTCGGGCGCCGACCTGCTGCGCGAGGACCTCGCCGTCCGCGCGCTCGACCTCGCGCGGCTGCTGCGCGAGCTGCTCGACGAGCCCGAGGTCCTGGGCCTCCTCGCCCTGCTCCTCGTCAACCATGCGCGCCGCGCCGCGCGCACCGACGCGGACGGCCGTCCGGTGCTGCTGGCCGACCAGGACCGCGGGCGCTACGACCGGGCGGCGATCGAGGAGGGCGACCGGCTGGTCGTCGCCGCGCTGCACGCCGGGCCGCCCGGGCGCTTCGCGCTGCAGGCGGCGATCGCGGCGCTGCACGCGCAGGCGCCGAGCTACGCGGCGACGGACTGGCCGCAGATCGTGACGCTGTACGACGCGCTCCTCGCCGTCTGGCCGTCGCCGGTCGTCGCGCTGAACCGGGCGATCGCGCTGGCGGAGGTGGCCGGCCCCGAGACGGCGCTGAGAGAGGTCGAGGCGCTGGAGGACGCGCTCGCCGGCTACCGCTACCTCTGGGCGACGAAGGCGGAGCTGCTCGTCCGGCTCGGCCGGCCGGACGAGGCGGTCACGGCCTACCGCGCCGCACTCGACCGCGCCGACAACGCGGCCGAGCGGGCGTTCCTGTCAGCGCAGCTCGCTCAGCGCAGCGCCCAGGGGAGCCCGTCGAAGGACGCCGGCGGGCCGTCGGTCCAGCGGCCGAACGGGGCGTAGGCCTCCTTGGAGGAGCTCGTATCGACCGCGACCCCGGCGCCGTGGCGCTGCGCGAGCTCCGAGGCGACGTAGACGCCGGCGTCGGGCTCGGTCCGCGCGCCGGCCATGAAGATCACGCACGGGCCGTCGCCGGCGCCGACGAAGATGTGCGCCGTGCCCGGCGGGCAGTGGACGAAGTCCCACGCCTGCAGCCGGCGCTCCTCGCCCTCGGCGAGCAGCAGGCACTCGCCGGAGAGCACCAGGAAGTCCTCCTGGTTGCCCTCGTGGTGGTAGAGCCCGCTCGGCTGGCCGGGCTGGAGCACGGCGAGCGTGTAGCCGATCTGCCCGAACGGCACGGCCTCGCCCTCGAAGATGCACGCGTCGCCGAAGTGGTCGCCGGTGACCCACGCGGCGTCGCGCACGTTGACGACGAACCAGCCCTCGGTCGCTGCGACGAGCCCCGTCGCGGTCTGCTCCATGCGCGCCTCCTGCATGCGCCGCACGCTACACGGCGCCGATCCCCGTCTCCGCCCGCACGTGCAGCTCGCGGTAGCTCGCGGCGGTGCCCGGCTCGCGGCTGAGCATCGTCCCGAGCCAGCAGGCGAGGAAGCCCGCAGGGATCGAGATGATCGCCGGGTTGGCGAGCGGGATCGGCGAGCCCTCGCCGTCCGGGCCCGGCCACACCGGCGGGCTCAGCGCGATCACCAGCAGCGAGACGAGCAGGCCCCCGAGCACGCCGGCGACCGCCCCGGTCGTGTTGAAGCGCGGCCAGAACAGCGCCATGACGAGCGCCGGCAGGTTCGCGCTGGCCGCCACTGCGAACGCGAGCCCGACCAGGATCGAGACGTTGAACGTCTCGCCGGCCAGGATCGAGGCGGCGATGGCCAGGACCCCGAGGCAGATCGACGCCAGGCGCGCGACCCGCACCTCGTCGCGCTCCTCGACGCGGTTGCGGCGGATCACGCCGGTCCACACGTCGTGCGCGACCGCCCCCGACGCCGCGATGACGAGGCCTGCGACGACCGCGAGGATCGTGGCGAAGGCGACGGCGCTGATGACCGCGAGGAAGAGGTCGCCGCCGAGCGTCCCCTCGCCCCCGCCGAGCGACTCGGCCAGCAGCGGCGTGACGAGGTTCCCGCCCGCGGTGTCGTCGGCGGACATGTCGCCGAGGATCGCGCGCGCGCCGACGCCGACGAGCATGGTCATGATGAAGAAGGCGCCGATCAGCAGCACGCCCCACGCGACCGAGCCGCGCGCCGCCTTCGCGTCGGGCACCGTGAAGAACCGCATCAGCAGGTGCGGCAGCCCCGCGGTGCCGAGCAGCAGCGCGAGCCCGAACGAGATCGCGTTGACCGCGTTCGGGTGCTGCAGGCCGGAGGCGAGGTACCCGTCCTTCTCCGGATGGGTCGCGGCGGCGCGCTCGAACAGCGTGAACGGGTTGAAGCCCGACTTCGACAGCACGAGGATGCAGAGCACCGTGCCCGCCGTCATGAGCAGCCCGGCCTTGATGATCTGCACCCAGGTCGTGGCGAGCATGCCGCCGAAGATGACGTAGATGAGCATGAACGTGCCGGTGATCGCCACCGACAGCGTGAAGTCGATCCCGGCGAGCGCCTGCAGCAGCACGCCCGCGCCGACCATCTGCGCGATCAGGTAGACGAAGGAGACGACGAGCGTGCCCAGTGCGGCGGCGATCCGCGCCGGCCGCTCGCGCAGCCGGAAGGCGAGCACGTCGGCGATGGTGAACTTGCCGGCGTTGCGCATCCGCTCGGCGAGCAGCAGCACGACCGGGAGGAACGACGCACCCGCGGCCGCGAGGCCGACCCAGCCGTCGACGCCGAACAGGAAGATGAGCCCGGCGAAGCCGAGGAAGGTCGACGCCGAGAGGTAGTCGCCGGCGATCGCGAAGCCGTTCTGCAGGCCCGAGATACCGCGGTTGGCCGCCCAGAACTCGGTCGCGGTGTGCGTCCGCTTGGACGCCCAGTAGGTGATGCCCAGCGTGGTCGCCAGGACGACCGCGAACACGCCGAGCGCGAGCTCGTTGACGCCGTCGGCGATGGCGAGCACGGTCATCGCACGCGCTCCGTCCCGGCAGCCGCGGGCGCGTCGTCGCGGACGAACCGGCCGGTGGCCGGCGCGTGCGCCGCGTGCGCCTCCCGGATGCGGTGCTCGAGCGGCCCCCACACCCGCTCGGAGCGGTACATGTAGAGCAGGGTGATCGCCCACGTGAGGACGATCAGGCCGACCCCGCCGGCGAACCCGAGCGACATCGACCCGAACAGGTGCGTGCCCATCAGGTCCGGCGCGACGCCGGCGAGCACGACGTAGAGCGCGCCGAGCCCGATGCCGATCGTCCCGGCTGCCCACGCGAAGCGGCGGCGGCTGCGCACGAGCTGCTGGAAGTCGGGCGACCGCTCGATCGCCTCCCAGTCGGGTGCCGGCGCACCCGTGTCTGCGTTCCCCATGACGTCTCCCCTTGCCAAGGTCGAGGAGCGGCGAGGCGCGGCTCCCCGACACGACGTCGTACCCGCGCCGGCGGATCGCGAACGCGCCGTCGGCGTCGTGCGGACGGCCCAGCCGAGCGGTGAACCGTACGTTGACGTTAGGATAAGGATCATGGCCACGACCCGCACCCCTCGGCGCCGGAGCGCCGGCGTCGACGCCGACCATCCCCACTACAAGTAGTGGGCGCTGTCGTGCACGAGCGTCGGCATGCTGCTCGCCGCGACGAACTCGGGCACGCTGATCATCGCCCTGCCCGACCTCGAGCGCGCGCTGCACACGAGCCTGCTCGGCCTCGTGTGGGTGATCCTCGCCTACACGATCGCCTCGACCGTGCTCGTGCTCACGGCCGGCCGGCTGTCGGACCTCTTCGGACGCAAGCGGGCCTACGTCGCCGGGTTCCTCGTCTTCTCCGCCGCCTCGCTCGGCGCCGGCTTCGCCGCGAACGGCACGCAGCTGATCGTGTGGCGCGTCCTGCAGGGGATCGGCGCGGCGTTCCTGTTCGCCAACGCGGCGGCGCTCGTGACCGACGAGTTCCCGCGCGAGCAGCCCGGGCTCGCCATGGGGACGAACACGATGGTCGCCGCAATCGGGCTCGTGCTCGGCCCGGTCCTGGGCGGCGCGCTCGTCTCGATCTCGTGGGAGTGGGTGTTCTGGTTCAACGTGCCGCTGAGCCTCGCGGCCGCCGCCTGGGGCGGGTACGTGCTGCGCGAGCTGGTCTCGCCGGACGACGTGCGCGGCCTCGACCGGGCCGGGGTGGCGACGTTCGTGGCCGGCCTGACGTGCCTCGTCCTGGCCGTGTCCAAGGGCGGCATCTCGGGCTGGAACGACCCCGTGGTGATAGGCGGGCTCGCCGTCGCCGCGGTGCTGCTGCCGGCCTTCGTGGCCACCGAGCGCGGCGCCCGTGCGCCGATGCTGGACCTCTCGATCTTCCGCAACCGGCTTTTCGCGGCGGCCACCGGGGCCGCGTTCATCAACGGGTTCTCGCGCTTCGCGCTCATGTTCCTGTTCGTCTTCTACTTCCAGGGCGTCAAGGGCGACGACCCCGTGCTGGCCGGCGTCAAGCTCGCCCCGATGGCGATCGGCATGCTCGTCGCCTCGCCACTGGCCGGCGTCTGGGCCGATCGGCACGGCTCGCGCGCGCTGGCGGCGCTCGGCATGCTCGTGTCCGCCGTCGCGCTCGCCGCGATGACCATGCTCGTGGTCGACAGCCCGTACTGGCAGAGCCCGCTGTGGCTCGCGCTGGTGGGCATCGGCTCGGGCATGTTCAACTCGCCCAACACGGCGGCCATGATGGGGACGGTCCCGGTCCACCGCCGGGGGATCGCGGCCGGGGCGCGCACGATGCTGCAGAACACCGGCGCGGTCCTCTCGATCGCGATGGTGATGGCCATCGTCACCGCGGCGGTGCCGCAGGACGTGCTGCTGCAGATCTTCTCCGGGCTGGCGGAGAGCCTGTCGCCCGCGCAGCTCGACCCGTTCGTGAGCAACATGCACACCGCGCTGTGGGTGCTCGCGGCGACGTCGCTCGCCGGGGCGGGCGTCTCGCTCCTGCGCCCGTCGCACCAGCGGGCGCCGGCATGAGCGCCCCGCTGCGCATCGGCGAGGTCGCCGCCCGCACGGGCACGACGCCGCGCACCATCCGCTACTACGAGGAGATCGGGCTCCTGCCCGCGGGCGGCGGCCGCCCGTCCGGCGCCCACCGGCTCTACGACGAGACCGACGTCGAGCGCCTCCAGGAGGTGCTGCGGCTCAAGGAGCTGCTCGGGGTGTCGCTCGACGAGCTGCGCGAGCTGGTCGCGGCCGAGCGCGCTCGGGCGGCGCTGTGCACCGAGTGGCACAGCGGCAGCGCGGCCGCCCCGCGCCAGCGCGAGATCCTCGAGGAGGCGCTCGGGTACGCCGAGCGCCAGCTCGAGCTGCTCGACCGGCGCCGCGAGGAGATCGTGCGGCTCGAGCGCGAGCTCGAGGAGAAGCGCGCGCGGATCCGGGGCCGGCTCGCGGAGCTCGGTGCGCCGTCCTCGCGCTGACGCTTGGTCAGGGGCGTCGACCGGCGCCCGCCCATGCGGGAGCGCCCCGCTGGCGGCCTCCGGGGCTCAGCGCGCCGACACGCGGTGTGGCGGGGGCGTCCCCAGCACCCGCGCGAGCGCCAGCTCGCCGGCGCCCGCCAGCAGCCCGACCCCGTAGCCGAGGTGCAGCGCCGCGAACGCGCCCGCCACCGCCGGCGCGAGCGACGGGTCACCCGCGCGCGCGGCGTGCCGCCCGGCGAGCGCAGCCGCGGCCCCATAGCCTGCGAGCCCGGCCGCCAGCGCGCGGCGGGCGCGCCCCGAGCGCGGGCTCGCGGCGGCCAGACCGGCGAGCCCGACGACCATGACCGCGGGCGCGACGTGCCGTGGCCGCAGGAACGCAGGGTGCGCGGCGAGCACGCGCGCACGGGAGCGCCCGTAGTTGCGGTATTGGCGGGTGACGCCGCGCCACGACGAGCGTGTCGTGTAGGCGAAGCGGAGGCCGGTGTCGAGCAGGATCCGCTGCCCGGCGCGCTGCAGGCGCCAGTTGAGCTCCTCGTCCTCGCCCACCAGCATCGTCTCTGCGAAGCCGCCGACCGCCTCCAGGGCGGCGCGCCGGTACACGCCCGCCTGCACAGTCGCGACGAAGGCCCGCGAACGGGTGTCGGCGTAGATGCTGCGGCCGACGCCGAACGGCGACCGGCGGGCGAGCGCGACCGCCTGCCCGAAGCGCGTCTCGCCGACCTGCTCGGGCTGGCCGCCGACGCACCCGACGTCCGGCCCTGCCTCGCCGAACGCCGCGGCCGCGCGGCGCAGGTAGTCGGGATCGAGCCGCGTGTGGGCGTCGACGCGTGCGATGAGTGGCGCGCTGCCGCGGGCGATCCCGGCGTTCATCGCCTCGGCCGCGTTGAGGCGGCCGCCGGGCGTCACGAGCGCGACGCCGGCGTCCTCGCGTGCAGTGACGGCGCCGCCGGTGCCGTCGTGCGAGCCGGCGTCGACCACCCACACGTGCACGCGCTCGGTGGAGTAGCGCTGCGCACGGATGTGGTCGAGGCAGGCGTCGATCTGCTCTGCCTCGTTGAAGGCCGGCACGACCACGTCGAAGTCCGGCGGGTTGCCATCCGGCGGTGTCGCGGGCGATGATGCCTCGCTCATGGGGGGAACGGTCCTCGTCACGGGTGGGGTCGGCTACGTCGGGATGGAGACCGTCGACGAGCTGCTCGCCGCCGGACACGCGGTGAGTGTGCTCGATGCGCTCGTCCACGGTCAAGCCGACCTGGCGGCGGCGCTCGAGGCCCGCGGCGTCGCGTTCACCCACGGCGACCTGCGGGACGCGGCCGCCCGGCAGCGCGCGCTCGCCGGCGCCGACGCGGTCGTCCACCTGGCGGCGATCGTCGGTGACCCTGCCTGCGCGTTCGACCCGGCGCTCGCCCACGCGGTCAACGTCGAGGGCACCGAGGCGCTGATCGCCGACGCCCGCGCCGCCGGTGTCGGCCGGGTCGTGTTCGCCTCCACGTGCTCGAACTACGGCCGCATGGCCGATCCCACGGTGCCCGTCGACGAGTGCAGCCCGCTCGCCCCCGTGTCGCTCTACGCCGAGCAGAAGGTCGGCATCGAGCGCATGCTGCTCGCCGCGGCGGAACAGCGGCCGGTGCCCACCTGCCTGCGCTTCGCCACCGTCTACGGCGTCGCCCCGCGCATGCGCTTCGACCTCACGGTGAACGAGTTCAGCCGCGACCTGTGGGCCGGACGCGAGCTCGAGGTGTTCGGAGAGCAGTTCTGGCGTCCCTACGTCCACGTCCGCGACGCGGCCCGCGCCATCCGGTCGGTGCTCGACGCTCCGCTCGACGTGGTCGGCGGCGAAGTGTTCAACGTCGGCGACACGAGCGAGAACTACCGCAAGCTCGACCTCGTCGGGGTCATCCGCGAGCAGACCGCGAACGGGTGCGTGACCTTCGTGCACCGCGACGAAGACCCGCGCGACTACAAGGTCGCATTCGAGAAGGTCGGCCGGCGGCTGGGCTACGCGACCACCCGCACGGTGCCCGACGGCGTCGCCGAGGTGCTGCGCGCGCTGGAGGACGGCGCGTTCCCCGACCCCTACGCCGCGCGCTACCACAACGTCCCAGCGTGAGCAGCGCGGCGCCGACCACCATCCCGCTGTTCGACCTCCGCATCGAGGAAGAGGACCGCGCGGCGGTCGCCGCCGTGCTGCTCGCCGGGCGGCTCGCGCTCGGCGACGCGGGTGCGACGTTTGAGCGCGCGTTCGCCGATGGGCTCGGCTGTCGCCACGTGATCGCCGTCGGTTCGGGCACCGCGGCGCTGCACCTCGCCTACCTCGGCGCGGGCGTGCAGCCGGGCGACGAGGTCATCGTGCCGGCCATCACCTTCGTGGCCACCGCCGCGGCGGTGCGCTACTGCGGCGCCACGCCGGTGTTCGCCGACGTCGCCGGCGACCACGACCTCGGCCTCGACCCCGACGACGTCGAGCGGAGGATCACGCCGCACACGCGCGCCGTCTGCGCGATGCACTACGCCGGCTACCCCGCGGCCATCGAGGCGCTCCGCGTGCTGTGCGATCGCCGCGGGCTCGTCCTCCTCGAGGATGCCGCGCACGCGCCGAGCGCCACCGTCGGCGCCCGCAAGGCCGGCACCTTCGGCCTCGCCGGCGCGTTCTCGTTCTTCTCCAACAAGGTGCTCTCGGCCGGCGAGGGCGGCGCCGTGGCCACCGACGACGACGCGCTGGCCACGCTCGCGCGCCGCGCCCGCGCCGACGGCCTGGTCGACCGGCTCGACGAGCCGCGCGCCGCGCTGCTGCTGGCGCGGCTCGCGCGGATGGAGGACGACATCGCGCGCCGGCGTGCGCTCACGCTTGCCTACCGCGACAAGCTGGCCGGCCTCGAGGGCGTGGTCGTGCCCTACACGGCGGCGGCGGTCGCGCGCGCCTCCTGCTACGTCATGCCGGTCCTGCTCGCCGAGCCGGCGCGGCGGCCGGCGGTCCGGGCCGTCATGCGCGAGCGCCACGCGGTGCAGACTTCGGTCCTCTACCCGGCCGTGCACCGGCTCTCCGCCTACGCGGACGCCGGTGCGTCGCTGCCGCGCGCGGAACGGATCGCCCGCAGCGAGCTGACCCTGCCGCTGCACTCGCACCTGACCGAGGCCGAGCAGGACCGCGTGGTGGCGGCGCTCGCCGACGGGTTGGCGACGTGACGCTCGCGCTCGCTGGCGAGCGGCTCGCCGAGGCCGACATCGCGGCCGTGCTCGACTGCCTGCGCAGTGGCTGGCTGACGCTCGGCCCGCGCACGGCCGAGTTCGAGGCGGCGTTCGCGGCGTGGGCGGGCGCCGAGCGGGTGGTGGCCGTCGCGAGCGGTGCGGCGGCATTGCGGCTCGCCTGCCGGGCGCTCGGGCTCGGGCCGGGCGACGAGGTGATCGTGCCGGCGCTTTGCCGGCCGGCCGCGGCGGCGGCCGTGGAGGGCTGCGGCGCCACCCCGGTCCCGGCTCCCGTCGCGTCGGCCCTGCGGCCCGTGGTCGCGCCCGAGCGGGTGGCGGCCCTCATCACGCCACGCACGCGTGCCGTGCTGGTCTGGCATCCATGGGGCTACGCGGCCGACGCCGTCGCGCTGGCCGGGCTGTGCGCGGAGCACGGCCTCGCGCTGATCGAGGATGCCCGCGATGCGCTCGGTACGCGGCTGCCCGATGACAGGCTCGCCGGCACCGCCGGCGCGCTCGGCTGCTTCTCCCTGCGGGCTGGGCGCCAGCTGGGCGTAGGCGAGGGCGGCCTGGTCGTCGCGGCGGCGGCCGAGCACGAGGCGCGCGTGCGGCGGCAGCGCTCGCACGCCATGACCTCGGGCACGTGGGACCGCCACCGCGGTCACGCCGACGACTACGACGTGGTCGACCTGGGCTTCAACCACCGCATGGACGAGCCGCGGGCGGCACTCGGACTGGCGCGGTTGCCACGGCTCGCGGAGGAGCTCGCCGCCCGGCGGGAGGTCGCGACGCTCTACCGCGCGGCGCTGGCCGGGCACGAGCGTCTCGTCCCGTGCTTCGATGCCGCCGCCGACGCCCGCGCTTCGCCGCTGTGCTTCCCCGTACTGGCGCGTGACGGCGGCGCGCGGGATGCGCTGGCCGCGGCGCTCGCCGCGGAGGGCGTGGAGACGGCGGCGCCCGCCGGCAGCGCGCGCGTGCTGCTGCTGCCGGTGGGGCCCCACGTGGGGCCGGCCGAGGTGGACGCGGTGGCCGCGAGCCTCGCCGCCGCCTGAGCGCGGCCGCGGTGGACTCGGCCCTCGCCGACGCCTGAGCGTGGCCGCGGTGGCCGCGGCCTTGACCCGCCCCCTCGCCGCGGCCTAGCCTCCCGCCACGCCTCCGCTCACCTGCAGCCCGGCGCTCCCGCGCCCGCGCGGCGTCCCGACGTTCGTCGCCACCTTCGCGGCGGGTACCGCCGTCGGCATCGCGCTGGCCGCGCAGCCGCGCCTCACCGGCGCCGCGTTCGCCGCGGGCGCACTGGTCGTCCTCGCGCTGGTCAACCTGCCGATCGCCATCGCCGTCTGGCTCCCGCTCGTCTTCCTCGGCGCGCTGCCCGGCGTGGCGCCCGTCTGGCACGCGGGGGCGGGGCTGCTCGTGCTCGCCACGGTCGGTGCGCTCGGGGCGCGCCCCAGCCCTGCTCGGGGGGCGCTGCGCGCGCACGCCCCGGTGCTCGCCGGCATGGCGGCGCTGGTGGGCTGGCTCGTGCTCTCGCTCGCCTGGGCCCGGCGCCCCGAGATCGCCGGCGAGCTGGTGCTGGCATGGATGACGAGCGCGCTGATGTTCGCCGTCGTGCTCGCCACGATGCGCACGGAGCACGCGATCCGGCTGCTGCTGCTCGCCTTCGTCGCCTCCGTCGCGCTGTCCGCGCTCGTCGGGTTCGCCGTGCGCGGCACGCAGACCACGGCGCTCGGGCTTGCCGGCGTGGTGGAGGAGGAGGGCCGGCTCGCCGGCGGCCTCGGCGACCCCAACTACCTCGCCGCGAGCCTCGTGCCGGCGCTCGCCCTCACCGTCGGGCTGGCGGCCGGCGTGCGCGGGGCGGCGGCGCGGGCGGCGGGCGCCGGCGTGGTGCTGCTGCTGCTCGCGGCCCTCGTGGCGACGGAGTCGCGCGGCGGCTTCGTGGCGCTCGTCGCGACCATGGCTGCGGCACTGCTGCTCGCGCATCGGCGCCGTCGGCGGCTGCTCGCGCTCGCCGGCGTGCTCGCCTGCGTCGGCTCCGTCGTGCTGGCGGTGTCGCCGACGGCGCTGGAGCGACTGACCATCACGGACGATTCCGGCAACGGCCGCGTCGGCCTGTCGACAGCAGCGTGGCGGATCGTCGAGGACCATCCGGCGCTGGGCGTCGGGCTCGCCAACTTCCCCGTGCACTCACCGTTCTACGTGCGCGAGCCGGGGAGCCTCGAGTTCGTCGACCTGATCGCCGAGCGGGGCCTGCCCGTGCACAACACCTACCTGCAGCTGCTGGCGGAGGCCGGGCCGCTCGGCCTGCTGCTCTTCCTCGCCATGGTCGTCGCGTGCCTGTGCGCGGCGTGGCGCGCGAGCCGGAGCTTCAACCGGCAGGGCGAGCCACGGCTCGCCCTGCTCGCGCACGCCGTGCTCGTGGCGGCGATCGGCGCGCTCACGGCATCCGTCTTCCTCTCGAACGGCTCGGACGTTCAGCTGTGGCTGCTCCTGGCGACGGGCCCGGCGCTCGACGGGCTCGCACGGCACCGAGCACCCGCGTGAGGTCGGCCGGGCGGGGCAGCAGCCACGACGCCCGCGCCGGCAGCGCGCGGACGAACAGCAGGCCGGCCGCTACGCCGCCGGCCGTGTAGGCGACGGTCGAGGCCACCGCGGCGCCGTCGCCGCCGTGCGCCGGGATCAGCAGCACGTCGAGCGCCACGATGGTCACGAAGGCTGCGCCGACCGCGAGCGTCTCGCTTCCCGGCCGGCCCTGCGCCGTCAGCGCGCTGCCGAGGAGCTTGAGCGCGACGATGCCGAACGCGCCGAGCGCGAGCACGCGGACCTGATCGGTGGCCGGCGCGAACGACGCGCCGAAGAGGCCCTCGCACAGCACGGGCGCGAGCACGACCAAGCCGACGGCCAGCGGCACCGTGAGCAGGAGGGCCACCCGCAGCACCGAAGCGGCCCGCGCGGCCGCGTCGGCGCGGCCCATGCGCACGAGGTCGGGCTTCTGGACGTTCGCGAGCGCGGTCGGGAGGAAGAACAGCGCCTCCGCCCAGGCCACCGCGACGCTGTAGATCCCGAGCGCGCGCGAGCCGGCCACGCTGCCGACGATCCACTGGTCGAGCCGGTAGTTGCCGAGCAACATGACCCGGCCGCCGTGGGCGCGGGCGCCGAAGGCCAGCAGCCTGCCGGCGAGCGCCCGCTCGGGCCGCGCGGGCGGACCCCAGCGGCGCGTCAGGCTGCGCCACAGCAGCAAGGTGGCGAGCGTCTGCCCCGCCACCCAGGCGCCGACGGCGAGCCCGGTCGAGAGCACGCCGGCCAGCGCGAGCGCGCCGTTGGCGCCGCAGGTCACCACCGGCACGAGGAGCCAGGCGGCGTTGACCGCGCGGAAGCCATGGTGGGCGAGCACCAGGTGCTGCACGCACAGCTGGAGCACGAGCATCGGCACCGCGGCGAGCGCGAGCGCTAGCAGCCCGGTCGGGGCGGACCCGCCCACCGCGGGGACGAGCGCCACGAGCAGCGCGACGAGCCCCGCACCACCGGCCCCGGTCACCAGCGCCACGGCGATCGCCGTGCCGAGCAGCGCTGGGGTGCGGGTGGGCTCGCGGCCCGCTGCGTTGACCAGCGCCTGGTGGACGCTGAGCGAGGCGACCTGCGACGTCAGGTAGGCGATCGTGGTGAGGAACGCCACCTCGCCGCGGCCGACGGCGCCGAGCGCCCAGGCGGTGATCATGACGTTGCCGAGCGCAAGCGCCGAGGCGGCCACGTTCGTGGCGTACGTCGCGACCGCCGAGCTGACGAACGACGGCGTCCGCTGCACGGCGCGATCCTAGTCGCCGGCCGGTGGTTGGATCCATCCCCCTCGGTCCGGTTAGGATCGCGCCAGCGTGCACGTGGCCGTCTACTGCGACCTGCGGTACCAGCGGCGCGACGGCGCGCTCCACTGCGAGGAATCGTTCGCCCGCTTCGCCGCCGAGCTGGCCGGGCACGTGGAGCGCCTGACGCTCGCCGGCAGGCTCGACACGGCCGGCGCGACGCCGTTCGCGCACCGGCTGCGGGCGGACGTCGGCTTCGCTCCGCTGCCGGACTACCCCGCACTGTCGCGCCCGCTGCCGGCGGCTCGCGCGTTGGCCGCGTCGCTCGGCCGGCTCTCGCGGCTCGTCGGCTCCGCGGACGCGGTCTGGCTGCTCGGTCCGCACCCGCTCGCGCTGGCGGGCGCAGCGATGGCCCTGGCGCGCCGGCGCCGCCTCGTGCTGGGCGTGCGCGAGGACCTCGTGGCCTACGTCGGGCTTCGCCACCCGGGCCGGCGGGCGCGGGCGGCGGCGCTCGCACTCGACGGGGCGTGGCGCGCGCTTGCCCGGGTGGCCCCCGTGGTCGTCGTGGGCAGCGCGCTCGCGCGCCGTTACGCCGGATCGCGGACCGTGCTGCCGATCGCAGTCTCGCTGGCGGAGCTCGATGCGCCGGCTTCGGCGGCGCGGCGCTTCGACGGCCCGCTCGAAGCGCTCTCGGTGGGGCGGCTGGACGCCGAGAAGAACCCGCTGCTGCTCGCCGACGTGCTGGCCGGACTGCCCACGCGCTGGAGCCTGCGGGTCTGTGGCACGGGCACCGAGCGCGCCGCGCTGGAGCGGCGGGTCGTGGCGCTCGGGGTGGGCAGCCGGGCGACGCTGATGGGCGCCGTCGGCGCGGCGGAGCTGGCGGAGCGCTATGCCGGCGCCCATGCCCTGCTGCACGTGTCCTGGTCCGAAGGGGTGCCGCAGGTCCTGTTCGAGGCCTGGGCGGCCGGCCTGCCCGTGGTGGCGACCGACGTCGGCGGGGTCGGTGACGTCGCCCGCGGCGCTGCGCTCCTGATCCCGCCGGACGACGCGGCCGCGGCGCTCGCCGCGCTCGAGCGGCTGGCGGGCGACGCGGCGTTGCGCGACCGGCTCGCCGATGCCGGCCGCGCGCGGGTCGCGCGGCATGCCGCGCCCGTGGAGTGCGGGCGGATCGCCGTGCTGCTCCGCGGCGGGCGCGCGGATGCCGTGCGGCCCCCGCACCGCCACGCCTGGGTCTGGACGGTGCTGGCGCCGGACGCCCGCCGCGTGGCGGTGCACGCCGACGCGGACCTCGGCGCCGCGCTGCGGCTCGCTGGGCTGGAGGTGGTCGAGCTCGCCGCCCCGGCCCCGGACGCGCTCCTCATCGACGCCGCCGCGCCCGCCGGGCGCCGCGCCGCACGCGAGGCCGCCGCCGCTGCCGCCGCGGGGGACGGGCCGCTGATCGCGGTCGCGCTCGGCGGCGGCCCGCCCGAGGTGCGCGACGGCGGCTCGCGCGCGCGGCGCGCCCTCGAGCTGCTGCAGCGCCCCGCCCACGGCGCCGCGGCCGCCGTGCGCGCCCGGCGGCTCGAGACCGCGCTGCGCGCCCGCGGGCTGGCCGTTGCGACGCTCGCCACCGGCGAGCGCACGCGCGCCCACGGGCTCGGGCCGGGGGCGCCGCGGCTGCCCGTCGGGCGGATCGTCGTCGCCGCGCACGGCGAGCGGCCTGCCGGCCTCGCCGAGACGGCGCGCGCCGCCGCCGCAGCGGCGCTCGGCGCGCCGCTCGAGACCACGGCGACGACGGTCACGCTCAGCGGCAAGCTCGTGATGGACGTGCGTGATCCTGCCGCGCGGCCCTACGTGCTGCGCGTGGCCGCCGGTCCGTCCCGCGCGCTGCTCGAGGCCAGCCGCGCCCGGCTCGCCGAGCTCGCCGCCGCCGCTCCGGCTCCGGCGCTGCGTAGCCGCGTGCCGTGGCCGCTCGCCCACGGCGAGGTCGGTGCCGCGCTGTGGCTGCTCGAGCCCTACGCGGCCGGCCGCCATCCCCGCCGCATGACCGCGCGGCTCTGGGAGGAGTGCCTCGACGCGCTCGTCGCCCTGCACCTGTGCGACCGCGTCGCGATCGGCGATCCGGGACTCACGGCCCAGGCGCGCGCGATCGCCACCCATCTCGAGCCGGACGCCGGGGACGCGCTCGCGCGGGTGGCCGGCCGGGTCGGCGAGCGGCTCGCGGACGTGCCGCTCGGCTGGGCGCACGGCGACGTCTGGCCGGACAACCTGCTCGTTCGACACGGCGGGCTGAACGTGCTACTTGATTGGGATTGGGCCACCGCTAGGGCGCTGCCGATGCTCGACCTCCTCGACCTGATCGCCGCCACGGCGCGTGGCGAACACGGCCTGCCGCCTGGGCCGCGCCTCGAGCGTCTGACCTGGCCGCTGATGCGCGCCGGCGGCGACGAGCGCACGCGCGCCTACGCCGCCCGGACCGGCGCGCCGGACGACCGCGCCGCGCTCGAGGCGTTCGCGGTCGCCTCGTGGCTGTCGCACGTCGCACGCGACCTGCTCGCCTTCGCCGACCGCCAGCGCCCGGCGTGGCTGGAGCAGAACGTCGGCGCGCCACTGGCCGCGCTGGAGCGGGCGGGCTGGTGAGCGCCGGGCTCCCGCCCGTGGTCGTGCTCTGCTACCACGCGGTCAGCGAGGCGTGGGACTCCGAGCTCGCCGTGACGCCCGCGCACCTGCGCTGCCAGCTCGGGCTGCTCGCCCGGCGTGGGTACCGCGGCGCGACCTTCGCGCATGCGCTCGCCGCGCCCGCGCGCGGCCGCACGCTCGTGGTCACCTTCGACGACGCCTACCGTTCCACCCTCACCGCGGCTGCGCCCGTGCTGCGAGAGCTCGGGCTGCCGGGCACGGTGTTCGTGCCGACCGACTTCGCCGGCCGCGACGGACCCATGTCGTGGCCGGGGATCGACCGCTGGACTGCGGGCCCGCACCGGGACGAGCTGCGGTGCCTTGACTGGGACGAGCTGCGCCAGCTCGCCGCGGCCGGCTGGGAGATCGGCTCCCACACCTGCTCGCACCCGCGCCTGCCCGAGCTCGCTCCCGCGCGCGTCGCGCAGGAGCTCGGCGCCTCGCGCGCCGCGATCGAGGCCGAGCTCCGCGGCCCCTGCCGGTCGCTCGCCTACCCGTACGGCGCCGCCGGCGAAAGCGTGATCGCCGAGGCCGGCGCGGCCGGCTACAGCTTCGCCGCGCTGCTCGGCGACTGGCCCGGGCGCCCGCGGGTTCTGGCCTGGCCACGCCTCGGCGTGTACCGGGGCGATGCGGCCTGGCGCTTCCGGCTCAAGCTGTCACCGCGCGTCCGCGGCCTGCACGCCGCCGCCCGGAGAGCCGCGGCATGAAGCGCGTCGTCGCCCCAGCCGCCGTGCTCGCCGCCGCCGCGCTCTCCGTGGCCGCATTCGGCGCGCGGCACGACGCGCCACCGCCGCGGCAGGCGGCGAGCCTTCCGTCGGTCGCGACGCCGCCGGCCGCGCCCGCGGCGCCGCGCCGCTGCCGGCCGCCGTTCGGCGCCGGCCGCTGGCCGAGCGCCTGCTGGCGGCCCTACGGGCGGCGCAGCCCGTTCAACCAGCGGCTGCCGCGCGACGCACGGGTGAGCCCCGACTCCGAGCGCGTGGTGCGCAAGCTCACGGAGCGGGGCGGGCCGTCGGACCTGTCGCTCGGTCTGGCCGACACATCCTCGGACTGGGATCACCCGACCTACTACGCCCGGCGCTCGGATCCGGTTTACGCGCTCCACTGCTACGAGGCCTCCTGGGGGACCTGCGAGGTGCAGGACCACCGGATCCGGGTCCCGGGCAGGGCGCGGCCGGCCGCCGGCGGCGACGGCCACCTGACGGTCGTCGACCCGGACTTCCGCTGGGAGTACGACCTCTACAAGGTCCGCTCGAAGCCGCGCGGCGGCGGCCGGCTCGAGCTGCGCTGGGGCGGCCGCACGCGCATCCGCGGCGACGGGCTGGGCTCGGACGCCACCGCGGCGCACTTCGGCCTGCTCGCGGGCGTGATCCGCGCGGAGGAGCTCGCCGCCGGGCGGATCCGCCACGCACTGTTCGTCCGCGCCGACTGCGACAGCGGCACGTTCGTGTACCCGGCCCACGGGCGCGGCGCGACCTGCGACGACCCGGCCGACGCGCCCGCCGAGGGCGCCCGCTTCCGTCTGGCCATGACGGCGAAGGAGCTTGCGGCGCTGCACGTACCGCCTTGGAAGCGGGCGATCCTGCGCGCCATGGTCGAGTACGGCTTCTTCGTGGGCGACACAGGCGGCTCGCCCTGGGACGTGGTGCTCGAGTCCGGCTCGACCTACACGAGCTTCGGCCGCCGCGACCGCTGGGAGACGCTCGCGCGCGCGGCCGGGGCGGAGCGCTCGTCGGACGGCCGCTGGACGCTCGACCTCGCCGGGGGCCTCGACTGGAGAAAGCGGCTCCGGCTGGTCGACCCGTGCGTGAGCCGGCGCATGTGCTGACCATGGCGGCCGAGCCGGGCTGGCGGCCCGAGGTCCACGCGCGGATCGCGCCGCTCGCGGATGCCTGGGACGCGCTCGCCGACCGGCAGGCGGCGCCGCCGTTCCTGCGCCCCGGGTGGTTCGCGGCCTGGTGGGACGCGTTCGGCCACGGGCGGCTCGAGGTCCTCGCGCTGGCCCGCGACGGCCGGCTGGTCGCCGTGCTGCCGCTCGGCCGGCGCGCGGGCGTGCTGCGCTCGCTGAGCAACTGGCACACGCCGGCCTTCGCTGCGCTCGCCGAGCCGGGAGCCGAGCCGGCGCTCGCCCGCCTGCTGCTGGCGCGCGGTGCGCGCCAGGTCGTGCTCGAGTTCGTCGACCCCGGCTCGGCCTTCGTGCGCGCGTGCCACGACGCCGCGGCGGCCGACGGCGGGCGCGCGCTCGTCCACCAGCTCCAGCGCTCGCCGTACCTCGGCGTCGGCGGGGAATGGGAGGCGTTCGAGCGCCGGCAGTTCTCCGGGCGCCACCGCGCGCTGCTGCGCCGACGCTGCCGCCAGCTCATGGCCGCCGGGGCGCTCGCCCTCGAGGTCGGCGACGGCGGGGACGCGCTCGACCGGCTGCTCGCGGAGGGCGTCGCCGTCGAGGCGGCGTCGTGGAAGGGTGAGCAGGGGACCGCGATCGGCTCGCGCCCAGAGACCGTGCGCTTCTATTCGGCCGTCGCGCGTTGGGCGGCGGGGCGCGGCGAGCTGCGCCTGGCGCTGCTGAGGGTCGACGACCGGGCGGTGGCGTTCGACTTCGCGCTCGAGGCCGACGGCGTCCACTACCTGCTCAAGACGGGCTACGACCCGGCCTACCGCCACCTCGGGCCGGGTGCCGTCCTGCGCCACGACATGATCGCCCGGGCCTTCGCGCGCGGGCTCGACACCTACGAGTTTCTCGGCCAGGACGACCCATGGAAGCGCGACTGGACCTCGCACGGGCACGGGCGGGCGCGCGTCCAGCTGTTCTCGCCCGGGGCAGCCGGGCGCCTGGACCACGCCGCGTGGGCGTACGCCGCGCCGCTCGCCCGCCGCGCCGTCGCGCGCGTCCGGCGATGACGACGACGGTCCTGCGCGCCTGGCCGCCGCTGCCACCGACGGCCTGGCTGCGGCGCCCCGACAGCCGCCCGCCGTTCCCGCTCGGCGACCCCGGCTGTGGCTGGTTCGCGCGCGGCCGCCACGCGCTGTGGCACGGCGCGCGGGCGCTGGGGCTCGGGCCCGGCGACGAGCTGCTCGCGCCCGCATACCACCACGGCTCGGAGATCGAGGCGCTCGCGCGGCTCGGCGTGCACTGCCGCTTCTACGCGGCCGACGAGCGGCTCGCGCCCGACGCGGCGGAGCTCGACGCGCTGCTCGGCCCGTGCGTCCGTGGGCTGCTGCTGATCCACTACCTCGGCTTCCCGCAGGACGCCGCGCGCTGGCGCGCATGGTGCGACGCCCGCGGCCTGTTGCTGCTCGAGGACGCTGCGCAGGCGTGGCTGGCGACGGACGACGGTCGTCCGGTCGGCGCGCGGGGCGACCTGGCGGTGTTCTGCACGTACAAGTTCGTCGGCGTGCCGGACGGCGCGCTCCTGTACCTGCGCGCGCCCGGCGCGGGCGGCGCAGCACGGACGCCGCAGGGCGCCGCCGCGCCCACGCTCGCGCGCCGCCACGCGGCGTGGCTCGCCGCGCGCAGCCCCGCGGCGGCACTCCTCTGGCGCGCCGTGCAGCGGCCCGTCGCCTACGACCCGGCGGCCGACTTCGCGCTCGGCGATCCGGACGCGGCGCCCACGGGCGTGGCGGCGCGGCTCGCGCCCCGGATCGCCGGCGAGGCCGTGGCCGCGGGGCGCCGCGCCCGCTACGCCGTGCTGCTCGACGCCCTCGGAGCGCAGGTCCCGGCGCCGTTCGAGCGGCTGCCGGACGGCGCCGCGCCGTTCGCCTTCCCGCTCGACGTCGAGGCCAAGGCCGAGACGCAGGCCCGGCTCGCGGCGGCCGGCGTGCAGGCGCTCGACTTCTGGTCCCAGGGCCATCCGAGCCTCCCCGCGGCGGCGTTCCCGGCAGCCGCCGCGCGGCGCGCGCGGACGCTCGCCCTGCCCGTGCACCAGGAGCTGCGCGCCGCCGACGTGGAGCGCGTGGCCGCAGCGCTCGCCCCGCGCCGCCGCCCGCCCGAGCTGCGGCTCGAGCCGCTCGGGCCTCCTCAGGCGGCACGCGCGGAGTGGACGGCGCTCGCCGCGCAGGTCGGCGATCCCTTCGCCACCTGGGAGTGGGCGGTGACCTGGTGCCGCCACCTGCTCGGCGGGCGGCCGCTGCACGTGGTCGCCTGCAGGGACGCCGTCGGCCGGCTCGCGGGCATCCTGCCGCTGTACGAGGCGGCCGCGCGCCCGCTGCGCCTGCTGCGCTTCCTCGGCAGCGGACCCGCCGACCGGCAGGGCCCGATCTGCCTGCCGACCGATCGCGCGGCGGTCGGCCGCGCCCTGCGGCGCGCGCTGGACCGCGAGCTGCGCTGCGACCTGCTGCTCGCCGAGCGGCTCCCCGGCGAGGCGGCCTGGAGCGCCCGGCTCGGCGGCCGCATGCTGCGGCGGGAAGCGAGCCCGGCGCTGGCGCTCGGCGGCCGCAGCTTCGACGAGCTGCTGCGCAGCCGCAGCGCGAACTTCCGCCAACAGGTGCGGGCGCGCGAGCGGCGGCTCGCCACTCGGTTTGCACTGCGTTTCCGGCTCGCCGACGACCCGGATCGGCTGCCCGCCGACCTCGCCACGCTGCGCGCGCTGCACGCGGCGCGCTGGGGCGCCGACGGCTCGGACGCCTTCGCCGGCACGCGCGCGGCCTTCCACGCCGAATTCGCCGAGCGGGCGCTCGACGCGGGCTGGCTGCGGCTGTGGTTCCTCGAGCTCGACGGGCGCCCCGTCGCGGCCTGGCACGGCTTTCGCTACGGCGACGCGGACTGGTTCTACCAAGCCGGGCGCGACCCGGCCCACGACCGCGACGCGGTCGGCTTCGTGCTGATGGCCCACGCGCTGCGCGAGGCGGCCGCCGACGGCGTCGCCGCCTTCCACCTGCTGCGCGGCGACGAGCCCTACAAGGCGCGCTTCGCCGGCGCCGACGCCGGCCTGGAGACCGTCGCAGTCGGCCGCGCCGCACCGGGCCGCGCTGCCGCCGGCACGGCAGCCTTGGCGCTCGCCCTCCCCGCACGCGGGAGGCGCGTCATCGCCCGGCTCGCCAGGGCGTGACCCGTACCAGAAAGTTGCCTCTTGGCGGACGCTTCGACGGAGCGTTATGGTCAGCCGTACAGGAAATCGCCGCGGGAAGGGGCGTGACGTGCGGGTGCTCTCTGAAGAGCGAGTGCGCCACGGACTGGTGCGCGACAATGCCGAGGCACGGCTGCCGCAGGCATGGACATCGGAATTGCGGCGCGGCGTGCGGACGCCCGCGTGCACCGGCTTCGCGCCAAGTGCCGGCGCGTGGGCGTGCCGTGCCAAGCGGGCCGCCGACGTGGTCGTCGCCGGCGCGGTCCTGGTGCTCGCCGCCCCGCTCATCGCGCTGATCGCGCTGCTCATCGTGCTCGACTCGCCGGGACCTGTGCTGTTCCGCGTCGACCGCGTCGGCTTTCGCGGACGGCCGCTGCGGATGCTCAAGTTCCGGAAGATGCACGCCCGGGCGCGCGGCGCCGCCCTTACGGGCCGGCATGATGCACGGCTCACACGCACCGGCGCCTTCCTCGCGCGCACCCGGCTCGACGAGCTGCCGCAGCTCTGGCACGTGCTGCGCGGCGAGATGAGCCTCGTCGGTCCGCGCCCCGAGCACTTCGGCTTCGTCGTCCGCCACCCGAACGAGTACAGCCGCATCCTCTCCGTCCGTCCTGGCCTGACGGGGCTGTCGCAGCTCGCCTTCGCGTCCGAGAGCGAGCTGCTGGCGACGGACGACCCGATCGAGCACTACGTGACCGCCCTGCTGCCGCAGAAGGTCGCGCTGGACCGGCTCTACGCCGCGCGTTGGACACCGCTGCACGACCTCGAGATCGTCCTCGCCACGCTCGCGATGCTGCTCTTGCGGCAGCCGATCGCGGTCGACCGGGGCGGCGCGCGGCTGACTCTGCGCCGTCGTCCGGGGCAGAGCTGACCCCGCACGGCGGTGCCGGTGCTCTCCCCGCTCTCTTCCGGGCCAGGCGGGGCCTCCGAGGGTCCGCTCGACGCGTACTCGCGCGCCGTTCGTGCGCGGCCGGCGCTCGTGCTCGCTGCCGTGCTCGCCGCCTTCCTCGGCAGCCTCGCCTGGATCGCCGTGCGCTCGCCCGAGTACCACGCGACCGCGCGGCTCCTGATCGAACCGGTCTCGAGCGACGACGAGGCGCTCCTGGGCCTGCCGCTCGTGCGCGACGCCGGCGACCCGACGCGCACGGCGCAGACCGCCGCCGCGCTGCTGCACAACCCGCGCGCCGCCGAGGACGCGGCGCAGCGCCTCGGCGGGGCTGCCACCGCGACCTCCGTGCTCGGCGCGGTGACCGTCGAGCCGGCCGGGCAGAGCAACATCCTTGCCGTGACCGCGCTCGCCGCCGACGCGGAGGAGGCGGTCCGGATCGCCGACGCGTTCGCGACCGCGACGGTGAAGGACCGCGACGCCCTGCTGCGCCTCGCGCTCGAAGGCGGCGCGGGCGCCGGCCCGCAGGCGATCGCCGCCGACGCCGCGGCCGAGCGGGCGTCCCGGCTCGCCGTGCTGGAGCGTACCGGCGACCCGACCGTGGCGCTGGCCGATCCCGCCGTTCCGCCGAGCTCGCCATCCGGCGCGCCCGGCTGGCTCCTGCTGGCAGTCGGCCTGCTGGCCGGGGCGATCGTCGGCGCGGTCGCGGCGGTCGTGGCCGAGCTGCGCGCGCCCCGCCGCGTCGCCGACGAGGAGGAGCTGCTCGCCCTGCTCCCGGGTCCGATCCTCGCGCGCCTGCCGGAGGCGTGGCACCGCTTTTCCGCCGGGTCGGACGCGGGCTACCTCACGCCCGCCGACGTCGCGTTCCGCTCGCTGCAGGTGCAGCTCGGCCTGCTCGACGGCGCCGGCCGCGTGGTGATGGTCTCGAGCCCCGACGCGGGCGACGGCAAGACGACCCTGCTGGCGAGCCTCGCCCTGCGGCTGGCCGCCGAGGGCCAGTCCGTCGTGGCCATGGACCTCGACCTGCACGCACCCGTGTTGGCGCACGTGCTCGCCGTGCGCCCCGAGCCAGGGCTCGCCGCCGCGCTGGAGCCGGGCGGCACGCTCGCCGACGCGCTCACGCTGGTCTCCGGCGTCCCGGGCCTGCACGTCGTGCCCGGGCTGCACGACGACCGTCTGGCCGCGCTCGCCCGCGCGCGCCAGTGCCTGCCGGAGCTGATCGCCCAGGCGCGCGCCTCCGGCAGCCATGTGCTGATCGACACCTCGCCGCTCGGGACGGTCGGCGACGCCATCCTGCTGCTCGACGGCGTCGACGAGCTGGTCGTCGTGGCGCGCCTCGGGCACACGACGACCGCCGCCGTGGAAGCGACCCGCGACGCGCTGTGGCGCGCCGATCGCGCGCCGTCCGGGCTCGCCGTCATCTGCACGGGGTCGGCCACCGTCCTTCCGACGCGCTGGGCCCCGGGCTGGCCGTGGCGGGAGGCCGGCGACGACGAGGCCGCGTTCCGCGCCACGCTGCCGGCCGTCGAGATCGAGTTCGCCACGGGCGACCGCGTACGCTGGAGGCGCGGAGCGGCGCACGGGACGGGCATCGTCGAGCGCGTGCTGCCCGACGCGGAGCGTCGCAACGCCGGCGGCGACGGCAACGGCGGGCTGCTCGAGGACCGGCGCTACAGGGTCCGGACGGACACGACGGGCAAGGTGCTGACCTGCCGGGCAGGCGCGCTTCGCCGCGCGGAGGACGATGACTGACGGGCTCGCCCTCCCCGACGCCCCGCCCGCCGAGCGCCGGGCGATCGTGCTCGCGGGCGGCCAGGGCATGCGCCTGCGGCCGTACACGGCCGTGATCCCCAAGCCGCTCATGCCGGTCGGCGACCGGCCGGTCCTGGACATCGTCATCCGCCAGCTCCAGCACGCGGGCTTCACGCGTGTGACCATCGCCACGGGCTACCTGGCCGAGCTCATCGAGGCCTTCTTCGGCGACGGCAGTCGCTACGGCCTGACGATCGATTACTTCCGCGAGGAGGAGCCGCTCGGGACGGTCGGCGCGCTCGCCTTCATCGACGATCTCGACAGCCCGTTCCTCGTGATGAACGGCGACGTGCTCACCGACCTGGACTTCGGGGTGCTGCTCGAGCGCCAGCGCACGTCGGACGCAATCGGCACGATCGCCGTCACCGCGCGCAGGATCGACGTCTCGCTCGGCCTCCTGCGCTTCGACGAGCGCGAGCTGGACCTCGTGGCGGGCTACGTCGAGAAGCCGGCGCTCGACGTCGACGCCTCGATGGGCGTGTACTGCTTCTCACCGCGCGTCCGCGCGCACATCGAGCGGGGGGAGTACCTCGACTTCCCGAACCTCGTGCTGCGCCTGCTCGCCCGCGGCGAGGTCGTGCGCAGCTGGCGCCCGGACGCCTACTGGCTGGACATCGGGCGCCACGACGACCACGAGCTCGCCGTGCGCGAGTTCGAGCGCAACCGCCGCCGCTTCGTCCCGGACGACCACTCGGTCAACGGCCGCGACGGGCCCGGTCTCGACACCGTCACCGCCGGGGCCCGGGCGCGACGACCGCACGCGCTGGTCACCGGCGGCGCGGGCTTCATCGGCTCGCACCTCGTCGACGCGCTGCTCGCCGCCGGCAGCACCGTCGCGGTGGTCGACAACCTGACGAGCGGCAAGCGCGACAACGTCGACACCCGCGCGCGGCTCCACGCGGTCGACGTCAGCGACTCCGGCGCGCTCGAGCGCGTGTTCGCGCGCGAGCGGCCCCACCTCGTCTTCCACCTCGCGGGCCAGCTCGAACCGCGCGGCTCCGTTGCCGAGCCGGCGCTCGACGTCGACGTCAACGTACGCGGCACCGCCGCCGTGCTGGAGGCGGCGCGAGTCTACGGCGTCGAGCGGGTCGTGCACGCGTCGTCCGGCAGCGTGGTCTACGGCGACGCCGACGTGGTGCCGACGCCTGAGTCGGCGCCGGCCGAGCCGCTCTCGCCGTACGGGGCGAGCAAGGCGGCCGCTGAGGCCTACTGCTCGCTCTACGCGCGACGGCACGACCTCTCGACGGTCTCGCTCCGGCTCGGCAACGTCTACGGCCCGCGCCAGGATCCCCGCGGCGAGGCCGGGGTGATCGCCCGCTTCTGTGGGGCGGCGCTCGGCGACGGGATCGCGTCCGTGTCCGGCGACGGGCTGCAGACGCGCGACTTCATCCACGTGAGCGATGTCGTGGCCGCCTTCCTCGCGGCCGGCTCGGCGCGCGCGATCGGCGCCTTCAACGTCGGCACGGGTGTCGCGACGACGATCCTCGAGCTGGCCGAGGCGCTCGCGCTGCGGCCAGTGCACGAGCCGGCCCGGCTGGGCGAGGTGCGGCGCACGTGCCTGGACTCCGGGGCGGCGCGGACGCAGCTCGGGTGGAGCGCGCACATGAGCCTGGCGGACGGGCTGTCCAGCACGCTCGAGTGGACCCGCGAGCGCCTCGAGGCGCCGGAGGCGCTCGGTCCGCTGATGGCCGGTCCTGCACTGCGACTGCGCTGAACCGCGCCCGGGCGCGCGCCGGCCGCCGGCGCGCGCTGACTATCGGCGAGCCGCATAGACTGGCGAGTCGCCATGCCCGAGCGTCCCGTCCTCGCCATGCTGGAGATCGACGGCGACCCGGACGCGCTGATCGCGGCCGGCCACGCCGTCGAGGCGAAGCTCGGCACGCCGGAGGGACTGCTCGTGCGCATCGTGGCGCCGACCGAGACCGGCATCGCGCTCTTCCAGCTGTGGGCGACGCCGGAGGACCGGCAGCGCAACGCCGACGATCCGGGCCATCGCGCCGCGCTCGAGGCGAGCGGCGTGCTCGCGGCGGCGACGGGCATGCGCGCCCGCGCGTTCGGCGGCGCGGCGCTGCAGGTCTTCTAGCGCAGGACGAAGCCGGTCCCCAGCGGGTCGCGCGGGTCGAGCACGAAGCGGTGCTCGCCCGTGCGGAACGCCGTCCCCTCGACCTCGGTGCGCAGGCCGCCCTCGGTCTCGCCGAGCGCGCGGGCGTGGAACGTGGTGCCGGCGATCGAGTCGTTGCGCCACGTGTCCCCGGCGGCGAGCGCGCCGGCATCGGCGAGCAGGGCGGTGCGGGCGGACGTGGCCGAGCCGGTGGGGGACCGGTCGACCTCGCCGTCGGCGAAGATCGCCACGTTGCGGTGGTGCAGCGGCCCGAGCTCCTCGCACAGCACCGTCCCGTACAGGCCCGAGAGGCGATCGTCTGCGGGGTGGCGCACGATCTCGCTCGCTGCGAGCGCGCGCTTCACCTCGCGGCCGGCGGCGATGAGCCCGGGGAGGTCCTCCGGCACGACCCGCAGCCCCCAGTGCGCGGCCGGCGCGAAGGCGTAGAGCGCGCCGCCCCAGGCGAGGTCGACCTCGGCGTCGCCCGCCCGTACCCCGCGCGCGACGACGTACGCCGGGACATTGCGGAAGGCGATGCGCTCGACCGCGCCGGCCCGGCGCACCACGCGCGCGGACACGCGGCCCGACGGCACGTCGATCGTGACGTCCACGCCGCCGTCGTCGGGCGCGGCGACGCGGCCGGTCTCGACCGCCCACGCGGCGAGCGCGATCGTCCCGTGCCCGCACGCCGTCGAGTAGCCGTCCTTGTGCCAGAAGAGCACCCCGAGGTCCGCCCCGCCGTCGTCGGGCGGGACGACGAAGCCGCCGTACATGTCGGCGTGCCCGCGCGGCTCGTGCACGAGCAGCCGGCGCACGCGGTCGACGGCCTCGGTGCGGGCCGCGTGCTCGCGCCGCTCGCGGACGGTGGCCCCGGGGATGTCGGGCACGCCCTCCCGCACGATCCGGAACGGCTCCCCGGCCGTGTGGTAGTCCGTCGTCACGATCTCCTCCATGCCGGGGTTGTAGCGGCTGCGCGGGTTGCCCCCGAGGCGCGGGTTGCTCGCGCGGCGACGGCGCGATCCCCCCGGTTCGTCAAGCGCGTGCGGCGACGGCGCAGTCCCCCCGGTTCGTCAAGCGCGCGGACACCGGGCATCGAGGGGAGGGGGTCAGGGGTGGCGGCGCTCCTCCGGGCGCGCGAACGTCGAGATCGCGCCGGCGCAGCGCTGCCGCTCGACGTTTGCCACCTATACGGGCGCAAACGTCGAGTGCGAGCTCCCACGGCGCGGGCGCTCGACGTTGTGCGCGTATACGCCGCACAACGTCGCACACGCCGGCAGACCCGCGATCCGATGTGACGTTTCGCGGGGCCGAAGGAGCGCCGGTCCCCTGACCCCCTCCCCTCAATGCCCGGTGTCCGCGCGCTCGACGATCCGGGCGAAATGCGCCGCCGCCACTCACGCACCGCGCCGGCGCGGAGCTACGAGCGGGCGTCCGCGAGGTCGCGGTAGAAGGTCCGCGGGCGCGTGCGCACGAGCCGCGCCTTGCGCGGGGCGGCGTACACCTCGAGCATCGTCGCGGTCGGCAGCCCGTCGATCGTGCGCCCGTCGATCTCGACGCTCAGCGGCGCGCTCGCCGGCGTGTTCGCGACGCGCACGGTGTCGCTGCCGTCGATCACCAGCGAGCGCAGCGGGCTGCCCTGGCTGGCGAGCGGCGTGACCACGATGGCGTCGAGCGTCGGGGCGACCGCCGGGCCCCCGGCGCCGACCGTGTAGGCGGTCGAGCCCGTCGGCGAGGCGATCACGACGCCGTCTCCGCTGAGGTCGAGCAGCGGATCGTCGCCGACGTCGATCCGCAGGCGCGCGTTGCCGTGGCCGGGCTGGCGCGTGACCACGACGTCGTTGAAGGCCACGACGCGGTGCGGCTGCTCCGTGTGGAACGTGGCGACGAGCGCCGTCCGCTCGTCGACGGTCGCCGTGCCCGCGGCGAGGGCGTCCAGGGCCGGGCCGAGCTCGTGGCCCCCGATGTCGGCGAGGAAGCCGAGGTGCCCGAAGTTGACGCCGAGCACGGCGGCGTGCCCGCTCATCGCCAGCCGGAGCGCGCGCAGGATGGTCCCGTCGCCGCCGAGGGCGATCACGAGCTGGCACTCGGCGTCCGCGCCGGTCGGCGCGGCGCTCGTGCCGAGGTCGACGAGCGTCACGTCGTGCTCGCGCGCCCAGGCGTCGATGATCATGCGCTGCGGCGCGCATTCGCCCGAGGGGTTCTCGAGCACGCCGACGCAGACGGGGCCGTCGGAGGAGTCCAGCGCGAAGGGCGGCATCCCGCGAAGCCTCGCACGCTCTGCTATCGCTTCGTGGCGACGATGACGATCGAGCAGACGAGACCCAAGCAGCTGCGCGCCGACGACTTCCCGGATCTCGACGATCCGGTGATGTTCCCGCGCATGTCCGAGGCCAAGCTCGAGCGGCTCGCGAAGACGGGCACGCTGCGCTCCTACGCGGCCGGCGAGGTGCTCGTCGAGCAGGGGCAGCGCGACGCGCCGTTCCTCGTCGTGATGCGCGGCCGGGTGCGCGTGCTCGACCGCAAGCCGGGCAAGGACATCTGGGTGGCCGAGGGCGACCCGGGCACGTTCCTCGGCGACATCGCGACCTTCACCGGCGAGCCGGCCGTCACGGAGTGCGTGGCGAGCGAGGCGACCGACGTGATCTCCTTCGAGCGCGAGGATCTGCGGGCCATGCTCGTCGCGTGGCCCGAGATGGCCGAGATGGTTCTCCGGGCGCTGATGGCGCGCCGCGAGTGGCACGTCGCGCACGGCCACGGCATGCTCCGGCTCATCGCCCCGCGCGGCTCGCGCCGGGCCTTCGAGGTGCGCGACCTGCTGGAGCGCAACCTCGTGCCCGTCCGCTGGTACGACGCGGACGACGAGGAGGAGAGCGGCGGCATGCTGCGCTGGCTGCAGATCCCGCCGGAGGAGACGCCGATACTCGTCCGCAACCAGTCGGTGCTGCGGAACCCGTCGGCCGCCCAGGTCGCCCGCGAGCTGGGCCTGCGCGCCGACGTCGACGGCGAGCGGTTCGACCTCGTCGTGCTCGGCGGCGGGCCCGCCGGGCTCGCCGCGGCCGTGTACGGCGGGTCCGAGGGCCTGCGCACGCTCGTGACCGAGGCCTGGGCACCCGGCGGCCAGGCCGGGACGAGCACGCGGATCGAGAACTACCTCGGCTTCCCGTCCGGCATCTCCGGCGAGCAGCTCACGCGCAAGGCGACCCTGCAGGCGCGCCGCTTCGACGCCGTCCTGTCGAGCTTCCACCGCGCGGTCGAGCTCGCGCGCGGTCCCGAGGGCCTCGTGCGCGTCGACCTCGACGACGGGCAGCACGCGCTCGCGCGCACGGTCGTCGTCGCCACCGGTGCGCGCTGGCGCACGCTCGCCGCCGACGGCGTCGAGCGCTTCACCGGCGCGGGCGTCTATCACGCCGCCATGGCGTCCGACGCCGAGCGCTGCCGGGGCGAGGACGTGATCGTCGTCGGCGGCGGCAACTCGGCCGGCCAGGCCGCGGTGCACCTGGCGCGCGGCGCGCGCAGCGTGCGCGTCGTCGTCCGCGGGCAGGGGCTGGCCGACACGATGTCGTCCTACCTCGTCGAGCGGATCGAGGCGCGCCCGAACATCGAGGTCGTCACCGGCACCGAGATCAGCGCCGTCCACGGCAACGGCCGGCTCGAGGGGGTCGACCTGCGCGGGCGGGCGGACGGCGGCGTGCAGCGCGTCGACGTCAGCGCCGTGTTCGTGATGATCGGCGCCGACCCGTGCACGGAGGCCGTGCACATGATGCTCTCGCTCGACGAGTCCGGCTACATCCGCTGCGGCGAGGGCGCCGCGAACTGCGACGGGCCGAACCGCTGGCGCGAGCCGGCACGGGACCCGCATCTGCTCGAGACCGTCTGGCCCGGCGTCTTCGCCGCGGGCGACGTCCGCGCCGGGGCCACGAAGCGCGTCGCCGGCGCCGTCGGCGACGGCGCGCTGGCCGTGCGCTTCGCCCACCAGGTGCTCGACGTATGAGCGGCGAGGTCCACCGCGTCCCGAACGGCTGACGTGGACCCCGACGCCCGGGCGCGGGAGACCGAGGCGGCGATGACCGACGAGGAGCGCCGGTCGCTCCTCGTCAGCGTCATGGGCGCGAGCGCGTTCCTCCCCGAGCGCGACCCGCGGATCCCCGACGGCGTGCCGATGGGCGCGGGCTACGTCCCGGGCGTGCCGCGGCTCGGCGTGCCGGCGCTGCTGATGACCGACGCGAGCCTCGGCATCACCAACCCCGGCTATCGCCCAGGCGACACGGCCACGGCGCTGCCCGCCTCCCTGGCCACGGGGGCGAGCTTCAACCCGGCGCTCGCCCGCGCGGCCGGTGAGCTGCTCGGCCGCGAGGCGCGCGCCCGCGGCTTCAACGTCCTGCTCGGCGGCGGGGCGAACCTCACCCGCGACCCCCGCAACGGCCGCAACTTCGAGTACCTGTCGGAGGACCCGCTGCTCACCGGCGTGCTCGCCGCCGAGGCGATCGCCGGGACGCAGGCGATGGGCGTGATCTCGACGATCAAGCACTACTCGCTCAACTGCAACGAGACGAACCGCCACTGGCTCGACGCGGTCATCGACCCGGACGCGCACCGCGAGTCCGACCTGCTGGCGTTCCAGATCGCGATCGAGCGCGCGCAGCCCGGCTCGGTGATGGGCGGCTACAACAAGGTCAACGGCGAGTACGCGTGCGGGAGCCCGACGCTGCTCGGCGACGTGCTGAAGGGCGCGTGGGAGTACCCGGGCTGGGTGATGTCGGACTGGGGCGCGACGCCGCGCTGGGAGTACGCGCTCGCCGGGCTGGACCAGGAGTCCGGCGCGCAGATCGACGTGACGCTGTGGGGCGGCGAGCCGTTCGGCGCCCCGCTGCGCCGCCGCCCTCGCGTCGGGCGAGCTGCCCGCGCGAGCGCCTGGCGGACATGGTGCGCCGCATCCTGCGCTCGATCTACGCCGTCGGCGCCGACGCGTGGGGCCCGGCGCCCGACGTCGACATGGACCGGCACGCCGGCGTGGCCCTCGAGACCGCGCGGCAGGGCATCGTGCTGCTGAAGAACGACGGCGTGCTCCCGCTGGCCCCCGCCGACGGGGCGACCGTCGCGGTCATCGGCGGGTACGCCCAGCTCGGCGTCCCGAGCGGGACGGGCTCGAGCGCGGTCACGCCGCCGGCCGGCCACGCGGGCACGATCGGCATCGGCGGGCCCGGGATCATGGGCTCGGCGCGCAACCTCTTCCTGCTCCCCTCGTCGCCGGTCGACGAGCTGCGGCGGCTGCTGCCGGGCGCGACGGTCGAGTTCGACCCCGGGATGAGCCCGGCCGAGTCGGCGGCGCTGGCGCGCCGCGCGGACGTCGCGATCGTCTTCGGCATCCGCATCGAGGGCGAGGGCTTCGACCTGCACGATCTCGCGCTGCCCTGGGGGCAGGACGCCGTGATCGAGGCCGTCGCGGAGGCGAACCCGAACACCGTCGTCGTGCTGGAGAACGGCTCGCCGGTCGCGCTGCCCTGGCACGACCGCGTGCGGGCGATCGTCGAGGCCTGGTACCCGGGGCAGGCCGGCGGGCGGGCGATCGCCGAGATCGTCTGCGGCGCCGTCAACCCCTCGGGACGGTTGCCGCTGACCTTCCCGGCCGACCTCGCGCAGACGCCGCGCCCGGAGCTCCCGGGCCTGGGCCGGCCGTGGGGGGAGCCCGTCACGATCCGCTACGACGAGGGCGCCGACGCCGGCTACCGCTGGTACGCGCGGACGGGCGCGGCGCCGCGCTACGCCTTCGGCCACGGGCTCTCCTACACGACGTTCGAGCACGGCGACCTCGCCGTGGAGGGCGGCGAGACGATCACGGCCTCGTTCACGGTGACCAACACGGGCACGCGCGCGGGCGCCGACGTGCCGCAGCTCTACCTGACCGAGGCCGCCGGTGAGCGCCGCCTGCGCCTGCTCGGGTTCGAGCGCGTCGAGCTCGCCCCGGGCGAGTCGCGGCGCGTCACGGTGACGGCCGACCCGCGGCTGCTCGCGCGCTTCGACGGCGGCGCGGGCCGCTGGCAGCTCGCCGGCGGCACGTACCGGGTCGCGCTCGGCCGGTCCGCCGCCGATCTCGGCCCGGAGGCCGGGGTGGAGCTCGGGACGCGGACGTTCGGGCGCTGAGGGGCCTACTCCGCCTCGAGCGCGGCCACGGCCTCGCGCAGCGCCGCCTGCTCGTCGGGCGCGAGCTCGGGGAAGCGCGGGTCCATCGCCTCCAGGTGCCCGGCGAGGATCGCCGCCACCGCGGTGCGCATGAACCACTTGCGGTCCGCCGGGATCACGTACCACGGCGCGGCGCTGGTGCTCGTGGCGCGCAGCGCCGCCTCGAAGGCGTCCTGGTACGCGTCCCAGTGCGCGCGCTCGGCCACGTCGCCGGCGGAGAACTTCCACTGCTTCTCCGGATCCTCGGCGCGCGCGAGGAAGCGCTTGCGCTGCTCCTCGCGCGACACGTGGAGGAAGAACTTCACGACCTGCGTCCCGCTGCGGCCCAGGTGGCGCTCCCACGCCGCGATGTCCTCCAGGCGCTCCTTCCAGAACCGGCCCTCGCCGGCCTGGGCGGGGTCGACCGCCTGCGCCGCCAGGTACTCGGGGTGCACGCGCACGGCGACCACCTCCTCGTAGTGCGAGCGGTTGAAGATGCCGATCTCGCCGCGGGCCGGCAGGGCGAGCTGGCAGCGCCACAGCCAGTCGTGCGCGAGCTCGGTGCGCGTGGGCTGCTTGAAGGACGTCACGCGCACGCCCTGCGGATTGAGGCCGCTCATCACGTGCTCGATCGTGCCGTCCTTGCCGGCCGCGTCCATGGCCTGGAAGACGACGAGGAGCGACCGGCGGCCCTCCGCGTAGAGGCGCTCCTGGAGCTCGTCGAGCCGCTCGAGGTCCTTGGCGCGCCGCCCCTCCGAGGCCGCCTTGTCGGTGCCCGCTTTGTCGTCGGTGTCGTGGTCGGCGAGCTTGAAGCCCTTCGGCCGCACGCGGAAGCGCTTCGCGTAGTCCATGCGCGGACGATACGCGGCAGGCCGGGTGCGAGACTGGCCGGGTGCCGGGGATGAGCGGGGTGCCGCGCGACGAGGTCGCCGCCGCGAGGCGCGCGACCTATGCGGTCTTCGCCGTCAACGGCTTCGCGTTCGCGAGCTGGGCGTCGCGGATCCCGCAGGTCAAGGAAGAGCTCGGGCTCGACGCCTCGCAGCTCGGGCTCGTGCTGCTCGCGCTGGCCGCCGGGTCGGTGCTCGCGCTGCCGTTGTCGGGGCCGGTGATCGCGCACTTCGGGTCGCGGCGGACCGTCACCGCGACGGCCGTGCAGGCCGGGGCCGGGCTCGTGATCGTGGCCGGCGGCTATCACGCCGGGGTCGCCCTGGTGGCCCTGGGGCTGTTCGTCTACGGCATCTCGACCGCCACCTGGGACGTGGGGATGAACGTGCAGGGCGCGCTCGTCGAGCGGCGGCTGGGGCGGGCGATCATGGCGCGCTTCCACGCCGGGTTCAGCCTCGGCACGGTGGCGGGCGCGCTCGCGGGCGCCGCGATGGTGGCGGCCGGGGTGCCGGTGAGCGTGCATCTGATCGTGGTCGGCGCGGCGATCGCCGTCGGGCTGCCGCTGGCGGTCCGGCGGTTCCTGGCCGACCGGCCCGAGGACGACGGATCGGCGCGGGTGCGCACCCGCGCCGCGCTGGGGGCGTGGCGCGAGCCGCGCACGCTCCTCGTCGGCCTGTTCACGCTCGCCTTCGCCTTCGCCGAGGGAGCGGGGAACGACTGGATCAGCGTCGCCGTGATCGACGACTACGGGGCGGACGCCGCCGTCGGGACGCTGGTCTTCGCGGGCTTCCTGGCCGCGATGACCGCGGTGCGCTGGGTCGGGCCGTCGCTGCTCGACCGCTACGGGCGCGTGACGACGATCCGCGCGCTGACCGTCGTCTCGATCGCCGGGCTGATGCTCTTCATCCACGGGCCGGGGGTCGAGGCGGCCGCCGCCGGCGCGCTGCTGTGGGGGGCCGGCCTGGCGCTCGGCTTCCCGGTCGGGATGAGCGCCGGCGCCGACGAGCCGGCGTTCGCGGCGCCGCGGGTCAGCGTGATCTCCTCGATCGGCTACTGCGCGTTCCTGACCGGGCCGCCGCTGATCGGCTTCCTCGGCGACCGGTACACCGTGCTCTCCGCGCTCACCGCGGTGCTGGTGCTGCTCGCCGTGGCCCTGCTCGTCACGGGCGCGGTGCGGCCGCTCGAGGAGCCGGCGTGACCTCGCGCGCACGGCCCGGCAGCTCGATCGTGCGGTCGAGCGCGACCGCCTCGAGCAGCTGGCGGTCGTGCGTGACGAGCAGCAGCGTGCCGTCGAACGCGTCGAGCGCGGTCTCGAGCTGCTCGATCGCCGGGAGGTCGAGATGGTTGGTGGGCTCGTCGAGCACGAGCCAGTTGGCGCCGGAGGCCATCAGCAGCGCGAGGCTCGCGCGCGTCCGCTCGCCGGGGGAGAGCGTGCCGGCCGCGCGCGCGACGGCGGCGTCCTCCAGGCCGAACTTGGCCAGCAGCGAGCGCGCGTCCTGCTGGGAGAGCCCGCTCTGCGCGACGAACGCCCCCAGCAACGCCTCGCCGCGGTCGAAGCCGATCCGCCCCTGGTCGAGCGTGCCGATGCGCACGCCGGGCCCGACCCAGCGCGTGCCGGCGGCGAGCGGCAGCCGGCCGATGAGCCCGTCCACGAGCGTCGTCTTCCCGCTCCCGTTCGCGCCGACGAGCGCGACGCGCTCGCCCCAGGTCAGCTCGAGGTCGAGCGGGCCGAGCGCGAACGTCCCGCGCCGCAGCTCCGCCCGCTCGAGCCGCGCGGTCACGTCGCCCGAGCGCTCGCCGCCGCCGAAGCGCAGCTGCAGCTCCCAGCGCCGCCACGGCTTGTCCACGGCGTCGAGCCGCTGGATCGCCTTCTCCGTGGCCCGGACCTTGGCCGCCTGCTTCTCCGAGCGCTCGGCCCGCTTGGCCCTGCCGATCTTGTCCGGGTCGTCGCCGGCCGAGGCCTTGGCCCGGCGCACGCCGGTCTCGGACCACTGGCGCTGGCGCCGGGCGCGGTCGGTCAGCCGGTCGCGCTGCGTCGTGAACGTCTCGTAGCGCTCCTCGGCGTGGCGGGCCACCGTCGCGCGCAGCTCGAGGTAGCCAGCCCAGCCGCCGCCGTACTCCGTCGCGGTGTGGGCGACCTCGTCGAGCTCGAGCACCCGCGTGACCGTGCGCGCGAGGAAGGCGCGGTCGTGGGAGACGATCACGGCGCCGCCGGGGCGCTCGGCCACGAACCGCTCGAGCCGCGCGAGGCCGTCGAAGTCGAGGTCGTTGGTCGGCTCGTCGAGCAGCAGGACGTCGAAGCGGCTGAGCAGGATGGCCGCCAGCGACGCGCGCGCGGCCTGCCCGCCGGAGAGCGCCGCCGTCTCGAGGTCGAGCAGGGCGGGATCGAGCCCGAGGTCGCGCAGGACCGTCTCGGCCCGGGGCTCGAGGTCCGCGCCGCCCAGTCCGAGCCACGTCTCGAACGCGTCCGCGTAGCGCTCCGCGGCGCCCGCCGCGTGCTGTGCGAGCTCCTCGGCGGCGGCCTCGACGCGCGCGTCGGCGCCGGCGACGCCGGTCCGCCGCGCGAGGTAGTCCTGCAACCGCTCCCCGGGCGCGCGGTCCGGCTCCTGCGGCAGGTAGCCGGCCGCGCCCGCGGTGAGCTGGACGCTGCCTCGGTCCGGCCGGTCGAGCCCGGCGAGCAGCCGCAGCAACGTCGACTTCCCCGCGCCGTTCGGACCGACGACGCCGAGCACGTCGCCGGGCGCGACCGTCACCGAGACGCCGGCGAGGATCGTCGCGGCGCCGTGCGCCTTGTGCAGCTCCCGCGCGGTGAGGGTCCCGGCCACCCGCAGGAGCCTACGACCCTTCAGGCCGACTCGAGCGCGACCTCGCCGGGCACGGCCGCGCCGTCGCGGCGCGGCGCGCGGATCAGCAGCGCCGTGGCGACGGCGGCCGCCGTGGCCACGACGGCGCCGACCCACAGCGCGTCGTGCAGGCCGTCGACGTAGGCCTGCGGGGAGCCGCCGCCGAGCGCCGCGCCGGCGGGGACGAGCGCGCCGAGCGCCGCGATGCCGACGGCGATCCCGGCCTGGCGGAACATGTCGTTCACGCCCGCCGCGAGGCCGCTCTGCTCCGGCGCGACGGTGCTCAGCGCGACCTGGCTGACGGCCGGGTTGAACATCCCCGTGCCGAGCATCGCGACGAGCAGCCCGGGCAGGAACAGCCACCACGACGAGTCCACCGCCACGATCGTCAGGAGCGCCTGGCCGGCGCCGATCAGCGCCAGCCCCGCCGCGATCAGCACGCGGGGCGAGACCTTCTGGCCGACGGACGCCGTGGCGCCCGCGACGAAGAAGTTGAGCATCGTCCCGGGCACGTACACGAGCCCGGCCTCGATCGCCGACAGCCCGAGGATCTGCTGCAGGTAGAGCGTCATGTAGAGCCACATCGCGAACAGCGATGCGGAGATCCCGAATGCCCCGACCTGCGCGCCGGTGAACGACGGATCGCGGAAGAGGCGCAGCGGGAGCATGGGCTGCGCGACGCGGGCCTCGACGGCCACGAACCCGCCGAGCAGCACGACCGCCCCGCCGAAGGAGGCGAGGATGGCCGGGCTGCCCCAGCCCTCCTCGTTGCCGCGCAGCAGCGCGAAGACGAGCAGGAACAGCCCGCCGGTGAGGGTGACCAGGCCGGGACGGTCCACGCGCGGGGCGCGCGGGTCCATCGACTCGGCGACGAACCGCCGGACGATCCACAGGCAGACCAGGCCCAGCGGGAGGTTGACGAGGAAGATCCAGCGCCAGTCGAGGCCCGACGTGAGCGCGCCGCCGACCAGCGGCCCGACCGCGAACGAGCCGCCCATCGTCGCCCCGTAGGCGGCGAGCGCCCTGATGCGCTCCTCGGGCCGGGGGAACGCGTGCGAGAGCACCGCCAGCGACACGGCGAACATGACCGCGGCGCCGACGCCCTGCGCGGCGCGCGAGGCGTTGAGCACCGTGATCGACGGCGCCGCCGCGCACAGCAGCGAGGTGGCGATGAAGATGCCGAGCCCGACGCCGAACAGCCGCCGCCGTCCGAAGCGGTCGGCGAGCGCGCCGGCGGTGATCACGGTCGCGGCGAGCGAGAGGGTGTAGGCGTCGACGACCCACTGCAGGCCCGAGAGCCCGGTGTCGAGGTCGGCGGCGATCGCCGACAGCGCGGTGTTCACGACCGCGATGTCGAGCATGAGCATGCCCGTGGCCGCGCAGACCACGGCGAGCGTCCAGCGTTGCGTGCGGGTCATGGCCGATCAGCCCGCGAGGCGCCCGACGAGGGTCATCCGGTGGTGCTTGGCGGCGTCCTCGGTGAAGGTCGCCAGCCCTGCCCCGCGCACGTGGGCGTAGCGGCCCGTGCCGCGCCTGACGGCGAACCGGGCGAGGCCCGTGAACGACGCGGACTCGAGCGGCCCGGCGCCGTCCTGGCACGATTCGCCGGCGACGGCGAGGACGAGCCGGTCCGGGTCGCCCGCGCCGAGCACGATGCGGCCCGTGAGCGGGGCGCAGACGCCGCCCTCGCCGTTCGGGAACGCGTCCGCGACGGCGACGGTGAGCGAGCCGGCGTAGGCGCCCGCGCCCAGCGGCGCCGCACGGAAGCGCCCGCCGGCGAGCTCGACGGGACAGCCGTCCTCGCCGCACGGCGCGGGGACCGCGGTCGCGTCGCCGCGGACGACGAGGGGCCGGCGGTCGTGATGCCCGCCCGCGCGGGCGTCCGCGACGGCGGGGGTCGCCGCGGCGAGGAGCGCGAGCAGGGCCGCGGTCAGTCCGGACCGCGATCGGATCGATGGCACGAGGGACTCCTTGGGGAGGGGACGAAGCTGTGTTCCATACATTGAAGCTATGGATCAAAGCTTTGTCAAGCTCTCCCCGATGGTCCATTGACGCGCGCTCGCCCGCGCGCTGTCATCGACGGACCACTGACGGCCACCGACGGAAGGGATTCCGCGATGTCTGACCTCGAAGCGCTGCGGGCGGAGTACAAGGCGCTGCTCGCCTCCTGGGAGTACGCGTTCGCCATGGGCCACGGCTGCAGCAACGGCGACCACCCGCGGTTCCGTGCCGTGCGCGAGCAGGCCGCCGACCTGCGCGCCCGGATCGCCGAGCACAGCCCCTGAACGCGCTCAGGCGAGCGCGGCGCGGACGGCCCGCGCGACCGCGTCCGCGTCCTGCGCGCCGTCGACGCGCCGCAGCAGGCCGCGCTCGCGGTAGTGCTCGATCAGCGGCTCCGTGACGCCGTGGTAGACCCGCAGGCGCTCGCGCACCGTCGCGGGGTCGTCGTCCGAGCGACCCTGGCGGCGCTCGCCGATCCGCCGGATCACCTCGTCGTCGGGCACGTCGATCAGCAGGGCGGCCGTCAGCGACCGGCCGCGCGCCTCGAGCGCGGTGGCCAGCGCCCCGGCCTGCGCGACGGTGCGCGGGAAGCCGTCGAGGAGGATCGGCTCCCCCTCGAGCCCCGCGATCGCGTCGCGCATGGCGGCGACCACGAGCTCGTCGGGGACGAGCTCGCCGCGGTCCATGTACGCCGCGGCCCGCCGCCCGAGGTCGCTGCCGGCCGCGCGCGCCGCGCGGAGCAGGTCGCCGGTCGAGAGCGGCGCGAAGCCGCGCTCCTCCTGCAGTCGCGCCGCCTGGGTCCCCTTGCCGCTGCCCGGCGGCCCGAACAGCGCGACGATCGGCTCCATGCCGACATCATCGCGCGCGCTCGAGCGCATCGAGGATGAGGTCGAGCCCGAACGCGAACTCGGTCGCGTAGTCGTATCCGGCCTGGGCCATCTCCGTGGCGACCTCGACGAGGTACGGGTAGTCGTCCATCGAGGGGACGTGCCGGCGCTGGATCTCCATGACCTCGGCGACCTGGTCGGGCGTCTCGAACGGCAGGTGCTTCTCCTGGAGGGCGAACCCGTAGATGTAGGCGTCCATGACGGACAACGCGTGCACGGCCGCCCGGAACGGGAAGCCGGCCTCGCGCAGGCAGCCCATGACCGCGTCGTGATGCCGGAGGCTCGCCGGCCCGGGGCGCATCCGGCCCTCCATCAGGCCGACCGCCCAGCGGTGGCGGTTGAGCGCTTCGCGGACCGAGATCGCCCGCCGCCGCATGGCGCCCTTCCAGTCGGGCTCGCCCGGCGTCGGGACCGCGATCTCGCTGAACACGATGTCGACGAGGCCGTCGAGGATGTCCTCCTTGTTGGCGACGTGCTTGTAGAGCGACATCGCCTCCACCCCGAGCGCCTTGCCGAGGTTGCGCATGCTGAGCGCCTCGTGGCCGCCGGTGTCGGCGAGGCTCAGCGCGGCATGCAGCACCCGCTCCCGATCGAGTGGTTCTCGCCGCCTGCGGCGGGACTTCACCTGCTGTGCCATTCCTCCACCTGTTCGGTCTGCTCCCGGCGGGTGTGTGGCTGCCCGCCCTATCCGGGACTGTAGCTTACGCCGTAAGCTTACGGTGTAAGGCAAACCCGGCGAAAGGCGCACAATGGAACCCGCATCGACCTATCCGCTGCAGTTGGAGGGAACGCTCGCATCACAGCTCAACCGCGGGCTGTGGCTCGTCAAGTGGCTCCTCATCGTCCCGCACGTGATCGTGCTCGTCCTCCTGTGGCTGGCGTTCCTCGTCACGTCCGCCGTCTCGTTCGTCTCGATCCTGATCACCGGCCGGTACCCGCGCAGGATCTTCGACTTCAACGTCGGTGTGCTGCGCTGGTCGTGGCGCGTCGGCTTCTACTCCTACAGCGCGCTCGGCACGGACCGCTATCCGCCGTTCACGCTCGCCGACGTCCCCGACTACCCGGCGCGCCTGTCGGTCGCCTACCCGCAGTCGCTCTCGCGCGGGCTCGTGATCGTGAAGTGGTGGCTGCTCGCGCTGCCCCATTACCTCGTCGTCGCCGTCTTCGCGGGCGGCGCCTACACCGGGTGGAACGCGGCGAACGACGGCGACGCGTGGGCGTCCAGCGGCGGCCTGATCGGCCTGCTCGTCTGCATCGCCGCGATCGTCCTGCTCGTCCGCGGCCACTACCCGCGCGGCATCTACGACCTCGTGCTCGGCATGAACCGCTGGGTGTTCCGCGTCGTCGCCTACGCGTTCCTGATGACCGACACGTATCCGCCGTTCCGCCTCGACATGGGCAGCCACGAGCCGCCGAGCCAGGACGTCGCGCCGGGCGCGGCACCCGTCACCGCGTAGCCTCGCGGGGCGGCCGCCTTTGCGGCGGCCGCCCTGCGCCGGCGGGCTCACCAGATCGTGTTCCACAGCAGCTCCCAGGCCAGCGCGTGGAGCGCGAGCGCGCCGAGCACGAGCCGCAGGCGGCGCTCGTGCAGCACGCTTGCGGCGGCGAGGCAGACCAGGGGGGCGAAGGGCAGCCAGATGCGCTCCACCTCGGCCTTGGTGAAGCCCGCCACGGCCGCGATCGCCAGGACGGTGAAGATCGCGACCGCGGCGTCGTCGCGGGCGGCGAGCGCACGCAGGCCGAGCCACGTGACCGGCGGACCGAGCATGAGCAGGAACGCGGTCGGGGAGCCGGCGAGCCAGAACCAGTACGGCCGCTCGCTCGCGATGCCGCGGCGGTAGACCTGCTCCGTCGCCTGCAGCGTGCCGATCGGGTCGAACCCCGTCAGCGCCGCGAACGCCGCGTGCACGGCGAGCAGGACCGCCCCGCACAGCAGGCCGAGCGCGAGCATCGCCCTGACCCCCTCACGGCGCCATGCCAGCAGCGCGGCCCATGCGCCGATCGCGAGCAGCGACCAGGCGAACAGCGACGCGACGGCGAGCACCACCGCGCCGGTCGCCCGCGCGGCCGGTCGCGGCGACGCCAGCGGCCAGGCGGCCAGCAGGCCGAGCGTCGCGAACAGCGCGTCGGCGGACGTCGCGCCGAACAGCAGCATGGCCGGCGCCATGGCGGCCAGCAACCCTGCGATCCGCGCCCGCCGCTCGTCGAGCACGCCGCGGCCGACCGCGTAGGCGAGCGGCGCCGCGAGCGCGCCGCCGGCGATGCACAGCGCGGCGAGCCGGCCGGGCGTCGAGACGGCGAACGCGTCCATCACGAGCAGCAGCCCCGGCGGGTGGCCGGCCGCGTGCACCGGGAGCGCCGGGACGAGCTCGGCGAAGCGGTCGACGAGGAAGCCCGGCCCGTAGCGCAGCGCGGGGAGCGCCGCCGGGTACTCGTTGGCGCCCTCGAACCCGCCCGCGTCGAACACGTGCGACCAGTCGCCGCTGCCCCGGCTGGCGGCGGCGAGCGCGAGTCGCAGCGCCAGGGTGAGCGCGAAGGCGGCGGCGGCGAACGCGAGCGGCGGGACGGAGGGGGAGAGCAGCCGCGGCGCTCCCCACACGGCGAGCGCGAGCAGGGCCGCAGCCACGAGCGCCCACGCCGTCGCGGCCGGCTCCCACTTGCCGACGAGCGGCGGGAAGGTCAGGCCGAGCTCGTGCCCCTGGTGCCGATCGAGCCAGAGCCCGGCGGCCACGGTGAGCGCCATCACGGCGAAGGCCGCCGCGGGCAGGATCCGCTGCCGCGCGCTCATGCGGCCGTCATCGCGCGGTCATGACCGCCTGCGATCCTCGCCGCATGGCGCCGCGTGCCGCCGTCGTGCTGATGCTCGCGCTGCTGGCCGGCTGTGGCTCGGCTGCGCGCGACGAGCTCCCGCCCGGGGCCGAGCCCGCCTCGTCGCCGCCGGCCGGGCCGCCCGACGGCCGTGTCGTCCCGGTCGGCGCCATGCCCGACGGCGTCGTCGTGGACCCTGCGACCGGCCTGGTGGCGGTGGGGTTGCGCGGCCCGGACGTGGTCGCGCTGGTCGACGGCGCGACCGGGACCGTGCGACGGCGTGTGCCGCTGCCGGCCGCGCCGACCCGGCTCGCGCTCCGGCGTGGGGGCGAGCCCCATGACGTCGCGGCGGCCGGCGGCCGGGTGTTCGTCGCCGACGCGCGCGCCGGCACGCTCGAGGTGCTGCGGCGGGGGCGGCGCGTCGCCCGGCTGCGGACGGCGCTGCAGCCCGGCGGCGTCACGCCGCTCGACGGGGGCCGCCGGGTCGCCGTGGTCTCCCTGCGCGAGCGCGTCGTGGAGGTCTTCGACGTCGCCTCGGGCAAGCGGATCGCACGGGCCCCGGCCGGCGTCGGGCCGACGCAGGCCGCCTGGGACGGCGGCAACCACCTGTACGTCACCGACACCGCGGGCGGCGCGCTGCTCGTGTACCGCCTGCGCCCGGCGTTGGAGGTGATCCGGCGCTTCCAGCTGCCCGGCTCGCCGTACGGCATCGCCGTGGACGCCCGCCGCGGCCGTCTGTTCGTGACCCAGACCGCGCGCAACCAGCTCGCGGAGCTGCGGCTCGGCCCGCGCCCCTCGCTCATCCGCCGCTATGCCACCCCGCGCCAGCCGGACACGCTGGCCGTCGACCCGGCGACCGGCCGCGTGTTCGTCGCGGGCAAGGCGGATGGCGTGCTTCAGCTGCTCGATCCCGAGCGCGTGCGGACGAGGTAGAGGGCGGCCGCCGCCACGAACATCCCGGCGCTGACGAGCAGCCAGCGCTCGGCGTAGCCCTCCCACGTCGTGCCGCTCACGCGCATGTACGCGCGCTCGCCGCGCCCGCAGACGACGGGGAAGAACACGAGCGCCAGCAGCGCCGACACGCCGACCGGGACGCGCACGTAGTTCGCCCACGCCGCCGGGCGACCGCGCCGCGCCAGCCGGTCGAGCGTCGTGTAGAGCGGCCACAGCAGCGCGTCGTGCAGCACGACCGCGGCGACCAGCCAGAGCGCGATCCGGTCGGCGCCGCCGAGCCGCAGCGCATGCGCGAGCGCCCAGGCGGCGAGCGCCAGCGCCGCCAGGTGCGCGAGCAGGTGCAGCGGCGATGCGCCGTAGCGCGCCCTCATGCGCGGAACTCGAGGCTCCCGACCCATTTGGTGTTGTGCACGCCCGGCAGGCCGGGGACGATGATGCGCGACGGGTAGCCGTGGTCGAGCGGGAGGTCCTCGCCGCCGACGCGCAGCGCGAGCAGCGAGCGCGAGTCCGTCACCTGCCCCGACGCGAGCGTCACCTGGCGCAGCGTCCCGCGCGGCTGCAGCGAGCCGACCAGCAGCTCGTCGGGGTCGGGGACCCCGGCGCGGCGCGCCAGCTCGGCGAGCGGGACGCCCGTCCACGTCTGGCGCGTCGACCAGCCCTCGACGCAGCCGAGCGTGAGCGTGTGCGTCGCCTGCGGCAGCGCGCGCAGCTCGTCGAGCGACAACGCGACCTCCGCCCCTCCGCCGCGCAGCACGAGCCGGTAGCCCGCGCCGACCATGGCCGCCGTGACGTGCGCTCCGTCGGCGGTCTTGTTGACCGGGAACCCGCCCTCCCGCCGCGGCGCGAGGAACGCGACGCTGCGCAACGGCCCCCCGACGGACTCGCCGGCGCCGGCGACGAGCAGCGCGGCCGAGCCGGCGCCGACGGCCGCCAGCAGCCCGCGCCGGCTGATCGTCGGGGGATCGGGCGCGATCGCCACGAGGTCGCCGTCCGGCTCGGGGCGGGTCGCCGCGAGGTCGGCGCGCAGCGGCGCGATGACGCCGCGTGAGCGGAACGCCCGCAACGCCACCGGCAGCTTGACCACGAGGTGGATCCCGAGCGCCGCGACGAACACGACGGCGGCGTAGTAGTGCGCCTTGACGAAGCCGAACCCGAAGACGTACCAGTACTGGATGTTCGCGATCCCGGTCGCGAACAGGAAGATCGTGCTCGCGACCAGCAGCGCGATCGACGCGCGCTCGATCGCCTGCGCCGGCGTGCGCGCCGGCGGCCAGACGAACAGCCGCGGGATCACCGACCACAGCTTCGCGAGCAGCACCGGGACGGCGGCCAGCCCGCCGTTGACGTGCACGCCCTGGGTGAGCGCGTACAGCCACGAGGGGCCGGTCGGCCAGTCGAAGAACGTCGTGTACGGCAGGTCGGGCTCCACGAGCGCGTTGCGCCCGAGGTCGGGCTGGTAGGCCAGGTGGGAGAGGAACCCGGTCAGCGCGACCGCCCCGACGAGCACGAGCAGCAACGAGCCGAGCGCGGCGGTCAGCCACGGCCCGCGCAGCGGCGACCGCCAGAACGTGGGCCGGAACGGCCCCGGGGGCGGGCTCACCGCGGGCGCTCCAGGCGCGCGAACCAGCGCGCGCCCGCCCGGAACGGCGCGGCCGGCACGAGCCCGGCGGCGCGGGCGAGCGGCGCGACGCCGTCCGCGCCGACCGTCGCCCAGCCGAACCACGGGCTGACGGCGCCGCCCGCCTCCAGGCGCACGCGGACGCGGCGCGTCGGCACGTCCGGCGGCCCCGTCTCGACGAGCACCACGCCGCCCGGCGCCACGAGCGCGCGGGCGCGCCCGAGCAGCGCCACCGGCGCTCCGCCGATGCCGATGTTGCCGTCGAGCAGCAGGGCGGCGCCCCACGTGCCGGCGCGCGGGACATCGGCGAACACGGAGCGCAGGATCGCCTCGGCGCCGCGGGCGCGCGCGAGCCGCACCGCGACCGGCGAGAGGTCCAGGCCCAGCGCGGCGCGTCCGGCCGCGGCGAGCGCCGCGACGTGCCGCCCGGGCCCGCAGCCGATGTCGAGCACCGGGGCGACGGCGTGGGCGAGCACCGCGCGGTCGGCGGCGTCGACCGGCCCGAGCCACTGGTCGAGCGGCAGCTTCCGCGTGCGCCCGTCGGTCATGCGGATGTGCGCCTCGCCGGGCTCGCCGGCGGCGACCGTGGCGAGCAGCCGCCCGTAGAGCAGCTCGGCCGGTTCGAGCCGCCGGCCGGGCGCCCCGGCGGCGCCGGGGCGGAGGCGGCCGGCGCTCATGCCGCCGCCTCGGCCGGCGCGAGCGCCGCGAGCGCGGCGGCGAAGCGGCCGGCCGGGGCCGCAGCGGCGGCCGCGCGCGCCGCGGCGATGTCGTCGACGTCGCGCAGCGGCGGCAGGTCGACGGTGCGCAGGCCGAGCGCCGCGAGCCGCGCGCGCTGCGCGGCGCCCGTGTGGGCGCGGCTCATCGGGATCCCGGCGAACACGGCCGGATCGGGCTCGCGCAAGCCGATCGACCAGTACCCGCCATCGATCGCCGGGCCGAACGCGGCGTCGGCGCCGGCGACCGCGCGCAGCCCTGCCGCGAGCTGGGCCGGCGTGGCCTGCGGGGTGTCCATCCCGATCAGGAACGCCGGCCCGCCGGCGTCCGCGAACGCGGCGGCGAGCCGCGCGGCAAGCCCGTCGCCGCGCTGCGCGACGACGTCCCAGCCCGCCGGGAGCCACGCGCCCGGGCGGCCGTCGAGCACGAGCACGCGGCGCCCGCCGGCGGCGGCCGCGTCACAGGCGGCGAGCGTGTCCTCGAGCGCCGCGCGCGCGAGCGTCGCCGCCTGGGCGTGCGTGCAGGGCGGGCACAGCCGCGTCTTCACGCGCCCGGGGACCGGCGCCTTGGCGATCACCAGCAGCGCGACGCTCACCCGAGCACCCCGGCCATGTCGCGCACCGCGCGCGCCGTCCCGCGCAGCGTGCCGGTCACCTTCGAGCGCCCGGCGCGCGGGTGGTAGGTCACGCGCACCTCGTCGATCCGCCAGCCGGCGGCCGCCGCCCGCAGCACCATCTCGAGCGGCCAGCCGAAGCGGCGGTCCGCGATCCCGAGCGCGAGCAGGGACTCGCGCCGTGCGGCGCGCATCGGCCCGAGGTCGCGCAGCGGCACGCCCGTGCGGCGGCGCAGCTCCCACGCGAGCGCGGCGTTGGCGGCGCGCGCGTGCGCGGGCCACGCGCCCGGCGCCGGCGCGCGCGCGCCGAGCACCAGGTCGGCGGCGCCGCGGGCGACGGGGTCGGCGACGCGCGGCAGCTCGCGCGGGTCGAACGACGCGTCGCAGTCCATGAAGCAGACCACCTCGGCCCGCGCCGCCGTCAGCCCTGCCCAGCAGGCCGCGCCGAAGCCGCGCTGCGGCGCCGGCACGACGTGCGCCCCGAGCCGCGCCGCCAGCGCCCCGGAGCCGTCGCTGGAGCCGTTGTCGACGACGATCGGCGCGTAGCCGGGCGGCATCCGATCGAGCACCCATCCGAGCGCGTCGCGCTCATCCAGGACCGGTAGGACGACATCGTGCATGTCCTTGTTCCTACGCGGGAGAAGCTACGCGCGGCTTACACGCGCCTGCTCGTAGGCTGCGCGGGGCCATGAATGCGACCATCCTCGTCACCGGCGGCGCCGGCTTCATCGGCTCGCACGTCGTCGATGCGCTGCTGGCGGCCGGGCATCCGGTGCGCGTGCTCGACGCGCTGCTGCCCGCCGCGCACCGCCGCCGCCCTGACTACCTCGACCCCAGGGCGGAGTGGATGGAGGGCGATCTGCGCGATCCCGGCGTCGCGGCGCGCGCCGTCGACGGCGTCGGGCATGTCTGCCATCAGGCGGCGATGGTGGGGCTCGGCGTCGACCTGGGCGACCTGCCCGACTACGTCGGCCACAACGACCTTGCCACCGGGCAGCTGCTGCGCGCGCTCGCCGCGCGCGGCTTCGGCGGGCGGCTGGTGCTCGCGTCGAGCATGGTCGTGTACGGAGAGGGCCGCTACGCGTGCGCCGAGCACGGCGTCGTGGCGCCGGGCGACCGCGCGCCCGCCGACCTGGACGCCGGACGCTTCGAGCCGTCGTGCCCGCGCTGCAGCCGCCCGCTCGAGTCGCGGACCGTCCCGGAGCACGCGCCGCTCGCGCCGCGCAGCGTCTACGCCGCCACCAAGGTCGCGCAGGAGCATCTGTGCGAGGTCTTCGCGCGCGCGACCGGCGTACCGCTCACGGCGCTGCGCTACCACAACGTCTACGGCCCGCGGATGCCGCGCGACACGCCCTACGCCGGCGTGGCGAGCACCTTCCGCTCCGCCTACGCCGCCGGGCGGGCGCCGCTCGTGTTCGAGGACGGCGGCCAGCGGCGCGACTTCGTCCACGTCCGCGACGTGGCACGGGCGAACGTGCGCGCGCTCACCGCGCCGGAGCCGATCGCCGGCGCGTTCAACGTCGCGAGCGGGGCGCCGCGCACCGTGCTCGAGCTGGCGCGCGCACTGGCGCGGGCGTGCGACGCGCCGCCGGATGCGGAGCCACGCGTCACCGGGGAGTGGCGCGCGGGCGACGTGCGTCACGTGGTCGCCTCGCCGGCGCTCGCGGCCGAGCGGCTCGGCTTCCGCGCCGAGGAGGACTTCGAGGCGGGGATGGCCGAGCTCGCCGCCGCGCCGCTGCGCTGACGCGCCGTCGCGCGGCGGGCTAGAGGCCGGCGCGGCTCATGGAGTGGCTTCGCTCGCGAGTGCGTCGCGCGCCTCGACGAGGGGGACGCGCAGGATCAGCTCGAGGCTCTGCCGGTCCGCACGCCTCGCGTAGTCGCGTGCCGAAGCGGCGGTGGTCAGGAGCAGCTGGCCCGCGGGCGATGCCTCGCCGTGGTCCTCGAGCCGGGTCCGGATCTGGCGTACCACGTGGTTGATGGGCGCCAGTGCGTTCGCGTCGCCCTGGATGGCTCGCGAGACCGCTCCGTCCAGGCGCACCGCGAGCTTGTCCATCGCGCGGTAGTACTCGCGGTCGACATCGTTCGTCGCCGTCGCGGCCGGCTCGGCGCCGGCCTGGTCGCTCGGGGAGCGCTCACCGCACCCGCTCAAGACCAGGACGGCGACTACCGCGCCGATGATGGCGCCGCGACGCATGCGCCGAGTCTACGCCCGCTGGACGAGACCTTCGGCGACGCCTGCCGCTTGCGAATACGCACGGGTTCGTGGAGCCTCGCTCGATGCTCGGACGTGGATGCCTCCTCGCGGCGCTCGCCGCCCTCCTCGCGCCGCCCGCTGCCATGGGCGCGACGGCCAGCGTGACCACGCGTACGGAGGTCGTGCCAGGGCACAAGGCACCGGACACGACCCAGCTGCGCGCCGGGTACGCCTACGCGGCCGCGGCGGGCGAGGCGAACCGCGCCGTGCTCGCGCTGTCGCCCGACGGCCGCGTGCTCACCATCACCGACGCCGGCGCCGCGCTCGTCGCGGGCGCGGGGTGCGAGGCGGTGGCGCCCGCCACCGTGCGCTGCGCGGCGCCCGCCGGCGCGACCGTGTCGCAGGGCGGCACGGGCGAGCTGGTCGCGGCGACGCTCGGGGACGGCGACGACGTCCTCGACGTGGGCGACGAGGGCCCGTGGAGCGTGCGGGTCGACGCCGGCCCGGGCTCGGACCGGGTGGCCATCGGGGCGGGATCGGCGACGGGCGGAGACGGGGACGACGTGCTGCGGTACTCCGGCGGCTACGCCGTGCTCGCCGGCGGCCCGGGAGCCGACGTCCTGCAGGGCGGCGACGGCGGCGAGTCCGCCCTGTTCGACGGCGGGCCGGGAGCGGACGTCCTGCAGGGCGGGCCCGGCCGCGAGACCATGGCGGGCGGTACGGGCAGCGACCGCATCGACGGCGGCGGCGGATACGACACGGTCGGGTTCGTCGAGGCGACGGAGCCGGTGACCGTCGATCTCGGCCGCCCCGGGCCCGCGGGCACGGTGGCGGAGCCCGACGACGTCCGCAACGTCGAGGGCGCGGTCGGCGGGCAGGGCGACGACGTGCTGCGCGGCACGCCCGCGTCCAACGGGCTCTCCGGCGGATCCGGACGGGACCTGCTCGACGGCGGCGCCGGCGGCGACTTCCTCAACGGCGGCCCAGGGGCGGACCGGGTCATCGGCGGGCGCGGAGCGGACGAGATCGTGGAGGACTACGAGGCGGCCGGCGCGGCCGACCGCCTCGAGGGCGGCGCGGGGAGCGACCGTCTCTACAACCCGTCGGCCGGCGGGACGCTGCTGGGCGGGCCCGGCCGGGACCGGCTGGAGTTCTCCAGCGGCGCCGCGTGGGCCGACGGCGGCGCCGGCGACGACTCGCTGGAGGGCTCGGACCTGCCGTCCGTCCGCCTGCGCGCCCGCTGCGGCCGCGGCCGGGACGCGATGCTGAACCTGGACGAGCACACGCCGATCCCCGCCGACTGCGAGCGCACGGCGCTCGGCAGCACCGATGCCCCGGTCTCGACCCGGCTCCGGATCGGCCGCAGCGCCGTGACGGTCGGGCTGCCCGGCTTCTGCGACCCATCCCAGCGCTGCCGCGTGCGGGTCGTGCTGCGCGCCGGCGCGCGCGTGCTCGGACGCGCCGCGCTGCGGCTCGTGGACGAGCGCACGACGATGCGCGTGCCGGTGACCCCGCGCGCCCGCCGCGTCCTGCACCGGGCGCGCGCGCTCCGCGTGACGTACGTGGCCGACAGCGAGCAGTTCCCCCGCACGATGACGCTGCGGCTGCCACGGCGCTGACGTCGCCGCTCAGACCCAGAGCCGTGCCGAACGCGGCCGCCGTTGCGGAATCGGCGCACCTTCGCGGGCCGCGCGGCGTTCCCACCGCCATGCTGCTCCGCGTCGTCGCGTGCGCACTTGCGACCCTGTCGATCCTGGGGTCGCGGGTCGCCGTCGCGCCGGCGGCCGAACGCGGGCCGTTCTGGTGGGAGCCACCGGAGGCGCTGACGCCGTCGGGGACGGAGATCGAGTCGATCGCCTGTCCCTCGGCGCAGCTGTGCGTCGCGACGGCGGCAGGGAACATGCTCACGTCGACGGACCCCGCCGGCGGGCCGTCTGCCTGGCGGGTCGATCACGTCGACGGCGGCACGTTCGACTGGTGTGCCGAGACGACCGACTGCCCGGTGCCGCCACGCTCGGTCGGGCGGGGGGCGATCCGACTCACGACGCGGGCGACCCTCGTGCGTCCGCTGCGCGCGGACGTCACTGTGCGGCGGGTTCAGACCCTGCGCTAGGCGAAGGTCCGCGCCGCCTACTTGCGGTGGATCTTGCCGTGCATGTCCTCGCGCTGGTGCTCTCTGCGCTGCGCCTCGGCCGCGGCCTTCTTGCGCGCTCGCTGGAGCTTGGCCTCGCGGTCGTCGGCGCTGCCGGGCCGCAGCACGCGGTCCTTGATGCGCTTCAATCGGTCCGTGACGGCGCTCATGGCTGCCTCCTGCTCAGGGCGATCCGATCGCGGCGTGCAGCAGGCCGGGGAAGAACCCGTCCTCGTTGCCGATCAGATCGTCGTTCCACGCGACCGCGACGGTCACGTTCTTGTGCGGGAGGTGCCAGAGCTCGGTGGCGTTGCCGAGCCCATCGCCCCCGTGTCCCCAGAGCTCGTCGTCGCGGTCGACCGAGCGCGCCAGCCCGAGCCCATAGCCCTCCCGGTAGTTCCCGTCGTGGAAGCTCGCCATGTCGTGGAGCGAGTCTGCGCTCAAGACGGCTCCGTCGAAGAGCTCGTGCGCCCAGCGTGCCAGCGACGGGACATCGCCGGCGAGCGCGCCCGCCGTCGATGACATCGTCGCCTCTGCGCGGGAGGGGACGAGTCCGCTGCCGTCGCTGGCGTCGGCCGGGTCGAGCAGGCTCTTCGGATACCAGTACGAGTGAGCCAGCGGGGCGTGCGGGCGCTCGTCCGGTTGAAAGGCCAGCCCGGCGCCGCCCTTCGCGCCGAAGATCTCGCGCCGCATCTGCGTGGCGATCTTCTCGCCCCCGGCGTGCTCGAGCACCATGCCGGCGATCATGAAGCCGCTGTTGGAGTACTCGGCCGCCGTGGTCCGCCCGCCTGGCTTCGGTGTCGCTGCGATGTACTGGCGAGGCGTCGGCGCGTCCCCGGGCGCGAAGCGTCCGAAGTACGCGTCCGGAGGGTTGCCGATCCCGGCGGTGTGACCGAGCAGGTCCCGGACGGTCGCCCGGCGATCGCCGGGCCAGGCCGGGTACCACCGGACGATCGGATCGCCGAGACGCAGCCGGCCCTGCTCGACCAGCCGCAGCGCGACCGCGGCGACCGCCACCTTGGTGATGCTCGCGAACGGCAACGACGTCCTCGACGTCATCGCCCGCGCCGGCTCCAGCACGGCCACGCCCGCCGCTCCGCTCCATACCCGACCGTCGGGGAACACGACCGCAGCCGACGCACCGGGCACGCCGGTGTCCTCGACCTTCTCGCGCAACTCGGCGTCGAGCGCGCGCGCCACAGCGGCTGTCAGGCGCGGTCCCGACGGCTGGGGAGGGCGATCACGATCGGCACCGCCGCCACATGCGGGCAGCACCAGCGATGACACGGCAAGGTAGCTGCACAGCCGGCATCGTCCCATCGGCCGACCGTACGCTCCTTCACCCCCGCCGAACAGCCCCCTTGAGCAAGACGTCCGTACCGGAGTGCGTGTGCCGAGCGGGTCAGGGCCGAATGCGCCGCGGGCCGAGCCTCAGTCGTCGGGTCGCGACGCCGAGCCCGACGAGCAGCGCGTAGAGCGGTAGGTAGGACAGCACGACAAAGCCGGACAGATTCGCCTCCGGCTCGGTCTGGAGAGACATGGGCGTGAACGTGATGACGCCGGCGACGACCGCGGCAGCCGGCACGACGCAGGCCCACCGCAACGCGCGCCAGCTGCCCTCGCGAAAGCCGAGGACCGTGAGCAGGGCTGCGACCGCCAGACCTGCTGCGGCGGCCGATGCCTCAGAGGAGGTGGAGACGAGCAGACCGGCCAGCGCGACGCCGAACGTGACGAGACCCAGACGCATCCCTCCCAACGTAGTCCATCGGGTCCTGCACGGGCGTCGCTGCTGAACCCGACGACGTCGGCCCACGCTCGCCCCGAAGAGTGCTCCGGGAGACCGCCTGACGTCGGAGGCCACGCCGGCGCAGCTCGTGAGCGGAGCGGTCGAGCGCCCCTGGCGTCATGCGTGTTCCTTGTACCCGTTGGTGCGGCCGTGGCCCTGGAAGTCGGCGGCGATCACCTCGCATACCCTTCGTTCCTCAGTCCCATCATGGCCGCGTACGTCAGGCAGCTTGCGCGGTCCGAGGAGTTCTGAGAGGTTCGGTACGTCGAGCGACAGGAAGGAGTCGTGATGACTGATCGAGCCTTGTTCGTGGGGTTCGGTGCGCCTGTACGTGGTCGTGAGGAGCGCGCCGTCGAGGTGTTCGGCGCGTTCGTGGAGATGTTCGGGCGCATGCAGTCCGATGGCCGGATCGAGTCGATGGACGCGTCGCTGCTCGACCCGCACGGCGGTGACCTCGGCGGGTTCTTCATGGTCCACGGCAGCCGGGAGCAATGCTCGGCGCTGACGGACGACGAGGAGTTCCGCCGCGCGTGCATCGACGCGGGTCTGATCGTCGACAACTTCGGCGTCGTGCCCGCCGTCACCGGCGAGGGCGTCGGCCGCGAGATGGCGATGTACACCGACGCCGTCGGGAAGGTCGGCATCGGCGGGCACGCGCTCGCCGGCGCGCACAACGGCGGTTGACGCGACCCCTCCGGGGCGCCCAGGGCGCCCCGGAGCACGTCGCAGCACTGCTCAGCAGGGCTTGACGCTCTCGACGTTGTCGTTCCACCTGGGCCCGACGCGGTTGTCCTTGAGGCCCGACGACCGGAACCACGTGCCCTTGCCGTTGTTCAGCGCGTACAGGGTCGCGATCGCGCCGCCGCTCTGGTGGTTGACCCAGGACGAGGCCTCGTTGTCCCACGTGTCCCGCCGGCCGAACTTGTCGATGAACGCGTAGGAGGTCAGGCGATGGATCCTGCACGCGGTCATGTCGAAGCGCGCCTCGCGGAAGTTCACGTCCTCGTAGAGGCAGAACTCGTAGAGATTGCACCCGTGGACGGGACCCTGCGCTGCCCTCGCGGAGCCGCGATCGGGCAGCGTCATGGTCACGCCCGGTTCGAGCTGGATCTGACTCGGCCCGACGCGGACGCTGCCGGGGTTGGCCGCGAGGTTGGCGCGGACCTGCCGTTCGGACGCGGCGTCCTGCGCCGTCGACGCGGCGTGCGCGGAGGCGGCGCCGGCGAACGAGAGCGCGAGCACGACGGCCGTTGCCTTGACGATGGATGAGACCCGGGACATCGGGAGCTCCTTCCTGGTCGGTTGATGCCGCCGAGTCTCGGGCGAGGCCGTCCACCTGTGAACCGGAGAGCTCTCAGGGTCCGGTCGTGGAATATCTCGCGCCCCGAGCCGCTCAGACCTGCTGATGGAGACCGTGCTCGTGCAGGTCCCGTGCCCGGACGGCGGGCCCCCGTCCCAGGTGATCCACGTCCAGCCCGGCCAGACGCTCAGCTTCGGCCGCGGCGGTCCGGACCTCGACGTCGACATCAGGCTCGCCGACCAGGGCGTGTCACGGCTCGCCGGGGAGCTCACGGCCGCCGAGGACTACTGGCTGATCACGAACCTGAGCGCCGAGGCGAGCTACGTCGTCGACAACCCGGAGGGCGGCGGCGAGTACCTCACCCTCGCTCCGCGGCGGATCGCGGCGCCGGTGCCGTTCGAGTTCGCCCGCGTCTCGCTGCCGACGCGCGAGCGCCCCGCAGAGTTCCTCGTCTTCGCGCCCCAGCACGGCTACGCCGAGCCCGGGGCGTCGCCCGGCGGCGAGCGGACGGTCGCGGCGTTCTCGCTCGACGAGACGGCCAGGTACTTCCTGATCCTCGTCGCGCTGTGCGAGCCGCGGCTGCGTGACAGCGCGACGGTCGCCCTGCCGACGGCCGGCGAGATCGTCGAGCGCCTGCGCGGACGCGTCGAGCTGACCCGCGCGGCCGTCAATCACCACATCGACTACCTGGCGATCGAGAAGCTGCGGGTGAAGACGCCCGAGCCCGGGCGGCTGGACGGCAAGCGCGAGGCGCTCGTCGCGATCGCGCTGCGGTACGGGCTCGTGCGCGACGAGCACCGGCGCCTGCTGCCGCGGAGGGGAGCGTGAACGGGGCCGTCGTCGACGTCCCGCGCGGCTTCCGGGCCGGCGCATGGCGCGTTCGCGAGCACATCGCCTCGGGTGCGTGGGGCAGCGTCTACGCCGCGCGCGGCGAGGACGGGACCGAGGCGGCGCTGAAGTTCATCGCCGGCGGCCTGCTCTCGCCGTCCCAGTACGCGCAGCTCGAGGAAGCGCGGTTCAACGAGCGGGCCGACCATCCCGGGCTCGTGCGGACCCTCGAGACGTTCGTGGTCGAGGATCCGTCGCTGGCCGCGGTCCACGGCTCTGTGGTCATCGCGATGGAGCGCGGCGAGCGCAACCTCCAGGATGCCCTCGGCGACGTCGATCCCGTGCCCGTGATCACCGCGGTCTGCGAGGCGCTCGCGCACATCCACGCGAGCGGCTGGGTCCACGGCGACCTCAAGCCCAGCAACGTGCTGCTGATGGCCGACGGCTCCGCGCGGCTCGCAGACTTCGGGCTCGCGCGCGAGCTCGAGGGCACGCACGCCTACGCGCCGCGCGTGGGGTCATCCGACTTCCTGCCGCCCGAGTGGTGGAGCGAGCGGATCTCCGAGCGCGGGATCCCGGTGCGCCCGACCGTCGACGTCTGGGCGCTCGGGGTGACGATCCATCAGCTGCTGACGGGCGGCCTGTACCCGTTCCCCGGCGCTGACGCGCGCGCCCGCGGCGCCGCCGCGCAGGCCTACGCCGACGGGCGCGCGCCACTGCGGCTGGCCGACGAGCTGCCGCCGGAGTGGCGCCCGATCGTCGCGGACTGCCTCGCGCCCGACCACGTGGCACGGCTGCCGCACACCGCGGCATCGATCCTCGCGCGCATGCCCGGACGGGCGCGCACGCGCCGGCGTCGCTGGCCGGCGCTCGCCGCCGCGAGCGCAGCCGCGGCGGCCGCCGTCGGCGTGGCGCTCGCATCGATCCTGAACGGGCCGGACGACGCGCGCGGGGCGCCGGTGACCGTCTTCAACGCCGAGGTGGCATGCCGGTACTCGCACAGCGAGGACTGCCGTCTCGGGCTCGCGGGCGATCCGTTCGCCGCCTACGCGCCCGCGAACGTCGTCGGCCGCGTCCGTCACGGCGACCGGCTGGTCGCCGACTGCTACGTCAGCGGCGCGACGACGGTCACCGCCGAGGACGGGCGCAGCAGCGACCGCTGGTACCGCATGCGCACGAGCAGCGGGGAGGCGTGGCTGCCCGCCGTCCGGCTCGCGCCGCCCGCGCCGCCGGCCGTGGCCCGCTGCGCCGGGTGATCTCGCAGCCGTCCTGTCACATCTTCGCGCCCTCGCGGGTCAACCCGGTACAGACCACCATGTCGGCGCCGGGCAACCGGCGCCGGGAAAGGACGAACGATGCAGACCAAGACGCAGACGATCGCCGTCACGGGAGCCACCGGCCGGGTCGGATCGCACCTCGTCGAGATCCTCGAGCGGCGCGGGCACACCGTGATCCCGATCGCGCGCTCCCGGGGCGTCGACGTGGTCACCGGCGAGGGGCTCGACGAGGCGCTCGCCGGGGCCGAGACCATCATCGACACGGCCACGGGGCCCTCGCCCGACCAGCAGACGGCGACGGAGTTCTTCACCGCTTCGGCACGGAACCTCCAGCGAGTGGGCGCGGCCGCCGGGGCGCAGCGGATCGTCCTCGTCTCGATCATCGGCATCGACCGGTTCCAGGGCGGCTACAACGCGGCGAAGGTGGCGCAGGAGCAGGCGCTGCTCGAAGGCCCGCTGCCGGTCCGGATCGTTCGCGCGGCCCAGTTCCACGAGTTCGTCGATCCGCTGGTCGGGTGGACGATCCAGGACGGCGTCGCCAACGTGCCCGAGATGCGCACGCAGCTCGTGGCCGCCAGCGTCGTCGCCGAGGCCCTCGCCGACGCCGCCGAGGAGCCGGAGATCCAGAACGGCACGATCACCGAGATCGCCGGCCCGCGGGAGGAGCGCCTCGCCGATGCGGCCGCCACGCTGTTCGCGAGCCGTGGCGACTCGCTCGAGATCCGCGAGCGCCGCGGCGGTCTGCTGGCGCAGCCCGGCGACCCGGACGCCGCTGCCTATGCGGACGGCGCCGCGCTGCCCAACCCGGGCGCGAAGCTCGCCGGCCCCAGCTACGAGGAGTGGCTCGCCTCGGCCTAGGTCGAGCTCCGACGGCGAGCAGCGTCGAGTCGGTTCAACGCACGCGCTGGCTGCGGGCCTTGTTCGCCTCGAGGTCCCGGTAGCGCGTGCCCGACTCGGTCCGTTCCTCGGCGATGCGGAGGCCGAGCGCGCGCATGCCGGCCGCCTTGTTGGCCTCGATGTCGAAGTAGCGGCTGCCCGGCCCGCCGGCGACCGTGTGGCCCTGCGGGCCGGCCGGGTCGTCGGCGATCGCGACGGGAGCGGTGCCGGCGGCCGTGCACACGCCGGCGATGGCGACGACGCGGACGAGGCGGGAGGCGAGATGGATGGAGATGTCGAGGGTCATGGCGGGTCTCCTTGCGGGAGCGGGTGGCGTGGACATCCGGGACCGTCGCCGGTGCCGCTTGCACCGCGCTTGCACGGCGTTCACATCGGGTGTGAGCGGGCGTAGTGTTGGCCGCGGCCATGGCGCTGCAGGTCGCGATCCTGGGCTCCGTCGAGCCGCGCATCAACGGGCAGGTCGTCGGCGTGCCCGCGGGCAAGCAGCGGGCGCTGCTGGCGTTGCTGGCCGCGCAGGCGCCACATCCCGTGTCGGCCGAGTCTGCGGCTGAGGTGCTCTGGCCGCGCGCCGCGCCTGCGGGGGCGATGCGCAGCCTGCAGGTCACCGTGTCGCGTCTGCGGCGCTCACTCGGTGCGGCCGGGTCCGAGGTGGCGACGGTGCCGTCGGGGTATCGACTGGCGATCGAGGCCGAGGCGATCGACGCGCGGCAGTTCGAGGCGCTCATCGACCGTGCGCGGTCGGCACGCGCGCGGGGCGACGCGGCAGCGGCGCGGCGCCTGCTCGACGACGCGCTCGGGCTCTGGCGCGGGCCCGCACTGGCCGATGTGCGGTACGAGTCGTGCCTGCAGACGGAGATCGCGCGGCTCGAGGAGCTGCGCGTCGCCACGCTCGAGGAACGGATCGATGCGCGTCTGTCGGCGGGCGAGCACGCGCTGGTCGTCGCCGAGCTCGAGCAGCTGTCGGCCGAGCATCCGTCGCGCGAGCGGCTGGTCGGCCTGCTGATGCTGGCGCTGTATCGCTGCGGGCGCCAGACCGAGGCCCTGGAGGTCTACACGCGGGGCCGCCGCCGGCTCGAGGAAGACCTCGGCCTGGAGCCGGGCCCGGCCCTACAGGATCTGCAGCAGGCCATCCTGGAGCATCGCGTCGACGTGCGTGCGCCGACGGCAGCGCCGCAGCTCCCGCGCCATGCGTTGCCGGTCCCGGCCAACCCCACGATCGGGCGGGCGCGTGACGTCGGCGAGGTCGGCGCGCTGCTCCGGAGCGGGTCCGTGCGGCTGGTCACGCTCACCGGTCCGGGCGGGGTGGGGAAGACCCGGCTCGCGCTCGAGGTGGCGCGCACCGTCGAGCCCGACTTCGCCGAAGGCGCAGCGTTCGTGGCGCTCGACGCGCTCCGGCGTCCTGACGATGTTCCGTCGGCGTTCGTCAAGGCGCTGGGGATGACCCTGCTGCCAGGCGAGTCGGCGGCACAGGCGGTCGCGCGGTTCCTGGATGGCAAGCATGTGCTGCTCGTCGTCGACAACTGCGAGCACGTGCTGGCCGCGGCGCCGTTCATCGGGGGACTGCTCGGAGCCTGTCCGGCCGTGACCATGCTCGCGACGAGTCGCGAGCCGTTGGCGGTCCGGGCCGAACGGAGGTATCCCGTCTCGCCGCTCGCGCTGCCCGGCCCCGAGCCGTCCCAGGGCACGGACGGACTGGCTGGCGTGGACGCCGTCGCACTGTTCTGCGAGCGTGCGCAAGCGCACGACCCGGGGTTCCAGCTGGGTGACGGCAACGCCGCCGCCGTCGCAGAGATCTGCACGCGGCTCGACGGGCTGCCGCTCGCGATCGAGCTCGCGGCGGCGCGATGCGCGCTGCTCTCCCCAGGGGAGATCGCGACGCGGCTGCAGGCCGCGCTCGGGGTGCTCGGCGCAGGCGCTCGCGACGCGCCCGCCCGTCAGCGGACGCTCCGCACGACGGTCGATTGGAGCCATCAGCTCCTGAGCGACCCCGAGAAGCAGTGCTTCGCGCGCTTCGCGGTGTTCGCGGGCGGCGCGACGACCGCGGCGGCCGAAGCGATCACCGGCGCTGACCTCGACACGCTCGACCGGATGGTGGCGAAGAACCTGCTGGTGGCCCGCCGGCAGCCACACGCGCCCACCCGGCTGCGGATGCTCGACACGATCCGCAGCTACGCCGCCGAGCGCTTCGCCGCGAGCGCCGACGAGCGCGCCATCCGTGATCGTCACGTCGACCACCACCTGGCGCTCGCGCAGCAGCACGGATCGCGCGAGGCGGTGTGGGGCAGGGGCCGCAACGAGCATCTCGCCCGGCTCGACGACGACATCGACAACGTCCACGCGGCGCTCGACTGGGTCTCCGGGCAGGACCGGGACCATGCCGAGCTCGAGTTGTGCGCGGCGGTCGGGATGTACTGGCTGGTGCGCGATCGCAATGCGGACGCGGTCGCCCGGACCGACCACGCGCTGAGCAGGCCGGCCGTCGAGGCCGATCTCGCGCTGCGCATCCGCGTGCTCCTGGTCAGGGGGATGGCGCTGTTCCCGCTCGGGCGCAGCGTCGACTGCACCGCGAGCCTCGCCGAGGCCGAGGCGCTCGCGCGCAGGCTCGGCGAGCCGGCGATCCTCTCGGAGGTGCTCTGCATACGATCGAGCGACGAGAACGTCTCGGGCCGGTTCGAGGTCGCGAGGATGGTCGCGGAAGAGGCGCGGTCCTGGGCGGACGCGTCGGGCGATGCGTGGACCATCGCGATGGGCGCGTTGGCAGAGGCAATGACTGCCGGGGCGGCCGAGCAGCGCGAGCGCGTCGACCGCGCAGCCTCGCTGCTGGAGGACGTCGGCAACGACCACCAGCTGGCGGACCTCCTCGCCTCCGCCGCCTACGCAGCGCTGCACCACGGCAGCGACGGGGCCGCTCGCGAGTACGTCGCCCGTGCGATTCCGCTCACGCGGGAGCTCAACAGCCCTCAGCTGTGGATGCTCCTGAGCGGGAACGTCGGGCTCACCGCCCTGTTGACCGGCGACATGGACGCCGCTCGCGAGGCGTTCCGTGAAGAGCTCAGACTGTGTCGCGAGCTCGTCGCGCTGCCCTATGCGTCCGAAGGTCTCATCGGCCTCGCAGCGGTGGCTGCGGAGCATCGCGCATTCGACCGCGCCGCACGGCTCTGCGGCGCTTCGGCCGCCCACCGCTACGGGGTGCCCCGAGATGCGGTCGATGCGAGGCTGGAGACGACCTTCATCGAGCCTGCCCGCGCACGCCACGGGGTCGACGCCTGGGACGAAGCCTTCCGCGCGGGGGCAGGACTCGGCTTCCAGGACGCGATCGCGTTCGCGCTCGAAGACCCCTCCGGTTAGGGGCCGTCACGGCGCCGCGCGGACGTGCATCCGCTGACCGTGGCTGCCGTGGACGCTGAGGATCTCGACCGGCTCGTCGCCGGCCGGGCCGAACCAGTGCGGCAGCCGGGTGTCGAACTCGGCGACCTCGCCGGGACGCATCGTGAGGTCGTGCTCGCCGAGGATGAGGCGCATCTCGCCCGAGAGGACGTACAGCCACTCGTGGCCCGCGTGGGTCCGGAGCTTGCGTTCGCGCTCGGGCGGGATGACGACCTTCCACACCGCCATGCCGCTGGACTGCTGCGTCAGGGGGTAGACGAGCCGGCCGTTGCGGGTCCGGGGCCTGAGCCGGACACGGGGGTCGCCGACCCGCGGCGCGCCGACGAGCTCGTCGAGCGGTAGGTGATGCACCTGCGCCAGCGGGAGCAGCAGCTCGAGGCTGGGCTTGCGCTGCCCGCTCTCCAGCCGCGACAGCGTGCTCTTGGAGATCCCGGTCTGCGCCGCCAGCGCCGTCAGCGTCACGCCGCGTCGCTCCCGCAGCCGCCGGAGGCGGGGCCCGACCTCGGCCAGCACATCCGGGATCGCCGGCGGGTCCGCCATCGCGGCCGACGCTACCGGCGGTTCCCGGAAACGGCAACGAAGCGTGCGATCCACGTCCCTGGGGTGCACGCTGGAGCGCATGACATCAGAGACCTATGACGTGGCGATCATCGGAGGCGGGGCCGCCGGCCTGAGCGCCGCGCTCGTGCTCGGCCGGGCGCGGCGCCGGGTCGTCGTCGTCGACGCGGGCGCCCCGCGGAACGCTCCCGCCGCGCGCATGCAGGGGTTCCTGTCGCGCGACGGGACGTCCCCGGCCGGCCTGCTGCGGGCTGCGCGCGCCGAGGTCCGGCGCTACGGCGTCGAGATCGTCGGCGACCGCGTGGTCGGGGCGACGCCCGGCTTCGCGCTCCGGCTCGCCGGCGGCCGGACCGTCGAGGCACGACAGGTGCTGCTCGCGACGGGGGCGGCGGACGACCTGCCCGACGTCGCCGGCGCCCGCGAGCGCTGGGGACGCGACCTCCTGCACTGCCCCTACTGCCACGGGTGGGAGGTGCGCGACCGGCCGATCGGGGTGCTCGGGACGGGTCCCGGGTCCGTCGAGCACGCCCATCTCCTGCGCCAGTGGTCCGGCGACGTGATCCTCTTCACGCACACGGCCGCCGTCACGCCCGCCGAGCGGGCGACGCTCGGCGCCCGCGGCATCGCGGTCGTCGACGGATCCGTCGAGCGCCTCGTCGTCGCCGGCGACCGCCTGCGCGCGGTGCAGCTCGCCGATGGTCGCAGCGTGCCGCGCGACGCGGTCTTCATCCGCCCCGCGCTGCGCGCGCACCCGGACGGGCCCGCGGCGGCCCTCGGCTGCGAGCTGCTCGCCGGCGGGCTCGTCCGCGCCGACGCCGACGGCCGCACGAGCGTGCCCGGCGTCTGGGCGGCCGGCAACGCCGCCAACCCGCGCGCGCAGGTGATCACGGCAGCGGGCGAAGGCTCCGCCGTGGCCATCGCGATCAACACCGAGCTCGTCGCGGACGACGTCGACGCCGCCGTCCAGCGAGCCGCCGCGGCCACCGCGGCATGACCACCGACGAGACCGGAGGGCCCTCCATGACCAACACCCCGCCCAGGCGGACTCCGCCACCGAGCCGGCACCAGCTGGCGTTGATGATCTGGCTCTGCGTGTTCCCGACGTTGACGGTCCTGAACGTCACGCTCGGCGACCGGCTCGCGTCCATGTCCCCGGTCGCGCGGACGTTCGTCCTCGCGACGATCGCCGTGCCGATCGTGATCTACGGCCTCATGCCGCACCTGCACCGTGCGCGCGTCCTCCTGCTGTCGCGCGCAGAGGCCCGCGCCGGCGGAGGCTGAGCCGGAGCGATCAGAGGATGTCGACCGCGCCAGGCTGCCGGCCGGGAACGATCGAGACGATCCTCGAGGCCGGGCAGCCGCGGTCTCAAGCGCCGGCCAGTGGATGTCGATGGCATCGATCGGTGGCTGCGCAGGGTGAACAGCGCATTCGGCCGGGCGCGCGGCGGTGAGCGGGTGGACGTTGGCGCGATCGTCATCCTCCCGCTCGCGATGCTCGTCCGGTTCGCGTCCGGAGTGGGCTACGGGCTGGCCACGCCGGCAGGATCGACCTCGGGCTCGTGGGCCGGCCTGCTCATGACGGCGAGCGCCGTGATGGCGGCAGCGTGCGCGATCCTGGCGGTACGCGGCGCGCCTCGTGGCACGAGACCGCCGCGGCGGCACGCTCGTCGCCGTCCTGGCGGGCGAGGCGCTCGCCGGTGCGCTGGCCGTCGCGCTGTTCGCCGCGCCGGCCGGCGGCACCTCCTGCTGAGTCGATTCGCGTTCGAGCGGCCGATCGCGCGAGCCGGCGGTCAGCCGGCGGCACGCGAGGTGACCTTGAAGGTCAGGTGCGTCGCGCTCGCCGTCTCGATGGTGCGCGTCCGCTCGAGCTCGATCCCGCGATCGTCGACGTCGACGAACAGGCGCCGGCCGTCACCGAGCAGCTGGGGGACGAGGTGGATGTTGAGCTCGTCGAGCAGGCCGGCCTTCAGCGCGCCGCTGATCACGCGCCCGCCTCCCCAGATCCCGACGTCCTTCCCACCGGCGGCGGCGCGCCCCTGCTCGAGGGCCGCCTCGATCCCCCCGGTGACGAACGTGTACGTCGTGCCCCCCTGCATGGGCATCGGATCGCGTCGCTCGCGGGTGACCACGAAGACCGGCATCCCGAACGGCGGCGGATCGCCCCACGGCTCCACTCCGACGTCGAACATCCGCCGGCCGATGACGACCGCCCCGGAGCGGGCGTAGAGCTCGTCGCGGACCGCGGCGTCGGCCTCCGTGCGTCTGTCGAACATCCAGTCGTGCAGACGCCCGGGATCGTCGCCGAGAGCATTGCCGACGGGCACGTTCGGCTCGGTGATGAACCCGTCGAGCGACATCGTCATCTCGGCGTAGACCTTCGTCACTGCCCACCTCCCTGGTGTCAACCGCACGGACGCTCCAGGATCGGCGCTGGCGGCGATCCGATCAACCGCGGATCGAGGCACGACACCGAGTACTCTCGCTACTCGATGGTCGACCTGGTCGAGCTGCGCGAGATCCGCGTCTTCCTCGCGCTCGCGGACGAGCTGCACTTCGGCCGGACGGCGGAGCAGCTCGGTCTGACGCAGTCGCGCGTGAGCCAGAGCCTGCGCGGTCTCGAGCACAAGCTGGGTGTCCAGCTGTTCCATCGCACGAGCCGCCGCGTGTCACTGACCGCAGCCGGCGAGACCTTCCGCGAAGACGTCGGCGCCGCGTACGGCGAGCTCACCGACGCCCTCCGCCGGGCGCACTCGACCAACCACGACGTCAGCGGCACCGTCCGGCTCGGCGCGCACAACGCCGCCACGATCGAGGCCCGCCTGCTCGCCGTCATCGACGCCTTCGAGGCCGCCAATCCCGCGTGCACCGTCAAGGTGCTCGAGCTGTCGTTCGGCGACCGCCTGGACCCGCTGAAGCACGGGGAGATCGACCTCCTGGTCACCCATCTGCCGGTCGACGACGGCGAGCTCGTCGTCGGGCCGATCGTCGACCGCGAGGACCGGCTGCTCGCGCTGGCACACGATCACCCGCTCGCCGGACGGGCCGCGGTCTCGCTCGAGGACATCGCCGACTACGACGTCGGATGGGCGGATCTCCTCATCCCGCAGGTCTCCGAGGCGTTCGTTCCCAGCCGCGCGCCGAGCGGCCGGCCGATCCGCTGCGTGCGCCTGGGCATCCGGGACATCGGCGAGCTGGTCGTCACGATCGCCCGCGGGAAGGTGGTCCATCCCACCGTGACCTCGTTCGCCTCGCACTACGCCCATCCGGGCGTTCGCTACGTCCCGATCGCGGAGCTCCCGCCCTCGGAGACCGCACTCGTGTGGCGCCGCCGAGGCAACTCGGCGGCGCTCCGGGAGCTCATCCGCATCGCACGGGCGGCGTTGTGACGGGCACGACGCCGCTGGTTCGCGTCGAGCGACGGCTCAGCCGGCGGTCGCCCCGCCGTCCACCGGCAGCATCGCGCCCGTCACGAAGCGCGCCTCGTCGCTGAGGAGGAACGCCACGAACGCCGCGATCTCGTCGGGGCCGGCGACCCTCCCGGCGGGGTTGGGCGCAGACAGGTCCGCTCGCTCGACCTCAGGTCCGACGCCGAGCAGCTCGCGGTACAGCGGGGTGTCGACGTTGCCGGTCACCAGCGCGTTCACGCGGATGCCGTCGGCAGCATGGGCGAGCGCCGCGGCGCGCGTCAGCCCGACGACGCCGTGCTTCGCCGCGACGTAGGCCGTCAGACCCCCGATGCCGACCGCGCCGGCGATCGAGGCGTTGTTGACGACCGCGCCCTCGACGGCGGCCAGCAGCGCCGGGAGCTGCACCCGCAGGCAGTAGAAGACGCTGCTCAGGTTGAGCTCCAGCTCAGCCGTCCAGCCGGCCGCGTCGATGTCGGCCGGCCGGCCGGCGGCAACGACGCCGCCCACGTTGTTGAACGCGCCGTCCAGCCTTCCGTAACGGGCCACCGCGGTCTCGACGACCGCCGCCGGCCCTGCCGGGTCCGTCATGTCGGCGGCCACGAACACCGCGTCGGCCCCCGCCGTACGCAAGCTCGCCTCGAGGTCGCGGCCGTCGTCCTCACCGCGGGCGGTCAGGACCAGGTGCGCGCCTTCCGCGCCAAGGCGCTCCGCGGTGGCGAGACCGATGCCCCGCGTCGCGCCCGTGACCATCAGGACCTTGCCGTCGAGTCGCCGCTGCTCCATCGGCACAGCATGCCCGGCCGACCTGGCGGCGACGTCCGCGGCTGACGACGACGTCGACCTCGCTGCGGTTCGGCAGGACGGTCTCGGGCTTCGAGCGTTGCGCGATCACGATGCCCTTCGCCCGCGTGCGCGAGGACCGATGCCGAACCTCGCCGAGCCGGCAGCCGGCGCTCCGGAGGGACCTCGTGGCTCCGAGCAGCCTGACCCCTTCGACATCCGGGACCACGCACGGTGGCGCGGAGAGCAGCGTCCAGTTCAGATACACGGCGACCCGGTTCCACGAGCAGTCGAGGTCGCATCTGGCGGCGAACGCGAGATCGGGCCGGCCGTCGCCGTTGAAGTCGGCGACCGCCCCGCTCCACGTGGCCACGTCGAACACGACGGGCTGCCGGGCGCCGAACGTCCCGTCCCCGCGCCCTCGGCGCACGGTCGGACCGAAGAGGTCAGGAGCGGCGATGTCGACATGTCCGTCGCCGTCGAAGTCGGCGGCCACGACGGCGTCCGAGTCCCACTCGCCCATCGGGTAGCGCGTCCTCGTGCCGAAGCTGCCGCCGCCGGTGGCCAGGAACACCGACACGCTGGCGTCGCCGTAGTTCGCCACCGCGATGTCGAGCGCAGCATCGTGGTTGAAGTCGGCCAGCGCGATCCCGTACGGATCCGGGCCGGACCTGTGGGCCGTCGGGGCGCCGAACGATCCGTCGCCGAGTCCGAACCGGATGACAAGGGACCTGCTGGGTCCTGCGGCGAGCGCCAGATCCGCCTTGCCGTCCCCGTTGAGATCCGCGATGGCGACGTCGGTCGCCTTGGGCCCGTTCGAGCTGTGACCGACGATGAAGCGTCCGCCGCCCGTCCCGGCGAGCACGAGCAGGTGGCTCCGGTTGTAGTGCGCCGTCGCAAGATCGACGGCCCCGTCACCGTCGAGGTCGGCGGCCGCGATCCCGTACCCGTCGGGGCCCGTCGAATGTGTCCCCGTGCGGACGATGCGACCGGTGCCGTCGTTGAGGAACACGGCCACCGTCCCGGCGCGATCGTGACTGAGCGCGGCCACGTCGGCGTCCCCGTCGCCGTCGAGGTCGGCGACCGCGATGTCGGACGGGTGCCGGGCGGTCGGGTAGCTGCTGCGCTTCTCGAAGTCGCCGTTGCCCGTCCCGATCAGGACGGAGACCGTCGACGACGTCCAGTCGGCGGTCGCGAGATCCGGCTTCCCGTCGGCGTTCAGGTCGCCGACGGCGACCCGCAGCGGATCGACGCCGACGGCAGGAACCAGCGGCGCGCTGAACTGCGGCGTGCTCGGTGCTCCCGCGAGGCACGGGGCAGCACCGACGAACAGCGGTGAGAGCAACGACGCCAGCCAGACGGCGGCGGCGCGCCGGGAGCACATGGGCCAGTCTCTGGTGCCGCCGCCCTCGAAGTCAAGGCGCGGCTCGCGTGGGCTAGCCGCGACAGCGCCAGGCGCCGGAGACCTTGACCTGAGTCGTGCCGAGGTCGACGCTCGTGCCCGAGGTGGAGCTGGTGACGGTGCCGAACGCGCCCTCGCCCGCGGCGCCCCCGGGATCCTGGATGGTGATGTCGCCGCTCACCGGCGTCTCCCAGAGGTGGGCCGGCCCCTTGCGGAAGTCGTAGACCGTGGCCACGGACGGGCCCGTGGGGTAGGTGCCCGCGCCGGTGAAGCCGGCGACCTCCAGGACCACCTGGAAGACCTTCTGCCCACCGGCGTTGACCGGCATCTGGACCTGGAAGACCCCCGGGAAGGGCCGCACGCAGTAGCCCGGCTCGCCGATGGAGAAGTCGGTCGCCCCGCTGACGGTCACGCCGGTCCCGGGCTCGGAGCAGAACCCGTCGAGGGCGTGGTACGCCACGCGGCCGTGGCCGGCGGCGGCGCCGCCGGTCTGGCCGAGCGCGAGCGTGGACGCGCCGACGGGCCGGTGGACGGGAACGGTGCTGACCTGGCCCTTCGGACAGGCGCAGTCGCCGAAGCAGAACCAGTCCTGCCCGACCGGGCCGAAGTCCTGCTTCGTCGTGCCGGCGCGGAGGTGGCCGGCGAGCCGCTGCACCTGGACGAGCGGCTTGGACGGATCGCCGACGAGGGCGAACTGCCGGAGCGTGTGCGCGCTGGAGCCGAGGTCCGTGTCGGCGTCGACGACGGTCGCGGGGGGCGGGACGTCCGTGTGGGGGATCGCGAACGGTCGCACCTGGTTCCATGCGCCTCCGGCCTTCGCGAAGCGGAACGTGGCCGACGCCCAGCCGTCGAGGAAGTCCGGGTCCGCCCCGCCGGCGGCGTTGAAGGCGTTGGCGCTCGTGCCGTCGGTCAGGATGGCCGGCATGCGGCTCCACAGCGGGCCGGCGCCTCCGGCCTGCTCGGCCCAGCCCCAGAACCCGACGGCGTCGTAGGCGCGGGTGAAGAGGTGCTGGTCGGGGGCCTCGAGGTAGGGCTGGTAGAGACCCTGGCCGCTCGCCGGCCCGGTGCCGGCGGCGACGAACGCCGCCCACGTCGCCGTTCCTTCGAGGATCCACGGTGACAGGACCGTCCAGTCGATGCGGGTGAACTGGAAGCAGTGGAAGACCTCGTGGGCGACCGTGTCGCCGAGCGCGTTCGCGCTCCCCTGCTGGGCGATGGGGGAGATGCGGACCCGGCAGGAGGCCATCGGACCGGTCACGCCGCCGTCCGCGTCGACGGGCAGCGCGTCCCCGTTCAGCAGGGTTCCGGCGCCGTCGGTGAGCTCGTCCGCGGTCGTGTACACGTCGATGTCCGGGGCCGGGATGCCCATGCGCGCCGTGAAGAACGCCGCGTAGCCGTCCGCGGCGGCCTGGAGCGCGGGGTCGGGCGTGAGGTCCCCCTGGCTCGCGTGGGCGACCGCGTTGGCGGCGCCCGCGCGGCGAACGTCGAGCTTGCGCTCGACGGCGCTTCGCTGCGCCGGTGAGAGGTCGTCCCAGCTCCGCACGGCGAGCTGCGCGGCGAGCGTCCCGTCGGGCGGCGTCCCGGCGCGCCTTGGCGGGCCGCTCGGCGCCCGGGATCGAGCCGTAGGCGATCGCGAACGCCTTCGCCGCGGTGCCGGCCCGGACGGATCCGTCCTTGCGGATGCCGTCCATCGCCCGCTCCCACGACGTGCGGGAGCGTGCGCGCTCCATCCGCGCCGCAAGGACGACGGCGTAGGCCTCCGCGGCCGTCGCCGCGCCGGTCCGCGTGATCCGCTTCGGTGCGGAGTAGCGCACGACGCCGATCGCCCGGCCGGTGCGCACCACGACGGTGGCCGTGATCGAGGACCCGCTGCTGCGGGTGCGCGCGTAGCCGACGTCCTTCAGCCGCGACATGCCCTTGACCAGGCTGCGGAGCGCCTGCCGTGCCTGTGCGTCCGACCCGGCCACGAACGCTCCCGTGCGGAGCCGGCGACCGGCGCCCGAGAAGGCCGCGCCCTGCGTCCGGACGCCCCTGAGCGCGCGGGGCAGCGGAACGGGGCAGCGCCTTGCGCGCGACGCCGGCGCCCTTGCCGGAGGGCTCGAGCGCCGCCACGTCGTCCGCCGTCAGGACGAGGTCGCCGGCCGCGGCCGCCTGTGGTGCGGCGACGGCGCTTGCGAGCGTCACTGCGATCAGCGCGAGCCACCTGTGCACGGCCGCATGCTCCCATCCGCCGCAGCGCCGGGCCAGCCCGAAAGGGTGGGCGTTCGTGCAGCCGGTTACGCCCAACCTCTTGTCTATGAGATAGCCATTCGGTTAGGTATGATGCGGGCCGATGCCCACCCCGCTGCCCGTCCTCTCGCCACGCGAGCGCAAGGCCGGCGGTTGCTGCGATCCGGTCGCGCACCCCCGCGTGAGCGTCGAGCACGCCGCGCGCCTCGCCGCGCTCGGCAAGGCGCTCGGCGATCCGACGCGCGTGCTGATCGTGGACACCTTGCGCGCGTCCGCGCCCGAGGCGGTCTGCCAGTGCGAGCTGCTGCCCCTGTTCGACATGAGCCAGCCCGCGCTGTCGAAGCACCTGAAGGTCCTCGTCGGCGCCGGTGTGATCGGCACCGAGCGGCGCGGGCTGTGGGCCTACTACTACGTCATCCCCGACGCCGTGGAGGACCTTGCCGCATGGCTGAGCTGACCGACACCGACATCCGCGAGCACGTCCGGGAGCGCTATGCCGCCGCTGCGACCGCGGTGGCCGGGAACACCTCGTCGGGCTGCTGTGGAGCGTCCGCCGCGATCGCCGGCTGCGGGCCCGACATCGCGTCGACCGACAAGCACGGCAACGAGGTCTTCGGCGCGATCCTCTACGACGACGCGGACGATCCCGCGCTGAAGGCGGCCGTCGATGCGTCGCTCGGCTGCGGCGTCCCGACGGCGGTGGCCGATCTGCACGAGGGCGAGACCGTGCTCGACCTCGGTTCGGGCGCCGGCGCCGACGTGCTGATCAGCGCCCGCCGCGTCGGCGCCAGCGGCAAGGCGATCGGCCTCGACATGACGGACGAGATGCTCGCGCTCGCGCGTGCCAACGCGGCCGCGGCGGGCGTCGAGAACGTGGCCTTCGTCAAGGGCTACATCGAGGACATGCCCCTCGCGGACGACAGCGTCGACGTCGTGATCTCGAACTGCGTGATCAACCTGTCGGCCGACAAGGGCAAGGTGATCCGCGAGGCCGCGCGCGTGCTGCGTCCCGGCGGCCGCTTCGCGGTCAGCGACGTCATCGCCGACGACCACATGGACGCTGCGACACGAGCCGACATGCAGCAGTGGACCGGCTGCATCGCCGGCGCGCTCACCCGCGGCCAGTTCGAGCACGCCCTCGCCGACGCGGGCTTCGTCGACGTCGAGATCCGCGAGACGCATCGGGTGCACGAGCACGCCGGCTCGGCGATCGTGCGCGCCCGGAAGCCGGCGTCGGGCTGATGGCCACGGCGCTGTTCGTCTGCCTGCACAACGCGGGCCGTTCGCAGATGAGCGCCGCCCTGTTCGAGCGCGCGGCCGGCGATCGCCACCGCGCCCTGTCCGCGGGCAGCGAAGCCGACCCGGACGGACGCGTGCACCCGCAGGTGGTCGAGGTCATGCGCGAGCTCGGCATCGACCTGGGCGACCGCCGGCCGCAACGCCTCACGCCTGACCTCGCGCAGGCGGCCGACGTCGTGGTCACCATGGGCTGCGGCGACGCGTGCCCGGTCGTCCCGGGCAAGCGCTACGTCGACTGGGACCTCCCCGACCCGAAGGACCGTGCGATCGACGAGGTGCGCGCCACCCGCGACGACGTCGCGCGGCGCGTCGCCGCGCTCGTGCACGAGCTCGACGGCGGCTAGCGCCGCGCCGGCGTCCGGCTGCCGGGCGCCGCCAGGCCGTAGGGTGGTTCGATGGCCGACCGGCGAAGGGCGCGCTTGGACCTCGCCGAACTCCTGATGGCGGTCGAGAATGCGCCGCCCGTCGCCGCCGCCGACGTCGTCGGCGAGCGCCTGGCCGAGACCTTCGGCGCGTCCAAGGTGTCGCTGCTGGTCGCCGACCTCAGCGGTCGGGCGCTGATCCGGCTCGGCCACGCCGGCAGCGACGAGGACACGCGGACCCAGGGTCGCGAGACCGCCGAGCGGGTGGCCCTCACGGGATCCTCGCACGGCGTCGCGCTCGCCAGCCAGCGCGTCGTGGTGGATGCCGGAGTCGATGGAGCGGAGATGTTCGCGCCGGTCACCAATCGCGGGGAGGCCATCGGCGTCCTGGAGCTGACCCTGGCCGAGGATCCCGACGAGCTGACGCTGGCCGACGTCGCCCTCGCCGCCCACGCGCTCGCCTACGTGGTGATCGCCAACCGCCGCTTCACCGACCTCTTCGAGTGGGGCCAGCGCTCCGTTCCGCTGTCGCTCGCCGCGGAGGTCCAGCACCGCCTGCTCCCCGATGCGTTCACGTGCGAGGCCGGGCAGTTCACGCTCGCCGCCTGGCTGGAGCCCGCCGGCGAGATCGCGGGCGACACCTTCGACTTCGCGATGGAGCGCGACACGCTGCACCTCTCGATGACGGACGCCATGGGCCACTCCATCGAAGCCTCGATCCTCGCGACGGTGCTCGTCGGCGGGCTGCGGAACGCCCGCCGCGCCGGTGTCGGGCTCGCCGAGCAGGCGGACCGCGCCAACACCGGGCTCTTCGACTACCTGGATCGCGCCGGCTTCGTCACGGGGCAGGTCGCGCGGATCGACCTGCGGGCCGAGACGGCCGCGATCGTCAACGCCGGCCATCCGCCACCGCTGCGGCTCCGCGACGGCCGCCTCGAGACCGTGTCGCTGCAGGCCGACGCGCCGTTCGGGGCCTTCTCCGGGGTGCGCTACCGGGTGCAGCCCTTGCCGCTCGAGCCGGGTGATCGACTGATCTTCCTCACCGACGGCATGCTCGAACGCAACGCCGCCAGCGCCGAGATCCCGCGGCTGGTGCTGGCGGGGGCCGCGATGCATCCGCGCGAAGCGGTGCAGCATCTCGTGCAGGCCGTTCTCGAGGCGACGGACGGGGAGCTCAACGACGACGCCACCGTCATGTGCCTCGACTGGTACGGCGGCCAGTCCCGCGCACGCACGACTGACTCGGGCGCAAACGCCTAGGAGCGTTCCTCGTACGGGAATCGCGAGACACCGGGATCGCGCGGACGACGTTGGATGTCCTCCGGGCGATGAAGGACGAAGTGTGCGTCGCCGAAGATGTTGCGCGTCACCACGACGTTGCGGCTGGACCACTGGATGACGAGGAGCTCCCCGCGTGCCGTGGGAACGGCGTTGCGCCGGAAGCCCCACATGCGGTAGCTGTCGATGCGCGTCGAGCGCGGACGACTCGACCCCGCCTTGAGGTCGATCGCGTTCTCGGCCCACGTCGTCGCCCCACCGTCGAGGTAGCGGGCCGGCGTGAGATAGATGTCGTTGCCTTCGATCCTCACCTCGACGGTGCCCGATCTCGGCGGCTCCGTTGAGCGTCTCCCGGATCACGCACCGCTGGATCGTGCAGTGCCTGGCGTGCTTGATCCAGACGCCCCTGAGCCTCGCCCGGCCTGCGTCGGGCGATGGACCGGGTGCACGGCGTGGTCGCCATCCGGTCGTGAAACCGGATGGTCGCGGGGCGCCTCGCTGTGTTGCCGGCCCGGTCGACGAGTTCGAGCGGACCCCAGCCGCGATAGTCCCCGGGCGCGAGGAGATGGTCGAGCCGAGATCGCTCCTTGCGCCATCCCAGATGGTCAGAACGCCAGGGTCATCCCACGCCCGCGCCGGAGCGCCGCTGGACTGGCTGGATAGGGTCGAGCCATGAGCCGAGATCCCACCGAGACCGATCCCGACAAGTACAAGGTCGTCTTCGAGAACGAGCGCGTCCGCGTACTCGAGTACCAGGACAAGCCAGGCGATCGCACCTCGCCGCACCAGCATCCCGACAGCGTCATGTACACGCTCACCTCGTTCGAGCGGCGCTTGATCCACGGCGATCAGGAACGCGACGTGCAACTGCAGGCCGGGCGCGTCGTGTGGGTTGCGGCGCAGGAGCATCAGGGCGAGAACATCGGCACGACCGACTCGCACTCGATCTTCATCGAGCTCAAGGAGCCGCGGGCCTCGGCAGAGCAGTCCACGCCCCCGCTCGGACCGTCCGCGAAATAGCCGCCGCGACAGCGGGTCCATGTCGCCAGGGTCGCGCTGGGCGAGCGCGGTCCGACGTGGTGGGATCCCTTGGCGGTTGTGCTGCGGGATGGGAGGATCGGCGCATGGACCACGAATCGTCGCTCGTGCTGTTTCGGAACCTCGAGCACCCGGACACGCACGCCCGCTTCTTCGAGCACGTCGCGGACGACGTCGACTGGACCGTCGAAGGCACGCATCCGCTCGCCGGCCGCTACCGCAGCAAGCAGGCGTTCCTGGACGCGACGTTCGTGCGCCTTGCCGGCGTCCTGTCGGACGGCGTTCACCTGGAGGTCGAGCACGTGTTCGTCGACGGCGACACCGCGGTCGCGGAGCTGTACTCGACGTCGACGACGGACGAGGGCGCGCCGTTCGCCAACCGCTACTGCTGGGTCTGCCGCTTCGACGGCGACACGATCGTGAACGTCCGCGCGTACCTCGACTCCACGATGGTGATGTACACGGTGCTTCGCAACGAGGCCCCCTCCGGCAGCTGAGGACTCCGCCGCTCCAGGTAAGGCTCCGCGTACGCGAGGTGGCGGCGTTCGCCCGATGTGCGCGGGCCGCCTCAGCTCCAGCATGGGGGTGATGAGATCCGCGACGAGCCGGCGCGCCGTGCGGGAGCGGGTGGCCGCACGCACGGCCGTGACGCCCCCCGACCGCACCGTGGTCCTGCTGCTCGCGCTCTATGCGTGCTGGGGCTCGGCGATTCCGGCGATGAAGCTGATGGTCGATACGGTGCCGCCGCTCGGCGGGGCGGCACTCGTCTTCTCGGTCGCCGGGCTCGTGCTCGCCGTGGCGGCGCGTGGGCGTCCCATGCCCACGCGCGTGCAGCTGCGGCGCCTGGCGGTCGCCGGCGTGCTGCTGCTGGTGGGTGGGCAAGGGCTCGCGATGCTGGCGCTGACCGAGGTGACGGCCAGCCTCGGCGCGATCCTCGCGGCGACGATCCCGCTGTGGGTCGTGCTCCTGAGCGGGTTGATCGGCACCCCGGTGTCGGCCGCGTCGCGGGTGCGGCTCGCGGCCGGGTTCGGCGGCATCGCGATCGTGGTGCTGACGGCGCCGGACAGCGCAATCGGCGGGGCGCCGTGGGCGGTCGCGGCATTCGTCGTCGCGCCGATCCTGTGGGCCGCGGGGAGCCTGCTGACGGCGCACGGGGACCGGCCGGCCGATCGCGTGGCCGCCAGCGCGGTGCAGCTGCTCGCCGGCGGCACGGTGTTGGCGCTGCTCGCGCTGTCGGCCGGCCAGCTCGATCCGGCGCGGTGGTCGGACGTCAGCTCGGTCTCCGCCGGGGCGGCGGTGTTCCTGCTCGTCTTCGACTCGCTCGTCGGCTTCATGCTCTACGCACGCCTGCTGGCCGGCGCGCCGGCGCCGCTGGTCAGCACCTACGCGTACGTCACGCCGCTTGTCGGCGCCGTGATGGGCGCGACCGTGCTCGACGAGCCGCTCTGGACCGGCGCGTTCGTGGGAGCGGCGTTCGTGCTCGGCGCGGTCGCGCTCGAGCTGCGCGAGCGATGAGGCGCGAGAGGTCGAGCACGCCACCGGCTAGCGTCCTGGCATGGAGTTCAGCCGCGAGTTGCGCGACGACGTCCTGGCCGGCGACATCACGCTGTCGGTCCGGCTCTGGAAGCGCCCGCAGGTCAAGGAGGGCGGCCGCTACCGGGTCGGCCCGGGTCTGATCGAGGTCGACGCCATCGAGCTTGTCCCGTTCGCCGCGATCACGGAGACGGACGTCCGGCGAGCAGGCGAGCCCGATCGCGAGACCTTGCGCGACCGCGCCGCGCACGCGGGACCGATCGACGAGGACACGCTCGTCTACAGGATCGAGCTCCATGTGGTGAGCCCTGAAGGCTGAGCTGGCCGGCTCGTAGCTGTCCGGTCGCGGACCGCACGGAAGCGCACGGGGCGGTAGCTCCGTACCTGCGGCGTGCTCGCGCATCGCACGCTCGTCCGCTCCGCTCTCGCCGCGTTCGCGGGCCTCGTCGCGCTCGAGCACGTCCTGCGTCCCGACCTGCCACCTGCCGAGCGGTTCATCAGCGAGTACGGCCGGGGCTGGACGCAGCCCGTCCACGTGGCCGCGTTCAGCGGCTGGGCGATCGCCGGTGGCGGCTGTGCGGTGCTGGCCGCTCGTGCTCCGTCGCCCCCGGCCGCTCGCGCGCTGGCCGCCGTGGCGTTCGCGACCGCCGCCGCCGGCGCCGCCGTCGCTGCCGCGTTCGCGACGCAGACGGTCGGCGGCGAGCTGCCCTCGGGCGTCGCCCGCACCTTCGCCGGCCGCGCCCACGACGCGGGCACGCTGCTCATCCTCGGCGGGCTGCTTGTCGCTGCCCTTGCGTCCCTGTTCCTCGTCCCCACGCGCCGGTACCGCCTGACGCTCGCCGGCCTCGCGGCGGCCCTCCTGGCGATCGTGCCCGTGCTGGTGGCGCTGGGGCTCGACGCACCCGGCATCGGGCAGCGCGGGTTCGTGCTGATCGGCTGCGCGCTCCAGTGGGCGTTCGCGACGCAGCTGACGCGATGACGGCCGTACGGACGGTGACGCGGCGTGTCGGCGTGGGATGGCGGCAGAGCCTCGCGCTGCTGGCGGCGCTGGCGCTGTGCCCGCTCGCCGCCCAGCTCATCGGCGGGAACGCGGCCGGCCCGGTCGCCCGCGCGGACGCGCTGATCGACGCCGAGCGCGCGCTCGGGCTGTACGTCGAGCCGGCGGTGCATGCCTGGGCCGTCGGCCACCGCGAGCTCCTCACCGCCGCGAGCGTGTTCTACGTCCTCGCCCACGTGCCCGTCGCGGGCTGGGCGCTGATCTGGACCTGGTTCCTGCGCCGCGACCGCTTCCGGCTCGTTCGGGACACGTTCCTGTGGACGCAGGCGCTGCTCGTCGTGGTGTACCTGCTCGTGCCGGTCGCGCCGCCGCGGCTCGTGCCCGGCGCCGGCTACACGGACACGCTGACGGGGCTCTGGGGGAAGGAGCTCGCCGACTCCGCGCACGTGCTGCAGAGCCCGTACGCCGCCGTCCCGTCCGGCCACGTCGCCTTCGCGCTCATCGTCAGCGGCGTCTTCGCGAGGCTCGGCGACCGGGCCTGGCTCCGTGCGTTCGGATGGGCCTACGCCCCTGTCGTGGTCGCGGTGACCGTGATCACGGCCAACCACCTGCTGCTCGACGCGGTCGCAGCCGCGGTCGTCGTCGCCTGCGCCCTCGGGCTCGCCGCAAGGGCACGAACGTGCGCTCACGCAAGCCTCACGGACGCGTGACGAACGGTGCGTACGGTGCCGGCCTCGACCAACCCTCTCTGTCTCCGAGGAGCACATCCATGCGTCAGTTCAACCAGCGGCGGCGGCTCGTCCTCGCCGCGCTCGTCGCCGCGGCGACCATCGGCTCGGCAGCGCCGGCCCAGGCCGGCGCCGACGCCTCGCGTGCCGACTGCGACGTCCGGCTCGAGCGCATCGAGGCCCGGTTCCGCGTGATCGAGGAGCGTCGCGGCTACGAAGCGGCGTCGGCGTGGTGGCAGGTGCGCTGGCAGTCCTACTACAAGCGCTGCCTGCAGCCGTGAGCGGATCCGGCGGCGCGCGCACGGCGGTCCCGGCGCGCGCCGTCGCACGCTGCGTCGCGCCTCCGCCGACGATGCGCATGCGAGGATTCGCCGATGAGCGCGTCCACTCCGTTCCGGGCGGCCGTCGTCCAGGCCGCCAGCGCCGGCTTCGACCGCGACAGGACGCTGGCCAGGGCCGAAGCGCTCACCCGCGAGGCGGCCGGCCAGGGCGCCAGGCTGGTGGTGTTCCCCGAGGCGTTCGTGGGCGGCTACCCGCGCGGATCGAGCTTCGGTGCCGTCATCGGCAACCGCAGTGAGGAGGGGCGCGAGGAGTACCGGCGCTACTGGGACGGCGCCGTCGACGTGCCGGGTCCGGCAGTCGAGGAACTGGGCCGGATCGCGGCGGAGAGCGGCGTGTTCCTCGTCGTGGGCGTCATCGAGCGCGACGGCGGGACGCTCTACTGCACCGTCCTCTTCTTCGGCGACGACGGCGCGTATCTCGGCAAGCACCGCAAGCTGATGCCGACGGCCTCCGAGCGCCTCGTGTGGGGGTTCGGCGACGGCTCGACGCTGCCGGTGCTCGACACGCCGCTCGGCAAGCTGGGCGCCGTGATCTGCTGGGAGAACTACATGCCGCTGCTGCGCATGGCGATGTACGCGAAGGGCATCGAGCTCTACTGCGCGCCCACCGCCGACGCGCGCGACGCCTGGCAGTCGACGGTCCGTCACATCGCCCTCGAGGGGCGCTGCTTCGTGCTGTCCGCCAACCAGTTCGCGCGCCGGAGCGACTACCCCGCGGAGCACCCGCTGCCGGACGACGACCCCGACGCCGTGGTCTGCAGCGGCGGGAGCGTGATCCTCGGTCCGCTCGGCGAGGTGCTCGCAGGCCCGCTGACCGAAGGACCCGGGATCCTGGTCGCCGACCTCGACCGGGATCAGATCGTGCGCGGGAAGTTCGACTTCGACGTGGTCGGCCACTACGCCCGATCCGACGTCTTCCGCCTCACCGTCGACGAGTCGCCACGGTCACCGGCACAGCCGGCCTGAGGCGCCCCTTCCCGCACCGCACGTGGGCGCGTTCACGTTCTTACGGCGACGGCGGGCGCGGCTTGCTTCGCCCGCACCGATTCACTAAGCCTCCTGACCGGAGCGTCGGATCGCACTCGGCGGCTTGGCGACCTCGGCGCTCGAGATCGCGAGCTGCGGGCTTCGGAGGGGTCCGGCTGTGTTCACGCGGTCAGGGAGAGGCGGGGGTCGCCGGCTCCGCAGGGGTTGCCGCTGGCCGCAAGCCGGTCATTTCTTCTTGAGGAGCACTGTCGTGAAAGCGTTTGTGCGCAGGATGGTCGGCGGCCTCGGCTGGCTCGCGAGCTCGCGGGTGCGGCTGTCGTTCGCCGTCTGTGCAGCAGTACTGGTGGGGGTCGGCTCGGCGATCAGCTTCGCCCAGTCCGATGGGGCGTCCGATACGCCGTTCGGCAAGCCGACCGCCGAGCTTCGGAACCCGGGGGACAACAACACGGCGGTCCGCGCCGCCCGGCCCTACGGGTATGCGGACCAGACGCGCTCGGAGGTGTTGGCGCGCAACGGCATCGCCGCCACCAGCCAGCCCTTGGCCACGTCGACCGCCCAGCGGATCCTGATGGACGGCGGCAATGCGATCGACGCCGCGGTGGCCGCGGCCGCCACGCTCGGCGTGGTCGAGCCGGAGAGCACCGGCCTCGGCGGCGACATGTTCGCCATTCTGTGGTCGGCGCGGGACAAGAAGCTCTACGGCATGGAGGCGAGCGGATGGGCGCCGCGCGGGTGGACGCCCGAGTACTTCCGCGAGCTCGGCGTCGACGAGGTCCCGAACGACGGGATCAACTCCGTGGTCGTCCCGGGCGGGGTGTCGGGCTGGGATGCGCTGCTCAAGCGCTTCGGCTCGATGGACTTCGAGCAGGTGCTCGAGCCCGCGCGGTCCTACGCCGAAGAGGGCTTCCCGGTGCACGAGCGCGTCGCCGGCGACTGGGAGGGCGCGGAGGAGGCGCTCGCCGAGGATCCGGATTCGGCCAGCACGTTCCTGCCGGGCGGCAAGGCGCCGGCGATGTACAGCACGTTCCGCAATCCCGATCTCGCGCGCGCCCTGCGGCTCATCCAGCGCGGGGGCCGGGACGCGTTCTACAAGGGCCCGATCGCGCGGGCGATCGTCCGGAAGTCGCGCGCGGTCGGCGGGGCCATGCGCATGAGCGATCTGGCCGAGTATCCGAAGGCGCGGTTCATGACGCCGCTGTCGACGAACTACCACGGCTACGACGTCCATCAGCTGCCGCCTCCCGGTCAGGGCTTCGCGGCGCTCGAGATGCTGAACATCCTCGAGGTGTGCGCGCCCGTGCTCGGCGTCAGCCTGGCCGAGATGGGGCCGAGGGATCCCGAGTACTGGCACCTGATGATCGAGGCGAAGAAGCTCGCCTACTCGGACCTGCACCGCTACAACGCCGACCCGGCGTTCGAGGACGTCCCGACCGACCGGCTGCTGTCGAAGGAGCATGCCGCGTCGCTGTGCGGCAAGATCGACATGACCGAGGCACGGCCGGCGGATGTGCTGGGCAACGACCAGGGCAGCACCGTCTACTTCACGGTGGCGGACCGCTGGGGCAACATGGTGTCGTTCGTCAACAGCATCTTCTCGGGGTTCGGCTCCAAGGTCACCGTCCCGGGCTTCGGGTTCCCGCTCGCCAACCGCGGCGCGGGCTTCACGCTCGAGGAGGGGCATCCGAACGAGGTGGCGCCGCGCAAGCGCCCCTTCATCACCATCATCGCGAGCTTCATCACCAAGGACGGCAAGCCGGTGATGGCGTTCGGGAACATGGGTGGCGGCACGCAGCCGCAGGCCCACGTGCAGCACGTCGTCAACATGGTCGACCTGGGCATGAACGTCCAGGCCACGACCGACGTGGCGAGGTTCGATCACAGCCAGGAGACGGACATCACGGCACTGGACACGTACCTCTTCGACCTCGTCGGCGCGGACCTGGAGGACCTGGGCCACGAGATCTCGCGTGCGCGGGGTCACGCCGGCGGCTACCAGGGCATCCTGTTCGAACCCGACCCGAGCCTGCCCGAGCCGCGGGTCCCGAGGGGCAAGGGCTGTTGCGAGGGCGCGCTCGAGCCGCGGCACCGGGAGGCGTACGAGCGGCCGCTCAACGGCGTCTACCGGGCCGGCTCGGACCCGCGCAAGGACGGTCACGCGGCCGGCTGGTGACCTGATCCGGGGGCCCCGGAGCGGCGCACGTCGCTCCGGGGCGCCGCCCCGCTGACGAGCAGCCTGCGCCGTCAGCGCGGGATGAGGGCGAAGCGGTCCGCGCGCGGGCCGGCGGCCGGGGCCGGGCCGGCCTCGAGCTCGGCGCGCACGCGACAGCCGAGCTCGGGCGGGTCGTAGAGGACGTGGCCGGCGGCGGCGTCCGGAGCGCGGTCCACGCTGCCGGCGTTCCCGAGCACCGGCGCCAGCGCGGCGAGGGGCACGGCCGCACCGTCCGGCAGGTCGAGGAGGAGCCCTGCCAGCGCGCCGTCGGCGCCGGACTGCACCTGCACGAGCGACCACGGCGGTGCGGGTCGGAGGACGAGGATGAGCCGGTCGCTCGGGTCGCCGTCGTCGGGCACGGCTCCGAGCGCGTGGGCGGCGTCGGCGGGCGCCGCGCCGTCGCGGAGGAGCGCGGCGGCGGTCCGCAGGCCGGAGAGCACCTGCTCGCTCATGGTGCAGGCCGGACCGTGGCGGGCTGACGTTCGCGCAGCTCGGCGTAGTGCTGGCTCTCGGCCTCGCGGAACTTCGCCTGGATGGCGTAGGCGTCGGCCTCCTCCGGCAGCTGCTTGTACTTGTTCAACTCAGCCATGTAGTTCTCCCACAGCTGGTCGATGCGCTTCTCGTGCGCGGCGAGCTCGGCTCCCGACTTGCCCGCCTTCTCCTCGAGGGCCAGCCGCCAGACGTCGCGCGCGGCGTCCATGTCGGCGTAGATCTTGGCGCGGGCCGGCGCCCCGGCCTTGCCGGTGAGGCTCTCGGCCCACTGCTCGGCGAGCCGGCCCTCGGCGCTCTCCGCGCTGAGCGGGCTGCGTGCCGCGATCTCCGCCGTCTCCCGCGACATCCCGAGGCCGCCCTCCGCCACCGGCTTGGCCATCTGCTCGACGGACATGGTCGACGATCGCAGCCGCCCGACCTGGAACGCCTGCTCGGCGTGGCGCGTCTCGTGGTAGACGAGCTCGATCATCTCGTCCGGCATCGTCTCCCGCATCAACATGTTCATGTCGAGCTCGAGGCTCCAGTCGGCGCGGCCGAACTTGCCCTGGCCCTTGCCGTCCTTGATGAAGCCCCTGACGCGGAACTCCGGAACGCGGGCCGCACGCAGCCGCTCGTTGGCGAGGTCGACGAGCGCGTCGAGGCGCGCCTTGGGCCCGGCCAGCGAGGCCCAGCGCTCCTTCAGGGACGCGCCCGAGCGCGCCATCTCGCGCATCGCGTCGGGGTTCGCGAGCCCGAGGTGCGACGTCGCGCGGCGGTCGGCGGCTGCGGCCAGCGCCGCACTCATCTCCTTCTCCCCGGTGCCGGGGATGATCGCCTTGCTCGTGCCGATGCCGAGCTCCTCGGTCGTCCCGCCCAAGCGCGCGGCGAGGAACTCCTCGGCCAGCTTGTTGCGCTCGCCCACGGCCTTCTCGCCCTGGGGCACCGCGATCTGCTCCAGGAAGCGGTCGAGGTCGGCCAGCGCCGCGTCGCGCCAGGCGACGAACGGTTGCATCAGCGTCGAGTCGCCCTTCAGGCGCATCCCGAGCCACCCGCCCGACTTGCGCAACGTCTCCATCGGGCCGAGCTTCTCGACGCCCGCGCGCACGAGGTCCTGACCGACCTCCCGGTTGCGCGCCAGCTCGCCCTTGAGGTCACCGAGCCGGCGACCGAGCTCCTCGGCGGAGATCTTCTGCAGCTCCTCGGGCAACGCCATGAACTGCCGCAGCCGCGCGCTCACGCGCGACACGTCGCCGACCTTCTCGAGCAGCTTCTCCGCCGACAGGCCCGACCGCTTGATCGTGTCCTCGATCCCGTTCTGGATGACGTTCCGCTCGATCGTGTCGACGGCCTCACGCTGCGCCATCGTCGACACGCGTTCGACGCCGAAGACGATCGCCCGCGCCTCCCCGGCCTTCGCGGCGCTCGTGACGAGCGCGCCGCCGGCCGTCTCGGCGGCCTTGCCCGCGAGCTTGAACGCCGCCCAGCCGTCGATGACCGCGAAGACGGAGTTGATGACCGCCTCGACGACCGCGGCGGTCGCCGCCCCGCTGGCCACGAGCTCGGTCTCCTTGCTCGCGCTCGTCTTCTCGGCCTGGGCGACGGTGTAGGCCTTCTCCCACGAGGCCGCCGCCACGCCAGCCGAGACGCCGGCTGCGCCGCCCGCCGCGGCCGCCGCCACGAGCGGCGCGCCCGCGCCGAGGGTGGCGATCAGGAACATGCCCGCGGCAAGGCTCCCGAGGCCGAGCGTCACCCAGAAGTCGTGTTCCTTGTGACCCTCGAGGATCTCCTGACCGAGCGGCTTGTACACGGGGTCGTGCCAGTCGATCTGCGACGGGCCCTTCGTCTTGCCGCCGAACAGCTGGCCGTGGATCGGGGCGATCTCGAACGCCAGGCCGCCGGCGAGCTTCGGCCGCGTCTCGGTGATGCGGGTGCGCAGGTCGCGCAGGCTGTTCAGGATCAGGGCGCGGCCGCCCGTGCCGCCGTCGGCGATCTTCTGCATGTCGCCGCTCTCGCCGTGGTGGGCGACGGCGTAGAGGGCCGGGAACTTGGCGTGCTGGCCCTCGATGACCTTCTGGAGGACCTGCCACTGCGCCTCGACCTCGGCGTACGTCAGCTTGGGCGCCTTGTGCGCGTAGAACGGGGGGCTGCCGTGGACGAAGCCGGCGGGCGGTGCCGTCTTCTGGTGCTCCTCGGGCATGTCCGGCGAGGAGTCCTCGTCGTGCGCCTCCAGCCAGCCGACCGCGTAGTCGCCGAGCGCCGCCTGCGCCTTCTGCGCGCTGCGGACGAGCTTTGCGCCCTCCTCGATCTCCGCCATTCGCGCCTTGGGATCGCGCGGCGGCCCCGCGACGCCCTCGACCTGCTCGCCGAGGTCCGCCTGCTCGCGCTTGGCGTACTCCTCGTTCTTGTCGAGGTAGCCGGTCGCGACCGCGCGCACGTCCTCGATGAACTTCGGCGGCGTGGCCTTGACCGAGGGCAGGTCGAGCAGCTCGGCGCCGCCCTCGATCGATTTCGCCCAGTAGTCGGGGTGCTCGGCGGCGCGGGTGAGCACCTTGTCGCCCCAGAGCTTCCACAGGGCCTCGAGCGCCCACTCGTCGCGCGGACCGACCCAGCCCTGGAACGCGAGCGTGTGGATGAAGTCCCAGCGCTGCGCCTCGGTCGCCTCGCCGAAGTTCTTGTTGCCGATGGCCTTGACGTCACCGGGGTCCTTCGACTCGTAGGCCTTGGCGATCAGCTCCTTCGTCGACGCGGCCGGTGGCGCCTCGACCTCCTCGGGGCGGCGCGCGACGAGCTGGCTGACGGCCCGATTGCCGGCGGTGCGCTGCAACCCGAGGAGGCGGTGGGCGACGAGCTGGCTGTCGGCCTGGCTGCCTGCGGCGCGCTGCAGCCCGAAGGGGCCGGGCGCCGGCGACAGCGCGTCGGCCGGCGCTGCCTCGGGCACGGCGATCTTGCTCTCGCGCTCCTCGTTCGGCGCAGACCGCTCGGCCCGCTCGGGCATGCGCCGAGTAAACCAGACCCCGGCGGTCCACCGAACTAGACGGCAGCCGAGTCTCGCCCGCTCAACTCAAAGCCTCGGGCCACGGTTCACGAGGAGTTCCGGCCTCAGCTCGCTACCGCGATGGCCTCGATCTCGACCATGAGCTCTGGCCGTACCAGCCGGCGGACGATCAGCAGCGTGCTCGGCGGGAACGCCCGGCTCGGGAACAGCTCGGCGAAGGCCTGCTCGCGCGCACTGAAGTACTCGTCGATGAGGTCCTCAGAGATCAGAAACGTGCTGACCTTCACCACGTCGCCCCACGTCGCGCCGGCGGATGCGAGGCACAGACCCACGTTCTCGTAAGCCTGACGCGTCTGCGCCGCGACGTCCCGGCCGACGAGCACACCGTCACGATCGACCCCGACCTGCCCCGCCACGACGATGGTGCGCGCGCCCGTCGCGCTCGCCACATGCGAGTAGAGCCCGAGCGGAGCGCCGAGCACGTCGGGGTTGTGCACCGAAACGGCCATGCCGACACCTCCGCGATCGCTTGCGCCGCGGTTGCGGCCGGCCCGATCGTCGCAGACGCGTCGCTCAGCACGGTTCGGCGTTGGCTTTGCAGCCATCGCCGAATGCTCGATCGAGCGGTTTGGACGGACGACGACTTCGATCGGATGGGATGGCACGACGCGACGGTGTACGCGGTCGCTTTCCCAGCGGCGAGCAGCGACCCGAGTTGCTGCTCGACCTGGACCACATCGTCCACTGGGTTGAGCCTGAACAACCGGTGAAGCACTACACGTTCTGGGTCGCCCCCGCGACTCTCGTGTTCCGCGACGTCACTTGGGGCGTTCGCGGTGAGATCGAGGCCCAAGGGAATCTCGAACTCGACGGCATCATCCGTGGCACTGACGGGACCTGGACGGTGGAGGGTCACAACTTCGACCTAGCGTTCGCGGCGTCCGGGTTTCAGCAGCACTTCCGAAGCCGACCCATGGACGCCGGCACGAACCAGTCACTCGGGGCGCGTCGTGGACCCGTGTCCTTTGCGCGCCCGACAGCATTCGACGAGCCGGGAAGCGCGCTCCGCTTTGAGGCAGATCCGAAAGCGCGCAGTGCCGCGCCGGCTATCGCTTCTCGCGCACGGGAATAGCGCGGTCGCGGACTGGCTCGCTATCGCGTGCAGGCGAATGCAGCAGTCGCGGTATGGTCGCCGCATGTGGCGGCGAAGACGCATGATGAGGGTCGCCCGATCGACTTCGATGCAGCTGCTAGATCATCCGATCCGTCTGTACCGGGGTTCCTCGTACGACCCGACGATGCGCCCGTCTACCACGGGTTCACGATCCTCGATGACGTGGAAGTAGACGGCTTCAAGCTCGGAGTGATCACCCAGATCGGTCCCGGCGAAGACATGCGGGAGACGCATTCGTGGTTGCTCGGACGATAGCCGCGCGGGTCTCGTGGGAGGTCGCTGACGAGCCGTACTTTGAGCAGGTCTTAACCCCCTGAGCCGACGAGGTGGGGCGTTTGGGCAGTCGGTTTCACAGAACCGATGCGCACCCATGACGATGCGAGGCGGAATCTCGCCAACATCGTTCCAGAGCTTCGGTTGCGTTGGGCGGCGTGGCGGGCGCCCCAATGATGCCGCTGCTGCTCTGAGGCAAAGGCGATAGCGAGCGGTCGTCGGCGGTGGCTATCGCTCGTCGCGCGAAGCGATAGTGGTACCGCACGCTCGTAGCGTCCTGGGATCCGCAGGCGGTGCGGGCTCGCGCCCCTCCGCTCGCTTCGGCCGCCGAGTTCCTGTACCAAAAGGCGACATGCACGGGACGTATCCGCAAGGGATCGGTGATACGAGCGTTGACGCAGATGTGTCGAGATTCGCCTACCACGCGCCCCTCGATCCGGATTGTCCGGATGTGCGGGCGTTCCACGAGTCCCTGCTTGCGTCCGAGGATTCGCGGTTGGACTGGTGTAGGCCCGATCTCATCGAAGACTTCGAGCGTCGCCACCGGGCGCAATGCGAGCGGTGCCACGTCCACGGCGCGGTGCATATGGAGGTTCACGAGGCGTAGCGGCGTGGTCAACGCAGCGCGAGGCGTAGCGGAAGCGCAGCTCAGAGGATCACGAACTGCGGCGATCGGGCAGGTTAAGCTGAGGGTCCACCACGAGACGGGAGACGTTGTTGGGAGAGAAGCAGTCAGCCAAGCAGCGCCGACGCGAGAACCGGGACGAGCGCGAGCGCGCGAAGGCCGCGCGGACAGGCGAGTCCCCTGCGCAGGACGCCGAAGCGGTCCGCCGGCGCGAAGCCCCGGACCCGGACGACATCGCCAGCCGAGCCGGGACGGACGGTTCCATCGGCGGCGACACGGCATCAGGCCGGTCGTCCTCGTAGGCCAGGTCCCGGGAGCGCGCCGACCCTTGGGGTCGATGCACGCGCCTTCGCCAAGCAGATCCGGACCAGAGTGGCGCGCTATGCATCGAGGCAGCCGCGACGTGCGTGTGCCACTCGGGATCTGAGCCGCCCGGCGACACCAGAATGCCGACGCATGCACCTTCGGGACGTGGTTCTGCAGCTTGTCCTGGGAGTCGTGGATTTCTGGCGCGCCGCCCGGCGCGACTCAGTTCTTGAACCACGAAATCTGCGAAGGGTCGAGCTTCCCGCCAGCACGGTCGCGCGACATCCGGCATGGCGACCCGGTTGGGGTAATCGTCGGTCTCATGCCCCTCGCTCCCTGCGTCCGCGCAGGACGAGCGCCCAAGTGAGACAGCCGAAAGCGGCCGTCGTCGCAAGCGTGCGGACGATGTTCCACATGACCCAGGGGGTCACGAAGTCGTCGTGTACCGCGGCGAGATCGTCGATGCGGGCGAGCTCTCCCGCCTCCACGAGGTCATCATTGAGCGGAATGTGAATCGCGAAGGTCACCATGGCCGTCAGGGTGTAGAGGGCGAGGGCGGCGACGATCCAAGCCGCGCTCCTGGTCGAGCCGGAGCGACGCGCCTGAACCAGGGCGATCCCGGCGAGCACCGGAGCAACGAGGAAGGTCAGGGGAAACGCCGGGTTGTCGGCCATCTGCTGCATTGCGTCGACGAGCGTGCGGTCGTCGGCCGCGGCCAGGTCCGGCATGACGGCGACCGAGAAGGCGTAGATGAGGCCCGCCAGCAGCCCCATGGCGATCACGGCCGCGCCCAGCACGAGGTCCGCGTTGCGGTCGCCGCCCGTCGGGCGCTTGCCGCGCATGGTGCCCGTCTGTCGGTTCTCGGTTGGCGTCGTCGGCGGATTGCGGATTGGGCTGCTGCTGTGCATGCTGCCTCCTCTTGCGGCGGTCGCGCGGCCACCATGGGCGGGTGGGCGTCATCGCGGTAAGCGAAAGGTGCCGGGATCGACGCGGCCGGTCCATGGCTGAGAGGCGCCGATGCATGCTCCGGCGTCCACCGCGCGGCATGGTGACCGCGGCTTCGAAACCCAGGAGACTGCTGGCTGAGCAACCCGGGGTTCGCAATCCAGCGTCGGGCGTTCCGGGGAGACGGCGTTGGATGCGGGCACCGTGGCGCGCTCCCGATCCGACCGAGTTCGAGCATCGGCGCTCTCGCGGCAAGCACACGCACTGGCTTCGGCCGACCGCCCGCCAGCCGGATGCGACGAGAGGCCGCCCGGTTTGGCGAACCTCTAGGGGCGGCCGTCGTTCGGGCGCGTGCTGCCCAGGCCGACGTCGCCGACGTTGGCGCCGGCCGCTCCTGCGAGGAAGAGCTGGTCCTCGGCCGACATCTTCGCCCCCGTGGGCACGACCGCCGTCACGGGGAGGCCCAGCCCCTCGACGCGGCGGATCAGGTCTCGCCGCAGCCACTTCGACGTGCGCCGGGGAAGCGTGGAGACGATGATCTCGCCGAAGTCACCTTCGTTCACCGCTTGCTGGACGGACTCGAACGGGTCGGCGCCGCCGACGAGTCCTTCGACACGGCCGCCCGCGGCGGGTCGTAGCAGACGGAGTGCCGTCTCCAGCGTCCAGTCGGCCGTCCTGCGATCCGCGACGTCCGGAATCAGGAGCGCGAAATCGCAGGGGCCGGCTTCGGCGCGCCGGCGGACCGCCTCGATGAGGCGCGGCGTCGACGCCGTCCGGTTGGCGACGATCAGGACGCGCGTGCGTTGCGTGGACTCCATGGCTGCTCCTCCAGTTGAGGACCGTCCCGCATGCCGAGCCTCCCACGTCGGGACAACCGCCGCAACCGGGAGGTCGAGCACCGGGTCGCTGGTGCCTTGAGGCCGAAGCAGGAGCGACTGCTGAGTGGCGCGCCGTTGCGGATCCGGATCGCGCTGGCAGGCCGGTTCGCTCAGGTTGATTTCCGGGCCACGTAGAGGATCCAGGTGAGGTTTTCGAGCGCGGGGCCGACGACCTCGGCCTCGTGCAGCAGTTGGTCGGTCGCGGTGGCGCCGAGGTCCGCACGCAGGTCGGCGGCGTGCGTCGCGAGCAGGTCGTAGAGCCGGCGCAGCGCGTCGGTCGTCCCAGTGAGCTCTTGCGCCGATTCGAGGGCGAGGCCGGCATCGGTCAGCGCGGTCGCCCAGTATCGGTTTGCCGGTTCGCTCTGCGTCTCCTCGCTCGCCGTGAACGCCACCCGGCCTGTTGGCGCGGTGATCCTGCGGACCTCCGCCAGCGCCGCCGCGGGATCCTGCGCCAGAGCGAGCGCGTCCACGCTGACGATGGCGTCCGCCCCATCGTCGGGCAGCCCCGTCTCGGTGAACGTGCCGGTCCGCATGTCATACCGGCCCTCGGACAGCCAGTACGGCGCGCGCTCTGCTGCGAACTCGACCGCGGCCGCGGACCAGTCGATCCCCACCAGCCGAGCGTTCATGGCACGGGCCAGCCACAGGCCCGGGCCGCCGAGTCCACAGCCGAGATCGACGAGCGTCGCGCCCGGCGGAAGCCGCAGAGCGCCGACCAGCGACGAGAGCAGCGACCAGGAGCACGGGCTGAACGGCGCGACCTCGTCCGGATACTCCTCCCCCCACGCGCGGGCCCAGAGCTCGGGCAGCAGCGTGCTGCGGACCTGCGCCTGGAAATGGTCATCGAACGCCTCGGGCGTGAGCACGAGACCGTCGACCTCCTCCATGTCTGCTCCTTCTTCGAACGACGTCACGGGACGTCGCACTCCGATCGCGGGACTCGACTATCGCAAACGTCGCGTCCACGTATCTGGCAGGCGTACGCAGCACCCGTCTGCCACACGGCTCCGGCTGGTGCATTGCATGCCAGCCAGAACGCGACGGTGTAGCCGTGCATCGCGGCATCGACGGCTGGCGGAGATGGGGGCGCGGGTGGTCGTTCGGACGTGAAGGTCACGGAGCGCGGCCTGTGATGCGTCCCGGGGGCGCCGGCGCGGTCGCCTCGCTCGCTTCCAACCTGCGCTGCCGTCGCGGGGTCATACGGCCATGAGCACACACATGGCAACAACCCGCGCACATCGCGCGATCGTGGCGGGCCTCGCGTCGGCGCTGATCGCTGGCCTGGGCGCCGGAACGGCCGCCGCCTCCACATTTCACGTCGGCGGCGACCTCTCCGACGAGTACCGCGACGCTCGCGATCCAAGGGTGGCCGTGAACGCCACCGACGACCAGGCGTTCATGTGGCAACTGAGCGACTTCAGCTGGGAAGCCCAGGGGCGGCTGCGCACGGGCGGCACGCTCGGTCCGGTGCACACGCTCTCGGCGTCCGGCGACACGGCCCAGCACCCCCGGGTGGCCGTGCTCCCGAACGGGGACGGGCTGTTCGCATGGAATCGCTACGACGAGACCAGCGGACATCGCATCGAGGCCCGGACGCTGTCCACGGCGGACGTGCTCGGCCCGGTGCACACGCTCTCCGAGATCGGCGGCACCTCCGAGACGCAGGTGGCGGTCGACGCCGACGGCGACGCTCTGATCGCCTGGCACCGCTGGGACGGCGAGCGCCACTCGGTCGAGGCGCGCACCTTGTCGGCGGCGGGCGTACCCGGCGCGGCGGTGCTCCAGGTCTCGCCCGAGGGTGAGGACGCCGTTCGCGTGCAGGTCGCCTTCGACGCGGACGGGGACGCCGTCCTGGCCTGGACGAACGACGATCAGGTGCAGACGCGCACGCTCACGGCCGCCGGCGAGCTCGGCGAGATCCAGGACGTGTCCGACGGCTCGTACGACGCGTGGGAGATGCAGATGGCGGTCGCCCCGGACGGCGATGCGCTGTACACGTGGGAGCGGCTGGGCGTCGATGGGCGCAAGCGCATCAAGCTGCGCTCGCGCTCGGCGGACGGCGAGCTCGGCGAGATCGAGGAGATCTCCGCGTTCGCCGCCGACGCCGATCAGCCCGAGATCGGCGTCGACGCGGAGGGGGATGCCGTGATCACGTGGCTGCGCGAGAACACCGGCGGCGATCAGGTGCAGGCGCGCACGCGCACGGCCGACGGCACGCTCGGGAGCATCCTCACCCTCTCGAAGACCGGCGAGCCGCACACCCATCCTCAGCTCGCGGTCAGCGCGAACGGGGTGGCGGCGATCGCCTGGGAGCGCGACGACGGCGATGACACCCGGATCAAGACCCGCAAGCTCTACCCAGGTGACATCCTCGGCGCGACCGCGACGCTGTCCGACGACGGGGTGGACGCCGACGAGCTCGTGGTGGCGATCAACGCCCAGGGCAGCGCCGTCCACGCCTGGCGACGCCTCGGCGACTACTACATGATCGAGTTCGACGCGGACTGCTGCGGCGCGATCCCTCCACTCGATGCGATCGTCGACCGTCCCCAGCAGCCGGAGCTCGCCCGCCCCGGCTGATGGGCGTGATCCGGGACCGGCTGGATGAGCCGGGACTCTGGCTTCCAGCTCCGCTCGCGGCGCCGCCCGTGTGCGGCTGCCATGCGAGCTCATGCGCGTTCATGTCGATCTGGCGCACGTATGCAAAGCAGAAGCGAACAGCCGCGCTACCGCGGAGATGGGAGCCAGCGGGGACGTGGGACTCCGAACACATCTGTCTGAGAACCGCTCCGGCAGGCGACCAGCCCGGCGCTGCATGGCTGCCCGTCGCGACGCGCGCTCGCCGATGATTTGACCCGCGACACCGGCCTCGCCAGCTGCTCTCGTCGAGAGCGGTAGTGGCGCTGGCGCTTCGAGCTCCATGCGATCCGGCACTCCCGTCGCCGCGGTGTGGCCGCATCATCGGCTGCTTCGTCGCGGGAACCAACGCGTCGTCGGTCGAAGACTCGGCACCGCTGTGGACGACCAAACGGAAGCGCGACTTCGGCCCGACGCGTGGCACGCCGTGCACAGGCACGATGTCGTCGTCTGCGAGCCCTGCACCGCCTGACGTCACGAACGCGACAGACGCCTACTGTCGAGATTTCGAGAGCGCTCCTTGCGAGAGCCAGGCTTCACATCCAACGCAACGCCTCCACCTCACGGGCCGGCCCGCGCGTTCGTGTGCGTCGGCCGCCAGGACGAGGACGCCAAGATCGCCGACGCTGTTCTAGGCCATGTCCACGGTGCCCGCGATGCCGATCAGCTGGAGAGGAAGATGCCGTTGCGGGTGCGGCCGATCTGAGCCCAGCCGCGGTCGGTGCTCGCTGCGTCGGAGCGGAAGGCGAAGCCGAACTCCTCACCCGCGAACCAGCCGTCCGAGTGCGCCTCGGCGATCCTTCCGCGGAACGCCGCCGGCTCGTCGGGCGGCACGGGCACGTCCGTGAAGGATCCGCGCCGCTCGAACGGGCCGGTCGCCCTCCACTCCACACAGAAGCTCACCGACGCCGCGATCTGGTTGGGCCCGAAGAACTGGAAGGAGTCGATGACCGGGACGTCGTGCGCCTCGAGCACGGCGCGGCGCCCGTCGCGGCTGATGCGCAGCGCGTGATCGGGGACCGGAACCGTCCAGAACAGCCCGGACGCGAGGATGCCGCCGTTGAAGTCGTGGACCTGCTGTGCCGGCGTGCCCGTACCGGGCACGAAGAGGTCCACTCAGATGAACGCGAACGTGCCGAAGCGGCGCGTCCCGGTTCCGTCGACGTAGACGCCCTGGAAGGCGCGCATGTCGGTCTCGAGGTCGTAGCGCGTCCCGTCCTTGCCGGTCGCGGTGCCCACGTGGTACGCCACCGCGGAGAAGCCCCGGAAGTCGCGGATCGTCGTGGGCTCGACGTCGAGGCCCTGCAGCGTCGATCCGGTGAACGGCAGCGTCACGTCGGGCGAGCCGGCCGGCCACACGTGGATGACCTGGCCGGGGCCGAGCTCGAGCCCACCCGGGATCGGCTCCGGTGGGACCGTGGCGAAGCCGCCATGCTTGTCGCCGTGGGCGAGTGCCTGGTGCGGGCCGGCCGCCGCGGCGGCCAGTCCCGCTGCAGCGCCGGCGGCGCCCTGGACGACGGCGCGACGTGTGAGCGTCGCCTTGGTCATGCGGCGATCATCCGCCCCCTTTGCCGGCGGGTCAAGACCGCCGGCCTGAGTCTGCCTGTCCGGGCAATGCGGAGTGGCGAAGGAGTCGAACCTTCCCAGCATGGGGTTGCCACGCCTCACCGATTTTGAAGACCGGCTGGGGCACCGGCCCCGGCCACTCCAGGCCGCTCAGCCTACGGTGATCGCGCCGGCCGGGCCATCGGTGACGCGGCCCACGATCGGGCCAGCCATCAGGTGCGCGGTCTCGGGGGGCACGGCGGCGAGCAGGCCGCCAGAGGTGGTCGCGTCGCAGACGAGGCGCCGGCGCCACGCCGGCACGGCGTCTCCCCAGCGGGTGAAGCCGTCGGCGTAGGCGCGATTGCGGCGGCTGCCGCCCGAGACGGCCGCCCCGTCGGCGAGCAGCTCTTCGACACCGTCGATCGCCGGGACCGCCGCGGCGTCAACCTCGGCGGCGATGCCGCTGGCTCGCGCGAGCGAGTGCAAGTGGCCGAGCAGGCCGAAGCCGGTCACGTCGGTCAGCGCGTGCGCGCCGGCCGCGCGCGCGGTCGCCGCGGCGGCAGCGTTGAGCGTGACCATGACGTCCACCGCGGCCTGGAGGAGCTCGGGCGAGCACGCGCCTCGCTTCCAGGCCGTCGAGATCGCGCCCACGCCGAGCGGCTTGGTCAGCACGAGAACATCGCCCACTCGGGCACCGGCGTTCGTCAGCAGCTCGTCGGGCGCGACGACTCCGGTCACGGCGAGCCCGTACTTCGGTTCCGGGTCGTCGATCGAATGCCCGCCCACGATCGCGGCGCCGGCCGCCGAGCAGACCTCCAGTCCGCCGCGCAGGATCGCGCCGAGGACGTCAGGCCCGAGCCGTTCGAGCGGGAACGCGACGAGGTTGAGCGCCGTCACCGGCCGGCCGCCCATCGCGTAGACGTCGGACAGCGCGTTGGCGGCGGCGACGCGGCCGAAGTCGTAGGGGTCGTCCACGATCGGGGTGAAGAAGTCGACGGTCTGCACCAGCGCCAACCCCTCGGTGAGCAGGTAGACGCCGGCGTCGTCCGCCGTCGCTGTGCCGACCAGCACCCTGGGATCCGTCTGCTCCGGCAGCGCGCGGACGATCGGCAACAGATCGCCCGGGCCGAGCTTGCAGCCGCAGCCGGCGCCGTGGGCCAGCGAGGTGAGGAGCTCCGTAGCCACCGCCTCGCGAGTCTATGGCCGGACGCGCGCGTTGCGGCGGAGCACGCGCCGGTCATCGGGCAGCCGCGACGTCACGCGAGCGGCATCGAGGTGCTCGAGCAGCGCCTGGGCGTACTTGCGCGAGGTGCCGAGGTCATCGCGCAGCCGCGCCATCGTGATGTCTCCCTCGGCGTCGATGATCGCCTCCACTCGCCCGCGGACCGCCTCCACGGCGTCGGGGTGTGCGTACATCGATCGGCCCACCCGTACCGCTCGGCCCGCCGCGCGAAGAGCGCGGAGCTCCTCGGCGGCGTCGCCGAGCTCCGCCTCCCGCGGCGGCTCGTGACCGGCGGCGCGCAGCCGCGCCTCAAGCGCCAGCGCAGCCGCCGAGAGCGCGGGCTCAGCGACGGCCGCAGCCGCGCGCCCGACCGGTGCTGGCGGCAGCGGCAGCGGCGCCGGCACCGGCCGCAGCGCCGCGCCCGCCACGCGGCGGGGCGGATGGGCGTCGATCACTACGCCGCCACCAAGCGTGTCGGGCGGAGCGAGCGAGCGGACGACGACGCGGTCGCCTGGCGCGGCCAGGAGCGGCTGCTCGAGGCGTGCCTGCCACAGGTCGCCGCCGAGCGAGACGAGTCTGGCCGCGGCATCGCGCGCCCCGTGGTGAACGTGCACGCGCGCCCTCGGCTTCTGGGTGAGGCGCAGCGCGGCGTCGATCCGGTGCGTCGGCGTCGGCCCATGCTCTGGCTCGGTGATCACATCCCCGCGGGCGACGTCGGCCAGCGTGACGCCGGCGAGGTTGAGGGCGACACGCTGGCCCGCCTCGGCCCGCTCGACCGGCTCGTCGTGCACGTGCACAGCCCTGACGCGCGCGCGCACGCCGGCGGGCCGCACGACCAGCCGGTCCCCAGGTGCCACGGATCCCGACCACAGCGTGCCGGTGACCACGGTGCCCGCGCCGCGCACCGTGAAGCGGCGATCCACGTGCAGCACCGGAGGGCCGCCGCGCCACGCCCGCCCCGGCAGCGACGCCACGACCTGGTCCAGCGCCGCGCGCACCGCGTCCAGGCCGGTGCCGGTCCGTGACGAGCAGGCGACCGCGGCGGTGCCAGGCAGCAGCTCCGCGGCCTCCTCGACGGCGCGGGCGGGGTCGGCCAGATCCGCCTTGGTGATCGCGACGACGCCGTTCGTGACGGCGAGCGCCCGCAGCACCTCGGCGTGCTCACGGGTCTGGGGCATCACGCCGTCGTCGGCCGCGACGACCATCAGGAAGAGATCGACGCCGGTGGCGCCGGCGACCATCGTGCGCACGAACCGCTCGTGACCCGGCACATCGACCACCGACAGCCGCCGGCCGCTGGGTAGATCGAGCCGCGCATATCCGAGCGCGATCGAGATGCCGCGCGCGCGCTCCTCCGGCAGCCGGTCGGTGTCCACGCCCGTGAGGCGGCGCACGAGCGCCGTCTTGCCGTGGTCGATGTGGCCGGCCGTGCCGAGCGTGAGCGGCGGCGCCGTCATCCCCGCACCGCAAGCACCGCCGCCGCGGCGGCATCCACCTCGCCGGGCGCGAGCGTGCGCGGGTCGAGGAGCACGCGTCCGCGCTCGATGCGACCGAGGAGAGGGGGTTCGCCGGCACGCAGCGCTGCGGCGAGTGCGTCCGCCCCGGCCGGCCCGGGATCCAGCGCGACCGCTGGCCCGGGCAGCTCGAGCAGCGGCAGCGCGCCGCCGCCGACGCGCGCCACCGCAGTGATCACCTCGCCGTCGACCGCTGCCGCGAGGCGATGCGCGCGGACGTGCAGCTCGTCGCCGTCGAGCGTCAGCATCGCCAGGACCGGCAGCTGCCGGCATGCCAGTGCAGGGTCGCGGTAGAGCCGAAGCGTCGCCTCGAGCGCCGCGAGCGACAGCTTGTCGATCCGCACCGCGCGGGCGAGCGGGTGACGCCGGCACGCCGCGATCGGCTCCTCGCCACCGACCATGATGCCGGCCTGCGGCCCCCCGAGCAGCTTGTCGCCCGAGAACGTCACGACCGCCGCACCCGCCCGCACCGAGCGGCGTACCGCAGGCTCGCCGCCCAGCACGGCGAGATCGTCGGCGAGCACACCCGAGCCGATGTCGTCGATGACGTCGACTCCGAGAACGCACAGATCCTCGATGTCCACGTCTTCGACGAAGCCGACCGTGCGGAAGTTCGACGGGTGGGCCCGTAGGATCGCGCCGCTGTCCGGCCCCAACGCCGCCTGGTAGTCGGCGAGGCGCGTGCGGTTGGTCGTGCCCACCTCGACCAGGCGCGCGCCGGCCTGCGCGACCACGTCCGGCATACGGAAGCCACCGCCGATCTCGATCAGCTGCCCTCGCGAGACCACCACCTCGCGACCCGGTCCGACGAGCGCCGAGACCGCGAGCAACACCGCCGCCGCGCAGTTGTTCACCACCGCGGCCGCCTCCGCGCCGGTGAGCTCACGCAGTAACGCTTCGACATGATCGTGACGAGACGCGCGCTCGCCACCGGCCAAGTCGATCTCGAGGTTGCAGTAACCATCACTCGCGCGCGCGACCGCTGCCCTGGCCTCCGGCGCCAGCGGCGCGCGGCCCAGGTTCGTATGCACGATGACCCCCGTCGCATTGAGCACGCGCCGCAGCGAGGGCCGCAGCCGCTCGCGCGCACGCGCAACCAGATCGACCTCGTCCTCCGCGCCGGCCAGCAGCTCCGCGCGTCGCTCGGCCAGCTCCGCCCGCGCCACGGCGGTCGCCAGTCGGTCCACCGACGGCAGCGCACGCAGGCGATCGGCGACGTTCATCTACGAGGCGTCGGGTCCACGGGGAGTCCGGCCGCTCGCCAGGCTTGGAAGCCGCCGATCAGATCGGTGGCACGCGCGAACCCGAGCTCTTGCAGCGTGGCGGCGGCGAGACTGGACTGGCAGCCCTCGTCGCACATCAGGACGAGGTGTCGGTCGAGGCCGCCGATCCGGGGGTCGCGGTTGGCGCAATCGGGATCGCACCGCCATTCCAGGACGTTGCGACCGACAACGACGCTGCCAGGCACCGTGCCGCTGCGGGCGCGCTGCAGGTCGCCGCGAATGTCGACGATCAGGGCGCCCGCCTGCATGGCGGCGAGCGCCTCTCGGGGCTGAAGCCGGACGAGGTGGCTGCGCGCCTGCTCCACGAGGTCATCGACGGTCTTGCGAGTCACACCGGATCCTTCTCGGTCAAGCCGACGCTACCCGAGGCGAGCGGATGCTGCCACGTGAGCTTTCTGTACATGGCTTTCGCCAGCGGCATAGTCGATGCGCTCGACCCCAGCCGCGCGGCCGGTCGACTTCTCTAGCCCCGGCCGACGAGCATGGGAGTTCGCGCGGGGCGAACCGGGGATGGGTCCCGATACTCCGGCGTACGCGGGCACGTCGATTGCACTCGGCTTTGTAAACGGCGACCGCCGCGCCGACGTCGTCCCGACGGCGGGAAGCCACCTCGCCGTTGTCTACGGCAATCAACGTCACACCACCAGATTGTCGACGGAGTTGTCACCCGCCGAGCGCTTTCTGATGGACGCCCCGACGGCGGCGAACTCGCAAGCCTGGCGTTCGCAGGCGAGATGGACGGCAACGGACATGCCGACCGGCTCGACGGCGCCAGTGCTGCTCGCCGAGCTCGCGGAGCGCCGGCTGGATCTCGGTCAAGCTCGCACGGCCGCTGAGGCGTTCTCGTCGGCACCCACACAGGCGAGTTCTCAGGTGTGGGCGCGACCGGCAAGTCCGTCCGCGTCCCGTACTGGGTGTTCTACGAAGTCGACGCCGACAAGATCAAGGCGCTCCGGATCTACATGCCAATGGGCCAGCTGCTCGCTCAGATCGGCGGTGCGACGAAACCAGAAGTGGCCCGCAAAGGCTGAAGGAGCGCCCGCGCGACTCCACCAATATGACTGCTCTCTATCGCGCGAAGCGATAGTGAGCCGGGGCCTGGAGATAACGATCGCGGATCGTCCGCATCGACCTCGATGTCGCAGCCATGGTCGCGATCTGCGCCCCACCGGCGCGCCAACCGCGCAAGAGGGTTCCGCGCGGCTCTCTGGCCCTTCTTCGTCGCGCTGGTGCTCTCGTTCGTCACCGGAGGAAGGCTCGCGTGGGCGGTCGATCGCTTCATCGTCGCCGCGGTGTTCTCTGTCAACTTCGTCCCCGTCGTCTCGATGCTGTTCGCCGAGCCGCCGGGCAACGGCCTGCTCGCCCCCCCGGATTTCCTTGCCCCGATCACGGCGTCGGTCTGTGCCGAGGCCTTGCGCGAGAACCGGCGAACCGCGATAGTGATCGTGTGGGACTTGCCGACCGGTTCCGGTTGTGGCGCTCCCCGGAGGCGCGGCGTCGCCGCAAAGTGGAGCGTCGCGCAGCTTGGGAGGAGGCTCGCAAGGAGGCGTACGCCGAGCGCGGCAAGGCAGGTCCTCGTCCCGAGAATTCCGGGGGCTACGGCGGCGTGAAGGACGAGCAACGCGGCCTATAGAGGATCATCGCTGTCGGCTGGCTGCTGCTTCTCGCGCAATGCGGTAGCGCGCCGCGTCGATCTCGAACTTGGATGCGTCGCGGCGGTACGTCGGCTTTGCGCGCCGCCCGGATGCTGCTGCTCGCGTCGTTCGGCAGCAGCACGCCGGAGCTGACGGCCTTTGCCGCGGCTCGCTGAACCGTACGCCGCGTGTGTCGGGTAGAGCTTGCGCAGTGTCCGGTTGCCGAACGGGATCGAGTGGCCGGCCAGCGCGCAATCTGGGGTGCCGGCGTTCTCCCGGCCGCTCGCTGCGACCGGACGGCCTGCTCGGGCAAGCGGACCCCGCCGCGGGCATTGCCGCGCCTGTCGCGTTTCGGCAGTCCGTCGGCGCCGTAGCGAAGGCCGGGCTGAGACCGCGGAGGAGTCCCCGTCGCGACCCGGCCGCGGAGCGCCTCGAGCGCCGCGTCGAGGGCATGGGCGGTGGGCACGCGGCTGAACGGCCGGGCCTTGCAGGCCGGCCTCGTGCGCCGGCGGCCGAGATCGCGCCGCGTCTGCGCCGCGACGTAGCGGGCGGTGTCGTGGCTGACATGCGTCGTGCGGGCGATCTCCCACAGCTGGTAGGCCGGTCCGGCGTCGCGCGTGTGCGGGCGATGTCGGTCTCGGTGTTCACCCAGAGCACCGGCGGACCGCCGGGTGGGGTGGGGCTCGGCACCGTGGAGGCGGTGGCGGGTGCGCCGCCGAGCGTGGCCGTGGAGAGCTCCCAGATGAGGTAGCCGTCGACGCCGCCGACACGCGGCCCGTGGTCTCTTCCCCAGGTCGTCACGGTGGCCGCCGACTGCGAGGCGCCGGTGTGCCGGATCGTGCGCGTCCCTCACCGGGAGTGCGCCCGGTTCCACGACGGGGAGGCTGTCTGGTCTCCGAACGGCCGACGAATCGCGTTCGTCGGGGAGCGCTACTACAAACCTGTAGGCAGCGAGACGCAGGTGCAACAGGAGATCTGGACGGCGAACGCAGACGGCAGCCGCGCCCGACGGATCAGGAAGCGGTTCGACGGAATCGACAGCGGCGCGAACTCGCCGACATTGTCCTGGCAGCCGAGCCCAGGGCGCCGGGACATCAGTTCGTCGCGGCCGCGCTGAGTCATGGGCACAAGCTCGCCAAACATGGCTGCATTGTCGCTCGTCGCGCGAAGATGGCATGAGCCGGGTGTCGTCCTGACCGGCGTGTAGGCCACCGGGCGGGCGCGGAGTCCTCCGTGTCCGGGCTCGAGGAGGTTGCCGTGACGGTCGTGATGGGGTTGGACCAGCACCGGGCGCAGATCACTGCGGAGTGGCTGGACACCGACACGGGTGAGGTCTCGCGCCGCGCGAGTGATGCCCGGCGATCGTGACGGAGTCAGACGGTTCCTGTCGCGCTTTGCCGGCCAGCAGTTAGAGGTCGCGTTGGAAGCCACGACCGGGTGGCGCTTCGTGGTCGAGGAACTGGTCGCGATCGGCGCCGAGGCGCACCTGGCCGAGCCGGCCGAGACGAGCGCACTTCGGGGCAACAAGCAGCGCGCGAAGACCGATCGCGCCGACGCGCGCCACCTGCGCGAGCTGCTGATGACGGGGCGGTTGCCGGAGTCCTACATCGCGTCGGAGCACCTGCTCGATCTGCGCGCCCGGGTTCGGCTGCGCCACAGCCTGGTCGATCAGCGCGGCGAATGGCAGCAGCGCATCCACGCGGTCCTCTATCACCACGGACACCCCGCAGAAAGACGGCCTGCTGCGCAGCGCCAACCGCGCATGGCTGGAACGGATCGCGCTCCCGGACACCGCGCGCGAGCAGGTCGCAGTCGCGCTGGCGATGATCGATGCGCTCGACAACCAAGAGGCGCCGATCACCGCGCAGCTGCGCCGCTACGCGCGCCGCCAACCGGGCTGCAAGGCGCTGATGGGTCTCTACGGCGTCGGCGAGCTCACTCCGGTCGCGATCCTGGCCGAGCTCGGCGACCCGCGCCGCTTTGGCTCATCACGCCAAGCAGTGCGTTACGCCGGGCTGGACATCACCGTCCATCAGTCCGACCGGCGCCGCGCGCCCGGACACCTCTCCCGCCAGGGGCCGCCCGCGCTGCGCTGGGCGCTCTATGAGGCCGCGCAGGCCGCGCGCCGGCCCGGCAGCCCCGATCGCGCCTACTACGACCAAGCCGCCGAGCGGCTCGGCGGCAACCGCGCCTGCCTCGCGCTCGCGCGCAAACTGCTCAAACGCAGCTACCACGTCTTGCGCGAACTCGGCGACCAAGCCCTCGCCCCGGCCTGACCCGTCTGGCGGTCGGTGCGCGCGCAGCCTGACTTCACACCGATGCCCCGCGGCCCGCTCCCCGACTATCGCTGCCGCCACCCGCGGATGGACGGCCTCCAAAGACCGAGCGGCCGCACCGCATCCCCACGCGGGACCACCCCATCCACCATCACGTCACCGACCCCGGACCGAGGGTTGGAGTGCCCCCGTTTTGACGGACACTGAGCGCTGGGTCCGTCGGGGCCTGGCCGGAGGATGTCCGACTGTGGCTGGGAGCAACAAGGGGCGGCGGCCGTATCCGTCGCAGTTCAAGCGCGAGGCGGTCGAGCTGTATCGGCGCAGCGGCAAGTCGATCGTGCAGGTCGCGACCGAGATCGGAGTCGCGCCGGAGTCGCTGCGCAAGTGGAATCTGCAGCACGAGGTCGACGTGGGTGAGCGCGAAGGGCTGAGCTCGGACGAGCGGGCCCGGCTAGCTGAGCTCGAGCGCGAGAACCAGCGGCTGCGGATGGAGCGCGATCTGCTCAAGCGAGCCGCGGCCTTCTTCGCGAAGGAGACCGAGACCCGGTGAGCGTCTACCGGTTCATCTCGGCGGAGAAGGCCCGCACCCCGGTCTCCGTTGCCTGCGAGTTGCTCGGTGTCAGCCGCTCGGGGTTTTATGACTGGCAGCGCCGGCCGCCCAGCGACCGTGCGCTTAGTGATGCGTGGCTGACCGAGCGCATCAAGGCCATCCACGCCGCCAATCGCGGCGTCTACGGAGCGCGGCGCGTGCACGCCGAGCTGCGCCTCGCGGAGGGCATCCGGGTCGGGCGCAAGCGCGTCGAGCGGTTGATGCGCCAGGCCTCAATCTCGGGCCTGGTCGCGAAGAAACGAGGGCGCACGACGATCCGTGTTCCCGGTGTCCGTGTCGCCGACGACCTCGTCGCCCGACAGTTCACGCCGGCGGCGCCCAACGTGCTCTGGGTCGCCGACATCACCTACCTCAGAACCTGGGAAGGATGGCTCTACCTCGCCGCCGTCCAGGACACCTACTCGCGCCGGATCGTCGGCTGGAGCATGGCCGACCACATGCGCTCAGAGCTCGTCGTCGACGCGCTGCAGATGGCCCTGGCCCGCCGCCGTCCGGCGCCAGGACTGATTCACCACAGCGACCAAGGCAGCCAGTTCGTCAGCCTCGCCTTCGGCCAGCAAGCGCGCGACGCGGGCATCGCCGTCTCGATGGGCAGCCGCGGCGACGCCTACGACAACGCTGTCGCCGAGAGCTTCTTCGCGACGCTCAAGAAGGAACTCATCCGCCGACACACATGGCCGACCAGGCGCGAGCTGATCGGCGAGGTCTTTGACTACATCGAAGCCTTCTACAACCCCACGCGCCGACACTCCACGCTCGGCTACCTCTCGCCCGCGCAGTTCGAGCTTCGCGCTTCGCGCTCAGATACCGAGACAATGAGCATCAAGCAGAACACGACCTAACCAACCGTGTCCGCCGAAACGGGGGCACTCCAAGGACCGGCACAGATAAGCGATAGCGATAGCGCCATCGGCGCTCCTCGAGTTCGATGTTCGGCCGCGGCTTCCAGCGATCAGACCTCATCGTGGCGAAGCACGCGCAACCGGTTCGGGCGCAAGGGCCTGGACCGCGCGGAATCCTGGGAGCGCGAGCGCCTGGTTGAAGAACTCCCAGAGCGGCAGATCGAACGACCGAAGATCGCCGGATCCCGCTTCACGAACTTCGGACTGGACAGCGAAGCGAAACGTGCATTCGGCTGCGTCATCAGGCCCCGTTCTTCATCGTCGTCCCCACGATGCATTCGACGTGAGGCGATCGTATGCCGTTGGCGTCCGCGTGCGGCGACTGCAGGCAATAAGCGCTCGCTGGGGAGATTGTCGATGGCCGGCCCGTCAAGGCGGCAACCGCTAGCTTGCAGGCCCGCCGTCGTGACAGACAGGCCCGGCGAGTCGCACGACACCAGCATTGCGAGACGTCAGCGCGGCAGCGAACCTTGTTTCGGTGTTTGGACCTATGTAGGGTCGGATTCGCGGTTACTGGTCACGCCGACTAGCCGACTGGACGAGTTTTGACTCGCCGACGCGCTCGGTCTTCCGCCTAACAGGCCCCGGCGCCACGACGGGGCGCTCGCTTTGAGGAGGACGACCATGAAACCGATCGGCGGACCAGCGTCAGGCGGGCCGACCGGCGCCGCGTGCAGTGTCCTTCGACGTGAGACATGGCAAGTGCGAACTCGCTCGACAGTCTATGCATCAATACGTGTTGGATTCGCGTTCGTTTTGGCCGGCATCGTGGTTGGTGTTCTGCCGGCAAAGGGCGCAGCGCAAGCGCCTACCTCGCCACCGCCGACTCCATTCTTTCCTTGGGACGATGGGGCGACCTCGCTTCCGCAAGGCGAGGCCGCGCCTTCCTCGTCGGAGACGGTGCCGCCAGCGGCTCCCCCGGTGGTGCCGCCCTCTCAGACCGATTACGGCGCGCCGCCCCCACCGCCGGCGTTCTCGCGTCTTGAGGTATTGGCGGCGACAATGAAGAACGCTCGTGCCGGGCACCTCTTCGTCGTGCGCCTCCGAGTCGGAAAAGACCCCGCTGCGCCGGTGACGCGAGGCCAAGTCGACTGCGTGGCCCGAATACTTGGCAGACGTCTGGGTCGGTCCCTGAAAGTCCGCACCCACGATTTCGTTCGCGGGTGGGCCACGTGCTCCTGGCGGGTGCCGAGGCGCGCGCATGGCAAACGCCTCAAGGGCTCTGCGAGCGCCGTCATTGGCGGCGAGACGGCGCGCAAGATGTTTACGCTGCGGGTCCGTTCCCGCCGTGCAGCAACACGGGTTCCGGCGAGCAGCGTTGCTGTCGGTGGTGGTCTGAGGACGGGCCAACTCACCTGTACCCTGGGCGACTTCTTCAAGACGGTATATGCGTGGCAGCCCGAAGTCAGCGCGGTCAACCGGACAGCGGGCTTAGACTCTGAGACCGTCTGGTGGGTTACACAGTTCTACTACAGCCAGGACGCCAACATCTTGAACGGAAGCGCTTGGTTCGGTGATGGTTGGAATCAGTGGTTCTATACCTATGCGGACGACTCCACCTGGTGGCCGGATGCGTTCACCGACTACAACACCCGCACTCGGCACACAGGGATCGCTGCGTTCAACACCTTCGATTCCTACTCCGTCGCGGCACACAACTGGGTGTGGTATTCCTCCACTGGCGGCTGGCGAGACTTCTGGTCATCGGATGGTGCCGGTCGGCCGGTCACTTGTGGGATCCAGGCGCGCCTCAGGCCGTTCTAGGCCGCGGCGCGTGCGTGCAAGCGACCAGGGCATCGCGTTCGCGATCAGTCTCCGCGACGACGAAGACGTCGAGGTCGTCTTGCCCGCAGATGCATGCGAGCAGCTCAACACCGCCCTACGCCGGGCGCAGCAATCCACCGCCTGACACCCCCGGCGACCGGGCGGTTTGCGCGACAGCCTCGAGTAAACGCGATAGCGGTTCAGGCGCTGAGGCGACGGGCTGCGTGTAGGGGACCGGTCACCGGCCGCGCCTGCCGGCGCGGCCGGTCCGTCCCCGCGAGCGTTCAGCCGCGCACGATCGGCGGCGCCTCGCCGGCGCCGACCTCGACGTAGTCCGGAAGCGTCTTGAGCACCTGCTCGGCGCCGGCCGGCGCGTAGATCGCGAGCAGGACCATCGGCTCCCAGCCGGTGTTGACCGTCGAGTGGAACGCGCCCTTGGGGATCCAGATCGCCTGCCCCGGGCGGACCGCGAAGGTCGCGGCGTCGTCGACCATCTGGTCGCCGGCTCCCGCAAGCACGTAGAGGATCTCGTCGGCGTCGGGGTGGTTGTGGCGGTCGTGGCCCTGGCCGGGCAGGAGCACGACGTGCATGAGCGAGACGTCGGGCGTCTCGGTCACGTTGTCCTGGGAGACGAGCGGCTTGATGACGCCCCAGCCGAACGTCATCGTCGGCAGCTCGGCGGGGTCGATCAGCTGGGAAGGCATGGGCAAACCTCGGCTAGGCGTGGGCGAGCGCCTTGAAGCGGCGCATGTTCTCGGTCATCGCGACCTCGGTGGGCAGGCGCTCCATCGAGGAGGCGCCGAAGAAGCCGACGATGCCCTCGGTGCGGTCGAGCACGTACTGGGCGTCCTCGGGCTCGGCGAGCGGGCCGCCGTGGCAGAGCACGAGCACGTCGGGGTTCTCGGCGATCGCGGCGTCGCGCATCGCCTGGATCTCCTCGACGCACTCGTCGAGCGTCTTCGCCGTGTGCGCGCCGATCGTCCCCTTGGTCGTCAGCCCCATGTGCGGGACGAGCACGTCCGCGCCGGCCTCCGCCATCGCGCGCGCCGAGCCGGG
>CAWHAP010000008.1:0-75470 GCA_963827335.1 uncultured Solirubrobacteraceae bacterium
GCGCTCGCGCTCGGGCTCACCCCGATCGTCTTCGTGCTCACCGGCGCGCTCTTCTACTGCACGGCGACGACGTACGCCGAGGCGACCGCGATGTACCCCGAGGCCGGCGGCTCGTCGCTGTTCGTCCGGCGCGCGTTCAACGAGCTGTGGTCGTTCTTCACCGCCTGGGCGCAGATGCTCAACTACGTCATCACGATCGCCATCTCGGCGTTCTTCGCCGCCGGCTACTTCGGCGGCGTGGTCGGCGGCGACTTCCTCGACTCGACGAAGGGCGGGATCGCCGTCGGGATCGGGCTGATCCTCGTGCTCGCGCTGGTCAACGTGCGCGGGGTGAAGGACGCCGTGGCCGTCAACGTCGTCCTGGCGGTCGTCGACTTCCTGAGCCAGCTCACGCTCGTCGTCGTCGGCGCCGTCCTCGTCCTCGACCACGAGGTGCTGCTCCGCAACCTCGACTTCTTCGGCACCGCGCCGACGTGGCAGGACTTCCTGATCGCGATCCCCGTCGGCACGGTCGCGTACACGGGCATCGAGACGATCTCGAACATGGCGGGGGAGGCCCGCGACGAGGCCAGGACGATCCCGGCCTCGATCAAGCGCGTGATGATCGCCGTGTTCACGATCTACTTCACGCTGCCGTGGATCGCGCTGTCCGCGCTGCCGGTCCGCTGCGACGCGCAGGGCACGTGCACGACGCTCCTCGGCGTCGCCAAGGAGGACGGCGGATACGCCTCGAATCCGATGCTCGGGATCGTCGAGGCGATGGAGCTGGGCGCGCTCCAGGCCGCGGCCGAGCTCTACGTCGGCATCCTGGCCGTGACCATCCTCGTCGCGGCGACGAACGCCGGCGTCCTCGGCGTGTCGCGGCTCGTCTACTCGATGGGCATGCACCGGCAGATGCCGGACGGCATGCGGCGGCTGCACCCGCGCTTCCGCACGCCCTACCTCGGCATCCTCGCCTTCTCGGCCGCCGCCTGCCTCGCCCTGCTGCCCGGCCAGGCGGACTTCCTCGGGGCGATCTACGCGTTCGGCGCGATGCTCTCGTTCTCCATGGCGCACCTCGCCGTGCTGCGCCTGCGCGTCACCCAGCCCGATCAGGAGCGCCCCTACCGCAGCCCCGGCAGCATCCGCATCCGCGGCCACGACCTGCCGCCCTTCGCGCTGCTGGGCATCGCCGGGACGGGCGCCTCGCTGCTGGTCGTGAGCGCGCTCGACCTGACCGTCGCCGGCGCGGGGAGCGCCTGGCTGCTGCTGGGGATCGTCGTCTACGTCGCGTACCGCCGCAGCATGGGTCTCGATCTCACCTCGACGCACAAGGTGGCGATCGCCGAGCCGGTGGTCGACCACGAGGCCGAGTACGACTCGGTGCTCGTCCACGTCGGCGACGGCCACTACGACGAGCGGCTGCTGGCGACGGCGGCGAAGCTCGCGGCGCGACGGCGCCGCGGGATCCACGTGCTGGTCACCATCACCGTGCCCAACGCGCTCGGGATCGACGCCGAGCTGCCCGAGGCGGAGGCCGCGGCGGACTCGATCATCGAGCAGGCGCGGCTGCAGGGCGGCCGCCGCGTGACGGGGCACTGGGAGAAGGTCCGGGCCGGTCAGCAGGGCCGGCGGATCATCGAGGAGGCGCACGACATGCGGGCCGCCGCGGTCGTCCTGGCGCTGCCGCGGCGGATCGCCGGCGGCTCCGTGTTCGGCAAGACGCTCGAGACCGTGCTCGCGGAGCGCCCGTGCCGTGTGATCATCGAATCCCGTCCGCCCTAGAATCGCCGACTGACGCATGGCCAGACGCCGACTGGAAGGGCTCGAGCGGGTCCTGGGGGTCAACGCCCTCTTCTCCACCGCCTACGGCAACGTCGGTTCGTCGATCTACTACGCGCTCGGCCTGGTCGCGTCCTACGCGCTGGGCCTGACCCCGATCGTCTTCATCATCACGGGGTTCTTCTTCTTCTGCACCGCCGCGAGCTACGCCGAGGCGACGGCGATGTTCCCCGAGGCGGGCGGCTCGTCGAGCTTCGCCCGGCGCGCGTTCAACGAGTTCTGGTCGTTCTTCGCGGCCTGGGCGGGGATGCTGACCTACACGGTCACGATCGCCATCTCGGCGTTCTTCGTGCCGCACTACATCGGCGGCGTCTTCGCGTTCGCGGAGTCGCTGCGCTCCAGCCCCGGCGACATCGTCGCCGCGGCCGTGGTGATCGCCCTGCTCGCGGGCGTGAACGTGTTCGGGGCCAAGGAGTCGACCGGGATCAACGTGACCCTCGCCGTCGTCGACTTCCTCACGCAGCTGCTGCTGGTGGCCATCGGCGCCGTGCTCGTGCTCGACCCGGGGGGGCTCGTCGACAACGTGCAGCTCGGGGTCGCGCCCGCGTGGAGCGACTTCATCCTCGCCATCCCGATCGGCATGCTCGCCTACACCGGGATCGAGACGGTCTCGAACATGGCCGAGGAGGCCAAGGACGAGACGCACACGATCCCCGAGGCGATCAACCGCGTGCGGCTGGCGGTCTTCGCCATCTACTTCACGCTGCCCGCCGTCGCGCTGTCGGCGCTGCCGGTCCGCCAGGGCGCCGACGGCGAGTACCAGACCAAGCTGGGCCTGGCCGAGGAGGACGGGGGCTTCGCCGGGGACCCGGTGCTCGGCGTGGTCAAGCAGCTCGACCTGGGGTTCCTCCAGAACGCCACCGAGATCTACGTCGGCCTGCTGGCGGCGACGATCCTCTTCCTGGCCACGAACGCGGGCATCATCGGCGTCTCCAGGCTCGTGTACTCGATGGGCATCCACCGCCAGATGCCCGACGCGCTGCGGCGGCTGCACCCGAAGTTCAGGACCCCGTGGATCGGCATCATCGTGTTCTCGGCGGCGGCGATCGTGCTGATCCTGCCCGGGCAGGAGACGCTGCTGGGCAGCGTGTACTCGTTCGGGGCGCTGCTCTCGTTCACCATCGCGCACGCGTCCGTGGCGCGCCTGCGGGCCACCAGGCCCGAGCTCGAGCGCCCGTACCGCGGCCCGTGGAACGTCCGGATCGGCGACTACGACGCCCCGCTGTTCGCGCTCATCGGCGGCGGCTTCACGGCCATCGCCTTCGTCGTCATCGTCGTCCTGAACCTGCCGGTGGCGGCGATCGGCACCGCCTGGCTGCTCGTGGGCATGTGCGTCTTCGCCGCCTTCCGCCGCCGCCACGGCCTCGATCTCACCTCCACGCACAAGGTGGCGATCGCCCAGCCGGTGGTCGACCACGAGGCGGAGTACGACTCGGTCCTCGTCCACGTCGGCGACGGCCGGCACGACGAGCAGCGGATCGCCACGGCGACCAAGCTCGCGGCGCGCAGGCGGCGCGGGATCCACGTGCTCGTGACGATCACGGTGCCGAACGCGCTCGAGATCGGCGCGGACATGCCGGAGGCCGAGTCCGCCGCCGACTCGATCATCGACCAGGCCAAGCTGCAGGGCGGCGGGCGCGTCTCCGGGCACTGGGAGAAGGTCCGCGCCGGGCAGGCCGGCCGGCGCATCATCGAGGAGGCGCAGGACATGCGCGCCGCGGCCGTCGTGCTCACGCTGCCAGAGCGCGTCGCGGGCGCGTCGGTGTTCGGCAAGACGATCGAGACCGTGCTCGCCGAGCGGCCCTGCCGCGTGATCATCGAGTCGCGGCCGCCGGTCCGGCACGTGCGGCGGCGGCGCGTGCCCGCACGGACGAAGGTGGTCCCATGAGCCCGCTGACCGCCGTCCTGTCGGGGCTGATGGTGCTGCTCGGGATCGCCATGATCGTGCAGGCGATCGCCGGCGGCGGCGGGCCGCTCGCGGTCGGGGTCGTGCTCGGCGTGCTGTTCGTGGCGGCCGGCGGCGGGCGCCTGTGGGCGGAGCGGCGGCGATGAGCCGCGAGGACGGCGGCCGCCGGCTCCCGCGCCTGGAGGCGCCCGACGCGCTCAAGCGCGGCACGGGCTCCCCGCCGCTGTTCGGGATCGTCCAGGGCTTCCTGTCGGCGTCGCTGTACTTCGCGCTGGGCGTCGTCGTCGCCAACGCGCTGGGCTACACGTGGCTCGTCCTGCTCGTGGCGACGCTGTTCTTCGTGCTGCTCGTCCTCTCCTACATGGAGGGGGCGTCGCTGCACCAGGAGCGCGGCGGCGTCACCGTGCTCGCGCGCTACGGCTTCAACGAGCTGTGGAGCTTCGTCGCCGGCTGGGCGATCCTGCTCGACTACCTGATCCTGATCGCGATCACCGCGTTCGGGACGACCGACTACGCGGCCCTCTTCTGGGGCGACCTGGCGCACGGCGCGCCGCAGCTCCTGCTCGCCTCGGCCGTGATCGTCTACGTCGCGTGGGTCAACGTCCGCGGGGCAGGGTCGCGGCGCTGGGAGCGGGCGGCGTTCGTGATCTTCGCCGACCTCGCCGTCCAGCTGCTGATCGTGCTGCTCGGGATCGCGCTCGTGTTCGAGCCGGAGGTGCTGACCGACCCCGCGTCGCTCGCGGGCACGCCGAACGCCGAGCATGTGCTGTTCGCGTTCACGATCGCCATCGCGGCCTTCTCGGGGCTGGACGCCTCGTCCTCGCTGGCCGGCGAGGTCGCCGTCTCGCGCCGCGGCCTGCGGCGGCTGTTCGCCGCGCGGCTCATCGCGGGGGTGCCGTACGTCGGCATCGGGCTCGTGGCCTCGTCGACGCTGCCACAGACCGGCGGCGACTGGTACGAGGCGCCGATGCTCGGCGTGGCGTCGGCCTTCGACGAGAGCTGGGTGCGCGAGCCGCTGCGCTACGGCGTCGCGCTGTTCGCGCTGGCGGTGCTCGTGATCGCGTGCAACGCGGCCATGTTCGGGCTCTCGCGGCTCGGCTACTCGCTCGCCCTGAACCGGCAGATCCCGTCGATGGTCGGCCGGCTGCACCCGCGCTACAACACGCCGGTCGTGCTCATCGTGCTCGGGGCGCTGCTGGCCGTCGCCCTCGTGCTGCCGACCGACCTCGAGTTCCTCGCCGCGATCTACGCCTTCGGGGCGACGCTCGCCTTCCTGCTCGTCCACCTCTCGGTCATCCGGCTGCGGCTCCGCGAGCCCGACCGCGACCGCCCGTACAAGGTGCCGTTCAACCTGCGCGTCGGGCGCGCCGAGCTGCCGCTCACGGCGCTGCTCGGCGCGGTCATGGCCGCGGTGGCGTTCGCGTCCGTGCTGTGGCTGCACGACGCCGCGCGCTTCGTCGGCCTGGGCTGGATGGCGTTCGGCGTCGCGCTCTACGTCGGCTACCGGACCGTCGAGGGCAAGCCGGTCTTCAAGCGCGTCTCCGTGCCCGCCAGGGCGCTCACCCGCCAGGAGGTCGAGGCCGAGTTCGGCTCGATCCTCGTGCCCGTGCTCGGGACGCCGCTCGACGACGACATCATGCAGACCGCCGGGCGCCTGGCCGGGGAGGAGAACGACGACCTCGGCGAGGGCGGCGCCGTGATCGAGGCGCTGTGGGTGTTCGAGGTGCCGATGGCGCTCCCGATCGACGCGCGCGTCGCCGACGACGACCTGCGCCGGGCCCGCAAGGCGCTCGCACGGGCGAAGGCCGTGGGTGAGGAGTACGAGGGCGTCGAGGTCGCCACCGCGACGGTCCGGGCGCGCCGGGCCGGGGAGGCGATCGTCCACGAGGCCAAGCGCCGCGGCGTCGAGGCCATCGTGCTCGCCGCCGAGGAGCCCACCGGCATCCGCGGCGGCCTCCACCTGGGCGGCAAGGCGGGCCTGCACGACTCGTTCGTGGGGGAGACGACCCGCTACGTGCTGCAGAAGGCGACGTGCCGCGTGATCCTCACGGCACCCCCGTCGGAGGCCGTCGGCGTCGATCCCACCGCGCCGGTCTCCGGACCCGAGGCCGAGCACCCCATGGGGCATCCCGCGCTGGGCGCGGACGGCGCCGCGGCGGGTCGCTAGAGTCCCGGCCCGATGTTCGTCCTCGTCGTCGGCGCCGGCCGTGTCGGCTCCTCCGTCGCAACCGCGGCCCTGCGGGCCGGCCATACCGTCTCCGTGCTCGACGAGGACCCGCTCTCGCACGAGCGGCTCGACGTGGAGCTCGGCAAGTCCTGGGAGGAGGCCGGCGGGCGCTTCACGATCGGCACGGCGCTGGAGATCGACGCGCTCGTCGAGTCCGGCATCGAGGAGGCCGACGTGTTCATCGCCTCCACCAACGGGGACAACACCAACCTCGTCGTCTCCCAGCTGGCCCAGCGGCGCTTCGAGGTGCCGAAGGTGGTCGCACGCGTGCTCGACCCGCGCCGCGCCGCCTGGTACGCCGAGCAGGGCGTGCACACGATCTGCCCGACGCAGATCGCGATCGAGCAGCTCGAGCAGGCGGCGCTCCAGGGCTGATGGCCGGGCTCTACGTCATCATCGCCGGCGCGGGCAAGGTCGGCTGGAACCTCGCGCGCGAGCTGCTCGAGCGCGGCGACGAGGTCACCGTGATCGAGCAGGACCGGCGCCGCTACCTCACCGTCGAGCAGGAGCTCGAGCACGCGGTCCAGTACGGGGACGCGACCGAGCTGTGGGTGCTGGAGCGGGCGGGCATCCAGCGCGCCGACCTGGTCGTGGCGGTCACCGGCGACGACGAGGACAACCTCCTGATCTGCCAGGTCGCCAAGGAGAAGTACCTGTGCGAGCGGATCATCGCCCGCTGCAACAACCCGCGCAACCTGACCCACTTCAAGCTGCTGGGCATCCAGCCCGCGGTCTCGGCCACCGACCTGATCCTGCGGCTGATCGAGCACGAGGTCCCGCGCTACGGGCTCGTGCACCTGCTCGACCTGCCCGAGGAGCGGCTGGAGATCATCGAGCTGGTGGTCGCCGACGGCTGCGCGGCGGCGGGCAAGCCCGTCTCGGAGCTGTCGCTGCCCGACGGCGCGCTGGTCATCTCGGTGCTGCGCGGCGGGTCCGGCTTCGTCCCCAAGGCCGACAGCGTCATCGAGGCGGGCGACGAGGTCCTCGTCGTGCTCGATCCGGGGCTCGAGGATGACATCACGCGCCTCTTCGTCGGGACGAACGGCGCCGGTGGCTGACCGCGAGGTCGGCGCGCTGATCGTCGGCGGCGGCGCGGCCGGCGCGGCCTGCGCCGAGGCGCTGCACGAGGGCGGCTTCGGGGGCGGCGTGCTGCTGGTCGGCCGCGAGGCGGACCCGCCGTACGAGCGGCCGCCGGCCTCCAAGGGCTACCTGGCCGGGGACCAGGACCGCGACGCGTGCCTGTTCCACGACGCCGCCTGGTACGCGCGGCGCTCGATCGAGCTGGCCGCGCGCACGAGCGTCATGCGGCTCGACACGGCCGCGCGCACGGCGACGCTCTCGACCAAGGAGGTCGTGGCCTTCGGCGTCGCGCTCGTCGCGACGGGCGCCAACGTCCGCCGCCTGCGCGTCGACGGGGTGCAGCTGCAGGGCATCCACTACCTGCGCGCGCTCGCCAACAGCGACGCGATCCGCGAGGACGCCGCGCAGGCCGAGCGGATCGTGCTCGTGGGCGGCTCCTACATCGCGTGCGAGGTCGCCGCGACGCTCACGCGGCTCGGCCACCGCTGCACGATGGTGATGCTCGAGGACGCGCCGCTCGCCACGCACTTCGGGCCCACCGCGGGCGCCTTCTTCGCCGACCTGCTGCGCGGCCACGGCGTCGAGCTCGTGACCGGCGACGGCCTCGACCGGCTCGAGGGCGCTACCCGAAGGACTTCGTCCTCGGGCACAGGCGAGCGCGTGGAGCGCGTGGTCACCGCCTCGGGGCGGGAGATCCCCGCCGACATGGTGGTCATGGGGACGGGGGCGATGCCCGACGTCATGCTCGCGCGCGCCGCCAAGCTCGCCCTTGGGGATTCCGGCGGCGTCGCCTGCTCGGCCGATCTCGAGACGTCGGCGCGCGGCATCTGGGCGGCCGGCGACATGTGCGAGTACGACTCGGTGCTGCACGGCGGCCCGGTGCGGATCGAGCACCACGAGGTCGCGCTGGCGCAGGGGCGCGCGGCCGCGGCGGCCATGCTCGGCACCCGCCGGCCGTTCGCCGAGGTGCCCTACTTCTGGACCGACATCGCCGACTGGGCCACCGGCGAGTGGGTCGGTGTCACCGAGGCGCCCGAGCGCGAGGTCGTGCGCGGCAGCCCCGCGGACGGCGCCTTCACCGTGCTCCATCTCGCCGGCGGCCGCCTCGTCGCCGCGTTCTCGGTGGGCCGCGGCGAGGATCTCGCCCACGCGCGCCGCCTGATCGCCGACCGCACGGACCTCGCCGGCCGCGAGGCCGGGCTCGCCGACGGCGACCTCGAGGCGCTCTGAGCGTCGGCTAGGCCGAGCCGCCGTCGGACGGCTCGAGCACGAAGACCTCGACGCCCAGGCCGTTCGCCGGGTCCACCTGCGACATGAAGGACAGGACCCGGCGGCCGGTCAGCCGTTCGACGGCGCCGCAGAACGTCGCCGACATCTCGTGCTGGAAGATCGTGCGCACGTCGCGGACCTTCTCTGCGCGGTCGAGGCCGACGAGCGTGCGCTCGGCGACGGTGAGGACGTCACGCAGCACGCAGACGACGAGGTTGTCCCAGACGTAGGTCTTGGCCTGCGTGGCCCCCTTGCCGTAGTGCTCGGCGTGGATCCGCACGATCGCCTGCGAGATGGCGGAGCGCACCGCTCCGTCCGTCACGTGCAGGGCCGCCGGGGGGCCGGCATCGTCCATGGGATGCGGGTCCCCGGTGACCGGCGACGATAATCCGCGCGGGGGCGGGTTCAGACGTTGACCTGACGCTGGAAGCGCACCGTGCCGCGGGTCGGCCCGCGCGTCTCGGGGGCGGCCCCGCGGAGGATCCACTCGCCGTCGGCGCGCCGCTCCAGCTCGCCGCGGGCCATGAGCTGGCCGAGGGCGGTGGTGACGGAGGGTCGGCGGGCGCCGACCATGCCGGCCAGCGTCCGGTGCGAGAGCCGCAGCGACACGAGCACGCCGTCCGGGACGACGCGGCCCCAGCGCTCGGCCAGGCACCACAGGAGGGCGAGCAGGCGGTCGTCGACGCGCGTGAGGTGGGCGATCGCCTGCATCACGACCAGCCGCTCGGCGCGCCGCGCCGCGCGGTCGATCAGGCCGGCGAAGACCTCGGGCCACTGGGCCGCGCGGATCGCGAACGCGTGGTCGATGATGGCGAGGCGCGTCGTCGTGAGCGCGCTCCACTCGATCGTGCGCGGGAGCAGCTCCTCGTGCTCGGCGTCGTCCCACGCGCGCATGAGGTCGCCCGGCCCGAGCAGCTCGGCGGAGGGATGGTCGCCCACGGTGGCCTCGCGGACGAGCAGGCCCTCGAGGATGAGCAGGCCGATGGGGCGGCTGCCCTCGAGGAACCCGGGGCTGGGGATCCAGCGCCCGCGCGGGACGTCGATCACCCGTGCGTAGAGCCGCTGCGCGGCCTCGCGCGCGCGGCGCGGATCGAGATCCCGTGCCAGGTCGGGATCGACGTTGAGCAATTGGACCGAGCCAGAGCCAACTTCTGGCATGCAGTCACCTTCCGGATTAGGAGACGGGGCGAAGTAATTCCGGCGGTCCGGCACAGGCCCTTGGGGGTGGGGGCTGATCGATGCGTCCCGCGGTCGGGGTCGTACGTCGTATCCCGGAGCCACCTCCCGCCGAGGGGCGACCGTGACCTTGTGAACAGTAGCGTCGCGTTCTGACAATGGAAGGGGGTCCTGACCGGTGGCGGCCACTGGACCGTCGCGCCCGATCTGCCGATGAGGAGGACAGATGCGCACGCGTCAGCCCCTCCGCTGTGTCCAGGCGACCGCCGCCGCCGCGACGGCGCGCTTCCGCATGTGGACCGAGCCGGCCGAGAGCGACTACGAGGGGTCGATCGACTTCAAGGGTCGCTCGGCCGCGTTCGAGGGCGCGCGGCGCGCGAGCGGCCGGGTGCTGCAGACGATCTCGCTCCCCGACGCGACGTTCCTGCGCGAGCCCGGCCAGGCCGGCTGGATGCGGCTGCACAGCTCGCGCTGGCGGCAGGGCAGCTGGGACCCGTTCGGCGTCCTCGACGTCGTCGCCGCGCTGCCCGAGCTCGTCCCCACCGAGCCCGAGCCGACGCAGCGCGGGATGCTCCAGCACCACCACGGCCGGCTCGGCGCCGACATGGTGGCGCGCTTCGCCGAGGAGGCCTCGACGGTGATGCGCCGCGTGCGCCCGCTGCCCCCGGCCGGCGACGAGGGGGAGGCCGAGATCTCCGTGTGGCTCGACAGCCGCCTGCGCATCCACCGCGTCCGCTACCGCACCAGCCGCCCCCGCGCGGCGCTGCTGCACTTCGACCTGTTCGACTTCGCGCGGCCGGTGCGGGTCGAGATCCCGCAGCGCTTCGAGTCCGTCGACCTCGACGTCGTGCGCGGCGTCCTGCGGGCCGAGGGCGAGGCCGGAGGCACCACGGTCCGCCCCGCGTAACCGGAGCTATACTGGCGCCCGCCCGTTGCCGGGTGGTGTAATTGGCAGCACACCAGTCTCTGGATCTGGGAGTTGGGGTTCGAGTCCCTGCCCGGCAGCTCGGACCGGGAATGCCCGGTGCGCCGCGCCCGTCTCCCGGGCATGACCGAGCTCCTCCAGGTCGAGCCGACCGCTCCCGCGGCGCGCCCCCTGCTCCACGCGCTCGACGTCGAGTACCGCGCGCGCTACGGCCTCGTCGGCGAGATCGACCATCACGCGCCCGCGGAGTTCCGCCCTCCCGACGGCGTCTTCCTGCTCGCCGTCGCCGGCGCCGAGACCGTGGCCGGAGGCGCGATCCGCCGCTGGGCCGACGGCATCGCCGAGATCAAGCGCATGTGGACGCACCCGGCCCACCGGCGGCGCGGCCACGCCGCGCGCGTGCTCGCGTCGCTCGAGCGGGCGGCGGCCGGGCTCGGCTACCACGCCGTGCGGCTGGAGACCGGGTCGCTGCAGGAGGGCGCGCTGGCGCTGTACGCCGGGGCCGGCTACCGGCGGATCCCGGCCTATGGCCGCTACGCCGGCCACCCGCACTGCCTCGCGTTCGAGAAGACCTTGTAGCGGTAACTCCCGGAGCGCAGACGAGAGCGACACCCAGCGGGCCGTCCCGTGGCTGGACACGGTGAGCGACGTCGAGCACCGGAGCCCATTCCCGTCGCTAGCCTCTCGCCCGTTGTCCGGTTCGCTCCCCGCCTTCCTCGCGCGCCGGTTCGCGCTGCTCGCGCTCACGCTGGTGCTGGTGCCGTCGCTGAGCTTCGTGATGTTCACCCTGATCCAGGGCGAGCACACGGCGCCGCTCGACGTGCTGCGCGAGCTCGGCAGCTACCTCGCCGCGGTGATCCTGCAGGGCGACGTCGGGGAGGGCACGTTCCGCAACCAGACGTTCATCCGCACGCAGGGCGCGCTGGAGATCGTCCGCGACGGCTTCCTCGTCGACGTCTACCTGCTCGTGGGTGCGATCGGCTTCGCCGTGCTGGCCGGGCTGACGGCGGGCACGTTCCAGGCCCGCCACCCGCGCACGCCGGCGTCGCGGGCGATCACCGCGCTGACCGCGTTCGGGCTCGCCTCGCCCGTGTACTTCGTCGGGCTGATGCTGCTGCTCCTGTTCGCGCCGGGCTCGGGCGCCGTCGCGGAGGTCCCGTTCCTCTCCGGCGTCGCCGCCTACCGGGCCCCGTCGGCCGACCTCGGGGCGTTCGTGCACCACATCTGGATGCCCGCCGTGATCATCGGCGCGCCGCTCGCGGCCGCGTGCACGCGCATGACCGCCGCCCAGGTCGCGGCGACGCTGCACGAGGACTTCGTGCGCACCGCGCGCGCGAAGGGGGTGCGGGAGCGGCGCGTGGTCCGGCGCCACGCGCTCACGGCGTCCGCGGCGCCGGTGCTCGCCCTCATCGGGGTCAACATGAACCTGACCCTCACGAACCTCGCCCTGACCGAGGCGGTGTTCAACATCCCGGGCTCGTTCCGGTACATCGAGCGGGCGCTCGTGAACCGCGACGTCGACCTCGTGCAGGCGCTCGTCGTCGAGGCCACCCTGTTCATCGTCGTGGCGAACTTCCTCTGCGACGCGCTCCAGGGCTGGCTCGACCCGCGGGTCCGGCAGGGCGAGCCGCTCCGCTAGGCGGCGGCCGCCTGCTCGGCCCAGTCGCGGTAGAGCCGCCAGTAGGCGCCCTGGGCGGCGAGGAGCTCGTCGTGCGTGCCCTGCTCGGCGATCCGGCCGTGGTCGAGCACGACGATGTGCCCGGCCCCGCGGATCGTGGACAGCCGGTGGGCGATCACGATCGCCGTCCGCCCCGCGAGCAGCCGCCGCATCCCCTCCTCGATCCGGCTCTCCGTGTGGATGTCGACGTTCGACGTGGCCTCGTCGAGCACGAGGATCCGCGGGTCCGAGATCAGCGCGCGGGTGAAGGCGACGAGCTGGCGCTGCCCGGCCGAGAGCTGGATGCCGCGCTCGCCCACCTCGGTGTCGTAGCCGTGCTCGAGCGCGGCGATGAAGTCGTGCGCGCCGACCGCGCGGGCGGCGTCCTCGATCTCGGCGAGCGGCGCGTCGGGCCGCCCGAAGGCGAGGTTGTCGCGGATCGTGCCGCTGAACAGGAAGGCCTCCTGCGGCACGATCCCCATCTGGCCGCGCAGCGAGCGCGCCTGGACGTCGCGCAGGTCGTGGCCGTCGACCAGGATCCGCCCCTCGGTCGGGTCGTAGAAGCGCGCGGCGAGCTTGGCGAACGTCGACTTGCCGGCCCCGGTCGAGCCGACGAGGGCGACCGTCTGCCCGGGCGGCACGTGCAGGTCGACCCCCGCCAGCGCCGGCTCCCCGCCCGCGGCGTAGGCGAACGTGACGCCGTCGAACACGAGGTCGCCGCGCAGCCGCGGCAGCGCGATCGCGCCGGGGCGGTCGGAGAGCTCCGGCTCCTCGTCGAGCAGCTCGAAGATCTTGTCCAGCGCGGCCATGCCGGCCTGGTAGGTCGTGTAGAGCTGCGAGAGCTGCTGGATCGGGTCGAAGAAGTTGTTCAGCGCGGCGATGAAGGCGACGAGCACGCCGACGGTCACCTCGCCGTCGATCGCCTGCAGCCCGCCGTAGAGCAGGATCCCCGCCGTCACGAGCGAGGACAGCAGCTCGACGGCCGGGAAGTACGCCGCGTTCAGGTTGACCGTCTTCATGTTCGCGAGGCGGTTCTCGTCGTTGAGGCCGGAGAAGACCTGCTCGTGGCGGCGCTCCTGGGCGAAGATGCGCACGACGCGGACGCCCGAGAGCGTCTCCTGCAGGTAGGCCGTGATCTGGGCGACCTTCTCGCGCGTGGCGCGGTAGGCGTCCGCGCTGATGATCCGGAACACGAACGAGCCGATCCCGAGCACCGGGAAGACGAGGAAGCACAGCAGCGCCAGCTGCCAGTCGAGCCACAGCAGGATCGCGGCCGTGCCGACGAGCGTGAGCGACGCGCCGAACAGCGTGACGATCCCGTCGGAGACGAGCTGGTCGAGCGCCTGCACGTCGTTCGTGAGCCGCGAGATGATCACGCCCGCCTGCCGGCGCGAGTAGAAGCTGATGGAGAGCGACTGCAGGTGGGCGAAGAGCTGGATCCGCAGGTCCTGCAGCACGCGCTGGCCGATCCAGCCGACGAGGTAGGTCTGCGCGTACGTCGCGCCCCAGTAGACGAGCGCGGAGACGACGAAGCCGGCCACGACGAGGTCGAGCGTGCCCAGGTCGCCGGGCACGATGCCGTCGTCGATCGCGAGCTTGGCCAGCGGCGGCGGGGCCAGCGAGGCGGCGGTGCCCGCGATCAGCGACGCGAACATCAGCACGGTGCGGCCCCGGTAGGGCCGCACGAGCTCGAGCAGCCCGCGCAGCTTGCGCCCGCGCCCGCGGGTGGCGCGCCAGCGGCGCACGAGCTCGTCGCGGCGCGTGCTCACAGCGACTCCGCGTGCTCGACGGGCTTGCGCGTGAGGAACACCTGGTCGGGCAGGCCCTTGGCGGCGATCTCGGCGTACAGCGCCGACTGCTCGAGCAGCTCGGCGTGCGTGCCGCGCGCGGCGATGCGCCCGTCCTCGAGCACGACGATGTCGTCGGCGAGCGCGATCGTCGAGAGCCGGTGGGCGATCACGAACGTCGTGCGGCCGGCCATCACCTCGCGCAGCGCGGCCTTGATCGCCTGCTCGGTCGACGCGTCGACCGAGGAGGTGGCGTCGTCGAGGATGAGGATGCGCGGGTCGCTCAGCAGCGCCCGGGCGATGGCGATCCGCTGGCGCTGGCCGCCCGAGAGCGTCATGCCGCGCTCGCCGATGCGGGTGTCGTAGCCCTGCGGCAGCTCGGCGACGAAGCCGGCGGCCTGCGCCCGCTCGGCGGCCCGCTCCACCTCGGCGCGGCTCGCCTCCGGCCGGCCGTAGGCGATGTTCTCGTGCACCGTCGCGCTGAACAGGAACGGGTCGTCGTCGACGACGCTGATGGCGTGGCGCAGCGAGGGCAGGTCGACCTCGCGCACGTCGGCGCCGTCGATCCGGACGCTGCCCTCGGTCACGTCGTAGAGCCGCGCCAGCAGGTGCACCAGCGTGGTCTTGCCCGAGCCCGTCGCGCCGACGAGGGCGACGGTCGTCCCCGCCTCCACGACGAGGTCGACGTCGCGCAGCGCCGGTTCCGGCGCCGTCTCGTAGCGGAAGGTCACGTGGTCGAGCTCCACGCGGCCGCGCCCCTCGGGCAGCGGCGGCGCCCCGGGCGGCGCCGTCAGGCCGGGCGCCCGGTCGAGGATCTGGTAGAGCCGTGCGCCCGACGCGGTCGCCCGCTGGGCGAGCCCGAGCGCGACGCCGAGCTGGCGCATCGGGCCGATCAGCATCAGCAGGTACGTGTAGAACGCGGTGAAGTCGCCGAGCGACAGGTCGCCGGACACGACCCGGCGCCCGCCGACGAGCAGGATCACGGCCAGCCCGACGCTCGGCAGGAAGCCGATGAACGGGTTGTAGTACGCGCGCAGCCGCGTGGAGCGCATCGACTCCCCGAACACGCGCGCGACGCTCCCCTCGAAGCGCCCGAGCTGGCGCGGCTCGGCCGCGAACGCCTTGACGACGCGCACGCCGGACACGTTCTCCTCGACGTCGGCGGTCAGCTCGGCGATCCGCTGCTGGACCTCCTGGAGCACCGGCCGCGAGCGGCGGCTGTAGCGCGCCGCGACGAGCACGACGAACGGGACGGGGAGGAGGGCGAGCGCGGCGAGGCCCGGCTGCAGCAGGAACATCGCCACCGCGGCGAGCAGGATGGTCAGCGCGCTCTGGCTGATGAAGATCAGCCCGTAGCCGAGGAAGAAGCGCACGGACTGCAGGTCGACCGTGGCGCGCGACATCAGCTGGCCCGTCTGCTGGCGGTCGAAGAACGCCGGCTCGAGCGACTGGAGGTGGCGGTACATCAGGTTGCGCAGGTCGAACTCGATCGCCAGCGAGACGCGCCCGGCGACGAGCCGGCGCGCCGCCGAGAGGCCGAGCCGGAGCAGCGCGGCGAGCGCGATCAGCGCCGCGTAGCGCCGCAGGGCGGCGTCGTCACCGGCGTCCAGCCCGTCGATCGCGCGGCCCGTCAGCCACGGGATCGCGACGGTCGCGACCATCGCGAGGGCGGCCAGCACGAGCGACCAGACGGCGCCGGCGCGGTAGGGCTGCAGGAACCCGAGCAGGCGCCGGAAGGTGCTCACGCAACTACAGGATACGGTCCGCGCCGGACCCCGCCGCTTCGGGTATCTTCGCCCCTCGCATGTCCGACGCCATCGCGCTCCGCAACCGCTTCGCCATGGTCAAGGGCGCCTGGGACGACCACCTGCCCGGCGTGCCGTTCCCGGCGCTCGGCGAGGGCACGGCGGAGGAGAAGATCGAGCGGCTGGAGCTCGCGCTGGTCGATCAGATGCGCGCGCGGGCGACGCCCGAGACCGCCGAGCAGGCGGCCGACGCGATGTGGGGCCTCGTCCATGCACGGCCGGATACGGATCCGGTCAAGCAGCGGGTCACGCGCCACCACGAGGATCTCGCCCGGCTGGGCCACCGGCTCCGCTGACGGGGTCGTGCCCCGGGCACCGCAGCACCGGCAGCGGCGGGTACTTCGCGTAGCGCGGATCGGTCCGCGCGCGCAGGCACATCGAGAACGTGGACCCGCGCGTGTTGCGGATCACCTTCTGGTGCCGGCACGTCGCGCACAGCCCGGCCGGCGGCACTTAGCGCTGGGGGCGGTCGAGCACGAGGTACGCGTGCGCGTTCTGGCCCTGCCGGAACGCGGCCAGGAACTCGTTGGACCGGCTGAGGGCGCTGATGTTGCGCGCCTCGGGCGAGTCGAGCTCGAACGTCTCGGGCCGCGGCGTCTGCGGCGGGATCGTCGCCACGAGCGGGACGTCGAGCCGGTCGGCGAGGTCGCCGGGCCGGTAGAGCACGGCTTGCAGCTGGGGCTGCGCGTCGGCGCCCTCCGCCGCCTCGGCCGCGCGCGGCGGCAGCAGCGTCACCACGGTGTCCACGTCGTCGGTGTAGCGGAACGTGTAGAGCGCGAGCTCGAGCGCCTCGCGCCGCACGAGCAGGCCGCGCTCCTCGGTCGGCGTGCCGGGGATCGAGCCGCCGGGGCCGATGCCCAGGAGCACGTACATCACGCCGTCGCCCTCGAGCAGCTCGATGTCGCCGCCGACCGGCGCGGTCCGCACCGCCACGTCGAACGGCACCGGCGGCTTGGAGACCTCGAGCCCGCTCGCCTCGACCGCCACGAGCTGGTCGCCGTTGCCGAGCCGGTACTTCGGCCCGACGTGCTCGGCGATCTGCTTGGCGATCGCGACGTCGTCCTCGGCGGTCGGCGTCCAGGCCGACCATCCGTCGGGCACCGAGGGCTCCGACGAGGCGTCCAGCGCGAGGACGACGCCGAGCCCGATGACCGCGATCGCGATGCCGATCAGCGCGCCGGTCAGGAAGCCGAAGCGCGGCCGGTAGGGCGACTCGGGGAGCGGACCCTGTGGCTCAGGAAGAGGCTCAGGGTCGGCCCGCACGGCCGCGCGCCCGTCCTCGCCGGCGGCCCACAGGCCCTCGCGGCGCAGCTTCTCGGTCGAGTCCGGCTCGGGCCGGCCCGCCGGGGAGGGGGGCGGGATCAGATCGCCGGCCATGCGTCCTCGTCGAGCACGTCGATCTCGGGCTTGACCAGGGCGGCCTCGTCGAGCAGCGCGACCACGTCGTCCCCGTAGATCTCGCGCTTGGCCACGAGCACGTCGGCCACGTGCGCGACGCCGTCGCGGTTGACGCGGATCGTGTTGTGGGCGATCACGTAGGCCTGGCCGAGCAGGCCGCACACGAGCGTGCGCTTCCCGGGGTCGTTGACGACCGCCTGCATCGGGTCCGCGTCCATCATGCCGCCGCCCGAGCGATGCATGATCTGCGTGCCGATGCGCTCGAACCGCTCCATCACGCGGTCCTCCTCGGCCTCGCGCAGCTCGGGGTCCGCGATCCGATCGGCCAGGTCGACCCGCTGGGGCGCCATCGCGGCGAAGCCGACCATGCGCCCGGCCAGCCACGTGACCGAGCGGACGTCGCCGCCCACCCCGGTCGTGTTCTGGCCGTAGAAGACGACCTCGGCGGCCATCGCGCCCAGGATGTGGATCAGGCGCCCGAACATCTCCGAGCGCCAGTCGGCGAAGCGCTCCTCGATCTCCATCGCCCGGTGGTGGCCGCCGGAGGACCCGCGCTTGCGGATCGACAGGCGCGTCGACATCAGGTTCTCGTTGTAGAGGTGCGAGCACACCGCGTGGCCGGCCTCGTGGATGGCGGTGGCGCGCTCCTCGTGCGGCGGGTACTCCTGGCCGATCGCCACGCCCGACTCGACGGTCGTCATCGCCTCGACGATGTCCTCCCACGCGAACGCCGGCCGGCCGTTGGCGTGGGCGTAGGTCAGCGCCAGCGAGCACACCTGGTCGATCATGGCCGGGGAGTAGCCGGAGGTGACGCGCGCGAGCTCGTCGCGCTTCTTCTGCGTGTCGAGGTCCGGGTCGTGGGCGACCTTCGCGATGTAGAGGTCGAAGATGTCGCGCCGGTCCTCCCACGTGGGCGTGCGGAAGTGGATGTGCCGGCCCATCCGGCCCGGGCGCGTGAGCGCGGGGTCGAGCGTCTCGAGCGGCACGTTGCACGCGCCGATGAAGTAGATCTCCTCCTTGCGCGGCTTCGGGGGCTTCTTGCGCAGCCGCACCGGCCCGACGCGCTGGGGCACGATGTAGAGCGCATCGAGGAACGTGTTGACCCGCTTCGTGAAGACGCGCTTGGTCAGCGGCGGGTCGTCGATGCCGTCCATGACCACGAGCAGCTGGTTGAGCGCCATCGAGCCGCCGCCCATCCCGCCCGGCATGACGAACTGGTCGAGCGCGCCCTTCAGACGGCCCACGATCGCGGGGTAGAGCGGGCCGCTCGGCTCCGCCCGCAGGGCGAACAGCCGGTCGCGCCAGGCGCGCGACTCGATCACGAGGTCGCCGTCCGGGGTCAGCGCGCCGTCCGGTCCGTAGAACAGGTGCTCGTTGACCGACAGCGACTCGTACGGCTGGAAGCCCGTGCCCAGCGCGCGCCGGCGCGTGCCGACGGCGTCGATCTCGTCGATGAAGACGATGCACTGGCCGCCCCACTTCGCGGCGAGCTTCTTCGCCTTGCGGGCGAGCATCCGCACGATCACCGCGTCCAGGCCGATGAACATCTGCGCGAAGCCCGATCCCGGCATGGTCACGAAGGGGCAGTTGAACGAGGTGGCGATGCCCTTGGAGAGCATCGTCTTGCCCGTGCCGGGCGGGCCGAGGAAGAGCACGCCGCGCTCGCGCTTGCCGCCCGCCTTCTCGAACTCCTCGCCCGACTGCCAGAGCGAGACCACGCGCGTGATCTCCTCCTTGGCCTCGACCTGGCCGCGGATGTCGGCGAGCTTGACGCCCCAGTCCGCGTCGCCCGGCTCGTAGCCCTTCATCTGCTGGGCGCCCAGGACCACCATCGGGCCGAACAGGATCAGGAAGTTGACGAGGAACAGCATCGGCAGGATCAGCGCGTACGGGCCGATGAGGCCGAGGATCACGGGGATCGTCTCGATCAGCGTCGAGAACGCCCCGCCGAGGCTGTCGCCCGTCGTGAGCGCGATGATCGACAGCACGATCAGGAGCAGCAGCCCCCAGAAGGTCGTCCGGCGGAACTTCTTGCGCCAGTACCACAGCCGCCGCCGCGAGATCACGTCGTCCTTGGCGAGCTCGGACTCGGCGCCGTAGATCGTCGGCGCGGGGATCAGCTTGTGCGCGAGCACGTCGACGGCGCCGCGGAACACGACGACGAGCGTGAAGGCGGCGAGCAGCGACCAGTACCAGCGCCACTCGAACGCCACGACGAACAGCACGTAGACGATCGGGCTGGTGAGCAGCGCCACGAACGTCGCCGCGCGCCCGAGCCGCTTCCATTCGCGCGCGAGCGCGAGCGAGTGCTCGTTCACGTTGCGGCTGCGCAACGCCGGGTGTGGATCCCCACCGGCCACGGCCCGCCGGATTGTACGTCCGCAGGCGGAGAACGGGCCTGATCCGGCGGCTGCGGACGCATGTTCGACGGACGGCCTGGGGCCACGGCGCGTTGGTTGGGGATGGCGGCCACTGCCGACGAGCTCACAGGTCTGCCCTCCGCACGGGCGTTCGCGATCGCGCTCGACCGGCAGGCCGCGCTGGCGCGCCGCTACGACCGCCCGGGCGCGGTGATCGTGCTCGAGTGCGGCCGGGCGGACGATGCCGGCTGCCGCGCGGTGGCGCGCGCGCTGCTCGAGCGGCTGCGGGCGACCGACCTCGTGTCGCGCATCGCCGGCGGCGAGTTCGCGATCCTGCTCCCCGAGGCGCGCGTGTCCGACGCGCGCGAGCTCGCCGCCGACCTCGTCGCGGTCGTCGCGGCCGTCGCCGGCGTCCCCGCCGCGGCCGGCATCGCCTGCTTCCCGGACGGCCTCGACCGCCCCGCGGGTTCGCTGCTGGCCGATGCCGACACCGCGCTCGCCGCGGCGCAGGGGGCGCATCCGCCCGTCGTCCAGTTCGACGCCCGCGTGTGCCGCACGCCGCGCGCGCTGGACTCGCGCGCGGAGCGGCTGCGCCGCGCCCTCGCCGGGAACGACCTGGTGCTCGAGCGCGCCCCCGTCGTCGACCTGCGCACCGGTGCGACGGACCACCACGCGCTCGCGGCGCGGCTGGTCGGCCACGGCGACGGGCTGCTCGAGGCGGCCGAGCGCTTCGGCCTGGCCCGCTCGATCGACCGCTTCACGCTGCTCCGGGCGATGGCCGAGGACCAGGGCGGGCCCGGCGGCGTCGTCGTGGCGCTCGCGTCGGGCGCGTCGATCGACCGCGCGTTCGCGGACTGGCTGCTGCGCGAGCTCGCGGTGCGGCCCGGCGTGGGGGAGCGGCTCGTGCTCGCGGTGCCCGAGGGCGCCGCGCTCGCCGACGTCGCCGCCGTGCGCTCGCTCGCCGCGCGCATCGGCGAGTTCGGCGGGCGGATCGCGCTCGACCACTTCGGCCGCGTCGGCTCGTTCGCGCTCCTCAAGGCCCTGCCGGTGCACCAGGTCCGCCTCGACGCCGCGCTCGTGCGCGGGCTGCCGCTCTCGGACCGCGACCGGGCGGTCGTGCTCGCCCTTGTGCACGCGGCCGAGGCGCTGGGCGCCGAGACCGTCGCCACCGGGGTCGACGGCGCGGCCGAGCTGACGGCCGTGCGGGGCTTCGGGATCTCCCTCGCGCAGGGCGACCACGCCGGCGACGATGTCGCCTAGGACGCGACGTCCGAGCGATTGTGCAGAAACTCGACGACTGTTCGAGTCAAGAAACTTGATTCTTGCGCCGAAGGCCGTCAGCCTACCCGTCGGTAAGAACGAACTTGAGCTGAGCTGGACGAGCTCGGCGAACGTTCGGTCACCAGAACAAAACGGAATGCCGGACCGGCGCGCAGGGGAAGCACACCGGAAAGGCACGGATCGGCTCATGGATGCTCGTTGACCGGCAAGGCGGAACCGGCACCGGAGAGCCAAGGGAGAAAGGCTTCAATGCAAAAGCAGCGCGTACTGAGGGCACCGCTCCTGGTGGTTCTCGGACTTCTGACCTTCCTGGTGGTGCCGGCGGCGGCTCAGGCGCACCACATCGATGTGAAGGCCTCGTGTGTCCTGACGAACAACGTGGCGACGGTCAACTACACCGTCGACTTCATCCAGTTCAGCGGGACGCCGACGACCGGCGCCAAGGCCAGCACCAAGGGCACCGTCAAGGTGGACAACGTCGTCAAGACCCAGGTGCCCACCGCCACCATCAACTGGAGCAGCGAGCCGGGCAAGCTGTCGGGCTCGACGCCCGCGGCCGCTGACCAGACGCACGTCGTGCGCGCCCAGTTCAACTGGGTCGTCAACGGCAAGACCGAGTCCAACGACAAGTCGGTCACGACCAACAAGTGCCCCAAGCCGACGCCCAAGCCGGGCGTCACGATCGTCAAGAACGGCCCCGCCACGAAGTACGTCGGCGACCAGGCCACGTTCACGTACACGGTCACCAACACCGGCAACACGACCCTGCCGAACCCGGTCGTGACGGACGACAAGTGCGCGCCGGTGACCAAGGTCGCCGACGGCCAGAGCGCGTTCGACCCGGGTGACGTCTGGACGTACACCTGCACGACGACGATCACCGCCGGGATGGGCGACCAGCTCGTCAACACGGCCTGCGTCGACGTCGGGCCGACCGTGCCGACCAAGCCGTGCGACACGCACACCACCAAGATCAAGCGGCTCGACGTGACGATCGTCAAGGCCGGCGTGCAGCAGTCCGCCGTGGCCGGCACGCCCGTCGACTTCACGATCACCATCACGAACACGGGCAACGTCACCACGACGCCGACCCTGACCGACGTCGCCCCCCAGTGCGACGTCGCCGCGCCGGCGCGCAGCGGCGCCAACGCGGGCGACGCGACGTTCGACCCGGGTGACGCGTGGACCTACAGCTGCAAGCAGTCCACGCTGGCCGGCGACGCCTCGGCGAAGAACTGCGCCAAGGTGAAGGCGACCGACGGGGTCAAGGAGACGCCGGAGAAGGAGGCGTGCGCCACGATCCCGCTGACGCCGCCGAACAACCCGCCCGTCAACCCGCCCGTGAACCCGCCGGTCAACCCGCCGACCACCCCGGACACCCCGGGCGGCGGCGTGCTGCCCGAGGAGATCGCGTCCGGCCTCGCCCGGCTCCGTGGTCCCAGCGGCTGCGTCAAGACCGCCTTCCGCGCCCGCGTCTCGGGCCGGAGCATCGCCTCCGTGCGGTTCTTCGTGGACGGCAAGCTGGTCAAGACCATCAACCGCCAGCGGGCGAGCTACTCCATCAAGGTGAAGCCCAACCGCTACGGCTTCGGCCGGCACCGCGTGATCGCGGCGGTGCGCTTCGTCGAGGGCAGCGGCACGTCGGCCCGCCGCCTGCCGCTCACGTTCCGCCGCTGCGCGCAGGGCGCCGTCGCCCCGCGCTTCACCGGCTGAACGCGGCACATCAGACCCAGCCCGGACCGGAGGCCCCGAGCGATCGGGGCCTCCGGCCGTTCCGGGCCCGGTCGCGCGCCTCGGCCTCGACCTGACGGTCAGCCTCTGGGCGGCTGCGCCCCGCGCGCCTTCAGGGCCAGCACGCGCGCCGCGGCCTCGCGCACCCGGCCGCGGAAGCCGGGCGAGCGCCGGGCGACCGCGAGCAGGTGCCGGCTGACCGGGGCGAACGAGCCCTGGCCCGTGAGCAGCAGCAGATCGGCGCCCGCCCGCACGGCGCGCTCGGACACGGCGGCGATCCCGCCCGTGGCCAGCGAGGCCCGGGCCTCCATCGAGTCGGTGACCACGACGCCGCGGAACCCGAGCCGGCGGCGCAGCACGCCCTCGATGATCGGCCGGGACTGCGAGGCGATGCGGTCGCGGTCCAGCGCCGGGTAGCGGGCGTGCCCGATCATCACGAGCGGGACGCCGGCGTCGACCGCCGCGGCGAACGGCGGCAGGTCGGCGGCCTCGAGCTCGGCGCGGGACCGCGTGATCGTCGCCGGCCCGTCGTCGGTGTTCACGGTGGCGCCGCCGAGCCCGGGGAAGTGCTTCGCGGTCGCCGCGACGCCGGCGGCCCGCCAGCCCGCGACGGAGGCGGCCATCGCCGTCGCGGCGGCGCCGGGGTCGGTGGCGAAGGCGCGGCTGGCGAGCGCGGCGCCCGCCACGGTCGGGACGTCGCCGACCGGCGCGAGCGTCACCGTGATCCCGAGCCGCCGGAGCTCGGCGCCGGCCGCGCGCGCGTCGGCGCGCACGCGGCCCTCGGCCGCCTGGGCGGGGGCGTCGCCCTCGGGCGGCGCCCAGGGCACGATCCGGATCGCGCCGCCCTCCTGGTCGACGGCGACGAGCGGCCGCCCGCCGGCCTGGCGCAGGCTGCGCGTCAGGGCGCGCAGCTGGGCGGGGGAGGCGACGTTGTCGCGGAACAGGATCGCGCCTGCCGCGCGGCGCTCGCGCAGGGCCGCGCGCACGTAGCCCGGCGGGCTCGTACCCGCGAAGCGCAGGACGAGGAGCTGGCCGACCTGCTCGCGCAGGCGCATCCGGTCCACGGCGGCCGCCTCGGCCGGCTCGGGCGTCGCGTTCGCGGGCGGGACGAGCGCGTTCGGCGCCGTCGCCCCGTCCCGCGCGTCGTCGCCGCCGGCGGCGGCCCCGACCGCGGCGCCGGCCGCGAACGCGGCGAGCGCGCCGAGCACGAGGTTGCGGCGGCGGCGGTGGATGCTCGGGCGGGGGCCGGACACTACGCGGCGCGGCGCTCGGCCTCGTCCGCCACGTGGCGGGCGATGGCCAGCGCCGCCGTGGCGCCCGGCGACGGCGCGTTGCGCACGTGGAGCGCGCGCTCGGTGTGCGAGAAGACGAAGTCGTCGACGAGCCTGCCGTCGCGCCCCAGCGCCTGCGCCCGCACACCGGCCCACCCGGGGAGCGTGTCCTCAGGCCGGAGCTCGGGCACGTAGCGCGCGGCCGCACGCGTGAGCGCGGCGGCCGAGGCCGCGTGGCGCAGCTCGGTCATGCCGGTGCGCCAGAACCGCCGCGCCAGCCTCCACGTCCCGGGCCAGCGGAGCGTCTCCCCGAGGTCGCGGCGGCGCACGGCGGTCAGCGCGTAGGCGTCGCGCGCGGGCGCGAGCAGGGCGGTCGGCCCGATCAGCACGTCGCCGCCGGCGTGGCGCGTCAGGTGCACGCCGAGGAACGGGAGCGTGGGGTCGGGCACCGGGTAGATGAGGCCGCGGACCAGCCCGGCGCGCTCGGGCGCCAGGCGCAGGTACGCGCCGCGGAAGGGGACGATGCGCGGATCGGCGTCGGCGCCCGCGAGCCGCGCCAGCCGGTCCGACCAGGCGCCGGCGCAGAACACCGCGAAACCCGCCTCCACCGCGCCGCCGGCGTGGCGCAGCACGACCCGGCGCCCGCCGGCGCCGTTCGCGCCCGCGCGCACCTCGATGCCCGTCACGCCCGCACCGCAGTGGATCTCGCCGCCGGCCGCGCGGATGTCGTCGGCCAGCGCGTGGGCCACGCCGGGGAAGTCGACGATCGCCGTCGCGGGCGAGTGCAGCGCGGCGATCCCCGCCGCGTGCGGCTCGATCTCGCGCAGCTCGTGCGCGTCGAGCCGGCGCAGCCCCGGCACGCCGTTGGCCTCGCCGCGCCGCTGCAGCTCCTCCAGGCCGGGCAGCTCGGACTCGTCGAGCGCGACGATCACCTTCCCGCAGCGGTCGTAGGTCACGCCGCGCTCGTCGCAGTACTCGGCCAGCTCGCGCACCCCGGCGACGCACAGCCGCGCCTTCAGCGAGCCGGGGGCGTAGTAGATCCCCGCGTGGGCGACGCCCGAGTTGTGACCGGTCTGGTGGGCGGCGAGCCGGTCCTCGCGCTCGAGCACCACGACGCGGCGGCCGGCGCCGCGGCGCGCGAGCTCGCGCGCGACGGCGAGGCCGAGGATCCCCCCGCCCACGATGGCGATGTCGGTCTCGGCCATCCGGGAAGCCTAGATAGCGCGGTGCACGATCTCGCCGTCGACGACGGTGAGGAGCACCGGCACCGCCGGCAGGTCGTCGGCCGGGCAGTCGACCGGGTCGGCGCCGAGGCCGGTGAGGTCCGCGCGCAGGCCCGGCGCGATGCGGCCGTTCAGGTGCGCCTCGCCGACGATCCGCGCGGCCTCCGAGGTGTAGCCCTCGAGCGCCTCGAGCGCGCTCAGGCGCTGGCCGGGCAGGAACGGCTCGCGCTCGGGCCGGCCCGGTGCGCGGCGCAGGCGCGCCCAGGCGAGGCCGGGGCGCGGGTCGAAGCTCGCGACGGGCCAGTCCGAGCCGAGCGCGAGGATGGCGCCGGACCGCCGCACGTCGCGCCAGCGGAAGCCCGCCGCCACCTGCGCGGGCTGGAGCCGCTCGCGCCAGTTGAACGGACCGGGCTCGTCGAGGCCCTCGGCGTGCAGCGGCTGCATCGAGGCCGCGACGCCCTCGGGAGCGAGCCGCACGAGCTCGGTGTCGCGCATCGTCTCCAGATGCTCGATCCGGTGCGGCGCGAGGGCGTGCGTGCCGGCGTCGCGGTAGGCGTCGAGGGCGGCGGCGATCGCGCGGTCGCCGATCGCGTGCGTGGCGCACTGGAAGCCGGCGCGGGCGGCGCGGGCGACGACCTCGGCGTAGCGGCCGGGGTCGGGCCAGAACGGCTCGGTGCCCTCCCCGTGCGGTCCGGGGGTGAACAGCCACGCGGTGCCGGAGTCGATCACGCCGTCGATGAAGAACTTGGCCACCCCGCCGCGCCAGCGGCGGCCGCCGCGGTCGCGCAGCGCGAGCAGCGCCTCGATCTCCTCGTCGCTCACGCCCGGCTCGAAGAGCAGCGGCACGACGCTGCGGAGCGTGAGGTCGCCGCGCTCCTCGAGCAGCTCCAGGTCCTCGAGCAGCCACGGCCAGCCGAGCATCACGTGCGCGCCGGTGAGGCCGGCCGCGTTCATCGCGCGCAGCGTGCCGGCGTAGGCGGCGAGGCGCTCGGGCTGCGTGGGCGAGGGGACGAGCGCCTGCACGAGCTCGACCGCCTCGTGCTCGCGCAGCTCGCCGGTCGGCACGCCGCCGTCGTCGCAGACGACCGTCGAGCCGGTGCCGAAGTCGCGGTCGCCCTCGACGCCCGCCAGCGCGAGCGCGGACCGGCTCGCGAGGCTCGAGTGGTAGTCGAAGAACGACAGCAGCGCGGGGGCCCCGCCCGTGGCCTCGGCGATCGCGTCGGCGCCGATCGGCGTGTCGTGGAAGACGTCGTAGGACAGGCCCCAGCCGAGCACCCACGCGCCGGGATCGCAGCGCGCGCGCTCCGCGGCGACCGCCCTGCGCACCTCGTCGAGCGTCCGCAGGCCGCTGAGGTCGGCGCCGCGCGTCCCCAGCGTCCCGTGGAACGGATGGATGTGGCTGTCGACGAGGCCGGGGACGAGCGCCATCCCCCGCCCGTCGACGAGCTCGGTCGCGGGGCCGGCGTGCGCGCGCACCTCCGCGTCGTCGCCGACGGCGACGATCAGGCCGTCGCGGACGGCGACTGCGGAGGCGCGCGGGCGCTCGGGGTCGAGCGTGCGGATGGCGGCGCCGAGGACGGCGAGATCGGCAGCCACTAGTGGCCCGGTGAGGAGCCACTAGCGCCGGCGCCAGACGCCGCCGTCGGTGGTCAGCACGCCGAGCTTGACCGACTTGCCGCAGTGCGGGCAGGTCGCGGTCCCCGCGCACTCGAGGTAGCCGGGGTCAGCCAGCTCGGGGTCGGCGTCGAGGTTCGCGCACGGGCGCCACCAGTCCTCGAACCGGTCGCCGCACTTCGGGCACTCGACGGTGATCGCCTCGCCGGCGGACATGTGCGGATCGTACTCCCGGCGCGGGAGAACGGGGACCGCCCGTCCGTTGCATGGGCATGGACGCTCCTCGCCCGCCGCGCGGCCCGGCCGCCGTCGCGGACGCGCTGACCCGCTCGGGCGCGTTCGTGGAGTGCGTGTTCTCCTGCCCGGCGTGCGGGCTCGGCGGGACGAGCCTGATCCGGCCGGGCGCGCTCGCCGCCAAGACGTGCCTGGGCTGCGGCGAGCCGGTCGTGGTGACCGTGCTCGACCGCTTCCCGCGCTAAGGGCCGTTGATCGCGACCGCGTCCGCGCTGACCGCGATCTGCCAGCGCTCGCCCTGGTCGCGCAGCGCCAGGGGGTCGGCGCCCGTCACGGCGAGCCGCCGGGCGCCGGCGCCGGAGACGACGATCGTGAACGCGTTCGCGCCGAGGACGTCGTCGACGTCGGCGTCGAAGCCCGTGCCGGCGAGCAGCACCTCGCAGTCGGGCGTCTGCGGCGGCGCGCAGGTCGTGCGGTAGGCGACGAGGCCGAGCACGGCCGTGCCGCCCACGAGCACCTGGGCCGACGCGCCCGCGGGGAGGTCGGCGTCGCCGCACAGCAGCCCGAGCTCCGCGGCGCAGCCGCTCGCCCCGGGCTCGCCCGGCTCGCCGGGATCGCCCGGCGGGCCCGGGAGGCCGTCGAGGCCGGGCAGCGGCTCTGCGCCCGGGTCGAAGCCGTCGTCGGACGGCAGCTGCGCACGCAGCGCCGGCGACAGCTTGGCCGCGGTGACGGCGCCGCGCGCCAGCTCCTTGCCGGTCAGCGTCCCGCGCTTGACGTTCTTCGCGGTGATCGTACGGGGCGCGATGTCGTTGCCGCGGATCTTCGCGGCGGCGTACCCGCTCCCGCCCAGCGCCACGAACAGCGCGAGCGTCGCCGTGACGTTCGCGTAGGAGAGGCGGCGGGGCACGGCCCGGACCGTACGCGAGCGGAGGCCGGCCGGTCAACCCGCCGTGCGCACGGCGTTCACGGCTGGTCGCCGAGCCGGATCATCTGCAGCATCGACGGGCGGAACCCGCGCCGCTCGTAGAGCCGGATGGCATCCGCGTTCGTGGCCATCGCGGCCACGAGCACGTCGCGGACGCCGTCGGCGGCGAGCTCGGCGTCGATCCGGTCCAGCAGCGCCGCGCCCACCCCGCGGCCGCGCTCCGCGGGCAGCACCGACATCGTCTCGATCTCCGCGACCCGCGCCCCTGCCCGCCAGGTGTCGTCGAGCTCGGTGTCCTCGGAGGACTTGATCGCCACCATCGCGTAGCCGATCAGCGCGCCGTCGCGCTCGGCGAGGATCGCGAAGCCGCCCTCGGCGAGGAAGCCGGCGTAGAGCGCGCGCCGCGCCGTCCACGACGCCGCATCGTCGACGAACGGGCCGAGGCGCGGGCCCAGCACGGCCTGGTGGTGATGGTGCAGCTCCAGCCACAGCGCTCGCAGGCGGTCGAGCGACTCCGGCCCCGCGCGGGAGATCTCGACGCGGCTCACGCCGCCGAGGCTACGCGGCCGCGGTGCGCCGCGAGGACGCGTTCTCGCGCTGCGCGTTGTCCGCGATGGCGTCCACGATCCGGTCCCAGGCGCCGCGCGGCAGGTCGTGGCCCATGCCCTCGATCTCCACGAGCCGGGCCCCGGGGATCGCGGCCGCCGTGGCGCGCCCGCCCGACGGGCGGATCATGCGGTCCTTGGTGCCGTGGATCACGACGGTCGGCGTCGTGATCGTGCGCAGCTGCCGCGTGCGGTCGCCCGCCGCGAGGATGGCCGCGAGCTGGCGGCCCGACCCGGCGGGATTGTGGCCGCGTTCGAAGCTGAGCTGGGCGGCCGCGCGCAGCTCCCCCTCGTCGAACGGGAAGCCGGGCGAGCCGATCAGCCGGAACGTGTCGACGACCGCGTCGATCGCGGCCTCGGGGCCGGCGGCCGGCTTGCGCACGAAGATGGGGTACGCGCGCAGGCCTGGGGTGCCGCGCCAGATGTGGCCCGTGTTCGACATGATCGAGGCGAGCGTGCGGACGCGGTCGGGGCGCTCGGCGGCGAGCGTCTGGGCGATCATCCCGCCCATCGAGGCGCCGGCCACGTGGGCGCGCTCGATCCCGAGGTGGTCGAGCAGCCCGGCCGCGTCGCCGGCCATGTCGGAGAGCGAGTAGGCCGCGGCGGACTTGTCGCGCAGCAGCAGCTGCTTGAGGGTCGGTGCCCGCTGCCCGCGGAGGTGGGTGGAGCGCCCGATGTCGCGGTTGTCGAAGCGGATCACGAAGAAGCCGCGGCCGGTCAGCTGCCGGCAGAACCCCTCGGGCCACGCGATCATCTGCGTCCCGAGGCCCATGATCAGCAGCAGCGCGGGATCGGCGGGATCCCCGAACGTCTCGTGGCAGAGCTCGATGTCCCCGACGCGCGCGATCTCCTCGGCCATGCCCCGAGGCTAGCGGGTACTTTCCCCCTGTTGAGCCGGGCTTGAGCCGCCGATGATCCACTTGACGCCGATGCACCGCCTGTCCCTCAGCCTGCGCGCCCTCATGCTCGTGCCGCTGCTCGCCCTCGGGGTGGACCACGCGCGGGCCGGCCTCGCCTGCGGGCCGCGGGCCGAGAGCTGCCTGGAGGCCGCCGGCCATGGCTGGCTCGGGGTCGCCGGCGTCGTCCTGCTCGTCGTCTACGCCGCTGGGCTGGCGCTCGCGGTCGGCCGGCTCGCCGCCGGGCGCGCGCCCGGGATGCTGCGGCTGTGGCTGCTCGGCAGCGCCGGCGTCGCCGCCGTCTGCGGCGGCCAGGCGCTCCTCGCCGCCGCGCTCGGCGACGGCGCCGCCCTCGGCGGCGGCTGGACCGAGCTCTCGGCGTTCTGCCTCGTCGCCGGCGCCGCCCTGGCGCTGGCCCTGCGCGCCGCCCCCGCCGCGGTCGCGCTCGCCCGCTCGCTGCGGCCCGCAGCGCCGCGGCCGGCCCTCGCGTCCCCGCGGTCGTGGGCGCTGCCGGCCGGCACGGTCGCCGGCTTCCCGCGCGCCCGCCACGGCCTCGTCCCACCGGGCCGCGCGCCGCCCGCTCCGCTCGACTGACGGCCCCCTGCGGGCCGTCCGCGTCCGCACGCGCCGCCCTGCCGCGGCGCATCCGCCCAGTCGAGCCCCACGAGGAGCACCCATGTCCAACCCTTCCACCCTGACCAAGCGCGAGCTGCGCGAGCAGCGCCGCGCGGAGCGGCTCGCCGCCGAGCACGCGGAGGCCGCGGCCGGCGCCCGCCGCGTCCGCGCCTGGCGGCTGCTCGCGGCGCTCACCGCGGCCGCCGCGGCCGTCGTCGTCGCCGCCGTCGTCTCGTCCGGCTCGGGCGATCGTCCGGCGCCGGCCGCCCCCGGCGGATCCGCGGCCGCGCTGTTCGCCGGCATCCCCGAGCGCGACGGCGTGCTCGGCGACCCGAAGGCGCCGCTCACGGTGACCGAGTACGTCGACCTCCAGTGCCCGGTCTGCGCGGCCGCCTCGCGCCAGACGCTCCCGGCGCTCGTGCGCGACTACGTGCGCACGGGCAAGGTGAAGCTCGAGGCGCGCACCCTGCACTTCATCGGCCCCGACTCCGTGCGCGCGGCGCGCGTCGCGGCGGGCGCCGAGCAGCAGGGCCGGCTGTGGCCGTTCCTCGAGGCGTTCTACGCCGCCCAGGGCCAGGAGAACTCGGGGTACGTCACCGACGACTTCCTGCGCTCCGTCGCCAAGGCCGCGGGCGTCGACGCGGCCGCCGCGCTCGAGACGGCGGGCAGCGCCGCGGCGCAGGAGCGGCTGAACCGGGCGAACGCCGACGCGCAGCGGCTCGGCGTCGACTCGACGCCGACGTTCACCGTCGCCCGCGGCGACGGCGCCGCGCGCGTCCTCGGCGCCGGCGCGCAGGACGCGGCGACGCTCGCCGCCGCCCTGGACGCGGAGCTGGCGCGATGAGCGGCAGGCTCCGGCTCGCCGCCGCGGCGGTCGCCGCGGCCGGGCTCGCGATCGCCGGCTACCTGACGATCGTGCACTACGCGGGCGGTGAGCCGGTGTGCGCGATCGCGCACGGCTGCGCGGTCGTGCAGCAGTCGGAGTACGCCGAGCTGGCCGGGATCCCGGTCGCGCTGCTCGGGCTCGCCGGCTACGCGGCGATCCTGGCCTCGCTCGCCCGCGAGGGGGAGGGGGCGCGCACGGCGACGGCGTTCCTGTCGCTCGCCGGCTTCGGGTTCTCGGCCTGGCTGACCTACGTGGAGGTCGAGCGGCTCGACGCGATCTGCATCTGGTGCGTCGGCTCGGCGATCTGCATGACGCTGCTCGCGGGGCTGTCGGTCGCGCGCCTGTTCACCGCGCCGCCGCCCGGCCTCCGGGCGTGAGCGTGAGGAGGACCGGGGCGGACGTGCCGCAGAGGCCGTCGGGACCGCAGTCCGCGCCGGCCGTCGAGTGGACCCAGCCGCGCGCGACCGCGTCGTCCACGGCCCAGGCGAGCGCGTCGCGCGCAGGACCGCCCAGGCGGGCGTGGAGCGCGTCCAGCGTGGCCGGCCCGCCGCGCAGCGCGCCGAGGACGTCGTCCGCGGTCATACCGACATCTTGGCGAAGTCGTGTGACGGGTCGCGCCCGCGGGCGTAGTACGGGTATGCGACGCCTCGCCTGCCTGCTGTGCCTGATGCTCGCCGCCGCCGTGCCCGCCGGCTGCGGCGGGGACGACGAGGAGCCCGCGGCGCCCGCCGCGACGGACGCGACCCAGCTCGACGTCGAGGTGACGAAGGCGGCCTCGCAGCCGATCAGGATGACGCTGCGCTGCGGGGGGACGTGCGACGTCGCCAAGCTCGACGCGGCGCTCGACGGCGACCGGGACCGCGTCTGCACCCAGATCTACGGCGGGCCGGAGGAGGCGCACGTGACCGGCACGCTGGAGGGCCGCAAGGTCGACGCGACGCTCACGCGCAACAACGGCTGCGCGATCTCGGACTACGAGGCGCTGTTCGCGGCCTTCGGCCGCGAGGCCCCCATCGGCGGCTAGCCGAGCGCCCCGTCCTCGTCCTCGTCCTCGTCGGAGGCGAGCTGCTCGAGCAGCTCGAGCGCGGTGGCCTGGGCCGGGGTGGCCGCCACCTCGCCGCCGCCCAGGTCCTCGAGCTGCGGGTAGAAGCTGGCGTGCACGGTGATCTCGTCGCCGCCCGCGTCCTCCAGCACGATCGCGGCCCGTCCGCCGGACTCGCCGTCGGCCGGCTCGGGACCCGCGGCCGTGCGCGCGGCGGTGAGCACCGTCATCGCGAGCTCGCGCCAGTGACCCACGGCATCGGCCTGCTCCCGCTCGCTCATGTCGGCCAGGTGGTGCTGGTTGCGCTCGGCGAGCGCGGCGACCGCGGCGCGGAGGGCGGCTTCGCTCAGGAGGTCGTCGGGCTGGAAGGCCATGCGGTGAGCCTACGACGCGCGGCGCGCCGGTGCGTTCAGGCCGAGGCGCCGCGGACGACGCAGCGGAAGCCGAGGTGCGTCGTGGAGGTGTCGATCTCCTCCGCCTGCCGCGCGGCCGGCCGGTAGCGCAGGCAGTAGCTCGGAGCGCAGAGGTGCGAGCCGCCCTTGATCACGTGGCTCGGGAAGCGGCCGGGCGCGGCGGCCGGCGGCGCGCAGCACGGGGCGCCGGTCGCGCGCGGGTGCGTGAACACGTCGCAGGTCCACTCCCACACGTTGCCGGTCATGTCGTGGAGGCCGTAGCCGTTGGCCGGGAACGACCCCACGGGCGAGGTGCCCAGATGGCCGTCGGCCGCCGTGTTCCGCCAGGGGAACTCGCCCTGCCAGACGTTCGTCAGCCACCGCCCGCCGGGGATCTCCTCGTCGCCCCAGGCGTACCGCCGGCCCTCGAGCCCGCCGCGGGCCGCGCGCTCCCACTCGGCCTCCGTCGGCAGTGCCTTGCCCGCCCACGCGGCGTAGGCGGCGGCGTCCTCGTGGGCGACCTGGGTGACCGGATGGCGGCCGCGGGTGTAGGTGTCCGAGCCGGGGCCGTCGGGGCGGTGCCAGCACGCGCCCGGGACGTAGTGCCACCAGGCGCGCGACGCGAGGTCGACCGGCCCGCGGGTGGGTCGGAAGACGATCGAGCCGGGCACGAGCAGCTGCGGGTCGGCGTCGGGGTAGTCGGCCGGGTCGAGCGGGCGCTCCGCCACCGTCACGTAGCCCGTCTCCTTGACGAAGCGCCGGTACTCGCGCACGGTGACGGGATGGGCGTCCATCCAGAAGCCCTCCACCGTGGTCGCGCGGACCGGCGCCTCCTCGGGGTAGAAGTCCTCGGAGCCCATCAGGAACGTGCCCGCCGGCACCCACGCCATCCCCTCGGCGGGCGGCGGGCCGGGGACGGTGGCGGTCGCCGGCGCGGTCACCCGTCCATCGTGGCACGTGCGCGGGTGCCATCCTGCCCACCATGACGCAGCCGGACACGGCAGTCGACGCGACGCGGCGGACGCGGCTGGCCAACGAGCGCACGTTCCTGGCCTGGTGGCGGACGGCCATGGCCACGCTCGGCCTCGGCGTCGCGGTCGGCAAGCTGCTGCCCGAGGTCGCGGACCCGCCGCACTGGCCCTACGTCGTCTTCGGCGTCGCGCTCGCGCTGCTCGGCAGCGGGCTGTCCGGTCTGGGCTGGTGGCGCTACGTCACGCTCGACCGCGCGCTCACGGGCGGGGAGGAGGCGCAGCCGCCCGGCTGGATGACCGGGACGCTGTCCCTGCTGCTCGCCGTGATGGGGGTGCTCGTCGCGGCGATCGTGCTCGCGACCTGATGGACGGCCTCGCCGCGCTGCTCGCCGCCGCGCGCACGGATCCGGCGCTCGCGGTGCTCGACGGGTTCCACGCGCTCAAGCACGCCCTGCGCTTCGGCGCGGACGTGCTCGCGGCGGGGACGTCGGACCCGGACGGATTGGCACGGCTCGCGGCGGAGCTCGCCCCGGAGCTCGACCTCGCGATGGTCGAGCCCGTCGGCGCCGCGGTGCTCGGCCCGCGCGCGCACCACACGGGCGTCGTGGCGGTCGCGCGGCGCCCGCCGTTCGACCCCGCGGCGCTCGGGCCCGGGCCCGCCGTCCTGCTCGAGGACCCGCGGCACCTCGGCAACGTCGGCGCGGTCGTGCGCGTCGCCGCGGCGGCGGGCGCGGCCGGCGTGCTGACCACCGGCGCCCGCGATCCCTGGGACCGGGCGGCGCTGCGCGGCGCGGCCGGCCTGCACTACGCGCTCCCGGTCGGCCGCGTCGGGGCGCTCCCCCCGGGGCGCCCGCTCGTGGCGCTCGATCCCGACGGCGCCCCGCTCGGCGCGCTGCCGGCCGGCGCGCTGCTCGCCTTCGGCACGGAGCGCCACGGGCTGGGCCCGGACCTGCTGGCGCGGGCCGAGCGGCGCGTCGCCATCCCCATGCGGGCGGGCGTCTCGAGCCTCAACCTCGCCACCGCGGTCGCGGTCGCGCTCTACACCGCGCGGAGCGACTTCTCCCAGCGCTCGATCGTCCACGCGGGGCGCATGCCGATCGACTCGTAGAGCCGCGTCGCGCTCGCGTTCTCGCCCTGCACGGAGAGCTCGGCGGCCGCCAGCCCGGCGGTGCGCAGGGCCGCGAGGCCGTGCAGCAGCAGCGCGCGGCCGAGGCCGTGCCCGCGGGCCCGGGCGGCGACGGCGAGGTGGTCGACGTAGCCGACGCCCTCGTCCCAGCGCTCGCAGAGCACGACGCCCGTGAGCCCGCCGGCGTCCTCGTGCAGCAGCCACAGCGATGGGTCCCAGCCCTCCTTGTCCACCTTGGCCGCCTGCCAGGACTCGAGCGAGCGCGGCTCGTTGCCCGGCACGCCGGCCATCGCCTCCTCCACGAGCGCGTGGACCGGCGCGTCGTCGATCCCGCGGTCGAAGGCCCGCACGTGGACGTCTGCGGGCGGCGGCCCCGCCTCCGCCAGCTCCATGCGCATGCGGAAGTAGCTGTAGGCCGGCCAGTAGCCGGCCTCGAGCAGGTGCGTGCGCGCGAGCTCGTTGCCGGCCGGGACGTACTGGCGCACGAGCGTCTCGCCCCGCTCGACCGCGCGCGCCTCCGCGGCCTGGCGCAGCAGCGTGCCGACGCCGCGGCCCTCGCCGGCGGGCGGGACGGTCACGAGGGCGGCGCCGCGGTCGTCGAGCAGGGCGTACCCGAGCGCCGCGCCGTCGTCCTCCACGAGGAACGCGTCGCGGGCCAGCTCCACGCCGGGCGCGGTCCAGTCGGCCTCCACGTCCTCGAGCGTGTAGTCGGGCCGGCCGAGGTCTGCGATGTCACGGGCGACGATCAGCTCGAGGACGGCCCGGGCGTCAGCCGGACGGGGTGCGCGGACCTGCATTGGCGGCACTGTACGACGCCGGTAGCGTGCGCGCATGGACACCCACGCCCGGCTCGGCGCGCACCGGGCGCTGCGACGCGAGCTGGAGGAGGCGGTCCTCCCGCTCGCCGGCTCCGTCGACGGGCGGGCGTTCTCGTTCCAGGCCTCGCTGCACGGCCTCCGGCTCCAGGTCGGCGGCTACGCCGCGATCGAGACGGAGGAGGGCACCCTGCTGGGCCAGGTCCAGGGGCTCGAGACCGCGACGCGCGACGCTGCCGAGCTCGCGCTCGCGGGCGACGACGGGGCCGTCGCGACCGCGCCGCTGGCGCTGCGGCTCGCCGTCGGCACGGGGACGCTGCTCGAGGGCGCCGGCACGCCGTTCCACGACGGCGCCGTCCGGCCGGCCGAGCCCGCCGAGGTCGCCGCGTGGCTCGAGCGCGGCGCGCCGCGCCGCGCCCGGCTCGACGTCGGCGAGCTCGCGCTGGTCCCCGGCGTGCCGCTCGCGCTCGACGCCGGTGGGTTCGACCGCCACACGTTCCTGTGCGGGCAGTCCGGATCGGGCAGGACGTACGCGCTCGGCGTGCTGCTCGAGCGGCTGCTGCTGGAGACGACGCTGCGGATCGTCGTGCTCGACCCGAGCTCCGAGCACGTGCGGATCGGCGAGGTGCGCGGCGACGTGCCGGCATCGACGGCGAGCCGCTACCGGCGGGTCGCGAGCTTCCTCGACGTGCACCGCGCCGGCGCGGGCGGCGGTGCGCGGCTGCGGCTGCGCTTCGGCGAGCTCGCGCCCGCCGCGCAGTCCGCGCTGCTGCGGCTGGACCCGGTCGCCGACCTGCGGGAGCACGCGGCGCTCGACGAGATCGTCGCCGCCGAGCGCCCGCCGACGCTCGAGGCCTTCCTCGCATCGGAGCGGGCGGGGGAGCAGCAGCTCGGGCTGCGCGTGCGCAATCTCGGGATCGACCGGCTCGGGCTGTGGGCGCGGAGCGACCCGGGCACGACGCTGGAGGCGGCCGGGGACACCGGGCGCCGCGGGCTGATCGTCGACCTCGGCTCGCTCCCCACCCGCACCGAGCAGGCGCTGACCGCGGCGGCCGTCCTCGGCCGGCTGTGGGAGCGGCGCGAGGAGCGCGCGCCCGTCCTGATCGTCATCGACGACGCGCACGACGTCTGCCCGGCCGAGCCGCAGGACCGGCTGACGGCGGTCGCCACCGAGCACGCCGTCCGGATCGCCGCCGAGGGCCGCAGGTACGGCCTCTACCTGCTCGCGTGCACGCAGCGCCCGCAGAAGGTGCATCCGAACGTCGTCACGCAGTGCGACAACCTCGTGCTCATGCGGCTCGCCTCGGCGGCCGACACCGCCTACGCGCAGGAGGTGTTCTCGCACGTGCCCGCGGGGCTGCTGGCGCGCGCGCCCGCGCTCGGCCAGGGGGAGGCCGTGGTGGCGGGCAGGATCTGCCGCTCGGCCGCGCTCCTGCGCTTCGGCCGCCGGCTCTCGCACGAGGGCGGCGCCGGCGTGCCGTCGGACTGGGCGGCGGGCTAGGTCGCCGGCGCCGTGCGCGGGCTCGTGTCCGTGCGCGTCATGCGCACGGACGCGTCGAGCTCGGCGGCCGCCTTGCCGCGGAACACGCCCTTGATCGGCGGCACGTCGGAGTAGTGGCGGCCGTGGCCGATCTTGACGTGGCGCTCGCCGGCCAGCCCGCGGTTCGTCGGGTCGGCGGCCACCCAGACGGGCTCGCCGTCGTCGGGCGCGGGGATGAGCGCCTCGATCCAGGCGTGGGTGTCGACCTCCGCGGAGTCGGCGGCCTCGTCCTCCGCGCGCGGGGCGAACAGGTAGCCGGAGACGTAGCGCGCGGCGAGCCCGTGGCGGCGCAGCAGGACGAGCGCCAGGTGCGCGAAGTCCTGGCACACGCCGGCGCCCGCCTCGAGCAGGTCCTCGACCGTCGACCCGACGTAGGTCACGCCGGCGCGGTACTCGAAGCGGTCCGGGATCACCTCGGCGACCGCCTGGAGCGTGGCCGCCGGCGACGCGGCGCGCGAGAGGCCGACGAGCTCGTCGATCGCCACGCGGTCGGGCTCGCTCCCGAACGGCAGCCGGTACTCGCCGCACTGGGCCAGGTAGCCGGCGTCCTCCGCCGGGGCCCAGCTTGTCTCCGGCGGCGGCTGCGCCGGCGACGTGGCGACCCGCGCGCGGACGTCGATCGCGAGGTGCTCGTGCGGCTTGGAGACGCCGAACTCGATCACCGTCGTGCCGTAGTAGTCGAGATGCTGGTGCAGCCGCGTCTCGGGATCCACGCGCACGCCGAAGTCGTCGACCCGCTGGTGCGGCGTGGTCGCGGGCTTGACCCGCAGCGCGTTGAGGTTGTCCGTGACCGGCTCGCCGTAGCGGTACTCGGTCAGGTAGCGGATCGCGAAGTGCATCAGGGGGTCGCGAGTCTAGGCACGGGCGGGGACGCGCCGCCGAAGTAGCGCTGGGCGATGTCGGCGTCGACCTGGGCGAGCTCCTGCTGGGCGTGGCCGAGCATCTGCGTGATGCCGCCGGCGCCGTCGAGCGCGCGCGAGCGGAAGTCGAGGTCGGCCTGCAGGCGCCCGAGGCGCAGGACCGGCGCCGAGTTGCGGTACCCGGCGTCCGCCTCCGTGAGCGCCTCGTGGAGCGCCTCGACCGACGCGGCGACGGAGTCCGGGTAGGCGCGCTCGTAGAGCAGGAACCGGCCGACGGGGCGGGCGTTGGGCGGCGCGGGCACCGCGCGCCGGTAGGCCTGGAAGCCGCCGACCGCCTGCAGCAGCGCGAGCGCCTGGCCGTCGCGCAGGTGGTCGTCGCCGGTCTCCTCGCCCGGCGGGAGCGCGACGCGCAGCATCCGCAGCACCATGTCGGCGGCCTCGATGCGCGAGCCCGCCTCCAGGAAGGCGTGCGCCTCGTCGCGCAGCATCGTGCGGCCGGTGACGCCCCAGAAGAGCCCGCAGCGCTCCTTCACGTAGGCGTAGACGGAGTAGGGGCCGGTGCGCAGCGCCGCCGAGTTGTCGCGCCGCAGCAGGCCGAGGTGGAACGTGTTGATCGCCTCCCACATCTCGGCCGAGAACACGTCGCGCACGGTCCGCGCGCCCTCGCGCGCCTGCGTGACGCAGCTCGCGACCGAGGCGGCGTGCGTGCGGTCGAGCGTGAGTCGCTGCACGACCGCGTCGCGCGACGGCGCGGGCTCGGGGCGCTCGACGCCCATGATCGCCAGCAGCGCGTCCCACGACAGCCGCACGCCGGGGTCGTCGCGCCGGCCCTGGACGTCGGCGTGGAAGACGCCGTCGAGCATGCGGGCGGTGTGCTCGGCGCGCGAGAGCTGGCGGCCGATCCAGTACAGCTCGTGCGCGATCCGGGCGAGCACGTCAGCCCTGTTGCTGCTGCTGTCGCTGCTGGCCGGACCACTCCCCGCCCTGGCGCAGGCCGGGCAGCTCGGGCGGCGACCAGCCGGCGACGGCGGCGAAGTCGGTCGTCGTGCCGCTCGGCTCCTCCTCCAGCACCCACGTGTCCTTGGAGCCGCCGCCCTGCGAGGAGTTGACGATCATCGAGCCCTCGCGCAGCGCGACGCGCGTCAGCCCGCCCGGCACGATGTGGATGTCCTCGCCGAAGACGGCGAACGGGCGCAGGTCGACGTGCCGCGGCACGAGCGCGCCGTCGGGCGAGGCGGTCGGGCAGGTCGAGAGCTTGACGAGCTCCTGGGCGATCCAGCGCTCGGGGCGGCGCTGGATCTCGTCGGCCTGGCGGGCGATCTGCTCGTCGCTCGCGCCCGGGCCGATGAACACCCCCTTGCCGCCCGACTGGTCGACGGGCTTGACGACGACCTCGTCGAGCCGGCGGAGGATCGCGCGGCGCTGCTCGGGGTCGGCCATCAGGTAGGTCGGGACGTTGGCGAGGATCGGCTCCTCGTTCAGGTAGAAGCGGATCATGTCGGGGACGTGGTGGTACACGGCCTTGTCGTCGGCCACGCCGGTGCCGACCGCGTTGACGATCGCCACGGTGCCGGCGCGGTAGGCGCGCATGAGCCCCGGCACGCCGAGCAGGGAGTCCGGGCGGAACTCGAGCGGGTCCATGAAGTCGTCGTCGATGCGCCGGTAGATCGCGTGGACGCGCTGGAGCCCGTTCGTGGTGCGGATGTAGCAGGCGGCGTCGCGGACGACGAGGTCGGACGCCTCGACGAGCTCGACGCCCATCTGGCGCGCGAGGAAGGCGTGCTCGAAGTAGGCGGAGTTGAACGGGCCCGGCGTCCACACCACCACGGTGGCGGCCTCCTCGGCGCTCGTGGGCGCGACCTCGGTCAGCGCGGTGCGCAGCAGCGCGGGGTAGTGGTCGACGGGGCGGACGCGGTAGGACGCGAACAGGCCGGGGAGCAGGCGCGTCATCGCCACCCGGTTCTCGAGCACGTAGGAGATGCCGCTCGGCGTGCGGACGTTGTCCTCCAGCACCTTCCAGCTGCCGTCGCCGTCGCGCACGAGGTCGCAGCCGGAGACGTGGCAGTACACGCCCCCGGGCGGCCGGATCCCGTGCGCGGCGCGGGCGAAGGCCGAGCGCGAGACGATCAGGTCCCACGGCACGATGCCCGCGTGGACGATCTCGCGCGCGTGGTAGACGTCGTCGACGAACGCGTTCAGCGCGCGGATGCGCTGGGCGAGGCCGCGCTTGATCGTGCGCCACTCGTCCGCCGGGATGATCCGCGGGACGAGGTCGAGCGGGAACGGGCGGTCGCGCACCGGGCCGTCGGCGTCCGGTCCCCCCGCATCGAACGTGATGCCCTGCTGCATGAAGATCGAGTCGCGCATGCGGCCGGCGTCGGAGAGCGCCTCGGGCCCGAGCTCGGCGAGCGCGGCGGCGAGCGCCAGCGCGTGGTCGCGCGGGCGGCCCGGCGCGGCGAACACCTCGTCGTAGCTGCCCTCCATCGGCCGCATGTTCACAGGCCCGCGGTCGCTAAGGTCGCGCGATGCGCTTCGCCGTCATGATCGAGGGCCAGGAGGACGTCACCTGGGAGGACTGGCTCGCGCTCGCCCGCGCGTGCGAGCGGCTCGGGATCGAGGCCCTGCTGCGCTCCGACCACTACGGCTCGGTCGACGGCGACGCGTCGCGCGGCTCGCTCGACGCCTGGGGGACGATCTGCGGGCTCGCCGCGGTCACGTCGACCCTGCGGCTGGGCACGCTCGTCTCGCCGGCGACGTTCCGCCACCCGTCCGTGCTGGCCAAGAGCGCGGTCACGGCCGACCACATCTCCGGCGGGCGGATCGAGCTCGGCATCGGGACGGGCTGGAACGTGGCCGAGCACCGCGCCTACGGCTTCCCCTTCCCGACCATGAAGCAGCGCATGGACCTGCTGGCCGAGCAGCTGGAGGTCATCAGCGGGTCGCTCGGCGCCGGGCCGTTCTCGTTCGCCGGCGAGCACGTCACCGTGACGGAGCTCGACGCGCTGCCCAAGCCGGTCCAGCGGCCGCTGCCGCTGCTGATGGGCGGTGGCGCCATGCCGCGCGGCGCCGCGCTGGCGGCGCGCTTCGCCTCCGAGTACAACGTGGTGCACCAGACGCCCGAGGACGCGGCCGCGGCGCGCGGCCGGCTCGAGGTGGCCTGCGCGCAGGCCGGGCGCGACCCCGCGACGCTGACCTTCTCGCTCATGCACGCCCTGCTGATCGGGGCGGACGAGCGGGAGCTGCGCGACCGCGCGGCGCGCCACTCGGCGTGGTCCGGCGGCGAGCGGGACGTGGACGAGCTGCGCGCGAGCTGGATCGCGGGGACGCCGGACGAGGTCATCGCCCGGCTGCGCGCCTACGAGGCGGCAGGGGTCCAGCGCGTGATGCTCCAGCACCTCCTAGCGCGCGACGAGGCCGCGCTCGAGCTGTTCGCCGCCGAGGTCATGCCGGCGTTCGCGTGAGCGGGGCCAACGCCTTCACCGGCGCGCGGCTCGACCGCGCGGGCGACGGGCGCCGGCGCGACGCGGCGTGGATCGCGGAGCAGCGCGCGCATCCCGGGGCGCGGGCGGTGCTCGCGGGGGACGCGGGCCTCGTCATGGACGGCGACCGCCTCGCGATCCTCCCGCTCGGCGGCGCGCTGGCCGCCGCGTCCGGCGACGCCGCGCACGAGCCGTCCGCCGGCGCACGCGGCGTGTTCCTCCTGGGCCTCGACGCCGACGGCCCGCTGTTCGCGGTCGACGTCGACGCGCCGGAGCCGGGCGGGGAGCGGGCGCCGCGCCTCATCGCCGCCGGCCTGCCGCGCGGCAGCGGCGCCGAGCGGCCGGCGCCCGCCGACGGGCCGCGCTCCGTCGGCCTGCGCGAGGCCGTCGCCGTGCTCCCGCAGGCCGAGGGCGGGCTCGCCGCCTACGTCGCGGCGCTGCTGAACTGGCACCGGCGGCACGCGTTCTGCGCCACCTGCGGCGCCCCGTCGGAGGTCGGCGAGGCCGGTCTCGTCCGCGTGTGCCCGCGCTGCGGCACCTCCCACCACCCGCGCACCGACCCGGTGGTGATCATGCTCGTCACCGACGGCGCCGAGCGGGTGCTGCTGGGCCGCGCGCCGAGCTGGCCGCCACGCCGCTACTCGGCGCTGGCCGGCTTCGTGGAGCCGGGCGAGAGCCTGGAGGAGGCGGTCGCGCGCGAGGTCGCCGAGGAGGCGAGCGTGGCGGTCGGCCCGCCGCGCTACGTGGCCTCGCAGCCCTGGCCGTTCCCGGCCTCGCTCATGCTCGGCTTCGAGGCGCCGTGGACCGGCGGCGACGCCAGCCCGCAGGAGGACGAGATCCAGGACGTGCGCTGGTTCGGCCGTGCCGAGGTCGCCGCCGCGGCGGCCGACGACGTCGACGGCTGGGGCGGGAGCCCGGACCCGGCGGACCCGGACGCGACGTCGCTGCTGCTGCCGCCGCGCCTGGCCATCGCGCGGCGGCTGATCGAGCGCTGGCTCGCTACCTGAGCAGCGCGGCGTCGAAGAAGCCGACGATCCGGCGCTCGTAGGCCGCGGGCTGGTCGCGGCTTCCCGAGGCGTGGCCGGCGCCGTCGATCCGCCACAGCTGCGAGCCGGGCGCGCGACGGTGGAACTCGGGGTTGAGCTCGACCTCGCCGCCCTGGCCCGTGGGGGAGTACATGAGCAGCAGCGGGGCCGGGGCCACGTCGGCCACGAGATCGACCAGGTTCGGCGGCGGCGTGCGGTTGGTGAAGACGGCGGACGCCACGGTCGACGCCGCCTTGAACGGCAGGATGAGCAGCTTGTCGCCCACCGGTGCGGGCAGGGCGGCGATCTCGCGCACCGAGCGGATGCCGGCGCCCTCCGAGGCGACGGCCGCGAGGCCGCCGTGCTCGGCCGCGGTCTCGATCATCAGCTCGCCGCCGACGGACAGGCCGAGCCCGCCGATCCGGCCGGGGTCGACGTCGGGCCGCGCCTTCAGGTACGCGATCGCGGCCTGCAGGTCGCGGTCGCCGCCCCAGCCCCAGCCGTTGGGGTCGCCGTCGCTCTCGCCCTCGCCGCGGCGGTCGAAGAGCAGCACGCCGTAGCCGTGGCGGATGAGCATGCGCGCCGACGCCTGCGGGCCCTTGCGGCCCGGGAAGGCGATCACGGCGGCGCCGTTGCGCGAGGGCACGTACCAGCCGTGCAGCTCGAGCCCGTCGCTCGTGGTGAGTCGGACGTCCTCGTGCGGGGCGCCGAGGTCGGCCGCGGGCACCAGGGCCCGCGCCGTGTGCGTGTCGACGTACTCCATGCCGACCGGCAGGACGAAGAAGGCGAACGTGAGCACGCCGGCGGCGGCGTACAGCGTCCGGCGGGCGGCGCGGCGGCGCAGGCTGCCGTCCGTCCGGCGGGTGCGCCAGAGCGTGACGGCTCCGGCGCCGAGCAGCAGGGGCGCGGCGGCCAGCGCGAGCAGGCCGGTGTAGTCGTCGCCCGAGAGGCCGGTCTCGTTGCCGTAGTAGAAGGCCTCGCCGCCCGCCGCGAAGGCGAGCGCGCCGAGCGCCAGGGCGAGCGCGCCGCGGCGGCCGCCGCTCAGGCGCGTGTAGGCCCACGCGGCGAGCGCGAGCAGCGCGAGCGGCACGAGCCCGGAGACGAGATGATCGCCCGCGGAAGTGCCCGGCTGCGGCTGCAGGAACGCGTCGTCGATCACGTGCAGCGCGATCGCGCCGGCGCCGAGCCGGAACACCGGGACGCGGCGGGCGAGCGCGCCGGCGCGGGTCCGGAGGGGCAGCGGGGCGGGGAGGACGGCGGCAGTGGAGGTCATCGACGCACACGGTCCCAGGCGGGGCCGCGCCGTCCCAGGGAGCTCCCCGGCGTCCGGCCGGGAGCGGCCCGGTCGCCCGCGTCCCGGGCCACCGGCGGGCCCGGGGTGCGGGTGGCGCTACCCGACCTGGACGAGCGCGACGCCGGCGAGGAGGACCGCGACGCCCGCGAGCCTCCGGGTGGTGATCGGCCGCCGCGGCAGGCGCAGCAGCCCGTGGCGGTCGACCAGCACGGAGGCGATCTGCTGGCCCGCGACGGTGAGCCCGATGGTCGGCGCGGCTCCGATCTCCGGCAGGAGCAGGAAGACCGACGTCACGTAGGTCGCGCCGACCGCGCCGCCGAGCCAGCCCCACCAGGGCAGGCCGCGCAGCGGCCCGAGCCGCGGGCGCGGGGTGGACCGGAGCGAGAGGGCGACGGCGAGGACGAGGGCCATCGCGGCCGTGGCGACGAGGAAGGACACGAGCGCGGCGACGGCCGGCGCGTCGACGTCGGCGCGCAGCCGGGCGTTGAGGGCGCCCTGGACCGGGAGCGCGGCGCCGGCGGCGAGGCCGAGCGAGAGCCATGCGCCGCGGGCGGGCAGCGCGCTCCGGGCGCCGGCGATCAGCCAGGCGCCCGCCACGACCGCGGCGCCGCCGAGCCCTGCGGCGGCCGTGAACGGCTCCTGCGCGACCCCGAGCCAGCCGAGGCCGTCCAGCAGCAGCGAGGCGAGCATCTGACCGGCGATGAACAGCGCGACGGCGACGAGCGCGCCGACGCGGGGGAACAGCAGGATCCCGGCGGTGATGTACAGCGCGCTCCCGAGACCGCCCAGGAGCGCCCACGGGGGCGCGTCGTCGGCGAGCGCGAGCGCGCCGAGCGAGCCGCCGGCCGTCGCGAGGACCAGCAGCAGCGCGGCACCGATCCCGAGCTGCAGCGTCGAGGCGCCGAACGGGCTCGTCATCGCGCCGGCGAGCTGCACGTTGGCGGCGCCCTGCACGGCGAGCAGCCCGCCGACGAGCAGGAGGAAGGGCAGCGCGATGATCTCCATGTGGACTCCTAAGTGGACGGTGCGTCCACATATTGGAGCACAACCGGACGTTGCGTCCGGTTCGGCTACCCTGTGTCCCGTGCCCGAGCGAGCCGACGCCGCGCGCAACCGCGCGCGCATCCTCGAGGCGGCCGCGCCGCTCTTCGCGGAGGCCGCCGGCCGCCCGCTGACCATGGCGGCGGTCGCCGCCGCGGCGGGGGTCGGCAAGGCGACGCTGTACCGCCGCTACCCGGACGTCGCCTCGATCGCGGTCGCGCTGCTCGACGAGCACGAGCGGGAGCTGCAGGACCGGCTGCTGCGCGGGCCGCCGCCGCTCGGCCCGGGCGCCCCGCCGGGCGAGCGGCTGGCGGCCTTCTACGCGGCGATGATCGCGCTGCTCGAGGCGCACGGCCACCTCGCGCTCGCCGCCGAGACGGGTGCGCGCCGCTACGAGACGGGGGCGTACGCGGCGTGGGCGGTCCATGTGGGCACGCTGGTGGAGGCGGCGGGGCTGCCGCCGTCGCCGGCCCTCGTCTGCGCCCTGCTCGCCCCGCTGGCGGTCGAGGTGCACGCCCACCAGCGCGCGGCGGGACGCTCTCCGGACGAGATCGCCGCGGCGCTGGCGGTGGTGGCGCGGGGGGTGCTCGGCTGATCCCGCCGGCGGGTGTGGCGCGGGCGCAGTCGGCTGACCGGCGCGGGCGAACACCCGCATTGAGGGGAGCGCGGGGGTGGGTGGCGTGCAGTTCGCTGCACCGACGGCTCGCAGCTCCGCCGCGTGCAGCGAAACGAACCGTATGCGGGCATTTCTCGCAATCCTCCCGCGCGCCGCGGGCGGATGCAGCGAGATGCGCGCCCCACCGCCACCCGCGCCGCCCTACAAGCGGGTGTTGACGTTCGCCTGCGCCGGCGCGGCCGGCGTCCGCGCTACGCCGACCAGGCCGCGCCGACCGCGGTGACGTGGCGCACGTCGGTGCCGCAGCAGCCGCCGAGCACGCGCACGTTGCGCAGCCGGGGGCGGAGCTCGGCGTAGTCGGCGCCGAGCGCGGCGGGATCGCCCTCGTCGAGCTCCTCGGCCGCGTCGAGCTCGGCGTGGCTCTTCGCCGAGGCGTTCGCGCGCAGCCCGCCGATGCGGTCGAGCCACGCGCCGCCCCGCTCGAGCGTCCCGGCGAAGTGCGACGGGTGCGCGCAGTTGACCATGAAGTACGCCGGGTAGCCGAGCGTCTCGGCGTCGACCTGCTCGATCGCCTCGTGCAGCTCGGTGCCGTCGGGGAGCCGCCCGTCGGTCTCGACGGTGAAGGAGATGACGGCCGGGATGCCGGCGGCGGCCGCGGCGCGCGCGATGCCGATCGCCTCGTCGGGGTAGGTCATGGTCACCGCGGCGACGAGGTCGGCCCCGCCGTCGGCGAGCGCCCGCACCTGCAGCCCGTGGTAGGCCTCGGCCTCGGCGGCGGTCATGCGCACGTCGGCGCGGTAGCCGTCGCCGCGCGGGCCGATCGCGCCGCTGATGAGGATCGGGCCGGGGGCCTCGCCCGCCGCGTCGCGCAGCTCCCGGGCGAAGGCGACGGCGTCGCGGTTGACGCGCGCGACGGCCTCCTCGTCGTAGCCGAGCCCGGCCGCCCAATCGGGGTTGGCGCGCCAGGTGGCGGTGTCGAGCAGGAAGCCGGCGCCCTGCTCGCGCGCGGCGGCGAGGTAGTCCGCGAAGTAGGCGCGCAGCGCGGCGCGGCCCGCCTCGTCGTCGAGCAGGGTGAACGCGGCGAAGTCGGGGAGCTCGATCCCCTGGTGGAAGATCAGGCTGGTCTCCAGGCCGCCGTCCGTGAGGAACAGGCGGTCGCCGGCGAGCTGGGGGAGTGCTTGGGTCATGCGCATCAGACTGGACCTTCGCAGGGATCATTCCCGACACGCCGTCGTCGTGCGAGTCGGCGCCGTGGCGACGGCGCCGTTCGCCCGGTTCGTCGAGCGCCCGGACACCGGGCATTGAGGGGAGGGGAGTGGTTTGCGGCGTTCCTTCGGGCCCGCGGTCGTCGGTGGCGCACGGGCCTGCGGTCGACAACGTCGAAATCTGCCTGCCGGCCCGCGCCCGCTCGACGTCTGCCACCTATACGGTGGTCAACGTCGAGCGCCGGCGCTCGACGGCGAGGAACTCGACGTTGCGCGGGATATACGCGCACAACGTCGCGCGGCCTCCAGTCCCTCGCGCGGGATGCGACGTTTTGCGGCCCGTGGAAGCACCGCTCCCCCTGACCCGCCGCTCGATGCCCGCCGTTGACGTGCGCCGGGGCCGCCGCTCGCGCGACACGGCAAGCGCCACATACCTTGCGAGTACGCACCCGTACCCATAAGGTACGCGCACCGTGGGAGCCAGCCTCGTCGCCGCCCACCCCTCCGTCGCGCCGCATCTCGACGACGCCCGCGCCGGCGCCCAGCGCGCGCGGCTGCTCGAGGGCATGACGCAGGCGGTCGCCGAGAAGGGCTACGCCGACGCCACGGTCACCGACGCGGTGCGCGCCGCCCGCGTCTCGCGCGGCACGTTCTACGCGCTCTTCGCCTCCAAGGAGGCCTGCTTCCTGGAGGCCTACCGCCACGGTGTCGAGGTGCTCGAGCAGCGGATCGACGACGCGCTGCGCGACACCGAGGGCGACTGGCGCGCCAAGCTGCGCGCCGGCCTGGGCGCGTATCTCGCGTGCCTCGCCGACGAGCCCGCGTTCATGCGCACCTGGATGATCGAGATCCACGCCGCCGGCCCGGCCGCCCAGGCCGCGCGCGACGCGACGCTGCGCCGCTTCGCCGACCGCTACCGCGCGACGTTCTCGGGCTCCGGGGCCCCGGCGCTGCCGTCCGACGACGCGCTCTTCGTGCTCGCCGCGGGCGTCGACCAGCTCGTCTGCGCCCGGCTGCGCGCCGGGGGCGTCGAGGACGGCCTGATCGAGACCCTGCTGTCCTGCGCGGTCGCCCAGCTCGCGGGCGCCGCCGCCACCGAGGGAGGAGCGCCCGCATGGACCTGACGTTCGACGAGCGCGAGACCGCGTTCCGCGACGAGCTCCGCGCCTGGTTCGCGGCGAACGACCCCGGCCCGGAGCCGCAGGACGCGGAGGACCTCCACTACGCCTGGCGGCGCGACTTCCAGCGCCGCCTCTACGAGGCCGGCTGGGCCGCCCCGCACTGGCCCGTCCAGTACGGCGGCCGCGGGGCCACGCTGACCCAGTCCGCGATCTACTTCGAGGAGCTCGGCCGCGCCCGCGCGCCGCTCCCCGCCAACGTGCTCGGCATCCTCCTCGGCGGCCCGACGCTCATGTCGTGGGGGACGGAGGCGCAGAAGGACCGCTTCCTGGACCCGATCCTCTCCGGCGAGGAGATCTGGTGCCAGGGGTTCTCCGAGCCGGAGGCGGGCTCCGACCTCGCGGCGCTCAAGACGCGCGCCGTGCGCGATACCCGCTCTTCGCCTTCGGCGGCAAGGGGCACAGGTGGCGACGACTGGGTGGTGACGGGTCAGAAGGTGTGGACGAGCGGGGCGCAGTACGCGCGCTGGTGCATGCTCGTGGCCCGCACCGACGCCGACGCCCCCAGGCACAAGGGCCTGACCTACTTCCTGATGGACATGGACCAGCCCGGGATCCAGGTGCGCCCGCTGCGCCAGATCACCGGCGAGTCCGAGTTCAACGAGCTGTTCATCGAGGGCGCGCGGATCCCGGACGAGCACGTGATCGGGGGCGTCGGCAACGGCTGGAAGGTCGCGCTGACGACGCTCATGAACGAGCGCGCCGGGCTCGCCTTCTTCCTCCAGATCCGCCTGCGGCGGCTGCTCGACGACCTGATCGGCGAGGCCGCGGCGCGCGGGCTGCTCGACGACGACGTCGTCGCGGACCGCCTCGGCGACCTGCACGTCCGCACCGAGCTCCTCCGGCTGACGGCGTACCGCGGCCTGACCGCGATCGAGAAGTACGGCCAGCCGGGCCCGGAGGGCTCGCTGACCAAGTGGATGTGGTCCGACGCGAACCAGGCGCTGACCGAGCTCGCCGCCGACCTGCTCGGACCGGAGGCGCTCGTCGCGGGCTCGCGCTGGGGCTACGAGCTGCTGCGCGCGCGCGGGAACTCGATCGAGGGCGGCACGACCGAGATCCTCAAGAACATCGTCGCCGAGCGCGTGCTCGGCCTGCCCCGGGTGCGCTGACATGAACTTCGACTTCACCGAGGACCAGCGGACGATCAAGGCGACCGCGCGCGAGCTGCTCGCGAGCCGGTCCCCGTTCGAGCGCGTCCGCGCCGCCGCCGAGGCCGGCGAGGAGGACGCGGGGCTGTGGCGGGAGCTGTGCGGGCTGGGCTGGCCCGGCATCGCCATCCCGGAGGAGCACGGCGGGCAGGGGCTCGGCGCCGTCGAGCTCGCCGTGCTGCTCGAGGAGCTCGGCTACGCGGTGGCGGCGACGCCGCTGCTCGGCAGCGCGCTGGCGGCCCTGGCGCTCGCGCACGCGGGGACGGCCGAGCAGCAGGCGCGCTGGCTGCCGGGCCTGGCGTCGGGGGAGCTGACCGGCGGCTTCGGCACGCCGGCGCTCGCCGTCGGAGGCCCGGACGCCGCGGTCTTCGCGCTCGCCGCCGACGGCGGCCTGACGCTCGTCGAGGCCGCCGGCGCCGACGTCGAGCCGATCGCTTCCGTCGACCCGACCCGCCGCTACGTCGCGGTCCGCGGCGACGGCCCCGCGCTGGGCGACGGCGCGCTCGACCGCGCGGCGGCCGCGCTCGCCGCGGAGCTCGTCGGCGTCTGCCAGCGCGCGCTCGACATGACCCTCGCCTACGTCAAGGAGCGCCGGCAGTTCGGCGTCCCGGTCGGCTCGTTCCAGGCGGTCGGGCACCGCTGCGCCGAGATGCTGCTGCACACCGAGGGCGCCCGTTCCGCGGCGTACTTCGCGTGCTGGGCCGCGGGCGCGGCGCCCGAGCGGCTGCCGGAGGCCGCCGGGCTGGCGCGCGCCGCCGCCGGCCCCGCCGGGCGGTCGGTCACCGGCTCGGCGATCCAGGCCCACGGCGGCATCGGCTTCACGTGGGAGGCCGACGTCCACTGGCTCTACAAGCGCGCGCAGCTCGACGCGGCGCTGCTCGCCGCGACGGGGCCGGCCCGCGGTGCACTGGCCCGCATGGTCGCGGCCGCGGCCGCGGCGCCGGGCTAGCCGGCGCCGATGGCAGGTCCGTCGCCGGCCGGGTCGCGCACGCCCTCCTCGAGGAACGTGTAGCGGCCCTCGAGCAGGCGCTGCGCGAGCGCGTAGTTTTCGACGTCGTCGTTGCTCCAGAGCGCGCCGAACAGCGCGCCGACGCGCCGCTCGGCCTGCTTGCAGAACGAGTCGGCGAGCTCCGCCGCCTCCTCGGCGCGCTCGGGGTGGTCGGCGCGGATGGTCGTCGCGTAGACGACCGCCGAGGCGATCGCGAACAGCTCCGCGCCGATGTCCACGATCCGCCCCAGGACCGCCTGGCGCTTCTCGAGCCCGGCCTGCCAGCGGCCCATGGCGTAGAACGTCGAGCGCGCGAGCTTGCGCGAGTTGCGCTCCACGAAGCGCAGGTGCGGGGCCAGGTCGCCGTACTCGTCGTAGGCGCCGGGCTTCATCCCCTCGCCGACCGCGAGCTGGGGCAGCCACTTCGCGTAGAAGCGCCCGGCCTGGAGCGCGACGCGGGCCTTCTCCTTCAGGTCGCCGTCGCCCTCGAGGATCTCGCCCGCCACCTCGAGGTGCCGGTCGACGGCCTCGCGCGCGATCAGCAGGTGCATGATCTCGGTCGAGCCCTCGAAGATCCGGTTGATGCGCATGTCGCGCAGGTGCTGCTCGACGGCCACCGGCTTCTCGCCGCGCGCCTTGAGCGACGCCGCGGTCTCGTAGCCGCGCCCGCCGCGGATCTGCATCAGCTCGTCCATCACCTGCCAGCCGAGCTCGGAGCCGTAGAGCTTGGCGATCGCGGCCTCGATGCGGATGTCGTTGCCCTTGTGGTCGGCGAGCCGCGAGGCCACGTCGAGCATCGCCTCCAGCCCGAACGCCGTCGCGGCGATGAACGCGAGCTTCTGCGCGACCGCGTCGTGCCGGCCGACCGGCTGGCCCCACTGCACGCGCTCGGACGCGAACTCCCGCGCCGCCTTGGTCGCCCACTTGGCGGTCCCGACGCAGATCGCGGGCAGCGCGAGCCGGCCGGTGTTGAGCGTGGTGAGCGCGATCTTGAGGCCCTGGCCCTCCTTGCCGATCACGTTCTCCGCGGGGACGAACACGTCGGTGAGGCGGGTGACGGAGTTCTCGATCCCGCGCAGGCCCATGAACGCGTTGCGGTGCTCGACCGTCACGCCCTCGCTGTCGTAGGGGAGCACGAACGCGGTGATGCCGCCGCGCCGGCCCTCGGCCTTCGGCACCTGCGCCATGACGACCACGATGTCGGCGATCGCACCGTTCGTCGCCCACAGCTTGAGGCCGTTGAGCGTGTAGCCCGAGCCGTCCTCGGTCGGCACCGCGGTGGCGCCGAGCCGGGCGGGGTCCGACCCCACGTCGGGCTCGGTGAGCAGGAAGGCGGAGATGTGGTCCTTCGTCACGAGCGGCAGCCACTTGCGCTTCTGCTCCTCGGAGCCGAACAGCATCAGCGGCTCGGCGACGCCGATCGACTGGTGCGCCGAGAGCAGCGTGGAGAGCGAGGCGTGCCAGACGCCCGTCAGCTGCAGCGCGCGGTTGTAGTAGACCTGCGAGAGCCCCAGCCCGCCGTACTCCCGCGGCACCTTCATGCCGAGCGCGCCGAGGTCCTTGAGGCCGTCGATCACGCGCTCGGGGATCTTCGCGTCGCGCTCGATCTCGAGCGGGTCGACCTCGGCCTCGAGGAACGCGCCGAGCCGCTCCAGGAACGCCTCGCCGCGCTCGACCGCGGCGGCGTCGAGCCGCGGCTGCGGGGAGATGAGGTCCAGCCGGAAGTTGCCGAGGAACAGCTCCTTGCCGAAGCTGGGAAGCTTCCACTCGCTCTCGCGCGCCGCCTCGGCGACCGCGCGCGCCTGTCGTTCCGTGACCTCTGTTGACATGCTGTCGAGGGTACCCCTGTCCGTATGACCCTGATCACGCTCTCGGCCCCGTACGGCGCGGGGGGCAGCCAGGTCGGCCCGGCCGTGGCCGACCGGCTCGGGCTGCCCTTCGTCGACCGCGCGATCCCGACGCGGGTGGCCGACCGGCTCGCGGTCCCGCTGCGCGAGGCCATGGACCGCGACGAGGCGGTGGGGAACTGGCTCACGCGCGCGCTGCTCTCGTTCGGCCAGCTCGGCCCGGTGCTGGGCGGCGCGACGCCGCTGCCGGGCGCCGTGCTGACCGACGACGCGTTCCGGGAGGCGACCGAGCAGGTGCTGCGCGAGCACGCGACCGGCGAGGGCGCGGTGATCCTCGGCCGCGCGGCGGCGATCGTGCTCGCCGACGAGCCCCGCGCGCTGCACGTGCGCCTCGGGGGCCCGCGCGAGGCGCGCATCGCCCAGGGGATGCTGCTCGAGCGCGTCGACCGGGCGACGGCGGAGCGCCATGTCGACGAGGCCGACCGCGTGCGCACCGCCTACGTGCGCCACTTCTACCGCTGCGACCCCGCCGACGCGCGCCACTACCACCTCGTGATCGACTCGACGGCGCTGCCGCTCGACGCCTGCACGGCGCTGATCTGCGACGCCGCGGCGGCGCGCGGGTAGCCGGAACACGCACGAGCGCGAGCTCCCATAGAGTTCCCCCCGTGCCGGTGGTCCGCAACCACATGTCGAGCGATCTGCTCAGCGTCGAAGCGGGCGAGACGATCACGCGGGTCGCTCAGCGGATGGTCGAGCGCAACATCGGGGCGGTGCTCGTCCTCGACGGCGGGCAGCTCGCGGGCATCATGACCGAGCGCGACCTGATGCGAGCGGTCGCGCGCGGCCTGCACGGCGACGCCGTCGTCGCCGAGTACATGACCGCGCACCCGGAGACGATCGAGCCCGGCGACTCGACGGAGCACGCGGCCGTGCTGATGATCCACGGCGGCTTCCGGCATCTCCCCGTGGTCGAAGGCGGGGCCGTGGTCGGGATCCTCTCGATCCGGGATCTCATGCAGGTCGCGCTCGAGGACTCCGCGCCGCGAGGCGTCTGAGCGCCTGACAGGCCCGACCCGCGAGCGCCGTCACGGACCGGCGAACGCCGCGCTCAGCGTGCCGCGCACGATCTCGAGATCGACGCCGCTGGCCTGGCCCGCCTTGAGGGCGACGGTGGTGCCCTCCTCCAGCCGGGCGATGGCCGTCACCTGCTGGACCGTCGACTGGATCGTGCTGTGGCGGGGCTCGACGAGCGAGCTGCCGAGCGCCTTGATCCCGTGGTTGAGCTGGATCAGGTCGAGCGTGCGGTACCCGTCCGCGTTGGCCTCCCACTGCACCTCGCCGCTCAGGATGTAGGTCCCGGTGCGCGGCACGCGGATGCGGTCCTCCTTGCCGTTGCCGGGATGCATCTCCGCGGTGTCGAAGGCCTCGTCGTCGAGCTCCATCAGCACCGAGGTCGCGCTCTCGAGCTCGACCTGCGTGTCGTCGTCCACCCGCACCGCGGGAAGCGTCGCGAGCGTGGGGTTCGGCAGGCTGCCGGCGAGGTCGCCGCCGACCCTCGCCCCGCGGAGCTCCGCCGCTCCGACGGCGCCCGTGCGGAGGTGCTCGCGCCCCACGCTGTCGCGCGGCAGCTCGACGGCCGCGTACGACGTGCCGCCGAGCGCGATCGTCAGCGCGAGGTAGCCGACGGTGTTGCGGCGCAGGTGGGCGAGGCCCCTGCGGGTGATCCTGAGCATGTGGTTCCCTTGTCCGGGGGGTCTGGTGTCGAGCAGTACGACCCCTCCCGTCCCCGCCGGGTTGGACACATGCGGACGGCTATGGCGTTGCGCTCCGCGTCGGCGCGAGCGCGACGGCCATGATCGCCGCCGGGTTGTCCGGCGGCCAGTCGGGGAGCGGATCGATGGTGTCGAGCTGCACGAACCCGCGGGCGAGCCAGAAGGCACGGGTCGCGTCGTACGGGGCATAGCCGGCGGACGGATCGAGCGTCTTGACCTCGACGATCTGCACGCCGTCGGCGCTGAGCTCGTCCAGGACGTGGTCGATGAGCCGGGTGCCGAGGCCCGTTCCGCGGCGGTCGGCGGCGACCGCGGCCCACAGGATCTCCGCCGCGCGGATGCCGCGGCGCTCCACGACGGCGAAGCCGGCGAGCCCGCTCGCGTCGGCGACGACCCAGCCGCCGTGCTCGCGCAGGTCGCGTCGCACCTTGCCGGGCACGTCCTCGGTGAAGTAGTCGTCCAGGCCGGCCACGATCGCCGCGCACGGCTCGGCGTCCTCCGCGATGCCGGCACGGACCGACGCCATCCCTGGTCAGCGGCTCCGGTCGACGGTCGGCACGCGCCCAGCGAACCACGGCGAGGAAGTGGCCTCGCTGCCGGCCGCGGCGCGCATCGGCCCGCGGGTTCGAACCCGGCCGCTACGCGGGGGCCGGCTCGCGCATCGGCGGCGGCGTCATCGCCGCCGCGCCGATCACGAGGGCGAACGCCGCGAGTCGCACGGCGAGCGCCAGCGGCTCGTCCGGCAGCGGCTCGCCGAAGACCAGCGGGCCGGCGGCGATCGTCACCGCGTTCGCCGTCGTGCTCGTCAGCGCGATCACCGGCACGGCGGGCCCGATCTGCAGCGAGCGGGCCGAGACGAGCAGGCCGACGAGCGAGAGCACGAGGATCACGAAGGCGTAGGGGTGGACGACCACGGCGCCGCCGAGCTCGCCCGTCTTGTCGCTGAGCGCCTTGATGGTCACGTCGGAGCCGGCCCACAGCAGGCCGGCGGCGACCCCGAGCAGCAGGCCGCTGGCGCCCCGCAGCACCGCGAGCGACAGCCCCGCGGCCGTCGCGAGCCCGACGTAGAGCGCGAGCGTTCCCGGGTCGTGGCCGGCGTGGGCCGCGTCGCCGGCGCCCTCGAGCGTGGCGGCCAGGAACGCGAGCCCGGCCGCGGTCAGCGCCACGCCGATCCACTCGCGCCGCGTCACGTCGTGGCCGAAGAAGCGGTCGGCGAGCACGGTCACGAGCACGAGGCCGCCGGCGATCACCGACTGCACGAGCGAGATCGGCGCCAGCGCGAGCGCGCCCACGTGGAAGCCCCACGACGTCGTCGCCACGACGCAGCCCAGCGTGTAGACCGGCGAGCGGAACAGCGCGACGGTGCTGCCGACGGGGCGGCGCCACTCCACCGGCGGCGCCGCGACGGCGCCGCGGTGCTTGAGCAGGAACCCGAGCACCGACATGAGCGCGGTGACGAAGGCGAGCAGCAGGCCGAGTTGCACGGAGAGCGCCACGGCCGGACAGCGTAGGAGGCCGCCGCGGGCGCGGTCCCTGGCGATCCGGCCAGGATTCGTCGGCACGGGCGCCGCGGGGCGCGTATCGTTGGCCGGTGGACGGCCTGGTCGCCTCGGTTCTCGCTCCGCGGCCGTTCTCGCGCTGGCTGCCCGCCGGCGTGCTCGCGGTGCTCGTGGTCACGGGCGTGGACGCCGCGATCGCCGGCGTGCTCGCGCTCGCCGCGTCGCTCGCCATCGTCACGGTGCTGGTCGCGCTGGCCGGGCGCATCGGCGACACCCTGGCGGTCGCGGGCGTCAGCGCCGTCGCCGGCGTGGTCAGCGGGACCTGGAACGGCTTCGCCCTGTCATGGGCCTACGCGGCGTTCGCGATCCTGGCCGGCGGGGTCCTGGCGCTCCTGGTCGCGCTGCTGCGCGCCAACGCCGTGATCAACGACCGGCGCCTGGCGCTGCTGCGCGAGCTGCTCAGGCTCGCCGACCGCCCCGACGACGTCGCGCAGCTCGGCGAGCGGATCCTCGCCCTGCTCGTGCCCGCGTTCGCCGATGCCGCCGTGCTCGACTCGGGCGGCGAGCGCGTGGCGGCGCGCGGCGCGCCGGGCGGGACGGGCGACCGGATCGCGCTGCCGCTGACGGCGCGCGGGGAGGCGTTCGGCGCGCTCGAGGTCGCGCTCAGCTCGTCCGGGCGGCGCTACTCGGCCGGCGACCGGACGTTCGCCGAGCTCGTGTCCGGGCGCGTCGCGGTGGTGCTCGACAACGCGGGCCTGTCGCGCCAGGCGCGCGAAGCCGAGCAGCGCCTGATCGCCGCGCTCGACGCGCTCGGCGAGGCGGTCACGATGAACGGCCCCGACGGGCGCACGGTGTACGCCAACCACGCGGCGGTGGCGCTCCTGAAGGCGTCCAGCGTCGAGGACCTGACGACCCGGGAGGTGGGGGAGATCAGCGCCCGCTTCCTGCTCCTCGACGAGCACGGGGCGCCGATCGCCATCGAGGACCTCCCCGCGTTCAGGGCGCTCCGCGGCGAGGACCGGCCGCCGCCCCTGCTGCTGCGCAACATCGTGCGGGCCACGGGCGAGGAGCGCTGGCTGGTCAACAAGGTCACGGTGCTGCGCCGGCCCGGCGGCTCGGTCGACCGCGTCGTCAACGTGATCGAGGACGTCTCGGAGGTCAAGCGCGCCGAGCGCGCGCAGGCGCTGCTCGGCGACGCCATGCGCGTGCTGTCGGAGTCCGCCGACCACGAGCCGGCGCTGCAGCGCGTCGCCGAGCTCGTGGCCGACCGGATGGCGGACTGGTGCGCGATCGACCTGCGCACGGGGCGCGCGGCGCGCCGGGCCGGCCTCGCGCCGGCCGGGGCGCCGCGCCCGGAGCCGCCGGGGGACGAGCTGGTCGTGCCGCTCGTGGCCGGCGGCGAGCCGCTGGGCACGCTCTCGCTCGTGCGCGCGGACGAAGTCCGGCGCTTCACGCCCGCCGACCGCGCGGTCGCCGAGCAGCTCGGCGAGCGGGCGGCGGCTGCGGTGCTCGGCGGGCGGCTCGCGCGCGAGCGGGCGGAGATCGCCCGCGAGCTGCAGCACGGCCTGCTCCCGCCGGGCCTGCCGGAGATCCCCGGGCTCGAGGTCGCGGCGCTGTACCGCCCGGCGGGCGAGCTCAACGAGGTGGGCGGCGACTTCTACGACGCGTTCCCGACGCCCGCGGGCTGGATGGTGGTGATCGGCGACGTCGCCGGCCAGGGCGCCCGCGCCGCCGCGCTGACGGGCATGGCGCGCTTCACGCTGCGCTCGGTCGGACAGCTCACCGGCGACCCGGTGCAGGCCGCCGAGCAGCTCAACCGCACGCTGCGCGACCAGCCGGAGCTGAGCCTCTGCACCGCGGTGTGCCTGCTGCTGCGCGAAGGGCCGGGCGGCCTCGAGGCGCTGACCGTCTCGATGGGCCACCCGCTGCCCGCCCTGCTGCGCGACGGCGCCGCGACCGGGCTCGGCCGGCCGGGGACGCTCGCAGGAGCCTTCGACGACTCGGACTGGACGGCGAGCCGCACCGCGCTCGTGCCGGGCGACGCGATCGTCCTCTACACCGACGGCGTGTTCGACACGGTCGGGCGCGACGGCCGGCTCGGCGAGGAGGAGCTGCTGGCGCTCCTCGGCGCCAGCCCGCCCGGCGCCGCCGCGGTCGTCGCGCACGTCGACGCCGTCCTGCACGACTTCCAGGCCGGGCCGCAGGCCGACGACACGGCGCTCGTCGCGCTCGCCGTGCGGGGCTAGAGGTCGAACCAGACGAGCGTGCGCGACTCGCGCACGCCCCAGCGCGCGGCGAGCTGGTCGACGAGCTGGAGGCCCCAGCCGCCGTCGGGCCCGGCCTCAGGGCGCACCGCGGGCGTGCCGCCGCCCTCGTCGGACACCTCGAAGTGCGCGCGGCGCGGCGCCGCCTCGATCGTCAGCTGGATCGCGCCCCGTCCGTGCACGACGGCGTTCGTCACGAGCTCGGAGATCAGCAGCACCGCGGTGTCGAGCCGGTCGGAGCCGATGGAGCGCTCGTGCTCGCGCAGCAGCTCGCGCGCCCGCCGGGGCGCAGAGCGGTCGCGCGTGAGCGTGACCTGCACCGGGCTCACGGGCGCGCGACGATCGGGAGGCGCTCCGCCACCCCGGCGGAGCGGAACAGCTGGCGGACCTGCTCCGAGCCGGGCGTGAGCGTGAACGCCCACTCGCCCGTCCGCCCCGACTCGGCGGCCTGCAGCACGACGCGCAGCCCGGAGGAGTCCATGAACGCGAGGTTGTCGAGGTCGAGCCGCGTCGGCGTCCGGGCGCCGAACAGCGCGTCGAGCCGGCGGTGCACCTCGTCCGCCGAGGCGAGGTCGAGCTCCCCGTGGAGCGTGAGCACGACGGTGCCGTCGTCGGTGCCCTCGTCGATGCGGAAGTGCTCGGAGCCGTCCTCGCCCATGTCCGGCGAGGAATGCTAGCCGCCGGCGGCGGGCAGCAGCACCGTGAAGCGCGCGCCGCCGCCGTCGGCGTTCTCGGCGTGCACGCGGCCGTGATGGGCGCCGACGATCCCCGCGACGATGGCCAGGCCGAGCCCGGCCCCGGCCTTGCCGCGCTCGCGGCCGCCCTCGGCGCGCCAGAAGCGGTCGAAGAGCGCGTCCGCGCCGGCGGCCGGCAGCCCCGGGCCGTGGTCGCGGACCTGCACGCGCACGTCGTCGCCGGCCCGGGCGACCGCGACCTCGATCGGCGTGCCCGCGGGCGTGTGCACGATCGCGTTGCGCAGCAGGTTGGCGAGGACCTGGCCGATCTGGTCGGGGTCGCCGAGCACGTCCGCGCCGGGCTCGGCGGCGACGGTGATCGTGCGCTCGCGCGCCGTGGCGCGCGCGTCGTCGACCGCGGTGCGGGCGATGTCGCCGACGTCGACGCGCAGGCGCACCTGCTCGCGCAGCTCGTCGAGCCGGGCGAGCGCCAGCAGGTCCTCGACGAGGATGCCCATGCGGGCAGCCTCGTCCTCGATCCGCCGCATCGCCTTGGCGACGTCCTCCGGCTCGCGCGCGGCGCCCATGCGGAACAGCTCGGCGTAGCCCCGGATCGAGGCGAGCGGCGTGCGCAGCTCGTGCGAGGCGTCGGAGAGGAAGCGGCGCAGCCGGTCCTCGGACTGCTGGCGCTGGGCGAACGCCTCCTCGAGCCGGTCGAGCATGGCGTTGAGCGCGAGCCCGAGGCGCCCGACCTCGGTGCGCGGGGTCGCGGGGGTGACGCGCCGCGACAGGTCGCCGCCGGCGATGATCCCCGCCGTCGTGCCCATCCGGTCCAGCGGGCGCAGCCCGAGCCGGACGAGCAGCGCGGCGACGACGCCCAGGACGAGGAGCACGCCGAGGATCACGAGCGCCTCCACGAGCAGCAGCCGGTCGAGCGTCGCGTCCGTGTCGGTCAGCGGCACGGCCACCACGACGGTCGCGCCCGGGACCTCCCGCGCGCGCTCGGCCCGGACGCGGTACGCGTCGTCGCCGCTCCCGACGGTGCGCGGGCGTCCGATCGCGAGGTCGGCCGGGAGCGCGAGCCGCTCCGTGTCCTCGACGAAGACCGAGGCCCGCTGGGGCTTGCCGATCAGCTTGCCGTTCGAGTCGCGCAGCTCGGCGTAGGTGCCCGACGGGAGGTTGGGCGGCGGCCCGCCGCCGAAGCGGCCGGTGTCGGGGCGCAACCCCTCGGTCAGCACGCGCTCCATCGGGGGCGCGGCGTCCGCCAGCTGCTGGTCCACCCGCTCGAGCAGGAACGACCGCTGCTCGGCGTACGTGACCGCGGCGAGCACGAGCAGGCCGACCGCCGCCACGGTCAGCAGCACCGCGATGAGGCGTGCCCGCAGCGAGCTCATCCGGCACGCGGGGCGCGGAGCGCGTACCCCACGCCGCGTACCGTGTGGATCAGCTGCGGGCCGTGGGCGTCGAGCTTCTTGCGCAGGTAGGAGACGTAGGTCTCCAGCACGCGCGCGTCGCCGCCGAAGTCGTAGTCCCAGACGTGGTTGAGGATCTGCTCGCGCGTGAGGACCCGGCGCGGGTTGAGCATCAGGTACCGCAGCAGCCGGTACTCGGTCGCCGTCAGGTCGACGGGGGCGCCGGCGCGGGCGACCTCGCGCGTGTCGTCGTCGAGCTCGAGATCCTCGAAGGCCAGCCGGCTCGAGTCGGCGGCGGCCTGGCCCGTGCGGCGCAGGACGGTGCGGATGCGCGCCACCAGCTCCTCGAGGCTGAACGGCTTGGTCACGTAGTCGTCGCCGCCCAGCGTGAGGCCGCGGATCTTGTCCTCGGTGGCGTCGCGCGCGGTGAGGAAGATGATCGGGATCTCCGCGCGCCGCGCTCCCAGCCGGCGGGCGACCTCGAAGCCCTCCATGTCGGGGAGCATCACGTCGAGCACCATCAGCTGCGGCTTGAACGAGGACGCCGCGGCGAGCGCCTGCTCGCCGGTCGCGGCGGTCTCCACCGCGAAGCCCTGGAACCGCAGGGCCATCGAGAGGACGTCGAGGATGTTGGGCTCGTCGTCGACGACGAGCACGCGGTGGGAGTCTGCGGCGGCGGCCATCTCCCATCCATTGTCGTCGGAAAGCTTGGAGTCTCCTGGGAGGCTCCTGTCAATCCACCCAGCGTCCGACGCCGCCGTCGACCACGTGGATGACGTGCTCGGCGCCGTGGCGGGCGAGCAGGCTCGCGGCGACGGCGGCGCGCTGCCCCGAGCCGCAGATCGCCGCGACCGGCCGCTGCGGGTCCAGCCCCTCGGGCAGCGCGTGCAGGTCGTGGTAGGGCGTGTGGATCGAGCCCGGGATGTGCCCGCGGTCCCACTCGTCGCGCTCGCGCACGTCGAGGATCTGGATCGCCTCGGCGTCGCGGCGGTCGCGCAGCTCCGGCACCGTCATGCGCCGGATGCGGCCGACGTCGCGGCGCTCCTCGCGCCACGAGGTCATCCCGCCCGCCAGGTAGCCGCCGATGTCGCGCAGCCCGACCGCGGCGGCGAGCGCGGCCGCGTCGAGCGCGTCCTCGTCGTCGCGGCCGACGAGCACGAGCGGCTGCCCCGGCTCCGCGATCCACGCGAGCTTCGAGCCGAAGCCGGCGCGGCGCGCGGTGATGCTCACGGCGCCCGGGATGTGCGCCTCGTCGAACTGCAGCTCCGTGCGCACGTCGACGATCAGCGCGCCGTCGGCGCGGGCCTGCTCGACCTGGCGCGGGGTGAGCGGGTGCGCGTCGACGCCCTCGACCATGAGCGGGCCGCGGTTGAGCGCGACGATCGCGCGGAAGTTCGGCGGCTGGGGGCCGAGCGCGGCGGTCGTCGCGGCGACGAACTGGTCGCGGTCCCCGATCTGCAGGAGCGGCTGGCGCGCGCGCTCGAAGCCGATCGTCGAGGCGATCTTCAGGTCCATGCCCGGGCCGCCGCAGAGCGAGCCGCCGAGGTGGCCGGGCCACACCTCGCACGCCTCGGGGAGGTGCAGCAGGGTGTCGTGCAGCGAGCGGAAGATGTCGCGTGCGCCCTCCGTCTCGTCCACGGCGAGATCCGGGCGCGCGATGTCGCCGACGAACAGCGAGTCGCCGGTCAGGACGGCCCACGGCTGGTCGCTGCGGGCGGTGTCGGTGAGCGCGAAGGCCGTGTGCTCGGGCCGGTGCCCCGGCGTGTGCAGCGCGCGGACGACGAGCGAGCCGAGCGTGAGCTCCCAGCCGTCGTCGAACGGCTCGTGCTCGTAGTCGGGCTCGGCGAGGCGGTGCACGTGGACGGTCGCCCCGGTGGCGGCCACGAGCCGGCCGTGGCCCGAGACGTGGTCGGCGTGGTTGTGGGTCTCGAGCACGTGCTCGATCCGCACGCCGAGGTAGCGGGCGAGGCGCAGGTAGTCGTCGATGTCGAGCTTGGGATCGACGACCGCGGCCATGCCGGCGTCCTCATCGCCGATGAGGTAGCTGGCGCAGCCGAGGTCGTCGTGCGTGAGCTGGCGGAAGAGCACCTGGGGCGGGAGCCTACGCTGCCACCTCGTAGAGCGTCTGGTCTCCGGTCTCGACGCCGGTCACTGCGGTGCCGTGCGCCTGCACCCACGCCGAGACGTCGCCGTCGCCGCCGCCCGGACCACGACCGTCGCCCAGCAGCACGTACTTCAACTCGCCGTCGGCGACCATCTGCTCGAGTTGCTCGACGGTGGGCGCCGGGTCACGGCCGCCGAAGCCGCCGATGGTGACGACCGGCTCGCCCGTGGCGACGATGATCGGCGCGGAGGCCTGGGAGCCGGCCGCGGCGACGAGGTACTTCGCCCCGTCGCGGTTGGCCTCGAGATGCGCGACGAGGTCGTCGCTGACGCCGTTCGTCCCGCCCATGCCGCCGGACCCGCCCGAGGACGGGCCCGCGGTGACGTCGTCGCCGTTGAGCGCATGGCCCAGGTTGGCGGCGCTGTAGGCCGCCGGCCCGGCGGTCAGCGCGAGCGCCCCCGCCACGGCGGCGACCGCGACCATGCGCCGGCCGAACAGCTCGGGCATTCGCAGGGCGAGCGACGCGAACAGCGCGAGCGCGACCAGGACCGCGATCGCCGTGCGCAGCCACGGGACGAAGTCGGGCGCGCGGCCCAGCAGCTCGACGGCCATCCAGCCCGTGGCGGCGAGCGCCAGGTCGAGCGCGGCGAGCCCGGCCCACGACGTCCGCGCCCAGCGCCACAGGGTCACGACGCCGGCGCCGCACAGCGCCGCGACCGCGGGCGCAAGCGCGCTCACGTAGTACGGGTGGAAGATGCCCTGCTGGCCGGAGAAGACGGCCACGTGCACGAGCGCCCAGGCGCCGAACAGCACCCAAGCGGCGCGGCGGCGGTCCGTGCGCGGCGCGCGCCGCGTCAGCCACAGCCCGGCGAGCAGGCTCACCGCCGCGAGCGGCAGCAGCCAGGCGACCTGGCCGCCGACCTGCTCGTTGACCATGCGCCAGAGGCCGGCCGCGCCGCCGAAGCTCGCGCCCTGGCCGCCGCCCTCGCCGCCCGTCAGGCGGCCGAAGCCGTTGTAGCCGAGGATCAGGTCCCACACGCTGCCGTCGGTGCTGCCGCCGATGTAGGGCTTCGCGCCGGGCCACAGGGTCACGGCGACGGGCCACGCCGCGCTCGTCGCCACCATGGCGACGCCGGCGACGGCGAGCTGGCGGATCCGCGTGCCGAGCGCCGGCGGGCCGGCGAGCAGGTAGGCCGCCGTCAGGGCGGGCACGATCATCCAGCCCTGGAGCATCTTCGTCATGAAGGCCAGGCCGACGAGCGCGCCGCACCAGGCGAGGTGCCGCGTGCGCCCGGACTCGAGCGCCCGCACGAGCAGGTGGGCGGCGCCGACCATCAGCAGGACGAGCAGCGCGTCGGGGTTGTTCACGCGCGCCACGGCGACGGTCACGGGCGTGAGCGCCAGCGCCGTCGCGGCGGCGATCCCCGCCACCGGGCCGAACGCGCGCTTGACCGTCGCGTGCAGGAGGCCGACCGCGGCGATCGTGCAGAGCGCCTGCGGCAGCAGGATGCTGAACGAGGAGAAGCCGAGCACGCGGGCCGACAGGCCCATGAGCCATAGCGAGAGCGGCGGCTTGTCGACGGTGATGAAGCTGCCGGGATCGAGCGAGCCGAAGAACCAGGCGGTCCAGCTCTCGCTGCCGGCGCGCGCGGCGGCGGCGTAGTAGTCGTTCGAGTAGCCGCTGATCGTCAGGTTCCACAGGCACAGCACGGCGGCGAGGCCGAGCACGGCGAGCAGCGCGAGCCGCTCGCGGGTGACGGCCGGGGCCCGCACGGCGGCGGGCCTGGGCAGGGCGAGGCTGGTCATGGGACGTCAGGCTCCTTCGGGGGACGCGGCGGGGACGGGCGCGTGCCGGCGCCGGGCGAAGACCCAGCTGCGCAGCGCGACGAAGCGGGTGATCGTCGCCGCCGTGCTGGCGGCGATCAGGACCGCGAGCTCGAGCGCGCGCGGCGGGTCTGCGTCGAGCCCGTGCAGGACGGCGAGGGCGCCGCTCGTCAGGCAGAGCGTGAGGACGAACACGACCGCACCGAGCGCGTGCTGGCGCACGAGCCCGGCGCGGCCGCGCAGGCCGAAGGTGAGGCGCCGGTTGGCGGCGGTGTTGCCGAGCGCCGTGACGGCGAGCGCAGCGGCGTTGGCCGCGCCGGCGCCGAGCGGGCCGCGCAGCAGCAGGAAGAGCAGCGCGTAGGCGAGCGTGCTGGCCGCGCCGACGCCCATGAAGCGCGCGATCTGCGAGGCGGCGGCGAGCCGTGCGACGCCCTTGAGGTCGTCGATCGCCGTGCGCACGATCCGCACGCGCGAGTCGGGGTCGTCGACCCAGTCGACCGGCACCTCGTGGATGCGCAGCCCGCGGCGCTGGGCGAGCACGAGCAGCTCCGTGTCGAAGAACCAGCCGTCGTCGCGGACGTCGGCGAGCAGCGGGTCGAGCACGTCCCGGCGCACCGCCTTGAAGCCGCACTGCGCGTCGGAGAAGCGCGCGCGCAGCGCCGCGTGCAGCACGTGGTTGTAGGAGCGGGAGACGAACTCGCGCTTGGGCCCGCGGACGACGCGGGCGCCGTGCGCGAGCCGGGTGCCGATCGCGAGGTCCGAATGGCCGGAGAGCAGCGGCGCGACGAGCGGGAGCAGGCCGCGCAGGTCCGTCGAGAGGTCGACGTCCATGTAGCAGACGACCCGGGCGCGGCTCGCCGACCAGGCGGCGCGCAGCGCGCGCCCGCGGCCCTTGACGTCGAGCCGCAGGACGTCGACGCCGGGCAGCTCGCCGGCGAGCCGCGCGGCGATGGCCGGGGTCGCGTCGGTCGAGGCGTTGTCGGCCACGACGATCCGCCACGAGAACGGGAACTCGGACGACAGGTAGCGGTGCAGCCGCCGGAGGCTGGCCTCGAGCGCCGCCTCCTCGTCGTGGACGGGCACGACGACGTCGATCTGGGGGGCGGGGGCGGTGCTCGGCCGCGCGTAGCGCAGGAAGGCGGGGGAGGAGGCGGGGCTTGACATGCGACGAGCTTCGGCGGTGGCCGTGGGAGGAGCCTGCGAGGACCCTGAGAGCGGGCTGAGAGCCTGCGACCAGGCGGCCGCGACGCGGGCGGCGCGAGCGGGCACGACGTCGAATCCGCCGTCGTCGTGGACGATCACGCCCCCGTGGGGCAGCCAGCGGCGGCCCGCGCCAGGCCCGGCCAGCACGGCCGCCTTGGCGAGCACCTCCGCCTCCAGCGCGGTCGGCGCGAGCGCCGTGGCCTGGACGACGCCCGTGAAGGCGGGCCGTCCGGTCGCCGGGTCGAGCAGGTGGTGGGCGGGGCGCCCGCGCGCGTCGAGCCAGCTGCGGCGGCTGATCCCGCTCGTGGCCACGCCGCCGCCCGCCACGTGGAACGTGTGCAGCACGGCGCCGGAGAACGGGCTCGCGACGCGGACGGGCCGCGGCTCGGTCCCGGCCAGCCGGAGGTCGCCGGCGCAGGCCACGACGACGCCGGGGCGGCCGGCCAGCCCGTCGGCGACGAGGTCGGCGAACAGGCCCTTGGCGAGCCCGCCGCTGTCGAGCGCCGCCCCCGGCGGCCGCAGGACCGCGCCGCCGGCGGCGCCGACGGCGCGCCAGCGCGCTTCGGGAGCGGGCCCTGCGGGCGCGCGGCGCGGGGCGAGCCGGAGCGCGAGGGCGAGCGGGACGGGCGCGCCGATCGCCGTCCGGTAGCCCGCCGCGGCGATCTCGCGCGCGAGCGTGCCGTCGACCAGGCCGCCGGTCCGCTCGCCGGCCGCGGCCACGGCGGCGGCGAGCGCGACGAGCTCCGGGCTCGCCGGGACGACCGCGCGCGGGTCGGCGTTGAGGCGGGACAGCTCGCTGCCGGCCCGGAAGCGGCTCAGCTGGTCGTGCCAGGCGAGCATCCGCCGCCGGGCGGCGGCGACCGCCGCGGCGGCGTCCGCGCCGCCGGCCCGCACCTCGCAGTCGCCGCCGAAGCAGGTGAAGCGGGTCGCGCTCACGCCTGCGCGGCCGGCGTCGGCTGAGCGGAGAGGCGTGCGGCGAGCAGGACGAGCGCCGGCAGCACGACCGCGGCGGTGGTGGCGAGGAACCAGGGCGTCCCGGCGTCCGTGCCCTCCATCAGGCCGTGCAGCACGCCCATCAGCCACGCGAGCGCCGTCCAGCGGTGCAGGCGTCGCCAGCGCGCCGCGCCGATCCGCGCGCGGGCGTAGTAGGACAGGCCGAGCAGCACGAGCAGCCAGCCGGCGACGATGCCGGTCGACGTCCACAGCGTCTCGTAGCCGCTCACGAACGGGATCGTGATGTCCGCGAGGCTCGGGCTCATGTAGCGGTCGCCGAGCAGCGCGCCGGCGTGCACGACGAGCGCGGCCAGCGCGACCAGCGACAGCGCCTCGTGCGCGGTCTTGAGCTGGGTGGTGCGGCCCCTGGTCATGCGGCCGCCCATCAGCAGCCCGAGGGTGACGGCGGCGCTGGAGGCCAGCAGCACGACCAGGCCCGCGGCGCGGCTCGTGATCCAGAACAGGTGCTCGGTGTCCATGCCGGGTCAGGACTGGCTGGTGGTGACGGCGTCGTCGCTGGACGAGGTGGAGTCACTACTCGACGCCGTGGAGTCCTCGCTCGACGTGGTCGACTCGCTCGTCGTGGTCTCGGTGGTCGTGGCCGCGGTCGACGCGGTCGTCGTGGCTTCTGCCCCCATCGAGCCGGTCGAGGCGATCACGCCCCAGGCGAGGACGAAGGCGGACAGGGTGCCCGCGACCGCGCCGCGGCGGATCCGGGCGATCCGCCGCGCGCGTGCGGCGATCCGTTCGGCGGCCGCGGCACGGCGCGTGTCGGCCGCGGACGGCGTCGCCGGGGTCATGACTGGACCGCCCCGGTCGTGGCGTCGTCGGGCGCCGTGCCGTCGGTCGGCGGGGTCATGCCGTCGGGCGGCGCCGTGCCGCCGCCGTTGCCGCCCGGGGGCGCGCCGCCGCCGTCGGGGCGGAACGACTCGAGCGCGGCCTGGACCTTGCTCTCCGAGAGGCCGAGCTCCTCGGCGAGCGCGGCGGCCATCGTGCCGGGCCCGCCTGCGGCGCCGGTCCGGCGGACCGCCTGCATCGCGGTCTCGAGCTTGGACTCGGTCACGCCGAGCGCGTCGGCGAGCGCGCCGACGTCCATGCCGCCGGGACCGCCCTGGCCGGGGCCGCCGGCCCGCTGGGTCATGGTGCCGCGTGCGTCGGCGGCGCTGTCGCCGCCCTGCGACGCCACGCCGACGCCCACGCCGCCGGCGAGCGCTGCGGCGCCGACGAACACGGCGACCTTCCTGAATCGAGCCTGCATCGGGTCCTCCTGGAGATCGGTGGTTGCCCTGATGGTCGGTGCGGTCCCGGGGAGGACGCTGGGCGCCGCCTGAGAGCTTCCTGAGCTCGTGGCTCCCAGGCGATTCCCAGCTTCCGCTGGGGTGGCTCCCAGCGCGCGCGCCGACGATCCCGCCATGACTTCGATCCCCTTCGAGGGCGCTGCGCGCCCTGCGCGGCGCGGCCGCGTCGCCGCCCGCGCGACCTCACTCACGCGGATCCGGCCCGAGCTGGCCGGCCTGCTCGTCCTCGCCGCGGTCCTGAACCTGTGGGCGCTCTCGCAGAACGGCGACGCCAACGAGTACTACAGCGCCGCCGTGCGCGCGATGAGCACGGACTGGCATGCGTTCCTGTACGGGTCCTTCGACTCTGCGGGCCTGATGACGGTCGACAAGCCGCCGCTCGCCCTGTGGGTGCAGGCGCTCTCCGTGCGCGTGTTCGGCTTCCATCCGCTGAGCATGCTCGTGCCGCAGGCGCTGATGGGGGTCGCCACGGTCGCGCTCGTCTACGACCTCGTGCGCCGGCGCTTCGGCCGCATCGGCGGGTTCGTGGGCGGGCTCGCGCTGGCGCTCACGCCGGTGAGCGTCGCGATCGCGCGGCACAACAACCCCGACGCGCTGCTCGTGCTCTGCGTCGTCGCCGCGCTCTGGTGCACCGTGCGCGCGCTCGAGGACGGGCGTACGCGCTGGCTCGTGCTCGCCGGCGTGGCCGTCGGCCTCGGGTTCGAGGCGAAGATGGCCGCTGCGCTGCTCGTCGTCCCGGCCATCGCGGCGGCGTACCTGTGGGTCGCGCCGCGCGGACGGGCGACGGCGGTCGCCCAGCTGCTCGGCGGCGGCGCGGCGATGGTGATCGTCGGCGGTGCGTGGGCGGCGCTCGTGGCCCTCACGCCGGAGGCGTCGCGCCCGTGGGTGTCGGGCACGAGCGACAACAGCATCCTCTCGCTGATCTTCGGCTACAACGGCCTGGGTCGTCTCGGCGGTCAGGCCGGCGGGCCGCAGGGCATGGGCGGCGGCGGCGTGTTCGGCGGTGACGCGGGCGTGCTGCGGCTGCTGAACGCGAGCCTCGGCGGCCAGGCCGGCTGGCTGCTCGGCTTCGCGGCGGTCGCGGGCGTCGCGGTGCTCGTCGCGTCGCGGCTGCGGCGGGCGGACGCCCGCACCGGGTGGCTCATCGCCGTCGGCGGCGCGTTCCTCACCACCGCGGTGGCATTCAGCTCGGCGCAGGGCATCTTCCACCCGTACTACGTCTCCGCGCTCGCGCCGTTCACGGCGGCGCTGGTGGGCGCGGGTGCGGCGCAGCTCGGCGGCCTCGGCCGCACGGCGCGGCTCCTCGCCCCGGCGGCGGTCGTCGCGGGCATGGTCACGGAGCTCGCGGTCGCCCGTGCGCTGCCGGGCGAGCTGGAGCTGATCGTCCCGGTGATGGCGGCGGCCTGCGTGCTCGCGGCGGCGACGCTCGCGATCGCGGACACCGCGAGGCTGCGCAGGGCGGCGCTGGGCGTCGCCCTCGCGGCCCTGCTGCTCGCCCCTGCCTCCTGGTCGTTCCAGACGCTCGGGCACGCGACGAGCGGCACGTTCCCCGCGGGCGGCCCCGCGACGGCGGGCTTCGCCGGCGGGCCGGGCGGCGGCGGGCCGGGCGGTGGCGGGATGTTCGGCGGCGACACGTCCGCGCTCACCGCGGCGGCCGCGTACGTGGCGGCGAACGGGGGCGGCACGATCGCGGTGTCGAGCCAGTCGGGCGCCGCGAGCGCCGTGCTCAGCGCCGGGTCCGACGTCGACGTCGCTGCGATCGGTGGCTTCTCCGGCCGCGAGAGCGAGGTCAGCACGGCATGGCTCGCGGAGCGCGTCGCTTCGGGCGAGATCGACTACGTGCTCGTGGACTCGAGCGGCGGCATGCCGCAGGACGGCCGCACCGGCGCGTCCGAGGTCATGTCCGCGGTCGAGGCGACCTGCACGCCGGTCGCGGGCGTCGACGGGCTCTACGACTGCTCCGGCGCGGCGGCGGCGCTGGCCGCTTTGTGACGGCGCGGCGGCGGCCGCGGTCGTCGATGGCGGGCGCCGGCGCACGTCACCGGCGGGCATCGAGGAGGCGGGTTCGGGTGGGTGCGGTCGCCCCCAACGTCACACCGCGCCCGGATCGCCGCGTCGATGTGACGTTGGGGGTGATATAGGCCCCCAACGTCGCACGGCGCCCGAATCGTCGAGCCGATGTGACGTTGGGGGTGCTCTGCCCCCAACGTCGTACCCAGGGGCAGATCGCGCGGTGGTTCCGACGTTGGGGGCGTATACCACCGTCAACGTCGTACGCGGGGCCGGTCGCGCCGCAGGTACGACGTTGGGGACGCCGCCCACCCGATCCCGCCCCCTCGATGCCCGCGGTTGACGTTCGCCGGGGCCGCCGCTCGCGCGACACGGCAGGCGTGGCCTGCCGATCCCGCCTCCTCGATGCCCGTCGTTGACGTTCGCCGGGGCCGCCGCTCGCGCGACACGGCAGGCGTGGCCTGCCGATCCCGCCTCCTCGATGCCCGTCGTTGACGTTCGCCGGGGCCGCCGCTCGCGCGACACGGCAGGCGTGGCCTGCCGGATCCCGCCTCCTCGATGCCCGTCGTTGACGTTCGCCGGGGCCGCCGCTCGCGCGACACGGCAGGCGTGGCCTGCCGGACCCGCCTCCTCGATGCCCGTCGTTGACGTTCGCCGGGGCCGCCGCTCGCGCGACACGGCAGGCGTGGCCTGCCGATCCCGCCTCCTCGATGCCCGTCGTTGACGTTCGCCGGGGCCGCCGCTCGCGCGACACGGCAGGCGTGGCCTGCCGGATCCCGCCTCCTCGATGCCCGTCGTTGACGTTCGCCGGGGCCGCCGCTCGCGCGACACGGCAGGCGTGGCCTGCCGGACCCGCCCGCTCGCGCACCCGCCCGGTACGGTGTCGCGCCATGCGCCGCGCCGTGCTCGCCCTCGCCCTGGTCCTCACCGCGGGGCTTGCCTCGACCGCCCACGCGAAGACGGTGTGGCTGTGCAAGCCCGGCCTGCGCCACAACCCGTGCTCGATCGGCAACGAGACCGCCATCTTCTCGCCCGACGGGACCGAGGTCGGCGGCGAGGATCGGGCCTCCAGCGGCCGTCCGAAGGTCGACTGCTTCTACGTCTACCCGACGGTCAGCGACCAGCCGACCCCCAGCGCGACGCGGAGCCCCGATCCCGAGGTGCGCTCGATCGCCCGGTTCCAGGCGGCGCGCTACGCCGGGACGTGCCGCGTCTTCGCCCCGGTCTACCGCCAGGTCACGCTCGCCGGGCTGTCCAGCGCGGAGAACGCCGACCGCGAGCGGGCGTACCGCGACGTCCGCGCCGCCTGGCGCGACTACCTGCGGCACCGCAACCGCGGCCGCGGCGTGGTCCTGATCGGCCACTCCCAGGGCACCTTCATCCTGCGCCGCCTGATCGCGGAGGAGATCGACGGGGACCGCAAGGTCCGGCGCCGGCTCGTGTCGGCGCTCCTGCTCGGCGGGAACGTCACGGTCGCGCGCGGGAAGGACCGCGGCGGGGACTTCGAGCACGTCCGCGCCTGCCGCGCGCCCGCGCAGACCGGCTGCGTCGTCGCCTTCTCGGTCTACAACGCGCCGGTCCCGCCCGACGCGCCGTTCGGCCGCACGAGCGACCCCGACCTGGAGGTCCTGTGCACGAACCCCGCTGCCCTCGGGGGAGGATCGGCGCCGGTCGACGCCGTCGTGCCGAGCCGCCCGTTCGCGCCCGGGACCGGCATCGCGTCCGCGATCGCCGCGGTCGGGTTCACGTTCCCGGTGAGCTCGGCCACCTGGCTCTCGTTCCCGGCCGCCTACGTCGCGCGCTGCTCGAGCGAGGACGGCGCCCACGTGCTGCAGGTCACGCCGGCCCCCGGCGCGCCCACGCTGATCGCCGCCCCGCCGACGTGGGGCCTGCACCTCGTCGACGGGAACCTCGCGCTGGGCGACCTCGAGGCGCTCGTGCGCCGGCAGGCGAAGGCCTACCTGCGGCGATGAGCCACCGCCGGATCGGCGCGCTCGAGACCGAGGGGCGCGCGGCCGCGCTCGCCGACCTCGACACGCGGCCGACCGCGGACGTCGTGCGGGCGGTGGTCGACGGCCACGACGGCGTGCACGCCGCCGTCCGTGCGGCGGAGCCGGCGATCGCCGCGCTCGTGGACGCCGCCGCCGAGCGCCACGCCGCGGGCGGGCGGATCGTCTACACGGGCGCGGGCTCTGCGGGCTGGATCGCGTCGCTCGACGCGATGGAGATCGGGCCGACCTACTCCGACGACCGGATCCTGGCGCTCGTGGCCGGGGCGGAGCAACCGGCCGGCTCGATCGCCGAGGCCGCGGCCGAGGACGACGCCGCGGCCGGCGCCGCCGCCGTCCGCGCGCTCGCGCCGACGGCGAGCGACGTCGTGATCGCCGTGTCCGCGAGCGGACGCACGCCATGGGCGGTCGGCGGGATCGAGGCGGCGCGCGCGGCCGGCGCGCTGACGGCCGCGATCGTGTGCGCGACCGGGACCGAGCTGGCCGGCCGCGTCGAGCACGCGGTCGAGGTGCCCGTCGGCCCCGAGGTGATCGCCGGCTCGACCCGCCTGAAGGCCGGCACCGCCCAGAAGGTCGTGCTGAACACGTTCTCGACCGCGCTCATGGTCCGCCGTGGCCGCACGCTCGGCGACCTGATGACGTCCATGCGCGTCGCCAACGCCAAGCTGCGCGACCGCGCGACGCGGATCTGCATGGCGGCGGCCGGTGCGGACGAGGCGGCCGCGGCCGCGGCGCTCGCCGCGGCGGGCGACGAGATCGCGACGGCGGTCGTGATGCTCGCGCGCGGGGTGGACGCAGCGACGGCGCGCGCCGCGCTCGCGGCCGCGGACGGCTCGCTCCGCGAAGTGGTTCGGAATTGGTCTTGACCACTTCTTGACCACTAGGTATGGTGCGCGCCGTGAGCGACGCGATCGAGCAGCACAACGGGCGCCTGCGCCCGGCCGGGAGCAAGCAGACGCAGGTCCGCGACGGGCTGCTCGCGCTGCTCGACGAGCTCGCCGTCGGCGACGCGATCCCGCCCGAGCGCAAGCTCGCCGGCGACCTCGGCGTCTCGCGGCCCACGCTGCGCGCGGTGATCGACGAGCTCGTCCGCGAGGGCCTGCTCCGCCGCCGCCACGGCAGCGGCACCTACGTGTCCGAGCCGAAGATCGCGCTCCCGCTCACCATGACCTCGTTCACCGAGGACATGGCGCGCCGCGGGATGCGCGCCGGGAGCCACGTCCTCTCCTTCGAGCCGATCAGCGCCGGGGCCAAGCTCGGCCAGCGGCTCCGCGTCTCGCCGGTCGACGAGGTCTGGGCCATCCGCCGCCTGCGCCTCGCCGACGAGGAGACGATGGCGATCGAGTTCCTCCACGTGCCGCGGCGGCTGCTGCCCGACCTGCGCCGCGAGGACCTCGAGGAGCACTCCTTCTACACCCTGCTGCACGACCGGCACGGGATCGTGATCGCGTCCGGCATCCAGACGATCGAGCCGACCGTGGTCAACGCGGACGAGGCGGAGATGCTCGCCGTCCCCGTCCACAGCCCGGCCTTCCTGTTCGAGCGGACGACGGAGAGCGAAGGGGGTGAGGTGGTCGAGTACGTGCGGTCGCTCTACCGGGGCGACCGCTACCGGCTGGTGACGGAGCTGCGTCCGCCGCTCCGCTGAGCAAGGAGCCGGCCGCCGAGGGACTCGGCGGCCGGCGTGCTGAACGAACGTCAGCGTCGCCCGCTGGAACGGACGACGCCTCAATCATCCCATCCGACGCGATGGGAAATCGGAGGAGGTTGCGATGAAGGGGATGAGGTGGCTGGCCGCCGGCGCGCTCGCCGGCGTGCTCGCCGTCGCCGGATGCGGCGGCGACGACGAGGGGAGCGACGAGGGCACCGCCGCGAAGGGCGGCGTGTCCGGCGAGGTCACGACCTGGATCATGGATCCGGGCTCGCCGAAGCTGCAGGAGGTCTTCAAGGGGTACGCCACGGACTTCCAGGCGAAGCATCCGGGCACGAAGGTGAACATCGAGTTCGTGCCGTGGGCGCAGGCGCACGACAAGTTCACGACCGCGATCGCGGGCGGCAAGGTGCCCGACGTCGCCGAGATGGGCACGACCTGGACGCCCGAGTTCGCCGACCAGGGCGCCTTCGAGGCCGTGCCCGCGGCCGCGTCGGGCGACTACGTCTCCTCGCTCGTCGACGCCGCGACGCTCGACGACGAGGTCTGGGGCAAGCCGTGGTACGCCGGCGCCCGCGCGCTGATCTACCGCAAGGACGTGCTCGAGCAGGCCGGCGTCGAGGTCCCGAAGACGTGGGACGAGCTCAAGACCGCCGCGCAGGCGATCAAGGAGAAGGGCGGCGGCATCTACCCCGTCGCGCTCAACGGCCTGACCGAGCACTACTACCTGCCGGCCATCTGGCAGGCGGGCGGCGAGATCGCCACGCAGGACGGCGACAGCTGGAAGGCCGCGCTCGACTCGCCCGAGGGCGTCGAGGCGATCGACTTCTATACGTCCTTCTACAAGGAGGGCCTGACGCCGAAGGCCTCGATCGGCTGGGAGGAGCCCGACGCGCAGGAGGCGTTCATCAACGGCGACGTCGCCATGCTCGTGGCCGGCGGCTGGACCTACAACTCGATCATCCAGACCAAGCCCGAGCTGGAGAAGAAGATCGGCACGGCGCTCGCGCCCGCCGGCCCGAGCGGCGAGGACACCGCGTTCGCGGGCGGCAGCCATCTCGTCGTGTTCAAGGAGTCGAAGAACACCGAGACGGCGAACGCGTTCGTCGACTTCATGCTCGAGCCGGCGAACCTGAACAAGTTCACGGGCGAGATCGGCTTCCTGCCCGGGACCACGGCGGGCATCGAGGAGTCGGGCTACCTCGAGGATCCCGTCCGCAAGCCGTTCGCGGAGCAGCTGCTCGAGCACTCGGCGGTGTACCCGCCGTCGCCCCGCTGGGGCGCGCTCGAGGGCGCGAACATCTTCGACGGCGTGATCCAGAACGTCATGAAGGGCAAGGAGACGCCCGAGGAGGCCGCGAAGGGCCTCGCCGAGAAGATGGACGAGGAGTTCGCCGGGTGAGCCATGCGCCGGCCACCCTTCCCGCGGCGCGCGGACGCGCGCCGCGGGGGCCGGACCTGGCGGTGGTCAGGCGCGCGGTCGCGCGCCTGACCCTCCCGGTCCTGCTGCTGCTGCCCGCGCTGATCATCATCGGCGGGCTGATCGGCTATCCGCTCGTCAAGACGTTCTACCTGTCGTTCACCGAGACCCGCCTGGGCGACCTCGTCGACGGGAGCGGCGACTGGGTCGGGCTCGAGAACTACAAGGAGGTCTTCACCGACGAGCACCTGCGCACGTCGCTGATCAACACGGTCGTGTTCGGCACGGCGTGCGTGATCGGGACGATGGTGTTCGGCTTCGCCGTGGCGCTGCTGCTCAACGAGCGCCTCCGCGGCAACTGGCTGTTCAGCCTCGCCGTGCTGCTCCCGTGGGCCGTGCCGGCCCTCGCCGCGAGCGCGATCTGGCGCTGGCTCTTCGACGACCGCTACGGCTTCGTCAACTGGGCGCTCGTCAACCTCGGCTTCTCGAGCTTCCAGGACTACGCCTGGTTCGCCGACCGCGAATCCGCGTACGTCGCGATCTTCGTCACCGTCGTGTGGCAGTCGTTCCCGTTCGTCGCGCTCAGCCTGCTGGCCGGGCTGCAGACGCTGCCGCGGGAGACGCTGCACGCCGCCGCCGTCGACGGCGCGTCCTCGTGGCAGCGCTTCCGGCTCGTGACGCTCCCGCTGCTGCGGCCGATCATCGCCGTGCTCGTGGTGTTCTCGACCATCTGGGACTTCAAGATCTTCGATCAGATCTACGTCATGGCGCAGGGCGTGCCCGACCGCGCGGCCGACACCGCCGCGGTCACCGCCTACCGCGAGTCGTTCGCGCTCGGCCACTTCGGCTCCGGCGCGGCCGTCGCCATGGTCCTGTTCGCGATCCTGCTCGTGTTCTCGATCCTCTACGTGCGCCTGATCGGGAAGGAGGCGCAGGCATGACCTGGCTGCTGCGGCGCGGCTGGAAGTACGCCGCGATGCTCGCGGTGTCGGCGTTCGCGCTGTTCCCGGTCTACTGGGTCGTGATCACGTCGCTCAAGCCGCGCTCGGAGATCTACTCGCGCACGCCCGACCTGTGGCCGAGCGACCCGCAGTGGCACCAGTACCCGCGCGTGCTCGGCGAGGGCCATGTCGGCCGGGCGCTGATGAACTCGCTGATCGTGGCCGGGGCGACGACCGTCGTCTGCCTGATCGTCGGCGCGCTGGCCGCGTACGCGCTCACGCGCTTCGACATCCCGTTCCGGCGCGTGCTGATGATGCTGGTGCTGATGACGCAGATGTTCCCGCTCGTGGTGCTCGTGATCCCGCTGTTCGTGATCATGCGCAACGCCGACCTGCTCGGCACCTACGTCGGGCTGATCGTCGCGTACCTGGCGTTCACGGTCCCGCTCGCCGTCTGGGTGATGCGCGGGTTCCTCGTCGGGATACCCGAGGAGCTCGAGCACGCGGCGCGCACGGACGGCGCGACGCGGTTCGGCGCGATGTGGCGCGTGATCCTGCCGCTCGCCGCGCCCGGCCTCGCCACCACCGCGGTGCTGTGCTTCCTGGAGGGCTGGAAGGAGTTCATGCTCGCGCTGACGTTCATGAACGACGAGACGCGCAAGACGCTGCCCGTCGTCATCCAGTCGTTCGTCGGCCGCGGCGACACCGACTGGGGCGCGATCATGGCCGCCAGCGTGCTCTACACCCTTCCGGTCGCCGTCGTCTTCCTCCTCCTGCGCAAGCACCTCATGCGCGGCACGACGGCCGGGGCGGTGAAGGGATGAGGCTCGGCGTGGAGGCCGCGCTCGTCGACGGCGAGCTCGTGCCCGGCGACGTGGAGGTCGCGGGCGGCACGATCGCCGCGGTCGGGCTGGCCGGCGGCGGCACGGGCGTGGCCGCGCCCGGCTTCGTCGACCTGCAGGTCAACGGCTTCGCGGGCGTCGACTTCATGCACACCGACCGCGACGGCTACGCCCGGGCCGGCGAGGCGATGCTCGCCACGGGCACGACCGCCTACCAGCCCACGTTCATCACGGCGCCCGAGGCCGACCTGGTCGCGGCGCTGCACGCGATCCCGCTCGACGCCCCGCG
>CAWHAP010000009.1:0-154381 GCA_963827335.1 uncultured Solirubrobacteraceae bacterium
CGGGTGCCCGAGCTCGCCGCGCTCGCCGACGTCCTGCGCGACGTGCTGGCCGGCGCCAGCGCCGGCAGCGCGCTCGAGTACCGCTCGCCGGGCGCGCCGCCCCGCTGGTTCGAGGTGCAGGTCACGCCGCTCGACGGCGGCGGCGCGCTCGTCCAGCACGTGGACGTGACGGCGCGCCACGAGGCGATGGCGGCGCTGGCCGCCGCCGCCGCCCGCGACGCCCTGACCGGGCTCGCCAACCGCGGCGTGCTGCTCGCGCGGCTCGACGCCGCGCTCGCGCGGCCCGGCACGGCCGCGGTCCTCTTCCTCGACCTCGACGACTTCAAGCTCATCAACGACGGCCTCGGGCACAGCACGGGCGACCGCCTCCTCGTCGAGGTCGCCGACCGCCTGCGCGCCGTCGCCCGCCCCCGGGACACGGTCGCCCGCGTCGGCGGCGACGAGTTCGTCGTGCTCTGCGAGGACATCCGCGGCGCGGAGGAGGCCGCTGGCGATCGCGGCGCTGATCCGCGACGCCCTCGACCGTCCGTTCGCGCTCGGCGGCCAGCAGCGCCAGGTCAGCGCCTCGATCGGGTGCCGGATCGCGCGGGGTCGTCGCTCGACGGCGACACGCTGCTGCGCGACGCCGACGTCGCGATGTACGAGGCCAAGGCCGGCGGCAAGGACCGCGCGGTGACGTTCTCCGACGCCATGCGCGGGCGGCTCGTGCGGCGGCTCGAGCTGACCGGCGGCCTGCGCCGCGCCCTCGAGGAGGACGGGCTGGAGCTGCACTACCAGCCCCAGGTCGACCTGCTGACCCACCGGCTCGTCGGCGTCGAGGCGCTCGCGCGCTGGACGTACCCGCCGCTCGGTCCGATCGGGCCCGACGAGTTCATCCCGATCGCCGAGGAGAGCGGGCTGATCGAGCCGCTCGGCGCGTGGGTGCTGCGCACCGCGTGCGCCCAGCTCGCGGCCTGGCGCGCCGCGCCCGTGCTCGCGGCGCTGACCATGACCGTCAACGTCTCGGTGCACCAGCTCGCCGACCAGCGCTTCCCGGCCGTGGTGCGCGGCGCGCTCGAGGCGTCCGGACTGCCGCCCGAGGCGCTCTGCGTGGAGCTGACCGAGACCGCGCTCATGGCGGCCGGCGACGGCTCGCTCGACGTCCTCGCGGCGGTCAAGGCGCTCGGCGTCTACGTCGCGCTCGACGCGAGGCGAAGCCGGTGACGAGGCCCTAGGCCGAGGCAGAGGCACCGGCTACTCGTCGCTCGCCGCGCTCAAGCGGCTCCCGGTCGAGGTGCTCAAGGTCGACCGCTCGTTCGTCGACGGGCTCGGGACCGAGCCGGAGGACAGCTCGATCGTCGCGACCGTGATGAGCCTCGCGCACGCCCTGGGGCTGCACGTGATCGCCGAGAGCGTGGAGACGCCGCTGCAGGCGTCCGAGCTGGCCGCGCTCGGGTGCACCGTGGCGCAGGGCTACCTGTTCGCGCGGCCGCTGCGCGCCGCCGAGCTCCCGGCCTGGCACGTCGTGCCGCCCGGGCGGTCCCCGGCATGCCACCGCGGCGCGCGCGGCCTGATCGACAGTGCATGCACCACCTCGGGATCGCCCTGGAGGCGGGCGCATGACGCTCCTCGCCGGGATCCTCTCGCTCGCCACGGACATCGCGTACACGCTGCTCGGCGCGATCGCCGTCTACGAGCTGGGCCGCCACAGCGCGCGCCGCGGCTTCTCGCACTTCGGCGCGGCCTTCGTCCTCATGACCTTCACGTGCGGTCCGCACTAGGCGTTCACGTTCGTGTCCGGCGCCGTCCTGGCGGGTGGGCTCGCCACGCTGCGCGGGAGGGCGCGTCGACGCTCGCGCTCGCGCCCAACGCCGCGCTGCTCGGCGCGTTCCTCGTCGTCGGCGCGCTCGTGCGCCGCACCCAGGCCGCGCGCCGTCCGCTGCTGGGCGGCTGGTCGCTCGCGGGCGTGGCCATGGCGGGCGTGTGCCCGACCTGCGGCGCGTCGCACCTCGTCGCGGGCCTGGTCTCCGAGCCCGACCTGCACATGCTGCTGTTCGACCTGCCGGGCGTGCCGGCGTCCCTGTTCTTCCTCTGGGTCGTGCACCGGGTGAGCTCGGACTCGCCGGCCGACTGGAACCGGCGCCCGCTCGTCGGCCGCGCCGGCGCGACGAGCCGCCGCCGCCCTGGGCGGCCCCGGCCGGCTCGGACGCCTAGACCTGGGGCTCGATGATCAGCTTGGCGTGCGGCGAGGAGGGCTGCCGCCGCCAGGCGTCGGGCGCGTCGTCGAGCCCGAGCCGCTCGAGCTCGACGCGGATCTCGCCCGCGACGGCGTGCGCGGCCAGCTGCGCGTAGGCCTCCGCCTTGCGATCCTCGCCCGCGGTGTAGTTCGTGTACCCGAGCAGGTCGACGGGCTTCGCGCGCACCGCGGCCGAGGTCAGCGTCGCCGCCGCGCCCGCCGCCTCGCCCAGGTTGACGTGGCGCCCGAACGACTTGAGCGCGGTGATGGCCGCCTGCGCCGGCTCGCCCCAGAGCGGATCGAAGACCAGGTCGTAGCCGTCGCCCGCCGCCTCGCGCAGGGCGCCGGCGACCGCATCGACCTCGCCGCCCAGCCGGACCGTGGCGTCCGCGCCGAGCGCCGCCGCACGCTCCAGCCCCCGCTCGTCGCGCGCTGCGGCCACCACGTGGCCGGCGCCGAGCAGCTTCGCCGCCTGCACGCCGATCTGCCCGACGACGCCGCTCGCGCCGAGGATCAGCACGGTCTCGCCCTCCGCGAGCCGACCGCGCCATCCCAGCCCGAGCCAGGCGGCGAGCCCGGAGACGCCGAGCGCGACGGCCAGCGCCGGGTCGAGGCCCGCCGGCACCGGGTAGCCGCCGCCCGCCTCGATCGCGGTGCGCTCGGCGAACGCGCCGAAGCGGTCCCAGGAGTACTCGAAGTAGACGAGGCTGCCGTCGGGGCGCCGGCCGACGCCCTCCTTGCCGGCCACGTAGGGCGGCTCGTAGCGCTCGAGCGGGAACGCGCCGGTCGCGATGCGGATGTCGATCGGGTTCATCCCGGCCGCCAGCACCTCGAGGACCTCGGCATCGTCACCGGGCTCCGGATCGTCGTACGCGCCGACCTCGGGAACGGCGCCGTGGGCATGGAGGATCGCGGCTCGCATCGCCCGGATACTACGATCCGGCGTCCGATGGACGACGACACCCAGATCGCCTACGACGAGCGGGGCCTGGCGCCGTGCATCGTGCAGGACTGGCGAACGGGCGAGGTGCTGACGCTCGCGTACACGAACGAGGCGGCGATGGCCGCGACGCGCCGGACGGGCGAGCTGCACCTCTGGAGCCGCTCGCGCGGCGAGCTGTGGCACAAGGGCGCGACGTCGGGCAACACCCAGGCGGTGCGCGCGATCCGCTACGACTGCGACGGGGACGCGGTGCTCGCGCTCGTGGAGCCCGCCGGCCCCGCGTGCCACACCGGCGAGCGCACCTGCTTCCACCGCGGCGAGCTCGAGCCGGCCGCCCCGCACGAGGTGCTGCCCGGGCTGGAGCGGACGATCGCTGCGCGCGCGGCGGCCGCGCCGGCGGGCTCCTACACCGCCCGCCTGCTCGCCGACCCGCCGTTCGTGGGGGAGAAGGTGCAGGAGGAGGCCGAGGAGGTCGCGCGCGCCGCCCGCGAGGAGCCCGACGACCGCGTGGCCGAGGAGGCCGCCGACGTGCTCTACCACCTCGCCGTGCTGCTGCGCGGCCGCGGGCTGTCGCTGACCGACGCCGAGGAGGTCCTCCGTGGCCGTCGGCGCTGAAGCCGAGCTGCGGCTGGGCGTGCGGCCCGGCCTCGACGAGGTGCGCGCGCTGGCGGCGGAGCACAACCTCGTCCCGGTCGTCCACACGTTCCTGGAGGACTGCGAGACGCCCGTCTCCGCCTTCCTGAAGCTGCGCGGCGCCGGCCCGGCGTTCCTGCTCGAGTCGGCCGAGCAGGGTCAGCGCGTGGGCCGCTGGTCGTTCATCGGCTACCGGCCGCGCGACGTCGTGCGCTGGACGCTGGCCGAGGGCGGCGACCCGTACGCGCTCGCCGCCGCCGAGGTCGAGCGCCACCGCCAGGCGCCGCTGCCCAACCTGCCGCCGTTCGCGGGCGGCGCCGTGGGCTTCTTCGGCTACGACTGCGTGCGCGCCGTCGAACCGCTCGGGCCGCCGAACGAGGACACGATCGGCCTGCCCGACCTGGCGCTGATGCTGACTGACGCGCTCGTCGCCTTCGACCACCTCAAGCACACGGTCACGATCCTCGCCAACGCCTACGTGGAGGAGGACGGCGTGGAGACGGCCTACGCCCGCGCGCTCGGCGTGATCGAGGAGGTGCGCGAGCGGCTGGCCGGGCCGCTGCCGCGGCTGGACGGCGCCGCCGGCCGCGAGCCGGAGTTCGTCCCCAACATGCCGCGCGCGGCGTTCGAGGCGATGGTGGCCCGGATCGTCGAGTACGTGCACGCCGGTGACGCGTTCCAGGTCGTCCCGTCGCAGCGCTGGTCGGCGGAGGTCGGCGTCGACGCGTTCTCGGTCTACCGCGGGCTGCGGGCGATCAACCCGTCGCCGTACATGTACTTCCTGGACTTCGAGGACTTCCAGATCGTCGGCGCGTCCCCCGAGCCGCTCGTGACCGTGAGCGGGGGCCGCGCCACGACCCGCCCGATCGCCGGCACGCGGCCCCGCGGCGGCGACACGGAGGAGGACGAGGCGATCGCGCAGGACCTGCTCGCCGACGAGAAGGAGCGCGCCGAGCACGTGATGCTCGTCGACCTCGGCCGCAACGACCTGGGCCGCGTGTGCGAGTACGGCACGGTCGAGGTCGAGACGTTCATGGCCGTCGAGACCTACTCGCACCTGATCCACATCGTGTCCTCGGTCGGCGGCCGGCTGCGCCCCGACGTGGGCCCGATGGACGCGCTGCGCTCGATCCTGCCCGCCGGCACGCTGAGCGGCGCCCCGAAGGTGCGCGCGATGCAGATCATCGACGAGCTCGAGCCGGTCAAGCGCGGCGCGTACGGCGGCGCGGTCGGCTACCTGTCCTACACGGGCGAGCTCGACACCTGCATCTGCATCCGCACCGTGGTCCTCAAGGACGGCGTGGCGCACATGCAGGCCGGCGGCGGCACGGTGGCCGACGCCATGCCCGACTACGAGTACGAGGAGTCGCGCAACAAGGCCCGCGCCGTGGCCCGGGCGATCGAGCTGGCGACGCGCCAGGAGGCGTGGCCGTGAGGGTCCTCGTGATCGACAACTACGACTCGTTCACCTACAACCTCGTCCAGTACCTCGGCGAGCTCGGGGCCGAGCTGGAAGTCGTCCGCAACGACGTCGAGGCGACGGACGACCTGCTCGCACGGGCCCCGGACCGCGTGATCGTGTCGCCCGGCCCGTGCACGCCGAACGAGGCCGGGGTCTCGGTGGAGGTCATGCGCCGCTTCCCCGAGGCGGGCGTCCCGACGCTCGGCGTGTGCCTGGGCCACCAGTCGCTGGCGCAGGCGTTCGGCGGCACCGTGATCCGCCACCTGCCCGTCCACGGCAAGACGACCGAGATCACCCACGACGGCACCGGGCTGTTCGCGGGGCTGCCGTCGCCGCTCGTCGTCGGCCGCTACCACTCGCTCGTCGTCGACCCCGACCTCCCGGCGTGCCTGATGATCACCGCCACGGGCGGCGGCGTCGTGATGGGCGTGCGGCATCGCGAGCTGCCGGCCCACGGCGTCCAGTTCCACCCCGAGTCGGTGCTCACGCCCGACGGCAAGCGCCTGCTGGAGAACTTCCTTGCCGAACCCGGTTCTGACTGACGCGATCGACCGCCTCGCCAGCCGCGAGGACCTGACCACGGAGCGGATGGGCGCCGTGCTCGCCGAGATCATGGACGGCAACGCGTCCGAGACCGAGACCGCGGCCGTCCTGATCGCGCTGCGCACGAAGGGGGAGACCGTCGACGAGCTGGTCGGCCTCGCCGCCACGATGCGGCGCTTCGCGTCGCCGGTCACGACCGGCCGCGACGACCTGATCGACACGGCGGGCACCGGCGGCGGGCGCCAGACGTTCAACGTGTCCACGACCGCGGCCCTGATCGCGGCGGGCGCGGGCTGCGCCGTGGCCAAGCACGGCAACCGCTCGGCCACCGGCCTGTCGGGCTCCGCCGACGTGCTCGAGGCGCTGGGCGTGCGCATCGACCTCGCGCCCGAGGCTGTCGCGCGCTGCATCGAGGAGGTCGGCTTCGGCTTCATGTTCGCTCCGGCGCACCACGGCGCGACGCGCTTCGTCGTCCCGGTGCGCAAGGAGCTCGCGGTCCGCACGATCTTCAACTTCCTCGGCCCGCTGACCAACCCCGCGGGCGCCACCCGGCAGGTGATCGGCGTGTCGGACCCCGCGTTCCTCGACGTGATCGCCGGCGCGCTCGCCCGGCTCGGGGCGCGCAAGGCGCTCGTCGTCTCCAGCCACGACGGCCTGGACGAGCTGAGCACGGCCGGGCCGACGCGCGTGGTCGAGGTCGACCGCGGCACGCTGCGCACGTACGAGGTCGCGCCCGAGGACGTCGGCCTGGCGCGCTCGGCCTACGAGGACGTCGCCGGCGGCGTGCCGAGCGCCAACGCGGACACGACGCGCCGGATCTTCGCCGGCGAGCCCGGTCCGCCGCGTGACCTCGCGGTGCTCAACGCGGGGGCCGCGATCTACGCCGCCGGGCGGGCCGACGGCCTGGAGCGCGGCGTGCGCGCGGCCGAGGCCGCGATCGACGACGGCGGGGCGGCGCGGGCGCTGGACCGGCTCGTCGAGCTCACGGGTAAGCTGGCGCCGACTTGAGCGTGCTGGACCGCATCGTGGAGGCGACGCGCGACGACGTCGGCCGTCGCCGCGAGCTCGTGCCCCTGGCCCGGCTGGAGGCCGCGCTCGGCGATCGCCCGGAGCCGCGTCCCTTCCAGGAGGCGCTGACCCGGCCGGGCATCTCGGTGATCGCCGAGCACAAGCGCCGCTCGCCGTCGGCGGGGGCGATCCGCGAGGACCTCGAGCTGCTCGACGTCGTGCGCGCCTACGAGCGCGGCGGCGCGGCCGCCCTGTCCGTGCTCACCGAGGGCGCGCACTTCGGCGGCTCGCTCGAGGACCTGGTGGCGGCGCGCGCCGCGACCCACCTCCCGGTGCTGCGCAAGGACTTCATCGTCGACCCCTACCAGCTCTACGAGACCGCCGCCGCCGGCGCCGACGCGGTGCTGCTGATCGTCGCGGCGCTCGAGCCGGGGGCGCTGCTCGCGCTGCACCGCGAGGCATGGGCGCTCGACCTCGACGTGCTCGTCGAGGTCCACGACGAGGAGGAGCTCGAGCGCGCGCTGGAGGTCGAGGCCGAGGTGATCGGCATCAACAACCGCGATCTCGGCGACTTCACCGTCGACATCGAGCGGACCTACGAGCTGCTCTCCGACGTGCCGGCCGGCAAGACGGTGGTGTCGGAGTCGGGCTTCTCGGCGCGCGAGGAGCTCGACGACCTCGACCGCGTCGGGGTCGACGCCGTGCTGATCGGCGAGACGCTGATGCGCGCGCCCGACATCGAGGCCGCCTGCCGCGAGCTCAGCGGCGGCGATGCGGCGCTTTAGGGTCTTTTAGCGCACGTTCACCCCCGCGGCGCACGCTGGCGCACCGTATGCGTGGGTTCATGTCCACCATGGCCGCCGCCGTGATGGGCGGCGGCGTCACCGCCGCCGTGCTGCTCGGCGCAGGCGTCGTCGAGGGCCCGGACAACGTCACGGTGATCGAGCCGCCGATCGCCACCAAGGGCTCGGCGACGATGGCCGCGCGCCGCACCGGCGGGCTGAGCGCACGCGAGATCTACCGCCGCAGCGCGCCCGGCGTCGTGTTCGTCCGCGCCCAGACGCTGCGGACCGAGCCCTCGCCGTTCGACGTCGACGCCTCGACGCGCACCACCGAGTCGACCGGCTCGGGGTTCGTGCTCGACGAGGACGGCCTGATCCTCACCAACGCGCACGTCGTCGAGGCCGCCACCGACGTGCAGGTGACGTTCTCCGACGAGCACACGGTGAGCGCGCAGCCCGTCGGCAAGGACGCCGACACCGATCTGGCGCTGCTGCGCGTGGACCCGGAGGCCGCCGACCTGCACCCGCTCGAGCTGGGCGACTCCGGCTCCGTCCAGGTCGGCGACCCCACCGTGGCCATCGGCAACCCGTTCGGGCTGGAGCGCACGCTCACCACCGGCGTCGTGTCCGCGCTCCAGCGCCGGCTCACGGCGCCGTCGGGCTTCGCGATCGAGAACGTGATCCAGACGGACGCCGCGCTGAACCCGGGCAACTCGGGCGGCCCGCTGATCGACGCCGGCGGTCGCGTGATCGGGATCAACTCGCAGATCGCCACCGCGAACGGCGAGGCGTCGTCCGGCAGCGTCGGGATCGGCTTCGCCGTCCCGTCCGACACCGCCAGGGCGGTGATCCCCCAGCTCGAGGAGGACGGCCACGTCGAGCGCGCCTACCTCGGCGTGCAGGGCGCGACGGCGCCGGACGGCGTGACCGTCGAGCAGGTCCGGTCCGGCTCGCCCGCGCAGGCCGCCGGCGTGCGCGACGGCGACGTGATCGAGTCGCTCGCCGGCCGGACCGTGCACTCGATGGACGACGTCTCGGCGATCCTCGAGGCCCACCGGCCCGGCGACGTGCTCTCCGTGGAGGTCCGCACCGGCGGCCTGCCGCGCGGGCTCAAGGCGACGCTCACCGACCGGCCCGCCGCCCTGGCCTCCGAGTAGCCCGCGCGCGTCGTAGGCTCTCTGGCGTGACGCGCGTCAAGGTCTGCGGCATCACCCGCCACGAGGACGCCGAGCTCGCCGCCGGGCTCGGCGCGTGGGCGCTCGGGTTCATCCTCTGGGAGCGGTCGCCGCGCGCGGCCGACCCCGCGGTCGCCGCCGGCATCTCGCGGGCGCTGCGGCGCCGCGTCGAGCGGGTCGGCGTCTTCGTCAACGCGACGCTCGACGAGGTCGCCCACGCCGTCGAGGCGCTGACCCTCAGCCACGTGCAGCTGCACGGCGACGAGGGCCCGGCGTTCTGCTCGGAGGTGGCGCGCCGGTCCGGCGCGAAGGTGATCAAGGCCGTGCGCGTCGCCCACGCCGCCGACTTCCAGGACCTGGAGCGCTTCCACACCGACTTCCACCTGCTCGACACCGCGGCGCGCGGCCTGCGCGGCGGCACGGGGGAGACCTGGGACTGGGCGCTGGCCGCGCGCCGGCGCCGCACGGCCCCCGTGATCCTCTCCGGCGGGCTCGATCCGGGCAACGTCGCCGCCGGGATCGCCGCGATCGGCCCGTTCGCCGTCGACGTCGCGTCCGGCGTCGAGGCGTCACCGGGCATCAAGGACCCGGACAAGCTCGCGGCGTTCTTCGCCGCCGCCGCGCCCGCGGAGGTGCCCGCATGACCGCGACCGTGGAGCACCGCTTCGGACCCTACGGCGGGCAGTACGTCCCGGAGACGCTGATGCCGGCGCTCGCCGAGCTCGAGACCGCCTGGCTCGCGGCGCGCGCCGACACGGCCTACCGGGAGCAGCTCGCCCGGCTCCAGCGCGACTTCTGCGGGCGTCCGACGCCGCTGTATCACGCCACCCGGCTCTCCGAGGCCGCGGGGCGGCCGGTGTGGCTCAAGCGCGAGGACCTGATGCACACGGGCTCGCACAAGCTCAACAACGCGCTCGGCCAGTGCCTGCTCGCCAAGCGGATGGGCAAGCCGCGGATCATCGCCGAGACCGGCGCCGGCCAGCACGGCGTCGCCACGGCCACCGCGTGCGCCCTGCTCGGCCTGGAGTGCGTCGTCTACATGGGCACCGAGGACATCCGGCGCCAGATGCCCAACGTGCAGCGGATGCGCCTGCTCGGCGCGACCGTCAGCGGCGTCGACGCCGGGTCGTGCACGCTCAAGGAGGCGGTCTCGGCCGCGATCCGCGACTGGGTCGCCAACGTGGGGGACACGCACTACGCGATCGGGTCGTGCGTCGGCCCCGCGCCGTTCCCCGCGCTCGTGCGCGACCTGCAGCGCGTCATCGGCGACGAGGCGCGCGCCGAGCTGCTCGAGCGCCTCGGCCGGCTGCCCTCGCGGGTCGTCGCCTGCGTCGGCGGCGGCTCGAACGCGATCGGCACGTTCATCCCGTTCGCCGACGACCCGGGCGTGGAGCTCGTGGGCTGCGAGGCGGCGGGCGAGGGCATCGCCACCGGGCGGCACGGCGCGCCGCTCACGATCGGCGGGCGCGGCGGCGTCCTGCACGGCTCCTACTCGGCGATCATGCAGGACGAGGACGGCCAGATCACCGAGGCGCACTCCATCTCGGCCGGCCTGGACTACCCGGGCGTCGGGCCGGAGCACGCGTGGCTGCGCGACTCGGGGCGGGCGCGCTACGAGGCGGTGACCGACGAGCAGGCGCTCGACGCGTTCCAGCGGCTCGCCGAGCTCGAGGGGATCATCCCGGCGCTCGAGTCCTCCCACGCCGTCGCCTGGGTGCTCGCCAACCCGCCCGCGGGCGAGGATCCCCTGGAGCTGGTCTGCCTGTCCGGGCGCGGCGACAAGGACCTGGCCGAGGTGCTGGAGCGGCGGGGGTGAGCGTCGCGGCCGGGCAGGACACGATCGCGGCGGCGTTCGCGAGCTCCGGCAAGCGCGCGGCGCTGATGCCCTACCTGATGGGCGGGTTCCCGTCGCTGGAGGGCTCGCTGGCGATCGGCGAGGCCTACGCCGAGGCGGGCGCGGACCTCGTCGAGCTCGGCGTGCCGTTCTCCGACCCGCTCGCCGACGGCCCCGTGATCCACGCCGCCGGCACCGCCGCGCTCGAGGCGGGCGCCAACCTGCACGGCGTGCTCGAGGTCGGGCGGTCGCTCGCGCCGTCCGTCCCGGTCGTGCTCATGTGCTACGCCAACCTCGTGCTCGCGCGCGGCCCGGAGCGCTTCGCGCACGAGCTCGCCGAGCGCGGGATCAGCGGCCTGATCGTGCCCGACCTGCCGCTCGAGGAGGCCGTCGACACCCTGGCCGCGTGCGACGCGGTGGGCGTCGCGCTCGTGGCGCTGGTCGCGCCGACGACGCCCGAGGAGCGGCTGGCCCGGATCGGCGCCGCGGCGCGCGGGTTCGTCTACACGGTCTCGGTGACCGGCACGACCGGTGAGCGCCAGGGCATCGCCGAGGACCTGCCCGCGATCCTCGCCCGCACGAAGGCCCACGCCGACGTGCCCGTGGCCCTCGGCTTCGGCATCGGCACGCCGGAGGCGGCCGCGCAGGCTGCGGACGCGGGCGCCGACGGCGTCATCGTCGGCTCCCGCCTGGTGCGGGCCGCGGCGGAGTCGCCGGATCCCGCGGGCGCGGTGCGCGAGCTGGTGTCGGGATTCGCCGAGGCGCTCACTCGATAGATCGGACATGGATGTCCGGCATGCCAATCAGAACGCCGTCCGGATGACCGGCGGAGCACTATAGTTCCGCCCGCGCATGGCCCTCCTGCTGACCACCATCTTCTCCGCCGCGCTGTGGATCGTGCTGCTCTCGCTCGGCATCAAGCCGTTCGACGCCCTGATGGTCTCGGTGCTGCTGATCACCCTGGCCGCGTCGGTCCGCGTCTTCTCCCCGTTCTTCTCCGCCGACCGCGGCGGGGACGGCCCGGGCGACGGCTTCACCCCGCGCTGAGCGCGAAGCAACCCGCTCGCTAACGCGCGGCTAACAGGCGATCTGTTGCGTGTCCTCCGGCGCGACGACTAGAATCGCGCGCTCTGATCAAGGTCAACCCTTTGAGGAGGGGTTACTTGAAGATTCGCAACGTGGCAGCGTGGAGCTGCCTCACGGCCGCAATGGCCTTCGGCGTCGCCGCGTGCGGCGACGACGATTCCGATGGCGGTGGCGGTGGCGGGACGTCGTCCGACAGCGGCGGCGGTTCACTGACCGTCTACTCGTCCCTTCCGCTGCAGGGCGCGTCGCGTCCGCAGTCCGAGGACGTCATCAAGGGCATCCAGCTCGCACTGAAGCAGAAGGGCAACAAGTGCGGTGACTTCACCATCAAGTACGAGTCGCTCGACGACGCGACCGCTGCGGCGGGCAAGTGGGAGCCCGGCGCGACCGCGGCGAACGCCCGCAAGGTCGCCCAGGACGACTCCGCGATCGCCTACATCGGTGAGTTCAACTCCGGTGCCTCGGCGATCTCGATCCCGATCAACAATGAGGCCGGCATCCTGCAGGTCTCCCCGTCCAACACGGCCCTCGGTCTGACCAAGGGCGGCGCGGGCGCGGAGCCGGGCGAGCCGGACAAGTACTACCCGGCCGGCGAGCGCAACTACGGGCGCGTCGTGCCGATCGACACCATCCAGGGTGCCGCCCAGGCGCAGTACATGAAGGACGAGGGCGTCACCAGCGTGTACATCCTCGACGACGCCGAGGTGTACGGCAAGGGCGTCGCGAAGAACACGCAGTCCGCCGCGGAGGAGCTCGGCATCAAGATCGCCGGCAACGACTCGTGGGACGGCAAGGCGTCGAACTACCGCGCGCTGGCGTCGAAGATCAAGTCGTCGGGCGCCGACGCGGTGTTCACCGGCGGCATCATCGACAACAACGCGCCGCAGCTGTACAAGGACCTCAACGCGGCACTGCCGGAGGCCAAGCTGTTCGGCCCCGACGGCGTCGCGACCGTGGACTTCACCAAGGAGATCCCGGAGAAGGTCCAGGCGCAGACGTTCCTGACGGCACCGACGCTGTCTCCGGACGAGCTCCCGCCGGCCGGCCAGCAGTTCTACAAGGACTACGAGGCCGAGTACGGGGAGCCGCAGGACGAGATCGATCCGTACGCGGTGTACGGCTACGAGGCCATGGCGGTCGTCTGTGACGCCATCGCCGAGGGCGGCGACGACAAGGCCGCCGTCATCGAGGCCTTCTTCAACACGAAGGGCCGCGAGAGCCCGCTGGGCACGTACGACATCGACCCGGACGGCGACACCACGCTGAGCGACTACGGCGGATACAAGGCCGAGGGTGGCAAGCTGGTGTTCGAGAAGGTCATCAAGGCGGCGGCCTCCTAGGCCACCGCTCCGGCCGGACGGCGGCGGGTCCACGGGCCCGCCGCCGGACGCCGACGGACAACCTCATGGAATCGGCATCCATTCCCGTTCGACCCACGCGCTCGCGCGGTGAGGTCGTCCGCGAGTACATCTCCAGGTTCGGCCTGCTCGCGATCCTGCTGGTCCTGCCCGTCGTCTACGGCATCCAGGACCTCCAGGACGACGGCGACCTGTCGCGACTCGCCACCAACCTGAAGGACGGCCTCTCCAACGGCGCCATCTGGGCGCTCATCGCCGTCGGCTACACGCTCGTCTACGGCATCATCGAGCTGATCAACTTCGCCCACGGCGACCTGTTCATGCTGGGCAGCTTCGTCGCGTACGGGATGATGGGCACGATCGGCCTGACGGTCGCCACGGGCAACTTCGCCCTGCTCTTCGGCCTGCTGCTGATCCTGGTCGTCGGCATGCTCGCCACCGGCACGCTCAACGTGATGATCGAGCGGGTCGCCTACCGGCCGTTGCGCAACGCACCCAAGCTGGCGCCGTTGATCACGGCGGTCGGGTTCTCCTTCATCCTGCAGAACATCGGCCTGCTCTGGCTCGGCGGCTCGCACCGCAGCGTGCCGGACCTGATCGAGTCGCAGACGCAGTACACGACGATCCTCGGCGTCCCGATCACGCACGGCGACCTGCTCGCCCTGATCGTGACCGTCCCGCTGTTCTTCGTGCTCGTGAACTTCATCGCCCGCTCGCGCATCGGCCGTGCCATGCGCGCGACGGCGCAGGACCCGCAGGCTGCGCGCCTGATGGGCATCAACGTCGACACGACGATCTCCTTCACCTTCCTGCTGGGTGGCCTGATGGCCGGCGCGGCGGGCCTGATCTACGCGCTCTACCAGACCGACGTGTGGTTCTTCGCCGGCTTCACCGCCGGCCTGATCTCGTTCACCGCGGCCGTCATGGGCGGCATCGGCAACATCAAGGGCGCCATCCTGGGCGGCCTGATCATCGGCTGCATCCAGCAGATCTCCGACAACCGGATCGGCACGGAGTGGACGCCGGCGATCGTGTTCGGCTACCTGGTCCTCATCCTGGTGTTCCGGCCGCAGGGCCTGCTGGGCGAGCAGACGAGGGAGGCCGGATGAGCACCGCCACCGCCACCAAGCCGCGCGGCCTCAAGCTGCCGCGCAACGTCGGCCGCTTCCCGCTGGGCAACGTCGTCGCCGGTGTCGTGATCGTGTTCGCGATCCTGCTGCCGTTGTTCTACGACTCGGGCAGCGCGTTCATCGAGGACTCGACGACGGCGCTCATCTACGTCGTCATGGCCCTCGGGCTCAACATCGTGGTCGGCTTCGCCGGCCTGCTCGACCTCGGCTACGTCGCGTTCTTCGCCATCGGCGCGTACACGATGGGCTGGTTCGGCTCGAGCTTCTTCTCGACCGCCGACATCCACGTCGGCGTGGCCGAGTTCCTGCAGAGCCAGCCCGGCATCCACCTCAACTGGCTGCTGATCCTCCCGATCGCGGCGCTGTTCACGGCGTTCGCGGGCGCAGTCCTCGGGTTCCCGACGCTGCGTCTGCGCGGCGACTACATCGCGATCGTGACGCTCGCCTTCGGCGAGATCATCGGGCGCATCGCGGTCAACTCCGACGAGGGCGTCTTCGGCATCGGCGACTTCAACCTCACGAACGGCCGCGCCGGCATCAACCCGGTCGACAAGATCGACCTGCCGCTCGTGGAGCGGTTCACCACGCTGAACCTCAGACCGTGGTACTGGACCGCCCTGGCGCTCGCGCTGCTCATCCTGTTCGTGAACTTCCGCCTGCGCGACTCGCGCATCGGGCGGGCGTGGATCGCCATCCGCGAGGACGAGGTCGCGGCCGTCTCCATGGGCATCCCGACCGTGCGCGTGAAGCTCCTCGCGTACTCGCTCGGCGCGGCCTGCGGCGGCATGGCGGGCACGTTCCTCGGCTCGTTCTTCGGCACCGTGAACGCCGACCAGTTCGAGTTCTCGTTCTCGATCTTCGTGCTCGCCATGATCATCCTCGGCGGGCTCGGCTCGATCTGGGGCGTCGCGCTCGGGGCGATCGCGCTGTCGTTCATCAACAACCGGCTGATCCCGGACGTGCTCAACGACGTCCCGAGCAAGGTCGGGCTGGACTTCGACCTGACCCAGCTGGGCTTCGGCATCTTCGGCTTCCTGCTGGTCATCATGATGGTGCTGCGCCCGCAGGGCCTGATACCCGAGCGACGGCACCAGGCGGAGTTCGCCGACGTGCTCGACGACGGCGACCCGGTGGTGGAGGCACGCGCATGAGCACGATCCCCGACGGACAGGCGGAGCAGGACCGGCTCAACGCGGGCCCCGCGGTCCTGGAGACGCGCCATCTCTCGAAGATCTTCGGCGGCCTGACGGCGGTGAACGGCGTGTCGTTCCGCGTGCCCGAGAAGTCGATCGTGTCGATCATCGGGCCGAACGGGGCGGGCAAGACGACGTTCTTCAACATGCTGACGGGCCTGTACCGGCCGTCGCTGGGGAACGTCATCTTCGACGGCCAGGACGTGACCACGAAGCGGCCCGACCAGATCACCGCGCTGGGGGTCGCCCGGACGTTCCAGAACATCCGGCTGTTCGGCACGATGTCGGCCGTCGAGAACGTGCTCGTCGGCCAGCACGCCCGGCTGAAGGCCACGGTGGCCGGCTCGATCTTCCGGACGCCGCGCGTGCGGCGCGAGGAGCGCGAGGGCGTCGCGAAGGCGCACGAGCTGCTGAGCTTCTGCAACGTGGCCGAGCGCCGGCACGACGACGCCGCCTCCTACCTGTCCTACGGCGACCAGCGCCGGGTCGAGATCGCCCGCGCGCTGGCCTCGGACCCCAAGCTCCTGCTGCTCGACGAGCCGACGGCGGGCATGAACCCGCAGGAGTCCGAGGCGCTCACGCAGTTCATCCGCAAGCTGCGCGACGAGCGGGGCCTGGCGGTCCTCCTGATCGAGCACGACATGAAGGTGGTCATGGGCGTGTCCGAGCAGGTCACGGTGCTCGACCACGGCGAGAAGATCGCCGAGGGCGATCCGCCCACCGTCCGGCACGACCCCAAGGTCGTCGAGGCCTACCTCGGGAAGCAGGGCTGACCATGGCGACGCTGCTCGAACTCGAGGACGTCCGCACCTCGTACGGGTCGATCGAGGCGCTCAAGGGCATCTCGCTCACCGTCGAGGAGGGCGAGGTCGTGACGCTGATCGGCTCCAACGGCGCCGGCAAGTCGACGACGCTGCGCTCCATCTCGGGCCTGACGCCGGCGCGCAAGGGCTCGATCCGGTTCCGCGGGGAGGAGATCTCCACGATGCCCGCCCAGGAGATCGTGCGCCTGGGCATCTCGCAGTCGCCGGAGGGCCGGCGCTGCTTCCAGCGCATGACCGTGCGCGAGAACCTCGAGCTGGGCGCCTACCTGCGCCGCGACACGAACGTCGCCGGCGACCTCGAGCGCGTGCTCGAGCTCTTCCCGCGGCTCCGGGAGCGCGAGAAGCAGAAGGCGGGCACGATGTCCGGCGGCGAGCAGCAGATGCTCGCCATGGGCCGCGCGCTGATGGCCGACCCGCAGCTGCTGCTGCTCGACGAGCCTTCGATGGGGCTGGCCCCGATCCTCGTCGACCGCATCTACGAGACGGTCCGCGAGATCAACAAGCAGGGCACGACGATCCTGCTCGTCGAGCAGAACGCCAACTACGCGCTCGAGGTGTCGACGCGCGGCTACGTGCTCGAGACCGGCAAGGTCGTGCTCGCGGACGAGTCGGCGAAGCTCCGGGAGAACCCGGAGGTCCAGAACGCCTACCTGGGAACGTAGACCATGACCGTTTTCGCACTCCTCGGCTCCACGGCGCTCTGGCTCCTCTACGCCTGGCTGGCGTCGGCGATCATCGCCTCGTACCTGTCCGGGCGCAAGGGCTACGGCGAGCGCGTCGGGCTGGCCTCGGGCCTGCTGCTCAACGGGGTCGGCGTCCTGATCTGGCTCGTCGTGCCGCCCAAGCAGGACTCGCTGTGGAAGAAGGTCGGCCCGTTCGGGCGCTCGATCAAGCGCAAGCAGCCGGCGACCCCGGCTGCGCCCGCTGAGCCGAACGGCTAGCCGGGACCCGCGGGGTCCCGGCACGGCTCCGGCACGGGCACGCTGACCAGCACGCTGCCGCCCTCGCCGGCGCGCGGCGTGATCTTGCACCACACGAGCTTGCCGCGCTCGTAGTCGACGACGAGCCAGAACGGGTCGCCGAACAGGGCCTGGTTCTCCGTGTAGCCCTCCAGCTGCGACGTGTAGGCGACGCAGTCGTAGCGGCCGACGCGCGTGGCGGGGTCGCGCTCGGCGGCGCGCCGCGCGTCCGTCTCGGGGAAGAGCTCGCAGCGCGTGCCCTTGTGGTCGCCCTTGAGCGTCCCCTCGGCCACGCGCCGGTTCGCGTCGGCGGTGATCCGGTCCTCGCCGAAGCGCACGAGCGCCGCGCGGTGCTCGATCGGATCCACGCCGGCCGGCGCGGCGGGCGCGGTGGCGCGGACCGGCACCGCGGCGCGCTCCTGGCGGACCCGCTCGGCCGCCGTGATCTGACGCTGGCGCTCGGCCGCGCGGGCGCGCTCGTCCGCGGCGTCGTCGCGCAGCGCGCCCACGACCGGGATCGAGACGGCCGCGAGCACCGCGGCGACCACCGCGGCGAAGACCCACGCGCGGCGCGAGCCGCCGCGCGAGAAGCGCGCGGTCAGGTCGGCGCCGCAGTTCGTGCAGCGCCGGCCGCCGCCGCTCTGGGCGGCGCCGCAGGCGGGGCAGCGCCGCTCGCGCGGCGCGAGGGCGGCGACGACGTCGTCGCGCGCGGCGCCCCGAGCGGTCGTCCAGGGATCCTGTTCGCGTTCGCTTTGTATGCCAGGAGCATATATCGTCCGGCCGGTGGATCACAACCTCAATGTGTCGGGCGCGATCGTCGTGGCGCTCGGGGACCGCATGCGCGACGCCGTCGAGGCCGCGGCCGGGATGACCGGCGCCGGGCCGGCCGCGCTGGCGGCGCTGCACGAGTGGGCCGGCGGCCGCTCGATCGACACGCTCGCGGGCGGCCTGCGGCTGAGCCACTCCCGCACGGTCCGGGTGATCGACCGGCTCGCCGCGGACGGGCTGGCGCGGCGCACGCGCGACCCCGGCGACGCCCGCAGCGTGCTGGTCGAGCTCACGCCCGCCGGGGAGCGCAAGGGCGCGCAGGTGCTCGCGGCCCGCGCCGCGGCCCTCGAGGCGTCGTTCTCGGCGCTCGGCGCCGAGGAGCGGGCGGCCTTCGCCGCGCTGGCCGAGACGCTCCTGGCCGGCGCGACGACGGGTCGCCGCGCGGCCGGGGCGATCTGCCGCTTCTGCGACGCGCACGCCTGCGGCCACGACGAGGGCCGCTGTCCGGTCACGCGCGCCGCGGACGCGGCGGAAGGGGTCTGACGCCGCCCGTCAGTCGGGCGGCGGGACGGAGTCCTCTCCGTCGTCGTCCCACATCAGGTGCTCGAGGTCATGAGCGAGCAGCCGCGCCGCGGGTACGTCGTCCTGGTGCACCGGGGATACGGGCTGGTCGTCCTGGGGCCGCTCGACGCGGGGATCGAATTCGCTCATGTCCCAACGCTAACGCCCGCGGCGGCGCACATGCGCCGGTCTTGCAGGACTTTGGCCGGATCGGTCAGGTGGACAACGCGTCGCGCAACGCGGCGTCCAGCTCCGGGTGGCGGAACGTGTGGCCGAGCGCCAGCGGGCGCTCGGGCACCGCGCGCTGGCCGTGGACGACGATGGCGGCCATCTCGCCGTAGAGGATGCGGATCGCGAAGGCCGGCACCGGGGCGAGCGCCGGGCGGTGCAGGGCGCGCCCGAGGGCGCGCGAGAACTCCTTGTTGGTGACCGGCGTGGGCGCCGTGCCGTTGACCGCGCCGTGCCAGTCCGCGCCGTCGATCGCGGCGAGGTAGAGCCCGACGAGGTCGTCGAGGTGGATCCACGGCAGCCACTGCCGGCCGCCGGCCACCGGCCCGCCGACGCCGAGCTTGAAGAACGGGAGCATCCGCTTCAGCGCGCCGCCGCCCTTGTCGAGGACGACGCCCGTGCGCACGCGCACGACGCGCACGCCGAGCGCCTCGGCCGCCGCGGCCTCGCGCTCCCAGGCGACGCAGATCCCGGCGAGGAAGTCGTCCCCGGCCGGTGTCTCCTCCGTCACCGTCTCGTCGCCGTGCGGGCCGTAGTAGCCGACCGCGGAGGAGGACACGAGCGTGGCCGGGCGCGGGTCGGCGGCCTGCAGCCCCGCGACCAGGTTGCGCGTCCCGCGCTCGCGCGAGGTCAGCAGCCGGCGCTTGGTGTCGTCGTCCCAGCGCTGCGCGACGTCCTCGCCGGCCAGGTGCACGACGGCATCGCGGCCCGCGAGCGCGGCCGGCGGGGCGGGATCCTGCTCGGGCTGCCAGCCGACCGCCTCGACGCCGAGCGCCTCCGCGGCCCGGTCCGGGCTGCGCGAGAGGACCGTGACCTCGTCCCCGCGGGCGTGCAGGGCGTCGATCAGGGCGCCGCCGACGCGGCCTGTCGCTCCCGTGATGGTGACCCGCATGCCGGGGGTACGGGCGCCGTTCACGACGGGATCGCGCCGGACCCGGTCGCGTAGAGCGCGGGACGGCGGTCCAGCAGCGCGTCGTTGCGCGGCCCGAGCGCCTTGTCGCGCGAGGCCGCCAGATCGATGTCGGCCAGCAGGAGGCCGGGCTCGGGCGCGGCCGGCGGACCGGCCAGCAGCCAGCCGTCCGCCCCGGCGATCGCGCTCCCGGCGACCCAGGCGACGCCCCGCTCGAGGCCGCAGCGGTCGCACACCGCGACGGCCATCCGGTTCGTGGCGGCCGAGACCATCGTGCGCAGCACCTCCATCGGGCGCTCGCCGGACGGGCGCGGGAATCGCGGCCAGTTCGTCGGCACGCACAGCAGCTCGGCGCGCGCGAGCGCGGCGGCCCGCACCCACTCGGGGAACTCGAGGTCGTAGCAGACCATCACGCCGAGCCGGCCGTGCGGCGTGTCGAGCACGAGCGGCGGGGCGTCGCCCGGCGTGAACGCCTCCGCCTCGCGATCCCACAGGTGCACCTTGCGGTACACGCCGCGCAGCCCGTCCGGGTCGACGAGCGCCGCGCTGTTGTAGAGGACGCCGTCGTCGCCCAGCTCGGCGAAGCCGCCGACCACGACGAGGTCGTGCGCGGCGGCCCGCTCCGCCCAGCCCGAGACCGTCGGCCCGTCGGCCGGCTCGGCGAGCGCGCGCGCCTCGGCGGCGTCGTCGAAGACATAGCCGGACGCGACCAGCTCGGGGAGGACGACGATCCGCGCGCCGGCTGCGGCGGCGGCGTCGAGCGCGGCGAGCGCCCGCGCGCGGTTCCCCTCGAGGTCGCCGACGACGGGCGCGAGCTGATGGCAGGCCACGCGGACCATGCCGCCACTCTAACCGGGGCCGCACCGGGTCTATGCTCCGCCCATGGCGCTCCCGCCCGGACCGCGAATGCCGCGCCCCGCGCAGACCGCGGCGTGGACGGTCCGGCCCGGCCCGTTCATGCTGCGGGCGCACCGCGAGCACGGCGACGCGTTCACGATCAAGATCGGCACGGAGCCGCCGTGGGTCATGCTCGCGCACCCGGACGCCGTCCGCGAGGTGTTCACCGGCGACCCGAAGCTGCTGCACGCGGGCAAGGCGAACATCATCCTGCGGCCGTTCCTCGGCGGCGCCTCGGTGCTGCTCCTCGACGGGCCCCAGCACCTGCGCCAGCGCAAGCTGATGCTCCCCGCCTTCCACGGCTCGCGCATGGCCGGCTACCGCGAGTGGGTGGCCGAGATCGCCCGTGAGCAGGTGGCGTCCTGGCCGCGGGGCGAGCCGCTCGCGCTCGCCCCGCGCATGCAGGCGATCACGCTCGAGGTCGTCCTGCGCGTGATCTTCGGGGTCCGCGGCCCCGAGCGGCTCGACGCGCTGCGCGGCCGCTTGCGGACGATGATGGAGCGGCTGATGGGCGGGCCGTCGATGCTGGCGCTGCTCACCGCCGGCCCGGACCGTGCCGAGCGGGCGCGGATCTTCCGGCCGGTCCTCGCCCCGGTCGACCGCCTGCTGGCCGAGCAGATCCGCGAGCGCAGGGCCGACCCGGGCGAGGACGTGCTCTCCATGCTGCTCGCGGCCCGCCACGAGGACGGCAGGCCGATGAGCGACACCGAGCTCCGCGACGAGCTGGTCACCCTGCTCGTGGCCGGGCACGAGACGACCGCCACGGCCCTCTCCTGGGCCACGGAGCGGCTCGTGCGGACACCGGGCGGCTGGGAGGCGCTGCGCGCCGGGGGCGAGGCCTACGCCGAGGCCGCCGGCAAGGAGGCGCTGCGCCTGCGCCCGGTCCTGCCCGTCGTCCTGCGCCACCTGCAGGCCGACATGACGATCGCCGGCCTCGACCTGCCCGCGGGCACGGTCGTCGCGCCCTCGATCTACCTCGTCCACCGCCGCCCCGAGCTCTACCCCGAGCCCGGCCGGTTCCGCCCGGAGCGCTTCCTGGGCGACGCGCCGCAGGGCGGGACGTACACGTGGATCCCGTTCGGCGGCGGCGTGCGCCGCTGCCTGGGCGCGGCGTTCGCGCTGATGGAGCTGCGGGTCGTGCTCGCCGAGGTCGCCGGCGCCCTGGACGCGGCCGCGGTCGACCCGCGGCCCGAGGGGACGCACCGGCGCGCGATCACCATGGTCCCGGCGCGCGGTGCCGAGGTCGTCTTGAGCTAGCGTTGGGGGTCGTGGCCGCGACGAACGGAGACGCACCCCGGGAGCTGTTCCTGATCGACGGGAACTCGCTCGCCTACCGCGCGTTCTTCGCCCTGCCCGAATCGATCGCGACGTCCGACGGGCGCCCGACGAACGCGATCTTCGGCTTCGCGTCGATGCTCGTGAAGATCCTCACCGACCACGGCGACGTGCCGACGGTCGTGGTGTGGGACGCGGGCATGTCCGGCCGCAAGGAGATCTCCGCCGACTACAAGGCCCAGCGCTCCTCGCGCCCGGACCTGCTCAAGCAGCAGTGGCCGCACCTGCAGCCGCTCGTGGACGCGTTCGGCTACCCCAACGTCTCCGTCGAGGGCTTCGAGGCCGACGACGTGATCGCCGCGCTGACCGAGCAGGCGCGGGCGCAGGGCATCCCGGTGATGGTCGTCACGGGCGATCGCGACGCCTACCAGCTCGTCGCGGACGGCGTGCGGATCATGACGACGTCGCGCGGCATCACCGACACGAAGGTCTACGACCGCCAGGGCGTGATCGACCGCTATGGCATCCCGCCCGAGCTGGTCCCCGATTTCATCGGGCTCAAGGGCGACACGTCCGACAACATCCCGGGCGTCCCGGGGATCGGCGACAAGACCGCCGCCGAGCTGCTCCAGCGCTTCGGCTCGCTGGAGGACGTGCTCGCCAGCGTCGACCAGATCTCGGGCGCCAAGCGCAAGCAGAACCTCACGGAGTTCGCCGAGGACGCGCGCGTCTCCAAGCGCCTGGCCACGATGGTCCGCGACGTGCCCGTCGAGCTGGACCTCGCCGCGGAGCTCACGCGCGAGCCCGACCGGTCGAAGCTGCGCGCGATGTTCCGCGAGTTCGAGCTGCGCGACCCGCTGCGCCGGCTCGAGGAGGCGCTCGACGCCGCCGAGTCGGCGGCGATCCCGCGCCCAGAGACCGAGACCGCGCGCAAGGTGGCGGTGCGCAAGGGCGCGCCGGAGAACCTGCCGCAGCTGAGCGGCGCCGAGCTGGCGATCGTCGCCACGCCGCCGGAGCCCGCCGAGGGCGAGCTGATCCCGCGCGCCACGGGCTGGCGCTGGGGCGCCTACGCGGGCGGCCCGCACGCGCTCGCCGGCGAGGTGGAGGACCCCGCCGCGCTGATCCGCGCCGCCGGGGACCGGCCCGTCATCGGCCACGACGTCAAGGCGCTCGGCGAGGTGCCGGCCAACCTGACCTGGGACACCGAGGTCGCCGCCTACCTGCTCGATCCCGCCCGCCGCGGCTACCCGCTCGACGAGCTGTGCGAGGAGCGCGGGATGGCCGTCGAGGCCGACGACCCGGAGGCGGCTCGCGCCGTGCTCGCCCACGAGCTGGCCGGCCGCCAGCGCGATCAGGTCCGCGAGCGCGGGCTGGAGGGGCTGCTGCGGGAGATCGAGCTGCCGCTCGTGCGCGTGCTGCGGGAGACGGAGAAGGCCGGCATCAAGCTCGACACCCACCGGCTCGAGCAGGCGGGGCTGAGGATGCGGGCCGACGCCGCCGAGCTCGAGCGCGAGATCTGGGAGCTGGCCGGCGAGGAGTTCATGATCGGCTCGCCCCAGCAGCTCGCCGAGGTGCTGTTCGGCAAGCTCGGCCTGTCGCGCAAGCGGCGCGGCAAGACGGGGTTCTCGACCGACGCCCGCGTGCTGCAGGCGATCCGCGACGAGCATCCGATCGTGTCGAAGATCGAGCGCTGGCGCGAGGTGACGAAGCTCGTCCAGACCTACCTCGAGCAGCTCCCCGCCGCGATCGGCCCCGACGGCCGCCTGCACACCACGCTGCTGCAGACCAACACGTCCACCGGCCGGCTCGCCTCGATCAACCCGAACCTGCAGAACATCCCGATCCGCACGGAGATCGGACGCGAGATCCGCGCCTGCTTCATCGCCGAGCCGGGCAACGTGCTGATCTCCGTCGACTACTCGCAGGTCGAGCTGCGGGTGCTCGCCCACATCGCCGGCGAGGACGTGCTCAAGCAGATCTTCCTGCGCGGCGAGGACGTGCACACCGAGACGGCCGCCGCCGTGTTCGACACCGCGCCCGACGCGCTCACGGTCGGCATGCGCTCCAAGGCCAAGATGGTCAACTACGGGATCGTCTACGGACTCTCGGCCTACGGGCTCGCCGACCGCCTGCGGATCGAGCAGGAGGAGGCGCAGGAGTTCATCGACCGCTACCTCGAGCGCTTCCCCGCCGTCGCCCGGTTCATGGCCGACGCCGTCAAGCAGGCCGAGGAGCACGGCTACGTCTCCACGCTGTTCGGCCGCCGCCGCCAGATCCCGGAGATCCGCGCCCGCAACTGGCAGACGCGCAAGCTCGGCGAGCGGCTCGCGGTGAACACGGTCATCCAGGGCACCGCCGCCGACATCATCAAGGTGGCGATGGTCCGCTGCCACGACCGGCTCGCCGCCGAGGGCCTGGCGACCCGCATGATCCTGCAGATCCACGACGAGCTGCTCTTCGAGGGCCCGCAGGACGAGGCGCCGCGCGCGGCCGAGGTCGTGTCCGCGGAGATGGTCGGGGCGGCGGAGATGGATCCGCCGCTGGCGGTCGACGCGGGCATCGGCCCCAACTGGCTGGCCGCGAAGTGACGACGGCCGAGGTGGCGGCGGCCCCGGCCGCCGCGGCGCGGCGCGAGAGCCTCCTGCTGCTCGCCGCGCTGCTGCTGGCGGCGGTCGCGCTGCGCCCGCAGCTCGTCGGCGCCGGGCCGCTCATCCCCGACATCCAGGACGACCTCGGGACGTCGCACGCGGTCGCCGGGCTCGTCGGCACGATCCCGGTGCTGTGCATGGGCCTGTTCGCCCCGCTGGCCGGTCTGCTGTCCGCGCGCTGGGGCCTGCGCGCGGCGATGGCCGGCTGCCTGCTGGCCATCGCGGTCGTCGGCGTCGGACGGGCGCTCTCGCCGGGCATCGCCGTCCTGCTGGCGCTGACGCTGCCGGTCGGCGTCGCGATGGCGGTGGCCGGGACGCTGCTGCCCGTCGCGGTCAAGCAGCGCTTCGCGCACCGCCCGGCGTTCGCGAACGGGATCGGCGTCACCGGGATCAACATCGGCGCGGCGATCTCCTCGGCGGTCGCGGTGCCGATCGCCTCGGCCTGGGAGGGCTGGCGCGGCGCGCTCGCGGTCTTCTCGCTCGCCACGCTCGCCGTGTGCGCCGGCTGGCTCGTGCTGAGCCGCGGCGCCTGGACGGAGCGCTCGGGCGCGCGCCCGCCGCGGCTGCCGGTGCGGCGCCCGATCGCCTGGATCGTCGTGCTGGCCTTCGCGCTGCCGTCCGTCGTCTACTACGGGCTCGTGGCGTGGATCGCGGACGCCTACCAGGAGCGCGGCTGGAGCGACGAGTCCGCCGGCGCCGTGCTCGCGGTCATGGGGATCGCCTCGATCCCGGCCGCGCTCGTCGTCCCGTGGCTCGCCGACCGGATGGGCACGCGGCGGTCGTGGATGGGGTTCGCCGCGGCCTGCATGTGCTGCGCGACGTTCGGCTTCGCCGCGGTCCCGGGCGGCGCGTACGTGTGGGCGGTGCTCACCGGCGTGGCGCTCGGCACGGTGTTCCCGATCTGCCTGACGATGTGCCTGGACGTCGCGCGCGGGCCCGCGGACGCCGGCGCGGCGGCCGCGCTGATGTTCCTCGCGGGCTATCCGGTCGCGGCGCTCGGGCCGCTCGGGGTCGGGGCGCTGCGGGACCTCACGGGCTCGTTCGACGCGAGCCTGTGGGCGCTGTTCGGCACGGCGGTGGCGATGACGGCGGTGCTCGCACCGCTCACGCCCGCGCGGCTGCGGCCGGCGGAGGCGGCCTGATGGACCGCGGCGTGGCGGTGCCGCTCGCGGTGGCGATCGGCGGGACCCTGGCGCTGCAGGCGCCGCTGAACTCGCTGCTGGGGCGCTCGGTCGGGAGCCTGACCGCGACGGTCGTCGCGTTCGTCATCGGGCTCGTCGCGCTGCTCGCGGTCAGCGTGCTCTCGGGCGGGCTCGCGGGGATCGCGCACGTGGGCGACGCGCCCTGGTGGGCGCTGATCGGCGGCGGCCTGATCAGCGCGATCTACGTGGCGTCGATCGTCTGGACGGTGCGCGCGCTGGGCGCGGGCGGGCTCACGGCGGCCACGATCGCCGGGCAGTTCACGGTGGCGATCCTCGTCGACCACTACGGCTGGCTCGGCGTCGAGCGCTCGCCGGTCACCGCCTCGAAGCTGGCGGGGCTCGCGCTGCTCGCGGCGGGCACGTGGCTGGTGATCCGGGACTGATGGACGGCACCCCGCTCGTGAGCTGGCGCACGCGGACGGCACGTCCGCCATCGTGCGCGCGCCCCGGCGGTGCGTCCGCTGCCTGACAGCGGGGAACCCGGTGCGCCGTAGCGGCGCACCGGTTGCTCCGTTCCGGCAGACTCGCGGAGCCGGATTGGACGCCGCCGTGCGTGCGGGCTGGCTACGGTCACCCTATGGCCATCGCCGACGAATCGACCAGCACCCGGACCACCTCCTTCTGGCATCCGTTCGCGGACATGGGGGCCGTCTCGAACGCCGAGCTCGTGATCGAGCGCGGCGAAGGCGCCTACGTGTTCGACGCCGACGGCAACCGCTACCTGGACGGCACCGCGAGCCTCTGGTACGCGAACCTGGGCCACGGCCGCACGGACATCACGCGCGCCGTCGCGGCGCAGATGGACCGCATCGCGGCGTACCAGACGTTCGGCGACTTCTCGAACCCCCCGGCCAACGAGCTGTGCGCGCGGCTCTCCGCGCTCGCCCCGATGGACGATGCGAAGGTCTTCCTCGCGTCGGGCGGCGGCGACGCGATCGACAGCGCCGCGAAGATCGCCCGCCGCCACTGGATCCTCCAGGGTCAGCCCGAGCGGATGCACCTGATCAGCCGCACCAACGGCTACCACGGCACGCACGGCTTCGGCACGGCGATCGGCGGCATCGAGGCGAACACCGCGAACTGGGGCCCGCTCGTCCCGCAGACCTCCGCGGTCGCGTTCGACTCGCTGCCCGCGCTCGAGCAGGAGATCCTGCGCGTGGGCCCCGAGCGCGTGGCCGCGTTCTTCTGCGAGCCGGTGATCGGCGCCGGCGGCGTCTTCCCGCCCCCGGAGGGGTACATCGAGGGCGTCGCCGACCTGTGCGCCGAGCACGGGATCCTGCTGGTCATCGACTCCGTGATCTGCGCGTTCGGCCGGCTCGGCACCTGGTTCGGGATCGAGCGCTGGCCCGAGGTGCGCCCCGACATGATCACGTTCGCCAAGGGCGTGACGAGCGGCTACCTCCCGCTCGGCGGCGTCATCGTCGACGGCGCCGTCGCCGCCCCGTACTTCGCCGGGCCGGGCAGCCCGATGCTGCGCCACGGAGCGACGTACGCCGGGCACCCGACGTGCGCGGCCGCCGCCCTGGCCGTCCTCGACGCCTACGAGGCGGAGGACCTGATCGGCCGCGGCCGGGCGCTCGAGCAGCCGCTCGCCGACGCGCTCGCCCCGCTCGCAGCGCACGACGCGGTCGGCGAGGTGCGCGCGGGCATGGGCCTGCTCGCCGCCGTGGCGCTGTCCGAGGACGCGCTGGCGTCGGACCCGGGCGCGGTCGCGAAGCTCGCCGCCGGCGCGCGGGCGGCGGGGGTGCTCGTGCGGCCGCTGCTGCGCGGGGTCGCCCTGTCGCCGCCGCTGATCGTCGACGAGTCGCACCTCGCCGAGGCGGCCGACGCGATCCGCGCGGGGCTCGAGCGGCTCTAGGCCTCCCGCGAGGCGCGAGCGGCGGCCCCGGCGCACGTCAACGGCGGGCATCGAGGGGAGAGGGTCGCTACGCCGAACGTCGTAAGCCGCCAGATCGTGTGCGGCTCTACGACGTTCGGGGCCTATGGCACCGTCAACGTCGTACGCGGCCAGGTCGTGCGCGGCAGTACGACGTTCGGGGCCGACCCGCTTCCCTCAGTGCGGGTGTTGACGTTCGCCGGGGCCGCCACTCGCGCTGGACCGATCGCGAGCGGCGACTCCGGCGCGCGGGAACCGCTCCCGCAGCGCCGTGACGTAGCGGTCGCGGGAGACCGGGCCGCCGAAGCGGATGCGGTCGTAGGGGGCGAACGCGCGGAGCAGGGCGTCCAGCTCGTCGATCGCCTCGTGCAGGGCGTCCAGCGGCGGCGGATCCGCACGCAGCAGCGCGTCGATGCGCTCGGTCAGCACGCCCTTGCGCACGATCGACTCGGGGCTCACCTCGCGCAGGCACACCGCGTACTCGCCGCTCAGATAGGCGTCCCACTCGCCCGGCGCGCGCGCCTCGAACCACGCACGCAGCGCGTCCACGCCGCCCGCGCGCGCGGCGAGCGCCAGGTGGTCGGGCGCCACCATCTCCGTCCCGTCGTCGAGCACGTAGGCGGGGCCGGGGAGACAGCCCGCCATGACCTCGGCGCGCACGGCCGGATCGCGGAGCGGGACGAAATGGGTCGTGATGTAGGCGACGTCCTCGGCGGTGAGCACCGGCGCAGGCTCCCACGCCGACGGTTCGGCGCCCGCCGAACCGTGCCGGTGCCACGATGTCGGCATGGAAGCCGATCTCGCGTCCGTCGCCGCCCTGATCGCCGACCCGTCCCGCGCGGCGATGCTCAACACCCTCACCAGCGGCCTGCCCTTCACCGCCGGGGAGCTGGCCCGTGCCGCCGGGGTGGCGCCCTCGACCACCACCGAGCACCTCGACCGGCTCGAGCGCGGCGGGCTGGTGACGTCGGAGCGCAGCGGCCGGACCCGCCACGTGCGCCTCGCCGGCGCGGAGGTCGCCCGCGCGCTCGAGGCGCTCGCCGCGATCGCCCCGCCCCAGCGCCCGCAGGGGCTCAGGGCCTGGCACCACGGCGAGGCGCTCCGCACCGCGCGCTCCTGCTACGACCATCTGGCCGGCGTCGCGGGCGTCGCGCTCGCGGACGCCCTCGTCGCGCGCGAGCTGCTCGAGCCGGGCGGCGCCGGCTTCGTCCTGACCGCGCGGGGCGGCGAGGAGCTCGGCGCCTTCGGGCTCGACGTGCCCGCGGTCCTCGGCGCCCGCCGGTCCACCGCGCGCGCCTGCCTGGACTGGTCCGAGCGGCGCCCGCACGTGGGCGGCGCGCTCGGCGCGGCGCTGCTGGCGGAGCTGCTCCGGCGGCGCTGGCTGCGGCGCCGGCCGGACGGCCGCGCGCTCACCGTGACCCGCTCGGGGAGGACCGGGATGGCCTCCGTGTTCGGCCTCGAGCTTGCTACGATCGGCACGAACTGAAGAGGAGGTGGCTCCGTGCCGCGCATGCTCGAGACCCTGCGCGAGACCTTCTGGATCCTCGCCCTGGCCGTCATCGCCCTGTTCGCCTTCTTCGCCGCGCTCGGCGCGTTCTCGCCGCTGGACGTGCTGTGGGCCACGATCGCCGTGGCCGTCCTGGCCATCCTCTGGATCATGCACGCGGTCCTGCAGGACCGCGGGCGCGACCGGCGCGATCCGTCGGTCGTGCGCGCCCGCGAGCGGCGCGGGTTCTAGAGCCACCCGGACAGCCGTCCAGACGCATAGGCTGCCGGGATGCTCGACCCGGAGATCCAGCCGCTCCTGGACGTGATGAACGCGGCGCCCGGCCCGCCCGCGCACCTCGTGCCGATCGACCAGGCGCGCGCGGCGAACGACGCCGAGAGCGCCGAGCTGAGCGGCACCGGCCCGGAGGTCGCCGAGGTCCGCGACGTCGAGGTCCCGGGGCCGGGCGGGCCGATCCCCGTGCGCGTCTTCCGGCCGCCGGGCGACGGGCCGCTCGCCCTCGTCGCCTACCTGCACGGCGGCGGCTGGGTGATGGGCTCGCTCGCCGGGTTCGAGGCGGTGTGCCGCACGCTCGCCCTCGCGTCCGGCGCGATCGTCGCGTTCGTCGACTACCGGCTCGCGCCCGAGCATCGCTTCCCGGCCGCAGCGGACGACGCGCACGCCGCCGTGCGCTGGCTGCACGCGCACGCCGGGGAGCTGGGCGCCGACCCGGGCCGGCTGGCGATCGCCGGTGACTCGGCGGGCGGGAACCTCGCCGCCGTGACCGCCCTGCGGCTGCGCGACGAGGGCGGCCCGCCGCTGCGGATGCAGGCGCTGATCTACCCGGTGTGCGACGCGGCGCTCAACACGCCGTCCTACCGGGAGAAGGGGGAGGGCTTCGGGCTGACCGCGGCGAGCATGAAGCGCTTCTGGGAGCTCTACCTCGACGGCGCGGACGGCGCGCGGCCCGACGCCTCGCCGTTGCGGGCGGCCGACCTGGCCGGGCTGCCGCCCGCCTTCGTCCTCACCGTGCCCGACGACGTGCTGTGCGATGAGGCCGAGGCCTACGCCGCCGCGCTCGAGGCCGCGGGCGTGCCTGTCGAGCTGCGCCGTTTCGACGGCGCGATCCACGGCTTCTTCCGCTGGATCGCCAAGGCGGGGATCGCGCGGCGGGCCGTCGCCGAGGTGGGCGAGGCGCTCCGCACGGGGACTAGTCGCACTGACAGCCAGTAGCCATACTGGACGCATGACCGCCGAGCCCGATCCGGACGTCGCCGCCGACGCGGCGTCGGGCCTCGGGCCGCGCGTCGCCGCGCATCGGGCGCGGCGCGGGGTGAAGGTGTCGGCGCTGGCGCGGCAGGTGGGGGTGTCGCCGAGCCTGATCAGCCAGATCGAGCGGGGGCAGTCGCGGCCGTCGGTGTCGACGCTGTTCGCGCTGGCGGAGGCGCTGGAGGTGCCGGTGGACGCCTTCTTCCGCGACAGCGCGCCCGCCCCCGACGCGGACGCCGCGGGCGCGCCGCACCCCCGCGACGCGGTCGAGGGCGATGCGGGGGGCGCCCACCCGGCCGGCGGCGCGCACCGCTACGTCGTGCGGCGCGGCGAGCGTGCCGCCATCGACATCGAGGGCGGCGTGCGCTGGGAGCGCCTCACGCCGACCCAGCTGCCCGACCTGGAGTTCATGGAGCTCGTCTACGCCCCCGGCGCCGAGTCGCACTCCGCGCTGTACCTGCACCCCGGCATGGAGATGGTCCTGCTGCTGAGCGGCCGGATGGACATCTACGTGGGCTTCGACCGCTACGCGCTCGCCCCGGGCGACAGCATCTGCTTCCCGTCGACGACGCCGCACCGCTACGTGAACCCCGGCGACGAGACCGCCCGCGCGGTCACGGTGATCCTCCCGGAGGCCAACGAAGTCTGAAAGCACCACTGGTGCACATCTGACGGAGTGTGTAGTATCGCTGAAACTGTTCGCAAGGACAGTTAGCCACACTCTTCCGCGTCAGATGATCTCGTCCGACCCCCAGCCCCCGCTCGAGCTCCCGACCACCGAGGACGCCGCGTCCGGGATCGGCGCCCGGCTCTCCGCGCATCGGGCGCGGCGCGGGGTGAAGGTGTCGGCGCTGGCGCGGCAGGTGGGGGTGTCGCCGAGCCTGATCAGCCAGATCGAGCGGGGGCAGTCGCGGCCGTCGGTGTCGACGCTGTTCGCGCTGGCGGAGGCGCTGGAGGTGCCGGTGGACGCCTTCTTCCGCGACGACGCGCCCGCCGTCCCCGGCGAGGGCGGGCTGCGGCTGGTGGACGACCCGCCCGCGCCGGACGGGACGCGCCACGTCGTCCGCCGCGCGAGCCGCTCGGCGATCGACATCGAGGGCGGCGTGCGCTGGGAGCGCCTGACCCCGGCCCAGCTCGACGAGGTCGAGTTCATGGAGCTCGTGTACGCCCCGCGCGCGGAATCGCACTCGGGGCTCTACCGCCATCCCGGCATGGAGATGGTGCTCGTGCTGGAGGGGCGGATGGTGATCTTCGTCGGCTTCGAGCGCCACGAGCTCGCGCCCGGCGACTCGATCTGCTTCCCGTCCACGACGCCCCACCGCTACCTGAACCCGACCGACGACACCGTCCGCGCGGTCACCGTGATCCTGCCCGACGGCGGGCAGCACGGGCCGCCGACCAACACCAGGAGGCCGTAGCGTGCTCGAGCACGACGTCAAGAACGGGCTGACGCCCGCCGGGAAGGGGCTCGATCTCTCGTTCCTGGGCAAGCCCCACGAGCACGATCCGCGCCGCGTCTACAGCACGACCGCCACCGACTGGCAGGCGCGCGTCGACTTCGACCGCCTGCGCCGCGACCGCCTCGCCCGCGCGCGCCTGATGATGGAGAAGCACGACCTCGGCGCCCTGGTCTGCTTCGTCGGCGAGAACGTCCGCTACATCACGAGCGTCTTCCAGGGCAACTGGAAGAACAACATCTACATCCGCTACTGCGTGCTCCCGCGCGACGGCGAGCCCGTGCTGTTCGAGACCGCCGGCTCGGACTTCGAGTGCGCGAAGATCGACGCCCCGTGGCTGAACGGGAACATCCGCCCCGCGATCACGTGGAAGTGGGCGGAGACGGCCGAGGAGTTCATGGCCGACAAGATGGCCAACTCGATCCTCGAGGTGCTGAAGGAGCACGGGGTCGAGGAGGAGCGCATCGGGCTGGACGTCTATGACCCGAGCGGCTACGCCGCGTTCCAGAAGCTGGGGCTCGACATCGTCAGCGCCTGGCCGGCGATGTCGGGGGCGCGCACGGTCAAGACGCCCGACGAGATCGAGTGCCTGAAGATCTCCTCCGCGATCGGCGACACGTCGTTCTGGAAGATCGAGCACGAGTGGCTCAAGCCGGGCGTCAAGGAGTCGGAGATCACCGCGAAGGTGAACGAGTACCTCTACACCCAGGGCTTCGACTTCGTCTACGACATCATCGTCGCCTCGGGCGGCAACACCAGCCCGTACCGCCGCTGGCACACCGACAAGGTGATCCGCGAGGGCGACCTGGTGATCGTCGACCAGAACGCGGTCGGCCCCGGCGGCTACTTCGTCGACTTCGTGCGCTGCTTCAAGGTCGGCGGGCGCTGGACGGAGAAGGAGAAGGACCTCTACAAGGAGTGCCACGCGTCGATGTACGCCGCCATCGAGATGATGAAGGCGGGCAACACGACGGCGGACGTCGCCGAGCAGCTCCCGCGCTACGCCGACGACGAGTTCGGCACGGTGACGCTGCAGCAGTTCGCCCACTCGATCGGGCTCTCGCTCTACGAGGGCATGTGGATCTCGCGCGCGTACTCGCTCGACTACCCCGTCGAGCTCGAGGAGGGGATGTACTTCGCCGCCGAGACGTTCGCGGGCCATCCCGGCCTGGAGCAGACGGTGCGGTTGGAGGAGAACCTGCTCGTGACCAAGGACGGACCGGTGATCTTCACCCGGCACCCGTTCGACGACGTCGCGCTCGCCTAGCCGTGGCACAGCGCGTCCTCGTCACCGACCACGTGTTCGGCGGGCTCGACGCCGAGCGCGCCGCGCTCGCGGAGATCGGCGCCGAGCTGGTCGAGGCCGACGGCGCCGATCCGGCGGCGCTGGCCGCGCAGGCGGCCGGGGCGGACGCCATCCTCGTCTGCTTCGCGCAGGTCCCGCGCGCGGTGGTCGAGGCCGCCGACCGGTGCCGGGTCATCGCCCGCTACGGCATCGGCGTCGACAACGTCGACGTCGCCGCGGCCACCGAGGCAGGGATCCTCGTCACGAACGTGCCCGACTACTGCCTGGACGAGGTCGCCGACCACGCCCTCGCGCTGCTCCTCGCCACGGCCCGCGGCATCGTCCCCGCCGCGCGCTCCGTGCGCGAGGGCGGCTGGGACGTGCCGCAGGCGGGCATCCACCGCCTGGCGGGCCGCCGGCTCGCACTCCTCGGCGTCGGGCGCATCGGCCGGCGGGTGGCCGATCGCGCCCGCGCCTTCGGCCTCGAGGTCGTCGGCTTCGATCCCTACGTCGAGACCTGGGAGGGCACCGGGATCGCGCCCGCCGAGAGCGCCGAGGCGGCCGTGGCCGAGGCCGACGCCGTCTCGCTGCACGCGCCGCTCACCGACGCGACGCGCCATCTCGTCGGCGAGCGCACGATCGCGGCGATGCGCCGCGCGCCGGTCGTGGTCAACACCTCGCGCGGCGGGCTCGTCGACCTCGACGCCGCCACGCGCGCGCTCGAGGACGGCCGGATCGGCGCGCTCGCGCTCGACGTGACCGAGGTGGAGCCGCTGCCGGCGGACCATCCGCTGCGCACGCACCCGCGCGCGCTCGTCACGCCGCACATGGCCTTCTACTCCGCCGAGGCGCAGGCCGAGCTGCAGCGCCGCGCGGTGGAGGAGGTCGTGCGCGCGCTGTCGGGCCGCGCGCCGCGCTGCCCGGTCAACCCGCAGGTGCTCGAGCCGGTCGCGACGTGATCGCCGGCCAGACCGAGCTCGCCCCCCGCTACCCCGACCTCGCGGGCAAGGTCGCGGTCGTCACCGGGGCGTCGCGCGGGATCGGCGCCGCGACGGCGCTCGCGCTCGCGCGGGACGGCGCGCGCGTGGTCGTGAGCGGCCGCGACGCGCCGGCGCTCGCCGAGGTCGCCGAGGCGGTGGAGGCGGCCGGCGCCGAGGCGCTGAGCTGCGTCGCCGACGTCCGCTCCTGGGAGCAGGTCGCCGCGCTGCGCGACGCGGTCCACGACCGCTTCGGCCCGGCCGACGTGCTGCTCCCGTTCGCCGGCGGCTTCGGCGCCTACACGGCCGTCCACGAGATCGGCGCGACGGAGTGGGACGACGTCGTCGACGCGAACCTGACGGGCACGTTCCGCTGCCTGCGGGCGTTCCTGCCGGCCATGGTCGAGCGGGGCAGCGGGGGCGCCGTGGTCACCATGGCCTCGAACGCCGCCCGCCACCTCGACGCGACGCTGACCGCGTCCTACGCCGCCGCCAAGGCCGGGATCGTTCAGCTCACGCGCCACGCCGCACGCGAGCTGGGCCCGCACGGCATCCGCGTCAACTGCATCGCGCCGAGCACGACCATGACCGAGCGGATCGAGCGCATCCTGACGCCGGAGCGCCGCGCCGAGCTGGCCGCCAAGTCCCCGCTCGGGCGGCTCGGCCGGCCCGAGGAGTGCGCGGCCGCCGCGCTGTTCCTGGCGTCCGGCGCCGCCGCGGGCTTCCTGACGGGGGTGACGCTGGACGTCGCGGGCGGGAGGATCATGTCGTGAGGATCGACGTCCACAACCACGCGGTGCCCGAGCCGGCCATCGCGCTGCTCGACCGCGACCCCGCGTACGGCGCGAAGGTGGTCGGCGACCGGCTCCACAGCGGGGTGCACGTGCCGTTCGAGCTCGTGCCGGAGTTCCGGTCCACGGAGGCCAAGCTGGCCCAGCTCGAGCGCCTGGAGCTCGAGGCGGCCGTGATCTCGATCTCCCCGACGCTCTTCTACCACCACGTCGCCGCCGAGCCGGGGGAGGCGATGGCGCGCGCGGTGAACGACGGCCTGGCGGCGATGGCGGCCGAGCGCCCCGACCGGCTGCGCTGGATGGCGAGCGTGCCGCTGCAGGCGCCGGAGCGAGCGGCCGCCGTGCTGGAGGACGCGGTCGCGGCGGGCGCGGTCGGCGTCGAGATCGGCACGTCGGCCGGGCCGTCGACGCGCCTCGACGACCGCTCGCTCGACCCGTTCTGGGCGGCTGCCGAGCGGCTCGGCCTCCCGGTGATGCTGCATCCCGCCTACACGTCGCCGCATCCCGGGCTCGACGACTTCTACCTGGTCAACGTGATCGGCTTCCCGCTCGAGACGACGATCGCGATCGAGCGGCTGATCTGCGCCGGCACGCTCGACCGCCACCCGGCGCTGCGCGTCGTGCTGCTGCACGCCGGCGGCTTCTTCCCCTGGCAGGCCGGGCGCCTGCGCCACGCGGCGACGGTGCGCCCCGAGCTGGCGGACGCGCCGCGCGACCCGTGGTCCTACGTGGGGCAGGTGCTGCTCGACCCGATCACCCACGACGCCGCCGCGCTCTCCCACCTCGTCGCCAGGCTCGGGGCGGAGCACCTCGTGCTCGGCACCGACCTGCCGTTCGACATGGCGACCCCGGACCCGATGGGGATGCTGCGCGCCGCGTGCGGCGAGGCCGAGGTCCGGGCGATCGCCGAGGACAACCCCGCACGTTTGTACCGGTTCACCAACGAGCGAGAGGAAGCTCCGTGCCCCACGTGATGTTCGACGGCGACGAGGACAACGTCGTCTCCGGCAGCTACTCGACCGGCACCGGGCCGGTGCTGCGCAGCCAGGCCATGGAGGTCACGAAGATCTCCTTCGCCAAGGGCAAGGGCGCGCATGAGCACGCGCACCCGGAGGAGCAGGTGATGTACGTGCTCGAGGGCGTCCTCGAGGTCACCTGCGGCGACGAGACCTACGTCGTGCACCCCGGCGAGGCGACGTTCAACCCGTCCAACGTGCCGCATCGCGTGATGGCCATCGAGGACGTGACCGCGCTCAGCTTCAAGAACCAGGTCGCGCCGATCTACGAGGCCACGGGCCGGCTCGGCTGAAGCCGCAGCCGGCGCCGGTCGAGCAGGCCGGCGCCGAGCGCCGCGAGGGTCGCCACGCCGAGCACCCCGGCGCACAGCGCCCAGGCGTCCGCGTAGGAGGCGTGCTCGGCGACGAAGCCGACGGTCACCGGGCCGATGACGTTGCCGGCGTAGACCGCGGAGAGCACGAGGCCCGTGGCGGCGCCGGGCGTCGCGCGGTGGCTGCGCACGGTCGCGTAGTAGATGATCCCCGGCCAGCCCCACCCCGTCGCGAACGCCGCGACGGTCGCGGCCACGAACAGCGCGTCGCTCGCACCGGCGAGCGCGAGCGCCGCGAGCGCCAGGGCGCCGCCGGCGGTCAGCGCGGCCAGCTCGGCGTAGCCGGCGCTGGCGCGCCGGTCGGCGAGCCAGCCGGTGCTGACGCGGACGAGCACCGCGACGAGGCTGCCCGCCGCGAGCACGGCGGCGCCGGCGTGCTCCGTCAGCCCGTGCGCGACGGCGGAGTCGACGGCGAAGGCGGGGATAGAGTTGCCGACCGCCCCGCCGAGCAGCCCGACCAGCACGGTGAGCGCGAGCACGGGCGTGCGCGGCCGCGCGGCCGCGCCGCGCTCGCGGCCCGCGCCGCGCGCGCCCGGCTGGCGCAGCAGCAGCGCGGTGCCCGCGAGCACCGCCGCGACGGCGAACGCGGCGCGCCAGCCCGCCACGAGCGCCACGACGGGCAGCGCGAGACCGGCGCCGAGGCTGGCCAGCGGCACGGCCGCCTGCTTGGCGCCGAAGGCGACGCCCTGGCGCTCGGGCGCGACCCCGCCCGCGAGGGCGAGGTTGGTGGCGGTCTGCGCCGTCGCGTTGGCGAGCCCGCACAGGACGAGCGCGGCCGCCACGTGCCACCAGCGCGAGGCGAGCAGCGCCATCGTCAGGCACGCACACAGGGAGAGCGACGCGGAGACGCGCAGGCCGGCGCCCGCGCCGATCCGCTCCACCAGCCGGCCGAGCCACGGCGACGCGGCGGCCGACGCGGCGAAGCACAGCGTCACGGCGAGCCCCAGGCGCGCGCGCCCGAAGCCCAGCTCGTGCTGCAGCTGGACGGCCTGCGCGCTCACGAGGAACAGCGGCAGCACGCCGAGGATCGAGTAGCCGACGGCGACCGCGATCGGTCGTTCTTTCAGCATAGCTTTGAGAATAGTGAAGCAACACTGCGCGACTTGCCAATTTGAAAGTGACGCTGTAAAGTCGAGCACTCGTGCTGCTCACTGAGCGCACGCCAACCGCCAAGAGGAGGGTGGAGGGAAGATGAGCAGCGCATCGCGACCGCGTGGCCTCTTCGATCGGCCGGCGAGCCGCCGCGAGTTCCTGCGGGCGGCCGCCTCGGGCGCCGCCCTGGCGACGCTCGGGCCGACGCTCGCCGCGTGCGGCGGCGACGACGAATCAGCGGCCGGCGGGCGCGACGTGGTGCGGTTCGCGTTCGCGCCGGATCCCGTGTGGGACTACATGAACGACAACGGGATCATCGTGCGCTTCGAGGAGAAGCACAACATCCGGATCGTCACCTCGTCGACGTGGGACGAGTTCGCCTACTTCGCCGGCGGCCACGGCGACATCGTCTCCACCGCCACCTACGAGCTGCCGCTGCTCGAGGACAAGACCGGGATCAAGACGGTCACCTTCGGCAAGTACAACCTGCTGCGCATCACGCCGATCGCGCGCGCCGACAGCGGCTACAAGACGCTGGCCGACATCCCCAAGGGCTCGAAGATCGCCGTCCCCTCCGCGGTCTCCTCGACGCTCGTGTGGGGCATGTTCGCCCGCAAGCTGCACGACCTGGACTTCCGGGTGGGCGGCGGTGACTTCGAGCTCGTGGTCGAGGACCATTTCGTGATGGGCGAGCACGTCGCGCGCGGGCAGGTCGAGGCCGCGCTTGCCATCCCGGAGGCCGCGATCAGCTACTTGCGCAAGGGCGAGCTGGAGGTGATGTACGACAACAAGCTCCCCTACGAGGTCTACGGCGACATCTGCAGCTGCGAGCACGCCGGCGTCATGGGCAACAACTTCACCGCCACGAAGAAGTGGTACGACGCCCATCCCGAGCAGGCCCAGGCGTTCCTGGACCTGTGGGAGGAGGGCATCAAGGGCTGGCGCGACAAGCAGGCCGAGATCATCAAGACGTACCCCCAGCACTTCGCGGTCGAGGAGGACGAGGACGTCGAGGCGATGCAGGGCTACCTCGCCGACCACGACTGGTTCGTCGACTCCGTCTACCTGGACGAGAAGTGGATCGGCAACGAGACGAAGCTCTACGACCTGATGAAGGAGACGAAGTTCATGGAGGCGGACGCCCCGACGCCCGAGTTCGCCGCGATCGAGCCCTCCGGGAAGGTCTAGGGGGGCGCCGCCGCAGCATGTCGAGCCAACTCGCAACGGCACCGGTGCGGCCGCGGAGCACGCCGCGGCGCACCGACGCCGAGACCCGCCGGCGCGCCGAGCGGCGCTCCCGCTGGCTCTGGCGGATCGGCGGCTACGTGACGTTCCTGGCCATCTGGCAGTGCACGTCGAGCTTCCTCGTCGAGGACTTCATCATCCCGCCGCCGGCGGCGATCGCCGAGGCGATCGCCGACATCGTCGGCTCGGGCGAGCTGCTCACGCACTTCGGGGCGACGGTCAAGAACATCGCCGCCGGCTTCACCGTCGCCTTCCTGCTCGGCACCGTCGTCGGCATCGCCATGGGGCGCAGCCGCTGGTGGGAGGCGTTCCTCGGCGACTGGGTGATGCTCACGCTGACGACGCCCGGCCTGGTCTTCGCGCTCGTGTGCGCGATGGTCTTCGGCCTCGGCGCCCTCGGCCCGATCGTCGCCGTGGTCATCACGGCGTACTCCTACGTCGCCGTCAACGTCGTGGAGGGCGTCAAGGCCGCGCCGCGCGACCTCGCGGACATGGGGCGCGCGTTCCGGGTGCCGAGCGGGCGCGCGCTGCGCCACATCCTCCTGCCGTTCCTCGCGCCGTTCTTCTTCACCGCGGCGCGCTACGGCTTCTCGGTGTCCTGGAAGATCGTGACGCTGATGGAGGTGATCGTCGGGACCCAGGGGATCGGCTTCATGATGCGGCGCGAGTTCCAGGAGTTCGACATGGCCGGCTTCCTCGGCTGGGTGCTGATCTTCTTCGCCTTCGCGCTGCTGCTCGAGCGGGGGATCCTGCAGCGCCAGATGAACCGGTTCTACCGCTGGCGCCCGGAGGTCTCGGCATGAGCGTCGCGCCCGTCGCCGGGACGCCGCGCGCGGCCGCCCATCCCGCCTCCGCCGGCCGGCTCGGCCGCGGCCTGCGCTCGACCACGGTCGCCCGCCTGCTCTCCTGGGTGTGCTTCGTGGCGGCGTGGCAGCTCGCGATCCCGCTGCTGCCGACGCTGCTGCTGCCGACGCCGGCCGAGGTGGCGGAGTTCATGTGGGACGAGATCCGGGGCGACACGCTCGCGCCGCAGACCGTCTACCAGGCGTTCGGCGTGAGCCTCGAACGGCTGTCGATCGGCCTGCTCATCGCGTTCGCGATCGGCATCCCGATCGGCCTGCTCGTGGGCCTCTCGCGCGCGGCCAACTGGTTCCTGCACGACTTCGTGGTCGTCGGCCTGGCGATGCCGTCGCTCGTGTGGGCGCTGATCGCCGCCATGTGGTTCGGGTTCGGCACCACGGCCCCGATCGTCACGGTCGTGCTCGCCGCGGTGACGTTCGTGATCATCAACATCGCCGAGGGCGTCCGCAGCGTGCCCAAGGACCTGCTCGACATGTCCAAGGCCTACACCGTGGACCGCCGCGACGCGATCCGCCACGTGATCTTCCCGTCGCTGATGCCGTTCTTCTTCGCGGCGCTCCGCTACGGGCTCGCGAACGCCTGGAAGGGCCTCGTGCTCGCCGAGCTGTTCGCGTCGACCAACGGCGCCGGCTGGACGATCAAGTTCTGGTACGACGCCCACCGCGCGCAGGGCATCATCGGCTACGCGCTGTTCTTCATCCTGTTCGCCCTGCTGATCGAGCGCCTCGTGTTCGGCCGGCTGTCGGCGTACGTGTTCCGGTGGCGACCGCAGGCGAAGTAGGAGGAGCCAGAGAGTGGGAACGATCAGCGTCCAGGACCTCCGCAAGGAGTTCGTGTCCGACGACCGCACCGTCGTGGCCCTCGAGGGCGCGTCCTTCGAGGTCAGCGGGCACGAGTTCGTCAGCGTCGTCGGGCCGTCGGGCTGCGGCAAGTCGACGCTCCTGAACATCCTCTCGGGGATCGAGACGCCGACGTCGGGCGGCGTCGCGATCACCGAGGGCGACCGCGAGGCCAAGCTCGGCTACGTGTTCCAGGCCGCCCGCCTGCTGCCGTGGCGCAGCGTGCTCGACAACCTCCTGTTCGTGCAGGAGAAGCGCGACGAGGAAGCCCGCGCGCGCTGCGTGCGCTACCTCGAGATGGTCGACCTGGGCGACTGCGCCAGGCAGTACCCGGGCCAGCTCTCCGGCGGCATGCAGCAGCGCGTGGGCATCGCGCGCGCGTTCTCGATCGAGCCCGACGTGCTGCTGATGGACGAGCCGTTCAGCCACCTCGACGCGATCACGAGCCGGACGCTGCGGCGCGAGCTGCACGAGCTGTGGGACGCGACCGGGAAGACCGTGCTGTTCGTCACCCACGACGTGTCCGAGGCGGTCGAGCTCTCGACGCGCATCCTGCTCTTCGCCAAGGGCGGCGAGCTGCGCGACGACATGACCGTCGACCTGCCGTTCCCGCGCGATCCCGCCGCCGACGAGGTCGCCCTCGCCAAGGCGGAGATCCTGCGCAAGTTCGAGTCCCTCGACCTGGTGGCCACCTGATGCCCTTCATCCGCCTCGACCAGCTCGAGAAGGAGTACGTCACGCCGAAGTACTCGACCGCGTTCGGCGAGCTGGTCGCCGGCGAGCGGATCGAGGTCGGGCGCCTGCGCTTCGACGCCGACGAGGGCGCGGTCGAGCACGCACACCCGCAGGAGCAGGTGATGATCGTGCTGACCGGGCGCCTGCGCGTGGAGATGGAGGGCGCCGACGCGGAGCTCGGCCCTGGCGAGGGCTTCCACGCGCCGCCGAACGTGCACCACCGCGTCTCCGCGGTCGAGGACACCGTCGTCCTCAGCTGCAAGGACGTGATCGACGGCGTCGGCCACAAGGTCGCGCCGGGCGAGCGCGACCAGCTCGAGCGGCTGGGCAAGACCTAGGGCGCGGCTGCACCGCGGCGCGGTTTGCGGCAGGCTTGGCCCATGCGCCACGTCGCCGCACCGACCGTCGCCGAGCTCGCCGACGCCGCCGCGGTCGTGGGGGAGCGGCTCGTGCCGACGCCGCTCGTCCCGTGCCCGGCGCTGGGCGAGGACGTGCACCTCAAGCTCGAGACGCTCCAGCCCACGGGCTCCTTCAAGGTGCGCGGCGGCCTCGCCGCGCTCTCGCGGGCGTCCGGCCCGGTGGTGACCGGGTCCGCCGGGAACGCCGGGCTGGGGATCGCCTGGGCGGGGGCCGCGCTCGGCGTGCCGGTCACGGTCGTGGTGAGCGAGCACGCGTCGCCGGCCAAGGTCGCCGCGCTGGAGGCGCTCCCGGTGACGCTGATCCAGCACGGCGCCGACCTGGACGCGGCCGAGGCGCACGCCGGCGCCGTGGCCGCCGAGGGCGGCGGCGCCTACGTGTCGGCCTACAACGACACGGGCGTGATCGCGGGGCAGTCGACGATCGGCCGCGAGCTCGAGGCCGAGCTGGGGGACACCCTCACCGTCGCCGCGCCGCTCGGCGGCGGCAGCCTCGCCTCCGGGCTGGGCCTCTGGCGCGCGGGCCGCGAGGGCATCCGCGTCGTGGCGATCGAGGCCGCGCGCTCCCCGGCGTTCGCCACGGCGCTCGCGGCGGGCGAGATCACCCCGTTCACGGTCGGCGACACGCTCGCCGACGGCCTGGCGGGCAACCTCGAGCCGGGGTCGGCGACGTTCCCGATCGTGCGCGACCACGTGTCCGCGCTCGCCCAGGTCTCCGAGGCGGAGATCGAGGAGGCGATCCGGTTCCTCGCGCGCGCGCACGGGATCGTGTCCGAGGGGGCGGGGGCGGTGGCCATGGCCGCCGCCATGACGGGCCGCGTCCCGCGCGGCCCGGGACCGCTCGTGATCCTCGTCACCGGCCGCAACATCGCCCTGCCGACGCTGGGAGCGATCCTGTGCCGTGCCTGATCGCCCTGTTCGCGCTCATCGGCCCCCGCGTCGCGCTCGTCGTGACGTGGCTGACCTCGAACATGATCAGCCGGGCGATCGACTCCTTCCTCGTCGCCGCCCTCGGCTTCCTCTTCCTGCCCTGGACGACCCTGGCCTACGTCGTGTTCTACGAGGTGGGCGCCGGCCGCGAGGTGATCGGCCTCGAGTGGTTCCTCGTGGGGCTCGCCTTCGTGGCCGACGTCGGCGGCTACGTGGGCGGCCGCCGCTGGCGCGACTAGGCCGCGACGGCGCGCGCGGCGGGGCGGAGCGCGGCGTCCGGCGCCGGCAGCGCGTACTCCGGCGGGGCGATGCGCAGGTAGTGGCGGAACGCCCAGTGGGCGGGCGCGCGGTGCGTGAACGTCCGCGCCATCCCGCGCAGGGCGCGGGGACGCAGCCTGGGGATCGCGTGCTGGGTCTGGAGCATGCACTCGTACTTCCAGCGGTGCGCGGCGGAGAAGGCGTGGTAGCGGCGGAGCGCCTCGTCGCGGTCGCGCCGGCCCGCCAGCACCGCACGCAGCTCGCGCCCGGCGGCGATGCCGAAGTAGAAGGCGGTGCGGATGCCCTCGGCCGTCAGCGGCAGGCAGTGCCCGGCCGAGTCGCCGACGAAGAAGATCCCGTCCTGCGTCGCCGGCCGCAGCCGGTGGGGGATCCAGTTGCCCTGGTAGCCGTCGGGCGGCAGGCCCAGGCCGTCCGCCAGGCGCACGGTCGGCGCCTTGACGTGGTCGCGCGGCTCGAACGAGCCGATCCCGACGCGCAGCTCGTCGCGCGCGGGGAACGACCAGCCGTACCCCGCGCGGATCACGCGCTTGTCGATCCACAGCTCGAGGTCGTCGCCGGTCCCGGCCGGATGCACCTCCAGCCCGCGCGAGAGCCGCGCCTCCGGGGGCTGCACGAGCCGCCCGCCGAGGTTCCGCTTCCAGCCGAGCGCGTCGATCACGAGCGGGGCGGTGACGTCTCCGCGATCGGTGTGGACGGTGAAGCCCGTCCGGCCGTGGACCTTGGCGGTCTCGAACACCGTGCCGTCCCCGTGCTGCTCCCACAGCAGGTCGCACAGCACGCGGTAGTCGAACGTGGAGAACGTCCAGGTCAGCGGCCAGCGGGCGGTCGCGCCGGGCGTGTGGACGACCAGGGAGCCGAACGTCTGGAGGATCGAGTCGCCCAGCCCGAGGTTGGTCAGCCACTCGGTCGGGGCCGCGCAGGCCGACGTCTGGCGCTCGCCGATCTCGTAGCGGTCGAGGACGAGCACGTCGGCGCCCGTGGCGCGCAGCTCGCGCGCGACGGCGAGCCCCGCGAACGAGGCCCCGCACACGATCACCTCGTGGTCGCCGCCGATCGGGGTGCGTGCGACGCCGCGCTTCGTGGCTCTGACGGGCATTGGACGGCCAGGATCATAGGAGGCGGAAGCCGCTAGCATTGTCCGTTGCCTATGGAAGCCACCATGACCCCGCCCACCACGACTGACGCTCACGTCGTCGAAGGCTCAGAGGGCCTGCTCCTCGAGATCGACGGCAAGATCGTGCCGAACTACGACGCGACGATGGTCCTCTTCGAGGAGGGGGACGTCGTCACCGGTGCGGTGGTGCGCATCGACAAGGACGAGGTCCTCGTCGACATCGGTTACAAGAGCGAGGGGGTCATCCCCTCCAACGAGCTGTCGATCCGCAAGTCGGTCAACCCGAACGAGGAGGTCGAGCTCGGCGAGGAGGTCGACGCCCTCGTCCTCACCAAGGAGGACCAGGACGGCCGCCTGATCCTCTCCAAGAAGCGTGCCCGCTTCGAGCGCGCCTGGCGGCGCATCGAGGCGGCGGCCGAGTCGGGCGAGCCCGTCCACGGCTCGGTCATCGAGGTCGTCAAGGGCGGCCTGATCGTCGACCTCGGGGTGCGCGGCTTCCTGCCCGCCTCGCTGGTGGACATCCGCCGCGTCCCGAACCTCGACGAGTACCTCGGCCAGACCATCGAATCGAAGGTCATCGAGCTCAACCGCCCGCGCAACAACGTGGTCCTGAGCCGCCGCGCGGTGCTGGAGGAGGAGCGCAAGGAGCAGCGCCAGGCGATCCTGGAGCGGCTGCAGCCCGGCCTCATCATCGAGGGCCAGATCTCGAACATCGTGGAGTTCGGCGCGTTCGTCGACCTCGACGGCATCGACGGCCTGATCCACATCTCCGAGCTCTCGTGGTCGCACGTCAACCACCCGAGCGAGATCCTCAACATCGGCGACACCGTGCAGGTCAAGGTGCTCGACATCGACCGCGACCGCCAGCGCATCTCCCTGGGCCTCAAGCAGACCCAGGAGGATCCGTGGCAGCGGGTGGTCGACACGTACTCCGTCGGCGACGAGCTCGAGGGCAAGGTCACCAAGGTGGTCGCCTTCGGCGCGTTCGTCGAGATCCTGGAGGGCGTCGAGGGCCTCGTCCACATCTCCGAGCTGGCGCAGCAGCACGTGGAGAACCCGCGCGAGATCGTCCAGCCGGGCGACGACGTGAAGGTCAAGATCCTCGAGATCGACTCCGAGCGCCGCCGCCTGTCGCTGTCGATCAAGCGGGTGGAGGACCAGATCCTCCCGCGCCGCGACGTGCAGCCGGCCGCCGAGGGCGAGGGTGCGGGCGACCTGGACAACGTGCCCGAGCTGGGCCTGTCCGAGGACGTGTTCGCCGCCGAGCCCGCGGGCGGCGCGGAGTCCGTCTACGTGCAGGACGCCGTCGTGCTCGACGACGCCGCCGCCGTGGTCGACGAGGAGGGCGTGATCGAGGCGCCGGTCGACGCCGGCGAGGAGGCCCCCGCCGAGCCCGTGGCCGAGGAGGCCGCCGAGCCCGAGCCCGAGGTCGAGGCGACCGCGGATCCCGAGGCGGCCGCCGAGCCCGAGACGGGCGAGGAGCAGGCGTAGCCGCACCGCCGTTCGTCGCCCTCACGGGCGGGATCGGCGCCGGCAAGTCCGAGGCGCTGGCGGCGCTCGCCCGGTTGGGCGCCGCCACCCTGTCGGCCGATGCCGTGGTGCACGAGCTCTACGGCGACCCCGAGGTGCGCGAGCTGGTGGTCGCGCGCTGGGGACCGGACGTGGCGCCCGGCGGCGTGATCGACCGGCCCGCCGTGGCCCGGCGCGCGTTCGCGGCGCCGGAGGAGCGCGCGTGGCTCGAGGGCGTGCTGTGGCCGCGCGTCGGCGCCCGCGTCGCCGCCTGGCGCGCGGCCGAGTCCGCCCGCACGCCGCCGCCGGCGGCGCTCGTGGTCGAGACGCCGCTGCTGTTCGAGGCCGGGCTCGAGGGCGCCTACGACGCTACCCTGGTGATCGTCGCCGACGAGTCCGTGCGGGCCGAGCGGGCCGCCGCCCGGGGCCACGCCGCGGTCGACGAGCGGACCTCCCGCCAGCTGACCCAGGAGGAGAAGGCGGCGCGGGCCGATCATGTCGTCCGCAACGACCGGGATCTGGCCGCATTGGAGCAGGAACTCGCCGGGGTTCTTGAGAAGCTGTCAGAACGAGCATGAGCACGCGCACGGCCACCACCCGCCCGTCACCGCGCCCCTCGGCGCGCGGGCGCCGCAGGCCGCGGCGCTCCCAGGTGCTGCGCCGCCGGCTGATGGTGCTGCTCGTCGTCGCGGTCGCCGCGCTGGCCAGCGCGCTCGCGCTCGCGCCGTGGGCCGACCAGGCGGTGCAGGAGGTGACGCTCCCGCTCCGGCACGACGACATCATCCGCCAGCAGGCCGACGACAAGGGCCTGGACCCGGCGCTCATCGCCGGCGTCATCTTCGCCGAGTCGCACTTCCGCGACCAGACGTCGCGCGCGGGGGCGAAGGGGCTCATGCAGATCATGCCCGACACCGCGGCCTACATCGCGCAGAAGTCGGGCGGCACCGCGTTCGTGCAGGGCGACCTGGCCACGCCGCAGGTCAACATCAGCTACGGCTCCTGGTACCTGCGCTACCTGCTCGACCACTACGAGAACCGCGAGGTGCTGGCGCTCGCCGCCTACAACGCGGGCGAGGGCACGGTCGACGAGTGGGCGGCCGAGGCCGCGGCCCGCGGCGAGACGTTCCGCGTCGCGTCGCACATCCCGTTCCCCGAGACGCGCGACTACGTCCAGAAGGTGCTCGAGGCGCGCCGGGACTACCGGCGGACCTACCCGCGCGAGCTGGGGCTGTGAGCCCCGCGCCCCGCCCGCTGGCCGGGCGCGGCGCGCTCGTGACGGGCGTCAGCCGCCGCGCCGGCATCGGCTACGCGATCGCCCGCCTGCTGCGCGAGCTCGGCGCCGAGGTGACGATCCACGGGTTCGTCCCGCACGACGCGGGCCAGCCGTGGGGCGCCGACCCCGCGGGGGTGCCGCAGCTCGCCGCGGAGCTCGACGCGAGCTGGACGGAGGCCGACTTCGCCGACCCGGGCGGGCCGGCCGCGTGCGTGGCGGCCGCCGAGGCGGCGCTCGGGCACGTCGACGTGCTCGTCGCGAACCACGCGATGTCGTGCGACCAGGACCTCGAGGCGCTCGACGCCGCGGCGATCGACGCGACGCTCGCCGTCAACGTCCGCGGCTCGCTCCTGCTGGTCAAGGAGTACGCGGCCCGCCACGACGACGCCCGGCCGGGCGGCCGCGTGATCCTCTTCACCTCGGGGCAGCACCACGGCCCGATGACGCGCGAGCTGCCCTACGCCGCCAGCAAGGCGGCCCTGCACGGCATCACCGCGTCGCTCGCCGCCCACCTCGCGCCGCGCGGGATCCTCGTGAACACGATCAACCCGGGGCCGACGGACACGGGCTGGGCCACGCCCGAGCTGATCGAGCAGGAGCTGCACCGGCTCCCGCTGGGACGCTGGGGCGAGCCCGAGGACGCCGCCCGGCTCGTGGCCTGGCTGGCCGGCGACGACGCCGGCTGGATCACCGGTCAGGTGATCACGAGCGACGGCGGGTTCTCGCTCGGCGGCTGAGCGCCGGAGCGGGCCCGGCCGGCAGCGCGTCCCGTCAGGGCAGGCGCACCAGGCGCTGCACGCCGTGGCGGCCGAAGCGCGCGTCCGGCGACCCGTTCGCGCGCAGCCGGAACGCCACCGATCGCAGCGTGCTGCCGTCCGGGCCCGTGAGCGACGCCACGCCGGCCACGGCGCCGTCGGCGCCGGCCGCGAGCGCGCCGTCCCGGTTCCCCCGGTTGAGCAGCCGGGCGGCGACCCCGCGCGGCACGCCCAGCGGACCGGCCGGCAGCGTGACGCGACCCTCCCGCCCGAAGCGGCGGTCCGGCCGCCCGCGCGCGTCGTAGCGGGCGACGAACCACCGGCGCCTGCGCTCCGATGCGCCGGCGCTGCCGATCGCGACGAGGCTCCCGTCCGCCTGGACGGCGACGTCGTAGACCTCCCTGCTGCGGTCCGGCGGGCCCAGCTCCAGGCGGCCGCGCGCGCCGAAGGCGCGATCGAGCCGTCCGGTGCCGTCGAGCCGGATCGCGAAGGCGAACGGGCGCCGGGGCCCGAAGGCCAGCCCGAACGCGATCACCCCGCCCCCGGGTGCCGGGAGGACGCGCTCGAGCTCGGGCTGCACGACCCGCTCGAGCCGCTCGCCGGGCGCGACGTCCGCGGTCGCGACGCCGCCTGCGCCGAAGCCGGCGTCCGGCCGCCAGTCGGCGCCGAAGCGCTCGACCGCGAGCCGGCGGTGGTTCGCGCGGTCCTGCAACCCGAGGAACAGCTTGCCGCCGCCGGGCTGCGCGGCGACGTCGGCGGCCAGGTCGACCCGGACGCGGACCGGCGCGGTCTCGTCGCGCGGATCGCGGGCGCCGCCGGGCAGCCGGCGCGATCCCTGCTCGTCGAAGCTCGAGCCGTCGGGCGCCACGGCGAAGCGGAAGCCGGAGCGCCCGTCCTGCCAGCCGGCGTCGACGCGGCCCGACGCCGTCAGGCGGCGGAGGTCGCCGCGCTGCGTCGCCGTGTCCTCCAGGCCGGGATCCGACGGCCGGAAGACGGTCGATCCGACGAGCGTGCGCCCGCCCGCGTCGACGAGCAGCCGCGTCACCGAGTCCGTGCACTCCCCCTCGTCCGGCCGGATCTCCGCCGAGCCGCCCGCCCCGAAGCGCGCGCCGGGGCGGCCGCGGGCGTCGAGCTGCACGATCGCGGCGGTGCCGTCGCAGCCGCTGGTGCCCTCGCCGCCCGCGCGCCGTTCCGCGACCCCTCCGACCAGCATCCGCCCGTCGGCGAGCAGGGCGACGCGCTCCGCCCGGAACCGCCCGCCCGTGCCCTCGCCGGACCCGCCGTCGCCGGTCGCGCAGTCGCACCCGCCGGCGAGGAGCGCGGCGGCGAGGACGACGATCGAGGCGCGGCTCCTCAACGCGATCCCGGGGGCCCGGGGGGATGCAGCAGCCCAGCGCGATTGTCGGCGATCGCCCGGGCGGACGCGGACGCGAGCTCGTCCATGCCGCGACGCTACACCGCGCGGGTCGTCCACTGCGCGGCTTCCGTTCGCGGTGCGGTGGGGGGCGGCGTTCCTGTGGTGCGCGAGCGGCGGCCCCGGCGAACGTCAACGGCGGCATTGAGGAGGCGGGTTTCGGTGGGGCTGGTGTCCCCAACGTCGTAACCGCAGGGATCTCCCGTCCGTGTACGACGTTCGGGTCCTATACGCCCCCCAACGTCGTACGACCGACGATCCGCCGGAGTCGTACGACGTTGAGCACACAGCCGATCCGCCGGACCGCCACCGCCACCGGACCCGCCTCCTCGATGCCGCCGTTGACGTTCGCCGGGGCCGCCGCTCGCGCACCGCACGGACCGCCACCGCCACCGGAAGCCGCCTCCCTCGACTGGCCCGCCGTTGACGTTCGCCGGGGCCGCCGCTCGCGCACCACGGACCGCCACCGCCACCGGACCCGCCTCCTCGATGCCCGCCGTTGACGTACGCCGGGGCCGCCGCCCGCGCACCGCACGGAACGTCGCCGCGACCGGACCGCCGCTCCACCCCTGCGGCCCCGCATTGACCCGGCGCCGGAGCCCCACCACACTCCAGGGGTGCGCGCGACCCGGTGGCGGATCGCCGGCGGCCTCCTGGCCCTCCTCGCGCTGGCCAACGCGGGGCTCGTCGTCGCGCTCTGGGCGAGCGCGGCCGGCGCCGGCGACCGCGAGGGCCCCGGCGGGGCGCTGGCCGAGATCGCGCGGCTGAGCGGCCTGCTGGGCGCCTACCTCGTGCTCGTCGAGCTGCTGCTGCTCGCGCGGCTGCCGGTGCTGGACCGGCTCGCCGGCTTCGACCGCCTGACCGTCTGGCATCGCCGGCTCGGGCTCGCGTGCGCGGCCCTCCTGCTCGGCCATGCCCTCCTCATCACGGTCGCCTACGCCCTGGCCGACGACCGCTCGCTCCCCACGCAGGTCGCTCGCCTGATCGAGCAGTACCCGGGCGTGCTCACGGCGATCGCCGGGCTGGTCGTGCTGCTCGGCGTCGTGGTCAGCTCCGTGGTGATCGTGCGCCGGCGGCTCCGGTACGAGACGTGGTACTTCGTCCACCTGTACGCATACCTGGCGGTCGCCCTCGCCTTCAGCCACCAGCTGGCGACCGGCACGGCGTTCGTGGGGCAGCCGCTCGCCCGCGCGTACTGGACCGGCCTCTACGTCGCCACCCTGGCCGCGATCGTCGGGTTCCGCCTCGTGCACCCCCTCGCGCGCAGCCTGCGCCACCGCCTGCGCGTCGACCGGGTCGTCGAAGAGGCGCCCGGCGTCGTCTCCGTGCTGATCGCCGGGCGCCGCCTGGACCGGCTCGGCGCCCGCACCGGGCAGTTCTTCCTCTGGCGCTTCCTGACCCGCGACCGCTGGTGGGAGGCGCACCCGTTCTCGCTCTCGGCCGCGCCCGACGGGCGCCGGCTGCGCATCACCGTCAAGGGCGTGGGGGACTACACGGCCCGCCTGCGCGCGATCGCCCCCGGCACGCGCGTGATCGCCGAGGGCCCGTTCGGCGGGTTCACGACGGCGGCCCGGCGGCGGCCGCGCGTGGCGCTGATCGCCGGCGGCGTCGGGATCACGCCGATCCGGGCGCTGCTGGAGGACATGCCCGGCGAGGCCGGCGACATCGCCGTCGTCTACCGCGCGCTGCGGCCCGAGGACGTGATCCTGCGCGCCGAGCTCGACGAGCTGGCGCGGCGCCGCGGCGCCGAGCTGCACTACGTGGTGGGGGATCATCGCGAGGGCGCGCTGCTCTCGCCCGAGCATCTGCAGCGGCTCGTCCCCGACATCGCGACGCGCGACGTCTACGTCTGCGGTCCGCCGGCCATGACCGAGGCCACGCGGGCCACGCTGAGCCGCTCGGGCGTCCCCCGCCGCCAGATCGTGACCGAGCGCTTCGCCTACTGACCCGCGCGCCGGTACGCGCGGCCCTCCCAGGGCGCGAGCGCCAGGCCGCCGCCCGGCGGCGGCGAGCCGATCACGACCTCCGCGTCCGCCCACGCGGCGGGCAGCGCCGGCGTCACCGGTGCCGGCGAGAAGTTGCCGAGCACGAGCAGCTCCGCGCCGTCGAGCCGCCGCACGTACGCGTAGACGCGCTCGTCCTCCGGGAGCAGCATGGCGAAGTCGCCGTGCGCGACGACCGGGTCGTCGTGGCGCAGGGCGATCAGCCGGCGGTAGTGGTGGAACACGGAGTGGGGGTCGGCGCGGGCCGCCTCGGCGTTGATCTCGCGGTGGTTCGGGTTGACCGCGAGCCACGGCGTGCCGGTGGTGAAGCCGGCGTGCACGCCGGCGTCCCACTGCATCGGCGTGCGCGCGTTGTCGCGGCCGGCGCGCCGCAGGTCGGCCAGCACGGCCTCGGGGTCGGCGCCGTCGGCGACCGCCTCCGCGTAGTGGTTGAGCGACTCGATGTCGCGGAAGTCCTCGATCCGGGCCCACGTGGCGTTCGTCATCCCGAGCTCCTCGCCCTGGTAGACGTACGGCGTGCCGCGGTGCAGGTGCAGCACCGTGCCGAGCATCTTCGCCGCCGCCACGCGGTGGGCGCCGTCGTCGCCGAACCGCGACACGGCGCGCGGCTGGTCGTGGTTGTTCCAGTACAGGCTGTTCCAGCCCACGTCGGCGAGGCCCTCCTGCCAGCGCCCGAGCGAGGCCTTCAGCTCGGTCAGCCGCAGCGGCCGGTGCTCCCACTTCGTCGCGCCCTGGTCGAGCTTCACGTGCTCGAACTGGAAGACCATGTCGATCTCGGCGTTCGCCGGATCGGTGAAGCGGCGCGCCTCCTCGAGCGTCACGGTCGGCATCTCGCCGACGGTGAGGAGCTGCGCGTCGCGTCCCGCGAAGACCTCGCGATGCATCTCGGCCAGGAACTCGTGGATCCGCGGGCCGCAGCTGGTGTGCTCGAGGCCGCCGTAGCGCGCGCCCGGGGCCACCGCCCCGTCGGGCAGCCCGGGGACCTTGGAGATGAGGTCGATGACGTCCATGCGGAAGCCGTCGACGCCGCGGTCCAGCCACCAGCGCATCATCGCGTGCACCGCCGCGCGGACGGCCGGGTTCTCCCAGTTCAGGTCGGGCTGCCGGCGCGAGAACAGGTGCAGGTAGTGCTCCCCGGTCGCCGGGTCGAGCTCCCAGGCCGAGCCCGAGAAGAACGAGCCCCAGTTGTTCGGGCGCTCGCGCCACCAGTACCAGTCGCGCTTCGCGCTGTCGCGCGACGCCCGCGACTCGACGAACCACGGGTGCTCGTCGGACGTGTGGTTGACGACGAGGTCCATGATCAGCTTCATCCCGCGCTCGTGCACCCCGGCGAGCATCGCGTCGAAGTCCGCGAGCGTCCCGAACGTCGGCTCGATCCCCTGGTAGTCGGCGATGTCGTAGCCGTTGTCGTCCTGCGGCGAGGGATAGACCGGCGACAGCCAGAGCACGTCGACGCCGAGCTCGGCGAGGTGGTCGAGCCGGGCGGTGATGCCCCGCAGGTCGCCCACGCCGTCCCCGTCCGCGTCCGCGAAGCTGCGCGGGTAGATCTGGTAGACGACGGCGCTGCGCCACCAGGGGGCGTCGCTCATTCCATCTCCTTGAGGATCTGGTGGACCATCGTGTCGTCGTCCGCGCTGGGCGGCCGCAGGTCGCCGAGCAGGCGCTCGATCACCTCGTCGGTCCAGTCGTGGGTGTACAGGAGCAGGTAGCGGATCATCGCCACCCGCAGGTAGCGCTCGGTCTCGGTCCCGCCGCCGCCGATCCCGGCCTCGCGGAGGAAGCGGACGACGGGGTCGTACTCCTCGCGGAACCACGTCTGCGCCATCTCGCGCCGCTCCAGCAGGCGCCCGCGGTGGTGGCTCGCGCGGTAGCCCCAGGCCTCGATCAGGTTCGCGAGCTGGGCGTACTTCCACTCGTCGTCGAGCTGGATCCGCGCGCGCTGCTCGGGCGGCAGCGGGACGCGCTCGTGGAACACGCGCTCGTGATGCTTGAGCGGCAGCTGCCCCGCGCGGAGCTCCGTGCCCGGGCCGACCGCGGTGTCGACCTCGCGCACGTGGGCCTCGATGTCCTCGTCGCCCAGCGCGCGGGCCACCGACACGCGGTGGTGGCCGTCCTGGACGAAGTGCAGCCCGCCGACGCGGTAGACGTCGATCGGCGGCATCGCGTCGCCCCGCCGGCGCGCCGCGGCGATCCGCTCCCAGCGCTCGCGCACCGCCGGCGTCGCCGGCCGGAACTTGCGGTCGAAGTCGCGCTTGGACCGGTCGACGGTGCCGACGATCGAGTCGAGCGGGATGACCTGCACGCCCAGGTCGCGCTCGCCGCCGCGGCCGAGCGCCCCGACCACCTCCTCGAACGGGAGCATCGCCGAGACGTCGTCGGGCTCCGACCGCAGCTTGGCGACGAGGCCCGCCAGCGCCTTCCGGCGCCGCTCGCGGTCGAAGTTGCTGCGCGCGTCGGCGTCGGGGAAGCCCGTGCTCATACCCGTCCCAGGCTACGCGCCGCGCTGCCGCCCGGGCAGCGCCGCTGGAATCCGGGCGTGGCGAGGACCCGGTCGCCGGGCACGATCGTCATCGCCTCGTACCCGTTCAGGCCGGCCGTCCAGGCGGGGCTGCGCGAGCCCATGGCGAAGGCCGCGGTGGCGTAGGCGTCGGCCGTGCCGAGATCGGGGCCGAGGACGGTGACCGACAGCGCCCCGGTCGCGGGTCGCCCCGTCCGCGGGTCGACGATGTGCGGGCCGCGCTCGTAGGCCCCGGAGGTGGCGACGGCGCCGTCGTCGAGCGCCACGACGGCCGCGAGCCGCCTGCGGCGGCGCGGATGCCGGATCCCGACGCGCCACGCCCCGCCGCGCACGACGACGTCGCCGCCCGCGTCGATCAGGAACCGCCGGGCGCCCGCGGCCTCCAGCAGCGCGGCGGCGCGCTCGACCGCCCAGCCCTTGACGAGCCCGGTGGGGTCGACGGACAGCCCGGCCGCCCGGCCGGCGGCGCGCGCGTCGAACGCGCCGCCGGTCTCGGCGTGCAGCGCCTCGCAGCGGCCCAGGACCTCCCGCACCAGCGGGTGCGCCGCGGCGAGCGGGAGCGCGCCGCGGCCGATGCGGCTGATCTCGCTGCCGGGGTCGTACGTGCTGAACAGGGCGTCGACGCGGCGCAGCCAGTCGAACACGGCCTCGACCGCCTCCGCGCCCGCCCCGCCGCAGCGCACGTCCACGCGCACGGGCGTCCCCATCACGCGCTCGCGGCGCAGCACGGACGCCGGCGTGTGGCGGGCCACGCTACCCACGGCGCGCCGCCCGGATCGCCGCGCGCAGGGACTCGATCCAGCTCTCGCTCGTGTACGTCGCCCCCGAGACGACGTCGATGTCCGCGCCGCCCGCGAGCAGCGCCTCCTCGCGCAGGATCGGCTCCGCGCGGGCGTTGATCGTGCGGGTGTGCTCGTCCGCGCCGGTCAGCGCCAGCGTCTGGACACCGGAGAGGCGGCCGCGGGTCAGCTCCGCGCGCACCTGGATCGAGGAGAACGGCGTCGTCAGCAGCGGCCCCGTCCCGGCCTTGACGCCCGGCTCCGGCGGCGCGGGGGCAGGGGCCGTGCGGACGGGCGGCGGCGGCTTCGCCGGCGGGTGCGTCTCGTAGCGCGCGAGCAGGACGACCGCCACGGCGGTCACGACGAGCGCGGCGGCCGCGCGCTTCATGCCCCCGGCCGGAACAGCACCGCCTCGCCGGCCGCGAGCGTCGCGTCCCCGAGGTCGGCGCGGTCGGGATCGCTGGAGAGCACGAGCGCACCGGGCGACAGCCCGAGCGGCGCCGGCCCGGCCGCGAAGTTGACGGCGGCGACGAGCGTCTCGCCGCCGAGCGTGCGCTCCCACGCCAGCAGGTCCGCGCCCGCGTCCAGCAGCCGCTGGGCGCCGACCTGCAGCACCGCCGAGTCGCGGCGCAGCCCGCCGAGCCGGCGCACGAGCGCGAGCATCGAGCGGGGGTCGGACGCCTGCGCCCGGACCGACAGCGCGTCGGCGCCGGCCACGAGCGGCAGCCACGGCTCGCCCGCGCTGAACCCGGCGCCGGGCCCGGGCGCCCACGGGATGGGGGAGCGCACCGGGTCGCGCCCGTCGACGTCCACGACGCGGTCGGGCGGGATCTCCGCGTGGGGCAGTGCGAGCTCCTCGCCCTGGTAGACGAACGGGGTGCCGTGGAGCGCGTAGAGCATCACCATGACCGCCCGCGCCCGCGCCTCGCCCAGGCCGTGCGCGCCGAAGCGCTCGCGCACCCGCGGCAGGTCGTGGTTCGACAGGAACCACGCGGGCCACGCCGTGTCGTCGGCCAGCGCGTCGAAGTCGGCGATCGAGGTCCGGAACGCATCCGCGTCCCACGGCAGCTCGGCCCAGACGAAGTTGTGGGCCAGGTGCAGCTGGTCGCCGGACTCCAGGTAGCCGACGATGCGGTGCAGGTCCTGCAGCGCGACCTCGCCCACGATCATGCGGTCGTCGTACGCGTCGACCACCCGGCGGATGCCGCGCAGGCGCTCGTGGATCGTGTCCCAGTCCTCGTCGTGGCGGCGGGGCGCGCCGACGTGGTCGCGCAGCAGCGGGTCCTTGGCGATCTTGTGGATCGCGTCGAGGCGGAAGCCGTCGACCCCGCGGTCGAGCCAGAAGCGCAGCGTGTCGTGCATCGCCGCCGCGACCTCCGGGTTCTCCCAGTCGAGGTCGGGCTGCTGGGGCATGAACGAGTGCAGGTAGTACTGGCCGCCGGCGGCGTCGAGCGTCCATGCGGCGCCGCACGCCTCGAACTGCGAGACCCAGTCGTTCGGCGGGCCGCCGCCCGGCGCGGGGTCGCGCCACACGTACCAGTCGCGCTTGGGGCTCGCGCGCGAGGACCGCGACTCGGCGAACCACGGGTGCCGGTCCGACGTGTGGTTCGGGACCCAGTCGATCACGACGCGGATCCCGCGGGCGTGGCACGCGGCGACGAGCGCGTCGAAGTCCGCGAGCGTGCCGAACACGGGGTCGACGTCGCAGTAGTCCGAGACGTCGTAGCCGAAGTCGGCCATCGGGGAGGTGAAGAACGGCGACAGCCAGATCGCCTCGACGGCCATCGCCTCCAGGTGGTCGAGGTGGGTGGTGATCCCCGCCAGGTCGCCGATGCCGTCCCCGTCGGCGTCCGCGAAGCTGCGCGGGTAGATCTGGTAGATGGCGCCGCGCTGCCACCACGCGGGCTCGCGTGGTGGCAGCGCGCCCGGCTCCATCGTCAACCGGCGGTGAGGCTCTTGCCTCCGTTGGGGTCGAAGAGCTGGATGTGCTCCGTGTCGAGCACCAGCTCGGCGCGGCCGCCCGGCTTCGCGCCGCTGGCCGCCGCGAGGCGCGCGACGACCTGCTGCGTGTCGCCGTCGCCGTGCTGCGGGAGGTCCTCCATGCCGCTGTCCGCCGCCAGCTCGGTCAGCTCGGAGGACTGCACCGCGCCGTGCTCGACGTCGATGTAGGCGTAGATCTCGGAGCCCATCGACTCGACCACGGCGACCGGCGCCGTGAACTTCAGGCCCGGCCGGTCCGGCTCCACCTGGGCGTCCTCGAAGTGCTCCGGCCGGACGCCGGCGATCACGTCGCGCGCCTTGCCGTCGCCGCCCTTCAGCCGGCTCTTCAGCTCGGCGGGGATCTGCGTGTCGCCGAACGGGAGCTTGATCGTGTCGCCCTCCAGCCGCGCGGGCAGGAAGTTCATCGACGGTGAGCCGATGAAGCCGGCCACGAACAGGTTGTCCGGCCGCTCGTAGAGGTTCTTCGGCGTGTCGACCTGCTGCAGGATCCCGGCGCGCATCACCGCGACGCGGTCGCCGAGCGTCATGGCCTCCGTCTGGTCGTGGGTCACGTAGACGGTGGTCGTCTCGAGCCGCTGCTGGATGCGCGAGACCTCCGTGCGCATCTGCACGCGGAGCTTCGCGTCCAGGTTCGACAGCGGCTCGTCCATGAGGAACGCCCGCGGCGAGCGGACGATCGCGCGGCCCATGGCCACGCGCTGCCGCTGCCCGCCGGACAGGTTCGCCGGCTTGCGGTCCAGGTGCGGCTCGAGGTCCAGGATGCGCGCCGCCTCGTCGACCCGCGAGCTGATCTCGGACTCCGAGGTCTTCGAGAGCTTCAGGGCGAAGCCCATGTTCTCGCGCACGGTCATGTGCGGGTACAGCGCGTAGTTCTGGAAGACCATCGCGATGTCGCGGTCGCGCGGCGCGAGGTCGTTGACCCGGTCGCCGCCGATGATGAGGTCGCCGTCGCTGATCTCCTCCAGCCCGGCGATCATCCGCAGCGCGGTCGACTTCCCGCACCCCGATGGGCCGACGAGGATCATGAACTCGCCGTCCTTCACCTCCAGGTTCATGTCCTTGACGGCCTCGAAGCCGTCCGGATAGCGCTTCCAGATCTTGTCGAGCGTGATCTCAGCCACGTTGCATCACCCCTTCACCGCGCCGGCGGTGAGCCCGGCGACGATCCGCTTCTGGAACAGGAGCACGAGCACGATCAGCGGGATCGAGATGATCACCGATGCCGCCGACTGGGTGCCCAACGGGACCTCGAACTGCGAGGAGCCCGTGAACTGCGAGATCGCCACCGGCGTCGTGCGTGCCGACGGGGACGAGGTGAGCGTGGTGGCGAGCAGGAACTCGTTCCACGCCGCGATGAACGTCAGGATCGCCGTCGTGGCCAGGCCCGGCGCGGCGAGTGGCACGACGACCTTCCGGAACGCCTGGAAGTACGTCGCGCCGTCCACGAGCGCCGCCTCCTCGAGATCGCGGGGGATCTCGCGGAAGAACGACACGAGGATGTAGATCGAGAGCGGCAGGGCGAAGCACAGGTACGGGATCACCAGGCCGACGAGCGTGTTGTAGAGGCCGATGTCCGACCACAGCCGGAACAGCGGCGCCGCGATGGCGATCTGCGGGAACGTCGTGATCGAGAGCACGATCGCCAGCAGGATCGCCTTGCCGCGCATCTTCAGCCGCGCCAGCGCGTAGGCCGCGAAGGCGCCCACGACGATCCCGAGGAACGTCGTGACCAGCGACACGATGGCGCTGTTGGCCAGCGACCGCGTGAAGCTGGAGCTCTCGAAGATCGACGTGTAGTTGTCGAGCGACGGGTTGGGCGGGATGATGTCCGACCCGGACAGGTCCGCGCCGGTCTTCAGCGAGATGTTGATCAGCCAGTAGAACGGCAGCAGGCAGAAGATCACGATCGCGGTGACGGCGACCCAGAGCCACCAGGGCGTCCGGGCCTCGTCGCTGGGGACTCCGCCCGTCTTCTTCTTCTTGCGCACCGCCGTGGCGGGAACGGAAGCAGCTTCCATGTCAGTCCTCCGTCATGCCGCGGATGTTGCCGCCGACGAGTCGGATGTAGGCGAACGAGACCGCCATCACGATGATGAACGTGAGGATCGACAAGGCCGATCCCTCCCCGTAGAGGCGGTTCTCCTGGAACGTCCGGAACGCCTCGAGCGAGAGCGTCGTCGTGCCGTTCGCGCCGTTGGTCAGCACCTTCGGCAGGTCGAACGCGCGGAGCGCGTCGAGCGTGCGGAAGATGAGCGCCACGAGCAGCGCGGGCATCAGCAGCGGGAGGGTGATCTTCTTGAACCGCTGCCACGCGGTGGCGCCGTCGACGCGCGCCGCCTCGTAGATCTCGTTGGGTATCACCTGCAACCCCGCGAGCAGCAGCAGCGCCATGAACGGCGCCGTCTTCCAGACGTCCGCGAAGATCATCACCAGCAGGGCGTGCGGCTCCTCTCCGAGCCAGACGGTCTTCGTGCCCAGCAGGGAGTTCACGAAGCCGAGGTTCGGGTCGAAGATCGTCTTCCACATGATCGCGGTGACGACCGTGAGCACGGCCCACGGCACGAGGACCACCGTCCGTAGCAGGCCCTGCCCCTTGAACGCGGAGTGCATGGCCATCGCCATGGCGAGGCCGAGCAGCGTCTCCAGGACCACCGAGGCGATCGTGAAGATGAACGTGACGCGCGTCGCGGTCCAGAACTCCGTGCTCTGCAACGCGTCGATGTAGTTGCCCAGGCCGGCCGGCGAGGCCCACCGCGAGAGCCCCGCCTGCCGCAGGCTGTACTCGTGGAGGGAGAGCCAGATCGCGTAGATGATCGGCCAGATCGCGACGATCGCGATCAGGATCATCGATGGCGCGACCATGAACGCCGCGAGGCGGCGCTCCGGGAGACCCCGGGAGCGCCGCTTCGTCGGTGTGGAGCCGGCCGCTACGGTAGCGGTGTCAGCCATGGGAGATCAGAAGGTCTCCAGGGCGGACTGCATCTCCGTCTGCGCCTTCTTCAGTGCATCCGCCGGCGAGGTGCGGCCCGCGAGCGCCTCGTTGACGTTCTGGTAGATCGCCTGCGAGATCTGCGGGTAGACCGGCGAGACCGGACGTGCGTTGGCCTGCGAGATCGCATCGCGCAGGTCGCTCGCGAACTTGTACTTCTTCTTGATGTCCGGGTCGTCGTACGTCGCCACCAGCGTGGAGGACTGCGAGAAGTCGAGCATCTGCTCCTTCTGATGCTCCGCTCCGGTGACGAAGTCGATGTACTTGAGCGCGCCGCCCGGGTTGTCCGAGTACACGGAGATGACCTGGTTGTGGCCGCCCAGGATGCCCGCCTTGCCGCCGCCCTCGAACGGCGGGAACGGCATGACGTCGAACTTGCCCTTGACCGCCGGGGCCTTCTCGCCCAGTGCGTACGCGTACGGCCAGTTGCGCATGAAGGTGGCCTTGCCGCTCTCGAAGTAGCGCCGTGCCTCTTCCTCCATGTAGGTGGTGACGCCGCGCGCGGCGGTGCCGTCCTTGACGCCGTTGACCATGAACTCGAGCGCCTTGACGTTCTCGGGCGAGTCGATGACCGCCTCGGTCCCGTCCTCGTTGAGCACCTGGCCGCCGGCCGCGAAGGCCAGCTCGAGGAAGTCGCACGTCAGGCCCTCGTACGGCGCGCCCTGGTAGACGATGCCGTCGTTGGCCTTGGCCTCCTGGTAGACCGCCTGCCACGTGGCCGGCGGCTCCTTGATCTGATCCGTGCGGTAGTACAGGAACGCCGCGTCCGTCTGCTGCGGCATGCCCCAGATCTTGCCGTCGTAGGTGACGGTCTCGAGCGTCGCCGGGATGATGTCGTCCTTGCGCGACTCGACGTACGGCGTCATGTCCATGAGCCACTTCTGGGAGGCGAACTCCGCCGTCCAGATCACGTCGGAGGAGAAGATGTCGCATTCCCCTGACTTGGCTTCCTGGCGCTGCACGAAGCTCGCCCGCTGCTCGTCCGCGGACGTCGAGAACTCGACCAGGTTCACCTTCACGCCGTTGTTCTGGGCGTTGAAGTCCTTGATCGCGAGCTTGATGTCGCCGGCGGTGTCCTTGCCCATGCAGACGGTGACCTCGCCCTTGGCGTTCTCCATCGACGCCGGGTCGACGGCCTTCGCACCCTCGGTCGAGCCCGTCTCCTCGCCGCCGGCCGAACCGCCGCTGCCGCCGCCTTCTTCGTCGTCCCCACAGGCGACGAAGCCGCCCATCAGCGCGATGCAGCCGAGCCACACCGCGAATTGCCGGTTCCTTCTCATGTCCCTCCTCCTCCTACTTGATCGGCCCTCGGACCGGATTCGTTGGTGCCACTACCCCTCATCTGCGACCTGCCAACACCGGCGGGGCCGTGCTGGCCCGCTCGACGACGGCAAGCGGCATCCGGCGACTTTCGACCGCCTCGCCGGACAGCGCGCGCAGCAGCATGTCGGCGCCCAGGGCGCCGATCTCCTCCAGCGGCTGCGCGACCGTGGTGAGCCCGGTGAGTTCCGCAGCCTCCACGTTGTCGAACCCGATGACCGAGAGCTCCTCGGGCACCGTGACCTGCGCGGCCTGCGCCGCCTCGAGCACCCCGATCGCCTGGACGTCGGAGCTTGCGAAGACGGCCGTCGGCCGCTCCGAGCCGGCCAGCATGCCGGTCGCCGCGTCGCGCGCGGCGTCCCGGCCGTGCGGCCGGCGCAGGATCCATTCCGGCAGCGCCGGGACGCCGGCGGCGTCCAGCGCCGCGACGAAGCCCTCGCGCCGGTGGGCGCTGGAGTCGAACCCGAACCGGTTCTCCTCCTCGTCGCCCAGGAAGGCGATGCGCCGGTGGCCCAGGTCGAGCAGGTGCTCTGCGGCCATCCGGCCCCCCTCGACGTCGTCGATCGTGATCGACGGGAGGGAGTCGTGCGCGCGGTCGATCAGCACGATCGGGACCCCGGTCTGCTGGAGCCGGCGCAGCTCGCGGTCGGTCGGCGCGAGGGAGATCGAGAGCAGCCCGTCGATCCGGCCGCGCACGCCGAGCGAGCGGAACGCCTCGGCGCGCTGCTCGGGGCGTTCGACGTCGAGCAGGATCAGCTGGTAGCCGGCACCGGCGAGCGCGCGGGAGATGCCGCGGACGCGCTCGATCACGGACGAGTGCGTGAAGAACGGCGCGATCACGCCGACCGCATGCGTGCGGCCCGTCGACAGCGCGCGCGCGGTCGCGCTCGGCTGGTAGTCCAGGGTGGCGATGGCGGCGAGCACGCGCCTGCGCGTGTCCTCGCTCACGGACGGTGAGCCGTTCAGCACGCGCGACACGGTGCCGACGCCCACGCCGGCTTCTGCCGCGACTTCGGCGATCGTGGTCCCCCTCATCTCTCCCTACTCCCCGCTTCCAGATTGCGTGGAAGCGGTTCCATCGTGCCAGATCTGTCAAGTCGATGCGCGCCCGGATTTAGTTGCGCAGCCAGGCGAACTCGTACGCGCCAAGGGCCAGGAATGCGGTGTCTCCGGGGCACCGGACGCCGTGGTCGCGCGCGATGCCGGCATGGACCCGCTGGGCGCCGGCGCTGAAGTTGGCCAGCAGCAGGATCCGGTCGCCCGCGTGTTCCCGGACGAGGCCGAACACGTGGTCGTTGCCCGTCCACACCGGCGACACGCGGCCCTGGGCGTGCGCCGCACTGCTGGCGCGGCGCTCGGCCGCGAGCGCGCGCAGCCCGGCCCACAGCCTGCCTTCGACGCCGGCGGGGTCGGCGCGGCGCTCCGCCGCCGCCCAGTCCATCGCCGGCCGGTGCAGCCAGCGGTTGTCGTCGGCGTGCGCCGGGTCCTCCCCGAACGCGTGGTCGTTGCGCAGGCCCAGCTCGTCGCCCATGTAGATGAGCGGCAGGCCGCCGTGGGCGAAGGCGACCGCGTGCAGGAGCAGGATGCGGCGCACCGCCAGCTCCTCCGCGCGGGCGTCGCCGCGCTCCAGCGCGGCCTCGAGGCCGGCGAGCGAGGCCGTCGTGCCGCTCGTCCGCGCCTCGCCGCTGGGCTCGGGCTGGAAGCGGGCGCCGCGCGCGAACGTGCCCGGGAACGCGCCGGCGTAGAAGTCGGCCAGGAAGCGCCGGTGCAGGTGGCCGTCCTCGCCGACCGCCGCGGCGTCCTCCTCGGTCACCGCCCAGCCGATGTCGTCGTGGCAGCGCACGTAGGTCACCCAGCCCGCGCCCGGTGGCACCGGCGGCATGCCGGCGAGCGTTGCCGTGAGCAGCGCGACGCGGCCCGACGCGAGCGTGCTCCACAGCAGCACCATCAGCACGTTGTGGTAGGCGAGGTCGCACTCCTTGCCCTCGTGCCGGCCTGTGCCCAGGTACCCGACGAGCTCGCGCGGCGAGACGATCGCCTCGGCCTTGAACGCCACGCCGGGGGCGGCGATCCGCATGACGGCCCGGAACGCCTGCAGCAGCTCGTGGACCTCGGGCAGGTTCTGGGAGGCGGTGCCCTCGCGCTTCCACAGGAACGGGACGGCGTCGAGCCGGAGCACGTCGACGCCGGCGTTCGCCAGCCGCAGCATCGCCTCGGCCATCGCGACGAAGACCGCGGGGTTCGCGTAGTCGAGGTCCCACTGGTACGGGTTGAACGTCGTCCACACCCAGCGGCCGAGCGCCGGCTCCCAGGTGAAGTTGCCGGGCGCCGTGGCCGGGAACACCTCGGGCAGCGTGCGCTCGTACGCGTCGGGCGCGGCCCGGTCCGCGAACGTGCGGTAGTAGGCGAGCTTGTCCGCGTCGCCCGCCATCGCCGCCCGCGCCCAGCCGTGCTCGCGCGCGGTGTGGTTGAGGACGACGTCGATGCACAGCGCCATGCCGGAGGACCGCAGGTCGGACGCGAGGCCGGCGAGGTCCTCGAGCGTGCCGAGCGCGGGCTCGACCGCCTCGTAGTCGACCACCGCATACCCGCCGTCGTTGGGCTCGGGCCGCGCGTGCAGCAGCGGCATCAGGTGCAGGTACGTGACGCCCAGCTCCCGCAGGTAGGGCAGGCGCTCGCGGACGCCCGCGAGCGTGCCGGCGAACCGGTCGGCGTACGCGACGTAGCCCAGCGCCTGCTCGCGGTGCAGCCAGTCGGGGGTGATCTCGCGCTCGTGGTCGAGCCGGCGCAGGGCGGGCGCGCGCTCCGCCGCGGCCCGGGCGATCGCCGCGAGCAGGGCGTCGAACGCCGGCGCCAGGCGCGGGTCCTCGCCGTAGACCGCGACGAGCGGGTCGCGGAGCTCGGTGAAGAAGCGCTCCAGCCGCACCGCGAACGCGTCGTCCCCCTGCACCCGCGCGAGCGCGCGCTCGTAGTCGGCGCGCACGTCCGGCCGCATGGCATGGACGTTCTGCACGGGCGGTATTGATGCACACGGGCGTGCGTATCCTCCGCCGCCATGGCCGACGAGACGTGGTGGCGGGACGGCGTGCTCTACCAGATCTACCCGCGCTCGTTCGCGGACTCCGACGGCGACGGCGTCGGCGACCTCGCCGGGATCGCGTCCCGCATCGACCACCTCGCGTGGCTCGGCGTCGACGGGATCTGGCTCAACCCGACGATGCCCTCGCCGAACGACGACTGGGGCTACGACGTGAGCGACTACACCGCCGTGCATCCCGATCTCGGCACGCTGGCGGACCTCGACGCGCTCGTGGCCGCGGCCGGCGAGCACGGGATCCGCGTCCTGCTCGACCTCGTCCCCAACCACACGAGCGACCGCCACCCCTGGTTCCAGGACGCGCTCTCCGGCCGCGACGCGCGCCATCGCGACTGGTACGTCTGGGCCGACGGCGCGGCCGGCGGCGGGCCGCCGAACAACTGGGAGTCGAACTTCGGCGGCTCCGCCTGGGAGCTGCACGAGCCGACCGGCCAGTGGTTCCTGAAGAACTTCCTCCCGACGCAGCCCGACCTGAACTGGTGGAACGAGGAGGTCCGCACCGCGTTCGACGACGTCCTGCGCTTCTGGTTCGCGCGCGGCATCGCCGGCTTCCGGATCGACGTCTGCCACGCGATCGTCAAGGACCGCGAGCTGCGCGACGACCCGGCGGTCACGGAGGACGACCATCCCGAGGTGCGCCGGCGCGCCGTCCGGCAGGTGTTCTCGATGAACCGGCCGGAGGTCCACGACGTGCTGCGGCGCTGGCGCGAGCTCGCCGACGCGGCGGCCCCGCCGCGCGTGCTCGTGGGGGAGACGTACGTGCTCGAGCTCGACCAGCTGATCCCGTTCTACGGCACCGGCGAGGACGAGCTGAACCTGGCCTTCAACTTCCTCTTCGTGCACGCCGAGCTCGCCGCGGGCCCGCTGCGCACGATCGTCGAGGGGGTGGAGGCGAAGCTGCCCGCCGGCGCGTGGCCGGTCTACACCGGATCCAACCACGACGCCGGCCGGCTGGCCACGCGCTGGGCGGCGGGCGACCCGCGGCGCGCCCGCGCGGCGCTGCTCATGCTGATGACCCTGCGCGGCACGCCGTTCCTCTACTACGGGGACGAGCTCGGGCTGCCCGAGGTCGAGACCGACTGGCGCACCGCGCTCGACCCCGTCGCGCGCCGCACCGGGGACCCGTCGCTCAACCGCGATCGCTGCCGCACGCCGATGCCGTGGACGGGCGCGCCGGGGGGCGGGTTCACCGCGGACGGCGTCGCGCCGTGGCTCCCGTTCGGCGACCTCGCGTGCAACGTCGAGGACCAGCGCGGGGACCCCGCCTCGACGCTCCACCTCGTGCGCGACCTGATCGCGCTGCGGCGTGCCGAGGCCGACCTGCGCACGGGCGCGTACGCGACGCTGCCGGCGCCGGACGGCGCGTGGGCGTGGCGGCGCGGCGACGGCTTCGTCGTCGCGGTCAACCTCGCGGACGGCCCGGCCGAGGTCGCCGGTGCGGCGGGCCGGATCGCGATCGGGACCGACCGCGCGCGTGACGGCGAGGCCGTGGACGGAGCGCTCGCGCTCGGCCCCTGGGAGGCGGCGGTGGTCCGGCGATGATCGACGCGCTCGCCCCGCTGCTCTCCGACGAGGGCTGGCCGTACGCGTCGCTGCCGCCGCAGGAGCCCGGCGACCCCGGCCGCTTCCACGCGCTCTTCGGCCGCGACTCGCTGATCACCGCGCTGCAGGTCATGCCCGGGGCGCCGGAGGTCGCGCGCGCCACGCTGCGCGCGCTCGCCGCGCGCCAGGGCGCCGCCGACGACCCGGAGACCGACGAGGAGCCGGGCAAGATCCTGCACGAGTACCGGCCCGAGGCGCCCGCCTACTTCGCCGAGCACGGCTGGCCGGTCCGCGACGGCGCGCTCCTCTACTACGGCACGGCGGACGCGACGAGCTGGTTCCTGATCGTGCTCGACGCGCTCGGCGACGCCGCGCTCGCCGCGGAGCTCGAGCCGGCATGGCGCGGTGCGGCCGGCTGGCTCGCGCGGACGCTCGACGCGGGCGGCGGCTACGTCCGCTACGGACCGCGGAGCAGCCCGGGCGGCCTGGCGCAGCAGGGCTGGCGCGACGCGATGGCGCCGGTCACGGAGCATCAGCACGGCGGCGGCATCCTGCGGCCGGACGGCACCGAGCCGCAACCCCCGCTCGCGGACGCCGACTGCCAGGCCGCGGCCGTCGCGGCGCTCGACGCGCTCGGGCGGCTCGACCCCGGCGGCGGCTGGCCCGCGCGCGCCGCCGCGCTGCGCGGCGCGCTCGCCGGGTGGGGGCCGGACGTGCTCGCCGTCGAGGCGGACGGCACGCCGGTGCCCGGCGCCGGCTCGTCGCTCGGCTGGCTGCTGTGGGCCGGGGCGCTGGAGGGCGACGCGGCCGCCGCCGCGGCGGAGCGCCTCGCCGCGCCGGACGTCCTGACCGGCTACGGCCTGCGCACGCTCGCGGCGAGCGACGGCGCGTTCAGCCCGCACGCCTATCACCGCGGCGCCGTGTGGCCGTTCGACTCCTGGCTGGGCTGGGGCGGGCTGCGCGCCGCCGGGCGGGACGAGGCGGCCGAGCGCGTCCGCACCGGCGTGCTCGCCGCGCTCGACCGGCTGGGCCGGGCCCCGGAGCTCTACGCCGTCGCCGCGGACGGCGCGCTCGAGCCGGTCGCCGTGGCCAACCGCGTGCAGGCCTGGACGGTCGGCGCCCGCTGGGCGCTCGAGCGGCGCTGGGACGGACGCCGTGCCTAACCCCACCACCACGGTCGGGATTGTGTTAGGTTGTCCTAAGGAGTTAGGTTCGCCTTAGGCCCCCGGTGTCGGGGAGCCGACGAAGCATCCCCGATTCAGGAGGCATCTGCCGTGCTTGCAACGCGGAGGCGGCTCTGCGCCGCCCTCGTGGCCCTCGGTTGCGCCGTCGGTGTGGCCGCATGCGGAGACGACGACGAGCCGACGACCCCGGCGCTGGAGCAGTCCGGCGCGGCCAAGTCCGACCTCGAGCCCGTCAAGGCGTTCCTGCTCGACCACACCGAGCAGCTCAAGGCCAACACCGCGAAGCTCCGCGAGGGTGCCGAGGAGTACCACGCGATGGCCGAGGCCGCGGGCTTCGACTACGCGAAGCTGCTGCGGGAGAAGCGCAGCGAGGTCGCCGCCTTCGTCAAGCAGGCGCAGGACGACTTCGCGGCCGCCAACCCGGCGTACGAGGAGATGGAGGGCGTCGTGGCCGGCGTCCCCACGCTGGCCGACTTCGACGTGATCATCGACGCGGGCTCCGACGGGTCCGACCCGGAGAACGCGGCCCCGATCAACCTGAAGACGCCGGCAGGCAAGTCGTACGACCAGCCGGGCAACTTCAACTACCTGATCGAGACCTCGGCCTTCGGCACCGAGCCGAAGTTCGCCGCCAAGGGCGTCGAGCCCGACCTGGACGGCGACGGCAAGGTGACGTTCGGCGAGGCCATGCCGGACGCCGACTTCTACGTCACGGCCGCCCGTGCGTTCGAGAAGACGGCGGGCGAGCTCGACACGGCCGCGAAGGCGTGGACGCCGACCGACCAGGACGCGTTCACCGCGCTCGTGGTCATGACCCCGACGATGTCGGAGTACTTCGACGCGTGGAAGAACTCGCGCTTCGTGGCCGGCGCCGAGGCGGACGAGAAGGCGTTCGTCGCCGCCTCGCGCCTGCAGGACATCGCCGACATCCTCGGCGGCCTGCAGACGGTCTACACCGGCGTGCAGCCGACGATCGCGTCGGTCGACGACGCGCAGGCGACGCAGACGAAGCAGGACCTCGAGGAGCTCACGGCGTTCGCCGAGCGCCTGCGCGACGAGGAGGCCGCCGGAAAGAAGTTCACCGCCGAGGACGCCGAGACGCTCGGCGGCGAGGCGCAGTCCCGTGCGGAGGCCATCGCGGGCCAGATCACCCAGGCGGCCGGGCAGCTCGACATCCAGCTCGAAAGCTAGTGGCCCGTCGCGCAACCATCGACTCGAGATGCCGCGCGTCGATCACCGACATACGGCGTCCTCGACCACTTGAAATCCCTGAGGGATTCCTGCGGGTCTGCGTCCTTGCCTGTCGGCGCCGCCGCACGCCCTCTCGAGCCGATGGTCACGCGACGAACCACTAGTCACCCTGCAGGCATGCGCCGGGCCGCCCTCGTCCTGACCGCGCTCTGCGCGCTCCTCGCCGCCGCGGCCCCCGCGGCGGCGCAGGACGGGGTCCCGCCGTGGAAGGCCGCGGAGTCGCTGCGCCGCGCGCTGTTCGACGCCCAGACCGAGCTGATCCTCGGCGACCGGGCGGCGGCGGCGCGTGCGGCGGCCAGGGCGCGCGGCGCCTACCGCGGCGAGCTGCGCGACCGGATCGCGGCCGCCGCCCCCGACGCGGGCGCGAGCGCCCGCGCAGCGCTCCGTGCCGCGCGTCGCGCCGTGCGCGCGGGCGACGGGCGCACCCTGGCCGCGGCGCGCGGGGCGCTGCGCGGCGCGCTGTTCCGCGGCTCCGAGGCCGTCACCCTCGAGGCGGTCCGCGCCGGCGACACGGCGACGGCGCGCTCGTGGCTCCTCCTGCGCGAGTTCCGCACCGCCACGCGGCTCACGCGCCCGGGCGCCGACGCCACGCTGGCCGTCGGCGGGCTCGAGCGCGGGCGCGTGGACCCCGGCCCGGCCGCGGAGGCGGTCCAGAAGGACCTCCTCGACGCCTACCAGGCGCGCCAGCGCGAGCTGCTGGCCGACGCCGACGCGGCGCTCGAGCGCGGGCTCGCCACCCCGCTCGCCGAGGCGGCCGCGCAGGCCGCCGCGTACTGGCCGATCCTGGCGGCGCGCTACGCCGAGGACCGCGGGCAGGCGGCCGCCGACGCGCTCGGCGCGCAGTTCGCGGCCCTGGCGCGCGCGGCGCGCACGGGCGACGTGCCCCGGTTCCGTTCGGCGCGGCAGGCGGTCGCCGACGGGCTCGAGGGGTTCACCGCCGCGCCGCTGACCGCGGAGGAGTCCGCGCGGCGCGCGCAGCAGCTCCTGAAGTTCCTCGCGCTCGTGCCCGTCGAGTACGACCGCGGCGTGAGCGGGACCAAGGTCACGCTCGACTTCGAGATCCAGGAGGCCGTCGCCTTCCGCACCGGCGCCGCCGCCGCGCTCGCCGACCTCCAGGCCCAGCTCGCCGACCGCGACCGCGCGAAGGCGGAGGCCGTCAGGGCGGGGCTCGACGAGCTCGGCGCGATCGTCGGCGATGCGCTGGAGAAGACCGACGGCGTGCGCCCGGCCGAGGACGTCAAGGCGCTCGGCAGCCGGATCGAGGACCAGCTCGCCGCCCTCATGCCCAAGGAGTGGCAGGAGCCCAACGACGAGTCCGACTACGACCTGATCGCGCTGACGCTCGACCGCATGGAGGCCGCGGTCGGCGCGCAGCAGTACCGGCAGGCCGAGCAGGCCCGGCTCGAGGCCTACGCGTTCTTCGAGTTCGGGCCCGAGCGCCGGCTCAAGTCGTTCGAGCCCGGGCTCGCCACGGACGTGGAGGGGCTGATCTGGTTCGGCGCGCTCGACCAGGAGGGCCTGGCCAAGCTGATCGCCGACCGCGCGCCGCGGCGGGAGGTCCATGCCACGCGGCTCGTGCTCGACCAGAAGCTGGCCGACGCGGCGGCGACCCTCGGCGACTCGGCGAACAAGGCCACCGTGGTCACGAACTCGGCGATCATCGTCTTCCGCGAGGGCCTGGAGGCGGTGCTGATCCTCGCCGCCATCACCGCGTCGTTCGTCGGCGTGCGGCGGCGCATGCGCCGGCCCGTGCTGATCGGCGCGGGGCTCGGCCTGCTCGTGTCGATGCTGACCTGGGTGCTGGCGCAGACGCTGCTGCAGTCGCTCGAGCAGTACGGCGAGAAGCTCGAGGCGGTGGTGGGGCTCGTCGCCATCGCGGTGCTCCTGCTGATCATGAACTGGTTCTTCCACCGCGTGTACTGGAGCGAGTGGATCGGGCGCTTCCACCGGCGCCGGCGCGAGCTGCTGGCCGACGAGAAGGCCGGCTTCTTCTCCGCGCAGGTGCTCGGGCTCGCCATGCTCGGCCTCACGAGCGTCTACCGCGAAGGCTTCGAGACCGTGCTCTTCCTGCAGTCGCTCGAGCTCAGCGCGGGCACGGTCACCGTGCTCGAGGGCGCCGGGCTCGGGCTCGGGCTCACGCTCGTCGTCGCGGTGCTCACGTTCGCGCTGCAGCGCAAGCTGCCCTACAAGAAGATGCTGATCGCGACGGGCGTGCTGCTCGCGTTCGTGCTCGTCGTCATGGTCGGCCAGACGGCGCGCACGATGCAGGGGACCGGCTGGCTGCCGATCACGCCTGCGCCGGTCGACGTGCCCTACTGGGCGGGGCTGTGGTTCGGCGTGTTCCCGACGTGGGAGACGCTGCTCTCGCAGGTCGGGGCGCTGGTCTTCGTCGTCGGCTCCTACTTCCTCGCGCAGGAGGTCAAGGTCAACCGGCCGCAGCGCAAGCGCCGCAACGGCAAGTCCGAGCCGCAGCCGGCGCCCGACGAGCAGCGCGAGCCCGCCGGCGTCTAGCTCGACGCGCGCACGACCAGCTCGGGCGGGGAGAGCGGGCCGGGGACGGGCTTCCCGCCGTCGAGCACGCGCAGCAGCGCGTCCGCGGCGGCGGCGCCGAACTCGGCGTAGTCGATGCGCACCGAGGTGAGCGGCGGCACGCCGTGCGCGGCGAGCGGGGAGTCGTCGAAGCCGGTGACGGCGAGATCCTCCGGCACCCGGAGGCCGGCGGCGCGCGCGGCGGCGACGAGCGAGACGGCGAGCACGTCGCTCGTCGCGGCCACGGCCGTGGCGCCGGTCGCGAGCGCGCGCTCTGCGGTGGCGGCCGGCGGCTCGCCCGGCGCCGCGCAGACGACCGGGCCGGGCTCGAGCCCGGCGGCGGCGAGCGCCGCGTGCCAGTGCTCCCTGCGCGCGGCCACGTAGTCGAGCCGGGCCGCGCCGCCGAGGAACGCGATCCGCGCGTGCCCGCGCGCGGCGAGGTGCGCGGCGGCCGCGGCCATGCCCGGTCCGTGCTCGGTCTCGATCCACGGGAACGGGCAGCCGGGGCCGGGATGGCCGGCCACGACCGCGGGCAGCCCGGCGTCCTCGAGCACGGCGATCCGCGGGTCGTCGCGCTCCACGTCGGTGAGCACGAAGCCGTCGACCCGGCCCGACCCCGCGAGCCGCGCGTACGGGCCGGCATCCGCCGCCGGCACGAGCTGGAGCAGGAGCGCGTGGTCGCGCGGCGCCAGGGTCCGCTCCAGCCCGGAGAGGAAGCGGACGAAGAACGCGTCGGTCTCCAGGTCGGCGGGATCGCGCGCCAGCACGAGCCCGACGGCCCGGGCGCGCGCACCGGTGAGCGCCCGGGCGTGGGCGCTCGGGCGCCAGCCCAGCTCGTCCACCGCGGTGAGGATGCGGGCGCGGGTCGCCTCGCTGACGCCGGGCCGGTCGTTGACCGCGAACGAGACCGCGGCGGACGAGACGCCCGCCCTGCGCGCCACGTCGTCGATCGTCGGACGGCGACGTGGGGTAGAGGACGGCATATCCGGGTACTCGTCCGTCATCGCTTAAGCGCTTTAGTGTAGGGAGGGAGAGGCTATGAGGTTGACGCGTGCCTTCGGGCTGGGGGCGGCGCTCGCCGTCCTCGGGACGGGGTCGGCGCAGGCGGCGGACGAGCTGTCCGTGACGCAGCGGCTGGAGGATCGGCGCGAGGTGGCGGCAGGCACCCGCGCGCAGGTCCTCGGGTTCCAGGACGGCCGGTTCTACGCGAACGGCTGGCACACGACGGGGGAGATGGGCGGCATCATCACGCCGCCGCTCAAGCTGCTCGACTCCGTGTCGTTCGGGGTCGACGGCGAGTGGGTCGATGCGGCCACGAGGTTCACGAGCGGCCGCGGCTACGTGCGCTACGACCTGCCGGAGACCCAGGGCGTCGAGCTGCGCCGCATCGACGTGGCGCCGGACGGCGCGCGCGGTGCGCTGCTCGGGCTCGAGCTGAAGAACCCGGAGGCGCAGGCCCGGACCGTGACCGTGATGGTCGACGCGCACTCCGAGCTGATGACGCAGTACCCGTGGGGCTTCGGCGGGACGGTGCCGAACGCGAGCGACAACGCGCCAGACACCGGGGCCTACCGGGGCGGCAGGCTCGTGTTCCGCGACACGGGGCGGCTGCCGGGCGAGACGAGGAACCACTCCTACACGGCGATCGTCGGCTCCGACCGCCGCGCGTCGGGCGGCGAGACCGGCCCGGGTCACTACGGCCCCCTCGGCGCCGGGCGCACGTGCCCGACGGCGGAGCGGCCCGAGCCGATGCCGAGCGAGTGCGACGACGGCCCGTTCGGCCGTGGCAGCGGCGGGCAGCTGCGCTACCGCGTGAAGCTCGGCGGGCACGACCGCGAGCTGCTGTGGATCGCCGTCGCGGGCTCGGAGAACTCCCCCGGCGAGGCGCGCTCGGCGTTCGCGCGCCTGACCCACCGGCCTGGCCGGCTCGTGGCGGAGAAGCTCGCCTCGCGGCGCGCCCTCGCGCGCCACTCGCGCGTCGACCTGCCGGGTGACCCGGTGCTCGAGGAGTCGCTCGACTGGGGCAAGCAGAACCTCGCCGACCTCACGCAGACGGCGACCGACGTCGACCTGCGCTGGACCAAGGAGGGCAAGGAGTGGACGCCTGAGGGCTCCCTGCGGAAGATGACGTGGGTCGGCGCCGGGTTCCCGGACTACCCGTGGCTGTTCGGCGTGGACGGCGAGTACACCGCGCACGCCTCCGTCACCCTCGGCCAGTTCGAGCCGATCCAGGCGCACCTGCGCGCGTTGCGCGACATCTCCGACCAGCTCAGCGACCGGTCGGGCGTCGTCGTGCACGAGGTCGTCGCGGACGGCTCCATCTGGTACGGCAAGGACCTGCGCGAGCCCGATCCGACCACGAACACCGTGAAGTACTTCTTCAACACGGACGAGATCGTCAAGTTCCCCGCGGCGGTGGCGCTGATCTGGCGCTGGACGGGGAACGACCGCTTCCGCGACGAGATGCTCGACTTCATGGGGCGCAACCTCGAGTACGTGCGCACGCAGCTCGACGCAGACAAGGACGGGTGGCCCGAGGGCAACGGCAACGTCGAGCGCCCCGGCATGGGGGAGGAGAAGCTCGACAACGCCGTCTACTACATCCGCGCGCTGTACGACTACGCCGACATGGCGCGGTCCGCGGGGCAGACGGCGAACGCCGACGCGGCCGAGGCGCGCGCCGACGGCCTCGCGGCGCGGTTCGAGGACGCCTGGTGGATGGAGTCCGAGGGCGCCTACGCCGACTCGCTGAACAACCCGGGCGACGTGAAGACGAACCAGAAGCACTGGATCGGCGCCGACCCGATGGAGGCCGAGTTGTACGTCGACGGCGAGTTCGTGCCCGGCCTCGCCTCGTTCGAGCACGGGACCTCCGCGCTCGCGACGCGCGAGAGCAGCTGCTACAGCGGCGAGCGTCCCGGCAACCGCGGCCTGTTCCACACGGGCTGCGGCGGCGGTCCGACCGGCGCGGGCGAGTTCGCCATCTTCTCGCTCAACAGCGGGGTCATGGCGGTCGGCGAGGGCAACTACGGCCGCCTCGGCGCCGACCAGCAGGAGCGCTACACGGGCGGCAACGCCGAGACGCAGTTCTCGCAGCCGATCACGGACGACACGCCCGACGAGCAGCCGGGCGCGATGCCGGAGATCTTCCCGTCCTTCGCGCCGAGCGGGGCGGTCGGGACGCCGCCGAACATCGACCGCTGCTGGACGTGCCGTTCGATGTTCATGCAGGCCTGGGGCCACTACGGCACCGCCTGGGCGGTCGTGCACCAGCAGCTCGGCGTGCGGCCGGACCTCGGCCACGGCCGGCTCGAGGTGATGCCGCAGGTGCCCGACGGGCAGCCCAGCGTCTCGGGCGCGGACATCCGGCTCGGCCGCGGGTCGGCCGACGTGCACGCGTCGCACGACGGGACGCGCTACACGACCGTGACCGACACGGGCGACGTGCGCCTCCGCACGCTGCAGGTCGGCCACACGCTGCCGCACGGCGCCGAGGTCGACTCCGTCGTGCTCGACGGGCGCGCGGTGGAGTGGGAGGAGCGCGAGACGAACCGCGGGCTCGAGGTGCGGGTCGCGGCGGATCCGCGCAAGCGCCACACGCTGGTCGTCACGACGGCGGGCTAGCGCGGGGGAGCGGCGGAGCGGGCGGGCGGCGCGTGCGGGACGCGCCGTCCGCTCTCCGCCGGGCGCCCGGGCCGCGGCCTGCCGTGTCGCGCGAGCGGCGGCCCCGGCGCACGTCAACGGCGGGCATCGAGGGGGGGCGAGTCCGGGTGGGGGTGCCCCCAACGTCGCATCGGCTCGACGAACCGGGCGCTGTGCGACGTTTGGGTCCTATAGCACCCCCAACGTCGCATCGGCTCGGCGATCCGGACGACATGCGACGTTGGGGGCGCGACCGCACCCATCGGACCCGCCCCCCTCAGTGCCCGCCGTTGACGTGCGCCGGGGCCGCCGCTCGCGCCGCGACCCCGACACCTCACACCGCCCGCCTCACGCCTTCGCGTCGAACTCCGCCTCGGGGTTGACGACCTCGCCGCGCCGCAGCCGCGAGTGCCGGCGGCCGTAGGTGAAGTAGATGACCAGCCCGATGGCGAGCCAGATGCCGAACCGCTCCCACGTCGTCGCGGGCAGGTCCGCCATCAGGTAGGCGCAGAGCAGGATCCCGATCGGGGCGCAGACGTAGACCAGCGGCACCCGGAAGCCGCGCTGCAGGTCCGGGCGCGTGCGCCGCAGCACCATCACGCCGACGTTCACCAGCAGGAACGCGAACAGCGTGCCGATGTTGACGAGCTTCGCGATCTCCGCCAGCGGCACGACCGCGGCCAGCGCGGCGATGAACAGCGCGAAGAACGCGGTCGTGTAGACGGGCGTGCGCGTCTTCGGGCTCACGTACGCGAGCCACTTCGGCACGAGCCCGTCGCGCGACATCGCGAACATGATGCGCGTCTGGCCGTAGAGCACGGTGAGGACGACCGACGTGATGGCGATCAGCGCGCCGATCGACAGCACGGTGGCGCCCCAGCCGAAGCCGGCGCCGTCGGACAGCGCGTCGGCGAGCGGGGCCTCGGAGCCGTCGAGCTCCGTGTAGGGCAGCGCGCCGGTCGCGGCGAGCGCGACGAGGATGTAGAGGATCGTCGCCACCGCGAGCGAGCCGAGGATCGCGATCGGGAGGTCGCGTTGCGGTTTCCTCGTCTCCTCTCCCGACGTGGAGATCGCGTCGAAGCCGATGTAGGCGAAGAAGATCAGCGAAGCGGCGGTGACGACGCCGTCCCGCCCCTCCGGCGCGAACGGCGACAGGTTGTCCGCGTTGAACGCCGTGAACCCGAGCACGATGAACATGAGCAGGATGCCGACCTTGATGACCACCATCACGGTGTTCGCGCGGGCGCTCTCGCGGAAGCCGACGATCAGCAGCGCGGCGACGGCCAGCACGAGGAACGCCGCCGGCAGGTTGACCACGCCGCCCTCGCCCGGCGGCTGCGAGATCGAGTCGGGCAGCGTGAAGCCGAACGCGGAGTCCAGCAGCTCGTTGAGGTAGCCGCCCCAGCCCACGGCCACCGCGGCGACCGAGACGCCGTACTCCAGGATCAGGTCCCAGCCGATGATCCAGGCGATCAGCTCGCCCATCGTCGCGTAGGAGTAGGTGTAGGCGCTGCCCGCGACCGGGATCGTCGAGGCCAGCTCGGCGTAGGACAGCGCGGAGAACGCGCACGTCACGCCCGCGAGCACGAACGACAGGACGATGGCCGGGCCGGCGTCCCCGATCGCCTCGCCGAGGATGACGAAGATGCCGGTGCCGATGATCGCGCCGAGGCCGAGCGCCGACAGGTCGAGCAGGCCGACCGAGCGCTTGAGCGACTGCCCCTTCGCCTCCGTCTCGGCGACCAGCGCGTCGACCGGCTTGGTCGAGAAGGCGCCATGGCTGTCCGTGGCGGTGCTCATGTGGACCTCCTCAGGCCGCAGGTGGGGTGATCACGAGCACGGGGCGGCGCGAGCGCTCGATCAGACGCGTGGTCACGTTGCCCAGCACGCGCCGGGCCACCGGGCCGCGCGTGGTGGCGCCGACCACGATCAGGTCGGCCTCCTGCTCCTCGGCGAACACGAGGATCCCGCGCACGATCTGTCCCGACCGGTTCTCGCCCGTGGTCTTGACGCCCCGTGCGGCGATCCGCTCCGCGACCTCGCGCGCCGCGGCCTCCGCGCCCTTCGCGAGCTCGGAGCGGGGCACGGTCGAGAGCGCCTCCACGTCGAGGCCGTCGAAGCTGATCACCGCCACGTCGGCGCCGATCTCCTCTGCCAGGTCGGCCGCGGCGTCCGCCAGCCACGGCTGGTCGGCTCCGGCCTTCGCCCCCACCACGATCCGCTTCATGCCCCGGCGCCTATCCGTATCCGCGCGTGCCAAAACGCACACGCCGCGGGGCCGGTCAGCCGAGCGCGAGATGCTCGGCGACGCGCGTGGTCGCGTCGCGGAGGCGCCGGAAATAGGTGGCTCGGCTCAGGTGCAGCTCGTGGGCGGCCAGCTCGTGGGTCGCGGCGGGGCGGAGGTAGGACCGCACCAGCACGTCGCGCAGCGCGCGGTCCTCGCGCGCCTCGCCGAAGGCGTGCTCGATCGCCGCCTCGAGCCGGGCGCGGAGCGTCGCCGCGCGCTCCTGCGGCGTGGCCCCGCGGGCCAGCGGGCTCGTCGCCAGCGTGGCGGGCCGGTGCAGCGCGCGGAGCGCGGCGCGCACGTCGGCAGGGGCGCACGGCGCGCCCGGCGCCGGCAGGCCGAGCTCGCGGTAGACGAGGTCGCGCTGCGCGCCGAGCAGCCCGCCGGGTCCCCAGTCCACGAGGTGCGCCTCCCACGTCGCGCTCCCGCCGCCGACGTCGAGCCCGGGCAGCCGGCGCCCGCCGAGCGCGCGGCTGAAGGCGCGCGCCGCCGGCTGCGCCGGATCGATCGGCAGGTAGGCGTGCCGCGGGTTCGGCAGCCGCGCGCGCAGGATGCCCGACAGCGCCACCATCGCCTGCACGCCCGATCGCGGATCGCCGGTGAAGTCCCACGCCTCGCGCCACAGCACGGCGTCGCCGTGGCCCGCGCGCCGCGCGTGCTCGAGCCACGGGCCGAGCACCGGGTCGGCGTGTGCGAGCGCGGGGGCGGCTCCGGGCGTGACCGCGATCGAGTAGCCGCACAGGCGGTCCTCGAGGTCGCGGGCGATCGAGACCGCCTCGGGCGCCTGCACGAGCCACGGCACGGTGGCGGGCCACCACGCGCCGGCGCCGGCCGCCTCGAGCCGCTCCCGCACCGCCTCCGCGTCGCCGGGACGGACGCGATCGATCCGGTGGCGCAGCGCCCCGTCCCAGCTGTAGCCCGAGCGGATGACGGGATCCGTGGCCAGGCCGGCGAGGTCGATCGTCAGGCCCGGCTCGCCGTCGACGGCGCGCTGGTGGAGGTGATCGGCCAGGCGCCGGCGCAGCTCGCCCTCGCGCTGGGGCATGCGCTCGCGCAGCTCCGCCCGCAGCGCGCGCCGGACCAGGTCGTGCAGGGCGACGCCCGCCCCGAGCGGCTCCGTGTAGGAGCGCTCCGCGAGCCAGCGGTACGCCGCGTCGGCGTCGCCACCGGACAGCGTGGCCCGCAGGAGGCCGGGCGTCACGCTGCGCGCGTTGGCGGCGACGGCCAGCACGTCGAGCCGGCGCTCGTCGAGCTCCGCGTCGACCAGCCGCCGCAGCAGGGTCGCCACGACGTCGCGGCGCTCGGGGTGCAAGCGCCCCGGCCGGCGGGCGGAGCCGGCGAGGATCGAGAGCGCCAGCGGCGACCCCGCCGCCCAGGCCGCCATCCGGCGCATCGCGGCCCGATCCGTGACGCCGTGGCCGGCCAGGAGGGCGTCGGCGTCCGCCGCGCCGAGCGGGGCCAGCGGCAGCTCGCACGTGATCGCCTCCCAGCCGTCCTGCGACCAGCCCGCGGCGGGTGCGCGGCGCCCGGCGATGACGACGACGGCGTCGGCGGGCAGCTGCGCGAGCAGCTCGTCGCGCACGTAGGGGTCGAGGGCGGCCATCCGCTCGTAGGTGTCGAGCAGGACGACCGGCGCCGCGGCGCCGCGCGCGCAGGCCAGCGCGGCCTCGAGCGCCCCGGGCACCGGCATGAGGTCGCGGCCGTCCACCCGGTGCACCGTGCGCCCCGCGTCCGTCGCGCGGCGGGCGAAGGCCCGCAGCAGCGCGCTCTTGCCGATCCCGCCCGGACCGTGCACGTGCGCGACCTGGAACGGCGGGTCGTCGGCGAGCAGCGAGGCGAGCAGGGCCAGCTCGGGCGCGCGCCCCACGAAGCGTGCGGCGTCGCGCTCGGCGACGAGGCGTTCCAGCGTGGGGGGCGTCATGTGGCGACGGTAGCGCCCGCCGTGAGAGCGGAATGAGACATTCTTGACACTGACGCGGGCGCCGCCGGCTGGGACGATCGGCGGGCACGGATGGACCAGGACCTCGCTCAGCTCCCCGCACGGCACGAAGCCGCCCCCGCGCCGCCGGCGCCCGCGCCGCCCGCCCCGGCGAGCGCGCTCGGCGCGTCCGCCGCCGCCATGGGCAACGCGGCGTTCGGGGCCGCGGTCGCGCGGGTCCCGCTCAGCGTCGCCAGGAACGGCCCGACGCCGGCCGCGCCCGCCGCGCCGTCCGCGGCCCCCGCGGCCGACGCGGCCGACGCGGGCAAGGACGACCAGGCCGCGGTCACCGACGCGATGAACGCGATCGGCTGGGAGGAGTCCGTGGCCGAGGGGCCGGTGGGCAAGGAGCCGGGGATGCCGGGCGCGGGCGACTCGGAGGGTCAGCGGTCGATGTTCGTGGGCGGCAAGCTGACCGTCCGCGCCAACCTGGGCGCGCTCACGCCGGAGCAGAAGGCGCTGATCACGGCGCAGGTCGATGCCGGCGGCGAGTCGCCGGAGACGGCCGCTGCCTGGAAGGGCGACTCGTACGAGTGGACGTCGACGTTCACGACCGCGGGCCGCATGACCGTCGAGTACACGCTGGCGTCCGAGGGCGCCACCGAGTCGAACATGGTGCCGCTCCTGGTCAAGGCGGACGCCGCCACCGCGCGCGCCAACGTCCAGATCGCCCAGAGCGTGCTCGAGCAGAAGATGAGCGCCGTGCAGATGAAGCTCGGGCCGGCGCACACGGCCTACAAGGCGGCCTACGAGAAGCACAAGAGCGTGCTCGAGGACGCCGGCGCGGCGGAGAAGCTCGAGCAGGACGTGCTGATCAAGATCGCGTTCGCGGCCGCCGGCGGCGCCGCCGGCGTCGCGATCCCGAGCCCCGGCGACATCGCCGAGAAGTGGGCGACGATCAAGGCCTTCACCTACGACACGCCCGGCGGCCGGAGCACGCGCGCACTCGGGGCCGGCGCCGCCGCCGAGAACAAGTTCACGCCCCTCGTGGGCGACGCCGAGGACTTCTTCGTCCGGGTGCACACCGCGATCGCGAAGGAGGCGAACGCGGCGTACACCAACTTCATCGCCAACCTCGAGGGCATCAACAAGGCCGTCGCGCTCGGCGAGAAGGCCTTCGAGGGCAACCCCGCGACCGTGATGAAGGCGGACAAGACGCTCGACGAGCTCGCCGCGGGGCTGCATGCGTCGCAGCCGAAGTACCTCCACGACATGTTCAAGGAGTGGCTCGAGCGCTACGCGTACAAGTACGTGGTCACCAAGGAGGAGAACGCGGCGAAGACCGGCGTCGTCGTCGGCCTGGGCTGGAAGGTCGAGCAGAAGATCAAGTCGGTCGCCGCCTCGATCGGCGAGGACGGCGACGTGTGGATCGAGAAGTACGGCGGCGTCGCGAAGCAGCGGGCACGACGGGAGCAGGAATGGAACGAGAACGCGGGCCATCCGATCAAGCGGTAGCCCGCGGCCTCGCCCTCGCGGTCTGGCGGCCGCGGGCGCGGCTGCGCGGGCGCGAGTTCACCGGGCTCGACCTGACCGGGGCGTCCCTGGAGGGGATCGACCTGCGCGGGGCTCGGCTCGCGGGCTGCGACCTGCGCGGCGCCCGGCTCGCCGGGGCGCGGCTCGAGGGCGCGCGCTTCGAGCGCGTCGACCTGGCCGGGGCCGAGCTGGACGGCGTAGCCGCGCGGCACGCGGGCTGGCGCCTCTGCGACCTGACGGGGGCCGGCGTGCAGGGCGCCGACCTGCGCGACGCGCACCTGTCGTCGTGCATCCTGGAGCGGGCGCGCCTCGACGGGACGGATCTCTCGCGCGCGTACGTGCTCGCGTGCGACGGCACCGGCCTCGGGCTCCGGGCCGCGCGACTCGAGGCCGTGACGGCCGTCGGCAGCTCGTTCCACGGCGCCGACCTCGAGGACGCGCGGGACTTCGCGTCGACCCGCGAGCTCGTCGTCGAGCTGCTGCGCCGTGCGCTGCCGGACGCGGACGAGCGGTACGCCGAGATCGTCGGCGCCGCAGCGTCGATCCGGGGCTGGTGCTACCCGGAGTGGTCGCGCCGCCTCGCCCGCGAGCCCGAGCAGCTGCGGCGCGTCCTCGACGTGATGGCGCGGCATCCCCGCTCGGGCTTCGCCGACGCGCTCGCGGCGGGCGCCGAGCGGCCGCCGGCCGCCCGTCCCGTCGCCGCCTGAGGAGGTTCCGTCCGGCGGTCTCCATAATGTCCCTTGGTCCATGCCGCCCTTCAAGCTCGACGCCATCTACTCGCCCACGGCGGATCAGCCCGCCGCCATCGACGGCATCGCCGCGGCGGTGACCGAGGGGGCGCGCGGCGTCACGCTCCTGGGGGCCACCGGCACGGGCAAGACGATGACCATGGCCGCGACGATCGAGCGGCTGCAGCGGCCGGCGCTCGTCATCGCGCACAACAAGACGCTCGCGGCGCAGCTCTGCAACGAGTTCCGCACGTACTTCCCGCACAACTCGGTCGAGTACTTCGTCTCCTACTACGACTACTACCAGCCCGAGGCGTACGTCCCGTCGCGCGACCTCTACATCGAGAAGGACTCGGCGATCAACCAGGAGATCGACCGGCTCCGCCACGCCGCCACGGCGTCCCTGTTCGCCCGGCGCGACGTGGTGATCGTCGCGTCCGTGTCGTGCATCTTCGGCCTCGGCTCGCCCGAGACCTACAACGCGAACTGCCAGGTGCTCGTCAAGGGCGGCTTCGTCGACCGAGACGAGCTGCTGCGCAAGCTCGTCTCGCTCCAGTACAACCGCAACGACCAGGCGCTGGGCCGCGGCACGTTCCGCGTGCGCGGCGACACGCTGGAGGTGTTCCCCGCCTACGAGGAGACCGCGTTCCGGGCGATGCTGTTCGGCGACGAGGTCGAGCGGCTGCAGCACTTCGACCCGCTGACGGGCGAGATCATCAAGGACGACCTCGAGCACGTCGCCGTCTGGCCGGCGACGCACTACAACGTCAAGGAGGGGCGGCTCGAGGAGGCGGTGGCCGAGATCGGGCGCGAGCTCAACGAGCGCTGCGCCGTGCTCGAGTCCGAGGGCAAGCTGCTCGAGTCGCACCGCCTGCGCCAGCGCACCCAGTACGACATGGAGATGCTGCGCGAGGTCGGGTTCTGCTCGGGGATCGAGAACTACTCGCGCATCCTGGACGCACGCGCCCCCGGCTCCCGGCCGTACTGCCTGATCGACTACTTCCCCGAGGACTTCGTCTGCTTCATCGACGAGTCGCACCAGACGGTCCCGCAGATCGGCGGCATGCACGAGGGCGACCGCTCGCGCAAGCAGACGCTCGTGGACTACGGCTTCCGGCTCCCGAGCGCGCTCGACAACCGGCCGCAGACGTTCGAGGAGTTCCTCACGATCACGCCGCAGCTCGTCTACGTGTCGGCGACGCCCGGTCAGTACGAGCGGACGCACTCCGCGCGCGTCGTCGAGCAGATCGTGCGCCCGACGGGCATCGTCGACCCCGCGGTCGAGGTGCGCGCCACGCGCAACCAGATCGACGACCTGATGGGGGAGATCCGCGAGCGCGTGGACCGCGACGAGCGGACGCTGGTCACCACGCTCACGAAGAAGATGAGCGAGGACCTGACCGACTACCTGCTCGAGATGGGCTTCAAGGTCCGCTACCTGCACTCGGAGATCGACACGCTCGAGCGGATCCAGATCATCCGCGAGCTGCGCCTGGGGGAGTACGACGTGCTCGTCGGCGTCAACCTCCTGCGCGAGGGCCTGGACCTCCCGGAGGTCACGCTGGTCGCGATCCTCGACGCCGACAAGGAGGGCTTCCTGCGCGGGGAGACCTCGCTGATCCAGACGATCGGCCGCGCGGCGCGCAACATCGGCGGCAAGGTGCTGATGTACGCCGACAAGCACACCGACGCGATGACCAAGGCGATCGACGAGACCGACCGCCGGCGCGCGATCCAGGTCGCCTACAACGAGGCGAACGGCATCACGCCGGAGACGATCGTCAAGGGCATCTCCGACATCACCGAGTTCCTGATGGGCGACGCGAAGGTCCCGACGAAGCGGCGGCGGCGCAAGCAGCGCGAGACCGACATGGCGCCGGCGGAGCTCGAGTCGACGATCGTCGAGCTCGAGGAGGAGATGCTCGCGGCCGCCGAGGAGCTGCGGTTCGAGTACGCCGCGAAGCTCCGCGACGAGATCCGCGAGCTGCGACGCGAATTGCAGGAAGCGACCGCGCCGAGCTAGGCCGGATCGAGCGGCCCTTGCGGCGCGGCGCCGCCGTGGATCACCGCCAGGACCGATCGTCCTCGCCACGAAGGACCCGCCCTGCGACGGCTCGGCCGATCGCCCCTGCCGGCGCCCACGACGCCGCCGCATCCACAATTGCCGCTCGATCCGGCCAACGGCGTACCCTGGAGGGTCATGGCGACGCAGACCAGGGTCCCGGGCGCCGCGTCCTCCGAGGTCGACTTCGAGCTCGAGCGCTTCGAGCGGACGCGCGAGGACCGGATCGAGATCTCGGGCCGCTGGTACGGCCTGCGCGGCCGCCGGTTCGTCCGCCCGGTCCTGAACGTCAACCTCGACGGCGGCACCCGGCGTCGCGCCATCGCCCTGCTCGAGCACAAGCCGTGGGCGGCGGACGACGGCAAGACCTGGGTCGCGGCGTTCGCGTGGCCGAAGGGGATCGACGGGATCGAGGGCGCGGTCCTCGAGGTCGGCCCCGGCCTGATCGTCGACCTGCCCGCCCCCGGCGGCAAGCCCGGCTCCCAGGGCCGCGTCAGCGCGCTGCGCCCGCACTCGCCCACCCAGCCCGCGCTCAAGACCACCGGCGACGATGGCGAGGATCCTGCCGCGGGCCACGACCCGGGCGCCCGCCGCGGCGGGCCGTCCGCCCGCGCGCGGGAAGAGCGCTCCGGCGGGCCCTCGGCGCGTGCCCGCGCGGCCGGCGGCCACGCGGAGCGCGCCCACGAGGAGGGGGCGCCCCCGCCGCTGACCGAGCGCGAGGAGCGCGCCGCGCGGCGCGCCCGCCGCGGCCCCGCCCGCGACTGGTCGCAGCCGCCGGAGCTGTTCGAGGGCGGGCCGGCCCGGACCGGCTCGCCGCCGCGCGACGTCATCACCGCCGCGATCGCCGAGCGCGACGAGGCGATCACCGCCCGCGACGACGCCGAGCGCGAGCGCCTCCGCGCGCTCAACGACCGCGACGACGCCCTGTCGCGCCGCGACGCCGCGCTGCGCGACGTCGAGCGCGCGCAGACCGAGCGCGACGAGGCGGTGGCCGAGCGCGAGCGGCTGCAGAGCGAGCTGGACCGCGTCACGCGCGAGCGCGACGTCGCCCACGCCGAGCGCAACCGGACGCTGCGGGCGTCCGAGGCGGTCGAGCGCGAGCGCGACCAGGCCGCCGCCGAGCGCGACGCGGCCCGCAACGAGCTCTCCCGGGCGCTGCCGGCGCGCGACGAGGCGCTCCGCCTGGCCGAGGCCGAGACGGCCCGCGCCGAGCAGGCCGAGAGCGAGCGCGACACGGCCTACGCCGAGCGCAAGTCCGCCGTGGCCCAGCGTGACCGCGCGCGCCGCGAGCGCGACCGCGCGATGCGCGCCGCCGGCGTGGAGCCGCCCACGGAGTCCCCGCACGTCGGTCCCGCGCCGCTGCGCCGGCCCGTGGCGGCGGCGTCCCCCGCCGAGGCGGCTGCGCCGGCGGCGGGCCAGGACGCCCACGCGCCCGCCGAGTCCGATGCGCCCGCGGCGAGCCACGACGCCACCGTGCCCGCCGAGTTCGGTGCCCCCGCGACGGGTCGCGACGCAACCGCGCCGGACGACTCCGCTTCGGAAGCCGACCCGACCGTCGCGCTGGCCGCCGGTGCCCGCGCGGGATCGTCCGAGGGGGGCGTGCCGCCAACCGCCGCCGCGCGGGTCCCGGGCGAGGGGATCCCGTCGCGCCCGCTCAAGCGCCTCGGCCAGTCCGCCGCCGGGCCGGCGCCGGAGCCCAAGCCGCTGCTCACCCCGGTCGACTCCGGCCGGCCGCGCCGCCTCTCCCGCACGCGCCGCGCGCCGTCCGCGCCCGCGCGCTGGGCGGTCCGCATCCTCGTGCTGGTGACCCTCGTCGCCATCGCGATCGTCCTGGCGATCCTGCTCGCCAGCGTCGTCTGACGCCGAGCCGGTGCGGCGCGTCGCCTTCCGCCTGCCCGCCGCCGACAAGGAGGAGCTCCTCGACGCGCTCTTGCCGCTGCTGCCGTCCGGCATCCGCGAGGAGCAGGACGGCGACGCGGTGCTCGTCTCGGCGACGGCCGTCGCCCTGCCCGCGCGCGCGGCGCTGGAGGCGGCGGCCGGGCGCGCGCTCGACGACTGGCGCGAGGAGGAGGTCCCCGCCGACTGGCGCGCCCGGCGCGCCCGCTTCGGCGGCGGGGCGTTCCTCGTCGGCGGCCGCGTGCTGATCCGCTCGCCCTGGGACCCGCCGGCCGCTCCCGGGGTGCTCGACCTCGTGCTGGAGCGGGGCAGCCACGGGTTCGGCTCGGGCTCGCACGCCACGACGCGGATGTGCCTCGAGCTGCTGCTCGACCTCGCGCCCGATGGCGGCGCGGCCGATCTCGGCTGCGGCCTGGGCACCCTCGCGCTCGCCGCGGCGCGCCTGGGCTGGGCGCCCGTGGCCGGCGTCGACCGGATGGCGGACGCGGTCGAGGTCGCGCGCGCCAACGGCGCCCGCAACGACGCCGACGTCGACTGGGGCGTCGCCGACCTCGAGGCCGACCCCGTCCCGCTCGCCACGCTGCTCCTCGTGAACGCGCCCCCGCCGGTCCACGAGCGCGCGGCGGGCGCGACGGCCGCGTCGCACGCCGTCCGTCACGTGATCGTGTCGGGCTTCATCACGGGCGAGCACGAGCGGGTCGTCGCGGCCTACGCGGAGGCCGGCTGGCACGTCGCCGCCCAGCGTGAGGAGGACGGCTGGGCGGCGGCCCGGCTGGAGCGCGCCGATGCGTGAGGACCTCCTGGACCCGGACCGTGCCGCCGCGGCGGGCGCCGCGCTCGGGCAGCTCGCCTGCGCGCTGCCCGGCGGCGGGCTCCTGCTCTCCGCGTCGCGCCTGGTGGAGTTCAACGTGCGCGCGCCGATCCTGCTCGCACCCGGCCTCTTCCGGCTCGACCTGACGCCGCAGGAGGAGACGCTGGGCGTGCTCACGCGCCCGCTGTCCGGGCATCCCGTGCACTGGCGCGCCGACCAGTCGACCTGGGACGGCTACCGCGACGCCGGCGGCGTCCAGCCGCTCGAGCTGCACGCGCTGTTCGACCTGCCCGACGGCCCGCTGACCGCGTGGCTGCACGTCATCTCCTTCACGGACCGCGACGCGGCCGCGGTCCACTTCGTCGCCAAGGCAGAGCTGCGCGTGCCGGAGTCGTGAGCGCGCGCGCCGCCGCCCTGCTGCGCTGGTACCGCCGCGTGCGCCGCCCGCTGCCGTGGCGCGCCACCCGCGACCCGTACGCGCTGCTCGTGTCCGAGGTGATGCTCCAGCAGACCCAGGCGGCGCGCGTCGTGCCGTACTACGAGGCGTTCCTCGCCCGCTTCCCCGATCCCGCGGCGCTCGCGGCGGCGCCGGCGCGCGATGTCCTCGCGGCCTGGAGCGGGCTCGGCTACAACCGCCGCGCGCTCGCCTTGCAGGCGGCCGCCCGGGCGGTGGCGGCCGGCGGCTGGCCGGACGACCTGACCGCGCTGCCGGGCGTCGGCCCGTACACGGCGGCGGCCGTCGCCGCCTTCGCGTGGGACGAGCAGCGGGCGGCGGTCGACGTCAATGCGCGCCGGGTGATCGAGCGCTGGGACGGTGCGCGCCACGCGCCGCGGGCGCTCGCCTCGCGCGCCGGGGCGCTCCTGCCCGCCGGGCGCGCGGCGGAGTGGAACCAGGCGATGATGGAGCTCGGCGCGACCGTGTGCACCGCGCGCGCGGCCGACTGCGGGGCCTGCCCGGTGGCCGCGTGGTGCGCGAGCGCCGGCGCCCCGCCCGCGCCCGTCCCGGCCCGGGCGCCGCGGCCGCGGTTCGAAGCGACCGACCGCTACGTCCGCGGCCGCGTCGTCGCCGCACTGCTCGCGCGCGAGGCGCTGCCCGACCTCGAGCCGGAGCGGCTCGAGCGCGCGCTCGCCGGGCTGGTCCGCGACGGCCTGGTCGTGCGCGACGCGACGGGCGCGCCCGCGCTGCCCTGAGCGCCGCGTCGCGAAGCGCCGTCCGCGGCGCCAAGACCGCGCAGTGCCTGCCGCCGTCCGCGGGGCGAGGCCGCGCCGGAGCCCGCCGCCGTCGCGGTGTCAGGCGGCGTCGCGGAGCGCCGCCGACAGCGCGCCGCGGATCTCCTCCGGCGTGCGTCCGCGCCGGTGGAGCAGCGCCGCGACGCCGTCGCCCGGGTCGCGCACGACGCCGAGCAGGATGTGCTCCGGGCCGATGCTCCGGTCGCCGCGCGCGAGCGCCTCGCGCAGCGAGAGCTCGAGCGCCTTCTTCGCGGCCCGCGTGAACGGCTTGCGACCGCCGCGCCCGCGTCCGAGCGCGCCGGGGCCGAAGTGGTCCTCCACGCGGCGCCGGACGGCCTCGAGGTCGATCCCGATCGAGGCGAGCGCGTCGGCGTCGAGCCCGCCGGTCGCCCGCACGTCGTCGCGCAGCACGGCCGCGGTGAGGCCGAGCCCGGCGAGCGCGCCCGAGGCCGCCCCGCCGTGTGTGCCGGCGAGCGCCACGAGCAGGTGCTCGGCCGCGATCCGGTCGCCGCCCAGCGCGGCCGATTCCTCGTGGGCGCCCGCCACGACCGCGCGTGCCGGCTTGCTGAACCGCTCGAACATCAGCTCTTCCTCCCGATCCGCCGGCGCCCGCCGTGCTTCTTGTGGACCGCCTGCTTGCTCACGCCGAGCACCTCCGCGATCTGCTGCCAGCTCCATCCGCGCTCGCGCGCGTTCGCGACCTGCAGCGCCTCGAGCGACTCGAGGAGGCGCCGCAGCGACGCGACCGCGGTGAGCCCGACGGCCGGGTCGCGCGAGGCGGTGGCGTCGGCCAGCTCCGTTGCCTGGGTCATGACGTCAAGATAGGTTGACGACGCCAAAATGTCAACCTGTATTGACGCAGCAGGCCCTGGCGAACGTCAACGCCGGCATTGAGGGGGTGGGCCGGTCTGCGGGTGGCGAGCCCAACGTCGTACGAACCGGGCGGCAGGGTCCGCGTACGACGTTGGGGGTCCTATACAACCTCAACGTCGTACGAGCCCGCTGCTCGACGAGCGCTACGACGTTGAGTGCTGCCGCGCGACGCAGCCCGCCCCCGGACCCGCCTCCTCAAAGCCGCAGTTGATGTTCGCCCGCGCCCACCATCACGCCGGCGGCCGCCGCACCGCGCCGGCGGCCGCCGCACCGCGCCGGCGGCCGCCGCACCGCGCCGGCGGCCGCCGCACCGCGCCGGCGGCCGCCGCGCGCCCGCGCGCCGCCCCGCCCGCCCCCGCGACCTCCCCGCACGGGATACGCTCGCCAACGCCATGCGCCGCATCGCCTTCACCCTCCCGCCCGACCGCGCCGAGGAGGCGATCGACGCGCTCGTGCCGCTCCTGCCGCGCGGCGTGCACGAGCGGGTCCTCGCCGACGGGGACGTCGAGGTCTCGTTCTACGAGCACGCCGACGAGCTGCCAGACCGCGCCGCGCTGGCGGCCGCCGCCACGACCGCGGACTTCGAGGAGCGCGACGTCCCCGACGACCCGATCGAGCGCCGGCGCCTGCACGGCCGCGGATGGGAGGTGGTGGGCCGGCTGCGCATCCGCTCGCCCGACGACGCGCCCGGGGACGGGACGCTCCCCGAGATCGTGATCGAGTCCGCGGCCGGCGCGTTCGGCACGGGCGCGCACCCGACCACGCGCATGTGCCTCGAGCTCCTCCTCGCCCTCGAGCCGGGCGGTCCCTTCGCCGATCTGGGCTGCGGCGCCGGGACGCTCGCGATCGCCGCGGCCGTGCTCGGCTGGGAGCCGGTCATCGCCGTCGACCACGAGCCCCAGAGCGTCGCGGCCACGAGCCGCAACGCCGAGCGCAACCGCGCCGCCGTCGAGGCGCTGGAGCTCGACCTGCTCGCGACCGCGCCGCCGCCGGCGCCGACGCTCGCCGCGAACGTCCCGCCCCCGATCCACGCCCACGTCGCGGCGGGCCTCGCGCCCGCGGTGATCCACGTGATCGTCTCCGGCTTCGTCGAGTCCGAGCACGACGCCGTCGTCGCGCACTACGAGCGGGCCGGCTTCGCCGAGCGGGCGCGGCTCGGCAGCGGCTGGCAGGCCGCGCTGCTGGAGCGCGCGTGAACCCGCTGCTCGATCCCGCCGGCGCGGCGGCGGCCGGCGCGCGCCACCACCAGCTCGCGACCGGCCTGCCCGGCGGCGGCCTCGCGCTCTCGTGCCACAAGCTCGTGGAGGATGGCGCGCGCGTGATGCTCCTGCTCGCGCCGGGCCTGTTCCGGCTCGACGTCCGGCCGGTCGAGGACACGCTGCAGGTGATGACCCGGAGCCTCCACGAGGGCGCGCGCTGGGGCGCGCAGCCGTCGGCCGCGACCGACTACGGCCGCAAGGCGGAGGACACGCCCGAGCCGGCCCGCGCCGACTTCACCTTCCTCGCCGAGCTCGACCCGCGGCCGGTGCTGGCGCGGATCGAGATCGCCTCCACCGTGGATCGCGAGCGCGGCGTGACGCATTTCGTCGCGCACGCGATCGTGCGCGAGGTGGCGCCCGGCACCGTGCGCTGGCGCGACCGGGAGTGACGTATCCTTCGGCCGCGTGGAACGCGACGAGATCGAGCGTCCGGACTTCCCCTCGGCGCGCCGCGGCTACGACCCCGCGGCGGTCGACGCGCACCTGCGCCGCGTCGCCGACGAGTTCGACGCGCTCGGCGCCGCCGCGGCGGCCCGCCCGCGCGACGCCTCGCTCGCCGCGGGCACGTCCGCGCAGGTCCGCGCGATCCTCGAGGCGGCCGAAGCCGGCGCGACCGCCATGCGCGAGCAGGCGGGCCGCGATGCGCGCGGCCACGTCGAGCGCGTCGAGGACGCGACCCAGGGCATGCTCCAGAAGCTCGACCGCCTGCAGGCCGAGCTCGACCGGCTGCTCGGCGGCCTCAAGGCCACCGCCGAGACGCTCGCGGACTCGCTCGGGGAGCTGAGCCGAGACGTCGGCACGGTCGGCGGCGAGCCCGAGCTCCAGCCTGCGCCCGCGCCGCCGGCGCCGGAGCGCTCCGACGACGAGGCCGGCGCCCGCCTCGTCGCGCTGAACATGGCGCTCGAGGGCACGTCGCGCGACGAGGCCGCCCGCTTCCTCGCCGAGCACTACCTGCTCGCCGACGCCGACGCGCTCCTCGACGACGTGTACTCGAGCGCCGGCCGATGAGCGCGGCGCCCCCCGAGCTCGCCGCGCTCCACGAGCGCGCGTCGATCCTCGCCGACCTCGAGCGGGTCCACGCGCTCCTGTTCTGGGACCAGAACGTGATGATGCCGCCGAGCGGCGCCGCGGCGCGCGGCGACCACTCCGCGACGCTGGAGTCCGTCACCCACGAGCGGCTGACGGATCCCGAGCTGGGCCGCCTGCTGGAGCGGCTCGAGCCGTGGGCGGCCGGGGAGGATCCCGACGACGACGGCGTCCGGCTCGTGCGCGAGCTGCGCCGCGACTTCGAGAAGGCCGTGCGCGTGCCCACGAGCCTCGCGGCCGAGGCGAGCCGCGCGGCCGCGCTCGGCCAGGCCGCCTGGCAGGAGGCCCGCGCGGCCGCCGACTTCGGCCGCTTCCGCGACGCCCTGGCGCTCCAGATCGAGCTGCGCCACCGCTACGTCGCATGCTTCGAGGGCTTCGAGCACCCGTACGACGTGCTGCTCGACGACTTCGAGCCGTCGATGACGACCGCGCGCCTGCGCCCGCTGCTGGGCGAGCTGGTCGACGGGCTGGTCCCGCTCGTGACGGAGGCCGCCTCCGACGAGCCGCCGCCGGCCGGCCATCCGTTCGGCGGGCCGTACACGGTCGAGGACCAGCGCCGGGCCGTCATGGACATCCTCGAGGGCGTCGGCTTCGACCCGGACAGCTGGCGGCTCGACGTCGCGCCGCATCCGTTCGCGCAGCGGATCGCGCCCGGCGACGTCCGCATCACCACGCGCTACGACCTGCACGACTTCAGCGGGGCGTACTTCGGCGCCCTGCACGAGTTCGGGCACGGCCTCTACGAGGCGGGGATCCCGGCGCGGCTCGGCCGCAGCCCGCTCGGCTCGCCGGTGTCGCTCGGCGTGCACGAGTCGCAGAGCCGCATGTGGGAGAACCTGATCGGCCGGAGCCGCCCGTTCTGCGCCTGGGCGCTGCCGCGGCTCGCGGCGCAGCTGCCCGGCGGGCTCGACGGCACGACCGTGGACGACCTCTACCGCGGCGTCAACGCCGTCCACCGCAGCCTGATCCGCGTCGAGGCCGACGAGACGACGTACAACCTGCACATCGTCCTGCGCTTCGAGCTCGAGCTCGCCCTGATCGAGGGCTCGCTCGCCGTCGACGACCTCCCGCACGCGTGGAACGAGGGCATGCACCGGCTGCTGGGGCTCGACGTGCCCGACGACGCCCGGGGCGTCCTGCAGGACGTGCACTGGGGCGCCGGGCTGCTCGGCTACTTCCCCACCTACACGCTCGGCAACCTGATGGCCGCGCAGCTGTGGGAGACGCTGCGCGCCGAGCTGCCCGAGGTCGATGCCGAGCTCGAGCGCGGCGACTTCGCGCCGCTGCGCGCCTGGCTCGTCGACCGCGTGCACGCCCACGGCCGCAAGCTCCAGCCCGCCGAGCTCCTGGACCGGGTGACGGGCCAGGAGCTCGCGGTCGCGCCGTTCCTGCGCTACCTGCGGGAGAAGCTCGCGGACGCGGGCGTGCTCACCTCAGCTCCGCATCGAGGAAGCTGACCACGCGCCGCTCGTAGTCGGCCGGCCGCTCGCGGATCGCGCGGGTGTGCTGCGCGCCCGGCAGGCTCCAGTGCTCGACGGGCGCCTCGCCGCGGGCGCGCATGTAGAGCTCGTTGAACTGCTGCTCCTCCGCGGTGCCGGCCGAGATCAGCAGCGTCGGCGCCTCGATGTCGTCGATCACGTCCTCCAGCGCCGGCCCGGGCGGGTCGCCCGACAGCACGCGGATGGTCGAGTACATCATCCAGCCGGGGACCGTGCCCATCTCCGTGCCGCGCAGGCGATCCCAGTCCGCGAACGACGCCGCGGCCGCGCCGTCGCTGACGAGCGCGGCGACGTCGTCGCGCCCGGCGGCGACCTCGAGCAGGACGTCGGCGCCCGTCGAGAGGCCGACCGCGCCGATCCGCTCGGGATCGACGTCGTCGCGCCCGTGCAGGAACGCGAGCGCGCCGGCGACGTCCTTGCCCCAGTCCCAGCCGTAGTTGTTCTCGGAGCCCTCGCTCTCGCCGCGCCCGCGGGCGTCGTAGAGCAGCACGCCGTAGCCGTGGCGGGCCAGCATCGACGCGTGGGCGACCGAGCCCTTGCGGTCGGAGCTCCCGCCGTGCACGACGAGGACCGCCGCGCCGTTCTCCGACGGGCGGTACCAGCCGGCGAGCTCGAGCCCGTCGGAGGCGCGGAAGCGCACGTCCTGGTACGCGGCGCTCGGCGGCTCGCCGACCGGCTCGCGCCACTTGTGCGTCGCGACGATGCCCAGCGCGACCGGCCCGAGCACGAAGAGCGACGCGAGGACCCCGCCGACGATCGCGACGGGGCGGCTGCGCCAGGTGCCCTCGCCGCGGTGCCGCCACGGGATCGCGACGGCGAGCGCGAGCAGCACCACGCCCGCCGCGGCCGCGAGCGCACCGGTCACGTCGCCGCCGGCGGCGCCGTGGGACGTCACGTGGAGCACGTGGGTCCCGCCGTTGACGAGGGCGAGCCCGCCGAACGCGAACGCGAGGAACGCGCGCAGGCCAGGCCGGAGCCGCTCGAACGCGAAGACCGCGCCCACGCCCGCGGCGGCCGCGATGGCCCCCGCGAGCGCGTGCTGCCCGAGCCCGAGGCCCGCACCGCGATGGACGAACGCGTCGTCCATCGCATGCAGCAGCAGCAGGGCCGTCGCGCCGGCGAAGACGCGCGACTCGCCCCTCATGGGGCGAGGTGCCGGTCGAGGAACCCGACGACGCGCCGCTCGTACTCGGCCGCGTGCGACGTCACGCCGCCCACGTGCCCGGCGCCGGGGATCTCCCACAGCGTCTTGGGCTGCTTCGCGGCCGCGTAGTAGTCGCGGTTCAGCTCCTCGCCGTGCCCGCTGTCGGGATCCGCGATCAGCATCAGGGGCGTCGGGGCGATCCTGCCCGTCAGGTCCTTGAGGTGGTCCGGCGGGGCGGTGTTGGAGAAGACGGCGATCGACGCGGACTTGACCGCGTTCATCACCGTCGCCGTGGGCTTGTCGGAGCTCGGCATGTCCTCGTCCATGTCCTCGGCGTAGGAGCGCGGTCCGGCGCCGTCCGACACGACCGCTGCGAGGTCGGCGCCGCGGGCGGTCGCCTCCAGCATCATCTCGCCGCCGACGGAGAGGCCGATGCCCGCGATGCGGCCGGGATCGACGTCGGGACGGTCCGCGAGGAAGCGGATCGCCGCGTCGACGTCGCGGTACCCGCCCCAGCCCCAGGCGTTGGGGTCGCCGTCGGACCGGCCCTCGCCGCGGCGGTCGAAGAGCAGCACGCCGTACCCGTGCCGGGCGAGCAGGCGCGCCTGCTTCTGCGTGCCGCTGCGGCCGGGGAACGAGATCACGGCGGCGCCGTTCTTCGACGGCACGTACCAGCCCTCGAGCTCGAGCCCGTCGCTGGTCCGGAACGTCACGTCCTCGTAGGGGACGCCGAGGTGGTTGTCCGGCACGACGGCGCGCCCGGTGTGGGTGGTCACGTAGCCGAGCCCGATCGGGAAGAGCACGAGCGCGAACGTGACGAGGCCGGCGAGACCGAACAGGCCGCGGCGCGCGTAGCGCCAGGCCCGGTTGCCCTCGACCCGGCGGGTGCGCCACAGCGTGACGACGCCCAGCCCGAGCAGCGTGAGCCCGGCGGGAGCGGTGAGCAGGCCGGTGAAGTCGTCGCCCGACGCGCCGGTCGTGGTCGTGTAGTGGAACGCCTCGATCCCGGCGACGATGCCGAGCACGCCGGAGAAGAGCGCCAGCGCCCCGCGCCGGCCGCCGCGGAGGCGGGGGTACGCCCAGGCGGCGAGCCCGAGCAGGGCGAGCGGCACGAGGCCGCCGACGAGATGGTCGCCGGGCGAGGTGCCCGGCTGGGGCTGCACGAAGCTGTCGTCGAGCACGTGCAGCGCGATCAGGGCGAGCCCGATCCAGACGATGAGGGTCTCACGCGTCCGGCCGCCCCGCCGCGTGAGCGGCGGAGCGGCGGGGACGGCGGACCGCGTGTCGAGCGCGGTCATCGGATGCCCTACTCGTAGTGGAGGGCGTCGAGCACGTTGAGCCGCGAGGCCCGCCGTGCGGGGAGGATCGCCGCGCCGATTCCGGCGAGGACGGCGACCAGGGTGAACGCGATCAGCATCGGGACGGGCAGCGCGAACGCGGCGTCCTGAGACTCCATCGCCTTGGTGGCCAGCGCGGAGATCAACACGCCGAGGCCCAGGCCCATCGCGGCGCCGATCAGGGCCGTGATGACGCTCTCGTGCCGGATCATGCGGCGCGCCTGGCGGCGCGTCATGCCGATGGCCCGGAGCATGCCGATCTCACGCGTGCGCTCGAACACCGAGAGCACCATCGTGTTGACCATGCCGAACAGGCTCACGATGACCGAGAAGCCCAGCAGCACGTACAGCAGGGCCAGCATCGTGTCGAGCTCCTTGGTGGCGTCCTTCGGGTAGTCGGCGCCCGTGTGGTACGAGGCGTCGCCGAGGTCCTTCGCCGCCGCCTCGATCGCCGTGCCCGCGGACGCGTCCGCGTCGAGGAACGTGTAGCTGTTCTTCGGCTCGCCGAACGCGTCGTCGAAGCCGGCCTGGGTCATGCTGATCGAGCCCAGGAGCTCCTTGGCCTGCGGCGGGTCGTAGATGCCGCGGATCACGAGCGTGCGCTGCTCGCCCGAGGGCGAGGTGAGCGACAGCTCGGAGCCGAGCTTCAGCTTCTCCGCCTCCGCGTACTTCTCGGTCACGAGGGCGCCGTCCTTGCCGAGGGCGTCGAGCGCCTCCGCCGAGGAGCCGGACGTCCACGCGAACTTGTAGAAGTGGCCGATGGTGGCCGGATCGATGCCGCTGATCTGGCCCTCCACGCCCTGCACGATGGCGGTGTCCGACCGCACGTGCGACGCCGCGGTGACGCCGGGGGTCTGCGCGAGCGCGTCGCCCTCGGAGGCCCGGAACGCCAGGCCCTGCTTGCCGTCGATCACGTGACCCGCACGGAGCTGGTCCGAGACCGCGTTCTGGGTGGTGGCCTTCAGGCCCGCGCCGAGCACGGCCACGACGGTGATGAGCGTGAGCCCGATCATCAGCGCGGCGGCGGTCGAGGCGGTCCGGCCGGGGTTGCGCACCGCGTTGGCGCCGGCGAGCTCGCCGGCGACGCCGCCGGCGCGCTTGACGGGCCAGCCCACGATGCGGGCCAGCGGCTTGACCATCCGCGGAGCGAGCAGGGCGATGCCCGCGAACAGCCCGAGGATGCCGACGCCGAGCAGCAGCGCCACGGCAGCGCCGCTCGCGCCGCCGAAGATCCCGAGCGAGACCGCGGCGACAGAGCCGAGGGTCACGCCGTATCCGAGGCGGTGGGACTGACGGCCCATACGGGTGGTGGGCAGGGTGGCGCCTTCGCGCACGGCGGCGATCGGCGGGACCCGAGTCGCGCGACGGGCGGGCAGGATGCTCGCCAGCAGCGTGATGCCCGTGCCCAGCAGGAGCGAGACGATGACCGTCTTGCCGGCGAACACCGTCGGCGCGTCGGGCAGGTCCACGCCCAGCATGCTGAACAGCGCGATCATGCCCTTGGCGATCAGGAGGCCCGCGAGGAGCCCGATCACCGAGGCGACCAGGCCGATCACGAGGCCTTCCAGCTTGACCGAGCGCATGACCTGCTTGCGCGAGGCCCCGAGCGTCCGCAGCGTGGCGAACTCCCGCGTGCGCTGGGCGACCGTGATCGACAGCGTGTTGAAGATGACGAACGCGCCCACGAGGAGGGCGATGCCGGCGAACCCGAGCAGGAACATCCGGATCATCCCCATGCTCTCGTTCATCTCGTCGGACGCCTCTTCGACCTGCTTGTCGCTGTCCTTCACCTGGAGCTTGTCGCCCACGAGGGGCTTGACCGCGTCGACCAGCTCGGTCGACGAGGTGCCGGACTTCGCCGCGATCGAGATCACGTCGTAGCGGCCCTCGCGGTCGAGCACCTTCGCCGCGGTCTTCAGGTCCCAGACCGCGATGCTGCCGAAGCCGAGCGAGTCGACCTCGCCGTAGCCCGCGGTGCCGGTGATCTTGTACGTGTGCTGCTGGCCGGCGGTGGCGATCACGACGTCGTCGCCGACGGCGTAGTGCTCCTTCTTGGCCGTGCCGGCGTCGATGACGACCTGGTCCTGGCCCTGCGGCCAGTCACCGGTCTTGAGGCTGAGCGGGCTGAAGCGGGCGTTCTCGGCGTCGTAGCTCGTGCCGATGCTCTCCCTGGCGACGGCCTTGCCGTCCTTGCCGATGATGTCGGCGCCGTTGACCTCCTGGGGGGAGATGGTGGCGCCGGCGGCCTCGACCTCGGGCAGCGCCCGGACCTGGTCGAGGAGCGATGCAGGGATGGTGACGCCACTGCCGTTGGTGGAGCCTTCGACGATCTCCTTGCCGCTGATGACGGCGTCGGTCTTGTCGTAGGACGCGGTGAAGAGCCCGTTGAAGGACTTCTGCATCGTGTCGGTGAGGATGAACGTGCCGCTGACCATCGAGACGCCGATGACGATGGCGAACGCGGTGAGCAGCGCGCGGATCTTGCGACCCGCGAGTCCCTTCAGCGCAACCCCGATCATCGACCGCTCACCTGCTCGAGCGTCTCGAGGATCTCGTGCGCCGTGGAGCGGCCGAGGTCGCGGACGATGTCGCCGTCGGCGAGGAACAGCACGCGGTCGGCGATCGCCGCGGCGTGCGCGTCGTGGGTGACCATGACGGTGGTCTGGCCGAGCTGGTCGACCGAGTTGCGCAGCAGGCTGAGGATCTCGCCGCTGGTGGTGCTGTCGAGGTTGCCGGTCGGCTCGTCGGCGAACATGACGCTCGGCCGGGAGACGAGGGCGCGGGCGACGGCGACGCGCTGCTGCTGGCCGCCGGAGAGCTCGGAGGGACGGTGGCCGAGGCGGTCGGAGAGCCCGACCGTGCGGATGAGCTGCTCGAGCCACTGGGGATCGGGCTTGCCGCCGGCGAGCTTGAGCGGCAGCGCGATGTTCTCGGCGGCCGTGAGCATCGGGAGCAGGTTGAAGAACTGGAAGATGAACCCGATGTGATCGCGACGCAGGAGCGTGAGCTCGGAGTCGCTCATGCCGGTGATGTCCTGGCCGGCGACGGTGACCTCGCCCGCGGTGGGCTGGTCGAGGCCGGCGAGGATGTGCATGAGCGTCGACTTGCCGGAGCCCGACGGGCCCATGACCGCGGTCAGGCGGCCGGCGGTGATGTCGACGGACACGCCGCGCAGGGCGTCGACGGCGGTGTCGCCGCTGCCGTAGCGGCGGACGACGCCGCGGGCGCTGACGACCGCCGGAGCGGTCTCCGGGGCGGGGGTGGGCTCGACGAGGATGGACTGCAGTGGGGAGTGGGGAGTCATGCTGCGAGACTCGCGATCCGCGGGCCCCCCCGCCATCGCGGTCACCCGTGTCCGGGAGGCCGGTGCTCCGGGGCCGCACGGCGGGTGCTCCCTGGTCCGACGGCCGGTGCTCCGGGGGTCGGCCGGTGCGGGTCTCAGCCGCGCAGGAACTCGAGCACGGCCAGCACGCGCCGGTGCTCCCCGCCCGTGTCGGGCAGCCCGAGCTTCACGAAGATGCTCGACACGTACTTCTCGGCGCTGCGCAGGGTGATCCCCAGGCGCTCGGCGATCGCCGGGTTGGAGCGGCCCTCGGCGAGCAGCTGCAGGACCTCGCGCTCGCGCGGCGTGAGCGACTGCAGCGGGCCGTCGTGCTCGGCGGCGAGCAGGCGGGAGACGACGAGCGGGTCCAGCGCGGTGCCGCCGGCGGCGACGCGCCGCAGGGCGCCGACGAACTCCTCGACGTCGGTGACGCGGTCCTTGAGCAGGTAGCCGAGCCGCTCGGGATGCTCGGCGAGCACGCGCACCGCGACGCCCGACTCGACGTGCTGGGAGAGGATCACGATGCCGATCCCCGGCTGGCGCCCGCGGATCTCCTGCGCGGCGACCAGCCCCTCGTCGGTGTGGGTCGGCGGCATGCGGATGTCGACGATCGCCACGTCGGGGCCGTGCTCGTCCACCGCGCGCAGCAGCCCGTCGCCGTCGTCGGCCTGCGCCGCGACATCGAGGCCCGCCTCCTGCAGGAGCGCGGCGATGCCCTTGCGCACGAGCAGGTTGTCGTCCGCGATCACGACGCGCACGGCAGCTCCGCGACGACGGTGGTGCCGTGCCCGGCTGGGCTCGTGACGCGCAGCCGTCCGTCCAGCGCCTCGACCCGGTCCGCGAGGCCGCGCAGGCCCGACCCGCGGGTGTCGTCGGCGCCGCCGACGCCGTCGTCGGCGATCTCGATCGAGGCGCCCTCGTCGTGCTGCCAGACCCGCACGTTCGCGTGCGTCGCCTGCGCGTACTTGGCGACGTTCGTGAGCGCCTCGCTGGCCACGAAGTAGGCGGCGAGCTCGACGGGCTCCGGCAGCCGGCCGCGCGGCTCGTAGGCGACGGTCGTGATGACGGGCGCGCGGGAGGCGAGGCCCTGGAGCGCGGCGGCGAGGCCGTGCTCCAGCACCGCGGGGTGCAGGCCGCGCGCCAGCTCGCGCAGCTCGTCGAGCGACTGGGTGAGCTCCTCGCTCGCGGCCGCGACGAGCTCCTGGGCCGCGGGGTCGTCGCCGACCCGGTTGCGGAGCAGCCGGAGCTGCAGCGCGATGGCCACGAGCCGCTGCTGGGCGCCGTCGTGGAGGTTGCGCTCGAGCCGCCGGCGCTCGGCGTCGCCGGCCGCCACGATCCGCTCGCGCGATGCCCGCAGCTCGCCGAGCCGCGCTTGCGACTCGACCAGCAGCTGGGCGTTCCGGATCGCGATCGCCGCGGCGGCGCTCACCGCCTCGAGCAGCTCGGGGTCGTCGTCGAGCGAGGTGTCGTGCACGAGCGCGGCGATCCGCTCGCCGTCGCGCTCGACCGGCGCGGCGGTGCGGTCCTCTCCCGGCTCCGGGAGCGTCACCGGCCGCCCGGCCGCGTCGGCGTAGGAGCGGTACTCCGGCAGCCAGTACGCGACGACCAGCTCCGGGTCGCCGAGGGCCCGGCCCAGGGCCGTCTCGAGCTCGGCGCCGCGGAGCGTGCCGAGCACCGGGAAGAGCCCCGTCAGGCCGCCGCGCGCGAGCCGCGAGCGCAGCAGGCCCGCGAGGAGCGCCGCGGGCACGGCGATGAGCGAGCCCGCCGCGAGCCACAGGAGCAGCTGCGAGCGGGTGCCGGTGATCAGGTCGTCGAGCAGCAGCGCCGCGAAGCACGACAGGCCGAACGCGCCGGCGAGGCTGGGGAGGAGCGCGCGGCGCCGCGGCGCGGAGGCGCGCCACCAGCGCAGCCCGATGACGCCGGTCGTCGCCGCGCAGCACGCCACGAGCGTCCCGCGCTGGAGCCGGTCGATCGTGTGCGCGACGTCCTCGTCGGGGAAGGCGAGCAGCAGGTTCTGCCCGTCGAGGTCGGCGAACAGGAGCCAGACGAGCTGCAGGGCGCCGAGCGGCAGCGCGTAGGCGGCGACGAGGCCGACGTCGAGCCGCGTCTCCAGCCGGCCGCGGGTGAGCAGCGTCAGGCAGACCGCCACGAACGGGAAGATCCACCAGTCGACGACGAAGATCCAGAACGTGTAGACGAGCGCGGCGTCGATCTGGCTCAGGACCGGCGGGACGAAGAAGAGGAAGCCGGTCGCCGTCATCAGCGCGCCGCTGCGGCTGTCGGGCCGGCGCCGCCAGGCGACGAGCCCGAAGGCGGCGAACGATCCCCCGATCAGGGTGAAGATGACGTCGAGCCAGACGATCGGCGCGTCGCGGTCGAGCAGCACCGGCCGCAGCGCGAGGAGCTCCAGGACGGCCGCGGCGACCGCGAGCGCGATCAGCAGATGACGCCGGCGCGCGCCGGCTGACGACCTGTCGCGGACCTCCACTTCCGCCGGCATCGTGCCGATCATCAGGCTCCTCCGAGGGGCAGTGCGCCGATCCTAGTGGAATCTGACCGCAACGTGCGGGCGGATGGGAACAGGTGTTCGATGGTTCCGTCCGCGACTCGCCTAGACTGCTTATGGTGAGCAGGCAGGACAAGATCGTCGTCTCCGGCGCGCGGGAGCACAACCTCAAGGACGTCACGGTGGCGATGCCGCGCGACGCGCTGGTGGTCATCACCGGGTTGTCGGGCTCGGGCAAGTCCTCGCTCGCCTTCGACACGATCTACGCCGAGGGCCAGCGGCGGTATGTCGAGTCGCTCAGCGCGTACGCGCGGCAGTTCCTCGGGCAGATGGACAAGCCGGACGTGGACTCGATCGAGGGCCTGTCGCCGGCGATCTCGATCGACCAGAAGACCACCTCGCGGAACCCGCGCTCGACGGTCGGCACGGTCACGGAGATCTACGACTACCTGCGCCTGTTGTGGGCGCGGATCGGCAAGCCGCACTGCTTCAACTGCGGCCGGCCGATCGCCGCGCAGTCGGCCGAGCAGATCATCGACCAGATCATGGGGCTCGAGGACGGCACGCGGTTCATGGTCCTGGCGCCGATCGTGCGCGGGCGCAAGGGCGAGTACGGCAAGCAGTTCGAGGAGCTGCGGGCCGAGGGCTTCACGCGTGTGAAGGTCGACGGCGAGATCCGCCTGCTCGAGGAGGACATCGTCCTCGACAAGAAGTTCAAGCACGACATCTCGGTGGTGGTCGACCGCCTGGTCCTGAAGCCCGACTCGCGCAAGCGGCTGGCCGACTCGGTCGAGACGGCGGTCGCGCTGGCCGACGGGATCCTCGAGATCGAGACGGTCCCGCGCGATGGCGAGCAGCCGGTCGTGCACACGTACTCCGAGCGCTTCGCGTGCCTGCACTGCGGGCTCTCGATGCCGGAGCTCGAGCCGCGGATCTTCTCCTTCAACTCACCCCACGGGGCGTGCCCGCGCTGCACCGGCCTCGGGTCGCAGATGGAGATCGACCCGGAGCTCGTCGTGCCGGACCCGTCGCTGTCGATCGACGACGGCGCGATCCTGCCGTGGGCCAGCGGCGCGTCCACCTACTACGACCAGATCACGCAGGCGATCGCCGAGCGCTACGAGATCGACCTCGAGGCGCCGTGGCAGGACCTGCCCGAGGACCAGCAGGACCTGTTCCTGTACGGCACCAACGGCGACCGGATCTACGTCACCTATCGCAACCGCATGGGGCGCAAGCGCTCCTACATGACGAACTTCGAGGGCATCGTCCCCAACCTCGAGCGCCGCTACAAGGAGACCGACTCCGACTGGTCGCGCGAGAAGATCGAGGAGTACATGACGATGCGGCCGTGCCCGGAGTGCAAGGGCGCCCGCCTGCGGCCGGAGTCGCGGGCGGTGCAGGTCGCCGGGCTCGCGATCCACGAGTTCACGGCGATGAGCGCGCGCCGCTCGCTCGAGTGGGTCGCGGCGCTCGAGCTGTCCGACCAGGACCGCGCGATCGCGCGGCTGATCCTGCGCGAGATCGAGGAGCGGCTGCGCTTCCTGGACAACGTCGGCGTCGGGTACCTGGGGATGGCGCGCGCGGCCGCGACGCTGTCGGGCGGCGAGGCGCAGCGCATCCGGCTGGCGACCCAGATCGGCTCGTCGCTCGTGGGCGTGCTCTACATCCTCGACGAGCCCTCGATCGGCCTGCACCAGCGCGACAACGAGCGGCTGATCGCGACGCTGGAGCGGCTGCGCGACCTCGGCAACACCGTGCTCGTGGTCGAGCACGACGAGGGCACGATGCGCGCGGCCGATCACCTGATCGACATCGGGCCGGGGGCGGGCGAGCACGGCGGGCACGTCGTGGCGCAGGGCACGGCCGCCGAGGTCGAGGCGGTCGCCGAGTCGCTCACGGGGCAGTACCTGGCGGGCACGCGGCGGATCGAGGTGCCGGCCAAGCGCCGCCGCCCGAGCGGGTACGTCGAGATCGTCGGCGCGTCCCAGCACAACCTCAAGAACGTGAACGTCAAGCTGCCGCTCGGCGTGTTCACCGCGGTCACCGGGGTGTCGGGCTCGGGCAAGTCGACGCTCGTCAACGAGGTGCTCTACAAGGCCGTCGCGAACCGGCTCAACCGCGCACGGATGCGGCCGGGCGCGCACAAGCGGATCGAGGGCCTCGAGCAGCTCGACAAGGTCATCAGCGTCGACCAGTCGCCGATCGGCCGCACCCCGCGGTCCAACCCGGCGACCTACATCGGGCTCTTCGACGTGATCCGCGACCTGTTCTCCAAGACGCAGGAGGCGCGGGCGCGCGGCTACAAGCCGGGCCGCTTCTCGTTCAACGTCAAGGGCGGCCGCTGCGAGGTCTGCCGCGGCGACGGGCAGATCAAGATCGAGATGCACTTCCTGCCGGACGTCTACGTGCCCTGCGAGCAGTGCCACGGCAAGCGCTACAACCGCGAGACGCTCGACATCCGCTTCAAGGGCAGGACGATCGCCGACGTGCTCGAGATGCCGATCGAGGAGGCGCTCGAGTTCTTCGCGCACATCCCGAAGATCCGGCGGCGGCTGCAGACGCTCCACGACGTCGGGCTCGACTACATGCGGCTGGGCCAGCCGGCGACGACGCTGTCGGGCGGTGAGGCGCAGCGCGTGAAGCTGGCCTCCGAGCTCGCGAAGGTCGCGACGGGGCGCACCCTCTACATCCTCGACGAGCCGACGACGGGCCTGCACTTCGCCGACATCGAGAAGCTCCTCGAGGTGCTCCAGCGGCTCGTCGACCAGGGCAACTCGGTCGTCGTCATCGAGCACAACCTCGACGTCATCAAGACCGCCGACCGGCTGCTGGACATGGGCCCGGAGGGCGGGGAGGAGGGCGGCTTCCTCCTGGCGGCGGGCACGCCGGAGGAGGTCGCCGCGGTCCAGGACTCCGCGACGGGCTCGTTCCTGGTGAACCTGGTCGAGCCCAAGGCGAAGAAGGCGCGCGCGCCGCGGCGCAGGCGCGTGGCGACGCCGGCCTGAGCGCTCAGCGCAGCCGGCCCTCCTCGGTCCCGATGAAGTGCAGCGTCGTGTAGTCGACGACGATGAAGAACCTCCCTCCGCCGCGCAGCCCCGCGTAGGCGCCTGTCCCGGAGACGATCCGGAATCGGCCCTCGCCTGCGGCGTGGGGCTCGTCGATGTCCCGGGCGATGCCCTCGAAGCGCGTCGTGATCGTGCCCTGCGCGCCCGTGAACGTCTGCGTGCCGGACAGGCGGCCGCGGTCCGTGCCCGGGATCGGGTCGACCGCCAGCCCGGCGACGCCGGTCGTGCCCGAGTCGTCGACCGCGCCCGACGCCACGAACGTGCCGGTCGGCGGCGACGTCGGGGAGGCGAGGTGCAGGTCGAAGCCGATCCGCAGCGCCCGGTCGCCGCCGCCGTGCCAGGCGAGCGCGACCACCGGCACGAGCGCGAGGGCGAGGATCGCGAGGGCCAGCACCGACAGGGTCCTCCGCCTGGGCATGTCCGCTCCTTCCGGGCGTATTTGCGGGTCGGGTCGACGCTAGCCGCGGCGTTGCGGCGCCGTCAACGACGCAGGGTCGTGGTCGGACATCGGCGGGCCGGGACGGTTGCGGATTCCGCGGGCGTGATGGCGGGCGCCGGCGCACGTCAACTGCGGCATCGAGGAGGCGGGCCCGGGGGACAGTGCGCTCCGTGATCGCCGGCGAGTTGACCGTCATATGTGCGGTCAACTCGCCGTTCACCTCAGTCCGACCCACGGGGACGCCGCCCACACCGGACCGCCTCCCTCAATGCCGTCGTTGACGTGCGCGGAGCGCCCGCCGTCACGCGGGCGGACGACCGCCGACGCGCGCCGGCGCCCGCCATCACGCGGGCAGACGACCGCGGACGCGCGGACGACCGCGGCGCGCGCCGCCACGCTAGTCCCGCCGCCAGCCCCGCCGCGCGGCGTGGAGCGCGCGCATCTCGTCGACGGCCAGCGGCGACGACGGGTCGGCGTGCGGCCGGGCCTTGAGCAGGCGCGGCTCGATCGCCTCCTCGACCGCCGCGCCGTCGACGGCGTGGACGCGGTGGGCGCGGGCGCCGGGGCGCGAGGCGACGGCCTCGGCCAGCCGGGTGCCGCGGAACAGCAGGCCGGCGCCGTCGTCGACGCCCCAGCCGCCCGGGACGTCGCCCGCGGCGACCGCCGCGAGGAAGACCGGACGCCGCTCGGGCTCGCCGTCGTAGTGGACCGAGTTGGCGCCGGGCAGGAAGCCGAGCCCGCGGGCGAGCGTCGGCCGGCCGATCGACGTCGTCACGCCCCACTCGAACCAGCACATCGACCCCGCGCTGAGCCCGGCGAGGACGATCCCCGCCTGCCACGCCTCGCGCAGGATCTCGTCGAGCCCGTGCGCGCGCCACAGCGCGAGCAGGTTGATCATCGAGCCGCCGCCGACGTAGATCACGTCCTGCGCGAGCAGGTGGTCGCGCAGCGGGACGGGGTGCGAGCCCAGGCGGAACAGGGAGATGTGCGTCGGCACGCACAGCTGGTCGTCGAACGCCATGTGGAAGCGGCGGATCTGGTCCTCCGAGTCGCCGCCCGCGGTCGGCAGCAGGCAGATCTTCGGCTCCCGCGCCGGCGCCAGGCTGCGCACGTAGTCGTCGAGGGCGGGGTTCTCCGGCTCCATCGTGAAGCCGCCGCCGCCCATGGCGAAGATCGTCGGGACCCGGCCGGCGCGCCGGGCGCCCGGCTCAGCGGCCATCCGGCGGCTCAGGCGGCAAGTGCCGGCTCCACGGCCTCGGTCTCGCCCAGGTAGTCCACGCTGAGCGGCAGCTCGACGACCTCGCCGTCCACGGCGTCGACCCTATAGGCCAGCGACGCGGGGCGCGACGACACGACGCGCGCGAGCTCCTCGCCGACGAAGTGCAGCGCGGCGCCGTCCTCCGCCGCGTAGCCGCCCGGCATCCCGGCCGCGACCGCGGCGTGGTACGCCGGCCGGCGGTGCGGCTCCTTGTCGTAATGGACCGCGTTCGAGGCCGGGATGATCCCGATGCCCTGCACCGGCCGCGACGCGCCGTGGTAGCCCGTCATCGCTTCGCCGAACCAGCAGAGCGACCCGGCGCTCAGGCCGCACAGGACGACGCCGGTCTCCCACGCCTCCCGCAGCGCGACGTCGAGGCCGTGCGCGCGCAGCACCCCCATGAGGCAGACGACGCTGCCGCCCCCGACGTAGACGAGGTCCTGGTCGAGCAGGTGGGCGCGCACGTCGTCGGTCCCGCAGTCGCGCCGGAACAGCGACACGTGCGAGGACTCGCAGCGGCTCGCCGGGAAGTGGCGGTAGAAGCGGACGATGTAGTGGTCCGCGTCCCCGGAGGCGGTCGGCAGGAAGCAGACCTTCGGCCGGTCGCGGCCCGCTGCCGCGGCCAGCCCGAGCACGTAGTCGTCGAGGAGCGGGTTCCCGGACTCCATCGAGAACCCGCCGCCTCCGAAGGCGACGATCTGGCGTGGGCGGCTCATGGCGTGAAGGTAGGGCCCGCGCCCGCGCCCCGCGCGAATTTCATGCCCGTGGTCGAGGCCACCTGGACCGCGTGTCGGCGCTGCGGCGGGCGGCGCGCGCCGCCCGCCGCGTCCCGCTAGCCCCCGAAGCGCGAGCGCAGCGCCTGCACGTTCTCGACGTAGCGCTGGGTGTCGTCGAACAGGCCGCGGTGCTCGACGGAGCGCAGGCCCTGGTAGTAGCCCGCGATCGCGGTGTTCTCGTCGCCGCCCGTCTGGTTGAGCAGCTGCTTGAGGTAGATCACCCCGGCGTGCACGTTGTCGGTCGCCGAGTTCGGATCGAGCTGCCGCTGCGCGAGGTTCTGCTGCACGTAGTCCCAGGTCCCGGGCATCACCTGCATGACGCCGCGGGCGTTCGCGGAGGAGACCATCGCGTTGTTGAAGCCGCTCTCCTGCCAGGCGATCGCCGCGGCGAGCGACGGCGACACGCCGTACTGCGAGGCGACGGCCTGGATGTCGCCGGCGCCGAGCCGCGCCGCCGTCGGCGCCGGATCGGCGACCGGCACCACGGGCGCCGGCGCCGGCTCGGCCGAGCGCGCGGGCGCCGGCGCGCCGGTCGGCAGCTTGATCACGGTCCCCGACAGGAGCAGCCCGGCGGGGTCGAGCCCGTTCATGGCCGCCATGTCGGCCACCGAGACGCCCGCGCCGGCGGCGAGGGCGGACAAGGTGTCGCCCGGCCGGACGGTGTAGCCGCCCTGCGGCGCGGGCGCTGCGGCGGCCGGCGCCGCGACGGCGGGCGCGGCGGCCGGGGCGGCCGCTGGGGTCGCCTCGACGAGGCCGGCGTTCTGCAGGGCCGCGTAGCCCTCGACGGTGCTCGGCACCCGGATCGTGGACCCGAGGACCACCTGCGCGTCCTCGGAGAGGCCGTTGTAGGCGGCCACCGTGCGCGTGGTCAGGTTGTTCGACGCGGCGATCGACCACAGGGTCTCGCCTGGCTGGACGACGTGCGCGACCTCGGCCGACGCCGGGGCGGCGAGGGCGAGGCTGGCGAGAAAGGTTGCAGCGATCAATCGGCGCACGGGGGACCTCCGCGGTCGGGTACGTCTTCATCGATAGCCACCTTTCCTGCGCGGCACACGGCCGCAGGCGGCGTTACGGCGCCTTGCAGGCCGCCTTGCCGCCGCGGCGCGCAGTTACGTGTCCCTGCAGGCGTGCTTGCGCGCGCAAGCGATAGGTTCCCCGCCGCGTGGAGGCCGCCGATCTCAAGCTATGGGCGCAGAAGTGGCGCCACTACGAGCGCAACGCGCTGCCCTGGAATCGCGCGCGGATCCACGTCGAGTTCGCCCGCCGGCGCTCGTTCGCCCGCTGGCCCGTGCACGGCAACGTGCTGGAGATGCTGCGCGACGGCCGGCTCGAGCTCGGCGAGCACGTGCTCCTCGAGCCGGGCGTCTGGCTCACCGCGCCCGCGCCCGGCCGGATCCGCATCGGCGGCGGCACCTTCCTCAACCTCGGCGTCCAGGTCGCGGCCGTCGCGCTGGTCGAGATCGGGCCGCACTGCATGTTCGCCAACGGCTGCTTCATCACCGACGGCAACCACCGCTTCGACGACCCCGACCGGCCCGTCCCCTGGCAGGGGTTCACGACCAAGGGCCCGACCCGGATCGGGAGCGACGTCTGGTGCGGGGCGAACGTCGTGATCACGAGTGGGGTCACGGTCGGGGACCGATGCGTGATCGGCGCCAACTCCGTCGTGACGCGCGATCTGCCACCGTTCTCGATCGCGGCAGGAGCCCCGGCGGTGGTGCTGAACACCATCGACTACGGGTATCGGAGGCCTTGGGGGGCCGACATCGACAGCATCGGAGGTACGGGGAATGGCTGAACTGACCCCGCTCGACGTGAAGCTGGGCGAGGTCCTCGGTCTCGCGCAGGCTGCACAGGAGGCTACGCGGGAGGTCGCCCGGCTGGCCGAGCACGACGACAGCGTGCGCCGGCTCGAGACCATGCGCGAGGAAGAGGCGGAGACCGAGCGCCGTACGCGCGCCCTGCTCGATCGCGTCGCGGCCAAGCGCGGCGACATCGAGGCGAAGGGCGCCGAGGCGCGCACCGGCGTGCGGGAGCTCATGCGCCAGTACCTCGGCGACCGCTCCGACGAGCTGACGGGCTTCGCGTTCCTGACGATGGCCGAGGCGGGCGAGCTGGGGAAGTGGGAGATCGTGCGCGAGCTGAGCGAGCGGACGGGGGACGCCGCCGCCCTGGAGCTCGCGGAATGGGCGATCACGATCCAGGAGCGCCACCGCATCTTCGTGCGCGAGTGCTCCCTGGAGCTCGCGGCGGAGGAGGCCGCGGGCGCCGACGTCACTTGGTGATCATCGCCTGCACGCCGAGCGCGACGCCGACGGCGAACAGCGCGAAGCACGCGACCGCGAGCATCCCGTAGGCCGCGGCCGCTCCTGCGCGGCCGGCGCGGCGGGCCTCGCCCGCCCGGGCGCCGCCCACGATCACGAAGGAGAACAGCGCGCTGATGCCGACGCCGGCCAGCGCCGAGACCCAGACGACCTGCCACAGCAGATGCGCGTCGACGGCGAAGACGAGCATCAGCCCTCCGCCGTCAGCGTCCGGCCCGCCACGAGGCGCTTCCCGAGCGCCATCGCGAGCGCCGCGAGCAGCGCGGCCGAGACGACGATCGGCCCGACCGACTCGCTGCCGAGCAGCGCGACCACCGCGTAGGTGAGGCCGCCGACGGCCGCCGCGGCGGGCAGCGTCAGCACCCAGGCGACCACGATGTTGCCCGCCACGCCCCAGCGCACCGCCGAGACCCGCTTGGCCGCGCCGGTGCCCATGATCGCGCCGGAGATCACGTGCGTCGTCGAGAGCGGGAAGCCGACGTGCGACGCGGCCATGATCACCGTCGCGCCCACGCCCTGCGCGGCGAAGCCCTGCGCCGGGTCCATCTTGATGATCCGGCTGCCCATCGTCCGGATGATCCGCCAGCCGCCGACGTAGGTGCCCAGCGCGATCGCGCTCGCCGCGCTGATCACGACCCAGGTCGGGACGTCCGCGTCGGGCGACAGCGTCCCGTTGGCGACGAGCGCGAGGAAGATGATGCCCATCGTCTTCTGCGCGTCGTTCGTCCCGTGCGAGAGCGCGAGCAGGCTCGCCGAGACGAGCTGCCCCAGCCGGAACCCGCGCACGACCGGGCCCGGCCGCTGGCGGCCGACGATCCGGTAGGCGACGAGGATCGCGATCCCGCCGACGGTGAACGCGAGCAGCGGCGCCACGAGCGCGGGGACGATGACCTTGTCGATCAGCCCCTCGCCGTACACGGCGTTCGCCCCCTGGGCCACGAAGGCGGCGCCGACGACGCCGCCGATCAGCGCGTGCGAGGACGACGAGGGCAGGCCGAAGTACCAGGTCGCGAGGTTCCAGGCGATCGCGCCGACGAGGCCCGCGAAGACGATCGGCGGCGTCACGAGGTCGGCGTTGACGATCCCCTTGGCGATCGTGGCCGCCACCTCGAGCGAGATGAACGCGCCGGCGAAGTTCAGGATCGCCGCCATGCTGACGGCGAGGCGCGGCGACAGCGCACGCGTGGAGATCGAGGTCGCGACCGCGTTGGCGGTGTCGTGGAAGCCGTTCGTGAAGTCGAACGCCAGCGCCGTCGCGACGACGATCCAGAGGACGATGTCGGAGCTCACGACTAGGTGTTCTTGATCGTGATGCCCTCGAGGATGTTGGCCACGCGCTCGGTCGCGTCGATGGCATCCTCGAGACGCTCGAAGATGTCCTTCCAGCGGATCACGAGCATGGGGTCGATCCCCGCCTGGAACAGCGACGCGAGGGCCTCGCGCACCACGCGGTCGCCCTCGTTCTCGTAGCGGTTGATCTCGACCGTGAAGTGGTGGATGTCCTCGAACCCGCGCAGCCGCGGGATCGCCTGCGCGACCTGCCGGCAGGACGCGCTGAGGATCTTCGCCTGCTGCTGGGCCTGGCTCATCGGCGCCTCGATCCGATAGAGCGCGAAGAAGTCCGCGACCTCCTCGATCCAGTCGACGATGTCGTCGAGCCCGGACGCGAGGGCGTAGATGTCCTCGCGGTCGATCGGCGTGACGAACGTCTGGTTGAGGCGCTGGATGATGTCGTGCGTGATCCGGTCGCCCTCCTGCTCGCAGACGACGATGTCGCGCGACAGCTCGTTGTTGTCGGGCCACTCGTGCACCAGGCGCTCGAGCAGCTCCGCGGCGCGCACGATGTTCGCGCCCGCCTCTTCGAACAGGTCGAAGAACTCCCGCTCCTTCGGAGCGAAGAGCTTGGACAGCTGGACCATGGTCCGCGAGCCTATTGTGGCCCGCGTGTGAACTTGTGAACGACTTGTTTACGCGCGCTGCCGGTCGTGCAGCTGCTGCTTGAGCCGGTGCAGCTCCTCGGGCGCGATTCCGTAGGTGTGCTCGGGTCCGGGGAACGCCCGCGTGCGGACCTCCTCGGTGAAGGCGCGCATCCCGCGCAGCATCTCGCCGCGCACGTCGGCGTAGACCTTCACGAACTTGGGCTGGAAGTTGCCGTGCATCCCGAGCATGTCGTGCAGCACCAGGACCTGGCCGTCGGTGCTCGCGCCCGCGCCGATCCCGATGACCGGGATCTCCATCCGGTCCATGATCACGTCGGTCACGTCCGCGGGGATGGCCTCGAAGACGATCGAGAAGCAGCCGGCCTCCTGCAGCTCCAGCGCCTCGTCCAGCACGGCCCGGGCGCGCTCGGCCGTCCGGCCCTGCGCGCGGTAGCCGCCGAGGGCGGTCGCGGTCTGCGGCGTCAGCCCGACGTGGCCCATCACCGGCACGCCGGCGCGCACGATCGCGCGGGCGCGGTCGGCGGAGCCCTCGACCTTGACGGCGTCGGCGCCGGCCTCCTTGACGAAGCGGTGCGCCGTGGCGATCGCCTGCTCGTCGGACGCCTCGTAGGAGCCGAACGGCAGGTCGGCGACGAGCAGCGGCGTGCGCAGGCCGCGGCGCACGGCCGCGGTGAGCATGATCAGCTCGTCGACGGTGACCGGGACCGTGTCGGTGTAGCCGAGCACGTTGTTGGCGGCGCTGTCGCCCACGAGGACGACGTCGACGCCCGCGGCCTCGGCGATCCTGGCGCTCGGGTGGTCGTAGGCGGTCACCATCACGATCGGCTCGCCCAGGGCGCGCATCTCCCCGAGCTTCGTGAGGGTCACCGGGCGGCGCTGGTCGGCGCCGGCGGGCTGGTCGGGACGGGGCGGGGTGGACATTCGCTGCTCCTTTGCGTGGTTGGCGCCCATCAGCGATGGGTCGCCACCTGCTCGGTGTCGACGAGGACGTTGTCGATGAGCCGTGCCGGCCCGACGCGGGCCGCCACGACCACCAGGATCCTGCCGGCGATCCGGGACACGGGGTCGAGCGTGTCCGGGTCGACGACGGAGAAGTACTCGGGTGCGACGCCGGCCTCGGCCATCGCGGCGCGGCCGGCACGGACGACGGCGGCGGGGTCGCGCTCGCCGTCCGTCACCGCGGCGGACGCGGCGTCCAGGCCCTGGCGCAGGGCGAGCGCCCGCTCGCGGTCCTCGGGCCCGAGGCGCGCGTTGCGGGACGACAGCGCGAGGCCGTCGGGCTCGCGCACGGTCGCGACGCTCTCGATCCGGACCGGCACGTCGAGATCGCGCACCATGCGGCGGATCACGACGACCTGCTGGGCGTCCTTCTGGCCGAAGAAGGCGACGTCGGGGGCGACGATGTTGAACAGCTTGGCGACCACCGTGCAGACGGCGTCGAAGTGCCCGGTGCCGCGCTCGGCGCCCTCCAGCACGGCGCCCAGGCCCTGCACGCGCACCGTCGTGACGAACCCGTCGGGGTAGATCTCGGACACGGGGGGCGCGAACAGCACGTCGACGCCGAGCGCGGCGGCGATGGCGGCGTCCCCGTCCTCGGTGCGCGGGTAGGCGGCGAGGTCGCCGGCCTCCTCGAACTGGGCGGGGTTGACGAAGAGCGAGACGACGACCTCGTCGCAGGCGGCGCGGGCGGCCTCCATCAGCGCCTCGTGGCCGGCGTGGAACGCGCCCATGGTCGGCACGAGGCCGACGCTGCGCCCGGCGCGGCGGGCGGCGGCGACGTGCGCGCGCACCGCGGCGATCGTGCGCAGCGTCCTCATGCCGGGCTCCCGGCGGAGGCCAGCGCGCGCGTGGCGTCCGCCAGCGCGTCGTAGAGCGCCAGCAGGTCGGGGGCGCGCTCCTCGACGGCCGCGCGCTGGCGCGCGACGGTCGCCTCGTCCCCGCGGGCGATCGGGCCCGTCAGCGCCGCCTCGGCGCCCAGCCGCGCCCAGTTGTCGACGGCCGCGCGCACGAGCGGCGCCAGCAGCGCGCGATCCACGCCGGCGGAGGCGGCGAGGCGCTCCGCCGCGCCCTCGAGCGTGACGAGGAAGTTGGAGGCGATCGAGGCGGCCGCGTGGTAGGCCGCGCGGTCGGCGTCGGCCACCGTGGTGGCCCGCATCCCGAGGCGGCCGGCGAGCGCCTGCGCGACGGCGAGCGCGCGCGGCGTGCTGCCGGCGATCGCGGCGCCCGCGCCGGCGAAGACGGCCGCGCCGCCGGCGGGGACGGTCATGAGCGGATGGAGGCCGAACGCCTCGTGGCCGGCGAGCACGTCGAGGCCCGTGGCCCCCGAGCAGTGCCCGACCGGCGCGCCCCGGGGGACGGCGGCCGCCGCGGCCGCGATCTCACCGTCCGGCACGCACAGGAGCACCGCGTCGGCGCCCCGCGGGCTCGCTCCACGGCCGAGCGGGCCGTCGATCTCGAGGCCTGCCGCGCCGAGGGCGGCGGCGAGGGCGGTTCCGAGCCGTCCCGCGCCGACGATCGCGCACGAATGGAGTGGTGTGGGGATCCGGTCCAGTTCTCGCATGAGATACCGGCTGGTTCTCCGCGGAGTCTAGTACGCCGGGCGGCTCACCCCCGGCGAGCCTGGTTGAAGCGCAGCATGTTGCCGGAGGGATCGCGGAACGCGCAGTCGCGCACGCCGTACGGCTGGTCGATCGGCTCCTGCAGCACCTCGGCGCCCGCGGCGCGGATGCGCTCGAAGGTGGCGTCGCAGTCGTCGCTCGTGAAGATGACGCCGCGCAGCATGCCCTTCGCCAGCAGCTCCGCCATGGCCTCCTTGTCGCCGGCCGAGGCGTTCGGGTCCGCGAGCGGCGGTTCGAGCACGATCTCCACGTCGGGCTGCGCCGGCGACCCCACGGTCACCCAGCGCATCCCCTCGAACCGGACGTCGTTGCGCACCTCGAGGCCGAGCACGTCCTGATAGAAGGCGAGCGCCTTGTCATGGTCGTCGACGGCGATGAAGCACGTTGAGAGCTTGATGTCCATGCGGTCACGATATGGGCCGGGAAGCACGGTTCGCTTCTCCGTTCCTGACCGGTCGCGTGTGGATCTTGGCGACGCATGCCGGGATGGCGGCGCCCTCGTCGTGGCGGCGGGCGCGGTAGGCGCTCGGGCTCTCGCCGACCAGCTCGGTGAACCGCGAGCTGAACGACCCCAGCGACGCGCATCCGACCTCGAAGCAGACCTCCGTCACGGTCAGGTCACCGCGCCGCAGCAGCGCCTTCGCCCGCTCGATCCGGCGCGTCATCAGGTAGCTGTACGGCGTCTCCCCGAAGGCGGCGCGAAAGCTGCGGGAGAAATGGCCCGGCGACATCAGGGCGGTGCGCGCGAGCGCCGGGACGTCGAGCGGCTGGGCGTAGTCGCGGTCCATCCGGTCACGGGCCTGGCGCAACCGGACGAGGTCCTCCAAGGTCACGCGACCAGCATCCCACAGGCGCTGGGCCGGCGGCGCCGCGCCGCAAGTCCGGAAACAGCGGCGTCCCCGGTTGCTGTCGCCGCACGCCGGGTTATGGTGACGGCGTGGCTTCCGCAGCGACGCGGCGCGAGGAACTGAAGGCCGTCTGGCAGCAGGCGCAGGGGTGCACGAAGTGCCCGCAGCTCGCCTCCACGCGCCACTCCGTGGTGTTCGGGGCCGGGAACGCCGACGCCGATCTCATGTTCGTGGGCGAGGCCCCGGGCGCCAACGAGGACAAGCAGGGCCTGCCGTTCGTCGGGCAGGCCGGGAGGCTGCTGGAGACGCTCCTGGGCGAGATCGGCCTCGCCCGCGGGGACGTCTTCATCTGCAACGTCCTGAAGTGTCTGAGATACAACGCGAAGGTGCAGCTCGGCGACGGGTCGTGGGAGCGGATCGGCCGGCTCGTCCGAACAGGCTATGCCGGCACGGTGATGTCGGTTGACGACACCGGGCAGGTCGTGCCGAGGCAAGTCATCGGCTGGCACGCCTCTCCGCTCGGTGAGCGCCGCGTGTTCCGGCTCAGCCACCGCAACGCCAAGCATGCGGGCGCGGGGAAGGTGAGCATCGAGCTGACGGGCGACCATCCCGTGCTCACCGAGCGGGGGTACGTGCCGGCTCAGGAGCTGACCGCCCGGGACCGCATCGCGACCGGTCAGGGGGTGAGTGCCCTGGCGCGCGACGTCGTGTGCGGGAGCCTGCTCGGCGACGGGACGCTGCAGGCCGCATCGAGCCACCTCACGTACTCGCACTCGATGCATCAGGTCGAGTATGCGGAGCACAAGGCCCAGCTGCTGGCCGAGTTCGGTCCAGCCATCGAGGGACGGGAGGTCGCAGCAGTCGCAGGGAGCGGTCGTCTCTACCCCGTGGTGCATGTTCGGACCCGCGCACATCGGGCGCTGCGCGTCCTTCGAGCTGAGTTCTACCGTCCGACGAAGTGCGTTCCCGAGTGGATCGCCGAAGAGCTCAATCCGCGGATGCTGGCCTTTTGGTTCATGGACGACGGCTGCTGCCGGATCCGGGATGGGCGGCGCCCGCTCGCCGAGATCGCGACGAACGGCTTCTCGGATGCTGACCGGCAGGTCCTGCTCCGAGGTCTGATGCGGCTGGGACTGCCGGCAAAGGCTGCCCGCGGTCGCATCTACTTCGACGTGCAGACGACGCTCGCTCTGTCGCGGCTCATCGCGCCGTTCGTCCCGGACGCCATGCGATACAAGCTGGTCCCGGAGGTGGCGTCGGAGATCGCGTTCGAGCCGTCGCTGGCGAAACCGGGCTCCCCCCAGGTCGTGTACGACGACGTCGAGATCGAGGACGTGACGGACCGGATGGGTGCGGACCGCACGTTCTTCTGCCTCGACGTAGACGAGACCCACAACTTCGTCACCGCGGGCGGCGTCGTGCACAACTGCCGGCCCCCCGGCAACCGTGACCCGCTGCCGGGCGAGATCGACGCCTGCCAGGACTACCTGTTCCGGCAGCTCGAGCTGATCGAGCCGCGCGTGGTGTGCACGCTGGGGAACTTCGCCACGAAGCTGCTGCGCGCCGACCCGGGGACGGGCATCACGCGCCTGCACGGGCGTGAGGAGCTGCGCCGGATCGGGCCGCGCAACGTGCGCCTGTACCCGCTCTACCACCCGGCGGCGGCGCTCTACACGCCGTCGATGCTGGAGATCCTGCGGACGGACTTCGCGCGCATCCCCGAGCTGCTCGCCCAGCCCGCGCCCGAGCAGCCGGAGCCCGAGCCGGTCGTGCTCGCCGTGCCCGAGCCCGAGGTCGCAGCCGACGCGGCCGGCGAGCCCGAACCCGAGCCGCACCCGGCACAGCTCGGCCTGTTCTAGTCTGCCGCCCGGTTCTGGGCGTGCTCGTCGGCGGTGATCGCGTAGCGCTCGTGGTCGCGCCAGCGCCCGCCGATCAGCAGGTAGCGCGGCGAGTAGCCCTCGAGCCGGAAGCCGGCCCCGCGGGCGAGCGCGATCGAGGGCGCGTTGCCGGGCTGGATGTTGGCCTCCAGCCGGTGCAGCGACAGCGGCCCGAAGGCATGGTCGAGGACGAGCTGCATCGACTCGGACATGAGCCCCCGACCGGCATGGCGCGCGTTCGCGTAGTAGCCGAGGTAGGCGGACTGGAAGTAGCCGCGGACGATCTGCGACACGGTGAAGATGCCGACGAGGTCCCCGTCGGCGGCGAGCACCGCGGCGAGGCAGGCGAAGTCGTCGCGGACGGTGCGCGAGACGAGGTCGTCGAACTGGTCGGCGCGCTCCGGCGGATAGGTCCATGGCCGATGCAGGTCCCGGCTCTCGCGCACCATCTCCAGGAACGCCTCCCGGTCGGAGAGCACGAGGTCGCGCAGCTCGACGCGGCTGCCCGGTCGTGTCGCGAGCGTGCGGGTGGCCGTCTCGGGCGCGGCGGGGCGCCGCAGCAGGCGCCGCCTCACGCGCGGTTCCGGCGATCGTGCATCCCTTCATGAAACAGCACCGCGTGCCGGGCGGCCATGACCATCGGGCGAGTCGGCCATCATGCGGCCCGTGAGCGACCGGGCCGTGTGCGGGATCGACGCGCGGGCCGCCGTGCGGCCCGAGCTGGGCGGCGTCGAGCGGTGGGCGCGGGAGCTGACGGCCCGGCTGCCCGCCCTCCGGCCGGGCGGCTACGTCGTGCTGCGCCCGCCCGGCGCGCTCGTGCACCGCGCCGGGCACGCGTGGGAGCAGACGGTGCTGCCGGTCCGCGCGGCGCGGATGGCGGTCCTGCTGTGCCCCGCCAACCTCGCGCCGGTGGCGTACCCGCGCAGCGTGGTCGTCCTCCACGACGCCGCGCCGCTGCGCCATCCCGGCTGGTACTCCCGCGGCTACGCCGGGCTGCAGCGGCGGCTCCTGCCGCTGATCGCGCGCCGCGCCAGGCACGTCATCACCGTCTCGGCGTTCTCGCGCCGTGAGCTGACCGAGCTGGCCGGGCTCGCGCCCGAGCGCGTCAGCGTCGTGCCGGGCGGGGTGGACCCCGCCTTCTCCCCGGCGGCGGACGCCGAGCGCGCGCGTGCGGCGCTGGGCCTCGTGCGGCCCTACGTCCTGTGCGTCGCCTCCCACACGGCCCGCAAGAACCTGGCGGCGCTCGTCCCGGCCGCCGAGGCGCTCGCCCGCGAGGGGATCGACGTCGCCGTCGCCGGCGGGCACCGGCCCCAGTTCGCGGCCGAGGCCGGGCTGGACGCCCTGCGGCTGCTCGGCCACGTGCCCGACCCGCTCCTGCCGGGGCTCTACGCGGGCGCTGAGGCGTTCGCGCTGCCGTCGGTCTACGAGGGCTTCGGCCTGCCGGTGCTGGAGGCGATGGCCGCCGGGACGCCGGTCGTGGCCGCCGACGTCGCCGCGCTCCCGGAGACGTGCGGCGGCGCGGCGCGGCTCGTGGCCCCCGAGGGCGAGGAGCTGCGCGACGCGCTCGTCGCGCTGCTGGGCGACGGCGCCGAGCGCGCGCGGCTGCGCGCCGCCGGGCTGGCCCGGGCGCAGCGCTTCACGTGGAACGCCACCGCGGCCGCGGTCGACGCCATCGTCCAGAAGCACGCCTAACGCGTGGCGCAGCGGCGGGCGTCGGCGCCCTTGCGGCAGCCCTCGAGCCGGCGCGCGGCCCTGCGGAAGACCGCCAGGGCGGGCGCCGAGACCGGCGTGTCCCCGCGCAGGCGCCGCAGGCCCGACCAGGCGAACGAGCTCGGCCCGATCTCGTCCGAGAGCCATGTGTACCAGAGCACCTTGCCGATGCGCAGCGCCCTGCGCTCGCGCACGAGCAGCCGCAGGGCGGTGCGCAGCTTGGCGGCCTGCCCGCGGTCGGTCGTCTCGAAGCCGGACGGGCGCGGGACCTTGCCCTTCGCCGCCGGCCACGACAGCTCGGTGAGCCAGATCGGCGTGCGCCCGTCGCCGGCGCGCCGCATCTCCCGCCGCGCGTAGCGGACGAGCCGCACGACGTCCGCGGGCCGGCGCGTGTAGGGGTGCAGCGCGACCGCGTCGAAGTGCCCGCGGCCCCCGGCCTCGTAGATCCTGCGCAGCGCCGTCCAGCTCACGTTCGGCAGGCCGGCAAGCACGACCTCGGCGCCCGGGTCGGCCGCCGCCAGCGCGGCGTCGGCGGCCTTCAGCAGCCGCACGTAGGGGCGGGCGAACGGCTGCGCAGACCAGTACCGCGTGAGGTTCGGCTCGTTCCAGATCTGCCACGCCCGCACGGGCACCCGCGGCAGGTCGGGACGCTCCGCCCACAGCGACCCCTGCGGACCGTAGCGGCCGGCGAGCGCCGCCACGAACCGCCCGAAGGTGGCGGGATCGGCGGGCGGGGACGTGATGTCGCCCGGGGTGCTCGCGGCCCATCCCGGCGTCGCCTGCACGACCGGCAGGACCGGCAGGCCGCGCGCCGCGGCGCCCGCGATCAGCGTGTCGAGCGCCGTGAAGTCGGTCGGGATCCCGCCCACGTCGCGGAACCGCGGGGAGTCCGCCGGCGGCACCTCGGCGGCGCTGCCGTAGGGCTGCAGCTCGTACCAGCGCACCGCGGTCCGCACCGACTCGACGCCCGCGCCCACCATGGCGTCGTACTCGCCGGCGTGGGTCGCGGTCAGGGGCCCGTCGGCGACGACGCCGAGCCAGCCCGGCGGGACGCGCCGCTCGGCGGCCTGCGCGGGGGCGGCGGCCAGGACCAGCAGCGTGGCGAGCAGGAGCGGGAGGCGCCTCATGCAGGCGGCGAGTGTAGGGCCGCCGGGGCGGGCGACTCGCGCAGGCCCCAGACGCGGATGCCGTGCTCGCGCCCGCGGACCTCCAGCTCGGAGACGAACTCGAGCTCCTCCGGCGCGTGTCGCAGCCGGTCGCGCGTCGGCTCGCCGACGAACAGCTGGTACGGCGTGCCCTTGGTCATGCCCTCCAGCCGGGCCGCGGTGTTCGTGGTGTCGCCGATCGCCGCGTACTCGAGCCGCCGCGCCGAGCCGACGTTGCCCGACATCACCGGTCCCGAGTGCAGCCCGATGCCCATCTTGAAGCCGTCGCCGTGGCCGCGCTCCCGGATCCAGGCGTTGAACGCCTCGAGCCGCTGGAGCATCGCGCGGGCGGCGTCGAGCGCCCGGTCGGCGTGGTCGGCCGACGCCACGGGCGCGCCGAACACGGCCATGATCCCGTCGCCCATGTAGGCGACGAGGGTGCCGCCGTGGTCGAGGATCGCGTCGCTCATCCCGGTCAGGTAGCGGTTGAGCACCTCGATCACCTGCTCCGGGTCGCGGGCCTCCGCGAACGAGGTGAAGCCGCGCAGGTCGCTGAACAGCACCGTCGCGTCCATGCGCTCGCCGCCGAGGCGCGGGTCGCCCTCCTCGGTCGCCCGCGTCAGCACCTGGTCGACGACCGCGTCGGGCACGAAGCGGGAGAACACGTCGCGCGTGCGGGCGCGCTCGAACGCGGCGGTCAGCCAGTGGACGAGCAGCGTCCCGACGAAGCCGATGCCGAGCCCGGCGAGCGGGGCGACCACGGGAAGGATCCAGCCGGCGCCGAACAGCAGCTGCGCGCACAGCGCGTAGGCGACGCCCGCGGCGAGCGCGATGACGATCCCCCACCACGGGCGCAGGAACAGGGCGAGGAGCGGCGCCAGCAGCGCGAGCGCCAGCGCGATGGCGAGGTTGTCGCCCTCGCCGGTGGCGCGCAGGGGCGCGCCGCGCAGCAGCGTGTCGATCGCGGTGGCGTGGATCTCGGGGCCCGCCATCGTGTTGCCGGGCCAGGAGACGGGATGGGTGTCCTGGAGCACGGGCGCGGTCGCGCCGATCACCACGATCTTGCCGGCGAACGCGGCGCGCGGGACCTCGCCCTGGGCGACGTCGGAGAACGACACGCGGCGCAGGTGGCGCGGCGGGCCGAGGAAGTCGATCCACATGCCGTCGCCGCCCATGCGGTCGAACGGGATCGGCCGGCCCAGCCGCTTGACGGCGGCGACGGCGAGCGTGTCGAGGCCGTTGATCTGCGGCGGCAGGCGCCGGAAGACGCCGCCGGTGTCCTCGGGGAACAGGCCGTTGCCGGACTCGGCGCGGGCGTAGGCGAGCGCCTCGCCGCCGCCGAACACGTTGGACTCGCCGCGGTCGCCGGTCTCCGTCGTGCTGAAGACGACGTTGCCCGCCGCGCGCGACGCCGCGATCAGGCGGTTGTCGGCGCGCACGTTCGCCGACGGCTCGGTGAACTGGATGTCGTACACGATCACGGCGGGGTCGCCGGCCGAGACCTGCTCCAGCGCGGCGGCGAACCGGTTGCGGGAGAACGGCCACCGCTTGCCGAACTCGTCGAACGTCTTGTCGTCGACGCTCACCACGAGGAACCGGTCCGGCACCGGCTGCTCGCCGCGCAGCACGAAGCGCGTGTCGACGGTGCTGAGCTCGAGCCGGTCGAGCAGCCCGGCGGACTCGATCACGCACGCCAGCGCCGCGGCGACGATCGCCACGCCGATCAGCATGCGGACGCGCAGCGCGCGGGTCATGCCCCGGCGGCGACGGCCAGGCCGAACAGCACGAGCAGGTGGAAGCTCTGGTCCACGGCGAGCATCAGCATGCCTGGCGCGGGCTCAGCGCGCTTGACCCGGCGCACGTAGGTGCCGAGCAGGCGCCCGTCGTCCTGCACGAGGTGGGGGAGGAAGACGCCGGCCGCGAGCGCGGCGATGCCCGCCGCGCCGAGCTCGCCCGCGAGCCAGACGAGCGCGGGCGCGAAGGCGAGCGTGTAGGTCGCGGCGTGCGAGACGAGCGCGCGCCGGCTCAGCGGGTCGCGCCCGAGGCCGGCGCGCTTGTGCGTCGCCTGCCAGTCCGTCTGGAGCAGGAAGTCGCCGACCGCGTGGCACACGACCAGCACCGCGAAGACCTCCACCCACGCCACGGCTCAGCGACCGGGCCGGGCGACGTAGGCACCGCCCGCCTGCACCACGAACGAGCCGGGCGCCCCCGCCGCCGGGGACGGGGGCGGCGTCCCCGGGACGTCGGGCGCCGGCGCGGACTCCTCCGGCGGCGCGGGCGGGGGCGGGTCGGTGAAGTCCTCGACCTCGACGGTGCCGCGCACGACGCGGGTGACGGTCCCGTCGCAGCGGTCCTCGGTGAGCCACCTCGTGCCGCGCACCGTGGCGGCGGAGTAGTGACCCGCGGTCCGGAAGCGGCCGTGCCCGTCGCCCCACAGGCGGCGGACGCGCTTGCGCTTGCGCTGCCGTGCGGCGCTCGCCCGCCCGCATGTCGCGCGGAACGTCGGGCCCGTCAGCTCGAGCGTCGCGACCGGCGCGCCGCGCCGGGGCTGCGTGACCCTGAACTTCCCCTCGGAGAACTCGGCGCTCCAGGTGCGGCCGCGGGCGGCGCGCGCCACCGTCAGCCGGACGCGGCCGGCCTGTGCGTCGACCGTCGTGCCGACCGGGAGCCGCTCCGCGCCGTGCAGCCGGCGGTACGGCGCGCCCTCCGCGCGCACCGACACGCTGCCCGAGACGCGTTCGAGCACCACCGCCGCCCCGCGCTCGGGGACCGGCGCCTGGCCGGCGGAGGCCGCCGCGAGCACGGCCGCGAGGAGCGCCCCCAGGCTCACTTGCGCCGGGCGCGGACGAGGATCTGCCCGCCGGCGCGGATGCGCTTGACCTTGACGCGCGGCCGGATCAGGTCCTCGACGTCGACCTTGCCGCGCTCGACCCGCACGAGCGTCCCGTCGCAGCGGTCGGCGGTCAGCCACTTCGTGCCGCGCACCGTCGCGGCGCCGTAGCGGCCCTTGGTGCGGAAGCGGCCGCGGCCGTCGCCCCACAGCTTCCGGGGCGGCTTGCGGCCCTTCGACCGCTTGCGCTGCGCGGCGCTGGCCACCGCGCCGGCCCGCCTGGCCGCGGCGCGCTTGCCGCAGGCGGCGAACGAGCCGCCCGAGAGCCGCAGCGTCGTGATCGGCACCTTGCCCTTGCCCTGGTGGAAGATGAAGCGGCCGGCGTAGAAGACGGCGCCGTCGAGCCGGCCGGTCGCGTCGTGCAGGACGGTCAGCAGCACCCGGCCCCGGCGCGCGTCGATCTCGGTGCCGTTCGGGATCGCGCTCACGTCGGTGATCGGGACGAACTTCCTCGTGCCCGGCAGCCGGACGCGGACGATGCCGCGCTTGGGTGTCGCGACGCCCTGGCGGCCCAGCACGGGCTGCGGGACCGGGCGCGTGGCGGGCGTGACGACGATGCCCGTGGTCGCGGTCGCGGTGCCGCCGCGCGGGTCGGTCACGCGCACGCCGGCGGTGTAGGTCCCCGGCGCGGGGAAGCTCCGCAGCGCGAGCGGGTTCGCGCCCCCGTCGAACTCGTAGCTGCCGTTGCCGTCGAGGTCGAAGGCGAACCGCAGCGCCTCGCCCTCGGGATCGGATGAGCCCACCGCGTCGAAGGTCGCCGGCGCGCCCGCGACGATCGTGGCCGGCGCGGCGAGCGCTGCGCTGGGGGCGGCGTTGCCGGCGTGGCGCGTCACGATCGCGGCGGTCGGGGAGCCGAGGACGCCCGCCGTGTAGGTGGTGCCGGACGGTCCCGCCGCCGCCGCGAGCGCCTCGGCGACCGGCGGGAACGTGCGCCAGCCGGGCGGGGAGCCGCCCAGCGCGGGTTCCGGGATCCCGCCCGCGTCGACGGACGCGAGCATGAGCCGGAACGGTCCTCGACCGGGTCCCGCTGCGCCCGCCAGCACGGCGCGGCCGCCGGTCAGCGCGACGGCGCGGGCGGCGGCGGCGTCGTTCTCGCCTCCCATCCGCTCGTACGTGGCACCCGCGTTGCCGAACGTGGGATCGGCGGACCCGCTCGCGAGCCGCCGCGCGACGACCGCGTACGCCTCGCCGTCGCCCGCGCTCCCCGCGGCGGTGACGCGGCCGAGCCCGTCGACGGCGACGTCGCTGAAGCGGCCGGCCGTGTTGCCGCCCGGCGCGGCGCCGACCGGGCTCACCGTGCTCAGCAGCCCGCCGGCCGCCGAGACGCGCGCGAGTGCCGGGCTCGTCTGGCCGGCGCCGAAGGCCCAGCCGGCGAGCGTGATCGTGCCGCCCGCGTCGACCGCCATCGCCTGCGCCCGCGCGTCGGTGCCGATGACGATGTCGCGGACGCCGCCGGGCGCGAACGTCGCGTCGAGGGCGCCGTCCACGAACCGGGCGACGAAGAAGACGTCCTGCGGGATCCCGGCGAGCGTGTGCCAGCCGGCGACCAGGACGGTCCGGTCGTCGACCACGTGGACGGCGGTCGCCTCGCCGGCGGTGCTGCCGATGGTCGCGACGGCGCCCGGCACGCCGTTCGCGTCGAACCGGTGCAGGATCGGGACCACCGGCGCGGTCGTCGCGACCTGCTGGTCCCCGGCGGCGAGGATCCCGCCGGTGCTGTCCAGCGCCACGTCGTGCAGGCGGATCGACGTGCCGGCAGGGATGCGGCGGACGCCGCTGCCGCCCAAGCCGAAGGACGGGTCGAGCGCCCCCGCGGGCGTGAGCTGCGCGAGCACCGCCTCGGGAGCGGACGCCCCGTTGAGCGCGTAGCCGGCGGCCAGGACGCGCCCGTCCGGCCGGACCGTCACGGCCTCGAAGCGCGCGGCGCCGGCGCCGACGGCCGGCTGGGCGATCCCGTCACCGTCGAAGCCCGCGTCGAGGTCGCCGAGCCGGGCCTGGGCCGCGGGCACGAGCGCGAGGACCAGCACGCAGGCGGCGGCCAGCGCGCGGCGTCCTTGCTTGGGCGAACGGGGCATCCTTGTCATGGAACCTGCGCGCACGCTAACGGAGCGGGCGACCGGCGGACGTGGAGTTCTTCACATCGCCCGGGATGCATAGACTCGCGCGGTCCATGGCCGGCCGCGTCGCACTCGTGCACGACTTCCTGCTCGACGTGCGCGGCGCGGAGCGCGTGTTCGCGGCCATGTGCGACGCGTGGCCGGACGCCGACGTGTTCACCGCCGTCTACGACGAGGAGGGCACGGAGGGGCGCTTCGCCGACCGCCACCCGCAGACGTCGTTCCTCCAGCGCCTGCGGCCGACGGCCCGGACCTTCCGGCCCCTGCTGCCGCTCTACCCGCACGCGATCGAGTCGTTCGACCTGCGCGAGTACGACGCCGTGGTGTCGTCGTCCAGCGCGTGGGCGCACGGGGTCCTGGTGGACCCGGGCGCGGTCCACGTCTGCTACTGCCACAACCCGTTCCGGTACGCCTGGACGGAGCGCGAGGCGACGCTGCGCGCCCGCCACCCGCTCGCGCGGCTGCCGCTGCGGATGCTGCTCAACCGCTGGCGCCAGTGGGACTGGATCGCGGCCCAGCGCGTCGATCGCTACGTCGCGAACTCGCACGTGACCGCGGCGCGCGTGCGGCGCTACTTCGGGCGCGAGGCCACCGTCCTCTACCCGCCGGTCGAGACCGCCCGCTTCGCGGCCGCGCCGGTCGTCGGCACGGCCTACATGGTCCTGGCCGAGCTCATGGCCCACAAGCGGATCGACGTCGCCGTGCGGGCCTTCAACGCGCTGCGGCTGCCGCTCGTCATCGTCGGCGACGGGCCCGAGCTGCGGCGCCTGCGCCGGCTGGCCGGCCCGACGGTCACGTTCACGGGGCGGGTCAGCGACGAGCGCGTCGCCCAGCTGCTCGCGGCCTCGCGCGCGCTCGTCGTGACCGCCACGGAGGAGTTCGGGATCGCCGCCGTCGAGGCGCTCGCGGCCGGGCGGCCCGTCATCGCCCTCGGCGCGGGCGGGGTGCGCGAGAGCGTGACCGAGGGCGTGACCGGCACGTTCTTCGACCGCGCCGAGCCCGAGGCGCTCGCCGAGGCCGTCCTGGCCTTCGACGCGCTCGCCATCGACCCGGGCGCCTGCCGCGCGGCGGCCGAGCGCTTCGGCGCCGAGCGGTTCCGCGCCGACCTGCGCCGGATCGTCGACGAGGCGATGCGCGCGGACCGGGCGCCGCGGCCGGAGGAACGGCTCAACCGCGGGCTTGCGGGCCTTCCGGGCAGGCGTCAGGCCCGCCGCGGCGAACGTGCTGCATGAGGCCGGTCGCGGACGTGGAACCTAAAAGTTCCGTGAGTCCGTAACCTAACGAGGTTCCGGGGGTTTACGTTCCTGGTGGGCCGCTCGGTGGAAGCACCGCTGGAGCGGCACGGGGGATGAGGCATCTGGGCGCCGGCGCGGAAGCGGCGAGCGATCCCCTGCAGAGTAGCGGAGCCGGCAGTTGCGCCGGCAACTTTTTTGGCTATAATTCCGACTTGGAGAGTTGGTTTTTCTCCGAGACCGGAACTGACACGAAGAAGGCACATCTTGTCCACGACGTACATGGAGAACACGACGCGCCAGAAGGACACCGAACAGCAGTACCAGGCAGACGTGGATCCCACGCTGGATTCCCTGCAGCTCCTGCTCCGCGAGGCGGGCCGCTTCACGCTGCTCACCCCCGCTGAGGAGATCGAGCTCGCGAAGCGGATCGAGAAGGGCGACCTCGTCGCCAAGGAGCGCATGATCAACTCGAACCTGCGTCTCGTGGTGGCCAACGCGCGCCGATACCAGGGCCAGGGCCTCGCCCTCGGCGACCTCATCCAGGAGGGCATGCTGGGGCTGATCCGCGCCGTCGAGAAGTTCGACTGGCGCAAGGGCTTCCGGTTCTCGACCTACGCGACCCTGTGGATCCGTCAGGCGATCCAGCGCGGCCTGGAGAACACCAGCCGCACGATCCGCCTGCCCGTCCACGTCGCGCAGCGCTCTCGCAAGGTGGGGCGGATCGAGCGCGAGCTGACCACGAAGCTCGGCCACGAGCCGACCGACGAGGAGATCGCCGAGGCGGCGGACCTCCCGCTGGCCGACGTGATCGAGATCCGCAAGGCGGACCGCGCGGTCGTCTCGCTCGACAAGCCGGTGGGCGACGACGGGGACACCTCGTTCGGCGATCTGCTCGCCATCGAGACCGCCCCGGTCGACGAGGAGGTCCAGGAGAAGCTCAAGTCCGAGACGCTCCTGACCGCCATCGCCGAGCTGCCGGAGCCCGAGCGCAACGTCATCGAGATGCGCTTCGGCGCCGGTGACCAGGAGCCGCAGACGCTGTCGCAGGCCGGCAAGAAGCTCGGCGTGTCGACGGAGCGCGCCCGCCAGCTCGAGGAGCGCGCCCTGCGCAAGCTCAGCCAGCGCCCGGAGCTCATCGCGCTCCGCGAGGCGGCCTAGGCACTGCATTCCGCCGGCATGGATGCCGGCGGGCTGCTTCTCCTCTTCCTAGTCCGCGCGGCTCAGGTCGCCGGACCCGTCGACGTGCTGCGTGAGCTGCGGATCGCCGTGGTAGCGCACGTCGCCCGACCCGTCGACGCGCACGTCGAGCCGCTCGCCGGCCCGCACGTCCACGTCGCCTGAGCCGCCGACCGCGACCTGCGCCTCGCGCGCGTCCAGGCGCTCGAGGTCGGCGTCGCCGGAACCGTCGAGATCGACCGCGAGCTGCGCCGCGGTGCCCGCGAGGGACAGGTCGGCGGAGCCGTCCGAGCGCACCTGGAAGGATCCGGCGTCGATCCCGTCGACGTCGATGTCACCTGAGCCGTTGGCCTCGATCCCGGTCAGGCGCGGCACGGTCGCCTCGACGATCAGGTCGCTGCCGCCGAAGCCGTCGTGGTCGAACGACAGGTGCAGGGTGCCGTCGCGCACCTCCGTGCGGACGTCGTCGATCACCTTCTCGCCCGCGCGGACCAGCAGCTTCTGCCGCCCGCCGACGTGCAGGCGCACGTCGACCGAATCGCTGTTCTCGATGCGCGTGAACGCGGCGACGTCGCGCGCCTGCGTGGTGCGCGGCCCGTCGTCGCCGATCGTGCAGCCGGCCGCAGCGAGGCCGCCGACCAGCGCTGCGGCGATGAGGCCTCCGGCTGCGGCGGGCCGGCGGAGGACGGGGCGGGAGCGGCGTGGGGAAGGCATGGTTCCACGCTAGGCCCGGGCCACCGCGCGCGCGGTGGAGGTCCCCGGCGGGCCGGGGCTGGGGATCGCAGGTGTCCGGGGGTGGGGCTGACCTCAGCCTGAGGTCGCGGCCACGGCCTCGACGGCCGCGGCGAAGCGGGCCGCCGCGACGTCCGCCCGGAAGCGCGCGGCGCGCGCCCGGGCGGCGTCCGGCGCGCCGCGATCGGCGAGCACGGCGCGCAGCGCCGCGGCGCCCGCCGTCGCGTCGCCGGGCGCGTAGAGCCGCCCGCAGCGCGCCGTGACGAGCTCGAGCGGCCCGCCTGCGGCCGGGGCGGCGACCGGGCGGCCCGCCGCCAGCGCCTCGAGCAGCGCCAGCCCGTACGGCTCGCGGTCGGCGGTGTGCAGCAGCACGTGCGCGCCGGCGAGCGCGTCGCGCGGGTCCGCGACCGCGCCGAGCAGGGCGACCCGGCCCGCGAGGTCCGGCGCCGCCGCGCGCTCGCGCAGCCCGGCGGGGACGGCGTCCCCGGGCAGCGGCGCGCCGGCGAGGTCGAGCTGCAGCTCGGGCACGAGCGCCGCGATCTCCAGGGCGAGGTCGGGGCGCTTCCAGGGCGCCAGTGCCCCGAGCCACAGGGCGCGGGGCGGGCCGTGGCGCGGCGGGGCGGGGACCGTGGCCCAGTGCGCGGCGTCGACGCCCGGGCGGATCACCTCGACGCGGCGGCGCCCGGGGCGGCCGCGGCCCGGCATCCCGCCGGCGCGTGCGGCCCCGGCGAGCCGCGCCGCGATCGCGCCGGACGTCGCGACGGCGGCGTCGCCGAGCGGCAGGGGCACGCGGGCGAGGTCGTGGTGCACGGTGAGGAGCGGCGCCCCCGGCCGCGCCGCGGCGGCCGCGAGCACCGGCCGCAGCCCCGAGGCGACCACCACGCCGGGGCGGTGGGCGGCGGCGAGCCGCGCGACGTCGCGAGCCAGGCCGGCGAGCTCGAGCGCCGCGCGGCGGCTGCGCCCGCGCCGCTGCAGCGGGCGGGCGGGCAGCGCCTCCACGACGTGCCCGGCGGCCGCCGCAGCGTCCGCGAGCCGGCCCGGCGGGCACGCGAGCACGACCGGCCGCGCGAGCGCACGGCTCCAGTCGAGCAGGACGCGTTCCGCTCCGCCCAGCGCGCCGGTCTGGGGGATGAGCAGCGCGGGCCTCACGGGCCGCCTGCACGCGCCTGGGGGACGAGCAAAGCGGGCCTCACGCGGCGTCCCCTGCGCGCCGCGCCCGGGCGAGCGCCGCCAGCTGGCGCGCGGGCCGGCGCGCGTCGCCGCCCAGCGCGGCGTGCGCCGCCGCGCGCGTGGCGAAGGTGACCGCCTGCGCGAGGTCGTCGAGCCGCTGGGCGCCCCGGCCGCGCGTGGCGGCGACGACCGCCCGCCGCCGCCGCGCGAGCAGGTCGAGCGGCTCGCCGGCCCGCAGCGTCGCGTGCCCGCCCGCATGCCGGATCCGCAGGTCGGGGTGCAGCACCGTCGGCCGCCCCTCGGCGCGCGCCCGCAGGCACAGCTCCATGTCCTCGGCGAAGAGATGGACCGCGGCGTCGAACGGCCCGAGCCGCCGCAGCGCGGCCGTCGGCGCCGCGAGGCACGCCCCGATCGCCCAGCCGACCGTGCGCGGGCGCTCCGACCGGTACGGCTCGACCCGGTCGCGCAGCGCCCGCGGCAGCAGCGGCGGGTGCGCGGCGGCGAGCGCGAGCGCGCCGAGCGTCCCCGGCAGCGGGTGCGCCGAGCGCTGCACGGTGCCGTCGGGGTCGACGAGCCGCGGCGCGTGCAGCGCCCCCGGCCGCGCGCGGACGCGCTCCGCGAGCGTCCCGAGGGCGCCGTCGAGCAGCTCGCAGTCCGGGTTGAGGAGCACCGTGACGTCGTGCGCCGCCCGCGCCACGCCGGCGTTGCAGGCCGCGCCGAAGCCGCGGTTGCCGTCCAGCACGACGACCTCGGCGCCCCAGGCTCCGGCGTCCGCCGGCCCCGTGTCGCGCGACCCGCTGTCGACCGCGATCACCTGCGGGCGCTCGGTTGCGTGCGCGTCGAGCGAGCGCAGCAGCGCGCCCAGTTCGGCGGCGGAGTCGTGCAGCACGACGACGACCGTGTAGGGCACGACGCGGCACCGTAGCCCATCGGGGGCCGCAGCCCGCCGCCCTTGTAGGCTGCTCCGCCTCATGGCGGCCGGGGATCTCGAGGAGCTGCGCGCGGCGGCGCTGGACGCGGTCCGCCGCTACGCCGACGCCGCGCTGGCGCCGGAGCCGTTCGCGCCCGGCGCGTCGCGGGTCGCGGTCGCGGCGAAGGTGCTCGGCGCCGAGGAGCTCGTGTCGGCCACCGAGGCGGTGCTCGACGCCGATCTCACCGAGGGCCGCTTCGCCGCCGCCTTCCGCGCCGGCCTCGCCACGGCCGCCGGGCGCGCGCACGCCGTCCTCGTCGGGTCCGGCTCCCAGGCCAACCTGCTCGCGGTCGGCGCCGCCACGTCGCACCTGCACGAGCGGCCGTGGCAGCCGGGCGACGAGGTCATCAGCGCCGCGGTCGGCTTCCCGACCACGGTCACGCCCGTCTACCAGTACGGCCTCGTGCCGGTCTACGTCGACGTCGAGCCCGACACCTACAACCCGTCGCTCGAGGCGATCGCCGCCGCGATCGGGCCCCGCACGCGCGGCCTCGTGCTCGCGCACACGCTCGGCAACCCGTTCGACGGGCCGGGCGTCGAGGCGCTCTGCCGCGAGCACGGGCTCGTGCTCATCGAGGACTGCTGCGACGCGCTCGGCTCGCGGATCGCCGGGCGCCCGGCCGGCACGTTCGGCGCGGCGGCGACCTACTCGTTCTATCCCGCCCACCACATGACGACGGGCGAGGGCGGGGCCGTCACCTGCGACGACCCGGTCTGGCACCGCGCGCTCGGCTCGCTGCGGGAATGGGGGCGCGACTGCTGGTGCCCGCCGGGGGTGGACGGGATCTGCGGCCGCCGGTTCGCAGGGGGCCAGGGCGACCTGCCCCCGGGCTACGACCACAAGTACGTGTTCTCCCACGTCGGCTTCAACTTCAAGGTGACCGACATGCAGGCGGCGCTCGGCGTCGCGCAGCTCGGCCGGCTCGAGGGGTTCGGGGAGCGGCGGCGCGCCAACGCGGCCCATCTCGCGGCGGCGTTCGCGCCCTACGCGGACCGGCTCGTGCTCCCGCGCAGCCTGCCGGAGGCCGACCCGTCGTGGTTCGGCTTCCCGCTCACGCTGCGCGACGGCGGGGCGGACCGCCGCCGCCGGCTGCAGGAGTTCCTGCTCGAGCGCCGGATCGACACCCGCCTGCTGCTCGCGGGCAACCTGCTGCGCCAGCCGGGCTTCCAGGGGCGCGACCACCGGGTCGCCGGCCCGCTCTCCAACGCCGACCGGATCACCGACGCCGCGCTGTGGGTCGGCTGCTGGCCGGGGTTGAGCACCGAGATGCTCGACTGGATCGTCGAGTCGGTCGCCGCGTTCCTGGCGCGCGACTAGCCAGCGGACCAGGGCGCGCTTCGCGAGGACGGATCGCCGGCGGCGGCCCAGGCGAACGTCAACGGCGGGCATCGAGGGGCGGGTCCGGTGGTGTGATGTGCCCCCAACGTCGTACGTGCGGCGTCATCCGGTGCGAATACGACGTTGGGCGTCACGCCACTCCGCCGAACCCGCCCCCTCAATGCTCGCCGTTGACGTTCGCCGGGGCCGCCGCTCGCGATGACGGATCGCGAGCGCTGCCCCGGCGCACGTGAACGGCGGGCGCAGAGGAGGCGAGAACGTTCGGGCGCGCCGGGCGCGGGCGAGTCGACGCAGGACGTCGCGCAGCAGGTCGAGCTCGTCCGGCCGCAGCCGCCGCACCTCCGTCAGCGCCGCTCCATGAGGACGAGCGGGCCGAAGCGGTCCGTCTCCCGGTAGGCGCGGGCCAGGTAGTCGTCGAGCAGCACCACGCCGCTCGAGCGCCCGGCGGCGTTCGGCTCGGGCGCGGCCGTGACGGGCGACGTGTCGCGGATCACGACGCGCGGGCGCGTGCGCTCGAGGTCGGCGACGATCTCGCGCTGGACGCGCGCCGAGGTGACGACGCCGGGCGCCTCGATGTCGTAGCGGGTCGGGTTGGGCCGGTCCGCGAGCACGTAGAGCAGCGGGTTGCCCGCGGTGACGAGGTCGCTGCGGCGCGGCACGACGTAGATCGGCGCGCCCGCCGGCACGCGGGCCTGGATCGCCGCGACCGCCGCCTCCTGGTCGCGCGCGGTCGCCGCCGGCACCCGGACGCCGTCGGCCACCGGCAGGTCGAGCGGCGTGCCCCCGGCGCGCGCGACGAGCCAGACGCGGTCGAGCCCCTCGGCGGTCGCGAAGGCCAGCCCTGCGAGCGCCACGGCGGCCGCGGCGCGCGCCGCCGCAGCGCCGCGCCGGCCCGCCGCACCGCCGCGGACGGCCGGCGCGGCCCACGCCGCGAGGATCGCGGCCATGACCGTGAGCGGCGCGGTGTGGAACAGGTCGGCCCGCGCGAGCAGGTAGTGGAGCATCCCGAGCGCGAGCACCGCCGGCGCGATCCGCCACCAGTCCTCCTCGCGCCGGAACCGCAGCGCCCCGCACGCAAGCGCCCCCGCCAGCGCGACGACGAGCGCGAGCGGCACGTAGAAGAGCAGGAGGCTCTCCGCCGAGTCCGACAGGAAGCCGCCGGGCGAGCTCGTGTTGAGCGGGCCGTCGTAGGACAGCGGGAACGGCAGCGACTGGTGGTCGGAGAAGTCGAGCAGCGGGTAGCGGACGAGCAGCTCGAACGCGTCGCCCGGCCCCGCGAGCGCGACGAACGGCGCGAACAGGAGCGCGGCGACGCCCGCGGCGACCGCCGCGTAGCGCGCCGCCGCGCGGCGCATGCCGCCCCGCGCGGCGTAGGCGAGCAGCACGCCGAGCGCGAGGTACGCGGCGAACTCCAGCCGCCAGAACGCCGCGACCCCCGTCAGCGCGCCGGCGAGCGCCGGGCGCTCCAGGCACAGCAGCGCGCCCAGGCACAGCGCCAGGGTGACCGGGAACGGGTGCGGGCCGCTCGGGTAGGCCAGCGCGAGCGTCGCCGCCAGCCACGCCGCGAGCGCGGCCCATGGCGGCACCCCCCCGCGCCGGGCGAGCCGCCACGCCAGCACGGCGACCGCCCCCGCCGCGAGCGCCCGCACGACCTTCCAGGTGAGCAGCGACGGCCCGAGGGCCGCCCACAGCCCGCCGAGCAGGACCGGCTGGCCCGGCGGATAGAACCACCAGAAGTCGCGGTAGGGGACCTGCCCGTCGGCGATCCGCGCCGCGGCCTGCAGCATCAGCCCCTCGTCGTTGGGCTGGATCCCGGACTGGGACACGCCGAGGCACACGAGGGCGGCCGCGCCGAACAGGAGCCAGGGGAGCCTCACGGCCGCAGCTCGTAGACGGTCGCGCAGCCGAACGGGCGCACGCGCGCGATCGCGTCCCCCAGCACGGGCCGCAGGTCGCGCAGCCCGGGCCGGCAGTCCACGAACGCGAACCGCGCGCCGGAGCGCCGCGCCAGGGCCTGCGCCTCCGCCGGCGGCAGGTCGCCCTCGAACAGGGCCCGCGTCTCGCGCACGCGCGCGTCCCAGTCCGGTGTCCAGGACAGGGCGCCGACGTAGACCTCCCGCCCGGTGCGGTAGGGGAGCATGTGGCCGCCGTAGGCCGGCGCGAGCACGCCGCCGGGCCGCGGGTCGGCGGCCAGGAAGTCGAGCGCGTCCTGCTCGCCGGGGAAGACGAAGTACGGGTCGCCGGCGGCGCGGATCGAGTTGACCGCCACCTCGAAGCGGTGCGCGGTGCCGGGCACCACGAGCAGCACGAGCGCGCCCACCACGGCCCAGACGGGCGGGCGTGCCCAGACCGACCGGACGCCCTGCACCGCCAGGACGGCCAGCGGGATCGCCATGCCCTGGAAGGCGTGGTACGGGAACGTCCCGACGGGCGCGAGGTAGACCGCCAGCGCCGCGAGCGGCCAGACGCGGGCGGCGACGTCCTGCCAGGTCGCGGCGGGCGTCCGGTAGGCGAGCGCCGCGGGCACCGCGAGCGGGGCGAGCGTGAGCGCGATCGCCCACCACGGCCAGCTCCACGTCGCCTGGTTGCCCGCCGCGTTGACCTGGCCGGCCAGCTCCCAGGCCGCGTCCGTGCGCTCGAGCGCCGCGTAGTACGCGGCCGGCGCGCACGCGGCGGCGAGCACGACGAGGATCCCGCCGGCGGGCCGCTCGCCCGATCGGCGCCAGGCGATCGCCTCGGCCGCCGCCACGACGAGCACGAGCGTCCCGCCCTGCCACGGCTGCAGCCAGGTCACCAGGAGCGCGCCGGCGGCGGCGAGCGCGAGTCTGCCTCGGCCGGAGGCCTCGTCACCGCTTCGCTCGCGCGCGCGCCGCCGGGCCCGCCAGTCCTCGACGGCGAGCAGCACGAGCGGCATCAGCGCGACGGCGATCGCCGTCATGAGGTAGCCCCACAGGTACTGCGCCGAGCCCAGCTCGCCGGCGATGAAGTCGAACGTGTACTGGCGCGGCTTGCCGCCCCAGCCCGTCCAGGCGACGAGCGCGCTCGCCGGCAGCACGCAGAACACGCCGAGGACGAGCGCCGCATGGCGCGCGCCGCCGGCCGGGAGCAGCCGGCGCGCATAGGCGCGGACGCCCCAGAAGAGCAGGACGACGGCGACGGGCTTCCACAGCAGGTAGCTCAGCGGCACGGTGATGCCCGTCGCCTCGTGCAGCAGGCCCGAGAGCAGGAACCCGGGGTGCAGGAAGACGCGGTGATCGGGCGCCAGGTCGTACTCGTTGCCGACGAGCCCGTGCTCGCCCGCCTGCCGGATCCACGTGAAGTACTGCAGCTGATCGGACGCGAGCAGCCCGTCCGCGCCGGTCAGCGCGCGGCCCTTGGTGAGCAGCGCCGCGAGCACGAGCACCGAGAGGCCGGCCAGCGCGGCCAGCGCGGCGGCCTCGACCCGGTCCAGCCGCCTCATCGCACCCCGCGGCGCAGGCGCCGCAGGACGCGCGCGGCGGCCGCGCGCGGCCCGTCGTCGCCGAGCGTCTCGGCGAGCGCCCAGCGGTACTGCCCCAGCGCCGAGCGGCGCACCGCGGCGCGGGGGACGGGGCGGCGCGGCGGGGGCGCGGCGCACCAGGCGGCGAGCGGCGCGGCGACCGCCTCCCAGCGCAGCCCCGGCGCGACGGCGGCGATCCGCGCGCGGGCGGCGTCCCCCTCGGGACCGAGCATCCGCTCGCAGGCCGCCGCGAACCCGGCGACGTCGCCGGGCGCGACCGCGGCGCCGAGCCCGTCGCGCTCCACGCGCGCGGCCAGCGCGTCGCCGGACGTCGTCACGACGGGCAGGCCGGCCCACAGGTAGTCGAGCAGCCGCGTGCGGTGGGCGTAGCGCGCCTCGGCGCCGTCGCGGTGCGCGCTCACGCCCACGTCCGCCTCGGCGAGCCACGCGCCGCGCTCCGCGTACGGGACCCAGCCCTCGTTCACGTGCACCCGGGTGCCGAGCAGCCCCGCGCGCCGCGCCGCAGCGACGGCCTCCGCGCCCGCCGCCGCCTGGCCCGTCGCCGCCAGCCCGGGCCGCCCGACGCCGAGCAGCACGAGATGGGCGCCCGCCAGCCGCTCGACCGCCGCGATCGCCGTCCCCGGGTCCAGCCAGCCCCACACGCCGCCGCCCCACACGAGCACGCGGTCGCCGGCGCCGATCGCGGGGAACGCGCCCCGCAGCGCGCCCGTCGCGGCCGGCGGCGGCTCGCCGGGCAGCCCGAACGGCACCACCATCACGCGCGAGCGCAGCGTCGGGTCGCGCGCGTAGGCGTCGGGGTCCAGCAGGCCGTGGAGCGCCATGCCGCCGATCCACAGGTCGCGCTGGCGCTCGTTCGCGCAGAGCACCAGGTCCGCCGCGGCCAGGAGGCCGAGCGTGCGCGCGACGATGCGCCCGTGGATCCGGCGGCGCGCGGCGGGCGGCCGCTCCGCGACGCCCGCGAGCACCTCGACGACGATCGGGTTGTAGAGGTCGGCGACGAGCCGCGCCGGCCCGCGCGCCACCCGCTCCAGCACGACCGGCGGCAGCTCCTGGGCGATCACCACGTCGTGCTCGCGCACGGCGGCGGCGAGCGCCTCGACGTCGGCCATGCCCGCCTGCAGGAGCCGGATGCGGGGGTCGGGCGCCGTGCTCGGGGCGGGTGCGGACAGCGTCACGTCGCAGCTCGCCGCGAGGGCCCGCGCCAGCTCGCAGGCGCGGATCGCCGGCCCGGCCATGTGGGCGCCGACCGGCTCGGTGGCCACCACCAGCACCCTCATCCGCGCAGCGCCTCCAGCGTGCGACGGTCGATCCCGCCCAGCGCCCACAGCGCCGCGCCGTACACGGCGGCGCCGAGCGGCACGGTCAGCGCCGGCGTGCGGTCGCGCAGCGGCCAGACCGCGGCGGCCATCACGGCGGCGGCGAGCGCCGGGCGCCACGCGCCGCCCAGCGACGGGACCAGGCCGAGGCGGCTGCGCACGAGCACCCAGCCGCCGCCGAGCAGCAGCGCCTCGCTGCCGACGGCGATCGCCGCCGACGCCGTCGCGCCGTAGGCGGGAGCGAGCGCCACGTTGAGCCCCAGGTTGAGCACGAGCGCCGCGACCGCGAGCCGCAGGGTCGCGCGCTCGAGCCCGCCGGCGATGAGCGCGTAGCCGAGCAGGCCGGAGAGGTAGGCGAGAGCGGCGGCGCAGAGCAGCAGCCGCAGGGGGTCCGCGGCGGCGCCGAACTCCTCCCCGCCCGCGAGCCGCGCGAGCTCCGGCGCGATCACGAGCCCGCCGGCGGCCAGCGGGAGGCCGAAGGCGGCGAACGCGCGCGCGGTGGCGTCGAGCGTCCGTTGCGCCGCGGCCCGGTCGGCGGCGAGCTGGCGGGAGAGCAGGGGGTAGACGGAGGCCATGACCATCGCGGGCAGCAGGCCGAGCAGCTCGTAGAGGCGGTACGCGAGCGCGTAGCGGCCGACCTCGTCGACCTCGCGCGACAGCGAGAGGATGAACGTGTCGGCGCGGAAGTACAGCTCGGCGACGGCGAGCGTGAGCCCGAGCGGCACCGCGGCGAGCGCCAGCTCGCGCCACACCGCGCGGTCCGCGGCAGGGCGGACCCGCACGAGCCGGCGCGCGAAGGCGACGGTCAGCGCCAGCGTGACCGTCGCGCCCGCGGCCATGCTCGCCACCACGGCGGCGAAGCCGAGGTCTCCGGCGACGACCGCGAGCAGCGCCAGCAGGCTGCCGACGCGCCCGGCGGCGTCCGCCAGCGCGCCGCGTCCGAGCTGCAGCCGCACCTGGAACACGGCGGCCAGCGACGAGGAGACGACGCCCATCGCGAACGGCACGGCCGCGATCAGCACCGCGGTGCGGACGTCCGGCCCGTAGGAGGGCAGCCCGCTGGCCGCGGCGGCGAGCCCCACCACCGCGACGCAGAGCGCGAGCCGCATCGCCAGCGCGTTGCCGACCAGCTCGGCCGTGCGGTGCGGCGACCGGCTCGCCTCGCGCACCACGACGGCGACGAGCCCGGCGTCGGCCAGCACGCCGAGCGTCTGCAGCAGGGCCAGCGCGAGCGCGAAGCGGCCGTAGCCCTCGGCGCCGAGGTAGCGGGTCGTGACCGCGATCGAGACCGCGCCCGCGGCCAGGACGACGACCTTGCCGGCCGCCTGCGCGAGCGTGTTGCGGGCGACGACCCCGCCCAGGGAGCGCTCCCCCGCGCTCACCCGGCCGGCGCGGCGTCGCGCTCGCCCGGCCGGGGCGCAAGGGCGGCTGCCGGGGCCTCGAGCAGCGCCCAGCGACGCCCGCGCCGGTGCAGCCGGTAGCGGACGAGCACCCACAGCGTCTTGACGCCGTAGCGGACGGAGGCGCGGAACGAGACGCTCGAGGCCTCGAGGAAGTAGCGCGTGGGGATCGGCAGCTCCACGACGTGGCTCCGGCTCGCCACGATCTGGGCGAACATCTCCTGGTCGAAGACGAAGTCGTCCGAGTTGCGCAGGAAGGCGACGCGGCGCAGGAAGTCCGCCGAGTAGGCGCGGTAGCCCGTGTGGTACTCCGAGAAGCCGCGCCTGAAGGCGAGGTTCTCGACCGCGGTGAGCGCGCGGTTGCCGATCCACTTCCAGCGCGGCATGCCGCCGGCGATCGTCTCGTCCTCGAGCAGCCGGGAGCCCATCACGACGTCGGCGATCCCGGCCTCGAGCGGGCGGACCATGCGCTCGACCAGGGACGGGTCGTACTGGTTGTCGGCGTGGACCATCACGACGATGTCGGCGCCGTCGAGCAGGGCGCGCACGTAGCCGGCCTTCTGGTTGGCGCCGTAGCCGCGGTTGGTGGGCAGGCGCAGCAGCTCGAAGCCCTCGCGGAGGGCGACCTCGGGCGTCGTGTCCGGGCTCGCGTCGTCGACGAGCAGCGCGCGGTCGACCACCTCGACGGGCAGCTGGCCGGCCACGGCCGCGATCGTGCTCGCCGCCCGGTACGCGGGCAGCACGACGGTCACCCGCGGCGGGGTGCCGCGGTCGGCGGCGAGCGGCTCGGGCGGGTGCACGACGGCGACGCGGTGGGCGAGCACGATGCGCTCGTCGCCGAGGGCGAGCGAGACGCGGCGGTCGCCGAGCGGGGTCGCGGCGAGCCTGCGGAGCGCCCTCCCTCCGCGGCCGCCGCGCTCGGACAGCCCGGCGAGCCAGTAGCGGAGCGCGAACGAGCGCACGAGCGCGACGTCGTCGGAGATCACCAGCCCGCGCGCGCCCAGCAGCTCGCGCAGCGTGCGGCCCGGCAGCAGGCAGGTGTGGGCCGGCACGTAGCCCCACCAGCGAGCGCCGGCCGCCCGGGCGACGGGCGTGGAGGGATCGGGCGTGATGACGCACAGCACGCCGCCGTCGGCGAGCAGGCCGGCGCAGGCGTCGAGCACGGCGGCGGGATCCTCGAGGTGCTCGATCACGTCGGCGAGCACGATCGCGTCGAAGCGCTCGTCCGCGCGCTCGGCGAACGCCTCCACCGGCTGCTCGGACACCGGCAGCCCCAGCACGTCGCGTGCGTATCCGGCCGCCGTCCGCGACAGCTCGAGGCCGAGCACGTCGAAGCCGCGGCGGCGCGCCTCGTCGAGCAGCAGCCCGTGCCCGCAGCCGACGTCGAGCAGCCGCCCGGCGGGCACGTGGCGCCCGATCAGGTCGAGGATGCGGCGCGCGGTCGCGCGCCGCCCGTCCTCCTCGTGCAGGTACGCGTCGTCGGACATGTCGCGGTAGAGCGCGTGCAGCGCCGCGCCGCCGGGCAGCCCGGGCTGTTGCACGGCGCCGCACGTCGTGCAGCGCAGGAGCTCCCCGTGCTCGCCCGGACGGTGGTTGCTCGGGGCGAAGTCGGCGGGGGACGGACCGCCGGGGCGCCCCGCCCGGAACGGCTCCAGCTCCCCCTGGCAGATCCGGCAGGGCGCAGCGCTCATGGAGGCGGGCAGCCTACTCGACCCCGCCGAATAGACTGCCGCCAATGGCTGCTCCGGCGCTCTCGGTCGTGGTGCCGGCGTACAACGAGGCCGCGGGCATCGCGGCCACGCTGCAGTCGCTGCACGCGACGGCCGGCGGGCTCGGGCTCGACCACGAGCTCCTCGTCGTCGACAACGCGAGCACCGACGGCACGGCGGGCGTGGTCGAGGCGCTGGGGGACCCCGGGGTCCGCGTGCTGCGCAATCCCGAGAACCTCGGCAAGGGCGCGTCGCTGCGGCGCGGCATGCTCGAGGCGCAGGGCGCGCTGCGGCTGCACTGCGACGCCGACTGCGGCCCGTCCGTGCTCGCGCTCGGGCGGATGGTGGAGCTGGCGGCGACCTACGACGTCGTGGTCGGGTCGCGGCTCGCGCCCGGAGCCGACGTCGGCCGCCGCCAGCCCGTGCGGCGGCGGATCGCGGGACGCAGCTTCGGGCTCCTGTGCCGCGCCGTGCTGCGCGAGCCGACGCGCGACCTGTTCTGCGGCTTCAAGCTGTGGCGCGCGCCCGCGGCCGAGGCCGTCTACCGGTCCACCGCCCTGACGGGCTGGACCTTCGACGCCGAGACGCTCGCGATGGCCCGCGCGCTCGGGTTCGGCATCACCGAGACCGGGATCCCGTGGACCGACCGCGAGGGCTCGCGGCTGTCGATGCCCCGGGTGATCGTGCCGGTGACCCGCGAGCTGCTCGAGGCGCGCCGCCGGGTGCGCGCGGCCGGGCGGGCGGGTGCCGTGGGACTGGTCGAGGCGGCCGAGCCGGGCGCGTGAGCGTCCGCGGACGCCGGCTGGATCGCGTCGAGGCGGGCGCGCTCGCCGCGCTGGCGGCGCTCGCGCTCGCGGTGCTCGCGGGGCTCCTCATGAAGGTCTGGCTGCGCGGCGGCGTGGTCACCGGCGCCGACGGGTTCCTCGTCGCCGATCCGCTGCAGTACCTGGACTGGTCGCGCCAGGCGGGGCAGCACGGGCTGATCGGGAACCTGCACGACCTCGCCCCGGGCGACCGCGCGTTCCTCCACCCGGGCCTGCTGCTCTCCGGGCTGGCATGGCGGCTGGGAGCCGGGCCGGCCGTCGCCTACCTGCTCTGGAAGCCGGTCGCGGTCGGCGTGCTCTTCGCAGGCACGCTGGCGCTCGTGCGCCGCTTCCTGGAGCGTCCCGACGACCGCCGCCTCGCGCTCGTGCTCGCGCTGTTCTCGTGCTCGCCCGTGGCGGCGCTGGTCGGCTGGGGCGGGCTGGGGGACGCCGCGGCGAAGCTGCAGGTCGACTTCGTCACCGGCGAGCTGTGGTCGGGCTCCTATCTGTGGGGCTACCTGTTCACGGCGATCGCCGTCGGGCTGCTGCCGCTCGGGCTGCTCGCCTACGAGCGGGCGCGCGGCCGGCGGCTCGCCTGGGCGGCCGCCGGGGCGGGGCTGCTGTGCGCGTGGCTGCAGCCGTGGCAGGGCGCGACGTTCGCGTTCGCGATCGCCGTGGCGGAGCTCGTGGTGCTGCGGCGCGGGCGGCGGTCGGCCGGCGCCGCCGCGCGCGACCTCGCGCTGCCGCTCGCCGCGACCGCCGCGCCGCTCGTCTACTACGCGCTGCTCGGCCGTTACGACGCGGGCTGGGCGCTCGCCGCCGAGGTCAACGACCTCCCGCGCTGGGCCTGGTGGGCGCTGGCCGGCGGGCTCGCGCCGCTCGCGGTACCGGCCGCGCTCGCCTACCGGCTGCCGGCGCCGGACTTCGGCGCCGTCGCGCTGCGCGCCTGGCCGCTCGCCGCCCTCGTCGTCTACTTCCAGCCGTTCGGGACGTTCCCGTTCCACGCGTTCCAGGGCCTCACCCCGCCGCTGGTGGTCCTCGGGGCGCTCGCGCTGCGGTCCTGGCTCGGGGAGCGGCCGCTGCGGCTGCTGCCCGCGGCGGCCGCCGTCGTCGTGCTCGCGGCCGTCGGCACGGCCTACCGTGTCGCGAGCCTCGCCGACGCGGTCCACGTCGGCCGCCAGCCGTTCACCCTGACGGCGGACGAACGGGCCGCGCTGCGCCACCTCGACGCGCTGCCCGGGCCCGGCGGCGTGCTCGCGCCGGTCTACGCGGGCATCGCGGTGCCCGCCTACACGGGCCGCGAGACGTGGATCGGCGCCGGCTCGTGGACGCCCGACCAGCCCGCGCGCGCCGCGGCGGCCGAGGCGCTGTTCGCCGGGCGGCTCGACGCGGCCGCCGCCGAGGCGCTCGTGCGCCGCTCGGGCGCCCGCTACGTGCTGAGCGACTGCCACGGCCGCGCGGACCTCCGCGGCCTGCTGGCGGGGTTCACCGATCCGCCGCGGCGGTTCGGCTGCGCGACCGTGTGGAGCGTGCGCGGGTGACGCCGGGGCACTCGTCGGCGCGGTTCCCGCTCGTCGACGCGCTGCGCGCGATCGCGGCGCTGATGATCGTCGGCTACCACGTGGCCTTCGTCAGCGGCGGCCTGGGGCCCGACGGCGCCGGCCCGTGGCTCGCCGGCCTCAACCTCGGCGTCCCGCTGTTCTTCGCCGTGTCGGGCTTCCTGCTCTACCGCCCGTGGGTGGCCGCGCGCCTGGCGGGGGAGACGCCGCCGTCGCTGCGCGTCTACGGGATCCGGCGGGCGCTGCGGATCGCGCCGGCCTACTGGGCGGCGCTCGTCGTCATCGTCGTCGTGCTCGGCCGCGACGGCGTGTTCGACTGGCCGGGCGCGCTCGTCTTCCTCGGCTTCCTGCAGGCGTACGACCCCGGGCGCTTCACGGGCGGGATCGGGCAGGCCTGGACGCTCACGGTCGAGGTCGCCTTCTACGCCGCGCTGCCGCTGCTGGCGCTCGCGGCGCGACGGCTGCGCGCGCCCGGCCTGCGCGGCGAGTGGCTGCTGATCGGCGGGCTCGTGACCCTGTCGGTCGCCTGGCGCGCGGTGGTGCTGGCCGCCGTGGACCCGGCCGACCGGGCGTACTTCCCGCTGCTCGTCGCGCTCCCCGCGCAGCTCGACGTGTTCGCCGGCGGGATGGCGCTCGCCGTGCTGAGCGCCGCCGGGCGGGAGTGGCGCGGCGCGGCGGCCGGCTGGCTCGTCGCGGCCGCGGCCTACGCGGCGCTCGCGCTGCTGCGGCCGGACGGGATCGGGGCCCGCGTGGTGCTGGAGCACGAGCTGCAGGCCGTCGCCGCGGTCGGCCTCCTGGCGCCCGCGGTGGCCGGCGCCGGCGGCGCGGTGCGGGGCCTCCTGGCGTGGCGGCCGCTGGCCTGGGTCGGACTGATCTCCTACGGCGTCTACCTGTGGCACCTCGACGTCCTGCGCGAGCTGGCGGAGCGCGACCTGCCGGTGCCGGTGCTCGCCGGCACGGGCCTGGCGCTCTCGCTCGCGCTCGGCGCGGCCAGCTGGTACGGCCTCGAGCGCCACGCGCTGCGCCTCGGCCGCCGCGCGGCCGGCGCCCCGCCGGGCGAGCCACACGCCGCGCGGCCCCTGCCGACGACGGCGGAGACGGCGGGCCGATGAGCGCGGCCGAGTCCCGTGCGGCCGGTTCCGGCGATGGCGCGGTGGGCGCGTCCGCGGCGCGCGCCGCGGTCGCGGCTGCCGCGGCCGCGGCGCTGCTCGCCGCGCCGGCGCTCGTGGGGTTCGCGAGCGGCGGCTACTTCGCGGTCGAGCGGCTGTGGGCGGCGCTGGGCGCGCTCGTGCTCGCCGCGGTCGCGGCGGTCGTCGCACCGCGCGCGCTGCCGCGCGCGCTGCCGGGCCGGCTCGCCGTCGGCGCCCTCGCGGGGCTGCTCGGCTGGACGCTGCTCTCGCGTGCCTGGACGCCGCTCGCCGGACCGGCCATCGCGGACGCCCAGCGGCTGACGCTGTACCTCGCGTTCCTCGTCGCGGCGGCCGCGCTGCTGCGCGGCCGCGCCGCCCGCGCGGCGGAGCCGGCGCTCGCGCTCGGCGCCGTGGCGGTGCTGCTGTACGGGCTGTCCGAGCGGCTGCTCCCCGGCGTCTTCGACCTCGAGGACTCGCGCTCCGCGCTCGGGCGCCTCGAGCAGCCGCTGACCTACTGGAACGCCATGGGCGCGCTCGCGGCGATGGCGGTCGTGCTGCTGGCGCGGCTCGCCGGCGACCGCTCGCGGCCGCGCGCGCTGCGGGGCGCGGCGGCGGGCCTCGCGGCCCCGGCCGGCGCCGCGCTCGTCCTCACCTTCTCGCGCGGCTCGATCGCGGCGGGGGTGATCGGGCTGGCGGTCCTGCTCGCGCTGGCGCCGTCGCGCGCCCAGCTCCGCGGGGCGGTGATCGCGACGGTCGCCGCCGCGGCGTCCGGCGGGCTCGCGGCGGCGCTGCCGGCGGTGCGCACGCTCGAGGGCGCACGCACGACGGAGGGCCTCGTCCTGCTCGCCGGCCTCGTCGCCGCCGGCGGCCTCGCGGCCGTCCTCGCCGCCCGCCCGGAGCCGGCGCGCGGCGACGCGGCGGCGGCGCCCGACGGGGACGCGCGGCGGCGCGGGCTGCCGCGCGCGTGGGTGGCGGCAGCGCTCGTGACGGCGCTCGCGCTCGCCCTCGGCGCGGCCGCGATCGAGAGCGGGCCGCGCGCCGGCTCGCCGCAGGACGGCGCCACGGCCGCTCGGCTCGGCTCGGCGGAGTCCAACCGCTACGCGTACTGGCGCGTCGCGCTCGACCGCTTCGCGGACCGTCCGCTGCAGGGGCAGGGGGCCGGCTCGTTCGGTGTCCTCTGGCTGCGCGACCGGACCGTCCCCGAGGTGGTGCGCGACGCGCACTCGATCTGGATCGAGACCGCCGCGGAGCTGGGGCTCGCCGGCCTCGCCCTGCTCGCCGCGCTGGTCGCGGGCGTCGCCGTGTCGGGCGCGCGGGCACGCCGGTCCGCGCCCGCCGCCGTCGCCGGCCCCGCGGCGGCGCTGGCCGTGTGGGCGGCGCACAGCGCGATCGACTGGGACTGGGAGATGCCCGGCGGGGCGACGCTCACCGCCCTCGTCCTGGCCGGCCTGCTGATCGCGCTGGCCGACCCCTAGGGCTGCGCGACGAGTGCGGCGACGCGCCGCCGCGCCTGCGCGCCGAGGCGGGCGTCGCCGGCACGCTCGGCGGCCTGCGCGAGCAGCAGCCAGCCCTGCGCGTTCTCGGGCTCGCGCCGGACCGCGGCGCGCGCCGCCCCGGCCGCCTCCCGCGGGCGCCCCGCGAACAGCTGGAGCTGCGCCTGGCGCAGCAGCGGCGTGGTGTCCGCCGTGCCCGCCGCCGCGTCGCGCAGCAGCGCGAGCGCGTCCGGGACGCTCCCCTGGGCGCGGGTGATGGCCTCGGCACGCGCGACGTCGCGCGCCGTGCCCAGCTCGCCGGCGAGCAGCGCGAGGCCCGCGAACGCCGCGAGCACGACGAGGACGCGGGCGATCACGCGCCCGCCGGGACCGGCGCCGGCGACCGGCGCAGCGACGGCACGAGCACCGCGACCGCGGCGACCGCCTGGACGGCGAGCACGACCCGCGCGAAGGCGGAGAGCGAGTCGAACGAGCCGAGCGCGAGCAGCAGCGGCTCCGCGAGCGCGACGGCCCCGAGCGGGACGAGGAACGCCCGCGCGCCCACGGCGAGCAGGAAGTTCACCGCCAGGTACGTGAGCGCGAGCGTCGTCATCGCGAGCCCGAGCAGCGGCAGCGCGTCCTGCGCCCGCACGTACTCCTCGCCGAAGCCGAGCCGCAGCACGACGTCGGGCACCGCGATCATCACCAGCAGGGCGGGCGCGGCGACGGCGGCCACGACCGCCAGCGCGCGCAGCAGCACCGGCCGCGGGTCGCGGCCCTCGGCCGCGCGCGCCGCGGCGCCGGGGATCAGGTAGAGCCCCACGCCGACCGCGGTCCACACGACGATCTTCGCCGCGACGGCCGCGGCGGCGTACGCGCCGGCGGCGTCCTCGCCGACCTGGTGGCGGATGACGATCACGTCGACGTTCTGCAGCACGGCGATGAAGGCGAGCGCGACCACCGGCGCGAGCGCCTCGCGGCCGAACTCGCGCATCCGGGCGGGCGCGCCGGCCGCCTCGCCGGCGCCGACGGCGGTCCGGCGCGCCACGAGCACGGCGAGCACCGCGGCGGTCCCCGCCATCGCGAGCGGCGTGCCGAGGTACGCGCCCGCGGTGCCCAGCCCGGCGCCGACGAGCGCGAGGCCGAGCACGAGCCGCCCTGCCGCCTCCGCGATGATCGACGCGCCGACCGGGCGGAACACCTGGAGCCCGGAGAGGGCGCCGCGCTGCACGCACAGCAGGAGCCAGAGCGAGACGGTGGGCAGCGTCGCAGCCGCGGCGCCGTAGGCGTCGATCCCCATCACGCCCGCGAGCGGCACGCGCAGCAGCACGCCGAGGACCGCGAGCGCCGCCGTCGCGGCGGCCAGCCGCAGGCTCCAGCGACGCAGCGTCGCGGCGAGCTCTCCGCGACCGCCCAGCCGGCGCGTGGCCACGGCGCGCGCGGTCGCGACCTGGAGCGCCGACCCCGGTACGGAGAAGATGAGGAAGGACGACAGGGCCGCCGCGAGCACGCCGTAGTCGTCCGTGCCCAGCACGCGGGCGAAGACGGCGGTGAACACGACCGCGATCCCGTTCGCCACGAGCTGTGCCGCGGCGAGACCCGCCGCGGTCATGGTCCCGGCGCCGCCGGGGGCCGCGGCCGGCCCGCCGGGCGCGCCCGGCGCGAGCGGCGCCGGGGTGACGCCGGCGGATGCGGGCGGAGCGCTGCGCACGGGGCGCGACCGTATCGCAGCGTGCCGCCGGCACCCGGTTCCGCGGGCGGCCCGGCTATCGTGCGGCGGATGCCGCGCCCCCGTCGCATCGCCGCGCTCGCCGTCGCCGCGCTGCTGGCCGCGCCCGGCGCGGCCGGCGCCCAGAACGCCGGCGACGACCAGTACCAGGACCCGTTCGCCGGCGAGGAGCAGGAGCAGACGCAGCAGCCCGAGCAGGAGCCCGCGGCGCCCGCGCAGGAGCCCGCCGCGCCCGAGGCCCAGGCGCCGCCGGCCGACGCCGCGCCCGCCGCGCCGGCCCAGGCCCCGGCCGGCCAGCCCGCGCAGCTTCCGTACACCGGGTCCGACGCGGCCGTGCTCCTCGCGGCCGGCACCGTCCTGCTCGCCGGCGGCGTGGCGCTGCGCCTGCGCGTCCGTGGCCACGGTTAGCGAGACCGCGGGCCCCGAGGCCACCGAGCGGGCCGGCGCGGCGCTCGCCGCCGCCCTGCGGCCCGGCGACGTCGTGCTCGTCTCGGGCGACCTCGGCGCCGGCAAGACGACGTTCGTGCGCGGTGCGCTGCGCGCGCTCGGCGTGACCGAGGCGGTCACGAGCCCGACCTTCGTCGTCGGCGTCCTCTACGACGGCGCCGGCGGCCCGCTCGCGCACCTCGACCTGTACCGCCTGTCCGGCCTCGAGGACGAGGATCCCGGCCTGCTCGATCCGTACTTCGGCCCGGACACCGTCACCTTCGTGGAGTGGCCGGAGCGCGCCGGAACGGCCGCAGGGCTCGGCGGCCGCGGAATCGCCCGCCACGTCACGCTCGCCCACGCCGGCGGCGACCGCCGCACGATCGAGGTCCGCGGCGCGTGATCCTCGTCGCCTTCGACACCGCCACGCCGTCCACGGTCGCGGGCGTCCTGCTCGCGGACGGCAGCGTCGTGGAGGCGCGCGACGACCCGTTCGAGGGCGCGCGCGGCGACCACGCGGCGCGGCTGCTCCCGCTCGCCGAGCGCGCGCTCGCCGAGGGCGGCGTCGGCTGGGCCCAGGTGGAGCGGATCGCGATCGGCGTCGGGCCCGGCGGCTTCACCGGCCTGCGCATCGGGGTGGCCACGGCGCGCGCGCTCGCCCAGGGCCGCGGGCTGCCGCTCGTCCCGGTCTCCTCGCTGCAGGCGCTCGCGGCCGGGGCGGATGGCGCAGCGGCCGTCGCCGCCGTGCTCGACGCGCGCCGGGGCGAGGCGTACGCCGGCGTCTGGCGCGGCGCGGAGCGCCTCATGGCGCCCGCGGCGCTGCCGCCGGAGGCGCTGGCGGCCGCGCTGCTCGAGCTGGCGGTGCCCGTGCAGGCCGTGGGGGACGGGGCGGTACGCTTCAGGCAGGAGCTCGAAGGAGCCGGGGTCGCCGTCCCGGTCGACGGATCAGCGGTCCACCGGATCGCCGCAGCGCCGCTCTGCCGGCTCGGTGCGGTGGGCGCGCCGGCCGATCGGGACCGGCTGCTGCCGGACTACCGGCGCGAGCCCGACGCCAAGCCGCCGCAGTGATGACCGCCCCGCCCGCCGCCGCCATCGAGGTCCGCCGCCTCACCTACGCCGACCTCCCGCAGGTCGTCGGGATCGAGCGGCGCGCGTTCCCGACGCCCTGGTCGCTCGCGATGTTCGTGCTCGAGCTGTCCAAGGCCTCGGGCATCTGCCTCGCCGCGTTCGTCGACGGCGAGCTGGCCGGCTACCTCGTCTGCAGCCGCTACGACACGGTCTGGCACGTCATGAACGTCGCGGTCGACCCCGACCGGCGCCGGCATGGCATCGCCTCGACGCTGCTCAGCCGCCTGTTCGAGCGCGTCGACGACCCCGACGCGCAGTACACGCTCGAGGTGCGCCGCTCCAACACCGGCGCGATGGCGCTCTACGACCGCTTCCGCTTCAAGGCCGCCGGCGTGCGGCGGCGCTACTACGCCGACAACGGGGAGGACGCCGTGGTCATGTGGCGCACGCCGGCGACGCTCCGCGGCACGCTCGACGACGTCCCGAACGCCGCCCCGGCGTGATCCTCGCCCTCGAGACCTCGTGCGACGACACGTGCGCGGCGGTCGTCGGCGACGACGGCGCGGTGCACGCGAACGTCGTGTCCTCCCAGGGCGTGCACGACCGCTTCGGCGGCGTCGTGCCCGAGATCGCCTCGCGCCATCACCTCGAGCTGGTCAACGCGGTCGTCGACGACGCGCTGCGCCAGGCCGGCGCGACGCTCGACGACGTCACGCGCGTCGCCGTCACGCAGGGTCCCGGGCTGGTCGGCGCGCTGCTCATCGGCGTCGCCACCGCGAAGGGGCTCGCGGCGGCGCGGCGGCTCCCGCTGCTGCCCGTCGACCACCTGCAGGGTCACGTGGCGGCCAACTTCCTGGCCCCGGACCCGATCGCGCCGCCGTTCCTGTGCCTGATCGCCTCGGGCGGCCACACGCTGCTCGTGCGCGTCACCGACCATCGCGGCTACGAGATCCTCGGCCGCACGCTCGACGACGCCGCCGGCGAGGCGTTCGACAAGGGCGCGCGCCTGCTCGGCCTCGGCTACCCGGGCGGCCCGGCGCTCTCGCGGCTGGCGCTGGACGGCGACCCGTCCGCGTTCGCGTTCCCGACCGCCGCGCGCGTCGCGGGGCTGGACTTCTCGTTCGCCGGGCTCAAGACCGCGCTGCTCTACGCCGTCCGCGACCTGGGGGAGGAGGAGACCGCGCGCCGCGCCGCCGATCTCGCCGCCTCCTACGAGCACGCGATCGTCGAGGCGCTCGTGGCGCGGATCGAGCGCGCGCTGCGGGCCGAGCCGGGCGCGCGGCTCGCGATCGGGGGCGGCGTGGCCGCGAACCGGCGGCTGCGCGAGCGCGCGGCGGGGCTCGGGGTCGAGGTCAAGATCCCGCCGCCGGAGCTGTGCACGGACAACGCGGCGATGATCGGCTCGGCCGCCCGCTGGGTCGAGCCGGTCCCGTACCCGGACTACCTCGCCCTGGATGCGTACGCCACGCGCCGTCGCCGCGCTGCCTGAGCCTGGATCCACCGATTCTCGCGGCGCCTCGCCGCCGTGGATCACGGCCCAGCGCCGATCGGCGGCATCCAAAGGGACCACCCTGTGAGTGCGCCGCCGATCGACCCTGGACCGCGCCCACGACGCCGAGGCATCCACGATGATCGGTGGATCCAGGCTGAGCGCACGCGGCTCGCGCTCGCCGGCGGCGCGGCGGCCGCGGTCGTCGCGGTGGCGCTCGTGCTCCTGCTCGGCGGGGGCGGCGGCGCGGCGCCCCCGCCGTCGCGCGCCGACGCCGTCCCGTACGACGGCCGCTCCCCGGCGGAGCCGAGCGCCCGCGGCACGCGCGTGATCGTCGCCCTGCCGCGCCCGTCGCTGGGCGCCGCGGGGATCGCCGACCCGGCGGGCCAGCGGCGCTACGTGGACTCGCTCCGCGACGAGTCCGGCTCGCTGCGCTCGGCGCTCGGCGCGCGCGGCGTGCAGCTCGCGGACGTCGTGACGTACACGCACACGTTCAACGGCTTCGCGGCCACCGTGCGCACGAGCGACCTCGCCGACCTGCCCTCGCTCGGCGTCCGCGCGCAGCCCGTGCGGCGCTTCTACCCGGCGGCGGGCGAGCCCGCGCGGGTGCCGGGCCAGCGCGCGCCGGCCGCCGTCGCGCCGCTGGGCGGCGCCTCCGTCGCGGTGCTCGACACCGGCGTCGACGCGACGCACCCGCTGCTCGCGAACCGGCTGGACCCGGGCTACGACGCCGTCGACGGCGACGACGACCCGTCCCCGCCGCGCGACCCGCGCGGCGGCCGGCGCGAGGCGAGCGGCACGGCGCTCGCCGGCGTCCTGGTCGCGGCGGGGGAGCGCGTGCTGCCGATCCGCGTGGCCGGCGTGCAGCCCGCCACGCAGGGCGCCGGGCTCGAGGACGTGGCGACGACCGACCAGCTGCTCGCCGGGCTCGAGCGCGCCGTCGACCCCGACGGCGACGGCGCGACCGACGACCACGTGCCGGTCGCGGTGATCGGCGTCAACTCGCCCTACGCGGGCTTCGGCCGCTCGCCGGAGGCGCGCGCGATCGCGGGCGCCGCCGACCTCGGCACGCTCGTGATCGCGCCGGCCGGCGGCGAGGGGATCGCGGCGGGGCCGGCCGGCACGATCGGCTCGCCCGCGGCGGCCGAGGACGCGCTGGCGGTCGGGGCGCTCGCCGCGCCCGGCGCCGTCGCCCGCGTCGACCTCGAGGTCGGCGACGCCGACGCGAGCGGCGCGGTCCTGCTCTCCGGCGGCCCGCCGCCGGGGGGCCTGAAGACGGCCGGACCGGTCGAGGCGACGGATCCCGCCGAGCTCCTCGCCGCCGACCGCGACGCCCTGCGCGGCCGGCTGGCCGTGGTCCGCGCCGGGGACCGCCCGGTCGCCCGCGCCGCGGCGGCCGCCGCCGCCGGCGCCCGCGCCGTGCTGGTCGCGGACCCGCGCGACCGGCCGCTGCCGGCGATCCCCGCGGGCCGGATCGCGGTCCCCGTCGCGGGCGTCACCGGCGCCGCCGCCGCCGCGGTGCTGGAGGAGCCCGCGGGCGCGGAGCTGACCGTCGGCGCGCCGTCCGCGGGGCGCCCGCCGGCCGCCGGCCTCCAGGGCACCGAGGAGGCGGCCTCCGCCGCCGGCCTCTCGCCGTTCTCCAGCCGCGGTCCGGCGGCGGACGGGCGGGTCAAGCCCGACCTCGCCGCGCCGGGCGCCGCGCTCACCGCGGTGCCGGGCGGGGCGGGCGCGATCGTCGGCGGCACCGCGATCGCCGCCGCACGCACCGCGGTCGCCGCCGCGCAGCTCGTCCGCGAGCAGCCGAGCGCCTCGCCGCGGCAGCTGCGCGCCGCATTGATCGCCGCCGCGGACCCCGACCCCCGCACGCCCGCCCGCGGCGCCGGGGCCGGCGCGCTCGTGGCGCCGCCCGCCGCCCCCGCCGTGACCGCCCGGACGGTCCCGCCGGGCCGCGCCGACCCCTGCCCGGGCACCGCCGCGTGCGTGCGTGTCCGGCTCGCCAACCAGGGCGCCACGCCCGCCGTGCTCGCGCTCTCGCTCGCGCCCGATCCCGGCACCCGCGCGACGCTGGCCCGCGAGCAGGTGACGATCCCGCCGGGGGCGCGCCGGGAGGCGGAGATCGACGTCGCCCGCGCCGGCCGGCTCGCCGCCGGGCGCCTCGTCGTGCGCGGCGCGGGCGGCGCGGCGGTGCTCGTCCATCCCTTCGCGGTCGCGACCGGGCCGCCCGCGCGGCCCGCGCTCGGCACGCCGGAGCTGGAGCGCGACGGCGGGCGCGTCCGGGGCGTGCGCTTCACGCTCGGGGCCTTCGAGCGCGGCGACCCGCTCGGCGCCGGGACGGCCGTGGCGCTCACCGAGCGGCTGGCGCTCACGCTCGTCGACGCCGGCAGCGGGCGCGTGGTGCGCCGCCTGACGCCGCCCGGCGGAGCCCGCGAGCTGCTGCCCGCCGAGTACGAGTACACGCTGCCCGCCGGAGCGCTGCGCGCCCTCCCGGACGGCCGCTACGCGTTCCGCGCCGTCGCGCACGGGCCGCGCGGGGGCGAGCCGGCACGGGCGCGATCCGAGGCGTTCGCGCCGTGAGGACGGTCACGCTCTACGGCCGCCCCGGCTGCCACCTGTGCGACGACGCGCGCGCCGCGCTGGAGCGCGTCCGCGCCAGCCATCCGTTCAGCCTCGTCGAGGTCGACATCGAAGGGGACGACGCGCTGTTCGCCCGCTATCTGGAGCGCATCCCCGTCGTGGCGCTCGACGGCGAGGAGCTATTCGAGCTCTTCGTCGACGAAGAGCGGCTCGCGCTGAGGCTCTAGAGTGGTCGCGCCATGAGCTTCAGCGACGTCGCGAGCAGCGGGAACAGCAGCGAATCTCAGGGCCCGCTCGCCGACCGTCTCTCGCTCGGCGTCGCCGCCCGCCTCTCGCGCTACCTGCAGGTGCTCACGCAGGCCCGCAAGATGGGCAAGGAGACGATCTCCTCGCAGGAGCTGTCCGAGTACACGCACGTCAACTCGACGCAGATCCGGCGCGACCTCTCGGGCTTCGGCAAGTTCGGCAAGCGCGGCGTCGGCTACAACGTCGACTCGCTCGTGTCGCAGATCCGCAAGATCCTGCGCACCTCGGGCCAGCACAACATCGCGCTGTTCGGCGCCGGCCACCTCGGGCGCGCGATCGCCTCCTCGGACATCTTCGCCGACCACGGCTTCCGCGTCGTGGCCATGTTCGACTCCGACCGCTCGAAGATCGGGGAGCAGATCAACGGCGTCGCCGTCAAGCACATCGACGACCTCAAGCCGGTGGTCGACGAGGAGGACATCGTCGTCGGCGTGCTCGCGGTGCCGACGGCCGCCGCGCAGGACCTCGCCGACCAGCTCGTCGACGCCGGGGTCAAGATCATCTTCAACTACTCCGAGGCGCTGCTCCAGGTGCCGCCGGAGGTCACGGTCCACACGTCGAGCCCGGCCGTCGACCTGCTGTACGCGCTCTACTTCTACCTGACCTAGCGCCACGTGATCGACCTCGCCACCGCGCGCGAGACCTTCGAGGGGTCGACCGACCTGACGGTCGGCATCGAGGAGGAGTTCGCCCTCGTCGACCCGGACAGCCTGCTGCTGGTCCCGCGCTTCGAGCTGCTGCGCGACGCGGCGGCGACCGACGCCGTGCTGTCGCAGTCGATCGCGGGCGAGCTGATCTCCTCGGAGATCGAGATCCGGTCGGGCCGCGGCGCCGACGTCGCCGACGCCCGCACGCGCCAGGCCGATGCGCGCCGCCGCCTCTTCGCGCTCGCGCGCGAGCACGGCGTCGCCCTGGGCTCCACCGGCACGCATCCGCTCAGCGACTACCGCGAGCAGCACATCATCGACACGGAGCACTATCACCGCGTCGAGGACGGGCTCAAGTACGTCGCCTGGCGCAACAACACGTTCTCGGTCCACGTCCACGTCGGCGTCCGGGGCGCCGACCGCGCGGTCCGGGTCTGCGACCGCCTGCGCCCGGTCCTGCCGCTCCTGCTGGCGGTGAGCGCCAACTCGCCCTACATCGACGGGCGCGACTCCGGGCTGCACTCCGGCCGCACCCAGACGTTCACGAAGTCGTTCCCGCGCTGCGGCATCCCCGACACCTTCGGCACCTGGGAGGCGTGGGCCGACTACGTCGAGCTGCTCGTGCGCACCAACTCGATCGTCGAGTTCACGCAGCTGTGGTGGTCGGTGCGCCCGCACCACGACTTCGGCACCGTCGAGGTCCGGATCTGCGACGCCCAGACCACGGGGACGGAGGCCGACGCGCTCGCCGCGCTGATCGTCGCCTGCGTGCGGCGCGCCGCCGAGGAGGTCGACGCGGGGGAGGTCCCGCCCGATCTGCCGCACCGGCTGATCGAGGAGAACATGTGGCGCGCGATCCGCCACGGGCTCGACGGGCGGATGCTCGACCTCCAGGCGGAGCGGATCGAGGAGTTCCCGGCCGCGGAGACGCTCGACCGGCTGCGCGCCTGGTCCGGCGCGGACGTCGACCTGCCCGCCCTCAACGGCGCCCAGCGCCAGCGGCGCCTGATCGACCAGGGTGCGACCCCGGCGGAGGTGTACGCCGAGTGCCTGCGGGAAACACAGGCCACATACGCCGAGGAGACCGCAGATGAGCCAGCCTGAATTCACCGAGGAGGAGCTCCGCCAGCTCGAGGCCGAGATGGAGCGGATCACGGTCGACGACGTCCTCATCCAGACGACGGTCACGTTGCTGAACCTGGCGGCGCGCAAGGCCGGCCTCGGGGCGCCGCCCGGCGGCGAGGCGCCCGCCGCCGACTGGGAGCAGGTGCGCCAGGCGATCGAGGGGGCGCGCGCGCTGCTGCCGCAGCTCGAGGCGCGCCACGCGGCCGAGCAGCTCGGGCCGGTGCGCGACACGCTCGCGCGCCTGCAGATGGTCTACGCCCAGCAGTCCGGCGCGGCGCCCGCGCCGGCGGGCGAGCCCGCGGAGGACGAGCAGCAGCCGCCGCAGCCGGGCCAGCCGGGTCCCGCCCAGAGCTCCGGGCGGCTCTGGATTCCGGGCCAGTAGGGGCGAAGCGGCCGGTCGCCCCGCCCGGCGCGCTCGCCGTCGCCGGCGCTTCGCGGCCGCCTTCCTCGATAGACTGCGCGCCGCTCCGGCGGCGATCCGAGGATCGGCCGCCGCTTTTGTGTTCGTCTGATCGTTTGTAGAGAGGGTTCCCTTTGTCCGATTTCCTTGCCGACCACGGGGTCGTCGTCGCGCTCATCTGCGCGCTGGCGGCGGTCGGGTACGGCCTGGTCACCAGCCGCGCGCTGCTGGCCCTTTCGCCCGGCAACGAGGTCATGCGCGGGCTGTCCGCCGCCATCCAGGAGGGCGCCTCCGCGTACCTCACCCGTCAGTATCGAACGATCGGGATCGTCGGCGTCGTGCTGTTCGTCGCGCTCATCCCGCTGCAGAACATCGAGGTCGCGATCGGCTTCCTGATCGGCGGGCTCGCCTCGGCGAGCGCCGGCTTCATCGGCATGAACGTGTCGGTGCGCGCGAACGCCCGCGTGGCCGAGGCGGCGCGCGGCGGCATCGGCCCGGCGCTCGACGTCGCCTTCCGCGGCGGCGCGGTGACCGGCATGCTCGTCGCCGGCCTGGCGCTGCTGGGCGTGGCGGGCTACTACGGGGTGCTCACGTGGATCTTCGACGTCGAGCCCAAGGACGCCGTGGACGCGCTGATCGGCCTGGGCTTCGGCGGCTCGCTGATCTCGGTGTTCGCGCGCCTCGGCGGCGGCATCTTCACCAAGGGCGCCGACGTCGGCGCCGACATCGTGGGCAAGATCGAGGCCGGCATCCCGGAGGACGATCCGCGCAACCCGGCCGTGATCGCCGACAACGTGGGCGACAACGTCGGCGACTGCGCCGGCATGGCGGCCGACCTGTTCGAGACCTACGCGGTGACGGCCGTCGCCGTCATGCTGCTCGGCATCCTGACCTTCGACGAGGGCGCGGTCGTGCTCTACCCGCTCGTGCTCGGCGGCGTGTCGATCGTCGCGTCGATCATCGGCACGTTCGCGGTCAAGTCGGCTGCGGGCAACGTCGAGCGCGCGCTGTACCAGGGGCTGGTCGTGTCGGGCGCGCTCGCCGCGCTGTTCTTCCTCCCGATCACGGCGTGGATGATGGACGACCTGGTGGGCGGGGCGTCGCCGAGCTGGGGCGACATCTACCTCTGCGCGCTGATCGGCCTCGCGGTGACGGCCGCGCTGTTCGTGATCACCGACTACTACACGTCGACGCGCTTCGCGCCGGTGAAGTCGACGGCGCAGGCCTCCGTCACCGGCCACGCGACGAACATCATCCAGGGCCTCGCCCAGGGCATGCAGGCGACGGCGCTGCCCGCGCTCGTGATCGTGCTCGGCATCTTCGGCGCGAACGAGCTCGCCGGCATCTACGGCGTCGGCGTCGCGGTGATGGCGCAGCTCTCGCTGACCGGACTGATCGTGGCGCTCGACGCGTTCGGCCCGATCACCGACAACGCCGGCGGCATCGCCGAGATGGCCGACATGCCGGAGGAGGTGCGCAACGTCACCGATCCGCTCGACGCGGTCGGCAACACGACGAAGGCCGTCACCAAGGGCTACGCGATCGGCTCGGCGGCGCTCGCGGCGCTCGTGCTGTTCGCGGCGTTCAAGATCGAGCTCCAGGAGGAGCTCGATGCGCCGATCACCTTCGCGCTCGACGATCCGGACGTGCTGATCGGCCTGATCATCGGCGGCATGATGGTGACGCTGTTCGCGGCGCTCTCGATGGAGGCCGTCGGCCGCGCCGGCGGCGCCGTCGTGGAAGAGGTGCGGCGGCAGTTCCGCGAGAAGCCGGGCATCATGGACGGTACGGAGAAGCCGGACTACGGGCAGTGCGTCGACATCGTCACCCGCTCGGCGCAGCGCGAGATGATCATCCCCTCGCTGATCCCGATCGTGATCCCGGTGATCGTCGGCATCCTGTCGGACAAGGCGCTCGGCGGCCTCCTGATCGGCGTCATCGTCGTCGGCCTGTTCTTCGCCGTGATGATGACCTCGGGCGGCGGCGCGTGGGACAACGCGAAGAAGCTGATCGAGGACGGCGCCCACGGCGGCAAGGGCTCGGACGCGCACGCCGCGTCGGTCACCGGCGACACCGTCGGCGACCCGTTCAAGGACACGGCCGGGCCGGCCATCAACCCGATGATCAAGGTCGCGAACATCGTCGCGCTCCTGATCATCCCCCTGATCGCCTAGGTACCTCCCGGAGCGCAGGCGGGAGGCTGCTGCCGCCTGCGCTCCGAAGCACGAGACGGTCAGCCGGACACCGAGCACCGGAGCGCACTCACGGGGGCGCGGGCGGGAGGCTGCGCCCCCGGCGCACGTCAACGCGCATCGAGGACGCCGATCGGCGGGGCCGCACAACGTCGAGATCGGCATGCACCGGTGGCGCCGCACGACGTTGTGCGGCCATACGGCGTACAACGTCAGGATCCGCTCTCGTCAACGGCTGCGCTCGACGTTTGCGCCCTCGACGGTGGTCAACGTCGAGCGGCGCGCGGGCGCAACGACGTCCCGCCCCGCCCCACCGGTCCCCCGCTCGATGCCGCCGTTGACCTTCGCCGGCGCGACCGGCACGCGGCGATCAGGGCGGCGACGTTCGCCCCGCAGGCCGGGTTGTTGCGGACGCCCCAGTATCCGGGTCGTCCTCGAACGCGCGCTGCACGTCGACGACGACGAGCGCGGTGCGCCCGAGGTCGGTCACGGACCCGTCCACGGGCGCAGGCGCGGGTGCCAGCCGGGCACGGCGCGGCGGTAGGCGGCGTACTCCTCGCCGTACGTCTCGGCGAGCGTCGGCTCCTCGTACCAGTGCACGAAGGCCCACACGACGGCGCCGAACGCGACCGCGTAGAGCAGCAGCGCCGGCCGGCCGAGGATCAGCGCCTGGCCGGCGATGACCGACGCGACGGCGATGTACATCGGGTTGCGCACGTGGCGGTACAGCCCGCCGACCACCAGGTGCCGCGTCGGGGCCACCGGCGCCGGCGTGCCGACCCCCTCGACCACGAAGCGCGCGAACGCGTGCAGCAGCGCCGCGCTGCCGGCCACGACGAGCAGCCACCCGGCGGCGGCCGCGACCCATGACGGATCGCCCTCCACGCGCCAGCCGGTGAGCGCCCAGGGGATGAGGCCCGCCATCACGCCGGGCGCGA
>CAWHAP010000010.1:0-371513 GCA_963827335.1 uncultured Solirubrobacteraceae bacterium
GCCGCTCGAGTGTCAATTTCTTTTCAGGAGCATTCCCCTGTGACCGTGACGACGCACCGAACGGACCTGCTCATCGACGGGACCTGGCGGCCTGCCGCGGAAGGCGGCCGGATCGAGGTGTTCGATCCCGCCACCGGTGAGCCGATCGCGAGCGTCGCCGACGCGTCGACCGACGACGCGCGCGCCGCGGTGGACGCCGCCGCGGCGGCGGCGCCGGCGTGGGCGGCGACGGCCCCGCGCGAACGGGCGGAGCTGCTGCGGCGCGGCTTCGAGCTGATGCGCGCCCGTGCGGAGGAGATCGCCGTCACGATCACCGCGGAGATGGGCAAGCCGCTCGCCGAGGCCCGCGGCGAAGCCGCCTATGCGGCCGAGTTCCTGCGCTGGTTCGCCGAGGAGGCCGTCCGCGCCGAGGGCGAGTACGCCATCGCCCCGGGCGGCGCCGCCCGGGTGCTGGTGCTGCCCCAGCCCGTCGGGATCTCCGTGCTGGTGACGCCGTGGAACTTCCCCGCCGCCATGGCCACGCGCAAGCTCGGCCCGGCGCTGGCGGCCGGCTGCACCGCGATCGTCAAGCCCGCAACCGAGACGCCGCTCACGACGCTGCTGATCGCCGGCATGCTCGAGGAGGCGGGTGTGCCGCCGGGCGTCGTCGGCGTCCTCACCACCACGCGGCCGCACGACGTGGTGGCCACGATGGTCGACGATCCACGCGTCCGCAAGCTCTCGTTCACCGGCTCCACCGAGGTCGGCCGCCAGCTCCTGGCGACCGCCGCGCGCAGCGTCGTGAACGTCTCGATGGAGCTCGGCGGGAACGCGCCCTTCCTCGTGCTCGAGGACGCCGACGTCGACGCCGCCGTCGCCGGCGCGCTCCTCGCCAAGCTGCGCAACGGCGGCGAGGCGTGCACCGCGGCCAACCGGTTCCTGGTCCACGCGTCGCTGGCCGAGGCCTTCACCGCGCGGCTGGCCGCGGCCATGGGCGCCGTCCGCATGGGGCCGGGCAGCGAGCCGGGCGCGGAGCTCGGGCCCATGATCAACGCGGCCGCGGTGGCGAAGATCGAGGCGCTCGTCGGCGACGCGTGCCGGCGCGGCGCCCGCGTGCGAACGGGTGGCGAGCGCCCCACCGGACCGGGGTGGTTCTACCCGCCGACGGTGATCGACCGCGTCGCGCCCGGCTCGGACATCCTGCGCGACGAGGTCTTCGGTCCTGTGGCTCCCGTGACGACGTTCGCCGACGAGGCCGACGCGATCGCCGCGGCCAACGACACGGAGCACGGGCTGGTCGCCTACGTGTACTCGCGCGACCTCCGGCGGGCGATGCGCGTGGGGGAGGCGATCGAGACCGGGATGGTCGGGCTCAACCGCGGGGTGGTCTCGGACCCGGCCGCGCCCTTCGGCGGGGTGAAGCAGAGCGGCGTCGGGCGCGAGGGGGGCCGCCACGGCCTGTGTGAGTTCCTCGAGCCGAAATACTTCTCGTTCGATTGATCCGGGCCGCACCGCAGTGATAGATTCCTTTCATACCGACGGAGGAGGAGCAGTGCCACGAGCGATCATGCTCACCGGCGACGCCGCCGAGGAGCTCGACGTGATGTACCCCCTGTACCGGGTGCGCGAGGCGGGGTGGGAGTGCCATGTCGCGGCCCTGAGCCGCCGCGACGTGCAGCTCGTCATCCACGACTTCGACCCGAGCTCGGACGCCTACACGGAGAAGCACGGGCGCAAGCTCCCCGTCGACCTCGCCTTCTCCGAGGTCAAGGTCGAGGACTACCAGGCGCTCATCATCCCGGGCGGGCGCGCGCCCGAGTACATCCGCATCGATCCTGACGTCCGCCGCATCACGGAGTGGTTCTTCGCCAAGGACCTGCCCGTGGGGACGATCTGCCACGGTCCCCAGGTGCCCGCCGTCTACGGGTTGCTGCAGGGACGCAGGACCGCCGCGTTCCCGCCGCTGACCGGCGACATGGAGAACGCCGGCGCCACGGTGGTCGACGCGCCGGACGTGGTCGACGGCAACATGGTCTCCTGCCGCGGCTGGCCGGACATGCCCGAGTGGTCGCGCGCCTTCATGGCCGTGCTCGAGCGGGCGGCCGTCCCCGCCTGACCACCGTGCCCGCCGCCGTCACCCCGGACCGGCTCGCGGTCGACGTCGGCGGGAGCCAGGTCGCCGTGCACGCGCTCGGGGCCGGCGCGCCCGTGCTGCTGCTGCACGGTTCCGGGCCCGGGACGACGGGCTGGGGCGCCTGGGCGGCGGTCGCCGAGACGCTCGCCCGGCGCCACCGGGTGATCGTCCCGGACCAGGCGGGCTTCGGCGACACCCCGTTCCCCGGCGGCGCGCCCGCAGCCCACGCGTCACGGCGCGCGGTCTGGGTCGACCAGGCGCACGGATTGATGGCCGCGCTCGGCGCGCCGCGCTTCGCGGTGGTCGGGCATTCGATGGGCGGCGCGGTGGCGCTCGCGCTGGCCGCGGCCGCGCCGGAGCGCGTGGCGCGGGTGGTGGCGGTCGCGTCGATGGGCGCGCCGATGCCGCTGCCGCCCGCCCTCGACGCGCTGTGGGCCGCGCGCGCCGACGGCGACGGCGCGGAGCGGATGCTCGGCCTGCTCTACCACGACCCCGCCCACGTCACGCCGGCGTCGGTGCACGCGCGCGACGCGGCCATGCGTGCGGGTGCGGCCGCGTTCGCGCCGCTGTTCCCGGCGCCCCGCGACCGCTGGGTCCGCGACCTCACGCTCGATCCGGATGCGTGCGCCGCGGTGCGCGCGCCCGTCCTGCTCGTCCACGGCGCGAACGACCGGCTCACGCCGATCGCTGCCGCCGCCCTCCCGCTCCTCGAGCGCCTCCCGGACGTGCGGCTCCACGCCTTCGGGCGCTGCGGCCACGTGCCCGCGGTCGAGCAGCCCGAGGAGCTCGTCCGCGTCCTCGTCGACTTCCTGGAGCCGCATGCCTGAGCTCGCCGTCCTCCGCAGCCCCGACGCCGTCCTGTTCGGGACGGGCATGGCCGCCGCCTGCGGCGGCGTCGCCGTCCGCCACGGGCGCCGGGCCTTCGTGGTCACCGACCCGGTGCTGGCGACGACGGCCGGCTTCGACGTCGTGCTCGGCTCGCTGCGCGCGTCGGGCCTCGACGCGATCGTGTTCTCCGAGGCCGCCGTCGACGTCCCGATGGCCACGATCGACGCCGCGCACGCTGCCGCTCGCGAGGCGCGCCCCGACGTCGTCGTGGCGGTCGGCGGCGGCAGCGCGATCGACCTCGCCAAGGTGACCGCGCTGCTGCTCGCGCACGGCGGCCCGCTCAGCACCTACTACGGCGAGCACCTCGTGCCGGGTCCCGTCGTCCCCCTGATCGCCCTGCCGACGACGGCGGGCACGGGCTCCGAGGTCACGCCCGTCTCCGTGATCGGGGATCCCGCGCTGGGCATGAAGGTGGGGATCTCGAGCCCGTACCTGATCCCGCGCACCGCCATCTGCGACCCGGAGCTGACGCGGACGTGTCCGCGCTCGGTGACCGCCCACTCCGGCATCGACGCGCTCTCGCACGCGATCGAGGCGTTCATGGCGGTCGCGCGGACCCCGACGCCGGACCTGCCGCTCGAGCGGGTGGCGGTCGGCAAGAACGCGCTCTCAGACGTGTTCGCGCTCGCCGCGGTCCGCGCGATCGGGCCGAGCCTCGATCGCGCGGTGACCGATGGCGACGACCTCGAGGCGCGCGCGGCGATGCTGTTCGGCTCGCTGAACGCCGGGCTGGCGTTCGCGAACTCGGGCGTATCGGTCGCGCACGCGCTGCAGTTCGCGATCGGCGCCGCCACCGGCACGCCGCACGGGCTGGGCACCGGGATGATGCTGCCGTACGTGATGACGTTCAACCGCCCGGCGCGCGAGCCCGAGCTCGCGGAGCTCGCGGCCGCGCTGGGCGAGCCCGGCGGTGACGCCGTCGCGATCGTGCACGCGCTGGGTCTGCGGATCGGCCTTCCCGCCCGGCTCGCCGACCTCGAGCTGGCCGAGGAGCGGCTCGAGGCGATGGGGGAGCAGGCGGCGGGCATCCGGCGCCTCGCGGGCAACAACCCGCGACCGGTCGACGCCGCGGACTGCACCGCGATCCTCCGCGCCGCCTGGCACGGCGACCCGTCGCTGCTCGCCGAGCCCGCAGCGGCCTGACGCGGGCGCCGGCTCAGTCGTCGAGCTCGAGCTCGCGGGCGCGGCCGGTGAGGTCGCGCACCGCCTTGTCGAGATGCTCGCGCATCCGGGCGACGGCGGCGGGGGCCGAGCCGGCGAGGATCCCGTCGAGCACCTGCCGGTGCTCCTCCGCGAGGGCGGAAGGCGTGTGCCAGGCCGGGCGCAGCTGCGCGATGCAGAGCCGGATCTCGCCCTCGAGCACCGCATACAGGCGCGCGAGGCGTGGCGAGCCCACCGCATCCATGAGCGCCAGGTGAAAGGCCATGTCGGCCTCGACGACGTCGCTCCAGCCGACGCTGTCGCCCAAGGCCTGGAACCGCTCGACCGCTGCCCGTGCAGCCGGGACGTCCGCGCCCCGTCCGGCCAGCGTGCGCACGGCGTGCAGCTCGATGGGCGTGCGGGCGAAGAAGATGTCGCCGACCGCGACGGGCGTGAGCTCCGGCACCGAAGCCGTGTGATTCGGCCGGCGCTGAAGCAGCCCCTGGTGGACGAGCTGCTGGAGCGCCTCGCGCACCGTCGGGCGGGCGACGCCGTAGCTCTTCGCCAGCTCGTGCTCGGGCAGCCGGCTTCCCGGCGCGATCTCGCCGCTCAGGATGCGATCGCGCAGCGCACGCGCGAGCGCCTCCGTGGCGGACACGGGCTGGAACCCGAGCGTCATGACGCGGCCGCGAGCGGGGCGCCGAGGGTCAGCCGCGCCAGCTCCGCAGCGGGGACGACGCGCATCCCGAGGTCGGCCGCCGCCCGCAGCTCCGCCGGATCGCGCCCGACGTGCACGACGCGATCCGCAGGTGCCTCCACGCGCGCGAGCGCTGCGCGCAGCGCGCGGTGCGCGCCCGGGGCACACACGACCGCGGCGAACGCGCCGTCGAGCGGCCGCAGCGCCGGACCGACGAGCTCCTGCTCCGCGGTGGCCACGGCGACGACGGGCGCGTCGAGCCGCTCGAGCACCGTCTGCACGCCCGCGACCGTCCGGCATCCCCCAGCGAGCTTCCGGACGGCGTCGCGTCCGGGCGGCGCCCAGCGGAACCCGTGCTCGGCGGCGAGCGCGTCGAAGGCCGGCGCGATCCCCCCGAGCTCGGACGCGTGGGCGCGGAGCCGGTCTGCGAGCGCGCGCCCGCGATCCATCGGAGCCTGGCCGTGGCGTCGCGCGAGCTCGTAGACGAGTGCGTCCTCCGCGGCGTCGAGGTCGACGAGCACCCCGCGGAACGCGACCGTGACGGCGGCGATGCGACCTTGCCTCGCTCCCATGCGGCGCGACCCTACATTGTCTGACAACTAGACACAAGGAGATCGTTGTTCGAGTGACCGAATTGCCCGCGAACCGTCAGTCAGGGGTCGACGAGCGGCGGACGCGCAGGTCGCCCTCCAGGGCGGTGGGCGGGCCGGCCGGTTCGCCCGCGCACAGAGCGAGCACGCGGTCGACGGCCAGCTGCGCCTGATCCCTCGGAAGCAGGTCGATCGCCGTGATCGGTGGATCGTGAAGCTGCGCCATCGCGCCGTCGACGCCGCAGACGACGAGCAGGTCGGCGGGCACGCGCACGTCGCGCTCGCCGGCCATGCGGATCGCAGACGCCGCCGAGTCCTCGCTCAGGGCGAGGATCGCGTCCGGAGGACGCTCGTCCAGCAGCCGGGCGAGCCCGGCTGTGTCGTGGGCGCGGAGCACCGTCGGCTCGAGGCCGTGCTCGGCGCACCACCGCAGGTACTCGCTCTCCGTCTCGAGGATCCAGGCCCACTGGGCCGCCGGCAGGATCAGCGCGATCCGCTCGGCTCCGCGCTGGCGAAGGTGCTCCAGCAGCGTCCGCGTGTTGCGGGGGTTGTCGGCGCCGATCCATCCGCCCGAGCGCGTCCCGCGCGCATCGGGATCCGGTTCGATGCAGACGACCGGCAGCTCGATGTCATCGGCCATGGCGAGGCGCGCATCGCCGCGCACCGGGTCGCAGAGCAGGAGCCCGGCGAGGCGGAAGCCGGCGAGGTCGCTTGCGCCGGCAGGCTGGGGCAGCAGGACCAGCGCGTGTGATCTCGCGAACGCCGCATCGGCCGCGCCGGCGGCGAACTCCGAGTAGAAGCTGATCGCCGTGAAGCTGCGCGGTCCCCGGTCCGGCAGGACGGGCGGGAGCAAGAGGCCCACGCTCTGGGAATGGCCCACGCGCAGGGCTCGACCGCGGGCGTCGACGCGGAACTCGAGCCGCTGGGCCACGTCGAGCACCCGCCGGCGCGTGACGTCGCCGACCCTGCCCTTCCCGTTCAGGACGTAGGAGACGGTGGCGATCGAGACGCCGGCTTCGCGCGCAACGTCTCGCAGGGTGGCGGTACGGCGCGCGCTCATGCTGGATCAGCCTACGGGTCGCCGCATGGTGAAACGTTTATCCATCGTGGCCATGAACCACCGCCGATTGGCTCCCCGGCGCACATAGCGCCCGGCCCGCCGTGGTGCGAGGCTGACGGCACTACGACGTGTCGGCGCGATTCCTGCAGCCCCGGCACCCGAAGGGGGAAGCGGATGAGATCGGCACGTCGCGCGCGAGCGCAACGACTCGGGCTGGGCGCAGGTCTGGCCTCGCTGGCAGCGATCGTCGCGCTCACCGCGGGGGACCGCTCGACGGCTGCGGCGGGCACCGCGGCGGCTGCCGACACGGTGCTCGTCGACGGGAGGGTGCTGCTCTTCGGCGACGACCCCATCGGCAATCAGCGCGCGACCAAGCCGGAATGGGCCGAGGCGGTGGCCATCCGCAACGGCAGGATCGTGGCGGTCGGCTCCACCTACGAGGTGCGCAAGCACATCGGGCCGTCCTCGAAGGTGGTCAACCTGCAGGGCAGGATGGTGATGCCCGGGATCGTGGACGGGCACTACCACGGACAAGGCGTCGTCCAGTGCGACATGGGCTATGACGGCGGCAGGATCAGCGACGTGCTGGCGAAGCTGCAGGCGTGCCTGGATCGTGCGGACGAAGCGCCGTTCGAGGGCACGAACACGCTGCTCGTGGCGAACTACCTCTTCAGCGAGGCGATCACCGAGGACGACGGGACCACGCCGTACGCGCTGACCCGACACGACCTCGATCAGCTCGACACCACGCGACCGGTCCGGGTCGCCCACTGGGACTTCCATCGGTACTGGACGAACACGAAGGCCATCGAGATCGCCGGCATCACCGCCGCGACGCCCGATCCGCCCGACGGCACGATCGGCAGGGAGGCCGGGAACGTGCCGAACGGGTTCTTCTCCGACTTCGACGCCGACTTCGGCGACCCGATCCCCGTGACGCCCGAGCGCCGTGTCGACGCCCTCGCCGCGACGTTCGACAACGCCATCGGCCACGGCGTGACGCAGGTCTTCCTCCCCGGCGGAGGCCAGGGCAGCCTGCCTCGGCTCAAGGCGCTGCAGGACCAGGGACGCCTCAAGCTCCGGGCCAACGCCGGTCTGACCGCCGCGTTCGTGCGGGGCAACGACGACGCCGCGGATCTCGACGCGCGGATCGAGGAGCTCCGGACGTTCAAGAACCAGTACGAGACGGATCGCATCAAGGTCAACGCCGTGAAGGTCTTCTGCGACGGCGTCGCCGAGGCGCCGGCCCAGACGGCCGCCATGCTCGCCCCGTACAACGTCAACACGGGAACGCCGGACGCGCCGGTCTGGACGCCTGGCACGTGGCGTGGAGAGGAGCCGTCGTGTGCGGACGCGCGGCTGGGATTCACGAAGCTCGACGAAGCGGGCTGGCAGATCCACGTGCACGGCATCGGCGATCGTGCCACCCGCGACTCGCTCGACAACTTCGAGGCCGCCCAGCAGGCGAACGGCCCCAGCGACCTGCGACACACGATCACGCACCTCGAGTTCATCGACCGCGAGGACGTGCCGCGCTTCCAGGAGCTCGGCGCCGTCGCCAGCATGTCCCTGCAGTGGGCGCGCCGTGACGGTCTGACCGTCGATGCCTCGGAGGGCTACATCGAGCCCGCGCGCCTCGACCGCGCCTACCCGTCGCGCGACCTCTGGCGGGCCGGAGCGATCATCGCCGGCGGCAGCGACCATCCGGTGGACCCGCTGATCCCGATGGTCGCCATCGAGACCGCCGTGGACCGCACCGGCGAGGACATCCCGGGCGTCTACGAGGGCGCGTTCAACCCCAACCAGGGCATCTCGAGCGTGTTCGCCGCGATCAAGATGCACACCATCAACTCCGCCTATCAGCTGCACACGGACGACGTCACCGGGTCCATCGAGGTCGGCAAGGCCGCGGACCTGATCGTCCTCGATCAGAACATCCTCGAGATCCCGGTCGAGCGGATCTCCGACACCCAGGTGCTCGTCACCATGGTCGGCGGGGAGGCGGTGCTCGGCGCCGATGCGCTGCCGACCACGGTCGGCGGCGGCGACGGGCCCACCCCGGGACCCCAGGGACCCAAGGGCGATCCGGGTCCGGCGGGCCCGGCCGGTCCCGCCGGACCTGCCGGACCCAAGGGCGATCGCGGCCCGCGCGGGCGCGCGGCGAGGATCACGGTCGTGTGCCGCTTCGCCAAGGAGCGCAGGGAGATCCGCTGTCGCGTGCGGTCGGCGAGCTCCAGACGGCTCCGGTCCTCCATGCGGATCCTCGGCGCCCGGGTGGGCGACCGGGCCCGCGGGACCCACCGGGTGACGCTCCGTGCCACCGCGGATCGCCGGCTGGCCCGCTCCGCCCGCGTGCGCGTGCGCGTGCGGTCCAGCGCCGCGAGCGCGTCGCTGACGTTGCGGGTGGGACGGGTCGGCACGGCGCTGCTCCGCTAGGGAAGCCGCGCCAGGCGGTGTTGAATTTGATTCAATTCGTTCGCTACGTCGATGAGGGGGGCAACCATGTCGAGATGTCGTCGGATCGCTGCTGTCGTGGCCGGTGTGGTGGTGCTCGCCGGCGGGGCGGTGGCCGTGGCCGCTGACATCGGCGTGTCGCCGACGCCGTTCGGGACCCCGAGCGCGGAGGTCACCGATCCGGGCCAGCGGATCGATGCCGTCCGCGGCGACCGGTTGTGGGCGTGGCCGGATCAGTCGCGGTCCGAGGTGCTGGCGCGCAACGGCGTGGTGGCGACGAGCCAGCCGCTCGCCGCGCAGGCCGGGCTGCAGATCCTGCGGGACGGCGGCAACGCCGCGGACGCGGCCGTGGCGACCGCCGCGATGCTGGGCCTGACCGAGCCGCACAGCGCCGGCATCGGCGGTGACATGGAGGCGATCTACTGGTCGGCGAAGGACCGCAAGCTCTCCGCCCTGAACGCCGCCGGCTGGGCGCCGCAGGCCTGGACGCCGGAGTACTTCGCGGACAAGGGCCTGACCGAGGTGCCGACCTACGGCGTCGACAGCGTCAGCGTGCCCGGCGCGGTGGACGGGTGGTGGCGGTTCCAGAAGCGGTTCGGGAAGCTGTCGCTGGCGCAGGCCCTGCGACCCTCGATCCGCCTGGCGCGCGAGGGGTTCGGCCTCACGGAGCGCATCCGGGGCGACTGGAACAGCTATGACAAGTTCTACGTCGAGATGCTGCGCGAGGACCCGGAGTCCGCCGAGGTGTTCCTGCGTGACGGCGAGGTGCCGCCGCTGTACAGCATCTTCCGCAACCCGCATCTCGCGCGCGCGTACGAGCTGCTCGCCCGGGACGGCCGGGACGCGTTCTACCGCGGGCCGATCGCCCGCGCGATCGTCGACCGCATCCAGGCGGGCGGCGGCGCCATGACGATGCGCGACCTGCGCTCGTTCCGCTCGGAGTGGGTCGAGCCGATCACGACGAACTACAAGGGCTACGACGTCTACACGACGCCGCCGCAGACCCAGGGGTTCGCGACGCTCGAGATGCTGAACATCATCGAGCAGTGCGGTCCGCGGCTCGGCTACGACCTCGCCGCGCTCGGGGCCCGCTCGCCGGGGTTCTGGCACATCCTCGTCGAGGCCAAGAAGCTCGCCTACGCGGACCTGCTGCGCTACAACGGCGACCCGCGCTTCGTCGACGTCCCGCTGGACCGGCTGCTCTCCAAGGACTACGCGGCGTCGCTGTGCGATCGCATCGACCTCGACCGCGCGGCCGATCCGGCCAGCGAGGCCGGCCCGAGCCTGACGGTGCAGGAGAAGGGCGACACGGTGTACCTCGTCGCCGCGGACCGGTGGGGCAACATGGCGTCGTTCATCTACTCGATCTACGACTACTTCGGCGCGTCGGTGTCGGTGCCGGGCTACGGGTTCCCGCTCAACGACCGCGGATCGTTCTTCTCACTCGATCCGGCGTCGCCCACGGTGGTCGCGCCGGGCAAGCGGCCGTTCCTCACGATCATCCCCGCGTTCGTCATGAAGGACGGCGAGCCGCTGCTGGCGTTCGGCAACATGGGCGGCGACACGCAGGCCCAGGCGCAGGCCACCGAGCTCGTGAACATGATCGACCTGGGCATGAACGTGCAGGCCGCCGGTGACGCCGCACGCTTCCACCACGGGCAGTCCTCCGGCGACGTGCACCTGGAGTCGAAGCTGTACGACCTGGTCGGCGCGCAGCTGGGTGCGATGGGCCACAAGGTGGTGCGGGTCGAGGGCGACGACGACCAGTTCGGCGGCTACCAGGCCATCCTGTTCGAACGCGACCCGACCCTGCCCACACCGAGGGCGCACGGCCACGGCCACGGCCGCGACGCGCCGGTGAACGGCGTCTACCGGGCCGCGTCCGACTTCCGCAAGGACGGCCAGGCGGCCGGCTGGTAGCCGTCAGCCCGGACGGCCCACCACGGGGCGCCGGACCCGCAAGGTCCGGCGCCGGGCGGCCGTCGCTGCTCGGCGGTCAGCGTCGCAACCTCGCGAAGCGTGGTCGCGACGACCTGTGCGCCGGGGTACGCATCCGCGACGTCGCCGATCATGATCCGGACTCGTTGCCGAGCAGGACATGGACGTGCGGGGTCTCGCGCCTGGTCGTCGCTCTCCGGCTGACGGTCGCGGGCCGCCGGCTCAGTGCATGGGCGGCAGCCGCCAGAGGACCGTGAGCGCCTCGCCCGCGCGCAGGTCGCGCCAGCGCACGCTCGTCTCGCGCAGCGCGCGGCAGGTGCCGGCGAGCTGCTCGGCCGTCGTCTCGCGCCACCAGCGCGCGCCCGCGGCCGCTCGCAGCCGCCGCACGTCGCGATCGGCCCCGTCCAGCGCCAGGTCGCACACGAACCGGGTCAGCATCTCCGCCTGCGAGAGCCGATCGCCGGCGGCGTCCACGACGGCCTGCGCGCGCTTGGCGGCGTGCGGCGGCCGGCGGCCGGCGATCACCTTCGCGTGGCCGAACATCCCGCCCGCGGCGAGCACGCCCCACAGTCCCGCCTCCAGTCCGAGACCGTCCTCGACGACGAAGTGCGCGAGGTCGTGGGGCAGCTCGCGCGCCGCTCCGCCGACCTTGTTGTATCCGCCGCCGTCGAGCGCGATCACGAGCCCGTCGCGACGGTGCAGGACGGAGCGATAGAAGCGGCGCTCCGGCTTGAAGAACTCGATCTCGACCGGTCCCATCACGTGCGACGCTACCCGTGACGATGTTGCACTGGTGGACGGCACGCGCGCTCGCCACGGCGATCCGCCGTCGCGAGGTCTCGGCCCGCGAGGTGATGACGGCGCATCTGGAGCGGATCGACGCGGTCAACCCGAGGGTCAACGCGGTCGTCAGCCTGCGCCACGAGGGCGCGCTCGACGACGCCGACGAAGCGGACCGCCGGGCCGCCCGCGGCGCGCCGCTCGGGCCCTTGCACGGCTTGCCGATCGCGATCAAGGACCTCGAGGACACGGCGGGGGTCCGCACGACCTACGGCTCCCGCGCGTTCGCCGACCACGTTCCCACCGCCGACAGCCTGGTGGTGCAGCGGCTCCGAGCGGCCGGCGCGATCGTCGTGGGCAAGACGAACACGCCCGAGTTCGGCGCCGGCTCGCACACCTTCAACGACGTGTTCGGCGCGACGCGGAACCCGTGGGCGCTCGACCGGTCGGCGGGTGGGAGCAGCGGCGGCGCCGGCGCCGCGCTGGCTGCCGGGATGCTGCCGATCGCCGACGGATCCGATCTGGGCGGGAGCATCCGGAACCCCGCATCCTTCAACAACGTCGTCGGGCTGCGTCCGACGCCGGGGCTCGTGCCCGACGGCGGCGTCGACGACGTCTGGGACACGGGCAGCGTCGTCGGACCGATGGCGCGCACCGTGGGCGATCTGGCGTTGCTGCTCACCGCGATGGCGGGGCCGGATCTCCGTGCCCCGCTGTCGCACGGGGAGCCGTCCGCCTTCGCCGGCGAGCTCCGGGGCGATCTCGCAGGGCTGCGCGTGGCGTGGTGCCCGGACCTGGGCGGGCTGCCGATCGAGGCCGACGTCCTCGCCGTCCTGGGAACGGCCAGGGGCATGATGACGTCGTCGGGCTGCGAGGTGCAGGACGTGGCGCTCGATCTCGGCGCCGCCGATCACGTGTTCGAGACGCTGCGCGCACTCGCCTTCGCACGAGCGTTCGGCCCCACGCTGGATGCGCTGCGCCGGACGGCGAAGCAGACGCTCGTGTGGAACGTGGAGCGCGGGCTCGCGCTGGACGGTCCGGAGCTGGCTCGGGCGCTCGCCGCCCGGTCCCAGGTCTACCTGTCGGTGGCGGCGCTGCTCGAGCGCTTCGACGTGCTGGTCGCGCCGGCGGCGCAGGTGGTTCCGTTCCCGCTCGAGGAGGAGTACCCGGCCACGGTCGCGGGCGAGGTCATGCCGCACTATCTCGGATGGATGCGCGTGTGCTCGCGGATCACCGTCTCGGCGCATCCGGTCGCGGCGGTCCCGGCAGGATTCACCGGGAGCGGGCTGCCGGTCGGGCTGCAGATGGTCGGGCGGTACAAGGGCGACCGCCGGCTGCTCGAGCACGCGGCTGCATGGGAGGCGGCGACCGGGCTCACCGCGCGACATCCGACGCTGGACTGAGACTGCATCGGATGCCGCATCCCCTGGAGCAACTCGACGCCGGCGAGCTCGCGCGCGCGACCGGCGCCGCGCTCGCCGCCGTGCCCGGCGCGCGCGTGGTCAGCGCCGCACGACGCGAGCCCGCCAAGGGCGGGTACCTGGCGTGGCGCGACTCCGGCGGGCCGGCTCCCGCACGGGAGGCGCTCGTCGTGCTCGCCGCAGACGGCGAGGTCCGTGAGGTGGTGGTCGGCCTGTCCGACGACGCGGTCCGCTCCTGCCGGACGATCGAGGGCGCGCGGCCTCCGATCACGCCGGAGGACTACGAGGCGGCCGCGGCCGGCGTGCTGGCCGACGGGCGCGTGCATGCCGCGCTGCGCGCCCGCGGCGTCCGCGACCTCGCACTCGTGCAGGTCGACGTCCTGCCGAGCGCCAGCTCCGGCCACGGGCTGGAGTCAGGGCACCGGTTCGCGAAGGCCGTCGCCTACCTCCGCCGCGATCCCTTCGACAACGCCTACGCCCGGCCGATCGAGCACCTGATCGTCTACGTCGACCTCGAGACGAACGAGGTGCTCGAGGTCGAGGAGGGGGAGCGGCGACCGATCCCCGAGGCCGACGGCGACTACCGCGCGGGCGTCGTGCCCCCGCGCGACGACCTGCGCCCCTTCTCCGTGACACAGCCCGAGGGCGTCTCGTTCACCGTCGAGGGCGGGGTCGTGCGCTGGCACCGGTGGACCTTCGTGCCGTCGGTCGATCCGCAGGAGGGGCTCGTGCTGCACGACGTCCGCTTCGACGACCGGACCGTGCTCTACCGCGGATCGTGCGCGGAGATGGTGGTGCCGTACGGCGAGCCCGATCCGATGCACAGCTGGCGAACGTACTTCGACGCCGGGGAGTACGGCCTCGGGGCCTGCCTGAACTCGCTCGAGTCGGGCTGCGACTGCCTGGGCGAGATCACCTACCTGGACGCGCATCTCGCCGACCACGCCGGGAACCCGCGCCGGATCGCGAGCGCGATCTGCCTGCACGAGGAGGACGCCGGCGTGCTCTGGAAGCACACCGACCACCTCGCCGGCCACGTCGAGATCCGTCGCGGCCGGCGCTTCGTCGTCAACGCCATGGCCACCGTCGGCAACTACGAGTACGCCTTCCGGTGGTACCTCGGACTCGACGGCAGCCTGGAGGTCGAGGTGCAGCTGCACGGCATCGTCTCGACGATGGCGCTCGCCGACGGGCGGGTCCCGGTGGGCGCGAGCGTCGTCGACCGCGGCCTCGCCGCGCCGCATCACCAGCACATGTTCTGCTTCCGGCTGGATCTCGACGTCGACGGCCCCGCCAACGCGCTGCACGAGGTCGAGTCCGAGCGGATCCCGGTGGGCCCGGACAACCCGGTCGGCAACGCGTTCCGCCCGCGCGTGACGCCGCTGACGAGCGAGGACGCGGCACGCCGCGACGCCGGCGAGGGCGTCTCGCGCGTCTGGATCCTGAGCAGCGCCGAGCGGCGCAACGCCCATGGAGCGCCGACCGCCTACCGGCTCGTCCCGGGCCATGGCACGGCCACGCTCCTGGCCCAGCCGGGCTCGAGCGTGGACCGCCGGGCCGGCTTCGCCCGGCACACGCTGTGGGCCACCCGCCACGACGCCGACGAGCGCTTTCCGGCCGGCGCATACCCGTATCAGCACGCCGACCCGGGGGGACTGCCCGCCTACAGCCGCGGCCGCGGGCTGGAGGGCGAGGACATCGTGCTGTGGTACACGGTCGGCGTCACGCACTTCGTCCGCCCGGAGGACTGGCCGATCATGCCGATGACGAAGGCGGGCTTCGCGCTCCAGCCGGTCGGCTTCTTCGACCGCAACCCGACCCTCGACATCCCGCCGCCGGGGTCCTGTCACTCGTCGCCGGGCACGCCGTAGCTCGGCGCGGCCGACGGGTCGAGGGCGCGGCGCACGTAGTCGTCGGACTCGGGCGCCCAGCGCTCCCACAGCCGCGCCAGCGTCCCGACCGGATCGTCCCCCCAGTCGACGCGCAGATCGGCGACCGGCCACGCGACCGTGTCGGCGATGAGCAGGCCGGCGGAGCGCACGGGCCCCTCCTCGCCACCGGCCGCCAGCCCCGCCCGAAGCGCGGCGATCAGCCGGTCGCCGAGCGGCTCGCCGCCCCGTTCCGCGAACGCCTCGGTCATGCGGGCGGGCACGGCCTCGTCGGCCAGGAGGTTCCCGGCCGCGACGGCGCCGGTCCCGCGCGCGCTCGCGTGCCGGCCGAGCGTGCGGCCGCCCGAGAACGCGCCGGTGCGACCGGCCGCGTCGACCGCCGTCAGCTGCCGGTACTCGACGTCGGGCGCCGCGGCGACGATCGCGTCGATCGCCTCCTGGGGCGCCGCGCCCGCGGCGAGCGCCTCCAGGAGCTGCCCGCGCAGCCGCGGATCGGTGATGTTCTGCGAGGCCACGGCGCCGGCGCCGGCACGCACCGCGATGCACCGTGCGGCGACCGCCGGGCTCGAGGACGTGACGACGGCGCCGAAGCGGCCGTCCGCGTCGACCCCCAGCAGCGAGAAGGTCATGTGGGGATCACCGCGGTCGCCTCGACCTCGACGAGCCACTCCGGCCGCGCGAGCGCCGACACGACCACGCCCGTCGAGACCGGGAACACGCCCTTCAGGTGGCGGCCGACGACGCGGTAGGCGGGCTCGCGCAAGCGTGCGTCCGTCAGGTAGATCGTGATCCGGCAGATGTCGTCGAGCCGCGCGCCCGCCTCGTCGAGGAGCTGCGCGATGTTCTGCATCGCCCGCTCCGCCTGGGCCTCGACGTCGCCGGCGCCCACCGACTCGGAGGTCTCGAGGTCCTGCCCGACCTGACCGCGGACGAACACGAGGTTGCCGGCGACGACGGCCTGGCAGAGGTCGTTGTCGAGCTGCTGCTCGGGGTAGGTGTCGCGCGTGTTGAACGGCCGGATGCGCTTGTGGGTCATACGGGTGCCGCCATCCGCGCCGGGACCGCGTCGCCGGAGAGGTCCGCCGCCTTCCGGACCAGGTCGAGCGGGCCCTCGAAGTCGTAGTTGTTGTAGACGGCGAGCAGGTGGGAGAACGGCGGCGACTGGGCGAACAGCTGGAACGTCAGCCGGTGGCCCGCGTAGTCGGAGTCCATCAGGTCGCGTGCGAAGGCCAGCAGCCTGCGCCGGTCCTCGGCCGGGACGTCGCCGATCCGGTAGTACTTCTCCAGCCACGGCCCGGTCTCGGGATCCTCGAACGACGCGGCCGAGGGCGTGACGCACATCTGGCCCCCGCAGAGGTCGCGCGCGATGTTGATCGCGGCCGACAGCTGGGTGCCCGCGAGCACGCGGCCCGTGTACATCAGCGCCTGGTTCGGCATCAGCAGGCCGCCGGGACTGGGCTCGGCGTGCTCGATCGCGGCCGTGAGGTGCGCGTTGATCCCCTCGCGGTAGCAGACGAGCTGGGCCAGCTTCTCGCGGACGCCCTGATGCATCTTCACGCCGGTCTGCGTGACGCTCGCGTACGCCGCGCCGACGAGCAGGTCGGCGTAGCGCAGCTGGCGCTGGACGAACGCGAACTGGCTGTAGCGGTGCAGCGTCGCGCGGATGAAGCTCGCCGCCCGCGTGTGCCGGTAGAAGAGCACGTCCTCCCAGGGGATCTCGACGTCGTCGAACACGATCAGCGTGTCGATCTCGTCGAAGCGGTTCGACAGCGGGTAGTCCTCGGCCGGCTGCGAGCCGGCGAAGCCCGACCGGCAGATGTGCTTGACCCCCGGAGCGTCCATGTGCGCGATGAAGCCGACGGCGTAGTCCGACAGCTCGTCCTGGCCCCAGTCGCCGATCGTCGGCTTGACGAACGCCTGGTTCGCGTACGCGGCCGCCGTCTCGAACTTCGCGCCGCGAACGACGATCCCGCGGTCGGTCTCGCGCACGACGTGCAGCAGCACGTCGGGATCCTGCTCCTGGGGCCGCAGCGAGCGGTCGCCCTTCGGGTCGGTGTTGGCCGACACGTGGAAGGGGTCGAGCAGCGCGGCGCGCCGGACGTGGTCGCGGATGTGCTCGGAGAACCGCGGATCGATCTCGGCGAGCACGTCCTGGCCGTCGAACAGCGACCACATCTCGCCGACGGTCTCGTCGCCCACGCGCGTCACGACGCCGCCGATCTCGTCGAGCACCACGTCGACGGCGCGCCGCTTCGCCTGCCAGTCCTGCTTGGACGTCGGGAGCTTCGGCCCGACGGCGCAGCGCTCGCCGCTGTCGGGGTCGACGTAGGTCATCGCCGGCTGCGTGTCCGCCTCGTGCGCCATGTCGTAGATCCGCGCGCGGACGTCGACGATCGGCTTGAACGCGGGATGCGCGGTGACGTCCTCGACGCGCCGGCCGTCGATGAAGACCTGCCGCCCGTCGCGGATCGACTCGCGGTACTCGGCTCCTGTGCGTATCACGGTCGCTGTCTCCCTCGTGGTTCGTCTCGTGACGGTCGGCTCGAAAGGGCGTGCGGCGGCGCCGACAGGCAAGGACGCAGACCCGAAGGAACACCCCAGGTATTTCGAGTGGTCGAGGACGCCGCCTGTCGGTGATCGACGTGCGTCATCTCGGGTCGACTGTTGCGAGACGGGCCACTAGGTGATCTTCGTCAGGACGATCTCGAGCGCGTAGTCGACGTGCTCCCGTGCGCACGACTCCGCGGCCGCCGCGTCGCCGCGCGCGAGCGCCGCCAGGATCCGCCGGTGGCCCTCGATCGACTCGCGCGTCTCGGAGGCGTCGTAGCGGCGGGCGATGCGGTGGTTGAAGTAGTACTGCCGGCTCGCGCGGCAGAGGTGCGCGAGCCGGGCGTTGGCGGCGGCGGCGATCACGCCGTCGTGGAAGCGCTCGTTGCGCTCCACCTGCACGTCGGGGCCGAGGGCGAGCACGGTGTCGCCGTCCGGGTACAGGTCCCCGAGCGCGTCGAGCTCGTCCGGGGTCGCCCGGCCGGCGGCCAGCAGCGCCGCGTAGCCCTCGAGCGCGGCGCGGACCTCGTAGATCGAGCGGATCTCCTCGGGCGAGTGCTCGTGCACGACCCAGCCGCCGCGATTGCGTTGCACCAGCCCTTCGAGCGTGAGCCGCTGGAGCGTCTCGCGCACCGGCGTGCGGCTCACGCCGAGCCGCTCGGCCAGCTCGACCTCGACCAGCCGCTGGTTCGGCCGCAGCGTCCCGTGGACGATGTCCGCGCGCATGCGGTCGTAGATGCCGTCGGTCGGCGCTGGGGCGGTTCGGGCGGCCATGCCGGTATGCAGGATTGCATACCGACGTGTATGCTGCGCGCCAAGCACAAGGCTCAGGGGGCTGAGATGCACGGGTCGGTGATCGGGAGGACACGAAGCGCGGCGGTCGCTGCGCTCATCGCGCTGCTGGCGGCGTTCGCCGTCGCGGGCTGCCGCGACTCGGACGAGGGAGGCGGCGGCGGCACCGCCGAGACCAAGGGGACGAAGCCGGTCCGCATCGCCTTCTCGACCTGGAACGGCTACATCGGGATCGTCATCGGCGTCAAGGAGGGCCTGTTCGAGAAGGCCGGCGTGAAGGTGGAGTACACGGTCGTAGAGGATCCGGTCCAGCGCTTCAACGCGCTCAAGAGCGGCAGCCTCGACGCGATCGCGACGACGCCGGACACGTTCTCGCGCACGAACGCCAACGGCATCGCGAGCGTGCAGGTGCTCGGGCTCGACGCGTCGGTCGGCGGCGACGGCATCGTCGCCGAGAAGTCGATCGCGTCGATCAAGGACCTCGCGGGCCAGAAGGTCGGCGTGAGCGCCGGCTCGACGAGCCAGTGGTTCCTCGCGTACATGCTCAACGAGAACGGCATGTCGCTGGACGACGTCGAGCAGGTCGACATGACGTCGGGCGACGCGGGCTCGGCGTTCGCCGCCGGCCGGATCCCGGCCGCTGTCACGTGGGAGCCGTGGCTGTCGAAGACGAAGAAGAACCCGGACGGCCACGTGATCGTCTCGACCGAGAAGTACCCCGAGATCATCACCGACCAGGTGGCGTTCGATCCCGAGTTCCTGAAGGAGAACCCGGAGTCCGTGCGCGCGTTCGTGAAGGGCTACGCGGACGCGGTCGAGTTCCTGCGCACGAACGAGGACAAGGCGATCGAGGACGTCACCGAGTACCTCGGCCAGACGCCCGACGAGATCAGGGCGACGATGAAGACGGTCCCGATCTGGGGTCTCGAGGACTCCCGGGAGTACTACGGGACGAAGGACGCCCCCGGGCCGATCTACAAGATCTTCGACGAGTCGGCGGCGTTCTGGAAGGACATCGGGGAGATCGACTCGATGCCCGACGCCAAGACGGCGATCGACCCCTCGTTCGTCCAGCAGGCGGCCGGCTGAGCGTGACCCAGCTGCTGACGCCGAAGGAGCCGATCCCGCGCGGGCTCGCCGTCGGGCTCGGCATCGGCGGCTTCGCCGTCGTGCTCGCCCTCTGGTCGATCCTCTCCTACGGCGGGATGGTGGAGCCGCTGTTCCTGCCCGAGCCGGGCAAGGTCGCGCAGGCGCTGTACGACATGTTCGTGCACGAGGACTTCGCCGCCGACGTGTGGGCCAGTACGTACCGGATCCTCGTCGGCTTCCTGGCCGCGGCCGCGATCGGGGTCCCGCTCGGCATCGCGATCGGCTCGTTCCGGGCGATCCAGGCGCTCTTCGAGCCGATCATCGCCGCCGTGCGCTACATGCCCGCCTCGGCGTTCCTGCCGCTGATGATCATCTGGTTCGGGATCGGCCAGACGGAGAAGATGGCGGTCATCTGGTTCGGGGTGTTCTTCCCGCTCTGCCTGATGGTCGCGGACGTGTCGGCCAACATCTCGAAGGAGCTCGTGAACATCGCCTACACGCTCGGCGCCTCGCGCTGGCAGGTGTTCCGGCGCGTCCTGCTGCCCGCCTCGTGGCCGGGCGTGATCGACAACCTCCGGATCGGGCTCGGCTGGGCGTGGACCTACCTGATCGTCGCCGAGCTCGTGGCGGCGTCGACCGGGATCGGGCACGTCATCCTGCAGTCGAGCCGGTTCCTGGAGACGGAGAAGATCATCGCGGGCATCCTCACCATCGGCGCGCTCGGCCTGCTCTCGGACGCGGGCTTCCGGCTGCTCTACCGCGCGCTGTTCCCGTACGCCGAGCGGGTGGCTCGATGAGCGCGATCGCCGCACGCGACGTCACCATGACGTTCCCGGGCCGCGGCGGTGAGCTGCGGGCGCTCGAGCGCGTGACCGTCGAGGTCGAGGACGGGCACTTCGCCTGCATCGTGGGCGCGTCGGGCTGCGGCAAGTCGACGCTGCTCAACGTCATGGCCGGCCTGGTCCGGCCGACCGAGGGCACGGTCGAGCTCGGCGGGCGCCCGGTGGAGGGGCCGGGAGCGGACCGCGGGATGGTCTTCCAGAGCTACACGCTGTTCCCGTGGCAGCGCGTGCGCGAGAACATCGAGTTCGGGCCGTCGCTCAACGGCGTCGCGTCCGGCGAGCGGCGGCGGATCGCCGATGCGCTGCTGGAGGAGATGGGCCTCGCCGAGTTCGCCCGCGCCTACCCGCGGGAGCTGTCCGGGGGCATGAAGCAGCGGGTCGCGATCGCCCGCGCGCTCGCGAACAACCCGGAGGTGCTGCTGATGGACGAGCCGTTCGGCGCGCTCGACGCCCTCACGCGCGCGGGCGCGCAGCGGTTCCTCACCCAGGTCTGGGAGCAGCACCGGCGCACGATCGTCTTCGTCACGCACGACATCGACGAGGCGATCTACCTCGGCGACACGGTGTACGTGATGAGCCCGCGGCCCGGCCGCGTCAAGGAGATCGTGCCGGTCGACATCCAGCGGCCGCGCTCGCTCGACGACCTCGGGAGCCCCCAGTTCGCGGAGCTCAAGCGCCGGATCCTGTCGCTGATCTTCGAGGACGTCGACGCCGAGACCGCCGGCGCGCGCTAGCGGCGGGCGAGCGCGACGAACGAGAGCATCTCGAACAGGGCGTTGGCGGCGAACAGCGCGGTGACCTGGCCCGGGCCGTCGTAGGCCGGCGCCACCTCGACCACGTCGAAGCCGATCAGCGGCAGGTCCGCGCACGCGCGCAGCAGCTGGAGCGCCTCGAACGACGTCGGGCCGCCGACCTCGGGCGTCCCGGTCCCGGGACAGAACGCGGGGTCGACGAAGTCCACGTCGAACGTGAGGAACGCCGGGCGGCCGGAGAGCCGCTCACGCGCGCGTGCGGCGAGCTGGGCAGGGCTCCAGCCTGAGAGCTCCTGCCACGGGACGGTCTCGACGCCCAGCTCGTCCGGGATCCCCTCGTCGTCGGCGCCGTAGAGCGGTCCGCGCATGCCGACCTGCAGCGTGCGGGCCGGGTCGATGAGCCCCTCCTCGATCGCGCGGCGGAACATCGTCCCGTGGCTGTACGGCCGTCCGTTGTAGGAGTCCCACAGGTCCGTGTGCGAGTCGAAGTGCAGCAGGCCGAGCTTGCCGTGCACGCCGGCGAGCGCGCGCAGCTCGGCGAGCGTGACGGAGTGATCGCCGCCCATGCCGAGCGGGACGACGCCGGCTTCGGCGATCGGCCGGACGAACGCCTCGATCCGCTCCAGCGTGTCCTCGACGTAGCCGGGCACGGTCGGCGCGTCGCCGTAGTCGACGGTCGACAGCGCGCCGAACACCTGCACGCGCTGGACCGGGTTGTACGTGCGGATCATGCCCGAGGCCGAGCGCACCGCCTCGGGTCCGAAGCGGGCGCCGGAGCGGAACGACGTCCCGCCGTCCCACGGCATCCCGAAGACGGCGGCGTGCGCGCCGTCGAGCGACGCGACGTGCGGCAGCCGCGAGAACGTCCGTGGTCCGGTGAACCGCGGCGCCTCGAGCGCATCCCATGGTTCGTGCATCACGGGGTGGTCAGTACCCGCGCCGCGGCGGGTGACACACGCATCGCGGCGCCACGGTCCCGCAGGCGCTCGTCGAGCCAGCCGAGAAGCCGCTCGCGCACCCGCTGGTCGCTGAGCAGCTCGTATCCATGGCCGTCGACCGGCGCCTCCCAGACCTCGGACTCGCGCGCGCCGTCGGCGAGGTTCTCGGCGTTCGTGCGCTCCGCCGCATCGGAGATGAAGAGCAGTCCGCGAGGGGCATAGGCGTCGTCGAGCTGCCGTGCGAGCGCGAACTGCGAGTCCGGGGGCGAGATCGCCACGGCGGCGTTCAGGGCGCGGGGGTCGTCGGCCATGGCAAGCGCGACGCCGGCCGCGCCCATGCTCTGCGCGACGACGCCGACGGCGCTCGGCGCCACCTGCGCCGAGCGGCGCAGGAAGGCGGCGCCGCCCGCCACGTCGCGCGCGACCGCACGCTCATCCTTCCGCTCGGTGACGTCGCGCAGGGAGTGGAACTTGAAGCGGGCATCGAGCGAGAGCACCGCGTAGCCCTCGTCCCGCAGCGTGCCGGCCAGCCGGTTGAACTCGGATCGAGCGTTGTCGGAGGTGTGGAGCACGATCACGGCCGGCGCCCGGCGCCCGGCCGGCGCCAGGCGCGCGCGCAGCCGCTTGCCGTCCGCGGCTCGGACGTGGAGCGCCGTTCCGACCGGAGGGGCGGCGGCGGGCTCGGGCGTGGAGCGGGCGGCGCCCGTCGCGGGCGGAGCGCTCTCCCGGCCCGGCGCGGAGGGCTGCTGCGCGTCCTCCCCGCAGCCGATGCTTCCCACGACGACCGCCAATGCTGCGAGCGCGCGACCCTGCTCGATCACGCGCCGACACGCTAGTCGCCGGCGCTGATCCGTGCATCGCGCCACGATCCCGGCACGGCGTATCGTTGCCGGTGTGTCGAGTCGGCTCCAGGATCTGCTGCGCTGTGCGCTTCCGATTCAGCTCGCGCCGATGGGGAGCGTCGCCGCGACGCCGGCGCTGCCGCTCGCCGTCGCGCTCGCGGGCGGACACGGCATGTATCCCGGCCTGGGGATGCAGCCGCCCGCGCTCGCTCCCATCGTCGATGCGCTCGCGGCGCGAAGCGCGGCGTTCGGCATCAACTTCATCGTGCCCGTGATGGCACGGGAGTCGCTCGAGCTCGCCGCCGAGCGTGCGCCCTACGTCGACTTCTTCCTGGCCGATCCGGATCCCGCGCTCGTCGGGGTGGTCCATGCGGCCGGTGCGGTCTGCGGCTGGCAGGTCGAGTCGGCCGACGAGGCGCGCGCCGCGCAGGCTGCGGGCTGCGACGTCGTGATCGCGAAGGCATGGGAGTCGGGCGGCCGCAAGCGGATCGAAGGCCCGACGCTGCTCGCCCTGCTCGACGCCGTGCTCGGCGCCGTGTCGCTCCCTGTCGTCGCCGCGGGCGGGATCGCGACCCGGCGTGGCGTGGCCGCCGCGCTCGCGGCCGGCGCCGACGGCGTCCGGGTCGGCACCCGGTTCATCGCCGCCGCCGAGTCGGACGCGCACCCGCGCTGGATCGCTGCGGTCATCGCCGCCGCCGCGGAGGATTCGGTCGTCAGCACGGCGTTCAACGCCGGGCTGCCCTTCCCGGGTCCGCACCGCGTCCTGCGGAGCTCGATCGCCGCCGCCGAGGCGCTGACCGGCGAGCAGGCCGGCGTCGTACGGGTCGCAGGGGCGGAGATCGCCGTGCCCCGCTTCGGCGCGCAACCCCCGACGCGCGAGTCGACGGGCGCGATCGACGCCATGCCGTTCTACGCGGGCCAGTCCGCCGGCGCCGTCGACCGCGTCCAGCCCGCTGCCGAGATCGTGGCCGAGCTGGCCGGCGCTCCGCCGCCCGTGTCCGCTTAGTGCAGCGGCTTGCCGCCGGTGGCCCCGATGACCTCGCCGCTGATGTAGCTCGACTCGTCGCAGGCGAGGAAGACGTACAGCGGCGCGAGCTCGCCCGGCTGGCCGGGACGGCCGAGCGGCGTGTCGGCGCCGAACTGCGCGTTCTTCTCGGCGGGGAAGCTCATGGTGACCAGCGGCGTCCAGATCGGGCCGGGGGCGACGCCGTTGACCCGGATCCCGCGGTCGCCCAGCTCCTGCGCGAGGCCCTTCGTGAACGTGCTGATCGCGCCCTTCGTCGCCGCGTAGTGGAGCAGCTCCGGGCTCGGCTGCGCGGCCTGGATCGACGTCGTGTTGATGATCGTCGACCCGGCCTTCATCCGGGGGACGGCGGCCTGGCAGAGGTAGAACATCGCCAGGATGTTCGTGCGGAACACGAACTCGAGCTCGTCGTGGGGGATGTCGAGGAACGAGTCGTGCGACATCTGGTAGGCGGCGTTGTTCACGAGGACATCGAGCCGGCCGAGCTCGTCGACCGTCCGGTCGACGAGCGCGTCGCAATGCGCCCGGTCGCCGATGTCGCCCGCGATCGTGATGCAGCGGCGCCCGGATTCCTCGACCAGGCGGCGGGTCTCTGCGGCGTCGTCGTCCTCGTTCCAGTACGAGCACACGACGTCGGCGCCCTCGCGCGCGAAGGCGATGGCGACCGCGCGTCCGATGCCGGAGTCGCCGCCGGTGATGAGCGCGACACGGTCGGCGAGGCGTCCGTGCCCGACGTAGCCATCCGCGCCGTGGTCGGCGAGCGGCTGCATGTCGCGTTCGCGCCCCGGCGGCTCCTGCTCCTGCTCGGGGAACGGCGGTGTGGGCTCGGTCTGCCTAGGGTCCATGCCCCAGTCCTTCCCCGGCGCGAGCGCCGCCATGCCGCGCGACGGTCGCGACGGCGGCCCCGGGCTTGCCGGCCGGCCGGATGACCGGATGCCGCGGAGCGCCCCGCGGTTGCGGCCTGCGCGGACGGATGACGCGGCTGACGGCCCGGGTGGGCTGGCCGACCGGGTCGCCCGGCAGCAGCCAGGTGCCGTCGTCGCGGCGCAGGACACGGCCCTGCGCGGCGAGCTGCGCGAGCGCCGTCGAGACGGTGGGACGGCGCGCGCCCACCACCTGCGCGATCACGCGATGCGACAACACGACCGGGACGGCGACACCGTCGGGCGTGATCCGGCCCCACCGCTCGGCCAGATGCCACAGCAGCGTCAGCACGCGCAGGTCGACCCCGTTGAGCTGGCAGATCGCCTGGGCGAGCGCGAGTCGATGCGCGCGCTCGGTCATGCGCTCGGCCAGCACCGCGTGCACCTCCGGGTAGCGCGCGAGCTCCACGCCGAACGCCGGGCCCAGCATCGCCACGCGCGTCGCGGAGAGCACGGTCCAGCGCACCTCGGAGCGGATCAGCCGGGCGGGGCCGGAGACCTGCCACGGTCGCAGCAGATCGCCTTCACCGAGCAGCTCGGTCGAGACGTTGTCGCGCATCAGCAGCTCGCGGGCGATCAGGCCCTCGAGCACCAGCAGACCGAGGGAAGCGCCGTGCGTCTGCTGCATCCGGTCGCCGTGCCACGCGCCGGCAGGGAGGACGTACTCGTGGGCGATGAGGCGGCGGCGGGCCTCTGCCAGGCGCGGACCCGACAAGCCCGATCCGAGGTCGGGATCGGCGTCGAGCACGTGGACGGCACGGCCGTGGCGCCGGTGCGCGTCTGCGACGCTCCGTCCGAACCTCATGTCCGGTCGGACCCCCGCAGCGCGCGATCGATGTCGACGGCGAGGTGGCGAAGCTCGAGCAGCGGCATTGGCGCTCCCTTCCCGGTCGGGTCGAGGTGGTGTGCCGCCGTGCGCCGGGCCCTTGGATCCGAGCCGAGCGCCTTGCCGCGCGCGATGTCCAGGACGGACCCGCTGCGTGGGCCCATCCCGACCCCTGCTCTTCCCGCGATCCGCGTTCGCTACACGCAGCCGATTACCGCGCGTCCCACCGCTGAAGCCGCGGCAGCGGATCGAACGGCTCGCCGCCGGCGTACCAGCCCGGCGCCGACCACAGCTCGAAGTGCAGGTGGCAGCCCGACGCGTTGCCGGTGTCGCCGACGGAGCCGATCCGCTCGTCCGTCTTCACGGAGTCGCGCGCGCGCAGGCGCGGCCGGTGCGCGAGATGCATGTAGACCGCATCGAGGCCGGTCCGCTCTTCGGTGAGCACGATGAAGTTGCCGCCGACGGGGTGGAAGCCGGCCTTGCGGACCGTCCCGCCCTGCGCGGCGACGACCGGCGTCCCGCACGCCGCGAACATGTCCTGGCCGCTGTGCCCGCGCCCGCCGCCGAAGCCGTTGGTCGGGCTGCGTCCGAGGTCGTGCGGACCGGCGATCGGGAACACGCGAACGGGCACCGGTGCCTCGACGGCGCCGATGTCGATCATGCCGTGCGCCACACCGGGCGCGAAAGAGAAGAGCGCCGCGATGGCGGCGCTCATGACTGCTGATCCCCTGCTGATGACGCGGTCAGTGTAGCCGGATGCCGATCCGGCGAACGGCGCACCGCACGGACCCGGTAGCGTTGTGGGCGGATGGCGGCTCGTGCTTCGATCAGGGCGTCCGACGCGGATCGTGAAGCGGTCACCGAGCGGCTGCGCGACGCGGCGGTCGAGGGGCGGCTCGAGTCCGATGAGCTCGAGGAGCGGTTGCACGCGGCGCTGCGGGCACGCACCTACGGGGACCTGCGGCGCCTGCTCGGCGACCTGCCGGCCGAGCCGCCGGCGTGGGAGCGGCGAAGGGCCGGGATGATGCCGGCGGCGCGCATCGGGCTCGCCGTCGCGACGCGGGTCGCGATCGCGCTGGCGGTGGTGACCGTCGTGCTCGTCGTCGCCGCGGCGATGGCGGCGTGGTGGGTGCTCTGGGCGCTCGTCCGGCTGGGTCGGTGGGGGCACCGCGCCTGTGGCGCGCGTCCGCGCTGGGATCGCCCGCAGGACCGCGCGATGGCGTCCCGCTCCGACGTCGCCTGACGAGGCTTCACACCGCCGGCCGGACTCCGAAGCGGCTGAGGATCGGCACGATGGGGGAGGCGAGCACGAGGTCGATCCCAGCCGCGACCCCGATGACCATGCCGACGAGCTCGTCCGTGCCGCCCAGCAGGACCGGGGCCCCGGAATCGCCTTGCTCGGCGAACGGCGTCGGACTCGTGCTGACGATGCCCATCTGCTGCTCGAAGAGCGCCGGCGTCCCGCCGAACTTCGTCGTATATCGCATGTCGAACTGGTACGTGCCGTAGGTGTGCCCGGTCTTCCAGCCCACCTTCTCCACAGCATCCCCGTGGGCTGGGGCTCCGAGCCCCTGGATGGCGCCGATTCCGAGCACCCCGGGCACGGCGTCCGTCGGATGCGTCGGGCGGCAGACGGCCGCGTCCATCACATTCGGGTTGACGCCGCCGAGGTCGATGCGTTGATAGTCGGTGAGCAGCCCGATGCCGTCGGCGGGCGTGACGCCGCCGTCGGCCGCACCGGGCTGGCGGACCGTGTGGGTGCCGGCGGTCGCCCGGTTCACGCCGGCAAGGGTGTGGTTGCACCCGAGCAGGAGCGGCTGTTGTGCTGCGTCCTCGACGAGACAGGTGAGCGTGCCGGTGTCGCCCCCGGGGCCGTCGCCTGACACTGACTCGCCGCCCTGGGCCGGGCGACCGGCGGGCAGGATCGGGCCGGAGACGATCGTGTCGACGGCGACGAAGAGCCCGAGCGACCGGGCGACCTCCGCGCCGTCGAGGCGCACGTGGTCGGCGAGGAACACGACGAGACGCTCGTGCTGCCGGTCGAGCCCGACCGCCGCGACGGGCGTCGGGTCGGGGTGGCGCTCGAACGCGAAGGACAGGTTCCGGGTCACGTATCCCAGCATGAGCGCGGCGTCCGGGTCCTCGCTGTACGGCACCCGGAGCAGGACGTGCGAGAGCACGTCGTGCGCGCGGTCGAGCTCGCCGAATCCGAAGGCCTCCATGACTACGCCTTGCTCGCAGGCGGCCCGAGGCCGGTCAGCGTCTGACGCGCCCCCCACGCCGCCAGGCCCCAGATGACGAGGGCGAGCCACTCGCCCGCCGTCGCGCCGAAGGTCGACTCGTCGAGGTACGTGAGCTTGAACCCCACGGCGAGCAGCACGACGGCGACCAACCAGGAGGCGAATGGCAGGGCGATACGCGCGATGCTCGTGACCGCGTCGAACGCCGCACCGGCCTCCATTGCCGCGCCGCCGACCGGCCATCCCAGCGCCCCGACCGCGGCAGCCACCGTGTCGCCGACGCCGGAAGGAGCGACCGTGCCGGGAGCGGCCTCGGGCAATGGCAACGGGCCGTGGGCCCGCTCGAGCGCGGCGAAGGCCTGGCGCACGACGGCGAGCAGCGGCTCGAGCGCCGGGGTCGGCTCCGAGGGGTCAGGCGAAACGCCTTCGATCGCCGTCCGCACGATCCTGGCTGCCTTGGCGAACTCGGCGTGCGCGAGCTGCCCCTTGGCGGCCTCGGCGCGCAACGCGAGCTCGGCGACCTCCGCCTCGGCGGCGCGCGCCGCGCCGAGCGCCTCGACGTGCGCCGTGATTGCGGCGACCTTGTCGTCGAACGCCGCGGCGTAGGAGCGGATGGCAGTGTGGAGCGCGGCGGTGGCGCCGCCGATGCGCTGAAGCCACGGGGCGAACGGGAGGTTTCCGGGGTCGTTGAAGACTGGGTCCTGGATTTCACGTGCGCGTCGGAGTGCGCGGACTGCCGCTCTGAGCGAGTCGGCCTGCGTCTGCGCGAGCGGCAGATCGTCGCCTCGCAGCGCCCACGTGTCGTCGAACAACGGGGTGAGCAGCGACCGCTCGCTCGTCGGCAGCGCGTTGATGCGGACCCGGAGCGCCTCGGCCGACGTGGAGAAGTCGCGCTTCGGCGCGAGGCCGAAGATCCGGCCGATCAACCAGCCGGCGAAGACGCTGCCCAGCAGGACGAGCACGGGCAGCTCTGGCCCGGCGCGGACGTCGAGCGTGAACGGGACGACCACCTGGTCGGCCTTGCCGGTCGGCCGGATCACCGCCGCGCCCTGGTAGTGGTCCGGCCGGAGCCTCCCTCCCAGGTGCGCCGTCATCCACCCCGGGTCACCGGCGAACCCACGCACGGCGACGCGGGCGATGCGACCCCGGTGGGTGCCCTGGAGGACGACATAGCCCCCTGACTCGGCATTGACCGGCGCCCCACGCGGCTTGCGGCGGATCGGCACGACGAGATCGGACGTGCTTCCGGTGACCACGTCGCGGATCTCGCAGGCGACGAAGCCACAGTTCGTGATCGCTCGGGATGGCTCACCGATCACGGGTGCAAGCGTCGGCGGCGCGGCCGCCGCCGCGGCCGAGGACGGCCAGGACAGGGCGCCTGCCACGGCCGCAAGCACGAACGGGGAGCGCACGGGCGCGAGTATCTTCAATCGCGCTCGGGCTGTCCATCGCCGCCCTGCGAGGCGAGCCGGCGCAACCGCTCGGCGGTCGCGGTGCGCGGATCGGCGGTGTAGAGGATCAGCTGCTGACCGGTCGTCGCGGGGAGCGCGAGCGCCTCGTACTCCAGCTCGAGCAGCCCGACCTCCGGATGATCGACGAGCTTGCGCCCGAACGTCTTCTCGCGGACGTCGTTCGCCTCCCAGCGGGCGCGGAACGCGTCCGATCCGCCGAGCAGCTCGTCGACGAGCGCCATCAGGCGGGGATCCTCCGCGTAGCGCGCCGCGTTGAGGCGCAGGACGTCCGCGACCTCATGGGCCAGCGACTCCCATTCCGGATAGAGCTCGCGCGCGCTCGGGTCGAGCAGGATGCGCCGCGCCACGTTCCGCTCCCCGGGCGGCCGGGCCGCGACCACGGCGTCGAGCGCCGCACCGGTCGCGTTCCAGGCGAGCACGTCGCAGCAGCGGCCGAGGATGACCGCGGGCGCCGGGAAGACGGCGTCCAGGATCCGGAGCAGGCTCGGGCGCTGCACGCGCTCGACGGGCAGCTCCGGGCGGCGCCCGCGCGCCCGGTCGGAGAGCAGCTCGACGTGGGCGCGCGCGGTCGGGCCGAGGCGGAAGACGGCGGCCAGGGAGTCGAGCACCGCATCGGACGGCAGCACCCGGCCCTGCTCGAGCCGGCGCAGGTAGTCCGCGCTCACGCCGGCGAGCAGCGCGACCTCTTCGCGCCGCAGTCCAGGGACGCGCCGGTCGCCCTCCGCGGCGATCTCGACGTCACCGGGCTGCGTGTCGTCGCGCCGGGCCCGCAGGAAGGCACCCAGCTCGGCTTGCGGCTGCATGCACCCCTTCGTTCCCCGAGTGGGCGCACTCGTACCTGGTCCGATCCCGCCCAGGCAGATCCCCCGTGCCCGGGTAGCACTGAGTGCATGACGACGAACGAGAGCAACGCAGAGCGGGTCTGGCTCGTCACCGGCGCTTCCCGTGGCTTCGGGCGCGCCCTGTGCGACGCCGTGCTCGCCAGGGGCGACCGCCTCGTGGCCACGGCGCGCGGTCGCGACTTCGTCGAGCGCTTCGCGCGGGAGCACCCGGAGGCGCTCGCGGTCACGCTGGACGTGACCGATCCCGCCCAGGCCGGCGCCGCGGTCGATCAGGCGCTCGGGCGCTTCGGCCGGCTCGACGTGGTGGTCAACAACGCCGGGTACGGGCACTTCGGCGCGGTCGAGGAGCTCACCGAGGACGAGCTGCGCGGGCAGCTCGAGGTGAACCTGTTCGGCGTGATCAACGTGACCCGGGCCGTGCTGCCCGCCCTGCGCCGTCAGCGCTCCGGCCACCTCGTCCAGATGTCCTCGCTCAACGGGGTCGAGGGGATGGTCGGCGCCGGCTACTACTGCGCCGGCAAGTTCGCGGTGGAGGGACTGTCGGAGTCGCTCGCCGGCGAGGTGGCGCACCTCGGCATCCGGGTGACGATCGTCGAGCCCGGACCGCACCGCACCGGCTTCGCGAGCCCCGAGGCGGCTCGCGTCGCGGATCCGATCGAGGACTACGCCGAGAGCGTCGGCCGGGTACGGCAGGCGTTCGCCGACCTCGACGGCGCGCAGCCCGGCGATCCCGCCCGCGCCGCTCAGGCGATCGTCGAGGCCGTGGATGCGGACGATCCGCCGTTGCGGCTCCCGCTCGGGCAGATGGCGCTCGACCACATCCGCGCGAGGCTCGGCGGGCAGCTCGAGGAGCTCGCACGCTGGGAGCGGCTGAGCGCCTCTGCCGACCTGGTCGCCGCCTGACGTTGACGTCTGCCGGCTCCGTCGTAGATTCGTAGAGGGTGTGTCCGGCGATCGACATCGAGCTGCTCGCGGCCGAGGCGGGCGACGAGGCGTCGCTCGTCGAGCGCGTCACCGGCCTGGTCAACGAGGTCTACGCCGGCGCCGAGCGCGGGCTCTGGGTCGACGGGGCCGCTCGCGTCACGCGGTGCGAGCTGGCCGATCTCATCCGCGCGGGGGAGATCGCCGTCGCGCGGTGGGACGGCGTGATCGTCGGCAGCGTGCGCGTGCAGCGGCTGGACGAGGCGACGGGCGAGTTCGGGATGCTCACGGCGGACCCGGCCCACCGCGGCATCGGCATCGGACGTGAGCTGATGCGGTTCGCCGAGCGACGCAGCCGCGCGCAGGGCCTGGGGACGATGCAGCTCGAGCTCCTCGTGCCGCGCGACTGGGAGCACCCCGTCAAGCAGTTCCTGGCCGCGTGGTACACGCGGAGCGGGTACCGGCTCGCGCGCACCGGGACGATCGACGAGGCCTATCCGTCCCTCGCGCCGCTCCTGGCGACGCCGTGCGACTTCCGGATCTACCGCAAGGCCCTCGGTTGAGTCGCCGTGTCGTCACGGTCGGTCGCGGCAGCGTCGAGGCGAACGGGATCGAGTTCGCGTACCTGGAGGCGGGGGAGGGGCCGCTCGCGCTCTGCCTGCACGGCTTCCCCGACTCGGCGCACACGTGGCGCCACCTGCTGCCCGAGCTGGCCGGCGCCGGGTACCACGCGGTCGCTCCGTTCATGCGCGGCTACGCGCCCACCGCGCTCGCACCGGAGGGCGACGACGGGCTCGGTCCGCTCGTCGCCGATGCCGTGGCGTTGCACGCGGCGCTCGGCGGCGACGGCAGCGCCGTGCTGATCGGGCACGACTGGGGGGCCGAAGCCGCCTACGGCGCGGCGTCGCTCGCGCCCGGCCGCTGGCGCCGGCTCGTGACGATCGCGATCCCGCCGCCGGCGCTCGACGAGCGGATCCTCAGCGACTACGACCAGGTCAAGCGCCTGTTCTACGTGTTCTTCTTCAAGACGCCGCACGCCGACGCCGTCGTCGCCGCCGACGACATGGCGTTCCTCGACCGGCTCTGGCACGACTGGTCCCCGGGCTACGACGCGACGGAGGACCTCGTGTACGCCAAGCGCTGCCTGCGTGACCCGGCCAATCTCGCGGCCGCGCTCGGCTGCTACCGCGCCGCGGAGCCAGGGCTCCACGACCTCGATCCGGACGACCGGTACGCCGCCGAGCATGCCGCGCTCGCCCGCATGCCGCCCCAGCCGGTCCTGTACCTCCACGGCGACCGCGACGGCTGCATCGATCGTGCGCTGGCCGCCGACGCGACGGACCACCTCGCGCCCGGATCGCGCATGGAGGTCATCCGGGACGCCGGGCACTTCCTCCACCTCGAGCAGCCCGCCCTGGTCGGCGAGCGCATCCTGCGCTGGCTCGCGTCGTAGCGGCTAGGCGTGCACGCGGCGTGCGGCGAGGTCACGCCAGGCGGGGAGCTGATCGGCGACGCCGAGCGTCGCCAGGTCGTCCTCGCCGGGCGCGGTGCCCTGCTCCTGCTCGGTGATCAGCAGGTCGGCGATGTGGACGGCGGCGGAGGGATCGAGCCGGCCCGTGCCGAGGCGGTCGGGCGCGTGATGGTGGGCGACCGCCTGGACGACCGGGTGGGGCAGCCCCCAGAGGGTGAGCAGGTAGGCGCCGATCTCGGCGTGGCTGACGCCCGTGCGCTCGTACTCGATCGCGTGCACCGGACGCCCCGACTCGCGCGCGGCGGCGAGCACGAGGGCGAGCTCGTCGGGCTGGTGGGCGGCCGGCAGGAGCTTGCCGAGGTCGTGGAGCATGCCGGCGGTGAAGGCGTCCTCGGCGTCGCTGCGGTCGGGCATGAGCTCGGCGGCGAGCCGCGCGACGCGCGCCGAGTGCGTCTCGAGCGCCTCGACGGAGAAGCCCTCGATCGGCCGGCCCGGCACGAAGGCGCGGAACGCGCCTGCGGAGAGGACGAGCGCGCGCAGCGGGGCCATCCCGAGGTACGTCACGGCCTCGCGCGCGCTCGAGATGGTCCGGCCGAGCCCGAAGAAGGACGAGTTGACGAGCTGCAGCACCCGCGCGCACATGGCGATGTCGGATTCGACGAGCGCGCCGATGTCCGCGAGCGAGGTCTCCTGATCGGCCGTGGCGTCGACGAGCCTGGTGTAGAGCGCCGGGGCGGACGGGGTGCCGCCGGCGCCGCCTGCGGCGCGGCGGACGGCTCCGTCGTCGAGCGGGGCGTGGGACACGCAGGCGCGCTCGATCGCCCGCCGCAGGTGGTCGCGGTCGCAGGCTTGGCGAGGAACTGGTGGGCGACCGGCACGGCGCGCACCGCGGCCTCGAGCTCGGTCTGCCCGGAGAGCACGATGCGGACGGTCTCGGGGTGGCGCTCCTGCACGAGCCCGAGCAGCGTCGCGCCGTCGATGCCCGGCATGCGCATGTCGGAGACGACGACGTCGAAGCGCTGCGCCTCGAGCTCGCGGAGCGCCGCCTCGCCGCCGAGCGCGAACACCATCTCCCACTCGCCGCGCTGGCGGCGCAGCAGGTCGCGCAGCCCGTCGAGCACGTGCGCCTCGTCGTCGACGAGCATGATCCGCTTCATGCGCTGATCCGTCCCGCCGGCTGGGCGCCCGCGATCGGCAGCCGGATCGTGAACGTGGTTCCGCCGCCCGGCTTCGTGTCGAACGCGAGCGAGCCGGCGTGCTTGTCGACGATCGCGCGGGCGATCGCGAGGCCCTGGCCGCTTCCGCGCCCGACCGCCTCCGTCGTGAAGAACGGGTCGAAGACGCGCGTGCGGATCTCGGCCGGGATGCCGCCGCCGCTGTCGCGGATGCTGATCACCGCCGAGTCGCCGTCGATCGCGGTCCGGATCCGGATCGTGCCCTGCTCGCTCGCGTCGGCACGGTCGTCCTCGATCGCGTGCGCGGCGTCGACGATCAGGTTGAGGAAGACCCGGTTGAGGTCGCTCAGGTTGCACACGACGGGCGGCAGCTCGGCGAACTCCGTCTCCACGTCGGCGACGTGGCGGTACTCGGCGCGCGCGACGGTGAGCGTGGTCATGAGCGCCCGGTTGAGGTCGGCGGGCGCCTGCTCGGCCTGCGGGTGCGCGAACTCCTTCATCGCCCCGCACGATCGACCCCACGCGCTCGACACCGTCCAGCGTGCGCTCGAACGCCGCGGGCAGGCGCTCCTGCAGGTAGCCGAGGTCGGCCGCGTCGTCCGCACGCTCCAGGCGGGCGCGCAGCGCCTCGCCGCCGGGGCCGGCGGTCTCGGCGGCACACGCGTCGCGGTAGTCGCCCAGCAGCCGCTGGAGGTCGTCGAAGCAGTCGCGGAAGGAACAGCACCGTGTCGCGGACGAACTGGATCGGCGTGTTGATCTCGTGCGCGATCCCCGCCGCCAGCTGACCGACCGCCTCGAGCTTCTGCGCCATGCGCAGCTCCAGCTCCATCCGCTCGCGGTCGGCCTCGAGCCGCTTGCGCTCGGTGATGTCCGACAGGGTGCCGTAGAGCCAGACGACGCTGCCGTCGCCGCCGCCGACCGCCTGCCCGGGGTCGCCGACCCACGCCTCCTCGCCGTCCGCGCGGAGGATGCGATAGGCGAGCCCGTAGGGGCGCTCGCCCTGCACCGCGGCGCGCATCTCCTCGACGATCCGGGCGCGATCGTCGGGGTGGACGAGGCTCGCGAAGCTCTGCCGGTGGTTCTCGATCAGGCTGCCGGCCGGGTGGCCCGTGATCTCCTCGATTCGGCGCTGACGAACTCCACCGTCAGGTCGGCGTCGAGGGCGCGCCGGTAGACGGCGCCGGGGATGTTCGAGACCAGCATGCGGAAGCGCTCGTCGCTCTCGCGCAGGTCGACGTGCGCGCGGTCGAGCGCGCCCGCCATCTCGACGAGCTTGTCGCTGAGCACGCGCGCGTGCTCGCGGTCGAAGTCCCCCGCGGGCTCGCGGCGTGCCCCGGGCGTCGCGCCGGCGATCGCGCCGGCGACCATCTCGAGCACGCCCTCGAGGTCGCACGGCTTCGGCAGCACGCCCGCGACGTCCAGGGCGGTGGCCATCTCGCGCACTTCACGGTCGCCGTAGTGCGCGGTCCAGAAGACGATCGGCGTGTCGCCCAGCTCGGCCTCGGCCCGCAGCCGGCGGCTCAGCTCGAAGCCGTTGACGCCGGACATCAGGACGTCGGTGATGACCACGCTCGGCCGCTCCAGCCGGGCGATCTCGAACGCCTCCTCGCCGCCGGCGGCCGTCAGCGGCCGGTAGCGCCGCCGCGCAGGAGCTCGGCCATCAGCTCGCGGTTCCACGACTGGTCGTCGACGATCAGGATCGCGTGAGCGGGTCGGGCGGTCATGGACGGATGCACGGGGGGACGTCCGTGCTGATCGGAGTCGGGCAATGCTTCTTGAGCACGCCCGGCGGGCTGAGCGGATCGTGTCTCGGGCATGACCGCTCGCGCACGGTCGCGCGCGCGTACCCTTGGCACGGCGCTCAAAGCGGTGCGATTGCCGATCTCTAGAGGGATGAGCTTCGCGATCGGCAAAGGCACGCCCAGCGTGGTGCGTGCCGCGTTCTGGGTGTTGCTCGCGGCCGTGCTCGTGCATCTCGCGGCCGGGCTGGCGGGACGCGGCGCGGATCCCCTGATCGGCACGTGGCTGTACAACGGCATCGAGGTGCTGGCGACGGTCCTGCTCGTCGCCCGCGTCATCCTGGTCCGCCGCCAGCGGCTCGCGTGGAGCCTGCTCACCGGCTACGTCGCGATGACGACGGCCGCCGACCTCACCTGGTCGGCGCTGGCGGTCGACGGCGAGCTCGCCCCCGGCTCGGTCGCCGACGCGATCTACTACGCCGCCTACCCGCTGGCCTACGCGGGCGTGGCCATGCTCCTGCGCGGGCGGTCGAGCTGGTTCACCCCGGCGATGTGGCTCGACGGCCTGGTCGGCGGCCTCGCCCTGGCCGCCGCGACCGCAGCGCTCGTGCTCACCCCGGTCCTGGCCTCCGGCGCCGGCAGCCCGGGCGAGCTCGCCCTCTCGGTCGGCTACGTGATCTGCGACGTCCTGCTGCTCTGCTTCGTCGGCCTGGCCGCCGGACTGACCGGCTGGAAGCCGGGCCGTGCATGGTCGATGATCGGCCTCTCGCTCTGCGCCACCGCGATCGTCGACGCGGTCTACTCCTACCAGGAGGCGACCGGCAGCTACGCCGCCGAGTCCGTCCTCGCGACGCTGTGGCCGGCCGGGCTCGCCGCGATGGCGTTCGCGGGCTGGCAGCCCCAGCGCACGGCCAACTTCGAGCGCGCGAGCATGACCGGCGCGGTGATGCCGGCGCTGTTCGCCGCCCTCGCGCTCGCCGTCCTCGCGATCGCCCACTGGCGCGACGTCACCGACGCCGCGGTGCTGCTCTCGCTCGCCGCGCTGATCGCGGTCGCGGCCCGCAGCGCGCTGACCTACCGCGAGAACGTCGAGCTGCTGCGCCGCAGCCGGAAGGAGGCGTTGACCGACGCCCTGACCGGGCTCGGCAACCGGCGCCGGCTGATGAGCGACATCCAGGACGCCATGGCCGAGGCGAAGGCCGGCCATCCGCACACGCTGATCTTCTTCGACCTCGACGGATTCAAGGGCTACAACGACTCGTTCGGGCACAACGCGGGCGACGCGCTGCTGCATCGCCTCGGTGCCGCCCTTGCCCGGGCCGTCGCGGAGAACGGCACGGCGTACCGCCTGGGCGGGGACGAGTTCTGCGTCCTCCTCCGCTCGTCGGTCGAGCCCGAGTCGCCCGAGGTCGCCGCCGCCACCGCGGCCCTGTCCGAGAGCGGCGAGGGCTTCGCCATCGGCGCGTCGCTGGGGCTCGTGCACCTCCCGCGCGATGCCGGCAGCGCCACGTTCGCGCTGCAGCTGGCCGACGAGCGGATGTACGCGCAGAAGGGCTCGCGGCGCACGTCCGCCCGGCGCCAGACCCGCGACATCCTGCTCCAGGTGCTCGGCGAGCGCGAGCCCGAGCTGCGGGCGCACATGGATCACGTCGCCGCGCACGCCGCGAGGACCGCGCGGGCGCTCGGGCTCACCGGCGAGCTCGTCGACGAGATCGCGCGCGCCGCCGAGCTGCACGACATCGGCAAGGTCGCCGTCCCCGACAGCGTGCTGCACAAGCCCGGTCCGCTCGACGAGGACGAATGGGCCCTGATGCACCAGCACACGATCATCGGCGAGCGCATCCTGCACGCCGCGCCCGCGCTGAAGCCCGTCGCCGCGCTCGTGCGAGCCAGCCACGAGCGCTGGGACGGCACGGGGTATCCCGACCGGCTGGCCGGCGGGGCGATCCCGCTCGGCGCCCGCATCGTCGCGGTGTGCGACGCCTACGACGCGATGACCTCCGACCGCAGCTACCGCGCGGCGATGCCCGCCCGAGCGGCCATCGCGGAGCTCCACCGCAGCGCCGGCACGCAGTTCGACCCCGTGGTCGTCGAGGCGTTCGCCGCCTCCGTCCCGGCCGCGCCGGACGAGGCGCCGGTCGCCGCGGCGTCCGCGCGCGACTGAGCGAGGCCCGAGTACGATCAGCGGCCTTGACGCCTCCGCCGGGGACCCGAGCATGACCGGCGTGCGCCCGAGCACGGAGCGGACGACGAGCAGGATCGTCGAGGCGAGCCGCCGGCTGCTCGATCACTCCTCCACGACCCCGGTGGCGGATCTCGCGGCGGCGGCCGGCGTGTCGCGGTCGACCTTCTACCGCCACTTCCCCGATCGCGCCAGCCTGCTCGAGGCCGTCCGCCGCCGGCAGGCGGAGCACCCGATCGAGTACGCCGAGCGGCCGCTCGCCACGGGACGGTTCGGACGCACGGGCCCGGTGCCGCTCGAGGGGATCCACGTGTTCGACGTGGTGGCGGCGCCGGTGCTCCCGGACCAGCTCGTGGCCGAGGCGGAGCGGATCGCGGAGGTGCCGGTCGGGCTCTACGTCATCGACATCGACGGCTCGCACCTGCTGCGGGTCGCCGGGCCGGATCGCCTCCCGGAGCGGATCGAGGTGCCCCTCGCGGTCGGGCCCGAGCTCGACGCCGCCGGGCTCGACGAGGTGCGGGCCGGGCTTGCGGACCGCCCCGGCGTCGAGATCGTCCCGCTCTGGCTCCGCGGGCGCGCCTCGGGCGTGATGCTGACCCTGGGCCGCCCGCGCCGCCCGCTCCTCGAGCTCGCCCGGCAGGCCGCCGCGGCCGTCGTGCTGGCCGACCGCTACACCGACACCTTCGCGCGCGCCCAACGGCGCAAGCTGCCGCTCGCCGCCGCCGAGATCCAGCAGAGCCTGCTCCCGCCGCGCATCGCACGGATCAGCGGCGGAGAGCTGGCGGGCAACGTCCTGCCCAGCTACGAGGTCGCCGGCGACTGGTTCGACTACGTCGAGAACCTGGACGGCATCTGGATCACCCTCGCGGACGGGCTGGGTCCGAGCACGCGAGCCGCCGCGAGCAGCGCCGTGGCGCTCGGCGCGCTGCGGGCCGGCCGGCGCAGCGACGCCGGCGCGCGCGAGGCGCTCATGCTGATGCACCGGACGCTGCGTGAGATGCCCGGGCCCGCCGCGGAGATGACGGCGATCGTCGCCCGCTGGGATCCCGCCACGTTCAGGCTCGAGCTCGTCAACTGCGGGCACGTCACCCCGGTCCTGATCCGTGACGGCCGCGAGGTCGACCATCTCGACATGCCGAAGCGGCGCGGACTCGGCGGCCGGGCCAGCCCGCGGCCCGCCGAGCTCGTCACCACGCTCGTCCCGGGCGACCGGCTGATCCTGTGCTCGGACGGGGTGATCAGCGACGGGAAGGGCCGTGCCGGGCTCGGCTACGACGGCGTCGCCGAGGCCGCACTGCGATCGGACGACGGTTCCGCGTCCGACACGGTCCGCAAGGTCCACTCGGCCGTGCTCGACGCGTGCCGGGACGGGCTGCAGGACGACGCGACCGTCGTCTGCCTCGCCGCGCAGTAGCTCCTCGTTGGGACAACCAGCTGCGCCAAACAGGCGCAATATGTCCCCCGATCGGCCGCGCGTGGCGGGTCCGGCGAAGGTCAACGCCGGCATGGAGGGAGCGGGTCCGGAGGGGTTCGGTCGCGCCCCCAACGTCGCATGCCGCCCGGATCGCCGATGCGATGCGACGTTGTGGGTGCTATAGGCCCCGAACGTCGCACGGCGCCCGGATCGTCGAGCCGATGCGACGTTGGGGGCACGCCCTCCCGGAGGCGTCCCCTCGATGCCCGATGTCGACGCGCCCGCTCGGATACGGGCCTGCCCCAGGGCGGCACGTCCGGCGACGCCGGCCGCACGGCGAGCCCGCCCGTGGCGTCGACGGCGAGCGCGGCACCGACGACGGCGTCTCCCGCTGACCGGACATCCGGGACGCCGGCCGACGCGGTCGGCGTCCCGTCCGGTGACGCTCAGTGCTTGTGCCCGCCCCGGCCCTTGTGCGACGACGCGTCGCCGAACCAGTCGAGCACGCGGTGCCATGCCTCCGCCGCGGCCGGCGGGTTGAAGCGCGCGCCCGTGTCGTTGAAGAAGGCGTGGTCGGCCTGCTCGAACGTGAGGAACTCGTGCTCGAGCCGGGCTGCCTCGGCCGCCGCCTTCGCGGCGTCGCGCGTGGCGTTGACGCGCGTGTCGAGCCCGCCGTAGACCGCGAGCAGCGCGGCGCGCGTGCCGCCAAGGTCGCCGCCCGCCGGGAACGGGCCGTAGAACGGCGCAGCGGCGGACAGGCGCCGCTCGCGCGCGGCGAGGAGCCGCCAGACCATGCCGCCCCCGAAGCAGAAGCCGATCGCGGCGAGCCGCTTGCGCGGCACGCGCCGTGCGAGCTCGCCCACCGCCGCCTTCATGTCGGCGTCGAAGCGCTCGGGCGGGACCGCCGCGAGCGCCGCGGCGACCTCGGCCTCGCCCGGGAACGACCCGGTGCCGCCCTCCTCGGAGAGCAGGTCCAGCGCGAGCGCCGACCAGCCGCTCGCCGCGAAGCGCCCTGCGACCTGGCGGATGTGGTCGTTGAGGCCGCGGTTCTCGTGGATCACGAGCACGCCGCCGCGCGCCTTGGCCGCGGGCGCCCAGGCGGCCATGAGCGGGCCCGCCGGCCCGGGGAAGGTGATCGCCTCGGTCTCCACCGGCGCCCATGTCGTCGACTCGCGGCTGCGCCGGTGGCGCCCCTTGGACGCGGGCGCCGCCGCGGCCGCCGCCTGCGCCCCGAGCATCGCCGCCGCCGCCGAGGCGCCCACGCCGAGCAGCCCCAGCCGGCGCACGGCCTCGCGTCGCGTGATGATCCCGTCGGCATGGTCCTCGGCGACCTCCTCGGCGAGGTAGCGCTGGAGCTCGGTCATGTGCCCTCCCGTACGTGGATCTACGACAACCTGTCGTCCCAGACGTCGTACGCATGCGCGCACGCGATGGATCGAAGCGCGACTCAACGCCGCGCCACGAACACCGCCACCGTCCGCGCCGGCACGGAGAACGACCCGTCCCGCGCCGTCGCGCCGCGCACGACCGCGTCCCCGCCGTGCGCCTGCACCGGGTGCAGCGCGTAGCGGCGCGCGGCGAGCGACGGCACCGTCTGCGTCGTCGCCTCCGGCGTGGCGTTGAAGACGACCACGACGGCCCTGCGGCGACCCTCGATGGTCATCACGATCACGCCGGGCGTCTGCGCCGGCCCGCCGAGCGGGAACGCGACGCGCTCCTGGATCGCCCGCGCGCTGCCGAGCCGGAACAGCGGCGACGAGAAGCGGATCCGCAGCAGCTCGCGCGCCCGTTCGCGTGCCGCTGCAAGATCCGCCGGCCCCGGCTTCAGCGCCGCGTCGGCGAGCAGCGGCCGCATGTAGGGCCACTTGGCCTCGTTGTCCGGCCGCGGCGGCAGCCCCGAGCCGAACGTCGACTCCTGCCCGGACCAGTCGATGCGGTTGAACCAGTCGCCGGAGTCGTAGCTGTTGCGGTCGAGCGACTTGGAGCGCAGCAGGTCGTTGCCGGCGTGCCAGAACGACGGGCTCTGGGCGAGCGCGGTGGTCGCGAGCGCGAGGGTGCTCATGCGGACGCGATCGGCCATCGCCCGCTCCGGAGGGAGCTTGAGCTGCAGCGCGTCGAACAGCGTCTCGTTGTCGTGCGCGTCGACGTAGGTGATGACCTCGTCCGGCTCGGCGGCGTAGCCGGCCGGCTGGCCGTTGTAGTCGACCTCGGCGCCGGTGACCGTGTGACCGGCCGCGTCGACGAGGCGGTAGTCGCGCAGGTTGCCGGCGAGCCCGACCTTGATCAGGTCGTGGTAGTGCAGGAGCCGCGCGCGCTGCTCGTCGCGGGTGCCGTTCGCGGCCGCCGCGTTGGGGTCGGTGAACAATCCGGAGGCGAACCCCTGGATGCGCGGGTCCTCGTCGAACGGGCCGCCGCCGCGGACGGCGTCGCGCAGCCGGTCGGAGAACGTCGCGATGCCCGTGCCCGCCATGTTGCGCTGCGTGGCCTGGACGAAGCGCGCGTCGCCGGCCACCTCGCCGAAGTCCCAGCCCTCGCCGTAGAGGAAGATGCGGCGGCCGTCGACCCCGTCGCGCCGGAGCGTGAGCCGGTCGAGGGCGCGGCGCACCGCCAGCATGTTCGCCTTCGAGTGATGGCCCATCAGGTCGAAGCGGAAGCCGTCGACCTTGTACGCCCGCGCCCAGGTCACGACGGACTCGACCATCAGCTTCTCCATCATGCGGTGCTCGGTCGCCGTGTTCTGGCAGCACGTCGACGTCTCGACCGCGCCGGTGGACGGGTTCAACCGCTGGTAGTAGCCCGGCACGACGCGGTCGAGCACGGACTTCGGGTCCTGCCCGGACGCCGGCGTGTGGTTGTACACGACGTCCATCACGACGCGCAGGCCGGCGCCGTTGACGCCGGCGACCATGCGGCGGAACTCGCGCGTCCGGGCGGCGCCGCCGGGGTCTGTGGCGTAGGAGCCCTCGGGCGTCGTGTAGTGGAACGGGTCATAGCCCCAGTTGAACCCGTCGCGGGCGGCGACGGCCGTCACGCACTCCTGCTGGAGCGGCGAGTCGGGCGGGAGCGCGCGCAGGTCGCAGGCGGGCTCGGCCTGCGCGGCGCGGTCCTCCTCGATCGTCGCGATGTCGTTCGCGGGCAGCAGGTGCAGCGTGTTCATGCCCGCGCGCGCGAGCCCGCGCAGCTGGCGCATGCCGTCGCTGCGCGCGTCCGTGAACGCGAGGAACGTGCCGCGATGCGCCGCGGGCACGGTCTCGTCGGAGATCGAGAAGTCGCGCACGTGCAGCTCGTAGATCGTGGCGTCCGCCGGCTGGGCGAGCGGCGGCTTGCGCAGTCCGCGCCAGCCGCGCGGCACGAGCGCCGGATCGTCGAGGTCGGCGAGGACCGAGCGCGCGGAGTTCGTCGTCAGTGCGACGGAGTACGGGTCGGTCACGAGGTTCTCCGCGACGGCGTCGGCCGCGGGAACGTAGACGGAGACCGCGTAGCGGTAGGCCGCGCCGCGCCACGACCGGTCGCCGCGCACGCGCCAGGTGCCGTCGGCGCCGCGGCGCATGGCGACGCGCTGCTCGCCGATCGCCCCGGGCGGATCCACGAGCAGGTCCACGTCCTTGGCGGTCGGCGCCCAGACGGCGAGCGACGGGCGGCCGTGCCGCCAGACCGGACCGAGCTCGGCGTGGCGCGCCGCGGCGTAGAGGTCGTCGAGCACGCCGGGGATCTGGACGCCCGTCGCGCCGAGCAGCGTGCCGTCGGCGGCGTAGGCGGCGACGACGAGCTCGCCGGTGAGCAGCTCCCGCGCCTGCCGTCGCGCTGCGGCCGGCACGCGCAGCGCACCGAAGGACGCCAGGTGCGGGAACGCCGCCCGCACGTCCGCCGGCAGCCCGGCGGGATCGAGCGCGAGCGGCGCCGAATCGCCCGCGATCGCGCCGTCCTCGATCGCCAGCCCGCCCTCCGATGCGTGGTGGAGGCGGAAGCTCGCCGCGCCGGCGGGCGCCTGCCACGCGATCGTGCCCGCGCGCAGCCAGTGCGCGCCGCGCTCGCTCTGCAGGTCCTTGGGGGCGTTGTCGGCGATGACGTGGGTGGCGTGGTCGTAGGTGAAGGTGACCGGGCCGCCGGGGGCGGTGAGCGCGAGGTTCGCGCCGCCGGGCGCGCCGCCGGCGCCGTAGTTCTCGTCCCAGGTGCCGTTCAGCGCCACCTTGTACTCGAACGGACCGGCCGGGACGTCGAACGTCGCCCGGAACACGCCGGGCGCCCCGGCCACGGGCGCGAGCCTCGTTCCCGCGCACTCGGGCTGCCAGTCGCCCGGACAGCCGAGCTCGGACTGCAGCGAGCCGACGAGCGCGACGGTCCCCGGCACCGGCGTGTGGTCGGCCGACGCCGCCGGCGCCCATGCCGCCTGCAGGACGCAGAGCGCGACGAGACCCAGGCGAATGCGCACGACCGACCTCCTCCGACCCACAGGACCGGCCGGACCCTACTCCCATCGCGTTGGGGAGGTCATCGAAGAAGTCGGCACACCTGGTGCCGGCCGCTGACACATCGCCATGCGGCCGCCGGCCCCTCGCCGATAACCCCACTATCGGCTTCGGGACCGTCGACCACCTGGCTCGGTCATCGACCGACCCCAGGCGCACCGCCTGTTCTTCGACGACCTCCTAGGGCAGCCGACCGCGCCAGCGCACCGACCCGGCGATCGCGCCGCCGAGGAGGAGGAGGCCCGCGGCCGCGAACCCGGCGCTGATCTCGCGCTGCTCCTCGCGCGTGCCGATCTGGGAGCCCAGCCGCTCGTAGACCTCGTCGAGCGCGCCCGCGTCCTCGGCGGCGAAGGCCGCCCCGCCCGACAGCCGGGCGACGTCCGCGAGCGCCTCCGGGTCCGGCGGCACCCGCAGGATCTGGCCGTTGGCCTCGACCTCGCCGTCGGGCGTGCCGAGCGCCACGGTGTAGACGGGCACGCCGGCGTCCGCCGCCTCGCGCGCCACCGCCGCCGGGTCGCGGCCCGTCTGGGTCGCGCCGTCGGACAGCAGGACCACCGCGGCCGGCGGGGCGTCCTCGCCGCGCGTGCCGAGCGCGCGCAGCGCGCTGTCGAGCGCGTCGCCGGTCGCCGTCCCGCCCTCGGCCGCGAGGCCGTCGACCGCGGAGCGGACGGGCGCGCGGTCCTCGGCCGGGCGCAGCACGGTGGTCGGCGCGTCCGAGAAGGCCACGAGGCCGACCCGCAGCTCGTCGGGCACGTTGTCGAGGAACCGGTCCGCGGCGTCCTTGGCCGCCTCGAGCCGCGTCGGCTCGACGTCGGTCGCGTCCATCGAGCCCGAGGTGTCGGTGACGAGCATCACCGAGGCCTGCTCGACGGGCACGGCCACGGTGGTCTCCGGCCGCGCGAGCGCGAGGGCCAGGCCGGACAGCGCCAGGCAGAGCAGGGCCGGCGGGACCAGCCGCCGCCAGCGCGGGCCGCGCGGCGCGACGGCCGCCAGCGTGGGCAGGGCCGGGAAGCGCACGGCGTAGCGGTCGGGGCGCCGGCGGGCGAGCCACAGCGCGGCGAGCGCGAGCGGCACGACGAGCAGCCCGAGGAGGAAGAGCGGCGCCTGGAAGCTCATCGCAGGCTCCGTCCGAGTGCGCGCAGCCAGTCGGCGTCGGCGTCGAGCCGGACGTGGCGCGCCCGCGCACGGCGCAGCGCCCTGCGCAGCGCGTCCCCGCGCGCGAGCTCGGCGGCGGCGAACGCCCGCCGCAGCTCCCCGCTCGCCGTGTCGACCTCCATCCGCCCGCCGGTCTCGGGGTCCACGAGCACGAGCTGGCCCGCGTCGGGCAGCTCGCCCTCGCGCGGGTCGCCGACCTCGACGGCGAGCACGTCGTGCCGGTTCGCCAGCGCCGCGAGCGCCCGCGCCCACTCGGGCCGCTCGCCGTCGAGCGGCGCCTCGCGGAAGTCGGAGACGACGACGACCAGCCCGGGGCCGCGCGTGAGCCGCATGATCCGCCGCACCCCGGCGGCGAGCGCGTCGGGCGGCGGGGGCGTGCCGTCGGGCGCGACCCCCGCCGCCACCGCGCGCCGCAGCGCCACGAGCGCACGGCGGCCGCCGCGCGGCGGGAGGAGCCGCGCAACGGGCGCGCCGCACGTGAGCAGCGCGACGCGGCCGGCGCGCCGCACGGCCAGCCGGCCGACGACCTCGGTCACGCCGGCGGCGACGTCGGACTTGAGCCGGGCCCCGGTGCCGAACGCCATCGAGGCCGAGACGTCGAGCAGCACCCACGTCGTCAGCGTCCGCTCGGGGACGTGCTCGCGCACGTGCGGGATCCCGGTGCGCGCGCTGGCCGCCGCGTCGAGGCGGCGGACGTCGTCGCCGACCTGGTAGGGCCGGATCTGCGCCAGCTCGGTGCCGGTCCCCAGGCCGGCCGCGCGCCGCTCCCCGGGCAGCACCCCGGCCGCCCGCCGGGCGAGCACGAGGTCGAGCGCCTCGACCAGGGCGCCCGGCATGTCGCCGGGCCCCTGCGCCCCGGCGGGCGCGGCGAGCGGCGTAGCGCTCACGCCGCCACCGCCTCGGGCGCCGCCACGCCCACGGTGGCCAGGATGCGGGCGAGGAGGTCGTCGGGCGCCACGCCGTCGCCGAGCGCGTCGTAGGTCAGCACCAGGCGATGGCGCAGCACGTCGGCGGCGAGGTCCTGCACGTCCTCGGCGACGACGTGCGCGCGGCCGCGCAGCAGCGCGAGCGCCTGCGCCGCCTGGATCAGCCCGATCGGCCCGCGCGGGCTGGCGCCGAACTCGATCAGCGGCGCGAGGTCGTGGAGCCCGTAGCGGTCGGGCCGGCGCGTGGCGTCGGCGAGCGCGACGGCGTAGCCGATCACGTCCCGGTCCACGAACACGCGCTGCGCCGCCGCGCGGTGGCGCTCGAGGTCGGCCACGGCCAGGCGCTCGCGGACGATCGCCGGCGCGCCGATCGCGCGGCCGACCACCGCGGCCTCCTCGCCGACCGTCGGGTAGTCCACCAGCAGCTTGAACAGGAACCGGTCGACCTGCGCCTCGGGCAGCGGATAGGTCCCCTCCGACTCGATCGGGTTCTGGGTGGCCATGACGAGGAAGGGCGAGGGCAGCGGGTGCGTCTCGCCGCCGATCGTCACCTGGCGCTCCTGCATCACCTCGAGCAGCGCCGACTGCACCTTCGCGGGGGCGCGGTTGATCTCGTCGGCGAGCAGGAAGTTCCCGAACACCGGCCCCAGCTCGGTGTCGAAGCGCCCCGTGTCGGGCCGGTACACGCGCGTGCCGACGAGATCGGACGGCACGAGGTCCGGCGTGAACTGGACGCGGCGGAAGCTGCCGCCGAGCACCGACGCGAGCGTCTTGACGGTGAGGGTCTTGGCCAGGCCCGGCACGCCCTCGAGCAGCACGTGACCGCCGGCGAGCAGCGCCACGAGCAGCCGCTCGAGCATCGCGTCCTGGCCGACGATCACGCGCTTGAGCTCGTACATGGCCTCCTCGAGGCCCGCGCGCGGGTCCTCGGAGGAGGCCGTCTCCAGACGGTCGCCGGCCATCAGACGGACGGGGCCTCGGACGCGCCGCCGCCCTGGTCGGCCGAGCCGCTCTCGCCCTGGCCGCCGCTGCCGTCCTTCTCGGGGCAGTCCTCGCGGTCGGGCCGCTGCTGCGGCGCCTGGCCGTCGTCCTGGATGAACGCCGGGCCGGACGGGGCCGTGGTGCCGGACGCGTCCTCGCCGCCGCCTGCGGTGGCGAGCGCGGCGGGGACGCCGATGGCGAGCGAGCCGCCGGCCAGCGCCAGCGCGAGCGTCCGCTTCAACTTGGATGACACGTGATGCCTCCTCGTGAGTGGATGAACACCGCCGAGGCTGGCCGTGCGTGCGTCAGATCCGCATAAGGCGGGCGTTGAGCGGGCCTTCATCGCGCGCGGCCACCATGGTCACCCATGCGGGTGCTCATCGCCGAGGACGAGCCGCGGATCGCCGGGGCGGTGGCGCGCGGCCTGCGCCGCGAGGGCATGGCCGTCGACGTCGCCGGCGACGGCGCGGCCGCGCTCTTCAAGGCGCGCGTCGTGCCCTACGACGTCGTCGTGCTCGACCGCGACCTGCCCGAGCTGCACGGCGACGACGTGTGCCGCGCGCTCGCCGCCGAGCAGCCAGGGACGAAGGTGCTGATGCTCACCGCCGCGCGCACGACCGACGACCTCGTCGCGGGCCTGTCGCTCGGCGCCGACGACTACCTGCCCAAGCCGTTCCGCTTCGCGGAGCTCGTCGCGCGCGTGCGCGCGCTCGCCCGCCGTGCCGGAGCGGCGCGGCCGCCCGTGCTCGCCGCCGCCGACGTCGTGCTCGACCCGGCGCGCCGCAGCGCCACGCGCGCGGGCCGGCCGCTCGAGCTGACGCCGAAGGAGCTCGCGGTGCTCGAGGTGCTGCTGGCCGCGCAGGGCGACGTGGTCACGCCCGACGAGCTGGTCGAGAAGGCGTGGGACGAGCAGCTCGACCCGCTCTCCAACACGGTGCGCATGACGGTCATGACGCTGCGCCGCAAGCTGGGCGACCCGCCCCTGGTGCAGACGGTCCGCGGGGCCGGCTACCGCGTGTGACGACGGCGCTGCGGATCCGGCTCACCGCGCTCTACGGCGGCCTGTTCGTCGTCTTCGTCGCGATCCTCATGGCGCTCTCCTACTGGCTCATGGCCCGCCACCTGGACCGGACGCTGCCGCCCGAGGAGGCGAGCGCGTCGCTCGCGCAGCTGGGGACCCAGTACGCGATCGCCCTGGCGGGCGCGACGCTCGTCGCCACCGCGCTCGGCTGGGCGCTCGCCGGCCGCGAGCTCGCCTCGGCCGCCGCGGCGTTCGCGGCGCGCGAGCGCTTCGCCGCCAACGCCGGCCACGAGCTGCGCAGCCCGCTGACCGTGATCCGCACCGAGGTCGACGTCGCGCTCGCCGACCCGGACGCGACGCCCCGCGAGCTGCGCGCGATGGGGGAGGGGGTGCTCGAGACCGTCGACCGGATGGACGGCCTGCTCGACGGCCTCATGCTGCTGGTGCGCGCCGGCCGCCCGCTGACCCGCCGCGAGCGCGTCGACCTCGCCGCGGTGGCCGGCACCGCGGCGCACCGGGCGGGCGTGCGGTCCGTCGCGCTCCGGCTCGACCTGCGCCCCGCGACGGTGCGCGGGGAGCAGGCGCTGCTGGAGCGGCTCGCCGAGAACCTCGTCGAGAACGGGGTGCGCTACAACGCGCCGGGCGGCTTCGTCTCGGTCCACACGGCTGCGCGCGACGGCGAGGCGCTGCTGCGCGTGGTCAACAGCGGCCCGCCGGTGCCCGCGGAGACGGCGGAGCGGCTGCTCGAGCCGTTCGAGCGCGGCGGCCGTGCGCGCGACGACCGCGGCGCGGGGCTCGGCCTCTCGATCGTGCGCTCGGTGGCGGAGGCGCACGGCGGCCGCGTCGCGCTCCGCCCGCGGGCGGAGGGCGGGCTGGCGGTCGACGTCGTCCTGCCGCGGGCCTGATTCTCAAGCGCCCGCGCGCCAGGGTCGATACATCCAGGGATCCCTGTGACCGGTACGGCCCGCCCACCACACACCCAGCACCGCGAGACGGAGACGGCGGGCATCCTCGACCTGTTCGAGGAGTACGCGTACGCGGGCGAGATCCGTCCCGACGGCAGCTACGTCGACCATGCGTCCTGGCCGACGCTGCGGCGCGTGCTCGGCGGACCGGTGCCCGAGGGCACGCCCGCCGGCGAGCTGTGGGAGTCGCGCATCGACCGCGCCGACTGGCCCGCCTACCAGCAGTACAACCGCACGCTGCTGGGCGGCGAGGACGCCGAGGTCACCTACCGGCTGCACGGCCTGGACGGCGTCACGCGCGTGCTGTCCGACCGCGCCCGGCCGACCCCGCGCGCCACCGGCGGGGTGTTCGTCCACGGGATCATCTCCGACGTCACGCAGCGCGCCGAGGCCGACGCGCGCGCCGCCGAGGCCAGCGAGCGCTTCAGCCGCCTGCTCGACGTCGTCGGCGAGCACGTCTACCTCGCGCAGGGCTTTCCCGACGGCACGCTCAAGGAGCTGTTCCAGGGGCCGGGCGCCGACCGCCTGCTCGGGGGCGCCGAGCCCGACGCCGAGATGGAGAACTGGGACGCCGCCGTGCACCCGGAGGACCGCGCCGCCTACCACGATTTCAACGCCGCGCTCGCACGGGGCGAGGCCGGCGACGTGGAGTACCGGCTGATCGGCGCCGACGGCGTCACGCGCTGGGTGCACGACCGCGCGGCCACGCGGGTGCGCGAGGACGGCACATTCGAGGTCAGCGGCATCGTCGCCGACGTCACCGAGCGGCGCCGCATGCGCGCCGAGCTGGCGCTCGCCCACGCCGCGCTCTCACGCGTCGTCGAGGCGCTCGACGACCACCTCTACACGCTCGAGGTGCTGCCGGGCGGCGCGGTCCGCGACGTCTACCGCGGCCCGAACCGCGACGCCCTGACCGGCGGTCCCCTGCCCGCCGACGGGCGCACCTGGGACGCCTTCGTCCATCCCGCCGACCGCGCGCGCTGGCGGCAGGCGATGGCGCGGCTCCCCGAGGGCGAGCCGATCTCGCTCGAGTACCGGGTCCTCGGGCTCGACGGCGAGGAGCGCATCGTGCTCGACCACCTGCGCCCGCGGAGCGAGCCGGGCGCGCTCCTCTACGACGGCGTGACGCGCGACATCACCGCGACGCGCCGCCTCGAGGACGAGCTGCGCCGCGCCCGGGCCGAGGCCGAGCGGCGCGCACGGACCGACGAGCTGACCGGCGCGTACAACCGGCGCCACTTCGCCGAGCTGGTCTCCGCGGCGCTCGGGGGCGAGACCCGCGAGCACGGCCTGCTGATCCTGGACGCCGACCACTTCAAGCAGGTCAACGACCTCCATGGGCACGTGGTCGGGGACGCCGTGCTCGTGGAGCTGGCGCGCCGGCTCGTCGCCGGGCTCGGGCCCGGCGAGTGCCTCGCCCGCTGGGGCGGCGAGGAGTTCGCGGTCTTGCTCGCGGGCGTGCGGTCCGACACGGAGCTCGAGCGGCGCGCGGAGATCCTGCGCGCGGCGATCGCCTGCGCGCCGGTCGCCGTCGACGAGGTGGCCGTGCCGCTGACCATCTCGGTCGGCGCGGTGCGCGCCGGCGCGGGGCTCGACACGCTCGACGCGCTCGTCGAGACGGCCGACCGCTGCCTGTACGTCGCCAAGCGCGAGGGCCGCGACCGCGTGTCGCTCGTGCCGCACCTCACGCTGCGCGTCGCCTGACGTGTGGACCCGTCCGCAAGTCCTGCGGGTTTCCGGCGGCGTCTCGCCGCCCGTGGCGGCGTCCTCGGTCAGTCATGTGCCAGGGGCACATCTCCTTCCCTGCGTCCTTGCCACGAACGACGATCCATCCGCCGGCGAACCCACACGACTCACGGACGAATCCACTACACGAACCGGCGGTCCCCGCGGTCGCGGTGGTGGTCCGGTCCGGGCAGTCCCACTGCGGCTGGCGGTCGGCGGCGAACGTGGGCCGCACGGACGTGCTCGCGGCGAGCTGCAGCGAGCTGTCCATGCCCGAGACGCCGTGCAGGGCGGAGACGCACAGGGCGAGGCCGGTGGCGAGCACGGCGACGAACGCCGCGCGCCGGAGCATGAGCACGCGCATGGCTCCAGTCAAGCGACGGACCCTCAAGCTCCCTTCAAGAGCTAGATGAGCCGCCGGAACCAGCGCAGCGACAGGCCGCCGCCGGCGAGCAGCAGCAGGATCGCGCCGCCGGCGAACGCGCCGGTGATCTCGCGCGGCTCGTCCTTCATCGCCACCTGCGAGCCGAGCCGCTCGTAGACGGCGTCCAGCCCCTTCGCGTCCTGCGCCGTGAACGCCTCGCCGCCGGACCGCTCGGCGATCTGCCGCAGCGATTCGGTGTCGGGCGGGACCGGCTTGCCGTCGGGCAGGGTGCCCTCCGGCGTGCCGAGCGCCACGGTGTAGACGGGCACCCCGGCCGCGCGCGCCTCGGCGGCGACGGCGAGCGGGTCGCGGCCGCTCGTCGACTCCCCGTCGGAGAGCAGCACGATCGCGCCGGGCGGCCGCTTGGCGCCGGCGCCCTGCTGGCGCTCGAGCATGGCCAGCGACGCCGCGATCGCGTCGCCGGTGGCGGTGCCGCCGCTCGGCCGCATGGCGTCGCGCAGCGCATTGCGCAGCGCTGCGCGGTCCGTGGTCGGATCCTGGATGACCTCGGTGCGATGGTCGAAGACGACGCCGCCGACCCGCACCTTCGCCGGCACCTCGGCCAGGAAGGACTCACCCGCGGCGACCGCGGCGTCGAGCCGCGTGGGAGCCACGTCGGTCGCCTGCATCGAGCCCGAGTGATCCATGGTCAGCACGATCGAGGCCTGCTCGGCGGGCACCGCGACGCTCACCTGCGGGCGCGCGAGGGCCACGACGAGCCCGGCCATGGCGAGCCCGGCGAGCACGAGCGGGACGTGGCGGCGCCAGCCGGGGCGGCGCGGCACGACCGAGGGCGCGGTGGGGGCCGCCGCGAAGGCCGAGGCGGCCCGGCGCCGGCGGCGCTCCGTCGCGACGTAGGCGAGCGCGAGCAGCGGCAGCAGCGCCAGGCCGAGCAGGAGCCAGGGCGAGGCGAAGGTCACGGCGCCTGCTCCGGGCGCGCCGTCAGCTCGACGTCGACGGTGCGGGCATCGCCGCCGCGGCGCAGCTCGACCTCGACCGAGTCGCCGGGCCGGCGGTCCTGGATCGCCGCCGCGACGTCGTCCGGATCGGCGATGCGCCTGCCGCCGACCGCGACGATCACGTCCCCGGCGCGCACGCCCGCCTCCGCGGCCGGGCCGCCGGCGGTGGCCTCGCGCACGACCGCACCGCCGTTCGCCTCCGCGGTCGAGAGCCCGAGGTAGGCGCGGCGGATCGCCTCGCCGCGCTCGAGCCGCGGGATCACGTCGGCGACGGTGTTCGCGGGCACGGCGAAGCCGATCCCGACGTTGCCCTGGCTCGTGCCGCCCGTGGCGATCTGCGAGTTCACGCCGATCACGCGGCCGTCCGCGTCGAGCAGCGGCCCGCCCGAGTTGCCGGGGTTGATCGGCGCGTCCGTCTGGATGACCGAGTCGATCTGGAAGCCGTCGGGCGCCTCGATGTGACGGCCGGTGCCCGAGACGATGCCGGCGGTCGCGGTCTGCGGCAGCCCGAACGGCGAGCCGATCGCGACGGCGAGCTGGCCCGTGGTCACCGTGTCCGAGTCGGCCAGCTGCAGGGCGGTGAGCTTGCCCGCGCCCGCGGGATCCACGTGCACGACGGCGAGGTCCGACGAGCTGTCCACCCCGCGCACGGTGCCCGTGACGGTCCGGTCGTCGGCGAACTGGACCTGCACGCGGTCGCTCCCGCCGACGACGTGGGCGTTCGTGACGATCGTCCCGTCCGTGTCGACCACGAAGCCCGTGCCCGAGCCCGCGCCGGTGCGGATCGAGACCACGGCGGGGCTCGCGGCCTTGTAGATCGCCGCGACGTCGCCCTGCTGCTCGGCCGAGACGGCCGCGCTCGCGGGGCCGCGCGGCGCGGCGGCCGCCGGCGGGTCGCCCGCGTCGATCAGGCCGAAGCCGAATGCGCCGGCGGACACGAGCGTGGCGGACACGAGGCCGCCGGCGACGGCGGCGCGGAAGTGGCCCGAGCGGCGGGCGGGCGCAGCGCCGGGGCCGGGCGCAGCGGACGGCGGCGGCGCCGCCGGCTCCGGGCCCGGCTCCGGCACGCGGACGCGGCGGCCCTCGGTCGGATCGCCGTGCAGCCAGAGGAGCGGATCGGTCATGGACCCGAGCGTGCGCGCCCGTCCGTCAGGTCCGCATAAGCCCGGCGGCGGCCTTGAGCTGCGCTTGAGGCGGCGCGGCGGCCGGCCTTTAGCTCCGGCGCCGATGGTGCCCGCATGGACGACGCGCCGGACGGATTCGCCCGCTACCTCGCCGCCATCGCGCGCACCCCGCTGCTCGGCGCGGCCGACGAGCTGCGGCTCGCCCGGCGCGTCGAGCGCGGCGACCTCGCGGCGAAGGACCGCATGGTCGAGGCGAACCTGCGGCTCGTGGTGCACGTCGCCAAGCGCTACCAGCGCGAGCAGCATGGGATGACGCTGCCGGACCTCGTCCAGGAGGGCACGCTCGGGCTGATCCGCGCCGTGGAGAAGTTCGACCATCGGCGCGGCTACCGCTTCTCCACCTACGCCGTGATCTGGATCCGCCAGGCGATCGGCCGGGCGATCACGGAGAAGGGCCGCGTGATCCGGCTGCCCACGCACACCGCGCAGCGGCTCCGGCAGCTCGACCGCGAGGAGCGCCGGCTCACCGCCGAGCTCGGGCGGGCGCCGATGCCGGACGAGCTGGCCGCGGCCGTCGGCTGCCTCGCCGAGGACGTGCTGGCTTCGCGCGAGCTGCGCCGCCCGACCCTCTCGCTGCAGGAGCCGGTGGGGGAGGGCGACGGCATCGCGCTCGGCGACCTCCTCGTCCAGGACGCCGCCGACGCGCCCGAGGTGCGCGCGGAGGTGGCCGCGCTCGGCGCGGAGGTGCGGGCGGCGCTGACCGTGCTCGAGCCCCGCGAGCGCGACGTCGTGGCGACGCGCTACGGGCTCGACGACGACCCGGCGACGGTCACCGAGACCGCGCGCCGGCTCGGCCTGCGCGCGGGCGAGGTGCGGCGGCTCGAGGCGCTCGCACTGCGCAAGCTGCGCGCCGCGCCCGGCGCCGCCGCGCTCGCGGCCTGACCTGTCACGCTCGGGGGATGAGCACGTACGCCATCGTCCGCGCCGACGACGCCGACGACCACTACGCGGGCACGTCGGTGCCCGGCGAGTTCCGCCGGCTGACGCCGGCGCTGGAGAGCGAGCAGCTCGCGCTGACGCTCATCCGCGTCCCGCCCCACTCGGACTTCGAGCAGGGCACGGGCCACTACCACCGCGAGGTCGAGGAGCTCTACGTCGTCACCCGCGGCACCCTGACCATGCGCCTGGGGGACGACGTCCACGCCGTCGGCCCCGGCACCGCGGTCCGCGTGGCGCCCGGCACCCCGCGCTCGCACCGCAACGAGGGCGACGAGCCGGTCGACATGTGGGCGGTCTCGCGCAAGCTCGACCACGGCGACGCGGTCAAGCTCGACGACTTCTGGGCGGCGTCGCCGGACGCGGCGCAGTCGCGCTGAGCGCGATCCGCGGCCTCAGGGCTCGACCAGGCCGTGCCGGATCGCCCAGCGGGTCAGCTCGAGCCGGTCGCGCATGCCGAGCTTGGCGAGGATGTTCTCGCGGTGGCGCTCCACCGTCCGCGGGCTGATCGAGAGGATGCGGCCGATCTCCTCGCTCGTGTGCGACTCGGCGACGAGCTTGGTCACCTCCTCCTCGCGATCGCTCAGCGTGCGCGCGTGGCGGCCGGGGTCGTCGAGGTAGCTGCGCAGGAGCGTGCGGATCGTCGGCGGGGTGAGGAACGGCTCGCCGCGCATGGCGGAGCGGCACGCCTCCACCAGCTCGCGGTCGGCGACCGTCTTGAGCACGTAGCCCGAGGCGCCCGCCTTGAGCGCCTCGAAGCAGTACGCCTCCTGGTCGTGCATCGAGAGCATGAGCACGCGGAGCTGCGGCCGCTGCCGGGCCAGCTCGCGCGCGGCCTGCAGGCCGGTGCGGCGCGGCATCGTGACGTCGAGGATCGCGAGGTCGATGTCGTCCTGCAGCGCCCGCTCGACTGCCTCGACGCCGTCCCCGACCTCGGCCACGACCTCGAGGTCCGGCGCGGCGTCGAGCACCATGCTCAGGCCGCGGCGCACGACGTGGTGGTCGTCGGCGATCAGGATCCGCGTCTTGAGCGGCGTGCTCATCGGCCCGCCGGCACGTCGAGCCGCACCTCGGTGCCGCCGTCGAGGCGGCGCCCGACCGATAGCGCGCCGCCCACGAGCAGTGCCCGCTCACGCATGCCGCCGAGGCCCATGCCGCGGCCGGCGGCCTCGCTGTCGGTGATGCCGCGGCCGTCGTCGCGCACGCGCAGCGTGACCGTGCCGTCCACCGCCTCGAGCGCGAGCGTGGCGTTGCGCGCGCCCGCGTGGCGCGCGACGTTGGTCAAGCTCTCCTGGGCGACGCGGAAGATCGCCAGGTCGAGCTCCGGTGCGAGCGCGGGCAGCGGCGCGAGCTGAGGGCGCACGCGCAGCCCGCCGCGGTCGGACGCCTGCGTGGCGAGCGCGCCGAGCGCGCTGCGGAGGCCGAGCTCGGCCAGCGCGTGCGGGCGCAGGCCGCGGGCGATCTCGCGCACGTCCTCCACACCCGTGCGCGCCGCCTCCTGGAGCTCCTGGATGGCCGGCTGCAAGGCGGCCGGGGCGGCGCGGTGCAGGCCATCGAGCTGGAGCACGACGCCGGTGAGGGTCTGCCCGACCTCGTCGTGCAGCTCGCGCGCCAAGCGCTCGCGCTCGCCCTCCTGGGCGGCCAGCGCGCGGCGCCCGCTCGAGCGCCGCTCGTCCTCCAGGCGGTCGAGCATCGCGTTGAACGCGTCCTGCAGGTCGGCCACCTCCGCGTCGGCGTCGTCGAGCGCGAGCCGCCGGCCCGGCTCGTGCGGATCGATCCGCCGCATCACCGCCGTGAGCCGCTCGAGCGGCCCGAACACGCGCCGCACGAGCAGGAGGTTGACGGCGAGGACCACCACCGTGCCGACGCCGAGCACGACGGCCTCGGCGATGCGCAGATGCTCGGAGACCGTCGCGGGCGAGAGCGCAAGGGCCAGCGCGGCGGCGACGACCACCGTGGCGTTGACGGCCACGACACGCGCGAACAGCGACATCCCGGACAGGATGGCGCGCGGCGCCGCCGCGGCGGGCTCACGACGTCGCGCGATCCTCCACCGGATCGGGCGCGGGCGGCCGGTACTGGTCGAGCATGTCCCAGCCGCACACGTTGCAGATGTCGTCGCCGACGGGCACGAGGACCTGGCACCGGGGGCAGGGAACCTCGGTCCGCTGGCTCGGCTTCCTGCGGTTGAACAGTCGCATGCCACGAGGGTCACGCGACGGTGGCGTCCGGGCAATGGGGAGCGGTCCCCATTGCCCGCGGAGGGCTCAGTCCTCGAGCCGGAAGCCCAGCTTGAGCGTCACCTGGTAGTGCGCGACGGCGCCGCCGTCGATGACGCCGCGGATCTCGGTGACCTGGAACCAGTCGAGCTCGCGCAGGCTCTCCGAGGCCTTGGCGACGGCGCGGTCGATCGCCTGCGTGACGCCCTCGGGCGACGAGCCGGTGATCTCGATGGACTTGTACACGTGATCGCTCATGGCCCCTGCATCCCCGGCCGGGCGCCGGTCTACGCGGTCCGTTCCGAGACGGCATGCCGCGAGCGCCGCGCGCCGCGGGGTACGGGGATCCCGAGTCCGGTCACGGGAGGGGTCCCACATGTCACGCCTTCGCTTCATCGCCGCCGTCCTGGGCGCGTCGCTGCTCGCCGCCGTCGCGGCGCTCGCCGCCGGGGGCGGCGCCGCCGCCACCCGCGCGGGCGGACACGACGCGCCGCGCTGGTGGCGCCCACCCGCGGACGTGCGGGAGGCGCTGCGCGCCGTGTCCGCGCGCCGCCTCGAGGGCTATGACCGCGCGCTCGTCGGCTTCGGCACGCGCCACACGCTCTCCGACCAGGACGATCCCGCCCGCGGCATCGGCGCCGCGCGGGACTGGATCAAGGGGCAGTTCGACGCGATCGCCGCCCGCGCCGGCGGGCGGATGAGCGTCGAGCTGCAGGGCTACGTCCAGGAGCCGGCACCGCCGCGCATCCCCGTGCCGACGCGGATCACGAACGTCGTCGCCACGCTGCGCGGCACCGACCCGGCGTCCGCCGATCGCGTCTACGTCGTCGGCGCGCACTACGACTCGCGGGTCACGGACGTGCTCAACGCGGAGGACGACGCGCCGGGCGCCAACGACGACGCGTCCGGCACATCCGCCGTGATCGAGCTCGCACGCGTGCTCTCGCGCGTTCGCAGCGAGGCGACGATCGTCTTCGTCGCCTTCGCCGGCGAGGAGCAGGGGCTGTTCGGATCGGATCACTTCGCGGAGCTCGCGCAGGAGCACGGCTGGAACATCCAGGGCGTCCTCAACATGGACATCATCGGCAGCCCGAACGGCGGCAACGGCGTGCGCGACCCGCGTGCGATCCGGCTGTTCTCCGAGGGCGTGCCGACGGCCGCGACGCCGGAGGAGATCGCCCGGCTCCAGTCGCTCGGCGGCGAGAACGACAGCGTGTCCCGCCAGCTCGCCCGCTTCGTGAAGGAGACCGGGGAGAACGACGCCACGGGCATGCGCGTGAACCTGATCTGGCGGCGCGACCGCTTCCTGCGCGGCGGCGACCAGATCCCGTTCCTCGAGCGGGCCTGGCCGGCGGTGCGCTTCACCGAGCCCAACGAGGACTTCGACCACCAGCACCAGGACGTGCGCGTGGAGGACGGCGAGCAGATCGGCGACCTGCCCGAGTTCGTCGACTTCGCCTACCTCGCGCGCGTGACGCGCGTGGTCGGCTCCTCGCTGGCCGCGCTCGCCCGTGCGCCGCGTGCGCCGGGCGAGGCGACGATCGTCGCCGAGCAGCTCTCCTACGACACCGAGCTGCGCTGGGCGGCGAACCCCGAGCCGGACGTCGTGGGCTACGAGGTCGTCTGGCGCGACTCGACGGCGCCGCTGTGGACGCACGGGCGCAAGGTCGGCGACGTGCTCACGGCGACGATCCCGAACCTCAACAAGGACAACGTGCAGCTCGGGGTCCGTGCGATCGACCGCGACGGCAACCGCAGCCCGGTCGCGTTCGCGATCCCGCGAGACTGACCGCTGCGCGAGCACGGCGACGAGCGGAGCCACCACCTCGAGTGGGGCGCCCCAGCCGTCCCCGCGTGACGCGTGAGGCCCTTAGCAGGGGCCGGCGCGCACGCCCGGCGGCGCGCACAGGAACGCCACGTCCGGGGCGCCCGGCGTGGCGATCCGGTACTGCAGGACCCGGCCGATGCGCTGCGTGCGGGTGATCCGCAGCTCGATCCGCGCGCCGGCGGCGAACGTGCGCCGCGCGAGCGAGGCGTGCAGGTTGACCACCGCGCCCTTGCGCTGCACCCGCCGCGTGGTGGTCTTCCCGGGGCAGGACGAGGAGCGCCGGCAGCGCAGCCGGATGACCGTCCCCTTCGGGAAGTCCTTCGCGATCAGCTTGAGGTTGCGCGTGCGGTCGCCGGCGCTGGTCCAGGTGCCGCTGACCGAGCCCGAGAGCGGCGGGAACGGCGGGATCCGGGTGTCGCAGTTCTGGTCGATGTCGTCGCCGCGGACCTCGCGGATGCCGGGCCTGATCGCGGCGGTGGTGTCGTCGCAGTCCTGGGGACGCGGCACGCCGTCGCCGTCGCGGTCGGCGTTGATCGCATCGATGCCCGAGCAGTCCTCGTCGACGCCGTTGTCGGGCACGTCGGTCACGCCGGGCCGGATCGCGGGGTTCGCGTCGTTGCAGTCGACGGGCGCGCGCACGCCGTCGCTGTCGGCGTCGCCCTCGACCTCCTCGCACGAGCTGCGTGCATCGGCGTCGTCGGAGATCGCGGTGTCGCTCCCGTCCTCGCAGTCGACGGGCTCGGCGCGACCGTCGCGCGACACGATGTTGTCGTTGCCCGCGCCGCCGCGGAAGAAGTCGACCCCGCCCCCGCCGAACAGCCCGTCGTTGCCGTCGCCGCCGTCGAAGTCGACCGGGATGGTGATGCCGGCGCTCACCGTGGCGACGTCGTCCTGGTCGCCGAGGCGCAGGTCGATCCGCTGCACGCCCTCCTTCTTGCAGTCGACGGTGGTGAGGTCGCCGCCGAGGAACGGGCACAGCAACGAGCCGCCGATCCCCGCGCCGCCGAAGCTCGTGAACCGGTAGCTCGTGGGCGTCTCGTAGCCGGCGATCTGGTCGACCTCGCCGGGCGACGCGTCGTACCGCAGCGTGGTGCCGTCGACGCTGAAGATCCCGACGGCCTGCGCGCCGGTGGGTGCCGCGAGCCCGGCCAGCAGGGCGGCGAGGAGGACGATCGGGAGCCGTCGACTCAGCATGCGCGCGTCCCCTTCGTCCCCGGCACCATGCAGCGGATCGCCGCCGCCGGCAGCACCGTCCGCTCGATCTTGTAGCGGTAGCGGCGGCCGATCATCCCGGTCGCCGTGATGGTCACGTCGACGCGCGCGCCGCTGCGGAGCTTCCCCTTGCCGAAGAAGCGGTGCAGCCGCACGGGCGCGAGGTCGCGCCGCACGCGGACGGACTTGCGGCCCTTGAACGTGCACCCGGGACCGTCGCAGGTGACGGTCACGCGCGCGCCCGCGGGGGCGTTGCGGACGACCAGCTTGCGCAGCCGCGTCACCCGGGGCCCCACCTGCCACCGCGTGGAGACGAGCGAGGGCAGCACGGCGAACGGCAGGACGCGCTGGTCGCAGTTCTCGTCGACCGCGTTGCCCCGGATCTCCAGCGTGCCGGGCCGGATCGCCGGGTTGCCGTCGTTGCAGTCGAGCGGGACCGGGAACGCGTCGCCGTCACGGTCGAGGTTGCGGTCGTCCTGGCCGTCGCAGTCCTCGTCGACGCCGTTCTCGACGGCGTCCGGCGCGGCCGGGAACACGTTCGCGCGCGTGTCGTCGCAGTCGACGGCGGTGCTGAACCCGTCGCCGTCGTTGTCCGTGCCCCGCTCGCACTCGGCGATGATGTCGGTGAAGTCGTTGTCCACGCGGTCGTCGCCGGCGCCGCAGGCGATCCGCTCCGCGGCGCCGTCGCGCGACACGATGATGTCGCCGCCCGTCTCGCCGAAGTACTCGTCCACGCCGGCGCCGCCGGAGAGCGTGTCGCTCTCGCTCCCGCCGGCGAGGACGTCGGCCGCGGCGCCGCCCGTCAGCGTGTCGTCGCCCGGGCCGCCGGCGGCGGTGATCGGGACCGCGACGGCGAGCGGCGTGAGCTTGTCGTTCCCGGCCGCGAGGTCGGCGGAGATGCCCTGCGCCGCGGGGCAGGTGATCGCGGCGCCGCCGCCGGAGCAGGGCGCCACGGCCGCGGCGATCCCGCCGCCGGCGCGGCTGACGACGATCTCGCCGCTCGGCGTCTGGCTGATCGTCACGTCGTCGTCGACGCCGTCGCCGACGATGCGCAGGCCCGTGGTGACGGGGCCGGCCGGCGGCTCGACCTGCACGCTCTCGTGCGTCACGGTGATGGCGGCCTGCGCCGCGGGCACGGCGAGGAGGGCGGCGAGCGCCGCCAGGACCACGGCTCGGACCACGAGCGACATCGGCCCATCCTCTCGTCAGCACGCGCTGCGACGCAAGGGTCCCTGGTACGTTCGCCCGAAGGACTGCCCGATCATGCGAGGACGCACTGCCATCGGCGCCGCGCTGGCGCTCGCGGCGCTCATCCCCCCGGCGCGCGCCGCCGCGGAGCCGTGGCCTCCGCCGTCCGTCGCCCTGCCCGCCGACGGCGCGGAGCGGCCGGCCTCCAGGTGGCCGGCCGCGTCGCCCGCGGACGCGGTCGGGTTCGCGCTCTACACGTACGCGCCGTTCCTCCCCGCGTCCTTCGCCGTGGAGGTGGCGTCAGGTCCGGATACGGACCCGGACGGGACCCTCGCGGACGCTGCGACGGTCGACCGGCTCGTGGCGACGCCGCTGCCCGGGTTCACGGGCATCTTCGCGGCGCGGACCGGTCCGGCCGCTCGCTGGACGGCGACACCGGGCACCTACTTCTGGCAGGCGTCCACGACGCGGGCGGACTGCGACCCGTGCGTGTTCGCGTCCCCGGTGCGCCGCCTCGTCGTGCGCCCCCGCACGCCGGCCGACGACGCGGCGCCCGATGCCGGCGGGAGCGGCGGGCCCGCGATCGGCGGGATCCCGGCCGCAGCGGGGCCCGCGTACCTCGACGTGCCGCGGCTCACACGCGCGCACGCGCGCCATGCGGTGCGCGCCGAGGTGCGCAGGCGGACCGGGCTGCCGCCGCGCGGCCTGCGCGCCCGCTGCGCCCTGCGCACCCCGTACGACGCGACGTGCCGCTCGAGCTGGCGCGACGCGAGCTTCCGCTACCGGGGGACGATGTTCGTCTGGGCGGGCTCCGGCGGGACCGGGGCGAGCTTCAGCGGGACGCGCACCGTGCGCGGCTGCCGCCGCGGATGTGCCGCGCCGCTGCGCTGGGCGCCGTAGCGGTGGCGGCTCGGCGGGCCGCGGCCTGCCGTGGAGCGCGAGCGGCGGTCCCGGCGCACGTCAACGGCGGGCATCGAGGGTGGCGGGTTCGGGTGCTGCGCCTGCCGTGTCGCGCGAGCGGCGGTCCCGGCGCATGTCAACGGCGGGCATCGGGGGGCGGGTTCGGGTGGGGTGCGCCTCCCGTATCGCGCGAGCGGCGGTCCCGGCGCACGTCAACGGCGGGCATCGAGGGGGGCGCGGTTCGGGTGGGGTGCGCCTCCCGTGTCGCGCGAGCGGCGGTCCCGGCGCACGTCAACGGCGGGCATCGAGGGGGGCGGGTTCGGGTGCTGCGCCTGCCGTGTCGCGCGAGCGGCGGCCCCGGCGCACGTCAACGGCGGGCATCGAGGGGGTGGGTCCGATGGGTGCGGTCGCGCCCCCAACGTCGCATGCCGTCCGGATCGCCGAGCCGATGCGACGTTGGGGGTGCTATAGGACCCAAACGTCGCACGGCGCCCCGTTCGTCGAGCCGATGTGACGTTGGGGGCACGCCCACCCGGACTCGCCCCCCTCAGTGCCCGCCGTTGACGTTCGTCACGCGCCCGCCATCACGCCGGCCGCGCAACCGGCGCAACGACGCCGCACCGTCCAGAGGTCACGGCTCGCCCGGCCCGCGGGCCGGGCCGGCACCGAGGTCGCGGGCGAGCTCGACGCGCGAGCGGACACCCAGCTTCGCGTAGATGCGGCGGAGGTGCGCCTCGATCGTGCGCGTGCTGAGCACGAGCTGCTCGGCGACCTCCCGGTTCGTGCGGCCGGCGGCGATCAGCCCTGCGATCTCGCGCTCGCGCGCGCCGTCAGCGGATCCGCCGCTCGCCCTCGCCGTCACCGGCAGCGCCGCGCGGGCGTCCCCCACGGTGAGCGCCTCGTCGTCCGCGGCACCGACACCGTGCTCGACAGCCCCGCCTGTCCGGGCGGCGTCTGCGAGCTCACGCTCGCCGACGGCGCGTTCCGCGGCACGACCGGCAAGGGCGCCGACGCCGGCGTCGTGAAGCTGAAGGTCGCCGAGGCGTTCCCGAACGGCGAGGGCGGCGCGTGCGCCCCGACCGCCGGCAGGATCACGCTCGGCACGGGCACCCCGACCGGCTCGTGCTCAAGCTCGACGGCATCTCCTGCCAGGACGGCGCCGGGCCGCCCCCCGGCCTCCACGTTCACCGGCATCGCCGGCGTCTCCGTCGGCCACGGCACGGGCCGGTTCGCCCACGCCAGGGGCTACGCCACCGCCGTGTTCTCCGAGAGCGCCGACGACCGCGAGCAGATGACGCTCATCGGCCGCCTCTGGACCTCGCCGTCCGCACGGGGTGCCCGCCTACGCGGGCACCTCGCGGCCGTCCTGCGACCAGCGGACGTGGAACGTGCCGTCGCGGTCGACGCGCCGGTAGGTGTGCGCGCCGAAGAAGTCGCGCTGCCCCTGGATGAGCGCCGCCGGGCCGCGCGCCCGGCGGTAGCCGTCGTAGTAGGCCAGGCAGGAGGAGAACGCCGGCACCGGGATGCCGAGCTCGACCGCCCTGGCGATCACCCGCCGCCACGCGTCCTGGGCCTCGGCCATCGCGTCGGCGAAGTACGGGACGGTGAGCAGGTTCACCACCTCGTCGTGGCTGGCGTAGGCCTCCGCGATCCGGTTCAGGAAGCGGGCCCGGATGATGCAGCCGCCGCGCCAGATCGTGGCCATGTCGCCCAGGCTCAGGTCCCACTCGTGCGTCCGCGACGCGGCCGCCATCTGCTCGAAGCCCTGCGCGTAGGCGACGACCTTGCTCGCGTAGAGCGCGGAGCGCACGTCGTCGACGATCGACGGGTCGTGATCGCCCTCGCCGGGGCGCGGGCCGGCGAGCAGCTCGGAGGCCGCGACGCGCTGGTCGCGCAGCGCCGACAGCGAGCGCGCGAACACCGCCTCGGTGATCGCCGTGAGCGGCACGCCGAGCTCGAGCGCGTCCTGGCTGGTCCAGCGGCCGGTGCCCTTCTGCTCGGCCTGGTCGAGGATCACGTCGACCAGCGGCCCGCCCGTCGCGTCGTCGGTGCGCGAGAGCACCGTCGCGGTGATCTCGATCAGGAACGACTCGAGGTCGCCCCGGTTCCACTCGTCGAAGGTCGAGGCGATCTCCTCGACGCTCAGCCCGGCGCCGTTGCGCAGCAGGTCGTAGGACTCCGCGATGAGCTGCATGTCGGCGTACTCGATGCCGTTGTGCACCATCTTCACGTAGTGGCCCGCGCCGTCCGGCCCGACGTAGACGCAGCACGGCGTCCCGTCCACCTCGACCGCGATCGCCGTGAGGATCTCCTCCACCTCCGCCCACGCCTCGCGGTCGCCGCCGGGCATGATGCTCGGGCCGTTGAGCGCGCCCTCCTCGCCGCCCGACACGCCGGTGCCGAGGAACCGCAGCCCGCGCTCGGCGCACGCGTGCGCGCGGCGGCGCGTGTCCTCGAAGTGCGAGTTGCCGGCGTCGATGACGATGTCGCCCTCGTCGAGGAGGGGCGCGAGCTCGTCGATCACCGCGTCGACCGGGCCGCCGGCCTTGACCATGATGATGATCTTGCGCGGGCGCTCGAGCGCGGCGACGAGCTCCTCGATCGTCTCCGTGCCGGTGATCGCGCCCTCGCCGCCGAACTCCTCGACGAAGTCGCGCGTCTTGGCCGGGGTGCGGTTGTGGACGGCGATGGAGTAGCCGTTGCGCGCGATGTTGCGGGCGAGGTTCGCGCCCATCACGGCGAGGCCGGTCAAGCCGATCTGGCTCTGGTCGTTCACGATGTCGCTCCCCTGGCGTACGGACGAGGCGCACATGCTTGCGCACATCCGCCCCCGTACGCTGGCCGCATGCCACTGGGGATCGGACTGGCCGCGCTCGGGCGTCCGGGCTACATCAACCTCGGCCATGCCGCGGACGTCGCCGACCATGACGTGGCGCGCATGGAGGCCGCCGCGCACGCGGTGCTCGACGCCGCCCGCGCCGCCGGGGTCCGCCACTTCGACGCCGCGCGCTCCTACGGCCGCGCCGAGGCCTTCCTCGGCAGCTGGCTGGACCGCCGCGGGCTCGGCCGCGCCGACGTCGTCGTCAGCTCGAAGTGGGGCTACGCGTACACCGCGGGCTGGTCCGTCGACGCCGAGGAGCACGAGGTCAAGGAGCTGAGCGCCGCGCAGCTGCGGCGTCAGTGGCCGGAGACCGAGGCGCTGCTCGGCGACCGCCTGTCGCTCTACCAGATCCACTCCGCGACGCTCGACAGCGGCGTGCTCGACGACCGCGAGGTGCGCGCCGAGCTCGACACGCTGCGCGCGCGCGGGATCCGGGTCGGGCTCAGCGTGACGGGCGCGGGCCAGGCGGGGACGATCGACCGCGCGGTCCAGACCGGCGGGTTCGACGCCGTCCAGGCCACCTGGAACCTGCACGAGCGCAGCGCGGGGCCGGCGCTCGAGCGCGCCCATGCGGCCGGGATGGAGGTCTACGTCAAGGAGGGCGTGGCCAACGGCCGGCTGACTGCGCGCGGTGGCAACGGGACGCTCGCCGCGGCCGCGGCCGACCGCGGGGTGGGGGAGGACGCGATCGCGCTGGCGGCCGTGCTCGCCCAGCCGTGGGCCGGCGTCGTGCTGAGCGGCGCCGCCACGGTCGCGCAGCTCGAGCAGAACCTGCTGGCGCGCGAGGTCGAGTGGGACGACGCGCTCGAGACGCGGCTCGCCGACCTCGAGGAGCCCGCCACGGCGTACTGGGAGACGCGGGCCGCCCTGCCCTGGAACTGAGCGGACCGCTAGCGCTGGTGCACCGGCCCGGTGCGGCCGAACAGCTCGCGGTCGCCCGGGTTCGCCGTGAACGCGAGCCCGCCCGCCACCAGCGCCGCCATGACCGCCACCACCGCCCCGAGCCGCAGCGCGTTCGCCCGCGCTCGCCGCCGCGCGGCCGCGTGCCAGCGCGCGATCACCTCGGGACCCAGCAGCGCGGCCACCACGTCGGGCGCGAGCCCGTACCCGCGCTCCCGGCACCACGCGAGCAGCGCGTCCGCGTCGCGCACCTCGACCGCCGCCACCGCGTGGGCCGCCGCCAGCCGCCGCACGAGCGCCGCGTTGCGCCCCGGCACGACGAAGAACGCCGCCGGCCGCGCCCGCGCGGCCCGGAAGCCCTCCTCGTGCACCTCGATCGCGCCCGCCGCCTCGACGACGCCCGGGATCTCCCGCCGCGCGGCGAGCAGCCGCCGCGCCGCCTTGTGCGACGGGTGCAGGGCGTGCACGCCGCAAGCGCACCGCGGCTCCGGCGCCGCGTGGCCCGGATCGCTCGCGCACGCCGCCTCGAGCCACGCGCCGCCGAGCGGCCAGGCCGCGTCCTGCTGCGGCCCGCTCAGCCGCTCGCCGCCGGTCACCGCCCAGGTCCGCAGCCCGTAGAGCGGCGACGGGACGAGCGGCGCGGTCACGCCGCCCTCGCCGGCTCGGGCTCCTGCGGTGCAGGCGCGGTGACCGGCGGCGGCGGGGCCGGCGGCGCCGGCGCCTCGACCGGCTCGGAGATGATGCGCCGTGACGGACCGTCGAGGCCCATGCACGGATGGTACGCCTCCCCCGTCAGGGGCCGGTGATCTTGCCCGGGTTGAGGTTGCCGCCGCGGTCGACGCCGTCGAACAGCGCCTTGAGCATCGCCACCCCGGGCGCCGAGATGTCCTGTTCGAGCCAGCGCGCGTGCTCCGTGCCGACCGCGTGGTGGTGCGAGAGCGTCGCGCCCGAGTCCACGAACGACTGCTGGATCGCCGACTTGACCGTGCCGTACTCCGCGAGCGGGTCGCCGCCCGCCGACGGCTTGATGGCGAACGTGAAGTACAGGCACGCGCCCGAGTGGTACGAGTGCGACTGGTGGCACATCACGTAGCCCGCGACGCCGAGGTCGGCGAACGCGCTGCGCGCCGCGCCGACGGCCGCGTCGTAGACGACGGGCAGCAGGCTCCACGGGGCCGACGTCTCGGACACGTCGGCGACCGCTCCGCGGTCGAGCAGGTAGTCGCGGATGTAGGGCGTGTCGAACTTCTTCTGGTCGTACAGCGCGCCCGGCCCGCTCCCGATCGACAGCCCGCCGTGCCGGGAGATCACGTCGCCGACCAGCTTGCGCTGCGCCTTCACGTGGCCCTCGCTGCCCTCGTAGCCGACGAAGCCGAGGCACATCGCCTCGAGATCGAAGCCGCGCCGGCGGCGCAGGAACGCCTGCAGCGCGCGCGACTTGACCTGGTCGAGCGGCGTGCCCGCCTTGCGCGTGGCGAACGAGAACGCCGTCTCGGGCGCGTCGGACACGCGCGTGACCGACGGCGCGGCCTCGCCCGCGGCGATCTCCTGCATCGCGGCGAGCCCGTCCGCCCAGGTCGGGAACAGGTAGCCCAGGATCGTGCGGCGCACGGGCAGGCGATGGACGTGGACCGTGGCCTCGGTGACGATCCCGAGCCGGCCCTCGCTGCCGAGCACCATCTCGCGCACGCTGGGCCCCGTCGAGGTCGCGGGCACCGGCCGGACGACGAGCAGCCCCTGCGGGGTGACCACGCGGAGCCCGCGCACGAGGTCGGCCACGTCGCCGTACTTGTCCGACTGCATGCCGGACGAGCGCGTCGCGATCCAGCCGCCCAGCGTCGACTGCGTGAAGCTGTCGGGGAAGTGGCCCAGGGTCCAGCCGCGCGCGTTGAGCTGCTCCTCCAGCCGCGGGCCGAAGACGCCGGTCTGCACGCGCGCCAGGCGCGACGTCTCGTCGATCGCGATCACGCGGTCGAGGCGCGCCATGTCGACCGAGACGACGGGCCGCGTCTCGCCCGCCGGCGCCTCCAGGCTGCCCGAGATGTTCGAGCCGCCGCCGAACGGGATGACCACCGCGTCGGCGGCGAGCGCGGCCGTCATGATCGCCTCGACGGCCCCCTCGTCGCCTGGGCGCACGACGACGTCGGGCAGCCGGCCGATGTCGCCGCGGCGGTGGCGGACGAGATCGCTCAGGCTCTTGCCGCGCGCGTGGACGAGGCGGTCGAGCGGATCGCCGGACACGTGCTCGGCGCCCGCGGCGGCCACGAGCGCCTCGCGCAGGCCGTCGGGCAGCTGCGGCGCGGGCAGCTCGAGGTCGCCGAACGCGACCGCACGCGCCGACGGGCGCTCGACGTCGATGCCCAGGTGGCGCTCGAGGAACGGCCCGAGCGCGGGCTTGTCCGCATGCGTGAAGGCGACGTCCTCGTCACCCCATCCCCACCACTTCATCCCGCGACCTTATGCGATGGGGTGGCCAGGTAGCGTTCCCCGCGATGGAGCGGGACGACTGGGACGAGCTCGCGGCGGCGATGACGGGCGAGCTCCTGCGCCCCGGCGCGCCCGGCTACGAGGCGGCGCGGGCGCCCGCGGTGGCGCGGTTCGCCGGCACGCGCCCGGCCGCCGTCGCCCGCTGCGCGGGGCCCGCCGACGTGGCCGCCGTGCTCGCCTTCGCGACCGGGCGCGGGATCGCGCTCGCGGTGCGCAGCGGCGGGCACTGCTTCGCCGGGAGCTCCACCACGGAGGGGCTCGTGCTCGACCTCTCGCCGCTGCGCGGCGTCACGCTCGACGGCACGCGCGCGACGATCGGGGCCGGGGCGCCGCTCGGCGCGGTCTACGAGGCGCTCGCCCCGCACGGGCGCGCGATCCCCGCCGGTTGCGGCCCCACCGTCGCCGCCGCCGGGCTGACGCTCGGCGGCGGCCTCGGCATCCTCGGCCGCGCGCACGGCCTCACGTCCGACGCGCTGCGCGGCGCCGACGTCGTCCTCGCCGACGGCCGGCAGGTCACGTGCGCGGCCGACGGGGAGCACGCGGATCTCCTGTGGGCGCTGCGCGGCGCCGGCGGCGCGCGCTTCGGCGTCGTCACGTCGCTCGTCCTCGAGACCGTCGAGGCGCCCCCGACCACGGCGTTCAAGCTCGCGTTCCCGGGCACGCGCGCGACGGCGCTCGTCGACGCGTGGCAGGCCTGGTCGCCCGACGAGCCCGACGCGATGGCCGCCAGCCTGCTCGTCACCGCGGCGGGCACCCGGCCGCCGCGCGTCGAGCTGCTCGGCGCGATGGGCGGCGCCGAGGCGGACACGCGGGCGCGGATCGAGGCGTTCGCGGCCGCGGCGGGCACCGAGCCGGAGGAGGAGGCCTTCGTCGCGGGCTCGCTGCTCGACGCCAAGCGCTTCCTCTCCGGCCTCGGCGACGGCGGCGACACCGCGCACGGCTACGTGCGCTCGGAGTTCTTCGCGCGCCCGCTGCCCGCGACCGCGATCGACGCGCTGCTGCGCGGCCTGCTGGACGCGCGCACGGCGGGCGTCACGCGCGAGCTGGACCTGTCGCCCTGGGGCGGGGCCTACACGCGCGTGCCCGCCGCCGCCACCGCGTTCCCGCACCGCGACGCGCGGTTCCTGCTCAAGCAGTCCGTCGCCGTCGCCCCGGACATGCCGGCGGCGGGGCTCGCGGCGGCGCGCGCCTGGCTCGAGACCTCGTGGCAGCTCACGCACCCGCACGGCACCGGCGGCGTCTACGCGAACTTCCCCGAGACGGGGCGCGATCCCTGGGACCGCGCCTACCACGGCGCCAACCGCGAGCGGCTGCTCGCGGTCAAGCGCCGCTACGACCCCGCCGGCGTGTTCGGCGGGGTCGCGCCGTCCCTCTAGCTACGCCGCGATCAGGCCGTGCGGGTCGAGCACGAACTTCTTGGCCACGCCCGAGTCGAAGTCCTCGTAGCCCTGCGGGGCGTCGTCGAGCGAGATGACCGTCGCGTTGACCGCCTTCGCGATGTGCGCGCGGTCGTTGAGGATCATCTGCATCAGGTTGCGGTGGTACTTCATCACCGGGCACTGGCCCGTCGTGAACGACTGCGACTTCGCCCAGCCGAGCCCGATGCGGATGGAGAGCGAGCCCTCCTTCGCGGCGTCGTCGGCGGCGCCCGGGTCGCCCGTCACGTAGAGGCCCGGGATGCCGAGCTTCCCTGCCGCGCGGGTCACGGTCATGATGCTGTTGAGCACCGTCGCCGGCTTCTCCGTCCCGGCGTCGCTGCCGTGGCCGCGCGCCTCGAACCCGACCGCGTCGACCGCGGCGTCCACCTCGGGCACGCCGAGCCTCTGCTCGATCTGGTCCTGCGGGTCGCCCTTGGAGATGTCGATCGGCTCGCAGCCGAACGAGGCCGCCTGCTCCAGCCGCTCCGGGATCAGGTCGCCGACGAACACGACCGCCGCGCCGAGCAGCTGCGCGGAGTACGCCGCCGCCAGGCCGACCGGCCCCGCGCCGGCGATGTAGACCGTCGACCCCGACGTCACGCCCGCGGTGAACGCGCCGTGGTAGCCGGTCGGGAAGATGTCCGACAGCATCGTCAGGTCGAGGATCTTCTCCATCGCCTGCTCCTTGTCGGGGAACTTGAGCAGGTTCCAGTCCGCGTAGGGCACCGTCACGTACTCGGCCTGGCCGCCGACCCAGCCGCCCATGTCGACGTAGCCGTACGCCGACCCCGGCCGGTCCGGGTTCGTGTTCTCGCACACGCCCGTGTGCCCCTCCTTGCAGAGGCGGCAGCGGCCGCAGGCGATGTTGAACGGGACCGAGCAGAGGTCGCCCTTCTGGATGTACTCCACGCCCGGCCCGGTGTCGATCACCTCACCGGTGATCTCGTGGCCGAGGATCAGGCCCTCGGGCGCCGTCGTGCGGCCGCGGACCATGTGCTGGTCGGAGCCGCAGATATTCGTGGAGACGATCTTCAGGATCGCCGCATGGGGCAGCTGGCGCCCCACGTTGTCCGGGTGCACGCCCGGACCGTCCTTCAACTCGAAGCCCGGGAAGTCGATGTCCTGCACCTCGACCTTGCCGGCTCCCAGGTACGCCACGCCACGGTTCTCGGCCATTGGATCGGTCCCCTCTCGAATCGGCCTGTACCACTCGCGTTACCCGCGCCCGGAGCGCCCTAGCGGCCCGGCGTAAGGGGGCATACGCGACGCGTGCTGACATCGTGTGAAACCGGTCTTGCAGAGCGGAGTACATGGGCCTATGGGGGACGGCCGATTCAATCGCGCGCTCGAGCAGGGCAAGGCGCGCACCACCGACATCAAGGGCCGCGTGCCGGAGCTGAAGGACCGCGTCCCCGAGCTCAAGGAGCGCGGCGCGGAGCTGACGGCCCGCCGCGCCGAGGACCTCAAGCAGCGGTCGGGGGAGCTCAAGCAGCGCGGCGCGGAGCTGCGCACGCGCGGCGGCGAGCTGGCCCGCCAGTACGCGAAGATGGACGTCTCCTGGGCGCGCATGCCGCACGCGCGGCTGGCGCGCGAGTTCCTGCTCAGCGGCGTGCTCGGCCCCATGACCGACTGGTACCTGCGCCGGCGGGCGGTCGGCCGCGAGGTCTTCGACGACCTCAAGCATCCGGTCATCTTCGTCGCCAACCACTCCAGCCACCTCGACACGCCGACGATCCTGCGCGCGATCCCGCGCCGCTGGCGGAACCGCACCGCGGTCGCCGCGGCCGCGGACTACTTCTACAGGAAGCGCTGGAAGGCGAACGGCGTCGCGCTGCTCTTCAACACCGTGCCGCTCGGCCGCGACGGCGGCGGCCTCGGCAACGGCGCCACCGACCACGTCGACCGCCTGATCAACGAGCGCTGGAACCTGCTCATGTTCCCCGAGGGCACGCGCTCGCGCGACGGCGCGATCGGCAAGGTGCGCTCCGGTGCCGCGGTGATCGCCGCGCACCACGGGATCGACATCGTCCCGATCTACGTCTCGGGCACGCACGACGCGATGCCGCCCGGGCAGAACTGGCCCAAGCGCCGTCCGGGCCGCTTCCTGTCGCGCCGGCACCGCACCGAGGTGCGCTTCGGCGCGCCGATCCCCTGCCCGGACGCCGACCGGCGCCGCGAGGTCATGGCCGAGGTCCAGGAGTTCTGGGAGCGCCAGGGCCTGCCGCGGGAGCCCGAGCCCGCCCCGGTCGCGCACGACGTGCTGCTGATCCACCGCACGCTGATGGCGCACGAGGCCGCGACCGGCCAGGCCGCCGGGACGCGCTTCGAGCAGCTCGAGGTGGGGGAGCCGGACCGCTCCACCACCGCCGCCTGATTTACACGGCCGACGCCCATCTATACGGTCCACCGGATGCGGTCCCACCACCCGTGGAGCCGGGGAAGCGAGCGGAGGAGACGGGCATGAAGAAGCTGATCAACGATCCGGACGCGGTCGTGCGCGAGGCGCTGCAGGGCATCGAGGCCGCGCACGCCGACCACGTGCGCGTGATCCACGATCCGATGGTGATCGTGCGCGCCGACGCGCCCGTGCAGGGCAAGGTCGGGATCGTGTCGGGCGGCGGCTCGGGCCACGAGCCGATGCACGGCGGCTTCGTCGGCAAGGGCATGCTCGACGCGGCGTGCCCGGGCGAGGTGTTCACGTCGCCCACGCCGGACCAGATGCTCGAGGCGACCAAGGCGGTCGACGGCGGCGCCGGCGTGCTGCACATCGTCAAGAACTACACCGGCGACGTGCTGAACTTCGAGATGGCGGCCGACCTGGCCAAGGGCGAGGGCATCGAGGTCGAGGCCGTCGTCACCAACGACGACGTCGCCGTCCAGGACAGCCTCTACACCGCCGGCCGCCGCGGGGTCGGCATCACCGTGCTCGCGGAGAAGATCTGCGGCGCCGCCGCCGAGGAGGGCAAGTCGCTCGCCGAGGTGGCCGAGCTGTGCCGCAAGGTCAACGGCCAGGGCCGCAGCATGGGCATGGCGCTCACGCCGTGCATCACGCCGGGGTCGGGCCAGCCGAGCTTCGAGCTGGGCGAGGACGAGATGGAGATCGGCATCGGCATCCACGGCGAGCCGGGCCGCTACCGCGAGGCGATGGCGACCGCGGACGACATCGTCGAGCGCCTCGGCACGGCGATCGTCGACGACCTGCCGTTCTCCCAGGGCGACACCGTGCTCGCGTTCGTCAACGGCATGGGCGGCACGCCGCAGATCGAGCTCTACATCGTGTACCGCGCGCTCAAGAACCTCCTCGACGGGCGCGGGATCACGATCGGCCGCAACCTGATCGGCAACTACATCACGTCGCTCGAGATGGCCGGCTGCTCGATCACGCTGCTCAAGCTCGACGACGAGCTGATGCGGCTGTGGGACGCCCCGGTCGACACGCCGGCGCTCAAGTCCGCGTAGGGGAGGTCGCCACGTGAGCATCACCGCCACCGAGGTGCGCGCCTGGATCGCGCGCTTCGCCGCCGACGTCGCCGCGAACCGCGCCGAGCTCGTCAAGCTCGACACGGCGATCGGCGACGGCGACCACGGCACGAACATGGACCGCGGGATGCGCAAGGCGGTGGAGAAGCTCGACGCGCTCGAGGGCGACGACATCGGCGCCATCCTCAAGGCCGTGGGGATGGCGCTCGTGTCCAGCGTCGGCGGGGCGGCGGGCCCGCTCTACGGGACGCTGTTCCTGCAGATGGGCGCGTCCGCGGCCGGGAAGGCGGAGCTCGACCTGGCGGGCTGGACCGACGCGCTCGAGACGGGCGCCAAGGGCGTGCAGGCCCGCGGCAAGGCCGAGCCGGAGGACAAGACGATGATGGACGCCCTGCTGCCCGCGGTGGCGGCGCTGCGCTCCGCCGCCGAGGGGGGCGCGGAGCTCGGCGACGCGCTGGCGCAGTCCGCCGCGGCGGCCGAGGAGGGCATGAAGGCGACGATCCCGCTGGAGGCGCGCAAGGGGCGGGCGAGCTACCTCGGCCCCCGCAGCGTCGGCCACCAGGACCCCGGGGCGACGTCGACGCACCTGCTGCTGCTCGCGGCGGCGGAGACGCTCGCCTGACTCAGTCGTCGTCGTCGACCCAGTCCATCGTGCGCTGCACCGCCTTGCGCCACTTGCGGTAGCGCCGGTCGCGCACCGCGGGCTCCATCGCGGGCAGCCACTCGGCCGCCTTGTGCCAGTGCGTGCGCAGGTCCTCGACGTCGGGCCAGAACCCGACGGCGAGGCCGGCGGCGTACGCCGCGCCGAGCGACGGCGCCTCGGCCACGATCGGCCGCATGACCGGCACGTCGAGCACGTCGGCGAGGCTCTGCATCAGCAGGTTGTTGGCGGTCATGCCGCCGTCGACCTTGAGCGAGACGAGCTCGACGCCGGCCTCGGCGTTCATCGCCTCGACCACCTCGAGCGTCTGCCACGCGGTCGCCTCGAGCACGGCGCGGGCCAGGTGGCCCTTGCTGATGTAGCCGGTCAGGCCGGCGATCACGCCGCGCGCGTCGCTGCGCCAGTGCGGCGCGAACAGGCCGCTGAACGCGGGCACGAAGTAGCAGCCGCCGTTGTCGTCGACGGTGCGCGCCAGCGTCTCGATCTCCGGCGCGCTGCCGATCAGGCCGAGCTTGTCGCGGAACCACTGGACGAGCGCGCCGGTGACCGCGATCGATCCCTCGAGCGCGTACGTCGCCGGCTCGTCGCCGATCTTGTAGCCGACGGTGGTGAGCAGGCCGTTGGCCGACACGACCGGCTGCTCGCCGGTGTTCATGAGCAGGAAGCTGCCCGTCCCGTAGGTGCACTTGGCGTCGCCGGGGGCGAAGCAGGTCTGGCCGAACAGCGCGGCGTGCTGGTCGCCGAGCGCCGCCGCGACGGGCAGCCCGGCGAGCGCCCCGCGCGCCTCGCCGTACACCTCCACCGACGGGCGGATCTCGGGCAGCATGGCCCGCGGCACGCCCATCGCGTCGAGCAGGACGTCGTCCCAGTCGAGCGTCTCCAGGTTCATCAGCATCGTGCGCCCGGCGTTCGTGACGTCGGTGATGTGACGGCCCGTGAGGTTCCACAGCAACCACGAGTCGATCGTCCCGAACAGCACCTCGCCGGACGCCGCCCGCTCCTCCAGGCCGTCGACGTGGTCGAGCAGCCAGCGGATCTTCGGCCCGGAGAAGTACGTCGCGAGCGGCAGCCCGCAGCGGTCGCGGAAGCGGCCGGCGCCCTCGTCGCCGCCCAGCTCGCGCACCAGATGGTCCGTGCGCGTGTCCTGCCAGCTCAGTGCGTTGTGGACGGGCTGCCCGGTGACCCGGTCCCACAGCACCGTCGTCTCGCGCTGGTTCGTGATGCCGAGCGCGACGAGGTCGCCGAGCGCGATCCCGGCGGTGGCGAGCGCGTCGTCGACGACGTGCTCGACGTTGCGCAGGATGGCGACCGGGTCGTGCTCGACGTGGCCCGGCCGGGGGAAGATGTGCTCGTGCTCGACCTGGCTGACCGCGACGATGCGCGAGCTGACGTCGAAGACGATGCAGCGCGACGACGCGGTCCCCTGGTCGACCGATGCGACGAAGCGCTCGCTCACGGCACCTTCCTACCACGTCGGCCCCTCACCATGGGATCGCTCCGAGATCGCGGGAGATCGAGCGGGCGGCCTCGCGGACGTAGGACACGAGGTCGGACCTGACCTCGCCGTCCTCGCGCAGCCGCTCGACGGGGCCCGAGATGCCGATCGCGCCGACGACCACGCCGCGCCGGTCCTCGATCGGGGCGGCGATCGAGACCTCGCCGGCGACGAGCTCCTCGTGGTCGTCGGCCCACCCGCGCTCGACGACGTCGGCGAGATGCTCCGCCAGCGCCTCCCACTCGGTCAGCGTCGACGGCGTGAACTGCGGCAGGCCCTCCGCCGCGAGCTCGGCCGCCGCGTAGCGGTTGGCGGCCAGCAGCACCTTGCCGAGCGCGGTCGCGTGGGCCGGCATCAGCGCGCCGACCTCGAGCGCCTGGCGGCTGTCGTCCGGCCGGAAGACGTGGTGCACGACGAGCACGCGGCTCTCGTGCAGCGTGCCGATGCGGACGCTCTCGCCGCTGCGCGTGGCCAGCGAGTCGGACCAGTTCAGCGCACGCGTGCGCAGCTCGTTGCCGTCCAGGTAGCTCGAGCCCATGTGCAGCAGCGCGGCCCCGAGCTGGTACTTGCCGGTCTCTGGGTCTTGCTCCACGAACCCCACCTGTGCGAGGGTGCGCAGGATGCCGTGAACGGTCCCCTTCGGGAGGCCCAGCTCGCCCGCGAGCTGGACCACGCCGAGGCGCCGGTTGCGCCCCGAGAGGAGCCGCAGGATGGCGGCTGCGCGTTCGATCGATTGGATCGGAGCGGGCACTCTGGGGTGGAACCTAACCGAACGTGGTTCGACATTGCCGAACTCCGGTTGACAATGCCAGACGCACCGGTCTAGTGTCCAGCGCGCTGGGTCAACGCTCGACGGAGGAGGAGAGGACTCTTGAGCATCTTCGGCGCTGAGGTCATCGGGACCGCGCTACTGATCTTGCTGGGCAACGGCGTGGTGGCGTGCGTGCTGCTGGCCCAGTCGAAGGGCCAGAACGGCGGATGGATCGTGATCACGTTCGGTTGGGGCCTCGCGGTCATGACCGGCGCCTTCGCGGTGGGGCAGTTCAGCGGTGCACACCTGAACCCGGCTGTGACGATCGGCTTCTGGGTGGCAGGGACGATCGACGGCGGCGACGTGCCCGAGTACCTCGCCGGCGAGTTCATCGGCGCGTTCATCGGCGCCACGCTCGTCTGGCTCGCCTACCTCGATCACTGGAAGGAGACCGAGGACCCCGGGCTCAAGCTGGCCTGCTTCAGCACGGCGCCGGCGATCCGCAACCCGGTCAGCAACATCATCACCGAGGTCATCGGGACGTTCGTGCTGGTGTTCGGGATCCTCGCCTTCTTCGACAACGCCGCGACCGCGGACACCGGGCTCGGCGCATTGATCGTCGGCCTGCTCGTGGTCGGGATCGGGTTGTCGCTCGGCGGGCCGACGGGCTACGCGATCAACCCGGCCCGCGACCTCGGGCCGCGCATCATGCACGCGATCCTGCCGATCGCCGGCAAGGGCGACTCGGACTGGGGCTACGCGTGGATCCCCGTGGTGGCGCCGCTCATCGGCGGCATCCTCGCGGCGGGCGCGTACAAGGCCTTCTTCTAGGCCCCCGGCCGACACCCACCCGATACGGAGGGCGGCGTCCGGCGGGGCGCCGCCCGCTCACCTGGAATCAGGAGGAAGCCTCATGGCGAAGTACGCGGCAGCGATCGATCAGGGCACCACGAGCACGCGGTGCATGATCTTCGACCACGGCGGCCAGGTCGTCTCCGTGGCGCAGAAGGAGCACGAGCAGATCTACCCCAAGCCCGGTTGGGTGGAGCACGACGTGGAGGAGATCTGGGCGCGGACCCAGGAGGTCGTCGACGAGGCGGTCGCCTCGGCCGGCGCCGGCGACGGCGACGTGGCGGCGGTCGGCATCACCAACCAGCGCGAGACCGCGGTGGTGTGGGACCGCACGACGGGCAAGCCGATCCACAACGCGCTCGTCTGGCAGGACACGCGCACGGACAAGCTCGTCGACGAGTACTCGCGCGACGGCGGCCAGGCGCGCTTCCAGGAGAAGGTCGGCCTGCCGCTGGCGACCTACTTCTCCGGCCCGAAGATCCGCTGGATCCTCGACAACGTCGACGGCGCGGCCGCGAAGGCCGACTCCGGCGACCTGCTGTTCGGGAACATGGACACCTGGCTGCTGTGGAACCTCACGGGCGGCACGGACGGCGGCCAGCACATCACCGACGTGACGAACGCCAGCCGCACGATGCTGATGGACCTCAAGACCCTCTCGTGGGACTCCGAGGTCATGGACGTGATGGGGATCCCGGCGGCGATGCTGCCCGAGATCAAGGCGTCCAGCGAGGTCTACGGCGAGGTCCGATCGGGCGGCGCGCTGCAGGGCGTGCCGATCGCGGGCGACCTGGGCGATCAGCAGGCGGCGACGTTCGGGCAGACGTGCTTCTCGGTCGGCGAGGCCAAGAACACGTACGGCACGGGCAACTTCCTGCTGCTCAACACGGGCACGGAGGCCGTCGCGTCGAAGAACGGGCTGCTGACGACCGTCGGCTACAAGATCGGCGACCAGGACACGGTGTACTGCCTCGAGGGGTCGATCGCGATCACGGGCGCGCTGGTGCAGTGGCTGCGCGACAACCTGAAGATGATCAAGGCCGCCCCGGAGGTCGAGGAGCTGGCCCAGACGGTCGAGGACAACGGCGGCTGCTACATCGTGCCGGCGTTCTCCGGCCTGTTCGCGCCGTACTGGAAGTCCAACGCCCGCGGCGTGTTCGCCGGCCTGACCCGCTACGTCAACGCCGGGCACATCGCCCGCGCGACGCTGGAGGCGACCGCCTTCCAGAGCCGCGAGGTCGTCGAGGCGATGAACCAGGACTCCGGCGTGGAGCTCGAGTCGCTCAAGGTCGACGGCGGCATGGTCGGCAACGACCTGCTGATGCAGTTCCAGGCCGACCTGCTCGGCGTGCCGGTGATCCGGCCGAAGGTGCCGGAGACCACGTCGCTGGGCGCCGCGTACGCGGCCGGGCTGGCGACCGGGTTCTGGGGCGAGGTCGAGGACCTGCGCGAGAACTGGGTCGAGGACAAGCGCTGGGAGCCGACGATGGACTCCGCCAAGCGCGACGAGTACTACAAGTACTGGAAGCGCGCGGTCACGCGCACGTTCGACTGGTTCGACGCGGACGAGGGCTGAGCGGCGGACGAGCGGGCGGCGCGCCGCGCCGCCCCGCTCATCCGGGCGCCGACGGGATAGGCCCGCAGCGTAGGATGCGGCCGTGACCACGCTCCGATCGGAGGTCCTCGTCATCGGCGGCGGCGCGACCGGCGCCGGCGTGGCGTGGGACTGCGCGCTCCGCGGCTACGACGTGACGCTCGTCGAGCGCGGCGATCTCGCCGAGGGCACGAGCGGCCGCTTCCACGGCCTGCTGCACTCGGGCGGCCGCTACGTCGTCAAGGACGCCGTCGCCGCCGAGGAGTGCGTGGTCGAGAACGAGATCCTGCGCCGGATCGTCCCCGACTGCATCGAGGACACGGGCGGGCTGTTCGTCACGACGCCCGACGACGACCCCGGCTACGGCGACCGCTTCATGGAGGGCTGCCGGACGGCCAGGCTGCCGGCGGAGGAGATCGACGTCTCCGAGGCGCTGCGGCGCGAGCCGCGCCTGAACCCCGGCATCCGGCGCGCCTTCACGGTGCCCGACGCGTCGATCGACGCGTGGAAGACGGTCTGGGCCTTCGCGGGCGCCGCGGCCGAGCGCGGCGCGCGCATCCTCACCTACCACCGCGTGATCGACCTGCACGTGGCCGGCGGCGCGGTCACGGGCGCCCGGCTGCGCAACGAGCGGACGGGCGAGGAGCTCGACGTCGAGACCGGCTTCGTGCTCAACGCGTCGGGCGCGTGGGCGGCCCAGATCCTCCACATGGCGGGGATCGAGGACGTCGGCGTGGTCCCGGGCAAGGGGATCATGATCGCGATGAACCACCGGCTCGTGAACACGGTGATCAACCGCTGCACGATGCCGGCCGACGGCGACATCCTCGTCCCGATCCGCACGGTCAGCGTGATCGGCACGACCGACATCCACGCCACCGACCCGGACGAGATCCCGGTGACCCAGGCCGAGGTCGACCAGATGCTCGACGACGGCGAGCGGCTCGTGCCCGGCTTCCGGCAGGCGCGCGCGCTGCGCGTATGGGCCGGGGTGCGGCCGCTGTTCCAGGACGCGCGCGCCGGCGAGGTCAAGGACACGCGCGACGTCAGCCGCACGCACGCGGTCGTCGACCACCGCGCCCGCGACGGCGTCGACGGCCTGCTGACGATGTCGGGCGGCAAGCTCACGACGCTGCGCCTGATGGCGCAGGACCTCGTCGACGCCATGTGCGCGCAGCTCGGCCACGACCGGCCCTGCACGACCGCCGAGGTGCAGCCGCCCAGCCAGGAGGGCAAGCGGCCCTACGCGCTCGGCTCGCGCCTGGAGGCGCGCGAGGAGACGCTCCAGGACGAGCAGCTCATCTGCGAGTGCGAGCTGATCGGGCGCGCGAAGCTCGAGACGGGCATGCGCGCGCCGCGGGACCGCGAACCTCGACGACCTCCGGCGCCTGCTGCGGCTGGGCATGGGGCCGTGCCAGGGCGGCTTCTGCATCTATCGCGCGACGGGCATCCTGCACGGCGTCGACCGGCTCGACGGCGCCGAGGCGGACGCGTCGCTGCGGCACTTCCTGCAGGAGCGCTGGAAGGGCGTGTACCCGATCCTCTACGGCGACCAGCTGCGCCAGGCGCGGCTGGACGACTGGATCTTCCAGGGCCTGCTCGACGTCGAGCACCTGCCCGAGGAGGCGCCGGCGTGAGCCACCACGACGTCATCGTCGTCGGCACCGGCCTCGCCGGGCTGAGCGCGGCCGTCCGGCTCGCCGAGTCCGGCGCGCGGGTCCTCGTGCTGGCCAAGGGCGTCGGGGCGACGCACCTCAGCGGCGCCACGATCGACGTGCTCGGCTACGCGCCCGAGCGCGTCGAGCGGCCCGCCGAGGCGGTCGCCGCGCTGATCGCGGCCGACCCGGGGCATCCGTACGCGAAGGCCGGCGCCGACGGGCTGGCCGCGGCCGCCGGCTGGTTCTCGGCGCGCGTCGCCGACGGGCCGCTCGCGCCCTACGCCTACACCGGGGGGCTCGAGCGCAACCTGCTGCTGCCGACGGCGGTCGGCGTGCCCAAGCCGTCGGCGCTCGTCCCGCAGACGATGGCCGGCGGCGACCTGGGCGCCGGCGAGCCGATCTGCGTGGTCGGCTTCCGCTCGCTCAAGGACTTCCACCCGGCGCTGCTCGCCGACAACCTGCGCCGCGCCGGCCACCCCGCGCGCGCGGTGGAGCTCGACCTCACGCCGGAGACGCGCCGCGACGTGAACGCGCTCGGCCTGGCCCGCGGCTTCGACGACCCGTCCTTCCGCGGGGCGGTGCTGCGCCAGGTGACCGCGCGGCTGGGCGCCGGGGAGCGCGTCGGGTTCCCGGCGGTGCTGGGCATCGCCGACCCCCACGGGGTCTGGTCGGCGCTCGAGCGCGGGCTCGGCCGCCGGGTCTTCGAGGTGCCCACCCTGCCGCCCTCGGTCCCCGGCATGCGGCTGTTCGCGACCCTGCGCGCCGCGCTGCAGCGGGCCGGCGGGCGGATCGTGCTCAACAACGTGGTGACCGGCGCCGAGCGCGACGGCGCGCACGTGACCGCGCTGCGCGTGCGGGTCGGCCTGCGCGAGGAGCGCCGGGGCTGCGACTGGGTCGTGCTGGCCACGGGCGGGTTCGCGTCCGGCGGGCTCGAGCTCGACTCGCGCTGGGCCGCACGCGAGGTCGCGCTGGGGCTGCCCGTCGCGGGCGTCCCCGCGGCGGACGAGGAGCGGTTCTCCCCCGGCTACTTCGACCGGCACCCGATGGGGCGGGCCGGCGTGGCGGTGGACGCCGGGCTGCGTCCGGTGGACGACGGCGGCGAGCGGCTGCTGGAGAACGTGCTCGTCGCGGGCGCGACGCTCGCCGGCGCCGAGCCGTGGCGCGAGAAGTCGGGCGACGGCGTGAGCCTGGCGACGGGGCACCGGGCGGCCGAGCTGGTGCTCGGCGCGCGCGCGACGGCCACGGACACGCCCTCCGCGGCGGCGGCGAGGAGCTGAGCATGGCGATCCACGACGGCGAGGACATCCTGGGCGGGCTGCTGATGCGGGGGTCGCTCGACCACTGCGTCAAGTGCACGATCTGCGAGACGTTCTGCCCCGTCTCCAACGTCACGCCGCTGTTCCCCGGGCCGAAGTACACGGGGCCGCAGTCCGAGCGCTTCCGCGTCGGCGACGAGCCGTCGCCCGACGCCTCGGCCAACTACTGCTCGGGCTGCGGGATCTGCACCCAGGTGTGCCCGCAGGGCGTCCACATCGCCGAGATCAACACGCAGGCGAAGGGGAAGTACGCCGACACCCACGGCGCGCCGGTGCGCGACCGCATCCTGGCGCGCCCGACGCTCGCCGGCCGGCTCGGCACGCCCGCGGCGCCGATCGCCAACTGGACGCTGCGCAACCGGCTGCTGCGCACGGCCGCCGAGCGCGTGCTCGGCATCCACCGCGACGCGCCCATGCCGACGTTCGCCGGCCGGACGTTCCAGCGCTGGGCGAGGAAGCACGCCGCGCCGGCGCTGCCGCGCCGCGTCGCGTTCTTCCACGGCTGCGGCACGAACTACTACGAGCCGCGGCTGGGGGAGCTGACGGTCGCGCTGCTCGAGCACAACGGCGTCGCCGTCGACGTGCCCAAGCAGGACTGCTGCGGGCTGCCGCTCCAGTCCAACGGCCTGTTCGACGACGCGCGCGGCTACGTCCACCGCCTCGCGAAGCGGCTCGCGCCCTACGCCCGCGAGGGCGTGGACATCGTCGGCACCTCGACGAGCTGCACGCTGATGCTCAAGCGCGAGGCGCTCGAGATCCTCGGGATGGGCGACGACGAGGACCTGCAGGTCGTGTCGGGGCGGGTCTTCGACATCTGCGAGTACCTCCTCGCGATGCACGACCGCGGGGAGCTCAGGACCGACTTCGCGCCCGTGCCGGAGACCGTCGTCTACCACGCGCCATGCCAGCAGCAGGGCCACGGGATCGGCAAGCCGGCGCTCGACCTGTTCGCGCTCGTGCCGGAGCTGCAGGTCGTCGAGAGCACGGCGAGCTGCTGCGGCGTGGCCGGGACGTACGGCCTCAAGCGCGAGAAGTACGACATCGCCATGCGGGTGGGTGACCCGCTGTTCCGCCAGATCGAGGCGACGGCGCCCGACCGGGCGGTCTGCGACTCCGAGACGTGCCGCTGGCAGATCGAGGGCGCGACCGGCGTGCACACCGTGCACCCGGTCGAGGTCCTGCATCGCGCGTCCGGCCTCGCCTGAGCGCGTGGTCGGCCTCGTCATCGTCTCGCACAGCGCGGCGCTCGCCGAGGGCGTCGTCGCGCTCGCGCGCGAGATGGGCGGCGAGGACGTCGCGATCGCCGCGGCGGGCGGGATGGACGACGGGTCGATCGGCACCGACGCGGCGCGGGTGATGGCGGCCGTCGAGGAGGTCCGCTCGCCCGACGGCGTGCTCGTGCTGATGGACCTCGGCAGCGCGCTGATGAGCGCGGAGATGGCCACGGAGATGGTCGACCCCGACGGCGGGCCCGTCGAGCTCTGCGCGGCGCCGCTCGTCGAGGGCGCCGTGGCCGCCGCGGCGCGGGCGCGCGGCGGGGCGGAGCTGGCGGAGGTCGCGCGCGAGGCGCGCGGCGCGCTGCGGATGAAGACGGCGCAGCTCGGCGAGGAGGACGACGCGCCGGCGCCGAGCGCCGCCGCGGCGGGCGGCGAGGAGGACGGCGACGCGCTCGAGCTCCGGGTGACGGTCGAGCCCCGGCTGGGCCTGCACGCGCGCCCCGCGGCCCGCTTCACCGGGGCGCTCGCGGAGCTCGATGCCCGCGTGGAGGTGTCCAACGCGACGCGCGGGACCGGTCCCGGCGACGGCCGCAGCCTCACCGGGCTGGCGGTGCTGGGCGTCCGGCAGGGCGACGAGATCCTCGTGCGGGCGACCGGGCCGCAGGCGGCGGAGGCGATCGCGGCGCTCCGCGCCCTCGCGGAGGACAACTTCGGCGACCCGCGCGAGGCCGGCGACGCCGCGCAGGCGCCCGCGGACGGTGCGGCGGCCCCCTCCGGCATGGCCGCCGAGGCGGTGCCCGGCGCCGCCGGGGCCGCTCCTGCCGGCGATGAGCCCGCCGCGGCGCCGGCGGCCGGCACCGAGCTGCACGGCGTCGCCGCGTCGAGCGGCATCGCCATCGGGCCCGCCCGGCACCTGCGCCCGCCGGACCTCCCGGCCGACGACGGGCCGGCCGGCACCGCCGAGGAGGAGCGCGCGCGGCTCGAGCGCGCGCGCACGGCGGTCCGCGCCGACCTCGCCGCCGCCCGCGCCACGGTCACGGCGCGCGCGAGCGCGGCCGACGCGGAGATCTTCGACGCGCACGCCGCCCTGCTCGACGACGTCGCGCTCACCGGCCCGGCCGAGCGCCGGATCGCCGCGGGCGAGCCGGCCGGCGCAGCCTGGCGCGCGGCCGCCGGCGAGGCCGCCGACGCCTTCCGCGGGCTCGACGACGCCTACCTGCGCGAGCGCGCCGTCGACGTCGACGACGTCGCGCGCCGCGTCCTCGCCGCGCTCGCCGGCACGACCGCGGCGCCCGCGCCGCAGGGCGCCGGCATCGTCATCGCCGACGAGCTCACGCCGGCCGAGGCGGTCGGGCTCGACCCCGAGCAGACGCAGGCCATCGCCACGGCCCGGGGCGGCGCGACGGCGCACGCCGCGATCCTCGCCCGCGCGCTCGGCATCCCCGCGGTCGTCGGGCTCGGCGCGGCGGTCCTCGCGGTCCCCGAGGGCACGCCGCTGGTCCTCGACGGCGCGGCCGGCACGCTCGCCGTGGAGCCGGACCCGGACGCGGTCGCCGCGCAGCAGCGCCGGCGCGAGGCCGAGGAGGAGCAGCGCGCCGCGGACCTCGCGCGCGCCGGCGAGCCGGGCGCGCTGCGCGACGGCACGCCGGTCGAGATCGTCGCGAACGCCGGCAGCCCCGACGACGCGCGCCGCGCCGTCGAGCAGGGCGCCGAGGGGATCGGGCTGCTGCGCACCGAGTTCCTCTTCCTCGACCGCGACACGCCGCCCGGCGAGGACGAGCAGGTCGCCGTCCTGCGCGAGATCGCGGGCGCGATGGACGGCCGCCCGGTGGTGATCCGGACGCTCGACGCCGGCGCGGACAAGCCGCTCCCGTTCCTGCGCCAGGAGCCGGAGGACAACCCGTTCCTGGGCCGCCGCGGGATACGCCTCTCGCTCGCCGAGCCCGCGCTGCTGCACACCCAGCTGCGCGCCATCCTGCGGGTCGCGGACGAGCACCCCGTCAAGGTCATGTTCCCGATGGTGGCCACGCTCGACGAGCTGCGCGAGGCGCGCGCGCTGCTCGACGCCGCCCGGGCCGAGCTGGGCAGCGACGCTCCGCTCGAGGTCGGCGTCATGGTCGAGGTGCCGGCGCTCGCGCTCCAGGCGGAGCAGTTCGCGGCCGAAGTCGACTTCTTCTCGGTGGGGACGAACGACCTGACGCAGTACACGATGGCCGCCGAGCGCGGCAACGCGGCGCTCGCACCGCTCCTCGACGGGATGCAGGCGCCGGTGCTCGCGCTGATCGCCCAGGTCTGCGCGGCCGCCGCGGCGCACGGGCGCTGGGTCGGGGTGTGCGGCGAGCTCGCCGGCGACCCGGACGCGGCCGTCGTGCTCGTGGGGCTCGGCGTCCGCGAGCTCAGCATGGCCGCCGGCAGCATCCCGGCCGTCAAGGCGGCGCTGCGGGCGACGGACCCGGAGGCCGCGACGGCCGCCGCACGGCTCGCGCTGCCGCCCGTCGCCGGCCGGAGCGGGACCGCCCCTTCCCCGGACGGCGCGCGCTAGCATCCGCGCGCTGCGTGGCGATCCCGACCGTGACCCGAGGCGGATTGCGCTCCGCCCGACTGCTCGCCGCCGGCACCGCGACGCGCATCGCGCTCACGCCGGTCGTGATGTGGCTGGTGCTGGACGACGACGCGGGCGACGACACCGCGGTCCTCGCCACGGTGCTCTTCTGCCTCGCCGCCGCGACGGACTGGGTCGACGGCCGGCTGGCGCGCCGCTGGGGCGTGACGAGCAAGCTCGGCTCGTTCCTGGACACCACCGCGGACAAGCTGCTCGTGACCGGCGTGCTGATCGCCCTGCTCGCCGTCGATCACGTGTCGCCGTGGATCGCGGCCCTGATCATCGGCCGTGAGCTGGTGCTCATGGCCCTGCGCGGCGTGGTCGCGGCGGAGGGCGAGGTGATGGCGCCGTCGATGCTCGGGAAGCTCAAGACGAGCATCCAGTTCCTGGCCATCGCGCTCGCCATCCTGCGGCCGGGAGACCCGGTCGGCGGCGAGTACGCCGACGAGTGGGCGATGCTCGTCGCGGCCGTGATCACCGCGTGGTCGGGCGCCGACTACCTCGTGCGCGCGTGGCCGGCGCTCACGCAGGGCGGCGCCAAGCCGTGAGCCGCGTCTTCCTGACAGGGGGGAGCGGGCTGATCGGCGGGGCGCTCGCGACCCGGCTCGTCGAGCGCGGCGACGAGGTCGTCGCGCTGGCGCGCTCGGACGCCGCCGAGCGCGCCCTGGCCGCGCGGGGCACGACGGTGGCGCGCGGCGACCTCCTCGACGAGGACGCGCTCGCGGCGGGCATGGCGGGCTGCGAGCTGCTCTACCACGTGGCGGGCGTCAACACGATGTGCCCGGAGGACCCTGCCGCCCTCTTCCACGCGAACGTGCGCGGCGCCGAGCTCGCCGTCCGCGCCGCCGCGCGCGCGGGCGTGGCGCGGGTCGTGCTGACCTCCTCGGCGGCCGCGCTCGGGGAGCCCGAGGGGACGGTCGGGCGCGAGGACTCGCCGCATCGCGGCTCCTACCTCTCGGTCTACGAGCGCACGAAGCACGAGGGCGAGCTGGCGGCGTTCGCCGCCGCGCGCAGCGCCGGCGTCGAGCTGGTCGCCGTGAACCCGTCCTCGGTGCAGGGCCCGGGGCGCGCGGGCGGCACGGGCCGCATCCTGATCGCCTACCTCAACGGGCGCCTCAAGGCGTTCGTGGACACGCACATCAGCCTCGTCGACATCGACGACTGCGTGACCGGGCATCTGCTGGGCGCCGAGCGGGGCCGCGCCGGCGAGCGCTACGTGCTCAGCGGCGCCGCGATCACGTCGCCCGAGGCCCTGGAGATCGTCGCTTCGCTGGCCGGCGTGCGCCACCGCGTGCGGATCCTCCCTCCGGCGGCCGCGCGGGCCGCCGGCGCGACGGTCGAGGCCGCCTACCGCGTGCGCGGGCGCAAGCCGCCGGTCTGCCGCGAGATGGTCCGCACCCTGCTCCACGGTCATCGGTATGACGGCACGCGCGCGACGCGCGAGCTGGGGCTGACCTACCGGCCCGTGGCGGAGACGTTCCGGCGCACGATCGACTGGGCGCGCGCCCAGGGCCTCGTGTCGCCCGCCTGACCCGGCACGTCTGCGGGTATCCGGGAGGTATGGAACATCACGATCATCCCGCCGCGCCCGAGCAGGTCGAAGAGGGCTTCGAGACCGGCGCCGACCACAAGCCGGATCCGCCCGAGGAGAACCTCGAGCCGAACTACGCCCGCGGCGTCGCGCACGAGGACGTCCCGGGCGCCGAGCACCACGGCCGCTTCAGCGAGGGCCAGGAGGAGCTCCCCGACTCCCCCGAGAAGGAGGTCGAGGGACGCTTCAGCACGGGCATCGAGGAGAGCCCGACCAGCGAGTAGTCATCCGGCCGGCAGCGGCCGGAACCCCGGCCCGGCCTGCAGGGCGCGCTCCACGAGGCGCTCGGCCTCGACGGCCGCGCGCGCGAGGATCGGCGCGCGCCGCTCGAGCTGGCCGACGCACGGCGTCCCCTCCGGCGGGCGCAGCCCCAGGACGTAGGGCTGGGCGTCGCCCGGCTCGATCGAGCGGCGTGCGATGCCGTCCACCACGCCCTCGTAGGCCGCGATCCGTGCGCGGTAGAGCGTGACCAGGGCCGGGTTGAGCCCACGCAGGTGGCGCTCGATCAGCCGGTCGCCGACGCGCGACGCGCTCCGGCGCGGCACGCCGTAGGGCCGGGTCTGGAGCGCCAGCACGTGCGTCGCCCCCGCGGCGATCGCCTCGGCGACCGGGATCGGCGCGCCCATGCCGCCGTCGATGTAGCGCCGCCCGTCGATCTCCACCGGCGGGCCGCCCGCGAGCGGCATGCGGCTCGAGGCGAGGATCGCGTCCCACAGCTCGCGCTTGCTGCGCATCCCCGTGATGTCGACCGGCTGCGCGGTGTCGACGGCGGTGGCGACGCAGTGCAGCGCGATCGGGCTCGCCAGCACGCGCTCGTGGCGGCCCTCGTCGAGCCCGCCGGAGGCGAAGTCGAGGATCCGGTTGACGTCGATCACCGGCCGCCCGCGCAGGATCCGCGCCGGGTTGACGAAGGCGCGCGAGGCCAGCGGACCGTGGTACGTCGCGGCGCCGTGCTGCGCGACGCCGGCGAGCAGCGCCGCGCCGTTGATCGCGCCCGCCGAGGCGCCGACGACCAGGTCGAAGCACGGCGTCAGCCCGAGCCGCTCGAGCGCGGCCGTCATCCCCGCCGACACGACCCCGCGCATCCCGCCGCCCTCGAGCACGAGCGCGACCGTGTGCGGGTCGTCCCGCCCGCCCGGGCGGGAGCCGGCCTCGCGGCGGGCGCGGAGCAGGTCGGCGACCGGATGGCGCGCGCCCGCCGATACGAAGGCGTCGGGTGCCATGTCCCCGGGCATGATGACCGAGTGCTGCGCAACTGGGCAGGAAATCTGACCTACCGGGCGGGTGACGTGCACCGCCCGGAGACGGTCGCGCAGCTGGGCGAGGTGCTCGCCGGCGCCGCGCGGATCCGGGTGCTCGGATCGCGCCACTCCTTCAACGGCATCGCCGACGGCGAGGCGCTCGTGTCGCTCGAGGCGCTGCCCGCCGACATCGTCGTGGATCCCGCCGCGGGCACCGTGGCGTGCGGCGGCGCGGTCCGCTACGGCGAGCTGGCCGCGGCGCTCGCGGGGTCCGGCCTGGCGCTGCACAACCTGGCCTCGCTGCCCCACATCTCCGTCGCGGGCGCGGTCGCCACCGCCACGCACGGATCCGGTGACCGGCACGGCAACCTGGCCACCGCCGTCGCCGCGCTCGAGCTGCTCACGACGGACGGCGAGCTGCTGTCGGCGCGGCGCGGCGACCCGGATTTCGACGGGCTCGTCGTCGGGCTCGGCGCCCTCGGTGCGGTCACGCGCGTGACGCTGGACGTGCAGCCGGCGCGCGCGGTGCGCCAGCGGGTCTTCGAAGGGCTGGCGTGGGACGCGCTGGCCGCGCACGCCGACGCGATCTTCGCCGCGGGCGACAGCGTGAGCGTGTTCACCCGCTGGGGGGACGACGTGGACCAGGTGTGGGTCAAGACGCGCGTCGGCGACGGCCCGGAGGAGCTGCGCCCCGAGCTGTTCGGCGCGCGCCCGGCGACCGTCGAGCGCCACCCGATCCTCGGCCTCGACCCCGTCAACTGCACGGCCCAGCTCGGCGTTCCCGGGCCCTGGGCCGACCGCCTGCCGCACTTCCGCATGGGCTTCACTCCGAGCGCGGGCGACGAGCTGCAGTCCGAGTACCTCGTGCCGCGGCGCCACACCGTCGCCGCGATCGACGCCGTGCGCGGGCTGGCGGTCGCGATCCGCCCGCTGCTGCAGGTGACCGAGCTGCGGACGGTCGCCGCCGACGCGCTGTGGATGAGCCCGCAGCACGGCGAGGACACGCTCGGGCTGCACTTCACCTGGCAGCCGGACCAGCCGGCGGTCGAGCGGCTGCTCGGGGACCTCGAGGCCGCGCTCGCGCCGTACGAGGCCCGTCCGCACTGGGGCAAGCTGTTCGCCGCGCGCGCAGCCGAGCTGCGCCCGCGGTACCCGCGAGCGGCGGACTTCGCCGCGCTGGCCGGGCGGCTCGACCCGCGCGGCGCGCTGCGCAACGCCTGGCTCGAGCGCGTCCTGCTCAGCTGAGCTCGGCGCGCAGCGTCCGCAGCGCGAGCTCGGCCGCCTCGGGCGCCGAGACATGGCCCGCGAGCACGTGCACGGCGAGCCCGTCGAGCGCGAAGTTGAAGCGCCGCGCGACGTCGACTCGGTCGTCCGGCACGGGCAGGCCGGCGGCGGCCGCGTGGTCGAGGGCGGCGACGAGGTCCGCGCGCCACTCCTCGTTCATCTGGCGCCCGACGGCGCCGAACGCCTCGTGCGAGGCCGAGCGCAGCCAGCCCTCCATCCACAGCTTCCAGACGGGGTCGTGGCGGTCGTCGGGGAGGTAGGCGGCGACGTAGCGGCGGAAGCGCTCGTGCGGGTCCGCGGCGGTCCCCAGCGCCGCGGCCCGCGCCCCGGCGAGCTGCAGCTCGGCGTGGCGGACGGCCTCGATCAGCACGTCGTCGCGCGAGGCGAAGTAGTAGAGGACGTGGTTGGGCTTCATGCCGGCCCGCGCCGCGATCTCGGCGAGCTGGACATCGGCGACCGGGTGGTCGGCCACGACGGCCAGCGCGGCGTTGACGATCGTCAGGCGGCGCGCGGCTGCGCGCGCGCCGGTCGGGGTCCGCGCCGGCATGTCCGCGCCCGATCCTAGTTGACAGCCGATGCCGCGGATGCTTGGGTTTGAATCTAATTCAAACCCGGGAGTCCTCTTCGTGCCACGCCGTTCCCTCCTCCTCGCAGCGCTGGTGCTCGCCGCGCCGGCGACCGCGTCCGCCGCGCAGCCGGCCGACCGCGTGCTCCGCAACGGCGCCATCCACACCCTGGACCGTGCGGACACGGTCGTGCAGGCGCTCGCGATCCGCGACGGCGCCATCGTCTACGCCGGCGCCGAGCGCGGCGTGCGGCGCTACATCGGCCGCCGTACGAAGGTCACCGACCTGCGCGGGCGGATGGTGATGCCTGGCTTGCACGACGCGCACATCCACGGCATCACCGAGGAGGCCGACGCGTGCTCGCTCGACTACGAGCCGCTCACGGTCGCTGCGTTCACGAGCCGGATCCAGGCCTGCCTCGACGCGACCGCCGATCAGGAGCCCGACGGCTGGCTGTCGGTGTCCTCGTGGTACCAGCAGTTCGTGCTCCCGGCCGGCACGGTCGTGACGAAGGAGGTCCTGGACCGCCTCAACACCCGCCGGCCGGTCGTCGTGTCCTCGAGCGACGGTCACACGACGCTCGCCAACTCGCGCGCGCTCGCGCTGGCGGGCATCACGGCCGCGACGCCCGACCCGGCCGACGGGCGCATCGAGCACGCGCCCGACGGGCAGCCGAACGGCCTGCTCCAGGACGGCGCGCAGGGGATCGTCACGTCGCTCCTGCCGCCGCCGGCGGGCGATCCGGTCGACGAGGCGCGGCGCGGCATGCAGCGCTTCGCCCGGGCCGGCATCACCTCGTTCTACGTGCCGGGCTTCGCAGGCCGTGACACGGTCGCGGCGTTCGCGAAGCTGCGCCGCCGGGGCGGGCTGACCGCGCGGGCGCACTTCGCCATCGGCCCGTTCGAGGCGGGCAGCGGCTCGCCCGCGGAGCTCCTGCGGACCGGCGACCGGCTCCGGCGGCGGTTCGAGACGCGGCTGCCGCGCGCCGTCCGCGCGTGGCGGCCGGGCCGGCAGCGCGGCGCCCGGCTGGTCGCGCGGCCGGGCATCTCGATCGACGGCGTCAAGCTCTTCCTGGACGGCGTGATCCAGGCGCCGGCGCAGACCGCCGCCCTGCTCGAGCCGTACCTGGTGAACGGCGCGCCCGGCACGAGCCGCGGCGAGCTCTACCTCGACAACCCGCAGCTCGGCCGGCTCATGCGCGACTTCGAGCGGCGCGGCTACCAGTCGCACATCCATGCGATCGGCGACCGCGCCGTGCGCGTCGCGCTCGACGCCACGCAGGCGATGCGCGCGGCGAACGGGCGCCGCGACTCGCGCCCGTCGATCGCCCACGCCGAGCTCGTCGCGAAGCCCGACCTGCCGCGCTTCGCGCAGCTGGGCGTGCAGCCCGTGATGTCGTACCAGTGGGCCAAGCCGGCGCCGGACTCGACCGACTCGGTCGTGCCGTTCCTCGGGCCGGAGCGGATCGAGCAGTACGAGCCCGAGGGACAGCTGCAGGCGGCCGGCGCGCACATCGCGTTCGGCAGCGACTTCCCCGTCGACGGGCTCGACGAGTTCTTCGCGATCGAGGTCGCCGTCCTGCGCGAAGCCGACTGGGGCCCGGCGTTCCCGCAGTACGCGGGCCGCTTCAACGCCGATCCGGGGCTGACGCTGGAGCAGGCGCTGCGGGGGATCACGATCGAGGCGGCGCGGGCGATGCACCAGGACGCGGTGACCGGGTCGCTCGAGCGCGGCAAGCTCGCCGACCTGATCGTGCTCGATCGCGATCTGTTCGCGATCGACCCCGACGAGATCTCCGAGACGCAGGTGGAGATGACCATCGTGGGCGGGCGCGTGGTGCACGGGAGGGCGGCGGCGCGATAGCTTCGCGCCGATGACACCGCGCTACGGACCGCCCGACGCGTCGCGCGCGCCCCGCTACACCGGGGTGCGCACGTTCGCACGCTGCCCGCACGGCGACGACTGGGCGAACGCCGACGTCGCCGTGGTGGGCGTGCCGTTCGACACCGCCACGAGCTTCCGCACGGGCGCGCGCTTCGGCCCGGCGGCGATCCGGGACCAGAGCCTGCTCGCGCGGCCGTGGCACCCGCAGCACGCGATCGACGTGTACGAGCGGATCTCCGTGCTCGACGGCGGCGACCTCGCGGTCACCCCCGGGAACGCGGAGCGCACGACCGCCCAGATCGCCGACGGCCTGGCCCCGCTGCTCGCGGCGGGCGCCGTGCCGCTCGTGCTCGGCGGCGACCACTCGATCGTGCTCGGCGAGCTGCGCGCGCAGGCCGCCGTGCACGGGCCGGTCGGCGTGGTGCTGCTCGACGCGCACGCCGACACGTGGGACCGGTACTACGGCGAGCGCTACTTCCACGGCACGCCGTTCCGGCGCGCGCTCGAGGAGGGCCTGATCGCGCCGGAGCGCTCGCTGCTCGCCGGCATGCGCGGCCCGCTCTACGGCCCGTCGGACCTCGACGAGCCGCGCGAGTGGGGCTTCGAGATCATCCCCTGCGACGAGCTGCGCACGTGGACGCCGCAGCAGTACGGCGAGCGGGTGCGCGCGCGGGCGGGGGAGGGGCCGCTGTTCCTCTCCTTCGACATCGACGTGCTCGACCCGGCGTTCGCGCCCGGCACCGGCACCCCGGAGGCCGCGGGCCTGCTCCCGCACGAGGCGCTCGGGTTCCTGCGGGCGCTCGGCGGCCTGCGCTTCGGCGGGTTCGACGTCGTCGAGGTCTCGCCGCAGTTCGACGGGCCGGGGCAGGTGACGGCGCTCAACGCCGCGACGGTCGGCTGCGAGATGCTCGCGCTCGTCGCGCTCGCCTAGGCTTCGAGCAGGTCGAGCGCGTCGTGCTGCTCGCCGAGCAGCCCGCGCAGCTTCTTGCGCACCGCGGAGTGGATCTGGGAGATGCGCGACTCGGAGACCCCGAGCACGTGGCCGGTCTCCTGCAGGTTCAGGTTCTTGACGTAGAGCAGGATCAGCACCTCCTGCTCGCGCGGCGACAGCTGTGCGAAGGCGTCGCGCAGCCGCTGCTTGGCCTCGGACAGCAGCACGGCCCGGTCGGGCTGGCTGCGCACGTCCGGCGAGGCGATCTGCTCGATGTGCTCCGTGCCCTCCTCCTCGTCGCCGGCGATCCGGTTGAGCGAGGAGATCTCGCCCCGGGCGAGGTCGTCGCGGTGCGCGCGCAGCCGCTCCGCCGGCACGGCGAGCGCGTCGGCCAGCTCCTCCGTCGTCGCCGTCCGGCCGTGCACGGCGCGGAAGTTGTGAGCCGCCTCGAGCACCTGGCGCTCGAAGCGACGCACCGAGCGGGGCGCCCAGTCCTGGGCGCGCATCTCGTCGATCACGGCGCCGTGGATGCGGGTCCAGAGGAACTGCTCGAGTGACGCGCCGCGGTCGGGGTCGTAGCGGTCGAGCGCCCCGATCATGGCGATCAGCCCGCGCGAGATGTAGTCGTCGGCCTCCTGGTGGGCCGGCATCTGCGCCAGCTTGCGGAAGACGATGTACTTCACCATCGGCGCGTAGGTCATCACGAGCCGGTCGCGCAGGCGGGCGTCGCCCGTCTCGCGGTAACGGCGCCACAGGGCCAGGGACTCCGCGGGCGTCGAGCGGCGGCCGCCGGGCGCGCGCGGCTGGTCCAGCGATGCAGGCACCTCTTCCCGGGTGCCCCGCTCCGCCGCGCCGTACACCTCGGCGCGTCCCGGCGCGAACACGCGCCACGCGCGTCGTGTTGACTGCGGGCCATGCCCACCGTCCGCGTCTCGGCGCAGCTCCAGCCCCAGCACTCCGATTGGTCCGCCATGCGCCAGGCGTGGGTGGAGGCGGAGGAGCTCGGCGTCGACTGCCTGTTCAACTGGGACCACTTCTTCCCGCTCCGCGGCGATCCCGTCGGCAAGCACTTCGAGGCCCTCACCGTGCTGGGCGCGATGGCCGAGGTGACCGAGCGGGTGGAGCTGGGCTCGCTCGTGATCTGCAACGCCTATCGCAATCCGGACTACCTCGCCGACGCCCACCGCACGATCGACCACATCTCCGGCGGCCGCGCGATCCTCGGCATCGGCGCGGGCTGGTTCGAGAAGGACTTCGACGAGTACGGCTACGACTTCGGCACCGTGGGGACGCGGCTCACGGCGCTCGAGCAGGCGTTGCCGCGGATCGAGGCGCGGCTCGCCCGCCTGAACCCGGCACCCGTGCGGGAGCGGATCCCGATCCTCATCGGCGGCGGCGGGGTCAGGCGCACGCTCAAGCTCGTGGCGCGGCACGCCGACATCTGGCACGCCTTCGGGTCGGTCGACGTGTTCCGCGAGAAGTCCGCGATCCTCGACGGGCACTGCGCCGACGAGGGCCGCGATCCCGCGGCGATCGAGCGCTCGTGGGCGGTCGGGCGGATGGGCGACGACGCGGACGAGCTGCGCTCGGCCGGCGTCACCCACTTCATCATGGGCATCTCGGGCAGCGACTCGGGCTACGACCTCGGGCCGCTCCGCGAGCTCGTCGCGTGGCGCGACGGGCTGGGCTAGGCGCTCGTGCGGGCGCCCGCCGGGTCGCTGGTGGAGCAGGGCATGGTCGCCGCGGTCGACGCCGTGGCGCAGGTCGACGCGTCGCTCGTGTCGGGCGGTCCGGCGCACGGGTGCCGGGCGATCGACGTACGGGTGGCGGGCGGGATCGACCTGCGGATCCTGCCCGATCGCGGGCTCGACCTCGGCGCCGCCTGGTTCGCCGGCGTCCCGCTCGCGTGGCGCTCGGCGGTGGGGGAGCGGGCGCCGTCCGACGCCCTGTCCGGGACCGGCTGGCTCGACGGCTTCGGGGGCGGGCTGGTCACCACGTGCGGGCTGCGCAACGTCGGCGCCGCGTCGGAGGGGCACGGCCTGCACGGCCGGATCTCGCACGTGCGGGCGTCCGCGGTGACGACGGAGCGGTCGCTCGCCGGGGGCGAGGCGGTGGTGACGGTCCGCGGGGTGCTCGACGAGGTCTCGGCGCTCGGGCTGCACCTGCGGCTCGAGCGGGCGATCACGACGCGGACGGGGCGCGGCGACGTGTCCGTCGAGGACCGCGTGACGAACCTGGGCGCGGTCGCCGAGTCGGCGCCGCTGCTCTACCACGTGAACCTCGGGGCGCCGCTGCTCGGGCCGGCGACGCGGGTGGAGATCGCGGGCACCGAGCCCGCGCCGCGCGACGATCCGGCGTCGCGTGCCGGATGGGAGCGATGGGCGGCGCCGGGCGGGCCGGTGCCCGCTGCGGACGAGATCGTGCTCGAGCACGTGTACGCGGACCGCGCCGCGGCGGCCGCGGGCGGGGCCGATCCGGCGGTGGGATCCGCCCGCGTCGCGAACGCAGAGCTCGGGATCGCCGTGACGGTGTCATGGGACCGCGCCGGGCTGCCGCGCCTGTGGCAGTGGATCCACCCGCGTGCGGGCGTGTACGCGCTCGGGCTCGAGCCGGCGAACTGCTCCGTGCTCGGCCGGGCGGCGGACCGCGCCGCCGGGCGCCTGCCCGTGCTTGCGCCCGGCGAGGAGCGGGTCACCCGCGTGCGGATCGAAGCCGGCCCGTGCTGATCGCCGGGCCGAACCTGACGATCGACCGCACGCTGACGGGCGGCGCGCTGCGGCCCGGCGAGGTGCTGCGCTTCGCCGCGGCGGCCGGGCCGGGCGGCAAGGGGCTCAACGTCGCGCGCGGCGCGCAGGCGCTCGGCGCGCCCGCCACGCTCGTCGCCTTCCTCCCCGGCCACACCGGCAGGGCGGTCGGCGCGATGATCGCCGACGAGGGGATCCGGCTGCTCGGCGTGCCCTGCGGCGGCGAGGTCCGCTCGACGGCGGTGATCCTCGAGCCGGGGCGCTCCACGGTCATCAACGAGCACGGCACGGAGATCGGGGCGGGGGACTGGGCGCGCTACGCGGAGCGGGTGGCGGGCGCGCTGCCGCGGCACGCCGTGCTCGTCTGCTCCGGGAGCCTCCCGCCGGGCGCGCCGCCCGACGCGTATGCCCGGCTCACCGCGCTCGCCCGGAAGCATGGCGTGCGCTGCCTCGTCGACGCGGCGGGGCCGGCGGTGCGGGAGGCGCTGGCGGCCGCGCCGGATCTCGTGACGCCGAACCTCGCGGAGGCCGAGGCGGCGCTCGGGTCGGGCGACGGCTCTGAGCCCGTCGAGGTGCCGCCGGACGCGCGCGAGCGCGCGCTGTCGGCGGCGGCGGCGCTGGTGGCCGCGGGCGCCGGCGCGGCGCTGGTCACCGCCGCCGCTGCGGGCGCCGCGCTCGCGGACCGGGGCGGGAACGTGATCTGGCTCCCCGCGGCGGCGGTCGCCGCCCGTAACCCGATCGGCGCGGGCGACGCGCTCCTGGCCGGCCTGGCCGCCGCGCTCGAGGCCGGGGCGCAGCTGGCCGAAGCCGCCTGCGCGGGCGTCGCGGCGGCGGGGGCGGCGGTGGAAGACGTCCGGCCCGGACGCCTCGACCCGGAGCGCGCCCGCGCACTGCGCGAGGTGGGGCGCGTCCCGTGACGGCGACGCGGCTCGTACGGACGCGTCATCGCCGGCGAACGGCGCATCGAGGGCGATCCGGAGGGGTCGCGTGAGCGCGCGCGATCTGCTGCTCGGCCTGGATGTGGGCACGACGTCGTGCAAGGCGGCGGTGCTCACCGTGGAGGGGGAGGAGCTCGCCCACGGCCGGGCGGCGACGCCGTGGCGGCTCGTGCCGACCGGCGCGGAGGCCGACCCGGCCGCGCTCCTCGCCGCCGCGATCGAGGCCGCCGCGGCGGCGCTCGCCCGCGTGCCCGAGGGTCGCGTGGCCGGGGTCGGCGTCGCGAGCATGGGCGAGGCCGGCGTGCTGCTCGACCGCGACGGCGTGCCGCTCGGGCCGCTGATCGCGTGGCACGACGCGCGCGGCGAGGAGGAGGCGGAGGCGCTCTCGCGCGACCTCGGCGCGGACCGGTTCGCCGAGCGCACCGGGCTGCCGCCGCACCCGATGTACAGCGCGGTCAAGCACCGCTGGCTGCGCGCGCACGAACCGGCGCTCGCCGGGCGCGCGGTCCGCCGCCTCAACGTCGCCGAGTGGATCGTGCGCGGGCTCGGGGGCGACGAGCTCACCGAGTGGTCGCTCGCGTCGCGTACCGGCTGGCTCGACCTCCACGCGCGCGCCTGGTGGGAGGAGGCGCTCGCCTGGTCGGGCGCGCCCGCCTCGCTGCTCCCGGAGATCGCGCCGGCGGGCACGCCGGCCGGCCGCGTGGGCGATCCGCTGCCTCGCGCGCGGGGCGCGGTGCTCGCGATCGCGGGGCACGACCACCTGAGCGCGGCGGTCGGCGCCGGCGCGGTCGGAGCGGGCGACGTGCTCGACTCGTGCGGCACGGCGGAGACGTTGATCCGGGCCTCGGCCCCGCTGACGCCGGGCCGGGTGCTGACCGCGGTCGAGCAGGGGCTCAACGTCGGCTGGCACGCGGTGCCGGGCGTCCACTGCCTGCTCGGCTCGATCCGGTCCGGAGCCGGCCTCGAGCACGTGATGAGCCTGCTCGGCGTCGCACCCGAGGACCGGCCGGCGCTCGAGGCCGCGGCGCTCGCGGTCCCGCCCGACGCCGGCGGCGTCGCGGTGACCGGGATCGGCGACGAGCGCTGCACGATCACCGGCATCGGCCCGGGGGCGGCGCCCGGTCAGGTCTGGCGCGCGGCGCTCGAGGCGGCCGGGGAAGCGGCGGCGTCCGTGCTCGCCACGATGGACGCCCTCGCGGGCCCACGCGCCCGGCTCGTCGTGGCCGGCGGGTGGGCGGACGGTGAGGCTGCGCGCGCGGTCAAGGCGGCGCACCTCGGCCCGTTCACCGACGCGGGCTCGGCGTACGTGGGCGCGCGCGGCGCGGCGCTCACGGGCGGGCGGGCGGCGGGGGTGGCGGCGCCGCTGGAGTGAGCGTGCGCGGTTTGTTACGCGAGCGGCGGCCCCGGCGCACGTCAACGGCGGGCATCGAGGGGGCGGGTCCGGTTGCGGGGGGCGCTCTGTCGATGCGCGAGCGGCGGCCCCGGCGCACGTCAACGGCGGGCATCGAGGGGGCGGGTCCGGTTGTGGGGGGCGCTCTGTCGATGCGCGAGCGGCGGCCCTGGCGCACGTCAACGGCGGGCATCGAGGGGGCGGGTCCGGTTGTGGGGGGCGCTCTGTCGATGCGCGAGCGGCGGCCCTGGCGCACGTCAACGGCGGGCATCGAGGGGGGGCCGGGTTCGGTTGCGGGCGGCGTTCCTCTGGTGCGCGAGCGGCGGCCCCCGGCGCACGTCAACGGCGGGCATCGAGGGGGCGGGTCCGGTTGTGGGGGGCGCTCTATCGATGCGCGAGCGGCGGCCCCGGCGCACGTCAACGGCCGGCATCGAGGGGGCGGGTCCGGTCGGGGTGTGCCCAACGTCGTAATCGTTCGATGGTGAGGATCGGTTACGACGTTCGGGTCCCATAGCACCCCCAACGTCGTAACCGCTCGCAACGGCGACTCGTGTACGACGTTGTCGGCAGGCCATCCCGACCGCACCTCCCCTCATTGGCGGCCGTTGACGTTCGCCAGGGCCGCCGCTCGCGCCGAATGGAAGGCGAGTGCGGCGGTGGCGCACGTCAACGGCGGGGTGGTGTCCCCAATGTCACACGGCGGCGCCTAGGAGCGGGTGATGTGACGTTGAGGGGGATATAGGACCCAAACGTCACACGCGAGACGTTGACGGGGACCCGTGCGACGTTGGGGGCGTGGATATGGCGGAGACGTCACGCGCGGCGAGATCCGCCGCCCCCTCCCGGTCCCTTCCCCTCGATGCCCGCCATTGACGTACGCCGGGGCCGCCGCTCGCGACCCGTCCGGTGCGAGCGGCGGCCCCGGCGCACGTCAACACCAGCACTGATGGGAAGGTTCTGGATCGGTGGCGAGCGATTGTCGCCGCGAGCCCGATTATCGGGTTCGACGTGACAATCACCGGTGATCGGCACCTGATCCATCCATGTCATGGGTTGCGTGCAACTTGCTCGCCACAAGCCCTCGCAGCCCTTCCCCTCGATGCCCGCCGTTGACGTGCTCCGGGGCCGCCGCTCGCGCACCACGGGAGCGCCGCTCGCAACCGAAACGCCCCCCTCGATGCCCGCCGTTGACGTGCGCCGGGGCCGCCGCTCGCGCACCACGGGAGCGCCGCTCGCAACCGAAACGCCCCCCTCGATGCCCGCCGTTGACGTGCTCCGGGGCCGCCGCTCGCGCCCCGCGGAACGCAGCCCGCAACCGAACCCGCCCCCCTCGATGCCGGCCGTTGACGTGCGCCGGGGCCGCCGCTCGCGCACCACGGGAGCGCCGCTCGCAACCGAAACGCCCCCCTCGATGCCCGCCGTTGACGTGCTCCGGGGCCGCCGCTCGCGCCCCGCGGAACGCCGCCCGCAACCGAACCCGCCCCCCTCGATGCCGGCCGTTGACGTGCGCCGGGGCCGCCGCTCGCGCACCAGGGGAGCGCCGCCCGCAACCGAATCCGCCGCCGTTGACATTCGCTCAGCCCGCCACTCGCGCCCCACGGCAGACCACCCTCACGGCAGGAGCGCGACCAGCTCCGCGAACCGCCCCCGCACGACGCTGTCGAGGAACGCGCGCCGCTCCGCGCCGTCCATCCCCACGGCCTCCTTCCACAGCGACCGTCCCGCGATGAACCCGCAGGCGCCGCCGGCGACCGACGCCGCCAGCTGCCCCCGGAACTCGTCGTGGCCCACGCCGGCCGAGAGCACGGCCCACGGCACGCCGATCGCGTCGGTCACCGCCACGCAGGCCGCCTCGGAGCCCGGGTACTCGAGCTTGAGCAGCTCCGCGCCGCACGCCTCGAGCAGCACGGCGGCCTCGCGCACGAGGTCGCCGCGCCGCCCGCGGAACGCCGCCTCGGACTCGTCCCCGAGCGGGTAGGTCATCGCCTCGATCACGCACGGGATCCCATGGGCGGCGCAGTCCGTGACCGCCGTCCGCGTCACCGCCGCGGCATGCCCGTCGAGGCCCTCGCGGTCGGCGCGGACGAAGACCATGACCTTCGCGGCGTCGCCGCGCAGCGCCATGGCTCCCGCAGCGCCGAGGCCCTCGATGAGGAGCGTCCTCCGCAGCCCGTCGGCCTCGTCGTAGTCGTCGGCCTCGATCCGCACGATCAGCCCGACGCCCGGTGCGAGCGCGCCCGTCCCGACGACGTGCTCGACCGAGACGTCGGGGTCGAGCAGCACCGCGCTCGCGTCGCGGCCGACGGTGTCGACGACGTCGCGCTTGAACGCGCGCTGCGCGTCCTCGCCCGCGTCGCGTCCCAGCCCTTCGAGCAGGTCCACGAGCGGACGCCCGTGGTCCAGGGCGAGCACGGCGAGCCGCCCGTCGCGGTCCGCCAGCTTCCCGACAGCGTTGTCATCACCGACCCTCGAAGCGCCCATGCCCGCAGCCTAATCGTCTTGACAACGATGTCAAACCGTCCTACCCTCGCCTCGGAGCGGGCCTGCCGGCCCTGGGAGAGAGGAGCGGACGGCCCGTGCGCCGGCCGACGATGCGTGACGTTGCGAACAGCGCCGAGGTGAGCCTCAAGACGGTCTCCCGGGTCGTCAACGGGGAGCCGGGCGTCCGTCCGGAGATGACCGCGCGCGTCGAGGCGGCGATCGACCGGCTCGGCTTCCGCCGCAACGAGATCGCCTGGAGCCTGCGCAACGGCCGGGCAGGGGCTGTGGGCCTCGTGATCGAGGACCTCTCGAACCCGTTCTACTCGGCGATCGCCGGCGCCGTGGAGCAGGAGGCCCACGATCGCGGGCACGCCCTGCTCATCGGCTCCTGCGAGGAGGACCCCGCCCGCGAGCGCGCGCTCGTCCTGCGGCTGCTGCACCGCTGGGTCGACGCGCTGCTGATCGTCCCGGCCGGGGCCGACCACCGCTACCTGCTCGGCGAGCAGCAGGGCGGCACGCCGATGGTCTTCATCGACCGCCCGGCCGGCGGCATCGACGCCGACACGGTGCTGCTCGACAACGTCGGCGGCGCCCGCGCCGCCGTCGCCCACCTGCTCGCCCACGGCCACCGCCGCGTCGGGTTCGTCGGCGAGTCGCGCCTGCTCTACACGGCGGCGCGCCGCCTGGACGGCTACCGCGAGGCGCTCGCCGGCGCCGGCATCGCCTTCACCGAGGACCTCGTCGCCATGACCGCCGGCGATCCCGAGGGCGCGACGCGCGCGCTGCTCGCCCTGCCCCCCGACCGCCGGCCCACCGCGCTCTTCTGCGCGAACAACCGCACGACCGTCGGCGCCCTGCGCGCCGTGCGCGGCGAGCCCGTCGCGCTCGTGGGCTTCGACGACTTCGAGCTCGCGGAGCTGCTCCCCGTCCCCGTGACCGTCGTGCGCTTCGACGCCGCCGCGCTCGGCCGCATCGCCGCGCGCCGCGCCTACGCGCGGATCGACGGCGACCCCGCGCTGCCCAGTCACGAGACCGTGCCGTGCGAGCTGGTGCCGCGCGGCTCGGGGGAGGTGCCGCCCGCGTGAAACCCGTCCTGCTGCCGCCCAACGGGGTGCCGCGCTTCTACCGCGGGGGCCCGGCGATCACCGCGCTGCGCGGCGTCCGGTTCGAGGGCGACCGCGTGCCCGAGGAGTGGATCGGCTCGACCGCGTCCGTCTTCGGCGAGGGCGAGCTGGGCCTCAGCCGCCTCCCCGACGGCACGCTCCTGCGCGACGCCGTCGCGGCCGCCCCCGAGGACTATCTGGGCCCCGCGCACGTCGCCCGCTTCGGCCCCGATCCCGCGCTCCTCGTCAAGCTGCTCGACGCCGGCGAGCGGCTGCCCGTCCACGTGCATCCCGGCCAGGCGTTCGCGGCCGAGCACCTCGGCACGCGGTTCGGCAAGACCGAGGCCTGGGTCGTGGTCGGCGCCGACCGGCCCGACACCGCGGTGCACGCGGGCTGGCGCGAGGACGTCGACGCCGACACGGTCGCCGGCTGGGTGCGCGACCAGGACCGCGACGCGATGATGGGCGCGCTCAACCGCCTTCCCGTCGGACCGGGCGACGCCGTCTTCGTCCCGGCCGGCCTGCCGCATGCCATCGGCGAGGGGCTGCTGATCGTGGAGCTGCAGGAGCCGACGGACATGTCCGTGATGCTCGAGCACGAGGGCTTCCCGATCGCGGGCGAGGAGGAGGCGACGCTCGGGATGGGCTGGCCCACCGCGCTCGGTTGCGTCGAGCTGCACGGCCGCGACGCCTCCACCCTGCGCGGACCCGCGCCCGCGGGTCCGGTCGCGTCGCTGCTGCCAGCCGCCGCCGACCCCTTCTTCCGCGCCGAGCGCCTCACCGGCGACGCCGGCCTGGCGCAGGGCTTCGCGGTGCTCGTGGTGCTCGACGGCGAGGGCGAGCTGGCCGGCGCCGGGGAGCCCCTGCCGCTGCACCGCGGCGACGCCGTGCTCGTCCCGTGGTCCGCCGGGCCCGCGGAGCTGCACGGCGACGTCGTCGCCATCGCCTGCCGCCCACCGGAACAGGAGGTCACGTGACCAGACCCGCGCCGGTCCTGGAGGCCCGCGACATCGTCAAGAGCTTCGGGCGCGTGCAGGCGCTCCGCGGGGCGAGCTTCACCGTCTTCCCGCAGGAGGTCGTCGCGCTGGTCGGCGACAACGGCGCGGGCAAGAGCACGCTCGTGAAGACGCTCGTCGGCGTGCACCCGCCCGACAGCGGCCAGATCCTCTTCGACGGGCAGGAGGTGCAGATCCCCACGCCGCACGCGTCGCGCGAGCTGGGGATCGAGACCGTCTACCAGGACCTCTCGCTCGCCTCCGAGCTCGACCCGGCGGCGAACATGTTCCTCGGCCGCGAGATCCCCCGCAGCGGCCTGCTCGGCAGGCTCGGCTGCCTCGACAAGCGTGAGATGCGCCGGCGCAGCGACGAGGCGTTCCGCAACCTCGGCGTGAAGATCCAGGACGTCGCCGCGCCCGTGGCGAACATGTCGGGCGGCCAGCGCCAGGGCATCGCGATCAGCCGCGCGGTCACGTGGGCGAGCAAGGTCGTCTTCATGGACGAGCCGACCGCCGCGCTGGGCGTGGTGCAGACCCGCAACGTGCTCGACCAGATCAAGCGCGTGCGCGAGCACGGACTGTCGGTCGTCCTCATCAGCCACAACCTGCCCGAGGTGTTCGAGGTCGCCGACCGGATCGAGGTGCTGCGGCTGGGCCGGCGGGTCGCGCGGCTGCGCCCGCAGGAGGTCTCGATGGAGGACATCGTCGCCGCCATGACCGGCGCGAGCACGTTCGCCGGGGAGGGGTCGGAGTGAGCGCGCCGATCGAGGAGCAGCAGGCGATCGGCGAGGAGCCGCCCGAGCCGCCCGCGCCGTGGTGGGGCCGCCTGATCGCGGGCTCGAGCTCGTGGATCGGCCTGATCCTGATCGGGCTGATCATCGTCTTCACGCTGCTGCGGCCCGAGCAGTTCTCCGACGTGTCCAACGCGCGCAACATCGCGACCGACGCGGCGGTGCTGCTCGTGCTCGCCACCGGCCTGACCTACGTGATCATCACCGCGGGCATCGACCTGTCGGTCGGCGGCGTGCTCGTGTTCGCGGGCGTCGTGGCGGCGAAGGCGATGAAGGAGGTCGGGGACGACGGCTGGGGCGTCATCCTCGTCGGGCTCGCGGTCGCACTCGCGGCCGGCCTGGCCTGGGGGCTGCTCAACGGCTTCCTCGTCGCGAAGGCGAAGATCCCGTCGTTCATCGTCACGCTCGGCACGCTGGGCATGTCGCTCGGCTCGGCGCTGCTCATCACGGGCGGCGTCGACGAGCGCGAGGTCCCGTTCAAGCTGATCTCCACGATCGGCACGGGACGGTTCCTCGACCAGATCCCGTACCTCGTGATCATCGCCTGGGCGGTGGCGCTCGTGTTCGGCGTCGCGCTCGCCGTGACGCGCTTCGGCCGCTACACGTACGCCATCGGCTCCAACGCGGAGGGCACGCGCCGCGCGGGCGTCGCGGTCGACCGCCATCTCATCACCGTCTACGGCCTGTGCGGGCTGCTGGCCGGGCTCGCCGGCTTCCTGTCGCTCGCCCGCTTCGGCACCACGACGATCGGCGGCCACTCGACGGACAACCTCAACGCGATCGCGGCCGTCGTGATCGGCGGCACCAGCCTGTTCGGCGGCGTCGGGACGATGCTCGGCACGTTCTTCGGCGTCCTCATCCCGGCCGTGCTGCAGAACGGCTTCATCATCGTCGGCGTCCAGCCCTTCTGGCAGCAGGTGGCGGTGGGCGCCGTCCTGATCATCGCGGTCTACCTCGACCAGCTCCGCCGGTCGCGCTACCGGCAGTGACATCGCCCACCCACCAGGAGGAGGAGAGGGACATGCAGTGGCAACCACGATCGGGCCGGAGGCGGCTCGCGGTGCTCGCCGCGGCGCTCGCGGCCGGGGCGCTCGGCCTCGGCGCGTGCGGCGACGACGAGGAGGGCGGCGGCGGCTCGGCGAGCAGCGGCGACGACGGCGGCGGGAGCCTCACGCTCATCGCCGGCGTCAAGGGCGACGAGTTCTACATCACGATGAACTGCGGGGCGCAGGAGGAGGCCAAGAAGCTCGGCTACTCGCTCGACTTCCAGGGCCCCGACCAGTTCGACGCGTCGCTGCAGACGCCGGTCGTCAACGCGGTCACGGCGAAGAAGCCCGACGGCGTGCTGATCGCGCCGACGGACACGAAGGCGATGTACGCGCCGATCAAGCAGCTCGCCGACGCGGGCACCAAGGTCGCGCTCGTCGACACGACCCTCGAGCAGCCGGACATGGCGGTCTCCCAGATCGCGTCCGACAACATCGGCGGCGGCAAGGAGGCGGCGAAGGCGCTCAAGGACCTGATGGGCGGCAGCGGGAAGGTGTTCGTCGTCAACGTCAAGCCCGGCATCTCCACCACCGACCAGCGCGGGCAGGGCTTCGAGGAGGAGGCCAAGGCGCTCGGGCTCGAGTACCTGGGCCAGGACTTCTCGAACGACCAGCCGGAGAAGGCCGCGGCGATCGTCAAGGCCCAGCTCGCCAAGAACCCCGACCTCAAGGGCATCTTCGCGACGAACCTGTTCTCCGCCGAGGGCTCCGCGAGCGGCCTGCGCGAGGCGGGCAAGCTCGGCGACGTCAAGATCGTCGGCTTCGACGCCGGGCCCAAGCAGGTCCAGGACCTCAAGGACGGCGTCGTGCAGGCGCTGATCGCCCAGCAGCCGGCCGAGATCGGCAAGCTCGGCGTGCAGCAGGCGGTCGCCGCGATCAAGGGCGAGGAGACCAAGCCCGAGATCGGCACCGGGTTCACGACGATCACCAAGGACAACCTCGCCGACAACCAGGACAACCTCTACAAGTCGTCCTGCTGAGGCTCACAGCATGAGCTTGAGCCCCTCGTGGGAGGCGGTGAAGCCGAGCCGCGCGTAGAAGCGGTGGGCATCGGCGCGGCGCTTGTCCGTCGTGAGCTGCACGAGCGCGCAGCCGCGGCGGCGCGCCTCGCCGATCGCCCAGGTCATCATCGCCGCGCCGAGCCCGCGGTCGCGGTGGTCGGCGCGCACGCGGACGGCCTCGATCTGGGCCCGCGTCGCGCCGCGGCGGGCCAGGCCGGGGATGATCGTGAGCTGGAACGTGCCGACGACGGCGCCGCCCGGCGCCGCCGCGACCGCGAGCAGCTGGGCGGGGTCGGCGTCGAGGGCGGCGAAGGCGCGCTCGTACGGTGCGAGGTCCTCGCCGCCGTCGCGGGCCGCGCCGAGCTGGTCGGCGGCGAGCAGCGCGACGATCGCGGGCACGTCCGCCGCGGTGGCCCGGCGGAGCGTCGCGCCGGGAAGCTCGGCGAGCACCACGGCGCGTGAGACTACGGTGTCGGGATGACCGATCTCCTCGAGGAGCTCCTGCCGCTGGAGCGCGCGCTCGCGGCCGGCGGGGGCGACGCCTACCGAGCCCGGCTCGCCGCCGACGCGATCCTCGTCGTGCCCGGCCAGGTGCTCGACCGCGACGCGGCGATCGCCGCGATGGACGCCAGCGCCGGCTGGGACGCGTTCGCCATGGAGGGCCCGCGGGCGCTGCCGCTCGGCGACGGCGCGGCGCTGCTCACCTACACGTTCACGGGTCGCCGCGGCGAGCTCGAGTACCGCGCGGTGCTCGCGAGCGCCTACCGCCGCGAGGACGACTGGCGGCTCGTCTTCCACCAGCAGACGCCGCTCTAGAGGCCGAGCTTGCCCGGGTTCATGATCCCGGCGGGGTCGAGCGCGCGCTTGATGTCGCGCAGCGTCCCGAAGGCGGGGCCCCACTGGCGCTCCAGGTACGGGGCGAGCGTCGCGCCGACGCCGTGGTGGTCGTTGATCACCCCGCCCGCCGCGAGGATCGCCTCGACGCCGGCGCCCCAGATCGCCTTGTAGAGGCCGGCCTGGTCCTCGACCCCCGACGCGTCGGGGATCACGAACCGGGGGTAGACCATCGTGCCCCAGTCGTACCAGTGGCTGAAGTGCGTGCGCAGCTTGAGGCCGTGCTCGGCGTAGGGCGCCAGCGCCGCGCGGATGCCGTCGTAGACGGCGAGGATCGTCCCGTAGGGCGCGACCGCGTCGATCGTGCCCCACATCGCGGGCAGCGTCGGGTAGTGGGGCGGGTGGTAGAAGTCGTAGCGGTGCTCCCACCAGGTGCTGCACAGCTCGGGCTCGAGCCGCGTGCCGCCCAGCTCGTCGAGCCGCCGCAGCGTGATCTCCGCCTCGGCGTCCGCCACCTCGCGCTCGCCCTCGAACATGAGCAGCGCCGTCGGCGCATCGAGCGGGCGGCCGACGATGGGGGAGAGGCTGCCGCTGCTCGCCTCGGCGTCGTAGAAGCGGATGACGGCCGGCCGGACGCCGCGCTGCAGGATCTCGCGCAGGCCGTCGAGGCCGGCCTGCAGCGTCGGCAGCGCCACCGCCTCGAACCGGCGGTGGCGCGGGATCGGGATCAGCTTGACCGTGACCCGCGTGATCACGCCGAGCGTGCCCTCGGAGCCGACGAACAGCTGCGTGAGCTCCGGGCCGACGGCGTGGCGCGGCACGGGCACCGTGTCGATGATCGCGCCCGCGGGCGTGACCACGCGCAGGGAGACGACCAGGTCCTCGATCTTGCCGTAGCGCGACGACAGCACGCCGGACCCGCGCGCGGCGACGTAGCCGCCGACGGACGCCCACTCGGCCGACGCGGGGAAGTGCGGGAACGAGAGCCCGCGCGCGTTGAGCAGCTCCTCGAAGGCGCGGCCGTTGTGCCCCGCCTCGACCGTCGCCGTCAGCGACAGCTCGTCGATCTCGACCACGCGGTTCATCCCGCTCACGTCCAGCACGACGCCGCCCGCGTAGGGCACGGCCGCGCCCATGACCCCCGAGCCGCCGCCGCGCGGCACCACCGGCACGCCGGCCTCCGAGGCGAGCCGGAGCGTCGTCGCGACCTCCTCGTCGCTCGTGGCGCGCACGACCACGTCCGGGAGCGACGCGCGGCCCTCGGACTGCGCGAACAGCGCCGACCACGACCAGTCGCGCGCGCAGCGCTCGAGCTCCGCGGCCTCCGTCGACGCCGTGCCCACCGACGCGGTGAGCCGGTCGATGAAGGAAGCTGGAGCAGTCGTGGGCGACACAGGAGCCTTTCCGGGCCGGATCGGGACCACGGAAGTAGAGCACGCTTGAAAGGTTGACGTCAACTTATGTAAGGAGTTGACAGGTCTGCGAAGCTTCCGGACCATGGAGCTTCCGACCTACAACCTGGGCGAGCTGTCGCCGGTCGACGTCCGCGCGTACCTCGACGAGAAGGACGTCGTGATGGTGCCCATCGCGAGCCTCGAGCAGCACGGGCCCCACCTGCCCCTGCTCACCGACACGATCCAGGCCGACGAGGTCACGAAGCGGGCCGCGGCGAAGGCGCAGGTGCTCTACACGCCGACCGTGTGGATGGGCTACTCGCCGCAGCACATGTACGACCCGGGCGCCGGGACGGGCACGATCACGATCCGGCCGAACCTGCTGCTCGAGCTCTGGTACGACGTCGGGCGCTCGCTGATCCACCACGGCTTCAACAAGATCGTCTTCGTCAACAACCACGGCTCGAACGCCAAGATCATCGAGCCGCTGCTGCGCCGGCTGCGCTACGACACGGGCGCGATGGTGGCCATGTCGCGGCTCTACGGCGAGCGCTACCTGGCGCTGATCGACGACATCATGGAGAACCCGCCCGAGGAGACCCCGGGCTGGCACTCGAGCGAGCTCGAGACCTCGCAGGTGATGGCCCACGACGAGTCGCTCGTCCGCATGGACCGCGCGGTCGCGCAGATCCCGGAGCGGCCCACCTCGATCCCCGACTCCTTCGTCAAGCACGACGGGGCGCCGGACGTCGCCTTCCAGGGCCACGAGTTCTTCCTGTTCGCCACCGACCACCAGGAGTTCACCCCGTCCGGCGTGATCGGCAACCCGTTCCGCTCCACCGCCGAGAAGGGCGAGCGGACCTACGAGCGCTACGCCGAGCACCTGGCCGCCGCGCTCGGCGAGTTCGCCGCGCTCGAGGTCGAGGTGCACACGCGCGCCTGGCGCGCGCTGGCTTGACACCCCGGTGCCGGGCTTGAAAGGCTCTGTTAGCTATTGAGGGATCCGAGGAGGATGATGCACCCATGAAGGTCGCGATGCACAACTGGATGCGCGCGGAGCCCGTCGAGACGACGATCAGGCGCCTCGCGAAGTTCGGCTACGACGGCATCGAGATCTCCTACGACTCGGTCGAGCTCGCGCCCGGCGCGACCGGCACGGCCGCCGTCCGCGAATCGCTCAAGGAGCACGGCGTCGAGTGCGTCGGCTCGATCTCGCTGATGTTCGCCGGCCGCGACCTCATCCACGCCGACGAGGCCGTCCGCGCGGGCTCCGTCGACTACCTGAAGAAGTGCATCACGATGATCAAGGAGCTGCGCGCCGACGCGGACGGCCCCGGCACGATGAGCATCGTCCCCTCCGAGGTCGGCAAGGTGCAGGCGATGGCCTCGCCCGAGGAGGAGTGGGACTGGGCCGTCGCGGGCCTCAAGGCCGTGCGCGAGCACGCCGACGCCGAGGGCGTGCGGATCGCGGTCGAGCCGCTCAACCGCTTCGAGACGAACTTCGTCAACCGCCACGACCAGGCGCTCCTGCTCGCCGAGGCCGTCGGCCCGGACGTCGGCGTGTGCCTCGACGTCTACCACATGAACCAGGAGGAGTCGGACCTGCTCCAGGCGTTCCGCAACGCCGGCGACCGGCTGTTCGACGTCCACGTGGCGGACAACAACCGCATGGCCGTCGGTCAGGGCCAGCTGCCCTGGGCCGACATCATCGGCACGCTCAAGGAGATCGGCTACGACGGCTCCATCACCGTCGAGTTCGTCCCTCCGCTCGACCGCACGCCGGCGAACCCGTACAAGAACGCGATGGCGGCGGCCGACGACTCGCTCACGCCCGAGCAGCTGAAGTTCATCGAGGACCACGGCTCCGGCGTGCTCTCCGAGGAGTTCTACTCGTGGCTCGTGGAGGAGTCGGTCAAGACGCTCCGCGCGCACCTCTAGGACTCCGGGGTCGCGCAGGGTCGGCGCGGCGCACGACGATGACCTCCCTCCCGGCATCGCTGCGCCGCGCCCAGATCCTCGAGCAGATCCAGGCGCGCGGCGGGGCGACCGTCGCCGAGCTGGCGCGCGACCACGCCGTCTCGGCCATGACGGCGCACCGCGACCTCGAGCAGCTGGCGCGCGAGGGGCTCGTGGAGCGCGTGCGCGGGGGTGCGCGCGCGCTCGTGCCCGAGGCCGCCCAGCACACGCATCCCACGGCGTGGGACCACCGGGTCGGCGTCGCGTCCGCCGCGAAGCACGCCATCGCCGAGGAGGCGGCGACGCTGATCGTCCCCGGCTCGACGGTGTTCCTCGACGCGTCCTCGAGCGCGCTCGCGCTCGCCCGGCGCCTCACCGAGGACCCGCCGTACGAGCTGACCCTCGTGACGAACTCGCCGATCATCGCCGCCGAGGTGCGCGCCGAGCAGCTCCACGTCGTCGTCTGCCCGGGCGAGCTCGACCAGCACACGCGCACGGTCGCCGGGCGCTGGACGGTCGAGTTCCTGCGCACCCTGCGCTTCGACACCGCATTCGTCTCCGCGGCCGGGATCACGCTGGAGGCGGGGCTGACCACGTCGCGCGGGTCGCTCGCCGACGTGTTCAACGCCGCGCGCGACGCGTCCGCGCGCACCGTCGCGCTGGTCGACGCGACGAAGTTCGGCCGCGCGTCGCTCGTGTCGATCGTCGCCGCGCGCGATCTGGACCTCGTGATCACGGACGACGGGCTCGACCCGGCGGTCGCCGCGGCGTTCGGTCAGAACCAGGTCCGGCTGAGGCTGGCGCGCTCAAGCTCGTAGGCCGCGCACCGATCACCCGCGGACCATGCCTTTCGCGCGCCTCTCGCTGCGAGCCAAGCTCGGCTCCGCCTTCGGTCTCACCCTCCTCCTCCTCGTGATCGCCTCCGCCGTCGCGGTCACCCGGATGGACTCGCTGTCCGATCGCACCGCCGACGCCAAGGTCGGCGCGATGCTCGACGAGCAGATCATGTCGATGGAGATCGCCGTACGCGAGGCGCTCGACGTCGAGTCCGAGGCGATCATCTCGGGTGACGATCCCGCGCTCGGCAAGCGCCTCACGGCCGCGTGGGAGCGCAACGAGGGCGACGCGTTCGACGAGTCGCTGGCCGAGGCCAAGCGCCTGGCCGTGCTCGACATGCCGCGCCGCCTCGTGGCCGACGAGGCCGCCGGTGCGAAGGTGCGCAAGTCCGTCGCGGCCACGATCGCGCTGGTGCGGGCCGGCGACGTGGCCGGCGCGCGCGCCCACCGCGCACGCGTCACCCAGCCCGCCTACGACGCGTTCATCGAGGCCAACCACAACGTCGAGGCCCAGTCGGAGGAGTTCAGCGAGGCGGCCGCCGCGGGCGCCGCGTCGGCCGCCGTCTCCGGCAAGCGCACGATCATCGTCGTCGCGCTGCTCGCCCTGCTGTTCGCCGCGGCGTCGGGCTTCCTCATCACCCGCGGGATCGGCCGCGGCGTGGCCGAGGTGCTCGATCGCCTGCGCTCCCTGCGCGAGCGCGACACCACCGACCTCTCGGCCGCGCTCGGCGCCGTCGCCGGCGGCGACCTGACGCACGGCGTCGCGTCGTCGACCGAGCCCATCGCCGAGCCGGGCGCCGACGAGATCGGCCAGGTCGCCGTCGCCGTCAACGAGATCCGCGACAACACGGCAGCGTCGATCGACGCCTACAACACGATGCGCGCGGAGCTCGGCGACGTGCTGCAGGAGCTCTCCCTCAACGCCGGCACCGTGTCCTCGGCCTCGCAGCAGATGGCCACCACCTCCGAGGAGGCCGGCCGCGCCGTCGGCGAGATCGCCTCCGCCATGTCCGACGTCGCCGCCGGCGCGGAGCGCCAGGTGCGGATGGTCGACGCGACGCGGGCCGCGGTCTCCGAGGCCGCGCAGGCCGCCGAGACCAGCGCGCACACCGCGCAGGTCACCGCCGCGGCCGCCGACCAGGCGCGCCAGGTGGCGCGCGACGGCGTCGCCGCGTCGGCCGAGGCCACGGCCGCGATCAAGGAGGTCGCCGAGTCCTCCGAGCGCGTCGGCGCGGCGATCGGCGCGCTGTCGGAGCGCTCCGAGCGGATCGGGGGCATCGTCGAGACGATCACCGCGATCGCCGACCAGACCAACCTGCTGGCGCTGAACGCCGCGATCGAGGCGGCGCGCGCCGGCGAGCAGGGCAGGGGCTTCGCCGTCGTCGCCGACGAGGTGCGCAAGCTCGCCGAGGAGTCGCAGGGCGCCGCGGGTCAGATCGCGGGGCTCGTCGAGCAGATCCAGGCCGAGACCGGTCGCGTGGTCGGCGTCGTCGCCGACGGCGCCCGCCGCACGGGCGACAGCGTCGCCACCGTCGAGCGCACGCGCGAGGCCTTCGAGGCGATCGGCGGCGCGGTCGAGGACGTCAGCGCCCGCGTGGCCGAGATCGCCTCCGCAGTCCAGCAGATCTCCGACGGCACCGGGCGCGCCGGCGCCGACGTGGCCGAGGTGGCGGGCGTGGCCGAGTCCTCGAGCGCGTCCGCCGAGCAGGTCTCGGCCGCGGCCGAGGAGACCGCCGCCTCCACGCAGGAGCTCGCGGCGTCCGCGCAGGCGCTGGCCGGGACCGCCGAGGCGCTCGACGCCCTCGTGCGGCGCTTCACCGTGGCGCGCTGAGCGCCCAGTCCTCGCCGGACAGCCCGGCGAGGACGGCGATCAGCGACTGCGTGCCCTTCTGCCCGAGGTCGCGTCCCTGGGCGGCGACGTAGAGCTGCTCGGCCAGGGCGGTGCCCGGGAGCGACAGCCGCATCCGCCGGGCCTCCTCGAGCGCGAGGCCGAGGTCCTTGACGAAGTGGTCGACCTTGAAGCCCGGCTCCAGGTCGCCCTTGAGGATGCGCGGCCCGTAGTTCGCCAGCGACCACGACCCGGCGGCGCCGCCGCCGATCGTCTCCACCGCGCGCTCCAGGTCCAGGCCGGCGCGCTGCGCGTAGAGCAGGGCCTCGCAGACCGCGATCATGCCTGCGGCGATCGCGACCTGGTTCATCATCTTCGTGTGCTGGCCCGCGCCGGGCGGGCCGCAGTGCACGATCCGCTCGCCGACGGCGTCGAACACGGGCTGCGCGCGGGCGAACGCCGCCTCGCTCCCGCCCGCCATGACCACGAGCGTCCCGTTGCGGGCGCCGACGTCGCCGCCGGAGACCGGGGCGTCGAGCGCCTCGGCGCCGCGCTCGGCGGCCGCGGCGTGGATCTCCTCCGCGAGCCCGGGCGAGCTGGTGGTGAAGTCGATCAGCAGGCCGCCGTCGCCCAGCGCCCCGAGCACCCCGTCGTCGCCGAGCACGACCTCGCGCACGTCGGCGGGATAGCCGACCATGGTGCAGACGACGTCGGCACCCTCGGCGGCCGCGGCGGGCGTGGCGCACCACTGCGCGCCCTGCTCCACGAGGTCCTCCGCCCGCGCGCGGGTGCGCGTCGACACGCGCAGCGCGTGCCCGGCGGCGAGGAGGTGGCCGGCCATCGGGGCGCCCATGACGCCCGTCCCGACCCAGCCGATGGTGAGCGGCTCCGCGATGCGGCGCATGATGCCAGCCGCGCCCCTGCGGTAGGATCTACGATCTTCGAAGATCCTGAGAACGAGGAGCCCATGACCGCCTCTGCCACCCGACCGGACCTGCGCCCGCGCGACTTCCTGGCCATCGACGGCCTGCTCGACGACGAGGAGCGGATGATCCGCGACACCGTCCGCCAGTTCGTGCAGGACAAGGTCGTGCCGAACGTGGGCGAGTGGTTCGAGGAGGCGCGGATCCCGCTCGAGCTCGCCAAGGAGCTCGGCAGCCTCGGTGTGCTCGGCATGCACCTGGAGGGCTACGGCTGCGCCGGCGCCAGCGCCACCGCCTACGGGCTCGCCTGCATGGAGCTGGAGGCCGGCGACAGCGGGGTCCGCTCGCTCGTGTCGGTCCAGGGCTCGCTCGCGATGTACGCGATCCACCGCTGGGGCTCGGAGGAGCAGAAGCAGGAGTGGCTGCCGCGGATGGCCGCCGGCGACGCGATCGGCTGCTTCGGCCTGACCGAGCCCGACTCGGGCTCGGACCCCGCGTCGATGCGCACGCGCGCCCGGCGAGACGGCGACGACTGGATCCTGCACGGCCAGAAGATGTGGATCACGAACGGCTCGGTGGCGGACGTCGCCGTCGTCTGGGCCACGACCCCGGACGGGGTCCGCGGCTTCCTCGTCCCGGCCGGCACGCCCGGCTTCACGACGCAGGACATCCACCAGAAGCTCTCGCTGCGCGCCTCGATCACGTCGGAGCTGCTGCTCGACGACGTGCGCCTGCCCGCGTCGGCGCAGCTCCCGGAGGCGGCCGGCCTGAAGGGCCCGCTCTCGTGCCTGAACGAGGCGCGCTACGGGATCGTCTGGGGCGCCGTGGGCGCGGCGCGCGCCTGCTTCGAGGCGGCGCTCGACTACAGCAAGGAGCGCGAGCAGTTCGGCAAGCCGATCGCCTCCTTCCAGCTCCAGCAGCAGAAGCTGGCGACGATGGCGCTCGAGGTCAACCGGGCGTCGCTGCTCGCGCACCACCTCGGCCGCCTCAAGGACGCCGGCACGCTGCGCCCCGAGCACGTGAGCATGGGCAAGCTCGGCAACGTCAACGCCGCGCTCGACGTCGCCCGCATGGCGCGGCAGGTGCTGGGCGCGAACGGCGTCACGCTCGAGTATCCGGTGATCCGGCACATGAACAACCTGGAGTCGGTCGTGACCTACGAGGGCACGGCGGACATCCACGCGCTCGTGATCGGCGGCGCGCTGACCGGGATCCAGGCCTTCCGGTGACCGCGGCCCGGCCGGCGCTGCTCGGCACCGCGCAGGAGCACGCGGTCGGCTGGCTGCGCCGGCTGATCGTGTCCGGCGAGCTGCGGCCGGGCCAGCGCGTCAACCAGGAGGACCTGGCGGAGCGGATCGGCTTGAGCGTGGCCACCGTGCGCGAGGCGCTGCGCACGCTCGAGCAGGAGGGCCAGCTCACGTACCGTCCGCGGCGCGGCTACCTCGTCACCGAGCTGCGGCTCGAGGACCTGGAGGAGATCTACGCGCTGCGGCGCGTGCTGGAGGAGCGCGCGGCGCGCCACGCGCTCCCGCTGCTCGACGCCGCGGCGCTGGAGCGGATCGGGGCCGAGGCCGTCGCGTGCGAGCGCGCGGCGGCCGCGGGCGACGTGGCGGCCGAGCTGGAGGCCAACCGGCGCTTCCACTTCGCGATCCTCGATGCCCCGTCCCAGCCGCATGCCCTGCGCCTGATCCGGCTGCTGTGGGACTCGACCGAGGTCTACCGGGCGATGTACTACAACTCGCCCGCCGAGCGGCGGGCGTCCCTGGAGGCGCACGCGCGGATCCTCGCGGCGGTCCGCGCCCGCGATGCGGACCGCCTCGTGGCCGAGCTCGATGCGCACCGCGAGCGGGCGCTCGCCGTGCTCGGCGCCGTGCTGGACCCCGCCGCCTAGGCCGCCGCGAAGGCGTCGACGGCCGTGAGCTGCGTGGACACCGTCCACAGCCGCGCCGCCTCGTCGGGGTCGACCGCGTGCGCGTCGACCCCGCTCAGCTCGGCCTCGGGCGTGCCCGGCGCCGTCGGCTCGGCGATGTCGCAGTCCTCGCAGTAGACGCCCCCGAGGCCGATCAGCTGCGGCGAGGTGGCCGCCCAGAGGGAGGTCGCGGCGCCCTGCTCGACCGTCTTGAAGCGGTCGCTGTGGTTGCCCTCCTCGTCGATCCAGCCCGCGGCGACCATCTCCGCGCGTTCGATGTGGCGCTGCAGCGGGGTCATGATCCCGCCCGGGTGCACGGCGAAGGCCCGCACGCCGGCGTCCTGGCCGAGCGCGTCGAGGTGGACGGCGAACAGGTTGTTGGCGGTCTTGGCCTGGCCGTAGGCCGCCCACTTGTCGTAGCCGTGCTCGAACTGCAGGTCGTCCCAGCGGATGCCCGAGCGCTTGTGGCCGCGGGAGGAGAGCGCGACGACGCGCGCACCTGTCTCGGCTGGAGGACTCGCCACCGCTTCGCTCGCGCGGGCGGCGGCGAGGGCCGGCCACAGGCGGTTGGCGAGCGCGAAGTGGCCGAGGTGGTTCGTCGCGAGCTGGGCCTCCCAGCCCGGCCCGACGCGCGTCTCGGGGCAGGCCATGATCGCGGCGTTGTTGATCAGGATGTCGACGGCGCGGTCCGTCGCGAGGAAGCGGTCGGCGAAGGCGTGGACGCTGCCGAGGTCGCCCAGGTCGAGCGCGTCGACCTCGACGCGGTCGAGCCGGACAGGACCTCCTCCGCGTGGGCACGGCGGCGGGACGGGACGACGACGGTGGCCCCCGCGGCGGCGAGCGCCCGCGTGGTCTCGAGGCCGAGGCCGGAGTAGCCGCCGGTCACGATCGCGAGGCGGCCGGCGAGGTCGATGCCCTCGAGGACCTCGGTCGCGGTGCTGCGAGCGCCGAAGCCCGAGTGGATGCGGTGTTGCGGCGTGTTCATGGCTCCACCGTAGGCCTTCGAGCGCGCTCGAAGTCAAGGGCGCGGTGGGTCTTCACGTGACCTGGCGACCGCCGATTCCGGGTGGCAGGTTGCGTGAAGGCCCACTAGCGTGCCGCGTCCATGACCGGCCCGCACGACGTCCGCCTGCCCGAGCCCTTGGCCCGTCGCCTGGCCGAGCGCGCCGCGGCGCTCCTCCCGCTCGGCACCGTGCTCGCCGACGCGCACGAGCCCGACGCGGCGGAGCGCGACGCGCTCGCGGAGCTGGCGGAGCGGCTCCGCAACACCTACCCGTATCCCGATCCCCGCTACGCCGGGCAGATGCTCAAGCCGCCGGCCGCGATCGCCTGGGCGGCGTACGCGACCGCGATGCTCCTCAACCCGAACAACCACGCGCTCGACGGCGGGCCGGCCACCGCCGAGCTGGAGAAGGAGGCGGTCGCCCAGCTGGCCGCGATGTTCGGGCTGCCGCAGCATCTGGGGCACCTCACGGCCTCCGGCACGATCGCCAACCTGGAGGCGCTGTGGGTGGCGCGCGAGCTGCACCCGGACCGGGCGATCGTCTCGGGCGCGAACGCGCACTACACGCACGAGCGCGTGTGCGGCGTGCTCGGCGCGCGGCACGACTCGGTGCCCGAGGACCCGCGCGGCCGGCTCGACCTCGACGCGCTCGCGGCGCGGCTGGCCCGCGGCGACGTCGGCACGGTCGTGGCGACGCCCGGCACGACCGGGCTGGGCGCGGTCGACGACGTTGCCGCGATCGCCGGCCTGTGCGCGGAGCACGGCGCGCGGCTGCACGTCGACGCCGCGTACGGCGGCTTCTTCAGCCTCGTCGCCGACGGGGAGGAGCCGGGGGTCGCCGCCGCCCCGTTCGCCGCGATCGCGCGCGCCGACTCGGTCGTGATCGATCCCCACAAGCACGGGCTCCAGCCGTACGGCTGCGGCTGCGTGCTCTTCGCGGACCCGTCCGTCGGCCGGCTCTACGCGCACGACTCGCCCTACACGTACTTCACGTCGGGCGAGCTGCATCTGGGCGAGATCAGCCTCGAGTGCTCGCGCGCGGGCGCCGGCGCGGCCGCGCTGTGGACGACGCTGCGGGCGCTGCCCCTGACGCGTGCCGGGCTCGGCCGCCACCTGGCGGCCGCGCGCGGGGCGGCGCAGGCGTTCGCCGCCGCGCTCGGCGCGGACGACCGGACGACGGTCGTCGTCGACCCCGACGTCGACATCGTCTGCGCCTTCAAGGCCGGCGCGTCCGCGGCGGCCGCGAGCGCTGCGTCCGAGGCGGCGTTCGACGCCCTCGCCGCGGACGGCTGGCACGTCGCCAAGCTGCGCGTGGCCACCGCCTGGCTGCGCGCGCGCCACCCCGAGGTCACGCCGGACGCGGACTCGGTCACGGTGCTGCGCTGCTGCCTGCTCAAGCAGGAGCACGCGGGGATCGTGCCGGCGCTCGCCGCCGCGACGGCGGAGGCGCTCGCCGCGGGCTAGGCCGTCAGGGCGAACTCGACGTCGTCGGCGAGGTGCCGGTGGAAGCTGCAGTACCCGGTGCGCGGATCGGGCGGGTGCCCGCAGGCGCGGCTCTTGCGGGTCGTCGCCCGGCAGCGCGGCGCGACGCCGCACAGCTCGTAGGTGACGGCGTTGGCGCTCTCGAGCAGCGCGCGCGTCGAGGCGACGTGCCGCTCGATCACGGCGTAGACCCGGGTCTGGGCGTCGAGCGGGAAATGCCACCGGATCTCGCCGAACAGCGTGCGGGCGGGATGCGCGAAGTAGTGGCGGTCGGTCACGAGCCGGTGCACCGTCGCCTCGCACGCGTGCAGGACTTCCGCACGGTGGCGGGGATCGTCGAGCTCCGGGGCCAGCTCGCGGTAGAGCTGCCGGCTGATCTGGAACATCGCGCGGAGGATCGCGCGCCCTCACTGATAAGTCAAAGACGGAGTTGGTCTGACTCTGATAAGTGTTCAACATGGAACTGCGCCAGCTGCGCTACCTGGTCGCGCTCGCCGACGAGCGGCACTTCACGCGCGCGGCGGCGCGCCTGCACATCGCGCAGCCCGCGCTCTCGCAGCAGGTCAAGCGCCTCGAGGACGAGGTCGGCGTCGCGCTCGTCGACCGCACCACCCGGCACGTCGCCCTGACCGCGGCCGGGGAGCAGCTGGTGGCCCGCGCGCGGCGCGCGCTCGCGGAGGTCGAGGCGGCCGCGGCCGAGCTGTCCGAGCTCGCCGGCGTCCGGACCGGCCGGGTGGTGATCGGCGCGATGCGCTCGACCGGCCCGTTCGACCTCTCCGGCCTGCTGGCCACCTTCCACGACCGGCATCCCGGGATCGAGCTCGTGGTCCAGGAGGAGCCGAGCGAGGTGATGCTCCAGCATCTGCACGCGGACGCCGTCGACCTCGCCTTCCTGTCGGTCAACCGGCTCGATCCCGGCCCGGACATCCGCCTCCATCAGTTCCTGGACGAGCCGCTGGTCGCCCTGCTGCCGCTCGCGCATCCCCTCGCCCGGCGCCGGCGGATCGACATGGGCGAGCTGCGCGGGGAGCGCTTCGTGGTGTTCGGCGAGGGCGGGTCGCTGCGCCGCATCGTCGTGCAGGGCGCGCGCGAGGCCGGCTTCGAGCCCGCGCTGGCGTTCGAGTCGACCGAGAGCGCGCGGATCCGCGCGATGGTGTCGCACGGCCTCGGCGTCGCGCTGCTGCCCGCGTCGGAGGCCGAGCACGAGGGCCTGCCGGTCGCCATGGTCGCCGTGCGCCGGCCCTCGCTGGCGCGCGACGTCACGCTGGCCTGGCGCGAGGCGCGCCGGCACTCGCCCGCCGCGCGCGCCTTCCTGGACCTCGCGAGGACCGCCGGCGCCGGCGGCGTGCCGCCGAGCGGCTGAGCGCGGTGCGCGGGTGGCGACGGCGCGGTTCGTGGCTTGCCACGCAGCGCCCCGGACAGCCGCATCGAGGGGAGGGGGTCAGGGGAGCGGCGTTCCTTCGGGCCCTCCAACGTCGAGATCGGCGCGGGCCCGCGGTCGTGCTCGACGTTGTGCGCCTGGAGCCCGCACAACGTCGAGTTCAGCGCCGTCCGTCCGCGGGACGCGACGTTCTGCGGGCGATCGGCGCACAACGTCGTACGCGGGCCGATCGCCGAGGGGCACGACGACGCTGGGGTGGCCCGAGGGAGCGCCGCTTCCCCTGACCCTCCCTCGATGCGGGTGTCCGTGCGGCATCGCGGCGCAGCGCGAAAGGCGCCGTCACCGCAACCGCTACCGTCCCCCGCCTATGCGCCGAGCGGCTGCAGCCATCACTGCGCTCACGCTCCTGGCGGGCTGCGGCGGCGACGACGAGCCGACCGCCGCGACCCCGGCCGCGACGGCGAGCCCCGCGGCGTCGGCAGAGCCGTCCGAGCCGGTCGCGCCGGCGGGCGAGCCGGGCGCGGCGCCGTTCATCGGCTCCCTGACGGTCGACCCCGGGGACGGCACGCTGATCGCGGGCACCGGGCTCGGCGCGTTCCGCCTGGAGGCGGGCGCCAGGCGCGCGAAGCCGTTCGAAGGCGAGCTGGCGACGCCCGGCGCCACCGGCGCGATCTCCCCGAACCTCGTCCTGCGCTTCACCGGGCCGGGCGCGCTGATCGCCTCCGGCCACCCGAAGGACGCCGCGTCCGGGCTGCCGGAGTACCTCGGCCTGATCCGCTCCGGCGACGGCGGGGCGACCTGGGAGCCGGTCGCGCTGCTCGGGGAGGCCGATCTGCACGCGCTCGACGTGCGCGGCGACGTCGTGGCCGGTCAGCCCGTCGACGAGGAGAAGGTGCTCGTCAGCACGGACGCCGGGTCGTCGTTCGAGGAGCGCACGCCGCCCGGGGTCCCGATCGACGTCGACCTCGATCCCGCGCGCCCCGAGCGCATCGCCATCACCACGGCCGACGGCCTCTTCGTCTCCCAGGACGGCGGCGGGAGCTGGCGCCAGCGCGACGTGCTGACGACCGAGACCCATCTCGCCTGGTCGGAGACCGGCCCGCTCTACCGCGTCGACGCGGCCGGGACCGTGATGGTCTCCGACGACGGCGGCGAGCAGTGGGAGCAGGCGGGCAGCGCCGGCGGCGGGCCGACGACCGTGACCGTCGACGCCGAGGGCCGGCTCTACGTCGCGCTCGCCGGGGCGGTCATCGTCCGCTCCGACGACGGCGGGCGGACGTTCACCGAGCTCGCCCGCATCCGTTCCTAGCGCCGCGTCCACTCCGGCTGGGCGAGATCGTCGATGCGCAGCTCGCGCCCGCGGAGCGCGACCTCGCGGAACTGCAGGAGGATCGCCCCCGTCGGCGCGTGGATGACCATGTCGTGGCGCAGCGGCATCTGCAGCAGCGGCCCGCCGTCCGGTGCGACCGCCCACCGGGGCACGTGCTCCGCCTCGAGGTTGGCGAGCGGGACCTGGTGCAGCGACGCGAGCTCGGCCGGGTTGCGGACGGGGCGCGCGCCGGGCGGGGCAAGCGCCACGACCGGGGTGATGCAGAAGCCCGAGTCCGTCACCACGTCGTCGAGCAGCCCCGCCACCGCGCCGGGCGCGAGCTCCAGGCCGGCCTCCTCGTGCAGCTCGCGGAGCGCCGCCGTGACGCCGTCCTCGCCCGGGTCGACCTTGCCGCCCGGGAGCGCCCACTGGCCCGCGTTCAGGCCGCGCGGCACGCGCTTGGCGATCAGCACGCGCGGCGCAGACGCCGCGTCGAGCACGCAGACGGCGACCGCGGCGCGGCGGCGCACGCCGTCGTCGGGCGCCGCGCGGCGCGCGAAGGCCGCGAGGTTGCGGCGGATCCGGTGCTCGAGCGACGCCACGGCCCGCAACAGTAGGCTGCGGGCGTGGGCACCGCACCCGGGCTGCACGACGCGATCGCCGAGCTGGCCGGCTACAACGACGATCCGGACGCGGGCGGGATCACCCGCGAGGTCTACACGCCCACCTACCGGGCGGCGCTGGACCGCGTCGCCGCGTGGATGCGCGACGCCGGGCTCGAGGTGCGCCTCGACGCCGTCGGCAACCTGTTCGGCCGCTGGGCCGGGAGCGCGCCCGCCGAGCCCCTCGTGCTGACCGGATCGCACGTCGACACGACGCTCAACGCGGGCCGCTACGACGGGGTCCTGGGCGTGCTCGGCGCGATCGACGCCGTGCACCGGCTGCGCGCCGCCGGCCTCGCCCCGCGCCGCTCGATCGAGCTCGTGGCCTGGGCGGGGGAGGAGCCGCGCTTCGGCACCGGATGCGTCGGGAGCCGCGCGGCGGCGGGGCACCTCGCCCGCGCCGACCTCGACCGGCTGTGCGACCGCGACGGGACGAGCATGGCCGAGGCGCTGCGCGGCGCCGGGCTCGACCCGGACCGGATCGAGGAGGCGCGCATCGACCCCGACGGCGTGCACGCGCTCGTCGAGCTGCACATCGAGCAGGGCGCCGTGCTCGAGGAGGCGGGCGAGTCGATCGGCGTCGTCACGGCGATCGCCGCGCCGCACGACCTGCGCCTGACGCTCGGCGGCTCGGCCACGCACGCCGGCGCCACGCCGATGCACCTGCGCCGCGACGCGCTCGTCGGCGCAGCGGAGGCGATCGCGGCGCTGGAGCGCCTGGCCCGCGCGTCGCCGAGCGGCACGACGGTGGGCACGGTCGGCGTGCTGCGCGTGCGGCCCGGCGCGATCAACGTCGTGCCGGGCGAGGTCGAGCTCGACGTCGACATCCGCGACGCCGACCTCGCCGCCCGCGAGCAGGTCGTCGAAGGGCTGCTCGCCGCCGTCCGGGAGATCGCCGCGCGGCGCGGGCTGACGCTGGCGGTCGACCCGATCGTCGAGGACATCCCCGTGCAGTGCGAGGAGCGGGTGGTGGCGGCGGCCGAGGCCGCGGCGCGCGACGCCGGGCTGCCGTTCCGGCGCATGACGAGCGGCGCCTATCACGACGCGATGGTGATGGGCTCGCTCGTGCCGATCGGGATGATCTTCGTGCCGAGCGCCGGCGGCATCAGCCACAGTCCCGACGAGCACACGGACCCCGACGACCTCGAGCGCGGCGTCGCGGTGCTCGCCGGCACGCTGGCGAGGCTCGCGGCGTGAGCGGCGACCGCGCGCGCCTGCTCGCCGTCGCCCGCGGCGACGCCGAGCCCGACCTGGTGGTCGAGGGCGGCCGCGTGTTCTGCGCCTTCACCCGCGAGTGGCTCGACGGCGACGTCGCGGTCGCGGGCGGCCGGATCGCCGGCGTCGGGCGCTACGAGGGCGGCGAGCGGGTCGACGCGCGCGGCCGCTTCGTCGTCCCCGGCCTGATCGACGCGCACGTGCACGTCGAGTCCTCCAAGCTGCTGCCCGCCGAGTTCGCCCGCGTCGTGGTGGCGCGCGGGACCACGGCGGTGGTGTGCGACCCGCACGAGCTGGCCAACGTGCTCGGCGCCGAGGGCGCGCACTGGCTGCTCGACGCGTCCGAGGGCCTGCCCCTGCGCGTCTACGTGATGGCGCCGTCCTGCGTGCCGGCCAGCGCGCTCGAGTCTCCGCGCGGGCCGCTCGGTCCGGAGGACATGGCCGGGATCCTGCGCCGCGACCGGGCGCTCGGCGTGGCCGAGGTGATGGACTTCCCGTCGGTCATCGCCGGCGACCCGGCGGTGCTCGCCAAGGTCGCGCTGCATCCGCACGTCGACGGCCACGCGCCCGGGGTGCTGGGCCGCGACCTGGACGCCTACGCGGCGGCGGGGATCCGCTCCGACCACGAGGCGACGACCTGGGAGGAGGCGCTCGAGAAGCGCCGGCGCGGGATCTGGGTCCTGCTGCGCGAGGCGTCCAACGCGCGCAACCTCACCGCGCTGCTCGAGCTCGTGCGCCGCCACGGGCCGGAGTACTGCGCGTTCTGCACGGACGACCGCGAGCCGGACATGCTCGTCGAGGAGGGCCACATCGACGCGATGTGCCGCCAGGCGGTGGCCGAGGGGATCGCGCCCGAGGACGCCCTCGTGATGGCGACGCTGCATCCCGCCCGCTGCCACGGCCTCGCCGACCTCGGCGCCGTCGCGCCGGGCTTCCGCGCCGACCTCGCGGTGCTCGACGACCTCGTCGCGTTCCGCGCGTCGGTGGTGATCGCGGAGGGCGTGGTGGCCGCGCGCGACGGCGCGGCCGTGGCCTTCGACCCTCCGCCGGTGCCGGACTGGGTGCGCGGCACCGTGCATGCCGCCCCGCTCGCCCCCGGCGACCTCGACCTCGGCCCCGCCGCGGAGCGCGTGCGCGTGATCGACCTGGTCGAGGGACAGCTCATCACCGGCGCGGGGGAGGTCGAGCCGGCGCTCGCGGCCGGGCGCGTCGTCGCCGACCCGGCGCGCGACCTCGCCAAGCTCGCCGTGGTCGAGCGCCACCACGCGACCGGCCGCGTGGGCGTCGGGCTCGTGCGCGGCTTCGGCCTGCGCGCGGGGGCCTTCGCCTCGACCGTCGCCCACGACGCCCACAACATCGTCGTGGCCGGCGTGGACGACGCGAGCATGGCGGCCTGCGTGGAGCGGCTCGTCGAGCTGGGCGGCGGGATCGCCGTCGCGCGCGACGGGGCGGTCGCCGGGGAGCTGGCGCTGCCCGTCGCGGGGCTGCTCTCCGAGGAGCCGGCCGAGGCCGTCGTCGCGCGCCTGGGCGAACTCGTCGCGCTGCTGCGCGAGCAGGGCGTGCAGGGCGACGCGCCGTTCATGTCGCTCTCCTTCCTCGCCCTCTCGGTGATCCCTGAGCTCAAGCTCACCGACCGCGGCCTGGTCGACGTCGCCGGCGCCCGCGTCGTGCCGCTCGCCGTCTGAGCCTTCCCGATCGGCTGCCCGGCCGGTCCTTGCCCGACTGCGGCGCCGTGGCTAGCCTCGCGGAGATGGAGCAGGTCGGCGAGCGCGTGGTGGCGCGCGAGCAGGACGAGCAGGAGCTGGCGCGACCGGCCCCCGCGCCGCCGCGGGACGCGCGGATCGCCATGGCGGCCGCCATGGGCAACCAGGCCTTCGGCGCGCTCGTGGCCTCGGGCGGCGTGATCGCGCGCGACCCGGGCCCGGGCGCCACGGCCGCGCCGCCGGCGGCGGCCGCGACGTGGGACGCCCCGGACTTCGGCCTCGCCACGCAGACCCTCCAGGCGCGCTCCGCCTGCCACCGGATCGAGTCCGAGGCCCGCCGGCTCGAGCTCGCCGGCTTCGACGGGATGGCGATCTACGGCGAGGAGGCGCGCTCCTGGGCCGAGTCGATGGGCGGCGCCATGCGGCCGCTCACCGCGCGCGAGGCGACGCAGCTCACCGAGTTCGGGGTGGAGTTCAAGGCCGAGCAGGACAAGGCGGTCCGCAAGGTCGCCGAGGCGCTCGTCGCGCAGCTCACGAAGTGGATCGACGCCAAGCCGATCTCGGACGAGGACCTGTTCGAGCTGCGCGAGACGGTCCACCACCAGTTCGTGCGGAGCGTCGACACGGACGTCCTCTCCCAGACCGTCGAGCTGGTCGGGAAGGCCGAGGAGCTCATCGGCGAGGTCGCGAAGTGGGGCAAGCGCGCCGAGAACGCCAAGCACGTCATCGCGCAGGCGAAGAAGCTCGAGGACATCAACAAGGGGATCAAGGAGATCTCCGACAAGGTCGGCGAGGTCAAGAAGGTCCTCGAGCTGGCGCAGAACATCGGCAAGATGACCGGCGCGCTCGGCAAGACGCCCGGCGGCGTGGACGACATCGGCGCGATGGAGGCGGCGCTCGACGTCGCCGACTTCGCCGTCTCCAAGCTCGAGGTGCCCGGCTTCAAGCAGCTGTGGGACGGCTACATCTTCAAGGCCGCGAAGATCTGCCTCAAGCAGCTCCGGGCGCTCAAGGAGCAGCTCTACAAGGGGGATCGTGCGGAAGGCGTGCGCTTCTTCTTCGAGCAGAGCCGCGGGCGCGCGACGGCGCCGTCCATCAAGGACGCGTACTTCCACGGCGTCGACCCGTCGCAGCACTTCCCGGGAGGCCAGCCGATGCTCGACTTCATGTGGCGGCTGATGCGCGACCCGGATTCCGTGAGCTCGGTACCGGCTGGGATCGAGGACTTCTTCGTCGAGTGGCGCGACCAGATGAACGCGGGCGCGGGCGAGAAGCTGGAGTCGGACGACGACATCACCAACCTCTGGAACGTGTTCTCGCGTGAGCGCGCACCGAACATCGTCGGCTGGCTGCGGCGCAACCGCGACGAGGCCTGGGTCAAGCTGTACGGCGGGATGCCCAAGCCGGACTAGAACACGTTCGCGCTGAGCCAGTCGGCCGTGAAGTACAGGACGAACAGCGCGGCCACGAGCCACATCAGCGGGTGCACGGCGCGTGCGCGGCCCTGGGCGATCACGACGAGCACGTAGCCGAGCACGCCGAAGCCGATCCCGGCGGCGATCGAGAACGTCATCGGGATGCCGGCGATCACGAGGAAGGCGGGGATCGCGTCCTCCGGCCGCGTCCAGTCGATGTCGCCGGCGATCCGGATCATGAGCGAGCCGACGAGCACGAGCGCGGCGGCGACGCCCGGGTGCACGAACGTGTCCTCGCCGCCGTACGGGACGCCCTGCCCGACGAGCGCGATGAGCGGCACGAAGAAGACGGCGAGGCCGAAGAGCGCGGCGGTCACGAGCGCGGTCCGGCCGGTGCGGCCGCCCTCGGCGATGCCGGCGCCGCTCTCGATGTAGGTCGTCACGCTCGAAGCGCCCATCGCGCCGCCCAGCGCGGCGGCGCCCGAGTCGACGAGCAGGAGCTGCCGCGTCCGCGGGACCTCGCCGCGCTCGTTCAGCAGCCCGGCGCTGCGGCCGAGCCCGACCGCGGTGCCGATGGTGTCGAAGAAGTCGGTCATGAACAGCGCGAAGATGACCGGGATCAGCGCCAGCGTGAGCGCGTCGCCGAGGTATGACGGGTCCAGCGCGTCGCCGATCGTCGAGAAGTCGCTGCCGTCCGGGATGCGCGCCACGGCGTCCGGCCCCTCCAGCACGCCGAAGATCAGGCCGAGCGCGACCGAGGCGAAGACGCCGAGGATGATCGCGCCGGGCACGTTGCGCACGGACAGCACGATCGCCACCGCGATGCCGCCCAGCGCGATCAGCGGCGGCCCGGCCGTGAGGTCGGCGATGCCGATGCCCGTCGCCGGGTCGTTGACGACGATGCCGCCCTCGCGGAAGCCGATCAGCGTGATGAACAGGCCGATCCCGACGCCGATCGCGAGCTTGAGCGAGAGCGGGACCGCGTGCATGATCGCCTCGCGCAGCCCGGCGAGCACGAGCACGACCGCGAGCAGGCCCTCGATCACCACGACGGCCATCCCCACCTGCCACGGCAGCCCGCGGCCGAGGATGATGTCGAAGGCCACGATCGCATTGATGCCGAGGCCGGGGGCGAGCGCGAACGGGAGGTTCGTGGCGAGCGCCATCGCCGCCGTGGCCACGCACGCCGACAGCGCCGTGGCGACGGCGACCGCGTCGAACGGCAGCCCCGCCGCCGACAGGATCGCCGGGTTGACGAACAGGATGTAGGACATCGTGAGGAACGTCGCCACGCCGGCGCGCACCTCGGTGGCCGTCCCGGGCGCTCTCATGTTCCCTTCATCTCCCGCCGCCAGGCTGGCCGCGCAAGGATGCTCGCGGACGTGCAGGGACACATCGAGGACGCCGTCGTCGGCGCCGGGTACACGGGCCTGGCCGCCGTGATGGCGATCGAGACCGTGTTCCCGCCGATCCCGTCAGAGCTCGTCCTGCCGCTGGCCGGATTCCAGGTCGCCAAGGGCACGCTCGCGTTCGTACCCGCACTCGCGGCTTCGACCCTCGGGGCCGTGCTCGGCGCGCTCCTGCTGTACGCGATCGCACGCGTCGGCGGGCGCCGCGCGGTGCTGCGCCTGCACCCGCTGCTGCGGATCACCGAGCGTGACATCGACCGCGCCGACCGCTGGTTCGACCGCCGCGCGGTCGCCATCGTGCTCTTCGGGCGGCTCGTCCCCGGCATCCGCAGCCTCGTCTCCGTCCCGGCCGGGCTGGCCGAGATGCCGCTCCACGCGTTCCTCGCCGCGACCGCGGCCGGCGCGCTCCTGTGGAACAGCGCCCTCCTCGGCGCGGGCGTGCTGCTCGGTGCGCAGTACGACCGCGTGGAGGGCTACGTCGGGCCGGTGAGCACCGCGGTGGTCGCGATCGCCGGGCTCGCGCTCGTCGCGGGCGTCGTCTGGCTCCGGCGCCGCCCGGCGCGCTGAGAGGATCTGCAGCCGATGCGGGTGCTGGTCGTCGAGGACGAGCCGCGGATGGCGGCGCTGGTCGAGCGGGTGCTGCGCGAGGAGGGCGCGGCGGTCGACGTGACCGCGAGCGGACGCGACGCGGTCTGGATGGCGGCGTCGACGCCCTACGAGGTCGTGGTGCTCGACGTGATGCTGCCCGACCTCGACGGCTTCGGGGTCTGCCGCGAGCTGCGCGCGCAGGACGTCTGGACGCCGGTGCTGATGCTCACCGCGCGCGACGCGGTGGCCGATCGGGTCGCCGGCCTGGACGTCGGCGCCGACGACTACCTGCTCAAGCCGTTCGCGGTCGACGAGCTGCTGGCGCGGCTCCGCGCGCTCGTGCGCCGGGGCGCGCAGGCCCGGCCCGCGGTGCTCGAGGCCGGCGACCTGCGGCTCGACCCGGCCGCCGGCGTCGCCTGGTGCCGCGGCGACGAGCTCGCGCTGTCGCCGAAGGAGTTCGCGATGCTCGAGGCGTTCATGCGCCGCCCCGGCGAGCTGCTCACGCGCGACGCGCTGCTCGGGCTGCTGTGGGACCACGCCTACGAGAACCGCTCGAACGTCGTCGACGTCTACGTCCGTTACCTGCGGGAGAAGATCGACCGCCCCTACGGCCGCGAGTCGCTGGTGACGGTGCGCGGCCGCGGCTACCGCCTGGACCCGGCGTGAGCCGCCTGCGCCGGCCCGGCGTGCGGCTCCGGGTGGCCGGCGCCTTTGCGCTCGCCATGGCGCTCCTGCTCGTCGTCGCCGGCCTGGCCATCCGCGCCGGCCTGCGCGACGAGATCACCGGCGCGACCGACGAGACGCTGGAGACGCGGGCGACGGCCGTGGCGCGCCTGATCGTCGACCGCGGCCGGCCGGTCCCCGGCATCAGCGAGGGGATCGACGACCCCGGCGAGACGTTCACGCAGGTGATCGGCCCCGGGGAGCAGGTGATCGTCTCGACCGCCGGCCTCCCGCGTGCTCCGCTGCTCGACGCAGCGGGCCGCCGGGCCGCGGCCGACGGCGTGACGCTCCGCCTCGCCGGCGTCGAGGTCGCACCCGACGAGGGCGACGAGGAGCTGGACACGGAGGCGCTGGAGGAGACGGCGGGCGAGCCGTTCGAGGACGACCGCGCGCGCGTGCTCGCCCGCTCCGTGACCGCGGGCGGCACGCGCTACGCGATCATCTCCGGCGCCACGCTGGAGGACCGCGAGGACGCGGTCCGCGCGCTCACCCGGGTGCTGCTCATCGCCCTCCCGCTCGCGCTGCTCGGGGCGACGCTCGCGGGCTGGCTCGCCGTCTCGGCCGCGCTGCGCCCGGTCGAGCGGATGCGCCGCCGCGCCGCGCAGATCTCCGACCGCTCGCTGTCGGAGCGGCTGCCCGTGCCCGGCAACGACGACGAGATCGACCGGCTCGGGCGGACGCTCAACGCGATGCTCGGGCGGCTCGAGCAGGCGCTGGAAGCCGAGCGGGCGTTCGCCGCCGACGCGAGCCACGAGCTGCGGACGCCGCTGGCCATCCTGCGCGGCGAGCTCGAGGTCGCGCTCCGGCGGGAGCGCTCGCCGGAGGAGCTGCGGGCCACGATCGCCGCCGCGCTCGACGAGGCCGTGCGGCTCAGCCGGCTGGCCGACGACCTGCTCGTGATGGCGCGGGCCGACGCCGGTCACCTGGAGCTGCAGATCGAGCCGCTCGACGCCGCCGGCCTGCTCGAGCCGGTCCGCGCCCGGCTCGCGGGGCCCGCGGCCGACGGGGAGCGCGCGCTCGCCGTCGAGCCGGGCGACCCGGTCCCGCTGCGCGGCGACCGGGCGCGGCTGGAGCAGGCGCTCGCCAACCTCGTCGACAACGCGCTGCGCCACGGCGACGGTCCGGTCGAGCTGTCCGCGCGGGCGGGCGACGGCTGGGTCGAGCTCGTGGTCGCCGACCGCGGGCCTGGCGTCACGCCGGAGTTCGCCGGGCGCGCGTTCGAGCGCTTCAGCCGGGCCGACGCCGCGCGCGGGCGCGGCGGGTCGGGGCTCGGGCTGGCGATCGTCCGCGCCGTGGCCACGGCGCACGGCGGCTCCGCGCGCCTGGACCCGAGGCCCGGCGGCGGCACCGAGGCCGTGCTCCGGCTCCCCGCCTGACGCCGCTCATCGTCTCCTCATCGTGCCCGCCGTAGAACACCGGGCATGCACACGAAGACGCTCCTCATCCCCGCCGCGGCCGGGCTCGCCCTCGCCGCCGCACCGCTCGCCGCGACCGCGAGCAGCGACGCTCCACGGACCGCGAAGCCGGCCGCCGCCGCGCCGCGCGTGGTCGACGTCGACGCCGACCTGCGCTTCGACGGCCGCGTGCTGCTCGAGGCCGAGACCGCGGGTGCGGGCAAGGTGACCTTCACCTACCGCGGCGTGACCGTGAAGGCCAGGCGCGGGGGATTCGACCGCGAGGACGGGACGCGCGACTGGCACCGGACCGTGCGCGCCCGCGGGACCGACGCGAGCGGGAACGTGACCGTCGACATCAAGGTCCGCGCGTGCAAGGCGGGTGCCTGCGACACCGTGACGGACCGCGAGCACCTCGAGCGCGAGGACGACGACTGATGCGGCGCGCGCTGATCGTCGGCGCCGTGGTGGCCGCGGGGGCGGGCGTCGGTGCGGGCACCGTGCTCGCCTCCGGCGCCCTCGAGGAGGACGCCCCCGTCGAGGTCATCACCGTCCCGGCCGATGCCCCCGCCGCCGCGCCGGGCCGGGTCGTCGTCGAGGACGGCATCCCGCGCGCCGACGCCGAGCGGCTGTCGAAGGCCGCGCTGGCCGAGGTGCCCGGCACCGCGCTCTCCGCCGAGCGCGACGACGGTCTCTACGAGGTCGAGGTGCGCGACCGCTCAGGCGACCACGTCGAGCTCCTGCTCGACGACCGCTTCCGCGTCGTCGGGCGGGACGGCGAGGACTAGAACCCGTCCCGCCAGGTGTCCTTGTAGAGGAGGTACTCCGCGGGCTCGCGGCCGGTGGCGGTGAAGCCCTGGGGGCAGTAGGGCGCCATGTAGATGAAGTCGCCGGCCTCGACCTCGAGCAGCTCGCCGTCGAGGTAGTAGAGGCCGGCGCCCGCGGTCATGTAGAGGCCGTGCTCCTCGTCGTGGACCTCGATGTTGTCGAGGCCGACGCCCGCGTCGAACGCCAGCAGGCTCATGTTGAGGTCGAACGCCGGGTCGCCGGGCGGGATCAGCTCGCGGCGGCGGAACCCCGGGACGGGCGTGTCGGCGAACGGCTCGTCCGCCCGGTGCCCGGACAGCATCCCGGGCGCGTCCAGGCCGGGATGCGGCTCGTAGCGCCGCTTGACCAGCAGCAGCCGCGCGGGCAGCTCGCCGGCGAACAGCCGGTAGGACGCGCTCGCCGGCAGGTAGGCGAACCCGCCCGCGTCGAGCCGCAGCTCGTGGCCGTCGACGAGCAGGCTCGCGTCCCCGCCGAGCGCGTACAGGAACGTCTCGAAGCCGGGCTCCACCGCGCCGGTCTCGCGTCCGGCGGGCAGCGCGATCAGGTACTCGCCGATGCGCGAGGGCGCGAAGCGCGGCGTCACGAGCTTGACCACCGGCGCATCGCCGAACGCGGGCAGCCGGCTCGGGTAGTGGTTCGCCGGCGTGACGAGCGTGAACGACGTGCGGCGCGTGCCCCGGGAGGCCTTCATGCGCGGCTCCTCTCAGCCAGGCGCGCGCTCTCGCGCGCGAGGTCGGCCGCCAGGGTGGCGGGATCGGCGGTGCGCAGCTCGCCCTCCTCGACGACGAGCTCCCCGGCCACGAGCAGCGTGTCGACGGGCCGGAGCGGGCCGAGCACGAGCGCGGCGACGGGGTCGGCGATGCCGGCTTGCCCGACCCCGTCCATCCGCCACAGCGCGACGTCGGCCACGGCGCCGGCGCTCAGGTGCCCCAGCTCGTCGTCGCGGCCGAGGCAGCGCGCGCCGTGGCGCGTCGCCAGCTCGAGCGCCTGGCGCGCGGTCAGCGCCGTCGGGCCGTGCTTGGCGCGCGCGACCACGAGCGCCGCCCGCAGCTCGTCGCGCAGCTCGCCGCTCTCGTTGGACGCCGCGCCGTCGACGCCGAGCCCGACCGGCGCGCCCGCCGCGAGCAGCGCCGGCACGGGCGCGATCCCCGCGCCGAGCCGGCCGTTGGACGTGGGGCAGTGCGCGACGCCGGTGCCCGTCGCTCCCATGCGCTCGGTCTCCGGGCCGTCGAGGTGCACGCAGTGCGCGAGCCAGACGTCGTCGCCGAGCCAGCCGAGGTCGTCGAGGTACTGCAGCGGGCGGACGCCGAACCGCTCGAGGCAGAACGCCTCCTCGTCGTCGGTCTCCGCGAGGTGCGTGTGCAGGCGCACGCCGCGCGCGCGGGCGAGCTCGGCCGTCTCGCGCATCAGCTCGCCGGTGACGGAGAAGGGCGAGGTGGGGGCGAGGGCGATGCGCACCATGGCGCCCGGCTCCGGGTCGTGGAAGCGGTCGATCGCCGCGGCGCTCGCGGCGAGGATCGCGTCGCGGTCCTCGACGACGCCGTCGGGCGGCAGGCCGCCGTCGCTCGCGCCCAGGTCCATCGCGCCCCGGCAGGGGTGGAAGCGCAGCCCGATCGCGCGCGCCGCCTCGATCTCGACCGCGAGCAGGTCGCCGGCGTGGCGCGGGAAGATGTAGTGGTGGTCGGTGGTGGTGCTGCAGCCCGAGCGTGCGAGCTGCGCCAGCCCCGCGCGCGCCGCCGCGGCGACGACCGCGTCGTCGATGTGCTGCCACACGGGGTAGAGCGCGACGAGCCACTCGAACAGCGTCGCCTGCTGCGCGTACCCTCGCGTGGCGTGCTGGTAGAGGTGGTGGTGGCAGTTGACGAAGCCGGGCGTGGCGAGCGTTCCGCGCCCGTCGATCCGGATCGCGCCGTCCGGCACGTCGCGGGCCGGGCCGGGTCCGACCGCCGCGATCCGGCCGCCGGCGCAGACCAGGTGGCCGTCCGCGTACTCGGCCCGGTCGGCGTCGACCGTGGCGATCGCGCAGCCCTCGATGACGGTGACGCTCACGCGCCCGCAGGCTATAGCCTGGCCCGATCGGGCAGCAGCGCATCGACATCGACACCGCCGGCCGCCTCGACCGCGACGCGTTCGTCGCGCGCTTCGGCGGCGTGTTCGAGGACTCCCCGTGGATCGCCGCGCGGGCCTGGGCGGACCGGCCCTTCGGCAGCGCGGACGCGCTCCACCGCGCGCTCGTCGCGGTCGTCGACGGGGCGCCGGACGAGGAGCGGCTCGCGCTGATCCGCGCGCACCCCGACCTCGCCGGGAAGGCGGCCGTCGCCGGCGAGCTCACGCCCGAGTCGACGCGCGAGCAGGCCGCCGCCGGCCTGGACCGGCTGACCCCGGAGCAGTACGAGCGGATCACGGGCCTCACCGCCGCCTACCGCGAGCGGTTCGGCTTCCCGTTCGTCGTCTGCGCGCGCGAGCACACCGCCGACTCCATCATCGCGGCCGCCGAGGCGCGGGTCGCGGCCGACCCCGACGCCGAGGAGCGCACCGCCCTGTCCGAGATCGCCAAGATCGCCCGCCTCCGGCTCGACGAGCTCGTGCGATGACCGGCGCGCGGATCAGCTACGGCAAGCTCGCGGTGCCGGTCCAGTGCGTCGGCGTGGCGCCGCTGCACGGCCTGCCGGAGATCCCCGAGTCCCCGCTGCGCGCGCTCGACACCGGGCTGCTCGCGTGCGAGGTCAGCATGGAGGTGCTCGGGCAGCGCTTCCTCGCCGCCTACACGGAGGGCGACAACCGCGACGTGGTCGCGACGGACACGATGAAGAACGTGATCCTGCGCCACGCGCTGGACTACGACGGCGCCGTGCCGGAGGGGCTGCTCGACGCGCTCGGCCGTCACTTCCTCGGTACCTACCCGGACATGGAGGGCCTCCGGCTGACGGCCCGCGAGCTGCCGTTCGCGCCCGTGCGCGTCGGCGCGGGGGAGGAGCGCAGCGACCGCCTCTTCTCGCTCGGCGACGGCGACCGCGGCACCGCCGAGCTCGAGCTCGCGCGCGCCGGCGACGGCGCGGTCGCGCTCGTCGCCCAGCGCAGCGGGCAGGTCGGCCTGCGGCTGCTCAAGACGACGGGCTCCGCGTTCACCCGCTTCGCCCGCGACGAGGCGACGACGCTCCCCGAGCGCGCCGACCGCCCGCTGTTCATCCACCTCGACGTGCACTGGCGCTACGCCGACCCGGACGACGCGCTGGCGGGCGACCCGTCGCGGTACGTCGCGGCCGCGCAGGTGCGCGACGTCGTCTGCGCGGTGTTCCACGCGTTCGTGAGCGAGTCGATACAGCACCTCGTGCACGAGATGGGGCAGCGGCTGCTGGAGCGCTTCCCGTCGCTCGCGGACGTGTCCTTCACCGGGGAGAACCACACGTTCGACCCCGTGCCGGGGTCCGACCCGGGCGCGGACCGCAGGGCGTACACGGCGGCGTTCCCCGCCTGGGGGCTGATCACCCTGACCCTCACCCGATGAGCCTGACGACGCACGTGCTCGACGTCGCCCGCGGCCGCCCCGCGGCCGGCGTGGCGATCACGCTGCTGCGCGACGGCGACGTGCTCGCGACCGCGGTGACCAACGCGGACGGCCGCACCGACGCGCCGCTGCTCGACACGCTCGAGGCCGGGCAGTACGAGCTGCGCTTCGCGGTCGGCGACTACTTCGGCGAGGCCGGCTTCCTCGACGTCGTCCCCGTGCGCTTCGGCGTCGTCGACCCGGGGGCGCACCACCACGTCCCGCTGCTCGTCGCGCCCGGGGGGTACAGCACCTACCGTGGCAGCTGAGGCCGCCGCCGAGGTCGTCGCCCGCTGCCGCGAGCTGGCGCGGGTCAGCGACGAGGAGGGCCGGACCACGCGCTGGTTCGGCTCCCCCGCGATGGCCCGCGCGAACGCGCTCGTGGGCGGCTGGATCGAGCAGGCCGGGATGGCGGCGAGCGTCGACGCCGCGGGCAACCTCGTCGGCCACCTGCCGGGCTCGGACCCGGAGGCCGGCACGCTGCTGCTCGGCTCGCACCTCGACACGGTCCGCGACGCCGGCGCGTTCGACGGGCCGCTCGGCGTGCTGGCCGCCATCGCCTGCGTCGCGCGGCTGCGCGCCGAGGAGGTGACGCTGCCGTTCGCCGTCGACGTGCTCGGCTTCAGCGACGAGGAGGGCCTGCGCTTCGGCACCGCGTACCTCGGCAGCGCGGCCGTGGCCGGGACGGGCGCGCCGGCGCTGCTGGACGCCACCGACGCCGACGGGGTGACGCTGCGTGACGCGCTCGCGGCGTTCGGGCCCGGCGACGCCTCGCGCCGCGGCGAGCGGCTGCTGGGCTACTGCGAGGTCCACATCGAGCAGGGGCCGGTGCTCGAGGCGCGCGACGCGCCCGTCGCCGTCGTGGAGGCGATCGCCGGCGCGACGCGCGCCGAGGTCACGTTCACCGGCCGCGCGGGGCACGCGGGGACGGTGCCGATGGCGGGCCGGCGCGACGCGGCCTGCGGGCTCGCCGACTTCGTGCTCGCCGTGGAGGCGGCGGGCAACGCGACCGGCGGGCTCGTCGCCACCGTCGGGCAGCTCGCGGTGCGGCCGGGCGCGGGGAACGTGATCCCCGGCGGGGCGACGGCGTCGCTCGACGTGCGCCACGCCGAGGACGCGGTGCGCGGCACGGCGCTGTCGCGGCTGCGGGCGCGCGCCGGGGCGATCGCCGACGCGCGCGGCCTCGAGGTCGCCTGGGAGGAGCGGCTGGCGACGCCGGCGGTCGCGATGGACGCCGCGCTCTCCGGCCGGCTCGCGGCGGCCGTGGAGGCGGCGGGCCTGCCGCTCGTCCGCCTCCCGAGCGGGGCCGGGCACGACGCGGTCGCCCTGTCCGCGCTCACCGGCACCGCGATGCTCTTCGTCCGCTGCGCCGGCGGCATCAGCCACCACCCGGACGAGTCGGTCGAGGTCGCGGACGTCGCGGCCGCGCTCGACGTCCTCGACCGGTTCGTGCGCGGCCTCGCCTCAGGATCCTCGTGACCGACCTCGTGATCCGCGGGGCCGACGTGCTGGGCGCGGGGCCCGCGGACATCGCGGTGCAGGACGGCGCGATCGCTGCGGTCGAGCCGGAGCTGCCGGGCGGGGTGGAGGAGATCGACGCCCGCGGGCTGCTCGCGCTGCCCGGCGCCGTCGACGCGCACGTGCACCTCAACGACCCGGGCCGCGCGCACTGGGAGGGCTTCGGCAGCGGCACCCGCGCGCTCGCCGCCGGCGGCACGACGTGCGCGATCGACATGCCGCTCAACGCCGTCCCGCCGACCGTCGACGGCGCCGCCTTCGACGCCAAGGCGCGCGCGGCGGCCGGGCACGCGCACGTCGACGTCGCGCTCTGGGGCGGGCTCGTGCCGGGCGACCCCGACCGGCTCGACGAGCTCGCCGCGCGCGGCGTCGTCGGCTTCAAGGCGTTCATGTCCGCGAGCGGCGTCGAGGAGTTCCCGGCCGCCGACGACCTGACGCTGCTGGAGGGGATGGCCCGCGCCGCGCGGCTCGGGCTCCCGGTCGCCGTGCACGCCGAGAACGACGCGATCACGTCCGCCCTCGCCCGCCGGGCCGTCGCCGAGGGGCGCACGGCGATGTGCGACTACCTGGCCTCGCGGCCGGTGGTGGCCGAGCTCGAGGCGATCGGCCGCGCGCTGGCGCTCGCGGAGGAGACGGGCTGCGCGCTGCACGTCGTGCACGTGTCGACCGGCCGCGGCGTCGCGCTCGTGGCCGCCGCGCGCGCCCGCGGCGTCGACGCGACGTGCGAGACCTGCCCGCACTACCTCGTGCTCGACGCCGGCGACGCGGAGCGGATCGGGGCGGCGGCGAAGTGCGCGCCGCCGCTGCGCCCGGCGGCGGAGCGGGAGGCGCTGTGGGCGGCGCTGGACGACGTCGCGCTCGTGGCCACCGACCACTCGCCGGCGCCCGCCGCCCTCAAGGGCGGCGACGACCTGTTCGCGGCCTGGGGCGGCATCCCCGGCGCCCAGAGCCTCCTGGCGCTGCTCCACGACGCGGGCGTCGTGCGCCGCGGCCTGCCGGTGGCGCGGCTCGCGGAGCTGCTCGCGCGCGGTCCGGCGCGCCGTTTCGGCCTCGCGCCCGCCAAGGGCTCGCTGCGGCCCGGCGCCGACGCCGACGTCGTCCTGCTCGATCCGGCCGGGACGTGGACGATCGCGCGCGACGACCTGCTCGACCGCCACCGGCTCAGCCCGTTCGCCGGCCGCACGCTCCAGGGCCGGGTCGTGCGGACGATCCTGCGCGGGCGCACGGTGGTGCGCGACGGCCGGATCGTCGCGCCGCCCGGTGGGCGCGTGCTTCAGCGCGCCTGACGCCCGAGCGTGACGATGGCCACCGCCCCGACGGCGTACAGCGCGAGCGCGGATCCCACGACGCCGGGCCACTCCCAGCGCTCGAAAGCCAGCCCGGGCAGATAGCCGCCCAGCGCGCCCGCCAGGTAGTACAGGCTGAAGTAGAGCGCGCTCGCGAGCCCGCGGTCCTGCTCGGTCGAGCCGGCCACCCCGAGCTGCGCCCCGGTCACGCCGGAGAAGTTGCCCAGCGTGATCATGGCCAGCCCGGCGATCACCAGCGGCAGCGAGTCGGCCAGCGACAGCGTCACGCCGGCGGCGGCGATGGCCAGCCCGCCGAGCGCGACGGCGTGCCACCCGCGCCGGTCCGCGATCCGCCCGGCCAGCGGGCCGGACGCGCCCATGACCCACACGAGGAAGACGAGCGCGGTGGCCGAGGGCGCCAGTGAGAACGGCGGCCGCTCGAGGCGGAAGTCGATGTAGGAGAACGCGCCGAGGAACGAGAAGAACAGCGCGCTGCCCGCCAGCGTGGCCGCGACGAGCCGCGGCGTGCGCAGCACGTGCAGCGCCTGGCGCAGGGAGAGCGGCGTCGTGCGGCGCAGCCCCTCGGGCTCGGCCGGCAGCCGGCGCCGCATCAGGAGCGTCGAGGCGAGCGGCAGCAGCGTGAGCAGCCCGAGCGCGACGCGCCAGTCCACCCAGGCGGTGACGAGCGCGACGCCGACCCGCCCGACCAGCCCGCCCGCCACGAGGGCCGAGATGTAGTAGCCCATGGCGCGCGAGCCGAGCGAGGGCGCGAACGCCTCGGTGACGTACGGGACGCCGACGGTGATCAGCCCGGGCATGCACAGCCCCTGCGCGGCGCGCAGCACGAGCAGCACCTCGAAGCTCGGCGCCAGCGCGACGAGCAGCGTGGGCACGACGATCGCCCCGCTCGCGAGGACGAGCGACGCGCGGCGGCCGATGCGGTCCGACAGCGGCCCCCAGAACCACGACCCGAGCGCCAGCGCCCCGATCACCACCGACACGCTCAGGCCGGCCTGGGAGGGCGAGACGCCGAACTCGCCGGCGATGTCGGGCAGGATCGCCTGCGTCGAGTACATGACGGCGAACATCGCGGCGGCGGCCACGAGGAACGGCGCCATCTCCGCGGCGCGGCGCGGGGGCGCGGCGGCGGTCACCCGGCGGCGGCCAGCGTCCCGCGGCGGCCGGCGGAGACGGCGGCGCCCATTGCGGCGGCCCCCGCCGCCACGAGCACGGCGACCTGCCAGCTCGCCGCGTCGGAGATCGCCCCGGCGGCCGCCGCTCCGAGCGCGATCCCCGCGACGAGCGCGGTCAGCGGCCAGGTGTAGGCCTCGGTGCGCGCTCCGGCGGGGGCGACCAGGCCGGCGATCTCGTTGCGGCTCGCGATGAGCGGCGCGATCAGCATGCCCGCGGGCAGCACGAGCACCGCCATCGCCGCGGGCGAGCCCGCGAGCGTCAGCGGCAGGAACGAGAACGGCAGCAGCACGGCGACGCGCAGGTGGACGGCCGCGAGCGTCCCGCGCCGCGTGCGCGCGCCGTAGATCAGCCCGCCGGTCACGCTCCCGAACGCCCACAGGGCGACGAGCACGCCGGCGAGCTCGGGCCGTCCCTCGTCGTGCGCGAACGCGGGCAGCGCCACCTCCAGCGCGCCGAACGCGAAGCCCACGGGCAGCATCGACGCCACGAGCGTGCGGATCCCCGGCACGGCGAGCGCGCCGAACCGCGTGCGCTCGGCGTGGTCGGCGTCGCGCTCCCAGGGCGGGAGCGCGAGCACGAGCGCGGTGGTGCCGAGGGCGAGCGCCGCGACGGAGACCAGCAGCGCGGCCGCCGGGTCGGCCACCACGACGACGAGCGCCGTCAGCAGCGGGCCCGCCGTGAAGATCGTCTCGGTCAGCACGGAGTCGAGCGCGAAGGCCCCCTGCATGAGGCCGGCCTTGTGGCCGAACAGCCGCGGGTACTGCACGCGCAGCACCGACTGGGTGGGCGGGAACGCCGCGCCGCCGGCGAACGCGGCGGCGACGACCGCGGGCGTCGGCGCTCCGGCGCGGGCGAGCGCGATCACGGCGATCAGCCCCGCGCCGCAGCCGGCCGAGAGCGAGAGCAGCGCGCGCGGGCCGTGCGCGTCGATCAGGCGCGCCGTGAGCGGCGCGCCCAGCCCGCTGCCCAGCGCGAGCGCGCCGGAGGCCGCGCCGGCGGCGCCGAACGACCCCGTCTCGGCCTGCACGAGCAGCACGATCGCGAGCCCGTTGATGCCCATCGGCAGCCGCGCGAGCAGCGAGGCCGCGAACAGCCGCGCCACGGTCGGGGTCCTGAGGATCTCGAGGTACAGGCGCATGCGCCTCGCCACGATACGAGCCGCGCGTGGAGCCGGGCTGCGCGTGACCGCGCCGCGGGCCTCCGTGCGCGCCGTGTTCGAAGCCGTCAAGCCTCGATCCACCGATTCTCGCGGCGCCTCCCCGCCGTGGATCACGCCCACGACGGGGATGCATCCACGATGATCGGTGGATCGAGGCTAGGCCGGCGCGACGGGGTCGCCGAGGGCGATGCGCCCCGGCGACGTCACCTCGCACCACAGCCCGAGGTGCACGCCGGCCTTGCCGCGCAGCTCGACGAGCGCCTTGAGGACGGGCACGTCGCGCCTCCCGCTCGCGGGGTCGAGCGTCGTCACGACACAGCGCGGCACCGGCTCGACGCCGCGCACGCGCGCCCCGCCGACCGCGAGCTCGCGGCCGGCCCACGCGTGCTCCTGCCACGGCTCGACGCCGCCGATCGTGACGTTCATGCGGAAGCGGCGCGCGTCGGGCACGGCGCCGCCGAGCGCGGGGGCCAGCGCCGCGACGGTCGCCTCGGACACGAGCGACAGCGGCTGGTCCCCCGGGCCCATCGCGTCCGCGTCGCGCGCGAGCAGCCGCACGGGGCGGCCGAGGTGAGCGGACACCGCGGCCGCGAGCTCGCCGTCGACGAGCCGCCCCGCGATCGCCCGGCCGTCGTAGTTGCGCGTGGTCGCCGCGGCGCCCGGCACGACCTCCTCGGCGACGCTGGTCCCGTCCGGGAAGCGCAGGGTGAGCACGCTGCCGTCCCAGTGCGGGAGCACGCCGAGCAGGCCGGTGGCGCGCGCGGTCTCGACCATGGCGTGCTCGGGATCGACGACGAAGAACGCCCGGTCGCCGTCCGCGCCGAGCGCGCCCACGTCGAGCGCGTCCACGGCCGCGACCTGCATGCCCTTGACGGGCGCCAGCTGGAGCTGCGTGACGGCGGCGCTCATGCGGCGGCGTACGTCTCGAGCCGGGCCCGCAGGTGTGCGCGCACGGCCGGCCACTCCTCCGGGATGACGCTGTAGAGGACCGTGTCGCGCAGGCTGCCGTCGCGCCGCACGTACTGGTGGCGCACGACGCCCTCGCGCACCGCGCCGAGCCGCGCGATCGCCGCCTGGGAGCGCTCGTTGCGGATGTCGGTCTTGATCGCCACGCGGTTGGCGCCGAGCGTCTCGAAGGCGTGGCCGAGGAACAGCAGCTTGGCCTCCGTGTTGATCGCGGACCGCCACCAGGGGCGGCCGATCCAGGTGCCGCCGATCTCGAGCGTGCGGTGGCGCTCGTCCACGTCGCGGTAGGTCGTGATGCCGACGGCGCGGCCGGTCGCGGCGTCGACCTGCGCGAACGGGTGCGCGATGCGCCGCTCGCCGGCCAGCATGTCCGCGACGTCGTGCTCGCTCTGCGGGCGCGGCCACGGCAGCCAGGTCCACACCTCCTCGTCGCGCCCGGCGTCCAGCAGATCGGCGTGGTGGCGCTCGGCGGCGGGCTCCAGGATCACGTGGCGCCCGGTCAGCGTCACGGGCTCGATCCACCCCATCAGCGGCGGTCCCAGCGCTCGCGCATCGACTGGCCGATGCGCCTGGCCCGGCGGACGGGGCTCGCGTGCTTCACGCGCTCGGCCATCGCGGAGCCCGGCTCGGGCAGCCGCTCGGCCTCCGCCGCGGTGATCGTCAGGATCACCGCGCGCTCGAAGATCCGCGCGACCTCCGGCGCGTCGACGAAGCGGCGCCCGTCGGGCGTGTCGATCACGATGCCGTCGAAGATGTGCTCGCGCGCGTTGTCCTGCACGCGCCGCACCGTCCCGACCTGCACCCCGTCGCTGCTGCGCACGGGCGTGCCGCGCGCGAGCACCTTGTAGCCGATGGCGTGGCCGTCGTCGTCCACCACGACGGGGATTGTCTCAGCCGGGAGCGCGCCGTGGCCGATCAGCGTGCACGCTATTCTTCGGCGCTCACCGGCGGCTGTGGTGAAATTGGTATACACGCGGCGTTCAGGTCGCCGTGGGGGCAACCCCGTGGAGGTTCGAGTCCTCTCAGCCGCATCGTTCTGCAGGCCCGTTGCTACCCTGCTCGACGGTTCCTGCCGCTATCGTCTAGGGGACTAGGACGCCGCCCTCTCACGGCGGAAACCGGGGTTCGAATCCCCGTAGCGGTACCTCAGAAAGCCTCGCGAATGCGAGGCTTTCCTCGTGAGGAGGCGCTACGCCTCGCCGCGGAAGTCGAGCGTCTCCGGCGCGGTCGTCGTCGGGCCTCCGTAGCCGCACGGCCAGCCCTTCGGGGCGACCTGGCAGCCGTTGCCGGACGGCCCCGCCCACATGTGCTTGCGCTTGCCGCAGCCCTGCCGCTTGCAGTTGAACCACGCGTGGCTGATCTCGGCGATGTAGAACGTGATGTTCTGGCCGTCCCGGATCTCGAAGTCGCACGGCTGCTCGGAGCTGGCGCCCTTCGTGTTGTAACACCAGCGCCGGAGCTTGCCGCCCCACCACAGCTCGACCAGCATCCCCCAGTTGTCCGGCCGGGCGTCGTAGACGCGCACCTTCTCGCCGACCGGGTCGAACTCGAAGTGGCCGACCTCGCCGCCCTCCGAGTGCATGAGCGCGCCGCTGGCGCGGTTGTCGGCGCTTGCTTCAACGGCGGTGAGCATGCCGAGCGCGAGGGTCGCGATCCCGGCGGCAACGATCTTCTGCAGCACTTGAACCTGCTCCTTCGGTCGTTCTCGGCCGTCGCGAATGCGGCGGCACAGTGCTGTGAACCGGTCACGCGCGGATCTATTCCGTCGTGCCGCCGGGTCACCCGCCTGACGGTGCGTCGCCGGCGATGGAATGTCTCGACGCGTCGCCGCTTCGTTGCCGGTGAACGGGTGGACCGGTTCCGCCGCTTCGCCATGCTCCCCCAACCCAAGGAGGTCCCGGGATGCACGTCCCGACCACACCGGGCACGTCCGGTCGCGCCCGGGCCGCCGGAATCGGCGCCCTCGCGGCGCTGGCGCTCGCAGTGCTGGCGCCTGCCGCGTCAGCCGCCGACCCGCAGCTCCTGCTCGTGCACGGCTACGGCGACGCCGCGGAGGGCAAGGACTGCAACGGCAGCACGTGGAAGAACGCGCTGCGCTCCTACCAGGACGCGGGCGGGCGCGAGCGCTCGTCGCTGACCACGATCGGCTACTACGCGGGCGACGATCCGGCGGACTGCGACGCGATCCTCGGCGACGGAAAGGCCTCGAACGACAGGCCGATCCAGGACATCGCCCGGGACCTGGCGATCCACATCGACCGCGCGTACTCCAGCAGGGGCCGGCCGGTCGACATCGTCGCCCACTCGATGGGCGGCCTGGTCACCCGCGTCGCGCTGCTCGGCTCGGCACAGGGCTGGGAGGGCTTCCCCTCGAAGCTCGACGTCGACAACGTCGTCACGCTCAGCACGCCGCACAAGGGCGTCGCGAGCCCGTCCGCGAACGACGACCGCCAATGGCGGCAGATGGATCCCGACTCCGGCTTCATCGACCGCCTGCACGAGCGCGGCAGCGGCCTCGGCGACGACTGGGCCGACGGCACCGACTGGAGCCTCGTCGGCTCGCACGAGGACACCACGGTCACGCACGACTCCGGGATCGACAAGGGCAGCCTCGCCGATCAGAAGTACGGGTACCAGGACGACGCGGCGGACGCCGGCGAGGTCGACCACGGCGCCGTCCGCACGCTCGCCGGCGAGAACCGCTACGCGCTGCGCTACTGGCACGCCTCGGGCGATCACCCGCCGCACGACACCGAGCGCGGCTGGTCGCCGCTGAAGACCGCGTTCCAGGCGGCCACCAGGATCGGCGACGGCCTGCCGCGGTGATCATCGTCGCAGCCGGGCTCTCAGGCTGGGACTTCGGATCCCGGCCAAGCGCCGGTGCGGACGCGCTCGTAAAGCGTGTCTGGTGCGAGGTCGGCGCCCCCCGGCCACACGATCGTGCCGCTTTCGGCGTCCACGGTGACTCTCCGAAAGCCCTCATCCGTGCGCGCCGTTCCGAAAACCGGTCCGCGCATGCGGTCGAGGACATCGACGTCGCCCTCTCGGCCATCTGCGAAGGTCAGGCGGAGCAGTCCGTGTCGGATGACGGTGACGTCGGTGATGTCGGGCGTGAGGCCAGTCATTGCAGCGGGTCGATCTCCTTCAGTGTCGCACCCGCGCGCGCCCGACTCCAGTTCTCGACGAGCTCGTCCTGATGTAGCTCCGCCCAGGCGAGCACGAAACGCAACTCGCGCCGACCGAGCGTGCTTTCGATGACCTCGATTTATCGACGCGCACCTTTGCCTGGCCGTCGGCATGACGAGCGTGGAAGTGCGGATAGCCGTGGTCGTCGAAGTACATCGCTAGCGGATACCTCATCGGCCCGCGGCCGCGGGCCCCGTGAGGGGCATGTCGAGCGCAGCGCGCTGGAGCGACTCGACCAGCTCGTCGCGGAACGCCCGGATCGCCGCGGACATGAGCTCGGCGGCGCGCGGGCCTTCCCCCGCCTCGAGCGCGGTGAGGACGCGATGGAGCTCCTGGCGGGCCCGGACGCCGCCGCTCGCCGCCCCGGCGCGCAGCGCGACGAGCCGCGCTCGCTCGCTGTCGTCGAGCAGTCGCTCGAGGATCCGGGCCGTCCGGCGGTTGCCCGCGGCCTCGGCGATCGCGAGGTGGATGGTGCGGTTGGCCGACAGGAAGCGCTCGAGCGACCCGGCGTCGCCGAAGTCCACCGGAGGCTCGGCGAGCGCCTGCAGCCGCGCCAGCTCGCCGGGCTCGATCCGGCCTGCGGCCGCCTCGGTCGCCGGCGGCTCGAGCCGGAGCCGCAGGTCGTAGATCTCGAGCACGTCGCGCATGGTCAGCGGCGCGATCACGTGCCCGCGACGGGGCTCGGCGACCACGAGCTCGTCGGCTCGCAACCGCGCCAGCGCCGCCCGCACGGCCGCCTTGGAGAACCCGAAGCCGTCGACCAGCTGGGCTTCGGACACCGCTGCCCCCGGCGCCAGCTCGAGCCGCATGATCGCGCGCCGGAGCCGCTCGTATGCCGCCGGTCCGGAGGTCGCGCCCTTCACGGCCGCACACGGTACCCGCCTGACATGACAGATGTGCAGGATGTCATTCGCTTGACATGTTAGACAGACCGTGATGACATACCAGCATGCTCTTCGAATTCATCATCGCGTCGCTGGTCCTGATCGCCCTCCCCGGCCCCGACCAGGCGCTGATCATGCGCAATGCGCTCGTCGGCGGCCCTGCGGCCGGCATGCGGACGATGCTCGGCGGCGTGAGCGGGCTGACGCTGCACGCGGCGGCTGCCGCGCTCGGCATCTCGGCGCTGCTTGCGACCTCCGCCACGGCCTACGCCGCCCTCAAGCTCGTCGGCATCGCGTACCTGCTCTATCTGGGCGTGCGGATGTGGCGCTCCGCCGGGCGGCCCGGCGAGTCCGTGCCGGAGGCGCGCGGGGGCCGGCCGTTCGCGCAGGGCTTCGTGTCGAACGCGCTCAACCCGAAGGTCGCCCTGTTCTTCCTCACCTTCGTCCCGCAGTTCCTGCCCGGCAGCGGCTCGACGCTCCCCACGGCCCTCGCGCTGTCGGCGGTCTTCGCAGCCATCTACCTGGCCTGGTTCACCGGCCTCATCGCCCTCGTGGGCCGCGCGAGCGCCGCGCTCCGCCGTCCGCGCGTCCAGGCCTGGACCGAGCGGGTCACCGGGAGCGCCCTGATCCTGTTCGGCGCCCGGCTCGCCGCCGCCGGCCGGCACTGACGGCCTGAGGAGCAGGATGCCGTGCCGGGGCGGTACGATCCCGGCATGCTCCTCCTCGCCATGAGCGAAGCGCTGAAGACGACGATCGCCTACGTCGCGGTCTGGTTCGTCATCTTCCCCGCGATCGTCACCGGCCTGATCGCGTTCGCGATCGTCCAGACGATCGGCGAGAAGCGGCAGAACGACGAGCGCCGCGTCTTCCGCCGCTAGCTCAGCGTTCCCGGCGGGGCCTGGTCGTCGGGCACCCGCAGCCAGTCCGTGATGTGCCCGTCGCGCACGCGGAACGCCGTGCGGGCCGTGCCGCCCGTCCCGGCGCCGCACCGGCCGCGGCCGGGCCGCTCGGTGAGCCGGAAGGTGATGTAGACGAAGTCGTGCGGCGCGGGCTCGCTCCCGATGACCTCCGCCCCGCACGGCAGGGTGCGGTTGAAGAACCGCGCGGCCGCGCGCGACTTGAGCGTGATGGCCGGCGTGCCGTTGGAGACGCGGCTGGGAACGGCGAAGTAGCGGGCCGCGCCGCGCACGTCGCCCCGGCGCAGCGTGTCCGCCCACGCGCGGACGACCCGGACGCTCTCGGGGTCGGCCTCCTCGGGCACGGTCACGTCGGGCGGCGTCTCGGACGGCTCGGGCGGCGTGCGCGGCACGTCGGCGCGATCCGGGCCGCCCCCGCCGCCGCACGCGGCGACGCCGAGGACGAGCGCCGCGAGGGCGCCGGCGAGCCGGCCGTCGGGCATGCGCACGATCATCCCACCACTGGATACGCGCGACACGCCGGTGCGGATGTCCGGGTCAGGCCAGCTCGAAGCGCGCGACGAGCCGCTCGAGCTCGTGCGCGGTGCCCGCGAGCTGCTGCGCGGACGCGGCGATGTCCTGCGTGGAGGCGCTCGTCTCCTCGGACGCCGCGGAGACCTGCTCGCCGGTGGCCGCCGACGCCGTGGCCACGTCGATGATCTCGGCGAGCCGGTCACCGATGCGCTGCGCATCGGCGGTCACCTGTGCCGCCGCCGACGCGATCCCCTCGACGCGCCCGGCCACGCCGTCCACGCCGGCGCCGATGTGCTCGAACGCCTCGCGGGCACGCTGCACGCGCACGTCGCACTCCTCCGTCCGGCGCTCGCCCTCGGCGACGGCCTCGGCGGCGCGGGCCGCGTCGTGCCGTACGGCGGACACGAGCCCGGTGATCGCGCCCGCGGCCTCCTGCGCCTGCTCGGCGAGCGAGCGCACCTCGGCCGCGACGACGGCGAAGCCACGGCCGTGCTCGCCGGCACGCGCCGCCTCGATCGCGGCGTTGAGGGCCAGCAGGTTCGTCTGCTCGGCGATCCCCTCGATGGTCGTCGTGATGTCGCCGATGCGGGTCGATGTCTCGGCCAGCGTGGCCACGACGGAGCTTGCCTCGGCAGCGGCGGCGCGCACCGCAGCGGTGGCGGCGGTGGCCTCCAGCACGGCCTCGACGCCCTCGTCGGTCACCGTGCGAGCGGCGCCCGCCGCCTCGGCCGTCGCGCCGGCGGCGGCGGCGCTCGCTCGGCTCGCCTCGAGCACCTCGTCGGCCATCTGGCGCACGTCGGAGATGACCATGACCTGACGCTCGGCGCCCGCGGCGAGCGTGCCGGCGGCGCCGGCGATCTCGGCGATCGCCTGCTCGGCCTCGCCGGTCGTCGAAGCGACGCGGCCGGAGTCGCTCGTCACGCTCTGCGAGCTGCGGGCGATGTCGAGCAGGAGCTCGGTCGTGCCGCCGCGCATGGCCTCATAGGAGCTGATCGACGCGGCGGTACGGCCGCGGATGTCCTCGACGGCCTCCTCGATGTCGCCCAGCTCGTCGCGCCCGCCGCGCACGAGCGGCGGCGTCTCGGCGGTCAGCGCGCGCGTGAACGAGCCGGCCGCGACGCGCCGCAGTCCATCCTCGAGGCCGGCGACCTCGTGCTCGCCGACCGAGCCGAGTGCCCGTCGCACGCGCTCGACCGAGCGGCGGACGGCGAGGTAGAAGCCGGTGAACAGGTAGGCCGCGATGAGGAGCGCAAGCAGCGCGACGACGAGCACGGTGCGCTTCTCGCTGCGCAGGCGGTCCAGGCGCGTGACGAGCAGGCGGTCGAGCGCGGGAGCGAGCGCCTCCTGCAGCTCGGTGGCGTCGGCGATCGCGGCATCGGTCCGCGGATCGCGGGCGGCGTCGCCGCCGCGGGCGACGGCCTCGAGCCGGTCGCCGACCCCGGCCACGGACGTCGCCGCGGCCTCGTCGACGCCCGCGAGGTCGGCCTTGAGCCGCTCGTCGGCCGTGGCCTTGTAGGCGGTGCCGAGGCCGGCGCTGCCCGCGTCCGCCGCGGCCTTGAGCGCGCCGTGCGCCACCGCGAGGTCGATCCGCTGCTCCGCGGCGCCGCCGGCCACGAGCACGCGCAGGTCCGACGTCGCCGCCAGCCCGGTCAGCATCCCCGGCACCTTCGTGATGACGTCGTCCATCACGTAGTAGGAGTCGAGGTCGGGGTCGAGGATCAGGTTCGAGCTGTTGCCGGCCTCCACGATCAGCCCGGCGGCCTGGTCGGTCAGCGCCGCGTAGGCCTTGGAGCGCTCGGCGGGCGCGTCGCCGGACTCCGGCGCCGCGGCGATCGCGGCCTTGAGCTCGGCCCAGCGCTCCGTGACGCCGAGCTCCTCGCCGTCGGCGGCGACGGCCCGGTCCACGGCGGCCTCGGCCTCCGCCACCGCGGCCTCGCGCTGCGGGAGCGCATCCGCGGCGGCCGAGTCCCCGCCCGCGGCGCGCACGGCGGTCGTCCGCAGCGCGACCAGCCGGCCGAGCAGCGTCCCGGCGGGCGCCACGACGCGCACGCCGACGCGCTCCTTGGCGCTGAAGGCGATCTGGCCGTCCTGGCTGCGCAGATAGGCGCGGCCCGTGAAGGCGAGGGCGGCGAGGAAGAGCAGCGCGATGAGCGCGAACTTCTGAGCGAAGCGAAGACGGCCCATCAGCGCCACGGCCGGCGCGGAGACTCGAGCGAGAGGTGTCACGGCTAGAACATCGGGCCAGATCCCGCGAACCTTGAGCGCAGATGCTCAGCTGACGGACCGGCCGCCTATCCTCCGGCGGTGGCCACGAGTCCGGCGCCGCACGGGCACCTCCTCGCCGCCGACGTCGGCGAGCTGGCCGGCGTGTCCGGGACCACGATCGGCCAGTGGGCCCGGTGGGGCTACATCCGCTCGTCGGCCTCCGACGCCGAGCCGCGCGGCTACAGCGTCGAGGACGTCGCGGAGGCCGTGATCGTGGGGGAGCTGCTGCGCCGCGGCGTCAGCCACGCCGACGTCCGGCGCGCGATCGCCCGGCTGGGCCGCGAGCACGGGCGGTGGCCGCTCAACCGGGTGGCGCTCGGCACGACGGTCGTGCGCGGCCGCGTGCGCGTGGTCCTGCGCGAGCGCGACGGGTGCTACGTGCTCGTCGCGCGCGGCTGGCAGCTGATGACCGCGCCGCCGCCGGTCGAGGAGGTGCGCTTCCGGCTCGCGTGAGGGGAGGGCCGTTCCCGCCGTTGTTGGGCACATGCTCTCCCGGCCGCCGATCCTCCTGCTCGTCGCTGCGGCCTGCGCGGCGGCCGCCGCGCTCGTCTACGTCCTCGCGACCGGCACGACCGCCGGCGCGCACGCCGACGCGGTCGCGCTGAGCTGGTTCACGGCGGTGCAGAGCGGCCCCCTGGGCGGCCCGGCCTCCGACGCGGTCAAGTTCGTCGACCCGCGTGCGTTCGCGCTGCTCGGCGCGGCGCTCGCCGCGCTGGGGCTCGCGTTCGGGCGCCTGCGCCACGCGGCCGCCGCGCTGACGATCCTCGGCGGCGCCGCGCTGACCTCACAGCTGCTCAAGTCGGCGCTGGCCGCCACGCGTCCCTGGGAGGCGCCGCCGGACTCCTACGTCGCGCTCGCCGCGTGGCCCAGCGGGCACGCCACGGGCTCGCTCGCCGTCGCGGTCTGCCTCGTGCTCGTGGTCCCCGACCGGTTCCGCACCGCCGCCGTGCTCGTGGGCGGCGGCTTCGCCGGAGCCGTCGCCTGCGCGGTCCTCGCCGTCGGCTCGCACTACCCGAGCGACGTGCTCGGCGGGATGCTCGTCGCCCTCGCATGGACGGCGCTGGGCGTCGCCGCGCTGCGGGCCACCGACGCGCGCGCGGCCGCCGCCGGGCCGCTCCCGCGCTGGCTGTCGCGCGCCGCCGCCGGGCTCGCGGTCGTGGCGGCGTCGGCGCTCGCCGCCTACGTGGCCAGCCGGCCGGACGCCGCGCTCGACTTCGCCAAGGAGCACACGGCGCTGTGCGCCGCCGCGCTGCCGCTGGCGGCGGCCTGCCTGGCGCTCGTCGTGACGAGCGCCATGGCGCCGTTCAATCGCGGTTGAAGCGGCGCGCCACGCGCCCGACGGGGGAGGCGTCGATCGCCTCGCCCGCGCTGCCGACCGCCGACGCGACGCGGTGCCCGGCCCGGCCGAGCGCGCCCTGATCGGCGGGCACGATCGCCGCCGCCGGCTCGCAGCCGAGCTCGATCGCCGCGCTCCGCGCCTCGTCCTCGATCGCGCGCAGCCGCTCCTCCCAGCGCCGGTGGAAGCCGGCGAGCGCCTCGTCCCCGCGCGTCGCCGCGAGGTTGCCGAGGTAGGCGAGCAGCGTCGTGACGTGCTGGACGTCGAGCACCGCGACGCGCACCGCCTGGTTGCGCTCGAGCAGCAGGTCGCCGGCGTTGTTGCGCAGCCCGGCGAAGCGGCTCCCCGCGCTGTGGGCGGCGGGGTAGATGTGCAGCCCGTGCTCCTCGGAGCGCGTCGCGAGCTCCTCGAGCAGCTCGTTGCAGGCGCCGGCGCCGTGCGTCAGCGCGGTGGCCGCCCGCCCGCCGACGCGGTCGGCGAGGCGCTCCCAGTGCCCGCACAGCTGGCGCGCGGTCGCGTAGAGCTCGCGGAGGGCCCGGTGCTCGGCGCGGTAGAGGCCGTGGCCCGTGATCTCCATGTCAGCGATAGCGGCCGGGCTCCCACAGCGGCTCGTCGCCGTGGTTGGCCGCGCGGGCGAGGATGAACAGGAGGTCCGACAGGCGGTTGAGGTAGCGCACGCACTCGTGGTTGACGTCGTCGCCGCAGACGATCGTGCGCCGCTCGGCGCGGCGGCACACGGTGCGGCAGACGTGGAGCTGCGCCGCGACGGGCGAGCCGCCGGGCAGGACGAACGACTTCAGCGGCTCGAGCTCGGCGTTGACCTCGTCGCAGGCGGACTCGAGCCACGCCGTCTGCTCGGGCGCGAGCCGCAACCGCGTCCGGTCGCCGCCGTGGGGGACGGAGATGTCCGCGCCGACGTCGAACAGGTCGTTCTGGATCCGGCGCAGCATGGCGGTGAACCGCTCCGGCACGGCCGGCAGGGCGAGCGCGACGCCGAGCTGCGCGTTGAGCTCGTCGACGGTGCCGTAGGCCTCGATCCGCGGATGCGTCTTGGGCACCCGGCTCATGTCGCCGAGATGCGTCTCCCCGTCGTCGCCGAGGCGCGTGTAGATGCGGGTGAGATTCACGGTCACGGTCTGCTCGCCACGGTAACATCCCGGCCGTTCAGGGTCGGTGGTCAGGGAAGCCGGTGGAAATCCGGCGCGGACCCGCCACTGTGACCGGGGACGCCTGCCGCACGATGCCACTGGACCGCCACGCGGCCCGGGAAGGCGCGAGCGGGTCGCGCCCGGGAGCCAGGAGACCTACCTCCGACCGTCGCCACAAGAAGGCCCTCGCGGAAAAGGGGTTGGCTCAATGAAGACATCGGTACCCGGCTTGCTCGCCGGACTCGTCGCCACCGCGGCGCTCGCAGCGCCTGCGCTCGCCGCGCCGGCGAACGTCACCGTCCGGGTGGAGGGAGATGCAGCCACGCTCGTCCCGCGGACCGCGGTGACGACGACGCCGGCCCCGGTCGGCAAGCCGGGATCGCCCACCTGCAGCGGGACGAGCGCGCTCGGCGCGCTCGACCGAGCGACGGGCGGCGACTGGACGGGCACGTACGACCCAGGGTTCGCGACCTACACGCTCGTGGCGGTCAAGGGTGAGACGCACGACACCGCGACGTCCTCCTACTGGTCGTTCTGGATCAACGACACGTACTCGAGCACGAGCGTCTGCGGCCAGGAGCTACAGGAGGGCGACAGCGTCCTGCTCGTGCCGGACTGCTACGCGGCGACCTGCACGCCCGTGTCACCGCTCCGGCTGACCGGCGTGCCCGCGACGGCCGCGCCGGGCGCGACGGTCGCGGTCAAGGTGCAGGAGCTGCATCAGCCCGTCTTCCCGGCCACCGAGACGACGGTGGTGCCGGCGACCGGCGCCACCGTGCATGCGGGTGGCGCGACGGCCACCGCCGGGGCGGACGGCGTCGCGCAGCTCACGCTCGCCGGTTCCGGTCCCGTCGCCGTGCAGGCGACGAAGGCCGGGCACACCCGGTCCGCCACGGAGGCCACCTGCGTGACGACCGGCGCCGACGGCGCCTGCGGCACCACCGCCACCGGCGCGCCCCCCGCAGCGGCCGTCCCCGACACGACCGCCCCGGTCGCGTCGATCTCCGGGCTGAAGCGGGGCACCGTGTTCTCCCGTCGCAAGGCGCCCCGCGAGCTGAGCGGCACGGTCACGGCCGATCCGTCCGGCCTCAAGTCGGTCCGGCTGAGCATCGCCCGCAAGCGCGGGAAGCGCTGCTGGGTGTTCGACGGCGGCTCGGAGCGCTTCGAGCGCCATCGCTGCCGGGGCTCCCGTTCGTTCCGGATCGGCGACCGCGCGGACTGGTCGTACCTGCTGCCGAGGCGGCTGCCCAGGGGGCGCTACGCCATCCGCGTGGTGGCGATCGACAAGGCCGGCAACGACGCGGCGACCGAGACGGTGGTCCGGGTCCGGTGAAGCGGGCGCTGGCACTGGTCCTCGCGGGCGCCGCGCTGGCGGCGCCCGCCGCCGCGGAGGCGCGCGGCAGGGTCGACGTGATGGTCGTCGGTCGCACCGGCGTGCTCGTGCCCGCCGAGCGGGTCACGCTCAAGCCGCGCACGGCCGCGGTCGCCGGCCGCCGCTGCTCGATCGGCAGCAACACGCCGCTCTCCGCGCTCGCCGGCACGGGCGTCTCGTTCCGGCTCCACGACTACGGCGCGTGCTCGCGCCGCGCGCGCGACGCCGGCTCGCTCTACGTGCGCAGGATCGGCTCCGAGCGGGCGCGCGGGGCCGACGGCTGGGTCTACAAGGTCGGCCGCCGCACCGGCAGCAGCGGAGCGGCCGACCCGGGCGGGCCGTTCGGCACCGGGCGGCGCATCCGCGCCGGGCAGCAGGTGCTCTGGTTCTGGTGCGTCAAGGACGCCGCGGACGCCTGCCAGCGCACGCTGGAGGCGTCCTCGGCCGCCGCCGTCGCCCCGGGCGCGCCGCTCGCCGTGACCGTCCGCGGCTACGACGAGCAGGGCCGGGGCGTCCCGGTCGCCGGCGCGACGGTCACGCTCGGCGGCGCGACCGCGACGACCGGCGCCGACGGCGTCGCGACCGTGACCGCCCCGGCGGCGGGCCGCGCCACGCTCGGCGCCGTCAAGCCGGGCCTCGTGCCGTCCTTCCCGCGCAGGATCGCCGTCGGCTGATGCGCCGCGCCGTCCTCGCCCTCCTCGTGCTCGCCGCTGCGGTCGTCTCCGGCTGCGGCCTGGGCGCGGGGGAGAGCAAGGAGGGCGGCGCGAGCCTGCTCGTCACGCGCGACTTCGGGACGCGCGAGCTCGGCACGGGCAGTGCGGACCCGATCCCCGGCGGCGAGACGGTGATGCGCTTCCTGCAGCGCGACTTCGATGTCGAGACGCGCTACGGCGGCGGCTTCGTGCAGGAGATCGACGGTGTCGGGGGCGGCCGCGAGGACGGGCGCCCCGTCGACTGGTTCTACTACGTCAACGGCATCCTGGCCGAGGACGGCGCCGCCGCGCACGAGCTCGAGGCCGGCGACCGGGTCTGGTGGGACCATCACGACTGGGGCGCCTCGGCCGACGTGCGCGCCGTCGTCGGCGCCTTCCCCGAGCCCTTCCTCTCCGGTGTCGACGGCAAGCGCCTGCCCGTGCGGCTCGACTGCGCCGACGCGGCGGCCGACGCGTGCGACGAGGTCGCGCGCCGGCTCGACCAGATCGGCGTGCAGGCGGCGCGCTCCTCGGTGGCAGGCTTCGGCGGCGAGGGCGTGCTGCGCGTGAAGGTCGGGCGCTGGGCCGACCTGCGCCGCGACTCCGCGGTCCGGGAGCTCGAGCAGGGACCGAAGGCCTCGGGGGTGTACGCGAAGCCGACGGCGGCGGGCGACCGCATCGCCCTCCTCGGCCCCGAGGGCGACGTCCAGCGCGAGCTCGGCCCCGGCGGCGGGCTGGTCGCCGCGACGCGGCTCGGCGGCGAGGCGCCGACGTGGATCGTGACCGGGACCGACGAGGTCGGGCTCGCCGCCGCCGCCGCCCAGCTGGAGGAGACCGCGCTCGAGAACCGCTTCGCGATCGCGGTGGAGGACGGCCGGCCGACCGCGCTGCCGCTCCTCCCGCCGCCGGAGACGCCGTGATCTTCCTCGCCCGCGCGAGCCCGCTGCACGCGACGCGGGCGGCCGTCGGGTCGGCCTGGTGCGTGGCCCTCGCGCTCGTCGCCCTCTCGTTCGACCACCCGCTCGTGCTCGCCGCGCTGCTCGCGGTGGTCCTCGCGGCCGCGGCCTGGGCGGGCGTCGGCCGCCGCGTGGTCGTCGCGCTCGCCATCGCCGCGCCGTTCGCGCTCGTCATCGCGCTCGTGAACCCGCTCGTCGTGCGCGACGGGCTCACGGTCATCGCGCGGCTCGGGTCGGTGCCCGTGCTGGGGCAGCTCGACCTGACCGCCGAGGCGACCGCGTACGGCGGGGTGCTCGCGCTGCGCGCCCTCGTCGTGATCGGCTGCTTCGCGCTGCACTCGGCCGCGGTCGACCCCGACGACCTGCTGCGCGCGTTCCGGCGCGTCTCGTTCCGCTCCGCGCTGACCGCCGCGCTGGCCACGCGCCTCGTGCCCGTCCTGACCCGCGACGCCCGCCGGCTGCACGACGCGCAGCGCTGCCTCGCGGGGGAGCCGGCCCCGCGCCGGGCGATCGTCCGCGCGGTGGCGAGCGGCGCGCTGGACCGCGCCGTCGACGTCGCCGCGACGCTCGAGGTGCGCGGCTACGGCGCCGCGCGGCGCGCTCCGCGCGGGGGCGCGCGCCCGTGGTCGCGGCACGACCTCGCCTTCGCCGCGAGCGCGCTCGCCCTGGTGCTCCTCGGCGTCGGCGCGTGGGCCGGCGACGTGCAGCACTTCGAGGCCTACCCGTCGTTCAGCGCGCCGGTGGACGCGGGCCAGCTCGCGCTCTGCGCCGCGCTGGCCCTCTGCGCGCTGCTCCCGTTCGCCGACCGCCGGGGGATCGGGCCATGAGCACCGCGGCCCTGTGGCTCGACCGGGTGACCTACCGCTACCCGGGCGCGCCGGCGCCCGCGCTGCGCGACGTCGACCTGGCGATCGCGCCGGGCGAGTTCGTCGTGGTCGCCGGCGGCTCGGGCTCGGGCAAGTCGACGCTGCTGCGCGCGGCGGCCGGGCTGGTGCCCCACTTCCACGGCGGCGAGTTCGGCGGCCGGCTCGTGGCCGGCGGGCTGGACACGCGCACGCACGAGCCGGCCGCGCTCGCCGCGGTCGCGGGCTCGCTCTTCCAGGACCCCGAGACGCAGGTCGTGATGGGCACCGTGCGCGCGGAGCTGGCCTTCCCGCTCGAGAACCGCGGGCTCAGCGCCGCGGCGGTCGCGCGCGGGGTGGAGGAGGCGGCGCTGGCGCTCGGCATCGCGCCGCTGCTCGACCGCTCGACGCACGAGCTGTCGGGCGGCGAGCTCCAGCGCGTGGCGCTCGGCGCGGCGCTGGCCGGCCGCCCGCGGCTGGCGCTGCTCGACGAGCCGACCTCGCAGCTCGACCCCGTCGCGGGCGACGAGCTGCTCGGCGTCCTGCGCCGCATCAACGAGGAGTGGGGGACGGCGGTCGTGCTCGCCGAGCACCGGCTGGAGCGCTGCCTCAGCGCCGCCGACCGCGTGATCGCGCTCCGCGACGGGGCGGTCGCCTGCGACGCCGACCCGCGCGGCTTCCTCGCCTGGGCGGCCGCGAGCGCGCCCGAGCTGCAGACGCCGGGGGCGCGGCTGTTCGCGCTGGCCGGCCGCACCCCGCCGCCCGTCTCGGTCAAGGACGCCCGCCGCGCGCTCGCCGCCGACGGCTACGACGTGACGGTCGGGGCCGACGCGGTGACGGCGCCCACCCCGCCGGCCGCCGGCCGCGGCTTCGGGCTGCGCCGCCGCGAGCGCCCCGAGGCGGCGCTCTCGCTCTCCTCGGTGTGGTTCGAGCACAAGCGCGGGGCGGCGGTGCTGCGCGGCGTCGACCTCGCCGTCGCGCCCGGGGAGCGCGTCGCGCTGATGGGGCGCAACGGGGCCGGGAAGTCGACGCTGCTGCGCGTCGCGGCCGGGCTGATGGAGCCGACGCGCGGGAAGGTGCGCGGCGGCCGCGTCGCGCTGCTGCTGCAGAACCCGGGCGACTACGCGCTGCGCGACCGCGTCAGGGACGAGCTGCCCGCCGGCGCGCTGGCCGCGGCCGGACTCGGCGGGCTCGCCGACCGCCATCCGCGCGACCTGTCCGGGGGTGAGCGCCAGCGGCTCGCGCTGGCCATCGTGCTGCACGGAGAGCGCCCGGCGGTCGTCTGCCTGGACGAGCCGACGCGCGGCATGGACCGGGCGCACAAGGACCGGCTCACCGCTCTGCTCGAGGGCCTCGCGGCGCAGGGCAGCGCCGTCGTCGTCGCCACCCACGACGCCGAGTTCGCCGCCGCGTTCGCCGCGCGCACGGTGCTGCTCGGCGACGGCCGCCCGGTCGCCGACGCGCCGACCGCCGAGGTCCTGGCGGGAGGCTGGTACTTCGCCACCCAGACCGCCCGCATCCTGGGCGGCGCCGCGCTGCTGCCGGAGGACGGCGCCGCCCTGCTGCGGCGGCGGAGCCACGGGGACGCCGACGACCGTCCGCTGCACGCGGGGGCGGGCGCATGAGCTGGGTGCTCGCTGCGTTCCTCGTGCTCGGCCTCGCGCTCGCGGCCGGCTTCGCGTGGTACGAGCGCAGCCACCCGAGCGCGCGCGTGCTCGCGCTCGTGGCGACGCTCGCGGCGCTGGCCGCGCTCGGGCGGATCGCGTTCGCGCCGCTCCCGAGCGTGAAGCCGACGACGGACATCGTCCTGCTCACGGGCTACGTGCTCGGCGGCGCGCCGGGATTCGCGGTCGGGGCGGTCGGCGCGCTCGCCTCGAACCTGTTCTTCGGGCAGGGCCCGTGGACGCCCTGGCAGATGGTCGGCTGGGGCGGCGCGGGCGTGCTCGGCGCGCTGCTCGCCCATGTGGCGGGCCGCGACCTCGGCCGCTTCGCGCTGGCGTCGGCGTGCGCGCTGGCGAGCCTCGGCTTCGGCGCCGTGATGAACCTGCACCTGTGGGTGACGTTCTCGGGCGACCACACGCTCGCCAAGCTCGGCTACTACTTCGGCACGTCGCTGGCGTTCGACCTGGCCCACGCGATCGGGAGCTTCGCGTTCTGCCTGGCCTTCGGCCCGGCGCTCGTGCGCGCCCTGCGGCGCTACCGGATGCGCTTCGAGATCACCTGGCGCCCGGCGCCCGCCGCCGCGACGGCCGCCGTCGCGCTGCTCGCGCTCGTGCTGCTCGCCCCGCCGCGGGCCGACGCCGCCGTGCCGGCGGCCGCCGGTGCGCTACCTCGAGGACGCCCAGAACGCCGACGGCGGGCTCGGCCCCGAGCCCGGCGCGGGCTCCACCCAGATGCACACCGCATGGGCGGCGCTCGGGCTCGCCGCCGCGGGCCGCAACCCACGCGACGTGGAGCGCGGCGGCAAGAGCCTGGTCGACTACATGCGCGCGAACGCGGGCCGGCTGCGCGGCGACCTCGGCGAGCGCACGCGCACCATGCTCGCGCTGCGCGCGGCGGGCGTCCCGCCCGGCACGCTCGGCGGCCGTGACCTCCTGGGCGAGCTGCTGGGCGAGCAGGAGGCGAACGGCTCCTTCGCCGGCCGCGTCAACACGACGGCGTTCGCGATCCTCGCCGTGCGCGCCGCCGGGCGGACCGCGCGCGACCCGGTGGTCCGCGAGGCCGCGGCGTTCATCGCGGGCCAGGCGAACGCGGACGGCGGCTTCAACTTCAACGGCCGCGGCGCCCCGTCCGGCGCCGACGACACCGGCGCGGCGATGCAGGCGCTCTCCGTCGCGGGCAGGCGCCGCTCGCGCGTGATGCGGCGCGCGGCGCGCTGGCTCGCCCGGCAGCAGAACCCCGACGGGGGCTACTCGCTGCAGGGCGGCGCGAGCAACGCGCAGTCGACCGCCTGGGCGGTCCAGGGGCTGATCGCGGCCGGGCGGAACCCGGCGCGCCAGCGGCGGGGCGGCGCGCGGTCGCCGCTCGGCTACCTGCGCTCGCTCGTCGGGCCGGACGGCGCGGTGCGGTACTCGCGCACGAGCACGCAGACGCCCGTGTGGGTCACGGGCCAGGTCCTCACCGCGCTCGCCGGCAAGGCCTTCCCGCTCGCTCCGGCGCCGCGCGCGAAGCGGCCGAAGGCGGTTCCGGCCCCGGCTCCGGCGCCCGCGCCGGCGCCCGTGGAGCCGCGCGCCGAGCGCACGCCCGCGCCCGCCACGCGCGAGCCCCGCACGGCGCCGGCCCTCGTCGCCGCGGAGGCGCCCGCCGCCGTCACGCCGCTCGCGCTCGCAGCCGGACTCGTCGCCGCGGTGCCGGAGGTGGCGGGGCGTGCGGGCGTCGCGGCGGCGATCGCCGCTCGCACCTGGCTGCCGTGATCGCCCCGGCGCGGCGCGGACCGCACAGGTTGCTATAGGTTGCCGCCCTCGTGCGCATCGGTGTTCCCAAGGAGAACGTCGAGGGCGAGCGCCGCGTCGCGCTCGTGCCCGACATCGTGCGCAAGCTCGTCGCGCAGGGCCACGAGGTCGTGCTGGAGCCCGGCGCGGGCACGCAGGCGGGCATCCCCGACGAGCTGTTCGGCGAGGCCGGCGCCACCGTCGGCGACGGCGCGTGGGACGCGGACGTGGTCGCCAAGGTCGCGCCGCCCCTGGAAGGGGAGGTGTCGGCGCTCGGCAAGGACTCGGTGCTCGTCGGGTTCCTCGCCCCGCTCACCAACGGCGCGGGCAACAAGGCGATCGCCGAGACGGGCGCCACCGCGTTCGCGATGGAGGCGATCCCGCGCATCTCGCGCGCGCAGTCGATGGACGCGCTGTCGAGCCAGGCCACCGTGTCCGGCTACCGCGCCGTGCTGATCGCCGCCCAGGAGCAGGGCCGCTTCTTCCCGATGCTGATGACCGCCGCGGGCACGATCCCCCCGGCCCAGGTGCTCGTGCTCGGCGCCGGCGTCGCCGGGCTGCAGGCGATCGCCACGTCGCGCCGGCTCGGCGCCGTCGTGACCGCCTTCGACGTGCGGGCCGCCGTCAAGGAGCAGGTCCAGTCGCTCGGCGCGAAGTTCCTCGAGGTCGAGGGCTCCGCCGACGCGGAGGGCACGGGCGGCTACGCGCGCGAGCTGACGGAGGAGGAGCAGCAGGCGCAGCGCAAGGCGCTCGCCGAGCAGATCGCCCGCTCCGACGTCGTGATCACCACCGCGCTCGTCCCCGGCCGGCCGGCGCCGAAGCTCGTCACCGCCGATGCGGCGAACGCGATGAAGCCCGGGAGCGTGATCGTCGACCTCGCGGGCGAGGCGGGCGGGAACTGCGAGCTGACCAAGCCCGGCGAGACCTACACGACGGACAAGGCGGTCACGATCGCCGCGCCGCTGAACCTGCCGAGCACGATGGCGGAGCATGCGTCGCAGCTCTACGCCCGCAACGTCGCGTCGCTGCTCGAGCTGATGACCGGCGAGGAGGGCGCGCTCACGCTCGACTTCGACGACGAGATCATCGCCGGCGCGTGCATCACGCGCGACGGCGAGATCGTGCACGAGGCCGCCAGGAACGCCGCCGAGGGGGCATAGGACATGGACCTGCTGACCGAGATCGCGATCCTCGTGCTCGCGGCGTTCGTCGGCTTCGAGGTGATCTCGAAGGTGCCGAACACGCTGCACACGCCGCTGATGTCGGCCACGAACGCGATCCACGGCATCGTGCTGCTCGGGGCGATCCTCGTGATCGGGCCGGCCGACGGGTTCCTCAACGAGCTGCTGCTCGTGATCGCGATCGCGTTCGGGACGATCAACGTCGTCGGCGGCTTCCTGGTCACCGACCGGATGCTCGGCATGTTCAAGGGCCGCAAGCCCGATCCCAAGCCGGCGGAGGGCGACGAGCAGTGAGTCGCGCCGACTGGGTCAACCTGCTCTACATCGCCGGCTTCGCGCTGTTCATCGGCGGCCTGCACATGGTGCGCGGCCCGCGGACGGCGGTCCGCGGCAACGCGGTCGCCGCCGTCGGCATGCTGATCGCGCTGATCGGGACGCTGATCGACGCCCGGATCGGCGACTGGGTCCTGATCGTCGTCGGCGTGGCGATCGGCACCGCGATCGGCGTCCCCTCCGCGCGCAGCGTGAAGATGACCGCGATGCCGCAGATGGTGGCGCTGTTCAACGGCGTCGGCGGCGGCGCGGTGGCCTTGATCTCGCTCGTCGAGTTCCGCGAGAGCACGGACATCCCGCTCGAGGAGCTGGTTCCGATCGTGTTCGCGGCGATCATCGGCTCGATCTCGTTCTGGGGCTCGAACGTCGCGTTCTCGAAGCTGCAGGAGCTGGCGTGGGCGAAGCGGCGGTTCCCCGCCCGCCCGCTCACGCTGCTCAACATCGGACTGGCCGTCGTCGTGCTGGCGATCGGCGTGATCATCGTCGCCGGCGCCGACGCGGAGATCCTGTTCTGGCTGCTGCTCGTCGCCGCCGGGGTCCTCGGGGTCACCGCGGTGCTGCCGATCGGCGGCGCCGACATGCCGGTCGTGATCTCGACGCTGAACGCGTTCACCGGCCTCAGCGCCGCCGCCGCGGGCGTCGCGCTCGACAACACGGCGCTGATCGTGGCCGGCATGCTCGTCGGCGCGTCCGGCTCGATCCTCACCAAGCAGATGGCCGACGCGATGAACCGCTCGGTCGGCAACGTGTTCTTCGGCGGCTTCGGCGCCGCCGGCGGCACGATCGCCGCGAGCGACGACGGCGTCGACCGCACCGCGCGCTCGACCAGCGCGGCCGACGTCGCGATCCAGCTGTCCTACGCGCGGCTCGTGGTCGTCGTCCCCGGCTACGGCATGGCGGTCGCCCAGGCGCAGCGGGCCGTGGCGGACCTCGCCGCCGAGCTCGAGCGCCGCGACGTCGAGGTCCTGTATGCGATCCATCCGGTGGCCGGCCGCATGCCGGGCCACATGAACGTGCTGCTGGCCGAGGCCGACGTGCCGTACGACAAGCTGCGCGAGATGGACGACATCAACGGCGAGTTCGCCCGCACCGACGTCGCGCTGATCATCGGCGCGAACGACGTCACCAACCCGGCGGCGCGCAACGTCCCGGACTCGCCGATCTACGGGATGCCGATCCTCGACGTCGACAAGGCGAGCTCGATCGTCGTGCTCAAGCGCTCGATGGCCTCGGGCTTCGCCGGCATCGACAACCCGCTGTTCTACGACGAGAAGACGGCGATGCTGTTCGGCGACGCGAAGGCGTCCGTCGCCGAGATCACCGGCGAGATCCAGGACCTCTAGCCTCGGCCGGCCGGACGCCGGACTCGGTCTCAGAACGCGGGGCCGGACGCCCCGCGGAGCACCTCTTCACCACGGAGGCGCAGACCTGGTTAGGGTGCCGGGCATGCGCCGATTCCCCCCGATCCTCGCCGTCCTCGCCCTGCTGATCCTCGCCGCGCCGGCGGGCGCTGCCTCGAGCACGCTCGTCGTCAACGAGATCGACTACGACCAGCCGAGCACGGACACGGCGGAGTTCGTGGAGCTGCGCAACGTCGCGCCCACGGCGGTGGACCTCGACGCGTACACGCTCCAGCTCGTCAACGGCAGCACCGGCGCGGCCTACCTGACCTTCGACCTGCCCGCGGTGGCGCTCGCGCCCGGCGAGCACTACGTCGTCTGCGCCAGTGCGGCGACCGTGGCGAACTGCGACCTCGACGTCACGCCGGAGACCAACCTCATCCAGAACGGGGATCCCGACGCCGTCGCCGTCAGCCTCGGCGGCACGGTGGTCGACGCCGTCTCCTACGAGGGCCAGGTCCCGGGCTTCGCCGAGGGGGCGGAGGGCGCGCCGTCGGACTCCGCGGATGCCGGGCAGAGCCTCGCGCGCGTGCCCGACGGCTGCGACACGGACGAGAACGGCGCGGACTTCCGGGTCGCAGCGGCCACGCCGGGCGCGACCAACGGCGAGGGCCCGTGCGGCGCCCCGGGCGACGCGGCGCCCGCCGTGCTCGCCACCTCGCCCGCGGACGACGCCTCCGGCGTCGCGACGGACGCCCCGCTCTCCGTGACGTTCAGCGAGCCGGTGACCGTGGACGACGGCGGCTTCGCGCTCACGTGCTCGAACGGCGCCACGATCGCGCTCGCCGCGGCGAGCACCGACGGCACGACGTTCACGCTCGAGCCCGCGACCGAGCTGCCGCGGGCGCGCTGCACGCTGACCGTGCGCGCCGCGGCGGTGCGCGACGCCGACGCCGACGACCCGCCGGACGCGATGGCGGCCGACGCGACGGCGGCCTTCTCGGTCGCCGGCCTCGCGGGCCTGCGGATCCACGACGTCCAGGGGCGGCAGCACCGCTCCGCCTACGCGGGCAGCACGGTCGCGGCGGTGCCGGGCGTGGTGACCGCCGTCGGCCCCGCCGGCTTCTGGATGCAGGACGCGCGGCCCGACCGCGACGAGCGCACCTCCGAGGGGATCTTCGTCTTCCGCGGCGGCCGGCCGGCGGTCGGGACGCCGGTGCTCGTGGACGGGCTCGTCGAGGAGTTCCGGCCGGGCGGCGACGCGAACAACCTGACCACGACGGAGCTCTCGTTCCCGGTCGTCACCCCGGGCGGCAGCGGCACCGTCGCGCCGACCCTGATCGGCAGGGGCGGCCGGCGGCCTCCGCTGCGCTTCATCGACAACGACTCCGCGGGCGACGTCGAGCTCAATCCGGTCTTCGACCCCTGGCAGGACGGGATCGACTTCCACGAGAGCCTCGAGGGCATGCTCGTCGAGATCCGCAAGCCGACCGTGGTCGGGCCGACGAACAGCTTCGGCGAGCTGCCGGTGGTCGCCGACGGCGCCGCCGAGCCGCGGACCGAGCGCGACGGCGTGATCGTCCGCCCGAACGACTTCAACCCGGAGCGCATCATCCTCGACGACGTCATCGCCGACCCGCCCGACGCGAACGTCGGGGACGGCCTCGCGGGGCCGGTGCGAGCGGTCGTCGACTACGGGTTCGCCAACTTCAAGTACCTGCTCACGGCCGCGCCCGCACGGATCGATCGCGGCCTGCCGCGCGAGGTCACGCGGGCGCCGCGGCCCGACCAGCTCGCGGTGGGCTCGATGAACGTCGAGAACCTGACGTTCGTGGACGCGGACGAGGCCAAGTTCGAGCGCCTCGCGCGGATCCTCGTCGAGAACATGCGCAGCCCGGACATCGTCGCCGTCGAGGAGGTCCAGGACAACGACGGGGCCGCGAACACCGCGGTCACGGACGCGACGCTGACGTGGCAGCGGTTCATCGACACGGTCGCGGAGGTCGGCGGGCCGAGCTACGCGTTCCGCCAGATCGATCCGGCCGACGACCAGGACGGCGGCCAGCCCGGCGGCAACATCCGCGTCGGCTTCCTGTTCCGGACCGACCGCGGGCTGGCGTTCGTCGACCGGCCCGGCGGGACGGCGGCGAACGCGACCGCGGTGGTGGAGGGCGCGTCAGGCCCGGAGCTGACCTTCAGCCCGGGCCGGCTCGACCCCGGCAATCCCGCGTTCACGGCCAGCCGCAAGCCGCTCGCGGGCGAGTTCCGCTGGCGCGGCGAGACGGTGATCGCGGTCGCGAACCACTTCAACTCGAAGGGCGGCGATCAGCCGCTGTTCGGGCGCTTCCAGCCGCCCGAGCGGGTCACGGAGCCCCAGCGGCACGCCCAGGCCGCGGTCGTGCGGGCGTTCGTCGAGCAGGCGCTCGACGTGGACCGCCGCGCCCACGTCGTCGTCATGGGGGACCTCAACGACTTCGAGTTCTCCCGGACGCTCGACATCATCGAGGACGCCCCGATGGTCAACCTGATGGAGACGCTGGACCGCGACGAGCGGTACTCCTACGTCTTCGAGGGGAACTCGCAGACGCTCGACCAGATCCTCGTGACGCGCAGCCTGCGCGACGGCGCGGCGTACGACTCCGTGCACGTCAACGCGGAGTTCTACGACCAGGCGAGCGACCACGACCCGCAGGTCGCCCGCCTGGACGTGGACTGACTAGAGCCCCGGGGGCGGGGCGGAGGTCGTGGTGGCGACGCCGACCGAGTCGCCGAGGAGCTGCTGCACCTCGGCGGCCGGGTCCGGCGCGTGCGCGTCGCGCGGCGGGAACTCGCGGCGGACGGTGAGCAGGCGCTCGGAGCCGAAGCGCAGGAACGACACGGCGAAGCAGGACAGCTCGACGCCGTGGCGGCGGGCCAGCCACTCGACCGTGCCGACCGTCGTGGAGTCGAAGCCCCCCGCGATCAGGACGACCTGGGGCGAGTCGTGCGGCACGGCGGCCGACAGCGACTCGTGGACCGCGGAGAGCGCGCCGGCGTCCCAGCTCGCGACCTGGGCGGCGGCGGCCAGCCCGCGGCCGACCCCGTCCGCCTCGACGGCGCCGGCCACCTGGACGACGACCGCGCGGCCCGCGTGCTCGTCGAAGGCGAGGATGTCGAGCCCCGGCACGGGCGAGGCCGCGACGAAGCGCAGGCTCGGGTGACCGAGCTCCGCGGAGAAGGCGTCCCAGGAGGCGACGAGCAGCGCCAGCAGCTCATCACGGTCGGGGTGGCCCTCCGTGACGAGCCCGCCGGCCTGCGGGGCCACCAGGGTCTTGGACGTCTCGTCGATACGCAGCACAGCTAACTCCTCCTATCGCGGCAGATGGGGTCTTATCGGCGCGATGCAGGGAGTTCTGTAGTGCCGCTGTCAGGGAGTGATCTCGACGGTCTCGCCGGCCGCCACGCGGCCCGATCGCAGCACGCGCGCGTTGATGCCGAAGAGCATCCCGTGGGCCGCGGTCAGGTGGCGCAGCAGCTCGGGCCACTTCTCCTGGGTCGCCGGGCTGCGCGTCGGGATCGCGCAGCGCTCGCACGGGTGCAGCAGGCGCAGGGTCACCCCGCCCGAGAACGTCAGCGTCCCGCCCTCCCAGCCCTGCTCGGCCCAGGCGTCGGCGTCGAGCTCCACGTGCACGTTCGGACGGAAGCGGCGCAGGTCGATCTCCGTGCCGAGCTCATCCGCGAGCGCGGAGCGGGTCGCCTCGACGGTCACGAGCAGGCTCTGGCGGAGGTCCTGGATCCCCGCCACGTCGCGGCGCAGCTGCACCGGGCGGCCGAGGTCGTCCGCGAGCGCGTGGCGCAACCGCGGGTCGGTCCAGGTGAAGGTGTGCTCGCGGTCCGGCGTGGTGACATGGGCGAGCGGGGGATCCTCGGGGCGCAGGCCCGCGTCGGGCGCGAACGGATAGGCGGCGTTCCACGCCAGCAGCCGCGGCGCCTCCCGCGCCGTCAGCGGCTTCCACTCGCCCTTGTGCTCGTGCAGCACCGCGTGCGTGCGGTCGCCGCCCGCTCCGCGCGGGTCGACCCGCAGCGAGCGCAGCCGCTCGCCGGCCATCGACTTGACGGGCCAGCGCCACAGCTCCAGCACCCGACCGGAGGACATCACGGCAGGATAGGCCGGAAGGTGGTCGTCGCTAGCCTCTGGCGCCCGTGGACCTCCCCGATCTGATCCGCTCCCGCCGCACCCACAAGGCCTTCGCCCCCGAGCCGGTGGACCGCGCGACCCTGGACGAGCTGTTCGAGCTGGCGCGCTGGGCCCCGAACCACAACCTGACGAACCCGTGGCGCTTCCGCGTGCTCGGCCCGGACGCGCTCGAGGCGCTGAAGCTGGCGGCCGGCCCCGAGGCGGCGGTCAAGCTCACCCGCGCGCCCACGCTCGTGGCCGCGTCCGTCGTGACCGCGGACGATCCCGCGATGGCGGAGGAGGACCGCGACGCCGCGGCGGTCGCCTGCTACATCGTCCTGCTCGCCGCCCACGACCGAGGCCTCGGCGGCTACTGGCGCACGCCCGGCGTCCTGCGCACGCCCGAGGGCCGCGCCGCGTGCGCCATCCCGGACGGCGAGGCGACGCTCGGCCTGCTCCATCTCGGCCGCACGTTCGGCGACAAGCCCGCGCCGGAGCGTGCGCCGCTCGACGCGGTCGTCGAGCACCTGGCCTGATGTCCGTGGCCCGTCCCGCGACCATCGACCCGCGATGTCGCACGTCGATCACCGACATGCTGCGTTCTGCCTCGGCCTGCGGCCTCGTCACCGCTTCGCTCGGATTACTTGAAATCCCTGGAGGGATTCCTGCGGGTCTGCGTCCTTGCCTGTCGGCGCCGACGCACGTCTCGCGGGCCGCCGGCCGCGGGACGGACCACGATGCTCGCGCGCGACGACGCCCTCGCCGCGCTGGCCGCCGAGCCGTTCGACGTGCTCGTCATCGGCGGCGGGATCACGGGCGCCGGCGTCGCGCTCGACGCCGCGAGCCGCGGCTACTCGGTCGCGCTCGTGGAGAAGGGCGACTACGCGCGCGGCACCTCCTCGCGCTCGAGCAAGCTCGTCCACGGCGGGCTGCGCTACCTGCAGAACTTCGACCTCGGCCTGGTTCGCGAGGCGCTGCTCGAGCGCCAGCTGATGGCGGCCCTGGCGCCGCATCTCGTGCGCCCGCTGCCGATGATCGTGCCGGCCTTCGACGGCGCGCGGCCCGACCGGCTCGTCGGCCTCGGGCTGAACATGTACGACGTGATGGCGGTCGAGCGGCTGCGCCGCCGCCGGCGCGACGCGGCGGCCGACTGGAGCCCGGCCCGCCACCGCGTGATCGACGGCGCCGAGGTCGTCGAGCTCGTCCCCGCCCTGAGCGGCCGTGCGCCCACGGGCGGGTACCTGTTCTACGACTGCCAGACCGACGACGTGCGGCTCGTCCTGACCGTGCTCGCCGAGGCCGAGCGCTTCGGCGCCGTGCCCGCCAACCGCGCCGAGGCGGTGGCCCTGACCCGCGACGGGGTGCAGGTGCACGCGGACGGCGCCACGTTCGAGGTGCGCGCCACGCACGTCGTCAACGCCACGGGCGTGTGGGCGGACCGGCTCCGCCCCGAGGAGCTGCACGACGAGGCCGAGGTGCCCGTCATCCGCCCGAGCCGCGGCACGCACGTGCTGCTGCCGTCGGCGCTGCTGCCGGTCTCGGCCGGGGTGATCGCGCCCGCCGGCGGCGGCACGACCGTGTTCGTCCTCCCGTGGCTCGGCCGCACGCTCGTGGGGACGACCGACAACGACTACGACGGCGACATCGAGCGCGTGCAGCCGTCCGACTCCGACGTCGGGCACCTGCTGGAGGCGGTCAACGCGTTCTTCGGCACCGCCCTGGGCCGCGGCGACGTCGCGGGCGCCTACGCGGGCGTGCGCCCGCTGATCTCGAGCGGCGACCCGCGCAAGTCCGTCGACATCTCGCGCAAGGCCGAGCTGTACGAGACGTCGAGCGGCCTCATCACCATCACCGGCGGCAAGCTGACCACGTGGCGCCGGATGGCGAAGCTCGCCGTCGACCGGATCGTCGAGCGCGAGGGCCGCGACGCGCCGTGCCGGACGCACGAGATCCCGCTCGGTATGGCCGTCGAGCCGGCGGCGCTCCCGCGGGCGCACGGCGTGGCCGAGGACGCCTACGCGCAGCTGGCCGGCCGCTACGGGCACGAGGCGCGCGACGTCCTGGCGCTCGCGGACGACGAGCCGGCGCTCGCCGCGCCCATCCTCCCGGGACACCCCGATCTGCTGGCCGAGGCGGTGCACGCCGCACGGCGCGAGCAGGCGCGCACGGTCGGCGACGTGCTGCTGCGGCGCACCCGGCTCGGCCTGCTCGCCGCGCGCGAGCTGTGCGCGGACGGCGAGCAGGCGCCGGAGCGGGTCGCGGCGGCGATGGGGGAGGAGCTGGGCTGGGACGCGGCACGCGCCGGCGCAGAGGCGGCGGCGTTCCGCGCGGAGGCGGGCGCCGAGGGTCTCGTGATCGCGGCGTGAGCGCTCCCGCGCGCACCCTGCGCGCGGGCCGCCGGACGCTCGCGCTCGGTGGCACGCCGCTGCTGATGGGCATCGTCAACGCGACGCCCGACTCGTTCTCCGACGCGGGCGAGCTGCCCGACGTCGATGCGCGCGTGGCGCGGGCGCGCGAGCTGGCGGCGGCCGGCGCACAGATCCTCGACGTCGGGGGCGAGTCCGCGTTCGGCGGGCGCCCGCCCGTGTCCGCCGAGGAGGAGGCGGCGCGCGTCGTCCCGGTGATCGCCGCGATCGCGGCCGAGCTGGAGGTCGTCGTCTCCGTCGACACCTACAAGCCCGCCGTGGCCGAGGCGGCGATCGCCGCGGGCGCCGCGCTCGTCAACGACGTGTCCGGGCTGCGCGACGAGCGGCTCGCGGCGCTGTGCGCGGACACCGGCGCGGGGCTCGTGCTCATGCACACGCGCGTGGCGCCGAAGGGCACGCTGCTCGATCCCGGCCGCTACGCCGACGTCGTCGCCGACGTGCGCGACTTCCTCGCCGAGCGCATGGCGGTCGCGGAGGCGGCCGGCCTCCGCCGGGAGCAGCTCCTGCTCGACCCGGGCCCGGACTTCGCCAAGACGCCCGCGCAGACCGTCGCCGTGCTGCGCCGCCTGGACGTCCTGCACGCGCTCGGCCGGCCGCTGCTGCTCCCCGTCTCGCGCAAGGACTTCCTCGGCGCGATCACGGGCCGGCCGCCGCGCGAGCGCGGGGCGGCGACGCTCGCGGCCGTCGGCTGGGCGGCCGACGCCGGCGCGCACGTGCTGCGCGTGCACGACGTCGCAGCCGCGGCGGACTACCTCGCGGTCCGCGCCGTGCAGCACGGCGAGCGTGTGCTCGCCCCCGCGGAGGGGCTGACCTCCGACCGCTACCCCGGCGCCTCGCAGCGCTAAGCTGGACCAGCACGGGTTGCCGGCCGCTGCGCACAACGCGGCCGGACTGCCATCCACCCATCACGAGGAGTAGCCCATGTCTTCCGTCCTGGATCGCGACGCGCTGGAGAGCAGCCCGCTCGCCGATCTCCACCTGATCGCCAACGACGTCGGCGTCGACGGCTTCCGCCGCCTGCGCAAGGCCGACCTGATCGACGCCATCATCGCCCGCCAGTCGGGTGACGAGACGGGCACGACCCCCGACGAGGAGGAGCTGCGGGAGGAGCCGGCGGCCAAGCCGCGCCGCCGCCGCTCGCGTGCGGCCGAGCCCGACGCGCCCGCGTCCGAGCCGGAGCCCGAGACCGCCGAGGAGGAGGAGGGCGCGACCGACGAGGACGCGCCCGGACGCGGCCGGCGTGGCCGCCGCGGCGGCAGGGGGCGCGGCCGCGCCCGCGACGAGGGCCGCGACGGCGACGACCGCGACGAGCGCGACGACCGCGACCCGCGCGGCGAGGACCGCGTGGCCGAGGGCGTCGTCGAGCTCCTCGGCAACGGCTCGGCCTTCATCCGGCTCGGCCAGGAGGGCGAGACGACCGACGACGACGTCTACGTCTCGGCCGCCCAGGTCAAGCGCTGCGAGCTCGTGACCGGCGACCGCATCGCCGGGCCCGTCCGCGCGCCGCGCCGCTCCGAGCGGTTCCCGTCGCTCGTCCGCGTCGACACCATCAACGGGCGCCCGGCCGACGAGGTCGCCGAGGGCACCAAGTTCGAGGACCTGCCCGCGGCCTGGCCGAGCGAGCGCATCGCCCTCGGATCCGAGGACGTGACGCTCAAGGCGGTCGAATGGCTGACGCCGTTCGGCAAGGGCTCGCGCGTGCTCATCTGCGGCGCGCCGCGCTCGGGCAAGACCGAGCTGGCCCGCGGCATCGTCGAGGCGCTCGCCGGCCGCGCGAGCGGTGACGGGGGCGGAGGGCTGGAGCTGCTCGTCGTGCTCGCCGGCGTCCGGCCCGAGGAGGCGGCGGACTGGACCGATCCGGCGCCGGTGGCGACCGTCTCGTTCGCCGCCTCGCCCGACGCGCAGGCGCAGGCCGTCGAGCAGGCGATCGAGCAGGGCCGGCGCGTGGCCGCCCGCGGCGGCGACGCCGTCGTCGTGGTCGACACGCTCGAGTACCTCCCGCCCGCCCAGGCGCGGCGCGCGCTCGCGGCGGCGCGCAACATCGCCGACGGCGGCTCGCTGACCGTCATCGCCACCGCCCCGACGCCGTTCGGCGGCGAGACGACGGTGGTGGCGCTCGACGCGCAGCTGACCGCGCTGCGGCGCTTCCCCGCGCTCGACCTGCCCGGCAGCGGCACGCTGCGGCCGGACGCGCTCGTGGGCGACGCAGGCGCCGAGGCGATCGCGAAGGCGCGCGCCGAGGCCGCGGCGGAGTAGACCGGGTCAGACCGGCGAGTGGGCGTCCGGCTGCCGCACGGCCGCCCGCCCCCGGCGTGCGATGACGCGCTCGAACGCGGCGACCACCGCCGGGTCGAACTGCGTGCCGGCGCAGCGGCGCAGCTCGGCGAGCGCGTCGGCGTGGGTCAGCGTGGCGCCGTGGCTGCGCGACGAGACCATGGCGTCGAACGCGTCGGCGACGAAGATGATGCGCGAGCCCAGCGGGATGTCCGCGGCGGCGAGCCCGTCGGGGTAGCCGGTCCCGTCGATCCGCTCGTGACTGGAGCGGACGAGCCGGCCGCTGCGCTCGAGGGCGGGGGCGGTCGGCGAGGATGCGCTCGCCGATCAGGGTGTGCCGGCGGATCAGCGCCCATTCGGCCTCCGACAGCGCCCCGGCTTCTCGACGATCGAATCGGGGATCGCCATCTTGCCGATGTCGTGGAGCGCAGCCGCATGGCGCAGCGCCTCCAGCTCGGCGCCGTGCACGTCCAGCTCCGCGGCCGCCGCGCATGCGAGCCGCACACGGCGTTGACGTGTGACGCCAGCCCGGGCGCGCGCTCCGCGACGACGGCCATGAGGACGCCCGCCGACTGATGCGCGGCCGGCGGGCGGCCGCCGTTCTTCTGGCGGTACATGCGAGCGTCGGCGAGCGCGAGCACGGCGGAGGCGTCGGTCCCCTCGTCGGGCAGCACCACGGCGCCGTGGGCTGCCGTGATCGAGAACCCGTCGCCCTGGGCGGTGAGCGCGGCGGCGCAGCGCGCGGTCAGGTCGTCGAGGTCCGGGCGCACCGACGCGAGCACGCAGAACTCGTCGCCGCCCATGCGGTAGGCCTCGCCGAGGTCCTCGACGTGCGCGAGCGCCGCGGCTGGTGGTCAGGAGCGCCTGGTTCTCACCAGCGCGAGCGCCATCCGGACGAGCACCAAGCCGAGCGCGACGACGGCGAGGCACAGGGCGGCGGGGTCGAAGTGCAGCGGCACGCCGAGCGCGAGCACGCCCAGGCGAGCGCCCCGGACCCGACCGGCACGAACAGGCCGCGGCCGCTCGGCGCCGGCGGGCGCCCACGCACGGCGGGCGCGAGTGCGGCGGCGCACGCGAGGCCGAAGATGCCGGTCGTGTTGAGGGCGTCGGCGAGCGGCCCGAGCGCGCCCTCCGTCCCCGTCAGGTAGAGGACGTCGGCGGTCTCGAGCGCGACGATGGCGAACGCCCAGCGTGGCCCACAGCCGGTCGATCCGCCAGCCGGCGAGGCCGACGGCGCTCACGATCGAGGCCAGCAGCATGAGGTCGCCGAGCGGGTACGCGAGGTTCGTCGCCACCTCCAGGAACGGCGCGCCGGCGGACCCCTCGAGCGCCGGAGATCGTCACGCACGCCAGCAGCGAGGCGATCGCGAAGCCGCCGGCGAGGCCGTCCAGCCGCGTCGCCCAGAGCGTCTTGCCGACGCGGCTGCGCACCAGCGCGATGAGCGCGACGTACTCGCACGGGTAGATGGCGAGCCAGAAGGGGTCCGAGGCGGACGGCACGGGCACGGCGGCGAGATCGGGTGCCAGCGAGTAGACGAGGTCGCCCACCGCGGTGGCGAGCAGGCCGACGCCCAGCGCGCTCCAGGCGAGCCGGTCCGAGCCGCGCCGGTCAGGCACACGAGCGCTGCGGCCACGATCGCGGCGTCACGCACCCAACGGCCGACGAGGTCCTCCGTCCCGGCCCCGCCGAAGTCGGTCAGCGCATGCGCCCAGATGACGGCGAGCAGCGTTCCCGCGATGGTGGCCCAGACACGGAGCATCTCCGGTGATCGGAAGCGCCCCGGCCATCTGGAGCGGTACGGCGCCAGCTGGGGGACTACTGCGTCCGCATGTACGCGACCCGGCCCCAGTTGGGCTCGGGCGAGAGCTCGATCGGCTCGCGATCGCGCTCGGGCTGGACGTAGCCGAAGGAGTTGGAGAGCTCGTCGAACACGACGTCGAGCTCGCCCTCCTTCACGCGCTGGTCCAGCCACGCGGAGCGGAAGACGAGCCGGCGCAGCCAGTGGACGAGCGAGCGCTCGGCCGGCCCGACCAGCTCGGGCCAGCAGTCGTTGACGTGCTCGCCCAGCCCCGACGCGGGGTCCTGGACCTCGCCGTTGACCGTGAGGTTGACCAGGTCCTCGAGCTCGGTGCTCTCGAGCCGCCCGCCGACGAACCCGAGCTTGAGCGCGGCCTGCTCGACGCGCTCGGAGAAGTCACGCTCGTTGAAGGTGAAGCGCAGGTCCCCGTACTCCAGGACGTAGTCCTGGCCGGAGTCGTAGTTTCCTCGGCGGGTCGGGTGGTCCATCATCACGCAGCGCGTCCGCCGGGGGTTGCCCGCGGCGTCTGCATCTTAAGCGCGGATCCTGCCCGGGCGCTCGCCATGCATCCGATCTTTCATCCGGCGAGCCCGTCGCGCAGGTCGAAGGCCCGGATCGCGTCGCCCGCGGCGTCGGGCCAGTCGAAGAAGCGCCGGTTCGTGCAGCCGCCCGCGGGCTCGCGCCAGTCGAACGCGCGCTCCACCTCGAACGCGCAGCGCCGCAGCGGCGCGCCCGCCAGCTTGACCGCCCCGTAGCCGGCGCGGGTGCGCTCGGCGGCCTCGAACAGGGCGACGTCGATCTCCGTCGCGAACACCTTGTGCAGGCAGCCCATGTAGCGGGCGCCGCTCAGCGGGTCGTCGTACTGGTAGAGCGCGGGGCAGCCGGCGGCGACGCAGGTGGCGGGGCGGATCACGCGGTCGCAGAACGTCGAGCATTGCCGGCATTCGTTGAGCTCGGTGCGGCGGATGGCCCGCGCCATCGCGAAAAGGTATCGGTCACGCGCGGCGCGTGGCGAGCCGCCGCCGCTGCCGGCGCGCTCGGTCAGGCCGCCTTCGCCGGGACCGGCTCGGCCACGGCGGCCGGCAGGCGGGGATGGCGGGCGGACAGCTCGTGGATGTAGCCGGCGACGAACCCGCGGCGCGCGCGCCGCTGGGCCTGGAGCCGCTTCACTGCGTCGATCTGCGCCTCTCGGCGCGGCTGCTCGGGCATCGTCCCTCCTCGGGGGTGGCGTAGTACGATGTTCGTCGTACAGTAGCACTTGTACGATGATCTTCGTACAAAGGATCAGATGACGACCGCCACCGAGACCACGATCCCCCACCCGAGCCGCGCGGCTCTCGACCTCGCCGCGGTGCTGCACGCGCTCAGCGACCCGGTGCGGCTGCGGATCGTCGCGGGGCTCGCCGGATCCGGGGACCGCTCGTGCGGGAGCTTCGAGCTGCCGGTGACGAAGTCCACCTGCACGCATCACTTCAAGGTCCTGCGCGAGGCGGGCGTGATCCACCAGCGTCCGCGCGGCACCGCGCGGCTCAACACCCTGCGCCGCGAGGACCTCGACGCGCGCTTCCCCGGCGTGCTCGACTCGATCCTCGCCGCCGCGGCGTAGCCGGGGCGAGATTCCCGGCCGCCGGCCTAGTGCCGGCATGGCCGAGCCCCCCGCGATCCTGATCGTCGAGGACGACGTCCCGACGTGCACGTTCCTCGCCGACAACCTGACCGCGGACGGCTACGACGTCGTGTGCGCCGCCTCGCTCGCCGACGCCCTGCGCACGCTCGAGCACGCGGGCGTCGACCTCGCGGTCGTCGACGTCGGGCTGCCTGACGGCTCGGGACTCGAGCTGATCCGCAAGGTGCGCGAGGCGGGCGGCCCCGGCTCCCGGATCGATCCGCGGCTGCCGCTCGTCGTCGTCTCCGGCCGGGCGGGTGAGACCGACCGCGTCCGCGGCTTCGAGCGCGGCGCCGACGACTTCGTCGCGAAGCCGTTCGCCTACGGCGAGCTGCGCCTGCGGGTCGCGGCGCTGCTGCGCCGGTCGCGCGAGCGGCGCGCGGACGGGCGCCTGCGCGTCGGCGAGCTGCGGCTCGACCCGCTCGCGCGCGAGGTGCGCGTGCGCGGCGTGCGGGTCACGCTCTCTCAGAAGGAGTTCGCGCTGCTGCGCACGCTGGCGAGCGATCCCACGCGCGTGTGGACCAAGGCCGAGCTGCTCCGCGACGTGTGGGGCTTCCGGGCGCTCGGCGCGACCCGCACGCTCGATTCGCACGCGTGCCGGCTGCGCCAGAAGCTGGCCACCCAGGGCGATCGCTTCGTCGTCAACGTCTGGGGCGTCGGCTACCGGCTCGTCGACGGCGAGGTGGCCGAGGCGGCGGCGACGGCGACGGCCGCGGCGATGGGGGAGCCGTCGTGAGCGCCACGGTGGTCGCGGCGTCCGGGTGGCTCGTGGCCGCCGCCGCGCTGGTGGTCGTGCGGCTCCTGCGGCTGGAGGGCGAGCGGCGGATGGCGCTGGTCGCCCAGGCCGCGCACGAGCTGCGCGCGCCGCTGGGCGCCGCGCTGCTCGGGCTCCACGGCGTGGTCGACGGCGCCGCCGGCGCGCGGCGCGTCGGCGCGGTCGAGCTCGAGCTGCGCCGCGCCGGCCTCGCCCTGGCCGACCTCGACGCCGCCCCGCACGGGCGCCGCGCGCCCGGCCGCACGGAGGCGCTCGACGTGCGCGCGCTCCTGGCCGAGGCGATCGAGGCCTGGCGCCCGCTCGCCACGGCCCTCGCCGGGGAGCTGTACGTCGACGCGGCCGGCCCGCCGGTCGTCGTCCGCGCCGACCGGCTGCGGCTGATCCAGGCGGTCGGCAACGTCGTGCTCAATGCCCTGGAGCACGGCGCGGGGCCCGTGCGCGTGCGCGTGCACGCGACGGGCGCGCACGTGCGGATCGAGGTCCGCGACCACGGCCCGGGGCTGCCCGGCCCCGTTGCACGCGCTGGCGGGCACGCCGCACGCCGGCCGGCGCGGCCACGGGCTCGCGATCGCCGCGCGCGCCGTCGCCGGCCACGGCGGCCGGCTGCTCACCGCGCCGGTCGCTGCGGGCGCGTGCGTCGTGCTCGAGCTGCCGCGCGCCGACGCGCCGGCGCGGCGCACCGTCCTGGGCGCGCGCCGCCGCCGCGCCGCCCGGCGAGCCGGCGGTCACGCAGCGCGATGAGCGGGCGGTCGCGCGTCCCGATGCGCCGGCTGCCACGGCGCGATACGTGCGGGCGGTCGTGCGCTCCGGAGAGCGGCGCCGCGGCATGAGCCGGCGCCGGCGCGCCGTGCTCCTGCTGGGCCTGGCGCTCCTGCTCGGCGGGCTCGCCGCCTCCGACGTGGCGCGGCGCGAGGCGGCGGTGCGCGCGCAGCTCGGCCCGGTCGTCGCCGTCGTCGTCGCGCGCGCGGACCTGCCCGCCGGCCGCGCGCTGACCGGCGCGGACCTCGGCCTGCGCCGGGTACCCGCCCGCTACGCGCCGGTCGGCGCCGCCTCCGTGCCCGAGACGCTGATCGGGCAACGACTTGCCGGCGCCGTCCCGCGCGGGGGGTACCTGGGCGCTGCGCAGATCGCGGTCGCGCAGCGCGCCGGCCCGCCCGTGCGCAAGGGAGAGCGGGCCGCGGAGGTCGTCGGCCTCGGCTCGCCGGGCCTGATCGTCCCCGGGGCGCGCGTGGACGTGCTCGTCACGCGCGAGGGCGATGGCGGCGGCGGGCCGGCCGGCACCGAGCTCGCGCTCGAGGACGTCGAGGTGCTCGCCGCGCGCACGGCGCCGGCCGGCGCGGCCGCCGACGGTGCGGAGCGCGTCGCGGCGACGCTCCGCGTGTCCGTCCGGGACGCGGTCTACCTCGCCGCCGCGCAGTCCTTCGCCCGCGAGCTGCGACTGCTGCCGCGCGCGCCGGGCGACCGGGCGCGGTCGGGGGCGCTCGCCGTCGGCCCGGAGCTCCGATGAGCCCCCAAGGTGGCGCCCGTCGCGAGCCGTGGCCCCTACGATCGAGCGGTGCCGTTCACGTTCGCCGACCTCGAGCACCCGATCGTGCAGGCGCCGATGGCGGGCGGCGTGTCCACGCCTTCGCTCGCGTCGGCGGTGTCCGAGGCCGGCGGGCTCGGCTTCCTGGCCGCCGGCTACAAGGACGTGGACACCGTCCGCGCCGATGTGGAGGCCGTCCGCTCCTCCACCGCGCGGCCGTTCGGGCTCAACCTGTTCGCGCCGCCGCAGCCGGTGCCCGACCCGGCCGCGGTGGCCCGCTACGCCGCCGCGCTCGCCCGCCACGGCGATCCCGGCGCAGCGCGCCACGACGACGACGGTTGGGACGCGAAGCTGGCGCTCGTCACCGAGTTCGCGGTCCCGGTCGTCTCCTTCGCGTTCGGCTGCCCGGACGCCGGCGCCGTGCGGGCGCTGCAGGCGTCGGGCGTCGCCGTCTGGGTGACCGTGACCGCGCCGGAGGAGGCGCGCGCCGCCGCGGCGGCCGGGGTGGACGCGCTCGTGGTGCAGGGCGTCGAGGCCGGCGGGCACCGGGCGACGTTCGACGACCGCGCCCCCGTCGACCTCGGCCTGCTCGCGGCGCTGCAGCTGGTCGCGGACGCCTGCCCGCTGCCGCTCGTCGCCACCGGCGGGCTCGCGACGGGCCGGGCGATCGCCGCCGTGCTCGCCGCCGGAGCGGTCGCGGCCCAGCTCGGCACCGCGTTCATGCTCGCGCCCGAGGCGTCGACGGCGCCGGCCCAGCGCGACGCGGTCGCCGGCGACGCGGCGACGGGCCTCACGCGCGCGTTCACCGGACGCACCGCCCGCGGCATCGTCAACGCCTTCCAGCGCGAGCACAGCGACGGCGCGCCGCTCGGCTATCCCGACGTCCACCACGTCACCGCGCCGCTGCGCGCCGCAGCCCGCGCGCGCGGCGACGCCGACGGCTTCAACCTGTGGGCGGGCCAGGCGCACGCGCTGGCCGAGCCGCTGCCCGCCGGCGAGCTGGTCCGGCGGCTCGCGGCCGAGGCGCGCGCCGCGCTCGCCGCCGCGGCCCGGTAGCGGACGGGTCCGCTAGCGCCGGCGCTGGTGATGCAGCTCGGTCGCCTCGATCTGCCGCTGGCCGTGCGAGCCCGTGAAGACCGGCCCGGCCGCGCTCACCAGCTCCCCGCGCCGGGGCAGCCGGCGTGGACGCAGGTCGCGGCCGACGTCGATCACGCTCAGCCCGGGCGCGGTCACGTCGCCGCCCGCCAGGACGTAGTGCGCGTCGCCGTCGCCGTCGGGGTCGACGGCCTCGACGTAGAGGACGCGGCCGGTCACGGCGGCGCAGCCGTCCGTCTCGCAGCGTGCGCGGCGGACGTGCGCCCGGGGCGCCGGCGTGGCGGTCGGCTCGGCCGTCGCCCGCGTGGTCGGCGCGGGCGGCGCGGCCCGCGGCGGCGGGTCGTCCTCGCCGCACGCGGCGAGCGCGAGCGCGACGGCGACGACGGAGGCGGCGGAGCGGAGCATCGCCCATGATCTTGGCAGCGGGCCTTGACCCTCACGCAGCGTGAGGCCCTACCTTCGGCGAGGATGCACGTGAGCGACCCACCCCTCCGGATCGGCGCCGTGGCGCGGCTGACGGGCCTGACCGTCCGCACCCTGCACCACTACGACGAGATCGGGCTGCTCGTCCCGTCCGGGCGCAGCGAGGCGGGCTACCGCCTCTACGGCGAGGCGGACCTCCGCCGCCTGTACCGGATCCTCGCCCTGCGCGGGATGGGCTTCCCGCTCGACGAGATCGCGCGCACGCTCGTGGCCGAGGGCGAGGACCCGCGGCCCGCCGTGCGCCGCCACCTCGAGCGGATCGACGACCAGCTCGCGCTGGCCGGGCGGCTGCGGGCGCGCCTCGCGCACATCCTCGACGTGCTCGACCGGGCGGACGAGCCGTCGGGCGACCTGTTCATCGAGGCGATCGAGGTGATGACGCGAATGGAGACCTACTACACGCCGGAGCAGCTCGAGCAGCTGCAGGAGCGCGCGGACGCGCTGGGCGAGGACGGCCTGCGCCGCGCGCAGGAGGACTGGGCGGAGCTGATCGCGGCGGTCGAGGCCGAGCGCGCGGCGGGGACCGACCCCGCCGATCCCCGGCTCGACCCCCTGCTCGCCCGCTGGACCGCGCTCGTCACGGCGTTCACCGGCGGCGACGCCGGGATCAAGGCGTCGCTGCAGCGGATGTACGACACGGAAGGGCCCGAGCAGGCGTCGCGCGGCGCGATGAACGCCGAGACGATGGCCTACGCGGGCGCGGCGATCGCCGCGCGGCGGGGCGGCTAGCGCCGGCGAACGTCAACACCGGCATCGAGGGGCGGGTCCGGAGTGGGTGCGGCCGCGCCCCAACGTCGTACGGCGCCCGGATCGCCGAGCCCATACGACGTTGAGGGTGGTATAGGACCTCAACGTCGTACGGCGCCCGATCGGTCGAGCCGATACGACGTCGGGGGCGCGCGATCCCCACCGAACTCGCCCCCTCGATGCCCGCCGTTGACGTGCGCGGAGCGCCCGCCATCACGCCTGCGGAGGACTACGCCTCGGCCGCTGCGGTGCCGGTCAGCGCAAGTTCGACTGATCGTCGACCGGCGTGCGCGGGGCGAATCCTCGCCGGGCGGGCCTATCCCGAGCATGGACCGGGCGCCTGGCGATCCCCTCGACGAGCTGGCCGACGCGCTGCGCCGCCGGCTCGTCGACGGCGCGGGCGAGGCCGAGGGCGGCGACGACCCCGGCGATCGCATCGGCGCGCTCGTGGAGCGCGAGGCCGCCGTGCTCGACGCCGGCACGCGGGCGGCGCTCGCCGCGCGGGTGGCCGAGCGCGCCGTCGGGCTCGGCCCGCTCGAGCCGCTGCTGCGCGATCCCGCCGTGGACGAGATCCTCGTGTGCGGCACCGCGCCCGTGTGGGTGGAACGGGGCGGCAGGCTCGCGCAGACCCGCGTCCGGTTCGCCGCCGAGGCCGACCTGCGCCACGTGATCGAGCGCATCCTGGCGCCGCTCGGCCGGCGCGCGGACGAGGCCGAGCCGCTCTGCGACGCCCGCCTGCCCGACGGCTCGCGCGTGAACGTCGTGCTGCCGCCGCTGGCGCTCGACGGCCCGGTGCTGACCATCCGCCGCTTCCGCCCGCGCGGGTTCACGCCGCAGGCGCTCGTCGCCGCCGGGACGCTCGCGCCGCCGCTGCTCGACTTCCTCGGCCGTGCCGTGCGCGCGCGCTGCACGCTGCTGATCTGCGGCGGGACCGGCTCGGGGAAGACGACGACGCTGGGCGCGCTCGCCGCGTTCGTCGACCCCGCCGAGCGGGTGGTCACGATCGAGGACGCGGCCGAGCTGCGGCTGCGGCTCCCGCACGTCGTGCGGATGGAGGCGCGCCCCCCGAACCTGGAGGGCCGCGGGGAGGTCACGATCCGGCGGCTCGTCCGCAACGCGCTCCGGATGCGCCCGGACCGCCTGATCGTGGGCGAGGTGCGCGGCCCGGAGGCGCTCGACCTGCTGATCGCGCTCAGCACCGGGCACGCCGGGTCGCTCTGCACGATCCATGCGGGCAGTGCCGCCGAGGCGCTCCGGCGCCTGGAGACGCTGGCGCTGATGGCCGACATCGGCCTGCCGCTCGCGGCGATCCGCGACCAGATCGCCGACGCGGTCGACCTCGTCGTCCGCCAGGAGCGCGGCCCGGACGGCGTCCGCCGCGTCGTGGAGGTCGCCGAGGTGGTCCGCGTGGCAGGCGGGCCGGCGGTGCGCGAGGTCTTCGCGATCCGTGCCGGCCGACCGGTCTGGCGCGCGCCCCTGGGCGACACGCTCGCGGCACGCCTCGCCGGCGCGCCGGACTTGGCCGATGCTGCGCACGCCGCGACGGCCGCCGCCGGCGACGTCGCGACTGCGTCCGTCGCGGGCGGTGCCACCGCCGCGGCGACTGTCGCGAGCGGCGGCACCGCTGCTGCCGCTGCCGCGGACGGCGCCATGGCTGCCGCCGCGGACGGCGCCGTCGCTGCTGCCACCGTCGCTCCCCGGGCTCCCGCGGAGGCAGCGGCCGCCCCGTACCTCCCGCCGCGGCCGCCGGGATGAGCCTCGCCGCGCTGCTGGCGGCCGGCGCCGCGGGCGCCGGGGTGGTGGGGGCATGGGAGGCCCTCGCCGCCGTGGAGCGCACCAGGGTCGCCGCCGCGGCGGCGCGGTTGCTCGACCCGCTCGAGCGCGCCGGCCGCGAGGGCCGGATACCGACCGCTCCGGAGCGGCGCCGGCTGCGCGCCGTCGCCGCCGCCGTGCTGCTCGCGGCGGGCTGGCTTGCGGGCGGGCCCGCGCTCGGTGCGCTCTGCGCGCTCGCCGGGCCGGTCGCGGTGCTCGCCGTCGTGCGCGCGCGGCGGCGGCGCTGGCGCGAGGACCTCCGCCACGCGGCGCCCGCGTGCGCCCGCACGATGGCCGACGCGCTCGGAGCGGGCCGGTCGATCCGTGCGGCGATCGCCGACGCGGCCCTGCACGCGGACGGCGCCGCGGCGCACGAGCTCGGCGCGGCCGCACGCGCCCTGGCACTCGGCGAGCCGACCGAGGCGGTGCTCGTCCGGCTGCGCGCCCGCGCCGGGTCGCACGCCTGGGACACGCTGACCGCTGCGGTGCTGCTGCAGCGCGACGCCGGCGGCGACCTGGCCGGGCTCCTGCGCGAGCTCGCGGCCTCGGGCGAGGCGGCCGACCGGGCCGAGCGCGACGCCCGCGCGGCGACGGCGCAGGCCCGCTTCACGGCATGGCTGGTCGTCGGCCTGCCGTTCGCCGGCGCGCTGCTGACGGAGCTCGCCGCGCCCGGCTTCGCCGCCGCGCTGCTGGCGAACCCGATCTCGGCGTGGCTGGCCGTGCTCGCCGCGGTGCTCCAGGCGGCCGCCCTCGTGTGCATCGCCCGGCTCGCGCGGGCGAGCCCGTGACCGGCTCGTCGACCCGCCCGCCGCGGCACGAGCCCGCGCTTCGCCCGTCCGGTCGCCCGGCGGGTGCCGAGCCGCGCTTCGCCCGTCCGATCGCCCGTCCGGTGCCGAGCTCGCGGGTCCGCCCGTGCGTCGGCCCGCCGCGGGGTGACGCGTGACGCGCGCGGTGATCCTCGCGCTCGCGGCGGGCGTCCTCGCGGCGGGCGGGATCGCCGAGCTCGCCGCCGCGCCGCGCGGCCCGCGGCGTCGCGGCGCCCTGCGCCGCACCGCCCGCGCGCTCGCGCGCCGGCTCGGGCGGCGCGACGTGCCACGCGGCCTCGCAGCGCGGGTCGACGCCGCGGGGCTGCGTGCGAGCGCGGGCGAGGTCATGGCCGCGAAGCTCGGCGCGGCGCCCGCCTGCCTGCTCGTGGCGACCGCCCTCGAGCCGCTCGCGCCCGGGCGGCTCGGCGCCGCCGGCGTCGTCCTCGTCCCGCTTGCCGGCTTCTTCGCCCCCGACGCCTGGTTGCGCACCCGCGCGCGGGCTCGGGCGCGCGTGATCGAGGCCGAGCAGGCGGATGTGCTCGACCTGCTGCGCGTGGCCGTCGCCGCGGGGCTCGGTCCGTGGCGCGCGCTCGCCGAGGTCGGCCGGCGGCACCCGGGCGTGCTCGCCGGGGAGCTGGGCGCGGCGGCGCGGCGCGTCGCGCTCGGCGTCCCGGCGGAGGCCGCGCTGGCGCGGTTCGAGCGGCGCTGCCCGGCCGCGGGCGCTCATGCCCTGTGCGCCGCGCTGCGGCGCGCGGACCGCCTCGGCGCGCCGCCGGCGCGCGCCCTCGCCGCGCTGGCCGAGGAGGCGCGGGCCCGGCAGGCGCGGCGCGCGGCCGAGCAGGCCGCGCGCGCCGCGCCGAAGATCCAGCTCGTCGTCGCGCTCCTGCTCGTCCCGTCCGTGCTGCTGCTCGTCGCCGCCGCGCTCGTGCCCGCCCTGACCGGAGCGTCGCTCTGAGCACGGGCGACCGCCGGCCGCGGGGAGTCGAGCAGCCGGCGCTACTTCAGGCTGACCGCGATCCGCGACTGGATGCGGTCGTCATCCGCCTTGCCGCCGCTCGTGATCACCCCGAGCGTCTGGAGGTAGGGCTTGGCCTGGTCCCAGTCGGGATCGGTGTCGCCCATCGCGTCGACCAGCTTGATGATCGGGTCCATCGTCAGCACGAAGGACGGCGGGAGGTCCCCGAGGACGTCCTTGGCGTCGCCGAACGACTCCGCATCGCCGAGCTTGGCCGACGGGCTCAGCGCGTCCTTGGCCGCCTGCTCGCCGAACGCGGCCACGACGCGGCCCTTGCCGCGGGCGAGGACGACCTGCTGCGGCGCGCCCGGCGCGGGCACGGCGAACGCGGACTCGGCGCCCTCGAGCTGGACCGGGTCGACCTTCGCGCCGCTCTGCTTGCCGATCAGGCCGACGAGCTTGCCGAAGGCGGCCTCCGCCTTCGCGTCGTCGGTCGTCGAGATGACGAGCGCGCCGTTGAGGTCGGACTCGGTCGTCCCGCGTGCGAAGACGCCGACGTCGCCGATCCAGGAGAAGACGTCCTGCTCGAGGTTGAGCCCGGTCGCCTGCTGGACCTGCGCGGCGATCGCCGCACCGCCGAGCGCCCCGGCGAAGGAGTCGAACAGCGTCTTGGCCGACTCGCCGACCTTGGGGGAGGCGAACGCCGCCCACGCGTCGGCGGGCAGCTCGCCGAGCAGCTCGGACTCGCTGCCCGACCACAGCGACGCCAGCTGGCGGAACGGCCCCTCGGGGACGCCCGTCAGCACGGTGTCGATCGACATGCCGTCGCCGTCGGCCTGGAACGAGCCGCTCAGCGGCCCGAGCTTGTCGAACGGGAAGATCGCCTTGGCCTGCTCGAGCTGCTGCGCCGCCGCCGGATCCGCCTTGGTCGCAGCGCCGATGATCCCCTGGACGTCGACGAAGTAGTGGCCGAGGCTCGCGTCGTCGAGGTCGCCGACGGCGTCCTTGTAGCGGTCGGCGTCGGCGAGGCTGTCGCCGCCCTTGTCCATGTCCGCGGTGCGCCTGAAGCCGGGCTCGGTGCCGATCACCAGGAAGTCGCCGACCAGCCCGATGGCCGTGTTCTCGGCATCGACCTCGTAGTCGATGCCCTCGTGCGACTTCTTCGTGTACGGCCCCGTGTCCTCGTCGGCGTCCTTGAACCGCTGCAGCGCCGCCTTCGCGGCGTCGGTGTCCTTGGTCGCGACGATCACCGCGTAGTCCGGCTCGTCGGCCTCGAGGTTGGAGGCCCACACGCCGGCGTCCTCGCCGAGCCACGGCGCGAAGTCCTTCTCCCAGGTGAAGCCGTCGCCCTCCTCGGCGAGCGCCTTGTCGATCTCCGCGCGCAGCTTGGCGGCGGGGTCGTCGGTGCGCAGCAGCTTGCCGGCGGCGGCGAGCGCGTCGTCGCGCCGGTCGCCGGTCGGCTGCACGGCCGCCTCGGCGTAGACGGCGGCGCCGGCGGGCGCGAGCGAGGCCGGGTCGGCATCCCCGCCGGACCCGGACGACTGGCCGCACGCGGCGGCGGACAACGCCAGCGCGGCGCAGGAGAGGGTGAGCGCGGCGGCTCGGAGCATCGGTCGAATCCCTTCTGAGTCCTGTCTCGGCCCTATCCCACACCCTGCGGCGGAACGGGCTTTCCAGCGTAGGGCGGGCCCCGGACAGTCGCAAGGGCCGTTGCACCGGCGATCGGTGCAGCCGTTCGTGCAACCGGGCCCGTCCGGCGGCCCACGTGGCCCCACCGGCGAAACGCCTGGAAACCACCGGCTTCCGGTCAGACATCCGTCCAGAGCTCAAGAAAAGTGGGGCGGATGACGACAAAGGTGTTGCAGAGTGGGACAAAGTGGGGTAGAACCTCGTTTGCACAGCCGGACCGAGGTGGCGGGGCTCCTCCCACTCCGCCACCTCGGTTCGACTCACCTTCTCGCCAGACCTGAACCAGATCGGCCATGGGCCTTGGCATTTCACGGAACGTTCGATCACACCCTCGACGCGAAGAACCGGCTCACGGTGCCGTCGAAGTTCCGTTCGGCGCTCGCGGGCAAGGTCTTCCTCGTCAAGGGCGCGGATCGCTGCCTGAGCGTGTATCCCGAGGACACGTACACGCGCATGACGGGCGCGGCGCTGGAGGGGCTCAACCCGCTCTCCCCGCAGGCGCGCGAGCTGCGACGGTACCTCTTCGCGAACGCGATGGAGGCCGAGCTCGACGGCGCCGGCCGGATCATGCTGCCCGCCCGCTTCATGGAGGCCGCCGGCATCGACTCCCGCGAGGTGGTCGTCGCTGGGGCCGGGGAGTGCCTGGAGCTGTGGGACCGCAGTGCCTGGGAGACCTACGACGCCGACCTGACGCAGCGCGCGCCTGACCTCACCGCATCACTTGGCCATCCTGCTTGACATGCCCAAGACCCACGTCCCGGTCCTCGCCGGCGAGCTGATCGAGGCGCTCGATCCGCAGCCGGGCCAGGTCGCGGTCGACTGCACCCTCGGTGCGGCCGGCCACGCGCGCCTCGTCGCGGGCCGGCTCGGGCCCGCCGGGCTCCTGGTCGGGATCGATCGCGACCCGCTGGCCGAGGAGACGTTCGCCGAGCTCGCCGCCGAGGCCCGGTGCCGCACCCGCCTCGTGCGCGCCGACTTCGCGAGCGGCCTGCGCGGCCTGCTCGAGGAAGGCGTGCGCGCCGACCTCGTCTACCTCGACCTCGGCATGTCCTCGATGCAGGTCGACACGCGCGAGCGCGGGTTCTCCTACGCCTACGACGCGCCGCTCGACATGCGGATGGACCCCGACCAGGTCGTCACCGCCGCCGAGATCGTCAACACGTGGGAGCCGCGCCGCCTGAGCCGGCTGCTGCGCGACTACGGCGAGGAGCGCTACGCGGACCGGATCGCCAGGGAGATCGAGCGGCGCCGGCGCGGCGGCGAGCTGACCACCACCTTCGAGCTGGTCGACGCCGTCACGGCTGCGATCCCGGCCCCGGCGCGCTTCGCGGGCGGCCACCCGGCCAAGCGCACGTTCCAGGCCATCCGGATCGCCGTCAACGACGAGCTCGGGCAGCTCGACGAGGCGCTGCCGCTCGCCTGGGACCTGCTGCGCGTCGGCGGCCGGCTCGCCGCGATCTCGTTCCACTCGCTCGAGGACCGGCGGGTCAAGCGCTTCCTGGCCGACCGCACCCGTGGCTGCATCTGCCCGCCCGACCTGCCCGTCTGCGGCTGCGGCCGCACGCCGCAGGCCGAGCTCGTGTTCCGGCGCGCCGTCGTGGCGACGCCGGGCGAGGTCGCCGAGAACCCGCGTTCGAAGTCCGCCCGCCTGCGGGCGGCCCGCAAGCTGACCGAAGAGGAGGTGCGCGCATGACGCCCGCACCCGCACGCACCCGGAGCCGCACGACGCACGCCCGGACCGCCCCGCGCCGCGTCTCCGGACCGGTCAGCCGCCGCATGGTCGCCGCCCCCGCCGGCACCGCGGCCCCCGGCCTGCGGCGGCGCGGCACCACCTCCGTGTTCGGGCGCGTCCGCGCCCTGCCCGAGCACCGCGTCCTCGACCGGCTGCTGCGCAGCCGCGCATGGATCTGGGCGCTCGGCATCCTGCTGGGCGGCATCGTGGCCATGCAGGTCTCGCTGCTCAAGCTCAACTCCGGCATCTCGCGCGCCGTCACCACGACCACGACGCTCGAGCGCCAGAACGCCGAGCTCGAGGCGGCGATCGCGCAGCTCACGGCCACCGACCGCATCCAGACGGGCGCCGCGGGGCTCGGCATGCTCATGCCGCCCGCGGGCGACGTCGGCTACCTGAGCGCCGGGCCGCAGGACGCCGCTCGCGCCGTGCGGCGCATGCAGCCGCCCTCCGACGAGGCCGCCGCGCTGCTGGCCAACGCCGGGGTCGTGCCCGGGTCGCTCGCCGACGTCGCTCCCGCGCCGTCGTCGGTCACGTTGCCGGAGACCGAGCCGGCGGCGACGGCGCCCACCGCCACGACCGACCCTGCGGCGGCGGCGACGCCTGAGCCCACCGTCGCGCCGGTCACGCCGACGACGACCGAGCCGACGACCACGACCGAGCCGACGACCGCGACCGAGCCGACGACCGCGTCGGAGACGTCGCCCGCCGGCGGCGCGGTCGCGCCGCAGGGGTAGATGTGGGGCTCATCGAGCGTCGCATCGGCCTGATCTTCGCCGTCTTCCTCGTCATGCTCCTGCTGGCCGGCGCACGCGCCGGCTGGCTCGGCGTGGTGCGCGCGAACGCGCTGCAGGAGGCGGCCGCGACGCAGCAGAAGGAGCACCTCACCGTCCCCGCGCGCCGCGGCACGATCACCGACATCAACGGCACGGAGCTCGCCGTGTCGCAGCCCGCGGTGACGATCGCCGCGACGCCGTACCTCATCAAGGACGCCCCGGCGGCTGCGGCGAAGCTCGCCAAGGTGCTCGGGGCGGACGAGGGCGAGCTGCTCGAGCAGCTCGCCCGCCGCGACACGGGCTTCGTCTATCTCGCGCGCAAGGTGCCGACGCAGCGGGCGGTCCGGGCCCAGAAGCTCCACCTCGAGGGGCTCCAGTACATCCCGGAGTACAGCCGCGAGTACCCGCGCGACTGGATGGCCTCGCAGCTCCTCGGCAACGTCGGCACGGAGGGGAAGGGGCTGTCCGGGCTCGAGTACCGCTGGGACGCGCAGCTGCGCGGGCAGGACGGCGAGCGCCGCCTGGTGCGCGACGCGCTCGGCGAGACGATCGAGCTGCGCGAGGACCAGCGCACGGTCCCGGGCGACCAGGTGCGCCTCACGCTCGACGCCAACATCCAGGACCACACCGAGGAGGTCCTGGGGGAGGTCGGCGAGGACTGGCAGCCCAAGGGCGCGACCGCGCTCGTGATGGACCCGCGCGACGGCGCCATCCTCGCCCTCGCCAACTGGCCCCGCGTGAACGCGAACAAGCTCTACGAGGCGCCGGACTACGCGATGACGAACCGCGCGACCGGCGCGACGTACGAGCCCGGCTCGACGTTCAAGGCGTTCACGGTCGCGGGCGCGCTCGAGGACGGCAAGGTGACGCCCACGACCTCGTTCAGCCTGCCGCCGGTCCTCCAGGTCGCCGACCGCGAGATCTCAGACGCGCACGCCCGCGGCTGGGAGACGCGCGACGTCGCCGGCATCCTGGCCGAGTCCTCCAACGTCGGCGCGGCGCTGATCGGCCGGCGGCTCGGCGCGCGGCGCTTCGACCAGTGGGTGCGGCGCTTCGGGTTCGGCACGCCGACCGGCGTCGACCTGCCGGGCGAGGAGGCGGGCATCGTGTTGAAGTACGACGACTACTCGGGCTCGACCGCCGCGAACATGGCCATGGGCCAGGGCCTCGCCGTCACGCCGATGCAGATGGGCGCCGCCTACGCGGCGATCGCCAACGGCGGGATCCTGCGGGCCCCGCACCTGGTGGACTCGGTCGGCGGCCGCAAGCAGCCGATCCCCGCGGGCAAGCGGATCATCTCGGAGCAGACGGCCGCGTCCGTGCGCAGGATGCTCGAGGGGGTGCTCGGGCCGGGCGGCACGGCCACCGGCGCCAAGATCGACGGCTACGAGCTCGGCGGCAAGACCGGCACGGCCGAGAAGCCCGACGAGACCGGCGGCTACTCCAAGGACAAGTTCATCGCCTCGTTCGTGGGCTTCGCGCCCGCCTCCCACCCGCGGCTCCTCGTCGCCGTCATGGTCGACGAGCCCAAGGGCGACATCTACGGCGGCACCGTCGCCGGCCCGGCGTTCAAGGACATCGCGTCCTTCGCGCTCACGAATCTGCGGATCCCGCCCGAGTAGGCCGCCTCCGGGCGCGCACACGGCTCCACAGCAGGGCGATGACGAGCAGGCCAACGGCGAGCAGCGTCATCGACAGCGCGAGCGCCGCCCACGGATGCGTGACCAGCAGCGCGATGACGCAGCCGACGCAGACGTCCTCGGTGACGCTGGCGGTCGCCGTGGTGACCGGGTCGGGGGAGAGGTTGACGACCATCCGCAGGCCCGCCTTCACGCCGTGGCTGGCCAGCGCGGTGGCGCTCGACCCGACCGCCGCCAGCGCGTCCTCCAGCCCGGTCGCCTCGCCGTTGAGCAGCACGCCGAGCACCGCGGCGATCGTCGGCCGGATCGCGGTGTGGACCGCGTCCCACACGTGGTCGACGTACGGGATCTTGTCCGTGACGAACTCGACGGCGTAGAGCACCGCCGCCGCGATCATCACCCCGGGGCTCTCGAGGCCGTCGGGCACGTCGCCGAGCCCGAGACGGCCGAAGACGCCGAGCAGGAGGACGGTGGCGTACGCGTTGACGCCTGCCGCCCACCCCCCGGACAGGACAAGCGGGAGCGCCTCCACGTCGCGGACGGTACATGTAACGTCGCCGAAGGCGAGCGCGAGGAACGAGCGGCTCGCCTGGCAGGCGAAACTCTGATCATGCTGTCCGACCGCACGCACGACGTCCTCAACCAGCCGCCGCCGCTCGAGGACGTCAACTTCTTCGACGCCGACCTCCCGCTGCGCGAGGCCCTCGAGCGCGAGGGGGCCGGCTGGGCGGTCGACCGCGTCCGCGACTGCGGCGCCGTGGCGGGCTCGGCCGAGGCGCAGGAGCACGCGCGGCGGGCCGAGCGCAACGAGCCCCGGCTGATCACGCACGACCGCTACGGCCACCGCGTCGACCGCGTCGACTACGACCCGAGCTGGCACTGGCTGCTGCGCGGCGCGGTCGAGCGCGCGATCCATGCGCTGCCGTGGCGCGAGCCGCGGCCGGGCGCCCACGTCGCCCGTGCGGCGCTCGAGCTGCTGTGGACGCAGGCCAGCGCCGGCGTGCTGTGCCCCGTCTCGATGACCTACTCGGCGATCCCGGCCCTGCGCACGGACCCGGACATCGCCGCCGAATGGGAGCCGCGGCTCACGCTGCCCGACTACGAGCGCGGCGCGCTGTGCGGCATGGCGATGACGGAGAAGCAGGGCGGCTCGGACGTCCGCGCGGGGACCACGCGCGCCGAGCCGGCGGGCGACGGGCGGTTCGAGCTCACGGGCCACAAGTGGTTCTGCTCGCACCCGATGGGCGCGGTCTTCCTCGTCCTCGCGCAGGCGCCCGGCGGGCTCTCGTGCTTCGTGGTCGAGCGGGGCCCCGGCTTCGAGCTGCAGCGGCTCAAGGACAAGCTCGGCACGCGCTCGCTGGCCTCGAGCGAGGTCGAGTTCCGGGGTGCCCCCGGCCGGCTCCTCGGCGAGGAGGGGCGCGGCGTGGCGACGATCATCGAGATGGTCACGCACACGCGGCTGGACTGCATCGTCGGGAGCGCCGCGACGATGCGCCGCGGGGTCGCCGAGGCGGTCCACCACGCGCGCCACCGCAGCGCGTTCGGCGCGCTGCTCGCCGAGCAGCCGCTCATGGTCAACGTGCTCGCCGACCTCGCCGTGGAGTCGGAGGCGGCGACGGCCGCGGCGCTGCGGATCGCGCGCGCGTACGACGAGGACGACCGGCCGCTGCGCCGCTTCGCCACCGCGATCATGAAGTACTGGATCTGCAAGCGCGCCACGCCGCACGCCGCCGAGGCGCTCGAGTGCCTGGGCGGCAACGGCTACGTCGAGGAGTCGCCGATGCCGCGGCTCCTGCGCGACGCGCCGCTGAACGGGATCTGGGAGGGCTCGGGCAACGTGATCTCGCTCGACGTCCTGCGGGCGCTCGCCCGCGAGCCGGAGGGCCCGCCGGCCTTCCTGGCCGAGTGCGAGCGCGGCCGCGGCGCCGACCGGCGGCTCGACGCGCATCTCGACGCCCTCCCGGGGACGCTCGCGGGGCTCGCCGGCGAGGACGCCCAGTGGCTCGCCCGCCGCGCGGTCGAGGATCTCGCGCTGGCGTTCCAGGGCTCGCAGCTCGTCCGTCACGCCCCGCCGGCGGTGGCGGACGCGTTCTGCGCCGGCCGGCTGGGCGAGGACCGCGGCCGCGCGTTCGGGACGCTGCCGCGCGGGGTGGACGGCGCCGCGATCGCCGCCCGCGCGCTCGCCGTGTGATCTTCTTCACAGCGGGGAAGCCGGGCGCGCGGCGAGCGTCCTGTCCACGGCACACCCCTCTCAACAACACACGGAGGTGTTGGATATGCAGCGACTCTGGAAGGTTCTCGCCTGTCTGGTCGTGCTCGGCCTCGTCGGCGCCGGTACGGCCGGCGCCGCCAAGCTGATCACGGGCAAGCAGGTCAGGAACGGCTCGCTCACGGGCGCCGACATCAAGGCCGGCTCGCTCGGCACGGATCGCCTCAGCCCGGGTGCCCGGGCCTCGCTCAAGGGCGACGAGGGCCCCGCCGGCGCGGTCGGCCCTCAGGGTCCGGCCGGCGTCGACGGCGGCCCGCACCGCTACGCCGAGGTGAGCGCGGCGGGCCTCCTGCAGGAGGACGTCCGCAACATCGACCAGACCCAGGTCAGCCATCCGGCCGCCGGGCAGTACTGCTTCACGTTCCCCGCCGGCGACCGGCCGACGTCCGGGGCGGCGAACGGGACGGGCAGCGACACGATCGCCACGCTCCAGATCTCCCCCGGAGGCGCGATCCCGGGCTGCCCGGCGGGCGCCAACGTCCAGGTCCGGACCTACGACGTCTCGCTGGGCACGTACCAGAACAACGAGTTCCGGCTGATCCTGTCCGGCAACTGAGCGGCGCGGCGGCGCGCGACACGGGCCGTGTCGCGCGCCGGAGCCGTCGCTAGGGTGTCGCGCGCATGACGTTGCGCGAACTGCTCGGCGACGGGCCCGCGGTGGACGTCGTCGCCCTGGCCTACGACAACCGCGCCGTGCGGCCCGGCACGCTGTTCTTCTGCGTGCCGGGCTTCACGCGCGACGGCCACGACTACGCGCCCGACGCGATCGCGCGCGGGGCGGTGGCGCTCGTGGTCCAGCGCCCGCTCGGCCTCGGCGTCCCCGAGGTGCTGGTCGAGGACGTGCGCGCCGCGATGGCGATCGCCGCCGCGCGGCTGCACGGGGATCCGACGGCCGAGCTCGACGTCGTCGGCATCACGGGCACGAGCGGCAAGACGACCACGACCTTCCTCGTGCGCCACCTGCTCGAGGCCGCCGGGCGGCGGTGCGGCCTGCTCGGCGGCGTGACGTCGGTCGTCGGGGGAGAGGAGCGCCCCGCGGTGCGCACCACCCCCGAGGCGATCGACCTCCAGGCCACGTTCCGGTCGATGGTCGACGCCGGGGACCGCGCGTGCGCGATGGAGGTCTCCTCCCACGCGCTCGAGCTGCGCCGCGTCGACGGCGTGCGCTTCGCCGTCGCCGCCTTCACGAACCTCAGCCAGGACCACCTCGACTTCCATCCCGACATGGAGACCTACTACGCGGCGAAGGAGCGGCTGTTCGCGGAGTTCCCGATCGGCCGCAAGGTCGTCGTCGTCGACGACGAGTGGGGCCGGCGGCTGGCCGCCGCGTTCCCCGACGCGACGACGGTCTCGCTCGACGGGCCGGCCGACTGGACCGCCGCGGCGCACTGCTCGGGGCTCGGCGGGAACGCGTTCACGGTCACCGCACCGGCGGGGCAGGCGACCGTGGAGCTGCCGCTGCGCGGGCGGTTCAACGCCGCGAACGCCCTGGTGGCGCTCGCCGCGGGCGACGCGCTCGGGCTCGAGCTGGACGCGATGGCCGGATCCCTGGCGACCGTCCCGGCGGTCCCCGGGCGGGTGCAGGCGGTCGAGGAGGGTCAGGGCTTCGCGGTCCTCGTCGACTACGCGCACAAGCCGGGGGCGCTGGAGAAGGTGCTGCAGTCCGCCCGCGAGGTGGCGTCGGGACGGGTCTTCGTCGTGTTCGGCGCCGGCGGGGACCGCGACCGGGGCAAGCGGCCGCTGATGGGCGCGATCGCCGCGCGGCTGGCCGACCACGTGATCGTCACCTCCGACAACCCGCGCTCGGAGCCGCCGGACGCGATCATCGACGAGATCCTGGCGGGCGTCCCGGCCGGAGCGTTTCACGTGGAACGCCTGACCGACCGGCGCGCCGCGATCGCCCACGCGCTCGAGCAGGCCGCGCCCGGCGACGTCGTGGTGATCGCCGGCAAGGGCCACGAGCAGGGCCAGGAGCACGCCGGCGGGCGCAAGGAGCCGTTCGACGACGTGCAGGTGGCGCGCGAGTCGCTGCGGCGGATCGCCGGGAGCCCGCGCGCATGAGGCACTGGACCGCCCAGCGGATCGCCGGTGCGGCCGGCGCGGAGCTCGTCCGCGGCCTCGACCGCAGCGCCGAGGGGCCGGCGCGCGTGGTGATCGACTCGCGCGCGATCGCGCCGGGCGACCTGTTCTTCGCCCTGCCGGGGGAACGGGTGGACGGCGGGGCGTTCGCCGCCGACGCGCTGCAGGCGGGCGCCTGGGGCGTCGTCGCCGCGCCCGCCTGGGCGCGGGAGGCCGCCGCGCTCGCCGACGACGGCGCCGTGCTCGCCGCGGAGCATCCCGTCGCCTCGCTCGGCGCGCTGGCGCGCGCCTGGCGGCGCGATCTCGCCGCGCACGTGATCGCCGTCACCGGCTCCGTCGGCAAGACGTCGACGAAGGACCTGACGGCGGCGCTGATCGCGCCGCATCGCACCGTGGCGTCCAGCCGCGCCAACTTCAACACCGAGATCGGCCTGCCGCTCGAGCTGCTCGCCGCGCCGCCGGGCACCGAGGTGCTCGTGCTGGAGCTGGCCATGCGCGGGTTCGGCCAGATCGCCGAGCTGACCGCGATCTGCGAGCCCGACGTCGGCGTGATCACGAACGTCGGACCGGTCCACCTCGAGCAGATGGGGTCGCTGGAGGGCGTCGCGCGCGCCAAGGCCGAGCTGCTCGTGGGCCTGCGCGACGGGGCGGTGGCGGTCGTGCCCTCCGACGAGCCGCTGCTGGAGCCCTACCTGCGCCCGGAGCTCGACGTCGTCACGTTCGGCCCGGGCGGCGACGTGCACTTCGAGGGCGCGTCGCTGCGCGGCGGCCCGGTCCCCGACGCCGTGCCGGAGCACCACGTCGTGGTCGCGGGGGCCGACCGCTTCGAGCTCGACCTCCCGTTCGACTCCCGCCACAACCTGCGCAACACGCTGGCCGCCGCCGCGGCGGCGCGCGCGGTCGGCGTGCGCCCGTCGGGCCGCGTGGACGTGCGGTTCGGCGCGCTCCGCGGCGAGCGCGTGGTGCTCGCGCGCGGGGCCACCGTCGTCAACGACTGCTACAACGCCAACCCGCTCTCCATGCGCGCCGCCCTGGACGATCTTGCCACGCAGGACCCCGCCGGACGGCGCGTCGCGGTGCTCGGCGACATGCTCGAGCTCGGACCGGCCGAGCGCGAGCACCATCGCGAGATCGGCGCCTACGCGGCGGCGGCCGGCGTCGACGTGCTGATCGCGGTCGGGCCGCGGGCGGCGGCGATGCTCGGGGCCTTCGACGGCGAGAAGCACGGCGTGCCCGACGCGGCGGCCGCGGCGGCGCTGGCGGGCGAGCTGGTGGCGGCCGGCGACGTGGTGCTCGTCAAGGCGTCGCGCGGGGTCGGGCTCGAGGTCGTCGCCGAGGCGCTCGCCGGGGACGGGGCCTGATGGGCGAGGTCCTCATCGGCGGCACCGCCTCGCTGCTCATCTGCATCTTCCTGTCGCCGAAGTTCATCGAGTTCCTGCGGCGGCGCGAGTTCGGCCAGCGGATCCGCGAGGAGGGCCCGCAGGAGCACCACGCCAAGGCCGGGACTCCGACGATGGGCGGGATCATCATCTTCACCGCCATCGCGGTGCCGTTCCTGCTGCTCACCGACCTCGACGCGCGCTCCGTCGGCGTCATGGGCGTCGCCCTGGCGTGCGCGGCGCTCGGGTTCGCCGACGACTACATGAAGCTCGTCAAGAAGCGGTCGCTGGGGCTCAAGGGGCGCTGGAAGCTGATCGTCACGATGGGGATCGCCGTCGGGCTGTGGCTCGTGGCGACGCGCTGGGCCGACCTGCCGGACACGTTGAGCCTGCGGGTCGTCGACTACACGATCGACCTCGGCTACCTCTATCCCGTCCTGATCTACCTCGTGCTGGCGGGCACGACGTCGGCGGTCAACCTCACCGACGGCCTGGACGGGCTTGCGGCCGGCTGCTCGGCGATCGTCCTGCTCGCGTACATCGCGATCACGTTCACGACGCGGCAGACCGACCTCGCGCTCGTCGCCGCGTGCCTGGTGGGCGCCTGCGTCGGGTTCCTCTGGTTCAACTCGTTCCCGGCCTCGATCTTCATGGGGGACACGGGCTCGCTCGGCCTGGGCGGGGCGATCGCGGCCCTCGCGGTGATGACCAAGACGGAGGTCCTGCTGATCGTCATGGGCGGGATCTTCGTGATCGAGGCGCTCTCCGTGCTGATCCAGGTCTTCTCCTTCCAGGCGTTCCGCAAGCGCGTCTTCCTGATGGCCCCGATCCACCATCACTTCGAGCTGCAGGCCTGGTCGGAGACGAAGATCATCCTGCGCTTCTGGATCGTGGCGGCGGTCTGCAGCGCGATCGGATTCACGCTCTACCAGCAGTCCCTGACCTGATCGCACCGACTTCGTGCCGATCCTGCGCAATCCGGCCGGATCGCGCCGGACCGGCCGTACCGTCGGCGCATGAGCATCATCGACACCGATCACCTGCACGAGATCCTGGCCGCGATCCCGCCCGGCGGCTGGATGAGCTACGGCGACGTCGCGCACGCCTGCGGCGGCAACGACCGGCACGCACGGACGCTCAACCAGCGCTTCCTGCGCGAGGCGTCCCCGGGCGCCCACCGGGTGCTGAAGTCCGACGGGACCGTCGGGGCGACCGCGCTGGGCGACCCGGCGGAGGTCCGGCGGCGGCTCGAGGCCGAGGGCCTGGAGTTCGACGGCGGCCGTGCCGATCCCAGCGCGCGAATAAGGCCGAAGGACCTCGCCTAGATGGCGGCGTCCTCGCTGCCGGTGCTCGCGGCCGTCGTCGCGGCCACGGCCGCGACGACGCTCGACGCGCTCCCCGAGCGCATCGATGTGACGTCGGTCCTCGCCGCGTATGGTGCCGGCGCGGTGCTCGGCGAGGCGATCACGGTTCACGAGGTAGAGGCGCAGCGGCGATCTACGCACGGCGCTGGGGCCTCGCGGCGTTGGCCGCGACGGCCATTATCTGGTCTCGTGGCGTCGTTGTGCGGACGCTAGGTTGACCGCCGTGATCGATCCTCAATGGCGTCGGGTGATCTTCATCCTCATGCTGCTGGGTGCGGTCATCGGTGCCGTCGCATCATGGCTCGACTTCAGCGTCGGTGCGGGATACGCGTGCCTCGCGGTCGTCATCCTGCCCGTGTACGCGTGGGATTACCGGCACACGATCCGCCCCGGGCGGCATCAGCCGCCCGCCGGCTGACACCGGTTTCCGGATATCGGTTTCGCCTGCCAGGTCGGGCTGCGGGATCCGGATATGGGTTTCGCCTGCCAGGCGAATTGCTCGTTCCTCGCATTCGCCTTCGGCGACGTTGCGATGGGAGGCGTCCGGCGCCTCCTGTCGAATCTCGGTCTGATGGCCAGATCCCGGCAGCAGCCGCTCGAGCACCGACTGCTCCTCACGGCCACCTTCTGCCTCCTGGCCGGCGGCGCGGTGATGGTCTACTCGGCGTCCTCGGCGCGCACGCTGCTCGAGGGGCAGGGCGACGGGACGGCGTACCTGGTCAAGTACCTCATGTACGGCGCCGTCGGGCTCGTGGTCATGCAGCTCGTGGCCCGCTACGGCCTCGCGCCCGTCCGCCGCTTCACCCCGATGCTGCTGGTCGGGGCGTTCGTGCTGCTCGTGCTCGTGCTGCTGCCCGGCTTCGGCGTGACCGTGAACGGGGCGCGGCGCTGGATCGGGGCCGGCCCGCTCCAGTTCCAGCCCGCGGAGGTGATGAAGCTCGCGCTGGTGCTGCACGTCGCCGCGGTGCTCTCCGCGCCGCGCCGCAAGGCGCCCACGCTGCGCAACGTCGCCAAGCCCATCTTCCTGCCGGGCGGCTGCGCCGTGCTCCTGATCGCCGCGCAGCCCGACCTCGGGACCGCGCTCGTGATCGGCTTCATCCTGGCCGCGATGCTCGTCGCGGCAGGGCTGCCGCTGCGCCAGCTCGGGCTGATCGCCGGCGGCGCCTCGGTCCTGATCGTGCTCTTCGCCCTGCTGGAGCCCTACCGGCGCGACCGCCTCACCGCGTTCCTCAACCCGTGGGACCACGCCGGCACGATCGGCTTCCAGGCCGTGCAGGGGCAGATCGCCATCGGGTCGGGCGGCATGTTCGGCGTCGGCCCCGGCCAGTCGGTGCAGAAGGTCTTCTACCTGCCCGAGGCGCACACGGACTTCATCCTCGCCGTGATCGGCGAGGAGCTCGGGCTGGCGGGGATCTGCGGCCTGCTCGCCCTCTACGGCATGATCGGGTACGCCGGGCTGCGCACCGCGAAGGCTGCGCGCGGCGCCTACGCGAAGCTGCTGGCGGCCGGCTTGACCTCGTGGATCCTGTGCCAGGCGCTGCTCAACATCTACACGGTGCTCGGCCTCGCGCCGCTGACCGGCGTGCCGCTGCCCTTCATCTCGTCGGGCTCGACGTCGCTGATCATGCTGCTGTTCGCGATGGGGCTGCTGCTCAACATCGCGGGCGGCGGCTCGACGCACCTGCGCGCCGTGCGCGGGCCGAGGAAGGGGAGCGATGAGCGCACCGCGGATCGTGATCGCGGCCGGCGGGACGGCCGGGCACGTGGTGCCGGCCATCGCCGTGGCCGACGCGCTGCGGGCTGAGGGCGCGGAGGTCTCGTTCGTCGGCGGGCAGCGGGCCGAGGCCGAGCTGGTCCCCGGCGCGGGCTACGCGCTCGACCCGATCCGCGTCGAGGGCATCTCCCGCACGAACCCGCTCAAGGCGCTCCGGGCCGTGCTCAAGGCGGCGCTCGCGCTGCGCGGCGCGCTCGCCATCCTGGCGCGCCGGCGGGCGGACGCCGTGCTGGGCGGCGGCGGCTACGTGGCCGGCCCGGTCGGCGTCGCGGCCGTGCTGCGGCGCGTGCCGCTCGTGCTCATGGAGGCCGACTCGCACATGGGCCTGACGAACCGGCTGCTCGCCCGGCGCGCCCGGCGCGTGTGCCTCGCCTTCCCGATCGCGGGCCGCGGCGGCGGCAACCACGTGGTCACCGGCCGGCCGGTGCCGGACCGCGTGGCCGACCGGACCGGCGCGCGCGCCGCGCTCGGCGTCGGCCCGGACGAGCGCTGCGTGCTCGTGTTCGGCGGCTCGCTCGGCGCCCGCTCGGTCAACCAGGCCGCCGTCGCCGCGTTCGCCGACGCGCCCTACCGCGTCCTCCACGTCGCCGGGCGGCGCGACCACCCGGATCTCACCGCGCCCGGCCCGCACTACGACCTGCGCGACTACCTCGTCCCCTTCGGGCAGGCGCTCGCGGCGGCCGACCTGGCGGTGGCGCGCGCCGGCGGCTCGGTGTTCGAGCTCGCGCAGTACGGCCTGCCGGCCGTCCTCGTGCCCTATCCGCACGCGACCGCCGACCACCAGAGCGCGAACGCCCGCTGGATGGCGGAGGGCGGCGCGGCCGTCGTGCTGCGCGACGACGAGCTCACGCCCGACCGGCTCCGGACCGCGGTGGACGCGATCCTGCTCGACCCCGGCCGGCTGGCGGAGATGGCCGCCGCCTCGGCCCGGCTGGCGCGCCCGGACGCGGCGCGCGACGTCGCGCGGGCCGTGCTCGCGGCCGCCGGCGCGTCACCCGCATAGGGTCAGGACCCCATTCGTCCCCCGCGCGGGCCGCGCCTCAAGTTCACGGTGCATCGGGCCGTATACCAGGGCAGTGAGCGCAGTCCGCATCCCCATCCGATCCGGCGAGCGCGGCTTCACGATGGTGGAGCTGCTGGTCGTCGTCCTCCTCATCGGCATCCTCGCGATGATCGCCCTGCCGGCGTTCCTCACCCAGCGGGCCAAGGCCGAGGACCTCGACGCGCAGACGACGGTCCGGACCGCGGTGATCGCGCTCGAGACCATCCACTCGGACCGCGACACGTTCTCCGCCACGGTCGCCGACCTGATCCGCGTCGAGCCAGCGCTCAGCGAGGCGTACCAGCTCGTCGTCGTCGGCGACCACGCCACGTTCTCGGTCACCGAGACGTCGCACTCCGGGACGAAGTTCACGCACACCCGCACGTCCGCCGCCCCCACGGAGCGCACGTGCGACCGGCACGGGTTCGGCGGCTGCCGCGCCTCGGCCGACCCCGCCGGCAACTGGTGGTGAGTCAGGCGGCGCGCAGCAGCGCCCGCTCGACCACGACGGCCAGCGCGAGCGTCTTGTAGCCCACCGTCTCGAACAGCACGACCACCGCGTCGTCGTCGTAGCGCTGCACCACGCCCTCGCCCCAGTCGGCGTGCGCGACGCGCGCCCCGACCGCGAACGGGACGTCGGCGGGCGCGGCGGCCTCCAGCGCGCGGCCGTCCTGGCAGGTGTCGCAGTTGCCGCACGGCGGCGTGAACGGCTCGCCGAAGTAGGAGAGGACGAACGCGCGCCGGCAGGTGTCCGTCTCGGCGTAGGAGCGCATCATGTCGATGCGCGAGCGGTCGATCGCCCGGCGGTTCTCCTCGACCGCGGCGGCCGCCTCGATCGCGGCCTGGCGCGGCGGCGCGGCGGCGGCGGGCGCGATCGCGCCGCCGGGCAGCACGTCGACGGCCCCGGCCGCCTCGAGCCGCGCGACAGCGGTCGCGAGCTTCGTCTCGCTCAGCGCCGTCGCCTCCTGCAGCTGTGCGGGCGCGATCGCTCCGCCCGCGCCGTCGACGGCCTGCCAGACGGTCCCGATCTCCGCCAGGTCGACCCCGCCGCCGGCGAAGAAGCGCCGCAGCCCGAGGTCCTCGGCGCGGTAGAAGAGCACGGCCTCGGCCGGCTCCCCGTCGCGCCCGGCACGCCCCACCTCCTGGTAGTAGGCGTCGAGCGACTCGGAGATCTCGGCGTGGGCGACCCAGCGGACGTTCGGCTTGTCGACGCCCATCCCGAACGCCGTGGTGGCCACGACGACGTCGACGTCGTCGTCCATGAATCGCTCCTGTGCGGCGTCGCGCGCGCGGGTGCGCATCCCGGCGTGGTAGGAGGCGGCGCGGACACCCTCCTCGCACAGCGCCGCCGCGAGGTCCTGCGCCGCGCGCCGCGTGGCGACGTACACGATCCCGGGCCCGTCCGCGGACCCGACGAACGCCCGCAGCGCGCGCAGCTTGCGGTCCTCGTCGTGGTGGCGCTCGACGCGGAGGCGGATGTTCGGACGGTCGAACCCGCGGATGACCTGGAGCGGGTCGCGCAGGCCGAGCCGCTCGACGATCTCCTCGCGCACGGGCGGCGCCGCCGTCGCGGTCAGCGCGAGCACCGGCGGGCGGCCGAGCGCCTCGACCGCCGCGCCGAGGCGCAGGTAGTCCGGGCGGAAGTCGTGCCCCCATTCGGAGATGCAGTGGGCCTCGTCGACCACGACCAGCGACGGCCGGGCGACGGCGAGCTCGTCGAGCACCTCGGCGTTGGCGAGCTGCTCGGGGGCGAGGAAGACGAACTCGAGCGCATCCTCGGCCAGCTCGGCGAGCGCGGCCTCCCGCTGCTTCGCCGGGACGGTCGAGTTGAGCTGGGCGGCGCCCGCCGTGCGCTCGCGCAGGTCGTCGACCTGCTCGCGCTGGAGCGCGATCAGGGGGGAGATCACGACCGTCGCGCCCGGGAGCAGGAGCCCGGCGATCTGGTAGATCGCCGACTTGCCCGATCCCGTGGACATCACGACGAGCGCGTCACGGCCGGCGAGCGCGGCCTCGATCCCCTCGCGCTGCCCGGCTCGGAGTGCCGCGAACCCGAACGCCTCGCGCGCCACGCGATCGATCCGGTCCTCCGCCATGCGGGCGGGCTGCCCTGGCGTGCGCGAGCGGAAACGCGACCTGGCGCCGGTGGTGACGGCGCGGCTTCGCGGCTGGCGGCGGTGGCGACGGCGCGTCTCGCGGTTTGCTGCGTGGCCGCGCGGACACCGGGCATCGAGGGGAGGGGGCTAGGGGAAACGGCGTTCCTCCGGGCCCGCGAACGTCGAGTTTCGCGCGGGCCTGCCGTCGTACTCGACGTTTGCGCCCGTAGCGGTAGCAAACGTCGAGAGCCGGGGCGGATCGACGGAGAACTTGACGTTGTGCGGGCGACAGGCGCACAACGTCGTGCACGACGGCGGGCCCGTCCCGACCGCGACGTTGTGAGGGGCCCGAAGGCACGCCGCTCCCCCTGACCCCCTCCCCTCGATGCGCGGTGTCCGCGCGTCCGACGAACCGGGCGAAACGCGCCGTCGCCACACGCCGCGAGACCAGTCCCGCCGCTCGACTACCCTCCACCGCCGATGCACCCCTGGTCCGGCCGCGCGCTGCACTTCGTCGGGATCTGCGGAGCCGGCATGAGCGGTCTCGCCGTGGTCGCGCACGCGCTCGGCGCCGCCGTCACCGGGTCCGACCGCGCCGCCGGCTCGCCCTACGGCGGCGCCCTGCGCGCGGCGGGGATCCTCCCCGCCGCCGGCCATGACGCCGCGAACGTGCCGCCGGACGCCGAGCTCGTCGTCTCCTCGGCGATCCCGCCCGACAACCCCGAGCGCGCGATCGGGCGCGAGCGCGGCCAGCGCGAGCTGCACCGCGCAGCGCTGCTCGGCGAGCTGACGCGGCTGCGGCCCACGATCGCGGTGACCGGGACGCACGGCAAGACGACGACCTCGAGCATGGTCGTGCACGCCCTGCGCGGCTGCGGGATGGATCCCGGCTATCTCGTCGGCGGCGCCGTGCGCTCGACCGGGGCGAACGCGGGCTGGGGCGCGGGGGAGTGGCTCGTGGTCGAGGCCGACGAGTCCGACCGCTCGCTGCTGCAGCTCGCGCCGGGCATCGCCGTCCTCACGAACGCCGAGCTCGACCACCACACGACCTACGCCTCCCAGCGCGACGTGGACGACACGTTCCGCGCCTTCCTCGCGCTCGCCGACCGGGCCGCGGTCGTGTGGGACCGCCCCGGGCTGCTCGCGCTGGCCCCGGCCGGCCTCCCGCTCGTCCCGTTCGACGCCGAGCCCGAGCTGACGGCGGGCGGATCGCGCTTCACGCTCGACGGCGTCGCGGTCGAGCTGTCGGTCCCCGGCACGCACAACGCCCGCAACGCCGCCGCGGCGCTGACCGCGGCGCGGCTCGCGGGCGCCGACCTCGCGGCCGCCGCGGCCGCCCTGCGCGACTTCCAGGGCGCGGGGCGCCGCTTCGAGCGGCTGGGGGAGACCGCGGGGGGCGCGCTCGTGGTCGACGACTACGCGCATCACCCGACCGAGGTCGCGGCGACGCTCGAGGCGGCGCGCACGCTCGCGCCCCGTCGCGTGATCGCCGCCTTCCAGCCGCACCTCTTCTCCCGCACCGCGCATCAGGCCGCGGAGTTCGGCGCCGCCCTGGCCGCGGCCGACGAGGTCGTGGTGCTCGACGTCTACCCGGCGCGCGAGCGCGCCGAGGACTTCCCGGGCGTGACCGGGCTGCTCGTGGCGCAGGCCGCAGCGGACGCGGCGGGCGGCCGGCGCGTGTCGTGGCTCCCGACGCTCGCGCTGGCCGAGCAGCGGCTGCGTGCCGAGTTGCGCGAGGGCGACCTGCTGCTCACGCTCGGCGCCGGCGACGTCGACGCGCTCGGGCGCGCGCTCGTGCGGTAGGAACGAGCCGCCCGGCGGCGAATGAGACGACGATGGCCCGCTTGCACCGGCTGCCGCTGCGCCTGCTCGCCGGGATGCTGCTCGCCCTGATCGGCTGCGGGCTGGGCTGGCTGTGGTTCCGCGACTCCTCCTTCGCCGCGATCGAGCGCATCTCGATCACCGGCAGCGGCTCGTCGGAGTCGGCCCAGGTCCGGTCCGCGCTCGAGGCCGCCGGCCGCGGGCAGAGCACGCTGCACCTCGACCGCACGGCGCTCGAGGAGGCGGTCGAGCCGTTCGCCTCGGTCGCCTCGCTGCGGATCGAGCCCGACTTCCCGCACGACCTCCGCGTCGAGGTCGTCGAGCACGAGCCGGTCGCGACCGTCCGGGCCGGCAACGGGAGCGTCCCCGCGACGGGCGGGGGGCTGATCCTCGACGGCGTCCGCGCCACCGACCTGCCGCTCGTGTCCAGCCGCAAGCCGCTCCTGGACGGCCGGGTCCAGGACCCGCGCGCGCTCGCCGCCCTCAAGGTGGCGGCGGCCGCGCCGCCCGCGCTGCGCGCCCGCGCCGTCCGCCTGTTCTACGGCCGCGGCGGGATGATGCTCGACCTGCGCGACGGGCCCGAGCTGATCTTCGGCAGCGCCGGCGACGCCCGCGAGAAGTGGCGCGCCGCGGCGCGGGTCCTGGCCGAGGACTCCTCCGCCGGGGCCACGTATCTCGACCTGCGCGTGCCGAAGCTGGTCGCGGCGGGCGGCGTCGGGCCGGTGCCCGTCCCCGATCCGGAGCCGACACCGGCCGCGGGCGTCGTAGAATCGAACCCTCAACCGTAGGCTGAGAAGGCCCCTATTCTCGACCTCGGGTCGAGACTTTCTCGATCTGCAAGCGAAGTTGCCGCGGTTCGAGCACTTTGACATCGGGAAGGAAATGCCCGTAACGTGCTGGAATCCGCGCCCTAAGCGAGCGCCCCAAAACGCTCGACTCTAACTCGAGGTCCGGACAGAACCTTATGGAAGCAGGCAGCTATCTCGCAGTGATCAAGGTCGTCGGCGTCGGCGGCGGCGGCACCAATGCCGTCAACCGGATGATCGACGCAGGCCTCTCCGGCGTGGAGTTCATCGCCTGCAACACCGATGCCCAGGCGCTCCAGATGACGGACGCCGACATCAAGCTGAACATCGGCCACCAGCTCACGAAGGGCCTGGGCGCCGGCGCGAACCCGCAGGTCGGCCAGGGCGCGGCCGCCGAGTCGCGCGACGACATCAAGGAGGCGCTCAAGGGCGCCGACATGGTCTTCGTCACGGCGGGCGAGGGCGGCGGAACCGGCACCGGCGCCGCGCCGGTGATCGCCGAGATCGCCAAGAACGAGATCGGCGCGCTGACCGTCGGCGTCGTCACGCGCCCGTTCGGCTTCGAGGGGGCGCAGCGCTCGCGCCAGTCGCAGGAGGGCATCGACCGCCTCCGCGAGATGGTCGACACCCTGATCGTGATCCCGAACGAGCGGCTCCTGTCGATCGTCGAGCGGCGCACGAGCATCCTCGACGCGTTCCGCGAGGCCGACAACGTGCTGCGCCAGGGCGTCCAGGGCATCACCGACCTGATCACGATCCCCGGCCTCATCAACCTCGACTTCGCCGACGTGCGCACGATCATGCACGACGCCGGCTCGGCGCTGATGGGCATCGGCACCTCGACGGGCGAGTCGCGCGCCGCCGAGGCGGCCAAGGCCGCGATCTCCTCGCCGCTGCTGGAGGAGTCCGTCGAGGGCGCCACCGGCATCCTGCTCAACATCACGGGCGGCAAGGACCTCGGCCTCTTCGAGGTCAACGAGGCGGCGGAGATCATCCACTCCGCGGCCGACTCGAACGCGAACATCATCTTCGGCGCCGTGATCGACGAGGGGATGGGCGACGAGATCCGGGTGACGCTGATCGCCACGGGCTTCGACAAGCGCTCGGACGGCGGCTACAGCGCGTTCACGAGCGGCCGCCAGGATCGCCAGCGCGGCCCGGTCGATCGCAATCCCCGGATCGACGACCGCCAGCGCTCGTCGCTCGAGATCCGGGACGACGAGATCGACATCCCACCGTTTTTGCGCTGATCGGCCCTCAAGTCTCGGGCGCGAGACGACGATGACCCTTGCGTGGAACCCCGCGCGCGCGGCCGTGCTCTCCGGCGCGGCATCTGGATGGTCATCGGCGTCTGGCTGACGCTCTGGCAGGCACAGGTCGTCTTCGCCCCAGGGCTCGACGCGGGCCCGCTGTTCTCGCGCTTCGCGCACGACGGCGTCCTGCTCGCCGGCGCGGCCCTCTGCCTGTGGGCCGGGATCGCCTCGCCGCAGCAGCGCGAGCGCCGGGCCTGGCTGCTGATCGGGGCCGGCGTCTCCGCCTGGACGTTCGGGGAGATCTGGTACACGGCGGTCCTCTGGACGGCCGACGAGATCCCCATCCCCTCGCCGGCCGACGCGGGCTACCTGCTGTTCCCGCCGTTCGTGCTCGCCGGCGTGCTCACGCTCCTGCGCAGCCGCGCCCGCGAGCTGCCCGGCACGCTGTGGGCGGACGGCATCACGGCGGCGCTCGCCGTCTCCGCCGCCGGCGCCGCGCTGGTGTTCCCGACCGTGCAGGAGGCCGTGTCCGGTCAGGCCATGGAGGTCGCGATCGGCCTCGCCTACCCGATCGCCGACCTCATCCTGCTCGGCGTGATCGTCGGGGCCCTCGCCGGCACCGGCTGGCAGCTGGACCGCACCTGGCTGCTCCTCTTCCTCGGCGTCACCGCGTTCTGGCTGGCGGACTCGCTCTATCTCGTCGGCAACGCGAACGGGACCTACGTGCCCGGTTCGTGGTTCGACCTCGGCTGGTGGCTCGGCATGGTCCTGATCGCCGCCGCCGCGTGGCAGCCCGCGCGCCCCGCGCTGCAGGTGGCCGCGGACGAGCGCCTGCGCCGCATCGTCGTGCCCCTGTGCTTCGGCTCCGGCGGCCTCGCGCTGCTCGTCTACGGCTGCGTGCGCGACGTCAACCTCGTCGCGATGGGGCTCGCCGCCGCGTCGCTGCTGGCCGTGATGACGCGGACGATGCTGACGTTCCGCGACAACGTCGCGATGCTCCGCGCCTCGCGCGAGGAGGCGCAGACCGACGCGCTGACCGGCCTCGGCAACCGGCGCGCGCTCGCCCGCGTGCTCGAGCGCGAGCTGCCGCGCGCCACCGAGGCCGAGCCGCTCGTGCTCGTCCTGTTCGACCTCGACGGCTTCAAGCACTACAACGACACCTTCGGCCACCCCGCGGGCGACGCGCTGCTCGTGCGCCTGGGCGGGAGCCTGGCGGCGTACGTGCACGCGCGCGGGGGCCGCGCCTTCCGGATGGGCGGCGACGAGTTCTGCGCCCTGTTCGCGCCGGGCGCCGCGCTGTCCGAGGGCCTGGTCCTCGGCGCCGCGGGCGCGCTCTCCGAGCAGGGCGAGGGCTTCACCGTCGGCTGCTCCTACGGCTCGATCGAGCTCCCGCGCGAGGCCGAGGAGGTCGCGGAGGCCCTGCGCATCGCCGACCAGCGGATGTACGCGCAGAAGAACGCCGGCCGCACGTCGGCCAGCCGCCAGAGCAAGGACGTGCTGCTGCGCGCGCTCGCCGAGCGCGATCCCGGGCTGCGCGACCGCGCGAGCTGGATCGGCGAGCTCGCCGAGGGGACCGCCCTGCGGCTCTCGATCAGCCACGAGATCATCGAGCAGGTCCGCCACGCCGCCGAGCTGCACGACGTCGGCAAGGTCGCCGTGCCCGACGCGATCCTCGACAAGCCCGGGCCGCTCGACCCGGGGGAGTGGGCGTTCATCCGCCGGCACACCTTGATCGGCGAGCGCATCATCGCCGCGGCGCCCGCGCTGACGCGCGTCGCCGCGCTCGTGCGCGCGAGCCACGAGCGCTGGGACGGTGCGGGCTATCCCGACGGGCTCGCCGGCGAGGCGATCCCGCTCGGCGCGCGGGTCGTCGCGGTCGTCGACGCGTTCGACGCCATGACCCGCCCGCGCCCGTACACGACGCCGCGCTCGCCGGACGAGGCGATCGAGGAGCTGCGCCGCTGCGGCGGATCGCAGTTCGACCCCGACGTGGTCGCCGCGTTCACCGCGGCCTACCTCGAGCGCACGGTCGCCGCGGCGGCCTGAGCCTCAGCCGCGCTGCGCCTGGAAGCGGCGCAGGCGCAGCGCGTTCCCCACCACCGAGACGCTCGAGAGGGCCATCGCGAGCCCGGCGATCACCGGGTTCAGGAACGCGGCGGCCGCGAGCGGGATGGCGGCGACGTTGTAGCCGAAGGCCCAGCCGAGGTTCTGCTTGATCGTGCGCAGCGTGGCGCGGCTGAGGCGGATGGCGTCGGCGGCGGCCCGCAGGTCGCCGGAGACCAGGGTCAGGTCCGACGCCTCGATCGCGACGTCGGTGCCGGTGCCGATGCTCAGGCCGAGGTCGGCCTGCGCGAGCGCGGGCGCGTCGTTGACGCCGTCGCCGACCATGGCCACCACGCGGCCTTCGTCCTGCAGGCGCCGGACGACGTCGGCCTTGCCGGCGGGGAGCACCTCGGCGATCACCTCGTCGATGCCGACCTCGGCGGCGACGGCGCGTGCCGTCGTCTCGTTGTCGCCGGTCAGCAGCACGGGGCGCAGACCCAGCGCCTTGAGCCGTTCGACGGCCTCGGCCGATGTCGGCTTCACGGTGTCGGCGACGGCGAGGATCGCCGCGGCGCGCCCGTCCCAGCCGGCGGCGATCGCCGTCTGCCCGCGCGCCTCCGCGGCGGCGCGAGCGGCCTCGAGCTCGGGCGGGAGGTGCATCGCCCAGTCGGCGAGCAGCGCCGGGCGGCCGGCGACGACCGCGTGCCCGTCGACGACGCCCTCGACGCCCAGGCCGGCGCGGTTCGTGAAGCCCTCCACGGGCGGATGCGGGGCCGTGGCGGCCTGGGCGATCGCCTGCGCGATCGGGTGCTCGGAGGCGTGCTCGAGGGCCGCGACGAGCCGCAGCGCCTCGTCCGGGTCGACGCCGTCCGCCGCCGTGATCGCCGCCAGGGTCATCCGCCCGGTCGTGACGGTGCCGGTCTTGTCGAGCAGGATCGTGTCGACGCGGCGCGTGGCCTCCAGGACCTCGGGCCCCTTGATGAGCAGGCCGAGCTGGGCGCCGCGGCCGGTGCCGACCATCAGCGCCGTCGGCGTGGCGAGCCCGAGCGCGCAGGGGCAGGCGATGATCAGCACGGCGACGGCGGCGGTGAACGCGAAGCCGGCCGACTCGCCCGTGCCGAGCCAGAAGCCGAGGGTGGCGGCGGCGAGCCCGAAGACGATCGGCACGAACACGCCCGAGACGCGGTCGGCCAGGCGCTGGACCGGCGCCTTGCCGGTCTGGGCGTCCTCGACGAGCCTGGCGATCTGCGCCAGGGCGGTGTCGGCGCCGACGCGCGTGGCGCGCACGACCAGCCGGCCGCCGGCGTTGACGGTGGCGCCCGCGACCTCGTCGCCGGGCGCGACCTCGACCGGCACCGACTCGCCGGTGAGCATGCTCATGTCCACGGCGGAGCTGCCCTCCTCGACGACGCCGTCCGTGGCGACCTTCTCGCCGGGGCGCACCACGAAGCGGTCGCCGGTGGCGAGCTGCTCGACCGGGATGCGGCGCTCGGTGCCGTCGGCCTGCAGCACGGCGACGTCCTTGGCGCCGAGCTCGAGCAGCGCCGTGATCGCGGCGCCTGCGCGGCGCTTGGCGCGCGCCTCGAAGTACCGGCCGGCGAGCATGAACGTCGTCACGATGCCGGCGGTCTCCAGGTAGAGCTCGTCGCCGCCCGTCCCCTGGTCGGGCAGCAGGTCGAACGCCATGCGCATGTCGTTCATGCCGGCGTCGCCGAGGAACAGCGCGTAGAGCGACCACAGCCAGGCGGCGAGCGTGCCGACGCTGATCAGCGTGTCCATCGTGGCCGTGCCGTGCTTCAGGTTCGCCCAGGCCGCGCGGTGGAACGGCCAGGCCGCCCACAGCACGACCGGGGTGACCAGCTGCAGCGAGAGCCACTGGAAGTTGTCGAACTGCAGCGCCGGGATCATGGCCAGCAGCAGGACGGGGACGGAGAGCACGGCCGAGGCGATCAGGCGGCGCCGGAGCCCCGCCGTCTCGTCGGCGGGCTCGGCCGCCGCCGGGGGCTCGCTCGAGGGGAGCGTGGCGCGGTAGCCCGCGGCCTCGACGGCGGCCAGCAGCTCCGCCGGCTCGACCGCGGCGGCGTCGTAGTCGACGTGCGCCTTCTCGGTCGCGTAGTTGACGGTGGCGACGACGCCGTCGAGCTTGTTCAGTCGCCGCTCGATCCGGTTGGCGCACGAGGCGCAGGTCATGCCGGTGATCGGCAGCTCCAGGATGTCGCTCATCGCGTCACCTCGTGCGTGAACGCCGCCGTGTGGACCTCGCCGTCGACCTGGAACTGGAGGAACAGGCGGTAGCGGCCCGCGGTGGGGAGCTCGGCCATGAAGCGCAGCCGGTCCTCGTCGGGGTGGACGTGGAGGAAGGCGAGGTCGCCCTCGCGCAGCGCGACGAGGTGGCCCTTGGCGCCGAGGTAGTCGTCGACCGCGACGGGCGCCCCGTCGCGGGTCACCTCGAAGCGGAGCTCCTCGCCCTCCGCCGTCAGGCGGACGTCGAGGCCGTCGGTCGCCACGGTCCGGTCCGGCGCGGGCAGCGCGTGCGTATCGGCTGCGCCGTCGACGGTGAGGTCGGCGCCGAGGGTGCGGGGTTCGTCCTGGGTGGAGAAGTCGGCGAACACGCGGTAGGTGCCGGGGTCGGGCAGGGCGACGGGGACGGTCCAGCTGCCGTCGGGGCGCTGGACGGGGTGGACGTGCTGGAAGCCGGTCAGGTCCCGCCGCACGATGATGACGTGCATGCGCTTGGTGTGCTCGACGTCGAAGTCCGTGACGGTCGCGCCGTCGCGGCCGGTGATGCGGAAGGCGAGCTCGAACCGCTTGCCCGCGCGCGCCGTGGTGCGCTCGAGCTCGAGCGCGTAGCCGTCGTCGCTGACCGCGAGGCCGCGGATGGCGTCGGGCGCCTTGGCGCCGTGTCCGGCCTCCTCCTCGGCGCCCATGCCGTGCGCCGGCTCGGCGGCGTCGCCGGACGGCTCGCCCGGGCGGACGTCGAGGCGGCTGCCGGCGAACGCGGCGCCGCCGAAGGCGAGCGCGAGGATCGCGGCGAAGCCCGCCAGGCGGGCGGCGACGCTCACGCCGGCTCCGCGTCGTAGCCGGCCTCGTCGATCGCGGCGACGATCGCGTCCGGCGCCACGGCGATGCCGCTGATGCGGACGAGCTTCGTCGCGAGGTCGACGTCGACGGCGGCCACGCCGTCGATCTTCAGGACCTCGTGGGTGACGGCGGTGCGGCAGTGCTCGCAGGACATGCCGTCGGCGCGGTAGGTGAGCTGGGTCATGGCGGTGTGAGGTCCTTGGTACGGGGAGGGGGTATCCGGGGAGTGCCATCAAGGTAGCACAACCCCCGGGGGGTATGTCAAATGAGTCGGCTGTCGTTGCGACGGCGCCTTTCGCCCGGCTCGTCGGACGCGCGGACACCGGGCATCGTGGGGAGGGGTCAGGCGAGCGGCGCTCTGTGGGCCTGCGAACGTCGCATGCCGCGCGGGCGTGCGCTCCAACGTCGTACGCGGAGAGATCGCGTGCGGCCGTACGACGTTCGGGGCCCATGGCACCCTCAACGTCGTACGCGGCCCGATCGTCTGCGGCTGTACGACGTTCGGGGCTCGGCCGACGCCACCCCTGGATGCGGGGCGGTGACGATCACCGGCCAACTGCGAATGCCGCAAATTGCGCACGGTTCGTCACGCAAGAGCGGGGCGAGCCGCGCTCCCGTCTTGCCTCTTGCCCTCGCGAACGCTCAGATTCGCATCGCAAAGAAGGAGGGCGACCGGCAGTGGCGACAGCGAGGGCGGCGATCGAGGACGGGACGACCGCCACGGCCCATGCGCGCGTCGAGGCGATGCTGCGGGCGCACCACGCGACGCTGCTGCGGATCGCGCGGCGCTGGAGCGGGTCGCAGGACGCGGCCGAGGACGCGCTCCAGCGGGCGATGGAGATCTACGTCCGGCGGCTCGCCTCGCTCGACCCGGCGACGGAGGCGGCCTGGCTGAAGGTCGTCGTGCGCCACGAGGCGATGGCGGTCCAGCGCGCCTCGGCGGCGGTCGTGCCGCTGGAGGCGGACGACCTCGCGGCGCGGCTCCCGCCTGCCGAGGGGGCCGTCGAGGAGCGGATCGAGCGCGAGGAGCGCACGGCGCACTCGATCGAGGCGCTCGGGCGGCTCAAGCCGGACGAGCGTACGGCGCTGCTGCTCAAGGCGAAGGGCCTGTCCTATCGCGAGATCGGCGAGCGCCAGGGCTGGACGTACACGAAGGTCAACCGGGCCATCACCGAGGGGCGGCGGCGGTTCCTCGACACGGTGGCGCGGATCGAGTCGGGCGAGGAGTGCGAGCGCTACGCGCCGACGCTGCTCGCGCTGACCCAGGGCCGGGCGGAGGCCGCCGACGTCGTGGCGCTGCGCCCCCACCTGCGCCACTGCGGCGCCTGCCGGGGCACGGTGCGCGAGCTCGTCGAGTCGCGCCGCCGCCGCCTGGCCCTCCACCTCCCGTTCGTCGCCGGCGTCGCGCCGCTGCGCTGGCTCGGGTCGGAGGAGCCCGCGGAGCTGGCCGATCGCGGCGCCGGCGTGCGGCAGGCGCTGCACGGAGCGCTCGCTCGCTTCACCGGGCCGGACGTCGCGACGGGCGTTCAGCTCGGCTCGAGCGGCGGCGGCCGCGGCGCGGCGGTGGCCGCCCTGCTCTCGCTCTGCCTCGGAGGCGGCGCGGGGACCTACTGCGTGGCGACGGGCGGCCTGCCCGAGCCGGTCGTCCGCCTCGTCCACCCTGCCGCGACCCGCGATCGTGCTGCCGAGCACGAGCGGGCCGAGCGCCGGGCCGCCGCTGCGGAACGCTCCGCTCGCGCCGCCGCGACTCCAGCGCCGACGGCGACCCCGATTCCCGCGCGCGAGATCACCGCTCCGCAGCAGGCAGCCGCGCGCGACCCGGAGCCGTCGCGCCCCGAGGCGACGAGCAAGCCGAAGCGCAAGCGCCGCTCGGCGCCGGAGGAGGAGTTCGGCTTCGAGGGCGCGACCGGCACGCCGGGCCTCGTGGGCGGAGGCGGGTCGGCGCAGCCCTCTGCCTCGACCGCGAGTACGTCATCGCCGTCGTCGGGCGGCGGATCTTCAGGTGGGTCAACGCAGAGCTCGTCGCCCCCGCCGACGAGCGGAGGGGAGTTTCTGCCGTGAGAGCGCTGTGCGCGTCCGTCCTCGTCAGCCTCGTGCTGCTGGTCCCCCCGGCCACGGCAAGTGCCGGCACCTACGACGTCTGGAGCTGCCAGCTGCCGGACGGTAGGCCGGCGCCGGTCGACGGCTGGAGTCCGATTGGTGGGGCTGTTCGGCAGCGCGAACCGAGTGCTCGACCCGGGCTAGGGTCTGACCGTCGTGCTGCCGAATGCCCGGTTCGCAGAGCAGCAGTATTCAGGCTGGCAGTTCGACTGCGCCCGCCGAATGTGTCGATCGCCGGGTACGAGCTGTACCGGCGGGCGCGAAGGCGACGCTCGGTCCCGATGGCAGCGAGCACGACTACCTGCTGTTTCACGACGCGATGCGCGATCGAGCCGGGCTACTTGACCGACTACTGCATCGCGTTCGTCCATTGCAGTGCCATCGGCGACGTCGGCTCCGCCGACCTGCTGGACCCCGACAACCGGTTGGAGCGCGAAGCACTGTCGCTCCGCCGTCTGCTCATGGTGGTGCAGTGCAAGGACCCGCAGCACGAGGACGGCTGTGATCCGCTCGCGGTCCCGGGTGAGCTCAAGCTGGCGCGCGCGCGCATCCGGCTGCGAGGACGTCGTTCCGCCTGTCCTAGGCCCGCCGACGGGTGCCCTCGTGACGGACGGTGCCATGCTCGAGGGACCGCAGAGCGCGTCGATCGGTCGCTAGCGATCGTGAGTCAGGCGTTCGTCGCCTACTCGTGGTTGTGGACGGGTCGAGTCGAGGCCGAGCAGACGGTCGCGGATCCCGGGGAACCTGCCGCGCTCCGTACGTCGCTCGCGTGCCGTGCCCCGCGAGCGCGACGCGCAGATCGTGTGGTGGGACACCAGGCGCGTGCCGAACGGGACGCACGTGATCCAGATCGCCGCAGAGGACGCGGCGGGGAACCGAACGACTCTCGGCACGGCGAAGTCCGTGACGGTCGTCAACGGCGGGGTGCCGAACGGAGCGCGGCCGACGCGTCGAGCAAGCGCTGTCGATCGGGTTGAGATGCAACGGAGGCGCGTCGCTGTCACGATACGGTCGTCGACGGCGCAGGCGCGCCCGGTGACTCGCAGGACGGCTACGTCACAGCGACGGGGATGCCGATTCCGCAGGCGCGTTCGTGGAGATCGTGCGCGACGCCGGCTCGTCCCGGAGCGCGCTCTCGGCTCGAGGGAACGGACACGACGGATCGACGACGGGCGCTTCCGCTTCCGGGTGCGGCGAGGCCCCTCGCGTCGACTCACCGTGCGTTACCGCGCGTTCTCGCTCGATCCAGAGCCGTCGGCCGAGGCGGTCGTCCAGCCTACGACGTGCGCGCCGGCGTGCGGCTACGGGTTACGCCCACGGCGCACGACGGCTCGCGAGGACGCGATCGTGTTCAGCCGGCCAGCTGCTCGGCGGGCCGGGTCGCGACGGCGTGCAGGTCGCGCTCTACGCCGTCGACCGGCATGGCCGCCGGCGCGTGCCGGTCTCGGTGCTCACTGCGGATCGCGCGGGGCGGTTCAGCTTCGAGCTATCGCTTCCTCCGGACGTTCGCGCCGTTCACCTATCGGTTCGTTGCCCGAGGTCGAGGCGCAGACGGGATATCCCTACGCCGCCGGGACGTCGCCAGTCGCCACCGTCCGGATCGTCCGGTGATGACGCGTAGCACGACACGGATGTTCACGACGCTTCGAGTAGCCGGTCGCGTACGGCAGGTTCGCCTGGCGCCGGACGCGGGCGCGGATCGGATAGGTGCCAGGCCGTCCGCTGAAGCGGTACGCGCGCCCGCCAGCGGCCTTGCGTCGCGTTCGCGTGTCGGCGAACGTCCGCCAGCGTCCGCGCTCCTGCCCTTGGAGCACGACCACGAGGCCGCGCTCCGCCTCGGCCACGCGACCCGGAAGCGCACCGTGCCCGGCGCCGGGCAGCCGCGACGTGACGCTCGGATCGAACTGCTCGCGCGAACCTCAGATGTACATCGCGCGTACTGCGGGAAGCGTGTCGTCCCTCCCGGCGTAGGCGAGCGTCAGCTCGCCGGCTCGTACCGGCAGCCGACACGAAGCGCGAACCGGCCGCGCGTTGGTGGTTGTTGCCATGACTCCTGCGTCGGCACCGCCGCCACCGGCGGGCGTCGAGAGGTCACGCTGGACGGGGCACGCCGGCAGCGCGCTGGTCGGCCGAGAGCGTCAGCCTTGCCGCGGAACGTGACGCGGTCGACCGTAGCCGACCCGTGAGGTTGCGGCGGATCAGCTTGCAGCCGACGCGTGCGCGAGCCGGATGTCGCGGACCGGTGAAACGCGATGGGACGGCCGGCTGCCTGATTGCCGATCGCGTCGCGTACGAACGACGCGCATGTCGGCGCGCGCGAGGGCTGACCGCGATCGAGCTCGTGCGCGAATGCGCACCGTGGCTGACGCCGTCGGGCAGCGGGCGGATACGGCTCGGTTGCGCTCTGGCGCACGAAGAGCTGTCCGCCCGCAACGCCCGACGCCGTCGTCGATCACCTGCACGATCAACGTGCGTCCTCGGGGAGGCGGAGCTCCACGCGGGGCGGGTTCCCGTCGATCGAGACGGGCGCGAGACCCGCGTCGCGTTGCCGGCGGCGTCGTTGCGGTGATGGTGTGCGGCATGCGTGCCGTCTGGCGGCGGTCGCTGGCGAAACGCAGCCGTCCGGCCAGGCGCGTGCTGCAGGCGCCGGGCGCCGGAAGTCGCAGTGACGCCGATTCGCGACGCCGGTGAGCGGCCCGCCGATGTCGGCGCGGACGTGCGAACGCCGGCAGCTGTCCGAGGCGGCATAGACGTCAGCGGGTCGCCAGGGCGCCGCCAGCCGTCGCTCCAGAGGAGCCGGCCGCGAGATGGCGGGGCGCGTGTCGTCCCGAGGCCGTGATGCGACCGCGCCGTAGAGTCGAAGCTCGCGTACGGACAGCCGCTGCGTGGCCGTCGGGCAAGCGCCAAGATCTTGCAGACCGCAGCCGATGCTGCCACGGACGAGCGTTCGTCGAGTCGAGCCGATTCGGTCTGTACGCGCTCCGCCGAGCGGCGCCGACGGTGCCGACGGATCCTCCGAGCGCCGTGCCACACGGCTCTGCCCGTCGAGGCATGCCGATCAGCTGCTCCAGGGCTGTCGCACGACGGTCGACGCGCCAGAAGGTCCCACTCGTCGACGCCGTCCGTCGGCGGGCATCCGCGCGGCTGGTCTGCCCTCGGCGCCAGCAGCTCGGATCCTCGCGCGATCGCGGTCCCGGCGGCGCGGTGAAGCTGCAGGTACGCCGAGTGCAGCCAGCTTGGCCTCGACGCCGTCCGCCGCGCGGCTGCGGAGCGACAGTCGCGTCCGCGCGGCTCCCGGGCACGCCTCGTACACGTCGAAGAGCGTCGGGTTGGGTACTGCGGGTCGGGTACGCGCCAGACCGCGGACTCCACGCTGAGGTTCACGCCCGCCCGCGCCCGGCGCACGGCAGCTCACCACGTCGTAGGTCCCCGCCTGCGCGCCCGCGGGCGCGAGTAGGCCGAGCGCGAGCGCCCCCGTGACCAACCCCGTCCATACGACTCTCCGCATCCCTGCCGTACCCCTTCCGTGCGCGTTCCCCGACCTCCGCCGACTACCCCGCCAACCCCACCTTCGCACCCGAGTTGCGGACCGTGTCCGGTGCTAGGGTCCGATCGCGCTTATGGCCGCCGGGACCGACACGCTCGAGCGCACGCCGCTGCACGACCGCCACGTCGCGGCCGGTGCGAAGCTCGTCCCGTTCGCCGGCTGGGAGATGCCCGTCCAGTACGCCGGGATCCGAGAGGAGCACGGCGCGGTGCGCAGCGGCGTCGGGGTGTTCGACGTCAGCCACATGGGCCAGGTAGAGACCGCGGGCGCGGACGCGGAGCGCTTCCTGCAGCGGCTCCTGTCCAACGACGTCGGCAAGCTCGCCGAGGGCGGCGCGCAGTACTCCGTCCTGTGCAACCCCGACGGTGGGGTGCGCGACGACCTGTTCAGCTACCGCCTCGGCCCCGACCGGTTCCTGACCGTCACGAACGCGGCGAACCACGCCGCCGACCTCGCCTGGTTCGAGCGGCAGGCCGCCGGGTTCGACGTCACGGTGACCGACCGCCTCCACGACTACGCGATGCTGGCCGTCCAGGGTCCGCGGGCGCGCGCGCTGGTCGCGCAGCTCGCCGACGAGGAGCTGCCCGCCCGCTTCCGCACCAGGAGCCAGACGATCGCGGGCGTGCCCGGCGTCCTCGTCGCGGGCACGGGCTACACCGGCGAGGACGGGGTGGAGCTCATGATCCCGCCCGCCGGCGCCACGGCCGTCTGGGACGCCGTCACGGCCGCCGGCGCCACGCCCGTCGGCCTCGGCGCCCGCGACACGCTGCGCCTCGAGGCGTGCTTCCACCTCTACGGCAACGACCTCTCCGACGACCGCAACCCGATCGAGGCCGGCTTGGGCTGGTGCTGCAAGGAGGCCACGGGGTTCATCGGGGCCGAGCCGATCGCCGCGGCGCGCGAGCACGGCACCGCGGAGCAGCTCGTCCCGTTCGCGATCACCGGCCAGGGCATCGCCCGCCAGGGCAACCCGGTGATCGGCGGCGGCGTGGTGACGAGCGGCACGCTGTCCCCGACGCTCGGCTACGCGATCGGCCTCGCGTACCTGCCGGCGGACCGCATCGCGCCCGGCACGGCGTTCGAGATCGACGTGCGCGGGAAGACCCGTACGGCGGAAGTCCGCAGCAAGCCACTCATCCCGGAGGAGCGCTGAATTGGCCGAGGCCAGCTACCCGTCGGACCTCAAGTACCACGAGGAGCACGACTGGGCCCGCATCGACGGTGACATCGCCACGTTCGGCATCACGTGGTACGCGCAGGACCAGCTCGGCGAGGTCGTCTTCTTCGACCCGCCCGAGGTCGGCAAGGCCACTCGCAGGGGCGATCCGTACGCCGAGGTCGAGTCCGTCAAGGCCGTGTCCGACGTGATCGCGCCGCTGTCGGGCGAGATCGTCGAGGTCAACGACGCGCTCGCCGGCGATCCCGAGGCGATCAACGAGGATCCGTACGACACGGGCTGGATGGTCAAGGTCCGCCTGAGCGACCCCGGCGAGGTCGACACGCTGCTCGACGCCCAGACCTACCAGGAGTCGCTGAGCTAGACGTGAGCCGCTACACCTCCGCCACGGACGACGATCGCCGCGCGATGCTCGCGGCGATCGGGGCCGACTCGATCGACGCGCTGTTCGCCGACGTCCCCGAGGGCGTGCGGCTCGGCCGCCCGCTCGACCTGCCGGCCGGCAGGCCCGAGCAGGAGGTGTACGCCTACCTGCGCGACCTCGCCGCCCAGAACGTCTCGGCCGAGGACGAGATCACGTTCCTCGGGGCGGGGATGTACGACCACTACGTGCCCGCGATCGTCGACGCGATCATCACCCGCTCGGAGTTCCTCACGCCGTACACGCCGTACCAGCCGGAGATCTCCCAGGGCGGGCTGCAGGTGATGTTCGAGTACCAGACGGCGATCTCCGAGCTGACCGGGCTGCCCGTCTCCAACGCGAGCGTGTACGAGGGCCCGAGCGCGCTGGCCGCCGCCGGCTACCTCGCGAAGCTGCACCAGCCGAGCCGGACCCGGTTCCTGATCAGCCGCGGCGTGCACCCGCACAGCCGCGAGACGCTCGCGAGCACGAGCGTGGGCTGGGGGACGGAGATCGAGGAGATCCCGCTCGCCGCCGGCGCCACCGACGCGCAGGCGCTCGAAGCCGCGCTCGACGACACCGTCTCCGCCGTCTTCCTGCAGTACCCCAACTTCCTCGGCACGGTGGAGGACCTGGCGGCGCTCGTCCCCGCGGCCAAGGAGGCCGGCGCGCTGGTCATCGTCCAGTGCGACCCGCTCCCGCTCGGGATCCTCAAGCCGCCCGGCGAGTTCGGGGTCGACGTCGCCGTCGGCGAGGGCCAGTCGCTCGGCAACCGGCTGGACTTCGGCGGCCCGAGCTTCGGCTTCTTCGCCGCCCAGAACGCGTACATCCGCCGCATGCCGGGTCGCATCGCGGGGGAGACGACCGACGTCGACGGACGCCGCGGGTTCGTCCTGACGCTGCAGACCCGCGAGCAGCACATCCGGCGCGAGAAGGCGACGCACAACATCTGCACCGCCCAGGCGCTCAACGCGCTGGCGGGGATGATCCACCTGAGCTGGCTCGGCCGCGAGGGGCTCGTCGAGCTCGGCGAGCTGCTGCTCCAGCGCACCGCCTACGCGCGTGCGACCCTGGCGGCGCTGGACGGCGTCGAGCTGCTGCACGAGCAGCCCGTGGTGCGGGAGTTCGCGGTCGCGCTCGACGCCGACGTCGACGCCGTGATCGAGCACTGCGCCGCGCAGGGCGTCAACCCGGGCTACGCGCTCGCGCGCGACTACCCCGAGCTCGGCAACGGGCTGCTGGTCGCCATCACCGAGCAGCGCAGCAAGGCGGACATCGACCGCCTGGCCGCGACGCTGCAGTCCGCGGTCCGCGAGGCGGTGCACGCGTGACCCTCACCGAGACCGCTCAGCAGCGCGACCGCGCCCGCACGATCTACGAGAAGTCGCAGACCGGGCGGCGCGCGTTCACCGCGCCCGAGCTCGACGTCCCGCACCGGGAGGACCTGCTGCCGGACCGCTTCCGCCGCACCGAGCCGGCGCAGCTGCCCGAGATCGCCGAGCCGGAGATCGTCCGCCATTACAACCGCCTCTCCAAGCGCAACTTCGACCTGGACACGGGCTTCTACCCGCTCGGCTCGTGCACGATGAAGCACAACCCGAAGCTGCACGAGCGCGTCGCCGCGCTGCCGGGCCACGCGCGCCTGCACCCGCTGCAGCATCCGAAGCGCGCGCAGGGCGCGCTGCGCCTGATGTGGGAGCTCCAGCGCGCGCTCGGCGAGGTCGCCGGGCTGCCGCACGTCTCGCTCCAGCCGAGCGCCGGCTCGCACGGCGAGCTCGCGGGCGTGCTGCTGACCCGCGCCTACCACCAGGCGCACGGCGAGCACGGCCGGACCAAGGTGCTCACGCCCGACACCGCGCACGGGACGAACCCGGCGACGGTGACGATGGCCGGCCTGGAGGTCGTCAAGGTCGGCACGAACGACCGCGGCGGCGTCGACGTCGAGGACCTCAAGGCCAAGGCGGGCGACGACGTCGCGCTGCTGATGCTGACCAACCCGAACACGCTCGGGCTGTTCGACCCGGCGATCGAGGAGATCGCCCACGTCGTCCACGACGCGGGCGCGACGCTCTACTACGACGGGGCCAACCTCAACGCGGTGATGGGACGCGCCCGGCCCGGCGACATGGGCTTCGACATCGTCCACTTCAACCTGCACAAGACGTTCACGCAGCCGCACGGGGGCGGGGGGCCGGGGGCCGGGCCGATCGCCGTCAGCGACCGCATCGAGCCGTTCCTGCCCAAGCCGCAGGTCGTGCGGCACGCCTCGGGCAACGGCGCCGGCCCGCAGTTCGACCTCGACTTCGACCGGCCGCAGTCGATCGGCCGCCTGCGCGGCTTCCAGGGCAACTTCGGCGTCTTCGTGCGCTCCTACGCCTACATCCTCTCGCTCGGCTCCGACGGGCTGCAGGAGGCCTCCGAGACCGCGGTGCTGAACGCCAACTACCTGATGGCGCGGCTCGCCGAGACCGCCGGGGAGCACCTGCCGCCCGCCTACGACCGCACGTGCATGCACGAGTTCGTGCTCACCGGCGGCCCGATGAAGAAGGCGCTCGGCATCCGCACGCTCGACCTCGCCAAGCGCATGCTCGACTTCGGCTATCACCCGCCGACCGTCTACTTCCCGCTGCTCGTCGACGAGGCGCTGCTGATCGAGCCGACCGAGACGGAGACGCGCGAGACGCTCGATGCGTTCGCCGAGGTGATCGGCGAGATCCTGGCCGAGGCGGCGGAGGACCCGGAGGCGGCGCGCAACGCGCCCTACACGACCCCGGTGCGGCGGCTGGACGAGGCGGGGGCGGCCAAGCGCCCGATCATCCGCCAGACTCTGCCGTCGTGATCATCTTCTCGGGGATCCAGCCGACCGGGCGCAAGCACCTCGGCAACTTCATCGGGGCGATCGTCCAGTACGTCGAGGGCCAGGACCGCGCCGACCCTTCGATCTACTGCATCGTCGACCTGCACGCGGTGACCGTGCCCTACGAGCCGGGTGAGCTGCGCGAGCGCGTCTACGACACGACGGCGATCCTCATGGCCGCCGGGCTGGACCCCGAGCGCTGCATCCTCTTCCGCCAGGGCGACGTCACCCAGCACACCGAGCTGTGCTGGCTGCTCAACTCGGTGGCGCCGCTCGGCCGGCTCAACCGTATGCACCAGTTCCGCGACAAGTCGGCCGCCCAGCGCGAGCTCGTCTCCGCCGGCCTGCTCATGTACCCGGTGCTGCAGGCCGCCGACGTGCTGGCCTACCGGGCTCACGAGGTGCCGGTCGGCGAGGACCAGCGCGAGCACCTGGAGCTGATGCGCGACCTCGCGCGCTCGTTCAACGAGCGCTTCGGCGAGACGCTCGTGGTGCCCGAGCACCGGATCCCGACCGTCGGCGCACGGGTGCGCGACCTGCAGGACCCCGACCGCAAGATGTCCACGACGGGCGGGACCGAGCAGGGCACGGTCTACGTGCTCGACGAGCCCGACGCCGTCCGCAGGAAGTTCAAGCGCGCCGTCACCGACTCGGACGTCGAGGTGCGGCGCGGCCCGGACAAGGCCGGGATCACGAACATGATCGAGATCCTCGCGACGGTGCGCGGGGTCACGCCCGAGGACGTGGAGCGCGCGTTCGACGGGCTCCGCTACGGCGACTTCAAGACCGCGGTGGGCGACGAGGTCGCCGCCTGGCTGGCGCCGGTGCGCGAGCGCTACGCCGAGCTGCGCAGGGACGAGGAGGCGCTGGAGGACATCCTCGAGGCCGGCGCGGACAAGGCCCGCGCGATCGCGACGGGCACGCTCGCGGACGTCCGCGCGGCGATGGGCGTCGGGCCCGCGCGGCGCGCGATCCTGCGCTGATCCGCCGCGCGGCGTTCTAGCCTGCACGTCTCGTGCCCTCCACGACCGTCACCCGGCTGGAGCTGGACCTCGACGTCTTCGCGGGGCCGTTCGACCTGCTGCTCTCGCTGATCCTGCGCGAGGAGCTCGACCTGCTGGAGGTCGAGCTGGCCGAGATCGTGCTCGCCTACCTCGACCATCTCGAGGCCCGCGACGAGCTCGACCTGGAGTCGGCGACCGAGTTCCTGGTCCTGATCGCCGCGCTGCTGGAGCTGAAGTCGCGGCTGATGCTGCCCGGGGAGGAGATCGAGGAGCTCGACGAGCTCGCGCCCGCCGAGGCGGCCGAGGAGCTGCTCGAGCGGATGCTCGCCTACGCCCGCTTCCGCGGCGCCGGGGGGTTCCTCGCCGCCCGCCGCGAGGCCGAGCAGGGCATGCTCTACCGCTCGGCGCCCTTGCCGCCGGCGCTGCGCCGCGCGCCGCTCGAGCAGGCCCAGCAGGCGTACGACCCCGCCGTGCTCGGGCAGGCGCTGGGCGGCCTGCTGCGCACCCCGCCGCCGATCGACCTGCAGCACATCGCCATGACGCGCGTCTCGCTGTCCGAGCGCCTGGCGGTGCTGCGCACGCTGCTGCGCCGCGGCACGTTCTCGTTCGACGAGGCGGTCGAGGGCGCCGACCGCATGACCGTCGCCGTCACGCTGTTCGCCCTGCTGGAGCTCTACAAGCGCGGCGAGGCCGACTGGGACCAGGGGGACGCGTTCGGCCCGATCACCGTCCGCGCCGAGGCGCGCCGGCGGGCGGTGGCGTGATGGAGCTCGAGCGCCAGCTGGAGGCGCTGCTCTTCCTCGCGCCGGACCCGGTGCCCATCGAGGAGCTGGCCGACGCCCTGCGCGTCGAGGAGGACGAGGTCGCCGCCGGCCTGCACGCGCTCGGCGTCGCGCTCGAGGGGCGCGGGCTCGTGCTGCGCGAGCTGGCGGGCGGCTGGACGCTCGGCTCGCATCCCGACGCCGAGGAGGCCGCGCGGCGCCTGCTGGCCCGCCCCCGCACCCCAGGGCTCACGCCGGCCCAGGCCGAGACCCTGTCGATCGTCGCCTACCTGCAGCCGGTCTCGCGGCCGGAGGTGGCCCGGATCCGCGGCGTGGCGTCCGAGTCGGCGGCGACCGCGCTCGTCGACCGCGGGCTGATCGAGGAGGCGGGCCGGTCGCAGTTCGGCGCCGTGCTCTATCGCACCACGCCGCTGTTCCTGAAGCTGTTCGGCCTCAGGACGGTCGACGAGCTGCCCGACCCGTCGCAGTGGGACCCGAGCCCCGAGGAGCAGTCCGCGCTGCGCGACCGGCTGCTGCGGGCGGGCGAGGAGCGCGCCGGCGGGCCGGCCGCGCCGACCGCCGCGTAGCGGCGCCGCTCACCGCTCGTTCACCACCGCGGCGCCGCATGCGGCATCATCGGCACTGCCGCCCGTCGGGAGCGGGCGGGCCAGCCGTTTCACCGTCAGGGGGATCGATGTCCACCACACGCCTGCGCGCCGTCCTCGCCGCGCTCTGCGCCCTCGCGCTGCTCGCGCCCGCCGTGGCCGAGGCGCGCCAGGACCGCGTCAGCTTCCGCGCCCCGGGAGCCGCCGAGGCAAAGCTCGCCGTCACCGCGTCCGCTCCGGGCACCGACTGGGGGCGGGCGGGCAGCGAGTCCGCCGTGCTCTCGGTCTGGCTCGACGGGCGCTGGTCGCAGGACATCGTGCTGTTCGCCGGGGCCGAGCGCTTCACCTACGAGGTCGCGCTCGGACGCGTGGCCCGCGGCCGGCACCGCGTCGAGGTCGGCTTCGACCCGGCGAAGTCGCCCGCCGGGGCGCGCCGTATCCGCGTCCGCCGCCTCGCGCCCTCGCTCGTCCCGGCCGGCGACCCCGTCGCCCGGCACGCGCCGATCCTCTACGGCCGCGACCTGCCCGAGATCCCGGGCCGCTACGAGAACAACGCCACCGACGTCCCGCTGCTCGCCTACCACACGCGCAGCGCGGGCGCCGGCGGCACGACGACGATCGAGTACACGACGATCTGGTCGAACGAGGACGGCGGCACGAACACGCCGGCGCTGATGGCGCGCTGGGGCCGCACCACCGACATCGAGTGGATCTACCGCGTCGTGCTCGACGCGCGCGACCGGATCGTGCGCGAGGAGTACCAGGCGCCGAACCACGAGACGAAGCCGTTCACCGGCGCCAAGGAGGGCCGTCACCCGCTGCTCGTCAACGTGACCGCGAACAACAACCTCGAGCAGGTGACCGACCCGCGGGCGACGACGGGGTACCGCTTCTTCGCCGACACGTGGCGCACGCTGCCCGTCGGCCGGGCCCGCGAGGCGGTGATGGACGCGAACCCGTGGACCTACCGGATCAGCGCCGCGGAGCTCGCACGCGAGGGCGAGCTCGAATCCGTGCCGAGCCCGGACACCGAGCTCGTGTCCGACCAGCGCAACTACCTGTTCGCGGAGGTCGACAAGGACACCGCCTACCCGGCGCCGCCGGCCGCCGGCACGTGGGTCGGCACGGCGCTCGCGGTGCAGCTGCGCGGCGACGAGCGCTGGTACACGTCGCACCACGGCGTGCCCGACTGGTCGATCCAGCGCGACGACCCTGCCGCGACGACGGTCGAGCTGCCGCCGGGCACGGCGACCGCCGACATCGCCGCGATCAAGGCGCTCGCCGTCCCGGTCGCCGCGACGGGCGACGCGCCCGCACCGGCGCCGGCCGACTTCGCGATCCACGTGCGCCGGCTCAACCGGGGCTTCATGCTCGACGACGCCCATTTGCCGCAGCCGTCGTTCCTGCAGTGGGAGGGGGACGTGGTGCTCACACCGGCGCAGCCCGAGGCGGTGCTGTGGACGGCGCCGTAGGCGTCAGCGCGCCGCGGCGGCCGCGAGCTGGCCGCACGCGGCGTCGATGTCGCGGCCGCGGGTGAGCCGGACCGTGGCGCGCAGCCCGTGCTCCTCCAGCACGGCGCGGAACGCGTCGATCGCGCCGCGCGAGGAGCCGCCGTACATCCCCGTCGGGTTGTACGGGATGAGGTTGACCTTGAAGACCTTCGGATCCAGCAGCCGCGTGAGCTGGCGCGCCTGCTCGTAGGTGTCGTTGACGCCGTCGAGCATCACGTACTCGATGAACACCAGCCGCCGGCGCCGCTCGTGGTAGGCGTGGCAGGCGGCCAGCACCTCGGCGATCGGGTAGCGCTCGTTGACCGGCATGATGCGCGACCGCAGCCCGTCCTCGGGCGCGTGCAGGGAGAAGGCCAGCCGCACGGGCAGGTCGCTCTGCGTCAGCCGCTCGATCCCCGGCACCCAGCCGACCGTGGAGATCGTCGTGCGGCGGTTCGTGATCCCGACGTCGGGCAGCCACTCGCACGCCCCGAGGACGGAGTCCAGCGCCATCATCGGCTCGCCCATGCCCATGAACACGAGGTGGTCGACCGCCTCGATGCGGCGGAAGTGCAGCACCTGGTCGAGGATCTCCGGCGTCGTGAGGTTGCGGCCGAACTTCATCGTGCCCGTGGCGCAGAACGTGCAGGTCAGCGGACAGCCCGACTGCGAGGAGACGCAGACCGACCGGCGGCCGTCGCGGTAGCGCATGAGCACGGCCTCGACCGGGCGCCCGTCGCCGGTCCGGAACAGCGCCTTGACCGTGCCGTCGCGGGCATGCGCCTCGTCGACCAGCTCGAGGGTGGAGAACGGCACGCGCGCGGCCAGCTCGCCGCGCAGCGCGGCGGGCAGGTCGGTCATCGCGTCGTAGCCCGGCGCGCCCGTCGCCGCCCAGCGCCAGATCTGGCGGGCGCGGAAGGCGGGCTGGCCCAGCTCGTCGAGCGTCGCGTGCAGCAGCGCGGTGTCCATCGCCCCCGTATGGTGGCAGCGCCATGCGCCTCGGCAAGTACCTCGCCCACGCCGGCGTCGCCTCGCGCCGGGCCGCGGAGCAGCTCGTGTTCGCCGGGCGCGTGACCGTCGGCGGCGAGGTCGTCCGCGATCCCGCGCGCGACGTGGGGGAGGGCGACCACGTCGCGGTCGACGGCCGCATGGCCGCACTGGAGCGCCAGCACGTCGTCTACGCGCTGCACAAGCCCGCCGGCTACGTGAGCACGGCGAAGGACCCGCAGGGACGGCCGACCGTCGTCTCGCTCGTCCCGAGCCGCGAGCGGCTCTATCCGGTGGGGCGGCTCGACGCGGACACGACGGGGCTGATCCTGCTGACCAACGACGGCGAGCTGGCCCACCGGCTCACCCACCCGTCGTTCGAGGTCCCGCGGGTCTATCGTGCCCAGGTGCGCAGCGCGCCGGTGCGGGAGCCGGCGCTGCGCAAGCTCCGGGAGGGCGTGGCGCTGGACGACGGCGTCACGGCCCCTGCGGGCGCGCGGCGGCTCACGCCCGAGCGCGTCGAGCTCGTCCTCCACGAGGGCCGCAAGCGCCAGGTGCGGCGGATGCTCGAGGCCGTCGGGCACCCCGTCGTGCGGCTCGAGCGCGTCGCCTTCGGGCCGCTGCGGCTCGGCGACCTCCCGCTGGGCGGCCACCGGCGGCTCAAGGCCGCGGAGGTGGAGGAGCTGCGGAGGGCCGGCCGCGCGGCGCAGGCGCCGGCGCCGGCGCGGCGCGGGTCGCGGCGGCCATCCGGTCGACGGCCTCGGTGATCAGCGCCGCGGAGGTCCCGAGGTTCAGGCGGGCGAAGCCGCGGCCGGGCGCACCGAAGTCCGGGCCGGCGACGAGGGCCACGCGCCCGCGCTCGAGGAACGCTGCGGCCGGGTCGTCGCCCAGGCCCAGCGCGCGGCAGTCCAGCCACGCGAGGAAGCTCGCGTCGGGCGGCCGGTAGCCGATCGCGGGGAGCCGCTCCGCGAGCAGCGCGGCCAGCAGGCGCCGGTTCGCGTCGAGCCGCCCGAGGAGGTCGTCGAGCCAGGCGTCCCCGTGCACGAACGCCGCCTGGGAGCCGATCACGCCCAGCATCCCGGCGCGGTAGCGCAGCTCGTCGGGGAACCGGGCGGCGAGCTGCTCCGCGATCTCGTCGGAGCCGGCGATCGAGATCGCGCACTTCAGCCCGGCGAGGTTGAACGCCTTCGACGCCGACGTGAGCACGACCGAGCGCGAGTCGCCCAGCGCGCCCAACGGCGTGTGGCGCGCGCCCGGCAGCGCCAGCGGCCCGTGGATCTCGTCGGCCACGATGAGCGCGTCGTGCCGGGCGGCGAGCGCGGCCACGTCCGCCAGGCGATCGGGCGCGAGCACGCGGCCGGTCGGGATTGTGCGGGTTGCAGAGCAGCAGCGCCCGCGCGCCGCCGGCGAACGCCCGGTCGATCCCGTCGAGATCGAGCTCGCCGGCGGCGAGCGGGACCTCGACGACCTCGCAGCCCGCCTCGGCGATGCCCGGGAAGAACGGGGGATAGACCGGCGTGTTGATCACGACGCCGGCTCCCGGGGCGAGCGCGCGCAGGACCTCGACGATCCCGGTCATCACGTCGGGCACGATCTGCATCCGCGCCGGGTCCGGCGTCCAGCCGAGCCGGCGGGTCATGAAGGCGGCGCACGCGTCGAGCAGGCCGCCGGCCTCCGTGTAGCCGAGGTCGCCGAGCTCGATCGCCTCGTGCAGGGCGTCGCGGATCGGCTCGGCGAGCTGCACGTCCATCTCGGCGACGAACGCCGGGAGCACGTCCGGCGGGTGCTCGACCCACTTCGTGCTGCGCCGTTGGCGGAGGTTGTCGAGGTCGTGAAACAAGGTTTCGCCTGCCAGGTGAGCGGCTCGTTCCTCGCGCTCACCTTCGGCGACGTTACACGTACCCGATTGTCCTAGAGTGGCCGCCCCATGCGCCTGATCGCCTTCAGGGGAGCGAACACCGTGGCCGCGAACGAGGCGGACGCGATCCTCGACGCCACCGAGTCGCTCATGCACGAGCTGCTCGGCCGCAACGGGCTGGAGACCGGCGACCTCGTGAGCTGCCTGTTCACCCTCACGCCGGACCTGAACGCGGAGTTCCCCGCGGTCGCCGCCCGCCGCATGGGCCTCAGCCGCGTGCCGCTGATGTGCGCGCAGGAGATCGGCGTCCCCGGCTCGATGCCGAGCGTCATCCGCGTGATGATCCACGCCTACGCCGACGACCGCCACGACCCGGTGCACGTCTACCTCGGCGAGACCGCCGCGCTTCGCCAGGACCTGCACGGCGCGCAGTAATCTCAGCGCGATGCCGATCGAGTTCGCCGAGCGGATCCGCCGCATCCCCGTCTACCCGGCCGCCGGCGGCTACGCGCTGCCCGGGGACGTCGCGCTGCTCGCGTCCAACGAGTCGCCCTACCCGCCGATCCCCGCCGTGGTCGAGGCCGTGACCGCGGCGCTGAGCGGCCTGAACCGCTACCCCGACCCGGGCAACACGGCGCTGCGCGCGTCGCTCGGCGACCGCTACGGCGTGCCGGCGCACCGGATCGCGATCGGCAACGGCTCGTGCGACATCCTGCTCGCCGCCGGCGAGGCGCTGCTGGAGCCCGGCAGCGAGCTCGTCTACGCCTGGCCGAGCTTCAGCGTCTACCCGCACCTCGCGGCGGCGTCGGGCGCACGGGCGATCACCGTCCCGCTCGACGCCGACCACAAGCACGACCTCGGCGCGATGCTCGAGGAGATCAACGCCGCCACGCGGCTCGTCGTGGTCTGCAACCCGAACAACCCGACGTCCACCGCGCTGCCGCTGGAGGAGATCGCCGCGTTCGTGCGCGCCGTCCCGCGCCACGTCGCCGTGATCCTCGACGAGGCGTACTGCGAGTTCAACCTCCTGCAGGACCCCGACGAGTCGATCGAGCTGCTCGACCGCCATCCGAACCTCGTCCTGCTCCGCACGTTCTCCAAGGTCTACGGGCTGTGCGGGCTGCGCGTCGGCTTCGCCCTGTGCGGCTCCGAGGACTTCCGGATCGCCACCGACCAGGTGCGCCAGCCGTTCTTCTGCAACGCCGCGGCCCAGGCCGCGGCCACCGAGGCGCTCAAGCACCAGGACGAGGTCGCCCGGCGGGTCGAGCGCAACCTGGCCGAGCGGCTGGACCTGGAGGACGGCCTGCGCCGCCTCGGGCTCGCGCCGGCCGAGTCGCAGGCCAACTTCGTGTGGGTCGACCTGCCCGACGCCGAGGGCGAGCCGGCGCTCGTCGGCGCGCTGGCCGAGCGCGGCGTGCTGGTCCGCTCGGGATCGGCGCTCGGCCGCGAGGGCGCGCTGCGGGTGACGGTCGGGACCGAGGCCGAGAACCAGCGCTTCGTCGAGCAGCTCGGCGCGCTGCTGCGATAGCCCGGGGCTGGCCCTCGCCGATGCGCGGGCCCTCCCGCTCCACTACCGCACCCGCAGCTCGCGGAGCGCCGCGCGGCGCTGCTCCTTGCTCGTGCGGTCGAGCGTGAGCACGCCGTCGAGGTGGTCGAGCTCGTGCTGGAGCACGCGCGCCTCGGGCATCACCGCGTCGATCTCCACCGGCGCGCCCTGCTCGTCGAGGCCGCGCATGCGGACCCGCGCGGGCCGTGCGACCTCGATCCAGATGCCGGGGATCGAGAGGCAGCCCTCCTCCTCGGTCTCGCGCTCCTCGCTCGCCCACTCGAGCACCGGGTTCACGAGCGCCAGCACCGGGCCGTCGGGCTCGGTCCGGTAGACGAACACGCGGTTCATGATGCCCACCTGCGTCGCGGCGAGGCCCGCCTCCATGGCGTCCTCGAGCAGCCGGCGCATCTCGGCGATCTGGGCGCGCACGGCGTCGTCGACCGCGTCCACGGGCCGCGCCCGCGCGCGCAGCGCCGGGTCGCCGTACTTGCGCACGGCGGCGAGCGCGGCGGAGCGCATCTCGAGCTGCTCGGCCGTGGGTTGATCGGTCGTCGCCACCGCCTCGCAAGTGTAGGCACTGACCGACGCTGCGACTCCCCGCGGCGGCCGTATGATGCCCGCGTGCCGAGCATCCCCGAGCGCCTCGCGCAGGCCGGGCCGCAGACGCCCGTGTCGCGGTTGGCGTCGTTGCAGCGGGTGGCGGATGCGGCGTTGGCGTATCTGTCGGAGGAGGAGCTGCTGCGTGAGCTGTTGGTGCGGATCACGGAGATCCTGGGCACCGACACGGCGGCGATCCTGTTGTTGGACGAGTCGGGGCAGGTGTTGCGGGCGCGGGCTGCGAAGGGGATCGAGGAGGAGGTCGAGCAGGGGGTGCAGATCCCGGTCGGCAAGGGATTTGCGGGCCGGATCGCGGCGGAGCGCCGTCCGATCGTGATCGACGATGTCGATCATGCCGACATCCTGAATCCGATCCTGCGCGAGAAGGGGATCCGGTCGTTGTTGGGGGTGCCGTTGCTGGCGGAGGATCGGGTGCTGGGCGTGTTGCATGTCGGCAGCCTGGTGCCGCGGCGGTTCACCGCGGACGAGGGCGATCTGCTGCAGCTGGCGGCCGGTCGCGCCGCGGTCGCGATCCAGCACGCCGCGCTCTACGAGCAGGAGCGCAGGGCGCGGAGGGCGGCGGAGACGGCCCATCGGCAGTTGGCGTCGTTGCAGCGGCTGGCGGATGCGGCGTTGGCGTATCTGTCGGAGGAGGAGCTGCTGCGTGAGCTGTTGGTGCGGATCACGGAGATCCTGGGCACCGACACGGCGGCGATCCTGTTGTTGGACGAGTCGGGGCAGGTGTTGCGGGCGCGGGCTGCGAAGGGGATCGAGGAGGAGGTCGAGCAGGGGGTGCAGATCCCGGTCGGCAAGGGATTTGCGGGCCGGATCGCGGCGGAGCGCCGTCCGATCGTGATCGACGATGTCGATCATGCCGACATCCTGAATCCGATCCTGCGCGAGAAGGGGATCCGGTCGTTGTTGGGGGTGCCGTTGCTGGCGGAGGATCGGGTGCTGGGCGTGTTGCATGTCGGCAGCCTGGTGCCGCGGCGGTTCACCGCGGACGAGGGCGATCTGCTGCAGCTGGCGGCCGGTCGCGCCGCGGTCGCGATCCAGCACGCCGCGCTCTACGAGCAGCGCCGGCTGGCGGACGCGCTCCAGCGGCGCCTGCTGCCCGATCTGCGCGAGGTCGCCGGACTCGAGCTGGCCGGCTGCTACCTGCCGGCGAGCGGTGCGAGCCTCGGCGGTGACTGGTACGACGCGTTCCCGCTCGCCGCCGGCCAGATCGCCGTCGCGGCGGGCGACGTGGTCGGTCACGGCGTCGACGCGGCCGCGGTGATGGCGCAGATGCGGACGGCGCTGCGCGCGTACGCGCTGGACGGGGCGCGCCCTGCCGCCGTGGTGGAGCGCGTCAACGCCTTCGTGCACGACCTCGGCCCGCCGACGATGACGACGCTGGCCTACGTCGTGATCGATCCCGAGCGCGAGTCGCTCGAAGCCGTGATCGCCGGGCACCCGCCGCCGCTGATGATCCCGCGCGAGGGCGCCGCGTCCTTCCTGCCGCTGCAGGGCGGCGTCCCGCTGGGCGCGTCGCCGCTCGCACGCTACCGGAGCGACACGCACCCCTTCCCCGCCGGGGATGCGATCGCGCTCTACACGGACGGGCTGGTGGAGAAGCGCGGGGAGTCGATCGACGACGGCCTGGCACGGCTCCGCAGGCTCGCCACGCCCGCGCTCGGCCCGGACGCGCTGTGCGCGCGGCTCGTCGACGCGCTGGCGCCCGGCGAACCGGCGGACGACGTCGTCGTCCTCGTCGCGCGCGTCCCGCCGCCGCCGGAGCGCCTGCGCGGTCGCTGGCCGGCCGACGCGCAGCAGCTCGTCTCCGTTCGCCACGCCCTGCGCCGCTGGCTGCGGGTGCAGGGGGCGACGGACGACGAGACCGCCGACATCACCGTGGCCTGCCAGGAGGCGTGCACGAACGCGGTCGAGCACGCCTACGGCCCTGGTGCCCGGTCGTTCACCGTGGAGGCGGCCTGCACCGACGGGGTGGTGCGCATCACCGTCTCCGACGACGGGTCCTGGCGGCCGCCCCGCGGCGCCAACCGCGGGCGAGGGATCACGATGATGCGAGCGCTGATGCACCGCGTGGACGTCCGGCACACCGACGAGGGCACCGTCGTCGTGCTCGAGCGCGCGCTCGCGCGAGCGGCCGCATGAGCCCGCTGGCGCGCGTGCTCGACGAGCAGATCGGCGAGCTGGCGGTCGCCGCGGTCGAGGGCGAGGTCGACGCCTCGAACACGGGCGATCTCGGCGAGCGCCTGCGCGCGGGGCTGACCAACCGCAGCATCGCGCTGATCGTCGACCTCTCCGCGACGACCTACCTCGACAGCGCCGGCATCACCCTGCTCTACGCGCTGGACGCCGAGCTGCAGGGGCGCCGGCAGCGGCTGCATCTCGTCGTGCCCGCCGGCGCGCCGATCGCGCGCGTGCTCGCCATCGCCGGGCTCGACGGCGCCGTGCCCGTCCACGCGACCCGTGCGGCGGCGATCGAGCAGGCGGCGGCCGGCAGCCCCTGAAGCCACGAAGGGCTACGAATCGCGCCTGCGCTCTGGTACAACTGGCGGCGAGTACGACATGGCCGACCGAGTCCAGCACGAGCGCAGCACCCCCGCCGCGACCTTCGGCCCCTATTCGTACGGCTTCTCCTACCGCACCTGGCGATTTAGCTAGGCGCTCGGCCGGCGTGGCGTCCCGCCCCGCCGTCCACCACAACCGTGGCCCCCGGGCCGAGCGCCATCTCCACCGTCTGTCCGTATCGTCTCTGCGGAGGCGCGTTATCCCAGGAGCCCTGAAGAACCCATGATGATCGTGATGAAGCCGACGGCCACCGAGGAGCAGGTGCAGGCCGTCATCGCCCGGATCGAGTCCTGCGGCGCTCGCGCCCATCCCTCGCGCGGGGAGGAGGTGACGGTGATCGGCGCCATCGGCGACCGCGAGCACGTCGCCCGCCTCGGGCTCGAGGGGCACGAGGGCGTCGAGCAGGTCGTGCCGATCCTCAAGCCGTTCAAGCTGTCCTCCGCCGAGCTCAAGCCGGGCGACCGCACCGTGATCGAGGTCGACGGGCGCCGCATCGGCGGCGAGCACTTCTCCCTCATCGCCGGGCCGTGCACCGTCGAGTCGCGCGACCAGACGCTGACCGCCGCGCGGATGGTCGCCGCCGGCGGCGCGAGCCTCTTCCGCGGCGGCGCCTACAAGCCGCGCTCCTCGCCGTACTCGTTCCAGGGCCTGGGCCAGGAGGGCCTGCGGCTGCTGGCCGAGGCCAAGGCCGAGACCGGGCTGCCGATCGTCACCGAGCTGATGGACGCGCGCGACCTGGAGCCCGTGGTCGAGGTCGCCGACGTGATCCAGCTCGGCGCGCGCAACATGCAGAACTACGCGCTGCTGGCCGAGGTCGGCCGCGCCGGCCTGCCCGTGCTGCTCAAGCGCGGCCTGTCCGCCACGCTCGAGGAGCTGCTCATGGCGGCCGAGTACATCCTCAAGGAGGGCAACCCGAACGTGCTCCTGTGCGAGCGCGGCATCCGCACGTTCGAGACCGCCTACCGCTTCACGCTCGACCTGACCGCGATCCCGGTGCTCAAGGAGCTCTCGCACCTGCCGGTGATCGTCGATCCGAGCCACGCGGCGGGGCGCCGCTCGCTCGTCGAGCCGCTCTCGCTCGCCGCCGCCGCGGCCGGCGCCGACGGCATCATCGTCGAGGTGCACCCCGAGCCCGACGAGGCGATCTGCGACGGGCCGCAGCAGCTGCGCGCCGACGGCTTCGCCGAGTACGCAGAGAAGGTCGAGCGCGCCGCGGCCGTGGCGGGCAAGGTGCTCTCGAACACGCCGGTGTGAGCGGAGCGGCCCGGCGGTGCGGATCGCCATCGTCGGCGTGGGCCTCATCGGCGGCTCGATCGGCCTGGCCGCGCGCGAGCGCCTCGGCGCGACCGTGACGGGCTACGACCCGGCCCCGGGCGCGCTCGACGCGGCGCTCGACGTCGGGGCGGTCGACCGCGCCGCGCCCGATCTGGCGGCGGCGCTCGAGGGCGCGGAGGCCGCGTTCGTGGCCGCGCCGGTCGGCGCGCTGCCCGCCGTCGCGGTCGCCGCCCTGGCGGCGGCCGGGGAGGACTGCGTGGTCTCCGACGTCGGCTCGACCAAGCGCGGCATCGTCGAGGCGGTGCGCGACGAGCGCTTCATCGGCGGGCACCCGCTGGCGGGCGCCGCGAACGCCGGGGTGCGCCACGCGCGCGCCGAGCTGTTCGACGGCGCCACCTGGTACCTGACGCCCACCCAGGGCACCCGCGGCACGCTGTACGAGCGCCTGCACCGGCTGCTCTCGGCGCTCGGCGCGCGCCCCGCGGCGCTGGACGCCGAGACGCACGACCGCATGCTGGCCACCGTCTCGCACCTGCCGCACGTGCTCGCCAACGTGCTCGTCGCGCAGGCCGCCCGCGCGCTCTCCGAGGAGGGCGAGCAGCTCCCGGCGACCGGCCCGAGCTTCCGCGACATCACGCGCGTGGCCGGCTCGAACACCGCGATCTGGCGCGACATCTACCTCGCCAACGCGGACGCCCTGATCGCCGCGATCGACGACGCCACGGGGCGGCTGTCCGCCGTGCGCGCCGCGCTCGAGGCGGGGGACGGGGACGCGGTCGCGGCCTGGAACGACGACGCCGGCGCGGACCGCCGCCGCCTGCTCGAGGGCGACCTGGCCGGCGGCGCGGTGACCGAGCTGCGCGTCTCGGTCCCGAACCGCCCGGGCGTCGTGGCGGAGGTCGCGCTCGCGCTCGGCAAGGCGTCGATCAACATCGTCGACATGGCGCTGCACCCGGCGCCCGACCGCTCGTCGGGCCACATCGTCCTGTGGATCGCGGGCGAGGAGCGCGCGGCCCAGGCCGAGGCGCTCGTCGCCGAGCTCGGGCTGCCGGTGGCGCGCGGGTGAACGAGACCTTCCGCCCCGGCGCCGCGCTGCGCGGCACGCTCGTCCCGCCGCCCGACAAGTCGCTCTCGCACCGCGCCGCGCTGCTCGGGGCGATGAGCAGCGTGCCGGTGCACGTGACGAACTACCTCGAGGCGGCCGACACGCGCTCGTCGCTCGACGCGGTCCGGGCGCTCGGCGCGCGGATCGAGGAGCGCGGCGCCGACGGCCTGGTCGTCCACGGCGTCGGGCTCCGCGGCGCGACGCCGGGCGCGGCGATCGACGTCGGCAACGCCGGCACGCTGCTGCGCCTGCTGCCGGGCTGGCTCGCCGGCCAGCCGGAGGGCGGCCGCTGGACGCTCGACGGCGACGAGAGCATCCGCCGGCGCCCGGTCGACCGCATCGCGACGCCGCTGGCGGCGATGGGCGCGCAGCTCGAGGCGCGCGACGGGCGCTACACCCCGCTCGTCGTCTCCGGGCGCGCGCTGCGCGGCACGGAGTACGTGCTGCCGGTCGCGTCCGCGCAGATCAAGAGCTGCGTGCTGCTGGCCGGCCTGCTCGCCGCGGGGACGACGACCGTGGTCGAGCCCGAGCCCAGCCGCGATCACACCGAGCGCCTGCTGGCGCGGGCCGGCGCGGGCGTGACGCGCGCGGGCGACCGCGTGAGCGTGGCCGGTCAGGACGCGCTCGCGCTCGACGCGATCCACGTCCCCGGCGACCCGTCCTCGGCGGCGTTCCACGTCGCCGCCGCCGTGCTCGTCCCCGGCTCGCGGCTCGCGGTGTCGGGGATGGCGGCGAACTGGACCCGCGTCGGCTTCTTCCACATCCTGCAGCGCATGGGCGCGGCGCTCGCGGGCGACCTCGAGGCGCGCGCGTCGGCGGCGCCCGACGCCGAGCCCCTGTGCGAGCTCGACGTCGCCCACGGCCCCCTCGCCGGCACGCGCGTGACGGCGGACGAGGTGCCGCTCGCCATCGACGAGCTGCCGCTCGTCGCGCTGCTCGGCTGCTTCGCCGAGGGCGAGACCGTCGTGGAGGGCGCGCAGGAGCTGCGGCTCAAGGAGACCGACCGGATCGCCACCGTGGTCGACGGGCTGCGCGGCCTGGGCGCCGACATCGAGGCGACGGACGACGGCTTCGCCGTGCGCGGCACCGGCGGCCTGCGCGGCGGCACGCTGCACGCCCACGGCGACCACCGGCTCGCGATGCTCGGCGCGGTGGCCGGGCTGGCGAGCCGCGAGGGCGTCGAGGTCGTCGGCATGGAGGCGGCCGCGGTCAGCTACCCCGGCTTCACGGCCGACCTGGCCGCGCTCACCCGGGGCGGCTAGGCCGCGGTCCTAGACTGCACCCCGCCATGGTCATCGCCATCGACGGCCCCGCGGGGGCCGGCAAGTCCACCGTCGCCCGCGCCGTCGCCGAGCGCCTGGGCTACACGTACCTCGACAGCGGGGCGATGTACCGCTGCGTCGCGCTCGCCGTGACCGAGCGCGGGGGTGAGCCGGCGGCGGTCGCCGAGACCATCGAGATCGAGCTGGGCGAGCGCGTGCTGCTCGACGGGCGCGACGTGACCGAGGCGATCCGCACGCCGGCGATCACGGAGGCGTCCTCGCGCATCAGCGCCGACATCGGCGTGCGGATGGCGCTCGTGCGCAAGCAGCAGGCGATCCTCCAGGACGGCGACTGGGTCGCCGAGGGCCGCGACATCGGCACGGTCGTCTGCCCGAACGCGGCGGTCAAGGTGTTCCTGACCGCCTCGGCCGAGCAGCGCGCGCGCCGCCGCGCGGAGGAGCTCGGGGCCGACTACGAGGCCACGCTGCAGGCGCAGCTCGAGCGCGACGAGCGCGACGAGCGGCGCGCGCACTCGCCGCTGATCGCGGCCAACGACGCCGTGCCGGTCGACACCACCCAGCTCGACCTCGACGAGGTGCTCGGGATGATCTTCACGCTGGTCGTGGAGGCCAGGGAGATCGAGGCATGAAGGTCGCCGTCGTCGGCTACCCCAACGTGGGCAAGTCGTCGCTGGTGAACCGCCTCACCCAGTCGCGCGAGGCGGTCGTGCACGAGCGGCCGGGGATCACGCGCGACCGCAAGGAGCTCGAGACCGACTGGAACGGGCGCACGTTCACCCTGATCGACACCGGCGGCGTGGACCTCGACGACGAGGACCCGCTCGCGGTCTCGATCCAGGACCAGGCACGCGCCGCGCTGGCCGACGCGCAGGTGGCGATGTTCGTCGTCGACGCGCGTGCCGGCGTGCGGCCGGGCGACGAGGAGATCGCCGACCTCCTGCGCCGGGGCGACGTGCCCGTCGTGCTCGTGGCGAACAAGATCGACGCGCCGCGCGACCTGCCGCTCGCCCACGATTTCCACGGGCTCGGCCTCGGCGACCCGATGGCCGTCTCGGCCGCGCAGGGCCTCGGGACCGGCGACCTGCTGGACCGGCTCGTGGAGCTGCTTCCGCCCGACGAGGCGGTCGACGCCGAGGAGGAGGACCTCGTGCGCCTCGCGGTCATCGGCCGCCCGAACGTCGGCAAGTCCTCGCTCGTGAACGCCTTCCTGGGCCGCGAGCGGGTGATCGTCTCCGACGTGGCCGGGACCACCCGCGACGCGATCGACACCGAGCTGGAGGTCGACGGCCGCCGGCTCGTGCTCGTCGACACCGCCGGCATCCGCCGCCAGGCCAAGGTCCAGGAGTCCGTCGAGTACTACACGACGCTGCGCTCGCAGCGGGCCGCGGAGCGCGCGGACGTCGCGCTGGTCGTGTGCGACGCGAGCGCGGGCGTCACCTCGCAGGACCTGCGGATCGCCGAGCTGGCGATGAAGTCGGGCTGCGCGACCGCGCTCGTGCTCAACAAGTGGGATCTGACGAGCGGCGACGACTTCGACCTCGACCACGAGCGGCGCCGCGTGCAGAACAAGCTGCGGCTGCGGCCCAAGGTGCTCACCGCGTCGGCCATGACCGGCCGCCACGTGCAGCGCATCCTCGTCGAGGTGCTCTCGCTCGCCGAGCGCTACAAGCACCGCGTCCCGACGCCGGAGCTGAACCGCTTCCTCGGCGAGCTCGTCGTGCAGCGGCCCCCGCCGCAGAAGCAGGGCCACCGCCTCAAGCTGCTCTACATCGCCCAGATCGGCGAGGCGCCGCCGCGCTTCTCGATCCAGGTCAACAACCGCGACAAGGTGACCCGCGACTACGCGTACTTCCTCGAGAACCGGATGCGCGAGCGCTACGCGCTCGAGGGCATCCCGGTGATCATCGACTTCGCCGAGCGCAAGCAGCGCCGCCGCGCCGCGTGACGCTGCCGGCGTGGGCGCGGCAGCCGCGGTCGCTCGCGGCGCTCGCGGCCGTCGCGGCGCTGGCCCTCGCCGCCGGGCTCGTCGCCGCGCGCGGGGGAGCGGGGGACGGGCCGCCCGACCGCGCCGCCGCGCTCGTGCCCGCGGGCGCCCTGGCCTACGTCCACCTCTCCACGGACCGCGACCGGCCGGAGGACCGGCGGCTCGCGGCGCTCGCGGACGCGCTGCCGCCGATCGCGCGGGCCCGCGAGCGCCTGGCCGGCGCGATCGCGCCGCAGGCGTTCGACGTCGAGCGCGACGTGCTGCCGTGGCTGGGGGACGAGCTGGCGTACGCCGCGCTCTCACCGGCCGACTCCGTCGTGCTCGCGGCCGTCGCCGACCGCCCGAGGGCCGAGGCGCTCGTCGCCCGCGTCGGCAACCTGTCGGCCGCCGAGCGCCACCGCGGCGTGCAGGTGCTCGTCGCCGGCGGCAGCGCGATCGCCTTCGTCGACGGCTTCCTCGCCCTCGGCACCGAGCCGGCGGTGCGTGCGGCGATCGACCGGGCGGCGGGCGCGGGCGATGCGCTCGCCGACGCGGGCGCCTACGACCGCGCGCTCGAGGGCGCGCCGGACGGGCGCTCGCTCAGCGCCTACGCCTCCGCCGCCGGCGTGCGCGAGGTGCTCGCAGCGCGCGACGGCCTCCCCGGCACGCTCGGCGCGCTGCTCGACCGGCCGGGGCTGACGGCGGCCGGCGCGGCGCTCACGGCGGAGGACGGCGGCCTGAGCGCGCACGTGCGCCTCACCGGGGGCGCACCGGCGGACGCGGACTTCGCGCCCGTGCTGCTCGAGCGCGTGCCCGAGGGCGCCGCGGCCTACCTCGGCGTGCGCGGCGGCCTGCGGCTCGCGCGGCTGCTGACCAGGCTCGGCGCGGGCGGGCCGGTCGAGGCGGTGCGGGCCGTGCTGGCGGGCGACGCGGGCGTCGACCTCGACCGCGACCTGCTCGCGCCGCTGGCGGGCGAGCTGGCGCTCGCCGTCACCGGCCCGGCCGAGGATCCCGAGGGCACCGCGAACGGCGCGCCCGTCGTCACGCTGAAGGCCCGCACGGCCGACCCGCGGCGGACGGAGGAGGCGCTCGGGCGGCTGCAGGAGCCGCTCGCACGCCGGCTCGCGCTGCCCGGCACCGTCCCCGGCTTCAAGCCCGACACGCTCGGCGGCCTGGAGGGCTACGCGCTGCGCGTGACGCCCGAGCTGGCGCCGTCCTACGCGGTCGCCGGCGATGGCGTCGTGCTCTCCACCGCGCCCGCCGGGCTGCAGCCGCCGCGCGGCACGATCGCGGCCGCGGCGGGCTTCCGCGCGACCCTTGGGGAGGTGCCGGACACGGTGGACTCGCTAGTCTTCCTCGACCTGCGCCAGCTCCTCGCACTCGGCGAGCAGACCGGCCTGACGGCGATCCCCGGCCTCACGACGGCGCGGGACGACCTCCAGCGCGTCAGCGCGGCGGGCGCCGTCGTCACCCACGATCCCGCACATCCAACCGACACGACCGCGGAGCTGTTCCTCCAGATCTCATGAGCCAGTACAGCGACAACGAGTACCTCTTCACGTCCGAGTCCGTCACCGAGGGCCATCCGGACAAGATCGCCGACCAGATCTCCGACGGCGTCCTGGACGCCGTGCTGGCCGATGACCCGTATGGCCGCGTGGCGTGCGAGACGCTCGTGAACACGGGCCTGGTCGTCGTGTCGGGCGAGATCTCGACGAACACGTACGTCGACATCCAGGACATCGCCCGGTCGACGATCCGCAAGATCGGCTACACCGACGCCGATCTCGGCTTCAGCGCGGACTCGTGCGCGGTGATCAACGCGATCGACAAGCAGTCCCCGGACATCGCGCAGGGCGTGGACAAGGCCTACGAGTCGCGCGTGGACGCCTCCGACGACGATCAGCTCGACGTCGCCGGCGCGGGCGATCAGGGCATGATGTTCGGCTACGCCTCCAACGAGACCGACGAGCTGATGCCGCTGCCGATCTCGCTGGCGCACAAGCTCGCGCACCGGCTGGCGGACGTGCGCAAGGCCGAGGTGGTCCCGTACCTGCGCCCGGACGGCAAGACGCAGGTGTCGGTCCGCTACCGCGACGGGCGTCCGGTGGAGATCGAGAAGCTGCTGATCTCCACGCAGCACAAGGAGGGCGCCGAGTCGCTGATCCCCGACGATCTGTGGGAGCACGTCGTCGAGCCGATCCTGCCGAAGGACCTCTATGACCCGGGCAAGCTGCGCAAGCACTTCCTGGTCAACCCGACGGGCCGGTTCGTGATCGGCGGCCCGGTCGGCGACGCGGGCCTGACCGGCCGCAAGATCATCGTGGACACCTACGGCGGCATGGCGCGCCACGGCGGCGGCGCGTTCTCGGGCAAGGATCCCAGCAAGGTCGACCGCTCCGCCGCCTACGCGGCGCGCTACGTGGCCAAGAACGTCGTCGCCGCGGGCCTCGCGGACCGCTGCGAGGTGCAGGTCGCCTACGCGATCGGCGTCGCGCATCCGGTGTCGGTCTACGTCGAGACGTTCGGCACGGAGAAGGTCGGGCGCGCCCAGATCGCCGCGCTGGTCGACGAGCACTTCGACCTGCGCCCGGGCGCGTTCCGCGAGTACCTCAAGCTGCACCGCCCGATCTATCAGAAGACCGCCGCCTACGGGCACTTCGGGCGCGAGGACCACGACTTCACGTGGGAGCGCACCGACAAGGCCGAGGCGCTCCGCGCCGCGGCCGGCCTCGGCGCCTCCGCCGTCGCGTAGCGCCCCGCCGTCCGGGTAGGAGCGCCTCGTGCGCGACTTCCCGGACGGCTTCCTCTTCGGCTCCTCCACCGCGGCCCACCAGGTCGAGGGCGGCAACGTCAACAACGACTGGTGGGCGTGGGAGCACGCGCCGCACACGAGCTGCGTCGAGCCCTCCGGCGACGCGATCGACCAGTGGCACCGCTACCCGGAGGATTTCGCGCTGCTCGCGGAGCTGGGCCAGAACGCCCACCGGCTGTCGCTCGAGTGGTCGCGCGTCGAGCCGGCGGAGGGCGAGTTCAGCGCCGCCGCGCTCGCGCACTACCGGCGCGTGCTCGGCACGCTCGAGCAGCTCGGCCTGACGCCGTTCGTCACCCTGCACCACTTCACGCTGCCGCGCTGGCTCGCCGAGCAGGGCGGCTGGCTCGCGCCGCGTGCCGTCGACCGCTTCGCGCGCTATGTGGAGCGCGCCGCCGCCGCGCTCGGCGACCTGATGCCGTTCGCGGGGACGATCAACGAGCCGCAGGTCGTCGCGCTCATGGGCTACCGCGAGGGCTGGTTCCCGCCGGGCATGCGCAGCCCCGGCCACTTCGAGCGCGTCACCGCGCGGCTCATCGACGCGCACGCCGCCGCGGTGGCCGCGGTGAAGACCGGCCGCGGCGACCCGCAGGCCGGCGTCTGCCTGCAGCTGCCGGACTTCGAGCCCGCGCGGCCGGGGGATCCCGCGTGCGAGGCGGGCTTCGCCGAGCTGCGCCGGCTGATGGAGGACGTCTACCTGGAGGGGCTCGCGGGCGACTGGGTCGGCGTCCAGTACTACACGCGCCAGCGGGTCGACCCCGCCCGCGCGGGCGGCTTCGCCCCGGCGCCCGACGGCGCCCCGCTCACGCAGATGGGCTGGGAGATCCACCCCGAGGGCCTGCACCGCGCGATCACCGCCGCCGCCCGCACCGGGCTCCCCGTCTTCGTCACGGAGAACGGGATCGCGACCGCCGACGACGATCAGCGGATCGCCTACCTGACCTCCCACCTCGCCGAGGTCGCGCGGGCCCTCCGCGACGGCGTGGACCTGCGCGGCTACTTCCACTGGAGCAGCTTCGACAACTTCGAGTGGGCCGAGGGCTATCGCCCCACCTTCGGGTTGATCGGGATCGACCGGGACGACGACCTGCGCCGCGTCGTCCGCCCGAGCGCCCACGTCCTGCGCCGGATCGCGGTCACCGGCGCGCTGGAGGATTCAAGCGCGCCCGAACGGGGGTAGACGGCCGCGGGGACGTGTCGACAGGGGGAGCGGGATGGACGATCTCAGGCTGGACACCAACGTCGCGGACTACCTGATCCTGACGATCTACTTCGTCGTGGTGCTCGGCATCGGGTTCGCCGCGAAGCGCTACATCAAGACGAGCCTCGACTACTTCCTGTCGGGCCGCTCGCTCCCGGCCTGGATCACCGGCCTGGCCTTCATCTCGGCCAACCTCGGCGCGCTCGAGATCCTCGGCATGGCGGCCAACGGCGCCACCTTCGGCATCGCCACCGTGCACTACTACTGGATCGGCGCCGTGCCGGCCATGGTCTTCCTCGGCATCGTGATGATGCCGTTCTACTACGGCTCGAAGGTCCGCTCGGTGCCGGAGTACCTGCGCCTGCGCTTCAACCGGCCGACGCATCTCCTGAACGCGCTGTCGTTCGCGTTCGCGACGGTGCTCATCGCGGGCGTGAACCTGTACGCGCTGGCCCTCGTGCTCGAGCTGCTGCTGGGCTGGCCGATCCTGCTGGGCATCGTCGTGGCGGCCGCGATCGTGCTCGGCTACATCACCCTCGGCGGCCTCTCCTCGGCGATCTACAACGAGGTGCTGCAGTTCTTCATCATCCTCGCGGCGCTCGTCCCGCTCGCGCTCGTCGGGCTGCACGACGTCGGCGGCTGGGAGGGCCTGAAGGAGGCGATCCGCACATCGGACAAGGCGGGCGAGGGCTTCCTGCACGCGTGGGAGGGCACGGGCGTCGGCAGCGTCACGAACCCGCTGGAGGCGTCGTGGGTGCCGATCGTGTTCGGCCTCGGCTTCGTGCTCTCGTTCGGCTACTGGACGACGAACTTCGCCGAGGTGCAGCGCGCGCTCTCGGCCAAGACGCTCGGCGCCGCGCGGCGCACGCCGCTGATCGGCGCCTTCCCGAAGATCTTCATCCCGTTCATCACGGTGATCCCGGGCCTGGTGGCGCTGATCGTGATCCCGGCGTTCCCGTCGGATGCGCCGAACATGGAGGCGAACAACGCGATCCCGCTGCTGATGAACCAGTACCTGCCCAACGGCATGCTCGGGCTCGCGCTGGTCGGCCTGATCGCCGCGTTCATGGCCGGCGTCGCGGCGAACGTCTCCGCGTTCAACACGGTCGTGACCTACGACCTGTGGGAGCCCTACGTCCGGTCCGGGGAGAGCGACGACTACTACCTGCGCGTCGGGCGCATCGCGACGGTCCTCGGCATCCTCGTCGGCATCGGCACGGCGCTGATCGCCTCGGGCTACACGAACATCATGGATTACATCCAGCTGCTGTTCTCGTTCTTCAACGCGCCGCTCTTCGCCACGTTCATCATCGGCATGTTCTGGCGCCGCATGACGCCGTGGGCCGGGTTCTGGGGGCTCGTGGCGGGCACCTTCGGCGCCGCCGCGGCGCACTTCGCCCACGTGTGGGAGATCGTCAACCTCGGCTCGGCGCAGGCGGCGGCGTTCTGGGGCGCGGTCGCCGCGTTCGTCGCCGACGCGGTCGTCACGGTCATCGTCACGTTCGTCACCCGGCCGAAGCCCGTCGAGGAGCTGCAGGGCCTGGTCTACGGCATGGCGAACGTCGAGGAGCACGCGCCGGCGGACGAGAACGTCTGGTACCGCAAGCCGTGGCTGCTGGGCGCCGGCGCGCTCGGCCTCGTCATCGTCCTGAACATCGCGTTCATCTAGCGGAGGAGAGACCATGTCCGACGATCCGCTCATCGCGCAGCACGAGGACGCCGAGGTCGACGCGGCGAAGGCCCGCAAGGCCGCGAACCTGTTCGACCTGCGCCGGATGATCGGCGGCCTGTTCGTCGTCTACGGCGTCATCCTGATCGTCCTCGGCATCGGGGCCTCCGACGCCGAGATCGACAAGGCCGCGGGCTGGAACCTCAACCTGTGGGTCGGGGTGGCGATGCTGCTCGTCGGCCTCCTGTTCCTCGCATGGCAGTTCTTCCTGCCGCTCTCGGACGAGCTCGGCGACGACGGGCCGCCCGAGGACGACCGCACGGTGCCCGGCGCGCACGCGCCGACCGGGCCGGACGCCGCGGCCCTCGGCGGGTCACAGACGACGCGCCGGACGCCCCGGAAGGACCTCGGCCGCCCCGGGGAGTAGCCGGGCGCCGGGGGGGAGCAGCGCGAGCACGGAGCCGCCGAAGCCGCCGCCCACCATGCGCGCGCCGGCCGCGCCGGCGCGCTTGAGCGCGGCCACCGCGTCCTCGACCGCGGGGACGCTCGCGGCGTAGTCGTCGCGCAGGCTCGCGTGCGAGGCGTCGAGCAGCGCGCCCGCGGCGGCCAGGTCCCCGGCGCCGAGCGCGGCGACCATGGCGTCGACGCGGGCGTTCTCCGACAGGACGTGGCGCGCGCGGCGATCGAGTGGCGCGGGCAGGGCGGCGGCCGCCTCGGCGCCGGCCTGCGACAGCAGCTCGATGCCGAGCGCGTCGCATGCGGCGCGGCACTCCGCCCGGCGCTCGTTGTAGCCGCTCTCCGCGTGGGTGTGCTCGGCGCCGGACTCGAGCGTGACGAGCCGCCAGTCGCCGAGGTCGAGCGGCACCGCCTCCACCGCCGTGGTCGCGAAGTCGATGCGCAGCGCGTGCCCGGCCTGCCCGCACAGCGACGCGAGCTGGTCCAGCAGCCCGGTCTCGGCGCCGACCCAGTCGTTCTCGACGCGGGAGCACAGCCGCGCCAGCTCCACGCGGTCGGGCTCGTCCGCGCCCGCCACGCCGAGCAGCGCGAGCGCGAGGGCGGCCTCCATCGCCGCCGAGGACGAGAGCCCCGAGCCGCGCGGCAGGTCGCCCGTGATGCGCAGGCGCGCGCCCGTGACCGGCGCGCCGGCCGCGGCCAGCTCCGCCACCATGCCGCGCACGAACGCGCGCCAGCCCTCGGACCGGGTGGGGGCGTCGGCGCGGAACGCGTCGTGCTCGCCGAGGTCGGTCGCCTCGGCCCGGATCTCGCCGCCGTCGAGCGGCTCGGCCTCGACGGTGACGCCGCGGTCGATCGCGAACGGCAGCGCGAGGCCGCCGTTGTAGTCCGTGTGCTCGCCGATCAGGTTGACGCGGCCGGGGCCGAAGGCGCGGATCACGACCGCAGTCCTACCAGGTGCGGTTGCCGCGAACCCGGCGGGGGTAGTTGCGTGGGGTGCGGGGGTCCGGCATCACGCGCCAGCAGTTCCTGATCGCGGGAGCCGGCGCCTACGCGGCCCTCCTGCTGCCGGGCTGCGGCGGCTCCGGCGAGGACGAGCTCACGTTCTGGAACGGCTTCACCGGCGGCGACGCGCCCACGATGCTGGCCATCATCGACGGCTTCCGGAAGCAGCACCCGGGCAAGGGCGTCCGGATGGTCTCGGTCCGCTGGGAGGACTACTACCAGAAGGTGCCCGCGGCGGTGCAGGCCGGCAAGGGGCCCGACGTGGGGATCATGCACGTCGACCAGATCAGCATGAGCGCTGCGCACGGCGTGCTCCGGCCGCTCGACGACGTCGCCGCCGGGCTGGGGTTCAAGGAGGCCGACTTCGCGGCCGAGGTGTGGCAGGCCGGCGTCTACCGGGGCGAGCGCTACGGCATCCCGCTCGACATGCATCCGCTCGGCCTCTTCCACAACAAGGCCGTGCTGGAGGAGGCCGGGCTGGACCCGGAGCGCCCGCCGGCGGATCGCGCGGCGTTCGAGGCCGCGCTCGAGGAGCTCAAGGGCAAGGGCATCCAGGGCAACTGGGTCCCGCCGTTCGTCTTCACCGGCGGCTTCATGTTCCAGTCGCTGCTGTGGCAGTTCGGCGGCGACCTCACCAACGAGGACGGCACGAAGGCGACGTGGAACTCCGACGCGGGCGTGGAGGCGATGGAGTACCTGCGCTCGATGATCCGGAAGGGCTACAGCCCGCCGAACGTCGCGCAGGACGCCGACAACATCGCGTTCAAGAACGGGCAGTCCGCGTTCATCTGGCAGGGCGCGTGGGGGATCGGCGACTACGGCTCGACCGAGGGGCTCGAGTGGGGCCTCGGCGCGCTGCCGAAGATCGGCGACCAGCCCGCCGCGTGGTCGAACTCGCACCAGTTCGTCGTGCCGGTGGGGCTGAGCGACGCCAAGCTCGAGACGGCGCGGGCGTTCATCGACTTCGTGACGAACGCGCCGAGCTGGGCGGAGTCCGGGATGATCCCGGCGCGCAGGAGCGCGCGCGAGACCGACGCGTTCAAGCAGCTGCCCGCGTCGGGGCTGGCCGAGGAGATCCCGTACGTGCGCTTCCCGCGCCCCGTCGCCGGCCTCGCCGACGTGCGCGAGTCGACGCTCGACATCGCGATCTCGCAGGGCCTCAGCGGTCGGCTGCCCGTCCGCCAGGCGCTCGACGAAGCGGCGAAGCGCGGCGACGAGCTGCTGGCCGACAACCACGCGAAGTTCGCCGCATGAGCACCGGTGGCTTGCGCGGCCGCGGCGGGCTGACGCCCTGGCTGTTCATGGCGCCCTACCTGCTGCTGTTCTCGGTCTTCGTCCTGATCCCCGCCGTCTACGGGCTCTGGATCTCGCTGCACAACTGGGACCAGTTCCTGGCCGACAAGCCGTGGGTGGGCCTGCAGAACTACCTCGACCTGTTCCAGCCCGGCGGCGCGAAGGCCACGCCGTTCTGGCAGGCGATGCTCGCCACCGGGCTGTTCACGCTGCTGAGCGTCCCGCTGCTCGTGGTCGTGCCGCTGTTCGTCGCCATGCTGCTGGACAAGCGGTTCCCGGGCCGCACCTTCTTCCGCGCGGTGGTCTTCGCCCCCTACGTGCTGGGCGTCGTGGTCGTCGGCCTGCTGTTCCGGTTCATCCTCGATCCGAGCGTCGGGGTCCTCAACTACCTGCTCGGCCGGCTCGGCTTCGCCGCCGACACGCCGTGGACGACTGCGGAGCCGTGGGTCTGGGTCTCGCTCGTGCTCATGACCCTGTGGTGGACGCTGGGGTTCAACGCGATCATCTACCTCGCGGGACTGCAGGAGATCAACCGCGAGCTCTACGACGCGGCGGCGATGGACGGTGCCAAGCGCCGGCACCGCTTCCGCCACGTGACGCTGCCCGGGCTGCGGCCGGTGTTCGTGTTCGTCGTGACCGTGACGATCCTGGCCTCCGCCAACGTCTTCGGGCAGGCGTACATCACGACGCAGGGAGCGCCCGCCGAGAAGACGAGGACGGCGATCATGTTCATCGCGGAGGAGGGGTTCCTGGACTTCCATCTCGGCTCGGCCGCGGCGATGAGCTACGTGCTCGCGGTGTTCCTCATGGCCCTCAGCGCCGGCGTGTTCTTCTTCTTCCGCGACAAGGGGGAGCAGGCCTGATGGGCGCCGCGGCCGCTCGGATGCCCGGGACGCGGTCCCACGCGGGCGGGACCGCGCTGCGCTACCTGGGGCTGATCCTCCTGACGGTCCTGTTCCTCTCGCCGATCATCTGGATGCTGCTCACGGCGTTCAAGTCGGAGGAGGAGTCGGCCGCCGTGCCGCCGACGGGCCTGCCGGCGGAGTGGAACACCGAGGCCTTCGACACGATCTTCTCGTCCACCGCGCAGACGCCGGTCTTCCGGTGGTTCCTGAACTCGGTGATCGCGGCGTTCGGGATGGGCGTCGTCGTCCTCGCGACGGCCGCCCCTGCGGCCTACGCGCTCGCGCGCCTGGAGTTCCGCGGCAAGCGGCTCGTGTTCGCGATGATCATCGCGACGCTGTTCGTGCCGCCGATCATCTTCCTTGCGCCGAACTACGAGATCATCCAGGCGCTCGGCTGGCTCGACACCCTGCCGGCGGTGATCTTCCCGCTCGCGGCCGGGGCGTTCGGCGTGTTCTTCCTGCGTCAGTTCTTCATCGGGCTGCCGCGCGAGCTCGAGGAGGCGGCCCTGCTCGACGGGGCGAACCGCTGGCAGATCTTCTGGCGGATCGTCCTGCCGCTCTCACGGCCCGCGCTCGCCACGCTGTTCGTGCTCAGCGTGCTGTCGAACTGGAACGACTTCCTGTGGCCGCTCTACGTGCTGCTGAACCCGGAGCACCTGACGCTCGGGCCGGGGCTCGCGCTGCTGCAGGGGGCGAACGCCACCAACTACGCGCTGCTCATGGCCGGGGGCCTGGTGGCCAGCGTGCCGGTGCTGATCCTCTTCGTCGTCGCGCAGCGCTACATCATCGAAGGCGTGTCGCGCTCCGGGCTCAAGGGCTGAGCCGTGCGGTGGCGACGACGTCGGTGACCTGGCCTTCGCCCTCGATCCGCAGTTCGTCCGCGCCCGGCACGACGGCGCGCAGCAGCGCGTAGCGGCCGTCCTCGCTGCGGACGCGCGCGTCGCCGATGCGCCCCTCGCCGCGGACCGCGGCGGAGACCTCGACGGGTCCGCTCCCGCCCCACGCCCAGGCGTGCGGCAGCGCGTGGAGCCCGTCGTCGTCGAGATGGGAGGTGACGATCGCGCCGGCCGGCGGCGCATGACGTCCCGGCCGGGACGCGCGCTCGGCGCCGTCGACCAGGATCCGAAGACCGGCCGGCCCTTGGCGCGCGCACACGTGGCGCAGATGCGGGCCGAGCTCGATGCCGGCGCCGGCGATCGCCACGCCGCCGGACGCCCACAGCTCGGCGTGCCAGTGCGGTACCGCCGGGTCGTACACGGGGCCGGGCGGAGCGGGCTGGGGACCCTCGGTCGGCCGCCCTGCGCCGATGGCCGGCCGGTCGCCGCACCAGAAGAGGCGGTCCAGGTGCACCTTGCGGCCGGGGCGCCCCCCGTCGTAGGCGTGGTAGACGGCGTACGGGGTGACGCCGTCGGGCGCCACCGTGACGCTGTGATGCCCCGGCCCGGTGATCCGGCTCCCGCTGCGGAAGATCGGGTTCGCGGGATCCTTCGTCCACGGCCCGCGGGGGTCGTCGGCCCACGCCGTGCCGATCCCGTAGGTGGCCTCGCGGTAGAAGCCGCCCGAGTACATCTGATGCAGGCGGCCGCGCCGCGCCATCACCCACGCGCCCTCGTTCCAGTACGCCTGCCCTGCGCCGTCGGCCTCCCATGGCTCGCTCGGGAACGTCACCGGGACGGGATCGCCGGCCGGCCGGTCCGGCGCGAGCAGGCGGTCCACGACGTTGCCGCTCCCGGGGCGGCCGTCGTGGCCGGTCGCGTCCGTCCGCACGTTGTAGAACAGCCACTCCCCGAACGGGTGCCCGTCGATGGACCACGTGTCGGGCACGAGCGGCGCCGGGTCCCATGCGAACGGGCCGAGCGGGTCCGCGGCGCGCGCGAGGCCCTGGCGCCGGTCGGCCTCGACGCCCTCGCCGTCCGGCCCCATGGTGGTGCCGCTCACGTACATCAGGAAGGCGCCGTCGCGCTCGATCACCTCCGGCGCCCACACATCGGTCTGCGCCCAGCCGCCGGGCTCGAGGGCGATGCCGGCGAAGGTCCACTGCACCAGGTCGGCGGAGCGGTGCACCGAGATGCCGCGGTCGCCGTCGTCGGTCGTGTGGTACAGGAAGTACGCGCCGCGGTGGCGCAGCACGAACGGGTCGCCGTGATCCGAACCGCCGTCGTCCGTGATCACCGGGTTCGTGAAGGAACGCGGCACGCCCGGGTGATACCCGGCACGCGTCGCCCCGTAGCCTGGAGGGATGCCAGACGAGCCCCGCCAGCCGCCCACCTCCCGACTCTCGCGCTCCGCGAAGCTGGGCGGCCTCGTCGCGGGCCAGTCGGCCCGGTGGGTGGGCACCCGCGCCGCGAACGCCGTCCGTTCGCCGGAGCGGGCCGAGGCGGCGACGGGCGAGCGCGCGGCCGCGCTCGCGCGCGAGCTCGTCGAGCAGCTCGGCCAGATGCGCGGGGCGGCGATGAAGGTCGGGCAGGTGCTCTCGACGATCGACTTCACCGCGCTGCCCGAGGACGAGCGCGAGAACTTCAAGCAGACGCTCGCCAAGCTGCGCGACGACGTCCCGCCGCTCCCCTTCAAGCGGCTCGAGAAGCTGCTGCGCGAGGAGCTGGGGGAGAACCCGGCCTCCGTGTTCGCCGAGTTCGAGGAGGAGGCGTTCGCCGCGGCCTCGATCGGCCAGGTCCACCGTGCGGTCACGCGCGACGGGGACGCGGTGGCGGTCAAGGTCCAGTACCCGGGCGTCGCCGAGGCCGTCGACACCGACCTGCGCAACCTCACGCTCCTGCTTCCGCTCGTGAAGCGGCTCGCCCCCGGCCTGGACGTCAAGGCGGTCTACGCCGAGCTGCGCGAGCGGATCGCCGAGGAGCTCGACTACGAGCTCGAGGCGCAGAACCAGCGCGCCGTCGCCCGCGCGCACCGCGACCACCCGTTCGCGCACGTGCCCGCCGTCCACACCGACCTCTCGACCCGGCGCGTGCTCGTCACCGACCTGATCGAAGGCGCCCGCTTCGAGGAGGTCAAGACCCGCGACGAAGCCACGCGCGACCGCTACGGCGAGATCGTCTTCCGCTTCTACTTCGGGCTCGTCCAGTACATGGGGCGCGTGTGCGGCGATCCGCATCCCGGCAACTACCTGCTGATGGACGACGGGCGCGTCGGCTTCCTCGACTTCGGCCTGATGCGGGTGATCGACCGCGCCTACGTCGAGCGGGAGGGGTCCGTGGCCGCCGCGGTCGACGCCGACGACGCCGCCGGGGTGCACGCGGCGCTCTCCGAGCTCGGGTACCTCCCCGAGCCCGACACGTTCGACCCCGGCGACCTGCTGGCCCAGATCCGGGCGATGGGCGCGTGGTACCTCGAACCGGGCGAGCGGCGCTTCACGCCCACCTACGTCGCCGAGCTGCTCGACGCGACGAGCGGCCCGCGCTCCCCGTGGTTCGCCCAGATGCGGCGCCAGACGATCCCGCCGCAGGCGCTGCTGATGCGCCGGATGGAGGGGCTCGTGCTCTCGGGGCTGGGCGAGACGCGCGCGTCCGCCGACTGGCACGCGATCGCGCGCGAGTACTACGCCGGCGATCCGCCGTCGTCGCCGCTCGGCCTGGCCGAGCGGGAGTTCTGGCGCGGGCTTCAGGCCGCGGCCTGAGCGCCCAGCCGCGCCCGCATCACCGCGACCGCGTCGGGGGACTCGTCCATCAGCAGGTAGCGCCGGCCGAGCTTGGCGGCCACGGCGCCGAGCGTGCCCGAGCCCGCGAACGGGTCCAGGCACAGGTCGCCGGGCCGCGAGGAGGCCTGCACCATGCGGCGCACGATCCCCTCGGGCTTCTGGGTCGGGTAGCCCGTCTTCTCGCGGCCGGTGGGGGAGACGATGGTGTGCCACCACGTGTCGCTGGGCCGCTTGCCGCGCGCCCGCTGCTCGGGCGTGACCAGCCCGGGCGCCATGTACGGCTCGCGGTCGACCGCGTCGGCGTCGAACAGGTGACGGCCGGGCTGCCTGACGTAGACGAGGATCGTGTCGTGCTTGGCCGGCCAGCGGTTGCGCGGCTTGCCGCCGTAGTCGTAGGCCCAGATCAGCTCGTTGAGGAAGCAGTCGCGGCCGAACAGCTCGTCCAGCAGCAGCTTGCAGTAGTGCGCCTCGCGGTAGTCGATGTGGAAGTACAGCGTCCCCTCGGGGGCGAGCAGGCGGCGGACCTCGCGCAGGCGCGGCTCGAGGAAGGCGAGGTAGTCGTCGAACGCGTCGCGGTAGGAGGACTCCTGCAGGAGCCTGGTCGCGTAGCGGCGGCCGCCGAAGCCGGTCCGGTCGCCGGCGGGGTCGGGTGTGGTGGCGAGCGTCCGGCGCGCCTGCGGCCGGCCCGTGTTGAACGGCGGGTCGAGGTAGGCCATGGTCACCGACCCGTCCGGCTCGGCGCGCAGCAGCGGCAGGTTGTCGCCGAGCAGGATCCGGTTCACCGGCGCGAGGCTACGCGCCGCCCCGGCGGCAGGTGGGCCCCACGGCAACCCCGGACCCGAGATCGGCGGCCCCCGATCACCGCCATGCGGCGTCCTCGACCACTTGAAATCCCTCGAGGGATTCCTGCGGGTCTGCGTCCTTGCCTGGCGGCGCCGGGGCCCGGTCTCTCGTGCCCGAGGTCGCCGCGAGACCCACTAGCGTCATCCCCGTGATCGCGCAGGTCGAGCCCCTCACCACCACCCGCCGCCTGGCCGGGCCGTTCGACTACGCGCTGCCCGCCGCGCCGGTCGAGGTCGGCTCGATCGTGCGCGTGCCGTTCGGCCACCAGCAGCTCGACGGCGTGGTGGTCGGGCTCGCGGGGAGCACGGAGGTGGCGCCGGAGAAGCTCGTCACGCCGACGGCCGTCCGGGACGACAGCGTCCCGGCCGAGCTCGTCGCGCTCGCCCTCTGGATGGCGGACGAGTACTGCTCCACGCCCGCGCGCGCCCTGTCGCTCGTCCTGCCGCCGAAGGGGAAGCCGCGGACCGAGCGGTGGGCCGCGCGGACGGGCGCGCCGCTCGACGGCGCGCGCCTGACCGCCCGCCAGCAGGCGCTGCTCGCGACGCTCCCGCGCGCGGCGGGCGGCGACCTCGCCGCGCTGCGCCGGCTCGAGGGGCGCGGCCTCGTCGCGATCACCGAGCGCGGGCGGCGGCGTGCGCCGATGACGGTGCCGCACGCCGACCGGGCGGTGACGCTCAACGCCGAGCAGGAGGCCGCCGTGGCGGCCGTCGCCGGCGGCGGGGCGCACCTGCTCCACGGCGTGACCGGCTCCGGCAAGACCGAGGTCTACCTGCGCGCCGCCGCGGCGGCGCTCGAGCGGGGCGAGGGCGTGATCGTGCTCGTGCCGGAGATCGCGCTCACGCCCCAGACCGTGGGACGCTTCCAGGCGCGGTTCGGCGACACCGTCGCCCTGCTGCACTCGGCGCTCGGCGAGGGCGAGCGCTACGACGAGTGGCGCCGCCTGCGCACCGGGGAGGCGCGGATCGCCGTCGGCCCCCGCTCGGCGGTCTTCGCGCCGGTCCGCGACCTCGGGCTGATCGTGATCGACGAGGAGCACGATCCGTCCTACAAGCACGAGGGCGATCCGCGCTACGACGCGCGCCACGTCGCGACCTTCCGCGCTGCCGCGCAGCGGCTCGTCGCGGGCTCTGCCACTCCGCGCCCCGAGTCATGGCACCGGATGCGGCGCCTCACGCTGTCCGAGCGCGTCGGCAGCCGCCCGCTCCCGCCGGTGCGGGTGCTCGACATGCGCGAGGCCCGCCATCCGCTGCACCCCGACACGCGGCGGGCGCTGACCGAGGCGCGCAAGGCGATCCTGCTGCTCAACCGGCGCGGGTGGTCGAACTTCCTCACGTGCCGGTCCTGCGGGAAGGTGTGGGAGTGCCCGCAGTGCGACGTCGCGCTGGTGCTGCACCGCGCCGAGCACGTCGTCGCCTGCCATCACTGCGGCCACCGCGAGCGCGTGCCGGACCGCTGCGACGCGTGCGGGTCGCCGTCGGTCGCGCGCTACGGCGCGGGGACGGAGCGGCTGGAGTCCGAGCTGGCCGACGCGCTCGACGTGCCGGTGTTCCGGCTCGACGCGGACAGCGCCGGCAGCAAGGACGCCGTGCCGGCGCTGCTCGCCCGCTTCGCCGCGGCGCCCGCCGGGCTGCTGATCGGGACGCAGATGGTGGCCAAGGGCCACGACTTCCCGGACGTGACCCTCGGCGTCGTGGTCGACGCCGACGCGACGCTGCGCTTCCCCGACTTCCGTGCGGAGGAGCGGACGTTCGCGATGATCGCCCAGCTCGCCGGCCGGGCGGGCCGGGGGCCGAAGGGCGGGCGCGTGCTCGTCCAGACGATGGCGCCCGACGCGCCCGCGATCATCGCCGCGGCCCGCCACGACGCGGCCGGGTTCGTGACGGGCGAGCTCGCCCGGCGGCGCGCGCTCGACTACCCGCCGTTCGCCGACCTGATCCGGGTCGTGTGCTCCGCCGGGCAGGCGGGTGCGCCGCGCGCGGCGGCCGGGGAGGTCGCGGCCGGGGCCGCGGACGCGCCCGGCGCGACGGTCCTCGGTCCGGCGCCGCTCTTCCGCCTGCGCGGCCGGCACCGGTCGCAGGTCGTGATCAAGGCGCGCGACCGTGCCGCGGCGATCGCGGGGGTCCGCGGCGCGGTCGAGCGGGCGGCCCGCCGCCGCGAGCACCGCGACGTCGCGTTCTCGGTCGACGTCGACCCTCAGTAGCCGGGCCAGTGGCCCGTCCGGTGGCGGTCGGCACCGGACGGACCACTAGAATCGGCCCGTCATGGCGCGCGAGTACGAGGAGCCCACGGAGGTGGCCGAGGAGGATCCCGCTCCCAGGCTGGATCCCGAGACGCGCGCTCGGCGCGACGCCGCGCTGCGGCTCGTGCGCAAGTACGGCGACCCGGTGCTGCGCAGCCGCGCGCTCCCGGTCGAGCGCTTCGACGACGCGCTGCGCGAGGAGATCCGCCGCATGGGACAGCTCATGCACGAATCGCTCGGGATCGGCCTCGCCGCCACCCAGGTCGGCGTGATGCACCGCGTGCTCGTCTACCGCGTCGAGTCGGAGGCGGCGATCGCCGCCCTCGTGAACCCCGAGCTCGAATGGTCGAGCGAGGACGAGCGCGAGCCGATGGAGGAGGGCTGCCTGAGCCTGCCCGGCGTGCTCGTCGACGTCGAGCGGCCCGTGCACGTGCGCGTGCGGGCTCGGGACGAGCGCGGCGAGCCGATCCTCGTCGAGGCCTCGGGGCTCGAGGCGCGGGTCATCCAGCACGAGATCGACCACCTCGACGGCGTCCTCATCCTCGACCGGACGTCGCGGGACCAGCGCAAGGACGCCATGCGGGCGCTGCGCGACATCGCTCCCGCGCCGCTCGGCGCCTCCGCCTGACGCCCCGTTGCGGACCGTCTACCTGGGCACCTCGCCGTTCGCCGCCGCCGTGCTCGAGCGGCTCGCCGCGAGCCCGCACCGGCCGGCGCTCGTCGTCACCCGCCCGGATCGCCCGCGCGGGCGCGGGCGCACGCTGCACGCCCCGCCGGTGGCCGACTCGGCCCGGGCGCTCGGCCTCGACCTGATCCAGCCCGAGGCGCTCCATGCCGAGGACGTCATCGCCCGGATCGCGGCCGCGGAGCCCGAGGCGCTCGTCGTCTGCGCCTACGGCGTGCTCATCAAGGAGCCGCTGCTGGACGCCTACGAGATCGTCAACGTCCACCCGTCGCTGTTGCCGCGCTGGCGCGGCGCGGCGCCCGTGGAGCGCGCGATCATGGCCGGCGACGCCGAGACCGGCGTCTCGATCATGCGGCTCACCGCCGGGCTCGACTCCGGGCCGGTCTGCCTGCGCGGGAGCGAGCCGATCGGGCCCGAGGACGACTACGGCACGCTCGCCGCGCGGCTGCAGGAGCGCAGCGGCGAGCTGCTGGTGCAGGCGCTCGACGAGCGGCCCCCGTGGGTCGAGCAGGACACCGAGGGGATCACCTACGCGCACAAGATCGAGGCCGCCGACCGCGCCCTGGACGCGACCCGCACGCCGGCCGAGCTCGAGCGCCGGGTGCGCGCGCTGCGCCCGCACATCGGGGCGCGCCTCCGGCTGCCCGACGGGAGCTACCTCGGGGTCCTCGCGGCCCGCCCCGACGGCGCGACGCTCGCGCCCGCGGGCGGCCACGTCCGCACCGACGGCGACCGGCTGCTGCTCGACTGCCGCGGCGGGGCGCTCGAGCTGACCGAGATCCAGCCGCCCGGCGGGCGCCCGATGCCGGCGCAGGCCTGGCTGCGGGGGCGCCCCGATCCCGCCCTGACCGACTTCTGGCTCGACCCGCGGCTGGCGGAGCGCCCGGTCGAGGAGCTCGTGCGGCTCGCGGTCGCCGAATGGGACTCGCAGGAGGAGTGGGCGCCGCACCTGGCCGCACTGGGCTGGCGCGGCACGCCCGACGTGCTCGCGGCGCTGGACCCGCTCGCCCGGGACGACGATCCGCATGCCCGCAGCGTCGCCGCCTACGTCGCCGGCCAGCTCGGCGCGCCGGTGCGGACGATGCCCGCGGAGTCGGCGGCGTTCCTGGAGGCGATGGGAGACCGCGAGGGGCATCCCGCCGTGCTCGCCGTGATCGCCGAGGCCTTCGGGCAGCTCGGCGAGCCGTGGGGCCTCTCGTGGCTCCTGCGGCTGCGCCGGCACCCCGACGCGGGGGTGCGCGACGGCGTCGTCTCGGCGCTGTCGGGCCGCACGAACCCGCTCGCGACCGATGCGCTGATCGAGCTGTCCGCCGACCGGGATCCCGCGATCCGGGACTGGGCGACGTTCGCGCTCGGCACCCTCGCCGCCGCGGACTCGCCTGCGCTCCGCGACGCGCTCGCCGCGCGCCTGGAGGACGCGGACCCGGAGGCGCGCATCGAGGCGGTGCACGGGCTGGCGCTGCGCGGGGACGCGCGCGCCGTCGAGCCCGCGCTGGCGCTGCTCGCGGCGGGGGAGACCGGCGCGTCCCTGTGGACGCGCCACGCGCTGCACGAGGCGGCGGCGCTCCTCGCCGCGCAGAGCGGCGACGCGCGCTTCGCGCCGTTCGTGGCCGCGACCGGCTGAGCTACGCGGCCGGCGCCGCGGGTGCGGGAGCGGGTGCCGGGGCCGGGGCGGCGGCGGCTGCCGGAGCGGCGGCGGCGGCCGGAGCCGGGGCGGGCGCGACGACGGCGGGTGCCGGCGCAGGCGCCGGCTTGGGGGCCGGGGCGGGAGCGGCGGCCGGGGCCGGAGCGGCCGCGGCGGGCTGCGCCTGGGCCGCCTCGGCGCGGTCGCGCTCATGGTGCGGCGGGCAGTTGTCGTCGTCGGCCGGGGCCGGGGCGGGCTCGTCGTCGGCGGGCGGGTCGGCGGGCTGGTCGTCGGCGGGCGGGTCGGCGGGCTGGTCGTCGGCGGGCGGGTCGGCGGGCTGGTCGTCGGCGGGCGGGTCGGCGGGCTGGTCGTCGGCGGGCGGGTCGGCGGGCTGGTCGTCGGCCGGCGGGTCCTGATCCACGGGCTGGTCGACCGGATCGGGCTGCGCGACCGGGGCGCCGGCGTCCGAGTCCACGATGGGGTCGGCGATCGCGCCGCCGTCGTCGTCGGGCTCGGGATCGCCGCCGGGGAGCACGCTGGGCTCGTCGACGCCGGCGTCGTCGTCGTCGGTGCGCGCGGGCTGGTCGTCGGCGCCCGTGTCTTCCTCGCCCGGGCCGGGCGGGGTGTCGGGGGTCGCGCCGTCGTCGCCGGGCTCCAGGGGGTCGGTCGTGACCGGAGCCGGGGGCGTCGAGGCGCTCGAGTTCGGGTCGCTGCCGGCGGCGGCCTCGGTGGCGTTGGAGTAGCCGTCGCCGTCGGCGTCGTCGTCGCCGTCGAGCACGCCGTCGTCGTTCGTGTCGTTCTTGCTCGGGTCGGAGCCGATCGAGGTCTCGATCTTGTTGCTCACGCCGTCGCCGTCGCGGTCGTCGTCGCCGTCGCTGATGGTGTCGCCGTCGGTGTCGCCGATGCCCGGGTGGTAGCCGAGCTCCTGCTCGACCTTGTTCGGGAGGCCGTCGCCGTCGGAGTCCTCGGCGCTGTCCGCCACGCCGTCGTTGTCGGTGTCGGCGAGCGTCGGGTCGGTGCCCGCGGCCTGCTCCGTTGCGTTGCTGAGGCCGTCCTGGTCGAGGTCGTCCTGCCCGTCGCCCTGGCCGTCGTCGTTGCTGTCGGGGTTGTCCAGCTCCGTGCCGGCCTTCGCCTCGATGCCGTTGCGCAGGCCGTCGTTGTCGTAGTCGCGGTCGGCGTCGCGCGCTGCCGTCCTTGTCGACAGGACGCGACGGATCCGACTTGATCTTGAGCTCCTGGATGTTGAGGATCCCGTCGCCGTCGGCGTCGGCGTAGGGATCGACGAGCGGATCGAGGCCGTACGTGGCCCAGACCTGATCCGGGATGCCGTCGCCGTTGGAGTCCTTGCCCAGCTGGTTCTGCGCGGCGTCGACCTTGTCGCCGCCGCCCGTCGTGCTCCCCGCCACCGGCTCGCCGGCGTCGGGACGCGCCTCGGCGCCGTCGTCGTTCCCGGCGGGCACGAGGGTGCCGCCGCCGGCGCCGCCGGCGAAGGTCAGAGGCGTAAGGGAGACGGGGACGCCGCCGGGCACGGTCGCCGGAATGCCGGGGCTGCCGGGCTGGCCGTTGGCGGGCGTCTCGGTGCGGGACGCCGGCGTCGGGCGGAGCTTGAGGACCTGCGTCGTGTCCGTGGCGCGGCTCGACGGGGTGTCGTCCCAGTTCGCGACGGGCGCGAGCAGCGCGCCGCCGACGAGGATCGCCGAGACGAGGCCGGCCGACACGGCGCCTGCGAAGCGCAGGTCGCCTGCGTGGAAGCCGCCCCTTCCGGCCTTGCTGCTAGTACGAATGTTGTGATCCGACATCAATGCTCATCCCCTATCCAACCAGCCCATCGGCGGATTCCGGATGCGGGTTGAGGGTCCTTTAGCCCGTATGGACGATTGTTCGATGCCTCTAGACGAGGTTCGGATCTTTCGGGCGGTCTCCTAAAGTGGTAGATCGCGCTTCCGAGGTCGATCCGGAAACCGGCAGGGGAAAGGCGTCGGCGTCCAGGGCATGCGCGCTGGCCGTCCTCGGGCGGGTGTTCGAGCAGGAAGCGTGGGCCGATCAGGCGCTGCACGCCGAGGCGCGTCGCCTGCGCCTGGACCCGCGCGAGCGCGCGCTGGCGATGCGGCTCGCGTACGGCGCCGTCCAGCGGCGCGCGACGCTCGACCACCTGATCGAGGCCTTCGCGGGCCGGCGGGTGGCGCGCCTGGAGCCGGTCGTCCGGAACGCCCTGCGGCTCGGCCTGTACCAGCTGGCCTACCTGGATCGCGTGCCGGCGCACGCGGCGGTGGGGGAGTCCGTCGAGCTCGTCAAGCCCGAGTCGCCGGGCGGCGCGAAGCTCGTCAACGCCGTGCTGCGCCGCGGCGCGAGGGAGGCGGCGGGCCGCGTCGCGGCGCTCGGCGACGCGACGCCCGCGGAGGCGGCGCTGCGCCACTCGCACCCCGAGTGGATCGCCGCGCTGTGGTGGGACGCGCTCGGGCCCGACGCGGCGCGCGCGCTGCTCGCGGCGGGCAACGAGCCCGCCGAGACCGCCCTGCGCGCGAACACGCTCCGCACCGATCCGGCGGCGCTCGCCGCGGCGCTGCCCGTTCCCGCCCGCCCGGTCCCGGGGCTGCCCGAGGGCCTGGTCCTCGACGCGCCGTTCGATGCGTTCGCCTCCCCGCTCTGGCACGAGGGTGCGTTCATGCCGCAGTCGCGCGCGGCGATGACCGTCGGGCGGCTCCTCGCCCCGCGGCCCGGTGAGCGGTTGCTCGACCTGTGCGCCGCGCCGGGCGGCAAGACGACCCACCTGGCCGCCCTGATGGGCGGCGAGGGGACCGTGGTCGCCGTCGAGCGCCATCCCGGCCGCGCCGGCGCGCTCCAGCGGACCGCCGCGCGCATGGGTGCCGACGGCGTCGTCGAGGTGCGCGTCGGCGACGCGGCCGCCCCGCAGGAGCGCGCCGCCTACGACCGCGTGCTCGTCGACCCGCCGTGCTCGGACCTGGGCACCCTCGCGGCGCGCCCGGACGCGCGCTGGCGCAAGGCGGCGGACCTGCCCGCCCGGCTCGCGCGCGAGCAGGCGGCGATCCTGCGCGCGGGCGCGGACGCGCTGCGCCCGGGCGGGACGCTGGTCTACTCGACGTGCACGATCTCGCCCGCCGAGAACGAGGACGTCGTCACGGCGTTCCTGGCCGAACGGGCGGACTTCGCGGCCGACGACCTGCGCTCCGACGCGCCGCTGTGGGAGCATGGGCGGGTGCCCGGCTTCCTGCAGAGCCTCCCGCACCGCGACGGGACGGACGGCTTCTTCATCGCCCGCCTGCGCCGCGGGGAGGCGGCGTGAGCGACGAGGAGGTCGATCTCGGCGACGTCTGCCCGGCCTGTCACGAGCCGTGGCTGCGGGCCACCAACCTGCCCGGCCGCTACCGCTGCGTGAACTGCCTGCGCCGCTTCGAGCTCGCCTCCGTGTGCCCGAACTGCGGGGAGCACTCGACGATCGTGCGGATGTCGAGCACCGCGCTGTACGCGTGCAACCACTGCCGGAGCTCGATGCTCCAGCCGATCTGATGGCCGGCGCCCCGTCCGGCGTCGCCCCCTCGCTCCTCGCGGCCGACTTCGCCCGGCTCGGCGAGCAGGTCGCCGCGGTCATGGCGGCCGGCGCCCGCACGATCCACGTCGACGTGATGGACGGGCACTTCGTGCCGCCGCTGAGCATGGGTCCGCCCGTCGTCAGCGCCCTGTCCGGCCAGGTGCACGAGGCCGGCGGATACCTCGACGTCCACCTCATGATCGAGCATCCCGAGCGCCAGATCGCCGCCTTCGCCGACGCGGGCGCCGACGGCATCACCCTGCACGTGGAGGCGACCCCGCACGCCCACTACGCGCTGGGCGCGGTGCGCGAGGCCGGCTGCCGCGCCGGGCTCGCGCTCAACCCCGGCACGCCCGCCGAGACGGTCGCCGCACTGGCCGGCGAGGTCGACCTCGTCCTGTGCATGACGGTCAACCCGGGCTGGGGCGGCCAGGCCTTCCTGCCGGCGTCGATCGCGAAGCTCGAGCGGCTGCGCGCCCTGTTGGGCGACGGGCCCGCGCTCGAGGTCGACGGCGGCATCGACGCCACGACCGTCGGCCCCTGCGCCCGCGCGGGCGCCACCGTGTTCGTCGCGGGATCGGCGGTGTTCGGGGCGCAGGACCCCGGCGCGGCCTTCCGCTCGATCGCGGACAACGCCGGGCCCTAGTGTGGCCAACCGTATGGGCGGGGCATTTCCTTGCGTCCACAATCGATCTGGCGCATGACCTTCACGATCCTCATCGTCGACGACCACCCGTCCTTCCGGGCCAGCGCGCGCGTCGTGCTGGAATCCGAGGGGTTCGACGTCGTCGGTGAGGCCGCGGACGGCGCGTCCGCGATCACGGAGTGCTGCCGGCTGCGCCCCCAGGTCGTGCTGCTCGACGTCCAGCTGCCCGACACCGACGGCTTCGACGTGTGCGAGCAGATCACGGCCCACGCCGAGCACCCGACGGTGATCATGACCTCGAGCCGCGACGGCTCGGACTTCGGGCCCCTGATCTTCACGAGCGGCGCCTGCGGATTCGTCCCGAAGGCGGAGCTCTCGGGGGAACGGGTGCAGGAGCTGCTCGCGTCGTGACCGGCCTGCGGCGTGCGCTCGGGCTCGTCGCGATCGAGGGCATCGTCGTGGGGCTCGTCGCCCTCGCGATCGTCCTGTCGTCGGATCACACCGACGCCAAGGGCCTGACCTCGGGGATCGGGCTCTTCCTCGGCTGGTCGTGGATCGGCATCGGGCTCTACGCGTGGTGGCGGCGCCCCGACAACCGCTTCGGCGTGCTCATGACCGCCGTGGGGTTCGCCTTCTTCCTCAGCGTCCTGACCGCCGCGGACGCGAGCTGGCTGTTCACGCTCGGCGTGGTCTTCTCGAGCCTCTACGCCGCCGTGTTCGTCCACATGCTGCTCGCCTATCCCGACGGCCGCGTCGACTCGCCGCGGCTGCGCAGGGTGCTGGCGGGAGGCTACGCGCTGTCGATCGTCGGCCCCCTGCCGACGATGCTGTTCGCCACGCCGGACCAGCTGCACTGCGACGACTGCCCGCCCTCCGCGATCCAGGTGACCGAGAACGGGACGCTGTTCACGGTCTTCGACGGGCTCACGTCGATGATCGCGGTCGTGCTCGTCGGCTACGTCCTCTACGTCCTGATCGACCGCTGGCGGGCGAGCTCCCTCCCCCAGCGCCGCGCGATGGCCCCGGTGCTGTGGTCCGGCGGCGCGCTGCTCATCCTGCTCGCCGGCCAGCTCACCTCGATGGCCGTCGACGGGCCCGACGCGGTCGCCGACCTCGCCTCGCTGCTCGGCCTCGTCTGCTTCGCGCTGGTGCCCTACGGGTTCCTCTTCGGCCTGCTGCGCTCGCGCGTGCTCCAGGCCGGGGCGGTGACCGAGCTGCTGCACCGCATGTCCGACGGCCCGGACCGCAGCGGCCTGCGCGAGCTGCTCTCCGAGGCGCTCGGCGACCGCTCGCTGCAGGTCGTCTACTGGCTCGAGGACAAGCGCAAGTGGGTCGACGCCGCCGGCCGTCTCACCGCGCTGCCCGACGAGGACGACCCGGCCCGCGCCGTCACGCGCGTCGAGCGCGAGGGCCGCGCCGTGGGCGCGATCGTGCACGACCGCTCGCTGTGCGACGACCCGGAGCTCGTCGGCTCCGTCGCCGCCGCGGCGGGCCTCTCGATCGAGAACGAGCGCCTGCAGGCGCAGCTGCGCGCCCGCGTGGAGGAGCTGCGCGCCTCGCGCGCCCGGATCGTCGAGGCCGGCACCGCCGAGCGGCGCCGGCTCGAGCGCAACCTGCACGACGGCGCCCAGCAGCGGCTCGTCGCGCTCTCGCTGAGCATGCGCCTGGCCCAGAGCAAGCTGCGCAAGGACCCCGACGCGGCCGAGGAGCTGCTCGGCGGCGCGCAGGAGGAGCTGACGCGCGCCCTCGAGGAGCTGCGCGAGCTGGCGCGCGGGATCCATCCCGCCGTGCTGTCGGACCGCGGCCTGCGCCCGGCGCTCGAGGCGCTCGCGGGCCGCTCCCCGGTGCCGGTCGAGCTGCGCGGCACGCCGCCGGAGCGGCTGCCGCCCGCGGTCGAGGCCGCGGCCTACTTCGTCGTGGCCGAGGCGCTGACGAACGTCGTCAAGTACGCCAACGCCTCGCAGGCGCACGTGCAGGTCTCACGGAGCAACGGGCACGCCGTGGTGGAGGTCGCCGACGACGGCTGCGGCGGGGCCGATCCGGGTCGCGGATCGGGCCTCCGCGGGCTCGCCGACCGGGTGTCCGCGCTGGACGGTACGCTCGAGCTGCGCTCACCGGAGGGCGCAGGTACCTTGCTTCGTGCTGAGATCCCCGTATGAGCGACCCGATCCGCGTCGTCATCGCCGACGACTCCGTCCTGCTGCGAGAGGGTCTCGCGCGGCTCCTCGAGGAGTCCGGCTTCGAGGTCGCCGGCCAGGCGGGCGACGCCGAGGACCTGCTGCGCAAGGTCGGGGCGCACAAGCCCGACGTCGCGGTCGTGGACGTCCGGATGCCTCCGACGCACACGGACGAGGGCCTGCGCGCCGCGCACGCCATCCGCAACGAGTTCCCCGGCACGGGCGTGCTCGTCCTCTCCCAGTACGTCGAGGAGGCCTACGCGCTCGAGCTGCTCTCGCAGTCGACCGAGTCGACGGGCTACCTGCTCAAGGACCGCGTCGCCGACGTGGACTCCTTCACCGACGCCGTCCGGCGCGTGGCCGGGGGCGGCTCCGCGCTCGACCCAGAGGTGGTGGCACTGCTGCTCGGCCGCCGCCGCCGCGAGGACCCGCTGCAGTCGATCACGCCCCGCGAGCGCGAGGTGCTGGGCCTGATGGCCGAGGGCCGGTCCAACAACGCGATCGCCGAGGCGCTCGTGGTCACGGAGCGCGCCGTCGAGAAGCACGTGACGTCGATCTTCTCCAAGCTCGACCTCACGCCGACCGTGGAGGACCATCGCCGCGTGCTCGCGGTGCTGGCGTACCTCAAGGCCGGGTGAGGCGCGGTGCGGCCAGCCGCACTCGCCGTTGACCGGTCCTCCCCCTTTCAAGGTTCGGTTCGCCCCTCGATGCTGTCGGCATGACTGCGCCGACTGCTGCCGCCACGATCGTCTCGACCGCCGAGCTGCACCGCACCTACGGAGAGGGCGAGGCTTCGGTCCACGCGCTGCGGGGCGTCACGATCGGCTTTCCCACGGGCGAGTGCACGGCGATCATGGGGCCGTCGGGCTCGGGCAAGTCCACGCTGATGCACCTGCTCGCCGGCCTCGACCGGCCCAGCTCCGGCTCCGTCGTCGTCGACGGCCAGGAGCTGGCCAACCTCGACGACAAGGCGCTCACGTCGCTGCGCCGCGACAAGCTCGGCTTCGTCTTCCAGGCCTTCAACCTCGTGCCGGTCCTCAGCGCGCGGGAGAACATCACGCTCCCGCTGATGCTCGCCGGCGCCAAGGTCGACCAGGAGTGGTTCCGCACGCTCGTCGACGCGGTCGGCCTGGGTGACCGCCTGACGCACCGGCCCGCGGAGCTGTCGGGCGGCCAGCAGCAGCGCGTCGCCATCGCCCGCGCGCTGATCTCGCGCCCCGCCGTGGTCTTCGCCGACGAGCCGACGGGCAACCTCGACTCCAAGTCCGCCTCCGAGGTGCTCGGGCTGCTGCGCCGCGCCGTCGACGAGTTCGGCCAGACCGTGATCATGGTCACGCACGACGCGGGCGCCGCGGCCACCGCCGACCGGGTGGTGATGCTGCGCGACGGCGCCATCGTCCACGACGGGCCGGCGGAGACCGCGGAGGACCTGCTGGACCTGATGAAGCAGGTGGCGTAGATGCTCCGGATGTCGCTCCGCGGGCTGTTCGCCCGCAAGCTGCGCACGGCGCTGACGGGGTTCGCGGTCGTCATCGGCGTCGCATTCGTGTCCGGCACCTTCATCTTCACCGACACGATCAACGCGTCGTTCACCGACCTGTTCGAGCGCGTGCAGAAGGGCGTCGACGTCGACGTCACCGCCAAGCAGCCCGTCGAGGGCGACTTCGGCGGGCGCACCCAGCCGCTGCCGCCGGGCACGCTCGAGAAGGTCCGCGCCGTGTCCGGCGTGGAGGCCGCGGAGGGCAACCTCGAGCAGGAGGTGTCGATCTTCGACGCCGACAAGGAGCGCGTCGGCGGCAACGGCCCGCCCACGATCCTGTTCTCGCGCAGCGGCGAGCGCTTCGACCCCTACACCTACGTCGAGGGCGGCCCGGCCGAGGAGCCCGGCGAGGTGACGATGGACCAGGCGACGGCCGACAAGGGCGGCTTCGAGGTCGGCGACCAGGTGCTCGTGGCCGGGCGCGAGGCGGCCAAGCCGTACGAGATCACCGGCATCGGCAAGATCGGCGACCAGGGGTCGCTCGGCATCGGCTCGATCACCATGCCGCTCTCGGAGGTGCAGAAGATCGCCCAGAAGCCGGGCGAGCTGACCGAGGTCGTGGTCGCCGCGGAGGGCGGCACGTCGCCCGAGCAGCTCAAGGCGCGCATCTCGGAGGCGCTCGGCGGCACCGCCGTCGTCCGCACCGGCAAGGAGCAGGCGGAGGAGACGGCCGGCGACATCAACGAGTCGCTCGGCTTCCTCACCATCGCGCTGCTCGTCTTCGCCGGCATCGCGGTGTTCGTCGGCGGCTTCCTGATCTTCAACACGTTCGCCGTGACCGTGGCCCAGCGGTCGAAGGAGTTCGCGCTGCTGCGCACGCTCGGCGCCTCCCGCCGGCAGATCCTCACGTCGGTCGTGTTCGAGACGCTGATCATCGGCTTCATCGCCTCCGTGCTCGGCATCGTCGGCGGCCTGCTGCTCGCGCCGGGCCTGCGCGGGCTGCTCGCCTCGTTCGGGCTCGAGCTGCCCTCGACGGGCACGGTGATCGCCGCGCGCACGATCATCGTCGGCCTCGCGGTGGGCATGGTCGCGACGCTCGTGTCGGGCTTCGTGCCCGCCCGCCGGGCCACGCAGGTCGACCCGCTGGAGGCGATGCGCGACGCGTCGACGCTCGGCGCCCGGCGCGTGAGCCGCAAGCGGCTGATCACCTCCACGCTGGTCATCGGGCTCGGCCTGCTGGCCCTGCTCGGCGGGCTGTTCGGCGGCGCCGGCGGCACCGCCACCGCCTCCCTGCTGGGCCTCGGCATGATCGTGATGATCCTCGGCGTCGCCGTGCTCGCGCCGGTGCTCGTGCGGCCGCTGGCGCGGCTCATCGGGCGCCCGCTCGAGCGCATCCAGGGCATCCCGGGCCGGCTGGCCCGCGAGAACGCCGAGCGCCAGCCGCAGCGCACCGCGATCACCGCGTCGGCGCTGATGATCGGGCTCGCGCTCGTCGTCTTCACCGCGATCTTCGCCGCGGGCCTGCGCGGCTCGATCGACAAGCTCGTCGACGAGCAGTACAGCCGCGCCGCGCTGATCGTGACCCACGACGACGGCTTCTCGCCCGTGCCCGCGGGCGTCTCCGAGCAGCTGCGCCAGGTGCCCGGCGTCAGCGTCGTCTCGCCGATGCGGTTCGACCAGGCCAACGTGCAGGGTGGCGGCGACTCGGTGCCGGCCACCGGCGTGGACCCGGCGACGATCACCAAGGTGTTCGACCCCGAGATCGCGGCGGGCGACACGCAGACGCTCGCGGGCCTGCGCGACGACCAGATGATGGCCGCGAAGGGGTGGGCCGACAGCCACGGCTTCAAGGTCGGCGACACGCTCAAGGTCACCACGCCCGCCGGCAAGCGGATCGACTACGAGCTGGCCGGCCTGTACGAGAACGACCTCGGGACGCTGGGCCAGATCCTCGTCACGAACGCCACGATGACCAAGGACTGGAACCAGCCCGACGACGCGTTCATCCTCGTCGGCGGAAGCGGCGACGCGGACGAGCTGGAGGCGGCGGCGACGAGGCAGCTGGCCGACTTCCCGGTCGCGAAGGCGCAGACGCTCGCCGAGTTCAAGGACACGCAGGCCGACCAGGTCAACCAGCTCCTCGGCCTCGTCTACGCGCTGCTCTCGCTCTCCGTGATCGTCGCGCTGCTCGGGATCGTCAACACGCTCGCGCTCGCCGTGCACGAGCGCACGCGCGAGCTCGGGCTGCTGCGCGCGGTCGGCATGAGCAAGCGCCAGGTGCGCCGGATGGTCCGCGCCGAGTCGGTGATCACGGCGCTGATCGGCGCCGTGCTCGGGCTCGCGCTGGGGATCGTGTTCGCGCTCGTCGTCTCGCGGCCGCTGGCCGACGAGGGCTTCGCGCTGACGTTCCCGATCGGCACGCTGATCGTGCTCTCGGTGCTCGCGGCGATCGCGGGCGTGCTGGCGGCGATCCCGCCGGCGCGCCGCGCGTCGAAGGTCGACGTGCTGCGGGCGGTGACGACGGAGTAGCGCTCAGACGGCGATGCGCCGATGAGGGCCGTGGTCATCCGCGACGACGGGACGTTGCGCGTGTGCGACGTCGCCGAGCCGCGTCCCGGTCCGCACGACCTGCTGATCGACGTCGCGGCGGCCGGCGTGAACCGCGCCGACCTCGCCCAGCGGGAGGGCCGGCACGATCCCGCCGCGGCGCGGCCCCGGCCGCTCGTCGCGGGGATGGACGCGGCGGGCGTGATCGTGCGCGCGGGGGCAGAGGTCGCGGGCTTCCGGGCCGGCGACCGCGTCATGGGCCTGCTCGCCGGCGGCTACGCGGAGCGCGCGCTGCTCGACGCTCGGCTCGCCATCCTCGTGCCGGAGGCGTGGGACCTCGTCGAGGCCGCAGCGGCGGTGTCCGGCCTCCAGACGGAGTACGACGCGCTCGTCAACGCCGCCGAGCTGGAGCGCGGCGGGGCCGTCGTGATCCACGGCGCCAGCACGCCGGTCGGCCTCACGGGCATCCAGATCGCGCGCCACCTCGGCGCCGGGCTCGTCGTGGCCACGATCCGTACCCCGCGCGCGCACGCCGAGGTGATCTCCGCCGGCGCCGACGTGGTCGTCCACACCAGCCGCGAGCCGCTCGCGGACGCCGTGCTCGCAGCGACGGCGGGCCGCGGGGCCGACGTCATCGTCGACCACGTCGGCGGCGAGCTGCTGGGGGAGTGCGTGCGGGCGCTGGCCGTCGGGGGCAGGCTCATCAGCGTCGGGCGCCTGGCCGGCGCGACCGGCCTCTTGGACCTGGAGCTGCTGGCCTACAAGCGCGCGAGCATCGTCGGCGTGACCTTTCGCACGCGCTCGATCGCGGAGCGCGCGGCGATCGCCCGCGGCGTGGCGCGGGACCTGCTGCCCGCGATGGCGCGAGGCGGGCTCCGGCCCATCGTCGACCGGACCTATCCGCTCGCCCGGGCCGCCGAGGCGCAGGCCCGCATGGCGACCGATGCGCACCGCGGCAAGCTCGTGCTCACCGTCCCCTGAACGCCCGGACCGCTACGCCTCGCCGTCGTAGTAGTCGACGTTGCTCGTACGTCGCACGAGCACGTCGTCGTCGCCGCCGCGCGTGAAGAGGCCGACCTTGTCGCTGTCGGGGTAGACGCTGCCGGTCGGGGTCCGGAGTTCGGAGAACATGAGGACGCGGACGGGCTCGTCCGTGTCGTTCGTGACCTTGTGGGCGCCCTCGGGGCCGATCGGGAAGAAGACGAGGTCGTGCGGCTCGAGCACGGCCGTGCCGTCCGGCGCGCGCAGCGTCGGGCGCCCGGAGAGGACGAGCAGCCACTCCTCCTCGCCGAGCTCGTAGTGGTACGGGCAGATCGACTGCCCGGGCGGGACGTCGTAGACGCTGGTCCCGGTGCGGGTCGCCCCGATCGCCGGCCCCGGGCGGAACAGGCCCGCCTTGTAGCCGTCGGGGTCGGCGTCGTCGCGGCTGAACGCGGGCTCGGCGACGTTGAAGCGATGCATCGGCTCAGACGGCGGCGAGCGCGTCGTCGCGCGTCGGGCACAGCTGGAAGCGGTTCGTCAGGTTGGTCATCTCGAGCAGGCGCCGGACGGGCCCGCCCGCGCACACGACGCGCATCTGCTTGCCCGCCGCCTCGATCTCGCCGGCAGCCTTGAGCAGGGTGCCGAGCGCCGTCGAGTCGATGAACTCGACCTCGGCCAGGTCGACCACGACCAGCGACCCGGGGGCGCGTGCCGCCATCAGCAGGACGGTCGACAGCTCCGGGGTGGCGGCCATGTCCATCTCGCCCGTCACGGCGATGAGGTGGCCGGCGTCGATGGGATCGTGCTCGAGGGTGTAGGCCATGTCCTTCCGACCTTACCCGACGCGCCGATAGGCGACCGTGAGCAGCCCGCAGAGCAGCGCGGCGGCGCCCAGGTAGCCCATCTCGGCCCGCAGCAGCTCGTCGTCGACGACCGGCGCCAGCAGCCACCCGACGAAGGCCGCCGCCGCCAGCAGCCACGCGGCGGCCGCGCGCCCGGCGTGGTCGCGCGCCAGCGCCGCCTGGTTGAGCGTCCCGGCCATCAGGTGGAAGCCCATCCCGAGGGCGACGAGGGCGAGGCCCCAGCGCCCGTAGGTGGCCGAGTCGTCGAAGAGCAGGTCCATCGCCCAGGGCCCGACGGCGACGAGGCCGAGCGCCACCGCGAGCGCGAAGCCGGCGATCGCCAGCACGGTGATGCGCACGGCGCGATGGGCCTCCGCCCGCCCGGCCCGGGCCTCGAGGCCGGCCAGGTGGGGGAGGAGCGAGCCCTGCACGGCCTGGAAGAGCTGCAGCGGCGCGCGGGCGATCAGCAGCACGTTGAACACGAAGCCGGCGACGACCGCGTCGCCCGCGGTCAGGTCGGTGGTGAGGACCGCGGCGTTGAGCAGCGTCTGCTCGGCGAGCATGATCGCCAGCACCGCGACGGCGAAGCGCCCGCCGCGCGCCATGCCGAGGTCGTCGCCGGCCCGCTCGCGGGGCGGTCCGGCCGGGGGCCGGCGCGCGAACGCCAGCGGGACGACGACGAGCGAGACGAACGGCGCGGCGGCCATGCCGAGCGCCACGGCCGTCTGCCCCTCGGCGATCCCCACGGCGACGGCGAGCGCGAACAGCAGCCGCGACGACGCCTCGAGGAACACGAGCCCGCCGTAGAGCCCGAACCACTGGTGCCCGGCGAGCCAGCCGCGGGCGAAGTAGCTCGCGGCGTACGCGAGCACCGCGACCACGAGGATCCAGTAGAGCGCGGACGAGCCGTCGAAGAGGCCGTCCTCGAGCGGGCCGCGCAGGGCGAGCGCGACCGCCGCGAAGGCGACCGCGAAGCCGCCCTGGATCAGCAGCGGCGTGCGCAGCGGGTGGTCGTGCTCGAGCCCGCGCGCGCGGCGGTCGGCGATCGTGCGCGACAGCAGCTGCTCGATCGGCCGGTAGAGCACCGAGACCGTGACGAAGAGCACCGACCACAGCAGCGACAGCGCCTTGTAGTCCGCGTCGTCGAGCACGTGCGACGCGACGGAGAAGTAGGCGAACGTGACGACGCCGGTCGTCGCGATGCCGACCGAGAGGATCCGGGCGCCGCGGCCGTAGGACTGAGGGGTTTCGCCTGCCAGTCGAGCCGCTCGTTCCTCGCGCTCGGAATCGGTTTCGCCTGCCAGTCGAGCCACTCGTTCCTCGCGCTCGACTTCGGCGACGTTACACGCGAACAAGCAGCATCGTCCACGGGAACGGCGAGCGCGTCTCGACGACCCTCCCGTGGCGGCCGAGCAGCTCGGCGAACGAGCGCCTGGACCAGTGGTTCAGGTGGCCCGGGGTGTTCCCCAGGTCCTTCAGGTAGGCGCCGCGGGCGACGTTGAGCCCGCGCCAGAGCGGCTCGCGCGGCACCGAGACGAGCAGGTGGCCGCCGCGGGCGCAGCGCGCCATCTCGGCGACCGTGTGCTCGGGGTCGGGCACGTGCTCGAGCACCTCGATCGCCGTGGCGAGCGCGAACTCTCCCTCCGCGAACGGGAACGGCTCCTGTGCGCGCAGGATCCGGTACTCGAGGTTCGCGCACGTCCGCCCCTCCCAGTGCGCCTGGATCTGCGGGTCCTCGAGGTCGAAGCCGACGACCCGCGTGCGCGGCCGCGCGGTCGCCCACTGGTGCGTGAGGATCGCCTCGCCGCAGCCGACGTCGAGCACCGACGCGGGATCGACCCGCTCGAAGAGCTCGCCGAGCGTGCGCTGGAACGTGGCCATCATGCGGCGCACGACCGGGTTGGACGAGCCGTACTTGTCGTACGTGTTGCCGGTGACCGTGCCCTCGGCGTCGCGCGTGACCGTCGTGCTCACAGCTTCACCGCCTCGCGCTCCTCGGTGGCGCCGTGGCCGCCGGCGTGCGCCCCGGTGGTCGGCTCCTGCCCGGCCTTGGTCGCGCCCGGCTCGTAGTGCGACGGCGCGACGCCGAGCTCGAGCTCGACACGGCGCACCCGTTCGAAGATGCGCTGCAGCGTGATCCGCTGGCCGCTGATCAGGTCGCCCAGCACGCCGAGCGCGGCGAGCAGCATCGCGGCGTTGAAGAGCACGGCGCCGAGGATCAGCGACTGGACGTGGCCGGCGCCCTCGCCGTCGATGTAGAACCACACGAAGCGCGCCCACACGGCGAACGCCGCGAGCCCGAGCAGCGCGGCCGCGGTCATGAACACCTTGAGCGGCTCGTACTGCGCGTAGATGCGGAAGATCGAGACCCCGTTGCGGCGGATGTAGGTCCACATCGACGGGAACAGCCGGGACTCGCGCAGCTTCGGGTTCGTCCGGACCGGCACCGAGTCGAGGGCGACGGTCATCTTGCCCGCCTGGATGATCGTCTCCAGCGTGTAGGTGAACTTGGAGACCACCTGCAGGGCGAGCGCCGCCTCGCGGTTGTAGGCGCGGAATCCCGACGTGGTGTCCGGCACGCCGGTCGCCGAGGCCTGGCGCACGACCCAGGAGCCGAGCCGCTGCAGCGCCTTCTTGGCGGGCGAGAAGTGCTCGATGGTCGACACCTGGCGGTCGCCGACGACCATGTCGGCGTTGCCCGCGACGATCGGCGCGACCAGCTTCGGGATGTCGCGCCCGTCGTACTGGTTGTCGGCGTCGGTGTTGACGATCACGTCGGCGCCGAGCTTGAGGGCGGCGTCGAGGCCCGCCTGGAAGCCGTTGGCCAGGCCCTTGTTGTTGGTCAGGCGCACGATGTGGTCGACGCCGTTGGCACGCGCCACCTCGATGGTCCGGTCGGTCGAGCCGTCGTCGATGACGAGCCACTCGACCGCGTCGAAGCCGGGCACCTCGCGGGGGAGGTCGCGCAGCGTGACGGGGAGCGCCTCCTCCTCGTTCAGGCAGGGGATCTGGATGATGAGCTTCATGGCGCCGAGGGGGTCAAAGCTACCATCGGCGCCGTGAGGAGCCGACTGCGCGACGAGGGCCCGGCGCTCGCCGTGCTCGGCCTGATGATGGTCGTGGGGCTCGTCCTGCGGGTGCTCCACAACGATCACGGCCTGCCCTACGTGTACTACGTGGACGAGGGGTCGCACTTCACCAAGCGGGCCGTCGAGGTCTTCCGCGACCCGAACCCCGGGTACTTCCAGAACCCCTCCGCCTACACGTACCTGCTCCACGTCGTCTACCGCGTCGTGTCGCTCCCGGCGGGCGGCGGGGAGACGATCATCGAGGGCTACCGGCTCGGCCGCGAATGGGTGTTCGAGATCTCGCGCGCGCTGGCCGCCGTGCTGTGCATGGTCGGCGTCGGCGCGGTCTACGCCGCCGGCCGGAGCCTGTGGGACCGCCGCACCGGCCTCGTCGCGGCCGCCGTGCTCTGCTTCGCCTTCCTCCCGGTGGCGTTCTCCCGCCTCGCGGTGACCGACGTCGGGACGCTCGCGCCGGTCGCGGTCGTGCTGCTGCTCTCCGTCCGCATGCGCGAGGGGGCCGGGTGGCGCACGTGCCTGTGGGCGGGCGTGGCCGCGGGCCTGGCCATCGGGTTCAAGTACACCGCCGGGCTCGTGCTGCTCGCGCCCGGGCTGGCGCTCGCCCTACCGCTGCTCGCGCGCCGCGACGGGGCGGCGCTGCGCGGCGCCGCGACCGGCCTGCTCGCGCTGCTCGCCGGCACCTTCGCCGCGTTCTTCGTCACCAACCCGTACTTCTTCCTCGACCTCGACACCGCGCTGCACCAGCTGCGCGGGCAGGCCGAGCTCGCGGGCAACCAGGACAAGTTCGGCCAGGAGAACGACGTCGGCCCGCTCTACTACCTCGACAGCCTGCTGTGGGGCCTCGGCTACGTCGCCGCGCTCGCGGCTGCCGGCGGGGCGGTCGCGATGGCGCGGCGCGACCGCGTGCGCCTCGCGATCCTGCTGATCTTCCCCGTCGCGCTGTTCCTCTACCTGAGCGTGCAGTCGCGCTTCTTCGGCCGCTGGCTGCTGCCGGTCTACCCGGCGCTGGCGCTGCTCGCCGGGCACGGGTTCGTCGCCGCGCTCGACGCGCTCCGGGCGCGCGCGCCGCGCCTGCAGTGGCCGGCGCTGGGCACGGGGCTCGTGCTGCTGCTGTGGCAGCCGCTCGCCGCCGACGCGCGCTCGATGGCCGTGCTCGGCCGCGCGGACACGCGCGCGATCGCGCGCCAGTGGCTCGCCGAGCACCACCGGCGCGACCTGCGGGCCATCGTCGAGCCCGCGGTGCCCGAGCGCTGGTACTGGCCGGTCCGCGACGGGCGCCCCCAGCGGCTGCCGCGCGCGCAGTTCGTCAACGAGTTCATCCGCGACATCCGCGAGGAGCACGTGGAGTACGGCCGCACCCTGCGCCCGGGCGTGCTCGACCGCTACCGCGCCGAGGGCTACTGCACGATCGTCACCTTCGACCTCATCCGCGGGCGCGCGCTCGCCGCGGGCGACCGCCGGGCGCTCGCCTACTACGACGCGCTGCGCGCGCAGTCCGACGTGACCTTCCGCGTGAGCCCGTACCGCGCCGACCACGACGCGCCGCCGTTCAGCTTCGACCTCAGCTACAACTACTACTCGCCGGCCTACGAGCGGCCCGGGCCCGAGGTGGAGGTCCACCGCCTGCGCGACTGCACGCAGGGCTACGGGCCGCGGGAGGGGGCGTGAGCGGGCGCAGGACGGCGGGGCTGCTGGGCGCGATCCTGCTCGGCGCGCTCGCGCTGCGGCTCTGGCACATCGGGCATGGGCTGCCCTACGCCTACAACGCCGACGAGGCCGAGCACTTCGTCCCCAAGGCGATCGAGATGTTCCGCGGCGGGCTGGACCCCGGCTACTACGAGAACCCGTCGGCGCTCACCTATCTCTTCTACGCGCTGTTCAAGCTGCGCTTCACCGCCGGCTTCCCGTTCGGGGGCGGGCGCGGCCTGGTGCGCGAGTTCGCCGCCGACCCCGAGGCCGCGTTCCTCGCCGCGCGCGTGCTCGTCGCGCTGATCGGGACGCTCGTCTGCGGGCTCGCCTACTGGGCGGGCACGCGCTACTACGAGCGCCGCGTCGGGCTCGTCGCCGCGGCGCTGATGGCGGTCGCGTTCCTGCCGGTCTTCTACTCCAAGCACGCGCTCAACGACGTCGTGACGCTGGCCCCGATCACGGTCGCGCTCGTCGCCTGCCTGCTCGTGTACGAGCGCGGCTGGTGGCTCGACTGGGCGCTCGCCGGCGCGGCCATCGGGGTCGCCACGGCCACGAAGTACACGGCGGGCGCGGTGCTGCTCGCGCTGCTGATCGCCGCAGGGCTGCGCGTCCAGCGCGACCGGGCGCAGCTCAGGCCGGCGGTCGTGGGGCTCGTGCTCGCGGGCGCGGTCTGCCTGGCCTGCTTCGCGGTGCTGAACCCGTACGCGCTCCTCAACCCGTCCGAGGCGCGCGGGCAGATCAGCGGCCAGTCCGCGCAGGCCGACACCGCCAAGCTCGGCCAGGACGACACCTACGGCTGGCTGTACTACCTCGGCACGCTGACCTGGGGGCTCGGCTGGCTGCCGCTGCTCGCCGCGGTCGCCGGCGGGGTGCTCGCGCTGCGGCGCGACTGGCGCAAGGCGCTGCTGCTCGTCGCCTTCCCGGTCGCCTTCTACCTCTACATGGGCGCGCAGGGGCGCTTCTTCGGGCGCTGGCTGCTGCCGGTCTACCCGGCGCTGTGCGTGCTCGCGGCCTACGCCGCGGTGGTCGCCGCCGACGCGCTGCGGCGGCACCGCGGGGCGGCGCTGGCCGGGATCACGGTGCTGCTGTGCGTGCAGGGCGTGCTGGCGAGCGTGCACGTCGACCGCGTGCTGGGCCGCGAGGACACGCGTGCGGAGGCGCTCGGGTGGATCGAGGAGCACGTGCCCGCGAACGCCCGGATCGTGGTCGAGCCGTTCGTGCCCGCCTCGTGGCGCGACGCGCTCGAGCGGCCGGTGTTCCCCGTCGAGCGGCCCTTCCAGGCCTACGAGAAGCGGCTGCGCACGCGCCGCATCGCCCGCTACCGCGACCAGGGCTACTGCTGGGTCGTGGTCGGCAGCCACCAGAAGGACCGCGGCCTGAAGGCCGGCCTGGAGACGTCGCGCCGGTACTACGCCGCGCTCGCCGCCGCGAGCGAGGAGACGGTCACGTTCTCGCCCTTCGCCGAGGGCGCCGAGCCCGTGCGCTTCTCCTACGACGCGTCGTTCAACTACCGCCCGCGGGCCTACGAGCGCCCCGGGCCCGTGGTCGAGATCCACCGCCTGCGCGACTGCACCCCATGGATAGGCTGATCGGCCCGCGCATGTCCGTGACCGACCCCCGCATGCCGCGGACCGAGCCCGCAGATCCCCCGCCGCCCGCGACCGGCGAGCGGCCGTCGCCGCGCCTGGGCCACGCTCTGCTCGCCGCCGGCGTCCTCGCGGTGCTCGCGGTCTTCCTCGTCTGGCAGACCTATCCCAACTACGACACGTACTACACGCTCGTCTGGGGCAAGGAGCTGGGCGACTGGCGGCTGCCCGACTACGACGTGTTCCGCACGCCGACGCCGCACCCGCTCTCGACGCTCGTGGCGTGGGCGCTGGCGCCCTTCGGGACGGCGAGCGACCGGATCCTCGTGCTGGCGTCGCTGTTCGGCCTGCTCGCGTTCTACGCCGTCGTCTACCTGTTCACGCAGCGCCTGCTCGGCCGGCTGATCGCGCTCATCGCGCTCGCCGTGATGGTGACGCGCACGGACATGCAGCTGCTGGCCCTGCGCGCGATGTTCGACCTGCCGTTCTACCTCATGGTGTTCGGCGCGGCGCTGCTCGAGCTGCGCCGGCCGCGCTGCGGCTGGCCCGTGCTCGCCCTGCTCGCGCTCGCCGGGCTGCTGCGGCCGGAGGCGTGGCTCCTGGCCGGCGTCTACTGGCTGTACCTCGCGCCGGGCACGCCGCGCCCGCAGCTCGTCCGCTTCGCGCTGCTCGTGGCCGCGGCGCCGGTGATCTGGATGGCGAGCGACCTGATCGTGACCGGGGAGCCGCTCTACTCGCTCACCTCGACGCGCGAGGTCTCCGGCCAGTTCGGGCGCAACCGCGGGCTGTTCGAGGCGATCACGCTGATCCCGCAGTACTCGGGCGGCAACGACCGCATCGTCACCGTGGGGATCGGCGGGCTCGGGCTGCTGCTCGGCGTCCACATCCTGCGCCGGCGTGCCGCGCTCCCGCTCGCGCTCGGCGCGCTCGGGCTGCTCACGTTCCTGATCATCGCGGCCGCCGGCCTCTCGGTGATCCCGCGCTACCTGACGATCCCGTCGCTGCTGCTCTCCCTGTGCGTCGCGATCGCGGTGGGCGGCTGGACGCTCGTCGACGGCCGCACGCCGCGGCGCGTGGCGATCGGGATCGCCGTCGTCTCCGTGCTCGTGCTCGCGTGGCGCGTGCCGTTCTACTACCGCGACTACGCGAAGCTCGCCGACCAGGCGAGCTTCATCGAGGCGCAGCACGAGGGCCTGATCGGGATCCTCGACGCGCCCCGCGCCGTCGCCGCGCTGCAGTCGTGCCGCCCGATCACCGTCCCCACGCACTCGGCCATCCCGATCCTGCGCTACGAGACGGGGCTGCCGAAGGAGGCGGTCGAGGCCTCGATCGCCCAGCGCCGGCGCCCGCGCGCCGGCGTGCTGCTGATCGGCGCCACGTTCAACTTCGAGCCCAGCGCCGCGCGGGCGACGAACTCCAACCCGAAGTCCTCCGCCCGCAAGCCGTGGTCGAACCGGCCGCTGCCCGGATTCGAGCGGGCCGGTCGCAACCGGACGTGGTCGGTCTACACGCGCTGCCCCTGACGCCGCGTCCGTAGACTGGACGGGGCGCCATGGCGATCTCCCTCGACACCGACCTCACCCACCTGGCGCGCGCGATCTCGCTCGCCGAGCACGGTCGCGGCCGGGTCAGCCCGAACCCGCTCGTGGGCGCGGTCGTCGTGCGCGACGGCAAGGTGCTGGGGGAGGGCTGGCACGCCGCCTACGGCGAGGCCCACGCCGAGCGCGCGGCGCTGGCCGCCTGCAGCGCCGACCCGCGCGGCGCGACGCTCTACGTCTCGCTCGAGCCGTGCTGCCACCACGGGCACACGCCGCCGTGCACCGACGCGATCCTGGAGGCGGGCATCGCGCGCGTCGTCGTCGCCTCCGACGACCCGACCGAGAAGGCGTCCGGCCGCGGGCTCGGCATCCTGCGCGACGAGGGCGTCGAGGTCGCGGTCGCCGACGGCGAGCCGGCCGTGCGCGCGCGGCTCCTCAACCAGGCCTTCCGCAAGCACGCGCGCACCGGGCGCCCGCATGTGCTCTTCAAGTCGGCGATGACGCTCGACGGCAAGGTCGCGACCCGCACCGGCGACTCCAAGTGGATCTCCGGCGAGGAGTCGCGCCTGCTCTCGCACCACTGGCGCGCCGAGCGCGACGCCGTCGTCGTGGGCATCGGGACCGCGCTGGCCGACGACCCGCAGCTGACGGCACGGATCGGCTCCGACCCGCGCCAGCCGCGGCGGGTCGTGTTCGACTCCGAGGGCCGGCTGCCGCTCGACTCCCAGCTCATGCGCGGCGCGCCCGAGCTGCCGGTCACCGTCGTCGTCGGGCGGGCGGCCTCGCGGCTGCAGACCGACGCCCTCGAGGTGGCGGGCGCCGACGTGATCGTCGCCACGGGCGAGAACGAGCCCGCGCGCGTCCGCTCGGCGCTCGACCAGCTGGGCGCGTCCGGCGTCACCTCGCTCCTGCTGGAGGGCGGCCCCAAGCTCGCGGGCGCGTTCCTGGACGCCGGCGAGGTCGACGAGATCCGCCTGTTCCTCGCCCCCGTGGTCGTCGGCGGCTCCAACGCGCGCGACCCGCTCGAGGGGGAGGGCGTGGAGAAGATCGCCGAGGCCACGCGCGCGCTCGCGCTCGACGTGGAGCGGATCGCCGAGGACGTCCTGATCTCCGCCCGGCTGCGAGAGTGGTAGCCGTGTTCACCGGCCTCGTCCAGGACCTCGGGACCGTCACCGCCGTCGACGCCACCGGCGACGGCGTCACGCTCGGCGTGCGCACCCGGCTGGCCCGGGAGATCGCCGAGGGCGACTCGGTCGCCGTCAACGGCGTCTGCCTCACCGCGACCGCGATCGCCGAGGACGGGTTCCGCGCGGAGGTGATGCACGAGACGCTCCGCCGCTCGTCGCTCGCGGGGGCGGCGGCCGGCTCCGGCGTGAACCTGGAGCTCTCGCTGCGCGCCTCCGACCGGCTCGGCGGCCACATCGTGCAGGGCCATGTCGACGGCCTCGGCGCCGTGCGCGACGTCGCCGAGGACGGGTTCGCCCGCGTCGTCACGATCGCCGCGCCGCCCGAGCTGCTCCGCTACGTGGTCGAGAAGGGGTCGATCGCCGTCAACGGCGTGTCGCTCACCGTCGTCGGCGTGGGGGAGGACTGGTTCTCGGTGTCGCTGATCCCCGAGACGCTCGCCCGCACGACCCTTGGCGCGGCCGAGCCGGGCGCGCCGGTCAACCTCGAGGTCGACGTCGTCGCCAAGTACGTCGAGAAGCTGGTGGCCCGGTGAGCGCGCCGTTCGCCAGCATCGAGGACGCGATCGAGGACATCCGCGCCGGCCGGATGGTCGTCGTCTGCGACGACGAGGACCGCGAGAACGAGGGCGACCTCACGATCGCCGCCGAGTTCGCCACGCCCGAGGCGATCAACTTCATGGCCCGGGAGGGCCGCGGGCTCATCTGCCTCGCGCTCACCCCCGAGCGCTGCGACGAGCTCGGCCTCGACCTCATGGCGGCCAAGAACGAGTCGCCGTTCGAGACCGCGTTCACGGTGTCGGTCGAGGCCCGCGACGGGGTCACCACGGGCATCTCGGCCGCCGACCGGGCCCGCACCGTCGCCGTGGCCATCGACGCCCACGCCTCGCCGCGCGACCTCGTCCAGCCCGGCCACGTGTTCCCGCTCAAGGCGAAGGCGGGCGGCGTGCTGGAGCGCACCGGCCAGACCGAGGCGGCGGTCGACCTGGCGCGGCTGGCCGGCCTCACGCCCGCCGGCGTGATCTGCGAGATCATGAACGACGACGGCACGATGGCCCGCGTCGCCGACCTCGAGGGCTACTGCGCCAAGCACGGCCTGAAGATGATCACGGTCGCCGACCTGATCGCCTACCGGCGCCGCCACGACCAGCTCGTCGAGCGCATCGTGACCACGCAGCTCCCGACGGGCTTCGGCGAGTTCACCGCCGTCGGCTACCGCTCGCTCGTCGACGACAAGCACCACGTCGCGCTCGTCAAGGGCGAGGTCGCGGGCGCCGAGCACGTGCTCGTCCGGGTGCACTCGGAGTGCCTCACGGGCGACGTGTTCCATTCGCTGCGCTGCGACTGCGGCGAGCAGCTCGAGTCGGCGCTGGCGATGATCGAGGAGAACGGCAGCGGGGTGCTGCTCTACCTCGCCCAGGAGGGCCGCGGGATCGGGCTGCTCAACAAGCTGCGTGCCTACAACCTGCAGGACCAGGGCTACGACACGGTCGACGCCAACCTGGAGCTCGGGCTGCCCGTGGACCTGCGCGACTACGGCATCGGCGCGCAGATCCTCGTCGACCTCGGGCTGACCAGCATCCGCATCCTCACGAACAACCCGAAGAAGATCCGCGGCCTCGAGGGCTACGGCCTGTCGGTCTCCGAGCAGGTCCCGATCGTGCACGCGCCCAACCCGCACAACGAGCAGTACCTGCGGGCCAAGCGCGACCGCCTGGGCCACACGCTCCACCACCAGGCGCTGCCGCTCGACGAGGAGCTCGTCCACGCCGAGCACGAGCGCGACCGCGAGCTCGGCCGCGACGTCGGCGGCGGAACCCCGACGTGAGCGACGCCCGCTACGCGATCGCCGTCGGGCGCTTCTACGAGGACCTGGCCGAGCGCCTGATCGCCGGCGCGCAGCGCGCGTTCGCGGCGGGCGGCGCGGGGGAGGCGGACGTGTACGACGTGCCGGGCGCCTTCGAGCTGCCGCTGGCCGCGAAGTACCTCGCCGAGAGCGGGCGCTACGCCGGTGTCGCGTGCCTCGGGGCGGTGATCCGCGGCGAGACCTCGCACTACGACCACGTCTGCGAGGAGGCCGCGCGCGGCATCCAGGACGTGCAGCTGCGCACGGGCGTCCCGTGCGCGTTCGGAGTGCTCACCGTCGAGACGATGGAGCAGGCGCTGGCCCGCACCGGCGGCGGCAAGCGCGACCAGGGCGAGCACGCCGCGCAGGCCGTGCTGCAGCTGGCCGCGATGCGGGCGCGGCTCACGTCGTCCGCACGCTGACCAACCGTTGGCGCAGGTTCTCGGCCGCGGCCGCGTTGACGGTTCCGACGCTCCCCTCCGCGTCGTGCTGAGGCCCCCCCGGCGCGACCGCCCGGTTTCCGCCACCGGCCGGTCGCGCCGCTCAGCCTCCGGACTCAGTTGAAGCGGGCGAGCAGCCGGCAGTGCTCGGCCTCGGCGATCGCCAGGGCGGAGTCGTCCAGCGGCAGCATCAGGCGCAGGGCGGCGCAGGCCATCGCGCCGGCGAGGTCGAGCTCGCGCTCGGCCCGTCGAGCTCCTCGTGGGCGAGATAGAGCCGCCGGCCCGCGCCGACGAGCCCGATGGGGATCCCGCCGCGCGCGGCGATGCCGGTGGCCGCGATCGCCACGCCGGCCGGATGCCCCGCGCCCGCGGCCAGCACGTCCGGCAGCAGCAGCACGCCCGCTGCGCGCGGCCGCACGCGGCGGACAGCAGACGGCCGAGCCCGTGCAGCTCGATTCGCCGGGTCGGCGGCGCCGGGGAGCTCGCGGGCGAGCGCCGCCAGCCGCCCGCCGACCCACGCGCCGTCGGGGCGGCCGAGCTCGCGGGCCAGCAGCACGCCGAGCGCGGCGTGGTCCGTGCACGGCGTCCCGGCGAGGCGCGCGAACTCGGTCATCGGCGTGCGAAGTACTCGACGATCAGCTGCTCCTCCACCGGCGTCGGGATCTCGCTCCGCGCGGGCTCGCGCAGCACGCGGCCCGAGAGCGCCTCGACGTCGGTCTCGAGCCAGCCGGGCATCCGGCCGCTGAGGTCGAGCGCGGCCTGCACCGCGGGGGTCACCGGGCTCCCGGCGCGGATGGCGACCTGCTGGCCCGCGCGCAGCGCGTAGGAGGGGATGTCCACCTTGCGGCCGTCGACGCGCACGTGGCCGTGGTTGACGAACTGGCGCGCCTGGGCGCGGGTCGCCGCGAAGCCCAGCCGGTAGACGACGTTGTCCAGTCGCCGCTCGAGCAGCACGAGCAGGTGGTCGCCCATGCGCCCCTCGCGCCGGCGGGCGGCCTCGCGGACGTACCGGCGCAGCTGGCGCTCGCGGACGCCGTAGTAGCGCTTGAGCCGCTGCTTCTGGCGCAGCTGGTTCGCGTAGATCGACGGCCGCGGGCGGCGCGCCTGCCCGTGCATCCCGGGCGGCGCCGGGCCGCGCCGCGCCAGCGCGGACTTGCCGTTCAGCGCCCGCTCGCCCTTCAGGCAGAGCTCGACGCCCTCACGTCGCGAGAGCCGCTCCACCGGCCCCGTGTGCCTGCCCATGCGGTGGATCTCCTACTGCCGGAGTCGGACTATCAGGTGACCCTGACAGCTACGACTCAGGAGCGCGCGCGCACCAGCACGCGGCGGGCGCGGCGGCGGCCGGCGCGGAGCATGCGCCGCGCCGCGCCGGCGGCGAGCGCGCCGAGCGGCCGCGACGTCTCCACCGTGCGGCGCGGCGGCGCCCCCGGCGCCTTGCGCGCCCAGCCCCACCACTCGTCCTGGACCCGCAGCTCGGTGAACGACGGGTGCTGCGCCACGATCAGGTCGAACACGGCGCGCAGGTGCGGCTCGGTCCGCTCGGGCTCGGACAGGTCGCGGTTGGCGACGCCGTCGGTGGCGTCGCGGCCGGGGTCGTCCGCGTAGGTCCAGTCGAGGTCGTCCATCAGCAGCCAGCCGCCCGGGCGCAGCAGCTTCTCCACGAGCACGACGGCGAGGCCGTCGATCGTCCAGTTCTTCGCGCCGTCGAGGTAGACGAAGTCGAACCGCGGCTCCACGTTGCCGTGCGCGTCGCTCGCCGCGGCGACCTGCTCCTTCAGCCACCACGTGTAGGACGAGAACTCGCGCACCACCGTGACCCGGTCGGCCACGCCGGCGCGGGCGAGCACCGCCGCGGGCGGCGGGTCGTACGCGGCGCCGGCGAAGTCGACCGTCGTGAGGTGCCCGTGCCCGTTGTCGGCGAGCGCGGCGGCGAGGTAGGCGGCGCCGACGCCGTGCGCCGTGCCGAGCTCGAGCGCCGCGGCAGGGCGGGTGGCGACGACGTGGTCGTAGACGATCCGGCCCTGCGCGGGGGACATGAACGGCACGCCCGCGATCGCGACGGCGACGGTCTCGAACGGCACGGGCGCGAGTCTGTCAGTCGCCGCCGCCGCCCGCGGCCTGGCGGGCGAGGGCGAGCTCCTGCTCCACCGCGCCGGGCTGGTTGCCCGGGAACCGCCGCTTGCGCTCCTCCAGCGCGGCGATCGCGCCCTGCGGATCGCCCGTGAGCCGCCGCGCGCGGGCGAGCTCGTAGAGCGCGTAGGCGCACGGGCTCGCCGCGGTCGACCCCGCGCACAGCTCGACGGCCTTCTGGGCGAAGGCGAGCGCCCGCTCGTGGTCGCCGGCCCGGTTGAGCTCGTAGGCGCGGAGCTGGAGCGCGGTCGGGTCGGTCCCGCGCACCTGGACCGTCCCGCCGCCGTCGGGCGTCGCCGTCGGCTCGGGGGACGGCGTCGCGGTGGGCTCGGGGGTGGGCGTGTCGGTCGGCTCGGGCGTGGGGGTGTCGGTCGGCTCGGCGGTCGCCGTGCGCTCGGGCGTGGCCTCCGCGGTCGCGGTGGCCGTCGGCTGCTGCGCGCGGCCGCCGTCCGGATCGTCGTCGCCGCCGAGGCCCGCGAGCGCGACCGCCCCGGCCCCGACGAGCAGCAGCGCGGCGAGCGCGAGGACGAGGCCGATGCTCCGGTTGCGGCGCGGCGGCGCCGGCTCCGCCACGCTGCGGCGGCGACCCGGCGGCAGCGGCGGCGGCTCGGCCGCGCCCCGCCGGCGGCGCGGAGGCAGCGGAGCCGGCGGCGTCCCGTCGGCCCGGACGCGCGTGGCGTCCGCGCCGGCGGCGGCGCGCCGCTTCGGCGGCGGGGCGCTGAGGGCGTCGTCGAGCGCGCGCACCATCGCGCCCGCGCTCTCCCAGCGCTCGTCCGGGTCCTTGGCCATGCCGCGCACGAGCACCCGGTCGGCGGCGGGCGGCACGTCGAGGTCGCGCTCGGAGGCGAGCGGGGGCTCGTCGTCGACGTGGGCGCGCGCCTGGGCGGCGAAGTTCTCGGCCTGGAACGGCTTGCCGCCGGTCAGCAGCTCGAACGCGACGACGGCGAGGGCATAGCGGTCGGTGGCGGCCGTCGACGCCTCGCCCATGGCCTGCTCGGGCGCGAGGTAGGCCGCGGTGCCGAGCACCTGGCCCGTCTGCGTGATCTGGTCCTCGAGCCCGAGCCGCGCGATGCCGAAGTCGGCGAGGGCGAGGCGGCCGTGTTCATCCAGCAGCATGTTCGCCGGCTTGACGTCGCGGTGGACGATCCCCGCCTCGTGTGCCGCGTCGAGCGCCGAGCCGGCCTCCGCGAGCCAGCGCAGCGCGACCCGGTGCGGCACGGCGTCGCCGGAGCGCAGCTCGTCGGCCACCGTGCCGCCGCGCAGCAGCTCCATGACGATGAACGACGCGCCGTCGAGCTCGGCGACGTCGTAGATCGTCACCACGTGGGGGTGCGAGGAGAGGCCGGCGGCGGCGCGCGCCTCGCGGGCGAAGCGGCGGCGGGCGCGGTCGTCCTCGCTCAGGTGGGTGGCGAGCACCTTCACGGCGACGGGGCGGTCGAGCAGCTCGTCGTGGGCCTCCCACACGCTGGCCATCCCCCCGTTCGCGAGGTGGCGGACCACGCGGTAGCGATCGGGCAGGGTCACATGGCCAGTGGTCTGGGGCACCCCTCCACCGTACCCATCGACCCTCGCCCGCTATGCTTCCCGCCCGCAATGGCCCGTATCTGTCATTCCTGCGGGAAGCGCCCCGCCTTCGGTCAGAGCCGCTCGCACTCGATGGTCGCGACCAAGCGGCGCTTCGACGCCAATCTGCAGAAGGTGCGCATCTCGGTGGCCGGTGCCCCGAAGCGCGTCTACGTCTGCACCCGCTGCCTCAAGGCGGGCAAGGTCACCAAGGCGTAGCCGGGCGGCCACTCTTGGCCGATCCCAGCCTCGTCCGCTTCCGTTCGGTCGTCCAGCGCTCGCTGGCCGAGCTGGAGGCACGCCGTGAGGAGGTCAACGACCTCAACGTGTTCCCGGTCGCCGACGGCGACACGGGCGACAACATGGCGCTCACGCTGCGCGCGGTGCTCGACGAGCTCGACCGGCTGTCCGGCGGCGGCGCGCTCGACGAGATCGGCCGCGAGGAGATCGTCGACTCGGTGGCGCGCGCGGCGCTGCTCGGCGCGCGCGGCAACTCGGGCGTCATCCTCTCCCAGCTGATCCGCGGCGCGGCCGAGGAGCTCGCTTCGCGCCCCGGCGAGCTGGTCGACCCCGTCCTGATCGGGGCGGCGATGGCGCGCGCGGCCGACCGCGCCTACGACTCCGTCCGCGAGCCGGCCGAGGGCACGATCCTCACCGTGGTGCGGGAGATGGCCCACCGCGTCGCGAGCGAGCTCGCCCACATGGAGCAGCCGCGGCTGAAGCAGATCGACGCCGACCGCCAGGACGCGCTCATCGCCGAGGTGCTGGAGCGCGCGCTCGACGCGGGCCAGACGTCGGTCCGCCGCGGGCCGGACCTGCTGCCCGTCCTGCGCGAGGCCGGGGTGGTGGACGCCGGCGGCTTCGGCCTGACCGTGATCTTCGCCGGCGTCGTCGCGGCGCTGCGCGGGACCGAGGCGCCCGAGCTCGACCACCACGAGCCTGCGCGCGTCACCCATCCCCAGCACGAGTCCTCGACCTTCCGCTACTGCACGAACTTCGCCGTCACGGGCGAGGCGCTGGACCCGTCGGCGTTCATCGAGGGCCTCGAGTCGATCGGCGACTCCGTGCTCGTGGTCGGCGACCAGCGGACGCTCAAGGTGCACGTGCACACGGACGCGCCGGAGCGGGCGACCGCGCTGTTCGCCGGCCACGGGAGCGTGTCCCGGCTCGACGTGGCCGACATGGTCGAGCAGGTCCAGCAGCGCTCCGACCGGCTCGCCGCGCCGCACCCCGCGGGCTGCGGCGTCGTCGCGGTCGTCTCCGGCAAGGGGATGGAGGACCTCTTCACGTCGCTCGGCGCCACGCCCCTGCCCGGCGGCCCGACGCTCAACCCGTCGACCTACGAGCTGCTCGCCGGCATCCACGACGTGCCTGCCGAGGAGGTCGTCGTGCTGCCCAACTCCCCCAACGTGCTGATGGCCGCCGAGCGCGCGGCCGCGCTGTCGGAGAAGAAGGTCTTCGTCGTGCCGACGCGCTCCCAGCAGGCGGGCCTCGCGGCCGCCGTGGCGCTCGACCCCGCGCGCTCCGCGGCCGAGAACGGCGCGGCCATGCTCGACGCGCTGGCGCCCGTGCGCACCGGCGCCGTGACCGAGGCCGCCCGCGACGACGCCGAAGGGCGGCCCGCCCGCTTCCACCGCGGCGACGCGGTCGGCTTCATCGACGAGCGGATCGTCGCCTGGGGGGAGCCGGCCGAGACGCTCGAGGTCGTGCTCGGCGAGCTGGGCCGCGAGGCCGAGCTGGTCACGCTGATCGCCGGCGACGGGGCGCCGCTCGACGGCGACGCGGTCGCCGCCCTCGTGCCCGCGGGGGTCGAGATGGAGTACTCCTGGGGCGGCCAGCCCGCCTACTGGTACCTCATCGCCGCCGAATAGGGCGCCATGATGGGCGCGTGGCCGCGCCGCCGTTCGCCTTCGCCTCGTCCGACCCGCTGGGGGAGGACGACCTGCGCGTCGCCCGCTGGCCGCGCCCGTCCCAGCTCGCCGTCGCGCTCGAGCTGACGCCCGCGCCTGCCGCGAAGGGCGCCGAGCGGCTCGGGCTCCTGACCGTCGGCGACCTGCTCGAGCACCTGCCCCGCGACCGCTCCGAGGCGCGCACGATCGCCGAGCTCGACGCCGACGAGGTCGCCACCGTCGCCGTCGAGGTGCGCTCGATCACGTCGCGGCCGGTGCGCCGGCGCGGCATGAAGCCGCTCGTGGAGGCGACCGTCGCCGACCAGACCGGGATCATGAAGGCGACGTTCTTCAACCAGCCGTGGCTCGAGCGCCGCTACCGGCCGGGCACGCGGCTGATGCTCCAGGGCAAGTACCAGGGGCGCAACCGGTTCCGCGTGCAGTTCCATGCCGAGACCGCCGAGCAGGTCGGCGCGGGGGGCGACATCGCGACCTACCCGGCGACCGACGGGCTGTCGACGACGCAGATCGCCGCGCTGGTGCGGACGCACCGCGACGCCCTGCGCGACGTCGTCGAGCCGCTGCCGGCGCGCATGCGCGCCGCAGGCCGCCTGCCCGACCGCGCCGGCGCGCTGGGGGCGGCGCACTTCGGCGATCAGGAGGCCGGGCGGCAGCGGCTCGCGTTCGAGGAGCTGCTGCTCGTGCAGATCGCGCTGCTGCGGCGGCGCGCGCGCCGGCGCGAGGCGGCCCGCGCCGAGGCGCTCGCCGAGCCGCCCGCGCTGACGGCGCGCTGGCTCGCCGAGTCGCTGCCGTTCACGCCGACCGAGGACCAGGCGCGGGCGATGGCCGCCGTCGACCGCGACCTCGCCGCCGGGCGCCCGATGCAGCGGCTGCTGATGGGCGAGGTCGGCTCCGGCAAGACCGTGGTGGCGCTCTACGCGATGCTGCGCGCGGTCGAGCACGGCGCGCAGGCGGCGCTGATGGCGCCGACCGAGACGCTGGCCGAGCAGCACTTCGCGACGCTGCAGAAGCTGATGCCCGGGGAGCTGCTGCAGGCCGCCCTGCTGACCGGCTCGACCGCGGCGAGCCGCCGGGCCGACCTCCTCGGCAAGCTCGCGAGCGGCGAGCTGAAGCTGCTCGTCGGGACCCACGCGCTGATCGAGGGCACGGTCGAGTTCGACCGCCTCGGCGTCGCCGTGGTCGACGAGCAGCACCGCTTCGGCGTCAACCAGCGCCGCGCGCTCGACCGCAAGGCGCCGGAGGGGCTCGCCCCGCACGTGCTGCACATGACGGCCACGCCGATCCCGCGGACGCTCGCCCTGACCGCCTACGGCGATCTCGACGTGACCGTCCTGCGCCACCTGCCGGCGGGCCGGCGTCCGGTCGAGACGCATGTCGCGTCGACGGAGCGCGAGCGCGAGCGCGCGTACGAGCGGATCCGCGAGGAGCTCGCCGCCGGCCGCCAGGCGTTCGTGGTCTGCCCGCTCGTCGAGGAGTCCGAGGCGCTCCAGGCGCGCGCCGCGACCGCGGAGTACGAGCGGCTGCGGACGACCGAGCTCGCGGACTTCCGCGTCGTCCTGCTCCACGGGCAGATGAAGGCGCGCGAGAAGGGGGAGGCGATGGCCGCGTTCGCGGCGGGCGGGGCGGACGTGCTCGTCGCCACGACGGTGATCGAGGTCGGGATCGACGTCCCGAACGCGTCGGTCATGCTCGTCGAGGGCGCCGAGCGCTACGGCATCTCGCAGCTGCACCAGCTGCGCGGCCGGATCGGGCGCGGCGAGCACGCGTCGGTCTGCATCCTCTTCGGGCCGAAGGAGTCGCCGCGCCTGCGCGCGCTGGCCGAGCACCGCGACGGCTTCAAGCTGGCCGAGATCGACCTCGAGCTGCGCGGGGAGGGGGAGATGCTCGGCACGCGCCAGTCGGGCCTGGCGCAGTTCCGCGTCGCCCGGCTCCCCGAGGACGCCGAGCTGCTCGACGGCGCGCGCGAGATCGGCGCCGCGCTGCTCGAGGCCGACCCCGAGCTGGCCCTGCCCGAGCACGCGCTGCTCGAGTGGGCGGTCCACGCCGCGCACGGCGCCGACGCGCTGGACCCGATCCCGGCGTGAGCGGGGTGCGCGTGATCGCGGGCCGCTACGGCGGGCGCCGGCTGCGGGTGCCGCGCGGCGACGCGACACGGCCGACCGCCGACCGGGTGCGCGAGGCGCTGTTCTCGATCCTGGCCGCCCGCGTCCGGGACGCACGCGTCCTGGACCTGTTCGCCGGCTCGGGGGCGCTGGGCTTCGAAGCGCTCTCGCGCGGCGCCCGCGCCGCCACGTTCGTGGACGCCGCGCCGGCCGCCGTGACCGCCCTGCGGACGAACCTCGCTACGCTCGGTGCGGACGGAGAGGTCGTACGGGCGGACGCCGTGCGCTGGCTGCGCGCCGCATCCGGCGGGTCGCGCCAATACGATCTCGTCTTCCTCGACCCTCCGTACCGGCGGGCGGAGGCGCTGGGGGCGGAGCTCTCGGTGGCGCTGCCCGCAGTACTGGCCGCGGATGCGCTGGTGGTCTCCGAATCCGACCGCCGCGTCCCGCTCGAGCTCACGATGCCCACCACCGACGAACGCCGCTACGGCGACACCCTGATCCGCTTCCATGGCCCCTGATCCCGTGAAGCCGCACATCGCGGTCTGCCCCGGCTCCTACGATCCGATCACGATCGGGCACGTCGACGTGATCACGCGCGCCGCCGAGATCTTCGACGAGCTGATCGTCGCGGTCGTCAACGCGTCCGTGCGCAAGGACCGCGCCCTGTTCGGCGCCGAGGAGCGCGTCGGGTTCATCACGGAGGCGACGGCCCACATCCCCAACGTCCGCGTCGACACGTTCGACGTCCTGATCGTGGAGTACGCGCGCCGCGTCGGGGCCACGGCGATCGTCAAGGGACTGCGCGCGATCTCCGACTTCGAGTACGAGCTGGAGATGAACCAGCTCAACCGCCATCTGGCCGACGACATCGAATCCGTCTACCTCATGGCGTCGCCGCAGTACAGTTTCCTGTCCTCAAGCGGAGTCAAGGAGATCGCCACCTTCGGCGGCGACGTCTCGGATCTCGTCCCCGACGGGGTCGCGCGGCGTTTGAAGGAAGCGCTCGCCCGCTGACGAACTACGCGCCAGGAGCCCCATGGACGTCCTCGTTCTCATAGACAAGCTCGACGATCTCGTCCACAACGCCAAGGGCGTCCCGATGACGGACCAGGTGCGTGTGGACAAGGAGGAGATCTACGACATCCTCGATCAGATGCGCGCCACGATCCCCGAGGAGATCAAGCAGGCGCGCTGGATCGTCAAGGAGCGTCAGGAGATGCTCGCCGAGGCCAAGCGCGAGGCCGAGCGGATCGTGAAGGAGGCGCGCGAGCGCCAGGCCCAGCTCGTGTCCGAGCAGGAGGTCACCAAGCAGGCCGAGCGCGCGGCCGAGGACATCATCGAGGACGCCCGCGCCCGCGAGCGGGAGATCCGGCTCGGCGCGGAGGACTACGCCGACGAGATCCTCAACACGCTCGAGGTCAACCTCTCGAAGTTCATCGCCGCCGTCCAGCGGGGCCGGGAGCGGCTCCAGGGCAAGGACGAGCCGGCCGAGGTCTCATAGCGCGGAGGAGAGTGGTTGCCGGCCGCCCCCCCGGACGGCCGGCACCTCACACAACGCGCCGCAAATGCGAAAATTGTCGGCTCTCGACAAAAGGCGGATCTCCAGCAGGGCCGGCCGTACCTTCGTCCACGCGCGGGTCGTCTAGATGCTCGAGCTGGCCGGGCTGACGCGCCGCTACGGCGACGTCGTCGCCCTCGACGACCTGAGCTTCTCGGTGGCGCCGGGCCGGACGCTCGGCTTCGTCGGCCCCAACGGCGCCGGGAAGACCACGGCGATGCGGATCGTGCTCGGCGTGCTCGCTCCGGACGCGGGCACGGTGCGCTGGAACGGGGCGGAGGTCGACGGCCCGATGCGCGCCCGCTTCGGCTACATGCCGGAGGAGCGGGGCCTGTACCCGAAGATGCGCGTCCGCGACCAGCTCGTGTACTTCGCGCGCCTGCACGCGCTCAGCGCGACGGCGGCCGGGGACGCCGCGGACCGCTGGATCGAGCGGCTCGGCCTCGGCCCGCGGGCCGGCGACCGCGTCGAGACGCTGTCGCTCGGCAACCAGCAGCGCGTCCAGCTCGGCGTGGCGCTCGTCCACGACCCGGAGGTGCTCGTGCTCGACGAGCCGTTCTCCGGCCTGGACCCGATCGGGGTGGACGTGATGAGCGGCGTGCTGCGCGAGCGCGCCGCCGCCGGCGTGCCCGTGGTCTTCTCCTCGCACCAGCTCGAGCTCGTCGAGCGGCTGTGCGACGACGTCGCGATCATCAAGGACGGCCGGCTCGTGACCTCCGGCGCCGTCGACGCGCTGCGCGAGCGCGGCCGCGAGGAGGCCGAGCAGGTCCGCGTGCGGGTGGAGGGCGACGGCGACGGCGCCTGGGTCGCCGGGGTTCCCGGCGCCGAGGTCGCCGAGACCGGTCCGCGCGGGGTGCTGGTGCGGCTGCATGGCGAGGCGGGTCCCGACGCGGTGCTCGACGCCGCGCGGCGCGCCGGGACCGTCACCCACTTCAGCCTCGAGCGCCCGACGCTCGCCGACCTCTTCCGCCAGGTGGTGGCGGCGTGACCGCGCGCGATGCCGTCACGCTGGTCGCCCGGCGCGAGATCTCCCAGCGCGTGCGCGAGCGGAGCTTCCTCCTGGGCACGCTGTTGTCGCTGGCGATCATCGTGCTCGTCGTCGTGCTGCCGAGCGCGCTCGGGTTCGGCGGGCGCACCGAGTACGCGATCGCCGTCCAGGACCCGGCGAAGGCGCCGATCGCCCAGGCCGCGGTGGCGGGCGCGGACGCCTTCGACGCCGACGTGAAGGTCGAGGACGGCGCGGCGCTGGCCGACGTCGACGCCGTGCTCACCCGCGACGGGATCCGCGCCCAGGAGGAGCCCGACGACGAGCTGCTCAGCATCCTGCAGGCCGCCAACGCCAAGGTGGCGGGCGAGCGCGCGCTCGAGCGCGCCGGGCTGGACCGTGCGGAGGCCGACCGCGCGCTGAACCCGGCTCCGCTCGCCCTCTCCACGGTCGAGCCCGTCAACGACGACGCCGACCGCGGCGGCTTCGCGTTCTTCGCCGTCCTGCTGCTCTACGGCCAGCTGATCGGGATCGGCATCTTCGTGGCCATGGGCGTGGTGGAGGAGAAGAGCTCGCGCGTGGTCGAGCTGCTGCTCTCCACGCTCAAGCCGGCCCACCTGCTGGCGGGGAAGGTGATCGGGCTGGGGCTGCTCGGGCTCGGGCAGCTGTTCGTGCTCGCCGTGCTCGGGCTGGTCGCGGCCGCCGCGTCGGGGGCGGTGGAGGTGGACGCCGACCTGGTCACGGCCGTCGGGCTCGCGCTCGGCTGGTTCGTCGTCGGCTACGCGTTCTACGGCGCGGCGTTCGCGTGCGCGGCCTCGCTCGTGTCGCGCCAGGAGGACCTCCAGTCCGTGCTCACGCCGCTGCAGATGGTGCTGCTGGTCGGCTTCTTCCTGTCCTTCGCGGTCAACAGCGATCCGGACGGCACGCTGGCCGTGGTGTCGTCGTTCCTGCCGCCCGTGGCGCCGATGATCATGCCCGCGCGCATCGCGGTGGGGGAGGCGAGCGCGACGGAGATCGTCGGCGCCTTCGCGGTCACGCTGGCCGCCGCGGCGATCCTCATCCCGCTCGCGGCGCGGATCTACTCGGGCGCGGTGCTGCGCACGGGCGCTGCCGTGAAGCTGCGCCAGGCCTGGGCCGCCGCGCGCGGCTGACGGCGGCATCGAGGGGTCGGGGTCGCGTGCCGTGGTGCGCGAGCGGCGGCCTCGGCGTACGTCAACGGCGGCAATGAGGAGGCGGGTCTGGGGGCGGGCGGCGTTGCGTCGTGCGCGAGCGGCGGCCCCGGGCGTACGTCAACGGCGGCAATGAGGAGGCGGGTCCGGTGGCGGCCGGTGATCCGGCGGATCCGCTCGTGTGCTCAACGTCGTACGCGCTCGGTCTGAGCGGCGGCGTACGACGTTGAGGGTGCTATAGGCACCAAACGTCGTACGGGGCGCGGTCTGAGCGGAGGCGTACGACGTTGGGGACACCGCCAACCGGACCCGTCCCCTCGATGCCGCCGTTGACCTTCGCCGGGGCCGCCGCTCGCGCCGGCGGACGACGACCGCCATCGACCCGTCCACCGATGCCCGCCGGCGGGCGCTAGTCCACGACGAGGCGGCCCTGGGGCGGCGTGGCGTCGCCCGTGCCGGCCACGACGAGCGCGTCGACCTGCGCGAGATGGCCGCGGACGCGCTCGGCCATGTCGTCGAGGATCCGGCGCGCGGCCTCGATCCCGCCGCTGGCGCTCGTGAGCTGCGTCTTGATCCGCCGCACGTCGTCCATCGCGGCGAGCGCGCGCTCGACCTCCGTGCGCAGCGCGCCGAAGTCGAGCGTCTCGGCGTCGGCCGAGACCATCAGCGTGCGGGCGCGGGCCAGCGCGTAGGCGACCTCGAGCCCGAGCCGGCCGCCGTCGTCGGGGTCGAAGACGACGAACAGCTTGTCGCCGTTGACCTCGCGCAGCTGGGCGCCGTGGCCGGGCAGCAGGTCGTCGGAGGGGACGACCCACACGGCGTAGTCGGCGTCGCGCTGCTCCATCGCCGCGTCCAGCTCGGCGACCGCCTTGTTCTTCGGCACGTAGGCGTTCTTGGCCTCGAAGACGATCCGGGCCCGCGCCGGGCCCTCGCAGCCGTCCACGCCGACCACGACGTCGCCCTTGCGGCCGCCGCCGCCCGGCAGGTCGCCGACGGCGTCGGCATCGTCGCCGCGCGCGCGGGCGATCGCCTCCACGGCCTCGAAGACCGCCTCCTCGTACGGGCGCCCCTTGGCGGTCGAGCGCGCGTGCTCGGCCGCGACCTCCTGGGCCTTCTCGCGCTCGGCCTGCAGCTTGGCGACCTCGCCGCGCAGCGCGGTGATCTGCTCGTTCAGCGCCTTCAGGTTCGTGTCCTGCTGCTCGGCCGCCCGGCGCATCGCGGCCATCGTGCCGGCCTTGAAGTCGGCGAGCGGGTTGTGGGCGTCGGCCGAGGAGAACTGCTTGAGCAGGTCCTCCCGCATGCGCGCCGACTGCTCGGCCATCACCGTGCGCAGCTGGTGCTGCACCGCGACGGCGGACTCGGCGCCGAACAGGCGCTCGAGCTCCTTGGCCAGGTGGCCGTTCTCCGGGCCGAACACGTCGTCGACGTGCTTGCCGAGCACCTCGGCCACCGTGCGGGCCTTCTCCGTGAACGCCGTCTCGACCTCGCGGGAGACCTTCTCGAACTCCGTCCGCACGAAGTCGGCGTTGACCTCGGCCTGCTCGCGCGACAGCACGCGGGCGCCGATCTCGATCGCGTCGACGAGCAGCTCGGCCGGGTCGCCGCCCGCATCGGCGCGCTCGCGCACGAGCTCGACGGCGACGCGGTCGCGCACGGCGAGCGCGTCGGCGACGACGACGTCGCCCAGGACGGCGACGCGGGGGCTGCGAAGGGGCGTGGCGGCTTCCATGGCGACCCCGCACCGTACGCCCGGCGCCCGACGGAACCGCTCAGCCGACATCGAAGCCCGTCAGCCCCTCCGGCTCCTCGTCGGCCACGTCGAGCCGCTCGACCTGCGCGTGGCCCGGGCCGTCGCGGCAGACCGCCAGCAGCCGCCCGACCGCGTCCGCCTCGCCCTCGAAGACCGCCTCGACGGTCCCGTCGTCGCGGTTCGCCGCCCAGCCCGCCACGCCGGCGCGCTCCGCCGCGCGCCGCACGGAGTCGCGGAAGAAGACCCCCTGCACCCGCCCGTGGGCGCGCACCCGCTTGCGCACGGTCATGGTGGGTACCGTAGACCGATGGCCGCGATCGAGGCGCTCGACGCCGACATCACCACGCTCGAGGTGGACGCGATCGCCAACGCCGCGAACACGGAGCTGCGGCACGGCGGCGGCGTCGCGGCGGCGATCGCGCGGGCCGGCGGGCCGGCGGTCGACGAGGCGTCGCGCGCCGCGGCGCCGCTCGGCCTCGGCGAGGCGGTCGAGACGACCGCGGGCGAGATGCCGTCGCGCTGGGTCATCCACGCCGCGACGATGGAGCTGGGCGGGCCGACGTCGGCCGACATCATCCGCCGCTCGACGGCCTCGACGCTCGCGCGGGCCGACGCGCTCGGCGCCCGCAGCCTCGCGCTGGTGGCCTTCGGGACCGGCGTCGGCGGGTTCCCGCTCGACGAGGCCGCGCGGATCGAGGTCGAGGAGGTCCGCCGGCACCTCGCGGACGGCTCGGGGCTCGAGCGGGTCGTCTTCGCCGTCCACGGGGAGCGGGCGCGCGCGGCGTTCCAGGCCGCGATCGACGCGACCGGATGAGCGAGCTGGAGTCCGCGCTCGCCGAGGCGGGCGGCGCCGCCGCGCCGGCGGCCACCACGGCGCACCTGCGCGGCCTGCTGATCGCCGCGCTGCGCCACGGGCGGTCGGAGCTGACGCAGAAGCGCTCGGGCTACGGCGCGCCCGTCGAGATCGCCGTCGCCGCCGCCGGCGGCCGGCTGCTGGCCGCGACGCCGGCTGCGGCCGCGCTCCGCGCCGACCCGCAGCAGGCGGCCGACCGGGAGTGGCTGCTCGTCGCCGCCGCGCTCGGCGCGCTGGTCGACCTCGCCGAGCCGGGCCCGCCCGCCGACGCGGCCGCGATCGGCGTCCTGGCGGGCGACCTCGACGGCTTCCTGGTCGTCGCGCTGCCGGCCCCGGCGCTCGACGCGGCGACGCTCGACGAGCTCGTCCCGCTCGCCTTCGACGAGCACGCCGCCGGGATCGACCGGCTGCGCGCCGCGGCGCGGTCCGTCCCCGGCGCGGTGCTCGCCGACGCCGCGCTGCGCGAGCCGATCGGCGCCGGCCATCCGCTGCGCATCGCCGAGGCCGTCGCGCGGCTCGGCGGCCGCCCGGCCGACCCGCGGTCGGTCGAGGACCACGAGGAGCTCGTCTACCCGCTGCTCGACCCCGAGGGGGAGCGGCGCGTCGCCCCGCACGAGGATCCCGACCCGGCCCGGCGCGTGGCGCGCCGCATCCTCCAGCGGCTCAACGGCATGGGCAAGTGGGGCGGCTACCACACGGACTTCGCGCACCTCGCGCGCGGCTTCGCGGGCAACGACCGGCAGCTCGCCCAGGCGGTCGGCGAGGCGCTGCTCGCCGACGGCCTGCTCGCCGAGAAGCCCTCCGTGGGCCAGCGTCACGTCTTCCTCAACCCCCGCCGCGCGGCCGACATCCACCGCCTGATCGAGACGGGCGAGCGCCCAGCGGGGTTGAAGCTCCCGTGAGTGTGGAATGGTGCCGGGCATGAAGCTACCCAGCCCGGACCACGTGAAGGGGAAGCTCCGGACCGTGGCGACGCTGGCCGAGGTCGGGATCATCCGCCCCCAGCGGCCCGACCGGCTGCTCAACGCGGCGGTCGCGCTGCTGCGGTGGGGCGCGACGCCGGCCGCGGGCTACAAGGCCGCGGCGTCGCGCTTCCCCGACGACCTCGCGCTCATCGACGAGTCCGGGACGCTCACCTTCAAGGAGGTCCACGAGCGCTCGAATGCGCTCGCGCACGCGCTGGCGGGCGAGGGCGTCGGCCCCGGCTCGCGCGTCGGGATCATGTGCCGCAACCACCGCGGCTGGGTCGAGTCCTACGTCGCGGTCAACAAGCTCGGCGCCCACGCGCTGTTCATGAACACGGCCTTCTCGGGACCGCAGCTCGCGGACGTCGCGCGGCGCGAGGAGCCCGCCGCGATCATCTTCGACGAGGAGTTCGCCGGCGTGCTGGAGGAGGCCACGCGCGACCGCAAGCGCTTCATCGCGTGGCACGAGCCCGGCACGGACCGCGGCGGCGACCGCACGCTCGACGAGCTCGTCGCGCGCGGCGACACGACGGACCTCGCACCGCCGCCCGAGCAGGGCAAGGCGCTCATCCTCACCTCGGGGACGACGGGCACGCCGAAGGGGGCGAGCCGCAAGCAGCCCCAGTCGCTCGACCCCGTCGCGGCGCTGCTCGAGCAGATCCCCCTGAAGTCGCGCGAGCGCACGATGATCGCCGCGCCGATGTTCCACTCCTGGGGCTTCGCGCACTTCACGCTCGCGATGGGCCTGTGCACGACCATCGTGCTCAACCGCAGGTTCGATCCCGAGGCGACGCTCTCGCTCACCGCGCAGCACGGCGCGACCGCGCTGATCGTCGTCCCGGTGATGCTGCAGCGGATCCTCGAGCTCGACGACGAGGTCCTGCAGCGCTACGACCTGGGTGCGCTGAAGGCCGTGCCGGTCTCCGGCTCGGCGCTGCCGGGACCCGTCTCGGACCGCTGGATGGACCTGTTCGGCGACAACCTCTACAACCTCTACGGGTCGACCGAGGTCGCGTGGGCGACGATCGCCACGCCGGCCGACCTGCGCGCCGCGCCCGGCACCGCCGGCCGCCCGCCGCGCGGCACCACGGTGCGCCTCTACGGCGAGGACGACCGCGAGGTCGGGCCGGGGGAGACCGGCCGCATCTTCGTCCGCAACGACCTCGCCTTCGAGGGCTACACGGGCGGCGGCAGCAAGGCCGTGATCGACGGCATGCTCTCCTCGGGCGACGTCGGGCACTTCGACGAGGACGGGCGCCTGTTCATCGACGGCCGCGACGACGACATGATCGTCTCGGGCGGCGAGAACGTCTTCCCCGGCGAGGTCGAGGACCTGCTGGCGGGCCACGCGGCCGTCGCCGAGGCGGCGGTGTTCGGGATCGACGACGAGCAGTTCGGGCAGCGGCTCAAGGCGGTCGTCGTCACGCGCGAGGGGCGCGACCTGAGCGCCGACGAGGTCAAGCGCTTCGTCAAGGACAACCTGGCCGGCTACAAGGTCCCGCGCGACGTCGAGTTCGTCGCCGAGCTGCCGCGCACGTCGACCGGGAAGGTCCTCAAGCGGGAGCTCAGGCAGTCCTGACGCCGTCGTATGCTGGAGGCCATGCCGCAGCGTACGGACGTCTTCGATCTCGCGCGCCTGGGGCTGACCTCGGGCGAGGGCCGCCGGCTCGACCTGCACGTCGAGGTGGAGCCCTTCTCCTTCGGCGGGCAGACGTACCGCGCCGCGCCGTCGCTCGTGCCCGTCCGGCTCGACGTGTCGCGCACGACGGGCAACGGCTGGGCGCTGCGGCTCCGCTTCGCCGCGGAGGTCGAGGGGCCCTGCATGCGCTGCCTCGAGGCGGCCGCGCCGCGCTTCGAGGTCGAAGCGCGCGAGGTCGAGCAGCCCGGCGCCGTCGACGAGGAGCTCTCCTCACCGTACGTCGACGCCGACGGCGAGCTGGACATGGTCGCCTGGGCGCGCGACGCGCTCGCGCTCTCGCTTCCCGCGCAGATCACCTGCACGCCGGACTGCCTGGGGCTCTGCGCGCAGTGCGGGGCGAATCTCAACGACGATCCCGAGCACGCGCACGAGGCCGCGCCCGACCCGCGCTGGGCGAAGCTGTCCGAGCTGCGGTTCGAGTAGGCGTCTGCCGCCGCTCGCGTCGCCACGAAGCGGCGAGCCCCGACTTCGCTACCCTTCCTGACCGCCCATGGCCGTCCCCAAGCAGAAGCAGTCGCACTCGCGCACGAACAAGCGCCGCTCGACGCACAAGATCTCCGCCCCCGCGGTCAACGCGTGCCCGCAGTGCCGTCAGCCCCGCCGCCCGCACCGGGTCTGCGGGAACTGCGGCTTCTACGGCGGCCGCGAGGTCGTGCACGTGCACGACCACGATCACGACCACGACCACTAGGTCGGGGCGGCCGTGGCCGCTGAGCAGCTGACGATCGCGCTCGATGCGAACGGGGCCGACGCAGGCCCCGCCGAGGTCGCGCGCGGCGCCGCGCTCGCCGCCGCCTCGGGCGACATCCGCGTGCTCGTCTTCGGGCCGGCCGCCGAACTGGGCGGCCCTGGTCCTGGACCGCCGGGCCGGAGGGCCGGCGGAGGCGCCTTCTCCGCGCCGGGGGTGGAGGTCGTCGACGCCCCGGTCTCGATCGCCAAGGCCGCCGACCCGGCGCGCGCCGTGCGCGCGACCCCGGAGGCCTCGATCGTCCAGGCCGTCCGCGCCGTCGCCGGCGGGGATGCGGACGCGCTCGTCTCCGGCGGCTCGACCGGCGCCGCCCTCGCGGCCGGGCTGTTTCACATGAAACGCGCCCGCGGCGTGCACCGCCCGGCGCTCGCCGTGCTCGTGCCGGTCCCCGGCCGCCCCTTCCTCCTGCTCGACTGCGGCGCGAACGTCGAGGTCCGGCCCGAGCACCTCGTCCAGTTCGCCCACATGGGCGCGGCCTTCATGGAGGCGGTGCTGGGCGTCGCGCAGCCGCGCGTCGCCCTGCTCTCCAACGGCACGGAGCCGACGAAGGGGACCGAGGACGTCCAGGCGGCCCATGCCGCGCTGAGCAGCGCGGACGGGCTGCGCTTCGCCGGCAACGTCGAGGGCTTCGCGGTCGGCACGGGCGAGGCCGACGTGATCGTCACCGACGGCTTCACCGGCAACGTCTTCCTCAAGGTCATGGAGGGGACGGCGGACACGCTGCTGCGCGCCGTCCGCGAGGCCGCCACGTCGAGCCCGCGCGCGAAGGCGGGCGGGCTGCTGCTCAGGCCGGCGCTCGGCGGCCTGCGCGACGCGATCGATCCCGAGGCGCAGGGCGGCGCGTTCCTGCTCGGCCTGCGCCGGCTCGGCGTCGTGCCGCACGGCTCGTTCGGCGCGCACGGGATCGCGCGCGCCATCGACCTCGCCGCGCGCGGGGCGCGGACCGGTCTCGTGGAGCGCACGCACGAGCGCCTGACCGCCGCGGGCGCCCTGCGCGAGCGGCGCGCGGGCGTGGCGGGACCGTCCGAGCCCGCCGCTACGGTGCTCGACCCATGACCCGCGACGAGGTCCTCTCCTACATCCGCGCGCACCTGGCCGACGAGCTCGAGCTCGATCCCGCGCGCGTGGAGGAGGGCACGCGGTTCAAGGAGGACCTCGAGGCGGACTCGCTCGACCTCTACAGCCTCGTGCAGGAGCTCGAGGACACCTACGGGGTCAAGATGTCCGACGAGGAGGCCGCGCGGATCAAGTCGGTCGGGCAGGCGGTCGATTTCGTGCTCGCACAGACGTCGACGGGGTCGACCGGCGGTGACGAGGCCTCCACCCGGGGCACGATGCCGGAAGCCGAGCCGAGGCCCTGACCTCTGCGCGCGCTGCACGACCTGCTGGAGGGGCTGCCGGACGATCTCGCCCGGCAGGCGGTCACGCATGCCTCCTGGACGGAGCGCCGCTCGGACAGCTACGAGCGGCTCGCGCTGCTCGGCGACTCCGTGCTCGGGCTGTCGGTCACGACGCACCTGTTCCCGCTCCTGGACGCCGAGCACTACGGCGCCGGCCGGCTGACGAAGATCCGCGCGCAGGCGGTCTCGGGCCGCTCCTGCCGGGCGGTGGCCGACCGGCTCGGGCTGCCCGAGCGGCTGCGGGCCGCGGCGCCGCCCGACGTGACGCCGGCGGCGGTCGAGGCGCTGCTGGCAGCGGAGCGCGTGCTCGCGTCCGTGATCGAGGCGGTGATCGGCGCGTGCTACCTCGCCTACGGCTTCGAGCCGACGGCCGAGGCGGTGCGGGACGCGTTCGGGCCGGAGATCGAGTCGGCGCTGGAGCGGCCGGCCGACTTCAAGTCCGCGCTGCAGGAGCGGCTGGCTCGGCGCGGGGCGGTCGTGACCTACGAGGTGACGGCCGAGAGCGGTCCGCCGCACGAGCGGACGTTCGAGGTCGCGGCGGTCGTGGGCGGCGCGCCGATCGCGCGCGGCTCCGGGCGCTCGAAGAAGGACGCCGAGCAGGCCGCGGCAGCCGCCGCGCTGCAGCACCAGGACACGGTGGCGTGACGTGCACCTGAGGTCGATCTCGCTCAAGGGCTTCAAGTCGTTCCCGGACCGCACGAAGCTCGATTTCGCGCCGGGCGTCTCGGTGATCGTCGGGCCGAACGGCTCGGGCAAGTCCAACGTGACCGACGCCGTGCTGTGGGCGATGGGCGAGCAGTCGCCGGTCGCGGTCCGCGGCCAGTCGATGCAGGACGTCATCTTCGCGGGCGCCCACGGTGTGCAGGCCCGGTCCGAGGCCGAGGTCGAGGTCGTGCTCGACAACGCCGACTCGGCGGTCGACCTGCCGCTCTCGGAGATCTCGATCGTCCGCCGGCTCAACCGGGCCGGCGAGGGCGAGTACCGGGTCAACGGCGCCAGGTGCCGGCTGACCGACGTGCTCGAGCTGTTGAGCGACACCGGGCTCGGCAAGGAGATGCACTCGATCGTCTCGCAGGGCCGCGTGGCGGAGATCGTCACTTCCAAGCCGCGCGACCGGCGGATGCTGATCGAGGAGGCCGCCGGCCTCGGCAAGCACCGCAAGCGCCGGCGGCGTGCGCAGCTCAAGCTCGATCGCACGCAGGACAACCTGGACCGCGCGCTCGACGTGGAGCGCGAGGCGCGCACCCGCCTGAAGCCGCTGAAGCGGCAGGCCGAGGCGGCCGAGCTGCACGAGCGCCTCGAGCGGCAGGGCGACGAGGCCCGCTGGACGCTGGCGCGCGACGGCGCGCGGTCAGCCGCCGCCGCGCTCGCCGAGGCCGAGGCGCAGGTCGCCGCCGCACGCCGGGCGGCCGAGGCGACCGAGGCCGAGCTGCGCAAGGTCGCCGAGCGGCGCGAGCAGGCCGAGCAGGCGCTCGCCGCGCGCGGCGACGAGCGCGAGGCGCTCGGCAACCGCTTCCACGCCGCCCGCTCGGCGCACGAGCGGATCGGGATGCGGCTCGAGTCGGCGCGCCAGGCGGTTACCACGCTGCGCGAACGCACCGCCCGGCGCCGGTCCGTGCTGGAGGCGCTGACCGCCGAGGCCGCGGGCGACACGGGCGACGACGGCGCGGGCGAGCGCGTCGCGGGCCTCGAGGCGGAGCTCGAGCAGCTCTCCCAGGACCGTGCGGAGCGGCTCGCCCAGGAGGTCGCCGAGCTGGAGGCGCGGCGAGCCGGCGCCGCCGAGGAGGCGCAGCGGCTCGGCGCGGAGGCCGCACGCACCGCGACGCTGCGCAAGGAGGCCGACGCCGCCGCCGAGGCCGCGCGCGCCGCGCGCCGCGAGCTCGAGCGCACGGCCGAGGCCGCCCGCCGCGAGGCCGCCCGGACCGGCGCCGAGCTGGCGCAGGTCAACCAGTTCCTGCGCGCGCAGGCCGGCGCGCCCGGCGGCGCCCCGGCGCTCGCCGACGCCCTCACCGCCGCCCCCGGCTACGAGCTCGCGCTCGCCGCCGCGCTCGGCCCGCGCCTGCGCGCCGCGGTCGCCGCGGACCTGGCGGAGGCCGCAGCGCTGCTCGACCGCGCGGGCCGCGACGGCGGCGCCGCGCTGGTCGCGCCCGGTCCTGCCGGCGACGTGCCCGGCGCTGCCGCGCCCGTGAACGGCGCTGAGCCGCTCATCGCCCACGTCAGCGCCGCGGGCGACGGCCGCGCCGCGCGGCTCGCCTCCGCGCTGCTCGCGGGCGTCTGGGTCGTGGACGACGTCGACGCCCTCGACGAGCGCTTCGGCGGCGTCGCCGTGACCCGCGACGGCCGCGTCTGGTCGCCGGCGAGCCGCGAGCTGCGCCAGGTGCCGGCCGGCGGCGAGGACCGCGTGCTCGCCGAGCGCAACCGCCGCGACGGCCTCGTGGCCCAGGTCGACGCCGCCGCGCGCGCCGAGCACGCCGCGCTGGCCGAGGTCGAGGCCGCCACCGGCCGCGTCCAGGCCGCCGACGCGGCGCGCGACGAGGCGGACCGCACGGCACGGGCCGCTGCCCGCGCCCGCGACGAGGCGGCCGAGGCCGAGCGCCACGCCGGCCACCTGATCGCCCAGCGCCGCAAGGCGCCGGACGAGGGGCCGGTGGCGACCCGCCGCGCCCAGCTCGGCGCCGCGCTCGCCGCCGAGCGCCGCCTTGCCGAGCGGGCCGAGCGCGAGCGCGAGGAGCGCACGCGCCGGACCGCCCACGAGCGCGCCCGGCTCGCCCACGACGAGGCGCTGCTGCCCGCCGCCGAGCGGCTCGCGGCGGCGCTCGTCGACGCGCAGGGCGCGGTCCGCACGCGCGTCGAGGTGCTCGACGCCGAGCTCGTGGCCGACCGCCACGCGGGCGAGCGCCTGGCCGGCGAGCTGCGCGCCTGCGCGCAGCAGGAGGTGCAGGTCCAGGCGCGGCTCAAGGCCCGCGGCGAGGAGGTCACGCGCGGCGAGGTGCGCGCCCAGCAGGCGCGCGACGCGCACGGCGACGCCCGCGACGAGCTCGAGCGGCTCGCCGCGAAGCTCGGCCTCGAGCCCGAGCCGGCCGCCGAGGCGCTGCCCGAGCAGGAGCGCGCCGACCTCGCGGCCCGGATCGAGCGGCTCCAGCGCCGGCGCGAGCAGCTCGGTCCCGTGAACCCGCTCGCCCAGCAGGAGTACGCCGAGGCGGTCGAGCACGTCGAGGAGCTCGAGCACCAGCGCGAGGACCTCGAAGCGGCGATGCGCGAGCTCAAGGGCCTGATCCGCGACACCGACCAGCGCATCCGCGACGCGTTCGAGGAGACCTTCACCGCCGCCGCCAAGAACTTCGAGGAGGTCGCCGAGCAGCTGTTCCCGGGCGGCCGCGGTCGGCTGCGGCTCGTCCGCGAGGACACGGGCCCGCGCCCCGTGCTCGGCGGCGCCGGGGCCGACGAGGAGGCGCCCGCCGACGAGGAGCGGATCGACGAGGCCCTCGAGGCGGCGGCCGAGGCCGAGGAGGGCGGTCCGGAGGACGATGTCGGCGTCGAGATCGAGATCACCCCCGCGGGCAAGGCCACGAAGCGCCTGACGCTGCTCTCCGGCGGCGAGAAGTCGATGACCGCGCTCGCCTTCCTGTTCGCGGTCTTCCTCGCCCGGCCGTGCCCCTTCTACATCCTCGACGAGGTCGAGGCCGCGCTCGACGACCTCAACATCGACCGCTTCCTCACGCTGCTGCGGCGCTTCTCCGATCGCGCGCAGTTCATCGTCGTGACGCACCAGAAGCGCACGATGGAGGCGGCCGACTGCCTGTACGGCGTGTCGATGGCCGGCAACGGCGTGTCCAAGGTCGTCAGCCGCCGCCTGCCGCCGCGCGCGGTCGACGCGGCGGCCTGACCGGCGCCCGCCGGCCGGGCCGCGCGGGTAGCCTCCCGCCATGGACACGGACGCGCAGGAGCGGCACGCGGCGTTCGTGGCGCGCCTGCGCGACGGCACGCGCGTGCCCGACGCCATCCACGACGCGCTCGCGCGCGTCCCGCGCCACCACTTCCTCCCCGGGCAGCCGCTCGACCAGGTCTACGCCGACGACGCCGTCGTCACGCACGACGAGGGGGGCGTGCCGACCAGCTCGTCGAGCCAGCCCAGCCTGATGGCGCGCATGCTCGACCAGCTCGACGTGCGCAGCGGCGACCGCGTGCTCGAGGTGGGGGCCGGCACGGGCTACAACGCCGCGCTCCTCGCGGAGCTCGGGGCGGCCGTGACCTCCGTCGAGCTGCAGCCCGAGGTGGCCGAGGCCGCCCGCGGGCATCTGGAGGCGGCCGGGATCGCGGTGGTGCGCGCCGGTGACGCGGAGGCGCCCGACGTCGCGCCCGGGACCGTCTGGGTGGTGACCGGCGACGGGGCCGCCCCGCCCGGCGGCCCCTACGACCGCGTGATCGTGACCGCCTCGCTGTGGTCGGTGCCCGCCGCGCTCGCGTCCGCGGTCGCCGCCGGCGGCGTGCTCGTCGCGCCCCTTCGCCTGAACGGCATCGAGCTCGCCCTCGCGCTGCGCCGCGACGGCGACGTGCTGCGCGGGTCGGGCGGGCTGCTGTGCGGCTTCATGCCGCTGCGCGGGCGCGGCGACGACGGGCGGGGGAGCGACGAGCGGCCCTGGCGCTGGCCGCTCGGCGGCGGCGGGGTCGCGTCGGCGGACGTCGACCTCGGCGTCGAGGGCCGCGGCGCGCTCGACCGGCTGCTCGCCACGCCGAGCCGTGCGGTCGAGGACCCGTTCCGGCTGGAGCCCGGGATGCACGCGCTCGACGCGCTCCTCTGGCTCGGCCTGCAGGGCGACCCGCTCCTCTCGATCGCGCGGCCGCCCGGCGGGCGCGGCGAGCGCCCGGCCTGGATCGTGGCGCTCGACGTGCTCCCGGCCTCGCTGCTCGTCGTGCACCTCGGCCCGACGTTCGGGCGGGTCGCGCGGGCGGAGCTGCACGGGAGCGACGCCGCGCTGCGCGCCGCCACGGCCGCGATGGACGCGTGGCACGCCGCCGGCGCGCCCGGTCCCGCGGCGCTCGAGCTCACCGTCGCTCCGTCGCGCGACCGCACCGGGTCGAGCCTGCCCTGGCGTGGCGCCGACGGCGCCACGACGCTCGTCCGCGGCACCCACCGCTGGTCGCTGCGGTACCTGCCGGCGGGCTGACGCAGCAGTGCGATCAGCGCGACCGCACTGGCCGACAGGGCCGCGATGCCGGCCGGATCCGCGGCGCGCGGCGAGGCTCACGTGCCCAGCGGCCGCGCCAGCTCGACCCAGACCGCGCGGCCGCATGCGCGCCGCTCGCCGGCGGCGGTGAAGAGCGCGACCGCCGTGTGGCGCTTGCGCCCGTCCTCGCGCTCGAGCCACGACTGGATCACGTGCGGCGCCCCGACGGCGATCGGGCCCTCGAGCGCGACGGTGAAGCGCCCGAGCACGACCGGTCCCGCGACCGTGCCGTGCGCCGGCGCCGAGCTCGGGCAGTCGAGCGCCGCCCAGGCGAACCGCCGGTCGACCACGGCGTCGCCCGTCCAGGCCGGCGGCGTCCACGGGACCGCGAACCGGCCGTCGCCGACCGGGCCGCAGAACAGGCACAGCGCGTCGGCGGGGTCGCGCTCCGGGCCGCAGCCGAAGCACGTCGGGAACGGGTGGTCGTGCTGCCATGCGAAGCGCTCGGACGCCGCGGCGGCGGCCGCCGGGTCGACGGGCTCGGGACCCGCCACGTCGAGCGCGGCCGGCCGCGCCTCGGCCACCACGTGCTCGCCGTCGAGCAGCGCCGCGCCGCCGTCGCGCGCCACCACCGCGAGCGGCGTCTCGAGCGGCGGCGGGCGCCGCAGCGTCACCTCGGCGCAGGCGCTCTGGACCTGCGCCGCCGCGCAACCGGCCGAGTAGCCGCCGTGGCCCGAGGCCGGGGGTCCGTTGAAGCGCGCCGCGATCGTGACCGTCACGCACGCCATCGTGCCCTATCCTGCCCGCCCCGTGGCGCGCGACTGGGACGACCTCTTCATCACCGGCAGGCCGACGCTCGCCGCGGCCGAGCCCGAGCCCGAACGGGAGGAGCGCCGCCGCGGCTTCTTCACCCGCATGCGCGAGAACATGCGCAAGACGCGCGAGGCGCTGAGCGCCGAGGTGCAGGCGACGCTGTTCTCCGGCGACCTCGACGAGGACACCTGGGAGCGGCTGGAGGAGGCCCTGATCTACGCCGACGTCGGCGCGCGCACGACGGCCCAGGTCGTCGCGCAGCTCGAGCAGGAGGCCGAGGAGGGCGACCTCGTCGGCGGGGAGGCGCTCACCGCGCGGCTCGCCGAGCTGCTGGCCAAGCTCGCCCGCACGGGCGACGACACGATCGACCTGCGCCACGAGCCGGCCGTGATCCTCGTCGTCGGCGTCAACGGCACGGGCAAGACGACGAGCATCGGCAAGCTGGCGTGGCACCTGCGCAAGACGCTCGGCCTGACCGTGGTGATCGGCGCCGCGGACACGTTCCGCGCCGCCGCCGTCGAGCAGCTCGAGCGCTGGGGCGAGCGCGCCGGCGTCGACGTCGTGAAGGGGCCGGAGGGGTCCGACCCCGGGGCCGTCGCCTTCGACGCCGTGGCCCGCGGGCGCGAGCGCGGCGCCGACGTCGTGATCGTCGACACCGCCGGCCGCCTGCACACCCAGCGCGAGCTGATGACCGAGCTGGAGAAGATCCGCCGCGTGATCACCAAGCAGATGCCCGACGCGCCGCACGAGACGCTCATGACCGTGGACGCGACCACGGGGCAGAACGGCGTCCGCCAGGCCAAGCTGTTCGGCGAGGCGGTCGACGTGACCGGGATCGTGCTGACGAAGCTCGACGGCACCGCCAAGGGCGGCATCGCCCTGGCGATCGCCAACGAGCTCGGCATCCCGGTCAAGCTCATCGGCATCGGGGAGCAGCTCGAGGACCTGCGCCCGTTCGACGCCGACGAGTTCTCCAAGGCGCTCCTGACCTAGCCGAGCTCGTACTCGAGCGCGATCTTCTCGTGCTCGAGCCGTGCCTCGCCGCGCAGCCCGGTGAGCTCCCCGGTGCCCGAGCCGGGGACGACGTAGCCCCACTGGCCGCCCTCCCAGGCGCCGTGCTGGAGCACGAACGTGCCGCTGCGGCCGTCGAGCGTCGCCGTCACCCGCTCGTTCGCGACGTACGCGAGCTCGCCGCAGCTCAGCAGCTCGGCGACGCTCGAGCCCGCGAGCGCGCCGGCGTAGGCCTTGCGCACGGTCGCGCGCATGAGCGGCGGCCCGTCGGCCGGCGCGTCGTAGGGCGCCTGGTCCCAGCCCGTGAGCGCGAACGTGGCGTCGAGCTTCACGACCCCGCCCCGCCCATGCGCCGCGCCAGCTCCTCGTCGGAGACGTCCTCGACGTGCGTGGCGATCGCCCAGCGGTGGCCGAACGGGTCGCGCACGGAGCCGGCGCGGTCGCCGTGGAGATGGTCCTCGATCGGGTTGATCTGCGTCGCCCCGGCGGCGAGCGCGCGGGCATGGACGGCGTCCGCGTCCTCCACGTAGAGCGTGATGAACGCGGGCCACGCGTCGCCCGACGGCGCCACGAACCCGTGGTCGGGCATCGCGTCGCACAGGGTGACGATCGCGTCGCCGATCCGCAGCGCGGCGTGGACGAGCATGCCGCCCGCCTCCAGGCGCCGCTGGACCTCGGCGCCGAAGGCCCGCTCGTAGAAGTCGATCGCGGCGGCGCCGTCGGCCACGACGAGGTTGGGGGTCGCGGTCGAGAACCCCGCGGGGATGGCGTTCGCATCGGTCATGGCCACCACGCTACGTGCGGCCCGGCCCGGCGTATTGTCAAAATGCGACAGGCGATGGAGCGTGCCGCGACCGCCAGCACCCGGGGCATCCTCAACCCGCAGGAGGGACGGCGCCACTTCCGCCTCTCGCGCCACGCGCCCTCGCCCGACCTGGACCCGTGGGTCGAGCGCCACTGGATGGTCGAGTGGGACCTCGACGCGCCGTACACCCAGGAGCTGCTCAACCACCCGACGATCAACCTCGCGGTCGAGGGCGCCTCGGCCGGCGTGTTCGGGATCCGCACCGCCCGCGACCGCAAGACGATCGACGGGGCGGGCCGCGTCGTCGGCGTGAAGTTCCGCCCGGGCGCGTTCCAGCCGTTCTACGGGCGCTCCGTGCACCAGCTGACGAACCGGGTCGTCCCGCTCACGGCGGTCTTCGGGCCGGCGGGGGACGAGCTGGCGCGCGCCGTGCGGGCCGAGCCGGACGCCCCGTCCGCGGTCATGGAGGCGTTCCTCCGCGCCCGGCTGCCCGCGCGCGACCCGCACCTCGACATGATCGCCGCGGTCGTGGCCACGATGCTCGAGGACCCCGCGGTCGTGCGCGTCGACGAGCTCGCCGCGCGGCACGCAATGTCGCCGCGCACGCTGCAGCGCCTGTTCCGCCGCTATGTCGGCGTGAGCCCCAAGTGGGTGCTGCAGCGCTACCGGCTGCACGAGGCGGCCGAGCGGATCGCCGAGGGACGCGACGGTGACTGGGCCGCCACGGCGCTCGAGCTCGGCTACGCCGACCAGGCCCACTTCATCCGCGACTTCAAGGCCCTCATCGGGACCTCGCCGGCGCAGTACGCCGCCGCCTGAGGCGCTCAGCCCTCCGTGCCGAACACGCGGTCGCCCGCGTCGCCCAGGCCGGGGCGGATGTAGCCGCGCTCGTCGAGCTCGCGGTCGATCGCGGCGCAGAAGACCGGCACGTCGGGGTGGGCCTCCTGCACGGCGGCCAGCCCCTCGGGCGCCGCGACGAGGCAGACGAACCGGATGCGGCCCGACACGTCGCGCTTGACCCGCTCCAGCGCGTTGACGGCAGAGCCGCCCGTGGCGAGCATCGGGTCGACGACGACGACCTCGGCGTCCGCCGCGTGGGGCGGGATCGACTCGTAGTAGCCGACCGGCTGCAGGGACTCCTCGTCGCGGTACATCCCCAGGTGGCCGACGCGCGCCTCGGGGATCAGCCGCAGCGCGCCGTCGGTCATGCCGAGCCCGGCGCGCAGGATGGCGATGATGACGATGTCGTCGGCGAGGCGCATGCCCCCGGTCGTCTCCAGCGGCGTCTCGATCTGGTCCTCGCGGACGCGCAGGTCGCGCAGCGCCTCGAAGAGCAGCAGCATCGACACGTCCGAGAGCCGGCGGCGGAAGTCGCTCGACGGCGTGACCCGGTCGCGCAGGACGGACAGGTGGCGGGCGACCAGCGGGTGGTCGACGACGGTGACGCCGGTCATGGGAGGGGCACGCTACCTCAGGTGCTCGAACGGCGCTGCCGGCGGCGCTCGACGTAGCGCCGCTTCTTGGCCTCTGTCCCGCAGTCCTCCATCGAGCACCACCGCCGCCCGGCTCCGCGGGACCGGTCGAGGAAGAACCAGCGGCACGCCGCGCAGCGGCGCAGGCGGGGCAGCTCGTCGCCGCTCGTGAGCAGCGCGGCGGCGGCGTGGGCGAGCCGGTGCACCGGCGCGTGCGCATCGCCGTCGTCCCACGTCCACGCCAGCACGCCCGCGTGCGGGGCCAGGCGCCCGGCCGCCAGCGCGGCGCGAGCGGCGGACTCGACCGCGGCCCGCGGTGCGCCCGGGGGCGCCGCCCCCGCCAGCTGCGCCTCCAGGACCGCGTCGAACGCGTCGCGCAGCGCCAGGGCGGACCGCAGGGCGCCGGCGCTCGCCGGCGTCGCGTCGCCCGCCATGCCGAGCCTGCGCGCGAAGGTCACGAGGTCCTCGGGCGTCGCCAGGACGTCCGCCTCGACGGGGCCGTGCGGCTGGCCGTAGACCGTGTTGACGAGATCGATGGCGGCGTGGCCGCCGTCGAGCCGCATCGAGGCGGCGGTCGGGGGCCGGGCGTCGGTTACCGGCATAGTCGTGTTTGATGGTAACACTCGGCGGGGAGTGCTGGAGCATGGTCCTCGCGCTCCTCTGCACCGCCCAGTTCGTGATCGTCCTCGACGCGACGATCGTCGCCATCGCGCTGCCCGCGATGCAGGCCGACCTCGGGCTCGCCCCCTCGGCGCTGGGCTGGGTGATCACCGCCTACACCGTGGTCTTCGGCGGCTGCCTGCTGGCCTGCGGGCGGCTGGCCGACCGGGTCGGGCGGCGGCGCGTCTTCGCCTGGGGCCTCGTGGTGTTCGTGGCCGGCTCGCTCGGCTGCGGGCTCGCGCCGAGCGGCGCGACCCTGCTCGCCGGCCGCGCGGTCCAGGGCCTCGGCGCCGCGCTCGTCGCGCCCGCGGCGCTCGCCCTGCTCACCGCCGCGCGGCCCGGCGGACCCGACCGCGTCCGCGCGCTCGGCTGGTGGACGGCCGCCGCCGCGGGCGGCGGCGCGAGCGGATGGGTCCTCGGCGGTCTGCTGAGCGGGCTGCTCGACTGGCGCTGGGTGTTCCTCGTCAACGTCCCCGTGTGCGCCGCCGCGGCGGCGCTCGCGCCGCGCGTCCTGACCGAGAGCCGGGCGGAGCGTGCGGACCGCGCGGACGTCGCCGGTGCAGCGCTCGCCACCGCGGCCCTCGCCGCGCTCGTGCTCGCGCTCACGCTCGCCGGGGAGCAGGGGCCGGGGGCGACCGCGACGCTGTGCGCGCTGGCGGCGACGGCCGTCCTGGCGGCCGCGCTCGTGCTCGTCGAGTCGCGGGCGCCGGATCCGCTCTTCGGCCGTGCGCTGCGCCGGCGCGGCGTGGCGGCGCCCAACGTCGTCGCCGCCGTGCTCACCGCGGTCACGACGCCGCCGATGCTGCTCTGCACCCTCTACGCCCAGGACGTGCTCGGCCTGGCGCCGCTCGCGGCCGGCCTGCTGTTCCCGCCGTTCAACCTCGCCGTCGTGGCCGGCTCGCTCGCCGGGCCCCGGATCGCGGGAGCGCTGGGGGAGACGCGGGCCATGGCGGCCGGGCTGGCGGCGGTGGCCGCCGGCGCGGCGGCCCTCCTCGCGATCGCCCCCGGCGCACCGGCGCTGCCGTCGCTCGGGGCCGGGTTCGTGCTGCTCGGCGCGGGCCTCGGCATCGCCTCCGTCGCCTCGACCGCGCTCGGCACGGCCGCGCTGGACGGGCCCGACCAGGGGCTCTCGTCGGGCCTGCTCACGACGAGCGCCCAGGTCGGCACCGCGCTCGGCCTCGCGGTGGTCGTGCCGCTCGCGGCGGCGCGCACCGACGCGCTCGGCGGCGGGCCGGGAGCGCAGGTCGCGGGCTACGAGCTCGGGTTCCTGATCGCCGCCGCCGTGGCGGCCGCGGCCGCGCTCGCCGTCGCGGCCGGCGCGCGGCGCCGTGCGCCCGCGGCGGAGCGCTGCGCGGCGCTGAGATAGGGTCACGCGGGTGGAGCCAGCCCGCAACGTCGAGCTCAAGGCCGTGGACCCGGATCCCGCCCGCACACTCGAGCGCGCGCTCGCCGCCGGGGCCGAGGACCGCGGCCTCCTGCACCAGCGCGACACCTACTTCGCCGTGTCCGCGGGCCGGCTGAAGCTGCGCGAGGAGGAGCCCGGCGGGGCGACGCTGATCGCCTACGAGCGGCCCGACGACGCCGCCGAGCGGGTCTCGAGCTACCGGCTCGTGCCCGTGCCCGACCCCGGCGCGCTGCGCGCGGCCCTGTCCGCGGCGAGCGGCGTGCGCGCCGAGGTGGTCAAGCGGCGCCGGCTGCTGCTGTGGGAGACCGTCCGCATCCACCTCGACGAGGTCGAGGGCCTCGGGACGTTCCTCGAGCTCGAGGCGGTCGCCGACGCGGGCTCCGACCTGACGCGCGAGCGGCGCCAGATCGCGGAGCTGCGCACGGTGCTGGAGATCCGCGACGAGGCGCTGCGCGAGGGCTCCTACGCCGATGCGGTCCCCATGGGCGCGACGCCCGATCCCGAGCTGGTCGCGCTGGCGCGCGAGGCCGCCGGCCGCGCCTACGCGCCCTACTCCCACTTCCCCGTCGGGGCCGCGCTCCGCACGACCGACGGCCGCCGCTACGCCGGCGCGAACGTCGAGAACGCCGCCTATCCGCAGGGGCAGTGCGCGGAGGCGTCGGCGATCGGCGCGCTCGTGGCCGGCGGCGGCGGGCGCGTCGCCGAGGTCGTCGTCGCCGCCCCCAGCCGCGAGCTGTGCACGCCGTGCGGCGGCTGCCGCCAGCGCCTGCGCGAGTTCACGAGCGACGACGCCCCGATCCACCTCGTCGACCTCGAACGCGTGCGCCGCACGACCTCGCTGGGCGAGCTGCTGCCGCTCTCCTTCGGCCCGGAGCACCTCGCGGCGTGAGCGGGGCGGCCGACGTCATCGCGGGCCGCTCGCGCGGCTTCTCGCCGCGGCTCGGCCTGATGCTGGGGTCGGGCCTGGGCGAGCTGGCCGACCGCCTCGAGGACCGCGTCGAGATCCCGTACGGCGAGCTGCCCGGCTTCCACGCGGGCGGCCTCGCCGGCCACGCCGGCGCGCTCGTCCTCGGCGAGCTGTCCGGGACGCCCGTGGCCATCTTCTCCGGCCGCTGGCACGTCTACGAGGGGATCGCGGGCGACGCCATCACCACGCCGATCCGCACGCTCAAGGCGCTCGGCGCCGACACGCTCGTGCTCACGAACGCCGCCGGCTCGCTGCGTCCCGAGGCCGGGCCGGGCAGCCTCGTGTGCCTCAGCGACCACATCAACCTGATGGGCTTCAACCCGCTGGTCGGGCCGAACGACGAGGCCGCCGGGCCGCGCTTCCCCAGCCTCCGCGACGCCTACGACCCGGAGCTGCGCGCGCGCCTGCACGCCGCGGCCGACGCGCTGGGCACCCCGCTCCACGACGGCGTCTACCTCGCCGTCTCCGGTCCCGCGTTCGAGACCCCGGCCGAGATCCGCGCGTTCCGCACGCTCGGCGCCGACCTCGTCGGCATGAGCACGGTGCCCGAGGTGATCGCCGCCCGCCACGCCGGCCTGCGCGTGGCGGCCGTCTCCGCGGTGACGAACCTCGCCGAGGGCATGGGCGGCGAGGAGCTCAGCCATGAGCAGACGCTGCGCGTGGCCAAGGAGGGCGCCGCGCGCCTCGGCCCGCTGATCGAGCGCTTTGCGGAGGATCTCGAATGACGTGGATCGCTTCCCGACTTCGTCGGCGATCCCGAGGAGAACGAAGGTGATCCCCCAGGAGCTGATCCGCCGCAAGCGCGACGGCGGCGAGCTGAGCGACGAGGAGATCGCGTTCCTCGCCGGCGGGATCGCCGACGGCGGCCTCTCCGACGGCCAGATCGCCGCGTTCGCCATGGCGGTGTTCTTCCGCGACCTGACCGACCGCGAGCGGGTCGCGCTGACCGGCGCCATGACGCGCTCGGGCACCGTGCTCGAGTGGGACGCCGGGCCGGTCGTCGACAAGCACTCGACCGGCGGCGTCGGCGACAAGGTCTCGCTGATCCTCGCCCCGGTCGTCGCGGCCTGCGGCGGGCTCGTGCCGATGATCTCCGGCCGCGGGCTGGGGCACACGGGCGGCACGCTCGACAAGCTCGACGCGATCCCCGGCTACCAGACGGCGCCGGGCCTGGACCTGCTGCGCGCGGTGGTGGGCGAGGCGGGCTGCGCGATCATCGGCCAGACGCCCGAGCTCGCGCCGGCGGACCGCCGCTTCTACGCGCTGCGCGACGCGACCGCCACGGTCGAGTCGATCCCGCTCATCGTCGGCTCGATCCTCTCGAAGAAGCTCGCCGCCGGCCTCGACGCGCTCGTGATGGACGTCAAGGCCGGCTCCGGCGCGTTCATGCCGAGCCGGGAGAAGAGCGCCGAGCTGGCCCGCGCGATCGTCGCCGTCGCGCGCGGCAACGACCTGGCCTGCGAGGCGCTGCTGACCGACATGGACCAGGTCCTCGGCCGCACCGCGGGCAACGCCGTCGAGGTGCGCGAGTCGCTCGGCGTGCTGACGCACCCGCGCACCGCCGAGCCGCGCCTGGTCGAGGTCACGCTCGCCCTCTGCGCGACGCTGCTGCGGCTCGGCGGGCTCCACGCCGACGACGACAGCGCCCGTGCCGCGGCGACGGAGGCGCTGACCTCCGGCGCGGCCGCCGAGCGCTTCGCCCGCATGTGCGCCGCCCTCGGCGGGCCTTCCGACCTGCTCGACGATCCCGACCGCCACCTGCCGCGCGCCCCGCACGTGCTCGAGGTCCTCCCCGAGGCCACGGGCCGCGTCGCCGCGATCGCCGTGCGCGAGCTCGGCGTCGCCGTGCTCGAGCTGGGCGGCGGACGGCTGCGCGAGGACGGCGCGATCGACCACGCCGTGGGGCTCGTCGACGTGGCCGGGCTGGGCGAGGAGGTCGGGCCGGGCGGCCGGCCGCTGGCCGTCGTCCATGCGCACGACGCATCTGCGGCCGAGCGCGCGGCCGGCCGGATCCGGGCCGCCTTCGCCGTCGGCGACGCCCCCGCCGCGCTCCCGCCGCTCGTCGAGGCCGTGGCATGACCGTCCCGCTCGCGGAGCTGCACGTCCACCTCGAGGCGACCGCGTCGCCCGACCTGATCCGCCGGCTCGGGCGGCGCAACGGCATCGAGATCCCGCCGGACACGCTCGAGGGCGACCGCTACGTGTGGAGCGGGTTCATCGACTTCCTGGCGACGTTCGACCGCGCGGTGACCGTGATCCGCACCGCCGAGGACTACTGCGACATCACGTTCGAGTACCTGCGGGCGTGCGCCGCCGAGGGCGCCGTCTACGTCGAGGTCACGGTGTCGCCCGACCATGCCGACCAGGCCGGCCTGCCGTACGCGGACATGCTGGCGGGCGTCAGCCAGGGGATCGACGACGCGCGCGACAGGAGCGGCATCGAGAGCCGCATCCTGGTGACCGCGGTGCGCAACTTCGGGACCGAGCGGGCCGAGTGGGTGGCCGGGATCGCGACGGCCGATCCGCATCCCTACGTGACGGGCTTCGGCCTCGCCGGCGACGAGGCCGGGTTCCCGCCCGAGCCGTTCGCGCGCGCCTACGAGATCGCGGCCGCCGGCGGTCTGGGGCTCGCGTGCCATGCCGGCGAGTGGGCCGGCCCGGAGTCCGTGCGCGGCGCCCTCGCGCTGCCCGGTCCGGTCACGCGCCTGGGCCACGGGGTGCGCGCGGCGGAGGACCCCGAGCTGGTGCGCGAGCTCGCCGACCGCGGCACGGTGCTCGAGGTCTGCCCGACGTCGAACGTGGTCCTCGGCGCGTATCCCGACTACGCCTCGCACCCGTTCCCCGTGCTGCGCGACGCGGGGGTGCGCGTCACCCTGGGCTCGGACGACCCGCCCTACTGGCAGGCCACGATCGGGGGCGAGTACGACGTCGCCCGCCGCGCGTGGGGACTGGACGACGACGCCCTCCGCGGCGTCACCCGGACCGCGATCGAGGCGGCGTTCGCACCCGAGGCGCTCCGATCGGCGCTCTTAGCGCGAATTCAGCAATGAGCCGCCGTCCGTTCCATTAGGCTGACGCGCCTGGAGCGGGGTGCAAAATCGAGTAAATGGGGGATGGATTCCGGTGAATTCAAAGCTTCTGCGCATGTTCCTGATCGCGCTGTGCGCGCTCTGCATGGGGACGGTGGCGGCGTGCGGTGACGACGAGGAGCCGAGCTCGGGCTCGGACGACGCTGCGGCGACCGCCGAGCCGGCGAAGAAGATCAAGGTCGGCATGGTCACCGACATCGGCGGCCTCAACGACCGCTCGTTCAACCAGTCGGCCTACGAGGGCCTCAAGCGGGCCGAGTCCGAGCTGGGGATCGAGATCCGCGCGGTCACGTCGAAGTCCAACGCGGACTACGTGCCGAACCTGACGTCGCTCGCCCGCCAGAAGTTCGACCTCGTGATCGCGGTCGGCTTCCTGATGGCCGAGGCCACGGAGAAGGTCGCGGGCGCGTTCCCGGAGACGAACTTCGCGATCATCGACTCGTCGCAGGCGGCGATGAAGTCCAAGCCGAAGAACGTCGAGGGCATTCTCTTCAAGGAGAACGAGGCGGGCTACCTGGTCGGCTACATGGCCGGCCTGTACGCGAAGGACGCGGGCGGCGACCAGGTCGTGTCGAGCGTCGGGGGCCTGAAGATCCCGCCGGTGGACGCCTACATCGCCGGCTTCCAGAAGGGCGCGAAGGACGCGAACCCGGACATCAAGACGCTGAACGCGTACTCGGAGGACTTCGTCGACCAGGCGAAGTGCAAGGAGCTCGCCCTCAACCAGATCGCCGAGGGCTCGCAGGTCGTGTTCCAGGTCGCCGGCCAGTGCGGCCTCGGCGCGCTCGACGCGGCGAAGGAGAAGAGCAAGCAGGGCATCGGCGTCGACGCCGACCAGGCCTACCTGGGCGACTACGTCATGACCTCCGCGCTCAAGAACATCGACGCGGCGGTGTTCGCCACCGTCCAGGAGGTCCAGGACGACGCGTTCAAGGCCGGCACGGACAACGTGTTCGACGTCGCCTCCGGCGGCGTGGGCTACGGCAAGACGAACGCCGAGGGCAAGAAGTACGCCGAGCAGGTCGACGCGCAGCAGGAGAAGATCAAGTCCGGCGAGCTGGCCGACATCCCGGCCGAGGTGCCGTGACCTGACCGATCACAGCACCCCGCTCGCCCTCGAGCTGAAGGGCGTCACCAAGCGCTTCGGCGCGCTCACCGCCAACGACGCGGTCGACTTCGACCTCCGTCGCGGTGAGGTGCACGCCCTGCTCGGGGAGAACGGCGCGGGGAAATCCACGCTCATGAACGTCCTCTACGGGCTGCTGCAGCCCGACGAGGGCGAGATCCTCCTTCGCGGCGAGCCGGTGCGCATCGGCTCGCCGCGCGAGGCGATCGGGCTGCGCATCGGCATGGTGCACCAGCACTTCATGCTCATCCCGGTCATGACGGTGGCCGAGAACGTGGTGCTCGCGTCCGAGCCCCGCAAGGGCGTGATGCTCGACCGCGACGCCGCCGAGGAGCGGGTGCGCGACCTGTCGAAGCGCTTCGGCCTCGTCGTCGACCCGCGGGCGCTCGTGGAGGACATCGGCGTCGGCCAGCAGCAGCGCGTGGAGATCCTGCGCGTCCTGCACCGGGGCGCCGAGGTGCTGATCCTCGACGAGCCGACCGCGGTCCTCACGGCGCAGGAGACCGCGGAGCTCTTCAAGGTCCTGCGCGCGCTCACCGCCGAGGGCGTCTCGGTCATCTTCATCTCCCACAAGCTGCGCGAGGTGCTCGAGATCGCCGACCGCGTCACCGTCCTGCGGCGCGGCAGGAAGATCGACACCGTCAGCACCGAGGGGGCGACCGAGGCGAGCCTGGCGAAGCTGATGGTCGGCCGCGACGTCCTCTTCCGCGTGGAGAAGGAGGCGGCCACGCCGCAGGATCCGATCCTCGAGGTCGACGGCCTCGAGGCCGAGGACGAGCGCGGCGTGCCCGTCCTGCGAGGGCTGTCGCTCCAGGTCCGCGCAGGGGAGATCGTCGGCGTCGCGGGCGTCGACGGCAACGGCCAGTCCGAGCTGGTGGAGGCGATCACCGGCCTGCGCGTGCCGCGCGCCGGCCACGTCCGCGTGGGCGGGCGCGACATCACCGGCACCGGCGTGCGCGGCGCGCTCGCCGCCGGCGTCGGCCACATCGCCGAGGACCGCCACCGGCGCGGCCTGATCCTCGACTTCACGCTCTCCGAGAACCTCGCGCTGCGCGAGTACCGGCGCGCGCCGATCAGCCGCATGGGGCTGCTCTCGCCGAAACGGATGGAGCAGCAGGCGCGTCCGCTGCTCGAGGAGTACGACGTCCGCGGCGGCCGGCCAGAGACGCTCGCGAGCTCGCTCTCGGGCGGCAACCAGCAGAAGTGCGTGATCGCGCGCGAGCTGGCCGAGGATCCCCAGGTGACGGTCGCAGCCCAGCCCACGCGCGGGCTCGACGTCGGCGCGATCGAGTTCGTCCACAAGCAGCTGCTCGAGCAGCGCGACGCCGGTCGCGGCGTGCTGCTCGTGTCGCTCGAGCTGGAGGAGATCCGCTCGCTCAGCGACCGCGTGCTCGTCATCTACGAGGGCCGGATCGTGGCGGAGCTGTCGCCGGACGCCACCGACGAGGAGCTCGGCGTCGCCATGCTCGGCGGCAGCGTCGGGGGCGCCGCCGCATGAGCGACCCGGCGCCGGTCGGCGAGGGCGGCGGCACCGTCACGGTCGCGTCGCGGTTGTCGGGCTTCATGCGCGGCGGCGGCGTCCTCGTGCCGATCGTCACCGCGGCGCTGGCCTTCTTCGTCGGCGGGCTCGTCGTGCTCGCCGCCGGGGCGAACCCGATCAGCACCTACCGGGCGATCTTCGAGGGCTCCGGCCTGAACTGGGTGTTCCCGTGGGTGTCGGGCGACGACCGGACGATCGCGGCGCTGAACCTGCAGCAGACGCTGATCCTCACCGGCCCGCTGATCCTCACCGGCCTGGCCGTGGCCTTCGCGTTCCGCGCCGGCATGTTCAACATCGGCGGCCAGGGCCAGTACCTCATGGGGGGCTTCGCGTCGGTGTACGTCGGCTCGTCGCTCGACGGCCTGCCCGCCTTCGTCCACGTGCTGGTGGCGATCCTCGCAGGCTGCGTGATCGGCGGCCTGTGGGCGGGGATCGCCGGTCTGCTCAAGGCCACGACGGGCGCGAACGAGGTGATCTCGACGATCATGCTCAACTACACGGCGATCTACATCGGCGCGTACCTGTTCGGCGTCGGCGGGCCGCTGCACAGCTCGGACGAGGCGTCGAGCTCGATCCCGGTCTCGAACGACGTCCTGGAGAGCGCGCGGCTGCCGGTGTTCTGGGGCGACCCGGAGCTGCAGGGCCTGCACATCGGCATCTTCATCGTCCTCGCGGTCACGGTCCTGTTCTGGTTCCTGCTCAACCGGTCGGTGACCGGCTACGAGGTGCGCGCCGTGGGCTTCAACCCGGACGCCGCCGAGTACGGCGGCATCAGCGCCGCGCGCAACTACGTCAAGGTCATGGTGATCTGCGGGGTCTTCGCCGGGCTGGCCGGGGCGATCGACGTGCTCGGCTGGCAGTTCCGGATCGCGACGAACGACATCTTCGTGTCGAACGTCGGGTTCTTCGGCATCGCCGTCGCCCTGCTCGGGCGCAACACCGCCGGGGGCACGGTCGTCGCGGCGCTCCTGTTCGGCGCGCTGCTGAACGGCACGTCGGTGCGGAACCTGGATCCGTCGATCTTCCAGCCGGAGCTCGCGACGAACCTGACCTACATCATCCAGGGCCTGATCGTCCTGTTCGTGTCGGCGCCCGTGCTCGTCACGGCGCTCACGCGCGGGCGCTGGCGACCACGCAAGAAGCCGATGCCCAAGCCCGAGGTCATGAGCGGCGGATGAGCGCGATCTCCGAGCAGCGCGGCGCGGGCGAGGCCGGCGGCGCAGGGGGCGCACCGCGGTCGCGGCTGCGCGAGCGACTCGCGCGCGTGTCGCGCGAGGCCTGGATCGGCTGGGCCGGCATCGCGCTCGGCGTGATCGCGTTCTACATGACGCTGCCGCCGGTGCTGGTGCGGTCGGTGCTGCCGTCGTTCCTGCTCGCCGCGATCGGCCTCGGGCTCGGCGCCTACGCGATCGCGCAGGGCGAGAAGCGCGTGGGCTGGGGCGCGGTCGTCGCCTGCGTGGCCGGCGCCGCGGGCGCCTACGGGGCGGTCGCATCCGGCGTCACCAACCTCGAGCGCGTCGTCGTCTGGTCCGCGCTGCTGGCCGCCGCGCTGCGCTACGCGACGCCGCTGACGTTCGCGGCGCTGGGCGGCGTCGTCTCCGAGCGCTCCGGCGTGGTCAACATCGGGCTCGAGGGCATGATGCTGACCGGCGCGTTCTTCGGGGCGTGGGGCGCCGACATCACCGGCACCTGGCTCGGCGGCATCCTGATCGGCCTCGCCGCCGGCGGCGTCATGGGCCTGATCCACGCGATCTTCGCCGTCACGCTGCGCGCCGACCAGATCGTCTCGGGCACGGCGATCAACTTCCTCGCGCTCGGCATCACCGGCTTCCTGTACGTGAAGGTCTACGGCGACCAGGGCACGCCCGACGACCTGCCGCAGATCCCCGACGTGCACCTGCCGATCGGCTGGATCCCGTTCCTCGGCGATGCGCTCGAGCAGCTCAACCTGATGATCTGGCTCGGGCTGATCAGCGTCGCGCTCCTGTCGATCTTCCTGTTCCGCACCCCGCGTGGACTGCGGCTGCGATCCGTGGGGGAGAACCCGCTCGCCGCCGACACGGCCGGCATCTCGCCGATCCGCGTGCGCTACTACGCGGTGGTCGCCTCGGGCTCGCTCGCGGCGCTCGGCGGCGTGTTCCTGTCGATCGGCTTCGTCCACTCCTTCAGCCAGAACATGACGCTGGGCAAGGGCTTCATCGGCCTCGCCGCCGTCATCTTCGGCAAGTGGAAGCCGGGCGGCGCGCTCGCCGCGGCGCTCCTGTTCGGCTTCTCCAGCGCGCTCGCCCAGCGGCTGCCGGTCTTCTCGCCGACGACCGCGGTGCTGTTCCAGGCGCTCCCGTACGTGCTCACGCTGATCGCCGTGGCGGGGCTGGTCGGCCGCTCGCGCCCGCCGGCGGCCGACGGCATCCCCTACGAGCGCCACTAGCGCCGTCTAGGCTCCTCTCGATGGCCGTCCCGCGCCTGCGCGTCACCAACCCGCCCCCGACCGGCAGCCAGCTGGCGCGCACCGCGCAGCAGGTCTCCGACGAGGTCGAGCTCTACCACCGCACGTACACGACGCTGCTGCGCTCGAGCGGCGAGACGCTGCTGCGCGTGCTGGAGCCGTCGCACCGCTCGATGACGTCGAGCCTGCACGCGCTGGCCGGCTCGGAGGAGCTCGACCTCGGGGCGTTCCTCTACGCGATCCGGCGCCTGCCCGACGAGGTCGCCGCCGCGCGCGTCATCGTGATGGGCCAGGAGGCGGAGGTCTTCGCCCGGCAGGGGATCGGCCCGCTCGACGACTGGACGGCGCTGGAGGCGCCGGCCCGGCGGCGCCGCTGGTACCACGACGAGCAGGGCACGATGGCGGTGCTGCTCGCGTCGGCCTCCGACCTCGACGACCTGATCCCGACGCTGGTCGCCTACCAGATCGAGTGGAACAAGCTGCGCCTGCGGCTGCGCTCCGCCGACTGGCCGCCGGAGGGCGAGGCGCCCGAGCCCGCCGACTGCGCGGCGGTCCTCGGCGGCACCGAGGACGACTGGCTCCAGCTCTCGGAGGCCTGGGGCCGGGAGTACGTGCCGCGGCTCCAGCAGATGGCGTCGCAGCGCCTGAACCTGCGCGTCCGCATGCTCGGCGGCTCGTCGGTCGGCTACGCGCGCATGACGCGGCGCTGGTGGGCCCCGGTCCGCGGCGCGATGGCCGAGCGCGCGCTCGACGACCGCCCGATGTACTTCGTCTCGTCCAACCCGCACTCGATGGTCAACCTCCTCTCGGGCACCGCGCGCCGGCGCGAGGACGAGGTCACCGCGTGGGTCGAGCGCGACGGCCCCGAGGACCTGCGCGCCGAGCTGGCGCTGTTCCGCGACGGGCGCACGGACGGCTCCTGGGAGAACTTCCTCTACTTCTCGGCGCGCGACTTCTTCGAGGCGCAGTCGGCCGCCGGCCGCGAGCTGCGCTCGGAGGAGGAGCGGGCGGTCGGGATCACGCACATCTCCTCGCGCACGGCGCTGCGCGTGTCCTCGCAGGTCATCGCGCTCGACTCGCTCAATCCCGCCTGGCTGGATCCCCGGCTGGGCGACGTCGACGCCGGCAAGCTCGCGCGCAACCCCGCCGTGATCGTCAACATCGAGTACCCGCTCGGCCTCGCCGCCTACAACATCCTGCGCGAGATCACCGAGGCGCACGACACGCTGCGCGGCGTCTACGTGCTCGGCAAGGCGGCCACGCTGAACGCCGACGTCGGCGACGTGATGATCTCGTCGGTCATCCACGACGAGCACTCGGGCTCGACGTACTGGCTCGACAACGCGTTCTCGGTCAACGACATCGCGCCCTACCTCATGTTCGGCTCCGGACTGGACAACCAGCGCGCGGTGACCGTCAAGTCGACGTTCCTGCAGAACCGCGAGTACCTCGACTTCTACTACCGCGAGGCCTTCACGGTGGTGGAGATGGAGGCGGGGCCGTACTGCAACGCGGTGTACGAGATCTCCGACGTCGACCGCTATCCGACGGGCGAGGCGGTCAACTTCTCCAAGCTCCCGATCGACTTCGGGATCATCCACTACGCCTCGGACACGCCGTACACCCAGGCGCGCACGCTCGGCGCGCGCGGGCTGAGCTACTACGGGATGGACTCGACGTACGCCTCGTCGATCGCCATCCTGAGACGGATCCTTACCTTGGAGGGTGTTCTCGCGACGTGAGACGGCTCCGGTGCTCGCCGTCCGGCGAGTCCGTGTCTTCGGCTCGGGATCGCTGCGCAAGCGGCCTCCCGGCTGTGCTCCGGGAGATACAATCACCAGATGGAAGATTGGCTGCTCTGGCTCATTCTCGCGGTCGTCTTCGGCTTGGGGGAGATCGCGACCCTCGGGTTCTTCCTGGCCCCGTTCGCCGGCGGCGCCGCGGTGGCCGCCGTGGTGAGCGCCGCGGGCATGCCGTTCGTCGGCTCGCTCGCCGTCTTCCTGGTCATCTCGGTGATCCTGCTCGCCGCGCTCCGGCCGCTCGCCCGGTCGCACCGCAAGATGCCGCCCTCGCTGCGGACCGGCACGGCGGCGCTCGTCGGCCGGCCGGCCACGGTGGTGGAGCGGATCGTGAACCAGGAGGGCGTCGGCACCGTGAAGATCGACGGCGAGGTATGGACCGCGCGGGCGTACATGGACGACGAGACCTACGAGGCCGGCGCCCGCGTCCACGTGGTCGAGATCCGGGGCGCGACGGCGCTCGTGACCGAGGATTGAGTAGGAGGAAGGAACCCGAATGACTGCCGGAGCCATCGCACTCATCGTGCTGGCGCTGTTCGTGCTGTTCGTGGCCATGGCGGGCGTGCGCATCGTGCCGCAGGCCCGCGCGGGTGTGGTGGAGCGACTCGGTCGCTACACGCGCACCCTGGACGCCGGGCTCACGCTGATCGTGCCGTTCATCGACCGCGTCAAGCCGCTGATCGATCTGCGCGAGCAGGTGGTCGCGTTCCCGCCCCAGCCCGTGATCACCGAGGACAACCTGGTGGTGGGGATCGACACGGTGATCTACTTCACCGTCACCGACCCGAAGGCCGCGACGTACGAGATCGCCAACCCGCTGCAGGCGATCGAGCAGCTCACCGTGACGACGCTGCGCAACGTGATCGGCGGGCTCACGCTGGAGGAGACGCTCACCTCGCGCGACAACATCAACTCGCAGCTGCGCGTCGTGCTCGACGAGGCGACGGGCAAGTGGGGCATCCGCGTCAACCGCGTCGAGCTGAAGTCGGTCGAGCCGCCGCGCACGGTGCAGGAGGCGATGGAGAAGCAGATGCGCGCCGAGCGCGACCGGCGCGCCGCGATCCTCACGGCCGAGGGCACGAAGCAGTCGCAGATCCTCACGGCCGAGGGCGAGAAGCAGGCGGCGGTGCTCAAGGCCGAGGGCGCGCGGACCGCGGCCATCCTGCGGGCCGAGGGCGAGTCCAAGGCGATCGACACCGTGTTCCAGGCGATCCACGACGGCCAGCCCGACCAGATGCTGCTCTCCTACCAGTACCTGCAGATGCTGCCCTCGCTGGCGCAGGGCTCCGCCAACAAGGTCTTCGTGATCCCGTCGGACTTCTCGCAGGCGCTCGGGCACATCAGCGGGGCGCTCGCTCCCCCGCCGCCCTCGCGCGAGGGCGACGAGCGCAAGCCGCGGCCACGGTCCGACAGCGCGGCCGACGAGGCGGCGCGGGCGGCCGCCGCCGACACCGAGGCGGCCGCGCGGGCGGCACGGGAGGCCGCGGAGGCCGCCGAGAACGCCACGCGGCCCCTGGGGGGCCGGCCCCCGGAGCTCGGCGAGTCACCGCAGGGGCCGCCCTCAGCGGCCCCGTCGCCGGGCGAACCGGACGCTCCGGGACCCGGGACGGCCTACCGGGAGTAGAGGCCCGCCGTGCGGCGCTCGATCCGCTCGAGCGCCGCGCCGAGCTGGTGGGCGATGATCCGCGCCCGGCGGATCTCGAAGCGGCTCCAGGGCCGGTCGCTGCGACTGTGGACCTCGAGCACGCCGACCACGCGGTCCTCGCAGGTCAGCGGGAGGCGCAGGACGGAGCGGAAGCCGAGCGCGGCGAGTATCGCGATCTCGCGCTGGTCCGCGAGCGGGTCGGTGGCGAGCACCTGCTCGAGCCGGCCCTCGCGCAGGGTGCTCAGCAGCGAGGATCCGGGGATGACGGGGCCGGCCGACCGGCCGGTGCGGACGGCGTGGAGCTCGTCCGAGCCCCGCTCCCGGCGCAGGAGCGTCACCTGGTCGGCGCGCAGCTCGGCGGCGATCAGCCCGCGGGCGGCCGCGAGCTCCGCGTGCTCCGTGGCGCCCGAGACCTGTACGACGATCTCCTCGAGCGCGTGCTCGCGGACGTCGCCCGTCGCGGCGTCGGCCCGGCCTGCGAGGCTGACGGTGAACGAGCTGGCGCAGGCCGCGGCCGCTTCGGGCGCCGCCGCCGGCCAGTCGGGGGCGGGGCGGGCGATGACGTAGCCCTGGCCGTACGTGACGTCCAGGTCGGCGAGCCGCGTCAGCTCCTCGAGCGTTTCGATGCCCTCGGCGCACACGGTCGCGTCGCTGTCGCGTGCGAAGCGGACGAACGAGGAGATCAGCGCCGCGCGCGCCGGGTCGCGGTGCACGCCCGTGACGAGCGAGCGGTCGAGCTTGATCAGGTCGGGCGCCAGGCGCATCACGTGCTTGAGCCCGGCGTAGCCGGCGCCCGCGTCGTCCACGGCGACGCGGCCGCCGCGGTCACGGACGTCGGCCAGCGCGGCCATGAACCCCGGGTCGTCCGTCAGCAGCTCGTTCTCCGTGATCTCGATGATCAGCCCGTCGAGCCGCGCGGGGAGGACGGCCTGCACCGGCTCGGAGGTGAGGGCGGACGGGCTGAGGTTCAGCGTCAGGTAGGCCCCGGCCGGGCGGCCGGGGGCGGCGAGCGCCGTGGCGAGCGCCAGCGCCTCGAGCTCGAACCCGAGGCCGCAGCGGTGGGCCTGCGCGAACCAGGCGTTCGGCGGCCGCGTCTCCGGCGCGACGAAGCGGGCGAGCGCCTCGTAGCCCGATACGAGCCCGGTGCGCAGGTCGAGCACGGGCTGGAAGACCACGGTGGCGGCGCCGGGGCGGCGCAGCAGCGAGAGGATGGCCTCGCGCTGCTCCGCGCCGCGCTGGAACCACGTCGCCCTGTCGGGCTCCTCCCCAGTCGTCGACCACGCCGAGCTGCGTTGCAGCTCCTCGTCGTAGAGCTCCCAGCGTCCCTTGCCGTGGCCCTTGGCCTCGTACATCGCAAGGTCGGCCTGGCGCAACAGCTCGTCGACGTTCGGATCGCCCGGACGGCTCACGGTGAGGCCGATGCTCAGCGAGACCTCGATCCGCTCGCCGTGCACCACGAACGGCTCGGCGAAGGCGGCGAGGATCCGCTCGGCCGCCTGCACCGGCTCGTTCGTGCCCGAGACGCCCTCCACGAGGACGCCGAACTCGTCGCCGCCGAGCCGCGCCGCCGTGTCGGCCGAGCGCAGGCAGCTGCGCAGCCGCTGCGCGACGCCGACGAGCAGCTCGTCGCCGACGCCGTGGCCGAGCTCGTCATTGACGACCTTGAAGTCGTCGAGGTCGACGAACAGCACGGCCACCCGGTGCTCATGGCGCGCCTGCGACGAGAGCGCGTGCTCGATCCGGTCGTAGAAGAGTCCGCGGTTCGCGAGCTGCGTGAGCGGGTCGTGGAACGCACGGTGGCGCAGCTGCTCCTCGAACGCCTTGCGGTCGTCGACGTCGCGCGCGGTGAGGACGATGCCCTCCAGCCGCTCGTCGCCGAGCAGATTGGTCGCCATGGTCTCGACATAGCGGTAGCCCCCGTCGAAGCGTCGTATGCGCCAGTCGAGTGCCTGTGCGTTCCGGGGCCCCTCGGTCGCCACGCGGTCGAGGAAGGCGCGCAGCAGCGCGGCGTCATCGGGATGGACGCGCTCGTGCAGCGAGGTGCCGACGGCCCGGTCAGGGTCCTCGCCGAAGACGCCGCCGACCGCCCCGGTGACCTTCTGGATGGTTCCGTCGCGCGACACGATGGTGATCAGGTCGGAGGAGTTCTGGACGATCGACTGCAGGCGCTGCTCGCTCTCCGTGACGAGGCGGTTCAGCTCCAGGGCCGTCTCGATGCGTCCCCGGCGCTCGCGCGCGAACACCGCGAGGAGCGCGCCGAGCGGCAGCACGGCGGCCACCGCGAGCGGCGCGTCGCGCCCCACGAGGGCGGCCAGCAGGGCCGCGGGCGTCAGCAGGACGTCCACCAGGTAGACCCAGGCGAACCCGGCGAGCTCGTCGCGCACCCCGATACCGAGCCCGAACCGCAGCCGGACGGCGGCGTTGACGAAGTCGCAGGCGATCTGGCCGAGCACGGCGAGGGCCAGGACGGCCGCGGCGGCCGCGAGCCCTTCGGGCAGCCCGACGGTCACGAGGATCAGGGCCGGGCCGACGCTGAACCAGCCGTCGGCGAGCGCCGGAAGGAGGGAGTCTGCGCCGCGGCGGCGAGCGGCCATCCCGGGAAGCTGCGCGAGCAGGAGCGCGGTGGCGATGATCAGCGGGACCTGCGCCGGCGGAAGGAGCAGGAGCATGGGGACGAGCACGAGCTGGACGGGCCGCGTCCGGCCCTCTCCGACGTCGAACTCGACCTGGTGCAGGACAAAGTAGAGGCCGCCGAGCCACGCGGCGGTCGCCACCGGCAGGGGCCCGGTCGGCACCGTCACCGCGAGGATGACGGCCATGGCGAGGAACGACAGTGCAGCGGCGACGTCGGTCAGCCGCTCGCGGCGTGCCGCAGGCGCGTATGCATCGTCGGGCCCTGATGACCCGATGGCCGTGGGCTCCGGACCCATACCTCCACTGTCGGCCTCCGGCGGCGCAGCTTGAACCTGGACGATCCGTCCAGTCAGCGATGGACCGCTTCTGGGTTCGTCGCGGCGAGCCGATGGTGGGAGGGACGCATCACGTGCTCAGGGCAAACCCGTCGCGAGGCGGGGACGCAAAGCCAGGGATCTCTCGTAGACCGCCCGGCTGCCGGTGTTCGTCGGGCCGCGCAGGGTTGCGCGGTCGGCCGTATACACCAAGGAGGTCGTTTCAAACCCATGCCCTATGTGATTCCCCGACCCCGCCGGCTGCTCGCAGCCATGGCGGCCGCGGCCGGCGCCCTGTTCGCGCTCGCCGCGCCCGCTTCGGCGGCGACGACGACCGCGCCCGCGGTCTGCGTCACGCCGAAGTTCAGCCAGATCTTCCTCCCGTGGAAGGACAGCGCCCTATACACCTTGTCGCCCGGCGGCAGCTTCGAGACGGGCACGCCCGGCTGGAACCTGGCCGGCGGCGCCCGGACGGTGGCCGGCAACGAGTCCTTCTATGTGGGAGGCGCCGCGCATCGCACGTCGCTGGGCGTGCCGGTGAGCGGCTCGGCCGTCAGCGCGCCGATGTGCATCGACCGGACGTATCCGTCGTTCCGGTTCTTCGCCCGCAACGCGGGCCTGGCCACGTCGACGCTCCAGGTCGAGGTCCTGTGGCAGGAGTCCGGCGTCACGAAGAAGTTCAAGGCCGCGCTCGACAGGAAGGCCGGGACGTCGTGGACGCCGGTCAAGTCGCTGAAGCTGCCCTCGGGCGCCCTCAGCACGGGCCGGCTCGAGCCGGTCACGTTCCGCTTCACCGCGGTGGGCGCCGGTGGCGCCTGGCAGATCGACGACCTCTACGTCGACCCGTACATGCGCCGCTAGCGCGCATCCGGGGGCGCCGCGTCCGCGGCGCCCCCGACCGTCGGCCCTTCCCGTCTATCGTTCGGGGCCGATGTTCGACTCCCTCGCCGAGAAGCTCCAGGGCACGCTGTCGGGCGTGCGTCAGCGCGGTGCGCTGACCGATGACGACGTCAAGGCCGCGATGCGCGAGATCCGCCTCGCGCTGCTCGAGGCCGACGTCAACTTCAAGGTGGTCAAGCAGTTCACCGCGAGCGTCCGCGAGCGGGCCGAGGGCGTCGAGGTCACGCGCCAGCTCAACCCCGGCCAGCAGGTCGTCAAGATCGTCAACGAGGAGCTGACGGCGCTGATGGGCGGCCAGTCCGCCGGGCTGACCTTCTCGCCGCGCCCGCCGACGGTGATCCTCATGGCCGGCCTCCAGGGCTCGGGCAAGACGACCGCGACCGCCAAGCTCGCCCGCTACCTGCGCGAGGAGCACAAGTCCTCCGTCGCGGTCGCCGCGTGCGACGTCTACCGCCCGGCGGCGGTCGAGCAGCTCGTCAAGGTCGCCGGCCAGGCGGGCGCCACGGTCTACGAGCAGGGCACCGACCGCGACCCGGTCGACATCGCCGCCTGGGCCGTCGACCAGGCCAAGCGCGACGGCAAGGACGTCCTGATCGTCGACACGTCCGGCCGGCTGCACATCGACCAGGCCCTGATGGAGGAGCTGGCGCGGATCCGCAAGGTCACGCGCCCGCACGTGGTCCTGCTCGTGGTCGACGCCATGACCGGTCAGGACGCCGTCAACGTCGCCGAGCAGTTCGCCGAGGTCGCGCAGTTCGACGGCGTCGTGCTCTCCAAGCTCGACGGCGACGCCCGCGGCGGCGCCGCGCTCTCGGTCAAGGCGGTCACCGGCAAGCCGATCCTGTTCGCGTCCACGGGCGAGAAGCTCGGCGACTTCGAGCGCTTCCACCCCGACCGGATGGCGCAGCGGATCCTCGGCATGGGCGACGTCCTCTCGTTCATCGAGAAGGCCGAGCGCTCGTTCGAGGAGGACGAGGCGGCGGAGCTGGAGCGCAAGCTGCGCAAGAACCAGTTCGGCCTCGACGACTTCCTCGACCAGCTCAAGCGGATCCGCAAGATGGGGCCGCTGACCTCGCTGCTCGGCATGATCCCCGGGCTCGCCGGCCACCAGCTCTCCAAGATGCAGGTCGACGAGAAGGAGTTCGACCGGATCGAGGCGATCATCCACTCGATGACGCCGTACGAGCGGCGCCATCCGGAGCTGATCAAGGGCTCGCGGCGGCTGCGCATCGCGAAGGGCTCGGGCACCACGGTGCAGCAGGTCAACCAGCTCGTGAAGCAGTTCGGCGAGATGCGCAAGATGATGAAGGGGCTCCAGTCGGGCAAGATGCCCGACCTCGGGCAGCTCATGCGCAACCGCTAGACTGCCGCCCCGCATATGTCCGTCAGCATGAGACTCACCCGCGTCGGCGGGAAGAAGGACCCGGTGTGGCGCGTCGTCGTCGCCGACCGCCGGTCCCCGCGTGACGGCCGGGTCATCGAGACCATCGGCCGCTACAACGCCCAGACCGACCCCTCCACCATCGTCCTGGACGAGGATCGCGTCCGCTACTGGCTCGACAAGGGCGCCCAGCCCTCCGAGACGGTGCACAAGCTCCTCAAGACCCAGGGCATCACCGGCCGCTAGGCCGCGCGCTCCCATGCGGGAGTTCCTGGAATACCTCGCACGCTCGCTCGTGGACGACCCCGGGCGCGTGCGCGTGGAGGAGTTCGAGGAGGACGACGGCACGCTCGTGCTCGAGCTGTCGGTGGGCGAGGACGACTACGGCCAGGTGATCGGGCGCGGCGGCCGTACCGCCCAGGCGCTGCGCACCGTGGTCAAGGCGGCGGCGGTCAAGGACAACCGCCGCGTGCTCGTCGACATCGTGGAGTAGGGCGAAGCCCGGTCTCAGATGCGAGGCGAAGCCGGTGACGAGGCCTCGGGCCGAGGCAGGTGACGCCATCTTCGCGGTCAGACCGCGGTCCGGACGACCCGCGGGGCAACTCCCCCGCCCTGCTCGAAGCGGGGCGCGTCGGGCGACCGCACGGGCTCGACGGCTCCTTCCACGTCACGCGGCCGGACGCGGCGCTGCTCGCGGACCGCGACACCATCTTCGTACGCGGCGTGCTCGAGACGATCGAGCGGCGTGCGGGGACGCCCGAGCGGCCGATCCTGCGGCTCGCCGGCCACGCGGGGCGCGAGGCGGCCGAGGCGCTGCGCGGCGCCCCGCTCGCCATCCCGGCGGCCGAGGCGCCGCCGCTCGAGGAGGGCGAGTACTGGGCGCACGAGCTCGAGGGCTGCGCGGTGTACGACGGCGCACGGCGCGTGGGGGAGGTGCGGCGGATGCTGCCGCTGCCCTCGTGCGAGGCGCTCGAGGTGGCGCGGCCCGACGGCGGCGACCTGCTCGTGCCGATGGTGCGCGACGCGATCCGCTCCGTCGACGTGGCGGCGCGGCGGATCGATGTCGACCTCGGCTTCGTGGAAGGGTGAGCCGGTGCGGATCGACGTCTTCACGCTCTTCCCGCAGTGGTTCGACTGGTTCCGCGGGCAGCGCCACGTGGCGAACGCGATCGCCCTCGGGTCGGACCTCACGTGCCTCGACTACCGCGCCCACACGCCGCTCTCGGCCGGCCAGGTCGACGACACGCCGTTCGGCGGCGGCGCCGGGATGGTGCTGCGGGTCGACGTCGTCGAGGCGGCGCTGCGCGCGCGCTACGGCGAGGACCCGGTCGCGGTCCGCGCGCGGCGGCGGGTCGTCGCGCTCACGCCGGGCGGGCGGCTGCTCGACGACGGGGTGGTCGAGGAGCTCGCCGCCGAGCCGGAGCTGACGCTGCTGTGCGGCCGCTACGAGGGCTTCGACGAGCGGATCGTCGAGCACTTCTGCTCCGACCAGATCTCGATCGGGCGCTACGTCCTCGCCGGCGGCGAGCTCGCGGCGATGGTGGTGGCCGACGCCGTGCTGCGCAAGCTCCCGGGCGCGCTCGGGCACGTCGACTCCGCCCACGAGGAGTCCTTCAGCGCCGCGCTCGGCGGCGCGCCCGAGTACCCGCACTACACGCGGCCGGCGGAATGGCGCGGCTGGACCGTGCCGGACGTGCTGCTGAGCGGCCACCATGCGAACATCCGGGCGTGGCGGCGCGCGCAGTCGCAGGCACGAGCCGGAGGAATCCGGCGGACCTTCGCTACCATAGGCCGCCGCTGCGACAGCCCCCTCGGCTGCGCGGCTTTTTCTTCGCCATGAGCACCGTCATCGACACCCTCGAGCGCGCGCAGCTGCGCCGCGTTCCCAACTTCCAGGCGGGCGACCGGGTCCGCGTGCACTTCCAGGTCGTCGAGGGCACGCGTCGCAGGACGCAGGTCTTCGAGGGCGTGGTCATCAAGCGCCAGGGCGAGGGGGTGCGCGAGACCTTCACGGTCCGCAAGCAGTCCTTCGGCGTCGGCGTGGAGCGCACGTTCCCGCTGCACTCGCCGAAGATCGAGCGCATCGAGGTCGCCGCCCGCGGCGACGTGCGCCGCGCGAAGCTGTACTACCTGCGCGGCCGCGTCGGCAAGCGCGCCCGCGTCCGCGAGCGCCGCTACACGGGCCCGGAGCAGGTCGTCGAGGCGGGGCTCCTGCACGATCCCGCGGCGCAGGCCGAGGCGGCAGCCGCCGCGGCCGCCGACGACGAGGTGCCCGGTGGCGCGGTCGACGAGCAGGCGCTCGCCGACGCGGCCGCGGCAGAGGAGGCGCCCGCCGCCGAGGAGGCCGAGGCCACCGAGGCCCCGGCTTCCGATGTCGAGAAGTAAGTCGGAGCGGGGAGCATCGGCCGGCGGTTCGCTGCTGGAGCTGATCATGATCGTGGCCGTGGCGCTCGGGCTGGCGCTCGGCATCCAGGCCTTCCTCGTCAAGCCCTACCGGATCCCCTCGGAGTCCATGGTGCCGACCCTCGAGATCGGCCAGCGCGTGCTCGTCAACCGCATCGGGGCACGCTTCAGCGACCCGTCGGTGGGCGACGTCGTGGTCTTCCATCCGCCCACGGGCGCCGAGACGGACAACACGTGCGGCTCAGGCCCGCCGCCGGACGGCCAGGTCTGCGACGAGCCGACCGACGAGAAGGCCGACGTGAACTTCATCAAGCGCGTCGTGGCCGGGCCGGGCGACCGGATCGCGATCGAGGACGGGCACGTGATCCTCAACGGCGAGCGGCAGGAGGAGCCGTTCATCCGGGAGTGCGGCGGCGGGTCGGACTGCGACTTCCCGAGGGAGGTCAGGGTTCCCGCCGACCACTACTTCATGATGGGCGACAATCGTGGCGCCTCTGACGACAGCCGCTTCTGGGGACCGGTCCCCCGCTCGTGGATCATCGGTGGCGCCTTTGCCACCTACTGGCCTCCCAAGCGGATCGGCCTCCTCTGACGCGATGCCGGTCGCGGTGCGCGGAACCACCGCCCGCTCCCGGCGCAGCGCCAAGCGGCGGCGGTCGTCCGGCTCGCGGCTGTTCCGCTACGACCGGGCGCTCGGCATGCGCTTCGTGGCCGGCGCCGACGAGGCGGGGCGCGGCTGCCTGGCCGGCCCGCTCGTCGCGGCGGCCGTCCTGTTCGACTACGAGTCGCTGACGCTCTCCGAGCTGCGTTCGCTGTCGGCGCTCAACGACTCCAAGCAGCACACGGCCGAGGCGCGCGAGGAGCTCTACCCCAAGGTGCTCCGGGTGGCGACGGCCGTCGCCGTCACCTCGCGCTGCGTGCGCGGGATCGACGCGCGCGGGCTGCACAAGACCAACCTCGCCGCGCTGAGCGACATGCTGCGGCGCGTGGGCCGGCCGGGCTGCCTGTGCCTGTCGGACGGGTTCCCGGTGCCGCCGACGGGGTTCGAGCAGCGTCCGGTCGTGGGCGGCGACGCCACGAGCGCCGCGATCGCCGCCGCCTCCGTGATCGCCAAGGTCACGCGCGACCGCTTCATGGTGCGGATGGAGGAGCGCTATCCGGGCTGGGACTTCGCGACGCACGTGGGCTACTCGACGCCCGAGCACCGCGCCGCGATCGCGAAGCACGGCGTCTCGCCGCTGCACCGCATGAGCTTCCAGTCGATGGCGTACCAGCAGCTCGCGCTGTAGCCGTACGAAGCCGGCACAGAGTCGGCACACCTGCGTGCTGATCCGTTCGGCGGGCGGCCCTAGCGTCCGGTCCCATGACCACCGACGCCCGCACGTCGCTCGGCCGCCTCGGCGAGCAGCTCGCCGCCGACCACTTCGAGCGGCTCGGCTGGCGGATCCTCGCGCGCAACCACCACACGCGGTTCGGCGAGCTCGACCTCGTCGCCGCCGACGGCGACGTGCTCGTCTTCTGCGAGGTCAAGACGGTCCGGCTCGGCCGCGGGATGCCGTGGGACAGCCTGCACGCGCAGAAGCGCACGCAGGTGCGCCGGATCGCGAGCATCTGGCTCAGCCAGGTCCACCCGCGCCCGTTCTTCGAGGTCATGCGCTTCGACGCGGTCGGCGTGGTCATCGACGGGCGCGGGCGGCTCGTCCGGCTCGACCACCTCGAGGGGGCGTTCTGATGCGGCCCGTTGACCTGGGCGCGCTCCGCTTGCGCCCGCGCCACGCACGCCGCTCGATGGGCGTCTGCAGCGTATGTGCCGTCGACGTCGAGCCTCGGAAGGGCGCGGGCACGCGATGAGCGTGGTACGCGTCAACGCGTTCGCCGTCGATGGCGTCGATGCTCGGCGCGTCTGGGTTGAAGTCGACCTGCGGCGCGGGTTGCCGTCGTTCGCCGTCGTCGGACTTGCCGACAAGGCCGTACGCGAGGCACGCGAGCGCGTACAGGCGGCGCTCGTCAACACGGGCTACGTGTTCCCCAACGAGCGCATCACGGTGAACCTCGCCCCGGCGTACCTGCGGAAGGTGGGTCCGGGCTTCGACCTCGCCGTCGCGGTCGCGATCCTCGCCGCCACGGGCGAGCTGCTCAGCGAGTCACTCGAGGGCGTCGCCATCGCGGGCGAGCTGTCGCTGACCGGCGAGGTGCGGTCGATCCGCGGCGCCCTCGCGATCGCCGAGGGAGCGCGTCGCGCGGAGCTGACCCGGTTGGTCGTGCCTCGCAGTCGGGCACGGGAGGCGGCGCTGGTGCCGGAGCTGGAGGTCCTTGGTGTCGACGACCTCCAGTCCACCATCGAGATCCTGAGCGGCCGGCGTGCAGCTGAGCCGCCGCCGGACGCGCCACCACGCGCTCCCGAGCCCGAAGATCCGGATCTGAGCGACGTCCGGGGCCACAACGGGCTCATCGGCGCCCTCGAGGTGGTGGCCGCAGGCGGGCACAACCTGTTTCTCCATGGCCCGCCCGGGACCGGCAAGACGATGCTTGCCCGGCGGCTGCCCTCGCTGCTGCCGCCGCTGAGCCCGCACGAGGCCATCGAGGTGACTCGTCTCCATTCCATCGCCGGGCTCCACGGCGGCCACGGACTCATCGAGCGGCGCCCGTTCCGCGCGCCGCATCACACGATCTCGTCGTCGGGCCTCGTCGGGGGCGGAGCCGTGCCGACGCCGGGAGAGGCCACGTTTGCCCATCACGGTGTCCTCTTCCTGGACGAGCTGTCCGAGTTCACGCGTCCCTCGCTCGAAGCGCTCCGCCAGCCGCTCGAGGACGGCCACGTCACGATCGTCCGCGCGCAACGCGTGATGACGTTTCCGACCCGTGTGACGCTCGTGGCGGCATCGAACCCTTGCCCGTGCGGGCTCGGAGGGGACGCCTGCCGCTGCAGCGCGCTGGACATCACGCGGCACCGCCGGCGCCTGAGTGGCCCGCTGCTGGACCGCATCGACATCTCGCTGACGGTGGCGCGGCCGTCCGCCGAGGCGCTGCGAACGCAGATCGCGCCCAGATCGGCAGAGCTCAGGCCGCGGATCGTCGAGGCCCGCGAGCGGCAGGTGGCGCGGTTGAGCGGGACCGGCCTGACGTGCAACGCCCAGCTGACCGCGCGCCTGCTGGGCGACGTGGCGCGAGCGACGCCCGAAGCGAGGCGGCTGCTCTACGAGCTGCACGACCGCAACCGGCTCTCCGCTCGCGGCCACGCCCGGATCCTGCGGGTGGCCCGTACGGTGGCGGACCTGGCCGAGTCCGACACGATCGAGCCGCCGCACATCCTCCGCGCGGCGTCGCTTCGCCTCGACGACCAAGCGCTCTCCCTCGCCGCGTGAGCGGACCGTCATGGTGATCGCGACGTGCGATGCATGCCTTCGTCGCACCGACATGATCGCGGCGTTCGGCTCGTGGCTCGACATCGAATGGCGCCGGGCGGCTCCCGCTCGTGTGCTGGCTCTGAGCGAGGACGCGTTGATCGCGCTCGACCGCACCGGCAGGACGGCGCGCCGTCTCGCAGCGTTCTCGGCGGAGCGAGCGCGGTCGCGCATCGAGGCGAGCGGGCTGGAGGCCTGGTGCCGCTGCGACGAGCGGTACCCGGATCGGCTGCGCCAGCTCCCCGATCCGCCCGCGGTGCTCCACGTCGCGGGTCGACGCCGAGGCGCTGGGACAGCAGCCGAGCGTCGCGATCGTCGGCGCGCGGCGCGGGACGTCGTACGGCATCGACGTGGCGCGGGCGATCGGGCGCGGACTGAGCGTCGCCGGGGTCCCGGTGGTGTCCGGCATGGCTCTCGGCGTGGACTCGGCCGCACACGCGGGCGCCCTGGAGGGTCCGGCCCCGCTCGTCGCCGTGCTGGCGGGCGGCGCCGACGTCCCCTACCCGGCGTCGCGTCGCGCGTTGTACGCCCGCATCCGGGAGCGCGGCTGCGTGGTCTCCGAGCTGCCGCCGGGGTACACCGCGTACCGCTGGTGCTTCGTGGCGCGCAACCGGCTGATCGCGGCGCTGTCCTCGCTCACGGTCGTGACCGAGGCGGCCCAGGTGTCGGGATCGCTGACCACCGCGGACTTCGCGATGCAGCTCGGCCGCCCCGTGGGCGCCGTTCCGGGGCCCGTGACCTCGCGCTTCTCGTGCGGGACCAACGCGCTCCTCGCCGCGGGGGCGGGGATGATCCGCGGCACCCGCGACGTCCTCGACCAGCTGCTCGGCCCCTCGGCCGTGCAGCAGCGGACGGAGCGCGTGGAAGCAGACGTCGAGCCCCGCCTGCGGCCGCTCCTGGACGCCATCGAGCGCGGCAGCGGGAGCCTCGCCGAGCTCGTCGACGATCGCTCGGCCTCCGACCAGGTCCTCCAGGACCTCACCGAGCTCGAGCTGCGCGGCCTCGTCCGGCGCGAGTTCGGCGGCCGCTACGTCCGCGCGGTCGACGAGCTGCTCTGAGCGGCGCCGCGGCTGGCGCAGGAGCGGCGGGCACCACTGCCCGCCGCTACGCGGCGAGCAGCTCCATGAGCGAGTTGGGGCGGAAGCCCTGGACCGAGTCGGCGCCGACGAAGACGGTCGGCACGACGAAGATGCCCGTCGAGGCGAGCTCGTCGAGGTAGCCGGGGTTCTCGGTGGCGTTGCGCTCCTCGTACGTCGTCTTCTGGTCGTCGAGCAGCGCCTTGTCGCGGGCGCAGAGGGGACGACCGGTGGTCGAGTAGAGCACGACGCCGGGCGGCAGTGGACCGCGACCACGCGGCCCGCCTGATCGGTCCCCGCGCGGGCCGCGTCCTACCCTGGGGACGATGGCGCGCTCCTTCCCCGCCGTGCTCTCGATCGCCGGCTCGGACTCCGGCGGCGGCGCCGGCATCCAGGCCGACCTGAAGGCGTTCGCGCGCTGCGGCGCGCACGGGATGACCGCGATCACGGCGCTGACGGCGCAGAACACCCTCGGGGTCACCGGCGTGCACCCCGTCCCGCCGGCGTTCATCGTCGAGCAGGTGCGCGCGGTCGCGGAGGACATCGGCGTCGACGCCGTGAAGATCGGGATGCTCGGGACGGCGGAGATCGTCGCGGCGGTGGAGCAGGCGCTCGACCTGCTCGCGCCCGGCACGCCCGTCGTCATCGACCCGGTCATGGTGGCCGAGTCCGGCGCGGTGCTGCTCGACGACGCCGCGCGCCGGGCCCTGGTCGACCGCCTGTTCCCGCGGGCCAGCGTGATCACGCCCAACCTGCCCGAGGCGCGCGTGCTGGCCGGGGACGACGGCGGCGAAGCCGAGGCGCTCGCCCACGCCCTGCACGCGCTCGGGCCGGACGTCGTGGTCGTCACCGGCGGGCATCGCGCGGAGGCGACCGACGTGCTCTTCGACGGCGACGCGCTGCACCTCATCCCGGGCGAGCGGCACCCCGACGGGGCCGCGCACGGCTCCGGTTGCACGCACTCCTCGTCGCTCGCGGCCCTCCTGGCGCACGGGCGCTCGCCGCTCGAGGCGGCCCGCGCGGCGCGCCGGATCGCGGGCGAGGCGGTGCGCGACGGCCTGCGCGGGGTCGGGCGCGGGCCGGGCCCGGTCGACGTCCTCGGCCTGACCGGAGGGCGGGTGCCGGAGGGCCATGAAGCCCGCGCCGCTGGGGTATAGTCGCTCGACGATGAAGTTCCTCCGCATGCGTCCAGGCTTCGGCGAGCAGCTCATCGCCGAGGGCGATGTCGAGGTGGCCGAGGAGGAGCAGGCGCTGATCGACGAGTTCCGGCGCCAGCTCGACGAGGGCATGTGGGCGGCGGTGCCGACCACGAGCGCCGCCGGCCGCCGCGAAGCCGAGCTGGTGCGCGCCTTCGAGGACATCCCGCGCGACACCGGGCGCGTCATCTTCTTCCCCCGTGCCGCGGGCGGCGCGTCGTGATCGTCGCGCTGTCCGCGACGGCGATCGTCGTCCTTGCACTGCTGTGGGAGATCTCACTGCCCTGGATCGAGCGCCGGCTCGACGCGCGCCGCCGCGCCAAGGACGCACGCCGCGCCGGCGAGGCCGGCGCCGTGTACGACCCCGGCCGCGAGCGCCGGGCCGAGCAGCGCGCTCGCGAGCTGCTCAAGTCGTGCGTGAACGAGGAGGAGTGGGCGATGTACCGCGACCTCGGCTTCCTGCGCGTCTGGGGCGGCCAGTCCGACCCCGACGGCCCGAGCGAGCTGCGCGGGATCGACTACGCCTACCTGGTCTACCCGCACAAGCCGATCGTCGCCTACCTGCCGCAGACCGGCCGGCTCCTGAACGAGTACTGCGTCGAGTTCCCGGACGAGACGCGCCCGTACGGCTCGCCGCGGCTGCCCGACTCCGACGACGTGCTCGCGAAGTGGATGGCGCTGAAGGGCGACGAGCGCCGGATCATCGCCGAGGCGAACCTCCACCTGCCGGGCCGGCAGGTCGATCCGCGCCAGATCCAGCGCGATCTGTGGCGCCTCGGCCGCTGGGAGCGCGAGCGGCTCGCCCGCGCGCTGCGCAGCGGCGCGGACTCCGAGCGGCAGGCCGAGCCCGCCGACGGGTAGTCTCGGCCGTCCTATGGACGGCCACCTCGATCCCAAGCACCAGTCCCGCCCGCTGACGGAGGGCCCGAACCGGGCCGCGGCGCGCGCCTACCTCCACGGCATCGGCTACGACGCCGAGGCGCTCGCCAAGCCGATCATCGGCGTCGCCTCGACCTGGACGGAGACGATGCCGTGCAACTTCGGGCTGCGCGTGCTCGCCGCGAAGGTCAAGGACGGCATCCGCGCGGCGGGCGGCACGCCGATGGAGTTCAACACGATCGCGATCTCCGACGGCATCACGATGGGCACGTCGGGCATGAAGACGTCGCTCGTCAGCCGCGAGGTGGTCGCCGACTCGATCGAGCTCGTCGCCCGCGGGCACCTGTTCGACGGCATCGTGGCCCTGGCCGCGTGCGACAAGACGATCCCGGGCGCCGCGATGGCGCTGGCGCGCCTCAACGTGCCCGGCGTGCTGCTCTACGGCGGCTCGATCCTGCCCGGGCACTACAAGGGCCACGACGTCACCGTGGTCGACGTGTTCGAGGCCGTCGGCGCGCTCGCCGCGGGCAAGATCACCGAGGAGGAGCTGCACGAGCTCGAGGAGGTCGCCTCGCCGGGGATCGGCGCCTGCGGCGGCCAGTTCACCGCCAACACCATGGCCATGGCGTTCGAGGTGCTGGGCCTGTCCCCGATGGGCTCGGCGATGGTCCCCGCCGCCTACGAGGACAAGAACCGCGTCGCCACCGAGGCCGGCGCGCTCATCATGGACGTGCTCGCCCGCGGGCAGCGCCCGCGCGACATCATCACCCGCGAGGGCCTCGAGAACGCGATCGCCGCGATCGCGACGAGCGGCGGCTCGACCAACGGGGTCCTGCACCTGCTCGCCCTGGCGCGCGAGGCCGGGGTCGAGCTCGACATCGACGACTTCGACCGGATCGCCGAGCGGACGCCGACGACGTGCGACCTCAAGCCCGGCGGCCGCTTCGTCGCCAAGGACCTCTACGAGGCCGGCGGGATCGCCCTCGTGGCCAAGCGGCTGCTGGAGGCCGGGATGCTCCACGAGGACGTCCCCACGGTCACCGGCCGCACGATCGGAGAGCACGCCCGTGAGGCGGAGGAGACACCGGGCCAGGAGGTCGTCCGGCCCGTCGACGACCCCGTCAAGGCGACGGGCGGCCTCGCCATCCTGCGCGGCAACCTCGCCCCCGACGGCTCCGTGATCAAGCTGTCCGGCCACGAGAAGAAGCACCACGCGGGCCCCGCGCGGGTCTTCGAGTGCGAGGAGGACGCGATGACCGCCGTGACGGGCGGGCAGATCGTGCCCGGCGACGTCGTGGTGATCCGCAACGAGGGCCCCGCCGGCGGCCCGGGCATGCGCGAGATGCTCGGCGTGACGGGCGCGATCGTCGGCCAGGGCCTCGGCGCCGACGTCGCCCTGCTCACCGACGGCCGCTTCTCCGGCGCGACGCGCGGGTTCATGGTCGGCCACGTGGCGCCCGAGGCGTTCGTGGGCGGCCCGATCTCCGCGATCCAGGATGGCGACACGATCACCATCGACGTGGGGGAGCGGCGGATGGACGTCGACCTGGCCGAGGACGAGATCGCGCGCCGCGTCGCGGCGTACGAGTCGCCGCCGCCCGCCTACACGAGCGGCGTGCTCGCGAAGTACGCGAGGCTCGTCGGGAGCGCGTCCGAGGGCGCGATCACCCAGGCGTAGTCCCGGCGACCGCGGACTCCGGCTCGGGATCGCCGGCGAGGAACTGGCGCAGCATCTCGTTGAAGCGCGAGGGCCGCTCGAGCATCGGCGCGTGCCCGGTGTCCTCGAACACCACGACGCGGGCGTTGTCGCCGATGAACCGGCGGTAGCGCTCGGCGTCGCCCACGGGGACGAGCAGGTCGTTGCGGCCCCACACGATCAGCACGGGGATCTCGATCTGCTCCAGCCGGTCGCGGTAGGAGTAGTTCAGCAGCGCCTTGAGCGCCGGCACGAAGCCCGGCTTGCCCGTGCTGAGCACGAGCTCCTGCGCGAGCGGCACCGACAGGCGCTCCGGGTAGCGGAACACGCCCTGCATCACCGCGCGCCGCAGGCGCGGGCGGCGCACGAAGGCCGACTCGTAGCGCCGCGCGGCGGGCAGCCCGGCGGACACGACCTTGGCGAGCCAGACCGCCGGCGCGGCCGCCATCCGCTCGGTGGTGAGGCCCGCCGCCGAGACGAGCACGAGCCGGTCGACGCGGGTGCCGAACGACAGCGCCAGCTCGGCGCCGATGAAGCCGCCCATCGAGTTGCCGACGATCGAGACGCGCTCCACGCCCAGGGCGTCGCACATCGCGTCGACGGTCTTCGCGTAGCCCCGGATCGAGATCGGCTCGGACGGCATCTCGGAGAAGCCGAAGCCGGGCAGGTCGAGCGCGAGGCACCGGTGCGTCGGCATGAACGCCGCGATGTTCAGCAGGAAGATCTGCCAGTTCGAGCTCCAGCCGTGCAGGAACAGCAGCGGCGGCCGGCCGTCCTCGCCGCCGCCCGTGTCGAGCACGTTGACGCGGCGGCCCAGCAGGTCGAGCGGCCGCTGCTGCGCGCCCCAGTCGACGCCGAGCCACGCCGCGTCGTCCCCGTCGGCGTAGGTCGCGTCGGGACCGGGCCGCAGCAGCGCGTTCCGCGTCACCGCGGAGAGCTGTGCGCGAGCCGACGGCACGTGACGGCTACCGTATCAACGGCGCCGCCGTGAACATCGCGATCGACATCGACTCCACGCTGCATCACTACTGGGATCAGCTCTCCGACGCCTCGCGCCGCCGCTTCGGGATCGCGCTCCCGTACGAGGACCAGGTGACGTGGGGGATCACCCTGCTGCGTCCCGAGCAGGTGCGCGCCTGCGTCGAGGAGACGCACACGGAGGCCCGCGTGCTGGCGGCCGAGCCCTACCCCGGCGCGGTCGAGGCCGTGCGCGGCTGGCACGGCGACGGGCACTTCATCCACATCACCTCGCACCGGGCGGTGAGCTCCCACGACGCCACGGAGCGCTGGCTGCGCAAGATCGGCCTGCCCTACGACGAGCTCTACTGCTCCTACGACAAGGTCAAGCGCTGCACGGAGATCGGGATCGACCTCCTGATCGACGACTCGCCGGACAACCTGGAGCGCGCGCTGGACGCCGGCATCGCCGCCGCCACGCTGCTGCACCCGTGGAACCGCGAGCTGTGCGAGACCGAGGATGTGATCTGCGGCTCCGACTGGGACGAGCTGGCCCGCAACCTCGCGCCGGTCCTCGCATGAAGGCGCTGCCCCCGGCACCGCCGAGCCCGGACCTGCGCGACCACCTGCCGGCCATCGAGCCGGAGCGGACGGTGACCGACTGGGGCCGGTCCGAGCGGCTCGAGGGCCTGCTGGACGAGACGCTCTACTCGTTCCTCTACCACTACTGGTTCCGCTGCGAGGTCGAGGGGATCGAGCACGTCCCGGCCACCGGCGGCGCGCTGCTCGTCTCCAACCACGCGGGCGCGCTGCCGCCCGACGCGTCGATGATCGCCAAGGCGATCCAGGAGGAGCATCCCCGCCCGCGCAAGCTGCACATGACGGTGGAGCACTTCTTCAAGGGCTTCCCGTTCTTCAGCATGTTCGTGGCCAAGATCGGCGGCGTCCCCGCCCACCCGGCCAACGTCCACCGCCTGCTGCACGACGAGCAGCAGCTCGTGCTCGTCTTCCCGGAGGGCGCCAAGGCGACCGAGAAGCTCTACAAGGACCGCTACCGCCTGCGCCGCTTCGGCCGCGGCGGCTTCGTGGAGGCCGCGATGCGCGCCGGCGTGCCGATCGTGCCGATCGCCGTGGTGGGCGCCGAGGAGGCCATGCCGACGCTCGCGCAGGTGCCGCTGCTCAAGCGCCTGACGGGCCTGATCTACTTCCCGATCACGCCGTTGTTCCCGCACCTGGGCCCGCTCGGCGTGGCCTATCTGCCCGCGAAGTTCAAGCTCCGCTTCCTCGAGCCGGTGCGCACGGACGCCATGGGCCACGAGCCGTGGGAGGACAAGGGGCTCGTCGGCGACGTCGCCGACGACATCCGCCTGCGCATCCAGGACGAGCTGGTCGACATGGTCGGGCGGCGCCGGTCGGTGTGGCTCGGATGAGCACCCGCCGGGTCCTGATCACCGGCCTGTCGACGTACTGGGGCGGCCGCCTCGCCCAGGCGCTCGAGCAGGACCCGGACGTCGAGGTGATCGTCGGCGTCAGCCCGGGCGACCCGACGTGCGAGCTGACGCGCACCGAGTACGTGCGCGTCGGCACCCAGCACGCGCTGCTCAAGCGGATCGTCGAGGCGGCAGCGATCGACACGGTGATCGACACGCGCATGGTCGTCGACTCCTCCGCCGCCCCGCCGCGCGCCGCGCACGAGAACAACGTGATCGGGACGATGAACATCCTGGCCGCGTGCGGCGGGCCGGACTCGCCCGTGCGCAAGGTCGTCTTCAAGTCCTCCGCCCACTGGTACGGCTGCGAGCAGGACGACCCCGCCTACTTCACCGAGGACATGCGCCGCCCGCACCCGCCGCGCACGCCGATCGAGAAGGACATCGTGGAGGCCGAGCGCGCCGTCACCGCGTTCGGCGAGCGCAACCCGGACGTGACCGTCACCGTTCTGCGCTACGCCAACGGCCTCGGCCCGGACCTGCGCACGAGCCATGCGGCGCTGCTCTCGCTGCCCGCCGTGCCGTCGATCCTCGGCTTCGACCCGCGCTACCAGTTCATCGCCGAGGACGACATCTCCGGCGTGCTCGAGCACGCCACGCGCCACGACCTGCCCGGCACCTACAACGCCGCGGCCGACGGCGTGCTCGTGCTCTCGGAGGTCGCGTCGCTGCTGGGCAAGCCGCTCGCGCCGCTCCTGCCGCCGTGGGGGACCGGGCTGGCCGCGGGCGCGCTGCGCCGGGCCGGCGTGAAGATCCCGCCCGAGATGCTCCAGCAGCTCCGCTACGGCCGTGCGCTGGACAACCGCAGGCTGAAGGCCGCGGGCTACGCCTTCCGGGCCACGTCGCGCGAGACGGTGCAGGCCTTCGCCGAGCACCTGCGCACGCGCGGGCTCAAGCCGGGCGACGGGTCGGGCTTCCAGTACGAGCGCGAGGTCGAGGAGTTCCTGCGCTGGAGTCCGGCGGTACGCGGCGACGACCGGCTGCGCCTCGGCCGCCTCAGCCGCGATCAGCTGGCGGAGTTGGCGCGTGCCCTGGAGTCGCTGCCGCGCCCGGCGCGCTTGGCGCCGCGCGGCACGGTGGAGGGGACCTCGGCCGGCACGTTGCGCACCGGCTCGCCCTCCTCGTCGGGCGGGGCGGCCGACGCGGAGCTCGCCGCCGACCCGTAGTGGGTGACGTCCAGGACGCCGATCTCGCCCAGCGGGATCGCGCCCGAGCGGACGAGCTCCACCATCCGCAGCGCGACGTCCGGGTCGAACTGCTTGCCGGCCGACTTCTCGAGCTCGTCGAGCGCCTTCTCGACGGCCATGCCGCGCCGGTAGAGGCGCGAGGACGTCATGGCCTCGAACGCGTCGGCCACGCCCAGGACGCGGCTGGCGAGCGGGATCTCGTCGCCCTCGAGCTTCTCGGGGTAGCCGCGGCCGTCCCAGCGCTCGTGCAGGTAGAGCACCCAGTCGGCGATCTCGGGCATCCCCGCGCCGGCGACGATGTCGCGGCCGAGCGTCGAGTGGCGCTGCATCTCCAGGAACTCGTCGTCGGTCAGCCGGGCGGGCTTCAGCAGCACCGCGTCCGCGACGCCGACCTTGCCGACGTCGTGGAGGATCCCCGCGGTCCGGATCTGGTCGATCTCCTCCTCGGACATCCCGAACTCGCGCGCCAGCACGGCGGCGTACTGCGCGACGCGAGCCGAGTGCTGGTGGGTGTAGCCGTCCTTGAGGTCGACCGCGCGGGCCAGCGCGTACTGGTGCGACCCCCAGTGCTGCAGATCCGGCGAAGAGGCCAGCCACATTTCCGGATGCGAGAAGGCATGCGCGGTCGTCGGCCGGTGCAGCGCCCAGTAGGCGGCCCCGATCTTTCCCGGGAAGAGGACGACATCCTTGTTTTCTGGACAAAAGATGATGCCGCGCCGCTCGAAGGAGCGGAAGTCGCGCGTGAAGGCCAGGGCCGTGGCGGCGCCATGACGCGAGACGGCCACGTACGTGATGTAATACCCATCCCCGATGGGCGTGATGCGCGGGTCTTCCACCCCATACTCCTCGGAATGATCCGCTGGTTGAAAAAACTCGGAGTCGATCGAGTCCACGGTGCGTCCGTCGCCGCAGCGCACGATCCGCAAGTGCGAGGTAAAGGTCAGCCGCAGGAGGCCGGTGGCTTTGATCCTCACCACCCGTGGATCGAGAAAAACCAGCTCGCCTTCAAGTAACCAGTCGATTATCACGCATCCGGCAGGGGTCTCCCACCGCGGAAGCCCGACGAAGCCCGGCCGCTTCTCTGCGACTGCCTCGGCCACCCGCACGAGGAGGACCACGCCTTCCGGCGTGGCTGCGGCGCCCGGATTGAAGACGCCGGCAATCTTCAGATCATCCTGCGAGGGCCTCAAATCTTCCGGACGCAACAGGCAGCAGTTAAAAAGTCGCGGCAGCATGGCGCTCGCACTGCTAGGCTGAAGAATCCGCGAACGCGTCGCGGCGGCGGCCATCTCGACCGAGCGGCAGCCGTTTTCCCCAGTGATCTTCCGCTCGTGCCGCCGGTTTCCGATCCAGGCGAGTTGATCGGCGAAGATCGCCCGCAGCAGTTCGCAGTAGCGGCGCATCTTGTCGTCGCCGAGGCCGTGGTGCAGCTCGATCTGCTGGAAGATGTCGAGGTCTTGAGCCGGCCGCGCGCGGCGCGGTCGCGCGCCGCCGAAAGTCCTCAAGAACATCGAGCCGGGCGCCGGGAAAAAGGTCCATCAGCGTGCGCGTCTGCTCTTCATTCACCGCGGCGCGGATGCGGGCCCGGACCGGGACCCATTCCTCGAGCGTGAGATCGCCGCGCTCGAAGAGCAGGCGGAACTCCTGGCGGTCGAGCCGCGCGGGCTGCGTGAAGCCGTGATGGAAATTCACCAGCGCGCCGCTCGCGTGGCGCACGGTGCACTGCACCTGTTCCTCGATCCCGGAGCCGGGCCGCAGCCCGCGTTGCGCGGCCACGACCTCGCCGGCGCCGAGCCAGCCTTCGAAGAGATCGAAGAAATGCACGCCGTGCTCGATGAAGATGCCGCCGCTCTTCGCGCGATCCCAGAACCAGTGGTCCGCGCCGAGCCCTTCGTCGCTCGCGTAGTTCTCGAACCAGCCGTGCAGGCACTCGCCGAGCACCCGCGATTCGACGAGGCGCGCGCACGGCGTCGAACAGCGGATTGTAGCGCTGCATGAGGTTGGCGATGCAGAGCAGGTCGCGCTCCGCGCGAGCGCGACCAGTTCGTCGGCCTGCGCGACGGTCAGGGCCAGCGGCTTTTCGCAGATCACGTGTTTGCCGGCCGCGAGCGCGGCGCGCGCCTGCGGGTAGTGGAGGAAAGGCGGCGTGGCGATGTAGACCAGATCGACCTCCGCATTGCCGAGCAGCGCCTCGACTTCCACGAGATCGGGCACGCCGAAGCGCCGGGCCATGGCCAGCGCCGCCTCGCGATGCGTGCCCGCGATGCCGGCGAGCTCACGCCGGGATTTGCAGAAATTGCTGGAGCGCGAACAGGCCGAAGCCGCCCGCGCCGACGACCCCGATTCGAAGAAGATCACCGCTCATGGAAAAGAGTTTTTGCGAAAGTTAGCGCGCCGGAGCCAGCTCCGGGCTCTTGCGCGGCGGCGCCTGCTCAATCGCGACGGGAGGGTGATTGAAGGCGTGCAGCGCGCTTTCCAGGAGCTTCATCTCCGCGAGCGAGAGGAGGAACGCGAGGGTCGATTCGGCGCCCTGGTTCCGGTTGACGCGGTCGTCCTGGAGGCCGTCGCAGCAGCCGCCGGTGCTCGGGTCGTACAGCTTCGAGCCCAGGTCGTTGCGGCCGAGGAACCACTCGAAGGCGCGAGCGGGCCTCGTTCATCCAGGAGGGGTCCTCGGTGGCCCGGTAGGCCTCCAGGCAGGCGGAGACCGTCGCGCCTGGCCTCGATCGGCTGCTGGTCGAATCGGCGCGCTGGCCCGCCCCTTGCGGTAGAAGCCGTTGCAGCCGATCGCCCGGAAGTGGCCGCCTGGGCGGTCTGCACTCTCGACCAGCCAGCCCAGCGCTGCGCAGGCCGATCTCCAGGGCCCGCGGCGTCGCCGCTCGATCGCGGCCGCTGGCGATCAGGGCGTGCGGCAGCCGGGCGTTGTCGTAGCTGAGGATCTCCTCGAACCAGGGCCAGTCGGGCGTGGCGGTCGGCTCGTAGAGCGATCGAGCAGGCGCTCGTCAGCGCGTCGCGGATCTGGCCGGCGGCGCGGTCGCCGCTGAACCGGCGGAGGTATTCGTGGATGCCCAGCAGGCCGAAGCGCCCAGGCCCGGGGCGAGGTCGTCTCCAGGACGGCGCGGCAGCGCGCGCTCGAAGAGCTCCGCGGCCCAGGCCGGCAGGTCGCGCTGCGGCGACCGGCCGACGCAGTCGCCAAGCGCCAGAGCGCCCGGCCGTGGCAGTCGTCCGAGCCGACCTCCTCGCAGCCAGCGGCGGTCGAAGCTCAGGAAGTTGCGGAACCGCTTCCGGTCGCGGTCGAAGGCCGCCTGGAGGAACGCCGCGTAGGTCGTGGCGCAGCCTGCACCTCGGCCGCGTCGTGGCCCAGTCTCCTCCAGGAGCACCGTCAGCAGCAGGGCGCGGGCGTTGTCGTCGGTGCAGTACCCCTCGGCGAAGTTGGGGATGGTGTAGGTGGCGTGCTGGAACATGCCCGGTCGAGTCGGTCATCCGCGACAGGTGGTCGAGCCGCCAGTCGGGCAGTTCGCCTGCTGCTCGGCGAGGGTCCGGACCGCCAGCGGCTTGAACGGCTGATCCTGCGCGGCTGCGCCGCGCCTCGCTGGAACGACTCCATGTAGAGGTCGGCGCGACGTGGCTCCAGATCATCTCGCGGCCCAGGCGGTAGGCCTGTCTGCGCATCGCATGGCGCGCCGCGGCTCGTCGCGCAGCAGCCCGCAGATCTCCCGCGCGAGGGCCTCGCGAGTCGGCGAACGGCACGAGCACCCCGCGGCCGTCGGCCAGCAGCTCCTCGGCGTGCCAGTACGGCGTCGAGACGACGGCCTTGCCGCAGCCGAACGCGTAGGCCAGCGTGCCCGAGGTGATCTGCGCCGGGTTCAGGTACGGCGTCACGTAGATGTCCGCCGCGCGGATGAACTCGGTCAGTTCGTCCAGCTCGACGAACCGGTTGTAGAAGATGACGTTCTTGCTTGATGCCCAGGTCCTCGCGCCAGCCGCTCCAGGCTGAGCCGGTAGCGCTTCGCCCTGCTCGCGGACCAGGTCCGGGTGCGTCGCCCCGAGGACGATGTAGACGAAGTTGGGGAACTCCTGCGAGGATCCCGGCACGGCCCGGAGCATGTGCTCGATGCCCTTGTTGGGCGAGAGCAGCCCGAACGTCAGCGACCACCTGCTTGCCCTCGACGCCGAACTGGTCCTTGTAGGGGTTCGGGTCGACGAACGGCATGTCGGGGATGCCGTGGGCGATCAGGTCGATCTTGGCCTCGGGGACGCCGTAGATCTCCCGCAGGAATCTTGCGCCCGCGCTCGGTCATGACGACGACGCGCGCGGACGACGCGGCCAGTTCCTGCATCGACCCGGCGCTGGTCGGCGTTCGGGTTCGCGAGGACGGTGTGCAAGCGTCGTGACGACCGGCATCCGCAGGTCGCGCAGCAGGCCGAGGATGTGGCTGCCGGCCGGGCCGCCGTAGATGCCGTACTCGTGCTGGAGGCAGACGACGTCGGTGTTGCTGAAGTTCAGGAAGTCGGCCGCCCGCCGGTACGAGTCGAGGTCCTGCTCGTCGATCTCGAAGCGGACCTCCGGCGGGTAGTCGTACCCCTCGGGGAGGTCGTTGACCGGCACGACGAAGCACTCGGCGTCCGGGTAGCGGCCCGCCAAGGCTGCACATGTCGTGGGTGAAGGTGGCGATCCCGCACTTCCGGGGCAGGTAGTCGCCGATGAACGCAATTTTGCGAGGGCGGTCATTCGTCATCGTCGATCATTCATCCGTGATAATTCTGCTAGCACATCGTAAATGGAGCCCATCTAGGACTTGCCGTTCAATTCCGCGAGCAGCTCGTCCAGGGGCACGGTGGCAAAACTGGTGCACTGGTCGCTCATCGCGTACGGCAAAATCAAACGGCCGGCGTGGACGAGGGCGCCGCAGGAGTACACGACGTTGGGCACGTAGCCTTCCCGTTCCTCCTCCGTCGGCGCGAGGAGCGGCTCGGCGAGGCGGCCGAGGACGCGGCTGGGATCATCGCGATCAAGGAGCGCGGCGCCAATCGAGTAACGCCGCATCGCGCCCACACCATGGGTCAGCACGAGCCAGCCGGCGTCCGTCTCGATGGGCGAGCCGCAATTGCCGAGCTGGACAAATTCCCAGGGATAGGTGGGCCGCAGCAGGAGCTGCTTTTTCGCCCAAAAATGGAGGAGATCCGAATACATCAAATACACGTTTTCGCCATCCTGCCGCGAAAGCATCGCGTAGAGCCCGCCGACCTTGCGCGGGAAGAGGGCCATCCCCTTGTTCTGGACCTCCATGCCGTTCAAGGTGTTGATCTTGAAGTTGGAGAAATCCTTCGTCTCCAGCAATTGGGGGAGCGTTACTTGGCCGTCGAAGGCCGTGTACGTCGCGTAATACGTCGTGCCGCCGTCCTCTTCCCGAAAGGCCACGAAGCGCGCGTCTTCGATCCCGCGCATTTCCGCCTGCGTCACCGGAAAAATCACGCGTTCGGAACAGCGGTCCGACGGCTCGAAACTGATCTCGTAATTCGTCTGCGCCAGCGCGAGCATGCCTTGCGCGGTCGCCTGGACATCCGCCCCGCGCAGGCGGTCGCGCCGCAGGGATTGCCGGGAGAGTTCCGCGAGTTGCTCGAAGGTGAACTGCGCCTCGAGCCGGTCCATGATTTGCTGGGCGAAAGGATTGAGGAGCCCGAGTTCGAGCAATTTCTGCTCGAAGAGCCGCTTCTCGTAACTGGGGTTGGGATGCACATCAGCCGCCGTGACGAAACGGGTCGGCGTATTGATGGAGATTTTCCCTTCGCCATCCACGACCCCCGTGCGGAAGACGATCGACGAGATGTGCCCTTCCCCCGTCGCGCGCAAGCTCATGACAAAGCGCAGGCTTCCCGCGGGCAGATTCGATTGATCGGATGCGGGACGATCGACGGATTGAAGAGCGCCGCCGCTTCGAGCGAATACTCGAGCGTAAAGTAACCGCCGAGCAGGAGTTTCTGGGCTTCGCTCAGCGGCTCATCGGTGATCAGATACTCGCGCACCTGCTCGAATCGTTTCAGGAGAAAACCCGGCAGCTTCTGATGGCGCACGGAGAACTCGCTGAGCATCCCGGCCGCTTCGCGTTCCGCATCTTCCCGGCTCAGCGCGGTCACGCGGGCGACGATGCGAAGCACGCGTTCGCGATTGTTCAGTTCGAACGGGCGAAAAAATACCCGCGAGCAATCCGGTTTTAGAATGATTCCCGTTCTGGTGGCTTTAATGGGCATGGTCTTTTAAAGTTTCGGTCACTCGGCGGATGGCGGCGATCAAGAGGGGGACGGCGACGGGCTTGACGAGGTGCTCGGTGAAGACGGCTTCCCGGCTGCGGCGGAGATCGTCATGGGGCGGTAGCCAGTGGTTTTCAAAAATCTCGCTGGCGGCGCCGCCCGGCGCTTCGGAGGCGGCGACCCCGTATTGCCGTTCGGCTGCGGCGTTGAGATAGATCACACGGCGGTCTGATTCGATGGCGAGAACGGCTTCGCTCACCTGCGCGAGGATGTCGCCGCGGAAGCGGGCGGCTTCGGCGTCGAGGCCTTGCAGGCTGTAGATTTGCGGGCCGCCCGGGCTTTCCACGACAACCGCATCAACCCCTCCCGCACGGATGGCCGCAGCATCTTTTCCGCTTCCTGCAGGCGCTCCCGCAGCTCCGCATTTTCGGCGGTGAGTTGCTTTTCCGTGGAATTGGCGGGCGTCATCGAGGCAGATGGGGCGTGGAGTCATTCTTTTTGGGCACAGGCGGCAGGTTACTTCGGTTGGCATTCCCTCGGCTAGGTCATACTAAATCGTCAAAAAAAAACAGCACCGCGCGCCGGGAGCGCCATGGCCCCCAGCACCACGAATATCGAAGGTAACAGACGAAGGATCGCTTTCACGAGGCCAAGCGTACCAGCATTATTGCGCAAAGGGTAGCGTGCGCTTCCTGCCTGTTGACTGAACCACGAAGCAGCCGCTATTTCACTCCATGAGTCCTTTATTGAAATAGCGACTTTCCTTATTTCACCGTGAAACGCCGCACTGCCAAACGCCACCCAAAGCCTCGGGCCGATGGATCAAGACGCTCGCGGGGTATCGTGCTTTTCACCCCGACCCGCTGCCGCCGGAACTGACCTGGACGCCCAAACTCGTGCGGGCCTTGTCCGATGCGGATCAACTGCTCGGCCGCCTGGCCGGCGAAGGGCGACGGCTGCCGCAATCCGCATCTGCTCATTCGGCCTTTCGTGCAGCGGGAAGCGGTGTTTTCCAGCCGCATCGAAGGCACGCAATCGACCCTCGGCGAACTGCTCGCCGCCGAGGCCGGGGCCGCCGTGGCGCGCAGCCCGGAGGATTTGCGCGAGGTCGGCAACTACGTGGCCGCGCTCGAACACGGCATCGCGCGGCTCAAGATCGCTGCCGCTCTCCATTCGGCTCGTGCGCGAATTGCACGAGAAGCTCATGACCGGCGTTCGCGGCGATCACGCCACACCCGGCGAACTGCGCCGATCGCAGAACTGGATCGGCCCGCCCGGCTCCACGCTGGCGCAGGCGGCCTATGTTCCGCCACCGCACGAGGAGATGCTCGATGACCTGGGTGCATGGGAAAAGTTCCTGCACGACGAAACCCTGCCGCCGTTGGTCCAGACCGCGCTGATGCACTACCAATTCGAGGCGATCCACCCGTTCCTCGACGGCAACGGCCGCGTCGGACGCCTGCTCATCACCTTGGTGCTCATGCAGCGCGGTGTGTTGCCTCTGCCGCTGCTCTACCTGAGCGCGTTCTTCGAGGCGACTCGCCGCGACTACTACGACGGCCTGCGCGCCGTCACGGAGCGGAGCGCGTGGGAAGATTGGCTGCTCTATTTTCTCAACGGCGTCGCGCGGCAGAGCGAAGACGCGCTCAGTCGTGCCGAGCGGATCAACCGGCAACTCGACCAATGGCGGGAGCGCGTGAGCCGCACGGGATCAGGCGTCGCGCTGCGGCTGCTCGACTTGCTCGGCACGAATCCGTTCATCACCGTGCGCAAGGCTGAGGCCAAACTCGAGGTGGCCTATAACACGGCGGCGGCGGCCCTGCGGCGTCTCGTCCGGTTGAAAATCATGAAGCAAGTCGGCGAAGCTCGTCGCGACCGCGTCTTCTGCGCGCATGCGTTGCTGGACATCCTCGAAGAGCCGCCCCGCTTGCGTCCGGGGTAGCCCGCGCGCTCAGGCCCCTGGGCCTTTCCTCCCAAAAGGTGGTGCTCGCACCGTGGCGGATCGGGATTACTCTCGCGCGAATGCGCATCCTGATCGTTGACGACGAAAAGAACATCCGCCGCACCATGGCGGTGGCGCTGGAGTCGATGGAGCATGCCGTGGCCTGCGCCTCGAACAGCGCGACCGCGCTGGCGGAATTGCGCGCGGCGTCGTTCGATGTGGTGCTGCTGGATCTCAAGCTGAGCCAGGAAAACGGGCTCGATGTGCTGGAGGAAATCCTGCGCATCTCGCCGCAAGCCGCGGTGGTGATGGTGACGGCTTATGCCTCGATCGAGACGGCCGTCGAGGCGATGCGGCGCGGGGCGTTCGACTATCTGCCGAAGCCTTGCACGCCGGATCAGGTGCGGCAGGTGCTCGCGCGGATCGAGAAGACGAAGAAGCTCGAACGGCGCGTGGCGGAATTGGAGTCGCGGCTCGGCGCGGAGGGGCCGGAGATCGATCTCACCTCGCAATCGCCCGCGATGCAGAAGACCCTCGAGATCGCCTTCAAGGCGGCGGAGAGCGAGGCCACCATCCTGCTCCTCGGCGAGAGCGGCACGGGAAAAAGCGTGCTCGCGCGCGCAATGCATCAGCGCAGTCCGCGGCGCGGCGGGGCCTTTGTCACGGTGAGTTGTCCGAGCCTCTCGCGGGAGCTGCTGGAGAGCGATTTGTTCGGCCACGTGAAAGGCGCCTTCACCGGCGCGCATGCGGATACGCAGGGCAAGGTCGCGGCGGCGGATGGCGGCACGCTCTTCCTCGATGAGATCGGCGAACTGCCGCTGGAGATTCAGGCGAAGCTTTTGCGGCTCTTGCAGGAGCGGGAATACGAGCGCGTGGGCGAGACGAAGCCGCGCCGGGCGAATGTGCGCGTGATCTCGGCGACGAATCGCGATCTCGCGCAGGCGGTCGCCGCGGGGAAGTTTCGCGAGGATCTTTTTTACCGGCTCAATGTCATCTCGCTGCGCCTGCCGCCGTTGCGCGAGCGCGATGAACGACCTCGAAAAAATCGCGCTCGAGCCATCTCGCATTTCTCGCCGGGCATGCGGGCAAAAATGTGCGCGGTTTCTCCCCCGAGGCGCTCGCGGCGATGCGGCAATACCCGTGGCCGGGCAATCTGCGCGAACTGCGCAACGTCATCGAGCGCGCGGTGATCCTGTGCAGCGGCGAGGTGATCGAGGCGGCCGATCTTGCGGAGACCATTCAGGGAGCCTCCGAAATGCGGCTGGGCGGAAAATTCACGCTGGACGAGATCGAGCGGGAGCACATTCAGCGGGTCGTGGCGAATACGCGCACGCTGGACGAAGCGGCGAGCGTGCTCGGCATCGATCCCGCGACCCTCTACCGCAAGCGCAGGAAAGGTTAAGGGGCGGGAAAGTCAGCTCAAGGCCTCCGGCGCCGGCGTCATCGGGAGCGCGTTCAGCCGCACACCCGTGGCGTCGAAAATCGCGCTGCCGACCGCGGGCGCAATGCCCACGATAGGCGTCTCGCCCGCGCCGGACGACGGGAGATCCTTGCGGTTGACGAGCACCACCTCGATGTGGGGCGCATCGGCAAAGCGCGGCACGCGGTAGGTGGCGAAGTGCGGATTCTTGATCTTGCCATTCTCGAAATCGATCGCCTCAAAGAGCCCGCCGCCCAGCCCCATGACCGTGGCGCCTTCGATCTGATTCTTCAGCTGGCCCGGATTGACGATCGCCCCGCATTCAAAGGCCGAAACCACGCGCTTCACCTTCACGCTGCCGGTCGCGCGATCGGCGATCACTTCCGCACAGGTGGCCAGGTAACGAGCCCTTCTCGGTGCCGCAGGCGATGCCGAAGCCGCGGCCATCGCCGCCGCGTTCCCTTCCCCAGGCAAATGCGTGCGCGGCCGCCTCGAGCACGGCGCGCAGGCGCGCGTCCTTGAGATTTTTCAGCCGAAACTCGAACGGATCCATGTTCACGAGGCGCGCGAGCTCATCCATGTGCATCTCGCGCGCAAAGATGATTCGCGGTGGAAGCGAGCCCGCGATACGAGCCCTGCTTGAGCGGTGAGCGCGCCTGATGCGCTTCGCTGCGCTGATTCGGCACATCGTAGGGCTGCGAATCGCCGAGCCGCCCGAGTTGTAGTTGTGAAAATCCCAGGCCATGATCGCGCCATCGGCCCGCACCGCGCTGGCCACGTCGAATCACGCCGCCCGGTCGAAAATAAGCCCAGGTGAATTCCTCCTCGCGCGTCCAAACGAGCTTCACCGGTTTGCCCGCCGCCTTGCGCCAGCCGCGCGGCTTCGATCGCCGCTTCCCCGAATGCTTGCCGCCGTAACCGGAGCCGGTATCCGGCACGATCACGCGCACCTGATTATCCTGCAAGCCGAAGGTCTGGGCGAGCTCGCCCTGCGACGCCAAAAGGCCGCTGCGTGCCGGTCCAGACGGTGAGCTTTCCATCCTTCCATTCCGCGACCGCGGCTCGTGGCTCGAGCGGGCGTATGGGCGATGTAGGCGATGGTATAGGTTCGCTGGAGACGATGTTCCACCTGGGCCTCGACGCCTTCCCCCGGTGCCGGGACGGGCGCCGCCACGAAGCTCGCCTGCGCTGCGAGCGCTGTCTTTTTCCAGGAATCGAAAAGTTCGGCGCGCGAAGGCTGCAGCTTCGTCGTCCACTCCGCCTTGATCGCCTCGGCGGCCCGCGCCGCCGCGTGCGAGGTCGGCGCCGTGACGCCGATGAAATTGCCTTCGTGCACCACCGTCACGCCTTCCATGGCCTCGGCCTGGCTCATGTCCACCGAGGCCAGCGTGGCTTCAAACGCCGCGGGCCGCAAGACTTTGCCGAAGACCATCCCTTCCCGCCGGATATCGGAGCTGTACTTGTGCTTTCCCGTCACGAAATCGCGTCCATCCACCTTGAGCACCGACGTGCCCGCGATCTTCCATTGGTCCGGCGGTGTGACCGCCGCGCCCTCGACGGAGCGCGTGAGCTTCTGGCCTTTGGTCAAGTCGCCAAAAGTAACCGATTCCTTCGTGTCCGTTCGCGTTACTTTACCATCGGCCACGGCGAGCAGCGTGCGATCCGCCTGGAAGCGCTCGGCCGCCAGGTCGAGCAGCGCCTCGCGCGCCGCCGCGCCTACCCGGTGAAGCTGGGAGCCCATGTCCGGCGTGCTCCGGCTTCCCGCGGTGCCGCCGTCAAATGGCACCAGATCGGTATCCGCCATGATCATTTTAATCGCGGCGACCGGCGTGCGCAGTTCCTCCGCCACCGCCTGGCTCAGCGAAGTCCGGATATTCTGTCCGACCTCCACTTTGCCCGTGTACACGGTGATGGTTCCATCCTCGCCGATGTGCAGCCACGCGCTCAATTCCGCCGGCCGCTGGCCGCCTCGCGGGCCTCCGCCTCCGCTGCCGCGGCGGCGTCCGCCTGCGTCTTGCGCTTGCCCTGTTTCCGCCAGGAGCAGCACGACGATGCCCTGGCCGAGCGCCTTGAAAAAATCGCGCCGGGTTTTCACGCTTGGCCTTGCCTCAGGGTTTTCGCCGCTTCCTTGATCGCTTCCATGATTCGCTGGTACACGCCGCAACGGCAGATGTGCCCGTTCATGGCGTGGATGATTTCCTCGTCGGAAGGGTTTTTGTTTTTTTCGAGGAGCGCAAAGCTCGAAACGATCATCCCCGCGGTGCAATAGCCGCATTGCAAAGCATCCACTTTGAGAAACGCCTCCTGCACCGGATGCAACTGCCCGTTGCGCTCGAGGCTTTCGACCGTGGCTATTTTCGCCGCGCCGACTTCGCCGACCGAGGTCTTGCAGGAGCGCGTCGGAATGCCATCGATCAGCACGGTGCAGGCCCCGCATTGCCCTTCGCCGCACCCAAATTTGCAACCCGTGAGGTCGAGATCATCCCGCAGCACGCTGAGCAGCGTGCGATCCCCGTCCGCGTCAATCCCGCGGGATTCGCCGTTGACGTGAATTTGAGCAACGCGAGGCATAGTCAGAGGGAACGCGTTTGAGTTCAAACGCGGGACCCAAAAGTAGGAGGGGCCAAACCTCCTGGCAACCTCAATCCGACCCCTCTTGCGCCTTACTCGGAGGTGGTCGCGGGCTTGAGCGCGGAACCGGCCGGCGCCGTTCGCGGCGCCACCGCCAGAGATGAGCGATGCCGCTCCGGACTCTCCGAGGGTTCCGGTTTGGCCGGACTGTTGTGTGCGGTCGGCTGCGGTGCCGAGGTCTCGTCGAGACCGGACATCAGGATGCTGCCTTTGAGACTGAGATTGCCCTTGGAAGTGGCGAAATGAGGCGGCTCGCGAAGCGCCTCGGACAGCACGCCCCGCGGGGCCTCGACTTCGCCGGAGACACCCAGCGCGGCGATCGGCTCCGGCAGAGCCCGCGAAGGCAGAGTCGCCGTCGGGCCGGGAGACGCCGCGACCGGTCCTGCGACGTGGGCCGGCTTGGAGGGCGCGCTTTGTTTGGGCGGCTGCGTCGGACCCGAAATCCTGGAAACGAGGATCGGCTCGCTCGAAAACTGGCTCGCGGCGATGGCCGTCGAAGGCGTATTTGCGGGCTTCTTTGGGGGCGGGGCGGCGATCGGTGGTGGCGCCGTATGGCTCACGATCAATTCCGGCGGTCGCGGCACGTACCTCGGATAGTGCGGCATCTTCTCGGGCAGGATGGTCACCGCGGCGCCCACGGGCAGTTCATCGTAAAGTTCGATCACGTCGGCGGAACGCATCCGGATGCAGCCCCAGCTCACCGGTTTGCCGATCGCCCGTTCCTCCGCCGTCCCATGAATGTAGATGCTGCGGGCTCGCGCATTCCGATTCTCCTCCTCGAGACCCTCGAGCCAGAGGATGCGGCTCACGATCGGGTCGCGTCCCGGCGCATTCGCCGCCAGGACTTCACCGGTGGCCGCCCGATGCTTGATCACGGCGCCCGAGGGAAGTTCGCCGCCGATCTTGTCGCACACCTTGAGCCGCCCGAGGGGCGTCTTATAGCTGCCCAGCGCGTCCCCGCCGCCATAGCGTGAAGTGCTAATCGGAAACTTCGTGACGAGCCCTCCGTCGCACAGGAGCGCCATGCGCTGTTCCGCGACGCTGATCACCACTTCCACGTTTCCGTCCAGGGCAGCGCCGGCCTGCCCCAGGAACGCGCCCAGGCAAATCGTGGTCAGGATGAGAGTACTTCGCACGGGCGCCTCCTGTAGCGCGTCTCGACGGCGAGCACAAACCCTTTATCGAGGCGGGCCGCCCCCCCGATGAGGTCCAGAATGGTGTGCGCACAGCCCGTGGACGAGCGCCGCACAGGTCGAGCAGGACCTCATCATCGCCCGCGCGCTGGTTGAGGTCTACAGCTCGCCGGCGTTTTCTGCGCGCATGCTATTTCGGGGCGGCACTGCCCTGCACAAACTGATTTTGCATCCGTCCGCGCGCTATTCCGAAGACCTCGACTTCGTGCAGATGCGGCCGGAGCCCATCGGCCCGATGCTCGACATCGTTCGCGCAAGACTCGACCCGTGGCTTGGAGAGCCACGCCACCAACACTCCGCACGCGGCACGACGCTCACCTACCGCGTACAGTCCGAATTGCCGCCAGTGACACCGCTGCGGCTGAAAATCGAGATCAACACGCGCGAGCATTTTCAGGTCTTCGGCGTGGAGCGGCTCGCGTTTGCAGTCGAGACGCGGTGGTTCACGGGTGCGAGCGATATTCTCACGTACGCGCTCGACGAACTGCTCGGCACAAAATGCGCGCCCTTTACCAGCGGCGCAAAGGCCGCGACCTTTTCGACTTGTGGCTCGGCCTCACACAGGGCCGCGCGGACAGAGTGCGCATCGCCAAGGCTTCCACGCCTATCTCGCGGCGGAGGGACACACGGTTTCGGCTGAGCAATTGCGCCAGAACTTGGCCGCGAAGATGGGCGACGCGACGTTTCTCAGCGACCTCCCTCCATTGTTACGGCTTGGTTCCGCGTACAACGTCGCCGACGCGCACGCGTTGATCGAACGCGACATGCTTACACGTCTTTAGACCGTGGGTGACGCAGTGCGGATGATCGTCCTCATCTTCCTCGTCGCCTACCGGCGGCCCGATTTGCTCACCGATGCATTTGGCGCGTTGGCGAAGGATCTGTGCCTGGCCGCCTGCGCCGCCGTCGTCTGGCTGCTGGGAAACCCGCAGTCCTCCGAACGACATCCGTCCCGTTAGTCTCTTTTCCTCCTTCTCGTCCTTCCTTCTATCCCGTCAGACGCCCAGGCGGCGGCGCTTCTTCTGGTCATACCACGATGTCGGAGCGCAATTCACTTTCTGCGGACACAAGTTTCTGGTGGATACTGACCAATTCGATTACGCGCTTTGGATACTCACGGGCGACCAGCAGAGCCACTTACCCGAGATGCAGATGCTTCAAGAGCACATCCAACGTCAGCACGACTCACGACGAGGCTTTTTCAGTTTTTAACGATCAATCCGCTATGAACGAAGCGCCTAACAAGGTTATCTCAATAGCAGCCGTCCTCGTTTTTCTGGTGCGATCGATGTGAAAGCTTGTCTACTCACCATGGCAATTGTCTTCGTCCTCATTCTTGTAGCCCACGCCGCTCGAATCATAGCCGAAGGCGCGCACTTGTTGAAGGAGCCGGCGTTCATTCTTACCTATCGATCCTACGTTCCTCACCCGGTGCACTCCAGCGCCAGCGCATTCGCGCAGGCTGATCGCTTGGTCTTTCGTCCACCTTAAGCGGCGCGGCCAGTTTGTCTGTCTACTTCTCGTTACGCCACTAACCCATGCACCCGAACATCGCGCTGAATTCGCCTGCTGCTTTTATTTGGTGCAGACCCCCAAGCCCGGCACGATGACAATCAAACCCCGTATGACATAGCGATCGACGGCGAAGAGTCAGAGGCAGCAGCATTATCGTTGCGCGTTTGAGGCCCCGGAGAAGCGGGCACTCTGCGGGCGATGAATCAACTCAAAGTGAAAGATCTCCATATGGCCCCGCGCGAGCGGGGCTGGCCAAAGCAGCGCATCGCCCGGGAACTGGGGGTGGATCGGCTGACGGTGCGCCGCTATCTGGCGGCGGCGGAGGCAAAAATCACCCGGGGTGCAAACCGGCTCGGCGAGTGGCAGCGCGTGCGCGGCGTGGCGAGAGCAGATCGAGCAGGTGGTGCAGGCGGACTTGTCGGTGACACCGACAGGGAAGTGCTTTGGCTGATCGTGGGGACGTTGGAAGCCGAATTTGAACCGAACGAACCAATGGATATGAGTCGGTCTTATCCGGCTGATTCCAAGCAATCGCCAAAAGAACTGGCGGGGTGCGTTTGGACTCCCAGTACGCGGGCGATCCAAGGGAAAGCTATTTCCTAGCTTTTTTACGGAACGATGAATCGAGCTTGTCCAGGATCGCGAGGCCCTTTGTCGATGAGCCTCGGGCCGCCATGACGCGAAAACGATTCTCGGCGTCAAACTCTGCGTGGCTGATCGTCGCGAGTTCTTCGATGAGTTTCTTTACGCTTATGTCACGGTGCTTCGCAAGCTGGCGGAGCCGGGCATGTTTATCGGCAGGAAGGCGAATGGTGAGAGTACTCATGGCAGCGTTTTCATGAATTCAACCGGCGTTTTTGCAAATGCGAAGCGCGCTTTGGCTCGTAGAGCCAGCCCGCTGCTTGCGGGCGCAGACGAGGAGACTACGGCAGGGGTCGGCCTCGCTGTCGGACATTCAGCGCTAGAGGCTGGCGAAAGAAAGCTCGCCTGACAATGTTTGGCGGCGGATTTGGACGGCGTCCTTCCGCCTTTCCAAAGATGGAGGCGGCACGTCCGCTTCGCGGACAGGGCGGCATCTACACCGCTTTGGAGTTCCCGCCGCTCGACCTTTGGGCGGCGCGAACGATGTCATAGACTTCCTTGGCGCGGTCGATGAGGTCGAAGGCCAGTGGGGCGTGGCGGCCCGCGCCGGGCCAGGCGCCGGCCGGGAAAAGGGTGTTCATGTAGTACGTCGGGCCGAAGGTAATGGTGCCGCTCCCGTCGCGCCGTTGGGTGAGCGAGAACGTCCGTGAGCGTGCGAAGCTGGAGGCTTTTAATCTGCTGCGAAAACAGGCCGCTGATGATGAGGATGCGTTCGCTGGTGACGCCGTAGATGGTGCGTTCGCGGCTCCTGGCGTCGAAGAGGAAACGGCCGAAGACAAAAAACAAGCCGGCGCAAACAAAAGGGATTCCCCAAAGCATGAAGAAGAGCGGCGCGCCCGTGCGAATGACGGAGGTTTCCCAGAAGATGGCAAAGCCGCACCACAACAGGCTAAAGGGAATGATATAGGCGTCCTGCGGTCGAAGGCGGATGCCGGAGCGCGGCTGGCCGGACCAGAGCAGGCGTTCACCCGGGTCAAGATGTTGGGAAAGTGCGTTTTCGGGCGATTGGAGCATGACGACCTGCGGTTGGGACAAATGGCAGATGTTGAGCGGGCGAGCAGAAATACATGAAAAAACACGAAAGGGAAATCTGTGAAGTCGCGCCTTCGTGTTTTTCGGGCCCGGTTCCAAACGCTCCCACCAAGGCGAAGAAAGAGGGAGGCGCTCTTTTGCGGAATTTTATGACCAAAGTCATGAAATCCTGTTGACAGTCTGTCATTCAGCGGTGAAATCTGTCGATAGATGACATCCCGTCCATCGAAAAAACCAACCACAGAAACCCCTAAACACACTTAAAAACACATGAAACGCAGAGGTAAAATCGCCCGGCTGCCGCAAGAGATCCGGCAGACCTTGAATGAACGCCTGCAGGAAGGCGAAAACGCCGCGAGTCTGGCCGAATGGCTCAACGGCTTGCCCGAGGTGCAGGCCATTTTGAAGGCGGAGTTTGAAGGAACGCCCATCCGCGAACAGAATATCTCGGAGTGGCGCAAGGGCGGGTACGAAGAATGGCGGCAGCACGAGAACGCGCTGGAAATGGCGGTGCGCCTGGCGCAGAGGGCGGGGGAGTGGAAAGCGAAAGATTACCCCTCGATGATCGAGCTCATTGCCTTCTGGCTGATGAGTCAGCTTCTGCTCGCTACCCAGGAAGTGGGCCGCATGGAATGGGAGCAGCGGTGGCCGTGCTTGAATAAGATGTTTGCGCACCTGACGAAGCTGCGCCGCATCGAGCAGGAGGTGTCTGCGGCACGTTCATCTTCTGCGCCACATTCTCTTTCTGCGACGCGTGCCTCTGCAACACGTGCTTCGTCCGGGCCGATTCCTTCGTCCGGGCGGAAGAGTGACGGGGCGGCGGTTTCGAGGGAGGACGTGGAAGCGCTCTTCGCCGCGATCGAGGCGTCGGCGCCCGGTGGCGCGGGCTTTCGGCCTGCGGCTGGTGAAAGAGAACCGCGCCTGCAGGGCAGCCAGGTTGGCTGCACGACAAAGGCGATCCCGGCGGAAAAGGCGGAACAGGCAATGCAGGAGGCTCGGGCGGCACAGTTGGCGCGGTCCTTGGAGAAGGCCAAGGCTATGGAAATGGCGCAAGTGGTACGGGCGGCGCAGATGGCCAAGTCGGCGCCTGGAGCGAAGCCCGCGCCGGTAGTGGAAGCGGAGCCGAGCGTGGCCGCGGTGCTGGCGGCGGACGGGACGGAGAAAGATGCCCTGTTCAGCGTGTGGCCGCCCATCGAGAACGGGTCCAAGAAAGCCTCTACGCTCGCCGGTTTGGCCGGCCGGAGCGGGCAGAAGCCGATCCTGACGGGACGAATCGAGGTGCCTCAGCCGGTCGCGGCGTGAGGGTGGATATTATGACGGATGAAGCAACGAAATCTGAGTTAATCCGAGTTGATCCGCTCGTGCCGAAGTTGGAGACTGTGTGAAAACTCGAAAGCCGAAATTTTCGACGCTCTAAAATCGCGCAGGAGACGTTTTTATTTTCGGTGAAGGTGATTCGATGTCGGTTTTTGGCCCAATTTCGCCTCGCCGAGGAGTTTTCACACAGTCTCGCAACTTCGTCACGAGGCGGAGGGATGTGCTACGCGGATCAGTCGGAGGCGGCATGTTCGCCGAAACCGCTCCTGCCAGCCAGCCTCCGCTTCTCCCGAAACCCCATCGGCGGCGAACAGAGCAGCCTCTACACGATCAAGGGCGACGTCCCTTTTGCAGAGCGCGGCCCGCAATCAGGTAAGACCGCTTCATCTTGACGGAGAGGCGGGCGAGCCGCGTAACTCCACCATCGAGGCGGCGGCACAGCGTGCTGGCGGATGCAGGAAATGGGCGAGTCTTGGTGTGCGCGCCGGTGTGGTTGCGCACAAATTCGGTGGTCTTGTCCGCACCGCGATCTTTCCGGAGCACGTAAAATAGATTCGAAAGCGAGTGCCAAGCTACATACATCTTAACGCTGTTAGTTTCGCACTGACGCAATGCCGCTGAGCTCGCCGTCACGAAGGGTTCCCGATTGAGGGCGATATCGAGCACGACGTTGGTATCAAAAAGCACCGGCATCGCTATTCAACATGCTTCTTCAGCAAATAATCCAGGCGCGATCGCTCCGATCATTTTCCGGGACCGCAAATGCGACCCGTCCACCTTTGCAAGAACTCCGTCACGGTGCGCCCGAGCGGGGGCGCGACCTCAACCCTCGGAAGCAGGGTCAGAAGTGCCGACGCGCGTTCGGGGAGTTCTGTTCCGTCTTTCGGAACGACCCGTCCATGGTCGAGTTCGACTTCGAGGGTTACGAGATTCATGGAGGCACAAAGTAGCGGAAGTCAAATGACTTGGCAACAGCCTTGGGCCGACCGGTATCGGCTTGCGCAAGGTGGCGCTCGGGCGCTGCACGGACTACCTCCTCACGTGAAACTGCAAGGCCGACTTAAGCTCTTCAGGCTCATTCGCGGGTATTCGGGTCCCACCATTTCGAGAGGCGCGCGGTCGGCATGGCGGGGATGGCGAGGCCGGCTTCGGCGTAGTGCGAGGTGTCGTTGAAGAGCGTGAGGCGGGCGCGCACGGGGTCCTTGAAATCGACGATGTTCAGCGCGGCGGGGCTTTGGTCGAGGTTGTCGCGGTAGCGGCGCGGATCGAAGCCGAGAAGGGAACTGAGCAGCAGGCGGATGGTCGCCTTGTGGGAGACGACGAGGACGTGGTCGCCCGGGTGTTCGCGGACGATGTCGATGAGCGCGGGCAAGGCGCGGGCGGTCACGGCGAGCCCGCTTTCGCCGCCGGCGGGCGCGAAAGTGTACGGATCTTCGTCCCAGTCGGCCGCTTCCTCGGGAAACTGCTCCTCGACCTCGTTCCGCGTCATTTGCTCCCAACGCCCGTGCGAGATTTCGCGCAAGCCGTCGCGCGGTCTGCACGTCGAGCCCATGCGGCTCGGCGAGGATGCGCGCCGTTTCCACGGTGCGCCCGAGCGGCGAGGCGTAAACCGCGGTGATCGCTTCGCCGCTCAAGCCGGGCGGCGAGGCGGCGGCACTTGCTCGCGGCCTTCATCGGAGAGCGGCACATCGGTGGCGCCGGCAAAGCGATCTTCGGCGGTGAGCGACGGTGGCGCCGTGGCGGACGAGGAAGATGCGGGTGCTGGAGTTGGGCATGGATGAAAGAAGGGGTGAGGGTTGGCGGATCGGGAAAGAGCGGCTGCTAGCGTTGTTCAGGGTCCGGGCGTGATTCGAAAAGCGTGTAGATCACGCCGAGCAACCAAAGTAACAAACCGATCCCGAGCACCCAAAGGCCGGGAAGGCGGCGCGCCTGCGCCAAAATGGCATACGCATTCGGATCTCCAAGCTGCTCGATCTGGTCTGCCGTGGCCCGATAAATATCGAGGAAGGAGGCCAGGACCAAGCCGAGCGCGGCGCCCGCGCAAAGCGTCGAGAGCGGCCTGGCCCGCCCGCGGAGGGGAGACAACAGAGCCGCCAGGGCCATGAGAATGATGATCGCGAGGGCGAGTTCCTTTCCGCCGAGATGCAAATCGACGTAACGAATCTCCCCGACCACCGGGACGCCAAGTAACTTCGCAAAAAGACCGCACCCAGCCATGGCGGCGCCGGCGGCCATGCACAAAGAAGCAATCATCGTGGGACGTGTCATAGAGCGGGAAAGAGGGGGTGGGGGAGCCGGGTCATTTTCCCGTTTGCCGCCGGTAAAGCGCGAACACGGCCACGGAGTAACAGCCGATGGCCCAGCCGGCGAGCACGAAGGCGGAAGTTCCCGCAGGCGCGAGGTTCAGGTAAGGATTGCCTTTGGCGAGCTGGACATCGGCGCGCTCTTCGACGGTGTCTTTCGGCTCGCCGGAAACCCCGAGTCTCTTTTCCCGAGCGCCCAGCAGGTCGCGCAGCACGATCAGATTCTGCCAGGATTTATTGACCTCCGAGACCCGGTCGTACCGTGTCTGCTTTCCGTCCCACTCGACCACTTCCTGCTTATCCGGGGAATCGATGAAAGCCGGGATTTTCGACTGGTTCGTCATACGTGGCGCGGCGCGCCCGTAGATGAGAGCAACGTCCATGATGCGCTCGAGGTTGAAGCTGGGGAGAGCTTCGCTGAAGCGGAGGACGGCGCCATTCATTTCGGGAATGATGACGACAAAGGATCCAAAGAGAATCTGCGGAATGAGAATAAGTGGAACCCACATCACCGATTGCGTGGGGGTGTTGACGAGCGCGGAGACGGCCAGGCCCAGCGCCACGCCGACAAGGGCGGCGCCGAACAAGGCCCCGAAGCGGAGGGCAATCAGATCGAAGATGAAACCCTTCCAGGAAACCGTCCCGCTGGCCAGGGCCGCAAACGACGAGTCGGATTGCCGGCGAAGCTTGAGCCGATCGAGCACATTTTCGCGGACGCGGAAAAAGGCGGCGAGTTTCTCCAGCACGCGATACTGGAAATCGGTGACGTGCAAGCCGGTGGGGTTGAAATAAGCGCTGGGCGCTGCCGCCGGGGCGGAAGCAGGGGTGGGCTCGGCCGACCCCGGGGCGGTGACGACCTCGAAATCGAGCGCGGAATTCGCGGGCTCGGCAGTGTCGCCGGCCGCGGTGGCACTACTGGTGTTGTCTTCACCCCCGGCCAGAGTGTTCCAGTTCCCGTTGTCGAAAAATTCCATGCGAAATTCACGCGTCGCCTTATCCGGAACGGTCCCGGTGTAATCCTTCACGGCGTCCTCCAAATCCGGCGCCGTCTCGCGATGAAAGATGGGCGAGAAGATGAGAATCATGGCGTAGAGCATGACGGCCTGCACCCCGGTGATGGCCAAAAGGAACAGGAATTTGCTAATCACATAGGTGTGAATGCCGAGGCCGGCGAGGCGCTCCCGGCGATAGATGGCCAGTTCCGAGACGATCTGCTGGGCGCCGTTGCTGCACCCGAACCATAGTGTGGCAATGAGGCTGAGGAACATCTGGAGCACGAGATTGTCGTCCACCCAGGCGATGAGCAACCCGATGACCACCGCCTGCGCGGCGAGGAACAAGTAATTCAACCGTGAGGAGGAGAGGATCTTCCACTGGCGCGAGACGAGCAGGCGCAAGCTGCGCATGGCGCTGACGCCCTTCGAGAGGCTGGGCAGGGACCGTGTCCCGCCCGGCGGCTCGGGCTCCGGCGGCTGGTAGATAGGCGGAGGCCTGATACTCCCGGAGCCAGCCTTCCGCCTGCTGGTCCTGCTCGGCCACGGGTTTCATCGTATCCTGGGCGATGTCGTAGATATTCGCGACCTTGTTGAGCAGATCGGCCTCCGTGAACTCCTGGCCATCTTCGCCAAAGAGCGGGAGCGCGACGGTCGAATCGGAGGCTCGTGAATCGGAGGCGTGAGCGCCCCGGATCCGGGCGGCGCCTTCCGGGGTGCCCGCGAGGATGAAAAAGCGCACGGCATCGACCGGCTTCCCATGAAAGATCAACCGCCCGCGCGAGATGAAGGCAATCTGCGTGAGGACGTGGCAATTCTGCAGGACGTGCGTCGTGCAGGCCACGCCGATGCGCTTGTGCCGGGCGAGAAGCGAGAGCTCGCCCATGAGCGATTTTTCCGTTTGCGGGTCGAGGCCCGAAGTGGGCTCATCGAGGAAAATGTAGTCGGGTCCAACGAGTAACTCCGAAGCGATGCTCACCCGCTTGCGCTGGCCGCCCGAGAGATGGGCGATCCGTTTTTGCCGATGCTCGGTGAGGCGCAGCGTATCCATCGTGGTCTCGATGAGTTCCTTGACCTGGAGTGGCGTGGCCTGGAGGCGCAGGCGCGCCGCATAGTAAAGCGCGTCATCGACCGTCAGCTCCTTATGCACGATGTCGTCCTGCGGCACGTAGGCGATGCCGGCGCGCGCCACGTCGCGCGGGGAGCGCAGGGGAATCCCATCGACAAAGACCGCGCCGCCGGTTGCGGGCACGATCCCGCAAAGCGAATTCATGAGCGTCGATTTGCCCTGGCCCGAGCCGCCGATGATGCCCATGAAACCGCCCTTGCGCAGTTCCACGTTGACGGTGTGAAGGATGCGCCCGTGGGGGACATCGACCGTAAGGTTTTGTCCCTTGAGGGCGCCGCCCTGGCCGAGGTGGCGGAGCGATTCACCGGTAAATTTGAAAGTGTAGTACTCGCAATTCGGAATCTGGATGCAATCGCCGAGCACCAGCTTGCGGGAATCGAAGTTCTGATCGCCGTTGAGGATCGTCCGCCCGACGCCGCTGGGATTGTGGTTGAGCAGGACGTAGTCCCCATGCTCGAGGCGAATCTCCGCCTGGCTGCGGCCAATCGCGAGCATCGAGGGATCGAGACCGAGCCGCGGCGTGTTGCTTCCATCCTTGTTCTTGTCGCCACGCCCGATCATCAAACCGGCGCTGGTCAGCGGCACCTGGCTGGCCACCCGGTCGCCGAAGATTGGCGCGTCGGGGCTGCGATGCAGCTTGAGAACGATCCCTTCCGTTTCGAGCGTCGTTTCCCAACTGAGCAGCGGCAGCGATGCGCCTTGCTGCAGCGAGCGACTCTCGACGAGGAGCGCGGACGAGGAGAGGTTTTCGACGACCCACGTCGAGTATTTCCAATCCCAGCTCAAGGAAAGGTGGCGCGGATCGAGGCCAGCTTCGGAAAGCGCCAGATCGCATTCCGTGGACGAGCCGATGAGAAATGGCGCGCCGGGCGTGGATTTGCTCACCTCCTGCGAGGTTCGCGGCAAAGGGACCGGCGCGAGGTGTACGCCTTGTCGAATGAAGAATACCGAAAGCGAGCCTTCCATCCTTTTGGGGTGAGCCGGAGCTTTCGACGCTCAGAAGTCGAACTTCATCTTCTTCCGGTTTGGATCGGAAGGTGGCCGGTCTGAAGTGGCCGGTTTGGGCGGGGGCGGCGGCTCTTCCCCAGCGTGAGCCGGACTCGCCAGATGCGTGCTCACGGCGGGCGCCGCTGCGACCGCTTGATCGAGCCGGCTTTTGATTTCCGCCAGGCGGGCATCCAGCCGCCGGTTGACCGCGTCCGCAACTTTCTCCGCATCGGCCCCTTTGGCCGCCTGGGCCTGCAAGTCGGCATTCTTCTGCTCGAGCTCAGCGATCTTTTGTGTCAGGTCCTCGATCATCTTGTCTTTCGTCTGCACTTGCTTCTGAAAGACCTCGAGCATCTGGGCCTGGCGCTGATCGCAGCCCGCGAAGCCCATCGCCGCAAGCGCCAGGATCAACGGAATTCTCCGCGGGAATGGTTGGTGGGTAAGGAGGCGCACGACTCAGCGAATGGTAGGGTCGAAGCCGAGCAAAACACCGCCAGGCGGTCTCGGCAATCCAAAAACTGCCGCTTACGCCTGCAAGACATTGCGCAAGGCGATCAACTCCAGGTCCACCTGCTCGGGCGTGGGTTCCAGGAGGGTATCGGCGATTTGATTGCGGAGCAGGTCGCGGAATTTCTTGCGCAGCCGGCTCACGGCCTGCCGGGCGCCGGCTGCGGTGACCTCGAGCCGGGGGGCAACCGACTCGTAAGTTTCCGTGGCCTCGGTTTCGGGTGAGAGAAAGGGCGCGAGCATGGCATACTGCGCGCCGCGGCCGGCCCGCTCTTCATTGGCCGCCAATTCCGCCAGAGCGCTCCGGAGGACGGAATAGGCCCAATTCCGCTCGAAAAGCATCTCCGGCGTTGTCGCCTCCGCGGGCTCATTGGCGTAGCGCTCTTCGCCAATCTGCACGTCGAGCGAGACCAGTGGGATCGCGCCTCCTCGTTTGCCGGCATTCTCGTGATCCTTCACTCCCGCTAGATAGCGGCGGAATGTGGTGAGAAGAAAGGTGCGAAGTTTGCCTAGTTCGCGATCCGCGGTGGCAAAAAGATCCTTATCCACGACATAACAGAAAAAGCCCTGGGTAAGATCCTGACAATCGTGCGGACGATAGCCGAGCCGCCGCGCAAAGGAGTAGAGGGGATACCAATAGATCTCGCAGAGTTCCGCGAGCGCCTTGCTGGTCGTGCCGGTATCGCCCCGTTTCTGCACTGCCAGCACGGCAGTCCATCGAGTCGGGGGAAATTCAGAGTTACTCTGGCTGGGCTCCACGCCGTAGGGCAATAAACCGTTCAACTACCATGTCAATGCACAAGCCCATCCAGAATTCGAGCTTGCCGCCGGCTCTTCTTTTCTCCCTCCTCGATTCATCATGCCTTCTCCTTCCCTTGGCCAGCTCCTTCTCGTCGGTGTCCCCGGTCCCGTGCTCGACCCGGAGACGGCGTCCGCTTTCCGCCGCATCCAGGCCGGCGGTTACATTCTTTTTGCGCGCAATATTCAGACACCCGCGCAGCTTCGCCAGCTGATCGACGATCTGCGGGGGCTGAGTGACGTCGAACCGATCATCACGATCGACCAGGAAGGAGGCCGCGTTTCGCGTCTGAAACTGCTCGGCAACGAGCCGCCGAACGCCAATCAGCTTCGCGACAAGGGAGACCTCGCTCATCGAACGGCACGGGCGTATCACGCGCGGCTCTGCGCATCTTCGGGTTCAATCTCGATCTTTGCCCGGTGCTCGACATCTCCTTCGACGATGAGGCGGATAATTCGCTGCGCGGCCGCTGCTACGGGAATGACGTGGCGCAGGTCGATCCGCAATGCCAGCGCCTTCAACGACGGCGTTGCGCGCGGAAGGGATCCTGAGCTGCGGCAAACATTTTCCCGGCTACTCGCGCGCGCCGCTCGATGCGCACCACGAGTTGCCCGTCATCGATCTTCACCCGGGCCGAGCTCGAGGCGCATGAACTCGCGGTCTTCCGCGCATTTCGCCGCTCGAGGTGGATTCGATGATGATCGGCCACGCCTTCTGTCCGCGACTCGAGGAGAGCAGAACGCCGTCGTCGCTTTCTCGAAGAATCGTCACGGGCCTGCTCCGCGGCGAGCTGGGCTTCGAGGGTCTAATCATGACGGACGACCTCGATATGGGGGCGATCCTGAATCACTACAGCCTCAAGGAAACCATCCAGCTCGCGATCACCGCCGGCAACGATCTCGCGATGATCTGCCATCGCATCACGAGATCGAAGAGGCGCTTGGCTATTTGCGAGAGGTTCCGAAGGCCGAGCTCGATCGGGCGATGGAGAATGTTGCCCGCTTTAAGACGCGCTGGCTGACGCCAGATGCGTGGGACGAGACAGAGTTTTTGCGCCGCGATGCCGAGGTCTGGGATTTGCGGGTGGCAACGCTCGGCCCGGAAATGGCGCGGCACCGCAGTCCGGAAGACGGAAAACGCTCGCCGGTCGAAACCTACTGAGTTTTCGCGGGCTCAGGCGGCGAGGCCGGACTCGTATCCCGTCGGCCGGGAACGGTCCGGCGCGAAGTGGCCTGCACTTCAAACGAATTCTGCACCGACGTCCTTGATGCGGTCGCCGAGACGCGGGACCGGCGTCTGGTAATCCACATTGCCATCCTTGCCGATAATGATGAGGTTGAAGTCGTCATTCACGCCGTAAGCTGACGCGATGGCCGCGCCGTTATTGGCGACCGAAAACGGGATATTGGATTTCACGGGGCCACCGCCATTCTTGAACGCCGCCAGGAAGACCACCTTGCGGCTGGCAAATTCCTGGTAGCCGTGACGAAGCAACTTGAGCTGCTTGCGAAACGCCGAAGCGCCCGGCGAATCGGCCACGAGGAGCACGACCGGCTGCCCACGAAGACTGTGGAGAGTTTGCACTTTGTTGCCCGGGCCGGGAAACGTCAGATCGGAGGCCAGTCGCACCACGGCGGCGTGCGCGGAGACAGCCAGAATCAGCAGGAGAAGAAAGATGGTTTTCAATGTCGAGTGGATGGAGCTAAAAAGAGGTGGATCGCGCGGCGCGCCGAGGCAGGAGAGTGAAATCAGACTTTCATAATGTCCGTTTCCTTCGCGGCGAGGGAATCCTCGATCTTCTTTCCAAATTGATCGGTGAGCTTTTGGATCTCTTTTTCGTAGTTGGCGAGATCGTCTTCCGAGATTGAGCCGCCCTTCTGAGCCTTTTTCAATTCGTCCATGCCGTCGCGCCGCGCCGAGCGGATGCGGACGCGGGCTTCCTCGCCCATCTGCTTGATGCCTTTGACGAGGTCGCGACGCCTTTCCTCGGTGAGCGGTGGCACGGGAAGCCGAATAATTTTCCGTCGGTCATTGGATTAATGCCGAGCTTTGATTCCTTGATCGCCTTTTCGATGTCGCGCACCGTGCCGGCGTCGAATGGCTGGATGACGAGCAGGCGCGGCTCCGGCGTGGTGATGAGCGCGAGCTGCTTGAGTTTCATCGAGGTGCCGTAGGCCTCGACATCGAGATTTTCCACCAGGGCGGGCGAGGCCTTTCCCGTGCGCACCGCGGCGAATTCATGGGTCATGTAATCGAAGGCCTTTTCCATCGAAGCCTCGGTTTCGAGCAGTATTTCGTCGGGGTCCATAAGCGATGAAGATTGAGAATTTGCTGAAGGGGCTGGGCCATCTGCGGTCCTTCGTTTAGGAGTCGCAAACCAGGGTGCCGACCGGCTGTCCCAGGATCGCATTTTTGATATTATCCGGAGGCATCATGTCGAAGACGATGATGGGTACCTTGTTATCCATGCAGAGGGAGAAAGCGGTGGAATCCATCACCTGGAGACGTTTCGAAAGCGCTTCGCTAAAGGTGATGCGCTCGTAGCGTGTCGCGGTCGGGTCCTTGAAGGGGTCGGCCGTGTAGATGCCATCCACCTTCGTCGCCTTGAGGATGACTTCCGCACCGATCTCATTCGCCCGCAGCGCCGCGGTGGTATCGGTCGAGAAAAAGGGATTGCCGGTGCCGGCGACGAAGATGACCACGCGCCCTAGTTCCAGATGCCGCATGGCGCGGCGGCGGATGAACGGCTCGGCGACGCTCTGGATGGGGATGGCCGTCTGGACCCGCGTGGCCAGCCCGAGGATCTCGAGCGCGCTCTGCAGAGCGAGGCCATTGATCACCGTGGCCAGCATTCCCATGTAATCGGCGGTCGTCCGCTCCATGCCCCGATGGCTCGCGGAAATACCCCGCCAGATATTGCCGCCGCCGATGACGATGGCCAGTCTCGACCCCCAGTTCGTGCACCTCTTTCACTTGGGAGGCGATCTGCTGTACGATCTGCGGAGAAATCGTGTCGCTGCTCCCGCCTTGTTTGAGCGCTTCCCCGCTCAATTTCAGGACGATCCGCCGGTAACGGGGCCGGCTCGGCGTCGGCGGCGGAGAGGCAAGAGGGCTGGCGGCGGCTAGGGGCATTGCGCGTGCAGTGAATAGAGGGAAAAGTCAAAGTTCAAGGGGCAAACGCCAATCTCTGGCGATTCAATCAACTCTCTCGCTTGTGGCTTTTTGCGTTTTCCCTTAGGGTGCGTTATCGCCTCGTGAAAAGTTTCACAAAGCTCGAAACTGATACCGATAAGACGCAGCCGCTCAAGCCGACCTTCGAGCTGATCAACTCCCAGCTTTACTCCGTCGAGGAGCGTATCCGCAGCAGGCCAGGGCCTTCGATCCGGCGGTGGAAGGGTACGTCGCCTATGCCATCGAGAGTCACGGCAAGCGGCTGCGCCCGGCGCTCGCGCTGCTCGCCGGTGGCGCGACGGGGAATATCGGCCCCAGCCATCTCGACCTCGCCGTGGTCGTCGAACTGATCCACGCCGCCACCCTCGTCCACGACGACATTCTCGACGGCGCGGACAAACGCCGCGGCCAGCCGACGGCCAATGCGAAGTGGGGCAACGCCATCTCGGTGCTGCTCGGCGATTGCCTTTTCGCCCACGCGCTCAAGCTTTCGACCAGCTTTCCCAATGGCGAGATCAGCCGCCGCATCGCCCACGCCGCCAGCGACGTGTGCTCCGGCGAGATCATCCAGACGCAGCGGCGCTTCGACCTGAAGCTGAGCGTGCCGGATTACTACAAGATCATCGAGATGAAGACGGCGGCGCTCTTTGCCGCCGCCATGCGAACTGGGCGCTTTCATCAATGAAGCGGCGCCGGAGGTGATCAGCGCGCTGCGCATCTTCGGGCTGCGGCTCGGCACGGCCTATCAGATTTACGACGACGTGCTGGACCTCGCCGGCGACGAAGCCAAAGCCGGGCAAGACGCTCGGCAGCGACCTGCGCAAGGGCAAGCTCACCCTGCCCGATCCTGCATCTGCTCCAGAACGAGCGACGACGCCGAGCGGCATCGCCTCAGCGAGATCATCCTCAATGGCGAGCGAACGCGACATCCTCGCCCTCGCGGAACGCGCCATCGCCAAGCCGGGGCGGTGAAAAGCGCCGTCGCCACCGGCCGCAAGATGCTCCGCGAAGCCGAGGCGCAACTCGAGATCGTGCCGGAGAACAAATATCGCGACGCGCTGCGCGGCCTTGGTCAGCGACGCTCGACGGCATGATCGCGCAGTTTTCGGCTGTAGTTTGCGCTTCGCGCCTGCGTCGGCGTCTCCTAGATTCGCGCTATGGCGACCTTGAGGATCCACGAATTGCCCGAGCAGGAGCGTCCGCGCGAGAAGCTCGCGCGCCTCGGCGCGGCGCGCTTGAGCGACAGCGAACTGATCGCCATCCTGCTGCGCACCGGCGTGAAAGGCGCGAACGCCATCGATCGTGGCCCGCCAACTCCTCGCGAAATACGGATCCTCGTGCGGCTGGCGCGGTGCACCGTCACGGAACTGTCGAAGATCAAAGGCGTCGGCCCTGCCAAAGCCGTGCAACTCGCGGCGGCCTTCGGACTCGGCCATCGCGCTCGCCCGCGAGACCCTCAGCCCGCCAGCGGCTCGACACGCCGGAGCTCGTCTACGATCTGCTCGGCGCGGAGATGCGCGCGCTGACCCGCGAATCGCTGCGCGTCATCCTGCTCGATACCAAGCATGCACCTCTCGGTCGAGGAAGTCTCCCTCGGCAGCCTGAACGAAAGCATCGCCCATCCGCGCGAAATCTTTCCGCCGGCGCTCATCTATTCGGCCTTACGCGTTCATCCTCGTCCACAACCATCCCTCCGGCGATCCGGCGCCCAGCGACGCCGATCACCGGCTCACCGCCGCCTGAGCGAAGCGGCCACGCTCCTGCAAATCCAGCCTGCTCGATCACGTCATCATCGGCGCCGCCGACAAGGGCGGCGGCCGTACTTCTCGTTTCGCGAGGCCGGTCTGATCTAAACGCGCCGATGAACATCCACCCCACCGCCATCGTTCATCCAGACGCGGTGCTCGGCGAGGCGTCGACGATCGGCCCGTACGCCGTGATCGAAGGAGCGGCGCGCATCGGCGACGGCTGCACCATCCAGGCGCATGCTGTCATCAGCGGCCACGTCGTGATGGGACGGGAAAACGAGATCGGCTACGGCTGCGATCATCGGCGGTGATCCGCAGGATTTCGCTTTCAAGCCGCGAGATCGAAGCGAAGTCCGAATCGGCGATCGCAACCGCATCCGCGAATACTGCACGATCCATCGCGGGACGACCGAGGGCAGCGCGACCGTGATCGGCGACGATTGCTTTCTCATGGCCGGCGCGCATCTTGCGCACAATGTGTGCCTGGGCGACGCCGTGATCATCGCCAACAATGCGCTGCTTGGCGGCCACGTGCAGGTCGCGGATCGCGTTTTTATCGGCGGCGGCTGCGTTTTTCATCAGCACATGCGCGTCGGGCGGCTCGCCATCTGCCCAGGGCTTGAGCGCCTTTTCGCAAGGACATCCCGCCCTTCACGCTCGCCGCGGAACGTAACAGGCGTCGCCGGCCTGAACGTCGTCGGCCTGCGGCGCGCGGGTTTCTCCGCGGAGCAGCGCCGCGAGATCAAGGAAGCTTTTCGCCTCGTCTACCAAAGCGGCCTGAACACCGCGCAAGCGCTGGCCGCCTCCCGCGAGCGCGCGTGGGGCGAAGAGGCACCGGAATTTTTCGATTTCGTCGCCGCCGCGAAGAAGCGCGGCATCTGCGCCTCGATCCTCGAGGCGCGTCGTGGAAGCACGGTGGCGGAGGCCTAGAAGCAGCAACGGGAGGTCTGCGAAATACCTGAGGCGGCTTCGCCGCAACGAAAGGGGAAGATTTGGTCCACGAAATACACGAAAGAGTACGGCGTGTATTCTCCATCGCTGATGGCTTCACGAGTCTGGCTTCCGACCGTCCCGGTCCGGTCATTTTCACAGTCCTTTTTCGTGTATTTCGCGGACATCCGCTTCCTCTTTTTGCGTTACTTGTCCGGGTTCAGCACGACCCAGGTTCGTTTTCCTTTTCGCTCGAGATTCAGGAGCACGCCGTGACGGTTCGAGCGCTCGCCCGCGGAGCGAATCGCCGCAAGGCAGGCGGCGGAATCCGAGATCTGTTTGCCTTCCACGTCCGTGATTACATCGTCCGCCTGCAACTCCGCCACGGCGGCCGCGCTTTCCGGGGCCACCTCGACAACCTGCGCTCCCGCCTTGGCATCCTTGAGTTTCATCCCGTAGCCTTCGTCCTTCGGGTCCAGCGGGGTGGGGGGCGCGGGCGGCGCGGCCTTTTTCAACTCCGGGATCACCGCAATTTTGGCGACTTCATTGGGAAGTTCGCCTGTGAGGACCGGGATGGTAAGCATTTGGCCCGCGCGCCAGATGGTGAGTTGCACCGACTGGCCCACGTGCTTCTTCAAAACCTCCTTTTGCAACTCGAGGCCCGTGGCGATTTTCACCCCGTCCATTTCCGTGATGATATCCGCCGGGCGCAGATCGCTTTTCGAGGCGGGCGCGTTGGCCTCGATCGTATCGACAACCACGCCGCGATCCAGGCCATTGGCGTGCTCACGAAGGATGGGGTTGTCGCCGAGCGACTCGAAGCGGATGCCGAGCCATGGCCGCACGATTTTCCCGGAGGAAATCAGCTCGGAGCTGATTTGTTCGAGGACATTGGAAGGGATCGCAAAGGCCAGGCCGCGGTTGAGCCCGTTAATGAGGGTATTCATGCCGATGACTTTCCCCTCGACGTCAAAGAGCGGGCCACCGGAATTGCCCGGATTGATGAAGGCATCGGTCTGGATATAATCCTCGTAAAGAATCGCGGTCGAAGTCGGCCCGAGCAACCCCGAGCGGCCCTTTCCGCTGACCCAGCCGCACGTGAAGGAGAAATCCTGATTGAACGGGGTGCCGATGGCGCACACCAGTTGGCCGATGCGCAAGGCGTCGCTATCCCCGAGTTCCACCGTGGGGAGATCCTTCGCCTCGATTTTAATCACCGCGATGTCCGTCTTGTCATCGGCTGCCACGATCCGGGCATTGAACATGCGCCCGTCTTTCAAACGCACGCTCACCGTCTCCGCGTCAAAGACGACGTGCAGATTCGTGAGGATGTAGCCGTCGGACCGGATGAAAAATCCCGAGCCTTCATTGCGCGCGGGCTGCGGCGGGAGACGCCAGGGATGCGGCGTGGGCTTCGGGAGGTCGCCGTGCGGCTCTTTATCCGTGAAGAGAAAATCAAAGCCTTTCGGATCTTCCGGCTCGCTTTCATCGAGCTTTTTCGTCGCCACGATGATTACCACCGCGGGCACGACCTTTTCATAAACTTCGACAAATCCCTCGTCGATCTGCTTGAGCAAGCTCTTCTGGGGAGCAGACGGCGTCGGCGGCGGCTTCTCGGCCGGCGGAGTCTCCGGCTCCTGTGCGCGGCAGAGGGCCGGTGCCGACACGAGCGCGGCGCCAAGGCATACGGCCATCATTTCACGGATCACGGGAGGCATGACGCGGAGACTGTAGGATGCAATCCCCCCTTCACGCAAACCGTAAGGCAAAATTCGCATCCCCATTTGTGCAAATGAGGACCGAGCCGCGCCCCGCTTAATCCCCTAGCCGGATGATTCCGCGGCGCAAGCCTGTCATAACCGCTTCCGTGCGGTCGCTTGCCCGGAGCTTCTTGAGGATACTTTTCACGTAATCCTTCACCGTATGTTCGGAGAGTTGCAACGCGTCGGCGACCTGTTTGTTGGCTTCTCCGAGGGCGATGCGTCCGAGCACCGCCGCTTCCCGGTTCGTCAGAGTATCCAGGCTCGAGTAAGCCGCCAGCCGCGCCGCGATGTCGCCGGGAATCCAGCGCCGCCCGGCGAGCAGCGCGTGCACTGCGGGCACGATCTCGACGCGGGACGATCGCTTCAGGACATAACCCTGAGCCCCGGCTTTGATCACCGCATGCACTTCCTCCACGCTATCGTAAGTCGTGAGCACCAGGATCCGTGCCGCCGGATCGATCTCGCGAATGGCACGCAATGCTCCCAGCCCATCGATCAGCGGCATGCGCAGGTCGAGGATGGTTATATCCGGATGAAATTCCCTGAATCGGTCGATGGCCTCCTGCCCATTCGCCGCCTCCGCAACGACGGTGAAGCCGGGCTCGTGCGAGAGGACTCCTGCCACGCCGGCTCGCACGATATCATGGTCGTCGGCAATGAGAATCCGGGCGGGCAGGGACTTCATATCGGGAGAAGGCTTGGTTTATTGGCTCGATTCATGGCCCGCCAGGGGCACATCCACCTGCAATTGGGTTCCTTCGCCCTCGGCGCTTCGCCAGTTCAGTGTGGCCTGGATGCGCCGGGCGCGCTCTTGCATTCCCAGCAGGCCGTAGCGGTTCGCACTTTGCGCCCCACCCTGGCGCGGATCGAAGCCGCAGCCATCATCCCGAATTTTCAGGGTGAGCAAGCCCGGCCTGTAGAGAATTGCCACTTTCACTTTCCGGGCGTGCGCGTGCTTGGCAATATTCGTCAAAGCTTCCTGCCCGATGCGGAAGATATTTTCCCCGTACAGCGCCGGGAGGGGGCAGGGTTCCCCTTCACACACGATTTCGCATTCCACACCCGCGGCAGGGAAGATTGCCTTTGCCGCCCGGGCGAGGGATGCCCGCAGATCGAAGCCCTCGGGCGCGTCCTGGCGCAAATCCCAGATGGCCCGGCGCAACTCCGCATGGGACTGCTCGACGAGGCGCCCCACTGCTTCGATATGCTCGCAAAAGACTGGGCT
>CAWHAP010000011.1:0-15515 GCA_963827335.1 uncultured Solirubrobacteraceae bacterium
ACTTCAGGCTGTTCTCGTCCAGGAAGTCGGAGGCGACGGTCTCGGCGTCGTCCTTGTCGACCTCCACGCGCTTCACGAGCTCCTTCAGGTTGTCCGTGGTCAGCGCCGCGCTGACGGCGTCGAGGGTCTCGGTCACCTCGGGGGTGGCCGCCTCCTTGCTGATCAGCGGGATGACCGCCTCGGACTCGACGAGGCCCTTGGGGTCCTCGAGCGTGATGAACCCGTTCGCCGGGATCGCCGACTGCGTGCTGAAGAGGTTGGCGCACTGCACCTTGTCGTCCTTCAGCGCGGCCACGGTCAGCGGGCCGGCGACGTCGAGCGGCTGGAACTTCTTGAACTCGGCGTCGTAGACGCGCTTGAGCGCCCTGATGCCGAAGCCCTCGCGCTTGGCGAACTCGGGCGGCCCGCCGATCGTGATCTGGTCGCCGACCTTGGCGAGGTCCTCGATCGACGTCAGGCCGTACTTGTCCACGGTCTCCTTGTTGCAGGTGATCGTGTCCTTGTCCTCGGCGGCGGACGGCTCGAGCAGCGTGAGCTCGGGCGGCAGCGCCTCCTTGAGGTCGGCGACCTGGTCGGCCGTCTCCTTCGCGTCGGACTTCGCCTTGGTCACGTAGGACAGCAGCGCGCCCGTGTACTCGGGCAGCACCGTGATCTCCCCGCGCTCCATGGCGGGGAAGATGGCCTCGCGGGATCCGACGTTGAGCTTCTTGGAGACCTCGAAGTCCTTGGCCTCCAGCGCGCCCGCGTAGATCTCCGCGAGCACGACGTTCTCCGGGAAGTTGGCCGAGCCGACCGTGATGGCGGGCTTGTCGCCGCCGGACGTGTCCTCGGCCGCGGTCCCCCCGGTGTCGCTGCCCTCGTCCAGGTCGTCGCCGCACGCGGCGACCCCCAGCGCGAGCACGGCTGCCAGCAGCAGCCAGAGCACCTTCTTCATGCGTGTACCTCCTCATGGTGAACAGCGGGCCCGGCGACGCGCTTGGGGCGCGACCCCTCCTTCGGGCCCAGGGAGCGCTGCAGCAGCGCGAAGCCCCCCTCGACGAGGAGGGCCAGGACGGCGACGACCACCGCGCCGCCGGAGATCTCGCCGATGTCACGGACGGCGTAGCCGTCGATGATGTAGCGGCCGAGGCCGCCCAGCCCGACGAACGCGGCGATGGTGGCGGTCGCCACCACCTGCCCCGCGGCGGACCGGAAGCCGGCGAGGATCAGCGGCATGGCCAGGGGCACCTCCACGCGCCACAGGGCCTGCCAGCCGGTCATGCCCATCCCGCGGGCCGCGTCGCGGATCCCGGGGTCGATCGAGCGGATCCCCACGTCGGTGTTGAGCAGGATCGGCGGGATCGCGATGACGACGAGCGCCACCAGGACGGGCCAGATCGAGAGCGGCTCGATCCGGAAGACGAGGATCACGAGGCCGAGCGTCGGCAGCGCGCGCCAGAAGTTGCTCAGCGACGCGGCGATCAGGCTGCCGCGGCCCGTGTGGCCGATCAGCAGGCCGATCGGCAGCGCGATCAGCGCGGCCAGGAGCACCCCGAGCGCCGAGTACCAGACGTGCTCGAGCAGCCGCGCCGGGATCCCGTTCGGCCCCGACCACTGCTCCGAGGCGGTCAGCCAGTCGAGCGTCTCGCCCATCTACGACTTCACCGCTCTCGTCCACGGGGTGAGCAGCCGGCCGCCGCCGACGATGATCAGGTCGACCGCCAGGGCGAGCAGGATCGTGACGACGATGCCCGTGTAGATCTCGATCGGGTTGTCGATCTGGAAGCCGTGGATGAACAGCTGGCCGAGGCCGCCGGTCCCGATCAGCGCGCCGACGCTGACGAGCGAGATGTTCGACACCGCGGCGACCCGCAGCCCCGCGACGATCGCCGGCAGGGCGATCGGCAGCTCGATCGCGAACAGCCGCCTCGTCTGCCGGTAGCCCATCGCGGTCGCGGCGTCGACCACGTCGGGCGGCACGCCGCGCAGGCCCTCGACCAGGTTGCGGACGAGGATCACGAGCGAGTAGATCGTCAGGCCGATGATCACGGGGGTCTGGCCCAGCCCGACGGCGTTGATCAGCAGCACGAACAGCGCGAGCGACGGGACCGTGTAGAGGACCTGCGTGAGGGCGAGCAGCGGGGCGTAGGCCGCGCGCCAGCGGTAGGCGATCAGCCCGATCGGGAACGCGATCAGCATGCCCAGGACGAGCGCGGTGACGGCGATCTGCACGTGCTCCTGGAGGTCCTCCAGGACCGTGTCCAGGTTGCGGTCGAGCCAGCCCCAGTTCACCCTCAGGCCTCCGCCGCCGCGCGCTGGGGCGCTGGCAGGTGCTCCTCGAGGGTGTCGAAGGCGACGGCGCCGAGCAGCACGCCGTGCTCGTCGACGCGGACCGCGGCGCGCGACGGCGAGGCGATCGCGGAGTCGAGCAGGTCGCGCAGCGTGCCGGCCGGCCCGACGCGCTCCACCGGCACCTCGGGCCCGTCCCCGCGCACCCACGCGAGCGGGCGGTTGCCGTCGTCGCAGCGCAGCGTCCAGCCGCCGATGCCGTCCGCGCCGACCGACGTGACCGGCACGTCGGCGGCCGGGCGCAGCGAGAGCAGCTTGATCCCGCGCGTGCCGCCGATGAAGGACGCGACGAACTCGGTCGCCGGCTGGGCGAGCAGCGCCTCGGGCGGGCCGTACTGCGCCACCTTGCCGCCCTCCTGCATGATCGCGATGCGGTCGCCCAGCAGCACGGCCTCGTCGACGTCGTGGGTGACGAACACGACGGTCTTGCCCAGCTCCTGCTGCAGCCGGCGGAACTCCTGCTGGAGCGCGCCGCGGCGCACGGGGTCGACCGCTCCGAACGGCTCGTCCATGAGCAGCACGGGCGGGTCGGCGGCGAGCGCGCGGGCGACGCCGACGCGCTGCTGCTGGCCGCCCGAGAGCTGGCTCGGATAGCGGTCGGCCATGTTCTGCTCCAGCCCCACCAGCTCGATCAGCTCGAGGGCGCGCTTGCGCTGGCGCTCCTTGTCCCAGCCGAGCAGGCGCGGCACGGTGGCGATGTTGTCCGCCACCGAGCGGTGCGGGAACAGCCCGGCCTGCTGGATCACGTAGCCGATCCCGCGCCGCAGCTCGTGCACCGGCATCGCGAGGAGGTTCCTGCCGTCGAGCTCGATCTCGCCGCTCGTGGGCTCGATCAGGCGGTTGATCATCCGCAGCGTCGTCGTCTTGCCGCAGCCGGACGAGCCGAGCAGGACGGTGATCTCGCCGCCGGGGATCTCCAGGTCCAGATTGCCGACGGCGACGGTGCCGTCGGGGTACTGCTTCGTGACGTCCTTGAGCGTGATCAAGGCGGGGATCTTCGCAGACCCCGCGGCTCGATGCCGCTTACTACACCAAGTCGATGTGAATTGTCACGCGGCGGCGGGGAGGGCCTCGACGGTGAGCGGGCGCAGCTCGTCCGCGTAGCTCACCGAGACGCGGTGCAACGCACCCTCCGGGTCGACCGTGTACTGCCCGAGCCGCCAGAGCGGCGGGGAGTAGGTGTGGATCGAGACGGCGCGCGGCGCTGCGCAGGTGAGCCGGTGGATGTGCGACGGGCCGAACGTGAACACCGCGCCGGCGCGGTACTCGGTCCGGCGCTCCGGGCCCGCCACGAGCAGCGCGTGCTCCTCGAGCGCGCCCGCGACGACCTGGACGGCGCCGCTCGACGTGTCGTGGTCGTGCCAGCCCGTGTCGTTCTCGGGCAGCCAGAAGATCGCCCACACGTCGAGGTGCGCGTCGCGGTGCAGGCACGCGTACGTCCGCTCGGTCGCGTGGATGTCGACGTGCGGCTCCCACAGGTCGCGGCGCTCCGCCAGGGCGCCGGCGAGGTGGCCGAGCTCCTCGCGCTCGAGCGGGCGATCGCTCGGCAGACCGAGCGTGCGGAGCACGGGGGACGCGTCTGGGGTCATGCGGACACCTCCTGGGGAACGTGGGCGAGCAGGCGCCCGGGGTTGCTGGTGCGGATGGCGTGCACGGCGGCGTCGCCGAGCGCGGGGACGGCGGCCGCCGCGTACGGGCGGTCCGAGCCGTGGCAGACGACGTCGATGCCGAGCGCGCGGATGACGGCGTCGACGCCCTGCGTGCCGTAGGACGAGGTCTCGACGAACGCGAGCGGGTCGACGGGCCGGCCGGTCCCGCCGCGCGCGCGGTGGCGCTCGGCGTGCAGCGGCCCGAGCCCGGCGAGCGCGACGAAGCAGACGGGCAGCGCCGGGAAGCGGTCGCGCCCCGCGTCGGTCCACGCCCACCACGCGGCGTGGAGCTGGGCGACGTAGGGCACGACGGGCGCCCACCAGCTCGGCCGGCGGGCGTCGTTCTCGGTGCCGGCCGGGCCGGGATGGACGAGCAGCGGGCGCCGTGCCGCGTCGAGCACCTCGAGCAGCGGCGCGAGGCGGTCCAGGCCGCCGGGGGCGGCGAGCGCGTCCGCGGCCACCTCGAGCCCGACGGCGCCGCGGTCGAGCGCCGCCTCGAGCGCGGCGGGCTCGGGCGCCACCGTGCCGGCCATCGCCCAGGCACGGAACGGCGCCGGGAGCGCGAGCGCGCCCTCGAGCCACGCGGCGGCGAGCTCTGCGGCCTCCTCCGGCGGGAGGCGGTCGAGCCCGAGGGCGGCGGACGGCGCCACGAGCACCAGCTCGTCGCCGTCGGCCGCCGCCTGCGCGGCGCGCGCGGCCGGGTCGTGGTCGGCGGGGTCGATCGCGTAGGGCCGCTCGCCGGGCAGCACGAGCGCCCAGTCCTCGATCCGCGGCGCCGTGCGCCGGGCGCGGAGCGCGGCGAGGAAGGCGGGTGGCCAGAGGTGCTGGTGGACGTCGATCGACATGTGGCTGAAGCGATTCACTGAAACGGTTCACTGAACCGCTTCAACAGTACAGCACGATCGCCGCCGCGCCAACATCGTCCATGGGTCCACATCGAGGCCCCGCGGCCTCGACCGGCTGGCGGGGGACCGCATTGGGCATACGGGTGCCCATGGCCCGTCTGCGCGACCCGTTGCTCTGGACCGACGTGCTCCAGATCGTCAAGACGGCCGCGGCCGCGGTGATCGCCTGGGTGCTCGCCGTCGACGTGCTCTCGCTCCCGCAGTCGTTCCTGGCGCCGTGGGCCGCGCTGCTCACCATCCACGCCACGGTGTACCGCTCCGTGGCGCGCGGCCTGCAGCAGGCAGCGGCCGCGGTCGCCGGCGTGCTGCTCGCGTTCGCCGGCGGGGCGGTGCTGGACGTCGGCTGGCTCTCGCTGACGCTGGTGCTCCTCGCCGCGCTGGCGCTCGGCGCGCTGCGCCCGATGCGGGCCGAGTCGACCACGGCCGCGGCCACGGCGCTGGTCGTGCTGCTCGCGGGCTACAGCGAGGACGGCTCGATGCTGCTCGCACGGCTCGCGGACACGTTCGTCGGCATCGCCGTGGGCCTCGTCGTCAACCTCGTCGTCTGGCCGCCGTTGCGCGACCGGAGCGCCGCCCGGCGGGTCGACGACCTCGACGACCGGCTCGGCGAGCTGCTCGAGGAGATGGCCGGCGGCCTGCGGGACGACGACGCGGCGGATCCGGACGGCTGGGTCGCGCGGACGCGCGCCCTCGACCACGGCATCGACGAGGCCTGGGCCGACGTCCGCCGCGCCCGCGAGAGCGGGCGCCTCAACGTCCGCCGCCAGGCCGCGCGGCGCGTCCGCGACTCGGCCGACCTCGGCGCGGTCCTCGTCGGGCTCGAGCAGGCCGTCGCCGACACGCGCAGCATGGCGCGGACGATCGAGCGCGCCGGCCCGGCCTCGAGCTGGAGCCCGGACTTCCGGGACGCCTGGCTCGAGCTCCTCCGACGGGCCGCGGACGCAGTGCGCGACGCCGACGCCGACGCCGCGCGCCGGGTCTGCGACGACCTCGAGGACGCGGCGCAGCGGCTGCCCGGGGCCGACGGCAACGGCGGGTCCCGTCCGGTCCAGGGCGCGCTGCTGGTCAACCTGCGCAACATCCTCGAGGCGATGGCCCCGGTGGCCGCCGCGCAGCCGGTCCGGGTGCGGTCGCGGCACGACCTCGCCCGTACCAGCCGGTACCGTTGACACGTGGCCCCGCGGAGACGCGTCACGATCAAGGACGTCGCCGCGGCGACCGGGCTCTCGCCCGCGGCCGTGTCCTACGCGATGCGCGGGGTGCAGACCTCGCCGGAGACGCAGGAGCGGGTGCGCCAGGCCGCCGACGAGCTGGGCTACACCGCCAACGCCGTCGCGCGCGCGCTCGCACGCGGGCACACCGGGCTCGTCGGCGTGCTCTCCGGCTCGCTCGAGGACCTCAGCGAGCAGCGCTTCGTCGAGACGCTCGGCCGCCAGCTCGGCCGCCACGACCTGCACATGCTCGTCGTCGACGCGCGCGGCGAGCCCGACCGCGAGCGCATGCTCGCCCGTCAGCTGGCGGACCAGCTCGTCGACGGGCTGATCGTCTCGCCGCTCGACCCGTCCGACGCGTCGTGGGCCGACATCGCCGAGACGCTCCCGATCGTCACCGTGGGCGACGCGCTGCCGGGCCCGACGGCGGGCGAGGTGCTGTTCGACAACCGCGCGGGCGTCACGCTCGTGCTCGAGCACCTGCACGGCCTGGGCCACCGGCGGATCGCCTTCCTCACGCCGAGCCGCCCGTCCACGCCCGACCGGCCGGCGGAGCGGCTCATCGCGGAGGTCGGGGCCGCCCTCGGCCTCGAGGCGGCCATCGTCCACTCCCCGCACTCGATCGAGGGGGCGACCGAGGTCGCGGCGACGCTGCTCGCGCGCGAGCCGCGACCGACCGCCGTGTTCTGCCTGTCGGACTCGATCGCCTGCGGCGTCTACGCCGCGGCGGCCGCCCGCGGCCTGGAGATCCCCGGCGAGCTCTCGGTGGCCGGCTACGACGGGCATCCGATCGCGCGCGTGGTCTCACCGCCGCTGACGAGCGTGGAGTGGGGGATGTCCGACGTGGCGGCGTCGGCCGCGGGGCTGCTCGCCGCGGCCGTCGCGGACCGGGGCGAGGAGCGCGTGCGCGTGCGGGTCGCGCCGCGGCTGCTCGCCCGCGCCAGCACCGCGGCGCCCGCGCCCGTGGTCGTCTGAAGCCTCACGACTGCCCCGCGGCGCGCGCCGCCTCGGCGTGCGCGGCGCCCTCGAGCGCGTCGTCGAGCGGGGCGAGCTCGGCGGGGGCGATCCCCAGCGCGGTGGCGGTCAGCCAGTCGGCGAACGCGGTGTTCTTGGGCAGCAGCGGGCCGTGCATGTAGGTGCCGACGACGGTGCCGTGCGGGCCGCCGCGGACGCCTTCCGTGCCGTCGCCGCCGTTGTTCCCGTTGCCGCTGAGCACGCGGCCGAGCGGCTGCTCGCCCGCGCCGAGGTAGGTCCGGCCGGCGTGGTTCTCGAAGCCCGCGAGGCGCGCCGGGCCGCCCGGGAGGTCGACCGCGATCGCGATGTTGCCGAGCAGCCGCGGGCCGTCCTCGCGGCGCGTGTCGAGGTCGACGAGGCCCACGCCCGGGAGGCGCTCGTCGGCGAGGTCGTAGCCGTGGCCGAGCAGCTGCAGCCCGCCGCACACGGCGAAGACCACGGCGCCGCGCCCGGCGGCGGCGTGCAGCGCGTCGCGCTTGACGGTCGCGAGGTCGCGCGCGCACAGCGCCTGGTCGCGGTCCTGGCCGCCGCCGATGTAGAAGAGGTCGTGCGCGTCGGGGTCGATCGCGTCGCCGATCCCCGCGCCGGCCAGCTCGAAGCCGAGGCCGCGCCACGCGCAGCGCCGCTCGAACACGGTCAGGTTCCCGCGGTCGGCGTAGATGTTCATCAGGTCGGGATAGAGCGCGCACACGCGCAGGGTCCGCTTGTGCCCGCCGACGAAGTCGGTTGGGTGCTCAGCCACGCAGCAGCACCACCTCGGAGCCGACGTGCTCGCGCGTCGCCTCGATCTGCCGCGGCGGGGCCGCCTCCAGGCCCGCGGCGCGCCCCTCCTCGGCCAGCGCCGCGGCGGTCACGTGCGCCAGCTCGATCACGTCCTCCTCCTCGGTCACGGCGCCGTCGGGTGCGCAGGCGATCCGGCGCCGCTCGATGCGCGTCGCCGCCGGCAGCGCCCGCACGGCCGTCGGCTGGGAGGCGAAGCGCCAGGCCCCCACCGCCCCTGTGTCGGGGTCGGGCAGCTCGTCCTCGAGGTCGCCGAAGTCCTCCATGGCGGCGGTGATGGCGATCGCCAGCAGGCCGCCGGGCAGCAGGTGCCGGGCTGCGCCGGCGAGGAAGCCCGCCCGCTCGGGCAGGAGCTGGATCGTCTGCATCGGCACGACGATCAGGCCGAACCGGCGGTCGAGCGCGAAGTCCGCGGCGTCCGCGACCGCGCACGCCACGCGGAGCCCCTGCGCCCGCGCCCGCGCGGCCAGCGCCGCCAGGAGCTCCGGCTCGCGGTCCAGGGCCGTGACGTCGTGGCCGGCGCGCGCGAGCGCCAGCGCCACCCGGCCCGTGCCCGCGCCGACGTCGAGCACCGGGCCGGCCTCCCCCGCGGCGAGCTCGCGCCACAGATCGAGGTCGGCGGCGTAGCGCCCGCACTCGACGTCGTGCCACACCACGAGCGGGGAGAAGCTCATCGCCAGTGCCCCTGCACCTGCCCGCGCCGCGCGAGCAGGTCGCGCAGCTCGAGCAGCGCGGTGTAGGTCGGCAGCGCGTACAGCGGCCCGTCGCCGCGCGCCAGCGCCGCGTCCAGGCCGTCCGGGAGCGCCGGGACCACGCTGAGCCGGCCGGCCTCGACGCCCGCGTACTTCATCCGCAGCGCGAGCTCCGCGGCGCGCGTGCCCGAGCAGGTCATGTGGCGCACGGCGCCCGCCAGCAGCTCCCAGTCCGCGTCCCACACCCAGGAGATGTCGCGGCCGTCGGCCGTGTTGTCGTTGAGCACGCCGAACAGGTCGAGCTCCTCGCCCTCGAGCGCGAGCGTCCGCAGCACCTCGTTCGCGCCTGCGGGGTTCTTGACGAGGAGGATCGACGTCGGGCGCCCGCCGAGGTCGACCGTCTCGGCGCGCCCGAACGCGGGCGCGACCGCCTCCAGCCCGGCCACGACCGCCTCGAGCGGCGCGCCGAGCGTGCGGCACAGGGCTGCGGCGCCGAGCGCGTTGTAGACGTTGTAGAGCCCGGGCAGCGGCAGCTCGACGCGCGCGCTCCCCGCCGGCGTGACCAGCGTGAAGGCGGCCGAGCGGATGCCGCGCAGCTCCACGTCGCGGGCCACGACCTCGGGCTCGGGCCGCCGCGCGCCGCAGTTCGGGCAGGCGTAGCGGCCGAGATGGGCGAGGTAGATCGCCTCGTAGGCGTAGGGATGGCCGCAGCGCCGGCAGTGCTTGGAGTCCGCCGCGTGCTGGAGCTCGGCGAAGGCGAGCGCGTCGTCGTCCACGCCGAAGAGCACGGCGCCGCGGTCGCGGCCCAGATCGGCGACGAGCGGGTCGTCGGCGTTGAGCACGAGCGCCGTGGCGCCCGCGTGGGCGGCGACGACGTCCGCCCAGCGGTCGGCGATGATCTCGAGCTCGCCGTAGCGGTCGAGCTGGTCGCGGAACAGGTTGCCGAGCAGGAGGGCGCGCGGCCGCAGCTCGCCGACGACCGGGGCGAGCCAGAACTCGTCGACCTCGAACAGCCCGAGGTCGCCGGTCAGCGCACGGCCGCCGCGGCGCGAGGCGCCCGCCAGCGCCGAGGCGACGCCGCCGGCCATGTTCGCCCCGGCGCGGTTGTGGACGAGCGTCACGCCGGTGCGCTCGAGGATCGACGCGGTCATGGCCGCCGTGGTGGTCTTGCCGTTCGTCGCGCTGATCACCGCGCTGCCCAGCGGCAGCCGCTGCGCGAGCAGCCCGATCGCGTGCGGCTCCAGGCGCGTGAGGACCTTCCCCGGCAGCGAGGTCCCGCCGCCGCGGCCGGCGGCGCGCACGACGGTGCCGACCGCCTTGGCGGCGGCCACCTTGGGCCCCAGCAGGGTCACGGGACGAGCACCTTCAGCGCGCGCGGCACGACCTTGATGGTGACGGGGAGGTCCGCGATCGGGTCCCCGTCGGCGTAGGCGGCGAACGGGCGGTCGGCGTGGAACGCCACCTCCCGCGCGCGCAGGAACGTGAGGTCCTCGCTGTCGACGTGCGTGCCCTTGAACACCTTGGGCAGGCTGGCGAGGTAGCGGCGCTTGGGGCAGGCGCGCGTCAGCACGACGTCGAGCAGGCCGTCGTCGAGCGACGCGTCCGGCACGAGGTACATGCCGCCCCCGAACACGCCCGAGTTGGCCACGGCGACCGAGTACCCGGTGAACGACTGCGCGACCCCGTCGGCGACGACCTGCCAGTGCGCATGGCGCCAGCCGCGCAGGGCGCGCAGCGTCGCGTAGACGTAGATCCCCTCGCCGAGCGGCACGCGTGCGGCGTTGGCGATGTCCTGCACGTCGGAGTCGAAGCCCGCCGAGGCGATGCCCAGGTACGTCGCGCCGCCCGCGTCGGCGACGTCGACGGCCCGCTCCCTGCCGGCCGCGAGCACGTCGCAGGCGGCCTCGGGATCGGGCCCGATGCCGAGCTTGCGCGCGAAGTCGTTGCCGCGCCCGCCCGGGATCACGCCGAGCACCCCGTCGGTCTCGCGCAGCTCGCCGGCGACCGCGCCCAGCAGGCCGTCGCCGCCCATCGCCGCGGCCACCTCGCCCGCGGCGAGCGCGCCGCGCGCCAGCTCGCGGGCGTGCGCGAGCGAGTGCGTGCGCTCGACCCGGAACGCGAGCCCGCGGGCCCGCAGCCCGCGCTCGACGGCCGGCAGGAGCTTCGCCGCGCGGCCGCGCCCGGCGCTGGGGTTGACGATGAGGCAGAGCGGGCGCCGGGCCATGGGGACGCCCAACCTAGATGACTCAGCGCAGCACGAGGGCGCCGAGCGAGTCGGCGACGTGCGTCGGCTTGGGGTCGGCGGCCGCCGCCTCGGCGCGTCCCGTCGCGCCCGTGAGCACGAGCGCGCTGTCGATCCCGGCGCGGCGCGCGCCTGCGACGTCGGTGTCGAGCCGGTCGCCGACCGCGAGGTAGCGACCGGCGCCGAGCCGGTCGCGCGCGGCCGCGTAGAGGTGCGGCTCGGGCTTGCCGATCGTCTGCTCCGCGCGGCGCCCGGTGGCCTGCTCGACGGCGGCGAGCACCGCGCCCGAGGCGGGCCAGGGGCCGTCGGGCATCGGGAACGTCCGGTCGCGCGTGGTGCCGATCAGCTCCGCGCCGCGCAGCACCGCCTGCGTGGCGATGCGCAGCTCGCGGTAGTCGAACTCGTCGTGCGTGCCGACCACGACGATGTCGGCCCGCGTGGCGAACTCCGTGTTGTTGACGACCCGCAGGCCCGACTCGGCGACATGGTCGACGAGCGCCTGCGAGCCGATCACGAATGCGGCGCCGCCGTCGCGCCGCTCGGCGAGCACGAACTGGACCGCGGCGCCGCAGCTGACCACCTCGTCGATGCTGGCCTGGAACCCGAGCCGCCACAGCTTGCGCACGAACTGGTCGGGCGCGTGGCGCACGTCGTTGGTGACGAAGGCGATGCCCTTGCCCGCCTCGCGCAGCGCCGCGACAGCGTCGACCGCGCCGTCCAGCGCGTCGTCGCCGACCCAGACGCAGCCGTCGAGATCGAGCAGCAGATGGTCGTAGCGGGCGATGGCGGGCTTGAGCGACACGGGCGCTCATTATCATCGGCGCCCATGTCGAGGCCCCTCGCGCTCCTGCTCGCCTGCCTGTCCGTGCTCGCCTTCGCCGCCTGCGGCGACGACGAGGAACCGGCCACCGCGGAGGACACGGCGACCGCGACGGCGACGCCGGAGGACACCGGCGGGGAGCAGGGGACCGGCTGCGAGCCGGCCGAGCCGGCCGCGCCCAAGGCCGCGAAGGTGAAGAAGCCGAAGGCCCGGCTGGACCCGGCCCGGACGTACGTCGCGACCGTCGAGACCAACTGCGGCACGTTCGAGATCACGCTCGACGCCAAGCGCGCCCCCAAGACCGGCGGGGCGTTCCGGGCGCTCGCCGACGACGGCTTCTTCGACGGCCTCACGTTCCACCGCATCGTGCCCGGCTTCGTGATCCAGGGCGGCGATCCGCAGGGCAACGGCCAGGGCGGCCCGGGCTTCTCGGTCGTCGAGGCGCCGCCGGACGACCTCGCCTACACCAAGGGCGTCGTGGCCATGGCCAAGACCCAGCTGGAGGAGCCCGGCACGTCGGGGAGCCAGTTCTTCGTCGTCACCGGCGAGGACGCGCAGCTGCCGCCGGAGTACGCGCTGCTCGGCAAGGTCACGAAGGGCCAGGACGTGGTCGACCTCATCGGGGTCGCCCCCGTCGGCGCGGACGAGCAGCCGCTCGAGCCGATCGTGATGACGAAGGTCGCGGTCGCGGAGAGCTGACGGTTCCGGGATGACGGCGCCGACGATCGACGAGCTGCTCGCCGAGCCGGTCGACGGCCGCTACCGCGGCTTCGGGCACGTGGCCGCGGGGCTCACGGTGGGCGCGCTCGGGCAGCAGGGCTACGACGTCGGGCGCGGCGACCTGCCGCTGCCGCTGCTCGTCCTCCGCGAGAGCGCGCTGGCCCACAACCTGGAGGTCATGCACGGCTGGTGCGACGCGCACGGGCTCTCGCTCGCGCCGCACGGCAAGACCGCGATGGCTCCGCAGCTCGTCCGGCGCCAGCTCGCGGCGGGCGCATGGGGCATGACCGCCGCGACGGTCCAGCAGGCGGGCGTGATGCGCGCCGCGGGCGCCCGCGAGGTGATCCTGGCCAACGAGCTCGTCGACGCGGCCGAGATCGCCTGGCTCGAGCGCGAGCGGCGCACGGGCCTCGCCGTGCGCTGCCTCGTCGACTCGCCGGCCGGGGTCGCGCGGCTCGACGCGGGGCTCGCCGCGACCGGCGCGCGGACGCCGCTGCCGGTCCTGATCGAGCTGGGCGGCGCGCGCGCCGGCTGCCGGACGGAGGCCGAGGCCCTGGCCGTCGCGGCGGCGGTCGGCGCCTCGGCGCACCTCGTGCTCGCCGGCGTCGAGGGCTTCGAGGGCGCGGTCGGCGGCGACCGCGCGCCCGAGACCCTCGCGGCGGTCGACGCGTTCCTGGACCGCCTCGCGGACCTCGCTCGCACGCTCGACGCCGCGGGCGCCTTCGGCGGCGTCCCCGAGATCCTCGTCAGCGCGGGCGGGAGCGCGCTGTTCGACCGCGTCGCCGAGCGGCTGCGCTTCCCGGGCGGGCTGAGCCGGCCCGTCCGCGTCGTGCTGCGCTCGGGCTGCTACCTCACGCACGACGACGGCCTCTACGCGGACGTGTCCCCGCTGCCGGAGCTGCGCCCGGCGCTCGAGCTATGGACGCGCGTCCTGTCGTGCCCGGAGCCGGGGCTGGCGATCGCCGGCTTCGGCAGGCGCGACGCGCCGTACGACTCCGGCCTGCCCGTCGTGCGCGCCGTCCGCCGCGACGGCCGCGCCGCGGAGCCGCACGGGCTGCGGATCGCGTCGCTCAACGACCAGCACGCGTTCGTCTGCGACGACGACGGCGTGCTCGCCGTGGGCGACGTGCTCGTCTGCGGCGTCTCGCACCCGTGCACGGCGTTCGACAAGTGGTCGCTCATCCCCGTCCTCGACGACGCGGACGTCGTCGTCGACGCGGTGCGCACCCTGTTCTAGCCGCGCTACCGGCGCACGCCCTCGTGGGCCAGCAGGAGCCGCTTGAGCTCCGGCCCGCCCGCGTAGCTCCCGACGCCGCCCGAGCCGGGCACGACGCGGTGGCAGGGGACGACGACGGGGACCGGGTTCGTTGCGCAGGCGGTGCCGACCGCGCGCGCCGCCCGCGGATGCCCGACCCTGGCGGCGAGCACGCCGTAGGTCACCACGTCGCCGGGCCCGATCTCGGCGCGCAGCGTCTCGAGCGCCGTGCGGCGGAAGTCCGAGCGCACGAGCGAGAGGTCGACGGGCAGGTCGAGCCGCTCTCCGCCGCCCTCGAAGTACGCCGACAGCGCGTCGCGCGTGGCGGCGAGCTCGCGGTCGGAGGCGACGATGCGCGGGCCGAGCCGGCCGGCGACCTGCGCCAGCAGCGCGTCGTCGTCCTCGGTCTCGAAGCCGAGCCGGACGACGCCGCGGTCGCCCTGGACGACCAGGAGCGTGCCGATCGGGGTGCGCAGGCGGGTGTAGACGGCGTCGGCGAGCCCTTCGCGGACGGCGGCGGACGCGATCGAGTCGAGCAGGCGGGCGGGAAGGCTCATGCGGGGATCCCTTGGGTACGGAGGGTGCGGACGGCGGCGGACACGCGCTGGCGGGCGGCGACGACGGAGCAGCCGAGCCGCGCCGCGATGCCGTCGTAGTCGAGGTCCTCGACGAACCGCAGGCGCAGCGCGGCCTGCGCGGCGTCGGGGAGGACGCCGATGATCGACTCGAACGTGTCGTCGTAGTGCTCGGGCTCGGCGACGACCGCCGGCGGGTCGTCGGTGAGCACCTCGCGGCGCCGGGCGCGCCGGTGGTCCAGCGCCGTGGTGGTGGTCACGCGGTACAGCCACGCGCGCAGGTGGTCGGAGTGGCGCAGGCGCGGATAGGCGCGCAGCGCGCGCAGCAGGGCGTCCTGCAGGACGTCCTCGCCGTTGGCGTCGCCCGCGATCCGGCGGGCGTGGATCAGCAGCTCGTCGCCGTGGGCCTCCACGAGCGACCAGAACGGGGGGAGGGCGACCGTGCTCACGTCCCTGCAACGTGGCAGACGCCGGGAGTGTGAGGTAGTCTCGTTCAGTCGAGTGGTTCGATAGACAATATGTGGAACGGCGATGGGAATTGCTGATCTCGGGCGGGACCGGGCGATGTCGCGCGCGCTCGCCGCACGCGCGCGCCGTCGCCGTCTCGCGCCACGGCCGGCTGCCGTACGCCCACCTGCCCGGCCTGCGGCGCGCCGCCCCCGCGCCCGACCTCGGCGCCGGGCCGCTGCGGCTCGGCGCGCTCGAGGACGCCGTGCGCGCGCACGTCGCGGACGCCGAGCGCGTCGGCTACGACTGGCGCGACGCGCTCGACGGCCTGCGCCCCCAACTGCCCGCGCTGTGGGGGCGGCTCCCGCTGCACGACCGCCGCCGCTTCCTGCGCGAGCGCGCCCGGGCCTGGGAGGTCCGGCGCCACCGGATGCCGCCGGAGGTGGCGGCCGCCGTCGGCGCGCTCCGCCGCGCAGGGCGGCTGACCGTGCTCGCGGGCGGCGTCGCCGCGGTCCGCGCGGACCGCCGCGGCGTGGGCCTCGTGCTGCGCGACGGGCGTACGCTGGCAGGCGACCGCATCGTGTGCGCGACCGGCCCGGGGGCCGACGTCGCGGCCGCCGACCCGCTGCTCCGCGGGCTGCTCGCCGCCGGCCATGCGAGCCCCGACCCGCTCGGCCTGGGGCTGCGCGCGACGTCCGCAGGCGCGGTGCGCGACCGCGCCGGCCGGGCCGACGGCCGCGTGTGGGTGCTCGGCGCGCTGCGGCGCGGCGAGCTGTTTGAGTCGACCGCCGTCCCCGAGCTGCGCGTCCAGGCCGCGGACGCCGCCCGTGCCGTGTGGGCGTCTGTCGCGGAGCCCGCGGCTGCGCCCATGGCGGTG
>CAWHAP010000012.1:0-167452 GCA_963827335.1 uncultured Solirubrobacteraceae bacterium
TAGAGCACGGCGTTGGCGGTGGCGACGAACGAGAACGGCGTCGTGACCACCTCGTCGCCCGCCGTGACGCCCACCGCCCGCAGCGCCAGGTGCAGCGCGGCGGTGCCCGAGGACACGGCGCAGGCGTGGCGGGCGCCGACCTGCTCGGCGAACGCGGCCTCGAAGGCCGGCACGCGCGGGCCCAGCGAGAGGTGCCCGGAGCGCAGCACCTCCAGCACGGCCTGCTCCTCGCGCTCCCCGATCACGGGCTGGGCGAGCGGGATGACGTCGACGCGCCGGCTCGCTCCGGTCGTCACTGCGCCGCGCCCTCGGCCGCCGCGCCGCGCTTGTGGTGCACGCGGCCGGGCAGCATGCCGGCCTCCAGCGAGTCCACCAGCGCGTCCCAGCTCGCCTCGATGACGTTCTCCGACACCCCGATGGCGCCCCACGTGTCGGTGCCGTCGGAGGCGTCGAGCAGCACGCGGGTGACCGCGCCGGTCGCCTTCTGCTCGTCGAGGATGCGCACCTTGTAGTTCACGAGCCGGATGTCGCCGAGGTGCGGGTACGTCTCGGAGATCGCGGAGCGCAGCGCCACGTCGAGCGCGTGGACGGGGCCGTTGCCCTCCGCCGTGCGCACGTAGCGCTCCCCGTCGACCCAGATCTTGATCGTCGCCTCGGTCTGCACGCGGCCGTCCTCGCGCTTCTCGGCGATCACGCGCCAGGACTCCAGCCGGAACAGCGGCTGGTACTCGCCGGTCTCGCGGCGGATCAGCAGGTCGAACGAGCCGTCGGCGGCCTCGAAGTGGAAGCCCTCGTGCTCGAGCTGCTTGACACGCTCGACGACGCGCGCGGCGTCGCCGGGCGCGAGCTCGACCCCGGTGGCCTCGGCGCGCTGCAGGACCGTGCCCTTGCCGCTGAGCTCGGAGATCAGCACCTCGCGCGCGTTGCCGACGGCGGCGGGGTCGATGTGCTCGAACGTCGCCGGGTCGGCGGCCACCCCGGCCACGTGCATGCCGCCCTTGTGGGCGAAGGCGTTGACGCCGACGTAGGCCGCGTTCGGGTCCGGGACGAAGTTGAGCAGCTCGTCGAGGTAGTGCGACGCCTCGGTGAGCCCGCGCAGCTCGGGGAGGCACTCGTGCCCCATCTTGAGCTGCAGGTTCGGGACGATCGCGACGAGGTTGGCGTTGCCGCAGCGCTCGCCGTAGCCGTTCATCGTCCCCTGCACGAGGTCGGCGCCGGCGCGAACGGCGGCGAGCGAGTTGGCCACGCCGCACTCGGCGTCGTTGTGGCAGTGGATCCCCACCGGCGCCTCGAGCGCCGCCACCACCGCCGCGGTCGCCGCCTCGACCTCGTGCGGGAGCGACGCGCCGTTCGTGTCGCACAGCGTCACCCACGCCGCGCCGGCCTCCGCCGCCGCCTGCGCGCAGCGCAGCGCGTAGACCGGGTCGTCGCGCCACGCGTCGAAGAAGTGCTCGGCGTCGTAGACGACGCGCTTGCCCTCCTCGACGAGGAAGGCGACGGACTCGGCGATCATCCGCAGGTTCTCGTCGCGGTCCACCCGCACCACCTTCTCGAGGTGCAGGCCCCAGGTCTTGCCCACGACGGTGACGACCGGGGCGAAGGAGCCGGCCAGCATGCGCAGCGCCTCGTCGTCCTCCGCGGCCGCGTCGCGCCGGCGCGTCATGCCGAAGGCCGCGATCTCCGCCGTGCGGAACGACTCGCGCGCCAGGAGGTCGAACAGCGCGGCCTCCTTGGGGTTGGAGGCGGGGAACCCGGCCTCGATCAGCGGCACGCCGAGCTCGTCGAGCACGTGCGCCACGCGCACCTTCTCCTCGGCGGAGAGCGACATGCCCTCCCCCTGCATCCCGTCGCGCAGGGTGCAGTCGTAGACCGTGATGCGGCTCACGTGGCCGGCGCCGGGCTCTCGACCACGTCGAGCCACTCGGCGTAGCGGTCGGAGCGGCCGTGCAGCGCGTCCTCGAACGCGCGCTGGATCGTGCGCGTGACCTCGCCGGGCTCGCCCGTGCCGACAGGCCGGTCGTCGACCTCGCGCAGGGGCGTGAGCTCGGCGGCGGTGCCCGTCAGGAAGATCTCGTCGGCCAGGTAGAGCTCGGCGCGGGCGACGTCGCGCTCGACCACCTCGTAGCCGAGGTCGCGCGCGATCGTGATGACCGAGGCGCGGTTGATGCCGCCGAGGATGTCGGCGCTGAAGCCGGGCGTGGCGATGACGCCGTCGCGGACGAAGAACAGGTTCTCGCCCGAGCCCTCGCAGACCATCCCGCGGCTGTCGAGCAGGATCGCCTCCTCGTAGCCGGCCTTGGCCACCTCGATCTTGGCCAGCACGGAGTTGACGTACTGGCCCGTCGCCTTGGCGGCGGGGATCACGGCGTCGGAGGAGATGCGGCGGAAGGACGCGACCTTGCCGCGCACCCCGCGCTGCTTGCCCTCGTCCCCGAGGTAGGCGCCCCACTCCCACACGGCGATCGCCACCTCGACCGGGCTGTCGAGCGGGAACAGGCCCATCGGGCCCGCGCCGCGGTAGACGAGCGGCCGGATGTAGCAGGACTTGAGCCCGTTGCGGGCGATCGTCTCGTGCGTCGCGGCGCGCAGCTCGGCGCGCGTGTACGGGATGTCCATCAGGTACATCCCCGCCGAGCGGTAGAGCCGCTCGATGTGGTCCGCGTTGCGGAAGATCGCCGTGCCGCGCGGCGTGTCGTAGGCGCGGATGCCCTCGAACACGCCGGTCCCGTAATGCAGGGCGTGCGTGAGCACGTGGACCTTCGCGTCCTCCCAGGCGACGAGCTCGCCGTTCATCCAGATGAGGTCCGCTTGGATCACGCTCGCAGCTCCTTCAGGACCGCCTCGGTCGTCTCGGCGGTGGTCGCGCCCCCACCCAGGTCGGCGGTGCGCAGCCCGCCGGCAAGGGCCTTGTCGACCGCCGATTCTAGGGCAGCCGCCTCCGCCTCCATCGACAGTCCGTGGCGGAGCAGCAGCGCCGCCGAGAGGAACATGGCGAGCGGGTTCGCGATCCCCTGCCCGGCGATGTCCGGCGCCGAGCCGTGGACCGGCTCGAACAGGCCCGGGCCGTCGGCGCCCAGGCTCGCGCTCGGGAGCATGCCGAGCGAGCCGGTCAGCATCGCGGCCTCGTCGGAGAGGATGTCGCCGAACATGTTGTCCGCGAGGATCACGTCGAAGTGGCGCGGCGCCGCGACGAGCTTCATCGCCGCGGAGTCCACGAGCTGGTGCTCGAGCTCGACGTTGGGGTACTCGTCGGCGTGCACGCGGCTGACGACCTCGCGCCACAGCCGGCCGGTCTCGAGCACGTTCATCTTGTCGATCGAGGTCACGCGCGTGCGCGCGGCCTCGAACGCGGTCCGGGCGATCCGCTCGATCTCCTCGATCGAGTACTCGCACAGGTCGGACGCGTAGGTGGCGGTGCGGGTCTTCGCGCCGAAGTAGATCCCGCCCGTGAGCTCGCGCACGACGAGCAGGTCGGTGCCCTCGATCACCGCGCGCTTGAGCGGGCTCGCCTCGTACAGCGCGGGCAGCGGCCGGACGGGGCGCAGGTTGGCGTAGAGCCCGAGGGCCTTGCGCAGCCCGAGCAGGCCCTGCTCGGGGCGCGGCGCGCCGGGGTCGGTCGAGTCCCACTTCGGGCCGCCGACGGCGGCGAGCAGCACGGCGCCGGCGTCCCGGCACGCCGCGACCGTCTCGTCGGTGAGGGGCGTGCCGTAAGCGTCGATCGCGGCGCCGCCGAAGGGGTGCTCGTCGTAGGTGAACGAGCCGACGGCGTCGAGGACGCGCGTGGCCGCCGCGAGGATCTCGGGGCCGATGCCGTCGCCGGGCAGGGTGACGATGTGATGAGAGGCCATGAGCGCGGGGAGCCTATGGGACGCGCGTCACGGACCGGCGGAAGGAAGTGGAGGCGGCCCCGGCGGGTGGGGCCGCCTCCGCAGGTCCAGGCTATGAATCTGACCCCTGCGATCCAAGGGGCGTGCGCACCAATGCGGGCCGCGGCGTTGTGCGCGCGCTCAACGCTCCTCACCGGCGGCGCGCGGTCCCAGCTGCGCCATGGCGGCGAGGGCGAGCTCCAGGTCGCCGCGGTCGTCGTCGAGCGGCCGGCCCAGGAGCTGCTGGGCGCGCTGCAGACGGTAGAGGACCGTGTTCTTGTGCGCGTGCAGCCGTTCGGCGGCGCGGCGGGCGTTCCCGCCCTCCCCGAGCCAGGCCAGCAGCGTCTCGCGCAGCCGCACCGTCGTCTCGTCGCCGGCGGTGAGCGGCCCGAGCGTGCGGCGCACGAAGTGCCCGAGCCGCTCGAGGTCGCCCGAGAGCAGGGAGATCGCCTCGACCTCGTCGTAGCGGAGCACGCCGCCGCGCTCGCCGAGCTCGGCCACGCGGCGGGCGTCGAGCGCCTCGCGGTGGCCCAGCCGGAAGCCCTCCAGCCCGTGGCCCGGCGTCCCGAAGGCGATGCCCTGGCGGTCGGACAGCGCCGCCTCGAGCGCCGTCGTGACCTGCGCCAGGTCGGGCTCCTCCGGCGTGGCGACCCACATCCACAGGCTCGCGGCGCCCGGGGCGAGCGTGAGCGCCCGCGGGGCGCCGGCCGCGCGCGCCGCGACGGCCGCCTGCGCCTCCAGCCGGTCGTGCGGTCCGGCGGCGTCGTCGGTCGTGTCGGCATCCCACAGGACCGCGGCGAGCACCCAGCGGTCGAGGTCGTAGCCGAGCGCCCGCGACGCCTCGGCGACGCCGGGGTCCTCGCCGTTCAGGAGCATGCGCACGAGCTGGGTGCGGCGGGCGAGCGCCCCGCCCATCCAGCGCTCGCGCTCGCGGTCCACGTGGCGCATGAGCTGCGCGACGAGGAAGTCGACGCGGCTGAACAGGCGCGAGGAGGACACCTCGAGCGCGGTGACGAGGCCCGGGCCGGTCAGCTCCTGGGCGACGGCCTCCATCCAGGCGCGCCACAGCTCGTTCTGGCCGACCATGTAGGCGTGGGCGAGGTCGCCCGGGTCGATCCCGCGCCGCACCACGGCGGTCGCGAAGGAGGTCGCCTCGGGCGGGACGCCGGTGTCGAGCGGCAGCTCGGGGTCGCCGAGCAGGACCAGCACGTCGGCGACGTTCGCCTCCGTGCTGCGGACCAGGGCCCGCCGCAGGTCGGCGTCGGCCGCGAGCCGGGGGACCGCGGCGGTGACCGCGCCGTTGACGCGCACGGCGAGCCCCGTGAGGCCATCCCTGAGGCGGTCGGCCGCGTCCCTGAGCACGCCGCGCACCACCGTGTCCTCCTGCGGGGTCGCGAACCTGCCCGCCATACGGACGACCGTACTCGGATTGCCCGCTCAGGGCTACAGCGCGCTACAGCGCCGTCGTCACCGGCCCCTCGCGCTCGCGCTCGGCCTCGAAGCGGTCGATGGCGTCGCCCTGCTGCAGGGTCAGCGCGATGTCGTCGAGCCCCTCGAGCAGGCGCCTGCGGCGCTCGGGGTCGAGCTCGAACGGCACCGCCCGGCCGTCGAAGCGGACCTCAAGCGCCTCGAGGTCCACCTCGGCCTCGCCGGCCGCCATCAGCGCGCGCACGTCGTCCGCCGGCAGCACGACCGGGAGCAGCCCGATCTTCGTGCAGTTCGAGAAGAAGATGTCGGCGAAGCTCGCCGACACCACCGCCCGGAAGCCGTAGTCCTGCAGCGCCCAGGGGGCGTGCTCGCGGCTGGAGCCGCAGCCGAAGTTCGGCCCCGCGGCCAGGATCGGGTTCACGGGCAGGTCCCAGCCGGGCTCCTGCGCCCAGTCGTAGAACAGGTACTGGCCGAAGCCGGTCCGCTCCACGCGCTTGAGGAACTGCTTGGGGATGATCTGGTCCGTGTCGACGTCGGCGCGGTCGAGCGCGCTGACGCCGCCGGAGATCACGGTCACGGGCTCCATATCAGTTACCTCCGCGGGTCGTCCGGACCCGCGTATCCGACGACGGCGTCCGGCCGTCGTACCAAGTCCTGATGTCGACGAAGTGGCCCTCGATGGCGGCCGCGGCCGCCATCTCCGGGGAGACGAGGTGGGTGCGGCCGCCGCGGCCCTGCCGGCCCTCGAAGTTGCGGTTCGAGGTCGAGGCGCAGCGCTCGCCCGGGGCGAGGATGTCGGGGTTCATGCCCAGGCACATCGAGCAGCCCGCCGTGCGCCAGTCGAACCCGGCCGCGGTGAACACGCGGTCCAGGCCCTCGGCCTCCGCCTGCGCGCGCACCTGCTCGGAGCCCGGCACGACCATCGCCCGCACGTCGGACGCCACCGTGCGGCCCTCGACCACGCGCGCCGCGGCCCGCAGGTCGCCGATGCGCGCGTTCGTGCACGAGCCGATGAACACGCGGTCGAGCCGCACGTCCTGCATCGGGGTGCCCGGCTCGAGCGCCATGTAGCGCAGCGCGCGCTCGTCGGTGTCGCTCGCCGGGTCGGGCACCCGGTCGCCGACGCCGACGACCTGCGCGGGGTTCGTGCCCCACGTGACGAGCGGCGACAGCGCGCCGGCGTCGACCACGATCTCGCGGTCGAAGGCCGCGTCCTCGTCGGTGCGAAGCCCGCGCCACTGCTCGACCGCCGTCTCGAGGTCGGCCGGCGCGGCGACCCGCCCGTCGATCCAGGCGAACGTCGTGTCGTCTGGGGCGATCATCCCGGCGCGACCGCCGCCCTCGATGGTCATGTTGCACACGGTCATGCGCCCCTCCATCGAGAGCGCCTCGATCGCGGGACCGGCGTACTCGACGACGTGGCCGGCGGCCCCGTCGGTGCCCATCTGGCCGATCGTGCCGAGGATCAGGTCCTTCGCGGTCACGCCCTGGCCGAGCGCGCCCTCGTAGCGGATCCGCATCGAGCGGGGCTTGGGCTGGGCGAGCGTCTGCGTGGCCAGCACGTGCTCGACCTCGGACGTGCCGATGCCGAAGGCGAGCGCGCCGAACGCGCCGTGCGTGGCGGTGTGCGAGTCGCCGCAGACGATGGTCATGCCGGGCTGCGTCACGCCCAGCTCCGGCCCGATGATGTGCACGATGCCCTGGCGGGCGGACCCGATCGAGTAGATCGGGATGCCGAACTCGGCGGCGTTGCGCTCGAGCGTCTCGACCTGGACGCGCGACAGCTCGTCGCGGATCCGGGCGGCGACGGGCGTGCCGTCGGTGGGGACGTTGTGGTCGGCGGTGGCGAGCGTGCGGTCCGGGCGGCGGACGGTGCGCCCGGCCAGCCGCAGGCCGTCGAAGGCCTGCGGGCTCGTCACCTCGTGCACGAGGTGCAGGTCGATGTACACGAGGCCCGGCGCCACCTCGTGCGCGGACCAGATCTTGTCGAACAGCGTGGTGGCGCTCATGAGCGACGCAGTCCCGCGGACACGATGGCCAGCAGGACCGCCTCCTCCTTTCCGTGGTTCTCGAAGTGGTGCGGGAGATCGGCGTCGAACGTGACGGTGTCGCCCGCGGCGAGCGGATGCTGGGCGCCGTCGATCAGCAGCTGGACCGTGCCGCGCTCGACCACGGCGGTCTCGCGCGCCCCGGCCTCGTGCATCGGAGGGTCGCCGGGGCCGCCCGTGGCCGCCCCGGGGGCGAGCACGTGGCGGGAGACCTCGGAGCGCTGGCCCGGCTGCGGCGGCGTGAGCACCTCGTAGCGGTGCCCGCCGGCCCCGCCGGCGCGGCGCTCGCCCGGGCGCACGATCGTCACGCTGGCGCCGCCCTCGTCGAGGCGGAGCAGCTGGGAGAGCCGCAGCTGCAGCCCCGACGCGATGCGCGCGGCGACCTGCAGCGTCGGGCTGGTCTCGCCGCGCTCGACCTGGGAGAGCATCGGGGCGGAGACGCCCGAGCGCTCGGCGAGGTCGCGCAGGGACAGCCCCTCGGCCTCGCGCAGCGCGCGGACCCGCGGGCCGACCGCGACGATGGCGGTCTCCGTCATACGACTGTACGTTATCACGTACAGCGCGAGCGGAGCGGGCTGGTTCGCGGCGGCTCAGCGTGTGGTGCGCGAGCGGCGGCCCCGGCGTACGTCAACGGCGGGCATCGAGGAGGCGGGTCCGGTGCCGGTGGGCGGTCCGGTGAGTCCGCTCGTGCGCTCAACGTCGTACGCGCGCGGTTTGAGCGGCGTCGTACGACATCGGGGGTGGTATAGGCACCCAACGTCGTACGGGCGCGTCCCGAGCGGCGGCGTACGACGTTGGGGACACCCACTCCACCGAACCCGCCCCCTCAATGCCCGCCGTTGACTTCGCGGAGCGCCCGCCATCAAGCGCTCCGGTCGAGCAGCGCCCGATCGGCGACCTCGGGCCGGCGGCGGAAGAACTCCGGGTTCTGGACGCGCCACAGGAGCATCAGCACGACGCCGAGGAGCAGGAACCCGACGCCGATCACGAGCGGCGGCCCGAGCCCGAACCAGGAGTCGCCGGACTCCGAGTTCTCCGGCTTGGAGAGGTCGTAGCAGGACTTGAAGAAGATGGCGAGCAGGATCGCGCCGCCGAGCGTCGGCCCCACGCCGATCAGCAGGAACGTCTTGACCGACCGCAGCAGCTCGCGCCGGTAGTAGATGGCGCACGCGAAGCCGGTGATGCCGTAGTAGAAGGCGATCATCAGGCCCAGCGCGGCGATCGAGTCGAACAGGATGTTCTCGCTGATGATCGTCAGGCCGACGTACCAGCCGATCGAGAGCGAGCCCATGAGGATCGTGGCCACGTCCGGCGTCAGGTAGCGCGGATGGATGCGGCCCAGCGACGAGGGCATCGCCCGCACGCGCGCCATCGACAGGCTGGTGCGCGCGGTCGGCAGGATCGTCGTCTGCGTCGAGGCCGCCGCGGACGTGAGCACCGCGATGATCAGGATCTTGTCCCAGGGCGACCCGAAGACCTCCGTGCCGAGCACGCTGAGCACGTCGTCGGCGTTGTCGATCAGCTGCTGGGTGCCGCCGAAGGACTGCGCGGCGATGGCGACGATCACGTAGACGAGCAGCAGGATCACCGTCGCGGTGAGCGCAGCCTTGCCGGGGCCCTCGTTGGAGTTCTGGCTCTCCTCGTTGACGGTCACGGTGCTGTCCCAGCCCCAGTAGATGAAGACCGCGACGAGCACGCCGGAGATGAGCGCGCTCATCGAGTCGATCTCGAACGGGTTGAGCCAGCTGAAGCTGAAGTCGACCGCGTCCGGGCCGGCGTCGCCCGTGGCGACCTTGACCAGCGCGAACACGGCGAACAGGAAGAGCGTGATGACCTCGGCGCCGAGCAGGCCGACCTGCGTGCGCGCCGACAGCTCGATCCCGATCACGCAGATCGCGGTCATGACCGCGATCCAGATCACGCCGACCAGCGTGACGGCGAACGTGGAGGCCGCCGCGGCGTCCCAGCCCACGAGCAGGAACGAGTACAGGCCCGCGATCTGGGCGAGGTTCGCCATCACGATCACGTCGGCGACGATGATCGCCCAGCCGCCCATCCAGCCCGCCCACGGTCCCATCGCCTTCGTCACCCAGGCGAACGTCGTGCCGCAGTCCGGGTCGGCGCGGTTCATGTAGTAGTAGGCCGACGCGATCAGCAGCATCGGGACGAACGCCACGAGCAGGACGGCGGGCGCCTGCAGCCCGATCCCCGTGATCGCGACCACGAAGCCGAGCGAGGCGGCGAGCGAGTAGCCGGGCGCGGTGGAGGCGACGCCGATGACCACGCTCGAGACGAAGCCGAGCGCGTCCTGCTTGAGGCCCGGAGGGGCGGGCGCCTCTTCGGGCACGGCGGTCGTGGACATCGGCGGATCCTCGTCTCTGGCGCTGGTCGGCGTCAACGTCGTTTGCCGTTCGCACGGCCAGGGCAGTCCGCCCGGATCGGCGCTGGAACCCTCACACGGCAGCCGGACGTCCTCGTGCTCGGCGGCGGCGGCACCCTCGGCGAGGCATGGCTGCGGTCGCTGCTCGCCGGCCTGGAGGCCGCCCGCGGCTGGGACCTGCGGACCTGCGACGCGTTCGTCGGCACCTCGGCGGGCTCGATCGTGGCGTGCGTGCTGGCGGCGGGCCGCCGGCCCGAGGCCGCGGACGGCATCGCCGCCGCGTGGGAGGAGGCCGCCGCCGGAGCGGACACCGCCCCCGACCCGGACGACCGGCCACGGCTCGGCGCGGGCCTGGGCCTCGCGGCGCGCCTCGCCGGCGGGGTCGCAGCGCCGGCGGCGCCGCTCGTCGCCGCGGGCCTCGCCCCCGGCGGCGCCGCCGTCCGCGCGGCGATCCTCCGCCGGGGGCGGCGGGGCACGCGCGACATCCCCGAGCTGCGCAGCGCGCTCGCGGAGCTGCGCGGCGGCTTCGACGGGCGGCTCCGCGTGGCCGCCGTGGAGCTGCGCAGCGGCCGCCGCGTCGTGTTCGGCGCGCCCGGCGCCCCGGCCGCGAGCGTCGCCGACGCCGTGCTCGCCTCCTGCGCGGTCCCGTGGGTGTTCCGGCCGGTGACGATCGGCGGACGCGAGTACGTGGACGGCGGCGCCTGGAGCGCGGCCAACCTCGACGCGGCGCCCGTCGAGCGCGGCACGCAGGTCCTGTGCCTCAACCCGACCGCGTCGCCGCGCCTGGCGGCCGACCGGCTCGGCGCCGTGCGCGCCTTCGCGGGCGCCACAGCGGCGAGCGAGGCGCTCGTGCTCCGTGCCCGCGGCGCCGGCGTGCGCATCGTCGCGCCGGACGCGGGCGCCGTCGCCGCGATCGGGCCGAACCTCTTCGACCCCCGCCGGCGGCGCGCGGTCGAGGCCGCCGGCTACGCGCAGGGCCGGGCGCTCTAGCGCGTCACCGCCGAGGGATCAGGGCGTCGGCGCGAGCTCGGGCGCCGCGGCCGCGTCGGCCGCCGCGACGACCTTGCGCTCGGCGTTGGAGAGCGCGCGGACGTAGGCGAGCGCGGCGGCCTCGATGATGTCGGTCGAGACGCCCTGCCCGGCGGCGGACTGGCCGGAGAGCTCGAGCACGACGCTCGCCTCGCCGAGCGCGTCCTGGCCGCCGGTGACCGCGTCGATGCGGAACTCGCGCAGCCGCGCCTCGCGCTTCGTCGCCGCGTTGATCGCGCGGAAGATCGCGTCGACGGGGCCGTCCCCGGTGAAGTCCCCGAGGACCTCCTCGTCGTCCGGCGTCCGCACGGACACGCGCGCGTGGGGCGGGCGCCGGTTGGAGACGTCGACGTCGAACCACTCGAGCGTGTAGGACCGGAGCTCGTCGCGGAGCTCGTCGGTCACGAGCGCCTCCAGGTCCATCGCCGTCACCGTCTTCTTGCGGTCGGCGATCTCCTTGAACCGCTTGAACGCCGTGTTCAGCGCCTGCCCCTCGACCTGGAAGCCCAGCTCCTGCAGCGCGCTCTTGAGCGCGTGACGGCCCGAGTGCTTGCCGAGCACGAGGTCGTTGCCCTCCAGCCCGACCGTGGTCGCGTCCATGATCTCGTAGGTCGAGCGGTCCTTGAGCACGCCGTCCTGGTGGATCCCCGACTCGTGCGCGAAGGCGTTGCGGCCCACGATCGCCTTGTTCGGCTGGACGGGGTAGCCCGTGAGCCGCGACACCATCCGGCTCGTGCGCGCGATCTCGCGCGTGGTCACCCCGGTGGCGAAGCCGAGGTCCGCCGCGCGCGTGTGCAGCAGCATCACGATCTCCTCGAGCGACGCGTTGCCCGCCCGCTCTCCGATCCCGTTGATCGCGCACTCCACCTGGCGCGCGCCGGCCTGCACGCCGGCCAGCGAGTTCGCCACGGCCAGGCCCAGGTCGTCGTGGCAGTGCACGGAGAGCACGACGCCGTGCAGCGCCGGCACCAGCTCGTAGAGCCGGCCCAGGAACGCGGCGTACTCGCCGGGCGTGGCGTAGCCGACGGTGTCGGGCACGTTGATCGTCGTCGCGCCCTCGTCGATCGCGATCTGCAGCACCTCGGCGGTGAACTCGACGTCCGCGCGGGTCGCGTCCATGGGCGAGAACTCGACGTCCTCGACGAACGACCGCGCGTGCGCCACCGCGGCCCGCGCGCTGCCCTTGACGTCCTCGCGCGTCGACTGCAGCTGGTGCTCGATGTGGATGTCCGACGTGGAGATGAACGTGTGGATCCGAGGTCGCTCCGCGTCGCGTACCGCATCGGCGGCACGCTCGATGTCGGCGGCATGAGCTCGCGCCAGGCCGGCGATCACGGGCCCGTGCACCTCGCGCGCGATCGCCCGCACGGCCTCGAAGTCGCCCGGCGAGGCGATCGGGAAGCCCGCCTCGATGACGTCGACGCCGAGCCGCGCGAGCTGATGCGCGATCTCCAGCTTCTCCGCCGTGTTGAGCGAGATGCCCGGCGACTGCTCGCCGTCGCGCAGGGTGGTGTCGAAGATGATGACCCGGTCGGGGTCCATGATGGCTCCTTTGCTTACCTCGTGGTTCCTGCTCTTCGGGTTGGTATGCGGCTTCGCGGCCGCCACGCGCTATTCCCCCCGAAGGGGGAGGAGCAGGCGAAGAGCGAGGTCGAGGCGGAACGCCATCCGCGAGCCACGATATCGGCCGTCCGACCCGTTGGCCAGGGGGTCTAGTTCTTTTGTCCGCGCTGGACACCCTGGCTGTGCGTTCTGTATGTTCCGCCGCAATGGAGCGTGGGGACACTCCTGACGTCCAGCTGCGCGGCGTCACGAAGCGATTTGGGGAGCTGGTCGCGGTCGACTCGATCGATCTCGACGTGCGCCCGGGCGAGTTCCTCGCCCTGCTGGGCCCGTCCGGCTGCGGCAAGACGACGACGCTGCGGATGATCGCCGGCTTCGACGAGCCCACGGAGGGCGAGATCGAGATCGGCGGTCGCTCCGCGGTGGGCATCCCGCCGAACAAGCGCGACGTCAACACGGTGTTCCAGGCCTACGCGCTGTTCCCGCACATGTCCGTGCTCGACAACGTCGCCTACGGGCTCAAGCAGCGCAAGGTCGGCAAGGAGGAGCGCTACAAGCAGGCCAACGAGGCGCTCGAGCTCGTGCGGCTGACCGGGCGCGAGCAGGCCAAGCCCGCGCAGCTGTCGGGCGGCATGCAGCAGCGCGTCGCGCTGGCCCGCGCGCTCGTGATGAACCCGAAGGTGCTGCTGCTCGACGAGCCGCTCGGCGCCCTCGACCTCAAGCTGCGCAAGGCCATGCAGGTCGAGCTCAAGCGCATCCAGCGCGACGTCGGCATCACGTTCATCGTGGTCACGCACGACCAGGAGGAGGCGATGGCGATGGCCGACCGCATCGCCGTCATGAACGCCGGCCACATCGACCAGCTCGCCGCGCCGTCCGAGATCTACGACCGGCCCTCGACCCCGTTCGTGGCCGACTTCATCGGGGACATGAACCACCTCGAGGGCGAGCTGGAGCGCGAAGGCGACGGCCTGGTGGCGATCGTCGGCACCGCGCGCTTCGGCATCGGCCGCGTCGTCCGCGAGGCCCGCCCCGGCGAGCGCGTCCGCATCGGCGTGCGGCCCGAGGAGATCCACGCCAACACGCGCGGCGAGGGTGCGCCCGCCACCTGCCAGACGGCGATGGTGCTCGGCCACCACCTCCAGATCGTGGCGGTGCTCGAGACCGGCGAGGAGGTCGTCGCGATGCAGCGGCGCGCCGGCGAGGAGACGCTCGGCGACCTTTCGTCCGGGGACCAGGTGTGGCTCGGGTGGAACCCGTCCGCCGCCCTCCTCCTCGGTCCTGCGGACGGCGTGCCGGAAGCCGGCGCAGCCGCACCCGTCGAAGCAGCCCAGGCCTGAATCGAAAGGAATCAACCCATGCCCGACCGACCCGACGAGTTCCGCATCCTGGTCCCCGAAGAGGACCGCGCACGGGTGCACCGGATGGTCACGAGGCGCCAGGCGCTGCTCGCCGGCGGTGGTGCGACCATGGCGGCCTACCTCGCGAGCTGCGGCGGCTCGAGCGGAACCAGCGGCGGCGGGGGCGGTGGAGGAGGCGGCAGCGAGGAGGAGGCGGCGGCCAAGCCGCCGACGCCCGCCGACGGCAAGGTCGAGGAGGGCGACCTCCTGCTGGCGAACTGGGTCGACTACTCCGACCCGAAGAACTACAAGGACTACCAGGCGAAGTACGGGCCGAAGGTGTCCGTCTCGGGCTTCGGGTCCAACGACGAGCTGCTGGCCAAGCTGCGCGCCGGCGGATCGAAGTACGACGTCGTCTCCCCGACGGGCTACGCGGTGAAGACGATGGCCGAGCTCGACCTGCTCATCCCGCTCACCAAAGAGCTCATCCCGAACATGAAGAACATCTCGCCCGCGTTCACGAAGACGGACTACGACCCGGGCAACGTGTACTCCGTGCCGAAGGACTACGGCATCACGAGCTTCTACTGGCTCACCGACAAGGTCTCGGCCACGCCGGCGAGCATCAAGGACTGCTTCGACCTGCTCAAGAGCGGCGAGCTCAAGGACCTGCGGGTGAACTTCCTCGAGGGCGGCACCCAGGTCGCCGCGATGGCGCTCGCCGCGCTCGGCTACTCGATCAACTCGGAGGACCAGGCCGAGATCGACGAGGCCAAGCAGCTCCTGATCGACGTCAAGCCGAGCGTCGACACGATCAACTCGACGTTCATCGATCGCGCGACGCGCGGCGAGATCGACTTCGGCATGGGCTGGAACGGCGACATCCGCCGCGCCATCGTCGGCCTGGCCAAGAAGGACCGCGAGATGGTCTTCCTCGTGCCCGAGGGCCCGACGGAGTACTGGGTCGACAACTGGTGCATCCCGACCGCGTCCGAGCATCCGGTCGCCGCGCACAAGTGGATCGACTTCGTGCTCGACCCGGCCGCCGCCGGGCGCGAGATGAACTACCACCAGTACCCGGTGCCGGTCGAGGGCATCACGGGCGTCGACCCCAAGCTCGCGGAAGACCCGGTGATCAACATCCCGGACGACAAGATCCAGGGCTACGAGTCATCGGTCGAGACGGCCAAGGGCCTGCAGCAGCGCAACCGGCTCTACACGGAGTTCAAGGCCGCCTGACCATGGCGGTGGCCGACGCCACCTCCGCGGCACCGGCAGCCTCGCGGTCCGGCGGGCGCGTCACCGGCGCGCTCCTCGGGCTCGCGCTGCTCGGCGCCGCGATCGGCCTGTACACGCAGCTCGGCACGTTCGGCCTGGGCCTGCCCGCGGCCGTCGTGCTGCTGCTCGCGTGCGTGCCGGTGTTCGTGCTCGCGGGGGCCGGCATCCGGCACGTGACGGGCGCCGACCGGGCGGAGCACCAGAGCTACCCGTTCCAGCTCGCCTTCCCGTCGCTCGCGTACTACTGCGCGTTCTTCGTCGTCCCTCTGTGCTTCCTGCTGCTGTTCGCCGTCGCCACGCCCGTCGGCTTCGGCGGCGTGGAGTACGGCTTCGACCTCGGGAACTTCGAGGCGGGCCTCGACCCGCTCTACGTCGACGTCTTCCTGCGCACGCTGCGCACCGCCGCGGTCGGCACGCTGCTGATCATCCTCGTCGGGTACCCGCTCGCCTACTGGATCGCCCGCTATGCGCCCGAGCGGCGCCGCGGCATGTTCCTGGCGCTGATCGTGGTCCCGTTCTGGACGTCGTTCCTGATCCGGACCTACGCGTTCCTGATCGTGCTCTCCCCGGAGTTCTTCCTGTCGGACTGGCTGCAGTCGCTGAAGCTGACCGACGGGCCGCTGGAGATCCTGAACACGACCGCGGCGATCCAGATCGGCCTGGTCTACAACTACCTGCCGCTGTTCGTGCTGCCGCTCTACGCGACGCTCGAGCGGATGGACTGGAAGCTCGTGGACGCGGCGTCGGACCTCGGTGCGAGCCAGTGGGCCGCGTTCCGCCAGATCACGCTGCGCCTCACCGCCCCGGGTCTGATCACGGGCACCCTGCTCGTCTTCATCCCGATGATGGGCGAGTACGTGATCCCGCTCGTCCTGGGCGGCGGCCGCGTCGACTTCATCGGCAACACGATCCAGCGGCTGTTCCTCGAGGCGCAGGACTACGCGCTCGGGTCGGCGCTCGCCGTGCTCGTGATGGCCGCCCTCTCGTTCTTCGTGGCGCTCTACCTCTACCTCTCGACGCGCACGGAGCAGGAGTACGGTGCCTGAGCCGCTGCGCAAGCTCGGCCACTTCGCCGCGGCGCTGTGCTTCGTCTGCGGCCTGATCGCGATCGTGATGTTCCTGATCGGGCTGGGGAGCGGGGACGTGTCCGGCCGCTCGGCGATCGCGCTCGTGCTCGGCGCCGCCGCGGTCGTCCTGGTGCCGCGGCTGGTCTCCGTGCCCGACCTGCTCGGCGGCTACAGCGTGATCGTCTACATGTTCCTGTTCCTGCCGATCGTCGTCGTGGTCATCTACGCGTTCAACGGGGGGACGAACACCGCGTCGTTCGACGGCATCTCGACCCGCTGGTTCGGCCGCGCGCTCGACGACGAGACGATCACCGACGCGATCAAGCGCTCGTTCCAGATCGCGATCGCCTCGGCGATCATCGCCACCGTGTTCGGCACCGCGGCCGCGCTCGCGCTCTCGCGCGTCCACCGCGCCGTGCGGGTCCCGTTCGACATCCTCGTGTTCCTCACGCTCGTCGTCCCGGAGCTCGTGATCGCGGTCTCGTCGCTGATCTTCTTCGTCAACGTCGGCTTCGAGCTCGGGCTCGTGACCATGTTCGTCGCGCACACGACCTTCAACGCCTCGCTCGTGCTGCTCGTCGTGCGAGCGCGGTTCGTGTCGATGGGCGGCTCGCTCGAAGAGGCGAGCCGCGATCTCGGCGCCACAGCGCTCGCCACGTTCCGGCAGGTCACGCTGCCGCGGCTCGCGCCCGCGATCGTCGCGGGCGCGATGCTGTCGTTCACGTTCTCCTTCGACGACGTCGTGATCTCGAACTTCACCGCCGGCGCGGGCAACGACACGTGGCCCCTGCGCATCCTCGCCGGCCTGCGCTTCGGCCTCAGCCCCGACCTCAACGCCGCGGCCACGATGATGCTCGCCGTGACCCTGCTCGGCCTCGGCGCCGCGGCGCTGATCCTGCGCCGCTCGGCGCGGACGCAGGGCGGCGGCGGCCTCTCCCTCACGGGCGAGGCCGGCTGAGGTGGCGGAGCGCCGGACGGGCCTCGTCTACGACGAGCGCTGCCTCGGCCACGTGAACCCGCCGGGCGGCGTGGCCTTCGGCACGCTGCCGGCGTGGGCGACGATCGACGCGTTCGAGCGGCCGGAGCGGCTGTCGCTCACGCGCGGCGTGCTCGAGGGCAGCGGCGTGCTCGCGCACGTCACGGCACTGCCGGCGACGTTCGCGACGCCGGTGGAGCTGGCGCTCGCGCACTCCGAGGCGCACGTGGAGCGGGTCCTGGCGGCCGCCGCGCTGCCCGATCCGGTCGAGCTGGGCGTGGACGCCTGGACGGGCCCCGGCACGCGCGACGCGATCCTGCTCGCGGCCGGCGGGCTGCTCGGCGCGACCGAGGCCGTGCTGCAGGAGGAGGTCGACAACGCGTTCGCGCTGCTACGCCCGCCCGGGCACCACTGCGAGCGCGAGGCCCCGATGGGCTTCTGCCTGTTCAACAACACCGCCGTGGCGGCGCGCTGGGCGCAGGCCGAGGGCGGCGTGGAGCGCGTCGCGATCCTCGACTGGGACGTGCACCACGGCAACGGGACGGAGGAGATCTTCCTGGAGGACCCGTCCGTGCTCACCATCTCGCTGCATCAGGACGGGCTCTACCCGGCCGATCGCGGCCAGCTCGACGTGCGCGGGACGGGCGCCGGCGAGGGGGCGAACGTCAACGTCCCGCTGCCCGCCGGCACCGGCGACCACGGCTACCTGCACGCGATCGACGAGGTCGTCGCGCCCGTCCTGCGGGCGTTCCGGCCGGGCCTGCTGATCGTCGGGGCCGGCCAGGACGCGGCGGCCACCGACCCGCTCGGGCGCATGTCGCTCACCATCGGCGGCTTCCGGGCGCTCGCCGACCGCGCCGTGGCGCTCGCGGGCGAGCTGTGCGGCGGCCGGCTCGTGGTGATGCTCGAGGGCGGCTACTCGCTGATGCACCTGCCGCTCGCCAACCTGGCCATCCTCGAGGGGCTCCTGGGGCTGCCCCCGACGTTCACGGGCCGCGACCCGATCGGCGTCGACGTCCCGGCGGCGCTGCGCGACGAGGAGCGCGACGCCGTCGCGGCCGCCCGCGCGGTGCACGTCGGCTGATGCGCCACGACGCGCACGGCCACTGGATCGCGGAGGCCGGCGGCCCGCCGGTGCTGGCGCCGCTGAGCGGCGACGCGGACGCCGACGTGGTCGTCGTGGGCGGCGGCTACACCGGGCTGTGGACCGCCTGGCACCTGCTCGCCGCCGACCCGGAGGCGCGGGTCGCCGTGCTCGAGTCGGGCCGCTGCGGCTACGGCCCGAGCGGCCGCAACGGCGGGTTCGTCTCCAGCCTCGACCTGAGCCTGCCGACGCTGCGCGAGGACTACGGCGACGCGCCGGCGCAGGCGTGGGTCGACGCCGCGGCCGAGACCGTCGACGCGGTCGGCGCCTGGTGCGAGGCCGAGGGCGTCGACGCCTGGTACCGGCGCGGCGGCGAGCTGTGCGTGTCGACGGCGCCCACGCAGGACGGCGTCAGCACCGAGGCGGTCGACGGCACGACGGTGATCGCCCAGGGCGCGGACGAGGCGCGGGCGCGCTGCGACTCCCCCGTGTTCCGCGGCGGCGTGTTCGTCCCGCGCAGCGCCACCGTGCATCCGGCCCGGCTCGCGTTCGGGCTGCGCGAGCGGCTGCTCGCGCGCGGCGCCACGATCCACGAGGGCAGCCGCGCGGTGGGCATCGACGCGCGGCAGGGCGGCGTCGTGGTGCGCACGGCCACGGGGCGCGTGCGCGCGCGCACGGCCGTGCTGGCCATCAACGCCGCCACCGGGACGCTCTCGCCGCTGCGCAACCGGCTGACCGTCTCCTCGAGCCACATCGTCTGCACCGAGCCCGTCCCGGACGTGCTCGACGCGCTGGGCTGGCGCGGCGGCGAGTCGATCTCCGACGGGCGCGCGCTGCTGCACTACATGCGCACCACGCCCGACCACCGGATCGTCTTCGGCTGGGCCGGCGGGCGGATGGCCGCCGGCGCGCGGCCGGGCGGGCGGATGGAGGTCGACCGCCAGGTCGTGGCGCAGGTGCGCGCCGACCTCGTGCGCTTCTTCCCGCAGCTCGAGGGCCGGAGCATGGCGCACGCGTGGGGCGGGCCGATCGACGTCTCCCCCACCCACCGCCCGGCGATCGTCGGGCTGCGCGGGCTGCCGGCCTGGGTCGCGTTCGGCTACACCGGCAACGGCGTCGCGCCCTCGCACCTGTTCGGGCGCACGCTGGCCGCGCTCTCGCTCGACCGGCGCGAGTCCGTCACGCGGCTGCCGTTCGTCGAGCCCGAGCCGAGCACGGTCCCGCCCGAGCCGCTGCGGATCGCCGGCGCGGCGGTCATCCGGCGCGCGCTCGTGCGCAAGGAGGCCGCCGAGGAGGCCGGCCGCCGGCCGGACCCGGTCTCCGCCGGCCTCGCCGCGCTACCCGGCCTGCTCGGGCTCCACATCGTCCGCTAGCCGCGCAAGGGCGGCCGCGTTGTGCTCGTACCCGCGCAGCTCGTAGCCGACGACCGTCACCCAGGGCGCGAGGCAGAGGACCGCCAGGCACCATGCCAGCGACGCACCGGCGGAGGCGAGCAGCAGGGGCGCGGCGCAGAGCAGCGCCGTGACGACGAGCAGCACGACGTGGAAGCCGTCGAACGACCGCGTCAGGTACGTGTAGAGCACGAAGATCCCGAGGACGTAGGCGGCGACGGGGATCACCACGCTGAGCACGGTGCCGGACGCGCCCAGCTCCGAGTGGTCCTCGAGGTAGTAGGCGGCGACATGGAGCCCCGCCCCCGTGGCGACGACGGCGCCGATGATCGGGATGTGGCCGTAGCCCCAGCCGAACGAGCGCTCGCGGCGCACGTGCAGGATCTCTCCGCACGGGACGACGAAGTAGATCCACCACATGCCGAACGTCAGCGCGATCCCGGCCACGGCGACGAGCGCTGCGTCGACCGACCAGCCCGGTCCGTCCGGCCCGACCAGCACCGAGAGCGACGCGATCGTCCCGAGCAGGCCCTCGCCCAGGGCGATGATCACGAGCAGGCCGTAGCGCTCGACGATGTGGTGCGCGTGCCACGGCGTGCCGCCCTTGCGCGTCTCCGCGATCCACGGCCCGGCGAACTCGACCAGCGTCAGCACCGCAGCGCAGGCGAACGTCAGCGCGACCGAGGTCTCGGCCAGCAGCAGCGCGATCCAGCCCGCCTGGGCGATGAGGATCGCCTTGATGTAGGTCATGCAGGCGGCGCGCCGCGCCGGATCCTGCCGTGCGGCGCGTCCCCACTGGAAGACCATCGCCACCCGCATGACGACGTAGCCGGCGACCAGGACCGCGTTGTCCACCGTGTGCCCCTCGTCGATCGACTCGAACACGTCGCCGAGGCCGAGCGCCAGGACGATCACGCCGACCATCTGGACCATCGTGAGCAGCCGGTAGACCCAGTCGTCGGTGTCGTAGGCCGACGCGAACCAGGAGAAGTTGATCCACGCCCAGGTGATCGCGAACGTGCCCATCGCGAACCCGAGCAGGCCGGTCCCGACGTGATCCTCCGCGACGTAGTGCGCCAGCTCGTCGGCGGCGATGCCGAAGGCGACGACGAACGTGAGGTCGAACAGCAGCTCGAGGGGCGTCGCCGTGCGATGGGACTCGGCGGGGTCGCGCCCGTCCATCCGGGCCCTGCGGTGCGTCAGCGGCCCGGGCATGCGGGCGACATACTCGCATCTGTCCCACGCCGGCGGCGGGACCTACCAATTTGTCCAAGATGTTCGGCATGCGACCTGCCGGCGTGTGTAGGGTCGGCTGGACATGGACGTAGCGATCGCCGGCGGCCACGGACAGGTCGCACGCCGCCTCATCCGCCTCCTTGCAGGCGACGGCCACACTGCGCGGGCGCTGATCCGCAACCCCGCGCACGCGGCCGACGTCGAGTCCGACGGGGGCGTGCCGGTCGTCTGCGACCTCGAGCAGGAGTCGCCGACCGCGCACCTCGGCGGCGCCGATGCGCTCGTCTTCGCCGCCGGCGCCGGGCCCGGGTCGGGCGCCGAGCGCAAGCGGACCGTGGACCTCGGCGCCGCGCTCGCGTGCATCACCGCCGCCGTCGTGGCCGGCGTGCCGCGCTTCGTGATCGTCTCCTCGGTCGGCGCGCAGGACCCGGACGCCGGGCCCGAGGCGATGCGCCCGTACCTGCACGCGAAGGCCGAGGCCGATCAGGCCGTCGCGACGAGCGGGCTCGAGTGGACGATCGTGCGCCCCGGCAGCCTCACCGACGATCCCGGCACCGGCCTCGTCGAGGCCACCGAGGACCTCGGCCGCCGCGGCCCGGTGCCGCGCGACGACGTCGCGCTCGTCCTGCTCGAGACCTTGCTCGCGCCCGAGACCGTCGGGCGCACCTTCGTGGTCGTGGCCGGCGACACGCCGGCGCGCGACGCCGTCAGGAATCTCCGGCCACCCCGAGACGTCTGAGAGGTCATGAGGAGAATCGTCGAACAGCATCTCGCACGGCTCCGCCGCGCCCAGCGCTCCCCCGCCGAGGTCGACGACCTGCGGGCGCAGCTGATCGCCCGCATGTACCCGAACCGCAGCGCCGAGCTCCGGCCGGCGCGCCAGGTGCCCGTCCCCACGGACGCGCCCGACTGGTTCTTCGAGGAGGAGCTGCGCCGCTCCGGGCTCTGGGACATGATGGAGCGCTGCTACCCGAGCGCCCAGTCGCAGTCCCAGTAGGGGAATGCCCCGCGGGTCATCCGGACCGCGTTCTGACCGCGTGCCCGGCATTCTGCCTCGGCCAGAGGCCTCGTCACCGGCTTCGCCTCGGCCGGGGCTTGACCGCTTCGCTCTTATAGACTTGCTGCGCGGCCAGCCAAGAAGCCGTCGGTCCGCGCGATCTCCTCGACGACGTCGCGCGGCACGGGCGAGTCGGTGGTGACGACCATCACCGCCACCTCGTTGCGGCGCCCGTCCTCCTCCGGCGGCTGCCGGCCGACCGCGGCGGAGGAGATGTTCACGCCGCGCTGCCCCAGCACGGTGCCGACGCGGCCCATCATGCCCGGCAGGTCGCAGTAGCGGAACAGGGCGAGGTGGGCGCCGGCGTCGAGCTGCAGGTTGAAGCGCTGCCCCCAGGCCTCGAGCAGGTGCGGGCGGTCCTGGCGCCCCAGCGTGGTGCCGACCACGCGGTAGCGCTCGTCGCCCGAGACGATCGTGATGCGCACGAGGTCGGTGAAGTCGCGCGCCGCCGTCTCCTTGCGCTCGGACACCGCGATCCCGCGCTCCTCGGCCAGGCTGGGCGCGTTGACGAGGTTGACGTCCTCCTCGCAGTGCCCGGCGAGCACGCCCTGGAGCACGGCCAGCGTGAGCAGCCGCGTGTCGCGCTCGGCGATGCGGCCGAAGTACTCGGTCTCGACGCGATCGATGCTCGAGCCCTCGGCCAGGGTCATGGCGAGCCGGCCCAGCCGGTCGGTGAGCGGGAGGAACGGGCCGAGCACGTCCATGTCCTCCGCGCTGATCGCCGGGATGTTCACCGCCGTGGAGACCACCCCGCCCGTCAACGCCGCCACCACCTGCTCGGCCGTCTGCACCCCCGCCCGATCCTGCGCCTCCGTCGTCGACGCCCCCAGGTGCGGCGTCACCACCACGTTCGGATAGCCCTCGAACAGCGGGTAGTCCGTGATCGGCTCGCTCGGGAACACATCCAGCGCCGCCCCCGCCACCTTGCCGCTGTCCAGCGCCGCCTTGAGCGCCGCATCGTCGACCAGCTCACCGCGCGCGCAGTTGATCACCCGCACCCCGTCGCGCATCGCGGCGAACGCATCGGCGTTCAGCCAGCCACGCGTCTCGGGCGTCCTGGGCAGGTGCACCGTGATGAAGTCCGCCTGGCGATAGAGGTCCTCGGGCGCCTCCGCCCGCTCCGCGCCGAGCTCGCGGAAGCGCTCGGCCGACACGAACGGGTCAAAGGCCACGATCCGCATCCCGAAGGCCCGCGCCCGCGCAGCCACGAGCTGACCGATGCGACCGAACCCCAACACCCCCAACGTCTTCTCATACACCTCAACCCCACCGAACCGCGACCGCTCCCACCGACCCGCCGTCAACGACCCATGCGCCTGCGGAACATTGCGCGCCAACGCCAACATCAACGCCATCGTGTGCTCCGCCGCCGCCACCACATTCGACTGCGGCGCATTGGCCACCACGATCCCACGCTTCGTCGCCGCCGCCACATCGACGTTGTCCACCCCGATCCCCGCACGCCCGATCACCTTCAACCGATCCGCCCGACCGATCACCTCCGCCGTCAACTGCGTCGCCGACCGGATCACGATCCCGTCATAACCCGCAATCCGCTCCGCCAACTCAGCCGACGACCACCCAGTCGCCACATCCACCGAGAACCGCTCACGCAACAGATCCACGCCCGAGTCGGCGATCTGCTCCGCGACCAGGACCCGGTACTGCTCGCCGAGGGTGCTCACGCCGGCGCGAGGACGCCGGCCTCGAGGAAGACCCGCTGCGCGGCGCCGACGCCGGCGCCCTGCTCGACGTCGTGGCCGAGCTGCTGCAGCGCGATCTCCAGGCCCGAGAGCGACGTCAGGATGTCGAAAGCGCCGAAGTAGCCGCAGTGGGCGATCCGCAGGATCCGGCCCTTCAGGTGGTCCTGGCCGCCGTTGGCGGTGATCCCGAGCTTGCGCAGCGTGCCGGGCATCTTGCCGCCGTCGATGTCGCCGGGCAGCTCGATCGCGGTCACGACCGTGGAGCGCTCGTCCGGATCGCCGTAGAGGTCGAGCCCGAGGCCCAGCGCGCCGGCGCGCGTGGCCCGGGCGAGCAGGTCGTGACGGGCCCAGACGTCCTCGAGGCCCTCCTCCTCGATCATCCCGAGCGCGATGTCGAGGCCGAGGAACAGCGACACGGCCGGGGTGAACGGGCTCGCGCCCTTCGCCTGGCTCTTCGCCGTGCGTCCCCAGTCGAAGTAGTAGCGGCCGCCGGGCTTGGACTCGGCGGCGGCCAGCGCGCGCTCGGAGACCGACGCGAAGGCCAGCCCGGGCGGCGTCATCAGCGCCTTCTGCGAGCCGGCCAGGACCACGTCGATGCCCCACGCGTCCTGCTCGAGCCGGGCGGCGCCCAGGCCGGAGACGGCGTCGACGACGAGCAGCGCGCCGTGGCGGTTCGTGACCTCGGCGAGCGCCTTGACGTCGTGGACGATGCCGGTCGACGTCTCGCTGAGCGTGGTGAACACGACCTCGGTGCCGGGACGCTCGGCGAGCAGCCGGTCGACCTGCGCGGCGTCGAAGCGCATGCCCCAGCCGGGCTCGTGGCGCGCGAGGTCGGCGCCGTAGGCCTCGCAGAGCTGGATCCAGCGCTCGCCGAACTTGCCCGCGGCGAGCGCCAGCGCCCTGGTGCCCGGGCGCACGAGGTTGGCCACCGCCGACTCCAGCGAGCCCGAGCCGCTCGAGGCGAACGCGAGCACCGGGTTCTGCGTGGCGAAGACGCGGGGCAGGCGGCCGAGGACGCGCTCGTAGAGCTCGTCGAAGGCGGGCGCGCGGTGGTAGAGCATGGGCGCGGCCATGGCCTGCGACACGGCCGGCGGCACCGGGGTCGGGCCGGCGGTCATGAGGTACTGCTTGATGAAGGGATTCGGCGTCAAGGAAGCTCGGGGAGTTCGGGGCCTGGGGCGCGGCGAAGCCTAGCGCCCGATCACCGCCCGCACCCCGTCGAAGGCGCTGCGCACGCCGCTGCCGCCGCCCTCGCGCTGCTCGTCGAGCCGGCGCTCCAGATCGTCGCGGAAACGCTCGAAGTCGAAGCCGGAGGCGAGCAGGGCGATCAGCACCACGGCGGCCGCGATCCCCGCCACGACGCCGATCCGGGCGATCCACAGCGCGGCCGAGGCCTGGCCCTCGCCGAGCGCCGAGTGCCCGAGGTCGACGCGGGCCCGCGCCCGCAGCGCCAGCACCCACGCCGCCGTGGAGAGGGGCAGCGTGACGAGGAACAGCGTCCCCAGGGAGATGAGGAGCAGGGCGAGGCCGCCGATGCCGAGCGCGAGCGCCCAGACGGCCTGCGGATTGCCCGCGGTGGGCGGGGCCGGCGGCCGCGGCTGCGGCGGCGGCCGCCGCGGCGGCGCGGCCGGCGTGTCGAAGCGCGGCGGCGGGCCGGCGCCGGGCGCCGCGGGCGGGAGCCATCCGGAGGGCGTGACGGGCTCGTCGGCCATCACGCTGATTGTGGCAGCGCTACCCCGCGTGGAACTCGGTGTCGATCCAGTCCATCATCGAGCGCAGCTCCTTGCCCTCGCGCTCGATCTGGTGGTTCGCGCCCTCGGCCCGCATGCGCTGGAAGTTCTCCTGGCCGGCGCGGTTCTCCGCGATCCACTCGCGCGCGAACGCGCCCGACTGGATCTCGCCGAGGATGTCCTTCATCGCCTGGCGGGTCGTGTCGGAGATCACCCGCTTGCCGCGGGTCAGGTCGCCGTACTCGGCCGTGTTGGAGATCGAGTAGCGCATCCCGGTGATGCCCTTCTCGTACATGAGGTCGACGATCAGCTTGAGCTCGTGGAGGCACTCGAAGTACGCCAGCCGCGGGTCGTAGCCGGCCTCGACGAGCGTCTCGTAACCCGCGGTGACGAGCTCGGACACGCCGCCGCAGAGCACCGCCTGCTCGCCGAACAGGTCGGTCTCGGTCTCGTCCTTGAAGGTGGTCTCGATCACGCCGCCGCGCGTGTTGCCGATGCCCTTGGCGTAGGCCAGCGTGAGCGCCTGGGCGCCGCCGGACGCGTCCTGGTGCACCGCGATCAGGCCCGGGACGCCCGAGCCCTCGGTGTACTGCCGGCGCACGAGGTGCCCGGGGCCCTTGGGGGCGACGAGCGCGACGTCGACGTCGGCGGGCGGCTCGACCTCGCCGTAGTGGATCGAGAAGCCGTGGCCGAAGAGCAGCAGGTTGCCGGGCGCGACGCCGTCGGCGATCTGCTCGCGGTAGATCTCCCCGTGCTTCTCGTCGGGCAGCAGGACCATCACGACGTCGCCGCGCGAGGCGGCCTCGGTGATGTCGGCCACCTCCAGGCCGGCCCCGCGGGCCTTGGCGACCGACGAGGAGTCCGGACGCAGGCCGACCACCACGTCGACGCCGGAGTCCTTGAGGTTCAACGCGTGGGCGTGGCCCTGGGAGCCGTAGCCGATGATGGCGACGGTCTTGCCGTCGAGGAGGGTGAGGTCTGCGTCGTCGTCGTAGAACATGGCGGGCAGGCACCCTACTAGGAGTCGCTCAGGCGGCGGCCCACGCGACCCAGGCGCGGGCGGGGACCTGGAGCGTCCCGTCGGCCGCGCGGAACTGCTCGGCCTGCGCGTCGAGCGCGTCGCCCGCGGCCGCGAGGTCGTCGTCGCCGGCGCGGGCCACGGCGGTCGCGAAGCGCATCGAGAGGTCCGACTGGGCGGCCCACCAGTCCGCCGCCGAGCGGTAGGTGATCGCGAAGTCGAGCGCCTCGACGTCGTACTCGGTGAAGCCGCCCTGCTCGAGCGCCTCCTCGATCGCGCCGCGCTCCGCCCAGGTGAACTGGTGCGGGGTGGCCGGCGGGCCCGCGTCCTCGAGCCCCCGCTCCACGAGCGTGCGGCGCGGCAGGACGCTCCACGGGTTGCCCTCCGGCCCCGCCCAGGCCGCGAGCGCGACGCGCCGGCCGGGGCGCAGCACGCGGCGGGTCTCGCGCAGCGCGTGCTCGGGCTCGGCCATGAGCATGTAGCCGAAGCGCACGAGCACGCCGTCGATGCTCGCGGCCTCGACGTCGATGCTCGTGTCGGCGTCGATCTGCTTGAAGCGCACGTTGCCCACGCCGAGCTCCTCCGCGCGGCGCTGCGCGGTCTGGAGCATCTCGGGCGAGAAGTCCGAGCTGATCAGGATGCCGCCGGGCTGGATCAGCTCGGCGGCCAGCAGCCCCGTGTCGCCGGTGCCGGCCGCCAGCTCGAGCAGGGTGTAGCCCGGCTGGGGGTCGATCGCGTCGATCATCCAGGCCGACACGGGCATCAGCGACGTGCGCAGCTCGTCGCGCCGGGCCTCCCAGCCCGCGGCCTGGTCGGACCAGCGCCTGCGGCTCTCGGTGCGGAAGTCGTCGGGCAGCGCCACGAGGGCGACCACGCTAGCGGAGCTAGGCGCGCTCGAGCACGAAGCGCGCGACGGCGTCGCCGCGGAGCGGCTGGTTCGCACTCCCGACGCGACGGAGCAGGCGCCCGTCGGGCGTCGTCACGATCCGGTCGCGGACCGCGGGGACGAGGACGAGCGTCAGCGGCACGCGGCCGACGCGGATCTCGCGCAGCTCGACGTCCACGCCGGCGTCGTAGGCAGCGGATACGACGCGGTCCAGCGTCCCCTGGTCGAGCGCGCAGCCGGCGAGCTCGCGCGCATCGGTGACGCCGAGCACGATCACGCCGCCGTCGCTCATCGCCATCGCGGGGATGGCGTCGCGCACGTGGTGCGCGGATCGCTTGAACTCGAGCTGCGCGTGCTCGATCCGGCCGACCCTTCGCCAGAACGCGCGCTTGCGCACGACGGCGCCGTCGGCGGGCAGGCGGGCAACGGGGTTCACCATGCTGCTCAGCAACTTAGCGGGGGCGGCGGATGGATCCGGCGCCGTCTGCCGCGGCTGGGATAGTCGGCCCGGCATGCCCGTACGACCGGACGAGAGCCTCGGCGCCGTGCTGCGCTCCGCGCGCACCCGGCGCGGGCTCAGCCTGCGCGACGTCGAGCGGCGGACCGGCATCCGGAACGCGCACCTGTCGCAGATCGAGACGGACACCATCGCGAAGCCGGAGATGGCGCTGCTGTGGGAGCTCGCGTCGGTGTACGAGCTCGAGTTCCCCCGGCTGCTCGCGCTCGCCGGGCACACCGCCGGATCCGGCGCGGAGGACCGGCAGCGCATGACCGTCGCGCTGCGCGCCCTGAGCGAGCTCTCGCCCACCGAGCAGGAGCTCGCGCTCGGGTTCATGGCGGCGCTCAAGGCCCGGCATGGCGACGCGTGAAGCGCGGCCGCGGCCGGTCCTCGACCCGTTCACGCGCAGCCGCCTCGAGCGCATCGCGGACCGGGCGCTGCGCTCGGCCGGCGTCCTCGGGCAGCTCCCGACGCCGCTCCAGGAGGTCCAGTCGGCGGCCGGCATCCTCGCCCGGCGCGACATCGCGGCGCTCCCTGCCGGGCTCGCCACCCCCGGGCGCGCGCTCCTCGGGGCGCTGTGGTTCGAGGAGCGAACGATCTACGTCGACCTCTCCCAGCCCGAGCCGCGCCGGCGCTTCACCGACGCCCACGAGGCGATGCACGCGCTCTGCCCCTGGCACGAGGCGACGCTGCGCGAGGACACCGAGGCCGAGCTGTTCCGCGCGACGCGCGCGGCGATCGAGGCCGAGGCGAACCACGGCGCCGCGGAGCTCATCTTCCAGGGCCGGGCGTTCCGCGAGCGGCTCGCGGCGATGCCCGCCGACATCGCGTCGGGGCGAGCGCTGGCCGCCGAGCACGGGGCGTCGCTGCGCGCGACGCTGCACCAGCTCGCAGCCGATCACCCCAGCCCGGTCGCGCTGCTCGTCGTGAGCCGGTTCCCGGATCCCGAGGACGGCCTGCGCGTCTGGGGCGCGGTCACCTCGCCCGCGTACCGGCGCTTGCGCGGCCCTGGGCCGCGGGCGATCGCGAGGGACACGCCGCTGCGCGCGCTGATCGAGGCCGCCCGCGGCTTCCAGGCCGCGCCGCCGACGGCGATCTCGCTCGACGGCGCCCCGTGCGTGGCGGACGTGCACTACAACCGGCGCTGCTTCCTCGTCCTCCTTTCCGTGCGCCGGCTCGCACGCCGCGCGGCGTGACGAAGCGGCCCTAGCGGAGGTCGGCGCGGCGGACCTTGCCGGAGCCGGTCCGCGGCAGGTCCTCGACCAGCTCGAACGCCTTCGGCACCTTGAAGGCGGCGAGCCGCTCGACGCAGTGCGCCCGCAGCGTGGCGGCGTTGAGCCCCGACCCGGGCCGCGCGACCACCATCGCCGCGATCGATTCGCCCCACAGCGCGTGCGGGCGGGAGAACACGGCGGATTCGACGACGTCGTCGTGCTCGGCGAGCACGGCCTCCACCTCGGCGGGCGACACGTTCTCGCCGCCCGTGATGATCACGTCCCCCTTGCGGCCGGTGACGACCAGCCGGCCGTCGGCCTCGATCCGCCCGAGATCGCCGGTGCGCAGGCTGCCGAGCGCGTTGACGGTCCCGCCCGAGACGAGGATCTCGCCGTCGACGGTCACCGCGACGCCCACGCCCGGCAGCGCGCGGCCCGCCGTCTCGAGATCGCCCGGCTCGGCCACGGTGACCGTCGAGCACGCCTGGGTGAGGCCGTAGCTCGGGCACACCGGGAGGCCGGCCTGCTGGGCGCGGGCGAGCAGCGCGCGCGGCATCGGGCCGCCGCCCAGCAGGATGCGGCGCAGCTCCGGCCCCGCCGTGGCGCCCGAGTCGAGCAGCCGCTGGAGCTGCGTGGGCACGAGCGAGGCGATCGTGATCCCGTCCTCGCGCAGCTGCCGGGCGATCGCCCGGTCGTCGAACGGCGGCGGCGCGAGCACGGCCGTCGTCGCCATCAGCGCCGAGCGCAGCACGACCATCAGGCCGCCGACGTGGGAGAGCGGCAGCGGGCAGAGCCAGCGCTCGTCGTCGCCGAGGCCCATCGCCTGGGCCAGCCCGCGCGCGTTGGCTTGGATGTTGCCGAACGTGATCTCGTGCTGCTTCGGGCGCCCCGTGGTCCCCGACGTCGAGATGATCAGCGCCACGTCCGCGCGCTCCGGCGGGTCGGGCAGCTGGAAGACGCCGCTCTCGTGCCGCAGCGGCCGCTCGATCACCTCGTCGAGCTCGCGCGTGAGCGCGTGGCGCTCCGTGCCGGTCAGCCGCGGGTCGACGGGGACGACCGGCGCGCCGAGCAGCAGCGCGCCGTGCAGCGCCTCGACGAACGGCAGCCCGGGGTCGAGCGCCAGGCCGACGGGCTGCCCGCGGCGCACGCCGCGGACGTGCAGGGCGCCGGCCGCGCGGACGGCGCGCAGCAGCAGCTCGCGATAGGTGACCGATTCGCCCGGCGCCGCGACGGCGACGCGGTCCGGCCGGCGCCCTGCGGCGCCCGAGAGCCAGTGCCCGAGGTTCATCTGGGGCGAAAGGCTAGTCTCAGCGGCCGTGTCTGTGGACTGGACAGCCGCCGGGGCCTACGAGGACATCCGCTACGAGCACTCCGGCGACGGCATCGCGAAGGTCACGATCGACCGGCCGGAGGTGCGCAACGCGTTCCGGCCGCAGACGATCATCGAGATCTCAGACGCGCTGGAGCGGGCGCGCGAGGACGCCTCCGTCGGCGTGATCGTGCTCACCGGCGAAGGCCCGCTCGCCTTCTGCTCGGGCGGCGACCAGCGCGTGCGCGGCGACACCGGCTACATGCCCGAGGGCGCCTCCGTCGGCCGCTTCCACGTCACCGACCTGCACGTGCAGATCCGGCGGCTGCCGAAGCCCGTCGTCGCCATGGTGGCCGGCTACGCCGTCGGCGGCGGGCAGATCCTGCATCTCGTGTGCGACCTCACGATCGCCGCCGACAACGCGCGCTTCGGGCAGACCGGGCCGCGGGTCGGCTCCTGGGACGGCGGGTACGGCGCCGGGCTGCTGCGGGACCTGGTCGGCCCGAAGAAGGCCAAGGAGTTCTGGTTCCTCTGCCGCCAGTACGACGCGCAGCAGGCGCTCGCCATGGGCCTCGTCAACACCGTCGTGCCGCTCGACCGGCTCGAGGACGAGACGGTCGGCTGGTGCCGCGAGATGCTGGCCCTCTCCCCGTTCGCGCTGCGGCTCGCCAAGGCGAGCTTCAACGCCCACGAGGACGGCTACGCCGGGATCCAGCAGCTGGCGCACGACGCGAACCTCCTCTTCTACGGGAGCGAGGAGGCGCAGGAGGGCCGCGACGCCTACCGCGAGAAGCGGGCGCCCGACTTCTCCAGGTTCCCGCGGCGGCCGTGAGCGTCGCCGGACGTCCCTCAGCCGCCCGCATCTGGCTCATGGCGGCGCGCCCGCGGACGCTGCCCGCGGCCGTGGCGCCCGTGCTCGTCGGCACCGCGCTCGCCTGGACGGAGGGCACGTTCAAGGTCCTCACGTTCCTCGCCGCGCTGATCGGCGCGCTGTTCATCCAGGTCGGCACGAACCTCTCCAACGACTACTCCGACGCGCGCCGCGGCGCCGACACCGAGGACCGGCTCGGCCCGGTGCGGGTGACCGCGGGCGGCCTGGTGCCGCCGCGCCAGGTGCTCGTGGCCACCTACGTCGCCTTCGCGGTCGCCGTGCTGGCGGGCGTCTACCTGATCGCGACGGCGGGCTGGGAGCTGCTCGCGGTCGGGGCCGCCTCGATCCTCGCCGGCGTGCTCTACACCGGCGGCCCGCGGCCGTACGGCTACGAGGGCCTGGGCGAGGTCTTCGTGTTCCTGTTCTTCGGGGTCGTCGCCGTCGCCGGCTCCTACTTCGCCCAGACCGAGGCCCTGGAGTGGGAGGCGCTCTTGCTCGCGGTGCCGGTCGGGCTGCTGGCCAGCGCGATCCTCGTCGTCAACAACGTGCGCGACCTCGAGACCGACCGGCGGGCCGGGAAGCGGACGCTCGCCGTGCGGCTCGGCCGCGACCGGGCGCGCGTGCTCTTCGCGGCGATGATCGCCGGCGCGTTCGCGACGGCGCCGCTGCCGTGGCCGCTCGGCGATCTGTCGCCGTGGCTGCTGCTCTGCTGGCTGGCCGTCCCGCTGGCCGTGCCGGTCGTGCGCACCGTGCGGACGCGCACCGACGGGCCGGCGCTCAACGGCGCGCTCGCCGGCACGGGGCAGCTCCAGCTCGCGTTCTGCGTGCTCCTCTCGGCGGGGCTGCTCGCCTCCTAGCGTGGCCCGGCTCGAGGTCACGCCGGTGCGGCTCGCCCTGAAGGCGCCGCTGCGCACGGCGTGGGGCGACCTCGCCGAGCGGGAGCTGCTCGAGGTGCGGCTGTCGTTCTCCGCGGAGGACGCCGGGCGCGGCGAGGCCGCGCCGCTCGAGCCCTACGACGGCGTCCCGCTCGCCGCGGTGGCGGCGGCGCTCGAGGCCTACCGGGAGGTGCTGCGCGACGCCGGTCCGCGGGACGAGCACGCCGCGCTGCTCGCGGCCTGCGCGGCCGAGCGGGACCTGCCGGAGGCGCTCGCCGCGATCGACCTCGCGCTCTGGGACCGCGCCGGGCGCCGCGCCGGCCGGCCGGTCGCGCACCTGCTCGCCGCCGGCGCCGCGTCGCACGTGGCCGTCAACGCGACGCTCGGGGCCGAGGACCGGGCGACCGCGGCGGCGCGGGCGGCCGCGGCGGCCGGGGCCGGGTTCGGCTGCGTCAAGGTCAAGGTCGGGATCGGCGACGACGCCGGACGGGTCGCCGCCGTCCGCGCCGCGGTCGGGCCGGACGTCGCGATCCGCGTGGACGCCAACGGGGCGTGGGGCGACGCGGACGAGGCGCTGGCGAACCTGCGCGCGCTCGCCCCGGCCGGGCTCGAGTACGCCGAGGAGCCGGTGCACGGCGTGGCGGCGCTGCGGGCCGTGCGCGCGGCCGGCGTCGTGCCGGTCGCCATGGACGAGACGGCCGCAGAGCCTGGCGCTCCGGGGTCGGGCGCCGCCGACGCCGTCTGCCTGAAGATCGCCCGCTGCGGCGGCATCACCGGCGTCCTGCGCGACGCGCGGGCCGCGCGCGCGGCCGGCGCCGCGGTGTACGTCGCCTCGTCCTACGACGGCCCGCTGGGGATCGCCGCCGGGGTCCACGCGGCGGCCGCGCTCGGGCGGGTCGCCTGGTGCGGGCTGGCGACGCTCGGCGCGTTCGCCGGCCACGCCGGGATGCTCGCGCCGGAGCACGGGACGATCGTCGTGCCGTCCGGCCCGGGCCTGCTCGCGAGCCAGTAGCCACTAGGGTCGGCCGAGATGACGATCGTCGGCCGCGAGCCCGAGCTCTCCGCGCTCGCCACCGTCCTCGACGCCGTCCAGGCGGGCGCGCCGCGCGCGAGCTGCGCCGGCTCGGCCACCGCGTGCAGCGCGGCGGGCGCGGGACCGGCGAGCCGATCGGCGGCCTGAGCGCGCGCGAGCACGAGGTCGCCGCGCTCGTGGCCGCGGGCCGCACGAACCGCGAGATCGCGGAGGAGCTCGTGGTGACGCTCAAGACGGTCGAGACCCACCTGCGCAACATCTTCGTCAAGCTCGGCGCGTCGTCGCGCGCGGCGGTCGCCGCGCACGTGACGCGCGCCGTCGTGGACGGCGACGCGCGCTGAGCGGCGTCACGGGCGGGCGGCGAGCAGCTCGACGACCGCGTCGGGCGCCTCCAGGTGCACGGCGTGGCCGGCGCCCGCCACGACGTGGAGCCGGGCGCCGGGGATCGCGGCCGCCATGCGCTCGGCGACTGCGCGGAACTTCTCGTCGCGCTCCCCGGCGACGAGGTCGACCGGGACGGCGAGCTCGCCCAGCCGGTCCCACAGCGGCGGCATCACGCCCGTCCCCAGCCCGCGCAGGGCCGCGGCCAGCCCCGGCGCGGTGTTGCGCCGCCGGTCGGCGTCGACGACGTCCGCAATGCCGCGCGGCATGCCCGCGAAGAGCGGCTGCGCGCCCCATTCGCGCACGAACGCGTCGATCCCGATCGCCTCGATGCGGTCCGCGAGCGCGGCGTCGGCCGCCGCCCGCGCCGCGCGCTCCTGCGGCCCGGCGAGGCCCGGGCTCGCCCCGATCAGCACCAGCCGGCGCAGCCGGTCGCCGAGTCCCAGGGCGGCGTGCAGCGCGATCCGGCCGCCCATCGAGTAGCCGGCGAGCGTGAACCGCACGCCCGTCACGGCCCGCAGGTAGGCGTCGCACGCCGCGAACGAGGCGGGCCGCCGCTCCGCGAACGCGCCGTGCCCGGGGAGGTCCGGCGCGAGCGCCCGGTACCGTCCCGCGAGCGCGTGGCCGACCGGCTGCCAGCTCCGGCCCGTCTGGGTGAAGCCGTGGAGCAGGACGAGGTCGGCCGGCATCGCCTCCGAACCATGACAGCGACGGACACCTACCTGAACCTCCGCGCGTTCGTCGACGAGCTCGTGCGCTGCGGGATGCGCGCGGCGTGCACCTCGCCGGGCTCGCGCTCCACGCCGCTCGTGCTCTCGCTCGTACGCGACGGACGGCTGCAGGCGACCTCGCACGTCGACGAGCGCAGCGGCGCGTTCTTCGCGCTCGGGCTCGCCAAGGCGACCGGGCTGCCGGTCGCGCTGGCCTGCACGTCGGGGACCGCCGCGGCGAACTACGCCCCCGCGGTGATCGAGGCGCACGAGGCGCGCGTCCCGCTGCTCGTCCTCACCGCCGACCGCCCGCCCGAGCTGCGCGAGGTCGGCGCGGGGCAGACGATCGACCAGGTCAAGCTCTACGGGAGCGCGGCCAAGTGGTTCCTCGAGATCGACGACCACCCGGCCACGCCGGCGCGCGTGCGCTGGCTGCGCCAGCTGGCGTGCCGCGCCTACTGGACCGCGCTGGAGGGCCGCCCCGGCCCCGTGCACCTCAACTTCGCGCTGCGCGAGCCGCTCGTGCTCGACGCGCCGCTGCCGGCCGAGGAGCCGGGCGGCGGCGGGCGGGCGGGCGGGCGGCCGTGGGTCACGCGCCCGCGCCCGGTGCTGACGGCGGCGCCCGCGGCGCTCGACGCGCTCGCCGAGGAGCTCGAGCGCCGCCCGCGGCTGCTGCTCGTCGCCGGCCGCTCCGAGCGCGATCCCCGCCTCGGCGCCGCGCTGGCCGGGTTCGCCGAGCGCGCGGGCGCGCCGCTGCTGGCCGAGCCCACGTCCGGCGCCCGGCGCGGGCCGGCGGCCGTCGCGCACTACGACGCGCTGCTGCGCGACCCGGCGTTCGGCGCCGCGCGCGTGCCCGACCTCGTGCTGCGCGTCGGCGACCTGCCGACGTCCAAGCCGCTGCGCCAGTGGCTCGCCGGGCTCGACGAGGCCACGCTCCAGCTCGCCTTCGATCCCGAGAACGCCTGGCAGGACCCCGCCGCGTCCGTCGCCACGATCCTCCCCGCCGATCCGCGCGGGGTGCTCGAGGCGCTCGCGGGGCGGCTGCCGCGCAAGCCGCGCGCCGAGGGCTGGCTGGAGGAATGGACCGGCCCGGACCGGGCGGCCGCCGGCGCGATCGCCGGCGTGCTGGGCGCGCGCGCCGGGCTCGACGAGCCGCGGATCGCCGCGGAGCTGGGCGTGCGGCTGCCGGCCGAGGCGACGCTCGTCGTCGCCTCCTCGATGCCGATCCGCGACGTCGAGACGTTCTTCCCCGCTCGCCCCGCCCCGCCGCGCGTGCTGTCGAACCGCGGCGCGAACGGGATAGACGGCACGGTCTCGACGGCGTACGGCGTCGCCGCGGCCGCCCAGGGCCCGGTGGCGCTGCTGATCGGGGACGTCGCCCTGCTGCACGACGCGGGCGGGCTGCTGGCCGCCCGCCGGCTCGGGCTGCCGCTCGCCGTCGTGCTCGTCGACAACGACGGCGGCGGCATCTTCGAGTTCCTCCCCGTGGCCGGTGAGGGCGACGCGTTCGAGGAGCACGTGGCGACACCGCACGGGACGGACTTCTCGGCGCTCGCGGCGCTGCACGGCGCGGCGCACGTCCGGGTCGCCGCGCCCGAGCCGTTCCGGGCGGCGCTGGACGAGGCGCTCGCCGGTGCCGGCACCACGATCATCCACGTCCGGACCGACCGGGCGGAGAACGTCGCCCTGCACCGCGAGCTCTGGGACGCCGTCCGGGCCGCCGTCTAGCGTCCCGTCCATGGCGCAGGAGCGGTTGATGGAGATCCCCGGCGAGCCCGCGCCCGCGGGGCGCCAGACATCGAAGGCGATCGGCCCCGGCGACATCGTGCTCGTCGACAAGAAGGGCCGCAGGTTCCACGCCCTCGTGACCGAGCTCGAGCAGCTCGAATCCGGGCGCTTCGAGCTCGTCGTGCGGCCGCTGGACTCGCGCGTCTCCTACCGCACGGCCAGCGTGCGGGAGGTGCTCGAGGTGTGGCGCAAGCGGCGCGCCTGAGCGGTCGTCCGCGTTCGTTATGGCGGGCGCTCCGCGAACGTCAACGGCGGCAGTGAGGGAGGCGGGTCCCCGGGGGGCCGCGATTCGCGGCGTGACGAGTTGGCCCCGGATAGCGAGGCGAGTTCGTCACGCGCGACGCTTTGTGCCCGCGGTGCGGGCGAACTTCGCGAGCGTTACGTCCTGATCCCGGTATGCGGGATCAAGACGCAACGAATCCGGTCCGGCCCCCGGGACCCGCCCCCCCAATGCCCGCCGTTGACGTTCGTGGAGCGCCCGCCATCACGCAGGCGGCGAGCGCTACCCCGACAGGACCGGCAGCAGCGCGCCGAGCTTGACCTCGGTCTCGGCCAGCTCGGCCGCGGGCACGGAGTCGCGCACGACGCCCACGCCCGCGTAGAGCCGCGCCTCGGCGCCGCGCAGGAGCGCACAGCGCAGCGCGACGCAGAACTCGCCGTCGTCGTTGGCGTCCGTCCACCCGACCGGCCCGGCGTACCAGCCGCGGTCCAGGCCCTCGAAGGCGGGGATCTGCGGGGTGGCGGCGGCGTGCGGCTCGCCGCCCACCGCGGGCGTCGGGTGCAGCAGGCCCGCGAGGTCGACGACGCTGCGGGGGTGCGTCAGCTGGGCGCGGATCGGCGTGGCGAGATGCTGGATGTTCGCGACGCGGACGATCGCCGGCTCGTCCGGCGCCGCCACCCACACGCTCAGCGGCCGCAGTGCGCGGGCGATCCGGCGCGTGACGATGTCCTGCTCCTCGCGGTCCTTGCCCGACTGCAGCAGCTGCTCGCCGAGATGGGTGTCGACGGCTGGGTCGGCCGAGCGGCGCGTGGACCCGGCCAGCGCCACCGTCGAGGCACGCAGCCCCTCGCGGCGCACCAGCAGCTCTGGTGACGCACCGACGAACGCGGCGTCGCCGCGCCCGGCGCAGTACACGAAGCAGGAGCCGAAGCCGGCCCGCAGCACGCCGAACACCGCGGCGGCGTCATGCGGCGCGGGCGCGTGCACCGAGACCTCGCGGGCGAGCACGATCTTCTCGAACGCGCCGGCGCGGATCCGCTCCACGGCGCGCGCGACGGCCGCCTCGTAGTGCTCGGGCGGGGCGGTGGAGGCGATCCGGAAGCGCCCGGACGGCGCTGGGTCGAGCAGCGGGAGCGGGCGGTCGCGCAGCCGGGCGAGCCGGCGCTCGACGCGCGCGACGAGCTCCTCGGGCACGTCGTCGGGGGCCGCGAGCGCCGCGACCGTGAGGCGCACGTCGCGCTCGCTGCGCGCGAGCGCGACCTCCGGGACGACGAGGCCGCCCGGGCCGAAGCCGGCCCAGTGCGGCGCGTCGGCGCCACCCGGCGCGAAGGGGAAGCCGCCGACGGCCACGAGCCCGGCCCCGGCGGGCCCGTCGGGCGCGTCGGTGATCGCGGTCCCCGCGAGCTGCCGCCAGGCGCCTGCCACCGCGGTGAAGCGCGCGCGGCCGGCGTCGTCCGCGGCGCGGCCGCGCCGCGCCGCCGACGGCGCGCCTGCGGGCGCGTCCAGGCGCGCCACGCAGCCCAGCGTCGCGAGCGCCGCGCCGTCGCGCTCGGGCTGCTCGAAGCAGAACCAGTCGTCGCCGGCCCGGCGCGAGGCGAAGACCACGGCGCTGGGGTCGACCTCGGACCCGACGCGCACGGTCAGCCCCGCGAGCACGCCGCTGCCCGAGCGCCGCGCCCGCCGCACCGCGCGCTCGCAGCGCAGCAGCAGCTCGGCCCGGGCCGCGCCGTACAGCGCGAGCCCACGTTCCGGTGTGCGGGCGGGGGCCGTCACCCTCCTCAGGGTACGGCGCCCGCCACCCCGCGTGCGCCGAGGCCCGGATCCGGGCCGGCGCCAGCCTCCCGGTCCGGGACGCGGCCCTCGATCGCCCGCACGCCCGGGACGAGCAGGCCGGCCAGCGTCACGCAAGCGCCGAGGACGCCGGCCAGGACAAGCGTCTCGCGCACGCCCAGCACCGCGCTCACGGGCCCCGTGAGGGCGAAGGACAACGGCAGCAGGCCGATCGAGATCAGCCAGTCCAGGCTGGACACACGGCCCAACATCGCGGCGGGCACATGGCGCTGCTTCGCCGTCGCCCAGACGATCGTCCCCGCCGTCTCCAGCGCGTTGAAGGCGAGGCTGACGAGCATGAGCTGCCACACCGCGCCGGCGAGCCCATAGCCCGCCACCGCGAGCGTGGCCAGCGTCCAGACCGCGTACATGAACGAGATGTCGCGCCGGGGAAGGCCCCGCTGCCCGAGAACGATCGCGCACGCCACGGAGCCCAGGCCGCCGGCGGCGAATACGAGCCCGAGATCGGTCGCGCTCCCGCCCACCTCGTTCTTGACCAGGAGCGGCAGGAGCACCTCGACGGGCCCCATGAAGAGCAGGTACGCGAGCGCCGCGCTGGCGAACGTCGCCCACAGCCACGCGTGGCCGCGCACGAAGCGCCAGCCGTCCCGGAGGTCCCCGGTGAGCGTGACGCCCTCGGGCACGGGCCGCCGGGCGGGGCGGCGCATCGCCAGGAGCGCCGCCGCCGACACCAGGAAGGTGACCGCATCCAGCGCGAACGCGGTGCCGGGGCCGAGCGCACCCACCAGCACGCCGCCGACGGCCGGTCCCGCCAGCCGCAGCGCCACCGGCCGGACGACCTGGTCGAGCGCGTTGGCCTGCCCCAGCTCGGCGGCGGGCAGCAGCTCCGGCGTGATCGCGTCGAATGCGGGCGCGAAGAAGGCGGCGCCGGCACCGTAGAAGACGACGAGCACGATGACGTGCCACAGCTCGAGCAGCCCGGCGATCGCGAGCGCGGCGAGCAGGCCGACCGTCACCGCGCGCGTCACGTCGGCCGCCAGCATGATCCGGCGCCGGTCCATGCGGTCGCTCGCGACGCCGCCGACGAGGAGGAAGACGATCGTCGGCACCGTCATCGCGATCCCGACCATGGACAACGCGGTCGCGGCGTTCGAGAGCTCGTAGACCTGCCACGCGAGGGCGACGAGGAACGCGCCGTCGCCCAGCAGCGACACGCACATCCCGCCCCACAGCAGGCGGAAGTCGCGATGGCGGAGCGGTGCGATCAGCCCGGAGCGGGCGAAGCCCCCGGCGCGGTCCAGGCCCTCGTGACTATGGAGCATCGACGGCTGGGGTCTCCGACTGCCTGGCCAGGAACTCCAGCGTCGCGTCGACGTCCATCGGCCTGGCGAAGTAGAACCCCTGGCCCATCTCGCACCCGAGGTCGCGCAGCGTGTGCCACTGCTCCGGGAACTCGATTCCCTCGGCGACGACCTCGAGGTCGAGCGTCGCGCCGAGCGCGACGACCGCGGTTGCGAGACCGGACGACGGCGAGGCGCCGTCGCTCAGGAACGAGCGGTCCATCTTGAGGATGTCGACCGGGAAGCGGCTCAGGTAGCTCAGCGACGAGTAGCCCGTCCCGAAGTCGTCGAGCGCCAGGCGCACACCGATCTCCTTGAGCTCCGTGAGGCGGTGCACCGCCAGGTCCGCGTCGGCCATCAGCACCGTCTCGGTGATCTCGAGCGTCAGGCACTCGGCGGGCAGGCCGGACTCGGCGAGCGCGTCGCGCACGTCCGCGACGATGTCGGAGTGCTGGATCTGCTTGAGCGACAGGTTGATGCTGATCGACGGGTTGGCGGCTGGGTCGATCGAGCCGAGCACGCGGCGCGCGTGCCGGCAGCCCTCGCGCAGCACCCAGCGCCCGATCGGCACGATCAGCCCCGTCTCCTCGGCGATCGGGATGAAGCGCTCGGGCGACACCATCCCATGCTCCGGATGTCGCCAGCGCAGCAGCGCTTCGACGCCGGTCACCGTGCCGTCATCCAGCCGCACGACCGGCTGGTAGTGCAGCTCGAGCTGCTCGGTCGCGATCGCCCGCTGCAGATCGGTCCGCAGCTCGAGGCGGGCGAGCACGCCCTCGTGCATCGCCGGCTCGAAGAGCCGGTAGCCACCCTTGCCGTCGCGCTTCGCGATGTACATCGCGGCGTCGGCGTCGCGGATCATGTCGTCGGCCTCCGCGGTGGAGTCGTGCTCCGCGACCGAGATGCCGAGGCTGCCCCGCAGTGCCAGCTCCTTGTGTCCCGCGACAACGGGAAGCGCCAGCGCGTCGAGGATGCGCTCGGCGGCGTCCGCAGCCTCCTGGCTGCTGGCGACGTCCTCGAGCAGCACCGCGAACTCGTCGCCGCCGAAGCGCGCGGCGGTGTCGGCGCCGCGGATGCTCTGGTCGAGCCGACGCGCCACCTCCTGCAGGACCTCGTCGCCTGCGGCGTGGCCGAGGCTGTCGTTGATCGTCTTGAAGTCGTCGAGGTCGAGGAAGATGACGGCGAGGCCGCTCTCCTCGCGCCGGCTGCGGGCCAGCGCGTGGCGCACGCGCTCCGTGAAGAGCGCGCGATTGGCCAGTCCGGTCACTCCGTCGTGGAATGCTTGGTGGGCCAGTTGCTCTTCGAACACCTTGCGCTCGCTGACGTCGCGGCTGTTGAGCACGATGCCGCCGACGTGCTCGTCGTGCAGCAAGCTCGTCATCAGGACCTCGAACTGCCGCGTGCTGCCGTCGTGATGGGTCAGCGTGCACTCGACCGCCTGCGACGGCTCGCCGGTCCCGGCCGCGCCGGAGGCCACGAGGTGCGCGAGGCGATGGCGATCGGCGGGCACCACCAGGTCGGCGAAGCGGCGCCCCGCCACCTCGGCGGGGGAGTACCCGAGCACACGCTCGATCGAGGGGCTCTGGTAGACGATCTCGCCCTCCGGGCCGAGCACGGTGATCAGGTCGCTGGAGTGCTGGACGAGCGAACCGAACCGGGCCTCGCTGCTGCGCCGGTGGACCTCCTCGGTGAGCGCGGCGCTGTCGAGCGCGAGCGCCACCTGCGTCGCGAGGGCGCGCAGCGCCGCCATCACGGACTGCGCCGGGCGCCCTGCGCCGGCGATCGCGAGCACCCGCGCGACGTCGCCGCGCGGGGCGATGCGGACCGCCGTGGCGTGGGCGAGCTCGGCGGGCGCGCCGAGCTCGGCGAGCGCCCCTGCGGGCAGCGGCGCCTGCTCCTGCCCGCCGGATGCCGCGACGAGGGCGGCGTCGAGTGCGGCACCCACGGGCGTCGAGCCGGCGACCCGCAGCTCGGCGCCGGCCACGGCGAGCAGCTCCATCCGTCCGTCGTCACCCGGGCCGAACAGCAGCGCCGTGGTGCCGCCTCCGGCGATCGACCGGGCCGACTCCACCGCGACGGCCTCGATCGCCGTCCGGCCTGTCGCGCCGACGAGCGCCGCGCCGGCGCTGCTCAGCAGCCGCTCGCGGTCGAGCGAGCGCTCCTGCTGGCGCACGAGCCCGGCCATGCGGACCACCACGAGGCCGAAGAGCACGATCGAGGCCATCGTCACCACGCCCATGTCGATGTCGCCGCGCTGGACGTCGTGCACGAGCTCCACGGCCGGCGCGACGAGCGACGCGCAGGTCAGCAGGCCGAGCCGGAAGCGGGTGAGCACCGACTCGCGCGGTGTCGACTGCTCGAGCGCCCCCATCGAGGGGTGCAGCGCCGCCGCGCCCCACAGCACGTAGAAGCCGATCCAGCCGGCATCGAGCCATAGCTGGTGGTCGTAGGAGCCATGAAGCGTCATGAGCCCGTAGGCGAAGTCGGTCGCGAGCAGCAGGACGATGCTCGAGCTGATGAAGTAGAAGGCGGGCTCGCGGCGGCCGCCGTCCAGCGCCAGCCGGATCGCCGCGGCGAGCAGCAGCACGTCACCCAGCGGGTAGGCGATCGACACGAGCTTGGCCAGCGTCGAGAGCTCGGAGTCGTGGACGTACGGCGCCATCAGCATGACCCACTGCGGCAGCGCGAGCCCGAGCGTCAGGATCAGCCCGTCGATCACGCCTCCGCCGTCCTGCGTCGCGCGGCGACGCCAGATCAGGAGCAGCAGCCCGGCCATGAGGACCGGGTAGACGAGGACGTAGGAGGCGTCGCCGAGCGACGGGAACGGAACGTCGCGGGCGAGCAGCAGCGGGTAGCTGTAGGTGTAGAGGTCGCCGAACCAGAACAGCAGGAACCCGGCGGCGAACCAGATCCATGGGCCTGTCGAGCGCGGACGGTGCAGCCGCATGCCGGCGACGATCGCGAGGACCGGCGAGAGCCCGAGGAGGTTCATGATCGGCCCGCTCCCCTTCAGCGGCGCGAGCGTGAGGTAGGCGAGCGTGAGCAGCGCGCCGGCGCCCAGGTAGAGCAGCCACAGGTGCCGCGCGGCCGCTCGGCGCACGGTCAGACCGCCACCTGGCCGAGCGCGTCCGCGTCGAGGCGCAGCAGCCCGCGCTCGCAGAGTCCGTCGAGCGCCTCGATCAGCATGTCGACCTCCGCGTCGGTGTTGGCGGCGGTGAGCTGGACGCGGAAGCCGACCTCAGACTTCGGCACCAGCGGGTAGGCCGCCAGCGTCACATAGACGCCGCGCTCGAAGAGGTAGCGCCCCACCTCGTCGATGCGCTGGTGATCACGCAGGGGGATCTCGATGATCGGCAGGCCCGAGCGGTTCGGCGTCGAGATGCCGCCCGCCCTGAGCCGGTCCAGCACCCGTGCGGTCAGGGCGAACAGTCGGCTGCGCAGCGCGTCGCCGCGCCGCTCGTTGACGTCGAGCCCCGCGAGCACCGTCGCGAGCGACGCGACGGGCGAGGGCCCCGAGTACAGGTACGGCGGCGCCGCGACCTTGAGCATCTGCTTGACGTCGGTCGGGCAGGCGATGAACGCCAACAGCGACGAGTACGCCTTCGAGAAGCCGCCGACCAGCACGAGGTTGTCGTAGGTCTCCCCGGCGTGGCGGACGATGCTGTTGCCACGCGTCCCGTAGGGGGACGTCGACCCCGACCCGCGCTCGCCGATGACCCCGAAGCCGTGGGCGTCATCGACGTAGAGCAGCGCGCCGTGGCGCCGCGCCACCTCGGCGAAGGCGCGCAGGTCGGGCGGGTTGCCCGTCATGCTGTTCACGCCATCCATGCAGACGAGCCGCGTGGGGTCGCGGTCCGCGCTCATGAGCTCGTCGAGGTGGTGGGGGTCCTCGAAGCGGAACCGCCGCACGGCCGCGCCACGCGACTTGGCCGCCTGGCAACCGTCGTAGATCGTCTTATGCGCCCGCTCGTCCAGGAAGATCGTCCCGGAGGCCGCCAGCAGCGGGATCACCGACATATGGATGTGGGTGATCGTCGGCAGCACCAGGGAGTCCTCGGACCCGAGCAGCGCCGTGAGCCGCTCCTCGATGTGCTCGTAGAGCACCGGGCTGCCGAGCAGCCGCGACCAACTCGGGTGCGTGCCCCAGCGCTCGAGCGCCGGCTGCACGGACGCGATGATCTCCTCGTCGAGGTCGAAGCCCAGGTAGTTGCATGAGGCGAAGTCGGCGAGCCAGCGGTCGCCGACGCGGATCATGCGGCCATCGATCTCGTCGATGACCGCGTCCATCATCGGATGGGTGGCGGTCAGCGCCGAGAGGTCGCGGCAGGTCTCGAGCCAGTGCTCGAGCCAGGGCTTGCGGGTGACGGGAGCGACCGCTTGCGCCGTCCGGGCTCCGGAGGTACGGGAGACAGCATGGGACACGCTCCTCTTATCGGAGCGAAGGGCGGACGGCTAAAGCAGAGACGATTGATCGGTGGCCGGGCGGCGGCTGGCGCCCGGCCACGGGCCGGCCGGTCAGGTCTCGCCGCGGCCGCGCGAGAGGGCGATCTCGCCCGTGCGCGCCATCTCGACCAGGCCGAACGGGCGCACCATGCGCTCGAACGCCTCGACCTTGTCGTGCGTGCCGGTGACCTCGACGATCACCGAGCGGCGCTGGACGTCGATGATCTTCGCGCGGAAGATCTCCACGACCTGCATGATCTCGCCGCGCGACCCCGCGTCGGCGGAGATCTTGAACAGCGCCATCTCGCGCGCCACCGCCTCGTCAGGCTCGAGGTCGCGGATCTTCAGCACGTTGACCAGCTTGTGCAGCTGCTTGGTCACCTGGTCGATCGGGTGCATCGCCCCGTCGACCGTCAGCGTGATGCGCGAGAGCGACTCGTCGTCGGTCGGGCCGACCACGAGCGTGTCGATGTTGAACCCGCGGCGTGCGAACAGGCCGGCGATCCGGGTCAGGACGCCGGGCTTGTTCTCCACCAGGATCGACAGCACGTGCTTGCGGCCGGTGCGCACGCCGGACGCCGCCTCCAGGTCCTCGAGGCTGAGCAGCTCCTTCGTTCCGGGCTCGCCCATGCCTCAGCCCACCATGTTCCGCGCGGCCTGACCGGGCGCGATCATCGGGTACACGGACTCCTCGCGGGTGACCCGCGCGTCGATCACGACCGGGCCCGGCACGGCGAACGCGGTGCGCAGGTCCTCCACCAGCGTCGTCTTGTCCTGCAGCCGGACGCCGTGGCAGCCCATCGCCTCGGCCAGCTTGACGAAGTCCGGGTACTGGCTCATCTCCACGTGGGAGTAGCGCCGGTCCCAGAACAGCTCCTGCCACTGGCGGACCATGCCCAGGAAGCCGTTGTTCATGATCACGGTCTTGACGGGGATCCCGTAGGTCGCGAGCGTCGCCAGCTCCTGGATGTTCATCTGGATCGAGGCGTCGCCCGACAGCACGACCGTCAGCAGGTCGGGCTGCGCCACCGCCGCGCCCATCGCCGCCGGCATCCCGAAGCCCATCGTCCCGAGGCCGCCGGACTGGATCCAGCGCCGCGGCCGGTCGAAGTGGAAGTACTGGGCGGCCCACATCTGGTGCTGGCCGATGTCGGTCGAGAGGATGCAGTCCCCGCCGGTCGCCTCGTAGAGCGCCTGGACGAGGTACTGCGGCTTGATCTCGGTGTCCTCGGAGTCGTCGTAGCGGAGCGGGTGCTGGGCGCGCCAGCGCTCGATCCGCTCCCACCACTCCGCGAGCCGGGCCGGGTCGGGCTCCTGCGCGCGGTACTCCGTCACGAGCCGGGCGAGGATGTTCCGCGCGTCGCCCACGATCGGGATGTGCGCCGGGACGTTCTTGGAGATCTCGGCCGGGTCGATGTCGATGTGGATGAACTTGGCCCGCGGGGCGAACTCCGACAGCTTGCCGGTGATGCGGTCGTCGAAGCGCGCCCCGACGGCCACGATCAGGTCGGCCTCGTCCATCGCGTAGTTCGCGGTGCGCGTGCCGTGCATGCCGAGCATCCCGAGCCACTGCGGGTCGGGCGCCGGGAACGCGCCGAGGCCCATCAGCGTGCACGTGATCGGCAGGCCGTCGACGCGGGCGAGCTCGACCAGCTCGGCCGACGCGTTCGCGTTGATCACGCCGCCGCCCGCGTACAGCACGGGCCGGCGCGCGTTGGCCATCGCCTTGGCGGCCAGGCGGATCTGCTTCTGGTTGCCCTCGGTGGTCGGCTGGTAGCCGGGCAGGCGCACGTCGCCGACCGGCTCGTAGTCGATCTCGACGCGCGTGAGGTCGGTCGGCATGTCGATCAGGACCGGGCCCGGGCGCCCGGTGCGGGCGATGTGGAAGGCCTCGTGCACGACGCGCGGGATCTCCGCCGGGTGCTGGATCATGAACGAGTGCTTGACGATCGGCATGGTCATGCCGAACGTGTCCGCCTCCTGGAAGCCGTCCGTGCCGAGCAGGTCGGTGCGGACCTGGCCCGTGAAGAACACGATGGGGACGGAGTCCATCATCGCGTCCGTGAGCGGGGTGACGATGTTCGTCGCGCCGGGCCCCGACGTGGCGAAGCACACGCCGACCTTGCCCGACGCCTTCGCGTACCCCTCCGCGGCGTGTCCGCCACCGGCCTCGTGACGCACGAGGATGTGGTGGATGCCGGAGTCGTACATCGCGTCGTAGGTCGGGAGGTTCGCGCCGCCCGGATACCCGAATACGACGTCGACACCCTCTGCTTTCAGGCACTCCATGATCGCGTCGACCGCACGCATCTTCATCTCGCTCGAACCTCCTTCCGCCAACTCGCGGTTGCTTGCACGAACCGCCGAGTCTAACGGCCGTACGCGGCCGATTCCGGCTCGATGCCGACCTCGGGGAAGTCGAGCTCGGTGCCGCAGCGCGTGCAGATCGCGTCGTGCAGCTTGAGGATGCGCCCGCAGCCGGGGCACTGGCGCCGGACCTCGTCGCGCTCGGAGCGGTACAGCAGCGCGGCGATCAGCCCGACGACGGGCAGCACGGCGCCGATCAGGAACCAGATGAGGAAGGACGATCCCTTGATGCGGCCGACGAAGCCGGCGGAGAGGCCGAAGGAGAACGCGATGACGAGATACGCCACGGGATCAGCGTACCTCCGGCCCGCGCGGCGGTGCGACCGGCGTCCAGCGCCGGTCGCATCGCGCGCGGCAGGCGGCGCCGGAGCCGCCACGGCGCGCCGCTGAACGCGAGGTTGGCGACCGTGGCGAACCCGGCCTCGTCCTCGCGCAGCGCGAGCAGCAGGTGGGCCGTGCGGTCCGCCGAGGGAAGGTCGCCGTCGATCGGCCTCGCTTCGCTCGTCACCGGCTTCGCCTGCACGCACCAGCAGTCGACCCGCCGGGCGCCCGGCCGCACGAGCAGGGCGCCGGCCTCCCCCACGAGCCAGGCGCCGAGCGCGCCGCGCTCGAGGGCGAGCCCGGTGCGGGCGTGCAGGTCGCGCGCGTCGTGCCCGAGCAGGTCGCCCAGCAGCCCGAGCGCGGTCCGCTCGGGCGCGTCGCCGGCGCGCGGCCGCGGGCGGACGACGTTCGCGCCGCGGTTCGCGTACAGCGCCGGGATCCCCCACGCGTGCACGACCGCGATCGCGGCGACGGGGAACGACAGCGGCTCGAGCGCCATCAGCAGCGCCGCCGTGGCGAGGAACGGGATCGTGTGCGCGAGCGTGCTCAGCGTCCACCCGTGGCCGCGGCGGCGCAGGCGCGCGGCGTCGATCCTCGGCCGCCAGTAGACGGCCGCGGTCTCGGGGAGGACGGCCGCCATCAGCCCCCGGCGATCGGCCGGCGCAGGATCACGAGGTCCGCGTCGAGCGGCAGCTCGCGGACCTGCTCGGCGTGCCCCTCCCCCGCGCTGACGACGGCGTAGTAGCCGGCGTCGAGCTGCTCGCGGAACGCGGCGACGGCCGCCTCGGCGGCCGCGGGGTCGTCCACCGTCCACTCGGCGAGCGTCGTGTGCCCGGTCTGGTCCATGCGGATGAGTCGTGCCATGAGGGCTCCCGGTCGGTGCGGCCGTGCCCGTCCATCGTACGCCGCGCGGCGCGCGCCGGGGCGTCAATCGCAGTCGGGCGCGGCCAGCTCGCCGGGCAGCTCCGCGTCCTGGTGGAGCAGCAGGTCGCCGAGCTGCTGGAGCAGGCCGTTCGGGCTCTGGGCGCCGCCGTAGGTGTAGAGCGCGACGAGGATCTCCTCGGGCGTCGCCGCCGACGCGATCCCGGTGATCCACGGGTCGAACGCGTACTCGACGCCGTCGTACTCGACCACGCCGTCGCCGTCCTCGAGCGACGCGGCGATGTCCTCGATGCTGGGATCGCCGCCGTTGAGCGCGACCTGGTCGCGCAGGTCCCCGAGGGCGAGCTCGCGCATCGCCTCGAGGTCGCCGGCGGTGAAGTCGATCCGCCCGTTGCCGTCCTCGGGGATGCTGCCGTCGCCGCCGTCGAGCGAGCGCAGGTTCTCGAGCAGCGTCTCGTCGGCGCCGAGGAAGGTCAGGGCGTACGACGGGTCCCCGGTCGCGTTCCCGTCGGCGTCGCGCGACGCCTGGATGACCAGCCCGACGCTGTTGTAGCGCGAGGTGAACAGCGACGTGACGTTGCCGTCGGCGTCGGTGGTGTCGATCCGGCGGCCCTCGGAGGAGCCCACGAGGCCGCCGACCGTGACCGGGCCGACCTCGACCTCGGCGCTCGTCTGGTCGGAGTAGCTGACCACCTCGGAGTCGGTCGGGTTCGTCGTGCCCGCGACGCCGTCGCGCGGCAGCTCGCCCGAGGCGAGGAAGTCCTGGTAGGCCTGCCAGCCGGCGGACGTCGAGATGTCGATGTCGACGGCGTGCAGCTGCCCGGAGCTGAGCTGCTCGGTGCCGCCGAGCGAGATGCTCGCGCCGTCCACGCCGAGCCCGAGCGACAGCGTCTGGCGCACGAAGTCCTCGTCGCCGACCAGCACGCGCACCGTCGACGGGCTGATGCGCTGCACGCCGCTCGAGACGCGCGTGCCGCGGTCGTAGCCCAGCGACGCCTGGAGGGCGCGGTAGGAGCCCGACAGGCCGATCCCGGCGTAGTACTCCTCGCTGAGCAGCACGCTCTCGCCGTCGGCGATCGACGTCGGGTCGACCGGGTTGGGCGTGGGGCGCTCGCCGTCGGCGATGTCCTCGGCGGCGCCCGGGCTGACCGTGACGGTGTAGGTGGTCGACTCGCCCAGGTGCGCCTCCAGGCTGCCGCTCGCCCGCCGGCGCTCGGCCGAGCCGCCGACCGCCAGCTCGAGCTTCGTGGAGACGCCGAGCCGCACGAGCGGGCAGCCCTCGGGGTCGAAGGTGGGGTCGGAGCGGCTCACGGTCGTGCTCGCGTCGGCCCGGACCGAGACGCCGGGGCCGTCGGGCGCGTCGCACGCGCTGCTCTGACCCGAGGCGAACGTGCAGGTGACCGTCACCGAGCCGGGGAACGGCAGCACGGGGATGTCCTGACCTTCGAGCGGCGGGCCGGCGGGCGGCTCGCCGCCGTCGGGCGGGTCCGGGCCCGCGGGCGGCGCCGGCGGCGGCGCGGCCTCGCAGTCCCCGCCGCCGATCGCGCAGACGAGCCGGCTCGTCTCGTCCGCCACTGTCGCGGGGACGCCGGTCGAGCTGAGCGCGCCGACGATCAGGCTCACGACGAGCAGGACGCCGAGCAGCTCGCCGCCGGTCTGGCCCCGTTCGTCGCCCACGCGTCCCATGGTCGGGCGGACGGTACGGCGGAGCGGCCCGCCGCACATGAGGCGGAGGGCTCAACCTCGCGCGTGGGCGGCCTAGGCCTGGATCCCGAGCTGCTCGCGGATCAGGCGGCCGACCTCGCCGCCGTCGGCGCGGCCCTTGGTCTCGCGCATCACGAAGCCGACGATCGGGCCCATCGCCTTGTCGTTGCCGCCGCGCACCCGCTCGGCGGCGCCCTCGTTGGCGGCGATCGCCGCGGCCACCACCCCGGCCAGCTCGTCGCCGCCGCCCATCGAGCCGAGGCCCTCGCGCTCGACGATCTCCGCGGGGTCGCCGCCGGCCGCGACGAGCCGGTCGAGCACGTCGCGCCCGGTGCCGGCGTTGATCTCCTTGGCCGCCACGAGCGCGACGAGCCGGGCGAGCGCCTGCGGGGTCACGTTCGACGCGGCGGGATCGGCGTCGGCGCCGATCCGCGCGCGCAGCTGCTCGACCCAGTTCGCTGCGGCCTTCCCGTCGTCGCCGGCGGTGGCGACCGTCTCGAAGTAGTCGCCCCACTGCGGCTCGTAGGCCAGCAGGCGCGCCGGGTCCTCGGTCAGGCCCCAGTCGCCCGCGTAGCGGGCCGCGCGCTCGGCCGGCAGCTCGGGCAGCGCCGCCCGTGCGGCGGCGAGCATCTCCTCGGTCGGCACGAGCGGCACGAGGTCGGGCTCGGGGAAGTAGCGGTAGTCGTGCGCCTCCTCCTTGGAGCGCAGCGAGGACAGCCGCCCGCTCGCCGGGTCGAAGTGCAGCGTCTCCTGGACGACCGGCTCGCCCGCCTCGAGCAGCGCGACCTGGCGCTCGATCTCGGCGTTCACGCCGCGCTCGAGGAACCGGAACGAGTTCATGTTCTTGAGCTCGGTCTTCGTGCCGAGCTCCGTCGTCCCGACCGGCCGCACGGACACGTTGGCGTCGCAGCGCAGCGAGCCCTCCTCCATGTTGACGTCGCTGACCCCGAGCTGGCGCAGCGTGACGCGCAGCAGGTTGAGCCAGTCGCGCGCCTGCTCGGCGGAGTGCAGGTCGGGCTCGGTGACGATCTCGCACAGCGGCGTGCCGCCGCGGTTGTAGTCGACGATCGAGGCGTCGGCGCCGTGGATCCGGCCGGACTCGCCGACGTGGACGAGCTTCGCCGCGTCCTCCTCCAGGTGGATCCGGTGCAGGCGCACGTCCCCCAGATGGCCGCCGAGGCAGATCGGGATGTCGTACTGGGAGATCTGGTAGTTCTTGGCCTGGTCGGGATAGAAGTAGTTCTTGCGGTGGAAGATCGACCGCGGCGCGATCTCGCAGCCGAGCGCGAGGCCCATCATCAGCGCGAAGTGCACCGCCTGGGCGTTGACGACCGGGAGCGTCCCGGGCAGGCCCAGGCAGACCGGGCAGGTGCGCGTGTTGGGCGGCTCGCCGAAGCTCAGCCCGCAGCCGCAGAACATCTTCGTGCGGGTGTCGAGCTGGACGTGGATCTCCAGGCCGATGACGGGCTCGTACTCGGTCATGCGGCCTGCATCCATGGTGCGCCGGTGAAGCCGATCGCCTGCTCGAGCGCGTGCGCGGCGTCGAGCAGCGCGTTCTCGCTGAACGCCGGGCCGGCGAGCTGGAAGCCGACCGGCAGCCCGTCGCTCAGCCCGTTGGGGATCGAGATGCCCGGGATGCCGGCGAGCGACATCGGCACCGTGCACACGTCGTTGAGGTACATGGCCAGCGGGTCGGCCGTCTTCGCGCCGAGCGCGAAGGCGACGGTCGGCGCCGTCGGGGTGACGACGAAGTCGACCCGCTCCCAGGCCGCGTCGAAGTCGCGGCTGATCAGCGTGCGCACCTGCTGGGCCCGGCCGTAGTAGGCGTCGTAGTAGCCCGAGGACAAGCGCGTACGTGCCGAGCATGATGCGGCGCTTGACCTCGGGGCCGAAGCCCTGCTCGCGCGTCTCGGTGTACATCTGCAGCAGGTCGCGCACGCCCTCGGCGCGGAACCCGTAGCGCACGCCGTCGTAGCGGGCGAGGTTCGAGGAGGCCTCCGCCGGCGCGATCAGGTAGTAGGCGCTGAGCGCGTGCGGGGAGTGCGGCAGCCGCAGGGTCTCGACGGTCGCGCCGAGCTCGCGGGCCACGTCGAGGGTCTGCCGGAAGGCGGCGAGCACGCCGGCCTCGATGCCCTCGCCCGACAGCTCCTCCGGCACGCCCAGGCGGATGCCCCGCAGGTCGGTGCGGGCGGGCGGCTCGATCGGGCCGGGCAGCCCCACCGACGTCGAGTCGCACGGATCCTTGCCGGCCATCGCGCCGAACAGCAGGGCGGCGTCCGTGACGTCGCGCGTGAACGTCCCCGCCTGGTCGAGCGACGAGGCGAAGGCGATCATCCCGTAGCGGCTGACCGCGCCGTAGGTCGGCTTGAGGCCCACGATCCCGCACAGCGCGGCGGGCTGGCGGATCGAGCCGCCGGTGTCGGTGCCGATCGCCCACGGGGCGCTGCCCGCGGCGACGGCGGCCGCGCTGCCGCCCGAGGAGCCGCCGGGCACCCGCCCGGTGTCCCACGGGTTCAGCGTCGGGCCGTAGGCGGAGTTCTCGGTCGAGGAGCCCATCGCGAACTCGTCCTGGTTCGTCTTGCCCAGCAGCGGCGCGCCGGCGCCGGCCAGGCGGGCGATGCTCGTGGCCGTGTACGGCGGGCGGTAGCCCTCGAGGATGCGCGAGCCGGCCTGGCTCGGGACGCCGGCGGTGCAGAACAGGTCCTTGACGGCGACCGGCACGCCGGCGAGCGGGCTCGCCGGGTCGGCGGCCGGCGCGCCGCCGTCCCCGGCGACCCACGTGAAGGCGTTGAGCTCGTCGGCGGCGGCGCGGGCGCGGTAGCCGTGCCACAGCTCCGCGGCGTCCAGCTCGCCCGCGCGGATCCGCGCGGCCGCCGCGGCGGCCGTCAGGGAGAGCGCGTCGCTCATGCCGGCGCCGGGCCCGGGCTGGGGACCTTGAAGCCGCCCAGGTCGGTCTCGGGAGCGCTCGCCAGGGCGACCTCCGCGGGCAGCGACGGGCGCGGCTCGTCGGCGCGCAGGGCGTTCTCGACCGCGATCACGTGCGAGGTCGGCTCGACGTCGGCGAGGTCGCCGAGCTCGCCGATCTTCTCGATGTGGTCGAGCACCTTGGACAGCTCCTCGCTCATCCGCTGCTGCTCCTCCTCGGTCAGCTCGAGGCGGGCGAGGCGGGCGACGTGGAGCACCTGATCACGGCTCAGCATGTGCCCTGGAGTGTATGAGCGGAGCCGTCCACACGCATCCGGGCGAGCGGCGGCGCTGGGGCAGCTGCCTGCCGCGCCGGGCCCGGCGAACATCAACACCGGGCATTGAGGGGGGTGGTCCGGGGCGGAGCGGTGGCGCTCAACGTCGTCGCGCACGTCTCGCACCGGGCTCCTACGACGTTGAGCGCGTATACGACCCCCGACGTCGTACGCGGACCCTCCTGCCCGGTCCGTACGACGTTGCGATCACCGGATACGACCGGTGCGCGCAGCCCGCGGGAAACGCCATTCCGCCGTGGGACTGGCGGTTGTCTGGATCGCAGACGCCGGCCCAGCCATCGCTGCGCTCATTACGAGAGCTGGTTGGGCTGCCACGGAACCGAAGCTCCATCCGCCCTGTGGATCTCAAGCCATTCGCCGGGGGCCGCACAACGTCGAGCGCCGGCTTCCTCGTGCCGCCCGCTCGACGTTCGACGGCGATAGGGCGCACAACGTCGAGATCTGCTGCCCCGAGGGGCATGCCTCGACGTTTGCGACCGTATGGGTAGTCAACGTCGAGCGGCGGGTCGGTCTCCGGCGCGCGCTCGACGAAATCGCCGCCATCCGCTCGACCCACCCTCGATGCTGGTGTTGACGTTCGCCGGTGTCGCCACTGGCCGCTAGGCGGCGCAGACGTGGAACCGGCGGGACACGGTGCGACGGCGGACGTCGCCCGACCCGGCGCGGCGGAAGTACACGCGGGCGGCGACCCGCCCGCGGGTGCCCGGCGCGAGCTGCACCGGCAGCTTCGCGCGGTACGGGGCGCGCTTGTCCGTCCGCCGACGGAAGCCGCCCTTGCGGATGACGAAGACGACCTTGAGCACCTCGGCGCGCGCACGGCCGGCGCGCCGGCGGACGGTCAGCTTCACCGGCACGGCCTGGCCCACCGGCGTGCAGAGGAGACCCGCCTCCAGCCCGATCGCAGCCGCCGGGGGCGCGGGCGGCGGCGCCGGGAGGTCCTGCGGCCCGCAGAAGCGCAGCCCGCTGTCGGGCTCGTCGTCGAACCCGCCGGACAGGTAGATCTCGTTCACCCAGCCCCACGCGCCGCCCGGGCCGTCGGACAGGGTCTTCGCCCAGAAGCGGTTCGCGTCGTCCGGATGGTCGGGGTCGACGTAGCGGTCGGGGAACACCCCGTCGGGCCGGTCGGTCTGGCAGACGAACCAGTTCTCCGTGCCGGCGCGGTTGAGCCGTCCCACCTCCACAGGGACCGTGCCCCGGAAGCCGTGGACCGGGACGTGGCCGCGGTCCGGCATCACCAGCGGGCAGGTCTGGACCGGCCCGACGCCGGGCTCGTCGGCGGGCGCCGCGCACGGGCGCTCGTCGGCCGCCTGCGCCGGGGCGCCCGCCCACAGGACCGCCGCCGTGGTCGCCGCCGCCATCGTCCACTTCGCTCGCACGTGAAGCCCCCGGGATCGCCGCCTGCACGAATCCCACCTTCCGACGACCGCCGGCCGCCGGGCATTCCCGCCAGGTCAGCGCGGGGTGCGGTCGCGCGTGCGACGGGTCCGCACCGCGGGCGTCGCCGCGCCGCGTGGCAGCTCGCCCGCCGGGGGCGCGGGCAGCTCGTCCTCCTCGGCCGCGGCCGTGGCCGTCCCCGCCGCCGACAGCAGGGGCTTGATCATCTCCAGCGGCAGCGGGAAGACGATCGTGGAGTTCTGCTCCGTGCCGATCTCCGACAGCGTCTGCAGGTAGCGCAATTGCAGGGCCGCCGGCGCGCGCCCGATCACCTCGGCCGCGTCGGTCAGCTTCGCCGCCGCCTGGAACTCGCCCTCGGCGTGGATGACCTTGGCGCGCCGCTCGCGCTCGGCCTCGGCCTGGCGGGCCATCGCGCGCTGCATCGTCGTGGGGATGCCGACGTCCTTGATCTCGACCGTCGAGACCTTGATCCCCCACGGCTCGGTCTGCTCGTCGATGATCTGCTGGAGGTCCTCGTTGAGCCGCTCGCGCTGCGACAGCAGCGCGTCCAGGTCGGCCTTGCCCAGCACGGACCGCAGGGTCGTCTGGGCGATCTGCGACGTCGCCTTGACGGCGTCCTCGATCTCGACCACCGAGGCGTTGGGGTCGACGACGCGGAAGTAGGCGACGGCGTCGACGTGGGCGGGCACGTTGTCGCAGGTGATCACGTTCTGCGGCGGGATGTTGAGCGTCACCGTGCGCAGCGAGACGCGCACCATGCGATCGATGCCTGGCACGAGCAGGATGAGCCCCGGCCCGCGCTGGCCGAGGAGCCGGCCGAGCCGGAAGACCACCGCCCGCTCGTACTCGCGCAGGACCCGGACGGAGGCCGCGAGGAGCGCGGCCACGAGGCCGATCATGACGATCAGCGCGACGAGCACCGCGGTCACGGCGCCACCTCCCATTCCTCGGCGCGCCGGACGGTCAGCGTGAGCCCGTCGACGCGCTCCACCACGATCGGATCGCCGCGCCGGAGCACCGCGTCCTCGTCCCCGGCCCACGTGCGCGCCCGCCACAGCGCGCCGTCCAGGAACACCTGCCCGAGCGGCGCCGGGGCCGCCCGCACCTCGCCGACGCGCCCGACCAGTCCCTCGGGACCGCTGCGGACGGCTCGGCGCGACGCGGCGAGCCCCTTGCGGACGACGATCCACACGAAGCCGGCGGCGACGAGCGCCGCCGCGAGCCCGGCCGTCACCGCCGCCGCGATGCCCAGCCCCGCGCCGGCCACGACGAGCGCGAGGCCGGCCGCGCAGGCCAGCGCCGCCGTCGTGCCGAGCGCGCCGTGCGAGGGCACGTGGACCTCCATCGCCGCGAGTGCGGCGCCGGTGAGCAGCAGCACGATGCCGAGCGTCGACATGCCGGTTCCGTTCCACCACCTAGTGAACCGCGCCGCGGGCCGGCTGGCAAGGCTCAGGGCGGCGGAGCGGTCGCGCGGAAGGCGCGCCGGCCGGCGAAGCAGGCGACGATCAGGCAGACGACCGCGGCGACGAGGCCGCCCGTGCCGCCGTAGAGCGCGAAGGCGCCGCACAGGAAGCCGAACACGACGCAGGCGAACAGGTAGCCGAAGGCGGCGATCACGGGCTCGGGGCCGGCTGCTGCTCGACCGGCGGGAGCGGGACGACCGGGATGTCCTCCGTGCGCAGCGAGCGCCACCCGCCCGCCGTCGTCACGATCGCGGCGACGAGCCCGAGCCAGGCGCCGGCCTCCACGCCGACGAGCTCGTTCGGGCCCGGCTGGTCGATCAGGCGGACCAGGACGAGGAGCGTCGCCAGCGCGCCGGCCAGCACGGTGAGGGTGCTGAAGGCGACCGGGATCGACGGCGCCGTGCGCGTGGCCTGGAGCACGACGAGCGCGAGCGGCACGAGCGCGAGCAGGAGCAGGACGACGTCGAGCACGCCGAACGCCTGCCAGCCCGTCGCCTCCACCGACACGCCGGCCGCCTCGGCGAGCGGCCCGAGCTCGCCGGCGAGGCCGTACCAGTGCAGGAACAGCGAGGCGATCAGCGCGACCCCGCCGGCGCCGGCGATCCACTCGCCGTCGCGCAGCCGCCGCATCAGGCCGGCGCGCCGGCCGCGGCGCGCGCGGCCTCCAGCGTGTTGCGCAGCAGCATCGCGATGGTCATCGGCCCGACGCCGCGCGGCACCGGCGTGATCAGCCGCGCGCGCTCGGCGGCCGCCTCGAAGTCCACGTCGCCGACGAGGCCGTCGTCGAGCCGGTTGATCCCGACGTCGATGACCACGGCGCCCTCGCGCACCCAGTCGCCCTGGACCATCCGCGGCCGGCCCACGGCCGCGACGAGCACGTCGGCGCGCCGGCACACCTCGGGCAGGTCGCGCGTGCGCGAATGGCACACGGTCACCGTCGCGTGGCGCGCGAGGAGCATCTGCGCGACGGGCTTGCCGACGAGCTCGGAGCGGCCGACCACGACCGCCTCGGCGCCCTCGAGCTCGACGTCGTAGCGGGCGAGCAGCTCCATGCAGCCCGCGGGCGTGCACGGGCGCAGCCCCGGCCGGCCCTTGGCCAGGAGGCCCGCCGACACGGGCGTGAGCCCGTCGACGTCCTTGCCCGGGTCGATCAGCGAGGTCAGGCCGTTGCCGTCGATGTGGCCGGGCGTCGGGAGCTGCAGCAGGATGCCCGACACGCGCGGGTCGCCGTTGAGCTCGCCGAGCAGGCCCTCGACCTCGGCCTGCGGCGCGTCGGGGGGCAGCCGGTGGTCGAACCCGACCATGCCCACCTCCTTGGTGGCCTTCTGCTTGCCGCCCACGTACACGGCCGATGCGGGGTCCTCCCCCACGAGCACCGTGGCGAGCCCGGGCGGCTCGTTCCCGGCCGCGACCCATGCGGCCACGTCGGCGGCCACCTCGCGGCGGACCTCCTCGGCGATCGCCTTCCCGTCGATGATCTGCGCGCTCATTGTGGCCTGGAATGTACCTACGAGTCGAAGCCCAGGCCCAGGCGGTCGAGCGTGCGCAGCCACGGCCCCCGGCGCCCCTCGCGCGCGTCGGCCCGCGCGAGCGCGCGCCGCGTGAGGGTGATCCCGGCCCAGCGCGCCGGCTCGGGCGGGAACGGCAGCGGGCGCCGCCGCACCATCTCCAGGCGCGTGCGCTCGGTGTCGAGGCCGTCGAGCAGGTCGAGCCCCACGCGGGCGCCGAAGCGGCTCGCACCGACCCCGAGGCCCGTGAAGCCGACGACGTAGACCGCGCGGCCGTCCAGTGCGCGCCCCCACAGCGCAGAGAAGCGGCTGCACGTGTCGATCGCGCCGCCCCAGCGATGCGAGTAGCCCAGCCCCTCGAGCTGCGGGAAGGTGGCGGCGAAGTGCTCGGCCAGCAGCGCGAACGTCGCGGGACGCTGGTCGCGCTCCGGGCCGACGCGCCCGCGGAAGTCGTAGACCGCGTCGTAGCCGCCCCAGAGGATCCGGTGGTCATCGGTCTGGCGGTAGTAGTGGAACTGGTTGGCGAGGTCGGCGAGGCCCTGGCGCCCGCGCCAGCCGATCGCGTCGCGCTGCGCCGCCGACAGCGGCTCGGTCACGAGCACGTAGTCGTAGACCGGCACGACGTAGCGCCCGATCGCGCGCACCAGCGGCGGGAAGGCGCTCGTGGCCAGCAGCGCGCCGCGGGCGAGCACCCGGCCGCCGGGCGTGTCCGCCCGCACGCCGGCGCCGTCGCGCGCCAGCGCCGTGGCCGGCGTGCCCTCGTAGACCTCCGCGCCGGCCGCCTCCGCGGCGCGGGCGAGGCCCCAGCACAGCCGGGCCGGGTCGACGAGCGCGGTCCCGTCGCGCTGCCACGCGCCGCCGACGTAGGTCGGCGAGTCCACCTGCGCCCGGACGGCGGCCGCGTCGAGCAGCTCGGCGTCCCAGCCGTGCCGGCGCGCGAGCTCGACGCCCTCCTCCAGCCACGGCAGCTCGTGCTCGGCGGTCGCGACGTCGATCGTGCCCGTGTCCTCCCAGCCGCAGTCGATCCCGTGGCGCTCGACCGTCGCGCGCATCGCGTCGAGGTTCTCGCGGCCCATGCGCTCGAGCGCGTCGAGCTCGCCCGGCCAGCGGGCACGCCCGTTCTCGATCCCGTGGGTGAGCGAGGCCGCGCAGAAGCCGCCGTTGCGCCCCGACGCGCCGAAGGCCAGCTGCTCGCCCTCGAGCAGGACGACGTGCTTGCCGTCCTCTGCCGCCTGCAGGGCGCCCCACAGGCCCGTGAGCCCACCGCCCACCACGACGAGATCGGCGCGCCGCACGCCCTCCAGCGGCGGCCGCGGGGCGGGTGCGTCGGGGTGGTCGAGCCAGTAGGGCCGGGGCGCGGCGTCCTGGACGCTCACGTCAGGCTCGTTCCCGCGGCCGCCCGCGCCCGGGCGAGGACGAGCAGGGTCGTGACGCAGATCGCGCACAGCAGCAGGTACGGGACCGCGTCCTCGGTGGCGTCGGCCAGCCGCGCGCTGCCCGCGGCGCCCGCCGTCTGCCCGACCGACCAGCCGAGATTGGAGAGGGCGAACGCGAAGCCCTGGGCGATCCCGACCGCCTCGGCTCCGTCGGACAGCAGCGCCATCGACGGCGCCCACAGCATCCCGATCGACGGCGCGGCGAGCACCACGAGCGCGAACACCTGCCAGGAGCGGTCCGGCCACGGGAACACGGCCATGAGCACCGCGGCGGCGCTCAGCCCGAGCAGGCACGGGAACAGCCGCCCGCGGCGGTCCGAGACGCGCCCGACGATCGGGCTCACCGCCGTCTCGAGCGACGCGGCGACGAGGAAGGCCGCGCCGATCAGCGCGGCGCCGGCGCCGAGGTCGTCGAGCCGCAGCGGCGCGAGCACGCCGATCGTGCCGAACATCAGGCCGGGCACCGCGATCAGCCACATGCCGGCCGAGACGCGCCCGTCGCGCAGCGCGCCGAGCAGCTCGCGCGGCGACGACGTGCCCTCGGCCTCGGCGGGCGGCGTGCGCAGCGCCCACAGCGCCAGCGTCGTGCCGAGGACCGCGACGCCGCAGAACACCGGCGTGACCCCGACCGCGTCGGCGAGCGCCCCGACGGCCGGGCCGACCAGCGCGCCGGCGACGGCCGCGCCCATCGTCGTGCCGATCATCTCGCCGCGGCGGTCGCGCGGCGCGGCGCTCGCGACCCACGCCATCGCCCCGGCCCACGACGCGGCGCCGCCGATCCCCTGCAGGAAGCGCGCGGCGTCGAGCACCTGGATCGAGTCGGCGAAGGCGAAGCCGAGGCTGGAGACGACCATCAGCGTGAGGCCGAGCAGCACCGTGGCGCGCACGCCGGCCCGCGCCGCGAGGTAGCCGCCCGGGATCGCCCCGACGAACGTGCCGGCCGGATAGGCCGCGGCGAGCACGCCCGACGCGGACTTCGACAGCCCGAACTCGTCCTCGAAGTGCGGCAGCAGCGGCGTGATCGCGGCGAAGAAGATCGTGTCGACGAACACGATCAGGCAGGCGAGGGCGAGCAGGCGGCGCACGGCGCACGCACTCTAGATGGGCGATCCAGCGCCGGCCGGGCGCGTCCTCGCGGGCGCGAGTCGCGGAATCGCCCATCCAGGACCAATTCGTCCGCCGGACGGGAGGATCCCCCGCGGCGCCTCAGTCCAACGCGGCGAGGATGCGCTCGAGCGCGGCGGTGAACCCGGCGGGGTCCTCGACCTGCGGGATGTGCCCCGTCGCGGTCAGCGTCTCGACCGGTGCCTCGGGCCGCAGCCGCCGCAGGGCGTCCAGCCCGCCGTAGGGCACGACCCGGTCGGCGGCGCCCCAGATCAGGCCGACCGGCACGCGCGCGTTGACGAGGTCGTCGCGCAGATCGGCGGCCAGCGCCTGCGCGATGCCCTCCGCCACGCGCTGCGCCCCGTCCGAGGCCTCCAGCAGCATGCGCGCGTCGTCGGGGTCGAGCCGGCCGGGATCGGCCACCGTCGTGCCGAACATGGCCCAGCGGGCGAGGCTGCGGTCGACGAACGGGTAGCCGAGCGCCCGCCGGGCGCGAGTCGCCACGTCGGCGGCCCGGCCCAGCACCTCGGCGACCCCTGCGGCCCGCGGCGCCAGCCCGGCGGGCGAGACGAGCACCAGCCGGCGCACGGCCTCGGGATGGCGCGCCGCGATGGCCACGGCGATCGCGCCGCCGAGCGAGTGCCCGACGAGGTCGAAGGCGTCCAGCCCGAGCGCGGCGACGATCCGGTCGGCGACGGCGTCGAGCTCGAAGCCGGCCCCGGCGGCCGCGGACTCGCCGAAGCCGGGGACGTCGACCGCGACCACGGACCGTCCCGCCGACAGCGGCCCGGTGACGTGACGCCAGATCATCCGGCTCGTGGCGACGCCGTGGAGCAGGACGAGCGGCGTCCCCTCCCCGCCGCCGTGGTCCTCGCGGCCGAACGCCGTCACAGGATCTCCAGCACGACCTCGGCCCGGGCCTCCGGCGCGCCCGGCCGGTCGGCCCGGACGACCAGCGTCCACACCAGCGCGCCCCATTCCGTGGCGAGCGACGGCACCGCCCCGGGCGGGATCCGCAGCGCGAAGCGCAGCTCGTGGCCCGGCGGCACGGCGCCGTCGTGGAGGCGCAGCGGATCGGTGCGCCGCGCGACATGGCGGTGCCCGCTCGCGTGCTCGGTCAGCTCGAGCCACGCGTCGACCGAGCGCGCGGCGCCGCCGGGCCCGGTCGCGACGGTGCCCGCCAGCCGCGCGCCGGCGCACAGGCCGGACAGCCGCGGGTCGAGGCGCACGTCGAGCTTCACGGCAGCACCTGCACCGCGCTCCACCCGGCCGGCCGGTCCTCCGGCCGTGCCGGGTCGGCGAGCGCGACGCCCCAGAGGAACGCCAGGACGGTCCCGGGATAGGAGTACGGCGCCCCCGGGGGCACGTGCAGCTGCGCCGTCCCGCCCGCAGGCGACACGGTCGCACGGTCGTGGACGACCCACGCGCGGCGCTCGGCCGCGCCCGCGCCGTGGTGGACGACCAGCGCGAGCCGCAGCTCGTGTCCGGCGCCCGCTCCCGCCGCCCAGTCCACGTGCACGCGCTCGCCGCGACGGACCGGCCCCTCTGCGACCGCCACCCATTCCGGCATCAGCGGCCACCGCCCGGCCACCGCGCGGCCTCAGCGCTTGCGGATCGGGGCGTAGTCGGCCATGAGCTTGCGCTCCTTGCCCTGCTCTGAGAAGTGCACGACGACGATCCCGCCCGGCTCCACGCCGGTGACGACGCCGTCCCCGAACGCGGCGTGCACCACGTCGTCGCCGACCCGGAAGACCGCGTCACCCGCGCCTCCGCCGCCCGCGGGCGCGCCGCCGAGCGCCTCGTCGGAGGCCGCCGCGGCGGTCGCCCACGAGGCCACGCGGCCCATCCCGGCGGGCCGGCCCGCGCCGACCGCGTTGCGGTCGGGCTGGTCGGTCAGCTCGCGCGGGATCTCGTCGATGAAGCGCGACCGCAGGCCGAAGGTCTCGGCGCCGAACACGTTGCGGCGCCGGGCGTAGGTGATGTAGAGGTCGCGCATCGCGCGGGTGATGCCGACGTAGGCGAGCCGGCGCTCCTCCTCCAGCGCGCCCTCGTCGAGCGCCCGGCTGTGCGGGAACACGCCGTCCTCGCAGCCGATCATGAACACGATCGGGAACTCGAGCCCCTTGGCGTTGTGGAGCGTCATCAGCGTCACGAGCCCCTCGTCGTCGCGGATCGTGTCCGCGTCGGCGAGCAGCGAGATCTGCTGCAGGAACTCCGCCACGCCGGTCTCCTCGCCGGGGGCGGACATGCCGTCGTACTCGCGGGCGACGCGGACGAACTCCTCCAGGTTCTCGATCCGCCCCTGGGCCTCGATCGTGCGCTCCGCCTCCAGCGCGTCGAGGTAGCCGGTCTCGCGCAGCGTCTCCTCCAGCACCTCGGCGACCGGTACGCGGGCGTCGACGCGCTCCTTGAGCCGCTCCATGGTCGACATGAAGCGCCCGAGCGACCGCACGGCCGCGGTGCCGAGCGTCGGCACGTCGCCGGCGCCGGCGGCCGCCTCCCAGGGGGAGATCCCCATCGTCTCCGCGTGCGCGAGCACGCGCGAGAGCGAGGTCTGGCCGATGCCGCGCTTGGGCGAGTTGGCGATGCGGGTGAACGCGCCGCCGTCGGCGGGGTTGACGAGGAAGTTCAGGTAGGCGACGGCGTCCTTGACCTCGGCGCGCTCGTAGAACTTCGTCCCGCCGATCACCTGGTAGCCGATCTGCGCGCGGACGAGCATGTCCTCCAGCACCCGCGACTGCGCGTTCGTGCGGTAGAAGACGGCGAGCTCCGAGCGCGACACGCCCTCGTCGACGAGCCGCTCGATCTCCGCGGCGACGAAGCGGGCCTCGGCGTGCTCGTCGGCGAGCTCGCGCACCTTGATCGGGTCGCCCTCGCCGACGTCGGTCCACAGGTGCTTGGCCTTCTGGCCGCGGTTGTTCGCGATCAGCCCGTTGGCCGCCGACAGGATCATCTGCGTGGAGCGGTAGTTCTGCTCCAGCTTGATCACGTTCGCGTCGACGTAGTCCTCCTCGAAGTTGAGGATGTTCATGATGTCGGCGCCGCGGAAGCCGTAGATCGACTGGGCGTCGTCGCCGACGACCGCCAGGTTGCGGTGCTCGGAGGACAGCAGCTGGAGCCAGCGGTACTGCGCCTGGTTCGTGTCCTGGTACTCGTCGACGAGGATCCAGCGGAACGCGTTGGCGTAGCGGTCGCGGACCTCCTGGAAGAGCTCGAGCAGGTTGACGGCGCGGAACAGCAGGTCGTCGAAGTCCATCGCGTTGGCGCGATGCAGCTCGCGCTCGTAGGACTCGTAGACGTCGGCGACCGTCTGCTCGAAGAACGAGCCGACGAGCTGGCGGTAGTCGTCGGCGGCGCGCAGCTTGTTCTTGGCGTCGGAGATCTGGACCTGCATCGCGCGCGGGGTGAAGCGCTTGGGGTCGATGTCGAGGTCGTCCAGGCACTTCTTGATCAGCCGCCGCTGGTCGGCCGAGTCGTAGATCGTGAACTGGCGCGTGTAGCCGAGCCGGTGCGCGTCGGCGCGCAGCATGCGGGCGCAGGCGGAGTGGAACGTCATCACCCACATCGCCCGCGTGGCGCGGCCGACGAGCAGCTCCACCCGCTCGCGCATCTCCTGCGCGGCCTTGTTCGTGAACGTGATCGCGAGGATCTCGTCCGCGCGGGCCTGGCCCGTGCGCAGCAGGTACGCGATCCGGTGCGTGAGCACGCGCGTCTTGCCCGACCCCGCGCCCGCCAGGATGAGCAGCGGCCCGCCCGCGGCCGTCACCGCCTCGCGCTGCGGCGGGTTCAGGCCCTCCAGGAGGGCGTCGACGGCTTCCTGCTGCGGGGGCACGGAACCCACGCTAGCGCGCGGCTAGGACGGCGGATCGTGCTTGAACCCGAGGGTCGCGGTCGACGCGCGCTCCGGCTCCACGAGGAACGCCGTCCCCTGCCGGTACGGGAACGGCTCGCCCGTGTAGCGGACGGACATGTGGTCCATGATCTCGAGCGCCGCGTCGCCGTGCACGCGCTCCACCACCCGGCCGCGGACGGTCGCCATCGCGTACGGGTTGTCGTGGTCGACGACCGAGATCGCGACGCGGGGGTCGCGGTCGAGGTTGCGTGCCTTGCGCGAGCGCTCCTGGGTGAAGAACGCGATCCGGTCGCCCTCGAGCGTGACCCAGACCGGCACGCTGTGCGGGCCGCCGTCGGGCAGCACGGTGGCGATGTGCGCGTAGTTCGGGCGCTCGAACAGCGCCCGCACGTCGTCGGGGAGCTTGGCCATGCCGCGGATCGTCGCATGTCACGATCGTCGGCCCATGGCGCTCCCGGACGACATCCGCGCCGCTTGCGCCGGCGTCGCCGCCCGGGCCCGCCGCGTGCGGATCGAGGAGGGCGCGGTCGCGGCCTACGCGCGCACGCTGCCCGCGGCGTCGCCGCCGGCGCCGGACCTCGCGCCCGGCGCCGGGGACGAGGCGCGCGCCGCCTTCAGCCTCCAGCTGAACGCGGTCAACTTCGGCTCGGGCTGGTTCCCGACTCTGCGCAAGCCGCCGGGCCTGTCGGGCTTCCGCACCGTCGAGGCGGCGCTCCGGGCGCGCGGGCCGTGGCGCGCGGACGAGCTCGCCGCGCTGGACGCCGCCGCGGCCGCCGCGGCCTTCGGCCAGGACCCCGGGCACGAGCTGATGGCGCTCTTCGCCCGCGCGCTCAACGAGCTCGGCGCGCACGTGGCCGCCGAGCACGAGGGCTCGTTCCTCGCGCTCGCGCGCGCGGGCGGCGGCTCGGCCGTCGCGCTCGCCGAGCGGCTCGCCGCCCTGCCGACCTGGTCGGACGCCTCCCCCTACGCGGGCCGCACCGTGCCGTTCTTCAAGCGCGCGCAGCTCGCGGCCGCCGACCTGCACCTGCAGGGCCTGGCGCCGGCGGACGACCTCGCCGCGCTGACCCTGTTCGCGGACAACCTCGTGCCCCACGTGCTGCGCCTCGACGGGGTGCTGCGCTTCGACGACGCGCTGGTCGCCCGGATCGACCGCGGGGAGCTGATCGCGCACGACGCGCCCGAGGAGGTCGAGATCCGCGCCTGCGCGGTGCACGCCGTCGAGCTGCTCGTCGCGGCGCACGGCGCCACCACCGCGACGGCGGTGGACAACGCCCTGTGGCACCGCGGGGCGGAGCCGCGCTACAAGGCGCATCCGCGCCACCGCGCGCGCACCACCGCCTACTGATCGCGGATAGGGTCGGTCACACGGCCACGGCCCGGCCGAAGCAAGGGATACATGGGCACGAGCGCCCCCACCGACGAAGCGCTCCTCGCGGCCGCCGACGCCGCCGGCTTCGAGACGTTCTACCTGCGCCACGTCACCGCGCTCCTGGGCTTCTTCGCCCGCCGCACGCGTGATCCGGAGCTGGCCGCCGACCTGACCGCGGAGACGTTCGCCGCCGCGCTCGCCGGCCGCCGGGGCTACCGGCGGGAGTCCGGCGCCGCGGCGGCGTGGCTCTACGGCATCGCGATGCACAAGCTCGCCGACGCCCAGCGCCGCGGCTGCGCCGAGCAGCGCGCACGGCGGCGGATGGGCATGGAGCGGCTCGAGCTCGACGACGAGGACTACGCCCGGATCGAGTCGCTGGCGGAGGCCGAGGGCGCCGGCGCGCTGCTCGAGGTGCTCGCGCCCGACCAGCGCGAAGCGGTCCGCGCCCACGTGATGGAGGGACGTGACTACGCCGAGATCGCCGCGGCGTACGGCACGTCGGAGACCGTCGTGCGCAAGCGCGTGAGCCGCGGCCTCGCCGCGGTCAGGGAGAGGATGGGACCACGCCGATGAGGGAGGACTTCGTGACCCGGCTCCAGCTGCAGCTGCGCGACGCCGCCGAGCGCCAGGCGCGCGCCGGCGCCCCCGCCCGGCTCCTGCGCGACGCCCGCTGGCGGCTCCGGTCGCCGCTGCTGGCCGGCGCGATGGCCGCCGCGCTCTTCGCGGTCGCCGCCGTGGCAGGCGTGCTGGCGCTGCGCGGCGAGGACCCGCCCCCCGCCGGCCCGGTCGTCGTCGCGCGGCTGGACATCACGCCCAACCCGTTCCAGCTCGAGCCCGCGTTCGGCGCGCTGTGGGTCACCGACAACGTCGCCGGCGACGTCGTGCGGGTCGACCCGGCGGACCGGCGGGTCGTCGCGCGCATTCCGGTCAAGAGCGGATCGTTCCTCCTCGTGACGCCCGTCGGCGAGCAGCTGTGGGCGACCGACACCGCGGCGTCGCGGCTGTGGCGGATCGACCCGGCGACGGACGCCGTGGTCGGTCGGATCGCGCTGCGCACCCCGGACGGGAGGCCCTTCGTGCCCGCGAGCGTGCTCGCCTCGGACCGCGCGGTGTGGGCGGTCAACGCCGGCGGCGTGCTGCGCCTGGACCCGAGCACGGGGAAGGCGCTCCGGTACGTGTCGACGTCGACGGCGGCCGGCGAGGCCGAGTTCTTCGCCCTCGGCGAGGATGCGTTCTGGATGCTCCACACCGACAACTCGCTCCGCCGCCTGGATCCGCTGACCGGCGCCGAGACGGCGAGCATCCGGCCGGCGATCCACCCCAGCACGGCGATGATCCCGCTCGGCGACGACCTGATCGTCGCCGACCGCGGGACCGTGGCGCGGCTGGACGGCGCGACGGGGGCCGCCGTCTGGCAGCGGACCGTCGGCGACGGCGCCAACGGCGCCGACGTCGCCGACGGGGTGCTGTGGGTGCACAGCAGCGCGGCGCGCGTCCCCGACCGGCTCACGGCGCTCTCGCTCGAGGACGGGAGCACGGTCAGCTCGACGGCGCTGACCACGTTCGGCAGCACGGGGGTGCGCGTGATCGGTCCCGAGGTGTGGGTCGCCACGCCGGCCGGCGAGACGCTCGTCCTGCGGCGCTGACTCAGCCGACGCGGTAGCGGCGCCAGAGGTCGCCGAGCGCGACGGGCGAGGCGGCGTCCATCGCCGCGCGGAACTCGGCCCCGGTCGACCAGCCGTAGCGGTTGGCGTCGGCGTACGCGCGCAGCGCCGCGGCGAAGCGGGCGCGGCCCATCCGCTTGCGCAGCACGTCGAGCAGGCAGGCGCCCTCGGCGTAGACGAGCCCGTAGTCGTCGAAGTGGTGCGCGCGGAACCACGCCGTGCCGCGCGTGACGATGCGCGTCTGCGGGCCGGGGCGCGAGCACCAGGCGAAGGGCTGGGCGCCCGCCGCCTCCTCGGCGTAGGAGGCGAACGCCTCGTCGAGCCACGGCTCCTGGGCCTGGTCGTCGCCCACCAGCGCGTACCACCACTCGTGCGCCAGCTCGTGCGTGACCACGAAGTCCTGCGGCGCGGTCATGATGAAGCCCGTGTGCTCCATCGAGGCGTCGTCGGTGACGAAGATCTGCAGGTCCGGCCACCCGTAGGGGCCGAACAGCGCGACGAGGCGCGGGAGCCGCTTGCGCGTGATCCGTAGCACCTTGCCGAGGCCGCTGCCGCCGGGGGCGCGCGGCCCCCACACGGTCACGTCGACCCCGGCGATCGTCGCGCCGAGCGAGCGCAGCCGGCCGGCGGCGAAGGAGTAGTCGCGGCCCTGCGCGATGCGGCGGCTGCCGTCGGGCTGCAGCACGCCGGGCGCCGCGACCGCGATGCCCGGCGGCGGGTCGAGCCGCACGCGCCAGTCGGCGATCGGATACGTCCACGACTCGCCGATCGGGAAGTAGCGGTCGAGCCGCCAGCGGCCGCCCTCCAGGTGCGCGAGCGCCGGGATGGCGTTCGAGAGGAGCGCGTACCGCTTGCGGTGGCCGAAGCGGCCGGGCGTGGCGGGTACCCGGATGTCGACGTCGAAGGCGACGCTCCCGCGGGCGCCGGGTGCGAGCGGCGCGGCGAGCCGGAGCGGGACGGCGCTGCAGAACACGGACGGCGGGCCCGCCGTGGCGCCGGCGACGTTGCCGATCCGGACGTGGCGCTTGCCGCCGCAGCCCCAGCCGCCGTTGCCCCAGAGCCGGACCCAGACGCGGTCGAGCGGAGCCGGGCCGGGGTTCGTCAGCGAGATCGTCTCGCGCCCGGTCCAGCGGAAGCCGTGCTTCGACCCCGTGAGCACGACGTCGTAGGCGGGCGCGGTGGCGTCGGGCTCCCCCGCTGCGGCCGGTGCGGCGCCGAGCAGCAGCGCCGCGAGCGCCGCGGCCAGCAGCCGCGCGGTCACTCCAGCACCAGGATCACCAGCGTGCGCGGGCCGTGCACGCCCTCGACCCGCTCGAGCTCGATGTCCGACGTCGCGCTCGGGCCCGAGACGAACGTCAGCGGCCGGCCCTCGGCGGCCGCCGGCGCGAGCGCGGCGATCGCGTCGGGCACGGAGGCGTGGATCGCCGCGGCCTCGACGAGGCACACGTGGAAGTCGGGGACGAGGGTGAGCGCGCGGCGGCCGCTGCGCTCGCCGCCGTCGAGCACCACGGTGCCCGTCTCGGCGATGGCGAGCGCGCAGCCGGTGAGGACGCCGTCGAGCCCGTCGAGGCCGCGCGCGGAGATCGGGGGGTCGTCGACGACGAGCTCCAGGCCCGGCAGGCGCTGCGGCGCGCCGGGCGGCACCGCGAGGCGGCGCGCGCCGTGGGCGGCGCACACGTCGGCCACCGCGGCCTCCACGCCGCCGGCCGCCACCCGCCGCACGTCGGCGCGGTACTCGGCGGCCCGCTCGCAGAAGCGCGCGACGACGTCCGCCGCGCCGGGCGTCGGGCCGCCGCCGGCGACGTCGTAGTCGCGCGGGACCTCCGGCACGACGCCCCCCGGCCCGAGCGCCGCGCGCACGCGGCCGAGGATCTCCTCGCGCGCGCTCATGCGTCGTGCGAGCGTCCGGTCGTGTCCTCAGGGTCTGCGGCGGCGGAGCGCCCCGCGCCCGCGGACGCGCCGGCGTCCGCCGGGCGGCTCGCCCACCAGTCCCGGAACGTCTGCTTCGGCACGTCGGGCAGCTCGCGCATCGCCGTCCAGCCGCTGAGCGGGCCTGGCAACGACGCGATCGGGCCGTTCCCGGCGCGCGCCATCCGCTGCGCGCGCTCGTAGGCGCCGCGCGACCGGAACACGCGTGCGAGGGCGTCCATCGCGAGCCGCTCGGGCCCCCAGCGCGACTTCACCTCCCGCACGACCCGCCCCCGCAGGTGCACGAGCACGGTCGGGATGTCGATCTTGACCGGGCAGACCTCGTAGCACGCGCCGCAGAGCGACGACGCCCACGGCAGCGTCGGCGCGCGGTCCAGGCCCTCCAGCTGCGGCGTCAGGATCGCGCCGATCGGGCCCGGGTAGACCGAGTCGTAGGCGTGGCCGCCCGTGCGCGCGTAGACCGGGCACGAGTTCAGGCAGGCCGAGCAGCGGATGCAGTGCAGCGCCTGGCGCCCGACCTCGTCCTCGAGCACCCGCGTGCGGCCCGCGTCGAGCAGCACGAGGTGGAACTCGCGCGGGCCGTCGTGCTCGCGCACCCCGGCCCAGATCGACGTGTACGGGTTCATCCGCTCGGCGGTCGAGGAACGCGGGAGCAGCTGCAGCATGACCTCGAGGTCGCGCCACTCGGGCAGCACCTTCTCGATGCCCATCAGCGTGATCAGCACCTCGGGCAGGGTCGTGCACATGCGCCCGTTGCCCTCGGACTCGACGACGCCGACCGACCCGGTCTCGGCGATGCCGAAGTTCGCGCCGCTGATCGCCACGGGGACGGAGAGGAACTTCTCGCGCAGGTGACGGCGGGCCGCCTCGGCGATCGAGCGGGGCTCGAGCCCGAGCTCCTGCCCCTGGGCGATCGTGCGCTCGAACAGCGCCGCGATCTCGGCCCGGTTGCGGTGGATGGCGGGGACGAGGATGTGCGACTGCTCGTCGTCGCCGAGCTGCACGATCAGCTCGGCGAGGTCGGTCTCGATCGCGGCGATCCCGCGCAGCGCGAGCGCCTCGTTGAGCCCGATCTCGTCCGTGGCCAGCGACTTGACCTTGATCACCTCGTCCGCGCCGTGCCCGCGGGCGATGCCGGCGATGATCGCGTTCGCCTCGGCGCCGTCGCGCGCCCAGTGCACGATGCCGCCGCGCGACCGCACCGCCTCCTCCAGGCGCTCGAGCTGCTCGGGCAGCGTGGCCATCGCGCGCGCCTTGATCGCCGCGCCCGCGTCGCGCAGCGCCTCCCAGTCGCGCAGCTCGGCGACGGCGTTCGCGCGCTTGACGCGGATCGCGGTCGTCGCCTTGCCGAGGTTGCGCCGCAGCTGCGCGTCGGCGAGGGCGATCCGGGCCGCCTCGGGGAAGCCCGTACTCACTCTTGCGCCGCCAGGATCTCGGCCAGGTGCATCACGCGCACGCCCGCGCGCTGGCGGGCGAGGCCGCCGCCGATGTGCATCAGGCAGGACGTGTCGACCGCGGTGCAGACCTCCGCGCGGGTGTCGAGCACCGAGCGCAGCTTGTCCCCCAGCATGGCCATCGACGTGTCGGCGTTCTTGACGGCGAAGGTGCCGCCGAAGCCGCAGCACTCGGCGCGCTCGCCCAGCTCGACGAGCTCGATGCCGCGCACGGCCCGCAGCAGCCGCTCCGGCCGGTCGCCGACGCCGAGCGCGCGCACGGAGTGACAGGTCGGATGCAGCGTGACCCGGTGCGGGAACGAGGCGCCGACGTCCTCGACCCCGAGCACGTCGACGAGGAACTCGGACAGCTCGTGGACCGGCGGTCCGCGGAACGGGACGCCCATGCGGCCGTAGTGGTCGCGCACGAAGCCCACGCACGAGGCGCTCGGGGACACCACGACCTCGGCATCCCCGAACACGCGCTGGAAGCGCTCGGCGAGCGGCCGCGCGTCGTCCTCGTAGCCCGAGTTGCCGTGCATCTGGCCGCAGCAGGTCTGCTCCGCGCGGAACTCGACCTCGCACCCGAGCCGCTCGAGCAGGGCGACCGTGGCCCGCCCCGCGTCAGGGAAGAGCGTGTCGTTGAAGCACGTGATGAACAGCGCGACCCGCACGGCGAGCCGCGCAGTCTGTCACGCCGCCCGACAGGTTGCAGAGCGCACGAGCCGGGTAGCCCGGTCGCAACGACCGAACCCTGGGGAGGCCTTCGGATGTACCAGCAGGTGTACGACCCGGTAGGGGATTCACTCGGGCTGACCGCGATCTTCGCGGTGCTGCCGCTGCTGACGCTCTTCGTCCTGCTCGGCGGCCTGAAGTGGAGCGCGCACCGCTCCGCGCTCTGCGCCCTCGCCGTGGCGATCATCGTCGCGCTCGTCGTCTACACGATGCCGGTCGGCCAGGCCGTCGACTCCGCGCTGCTCGGCGCCGTGTTCGGCCTGTTCCCGATCATGTGGATCGTCTGGAACGCGATCTGGATCTACAACATGACGGAGGCCACCGGGCACTTCGCGGTGCTCAGGCGCTCGTTCGGGCGGATCTCGTCCGATCAGCGCGTGCAGGCCGTGATCATCGCGTTCTGCTTCGGCGCGCTGCTCGAGGCGCTCGCCGGGTTCGGCACGCCGGTCGCCATCACCGCCGTGATGCTCATCGCGCTCGGCTTCCAGCCGATGAAGGCCGCCGCCGTGGCGCTGGTGGCCAACACCGCGCCGGTCGCCTTCGGCGCGATCGCCATCCCGATCATCACGCTCGCCGAGATCACCGGCATGCCCAAGGAGGATCTCGGCGCGATGGTCGGCCGCCAGACGCCGCTGCTCGCGCTGTTCGTCCCCCTGATCCTCATCGGCATGGTCGACGGCTCGCGCGGCCTGCGCCAGGCCTGGCCGGCCGCGATCGTCGGCGGCGTGGTCTTCGCGATCGCCCAGTTCGCCACCTCGAACTACATCTCGGTCGAGCTGACCGACATCGTCGCGTCGCTGCTCGCGACCGGCGCCATCGTCGCGCTGCTGCAGGTCTGGCAGCCGAGCGAGCCGATCACCGGCAAGCGCTTCCAGCGCGGCCCGGCGATCGCCGGCGCGGCCGTCGCCGACGCGGCGCTCGAGGCGGAGGTGCGGCGCAAGGAGGACGACCACCGCGACACCCGCGGCGAGGTCCTCGCCGCCTATGCCCCGTACCTGATCATCATCGCGATCTTCGGGCTCGCCCAGCTCGGTCCGGTCAAGCGGTTCCTGGAGGGCCTCGGCACGGAGTTCGTCTGGCCGGGCCTCGACATCCTCACCGGCGACGGCGAGCCCTCCGCGGCGACGACGTTCAAGCTCAACTGGGCCAGCGCCGCGGGCACGCTCCTGCTGCTCGCCGGGGTGATCACCATGATCGCCCTCAAGCTGTCCCCCGGCCGCGCGCTGAAGGTCTACGGCCGCTCGCTGGACCAGCTCAAGTTCGCGACCCTGACCGTGGCCACGGTGCTCGCCATCGCCTACGTGATGAACCTCTCGGGCCAGACGATCACGCTCGGCCTCTGGATCGCGGGCGCCGGCGGGATCCTCGCGTTCCTGTCGTCGATCATCGGCTGGATCGGCGTCGCCGTGACCGGCTCGGACACGAGCTCGAACTCGCTGTTCGGCGCCCTCCAGGTGTCGGCGGCGCGGGAGGCCGGGCTCGACCCGACGCTGCTGGCCGCGGCCAACTCGTCCGGCGGCGTGCTCGGCAAGATGATCTCGCCGCAGAACCTGGCGATCGGCGCCGCGGCGGTCGGGCTCGGCGGCCGCGAGGGGGAGCTGTTCCGGCGCGTCGTCGGCTGGAGCCTCGTGCTCCTGCTGATCATGTGCGTGCTGGTCTACCTCCAGTCCACGCCGGTCCTCAGCTGGATGGTCGTGGGCGGCTAGCCGCCCTGAAGGCGATGGCCCCAGTGACGGATCTGCCGGGTGACCAGGGCGGCGGCCCCGTCAGCGGCGTCCTCGACGAGGTTGAGCAGCGCGTTGCCGCGGATCGCCTCCCGCACCGACGCGCGCGACACGCCGAACCGCGCCGCCAGGTCGCGCTCGGGGGGCAGCCGGTCGCCCGCCGCCCAGTATGGTCCGGCCGATGAAGGAGCTCGTCTCGCAGCTGCGGGACATCGTCGGCGAGCGCTGGTGCTACACCGCCGAGCACCAGCTCCGCACCTACGAGTCCGACGGCCTGCTGCAGTACGCCGTGCGGCCGGGGGTCGCGGTCCTGCCCGGGACCGCCGAGGAGGTGCGCGACTGCGTCCGCGCCTGCGCGGTCGCCGGCGCGCCGTGGGTGGCGCGCGGGTCCGGCTCGGGCCTGTCGGGCGGCGCCCTCCCGCTCGAGGGCGGCGTGCTCATCGTCACCTCGCGGATGAAGCGCGTGCTCGAGATCGACCTCGCCAACCAGCGCGTGCTCGTGGAGCCCGGCGTGACGAACGTCGCCGTCTCGAGCGCCGTGGCGCCCGACTTCTTCTACCCGCCCGACCCGAGCTCGCAGATCGTCTGCTCGATCGGCGGCAACGTGGCGGAGAACTCCGGCGGCGCGCACTGCTTCAAGTACGGCTTCACGACGAATTACGTCTGCGGCCTGGAGGTCGTGCTCCCCGACGGCGAGATGATCACGCTCGGCGGCCGCGAGCTCGACCCGCCCGGCTACGACCTGCTCGGCGCGTTCGTGGGCTCGGAGGGCACGCTCGGGATCGCCACGAAGGTGTGGCTGCGCGTGATGCCGGCGCCCGAGTCGGTCAAGACGCTCGTCGCGTTCTTCGACACGACGCACGAGGCCGGCGAGGCGGTGTCGGCGATCGTGCAGTCCGGCGTCGTGCCCGGCGCGATCGAGATGATGGACAAGGTCGCGATCGAGGCGAGCGAGCAGATGGCGCACGCGGGCTACCCGGTCGGCCGCGGCGCCGCGCTGCTCGTCGAGCTCGACGGCGCCGAGCGCGAGTGCGAGGCCCGCTTCGAGGAGGTCGTCGCCGTCTGCGAGCGCTGCGGCTCCGACGACGTCCGCGTCGCGCGCGACGAGGCCGAGCGGCAGCTGTTCTGGAAGACGCGGAAGGCGGCCTTCCCGGCGATGGGCCGGATCTCGCCGAACTACTTCGTGCAGGACGGCGTGATCCCGCGCACCAAGCTGCCAGAGGTGCTCGAGCGCATCGACGCGCTCGCCCAGGAGTACGGGATGATCGTCGCCAACGTCTTCCACGCGGGCGACGGCAACCTGCACCCGCTCGTCTGCTTCGACGGGCGCAACGAGGGCGAGGCCGAGCGGGCGGAGGAGCTGAGCGGGCTCATCCTCGACGCCTGCCTGGACGCCGGCGGCTCGATCACCGGCGAGCACGGCGTCGGGGTCGACAAGAAGAAGCACATGCCGAAGATGTTCGACGAACCGGACCTGGCGGCGTTCCAGCGGCTGCGCTGCGCGTGGGATCCGGAGGGCCTCGCGAACCCCGGCAAGGTCATGCCCACCCCGCGGCTGTGCGGCGAGGTGCCGGGCGTCTACCGCCAGCACCCGCTCGAGGCGGCCGGTATCGCGGAGCGGTTTTGAAGCCGTCGACGCCAGAGGAGGCCGCGGCGCTGCTCAAGTCGCTCGGCGAGGAGGGCAAGGTCGTGCGCCCGCGCGGCGGCGGGACGAAGCCCTGGGGCCCTCCCGTCGACGGCGTGGACCTGGAGACGGGCGGGCTGGACCGCATCCTCGAGCACAACGTGGGCGACTTCACCGCCGTGCTCGAGGCGGGCGTGCCGCTCGCCGCGGCGCAGGCGGTGTTCGCCGCCGAGGGCCAGATGCTCGCGCTCGACCCCGCGCTGCACGATGCGGCGACGGTCGGCGGGGTGATGGCCACGAACGACACCGGGCCGCTGCGCCATCGCTACGGCGGCATGCGCGACCTCGTGGTCGGCGCGACGGTCGCCCTCTCGGACGGCACGCTCGCCCGCTCCGGAGGGAAGGTCATCAAGAACGTGGCCGGCTACGACCTGGCCAAGCTGTTCACGGGCTCGCTCGGCACGCTCGGCCTCATCGTCCGCATCGCCGTGCGGCTCCACCCGCTGCCGGTGACGACCGCGAGCGTGGCCGGAGCGAGCGACGATCCCGACCGCCTCGGCGAGGCCGCCGTCGCCCTGGGCCGCCAGCCGCTCGAGGCCGACTGCCTCGACCTCGACTGGCGCGACGGCGCCGGCCGGCTGCTCGTGCGCTTCGGCAGCGGCGCGGCCGGCGACCAGGCCGCGGCGGCCCTCGAGAAGCTGCGCGCCGCCGGCCTGGAGGACTGTGCGGTGGTCGAGGACGACGACGAGCTGTGGATGGCCCAGCGCGTCCGCCAGCGGGGCGCGTGCGTGCTCAAGGTCTCCGGCCTGGCGACCGACCTGCCGGCCGTGTGCCGCGCCGGCGGCACCGTCGTCGGCCGGCCCGCGCTCGGGCTGTTCTGGCTCTCGCTGCCCGCGGAGGCCGACGCCGTCGCCGCCGCGCGCGACCGGCTCGCGCCGCGCTCGTGCGTCCTGCTCGACGCGCCGCCGGAGCTCCGCGCCGACGCCTGGGCGTTGCCCGAGGCCGGCGCGCTCGCCCTGATGGCGCGGATCAAGGAGCGGTTCGATCCCGCCCGCATCTTCCGTCCCGGGACCTTCGTGGGAGGCATCTGAATGAGCACCATCGTCCCGCCGGACCGCGCGACCGCCGGCGAGCAGACGGCCTGGGACGAGCGGCGCCCACCCGATCCCGACCTGATCGCGGACTGCGTGCACTGCGGGTTCTGCCTGCCGACGTGCCCGAGCTACTCGGTGTTCGAGGACGAGATGGACTCGCCGCGGGGGCGGATCGTGCTGATGCGCGTCGGCAACGAGGAGGGCTCGGAGGCGTCGGACGAGATGCGCGTGCACCTCGACCGCTGCCTCGGGTGCATGGCCTGCGTGACCGCGTGCCCGTCCGGGGTGCAGTACGACAAGCTGATCGAGCAGGCGCGCCCGCAGATCGAGCGCAACGCGCCGCGCCCGCGACGCGAGCGGCTCCACCGGCGCCTGATCTTCGCGCTCTTCACGCATCCGGCGCGGCTGCGCGCGCTCGCGCCGGTGCTCTGGATGCAGCAGAAGCTCGGCGTCGGCGACGCGCTCGCGGACCGCCTCGACCGCGTGCCCGAGCTGCAGGCGATGCTGCGGCTCACGCCGCCCGTCACGCGCCGCGCGGCCGTGCGCCAGCTGGCCGAGGTCACGCCGGCGAGGGGCACGCGGCGCGGGCGCATCGCGCTCATGCAGGGCTGCGTCCAGCGCGTGTTCTTCGGCGACGTCAACGCCGCCACCGTGCGCGTGCTCAGCGCCGAGGGGTTCGAGGTCCACGCGCCGCGCCGGCCGCGCTGCTGCGGCTCGCTGCAGATGCACGCCGGCGTCGAGGAGGAGGCGCTGACGCTGGCGCGCCAGACGATCGCGGCCTACGAGGACTTCGAGTACGTCGCGGTCAACGTCGCCGGCTGCGGCTCGGGCATGAAGGACTACGCGCACCTGCTGTCCGACGACCCGGACTGGGCGGAGCGAGCGGCGGCCTTCTCGGCCAAGGTCCGCGACGTCACCGAGCTGCTCGCCGAGTTCGAGCCGCAGGCCGAGCGCCACCCGTTGGCGCTGCGCGTCGCCTACCACGACGCGTGCCACCTCGCGCATGCCCAGCAGGTCCGCGCCCAGCCGCGCGCGCTGCTGCGCGGCATCCCCGGGCTCGAGCTGCTCGAGCCCGCCGACTGGGAGATCTGCTGCGGCTCGGCGGGCATCTACAACCTGGTCGAGCCGCAGGCGGCGGCCGAGCTGGGGGCGCGCAAGGCGGCCAACCTCGTCGCCACCGGCGCCGAGGCCGTGGCAGCGGGCAACCCCGGCTGCGCGCTGCAGATCAACGCGCACCTCGGCGACCGCCGGCTGCCCGTCTACCACCCGATGACCCTGTTGGACCACTCGATCAGAGGAACCCGCCCATGAAACTGTCCGTCGCCCCGACCCGCGAGGAGCAGCTGCAGGCGATCCTCTCGCCGGAGGCGCTCGACTTCGTCGCCGAGCTGCACGGCCGGTTCGAGCGGCGCCGGCGCGAGCTGCTGGCGGCGCGGCGCGAGCGGGCGGACGAGCTGGCGCGGGGCGGGACGCTGGACTTCCTCGACGAGACGCGCGAGATCCGCGCGGGCGACTGGCAGGTCGCCGCGCCCCCGGCGGACTTCCAGGACCGGCGCGTGGAGATCACCGGGCCGACCGACCGCAAGCTCGTCATCAACGCGCTCAACTCGGGCGCACGCGGCTTCATGGCCGACTTCGAGGACGCGAACTCCCCCACCTGGGCCAACCAGGTCGGCGGCCACGTCAACCTCGTCGACGCGATCGAGGGGTCGATCGAGTACACCTCGTCGGAGGGCAAGGAGTACCGCCTCGGCGACGAGATCGCCACGCTGCTCGTCCGCCCGCGCGGCTGGCACCTGCCCGAGAAGCACCTGCGGCTCGACGAGGAGCCGGCCTCGGGCGCGCTCGTCGACTTCGGCCTGCACATGTTCCACGGCGGCCGGCGGCTGGCGGCGCAGCGCCGCGGCGTGTACTTCTACCTGCCCAAGCTCGAGCACCATCTCGAGGCGCGCCTGTGGAACGACGCGTTCACGTTCGCCGAGGACGCGTTCGGGCTCTCGCACGGGACGCTGCGCGCGACGGTGCTGATCGAGACGCTGCCGGCGGCGTTCCAGATGGACGAGATCCTCTACGAGCTGCGCGAGCACTCGCTCGGGCTCAACGCGGGCCGCTGGGACTACATCTTCTCGATGATCAAGTGCTTCCGCGACCGGCCGGAGTTCGTCCTCCCCGACCGCAACGACGTGAAGATGACCGTCCCGTTCATGCGGGACTACGCGAACCTGCTGGTCAAGACCTGCCACGCCCGCGGCGCGTTCGCGGTGGGCGGCATGGCGGCGCTGATCCCGTCGCGCAAGGATCCCGAGGCCAACGACCGCGCGATCGCGGCCGTGCACGAGGACAAGCAGCGCGAGGCCGAGGCCGGCTTCGACGGCACCTGGGTCGCGCACCCGGACATCGTGCCCGTCGCGACCGAGGAGTTCGACAAGGTGCTCGGCGAGCGGCCGAACCAGATCGACAAGCAGCGGCCCGACGTGGACGTCTCCGCGGCCGACCTGCTCGACGCGGCGTCCACCCCGGGCGACATCACCGACGAGGGCCTGCGCAACGACGTCAACGTCGGCTTCCAGTACATCTCGTTCTGGCTCGGCGGCCGCGGCGCGGCCGGCATCAACAACCTCATGGAGGACGCCGCGACCGCCGAGATCTCGCGCTCGCAGATCTGGCAGTGGGTCCGCCACGGCAAGGTGTCGCGCGAGCGGGTGCTCGAGGTGCTCGAGGAGGAGACGGAGAAGATCCGCGCCGAGGTCGGCGAGGACGTCTGGCAGCAGGGGCGTCCCGGCGAGACGCGCCGGGTGTTCGAGCAGGTCGCGCTGGGCGAGGAGTTCCCGGAGTTCCTCACGCTGCCGGCGTACGAGCTGCTGGACTGAGCGGGGGCGCCGACCCCGCTTGCATCAAACGACACGAGGCGTAGCATGCTGCGCCATGCGCCTGCCCGTCGCGCTCGGCGCGGCCTGCTTCGCATGGCTCGCACTGCCGGCGGCGGCCCCCGCCCAGGCCGGCGACCCGCCCGCCTCGGCGTTCCAGAAGGTCACGCTCAACGACCGTCCGGGCGAGCCGATGAGCCTCGCCGTGCTCCCCGACCGTCGCGTGCTGCACACCGCGCGCACCGGCGAGGTCCGGCTGCACGACCCGCGCACGGGGCTCAACGCCCTCGCCGCCGTCGTGCCGGTCTACCGGCACGACGAGGAGGGGCTCCAGGGGATCGCGCTCGACCCTGCGTTCGAGCAGAACCGCTGGGTCTACCTGTACTACTCGCCGCCGCTCGGCACGCCCGTCGACGACCCGTCGACGCCCGCCGTCAACGAGGGCGACGCGCCCCTCGAGGGCACGACGGCGGACTTCGCCCGCTTCAAGGGCGCGCTGCGCCTGTCCCGCTTCAAGTTCGCCCAGGGCAAGCTGGACCTGGGCTCCGAGCAGCGGATCATCGACATCCCGGTCGACCGGGGCATCTGCTGCCACGTCGGCGGCCAGATCGACTTCGACGGGCAGGGCAACCTGTTCCTGTCGACGGGCGACGACACGAACCCGTTCTTCTCCGGCGGGTACGCGCCGCTCGACGACCGGCCGGGCCGCAACCCCGCCTTCGACGCCCGGCGCAGCGCCGGCAACACGAACGACCTGCGCGGCAAGCTCCTGCGGATCCGCGTCGGCCCGGGCGGCGGGTACACGACCCCGGCGGGGAACCTGTTCCCGCGCGGGCGTGCCGGCACGCGGCCCGAGATCTACGCCATGGGGCTGCGCAACCCGTTCCGGTTCGCGGTCAACCGGACCACCGGCCACGTGTACGTCGGCGACTACTCGCCCGACAGCCCGGAGCCCGACCCGCTCCGCGGGCCGGCAGGGCACGGTCGCTGGATGCTGATCCGGCAGCCGGGCAACCACGGCTGGCCGTTCTGCGTGACGCCGGCCCTGCCGTACGTCGCCTACGACTTCGCGACCGGCGCCTCCGGCGCGCCGTTCGACTGCGCCGCGCCGGTCAACGACTCGCGGCTCAACACCGGCTTGCGACGGCTGCCCGCGGTGATCCAGCCGGACGTCTGGTACACGTACCCGGGCTCGTCGCAGGAGTCCGGGCTGTTCCCCGAGCTGTTCGAGCAGCTGGGCGGGGACGGCATCGGGCCGATGGGCGGCCCGGCCTACCGGTTCGACGGCGCCAGCCGCTCGCAGGTGAAGTGGCCGCCCCGCTACGACGGCCAGCCGCTCTTCTACGAGTGGACGCGCGACTACCTCAAGGCGTTCCGCCTCGACCGGCCGAACGGCAGCCGGCTCGTCGACATCCGGCACGTGCCGGCGTTCGTCGACAACCCGATGGACGTCGAGTTCGGCCCCGACGGTGCGCTCTACGTGCTCGAGTACGGGGACGGGTTCTTCGCCGAGACCCCGGAGGCCCAGCTGGCGCGGATCGACTTCGTGCGCGGCAACCGCACGCCGGTGCCCGTCGCGTCGGCCGTCGGCCATGCGGACCCGAACGCGCCGCTGATCGGGCTCGCGCCCCTCACGGTGGCGTTCTCCAGCGCCGGCACGACCGATCCCGACGGCGACCGGCTCTCCTACGCGTGGGACTTCGACGCCGACGGCGTCGTCGACTCCCGCGCGCGCAATCCGACGTTCACGTACACGGAGAACGGCGTGTTCGACGCGACGCTCCGCGTCACGGACGCCACCGGCCGCACGGCGGCCGCGTCGGTGCCCGTGATCGTCGGCAACATCGCGCCGACCGTCGAGCTGACGACGTCGCCGGCGCCGGGCGAGCCGTTCGCGTTCGGCCAGACGGTGACGTTCGAGGTGACGGTCACCGACGACACGCCGCTGGACTGCAGGAAGGTCACCGTCACGTACGTGCTCGGCCACGACGCGCACGGGCATCCGCTCAGCGCGACCTCGGGCTGCACGGGCACGATCCAGACGTTCCTGAGCTCGGGCCACTCGGGCGCGGACGACCTGCACGCGGTGTTCGACGCCGTCTACACCGACACGCCGGCCGACCCGGGCGTGCCGCCGCTCACGGGCGGCGACGAGGTCGTCCTCACCCCCGCCGGCGCGTAGCGCAGCGCCGTCCCTAGCAGGGTTCCAGCACGGCCGGCTGGAGCCCGCGCAGCGCGCTCGCGACGAGGATCTCGGCGCGGCCGAGGTCCTCGAGCGTGAGCACGCGCGGGCGGGCCCCCGCGAGCGTTGCGGTCACGCCCGGCAGGATGCGGCCGTCGGCGGGGGGCGTGTGGAGCATGCCGCCGGCGTCGCGCACGACGACGCTGGCGCGGCTCGCCTCGAGCACGTGGCCGTCGGCGTCGAGCAGGAGCGGGAGCGCGTCCGGATCCTCCGCCTCGTAGGCGGCGAGGAGGGTGCGGTCGCGCCACTTGTGGTCGCCGAGGCCCCCGGGGACCACGACCGGGCGCAGCACGACGGGAACGGCCGCGCCGAGCGGGGTGACGGCCAGCACGGCGTCCTCGCCCGGGATCACGTCGATGCGCAGGCGCGCGCGGTCGTGCCCGCGTGCGGCGGCCCGCGCGCGCGCCGCCAGGTCCTCGGGCGGCGATTGCCGGTAGAGCGTGCGCAGGCCGGCGACGAGGCGCGCGAGGTGCGCGTCGAGGTCCTCGGGAACGCCCCCGGCGACCCGGATCGTCTCGTAGAGCCCGGCCGCGGGGTCCGGCCGGGGGACGGGCCGCGGCCCGCGCCGGGCCGGCGCCGCAGGGCGCGGCGCGGCCGGTCCGGCGGCGGGCGGCGCGGCGCCGATCGCCGCGAGCAGCGGCGCCGCCTTGGCCGCCGCCTCGCGCGCCTCGTCCTCGCCGACCGAGTCGGCGACGATGCCGCCGCCGGCGCCGAGCCAGATCCGCCGCCCGCGCACCTCGAACGTGCGGATGGCGACGCTGAGCTCGAGCCCGGCGAGCGGGCTCGCGAAGCCGATCGCCCCGGTGTAGGCCTCGCGGCCGGTCGACTCGAGCTCGGCGATCACGTCGAGCGCGGCGAGCTTGGGCGCCCCCGTGACGGATCCGGGCGGGAACGTCGCGCGCAGCAGCCCGCCGTCGCCCACCCCGTCGCGCAGCACGCCCTCGATCTCGGAGACCATGTGCCACACGCCCGCGTGCGGCCGGACCTCGGCCAGCGCCGTCACCCGCACGCTGCCCGGCGTGCAGACCCGCCCGAGGTCGTTGCGCACGAGGTCGACGATCATCACGTTCTCGGCGCGGTCCTTCGCCGACGCCGCCAGCTCGGCGCGGGCGTGCGCCGGCCGGGTGCCCTTGATCGGCTCGCTGCGCACCACGCGCCCCCGGCGGGTCAGGAACAGCTCCGGCGAGAGGCTCGCGACGGTGCCCCACGGCCCGGCGACGAACGCGGAGCGGTCGGTCGGGAGCGCGGGGACGGCCCTGGCGTAGAGGTCGAGCGCGTCGCCGGCGAGGCGCCCCTCGAGCCGCAGGCAGAGGTTGGCCTGGAACAGGTCGCCGGCCTCGATGCGCGCGCGGCACGCCTCCACGGCCTCGGCGTGGCCCGCGGGCGACGGCGTCCAGGCCCAGCCGCTCGTGGCGAACGGCAGCGGGAGCGGCGGACGGGCGAGCCGCGCCGCGAGCTCCTCGCGGCGGCGCGCGACGAGCGCCTCGCGCCCGGGGGTCACGAGCGCCTCGAACCACCAGCGCCCCGCGGCGTCGAGGTGCAGCACGTGGTCGTAGTAGGCGAGCGCCCCGTCGGGCAGCGGCACCGGCCGCGGCGGCGGCGGATGGCCGGGCTCCACGCGGTGCCGGGCCTCGAAGCCCAGGTACCCGACCCAGCCGCCGCCGACGGCGCCCGCGGCCGCGTCCACCTCCGGGACCTCGTCGAGCAGCGCGAACAGGTCCTCGCCTGGCCGCGCCACCCGCAGGGGGTCGGATCCCAGGATCGCGCCCCCGCCGGCCCACGCGCCGATCAGCGCGAACGGGCGGTCGGCGCCGCGCAGGATCCGCACGGCGTCCGCCGCCGCCACGTCGGCGTCGAGCGGTTCGCGGAGCAGCGTCGCACGCACGCGCCGGACCCTAGATGAGTGACGGCCCGGCGCCGGGCCGCGGGCGGGCGGCTAGAAGCCGCCGCCGCCGAAGTCGCCGCCGCCGCCGCCGAAGTCCCCGCCGCCGAAGTCGCCGCCGCCGAAGTCCCCGCCGGCGAAGTCGCCGCCCTCGGCGTCGCCGGCGCCGTAGGCGTAGCCCGGCGACATCGCGCCGCCGAGCATGGAGCCGATCAGCAGGCCCGGCAGGAGCCCGCCGCCGAAGCCGCCGAACAGGCCGCCGGCGAACGGGGCGTAGGCCGGACCGGCCTGCCAGTACGGCACGCGCCGGCCGTCGCGCTCGACCTCGCGCATCCCGGGGTCGTCGCCGCGCTCGACCCGGAGCGCGTCGGCCTCGCAGGCGGGCACCTCGCGCGGCTCGCCGAACGGCGGCGACCAGGGCACGTCGCGCGTGGACGGGCCGTGGCGCGGATCGAAGAAGCATGGCGGGCGGCGCTCGGGCGGCGTCTCCCCGGCGAAGCGCGCCTTCGCCGAGGCCATCGCCCAGCGGCCCTCCTCGAGCGCCTCGCCGACCGGCGCGAGGTCCTCCGGCATCCGGGCGCGCTCCCACTGCTCCTCGGCGGCGGTGTAGCGCGCGACCGCGTGGTCGTAGTCCGCCCTGGCCTGCGGGTCGGCGCCGGGCATCGAGGCGTCGAGGTCGAGCGCCCGGATGTCGTCGCCGAGCGCCACGAGGTCGTCGCGGGCGTTGCGCTTGGCCTCGGCGAGCGCGGCCGCGTCGCGGCGGCGGCGCTTGCGCCGGCCGACCAGCGCCACGGCGGCGCCGGCGCCGGCGAGCCCGAGCAGGATGAGCCCGCCGCTCCCGGAGCCCCCGCCGTCTCCGCCGCCGTCCGCGCCCTCGGTCCGGGCGGCGCCGACGCGGTCGACGAGGCCGAGCAGGACGGCGGACGCATCGGGGTCGCTCCCCGCCGCGGCGATCGCCTCGTCGGCGGCGCGGCCCGCCGCGCCCTCGGGCAGGACCCCGCGGGTCGCCCCCGCGCGCAGCGTGCGGCCGGCGACGATCGCGTACGTGCCCGGCTTGCGGACCCCGTTGACGATCTCGCGCAGCGCGAGCGCGGGATCGCCGCCCGCCTCGCCGCGGATCTGCTGCGGGGCCACGATCACGAACATCGGCGCGGCGCCGGCGGACGCGATCCGGTCGCGCAGCGCGTCCGCTTCCGCGGGCGTCAGCCCGGGGTCGGCGTCCGGATCGACGTAGACGTTGTCGGACGCGAGGCCGGTGACGGCGCGGTCGATCAGCTCGCCCGCCCGGGCGGACGGCGCGAGGACGAGGAGCAGGAGCAGGGACAGGAGGGCGGCGCGGCGCATGCTTGAGGCTTCCCGCCAGGGCATCAGGCGACACTAGGCCGCGGCGGTCTCTCCCGCGAGCAGGGCGCGCAGCCGTCCGAGGTCGACGTCGAGCTTCTCCTGGAGCTTGGCCTGCACCATGGGCGCGACGAGCCTGGCCTTGAACGAGGTCGTGTCGCCCGAGATGACCCAGGTGACCGCGGCGCCGTCGCCGGCGGGCTGCACCCGGTACTCGTTCGCGGCCTTGAAGCCGGAGCCCTCGAAGCGCAGGACGGCGTGGCCGGGGGCGTCGAGCTCGGCGACGTGCAGCTCGAAGCGCAGCTGCTGGCCGCTCACCGACAGCTCCTGGCGGATCCGCGAGCCCACGCGCAGCGGGCCGGGCTCCAGCGGCTCGTAGACCTGGAGCCCGGTCATCCAGCGCGGCACCTTGTCGGCCTCGAGCAGCCACGGGAAGACCTCCGCGGGCGGCTTGGCGACGGTCACCGTGCTCTCGCAGCGCAGGGCCATGCCCTCAGCCCCCGGCGGGGTTCGGGCCACGCCGGTGGCGCAGCGGGACGACCTCGGCCGGGGCCGCCGTGCCCTGGGCCTCGGCGGCCTGGCGCTCCAGCTCGGCCACGCGCGCCGAGAGCATCTTCACGGCGTCGGCGACCGGGTCGGGCAGGTGGGCCCAGTCGGCGTCGGGCCCCTCGGGCCGGCGGCCCTCGACCCGCACCGGGTGGCCGGGCACGCCGACGACGGTGGAGTTGGCCGGCACGTCGTGGATCACGACGGAGTTCGCGCCGATCTTCGACCCGTGCCCGATCGTGATCGGGCCGAGCAGCTTGGCGCCGGACCCGATCGTCACGTTGTCCTCGACCGTCGGGTGCCGCTTGCCGGTGGCGAAGCCGGTGCCGCCGAGCGTGACGCCCTGGTACATGGTCACGTTCGCGCCGACCTCGGCGGTCTCGCCGATCACGACGCCGGTGCCGTGGTCGATGAACAGCCCGTCGCCGATCGTCGCGCGCGGGTGGATCTCGATGTTCGTGATCGCCCGCGAGACGAGCGCCAGGACGCGCGGGGCGAACGGCACGCGCGCCGCGTCCAGCGCGTGCGCGAGCCGGTGCGCGAGCAGCGCCTGCACGCCCGGCCAGGCGACGAGGATCTCGAGCGACGACACGCCGCGCGCGGCGGGATCGCGGTCGTGGGCCGCGGCGATGTCGCGCCGCAGCTCCCCCACGATGTGCCTGAGTCCGGCCATGCGCGAGGGATGCTAGCCCTCGGCGCAGTCGGGGCAGTCCGGGCGCCGCGTGGCGTGGACGCGCAGGAAGTCCATCGTGGCGAGATCGACCTGGAGGAAGCCGTTCGTCAGCGCCGGGGCCACGCCGGTCAGCAGCTTCATCGCCTCGAGCGCCTGGAGCGAGCCGAGCACGCCCGCCGCGGGCCCGAGCACCCCGGCGTCGGCACAGCGCGGCGCGTCGGCCGGCTCGGCGGGGAACGCGCAGCGATAGCAGGCCGTCCGCCCCGGCTTGACGCTCATCACGAGCCCCGCCATGCCGAGCACGCCGGCCTCGACGAGCGCGACGCCGGCCGCGCAGCACGCCGCGTTGACGGCGTAGCGCGTGGCGAAGGCGTCCGAGCAGTCCACCACGAGATCCTGCCCCTCGACGACGGCGGCGGCGTTCGCCGCATCGACCCGCATCTGGTACGGCTCGACGATCACGTCGGGGTTGAGGAAGCGCAGCTTCGCCACCGCGCTCTCGGCCTTGGGGACGCCGAGGTCCGGTGTGAAGTGCAGCAGCTGGCGGTGCAGGTTGGAGAGCTCGACGACGTCGTCGTCGGCGATCCCCAGCCGCCCCACCCCGGCGCCGGCGAGGTACATCGCCACCGGCGAGCCCAGGGCCCCCGCGCCGATCACCAGGACGCTCGCCTCGGCCAGGGCGAGCTGCGCGGCCGCGCCCCACTCGGGCAGCACGAGCTGGCGCGCGTAGCGCTCGATCTCGGCGTCCGTGAGGTCGGGCACCGCCGGCTCGGGCGCCGCGGGCTCGACGGCGTCCCTGGCCGAGGCCACGGCGGCCGCGAGGTCGCGGAAGAAGCTGCGGCGGCTGGAGCTCACCGGCGGACGATCCGGATCGTCGTCCCCTCGACCGTGACGCCGTGGCCGGCCTCGCGCGCCGAGCGCGGCACGTTGGCGAGCGCCTCGCCCGGACGGCAGCGCACCTCGAGCGCCTCGCCGGGGGCCATCCGCTCGAGCTCGAGCTTCGTCTTCACCCACGTCATCGGGCAGGTGAGCGCCGTGATGTCGAGCGACCGCGCGGTCACACGACGTACCGTAGCGGCCGGTCGCCGCGGCCTCGCGCTACGGGGCGAGCGCGATCGCCAGCTCGCGGATCGCGCCCGGGTAGCGGTACGTCAGCCCGCCGTGCGCGCCGTCGAAGAGCTCGAGCGTGCACGTCGCGCCGGCCCGCTCGACCTCCTTGGCGAACGCCGTCGCCCCGAGGTCGAGGAAGTACTCGTCGCGCTTCCCGGCGTCGAGGTAGATGCGCTTCATCGAGCGCAGCGCGGCGGCGTGCTGCGGCGCCAGCCGGACCGGGTCGAGGTCGAGCCACAGCTGCCAGACGTCGTCGATCCGGCGCCCCGTGTCGAGCTCGAACGGCAGCAGCGCCTTGCCGGGCTGGTCGGGGTCCGGCGAGTAGCAGGCCGCGTAGCCGTAGGCCTCGAGCGGATCGGCGAAGCGGTCGAGGTCGACGTGGTCGGCCGCCGCGAGCACCTCGAAGAAGCGCTCGTAGGAGCCGTCGAACTCGTCGCGCAGCTTGCGCACGGCCTTGCCGAAGTCGCCGTAGCAGACCTCGAACAGCGCGTCGCCGCAGTGCGAGGCGAGCGCGCCGAAGACGTCCGGGCGCAGCATCGGGACGACCATCGCGCCGTAGCCCCCGGACGACTTGCCGGTCAGCCCCCGGTGGTCGCGGTGCGCGATCGCCGGATAGCGGTCGTCGACGAACGGGACGACCTCGTCGCACAGGTAGCTCATGTACGGCCCGGTCGAGCTCGAGTCCAGGAACTGCGAGCCGCCGTAGCTCGTCCACGCGTCGACGAGGACGACGAGCGCGTCGGGGCAGCCACCGGCGGCGAAGAGGTGGTCGAGCCGCTCCAGGAACGTCGGCTCGAACGGCACGCGGTTCGCCCACATGTCGAGCTGGCCCGTGTAGCCCTGGATGACGTAGACGGTGGGCAGCGGCTTGGGATGATCGCGCTCCACGCCCGGCGGGCGATAGACCCACAGGGGGCGGTGCGCCGGGTCGCCGAGCGCGTTGCCGGCGAGCAGGTCGCTCTCGACCACGAGGCGGTCGAGCGTGCCGTGCAGCGGCCGCTCCCACGGCGCGCCCGCCTCCCCGTCGCGCTCGCGCAGGCTCATGCGCGCGCCGCTGCGGGCTCGGGGGCGAAGAACGGCGTCGAGACGTAGCGCTCGCCCGAGTCGGGGAGCACGACCGCGATCCGCCCGGTCTCCCCCGCGCGCCGGGCGATCTCCATCGCCGCCCACAGCGCCGCGCCGCACGAGATCCCGGCCAGCACGCCCTCCCGCCGCGCGACGAGCCGCGCGGTCTCCAGTGCGTCCTCGTCGTCGACGGAGACGATCTCGTCGACCAGGCCGCGGTCCAGCACGGGCGGGACGAAGCCGGCGCCGATGCCCTGGATCTTGTGCGGGCCGGGCCGCCCGCCGGACAGCACGGGCGACGCAGCCGGCTCCACCGCGACGATGCGGCAGCTCGGGTTGCGCTCCTTCAGGTACCGCCCGGCGCCCGTGAGGGTGCCGCCGGTGCCGACCCCGGCCACGAGCCAGTCGACCCGCCCGTCGAGCGCGTCCCAGAGCTCGGGCCCGGTCGCCCGGTAGTGGGCCTCGGGGTTGGCGGGGTTGGAGAACTGGTCGGGCAGCCACACGTCGGCGTCGCGCGCCAGCGCCTGGGCCGCGGCGACCGCCTCGTTCATGCCGCCGAGCGACTCCGTGACGTGGACCTGGGCGCCGTAGAGCCGCAGCAGGCCCTCGCGCTCGCGGCTCATGCCCTGCGGCAGCGTGAGGATCAGGTCATAGCCCTTGGCGGCGCACACGAAGGCCAGGGCGATGCCGGTGTTGCCGCTCGTCGCCTCCACGATCGTGGTGCGGCCGGGCTCGATCCGGCCCTCGGCCTCGGCGGCCTCGATCATGGCGACCCCGATGCGGTCCTTGACCGAGCCGCCGGGGTTGAACATCTCGAGCTTGGCGAAGAGCTGCGCGGCGCAGCCCTCGGGGAGGATCCGCGTCAGCTGCACCATGGGCGTGCGGCCGACGTGATCCGCAATGTTGACCGGGATACTGGACATTCGACCTACACACTAGATCACCGGTGCGGCCAGCCGAGGGCGCCCGCCAGCGCCCGCGCGAACCGCTCCGGCTCGTCGTCCCCCGTCGTGCGGAAGACGAGCGGATCCTCGTCGATCTCGAACCACCAGTGGCGCACGATCGCCTCCGGGTCCTGGCGCTGGGAGAGCTCGACGGCGGTGGTCGCCGGCTGCAGCGGGAGACGGCGGCAGCGAGCGGCCTCGCGCACGCTCGCCGAGCCCCGCACGGCCCAGACGAGGTAGAGCGCGCCGCCGGCCAGCGCTGCGATCCGCGGATGGCCGTCGATCCCGGTGATGGCCGCGGCGGCCTCCGGCTCCGGCACGAGTCCGAGCGCGGCGGTCACGGCCTCCGTCGCGTCGGGCGACGGCGGCTCCACGGTCACGTGCCGCTCGACCCAGTCCCGCGCGAGGCGGCCGGCACGGTCGGGCTCCATCGCGCCAGCGTACTTGGCGCGGGCGCGCCCGGTGCGGGAGGATCGGGCGATGGCGCTGCACGGCCGCGACGAGGAGCAGGCGGCGATCGGCGCGCTGCTGGACGGCGCGCGCTCCGGTCACAGCGGCGTGCTGGTGCTGCGCGGCGGCCCGGGGATCGGCAAGACGGCGCTGCTCGACGACGCCGCCGGCCGCGCGGACGGACTGCGCGTGCTGCGCGCGACGGGCGCGGAGGCCGAGGCCGACCTGCCGTTCGCCGGCCTGCACCAGCTGCTCGCTCCCGTCCTGTCCGGCGCCGCCGCGCTCCCTCCCGCGCAGGCCGGGGCGCTGCGGCGCGCGCTGGGGCTGGCGACCGGCCCCGAGCCGGAGCCGCTGCTGCTCGGCGCTGCGGCGCTCGGGCTGCTCGCCGAGGCGGCGCCGCTCGTCGCCCTCGTCGACGACTGGCAGTGGCTCGACCCGGCCTCGGTCGCCGCGCTGGGCTTCGCCGGACGGCGGCTGCGCGCCGAGGGGGTCGCGCTCGTCGGCGCGGTGCGCGACGACGCGCCCCCGACCGGCCTGCCCGAGCGGGACCTCGCCCCGCTGCCCCCGGGCGCCGCGGCGGCGCTCCTCGACGGGCTCGCGCCCGCCGCGCAGCGCGCGCTGATCGGCATCGCCGCCGGCAACCCGCTCGCGCTCGTCGAGCTGCCGGCCGCGCTCAGCCCCGGCCAGCGCGCCGGTCGCGCGCCGATCGAGGCGCCGCTCCCGGTCGCGGGGCAGCTCGAGGCGCTGTTCGCCGGCCGCATCGCCGCGCTGGACGAGGCGGCGCGCGCGCTGCTCGTGCTCGCCGCCGCCGATGGGACCGGCGACCCGGCCCTCGTCCTGCGCGCAGCGGGCCGGACCGACGGCCCCGCAGCGCTCGATGCGCTGCGCATCGACGGCGTGCTCGGCCTCGCGGGCGACCGCCTCGCGTGGCGCCATCCGCTCGCCCGCTCGGCCGTCCTGCGCAGCGCGCCCGCCGGCGAGCTGCGGCTGGCGCACGCCGGGCTCGCCGCGGTCGCCGAGCCCGACCGCGCCGCCTGGCACCGCGCGTCGGCGGCCGTCGGTCCCGACCCCGAGGCTGCCGCCGCCCTCGCCGCCGCGGGCGAGCGCGCCCGCGGCCGCGCCGGCCACGCAGCGGCCGCGGCGGCGCTCGCGCGGGCGGCGGAGCTGACGCCGGACCCGGGCGTGCGCACCGCCCGCCGGATCGCCGCGGCCGCCGCGGCGTGGAACGCCGGGCACGGCGAGCGCGCGCTCGCGCTCCTCGACGCGGCGGGGCCGCCGGCGACCCCGGCCGACCGGGCCGAGGCGGCCCGCATCCGGGGCGCGATCGAGCTCAACGCCGGGTCCCCCGAGCGGGCGCACCGGCTGCTGGCCGAGGCCGTGCACGCGCTCCTGCCCGACGACCCGGCGCGCGCGATGCGGCTCGGGGTGAGCGCCATGGAGGCCGCGTCGCTCGCCGGCCTGCCGCCGGCCCTGCCGCTGCCCGCCGCGGCGCTCGACGCCGCCGCCGACGGCGCGACCGGGTTCCTGCGGACGTTCGCCCGCGGCATCCTCGCGGGCTTCGGCGGCGACCCCGCCGGCGCGGCCGCCGCCCTCGGCGAGGTCGTCCGGACCGCCGCCGCGCTCGAGGACGCCCAGCTCGTGCTGTGGGCGGGCGCCGCGGCCTTCTTCATCGGCGACGAGGACGCCGCCGTCGCGCTCCACGAGCGGGCCGCCACGCTCGCGCGGGCCGGCGGCGACGCCGCCGTGCTGCCGTTCGCGCTCACCTTCCTCGCCACCGCGCACCTGTGGAGCGGGCGGCCGGCCGTCGCCGAGGCGGAGGCCGAGGAGGCGGGCCGGCTCGCCCGCGAGGCCGGGCAGGACAACCTCGCGCTCCAGGTCGACACCGTGCTCGCGGGCGTCGCCGCGCTGCGCGGCCGCGCGCAGGAGTGCCGGGACCTGGCCGAGGGCGCGCGGGCCGCAGCGCGCGAGCGCGGCCTCGTGCTGACGGAGGGGACGGCGACGATCGCGCTCGCCGAGCTCGACCTGGCGGCCGGCGCGCCGGCCGCCGCCTACGAGCGGCTGGACGCGCTGGCCCACGGCGCGGGCGCGCATCCCGCGCACCGGCACTCCGTCGTGCCCACCCTCGTCGAGGCGGCGGCGCGCGCGGGGCGCCCCGAGGACGGGCGGGCCGCCGCCGAGGCCTTCGCGGCGTGGGCCGAGGCGACCGGGTCGGGCTGGGCGCTCCCGCTCGCGGCCCGCTCGCTCGGCCTGGTCGCCGCCGATCCGGCCGAGGGCGACGCCCGGCTGGCCGAGGCGCTGCGCCTGCACGACCGCCACCGCCGGCCGCTCGATCGCGCGCGCACCGAGCTGCTGATCGGCGAGCGCCTGCGCCGCGCGCGCCGCAAGGCGGAGGCGCGCGGGCCGCTCCGCGCCGCCCTGGAGACGTTCGAGGCGGCCGGGGCCGAGCCGTGGGCCGCGCGGGCCCGCGACGAGCTGCGCGCGGCCGGCGAGCGCGCGCCGGTGCGCGCCGGGCGCCCGCTCGACCGGCTGACGCCGCAGGAGCTGCAGGTCGCCCGGCTCGTGGCCCGCGGCGACTCCAACCGCGACGCCGCGGCCGCGCTCTTCCTGAGCCCGCGCACCGTCGAGTACCACCTGCACAAGGTCTTCCGCAAGCTCGGGGTGCACGCGCGCGCGGAGCTCGCGGCGGCGCTGGCGACGCCGCGATCCCCGGGTGCGGACCGGGCAAACCACGGATAGGCGCGGCCATAGGCTCGGCGCGGATGCGCCTTCCCGCTCCCCCGCTCCCGCGTGCCCTGCGCCGCCCGGCCCGCCGGCCCGGCGAGCGCGCGCCCGACAAGCCGCTCGAGCAGCTCGAGGAGGCGGGGATCAGCGCCGCCACGTGGGTCGACGAGCGCACCTCCCTGTCCGGCGGCGCGCGCTGGGTGATGTTCCGCAAGACCCCGTACGGCAACAACTGGTTCTACACGCTGGGCTCGGCGACCCTGTTCGCGTTCCTCTCCCAGGCGGTGACCGGGGTCTTCCTCGCCATGTACTACGACCCGAGCGTGACGAACGCCTACGAGTCCACCCGCCACATCACCAACGAGGTCTTCCTCGGCGAGTTCGTGCGCGGCATGCACAAGTGGGGCTCGACGGTGATGATGATCCTGATCTTCCTCCACATGGCGCGCACGTTCTTCTTCGGCGCCTACAAGTATCCGCGGGAGCTCACCTGGATCATCGGCGTGGTCCTGCTCGTGCTGACCGCGCTGATGTCGCTGACGGGCTACCTGCTGCCGTTCGACCAGCGCTCCTACTGGGCGACGATCGTCGCCGTGAACATCAACGGCACCGGCCCGATCGTCGGCCCGTACCTGGCGGACTTCCTGCGCGGCGGCGCGGAGTTCGGCGCGACGACCCTCTCGCGCTTCTACGCCATCCACATGCTGCTCACGCCCGGCGCCATCGTTGCCTTGATCGGCGCGCACCTCTACCTGGTGATGCGGCTCGGCACGACGGCGCCGCCGTGGATCCGGGCAGAGTCGCTGCGCGACGACGAGCGCATCTAGCCGCCGCTCGGCCTGAGCCGGGCGCCGCGGCGGCGGGTGCCGCCGCGGCGCGAGTGGCTCAGTCGTGCAGCGTGACGGAGCGCGTCAGCGTCGTGCGGTTGCCCGCCGCGTCGACGGCGGCGACCACGGCGGTCGCCGCGAGCTTCGAGCGCTTCGCCAGCGCCGAGCGCGCCGAGCGCGACAGCTTGAGGCGGAACGTCCGCGACTCGCCGGAGGCCAGCGTCAGCGTGCGGCGGGCGACGGTGCGGCCGCGGACCTTGAGCTTCGCCTTGATGGTGCAGCTCGTCTCGGACCGCGGGCAGCGGACCTTCAGCGCGGCCACGCCGCGGGAAGAGACGTCGAGCGAGCGGCCGAGCACGAGCACCTTCGGCGCGGTCGTGTCAGGCGCGGTGGTGCCCGGTCCGGGGGTCGGCGGGTTCGGCGTCCCTCCGCTCGGCGTCTGCGCGGCGGCGATGGTGAACTGCTTCGTCGCGGTGCCGGCGTTGCCGACCGCGTCGGTCGCCCGCACGGCCACCGTGTGCGCGCCGGCCGCGAGGCCGCTGAACGTCACCGGGGACGTGCAGGCGGCGAAGGCGCCGCCGTCGAGCGAGCACGCGACCGCCGCGGCCGCGTCGTCGTTGGTGAACCGCACGGTCGCGGCCTTGCCGCTCACGTCGACGCCGTCGACCGTGACGACGGGCGCGATGTCGTCCACGGTGAAGCTCGCGGCAACCTTACCGAGCTTCGGCGTGACCGCCGGGTTGGGCGTCGTCAGCGTGGCGCGGTAGCGCAAGTAGCGCTTCGCGCCCGCGACCGCCCCGCCCGCGCCGACGGGCGTCCAGGTGGCGCTGTCGAGTCCGGCAAGGGTGTCCGCCGTCCGCGTCTCGTAGGCGACCGCGCCTTCGGCGGTGCCGGCCAGCGTGATCGCGGTCACGCGCTTGTCGCCGGAGTCGAGAACCCGCGAGACGAACGTGCCCGTCGTGCGCGTGGTGTAGGTGACGGCGTCGACGCTGACGCCGCCGGCGCCGGTGTCGAAGTCGCTCGCCACGAACGGCATGGGGTCGGTCTGGGGCTCGCGGCCGCCGGGGTGACCTTCACGGTCATCGACATAGAAGACGAAGCCCGCAACGGTCCAGTCGACGCGGTAGCGGTGGGGGCCCGGCGTGACGGTCAAGGACGGGTCGGCCGCGGTGGTGCCGTTGGACGTGCGGGCGTAGAGCCCGGTCGGCAGCGAGCCGTTGTTGCCCGTGCTGAAGATCGCCCAGCGACCCGTGTCGAAGTCGGCGAAACCGACGTGCCGGGACGGTTGTGCGCCGAGGTCACCGGTGAACTCCACCGACGAGCCCGGACCGGCGAGCGTGGTGCTCTTCAACAGCGCGCCGTCCACGAGAGCGGCGCCGCTGCCGACGGTCGTCGTGCCGCCGGAAGGCCATGGCGTGCTCGTCCACGACGCGGGCGCCGGCGCAGTGCCGTCGAACGGCTCCTCGAAGGTCCGCGCCAGCTCCACGGTGCCGGGGTCGCGCACCACCGTGCCCCCGGCAGTCGTCCCCTGCGCGAACTCGGCGCTCGTGTCGTCCTGGAGCGCAACCTGCTTCGCCTCAGCGGCCGTCGTCCCCATCGCCGCGAGTGCGGCGGCGAGCGCGGCCGAGACCGCCGCCCGTCGTGCGCTTGTCCTCAGTGTCATGTGCTTCCCCTTGCCTTTCGTCGCCGTCGTCATGACGGAGCTCACTGCGCCTGCGGCGCAAGCAGCCGGACGGCCTTCCGGGCCGTGGCCTCGTTCCCCGCGGCATCGCGGGCCTTCGCCACCGCGGTGACCCGCAGCGACCCCTTCCTTGCCAGCCTGGTCCGGGCCGAGCGCTTGATGCGCAGTCGGTAGGCACGCGTCTGTCCCCCGGTCATCGTGACCGTGCGCTTCGCCACGGTGCGACCCTTGAGCCGCAGCCGCAGCCGCACCTCGCAGCGCACCTCGCCCTGCGGGCAGCTCACCCGCAGCGCGACGGCGCCGGTCGCGTCGACCTGCGCCCGCCGGGTCCTGATCAGGACCCACGGCGCGACGTGGTCGGGCCCCTCGCCCGTCTCGGGCGTGCCGACCCCGCCGCCCGGTCCGCCCGTGCCCGGGTCGCTGACGACCGTGAAGCCGCGCGCGGCCGGGGTGGCGTCGGTCGTGCCCTCCACCGGATCGGTGGCGCGCACCTCGAACGTGTGCTGGCCGACGGCCAGGCCCGCGTACTGCTTCGGGCTGGCGCATGCGCTGAAGGCCCCGCCGTCGACGCGGCACGCGAACGTGGCGCCGGGCACGTCGGAGGTGAAGTCGGCGCGCGCGGAGGCGCCCGTCAGCGAGAAGGCGGTGATCGTCGTCTCGGGGGCGGGCAGCGGCACCGGCGTGTCGCCGTAGACCGCCAGGTAGCTGCCCGCGACGGCGTCGAAGACCGCGTACTCGACGCCCTTCACCGTGCGCGGCTGCCAGTCCACGTCCGCGCCCGCGCGGCGCAGCCCGGTGAGCGCGCCGGACGGCCCGCTCATCGGCAGCATCGCCTCGAGGCCGTTCGCGCCGGCGCCGCGCTCGAGCGTGAACCGGAGGCGGCCGCCGCTGAAGACCACGCCGCCGAACGACGAGTCGTTGCGGCCGTCGAGCCAGGTGAGCATCTGCTTTGCCGAGACGACGGGCACGTCGCGCCGCTGGGCCTCGGCCACGATCGTGCGCGCGCCCTCGTGCACCGCGTGGTCGGTGTGCATGTTCGCGGTGAACACGCCGTAGTACTCCTGCGCGCCGAGCGCGCCGTCGAGCAGGGCGCCGATGTGCGTCTGGTACGTCATCTCCGCCTCGTCGTTGAGCTGCGTCGCCGCCTGGTAGACGTCGATCAGCGAGCCGTCCTTGTCGGCGAAGCGCATCGGCATGGCCGAGCCCGTGAACAGCCCCGGCCGGTCCTGCACGAAGGTCTCGGGCCAGTAGTAGTAGTTCGTGTCGAGCTTGACCTGCTGCTCCTCTGCCGCGAGCGCCTCGCTCGCCCAGTCGCTCCACACGATGCAGTGCGTGCGGTTCGTGACCGGCCTGGCCAGCGCCGGGAACGCCTGCGCGAAGTCCGTCAGCTGATCCGTCCAGCGTCCGCGCAGGTCGTCGAGCTTCTCGTTCGCGCAGCCGGTCGAGAGGTGCAGCCCGATCTCGAAGCCGGCGTCCTGGTAGGCCTTCGCCCCCGGGATCTGCGTGGAGGGATACGCGTACGACGTCGCGCGCACGCACTGCCAGTCGGCGACGGAGCAGCCGGACGGGCTGACGCTCTCGAACCAGTCGAACTGGCCGACGGTGCCGTTCGGGTTGCTCGACGCGTGGTCGTCGCCGGTCATGACGACGGCGGCCTTCTCGCCGCGGGGCAGGTACCAGAAGCGCGGGAGCGGCAGGTTGTCGCTCATCCGCGTGACGAGGTTCGCCAGGAGCCGCTGCTGCTCGTCGGCCTGGGGGATCTCGATCTTCGCGCGGTCGACCCAGTCGGCCGACCGGTCGCGCGACGAGCTGCCGACGAACAGGTCGTCGGACCGGACGGGGTTCATGCCGTCGCGCTCCATGCCGTCCCAGCTCGGGTTGCCCTGGCGGGTGTAGACGACGGAGCGCGCGAGGTCGTAGGTGAACGCCGCGGCCTGGCCGGCGCCGAGCGTGCGCAGCGTCACCGCGGGGAGTCCCGTCCCCGCGCTCGCCGAGGAGAACAGCTCCGCGACGGTCGTGGTCGACGGCGCCGACCAGCGGTCGGCGCGGCCGTGGAACTGCATCGTCTCGGCCGTGACGCCGTACTGCGGCTGCACCTGCAGGTACCCCTCGACGACGTCGCCCGTATCGGTCCCGAGGCCGAGCGTGGCGGCGAGCGTCGCGCCGGGGCGCATCGCGATCAGGTTGCCGCCGCCGCGGACCCAGGTGTCGAGCGTCGCCGCCTGGCCGGCGCTGAGGTCGGCCTCCGCGAGGAGGACGACCTGGTAGGCGGCGAGCGTCTGCGCGCTGAGCGCGCCCTGCTCGGCGACGGCGAACTCGTTCAGCCCCTCCGCGCGGAGGATCTCCGCGTAGTAGCGGCCGAACGCGTCGCCGGGATCGACGACCACCAGCACGGGCCCTCCCGGCCCCTCCCCCGGCGACTGCTGCGCCTGCGCGGCCGGTGCCCACAGGCACCCGGCGGCAACCGCGAGCAGCGCCGCGACCTTCCCCCACCTCGACAACACGGAACGTCCCTTCCTGTCGTAGCTCATGGTCTAGGCGCCCGGTGCGATCAGGCGCACCGAGACGCGCGTGGTGGCCAGGCGGCCCTTGCGGTCGCGCGCGGTCGCGAGGATCGCGACCCGCATGGACCCCTTGCCTGCAAGCGTGGTCTGCGCGCGGCGGGAGAGGACGAGCCGGACCCGCTTGGACTTGCCCTTGCGCACCCTCACCGAGCGGCGCTCGGCGATGTCCTTGCCGGCGCGGCGGACGCGGACCCGGATGCGGCAGCCCTTGGCGCGGGTCGCGCAGGCCACCCGCACGCGGAACGCGCCGTCCTCGCCGACCCGGACGCCGTCCAGCGGCGGCTGGGCGATCTTGGGCCCGGCGCTCCGGGCCGACGGCTTGTCGGCGGGCTCGTTGCCCACCCGAGGACCGGATCCGCGTCCGGGCGCCACCGTGGTGAAGGACCACGTGTGCGGGGCCGCCAGCGCGTTGCCCGCCGTGTCCGTGACCCCCGTCGTCACCGACGCGGTGTACACCGTGCCCGCCGCCAGCGCCGAGGACGGCGTCAGGGTGGCGGTGTGGCTGCCGGCGTCGTAGCCCACGGTCGCGGGCACCTGGGCGCCGGAGGCGCCACGGAGCACGAACGTCCCGACGTTCACGGTCGTGGGATCGACGGCCTCGTCGAAGGTCGCCGTCACGGCGGTCGTCGCGGGGATGCTGGTCGCTCCGTCCGCCGGCGCGACGGCGCCGACGAGCGGGCCGCTGTCGTCGTCGGGCGCGAAGACGACGTCCGCCCAGTAGTTGGCGGTGGAGGCCACGTTCGGGAGCTGGGTCTGCGCGGCGTAGGCGTACGCGCCGCCGCCGGCCTTGACGTGCAGGGGCGACGAGGCGTAGTCCGCCGCGAAGAAGCGGTCGTCGTTCGCGTAGTTCCCGTCGGCGGAGAAGTACGAGACGACGTAGGTCGTGTCCGGCGTCAGGCGGACGGGCGAGGGCAGGGCGACCGTCCGCCAGCCGGCGCCCGGCTCGTCCGGGAGGGTGACGGAGGCGAGCACGCCGCCGGCGGCCGTCCGCAGGTGACCGGTGCGCGGAGCCGTCCAGTCCGCGCCCTCGTGGTAGCGCAGCGCGGTGACGACCCCCGGCTGGTCGGCCGTGAACTCCACGCCGACCTCGATCGGCTGGTTCCCGTCGTTGACCGTCGGCTGCGCCGGCGTCCGGTTGCCGAACAGGGAGCACGGGCACGTCTTGCCGCCGACGCTGACCGGCACCGCGCCCGAGGGCGCGCCGAGGTTGGCGCTGTCGTCCGCGGCGCGGGCGAGCAGCGCCACGGGCCCCGAGCGCTGCGGCGTCCAGGTGTAGCTCCACGCCGCCCGGCCGTCGGCGGGATGCCAGGTGGTGCCGCCGTCCGTCGAGACCTCGACGCCGCCGACCTTCCCGCCGGCGTCCGCCGCCGTGCCGCGGATCGTGAGCGCGCTCGCGCGCTCGACCGTCGTGCCCGCCGCCGGCGACGTGATCGCCGCGCTCGGCGGCGCGACGTCGGTCGACGCGCTCGCCGCCGACAGCCCCGCCTGGAGGGTGTGCGGCTGCACGCCCATGTCGGCGAAGAGGTTGACCGTGGCCTGGCGGATCGACGGGTCGGGCTGGGAGCCGCTCCGATCGTGGTCGGCGTCCAGCCCCCACGCCCACTGGATCGTCCCCGCGCCGAACACCAGCGCGTCGTCGCCGGCGCCGGCGCCGTTCGCGTCGCGGTAGAGCGTGAGGTGGTGGGTCGCCGAGCCGAAGTCGTAGGTCGATCCGTAGTCCTGGATGACCTGGACGCTCGTCGCGGCCGTGGTCGACAGGCGGATCAGGCCGGCGGGGCGCGCACCGTTGTCGAGGTCCTCGTCCCACTCGTAGCCGAGGAGGTCGCGCCCGAGCGTCTCGACCCCGCCCGGGAGCTGCTGGCTCACGGGCGTCCCGCGCCAGAGCCGCAGCTTGCCGTCCTCCTCCGGGACCTGCAGGTCGCGGGTGCCCGAGTTGACGGTGAAGATCGTGCCCGTCAGCCCGTTCTCCGGCCGCGCGCCCTCCGCGTTGATCGACCGCGGATCGCGCCACGTGCCCGTCCACGTGCCGCTCGGGTCGATGCCGGCGTTGGCGTGGGTCTCCTTGTAGACGATCAGGTTGCGCCGGGCATCGGTCTCCCAGCGGGTCTTCCAGAACACCTCGTTGCCGCTGAAGAAGGCCAGGCTGACGCCGTGGTCGCGCGCGTACTCGACGTTGGCGCGCTGGGCGGCGGACCAGTACTCGTCGTGGCCGACGGACAGGAGCGCGTCGTGCTCGAGCAGCTCGGCCCCGGATCGGTCCGAGTCCACGCCGGTGCTGTAGCTCACGTCATAGCCGTTGGCCTCGAGAAAGCGGACCATCGGGTACTCCGCGTTGAACACCCAGTCCTCCGGGGCGTTGCCGCGGGTGGTGAAGGGCCGGTCGTAGGAGACCGCGTAGGCGCGCGCAGGACCGGCGTCCGGCGGGCCGCCGTCGCTCGCGTACAGGCTCTCGCCGCCGTAGGCGTTGTAGGCCTGCCAGGTCGTGTCCGACGTCTGGAAGAGGAGCTCCGAGCTGCCGTCGTCGTCGCGCACGACGAAGACGACGTGGCTGACGCCGCCGCCCGAGCGCGTGAGCTTCGCGAAGTAGATGCCGGAGACCGCGCCGGCGGGAACGGCCCAGCTCGCCGAGACGCCCCAGCCGCTGCAGTCGACCATCCGGGTGCCTGCGCGCTTCGGGCAGTCCCCGTGATCCACTGGGGCGGTGTGGGCGACGTTGCTCGCCACCTCGCGCGCGCCCGCCCCGCCGTAGTAGCCCATGCGGTAGATGTCGATCGTGTACGCGCCGGCGGCGTCGATCTTGAACTGCACCGTGCCGCCCTGCGGGACGCTGATGTTCGTCGTGTAGCCCTGGAGGCCCGCGTCGCCGGCGCCGCCGCCCGGGATGTCCCAGTCGGTCGATCCGGCCTTGCAGTTCTCAGCCTCGATCTCGTTGGCCGGGGCGGCGCACGAGGCGTGCGCCGCCGGCGCGGCGGCGAGCCAGGCGAGCGCGGCGGCGGCCGCGGCCAGCCAGGCGCTGCGCGGGCCGACGGCGGCGCGCAGGCGTGCGGACGGGATCCAAAGCTCCATGATCCGATCCAACGCGCCGGCAGAGCCTGCACTTGCACGGGGGCACATGGGCCCGGCCCATCATCTGTCCGCATGAGGACGGGTTGCTCAGGCCGGACGACCCGGACCGCAAGTTCCGGTCGCGACCTGCGTTGCAGCTCCTGTCACCGCCGCCGTGCCCCTAGGAGGTGGGGCCTGGTGTTTACGGACGGACGCGGCGACGGTGTGGACGGTGACCGTCTGAAGTGAACGAGTGCGCCCGCGGCTGCCCCCGAAGCAGCGGGCGTTCCGTTCGCTCGGCGGCGCGTCCGCGCGCCGACGTCCCGTCGCGTACGTGCCGGCTGCCGATCCTGGATCCCGCGAGCTACCCCTGCATGCGCCCTGTCGGAAGGGAGGGCGCGGAGGGCGCCGCGGCACGGATGCCGCGGCGTGCCCCACCGGCGCGCTCGATGCCTACCGACAAGCGCCTGGATAGGGTCGGCCCATGGTGCTCACCATCCACACCTCCACCCGCCAGTGGGCAACCGAAGCCGACGGCGACCTCGGCCAAGCGCTCCAGGGCGTCTGGCGGAAGATCCAGAACGGCAAGCCGGTCACCACCGTCGTCGTCTCCATCGAAGGCCAGTTGGGCAAGCCCACCCCCGTGCTCTTCAACGCGCAACACGTGATCGCGATCCACGAGCACCAGTCCCGTTGATCGCGTGCTGGGGACGGGTTCTCTGAACGGACGCTCCCTCGGGCATCGCAGCGGGACGCTGAGCAACTCACGGTTGCGCGCACGTTGGCTCGAGCGCGGCCGCATTCGCGTCCTGAGCGCCAACCCCGCGGCCGACGCAGTGTGACCCGGGGGCGCGCGGCCGCGGCGGAGGCGCTAGGCGGCGAACTGCGGGTACAGCTCGTCGAAGATCGCACCCACCCAGGCACGAATTTGAGGCAAGGCCTCGAATCGGACCATAGGTTGCTTGCCAAAGACGATCCGGAAGTCCCAGTCGTATCCGTCCTGCACGTCCACGCGTGGGTTCGGGCCGGGCGGGTCGGGCATCCAGAAGATCGCCAGTGGGAACCCATCTGCCTCGAAGTTGTTGAATTCCCGAGCGAGGTGCAGCTCCCCCGCGTCCTCGTTGCCGCGCCATCGAGTGGGCCACGCTTCCCAGTGGGCCATGACCGGGCGGACCCGATCAGGGTCGCCCGAGAACATCGCTTCGCCCATCGCATGCGCGATAATCGGGATCACGATCGCGGAGTGCAGGAAGCGGTGTTTGTCCTGGTTCCACAGGGTGTGAAGCAGCCAGAGCGGGTGATCTCTGACGGGCCCATTCCATTGCTCTGTGCAGCACGGCTGAAAGCGCTTGATGATCGCCAGGTCGTCGTGGCTTACGCCGTCCACCATCGCCAGACCCTTCTTCTTGAACCAGGTCCAGTCTCGCGATGGGGAATCCGGAGCCCTCAGGTGGTACGCCTCGTCGGTGGAAGAGCAGCTCCCGGATCAGGTGGTCGAGCGTCGAGCGCAGGTTGTGGACGATCTCGCCGACCAGGACACCCCACTCGATCGGGAGTTGTTCTTTGATCTTCGCGCGTACGACGTACCAGTCGCTGTCGGCGTGGTAGCGACCGACGCAGCCATAGGGGTCGCTGTCGACGAACCGGCGCACATCAGCCTGGAGTGCACCCAGGTGCTCATCAGCACGCCGCAGCTTCGCACGGCAACCCTCGAGCCGATCGACCTCCGGCCACAATCGGTCGGGGAGAATCAGCTCAACGGGAACGTCCGGAGGATCAGATGCCACCTTGCCACCTTCCACGGCCGTCGCCTCGCGGGTGCCGGTGAGCGTGTGCGCACCTCGTCGATGTCTGATTGACGCCTAGGGCCCGTCGGCTCTAGACGGTGTTCGGGCGCCCCAGACATCAGATGTAGTACATGCTCGCGCCGGCCTCGCGGTTCTCCTGCTCGACGACGTCGGCCACCGTCGTCGTGGCCAGCACGGCGCGGGCCGCGGCAGCGGCCTCGGCGAAGATGGCCTCCGCGCCGTTGCCGAGCGGACCGTCGAGCAGCTCGACCAGCTCGAGCACCGTGATCTCGGACGGATCGCGGGCGAACGAGTAGCCGCCCTTGACCCCGCGCTGGGACTTCAGGAAGCCGGCGCGGCGGAGCACGGCGAACAGCTGCTCGAGGAACTGGACCGGGATCTCACGGCGCCGGGCGAGCTCCCCGATCGGGACGGGCGCCTCGGCGCCCATCCGCGCCAGCTCGCTCAGCGCGCGCAGCGCGTAGGGGGACTTCGTGGTGATCGAGAGCATGCGTTCCGTGCGATCCTACGAGGTCCTGAGGACCGCTTGGCGCTTCATCCCGCCCGTCGCGCTGATGTGCGTGATCTTCGCCCTGTCGGCCCAGTCGGATCTGAACTCCGGGCTCGGCGGGTGGGACACGGTGCTGCGCAAGCTCGCCCACATGGCCGAATTCGGCCTGCTGTGGTGGCTGTGGCTGCGCGCGCTGGGCGGGACCCCGCGCGCGGCGGTGGCGGCCTGCGCGATCGCGCTGGCCTACGCGGCGACCGACGAGCTGCACCAGTCGTTCGTGGACGGGCGCGTGGCCTCGCCGGTCGACTGGGCGATCGACGCCGCCGGCGTCGGGCTCGCCGTCGCGGCGTGGCGCCTGGCCGGCTACAGCCAGCCGCGCTCGGTGGCGTAGAGGACCGCCTGGGCGCGGTCGACGGCGCCGAGCTTGCCGTAGATGTTGTGCAGGTGCGTGCGCACCGTGCTGGTGGAGAGCGAGAGCTCGTGCGCGATCTGCTTGTAGACCATGCCCTGGGCGAGGCGCTTGAGGACCTCGAGCTCGCGCGTGGAGAGCGGGCACGGCTCGACGGCGCGCGGGCGGGCGTTGCTCGGGTACGGCAGGTCGTAGAGCACCGCGCGCAGCTCGGCCGGGCCGAAGCCGACGGCGCGGGCGGCGCGGAGCAACTCGGTCGAGGAGACCGGCAGCCCGAGCGAGTAGTGCGCGAGCATGTCCGCGAGGCGGACGAAGGCGGCGTCGCCCTGCGCGTCGTCGGAGTGGTGGCGCTCGATCGCGGAGGCGATGGTGCGCGGCAGGTTCCAGCGGCGGGCGAGCACGCCGCCGACCAGCGCGTGGTCGACGCCCAGCTCGCGGCGCTCGTAGTGCAGGCGCTCCTCGGGGGTGCGGGCCGGGCCGTGGACCTGCTTGGGATAGCCCGGGTAGGCGTGCATGAGCACGAGCTTGCCGACGTCGTGCAGCAGCGCCGTGACGAGCAGCCGGTCGCGGTGGGCGTAGCTGGCGGCGGCGGCGAGCCGGTCGGCCGCGCGCTGGACCGAGACGGCGTGCAGGCGGAAGCGCTCCGGGGCCGCGTCCCACGTCTTGCCGCGCTCGAAGAACTCGAACGTCTCGGTGCTCGCGACGAGCCCCTGGACGGCCTCCGGCGACAGCACCTCGACGGCGGTGACGATGCTCTCGACCGCGCCGCGGCGCACGCCCTCGGCGTTGTTGGCGAGGCGCAGGACGGCGATCACGAGCGCCACGTCGGACTCGATCGCCTGGACGACGTCGCCGGTCGACGGGCGCTCCTCGGAGACGAGGGCGAGCACGCGGTTGCGCGACTCGGCGAGTGCGGGGAAGCGCTCGAGCGCCTCGAAGGCCGCGGTCAGGCGCTTGCCGTGCCCCTCGTTGCGCGGGGGCCCGACCAGCGCGTACGGCTCGCCCGGACGGGCGTTGCCGGACCGACGCTGGGTCGGGGGCTTGGCAGCGGAGAGGGACGGCGTCATGAGCTCTTCATCGGACACTTGGTGGCGATCCTGGAGGATCGTGGTCAGGCGCTTCCGTGCGCCCTCCTTTGCCTATCGGCATCCGGCGATGGCTCATTGAGCGGACCATCCCCGATCATGTGGTCTATCAGGCGTCGCGGCGGAGCGCGAGCGCGGCGTCGATCCGCTCCAGGGCGCGATCGCGGCCCACCAGGGCGACCGTCTCGAAGATCCCGGGCGAGATCGTCGTGCCCGTCAGGGCGACGCGCAGCGGCTGGAACACCTGCTTGGCCTTCATGCCGGAGCGCTCGACCGCCTCGCGCAGGGCGGGCTCGACGCGCTCCGGCGTCCACGGGCCCGGCACGTCGGCGAGTGCGCCGCGCACCGTCGTGAGCGCCTCCGCGCCCGCTTGCGGGAGCAGGAACTTCTCCCGCGCCGCCGGGTCGTCGGCGGGATCGTCGAAGAACGCCCGCGCCAGAGGCCAGAACTCGTCGAGCGTGGAGATCTTCTCCTGGGTCACGGCGACGGCGTCGCGCAGCCCGGGCCGCCCGGTCAGCGCCTCGAGCCGGGCCGTCAGGTCGTCGACGGAGAGCTCGCGCACGTAGCGGCCGTTCATCCAGCGCAGCTTCTGCTCCTCGAACACCGCCGGCGACTTCGAGACCCGCTCGAGCGAGAAGAGGCGCTGCAGCTCCTCGGTCGTGAAGAACTCCGTCTCCTCGTCATAGCCCCAGCCGAGCAGCGCGAGGTAGTTGCGAACCGCCTCGGGCAGGTAGCCGCCGTCGCGCAGCTCCTGCACGGAGGCGGCGCCGTGGCGCTTGGAGAGCTTCTTGCCGTCGGGCCCGTGGAGCAGCGGCAGGTGCGCGTAGACGGGGGTGTCGAACCCGAGCGCCTGCTGGATCAGGGCGTGCTTGGGCGTGTTGGAGTAGTGGTCGGCGCCGCGGACGACGTGCGTGATGCCGGCGTCGGCGTCGTCGACGACCACGGCCAGGTGGTAGACCGGCGTGCCGTCGGCACGGGCGATCACGAGGTCGTCCTGGAGCGCGTTCTCGAACGCGGTCTCCCCCCGCACGACGTCCACGACGGTGGTCGTGCCCTCGTCGGGCACGCGCAGGCGGACGGCCCCGGTGCCCTCGTCGGCGCCGCGGAAGCCGCGGTGCCCGTGCGCCTCCTTGTAGGCGCGCACGTCGTCGGGGCCTGCGGTGGAGCGGTACGCGTGCCCGTCCGCCAGCAGCCGCTCGACCGCCTCGGCGTGACGGTCCGCGCGCTGGGACTGGAACACGGGGTCGCCGTCCCAGTCGAGCTCGAGCCACCGCAGCGCCTCGAAGATCTGCTCGACGTTCTCCGGCGTGGAGCGCTCGCGATCGGTGTCCTCGATGCGCAGCACGAGCTGCCCGCCGGCCCCGCGCGCGAGCAGCCAATTATAGAGCGCGGTGCGGGCGCCCCCGATGTGGAGGGCGCCGGTCGGCGACGGTGCGAAGCGGACGCGCATGGCCGAGCATGCTAGAACCGCCGGCCTCATGCTGATCGGTGCCCATGTCTCCCCCAGCGGCGGTCCGGCGATGGCCGTCGAGCGCGGCGCCGCGCTCGGCGCGCGGTCGATCCAGATCTTCAGCCAGAACCCGCGCCAGTGGAAGCCGCGCGAGTACTCCGCCGAGGAGGTCGAGGCCTACCACGCCGCGCTCGCCGCCTCCGGGCCGAGCGGTGACGAGGCCTCCGGCCGGGGCAGGATCGAGACGCTCCTGATCCACGCCGTCTACCTGCTCAACTGCGCCTCGGAGGACCGGGAGATCCTCGACAAGTCGCACGCGTCGCTGACCAGCTCGCTCCGGGCGGGCGCGGCGCTGAAGGCGCACTGCGTCGTGCTCCATCCGGGGTCGGCGCTCAAGGCCGGGGGCGCGGTCGACAAGGCGATCGAGCGGGCCGGCAAGGTGATCGCCGCCGCCCTCGCGGAGAGCGAGGACTGCCCGCTGCACCTCGAGGACACCGCCGGGGCGGGCGGCACGCTGGGCCGCTCGTTCGAGGAGCTGGCGCGGCTGATCGAGGTCGCCGGCGGGGACGAGCGGCTCGGCGTCTGCCTGGACTCCTGCCACCTGCTCGCCTCGGGCTACGACATCCGGACCGCCGACGACCTGGCCGCGGTGCTCGACGAGTTCGACCGGATCGTCGGCCTCGGCCGGCTCGGCTCGATCCACGTGAACGACTCGGTGGCGCCGCTCGGGGCCAACCGCGACCGCCACGTGAACCTCGGCGACGGCGAGATCGGGAAGCGCGGCATGGCCGCGTTCCTGTCCGAGCCGCGCTTCGAGGGCATGCCGTGCGTGCTCGAGGGGCCCGGGCACCAGGGCAAGGGACTCGACCGCCAGGATCTCGACTGGGCGTTCGAGCTGCGCAAGCAGGGGCTCGCCGCCCGCAAGCGGCGCGCGTCGCGCGGCTGACTCAGGCGGGCTGGGGCTCGCCGCGCAGGACCGCGCCGCCGAGCACGCGGTCCAGCTCGGCCTTGAGCGCCGCGTTGCGCCCGGCCACCTTGAACTCGCTGCCGAAGCGGAGCCGGCGCAGGCCCGTGCGCGTGTGGACCTCGAGCACGACCTCGGACTCCCCGGGGAAGTCCTCGAAGACGCGCTTGAGCTCGTCGATCACGGTCGCCGGCAGCCGGCCGGCGTCGACGCGCAGGCACAGCGGGCGCGGCGCGCGCGCCGCCGCGAGGGCGGCCGCCTGGTCCTTGGCGCGCTCGACCTCGGCGTCCGACGGCTTGAAGGTGCTGACGTCGGCGACCTTCACGCAGATCTTGCCGTTCTCGCCCTTGTCCACGGTGCCGCGGACCATGACGATCTCGTCCTGCCTGAGGATGTCCTCGGCCGCCACGATGACCTTCTCGAAGATGAGCAGCTCCACCTGGGCGTCGAGGTCGTCGAGCGTCGCGAACATCACGGTCGAGCCCGACCGGGTCTTGATCTTCTTGACCGCGGCGATCATGCCGCCGACCTTGACCCACTCGCCGTCGCGGCGGTCGGGCACCTCGGCGCACGTCGTGTCGCCCTTGACGCGCAGCGCGTCGCGCACCCGCTTGAGCGGGTGGTCGGTGATGAAGATGCCGATCGACTCCTTCTCGGCCGCCAGCAGCTCCGGCTTGCCGAACTCCTCGATCGGGATCGGCGGGTGCGTCGGGCCGGTGAAGCGCCCAGGCGAGCCGTCGTCCTGGGCGGGCGGGACCGCATCAACCAGGTCGAAGATCGAGCCCTGGCCGATCTGCGCGTCGAGCTGGGCCTTCTGGCCGGCGGCCTGGGCCGACTCGAGCACCTCGAGCATCCCGCGCCGCGTCGCGCCCGTGGAGCCGAAGGCGCCGCACTTGATCAGCGCCTCGATCGCCTTCTTGTTCACCGCGCGGCCGTCGACACGCTCGCAGAACTCCCACAGCGACGTGAACGGCCCGCCGTCCTCGCGGGCGGCCTTGATCGCCTCGACGGCGGCGTAGCCGACGCCCTTGACGGCGTCGAGCCCGAAGCGGATGTTGCCCTCCACGACGACGAACTCGTGGTCGGAGAGGTTCACGTCGGGCGGCAGGATCTCGATCCCCATGCTCTCCGCCTGGTTGACGAAGAACGGGACCTTGTCCTTGGTGTCCATCACCGACGAGATCAGGGCGGCCATGTACTCGGCCGGGTAGTTCGCCTTGAGCCACGCCGTCCGGTAGGAGATCAGCGCGTAGCAGGCGGCATGGGACTTGTTGAACGAGTAGTCGGCCGAGCGCTCGTTCGTCGCCCACAGCGTCTCGATCACGTCCGGGGCCGTGCCCGAGGCGCGGCAGCCCTCGACGAACTCCGGCTGCAGCTTGGCCATCGCCTCGCGGTTCTTCTTGCCGATCGCCTTGCGGAGATCGTCCGCCTTCGGGCCGCTGAACCCCGCCAGGCTCTTGGCGATCTGCATCGCCTGCTCCTGGTAGAGGATCACGCCCTTCGTCGACTGCGTGATCGGGCGCAGGCGGTCGTCGATGAAGCTGATCGACTCCGGGTTGCGCTTGCCCCGCGCGTACGTCGGGATCTGGTCCATGGCCCCGGGGCGGTAGAGCGCCACGAGCGCGACGAGGTCCTCGAACTCGGTCGGCTGGACCTTCTTGAGCGCCTCGCGCATGCCCTCGGACTCGAACTGGAACACCCCGACGGCGTCGCCGGCCGCCATCATCGCGTAGGTCTTCTCGTCGTCGAGCGGCAGCGTCGTCATGTCCGGGCGGGCGCCGGTCGAGCGCTCGACGATGTCCAGCGCGTCCTCGATCACGTCGAGGTTGCGCAGGCCCAGGAAGTCCATCTTGAGCAGGCCGATCTCCTCGATCGGCTTCATCGAGTACTGGGTGACCGTGCGGTAGACCTTCGCGCCGTCCTCCCCCACGCCGGCGTCGGCCAGCTGGAGCGGGACGATGTCGGTCAGGTCGCGGTCGGAGATCACGACCGCGGCGGCGTGGATCGACGCGTTGCGGACGATCCCCTCGAGCCCCTGCGCGACGTCGACGATCTGCTTCGCGATCGGGTCCTTGGCGACCTCGTTCGCGAGCTCCTGACCCGGCGCGAGGCACTCCGAGAAGCTCGGCGGGCGTCCCTGCTGCGGGTCCGGGATCAGCTTCGCCAGCCGGTCCCCGATGGCGTACTCGTGGCCGAGCACGCGCGCGGCGTCGCGCGTCGCCGCACGGGGGAACATCTTGCCGAACGTGATGATCTGGGCGACGCGGTCGGCGCCGTACTTGTCCGTCACGTAGCGGATCACGCGCTCCCGGCCGCGCACCGAGAAGTCGATGTCGATGTCCGGCATCGACACGCGCTCGGCGTTCAGGAAGCGCTCGAACAGCAGGTCGTAGCGAAGCGGGTCGACGTCGGTGATGGCCAGGCAGTAGGCGACGATCGAGCCGGCCGCAGAGCCGCGGCCCGGGCCGACCGCGATGCCGTTGTCCTTCGCGTAGGCGACGAAGTCGTGGACGATCAGGAAGTAGGCGTTGAAGCCCATCTTGTCGATCACGCCCAGCTCCATGTCGGCGCGCTCGCGCGCCGCCGCCGGGACCGGGTCGCCGTAGCGCAGGCGCAGGCCGTCGGCGACCAGCGACCGCAGGTGCTCGCCCTCGGACTCGCCGTTCGGCGTCTCGAAGCTCGGGATGAGCTGGCCGCCGAGCTCGATCGACACCCCGCAGCGCTCCGCGATCTCCACCGTCGACGCGAGCGCCTCCGGGAGGTCGGCGAACGACTGCGCCATCTCCTCCGAGCTCTTGAGGTAGAACTCGTTGGTGTCGAAGGACATCTTCGGCTGCGCCAGCGTCGACTTCGTCTGCACGCACAGCAGCGCGGCGTGATGGTGGAAGTCCTCGCGGCGCAGGTAGTGCACGTCGGCGGTCGCGACCAGCGGGCGGCCCATCTCGCGCGCGAACCTCACGATCGCCTCGTTGACCTGCTCCTGCTCGGCGATCCCGTTGCGCTGGACCTCGAAGTAGACGTTCTCCGGGCCGAAGACGTGCACGAGGTCGTCGAGGTGCGCGCGGGCGTCCTCCAGACGGCCCTCGACGATCCGGCGGCTGGAGCGGGAGGCGAGGCAGCCCGAGAGCGCGATGACGCCCTTGCCGTAGCGCTCGAGCAGCCCCAGGTCGACCCCCGGCTTGCCGCGGTGCAGGCCGTGCAGGAAGCCGGCGCTCGACAGCTTGGTGAGGTTCTGGAAGCCCTCGTCGTCCCGCGCCAGCAGCGTCAGGTGGTTGCGCTCGGGCTTGCCCTCGCGGAGCGTGTGGTCGTCGACGAAGTACGCCTCGAGGCCCAGGATCGGCTTGACGCCGTGCTTCCGGCAGGCCTTGAACAGCTCGACCGAGCCGTTCATCACGCCGTGGTCGGTGAGCCCGAGGGCGGGCTGGCCGAACTCCGCCGCGCGGGCGGCGAGCTTGTCGATCTTGCACGCGCCGTCGAGCAGCGAGTACTCGGAGTGGACGTGCAGATGGGCGACGGGCGGCGTGCTCACGGGTGGGGAAGGCTAGATGCCCGATCGGACGGCGCCGCGGTCGGCGCCGGGTCCTCCCCGCACGCTGCGGGAAATCAGGGCAGGCGGCCCTGGGCGCGGTCCGTCCAGGCCTTCAGCGTGGCGACTGCGGCGCGGTCGCCGCGGATCGCCGGGCGGGCGCCGGAGGGCGCCGGCTCGGCCTTCAGGAGGTGCGCGAACGCGGCGCGGGTCAGGGTCACGACGGCATCCGCGCCAACGGGTGACGCGTTGCGGTCGACGGCGACCGGCGCGCCGTCGGCGACGGTGATCCGCCAGCTGTGGAGCGCCGGGTCGGCGAGCTCCTGGAGGACGCTGAAGCGGTGGCCGCGGGTCCAGGCGGGGTGGATCGCGTAGGCGAGGGAGCGGAAGACCAGATCGGGGTCGAGCGCGGCGCCTGCGCGGGCGGCGGCGGCGAGGTCGAGGTCGGCCGCCGCGAGCGCCGCGCGCACCTGCTCGGCGCGGCGGCGCGGGCCGTGGACCTTCACCGGGCCGAACCACCGGCCCATGCGCTTCTCCACGCCCGCGAGCAGCTCGGTGAGCGTGACGACGTCCGCGGCGAGATGGAACGCGGCGTGGCGGCGCGGGCGGGGTGCGTCGAGCGGCAGGGCGACCGCGCTGTCGTCGCGGACGTTCACGGCGTACGTGCCCGTCCCGCGGATCGTCAGGTCGTAGTCGATGGGCTCGGCGAGGACCGCGTGCTGGGCGGGGACGAGCCCGAGGAGGAGCGTGGCCGCCGCGCGGGGGTCGTCGTGCGCGAGCTTCACGAGCGCGCCGCGGAGCCAGGGGTAGTCGCGCCTGGAGGATCCGACGACGTCCGCGCGGGCGGGATGGCCGGCCTCGGTGACGATCCGCGGGCGGACCGGCGCGGCGGTCGGCCGCGGGACGACGGGCGGCGCTGCCGAGGCCGCCGGCGCCGCGGCCGCGGGCTCCGGGGCGGCGGACGGCTCCGCGACCGGCGGCTCGACGACCTCCGCGGCCGGTGGCTCCGCCACGACGCCGGCAGGGGGCGGCTCCGCCTCCGGGGACGGCGCGGGGTCGGGTGCTCGGGCGCGGAGCGCAGCCGCCGCGGCGTCGAGGCTCGCCGTGACCGCGCTGCGCTCGCCCTCGGCCGGACGGGCCGCCGCGGCCGACGCGGCCGCCTGCTCGTCCGCGCGCCGGGAGAGGTCCGCGTCGGCGGCGCGCTCGAGATCCGCGATGCGGGCGAGCAGGCCGCCCGCCTCCTCCGTCGCGGTTGCGCGGCCGCGTTCGAGCTCGGCCCGCAGCGCGACGGCCTCGTCCTGCAGCGCGCGCAGCTCTGCGCGCGTCTCCTCCCGGCTCAGTGCCAGCTCCGTCTGGAGCGCCTGCGCCTGCTCCAGCTGCCCGCGCAGCTCCGCCTGCAGCGCGCGGGCATCGGCGAGCTGGGCGCCGAGCTCGGCCTGATCGGCCTGGGCCGACGCGAGCTGCGCCCGCAGCTCGGCGGAAGAGGCCTGCTCGTCCACGAGCTGGGACTGCAGCGCCGCGTATGCGGCCCGCTCGGCCTCGAGCTGCCCCGCCCGGTCCACCCGGGACGCCCGCTCGGCCTCGAGCTGCCGAGCCAGGTCCGCCCGCTCGGCCTCGAGCTGCCCCGCCAGCTCGGCCCGCGACGCCCGCTCGGCCTCGAGCGCGGCGCGCAGCTCGCCCTCCGCGGCGAGGCCGGCGTCGAGCGCGGCGGCGAGCGTGTCGCGCGCCAGCCGCTCCCGGTCGATCTCCTCGTCGAGCGCCGCACGGGCGACCGACTCGGCGCGGTTGGCCGCCTCGGCGTGCGCGAGCCCGGCGCGGGCGGTCTCCAGCGCGGCCGCGGTCCCGCTGTGCGCGCGGCGCTCGGCGCTCAGCGCGGTGTCGAGCTCGGCGAGACGGCGATCGAGGTCGGCCGCGCGGCCGGCGGCGTCACGGCGCACGTGCTCGAGCTCGGCGCGCAGGCCGGCGAGCTCGACGGTCATCGCCTCCAGCTCGCGCTCGCGCGCGGCGAGCCGCTCCTGCGTGTCGGCGTGCGCCATGCGCTCGGTCGCGAGGTCGCGCGCGGCGACCTCGCGCTCCCCGCGCGCCTCGGCGACCGCGGCGTCGGCGGCGGCCATCCGCTCGCTCGCGACCGCCAGCTCCGCCGCGGTCTGCTCGCGCACGGCCGCGGCGTCGGCCGCCGCGCGCTGCCGCGCGAGCGAGACCTGCTCCGCCGCCTGCTCGCGGACGGCGAGCGCGTCGGCCGCGGCCGCCTCGGCGGCGTCGACCGCCGCGGACAGCGCGCGCTCCCCGGCGGCCAGCTGCGCCTCGAGCGCGGCCACCCGCCCGGCCTGCTCGCGCAGGGACGCCAGCGCGACCGCGTCGGCCGCGCGCAGCAGCTCGCTCCTGCGGAGCCGCTGGCGCTGCTCGCCGAGCTCGCCGCGGAGCCGCTTGACCGTCGCGACGGCCGCGCCGAGCGCGGCCGAGGACGGCGCCGCGGCCTCCCCGCCGGGCGGCCGATCGACAGGCGGCGGCGCAGCCACGGCCGCCCCGGGCGCGAGCGCCGCCTGCGTTGCCGCGACCGCCTCCGGCGCTATCGCAGCCTGCGTTCCCGCGGCCGCCTCCGGCACGAGCGCAGCCTGCGCCCCCACCGCGCCGTCGGGCGCAGGGGACCCCGCGGGCGTGGCCTGCGGCTCTGCCGCCGCGTCAGGCGCAGCCGGCGCCTCCACGGCGCCGTCGGGCGCAGGCGTGTCCGGCAGCTCCGCGGGCGCGCCGTGCGCCGGCGCCGCCGCGAGCTCGGCCTCCGCCGCCCCGCCGGGCGCAGGCGACGCCGCGGCTCCGGACGCCGGCGCGTCGGCCGCAACCGCCGCCGCCTGCAGCTGCTCCAGCCGCCGCTCGAGCTCCGCGCTGCGCAGCTCGAGCACCTCGACGGCCTTGAGCGCCTCCGCCGCCCGCTGGGCCTGCGCGCGCTCCGCCACCTCGGCGCGGCGCGCGCGGTGCTCGGCGAGGACCGCGCGGTCGATGACCTCGCCCCCTCGCTCGGGGGCCGCCGGTGCGGTGGGCGGGGCCGTGGGCGGCTGGAAGGTCGCCGCGGGCGCGGGCAGCCCAGCGCGCGCGCCGCTCTCCCAGGTCAGCCAGAGCTCATCCGGCGCCGGCTCCATGAGCGCGGCGGGGACGAGGAAGGTCGCGCGCCAGAGGGCCGGGTCGCGGCCGAAGCGGGCGTCGGGCAGCGACTCGAAGCGGCGCTGCTCCTCACCCCGGCGCAACCCCAGGCCGGGCAGGTCGGGCTCGCGCCGGGCGAGGTCGGTCCAGCGCCCGCGGACGCGCACCAGCCCGGCGTCCGAGCCCGACGGAAGCCACTCGACGGCCTCCACCAAGAGGCCCTCGAGGGCGGGTACGGACGACGACGGATCCACGTGCCGGATGCAATCAGACGATCCGGCGGCGCCACAGGTCCGCGCCCGCACACACCGGAGTCAGGTGCGTGCGGAGCCGACCCCGCTCGTCAGTCGTCGCCGAGCCGCTGCCGCGTCGCCAGCACGATGCCGACGATCGCGACGAGCAGCCCGCCCGCGAGCACGCCCTTCGGCGCCATCGCCGCGCCGTACTTGCGGCGCAGGAACCACTTCGCGCCCTTCCACACCGCCATGCCGAGGACCTTGTAAGCCATGGTCCGAGCCTACCCGTCGGCGCGCTCGCGCAGGCGCCGCGCCATGCGCGACTGCAGCGACCACAGCTCGATGAACCCCGGCGACGCCTGCTGGGAGAACAGCCCGCCCGAGTCGGCGAACGTCGCCAGCTGCGCGTCGTAGACGGCGTTCGCGCTCTCCCGCGTCACCACGCGGACGCTCCCCTTGTACAGCTTGAGCCCGATCTTGCCGGTCACGCGCGTGTTGACATGCTCGGTGTAGGCCTCGATGTCCTCGCGCAGCGGCTCCCACCAGAGCCCGGCGTAGACGAGGTAGGCCCACTTGCGGTCCAGCTCGGGCTTGAACTGGTTCTGGTGGATCGTGCCGACGAGGCGCTCGAGCTCCCGGTGCGCCTTGAGCAGGATCGCGGCGGCGGGCACCTCGTAGATGTCGCGCACCTTGAGGCCCACGATCCGGTCCTCGATGTGGTCGACGATGCCGACGCCGTGGCGCATGCCGATCTCGGCGGCGCGCTCGATCAGGTCCACCAGCCCCAGCCGCTCGCCGTCGAGCGCCACCGGCGCGCCGGCCTCGAACTCCACCTCGACGACCTGCGCCTCGTCGGGCGCGAGCTCGGGCCGGGTGACGAGCTGGAACACGTCGTCGTCGGGCGCGTGCGAGAGGTCCTCGATCCACTTGCCCTCCGACGAGCGGCCCCAGAGGTTGTCGTCGATCGAGTACGGCGCGGTCTCCGTGCCGCCCTTGACGGGGATGCCGTGCTTGCGGGCGTAGGCGATCTCCTCGTCGCGGCCCATCGCCCAGGAGCGCACCGGGGCGATCACCTTGAGCTCGGGCGCGAGCGTGGCGACCGTGCCCTCGATCCGCACCTGGTCGTTGCCCTTGCCGGTGCAGCCGTGGGCGATCGTGTCGCAGCCCGTCCGGCGCGCGTACTCGACGGCGAGCTTGGCGATCAGCGGCCGGCCGAGCGCCGTGAACAGCGGGTAGCCGTCGCCGTAGTCGGCGTTCGCCTTGATCGCGGGCAGCACGTACTCCGCCGCGAACTCCTCGCGCGCGTCGACCACGTGGCAGTCGAGCGCGCCGAGCCGCATCGCCTTGCCCTTGACCACCTCGTAGTCCTCCCCGGGCTGCCCCAGGTTGACCGTGAGCGCGACGACCTCCGCCTCGTACTCGTCCTGGATCCACTTGAGCATCACGCTCGTGTCGAGGCCGCCCGAGTAGAGCAGCAGGACCCGCGACACCTCGTCGCGGTTCGCGAGGTAGGAGGCGACGCGCGTCGAGGACGGATCGGCGACGCGATGGACTTCGGTGGCGGGATCACGTGGCTGGTCGGTCATGTGCCGCGCCAGCATACGAGACGGGATCTGCAGGTCACCGCGCCACCCACCACATTCAGGTGACGCAGCTTCGCGCCGATAATCGGAGCACCGCAAGTGAGGCAAACCCGTCGTGAGGCGGGGACGCAAAGCCAGAGGTCTCCAGGACGGAGACGGCTCAGCCGCCGGACGTGGACGCGGATGTCCACACACAGGATCGCCCTCCCCAGGGCGTCCCCGACCCGGCAAGGAGAGCCGCATGTCCCGCATCGCCTACATGATCCACCGTCCCCGGCGCACGCTCGCCGCGCTGGCCACCGTGGTCGGCGCCTGCGGCCTGACCGTCGCCTCGGGCGCCGACTTCACCGCCACTGCGGCGAACCCCGCCAACACCTTCAGCACCGGCACCCTGACGATGTCGAACAGCCGCGAGGATGCGGCGATCCTCATCGCCGGCGGCCTCCGCCCGGGCGAGACGCCGGTCGGCGGCACCGTCGACATCGCCAACACGGGCTCACTCGCGGGCGCGTTCACCCTGAGCCGCGGCGCGCCGGACGACTCGGATACGGCGAACCCGCTCAGCGAGAAGCTGAGCCTCGTCGTGCGCGACTGCGGCGAGTTCGCCGCCGGCGACGCCCCCGCATGCGGCCCACTCGACGGCGACGTCGTGTACTCCGGCGCGCTCTCGGACATGGACCACGCCGAGGCGCTCGGCCAGTTCGCCGGCGACGAGCAGCACCGCTTCCGCTTCGACGTCGGCCTCGACGGCTCTGCCGGCAACGAGTACCAGGGCGACTCATCTGAGGTCGTCTTCACCTGGGCCGCCGCCTGACCGCGATCGAGGCCGTCCGTGCGTCGCCTGCTCCATTTCGGTACCACCATGCTGCTCGCCGTCGGTGTGCTGATCGGCCTCGCCCTCGTCGTGCCGTCGCTGGTCGGCTACCAGCGCTACGTGATCGTCAGCGGCTCGATGTCGGGGACCTATGACCGTGGGTCGGTCGTGATCGACGAAGTCGTGCCCGTCGCCGAGCTGCGGGTCGGAGACGTGATCACCTACCGGCCGCCGGCCGGCGCCGGTCCCAGCGGCCTCGTGACCCACCGGATCGCATCGATCGCACGCGACGAGCAGGGCCGGCGCGTGTTCCGCACCCGCGGCGACGCGAACCCGGCCGCCGACCCGTGGACGTTCACGCTCGGCAGGCCGAACCAGGCCCGCGTCGTCGCCGGCGTGCCGTGGGTCGGCTATGGCCTCGCCGCCCTCTCGGATCGCCGCGTGCGGCTGCTCGTCGTGGGCCTGCCCGCGCTCGCGGTCGCCTTCGGGGCGATCGCCGGCCTGTGGCGCGAGGCCGCCGCGCAGGGGGAGCCGGCGTGAAGCGCCTGCTCGTGCTCGCCGTGCTCGTCCTCGTGCCCGTCGGCGCACGACCGACGCACGCCACGTTCGTCGCCGCCTCCGCGAACCCGGAGACCACGTTCACGACCGCAGCGGACTTCAACACCGTCGCCGTGACGCTGGACGACCCCGGCACGCCGCGCATGGGCACGATCGCGCTGAGCGCGGCGGCGACCTCCGCCCGCGGCATCGGCGAGGTGCGGTTCGAGCACCAGCTGAGCGGCGGCCCGTGGACGCCGATCTGCACGGACACCACCGCGCCCTACGGCTGCGACTGGAACACCTCGGGGCACGACGGCCTGCGGACCATCCGCGCCACCGCGCGCGACGCAGCGGGCTACGAGCGGGCCTCGCAGATCGTCGCGCGGCAGATCGACAACACGGCGCCGAGCCTGGGCTTCACCCACGCGACCGCCGTCCACGGCACGGTCTCGCTCTCCGTGAGCGCCGCCGACGCCGGCGTCGGCGTCGCCCCGAACGGGATCCGGCTGGAGTACAGCCCGGCCGGCACCGACGCGTGGGTCGAGATCTGCCGGAGGTCGAGCTCCGGCAGCTGCGCCTGGAGCACGACGGGCCTCGCGAACGGCGCCTTCGACCTGCGCGCCTCGGCGGCCGACGCGCTGGGCAACAGCGCGACCCCGGTCAAGCTGGGCAGCCGCCAGGTCGACAACAGCCCGCCGACGACGTCCGTGCTCGCACAGCCGCAGCCCAACCAGAGCGGCGTGCTCACCATGCGCGTCGACGCCGGTGACGCAGGCGGGAGCAACGTCGACCGGGTCGTGTTCCAGGGCCGCGGCGCCGGGGGGAGCGATCCGTGGATGGACGTGTGCGTCGACACGGCGGCGCCGTACGAGTGCTCCGGCAACACCGCGGGGTTCAACGTCCCGGGCTACGGCTTCATCGCGATCCCCGACGGCATGTACGCCATGCGCGCCCTCGTGTACGACGGGGCCGGCAACCAGGCGGAGACGCCGACGTACACGTTCCGGATCGACAACACGAAGCCCGCGATCGCGAACTTCAACCCGCCGCTGCTCACCGGCACCGTGCCGCTCTCGGCGTCGGTCGGCGACGGCGGCTCCGGCCTCGACAGCGTGCGGATCGAGAGCTCGGCCGACAACGGGTCGTCATGGATCACGCTCTGCGCGTCGGCCGCCTGCGACTGGGCCGTCCCGGCGGGGGACGCGACATGGGACCTGCGGGTCGTCGCCGCCGACCGGGCGGGCAACCAGCAGATCGTCAACGTCGCCGACCGCCCCGGTGGCACGCAACCCGCCGCGAGCGCGGTCAGTGGCGTCAACGGCGTGATGGCCGGCACGCTCGACGCCGGGGACGCGTTCACGCTGACCTACAGCGAGGCGATCAGGCCGCAGAGCCTCGTGGCCGGTTGGGACGGCGCCGGGTCGCAGCCTGTGACGGTCACGATCGCCGCGGGTGACCTGATCACGTTCGGCGTCCCGGCGCTCGGCCAGATCCAGCTCGGCCGCGACGTGACCGCGGGCGGCGCGACCTTCGCCGGCACGCTGTCGGCCACAGGGGTCCAGCTCACGGTGACGCTGGGTCCGCTCACGTCCGGCGCCGTCATCCCGGCGGCCGGCGACCCGGTGCTGACGTGGACGCCCAGCGCCGCCGCCACCGACGCGACCGGGCTCCCCGCCACGGTGACGCCGGTCACGGGGACGGAGTCGCTGTGAGCCGCTCGCTCGCCCGGAAGGGGCTCTCCACCCTGCTGGCGCTCGCGGTCGCCGCGGTCGCGATCCTCGTCGCGCTCGACGCGCCGGCGCCGAGGCGCGCGCCCGCCTTCGCGCTGACCGCAGCCGGCGGCGCGCTGGCGCTCGAGAGCGACCGCGCGGGAGCCGCGATCCTGCAGGCCGGGAACCTCCGGCCGGGCGATGAGATCGCGGGCGAGGTGACGCTCTCGGCGGCCCGGGACGTCACCCTCGCGCTCCGCGGCACGACCACCGCCTCCGCGCTCGCCGGCCGGCTCACGTTGGCGATCGACGACGTGAGCGACCCCGCCGCGCCCGTCGCCGTCCACCGCGGCATGCTCGCCGGCCTGTCCCAGCTGCGGCTCGCCCCGCTGGCCGGCGGCGTGCGGCGCACCTATCGGTTCACCACGTCGTTCCCGCCGGGCGCGAACGACAACGCGCTCCAAGGCGCGACGCTCACCGCCCGTTTCGACTGGATCGCCGTCGGTGCCGACGGCGCGCCGGCGGCGCCGCCCACGACGCCGGCCGGGCCTCCCCCGCCGGCGAGCGCGCCCGGACCGGCCGCCCCCGTCGCCTCCCCGGCCGCGGCGCGTCTGGTCGGGCTGCCCTCGGCTCGCCGGTGCGTCAAGCGCAAGCGCTACCGCCTCAAGGCGAAGCCCGCCCCCGGCGTCCGCGTGACGTCGGTCAGCGCCTACGTCGACAAGCACCGTCAGCGCGGCCGGCGCCGCGGCCGCAAGGCGATCCTCGACCTGCGGACCGCGCGCCGCGCGCGGACCTCGGTGCGCGTGGTCGTGGGCACCAGCGCGGGCCGCGTCACCATCACGGCGAAGTACCGTCTCTGCGCGCGCTGAGCGCTCAGCGCTTCGGCGGCATCGATCACCTCGACGCGGTCAGGCCGGCTCGTGCCGGGACTCCTCCTCGCCCGGATCGGCGGGCAGCGTGAAGACGAACCGGGCGCCGCGGCCCGCCTCGCTCGGGTCCAGCCAGATCCGCCCGCCGTGGTACTCGACGATCTTCCGGCACATGGCCAGCCCGATCCCGGTGCCCTCGTAGGCGTCGCGCGTGTGCAGCCGCTGGAAGATGACGAAGATGCGCTCCGCGTACTCGTCCTCGACGCCGATGCCCTGGTCCGTGCACGTGAAGCGCCAGAGGGGGCCGTCGCGCTCCGCCGCGAAGCGCACGTGCGGCGGGGCGTCGCCGCGGAACTTGACGGCGTTGGAGATGAGGTTCTGGAACACCGCGGTCAGGAGGCCGGGGTCGCCGGAGACGGCGGGGAGCGGCCCGGCCTCCACCGTGGCGCCCGTCTCCTCGAGCACGGCGGCGAGCCGCGCCCGGGCCCCCGCCAGCAGCTCGCCCGTCTCGACGCGCTCGTGCGGCCTGCCGGCGCGGCCGACGCGCGAGAACTCCAGCAGGTGGTTGATGAGCTCCTGCATCCGCTTGGCGCCGTCGACCGCGAAGCCGATGTAGCTGTCGGCCCGCTCGTCGAGCCGGCCCTTGTAGCGGCGCTCGAGCATCTGGGTGAAGCTCGCGACCTTGCGCAGCGGCTCCTGCAGGTCGTGCGAGGCGACATAGGCGAACTGCTCGAGCTCCTGGTTGGAGCGCTCGAGCTCGGCGGTGCGGGCGATCAGGGCCGCCTCCGCGTCGCGCAGCGCCGCGACCTCCGCGACGATCCGCACGCGCATCGCCTCCACGTCGTCGCCGAGCGCCGCGAGCTCGCGCGGCCCGGGCGACCCGACCGCCCGGCCGAAGTCGCCGCCCGCGACCGCGCGCACGTCCCCGGCGAGGCGCGAGAGGGGGGCGATGACGACGCGGCGCAGGACGAGCCCCGCGGCGAGCAGCGCCACCAGGATCAGGACGCCCGCTCCGACGTACATGGCCGAGACGAAGCTCGCCGCGTCGTCGAGGTCCTCGCGCGCGCGGGCGCGCGCGACCTGGAGATCGCGCTGGGTCGCGTCCAGGGCGGCCCGCAGGGCGTCGAAGCGCACCTTGCCGACGCGGGTCGGCGGGAGCTCGCGCCCCGAGCGGATGGCCTCGATCGCCGGCTCTGCGTACTCGGCCCGCCACGCGTCGGCGAGCCGGCGCGTCCGCGCCGCGTCCTCGTACGCGCGCTCGAGCGGCTCGTAGCCCCGGAGGGCCTCGAGCCGGCGCAGCGCCCGCGCCGCGGCGACGCGGCCGTTCTCGTACGGCTCGAGGAAGCCGGGATCGCCCGCGAGGACGTAGCCGCGGATCCCGGTCTCCTGGTTCACCAGGGCGTTCGAGAGCCGGAGCGCCGCGAGGTTGGCCGGGTCGATGCGGTCGGCCAGCCGCTCGCGCCGCTCGCTCAGCGACCGCAGGGCGAGCACGCCGGCGACGAGCGCGATCGTGGCGACCACGAGCAGCGCGCCCACGATCACCGTGAACACCTGCGTCACCGAGAAGCGGGTGGCGTTCACGTGCCGCGGCGCGCCACGAGGAGCAGCGCGACGTCGTCGGCGAGCGGGCCCGCGTTGAGGTCCTCCGCGCGCTCCACCACGAGCCGCACGAGCTCCTCCGGCCGTTCCCCGGCCGCGGAGCGCGCGGCGTCGACGACGGCGGCCAGGCCCTCCTCTCCCAGCCGCGCCTGCCCGGCGCCGACGCGCCCGTCCATCACCCCGTCGGTGTACAGCAGCAGCGACCAGTCGCCCGGCAGCGCGACGTCGTAGGCCGGCCAGTGGGCGTCGTCCACGATGCCGAGCGGCGGGCCGGGCGGGCCCGGGTCGAGCGGGGCGACGCCGGTGTCGGCGAGGAGCAGCGGCGGCGGGTGCCCGGCCAGCCGGACGACCGCACCGGCGCGGTCCGGGTGGATCGAGACCATGCACAGCGTGGTGAAGACGTGCTCCGCGAGGCGCTCGACCTGCTGCACCTCCTGCAGGTGCGCCAGCAGCTCACCCGGCGGTGCGCCCGCCATCACGAGCGTGCGCCACGCGATCCGCAGGCAGACGCCGAGCGCCGCCTCGTCGGGGCCGTGGCCCGACACGTCGCCGATCACCACGTGCACGGTGCCGTCGGGCACCTGCACCGCGTCGAAGAAGTCGCCGCCGAGCAGCGCGCGGCGGCGGCCGGGGAGATAGTGGGTCGCGAGGGAGAGCGCCGGGTCGTGCACGAGCGGCGCGGGCAGCAGGCCGCGCTCCAGGCGGGCGTTCTCGCGCGCCTCGAGCTGCGCGATCGAGAGCTGCTGCTGGGTGAGCTCCGCGCGCCGGCGCTCTACCGCGTAGCGCAGCGAGCGGGCCAACAGCGCCCCGCTCGTCGTGCCCTTGACGAGGTAGTCCTGGGCGCCGGCCGCGACCGCCTCGACGCCGCGCCGCTCGTCGGCGAACCCCGTGAGGACGAGCACGGCGAGCTGCGGCGCGACCGCGCGGAGCTCGCGCAGCCCGGCCAGGCCCTGGGTGTCGGGCAGGTTGAGGTCGAGCAGGACGCAGTCGAACGCCGCGAGGCCCGTGCCCACCGCCTCGGCCAGCGTGCGCATTCGCGTCAGCTCCACTTGGGCGTCGCCGAACTCGAGCTCCTCCTCGACGAGCATCGCGTCGCCGTCGTCGTCCTCGACCAGAAGCACGCGCATGCGCTCGGCCGCGAGCGACGCGGCGGTGGTGTCGGCGAACTGGTCCACGGTGCCGGGGGGAGCGGACCGCGCCCACTCTAGAGCGCGCGCCCCCTCCGGCACGATCACGGTCGCCTACGCCCTGCTGGCGGGCACCCCGGTCCCGCCGCCGGCGATCGACGCGCCTTCGCGCACCGGGGGCGGAGGCGTGTGGGTGACCACCTCCACCGCCGCCGTGTCGGCGTTCAGCGCCTTCATCAGGCTGACCGCCAACCCGATCATCACCAGGAGGAACGGCGCCGCGGCGAGGATCGCCGCCTGCTGGAGCGCATCGAGCCCGCCGGCGAGCAGGAGCACCGACGCCGACGCGCCCATCAGCGTGCCCCAGAGGATCACGACGCCGCGGGGCGGATGCAGGTCGCCGCGGCAGGAGAGCATGCCCATCACGACCGAGGCCGCGTCCGCGCCGCTGACGAAGAACAGCGCGACCAGCACGATCACGAGGAACGACGTGATGTCCGACAGCGCGAACTGCTCGAGCGTGGTGAACAGGCCCAGCTCGGGGCTCTGCCCGGCGGCCGCGGCGATGTCGGCCGCGCCGCTGAGCTGCAGGTCGATCGCCGCGCCGCCGAGCACGGCGAACCAGACGAAGCTCACGCCGCTCGGGATCAGCAGCACGCCGAAGACGAACTGGCCGATCGTGCGCCCGCGCGAGATGCGCGCGATGAACGTGCCGACGAACGGCGCCCACGAGATCCACCAGGCCCAGTAGAAGATCGTCCACGCGCCCAGCCACTCGCGGTCGCCGAACGCGCCGGTGGCGAACGAATTGGGGACGATGCTGGTGAGGTAGCCGCCGACCGCCTCCGTGAGCGTGTCGAAGATGAAGATCGTCGGCCCGGCCAGGAGCAGGAACAGCAGCAGCAGGCCGGCGAGCCCCATGTTGATGTTGCTGAGGTACTGCACGCCCTTCGCCACGCCGGAGACGGCCGAGAGGATGAACGCGATGGTGAGCACGGCGATGATCATCACGGCGACGCCGTTGGAGTTCTCGACGCCCCACAGGATGTCCATGCCGCCGTTGATCTGCAGCGCGCCGAGGCCGAGCGAGGTGGCGCTGCCGAACAGCGTCGCGAAGATCGCCAGCGAGTCGATCCCGCGCCCGATCGGGCCGTCGACCCGATCCCCGAGCAGCGGCCGGAACGCCGAGCTGATCAGGTTCCGCTGGCCCTTGCGGTAGACGAAGTAGGCGAGCGCGAGGCCGACGATCGCGTAGATCGCCCACGGATGGAAGGCCCAGTGGAAGTAGGAGTACTCCATGGCGACGCGCGCAGCCTCGGGCGTGTTCGGCGCTGCGGCGCCGTTCGGCGGCGCGCCGAGGTGCGAGAGCGGCTCGGTGACGCCGAAGAACATGAGCCCGATGCCCATGCCGGCGCTGAACATCATCGCGACCCACGACGACGTGCGGAACTCGGGCTGCTCGTCGTCCTGGCCCAGGCGGATCTTCCCGTGCCGACTGACGCCCAGGTACACGGCGAGGGCCAGGAAGCCGAGGGTCGAGAGCACGAAGACCCAGCCGAACGTCTCGATCACCCACCCGAGCGCGGAGTCGGCGGCATCGCCGAGGCTGCCCTTGTCGAGCACGCCCCACAGCACGAACGCCACGCAGACGACCGCGGACGGATAGAACACCCACGGATCGACCTGCCGGAGCAGCGGCTTGCGCTCGCTCATGGCGACTCCTCCTCCTGTCCGACTGACCCCTTGTGCCGTCCACCACAAGGTGGCGCCGGCGGGGCCAGATATATCACGGACCGAGGACGGCTGCCAAGCGGCGGATGGCCTCGTCCACCTCGGACTCCCCGACGATCAGCGGCGGCAGGAAGCGGAGCGTCGCGGGGCCGGTCGCGTTGATGACCAGGCGCTGCTCGAGCAACGCGCGGCGCACGACGTCGGGGGCCGAGCCGGCGATGTCCGCGGCGACCATCAGCCCCCGGGCGCGGACGGCCCGCACGCCCGGCAGCTCGCGCAGCGCCTCGCGCAGCCGCTCGCCCAGGCTGCGGACGCGCGCGAGCAGCTCCGCGTCGTCGAGCACGTCGAGCGCCGCGTGGGCGGCGGCCGCGATCACGGGACCGCCGGCGAAGGTCGACCCGTGGTCGCCGGGGGCGAGCACGTCCGCGAGCCGCTCGCCCGTGATCAGGGCCCCCACCGGCAGCCCACCGCCCAGCGCCTTGGCCACGGTCATCGCGTCCGGCACCACCGGGGTCTGCTCGTAGGCCCACAGCGTCCCCGTCCGCCCCATGCCGGTCTGCACCTCGTCGAACACGAGCGCGGCCCCCGTGCGGTCGCAGGCGGCGCGCGCCGCAAGCAGCAGCTCGTCGGGGAGCACGTGGACGCCGGTCTCGCCCTGGATCGGCTCGAGCAGCACCGCGGCCGTGCCCTCGTGCACCGCGGCGTCGAGCGCCCCGGGGTCGGCCGCGACGGGCACGAACCCGGGCACGAGCGGCGCGAACGGCGCCTGCTTGGACTCCTGCGGCGTCGCCGAGAGCGCGCCGTAGGTGCGGCCGTGGAACGCACCGTGGAGCACGACGATCTCGCCGCCCGGCCGCGCCTTGCGCACGAGCTTGAGCGCGGCCTCGTTCGCCTCCGCGCCCGAGTTGGCGAAGAACACGCGGCCGCCGAGCGAGCACGCCGACAGGCGCTCGGCGAGCGTGGCCATCGGGACGTTGTGGAAGAGGTTGGAGACGTGGATGAGCTGCTGCGCCTGGCGGGTCACGGCGCCGACCACGAGCGGGTGGCAGTGCCCCACGTTGCAGACCGAGATGCCGGCGAGGAAGTCGAGGTAGGCGGTGCCCTCGTCGTCCCACAGCGTCGCGCCCTCCCCGCGGACGAACGTCACGGGGTACCGCGCGTAGGTGTTCATCAGCGCGCCGCTCACCGGGCGGGGCGCACCTTGGTGCCGATGCCGGCGTCCGTGAACAGCTCGAGCAGGAGCGAGTGCGGCAGCCGGCCGTCGATGATGTGCGCGTAGCCGACGCCCCCGTGGATGGCGTTGAGGCACGCCTCGAGCTTCGGGCGCATGCCGCCGGTCAGGCCGTCCATCGCCGCCTCGACCTCGTCGGCCGTCGTCTCGGAGATCACCGACGCCGGATCGGCGGGATCGCGCAGCCAGCCGGCGACGTCGGTGAGGAAGATCACCTTGTAGGCGCCCAGCGCGCGGGCCACGGCGCCCGCGGCCTCGTCGGCGTTCACGTTGTGCGAGCGGCCGTCGCGATCGGCGCCGACGGACGCGATGACCGGGATGTAGTCGGCGGCGACGTGCTCGATCACGCCCACGTCGATCCGGTCGATCCGGCCGACGTAGCCGATGTCCTCCCCTGCGGGCCCCGCGGTCGTCGCGACGCGGAACAGCAGCCCGTCGTCGCCGCACAGCCCGACCGCCGGCTGCCCGTGGCGGCCCAGGCGCAGGACGATGTCCTTGTTGACCTTGCCGACGAGCACCATCTTGGCGATCTCCACGGTGTCGGCGTCGGACACGCGCAGGCCGCCGACGAACTCGACCGGCATGTCCAGCCGCTCCATGTAGCGCGTGATCTCCGGTCCGCCGCCGTGGACGACGATCGGGTTCATCCCGACGTACTTGAGCAGCACGACGTCGCGCGCGAAGTCCTCGCGCAGCGCGGGATCGACCATCGCCGCGCCGCCGTACTTGATCACGACCGTCCGCCCGTGGAACTCCCGGATGTACGGGAGCGCCTCGAGGAGCGTCCCGATCCTGCCTCGCCCGGGGGGCTCGTCACCGCTGCGCTCGTGCTTCACGTCGTGTACTCCGCGTTGATGCGCACGTACTCGTGCGAGAGGTCGGAGAAGAAGACCTCGGTCTCGGCGCCCTCGCCGGGCAGGCCGATCACGTACTCGACCTCGTCGCCGGCGACCGCGGCGGCCAGCGCCGCCGCGTCGTGCGGGATCGCCACGCCGCCGGCGCACACCTGCACGCCCTCGATCCAGATGTCGTAGGGCAGCGGCGCCGTGCCGGGCATCGCCGCGCCGACCGCCTGGGCGATCCGGCCCCAGTTCGGGTCGCCGCCGTGGAGCGCCGCCTTGACGAGCGGGGAGTTGGCCACGGCGCGCGCGACGCGCTCGACCGTCGCCTCGTCGCCCCCGTGGGCGTGCACGCGGCCGGTCCGCCCGGCGCCCTCGCCGTCGCGCACCATCTGCATCGCCAGGCGGCGCAGCGCGTAGTCGAGCGCCTCCCCCAGCCGCACCTCGTCGTCGGACTCGGGCGCGACCATGACGCCGCTCGCGCCGGAGGCCATGAGGATCGCCGTGTCGTTCGTGGAGAGCTGCCCGTCGACGGAGATGCGGTCGAAGGACCGCTTGACGCAGACGCCGAGCAGCAGGTCGGCCGTCTCGGCCTCGAGCGCCGCGTCGGTCTGCACGAAGCAGAGCATGGTGGCGAAGCCCGGCTGGATCATCCCGGCGCCCTTGGCCTGGGCGCTGATCCGCACGGTGCCGGCGGGCAGCGCCACGTCGAGCGACAGCGTCTTCGGGAACGCGTCCGTGGTGGCGATCGCGCGCCAGAAGGCGGCGTCGCCGTCGTCCGCGAGCTCGCCGCGGGCGGCGAGGATCCCCTTGGGGATCCCGTCCATCGGCATGGGCACGCCGATCACGCCGGTCGAGGCGACGGCGACGCGGTCCTCGTGCACGGCCGCGGCCATCGCGCCGGCGCCCTGCATGCGCGCCGCGTCCTCCAGCCCGCGGTTGCCGGTGGCGGCGTTCGCGTTGCCGGAGTTCGCGACGACGGCCCGGAGGCCGTCGAGCCGGCAGCGGCCCTGGCACAGCAGCACGGGAGCGGCGAGGACGCCGGAGCGCGTGAAGCGGGCGGCGCTGACCGTGCCGGGCTCGGAGGAGACGAGCAGGCCGAGGTCCGGATCGCCCGACGGCTTGATCCCGGCCCGCACCCCGGCCGCGCGGAAGCCGGCGGCGAGCCCGCCGCCGGGATGCTCGGTGACCGCCGCGGGCGGCTCGACCCAGCGCGAGGCGAAGGTCACAGCAGGCCCTCGCGCTCGTCGCGGCCGAACATCAGGTTCAGGTTCTGCACGGCCTGCGACGCCGCCCCCTTCCACAGGTTGTCGATCGAGGCGAAGACGAGGATCCGCCCGGTCCGCCCGTCCTGGTGGACCGAGAGGCGGCAGTAGTTCGTGTCTCGCACCTCGAGCACGCCGGGCGGCCCCAGCCGCAGCTCCACCCAGGGCTCGCGTGCGTACGCGTCGTCGTAGAGCGCGGTCAGCTCGTGCTCGGCCACGTCGCGGGCCGGGGTGACGTAGCAGGAGACGAGCTCGCCCTGGGCGAGCGGGACGAGGTGCGGCGTGAAGGTGACCGTCAGCGGCGCGCCGAGACCGGCGAGCTCCTGCTCGATCTCCGGCGTGTGGCGGTGCCGGTCGACCTTGTACGGCGTCATGTTCTCGTCGGCGGAGATGAAGTGCGTCGTGGCCGTCGGCTCGCGCCCCGCGCCCGACACGCCCGACTTCGCGTCGATCACCACGTCGCCGATGAGCCCGGCGCGGGCCAGCGGGGCGAGGGCCAGCAGCGTGGCCGTCGGGTAGCAGCCGGGGTTGGCGACGAGGTCGGCGCCCGCGATGCCGGCGCGGTGCAGCTCCGGGAGCCCGTACACGCCCGACCCGAACAGCGCGGGTGCGCCGTGCGCGCCGTACCAGTCCTCGTAGATCCCGCGGTCGCGCAGCCGGAAGTCGGCCGACAGGTCGACGACGCGCACGCCGCGCTCGCGCAGCGCGGCGACGGCCGGCGCCGACACGCGGTGCGGCCAGCAGACGAGCGCGGCGTCGACGTCGGACTGCGCGTCCGGGTCGTAGGACTCGAGCTCGAGCGGCACGCGCGTGCGCGGGTGGACGTCGTCGAGCCGCGCGCCCGCCTCGCCGCGCGCCGTCACGTGGGCGAGGCCGAAGAACGGGTGCCGGTGCACGAGCATCGCCGCGATCGCGCCCGCGTAGCCGCTGGCGCCCAGGACCGTGACCCTAGCCACGCAGCTCGCCCCCGAGCTGCTCGGCGAGCGCCGCGACGATCTTCTCGCGCCGCTGGGCCACCTCCTCGTCGGTGAGCGTGCGGTCGGGCGCACGGAACTCCAGCCGGACCGCCAGCGACGAGCGGCCCTCGCCCACCTGCGCGCCGCGGTAGACGTCGAACACCTCCGCGCCGCGCAGCAGCGCGCCGCCGGCGGCGCGGACCACCTCGAGCACGCGGGCCGCGGGCACGTCGCCGGCGACGACCACGGCCATGTCCTGGCGGATCGCCGGGAACGACGTGAGGTCCTCGTAGCGCTGGACGGCCGCGGCGGCCGGCGCCAGGGCGGCGAAGTCGAGCTCGAAGCCGGCGGCGCCCTCGAGGTCCCACGCGCCCGCGACCGACGGGTGCAGCTCGCCCAGCCAGCCGGCGGCCCTGCCGCCGATCCGCACGGTGGCCGCGCGGCGCGGGTGCAGGAACGGCTGCTCGCTCCCGGCGGCGACGTCCCACTCGGCGCGGAGCGCGTCGAGCAGCGCGGCGAGCACCGCCTTGGCGGCGTAGAAGTCCGTCTGCGGCGGCTCCGGATCGCCCCAGCTCGCGGGCCGGACGCGCCCGGTGAGCAGCGCGGCGAGGTGCGCGCGCTCCAGCGGCAGCGCCGGGTCGGACACGGGGTACCACGGGTTGCCGGTCGCACCGTCATCGCCCCCGCCGTCGCGCGCGGCCGCCGAGCGCGGGTGGTAGACCGCGCCGTACTCGAACAGCCGCACGTCCTCGAAGCCGCGCGAGCGGTTCCGCCGGAGCGCATCGAGCAGCGAGCCGACGAGCGTCGTGCGCATCGCCGACTGGTCCTCGGACATCGGGTTCTCGAGCACGACCGCCGGCGCGTCGATGCCGAGGCGGCGCGCCACCTCCGCCGAGGTGAAGCTCCAGCCCACCGCCTCGGAGAGCCCTGCGCCGAGCAGCGCGTCCTCCGCGCGCCGGCGCAGCCGCTGCTCCGGCGCGAGCCGGCCCACGGCGCCGCGGCGCGACGGGAGCGTGGCCGGCAGCCGGTCCAGGCCCCAGATCCTGGCGACCTCCTCGATCAGGTCGGCCTCGCGCTGGACGTCGGCGCGCCGCCACGCGGGCACGCGCACGTCGAGCCCTCCGTCGGCCTCGCCCGTCCCGAACCCGAGCGCGCCGAGGATCCGTGCGGCGTCGGCGCGCGGCACGGGGGCCCCGAGCAGGCGCTCCGTCCGGGCGTCGCGCAGCCGCAGCGTGACGGGTTCGGGCCCCGGTCCGCCGACGTCGATCGTCCCGCCCACAGGCCGGGCGCCGCACAGCTCGACCATGAGCCGCGCCGCGACGGCCTGCCCCTCCAGGCCCTGCTCGGGCTGCAGCCCCTTCTCGAAGCGCCCGGAGGCCTCGGTCCGCAGGCCGAGCCGCGTCGACGTGCGCTGGATGTTCGGGCCGTGCCAGGTCGCCGCCTCCATCAGCACGCGCGTCGTGCCGGCGTGCACCTCCGAGCGCGCGCCGCCCATCACGCCGGCGATCGACGTCGGGCCCTCGGCGTCGTCGATCACGACCATCTGCGCGTCGAGCGTGCGCTCCGCGTCGTCGAGCGTCGTCATGCGCTCGCCGTCGCGCGCGCGGCGCACCACGAGCGTGCCGCCCGCGACGAGGTCGGCGTCGAAGGCGTGCATCGGCTGCCCCGTGAGCAGCATCGCGTAGTTCGTGATGTCGACGACGTTGGAGATCGGCCGCTGCCCGGCCGCGGACAGCCGCGCCTTGAGCCACGCCGGCGACGGGCCGATCGTCACGTCCTCGAACAGCCGCGCCGTGAAGCGCGGGCACAGCTCGGGGACCTGCACGTCGACCGAGAAGCCGGGGATCGCGTCCCCCGCGGGATGCGGGTCGTCCGACCACGGCGGGGGGGCGAGCGGCGCGCCGGTCGCGGCGTGGACCTCGCGGGCGACGCCGTAGACGCCGAGGCAGTCGGGCCGGTTCGGCGTGATCTCGAGCTCGAGCACGTCGGTGGCGATCGGCAGCACGTCGGCGAGCGGCGTGCCGGCGGCGAGCGCGTCGTCGAGGACCATGATCCCGTCGTGGTCGGTGCCGATGGCGAGCTCGTCCTCGGCGAGGATCATCCCGTTGGACGCCTGCCCGCGCAGCTTGGCCTTCTTGAGCCGCGTGCCGTCGGGCATGACTGCGCCCGGCCGCGCGACCGCGACCGTCTGGCCGGCGGCGACGTTCGGCGCGCCGCAGACGATCTGCGACGGCTCGCCGTCCCCCGTGTCGACGAGGCAGACGCTCAACCGGTCGGCGTCGGGATGCCGGCCGGTCTCGAGCACCTTGCCGACGACGAAGTGCTCGAGCGCGGTCACCCCGTGCGTGTGCACCCGATCGACCTCGGTCCCCGTGAGCGCGAGCCGCTCGGCCAGCGCGAACGGCTCCAGGCCGGGGTCGCAGTAGTCGTGCAGCCACAGCAGGGGCAGCCTCATCCGAACTGCTCCAGGAAGCGGAGGTCGTTCTCGTACATCAGGCGCAGGTCGCTGACCCCGTGCTTGAGGAAGGCGATCCGCTCGATCCCCATGCCGAAGGCGAAGCCCTGGATCCGCTCGGGGTCGTAGCCGTGGTCGCGCACGTAGCCGAACACGTTCGGGTCGACCATGCCGGAGCCGAGGATCTCGATCCAGCCCGTGCCCTTGCACAGGTGGCAGCGCGAGCCGTCGCGCAGGAAGCCCTGCTCGCAGTTGAAGCAGGAGACGTCGACCTCGACGCTCGGCTCGGTGAACGGGAAGAAGTGCGGGCGCAGGCGCACCCTGCGGTCCTCGCCGAACACCGCGCGGGCGAAGGCGAGCAGCGTGCCCTGCAGGTCGCCGAGCGTGATGTCCTCGTCGACCGCGAGCCCTTCGACCTGGTGGAACTGCGGCGTGTGCGTGGCGTCGTTGTCGCGCCGGTAGGTGCGGCCGGGCACGATGATGTAGAGCGGCGGCGGGTGCTGCTCCATCGCGCGCACCTGCATCGGCGAGGTGTGCGTCCGCAGGACGGCGCCGTCGGTCGTGTAGAAGGTGTCGCTCTTCAGCCGCGACGGGTGGTCCGGCGTGTGGTTGAGCGCGTCGAAGTTGTAATGGACGGTGTCGATCTCGGGGCCCTCGGCGACCCGGAAGCCCAGCCCGAGGAAGATGTCCTCGATCTCGCGCCGCATGGCGGTGATCACGTGCAGGCGTCCGGCGGGCTGCACGGGCGTGCCCGGCAGCGTGACGTCGATCGCGTCGGCGGCCAGGCGGGTGTCGAGCTCCGTGCGCGCGAGCACCTCGCGGCGGGCCTCGAGCGCCGCCTCGATCGCCTTGCGGGCCTCGTTGGCGGCGCGGCCGACGGCGCCGCGCTCCTCGGGCGCGAGCTGCGCGACGCCGCGCAGCAGGTTCGGCAGCTCGGCCTTGCGCCCGAGGTGGGCGATCCGCGCCTGCTCCAGCTCGGCGGTGCTGTCCGCGGCCGCGATCGCCGCGGTCCCCCTGGCCTGGAGCTCCTCGATCTTCGCCTTCATGCGCGCGCCACCCTAGTGACTTCGTAGAGGCCGATCGTCGCCGCCATCGCCGCGTTGAGCGACTCGGACCGGATCGGGATGTGGACCGTCTCGTTGCAGCTCGCCAGCACGCCGCCGGGGAGCCCGTCGCGCTCGGAGCCGACCACGAGCGTGACCGCCGGCGCGTCGAGCTCCGCGAGCGACCGGCCGCTGCGCGCGGCGAGCGCCACCTTGTGCCCCGGCAGCTCGCCGATGTTGGCGACGCGGACGACGGGGACGGCGAAGATCGCGCCCATCGACGCGCGCACCGCCTTGTGCCCGTAGGGGTCGGCCGTCCCCGGGCCGAGCGCGACGCTGCCCGCGCCGAAGGCGAGCGCGGCGCGCAGCACCGTGCCGACGTTGCCCGGGTCGCCCACGCCCCAGAGCGCGACGCACACCGGCCCGGTGGGGGCCGCGGCCCAGCGCTGCGGGTAGACGGCGAGCGCGCGGGTGCCCGAGCCCAGCTGCGAGTACTGCTTGAACAGGTGCCCGGCGACCTCCTCGCCGGCGAGGCCGGAGCCGGCCTCGCACAGCTGCAGCTCGGGCTCCCAGCCGGCGGCCCCGGCCGCCGCGATCAGGTCCTCGCCCTCGGCGACGAACGTGCGCGTCTTGTCGCGCCACTTGCGCCCCGCGAGCTTGCGGACCTCCTTGAGCGATTCGTTGTTCGGGCTGGTGATGGGCATCTGGGTCGGGTCCGGGACAAAAAAAGGGCGCCCGTCCTGGAGAAGGGGCGCCCGGAGGGTCTGGTGTCGACAGCCGTCAGGCCGGCAACGCCTCGCGGGCGGCGTCGGCAAATCGGCGGAACGTGTCGGCGTCGCGCACGGCGATGTCCGCGAGGACCTTGCGGTCGATCTCGATCCCGGCCAGCTTGAGGCCGTGCATGAACGTGCCGTAGCTGAGGCCGTTCTGGCGCGCGGCAGCGTTGATGCGGGTGATCCAGAGACGGCGGAAGTCGCGCTTGCGGTTGCGGCGGTCGCGGTACGCGTAGGAGTCCGCCTTCATGACGGCTTCCTTGGCGCGGCGGTAGGAGCTGTGCGCCTCGCCGCGGTAGCCCTTGGCGCGCTCGAGGGTCGCGCGGCGCTTCTTGCGCGCGTGGACGGAACGCTTGACGCGGGTCATCGCCCGTTGCCTCCCAGGAGCTTGGTGACCGTCTTGACGTCGGCCTTGGCGACCGCCATGTCCTTGCGGAAGCCGCGCTTGCGCTTCGGCGTCTTCTTCTCGAGGATGTGGCTCGAGAAGGCGTGGCGCGCCTGGAGCTTGCCGGTCGCGGTCTTCTTGAAGCGCTTCTTCGCGCCGGAGTGGGACTTCATCTTGGGCATGGGCGGTCGCACAGGATAGCGACTAGACCACGAGCAGCACCGCGCGACGCGCCACCCGGGCGGCACCGTCCGGCGGCGTCACGGCGACGCGGACGCGCACGCGGAGGCGGCCGCGCGCGGCGAGCGCCCGGCGACCCGCCGCCCGCAGCCGGACGGCCAGCCGCTGCGATCGACTCGAGGCTGAGCGCCGGATCGGCGATGCGGACGTCGTCCGCGCAGCCCGTGCGCGGCGCCCCCTCGGGCGCGAGCGTGCACAGCACCGTGCGACCGCCGTACCGCGTCCCGCCGTCCACGGTCATCCGGATGCGGCCGTCCGGGCGGTAGGCGAAGCCGCTGCGGACGCCGCCGGCGAGGCAGGACCGGCCCTCGTTCGTCCCCGTCAGGTCGGCCGCGTAGGAGCACACCTCGGGCCGGGACGAGGCCAGGGCCAGCTCCGCCGCGGCGAGGCGCCGGCCGTCGCGCCGCCAGCGGATCAGGGCCGGCAGGCTCTGCACGCGGCCGTGCAGCCTCGCGCCCGTGGCCAGCTCGCGGATCCACAGGTCGGTGTCGGCCACGTACGCGAGCCGGCGCCCGTCGGGCGAGAGCGCCGGGCTGCTGTAGCGGTGGCTCGTGGCGCCCGTCGCGTCGCCGTCGCTCGTCAGCGCCCGGGCGCTGCCGCCGTCCGGCGCGGCCAGGCACAGGTTCTCGTAGGCGGCGCCGCAGGTGTAGGCCAGGACCGAGCCGCGCGCGACGGCCGGCGCGGCGACGAGCAGGGCGATCGCGAGCAGCAGCGCGCGCACGGCCCGCAGCCTAGCCCGGACCCCCGGCAGCGCGGCGTGCCGTGTGGCAGGGTTGGCCCATGGCCCGCCTCCGTTCCGCGGCGCTCGGCGCCGCGCTCGTCCTCGCCGCGCTCCCCGCCGCCGCCCGGGCGGGCACGGTCGACCTCGACGACGCCGGCACCACGCTCACGTACACCGCCGCGCCGGCGGAGGCCAACGCCCTCGTCGTCACGCGCGTCGCCGGGACGATCCGGTTCGAGGAGAGCGGCGGGCTCGCGGTGACCTCGCTCGAGCCGTCGTGCAGCGGGTCGGGCGGCGCGGTGCTGACGTGCGAGGCCGGCCCCGGCGCCGTCGTCGCCCGGCTCGGCGACCTCGGCGACACGCTCACCGCGAGGGCGCTCGGGACGCTCTCGCTCGAGGCCGACGGCGGCGACGGCGACGACCGGCTCGACGCGTCCGAGCAGACCGGGTACGCGCTGCTGCTCGGCGCGGGCGGCGAGGACCGGCTGGCGGCGGGCGTCGCCGAGAGCGACCTCGACGGCGGGCCTGGCGACGACGCCCTGGCGGGCGGCCCGGCCGGCGCGCGCACGACGTACCTGATGGGCGCAGCGCCCGACGGCGCGGACGCGGTGGCGGGCGGAGCCGGCTTCGACGTCGCCGACTACGGCGCGCGCGCAGCGCCGCTGATGCTCGGCGCCGATGGCACCGCCGGCGACGGCGAGCCGGGCGAGGGCGACGACCTCGCCGCCGCCGTCGAGGGGCTCCGCGGCGGGGCGGGTGCGGACGTCCTGGCCGCCACGGCGCAGTTCGACGGCGAGCTGGCGGGCGGCGCCGGCGACGACGTGCTCACGGGCGGTGCGGGCGACGACGCGCTGTTCGGCGGCGACGGCGACGATGCGCTGGCCGGCAACGGCGGCGATGACGTGGCGCTCCCCGCCGACCCGGACGGGGGCGCGCCGTCCGACGCGGGCGCCGACGCGTTCGCCGGCGGCCCCGGCGCCGACACGATCGACTACGGCGGCCGGATCGCGCCGGTCACCGCGATGCTGGACGGGCTCGCGAACGACGGCGAGTCCGGCGAGGGCGACGCCGTCGGCGCGGACGTCGAGGTCCTGGTCGGCGGGCGCGGTCCTGACGTGCTCACCGGCTCCGGCGCGGCCGAGCGCATCCTCGGGGGCGCCGGCGCGGACACGATCGACCCCGGCGCGGGCGTCGACGACGTGCGGGCGGGGGACGGCGACGACACGATCCGCGCGCAGGACGGGAGCGCCGAGCCGGTCGTGTGCGGGGTGGGAACTGACACGCTCGCCGCCGACGGCGACGACCTCCGCGACGGCTGCGAGCGCGTGACGCTCGGGCCCCCGGCCCGCGACGTGCGCAAGCCGAAGGTGCGGATCCGCGGCCTCCCGCAGCGCCCGCGCTGGCATCACGTGCGCCGCGGGCTGCGCCCGCGGATCGGCGCGGACGAGCCCGCGGCGTTCGTCGTCGAGCTGCTCGGTGCCGCGACCACCGCGCACATCTCGGCCCGCCGGCCCTACAACCTGGTGCTCGTCCGGCGCACGATCGCGCGCACGGCGAAGTCCCGCCGCATCACGCTGCGCCCGAAGGCGGCGCTGCTCGGGCCACGGCGCAAGCTGCGCGTGCGGATCCGCGTGACGGCGACCGACGACGCGGGCAACGTCCGCGTGACGGCGCGGACGGTCAAGGCGCGGCGCTAGCGGACGGGTCCACTAACCGCCGGCGACCCGGAACGGCTTGCGCGCGACGAGCTCGCCGTCGACCTCGAGCCGCCACTCGTAGCCGCCGGGCTCGAGCGTCAGCGCGTTGAAGTTGATCGCGAGCGGCGAGTTGAGCGTCGAGCCGGGCTTGACGCCGGGCGGGCGCCCGACCTCGAAGCCGCCGTCCAGCACGAGCGGCTGGCCCTGGGCGCTCTCGACCGCGTCGCCGTCCTCGGTCAGCAGGTGGGCGCGCAGCGTGTGCTGCACGCCCGCCTGGTCCCACGGCACCTCGATGAGGATGGCGAGGGAGACGTTGACGGGAACGCCGGGCCGCAGCAGGACGTTCCAGCCTCCGCCGTTGATGTAGAGCTTGCCGCCGACCGCCTCCGCGTGGTCGCAGAGCAGGAGGGTGGCGTCCAGGGGACTACTTCTCCGCGGTGCCCGTGCGCTGCGGCGCGAGCATCATCGTCATGTTGCGGCCGTCCTGCTGGGGGCGCTGCTCGATGATCGCGAGCTCGCCGAGGTCCTCCGCGAGCCGGTTGAGGATCATCTCCCCGCGCTCGGGATGGGCCATCTCGCGGCCGCGGAACATGATCGTGACCTTGACCTTGTCGCGGGCGTTGAGGAACCGCTCGACGTGACCCTTCTTCGTGTCGTAGTCGTGCTGCGCGATCTTCGGCCGGAACTTGATCTCCCGGATGTTGATCTGCTGCTGGTGCTTGCGCGCGGCCTTCTGCTTCTGGGTCTGCTCGTACTTGTACTTCGAGTAGTCGAGCACCCGGCAGACGGGCGGCTTGGCGTCGGGCGCGACCTCCACGAGGTCCAACTCACGGCTCTCGGCGTACCGGATGGCCTCGTTCGTCTTCATGATCCCGACCTGCTGGCCGTTCTCGTCGATGAGGCGCACCTCGGGAACGCGGATGCGTTCGTTGATGCGTGTGGTGTCGCGTTCCGGCGGCTGCCGGTCGAACCTTCTCGGAACCGGCACTAGCTGATGGGGGTGCGACGGGCCGTCAAGCGGGGCGTCGCACAGTCTGGGAACGCGTATTCAATGGCTCGGAGTATAGCCGGATCCCCGCCGCTGCGCGCGCGATCTCGCCGCGTCAGCGCTCGGCGGCCTCGGCCAGCAGGCGCGCGGCGATGTCGCCCAGCGGCAGCGTCCCGAGGTCACCCTCCTTGTGGCGGCGCAGCGCGGCCGCGCCGGCGTCCGCCTCGCGGTCGCCGACCACCAGCATGTAGGGGACCTTGGCCAGCTCCGCATCGCGGATCTTGCGCCCGACGGACTCGCCGCGATCGTCGACGCGCGCGCGCAGCCCAGCGGCGCCGAGCTGGGCGCCGACCTCGCGCGCATAGCCCAGATGGCGGTCCGAGACCGGCAGCACCAGCGCCTGCAGCGGCGCGAGCCAGAGCGGGAACTCGCCGGCGTAGTGCTCGATCAGGATCCCCATGAAGCGCTCGAACGAGCCCATCAGCGCGCGGTGGATCATGACCGGGCGGTGCTCGGCGTTGTCGGCGCCGGTGTAGGTCAGCTCGAACCGCTCGGGCATGACGTAGTCGAGCTGCACCGTGCCGAGCTGCCAGGAGCGCCCGATCGAGTCGGTCATGTGCAGGTCGATCTTCGGCCCGTAGAACGCGCCGTCGCCCGGGTTGAGGTCGAACGCCGCGCCGCGCTGGACGAGCGCGTCCTCGAGCGCCGCCTCGGCGCGGTCCCACATCTCCTCGGTGCCGATCCGCTTCTCGGGCCGGGTCGAGAGCTCGAGCCGGGGTTCGAACCCGAACGTGTCGTAGATCGCGTAGCCGAAGTCGAGGCAGCGGTTGACCTCGTCGGGGATCTGCTCCTCGGTGCAGAAGATGTGCGCGTCGTCCTGCGTGATGTGGCGCACGCGCAGCAGGCCGTGCAGCGTGCCGCTGGGCTCGTGGCGGTGCACGAGGCCGGCCTCGGAGTAGCGGATCGGCAGGTCGCGGTAGGAGTGGCGCTCGTCCTTGTAGAGCTGGATGTGCGCCGGGCAGTTCATGGGCTTCAGGCCCATGGTCCGCTCCTCCACCTCGGTGAAGTACATGTTGTCGCGGTACACGTCCCAGTGCCCGGACATCCGGAAGAGCTCGGCGTCGTAGAGGATCGGCGTCCTGACCTCGCGGTAGCCGCGGGCCGCGTTCTCGTCGCGCCAGAGCTCGGTCAGCTGGTTGAGCACGACCATCCCGTCCGGGTGCCAGAACGGCGAGCCGGGCGAGAGCTCGGAGAACATGAACAGGTTCAGCTCGCGCCCGAGCTTGCGGTGGTCGCGCGCGCGGGCCTGCTCGAGCCGCTCCAGGTGTGCGTCCAGGTCCTTGGCGGAGTGGAACGCCGTGCCGTAGATGCGCGTCAGCATCTGGCGGCTCGCGTCGCCGCGCCAGTACGCGCCGGCGAGCGAGAGCAGCTTGAACGCCTTGATGCGGCCCGTGTCGGGGGCGTGCGGGCCGCGGCAGAGGTCGGTGAACGGGCCGTTCGTGTAGAGCGACACCGTGTCGACGTGCTCGCCGGCCACGAGGTCCTCGATCAGCTCGACCTTGTAGGGCTGGTCCTGCGCGCGGAACCGCGCGAGCGCCTCCTCGACGCCCACGTCCTCGCGCGTGAACGGCTCCTTCGCCTTGACGTGCTCGCGCATCTTCTCCTCGAGCGCGGGCAGGTCGTGCTCGGAGAGCGCGACGCCCTCGGGGAACTCGAAGTCGTAGTAGAAGCCGTCCTCGATCGGCGGGCCGATCGAGATCCGGGTGCCGGGATAGAGGTCGAGCACCGCCGCGGCGAGCACGTGGGCCGTGTCGTGGCGGATCAGCTCGAGCGACTCGGGCGAGCGGTCGGTGACGATCTCGACGCGGTCGCCGTCGGCGAGCGGCCGCGCGAGGTCGCGCAGCTGCCCGTCGACCTTCACGGCGAGCGCGGCGCGGGCCAGCCCGGGGCCGATCGCGGCGGCGAGGTCGCCGCCGGCGGCGCCGTCGTCGAGGTCCTTGCGGGTGCCGTCGGGCAGCTCGATCTGCATCGCGCGGCCATGCTACCCGCGGCGCGCCTCAGGTCACCTCGCGCAGGCGCCCGGTGTCGACGTCGTAGACGAAGCCGCGCACGCTGTCCTTGCGCGGGATGAACGGGCTGGCCTGGATCCGCGCGATCGACTGGCGCACGTCGGCCTCGAGATCCTCGAACGACTCTGCCGCCCACTGGGGCTTGATGCCCGTGTCGGCCTCGATGTCGGACTTGAACCCGTCATCGGTGAACGTGAGCATGCCGCAGTCCGTGTGGTGGATGAGGATGATCTCCTCCGTCCCCAGCAGGCGCTGGGAGATCGAGAGCGAGCGGATCTCGTCCTCGGTGACGACGCCGCCGGCGTTGCGGATGACGTGCGCGTCGCCACGCGCGAGACCCAGCGCGCCGTGCGGGTCCAGGCGCGCGTCCATGCACGCCACGATCGCGACCTTCTTGGCCGGGGGCAGGGGCAGGTGACCCTGGTCGAACGAGGCGGCATAGGCCTCGTTGTTGCGCAGCAGCTCGTCGGTGACGCTCATGATGCCTATCCTACATAAACTCAACCGGATTTATGGGGATTGAGCAGCCGCAGGATGCGGACCGGCTCGCCGAAGCGCCCGGTCGCCTCGCGTTCCGGCGTCAGGCCCAGGGCGGCGCAGACCGCGAGCGACGCGCCGTTGGCCGGCTGCACCCGCGCCACGACGCTCGGTGCGCGGAGCCGGTCGAACGCCTCGGCGACGATCGCCCGCCCGCCCTCGGTCGCGTAGCCCCTCCCCCAGGCCTCCGGGTCGATCCACCAGCCGATCTCGTGGTCGTCGCGGGCGAGCTCGCGCACCTCGGAGCCGGGATGGGCGAGCGCGATCAGCCCGACCGCGCGGCCGGTCTCGCGCTCGATCGCCGCGCGCCAGCCGAACCCGTGCGCGCGCCAGTGGACGAGCACCCGCGCCGACAGCTCGTCCGCCCGCGCCGCGGGCAGCGGCGCACCGTCGCCGATGAACCGCATCACGGCGGGCAGCGCGGCCAGCCGCGCCAGCAGGCCGCCGTGCGCCGCCGTCCACGGCTCCAGCCGCAGGCGCTCGGTCTCGAGGGTCTCGATCATCCCCTCCGATTGTGCCCGCCTGCGGGTGAAAGGGCCGTCGAGCGGCCTAATCCCCGCCTACGAAATGCCGATGCTGCGCACATGGAAGCGCAGCTGATCGACGACGAGCGGGACGGCGCGGCCGTCGACGAGCTGCGCGCGCTGATCGCCGTCGCGGGCGCCGTGGCGGCCGCGCACCGGCTCGAGGACGTGCTCGAGGTCGTGGCCGAGCAGACCCGCCGCGTGGTCGGCGCGTCCTCCGTCTCGATCAGCCGCTGGGAGCGCGAGCACGAGCGCGTGCGCACGCTCATCAACGTCGGCGAGCTCGGGGCCGGCGAGGAGCGCTTCCCCACCGGCGAGACCTACGACCTGGCCGAGTACCCGCTCGCCGCGCGGCTGCTGCGCGAGGGCGTGTCCTACGTGGTCTCGCGCGGGGACGCCGGCCTCCCGGCGAGCGACCGCGCGCTGCTCGACGTCCTCGACAAGGACTCCTACATCGGCGTCCCGGTCATCTTCGACGGCCGCACCTGGGGCAAGCTGGAAGCGTTCGCGACCGTCGGCGCGGAGCCGTTCACGCGCGCGCACGTCCCGTTCCTGGAGGCGATCGCCGGACAGGTCGGCGCCGCGATCGGCCGCGCCGAGCTGTTCTCGCGCGTGAACGCCCTCGCCTACGCCGACCCGCTCACCGGTCTGGGCAACCGGCGCGCGCTCGACGACCGGCTGGAGCAGGCGGTGGAGCGCGACTGGCCGCTGGCGATCGCCTTCTGCGACCTCGACGGGCTCAAGCGGATCAACGACGGGCAGGGTCACGAAGCGGGCGACCATGCCATCCGGCGCGCCGCCGACGCGCTCGCCGCCGCCGCGGACGGGCAGCCCGGCGCCTCCGTGTACCGCGTGGGCGGCGACGAGTTCTGCCTCGTGCTCGAGGGCGGCGGCGCGGACGGCGCGCACGCCCTCGCCGTGGACGCGAGCGCGGCGCTCGCGGGCGGCGCCGACCCGCTCTCGCTCTCGTGCGGCGTGGCGGAGATGCGACCCGGCACCCGTCCGGCAGACCTCTTCCGCGCCGCCGACGCCGCCCAGTACCGCGCCAAGCGCGAGGGCCTGGGCGTGGTCGTGGCCGGCGACGAGCGGCTGGCCGCGACCGCCGGGCGCCGCGAGCACCGCGACCGGACCTGCAGCGAGATCCACGCGCTGGCGGACCGGCTGCTGGCCGAGCTCGCAGCGCTGCCGGACGCCGAGCGCGCCGGGCACCTCGCCCGCGCGCTGGCCCGCGAGACGTAGCCGCGACTGGGCGGGCGCCGGGACGGGCATAGGCTGCGGTGATGGACGCCGAAGCCCTGCGCGCGCAGTTCCCCGTGCTCGAGCGCACCGCCTACCTCAACACGGGCACCGACGGGCCGCTGGCCGCGGCGGCGATCGCCGCGGCGCGCGAGGAGCTCGCCGGCCAGGAGCGCGACGGGCGCATCGCGACCCACTTCGAGCGGCGCCTGGCGCTGCAGACCCGGTTGCGCGAGGCCTACGCGCGGCTCGTCCATGCCGACGCGTCCGAGATCGCCCTGACCACGTCGGCGAGCGACGGCCTCGGGCGCGTGATCGCCGGGCTCGGCCTCGGGCCCGACGACGAGATCGTCACCTCCGACCAGGAGCATCCGGGGCTGCTCGGCCCGCTGCTCGCCGCGCGCCGGCGCGGCGTGACGGTCCGCGCCGTGCCGTTCGCGCACGTCGCCGAGGCGGTCGGGCCCGAGACGACGCTCGTGGCGATCTCGCACGTGAGCTGGGTGGGCGGCGAGGTGGCCCCGGCCGGCCTGGCCGAGGTCGACGTCCCGGTGATCCTCGACGGCGCGCAGGGCGCGGGCGCCGTGCACGTCGACCCTCGCGGGCTCGGCTGCGTCGCCTACGCCGCCGCGGGGCAGAAGTGGCTCTGCGGCGCCGACGGCACGGGCTTCCTGTGGATCGACCCCGCGTTCGCGCAGAAGGTGGCGCCCGTCACGCCCGGCTACATCAACTTCGAGGACGCGTCCGCGGGCCTCGAGGGGACGTTCAAGGACAGCGCCGCCCGCTACGACACGCCCTCGCTGCCGCGCGAGGCGGTCGCGCTCTCGCTCGCCGCGATCGAGGTGCTCGAGGCGGCCGGCTGGGAGGCGCTGCAGGAACGCGCCGTGGCCCAGGCGCGCAGGCTGGCGGATGCGCTGCGCGAGCGCGGCCGCGCGGTGATGCCGCGCGGCGCCACCACGCTCGTCGCCTGGGAGGACGCCTTCGCCGAGCAGACCCGCGACAAGTCGCGCGACGCCGGAGTCATCGTCCGCGACCTTCCGGGCCGGTCGCTCGTGCGGGCGTCGGTCGGGGCGTGGAACTCCGACGAGGATCTTTCGCGGCTGCTCGATCTGGTGTGAGCCGGGTCGCTGGTGGCGACGGCGCGGACCGCCCGGTTCGTCTTGCGCGCGGACACCGGGGCGGACGGCGCCGTCGCCACCACCACCTGCTCAGCCGCGCGTGAGGCTCAACTCCCCCAGTCCCACCTGCTCGCTGAGCATCCGCTGCGGGTACGCCGGCGGCGGGGGCGCGGGCGCCTCGAGCCGGGCGATCTCCTCCGGCGCCAGCCGCACGCCGTCCGCGCCGAGGAGGTCCTCGAGCTGCTCGCCGGTGCGCGGCCCGAGGATCGGCGCCGTGATGCCGTCCACGCCGAGCATCCACGCGATCGCGACCTGCGCGATGGTGATCCCGCGCGCCTCCGCGATCTCCCCGGCGGCGTCGACGACGGCGAAGTTGCGCTCGATCGCGCGGCGCTCGTAGGCCTCCTCGTAGTCGTCCTCGGCCTCGGCGATCCGGCTGCCCTCGGGCGGGCGCTCTCCGCGCCGGTACCTGCCGGAGAGGAAGCCGGCCCCGAGCGGGCCCCAGGGGATCACCCCGAGCCCGGCCGCCCGGCAGAACGGCAGCAGCTCGAGCTCGATCGAGCGCTCGACGAGCGAGTACTGCGGCTGCAGCGAGACGAACGGCGACCAGCCCTCGCGGTCCTGCAGCGCGACCGCCCAGGCGAGCAGCCACGCGGGGAAGTTCGACACGCCGAGCGCGCGCACCTTGCCGGCCCGCACGAGCCCGTCCAGCGCCTCGAGCGACGCCTCCAGCGGCACGTCCTGGTCGGGCGCATGCACCTGGTAGAGGTCGATCACGTCCGTGCCGAGCCGGCGCAGGCTGGCGTCGCACGCGGCGACGATGCGGTCGGGCGCGAGGCCGGCGCCGCCCGGATCCGACACGCCGAAGCGCACCTTGGTGGCCAGCACCACCTCGTCGCGGTGCCGCGCCAGCCACGGCGCGAGCGTCTCCTCCGAGCCGCCGTCGGAGTACGTGTCGGCGGTGTCGATGAACGTCCCGCCGGCCTCGAGGAAGCGGTCGAGCATCCGGTGCGACTCGTCGACGGGTGTCTTGGCGCCCATCAGCATCGTGCCGAGGCACAGGCGGCTGACGGTGAAGGGGCCCAGGGTGGTCGTCTCCATCGGGCCACGCATAGCACGCGTCACAATCTGAGGCGTGCCCGATCTGCTCCCAGGCGCCGAGATCGCCGGATGCCGCATCGAGGCGGTCGCCGGCCGCGGCGGCATGGGCATCGTCTACCGGGCGACGCAGCTCTCGCTCGGCCGGCCGGTCGCGGTCAAGCTGATCGCCTCCGACCGCGCGGGCGACCCCGGCTTCCGCGAGCGCTTCGAGCGCGAGTCGCGCGTGGCCGCGGCGATCGACCACCCGAACGTGATCCCGGTCTACGCGGCAGGCGAGGAGTCCGGCCATCTCTACCTGGTCATGCGCTACGTCAAGGGCACGGACCTGCAGCACCTGCTCGCGCGCGAGCGGTGCCTGCCGGCGGACCGCGTCGCGGCGATCGCCGGCCAGATCGGCGCCGCGCTCGACGCGGCGCACGCCGTCGGGCTCGTGCACCGCGACGTCAAGCCCGCGAACGTCCTGCTCGGCGGCGAGCACGCCTACCTGGCCGACTTCGGCCTCTCCCAGGTGATGGGCACCGAGACGCGCCTCACGTCGACCGGGCAGTGGATCGGCACCGTCGACTTCATGGCGCCCGAGCAGTTCTCCGGCGAGGAGGTCGACGGGCGGGCCGACGTCTACGCGCTCGGCTGCGTCCTCTACAACGCGCTCACGGGCGAGGTGCCCTACCCGCGCGGCACCGTGCCGGCGACGATGCTCGCCCACCTCCACGACGAGCCGCCGCGGCCGTCGCGCGCGACCGCGGGCCTGCCGTCCGGGTTCGACCGCGTGATCGCCCGCGCGCTCGCCAAGGACCCCGAGGCGCGCTACCCGTCGGCGGGCGATCTCGGGCGCGCCGTGCTCGCCGCCGCCGAGGGGCGGCCCGTGACGGAGAGCGAGCGCGTCGTCGCGCGCGGCGCAGCGGCCCCGCCGGAGCGCGCCGTCAACGGGCACACCGCGGTCACCGTCGTGGCGCCGCCCACGGAGGCACGTCCGCAGGCAGCGCCCCCGCCGCCACGGCGCGAGCGCACCGAGCACCAGCCGCGCCCGACGCTCCCGCTCGGCGACCGGCCGCGCCGCTCGCTGCGCCGCCGCGCCGCCCGCGCGCTCGGCGGGCTGCTCGTGCTCGGGGCGGCGAGCGGGGCGATCGCGGTCTGGGCGACGGCCGGGGACGCGCTCGACCCGCAGACGCTCCCGGGCGCCGGCGTCTCGGACGGCGAGGTCGAGTCGCTCGTGCAGGACTTCGCCGCGGCCTATGCGGACGAGGACGCCGCGACGCTGGGCCGCCTGCTCACCCGCGACGTCGAGCGCGTCGTCCCCGGCGCTCGCCAGCGCGGGCGGCCGGCGGTGCTCGCGGCCTACAAGGCCCAGTTCGCCGACTCCCAGACCCGCAGCTTCGAGCTCGAGGACCTCGCGACGAGCGGCGGCGCCACGGGCCGCGCGAGCGGGCGCTACGTCGCCACCTACGCCGGCGACCCGGACGCGACCGGCACGATCACGTTCGGTGTCCTGCGCGATCGCGGGGAGCCGCGCATCGCGCTCATCTCGGCGCGCCAGGACACGAGCTGATCAGCAGTCGCGGGCGACGAGCAGGGTGACCTCGCTGCCCGGGAGCACCTGCTCACCGGCGCCCGGCTGCATGTCGCAGACCTTCGGGTCGCCGGGCAGGAGCGGGTCGAAGAAGCCGCCGTCGTCGGTCTTGGTCACCTCGAGCCCCAGGCCGGCGAGCTCCTCCTCGGCGGTGTCGGCGTCGTCGCCGACGACGTCGGGGAGCGGCACGCGCTGCTCGCGCACGACGCGCATGGCCGCGAAGTCGGAGCGGCGCCCGTCGGCGCTGGCGGCGACGTCGATCAGGTTCGCCCCCGGCTCCAGCGCCACCTCGGCGCTGAAGCGGCCGCGCTCGACGGAGACCTCGTTGCCGAGCACCTTCACCGTCGCTGCCGCGGGCTTGACCGTGCCGGCGATGGACACGCTCTCGCCGCGCACGGTCGCGGCATCGGCCGGCGTGGTCAGCTCGAGCCGGACCAGCGGCTCCTCACGCGGCGGCTTCGGGTCGTCGCCGCACGCCGTGACGAGCAGCGCGAGGCCGCAGGCGAGGAGGAGCGGGCGCATCGCCGTCCAAGGCTAGCCGGGTGCCGCAATACCCTCGTAGCGAGCAACTCCGCGCTCCCCGGCCGGTTATGGCCTGCGTGGTCCCCTCCCCAAGGAGTCGTTCCGTGACGAAGCTGATCTGCGCCCCGGTCGTCCTCGCCCTCGCGGCGGTGGCGCTGGTCCTCCCCGCCCACGCCGCGGCTGCGGACCCCGAGGTGCAGGTGCTCTCGCGCGACACGACGCTGCTCGACCCCGGCGCGGGGACCGGCGGCGCGCGCGCCGCCGCGGCCTCGACCCGGAGGATCACGCCGTGCACCTGGTCGTACTTCGGCGACCCGCGGGCGATCGCGTACCGCAACTGGGTCTACACGGGCTGCATCGGGACCGACGGGAAGGTCAAGCTCGACGAGTACAACCTCGTGACGGGCAAGAAGCGGCTGCTGACGCTGTTCCGCGGGCTGGAGGTCGACGACCACAACAACCCCAGCCTCATCTACTTCAAGCGCAAGATGTACGCGTTCGCGTCCGAGCACGCCGGCTATGTCTTCCCGCGCGACCGCAACAGCCGGATGCAGTACCGGGTCTCCAAGCGCGACTTCGGCGCCGGGCGTGCGTGGGGCGGCACGCGGACGATCCCGCTCGAGGCCGGCTGCGGGCTCGGCTACACCTACCCCAACCCCGTCGTCTCGGGCAAGCGCATGTTCCTGTTCATGCGCGGGCCGTGCTGGTACCCGTACTACACGTCCACGACCGACGGGAAGCGCTGGGCGGCCCCCAGGACGCTCGTGCTCGGGCCCCCGGCCGCCGGCCGCAACGTGCGCCCGTACGCGAAGTACGACACCGCCCCGGACGGCTCGATCCTGATGACGTTCTCCGACGGGCATCCCGGCTCGTACAAGAACAGCCTCTACTACATGCGCTACAAGTCCGGCCGCTTCTACAAGGCCGACGGCAGCGTGATCGGGACGACGCGCGACCTGCCCTTCCGGCTCTCCGAGCTCGACACGGTGCAGCGGTACTCGGCGAGCAAGGGGCGGCCGTGGCCGATGGACATCGCGTTCAGCTCCGACGGCGTCCCGGTGATCGTCTACTCGAGCCGCGTCGGCGACGACGACGACTTCCGCTACGCGCGCTGGAACGGCGAGCGGTGGGAGACGCGCCTGATCTCCGAGGCCGGCGGCAGCCTGTTCGGCTACCGCAACGGCGGGATCACCTTCAACCACGCCGATCCCGACTGGGTCGTGCTGACGCGCCTGATCGACGGCGCGCACGAGATCGAGGTGCGCCACACGTCCGACGAGGGCCGCACGTGGGAGACCTACCAGCTCACGACCGGGTCGAAGATCCTCAACTTCCGCCCGGTGTTCCCGCGCGGGATCACCGACCCGGAGAAGCTCGTGATCGTCTACGTGTCCGGCGCCGCGTCGAGCTTCCGCAGCTACCGGACGGTCGTGAACATGCGGATCGACGCCACGCCGGCGCCGCCGGTCCCGCCGGCGCCGGCGCCCACGCCGATTCCGACGCCGACGCCGACGCCGACGCCGATCCCGTAGTCGCAGCCGCGGCGCTCAGCCCGCGATCGGCGCACCCGTCTCCAGCACCGACTTGAGGTCGCTGAGGACCCACGCCCAGCCGCCGCCGGCGCCGCTGGCCTCGTTCTCGCCCGCGAGCAGGGCAGCGAGCCGCGGAGCCTGCTCGAGCTCGTGGGTGACCGTGAGCCGCGTGCCGCCGTACTGGGCGGGCTCGATCTCGTAGGTGAGGCGGGTGAAGCCCTCGGCCCGCAGCTCGGGGTCCATCAGCATGCGCCAGGTCTGGACGAGCCGGCGCGGCGGGTCGGCCTCGATCACCTCACCGTCCACGACGATCTCGGGCGCGCCGGCGGCGAGGAACTCCTCGCTCGCGTGGGCGCGGTAGCCCCCGCCCGGCCGCAGCTCGTACTCGGCCCGGCCGCCGTAGCCGTACCGCGCCGTCCAGGCGGGGTCGGTGATCGCGGTCCAGATGGCCTCGGGGGTGGCCTTGATGTAGACCCGGTGGATCTGCGTCGTCGCCGGGCTCGCCTGCGTGGCAGCGCTCATGTGTGTCCTTCCAGCTCGTGCTTGAGGTCGGCGAGCGCGGAGACCCGGCGCTCGGTGTACTTGTCGATCCAGCGGTCGTGGATCAGGCGGATCGGGACCGGGTTGAGGAAGTGCAGCTTCTCCCGGCCCTGCTTGCGGGTGACGACGAGCCCCGCCTCCTCGAGGACGCGCAGGTGCTTCATGACGCCGAAGCGGGTCATCTCCAGCTCGGACTCGAGCTCGGTCAGCGTGCGGCCGTCACGCGCGAAGAGCCGGTCGAGCAGGAGGCGCCGCGTGGGGTCCGCAAGGGCCTTGAACACGCGGTCGTCATCGCTCACGCTGCAAGCATAGGTGACCAAATGGTCACATGTCAAGCGAGCCGCGCCGCGCTAGCCGGGACCGGCACGGGCCGGGCCTGTCGCGTCGACCTCCCACGGCTCCCCCTCGGCGCCGCGCTTCAGGAACTGCTCGCAGCCCTTGCAGAAGTGCACGACCGCCTGCGGCGGGGCGGTGACGTAGCGCGGCGGGTTGCACGCGACGCAGTAGGTCCGCGCGAGCTCGCGCGCCCGATCGCCGTCCATAGCTGGCAACGTACCGCGCATGGAGGACCGTTTCCGCCGGGCGGGCCCCGACGACGCCGGCGCCCTCGCCCAGAGCGTGCTCGAGGGCGTGGAGGACTACCCGGCGTTCGCCCCTGCGGGCTGGGCGGCGCCGTCGCTCGACGCCGAGCGCGAGCATCTGCGCGCCGTGCTCGGCCAGGCGCACGTCTGGTGCCTGGTCGCCGAGGACGCGGGCGAGGTCGTCGGGCAGATCACCGTGCTCCCGGCCGCCCGCGCGCCGCATCCGGTGGACGACCCCGCGCTCGGCCACGTCTCCAACCTGTTCGTCCGCAGCGACCACCGGGGCACCGGACTGGCACGCAGGCTGCACCACGCTGCGGTCGCGGCGGCGCGCGACCGCGGCTTCACCGAGCTCCGCCTGTTCGTGGCCGCGGGCCAGGCCCGGGCGCGGCGGTTCTACGAGCGCGAGGGGTGGGCCGCAGCCGGCGCGCCGTTCGACGACCCGGTTCCGGGCCTCGCCATGGTCGAATACCGGCTGCGAGCTGGTCCTGTCCCGTGATCCGACGCGAAGGAGCCCCGTGACCGTCAACGCCCCGCTGCCCGACCCCGGGCAGCCGATCGTCCTGCGCGGCGGAACCGTGTTGACGATGAACGACGCGCACGACCTGCACGAGGACGCCGACGTGCTCGTCGTGGGCGAGCGCATCGAGGCCGTCGGGCCCGGTCTGGAGGTCCCGGAGGGGACGTTCGAGATCGACGCCGCGGACGGGATCGTCATGCCGGGCATGATCGACACGCACCGGCACATGTGGCAGACGGCGATGCGCGGCTACGGCGCCGACTGGACGCTGAGCCAGTACTTCGTCTTCTTCTACCTCGAGCACGGCAGGATCTTCCGCGCCGAGGACGTCCACGCCGGCAACCTGCTGTCCGGGATCGAGGCGCTCGACGCCGGCGTCACCACGACCGTCGACTGGTCCCACGGCCTGCAGACGATCGACCATGCCGATGCCGCCGTCGACGCCCTGGAGGCGGTCCCGGGCCGCTTCGTGCTCGCCTACGGCAACCTGCAGCAGGGGCCCTGGGAGTGGTCGACGGCGCCGGACTTCAAGCGCTTCGTCGAGCGCCGCTTCGGCGCTCGCAGCGACATGCTCGGCTTCCAGCTGGCCTTCGACGTCACCGGCGACCCGGCGTTCCCCGAGCAGGCGGCCTTCGAGGTCGCGCGCGAGCTCGGCGTCCCGGTGACGACGCACGCCGGCGTCTGGGGCGCGACGAACGACGACGGCATCCGGCTCACGCACGAGCACGGCTTCATGACGCCGGAGAACATCTACGTCCACGCCGCGACGCTCACCGACGACTCCTACCAGCGCATCGCCGCCACCGGCGGGTCCGTGTCCGTCTCGACCGAGAGCGAGCAGAGCGCCGGCCAGGGCTATCCGCCGACCTGGCAGCTGCGCCGCCACGACATCCCCGTGTCGCTCTCCATGGACACGAGCGTCTGGTGGAGCGGCGACCTGTTCTCGGCGATGCGCGGCACGCTCGGGGCCGACCGCGCCCGCGAGCACCTCGAGGCGCACGCCAGGCACCCCTACCACGGACGCGTCATGCCGAAAGGCGACATCAAAAAGGTCGTGCTCGCCTATTCCGGCGGGCTCGACACCTCGATCATCCTGAAGTGGCTGCAGACCACCTATGGCTGCGAGGTCGTGACCTTCACCGCCGATCTCGGCCAGGGCGAGGAGCTGGCGCCCGCGCGCGAGAAGGCGCTGCTGCTCGGCATCAAGCCGCAGAACATCTTCATCGAGGATCTGCGCGAGGAGTTCGTCCGCGACTACGTCTTCCCGATGTTCCGCGCCAACGCGCTGTACGAGGGCATCTACCTGCTCGGCACCTCGATCGCGCGGCCGCTGATCGCCAAGAAGCAGATCGAGATCGCGCACAAGGTCGGCGCCGACGCGGTGTGTCATGGCGCGACCGGCAAGGGCAACGACCAGGTGCGCTTCGAGCTGACCTATTACGCGCTCGACCCGTCGATCAAGATCATCGCGCCGTGGCGCGAGTGGAGCTTCAAGGGCCGCGAGGACCTGCTGGCGTTCGCGCGCGAGCACCAGATCCCGATCGCCAAGGACAAGGAGGGCGAGGCGCCGTTCTCGGTCGACGCCAACCTGCTGCACTCGTCGTCCGAGGGCAAGGTGCTGGAGGACCCGGCGAAGGAAGCGCCGCCGGTCGTCTATCAGCGCACCATCTCGCCGATGGAGGCGCCCGACAAGGCGACCGAGGTCCGCATCGGCTTCGAGAAGGGCGACGCCGGTCAGCATCGACGGCAAGACGCTGTCGCCCGCCGCGCTGCTGACGCGAGCTCAACGAGCTCGGCAAGACCAACGGCATCGGCCGGCTCGATCTGGTCGAGAACCGCTTCGTCGGCATGAAGTCGCGCGGCGTCTACGAGACGCCCGGCGGCACGATCCTGCTGGCGGCGCATCGCGCCATCGAGTCGATCACGCTCGACCGCGGCGCGGCGCATCTCAAGGACGAGCTGATGCCGCGCTACGCCGAGCTGATCTACAACGGCTTCTGGTTCACGCCGGAGCGCGAGATGCTGCAGGCGCTGATCGACAAGAGCCAGGAGCACGTCGAGGGCGAGGTGCGGCTCAAGCTCTACAAGGGCAACGTGCTGATGGCCGGCCGCGAGAGCGCGAAGTCGCTCTATTCGTCGACGCTGGTGACCTTCGAGGACGACAAGGGCGCCTACGACCAGAAGGACGCCGAGGGCTTCATCCGGCTCAACGCGCTGCGGCTGCGCACGCTCGGCATGCGGCGGAAGAAATTCGAGAAGTAGACGCGCCGCGTTCCGCAGCGCGATCGTGCGTCGTCCAGCAAAGGCAGGCCACGCCATGCGGAATCTGATCGGCAAGATCGCGCTCACCACCGGCTCGGCGCTGATCGCCGGCGGCGCTGCTGGTGATCGCTTATCTGTCGGCCGGCACCTTCATCCTCGCCGGCATCCTGTCGGCGGTGTTCCTGATCGGCGAGAAGATCGACGTGGTGCAATACGTGTTCGCGCCGATCGCGTTCTCGGCCGCGATCGATTTTCGCCGCGGCGTCCTGGGCGCTGACCGCGCTCGGCGTCGGCACCTGGTGGGTTTGGAAGAAGACGCCGGGCGACGGTGGCCCGCCGCAAGGCTAACTCTTTCGAGCTCAGAGTTTATCCGCCAGCTTGCGCCAAGCTCGACGTCATGCCCGCGCTTGTCGCGGGCATTCACGCCTTGCTCGGCTACGAAGAAAGGCGTGGATGGCCGGGACAAGCCCGGCCATGACGAACTTTGATTCAGGACAAGTAGGGCAATCAATCTAACCCATCGCCACGGTCTTCTTGCGGTTCTCGCCGAGGAACGGCTTCTCGCCGGTCATCTTCGCCTTGGCGAACTCGTAGGCCGCGACCAGCGAGCTCGACGGCCCGTCCCAAAGCTCGGCCGTGACCGGCTCGATCGTCAGCACGCGGGCGTTCGGATCGTCCGGTCCGCCCTTCCACCACAGCTCGTCGGGCTTCTTCCAGATTTGCCTGGCCTTGGCCGGGTCGCGCGTCACCGTCGCCCGGCCGGTGATCGAGAGATAGACGTTGTCCTCCGGCACGGTGACGATGAAGCAGACGTCCGGGCTTGGCCGCGATCTCGTCGTCCTTGTGGCCGCGCACGTCGGTGACGAAAAAGATCGCGCCGGCATCGCGGTCGGGCCGCGCATCCAGCGGCCGCGCCCGCAAGCCGCCGGCGAACTGCGTCGTCAGCATGCCGATGCTGTTGCTCTCGAGGATGTCCCAGACGCGGGCGATGTCGCTTTGGTCGGCCATGGCGCGCTCTCCGTGATCGGAGAGAGAACGTCGCGCCGGCGCGCGCGAGTTCCGCCGCGCGCTTCTGGCAAACCGGCGAAGCGTTCCTATATGTTTCGCGCCGATCGCAATCTGGAGCGATCTTTGGGGTTGGCTGTCGATGATCTACATCCTCGCCTTCTTCGTTCCGCCGCTGGCGCTGCTGCTCAACGGCCAGATTTTCGCGGCGATCTTCAACTTCGTGCTGATCGTGCCGTGCCTGTTCTTCGGCCTGATCTTCCACGTGCTGTTGCTGGTGCCGTCGGCGCACGCCATCATCGCGATCTATCACGACCGCGAGAACCGCAAGCATCGCGAGATCGTCGAGGCGATCCGCGAGCACGGCCCGCCGCCGGGCTGGCGCGGCTAAGCCGCTAGCGGCGCGTGGCAGACGGCCTCGATGTTGTGGCCGTCGGGATCGAGCACGAACGCGCCGTAGTAGTTGGGGTGATACTGCGGCCGCAGGCCGGGCGCGCCGTTGTCCTTGCCGCCGGCGGCGAGCGCCGCCCGGTGGAACGCGTCGACGCTGGCGCGGTCCTTCGCCAGGATCGCGACATGCAGCGGCTTCTCCAGCCCGCCTTCGCCGCCGATCCAGAAGTCCGGCTTGCCGCCCGCGCCGAAGCCCGCGGCCGGCGCATGCGCTTTCGGTGCTGTCCGCGCCGACCTCCATCACCAGCACGTAGCCGAGCGGCGCCAGCGCCTTCGCGTAGAACGCCTTCGACTTGGCGTAATCGGAAACCGGAAATCCGATGTGGTCGATCATGGCCGAGGCCTCAGTCGTTGTGGGTTTCGTGGATGCTGACCGCGCCGCGCTTCCAGTAGCCGGCCGCCTTGACCCAGGCCTTGTCGAGGCCGCGCTCGTCGACGAGATGGCGGCGCAGCAGCTTCGCGGTCTGCGATTCGCCCGCGGCCCAGGCGTAGCCGTCGCCGGTCTTCGGCAGCGTCAGCGCGCGAACCGCATCGAGCAGCGGCGCCGGATCCTCGGCGCGCGACAGCGGCCGATGCACCCAGATCGTCTCGACGTCGGCGTGGCTGTCGAACGTCTGCTCCTCCTCGGGCCCCGCGACGGCGGCGACGACGATGGCGCGCGTGCCGGCGCGCAGCTCCTCCAGCCGGCGGCCGATCGCCGGCAGCGCGGTTTCGTCGCCGATGAACAGGTACCAGTCGAAATCGTCCGGCACGACGAACGAGCCGCGCGGCCCGCCGACGCCGAGCTGCTGTCCGGGCTTGGCCTGCGCCGCCCAGTCGGTCGCCGGCCCGGCGTCATGCAGCGCGAAGTCGATGACCAGTTCGTTCCTGCATCGTAGCGGCGCGGCGTGTAATCGCGTCCCGGCGAGCGCTCGACGCCGTCGGCATCCGGCCGTCGGCCCTGCTCCGGAATCGTCGGCGCGTTCTGGCCCGGCAGCGGGAAGAACACCTTCACATGGTCGTCGTAGGCGCTGCTGACGAAGCCGGCGAGATCGCCGCCGAGCGTGACCCGCGCCATGTTCGGCGTCAGGCGCTCGACCTGCTGCACGGTCAGGAGGCGGCGGCGCGGCTCGTGGCGGACGCGGGCGATGGCGTGTTTGGTCATGATGGCGATGTCGGTCATGGCTGCAACTTATCGAGCGGATGCGCGCGCGCTTGCAAATGGCCGGCGCGCGCTTGTTGGAATCTCCAGCTTGCCAGCATGCCGACGCCGCCAAGCGCGTACGCGCGCTCGACGCGCTATGGTCGGGCTCGGAATCGACGCATCGGATGCTGCTTTTCTGGATTCCGGCTCGCGCTTACGCGCCCGGAATGACGTCGTGGTTTTCTGCGAGCTCTAAACCTGCCGCTCGACCATCTTCTTCTTGATCTCGGCGATCGACTTCGCCGGATTGAGCCCCTTCGGGCAGGCCTTGGTGCAGTTCATGATGGTGTGGCAGCGGTACAGCCGGAACGGGTCTTCCAGGTTGTCGAGCCGCTCGCCGGTCGCCTCGTCGCGGCTGTCGTTGATCCAGCGGTTGGCCTGCAGCAGCGCGGCCGGGCCGAGATAGCGGTCGTCGAATTCCACCAGTAGCTCGGGCACGAGGTCGAGCAGCAGGCGCACAGGATGCACTCGTAGTGATCGTCGAGCTTCTTGCGGTCCTCGTGGCTCTGCTTCCATTCCTTCTCCGGCGTCGGCGTCTTGGTCTGCAGCCACGGCTCGATCGAGGCGTATTGCGCGTAGAAGTTCGTCAGGTCCGGCACGAGGTCCTTGACCACCGGCCATGTGCGGCAGCGGATAGATTTTGATCGGTGTCCTTGATCTCGTCCATGCCCTTGGTGCAGGCGAGCGTGTTGGTGCCGTCGATGTTCATGGCGCAGGAGCCGCACACGCCCTCGCGGCAGGAGCGGCGGAACGTCAGCGTCGGATCGATCTTGTTCTTGATCCAGATCAGCGCGTCGAGAACCATCGGCGCGCAGTCGTCGCGGTCGACGAAATAGGTGTCCATGCGCGGGTTGGCGTCGTCGTCCGGGTTCCAGCGATAGATGCGGAACGGCGGTGACGTGGCGCGCGCCGGTCGGGCGCTGCCAGGTCTTGCCTTCGGTGATCTTGGAGTTCTGCGGAAGGGTGAGCTGGACCATGTTCAATACACCCTTGCCTTGGGTTCGATGTAGGCGACGTCGTTGGTCAGCGTGTAGGTGTGCACCGGCCGGTAGTCGATCTTCACGTTGCCCTTGTCGTCCATCCAGGTCAGCGTGTGCTTCATCCAGTCCTTGTCGTCGCGGTCCGGGATAGTCCTCGCGCGCGTGCGCGCCGCGGCTCTCGGTGCGGTTGAGCGCCGCGTCCATCGTCACCACGGCCTGCGCGATCAGGTTGTCGAACTCCAGCGTCTCGATCAGGTCGGAATTCCAGATCAGCGAGCGGTCGGTGACGCGCACGTCGTCGGCCGCGTCGTAGGCCTCGTGGATCAGCTTGTGGCCTTCCTCGCAGCACCTCGCCGGTGCGGAACACCGCGCAGTTGTTCTGCATCACCTTCTGCATGCGGCGCGCGCAGCTCGGCGGTCGGCGTGCCGCCGGAGGCGTTGCGCAGGCGGTCGAGGCGGGCCAGCGCCAGGTCGGCGGAATCCTTCGGCAGCTCGGGCTGCTTGTCGTTCGGCGTCAGCGATCTCGGCGCAGATGCAGCGCCGCGGCGCGGCCGAACACCACGAGGTCGATCAGCGAGTTCGAGCCGAGCCGGTTGGCGCCGTGCACCGAGACGCAGCCGGCTTCGCCGAGCGCCATCAGGCCCGGCACGACGGTGTCGGCGTCGCCGTTCTTCTTGGTCAGCGCCTCGCCCTTCCAGTTCGTGGCGATGCCGCCCATGTTGTAGTGCACGGTCGGGATCACCGGGATCGGCTCGCGGGTCAGGTCGACGCCGGCGAAGATGCGCGCGCTCTCGGTGATGCCGGGCAGCCGCTCGTGCAGCACCGCCGGATCGAGATGATCGAGGTGCAGGAAGATGTGGTCCTTGTTCTTGCCGACGCCGCGGCCTTCGCGGATCTCGATGGTCATCGAGCGCGAGACCACGTCGCGCGAGGCGAGGTCCTTGGCCGACGGCGCGTAGCGCTCCATGAAGCGCTCGCCCTCGGAGTTGACCAGATAGGCGCCTTCGCCGCGCGCGCCTTCGGTGATCAGGCAGCCGGCGCCGTAGATGCCGGTCGGATGGAACTGCACGAACTCCATGTCCTGCAGCGGCAGGCCGGCGCGCAGCACCATGGCGTTGCCGTCGCCGGTCTGGGTGTGCGCCGCCGGTGCAGGAGAGATAGGCGCGGCCGTAGCCGCCGGTGGCGAGGATGGTCTGTCTGCGCGCGGAAGCGATGGATCGTGCCGTCGTCGAGGTTGAGCGCGATGACGCCGCGGCAGCGGCCCTCGTCGTCCATGATCAGGTCGATGGCGAAATATTCGACGAAGAACTCGGCCGAATGCCGCAGCGCCTGGCCGTACATGGTGTGCAGCATGGCGTGGCCGGTGCGGTCGGCGGCGGCGCAGGTGCGCTGCGCGGTGCCCTTGCCGAAATGCGTGGTCATGCCGCCGAACGGCCGCTGATAGATCTTGCCGTCTTCCTCGCGGCGCGAGAACGGCATGCCCCAGTGCTCGAGCTCGTAGACCGCGGCCGGCGCCTCGCGGACCATGTATTCGATGGCGTCCTGGTCGCCGAGCCAGTCGGCGCCCTTGACGGTGTCGTACATGTGCCAGCGCCAGTCGTCCTCGCCCATGTTGCCGAGCGAGGCGGCGATGCCGCCCTGCGCCGCGACGGTGTGCGAGCGGGTCGGAAACACCTTGGTGATGCAGGCGGTCTTCAAGCCCGGCTTCGGCGCAGCCGACCACCGCGCGCAGGCCCGAGCCGCCGGCGCCGACCACGACCACGTCGTAGCTGTGGTCCTCGATCGGATAGGCCCGGCCGTTGGTTTTCGGCGCTGCGCCGTTGGTGCCGTTGCCAGCCATGACTTACAATCCGAATGAGAGCTTGAGGATCGCGAACACCGCCGCGAGGCCGACGGCGAACGAGAAGAACGTGTTGGCCATCAGCGTGACGAGCTTCCAGTTCTCGTCGTGCACGTAGTCCTCGATGATGACCTGCATGCCGAGCCACATGTGATAGACGCTGGTGACGATGAACAGCAGCATCGTGATCGCGACCGAGCGTCGAGCCGAGGATCTGCACCACCGCGGCGTGATTGCGGCCGAGCAGGCCGATGACGATCACGATCACCGCGATGGTCAGCGGCACGTTGGCGACCGAGGTCAGGCGCTGATGCCAGAAATGCCGGGTGCCGTGATGCGCCGAGCCGAGATGGCGGACGCGGCCGAGCGGCGTGCGCATGCGAATGCGGCGTGTGCTCGGTCATCGGATGCCTCCCATGACCAGATAGCCGACGATCCAGATCAGGATGGTGAAGCCGATCGAGCCGACCAGCGTCGCCACCGTGAGCCATTCGCGCTCGACCGGGCCGAAGCCGTAGCCCAGGTCCCAGATCAGATGCCTGATGCCGCCCAGCATGTGGTGGATCAGCGCCCAGGTGTAGCCGAACAGGATCAGCCGCCCGATCAGCGTCTCCATGAACCACTGCACCGAGGCATAGGCGTTGGGGCCGGCGGCGGCGGCGATCAGCCACCACACCAGCAGCAGCATGCCGAAAAACAGCGCCGCCGCCGGTGATGCGGTGGACGATGGACATCATCATCGTCAGCAGCGGCTTGTAGATTTGCAGGTGCGGGGAGAGCGGGCGGTTCTTCAGGCGCGTTGTCTTGGCCTCGGCCATCATTCCCACTCCGGCGGTAACTCTGTCCGCTTTGGAATTGTTCGTATCCGAAGGCCGCCCGTGCTGCAACGCCGGTATGGGCACACCGGCATGTCAGCAATGCGACGCAGGCGACCGGCCGAGCCCATCAGAATTGTTTCGCCTTAGACGAAACATGGAGCTATGATAGAGCGCCAATCAATATGCTTTTTAGATAGTCTATCCTTCGCAAAACACGAAGTCTGACCATGCGCTTCGACCTCACCGATCTGAGCCTGTTTCGCCACGTGGTGGAGGCCGGCTCCATCACCCACGGCGCCGAGCGCGCCCATCTGGCGCTGGCCGCCGCCTCGACCCGCATCCGCAACATGGAGCAGGCGCTCGGCGCGCCGCTCCTGGTCCGCGCCCGTCATGGCGTCACGCCGACCCAGGCCGGCCGGACGCTGCTGCAGCACGCCCGCACCATGCTGGAGCAGGCCGAGCGGCTGCGCGAGGACCTCGGCGCCTATGCCGGCGGGCTCGCCGGCCAGGTCCGGGTGCTGTCCAACACCAATGCGCTGACCGAATTCCTGCCCGAGGCGCTTGAGCGCGTTCCTGGCCAGCCCATCCCAACGTCAGCGTCGATCTCGAGGAGCGGCTGAGCGACGAGATCGTCGGCCTGATCGCCGAAGGCGTCGGCGACATCGGCATCGTCGCCGGCACCGTCGATGCCGGCCGGCTGACCACCTATCCGTTCCGCAGCGACCGCTTCGTGCTGGTGGTGGCGCGCGACCATCCGCTGGCGAAAACGTCCAAGGTCGGCTTCGCCGAGGTGCTCGACCACGATTTCGTCGGCCTCGACCGCGCCAGCGCCATCCAGCGCTTCCTCGGCGGCAAGGCGACCAGCATCGGCCGGCCGCTGCGGCTGCGCGTGCAGTTGCGCAGCTTCGACGCGGTCTGCCGGCTGGTCGAATGCAACGTCGGCGTCGGCGTCGTGCCGGCGACCACCGCGCGGCGGGCGGCCAAGAGCATGGCGATCAAGGCGGTCGATCTCGCCGACCCCTGGGCGCTGCGCGATCTGACGATCTGCATCCGCGATTTCGAGGCGCTGCCGCCCTATGCGCGCCAGCTCGTCGAGCACATGCGGGCCGCGGTGAATTAGCCGCGATCGGCGGCGTGGAACTGGAATCGCCTCGAGCTTGGTTGTGTTGGCGGGGTAGCCCGCCACGGAGAACATCATGCGTATTCTGAAGCTGTTCGGGACGGCCGGCGCCGCGGCGCTGCTGGCTGCGGCCGTCTCGATGCCCGGCCAGTCGCCGCCGAGATGGCCAACACCCAGCTCAAGGATTCCAGCGGCAAGGCCGTCGGCGACGTCGACCTGATGCAGACGCCCGCCGGCGTCCTGATCAAGCTGCAGATCAAGGGACTGCCGCCCGGCGAGCACGCCTTCCACATTCATGCCGTCGGCAAGTGCGAAGCGCCGTTCGAATCCGCCGGCCCGCATTTCAATCCGGGCAACCACAAGCACGGCATGATGGCCGGCGAAGGCCATGCCGGCGACATGCCGAACCTGCACGTGCCGCAGAGCGGCGAGCTGTCGGTCGAGATGCGTGAACGCCGCGGTCACGCTGGAGAAGGGCAAGCCGAACTCGCTGTTCGACAACGACGGCTCGGCGCTGGTGATCCACGCCAAGGCGGACGACTACAAGTCCGATCCGGCCGGCAACGCGGGCGACCGCATCGCCTGCGGCGTGATCCAGCCGAGCGGCGCGCAGCACGGTCGGCAGTGCGCCGGCGCCAGCACGAAATAACTCAGCGCGGGATCAGCACCCAGTAATCCAGATCGAGCAGAACGGCGGGGTCGTATTCCTCGCCGTTCTTGTATGGAAAATCCGCGCAGGGCCGGTCCTTGGTCGCGACGGTGCGCAGCCGCAGCGCGCCGACGTCGTCGCGGCCCGGCAACTCGCTCACCGCCAGCACCTCCGACCACGCGAACACCGTGCCGCCGGCGAACAGCGGCGCGACGTGGCGCCCGCCGTTGATCGCGGCGATGTGGAAGGCGTTGGCGAGCCCGTTGAACGAGATCGCGCGCGCCAGCGAGATGACGTGGCCGCCGTAGATCAGCCGCTTGCCGAAGCGGCCCTGCGCCGCCGAGAACTGGTCGAAATGGATGCGCGCGGTGTTCTGATAGAGCCGCGTCGCGGTCTGGTGCTCGGCCTCCTCGACGGTGATGCCGTCGACGTGGTCGATCTTCTCGCCGACCGCGTAGTCGCCGAAGCGGTGCGGGCTGCCGGCCAGCGCGAAGTCGTAGGCCTTGCACGTCGATCGGCGGGCAGGCGCCGCCCAGCAGCTTCGGCTCGACCGCGGTCGGCAGCCGCGGCACGTGATCGCCCGGCGCGGGCGCGCTCTCGTCGCGCTTTCGCACCATCACCCAGCGCACGTATTCGAGCACGGCGGTGCCGTCCTGCTTCACGCCGCGGGTGCGGACATAGACGATGCCGGTCTTGCGGTTGGAGTTCTCCTTGAGCCCGATCACCTCCGACGTCGCGCTCGAGCGTGTCGCCGGCAAACACCGGCGCCAGGAACTGCATGCCGGCGTAGCCGAGATTGGCGACCGCGTTGAGCGAGACGTCCGGCACGGTCTTGCCGAACACGATGTGGAACACCAGCAGATCGTCGAGCGGCCAGTCCGGATAGCCGATCGCCTTGGCGAAGGCGGCCGACGACTGCACCGCGAAGCGCGCGCCGAACAGCGCGGTGTAGAGCGAGACGTCGCCGCCGGTCATGGTGCGCGGCGTGGCGTGGCGGATGGTCTGGCCGAGGCGGAAATCCTCGAAGAAATTGCCGGCGCTGGTCTTGGTCATGGCGAAGCATCCTCAGGCGATACGGCATCCGGCGCTGCTTTATAGCGCATTTTGCCGCTGTCACGAAGCCGTGAGAGCGCGGCAGCGTCATCCTGCGTCGGCTGCAAACGTAGTATGAATGAGGCCAGTTGTTCGTGGATCGACTCAGACGCGAGTGACATGACCAGCATCGACGCAGCCACGACGCGCCGAACGCCCGCCGCTCGTGATCCATCCGGTCTGGGTGCGCATCACGCACTGGATCAATGCGGTCGCCATGCTGGTGATGATCGGCTCGGGCTGGGAAATCTACAACGCCTCGCCGCTGTTCGGCTTCACCTTCCCGAGCTCGATCACGCTCGGCGGCTGGCTCGCCGGCGCGCTGCTCTGGCACTTCGCGGCGATGTGGGTGCTGGCGGTGAACGGCCTCGTCTATGTCGCGCTCGGCCTCGCCACCGGCCGCTTCCGCAGCAAGCTCCTGCCGATCACGCCCGGCGAGGTGATCGCCGACACCAAGGCCGCGCTCGACGTTCAAGCTCTCGCACGACGATCTCTCGAAATACAATGCCGTGCAGCGGCTGCTCTATGCCGGCATCATCGTGGTCGCGATCGTGATCGTGCTGTCGGGCCTGGCGATCTGGAAGCCGGTGCAGTTGCAGTGGCTGACCGCGCTGTTCGGCGGCTACGACGCCGCGCGCTACGTGCATTTCTTCTGCATGGCGGCGATCGTCGGATTTCTCGTGGTGCATGTGCTGCTGGCGCTGATCGTGCCGAAGAGCCTGCGCGCCATGGTCACGGGACGCTAGGAGCAACCATGCCGCGCATCCGCAAGATCATCCCCGGCGTCGACCCGAAGCTGCTCATCAAGGACGCCGCGAAGCTGATGCCCGATCCGACGCGGCGGCTGTTCCTGCGCGGCGGCGCGAGCCTCGGCGCGCTGACCTTGCTCGACCGGCTGCGACATCGTCGACAGCGACGCCGCCGAAGGCGTGCTGCGCAAGATTTCGCAGTTCAACGACCGCGTCCAGGCGCTGGCTGTTCAATCCGAACACGCTGGCGCCGGAATATCCCGAGAGCGCGATCACGCGGCCGTTCCCGTTCAACGGCTACTACCCCGAGGACGAGGCGCCGGAGGTCGACGGCACAGACCTACAAGCTCGAGGTCGGCGGCCTGATCGACAACAAGGAGCCGTGGACGCTGGAGCAGCTCTACGCGCTGCCGCAGGTGTCGCAGATCACCCGCCACATCTGCGTCGAGGGCTGGAGCGCGATCGGCTCATGGCAGGGCGTGCGGCTGTCGGAATTCCTCAAGCGGATCGGCGCCGACACCCGCGCGAAATACGTCTGGTTCCAGTGCGCCGAGGGCTATTCCAACACCATCGACATGGCGACCGCGCTGCATCCGCAGACGCAACTCAGCTTCAAGTTCGACAACCAGATCCTGCCGCGCAAGTACGGCTTCCCGATGAAGTGCCGCATCCCGACCAAGCTCGGCTTCAAGAATCCGAAGTACATCACGGCGATCTACGTGCAGAACAACGACGCCGGCGGCTATTGGGAGAACCAGGGCTACAACTGGTTCAGCGGGCTTTAGCGCCGACCAGAATCAGCACCACGCCGCCGACCGTCAGCGCCGTCGCCGGCGACCAGCCGCCACGTGATCTTGACGTTGCCGAGGAACATCACGCTCATGCCCACCGTGAACAGCGGATAGGTCGCGTACAGCGGCGCGACCAGCGACACCGGCCCGGCGCCGAGCGCCGCGTAGAGCAACAGCGTGCCGATGCCGTTGCAGATGCCGTTGCAGCGCGAACCACAGCTTGCCGGCCATCGGCGCCTGCACGATGAAGCGGCCGGTGCGGATGCGCTCGACCGTCAGCACCGTCAGCGTCGAGAAGATGTAGCCGGTCAGGCCCGCGGCGATCGGGTTCGGCCAGATTTCCAGCCCGACCTTGATGATCGGCGGGATGACGCCGCGCATCACCGACGCGCCGAGCGGCAGCAGCAGCGCCCAGGTGCGCCAGTCGCGCATGTCGTCGGTGCGCGTGACGGTGATGGTCAGCACGCCGAGCACGGCCACCATCAGCCCGGCGAATTGCAGCAGCCGCAGCGGCTCGTGCAGCAGCAGACCGCGACCGCGACCGAGACAGCGGCGACAGATTGCCGAGCGCGCCGGTCACCACCGGGCCGAGCGCGCGGTTCGACGCGAAGGTGAGCATCGTCAGCACGGCCGGGAACACCAGGCCGACGGCGGCGAAGATCGGCACCGCGCTGCCAGACGATGGTCTCGCCGCGCAGCAGGAACGGCGACAGCAGCAGGAAGACCAGGGTGAACGAGGGAACGCTGATCGCCGCGCCCGACAGCGGATGGATGGTACCGCAGCCCGAATTGCGTCAGCACCAGCCCGCCGCCCAGGAACGCCGCCGATGCGATGCCGAGGACGATGGCTGCTGTCATGGCAGGGTTATGACCATCGCGCCGCGTGCTTGCCAATCCCCGCGTCGGCGCTTTAGCAATCCGCGCGAGTCCTGCGTGAGTGAAACGAGGCAACAATGGCGACCCACAAGCTCCTGCTGCTCCCCGGCGACGGCATCGGCCCCGAGGTCATGGCCGAGGTGAAAAAGCTCATCGCCTGGATGAACTCGCCACGGCATGGGCACGTTCGAGACCGAGGAGGGGCTGGTCGGCGGCAGCTGCTACGACGCCCACAAGGTCTCGATCACCGACGCCACCATGGCCAAGGCGCATGCCGCCGACGCCGTGCATCTTCGGCGCGGTCGGCGGGCCGAAGTGGGACGAGGTGCCCTACGACGTGCGGCCGGAGGCGGGCCTGCTGCGGCTGCGCAAGGACCTCGCGCTCTACGCCAACCTGCGCCCGGCGGTGACCTATCCGGCGCTGGCCGACGCCTCGGCGCTGAAGCGCGAGCTGGTCGAGGGCCTCGACATCATCATCCTGCGCGAGCTCACCGGCGGCGTCTATTTCGGCGAGCCGAAGACCATCACCGATCTCGGCAACGGCCAGAAGCGCGCCGTCGACACCCAGGTCTACGACACCTACGAGATCGAGCGCATCGGCCGCGTCGCCTTCGAGCTGGCGCGCAAGCGCAAGAACAAGGTCACCTCGATGGAGAAGCGCAACGTCATGAAGACCGGCGTGCTCTGGAACGAGGTGATGACGCAGCTGCACCAGCGCGAGTTCAAGGACGTCACGCTCGAGCACCAGCTCGCCGATTCCGGCGGCATGCAGCTCGTCCGCAATCCCAAGCAGTTCGACGTCGTCGTCACCGACAACCTGTTCGGCGACATGCTGTCCGACATCGCGGCGATGCTGACCGGCTCGCTCGGCATGCTGGCGTCGGCCTCGCTCGGCGACATCGATCCGAAGACGCGCAAGCGCAAGGCGCTGTACGAGCCGGTGCACGGCTCGGCGCCCGACATCGCCGGCAAGGGCATCGCCAATCCGATCGCGATGATCGCCTCGTTCGGGATGGGGCTGCGCTATTCGTTCAACATGGGCCGCGAGGCCGACCTGATCGACCAGGCGATCGCCGCGGCGCTGGCCAAGGGGCTGCGCACCGCCGACATCAAGTCGGAGGGCGGCACGCGCGTCGGCACGACGCGAGATGGGCGACGCGATCATCGCCGAGATGGAGAAGCTGGCGGCTTAGCGTCAGCGCTCAGTTAGAAGAACGGGTTGTTCTTGCCCGGCAGGAAGAACGGATCGTTGATCGGCCGGCTCGGCACAGACGTTGTCGTTCGACACCGACGCCCGCGACGGGTTGTAGGACGAAGCTGTTGATCAGGTTGTGCTGGTTGGTCTGGATGTCGCCGGGCATCACCTCGGTGCCGCCGTCGAGATAGGAGCGCTTCTGCACCAGGATCTTGGTGCGGGTGCGGCCCTGCTCGTCGCGGTGACATGATCGTAGGTCGAGCCGGGGCCCGGCTGAGCCGTGCGGCGACGCGCCTCTTGCGGGGCGCGCGCGTCGGCGGCGGACATCGCGCCCACGGCAAACGCGGCAGCAACAGCAAAGCCATCAGGCGCATGTTCGTCCTCGATTCCGAACCGGCAACGCCGTCAGCTTACAGGCTGCCTTCGCACCGCACCACAACAAAACGCCCGAGTGGTTATCCCGTTCCGGCACACGCGCCGATTCATTCACGATCTTGAATGCCCGAAATGGCCCTCCTAGGCTTGACGCCAAGGCCGCGATCGATGGACAGCGGCTCAAATGGCAGGGAGGCCACGATGCCAAGAACTCGCAGGAAAAATCGAGCGATCGATCGAAGAGCTGTACGCGCAAGACCCCGAGCGCGCCGACGCCACGATTTTCGGCCGCAAAACCGGCGTCGACCGCCGCGGCTTCCTGGGCGGCGCGGGCCTCGCCGCCGTGGGCGCGGCGGTCGGCGGCGCCATTCCGTTCGCGGCCAACATGCCGGGCGGGCTGATCCCGGCGGCGCTGGCGCAAGAGCGCGCCCGCCGCCGCGCCGCCGCCGCGCCGAAGGGGCCGCAGTATCTGAAATTCCCCGGCAAGGACGACAAGCTCGTGCTGCTCGGCGACCGCCCGCTGGTGGCCGAGACGCCGGAGCATCTGCTCGACGACGACACCACGCCGACGGCGAAGTTCTTCGTCCGCAACAACGGGCAGATTCCGGAAGAGGCCAAGGAGCCCGACAAGTGGAAGATCACGGTCGACGGCGAGGTCAACAACAAGCTCGAGCTGACGCTCGGCGAGTTGAAGGCGAAGTTCAAGCCGGTGACGCAGCGCATGGTGCTGGAGTGCGGCGGCAACGGCCGCTCGTTCTTCACGCCGACCGCGCGCGGCAACCAGTGGACCAACGGCGGCGCCGGCTGCGCCGAATGGACCGGCGTGCGGCTCTCCGACGTGCTGAAGGCCGCGGGCGTGAAGTCGTCGGCGCATGTTCACCGGCCATTACGGCAGCGACCGGAGCCTCGCCGACGCCAGCAAGGATGCGCTCTCGCGCGGCGTGCCGATCAAGAAGGCGATGGACGGCAACAACCTGATCGTGTTCGCGATGAACGGCCAGCCGCTGTCGAACATCCACGGCGGGCCGGTGCGGCTGATCATTCCGGGCTGGCCGGGCTCGGTGTCGGCCAAGTGGTTCAACCGGCTCTGGGTGCGCGACAAGTATCACGACGGTCCGGGCATGGGCGCGACCTCGTACCGCGTCGCCATCAAGCCGATGGTGCCGGGCGGCAAGCCGGACGACGGCAACTTCCGCGATCTCGAATCGATGCCGGTGCGCTCGATCATCACCAGCCCGGCGAACGGCGCCAAGCTCGCCGCCGGCACCAAGGAGGTGAAGCTCCGCGGCGCCGCCTGGGCCGGCGACAACACCGTGCGCCGCGTCGACGTCTCGACCGACTTCGGCGCGACCTGGACGCGCGCCAAGGTCGAAAAGCCGAAGAACAAGTACGACTGGCAGCGCTGGACCGCGAGCGTCACGCTGCCGTCGGACGGCTATTTCGAGATCTGGACGCGCGGCACCAACTCCAAGGGCGAGATGCAGCCGCACATCGCCGGCGCCTGGAATCCGCAGGGCTACGGCGGCAATCCGATGCACCGGGTCGCGGTGCTGGTCGGGTGATGCGGGCGATCCTCACGGCGGCCAGCCTCGTGCTGGCCGTCACATTGCATGCTGCAGGCGGCGCCTTCGCGCAGGCGCCGCAGTTCACGCCGCGCGACGAGAATCCCGAGGACTTTCCCGCCGGCGCCGGCCGCGACGACACGTTCTATGCCTGCACCGCCTGCCACGACTTCAAGCTCGTGGCCCAGCAGGGCATGACCCGCCGGCAATGGGAGGACTCGCTGCAATGGATGACCGACCGGCACGGCATGTCGCCGCTGCCGGCGAAGGAGCAGAAGATCGTGCTCGACTATCTCGAAGCGACCTTCCCGCCGCGCGCGCCGGCGGGCCGCGGCGGCTGGCAGAACCCGTTCGCGCCGCGCTGAGCGGGCCCTGGTATTTCGGCTGGCGGGTGGCTTCCTGCGCACCCTCGGTTGGGTGTTAGCCTCTGCATGGGGCGACAATAATAAAACAAAAATTGGGATTGGCCGCAGAACGACGGCCAACATGGGGAGGCATAACCGTGGCTCAGACAATCGAGGGCTTTGTCGGCAACGCGCTCGACAACGCCAAAATCTCGCCGCTGCATATCAAGGTCATCGCGCTCATCGCGGCCGGATATTTTTTCGACGTCATCGACCTGATCGTGCTGGGCTCGCTGATCCCGGACATGCTCGCGACCAAATTCGCGACCGGACCGGAGGCCGCCTGCGATCGGCAGCGCCACCGTGTTCGGCATGTTCATCGGCACCGCCGGCCAGGGCGAGTTCAGCGACCGCTGGGGCCGCAAGACCGTCTACCAGTTCAACCTGCTGCTGTTCGGCATCTTCACGATCCTCGGCGCGTTCGCGCCGACGCGTGATGGTGGCTGGTCGTCGGCGCGCTTCATCGCCGGCATCGGCCTCGGCGCCGAGCAGCCGCTCGCCTTCGCCTACGCCGGCGAATATTCGCCCAAGGCGATCCGCGGCCGCATCCTGGCGATCGTGCATTTCATCGGCGGCGCCTGCGTCTGGCCGATCGCGCTCGCTGTTCACGCTGTTCTTCCGCGACTCGATCGGCTGGCGCGGCGTCTGGATCGTGATCGGCATCGGCGCGCTGATCGTCTGGCTGTTCCGCTTCACCCTGCCGGAATCGCCGCGCTATCTCGCCACCCACGGCAAGGGCAAGGAAGCGCTCGACGTGCTCGGCCGCCTCGGCATCGCCGGACCGACGCGAGCCGCTCACCACGAGCGCCGCGAGCGACACCAAGAGCGATCCGTTCGGCGTCGTGTTCAAGATGTTTCCGAAGCGTGTGATCGCCGGCATGATCTGCTTCTCGGCGTTCTTCGGCGTCGCGATCGGACTGGGCACCTGGCTGCCGAACATCATGACCGCGAAGGGCTTCACCATCACCAAGTCGCTGCACCTACACGTTCGGCATGACCTTGGCGGTGCCGTGCGCGAGCCTGTTCATGATGTATGCGCTCGACAAGTACGGCCGCAAGATCACCTCGGTCTGCGCCTTCATCGGCGCCGGCATCATGGCGATCGTGTTCGCCAACGCCGGCCAGCGACACGCAATTGCTGGTCGCCGGCTTCGTCATGATCTTCTTCATCCAGGTGGCCGGCAACTCGATGCAGATCTTCGCCTCGGAGGTGTTTCCGACCAACGCGCGGGCCTCGGGCTTCGGCTGGGCCGCGGGTGTCGGGCGGCTGGCGACCGCCGTCATCATGCCGACTGATCCTCTGGATCCAGACCGGCTATGGCCTGACCACGGTGTTCGTGTGCCTGGCCATCGTGCTGGTGATCGCCGCCGGCGCGGTCACGCAGCTCGGGCCGGAGGCCAAACAAAAGGGCCTCGACGAGATCGCGCCGCCGACCGGCTGACGGCGGGTCGCATGCGACAGAAAACGGCGGCGTCCGCGATCGCAGCGATGCGCCGCCGTTGAGTCTGTGAGGATGCGTCAGTAGCGCCGGTAGGTCGCGCTCGGCTGCGACCAGCGCGACGGCGGCGACACGCCGCGGTGGCCGGTGTCGGTGGTCTGCGACACCGGCGCGGCCTGGCAGTACGCCGCCTTGGCCATGCGGCCGCGCATGAACGCGTCGGCTTCCTTTGAGGCGAGCTCGCGCTCGATCACCAGCTTGTCGAGGATGCAGGCCAGCGCGTTGGGGCTCGGCTTGCTGCCGCTGCCGTCGCAATACCAGCCGGTGAGATAGACCGCCGCGGTGTCGAAGCGGCTGCGGAAGGCGAGGCATTGCTTCCAGCGGCCGTCGGTGTCGACGCGCATTTCGGTGGCGCGGAATTCGCCGAAGCGCGTGTCGAGATCGTAGTGCGTCTGCGACATGCATCATCGGGCGCTTCAGCCGCAGCAGATTGATGTCGGTCAGGTCCTGCAGGAACTGGGTGCCCATGCCGATGCCCTTCGGCGGCATCACCAGCGCGACGGCGAGATCGGTGTTGCGGTTGTTCAGCTGGCCGTATTGAAGCACTTCGGCGCGGCCGAGCCGGGAGCTGGTGACGACATGCCCGCTGGTCGCCTTGCTGGCGAACTCGCCGGCCGCGATGCGGAATGCCGGCGGCGCGTCGACCGCCTTCGGCACCCAATTCCAGACCGACATGATGCTGAGGCCGATCACGCCGAGGACCAGGGTCGCCGACCGCAAGAAGGCGTAGCGGATGAACGTACCCGCGACCGCCAGCGCCGGCATCGCCGCCGCCCGCCGTGATGGTCTCGTACTCGCCCCGCATGCTCACCCGCCCTCCGGCTTCCAGCAATTTTGGCGCTTTTTGCCATGAAAGTGCTTGCGGAACGGTTGCTTTCGGCCTTCCGGCGGCCAATTCGACTCCGGCGGTAAAGGCCGGTTACGGGGATCGCGCATGCAAGCCGTAGGCCCGCGCCTTCCGGCGGCGATACCGACGATACAGACGCGACATTCGCCGGAAACAGACGTGGGTTACTCCTCTCCTCATGGAGATCGGCGCGGCTTGGTGCCGCGCCGGACAAAGGGGAGAGACACATGCTCAAGATCATCGTAGCCGCCGCCGCTGGTGGTGGTGATTACCTCGTCGAGCGCCATCGCCGGCATCATGCTGACCCAGCCGCCTTCGCCCGGAACTCGGCCATCAATGCCGGCATGCTGATGGACGAAGCCCAGAGCTTCCGTCTGGCCGCCAAGGCGCCCGCTGACCTTCGACTGGTAAGGCCACCAGTCCGACCGATTTCTGTTCCCACCCGTGTAACTTTGGCGGCGGCATTCATGGCCGCCGCTTTTTTTGTCTGACGGGCCGCTTCCATCGCCGCCGCGATGGCATTCAGCCGAAAAAGTCATAGATAGCGGCTGCCGCGCAGCGTTGAGTTATCAAGGTTTTTCGCCTAAAAGCTGGCGCGCCGGCGGCTCGCATGCCGCCGGCCGGCTCAGGCGTTTTCGGAGAGTTTCGATGGGTTTCAAGGTCGCGGTCGTGGGCGCCACCGGCAATGTGGGCCGCGAGATGCTCAACATCCTGGCCGAGCGGCGCTTCCCCGCCGACGAGGTGGTCGCGCTCGCCTCGCGCAAGAGCATGGGCGTCGAGGTCTCGTACGGCGACAAGATGCTGAAGTGCAAGGCGCTCGACCACTACGATTTCTCCGACGTCGACATCTGCCTGATGTCGGCCGGCGGCGAGGTGTCGAAGGAATGGTCGCCGAAGATCGGCGCGCAGGGCGCGGTGGTGATCGACAACTCGTCGGCCTGGCGCATGGACCCGGACGTGCCGCTGATCGTGCCGGAGGTGAACGCCGCCGCGATCGAAGGCTTCCGCAAGAAGAACATCATCGCCAATCCGAACTGCTCGACCGCGCAGCTCGTCGTCGCGCTGAAGCCGCTGCACGACAAGGCCAAGATCACGCGCGTCGTGGTCGTCGACCTATCAGTCGGTGTCCGGCGCCGGCAAGGACGGCATGGACGAGCTCGACCGCCAGACCAAGGCGATCTACTCGCTGCAGGACGCCGAGACCAAGAAGTTTCCGAAGCGCATCGCCTTCAACGTCATCCCGCACATCGACGTGTTCATGGAGGACGGCTACACCAAGGAAGAGTGGAAGATGGTGGTCGAGACCAAGAAGATTCTCGATCCCAAGATCAAGCTCACCGCCACCTGCGTGCGCGTGCCGGTGTTCATCGGCCACTCCGAGGCGGTCAACATCGAGTTCGAGAATCCGATCTCGGTCGAGGAGGCGCGCCAAATCCTGCGCAACGCGCCGGGCTGCATCGTCATCGACAAGCACGAGCCCGGCGGCTACGTCACGCCGCTACGAGTGCGGCCGGCGAGGACGAGACCTACATCAGCCGCATCCGCACCGACCCGACCGTCGACAACGGCCTGGTGCTGTGGTGCGTGTCCGACAATCTGCGCAAGGGCGCGGCGCTCAACGCCATCCAGATCGCCGAAGTGCTGATCAACCGCAAGCTGATCAAGGCGAAGCAGAAGGCGGCTTGGAACGCACGTCATAACCGGGCCGCGCGAAGCGCGTGACCCGGTGATCCCGCACACTCATGGCGCGGTCGTGCCACAGGAATTCGGGATGGCCGGGACAAGCCCGGCCATGACAAATCTCAATTTCGGAAATTTGGCGGTTATGATTTGAGAGCGCGACCGCGCCGGCGCGTTACT
>CAWHAP010000013.1:0-273192 GCA_963827335.1 uncultured Solirubrobacteraceae bacterium
TCGATGAAGGCCTCGTCCTTGCCCTTGAGGCCCTCGTCCAGGTCGGGGCCCGTGCCGCCCGTCGTACTCGCGTCCGCAAGCGCGTGGCAGCCGCCGCAGCCGGCGTCGGTGAAGACGGCCTTGCCGTCGGGCGCGGCCCCGCCGCCCGTCTCGCCGCCGGCCTGCTCCTCGCCGCCGCCCTCGCCCATGGCGGCGCGGTCGGAGAGCCACTGCTCGAACTTGTCCGGCGTGACGACGTGGGCGGTCTGGCGCATGACCGCGTGTCCGAGTCCGCACAGCTCGGCGCAGACCACCGGGTACCGCCCGATGGTCTTGGGCGTGACGCGCAGGTGCGTGTCGACGCCCGGCACCGCGTCGATCTTCATCCGGAACGCCGGGACCCAGAAGTCGTGGATGACGTCCTTGGACTGGACCGTGAAGCTCACCTGCCGGCCCTGCGGCACGTAGAGCTGGGGCGACGCGACGTCCTCGCCGCCGTCCGGGTTCTTGTAGTAGAAGGTCCAGGTGAACTGCTCGCCGACGACGCGCACGTTCATCGCGTCGGCCCGCGCGTCCTCGATGTCGACCAGGACGACGTAGGAGTACGAGCAGAGCGCGACGAGGATGACCGCCGGGATCGTGGTCCAGATGATCTCCAGCCGCGTGTTGCCGTGGATCGGCGGCCCGTCCTTCTCCTCCTCGCCCGGCTTCATCCGGTAGCGCCAGACGGAGTACAGGACGACGACCATGACCAGCACGAAGACCGGGACGCTCGCGAAGATCAGGACGTCCCACAGCGTGTCCACGCGCTCGGCCTCCTCGGAGGCCTGCGCCGGGAACCAGTCGATGATGATCCCGAGCGCGACCCCGAGCACCGAGGCCACCACGCCGATGGCGAGCAGCTCCTTGAGGTGCGAGCGGCTCTCCGCGCCCGGTGCGGTCTCCTCGCCTGCCATCAGCTCTCCCGACCCATGGACGCGGCAAGTTACCGAAACGCCGGGACGGAGGGAACCGATACGCGCCGCTTGGCGCGGGGGGCGGCTACGCCGCGAGCGGCCGGCCGGCGCCCAGGTGCCCGCGGGCGCCCGCGCCCGCGGCGCGGAAGTCCGACGGGGCCACGCCGTGGTGGCGCCGGAACGCCTTGGCGAACTGGGCGGGCTGGCGGTATCCGACGCGGTGCGCGACCTCGCGCACCGTGACGCTGCGGCGGGCGAGCAGCTCGGCCGCGCGCTCCATCCGGACCGCGGTCAGGTGGTCGCGGAAGGTCGTGTTGCCGATCTCGGCGTAGGCGCGCTGGAGCTGGCGCCGCGACGAGGCGACGCGGCGGGCGATGTCGTCGAGCCCGAGGTCGGACGCGTACTCGCTGTCGACGATCGCGACGGCGTCCTCGTAGAGACTCGAGCGCAGCTGGACGGTGGCGGGACGTTGCGTTGGCACTGATCGGTCTACGTGTGAGAACCGCGGGCGGGATGAGCGATACCGGTCAGTCTCGCGGATTTGGCGCGCCGCCGCTCGCCGCCGCGAACGTCGCTCGGCCAGGCGCATCCCGCCCGGCGTCCCGGTAGGCTTGTGCCGATCGGCGCAAGCAACCAGGTGGAAGGGTGAGACGCGATGCAGGTGCGCGAGGGCATGAGCACCGTGGTCCTGACTGTGGGGCCGGGGCACACGCTGCGCCAGGCGGCAGCGCAGATGGCCGAGCGCAGCGTGGGCGCGGCGGTCGTGCACGATCCGGAGGCGATGGGGCCGGGGATCATCACCGAGCGCGACATCCTCAACTCGATCGCCAAGGGCGAGGACCCGGACACCGAGCGCGTGGCGGACCATCTGACGTCGGACCTCGTGTTCGCGGCCCCCGACTGGTCGCTCGAGCAGGCCGCGGTCGCGATGGTCCGCGGCGGCTTCCGCCACCTCGTGGTCGTCGCCGGCGGCGAGACGGCCGGCATCCTCTCCGTGCGCGACATCGTGCGCAAGTGGACCGACGACGGCGCGAGCTGCGAGATCCCGCAGCAGCCGAACCTGGCGCGCGCGACCTAGTGGCCGTGCTCGAGCGGGAGGTCCTCCATCTCCCGCCGCGCGTCCCGGATCCAGACGACCGCCGTGATCAGGAAGAGCGCCGCGCCCCCGATCACGAGGATCAGCGAGATCGTGATCCCGACGATCGCGAGCGAGATCCCGACCGCGTTGAGGATCGGGAGGATGCTCGGGTTCGGGAGATGGATCTCCTCGCCGACGGGCGGGGCGGCCGCCTCGGTGTCGTCCGCGGCCGCCATCACGTGGTGTAGACGAGGGCCGCGACCCACGTCATCGCGAACATGAACAGCATGATCGCGCAGGTGATGAACGCGGTCCTGAGGTTCTTGCGGGCGAGGCGGCGGTCCATGGCGGCGGAAGTCTACAAGCGGGCGTCGATCACCATCGCGCAGAACAGCAGCGCGAGGTAGGCGAGGGAGAACAGGTAGGTGCGGAGCGCGCTCGAGCGCTCGGCCTCCCGCCACAGCCGCAGCGAGAGCGAGATGAAGGCGCCGCCGAGCGCGACGGCCGCGGCGCCGTAGAGGAGCCCGAAGTAGCCGAACACGACGGGCATCAGCGTCAGGGCGACGAGCAGCACCGTGTACAGCACGATCAGCTGGCGCGTCTCGTGCTCGCCGCGGACCACCGGCATCATCGGGACGCCCACGCGCGCGTACTCGTCCTTCATCAGCAGCGACAGCGCCCAGAAGTGCGGCGGCGTCCAGTAGAAGACGATCGCGAACAGGTAGAGAGCGGTGAGCTCGACCCGGCCCGTCACGGCCGCCCACGCCACGAGCGGCGGCACGGCGCCCGCGGCGCCCCCGATGACGATGTTCTGCGGCGTCGAGCGCTTGAGCCACATCGTGTAGACGAACACGTAGCCGAGGAACCCGCTCAGGGCGAGCACCGCCGCGAGCACGTTGACCGCCAGCGACAGCTCGGCGAACGACAGCACGGCGAGCGCGATCCCGAACGCGAGCGCCGCGCGCGGCGAGATGCGCCCCGCCGGCACGGGCCGCGTCGCCGTGCGCGCCATCTGCGCGTCGATGTCGCGGTCGTACCAGTGGTTGACGGCGCCGGCCCCGCCCGAGGCGAGCGAGCCGCCCAGGACGGTCCAGAACACGAGCGCCAGCGACGGGTCGCCCGCGACGTACATCGTCGTCACCGTGGTCAGCAGCAGGAGCGACTGGACCTTCGGCTTCGTCAGCGTGACGTAGTCGCTCACGAGCTGCCGGAGCCCGCCGGCGGCGAGCGCGGCGGGCGCGGCGGTATGGACGCGCGAGGCCTCCACGCTCACACGTGCGCCATCGGACGGCCGGCCTCGAAGCGCTGCTTGGCGCCCGTCTGCTCCTCGACCTGGCGCCGGTAGTCCTTCATCGGCTCCACGGAGCGCACGCGCGGGATCGCGTCGAAGTTGTGCTCGGGCGGCGGCGAGGTCGTGAACCACTCCAGCGTGTTGGCCTTCCACGGGTCGGGCCCGGCGGTCACGCCCTTCTTGAGCGAGATGACGACGTTGATGATCGTCAGCAGCACGCTGAGGGCGATGATGAAGGCGCCGATCGTGGAGATCAGGTTGTAGGCGTGCCAGCCCGCGTCGGTCGGGTACTCGAACACGCGCCGCGGCATGCCGCTCAGGCCGGCGGAGTGCTGCACCAGGAAGGTCGTGTGGAAGCCGATCAGGGTCAGCCAGAACGAGACCTTGCCGAGCCCCTCCGACAGCAGCCGCCCGGTCAGCTTCGGGAACCAGTAGTAGAGCGCCGAGAACATCGCGAACGCGCTGCCGCCGAAGGCCACGTAGTGCATGTGCGCGACGACGAAGTACGTGTCGGTCAGCTGCCAGTCGACCGGGAAGACGGCCAGGAAGATGCCCGTGATGCCGCCGATCACGAACGTGCCGATGCCGCCGACGGCGTAGAGCAGCGCCACCCGGAACTCGATCGTCCCCCGCCACAGCGTGGCCAGCCAGTTGAAGATCTTCACGCCCGTCGGCACCGCGATGACGAAGCTCGAGAGCATGAAGAACGCGAGCACGACGGTGGCGCTCGGCGTCGCGAACATGTGGTGCGCCCACACGAGCAGGCCGAGGAAGGCGATGCCGGCGGTGGCCGCCGCGATCGCCTTGTAGCCGAAGATCGGCTTGCGCGCGAACACGGGCAGCACCTCGGAGAAGACCCCGAAGGCCGGCAGCACGAAGATATAGACCTCCGGGTGGCCGAAGAACCAGAACAGGTGCTGCCACAGCAGGGCGGACCCGCCCTCCGACGGGTCGAAGAAGTTGGTCCCGAAGTGCCGGTCGGTCAGCAGCATCGTGACCGTCGCCGTCAGCGAGGAGAGCGCCAGGACGATCAGGTAGGAGTAGATGAGGATCGTCCAGACGAACAGCGGCAGGCGCCCCCAGCCCATGCCGGGCGCGCGCATGTTGTGGATCGTGGCGATGAAGTTGACCGCGCCGAGCATCGAGGAGAGGCCGGTGAGGTGGGCCATGAAGATCCACGCGTCCTGCCCGCCGCTCGGCGAGTACTCCTTGGTCGAGAGCGGCACGTAGGAGAACCAGCCGGCCTCGGGCGGCGTCCACAGGAACGACGCGTAGAGCGCGAGCCCGCCGAACAGGAACATCCAGTACGACCAGGCGTTCAGGCGCGGGAAGGCGACGTCGCGCGCGCCGATCATCAGCGGCAGCAGGTAGTTCGCCAGGCCCGCCCACACCGGCACCACGACGAGGAAGACCATCGTCGTGCCGTGCATGGTGAAGAGCTGGTTGTAGCGCTCGGGCGAGAGCAGCGTGTTCTCCGGCGCGCCGAGCTGGAGCCGGATCAGCAAGGCCTCGACGCCGCCGAGCACGAAGAAGGCGGCGACCGTCCAGAGGTAGAGGATCCCGATCCGCTTGTGGTCGGTCGTGGTGATCCACGACGTCCAGCCCTTGGGCTCGGGGCGCACGCCGTGGGCGATGATCTGCGGGCGGGGCGCCGTGCGGGCCGCGTAGTCGAGTGTGGCCATCGGTCTCTTATTCGGGGGAGTTCTCGGAGTCCAGGCTCCCGCCGGGGCTGCCGCCCTGGCCGGAGGTCGCGTCGGAGCCCTTCTGCTGCTCCAGCTCCTCGCGACCCTTGGCGGCCGCGTCCTTGGCGGCTTGCAGCGCGTCGGCCTCGCGGTCGTACCAGGCCTTCCACTCGTCGAAGGGCAGCGCGACGACGCTCGCGTACATGTTGGCGTGGTTGCGCCCGCACAGCTCGGCGCACTGGCCGCGGAAGCGGCCGGGCTTGTCGACCTTGAACCACGTCTTGTTCGTGTAGCCCGGGAGCGCGTCCATCTTGCCGCCCAGCTCGGGGATCCACCACGAGTGCTGGACGTCGTTGGAGGCGATGTCCAGCGTGATCGTCATGCCCACGGGCACGTACATGTCCGTGTAGGCGAAGACGGTCTTGTCGTCGATCGACGGATACGTGAACTGCCAGGCGTACTGCATGCCGTCGACCTTGATGTTCATCGACGCGCCCTCGGGCGGCGCCTCCTGGTCGGTGGCCGCGAACGCGGCGTTCGATGCGACCGGGTTGCCGTTCTCGTCGATGTCGGAGGCCGCGGGGTTCTTGATCCCCGGCAGCATCACGAAGGTGGCGACGGTCAGGAAGACGAGGATGACCGCGGCGCCGACGGTCCAGCCGATCTCCAGGCGGGTGTTGCCGTGGATCTGGGCGGCGACGCGGCCCTTCTTGGCGCGGTACTTGAAGAGGCAGTAGAAGAGCACGCCCTCGACGCCGACGAAGACGATCAACCCGAGCACGAGGATGATCGCGTACAGCGTCCGGATGTCCTCCGCGTTCTTGGAGGGCCCCGCCTCGGGCAGGATCAGGCCCGCGCTGGCCGGCGCGGCCGCGACGAGGAGCGCCAGCAGGGCAGGCGCGATCGCACGGCGCAGAAGGGTCGACGGGGCCATCGCGCGCAGCAGTGTATTGATCGAAAGGGCGGGATAGCTCACTCGCCGGAGAAGGTTGGCGCGCGCTTCTCCAGGAAGGCGAGGACGCCCTCGCCGAAGTCCGCTGAGCCGGCCAGGTCCTCCTGCAGCGACGCCTCCAGCTCGAGCTGCTCCTCGAGCCCGGCGTAGAGGCGCGCGTTGAGCTCCGCCTTGGCCGCGGCGAGCGCCCGGGTCGGCCCCGTGGCGAGGCGCTCGGCCAGCGCGTCGACCTCCGCCGCGAAGCTGTCGTCGGAGGTGAGCACGTCGACGAGGCCCCAGGCGCTGGCGCGCGCCGCGGGGATCCGCTCGCCCAGCATCGCCATCGTGGCCGCGCGGCCCGCCCCGGCGCGGGCCGGCACGAAGACCGAGGAGCCTCCGTCAGGGACCAGACCGATGTTGATGAACGCCAGCAGGAGGTAGCTCGACTCGGTCGCGACGACCAGGTCGCAGGCGAGGGCGAGCGAGCACCCGATGCCCACCGCGGGGCCGTTGACGGCGGCGATCACGGGCTTGGGCATGCGGCGGATGCCGGTGATGATCGGGTGATAGCGCTCGCGCAGGGCGGTCCCGACGTCCGGGCGGCCGTCGCCCGGGCGCGGGTCGAACCCGGCGCGCAGGTCGGCGCCGGAGGAGAACGCGCGGCCCGCGCCGGTCACCGTCACGGCGCGCACGGCGTCGTCCTCGGCCGCCAGCTCGACGGCGGCGCGGAGGTCGAGCCCGAGCTGCTTGTCCCACGCGTTCATCCGCTCCGGGCGGTTGAGCTCGATGCGCAACGCGGCGCCGTTGGAGGCGCCGCGGCGCAGGGTGACGGTCTCGAGATCGGGCAGGGTGGCGGCCATCGGGGGATCCTATGTCCGGCGGCGCTGGCCCCGCGGCGGCTCGCGTGGCTTGGGCGCGCGGAGATCGATCCGGTGCTCGGCGTCCGGCTGACCGTGTCAAGCTCCGCGACCATGTCCAGGGCAGCCTCCCGCCTGCGCTCCGGGAGTTACATAGCCTCCCGCCTGCGCTCCGGGAGTTACCTCCGCACGGCGGCGATCGTGGCCCTCGCCGCCGGAGTGGCGGCACCGCTGGTCCGCCGCCGCCTCAAGCTGCCCCCGCCGGTGGTCACCGCGACGGCCGCGACCGCCCCGTTCGCGCTCTGCGTCCTGGTCCCGCGCTCGCGCGCGCGCGACGTCGGGGTCTGCGTGCTCCAGATGTGGGCCTACCTCGCGACCTACCAGATGCCCAACGACGACCCCGAGGCGCTCGAGCGGCGCGTCAAGATCGCCTATCCGGTCCGGATCGACAAGGTCGTCGGCTTCGGCAAGACGCCGACGCTGCGGCTCCAGCGCCTGCTCGGGCGGCCCGGGCCGTTCCGGGCCTGGGAGAAGGTGCTGGTCTGGTCGCACTGGCTCTGGTTCCTGTTCCCGCACGGCACCGTGGCGTACCTGCTGCTCCGCCACCCCGAGCGCTTCCCGCGCGGCGCGGCGCACATCTACGCGACGTTCGACCTGGGCCTGACCGGCTACTGGGGGCTCCCGACCGCGCCCCCCTGGTACGCCGCCAAGGCCGGCCTGATGGACGACGGGCTCACCCCGGAGCTGCGCCGGATGATGGTCGAGTACGGAGAGGAGTTCTGGGGATCCGGCTGGGGCCCGCTGTACGGTTTCCTCGGAGGCAACCCCCTCGCCGCCATGCCGTCCCTGCACTTCGCCACGTCCCTCACCGCCGCGCACCTGCTCGCGGAGACGGGTCCCATCGCCGGCGCGGTCGGCTGGACGTACGCGGGCACGCTCGGCGTCGCGCTCGTGTACCTCGGGGAGCACTACGTCGTCGACCTCGCCGCCGGCCTCGCCCTCGCGGAGGGCATCCGGCGGGGGGCGCCGCGCGTGACGCCGCTGGTCGCGCGCCTCTCGCAGCGCGTGCAGCGCCTGGAGGTGCGTGCACGCGCATGACGGATGCGGCGTCGGATCCGCAGGTCGATCCGGAGCCGCCGGACGTCGATGAGCACGAGGAGCGCCCGGCGCTCGCGATCACGCCGCGGAGCCTGATCGCGCTCGTCGCGTTCCTGCTCGTCTCGCTCGGGGCGCTCTACTTCCTGCTCCCCCAGATCGCCGGCCTGGACGAGACGTGGGACCGGATCGGGCGCGGCCGGCCGGAGTGGATGCTGGCCGCGCTGGTCTTCACGGTCGGCATGTTCGTCGGCTACGTGGCGCTGTTCCGCGGCGTCTTCCTGCGCGGCGGCACGCGCATCGGCTGGCGGGCGAGCTATCAGATCACGATGGCCGGCCTGGCGGCGTCGCGCTTGTTCGCCGCCGGCGGCGCCGGCGGGCTCGTCCTCACCGCGTGGGCGCTCCGCCGGTCGGGGATGCGCAAGCGGGCCGTGGCCGACAAGACGCTGTCGTTCCTGGTGCTGACCTACCTGCCGTACGTGTTCGCGATCATCGTGTGCGGCTTCGGCCTGCACTGGGGCCTGTTCCCCGGCAACGACCCGTTCTCGCTGACGTTCGTGCCGGCCGTGATCGGCGTGCTGGCGCTCGGCGTCGCCCTCGCGCTCGCCTTCATCCCGATCGACCTCGAACGGCGGCTGCGGCCGTTCGCCGCCGGCCATGGCTCGATCGGCCGCCTCGCGCAGCGGCTGGCCACCGCGCCGGCCGCGACCTCGGCGGGCATCCGCGACGCGCTCGAGCACCTCCGCTCGCGCGATCCGGCGCTCGCGGGCGCCGTGCTCTTCTGGGGGTTCCAGATCGCCGTGCTGTGGGCGGCGTTCCACGCGTTCGGCAGCGCGCCGCCGGTGGCCGTGCTGGTGCTGGCGTTCTTCCTCGGCATGCTCGGCAACCTGCTGCCGATGCCGGGCGGCGTCGGAGGGGTGGAAGGGGGGATGATCGGCGCCTACGCCGCGTTCGGCGTCGACGGCAACCTGGCGCTGTTCGCGGTGCTGGTCTACCGCGCGTTCACGTTCTGGCTGCCGCTCGTGCCGGGCGTCATCGCCTACTTCCGGCTGCGTCGCACGGTCGAGGGCTGGAAGCAGGAGCGTGCCGCGTCGGCCGCGGCCCGAGCGCGACGGCTACACTATACAAAGTGAAGTAAGGGAACCGGGTAGAAAGAACCGCAATGGCAGACCACGATCACGAGCAGGTCATCATCATCGGCAGCGGCCCGGCCGGCTACACGGCCGCCCTCTACACCGCGCGGGCGGACCTCTCCCCGCTGGTCGTCGAGGGCTGGATGTGGGGCGGGCTGCTCCAGCAGACGACCGACGTCGAGAACTACCCCGGCTTCCGCGAGGGCATCATGGGCCCGGAGCTGATGCAGCAGATGCGCGACCAGGCCGAGCGCTTCGGCGCGCGCTTCCTCACCGACAACGCCACCCGGCTCATCCCGGCGGAGGAGGAGGGCGGGCTGCACACGGTGCTCGTGGGCGACGACGAGTACAAGGCGCGCACGGTGATCCTCTCCATGGGCGCCGAGCACCGCAAGCTCGGGGTCCCCGGCGAGGAGGAGCTGGCCAACGGACGCGGCGTGTCCTACTGCGCCACCTGCGACGCCGCCTTCTACAAGGACAAGGAGACGATCATCGTCGGCGGCGGCGACTCCGCGATGGAGGAGGCCATCTTCCTCGCCAAGTTCGCCAAGACCGTCAAGATCGTGCACCGCCGCGGCGAGTTCCGCGCCTCCCAGATCATGTTCGACCGCGCGCGCAACACGCCGAACATCGAGCTGCTCACGCCCTACGTCGTCGAGGAGTTCGCGCCCGGCGAGGACGGCCTGCTCGGCTCCGCGCGCATCAAGCACGTCGAGACCGGCGAGGAGCAGGAGCTGCCGATGGCCGGCGCGTTCGTCGCCGTCGGGCACGTGCCCCAGTCCGAGCTGGTCGCCGGGATCATCGAGCTCGACGAGAGCGGCTACATCGCCGTCGAGGGCCGCAGCAGCCGCACGAACGTCCCCGGCATCTTCGCCGGCGGCGACGTCGTGGACCACACCTACCGGCAGGCGATCACCGCGGCCGGCATGGGCTGCCAGTGCGCGCTCGACGCCGAGTGGTACCTGCGCGACAACCCGCACGTGCCGACGCCGCAGGCGCTCGAGGGCACCGGCGACCTCGCCGAGGAGCAGTGGGTGCGCCACGAGCCGGTCGCGCGCAGCTAGCGCGGCCGCTCAGCCGACGCGCAGCGTGTAGCTCGCGTTGAGCAGCTTGAGCTGCTTGCGCGTGTTGAACCCGACCGCGGCGTAGAACGTGGTCGTCTTGCGCCCGCGGTTGCGCACTGTGACGCGGTCGGTCCGCTGGCCGCTCCGCGTCGAGGTGCCGACCCGGTCGGCCCGGACGCTGCGCGCCTTCGCGCCGAACACGAACAGGTCGGGGTCGCCCGCGCTCGGCTTGAGCGTGATCCGCTCCTTGCGGCCGGCGCGCACCTTGATGCGGTAGACGTCGATCGGGTCCTCCGCCGCGTCGGCGGTGGCCGACACCCTGCCCGGCCCGCCGTTGGAGATCGCCGTGGCGAGGCTGCCGAACGCGCGGCCGTTGACGTAGCGGATGTCGTCATTGGGCTCCAGCGGGTCGGCCGGCGGCGCCGGCAGGGCCAGCGCGCCGGGCAGGCTCAGCACGCCGAAGCCGGTCGCGTTCTCGTAGCCCGGCTGGCCCACGTCGCGGGCGCCGAGCCGCACGACCTGCGCCGCCTGCAGCGGCGACAGGTCGGGCCGCGCCGCGCGCACCCACGCCACCGCGGCCGAGACCATCGGCGCCGAGAACGACGTCCCCGCCACGCCGGCGAAGCCGTCGCCGTTGCCGTCGGGGTCGAAGGCGACGGGCACGGCGGTGAGGATGTTGATGCCCGGCGCGGCGAGGTCGACGGCCGCGTTCTCGTTCGAGAAGCCCGTCGGCTGGTCGGCCGGGTCGGTGGCGGTCACCGTCAGCACGTGCGGGAGGCTCGCCGGGAACTCGGCCGGGTTGCCCTGCTGGAACTCGTTGCCGGCGGCGGCGACCGGCACCGCGCCCCGGCGGACCGCGCGCGCGATCGCGCGCTCCTCGGCCGCGCAGCGCGACGCCGAGCCGTAGCTCATGTTGATGACCGCCGCGCGGGCCCTGACCGCGGCGGCGATGCCGCGCACGGAGTCCGCGCAGCTGATCGCCTGGCCGTTGGGCAGCGGCAGGTTGAGGGCGCGCGCGCCGGGCCAGATGCCGAGGATGCCGACGCCGTTGGCGGGCGCGGCCGCCACGGTGGAGACCGCGGTGCCGTGGAAGTCGGCCACGGCGGGGCCGCCCAAGGTGACGATGTTCGAGCCGGACAGCTCCGGGTGGGTGACGTCGATCATCGTGTCGACGACGCCGATCAGCGGGCTGGTCGGGGTGACGGCGGGCGCGATCGCGGTGCCGACGACGAAGTCGCGCCATCCCGCCTGCGGCGAGAGCGGGTCGGGCGCCGGGGCCTGGGCGCGCCGCCCGAGGCGGTTGGGCTCGGCCCAGCCGAGCAGGCCGCGCGCCTTCAGCGCGCCGGCCAGGGCGGCGGCGCGGCCGCGCGGGGCCAGCCAGGCGGTGCCGGCGATCAGCCGCGCGCCGTGCGCGCGCGCGATCCGGGCGGCGGCGGGGCGGCCGGCGCGCGTGCCGACGATCCAGGTCGACGGGTCGGCGCGGACGGTGGCGGCGGAGGCGTCGCCCGGCAGGATCAAGGGCGGGGCGGGAAGGGCGCGCTCGAGGTCTGCTGCGGGCGCTGTGGCAGGGGCCGCGACCAGGGCGGCGAGGGCAGCGAGCGCCGCCAGGGAGGTCCGACTTCTCACGTTCGTGAGGGTAGACCGTCGTCAGCCGGCCGTGTCGAGCGGAGATTCGCTCCGCACGGCGCGCACGAGGGCCGGTGCGGGGCGGTAGCGCTCCTCCCGGTACTCCTCCCACAGGCTCAGCAGCGTGTCGAGCACGGCGCCGGGGCCGATCCGGTCGCCCCACGCCAGCGGGCCGCGGGGGTGGTTGAGCCCGAGCTCCATGCCGAGGTCGATGTCGGCGGGCGTCCCGACGCCCTCGGTGAGCGCGAAGCAGGCCTCGTTGACGAGCTGGGCGAGGATCCGGCCGGAGACGAGGCCCGGCCCGTCGCCGACCCACTCGGCGCGGCGGCCGAGCGTGGCGAAGAAGCGCTCGGCCGCGGCCGCGGACGCCGGTGCGGTGGTGGCGGAGCGGCAGAGCTCGACCAGGCCGCCGTCGTGCAGCGGGAGCGGGAGCAGGAACCCGGCCGACGTCCCGCCCGGGTCCTGGGCGGTGAGCGGCGCCGCGTCGCACAGCAGCAGCTGGTGGCCGCCCTGGAGCGGCGGGTCGTCCTCGACCTCGCCGCAGTCCACGATCAGGAACGGCAGCTCGCCGTCCGCGTCGTACGGCGTCCTGGCGTCCCAGCCGGCCCCGTCCGCGGCGGCGAGCAGCAGGTCCGCGAGCTCGCTCTCCCCGGCCACGACGACGAGGCCGTCGCCGCGCGGCGGCGGGTCGGGCAGCGGCGGATCGTCGGGGCGGCCCGGGGGATAGGCGTACCAGCCCCGGCCGGACTTGCGGCCCAGCCGGCCGCCCGCCGCCATCCGCGCCGCCAGCGGCGACGGCCGCCAGCGCGGCTCGAGCGTCTGGTCGTAGAACGAGCGGGAGATCGCGTAGCCGACGTCGATGCCGACGAGGTCCATCAGCTCGAACGGCCCCATGCGGAAGCCGGCGGCGCGGCGGCAGATGCGGTCGACCTGCTCGGGCGTCGCGAGCCGCTCCTGCACGATCCGCAGCGCCTCGAGGGAGAACGGGCGGTTGCAGCGGTTGACGAGGAAGCCGGGGCCGTCGGCGGCGGCGATCACCTGCTTGCCGAGCGCCTCCCCGAGCGCGCGGGCGCGCTCGAGCGCCGCCTGCGAGCTGGCGGCGCCGGCCACGAGCTCGACCAGACGCATGCGCGCGACCGGGTTGAAGAAGTGCAGGCCGACGACGCGCTCGGGACCCGGCACGCCGGCGGCGATCTCCGTCACCAGGAGCGAGGACGTGTTCGTCGCGAGCACCGCGTCGGGCGCGACGACGCCGGCGAGCGCCGTGAACAGCTCGCGCTTGACGGCGAGCTGCTCGGGCGCGGCCTCGATCACGACGTCGCACGGGGCGAGGTCGGCGAGCGTCTCGGCCCACGCCACGCCCTCGACGCGGCCGCGCGCCGCCGGGTCCGGGTCGTGCACGCGCACGTCGACGCCCGCGTCGCGTGCCGTCTCCGCGATGCCCGCGCCCATCGTGCCGGCGCCGGCGATGCCCAGGCTGGGCGTCATCGGCCCTACCTTATGCGGATGGCCATGGCGCTCTTCAGCTGGGTGATGCTCGGGATCCTCGTCGCGTTCCTCGGCGGGATCGTGCTGCTCGGCCTCTACTCCCCGCGCTCGGGCGCCGACGTGCTCGGCTGGCGCCCGACCCGCACGCCCGAGGCCGAGGCGGAGAACGAGCTCGACGACGTGGCGCAGATGCTGGCCGCCTCGAACGCCATCCGGCGCCGCCGCGGGGCGGCCGAGCGGACGGCGGACGAGGTCGCCGACTCGATCGACGCCGACCGGCGCGCGCTCGACCGCCGCGCCCGCGAGCACCGCGGGGAGGGCTGAGGTGGCGCGCGTGCTGATCGTCGGCTGCGGCTGCCGCGGCCAGGCGCTCGCGCGCGACCTGCGTGCCGCCGGCCACGCCGTGCGCGGCACCACGCGGGACCCGGCGCGGACCGCCGCGATCGCGGCCGCCGGGGCCGAGCCCTACGTGGGCGATCCCGACCGGGTGGCGACGCTGATGGAGGCGCTGACCGGCGTGACCGTGCTGTGCTGGCTCATGGGCAGCGCCTCGGGGTCCGCCGAGGCGGTCGCCGCGCTCCACGACGGGCGGCTGCGGATGCTCTGGGAGAAGCTCGTCGACACGCCGGTGCGCGGCGTCGTCATCGAGGGCGCCGGCACGGTCCCCGTGCCCGTGCGCGCGCGCGGGGAGGCGGTCGCCCGCATGGCGCACGCGACGTGGATGATCCCGCTGGAGGTGCTCGACGTCGCGCCGGCGGACCACGACGCCTGGCGGGCCGCCGCGGGCGCCGCCATCGCGCGCCTGCTCGGCGACCCGGCGGCGTGATGCGCCGTCCGGAACCGGAGCGCGCCCCGGGCACCGCCGGCGACGCGGATGCGGCACGCCGGCTCGCGGCGCTGCTCGCCGCGGGTGAGCTCGCAGACGGCTCCGCGCCGCTCGAGGAGGTCGTGGACCGCGCGCTCGATCTCGTCGTGCCCGCCATCGCCGGCGCGTGCGTGCTGCACTGGGAGCACGAGGGCACGCCCGAGCTCGTCGGCGTGCGCGTCACCGGGCCCGGCGGGCCCGCCCTGGAGGAGCGCATCCGCGCCCGTGCGGCGGCGCCCGGCGGCGCGCCCCACCACGACGCGCCCGTGCTGCTGCCCGGCCTGTCGCGCGCCGATCTCGCCCTGCTGGGCGGGCTGAACCCGGTCGCGGCGGCGGCGGTGCCGCTGCGCCGCGCCGGCCGCGTCAGGGGGCAGCTGACCGTCGCCTCGCGCAGCGCCGACGAGCCGTTCGACGGCGACCTGCGCTTCCTCGCCGTGCTCGCCGGGCGGCTGGCCGTCGCGCTCGACAACGTCGCGCTCGGGGCGTCCGGGCACCAGCTCGAGGCGCTCGTGCGCGGCATGGGCGACGCCGTCACGGTCCGCGACCCCGAGGGCCGGATCCTGTTCGCCAACGAGGCCGCGGTCGAGCTGACCGGCGCCACGTCGCTCGACGAGCTGCGCGCCATGCCATTCGAGGCGATCCTCGAGCGCTTCGCGCTCTACGACGCCGACGGCCGGCCCCTCGGCCCCGGCGACGTGAGCTGGGCGCGCGCGCTCGAGGAAGGCCGCGCGACCGCGCCGGCGCTGGTCCGGCGCGTCGACACGCGGACCGGCCGCCAGGCCTGGCTCTCCTCGAAGGCATCGGTCGTGCGCGACGACCGCGGCCGGACCGCCATGGTGGTGAACGTCACGGAGGACGTCACCGCGGCCAGGCGCGCCGAGATCGGGCAGCGGCTGCTCGTCGAGGCCGGGCGCCTGCTCAGCGCGACGCCGGATCTCGAGGCCACGCTCCAGGAGGTCGCCGAGCTCACGGTGCCGACGTTCGCCGACTGGTGCGGCATCGACCTGTCCGGCGCGGGCGGGTTCCTCCGGCAGGTCGGCGTCGCGCACCTCGACCCGTCGAAGGTGGAGCTCGCGCAGCGCCTGCGCGCGCGCCACCCGGTGCGCGTCGACGACGAGGGCGCGAGCGCCCGCGTGATCCGCACGGGCGAGCCGGTGCTGATGAGCGACATCACGCCCGAGATGCTGCGCGCGGCCGCCCAGGACGCCGAGCATCTGGCGCTGCTGGAGGGCCTCGGCCTGTCCGCCGTGCTGATCGCCCCGCTGCGCACCGGCGACGACGTGCTCGGCACGCTCTCGCTCGTGGCGTCCCAGCCGCACCGGCGTTTCGACGACGCCGACGTCGAGGTCGCCGACGCGCTCGGGCGGCGGATCGCCGACGCGCTGCGCAATGACCGGCTGCTGCGTGACCGCGTCGAGATGGCGCGCGTGCTTTCAGCGGGCCTGCGCCCCGAGGCCGCGCCCGTGCTCCCCGGCTGCGAGGTCGCCGCCGTCTACCGGCCCGCAGGGGAGGACGTCGAGGCGGGCGGCGACTTCTACGACGTGATCGACGCCCCGGCGGGCTCGATCGTGGTGATGGGTGACGTGGTCGGCAAGGGCGCGCCCGCCGCGGCGCTGAGCGCCGTCGCGCGCGTGACGCTGCGCACCGCGGGGCGGCTGACCGGCGATCCGCGCGCGGCCCTGGACGAGCTCAACCACATGCTGCGCCGGCGCGGGCCGATGAGCCTCTGCACGGTCGTCGCCGTCGCGCTGCCGTCCGAGCTGCCCGGCCGCGCCGAGGTCACGCTCGCCGGGCACCCGCCGCCGCTCCTGCTGCGCGACGGGGTCGCCCGGCCGGTCGGCCGCTACGGGCCGATGCTCGGCGCCGTCGAGGTGCCCGACTGGACGTCGCGCGAGGTCGAGCTCGCACCCGACGACGTGCTCGTCCTCTACACGGACGGCGTGCCCGACATGGTGCTGCGCAGCGGCGAGCGCTACGGCGAGGGCCGCCTGCGCGCGCTCGTGGAGTCCGCGGGGCTCGACGTCGCGGCGCTCGCGGGCGCGTTCGAGGCGGAGATCGGGGATCTGCGGCTGCGCGACGACGTCGCCCTGCTGGCCATCCGCTGCCCAGGGCCGCCCGCGCTGCTGGCCCGCGGCACGCTGGCGAGCGACGCCCGGCAGATCCTCGCGCTCGTCGTGCCCGGCGGCCCGGCCGCGCCGCGCGCGGCGCGCCACGCGCTCTCCACCGCCGTCGGCGCCCATCTCTCGACGGCCGCGCTGGCCGACGCGCTGATCGTCGTCTCCGAGCTGGCCACGAACGCCATCCGCCACGGCGGCGCGCCGACCGAGCAGGACGAGCTGACGCTGCACGCGGCGCTGACGCCGCGCGGCGTGCGGATCGAGGTGACCGACTCCGGGCCCGGCTTCGAGCCCGGCGGCCACGGCCCGCGCCCCGGCGGCGGCTACGGGCTCCAGCTGCTCGACCGCCTCGCGACGCGCTGGGGCGTCGCCGGCTCCTCCCCCGTCACGGTCTGGGTCGAGCTCGATCGTTAGACACGCTCGAGCAGGTCCGCGACGATGCGGGCCGTCGCGCCCCAGATGAGGTGGCCGCCGGTCTCGTAGGTGTCCGTGCGGAACGGGATCCCGCGCCGCACGAGCCGGCGGCGGCCGTAGCCCGCGCGGATCGCGGCCACCGGCAGCTCCAGCACCCGGGCGACCTCGCGCTCCTGCAGCACCCAGGCGAAGCCCGGCTCGATCAGCCCGACGAACGGGTAGATCGCGTAGTCGGTGACGAAGGTCGGGGTCGGCTGCAGCGCCCCGAGCAGCTCGACGTCGCCGGGCGGCAGCCCGATCTCCTCGTGGCTCTCGCGCAGGGCCGTGGTCCACAGGTCGGCGTCGGCCTCCTCGCGCCGGCCGCCGGGGAACGAGATCTCCCCGGCGTGGCGGCGCAGCTCGGCGCGGCGCTCCGTGAACACGACGTGCAGCGCGCCGCCGGCGTCGAGGAACAGGGGGACGAGGACGGCGGCGTGCTTGCCGCCGGGCACGGTGAGGCCGACGGCCTCGGCCGGGTCGAGGAGCGTGCGGCGCAGGTCGGCCGCGACCGCGGCGCGGTCGCTCAGGCGAGCTCCACGCGCTCGTCGAACGCGACCTCTCCCTCGAGCGTCCGGTGGACGGGGCAGCGCGCGGCGATGACGAGCAGGCGGTCGACCTGGTCGTCGCTGAGGCGCGCCGGCATCTTCGTCACCGTCTTGAACGTGGTGGGACAGCCGCGCTCGGCCGGCACGTACTCGACGTCCACGCGCAGGCCGGCGACGTCCCAGCCCTTGCGCTTGGCGTACATCTCCATCGTGATCGCCGTGCACGAGGCCAGCGAGGCGGCGAGCAGCTCCTGCGGGCTCGGGCCCGCGTCGCCGCCGCCGTGGTCCTTCGGCTCGTCCGCGGTGATCGTGTGGGAGCGGACCTTCACGTCGTGGCGGAAGCCCTCCAGTTGGGTCGCGGATGCGCGCATGCCGGCCATGCTAGGCAGAGTCCCCCAGTGGGTTGAACACCAATCCGGTCAGCACCTTGGGAAAGAAGTACGTCGACTTGGGCGGCATGACCTCGCCCGCCGCGGCGACCGCGCGGACGAGCTCGACCGGCGCGGGCCCCATGAAGAGGCCGGCGCGCGCGTCGCCGTCCCGGACGCGCGCGATCGCCTCGGGCGTGGAGCGCGCGTAGGCGAGGCCGCGCAGGTGGGAGATGTCGTCCTCGCTCATCCCCAGGGCGCCCTGGAGCAGCAGCGCCTCGGTCACGGCGGTGTCCAGCCGGCGGTAGGCGGCCGGCTTGCCGGGCAGGGCGTCGTCGGCGATCGCGGCATCCTTGAGCGTGAGCCGCAGCGGGCCGTCCTCGTCGAGATAGCCGATGGCCACGCGGTCCCCGGGCGCCGGCTCGAGCGCGTCCTCGCCGATCGGCGCGACGTCCCAGTCGCGGTCGATCGCCGCCCGCAGGCGCGAGCGGGCCTCGTCGTCGAGGCCGGTGAGCAGGCGATGGGTGGGGAAGATGGTCAGGCCGGGGTCGCCGAGCGAGACGAGGCACATCAGCACGTGCCGGGCCCCTCCGTCGCCGACCTCCTCCGCGTAGACGCGGGCCGTCTCGTAGCGGTGATGGCCGTCGGCGATCAGCAGCTCGGCGGGGGAGAGGGCGGCCGTCGCGCCGGCGATCGCCTCCGGGTCGGCGACGCGCCAGAGCCGGTGCGTCGTGCCGTCCGGGTCGGTCACCTCGCCGTCGGGCGCGCGGGCGACGTGGGGCTCGACCGGCGTCCACGCGTCGCCGTCGTAGAGCGAGAAGATCGGCGAGAGGTTCGCGCGCGTCGCGCGCGTGAGCCGCAGCCGGTCCTCCTTGGGACCGGGGTGGGTGCGCTCGTGCGGGCGGATCCGGCCCGGGCCGTACTCCTCGACGCGCACGCGCGCGAAGAGCCCGTGGCGGGTGCGGCGGCGGCCGTCGGGGCCGGTGTAGTCCTGCTCGAGCGCCCACAGGGCGGGCTCGGGGTCCTGGACGACGATCCCCTCGGCGCGCCAGCGGTCGAGCACGGCGGCGGCGTGGGCGTAGGGGTCGCCGCCGGCGGGATCCTGCGGGAGGTCGATCTCGACGACGTTGTAGGGCGAGCGGGCGACCAGCGCGGCGCGGTCGTCGGGCTCGATCACGTCGTAGGGCGGCGCGGCGACCGGGGCGAGGCCGCCCGTGCGGCCGAGGTCGTAGTGCAGCGCATGGAGGGGAGAGATGTCGGCCACGGCGGCGGCGGATGGTAGAGCCTCCCCCGCCGCCGCCGCGAACCGACGCGCCTCCCAGCCCGTCCTACGGGAGCTCTGTGCCTAGCGGCGGACCCCGAAGTCCGCCGTGTAGGTGGCGCCGTCCGACCCGCCCTCGGGCGCGCCGATCGCGATGCCGATCCCGACCTCGCGGAACTGGCGCCGAAGGATGTTGGTGCGGTGCCCGGCCGAGTTCATCCAGGCGCGCTGGATCTGCGCGGCCGTGGCGAGCGTGCCGGTGCCCCAGGCGATGTTCTCGCCGATCGACCAGCCGGAGCCGCCCGCGGCGTAGCCGGTGCGGAGCACGCGGTCGACCATGCTGGTGCCGTCGGGCGAGGTGTGCGAGAAGAACGCGCGGGTGACCATCGCGGTCGAGTGGCCCTCGGCGGCCTGGCGGAGCTTGGGGTTCTCCTTGAGCGCGGGGAGCCCCCGGGCGCTGCGCTCGCGGTTGTGCAGGCACAGCACCGCGGCGCGGACCTGGGCGAGGTTGGCCTGCGTCGGGGCCAGGCTCGCGCCGGCGCAGCGGGCGCGCTTGGCCTTCGCTCCGGCGTGCTCGGGGACGACGAGCAGGACGCACGCGCAGGCGGCGATGACGAGCAGGATGCGGGTGAGCGCGCCGTGAACCATGTCCGCATGGGTTCGGCGCGGACTCGAATCCGCATGAGGTCATGGACGCCGGATTGGACGCTCGTTCGGCGCAGGCTCCGCGGGATGCCATGATTCGATCCGCCTGCGGGACGTGGCGCAGCCTGGTAGCGCGCCTGCTTTGGGAGCAGGAGGTCGCTGGTTCGAATCCAGTCGTCCCGACTCGGGCCTAGCCCAGCTCCGGCGTGAGCTCCGCCACCGAGCCGGCGATCCGGGAGGCGCGGAACGGGAAGCGCTCGGCCTCCTCGCGCGTCGTCACGCCGGTGAGCACGAGGATCGTGTGCAGCCCGGCCTCCAGGCCGGAGAGGACGTCGGTGTCCATCCGGTCGCCGATCATCGCCGTGTGCTCGGAGTGCGCCTCGATCGCGTTGAGCGCCGAGCGCATCATCAGCGGGTTCGGCTTGCCGACGAAGTAGGGCTGCACGCTCGTGGCGTGCGACAGCAGCGCGGCGACCGAGCCCGCGGCGGGCAGCGGACCGTCCGGCGAGGGACCGGTCGCGTCGGGGTTGGTCGCGATGAAGCGCGCCCCGCCGCCGATCAGACGGATCGCCCGCGCCAGGCGCTCGAAGGAGTACGTGCGCGTCTCGCCGAGGACGACGTAGTCGGGGTCGCGCTCGGTCAGCGTGTAGCCGATCTCGTGCAGCGCCGTGGTCAGCCCCGCCTCGCCGATCACGAACGCGCTGCCGCCCGGGCGCTGGTCGTGCAGGAACGTCGCGGTGGCCAGCGCCGACGTCCAGATCGCCTCCTCGGGCACCTCGAGCCCGCTCGCCCGCAGCCGGGCCGCCAGGTCGCGGCGCGTGTAGATCGAGTTGTTCGTGAGCACCAGGAACGGGATCTCGCGCTCCTTCAGGCGGCCGACGAACTCGGGCGCGCCCGGGATGGCGGTCTCCTCGTGCACGAGCACGCCGTCCATGTCCATGAGCCAGGAGCGGATCTCGCTGTGGGGCATGCGCCCAGGCTACGCGAGCACCACGCAGCCCCGCGCCTCGAGCCGCGCGCACAGGCCGGGCAGGCGGGCGAGGCGGTTCCAGCGCAGGTCGAGCTTCTGCAGTGCCGGGAGGTCGCCGAGCGCGTCGGGCAGCGCGGTCAGGCGGTTCGCCCGGAGGTCGAGATGGCGCAGGCCGCGTGCGCGTGCGAGGCCGTCCGGCACGGCGGTGAGCGCGTTCGCGCGCAGGTGCAGCTCGCGCAGCGCGGGCAGGTCGCCGATCTCCTCGGGGAGCGCGGTCAGCCCGATCCGCTCGAGCCGCAGCTCGACCAGCTGCGTGAGGGCGCTCAGCCACCCCGGGAGGTGCGTGAGGGGGTTGTCCGACAGGCCGAGGTAGCGCAGGCCGCCGAGCGCGCGGACCGGGTCGGGCACGGTCGTGAACCGGTTGTCGGCGAGGTACAGGACCTCCAGGCGGGGCGGGAGCGGGTGCTCGAGCGCCGCGAGGCGGTTGTGGCCGAGGTCGAGGATGCGCAGCTCGGCGAGCTCGGCGAGTGCGGCCGGCACCGCCTCCAGGTCGAGCTCGTGCACGTAGAGCGCGCGCAGCCGGCGCAGCGCGGTCACCTCGGGCGGGATGCCGGGGAGCGGGTTCTCGCCGATGCTCAGCGACGTGAGCGCGGGCAGCTCGGCCAGCCACGCGGGCAGCGCGCGGAGGTCGTTGGCGCGCACGTCGAGGTGGCGCAGGCGGGTCATCCCGCGCAGCTCGCCGGGCACGCTGCGGAGCCCCCGGCCGTCGAGGTAGCGCGCTTCGTCGTCCATCGCCGGCGGCGAACCTAGCGCGCCGCCCTGTTACCGGGAGCGGCCCGGCGGGGTACTGAGGGGAGATGCCGGAGCCCGCCGAGCACGAGCTGACCCTGCACGGGGACTGCGTGCGCTACCTGCAGTCCGGTTCCGGGCCCGCGGTGGTGCTGATCCACGGGATCACGTCCTCGTCGGACACATGGGCGCCCGCGATGCGCGAGCTGTCGCGCGCGCACACCGTGATCGCGCCCGACCTGCTCGGCCACGGCGGGTCCGCCAAGCCGCGCGGCGACTACTCGCTCGGCGCGAACGCGAGCGGCGTCCGCGATCTGCTCGTCGCCCTCGGCCACGACCGCGCGACGGTCGTCGGGCACTCGCTCGGCGGCGGGATCGCGCTCCAGTACGCCTACCAGTTCCCCGAGCGCACCGAACGGCTCGTGCTCGTGTCCAGCGGCGGGCTCGGCCGCGAGGTCAACCTCCTGCTGCGCGCCGCGGCGCTGCCCGGCGCCGAGCTGGTGCTGCCGCTGCTCGCGCCGCGCTGGCTCGGGCGCGGGATGGGCGTCGCGGGCTGGGCGGGGTCGCGGCTCGGGCTGCGGACCGGACCCGACATGGGGGAGCTCGTGAAGGGCTTCACGTCGCTGGGCGACGCGAGCGCGCGTGCCGCGTTCCTGCACACGCTGCGCTCGGTGGTCGACCCCGGCGGCCAGCGCGTCAGCAGCCACGAGCGGCTCTACCTCGCCGCTGCGCTCCCCACGCTGCTCGTGTGGGGCGAGCGCGACCCGATCATCCCTGCCGAGCACGGCCGCGTCGCGCACGAGGCGATGCCCGGCAGCCGGCTCGAGCTGTTCCCCGGCGCCGGCCACTTCCCCCAGCTGCATGACCCGGTGCGCTTCGCCGCCGCGCTCGACGGTTTCCTGGCCGAGACCGAGCCGGCGTTCCTCGACGGCGAGAGCCTGCGCGCCGCGATCCGCGACCGCAAGCCGCTCGCCGCCTAGGGTCCATCGCGTGCGGGACCGTACCCTGCCGCTGTGGATCGGATCTCCGCCCGCAACAGCGCCGGCTACGACGCGCCGATCGGCCTGACGGCCGACCCGGTCGTCTTCACGCTCGTCGGCGACCGGCTCGCGGTGCTGCTCGCGCGGCGCCTGGAGGAGCCCCAGCGCGGCCTGTTCGCGCTCCCCGGCGGGTTCGTCGGCCATGAGGAGTCGCCCGCGCAGACCGCGGAGCGCAAGCTGCGGGAGAAGACCGGCGTGGGGTCGGTGCACCTCGAGCAGCTGCGCACCTACGCCGAGCCCGGGCGCGACCCCCGCGGCTGGCTCCCCTCGATCGCCTACCTCGCGCTCGTGCGCCCCGAGGAGCTGCCCGCCGACGGGCCGGCCGGGCGCGAGGCGGGCTGGCATCCCATCGACGACCTCCCCGAGCTCGCGCTCGACCACGAGACGATCGTCGACGACGGGCTCTGGCGGCTGCGCGCGCGGGTGACGGAGAAGACCTGGTTCCTGCGCGTGGCCGGCTCGCTGCTGCCGGCCGCCTTCACGCTCGGGCAGGCGCAGCGGCTCTACGAGGCGCTGCGCGGCGAGGCGGTCGACGCCGCCAACTTCCGCCGCGACGTCAAGGCGACGGCGCTGCTCGTCGCCACGGGGGAGACCCACTCAGACGGGCCGGGGCGCCCCGGCCGGCTCTACCGCCGGCTGTGAGGCGCGCGCGTACGGCTCCAGTCCCTCCTTCGCACGGGCGATGGCCCAGTCGTGGTTCCAGCGGAACGCGGGGCGCAGCACGGGGGTGAGGAGCTTCAGCAGCGGGCGGTCGGCGTACACGCGCCAGTCGAAGCGGACGTGGGTGCTGCCCGGCGCGGTCTCCGTCAGCGTCCACGTGCCCCGACCGCGCAGGTCGCCGGTCACGTCCCCCTCGAGCGTGTGCGGCGGCTCGTGGCGGACCGTGGTCGTGCGGGTCGTGAGGCGGTAGGGGAGGCGGCCCTTGAAGTGCTGCGTCGAGGTGTGGCCGACGCCCTGGCCGCCGTCGGTCTCCACCGACTCGTAGACGGGACGCCACCAGCGCGGGTAGGTGCTCGCGTCGGCGAGAGCGGCGAAGACCTGCTCGCGCGGTGCGCCGACGTCCCACTCGTCGACGAAGACGTACTCGCCGTGGAAGCTGCCGTGGAGCTTGAGCACGGCGGACGCGAGCGCCTGCTGGACGGGCTCGGGCGGGGAGGCGGCGCGTGCGTCGCCCTCGAAGTCCTTGAGGAAGCGGCTGCCGGCGACCGCGCGCGGCCAGCCGGTCCTCGTCAGCTCGCCGTCGCGGTCCATCGCGACGAGCCGCTCCAGCCACTCCTCGGTGCGGCCGGCGGGGGTCATGCGCACGCGCACGCGACCTGCCCCGCCGTCGGCGCTCCGGTGGCGGTGGGTCTGCCCGGGCCCGGTCTCGAAGCTGTCGCCGGGGCCCAGGATCGTCTCCACGCCGGCGGTCTTCAGCTTCATCGAGCCCTCGATCACGGTGTGGCGCTCGGCCTGGGCCGGGTGGACGTGGGGCTGCGTGATGAAGCCCTTCGGCTTGCCGATCACGTCGAACTCCATGTACTCGCCGCCGGTCTCCGCGGCCGTCGTGCGGAACTCGATCGACACGCCGAGCCGCGGCGCGTCCATCACCTCTCCTGCTCTCGCCATCGTGCTCAGCTCCTTCTCGTCGCCGGGTCGCGTCGGCGCCTCCGGGGGACTATGGCGCGTCGGCGCTCCATTCGGATCACTCTGGCCCGGCGGTTACGCTTCGTCTCGTCCTGCCCCTGTAGCTCAGCTGGATAGAGCAGCGGACTTCTAATCCGCAGGTCGCTGGTTCGAATCCAGCCGGGGGCGTCGCGAAGGTCCTGCAAATGGGCGGTTTCGCGGTCGTCTGGTTGTTCGACGAGCGTCGATTTAGTACCAGAATGGTCCCGAAGGCCGGGTTCCCGGCGGGGCCAGTTCTCCTCAGTTGCGCCTAGGTCCTCCTGATGGCGCATCCGGTTTCAGGTCACGTGTTCCGCTCAAGGTCCGCTCGGTCCCGATGGCACCGAAGGTCGCAGAGACGCTCGCCCGGCTTGGCCAGCGCGAGCTCTTCACCGACGAGGACGACCTGGTCTTCCTCGGGATCACCGGCGGCCACCTCGACGGGTCAGCACTCTTCAAGCGCTACCGAGCCGCACTCGTCCGAGCCGGCCTTCGCCCGCTGCGCTTCCACGACCTCCGCCACACCTTCGGAACCCGCGTCATCGGCGTCGCAGACATCCGCCGCGTTCAGGAGTGGATGGGTCACGCCAACGTCCAGACCACGATGCAATATCTCCACTACGTCCCACGACCGCAGGACGCGGCGTTGGTCGGTGAGGCCTTCGACCTGGGCTCGACCAACTCCCACGCTCGACGACGACGCGACCAACTCGACGAGGACGAGTGGAGATTGTTCTGAGCCGTCCGACTCGGGTGGCGGCGCTATCGCTTCCACGCGAATGCGATACGCCGTCTACTGCCCTGAGACGCGTTTGATATTTGCCAGCTCGACGCTCACGTCGCCGCCGCCTTCTTTCGTGAAGGTGACGGTGGTGTCGCCTGCTTCGCGGGCGCGGTCCACCTTCTCGTGAACGGTGTCTTCGTCCTCGAGGACGTAGGTCATGGTCGGACCGTTGTGCAGGTGGACGAGGGTGGGCACGGTTCTCCTCGGGTCGGGTGCGGGGAGCGTAGTCGACGCACCACATCCTCAACCCCGTCCGCGCGGCCGGAACATCCGCGAATGCGGCCGAGGGCAGCGCGCTTGGCTCGCTCGAAACAGCGCATTGGCTTTGCGCGAAAGTCGCAACGCGATTCGAGGCTCGCGTGATGACCGACCGCGGCGCCCGGCGCGTCGGGCAACGCAGGCGAAGCTAGCCTCCCGCTCTATGGGACCGCTTGAGCTCCTGATTCTGTTGATTCTGGTTGGGCTTCCGGTGCTCTCCGTCCTTGCGGTCGTGCGGCTCGTCTCTCGGCGCTCGTGCCCCCGCTGTGGCAGACGCGTGAAGCGGGGTCGGTTGGACTGCCCACACTGCGGGTTCGACTTTCGCTCGATCAGGGCGTGACGACCCGCCGCGAATCGGCATCCTCGGACTATCGCGGTCGCTCATCGCCCGCCGCCCGGCTTCCGTCGTGGATCGGCCGCGTCCAGTCTCCACCTCCGATGTGGTGATCTCGCCGGGCGTCTTCAGCCCGGAGATGCTTGTCGAGCGGGGGCAGCTGATGTGGCTCTCGAAACGGCCGGTGTTGGTTGCCGGCGGAGACACCGCGAACTGTCCGCGCGTGCAGGGGTTCCAACTCGAGCGTGCGCCGAGTGAGCGCGTTGCATTGTGCGATGCCGCTAAGGGAGTGCACCGCGCTGACGATCAGCGGCGCAGTTCGCCGCCCAGGAAGGCTGAGGGAACCACGCCGAGGAGTCGGTCCGCGTGCAGCGGCCGGCGAACCGCAGAGCACATCTCTCGGTCATGCAGGGCCGTCGCTGCGCAACTCACCACCCGCGTTCGCGCAACGCGCTTGACCGCCCGGCAGCCGCGGCCGGCGGTGCCGCGGGCGCCTCCGCCTGCAGGCTGCTGCTCGGCGCGCCGAGGTCGCACGGCAGCCCGGCGAACATCTCCCGTCCGGCTTGCTCGCCAGCCAGGAAGAAGGCTTCGTACACGGCTTGCGGCGGGATCTCGGCGTTGATCATCAGGCCGTACTGGCGCGTGCCGTCCTCGCTGCTGTAGAGCTCGTTGTTGAACCCCGGGATGCTGCCGCCGTGCCCCCACAGGGGACCGCACGGCGTGTCGAACACGAACAGGCCCAGGCCGTAGCCAACGGCGGGGTCGATCTCCACTCGGGTCTTCATCTCCGCCAGCCGGTCGGGCGCGAGCAGCCGGCCGCCGAGCAGTGCGCGGTAGAAGCGGGCGAGGTCATCCATGTCAGAGACGACGTTTCCCGCCGCCCAGGCCAGCGACGGGTTATAGACCGTGAAGTCGAGCAGCCGCCCTTCCACCGGGTTGAGCTCGTCGTCGAGGTCCAGCGAATACCCGCGCAGGTGGCGGTCGGGAAGGAACGGGAAGTTCACCGGGAACGATGTGTCGCGCAGCCGAAGCGGTTGGAAGATGCGCCGCTCGACCGCGCGACCGAGCGGTCTGCGCGTGACGCGTTCGATGATCATCCCCGCCAGCACGTATCCGGTGTTCGAGTACGACCAGGCCGAACCGGCCGGGAAGTCCTGCGGCTGCCCGGCTATGAGCGCGACCAGTTCGCGCGGCCGCCAGGACCGGAACCGGTTCCCGCGGTAGAGCTCGATCAGCGCTGGCAGGACAAAATCGGGAACGCCGCTGGTGTGATTGAGCAGCTGTCGGACGGTCAGCTGACGGCCGTACGGCAGAATCCCCGGGAGCCACCGCTCGACGGTGTCTGAGAGCGACAGTCGGCCCTCATCGACCAGTTGCAGCGCCACGGTGGCCACGAACGACTTCGTCAAGCTCCCGACGCGGAAGCGTGCGTCCGGCCGGATCGGCCGCCCCGTACGCAGGTCGGCGACGCCGCTGGTTCCCTGCCAGACCCTGCCGCCGCGACCGTCGTTGACCAGAGCCACGATGCCGGGCGCGCCCGCCGCGACGACCTCATCGAGCGACCGCTGCAGCTCCGGCCGAGAGACGCCCCCGTGCGGCGCGCCCGTCGTCGCCGACGCCGACACACCAGGCACCAACAGCAGCACAGCGACAGCGAATACCGCCCCCATCGAGAACCGGGACACCCGCTGCGCTGACCGAGTCATCGCTGCTTCCTTTCCACCGGAGTTCCAACGCGAGGACGGACCCAACGCTAGCTCCACGAGCGCCGTCCACCGCTCCAGTCCGAGCAGCCCGCACTCCAGCTGCGCACCGCCGCTTCCGGCTGTCTGCACGCGGACACGATGCCGGCGCGGCGTTCACGCGCGACGGCCCAGGACCACGCCGAGATAGGCCGTTCGCCGTCTGCGATCGCGACGTCGCCGACCCGTCGACGGCACCGTGGCCTCGCTTCTGCTTTGCGCGATGAGCGATGACGAGACGCCCTCGCCGGCTTCGACCACCGGATCGGCCTCGACGACTGAGGCTCAGCCGGCGACGGGGACGCCCACCGGGCCGTCCTTCGGGACCTCGGCGGCCACGGCCAGGAGCACCGCGGCCACCACCTCCGGGTCGAACTGCGTGCCCGCGTTGTCGAGCATCTCGCGCGCCGCAGTCTCCTCCGGCAGCGCCGCCCGGTAGACGCGGTCCGTCGTCATCGCGTTCCAGGAGTCGCAGGCGGCGATGACGCGCGCCTCGAGCGGGATCGATCCGCCCGCCAGGCCGTCCGGGTAGCCGCCCCCGTCCCAGCGCTCGTGGTGGGCGCGGACGATCACGCCCACCTCGCGCATGAAGCCGCCGACGCGGTCGAGCATGCGCTGGCCCTCGATGGTGTGGCCACGGACGATCCGCCACTCGTCCTCGTCGAGCGGGCCGGGCTTGTTGATGATCGCCTTCGGCACCGCCACCTTGCCCACGTCGTGCAGCAGCGCGCCGAACTCGAGGTTGCGCATCCGCTGGGCGGAGAGCCCCAGGCGGTGACCGACCTCCACGGCGAGATCGACGACGTCGCGGCAGTGCTCCCCGGTGTAGCCGTCGTCGGCCTCGACGACGTCACCGAGCACCAGCGCCGTGCCGCGGTAGGCGGCGTTGAGCTCGGCGAGGCTTTCCAGCCGCGCGTCGCGCTCCCGCGCGAAGACCGCGAGGACGCCGACGAGCGGCAGCAGCCCGAGGGCGGCGGACGGGTGCTCGTCGACGGCGAGCGCGGCGAGCATGCCGGCCGGGGCCAGCGCCAGGTCGACCGCGTAGACCCACCACTCCTCGAGCAGGCGCCGGACGTCGAGGTCCCCGTGCAGCGCGTCGCGCAGGAGCGACATCACGAGGTCGACGGCGATTTGCGCGGCGAGCATCGCGACGAGCACCCAGAGCGCGACCTCTCCCGCGGCGGGCGAGCCCGTCCCCGCGAGCACGGCGGCCGGACCCAGGGCGAACCAGGTGTTCGACGGGACGAGCGCGACCCGGCTGAGCGGCAGCCGGCCGCGCGCGACGTCCGTCAGTTGCACCAGCGCGAACACCGCCGCGGTGCACGGCGCCAGCAGCGCCGGCGGCACCGCGAAGGCGAGCGGCACGAAGGCCAGCTGCGTGGGGACCGTGTAGCCCGGGCCGACGATGAAGTGCACGCGGCTCGCCACGGCCAACGCGATCACGCAGCTGAGGGCGACCGTCGGGTCGATGGCCGTGTCCCACGGGGGCGCCGCGAGCGCCAGGAGGACGCACGCCACCGCCCAGGCGCCGCCGATGATCGCCTCTGCGCGGCGCTCGAGCGCGCCCAGGGGCAGGAAGCGGCGCTCGTGCGCCGCCTCCAGCTGGTGCTGCTCCGAGATCGAGGGGTCCAGGGCCATGGCTGCCTACCACCGGAGGTGATCGGCATCCGCGCGCCGGGGATTGAGGTTCGGACGTTCGTCCGCTTCCTCTTGAGGCCGGCGGCCCGAATCCCGATGCACCGGTTGTCAGGGGGGAGGGAAGGCCCCGCAAGGATGCACAGGTAGGAGGAATCATTGACAGGACGGCACATGAGCAGCACGACGCTCGCGCTGCTGGCCACGCTCGTCCTCGCCGCGCCCGCGAGTGCGGCCGAGGGTGACGACGCCGCGGCGTTCACGGGCGAGACGGTGACGGCGCGGACGACCGCGGACACGGTCGAGACGTGCCGCGACCCCGAGGTGGCGCCGCTGCTGCAGGGCTTCAAGGACGACGACCTCTACTTCGTCGCCCCCGGCGGCGACTTCGAGGAGGGCGCCGACGGCTGGCAGCTCGAGGGCGGCGCGTCGATCGGCTCGGGCTCCAACGCGTTCTCGCCGCTGGGCTCGGGCGAGGGCTCGCTGCGGCTGCCCGGCGGTTCGGCCGCCACCAGCCCGGCGTTCTGCGTCGACGAGCGCTACCCGCACTTCCGGGTGACGGTGGGCCAGCTCGGCTCCGAGAAGGCGAAGATCCGGGTGTCCGTGGTCTATCCCGGCCTCGAGAAGAATGTCCGCAAGGAGGCCGACGTCGACTCCGACGACAAGCATCCGTGGAAGCTCTCCAAGCGGCTGGACATCAAGCCCGACCACGGGCGCAAGGTGGGCGGCTGGCGCCTGGTGGCGCTCCGCTTCGAGGTCCTCAAGGCCGAAGCCGGCTCGGACGCGCGCGTCGACGACGTGCTCGTCGACCCCCGCATGCGCTACTGAGGCCGGACCGGCGCCTCCGTCCGCGGCGGGCGGGCGGAGGCGCTCCGGGCCGTTGACATGGTCGGCCGCGGGGTGGCCGACGACCGATGATCTTCCGCCGCTCACGCACGACGACCTCGGCTGTGCGAGCTACCTCATCGGCGACGAGGTCGAAGGCGTCGCCGCGGTGATCGACCCGCGGCTCGACATCGAGGAGTACCTCCGGCTGGCCCGCTACCCGGGCGTGTCGCATCGAGCACGTGCTCGAGACCCACGACCACGCCGACCACGTCTCCGGCCACGGCCGGCTCGCGGCCGCCACCGGCGCGACCATCCGCATCCACCGCGAGGCGGCGCCCGACTACGACCACGAGCCGTTCGACGACGGCTGGGAGCTCACGCTCGGCGACCTCGTCGTGCGCGCGATACACACGCCCGGCCACCGGCCGGAGCACACCGCGTTCGCGCTCGTCGACCGCAGCCGCGGCGCCGCGGAACTTCGAGAACATCGTCGCGCTCAACCGCGGGCCGCTGGTCAAGGAGGTCGTCGAGGCGCACCCGCTCACGCCGCGGCAGGTGCGCCAGGCGCTCGACGACGGCGCGCTGGTCGTCGACGTCCGCACGGAGCTGCAGTTCGACGAGGCGCACATCCCGGGCGCGGTGAGCAATCACCGCCCGGCGCGCGGGTTCGGCTCAAACTTGCATGGCTGGCCGCGCCGGGGCAAGCCGCTCGTGCTGGTGGGCCGCGACGACGAGCCGCGTAGGCAGCGAATGCGGCCGCTGCGCCAGCGGCTATAGCTTTGCGCGAGAAGCGATCGCGCCGAGCTCAGCGCTTGGGGATCGACGTCATCAAGCGAACTTGTTGACCGCTCGCGCACCGGCTCGACCAACAGCCGGATTGCGCTGTCGGCGGTCGTCACCGCCCACGTCGCAGCCGCGCCTTCGCTATGGCGCCGACGGCCTTCCGAGACGCGACAAGCGCGGGCAACGCCCCCGGCTGCGTGCGCCTCCCAGAGCAAGCCGTGCCCGTCGCCGCGGGCGGTCGAGAGAACACCGGCGGCCGGATTCCTCACCGCTGACCGGCCACCCCATTCCGTTCGGCACCAGGACGCAGCGCAGGCTCGACCCGACCCACGCCGCATACGTCGCGAATGTCAAACGAGCCGCAGTGAAGGCCGTCAAGGCCGGCGGGGTCCTTGAGGACGCCAGAACCACCTCAGGGAGCGCACCTTGCCCTCGGGTCTGACCCCTGGTAGAGCTAGCCACCACCACGATCACAACCGATCGCCGTCATAGCTACCCATGTCACTGGACCAGATCATCAGTGCGCTCGGCGAGGGAAACGCGGAGCAGGACCCCAACTTCGACGAGATTTTCATCCCGACCCGGGACTATCTGAGGGTCGCCGGGATGTCGCGGACCCTGATCCTCGGCGGCCGCGGTGCGGGCAAGTCGGCGATCTTCCGGCGTATGCTCGACCCTCCCGAAACGAGCGGCGAAGAGCAGGTCCTGACCGTCCCGCTGGCGGCGGACCGGACGAGCTGGCCAGTGCTCGAGCAGGCGGTCAAGGCATCGAACAATGATGCGGTCGTCCTCAGTCGTCAATGGGAGCTCACCCTGCTCCTACTAGCGTTCAACCGGCTCATCGAGACCCGGCGCGATGTCAAGCGCAAGCGCCTCATCCGCGATCTCGACGCCGAGGTCGGCAAGGTCCTCGAGCGCACCGAGCTGACCCTCACCTCGGAGGGCATGCTGACGGACGTATTCGAAGCGGCTGCGGCCATCCTGCGGAAGCTGCCGTTCACGTTCAAGGTGGAGGCGCCCTTCGTGCCGATCTCGGTCGAGCTGAAGGACGTGGAAGCGCCCGAGCAACCGCCGACCGGCCGGGAGGGAGAGAAGCTACAGACGATCGTCGTAGAAGGCATGTACGGCGTCGTGAACTCACTGCTCGACGAGTCGTTCATGGTGCACATCCTCGTTGACCAGCTCGACGACTTCTGGAAGGGCACCGACCAGCAGATCGCGTCCTTGTGTGCGCTCATCAACGCCGTGATGCGGATGAAATCTGTCCTCCTGCAGCGGCGCATGGACCGAAGCCTGCGCTTCTCGGTGTTCCTCCGTTCCGACATCTACGAGGTTCTTAAGCGCAACGGCCTGGATGACGCCAGCAAGTATCGCCGGCATGAACTGCACCTCAAGTGGGACCGGGCCGCGCTCTGTCGCATGATCGAGCGACGGCTCGAGGTGGCGGAGGTCGACGACGTTCGCACCATGGACGATCTGTTCGCGGATGGACGACTCGAACGGCGTTCGCTCATCGACTACTTCTTCTGGCGAGTCGTTCCGCGGCCGCGCGATGCCATCCAGTTCCTCGCGTTCAGCCTGGAGCGAGCATATGAGTTCGACCAGGACCAGGTGACGTCCGAGGCGCTTGCCGATGCCGAGGCGACATACAGCGGCTGGCGCCGCGACGTCATCCTGGAGGAAACCCGGTACGGCGGATTGCGCGCGCCGGACGCCGTACTCGATTCGATGTCGTCCGGCCCACGCACGTTCACGTCTAGGGAGATGAACCGCCGGCTTGACGCAGCGAAGAAGGACTACGGCCTGACGGAGACCAAGCCGCAGATCATCGCCGCCATGGCAGACTGGGGCGTGCTGGGAGTGCAACGTCCGAACGGCGAGAACCTGTTCATCTGGGATGTCCCCGAGGGCAAGAGGCCGACCGTCGACAAGGACGACGACGCGCAGGAGATCTACGTCGTCCATCCGTCGCTGTGGAGCTCGCTCGACCTGCGTGCGTCCCGCAAACAGAAAGCGCGATCCCAGCGCAGCGCTGAGACCCGTTGAGGCGCAAGGCCCGTATGGGTGCGGACGCACGAGACTTGTCGAGCCGACCAGCCTCACCCGCGATGAGTTCGTGTGGCATCCGCTGGCATCCGCCCTTGGGACGGCCTCTGCACCGCGGTGAGGCTACAGCACCGCTGGCTATAGCTTTGCGCGAGAAGCGGTGGCCGCTGCCGCGACCGGGGGCGGCTATCGGTTCTACCTCAGACGGTAGCCAGCGACTCCGGTGGTCGTGGCCGGACCGGCAGGCGGCTTCTAGCCGCCTCCCCCACCGCTAAGGCCGCCCCCAACGCCCCCCTCACCGCCCCGAACCTCCGTGACGGAGCTTGTGCTCCCGACGCCGATCGTCGACCTCCTTGCGTTTGAGCGACCGCTCACGGGTATTGGCCCGTCGTTCTACGCGCCTGGCCGATGCGCTCCTTGAGATCGCGCCGCATCCACTCCTCAAGAACACCAAGCGAAAATACGCAGACGCCGGCCATTGTCGCGTTCCGGAAGAGACAGCGCGACGGGACCGGGAGCCCGCGTTCGCTTTCTCAACGCTCCCCCTTGCGCAGACCTGCTAGATCAAGAGCGAGCGTCGCGTGATGCTCCATCACGAGAGGAGCCGGCCGCATGCCGGACCATCACGACAAGCCCGCGAGTGCCATGGCCCACGGACCCGCGAAGTGCAGCGACATCGAGCGCGTCCGCGAGGATGTCGACGAAGCGGATGCGCGCTCGGTCCGTGCGGAGGAGTTGTCCCTGGAACGTCACCGGCAGCGGGTCGCTAGCCGCGTGCGAGAGCACATGAAAGGGACTCGCACCTAGGTCGCTCGATGGATCCACCCGACCTGAGATGCCCGCTCTGCGGCGCCCAAGTGCCGCGCCTCGAGCCCGGAGTGTCGCAGAGCGCCGGCACCCAGCCGAAGCGCGAAACCACGACTTGTCCCAATTGCGAGGCTCTGCTGGCGCGCCAGGTCGAGCCCGCACACGCGCCGTGGCAGGCAGCTGAGACGTCCGGCGGATAGCCGCTGCGTGCCCGATGAACCTGGCAGCCGGGTGCGTTGTTGCGGCGGCTTTCCGCATCGCATCCTGGGCCTCGTCCATGTCGAGGAGAACGGTGGTCTCGAGCTCCGACAAGGCTCCGCCGGCGCCGACGACCATGCCAGCGCCGCCGCCGATGGGTTGTCGGGCGCCTCCATCAAGGGCACCGCGTCGAACTCGCCGAGGGCGTACCAGAAGCCCAAGAGCTATCCGCCAAGTGACTCCGCGACTTCCCGTGCCGCGTTCCACCTGTCCTCAGGCTGATCGAACAGCGCCTTCAGGGCGTCCGTCGTGTAGCTAAAGCGGCCGCGGTACAGCGGCATGGGAAACCTCCGCCCGGCTTGATCTGCTAGGGCCGCGCGATCTTCGGATGGCGCGTAAGTGCGCAAGCCCATTTCTCTGCATCCTCGCGACCACGTCGATCAGTGCTGCCTTCGCCTGCACGCGATAGCCGCCGCGCTCGCCCAGCCGCTATCGCTTTGCGCGAAGAGCAGAACTGAGGGCGGCGTCACGCGAGACGCCTGTTCGTCGTCCTGAGCGGGCGTGAGCCACATCCGGTCGGAGGAGGCCCGCATCCGTGCGAAAGGAGCAGCCAGCAGGTTCGCGCGCCTCATGTCGGCCACTGCTCGGTTGTCCGGAGCGAGAGCCTGCGAGGAGCCGCTCGGGACGCCCATCCGTCTGTCAGCGGGAGCGGTGTCCCGCTAGCCGTACCGCCAATCGCAAGCACAGCGGCGCCGCAAAGTTTTCCCCGCCCGCATGGCGGCAGATCCATACTGCCTCTGTGGTGGCGACCCTCTCGACGCGAGCCGGGTCCCTCGTGGGGCGCGATGCGGAACTTCAGGCTCTCGCGGAGAGCACGGACGGCGACACGCTGGTTGTCTGCCTCCACGGGATCGCCGGCATAGGCAAGTCGGCGCTCCTCGGCACCTTCCTCGACAGGCGGCGAGCAGCAGGCACGAGCGTCGTCGAGCTCGACTCCCGCACCGTTGAGCCAACCGAGCGCGGCTTCCTGCACGCCGCCGGGGGCTTCCGCGCGCTCGGCGAGCTCGTACGGCATCTCGCCGCACAGCCAGCGCCGGTCGTGCTCGCCCTCGACCACTACGAGGTCTTCCGGCTCATGGACACGTGGCTGCGGCAGGTGCTCGTGCCGGCGCTGCCGCCCGACCTCACGCTGGTGCTCGCCGGCCGGGAGCGGCCGGTCGCGGGCTGGCTTGCGCTCGAGGATTTCCGCAACCTCCCGCTGGGCCCGCTCGCAGAAGCGGAGGCGCAGCTGATGCTCGAGCGGCGCGGAGTGCACGCGCGAGAGGCGACGCGCCTGAACCGGATCGCGCGCGGGCATCCGCTCGCGCTCATGCTCGCCTCCGCGGGCGTCGCCGAGCATCCTGAGCTTGCGCTCGAGGACGCGGCGATGACACGCGTGGTCGAGGAGCTCTCCCGCCTCTACCTCGAGGGCGTCGACGATCCGCTCGCGCGGCGTGCGCTCGAGGCCGCCTGCGTGGTCCGCCGCGCGACCGAGCCGGTTCTGGCCGCCATGCTCGGGGAGCCGGACGGCGTGGAGGCCGTGCGCCGGCTGCTCGATCTCCCGTTCGTCGACGCGGGTCCCCATGGCCTCGTCGTGCACGAGGCGGTCCGCGAGGCTGTGGCGGGCTTTCTGTGCGGGGCCAATCCGGTTCGCTACCGGCAGCTTCGCCGGAGGGCCTGGCGCGAGCTGTGCAACGAGGTGCGCGACGCGGGGCCTGCGGAGCTCTGGCGCTACACCGCGGACATGCTCTACCTGATCGATAACCCGGTTGTCCGCGAGGCGTTCTTCCCGAGCGGCACGCAGCCGCTCGCCGTCGAGCCGGCCCGGCCCGAGGACGGGCCCGCGGTGAGCGCGATCGCCCGGCGTCACGAAGGGCCAGAAGCGGCGGAAGTTCTCGAGCGCTGGTGGGCCGAGGCTCCCGAGACGTTCTCGGTCGCGCGCGACCGCGACGGCCTCGTGACCGGCTGGTTCTCGCTGCTGGACAGCCGGACGCTTCACCCGTCGCTCGTGCGCGGCGATGCCGTGGTCGAGGCGTGGGCGCGCGACCTGCGGGAGCATCGGCCCCCGAAGGGCGAGCTCGCGCTCGGCCTCCGGCGCTGGTTGGACGTGGAGCACGGCGAGCTACCGTGCGCGTCGCAGGCGGCGTGCTGGCTTGACGTCAAGCGCGCGTATATGGCACTGCGCCCACGGCTGCGGCGCATGTACGTGGTCGTCCACGACGTCCCCACCTACTGGCCGGTGGTGGACAAGCTCGGGTTCCGCCCGCTTCCCGGCGGCGCTGCAGTGCTCGACGGCGTGGAGTACACGAGCGTCGTGCTCGACTTCGGCCCGGGCTCGGTCGACGGGTGGCTCGCCGGGCTCGTGGCCGCCGAGCTCGGCGTGGCCGAGGAGCCTGAGCTCGACGAGGTGGCGCGGGAGGTTGCCGTGCAGGGCGCGTGCGTCTCGCTTACGCCGCTGGAGTTCGGGCTGCTCCGGCATCTGCGCCTGCGGGAGGGCCGGGCGGTCGCGCGGCAGGAGCTCCTCGCCGAGGTGTGGGGAACCGAGTACACCGGCGGCAGCAACGTCGTCGACGCCGTCGTGCTGTCGCTTCGCCACAAGCTCGGCCCGGCGGCGCTGGTCGTGGAGACCGTTCGGGGAAGCGGATACCGCTTGCGCGCCGATTGGCGCGCGCATCTGAGCTGAGGCAGCGGAACCTGGTGACCGCGTGCGCGGCCACCAGGTCGCCGATCGAGCTAGAACGGGCAGTTGCCGGGCCTGGGCACGTCGATCCGCGGCGCCGCGCCCATGGGCACGTCGAGGTAGGTGACGTAGAGCTCGACGTTCGTGGATCCCTCGTTGCGTCCGATGTGCACGTGGCCGTAGCCCTCGTCGATGAACACCTTGCCCACCGGGTCCTCCGGCTTGACGGAGATTGTCTCGCCGGTGCAGCGGCGATCGTCCCCGTCGTAGAGGGTGAACGAGCCCGACTTGACGATCACGACCGCCGGCCCGGGATGGCTGTGCCACCCCGTCGAGCCGCCGGGAGCGATCGTCACCTGCTGGACGGCGACGTCAGTCGGCCTCTGCAGCTTGATCTTGACCGGCTTGTTCCGCCTGCCCTTGTGGTGGTGATGGTCGGCGTCCAGCGTCCCGCGGGCGAGGATGGGAGCGCCGATGATGCCGGTGCCAGGTGTCCCAACCGCGGTACCGACGCCGCCGACCCCTCCGACGGTGACGGTGAGCGCGACAGCCGTCAGTCGCTTGTGCTGCATCCCTCCTCCTCTCATGCGCTCACGGTCTCGGCGCGCTGAACGCACCCGAGCTGCTCCATGAGCGCCAGTAGGTCCCAGTTGATCCAGGAGTCCGCGATCCGTCCGCGGTCGACGCGGTAGATCACCGTCCACGTCGTCGTCCAGCGCCGGCCCGTGGGGGGACAGCCCTGGAACAGTCCTTCGTGCGTTCCGCTCCAAACAGGTGAACAGCGACGAGGGCCTCGTGGGCGAGGGTCTGCCGGGGCTCGACCGCGAGGTCCGGGAACGCAGACGAGAACGCTGCCACCCGCTGCTTGAGGACCTCGTCGGCGATCAGCTCGTCGATCGCGGCGACGTTGCGTCCGTTGAGCACCTCTTCGAAGTACCGCTTGACGACGATCCTCGGCGCTTGCGATCCACCTTCCATGCCCTGACCGTAAGCCCGCGCATGCCCCTCCCGGTGAGGATCAGATGAGAATTCGATGACGCGCGACAGCCGGCGCGCAGGCGTCGCCGCTATGGGTTTGCGCGACGAGCAGTTGCCGTCCTGGCCCTTGCTAGAGCCGTAGTGTCGCGCTCACAGGGATCATCGGCGCGCGGCGGCCGTGCACGGTGTCGATGATCTCGGCGTTGTCGATGCCCTGCAGGTAGATCGAGGTGATCCCGAGGTTGCTGTGCCCGAGTTGTCGTTGAATGACGATCAGGGGCACGCCTTCCCGGGCCATCTCGACCGCGTGGGCGTGGCGGAGCTGGTGCGGGGCGAAGCGGCGGCGTACGCCGGCCGCGTGGGCGGTTCTAGCCAGGTCGGCTCGTGCGGCGGCACCTGACCAGATGCGGCCGCGGGTCGGGCCGTTGATGACGCAGAACAGCGAGCCAATGGGTAGATCGAGGCGCACGTCGAGCCAGGGCTGCAGCTCCTCCCATGCCCACATGTCCATGCCGACTTCGCGCCGGCGCCCACCCTTGCCGCGGCGGACGACCAGCGAGCCGCGCCGGAAATCGAGGTCGGCTTCAGCGAGCGCTAGCTGTAGTTCCTAGGAGCGTTATTCATCCGGGCCTCGTTGGAGGCTGAGTGGTGCTCAAGCCAGCTCAGTTCTCCAACGGAGGGCACCGGATGAAGGTTCACGCTAACGCCCCGCTCGGTCTGAAGGGCCGCCTGATCATGGTGCAGCGGGTGATCGAGCAGGAGTGGTCGCTCACGGTCGCGGCCGAGGCCGCGGGCGTGAGCGAGCGCACCTGCTCGAAGTGGGTCGCGCGTTACCGGTCCGAGGGCGAGGCGGGGCTGTTGGATCGGTCTTCGGCTCCGCGATCGGTGCCGCATCGCACCAGCGAGCAGCTCGTCGACGCGATCGTGGCGTTGCGTCGGCTGCGGATGACGGCGGCCGAGATCGCGTCGTGTCTGCCCGTCGCGCTCTCGACCGTCTCGGCGGTGCTGTTGCGCGTCGGGCTGGGCAAGCGCTCGCGGCTTGAGCCGCCCGAGCCGGCCAACCGCTACGAACGCCGTCACCCGGGCGAGTTGCTGCACATCGACGTCAAAAAGCTCGGCAAGATCCCGTCCTGGGGCGCCGGTCACCGCGTCCACGGCAACAAGGCCTTGCAGCGCAACCTCGTCAAGGCCGGCAAGTGCCAGGTCGGTTGGGAGTTCGCGCACGTCTGCGTCGACGACGCCACGCGCCTGGCCTACGTCGAAGTCCTCGCCGAGGAGAAAGCCATCACCGCGGTCGCGTTCCTGCGCCGCGCGATCGCGTTCTACGCCCGCCACGGCATCAGCGTCGAAGGGGTGATGACCGACAACGGCAGCGCCTACCGCTCCACCATTCACGCCTTCGTGTGTCGTGCCCTCGGGCTGCGGCACCTGCGCACGCGGCCCTATCGGCCACGCACCAACGGCAAGGCCGAACGTTTCATCCGCACCCTGATTGGCGGCTGGGCCTACGGCGCGATCTACGGCTCAAGCCGAGAACGCACCGCAGCCCTTGACGGCTGGCTCTGAAACTACAACCATCGCCGCCCTCACGGCTCACTCAGCCACCAACCCCCGATCGCGCGACTGCGCGAACTGAACAACGTGGCTAGGTCCTACAGCTAGCGCTTCGTGAAGGCGCAGACCGGCTCGCCATAGGATCACGACCAAACCGCGCAGCCGTCGGCCGTGCGGGCTGTCGCCCGCGGCGCGCATGACGGCGATGATCTCCTCGACCTTCGGCGGATCGGCGGGGTAGCGCTGGCCCTTGTTGCCTGGCGGGCGACTGGTATGGAACTCCGGCGTTGTCGCAGGCGAACGTCGGCGACCAGCGCGGTCTAGCAATGCAGACATCGTGCCCTCCTCGGGCTCGGAGACGAACCCAACTATCGAGGGAGGCGCCAGTCCGGCTCGGCGCATAGGACTATTGCTTCGGCGACGAAGCGATAGCGAGCACGCGGCTCTGCGCCCTATCGCTCTTCCCCGAAGCGGCCGTGCCAGCCGCTCAGCGCCGAGGAATGTCGCCGCACGCAATGACGTCGTACGGCTGGGCTTGCTTGTGCACGTTGATCGAGAACCGGCCGGTCGTGCGGTCCGCCAAGGCAACACCCTGCACGACCGTGTCCGATTGGCCGCCAACGAGGTCGCGCAGGGTGTCTACGACCGTGCCGAACTGCTCGGAGTAGCTGCGCATGTTGCGGTACGCCGCGCACGTGACCTCATGGATATGCGCGTGATTGCGCTCGCCGGTGTCCGTGCTGATCGTGACCGTGACGCGTAAGGCTTCGCCGCTTCCTCCGCCTAGCCCGGCACGGCCGGCCTCGCCTGGCTGCAGAACCGCCTTGCCCCCGTGGCCGGAGCGGTGCTCCTCGTTGAGTGCGATGGTGATAGCTTGCGCGTTCGCGTCGGACTGCTCCTGAGTTGCGGGCTGACTCGGACTGCCGTCTCCGCAGGCGCTCGCGCCGAGCGATACGACCACGAGCGACGCGCACAACGACGCGCCGCGACATCCAGCGGTCGTGCCCGACGGCGCTGCGGGGGCTCGTGTCATCTCGGTCTGCGCCTGATCATCCCCCTTGTCCTTCGCCGTGCCTAGGCCAGCACGGTGCCTCGGGCGACCGCGACTGCGCTTTATCGGTTCGCCTGCCAGCGATACTGCGCCGCGCGGTCGGGCCGCAATGGCTCTGCGCGAGCAGCGATCGTGCAGCAGGACGCAGGCAACGTTCGCACGACTGGTTGTGCGTCGGTCGGCTGCGCGCCCGCAGGCGCTGTTCGGCGTATGCGTTCAGTGTCGGGGCGCTTCTGAGCGCAGGACGTTCACACCCGCGGCGAGCCAGGTGCGTGCACGGTCGATGTTCGGCCCGCTCGGCGCGAGCAGGACGGTGTCGAGCTGCAGCTCGGTCATGACGCGGAGCGCGCTTCGCGGATTGGACTCTGTCAGCGCCTGCTCAATGCGCTCGGCGAGCTGGTCGGGCCTGATCGGGAGCGGCGCGACGCGCTCGGCAAGCCGCTTCGTCGTCGGCTGCCAGACGCGATTGAGCGCGAAGACGATCGCGAGGACCCGGATCGCGCCGTCGAAGATCCACTCGGTGAGCGCCAGCTTGTCCCCTGGCCGGATGAGCGTCAGCAGCCCCGCGGGCGCAAAGCCGCCCCACGGCAGCGCCGCCTCCTCGATCTGCCCGGCCGCCAGATCTGGCGGGTAGGCGCGAAGCCGCTGCTGCCACGCCGCGAGCCGACCGCTCGTCCGCAGCGAGATGCCGTGAGCGAGCGCATCGGCCGTCGAGTGCATCGCTCCCGCGAGGAGCACGTCGATCTGCGCTTCGGCGTAGTCGCGCGACCACCAGATCAGCTCGAGCGGCACCCGGTCGCGATAACCAGAGACGCGCCGCGTCGGCCCACCCTGCGCGCCCCAGGTGCCGAGCTCCTCCAGGCCCGCTGCGCGAGCGAGCCCGAAACAGTCCTCCAGCTCGAGCGCCTCGCGGGTGACCACGAGCATCTCGATGTCTGATGCCTCGTCGGCCATGCCGCGCGAGACGCTGCCAGTAAGCACAACCTCGTCCACCAGGTCGGCCGGAAGGGCGTCCGCCACCCGCTGCGCGAGCGCCCGCAGATCCTCGCTGCACGCCGTCGCCATACCTCCGAGCGTAGAAGGCTGGATCGCCCCGCTCCTCGGCAGCGATAGCCCGGGCTCGCAGCAGCGCTCTCGCTTTGCGCGAGAAGCGATTGGCGCCGACGCGATTTGCCGGCTATCGCGTATGCCTCTGAACAGCAGCCAACTCGTCGGCGGGCGGAGAGGGGTTGCCGCGCCGCCGCGTCGCGTCACCGCGATCCTGTGCGCTCGTCGGCTTCCGCGAGCGCTGTTCGCAGGAGCGCGAGCGCCGACCAGCGCATCAGCTCGGACGCCTCCTGGCGAGACAGTCCCGCTACGTCGGTCAGCCAGACGAGGGCCTCGATGCCGCACGTGGCCCGGATGGCGAGGACGAGGCGGCGCAGCTCGGGGGGGTCAAGCCGCGCCTGGAGCGGGGCGAGGGCGTTCTCGATCCAGCCGATCGCGCGGCCCTGGCGCAGCAGCAACTCGTGCGGCGGGCCCGGCTCGAGCGACAGTCGGAGCATCGTCCGTAGCTCCGGCTCGGTGTCGACCGTGATTCCGATCAGCTCGGCGATCGTGCGGTCGAGCCGCTCGCGCGCATCCTCGGGAGCGTCTTCGCCCAGCAGGTCGGTGGCCTCGACCTCGGGATGCGCCGCCACGAGCAGGGCCCGCCGGTTGGGGAAGTACCGGTACGCGGTAGCGCGCGAAATGGCCGCCGCCTCGGCCGCGTCCTCCACGCTTGGCGTTCGGCCGTCGGCCAACAGTCGCCGCGCCGCGTCGATCAGCGCGGCTCGGGTGCGCGCCTTCTGCGTGATCCGGCCAGTTCGTTCATATGAGATTGACATGCTCATCATGAGACGGTAATCTCATGATCCTACCATAAGGAGACTGGATGCCGGCACCGGCGAGCGAGACCCGCGCGCCCATCGCGCTCGATCCGGGCGAGGGCGAGGCACTGTGGTTCAACAACGACCTGCTGACCTTCAAGGCGACGGGCGCGCAGACCGGGGGCGCATACCTGCTCGTGGAGGAGGTCGCGCGCCGCGGCAAGGTCACGCCGTTGCACATCCACCCCGCCGAGGAAGAGACCTTCTACGTCCTCGACGGCGAGGCGCTCATGCATATCGACGGCGAGCAGCGGCCGGTCACCGCCGGATGCCTCGTCTCGGTTCCGCCCGGCGTACCCCACGCATATCTCGTCACCTCCGAGACGGCGCGGACCCTCATCCTCATCACGCCCGGCAGCGGCGCGATGGAGGACTTCTTCCGTGCGGCGGGCGAGCCCGCCGCCGAGCGCAGGCTCCCGGCCGCCGGCCCGCTCGACATCGAGCGCATCGGACTGGCAGCCCAGCGCACAGGCGCCGTGGCGATCCTCGGGCCTCCGCCCTTCGGCGGTCCTGGCGCCTGATTCACGCGCGTCGCGGACTGTCGCCTTCGCACCACTAACAACACCCCGTACGTCGTATCCGCGCTATGGCTTTGCGCGACAAGCGATAGCCGGTGCGTCGCTCGCCTCACTATCGCGCCCGCACGCCGAAGCGATAACGGCCGCGAGTACCGCAGCGGGCATCGGAGCGAGCGTCGTGGCTCTGGCGGCATGGGCGTCCTGGTGGGACGTCGCCCACCCGATCCGGTCGTTGCGACGGGCGTCATCATGTTCAGCGTGCCGGTCGCCCCGATGGCCCGTCTCAGCACGATCCTAGGGTCGCGCTGTCTGCGGCACGATCGGATTTGCTGCTCGGCGCTCTGCTGCCCATGGTGTCCGCGGCCCGGCACGGCGGCAGCGCTGGCCGCGCGGCGATGCTCGCTTCAGGCCGTTTCCACGTGCGGCCGTCGGAGCCAGGGCGGGGGCAACCGAGTGCCCCCGCCCGTTTGGATCACGGCCTCGGGCCGCCCGTCCGGAGCGACTCGCGGTCAGTCACGAGCCGGCTCGGGGGTCCGGCACGGTGACGCTCACTCGCCCTCGATCTCTTCGAACGTGGGCGTGTCGTCATCAGGGTTCGGTTGTACCGGTGTCCGCATGATCTTGCGCGCGTCACCCGTCACCGTGACGATGTGCAGGCCGGTGTTCGCCCGGTCCACGGCGTAGACGTAATTGCGGTCGTCGGTCTCGAGGTTGTTCGTCTGGATGGCGATCTTGCAGACGTCGTCGACGTCGTCGTCGTTGTTGTCGACGCAGCGCTCGTCGGTGTTCTCGGTCGTTGCCGGGATGTACTTGCCGATCTCCCTCGGATTGAACGGATCGCGGATGTCGACCGCGCGGATTCCTGCGTTGAAGTAGGCGATGAACACGATCTTGCGGTAGTAGTCGTCGGTCACGTTCTCGTTGGACGAGTGTGCGCCGAAACGTCCGCCGCGCTGGCAGAAGTCCCCTTCGGACTCTCTGACCTTGTAGTTGGAGATCCCGAACGGATTCAGTTCGTCAGTGACGTCGACGAAGAACACCTGCTCGTGTGCCTCGCGGCACTCGTTCGCGGTCGACTCGTTGGAGACGACCACGATGTCGCGGGTGTCCCAGTAGGAGTCGACGTCGTCCTTGACCGGGACGCCCAGCACCGGGAACGTGGTGTGCGCCCCCATGAAGCGCGGCAGGCCGATCCGCGAGACCTGCGGGAACAGCAGGTTCGCGACGGTCGGCTCGGCAGGGCCGGACAGGAGCTTCTCCACGTCGACGATCTGAAAGACGCCGCCGGCGCTCGTCCCGTACCCGTTGTAGAAGCGGTTGCCAAGCTGGATGCCGCCGTGCACCTCGGTGGGGACGGGCGAGGCCGGGTCCGCCGTCGGCTCCTGGCCCGGCAGGCCGAAGTCGCGGATGTGCACAGGGTTCTCGGGATCGCTCAGATCGAACACCTGCGTCATGCGCTCCGTGCGCCAGCCGGGGGCGCCGCCGACCAGATAGCCGATGCCGCTCTCGCAGTCCCAGTAGCTCTTGTGGGTGCCGCTGAGGCCGCCGACCGGCGTGCTGACCAGGGTCGCCCTGCGCGGGCGGGTGACGTCCCAGATCTCGTGGGAGACGTTGCCGTTGCTGCGCAGCAGGTACACCTTGTCGGGATCGCCGTCGGGCAGATCCTCGCCGTTGCAGATGCGAACCATCTGCGCCTGGTTCTGTCCGGGACCGGTGGCCGGGATGTGCTTGACCAATCGCGGCCGAGTGGGGTCGGTCACCCGCACGATCGACGTGCCGTTGGGCTCGATCTCACCGGTGAGGGAGTTCATCGCCTCGCCGGCATGGTGTCCGACGTACGTGTACCACTGATCGTCGACCGGATTCATCTTGGTCAGCGGCTGATATGAGGAGCGTGCGTCCAGCGAGTGGTGGCCAACGAGCCGGATGTTGTGGCTCTTCGAGCCGTGCCCTTGGTACTGCGGCGGGCGCTCCGGCTCTGGTGTCGTCTGGGCTTGCGCCGCTGAAGCGACGAGCGCCATGACTGCGATGAAGGCGGCCGTCAGGGCCGACATCGTCGCCGCAGCCGTCGAGCCGCGGCGATTCGCTGCATCCCTCATACCTCTCCCCCGAACTGGCAGGCGTGGACGCCGGGATTCGCTGCAACGGCTCCGAGGCCTGCCAGTTCGCAGCCACGCGAACCCCTTGGGTGAGGACCGTACGACGGCGAATTGGCGATGGCGAGCAGGCGCGTAATCAGTCAGACGCCATCGTCGTCGCACCGGTTCCGGTTGCTTTGGCGGCCGATCCTGGCACGATGATCACCGCGCAGCTAGCCGAGGTCGAGGAGCCGGCGTTCGAACAGTTTGAGGCACTTCGAAGCGGACACCCCCGCATACGTGCCGATGGCGGCTCCCACCTCGCCGGACGGATTGGTGGCCACTGGATCACCGATCTGGATGTAGGCGGCCATGTTGTCCTCAGGAGTGACGAAGATCTTGATCGCAAAGCACCCGGTCTTCAGATCCGAGTTCATGACGCCGTTCTCGTCACGGCCCCGTGTCACACCCAACGCCTCGATGACCTGCTCGCGCGTGAAGCGAGAGGCACCGCCGGGCTCGGACCCGGCCGGAGAGGCAGCGGTGGTCGCTGTGGTCGGCGAGGCAGAAGAGGCGGGAGTCCGATCGCCGCTCCCGTCGCCGCCACAAGCGGCGACCACGATCGAAACCAGCACCACGACCGCAAGCGGTGTCTTGTTCAAGCGACCCTCCCAAACGCTTTGATCCAAACATAGCGATCCCGCATGTCGAGTGAACGTTTCTGTCCGATGTGGCTGCGGAGGCAATGACTAGAGAAGGCGGCCGCCGTACGCGACACCTGTACCGGAGTTACGGGCCGCGCTCGCCGAGCTCGAGACCTAGCCGGGACAGACGACCGAGCCAGACGTGATCCTACGCGCGCCCGGTTGGGGCTGGCTCTTCATCGAGGCGAAGCTCGGCAGCCCGACGTCGACGCTCAAGTGCGGGAGGAAGCGGGCGGCTCGCGCAAGCGAGAGGCGGCGGACTTCATGGCGAGCGCCGCGGCCGCGTAACGTCGGCTGCAGCGAGCTATGGAGTTCTGGATCCTGGGTCCCTTCGGGGCGCGCCACCGGTCGTGCGGTAACGCTCCCGGCGCCAAGACGCGCGAGCGTTGTCGCGTTCAGCTGTGCTTGTGTTCCGGGCCGGGCCAGGTTGCAGCGCTCCGCAGACAGCAGTTGATCTGGGGCGCTGTTCGAGGTGCGCGCTCGAATGGCAGATGAGCCATCACTGATCTACTCGCTCCCCAACTTGTGCCGGTCACGGCGAGGTGGCGGGAGAGCTGGTCCGCGACCGGACTCCGAGCTTGCGGTACGCCCGCGTCAGATTGGACTCGACGGTCCGTTCGGACACGAAGAGCATCGCGGCGATGTCGCGGTTGTGCCGTCCCTCGGCTGCCAGCTCCGCGATCCGCCGCTCGCTTCCGTCAGCTTGTCGGAGCCCGCCGCGCGCCGCCCGCCGAGCCGGCCGATCTCGTGCTTTGCCCGCTCTGCCCAAAGTGGCGCGCCGATCTCGCGGCAGACCGTCGAGGCAGCCTCGAGGCTCAGTCGAGCCGCCGTCCGCTGCTTCGCACGACGCTGCGTGACACCAAGCGCGAGCAGGGTCCGCGCGCGCTCGAGCGGCTGCTTTGCCGCCACAGTAGTCCGCGGGCCAGCCGTGGGCGCAATGCAGCTCGGGTTTGGAGCCCAGGCAGTCGCAGGCGTACTGGTGCTCGCCGGTGTCACGCCACGGCAGCAGCATCGCCTGGCCACCGAGGTGCCGGGGCAACCGCGGTGGTGGCTCGTAGGGCCGTGTGGCGGTCTGCCTGTCGCTCCCAATGCATGGCCCATGTGGTGTCAGGAGTGAGGTCAGCCCGAGAGCACTGGCGCCGGATCTCGGAACGTCGGGCCCGGGGTGGAAGACTCGCGCCCGTGTCTATCTGGCTGCCTTTCTCTCCCGAGCCGCCCGCAGGAGCGCTGACGATGTCTTCGCGGCCTATGGGCGAATGATGCTTCAGATCCAGCGCTTTGAGTGGTTCGTCGTGCCTCTCACCCGTATGTCTGGCCCGGATATCACCAAGCGGCCGCCCGGGGGGATGTTCAAGGCGTTCGCGGGGCCGATGCTAAGCACGCATCCTCTGGAGCGCTGCCTGAACGAACTCAAGGGGCGCGACCTCGATGCCCAGGTGCTAACGGTGATTGAGGACCGAATGAAGCGGCGAAACTGGTTCGCGCACCGGTTCCTGATCGACATCGGGCACCACCTGAACGACCCTACACAGCGATATTGCTTTGCGCGACAAGCATTAGCCGGTCCGCTTGCAGCTCGAGCCTGTGCCCCAGGCGGCGAGAAGTTCCGAAAGACCACCGCACCGGCTTCTCTGCGACGATCGGCGGCTTGATGGGCGAATCGTTCGCCGGGATGCTCAAGGGCGGCCATCACAACTCCCTCGGTCGCACGGAAGAGCTGGTCGCCATCGTGCTCGCCGACGGCCAGCGCCTGGAGGAGCTGTTCGCCTGCCTGGCCGAGCCCGACCAACTCGTGCGGATGCGGGCCGGCGACGCGCTGGAGAAGGTGTGCCGCGAGCAGCCGAGTTGGTTCACGCCGCACGTCGATCGGCTGATCGCAGAAGTCGGGGCGATCGACCAGCCGTCGATCCAGTGGCACGTCGCCCAGATCCTGCAGCATCTGCGAGCCGATCTCTCGGATGAGCAGGCACGGCGCGCCAAGGCGCTGCTGCAGCGCAACCTGACCCAGTCGACGGACTGGATCGTCCTCAACGTGACGATGGACGTCCTGGCGGAGTGGGCGGCGGACGACCCGGCACTGGCGGACTGGCTCATCCCGGAGCTGGAACGGCTGTGCGGCGACCCGCGCAGGTCAGTCGCCAAGCGAGCCGCGAAACGTCGCTCGGAAGCCGCTTAGTCGGTCAAGCGGCTGCACCGGCGGCTCTTCCTGCCGGGGGCGCCGGCGACCGCGACGCTGCACGCGGCCGGGCTGCGTGGCGGCGACGAGCCGACTCTCAGACTGAGCAAGCCGCGCTACGAGCCACGCGCGCCGTCGTGACTACGGCGGCCCGGGACCCGAGCCCTCCGCCCCGCCCGTGCCGTCGTCGTGCGAGCTCCCACCGCCGGCGCCGCCCTCGCCGCCGCCTCCCTCCGGCGGCGGTGCCGACGGCGCGGGCTCGTCCGGCTCGTCGGGCGGCGGCTCGTCCATCGGGCCGTAGTCGGGCGGCGGCTCGACCTTCTCGGGCATCGGCGGGTTCATGAGCGTGTCCAGGTCCTTGCCCTTCGGGACGTGGCCGCGCATGAGGTCGAAGTAGTTCGTCCGGGCGGGGGCGCCCTTGTAGCGGATCGGGACCGGGTCGACGTTGAAGTAGCCCTTGGCGAAGGCGACGAGGCAGTAGTGGCGCACGCCCGCATCCCCCTCGGGCGCGAACATGAGCACGCCGAGGACCGCGCGGCGCGGCCCCTTCTTGTCCTCGCCGATGAGGAAGTGGATCAGCCCGATCGCCGCCTGCTCGACGCTCTTGAAGGCCGCGAAGGGCGACGTCTTCTGCTGCGGCGTCCCGCCCGGCCCGGTGTGCTCGGGCGCGCGCATGTCCTGCCAGTCGTAGGCGGCCTTCTTCTTGTCCTGGACCTGGATGTTCCCGAAGTTGTAGTTGTGGACGCCGCCCTTCTTCGTCCCGCCCTCGGCCTTCCACTTGGCGATCAGGAGGGCGAGCGCGCCGGCCGGGATCTCCGTGCCGAAGACCTTCTTCCACGCGCCCTTCAGCCCGGCGGCGACCTGCTCCGGCGTGAGGTCGGTGTCCTCGCGGGCGACGGGCCCGTGCTGGCGCCCGAGCTCGAGTGCCGAGAAGTCCACCTCCGCCTTGGCGAGCGCCTCGTCGACCTGCTTCGTGTATCCCGCGGCAAGCGACGCGCCCTCCCCGCGGGCGCGGCGGCGCTCGCCCTCGAAGAACGCGGTCCGCTCGGCCGCATCGGGGTCCTCGGTCTGCTGGTCGCGGGCCAGCAACGCGGCGATGGCGCGGGCGTTCGCCGCGTTGCCGAAGCCGAGCCCGGCCGAGCGGGCGAGCGCCGCGGCGACCTGGGGCATCGCGGTCGCTGCGCGGACCGCAGCGGGGACGGTCATAGGCTCGGGCTCGCCGACGGGGATCCGCTCAGGCACCCGACCATGATTCGCCTGCCTTCGACCGCCGTCAAGGCGTCCCAGCGGCGCTCGCTTGTCGTGACCTCTCGCGCGTCGCTATACATGGAGCGTGACCAAGCTCCTCTACTCGGCGACGATGTCGCTCGACGGATTCATCGCCGGCCCGGGCGGCGACATGCAGTGGCTGGCGAGACATCTCGCGGAGCCGAACCCCGAGGCCGCTGCGCTGATGGACGACATCGGAGCGCTCCTCGTCGGGGCGAACACGAACAGCGGCGACGACCCGAACGCGGGGACCGACAAGGAGGGCGCGTTCGGCGGCGAGTACGCCGGCCCGGTCGTCGTCCTGACCCACACGCCGCCCGAGGGCGTCGACGAAGGTGAAGCAGTGGACGGGGCAACCCGGTACGCCACCGACCTTCGTGCCGCGGTCGCGCTCTCCAAGCAGCTGGCGGGCGAGAGCCGCTACGTCAACGTGCTGGGCGCCGACGTCGCGCGTCAGCTGATCGAGGCGGGCGAGCTCGATGAGGTGTTGATGTTCGTCGCTCCTGTCTTGCTGGGCGACGGAGTACGGATGTTCGAGCGCGCGGGCGGGAACGAGGTCGACCTGCGGCCGCTCGAGGCCTCGGGGGCGCGCACTCTGTGGTTCGAGATCCTCCGCGACTGACGGTCTGGTCCTTGTTCATGCTCGAAGCCGAGCAGGTCGCCCGAGCGTACGCCCGCTGGATCGCGAACGGGGAGCCCGACTTCCAGGCGTTGATGAGCCCCGATCTGCACGATCACGTCAGCGGCGCCACGGGGCCTCAGACCTGGGACACGGTGTGGGGTTGGATCGAGACGAGCTTCGGAGAGCGCAGGGCGGAGCTCCACGGCTGGGGCACGCTCGATGACGACCGGATCGCGGTGTGGGTCACCCTGCACGGCACGCACATCGGCAGCGGGATGCCCTGGCTCGAGGGCCGGCCGCCAAGCGGCGCCCAGATTGCCTGGAAGCAACTCCATGTCTTCGCCGTGGACGCCGGTCGGCTGACGGCGCACTGGGCCGTGCGCGACGACCTTGGCGTGATCCAGGCGATCGACGCAGTCAGCTGACGCGTCGGACACGGCCTCGCTTCCATGCGACCCGGCACTCCGCGCAGCAGCTGAAACCGCTGTCGCTTCCGCCTGCATGCCGTCGCCGGCCGGTCATGGCACGCGCTAGCCGCCGCTCATTGGTCCGCCCCACTTCGTGGTGTCGCCCGCATTGGCGCGTCGGGCGGCCTTCTCCACATCGTCTCGGCGACGGCGTGCACGACGGTCGCGCCGCTTCCCACGCCACCGTCCGATCCTGCCCGGCTTGGCCTTGGGTTCCTCAGCCATCAGGCCGATCCTTTCCAAGCGTCGAATTGGACCGACCCTACGCCCCGGCAGCGCGCTGGCACAAGAGGTGCGGTTCCACGAGGCAGCGGCGATCGAGGCACTCGACCTCGCCCGTGCGCAGTCGGGCGGCGTCGGCAGCACGGTCTTGGCGCTGCATGCATCTAGACCGCGCGGGCGATCAGCAATAGCGTGCTTCCCGTGACTGCGCCGGCCGGTGAGCAGGTCAGCCTCTTCGAGGCCGCGGGTGGTGCCGCTGCGATGCTCGCTCTCGCTCACGCGTGGCATCAGCGCTGCCTCGCCGACCCCGAGGCCCAGCATCCGTTCAGCCATCCGGGCCTGCATCCGCAGCACACCGAACGGCTGTCCGCGTATTGGGGCGAGATGCTGGGCGGCCCCGATGCGTACTCGCGGGAGCTCGCGTCGGTCGCTCAGATGGTGCGGATGCACTCTGGCAACGGGCCGCATCGCGAGCTCGACGCGGCGACCGAGCGATGCTTCGCGCTCGCCCTGGACGACGCCGGCATCCCCGACGACGAACGGCTGCGCTCGACCCTGGTCGACTGGTTCGCATGGTCGAACCGGGTCGTCAACCACACCTACGAGCGGCCCGAGTTGGTGCCTGACGAGCTCACCCTGCCTCACTGGACGTGGGACGGCCCGGTCGAGTAGCGCGCCGCCCGTAGGTTCGGCTCCATGGGTGGCGCTCTGACGACAAGCAGTCTGCGGTCCTGGCCCTCGCTAGAGCCGTAGGGTCGCGCTCACAGGGATCATCGGCGCGCGGCGGCCGTGCCATTCTCGTTGGCGGCGACGACGAGCCGGCACATCACCTGCACGGCATCGCGCTCGGTGAGTCCCTGCTCGCGCACGAGCGACTGCCACGTACGGAACGACATGGCGTGCCCGGTCGCGGCCTTCGTGATGGCGTCGGCGCCCTGCGGGCACACGATGTCACCGGCCGTCTCGAAGTAGGCCCGCATCGCCGTGAACTGGCGGGCCACGCTCGGTACGTGCTGCTCGTCGCGCAGCACGTTCTCGAGCATCGACTCGACGCGGGCGAAGTAGGCGTAGAGCTCCCGGAGCGCTGTCTCCAGCCTTTCGGGGTCGTCGGCGATCGCCGCCCAGCGGGTGACATCGGGCAGCGGATTGGCGGCCGCCCAGTGCGACGAGCAGGCGTCGAAGAGGGCGTCCTCGTCGGGGAAGTGCCGGTAGACGGTCGAGCGCCGGACCCCGGCGTGCTCGGCGATCGCGCTGATCGACGTGCGCGCGGGCCCGAGCGTGCCGTGCAGCTCGACGGCGCTCTCGGTGATGCGCCGGCGGGTCTCGGCCTCGTGCTCGGCTCGCTGCCGCTTGCGATAGGGACGCTTTTGATCGGACATCGGTGTCGCCCCATCTTGACACATGCAGCGCAGGGCCCTATCTTTGCCGCGACACTACTGTTCGACCAAAGGAACGATAGCGATGACCATGACGATCGCGGCCCCGAAGATCGTGGGTCCCCGGGACGGCAAGGCCGGGTTCCTCGGCAGCATCGGCGTGCGGTTCATGATCGACGGCGACGAGGCGGCGGAGCGCTTCTCGCTGGTCGAGCACCCGCTGGGCCCGCGCGCGCTCGCGGCGCCGCTGCACCGCCACAACCGCGAGGACGAGTACAGCTACGTGCTGGAGGGCCGCATGGGCGCCCTGCTCGGGGACGCCGTCGTCGAGGCCGGCCCCGGCGATCTCGTGCACAAGCCGCGCGGCCAGTGGCACACGTTCTGGAACGCCGGCGACGAGCCCTGCCGGATCCTCGAGATCATCTCCCCGGCGGGCTTCGAGCGCTTCTTCGCTGAGCTGGTCGCCATGGGCGGGGTGCTCGAGGCCGGCGAGCAGGCGCTGATCGAGCTGTGCACGCGCTACGCCCTCGAGATGCGGCCCGACACCGTGCCCGGGCTCGTCGAGCGCTTCGGTCTGCGCTTCCCCGGTGACCCGATCGGGTGAGCCCGCGCCTAGACGTCTTCACGGTCGACCGTTAGCCGTCGTCGTCGCTGCGGATGCTGAGCGTGGCGGCATGGCTCTCCAGCACGGCGTCGCGCGGGCAGGGCCTGGGCTTCGCCGCGGTGGCGGGCGCTGCCGGCCAGCACAGCACCGCGGCGACGGCGACGAGCAGGAGCCGCATCATCGGAGCAGGGCGGTTCGGACCTCGCCCAGGGCCGTCCAGTACAGGCGGCTCGGGATGGGCGCATACGCGAGCGAGCCCTGATCGACCGCCGTGTCGAGCGTCTCCACAGCGGCGCCCACCGTGAGGAGGCGCCCGTCGTGGAAGCTCAGCGCCGCTGAACCGCGTGCTGAGAGCACGAGCACGTCCGAGGCGGGCGCATCCAGGCGCACCGTCCGGGCCGCGCCGGTGCGAAGATTCGTCAGCCGCAGGACCGAGGTGCACGTGGCCGCATCGGTCGGGTCCGAGCAGGTCTGTCGGTGAAAGGCGGCATGACGCTCCGTGAGGGCGAAGTGCGGCTCGGGGCCGTCGAAGCTCGACCCCGACGACACCCAGGCGCCCACCGTGACGCGCCTGCGCCCGGCCTTCACGCACGCCTCGAGGACATGGCGATCCGGGTTGCGGGCAGCGTCCTTCCAGGCCAGCGTGGCGTACCAGCTCTCCGCTACGACCGGCCTGGGACAGGGCTTGCGCTGCGCCGCCGCATCTGCGGTCGGCCAGCACAGCAGGCAGGCGACCAGGGCGAGGATCACGCGCATGGCCGGCGACGCTACAGCGATCGGCGCGACGCGCACACGACCTTCGGACAGCACGTCGGTCACGCTCGACCCCGCGTCACGCGGAACGAGAACCGGCGCACGCGCCCCTCGTCGTCGCAGACGGTCACCCGGAGGCGCGGCCGCCGCGGGAGTACGAACGAAGGCCCGTCCGGCGCCGTCCGCAGGTCCAGCGTCACCGTTCCCGTGCCGACCGGGAGCCGAACCGACCGGCTCGTCCCCGGCATCACCGGGAGGCTCGCCGTGACTGAGCACGGTCCGGCGCACGCGACCTGTATCGACACGGCCCGTCGCCGGACCGGCCGCGGTGTGACCGTGACGGACGTGAGCGGGGACCCGATCGCGGGCAGCACCGCGATCGGGGCGGCGACGAGCCGCGCGCCGCCGGCCTCGGCAAGGGCGACGACCACCGACCGCTCACCGGCGGCGTCCACGGACGGCGCGAGGCCGGTAGCCGCGCAGCACGGCGGCGTGACGGCGGCGGCAGGGCTCCACGCGCCGGCGGCGTCCCGGCTCGCCGCGACGCCGACGACGCTCGCGCGGTCACGCGACATGGCGACGGCGAACGTCGCCGTCATCGTGCCGTCGCCGGCCGCGCGCAGGACGGACCCGATCCCGAGACCGGTGACCTCGCCGCCGGTACCCTCGAGCTGCACCATGGGCGGCGGCCGAACCGCTCCGGGGACCGGCAGATCGGTCCGCGCGATCGAGCCGTCCGGGGCCCGACGGGCGATCGTGGCGGCGGCGCCACGGCGTACGCCCAGGACGGTCGCAGACCCGCCGGGCTCCGCCGCGACGGCCACGTCGCCCGCCAGCCGGATCGCCCGGCCGGTGACGAGCCGGTCCGGGCGCGGGCCGGAGGCCAGATGCACGTCGTCGACCTGCCGCCAGGCGACTGCGGTCGTTGCGTCCGCGGCGACGTCGAGGTCCAGCTCGTTGAAGTCGCGGCCGCGCGCGACCGTGCGCGGGGCGCCGAACGCGCCGCCCGGCGGGCGGACGGCGATCCGCAACCGGTCGCGGCCGTCGAGGTTGGCGAAGAGCCACGCGGCGACGAGCGTGCCGTCCGCGGCGGCATCCACGACGGGTGGCGCGAGGAGGAACAGGCCGTTCCGGGCGCGATCGAGCACGACGCGGTCGGCGCGCGACCCGCCTGACGTGAGCCCTCCGGCGACGACGTGCTCGGTCCGGCCATGTCGCTCCATCCACACGGCCGCCACGTCCCCGGCGGGCCCGACCGCGAGGGACGGGTCACCGCCTCGACGGCGCCCGTCAGCGCGAGTGGCGCGCCCAGCCCCGCACCGTCCGCGAACGCGATCTGCACCGGCCCGCGGCGTGTCGCACCGGAGTCGAAGCCGTCCCCGCGCGACCAGCCGACGACCGCGCGACCGTCACCGAGCACCGCGGCGTCGGCGCAGCTGCCGCCGCCGGGAAGCGCCCGCGGCGACCGCCGGCAAGCGGCGCGACGACGGTCCCCGGACGCGAACCCACCCGGGCCGCCGTCACGATCCCGGCGACGCTCGCATCGGCGTCCAGGCACGCGAGCGATCCATCGCGGAGGGTCGCGAGGTCGCGGAGCTCTGCGGACGCGGGTGCACACCACGCACACAGTCCGGCGACGACTGCGGACGCTGTCGTCCACCGGCTGAGGCTGTTGCGCATGGGGGCACGCTATCCGCGCGGCCTTCCGCCGATGCCCCCTCGGGAGTGCAGTCGCCCGCGAGACGGGTGGCTTGACGGGATCGCGTCACCAACTGGCTCGACAGCAACGACGAGCCGATCGGGATGGCGTTGCTCGCAGTGCAGGACGAGAGTCGGTTCTACAACACCTTCGGATCCCCCGGCGTCTTCGTCGGCGTCGCGGACGAGTTCTCGGGCGGACGCAGCCCGGAGCAGCAGCACACAACAGCGATCGCGACTTTCACGTGCAGAACTGCATCGAGGCGGCGACGGGCGCCGTCGCCGGTGCATCCTCGCAGGGCCGCTACTCCGTGTGGAGCCGATGCGGCACCGCGCACTCGATGACCGTGACCTACACCACCGCGAACGATAAGGGATACGGACACCTGCCCGATCGGGCAGGCGCGCATCGCTGAGCATCGCGCGCATCTACGTGCTGGGCGGCGGCGCACTCACGGTCGGTGACATCCGGCTCCGCCGCGCGTAGCTGAACCGCGAGACACGGAGTCCTGCTCAGCCGCGAAGCCCGATGCGCGCGATGGCCTTTCGCACCTCGTTCTCCAGCTCCCTCGGGATGGACACGTCATAGCGCCGTTCGAGCGCGTCGCGGCGAGGGACGAACTGCTCGATCGCGGCCTCGATCGAGCTGGGTGCGGTCTCGACGCCCAGCGGCCGCAGCAACCCTGCATGCAGCTGCGGCAGGTGCTCTGCGACGAGATCGTCATGGCCGGTGCTCGCCTTCGTCGCGACCCACCAGATCCAGTCCCAGAAGTGCGTGTCGATGGCCGGCAACGTGCGCCTTCCAGGTACGAGCGGCGGCTTGGGCTGCTGCACGTGATCCAGGAACAGGTACTCGATCTTGACCGGGCCGCGGAGGAGTACCTGGTAGACGGGGAAGTGACCGAGCGGCTCCCACTGCTCGCCCAGCGGGTTCAGCGGCGCCACCAGGGCGGGCATCGCCCGCTCGACCGTGGGGAAGTCCGGCGTCGTCACGGCGAGGTCCCAGTCGGAGAGCTCCTCGTGCGTGCCGCGCGATCGCGAGCCGGCAAGCTCCACATGACGCACGCTCGGATGCTTCGCGACCAACGCGATGGCCTCTTCGATCGGCGGCTCCACAGTGGCCTGGTCAGTCCAGCACCGACGCGCCGAAGTCCTCGGGGACCGCGTCCATGAGCACGATGTCGGTGGGTTGCCCGCGGCTGATCCGCGCGCCGCGACGCACGCCGATGCGGCGGAAGCCCGCGCGCTCGTAGGCCGCCAGCCCGGCGGCGTTCCACGCCAGCGTCTCGAGCAGCACGTTGCGCAGCTGCAGCACGTGGAACGCGTAGTCGAGCACCAGGCGGGTGGCCTCGGTGCCCAGGCCCTGGCCGCGGCGCTCGCCGAGAGCGATGGCGAACTCGGCGGTGCCGTGGGCGTGGAGGATGTCGAGCAGGCCCGCCGTGCCGACCGGCGCGGAGTCCCTGCGGTCGTAGACCGTGAACTCGACCACGTCGGGCTCGCTCCTCGCACCCCGCTCGAGGTTGTCCTCGACCCACCTCTCCTGGCTCTGCGGCGTCGCGATCCCCATCTGGTTGAGGCCGCTCCGGACCGCGGGCTCGTTCATCCAGCGCGCGTACTCGGCGGCGAGGTCGGGCCGGAGCGGTCCCAGGGCAACCATCTCGCCGACGACGATGAAGTCCGGCTCGTGGCTATCCATTCACGCATTGTGTCTCGTCCCGGGACCCGGCCGCCGCGAGGAGGCATTCGAGCATCGCGGTGACGGCGATAGCCGTCGCGCGGGCGCGCGGCGGAGATCGTGCGGACGGGCGCGCCGGATCGGAGCGGCCGGACCGCGAGGCCGAGGATGACGGCGACCCCGAGGCCGGCGGCGACCATGGCCTGGACGGCGACGTAGTCGTCGGAGGTGAACCGGACACCGGGGGTGAACCCCGCGCGCCGGCAGGCATCGGTGACGATGCGGTACCACGCGCTGCCGGGCGCTCCCCCGATCCACGGCGCGTCGCCGAGGTCGGCGAGCTCGAGCGCGCGCCGGCGGCGGGCGAGCCGGTGGCCGGGGCTGCGGCGTGGCTGCGGCGCCGGTGAGGCGCCGGCGCGGGTTAGAGTGCGCGAGGTGCGTGTCCTGTTCGCCTCGACACGTGGCGCCGGCCACTTCAATCCGCTGGTCCCGTTCATCGAGGCGTGCATCCGCGGCGGCCACGAGGTGCTGGTCGCCGGCCCTCCGCCGCTGGCCGAGACGGTCGCGCGGGCGGGCTATCGCTTCCGGCCCGGCGAGGTTCCGCCGGACGACGAGCTCGGCGAGGTCTGGGGGCGCGTGCCGACCGCCTCCTACGAGGAGGCGGAGCGGCTGGTCGTCGGCGAGATCTTCGGGCGGCTGAACGTCGCCGCGATGCTGCCCTGCCTGCGGGCGGCCTGCGAGGAATGGCGGCCCGACCTGATCCTGCGGGAGCCGGCCGAGTTCGCTTCTGCCGTCGCCGGAGCGGATCACGGCATCCCGCACGCTCGCGTGGCCATCTCCCTGGCGGCCTCGGAGGAGCAGAACCTCGCGATCGCCGGCCCGGTGCTCGACGAGCGGCGGCCGGGCACCGCCGAGAGCATCCGGACATCGCCGTACCTCACCCTGTTCCCGGCTTCGCTCGAGGATCCTCAGGGGAGCCGGCCTCCGGTCACCCGTCGCTTCCGCGATCCGGCTGCCCGGCCGGCTTCGGAGCCGCTGCCGGACTGGTGGCCGGGCGACGCGGGTCCGCTCGTCTACATCTCGTTCGGGAGCGTGATCGGCAGCATGCCGATCGCCGGCCGGATCTTCGCGGCCGTGCTCGAGGCGGTCGCCGATCTGCCGGCGCGCGTGCTGCTGACGATCGGCAACGAGACGGATGCCGGCGCCCTCGGGCCGGCGCCCGCCAACGTGCATGTCGAGCGCTGGGTTCCGCAGGCCCAGGTCTATGGCCATGCGAGCGCGGTGGTGTGCCACGGCGGATCCGGCACCACGCTGGGAGCCCTCGCCGCCGGGCTCCCCCTCGTCGTCGTGCCGCTGTTCGCCGACCAGCCCGAGAACGCAGGCCGCGTTGCCGCCACCGGCGCCGGCGTCGCGGTCGGGCCCGGCGACGAGGCCCCGCGCGAGCCGATCCGCAGCACGATCGACACCGGCGCGCTGCGCGCGGCGATCCAGGCCGTGCTCGCCGACCCCGCGTATCGGGATGCCGCGCGGCGCGTCGCGGAGGAGATGCGTGCGCTGCCGCCCACGGACGCCGCGCTCGCCGCCCTCGCGAGCTAGGCGGCCGCGGCGTGCTGCGTCGTGCGGCAGAAGCACGACGCCTTGATCGGGACGTCGGCGCGGGCGAGGGCGACGTCGAGCTGCTGCCTGACGATCCGCGCCGGGTCCGGCTTGCCGAGCCGGACGAGGCACTCGTGGTAGCCGTGCAGGCTCCACACGTTCCCGGGGTGCCAGGACGAGCGCGGGATCGACGGGACGTAGCCCAGATCCTCGGCGTAGACGGTCTCGGCCTCCTCGACCCGGCCCTGCTCGAGCAGCAGCGCCCCGTAGGCGTGGCGCGTCGGCTGCATCCAGCCCCACGGCTCGTCATAGGGCAGCGCGTCGTCGAGCGCGATCGCACGGCGTAGGTGCCCGAACGCGGCGTCGACCTCGCCGCGCCGGTACGCGAGCTCGCCGTCCAGCATCGCGCCCGCGACGGCGAGGATGTCCTGGCAGGTGTTGTTGAACAGGAAGCGCGAGTCGGGGACGCGCGCGACGGCGGCGCGGAACGCGTCGCGCGCTGCGCCGGCCTCCTCCATCCGCCCGGTCGCCGCGTACGCGACGCCCTGGGCGTAGTGGGTCATCGCCGTCGTCGTGCAGTAGAGCGCGGGGTCGCCCGGCAGCTCCAGCGCGAGGATGTCGTCCCACATGCCGAAGCGGATGAGCACGTGCAGGCGCATGGGGACGAACGCCTCGAGGTAGTCGGCCATCGGCGGCTGCTCGATCCGCAGCACCTCCTCGGGCAGCGAGGCCTCGAGGTCGGCGGCGACGCGCAGCGCGACCTGCGACCGGCCGAGGAACATCGCCCCGTAGATCGCGAAATGGCGGTCATGCGCGTGGTAGAGCGCGTAGAACCCGACCCGGCCCTCGCGCGCGACGTACTTCTCGTTGACCTCGATCGCGCGCAGGTTCCAATCGAGCGTGCTCTTGTAGTCGCCGCACAGCACGTCGATGTGCGTCGGCATGTGCACGAGGTGGCCGGCGTCGGGGACGAGCGACCGCAGCGCGTCGGCGACCGGGAGCGCCTGCTCGGGGTGCGGCGACATCTCCATCAGGTGCACGTAGAGGTGCAGGAGTCCCGGGTGCGTGCGGCCGCCGGGCCGCCCGATGGCGCGCTCGAGCACCGCCTTGGCCTCGAGCGTCGCCGCCCCCTCGGACGGCGCCCCCGTGAAGCGATCCCACAGCGCCCACGGCGTGAGGTTCATCAGCGCATCGGCGAAGAGCGCCGCGACGTCGAGCTCGTCGGGATGCGCCTCGTAGACGTGCCGCATCGCCTCGGCGTAGTCGGCGTTCCATGCGACGAGGTCGGCCGACGGGTCGTCGGCCTGGTAGCGGCTCGCGATCGCCTCGACGAGCGCCCGCTCGACCGGCGCGGCGCGGTCCGCGCACGCGCGCGCCGCCGCCGTCTCCGCGCACGCCTTCTCGAGCGACGCCGCGAGGTCGACCGGGTCGAACGCCTCCCACTGCTTGTTGTAGTTCGGCCCGATCGCGTAGGCGATGCCCCAGTGGGCCAGCGCGAAGCCGGGGTCGTGCTCGACCGCGCGCTCGAAGCACCGGATCGCCTCCTCGTGGTGGAACGCGTAGGACCACGCCAGCCCGCGGTCGAACCACGTCTGGGCGCTCGACGAGGCCGTCGACGTGCCGCGCGTGTAGGTGCCGAGATCGAAGTAGGGATCCATCGGCAACCGAGGGTCTCACAGTCACGTGTCACAGGCAGGGCCGGTGTCTTGTCTTGTTCGGTGCAGACGATGTTCGACCACCGAAGGGACGACGAGCCATGGCCACGCATATGGAGTCACCGATCGATGCGAGCCCTGCGTCGGAGCGCTTCGCCGCGCTGCCCGACGACGAGACGCTGGCGCAGACGGTCGCCGGAATGGAGGGGCGCGGCGTCAGCGTCGACGTCGTCGACGACCTCGACGCGGCGCGCAGCGTGGTCCTCGCCCGCATCCGCGAGGGCTCCTCGGTCATGACGAACCCGTCGGTGACGTTGGAGGAGACCGGGATCGCGCCGGCGATCGACGACGGCGGGCCCTACGACTCGGCGCGCAGCAAGGCGTCGACGCTCGACCGCGCGACGCAGCTGCGCGAGATCAAGGCGATCATGGGCCAGCCCGACTTCGCCCTCGGCAGCGTCCATGCGATCACGCGCGACGGGGTGCTCGTCATCGCGTCCGCGCTGGGCAGCCAGCTCCCCTCCTACGCGTTCGGCGCCGCCAACGTCATCTTCGTCGTGGGCGCGCAGAAGCTCGTGCCCGACCTCGCCGCGGCGCACGAGCGCATCCATCGGCACTGCCTCGGGCTGGAGGACGCCCGCGCCATGGAGGCGTACGGTGTGAAGAGCCGTGTCGGCAAGATCCTCGAGATCCACCGTGAGGACCCGGGCCGGATCCATGTCGTCGTGATCCGGCGACGGGTCGGGTTCTGAGATGACCGATCGCGAACGACTGCTCGACGAGCTGCGGCCGGTCTGCTTCGCGATCGCCTACCGGATGCTGGGCAGCGTGTCCGAGGCCGAGGACGTGGTGCAGGAGTCGCTGCTGCGGGTGCACGAGGCGTTCGACGCCGGCGAGCCGATCGCATCGCCGCACGCGTTCGCCGCCACCGTCACCACGCGGCTGGCGATCAACGAGCTGCGCTCCGCGCGTGCCCGCCGCGAGCGCTACGTCGGCGAGTGGCTGCCCGAGCCGATCATCACCGACGGCGACGACGATCCGGCGCGGCATGCGGAGATGGCCGATTCGCTGTCGCTCGCGATGCTGGTGCTGCTCGAGCGCCTCTCACCCGAGCAGCGAGCCGTGCTGCTGCTGCGCGACGTGTTCGACTACCGATATCCGGAGATCGCGGCGATCGTCGGCAAGAGCGAGGACAACGTGCGCCAGCTGGCCGTCCGCGCCCGACGCCACGTCGAGCAGCGCCGGCCCCGCTTCCAGACGACCGACGATCAGCGCAGCGAGCTGGCGCGACGGTTCTTCGCGGCCGCCGAGCAGGGCGATCTCTCCGGGCTCGAGGCGCTGCTCGCCGACGAGGTCAAGCTGACCGCCGACGGCGGCGGCAAGGTTCCGGCGCTCGCCCGGTCGCTGCGCGGACGCAGCCGCGTCGCGCGCGCGCTGATCGAGTACTCGGTGCGCCGTGCCGCCCTCATCCCGGGGGTCGAGATCCGGCCGACGGAGATCAACGGCAGTCCCGGTGCGCTCTACCTCGACCCGCAGCAGCGGCTGATCGTCGTCGTCGCGCTCGAGATCGCCGGCGGCCGGATCACGAGCATCAAGTCGATCGTCAACCCCGAGAAGCTGGCCCACCTCGGCCCGACAGCCGATGTGGCCGCCCTGCTGCGCAGCAGGCCACCCGACCACTGACCACGCACGCGATGCGCCGGCTGCGGCGGCGGGTATCCTCTCGGCGGCGCGCCGAAGCAACTGACCTCGCGCCCGACTCGATGCGGATCGTCGTCAACGGACAGCAGGCGTTCGGGGCCGAGGTGCTCAAGGCGCTGCGCGAGCACGGCGAGGACGTCGTGGCGGTCTACTGCGCGCCCGACCGTGACGGCCAACCGCCCGATCCCCTGGCACAGGCGGCCCGCGAGGCGGGCATCGAGGTCCGCCAGGTGGCGTCGTTCGAGCCGCCGGAGGTGGCGGCCGACCTCGCCGCGCTGCGTCCCGATCTGATGGTCATGGCGTTCGTGACCCTGCTCGTGCCGGAGTCCGTGCTGACGACCCCGACGTACGGCGCGATCCAGTATCACCCGTCGCTGCTGCCGCGCCATCGCGGGCCGAGCGCGATCAACTGGGCCATCATCCACGGCGACCCGACGACCGGGATCGCGGTCTTCTGGCCCGACGAGGGCCTCGACACCGGCCCGGTGCTGATGACGCGCGAGGTGGAGATCAGCCCGGACGACACCCTCGGCAGCCTGTACTTCGACAAGCTCTTCCCCCTCGGCGTCGACGCGATGGTCGAGAGCGTGGACCTCGTCCGCGCCGGCCGCGCGCCCCGGATCGCGCAGGACGAGGCGCTCGCCACGTACGAGGGCTGGTGCGGCAAGGCCGACGTCGAGATCGACTGGCGCAACCCCGTCGGGAAGGTCTACGACCTCATCCGCGGCGCCGACCCGCGGCCGGGGGCATGGACGACGGTCCACGGCGAGCAGGTCGAGGTCCTCGGCTGCGAGCCCGTCGCGGGCGAGCCGGGCGCGCCGCCCGGCCGCGTGGTTGCGATCGAGGGCGAGCGGCTCGTCGTCGCCGCTGCCGACGGCGCGATCGCCATCCGCACCGTCCGCCCGGACGGCGAGCGGACGCCGGCGGCGGAGTGGGCCCGCTCGGTGGGCATCGCCCCGGGCGACGTGCTCGGTGCCGCCTGAGCACGTGGTTCCGTCGAAGCTCGAGGTCTAGGCGCGCCGGGCGGTGATCAGCCAGGAGCGCGAATCGAGGGCCACGCCGTGCTCGTCCGTGTGGTGCGCCACGAGCGTCTCGCGCAGGCGCTCGACGATACGGGCCGCCTCGCCGTCGCTCAGGCTCGACAAGGCCGTCCTGCTCTCCTGAAAGCCCCGGATGAGCGCGACCGCGGCGTCGATGTCGTGCCCGTAGAAGACCGGCTCACGGACGTCCTCGAAGCGGATGCCGTCGAAGCCGGCGCCCTCGAGGAGGCGCGCGGTGGCGTCGGCATCGCCGAGCGAGAACGGATCCAGGTCGGGCTGCGGTGGCTGCGCCGCGTCGCCCAGCGCCGCGTCGAACGCCCGCATCCAGGCGTTGTCCCGGCGTCGCTGCCACACGAGCAGCACCAGGCGCCCCGCGGGTCGGAGGGCGGCGGCGATGTTGGCGAACGCGGCGGCCGGATCGGAGAAGAACATCGTCCCGAAGCGGCTGATCGCCACGTCGAAGCCGGCAGGGTCGAAGCGATGCACCTGGGCGTCGCCCAGCTCGTAGCGGACGTTGTCGAGCCGCTCGGCCGCCGTCAGCTCACGGGCGCGCTCGAGCATGCGCTCGGACACGTCGACGCCGAGAACGCGGCCCGGCGCCGCGGCGCGTGCCGCGTCGCGCGTCGTCAGCCCGCCGCCGCAGCCGATGTCCACGACCGCGTCACCGGGGCTGATCCCGTAGGCGGCGCGAAGGTGCTCGTGGTGCGCGCGCAGCTCGGCGTCGTAGAAGTCCGGGCTGATCTCCGAGGACACGATCAGGACCCGGACTCGGCTGTCCCGCGAGCGGGGTCGCCGGCAGCGAGCACGTCACGCGCCCAGTCGGTGCGCTTCCAGTCCGGCACGGGCACGTCGCGACCGGCACGCGGCACGTACGGCGAGCGCTCGGCCGGCTGCATCCTGTGGATGTAGCGAGGGCAGTTCGGGAAGACGGCGCCGACGCTGACCCGGACGACGAACTGCGCGCCCGGGAAGCGGGCGAGCAGCGGATCGTGCGCCTCGATGCTCGCGTCGCCGTTGAGGCGCAGTCGCCGGGGGCGGTCGGCGGAGAAGTCGATGAACAGCAGTCCGACGTGCGGGTTCACGCGCAGGTTGCCGGCGGAGAGGTACATGCCGTTGCCGTCGTAGCTCGGGAACGCGATCGTGCGCTCGTCGAGCACGGCGACGAACCCCGGGTCGCCGCCCTTGTAGGAGCACTGCGGGCGCCCGTCGGCATCGGCCGTGGCGAGGAAGAACATGTCGAGCGACTCGATGAACGCGCGGTCGTCGGCCGTGAGCGCGTCGTGGACCTTGACCTCCTCGAGGCGATCGGCGAGGCGCCGCGTGTCGAACCGCGCCTGCAGCGCACGAGCGCCCTCGTGGTAGAGATCGGCCACGTCCGCAGTATCGCCGTACCGGTCCCCTGATGGCCAGCGCCGCTTGCCGTAGAGTCGGTCCATGACCGCTCCTTACACCTTGTGTCGCGTCGACGATGCGCCCGACGTGTTCGATGGCCGCTACCCGGGCGAGATGAAGATGCTGAGCGAGCCGCTCGCCACCGAGCAGGTCGCGTTCACCTATCGGCGGATGCCCCACGGCTCGGGCGGGAAGGGCGGCTACGGACACCGGCATCGCACGCAGGAGGAGCTCTACTTCGTCCTGTCCGGAGAGCTCCAGTTCAAGCTCGAGGACGACGTGATCGACGTGCCCGCGGGGACGGCGGTCCGGATCGCGCCGGGCACCGTCCGCTCGGTCTGGAACGACAGGGCGGACGAGGCCGAGCTCCTGATCGTGTCGACGCGCATCGACGACGTGCGCGGAGACGTCGAGCTGATCGACGACTTCTGGCCCGCCTGATCGACGCGGGACTACTCGTGGGCCAGCACGCTGAGCACGACGCCGTTCGGATCGCGAACGAAGAAGCGGCGGACGCCCCAGGGCTCGTCGACGGGACCGTAGACGACCTCGTGCCCGGCCCGGACCGCTTCGGCGTGCGCCGCGTCGACGGCTTCCCACGACCCGACGTCCACGCCCATGTCGGGCAGGACGGGCTCGACGCCGGGCGGCGCGAAGAGGACCTGCGCCTGGCCGGCTCCGAAGCCGATGTACCCGCCGCCGAAGTCCCCCTCCTCGAGCCCGAGCACGCGCGTGTAGAACGTGCGCGTGGCCTCGAAGTCCGGTGACTCGTGGTAGGGCATGATGCGTCGGACGGTCATGCGGAGGAAGTCTCGCAGCCGTCGTCGCTGCTCGCCGGCTCGTATTCGTCGTGGCGGCGCACCCAGCTCTGGGCGGGGTCGTCGCCGCGGCCGGGCGGCTGCTCCCAGTCCTCCTGGCGGCCGCGCGCGGTGAGGTCGAGCCAGTTGTAGGTGCCGTTGAGCAGGTCGATGCCGCGCTCGAAGCAGGAGTACGTGTGGAAGATGCGCTCACCGGAGCGCAGGAACGCGCTCGCGCCCATCTCCTCGCCGGACCATCCCCGCCAGCCGGGGTTCTCCTGCTCGAGCTGGGCGAGGTCCTTGTAGTTGTATTGCACGGGGGCGACCGACGGATCCAGGGTGACGTGGAAGTCGTAGTTGAAGTCGCTCCCGTACGAGGAATGCCACGGGACCGTCCAGCCCATCCGCTGCCGGTAGCGCTCGAGCTTCTCCAGCGGCGCCCGCGACACGGCGGTGAACGACGTGTCGCGCGCGTGCAGGTGCTCGAGGTGGCTGACGTTGTCGATCCAGAACGAGCAGTTCGCGCACGGCAGGTCGGCGTCCGGCTCGAACATGATGTGGTAGATCAGCAGCTGGCTGCGGCCCTCGAACAGGTCGAGGAGCCCGACCTTGCCGCGCAGGCCGTCGAAGGCGTACTCCTTCGTGATCTCGACCATCGGCAGCCGGCGCCGGGCCGCGTTGACCTCGTCGCGGTGCCGGGTCAGCTCCCGCTCCTGGGCGAGCAGCTCGCGGCGCGCGGCGAGCCACCGCTCCCGTGTCGTGATCTCGGGGTCGGACATGTCGTGTCTCCCTTGTCGCGTGATGGGTTCAACAAGACGTCGCAGCCGCTCGTGCGATTTGGACACGTTCCATCACAATCATGGGCGTGCGCCTGGGCATCGCCGATCACCTCGGCTGGGCGGTCGCCGTGACCGCCGCCGCCGACCACGCGGTCGTCGACCGCCGGCGGATGGAGCTCGTCGAGCCCGGCGTGTCGGCAGCGCCGATCCACTACGAGAGCGCGCGCCTCGACGTCGCCGCCACCGCAGCGCTGGTGGCCACGGTGCGGGCGTCGGTGGTGCGGGCGTGCTCGGCGGCGCTCGACGACCTCGCCGGCTCGCTGCCCGCGCCCGTCGTCTCGATCTCGCTGCGGTTCTGGCCGCCCGACTTCCCCGACGACATCGCCGTGCAGCGCCGGTCGCCGTACGAGGCCCGCGCCGACGCGATCATGTACCGCCACGCGCTCGCCGAGCTCGCGCACGCGCGTGGCTGGGAGGTCCACTGCTACGACGCCAAGCACGTCGAGGCGCAGGCGGCCGGCCGGCTGGGCGAGCGCGCCGGCGACGTCCTCCACGGTCCCAGGGCCACGCTGGGCCCGCCCTGGACGAAGGACCACCGGGTGGCGCTCGCCGCGACGGTCATGGCCGGCGACGGGGCGTGATCGAGGTCTCGATGGCGAGTCGCGTGGTCGTGCTCGGCAGCTGTGGCGCCTGGCCCGAGCCGGGTCGGGCGTGCAGCGGATACCTGCTCGAGCACGACGGGTTCCGCGTCGTGCTCGACCTCGGCTACGGGACCCTGTCGCGGCTCCTGGCGCTCCTGGGGTCCACCACGGCCGTGGGCCTGGACGCGGTCGTCGTGACGCATGACCATCCCGATCACGTCGTCGACCTGCACGGGCTGTTCCGGGCGCGGCTTTACGACGGACGGCAGCTTCCCCGGATCCCGCTCTACGCGCCCGAGGCGGTGCTCGAGCGCGTCGCGGGCCTCGAGGACGGCGAGCGGTCGCTGACCGATCGCGTCTTCGCCTGGCACCCGCTGCCCGCGGACGGCTACGACGTCGGCCCCTTCCGGCTGGAGAGCTGGATCCTGCCGCACTACGTCCCGAACGCCGGCGTGCGGCTCTCGACTCCCGAGCTCGTCGTCGCCTACACCGGTGACACCGGCCCGGATCCCGCGTTGGCCGACGTCGGGCGCGACGCGGGGCTCTTCATCGTCGACGCCACCGACCGCCACCAGGGCGCCGGCGAACCGACCGGCGCCCAGCCGCGGATGAACCTGACCGCCCGTGAAGCGGGCGAGGCGGCGACCGCAGCCGGGGCGCGCAGGCTCATGCTCACGCACTTCTGGCCCGGCAACGACCGCGACCGCTCACGCGCGGCCGCCGCCGAGACCTTCGCGGGTGAGATCCTGATCGCCGAGGAGGGCGCCGTCGTCGACCTGCGGTGAGCGCCGCACGGCCCGCTGCAGCAGCCGGGTGGGCACCTCCGTCAGCTCGGCGGGGCGCTCGACCCGGAGCTCGAGCTGCCCGCGGCCGATTCGCTCGAGCGACACCCCGCAGCCGAGGCCGGCCAGGCGCCGGCGGAGCACGAGCAGGCGCGCCTCGAGGTTGTCGTTGCCCGCCGGCAGCTCGAGCGACTCGTCCAGGCGCAGCTCGCGGTTGGAGAACTGCGTGCGGCCCGTATCCACGTGCGCCTTGAGCATGCTCCACAGGATCCGCCCAGGCGCGCCCTTGACGATGTACGCCGAGTCGCACAGGACGGTGTCGTCGGCCTGGTAGTAGACCAGCTCGATCGGTGGATCGCCGCCGCGCGGCGGGGCGGTGACGGGCGCGCCGCGCGCCGCCAGCGCGGCGGCGGCGTGCGCGCCGATGATCCGCAGCAGGCCCTCGGTCGGCCCCCCGAACGCGCTCGGCTCCGCGCTCTCGAGATAGAGCACGCCGAGGACGTCCTTCCCGACGACGAGCGGGATCGCGGCGGCGCTCCTGGCCCCGTCCAGGCCGGCGAGGTCGGGCCCGCCCGCACCGTCGCGGCCGTCGATCGCCTCGGCCATCGCGCGCGCCCGGGCGAGGTTCGCCGTCACGATCACGCGCCGGCGGCTCGCGGCGGTGCCGATCAACCCCGTGCCGCCGTCGATGTCCCCGGCCGCGAGCACGACGGCGTAGCGGAAGCCGAAGAGGTCGTCGAGCGCGTCGATCACCTCGTGCGTCGCCTGTTCGTGGGTCGTCGCGCGCTCGAGGCGGCGCGCGAACTGCTCGAGCTGCACGAGCGGATCGGGGAGCTCGGCGCGCTCCGGCTCGCCGGACCCGCGCCGGACCCTCGTGCAGCGCAGCACGCGGTGCACGTCCAGGCCGCGCAGCCGGAAGGCGGGGCCCATGCCCGTGTGCGAGGCGATCGCGTCGAGGTTCGCGCGCGCCGCCTCGAACGCCTCGCCCTCGGTGACCGTGTGCAGGTACTGCAGGTCCAGGCGGAACTCCTCGGCCGTCACCGGGCGCACGACGAACGCCTGCGCGTAGGGGCAGGCGTCCAGGTCCGCCAGCGCCCGGTTGAAGGGCTGGCGCGAGGTCGCGACGCGCTCGCGGTCCAGGTACTGCACCTGGAGGATGTAGCTGATGTGCGGCGTGCCGTCCGGCGCGCAGCTCGCCAGCGGCGACGGCAGGCCCGCGCGCAGGCAGTCGCGGATCGACTCGAGGCTGACGAGGTCGCTCACAGCGGCCGCCCGGCGTCCGGGCCGGGGGTGTCGTCGAAGCGCTCGGCGACCTCGATCGTGACCGTGAGGAGGTCGGCGCCGACGAGCGCCCGCGCCGTCGATTCCGGGACCCCGACGAGCGCGGTCTCGGCCACGAACCCGTCGACGTGCGCGCCGACGGCGTCGAGCCGTGCCTGCGTCGGCGCCGCGACCTCCACGACCGGGCCCTTGAGCTGGATCGTCGTGCGCGACGTCAGCCGCGCGAGCATGGCCGCGACCGGGCTGCCGGCCTCGAGGTTGCGCGCCATGGCGGAGTCCGGAGCCGCCTCGACGCACACCGTCAGGCGCGTGCCGTCCTCGCTCAGCGCCGGCCCCCAGGCCCGGCCGAGCTCGGGCCGCAGCTCGCGGTCCCGCGTGGCGACCATGACCGCGACCCCTTCGCGCGTGAGCGCGGCGATGTCGATCTCGGCAGCCACGGCGGGATGCTACCTGCGCCGCGGGCCCTGCGTAGGGAATTCCTAGGGTTTCGCTAGGAGCCTTCCAGGAGACACGCACGCGCCGCGCTGGGAGGCTTGCCGCCAATGGGACAGATGGAGGCGCAATGCCGACGTACCTGATCACGCACGAGGTCGACGACGTCGGGCACTGGTTGAGCTCGCCGAAGCGCGAGGAGGTCTTCGGGCCACTCGGGATCACCCTGCGGACCTTCCGCGATCCGGAGGGCTCGGGCAAGGTCGGGCTGATCGCGGAGATCCCCGACCTGGACGCCTTCAAGGCGTTCCTGCAGACCGACACCGCGGCGGAGGCGGTCCGCCACGACAAGGTGCGGCTCGACACGCTGCTGGTGCTCGAGGAGGCCTAGCCCGATGGGCGGGCCCGCATCCATACCGACGAAGGAGAACCGATGAGCAGCGTCTTCATCCGGCACCGTGTCGCGGACTTCGACGCCTGGAAGCCGGTGTTCGACGAGCACGGCAGCGTGCGCCGCGAGCACGGCCTCTCCGACAGCGCGCTCCTGCGCGACGAGGACGACGGCAACATGGTGACGATCGTGCTGCGCACGGACGACGCTGCCGGGGCGCGGACGTTCCTCGCGTCCGACAGCCTGCGCGAGGCGATGCAGGGCGCCGGCGTGGTGTCGCAGCCCGAGCTGTGGATCGCCGACGACGCCTGAGCCCTGCTCTTCGCGCTAGCGCGCGAAGAGCAGGAACTGCGTGAACTGGGTCGCGGCGAAGTTGTTGTCGCTGACGAGCACGAGGGACCGGCGGCCGTCCCGCAGGGGCGGCCCGAAGGTCAGGCCCTCGACGTTGTCGAGCGGGATGCCGAGGTCGGCGAGGTCGAGGAGCAGCCGCTTGCGCACCGGGCGGATCCGGCGCGGCGCGTCCTCGAGGCGGTCGAGCCCGTTGACGTCGGTCGCCCCGCGCAGCGACACCTCGTAGAGCTTGATCGAGTTCCCGGTCCCGGGGGCGCCGACCGAGAACGACCGCTCCATCGCGATCAGGCGCCCGTCGTCGACCGGGAGGAGCTCCACGAGGCCGTTGACCGAGAACTGGGTCGCGGGCACCGGCGGCTCGGCGACGGGGTCGGTCTCGTACACCCACTGGCGCTCGAGCCGGCCGGTCCGCAGGTCGTGGCGGAGGATCCGCGCCGGGCTGCCGTTGGTCACGGTGGCGGCCGGGCCGTCCTGGTAGAGGGCGTTCTCCACCGCGGTGTAGAGCGACCCTCCGCGGACGCCGGCGCTCTCGAAGCCCAGGTTCGGCCGGACGCCGGAGGACCGGTCGGCGGTCGCGAGGAACGGCTGCGGGAGGGGCAGCAAGCCGAGGAACCTCCCGCGCAGCGAGGCGCGGCGCACGAACGGGTCGACGAGGCTGTTCGGCAACCCCTCGGACGTGACGATGAGCTGCCGGTCCCGCGTCAGCGCGAGCCCTTCGGGATCGAGGCTCGACGGTGGATACGGCTGTCCGTCGGGGGCCAGCAGCGTCGTGACGTCCTCGAAGCGGACGTCGCCGTCGGTCAGGCGGCCGTCGCGCACGTCGAGCCCGACCGTGTAGAACCGCGTGGGCTGGAACTGGCCCGGATCGTCGGAGATGGCGTAGAAGACCCGGCGGCGCGCGTCGTAGGTGATCGACGACAGCCCGCCCACGGTGGTCCCCGCGAACGTCGTGCCCGTCGGGACGATCGCCTGGCCGCGGAACCGGAGCTCGTGCGCCTGCGCGGCGGGCGCGAGCGCCGCCGCGGCGGCGAGCGCGCCGATGACCGCTGTGAACCTCGCCCTCACCGCTCCGATGCTACGAGCACGGTCAACCTCGCGGCGTCGGGGTGGGCGTCGCGGAGGGGGCGGGCATGCGCTCCTCGGCGCGGTCGACCTCGATGCCGTCGATCATCCGCGCGCCCTGGTGCGGCGCCAGCTCGAGGAAGACCCGGTTGTCCGCGGTGGCGGGGAGGACCTCGAAGGAGCGGTAGTCGAGCGTGCGGGTCGGCGGCAGCGCGACCGCGGCGGGGTCGCACGGCGCGATCACCATGCGGACCGGGACGTTCGTGCCGCGGGCGATCGAGACGACGGTGCGCTGGGGACCGTCCGTGACGATCGTGTCCCCGTCCTGTCGCGTGCGGGTCGGCCGGGTGCAGTCGCCGACCTCGAACCGCCGGACGGCGACGCCCCCCGACTCCGCGTCGCCGAGGTCGCGGACCAGCGGGTCACCGCCGGCGGCGCGGTCGGGCAGCTCGCGCGGGTCGCCGACCTCCTTCGGAGCGCCGAGCGCGCCGAGCGGACCGGGGGAGAAGTCCGGCCGGTCGAGCCGCACCTTGCCGTAGCTGTAGTCGTCGGTGGCGCGGTAGCGGATGATCTCGTCCTGCTCGGCGATCCACGTCAGCGACTGCTCGCCGTCGAGGACGTTCTCCGACCGCTGGCCCGTGAACTCCGAGACGGAGCGCTGGCGCGTCCCGTCGCTGCTCTGCCAGACCTCGGTCGTCCCGATCTCCTGCGGCTCGCCGCCGTTCGACTTCGGGTCGCTCAAGGTCTCCTGGATCGCGTAGTGGACGATGGTCGGCCCGGTCGCGCCCGCGGCCGGCCGCTCGTCGCTGCCAGGCACGAGGACGCCGACGGCGAGCGCCAGCGCGGCGACGAGGACGACCGGCACGAGCGCCAGCGCGCGGCGGCCGCCGCGCCGGACCGGACGGTCCTCGTACGGCGCGGCGAGGATCGACGCGAGCAGCGCCTCGTCGTCGGCGGCAGGGCGCGCGTCGCGCTCGAGCGGATCGAGCTCGCGCAGCAGGTCACGATGCCTCATGGGCGCTCCTCACGGGGTCGAGGGACAGGCCGAGCTCGCCGGCGAGCGCGGTGCGCAGCTTCTTGCGCGCGCGATGGATCCGCGCCCGCGCCGTGCCTGCGCCGATCCCGAGCACGGCCGCGGCGCGCCGCGGGGGCAGCCCGTCCCACTCGGTCAGCATCAGCAGCTCGCGCTCGGCCTCGGAGAGCTGCGCGAAGGCGACGATCAGCGCCTCGCGATCCTCGGCGCCGGCACCCGGATCGGGGACCGGCGGGGCGCCCTCGGCGCGCAGCCGCGCCCGCAGCGCCTCGCCGCGGATCGCGGCCCGGCGATGGTTGGCCAGGCACCTGCGCGCGGTCCCGAACAGCCAGGGGAGCGGGTCGCGCGGCAGCTCGTCGAAGCGGCGCCAGGCGACGAGGAACGTCTCGGCGACGACGTCGTCGACCGCGTCGGGGAGCACGCGGCGCGCCACGTAGCGCCACACCGCGACCCGGTGGGCGCGGAAGACCGCGGCGAACCGCTGCTCTCGTTCGGCGCTCATCACCCGTCAAGTGTCCGGCACCCGCCGGAACGTGACGCGGCGCGACGCCGCGCACCGCTCAGCGGTCGATCGCGGCCATGTTCGCCTCGTCGTGGCGCTCGCCGGCGGCCGGGGTGAGATCGTCGAGCCGCCGGATCTGCGCGGCGCTCAGCTCGATGCCGTCGGCAGCGGTGTTCTCCTCGACGCGCGAGACGCGCTTGGTGCCGGGGATCGGGGCGATGTCGTCGCCCTGCGCGAGCAGCCATGCCAACGACACCTGCGCCGGCGTGGCGTCGACCTCGGACGCGACGGCCCGCACCTCGTCGACGATGCGGAGGTTCTGCTCGAAGTTGCCCTTGCTGAAGCGCGGGTTGGTCTTGCGCCAGTCGTCGTCGGCGAGCTGCTCGGGGGAGCGGATCGCCCCGGTGAGGAAGCCGTGCCCGAGCGGCGAGTAGGGCACGAAGCCGATGCGCAGCTCGCGCAGCAGCGGGAGCAGCTCGGCCTCGGGGTCACGGGTCCACAGGGAGTACTCGGTCTGGAGCGCGGCGACCGGGTGCACCGCGTGCGCGCGGCGGATCGTCTCCGGCCCTGCCTCGGACAGGCCGATCTGCAGGATCTTCCCCTCGGCCACGAGCTCGGCCAGGGCGCCGACGGTGTCCTCGATCGGCGTGTTCGGATCGACCCGGTGCTGGTAGTAGAGATCGATGCGGTCGGTGCCCAGCCGCATCAGCGAGCCCTCGACCGCGGCGCGGATGTTCGCCGGGCTGCTGTCGAGCACGCCGGCGCCGCCGCCGGCGTGCGAGACGAGACCGAACTTCGTCGCCAGCGCGACCTCGTCGCGCCGACCCTCGAGCGCGCGGCCGACGAGCTCCTCGTTGGCGTAGGGCCCGTAGATCTCGGCGGTGTCGATGAAGGTGACGCCCAACTCGAGCGCGCGGTGGATGGTGCGGATCGAGTCCGCGTCACTGCTGCTCGGGTCGAGGTAGTAGCCGGACATCGCCATCGTGCCGAGCCCGATGCGCGAGACGTCGAGTCCGCCGAGTGAGATGTGCTGCATGGGACATGGCTCCTTGGTGGCGTTCGCTTCCGGCCTTCAGCAAAACGCGGATCTCGCCCGGGTGAGAGTCCCTGTCGTGAGAGGTACTGGCAGGGTCTCTCAGCCGCAGCCGGCGGCATCTACGCTTGGCGCGTGGAGATGAAGCAGGAGGTCAGCGCGTTCCTCACCTCGCGGCGCGCCCGGATCACGCCGGAGCAGGCGGGACTGCACTCCTACGGCGGCCGCCGCGTTCCCGGGCTGCGCCGCGAGGAGGTCGCCGTCCTGGCCGGCGTGAGCGTTCCCTACTACACCCGCCTGGAGCGCGGCGACCTGAACGGGGTCTCCGAGGGCGTGCTGGAGGCGGTGGCTCGAGCGCTCCAGCTCGACGACGCCGAGCGCACCCACCTCCACGACCTCGCCCGCGCCGCGCACCCCGCCCCGGCCCGCCCTCGCCGGCGGCGAGCCAGGCAGCGCGTCCGCCCCGAGGTCCAGTGGACGCTCGACGCGATCACCGGCGCCGCCGCGTTCGTGGGCAACGACCGGCTGGACATCCTGGCCGAGAACGCCCTCGGGCGTGCGCTGTACTCCGAGCTGTTCGCCATGCCCGCGCGGCCGGTCAACATGGCCCGGTTCGTCTTCCTCGATGCGCGTGCCGAGGCGACCTACGGCGACTGGGACCGGATCGCCACCGAGACGGTCGCCATCCTGCGGTCCGCCGCGGGCCGCGACCCGTTCGACCGCGACCTCTCAGACCTCGTCGGCGAGCTGGCCACGCAGAGCGAGGCGTTCCGCACCCGCTGGGCCACGCACGACGTCCGCTTCCACAACACGGGGGTCAAGCACTTCAACCATCCCGTCGTCGGGGAGCTCCAGCTGGCGTTCAACCGGCTGGAGCTCGCGGCAGATCCCGGGCTGACGATCTTCACCTACGCCGCCGAGCCCGGCTCTCGCTCCGAGGAGGCACTGACGTTCCTCGGCAGTTGGGCCGCCTCGGCAGCGTCGGACCCGCGCTGAGGCCGGCGGCTCACGCCCGCAGTCGCGCGCGCAGCCGGGCCGCGTCGTCCGCGCCGAGACCCGCGTCCTCCAGCCAGCCGAGCGGGCCGCCGTGCTCGGCGTCCAGCACCTCGAGCACGCGCGCCATCGCCTCGGGCCGCGGCATGTGGGCGTCCGCGGGCGAGCCGTCGAGGTCGCCGGCGTAGGTCGGCGAGGACCGCAGGCGGTCCAGGATCGCGTCCATCCGCTCGCCCGTCGCGGCGTAGTCGGCGACGATCGCCTCGCGCGTCACGCCCGCGACGGCGAGCGCGAGCGCGCAGACCATCCCCGTGCGGTCCTTGCCCGCGGCGCAGTGGACGATCGCCGGTCCGGCGGCGTGCGCGGCGTCGCGCAGCGCGGCGACGATCGAGTCCGGCCGGTCGCGCAGGTAGCCGAGGTACGCGCGGACCGCCGGCGTCTCCTCCGACACGCCGTCGCGGCGGCGCTCGATCCACGGCATGAGCGCCGACACGTCCACGTCGGTGTGCTCGCCGGCCTCCGGGTAGAGCGAGCGATGGCGGATCTCGGCGCGCCCGTCGCGGACGAGCGGGCCGGGGCCCTCCAGCTCGACCTCGATCCGCGTGCGCAGGTCGATCACCATCCGCACGCCGAGCTCGTCGACGAGCCGCGCCACGTCGGTCTGCGAGAGGCCCTGGAGGTTGTCGGAGCGCAGCAGGACGCCCGCGGCCGTCACGCTGCCGCCGGCGAGCGGCAGGCCGCCCAGGTCGCGCGCGTTCACCACGCCGTCGAGGGTCAGCCATGCGGTCACACCGCCAGGGTACGAGCCGCCTGCGAGGATCCCCGGGGTCGTGGACCGGACGATCGTCATCGGCGCCGGGTTCGCCGGCCTCGCCGCCGCGACCGAGCTCGCCGACCGCGGGCACGACGTGCTCGTGCTCGAGGCGCGCGACCGCGTCGGCGGCCGCGTGTGGTCCGCGCGCCTCGACACGCCGTCCGGGCCCGCGGTGATCGAGCGCGGGGCGGAGTTCGTCCTCGACGGCTACACGGAGCTGCGGCGCCTGGCGGCACGCCACGGGCTCGCCCTCGCCGACACCGGCATGAGCTACTACCTGCGCGAGCCGCGCGGCGTCGACGCCGACACGGCCGCGTTCCAGGCCGCCGGGGCCGCCGTCGCGCGGGCGGCCCGCGGCGCCACCGGCTCGGTCGCGGACCTCGTCGCGTCGCTCGCACTGGACCCCGCGGCGGCCGAGGCCGTGCTCGCGCGCGTCGAGATCTCCACCGGCCAGGGCGCCGAGCGGCTCAGCACGAGCGTGCTCGACCACGTCGCCGCCTTCGACCCGCTCCCGAGCCACCGCATCGCCGGCGGCAACCAGGCGCTCGCGCTCGCCATGGCCGAGCAGCTCGGGGACCGCGTCCGGCTCGGCACGCCCGTCCGCGCGCTGGCGCCCGGCGAGGTGCACGTCGACGGCGCCGCGCTCGCGGCCGGTCACGTGATCGTCGCGCTCCCGCTCCCGGTCCTCCGCGCCCTGCCGATCAGCCCGGCGCTGCCCGACCGCGTGCGCGAGGCGCTCGAACGGGTCGAGTACGGCCAGGCCGCGAAGCTGCACGTCCCGCTCGCGGACCCGGCGCCGGCCAGTGCGGTGATGAGCGTCCCCGACCGCTACTGGTGCTGGACGGCGACCGCGGGCGACGGCGCCGTGGCGCCCGTGCTCAACTGCTTCGCGGGCTCGCCGCGGGCGCTCGACGGGCTCGACGCGGCCACGTGGCTCGCGCGCGTGACGGCGCTCCGTCCCGACCTGGCGCTCACCGGGGACGCCGTCCACACGACGTGGAGCGACGATCCGTGGGCGCTCGGCGCGTACCGCGCCGACGGCCTGCGCGCGCGCCCCGGCGACGACGACCTGCTCGCCGCGCGGGCCGGCACGCTCCACTTCGCCGGCGAGCACACCGCCGGCGCCTGGAGCGGGCTCATGGAGGGGGCGCTGCGGAGCGGACGGCGCGCCGCGGCCGAGATCGCCGGCGATTCAGGGTGAGGGTTGGGGGTCCGCCCCTGATGTGACGCGCGGCGCGGCGGCGCATGCTCCCGGCATGCCTCCCCACGCCTCCTCCTACGACGCCGTCCTGTTCGACCTCGACGGCGTCCTCACCGCCACCGCCGGGCTGCACGCCGCGGCCTGGAAGCAGACCTTCGACCCGGTGCTCGCCGCCGACGCGCGCCGCACCGGCCGGCCGCAGGCGCCGTTCGACGTGCAGCGCGACTACGTCGCCCACGTCGACGGCAAGCCGCGCGAGGACGGCGTGCGCGATCTCCTCCGCGCCCGCGGGATCGACGCCACCGACCGCGACGTGCGGCGGATCGCCGCGGCGAAGCAGCGGGCGGTCGACGAGGCGCTGAGGACCGACGGCGTCGAGGCCTTCGCCGGCTCGGTCCGCTGGGTCCGGCGCCTGCGCGCCGAGGGCGTCCACACGGCCGTCGTCTCCTCGAGCGCCAACGCGCGCGCCGTGCTGCACGCGGCCGGGATCGAGGCGCTCTTCGACGTCACGATCGACGGCGGCGACGTCGCGCGGCTCGGGCTGCGCGGCAAGCCGGCGCCCGACGGCTTCCTCGAGGCGGCCGCCCGGCTCGGCGTACCGCCGCGCGCGGCGATCGTCGTCGAGGACGCGGTGGCCGGCGTGAGCGCCGGGCGGGCGGGCGGCTTCGGCCTCGTCCTCGGCGTCGCCCGCGCCGCGTCGGCGGGCGAGCTGCTCGCCGCAGGCGCCGACCTGGTCGTCGGCGACCTCGCGGAGATGGTCGCGTGAGCCCCCGGCGCGACCACGCGCGTGCGCAGCTGACGTCCTACGCCGCGTGCGCCTGGCAGATCAGCGAGCACGGGCACGACCCGGCGCGCGCCGCCGCCCTGGAGTCGATCCTCGCCGTCGGCAACGGCTACCTCGGCGTGCGCGGCGCGCACGAGGAGGGCACGCCGTCCTACGACCCCGGGGTGATCCTGAACGGCTTCCACGAGACGTGGCCGATCGTCTATCCCGAGGACGCCTACGGCCTCGCGCGCACCGGGCAGACGCTCGTCGGCGCGCCGGACGGCTCGATCCTCCAGCTGATCGTCGACGACGAGCCGTTCGAGCTCACCACCTCGCGGCTCCTCGCCTGCGAGCGCACGCTCGACATGCGCACCGGCGTGCTCACGCGCGAGGTCGTCTTCACGGCCGCGCGCAGCGGCCGCATCCGGATCCGCTCGCGCCGGCTCGCCTCGCTGGTCGACCGCCACCTCGTCGCGCTCGACCACGAGGTCTGCGCGCTCGACGGCCCGGCCCGGATCGCCATCCGCTCCGAGCTCGTGACCCACGCGCCGCGCGCGGGCGCCGAGGACCCGCGCCGCGGCAAGGGCTTCGCCGAGCGCGTGCTGCGGCCAGTGGTCGCGCGCGCGGACGGGACCCGCGCGGCCCTGCGGCTCGCGACCGTGCACAGCGGGCTCGAGCTGGCCTGCGGCATGGACCACCGGATCGAGGCGGGCGTGCCCGTCGCGGTCGAGCCCGACGCCGAGGGCGACCGCGCCGAGGTGCTCCTGCTCGCGGACCTGCGGGCGGGCGAGCCGCTCCGCGTGTCCAAGTCCGTCGCCTACCACTGGGCGCCGCGGGCGGACGCGCGCGGCCTGCTCGCGCGCGTCGACGACACGCTCGACCGGGCCACGGCCGCGGGCCACGACGCGGTCGAGGCGGCGCACGGCGCGCACGTCGCCGCGTTCTGGCACCGCAGCGACGTCGAGATCGCGGGGGCGCCGGAGGTCCAGCAGGCCGTCCGCTTCAACCTCTTCTCGCTCATGCAGGCGACCGCCCGCAGCGAGGGCCACGGCGTCGCCGCGAAGGGCGTGACCGGCCGCGGCTACGAGGGCCACTACTTCTGGGACACCGAGATCTACGTCGTCCCGTTCCTCATGCACACGAGCCCGGACTGGGCGCGGCAGGTGCTCGACTTCCGCTGCGGGATGCTCGAGGCCGCCCGCGGCCGGGCGCGCGAGATCGGCCACGGCGGCGCGGCGTTCCCGTGGCGCACGATCAACGGCGAGGAGGCGTCCGCCTGGTACGCGGCCGGCACCGCGCAGTACCACATCAACGCCGACATCGCCTACGCGCTGCGCCACTACACATGGGTCACCGGCGACCTCGGCTTCGTGCTCGAGCGCGGGGCGGAGGTGATGGTCGAGACGGCGCGGCTGTGGATGGAGCTCGGGTTCTTCTCCGAGCGCCGCGGCGGGCGGTTCTGCATCAACGGCGTGACCGGGCCGGACGAGTACACGACGGTCGTCGACAACAACGCCTACACGAACCTGATGGCGCGCGAGAACCTCGAGGGCGCCGTGCGCGTGACCGAGTGGCTGCTCGGCCAGGATCCGGACGTCCACGCGCGGCTCGTGCGCGCCACCGGGCTGCGCGACGAGGAGGTCGCGGGCTGGCGCCGCGCCTCGGAGCTGATGTACCTGCCGCGCCACGAGGAGCTCGGGATCGTCCTCCAGGACGAGCACTTCCTCGACCGCGAGCCGTGGGACTTCGCGGGCACGCCGCCCGAGGCGCATCCGCTCCTGCTCCACTACCACCCGCTCGAGCTCTACCGCCACCAGGTGATCAAGCAGACCGACGTCGTGCTCGCCACCTACCTCGTCGACCGCGCGTTCAGCCCGGAGGAGACCCGGCGGACGTTCGACTACTACGACGCGCTGACCACGGGCGACTCGACGCTCTCGGCCTGCGTGCAGAGCGTCATGGCCTCGGCGGTCGGCTACCCCGAGGCCGCGCTCGGCTACTTCCTCGACGCCTGCGCCGTGGACCTGGCCGACGCCCAGGGGAACACGGCCGACGGCATCCACATCGCGTCCTGCGGCGGCACGTGGCTCGCGCTCGTCGCCGGCTTCGGGGGGCTGCGCGACTTCGACGGCGAGGTGCGGCTCGACCCGCGGCTGCCGGCGGAGTGGGACGGGCTGCGGTTCCGCATCAGCGTCCGCGGCCAGCTGCTCGAGGTCGACATGACGCACGCGGGCGTCGCCTACCGGCTCGTCGAGGGCACCGTGCTGGTGATCAGCCACCGCGGCGAGGAGCTGCGCATCGTGCCCGGCGATCCGGTCTGGCGCCCGGCGCCCGGCGAGGAGCTGCCGCGCGCCGCGTAGGCTTGCGCGCGTGCTCGCCTACGTCTTCTGGCACGTGCCCGCTCGGGACGTCGCCCCGGCCGACTACGAGGCGCGGCTCGCGGCGTTCCACGAGCGGCTGCGCGGCGCCGTGCCGGGACCCACGGCGACCGTGGCGCTCGGCGCGGTCCCGTGGCTGGGCGGCGCGGCCGGCTACGAGGACTGGTACCTCGTCGAGGACTTCGCGGCACTCGGCCGGCTCAACGAGATCGCCGTGTCGGGAGCGCGCAAGCCTCCGCACGACGCGGCCGCGAGCGCCGCGCACGCCGGCGTGGCGGGGGTCATGGGCCACGTGGCCGGCCCGCTGCTGCCCGATCCGCTCGGCTGGGGCGCGTGGCTGCAGAAGCCCGCCGGCGTCCCCTACGACGCGTTCCACGCCGAGCTGGCCGGCGCGATCGGCGACGCGGCATCGGCCTGGCAGCGCCAGATGACGCTCGGCCCGGCGACGGAGTACTGCGTGCTCGCCGGGGCGCCGCTCGCCCTGCCGTGGCCCGCGCAGGCGTGGCCGCTGCGGCCCGTGGTCGCGCCCGCGCCCGCCTGACGCGCCGGAGAACCGGCTAGTGTGAGGGGTCCTGCCGGGCGCGCGCCCGGCCAATCCGTGCCGTGGGCCCGCAGTCGTGCGCTGCACTCCGCCGACCGCCGCACGCATCCGCCCGGGAGGCAATATGGCGTCCAGCTCCAAGAAGCGAACGACGATGGCGAAGCTGAACCGCGAGAGCGCCCTGCGCGACCGCCGCCTGCGCAAGCAGGCCAAGAAGGACGCGCGCAAGCAGGCCGCGGCCGAGCCGCTGCCGCCCGAGGCGGCCGAGCAGGCCGAAGAGCACGAGCCGGTCGGCGACGAGCGCTAGGCGGTTACAGGCCGGGCGGGTGGCGCGCGACGAAGCCCGCGCTGCTGCGCATGGCCGACGTCCAGCGCGTGCCGCCGCCGGACAGCGCGCTCGTGTCGAAGCGGCGCCCGTCCACGACCATGTACGCGTGGCCCGCGTTCGCGTAGACGGTGATGCGCGAGCCCGGCCCCGCCTCGCCCCAGCTCATGAAGCCGGTCGAGTCGAGCGGGCTCGCGAGCAGGCCGCCGGCGGCGAGGGCGTAGGAGATGGAGCCCGAGCAGTCGTAGCCGCCGCTCGCGCCGCCGTGCCCGCCGCCCCACACGTACGGGGTCGTGGCGATCTCGTTGGCCGCGGAGACGACGCGGCTCACGACGTCCCCGCCGGAGCCGGAGGGCGCGGGCGGCGCCTCGGCGGTCGCGGTCGGCGCGGCGGCCGCCTGGCGCGCGGCCGCGGCATGCTGGCGCTGGAGCCGGGCGATGCGCGTGCGCACGGAGGCGAGCCGCGTCTGCGCGCCGCCGAGCCGCGCGAGCTGCTGCTCCTCGCGCTGGAGCAGCGCGTCGCGCAGCACGTCGGCGCGGTCGCGGTCGTCGATCGCGGCCCGCGCGAGCTCGCTGTAGCGGGTACGCAGCTTCTGCAGCCCCTGCTCCTCCACGAGCACGTCGGCCCGGGCCTCGCGCGTGCGGTCGAGCAGCCGCGCGTTCGCGTCTGAGGCGCGCCGCAGGAACTCGATCCGCTCGAACAGGTCGGTGAAGCTGTTGGCACCCAGCACGATCGTGGCCAGGTCGGGGCGGCCGGACTTGTAGGAGGCCACGAGGTTGTCGGCGAGCGTGCGCTTCGCCGCGGCCTCGCGGCGCTCGAGCATGGTCAGGCGGATCCGCGCGCGGACGAGGTCGTTCTGGGCGTTCGCCAGGTCGGTCTGCCGGTCGCGCACGCGCGCGTCGAGCACGGCGAGCCGGCGCTCGGCGTCGGCCAGGCCGTCACGCGTCGCGGCGATCCGCGCGCTCTCGGCCGCGATCGCGTCGCGCAGCTGCTCGGCGGTGCGCTGCTGGGTCGAGATCGAGCCGGTCTGGCCCACGGCGGGGCGGCCCGGCAGCGCCACCAGGACGACGAGCGCGGCGAGCGCGGCGAGCGGGACAAGACGGCGGACGATCGCGGGCATCGGAGGGCACGGGCGGCGACCCACGCCCCCGAGCGACCTCCGACCCTAGAACGCGCGGTCCGAAAATCCTCTCCGTGCAGGAAATCCTGCAGACGGGTCAGGCGGGACGGGGCTCCCGCGCGAGCTCGATCCCGCTCTTGGATCCGAGCGGCTGCTCGCGCAGGAACAGCAGCGCGACGAACGCGACCAGGCCGAGCGGCGCCGCGTAGAGGAAGATCTCCGCGATCCCCGTGCCGTAGGCGTGCTCGATCACCTGCGCGACCGGACCGGGGAGCGCGCTCGACGTCCGGCACCGTGCTCGCCCCGCCGCCCCCGAGCGCCGACGGGTCGACGCCCTGCGCCGCGAGGCCGTCGGTGATCGCGTCCCGCGCGTGATGGGCGAGCAGCGCGCCGAGCGCGCTCACGCCGATCGCCCCGCCGAGGCTGCGGAAGAAGGCGATCAGCGCGCTGCCGGCGCCGATGTCCCCGCGCCCGACGCTGTTCTGCACGACGAGCACGAGGTTCTGCATGACCATCCCGAGTCCCGAGCCGAGCACGAGCATGAACGCGGCGATGTCGGGCAGGCTCGTCGTCTCGTCGATCGTCCCCATCAGCGCCAGGCCGGCGGTGAGCAGCAGGGTCCCGGCGAGCATGAAGCGCTTGTAGCGGCCGGTGCGCGTGATCCGGCGCCCGATCAGCGTCGACGCGAGGAACAGGCCGACGACCATGGGGATCGAGAGCAGCCCCGCCTCGGTCGGCGACTTGCCGCGCGCGATCTGCATGTACTGGCTCAGGAACACGGTCGTGCCGAACATCGTGATGCCGACGGCGACGCTCGCCACCACGGCGAGCACGACGGTGCGGTCGCGGAACAGGCGCAGCGGGATCAGCGGCTCGCGCACGCGGCGCTCCACCGCCACCGCGACGGCGCACAGCCCGGCGCCGAGCGAGACGAGCGCGGCGGTCTGCCACGAGGCCCAGGCGTACTCCTGCCCGGCGAGCGAGACCCAGACGAGCAGGCTCGAGACGCCGCCGGCGATCAGCAGCGCGCCCGAGGTAGTCGATCCGCACGGGGCGGCGGTGCCGTGGGAGGTCCAGGGTGCGCTGCAGCACGACGAACGCCGCGACGGCGAACGGGACGCCGACGTAGAAGCACCAGCGCCAGCCGAGGCCGTCGGTGATGACGCCGCCGAGCAGCGGCCCGGCGACCGTGCCGACCCCGAACACCGCCCCGAGGTAGCCGCTGTAGCGGCCGCGCTCGCGCGGGGAGACGAGGTCGGAGAGGATGATCTGGGTGAGCGCCGTGAGGCCGCCGACGCCCAGTCCCTGGATGACGCGGCAGGCGATCAGCCAGGTCGTGCTCTGCGACGCCCCGGCGAGGATCGAGCCGGAGACGTAGATGATCAGGCCCGTCTGGACGAGCAGCTTGCGGTCGAACAGGTCGGCCAGCTTGCCCCAGATCGGCGTGCTCACCGTGAGGGCCAGCAGGGTGGAGGTGACGACCCAGGTGTAGGACGACTGGCTGCCGCCGAGGTCGCCGATGATCTCCGGGAGCGCTGTGGTGACGACGGTGCTGGAGAGGATCGCGACGAACATGCCGAGCAGCAGGCCCGACATCGCCTCCAGCACCTCGCGGTGGGTCATGCCGGACTCGAGGCGCTCGCCGGCCGCGGTGGAGCGGCTCATGGCGCGACAGGGTCGGCGAAGTCGTCGCGCAGGCGGTGCAGGCCCGTGGCCAGGGCCGCGATCTCGGTCTCGTCCCAGCCGGCGAGCGGCTGGGCGAACGCGTCGACCATGCGGCGGTGCGACTCGCGCAGCACCTCCACGCCGAGCTCGGTGACGGCGACGCGGTAGGCGCGGCGGTCGTCGGCGTCGGGCTCGCGCTCGGCGTAGCCGGCCGCCGACGAGCGCGGCGACCTGGCGGCTCGCGACGGAGAGGTCGATGCGCAGGCGCTCGGCGACGTCGGAGACGCGCACGGGACCGAAGCGGCGGATCACGGCGAGGGCGGTGAAGCCCTGCGTGCCGAGCCCGGCCAGCGCGTGCCGGGCGATCTCGCGCTGGACGATGCCCAGGCGGTAGAGCGCCGTGACGAGGTCCTCGACGGCGCCGGTGGAGGTGGGGGAGTGGGAAGCTTGCATGGGGCAAGCAATGACGATAGCGCGCCGAGGCGCCGACCGCGCCGGGTCGTCCTGGAGGCCACGAACCGCTCGAGATTGCCCCGCGCGCGCTTGCGGACCTGCGCGCGCAGCAGCGGCGTCCAGCCGAGCAGCAGGCCCGGCGGGCCGAGCGCCTGCCGCGCCCAGCGGTGGAAGGAGAAGGCGTCGTCGTGCTCGGCGATCAGCCCGTCGCGGAAGCGGAAGGCGGCGCGCACGTCGTTGACCACCGGGCGGCCGGTCTGCGTGAACGTGTAGTGCGCGATCCAGTGCGCGCTGCCGGTCTCGGCGCCGGCGCTGCGCTCGACCAGCTCGACGCGCAGGTCGCGCGCCTGGCTCGTCAGCATCCGCCACATCTGGCCCGGCTCGTCGCCGCGCAGCTCGCCGAACGCGGGGTCGGAGAAGCGCGCGTCGGGCGCGTAGCACGCGGCCATCGCGTCGCCGTCCTTGCGGTCGAAGGCCGCGTAGAAGCGGTCGATCAGCTCGACCACAGCACCGGGAACAGCGGGTGGTCGAGCACGTCGCCGGGCGCCAGCGCGCCGTCGAGCTCGGGGAAGGACGGGCTGGTCGGGTGCGGGCGCTCCGCCAGGCGGACGTCGTCGCCGACGATCCGCACCGAGAACGCGCGCCGCCGGTGGCGCGCGCCGCCCGCGGCGTGCAGCGTGAGCATGTTGAAGGCGACCGCGTCGCCGGGCTCGAGCTCCCAGCCGAGGATCGTGTGCGCGCCGCGGTCGGCCTCGACGTCGGGGACGTCGGCGAACGTGCCCTCCTCGAACACCATCGGGCGGTCGTCGAAGAAGCCGCGCGGCATGTACCAGGTGCGCGACGGCATGCGACCCGGCGACGAACTCGAGCGTGCTCTCGCGCGGGACGGGGTCGAGCGGGATCCAGAACGAGACGGTGTCGGTGCCGTCGATGTTGTAGAAGGGCTGGTCCTGGTGCCAGGGCGTCCGGATCGTCGTGCCGGGGTCCTTGACGAGCAGGTGGTCGTGGTGCAGCCGCACGGCGGCGCTCGCCGGTCAGCTCGGCCGCGAGCGCGCCGAGCCGCGAGCGGCGGATGACGTCCTCGTACTCGGGGATCCGCGTCCAGTTGCGGAAGTCCTCGAAGAAGCGGCCGGTGCCCGTGTCGCCGCCGCCCTCGACCGCGCGCTCGCTCGGCGCGGCGAGGTTCGCCTCGACGCCCGACTCGAGATGGGCGAGCTCGTGGGCGGACAGCACGCCGCGGAGCACGCACGCGCCGTCGCGCTGGAAGTCCGAGGCGAGCTCGCCGGGCATGGGCGCGAGCCTATCCGCGCATGCCCTGCGCGGGGCGCATGCGGTTCGCCGGATCGATCGCGGCCTTGACCGCGCGCAGCCGGGCGAGGTTCGCGCCGTAGTAGGCGCCGAGCGGATCGCGCAGGTCCAGGTCGGCGTAGTTCTGGTACGCCTGCCCGTTGCCGAACGGCGCGATCCGGGCGCGGGCGCGGCGGACCCGCGCAGTGCGCGGTCGCGAACGTCGTGTAGGCGACGATCTGGACGCTGAAGCGCACGTCGCGGTGCACGAACGCGGTCGCGCCGGGCGCGACGCGCGAGATCCGCCCGCCGTAGGCGTCGCACACGAGCGAGGCGCCGGTGTCGGCGGCGCGCGACGAACGCGGTCCGCGCGCCGCGCGGAGAGCGGCTTCGCGACGTAGATCGACGCCGCGTCGAACGACGCGCGCGGCACCGCGACGCACGCCGCGGTGCTGTCGCCCTCCGAGCAGCCGGCCCAGCGGCGCTGGAGCGTCGAGGAACGACGAGCGTCCCGGCGCTGAAGCGGACGCCGGGGATCGCGCGCGAGCGGCGCGACGAGCCGGCGCAGCGACCGCTCCGAGCCGAGGTACTGGCCGAACGCCGTCGCGCGATCCGCGGTGAGCGTGCACAGCGACGTGAGCGCATCGGGCGCGCCCGGCGCGAGGTCGTCCCACGTCGCGAGCACCTCCGCGCGCGCCGCCGCCGGGTAGGAGGCGAAGAACCACGCCGCGCTCCGGCGCTCGCGCACGCGCAGGTGGACCGCGGTGACGATCGCGAAGCTCCCGCCGCCGCCGCGGAGCGCCCAGAACAGGTCGGGGTCGGTCGTCGCGTCGACCCGCCGCCGCGCGCCGTCGGGCGTGACGACGTCGTAGGCGGCGACGCGGTCGACGGTCAGGCCCCAGGCCCGGCCGGCGAGGCCCATCCCGCCGCCCGTGCGCGAGCCCGCCGACGGCGACGTTCGGGCACGAGCCGGACGCGATCGCGGCGCCGCGGCGCGCGAGCGCCGCGTACAGGTCGAAGTTGCGCAGCCCGGGGCCGACGGTCGCCGTCGTTCCGTCGAGCGAGAAGCGGTCGAGCCCGCCCGTGTCGACCACGACCGCGCGGCGGCTCGACGAGGCGCCGTTGTACGCGTTGCCGCCGGCGCGGGCGACGAGCGGCACGTCGAACCGCTCGGCCCAGCGCATGACGGCCTGCACGTCGGCCGTGTCGCGCACGCGCACCACGGCGGGCGGCCGGATCCCGTCGAAGCGCGTGTTGAAGAGCCGGCGCGCGCGGTCATAGCCGTTGTCACCGGGCGCGCGCACCGGTCCGCGGACGGCGCCGCGCAGCGCGCGCAGCTGCGTGCGCGGGAGCCGGTCGGCCGCGGCGGCCTCGGCGCCGGCCAGCACGAGCGCCCCGGTCGCGGCGGCGTGCAGGAACTCGCGGCGGGAGCGCTCCATCGCGACGCACTATCGCGGACGGCGTGAACTTCGTCACCCCCGCTTGCTTCCGGGACCGCGCGCACCGTACGGTCGCGCCATGCGCATCCCCACCGTCGTCCTCCTCGCCGCTGCGGCGCTCGCGGTCCAGGCCGCACCGGCCTCGGCCACGATCACCTCGGTCTACACGCCCGCGCCGACGCGCACGCTCACGGTGACCAGCGACGGCGCCGGCGACACGATCGCGCTCAGCTGCCCGGGGAGTGCCATGCTCGTGAACGGCGCCAACCCGGACACGGGCTTTCTCCCTTGCACCGGCGGCTCGTCCGCCGGGACCCTGGTGCTGATCGGCAACGGCGGCGCGGACACGCTCGACATGACCGGCATCGGGAACGCGGCCGTGGGCTCGATCTCGCTCGACGGGGGCGCGGACGACGACGAGCTCCGCGGGGTCTACGTCGCAGGTCCCACCACCGTCGTGAGCCTGGTCGGGGGCGCCGGCAACGACACGCTCACGTCGAACTCGAGCGACGTCGTGCGCGGCGGGATCGGCGACGACCGCCTCATCGGCGTCGCGGACGCCGGCGGCAAGCTCGAGGGCGAGGCGGGCACCGACACGTTCGCCTTCGACTTCTCGGCGGCGCAGCCCGTGAGCTACGGCTTCGCGCTCACCTCCACCGGCATGACCCTTTCGGCGCCGGGCGTGCCGGGGACGCAGACCGTGAGCTACACCGGGATCGAGGTCGCCGACCTGGTGCTCCCCGACGGCGGGCAGACGGTCGACGCGAGCGCCTTCCCCGGCGGCCTGCGCGTCGACGCGGGAGGCGGCGCGGACACCATCACCGGCACGGACGGCGCGGATCTCCTCAACGGCGGGGCGGGGAACGACTTCATCGACGGTCGCGGCGGCGCCGACACGTTCCAGGCCGGCCCGGGCCTCGATCTCCTCCACGCGCGCGACGGCGTCGCCGACACCGGCGACTGCGGCGGGGACGCCGACACGCTCGAGGCCGACGCGATCGATGCGCTCACGGCGTGCGAGCGGATCGACCTGCCGATCGTGGCGCCGCCCGCCGACACGACGAAGCCCGCGCTCGGGCTGCGCAAGGCGACCCTCACCGGCCGCAGGATCAAGCTGCCCGTGTCCTGCCCGGCCGGGGAGACCCGCTGCGCCGGCGTGCTCACGCTCGCCGGCACCGGGCGGCGCAAGGGCGATCGCGTGCGCGTCGGCCTCGGCGCGGTGACGTTCCGGCTCGCCGGCGGGGATTCGCGCACGCTGACGCGGCGCATCGCGAAGGCGAAGGCGCGCAAGCTGCGCCGGCTGGGCAAGGTCAGGCTGCGCATCTCGCTCGAGGTCGTCGACGCGGCGGGCAACCGCGCGACCGGCGTGAAGCGGGTCGGGCTCCGGCGCTAGGCTTCAGCCCATGGGCACGCGCAACATCCCGCTGGGCGAGGCCGGTCCGACGGTCGAGGACGTGATGCTGCGCGCGCCGCGGACCGTGACGCCCGACACGACGGTGGGGGAGGCGCGCGCGACGTTCGAGAACCCGCGCGTGCGGCTGCTGCTCGTCGCCGACGGCGACCGGTTCCTCGGCGCCGTCCAGCGCGACGCCATCCCCGGCGACGCCGCCGACGACACGCCGCTGCGCGGGCTGACCGGCGAGACCGACCGGGTGGCGCCCGAGGACCCGGTCGACCGCGCCATGGCGCTGCTCGACGCGGACGGCGGCGACCGGCTGCCCGTGGTCGCGGGCGACGGCGCGATCGTCGGCCTCATCTGCTTCAACCGCAAGCACGGCCACTTCTGCGTCGACGGCTGACCCGCGCGGTTCGAATCCCGCGCTAGCCGGTCGCGTCCCACCGTCAGGGACCGGCCCCGCCGTGCGACGCTGCAGGGTGGCATGGACGTCCTCCGCGCACGCGACTTCCGCAACCTGCTCCTCGGGCAGGCCGCGAGCACGATCGGCGATCGGATCGTGTTCGTCGCCCTGGCGCTCTACGTCACCGACATCGGGTCGGCGACGGACGTCGGCATCGTGCTCGCCGCGGCGACGTTCCCGCTCGTCGCGTTCCTGCTGATCGGCGGCGTCTGGGCGGACCGGCTGCCGCGCCACCGCGTGATGATCGTCACCGACCTGATCCGCTTCGGCCTGCACGCGTTGCTCGCCGCGCTGATCTTCGCCGGCACCGTCGAGATCTGGCACCTCGTGGTGATCGAGGCGCTGTTCGGCACGGCCGAGGCGTTCTTCCGCCCCGCCTACACGGGCCTGGTCCCGCAGACCGTGCCGGAGGCGATGATCCAGGACGCCAAGGCGGCGGGGAGCACCGTCGAGACCGTCGCCGAGTTCGCCGGGCCGGCCCTCGCCACCGCGCTCGTCCTCGGCCTCGGCGCCGGCTGGGCCTTCGCGCTCGACGCGCTGACCTTCCTCGTCTCCGCCGCGCTGCTGACGCGCGTGCGACCCCGCTCGCGGGGCGAGGCCGTCGCCCGCCGCACGCTGCTCGCCGACCTGCGCGAGGGCTACCGCGAGGTTCGCTCGCGCGCGTGGATCTGGGCCACCGTCGCGGTGTTCGCGCTCGCGCTGATGCTGTCCTTCGGGCCGTGGACGACGCTCGGCCCGACGATCGCCGAGGACGAGTACGGCAGCACCGGCGTGTTCGGGCTGCTCGCCGCGGCGATGGGCGCCGGGACGGTGGTGGGCGCGCTGATCGGCTTCCGCTGGCGCCCGCTGCACCCGATGCGCGTCGGCTTCGCGTGGGTGGTCACGTGGCCGACGGTGACCGCGCTGTTCGCGCTCGGCACGCCGCTGCTCGCGCTCTTCCCGCTCTTCGCCGCGTCGGGCGTCGGCCTGGCGCTGTTCGGGATCTGGTGGGAGACGGCGCTCGCCGAGCGGGTGCCGCCGCACACGCTGTCGCGCGTCTCCGCGTACGACTGGATGGGCTCGCTCGCGCTGCTGCCCGTCGGCTACCTGCTCGCCGGGCCGCTCGGGGACGCGCTCGGCGCGGGCGTCGTGCTCGGCGCCGGGAGCATGCTCGCCGTGCTCGTCCTCGCGGCCGGCATGGCGGTGCGCGAGAACTGGTCGCTGCGGCGGCTCGAGACGGTGTAGCTCAGCGGATGCGGAGGCGGCGGACGACCGTGGCCTTCGCCGCGCCGGACCCGATCGTCAGGCGGACGGCGTAGCGGCCGCGCCCGGCGTGGCGGAGCTTGAGCTTCGCCGCGCCCGCGCGCGTGGTGCTCGTGCTGCGCGCGAGCACGTGGCCGCCGCGCATGAGGACGGCGCGCACGCGCGCCCCCGCGCCCGCGAGCTGCACGGTGCAGGAGACGGTGAACTTGGAGGCCCTGCCCTTGCCCTTGACGGGCTTGCACGTCACGACCGCGTCGCGGCCGGCGGCGCCCTGCGGCCCGGCCGGGCCCTGTGCGCCCGCCGGACCCCCCGGCCCCTGGGCGCCGGTCTTGCCGTTGGCGCCGTTCGTGCCCGCGGGGCCCTGGGCGCCGTTCGTCCCGTTCGTGCCGTTGGTGCCGGCCGGCCCGGAGGGACCGACGGTGGCGGGGACGTCGACGCTCTCGCAGTCGCCGTTGACGTCGTCGATCGCGTCGAGGATCGCGGTGTCGGTGCCGGCCTGGCAGCGGATCCGGTCCGAGCCGCCGTCGCGCCCGGCGAGCCGGTCGGTGCCGGCGCCGCCGCGCAGCAGGTCGGCGCCGGAGCCGCCCGTGAGGTCGTCGCTGCCGTCGCCGCCGTCGAGGTCGTCGTCGCCCTGGGCGCCGTCGAGCACGTCGGCGCCGAGGCCGCCGGCGAGGATGTTGGTGCCGAGGGCGCCGGTCAGCTCGTCGTCGCCGCTGCCGCCCGTGAGGTTCTCCACGTCGGTCTCGATCGTGTCGAGCTCGCCGGCTACGCCGTCGTCGGCGGCGCCGTCGGGGTCGGCGACGACGCTGGCGCTGCGGCTCGAGTAGTCGGCGGTGTCCGCGCCGGACCCGCCGATCAGCAGGTCGGCGCCGAGGCCGCCGTCGAGCACGTCGTTGCCGGCGCCGCCGTTGAGGAGGTTGACGCCCGCAGTGCCGGTGAGCCGGTCGTTGCCCCCGCCGCCGGTGATGTTCTCCACGTCCGTGCCGATCATGCCCGCGTCGCCGGCCTCGCCGTCGTCGGCGGCGCCGTCCGCGTCGAGCGTCACCGGCAAGGTGCGCGTGGCGTAGGTCACGGTGTCGACGCCGTCGCCGCCGGTCATCACGTCGTTCTGGCCCTTGCCCGGGTCGAGCTGGTCGTCGCCGGGTCCGCCGTCGAGGACGTTCGTGCTGTTGTTGCCCGTCAGCGTGTCGTTGCCGACGCCGCCCAGCAGCTGCTCGACGTCCGGGCGGACGTTGTCGACCTCGGCGGTCTCGCCGTCGTCGGCGGCGCCGTCGAGGTCGGCGGTCACGGTGGCGATGCGGGCGCGGTAGTCGGCGGTGTCGAAGCCCGCGCCGCCGTTGTGGATGTCGCCGCCGGCGCCGCCCTCGAGGACGTCGTCGCCGTCGTCGCCGTTGAGCGTGTCGGCGCCTGCGCCGCCGGAGATCGTGTCCACGCCGGCGCCACCGGAGAGGGTGTCGGCGAGCGCGCCGCCTGTCAGCGTGTCGTTGCCGGCGCCGCCGGTCACGCTCTCGACGTCGGTGCGGATGTCGTCGAGCTCGCCGATCCCGGCCTCGCCGTCGTTCGCGACGCCGTCGATCGAGAGCGTGACCGCCGCCGCGCGGCTCGCGTAGGTGACGAGGTCGGTCCCGACGCCGCCGGTGAGGATGTCGTCGCCGGCGCCGCCGTCGAGCGTGTCGTTGCCGCTGTCGCCGTCGAGGAAGTCGCGGCCGCCGCCGCCCGACAGGACGTTCGCGGTGGTGTAGCCGGTCAGCGTGTCGTTGCCCGAGCCGGCGGTGACGTTCTCGACGTCGATCTTGACGTTGTCGGTCTCCCCGGTCGTGCCGTCGTTGGCGACGCCGTCGATCGACGTGGCGATCGCCGCCGTGCGGGCCGAGTAGTCGGCGGTGTCGGTCCCGGTGCCGCCGTTGAGCGTGTCGTTGCCCAGGGCGAGGGTGCCCCCGAGCAGCGCGTCGTCGCCCGCGTCGCCGTTGAGCGTGTCGTTGCCGCCGCGGCCGTCGAGCGAGTCGCCGTCGCCGCCGCCGTTGACCGTGTCGGCACCGTCGCCGCCGCGCAGCGTGTCGGCGCCGTTGCCGCCGGTCAGCGTCGTGGCGACGGTGACGCCGGTGAGCTCGATCAGGTCGTCGAGGTCGCGGGCGTCGATGGCGAGGCTCGTGACGCCGGTGGAGCTGCACGTGACCTGGTGCGCGGTGACCGTGGTGCAGCCGGCCCCGGGCGTGACGGCGCCGGCGCCCGGATCGCTGATCGTGTACGTGCCCGGGACGAAGGAGACGGAGATGGCGTCGGCCTCGCCGTCCGTCGCGACGAAGGTGAGGGCGGAGCCGCTGACGGACACATCGGCGGCGTGGGCGGCCGGGGTCGCGATCAGCAGCAATCCGATTGCCGCAAGGAGCACACGCGATCTCATGATGCGCCGGGTATCGGCGTGTCAGCGCACAAACTTGACGCACGTCCGTCCACTCCCGGACCAGTGGCTCAAGGCAGGCGGCACGCGCGGGACGGGCTCGTGCGCGCTACGCCGGGTCGACGGCGGCGGCGATCGCGGTCACTGCTTGGACTGCTTGAGCCCGTCCACCGGGAGCGCACGCAGCCCGCGCCAGGCGGCCACGGCGATCGCGGCGTAGGCGAAGCCGACGGCGAACCAGCCGTCCGCGTACCGGCTCGCGGCCAGCAGCCAGACGATCAGCGCAGGCCAGGGGAACAGCAAGCCGACGGCGGTCAGGACCCAGGGCTCGCGGCGCTCCTCGTGCCCGTCACCGGACGAGTCGGGGCTCTCGATGAAGCCGAGGAAGGGCACCCATCGGTTGTAGCGCGCGAGCGCCGATCGGTCCAGTCCTGCTACCGCCCGGAGGCCGCGCGATCGCTGCTAGATTGGCCCCGCCAGCACCTTGGTGGGCGTAGCTCAGTTGGTAGAGCTCCGGGTTGTGGTCCCGGCGGCCGCGGGTTCGAGTCCCGTCGCTCACCCCTAGATATCGCCCGCACAGCAGCGCGTTCCGCCGTCGAGCACGCAGCGGACGCGGGGGCAGTGTCGGCGGTTCGGCCAACGTCGTACGGTTCACGGATGATCGCTGCCGACGTCCGGGCGTTCGTCCGCGCGAATCTGACGCCGCCGCCGGCGCGCGTGCTGGAGGTGGGCGCCGGCGAAGGCGACCTGGCCGAAGCGCTGCGTGTGGCCGGCTATGACGTGCTGGCGATCGATCCCGAACCGCGCGGCGACGGTGTACGCGCGATCGCGTTGCATGAGCTCGAGGATGCCCCGGCCTCGTTCGACGCGGCAGTCGCCGTCGTCTCGCTGCATCACGTGCACCCGCTCGACGAGTCGTGCGCGCGACTCGCCCACGTTCTGCGCCCGGGAGCCACGTTGGTCGTGGACGAGATCGACGTCAGCGCGTATGACGAGCGCGCCGCCTCGTGGTGGCTGCTCCAGCGGCGGGCACTGGGCGCCCAGACGGATCGCACGCCCGCGGCGATGGTCGCCGAGTTGCGGCATCACCTGCATCCGCTGGAGCGCATCGCCCAGGCGCTGGACGGCGGCTTCGACGTCGGGGCGCCGCAACGCGGGCCGTACCTCTACCGCTGGTATCTGAACGAGTCCCTGCGTCCCGCGGAGGAAGACCTGATCGCGCGCGGAGAGCTGCCTGCGGTCGGTGCGCGGTTGATCGCGCACCGGCGCTAGGGGACCTGCAGGCAGCGCGAAGACGCGAGCCGCCGCACGGACGAGCTCGCGCCTTCCACGCCACTTCGAGAAGCCCGGCCGGGCGAACCTAATGCCCTGGAGGTCGCGCCTCTCGTGCCGCTGTTTCTCCGGTCGGGGAAGCGGCAAACGAGCAGTGGCCAGCGATCGCACAGACGCGACCCACTGGTCCTACGCTTCCGGCGGGAACTCCGACGCGGCGCGTTCGCGACGAGGTAGGGCAGGAATTCCATGCCGGGGGTGGCAGGTCAGCCGTGGACGGGACGGGAGCCGCGCTGCTCGACGCGGTGCTCGCGGGTGCGCCGAGTGAGCATGCCGGCGGCGACGAGTCCGAGGCCCGCGACGACGTGCGGAAGCCACGCGTTCGTGCCCTCGTCGGCGAAACCGAACAGGAACGGCGACAGGGCGAGCACGGCTCCGGCCAGGACGTCCATCGTCAGGTGCATCGGCAACGGCAGGAGGTTCGCGAGGCTCAGCTCCCAGTCGGTGATGAGGCTCTGGCCGATGGCCAGGGCCCCCACCACGATCGGTACCGCGACGGCCGCGCCGCCGACGTCGCTGAAACCGAAGATCCACGGAGCCAGGATCAGCAGGATGCCAAGGGGGTAGTCGAGCAGCGCGTGCATGCGGCTCGTGATCGGTCTGTTCATGCCTCAGGGCTACCCTGCGCCAAGGAGCGCCGCGCCGCAGAGACGGCTGCGATCTGACTGCTCATGAGCCTTGCGTGCGCGATGTGGCAGATCCGGCGAGCGCCGTGATGTGCATACCGCACCGATCGCACTGAACCGGGTGCTCGCGGGCTGCGCTGGGCTCTTCGAGCGCGGTCCGCGACGGACCTTCCTGGCCCTCGGGGTAGAGGACGAAGGTCTCGATGGACATCCCGTCGACCTTCGTGTCGATGCTGCTGTGAAACGAGCGGATGGTGCCCGGTGATGTCCCCGACGGGCTGGCAGAACTCGCGAACCGTCGCGTACTGGAAGAACATGCGCGTGTCCCGCAGTCGCTGGTGCTCACCCAGGCTGACCAGGCTGCGCTCCGCCGGGGTGAGTGTGTCCTCGAGGATGCACACCAAGGCGTCGGGACCGGCCCGGTGTGTCCGCGCGGCGGTCGGGCCGCGCCCCGAACTGCTGCTTGTAGAGCCGCACCATCGCGTTGGAGATCTCCGTCAGGGCGCTCGTGCGGTTCTCGCTCGTCGTCGGCTGCTGCTCCTCCATGGACATGGGAAGTCCTCGGCTCGCTTGGGGCGCGAGATCGAGGACTGAGGAGCGCCCTGCAGTCGACGGCTCGGCGCTGAGCTCGTCAGCTCGGCCCAGCTGCCGTTCAGATGGCTCCCGCGCCCCCGCCCGCCCCAAATCGGCGCGGACGTCGAGAGAAGAAAGAAGTTGCGTCGAAGCCCGAACCGCAGCGGACCGGGCTGACTGTCTTCAAGCTATCGCACTCCAGTGCAGCGCATGAGTGGCCCGGGACCTCGGGTGCAATGGCTGACCGTCGCCGCGTGACGGCGCAGTGGTCATGAGGCCCGAGCGCCGAATCAGCACGTGCACAAGGTCGTCAACGTCGGCGGCACGCCCGCTGGAGTTGTCGTGCCCGGAGCAGACCGGCACGCCGGGCAAGGGCGGACAGCGATCTGCGTTCGATCAGGCGTCCGGGTCCTGGAAGGCGCGCACCTCGATGCGGCCTCCCAGTGCCTTCGACGCCCGCGTCGCCCACTGGACCGCGGCATCCTGGTCTGCCGCCTCGATCACCCAGAAGCCGCCGACGTACTCCGGCGCCTCCACGAACGGTCCGTCGACCACCACGGGCTCGCCCATGGATGCATCGACGGTCTTGGCCGACGACGGCGGATGGAGTCCCCCGGCGAAGCGAAACGCCCCGGACTCGTGCAGCTCGGTGTTGAACTCCTCCACGGCGGCGAGCGCGGCCTCCAGTTCGGCCGGGTCCATCGACGCCATGGTCGGCTCCTCGGCCGTGTCGTGGGGCACGGTCAAAAAGAACTGAGTCACTCGTCGCTCCTTCTGGCGGGTGGTCCGGGCCACGTTATCAGCGGCTCCCCTGATCACAGGGCTTCGTGGGCCTCCGCTTGCCTGATGCGCGACTTGATACCTACTGGGGGTATTTGACGTACCCCGGGAAGCCGTGCTACGGTGCGCCGAGCCCCTATACCCCCTCCCCGTATAGACGATAGGCGCGGGACGGCCGCCGGGCCTTGTTCTGCCCGGCGCACGCACGCATCCATCCATCGTCACCGGGCCGCGCCCAGCGGCTCAGAAAGGCACGTCATGCAAACCGCGCACCCGCGGCGCTGGACGGCGCTCGCCGTCATCGCGCTCGCCCAGTTCATGGTGATCATGGACACCTCGATCATCGGCGTTGCGCTTCCGAAGATCCAGGCCGACGTCGGCTTCACGCCCGAGTCGCTGTCGTGGGTGTTCAACGCCTACGTCGTCGCCTTCGGCGGGCTGCTGCTGCTCGGCGGACGCCTCTCCGACCTCTTCGGCGCCAAGCGGGTCTTCAGTGCCGGCTGGGTCGTGCTCGCCGCCGCCTCGCTTGCCGCCGGGCTCGCAGAGACCACCGGCGTGGAGATCGCCGCCCGCGCCGCTCAGGGTGCGGGCGCCGCGCTGATCGCGCCGTCGGCGCTGAGCCTGCTGATCATGCTCTTCGGCTCCGAGCCGAAGGAGCTGATGAAGGCCTTCGCCGTCTACGGCGCCGCCAGTCCCGCGGGGGGCACCGCCGGCGTGTTCCTGGGCGGCGTGATCACCGAGTGGATCACGTGGCCGTGGGTCTTCTACATCAACATCCCGATCGCTCTCGTCGTGCTCGCGCTGATCCCGGGCGTGATGCCCGCGGTCGCTGCCCGGCGCGGCTCGATCGACCTGATCGGCGCCGCCACCGCCACCGTCGGCCTGGCGCTGACGGTGTTCGGGATCGTCCGCGCCCCCGACGAGGGGTGGGGCTCGGCAGCCACGCTGGGCGCGATCGCGGGCGGCATCGCGCTGCTGGGCATCTTCGTCGCCGTGCAGGCCGCGCGCCGCGAGCCGCTGATGCGCCTGGCGATCCTCCGCGCCCCCAATCTGGCGACGGCCAACCTGGTGATGCTGCTGCTCGGAGCCGCGTGGATCCCGACCTGGTTCTTCTTGAACCTCTACCTGCAGCAGGTCCTCGGGCTCGGCGCGTTCGAGGGCGGCGCCGCGCTGCTGCCGATGACGCTCACCGTCATGGTGCTGGTGATCGTCGTCGCCCCCAGGGTGATCGCCCGCCTCGGCGTGAAGCCGACGATCGTGTCCGGGCTGCTGGTGCTCGCCGCCGGCATGGTCGGGTTGTCGATGATCCGCGCCGACGGCTCCTTCTGGGTCGACGTGCTGCCCGCCTCGATGATCGCCGCCGCCGGCATGGCGCTGCCGTTCATCCCCGCCATGAACACCGCGATCTCCGCCGCGCGCCCGGAAGAGGGCGGCCTGGCCTCGGGCATCGTCTCCACCAGCTACCAGGTCGGCTCCGCGCTCGGCCTGGCCGTCATGACCGCGGTGGCCAGCGCCCAGGGCGCCGATCAGCTCGGCGACCTCGGCGCGCTCACCGACGGCTACTCCGCCGCGTTCCTCGGCGCCGCCGCGATCGCGGTGGTCGGCGCGCTCGCGGCCGCGGTGCTGCTGCGCACCCCCAAGGCGCCCGCCGCCAGCGACGCGCCCGCCGACGAGGGCCGCGAGCTGGTCGCGGCCTGATCCGGCTCGACCGGCGCCCGCCGCACCATCCGCGGCGGGCGCCGGATCCAGCCGCCGCACTGCAGCCATCCGCACATACGTACGAACGTGCTAGCTTCGCCCGTGATGGCGGAGCCTGACCGCTGCGATCTCCTCTGCCTGGACCTCCCGAAGGCCGAGTCGGCCCGCCACCGCCTGCCCGACGCCGCGACGCTCGAGCGTCTCGCCGCGGCGGCGAAGTCCCTCGGCGACCCGACCCGACTGGCGATCGCCGTCGCCCTTGCCGACGCGGGACGCGCCTGCGTGTGCGACCTCGCCTGGATCACGGGCCGGGACGAGAAGCTCGTCTCGCACCACCTGCGTCTGCTCAAGTCCGCGGGCATGGCCCGCTCCGAGCGAGACGGCCGCATGGTCATGTACGAGCTCACCGCGGGCGCGCGGCGCCTGCTCGACGTCGTTGCCGGCGAGGAGCCGGTCACATGAGCTCGTCCGAGCTGCCGCTCGCCACGGGCACCGCGCCGGCGCGGGCGACCCTGACGCGCGAGCGATACGCCGAGCTGGCGCGTCGCGTGAAGCTGCTCTCGTGGCTCTCGCTGTTCTGGATGACGATCGAGGGGGCCGTGGCGATCGCCGCCGGGATCGTCGCCGGCTCCATCGCGCTCGTCGGCTTCGGGCTCGACTCCGCGATCGAGGGCTTCGCCAGCGTGGTCATCATCTGGCGCTTCACCGGAACGCGCGTCTTCTCCCACGCCGCCGAGCAGCGCGCGCAGAAGCTCGTCGCGATCCAGTTCTTCATCCTCGCGCCCTACGTCGGCTATGAGTCGGTCGACGCGCTCATCGGAGGCGAGCACGCAGACGTCAGCTGGGTGGGGATCGCGCTCGCGGCGGGCTCGGTCGTCCTCATGCCGTTGCTCGGCATCGCCAAGCAGCGGCTGGCCGACACCATGGGATCAGCCGCGACGGCAGGGGAGGGCAGGCAGAACATGCTGTGCGCCTATCTCGCCGGCGCGCTGCTCATCGGGCTGCTGGGCAACGCGCTCGTCGGCGCGTGGTGGCTCGACCCGGTCGTCGGGCTCGTGATCGTCGGCGTCGCGATCAAGGAGGGCATCGGAGCGTGGCGGGGGGAAGGATGCTGCGTCGGCTCGCCGCTCGACGGCATCGGCTTCGCCGACGACGACTGCTGCCGCTGACGTCGACACGAGCTTCCGCCGTCCATATCACCCGTCGGCGGCGATAGGCGTCGGGGAGGGTCGCGCTCCCCAGCGCATCGTCCACAGCAGGAGGAGCGCGGCGCCGAGCGGCACGAGGCCGAGGGCGGCGAAGCCGAGCCGATCGGCCACGGCGCCGGCGGCGACCGGCCCGACCAGGTAGCCGGCGATGCCGATCTGGGACCAGACGATCATCGCGGTGACGATGCGCTCGGGCGGCACCACTTCGAGCAGCATGCCGATCGAGCCGGTGTTGCCAAGGCCGACACCGACCCCGGCGAGCAGGAGCGCAACGATCCACAGTGGGATCGCGTCGGTGGCGCCGGCGAGCGCGAGGCCGGCGGTGATGAGCGCGGCGGCGGCGAGCACGTCGCTGCGGGGATGGAAGCGGGCGGCGAGCGCGGCGCTGCCGGCGACGAGGAGCGAGACACCTGCGTAGATCGCGCCGAGCTCGGCCTGTTCGAGCCGACCGGAGAGGTGCAGGGGCAGGACGCCCTCGACGATGCCGAGTGCGAGGACGGTGAAGAGGATCGCCGCGGCAGCCGCCCAGAAGCCGGGCAGGCCCAGCGCGCTGTGGTCGGAGGCGAAGACGCGCGAGGCGCTCGGCGTGGGGATGAGGGCGACGAGCGCGAGCGCGGCGACGACGAGCGCGCCGTAGGCGTGGAAGGGTCCGTGGACGCCGTCGATGGCGCCGAGCGCCGGGCCGATGAGCCCGCCGGCGGAGTAGGCGGTGAAGATGCGGCTCATGCAGAGGTACTCCTGGCCGGGCCAGCGTCGGAGCGTGTCGAAGGTGATGCCGATCCACAGGCCGCCGGAGCCGAGCCCCATCGTGAACCTGGCCGCGAAGTAGGCGGACAGGCCCGAGCCGAGGACGAAACCCAGGCAACCGAGCGCGATGATGGCGAGGGCGAGCAGGATCACGGCCTTGGTGCCGAGGCGCTTCGTCGCGGTCCCGGCGGCCGCGAAGCCGATCATCATCCCGGCGGGGAAGGTGGCGACGAGGAACCCGATGGTCGTCGGTGAGGATCCGGTCGATTGCGCGATCTCAGGGACGACGGGAGCGATGACGCTGTAGCCGGCGGCGTCGAGGGCGCCGAGGGCGAGGAGGATCACGTAGGCCACGTTCCGGTCGAAGCATAATCTATGATCGTCGATGGTCGATGAAGCAGATCGAGAGAGTAGATGCGGTGGAGTGGGCGAGCTGGTTTCGGGCGCTCGCCGATCCGACGCGCTTGCAGGTTCTCAACGCCATCGCGACGTCCGGGCCCCTCACGATCGGTGAGCTCGTCGCGCGGGTCGATATCGGGCAGTCGACGGTCTCGCACCACGTCCGCGTGCTCGCCGAGACCGGATTCGTGTTCCACGTGCGCGACGGCACGACGAGTCGCGTCTCGGTGAACGCGACCTGCCTCTCGGACCTGCCGGACGCCGCGGCCGCCGTGCTCGGCCGCGTGGACGGCTGACGTCAGGCCGCGGCGGCGACCGCGGTCGGGGAGCCGAGCAGACCGCAGACGTGCTCGAGCGCGCCGGGGGCGAGGCTGAAGTAGGCGTAGGACCCGCGCTTCTCGCGTTCGACGATGCCGGCGTCCAGGAGCTGCTTGAGGTGGTAGCTGACGGTGGATTGCTTGAGGTTGAGCATCGCCTCGAAGTCGCACACGCAGACCGCCTCGTCCCCCGCTGCCAACAGGCGGTTGAGGATCTTCACGCGGTGGCGGTCGGCGAGCGCCTTGAAGACGGTTTCGAGCTGCTTGGCCTCCTGCTCGCTGAGCGCAGGCTCGGCCAGCGGAGCGCAGCACTGGACGAGGGGGAGCGACGTCATCCTGACCATCATATCGAAAAAGCTTGATGCCTGACGTCGGATGCGCTACCGTCAGGACATCGACGAAATTCGATGCCTTGGGAGGACGCATGAACCCCGCCGCTGATCAGTACGAAGTCACGCTCAACGTGCCCGATCTGGGGCGGGCGATCAGCTTCTACTCCACGCTGCTGGACACGCGCCCGAAGGCGGCCGAGCGGCGCGTGGCGTGGTTCGATGTCCCCGATTCACCGCTTCGGCTCGCGCTGCGCGAGGGCCCCGCGTCCGGCGGCGCGAGCCTTCGCGTCTGCACCGACGCGACCCGTCTGCGCTCGGCGACGGCGCGCCTGCGGCAACGGGGCGTGCGTACGACGGCGAGCGGACTGGCGACGGACGGGCAGCCCCGAGCGATCGAGCTGAGCGACCCGGGCGGGAACCGGTTGGAGTTCTGCGCCCCGCTGGCCGCAGTGCCCGCCGCTCGCCGGCGAGTCGACGTCGCCGGGCCGGTGCGCGCGGCTGCGCAGCTGCTGCGCCGGTCGATCAGCCCGGGGCCGATCGACGAGCGATTCGCGCACGCGCGCGCACACGACGAGTTGCTGTTGCTCCGTCTCGGGCGACGCACCTGACCAAAAGGAGAACCAGTGAAGACGACCACCCCACATCCCATCGCCGTGATCGGCGCCGGGCCGATCGGACTCGCCGCCGCGGCACACCTGCTCGAGCGCGGCCTGGAGCCGATCGTGTTCGAGGCGGGCGCCGCGGTCGGCGCGAGCGTCCGCGAGTGGGGGCACGTGCGCGTGTTCTCGCCGTGGGAGTTCAACATCGACCCGGCCGCGGAGCGCCTGCTCGGCGCGGCGGGCTGGAAGCGGCCGGAGGCCGGCGGCTACCCGACCGGCGACGAGATCGTCGAGCGCTACCTGGAGCCGCTCGCCGCGCTGCCGCAGATCGCCGAGCGCCTGCGGCTCGGCGCGCGTGTCGTGGCGGTCGCCAAGCACGGGATCGACAAGCTCAAGGACGCCGGGCGCGACGAGGCGCCGTACGAGCTGGTGGTCGAGCAGGACGGTGTCGAGCGGCGCGTGCTGGCGCGCGCGGTGATCGACGCGTCCGGCACCTGGACGTTCCCGAACCCGCTGGGCTCGGGCGGGCTGCCGGCGGTCGGCGAGCGCGCGCTGCGCGATCGGATCGCCTACGGCATCCCCGACGTGCTCGAGCGCGACCGAGACCGGTACGCCGGCAAGCGCGTCCTGGTCGCGGGCAGCGGCCACTCCGCGTTCAATGCCATCCTGGACCTGGTGGCGCTGCGCGACTCCGAGCCGCGGACCGAGATCGTGTGGGCGATCCGCGGCGCCGCGCCGGGACGCAAGTACGGCGGCGGCGGCGATGACGAGCTCCCGGCGCGCGGCGCGCTCGGCGACACGGTGCGCGGGCTCGTCGAGGACGGCAGCGTCGAGCTCGTGCCCGGGTTCCACGCACGCGAGGTCGCCCGCCACGGCGAGCGCCTCAGCGTGTCCGACGGCGAGCGGGTCCTCGTGGCCGACCGGGTGATCGCCGCCACGGGCTTCCGACCGGACCTCTCCCTGCTGGGCGAGCTGCGCCTGGACCTCGACGACCGCGTCGAGGCCGCGCGGGCGCTGGCTCCGCTGATCGACCCCAACGTGCACTCCTGCGGCACGGTGCCACCGCACGGCGTCGACGAGCTCGCACACCCCGACGAGGGCGTCTACATGGTCGGCATGAAGAGCTACGGCCGCGCCCCCACGTTCCTGTTGCGCACCGGCTATGAGCAGGTGCGCTCGATCGCCGCCGCGCTGGCCGGCGACTGGGAGTCGGCCCGGCAGGTGGACTTCGCCCTGCCCGAGACGGGCGTGTGCAACCGCCCGGACTCCGTCGACGCCGAGCCGGCGGTGGGGGCGGCCGCGTCGGCGTGCTGCGGCAGCGGCTCCAGCCACGAGCTGCTGAGCATCGAGACGAAGTGAGCGCCGACGCGCGCACGGCGGCCCGGAGCGGCGCGGCCCACAGGGCCGCGCCGTCGGCGCACCCGGTGTGGCGCACTCGCGCGTGGGGCATCGTCGGCGCCTTGTCGGTCACCGAGACGGTGTCGTGGGGGATCCTCTACTACGCCTTCGCGGTGTTCCTGGTCCCGATGCAGCGCGACCTCGGCTTCAGCGCCGCCGAGCTGACCGGCGCGTTCTCGATCGCCATGCTGGTCTCCGGCGCGGCCGGCATCGCGGTCGGCCGCTACCTGGACCGCCACAGCCCACGCGCCCTGATGACCCTGGGGTCGGCCGCGGGGGCGCTGCTGGTGATCGCCTGGTCGCAGGTCAGCGGCCTGGCCGCGTTCTATGCGATCTGGGTCGCGCTCGGGCTGGTGATGGCCGCGGTGCTCTACGAGCCGGCGTTCACCGTGCTGGCCAAGCACTTCCCCGCCACCGAGCAGCGCCGGCGGGCGATGACCGCCATGACCCTGGTCGCCGCGCTGGCGAGCTTCATCTTCATGCCGCTCGCCCAGGCGCTGATCGACGCACACGGCTGGCGCGACGCGCTGCTCTGGCTGGCGCTCATCCTCGCCGCGATCACCGTGCCCGTGCACGCGCTGGTGCTGCGGCCTGCGCCGCCCGCGGACGATCCGGTCGTAGCCGCCGAACGCGGCGGCCGGTCGGTCGCGGCCGGTCAGGCGCTGCGGTCGGCGCCGTTCTGGCTGCTGTCCGGCGCGTTCGTGCTGGCGTCGCTGGCCTCGTTCGCGATGGCGGTGCACGCGATCGCGTTCCTCCTCGAACGCGGCCACTCGCCCGCGTTCGCGGCGTTCGCCGTCGGCCTGATCGGCATCTCGCAGATCCCCGGCCGGCTGCTGTTCGCGCCGCTCGCCGCCCGCCTGCCGCGACCCGCGGCGACGGCCAGCGTCTTCGTGCTCATCGGCCTCGGCGTCGCGGTCGTCGTCAGCGTGCACTCGACGGGCGCCGTCGTCGCCGGGCTCGTGCTGCTCGGGATGGGCAACGGAATGGCCACGCTGGCGCGCGCCACCGCGATCGCCGACCTCTACGGACCGGGCGCCTACGGCACGATCGCCGCCGTCGCCGGCGCGATGACGACCGGCGCCCGCGCGCTCGGGCCCGTCTCCGGCGCCCTGTACGCGGCCGCGTTCGGCTACGTGACGCTGCTGTGGACGCTCGCCGCGCTCGCGCTGGTCGCGGCGGCGCTGGCCTGGCGGGCCGAGCGCGCCGCCGCAAGCCATCCGATCACCGCCATGGGAGCGCGGTGACCGCAGCCGCTGAGCCCACCCGTCGTTGGGGGGCGAGATCGCCCCCCAACGCCGCCGTGCGTCCTACTGCGTCAGTGCCGGACCGGGGTCGCGCTGCCGCTTGGGCTTGAAGTTGCCCTTGCCTCGCACCCCGTTGACGGTCACGGTGCTCTGGGCCAGCGTGATCGTCGCGTGCGCCGCGGCGTCCGACATCTGGTCGAGCGCCGTGTTGTTGACGTTGCCGATGGTGTCGCAGGCCTGGTGGTAGCACGGGTCGTAGGCGATGCCCGCGGTTCCGCCGTAGAGCGGCACCTGGTCCGCCCGCTTGATGTCCTCGGCGCCCGTGAAGAGCCCGCCTGCGGGGATGCCGGTCGCGATGAACGGTCCGTAGTCGGAGCGGCCGTCGAACGGGGTTGGCTCGAAGGCGAGGCCGCGTCCGGCGAAGTAGCCGTTGAAGAGGTCTTCGATCGCGCTCGATCCGGCGGGCGCCGCGGGGTCGCTGCCGTCGTAGACGAACCGCGCGAAGTTCGGCGAGCCGACCATGTCGAAGTTGAGCATCGCGGCGATCTGCCCGCGCTCGGCGTCGGAGAGGCTGTCGACGTAGAAGTCGGAGCCGATCAGGCCTGACTCCTCGGCGCTGAACCAGATGAACCGCACCTGGTTTCGCGGCTTGACCTTCGCCATCTGCTCGGCGATCTCGAGGATGGTCGCGGAACCGGAGCCGTTGTCGTTGATGCCCGGACCCTCGAGCACGCTGTCCAGGTGCGCGCCCACGACCACGGCGTTGCTGCTGTTGCCGCGATCGGTCTCGGCGATCACGTTGCGGGTGGTCAGGTCCGCCACGAAGCGGTCGACCTTGACGCGGAGGGTGTTCCCGGTCGCGCCGTTGATGACGCCGTTGCTCAGCTCCACACCCGTCGCGAAGGTGACGGCGACGACGGGGATCCCGGTGCCGGTCACCGTCGGATTGAACAGGCCGGTCCTGTCGGGCGCGTTGCCCTCGTTCATGATGACCACGCCCACTGCGCCTGCGGCCTCTGCGTTGAGGGCCTTCACGTCGAAGTTGCAGGTCCCGCGCTGGACGAGGGCGACGCTCCCGACCACGTCGCTCGTGAAGTCGGCGGCCTCGCAGCCGCTCGTGGACCCGCCGGTGGACGGCAGCCGGAGATCCACCGCGGTCAACCCGGACGTCACGTCACCGGTCGCCGACGTGGTCGCGCCGAAGAAGTCCTGGAAGCGCGCGTACGCCTTGCTCGGCGCAGGCGCCGTCTTGATCAGGAGCGAGAGATCCTCGTTGGCGGTGTACGTGAACTCCTGGAAGCGCACGTCGTAGCCGGCGGCCCGCGCGCGGTCGTAGACGTACTGCGCCGATGCGTCGTGGCCCGGCAGGCCCGCGAAGCGGTTGCCGCCGTTCTGGTTCGCGATGCGCTGGAACGCCACGAGGTGCTCTCGTATCCCCTCGACCGTGACGGCCTTGGTGAGCTTCGCCGAGTTGTTGTTGTTCGGATCGGCCGCCGCGCCGGCGGTCAGCCCGAAGAACAGTGCCAGCGCGAGTACGCCGACACGCGCGTGATGCCTCATGGTGTGCTCTCCCCAGGTATGAAGTGACGGGACTCTCGCGTGACTACTACGACTTGTCAACGAGCGTGGCCTCGCCGGTCGGATGAGCGTCTTGACCGGCCCGCCGGGTGTGGGTAGCGTCGGGTTTCGCCGAACGATTTGCCGGGGCTGGGAGATGCGAGGGGTTGCGCGGCGGTTGGGTTGGGTGCCACTCGCGGCGGCGGCCGCGGCGCTGTCGTTCGCGCCGGCCGCACCGGCCACGCCGACATGGCTGGCGCCGGTCGACATCTCGGCGACCCAGCCCGCGTCCCTGAGCGGGTTCATATCGGACGCCGACGTCGCGATGGACCCTGCCGGCAACGCCGTCGCGGTGTGGCTGCGCGACGAGGACGACGCCGACGAGCAGGGACGTGGCCGCGTGGAGCTCGCGACCCGTCGGGCGGGCGGGCGATTCGGGCCGGCGGCGCCGCTGTCCGCGACGGTCACCGCGGAGGAGCCCCGTGTCGCGATGGACGCGGCAGGCACCGCGACCGTGATCTGGACCGAGCTGGTCGGCGGCTTCGCGGTCGTCCACGCGGCGACCGTCGTGCCGGGCGGGAGCATCGCGAACGTGAAACGGCTCTCCACGGGAGGCCGCCACGCGACCGGCCTCGCCCTCGATGTGAACGCCGGTGGCGCGGCGGTGGCGGTCTGGCGCCGCCCCGACCTGGCGGGCAACGGGATCGTGGAGAGCGCGTTCCGCGCCGCCGGCGCGGTGCAGTTCGGCGACACGGTGACCCCGCTCTCGCTCGCGGGGGCAACGGCGTTCGAGCCCGACGTCGCGCTCAACGACGCGGGCGACGTCGTCGTCGTGTGGCGGCGCGGCGCCATCGTCCAGTCGCGCTACCGGCGCTTCGGAGAGGGCTTCGAGTCGCCCGACAACCTGTCCGAGCCGGGGAGCAGCGCGAACAGGCCCAAGGTCGCAATCGACCCGCAGGGCCGCGCGACCGCGATCTGGTGGCGGCCCACGGCCGACACCGGCGCCGCCGTGATCCAATCCGCGGCACGGACCCGCGGGGGCGCCTTCGGCTTCCCGCCCGAGAACGTGACCGACCCGGATGAAGAGCGCGGCTATGAGCCGAGCGTGGCCCTCGACGCCGGCAACACCGCGGTCGCGGTGTGGACCGGCGAGCTCGTCGACAACCCGGGCGGCCTGGTCGTGCAGGGCGCCGTGCGGCCCTCCGGCAGCGTCTTCTCCGACCCGCAGGAGCTGACGGAGCCGAGCGGCCTCGCCGTGGAGCCGTATGTCGCGTCGGACCTCGCGGGCAACGCGATCGCGGTCTGGGACGGGTTCGACGTCGAGCTCGGCCATCAGGTGGTGCAGACGGCCACGCGGCCGCCCGGGTCGGGCACCAGGTTCGGTCCGGTGACGCGCATCTCGCCCGCGGGCGCCACCAGCGTCGACGGGCGGCTCGCGTTCGACGCCGAAGGCAACGCCGCCGCCGTGTGGCGGCGGCGCAGAGGGGAGGCGACGACCGTCCAGGCGGCCGGCTACGACGCCGCGTCACCGGCGCTGGTGAGCGTGTCGGTGCCGCCGGTGGCGAACAGCGGGATCGCCGCGCCGTTCTCGGCCATGGCGACGGACCGATGGACGGCGGTGACGATCCGCTGGGACTTCGGCGACGGCACGACCGCCACCGGTGCGGCGGTCGGCCACACGTACGCGACGCCGGGGTCCTATCCCGTGGTCGTGACGGCCGCCGACGCCGTCGGCAACGCGGTCAGCGCGGCCCGCACCGTCCAGGTGCTCGTGCCCGACAGCGACGGCGACGGCTCCGACGACGAGCACGACTGCGATGACGCGAACCCGGCGATCCGCCCGGGAGCCCCGGAGGTTCGCGGCGACGGCATCGACCAGAACTGCGACCGCGAGGACCTGCCGCTGCCGCGCATCGACGCCTCCGTGCAGACGCGCTGGGGCTGGGACGCCGACAAGCGGTTCCTCTTCCTCCTCAAGCTCAAGGTGAAGGGACCGCCGCGCGGGGCCCGGGTCGAGCTGCGCTGCAAGGGCGAACGGTGCCCGTTCGAGCGCCGGCGCTCCACGAAGGTGCGCAAGCGCGCGATCACCCTGTTCAAGCAGCTCCCGTCACGCAAGGTGACCAAGGCCCGCGCGCGGCGCTTCCGCCCCGGCCAGCGGCTCCAGCTGCGCATCACCGCGCCCGCGCACGTGGGGAAGGTCGTGGTCTACAAGCTCCGCAGGGGCCGCGCGCCGGACGGCAAGCTGCGCTGCCTGCCACCGGGCGCCGCGCGCCCGAGCCGCTGCTAGTCGTCGAGGATCGCCACGCGCATGCCGGTTCGGCGGTCGTCAGGGAAGCGGCGGCGTCCGGTCAGGGACCGGGTGCGTCGGCGATGAGCCGCTCGGCGGTCGCGACGTCGGTGATCAGCACGTTGATCCATCGCCCGCGCACGGCGCCCCGGATGGCCTGGTACTTGCGCGCGCCGCCCGCGACGCCGACCGAGCGGTCCGTGTTGGTCAGCTGCTGCAGCGTGACGCCGATGACCCGCTTGTCGACGGCCGTCGCCACGGGCTTGCCGCCGGCGTCGAAGAACCGCAGGCAGACGTCGCCGACCGCCCCGCGCTCGCCGAGCGCGTGCAGCTCCTGCTCGGAGTAGATGTTGCCGCTGCGCTGCAGCAGGGACGACGGCTCGAGCGCGCCGATGCCGACGAGGGCGAGGCTGATCTCGTCGAGCGCGGTCATCGCCTCCTTGACGTACTGGTCCTGCAACAGGACCTTGCGCGCCTGCACGGATGGCGCGATGCCGGGGGCGAGCAGGAACGTGGGCTTGGCTCCCGTCAGCTCGGCGAAGCGCTGCGTGAGCCGCGCCGCGTGCTGCTCGGCCGCGGGGTTGCCGACCCCGCCGACGAGCTGCAGGACGCGCTCTGCGGCGACGCGGGGCATCCGGCGCATGGCGTCCACCGCGGCGAGCAGCGTCGCGCTCCAGGAGGAGATGCCGACGACGTCGCCGCCCGTGAGGGACGCCTCGAGATAGCTGGCCGTGGCCACGCCGAGGTCGCGCACGATGCTCTGCTCCGAGTCGTCGAAGCAGTCCACGACCACGGCCTCGCGCAGCCCGTACGCGGTCTCCAGCGCCTCCTCGAGGTGCGTCTGCATGCCGTCGGGAACGACGACGGTCGTGCGCACGATGCCCTCCGCCTGCGCCTGCTTCAGGAGCCGTGACACGCGCGCTTGCGAGACGTGCAGCCGGCGCGCGATCTCGGGCTGGAGCACGTTCTGCTCGTGGTAGAGCCTGGCGACCTTCAGCATCAGCCGCAGCTGATCCTCGCCTCGCGCGGTCACCGGGTTCCTCCTGATCGGCTCCGGGGAGGTCACGGGCACATCCTACGGCGCGCTCTCGACGCCTTCATCGCATCGATCCCGTCCGATTCGCTCGTCGCGGGTTGACAACGCCGCCGGAGCGGCTACGCTCATTCGAGTATTCAATCAGGTATGAATGGATATTCAACCTGGCGAGGAAGCGGAGAGAGATGCTGGTAGCGGACCCTGCGCCGGCCAAGGCCTACATGCGCCGGCGCCAGGACATCGCGGACCTTGACGTCGCGTCGCAGGTCGCGTTGCTCGGCGACCTCGCCCGCGACGTCCGCCGCGATGTCGTGCGGATGATCGACGCGGCGCAGCTCGGCCACATCGGCGGCGACCTGTCGGTCACGGACGTCCTCGTGACGCTGTTCGGCGCGGTGCTGGACGTCGATCCCGAGCATCCGGATCGCCCGGATCGCGATCGCTTCATCCTCAGCAAGGGGCACTGTGCCGGGGCGCTCTACGCCACGCTCGCGCACTGCGGCTTCTTCCCGCGCGCCGAGCTGATGTCGTTCATGGCGCCGCTGTCGATGCTCAACGGGCATCCCGATCGCAAGAAGGTGCCGGGCGTCGAGACCAACACCGGCCCGCTCGGCCATGGCTTCCCGGTCGGCGTCGGCTGTGCGCTGGCCGCCCGGCTGCGCCGGGCCTCCTGGCGGACGGTCGTGGTGCTGGGGGACGGCGAGCTGCAGGAGGGCAGCAACTGGGAGGCGGCCATGACCGCCGCGCACTACGAGCTCTCGTCGATGACCGCGGTGGTCGACCGCAACCGGCTGCAGCAGGGTGCCGGCACCGAGGAGACGAAGCGACTCGAGCCGCTCGCCGGGAAGTGGAGCAGCTTCGGATGGGAGGTTCGCGACGTCGACGGTCACGACCATGCGGCGCTGCTCGAGGCGCTCCGGCCCTCGGCGACGGGCAAGCCTGTGGCGGTGATCGCCAACACGATCAAGGGGAAGGGCGTCTCGTTCATCGAGAACCGGGTGGAGTGGCACCACAAGGTGCCCGACGCAGCGCAGGTGCAGGCCGCGATCGAGGAGCTCTCCCGATGACGTTCGAGCTGGCGCACGGCGCGCAGACGCACGACTGTCGCAAGGCGTTCGCGGACGAGCTGATCGCGCTCGCGCGTGAAGACGACCGCATCGTCGCCGTCTGCAACGACTCCGTCGGGTCGAGCAACCTCGTCGGGTTCCGCGAGGAGTTCGGCGAACGGCTGATCAACGTGGGCATCGCCGAGCAGGATCTCGTCGGCGTCGGCGCGGGGCTCGCCAACGGCGGGCTCATCCCCTTCGTCTCGGCGGCGGCGCCCTTCCTGACGGGCCGCGCGACCGAGCAGATCAAGGCCGACGTCGCCTACAGCAACATGCCCGTGGTGCTCTGCGGGCAGAGCCCGGGCATGGCCTACGGCGAGCTCGGCCCGACGCATCACTCGATCGAGGATCTCTCGTGGATGCGCGCCATCGCCAACCTCACGGTCGTGGTGCCGGCGGATCCGGCGCAGACCCGCGCGGCGGTGCGATGGGCGGCGGCCGCGGGCAGCCCGTGCTACCTCCGGATCCCGCGCTTCAAGGTGCCCGCGGTCACGCCGGACGACGCCGCGTTCGAGCCGGGCAGCGCGCTGCGCCTGACCGACGGCGACGACGTCACCGTCATCGCCGCCGGCACGATGGTGTCGCGCGCGCTCGAAGCGGCGGACCGGCTCCGGAGCGAGGGCGTCGGGGTCCGCGTGCTGAACTTCCCGTTCATCGACCCGCTCGACGAGGCGGCCGTCGTCGAGGCCGCCCGGGAGACCGGCGGCATCGTCACCGTCGAGGAGGCGAGCACGAGCGGCGGCCTCGGCGCAGCCGTGGCGGCCGTGATCGTCGAGAACCATCCTGTGCCCATGCGGATCCTCGGCATCCGGGGCCAGTTCGCGCCCACCGGCAGCGCGGCGTACCTGCTCGACCACTTCGGACTCAACGCGGACGGCATCGTGGCCGCGGTCCGCCGGCTCACGGAAGGCCGCGACGCCTGACGCCATGCTGCTCGCGATCGATCAGGGGACGAGCGCCACGAAGGCCGTGCTGGTCGCCGGCGACGGGACCATCCGGGCCCGCGGAGCGGCGCCGGTCGCCCAGCACCATCCGCAGGCCGGGTGGGTGGAGCAGTCCGCCGACGAGATCTGGGACAGCGTGCAGGCCGCCGTCGCCGCGTGCCTCGCCGGCGGCATCCCGGAGCCGATCGCCGCCGTCGGCCTCAGCACGCAGCGCGAATCGCTCGTGCTGTGGGAGCGCCGCGGCGGCCGGCCCGTCGGGCCGCTGCTCAGCTGGCAGGACCAGCGCACCGCACCGCACTGCGCACGGCTGCGGGCAGCGGGCGCGAGCGAGCGCGTCCGGGCGCTGAGCGGTCTGCCGCTCGACCCGATGTTCTCGGCGCTGAAGGCCGGCTGGCTGCTCGACGCCCACGATCCCGACCGCACGCGCAGCCGCCGCGGCGACCTGTGCCTCGGGACGGTGGACTCGTGGCTGATGAGCCGCTTCGGCGGCGAGCACCTGATCGAGGTCGGGAACGCCGCCCGCACGCAGCTGCTCGGCGTCCGCAGCCGCGCCTGGCATCCCGAGCTGCTCGACCTGTTCGGGATCCCGCCGGAGGTGCTGCCGCGCGTCGTCGCCTCGACGGGCCCGTTCCCAGCCGTCCGCGGCCTGGCTCCCGTCCCCGACGGCACCCCGGTCCTGGCGGTGATGGGCGACTCGCACGCGGCGCTCTACGCGCACGCGGGCTGGCGTCCGGGCCACGTGAAGGCGACCTACGGGACCGGCTCGTCGATCATGAGCCTGGGCGAGCCGCCGGGCGCCGACACGGGCGCCCTGTGCCTCACCATCGCCTGGGACGACGGAGCGCCCGCGTACGCGGTCGAAGGCAACATCCGCGCCACCGGCGCGACCCTCACGTGGTTGGCGGCGCTGCTCGGCCGGACGCCGGCCGAGCTCGCCGCGCTGGCCGGCCCGAGCAGCGAGGGCCTGCACCTCGTGCCCGCGTTCGGCGGCCTGGGCGCGCCCTGGTGGGACGACGAGGCCGTCGGTCTGCTCAGCGGCCTCACCTTCGGGACCGGGGCCCCGCAGCTCGCGCGCGCGGCGCTGGAGTCGATCGCCTTCCAGGTCGAGGACGTCGTCGACGCGGTGCACCGCGAGGTCCATCCCGTCCGGACGCTGCTCGCCGACGGCGGCCCGACGGCGAACGCCACGCTGATGCAGCTCCAGGCCGACACGAGCGGCCGGCGCGTCGAGGTCGCGCGGGCGCGCGAGCTCTCGGCGCTGGGCGCCGCCCATCTCGCCGGCGTCGGCGCCGGCGTCTGGACTCGTACCGCGCTCGAGCAGCTCGATCGGCCGCGGGAGGCCTACGAGCCCGTCGAGGCCGCGCCGTCGCGGCACGCGCGAACCCGCGCGTGGCATGCAGCGGTCGACCGCGCGCGGCGTCGGGCGGGCGATCGCGAGCACGCGATCGCGCCGTCCGGCGCGGGCCCGCCGTGACTTGACACGCACGTGCCGCTCACGCACACTGGGTGGCGCTGCATTCACTATTGAATAGATATGCAGCATTGGAGAGGAGACGCAATGAGGTTCGGAGCAGGGATCTGGCTGTTCGGGCAGTTCGTCGATCGCTACGCGACCGACGCGTACGGCCCGGCCGTGAGCACGATCGAGGCGATCCAGCGCGCCGGCGAGGTCGGCGACATCGAGGTCCTGGACATCAACTATCCGTTCTCGGATCCCGACATCACGGTCGAGGAGGTCCAGCGCGCGCTCGACGCCGCGGGCATCGGCGCGTGGTGCATCACGCCGCACATCTACACGCGCGAGTTCACCAGCGGCGCGTTCACCAACCCGGATCCCGCCGTCCGCCGGCGCGCGCTCGAGATCTGCGAGCAGGGCGTCGACGCCGCGCGCCGGCTCGGCGCGCCGACCGTGAAGCTGTGGCCGGGCCAGGACGGCTTCGACTACCCGTTCCAGGCCGACTACCGCGAGCTGTGGCGGCTCGAGCTCGACGGCGTCCGCGCGGTCGCCGACATGGATCCGGACATCCGCGTCGCGATCGAGTACAAGACGAAGGAGCCGCGGATCCACATCAGCCTCGCGACCGCCGCGCGGACGCTCGTGGGCATCCAGCAGCTCGATCGCGAGGACGTCGGGATCGTGGTCGATCTCGGCCACTCGATCTTCGCCAAGGAGACCCCGGCCGACGTGCTCTCGCTCGTGCACGACCACGGTCGCCTCTTCACGATCGAGGTCAACGACAACTGGCGCGAGTGGGACGACGACATGGCCGTCGGCTCGGTGCACCTGATCGAGACGCTCGAGTTCTTCCAGGAGGTCCGGAAGATCGGCTGGGACCAGCCGATCCTGCTCGACCAGTTCCCGTTCCGCGAGGATCCCGTCGAGGCCGCTCGCAACAGCATCCAGACGATGCGGCAGATCGACGCGACGCTGGACCGGCTCGACTTCGACGCGCTGCGCGAGGCGCAGTCGCGCCAGGACGCGCTCGCGGCGCAGCGCCTCGTCCTGGACCTGCTCCTCGGCGCCGTCCCCGCGGCCTCCGGAGCGCCGGCTCGATGACCGCCGCCGCCGGGGCCGATCAGCGGACGACCGCACGCCGGACACCGAGTCCGCGCGTCATCGGCATCGGTCTCGTCGTCCTCGTCGTGGCCGCGATGGCGATCGACACCACGTACAAGAAGCCGGGCGAGACGACGGCGACCGGGCGGGCGGCCTTCGACCCAGCCCGCTACGGGGAGGAGACCTTCCCCAAGGCGGTCAGCACGCTCGAGGACTCCGCCGTGCCGCTGCCCGAGCTGCACGCAGCGCTGCGCAAGGACGCCGACGCCGCCGGCGAGCGCTACGGCAAGCGGCAGGGCACCAGCCCGTACAGCTTCTCCACCAGCGGCGAGGGCGTCGCCGGCAAGGCCGAGGGCGGCCTGATGCCCGTGCGCGTCCAGGGCGTGCCGAAGGGCGCGACGGTCTCGCTGCAGGTCGGGCCCGCGATCAACGGCACCGCGATCCGTGACGGCGTCGGGTTCATCGAGTTCGGCCAGTTCACCAACCAGGTCGAGTACGCCGCGGCGGCCACCGCCCTCAACGAGCAGGTGAAGAAGCAGGTCCTCGCGGACGTCGATCCCGCCACGCTCGACGGCAAGCGCGTGTCGTTCGTCGGCGCCTTCTCGAGCATCACCCCCGACGTCGTGACGATCACGCCGGTGAAGCTGGAGACGGGCGCATGACCGCCGCCCCGCACGCGGTCATGCGCGCCAGGGAGATCAACAAGGTCTTCGGCGCGACCCACGCCCTGCGCGGCGTCGACTTCACCGCCACGGCGGGCAGGGTCACGGTCCTGTTCGGCGAGAACGGCGCCGGCAAGTCGACGCTGATGAAGATCCTGGCCGGCATCGAGCCGCCCACCACCGGCACGCTGGAGCTGGACGGCGAGCCGGTCGTGCTGCGCGGCCCCCGCGACGCGGCGAGCCGCGGCATCGGCATCATCCACCAGGAGCTCAGCCTGTTCCCGAACCTGAGCATCGCGGACAACATCTTCATGGCCCGCGAGCAGACGCGCGGCGGCGTGATGGTCGACCGCGCGCGCCAGCGGGAGGTGACCCAGCAGCTGCTGGCACGGCTCGACGAGCCGCTGGACTCCGACGCGGCGGTCGGCGACCTCCGTGTCGGGCAGCAGCAGATCGTCGAGATCGCCCGCGCGCTGGCCGAGGATGCGCGCGTGCTGATCATGGACGAGCCGACGTCCGCGCTCAGCGTCGCCGAGGTCAAGGTGCTGTTCAGGGTCATCCGCGACCTGACGGCGCACGACGTGGCGGTCGTGTACATCTCCCATCACCTCGAGGAGGCCCTCGAGATCGCCGATCACGTCGTCGTCTTCCGCGACGGGCAGCTCGTCGCCGAGGACGAGGCGGTCAACGTCGACGCGCGCTGGGTCGTCGAGAAGATGGTCGGGCGGCGGCCGGATGAGCTGTTCCCCGCGGAGCACGCCGAGATCCAGGGCGAGCTGCTGGAGGTCGAGGACCTCGTCGTGGCCGACCCGTCCAATCCGGGACGGCTCGCGGTCGACACGGTCTCGCTCAGCGTGCGCTCGGGCGAGATCGTGGGCCTCTACGGGCTGATGGGCGCCGGGCGCACCGAGCTCCTCGAGTCGCTCGCCGGCCGGTTGCGGCCCGTCAGCGGTCACGTGCGGCTCGGCGGGCAGCCGCTCGACGGGCTGAGCATCGCCGAGCGCCTTGCCGCAGGCGTCGCGCTCGTGCCCGAGGACCGCCAGCGCGACGGGCTGGTCCAGTCCATGTCCGTCGGGCAGAACCTGACGCTGGCGAGCCTCGGGCGGTTCGTCCGCCGGTTCTCGGTCCGGCAGGGGCTCGAGCGCACCGCCGTGGATCGCATGGTCGAGGCGGTGACGGTCAGGACGGAGAGCGCGCAGGCGCCGATCGGCTCGTTGAGCGGCGGCAACCAGCAGAAGGTGGTGCTCGGCAAGGCCCTGCTGACCGAGCCCCGGGTGCTGCTCCTCGACGAGCCCACCCGTGGCGTCGACGTCGGCGCGAAGGCCGACATCTTCGACCTGATGACCCGCCAGGCCAAGCGCGGCCTGGGCATCGTCTTCGCCACCTCCGAGCTCGAGGAGGCCGTGCACGTCCCGGACCGGCTGCTCGTCATGAGCAAGGGACGCGTGATCCAGGAGTTCCGCCGGGGAACGGCAACGAGGGAGGACATCATGGCGGCGTCCGAAGGCGTGACGCACGCGACGGCGGGGGGGACGCCATGAGCACCGCATCGCCCAGCGTGCCCGCCACGGCGACGGGCGAGCCGCCCGCCACCGGAACCGGCCGGCTGCGGCTCGTCAACCTGATCCTCGAGCTGCGCGCGTTCATCGCCCTGATCGTCCTGATCATCGTCTTCTCGCTGCTCTCGGACTCCTACCTGACCTACGACAACCTCGTCACCATGACGCGGCACGTCGCGATCAACGCGCTGCTCGCGATCGGCATGCTGATGGTGATCCTCACCGGCGGCATCGACCTCTCCGTCGGCTCGATCGTCGGTCTCGCCGGCATCGTCGCCGGCGTCCTGCTCGAAGGCCTGACGGTCGGCTTCCTCAACGTCACGCTGTTCCCGCCCGTCTGGGCCGTCGTGATCATCGTGCTCGCCGTCGGCGCCGCCGTCGGTGCCATCAACGGCACGATCGTCACGCGGTTCGGCGTCGCGCCGTTCATCGCCACGCTGGGCATGCTCTACGTCGCTCGCGGCGTCGCCCTGCTCATCTCCAACGGCGAGACCTACCCGAACCTCGGCGGGAGCCCGGAGCTCGGCAACACCGGCTTCGACTTCCTGGGCAGCGGCGAGATCCTGACGATCCCGACCTCGATCTGGCTGATGGTGCTGTTCGCCGTGGCCGCGATCTTCCTGACCAAGCGCGCGCCGTTCGGCCGCTGGGTCTACGCGATCGGCGGCAACGAGCGGGCCGCCGAGCTGGCCGGCGTGCAGGTCAACAAGGTCAAGCGGCGCGTCTACATGATCTCCGGCGCGTGCGCGGCCATGGCCGGGCTGATCATCGCGTCCGAGCTGACGTCGGCGGCGCCGCAGGCGGGGGAGACGTTCGAGCTCAACGCGATCGCCGCGGTGGTCATCGGCGGCGCGTCCCTGTCCGGCGGGCGCGGCGCGGTCCGCGGCGCCCTGATCGGCGCCTTCGTCATCGGCTTCCTGGCCGACGGCCTCGTGATCGTCGGCGTCTCGACGTTCTGGCAGATCGTGATCAAGGGCGCGGTGATCGTGCTCGCCGTGATCCTCGACCAGAGCCAGCAGCGCATCCAGCGCCGCGGCGCGGCGGCAGCGGCCGCCGCGCAGGTGGCCGAAAGCACCACTCCGAGGACCCCTGCGGCGACCTGATCCGCCGCGCGACTTCACCAAACGCACCACATCCGGGAGGAGAACCTCATGCACACCCACGTCAAGCCCATCCGGCTTGTCCTGATGGCCCTTGCCGCAACGCTGGCCCTGGCGGCCGGCGCCTGCGGCGGCGACGACGAGGAGGCGAGCTCGACCCCTGCCGCCGGCGGAGGCGGCGAGGCCGGTGGTCTCATCGCCATCATCACGCCGCCGGTCGAGAACCCCTTCTTCAAGGCCGAGGCCGACGCGGCCAAGGCCAAGGCCGAGGAGCTCGGCTACGAGACGTCGGTCGCGTCGCACGACGACGACCCCAACAAGCAGAGCGAGCTGATCGACGCCGCGATCTCGCGCAAGGCCAAGGCGATCATCCTCGACAACGCCGGCGCCGACGCCTCGATCGGACCGGTCCGCAAGGCGAAGGAAGCGGGCGTCCCCGTCTTCCTGATCGACCGCGAGATCAACGAGACGGGCATCGCCGCCGCGCAGATCGTCTCCAACAACTCCCAGGGCGCGCAGCTCGGCGCGCAGGAGTTCGTGAAGTCGCTCGACGGCAAGGGCAAGTACGTCGAGCTGCTCGGCAAGGAGTCCGACACGAACGCCGGCGTGCGCTCGCAGGGCTACAAGGACGTCCTCTCGCAGTACCCCGACCTCAAGAAGGTCGCCCAGCAGAGCGCCAACTGGGACCAGCAGGAGGCCTTCACCAAGATGGAGACGATCCTGCAGCGCAACCGCGACATCGACGGCGTGATCGCGGGCAACGACACCATGGCGCTCGGCGCGGTCGCAGCGCTCAAGTCGGCGGGCCTGATCGACAAGGTCAAGGTCGTCGGCTTCGACGGCAGCCCCGACGCGATCTCGGCCATCAAGAAGGACCAGATGGTCGCCACGGTGCTGCAGCCGGCCGCGCTGATCGCCGAGATGGCGGTCGAGCAGGCCGACAAGATGATCACCGACGGCGAGACCGGCCAGCCCGAGAAGCAGTCGATCGACTGCGAGCTCGTCAACAAGGAGAACGCCGACCAGTTCGGCGTCTTCGCCAAGAACTCCTGACGATCCCTGGGAGGATGGGAATGCCAGTTCAAGCGGAACTCCCCCGGACGGTTCGCCGGGCCGTCCGGGCGACGACGATCGCGCTCGCCGCCTCACTGGTGGCGGCCGCGTGCTCCGGCCCGGCGCTCGCCGCGGGCGACCGGTCCGCCTCGTTCCACGAGCGTGCGCAGCCGCGGACCATCGTGACGACCGATCCGGAGCTCGACGACCTCAACTCGATGCTGCACCTGCTGCTCTACAGCAACGAGATCAGGATCGAGGGCCTCGTCTACTCGGCCAGCCGGCACCACTGGTCGGGCGACGGCAACGGGACGACGTACTTCCACGAGGACCGGGGCTACGACGAACCTCGGACCGAATGGCGGTGGAAGCCGGGGCAGTCGCACATCGAGGACGCGCTCGACGCGTACGAGCAGGCCTATCCCAACCTGCGGAGGCACGATCGCCGCTATCCCGCGCCGCGCTCCCTGCGCTCGAAGTACCGCGTCGGGAACATCGAGTTCGAGGGCGACACCGCCGAGGAGACGCCCGGGTCGCGGCTGATCGAGCGGGTGCTCCTGGACCACAGGCCCGGGCGCGTCGTGCTGCAGGCGTGGGGCGGCCCCAACACGATCGCCCGCGCGCTCATGTCGATCGAGGACCGCTACAAGGGGACCCGCGCGTGGCCCGCGATCTACCGGAAGGTGAGCGACAAGGCGATCATCACGCAGTTCAGCGCGCAGGACGACACGTACCGCGACTACATCTCGCCGCACTGGCCCGAGGTCGAGGTCCGGGACCTCGCGACCACCACCTGGGGCTACTTCGCGTTCAGGACCGTCCTGCCGGAGGATCAGCACTACCTGCAGCCGGAGTGGATGTCGGCGAACATCAGCTCCGTCGGTCCGATGGGCGCGCTGTACCGCGTCTGGGGAGACGGGCGGCAGATGTCGCCGGGCGATCGCGAGGACTACTTCGGCCTCTTCGGCTACACGGCCGACGAGCTCCGCGCGATGGGCTACGTCGTCTGGATCGAGCCGCGCCCGAAGGGGAGCTGGATCTCCGAGGGCGACTCGTCGAACTGGGCGATCCTGATCGACAACGGGCTGCGCAACCACGAGGACGCGACCTGGGGCGGGTGGGGCAGCCGCGCCGAGCCGACGCCGGACAACCCGAGGCACTACTCGAGCGACCTCGCGGTCGACGCCGCTCCCTCCGGCGAGCAGCCGGACGACTACAAGACCGCCCGCTGGTTCTCCGCGATGATGAACGACTTCGCGGCCAGGATGCAGTGGACCGTCACCCCCCACCGGCGATGGGCCAACCACGAGCCCGCGGCGAAGGTGCTCGGCGGCCTCGACATCGACGTCGCTCCCGGCGAGGCCGTCCGCCTCCATACGCGCGTGTCGGACCCGGACGGCGACGCCGTGACCGCGGGCTGGTGGCAGTACCGGGAGGCGGGCAGCTACGAGGGGGACGTGGCGGTGTCGGACATCGTCCACCGGTCGAGGAGCAGGGGCAGTGCCACGCTGACCGTGCCCGGCGACGCCCAGCCGGGACAGACGATCCACCTGATCCTGGAGGTCACGGACGACGGAGCCCCGGCGCTGACCAGCTACCAGCGGGTGGTCGCCACGGTGCGGTGAGGCGCCGGGAAGGCAGCGGCAGCGGGCGCCGGCGGGCCCGCTGCCGCTGGAGCCTCAGGCGGCGGCGGGCGCCGGCTCGAGCGCGCCCGCTGCCAGCGCGAGCGGGTTCCAGGAGTTGACGACGACCTCAGGCGGATAGCGACGACGCATGTCTCAGCGTCCTGCGAAGACCGGACGACTGAGAAACCGACTACGCCGACTCGGGGGCAGATCACCGAGTCCACCCCGAAACGGGGACCTCGACGGTGCCGGCGGATCCGGCCCGTCGGATGCGCCGCCGACGGGGTCCAACGCGGGGTCCAAAGTGAGCGGGACCGAGAGCAGTTCAAAGGCGCCAGAGCCCGCCTGACAGTCGGAATCGACGCCTAGCGACACCCGCCTGCTCGGGTTGTGGTCCCGGCGGCCGCGAGTTCAAGTCCCGTCGCTCACCCCCGGAACCTCCTGGACCGCGGCCGTGTGGAACCGGCCGTGAAACCCGTTGCTTGTCGTCGAGCTGCCTGGTCTCACCGATTCGGCCGCGAAGGTCGGCTACCTCGCGTTCGGGCCGTCCTCGGGGGCCTCGAGGGGGTCCCCCGGTGGGGTGCCGGGCGCGGACTCCTTGGGCCGCCCGCGATCACGCGGGAACCGGCCGCCGCGTGTGGCGGCCGGCTTACCGTGCGCCTGCGCGGGTCGGGGGTCCGCGACCACGGCGGTGGCCTTGGCACCACCCGCGCCGCCCTCCGCGGCGGCGGGCTGTCCGTCGGGCTTCCAGAGGACGCCGATCATGGTGATCATTGCGCCGGTCGACGCACCGGTGAAGGCCGCGGTCAGCGCAGCGAGGCCGTTCTCCCCGACGCTCCACACCTCCTGGTCGAGGTACTGGGCGAACACGGAGACGACTCCGGCCACCGCGGCGGCTACGAAGACGCCGAAGTAGTGCAGAACGCTGACACGACCCAGGAGCGCTCCCTTGGCAATGCTGAGCAGCCACAGCCAGAGCAAGCCGGCGAGCCCGCCGATCACGCCCATCCCGACAGGCCACGTGACCTTGTCCTCAGACCGGCTGATGGTCACGGGTGTGCGCGTCGTCGCCACGTCCGGTGCGCTCAGCTCGACGAATCCGCCGTACGTGCCGGGGTCGAAGCGAGCGGGGTTGACAGCGAGCCGCACGGCAAACTCGGACCCGTCGCGGCGCGACCGGAGGAGCGAGACCGTCCCGCCCGGCAGCTCTTCCTCGCCCTGCTTCGGCAGAAGGTCGACCGCCGGGGCCGCCTGGTCGCTGCCGAACGTGCACCCTGCCGCCCGGAAGCGGAGGAGGAGCGTCTGATCGTCCATGTCGCGGCCGTAGGCGATCGTCGCGACGCTGTCCTCGTCGAGCGTTAGCGTCGCCTTGCGCGGCAGCTGGGTGGCGGGATCCCGGTCGCCGCAGGTGGCCGCCTCAGATGGCGCAGCGACTGGCAGAAGCAAGACGACAAGGACGAAGGCGATTGCGGGGAGCGACCTCGAGGCGCGCATGGAGCTGGCTTCCTCCGATAGAGGCAGTGCGGCCCCCAGATCTTCGCGCCGGCCGCTCCGCCGCGCGACCATGTGGACGGCCGCGTGCGGTGCCGGTCGGCCGTGACGGTACCCGCGGCCGACTACCCCTTTTCGGTAAATGAACTCGCGGCGGCCGTTGCGCCAATGCACTCGTCGCTCGGGACAGCTGAGCGCGTCCAGGCTCGGCTACGCGCATGGACGCCCCGCGATGTCAGGTCGCACACATGTGCGCGCTGCCGGCACCAGCTCCGCCTGACAGGCGGGGGTCGACCTCAGCCAGGGGCGCGCGGCTTCGAAGGCCGCCGTTGCCCGTTGCCCGGTTCGCCGATCCCCACTAGGGTCGACCAAAGCCGACCCAACGAGGGCAACATGAGCGTATGGAGGATCGGCGCCGAGGCAATGGCGCCGGCGCCGACGGCTGGGACGACTGCCCGGCGCAGCCGCCGGCGCGGAGCGCCTGCCGCGGCACCAGGATCGGACAGGCTCGCCGCGGCGGTTGACCGGCTGACGCGCTGGATCCCCGGCGACATCCTCGCGATCTATGTCGCCGCGGTGACCGCCCTCACGTCGGCTGCCGACAGCAAGCCGTCGATGGTGCTCCTCGTGGCGACCGTCGTCGCCACGTTCCTGTTCGTGATCCTCGCTGCGTTTGCCACCGGCGACCCGATCGAAGGCCCGACCTGGGCGGCCGCCGTCCTCGGCGCGCTCGCGTTCGCGATCTGGGCGCTGTCCGTGCCGATGAGCGGATGGAACCGGATCGACTTCGTCGCAGACAACAAGGAGGCGGTCGCCGTCTCGGCCGCGTTCATCGGCGTGCTGTTCGGCTTCTTCGCGGACGGGGTGATGGTCCGCGCAGCAAGGAAGAAGCCCTGACGTCAGGCGGGAGGGACGTCCAAGACCCTCGGGTCCTTGACGGCGACGTGGTCGTTGCCGTGCAGCGCGTAGAGCAGTCCGAGCGGACCCCATCCGGTCTCGAGCATCTTGCGGCGCGCCAGCAGCAGCGACTCCCCGAGCGTGCTTCCCCCGAGGAGGAACCGGTACATCCACTCGGCGAACTGCGCGGCGAACCGATCGGGCACCGCGGCCTGTGTCCCGACGAACGTCGGGTGGCCGCTCTTGAGGAACCACTCGTGGAATGACTGGGCGGACTGCGGGTCGATCGCTGACGAGCCGCATGCGTTGAGAACGATCGGCACGCGGGCCCGCCGTCGCTCGTCCTCGCTCAGCGGCCCGCCTTGCAGGACGTATCCACCCTTGAGCTCGCCCAGCGTCACGGCGCGTTCGTCGCCGTCGGGCGTCGACAGGATGAGCTCGAAGTCGTCGCTGTCGCGGTCCGTGGTCTCGCAGTGGCACGAGAAGTGTGCGAGGGCGGCGACCTTGCCGCTGCCGGCACCGCCCCGAAGCAGCCCGCAGCCGGGATCGTAGAGCGCCGCGACGAGTCCCTCGCGGACGGCGTCCTCGTCCATCCGTTCGCCCGGCCACGGACCGTCGACGTCCACGTGCTGAAGCGACGTCAGGAACTTCTGCTCGGCGGCGAAGCCCGAGTCCAGGTGCTTGCGCCTCGCGAAGCGCCGCGTCGGAGCGCCGATGTAGCGGAAGTACTGGATCGGCAGTTTCGGATCGTTCGGAAGGACCACCGGATCCGGAGGCCCGCGGTAGGGCAGGCGCCGGACGAGGGTGCTGAAGCCTGCGAACGCCTCGCCCGTCCGCATGAGGTCGTCGACGTTGTCGATCGGCTCCGGGAAGCGCGTGGACGGGCCGGCGAAGAGCGGGATCACCTCCACCGGGAACGACAGGCGATTGGCGTAGACGTCGATCCTCGGCAGGTCGAACGGGTCGCGCCACTCCGGCGCCGCCCACGCCTCCCACGACTTGTACGCCGCGTCCCGTACCGCGCCGAACGTCGCCTGGTCGTCGTTCGTGAGCCGCGTACCCAGCGAGAATGCCCCGAGGGCGAGCTTCTGGAGCGGCTTCCAGAGCTCGGCGGGGTCGAGGGCGCGGTCGCCGCCCGCCTCGCCGAGATCCTCGATCGCGTCTGCGAGGTTGTCGAGGAGCTCGCCCGCGCGTGTCCACGCGGTTCTGAGCGCCTGCTCCTTCCCGGCGTCGATGACGACGGGCTCGACCGGATCCCCTGCCAGGAACTTGAACTCGACCGTCAGTGGCGTCTCCTCGAGGAACGTGATCGTCACGAGCGCCTGCCGGTCGTCGCCGGTCATGCTCATCGCGTGGTCGCCGTCGAGGCCGTGTCGATGCGCAGCTCGCATTGCAGCACGAGGCGGTCGCGCTGTGATACGCGGACCCAGAGCCAGCGCTGCGGCAGGTTCTGCGTGATCGAGAGCGGGATCGCCGTGTCCCAGCGCCCGCCGGTCGTCTCGATCGTGGCCGTGACGTCGTCGTACTCGAGGCCCGGGTCGTCGCTCTTGATCGAGATGGCGAACGTCGCCGTGAGCGCGTCGCTGCCCTCGGTGATGCGCAGTGCGAGCGCGCCGTCGTCCTGCCGCTCGGGCCCGATCGCGATGCCGAGGGAGTACGGCCTGCCGGGAACGACGGTCACGCGTCGATCCTCCGTCTCCGCCAGCCGGCCCTCCGGCCCATGGACGCGGACTGCGACCCAGCCGCGGTAGTTCGTGAGCACCGGTCCGGAGAGCGCCTGGCGGAGCGCGGCCGGCACCGACTCCTTGAGCGCCGCGTTGAGATGCGTCGTCGTGATCGCCCGTGCGCCCGGGGGAGCGTGCGGCTCGCCGAAGCGTCGCGGGGCCCGCGGGGTGCGATCGAGGTCGACGTGGAGGTCGGACAACGTGGTCGCGCGCATGTCGACCAGCTGCGTGAAGAGCAGTTGCGCGTAGCCGAAGACGATGGCCCAGGCGAGGATCTGGCCGGACGTGTCGAGACCGCCGAAGCCGGGGATGAAGTCGCCGCGCATCAGGAGCAGGCCGAGCACCGCCGTCAGCGCGCCCGCCGGAGGCTTCAGGACCGCGAGCGCGATCGCAACACGGGTCGGGACCGAGGTCCCGCGGAGCCTGCGGACGCCCACGGCCGCGCCGAGCGCGCCGGCGATCAGGCCGAGCAGCTCGACGAGCGCGATGTCCCCGGGCTCCGCGACGGCACGGATTCCCGCGTCGGCGTCCATCGCGGGCGTGGTCGCGGCGCTGCTCGAGGGGCAGGCGATCCGGTCGAACGTCGCGAAGCAGAGCGGCAGCACGGAGGGTCGGCTGAACCCCAGGACCGCGAGCGCGACCGCGAGGGCAGCGAGGGCAGCGGCGCTGCCCAGCGCGATCCTGTGGAAGCTGCGCCAGCGCGCCGCCTGGCGCCGGTCGGCGAGCTTCGCGGCCGCGCTGGTCGCGGCGATCCGATCGCGCGCGATCGCGTCGAACCGGAACGCCCCGGCGCGGCCCGCCAGCGCCTCCAACTCGATCCTGCGCGGGTCGTCTGGCGACAGGCTCCGCTGTGCGTGCTCGACGATGCGCGGCATCTCCGCGGTCAGGTGCTCGTCGGGAGCGACGCGCAGGAGCGCCAGGTCGACCGCATCGACGGCCCGCGCGACACGCTCCTCCTCGGCTCCGGCCAGCGCGGTGACGAGCCGCCGCCACGTGCCGCCCTTGCGGTCACCGCGGGCGGCCTTCCTCGCGACGTAGAGATGCTGCTGCAACTCCGCCATGCGATCGTCGGAGACGGCACCTGCCGCGCGGTAGACAGCGGTCAGACGCTGCAGGTCGGCGACGTGCGCGAGCGCCTGCTCCCGCCACGCCGACGGCGTCGAGTGGACGAGGGGTTCCAGGGCCGGCTGCTGGCGCCGGACCGCCCTCCCATGCTGGCCGCTGGAGCGGACACGTCGCGGCCGCACGGCCCGCCCCGGGAGCATCACGTACACCGCGATGGGCACCACGGCCGCGGTCAAGCCGACGAGCACCCACCAGGCGGCGTCGCCGTCGAGCAGCTCGACCGCCGACCATCCGCCCACCACCGCCGAGCCGGCGACGGCGAGCACCGGACCTACGACCGGGTGCCATGGCGCGCGCAGCACCGGGATACGGCCGAGCGTCCGGGGCAGGAACTTCGGCACGGTGCCCAGCACGAGCAGGAACGGGATCCAGAACACCGCAGCGGGCGGGTCGAAGCTGCCGGCCACGAGGGCATCGGCCCACGAGGGGGTGCCCTGGACCGCTGCGAACACCGCGCTCACGCCAGTTCCCGCGAGCAGGAGCCCGGCGACCACGGCGTGGAGCCAGCCGTTGCCCGTGCGCCGTCCCCACGCGCGCAGGATCGGGACGACCGCGACGCCCGCGATCAGGAACACGGCGACCAGCGTGAGCACGAAGCCGTTCCAGGACAGGCGCTCGACGTCGGACGAGCTCGCTTCGACGGCCACCGCACGCGCGGCCAGGTAGAGCTCGGCGGAGATGAACGCGAGCAGCACCGCGGCGCGATTCCAGATGTTGCCCGCCACGAGCCCGGCGATCGCCAGGAACAGGGCCCGCAACACCTGCAGCGGCTGCATCAGCGGCAGCGTGCTGCCTCTGAGCAGGGCCAGGGAGACGAGCGCACTGCGGCTCATCGTGCGGAGCGCGAGGTTGCTGACGATCTCCTGGGGGTCGTCGCGTGCGAGCTGGACCGGCAGCGGAGTCGTCTGGCGGCGCATCCGCGCGACCGCCTCCCCGAGGAGCTCCGGCTCGGGTGGAAGCTCGAGCGGCCGGCTCGAAGCACCGCCGCGGGCGTCGGCGTCGGCCTCCTCGATCAGCGACGGGAGCTCGTGCGCCAGCACCTCGAGCTGCGCCGCACGGATGCACATGACGCGCGTGAGCGAGCCCCGCGCCGCCCACTCGGGACACTCGAGCAGATCGAACCTCAGCATCGCGGCGACGCGTGACCGGAGATCGTCGGCACCCGCCGGCTCGGACCCCGCGGCGCCGGCGTCTGCCAATGCCTCGTGGGCGAGCCGGTGGAGCTCCGCGACGAACGCGCCCTCCCCTTCCCAGCGCTCGCCGTCGGGAGCATCGGGAACGAGCGCATGCGCGAGCCGGACCCAGGGCTCCTGGTCGGCGACGTCCCTCGCACGCCCTGCGTCGAGCAGCATCGCCACCACCCGCGCAGCGCCGTCCATGCGACCCCACAGGTAGTCGTTGGCCCGCCATGATCGGCGATGGAACGCGGCGAAGTGCGCCAGCCGTATCCCGGTCAGCTTCGACTCGGGGGTCCAGTCACCGGGCTCGGTCACCGGCTTCTCGTCGAGCAGCGGGCAAGGGCTGGAGGGGGTGAGCTGCGCGAAGGCGATCCGCTGGCCGTCGTCGATGTCGCGCTCCATCGCGAACGCGCGCCGGACGACCTCGATGCCGAGCACCCGCTCGAGGAACCGCTCGACCATGTCGTCGGTGAGGTCCGGGCCCTCCCAGCTCGGGCCGAAGAGCGCCGCGCCGATGACCGAGCCCGGCCGGGCGTCAAGTTGGCGCCGCACGGCGAACATCGTCTGCGCCGTCGCGACCACCTCCCGGCGCAGCGCGCCCTCGTCCCAGGGCAGCGTCGCGGAGAGCCGGCTCATCGCCGCGGCGGGGTCGGCGCCGTCGGCGATGGCCTGCAGCGGCTCCTTGATCCGCTCGTCGCCGAGGGCCTCCCGTCGCCGGGCCTCCGAGACGGTGACCGTGTCGTCGATCGCCGCGCGTGCCGCGAGCAGGGCGGCGTGATCCTCGGCTGGGCGCGTGCGGAGCGCCTCGCGGATGAGGTCGATCGCCAGGTGGTGCACGCGGCGCGCCGCTTGCACTCCCCAACCCCATTCCCCCGGCGCCGGCGGGTGCAGGGTCTGCGGGATCCACGGCAGCTCGTACTCCGTACCCAGCGCATCCCACACCTTCCGTGCGGGGGCGGCGATGAGCTCGCGCAGGGAGACGAGCCGGCGGCGGTCGCGGTAGACGCCGAGCAGCGCGGCCGCGGCCTCCTGGAGCGTTGCGAGGTCGAGCCGGAGCAGGGCGAGCTCCGCCGCGTAGGTCGGCTCTCCGCGCCAGCTCGCGTCCTCGAGCGCCTTGAGCTGGTCGGCGAACGGTGCCTTGCGGGGGATCCCGAGGACGTTGGCCAGCACGCGCGGCAGGCGCGGCTCGAACTTCGCCTCGGGGTCGTGCTCGTCCTCCGGAAGCGGCTCGGTGACGTCCTTGGGCTCGCCGTTGACGTAGCACAGGTAGCGCTTCACGTAGCCCCGTGCGGGCCGGGCCTTGATCAGGTCGATCGCCGCCGCGATCGGTGCGTTGTCCAGCAGGCCGCCGTCGATGACCGAGCGCTCCTCGGTGAACCCCGCCAGGGCCATCGCTCCCGGCTCGTCCACCTTGAACGGCTCGAAGGCGAGTGGGAACGAGGCAGACGAGCGCGCGGCGGCCGCGAGCTTCCCCGCGGTGTAGTGCGAGTTCTCGCGGAAGCGGAAGCGCGCACGGTACTCGAGCGCCGTGATCTCCCCGCCCCAGACGTCGGCGAAACGCCGCCCGGCGCCCGCCACGTCGGTCGTCGTGACGTCGAGGAAGGGCGGGGGCTCCAGCACGGGCGGCTCGACCGCCGGGGCGTTGAGCGGTTCGGGATCGACCTCGGTGCGGTCCTCCCACCGGATCGCGTCGAACGTCCGCAGGAGCTCGGTGTGGAAGTAGACGCCGCTCATCAGCGAGAACGGGTCGCCGAGGGTCAGCGGATGGAGCAGGCGGGACGCGTCGCCGAGCTCGAGCCAGCGCGTGCGCAGGTAGTCCGGGTGAAGGCGACGTCTCCCGACGCTCGCCGCCGCCAGCAGCGCGCCGTTGATCCCGCCGGCGCTCGAGCCGCTCATCACGTCGACGACGAGGCGGCGATCCAGTGCCCCGCAGATGGCGGCGTACACGGAACGGGTCGGGAAGCCCTCGATCACCTCGGGACCGAGGTCCGCCCGGCGGGCGCAGTCGATCTCGACGGCGCTGCCGCCCATCCAGATCGCGAGGCTCACGCCGCCGTTGAGCGCCATGGCGACGCGAACCTCTTCCACGCTGCGGTCGCCCATCGCGCAGACCCTCTCACTGTCGCCGCTTGGCGATCAAGGGGCCGCGGGCGACATCGACGCGCGGGGCCTCAGGCGGCGGCGGGCGCCGGCTCGAGCGCGCCCGCTGCCTCGTCCGCCGCGTGGGCCGACGACCGCCGCGGCGTGAGCAGCGCCAGCGCAGCGCCCAGGGCGAGCACGACGACGGCGACCGGGAGCGCCGCGGCGACGCCGTCGGCGAACGCCTGCGGGCTCTCGTAGCCGCCGTTGGCGGCGAACACGGAGGCGAGCATGGCGACGCCGAGGACGGCACCGGTCTCCCGGATGGCGTTCGTCGCCCCGGACGCCTTGCCGGCGTCCTGCGGCCGGACCGCGGCGAGCACCGCCTCGGGCGCGGTCGGGAACACGAGCGCCATGCCGGCGCCGGTGATCGCGAACGGGCCGATCAGCTCGACGTACCGGCTCATGAGGAAGATCGCGCCGAAGGCCCCGAAGAACATCGCGAACGAGAGCCCGTTCGCCGCGTTGAACGCCCGCGAGCCGAACAGCCGCAGAGGGAGCATCGGAGCACGGGCCCTGGACTAGCCGTTGACCGTCCACTCCAGGGCCTCGAGCGAGCCCCCGAGATCGAGCCGGATGGAGTGCAGCGCGACTCCGACCACGAGACTGTCGAGCGCGGTCATGAACAGTGCCGCTCCTGTGATGCCGAGCGTCCAGCGAGCTCTCGACGCAGGTGAAAGCGCCATGGATCGTCAACCCCTCTCGTACGTCCGCCCGTCCATGGCACGACCGTATGGCGGGCGGTATGACACCGCGTCGGGGAGCACCCCGAACTAGGTCCCCTGACGCTCGACCGTCGCCGCGATCAAGGCGAGCCGATCCGGCTCGGCCCGGTCGCCGGCACGCTCGCGGTAGACCGCATCGACCGTGGTGACGATCCGCTCGGGATCCGACCACTCCGCATAGCCGGAGAGATCGATGTCGCGCGCCGCCTCCCGCGCCGGCACGCCCGCGTCGAAGGCACGGGCGTGGACGCGTAGGATGGCGGGCCCGTGCCCGAGCTCTCGGATGCCGTCGCCGCGCCCGAGGCGCTGGTCGCATCGGGCTTCGCGACCCTCCCCGGCCCGTTCACCACGGTCGACGCGGCGTTCGCGGCTGCGCGAGCGGTGCTTGAGGCCCGCCCCGCCGACGCCCGGTTCCCACCGCTCGAGGTCATCGGCGACTACGTCATCCCACCCGCCGGCGGTCCGCCGAGCCGTGACTTCCAGACCCTGCACTTCGACTTCGGCCTGCCGGTGAACCCGGTCGGTCCGAGCGACGTCGCGCGCTACACGGCACTGCACATCCCGGAGGGCACGCCGCCCAGCACGGCGATCACGCGGCTCGTCCCGCTCGCCGCGCTGCTGCGGCAGCGGTCCTGGCCCGGCGAGGACCGGCTGCGCGCACGACTCGTCGCCTACGGGCACACCCACGGCGCCTGGGCCGATGCCGACGGCTACACGGAGGGGAGCCTCGCGCGGATCGTCGAGGGAGCCGACGGCCGCACGCCGCGCCTCCCGAGCGTCAAGGTCGTGCCGGACTTCCTCTGCGGCACCGAGTTCCGCACGCTCACCGCCGAGGTCGAGTTCCTCCGCTCGCACGGACTCGACGTCGGCGTCGTCGAGATCGGGATCCGGATCGGGCCCGGCCGCGTCGCCGTGTTCGACAACCTCGCGCTCGCGCACGGCCGCCGCGGCGCCCGCAAGCCCGGCGAGCTCCACCAGCGCGTGTACGGCCATCGCGCGCTCGACGTCGGCCGGCAGCGCCTCCTCCGGGACGAGGTCCTGAGCGCGTTCGACGCCTGACGCGGCCGATCCTCGCGGACGCCGCCGTAACGAATCGCGGGCTTTCGCGACTGACGGAGCATGCTCCTGCTCCGGTTCGCATCGCTCCTCGCCACGGCGGCCGTCGTCGCCTTCGGCGTCTGGGTCGCCGGAGGCTGGATCTCCGACGACTTCCGCGTCTCCATGGCCTTGACGGCCGCGTGGCTCGCGTTGGCCGCCGCCGGCTGCCTGCTGATCGCCCGCCGATCCAGGCTGGTCCGCGTGCCGGTGGCGCTCGGCTACCTCCTGACCGCCGCCGTGATCGGCGCCTATCTCGGGGCGACGACGCTGCGCGACCGTGTCGTCGACGAGCAGGTCGTCATGGCGGTCCCGGCCGCCGAGGCAACCGCGCCCGACCGGCGCGAGCCGGCCCGCGACGTCGAGCTGCTCCGTGCGCGCTTCCACTCCCACGAGCACGCCACGGACGGGACGGCGGCGGTCGTGCGCCTCGCCGACGGCCGCCGCTTCGTGACCCTCACGGGATTCGCGACGTCGCCCGGCCCCGATCTGCGCGTCCGGCTGGTGCCCGGCGACTCCGCCGACGGCGGCGCGCCGGGGAACGTCGATCTCGGCGCCCTGAAGGGCAACCGCGGCGATCAGCAGTACGCGATCCCGGCGAGCGTCCGTGTGAGCGGCCGCACGCTCGTGATCTGGTGCCGCGCGTTCAGCGCCCCGTTCGGCAGCGCGCACCTGGCCTGACGCGGTTGACGCGCCGAGCGCGCGTGCGCGAGGGTCGGCCGATGGACCGCCGGTTCGAGGGACGACGGGCGCTCGTCACGGGGGCGGCGAGCGGGATCGGACGGGCCACCGCCGAACGCCTGGCCGCCGAGGGGGCGCGGGTCGGGGTGCTCGACGTCGACGGCGACGCCGCAGCGGCAGTGGCGAGCGCGCTCGGCGCGGCGGCGCTGGCGCTCGAGGCCGACGTCGCCGACGAGGAGGCCGTGGAGCGCGCCTTCGCGGAGGCGTGCGCGGCGTGGGGAGGACTCGACGTCGTGATCGCCAACGCCGCGACGCAGCTGACCGGGCACGACGACCGCGCCGACCGGCTCGCGCTCGCAACCTGGAAACGCACCGTCGACGTGAACCTCACGGGCGCCTTCCTCACCCTCAAGCACGGCTCGCGTGCGCTGCTGCCCGGCGACGGGGGAGCGATCGTGTGCACCGGCTCCCCGGCCGGTCACTACGGCATCGCGCCCGGGCTGGACGCGTACTCGGCGTCGAAGGCCGGCGTCGCCGGGCTGGTGCGCGTGGCGGCGATCGACTTCGCCCCGCACGGCATCCGCGTCAACGGCGTGCTGCCGGGGATCACGGAGACGCCGATGAACCACTGGTGGCTCGAGGACGACGGGGCGCGGCAGGAGATGGCCGCGCGCATCCCGCTCGGGCGCCCCGCACAGCCGCACGAGGTCGCGGCCGTGATCGCGTTCCTCGCGTCGGACGAGGCCGCCTACGTGACCGGCGCGCTCTGGACGGTCGACGGCGGCCTCACCGCGCAGTGAAGCGGTCCCGGGCCTGCGCTTCCCGGTCCGGCCGGATCGCGCGCGCGATGTCGCGCATGTCCTGGCGCAGCTCCTCGTCCGTCGGCTGCCCCCAGTACCGGTCGCCGTCATAGGAGCGGTGGATCGTGAGGTCGGGGAAGAGGGTGAACACGGCCGGCAGGTAGGGGTGGTGGACCGTGTCGGTCGTCTCTCGCAGTCCCAGCTCCTCCTGCACGCTGTGGTCGGCGTCGGAGAGGAAGGTCCAGCGCGCGCCGAGCCCGGCGCGCAGGGCGGCCGCGACCTCGGGCGCGTCGGCGCTCGCGGAGACGAGCCGTGCGCCGGCGACCTCGACGTCATCCTGTAGGCGCACGAGGCGGCGGAAGAACGCCTGCTCCTTCGGACACCACCAGCCGCGGTAGAAGTGGAGGATCACCGGGTCGCCGGCCACGAGCGCCCTGAGGCTTCGCCGGTCGCCGGCGTGGTCGAGCAGCTCGATGTCCGGGAACGTCCGGCCGGTGGCGGGACGGCGGTCGCTCGTCCTGGGGGCGTGAAGAGGCACGTCGCCCAGTCACGGTCGAAGGGACCCCGTTACAGGATCACCCGGGTGATCCGCGCGCGGGTGATGACGCGGGACCGGATCCGGCCGAGAGTCTCCCCATGGTCGAGCCGTCGCTGGTTCCCACCGAGGACGAGCTGCTCGTCGCCCGCCTGCGCTCCGGTGACGAGCGCGCGTTCATGGATCTCGTCGAGACCTACGGATCGCTCATGCTGCACCTGGCGCTCGGCCATGTGCGCACGCCGTCGGTCGCCGAGGAGGTCGTCCAGGAGGCCTGGGTCGGCGTCCTGAGCGGCCTGGACCGGTTCGAGGGACGCTCGTCGCTGAAGACCTGGATCATGCGCATCGTGGTCAACCGGGCCAAGACGCGCGGTGAGCGCGAGGCTCGCTGCGTGCCCTTCTCCAGCCTCGCCGAGCCCGACGAGCCCGGCGCCGCGGTGGATCCCGCCCGGTTCCTGCCCGACGACCATCCTCGCTGGCCTGGACACTGGGCGGTGCCGCCGCAGAGCTGGGCGTCGGTGCCGGAGGAGCGTCTCGCGGCCCGCGAGACGATGGAGCTGATCCGCGGCGCGATCCGCGCGCTTCCTGCACGCCAGCAGCAGGTGATCGTGCTGCGCGACATGGAGGGGTGGGAGGCCGACGAGGTCTGCGATCTCCTCGGCGTGAGCGAGGGCAACCAGCGCGTGCTGCTCCACCGTGCACGCTCGAAGGTCCGGGCCGAGCTGGAGTGCTACCTGGAGCCGATCACGGGCTAGCGGAGCCGGTATGGTCGGACGCGATGGCCGATCCCAGTGCGGCGTGGTCCCCGGACGGCGTGCTCGCCGTCACGAAGTTCCACGTCCCCGAACGCCGGCCGGGGCATGTGGCGCGCGACGATCTCGTCGGCCTGCTGCGCGCGGATCGCCACGCGAAGCTCGCCCTCGTCTCGGCGCCGCCGGGCGCGGGGAAGACGACGCTGCTCGCCGAGTGGGTCGCGTCCGCCGCCGAGGACCGTCGGTTCGCCTGGCTGTCGCTCGATCCGGAGGACGCGGATCCGGTGCGGTTCTGGGCCTGCATGGTCGTCGCGATCCGCACCGTGAGCCCCGGCTTCGGCGAGCGGACCCTCGGCGCGCTCCGCTCGTCGCACGGGCGCGTGCTCGACGTGGTCGTCCCGCTGCTCGTGAACGAGGCGGCGGAGCTGCCCACCGAGGTGGTGCTGGTGCTCGACGACCTGCACGCGGTGACCCACCCCGCCGTCCACGGCTCGCTCGCGTTCCTGATCGATCGGCTTCCCGCCCGGCTGCGCCTCGCCGTGGCGACGCGCGGCGATCCGCCCCTGCCGCTCGCCCGCTGGCGCGCACGCGGCGAGGTCACCGAGGTCCGCGCACCCGAGCTGCGACTCGACGATCAGGAGGCGGCGAGCCTGCTGCACGACCGGTTCGGCATCGAGCTCGAGGCGACCCAGCTGTCGCGGCTGCAGGCGCGGACGGAGGGCTGGGCGGCCGGCTTGCAGCTCGCGGCGCTGTCGTTGCGCCGCGGCGTCGACGTCGAGGCGCTGCTCGACTCGTTCGGCGCCGGCAACCGGCCCCTGCTCGAGTACCTGGCGCGCGAGGTCCTCGACGCGCAGGAGCCGGACGTCCGCCGGTTCCTGCTCGAGACCTCGGTGCTGGCCAGGATGTCCGGTCCCCTCTGCGATGCGGTCACCGGCTCGACCGGGTCCGCGACCCGGCTGGAGGAGCTCGACCGCCGCAACCTCCTGGTCGTCCCGCTCGATGCCCGGCGGCGCTGGTGGCGCTACCACCACCTGTTCGGCGAGCTGCTGCGACACGAGCTGGGCGACGGCGACGGGGTGGCCGAGCTGCACCGGCGGGCAGCGGCCTGGCACCGCGCCCAGGGCCTCGGGGCCGAGGCGATCCGGCACGCGCTCGCCGCCGGCGAGCACGCGCTCGCCGCCGAGCTGGTCGCCGAGCACTGGAGCACCGCGTTCAACCGCGGCGAGCTGGCCACGGTGGACGCCTGGCTCGCCGAGCTGCCGCCTGCGCTCCTGGTATCCGACGAGAGGCTGTGGCTCGCGCGGCTGTGGACGGCCATGGACCGCGGTGAGCTCGTGCAGGCCCGGGCGCTGCTGGAGCGGGCGGAGCGCGAGGCGCTCCCGGCCGTCCGCGAGTGGGCGCCGGTGCTGCAGGGGCTGCATGCGTTCAAGCGGGGTGACCTCGGCGCCGCCCGTGCGCACGTCGCCGATCGCGGCCTGCTGACCGGCACCGCGTTCCGGCGGACGACCACGCGGCTCGTCCGCGGCGTCACCGCCCACGCCGCCGGGGAGGACGGTGCGTCGGAGGAGTTCACGGCGGCCGCCGATCTCGCGGCCGACGACGCGAACGGCCTCGGCACGGCGTACGCGCTCGGGCACCTGTCACTCGTGGCCGCGGAGCGCGGCGATCTCGCGACGGCCGGCGCCGAGCTCGAGCGGCTGGATGCCCTGGTCGCGCGCGATCGGGCGATCGACGAGCACTTCGTGGCGTTCGCGGGCGAGCTGGCGCGCGCGGAGATCGCCCAGCGCGTCGGCGCGTACGAGCGGGCCGCCTCCGCGCTGGAGCGCGCGGTGGAGCTCACGCGCCGGGGTGCCGGCCGGCTGGAGCAGGCCGCCGCGCTCGTCGAGCTGGGCCGGCTGGCCTGGGCCCGCGGGCGGCGCGACGACGCCCGCCGGCTCGCCCGTGAGGCGCGGCGCATCGTCGACGACTGCCCCGATCCCGGACGCGTCGCGCGCCGGCTGGCCGAGCTCGAGCTGCGGACCGAGCTGCGCCAGGCGGCGCCCATGACCGTGGCCGACGATCTCAGCGAGAGCGAGCTCGCGGTCCTGCGCCTGCTCCCCACGGAGCTGTCCAACCGGGAGATCGGCGAAGAGCTGTTCGTCTCCGTCAACACCGTCAAGACGCACGTGCGCAGCATCTACGGCAAGCTGCGTGCGCGCTCGCGCGAGCAGGCCGTCGGCCGGGCGCGCGAGATCGGATTGCTGTAGCTGTAACGCCGGCGCCGCTCGCGAGACAGTGCGCCATGCCCGAGATGCACTGCCAGGAGCTGGTCGAGGTCGTCAGCGAGTACCTCGAGGGTGCGCTCGCCGAGCCCGACCGCCACCGCTTCGACGAGCACCTGGCCGAATGCGCGGCGTGTCGCGACTACCTGGACCAGATGCGCCGCACGATCGCCGCGGTGGGCCGGGTAGAGGCCGACCAGCTGTCCGAGGAGCTCCGCAGCGGCCTGCTGCGGGCCTTCCGCGACTGGCGCCCCGCGTGATCTGACGACCGGGTTCCGGGCGCAGCATCGCGCCCAGGTGACGTTCGCGTCAGCCCTTGGCGTACTCCTCCGCGGCGCGCGCCTCGAACTCGAACCCGACGAACCGCTCGTCGCCGACGACCCACGCGTCGTGGCCGGGCTCGATGACATAGGCCTGGCCCGGTCCGAGCTCGAGCTCGGTCCCGTCGTCGTGCACGACGTGCATCCGGCCGGCGTGCACGACGCCGACGTGGCGAGCCTGGCAGCTCTCGGTCCCGGCGACGGGCTTGATGCACTCCGACCACCGCCACCCCGGCTCGAACGCGAACCGCGCGGCGGTCGTCGCGCCCATGCGCACGACGTCCACCTGCGTCTTGTCCGGCGTCCGCGTCTCGTCCGGCGCGTCGAAGTCGCGCGATACCACTCCGGCCACGGCTGCCTCCTCTGATGGGATGAGCCGGGACATCGTCCCGCTCTCCGGGTTGCATGGCAACCCGGAGGGCGGGAGCGCGGATCACGCCGGCGCCGGCGCGGGCAGCTCCAGGCCCAGCGCCTCGTCCCGCGCGCCGGCGCGCGCGGGCAGGAAGGCGGCCGCGATGAGGGCGCCCAGGAGCGCGACGCCCGCGGCGATCGCCGCCGTCGTGGCCATCGCGTCGACGAACGCCTGATCGGCGGCGCCGATGAGCCGGGCCGCGCCGCCGCCGGCGTGTGCGGCGACGGCATGGGCGGCACCCACGGAGTCGCTCGCGGCCTCGGCCTGCTCGGGCGGGAGGCCCGCGACGGCATCCGTCATGCCGGACGTGAACCCGCTGCTGAGCAGGCTTCCGAGCACGGCGACGCCGAGCGTGCCGCCGACCTCGCGGACGACGTCGTTCATGGCCGAGCCGATGCCGGCCTTGGCCTTCGGCAGCGTGCCCATGATCGCCTCGGTCGCGGGCGTCATGGCGAGGCCCATGCCCGTGCCCATGAGGAACATGGCCGCGGCGACGAGCGTGTAGCCGGAGTCGACCTCGAACGTCGTGATGACGCCGAGCGCGGCGGCGACGGTCGTCAGGCCGGCGGCGACGACGACCTTCGTGCCGAGGTGGTCGACGAGCGGCACCGATGCACGGGTCGAGACGATCATGCCGAAGGCGACGGGCAGCACGCGCACGCCGGTCTCCAGCGCGGTGTAGCCCAGCACGGTCTGCATGTAGGTGGTGAGGAAGAAGAGCACGCCCATCAGCGCGAAGAAGACGAACGTGATCGACAGGCTGGCGGCGCTGAAGCGCAGGTTGCGGAACACGCTGAGGTCGAGCATCGGGTGCCTCGTGCGGCGCTCCCAGGCGACGAAGGCGGCGAGCACGGCGGCTCCGAGGCCGAACGCGGCCAGGATCGTCCCGTCCGTCCAGCCCCGCTCGGGCGCCTCGATGAGCCCCCACACGAGTGCCGAGAGCCCGGCGATCGAGAGCACGGCGCCCAGGACGTCGAGCCGCGGGTGGGACGCGTCACGCGACTCCGGCACGAGGACCGCGGCGCCGAGCAGGCACAGCGCGACCACCGGCAGGTTGACGAGGAACATGCTGTTCCAGCTGAAGTGCTCGAGCAGCCAGCCGCCGGTGACCGGCCCGACCGCGATGCCGAGCCCGGAGACGGCTGCCCACGCGGCGATCGCCTTCGGGCGCTCGTGCGCCGGGAAGATGTTCGTGAGGATCGACAGCGTCGTGGGCATGATCGCGGCTGCACCGAGCCCCATCAGGGCACGAGCGGCGATCAGCCCGTTCGCGCTGTCGGAGAGCGCGGCGAGGGTCGATCCGACGCCGAAGACGACAAGACCGGTCACGAGCGCGCGGCGGCGGCCGAACCGGTCGCCGAGGCTGCCGGCGGTGAGCAGCAGCCCGGCGAAGACGAGCAGGTAGCCGTCGACGATCCACTGCAGCTGGCTCGCGGTGGCGCCGAGATCGTCGCGGATGGTCGGGAGCCCGACGTTGAGGATGGTGTTGCCGACCGTCACGACGAACAGGCTGAGGGCGAGCACGCCGAGCGCCTTCCAGCGCCCGGGATGGGGTTGCGTCGGGGACACGCGTTCCTCCTTGGGGGAGTCAGGGGATGGGGACATCGGTGACCTGTGCGACCGTCGAGCGCTCGGCCACGAACCAGGGAAGCCGGCCGAGCGCGTCCTGCGGGTCCACCGCGTCGACGGTCCACCAGATCTCGTGCCCGCCGAACGGACAGGACGCGAGCGCCGGACGGCGGCGCAGCGGGCTCCCGTGTCCGCGGAAGGCGGCGAACACGACGCCGCACTCGGCGGCGTCGTGGCGGTGGTGGATGACGAAGCGGGGCACGTGGACGAGCCTGACCGCAGACGCGCCCCCGCACATCGGCGGCGGACCCTGATCCCGACCCCTTAGCCCGCCCGGGCCGGATATGCTCGCCCCGAGGCCGCATGCGCAAGGTCGACGACCAGCCCCTCGTCGGTCGCGCCGCGGAGATGGCGGCACTGGAGCGCGCCGTCGACGGCCTGCGCCGGGACGCCGCGCCGGCGCTCGTCCTCGAGGGCGAGGCGGGCATCGGCAAGACCCGCCTGCTGTCCGAGCTGGCCGCGCACGCCGATCGCCGCGGGTCGACGGTGCTGCACGGCAGCGCCTCCGAGCTGGAGCGCGACCTGCCCTTCTGGGTCTTCGTCGACGCGCTCGACTCGTTCGTGGCGGGGCTGAACCCGCGCGTGCTCGACGGGCTGTCGGCCGACGTGCAGGCGGAGCTCGCCCAGGTCCTGCCCTCGCTCGCCGAGCGCGCGGCGCCTGCTCCGCCGGTGCTCCAGGACCAGCGCTACCGCGTGCACCGGGCGACGCGCGCGCTGCTCGAGCGGCTCGCCGCGACCCAGCCGCTCGTGCTCATCCTCGACGACGTCCACTGGGCGGACCCGGCCTCGGTCGACCTGCTCGCCGCCCTGCTGCGCGAGCCGCCCGCCGCGGCGGTGATGCTGGTGCTCGCCGCGCGGCCGCATCAGCTCGCCGACCCCCTCGGCGGCGCGCTCGAGCGCGCCGACCGGGCCGGCGGCCTCGTGCGGGTCCCCCTGGGCGGGCTGCCGCGCGAGGCGACCGCCGAGCTCCTCGGCCGCGCCGCCTCGCCCGCGGCCGTCGAGCGGCTCCACGCGGAGTGCGGCGGCAACCCGCTGTACCTGCTGCAGCTGTCCCGCGTGCAGGCCGGCGGCACGGGGCGCGCCGGCGGCGTGCCGCGCGCCGTCCTCGCCTCGCTCGCGGAGGAGGTCGGGGTGCTGCCGGCCGCGGCGCAGCAGCTGCTGCGCGGGGCCGCCGTGGCGGGCGACCCGTTCGATCTCGACCTGGCCGTCGCGGCGGCGGGGCTCGACGACGGCGGCGTGGTCGACGCGTTCGACGCGCTGCTCGCCGCCGAGCTCGTGCGTGACACGGAGATCCCGCGCCGCTTCCGCTTCCGCCATCCGGTGGCGCGGCACGCCGTGTACGAGGCCGCTCCGGGCGGCTGGCGCCTGGCGGCGCACGACCGGGCTGCGGCGCTCCTGGCCGCGCGCGGGGCGTCCGCCACGGCGCGCGCGCACCACGTGGAGTTCGCCGCGCAGCACGGCGACCCGGCGTCGCTCGCGGTGCTCACGGAGGCGGGCGAGGCGGCGCTGCTGCGCGCGCCGGCCGCCGCCGCGCGGTGGCTCGGTGCCGCGCTGCGGCTGCTGCCGGCCGGCGCCGAGCCGGAGTCGCGCCTGCGGCTCCTGCTCGCCCGGGCCCGCGCGCTGGCCGCGCAGGGGCAGCTGGCCGAGAGCCACGCCGACCTGATCGAGAGCGTTCGGCTGGCGCCGTCCGACGCGCCCGCGCTGCGCGTGCAGCTGGCCACGGCGTGCGCCGCGGTCGAGCGGCTCCTGGGCCGCCACGACGACGCGCGCACGCGGCTGCTCGCCTGCTTCGAGGAGCTCGCCGAGCCGGACGGGGCGGACGCCGTCGCGCTGATGATCGAGGTCGCGATCGACGCGCTGTTCCGGTCCGAGGCGGACGCCGTCTGCGAGTGGGCCGCGCGGGCGCTCGCCGCGGCGCGCGCACTGGGCGACGCGCCGCTCGTCGCCTCGGCATCGGCGATGCTGACGCTCGGCGAGGCCGTGGCCGGCCGCATCGACGCCGCCCGGACCGCATACGCCGGCACCGCCGCGCTGCTCGCGTCGATGGCCGACGACGAGCTGCTCGCCCGGCCCGACGCGCTCTCCTACCTGTGCTCGGCCGCCACGTTCCTCGACCGCTTCGACGAGGCGTGCACCCATGCCGAGCGCGCACTGCGACTCGCGCGCGCGACCGGTCAGCTGCATCCCACGCTCATCCCGGCGCTCGGCGCGGCCCACCTGATGCGCGGGCGGCTCGCGCAGGCCGCCGAGGTGCTCGACGACGGCGTCGAGGCCGGCAGGCTCTCGGGCGTCACCCAGGCGCTCGCCTGGGCGCTGCGCAACCGCTCGCTGCTCTCCGCGGCGGAGGGCCGCGCCGACGAGGCCCTTGCGGCCGCGGACGAGGGATTCGAGCTGATCGCGCACCTCGACGAGAGCGTCCTGACGTCGTGGGCGGCGATGGCGGTCGCGCGCGCCGCGATGCTGGCGGGGCGCCCCGAGCGTGCGCTCGCCGTCCTCGCGCCCGCCGACGGGAAGGACGTCCTGCTCGCCATCCCCGGCACCTGGCGGACGCTCGGATACGACGTGCTCGCGGACGCCTACCTCGCCCTCGACCGCGGCGACGCGGCGCGCGTCACCGCGCAGACGGCCCTGCAGCACGCCGCCGCGCTGGACCTGCCGACGGCCACGCTGTGGGCGGAGCGCGCGGCGGCCCGCGTGGCCCTGCACGCCGGCGACGCGGCCGGGGCGGCGCAGCGCGCGCAGCGGTCACGGGAGGCGGCCGAGGCAGCCGGCGCCATCGTCGAGGGCGCGCTGACGCGGATGCTCGAGGCGACCGCCCACGAGCGCGCGGGCGACGTCGAGGCCGCCGCGGCGGCACTCGAGGCCGCCGCCGCGACGTTCGGCGAGTGCGGTGCGGATCCGCACCGCCTCGCCGCCGAGCAGCAGCTCCGCCGGCTCGGCCGGGCCGTGCACCGCAAGACGCGGCGGGGCGCTCCCGACGCAGCTGGGCTCGCCGCGCTGACCGGCCGCGAGCTGGAGATCGCCATGCTCGTGGCCGACCGTCACACGAACCAGGAGATCGCCGGCACGCTCTTCCTCAGCGTCAAGACGGTCGAGTCGCACCTGCGCAACATCTTCCGCAAGGCGGGCGTCGCGTCACGCGTGGAGCTGGCCAGGGCCGTCGAGCGCGACCGGCCTTCCGAGGTGCGACGCTAGGCGGGCGCGCGCGAGCATCGACACCTCGAGCGCGAGCAGCGAGGCGAAGAGCCCGGCGATACCCGCGACGAACACGTAGGCGAGCACGTTCGAGGTGTCCAGGTCGTCCCAGGCGCGGGCCGTTCCGAGCAGGATCAGGGCGAGCCCGATGAGCTGGCTCTCCAGGGTGATCCGCATCGCCGTCCAGCGGCCGTCGAGGCCCATCATCAGCGCGGTCACCCCGGGGAGCGCGAACCATCCGCCGAGCGTCTGCGCCGTGAGTGGGGTCAGGTCCCAGGGCCAGTGCGCGATCATCGTCGACGGCGAGAGCAGCAGGACGAGCGCGACCGCCGACTGCGCGGCGCCCGCGGCGAGCAGCAGCTGGCGCGCTCCGCCGGGCAGCGCCGGCTCCCCCGGGTCGCGCGTCACGGGGTCGGTCGCACGGTTGCGCCACCACGCCAGCGGGACGAGCACCGGCGTGGCCACGTACAGCCCGATCCAGAGCCAGAACGCGACATGCGCCGTGGCGAAGCGATCGAGGTGGTTGAAGGTCGCGACCGCCATGAAGAGCGTGAACGCCGTCACGGGGAGGAAGCCCACCTGGATCCGATGCCAGCGCGACGCGAGCGCGACGCGGACGAAGAAGTACGCGCCCGCGACGTAACCGGCGCCCATGATCAGCGGCGTGATCGTGGGCTGGACATCCCACGCGAACCAGTGGCGCGTGTCGTCGGGGGAGAGGTACAGCAGCGCGAACGCGACCAGGAGGAACGGCACGATCGCCGCCCCGAGCAGCCTGGTCTGCGGATGGACGCGATCGTCGCGGACGGGGGTTCCAGCTGCGTTGTGGAGGACGTGCATGCTCGCGTCAGTAGGAGCAGGTCCTCGTTTGTTACAAGCGCCGGCCTAGGGGTCGCCGCGCAGATCTCGGAACGCTCGGAGCAGCGCCTCCCGGGTCTCGGGGTCCGGCGGCGGCTCCGGAGCCTCGTGCAGCGAGCCGACGAGCCGGCGCATGTCCTCGAGATAGCCGGAGCAACCGTCGCACTCGGCCAGATGGGCGTCCATACGGGCGCGGTCCGCGTCGGCGAGCGTGCCCTCGAGGTACTCGGTGACGAGCTCGACGAACTCGCGGCAGACGAGCGGGTCATCGCGGTGCCGGCGTCGCCAGAAGCGCATCAGCCGCGCACCTCCGTCAGCGGCAGCAGCGCCGTGCGCACGCGAGCGCGGGCGCGGTGAAGGAGCACGCGCTGGTTGCCTTCGGTGATGTCGAGCAGGTCGCAGACGTCCATGGCGGGCAGACCGACGAGGTCCCGCAGCGTAATGACCGCTCGCTGGTCGCGAGACAGCGCGTCCACCGCTGCGAGCAGGTGCGCGCGAAGCTCGGCGCTGAGCAGCTCGGTCTCGGGATCGGCGTCGAGGCGAGGCGGCGCGCTCGTCCACCGGCCGTCGCCCCCGAACGCGGCGGGCTCGAACGCGGGGCCGTCGTCGGCCTCGAGCGCCGAGAAGGGCAGGCTGCGCGCGTCGCGGACGGCGCGGGTGCGGGCCTGGTTGACGAGGATGCGGAAGATCCATGTCCGCAGCGAGGATCGGCCCTCGAAGTCGTCCAGGCCCCGGACGACGCCGAGCCACGTGTCCTGGACGACGTCTTCGACGGCGGAGGGCGTGCGCACGAACGTCCGGGCGACGCGGCGGAGGGCGCCGTCGTGCCTGGCGACGAGGGCCGTGAAGGCCTCCTCGTCGCCGGTGCGCAGTCGGGAGAGCAGCGCCTGGTCGTCTTCCACCGCATCGTGAACCTACCGCAGGCCCGCCCGGTTCAGCGATGCTCCGGGTTGGGGAAGTCGAAGCGCGCGCCGGCGTCCCACTCGGAGCGCTGGTTGCCGTGCGCGGGGATGCCGCCCGCGTCCTTGAGCATGCGGGCCATGTGGAGCAGGTTCCACGTGGCGAACGTGGTGTTGCGGTTGGTGAAGTCGTTCTCGGGTCCGCCGGAGCCCTCGTCGAGGTAGGACGGGCCGGGCCCGGCTTCCCCGATCCAGCCCGCGTCGGCCTGGGGCGGGATGACGTATCCGAGGTGCTGGAGCGAGTACAGGACGTTCATCGCGCAGTGCTTGACGCCATCCTCGTTCCCGGTCACCAGGCAGCCGGCGGTGCGGCCGTAGTAGGCGTACTGGCCCGCCGCGTTGAGGAGATGCGAGTTGCCGTAGAGCCGTTCGATGACCTGCGTGGCGACGGATGACTTCTCGCCGAGCCAGATCGGCATCCCGAGCACGAGGATGTCGGCCGCGATGACGCGCTCGAAGAGCTCGGGCCAGTCGTCGCGCTCCCAGCCGTGCTCGGTCATGTCGGGCCAGACGCCGGTGGCGATCCGGTGGTCGATCGCGCGGATGCCGTCGACCTGGACGCCGTTGCGGCGCATGATCTCCATCGCGATGTCCATCAGCCCCTGCGTGTGGGAGCGCTCCGGGCCGCGCTTCAGCGTGCAGTTGATGAAGAACGCCTTCAGGTCGGAGTAGTCCGTGGTGCTGCGCTCGCACAGCTCGGCCTGCCGGGCGGTGAGCTCGGTCATGGTGCTCCTGTTCGTTGTCAGACGAGGTTCGGGTCCGTGATCGCTTCGACCATCGCCGGGCCGTCATGCGCGACGGCCGCGGCCAGCGCGTCGTCGAGCAGGGCCCGGTCGGTCACGCGGATGCCGAGGGCGCCGCAGTTGCGCGCGTAGGCCGAGAAGTCCGGGTTGTGCAGGGACGTCTGCCAGACCTCCCATTCGCCGGCGCGCTGCTCCTTGCTGATCTTCCCGAGCTGGGCGTTGTTGAGCAGCACGTGCGTGATGTTCATCCCGTGCTTGACCGCGGTGGTCAGCTCGGCCATGTACTGGGCGAAGCCGCCGTCGCCGGTGACGGCGACGATCGGCCGGCCGGGCGCGGCGGCCCAGGCGCCCATCGCCGCCGGGTAGCCGAAGCCGATCGAGCCGAGGTATCCCGACATGAGGACCGTGTGCTGCCTGCACTCGAAGTAGCGGCCGAACGAGTATGCGTGGTTGCCGACATCGACCGCGATCACGGCGTCCGCAGGGATCTGTCGCTCCATCGCGGCGAACACCGACGCGGAGTTGAGCCCGGCGCCGCGGTCGTCGGCGGCTCGGCTGCGCTTCTCCGCGCGCCAGATCGCCCAGCGCTCGGCGAGCTGCACTGCCTGGTCGTCGGTCTCGAGCCGGGCCGGCAGCGCTGCGCGGAGGCGCTCGACGACCACGCCGATCTCGCCCCAGACGGGGACCTCGACGGGATGGAACCGGCCGAGCTGCATCGGATCGAGGTCGACCTGGATGATCGGGTGGCCGGGATAGATGCCGGTGTGGTTGGAGAACGACGCGCCCAGCACGAGGAGCAGGTCGGCCTCGTTCATGATCCAGCTCGCCACCGGCGTGCCGCTGCGCCCGAGCACGCCCGCGGCGAGCGGGTGGTCGTCGGCGATCTGGCCCTTCGCCTTGAACGTCGTGATGACGGGCGCGCCGAGCTGCTCGGCGAGCCCGGTGAGCGCCGGCATGTGGAAGCGGGCGCCGTGGCCGACGACGATCACGGGTCGTCGCGCGCCCCGCAGGCGGTGCAGCGCGGCCTCGAGCGAGTCGGCCGGCGGCGCGATGTCCTGCGCCGTGATGCGGCCGTCCGGGCCGCCGGGCTGGGCGCCTTCGGGGGCCGGGAGGGTCTGCACCTCGTCGGGGAAGATCAGGTGCGCGACGTCGCGCCGCAGCAGCGCGTTCTTGCAGGCCAGGTTCATCAGCTCGACCGGGTTGGAGTCGCGCAGCACCGGCTGGCTCCACGCGGCGACCGAGCCGAACGCGCCGGCCAGGTCGACTTCCTGGAACGCGCCGGGGCCGAGCACCTGCGTGTCCACCTGGCCGGTGAGCGCGAGCACGGGCGCGCGATCGACCTTCGCGTCCCAGAGCCCGGTGAGCAGGTTCGTGGCACCGGGGCCGGCGATCGTCAGGCACGCGGCGGGCCGTCCGGTGAGCTTGCCGTAGGCCGACGCCGCGAACGCCGCGGCGCCCTCGTGGCGGATGCCGATGTACGTGAGGTTCCCGGCCTCCTCCTGGCGGCGCAGCGCGTCGGCGAGCCCGAGGTTGGAGTGGCCGACCATCCCGAAGACGTGCTCGACGCCCCAGTTGACCATCGTCTCGGCCATCAGGTCCGAGACGGTGGCGACGTGCGGCTCCTCCTCGACGGCGACGTACACCTCGCCGTCGCGGATCTCGAGGGGGTAGGTGGTCGCCTCGTCGTCGAAGCCGGGGGACGTGCCGTCCAGCGGGCAGTAGTCGTAGCCATGCCAGGGACAGCGCAGCAGCCCGTTCTCGATCGAGCCTTCGCCGAGTGGGCCTCCCTGGTGGGGACAGTGGTTGTCCAGCGCGGAGAAGCGACCGTCGAAGTGCACGAGCGCCACGCTCTTGTGGCCGGCGGCGACGGTGGTGACGCGCCCCTCCGGCAACTCCGCCGCGGCGAGCACGCGATGCCACTGCACGGTGCGCGATCCGTTCTCGCTCATGTCTTGCTCCTCACGCCTCATCGAGTGCCCGCTTGCGGGTCGTGAAGAAGTCCAGCGCCGCGGCGGCGGGGTCCGGTGCCGCGAGCAGGGCGGCGTAGGGGAGCTCGGCGCCGCGGAAGCCGGTCGCCTGCCAGAGGTCGCCCGCGACCTCCGCGGTCCAGGGACCGAGGTAGGCGTACGGCTCGGGGTGCTGCTCGTCGCCGGGCGAGAACCCGTAGTTGGCGCGCCGTCCGGACCGCTCGTCTCCGAGCTCGATCGCGACGTCGAAGTGCTCGGGCCACAGCCGGACCGGGGAGGGGGCATCGTCGGTCGTGGCGGTCGTCGCGAGCTGCGTGAGGACCGCGGCGCCGAACGCGAACCAGCCGGCGAGCCTCGCCGCCGCCACCGGGTCGACGTCGAGCGGCTCGTCGGGCGCGGCGACCTCCGCCGGCAGCAGGTCGGCGACCAGGCGCCGCGCCGCGCCGAGCGAGGTCAGGGGCGCGCGTCGCTCCCCGGTGCCCGAGCGATGCACGAGCTCCGCCCCGTCCACGCGGACCTGCTGCCGGAGTCCGTCGTGATCGAACAGGGGCGTCCCGAAGCCGCCGCGAATCGCCTCGAGCGCGATCTCGTTCGGAGGCTTGCGGGCCGGCGACACGACCTGCTCGGCGACGCGGTGCAGCGCGTCGACGGTGGTCCGGAACGTCGGCGGCAGCGAGTCCAAGGGCGCGGCTGGCTCGTGGTTCATGCCCCTCGGTCCGGTCTTCGGCCGATTCGTTACAGCACCGGCGGGGCCGCCTGCCCGGGCGGCCCCGCCGGCCGGCGTCACGAGACCGCGGCTCCGGTGATCCCCGCGGCGGCGGGGGCCGTGCCGGCGACGGCCAGCGATCCGTCGCGGCCGACGCGGTAGCTCGTGACCTGGCCACCGGTGGTGGCGTTCCCCGGGCTGACGGCGTACAGGAACCGGCCACCGGCGTCGAAGTCCAGGTCGCGCGGCGTCGGGACCAGCGCTGCGGTGAGCCCGTCCGGGTTCAGGGCGCTCAGCCTCCCGTCACGGCCGATCGCGAAGCCGCTGATGCTGCCGGACGCGTTGCCGGTGTAGGCGAGCCTGCCGGACGGCGACACGGCGACCCAGCACGCGCCGCCCTGGCCGACGCCCAGCGCAGCCGTCAGGGTGCGCAGCGACCCGCCCGGGCCGGCGCGGTAGGACGAGACCGTGCTCGCGCCCGCCTCGGACACGACGATCGTGCCGCGCCCGGTGATGCCGAAGCCGAACGGGACGGCGCCGTTCGACGCGGTGACGACGGGCGCGCCCGCGCGGCCGAAGCGGTCGAGCGGGAGCGTCTCGAGCCGGTTGGCGACCCGCTCGCTCACGACGAGCCCGTCACGGCCGGGCATGATCGAGACCTGCGCCGCTCCGTCGGCGCCGGGCGCGAGCGCCCGCGTGCCGCCCGGGATCGGCTTCAACGAGCCGCCGGACCAGCGCGAGAACGCGGCGACGCTCGGGGTGCCGCCCGAGTTGAGCACGTACACGCGGCCGCGGTCCTCGTCGATGCTCACCGGCGCCGACCCCAGGCTCGGGAACGACCCGGCCAGCTCGGGGCGGCGATGGCCGAGGCGGAACACCGAGACGGTGTCGGAGCCGGCGTTGACCGCGTAGAGGAAGCGCCGGTCGCTGCTGACCTCGACCGCGCCCTGGCGGCCGCCGAGGCCCGCGAGGCCGACGCCCCCGGTCGGGTACGTCCCCGCCGGAGTCAGGCTGCCGTCCGCCGCGCGGTCGAACTGCTGGATCGTGTTCCCGGCCGGGTCGTTGGTCTGGGTGTACAGGGCGCCGCGAGCGCCGGATGTCGCCATCGCGCTCGTGGCAAGTGCGCTCGCGAGCAGCAGCGCCGCCACGGTCGCGAGCATGAGCAGGACGCCGCGCGAGCGCGGGAAGTGGGCCGGCATGAGGACCTCCAGAGGTCGTACAGGAATGGGACGCCTTGTGGTCGCGCCACGCCGCCGTGCGTTACACGACGGCCCGATCCCGACCGGAGCACGGCGGTGCGGGCGGCGGCTCGCGTAACGCGGGCCGCCGATACGCGACTGAACGCGCATGCCCTCGCTCGATGGACTCCTCGTCGTCGTCGCCGTCGCCTTCGCGGCGCCGTTCCTCCTCGGCCTCGCTCCGGGCCTGCGGGTGCCCGCCATCGTGCTGGAGATCGTGGCCGGCATCGTCGTCGGCCCGTCGGTGCTCGGCTGGGTCGAGAGCGATCCCACGATCGCGGTCATGTCGACGCTGGGTCTCGGCTTCCTGCTGTTCCTGGGCGGGCTCGAGGTGGACTTCGCGCAGCTGCGCGGCCGGGTCCTGCGCGTGACGGCGGGCGGCTACGCCGTCTCGTTCGCGTTCGCGGTCGCCGTCTCGCTCGCGCTGGGCGCCGGAGGCCTCGTGCAGACGCCGCTGCTGGTGGCGATCGCCCTGGGCTCGACCTCGCTGGGCGTGCTCATCCCGGTCCTCAAGGACACGGGCCGGATCGCCTCGCCGCTCGGGCAGCTCGTGATCGCCGGCGGCTCGATCGCGGACTTCGCCGCGATCATCCTGCTGTCGCTGTTCTTCGCCGGCGAGGGCGGCCCCGGTGCGACGCTCGTCCTGATCGGCTCGCTGCTCGCGCTCGCGGCCATCGTGCTCGTCGCCGTCCGCGGCGCGCAGCGCTCGATGCGCATCCGCGCCGACCTGCGGCGCCTCCAGGACACGACGGCGCAGATCCGCGTGCGCGGCGCCTTCCTGCTGCTCGTCGGGTTCGCCGCGGCGGCGCAGGAGCTCGGGCTCGAGGTGATCCTCGGCACGTTCGCGGCGGGGGCGATCCTCTCGCTGGCCGATCCCGACCGGGCGATGACCCATCCGGAGTTCCGGCGCAAGCTCGAGGCCGTCGGCTTCGGCGTGTTCATCCCGATCTTCTTCGTCTCGAGCGGCGTCCTCTTCGACCTGGGCGCGCTCGCCGGGAGCGCGTCGACCGTCGCGATGGTGCCGCTCTTCCTCTTGGCGCTCCTGGTCGTGCGTGGGGTTCCCGCGCTGCTGTACCGGTCGTCGCTGGACGGCCGCGAGACGGTCGTCGCCGGCCTGCTGCAGGCGACGTCGCTGCCGTTCATCGTCGCCGCCGCGGCGATCGGCCAAGAGCTCCGCCTGATCGACGCCGCCGAGAGCGCCGCGCTCGTCGGCGGCGGGCTGCTCTCCGTGCTCGTGTTCCCCGCGGCCGGGCTGGCGCTGCTGCGCCGCGACGCGGCTGTAACAGATCGCGGCCCGGCGGGACAGCACTCCGACCACGAACCGAAGGGACTCGCCATGCCGACGCACTGCTCCGCATTCACCACCGAGGCCGAAGCCAACGCGGCCGTCGATCGCCTGCTCGCCGAGGGCACGCCGGGCACGACGATCCGCGTCCTGATGGGCCGGCCGGCGCGCGACCATCGCGACGTGCCGATCGGGAGCTTCGCGGGCAGCGCGACCGAGCGCCCGGTGGGCTCGTTCGCGGGCGCGTCGGCGACCGGCGGAGACGCGATGGGCAGCTTCGCGCCCGGCGCCGGGGAGCAGCGCCGCGGCGGCTTCGACGACGCCGACCGGGATGCCGTCACCGTCTACGCCGACGGCGTGCGGAGCGTGCACGTCGCATCGCACCACGAGCTCGAGCGGCTGCTCGCCGGCGCCGGGGTCGACGCCGCGGCGATCGCGAAGGACGTCGCCGCGCTGCACCAGGGCCGTGTGCTCGTGCTCGTCAGCGCCTCGTAGCGGCGCGTGGCGGGCGGTCACAACGGCCAGCCGCCGCGCGTCCAAGGTGGTATGAGAAGCCATACGACCTCCATCTCCATCGCGGCGTCGCCCGCGGATGCGTACGCGTACCTCGCCGACGGCGAGAAGCTCCCCGCGTGGGCGATCGGATTCGCGAAGGCGATCGAGCGCACCGCCGACGCTTGGCTCGTCACGCTGGCCGGCGGCGAGCGGCTGCCGTTGCGGATCGATGGCGACGCGGCGACCGGGGTGATCGACTACGTCTCGCTGCCGGCGCCGGGCATGGAGGTGCCGGCGCACACCCGCGTGGTCCCACACGGGGCGGGAACGCTGTACACGTTCTCCATGCACCAGGGCGACGGCATGCCGGACGAGGTCTTCGACGCGCAGGTCGCCGAGCTGGCCCGTGAGCTGCTGGTGCTCAAGGCGCACCTGGAGACCGCGTGCCCCCTGTAGAGGTGCCTCCGCAGCTCGTCGCCGCCGCCGTGGGCGGCGACCGGCAAGCGCTGGAGGAGCTGCTCAGGATGGTCGCGGACGACGTCCGGCGGCTGGCGCAGCGCATGCTCTGGCATCCCCAGGACGCGGAGGACGCGGCGCAGGAGATCCTCGTGAAGGTCGCCACGCGGTTGAGCACGTTCCGCGGAACGGCCCGGGTCACGACCTGGGTGCACCGCATCGCGGTCAACCACCTCTTGACCACCCGCCGCCGGCGTGCTGAGGACCCGTCGCTGACGTTCGCGGCGTTCGGGCGCGACCTCGCCGAGGATCTCGACGCCGCGTACGACCCGCGCGGGGTCGACGAGGAGCTGCTGGCGCAGGAGGTCATGGTCGGATGCACGCAGGGCATGCTCCTCTGCCTGGATCGCGAGCAGCGGATGGCCTACGTGCTCGGAGACGTGCTGCAGTTCCCCGGCGACGAGGCCGCAGAGCTGTGCGGGATCGCGCCCGCGGCGTTCCGCAAGCGGCAGCAGCGGGCGCGCGAGCGCATCCAGGAGTTCATGCGCGGCCACTGCGGGCTCCTGGCGCCCGGCAACCCGTGCCGCTGCCGTCGCCGCATCGGCGCCGCCATCGCCCGCGACCGCGTCGATCCCGGCGACCTGCTCTTCGCCCGCCGCGTGCGCGCGCTCAAGCGTGACATGGAGGCCTTCACCGACGCCGGCGCGGTCTTCCGCAGCCATCCCGAGCTGCGCGCTGCGCCCGGGCTGGTCGAGGCCGTGATGCGCGCCGTCTCGTGAGCTCGCCGCCCGCGACGGCGATACGGTCGACCCGTCATGGCGTACGACCGTGAGATCGCCGAACGCGTCCGCGACCAGCTCGCGGCCGAGCACGGCATGAGCGAGAAGGGCATGTTCGGCGGCTTGGCCTTCCTGCTCGACGGCAACATGGCGGTCGGGCTCACCGGCGGCGACGAGCTCATGGTCCGCGTCGGCCCTGACGGCTCCGATGCCGCCCTCGACCGACCGCATGCGCGTCCGTTCGACATGACGGGCCGCCCGATGCGGGGCTGGATCCTCGTCGCCCCCGAGGGCTTCCGCGAGGTTGGAGACCTCCGCGCGTGGGTGGCTCTGGGCGTCGCTTTCGCCCGCTCACTGCCGGCGAAGGGCTGACCCATGGCCGTCGATGTGCAGTGCGAGATCGAGATCCCCAGGCCGCGAGCCGAGGTCGCGGCGTACGCGTCCGATCCCGACCATGCGACGGCCTGGTACGCGAACATCAAGCAGGTCCACTGGGAGACCCCGCGGCCGCTCGCGGTCGGCTCGCGTCTCGCATTCGTCGCGAGCTTTCTCGGACGCCGGCTCGCGTACACCTACGAGATCAGGGAGCTCGTGCCCGGAGAGCGCCTGGTGATGAGCACCGCGCAAGGGCCGTTCCCGATGGAGACGACCTACACCTGGGACGACGCGCCGAGCGGTTCGACGCGCATGACGCTGCGCAACCGCGGCGAGCCGGCCGGCTTCGCCAAGCTCACGGCGCCGGTGGTGACGCGGGCGATGCGCCGCGCGATGACCGGAGATCTCCGTCGCCTCAAGGGCCGGCTCGATTCCGGCGGCGCCTCGCCGCACCCTTCGGCCGCCGACTGAGTGCCTGCGAGGGTCTCACGCTCGCCCTCGCCAGCCTGACCGCGCTCGGCGACCCAGACGTGGGATCGTGACGCGTGCAGGAGCCGGCGGCCGGAGGCTGGGCCGTGAAACCTCGCAGACGGGCGGCCCCGATGCGGCGGAAAGGAACGAGCTGATGGCAGACACGCTCCAGGATGTCCTCGACGAGGCACCCGATCCGGTGGCGCTGCTGCGTGACTCGCAGATCGGCGCCTACGTCTACCCGGTGGTCCCCTACGAGTTCAGCAACTGGCGCCGGGAGCAGCGGGCCTGGCGTGAGACCGCCGTCCTGTTCGACCAGTCGCATCACATGGTGAACCTGTTCCTGCGCGGGCCGGACGCGTCCAGGCTCGTCTCGGACACGGGCATCAACAGCATGGCCGACTTCCCCGTCGACATGGCCAAGCAGTTCGTGCCCACGACCCCCGCGGGGCACGTGATCGGGGACGGCATCCTCTTCCACCTCGACGAGGACGAGTTCGTGTGGGTCGGGCGCAACCCGGCGGCCAACTGGCTCGCGTACAGGGCGCAGACCGGCGGCTACGACGTCGAGGTCGAGTACGACGACCGCTCCCCGTCGCGGCCGTACGGCCGGTCGGTGACCCGCCGCTACTGGCGCTTCCAGATCCAGGGTCCGAACGCCTGGCCGGTGATCGAGCGCGTCAACGGCGGCCCGGTCGAGCAGCTGAAGTTCTTCCGGATGGCGCACATGAACGTCGCGGGAGCGCGCGTGCGCACGTTGCGCCACGGCATGGCGGGCGCTCCGGGACTCGAGCTGTGGGGGCCGTACGAGACCTACGACGAGGTCCGCGAGGCGATCCTCGAGGCCGGCCGGGAGTTCGGCCTGGAGCCCTGCGGCGCGCGAGCGTACGCGTCGAACACGCTCGAGTCCGGCTGGATCCCGTCGCCGCTGCCGGCGATCTACACCGGCGAGGAGCTGCGCGGCTACCGCGAGTGGCTCGGCGCCGACAGCTATGAGGCCAACAACGCCCTCGCCGGCAGCTTCGTATCGGAGACCATCGAGGACTACTACCTGAACCCATGGGAGCTCGGCTACGGCCCGTTCGTGAAGTTCGACCACGACTTCATCGGTCGCGACGCCCTCGAGCAGGTCGATCCCGAGACCCAGCGCAAGAAGGTCACGCTGGCCTGGGAGGCCGAGGACGTGATCAGGATCGTCGGGTCGCTGTTCGACCCCGACGAGGAGCCCTGCCAGTTCTTCGATCTCCCGATCGCCAACTACGGGTCCTCGAACTTCGACTCCGTGCTCGACGCCGGCGGGAACCTCGTGGGCTTTTCGATGTTCACCGGCTTCAGCGCCAACGAGAAGCGGGTGCTCTCGCTGGCCACGGTCGATCCCGGCGTCCAGCTCGGCACCGAGGTCCACGTCGTGTGGGGAGAGCCGCATGGCGGCTCGCGCAAGACGACCGTGGAGCCGCACCGCCAGCTCAGCGCGCGGGCGATCGTCAGCCCGGCGCCGTACTCGGCCACCGTCCGGCGCGACTACGCCGACGGGTGGCGAACCGCCGACGCACGCTGAGCGCCACCGCGGTGGACCGTGGCGCGCGGCAACGTGCCAAGACGCTCCCCCGACATGCTCTGGGACGTTTACTGTTCGGTACCTGCAGTGACAGGAGAGCGACGGCGCCCGGTCGGGCACGAGGCTTCAGTTGGGGCGGTCAGGAGTACCGGTGCACACGCTGGACCGCGAATCGCGGCGCCCGGTGCCCCTGCAGCCCGCCGTCGACCGCAGCGCGATCGCAAGGGTCGGATTCGTGCGCTCGGCCGGCCATCTCGGCGCGTTGTGGGGCCTCGCCTTCGTGCTGCCGCTGTTCCACCTGCTCGGCGACAACGCGGAGTTCTTCGTCGCGCGCGGCAGCACGCGGCTCGACATCCTCCTGCTCGCGTTCGGCTACGGGCTGGTGCCGCCGCTCATGGCCGGCGCGCTGGTCTGGGCCGTGGTGCAGCTCCGGCCCGCGCTCGGCCGCGGGATGCACGTCGCCCTGGTCGGCCTGCTCGCGTCCGCGGTCGCCCTGCCTCCGCTGGGCCGCGCCCTGTCGGGCTCTGCGGTCGCGGTGGCGGTCGCGGCCTCCCTCGGGGCCGGCTTCGCCGTGGTGTACATGCGGGCGGCGGGCGTGCGGCTGTTCCTGACCGTCCTGGCACCCACGCCGGTGGTCGTGATCGCCCTGTTCCTCGTGTCGTCGCCGGTGTCGAAGCTGATCATGCCGCGCGAGGCGTCCGGGGCGGCGGCCGCATCGCCGGGATCCTCGACGCCGGTCGTCCACGTGATCCTCGACGAGCTGCCGGTCACGACGCTCAGCGACGGCGACGGCAGGTTCGACGCCCGGCGCTATCCGAACCTCGCGCGGTTCGTGCGGGGAGCGACGTGGTATCGCGATGCGACGACGGTCGCGGACATGACGACGGGGGCGGTGCCCGCTCAGCTCACGGGAATGCGACCGAGGGCCGGTGCGCTCCCGATCGCCCAGGATCATCCGAACAGCCTGTTCACGCTCTTCGCCCAGAGCCACGACCTGATCGTGGAGGAGCCCATCACCGACGTCTGCCCGGATCGCCTGTGCGCGGAGGGCGAGCCGCCGACCGGCGAGCGGCTGCAGGCGCTGGCCGCGGATCTCGGGATCGTCGCGCGATACCTGCTGCTGCCGGCTGACCTGCAGCGAGGGCTGCCGGCGATCGACCAGGACTGGGACGGGTTCGGCGTCGAGGACCACGAGGAGGACGTGCGGCCGGGCGAGCGCTCCGGGCCGCCCGAGGAGCCGCCGCCCGGCCGCACCGGCGTGCCCCTGAGCCGGGTCAAGGGCGTCCTCGGCTGGGCGAACGTGACTGCCGCGCTCGATCGCCCCTTCACCCGCCCGCCCCTCGTGTTCATGCACTCGAAGCTGCCGCACGCCTCTTGGCGGTTCCTCCCCGACGGCCGCCGCTACCCGCTGCACCGCGAGCGATACCCCGGCGGGAGCAAGGCGTGGCCCGGCCGTCAGTGGGTCGTCGACCGGAGCTTCCAGCGCCACGTCCTCCAGACGCAGTTCACGGACGCCCTGGTCGGGCGCCTGTTCGACCGGCTCCGCGCGAGGGGACTCTATGACGAGGCCGTGATCGTCGTGACCGCCGATCACGGCGCGTCGTTCCGCGCCGGCCAGCCACGCCGCCGTCCGACGAAGGACAACCTGGCCGACATCGCGGGCGTGCCGTTCATCGTCAAGCGGCCCGGCCAGCGACACGGCAGGATCGACCACGGCGCCGTGCGGACCGTCGACGTCCTGCCCACGATCGCCAAGGCGGCGGGCGTGCGCATGCCGTGGAAGACCGACGGGATGCCCGCCGACGAGCGCCGCGGCGCGGGCGCCGCGCCGATCGACGTGCTCTACAGCCAGCTCGGCACGTCGACGACGCTGCCGCTGCGCACCGTCGTCCGGCAGCGCAGGGCGCGAGACGCCTACGAGGCGAGGCTCCTGCGCCATGGGGTGTACGCGATCGGCCCGCGCCCCGATCTGATCGGCACGCCGGTCGCGTCCGTCCCCACGCGGTCGACGCGTGCCCGCGCGACGGTGGACGAGCCCGGCGCCTTCCGCGCCGTGGACCTCCAGGGACGCGTGCTGCCGGCGTTCGTGTCGGGTGTCGTGACCGGGGTGGCGGCGGACGCCGTGCTCGCCGTCGCCGTCAACGGGCGCGTCGCGCAGTCGACCCGCGCCGAGCCCGTTGCCGGCCGGCTCGAGTACGAGGCGCTCGTCCCGCCAGGGTCACTGCGAGCCGGCACCAACTCGGTCGCCGTGCTCCAGGTCCTGCCCGGCGACCGGCTCCGCAGGATCGGCGGCACGCGATGACCGCGATCCAGCTTCCGTGAAGCGATCGCGCGCGCCGTCCGGCCGGACGTCGTTTGCGCACCTGCACGCACGGTTATCCAGGAGGACGCGATGGCCGGCAGCTACGTGGTGACAGGAGGCGGGCGCGGCGTCGGTCGCGCGGTCGTGGAGGCGCTGCTGAGATCCGGCGGCATCGTCGTGGTCGTCGAGCTGGGACCTGCGACGCCCGAATGGATCACGACACACCCCGCGCGCGAGCGTGTCTCCGTCGTGACGGGCGATGCCGGCGACGAGGCGGTCGCGCGGTCCGCGGCCGACGAGGCGCGGCGGCTGGCGCCGCTGGCCGGCTGGGTCAACAACGCCGCCGTCTTCCAGGACGCCGCGCTCGACGACACGCCGCCCGCGGCGGTGCTCGAGCTGATCCAGCGCAATCTCGCGCCCGTCGTCACGGGCTGCTCGACGGCCGTGCGAGCGTTCCTGCAGGCCGGCACCCCGGGCGCGATCGTGAACGTCTCCTCGCATCAGGCGCGGCGGCCCGTCCCCGGTTGCCTGCCGTACGCGACGGCCAAGGCCGCCATCGAAGGTCTCACCCGCGCCGTCGCCGTCGATCACGGCGGCGCAGGCATCCGCGCCAACGCGGTCGCGCTCGGAACGATCGCCGTCGAGCGCTACGACGCCGACGCCGCGTCCCTGCCGCCGCCCGAGGCCGCGCGGATCGCGCGCGAGACAGGCATGCTCCACGCGCTCGAGCGGGTCGGCCTGCCCGAGGAGGCCGCCGACACGATCGCGTACCTGCTCTCCGACGGCGCCAGCCTCATCACGGGAGCGACGATCGCGGTCGACGGAGGGCGTTCGGTCCTGGCCCGGGAGCCGCAACCCGCGTGAGGTCGCGCTCGCTCGCGGGTGCGCTCACCTGGCGTCGTGGAAGATGACGCCCATCGCGGTCCGCCGGCCCCGGGTCACGGTCCCGAGACCGTGGCGCATCCCGATGCGGTGATAGCCGTTCCTGCCCTTGTTGGGCCGCTGCCGGGTGGGGAAGATCACGAACGCCCCCTGCGGTGGCTTGAGCACGTGCGCACGGCTCTGTGCGCGCGGGCGCTGCTCCATGAGCACGAACTCGCCGCCCTCGAAGTCCACCCCGGGCCGCGACAGGATGGTCAGGATCTGGAATGGGAAGTAGACGTCGCCGTAGAGGTCCTGGTGGAGCGCGTTCCAGTCGCCCTCCCCGTAGCGCAGGATCAGCGGCGTCGGCCGTTCCTGCCCGGCCCTGCGGCACCGGTCGAGCAGGTCGTCGTGCTCGGGCGGGAACGTGACGTCGTCTCCGCGCAGCAGCTGCGCCCAGTCGTTGGCGATGGGTGCGAGATGCCGGTAGAACGCCGTGCGCAGCGCGGCGATGGTGTCGGGCAGCGGGTAGTCGAAGTAGCGGTAGCGGCCGTCGCCGAAGCGATGGCGGGCCATGTCGATCGTCGAGCGGAAGCGACCGCCGTCGAACAGGTCGGCGAGCGCTTCGCACTCGGGCGCGTCGAGCAGCGGCGCGGTGATCGCGTGGCCGCGGCCGTCGAGTTGCTCGCGGAGCTCGCTCCAGTCGAGCTCGTCGACGCGGTCGCGGATCGTGGTGGTGCTGGCGGTGCTCATGCTCCTTGAACGCCCCGGCGCCCCGTGGTGTGAGATCACCCGGGCCGTGGCAGCCTCGGTGTGAACGCCGGCGCGAGCGGCGGCCCCGGCGAACGTCAACGGCGGGCATCGAGGGGAGGGGGTCAGGGGAGCGGCGTTCCTTCGAGCCCCTCAACGTCGTAAGGCCGCAGACGATCGGGCCGCGTACGACGTTGAGGGTGGTATAGGACCCGAACGTCGTACTGCCGCAGGCGATCGGGCGGCGTACGACGTTGGGCGACGTTCGCGGGCCCGGAGGAGCGCCGCTTCCCCTGACCCCCCTCCCCTCGATGCCCGCCTTTGACGTTCGCCGGGCCCGCCGCTCGCGCCGGAGACACGCGCCTCGCCCTGATCGGTGAGGCGATAGGTCTGAGGCGGGAATCGGCGCTGCTCAGCGGCAGCGCGCAGCTGGCCGACGCCCTGACCGAGGCCGACCTGGTCGACGAGTTCCGGGCGACGCGCGGGGAGCCGATCCGGCGCGAACTGTCACAGGCGGTGCCGCTCGCTCGTCCTAATGGGAAAATGAGACGAGAGGAGCCGTCATGAAGATCTATGTCGCCGGCGCAACGGGCGTGCTCGGCAGAGCGCTCGTCCCCCAGCTCGTGGCGCGCGGCCACGAGGTGGTCGGGATGACCAGGAGCGCATCGAAGCAGGACCTGGTGCGGAGCCTGGGAGCGCGCCCGGTCGTGGCCGACGCCCTGGACCCCGACGCGGTCGCGGAAGCGGTGGCGTCCGCCGAGCCCGACGTGATCGTGCATCAGCTCACGGCGCTGTCCGGGAAGATGAGCATCCGCGACGCGCGGCACCCCGAGCGCTCCCCGATGGCGAAGATGACCAACCGCCTGCGCATCGAGGCGACCGACCACCTCCTGGCGGCCGGTCGCGCCGTCGGCGCGCGGCGCTTCGTGGCGCAGAGCTTCGGGGCCTTCCGCTTCGCCCACACGGGCGGCCCGGTGCAGACCGAGGCCGATCCCCTCGATCCCGACCCGCCGGCGCCGCTGCGGCCGGTGGTGGAGGGGCTCCTCCATCTCGAGAAGGCGGTGACGACGATCGAGTGGGGCGAGGGTCTCGCGTTGCGCTACGGCGGCTTCTACGGTCCGGGGACCTCGACCAGCCTGGCGCCGGATGCCGTGATGGCCGCACCGATCCGCAAGCGCCGGTTCCCGATCATCGGGAACGGTGGCGGCGTCTTCTCGCACATCCACGTCGACGACGCCGCGGCGGCGACCGCGCTGGCGGTCGAGCACGGCCGGTCGGGCGTCTACTACATCGTCGACGACGAGCCCGCCCCGGTGCGGGAGTGGCTGCCGGTGCTGGCGGGCGCGCTGGACGCCAAGCCACCGAGGCACGTGCCGCGCTGGCTGGGGCGGCTGGCGGCCGGGGAGGCGGCAGCCATCGTGATGACCGAGGCGCGGGGCGCCTCGAACGCCAAGGCCAAGCGCGAGCTCGGCTGGCAGCCGGGCTATGCGAGCTGGCGGCAGGGCTTCGCGCAGGGACTCGGCTGAGCGATGACCGACGAGGAGTTCGGCGAGCTCCGCCCGTCGGCGTTCGCCATCGCCTATCGGATGCTCGGCAGCGTGAGCGAGGCGGAGGACGTGGTGCAGGACGGCTTCCTCCGCCTCCACCAGGTGCGCAAGCGCGGCGAGCGGATCGAATCGCCCCGTGCCTACCTGTCGACGGTGGTCTCGCGCCTCGCGCTGGACCAGCTCCGGTCGGCGCGGGTCCAGCGCGAGACCTACGTCGGCGAGTGGCTGCCGGAGCCGCTCGTGGCGAACGCCGATGACGATCCGGCCCGCAAGGCCGAGATCGCGGACTCGCTGTCGCTCGCCTTCCTCGTCCTGCTCGAGAGCCTGTCGCCCGAGCAGCGCGCCGCGTACCTGCTGCGCGACGTCTTCGACGAGCCGTACGACCGGATCGCGGAGATCGTCGGCACGAGCGAGCAGAACGCCCGCCAGCTCGCCGCACGGGCCCGCCGCCACGTCGAGGAGCGGCGCCCCCGGTACGAGGCCTCGCGCGAGCAGCGCGACGCGCTCGCGACCCGGTTCTTCGCGGCCGCCCAGGAGGGCGACCTGGAAGGGCTGGAAGCGCTGCTGGCCAGCGACGTCGTGCTGCGCGGCGACGGCGGCGGCAAGGCACCCGCGGTCAAACGTGCGCTCCACGGCCGTGCGAAGGTCGCGCGCACGCTCATCGGGGGCCTGCGCGCCGCAGCCCGCTCCGGCGCGGTGATGCGCCGCGAGGAGGTCAACGGGCAGCCCGGCGCGCTGCTCCTCGATCGCGACGGCAGGCTGATCGGCGTGATGAGCCTCGACGTCGCGGAGGGCCAGATCCAGGGCGTGAGCGCGATCGTCAACCCGGAGAAGCTGCGCCACCTGGGGCCCGGGACCGACCTGCGCGCGCTGCTGCGCGAGCGACGTCCCGCCTAGACGCGCTGCAGCTTCTCCGGGTTGCGGATCGCGTCGATCCGCGTGATGCGACCGTCGCTGACGACGAACGAGAGCGCCGCGCGGAGCCCGTCGCGGCTCGGCAGCACGAGCCCGAGCCGCCCGTTGAGGTCGACCTCGAGCGGCGCGCTCGCGGACCTGCGGCTGAGCGCCGCCCATGCGCGCGCGACCCGCGACCCGCCGCGCAGCGGCTTGCGCGCGGCGACCGCCCGCCCGCCGCCGTCCGACGTCCAGACGACGTCCGGGTCGAGCACCGCGACGAGGCCGTCGAGGTTGCCCTCGGCGACCGCCTGCGCGAACGCTCGCACCGCACGATCGTGCTCGTCGCGCGAGGCCGCGAAGCGCGGGCGCTCGCGCTTGACGTGGCGGCGGGCGCGCGAGGCGAGCTGCCGGACCGCCTCGGGCGTGCGCCCGACCACGTCGGCGACGTCGCCGAACGGCACGTCGAACACGTCGTGCAGCACGAACGCCGTGCGCTCCGCGGGCGAGAGCTGCTCGAGCACCGTCAGCAGCGCGTAGCTGACCGACTCGTCGAGCGTGACGCGGTCGGCCGGGTCGTCCGACGCGAGCGGCTCCGGGAGCCACGGGCCGATGTAGGTCTCGCGGCGCGCGCGAGCAGAGCGCAGGCGATCGAGCGCGAGCCGGCCGACGACCGTCGTCAGCCAGCCGTCGAGGTTCTCGATCGCCTCCGCGTCCACGCGCTCGAGGCGCAGCCATGCCTCCTGCACGACGTCCTCCGCCTCGTCGATCTCGCCGAGCGTGCTGTAGGCGAGCCGCAGCAGCCGGGGACGTGCCTGCGCGAAGCGCTCCGCGGCGGTCATGCGGCGATCCTGGCCCAGGTCTCCGTGCCCGCGCGCAGGCGCGGCGCCCAGCCGCTCGCCTCCCGCAGCCGGCGGTTCGACACGCGCTGCGAGCGCGCCAGCGGGCCGTCCTGCGGCGCCTGCGGGCGCAGCGCCTCGAGCCCCACGGCGGCGGCCAGCGCGGCATCGATCTCGGCGTTCGTCGGCGGGTCGGTGTCGGCGACGTTGTACGTCCCGGCCGGGACGCGCATCGCCGCGGCGACGGCCGCCGCCGCGTCGTCGAGCCAGAGCGTCGGCCGGTATGCGCCGGGCGGTCCGAGCGCGATCGAGGCGCCGCCGCGCGCGGCCTCCAGCGCGGCCCGCGTGGAGCCGCTGTCGGGTCCCATGAACAGCCCGAAGCGCAGCACGACGGTGTCGCCGTCGAACAGCTCGCGCGCGTTGCGCTCGGCCGTCAGCGCGGTCGTCGTCACGCCGCCGCCGGCGACCGGCGCGTCCTCGTCGAGCCACGCGTCCCCGCCCTCGTCGTACACGAAGGCGATCGACTCCTGCACGAGCCGTCGCACGCGGGCGGCCCCGGCGGCGCGCGCGATCGCCGCCGACGCCTCGGTGCGCATGCGGTCGTTCTCCTCCCAGGCGGCGGGATCGGCCATGCGCTCGGCGCTCGGGACGTGGGTCAGCAGGTTGACGACGGCGTCCGCCCCGTCGAACGCGCGGCGCAGCGACGCCTCGTCGAACACGTCGGCCTCGACGGCGCGCGCCCCGAGGCTCTCGAGCCGCTCGCGGCCGCGCGCGGAGCGTGTCACGCCCGTGACGCGGTGGCCGGCGGCGAGCAGCTCGCGCACGGCGCGCCGTCCGATGACGCCTGTGGATCCGGTGATCACGATCTCGTTCATGCCCGACTGACGACGGACCACGCGCGAACGTGACATACGAGCTGCCCGCGCGGGCGCACGGACTCGTACCATGCGCCGATGCAGCTGGCGAGGGCCCGGGCGATCGTCGATCACGTCGTGGCGAACGCCCCCGGCCCGGTGTCGGTGTTCGTCGCCGACCCGCACGGAGAGCTGGTCGCCGCCGCCACGATGGACGGCGCCGCGCCGGACACGCGGCTCAACGCGCAGCGCAAGGCCTACACGGCCGCACGCAGCGACGCGACGTCGACGCGCGAGCTCGCCGGGAAGGCGCGCGCGGATCCGGTCGAGCGGGCGAGCTTCGACCCCTTCTTCACGTTCTTCCTCGGCGGCGTCGCCGTGTTCGAGGACGACCGGCGGGTCGGCGCGGTGGGCGTCAGCGGCCTCCCCGGCGAGGTCGACGAGCAGCTCGTCCTCGCGGCGATCGACGCGACGGGCCGGCCGCCGGGCGAGCGGCGCTAGTCCGCGGCGCCGTCCATATGCGCAGGGGCGGCCGGCGTGCGCGGGTGAAATACGTTATGGTCCGTATCGGATCGTTAATCCCGTCTGCCGAGGAGCCCGCCCGTGCCGACCACCGAAGCGCCGTTCCGTCGCCGTCGACCCGATGCGGACCGCCGCGGCGCGACGCTGGCGCTGCTGGCGTTCGCGATGCTGATCGTCTCGCTCGACCAGTACATCGTCGTCGTGGCGCTGCCGGAGATCGGGCGGGAGCTGGGGTACTCGGCGCAGACGCTGCAGTCGGTGATCAGCGCCTACGCCGTGGCGTCGGCCGGCTTCCTGCTGCTCGGCGGTCGCGCCGCCGACCTGCTGGGCCGCCGGCGGGTCTTCGTCGCCGGCCTCGCGCTGTACGCCGGCGCCTCGCTCGGCGGCGGGCTCGCGTCCGAGCCCGAGCTGCTGCTCGTCGCGCGTGCGGTGCAGGGCCTCGGCGGCGCGCTCGTCTTCCCGGCCACGCTGTCGCTCGTGAACACCACGTTCGCCGAAGGGCGCGAGCGCAACCGCGCGCTCGCGGTCTGGGGTGGCGCCGGCGCCGCCGGCCTCGTCATCGGCGTGCTGCTGGGCGGCGTGCTGACCCACGCGCTCGGCTGGGAGGCGGTCTTCTTCGTCAACCTGCCGCTCGCGGGCCTGGCGATCCTGCTCGCGTTCGCGCTGATCCCCGCCGACGGCGGCCGCGAGCGCGGCCGCCGCTTCGACCTGCCCGGCGCGCTCACCGTGACCGCCGGCATCACCCTGCTCGTGTTCGCCCTCGTGCAGGGCCCGACGATCGGCTGGGGCTCGCCCGCGATCATGGCCGCGGCCGCGGCGAGCGTCGTCGCGCTCGTCGCCTTCGCGCTCGTGGAGCGGCGCAGCCGCGACCCGCTCGTGCCGCCGCGGCTGCTCGCCGACCGCAACCTCGCCACGGCCGTGGCGATCGCGTTCCTGTTCTCGGGCACGTTCGGCTCGGTGCTGTACTTCCTCACGCTCTACTTCCAGGACGTGCGCGGCTATGACGCGCTCGAGACCGGCGTCGCGTTCCTGCTCCCGACCGCGGTCATCGTGGCCGGCTCGGCGCTCGCCGGGCGGATCGTGACGCGCTTCGGCGCCCGGCGCACGCTGGTCGCCGCCCTCGCGGTCGGTGCGCTGGGCGCGCTGGCGCTGGGGCTGGCGATGTCGCCGGACGGCTCCTACGCCGCCCTGGTCCCCGGGCTGGTCCTGCTCAGCATCGGCGACGGCGTCGTCTACACCACGATGTTCATCGCCGCCGGCGCCGGCGTGGCCGACCGCGAGCAGGGCATCGCCTCCGGCATCGCGTCCACCGGCGCCTCGGTCGGCGCCTCGGTCGGCCTCGCCGTCCTGGTCCTGGTCGCGGCCGCGGGCACCGAGGGGCACACCGGCGAGGCGCTCCGGAGCGCCACCGCGGACGGGCTCGGCACCGCCGTGCTCGTCGTCGCCGCCGGCATCGCCGTCATCACGCTGGTCGCCCTGAACCTCCGGCCGCGCGCGGCGTCAGGCGTGCAGGTGATGCAGCGTGTGATCGCCGCTCATCCGGCGGCTGTGCTCGAGCAGCCGCGGGTAGTCGACGGCGATGCCCTGTAGCAGCGCCTCGACCGCGCGCTCGATCTCGATGTCGGTCGTGGGCGCGTGGCCGAACAGCGTCCGGTAGTGCACGAGCGACCCGATCAGGTCGAGGATCAGGTCGCGGTCGACGTCGTCGCGCAGGTCACCGCGGGCATGCGCGCGGTCGAGCGTCGCCTTGACGGCTGCGCGCGGCGGGTCGAACAGCGTGGTCATGAAGGCGGCCCGCAGGTCGGGGTCGCCGGCGCAGTCGGCGAACAGCGGGCCGATCACGTCGGGCGGCATGCGCCGGAACGCGGCCACGAACAGCTTCAGGCACTCGTCGAGATCGCACAGCGTGCAGCTCGTGTCCGGCGCCTGCGCGCCGCCGAAGCGCTGGTCGAGCGCGGCGAGCACCAGCCGCTGGCGGTTGGGCCAGCGGCGGTAGATGGCCGGCTTCGTCGTCCCGGCCTGGCGCGCGACCTCCTCCAGCGTGAGGCGGGCGTAGCCGGACCGGTCGAGCGCCGCGAGCGTGGCGCCGAGCACCGCGGCGTCGATCTGCGCGTCGCGCGGGCGGCCGACGCGCGACTCCTTGGCCGGGACGGTGCGAGCGGTCTTCACACCGGGATCGTACCGCGAACTGTTCTGTTCCGGATCGGAACGTAAAGCGCGCCGTCAGCGGGCCGCTCGCGCGCGGCGCCCGCGGATCCAGTAGACGAGCGTCGCGGCCGCCTCGCTCGCCAGTGCCAGGACGATCAGGCTCCAGGCCACGTAGAACCCGGCGCCGTGGACGTCGACGATCAGCAGCAGCACCAGGCCGGTGATGACCGCGGCCGCGCGGAACAGGAACTGCCAGGGCGGGACGCCCGTGCGGTTCATGTCACTCGCCGCGCTTGCGTGCCTGGCGCTCGCTGCTGACGCTCACGACATCCCACGCGAGGCCGGTCGCCGCGAGCCCGCGGATGACGGCGGCCGACGGGTCCAGCTCGAAGCGGCCCAGCCCGTGCCGGGCCGAGGTCGGGAACGCGTGGTGGTTGTTGTGCCACGACTCTCCGAACGAGAAGAGCGACAGCCAGAACACGTTGCGCGACTCGTCCCCGGTCGCGAAGCGCCGGCGCCCGAAGACGTGACAGATCGAGTTGATGCTGTACGTCACGTGGTGGAGCACGAACAGCCGGACGCCGCCGCCCCACAGCAGCCCGGTCAAGCCGGCCTCGACGTTCCCGCCGAGCGCGTACCCGAGGCCGAAGGCGGCGGCGAGGCCGCCGAGCGCCCACAGCGGGAACGTCCGCTGGACGAACCGCAGCACCGGGTCGCGCAGCAGGTCGGGCGCGTAGCGGTCGCGCGCGCCGCGCTGGTCGTGCACGAACAGCCAGCCGATGTGCGCGTGCAGGAGGCCGCGCAGCGCACCGCGCACCCCGACGCCATGATCGACGTGGGGGCTGTGCGGGTCGCCCGGCAGGTCGGCGAAGGCGTGGTGCTTGCGGTGGTCGGCGACCCACGAGATCACCGGGCCCTCGATCGCGGCGGAGCCGAGCACGGCGAGCGTCCCGCGCACGGCGGGGCCGGCCTTGAAGCTGCGGTGGGTGAACAGCCGGTGGAAGCCGACGGTCACGCCGAGCCCGGTCAGCACGTAGAGGGTGACGAACACCGCGATGTCCGAGGGGCGCAGGAGCCCCTCCCACGACTGCCAGGCGGCGAAGCCGAGCGCGAGCATCGGGACCGCGGTGATGAGCGCGACGAGCGTCCGGTCGAGCATCTCGTGCGCGACGGGCTGGACATCGTCCGGGCCCGGCGCACGTGGGGTGCGCACTGCCTCGTCGGTGGTCATCGGGACCTCCTCTCCCGCGGGACGCGGGTCACGCTGCGCGGGCCGGCCTGCTCCCTGGTCGGGATCAGTGACCGCAGGGCCAGCAACCGATCGACCCTCACTCTACCCGCGCCGCGCCGCCGAGCCCGCCGTCGGTCAGCGCTGGACCCGGTAGTGCAGGTGGGTGACCCCGTCCCCCTCGAGGACCCGGGTGCGCTCGAGCTCGATGTGCTCGGGTCCGAGGTGGTCGAAGAGCCGGCGCCCCTGGCCGAGGAGCACCGGCACGAGGTGGATCTCGAGCTCGTCCAGGACGCCCGCGGCGAGCGCCAGCTGCGCGATCCCGGCGCCGTGCACCAGCACGTTCCTGTCGCCCGCGGCCCGCTTGGCCTCGGCCATGGCGGTCCCCACGTCCGACACGTAGCGCACCAGCGGCCCTCGCGACAGCTCGGTGTCGGGCCGGCTGCGGCTGACGATGAAGATCGGCACGCCGTCGTGGTGGTCGCCGCCCCAGCCGCCCGCCGGCTCGAAGGTCCCGCGGCCGGCGACGACCGCCCCCGTGGACATGAACTCGTCGACGACCTGGCGGTTGACGCCGGTGGCATGACCGAGTCGCTCGGGGTCGCTGCCGGAGCCCAGCGCCCACTCGTGCAGGCGGTGCCCGCCGTCGCCGAGCCCGTTGTCGGGACCTTCGTTCGGCCCCGCGATGAACCCGTCGAGCGACATGGACATGTACAGAACGGCTGCGGACACGGGGTCTCCTGTTCCTCGGTCGGTGTTGCTCACTTCCCCTACATCGAACGAGACCGACCGAATCCGACACGTCCCGACACATCAATCTGGATTGATGTAATCTCCACCTCCGCATGCTCAGCACGGCCGACCACGCCGGGAGCGCACCGCCGCGGTTCCTGCGGCTTGCCGGCCACCCGCTGCGGTGGCGGCTGCTGAGCGAGCTGGCGCGCAGCGACCTGCGCGTCGGCGAGCTGTGCGCGCTCGCGGGCCGGCGCCAGAGCCTGGTCTCCTATCACCTGCGCCAGCTGCGGGACGGACGTCTCGTCTCGGCGCGGCGCAGCGCGGCCGACGGTCGCGACACGTACTACGTCCTCGATCTCGCGCGCTGCGGCGAGCTGCTGTCGAGCGCCGGCGCCGCGCTGCATCCGGCCCTGGCGTCGACCTCGCGCCCGCGCGGCGCGCGCGAGCCGGGCTGCCCACCGGCGCGGGTGCTGTTCCTGTGCACCGGCAACAGCGCGCGCTCGCAGATGGCCGAGGCGCTCGCCGCGCAGCTGTCCGGCGGCGCGCTGCGTACGGCCAGCGCGGGCAGCCATCCCAAGCCGCTGCATCCCGGCGCGGTGCGGGTGATGCGCGCGCGCGGCATCGATCTCGAGGGGCGTCGCACGAAGCACCTCAGCGAGTTCGACGGGCAGCTTTTCGACTACGTGATCAGCCTCTGCGATCGCGTGCGCGAGATCTGCCCGGAGTTCGCGGGCGGGCCCGAGCTGATCCATTGGAGCATGCCGGACCCCGGGCGCGAGCGCGGCAGCGACCAGGAGACCCTGCCCGCCTTCGAGCGCACCGCGACCGAGCTCTGCAGCCGCATCGGCTTCCTCATCCAGGAAGTCCGACGAACCACCGATCAGGAGGTGACCGGACGTGCCTGACCAGCTCGTGAACGTCCGCTACATGGTCGACGACGTCGAGGACGCCGTTGCGTTCTACACCGAGCACTTCGGCTTCACGCTGCGCTCCAGCGCCGCGCCCGCGTTCGCCGACGTCGTGCGCGGCAACCTCCGGCTCCTGCTCAGCGGGCCGGCGAGCTCGGCCGGCCGGCCGATGCCCGACGGCCGCACCCCCGGGCCGGGCGGCTGGAACCGCATCCACCTCATCGTCGAGGACATCGCGGCCGACGTCGACCGGCTCCGCCACGCGGGTCTCACGTTCCGCAACGACGTCGTCACCGGCCCGGGCGGCCGGCAGATCCTGCTCGACGACCCGTCCGGCAATCCGATCGAGCTGTTCCAGCCGGCCGGACGGTGATCATCCGGCGGCCGCGGAGCGCAGCGCGGAGTGCGTCTCGCCGGCTTCGTGGCTCGGCGGGTCGTCGGAGCCGAGCAGGTCGGCGGTGAGCACGGCGACGCCGAAGACGAACGCCACGGCGGCGATGGCGCCGACGACGCGCGGGGAGGGCCCGCCGTGGATGCCGGTCGCATGCACGACCGCATGGCCCTTGCCGCGGGCGATCAGCCAGCGGTTGACGGGGTAGGCGACCAGGCCGGCAAGCACGAGCGCGACCGAGAGCGCGCCCCAGAACAGCACGTCGTCGAGGCCGGCCTCCATGGCCCCGGGAACGCTGAGCAGGATGGCGTTGTCGATGACCTCCATGACGGCGATGCTGAGCGTGTCCGAGGCCAGGGCGATCGGGATCACCGCGCCGAGCGCGAGGCCTGCGCGCAGCAGCGGCAGGCTCGTCAGCGCGTAGCCGAACAGGAACGCGAGCGCCACGGCCAGCGCGACAGTCCCCCAGTCCGAGAACCCCAGCGCGGTGCCGATGACCATGCCCAGCACCTCGCCGATCGCGCAGCCGGTCAGGCAGTGCAGCGTCGCGCTCAGCGCGACCACGTCGAGGGCGCGGCCGGAGGCCGGCTGCTCGTGCTGCGCGTGCTGGTGCGCGGCGGCGTCCATGGCGGGTCCCGCTACGCCGCGACCCGAGCGACGTGGTGGTGGGAGTCGCCGGCGTACTCCGCGCGGCGCAGCAGCATCGCGACGAGCATGCTCGGCAGCATCACGACGTGCTCGATCAGCATCAGCGCATCGATGTCCACGACCAGTCCGGCCCACAGCAGCGCGACGGCGCCGAAGGCGGGGAGGAACATCGACGCCGACATCTCGGCCGATGCACGCGCGCCGTGCCCGCGGTGGCGCATCCAGGCGACCATCGGCACGGTCATGATGACGGCCATCCCGAGCAGCATCAGCGCGGGCACGTCGTAGTGCAGGTCCGACATGGACACGCCCGCGGCGCCCAGCGCGGCCATGGCCGGGAGTCCGAGCACCACCATGCCGAGCACCATGGCGACGAGCATCTCGCCGTAATGGCGGGCGAAGCGTCGGTTCGCGTCGGTCATGCGGAGTGATCGTGGGAAGGTCATCGAGGCTCCTGGCGGACGAGGGAGAATACCACTGGGGGGTATTGGCGGGCTCGCAGCAACATACACCCCGGGGGTATCTGGGATCAAGTGATCCCGCCCGGATCCGGAGATACGCCGGGTGGCGCGAGCAGCGAGGTGCGGATCGCCCCACCCGGACCGTCCTGTGGCGCTCGGCCCTGGAACCTAGGGGCGGGAGACCGCGGTCTCCCGCCCCTCCGCCGGCTCAGCGGCCTGGGACGACCGCAACGATCCGCAGCGGCCCGCCCGACCCGCCCTCGATCTTCATCGGCAGGGCGATGACGAGGAACTTCTCGCTCCTCAGCCGTCGCACGTTGGCGACGTTCTCGAACACGGGCACGCCGGCGGCTCCGAGCACCCGATGGCTCTCGAACAACGTCGACTGGCCGTAGTCGATGCTCGCCGTGTCGAGACCGACTGCGCGGACGTCGCGCTTCACCAGCCACCTGGCCGCATCCGGATGCAGGCCGGGGAAGTGCAGTTTCGGCACGGCTTGCTCGCCCAGCTCGGCGGTGCCCAGGTACTGTTCGCGATCCGGCCAGAACCGCTCGAAGCCCGTCCGGAGGAGCACGATCGCCCCGCGGCCGATGCGGCCGTGCCGGCGCTCATGCGCGGTCAGGTCGGCGACGGTGACCTGGTAGTCCCGATCCGCGAGCGCGCGTTTCGACACGTCCACGACGACGCCCGGCCCGATGAGACGCCGGAGCGGGATCTCGTCGGCCGTGTCCCCGCCGCGTGCGAAGTGGACCGGCGCGTCGAGATGCGTGCCGCCATGCTCCGCCGCCGAGAAGTTGTTGGCCGCGTAGTAGTACCCCTGCTCGGTCTCGCCCTCAGCCACCTGCTCGAGCTTGAACGTGTCCGCCGTGGGCCAGTAGATCGTCTCCTCGTTGAACGGATGCGAGAGGTCGACGAGCTTGCCCTCAGGTACGTGCAGCGCAGGGGCTCTTGGGTGCTCCGTTCCGCCGGCCGAGCCGGCCCACCCGATGATGGCCCCGGCCGCCAAGAGCGCCGCCGCGACGGAGATCCGCCTGATCATCGCCCACCTCCTCGAGGAACGAGTAGAGATCACGGCACCCGCCCAGAGGCGCGAGCGCCGGACGGGAGATTACGCACGACCTTCCGCGCGCGTCGTCGGGAAATCGACACACGTCGGGCCGCTCCACGGCGGCGCCCGACATGATTGGCCCATGTCGTCCGACAACGACGCGACCGCGCAGGACGCCGACGGCGCGTCGGCCATCGCGGCGACTGAGGCGATCCGCACCGGCGCCGCGGCCGCGCTGGAGCGCCTGCTGCGTGAGCATCCAGAGCTGGCGACGGCTCGGCTCGGCCAGAAGGGCACGGCGCGCACGCTGCTGCATGTCGTGACCGACTGGCCGGGGCACGTGCCGGATGCCGGCGCGAAGATCGCGGCGCTCGTCGCCGCCGGCGCCGACGTGAACGCCCGGTTCACCGGTCCGCACGCCGAGACGCCCCTGCACTGGGCCGCGAGCAGCGACGACGTCGAGGCGCTCGACGCGCTGCTCGACGCTGGCGCCGACCTCGAAGCGGACGGCGCGGTGATCGCCGGCGGCACGCCGATGGCCGACGCCGTGGCCTTCGCTCAGTGGGCAGCCGCTCGCCGCCTGCTCGAGCGGGGCGCGCGCACGACCCTCTGGCAGGCGGCGGCGCTCGGACTCGTCGAGCGGGTGCGGGAGGAGCTCGCGCGGACGCCGGCGCGCGAGGAGCTGGACAACGCGCTGTGGTGCGCCGCGCACGGCGGGCAGCGCCAGACCGCGGAGCTGCTGCTCGACCGGGGCGCCGATCCGGCGTGGATCGGGCACGACCGGCTCACGCCGGCGGCGGCAGCCGAGCGCAGCGGCGCGCACGAGCTCGCGGCGTGGCTGCGCGAGCGCGCGGCGCAGCCGCCGCCCGCGTGAGTCGGCGCCGGCGCGAGCGCCGGTCGAGGCGGACGTGGAAATCGGACGCCGATCGTGCACACCGGTCACGCACTGGACCGTTCGGCGCCGGGCCGGCGGGGGCGCAGGGCACACCGTCGACGTGATCGAGTCGAGGACGGCATGACGCTGCACGCGGACGTCGCGCCCGGCGTGCACCGGATCGAGGACGCGTACACGAACTGGTACCTCGTGGAGGAGCAGGGCCGGCTCACCGTGGTCGACGCGGGGGTTCCCACGTCGTGGTCCTCGCTCCTCGATGCGCTCCGGCGGATCGGGCGGAGCGCCGGCGACGTCGAGGCGGTCGTCCTCACCCATGCGCACTTCGACCACGTCGGCTTCGCCGAGCGGGCTCGCGCCCAGCTCGGCGTGCCCGTCTACGTGCACGAGAACGACGCGCCGCTGTGCGGGCACCCCTGGCGCCACGACCACGAACGCCGGCGCGCTCGCTACCTCGCCACCCAGGTGCGCGCCGCGCCGATCGTGGCGTCCCTGCTGCGCAATCGCGCGTTCTGGCCCGCACCGGTCAAGGACGTGGTCCGCATCGAGGGCGGCACGCTACCGGTGCCCGGCTCGCCCCGGGTCGTGTTCGCACCGGGGCACACGCTGGGTCATTGCGCGCTCCACCTGCCCGACCGCGACGTCCTGATCGCCGGCGACGCGATCGTCACGCTCGACCCCTACACCGGCAGGCGTGGCCCCAGGCTCGTGGCGCGCGCTGCGACCGCGGACTCCCAGCGCAACCTCCGGACGCTCACCGCCCTGGCGGACACCCGGGCGCGGACCGTCCTCGTGGGGCACGGCGAGCCATGGCGCGAAGGGATCGAAGCCGCCGTGGAGCGCGCGCGGGCGTGCGGGGCGGCCTGAGCGGCGCGCTCGTCATGCCGGTGACGGACCCGGCCGCGCGACGCATCATCTCCGGATCCGCCGGTGAACCTCGGAGCACCCGCTACGAGAGGAGCACCATGCCGCAGGCCAGGAAGCCCAAGCAGCCCGTGACCGACGACTCCATCCAGGTCCGGCAGCTCAGCCACTACCAGTTCACCTGGATCGCCGGCGAGCCCGGCGAGGCCGGCACGTGGACGTTGCAGCTCGTGCTCGACCAGGGCGCGTGGGAGGAGGTCCTCACCGTCGACGAGGACGATGCGGACAACCTGCAGGACATGCTCTCGACCGCGGCCGTCGTGCACTACGACGTGGGCCGGCGGACGCTCATGTTCGGGACCACGCCCGTCGGCAGGGCCTGAGCCGCACCGGCCGGGGCCCGTCGCTCAGGCGAGGCGCCCGTCGCGGGCGACCACGCGGCCGCGCTTGAGCACCAGCTCCCGCGCCGGGTGCGTGACGACCGCCTCGGCCGCGGTGCGCGCCGCGACGACGACCAGGTCCGCGGGCGCGCCTGCGGCAAGCCCGTACGGCTCGAGCCCGAGCGCCCTGGCGCCGCCGTAGGTGGCGGCGTCGAGCGCGAGCTCGATGTCCTCGTCGCGGCGGAACGTGCTGCGGTACGCGAGGTGCATCGCGCGCTCGAGCATGTCGCCGCTGCCGTACGGGCCCCACAGGTCGCAGATCCCGTCGTGGCCGCACGCCACGTTCGCGCCGGCCGCGCGCAGCCGCTTGATCGGCGGGACCGGGAAGCTGTAGACCGCGGCGGTGACCAGCGTCACGCCCGCCTCGGTGAGCCGCTCGATCACGCGCCCTTGCGTCGCCGCGTCGGCCTGGCAGAACCCGTAGGCGTGGCTGACCGTGACCCGGCCGCCCAGGCCGGAGTCGCGCGTGCGCTCGGCGATCAGCTCGAGCTCCCACACGCCGAGCGTGCCGGGGTCGTGCAGGTGCAGGTCGATGCCGGCGCCGTGGCGCGCCGCCAGGTCGAACAGGAGGTCCAGGTGCCGCACGGGGTCGCCGTCGATGCCGGCCGGATCGATGCCGCCGACCGTCTCGACGCCGCTCGCAAGGGCCTCCTCGAGGAGCTCGGCGGTGCCGGGGTTGATCAGGAGCCCGTGCTGCGGGAACGCGACCTGCTCGACGCCGATGCGTCCGTCGAGCCGCGCGACGGCGGCGCGGACCGCCTCGACCCCCCGCAGCCCGGCCCCGGGATCGATGTCGGTGTGGCTGCGCACGTGGGACGTGCCGGCGGCCGCCATGGACTCGAGCAGCGCCGTGATGCGATCGACGTCCGGGATGCCGAGCTCGCCGCGCCGGCGCAGGTCGTTCCCGATCCGGTCCTCGAGCGCATCGCCGGCCGAGTGCGGCACCCACGGTCCCCCGAACAGCGTCTTGTCGAGATGGCAGTGGGCGTCGATCAGCCCCGGGAGCACGAGCCGCCCTGAGAGGTCGAGCACCTCCGTGTCCCCGACGGCGAGGTCGGGCGCGATCCGGGCGATCTCGCCGTCGCGCACGAGGATGTCCGCGGGCCCGTCGAAGCCCCATGGGCGAGCGCCGCGCAGCAGGAGGTCGGGCACGGACGGACCCTATGGCAAACGCGCCGTCCGTCACGGCCGGGCCATGAAGAGCGCCTCGAAATGGAGCGCGGGCACCGTCGCCCAGGCGACGTCGCCCGCGCGCTCCGCGAGCCCCGCGGCCACCAGCGCATCGACCGCTCGGCGCATCTCGCGCAGGGGCTCGCGGCAGCGCGCCGCCAGTCCCGGGAGGTCGTCGCGGCCCGGGGGTGGAGCGGTGAGCAGCTCGACCAGCGCCATGCGCTGGAGATGGTGCTCGCGCGAGCCCGGGGGAGGGGGCGCGAGGATACGCTTGCCGTGCATGGGAGTTCGTGCTCCTGTGCCGGCCCCGGGGGCGTTCGCGCGCCGCCCGGGGCGATCTTCTGTCGTGCGCCGGAGGCTACGGGGGTGGGCGGACGGGTCAGGCGAGCGCCGCGCGGAGCGCGTCGCGCGCGGCGTCGAGCGCCGTGTCGATGTCCTCCGCGGTGTGAGCGGCGCTGATGTGGCTGCGGCCGAGGCTCTCGGGCATCTCGAACACTCCGCGCTCGACCAGCGCGCGCCGGTACCGGAGGAAGCGCACGTTGTCGTTGCGGAGCGCGTCCTCGTAGCTCCGCATCGGCCCCGCCATGAAGCACAGCACGAACAGCGAGCCGAACCCGCCGACGTAGGCCTCGATGCCGGCCTCGTCGGCGATCGTGCGCAGGCCGTCGCGCATCCGGTCCCCGAGCGCGTAGATGTGCGCGTGGACCGGGTGGGTCTCCAGGTGCTCGATCGTCGCGACGCCGGCGGCGACCGCGACGGCGTTGCCGTTGAACGTGCCGCCGAAGTGGACGTCGCCGTCCGCCGTGGTCGAGTAGCGCTCCATGTGCTCGCGCCGGCCGGCCACCGCGGCGAGCGGGAAGCCGTTCGCGATCGCCTTGCCGAGCGTCGTGAGGTCCGGGGTCACGCCGCACACTTCCTGGAAACCGCCCAGCCCATGGCGGAAGCCCGAGATGACCTCGTCGAACACGAGCAGCGCACCGGTGCGGTCGCACAGCGCCCGGAGGCCCTCCAGGAAGCCCGGCTCGGGGGCGATGCCGGGCGCGTTGTGGCCGATGGGCTCGAGGATGATCGCAGCGATCTCCTCCGGATGGGCGGCGAAGAGCCGTTCGACGTCGTCGAGATCGTTGTAGCGGCCGACGAGCGTCGCGTCGACGGCCGCCTGCAGCATCCCGCTCGAGTGCGGATCGCGCCGCCCGACGCCCTCCGGAGCCGAGAGCACGTTCCGGAGCACGTAATCGTGGAACCCGTTGTACGACCCTTGCAGCTTCACGATCCGCTCGCGGCCGGTCACGCCGCGGGCGAGCCGGAGCGCGTGGTAGGTGGCCTCCGAGCCGCTGTTGCAGACGACGACCTGCTCGGCCCCGGGGAGGTGCGAGACGATCCGGCGGGCGAGGTCGACCTCGAGCTCGGTGACGCCGACGCCGAACAGCACCTGGTCGCGCATCGTCGCGGCGACGCGCTCGGTCACGGCGGGGTGCGAGTGCCCGAGGAGGATCGCCCCGTAGGCGGCGTGGAAGTCGATGTAGCGCCGCCCTTCGAGGTCCCACAGATACGCCCCGGCGCCGCGCTCGAAGCAGAGCTTCGGCTCGCTCCTGCGCCGGCACGTGTTGACGCCGCCGGGGATGTACCTCGCGGCCGTGTCGAGCAGTGCCGAGGAACGCGGTGAGAGAGCAGAGGTCAGCATGATCATAGATTAGATCACCCAATGACTATGGAGCGCAACCGGACGCCGCAGGCCGCGAGCGCCCGGCGCGCCTCCAGCTCGCCGACGTCGTCGGCGATGACCGTCTCCCCGAGCGCGACCGGCAGGACGTAGCGCAGGCTCCCCGCCCGGATCTGCCGGACCTTCTCGAGCGCCGCGACGAGGCGCTCGCCGTCCACGTCCGCGCGCAGCTCCTGCGCGCAGGTCGGGAGATCGCAGCGGTGCAGGAGGTCGACGAGCGCCTCCAGGTCGGGTGCCGCCAGCAGGCCGCGCTCGGCCGCGATCGTCGCCTCGACCACCATCCCGAACGCCACCGCCTCGCCGTGCAGCACCACGCCGTACCCCGTCACGGTCTCGACGGGATGTCCGATCGTGTGCCCGAAGTTGAGGGGACGGCGCAGGTCCTGCTCGTAGGGATCCCGTGCGATCAGCGTGGTCTTGATCGCGCTCGCCGCGCGGACGAGCCCGGCGAGGGGCTCCGGCTCGCGCCGCAGGATCGCGTCCGCCCGGGCCGCGATGAAGTCCCACAGCGAGGGTGACGCGATCATCGCCTTCTTGATCGCCTCCGCGAGGCCCGCGGCCATGTGCCGGCGACTCGTCGACGCGAGGAAGCCGACGTGCGACACGACGCCGGTCGGCTGATGGAAGCCCCCGATGAGGTTCTTGGCGAGCGGATGGTTGACCGCCACCTTGCCGCCCAGCGCGCCGTCGACCTGGGCCAGGAGCGTCGTCGGCACGTTCACGTACGGCAGGCCGCGCATGTACGTGCCCGCCACCCAGCCGCCGAGATCCGCGATCACGCCGCCCCCGAGGTTCACGATCACGTCCCGTCGTGCGACGTCGTGGTCGGCGAGCCAGTCCCACAGCCTGATCGCGGAGCTGAGGCTCTTGGTCGGCTCGCCGGCGGGCAGGACGTGCACGAGCGGATCCGCGCCGGCCGCCCGCAGCGCGCGGACCACGGTGCCGCCGTGGATCGCGTCGACGTCCTCGTCGGTGATGACCGCGACCGAGGCGTCGCCGACCAGCCCGCCGAGCGCGCCGGCCAGCGCGTCGAGCGTCGTGACGACGTGGATGTCGTAGGTGTCCGCCCGGCGGGCGGTCGCCGTGATCGGCGCCGCGTCGCGCGGCATGGGCATCGCGTCGTGGACGCGGAACGTCGTGGAGGTCATGGCCGCAGCGTGCGGCCGCCCCGCGCCGGCGACCATCCTCCGGTGGGCCGAGCCGGCAGGGGAGGGGCGTCGGCTCAGCGGCGGCGGCGCACGGATGCCGCCAGGTGGTCCAGTCGTGCGCGCATGGCGTCGCGCGCCGCGTCAGGGTCGGAGGCCTCGAGCGCGGAGACGAGGGCCGCGCAGTCCGCGACGGCCTGCTTGCGCGCCGCGGCGCCCGGCGTGGCGGCGGCCATGACCACGTCCAGCGGGATCAGCACGCGGCGGATGAAGCGGTTGCCCGCGGCGCCGACGATGCGCCGGTGGAAGTCGAGCTCGGGCCCGGGCGGGCCTGCGGCGCGCAGCTGCTCGAGCGCGGCGCGGATCCCCTCCAGCTCGTCCTCGGACCGCCGGGTCGCGGCGAGCGCGGCGGCCTCCGGCTCGAGGACGGTCCGGCACTCCACGGCCTCGGCGAGCAGCTCGCGTCCGGCCGATCCGGCGAGCAGCGCCTCGAGCAGGACCAGGTCGAACAGGTCCCATTCGTCGCTCGGCATCACGATCGCGCCGATGCCGTGCCTGATCTCGACGACGCCGCGCTCCTCGAGCGCCTGGTTCGCCTCGCGGACCACGTAGCGGCTCACCTGCTGCGCCTCCGCGACGTCGACCTCGCGCGGCAGCTTGTCGCCCGGCCCGAACTCGCCGCCGAGGATCTGGTCGAGCAGCTCGCCCATGACGTCCTGGTAGAGCTTGCGCCGGGGCACCCGGTCATCCAATCACCGGCGGTGGACGGCGTCAACGCCGGCGATTGCGCAGCGAATGCTGAATATTGACACAACACTGTAAGGTAAGTAGCTTGCTGAGCAAGATGACTCGGGTGCTCGTGGCCGATGCGCAGCCGCTCTCGCGAGCGTCGCTCGTGCGCCTCGTGGAGCGCCGCGTCGACCTGTCGCTCGTGGCCGCGCTCGACGACGGCCGAGGGGCGCTCGACGCGCTCCGCGGCGAACGCCCCGACGTGGCGATCCTCGCCGCGCCGCTGTGCGGGGTCGACGCGCCGCAGGTCGTGCACGCGGTGTGCCGTGACGGCCTCGGCACGCGGATGATCCTCATCGTCGAGAGCGTCTGCCGGGACCGCGCCTGGGCCGCGGTGGCACGAGGCGCTTCGGGCTGCCTGACCCGGCAGACCGGCGTCGAGGAGCTCGAGCTCGCCATCGAGGCGGTCGTGCGAGGCCGCGCCTACTTCTGCGCCGACGTCCAGACGGAGCTCGCGCACGACATCCGCGTCCGGGAGCGCGACGAGCGGCCGCTGATCACCGCGCGGGAGCGCCAGGTGCTGCACGCGCTCGCCGCCGGACGCGGGACCGCCGCCATCGCGGCGTCCCTGCACGTGGCCGCGGCGACGGTGAAGACGCACCGCGCGAACTTGTACGAGAAGCTCGGCGTGTCCGATCGCGCCGCCGCCGTCGCGGAGGGGATGCGGCGCGGCCTGCTCGAGTAGTCAGCGCTGCGCCGGCTCGAAGAGCATGATCGCCAGCTCGGTGCGCAGCGGTTCGCCGGCGGCACCGCGCGCGCGGCTCTCGGACTCGATCGCGAGCGCCTGCTTGAGCGTCTCGGAGAGCAGCTTGGCGACCGCCGTCATCCCCTCCGCATCCAGCTCGAGCGGCGTGAAGCTCACGTGGGCCTCGGGGTGGTCGAACCCGGTGCCCGCGGCGGCGGCGCCGACGTCGCCGCCGATCCGCTCCAGGAGCTCGCCGAAGATCGACCGCCGGGTCGATCGCGGCAGCTCCGCCCAGTCGTCGTCGCCGAACCACGGGCGCAGCGTGGCGCGGTAGAAGTGCTCCGTCGCGCCGCGCCGCTGGCGCGTGTCGGTGAGCTCGATGGCGTCGAGGCCGAGCAGCACGCGCACGTGGTGGCTCACGCGCCCGATCGGCTGGCCGAGCTGCTCGGCGATCTCCTTGGGGCTCGCGACGCGCTCGTTCAGCGCGAGCAGGATGCGGTGCCGGAGCGGATGCGCGATCGCCTTCACCAGCCGGGGATCGAGCTCGCCCGGCTCACGCGTCGCGACGTCCGCCATGGCTCCCGACTCTATCGAGGGTCAGGATTGATCCTTCGCAGCGCGCATCGGTCGAGATATGGTGATCCAGTCACTCGTCGACCGCTGGGAAGGAGGTGACCGCATGCTGCGCGTCCGCAAGACCGACCGCAAGATCGCCCCGGTGCTCAATCTCGCGAAGGGTCACTGACGCTTCGCGTGGCGTCGCCGCCATGGAGTTCGACTTGAAGCTGAAGCCGACGCTCGACCTCCTCGAGGCGTCCGACGGAAGCGTCTACCTGGTCTCCGGCGGCGGCGACGCCGACGTGGTCATCGACGGCCCCGACCTGCGCGCGCGCGCCCTCCTGCGCGCGCTCGTCGCAGGCGTCCCGTCACTCGCCGACCTGGCCGCGCACCTGCGTGCGGAGGGACACGCCGTGGACGAGGCTGCGCTCCGGGAGGCGATCGCGGAGCTCGCCGGGCTGGGCGTCCTCGAGGATGCCCGCGCGCGGGCCCGCGAGCGCCTCGGTGCACATCGCGCCGAGCGGCTCGACCGCCAGCTCGCGTACCTCTCGGCGCTCCGGCCGGGGGCCGCAGCGGAGCTGCAGTCGGCGCTGGGCGATGCGCGGATCGCCATCGTCGGGGTCGGCGGGCTGGGCACGTGGACCGCGGCAGCGCTCGCGTGCGCGGGCGTCGGCGCGCTCACGCTCGTGGATCACGACACGGTCGAGCTCAGCAACCTCAACCGCCAGATCCTGTTCCGCGAGGCGGACATCGGCTCGCCCAAGGTCGAAGCGGCCGCTCGCGCGCTGCGCGCGTTCGACCCCGATCTGCGGCTGCGCGTCGAGGAGCGGCTCGTCGACGGACCCGACGTCGCCGTGCAGGTCTGCGCCGGGCACGACGTGATCGTCGACACGGCCGACTGGCCCCCGCACGCGCTCAGCGCCTGGCTCGACGCCGCCACGTGGGACGCGGGCGTCCCGCGCATCACCGCGGCGCAGTACCCGCCGAAGGTGCGGATCGGGCCCACGTACCTGCGCGGCGAGACGCCGTGCACGGACTGCCAGCGCGCGGTCGCGCGTACCGAGCACCCGCTCTTCGACGAGCTCGAGGCGCTCCAGCGGAGGCGCGACACGGTCGCGGCGACGGTCGGCCCGGCGTCGGCCGTGATCGGCGGCGCGCTGGCCATGGAGATCGTGCACCTGCTCTGCGGAGAGCGGCCCGCCACGCTCGGCGCCGGGTTCGAGATCGACCTGCGCACGCTGGCCTCCGTGCGGCACGAGGTGGGCCGCCGGCCGGGCTGCGAGCGCTGCCAGGGCTGAGCGGAGGAGGCGCCTCGGCCCGCCGATCCGCCGGCGGACCGATGGTCCCGGGCCCGTCGAGGGGCCAGCGTGCAGGGCGATGTCGACCACCACCGCCCTCCTCGTCGCACCCGCGAGCCCGGCCGAGCTGGTGGCCGGCGCGCGGCTGCTGCGCGACGCACTGGGCTTCCACGCCGAGGACGGGATCCCGCCCTGGCTGATGCAGACGGCGGTGGAGCACGGAGGGGTGGCGCTCGCGGCGCGCGCCGGCGAGGACCTGGTCGGCTTCTCGTTCGGCATGCCCGCCCTCGACGCCGGCGGGGATCCGTTCCTCTACTCGTGCGGCCTCGCGGTGGACCCGGCGCATCGGGGCCGCGGGGTCGGCCGCGCGCTGAAGCTCGCGCAGCGTCGTGCCGCCGCATCGCTCGGGCACGCGTGGGTGCGCTGGACGGCGGATCCGCTCAACGCGGCGGCGCTGCGCCTCTACCTGACCGGCCTCGGCGCGACGCTCACCGGCTATCGCGCCGCCCTGCACGACGCGGTGCGCGCCGCGCGCAGGCAGCCGCAGGACGACGTGACGATCGAGTGGAGCGTCGTCCCGCGCGGGCGCACCGCCGCCGGCCCGGGCTTCGTGGTCGAGCTGCCGTGGGACGCGGCGAGCCTGCCGGAGGCGCGCTGGCTCGCGTGCCGCCACGACGTCCGGGCGGCCATCCGCGACCACCTGGCGCACGACCGCGTCGGCACCGCCGTCGAGGTCGATCGCGCGGCGCGCCGGTGCTTCCTCGTGTTCACGCCGCGCGATGCGTGACGGCGGCATCTCGCTCACGTTCGACGTCGACGGCGAGGCGGGCCTCGCGTGCCGCGCGGTGCCGGGCGGCTGGGCGGACCGGCTCAGCAGCCGGTCCGAGGCGCGCTTCGGGCTGCTCCGCGGCCTGCCGCGGATCCTCGCCGTGCTGAGCGAGTTCGACGCGCCGGCGACGTTCTACGTGCCGGGGGCGGTCGCGGGGCGAGAGCGTGCGGCGGTGGCGGAGATCGTGGCTGCCGGCCACGAGATCGGCCATCACGGCCACGACCACCTGCCCAGCCACGGCCTGAGCGCAGAGCGGCAGCGGGCGGAGATCGAGCGCGGGCTGAGCGCCCTCGCGGAGGCGGGCGGGGGGCGCCCGGCGGGGTACCGCTCGCCGGCCTGGGAGCTGACGCCGGTGACGCTCGCGCTGCTGGTGGAGCACGGGTTCACGCACGACTCGAGCCTGATGGGCGACGACCGGCCGTACCGGCTCGAGGCGGGCCTGCTGGAGCTGCCGGTCCACTGGTCGCTCGACGACGTCCCCTTCTTCGCCTACGGCGCGGGGATCCCGCACGCGCCCCCCGTAGCGACGGACCTGGTCATCGCCTCGTGGCTGCGCGAGCAGGACGCGGCGCGCGACGAGCGCCGCCACCTCACCTTCACGATGCACCCGGAGCTGACCGGGCGGGCCGGCCGCATCGACCTCCTGCGTGCGGTGCTCCGCCGCGCGGCCGAGCATCGCACGCCGGTCCTGCCCCATGGCGCCGTCGCGTGACGCGCCGCGCGCTCCTCGTCTGCTGCGCGCCGCAAGTGCTCGTCGCGCTGGACTTCTCGCTGACGGCGGTCGCGGCACCGGTCGCCGTCGAGGATCTGGCGCCGGGCACGGGGCCGGCGTGGTTGTTCAGCGGCTACTCGCTCACGCTCGGTGCGCTTCTCCTGCCGGCCGGAAGGCTCGCCGACCGGGCCGGACGGAGGCGCGTCATGCGCGCCGGTCTCGGCCTCACCGCCGCGGGCGGTCTGCTCGCGGCGCTCGCCGGCTCCATGGCCGTGCTCGTCGGCGGACGCGTCCTGGCCGGCGCCGGCGCCGCGCTCATGACGCCGGCGGCGCTGGCGCTGCTGTCGGGCGGGACCCGCGACGGCGAGGAGCGCAGGCAGGCCCTGTCGCTCTACGGCACGGCCGTCGCCGCCGGGTTCGTCTGCGGCGCGCTCGCGGGCGGCCTGCTGGCCTCCGTCGCGACCTGGCGGCCGTTGTTCGTCGTCGAGGCGCTGGGCGCCCTGCTCGCGCTCACCGCCACCGCGATGCTCGCGCCCGACCGCGCCGAGCGCCGGCCGCGCGGCTCCGGAGGGGAGCTGTCCGGGCGCCTGGCGCGCGCCTGCCTCGCCGGGGCGACGGTGACGGCGACCGGGGTCGGCGCGACCGTCCTCCTCGCCGGCTACCTGCAGGACGACCTCGCGCTGTCGCCGGCCGGAGCGGGGCTCTGCCTCGCCGTGTTCGGCATCCCCGCGCTGCGGGCCGCGCGCTGGATCAGGAGGGCGCCCGCGCGGACGGTGGCCTGGCTCGGGCTGGCCCTGCAGGGCATCGCGTTCCTCGTGCTCGCCGCGGCGGCTGCCACGGCGAGCCTGCCGGGGATCCTTGCCGGCATGCTGGCCTTCGGGCTCGCGCACGTGATCGCCAACGGCGGCGTGGCGATCGCGGCGACCCGTGGCGTGGCCGCGGCGCACGGCTCGGTGATGGGCGTGCTGACGACGGCGCAGTACCTCGGCGGCGCCGTCGGGCCGCTGGTCCTGCGCGGCGAGCCCGCGGCGACGCTCGCGGCCGCCGGCGCCGCGGCGTGCATCGTCGCGGCCGTCACGGCGACCCTCGAGGCAGGCGCCGGTGCCGAGACCTGAGCAGATGCGCGACACGCGGCCGGTCACGCGGGCCGAGCTGAGCGCCGACCTCCGCCGCCTCGGCGTGGGGCCGGGGGCGATCGTGATGGTGCACGCCAGCCTCCGGGCGCTCGGCTGGGTGGTCGGCGGGGCGCAGACCGTGGTCGAGGCGCTCCTGGACGCGTCCGGGCCGGGCGGGACGGTGTGCGCGCAGGCGAGCTGGGAGGACGTGCCGTTCGGGCTCGACGGCTACGCGCCGCCGTGGCGCCGGGCCTACCGCGCGGCGATGCCGCCGTTCGATCCGCAGCTCTCCGGCGCGGCGCCGTACGAGGGCCGGCTGGCCGAGCGGATCAGGACCTGGCCCGGCGCGATGCGCGGCGCGCACCCGGTCGCGGGCGTGACCGCGGTCGGCGCGCGCGCCGCCTGGCTCGTCGAGCCGCACCCGCTCGACGACGGCTTCGGCCCCAGGAGCCCGTACGCGCGGCTCGCCGCGGCAGGCGGCGAGGTCGTGCTGCTGGGCGCCCCGCTGCGCACCATCAGCCTCCTGCATCACGCCGAGTCGATCGCCAGGGTCCCGAAGCGCTGGACGTGGCTGACGCTCCCGGTCCGCTCGCGCTCCGGCGCGGTCGCCTGGGTCGAGTGGCGCGAGCTCGACGTCTGGGGCCGACCGGTCCGCTATCCCGACGGCGGCGCACCGCCGCTCGAGACGGTCGCGCGCGCCGCGCTGGCCGCCGGCGTCGGCCAGGGGGGACGGGTGGGCGAAGCGGCGGCATGGCGGTTCCCCGCGGCCGCGCTCGTCGCCTTCGCGGCCCGCTGGATCGAGCGCAACTGCGGCTCGCGGCGATCAGGCGAGCCCGGTCAGGAGCGCCCGGAGGATGCGGACGTGCCCGGGCAGCGAGGGATGCAGCCCGTCGTCGAGCAGCAGGTCCGGCGCGGGCGGATCGCCGAACCACGGCCAGAGATCGATCACGGTGCCCGGTAGCGCACGGACGAGCGCGGCCTTCGCGGCGACGTCCTCGGCGCGCCAGGTGACGTCCGCCGCCCGCATCAGGGCGTCGGCGCGGATGCGGCCGGCGAGCACGGGCGGCGGCGTGAGCCAGACGAGGTCCCGGTCGTTCCCGGCGAGCGCCGCGGCCAGCGCCAGCAGGTTGCGCTTCGTCTCGCGGTGCGACACGAGCATGGCGCCGGCGGCGCGGCCGTGCCGGCGCGCGTCGTTCGTGCCGAGGAGCACGACCACGCGGTCCGCCCGTGCCGCCAGCGCCGCACGGATGCGCGTCATCGCGCCGGTGGTCGTGTCGCCGGACAACCCGGCGTTGACCACCTCGGCCTCCGGCACGACCCGGGCGAGCAGCTCGGCCCACGACTGCCGGTCGGCCGTGATCGAGTCGCCGAGGGTCAGGATGCGCTCGCCGGGCCGGAGCGGACGGCCGGCGATCGCCGGGTCGGCGAGCAGGGCGACGGCCGCCGCATCGAGCTGGCGGCGCCAGCGTGCGTGCGTGCGCGCGTACGTCGCGGCGCCGACCCCGTGCAGCGCGGCGAGCGTCTCGTCCCCGAGCGCGGCGAGCCCCGGCAGACGCGTGGTCGCGAGGATCCGCTCGGGGTGGCAGAAGCGCAAGAGCGATTCATCCGGCGGCACGGGCCAGCTCCGCATGGGTGACGACGCCGGTCCCCCGCTCGGCGGCGTGCCCGAGCAGGGTCCGGAGCAGCGCGATCCGGCTGCAGCGCCCGGTGATGTCGGGGTGCACCGTGTAGGTGAGATCGCGGCCCTCCGCGCAGGCCAGGTCGTGCTCGTCCAGCCACCCCGCGGCCACCGCGGCGACCGGCGCCGGCGGGCTGTGGGGGATGCCGGGGCCGTAGGCGAGGAACGGGACGTCGTCGAGCGACCAGTGCACCGGCAGCTCGACCAGGCCTCCGTCCAGGCGGTAGGGCCGGTCGTCGCCCATGAGGCTCGAGTCGTAGGCGAAGCCGAGCTCGCCGAGCAGGGCCAGCGTGACCGGGGTCAGCTCCCATGCCGGCGATCGGTAGCCGCGGGGTCGCGTCACTCCCGCCGCCGCGAGCGCGGCCAGGCCGTCCTCGAGCTCGCGCCGCTGCCCCGCGGCGTCGAGCGCGTGGCTCGGGAGGTGCGCATGGCCGTGATGGCCGATCTCGTGACCGGCGCCCGCGATCGCCGCGATCGCACCGGGCTCGCGCGCGGCCACCGTCCCGGGCACGTAGAAGGTCCCGCGCACCCCGAACTCCGCGAGCACGGCGAGGATGCGGGGCAGCCCGCGAACGAGCCCGTAGCGCGCCTCCGAGCGCGCGGTGAGGCGGTCGTCCCAGCCGCCGGGGACCGGCCGGCACGCGAGCCCCGCCTCGCCGTCGACGTCGATCGTGATCGCGATCATCCGGGCAGGCGCACGTCGGTGAACGCGACCTCGCACGGCGGGCCCGCGGCGACGCGCAGCCGCCCGGGCGCCATCGCCACGGCGGCGAGCGTGGCGCGGCGGTCGTGCCACGGATCGCGCGGGTCCTCGTGCCGGCAGACCGGCTGCGGACCGCCGGTGTGCGCCCGCAGCAGCGACTCCGGCGCGAACCCGTCGCGGCGCGCGGCCGCGCGGAGATGGGCGCGCCGCCGGAGCGTGCCGTCGCCGTCCGCGAGCTCGAGGTCGCGGGCCGCGAGCGGCGCGAGGAAGTGGTTGGTGTGGACGAGCAGGCCGTCCGCCTCGGCGGCGACGAACGCGCAGCCGGCAGGAGAGAGCTCCGCGGCCACGACCTCCTCGCGGTCCGCCAGCGTGATGCACGACGACGCCGCCGGCCGTGCCGCGCGGAGCTCGGCGCGCGCACCGCCGAGGCTGTCGGCCCGGTCGAGCAGCTCGCGCAGCAGGACGTGGATCGGCGTGCCGTCGACGCCGCCGTCCGCGCTGCTGCGCAGGAAGTTGAGCCCGACGCACAGGCCGGCGCTCGACACGCCGAGCTTGCCGAGGACGCCGGCCTCGGTGACGGTGGCGAACCAGCGCCCGCGGCCCTGCTCGACGATCCAGGTCACGAGCGAGGCGCGCAGCGCCGGGTGCCAGTCCCACGTCTGGGCGAGCGCTCCCGGCCGCGCGACCAGCGAGCACTCGGCGCCGGTCACGCCGGCCAGCAGCTCGGTCCGCGCGTTCACGGCGCACAGGAGCCGCACGTCCTGGCCGGAGCCCGCCGCGATCCCCTCGAGCTCCGCGACCAGGTCGGGCCGGCGTGCGGCCAGCTGCGCTCGCACGCGCGCGCCCGCCTCCTGCATCGCCGGCCGCGACAGGCGGGTCGCCTCGTGCAGCAGCCGCACGTACGTCCGGACCGTGTTGGCCACGGCGGGCGCGAGAGCGCGGCCGAGCCCCCGGCCGCGCTCGATCGGATCCGTCTCGGTCGAGCGATGCTCGAGCACGCGCCGCGTCAGCCGTCCCACTCGGCCGCGTTGTCCTTGTCGACCACGGTGACGGGGACGATCCGCTCGGGCGGCGTGCGCTCGCCGCGCGCGGCGGCGACCGCCGCGTCGAGGGCGTCGGCGCCGAGCTGCTTCGCGGACCAGCCGGCGGAGGCGTCCATGACGTTGCCGGCCTTGATCGCCTCGACCGCCTCGGGCTGGGCGTCGAACGACACGAAGACCGGATCCTCCCCGGCGGCCTTCAGCGCCTCGATCGCGCCGAACGCCTGGCCGTCGCTCGTCGAGAACACGGCATCGAGCTTGGGGTGGGCGGACAGCAGGTCCTCCATCACCTTGCGGCCCTGCTCGCGGTCGCAGTTCGCGTCGACCTCGGCGACGACGTCGAAGCCGGAGCCCAGGCCGGTCTTGAAGCCCTTGACGCGCGCGCGGGTGACCGGATGCCCGGCCACGCAGACGACGACGCCCACGTCGCCGCCGTCCGGCAGCTTGCCGGCCAGCCATTCGCCGGCCGCGCGCCCGCCGGCCTCGTTGTCGGTGCCGATGTAGGTGGCGTACCTGCCCTCGAGCTCGTCCGCTGGGGCGTCGAAGAGGACCAGCGGGATCCCCGCGTCGATGACGCGCTCGAGCACCGGGATCAGCGGCTTGTCGTCCGAGCCGTTGACGGCGATCGCATCCACGTCCTTCGTGATCGCGTCCTCGATCAGCCCGATCACCTCGTCCGACGAGGTCCGCTGGCGCCCGGCGCTGAGGCTGAGATCGACGCCGGGCGTCCGCTCCGCCTCGGCCTCGATGCCCTCCTTCTGCGCGACGTAGAACGCGTTGTCGAGGGCGGCGAGCACCACCGCGACGCGGACCTGCTTCGGCTTGTCGCCGTCGTTCCGGGCGGCCTGCCCGGCATCTTCTCCGTCGTCGCCGCAGCCGCCGACCAGCGCGGCGGCCGCGAGCGCGGCCGCCATGCACCTGAGCTTCATCGTCCTCACCCTCCTGCGTGTGCGGGCGTCGCGCCGACGATCATCGACACGAGCGCCTCGTGATTGCCCGGCGTCGGTACGGCTTCGCCGGCTGTCCTCCCTTGGCGGAGCACCACCGCGCGGTCGGCGACCGCGCTGACGTGCTCCAGGTTGTGCGAGATCAGGACGACCGCCACGCCCTGCTCGGGCAGGCGCCGGACGAGGTCGAGCACCTGGCCCGACTCCCGGACGCCGAGGGCGGCGGTCGGCTCGTCGAGGATCACCAGCCGCGAGGCGAAGGCGACGGCGCGGAGCACCGCGATGGCCTGCCGCTGCCCGCCGGACATCACGCTCACGTCGCGCTGGGCGTCCGGGATGCGGACCTCCAGCCGCTCGAGCCGTGCCTGCCACTCGCGCTCCATCGCCTTCTGGTCGAGGAGCCCGAGGCGGCCCAGCCACGGTGGCCGGCGGAGCTCGCGTCCGAGGAAGAAGTTCGCGAGGGCCGTCAGGTTGTCGAACAGCGCGAGGTCCTGGTGGAGCGTCTCGATCCCGGCCCTGCGGGCGTCGGCCGGCCCGCCGAACGCGACCGGCTCCCCGTCGAGGCGGATCTCGCCGTCGTCGAGCGCGACGACGCCGCCGATCGCCTTGATCAGGGTCGACTTGCCGGCGCCGTTGTCCCCGAGCAGCGCGAGCACCTCGCCGGCGTCGACCCGCAGGTCGGCGCCGCGCAGCGCCTGGACGGCCCCGTAGCTCTTGACGGCGCCGCGCACCTCGAGCAGCGGCGTCGCGCTCACGTCACCGCCTCCCGCGCCTGCGCGACCCGCAGGCGCGTCTCGAGATGCGAGCGCAGGACGTCCAGCTCGAGCGAGACGATCACGAGCGTCCCGATGGCGATCGACTGCCAGAAGGGCGTGACGTCCAGCAGGTTCAGGCCGTTCCGGATCACGCCGATGATCAGCGCGCCGGCGACGACGTTCCACACGCTGCCGCGGCCTCCGAAGAAGCTGGCTCCGCCGATGATCACGGCGGTGATCGCGTCGAGCTCCAGGAGCTGGCCGGCCGTCGGCGAGCCGGCGTTCGTCCGCCCGGCGACGAGCACGGCGGCGACGCCGGCGGCGAGCCCGCAGAGGACGTAGACCGACACGAGCAGGCGATCGACGGGGAGCCCGAGCCGCCGGGCGGCGTCGGGATCGCCGCCGACGGCGTAGATCCAGCGGCCCCACTGCGTGCGCTGCAGCATCAGGGCGGCGAGCGCGGCGAGCGCGAGCACGATCAGCGCGGGGATCGGGAGCGGACCGAGCTTGCCCGTCCCGATGTCCTGGACGACGGGCGGCATGCCGGTCACGGTCTGCGCGTCGGACACGACCAGCGCGATGCCGCGCACGATGCTCAGCGTCCCGAGCGTGACGATGAACGCGTTCATCACCCGACCCTTGACGAGCACGAGGCCGTTCACGACGCCGACGGCCAGGCCCGCGCCGATCATCGCGAGGAGCACGAGCGCGCCGTTGCCGCTGCTCGCCCCGGCCGCGCTGCCGCCCGCCACCATGCCGCCGAGGACGCCCGCGAGCGCGACGACGCTGCCGACCGAGAGATCGATGCCCCGCGTGAGGATCACCAGCAGCTGGCCGAGCGCGAGCACGGCGACGATCGACGTCTGGAAGCCGAGGTTCGTGACGTTGCGCGTCGTGAGGAAGTACGGGGACAGGAGGCTCATGACGACCACCACGAGCACGAGGACGAGCACCGGGCCGGTCTGCACGACCGCCAGCGCGGCGCGCGTGCCGGCGTCCGTGCGGCGCTTGGCGCGCAGCGCGCTCATCCCTCGACCGCCCGCTGCAGCGCGACCGCCGCGGTCAGCAGCAGGCCGCCGTCCACGAACACGGTGCCGCCCGTGACGTAGGACGCCTCCGGCGCGGCGAGCGCGGCGATCACGGCGGCCACCTCGGCCGGATCCCCGGGGCGCCCGACGGGGATCTGGGGCAGCGCGATCGCGTGGACGTCGCGGTCCGCCTTGCCCGTCATCGGGGTGGCGATGTGGCCGGGGGCGACGGCGTTGACGGTGATGCCGTGGGGCGCGAGCTCCAGCGCCATCACCCGCGTGAGCATCGCGAGGCCGGCCTTCGCCGCGCAGTAGGCGGCGGCCCTCGCGAGCGGGTCGCGCTCGTGCACCGAGGTGACGTTCACGATCCGCCCGGGACCGCCGGCCCGCACCATGAGGCGCGCGGCCGCCTGGCCGCAGGCGAAGGGCCCCGTGAGGTTGAGCTCCACGGCGCGCCGCCAGCCGTCGAGCTCGTCCTCGAGCACCGCCGCCCGGTGATTGGCGCCCGCGTTGTTGACGAGCACGTCGAGGCCGCCGAGGTCGGCGGCGAGCGCGTCGACCACGGCGGCCGCCCCGGCCCCGGCGAGGAGGTCGAGCCGGCGCACGTGCGCCGCCCGCCCGGTCGCCGTGACGCGGCGCGCCGTCTCGCGGGCGCCCGCCTCGTCGGAATGCCACGTGACGCCGACGTCGCAGCCCTGGCGCGCGAGCGCGACCGCCGTCGCGCGGCCGATGCCGGAGTCGGAGCCCGTGACGATGGCGCGCCGGCTCATGCGACGGCCTCCGCGGTCGCGCGCACGCGTGCGTGCAGGTCGAGCAGCAGCTCGATGTCGCGCCGGGCCTGCGCCGGCGGCGTGCGGCACGCCACGGCCCCGGTCACGCACGCGTGGAAGTGATCGAGCTGGCGCGCGTAGCGCTCGCCCCATGCGCGCCACCGCCTCCGCAGGTTGGCGCCGCCGGATCCGTCGCTGCGCTCGTAGGTCGCGGGCGCGTGGCGCAGGTACGGCGCCGGGAACGCGAGCCGGTGGATCGTGTCCCGTCCGTAGACGGTGAGCTCCTCGCGGAAGTCGCCGAGCCCGTCGATCCGCAGCCAGCCCATGGTCCAGCGGGCGCCGCCGTCGAGCGTCGCCGTCGCGGACGCGGCCCGTCCGTCGCTGCGCGCATGCGCGTCGACGACCGCCGCCCGCCCCGCTCCCAGCGCGTCCAGGACGCCGTGCACGAGGTTGACGTCGTGGACCAGCGCGCCGAGCAGCACGTCGTCGCGCACGTCCGGCGCCACCGGGGCGGCCGGCGGCTCGGGACCGAACCAGCGTGCGAGCCCCGGGTCATGGGTGAAGGTCGCGACGTGCAGGAGCTCGAGCGGCTCCCGCGCCAGTTCCTCGACCATGCGCTCGTAGGCCAGGTCGTGGCGCTTCATGTAGCCGACCTGGACGACGAGCCCCGCCGCCCTGGCGGCGGCGTCGATCCGGTCGACGTCGCCGAGGTCGAGGCAGAGCGGCTTCTCGACGAGCACGTGCAGGCCGGCGGCGAGCGCGTCGCAGACGATCTCGGCGTGCGCCCGGTTGGGTGCGCACACCACGACGGCGTCGAGGCCGCCCGCGTCCAGCATCGCGCCGTGCTCCGCGAAGCTCCGCGCGGGCCGGTACCGGGCGACGGTCCGGTCGCGGGCCCGCGCATCGGGATCGGCGACCGCCGCGAGGGCGAAGCGATCCGGCTGGTCGGCGAGCCAGGGGAGGTGCGCGACCTGGGCGATCAGCCCGCAGCCGGCCACGCCGACGCGCAAGGGGTCCTGGGAACGGGAGCGGCGCGTGATCGGCACCCAGAGATCGGATCACCATTTCTCTGAATGCGAAAGGATCAATTCAGTCCCTCGGACGGCGTTTCACCTGCAAAGGGACGACTTCTGTGCTCGACAAGCGCGGTGAACAGGTGATCCAATCTCAGCGTGTCCCGCCTCCACCGCCGCCTCATGCGCGTCCTGACCGGAGACATCGTGTCAGGGGCGCTGCCGGCCGGTTCCGCGCTCCCGCGCGAAGCCGACCTGGCCGCCCAGTTCGGGGTCAGCCGCGGCGTCGCGCGCGAGTCGATCCGGAGCCTCGAGGAGCGCGGGCTGGTCTCGGTCAAGCACGGCCGCGGCGCGACCGTGAACGAGGAGGAGCGCTGGGACGTGTTCGACCCGGACGTGCTCGCATCCCTGCTCGACTCCGTGCAGGGGACGGCGATCCTCTCCGAGTACCTCGAATGCCGCCGGATCCTCGAGATCGAAGCGGCCGGGCTCGCCGCGCAGCGCGCGACGGAGCAGCACCTCGCCGCGATGTCCGACGCGTTCGCGCGGATGTCCGCGAGCGCCGCGCGCACCGGGGCGAACCCGGCGGCGGAGGAGCTGTTCCACGAAGCGGACATCGCCTTCCATCGAGCGATGATCGCGGCCACCGGCAACCGGGCGCTCGGCAACATGACGGAGCCCGTGCACCGGGCGCTCGCCGCCGCGCGGCGCCCGCTGGCGCGGCCCGAGCACCGCGCGGACCGCGGGCTGCCCGAGCACCAGCGGATCCTCAGCGCGATCGCGGCGGGGGACGAGCTCGGCGCGCGCGCGGCGATGGAGGATCACCTGCGGACCGTCGAGGGCTACCTCGAGGAGTACATCGCGCGGCGGCACCCGTCGCCGGCGGCGCGCCCCGCGCACGAAGACGAGCATGACGAGCGCTGAGCCCTCGCGCGCGGGCGCGCGCGTGCTCGTGACGTGGATCGGCTACGACGAGGACGGCGACGACACCGGGGCGAGATTGCGCGCCGCGGGCCTCTCCATCATGGCCGCACCCAAGCACGGCGCGCGATCCGCCCGGGAGCTCGCCGCCCTGCTCCCCGGCGCGGTGGGAGCCATCGTGAGCACCGACCCGTTCGAACGCGAGGTCTTCGACGCCGCTCCCGACCTGCGCGTGGTCGCCCGGGTCGGGGTCGGCACCGACTCGATCGACCTCGACGCCGCGACCGCGGCCGGCGTCCTCGTGATGACGACGCCCGGGCTCAACCAGGAGACCACGGCCGACCATGCGCTGGCGCTCATCCTCGCGGCGATCCGGCGCGTGGTCGAGCACGACCGCTCGGTTCGCGACGGGCAATGGCGGCGGGGCGGCGCGATGACCGGCTGGGACCTCCACCGCGCGACCGTCGGCCTCGTCGGCTACGGCACGATCGGCAGGGCCGTCGCCCGGCGCCTCGCCGGCTTCTCGGTCCGGCTGCTCGTGGCCGATCCGTCGCTGACGGACTGCGCCGAGGGGCGGGTGGTCCGCCTCGACACCCTGCTCGACGCGGCCGACGTCGTCTCGCTCCACCTCCCGCTGATGGACGCGACCCGGGGCATCCTCGGCCCGCCGGAGCTGGCGCGGCTGCGGCCCGGCGCCGTCCTCGTCAACACGTCGCGCGGCGGGCTCGTCGACGAGCCCGCGCTGCTCGCCGCGCTCGGCGCGGGCCGCCTCCGCGCGGCGCTCGACGTCTTCGCCGACGAGCCGCACCTCCCGCGCGGCCTCGCCGCGCTCCCCAACGTCGTCCTGACGCCGCACGTCGGCGGGCTGAGCGAGCGGTCGATCGGCGACATGACGCGCTGCGCGACCGCCAACGTGCTGGCCGCGCTGCGCGGCGAGCCCGATCGCGCGGCGGTCGCGAACCCCGAGGTGCTCGAGCAGCGGGCCGTGGTGCCGTCGTGACGACGGAGACGTTCATCGCGGGCGAGTGGGTCGCGGGGCGCGAGCAGCTCGACGTGCGCTCCCCGTTCACGGGCGACGTCGTCGGCCGGGTCCCGCTGACCGGGCTCGACGACGTCGACCGCGCCCTCGACGCCGCCGTCGAGGGCGCGCGGACGATCGCCCGCCTCACCGCGTTCGAGCGCAGCGGCATCCTGGAGCGCGCCGCCGCGCTGATCGAGGCCGACGTCGACGCGCTCGCGGCGACCATCACCCTCGAGCAGGGCAAGCACACGGGCGAGGCGCGCGCCGAGGCGGAGCGGATCCCCGGCATCGTGCGGCTGTGCGCCGAGGAGGCGCGCCGGCTGTCCGGCGAGGTGCTGCCGATGGACGCCGCCGAGGTCGGCGCCGGGCGGCTCGGCTTCACCACGCTGCACCCCGCGGGGGTGGTCGTGGCGATCACGCCGTTCAACTACCCGGCGATCCTCGTCATCCACAAGGTCGGCCCGGCCCTGGCCGCGGGCAACGCCGTGATCCTCAAGCCCGCGCTGGCGACGCCGCTCACCGCCCTGTTCCTCGTGGAGCGGCTCGTCAGGGCGGGCCTGCCGCCGCTGGCGCTGCAGTGCCTCACCGGTCACGGCCGCTCGATCGGTGCGGCACTGTGCGGCGACCGGCGCGTCCGGAGGATCTCGTTCACCGGGAGCGTCGAAGCCGGCACCGCGATCGCGCGCGCCGCGGGCGCCAAGCGGCTCACCTGCGAGCTGGGCTCGAACGCCGCGCTCGTCGTGCTCGACGACGCCGACGTCGATCGGGCGGCGGCCGCGATCGCGTTCAGCGGCTACACGAACGCCGGGCAGAACTGCGTCTCCACGCAGCGCGTCGTCGTCGATGCGGCGGTCCGCGACGAGCTGGTGGAGGCCGTGGTCGCCCGCGCCGCCGCGCTGCGCTCCGGCGATCCCCGCGACCCTGCGACCACGCTGTCCCCCGTGATCGACGCCGCGGCCGCCGCGCGCGTGACCGCCTGGCTCCGCGAGGCGGCCGAGCAGGGCGCAGCGGTCGTGCTCGGAGGCGAGCACGACCGTGCGACCGTGGCGGCCGCGGTGCTGCTCGACCCGCCCCTCGACGCCCGCGCGTGGACCGACGAGCTGTTCGGCCCGGCCGTCGCGATCCGGTCGGTGCACGGCGCGGAGGCGGCGCTCGCGCTCGCCAACGACACCCGCTTCGGGCTGGCCATGAGCGTGATGACGCGCGACGTCGACCGCGCGCTGGCGTTCGCGCGCGGGCTGCGCGCCGGCATCGTCAACGTGAACCCGCCGCGCGGCGCCACCTGGCGCGCCGACCAGATGCCGTGGGGCGGCCTCGCGGACAGCGGCTTCGGCAAGGAGGGCGTCGGCTACGCGACGCGCGACATGTGCGAGCAGCGGCTCGTGGTCATCCACCCGGGCGGTGCGACATGACCCGGGTCGGCACGGTGCTGTGCTCGCCCGACCCCGTGCTCGCCGAGTTCGCCGGCGAGGTGATGGACGTCGCCTGGATCGACCTCGAGCACGGCGCGCTCGGTCTCCGCGACGCGCAGACCCTCGCGATCGCCCTGCAGGCCCACGACTGCGCGGCCTGGGCGCGCGTGCCGTCCTTCGACAGCGCGCTGCTGGCGCCCGTGCTCGACGCGGGCTTCGACGGCGTGGTCGTCCCGCGCATCGAGCGAGCGGAGGAGGTCGAGGCGCTCGTCGCACGGACCGCCCTGCCTCCGCTCGGCCGGCGGGGCTACGGGCCGCGGCGGGGGGCGCCGGGCGCGCCGGTCGAGATCGTCGTGCAGGTCGAGACGCTCGGCGCCCTGGCGGCGATCGAGGCGATCGCGGCGGTTCCCGGCGTCGATGCGCTCGTCGTCGGCTGCTCGGACCTCTCGTACGCCGTGGGCGCGCCCCGCCGGCTCGACGCGCCAGAGCTCACCGCCGCCGTCCGGGCGACGGAGTCGGCCGCGCGCCGCGCCGGGCGCGCGTTCGGACTTGCCGGCGGAGGGCCGGCCGCGGCGCTGGCCGGGCTCGCGGGCGAGGCGCCCGACCTGCTGGTCGGCGGCACCGATCTCTCGCTCTACCGCGAGGCGCTCGCACGCGCCGCCCGCACGCTCACGACCGCCGCGGAGGCCATCGGTGCGGCTGCCTGAGGCGCTCTTCGCGGCCCGCACGATGCAGGCGCTCGAGGCGCTCGCGATGCAGCCGCTCTCCGCGCCGCAGCTCGCCGCGGCGCTGGAGATCCATCCCCGCACCGCGCGGCGCCTCCTCCACCGCCTGCGCGAGGAGGGGTACGTCTCGTGCAGCGCGGACCCGCGGCGGCTGTACGCGCCGACGATGCGCCTCGTGGCGCTCGCGGGGCACGTGGTCGAGCGCGCCGAGCTGCCGCAGCGGGCGGCGCCCTACGTGCAGGGGCTCCACGAGCAGATCGGCGACGTGGCGCACCTGATGGTTCCGAGCTACACGTCCGCGCTCTGCCTCGTGCACTGCGCGAACGGCCGCCCGGCCAGGCCACAGCTGCGCGAGCTCGTTCCCAGCCACTGCACGGCGCCCGGGAAGGCGCTCCTCGGCTACCGGGATCCCTGGCGCGAGAGCGTGCTCGCACGCTCGCTCGAGGCATGGACCCCGCAGACGCTGACCGATCCGGAGGCGCTGCGCGCGGAGGCGCGGACCATCCGCGCGCGCGGCTACGCCGTCGAGGACGGCGAGTACGTGCGCGATGCCCGTGCGGTCGCCGCGCCGGTGTTCGTCGACGGCGACGCCGTGGCGGCGATCGGCGTCGACGTGCCGCCCGGCACCCCCGTCGCCGACGTCGCCGCGCGCGTGGTCGCGACGGCGCATGCCCTGACCTCCGAGCTCGGGAGCGGACCACATGGCTGAGCACGTCAAGCGGGCGGCGCGCGCCGCCACGGGCGGGGACGCCGCGCTGGCCCGGACGGTCTCGCAGATGCTGCTGCGGATCGAGCGGCACGGCGAGGCCGCCGTCCGCGCGTACTCGCGCGACCTCGACGACTGGGATCCGCCCGACTTCCTCGTCGGCGCGGGCGAGGTGCCGGCGGTCGATGCGGCGCTCGCGCGCCACATCGAGTTCGCGCTCGAGCAGGTTCGCGGCTTCGCCCGCGCGCAGCGCGCGACGTTGCGCGACCTGTGCGTCGAGCCGCTGCCGGGCGTCGTGCTCGGGCATCGCCACATCCCGGTCGGCGCGGTCGGCGCGTACGTTCCCGGCGGCCGCTACCCGATGCTGGCGTCGTCGTTCATGACGGTCGCCGTCGCGAAGGAGGCGGGCGTCGACACCGTCGTCGCCTGCGCGCCGCCGCAGCGGGCCGCCGGGATCCACCCGCTCATGCTCCACGCGATGCGGGCGTCGGGCGCCGATCAGGTGCTCTGCCTCGGCGGGGTCCAGGGCCTCGCCGCGATGGCGTACGGGCTCTGCGGGGTGGAGCCCGTGGACATGCTCGTCGGCGCAGGGAACGCGTACGTCGCCGAGGCCAAGCGCCAGCTCTTCGGGCGGGTCGGCATCGATCTGCTCGCCGGCCCGACGGAGGTGCTCGTGATCGCCGACGCGACCGCGGACCCGGAGCTCGTCGCCGCGGACCTCCTCGGCCAGGCCGAGCACGGGCCGACGTCGCCGGCCGTCCTCGTGGCCACGTCGGAGGCGCTCGCCACGCAGGTGATCGCGGCCGTCGGGCGGCTGCTCGACACGTGGCCGACGGCGGCCGTCGCAGGGCCGGCGTGGCGCGACTTCGGCGAGGTGATCGTCGTGGACGGCGACGACGAGGCCGTGGCGGTGAGCGACGCGATCGCCGCGGAGCACGTCGAGGTGCAGACGGCCGATCCCGCGTGGTACCTCGATCGCCTGCGCAACTACGGCTCGCTGTTCCTCGGCCGCGAGGCGACGGTGGCGTACGGCGACAAGGCCGTGGGGACGAACCACGTCCTGCCGACGGGACGGGCGGCGCGGTACTCGGGCGGCCTGTGGGTCGGGAAGTTCCTCAAGACCGTGACCTACCAGCGCCTCACGCCGGAGGGCAGCGCCACGGTCGCTCCGGCCGTCGCCGCGATCTCGCACGCGGAGGGGTTCGCGGGCCACGCGCGGACCGCGGAGCTGCGGCTGGAGCGCGCCGGAACGGGCGTGCGGTGATGCGGCAGGCGGTCGTCACCGGCGCCACAGGCGGCATCGGGGCCGCGTGCGCCCGCACCCTCGTGGCCCGCGGGGCGCGGGTCGCCCTCATCGCCCGCTCGCCCGACCGGCTCGCGGCCCTCGCGTCCACGCTCGGGCCCGCGGCCGAGGCGGTGCCGTGCGACGTCACCGACGGGCCGGCGATCCGGGCCGCCTTCGACGCCATCGCGCCGGCCGACGTCGTCGTCACCTGCGCGGGCGGCAACCGGCCACAGCCGCTCCTCGACCTCACCGAGGAGGCGCTCGACTGGATGCTCGCGACCCACGTCCGCGGCGCCATCCTCACGACGCAGGCCGCCGCGCGGCGGATGATCGCGGAGGAGCGCGGCGGCGCCATCGTGCACGTGACCTCCCAGATGGGCCACGTCGGGGCGCTGTCCCGCACGGGCTACTGCGCGGCGAAGCACGCCGTCGAGGGTGCGACGAAGGCGATGGCGCTCGAGCTCGCCCGTCACCGGATCCGCGTGAACACCGTCGCGCCGACCTTCGTGGAGACCGCGATGACCGCGGGCTTCCTCGCGGATCCCGCCTTCCGCGAGGACGTGCTCCGCAGGATCCCGCTCGGCCGGCTGGGCACGCCGGACGAGGTCGCCGCCGCCGTCGCGTTCGCCGCCTCGCCCGAGGCCGCCCTCGTCACCGGCGCGAGCCTCATGGTCGACGGCGGATGGACGGCGCAATGAGCCTGATCCTGGCCACAGGGCCCGTCTGCTGGGGGGTGGACCACGCGGACGCCCCCGGCAACCCGCCGCCCGACGAGGTCCTGGCGGGCATCGCCGCGGCGGGCTTCGGCTGGACGGAGCTCGGCCCGCTCGGGTACCTCGACGTCGCCCGCCTGCCGGCGTACGGCCTCGGGCTCACGGCCGGCTTCGTGTTCGAGGCGCTGCAGAACGGTCCGCGCGGCGAGCTGCTCGAGCGCGCGCGGGCGACGGCGGCGCAGGTCGCCGGCGCCGGTGGCCGCTTCCTCGTGGTCATCGACATGGTCGCGCCCGAGCGGGCGCGGGTCGCCGGGCGATCCGATCGTGCCCGGCGCCTCGCGGAGCGCGAGCGCGACGCGCTCCTCTCCGCGGTCGAGTCGCTCGCGGGCATCGGCCGCGCCGCCGGCCTGATCCCGGTCGTGCATCCGCACGCCGGCACGCACATCGAGTTCGAGGACGAGATCGAGCCGGTCCTCGCGCTCGCCGATCTCTGCCTCGACACCGGGCACCTGGCCTACGCGGGGATCGACCCGGTCGGCTTCTACCGATCGCATGCCGAGCGGATCCCGTACGTGCACCTCAAGGACCTCGATCCGTCCCGCACCGGCCAGGGCTTCTGGGAGAGCGTCGCCGCCGGCGCGTTCCGGCCGCTCGGCGCCGGGTCGGTCGACGTCCCGGCGTTCGTCGCCGAGCTGGTCCGCGGCGGCTACGACGGGTGGCTGGTCGTCGAGCAGGACCGCGTGCCCGGCACCGGCGATCCGGCGGCGGACCTCGCGGCCGGACGGAGCTGCCTCGAGGCCGCGATCGACGCGGTGACGGCATGAGCACGATCCGGCTGACCGCGGCGCAGGCGCTCGTGCGCTTCCTCGCCCGCCAGCACAGCGAGCGCGACGGGGTCGTGCGCAGGGCGGTGCCCGCGATGCTCGGGATCTTCGGGCACGGGAACGTCTGCGGCCTGGGGGAGGCGCTCGCCGGCGCCCGCGATGCGGTGCCGTTCGAGCAGGGCAGGCACGAGCAGGCGATGGTGCACACGGCGCTCGGCTACGCGAAGGCGCAGCGCCGGCTCTCCGCGCTGGCCTGCACGGCCTCGATCGGGCCCGGCGCGCTCAACCTCGTGACGGGCGCCGGCACGGCGACGACGAATCGCCTGCCGGTCCTGCTCGTCGCCGCCGACACGTTCGCCTCGCGCACGCAGGGCCCCGTCCTGCAGCAGCTCCAGCACCCGAGCTGCCGCGACTGGACCGTGAACGAGGCCCTGCGTCCCGTCAGCCGGTTCTTCGATCGCGTCAGCCGGCCCGAGCAGCTCCTCGACACCCTGCCCGCGGCCATCCGCGTGCTCCTCGACCCCGCGGAGGCCGGGGCCGTCACGATCGCCCTCCACCAGGACACGCAGGGCGAGGCGTACGCGTTCCCCGCGCGGTTCTTCGCCGAGCGGACCTGGCAGGTCGCGCGCCGGCCGCCCGAGCCGGGCGCGCTGGCGGCCGCGGCGGCGCTCGTGCGGACGGCCCGCCGCCCGCTCGTCATCGCCGGCGGGGGCGTCTGGCACAGCGAGGCGGAGGTCGCCCTGCGCGACCTCTGCGCCCGTCACGGCCTGCCGCTGGCCGAGACGTCGGCGGGGAAGGGCATGGGGGCGGGCGAGCTGTGCGTCGGGGGCATCGGGGTCAACGGCACGCGCGCCGCCAATCGCGTCGCCGGGTCCGCCGACGTCGTCGTCTGCATCGGAACGCGGCTGAGCGACTTCACGACCGCCTCGCGCACGCTGTTCCAGGCGCCCGACGTCGCGTTCGCCGGGATCAACGTGGACCCGGCGGACGCCCATCACCTCGGCGGCATCGCGGTCGTCGCGGACGCGCGCGCGGCGATCGAGGCGCTGGGCGCCGTCCTCGGGGACGCGCGGACGGAGGAGTCCTACCGGGCCGAGGTCCGCGCGGCCGTGGCGGCGTGGGACGCCGACGTGGAGGCCGACCTGCGTCCCCGCGCGGGCGAGGCGCTCACACAGGCGCAGGTCCTGGCGACGGTGAACGCGTCCGTGCGCGCCGGCGACTGGGTCGTCGCCGCGGCGGGCAGCCCGCCGGGGGACCTGCTGAAGCTGTGGCGCTGCCCGGCGGGCAGCTTCGCGCACCTCGAGTTCGGCTTCTCCTGCATGGGGCACGAGCTTCCCGCTGCGCTCGGCATCAGGCGGTCCCGTCCCGAGGCCGGGGAGGTGATCGCGGTGATCGGGGACGGCACGTACCTGATGGCACCCACCGAGCTCGCCACCGCGGTCGCCGAGCGCCGGAAGATCGTCGCGGTGGTGATGGTGAACCAGGGGTTCCAGTCGATCCACGGGCTCCAGCGGAGCACCACCGCGCTCAGCTTCGGCAACGAGTTCGCGGCCGAGGTCGACTTCGCGGCGAACGCGCGGAGCCTCGGCTGCGCCGCATGGGACGTCACCGGGGCCGGCGAGCTCGGCGCCGCGCTGTCCGAGGCCCGTGCGGGCGACCGCCCCGCGGTGATCGTGTGCCGGGTCGAGCAGCGGCGGCTCGCGCTCGGCTCCGGGGCGTGGTGGGATCTCGGCGTCCCCGAGGTGTCCGGGGATCCGGAGGTGGCGCGCGCCGCCGCGGCGCACGCCGCCGGAGCCGCACGGCAGCGCTTCCATGGCTGAGGCGGGCGCGCGGCGTTCCGGCGCGGAGGCGCGCCGCGCGTACGACGCGCTCGCGGCCTTCTACGACGCCTTCACGGCGCATCACGACTATGCGAGTTGGACCGCGACGCTGGAGCGGCTGGCCGTGCGCCACGGGCTCGCCGGCCGCCGGCTGCTCGACGTCGGCTGCGGCACCGGCAAGAGCTTCCTGCCGTTCCTCGCGCGCGGCTACGACGTCGTCGCGTGCGACGTGTCGCCCGCCATGGTGGAGCGCGCCGCCGCGAAGGCCGCAGGGGCCGCCGACGTCCGCGTGCTGGACCTGTGCGAGCTCCCGGCGATGGGCGCCCGCGACCTCGTGCTGTGTCTCGACGACGTGCTCAACTACGTCACGGATCCGGCGGACCTCGTCCCGGCCTTCCGCGGGGTCCGGCGCAACCTGGCGCCGGACGGCGTCTTCGTGTTCGACGTCAACACGCTCGCCACGTACCGCAGCTTCTTCGCCGGTCTCACGGTCGTCCCGTCCGACGAGCTGGTCCTCGTGTGGACCGGCCGGACCGCGACGACGCTCGCGCCCGGCGGTCTCGCCGCGGCCGGCATCCAGGCCTTCGTCCAGGACGACGGCGGGTGGCGGCGCGAGACCCACGATCACGTGCAGCGCCACCATCCGCAGCCGGTGATCCGCGACGCGCTCGCGGCGGGCGGCCTGGCCTGCGCGGGCGTGTACGGGATGCAGCTCGACGGATCCCTCGAGGAGGGCGCCACCGAGCTCGGGAACTCGAAGACCGTGTACGTGGCGCGCCGGGGCTAGGCCCAGAGCGCCGGCGAGGGCGGGCTCAGGGCCGCGAGCGCCTTCGCGTCCGCCGCTCGCGCCAGCTCGCCGGCGCGCGTCTCGGCCGCGTCGGCGACCTGGGCGAGGAAGCGCGCGACGATCGCGCGCTCGTGGTCGCTCAACGCCTCGATGGCGCGCTCGATGTCCTCCACGAGCGGCGCGAAGAGCCCGCCGGCGAGCTCCTCGAACTCCGGGGTGAGCCGCAGCAGCGTGCTGCGGCGGTCGGTGGGATGCGGGCTGCGCGTGACGTGCCCCTGGCGCTCGAGCCGCTGGACGAGCGTCGTGACCCCGCCCGACGTCAGCTCGAGCAGCGAGCCGAGTTGCGTGGGCGTCAGGCTGCCGGCGCGCGCGAGGTGCTGGGCTGCGAGCACGTCGTGCTCCGCGAGGCCCAGCAGGCGCCCGAGCGCCGCGCGGTGCCGCGCCGAGGCCAGCGCCTTGCGGTTGAGGCTGGCGCGGATGGTCGCGTCCGGCTGCTCGTCGTCGACCGCATGGAGCGGCCCACTGCGCCTCGTACGCTCGCCCACGCCACTAACCATAGAGGCATGAGCGGCGGATCGTCGGCAGCGTCGTGGCGGTGCCGCGCCGCTACGAGCCACAGCCCGCGCTCGGGCGTGCGATCCGCGAGGCACGGGAAGCGGCGGGGATCACGCAGCGCGATCTCGCCGAGCACGCCGACATGGCGGAGATGCACCTGTCGAAGATCGAGCGCGGCTTCGGGAACCCGGCGTTCGGCACGCTGCGGCGCATCGCGGCGGCGCTGCACGTGCGGCCCGCCCACCTGGTGGCCCGCGCGGCCGAGCTCGAGGACGACGCCCCGCGGCGCGACCGGCCCTGAACGCAGATGAGCCGCCCACATGGGCGGCTCGTACGAACAGGTATCGGCACGCACCCTGGAGAACTTGAGCCCGCTCGACGAAGCTGGCGCGTTGCCGCTCATCCAGCGCAGCGGGAACGGCAGCTGCTGATCCGGTATCACCGGGCGGGCGACCGTTCCGCCCGGGAGGCGCTCGTCGTGCGGTTCCTGCCGCTCGCACGCCAGCTGGCGCGCCGCTACCAGCACGCCGGGGAGCCGCTCGACGACCTCTACCAGGTCGCCTCGCTCGGGCTCGTGAAGGCGATCGACCGCTTCGACCCGGCACGCGAGACCGCGTTCTCCTCCTTCGCGGTGCCGACGATCGTCGGCGAGCTCAAGCGCCACTTCCGCGACAAGGGCTGGTCGGTCCGGGTGCCCCGCGACCTGCAGGACCTCACGATCAAGGTCGGCCGGCTCACCGCCGACCTGGAGCGCACGCTCGGGCGGGCGCCCACGACGGCCGAGCTCGCCCTGCACGCGCGTGCCACGGCCGAGCAGATCCTGGAGGCGCGGCAGGCGGCTGCGGCGCACCGCGCCGTCTCGCTGGACCGTCCGCGCTCCGAGGAGGACGAGGACGGCGACGCGGCCGGCGACCGCTTCGGCGCCGAGGACCCGGGGTACGGCGTCGTCGAGGCGTCCGCCACCGTCCAGCGGCTGATCGGCGTGCTCTCGGCGCGCGAGCGCGAGGTGCTGCGGCTGCGCTTCGAGGAGGACCTCACGCAGGCGGAGATCGGCGCCCGCGTCGGCATCTCGCAGATGCACGTCTCGCGGATGATCCGGCAGTCGATCGCGCTGCTGCGCGACGCGGCGGATCGCGGCTGATCCACAGTGAGACCGGCCGGCTTGCGCGACGCCGCCCGCGGTGACTACTGTCGGGCGATGGGGGTCGGGCGCGCATCTGACCTTGATCTGCTCGAGGACGCCGGCGAGCGGCTGCGCGGCCGGCTGGGGGTCGACACCTTGTCGGTGTCGCGCCTGAGCCGCACGGAGCAGGCCCTGGGCGTGCTGATCAACGCGGGCACCCTCGGCCCTGGCGAGCTGCGACAGCCGACCGACGAGCGCTACCCGCTCGCGGCGTTCCCGGCGGCCGCGGCGCTCGTCGCCCATCGGCGGCCGTACCTGTTCGGCTCCGACAGCCCGGCCGATCCCGCATCCGCGACCCTCGAGCTGGAGCTCGAGAAGACCTCCCAGGCCGCCGCCCCGCTCATCGTCGGCGACGAGGTGTGGGGCGAGCTGTGGGTCGCGTCGACCGCGGACGGCCTTCCCCTCAGGGCCCCGGAGCTGTCGTTGATCTGCTGGGCCGCCCGCCGGTTCGGGATCGAGATCGAGACGATGCTGGGGGACGGCGTCGACCTCGACGCCGCCGCCCTCATGCGCGCGGCGGAGCACTACGAGATCTGGATCGAGGGCCACATCAACGCGACGTTCGCGGCGCTGATCCCCGCTGCGGCGCGCCGCCACGGGCGTCACACGATCATCGAGGCCGCGGTCGATCAGCCCGACCTCTATCGCCTGCTCCTCCGGTTGGGCGAGCTCAGCCTGCCGATCGTGGCGGTCCGGCGGGGATCGGCGTGGAGCGCTGACCCGTACGAGCCCGGCGAGCCGCGCGGGCGCGGAAGGCACCCCTACGCGATCCGCGTCGCCGGCCGCGTCGCCGCGGCCGAGCTCAAGGCGTCCAGCAGGTGCACCGTCGATCCTGTGGACGGCGACTCGCTGATCACGGCGACGCTCGACCAGGCGGGCCTGATCGCCGTGCTGCGGCGGCTCGAGCGCCTCGGCGCGCGGCTGCTGAGCCTGCAGCTGAGCTGACGCCCGGTCCCCGAGCCGATAACGCGCCGGTAACCGCGACGCGCGCCGGCGCTGGCAACCTCCCGCAGGCGTCGTTCTCCTCCGTCACGGCGCCTCCCCGCGCACGGCTCCGGCGGCGTCGCCCCGCGACCGCCGGAGCCGCGCGCCCGGGCTCGCGCGGCGGCGTCGACACGCGCCCCGCCGGGTCAGCCGTCGCCGCGCACGGCCGCGCGGTAGCGCTCGATCAGCGCGTTCGTCGACGTGTCGTGCGCGAGGTCGGGGGCGTCCGCGCCGAGCTCGTCGGCGATCCGGGCGGCGAGCGCCTTGCCGAGCTCCACGCCCCACTGGTCGAACGGGTTGATGCTCCAGATGACGCCCTGCGTGAAGACGCTGTGCTCGTAGAGCGCGACGAGCTTGCCGAGCAGCGCCGGCGTCAGGCGGTCCGCGAGCAGGACGTTGGTCGGGCGGTTGCCCTCGAACACCCGGTGCGGGACCAGCGCGTCGGCCGTGCCCTCCGCGCGGACCTCCTCGGCGGTCCTGCCGAAGGCGAGCGCCTCCGCCTGGGCGAACACGTTGGCCATCAGCAGGTCGTGGTGATCGCCGACCGGGTTGAGCGTGTGCGCGAAGCCGATGAAGTCGCACGGCACCAGCCGCGTGCCCTGGTGGATCAGCTGGTAGAAGGAGTGCTGCCCGTTGGTCCCGGGCTCGCCCCAGTAGACCGGGCCCGTCGCGTAGTCCACGCGCTCCCCGGCCAGCGTCGTCGACTTGCCGTTGGACTCCATCGTGAGCTGCTGCAGGTAGGCGGGCAGGCGCTGGAGGTACTGGTCGTAGGGCAGCACGGCGACCGTCTCGGCACCGAAGAAGTCGGCGTACCAGACGGTCAGCAGCCCGAGCAGCACCGGGAGGTTCCGGTGCCACGGCGCCGTGCGGAAGTGCTCGTCGATCGCGTGCGAGCCGGCGAGCATCTCGCGGAACCCGTCGGGGCCGATCGCGATCATCGTGGACAGGCCGACGGCCGACTCCATCGAGTAGCGGCCGCCCACCCAGTCCCAGAAGCCGAACATGTTGTCCGTGTCGATCCCGAAGGCGGCGACCGCCTCGGCGTTCGTCGAGACCGCCACGAAGTGCCGGGCGATCGCCGACTCGTCGCCGGCGAGCGCGGCCAGCACCCACGCGCGGGCGGTGCGCGCGTTCGTCATCGTCTCGAGCGTCGTGAACGTCTTGGAGGCGACGATGCACACCGTCTCCTCGGCGTCCAGGTCGCGGGTGGCCTCCGCGAAGTCCGTGCCGTCCACGTTGGACACGAAGCGGAACGTCAGGTCCCTCGCGCTGTAGTGGCGCAGCGCCTCGTAGGCCATCACGGGGCCCAGGTCGGAGCCTCCGATGCCGATGTTCACCACGTTGCGGATGCGCCGGCCGGTGTGGCCGGTCCACGCGCCGGACCGGACGGCCTCGGCGAAGCGCGCCATGCGGTCGAGCACCGCGTGGACCTCGGGCACGACGTCCGTCCCGTCGACGACGATCGACGCGCTCGCGGGCGCGCGCAGGGCGACGTGCAGGACGGCGCGGTCCTCCGTGCTGTTGATGTGCTCGCCGGAGAACATCGCGTCGATCCGCTCGCGCAGTCCGGACTGCTCGGCGAGCTCGACCAGCAGGCGCAGCGTCTCATCGGTGACCCGGTTCTTCGAGTAGTCGAGGAACAGCCCCTCGGCCTCCGCGGTCAGGCGGGCGCCCCGCTCCGGATCGTCGGCGAACAGCTCGCGCAGGTGCATCGCGCGGACCTGCTCGTGATGGTGCTCGAGTGCTCGGTACGCCGCGCGCTGGCGCAGCGCAGTCGGGCCGGCGGTCGCGCTCATGGCGTCTCCTCGTGGGGCGGGCAGCCGCCGGAGCATAGGCATTCGCGCCGTCAGGCCACCGCTTCCGCCACCCGCTCGATCTGCCGCGCCTCGTCGCCCAGCGGCCACAGGTAGACGCGGTCGCATCCGGCGTCCGCGTACCGGGCGAGGAGCTCGGCGCAGTGGGCGGCGGGCCCGACGCAGACCTGCGCGCGGAGCTCGGCGGGGTCCCGCCGCAGCAGCGGAGCCAGGACGTCCGCGAGGACGCGGTCACCCTCCGCGCGATCCTCCGTCACCCAGGTCCACATCGTCGCGAGCGCGTTCGGGAAGCCGTCCGGCGCCCGCCCGCGGGCCTCGAGTGCCCGCGCGAGGGCGGCGCGGGCGCCGGAGAAGCGCTCCGGCGTCGTGTTGTAGGCGGACGCGAGCCAGCCGTCGCCCGCCCGCGCCACGCGCGCCAGGCCGGCGCTCGAGCCCCAGCTCCCGATCCACAGGGGGATGCCCTCCGGCCGGCACGGGCCGGGTGCGAGCTGGGCGCCGGGCGGGACGGGGTAGTACCGCAGCCGCTCGGGCATCGCGTGGCCGCACAGCAGCGCCCGGAGCACGGCGATCGCCTCGTCGAACCGCTTCCAGCGCTCCTCGAACGGGATCCCGAGCAGCCGGTAGTCGCGCTCGGAGGAGCCCGGGCCCACGGCGGCGACGAGCCGCCCGCCGGAGAGGACGTCGATCGCGGCCAGCGCCTTGGCCAGCGCCACCGGGCCACGCAGCACGGCGAGCGAGACCGTCGTCGCCAGCGCCATCGTGCCCGAGCGCTCGATCATGCTCGCGAGCGCCGTCGGGCCGTCGAGCCACGGCGTCGGGAAGACGAGATGGTCGTTGGCCGCGACGGCCGAGAACCCGCAGTCCCGCGCGGCGTCGACGGCCGCCGCCAGCCGCTGCCGGGAGAGCTGCTCGTCACCGAAGCGCATCAGCGGCAGATGGATGCCGAGCTCCACCGGCCCATGCTGCCAGGTCGCTCCCGCCCGCGCCGGTCCTTGCACGCGGCCCCGGGATCGAAGACGATACGCCCCCCGATCGGAGGTCCGTGGATGCAGACGACGTCGCGCTGCCTGTCGTTGCTGGTGACGACGTCGGCGCTCATGGTTGCGGCCCCGCCCGCCGGCGCGGAGTCGGCGTCGAAGATCGTCGTGCGCGCGACGTACGAGAGCTACGCGCCGTCGACGAAGACGATCACCTACAGCTCGAGCAAGGGGACGTACTCCGCGACCTGGATCGGCGTCCGGCACTACCGGCTCCGCGGCACGATCAACGGGCGGCGGCTCACCGGCACGTTCCGGACCCGGCAGCGGCCGGGCGGCACGCGCTACCGGGCCACGGGCTCCGGCCGGCTCGGCGCGCGGGAGGTGACGATCAGCGGTGGCGGCCCCAACAACCTGCGCACCGCGAAGCTGGTCCTGAAGTGACGGCGCGCAGGCGCGCCGGCCGCTGGGCCGCCGTCGCGGCGGCGGCGATGCTCGTCGGCCCGGCTCCCGCCGGGGCGTGGGACGGCGAGCGGCCGCCGGACGATCCGCTCTACGACGTCGCCGAGGAGCAGCCGGCGGACCACACGTTCCACGAGGAGCAGTGGTTCATGTACTCGTTCATCCCACGGACGGCGCCGCTGGCGACGGACCCGGAGGGCGCGGCGGGCATGTCGATCGACCGGGCGTGGCGCCGCTACGGCACGGGCCGGCCCGATGTCCGGATCGCGTACGTCGAGGGCGGCGTCAACTGGCGCGAGCCGGTGGGGCGGCGCGAGCTCGCGCCGCGCGCGTACCTCAACGCCGGCGAGCTGCCCCGGCCGGCCGGCGCCGCGCGCCACGACGCGAACGGCGACGGGCAGGTCAGCGTCGCCGACTACGCGGGCGACCCGCGCATCGACCGGCCGTACCTGCACGGCGACCTCACGCCCGAGGACCTGATCGTCACGTTCTCCGACGGTCGCGACGACGACGGCAACGGCTACGCCGACGACATCTCGGGCTGGAACTTCTCGCGCTCCAACAACGACCCGCAGACCGAGGACTCCGCGTACACGCACGCCAACACCCAGATGCGCCGTGCCGTGGCCGAGGGGGACAACGCCCTCGCCGGCGTCGGCATCTGCCCGCGCTGCACGGTGATCCCGATCAAGGCGGCCGACGAGGCCGTCGTCCGGCCGGAGCGGCTCGCGCAGTCGATCTTCTTCGCGGTGGACTCCGGTGCGTCCGTCGTCGTCGCCGTCGTCGCCGAGGTGTCCTACACGCCGCTCGTGGCGCGCGCGCTCGACTACGCCTGGCGCAAGGGCGTCGTCGTCGTGGAGGCGTCCAACGACTTCAACTCCGCCGACCATCAGGCGGGCATGTTCTGGCCGCGCGTGTGGCCGGGCAACGCCCTCGTGGCCGACACGACGGGCATCTTCGGCGACGCGACCGCCGGCTTCACCAGCGGCTTCCGGAACCGCTCGAACTACACGAGCTTCGGCCCCCACAGCCTGTTCGCGATGCCGACCACGGGCGGGACGACGTCCGAGGCGACGCCGACCCAGGGCGGCGTGGCGGCGCTCATGGCGGCGTACGGCCGCAAGGCCGCGGGCGCGGGCCGGATCGCCGCCCCGCTGGACGCCGGCGAGATCAAGCAGGTGCTGCGGGCGGCGTCCTCGCCGGTCCAGGAGCTGACGGGGCACAACCACCCCGGCCGGCCGGGCGCCGACTTCAGCCTCCACTACGGCTACGGGCGGCCCGACGTCGCGCGCGCGCTCGACGCCGTGCTGGCGGGCCGGATCCCGCCGGTGCCGGACATCCTCGCGCCGTCCTGGTACGCCGTCGTCGATCCGACGCGGCGGGCGACGGTCCCCGTCCGGGCGGAGATCCGCGCGCGCCGGGCCGCGGGCTTCGCCTGGACGGCGGAGTGGGCGCCGGGAGCCGAGCCGGCCGAGGCCGACTTCCGCACGCTGCGCAGCGGCCGCGTGCGCGGGCGGCGCGTGTCCGGGCGCCTGGCCACGCTGGATCTCGCCCAGGTGCCACGCTCGCTCTGGGAGCGCCCGCTCGAGCACAGCGACGACCTGCGCTCGACCGAGCAGCACACGATCACGCTGCGCGTGCGCGCGACCGACGACCGCGGGCTGCTGGGCGAGGACCGGCGGGCGATCTCCGTCGTGCACGACCCCGCATGGCGCCGCGGCTTCCCCCGCTTCCTCGGGCTCGGCAACGGGGTGTCGCCCGTCCCGGCGGACGTCGACGGCGACGGCGGCGAGGACCTCGTCCTGGCCGACGGCGAAGGCGCCGTGCACGTCGTGGACCGGCGCGGCCGGGAGCTCCCCGGCTGGCCGGCGCGCACCAGCGTCCTGCGCCTCGGCCTGCGGCGCACGCCGGCCGGGCGCGCCGGCGCCGTGCCCGTGACCCGGGACCCCGTCGCCGTGCCCCCGGCGGTCGGCGATCTCGACGGCGACGGCCGGCCCGAGGTCGTCGCCACCTCGCTGACCGGGCGCGTGTACGTCTTCGACCATCGCGGCCGCCTGCGCGCCGGGTGGCCGCGGCAGGTCGGCGCCACCGCCGCGGGCCTGGGCGTGCCGCCGCCCGATGCGCCGTACACGCGGCTGCCGAGCCGGGGGGCGTTCGCGCCCGCCGTGCTGGCGCCGCTGCCCGGCGGCTCGCGGCTCGACGTGCTGCAGAGCGCGTGGGACGGCCGGCTGTACGCGTTCGCCGCCGACGGGCGGGCCGTGCCGGGCTGGCCCGTGGACGCGGAGCTGCCGGCCGGGACGATCCCCGCGGGCGCGGTGCACGTGCGCGACCGCAAGCTCGTCGCGCCGCCGACGCTCGCCGATCTCGACGGCGACGGCCAGGTGGAGGTCGTCGTCAAGAGCCAGGAGTTCGCGCTCGGCCTCGAGGACCTCTTCGGCTTCGGCTCGTCGTTCTTCGTGCAGGCCTTCCACGGCGACGGCGCGGCGCATCCGGGCGGCCCGCGGGTGCGCGGCTGGCCCGTGCGCCTGCAGGGCGTGCTCGGGGCGTACGGGACGGCCCAGGACTTCCTCACGGAGGGAGCCGACCCCGCCACGGCCGCCGATCTGGACGGCGACGGCGCCGACGAGCTGCTGCAGCCGCTGGTCTTCGCCCCGCCGGCGCTGATCGACGGCGGTCACGTCGCGGACGCCGCGGACCGGCCGGCGCTGCTGCGCGACGTCCGGCGCACGCTGCGGGCGCGCCGGCCGCTGGGCAGGACCGCAGCGGCGGCGCCGATCGTGCCCGTCGGCTTCTCCGCGTCGGGGACGATGGCGCGCTTCTCCAGCGGTCTCGGGTACGTCGCGGGCGGCACGGACCTCCTGAGCTTCGCGTCGCTGCTGGCGCCCGGCGCCCCGCTGGCGGTCGTCAACGGCGTGCGGCGGATGGACCCGCGCACGCTCGCCCAGGCGCCCGGCTTCCCGGCGCCGCTGATGGGCCTGCCGTTCATCACCGCGCCCTCCGTCGCCGACGTGTCGGGCGACGGGCGCCCGGACATCCTCACCGGCTCCGACACGAGCAACGTCTCCGCGGTCGCCGAGGACGGCACGGCGGTGCCGGGCTGGCCGAAGTTCACCGGCGGCTGGACCCTGTTCACGCCGGCGGTGGCGGATCTCGACGGCGACGGGGCCGTCGAGGTCGCGGCCACGACCCGGGAGGGGTACCTGTTCGTGTGGGACACACCCGGGCGGCGCCGCGACGTCCAGGCGGCGACCTGGCATCAGGACGCCGCCCATACCGGGCGGTTCGCGCCTTGACACGCGGCCGGTCGACCGGTTAGAAGAGCAGTGCCAGACGCGCCAGATCAAGGAGGGGAGCGCTCGTCCGCACGGACGTCGACAACGCCTGCCGACGGCAGGGAGGCCCGCACGTCATGACGCCTGGACGCGGGGTCGGGATGTCGCTCGTGGTCGTCTGGATGATCTCTGTCACGGGCCTCGCGCACGGAGCCGCGCCTCCGGGCACGCAGGCGATCGCACGGGGCGGCTTCGGCGACCCCCACAACGGCTACGCGTGGTCGATGGCCTGGTTCAAGGGGCGGCTGTACGTGGGCACGGCCAGGGACCCGCTGTGCGTCGAGCTCGCCACGATGGCGTTCTACTTCCCCGCCGGCGGCTACTACCGGCCGCAGCCCGCGCGCGATCTCCGGTGCCCCCCGGCGATCGGGGACGCCGACCTGCGCGCGGAGATCTGGCGCTACACGCCGCGCAGCGGGCGCTGGGCGCGCGTGTACCGCTCGCCGCGGATCGCCGGAACGGGGATGGCGCGCGACATCGGCTATCGCGGGATGGCCGTCCTGAAGGAGCCGGGCCGGCCCGCGGCCCTGTACGTCGCCGGGGTGACGGCCGGCGAGTTCGCGCCGGAGATCCGGCGGCGGAACCCGCCGCGGCTGCTGCGCACGACGGACGGCGCGCGCTTCCGGGCGCTGCGCGGCGGGCCGGGCGTCATCCGCGGCCCCGCCGGCGTCCAGCGGCCCGTCGGGTACCGGGCGATGGCGGCGCTCGACGGCGAGCTCTACGTCACGGCCAGCGGCGGCCTCACCGGCGACGGCGTCGTCCTGCGCGTGCGCGACCCGGCGGGCCGGGCGCCGCGGTTCGAGCAGGTGAGCCCGGCCGGGCTCGCCGTCTTCGAGCTCCAGCCCTTCGCGGGCCGCCTGTACGCGGGCACGGGCGACGGCCGGAACGGCTACGGCGTGTGGCGGATGGGCGGCGGCGGGCGTCCGGACTGGGAGCCGGTGGTCACCGGCGGCGCCGGCCGCGGGGCGACGGTGACGTCGGTCGTCTCGATGGCCGCCTACCGCGGGCGGCTGTACGCCGGTGCCAGCGGCTGGGGGCAGGCCCTCTTCCCGGCGTCCGAGCTGATCCGCATCGCGCCCGACGGCGGCTGGGAGGTCGTCGCCGGCGCTGCGCGCGATGCCGCCGACGGCACCCACAGGGAGCCGGTCAGCGGGCTCCCCGACGGCTTCGGCAACGCGTTCAACATGCACTTCTGGCGCATGCAGGCCTACCGCGGCGCGCTGCTGGTCGGGACGAACGACTGGAGCTGGTCGCTGCGGGCCGTCCCCGGCCTCGACCGGCGCATCAGGTCGGAGTTCGGCTTCGACCTGTTCGCGACGTGCGACGGCTCGGACTGGTGGGCGGCGACGCGCGACGGCTTCGGCGACGGGCGCACGGACTTCGGCATCCGGACGATGGCCGCCTCGCCGGCGGGCCTGTTCGTCGGGACCACGAACCACGTCCGGGGTGCGGCGGTCTACCGCTCCCGCACGCCACCGTGCGCCGGACGCCGGCCGCGGTGGCCGGCCGCCGCACGGGTGGCGGGCACGACACGGCCGGGCGTCCGGCGGCATGCGGTCACGACCGCATTGCACACCGGCGCCCATGACGCGAGGATGACGGCAAGATGAACGTGCGGAGACTGGCAGCGACCCTGACGACCGGCGCGGCGCTGTGCATCGCCGTGCCGATCGCCATGGCGGAATCGCCGCCGGACGCGGCGGCGCCCGCCGCCCCGGCGCAGGCGACCGCGACCCCGACGGTGGCCGCGACTGCGGCGCCGACCGTCGCCGCGACCCCGGAGCCCACGGTGGCGGCGACCGCCGAGCCGACGCAGACGCCGACCGCCGAGCCGACGCGGACGCCGACCGCCGAGCCGACGCGGACGCCGACCGCCGAGCCGACGCAGACCCCGACCGCAGAGCCGACGCGGACCCCGACCGCCGAGCCGACGCGGACGCCGACCGCCGAGCCGACGGCCGAGCCGGCCGAGACGCCGGCGGCCGCCCCGACGGCCGCAGCGCCCGCCCCCGCGGCGGTGGCGCCGCTGCAGGGGCCGGACACCGTGAGCGCGGACGCGCGGCGCGCCCGGTCGATCGGGACCGACCTCGGCACCGTCGCCCAGACGGTGACGCCGCCGCCGCCGGCGTGCGCCGTGACCGGGGACCAGGTCGACTGCGGGGACGAGCAGGTCTGCGTCATCACCGGCACCGCCGGGCTCCAGTGCTCCGGCGGCGCCGTCTGCGGCGTCACCAGCGCCGGCGTGGTCTGCCAGCCCGGCGTGCCCCTCTGCGTGCTCGGGGACACCGGCCTGAGCTGCTCCGTCGACTGCCGCCTCACCAGCGCGGGCCTCAACTGCGTGGCCGGCGAGGGCGACACGGGCGGGCCGCCGCCCATCCCGCCGCCGACGCCCACGCCGACCCCCACCCCGACCCCGACGCCCACGCCCACGCCGACCCCGACGCCGACGCCCGACTTCGAGGAGCGCAGTGCCGGGGCGATCGCCCAGCTGCCCTACACCGGGCTCATGGTGCTGCCCGTGCTCCTCGCGGGCTGGGCGCTGCTCGGCGGCGGCCTGGTGCTCCGGCGCCGCGCGCGTCCCGGCGCAGCGGCGGCCGCCCCGGTCCCCGCGCACGCTCCGCCCGGCGTGACCGTCGAGCCGGCGCGGCGCCGCGCGGACGGCGCGATGGTGCTGCCGGCGCTCGTGGCCGGGTGGATCCTGCTGGCCATGAGCATGGCCGTCCGCAGCCGCGCGCGGCGGTGATGGCTCAGCGCGCGAGCGTGAGCTTCAAGCGCCGGGTGAGCGACGTGCCGCGGGCAGGTCTGTAGCTCACCTTGACGTTGAGAGTGGCCCGGCGCGCGTGTCGCAGGGCCCTGCGCGCGGTCGCCGTGAACCGGAGCGTCACGGTCCTGCGGCCGGCGGCGATCGCCGCCGTCGCGCCGCGCGCCACGACCTTGCCCGTCCGTGTGCGGGCGCCGCGCGCGACCCGCCGGCCGGCATGCCGGGCGCTCGCCTGCAGCCGGCCCGGGCCGGGGAGCGTCACGCGGAGCGCGACCCCGCTGCGGAGCGCGGCGGCGAGCGTCGTGCGCCGGGCCGAGGCGGTCAGCGCGGGGGCCGGCGCGACGGCGCCCGGCGCGGCGGGGGCCGCGGCCGGCGCATCGGCGGTCGCCGGCGCGGGCGCAGCGGCGCCGGCTCCCGGTGCGGTCACGGCCGTGGCGGGCGGGGGCAGCGTACAGGCGCCCTCGCACGCGAGGATGCGGCGGAGCTTGGCGTCGTGGACGGTGTTCTCGAACCGGATCGCGCGGGCGAAGTCGCTCATGCCCTGCGTCGCCTCGGCGCTCGTCGGGCGCGGCCGGCTCGTGTCGTTGATCCACTCGATCAGCTTCTTTGACGCGGCGGTGTGGCGGATGGCCTGGAGCGGCGCGAACCCGGGCACCTGCTTCCAGGCCCACTGCGCCCAGCCGGCCATCACGGGATCGGCGTCGAAGGTGTCGACGTACTTCTCGATGTCCGCATACGTGCTCTGGCCGAACTCGCCCGCCCACTGCGGCGAGTTGAGCCGCCGGGCCGCCGCGCCGTACTTGACCATCCGGGCGCTGAGGTCCTCGCCGGGGAACGCCCACGGGTAGTCGTGGAAGCTCAGCATCTGGTTCGCGTCCAGCGGCGCGCTGAACAGGTCGAACGTGCGGGCCATGTAGTTGCCCTCGTAGATGATCGTGTGGTTCCGGTCCACCTCGCGGATCGCCGCGGTCGTCCGCTTGTAGAGCGCGAGCAGCTCCTGGTCGCCGGCGATCGTCTCGCCGAGCAGGTCGTAGCCCGCGACGATGTTCTGCTTGGCGTAGCGCGCGGCGATCGCCTTCCACAGCGCGACCATCCGGTCCCGGCACGTCGCCGAGGACCAGAGGTAGTCCGGGCCGACGTAGTCGCTCACGAACGCGTACATCTGGCTGCACGGCGCGGCGTGCATGTCCAGCACGAGGTAGACGTCGTGCGCCTTGGCGGCCGCGAGCGTGCGGTCCAGGATGTCCCAGCCCGCCTGCTTGTAGGTGAACGGCCGCGCGTCGTCCTCGAGCAGCCGGTAGTTGAACGGCACGCGCGCCACGGTGAGCCCGTACGACGACATCGCCTTGAAGTCGGCGGCGGTGACGAAGTTGGTGCGGACGTCGCTGCGGAACTGCTCGGCCTGCGTCGCGCCGACGAGGCTCGCGAGGTTGCGCATCATCGCCGACTCGCCGATGTAGTCGAAGCCCTGGCCCCAGAGCCAGCCCTCCCACAGCAGCCAGCCGCCGAGGTTGACGCCGCGGAGGCGGATCGGCTTGCCGGCGCCGTCGAGCAGCCGCGTGCCGGACTGGTGCACGAAGCCGGCCGGCACGGGCGGGTTGGCGCGCGGCGCGGCGGTGGCGCTCGCCGTGAACGTGACGGCATCGAGGTAGAGGTTGCGGTCGCAGCCGCCGGGCCACCACTTCACGTGGTCGTTGGTGAAGCGGATCTCGAGCGAGTGCGAGCCGGCGGACAGCGCCGCGGGAAGGGTCTGCTCGATCCAGGACGTGCTCGTCACGGTGCCGCCGCCGACGGCCTCGTGGTCGGCGGCCACCGTGTAGGCGGGGGCGCCCTCGCACTGGTCGCCGCGCAGGCGCAGGGTGATGGCGTCGGCGTCCGCGGGCAGGGTGACGTCCAGCCGCAGCGAGCCGGTCCAGTCGAACCGCACGGCGGAGCCGCCGCCGGCCGACGCGTCGGCGACCTTGCTCATGTACCAGCCCTCGAGGACGCCCTGCTCGGCCTCGCCGGCGGCGACGGCGGTCGCGGCCGCCGCGGCGGGCGCGGCCATGGCGAGGCCCGCCAGGACGCCCGCCAGCGCCAGGGCCAGGCGCCGTCCACGGTGTGCGTGCGCTCGTTCCATCCCGCGGGTGGATCGGCGCGAGCCGCGCGGTCTGAAGGGTCAGGCGGTCAGATCACGGCCGCTGGAGCGCGAACCGCAGGTACGTCCACTGGCCCTGCTCGTAGGCGCGGTACATGGCGCCGCCCTCCACCGCCGCGAACGCCAGGGCGTGCCGTCGCAGCGGCCGCGGGACGCCGCGCTCGAGGCGGGCGCGCCGGTTCGGGGTGTCGAGCCGCAGCGCCTCCAGGACGTTCGCCGTGACGTCCTCCTCCTCGAGCACCCGGAATCCCGCCGCCGCGATCTGCGCGCGCAGGCACGCGACGTCCTCCTGGCGGACGAGCGCGTCCTCGGCGCCCTCGGGCAGGACCGTGTGCCGGAAGTCGGCGAGCAGGAGCACGCCGCCGGGGCGCAGCACGCGGGCCGCCTCGGCGAGGAACCGCGGCACGTCGGGGTAGCAGTGCGACGACTCGACGCTGAGCACGGCGTCGAACGACGCGGCGGGGAACGGCAGGCGCTCGGCGTCCCCGGCGACGAACGCGAGGCCCGGCGCCGCGTGCTCGGCGCGGCAGCGCGCGATCGCGGTCTTCGAGAGATCGAGGCCCGTCACGCGCCGCGGGCGGAACCGCTCGAGCACGAACGCGGCGCCCCCGCCGCGGCCGCAGCCGACCTCGAGCACGTCGCGGCCCGCGAGCTCCGCCGCGCCGGCGACGTGCGCGTAGAGGCGGCGCCCGAAGTGGTCGGGGTCGGCCGAGGGCCGGTCGCCCGGCACGGCGTAGCCGTAGTTCATGAGGTCGGCCCGCCCGCGGCGGCTCGCCAGGCCGTAGAAGCCGCGCCAGATCGCCTTCATCACGCGCGGCGTGAACGACGGGGGCGCCGTGCGCAGCACGAGCGCCGCCGCGGCGCGCCCGGGCCTCATCGCGCTCCCTTGCGCTTCATCCAGGCGCGGACCCGCGGCTCCCGGCGCGTGGTCGGGAGCCCCGCGCCGCCCTGGGCGGACTGCTGTCCCGCGAGCGCCAGGAACCGGCTCGTCTGCGCCGGGTCGAGCCCGGTCCCGTACGGATGGGCGCAGACGTCGGGCGGCAGCCGCGCCACGTCGGCCGGCCCGGGATGGTGGACCGCATCCGCCAGCGCGGCGATGGTCACGGAGTCCACGGCGGTGCCGAGGTGCGTCGTGACGCGCCCGGGGCAGACGTCCTGGATGAGCAGGTTCGCCGCGCCGCGCAGCGCCGAGGTCGGCGCCGGCCCGGTGGTGGGGCGTACGATCTCGTCCGTCGCCGACCGCACGGTCGTGTACGCGGTGCGGCCCGGCGTCTCGTCGCGGCCGTCGTTGAGCGCGCGCAGCAGCTTCGCGCCGGGCCGCTGCTGCCAGAGCGCCGGCGGGCAGCCCTCCGTCAGGCAGGTCAGCGCGCCCTCCGCGTCGCCCGGCGCCCCGTGGTGGGTCGCCGCGGCCGTGACCGCGTCGGTCACCCGCGACCGCAGGCTCGGCCAGTAGGTCAGGGCCATGCGGATGAGCAGCCCGCCCTGGCTGACGCCGGCGAGGGCGATCCGCCCCTCCGACCGGCGCGCGAGACGGCGCACGGCGAAGACGAGGTACTGGACCGACACCTGGAGGTCCGCCGTCGTCCGGCGCGGGAAGCTCACCGCGCACAGGGTGCGTCCCATCGCGGTGAACGCGCGGCCGCCGAGCAGGAACACCTGGGACGCGTCCGAGCCCGTGCCGGGCGCGAAGAGCACGGGCGGCGGCGCGTCGCCGCCCAGCGGGCCGTAGCACATGAGCGCGTCGGCCATGCGCGAGCGCGGCTCGGTCAGGCGCGGCTCGGCGCCCGCGGCGGCGGGGGCCAGCGCGAGCGCGGCGAGCGCGAGCGCGATGGCGCGCCGGCGCATCACCGGGCCGCGTGGATGTCGAACCAGCCCGGCAGCGGGCGGTCCACCAGCGCGGAGACGACGTAGCGGATCTCGGTGCCCTTGGGCAGCTGGTCGAAGGCGTGGGCGGCGACGAGCTTGGGCAGGATGCGCCGGTAGCGGCGGAGCGCCTCGCGCTTGTCCGACCAGGGTCCCGCGAGGTCGTCCCCGAACGGGCCGGAGGACTCCATCTCGTAGCGGTACGGGATCCGCCGGCCGTCGCGCGTGGTGATGGGGCCCACCCGTCCGCCCACATTCCCCTGCTGCACGATCGCGAAGCGGGTGTAGCCGAGCCGCTCCAGCAGGTCGAACTGGCGCACGGCCCCGCGCCAGGACTCCGACTCCGCCTCGATCGACGCGTAGCGCGGGCGCTCGTCGGGCTCGACCCCGGCGAGCGCCTCGAGGCAGAGCATGTCGGCGGCCTCGATGTCGATCTTGAGGTAGTGGGGCACGCCGTGCTCGCGCAGGCAGGCGGCGAAGTCCACCGCGGGCACCGTCACCGGGACGCTCTCGCCCATGGTCTCGTTGCGGTCCGCCCGGTGCTGCTCGATCGTCCCCCAGGACGACATGCGCGCGTGCGTGTAGAACGTGAGCGTCTCCCCGGGGTCCGCCGCGATCGCGCCGGCGACGATCTGGAGCCGCCCGTCGGCCAGCTCGGCGGCGAACCGCTCCCGCCCCGCCTCGACGAGGTCGGGGTGCGCTTCGAAGGCCACGACGCGATAGCCCTTGCGCAGGTAGTACACGGTGTCCTCGCCGCGGTGGAACCCGACGTCGAAGACGAGGTCGGGCACGGCCCGCGGCGCGGCGGCGCCCGCCGCGGCGGGCTGCGAGACGGTGCTCATGCCGGCGTGCAGGCCGTCGGCGTGGCCAGCGGCGTGACGGCGCCGTCCGGGTACCGGAGCGACATCGTCGACGCCCACGCGCCGCCCTCGCAGGCGCCCGGGTTCGTGATCAGGTCCACCCGCTTGCGCACGACGCGCACGCGGCGCTCGCCGTTCACCCGGCGCACCTTGCGCTGCTTGATCGTGCGCTTCGCGCCGAAGTCGAACGCGATCTGCTTCAGCCGGTACGTCACCCCCTCGAAGGGCGGGCCCGCCGGGAGCGGGTCGAAGCCGATGGTGATGCCGCCGTCGGCGCTCAGGGTCCCGGGCACGACGCGCCAGCCGAACACGAAGGCCACGGCGAGGATCCGCGACTTGGAGTGGAGGTAGACGTTGATCGGGATGTTGACGTCGCGGATGCCGTCGGGCGCCGTGACCTCGACGAGCAGGAAGCCCTTGCCCATCCGGCTCTTCCTGGGGCACTCGTTGAGCTTCGCGGCCTGCTCGCCGCAGCGCTTCGCCAGTGCCTTGCGGTTCGCCTTGAACCCCGGCGCGGTCAGCTCGAGCGCCGTCGGCAGGCGGCCGTCGAGCCCGGGCGCCAGCCCGTCGACCTCGAAGTGCAGGCTCGAGGCCTTGCCCGGCGTGGCCGGCGTGGCGCTCGAGACGCCCTGCGCCGCCGCGGGGGCGGCGGTCGCCAGGAGCGCCGCGAGCGACAGGGAGAGCAGAGGGACGATCCGTGGCATGGGCGGCTCCTACGTGACCGGGGTGACTGCGGGCAGGTGGGGGGACGGCGGCGCCGCGACGCGGGCCGCGAACGCCTCGACGGCGCGCGCGACGCCGTCCTCGGCACGGATCCGCTCGCCGAGCTCGGCCGCGCGGGCGCGCATCGTCACGTCGCCCGCGGCGGCGCGGATGGCGGCGGCGAGCCCCGCGGCCTCCAGGTCGCCGCGCCGGATCGGCGCCGGGCCGGCGCCGAGCTCGTGCAGGCGGCGCCCCCAGAGGAACTGGTCGGTCATGTGCGGGATCGTCACGGAGGGGATGCCGGCGCGGAGGGCCGCGGCGGTGGTGCCGACCGAGCCGTAGTGGACGGCGGCCGCGCAGCGCGCGAACAGCCACCCGTGGTCGACCGGGCCGGACGCGATCAGGTGCGGCGGCAGCGGGCCGCCGGCCGGTTGCGCACCGCGGATGAGGACGCCGCGCCGCCCGGCGCGCGCGAGCGCGTCCGCGACGAGCGCGACGGTCGCCGCCGGGTCCGTGTCGATCATCGTGCCGAACCCGATCGACACGGGCGGCGGGCCGGCGGCGAGGAACTCCGCCAGGGCCGGCGGCGGCTCCGGATCGTGCGTGCCGTCGAGGAACCAGTAGCCCGTCGTGCGGAACCAGTCGCCCAGCCCGGGCGGCGGCGGCAGCACCGCGGGGCTGTAGGCGAAGAGGGCGAGCGCGCGCCGGCGGTCGAGGTCGGCGAGCGGCTCGCGCCGGGGCAGCGGGCCCCACCCGACCGCGTCCCGCCGCACCCCGTTGAGCCACGGGCGCGCCGCGAGCCAGGCCGCCTGGCGCACGGCCGGCGCGATGCGGCGGGTCGAGCGGCGGGTGATCATCCACGCCGGCGGCTCGACGTAGGCCCGCACGAGCGGGACGCGCCGGGCGGCGGCGACCTGCCAGCCGAGCACCATCGCGAGGTTGGCGGCCACGATCGCGTCGGCGTCCTCGCATGCCCGCGCGGCGTCGGCCAGGCGCTCGCGGGCGACCGAGCGCGCATCGCGCAGGAACCCTACGGCGGCCGGGAGCCGGCGGCTGCGGCCCGCGATCCAGCGCCGCCCCTCCTCGGTCTCGCCACCCCGGCTGACGTGCCCCTCCGCGAGCGGCGCGAACGCGAGCCCGTGCTGCGTGACGAGCGGCTCGAAGCCCGGATGGGTCGCGAGCCGCACGTCGTGGCCGGCCTGCCGCAGGCCGGCCCCGAGGGCGACGAGGGGCTGGACGTCGCCCCGCGACCCGACGGTGAGCAGCGTGACGCGCACGTCAGCGGCCCCCCGGCGGCCCGCCGGCCGCGTCCTGGTAGCGGAGGCGCCGCTCGAGCCGCAGCGCCAGCCGGCGCACCCGGTCGTCCCCTGTGCTCCGGGCCAGCCGCGCGAGCGCGCGCCGGCCCGCGGTCCGGTCGCTGCGCGCGATCGCGGCCGCCGCGCGCGCCCGCGGCGCGAGCCGCGCGAGCTGCGCCCAGGTCGCCGGCGGGCGCGGGTCGGGCACGACCTGCAGGTTCGAGGGCGGCGACGCGTCGCGACCCGGGCCCTCCGCCACCACCTGGTAGGCGTAGCGCGTCCCCGGCCGTCGCGTCGTGTCGACGAACCAGCGGCCCGTCGTGCGGCCCACCGTGGCGAACGGCTCGCGCAGCGGGAGGCGCACGCCGACGCCGCCCGGCGTGCCGGGCGGGACCGGGCGGGGGAGCGAGGCGACGGGGTCCGCGCCGCCGCCGGGCGGGCCGGGGGGGAACCGGAACGTGGCGGGGGTCTCGACGTACGCGGCCCGCTCGACGCGGTAGCGCGCCGTGCCGGGCGAGCCCTCCCACGACAGCACGGTGCCGTCGCGCTGGACGTCGGTCAGCAGCTGCCGCGGCCCTCGCGCGGCCCGCGCGCCGCTCGTCTCGCCGGGCGCCGCGCAGAGCGTTCGCCGCTCGTCCCAGATGCGCGTGCCGAACGCGTGGTTCGCCGTGCCGACGTACATGGCCCGGCGGGTGTTCACGAGGCTGCGGACGCCGAAGTCGTAGGGGTCCTCGTCGAACGCGGTGCGCGTGAGCGGCAGCCAGTCGACGCCGTTGCAGCTGGCCCAGAGGTCGAAGCCGACCTCACCGGTGAGCGCTTGGTCGACGAGCCCCGACCACTCGCCGGCCCAGCTGTCGGGCTCCTGGAGCAGCCAGCTCCAGTCGAGCGTCCCGACGTAGAGGGCGCCGCCGCGCTGCACCATCCGCCACAGGTGCGAGTTGAAGATGTTCGCGTAGCCGGCGGGCAGGCCGCTGATCGGGTTGCGGATCCGCCCGTCGGGACCGGGCCGCGGATCGCCGGTCACGACCTCCCAGCGCCCGGCACGGTCGATGCGGATGAGCTCGGAGGCCGGCAGCTCGCGCAGCTCGGCGCTGTACCAGCTGACGCCGCCGACGTAGAGCCGGCCGCGGAACGGGTGCATCGCGACGACCGAGACCATCTTCCCGCCCATGCCGGCGCCGCCGGTGACCACGGGGTCGAAGCGGTATCGCCGGGCCGGCTCGCGCGTCCGGTAGACGCCGTAGCCCTCCTCGAAGCTGCCCGTGCCGACGTACAGGTCGCCGTCGAAGCGCTGCAGCTCGAACACGTGCATGTCCGTCGGGGTCACCTGCTTGAAGCGGGCCTTGCGGCGGAACGGCCGGCGCACCTCGAACACGGCGCCGTCGCCGGTGAGCGCCGTCGACGCGACGACGTAGAGCCGGTTGCGCCACAGCTCGAGCCCGCGGTAGCCGATCGGCCGCCGGTCGGGGAAGTCGCCGCTGCGGTTGACGATCAGCGGGACGCTGATGTCGTGGAACCGCTCGCCGTCATAGGTGCGCAGGAGCCGCGGCGGATGCCGGCGGGCGACCTCGGGCACGTACTCGTTGGCCGACACGCCGCTGATGAACAGCGCCTTGCGGCCGCGCCGGTCGCGCACGACCTTCATGCCCCGGTAGGCGATGTCGCGGGCGAGGAACTTGCCCGGCGCGCGCGGGTTGCGGATGTCGGCCGGCGCCCGGTAGACCATCTGCCAGCGGTCCTTGGCGGGCGTGTAGCGCCAGATCTCCGCCCGCAGGTCCATGTCGAACTTGTCCGCCGGGCAGGTGACGTGCGGCGCCGGATCCGTCTTGTAGAAGCTCGTGAAGGAGAAGTAGAACTGCGAGGTCGCCGCTTCGACGCACATGACGTTGCGGCCGGTGCCCACGTAGAGCTCGCCCTTGAACCAGGCCATGGCCCAGGCGTAGCTGTTCTCGCGGTCGCCGAAGCCGTGCTTGGCGAGGACCTCCGGCAGCGGGGCGGCGTGCGCCGCCGGGGCCGCGAGCGCGGCGAGCGCCAGGGCGAGCAGGACCGCGAGCCGTCGCGCGCCGGTCATCGCCCGGTCCCTCCGGCGGCGGTGGGCGCAGCGGGTGCGCGGGCGGGCGCGAGCCCTTCGATGAGCGCCGCCGCGCCCGCCGGCCCGGGGGCGGCGGCCAGCAGCTCGGCCGCGCGGCGCGCGTTGCGGCGGTAGCTCGGGTCCAGGTAGACCTCGCCGACGGCGGCGCGCAGCCGCTCGGGCGTGCAGCGCCGCGGCGACAGGCGGACGCCGACGCCCGCGTCGACGACGCGCCGGGCGTTCGCCGGCTTGTCCCATCCGGTCGGCACGACGACGAGCGGCACGCCCGCTCGCAGCGCGGCCATGATCGTTCCCATGCCCCCGGTGGTGACGACCGCCGAGCAGCGCGGCAGCAGGACGTCGTGGCTCAACCACTCGGCGACGTGCACGTTCGCCGCCGGCGAGCCGATGCCGGCCGCGGCCGCATCCAGCCCGCGCCCGGTGACGAGGATGGCCTCCAGCGGCGAGTCCGCCAGCCCCTTCGCCGCGGCCTCCAGCAGGAAGTGGTCCTGGAAGCGGGACGTCCCCTCCGTCACGTGCACCCACGGGCGCTCGGACGGGATCGCGTCGAGCCACTCGAGCGTGCCGGGGGACTCGGGCGGGTGCCACTGGCAGGCCCCGACGTAGCGCACGCTCGCGGGCAGGTCGTCGCGCTCGCCGTCGAGCTCGGGCACGCTCAGGACCTGGTAGAGCGGGAGCCGGCCGAAGTAGGCGTTGACCGAGCAGCCCATCGGCTCGAGCCCGTGGGTCGCCCGGAACCCGTCGATCTGCCTGCGGGCCCGGACGGCGGCCAGCTCGCGCACCCGCGGCCGCCCGGCACGCGGGACCTGCGCCCCGATCAGCGGGGAGACGAGCGCGACCGGGGTCGGCCCGAGCTCCGACAGCACCAGCAGCGGCCCCCACATCGAGGCCTCGGCCCCGATCACGTCGGGGCGCCAGCGCGCGACGGCGTCCTGCAGGTCGGCGACCTGATCGGGGATCGAGCCGACGATCCAGTCGCGCGCCGCGAGCATGAGCTTGACGCCCTCGCGCCAGCCGCCCGTGCCGCGGTCGCGGCCGTGGACGCGCCGCCAGGCCGGCGCGACCCGGTCGAAGGGGAGCAGCTCGAAGCCCTCGGCCTCGATCACGTCGCGCATGGCGGCGTCCGTGTAGAACGCGACGTCCGCACCGCGCTCGCGGAGCGCGACGGCCATGCTCATCTGCGGATAGACGTGCCCCTCGAAGGGCCAGCAGGCGAAGAGGACGCGCGTCAACGGGCGCCTCCGGCCGGGAGCGGCTGCGCGCGGACGGTCAGGTGGTAGCCGAGCCGCCCGAGCGGGAACGGGTCCTCCGCCAGGTACGCCAGCAGGTAGAGCCAGGCGAGCGCGGCGCACGTGCGCGGCGCGCCCACCCTGGCCCGCAGCAGCAGGCGGAAGAGCGAGACGAGCTCGGCCAGGCCGAGGCCCGTGCGCGTTGTCCGGTCGACCGTGAACCAGGGCCGGAGGAGGTCCGTCATCTCCGCCGTGGTGAAGTGGCGGTGCATGCCGCTGCCCGACTCGGTCGGCTCCTCCAGCGGCGGCCAGTCCGGGTGCCGGCGCAGCAGCCTGGCGTACACGTTCAGCGCGTCGAGGCGGTGCAGCAGCCCGCGGTGGGGCACGCTCACGATCAGGACGCCGCCGGGACGCAGCACGCGATGGGCCTCGGCCATGGCCGCCTCCGGGTCGGCGAGGTGCTCGAGGACGTCGAGGATGATCACCGCGTCGGCGCACGCGTCGGGCGCGGGGAGCGCCGTGGCGTCGCCCTCGAGCAGCGTCAGCCACGGCAGCCGCCGCCATCCGTGCGCGAGGTGCTCCCGGTCGCGCTCGACGCCCACGACGACCCGGCCGGGCGGCCCCGCGGCGGCGACGCCCGCGGACCCGTAGCCCGACGCGCAGCCGACGTCGAGCACCCGGAGCGCGTGGTCGGGCAGCCAGCGGCACGCGCGCCCGGACCGGCCCAGATGCGACGCGAGGTAGGGCCGTTGCGGCCGCGCCGCCTCCGGCCGGATCGTGAACGGGTCGACGGCGTCCGCCGCGGGCGCGGGCGTCCGGTGTGCCTCGGTCGCGCTCATCGCGCACCTCCCTCGACGGTGACGGGCCCGGCGCTGCCGGCCAGCTCGGCGATCATCTCGGCCGCGCCGGCCGGCCCTGGGGCGGCGGCGAGCGCCTGCGCCATGCGCGCGGCGTTGCGCCGGTACGACGGGTCCCCGAGGACCTCGTCGACCGCGGCGCGCAGGCGCTCCGGCGTGCAGGCCTTCGGCGCCACCTGGACGCCGACGCCGGCGGCGGCGATGCGCCGGGCGTTCGCGGGCTTGTCCCACAGCGTGGGCACGACGACCAGCGGGACGCCGGCCGCCAGCGCCGCCACGATCGTCTGCGCCCCGCCGGTGGTGACCACGGCGGCGCAGCGCGGGAGCAGCTCGCCGTGGCTGAGCCAGTCCGTGAGGTGCACGTTGGGCGCGCCGGGCAGGCCGAGCGATGCCGGGTCGCGCTCGCTCCCGGTGGTCAGGATCGCCTCGAACGGCGCCCCGGCGAGCCCGCGGGCCGCGGCGGGCAGGAGCAGCGGCGCCTGGAAGTGCGAGGTGCCCTCGGTGACGTGCACCCACGGGCGATCCGCCGGCACCTGGTCCAGCCACGCGCGCGTGCCCGGCGGCTCGGGCGGATGCCACAGCAGCGGGCCGACGCGGCGCACGCTGGGCGGGAGGTCGCGCCGGCGGAAGTCGAGCTCCGCGACGCTGCCCACGAGGTAGAGCGGCAGGCCGCCCATCCACTCGTTGACCGGGCAGCCGAGCGGGCGCAGGCCATGGCCGGCGCGGATCCCGTCGAGACGGCGGCGGGCGCCGCGGGCGGCGAGGTCCACCGCACGCGCGATCCCCCACGCGACGGCCCGCCCGGCGGCGCCGCGGGGCGGGCCGAGGCCGGAGCCCGGCAGCGGCGCGTCGCGCCCGGGGACGAGCGGGTAGATGAGCGTCGACGCGAAGACCACCGGGATGCCGTCCGCCTCGTGCAGGACGAGGCTCGGGCCCCACATCGATCCGTCCGTGACGATCGCGTCGGGATGCCAGCGGTCCATCACGGCCCGCACGTCCGCGACCTGGTCGGGGATCGACCCCACCAGCCAGTCGTTGAACGCCTCGCGCTGGAGCTGCAGCGAGCCGCGCCGCCCGCGGACCTCGCGCTCCCGTTCGTGCACGCGCTCCCACACCGCCTGCACCCGGTCGAAGGCGAAGCACTCGATGTCCTGCGCCTCCACGATCGGCTGCAGCCGGCGGCCCGTGTAGAAGGCGACCTCGGCCCCGCGCTCGCGCGCGGCGAGGGCGAGGCTCATGGCCGGGAAGACGTGGCCCTCGAACGGCCAGCAGGTGAACAGGAGGCGCGGGCTCACGGCGTCTCCCTCCGGCGCGCGCGGACGGCGAGGTGGTAGCCGAACGGTCCCCAGGGGATCAGGTCGTCGAGCAGGTAGAGGATCAGGTGCAGCGTGGCCGCGATGCGCCCGACCTGCTCCGCGCGCCGCGGGACGCGCGCGACCAGGCCCGCGAGGTAGACCGGCTCGGTCAGCCCGAGGCCCGAGCGCTGGACGCGGTCGACCGCGAACCCCGGGCCGAGCAGCGCGGACAGCTCGTCCACGGTGTAGTGGCGGTGCACGCCGTCCGCCGACTCGGTCGCGGGCTCCAGCGGCGGCCACGACGGCCGCCGGCGGCGCAGCCTCCGGTAGAGGTTGAGCGAGTCCACCCCCTGCTGCGGACCGCGGTGCGGCACGCTGACCACCAGGACGCCGCCGGGGCGCAGCGCGCGGTGCGCCTCGGTCACGGCGGGCCGCGCGTCGCCGAGGTGCTCGAGCACGTCGAGCATCAGGACGGCGTCGGCGCAGCCGTCGGGGACGGGCAGCGTCGCGGCGTCGCCCTCGACGATCGTCAGCCACGGGTACAGCCGCCGGCCGCGCTCGAGGTGCTCCGGGTCCTGCTCGACGCCGACGGCGACGCGGCCGGGGGGCCCGGCCGCCGCCACCGCCACGGAGCCGTAGCCGAAGGCGCAGCCGACGTCGAGGATCCGCAGCGCGTCGCCGGGCAGCCAGCGCCGCGCGCGGCCCCAGCGACCGACGTGCGACAGCAGGCGCGGGCGCGTGGGGACCGGTGCCGCGCCGGGGATCGTGAACGGATCCACGGGCGCCGCGGCGGGCGCGGCCCGGTCGGGCTCGGCGAGCGTCATCTCAGACCTCCATCTCGATCCGCCCGGCCGCGGTCCGGCCGCCCGCGAGGCGCTCCAGCAGCGCCGCGGCGCCGGCGGGCCCGGGCGCGGCGGCCAGCAGCGCCGCCATGCGCCGCGCATGCGCGCGGTAGGACGGGTCGCCGAGCACCCGCTCGACCGCCGCCCGCACGTGCTCGGGCGTGCACTTGCGCGGCGAGAGCCGGACGCCTGCGCCCGCCTCGACGACGCGCTGCGCGTTGTCGGGCTTGTCCCACGCGGTCGGGACGACGACGAGCGGGACGCCCGCCGCCAGCGCCGCCACGATCGTCCCTGCGCCGCCCGGCGTGACCACGGCGGCGCACCGGGGCAGCAGCTCGGCGTGGTCGACCCACGCCGCGACATGGACGTTGGCGGGCAGCGCTTCCGGGCGGAGGTCGGGCGGCACGGCGCCGCCGGCCGCGGTCGCGACCACCTCGACGGCACGGCCCGCCAGGCCCTGCACGGCGGCGCGCAGCAGCCCGGCGTCGCCGCCCTCCATGGTGGACGCCGCGACGTGGACCCACGGCCGGCCGTCCGGGACGGCGTCCAGGCCGCCGGCGGCGCCCGGCGGCTGCCGCGGCTTCCACGGGGACGGCCCGACGAAGTGGACGCCGGGCGGGACGCGGCGGCGCCCGTAGTCGAGCTCCGCGACGCCGTGGATGAGCGTGAGCGGCAAGCGCCCGAGCTGGGCGTTCACCGAGCGCCCCATCGGCGCGAGCCCGTGCTGCGCGCGCAGGCCGTCGACCCGGTCGCGGAGGCGGCGCGCGGCGAGGTCGGTCGCCCGGGCGGCGCCCCACGCGACGGCGCGCCGCGCGGGTCCCTTCGGCGCCGGCAGCCCGAGGCCGGCCGGCGGCGCCTCCGGATCCGGCGCCGGCGGCCCGAGGAACGCCGAGGCGAGCGCGACGGGCACCGGCAGCGTCTCGGCCAGGATCAGCATCGGGCCCCAGACGGGCAGGTCGCAGGCGATCGCCGACGGCTTCCAGCCGCGCACGACGGCGCCGACGTCCTCCACCTGGCCCGGGATCGGCTCGACGAGCGCGGCGTCGAAGCAGCGCCGGACGTCCGCGAGCGACGGGCGGCCCAGCCCGGCGCGCGCCTCGAGCTCGCGGACCGCCCCCATGACGGCCGCTTCGTCGACGCGCTCGAATCCGAACACCTCGAAGCCCTCGCCCTCGACGAGCGCGCGCGCCTCCGACCCGGTGTAGAAGGCGACCTCGTGGCCGCGCTCGCGCAGCGCCGCCGCCACGGCCAGCTTCGGCAGCACGTGGCCGTAGAGCGGCCAGGAGGTGAACAGGATCCGGGTCATCGCACCGCCTCCCGCTCTGGCAGCAGCGACGGGTCCACGAGCCGCTCGAGCCGGCGCAGCTGGCCGCCGTAGTACAGCCGCTCGAACCACCGCTCGGGCAGGTGGCGGCGCAGGAAGACCACGAGCGGGGCGCGGCGCCCGACGACGTAGCGCAGCCGGGGCTGCTCGTCGCACAATGCCGCCTCGATGACCGCCGCGACGTCGCCCGGGGTGGTGGGCGACCGCGCGACGATGCTGTCGGCGATGCCCTCGCTGGCCCAGAACGGGCCGTAGTACGGGCTCGACGTGTCCTCGGCGCCCGCCGCGGTCCCGCGGTGCTCGGCCCACCGGGGCGTCTTGATCATCCCGGGCGCGACGATGATCGACTGGATGCCGAACGGGGCGAGCTCGAGCGAGAGGCCCTCCGCGAACCCCTCCTGGGCGAACTTGCTCGAGCAGTAGATCGAGACGCCGAAGCCCGGCACGCGGCCGCCGATCGACGTGATCGTGACGATCCGCCCGCAGCGGGCGGCGCGCATGTGCGGCAGGACGGCCTGCGTGACGGCGACGGTGCCGAGGACGTTCGTCTCGAACACCCGGCGGATCTCCTCCTCCGAGCTGTCCTCGACCGCGCCGCGGAGGCCGATCCCGCCGTTGTTGACGAGGCCGAAGACGCCGCCGCAGCGCTCGGCGACGGTCTCCACCGCGGCGTCGATGCTGTCGCGGTCGCAGAGGTCGAGGTCGACGATCTCCAGCTCCACGCCGCGCTCGGCGGCGGCCCGCCCGACGGCCTCGCGCGAGGCGGCGTCGCGCACGGTCGCGAACACGCGGAAGTCCCGGCCGGCGAGGTGCAGGGCGGCCTCGAGCCCGATGCCGGTCGAGCATCCCGTGACGAGGACGGCGTCGCCCGGCCGGCCGGGCCGCCCGCGGTCCATGCCGTGCATCAGCGCCCCACCTCCGCGGCCGCGAGGCGGTCCAGCCGGGCGGCGATCTCGCTCGCCACGAGCTCCGGCTGCTCCAGCGGCCCGAAGTGCCCGTACTCGCTGCGGGGCAGCAGCACCGGCGTGACGTCGGGCAGCCGCTCGAGCAGGTACTCGAACGTGTCGATGAAAGCCGACTGCTCGGTGTACATGAGGACGACCGGGGTCTCGATCGTGGGCAGGCGGTCGGCGGTCAGCGACCCGATCCGGCGGTAGTCCTGGGGCAGCGTCGTCTCGTCGAGGAGCCGGAGCAGCGGCTTCGGGTTGCGCGGGAGGCCCTTCAGCGGGCCCCACTGCTTCGGGAGGTCGATCGTCGCGCGGATCAGGTGGCGCAGGTCCGAGCGCTTGTCCTCGGGCACCGGGACGCCCGCCTCCTCGAGGGCCCGCACCCAGTACGTCCAGCCGATCCAGGCGTCGTGGTCGCGGACCTCCTCCATGGCGGGCAGCGCGGCCTCGATGGCGATCACCTCGGCGACGCGCCCGGGGTGGGCGGCGGCGAGGTAGAGGGCGATGTCGGCGCCGTAGCTGTGGCCCACGACGACGGGGCGCTCGAGCTCCATCGCGTCGAGCAGCCCGAGCAGGTCCCCGGCCATGTCGTCGAGGCTGTAGCCCGTGGGCGGGACGTCGCTGAGCCCGTGCCCGCGCAGGTCGTAGGTGAGCAGGCGGGCGCGCGACATCAGCGCCGGCACGAGCTGCAGGTGCCAGACGGCGAGGTTGCCGGTGATGCCGTGCACCATCACGACGTCGGGGCCCTCGCCGACCTGCTGGCAGTGCAGCGTGAGCCCGGTGCTCAGCGTGACCTTGCTCACTCCACGTACCCCAGGGCCTTGAGGCGCTGCATGACGCCGGCCTGCTCGTCGGGGTCGAGCTCGAGGCTGCCGGGCGGCACGGCGGCCGCGGCGACCGGCGCTCCCGCCGGCGCCGTGCGCGGCGGCCGGGCGGCGAGCTCGGCGTCCTCGAGCACCTCGACCGGGACGCGGCCCGCCACGTCGTCGGGCACGGGGAGGCCGAGGCGGTGCAGGAGGAGCGGGGCGATGTCGACGAGCGACAGCTCGCCGGCCGTCGCGCCCGCCCGGATCCCGGGGCCGGCGGCGAGGAACATGCCGACCTCGCGGTGGTGCCCGGCCGGCTCCGGCCGGCGCGCGACGAGCTCGGTCGAGGGCAGGATCGACATCGTCCCGCCGTCGGCGAGCAGGAGCGAGAGGTCCGGTCCGATGCCCTCGTGGGGGCCGGCGAAGGCCTCGTCGCGCGTCCACACCCGCGTGACCACCGGCTCGCCGTCGGGGCGGCGCAGCGCGAGCAGCCCGGCGGAGATCTCGTCCCGGATCCGGCGCCGGACGTCGTCGGGCAGCGGGTCGTCGCTGCCCGGGACGCGGCTCACGATGTGGATGCCCTGGCTGCTCGGCGTGGCCGCGTAGGCGATCGTGCGCGACCAGTCGAGCGCGTGGACGTGGCGCGTGACCTCCTTGAAGCCGACCAGCGTGCCGTCGCGCGCCTCGCCGGCGTCCCCGTCCGCCCAGGCGAGATGGCGCTGCTGCTCGAGCCAGGCGTTGACGTGGAAGACGTCGCGCGTCGGGCCGAAGCCGTGGTCGGAGGCGAGCACGAGCGTCGCGTCGGGCCCGACGAGCCCGGCGAGCTCCGCGAGGATGTCGTCGACGGTGCGGAAGTAGCGCTCGCAGCGCTCGATCATGCCCTGCTCCCAGTGCGTCGGCTCGGCGGGCCGGCACGCCGGGTCGATGAAGCGCCAGCAGAGGTGCTGGAGCTTGTCGACGCCGTCGAACATGACGCCGATCAGCTCCGCCGGCTCCTCGCGGATGAGGTGGCGCGCGACCTCCAGCCAGCGCTGCTCGCGCGTGATGTGCTGCTCGACGTAGGCGTGCTGCTCCTCCGCCGGGCAGCCCTCGATGGCCTTGACCTCGAGCTCCATGTCGAGCATCTCGCGCGGGTTGAACCCGGGGAGCGCCTTGAGCCGGTCGAACAGGCCGGCGGGATGGCAGCCGAGCCGCAGCTGGCGCCACGGCATCATGCCGCCCGGCACCACGCAGCCCGCGACGTCGGGCGCGGGGAACATGAGCGGGAAGTTGAGCGAGATGATCCGCTGCCCGGCGTCGCTCGCGAGCGACCAGATCGTCGCGCTGTGCACGTCCTGCGAGCTCGCGAAGCGGAAGTGGATGCTGTCCGGGTCTTCCTTCTGGAAGAAGTCGAAGACCCCGTGCCCGCCGGGGTGCTTGCCGGTCATCACCGACGTCCAGGCCGGCGGCGTGAGCGCGGGGACGATCGAGCGCAGCGGCGCGCGCGTCCCCCGGGCGCAGAGGTCGCGGAGGAACGGCATGACGCCGCGCTCCATGTACGGATCGAGGATCGTCCAGGTCGCTCCGTCGAGCCCGATCAGCACGGTCGGCGGCACCGTCACGCCTCCTCGAGGATCGGGCGGCGCTGCTCGCACACGAACGCGACGAGCTCGGCGACGGTCAGGTCGCGCTCCTCGACGGGCCGCTGGCCGAGCTCCTCGAGGAACTCCGAGAACGGCAGCCGTCCGTAGCGCTGCTGGATCATCGTGCCGAGCACGACGATCTCGAGCGACTCCAGGCCGAGGTCGGCGATGAAGCGCGTCCCCGGCTCGACCGTGCCGTCGTACTCCCAGTCGCCCGCGAGCTCGTCGAGCATCTCGAGCACGCCGGCCATCACCGCCGGATCGATCGCCGTCATGCGCCTCCCCCTTCGCCAGCCGGCCACTCCGCGGTGGCCACGATCAGGTCCTCGTCGCGGAGCGTCGCGACCGGCACGCGCCGGCCGCGCAGCGTGACCACGACCTCCTGGCGGGCGACGTCGACGCCGCTCACCACCGGCCGCTCGGCCCCGGCGCCGAGCCCGCTGCCCGCCGCCTTGCCGGCCGCCTCCTTGGCGCACCAGCAGCGGAGCAGCCACTCGTCGCCCGGCGCGCCGGCGAGCACGCCGCGCTCCGCCTCCGCGAACGCCGCCTCGGCGAAGCCCGGCGGCAGCTCGCGCACGGGCTCCACGTCGATCCCGACGCCGCCGCCCGGCGGCACCAGCGCCGCGAGCGCGGCGGCGTGCCCGTGCGCGTGCGTGAGCGAGATCGCCGGGACGGCGGCGATCCCGGGGATGCGCACCTCGGGGCGCCCGCGCTCGTCGGCGAGGATCTCGACGTCGGCGGGCAGGAGGTCGAGTCCGAGCAGCTCGATGACGGCCTCCTTGGCGGCGGTCCGGGCGGCCAGCCATTCGAGCCGCCGGTCCTCGGGGCGGTCGAGCCCGGCGAAGCGCTCGCGCTCGGCGCGCGACAGCACCCGGTACGCCCAGGTCGGCGTCCACAGCGCGCGGTCCGCGTCGAGGCGCGCGTCGAGCCGCCGGCAGGCGCGCCCGGGCGCGCCCGGCGTGCCGAGCGGGGCGGCCCACGGCGCCGAGAGCGGCGGCAGCTCGCCGGCCAGGGTGAGCGGCCGCAGCCGCCCGGGCACGTCGAAGCGCTTGTCCTCCCACGCCCGCAGCCGCATCCAGCATCCGCCGGAGGCGTCGACGACCTCGAGGTCCGCGCGCGTCAGCCGCGCGCCCTCGAGCTCGATCGCCGCATGGCACGTCAGCGCCTCGCCCTCCGGCCGGCGCGGCCCGAACACGTCGAGCGCGGCAAGGCTGAACGGGAACACGACGCGCGCGGACTCGAGCTGCTCGGCGGCCCAGAAGCCGATCACCTGCCCGGCCGCGTCGAGCACGACCGGGTCCAGCACGAAGCCGGGGTCGGCCGGCAGGACCCGCAGGCGCGCGAAGGCGGCCGCCGGCGCGACGCCGTCGATGGCCTCGACCGCCTGCCAGGTCGGACCGTGGAACATCACCTCGCCGTACAGCGCGCCGGGCGGGCGCTCCGACGCGCGGACGCCGTCCGCCGGCGGTGCGAGCGGCGCGGGCGCCGCCTCGTGGCCCGCGCGGACGATCACGGTGCCCTCGACGGCCGGCGCGCCCCCGCGCCGGTCGCGCAGCTCGACGCGCACGCGCTCGACGCCGCCGGGCCCCGGCAGCCGGCGCGCCGCGACCTCGAGCTCGAGCGGGCCGGGGAACGCGATCCAGCGATGCGCGCGCACGTCGCGCAGGCCGGTCACGACGCCGGCGCCGACCAGCGCGGCGGCGCCCTCGGCCAGCACCTCGAGGCTCAGGGCCAGGGGCATGAGCGGCAGCCCCCGCAGCCCGGGCTCGGTCCGCGACACGACGCGGCCGAGGGTGTGGTCGCGCAGGTACGGGTCGGCGTCGGGGTCCACCGAGCGCCGGGCGACGAGCCGGACGCCGGGCTCGTGCTCGACGACCTCGCCCAGCAACGGCCACGCCGGCGCGGCGGCGGGGCGCCCCGTGGCCGAGGAAGGCCTGCATCACCTCGTGGCCGGTCTCGAGGAACCGCTCCATCGTCCGCAGGTGGTCCTCGACCACGGCGGCCGCGTCGTCGCCGTCCGCCGCCGGCGCCGGCGCGGGCGGCGCGACGACGGTCGCGGGCGCGGCGGCCGCCGGCCCCGCGACGGCCGGCGCGAGGGCGGGGGCGGCATGGCCGTTCCCGCTCCCGTTGCCGTTCGCGGCGGCCGGCGCGAGCGGCGGCGCGTGGTGCACGCTCGCGGCCGGCGGCCCGGCGTGCGCGCGGAACCGGTCGATCGCCTCCTGCGAGAGCCGGAGCATCGGCCAGCTCGTGTGCAGCGGCACCTTCGGGCGCTCCTCCGGCGCCGGCTCGCCGCCGGCCCGCCAGTCGACCTCGCGCGGCGCGCGCTGGGCGAACAGGTGACCGACGTCCACGTCGACGCCGTGCACGGCCAGCTGGGCGACCAGGTGGTTGAGCTGCGTGACGCCGGCACGGCGGGGCGCGTCGGACGCCACCGCGCATGCCGGCCGGCCGCGCAGGATGTCGCCGATGAACGCCGTCATGTTCCCGCGCGGGCCGGCCTCGACGAAGATGCGCGCGCCGTCGGCGTAGAGGGCGTCGATCGTCTCGCGGAACCGCACCGGACGCGTCCAGTGCTCCACGAGCAGCTCGCGGATCGCCGCGGGGTCGTCGGGGTACGGCGCCGCGGTGGTGCACGACCACAGCGGCGTGTGGGCCCGGCCCACCGGCAGCCCGTCGAAGACCGCGCGCAGGTCGTCGGCGAACGGGGCGAACATCGGCGTGTGCACGGCCCGGTCGTACGGCAGCTCCTCGCACACCAGCCCCCGGCCGGCGGCGATGCCGCGCGCCCGCGCCGCCGCCGCGGCCTCGCCCACGAGGACCGCCTGGTGCGGGCAGTTGTCCATCGCCAGGTGCAGCTCGCCGCCGGCCTCCGCGGCGATGTCCAGCGCCGTCGCGGCGTCCGTCCCCAGTGCGAGCAGGACCGCGCCCGGGATGTCGTGCCGCTCGGCCGCCGCGGCGTACGCGCGGTACAGCCCCTGCGAGAACGCGACGAGCCCTGCGTCGCTCTCGACGTCGAGCAGGCCCGTCACGATGGCGGCGGAGTGCTCGCCCGTGCTGTGCCCGAGCACCGCGTCGACCCGGCCGAGCAGGCGCGTCAGCAGCTCGTACATGGCGCCGTTCGCCGTCAGGACCGACTCGACGGCGATGTCGAGCTGCATCAGGCGCGCCTCCGCGCGCACGCGCTCGGCCTCTGAGCCCGCCGGCGGCGGGAACACCCAGTCGCTCAGCAGGTCGCCGCGGGGATGGCCGGCGTAGAGGCGGTCGACGCGGTCGAACACGGCCCGCACCTCGTCGAAGTGCAGGCACAGGTCCGACAGCATGTCGCGGTACTGGGCGCCCTCGCCCGGGAACACGAGCACGACCTTGCCCTCGCGGCCCAGCGGCTCGCGCGCGAAGTAGATGCCCGAGACGACCTTCAGCCGCTGCGTGTCCGGGTTGCGCAGCTTCTCCGCCGCGTGCCCGAGCTTCGCCCGCAGGTCGTCGAAGGACTCGGCGACGATGCCGAGGCGCAGCGGCCGCTCGCTCCGGCCGAGCGCGCGGCTGAGCGTGAACGCGAGGTCGGCGAGCGCGTAGCGGGGCTCGCTCTCCAGGGCCGCGGCGAGCTCCTCGGCGGCGTCCGCGAGCTCGTCCGCGGTGTCGCGCTCGAGCAGCACGAGCTCGCTGCCCCAGGGCGGGCGGTGGACGGTGCCGGCCGTGCCGTCGAACGCCTCGAGGATGGCGTGCGCGTTGATGCCGCCGAAGCCGAAGGCGTTGACGCCGGCGCGGCGCGGCTCGTCCCCGCCGTGGATCCACGGGCGCGTCTCGGTGTTGAGGTAGAACGGCGTGCGCTCGAGCCCGAGCTTCGGGTTGGGCTCGTCGCACAACGTCGGCGGCAGCACGCGCTGGTGCAGGGCGAGCGCGGCCTTGATCACCCCGGCCACGCCGGCCGCCGGGATGGTGTGGCTGATCATCGACTTGACCGTGCCGACGGCGCAGCGGGGCTGCTCGCCCGCGCGCCCGCCGAACACCCGCGCGAGCGCCTCGATCTCGGTGGCGTCGCCGACCGCGGTGCCCGTGCCGTGGGCCTCGATCAGCCCGACGCTCCGGGGGTCGATCCCGCTGGCCTCGTAGGCGCGGCGCAGCGCGAGCTCCTCGCCCTCGACCCGCGGCGCCATGACGCCCGTCGCGCGGCCGTCGCTGGCGATGCCGACGCCGCGGATGACGGCGTAGACGCGGTCGCCGTCGCGGACCGCGTCGGCCAGCCGCTTGAGCACCACCATGCCGATGCCCTCGCCGAGCAGGGTGCCGTCGCTGTCCTTGTCGAACGGGCGCAGGCCGTCGCGGTGGCTGAGCGCGCCGAGCCGGCAGAAGAGGTTCATCGTCGCGACGGGGATCCACACCTGCGACCCGCCGGCCAGGGCGAGGTCGCACTCGCCGGCCTCGAGGTCGCGGACGGCGTGGGCCAGCGCGACGAGCGAGGACGCGCAGGCGGCGTCCACGGTGTACGCGGGGCCCATCAGGTCCAGCCGGTTGGCGATCCGCCCGACGATGATGTTCGGGATCAGGCCCGGCACGGTGTCCGCGGTCAGCGGCGGCAGCGCGCGCTGCATCTCGCGGCGCAGCGCGTCGAGCTCCTCCTCGGGGAGCTCGGGATGCAGGCGCCGCAGCAGGTCCAGGGTCTGCCCGAGCACGAGCCCGCGCTGCACCGCGACGGCGTTGCCGCCGTTCAGGTAGGTGCCCTTGCCGAGCACGATCGACGTGCGCTCGCGCACCGCCGCCGGCAGGTCGAGCGCGCCGGCGTCGGCCAGCGCGTCGCGGGCGATCTGCAGCGCGAGCCACTGGTCCGGCTCCCCGCCGACCGCCACCGGCGGGATCCCGTGGGCGAGCGAGTCGAAGGCCGCCAGCGAGCCGAGGTAGCCGCCGCGCTTGGTGTACGTGGCGTCCTCGTCGCGGAAGTCGGGGTCGTGGTAGACGGCGGGGTCGAACGCCTCCGGGGGCGGGTCCGAGATCGCGTCGACCTTGCCGAGGATGTTGCGCCAGTACGTGCCGAGGTCGGGCGCCCCGGGGAACAGGCACGACATGCCGACGATGGCGACCCCGGTCTCCGTCATGCGCTCGCGCCCGCGCCTGCGAGCCGGTTGAGGGCCTTCGACCCGGTCCCGACGACGTCGGTGAGCGTGCCGAGCAGGCGGCCGTCGAGGCTGGTGAAGACGTGGTCGGCGTGGCAGAGCGGCGCGCGGCTGTCGGGCCGGACCCGGAGCTCGAGCCGGACCGCGTCGCCCGCGAGCCCGGCGACGGGCCGCACGGCGCCGATCTCCGCCGGCAGGAGCGTGACGCCCCAGTTCAGCCGGGCCCAGACGACCTGCAGCTGGAGCGCGCAGTCCACGGTCACCGGGTCCATCCACCAGCGCGCCGCGCCGGCGCCGGCGAGGACGCGGGCGGGCGGCGTCGGGCGCAGCACGGCCCGCAGGCCGCGCTCGTCCATGCCGTCGACGGAGACGATGCCCTGGAACAGCGGGCCGTGGAACAGGAGGTCCCGGTAGGCGTCCTGCACGCTCATGGGGAACGCCGGCAGGCCGGTGAGCGGCTCGGCCGGCGCCGCGTCGGGCGCGAGCGGCGCGTCGAGGACGGCGCGGGCGCGGTAGCGCAGGCGCCGGGGGTCGCCGGACGCGGCGATGCCGACGTCGACGGCGTCGCCGTCCGGCGTGGCCGTGACGCGGACCGCGAGCCCGTCGTCGCCGACGTCGAGACCGTGCAGCACGCGGATGTCGCGCAGCTCGGCGACGGGCCGCCCGCCGGCCGCGGCGGCCGCGGCCTCGGCCATGAGCTCGGTGGCCACGGCGAAGGGCACGACCGGGCGCCCGTCGAGGCGATGGTCGGTGAGGTAGACGTCGTGCGCGAGGTCGAACGTGCGGGTCACCTCGACGCCGCCGCCGGGCTGGGGGGTGACGACGCCGGCGGCGGCGAGCAGCGCGCCGCGGGGCGCCTCGGCGGCGGGCGCGGCGGCCGGCTCGGGGGCGGTCGTGCCGCCGATCACCACCTCGGCCTCGCCCTTGCGCCCGAAGCGCAGCTCGTCCTCGAGCATCCGGCAGCCCGTCGGGACGTCGATGAGGGCGACGCCGCGCTCGGCGAACTGGCGCTGGACGGCGGGCGACACCATCCCGGTGGTCAGCCACGGGCCCCAGTTGATCGCGACGACACGCCCCTCCCAGCGGCGGTCGAGGTGCTGCGCGAGCTTGTTGAGGGCCTCGCCGGCGGCGGCGTAGTCCGCCTGCCCGCGGTTGCCGAAGCGCGCGGAGACCGAGCTGAAGAGCACGAGGAAGCGCAGCCCCTCGGGGCGCAGGGTGCGCGCCAGCACCGCCGCGCCGGTGACCTTCGTGGCGAGCACGCGCTCGAACGAGGCGAGGTCCTTGTCGGCGATCAGCTTGTCCTCGATCAGGCCGGCGCCGTGGATCACGCCGTCGATCCGCCCGTGGGCGGCGTAGACGCCCTCGAGCAGGGCGGCGAAGGCGGCGGCGTCGCGCACGTCGCAGCCGTGCACCTCGACGCGCGCGCCCGCGGCCTCGAGCCGGGCGACGGTGCGGCGCACCTCCCGCTCGCGCGCGATCCGGCGGTACACGGCCTCGACCGTGGCCGGCGTGACGTCCGGGTCCTCGGCGCGCAGGCGGGCGATCACCGCCGGCTTGAGCTCGGCATCGGCCACGCCGGCGACGTCGGGGTCCTCCTCGGTCAGCAGCGTGCGGCCGACCAGCACCACGGTCGGTTCCGGCGCCGACCGAGCGAGCGCGACGGTCGCCTCGGCGGTGATGCCCCGGGCGCCGCCGGTGACGAGCAGCACGGCGCCCGCGTCGAGCAGCCCTTGATCCGGCCTCCCATCGACGGCCGCGCGCACCGGCTCGATCGTGCGCCGGACGCCGTCGCGCAGCGCGGTCTCGACGGGCCCGCCGGTGACGAGCTCGGCGGCCAGCGCCGCGGCGTGGGCGGCCGCGTCGCCGGGCGCAAGGTCGACGACCCGGGCCCGGACCGAGGGCCACTCGTGCGCGAGCGACTTGACGAAGCCGGCCGTCAGCGCCTGGCGCGACGCCGTCGCGGGGACGTCGCCGTCGAGCCCGAAGGCCCCGCCCATGGCGGTCGCGGCGACCACGGCCGCGCCGCCCTCCGCGGCGGCGCGCTCGAGGTCGTCGCGCAGCGCCTGGGCGAGCAGGAACAGCCCCGTGACGCCGGCGGCCGCGGTGCCCCCGCCGTCGAGCCCGTCGGCGGACTCGAGCGCGCCGAGGTGCACGAGGGCCTTCACGCCGCCGTGCAGCGCGGTGACGCGGCCGGCCACGTCGCCGGCCGACGCCGCGTCGTCGACCGCCGCCACGAGCACGTCCGCGTCGCCGGCGTCCGCTCCGCGCGAGAAGCGCCCCGAGCGGGCGCGCAGGCGGACGACCGCGTGCCCGTCCGCCCGCAGGCGGGCGGCGAGCGCAGCCGCCACCCCCGCGCCGTCGTCCACGATGAGGATGGCGCCGGTCGCCGCGAGGCCGGCCGGCTCGCCCGGCGCGGCCGCCTCGACGGCCCGCAGCACGAACCGGCCGATGCGGTGATCGACCGGCGCATCAACGAAAGGGAGGCGTTCCACCTCCTGTCCGCCCGCGGTGCCCGACAAGAGCGGCTCGAGGACGTCCATGACCTCGCGCAGCGTGCGGCTGGCGGTCATCTGCTCGGGATCGAGGGCGGCGGCGTCGACGCCGGGCAGCGACTCCATCAGCGTCCCCGCGATCTCGACGCGCTTGATCGAGTCGATGCTCAGGTCGGCCTCGAGATCGGCGTCGAGGTCGAGCATGTCGGTCGGGTAGCCGGTGCGGTCGCTGACGATCGCGAGCAGGCGGGCGGTCACCTCGTCCCGCGAGAGCTTCGCGCCGTTCGTGTCCGCGGCCGCCGGGGCGGGGGCGGGCGCCACGGGCGCGACGACGGCGGGCGCGGGGCTCGGCGCCGCTGCGGCGGGCGGGGCCGGCGCCGGGGCGGCGGGCAGGGCGGCGGGCGCCGGAGCGGCGAGCGGCAGCGGCGCCGGGCCGTTGGCGGCGGGCCGCTCGGCCGGGGGACGGCCCGTGAGATAGGCCAGCATCACGCTGCGCTCCGTCTCCAGGAAGTGCTGCATGACCTGCTGGTAGCGCGCCATGACGTCGGCGGCCCGATCCGCGCCGGGGACGGGGGCGGCCGGCACGTGCGGCACGAGGACGCCCGGCTCCGGCGGCGGCTGCACGGCGTGCGCGCCGTTCGCATGGCCGTTCGTGCTGGGAGCACCACTCTCGATCATCGGCACCATCCTCTGCTGCTGGGTCGGCGGTTCGGGGGCACGGCCGTCTTCGATGGTCACGCGGACGTCGGCGCCGGCCTCGGGTCGCGGCTCGCTCGCCGGCCAGGCCCGCGCGGCGTTGACCATCCAGGTGCTGGGCGACAGCTCGGCGTTGCCGGCCGGGGCGGCGCGTCCGCGGTGGAGCCGGCGCACGTCGACGGACTGGCCCTCGGCGACGAGGGCCGCGAGCCCGTCGAGCAGCTGGACGATCCCGTGGCGGCGCGGGCGGTCCAGCGGCACGCACAGGTGCGGCCGGTCGCCGAGGATGCGGCCGACCAGCCCGCTGAGCAGGCCGCGCGGCCCCGCCTCGACGAACAGCCGCGCGCCCGCCGCGTACATCGCCTCCACCTCGGCGACGAAGTCGACGGGGCGGACGAGATGCTCGGCCAGCTGGGCGGCCACGGCCTCGGGGTCCTCGGCGTAGGGCGCGCCCGTGGCGTTCGAGAACACCGGGATGCGCGGCGCGCTGATCGGGATCTCGCGCAGCCGCTCCGCGAGGCGCCGCTGCGCCGGCGCGACGAGCGGGGAGTGGAAGGCGCACGCCACCGGGAGCCGCTGGGCCGAGAGGTCGCGGGCCTTGCACCAGTCCAGCGCGCGCTCGATCGCGGCGCGCGAGCCCGAGAGCACCGTCTGCGTCGGCGCGTTGCGGTTGGCCACGACGAGCTCGCCGTCGGCCGCGAGGAGCGGCTCGAGCGCCTCCGCCGGCGCGGTCACCGCCGCCATCGCGCCGGCCTCCTCGCCGGCGCCCTCCATGATGAAGCGCCCGCGCGCCTCGGACACGCGCAGCAGGTCGGCCTCGGTGAACGACCCCGCGGCGGCGAGCGCGACGAACTCCCCGTAGCTGTGGCCCGCAGCCATCGCGGGCTCGACGCCGAGGTCGCGCAGCAGCCCCAGGCACGCCAGCCCCGCGGCGCCCAGGGCCGGCTGGGCCACGTTCGTCTCGGTGAGCTCCGCCTTGCGGCGCCGCGCGCCGGCCTCGTCGAACGTCGGCGGCGGGAACACGTAGCGGCTCAGCGGCTGGTCGAACGCCCCCGCGAGGACGGCGTCGGCGCGGTCGAAGGACGCGCGGACCTGGGGGAAGGCGACCGCGAGGTCGCGCAGCATGTCGACCTCCTGCGAGCCCTGGCCCGGGAACAGGAACGCGACGCCCTCGGGGCCGCTCAGCGGGGCCTCGGCGAAGTGCACGCCGTCGGGCGAATGGTGGCGCGCGTCCGTGCCGCGCAGCACGGCGCCCGCGGCGCGGAGCCGCTCGGCCAGCTCGGCGGCCGATCCGGCGACCACCGCCAGGGTGGGGCCGCCGGCCGCGCGCCGCGCCGCGTCGCCGGCCAGGCTCCGGGCGAGGGCCCGGACGTCCGGCGCGGCGCCCTGCTCGAGCTCGGCGAGCAGCCGCCCGGTCGCGGCGTGCAGGTCCTCGCGGGAGTCCGCGCGCCAGACCAGCAGCTCGGCCGGCCACGCGTCGACCGTCGCGGCGGCGTCGCCGAGGTACCCGCCGGTGTACTCCTCCAGGACGGCGTGGAAGTTGGTCCCGCCGAACCCGAACGCGCTCACCGCGGCGCGGCGCGGGACGCCGTCGGCGCGCCCGAGCCACGGCCGCGTCTCGCTGTTGACGTAGAACGGGCCGTCGTCGAGGCCCGCCTTGGGGTTGGGCCGCGTGACGCCGATGGTCGGCGGCAGCACCCGGTGGTGCAGCGCCAGCGCCGCCTTGACCATCCCCGCCACGCCGGCCGTCGCCTTCGTGTGGCCGATCATCGACTTGACCGAGCCGATCGCCACGCTCTGGACGCCCGCGCCGGCCTCGGCGTACACGCGCGTCAGGGCCTGGACCTCGGCGCCGTCGCCGGCGACCGTGCCCGTCCCGTGGGCCTCCACGAGGCCGACGGTCGACGGCGAGAACCCGGCCTGGGCGTACGCCCGCCGCAGGGCGCGCATCTGCCCCTCCGGACGGGGCGCGGTGAGGCTGCGGTCGCGCCCGTCGCTGGCGCTGCCGATGCCCCGGATGACCGCGTAGACGCGGTCGCCGTCGCGCTCGGCGTCCGCGAGCCGCTTGAGCACCACCGTCGCGAAGCCCTCGCTGATGGCGATGCCGTCGGCTTCCGCGTCGAACGGCCGGCAGCGCCCCGACGCCGACAGCGCCTGCGTCTTCGCGAAGCACATGTACGCGAACGGGGTCTGGATGGCGTCGACGCCGCCGACGATCGCCATGTCGCTCGCGCCCGTCTGCAGCTCGCGCACGCCGAGCGCCACGGCGGCCAGCGCGGACGCGCAGGCGGCGTCGACCGTGTAGTTCGTCCCGCCGAGGTCCAGCCGGTTCGCGATGCGGCCCGCGGCGACGTTCATGAGCAGGCCGGCGAAGCTGTCCTCGGTCCACTCCGGCAGCGCGCCGTCGAGCGCGTCGATCAGCGCCGGCGCGCTGTCGCCGACGAGCATGGGCAGCGTCGAGCGGACGGTGTAGCCGATGCCGAGGGACGCGCCGCCGCCGCCGGCGCCGAGGATGACCGAGGTGCGCGCGCGGGCGAACTCCCGCTCGGCGTACCCGGCGTCGGCCAGGGCCGCCGTCGCGGTCGCCAGCCCGAGCAGCTGGAACGGCTCGATCGAGCGCAGCGAGTTCGGCGGCATGCCGAACGCGACGGGGTCGAACGGCACGTCGGGGATGAAGCCGCCCCAGCGCGAGTAGGCCTTGTCCTTGACGGTCCGGTCCGCGTCGAAGTACGTCCGCCAGTCGAAGCGGTCGGGCGGGACCTCGCCGACGGCGTCGACGCGGTTGACGATGTTGCCCCAGAACGTGCGCAGGTCGGCGGCGCCCGGGAGGATGCAGCTCATCCCGACGATCGCGATCGCGGCCGGCTCCTGCGCCGGCTCGGGCTCGGGGTCGGCGGCGGGCAGCGCGCGCTCGGCCAGGCAGGCGGACGAGCCGTCGGCGAGCTCGCGGTGCAGCGCGGCGACGCTGTCGATCCGGTCGCGCAGCGCGGCGACCTGCCCGATCATGAACATGCCCCTGCGCCACTGGTCCTCGGCGCCCACCTCGACCAGCTTCGGCGCGTCCGCGTCGTGGCGCGGGCCGCGGTCCAGGCCCTTGCTCGCGATCCGCAGGCGCCCGATGTTGAGCACCTCGAGCGCCTGGCGGACGTCCTGGGCCGGGTGCCCGGCCTGGAGCAGGCGGCGCTTCTCGGCGGCGAACTCGTCGGCGAAGGGGGACGGCAGGCAGCGGGTGGCGTGGCCGGGGCCGCTCTCGAGGAACACCGTGCGGTCGCAGGCGACCGCCGCGTCCTGGAACCCGGCCGTGATCGCGCCGGACGCGACCGCCTCCTCGGTGAACAGGTACGCCGTGCCGGCGAGGGCGCCGACCCGCGCGCCGCCGGCGGCCAGCGGCGCGGCGCACGTCGCCGCCATGGCCGCCGAGAGGCCGTCGTGGATGCCGCCGGCCAGCAGCACGTGGCACTCGGCGAGGGTCCGGCGATCGGTCTCGGCGAGCAGCGTGCGGACCATCGTGTCCCACAGGACGTAGCTCGTCCGCGGACCCACGTGACCGCCGCACTCGCGCCCCTCGAAGACGAACCGCCGCGCGCCCTCGCGCAGGTAGAGCGAGAGCAGGCCGGGGGAGGGGACGTGCAGGTAGGTGTCGATGCCCTGCGCCTCGAGCTCCCGCGCCTGGGCGGGGCGCCCGCCGGCGATCAGGGCGAACGGCGGCCGGTGCGCGCGGATGCACGCCAGCTGCTCCTCGCGCAGCTCGGGCGGCACGAAGCCGAGGATGCCCACGCCCCAGGGGCGGTCCCCGAGCCGGGCGGTCGCCTCCGTCAGGAGCGCGTCCACCTCGTCGCCGCGCATGAGCGCCAGGGCGAGGAACGGGAGGGCGCCCGCCTCGGCGACCGCGGCGGCGAAGCCCGCGCGGTCGCTCACGCGCGTCATCGGGCCCTGCACGAGCGGATAGCGGGTGCCGTGCGACGCGGCGAGCGGCGCGCCCTCCGCGAGCGGGTTCGCCGCGGCGGCGGCGGCGCACTGCGCGACCGCGGCGTCCGCGAGCGCGTCGAGGATGCCGGCGACCGTCCCGTGGCGGGCCAGGTCGGCGGCGAAGCAGGCGTCCTGGCCGACGGCCAGCACCGCGTCCTGGAGGCTGTGCCAGCCCACGGCCTGCTCGACCGCGGCGCGCCATTCGGCGCCGGCCTGCGCACCGTCGCGGCCGGCCGCCGGCAGGGTCCGCTCCAGCGCGGCGAGCGCGGTGGCGGCGGGGAGATCGGGGCGCACGTAGGCCCGGAACGGCGCGCCGAGGTCCGCGCCGAGGCAGGTCGTCTCGCTCCCGTCGAAGCCCGCCAGGCGGGATTGCACCCCCTCGTCCAGCGGCGTCTCCCTCGCCAGCAGCACCTGCGCGTCGAGCACCGCGCCCTCGGCGCCGGCCACCACGCACGCCGCGGCCGTGTGGCGCCCCACGCCGCCCTGCACCCACACCGGCACGTGCAGCGCGGCGCACAGCCGCTGCAGCAGCACGAACGTGCTCTCCTCGCCCACCCAGCCGGCTGCCTCGTGCCCCTTGGCCACGACCCCGTCCACGCCGGCGGCCTCGCCGGCGAGCGCGTCCTCGAGGCTCGTGGCGATCAGGAAGGTGCGTGCGCCGTGTGCGCGCGCCAGCGCCACGTGCCGCGCGATGTCGCGCCCGCGCGGGCCGCCGAGCAGCACGACGTCCGGCGGCCGTGCCGCCGCCTCGAGCGCGAGCCCGAGCAGCTCCTCGTCGTCGGCGACCTGGACGCCGAACCGTCCCCGCCCGCGCTCGGCCAGCTCGCGCAGGGCGTCGAGCGCCGCAGGGCGGTCACACGGGAACTGCAGGTCGAGCACGCCGAGCGCACCGGCCCGGCTGGCGGCGATCGGAAGCCTTGCGTCCGGCCGGCCGCAAGGCGAGAGCACCGCGAAGTCGAGCGGGCCGAAGGAGCTCTGCGAATAGATGACGGCGTCTTCCGTGAGTTGAACCGGTACTGCTTTCCAGTGCCTCGTTGCACCGCCATGGCGCACTTCGAGGGCAACCCTCCCCATCGCATCCTCGGTGCCGCGCGACGGCACCGGAACGCGCTCTGTCCGGTGAAAGCTCTCTCACAGAACCCCCGGGGAAGTCAAGGAATTGTGTCCCTCGCGTCCCGAATCCGCACCGGGTCGTTCGAAGGCTTGCAACCCGATGCCGACCTCGCCTAGAGTGCCGCCGTCACACACGCGGACGTGACCCGGCGACAGGCGGGGCGTCAAGGACGAGCCAGCCAATGGAGGTGTCGTGACGCCTGGAAGTGGTGCGCCAGCCGTCTCTCCGGTCGCGCTCGACCCGTTCGGCCGCATGGCGCTGCTGTGCGACGGGGGTTCGATGCGGCCGCTGGACGCGCCCGCCACCGCGCGGCCGGTCGGCGTCGTCGCCGCGGAAGGACGCGTCAACGGGCGCCCGGTGATGTGCTACGCCCAGGACTCCGCCGTCGCGGGCGGCTCCGTCGGGACCGCCGAGGCGGACGCGATGGTCCGGGCGCTCCAGGTCGCGTACGAGCGCTCGCTGCCGCTCGTGGCCTTCCTCGAGTCGGCCGGCGCACGGCTGCAGGAGGGCCCCGCGGCGCTCGGCGGGTTCAGCCGCATCTTCTACGAGAACGTCCGGCTCTCGCGCCGCGCGCCGCAGATCTCGGTGATCACGGGCACGTCGGCGGGCGGCGGCTGCTACTCGCCGGCGCTCACCGACTTCATCGTGATGACGCGTCCGGCCGCGATGTTCCTCACCGGGCCGACGGTCGTCCGCGAGGCCATCGGCGAGGAGATCACGACCGAGGCGCTGGGGGGGCCCACCGTCCACAACCGCAACGGGGTCTGCCAGTTCGTGGTCGACGACGACCAGGCGGCGATGGTGCTCGTCCGGGACCTGCTCGGCTACCTGGCGCCCCCGCTCGAGGCGCCGGACGACCCGCCCGCCGGGCTCGGCCGGCCCGACCCCGGCCTGCGCCTGCCCGCGAGCGGGCGCAAGGTCTACGACGTGCGCGACGTGGTCCGCGACCTCGTCGACGACGGCCGCTTCCTCGAGGTGTCCCCCCGCTGGGCGCGCAACATGGTGGTCGGCTTCGCCCGGCTCGACGGTCGCCGGATCGGCATCGTGGCCAACCAGCCGCGGTACCTCGCCGGCGTGATCGACGTCGCCGCGTCCGAGAAGGCCGCGCGGTTCGTGCGCACCTGCGACCGGTTCCGGCTGCCGCTCGTCGTGCTCGTCGACACCCCCGGCTTCATGCCGGGATCCGGGCAGGAGACGGCGGGCATCATCCGCCACGGGGCGGAGCTCGTGCGCGCGTTCGCGGGGGCGACGGTGCCGCGGTTCACCGTCGTGCTGCGCAAGGCCTACGGCGGGGCGTACATCACCATGAACTCCAAGGACCTCGGCGCGGACCTCTGCCTGGCCTGGCGCGGCGCCGAGATCGGGATCATGGCCGGCCACGCGGCCGTGCGGATCATGCACCGGCGCACGCTCGCCGCGGCGCCCGACGCGGACCGCTCCGCCGCGGTGCTCGCCGGCGAGTACGAGGCCGGCCACATCGCCGTGGAGCGGGCGCTCGAGGTCGGCGTCGTCGACGAGGTGATCAGCCCGGCGACGACGCGCGAGCGGTTGCGGCAGGCGCTGGCGCGCGCCCGATGATCCGGCCCTGGAGGCCGTCCGGCGCCGGGATGCCGTAGACGTCGAGGATGGTGGGGGCGACGTCGAGGAGGTGCAGGTCGTCGCGGCGGCCGGCCTCGATCCCCGGCCCGCTCAGCACCCACAGCCCGTGCTGGGCGTGGTTCGCGTCGTCGGGGCCCGTGTCGTTGTCGAACGTGTAGTGGCGCCCGTGCCCGAGCGTGCCGTTGCTGCGCCAGGCGAGATCGCCGAAGTACACGACGAGGTCGGGCGGGAGGCCGCGCCGCTGCCGCCACAGGTCCTCGGGCCGGTGCACGCGGGTGCCGATCGGGCCGTCGGGGCCGCCCAGCGCCTCGAGGCGCCCGGCGAGCTCGGCGCGCAGGGCGTCGTACGCGTCCGGAGCGACGATGCCCTGCGGCTCGCGCCCCTCGACGTTGAGGCACAGCCGGCAGTAGTAGCCGCCCTCGCCCCACGCCCGGGTGCGCGCCCAGTCGACGTCCGCGTCGCGCAGCGTCGTCCCCGGCGCGGCCGGCGTCCGCAGCACGAGGTAGCCCTCTTGGACGAGCCACTCGTTGATGCAGATCGCGCCCTCCATCGGGCGCGCGCCGTGGTCGGAGACGACCATCACGACCGTGTCCTCGTCGAACCGCTCGAGCAGCTCGCCGATCTCGTCGTCGAGGTAGCGGTAGTACGACTCGATCACGCCCGCGTAGCGGTGGCCCGGCTCGTGCCGCGGGTGCGCCGGGTCGAGGTAGCGCCAGAAGGCGTGGTGCAGGCGGTCGAGCCCGATCTCCACGAGCATGAAGAAGTCCCACGCCCGCGTGTCGAGCAGGTGCCGCGCGACCGAGAAGTGCTGCTCGGTCATCGCGTAGATCTCGGCCAGGATGCGATCGCGTTCCTCGCTGCGGAAGTTGCGCACGTCGACCTCGTAGCCGCCGACGAGCCCCTCGATCTCGCTGCGCAGCTCGGGCGGGTGCGTGTACGCGTCGCGCCGCGGGTCGGGCGTCAGGAAGTCGGCGACCAGCGCGCCGCGGATCGCGGCGGGCGGGAACGTCTGCGGCACGCCGATCACGATCGACTCGCCGCCCGCGCGCCCCACGTGGTCCCAGACGCGGTCCACGGTCACCGCGCGCGCGTCCGCCGTCACGAGGCCGTCGTAGGAGTGGTCGCGCCGGTTGCGGAACCCGTAGATCCCGAGCTCGCCCGGATCCCGGCCGCTCATCATGCACGTCCATGCGGGCACGGTGATCGGGGGGTCGACGCTCCGTAGCCGGCCCCACGTGCCGCCGCGCACGAGGCGGGCGATGTTCGGCAGCTCGTCCAGCCAGCGGTCGAACACCAGCGACGGCTCGGCGCAGTCGAGGCCGATCACGGCGACCTTCGTGCGGGCGCTCATACGCGAGGTCTACTACGGGGAGCGCAGGAAGGCGAGCACGGCCAGCACCCGCCGGTGGTCCTGGTCCGCGGGCGCGAGGTCGAGCTTCGAGAAGATCGCGGTGACGTGCTTCTCGACCGCGCGCACGCTGACCACGAGCGCGCCGGCCATCGCGGCGTTGGTGCGCCCCTCGGCCATCAACCCGAGCACCTCGTGCTCGCGCGGCGTGAGCACGGCCAGCGGATGCTCCCGCCGCTGGCGGCCGAGCAGCAGGCGCACGATCTCGGGGTCCAGCGCCGACCCGCCGTCGCTCACGCGCCGGACGGCGTCGGTGAAGGTCTCGACGTCGGCGATGCGATCCTTGAGCAGGTAGCCGGTGCGCTCGGTGGACTCGGACAGCAGCTCGAGCGCGTACGCCTCCTCGACGTACTGGGAGAGCACGAGCACGCCGGTACCGGGATGCTCGGCGCGGATCCGGTGGGCGGCGCGCATGCCCTCGTCGGTGTGCGTCGGGGGCATGCGGATGTCGATGATCGCGATGTCGGGCCGGTGCTCGGCCACGCTGCGCAGCAGCTCCTCGCCGTCGCCCGCGAGCCCGGCGACGTCGAAGCCCGACTCGGTGAGCAGTCGCGCGATCCCCTCGCGCAGCAGCACGGAGTCCTCGGCGATCACGACGCGTGCGGCCACCGTCTCGGGCATGACGCCCCAGTTCTCGCTTCCCTCAGCGGCGAAGTCGCGCGCGAGGCGGAGAGAAACGAGGAGCACCCCGACGACGACGCTGCCGAGTCTACGCCACTCCCATCAGCGGCGCTGCTTCCGGAACGGCCCCCGGATCGCGAACACGTAGCCGGGGACCTGGACGTTGGCGAACAGGATCCTGCGGTCGGGCGAGAAGTTCGGGCCGGTGAACTCGGAGTCCCCGGGATCGTCGTTGCGCGCGAAGGGGAACGTCTCGCCGCGCTCGCTCGAGCCCACGAGATGCTGCTTGCCCTCGCCGTCCTCGGCGATGATCAGGCCGCCGTAGGCCGACACGGTGATGTTGTCGGGCCCGTCCTCGTCGGCGTCCTGGTCGCCGGGCGTGTAGACGAAGTGCAGCTTGAGCTCGATCGTGTCCTCATCCGGGTCGAGGAACCAGACCTGGCCGTCGTGCTGCGCGGCGCTGCCGTCCTCGAAGCGGGCGAACGAGCAGACGAAGTAGGCCCCGCCGTCGCCCCACCACATGCCCTCCAGCTTGCGGCTGCGGGTGACCTGGTCGTCGGTGAACTGCTTGCGCGTCGACACGGTCGCGGCGTCGCGGTCGGGGACGGTGACCCACTCGACGTCGTAGGTGGTGCCGTGCTGGGTGGCGACGGAGAGATCGGGGACGTGGCGGCCGCGGCGCGTGGTCGCCTTCATCGCCGCCAGCTCGCCCGCGTCGCCGGCGAGCTCGCGGAGCACGCCCCTGCCGAGCGGCAGCGCGGCGTCGGGCGGCGTCCAGCGGTAGAGCAGCCCGTTCGGCGTGCCGGCGTCCTCGGTCTCGTAGATCGTGCCGCGGTGGGGGTCGACGACGAGCGCCTCGTGCGCGTAGCGGCCGAGCGCCCTGATGGGCTGGGGGTCGCGGTTGGCGTCCTGGTCGTACGGGTCGACCTCGAACACGTAGCCGTGCGGCTTGGTCTGGCCCGTGAGGCTCTCGGCCTCCTCGCACGTCAGCCACGTCCCCCACGGCGAGGTGCCGCCGGCGCAGTTGTTGTGCGTGCCGGCGAGGCTGACGTACTCGCGGACGCGCCGGCCGTGGCGGTCGACCTCGATCGTCGTCGTGCCGCCGCCGGCGACCGGGTCGTAGACGAAGCCCTCGACGCGCGGCACCGGGAAGGGCTCGCCGCCGCCGACCTCGTGGTTCGTGATCAGCACGCTCCCGCCGTGCCGGCGCGGGAAGCTCGCGCTCCCGTCCGGGTCCGAGGGCGTCGGCTCACCCGACTCGAGCGTCGTGACGCCGCTCTGCGCCACGATCGAGTAGCTGAAGCCCGCGGGGAGCGACAGCAGCCCGGCGGGGTCGTCGACGAGCGGGCCGTACCCGAGCGGCCGCGGCGCGGGGCCCGCGGTGCGCGAGCGCCTCGGAGCCGAACAGGCCGCTGAAGCTGCCGCTCAGCGCGATGCCGACGCCGGCGGCCGAGCGCTCGATCACGGCGCGGCGCGAGAGGCCGTTCGGCACGTCGGGTCCTGGGTGGTGTCGCTCAGGGGAGATCGCCATGACGTCGGCTCCTTCGTCTCGGACCGGGGGAGGCCCGGAGACTGCCGACGCGCCTGCGGCATCCGGTGACGAACCTGTGATCCCCGCCGAGCCGGCGCGCGCTCTCATCGTCCCCTCATCCCGTGCGGGGACGCTGTGCGGGCACGGCGCGACGAACGAGAGGAGCGGCGCCATGGCGACGGTCAGGACGGTCAGCGCGTTTGCGGCGGCGGCGGCCGTCGTCCTGGCGGGCCCGGCCGCGGTCGCGGCGGGCCAGGACCCGGGCGCCGGCCTGCCGCAGGGGAGCGAGCCCGTCACCCTCGATCCGGCGACGTTCACCACCGACATCGACCATCCCTACTGGCCGATGCGCCCCGGGACCCGCTGGGTGTCCCGCGAGACGGCGCCGGACGGATCGCGCCAGCGGATCGTCGTGCGGGTCACGCACCGGACCCGGCGGATCGCGAACGGGATCACCGCGCGGGTGGTGCGCGACACAGTGCGGGAGCGCGGCGTGCTCGTCGAGGACACGTCCGACTGGTACGCGCAGGACGCCGCCGGCAACGTCTGGTACCTCGGCGAGCGCACGCGGGCCTACGAGCACGGCCGCTTCCGCGACGCGGAGGGCTCGTTCGAGGCGGGCGTCGACGGCGCGCTGCCCGGGGTGGTCATGCCCGCGCATCCGGTGCCCGGCATGCGCTACCGCCAGGAGCACTACGCGGGCCACGCCGAGGACGCCGCGTCGATCCTCAGCCTCGACGAGCGCGTCGAGGTGCCCGCGGGGCGCTACGACGACGTGGTGATGACGCGCGACGTCAACCCGCTCGAGCCGCGCGCGCTGGAGTACAAGTTCTACGCGCGCGGGGTCGGACCGGTGCTCGCCGTCTCGGTGTCGGGCGGGGCCGACCGCGAGGAGCTCGTCCACCTGCGCGGCGGCCGCCGGTGAGCCCGGTGACGACCACCGCGGGTAGAGTCCGGCCACCGCGCCGATGGTTGACACGACGTCCTTCCTGCTCGTGCTCGCCGTCGCGGCCGCGGCGCCGATCGTGGCGGCAGCCGCCGGGCGGCTGAGCACACGCGTGATCGTGCCGATCGTCGTCGTCGAGCTCGTGCTCGGCGCCGCGATCGGCCCGGACGGGCTCGGGCTCGCCGAGGTCGACGACATCCTCTCGTTCCTGGGCCAGCTGGGGCTCGGCTTCCTGTTCTTCTTCGCGGGCTACGAGATCGACGTCGAGCGGATCCGCGGCGCGCCGCTGCGGCTCGCGGTGCTCGGCTGGCTGGTCACGCTCGCGCTCGCGTACGCGCTGGCGGGCGTGCTCGCCGCCACGGGCGTCGTGCTCTCGGGGCTGCTCGTCGGGTCGGCGATGACGACGACCGCGCTGGGCACGCTGCTGCCGGTCCTGCGCGACTCCGGCCGGCTCGACACGGAGCTCGGCCGGTTCGTGCTCGGGGCCGGCGCGGTGGGGGAGTTCGGGCCGGTGCTGATCGTCACGCTGCTGCTGGGCACGCAGGCGGACGCCGGCACGCAGGTCCTGCTGCTCGCCGCCTTCACGGCCCTCGCCGTCCTCGCCGCCGCGCTCTCGGCCGGCGCGGTCGGGCGGAGCTGGTCGTTCATCGAGCGCAACCTCGAGACGAGCGGTCAGGTGCCGGTGCGGCTCACGATCCTGCTGCTGTTCGCGCTCGTGGTCGTGGCGGCCGACCTCGGGCTCGACGTGATCCTCGGGGCGTTCGCGGCGGGCGCCATCCTCCGGCTCCTGCTCCGGGACCGCGAGCTCGAGCGCTTCGAGTCCAAGCTCGACGCCGTCGGCTTCGGGCTCCTGATCCCGTTCTTCTTCGTGACGAGCGGGATGGCGCTCGACCTGGCGGCGCTGACCGGGAGCACGCGCGCGCTCGTCGAGCTGCCGGTGTTCCTGGTCCTGTTCCTCGTGGTGCGGGGCGCGCCGGCGCTGCTGCTCTACCGGGGGCAGCTCGACGCGGTCGGCCGGCGGTCGCTCGCGCTGCTGTCGGCGACGCAGCTTCCGCTCGTCGTGGCGATCACGACGATCGGCGTGGACGCCGGGCACATGCGCGCGTCGACGGCCGCCGCGCTCGTCGGGGCCGGGGTGCTGTCCGTGCTGATCTACCCGTCGCTCGCGCTCGGCGCCCTCGAGCCGCAGGCGCCCTGAGCGGTCAGCGGGGCACGGCGGCGAGCAGCTCGTCGCGCGAGGCGAGCTTGACCCGCGGCCGGCTCGCGGCGCGGCCCTGCTCGAGCTCGATCGCGTCGATCGCGCGCCAGCCGTCCGTCGTCACGGCGTCCGGCCGGCGCTCGGCGAGCAGCGCGTCGATCGCCGCGCGGCCGGGGCGCGGCGGGGCCGGCAGCGCGCCCAGGTCCTCGGCCAGGCAGGCCACCGTCTCCTCGGCGTCGCGCTTGTTGGTGCCGAGGATCCCGGTGGGGCCGCGCTTGATCCAGCCCACGGCGTAGACGCCGGGCAGCGGCTCGCCGCCGGGCGTGAACACCCGGCCGCGCTCGTTCGGGAGCACGAAGGCGCGCTCGTCGAACGGCACGTCGGGCAGCGGCACCGCGCGGTAGCCGACGGACCGCAGCACCAGCCCGCACTCCAGGGTCTCGATCTCCGCGTCCGCGGCCCGTGCCCGGAGCAGCCCCGCGTCGTCGCGCACGATCTCGTTGCGGCGGACGTCGACCGCCTCGACCGCGGCGGTCCCGCGGATCGCCACGGGGGAGCGCAGGAAGCGCAGCACGATCCGGCGCGGCGCGGCGGCCTGGCCGTCTGCGGCCGCGAACGCGCGCAGCAGCTCGACGTTCTTGCGGGCGGTGAACGTGCCCTCGGTCTCCAGCCACTCGCGTGAGACCGGGTCGAGCGCGATCTCGCCGGGGTCGACGCGCAGGTCGACGCCGTCGAGGCGGCCCAGCTCGCGCAGCTCGGCGCTCGTGAACGCGGCCTGCGCCGGGCCGCGGCGGCCGAGCACGACCACCTCGCGGATGCGGCTCGCGCGCAGCGCCTCCAGGGCGTGGTCGGCGATGTCGGTCCGCTCCAGCTCGCGCTCGCCGAGGGCGAGGATGCGCGTCACGTCCGCGGCGACGTTGCCGTTGCCGATCACCACCGCGCGCTCGGACGAGAGATCGGGGGCGAGGTCGCGGTGGTCCGGGTGGCCGTTGTACCAGGCGACGAACTCGGTCGCGGCCAGGCTGCCGGGCAGGTCCTCGCCGGGGATGCCGAGCGACTTGTCGGTCTGCGCGCCGGTGGCGTAGACGACCGCGCTGTAGTGCTGCATCAGGTCGCCGTGCGAGACGTCGACGCCGACCTCGACGTTGCCGAGGAAGCGGCAGCCGCGCTGGAGCGTGTGGCGGTCGAACGTGTCCTGCAGCCGCTTGATCTCCTGGTGGTCGGGCGCGACGCCGCCGCGCAGCAGCCCCCAGGGCGTGGGCAGCCGCTCGATCAGGTCGATCTCGACGTCGCCGCGGGCGCGCAGCAGGGACGCCGCCGCGAAGGCCCCGGCCGGCCCGGCGCCGACGATCGCGACGCGCGGTCGCACCTCGTCGCTCATGCCGCGGTGCGCTCCGCCGTGCTCTGCTCCGCGAAGAACTCCGCGTTCAGGCCGAGGGCGTAGGAGAACTTCTCCGGCACCTCGGCCTCCGGGAAGATCGCGTCGACGGGGCAGGCCTCGACGCAGGCGTCGCAGTCGATGCACACCTCCGGATCGATGTAGAGCTGCTCCGCGGTCTCGAAGTCGGGCGCGCCCGGCTTCGGGTGGATGCAGTCCACGGGACAGACCTCGATGCAGGAGTCGTCCTTGATGCAGCTGCCGGCGATGACGTACGTCATGGGCGACAGGTTACAAAGGTACGAAACCGGGGCGCCTTTCCGGGATACCGTCGGCCTCCCGCTGGGCCGCCATGCGCACGGGGGAGTTGGCGGCGCCGTAGCCGTCGTAGCCGCCGCGGCGCTCGACGACCTCGAAGAACAGGCCGGCCCCGACGGTCGCGGTGTAGAAGTGCAGCAGCTCGCCGCCCTCGCCGTCCGCGTCGTAGAGCACGCCGGTCGCGCGCATGCGCTCGATCAGCCCGGGGTCGAGGTCGGTCCGCGCCGCGAGGTCGTCGTGGTAGTTGCCCGGCACGGCGAGCAGCGGCACGCCGCGTGCGCGCATCGCGTCGGCGGCCGCGAAGACGTCGTCGCAGCCGAACGCCACGTGCTGGAGCTCCCGCCCGCCGGTGCCGACGAGCGGCACGCTGAGCGCGAAGCGGACGCTGCCGTCCGCGCTGCGGGCGGCGCGGCTGCGCACCAGGCCCTCCGGCGAGGCGAGCTCGTGGCCGGACTGGAGCTCGAGCCCGAGCACCGAGCGGTAGAAGAGGGCGGCCTCGTCGAAGTAGTCGAACGGCTGCGACAGGGCGACGTGGTCGATCCCGGCGAGCTCCGCGGGATCGCCCGGCGGGCCGGCGCGCAGAAAGTCGGCGAGCCAGCCGTCGGCGTCCGTGGAGCAGAAGAACACCGACGTGCCGTCCGGCGCGGCGACGGCCGAGAGGTCGGCCTCGCCGGGGCCGCGGTCGCGCGGCAGCAGCGGGGCGAGCAGCTGCTCGGCGCGGCGCGCCGAGCCGACCGGGTCGGCGCTCTCGACGGCGATCGCCGCGACGCGCGGCCCCGGCTCGGCATGGTTGACCAGCAGGTGCACGGCGCCGTGGCGCCAGAGCTGCACGTCCTTCGTGCGGTGGTGGCCGGCATGGCGGAAGCCCATCGCGACGAGCAGCCGCTCCACCTCCGGCGCGGACGCCGGCGTGACGCCGAGCTCCGCGAACGCATAGCCGCGCAGCGCGGCGGTGGGGGGCAGGGCTGTCAGGCCGGTGGCCTCCTCGAGCAGCAGCAGCGACCGCATCGCGTCCACCGCCATGCGCTGCGGGTCGGCCTGGCGGAACACGTCGTTGAAGACCTCGAGCGACAGCGGGCCCGCGTAGCCGGTCGCGAGCACGTGCGCCAGGAACGGCGCCAGGTCGAAGCCGCCCTGGCCGGGGAAGCAGCGGTAGTGGCGGCTCCACTGCAGCACGTCCATCGGCAGCCGCGGGGCGTCGGCGAGCTGGAGGTAGAAGATCTTCTCGCCGGGGATCGCGCGGATGCCGGCGGGATCCGCGCCGCGCGAGAGGATGTGGAAGGAGTCCAGGCAGGTCCCGAGGGCCGGGTGGCCGGCCGCCTCGACGATGCGCCAGGCGTGCTCGTGGTCGTGCACGTGGCGCCCCCAGGCGAGCGCCTCGTAGGCGATGCGGATCCCGCGCCGGGCGGCGCGCTCGGCGAGGGCGTGGAGCTGGGCGGCGGCGAGGTCGTCGTCGTCGAGCGCCGCGGGGGAGACGCTCGAGCAGACCAGGAGCAGGCCGGCGCCGAGCTCCTCCATGACCGCGAGCTTGCGCTCGGCCCGCCGCAGGTTCGCGCGCAGCTGGTCCTCCGGGACGGCCTCGAAGTCGCGGAACGGCTGGTAGAGGCCGATCGCCAGGCCGAGGTCGGCGGCGCGCCGGCGCACCTCCGCGGGCGGCCACGGGGAGCCGATGAGGTCGGGCTCGAAGAGCTCGACCTCATCGAAGCCGGCGTCCGCCGCGGCGGTGAGCTTGTCCTCGAGGGTGCCGCTGAGGCAGACGGTCGCGATCGACCGCCGCATCAGAGCAGGTTGCCGAACTGGTCGACGGCGACGATCGCGGTGGTCACGCCCAGCAGCGCGATCGCGAACCCGATGACGGCGAGCCGGTAGCCGCGGAGCCTGAGCGCCTGCGGCAGGTAGCGGCGGTTCGTCACCACCAGCAGGCACGAGTAGACGAACATGATGAAGCCGCCGAGCACGGTCGAGATCGTCACGAGGACCAGGGGCTGGTCGAAGCCGGCGAGCAGGATCGCGGTGCCGAAGACGATCATCGTCCACACCACGGTCAGGTAGACGCGGCTCTCGGTCCAGCGCGCGCTGCCGGACGTGTAGCCCACGCGCACGACGTCGGCGACGAGCCGCGACACGTAGTCCACGATCCCCAGCGCCGCCGCGAACAGGCTGACCGCGCCGATGGCGAGGAACAGCGTGCCGAACCACTCGCCCACGCGCGTGTCGAGGGCGTCCGCCTCGAGCGCGATGAAGTCGAAGCCGCTCGAGTCCGGCAGGTCCGGGTTGCCGAACACCGTCGAGTAGGCGATCAGCGAGAACACGCTGATCGAGAGCGTGGCGACCACCGCGAAGGAGAGGAACTGCTCGAGGTTGGCCCGCTTCCACCACACGCGCCAGCGGGCCATGTTCGCCTCGTCCTCCGGGAAGCGGTAGCAGCGGCCGGAGGGCGCCGCCTCCTCCTCGCCGGTGACGGGCGAGACGATGCGCGGGGCATACCGGCCCATGCCGAAGCCCTTGTCGCGGATCCAGTTGCTCTGCACGAGGTTGTTGGCGCCGCCCGCGCCGGCCGCCGCCAGCGCGCCGACGAGGATCGCGAGCTCGATCTCGCCGGGGAACGCGCCGAAGCTCGTGACGACCTGGCGCGTGTCCTCGTAGGCGGTCGCGCTGACCGCGGCGAAGACGGCGACGGCGATGAAGACGAGCAGCGCGCCGACCTTGAGCAGCTCGAGCCGCTCGACCGTCCGGTAGATCACCGGCGAGGCGGTCAGCACCACGCCGATCACGAACAGCGCCCCGATCGCGATCGCGGCCGGGTCACCGCCGCCGACGAGGAACGTGGTCACCGTCGCCGCGCTCGTCGCCCAGCCGGGCCACGACGTGGCGAGCAGCGCCATCAGCACCAGGATCAGCCCCCACGGCTTCCACAGCCGCTGGAAGCCCGTGATGGCGGTCTGCCCCGTCGCGAGCGTGTAGCGCTCGATCTCCATGTTGATGAAGAACTGCACCGCGACGCCGACGACCGCGGCCCACAGGAAGGCGAGGCCGGCCTGCGAGGCGATGAACGGGAACAGGATGTACTCCCCGCTGGCGACCCCGACGCCGACGAGGATCACGCTCGGGCCGATCAGGCGCCGCAGGGGCGCGGGCTCCGGCAGGTCGCGCTCGACCGCCCGGTCGAGCGGCTCGGCGACCTCGCCGCGGGTCCGCGGCGGCCGCTCGGTGACTGGGCTGTGGGTGCTCATCCGCTCTCCTCCCTCCTCGGCCGTCAGGCGGCCTGTCTGCGGTCGGTGATCAGCGCGTCGACGTGGCGCAGCATCCGGTCGCGGTCGGGCCGCGCGCCGGTGAACAGCTCGATCGACCCGGCGGCCTGCAGCGCGACCATCGCGGCGCCGCTCAGGGTGCGGCAGCCGCGCGCCCGCGCATCGCGCAGGAGCTGGGTCTCGATGGGCATGTACACGACCTCGGCCACCCACAGACCGGCGTGCAGCAGCTCGGCCGGCACCGCCGTGCCGGGGTGCGCGGCCATCCCCGTCGGGGTGGCGTGGATGAGGCCGTCGGCCTGCGCGAGCAGCCGGTCGAGCGCGGCCGCGTCGGCAGCCTCGGCACGTCCCGGGCCGAAGCGCCCGGTGAGCGCCGCGGCGAGGTCGCGCGCGCGCTCGGGCTCGACGTCCAGCACCCGCACGAGCCGTGCGCCGAGCTCGAGCGCGGCGTGGCCGACGGCCGCCCCCGCGCCGCCGGCGCCGAGCAGGACGACGTCGTCGACCGCCGCGCCGGGGAGCCCGCGCGCGAACGCGTCCCGGAAGCCGCTCGCATCCGTGTTGTGGCCGACGAGGCGGCCGCCGGCGATCACGACCGTGTTGACCGCCTGCAGCGCGGCCGCCTCCGGGGCGAGCTCATCGAGCGCGTCCACGACGAGCTGCTTGCAGGGATGGGTGACGTTCAGCCCCCGCAGGCCCCGGTCGCGGGCCTCGCGCACGAGGTCGCCGACGTCGGCCGGATCGCGCTCGAGCTCGTCGAGGTCGAACAGCCGGTAGCGGTAGTCCAGCCCGAGCAGCGAGGCCTCGCGCTCGTGCAGCGCAGGGCTCAGCGAGGCGCCGATGCCCGCGCCGATCAACCCGACCGCGTACGCCTCCTGCGGCGTCCTGCGCACCACTGCCTCCCAGGAACAATGTACGGACTAGTACGTACGTTACCGGGACCGGCGATCGGCAAACCCCTACGATCCACGCCATGGCCGACGGCGCGCTCACGGACCGGCACCGCGACGCCGAGCGGACGCGGCAGGAGATCCTCGACGTGGCGGCGCGCGAGTTCGCCGACCGCGGCTTCGCCGGCGGGCGCGTCGACGAGATCGCCCAGCGGACCCGCACGACCAAGCGGATGATCTACTACTACTACGGCGGCAAGGAGCAGCTGTTCGTCGCCGTCCTCGAGCGCGCCTACGCCGAGATCCGCGCCGCCGAGCAGACGATCGACGTCGACCACCTCGAGCCCGCCGCGGCGATCCGGCGGCTCGCCGAGCTCACCTTCGAGCACCACGAGTCCCATCCGGACTTCAGCCGGCTGGTGAGCATCGAGAACATCCACCGCGCCGCGCACATCGTCGGCCGCGACGACTTCGCCGGCCAGAACAGCCCGGCGATCGAGCTGATCGACCGGATCCTCGCGCGCGGCCGCCGCGACGGGAGCTTCACGCGCGCCGTCGACGCCGTCGACCTGCACATGATGATCAGCGCGTTCTGCGTCTTCCGCATGGCCAACCGCCACACGTTCGGCGCGATCTTCGACCGTGACCTCGCCGATCCCGCCCTGCGCGAGCGCTACCGCGCGATGCTCGGCGACATGGTCGTCGGCTACCTCAGCTCCTGAACCCGACGAGCTCGCTCGCCGGCGGCTCAACCCGGCCCGCCGCCGGTGCCGGCCGCGCCAGGTCGCGCCGGTGTTGACGTTCGCCGGGACCAACACGCACGGTCGCGGTGCTCGTGGCGCGCCGCTACCTGACCCGCACGCGGAGCGCGCGGCGGGCCGGCGCGAACGCGGCGTCGCCCGCGAAGCGCACCGTGACGCGCAGGCGGCGGGCGCGCCCGGCCTGCGCGCGGCTGAGCACGATGGTCCGCGCGAAGCGGCAGTCGCGGCCGAGCGCGACCCGCGCGGCGGCCACCCGCTGCCCGCCGCGCCGCACGGTGACGCGCACGGCGCCCGCGCAGCCGCCCTGCCCGGTGCCGATCCGCCCGGCGACGCGGAGCCGCACCCTGCCGCTCGCCAGCCGCCGTGCCCGCACGGACGGCCGCGTCGCGAGCGCCCCGGGCGCCGGCGCGGCCGCCGGCTGCTGCTGCTGAGCGCCGCCGGCCGGCGCGGTCCTGGCGATGCTGACGATCGCCGCCTCGGACGGGACGCCCTTGTCGTCGATCAGGAACACGTAGTAGACGCCGGGAGGCGCCACGTTGCCCGAGGCGGGCGCGTCGATCTCGAGCCCCGCGCCCGAGCGCCGGAAGGACAGCTCCTGCCAGCGCTGGTCCATGTTGAAGTTGTGGGTGACGGCGCCCATGCGGACGAGGCTCACCCTGGCGATGCGCGCCGCGTCGGGCGTCGCGATGGTCGCCCTGCCGCCGTACTCCAGCGTGGACGGGGCGCCGGCGATGGCCGGGCGCGGACCCTTGAAGAGGTACGGCGGCGAGTAGATCTCGGCGTTCGTCTCGTCGGTCATGGTGGAGCCGTCCAGCCGGCCGCTGCCGGCGAGCAGGATGCGGCCGTCGGGCAGCAGCAGCGACGTGTTGTGGTAGCCGCGCGGCCGGACGCTGGAGGCCGCCGGCGTCCACGTGCCGGTCTCCGGATGCCAGATCTCGGGCTGCAGGACGGGGCTGTCGGGCAGCACGTTGGCGTTCGACAGGCTCTGGCCGCCGAGGGCGAGCACGTCGCCGTCGGGCAGGACGGTCAGCGTGTGGAAGGTCCGCGCCCACTTCATCGGCGCGACCGTCCGCCACGCGGGCACGGCGCGGTCGAGGTCGAGCACCGCGGCGCCGTTGCCGACGGGCACGTCGACCCGGAAGTCGGTGTCGGTCCACGTGCCGGTCTTGAGGATCTTCCCCGGCCGGTACATCACGGCGCTGTGGCCGTCGATGGGCGAGCGGCTGGCCAGCGTCGACCAGCTCCCGGTGCGCGGATCGAGGATGCGCGTCGTCGTGTCGGGGCCGGCGTCCACCACGCGGCCGTCCGGGGCGAGGAACATGAACGGGTACAGCGGCATCGTGCGCCGGGCGCCCGGCAGCGCCGTGATCCGGTTGGTCCGCGGGTCGTAGAGCTCGGGGATCGTGTCGGCCGGGGCGATGAACGGCGTGTCCGGGCCGCCCGTCGTGATCGCGTCGCCCGAGACGATCAGGACGCGGCCGTCGGCGAGCGTGGTCGTGGTCGGATACCAGCGGCCGCGGGCCATGTCGGGCCCCGCCGTCCACGACCCGGCCAGCGGGTCGAGGAGCATCGTGCTCTTGAGGCCCTTGTACGCCTCGACGTGGCCGCCCGCGACGAACAGCCGGCCGTCCGGCAGCAGCACGTGGCCGGAGCAGAAGAGGTTGATGCCCGACGGCGCCGGCTCGAACGCGCCCGTGTCCGGGTTCCAGACCTGCTCGGAGTCGACGGCGGCGTCGAACCCGTCCCACGCCGCCACCTTGCCGTTCGACAGCATCGACGCGTGCACGGCGACGATCGGCCAGGCGACCGGCGCGGCCCACGCGCCGAGCCGGTCGCGCGCCGGCGCCTGCGCGGCCGCGGGCGCGCCGACGGGCTTCGCCATGTCCGCCGCGATCTCGGGGGCCGCGAGCGCGCGGTCGTAGATCCGCACCTCGTCGACGAGCCCCGCGAAGAACTCGCCGGCCAGCTCGTTCCCGCCGATGGTCAGCGCGCCGTCGCCGGGGGTGAGCGGGCCGGGCCGGGCGGTGGTCGCCACCTTGGCGCCGTTGACGTAGAGGCGCAGGGCGGTGCCGTCGTAGGTCGCGGCGAGGTGCGTCCAGGCGTCGACGGGCAGCTCGGAGGCGGTCCGCGCGGACGCCGTCTCCGCGCCCGCGCTCACGCGCGCGCCGGGGCTCGCGCCGGCGTCGAGCGCGTAGGAGAGGCCGGTGCGGCGGCCCTTGAGCAGGATCGTGCGCGCGCCGCCGCCCGCGGCCGGCTTGACCCACGCCTCGAGCGTCATCCCGGACGCGAGGTTGAGCGGGCCGGCATCGGGGATCCGGACGAGGTCGTCGACGCCGTCGAACGACAGCGCATTGCCGGATCTCCCGGCCACGCGCGGCGCACCGCCGGCCACGGTGCCCGCGTTCGCCAGGCCGGACGCGTCGCCCGCGGCGGCGCCCGCGTCCTCGAAGCCGTAGGCGGCGACGGGCGCGGTCGCGGCATGGGCCGCGGCGGGGGTGGACGCCGCGGCGAGCGCGAGGACGGCGGCAAGCCGTCCGAAGCGCCGCGCCGGTTGTTCGAATCCAGACATCGCGGAACAACGGACCAGGATGCGCGCTGCGTGCGCGGCCGTCCGAAGAGCGGCTCAGCCCGGCGAGCTCAGGTTCTCGGGGCGAGCGCCAGCGTCTCCATCAGCGACGCCGCGGCCGCCTCGCCCGAGCGCACGGCGCCGTCCATGTGCATCGTGCCCGTGCCCGCGATGTCGCTCCCGGCGAAGCGCAGCGGGCCGATCGGCTCGCGCAGGACCGGGCCGAAGCGCGACAGCGCGCCGATGGCGAACGTCGCCGAGTAGGCGCCGCGGGTCCACTCCTCCGTGCTCCAGTCGTGCTCGACGTAGTGGGTGGGGCCGAGCGCGGCCGGGCCGAAGTAGGCGGCGAAGCTGTCCAGGACCGCGGCGCGCCGGGCGGCGGGGAAGAGCGCGGCGGCGGCATCGGCGGCATGGTCGGAGAGGAAGCCGATCAGCACGCCGGGCGTGCCGGCCGGGGGCGAGTTGTCGTAGACCTCGCTGACCATCGCGGTCTCGCCGAAGGCGGTCCCGCTGAGCCCTTCGGCGCGCCAGAACGGCGTCGCGTACGCGGCCTGGACCTTGATGAGCGCGCCCTGCGAGAGCCACTGGTCGGCCTGCATCCGGCGACCGGGGAGCGGCGGGTCGAAGCGGATCGCCGGCAGCAGGTTGGGCGGCACCGCGAGCACGGCGGCACGGGCGGTGAGCTCCACGGCGCCGGCGCCGATCCGGACCGCGTCGGCCGACCAGGCGAGGTCGCGGACCGGCGCGCCGAGCAGCACGCGGTCGCCCAGGCGCTCGGCGAGCCGCACGGCGATCCCCTGCGCGCCGCCGACGACGCGGGCGTCGAGCACCTCGTCCTCGTCGAGCAGGTGCTCGACGGCGCCGGCGCTCGAGAGCAGCCACGCCGCCTGCAGCAGCGAGAACGTGTCGGCCGGCTTCGTCATGAACCCCGACGCGACGAACCGCAGCGCGCTGCGCGCGTCCGGGTGCGGCACCTCGGCGTGCAGCCACTGCTCGTAGGAGCGGGCGTCGAGCGCCCGCGCGTCGGGGTGCGCCCACGGCGCCTCCGGGTCGATGGCGCCGACGAGGCGGCGGAGCTGCTCCAGCCCGGCCTCGTAGGCCGCGGCCGCCTCGCCGTCCAGCCCGAGCTCCCCGGGTGCCTGGCGGACGGCGCGCCCGTCCGCCGTCAGCCGGACGGTGTCGCCCGCGCGATGGCGCTGGAAGAGCTCGAGCCCCAGCTCGCCGAGCAGCGCGCGCACCGCCGACTGACCCGGCGCGATCCACTGGCCGCCGAGCTCGAACGCCTCCCCGTCGACGACGACGGTGGAGAGCCGGCCGCCGACCCGCTCGCGGGCCTCGACCACCGCCACGCTCGCGCCCGCCCCGGCCAGCCGCCAGGCCGCGGTCAGCCCGGCCAGGCCGGCGCCGACCACGACGACGTCGGCATGCCGGATGTGCGCCTCGGAGTCGCCCGCCATGGCGCTGAGTATCCCGTGTGGTACCCGGTTACGGGGGATGACCGGCTTCACCCCGGTCGGTGTTGCCCGGCCCCGCCGTGCCCGGTTGGCTTGTCCGCGAGCGATCCGCTCACGTCGGTCGGAGCGGGTCTGGCGGCTGAGTTGCGCGCCGTCACACCCCGCTCCCGAACACATACGAGTCCGGGAGGCCTCGATGTCCCATGCACTGTCCCTGCCGAGAGGCATGTCGTCCCGCGCGCTCTGCGCGCTGCTGCTCGCCGCCGCCGCGGTGGCCGCGACGTTCGCGCTCGTGGTGCCGGAGCGCGCGAGCGCCGGCACCGGCGCCTGCGCGTCGGGCGACTTCTGCCTCTGGCAGCACATCAACTACGACGGCGGGAGGTACAACTGGTCCGGGTCCGACAGCACGCTCTACAACGACAAGTTCGTCGGGACGAACGTGACCGTCGCCAACAACGGGTCGTCGCTGCGCAACAACGGGCAGCCGGCGACCTACGACGACGTCCGGGTCTACTACTTCCTGGACCAGAGCACCCCGAGCCTGTGCGTCCCGCGCGGGGTGCGCATCCCCAACCTCGTCGGCTACCGCACGCCGAGCGGCAGCAGCTGGAACGACAACATCGTCCGGTACCGCTGGGTCGCGGGCTGCTGAGGACGGCATGACGAAGACGCTCCTGGCACGGCTGGCGCTGCTGGCCGCCGGGGCGGGGACGATCGGCGGCTGCGCCTCGGCGCAGCCGCCGGCCGCCGGTCATGCGGCCGTGCCCCGCCCCGTCGCGGACCTCGTCCTGCAGGGCCCCGCCTATCGCGCAGATGCGCGCGTGCAGGACCGCGCGCGGCGCGTGCTCGTGCGGCGCTGCATGGCCGCGCGCGGCTTCGCCGCCGGCACGGCCGGCACGCGTGGCCACCGGCGCGCCCTCGACGGGTCCGACGCGCGGCGCGCCACCGTGCGCCCCGCCGGCGGCATGGAGATGAGCTACCGGACCGGCGGCTGCGAGGCGCGTGCGATCGCACGGCTGCACGGCTCCCTGGCCGCGTACTACACCGCGGTCTCGCGCCAGAACGCCGCGGTGATGCGGACGCTCGCCCGGCTGCCGGAGGGCGGGGACGCCGCTCCGGGGACCGTCCTGCGGGCCGTGCGCCCGGCGGACGTCGCGCTGCTGGGGCGGATCGTGCACGAGCGGCGGGCCGCGACCGCGCGCGCCCGCGCGCTGCTGGCAACCTGTGCGCCATGGACTTCGAGCACAGCGAGCGCAGCCGGGCGCTGCAGGCGGCGTTGACGGCCTTCATGGAGGAGCGCGTCCATCCCGCCGAGGCGGTGTACGCCGAGCAGCTGCGCGCGCTCGGCGACCCGCACGGCGAGCCCGCGGTGATGGAGGAGCTCAAGGCGGAGGCGCGCTCGCGCGGGCTGTGGAACCTCTTCCATCCCGACCCGGAGTACGGCCCCGGCCTCGGCTACGCCGAGTATGCGCCGCTGGCCGAGATCTCCGGCCGCAGCCACCTCGGGCCCGAGGCGATCAACTGCGCTGCGCCCGACACCGGCAACATGGAGGTGCTGACGCAGTTCGGCACCCCGGAGCAGCAGGAGCGCTGGCTGCAGCCGCTGCTCGACGGCGAGATCCGCTCCGCCTTCGCGATGACCGAGCCCGAGGTCGCCTCGTCGGACGCCACGAACATCGAGCTGCGCATCGAGCGCGACGGGGACGAGTACGTCCTCAACGGGCGCAAGTGGTGGACCTCGGGGGCGATGCGCGCGCGCTGCCGGATCTTCATCGTGATGGGCAAGACGGACCCGTCCGCGCAGCCCTACCGGCAGCAGTCGATGATCCTCGTGCCGCGCGACACGCCCGGCCTCACGGTCGTCCGCAACCTGCCGGTGTTCGGCTACGTCGACCAGGAGGGGCACGCCGAGCTCACGTTCGAGGACGTGCGCGTGCCGGCCGAGAACCTGATCGCCGCCGAGGGCGACGGCTTCATGATCGCCCAGGCGCGGCTCGGGCCCGGGCGCATCCACCACTGCATGCGGGCGATCGGGGCGGCGGAGATGGCCCTGGAGGCGATGTGCCGCCGGGCGGCGGCGCGGACGACGTTCGGCGCGCCCGTCGCCACCCGCTCGAACGTGCTCGACTGGATCGCCGAGGCGCGGATCGAGATCGAGATGACCCGCCTGCTCTGCCTCAAGACGGCCTGGCTGATCGACACCGTGGGCAACAAGCGGGCGCGGACCGAGATCGCCGCCATCAAGGTCGCCGCGCCGAGCATGGCGCTGAAGATCATCGACCGCGCGATCCAGGTCCACGGCGGCGGCGGCGTGAGCGACGACTTCCCGCTCGCCTCGAGCTACGCGCACATGCGGACGCTCCGGCTCGCCGACGGGCCCGACGAGGTGCACAAGCTCTCGATCGCCCGCCGCGAGCTGCGCCGCCACGTCTAGGGTCCCGAGGATGGAGCTGGCCGAGGCGGAGGTCGACACCCCCGGGACGCGGATCTTCGTCCGCCACGGCGGCGCCGGCCCGCCGCTCCTGCTGCTGCACGGCTTCCCGCAGACGCACCTGATGTGGCGCGACGTCGCGGCGGACCTGGCGCGCGACTTCAGCGTGGTCTGCGCCGACCTGCGCGGCTACGGCCGCAGCGGGTGCCCGCCGTCCGACGACGGGCACGCGCCGTACGCCAAGCGCGCGCTCGCGGAGGACATGATCGCGGTCATGGACGCGCTGGGACACCCGGCGTTCGCGGTCGCCGGGCACGACCGCGGCGGCCGAGTCGCCTACCGCGCCGCGCTCGACCATCCCGCACGTATCCGCCGCGTGGCCGTGCTCGACATCCTGCCGGTCGACACGGTGTGGGACCGCGCCGACGACCGGCTGGCGCTCGGGTTCTGGCCGTGGTCGCTGCTCGCGCAGCCCGAGCCGCTGCCCGAGCGGCTCATCGCCGCCGCGCCCGCCGCGGTGGTCGACAGCGCGCTCGGCGGGGACTGGGGCACGCCGGCCGGGACGTTCGCGCCCGCGGTCCGCGCCGCCTACGTCGAGGCGCTCTCGGATCCCGGGCACGTCCACGCGATCTGCGAGGAGTACCGCGCCGCGGCCGGGATCGACCGCGAGCACGACCGCGCCGACCGCGCGGCCGGCCGGCGGATCGCGTGCCCGCTGCTCGCGCTGTGGAGCGCGAGCGGGCCGGTCGGCACCTGGTACGCGGACGCCGGCGGCCCGCTGGCGCTGTGGCGCGAGCTCGCCGACGACGTCCAGGGCGCGGCCGTCGACGGCGGGCACTTCTTCCCGGAGGAGCATCCGCGCGACACCGCCGCGGCGCTGCGCCGGTTCTTCGCCCCGTGACCGGGCCGATCCGGATCGTCGAGGACGAGCGCATCCCCATGCGGGACGGCTCGTGGCTCGCTGCGAACCGCTTCCTGCCGGCCGGTCCCGGGCCCCATCCGGCCGTGCTCGAGCTCCTGCCCTACCGCAAGGACGCGCGCTCGGAGGAGCAGGCCCGCCCGCACCGCCACTTCGCGGCGCACGGCTACGTGAGCGTGCAGCTCGACTGCCGCGGCACGGGCGCGTCGCCGGGCGCGATCACCGACGAGTACACCGAGCGCGAGCAGCAGGACGCCCACGACGCGTGCGCGTGGCTCGCCGCGCAGCCCTGGTGCACCGGCGCGGTCGGGGCGTTCGGCCTCTCCTACGGCGGTTACACGGCGTGCCAGCTCGCCGCGAGCCGCGCGCCCGCGCTCAGGGCGATCGCCCCGATGTGCGGGTTCGACGACCGCTACACCGACGACTGCCACTACGGGGGCGGGCAGCTGCGCATGTACGACGTCGGGCGCTACGGCAACCGGATGCTGGCGATGAACGCCCTCCCGCCGACGTCCGACCCGGCGGACGCGGAGTGGATGGCGCGCTGGCGCGAGCGCCTCGAGCGCAGCGAGCCGTGGTACCCGAACTGGATCGCGCACCAGGCCGACGGCCCCTACTGGCGGCGCGGATCGATCCGCGAGCGGGTGGAGGAGATCGACTGCGCGGTGCTCCTCTGGGGCGGCTGGGCGGACGGCTACACGAACGCGATCCTGCGGATGTTCCCGCGGCTGCGCGGCCCGAAGCGCGCGATCGTCGGCCCGTGGATGCACACGCGTCCCGACGTCGCGATCCCCGGCCCGCGGATCGACTGGCTGCGCGAGACGACGCGCTGGTGGGACCAGTGGCTCAAGGGCCTCGACACCGGCGTCGCGGACGAGCCGCCGGTCGCGCTGTACGTGCAGTCCCACGATCCGCCGGCCAGCCGCCGGCCCGCCACGTCGGGCTACTGGCGCGCCGAGGCCGCGCTGCCCGTCCCGTCGGCCGCCGACGAGGCGCTGCACCTCGGCGACGACGGGACGCTCGCCGCCGCGCCCGTGCCGGGCGCGGGCCGCGCCGCGCTCGAGCACCGCGCGACGGCGGGCACGGCGGGCGGCGAGTTCTCCGCCGGCGGGCTCCCCGACTTCGGCCTGGCGCTCGACCAGCGGCTCGACGAGCCGTACGCGGTCGTGCACACCGGCGCGCCGCTGACCGAGCCGCTCGAGATCGCCGGGCGGCCGCGCCTCGTCCTCCACGTCGCGTCGAGCGCGCCGGTGGCGCTCGTCTGCGCGCGGCTGTGCGACGTCGCCCCGGGCGGCGCCTCGGCGCTCGTCGCCAAGGGTGCGCTGAACCTGACGCGGCGCGCCTCGCTCACGGCGCCGGAGCCGCTCGAGCCGGGCGTGGTGTACGAGATCGAGCTCGAGCTGGACGCGACCGCCTGGCGCTTCGCCCCCGGCCACCGCCTCCGGCTCATGCTGCTCACCTCCGACTTCCCGAGCCTCTGGCCGACGCCGGAGCCGGCGGTGCTCACCGTGCACCGGGGCGGCGCGCGCGACTCCCGGCTCGTCCTCCCGCGGATCGCCCTCGGCGACCCCGCGCGGCCGACCGCCGCGTTCGCGCCGCCGCCCGCGCTCGGCGACGAGGACGGCGTGGCCGAGCGCCGCCAGGAGGTCGTCCGCGACGCCCTCGAGGACGCGGTCGAGGTGCGCATGGGCTACGCGGCGACCGCGCAGGGCGGCGACGTCCAGGACCGGCGCGAGCTGTCGCTGTGGGTGAGCGACCGCGACCCTGCGCACGCCCGCGCCTGGGGGAGGACCACGATGGCGCTGCGCGGCGCGGTCCGCTGCGAGGTCGAGGCCACCACGACGGTGACGAGCAGCGCGGCGGCGTTCCGCGTGGCGCAGCGGCTGCGCGTGACGCACGACGGGGCGCCGCTGCACGAGCGCGCGTGGGAGCACGAGCTGCCGCGCCTGCTGCTGTGACCCGCTACCGGGCGTAGATGAGGCGGATCTCGGTGCGGCGGTTGCGGGCGCCCGCGACGGGCAGGGCGCCGTCGTCGCCCGTGCCGGCGCGCGTGGCGATCCCGGGCCGGCCGAGCAGCGCGCAGACGTGGTCGGCGCGCGCCTGCGCGAGGCGCGCGTTGAAGGCGGTGGCGGCGCTCCCGTTCGTGTAGCCGGTGCAGGCGATCGCCCGGACGCCCGCGAGGCGCGCGCGCAGCCGCGCGAGCCGGCTGCGCTCCGCCGGGCGCACGGCGGACGAGTACCCGGCGAACAGCACCGGCGCGCGCAGCGTCACGCCGGCGGGCAGCAGGCGCACGCGGGCGCGGGCGACGGCCGGCCCGTCCAGCGTGCGGCCGCGGGCGATCACGCGGGCGCGCGTGCCGCCGATCCGCTGCGCGCGGGCCCGCCCGGCGGCGGTCAACCGCGCGGCGACCCGCAGCGCGGCGCGCGGGGCGGCGGCGGACGCGGTCCCGCGGGCCAGCACGATGCGGCGGCCGCCGGCGCGCGCGACGAGCGTCACGGCGCACCTGGTCAGCCCGGAGCCGGGCGCCGGCGCGCAGCGCACGGGGACGGTGGCCGCCCCGGTCGCGAGCACGACGCGGCGCGGGGCGCGCACGCGCAGCTGCGCGGCGGCGTGCGCCGGCACGGCGGCCGGGGCGGCGGGGCGCGGCGCGGTGGGCGGGGCGGGCGACGGGCGGAGCGCGCGCGCCGGCGGGTCGGGCTCGGCCGAAGGGCCGGGCTCGGCCGGCGGCTCCGGCAGGACGGTCGGCGCGAAGCTGCCGAGCACGCTGCGGCCGTGCACGTCGGTGACCTGGAAGGCGATCGGCGGCGCGGCGCCGGAGAAGCCCGGCAGCGGTGTGAACGTGATCGTCGCGGTGGTCCCGGCCGTCTCGAGCCGGTAGCGGCCGGCGTCGGCGACCTCGACCTCCGTCGCCGGGTCGCCGGCCGCGTCGAGCAGCGTGATCCGGTCGTCGGCCACGAGGGCGACCTGGACCTGCTGCGGCACGGCGGCGGCGCCGGTCGAACTGGCGTGCGGCTGGGGGCGGACCGGCGGCGGCACGACGGCGACGGGCGCGGCCGCGGCCTCCACGGCGACGCCGACCGCGTTCGTCGCGGTCACGACGCAGCCGATCGCATGGCCGGCGTCCGCGACGCCGGTCCGGTGGACCGGGCCGGTCGCGCCGGGCAGGTCGGCGCCGTCGCGGGTCCAGCGCTGGGCCAGCAGGAGCCCGGCGCCCGACCACTCGCCGAGCGAGCAGGCGAGGTCGGCGCCCGCCACGGCGGACCCGGTGATCTCCGGCGGCGCGAGGTTCGCGGGCGGCTCGACCAGCTCGACGTCGACGGCGTCGGCCGCGCCGTCGAGGGTCGCCGTCACGGTCGCGATGCCGCCACCGGCGCCCGAGGTGAGCACGGTGCCCGCGCTGCCGCCGGCCAGCGCCGCGCTCGCCGCGGACAGGCTGCCGCGGCTGGTCGCGAACGCGACGGCGGGGCCGTCGGGCGGCGGCGGGGACGCGGCGCCGTCGCTGTCGGTGGTGAGCGCGGCCGTGATCGTGGACGTCGCGCCGTCCGTCGGGATCGCCGGCGGCGCGGCCGCGGCGGAGAGGACGAGCCACGGCGCGGCGTCGACGTCGCCGACCGCCGTGGTGCAGGCGGTCGTGCCGTCGGCGGCCGGGCCCTCGTTGCAGCCCCACCAGTTGCCGGTCGCGGCGACCGTCGCGCCGGCGCCGGGGTCGGTCCAGCCGACCACGCCGGCCCCGCCGTTGCCGACGATGCGCGAGCGCGTCAGCGTGGTCCCGGTGACGGCGTTGGAGACGACGATGCCACCGCCGGCGTTGCCCGTGACCGTGAGCCCCTCGAGCACGACGCCGTCGAGCGAGCCGGGGATCGTGTTGTAGCTCGGCGCGTCGTTGCGGCCGTGGACGAGCATCGCGGCCGAGGTGGAGCCGGCGATCGCGGAGTCGGCGATCCGGACGTTCGCGAAGGGGCCGTACTTCACGTTGACGTCGACGGCGTTGTCGGGGTTGACGTCGGCGCGCGGCGCGGGACCCGGCGGCGTGACGACGGACACGTCGTGGATGTCGACGTCGGCGGCCTGCTCGACGTAGATGCCCTTGCTCGCGGTCCCGTCGAACGTGGAGTCCTCGATCTCGACGTGGCGGAACACGCCCGGGGTCCGCGGCGTCGTGCCGGTCTGGCCGACGTAGAGGCCGAAGTTCGCGTAGTCGAAGTGGCTGCCGGTGATGTGGAGCTGCGTCGTCGGCCCCGTGAAGCGCGCGCCGTACTCGTTGATGCGCGTGTCGACGCCGTCGAGCGTCCAGCCCGTCGCCGCGCCCGGGTAGCGCACGTCGACGGCGTACTTGAAGCCGGTCATGACCAGGTCGGTGAGCGTGAGCCCGGCGACCTCGAGCCCGGCGGTGTTGCCGACGTGCACGCCGCTGCGGTCCGTGATCCCGCCCGTGCCCGTGTAGGGGCCGGCCAGCCGGAGGTGGGCGATCGTGACGCCGTCGGCCGCGCCGCGGAGATCGAACGCGCGCGGCACGCCGGCGGTCGTGCCGATCTGCGTCTGCCCCGTGCCGGCGCCCGTGATGGTCAGGCCCGCCTTGTCGATGACCGCCCCGGCCGCGTAGGTCCCGGCGGCGAGCTGCACGGCGTCGCCGGCGGAGGCCTGGGTCACCGCGTACTGGAGCGTCAGGCAGGGCGCGGCCTGGTTGGTGCAGTCGCCGGCGTTCGCCCCGGTGTCGTCCACGTAGCGCGTCGCGGCAGCCGCGGGCTGCGCGCCGGCGAGGGCGAGGAAGAGGGCGAGGAACAGGAGGAACGTGCGGCGCGGCATGCACCGACATTCGTCGGCCGGCGCATACCGCGGCTTGAGTCGCTGGACCTTCGTCCGATGCGACGACGCGCCGGAATCCGGAGGCGCTCAGCGGCGGCGCCGCGACCGCTTCTTCTTGCTGCGCGGGTGCGGCGCGCGCGCCCGGGGGCGGGGCGCGACGTCCGGCGGCGGCTCGGCGCGGCGGGTGCGGCGGCGGGCGGCGAGCCCGATCCCGGCGACGCTCGCCATGGCCCCGACGCGGAGCGCGGCGTAGCCTGGCGTCCCGGGCGTCAGGAGGTGGCTGATCCCGTGCATCCGAGAGACAGTAGCCCGTGCGGTCGCGGCGGCGCTGGGCGGCGGCCTTCCGTGGTGAGCGAGCGGCGGCCCTCCGCGAACGTCAACGACGGGCACTGAGGAGGCGGGTTCGGTTGGGTGCGGTCGCGCCCCCAACGTCACATGCCGTGCGGATCGTCGAGCCGATGTGACGTTGAGGGGGATATGGGCCCCCAACGTCACACGGCGCCCGGATTGTCGAGCCGATGTGACGTTGGGGGCACGCCCACCCGGACTCGCTCCCCTCAATGCCGCCGTTGACGTTCGCCACGCGCCCGCCATCACGCCGGCTGTCCCGCGAGCGGCACAGGCAGCGGGAAGCGCACGCCGGTGAGCTCCTCCGAGACGGTCCACAGCCGGTAGGCGACGGCCGCGTCGCGCGCCGCGATGCTGCGTCCGACGAGCTTCGGCGCCCCGCGTTGCTCCATGAACCCGCCCGGCCCGGCGAAGCTGTCGCCCGGGACGTCCGCGGTCGCCGCGTAGAGCGTCGGCAGCGCGCCGCCGTCCTCGTCCTGGGCGAGCAGCCGGTTGCCGAGGCCGGACACGAGGTCCTGGAGCCGCCGGCCGCTGTGGAACTGGAGGTTCGTCGCGGCGTAGCCGGGGTGCGCGGCGGTGGCCAGGACGGGGGAGCCCGCGGCGGTCAGCCGTCGCTGCAGCTCGGAGGTGAACAGCAGGTTCGCGAGCTTGGACTGCCCGTACGCCCGCCATGCCCGGTAGCGCTTGCGCTCCCACTGGAGGTCGTCGAAGTCGATCGCGCCGATGCGATGGCCGGTCGAGGAGACCGTGACGACGCGGCCCGTCACGTGCTCGAGCAGCAGGTTGGTGAGCGCGAAGTGGCCGAGGTGGTTCGTGCCGAGCTGCAGCTCGAAGCCGTCGGCGGTGCGGGTGAGCGGCGGGACCATCACGCCCGCGTTGTTGATCAGGAGGTCGACGTCGCCGTCCCAGGCGTCCGCGAACGCGCGGATCGAGTCCAGCGAGGCGAGGTCGAGCGGGCGGACCTCGGTCGTGCCGGGCATCGCCGCGGCGGCGGCCGCGCCCTTGGCGGCGTCGCGCACCGCGAGGACGACGCGCGCGCCCGCATCCGCGAGCGCGCCGGCGGCGGCGCGGCCGATGCCGCTGTTGGCTCCGGTGACGATGGCGGTGCGTCCGGTGAGGTCGGGAAGATCGGAGGTGCTCCAAGTGGTCATGGACAACAATGTAGACATCGCCCACTATGTTGTCAATGGCAACTCCAAACCGGTACGATGCGCGGCGATGACGCGGCGCCCCTACCACCACGGCAACCTGCGCACCACGCTGCTCGAGCTGGCCGAGCGCACCGTGCGCGACCACGGGGTGCAGGCGCTCTCGCTGCGCGAGCTGGCGCGGGAGGCCGGGGTGAGCCACGGCGCGCCGCGCCGCCACTTCCCCGACCGGCAGGCGCTGCTGGACGCGCTCGCCGAGAGCGGGTTCGCGCGCCTCGGCGCGGAGCTGCGGGCCGCGCACGCCGGCGCCGGCGACGCCTTCGAGCCGCGCATGCGCGCGACCGCGGCCGCGTACGTGCGCTTCGCGACCGACGACGCGGCGCTGCTCGAGCTGATGTTCGCCGGCAAGCACCGCGAGGACTCCGGAGCCCTGCACGCGGCTGCCGAGCGCGCCTTCGGCGTCCTGCTCGAGCTGATCGAGCAGGGCCAGGCGGAGGGGGCGCTCGAGCCGGGCGAGCCGGAGCGCGTCGGGCTCGTCCTCTTCGCGACGATCCAGGGGATCGCGGCGCTCGTCACCGGCGGCATCGTCGCGCCCGAGCAGGTCGACGCGCTCGTCGGCGACGCCATCGCCCACTTCCTGCGCGGCTCGCGCGCGGCGGCCTGACGTTGGACGCCGCGGCACGGGGGCTCCGGCTGGGGTTCGCGCTGCTGGCGGCGGCGGCGATCGCGGTCAACATCGCGCACGCGGTCGAGGACGGCGTCTTCCGGCCCGCGAACTTCTTCAGCTACTTCACCAACCTCAGCAACCTGTTCGCGATCGCCGTGCTGCTGGCGCTGGCGGCCAGCGCGCCCACGTCGCGCCGGTTCGAGCTGATCCGCGGCGCGGCGACGTTCTGCATGACCGTGACCGGCATCGTCTACGCCGTCCTGCTCGCCGACGTCGGCGTCGGGGTGACCGATCCCTGGATCAACACCGTCATCCATCGCGTGATGCCCGTGGTCATGGTGCTCGACTGGTGGCTCGCGGCACGCGCCCCGGTCGATCCGCGCCGGGCGCTCGCCTGGCTGGCCATCCCGCTCACGTACTTCGCCTACTCGCTCGTGCGCGGCCCGCTCGCGGACGACTGGTACCCGTACCCGTTCATGAACCCGACGCGCGACGGCGGCTACCCCCGCGTCCTCCTCGTGGCGGTCGTGCTCGCCGGGTGCATGGCCCTGCTGGCGCTGGCGCTCAGCCGGCTGGGGCGCGAGCACCGCCGCCCGGCGCTCGGCGGCGGCTGACTCAGGGCGCCTCGGCCGGGTCGAGGATCGCGACCGTCCGGGCGCCCTCGCCGGCCCGCAGGCGGCCGAGCGCCGCCTCGACCCCGTCGAGGTCGCACGTGTGCGTGACGACGTCGGCGAGCGGCAGCCCGCCGCCGGCGACGAGCGCGGCGAGCCGGCCGATCTCCCGCGCCGGGTGGGCGGAGCCGTAGTAGGAGCCGCGCAGCCCCTTCTCGGACAGCAGCTCGAGCGCGGGCAGCGCGACCTCGGTGCCGAGCGGGGCGATGCCGACGACGATGGCCGTCGCGCCCGGGCGCAGGACGTCCCAGGCCTGGCGGATCGTGTCGGCGCGGCCGATCGCCTCGAACGCGTGGTCCACGCCGCCGGGCACGAGCGCGAGCACGGCGGCGGCCGCGTCGCCGGCGCGCGCGTCGACCGTGTCGGTCGCGCCGCGGCCGCGCGCGAGCGCGAGCTTGCCGGCGTCGCGGTCGACGGCGACCACGCGCGCCGCGCCGGCGAGCGCCGCGGCGGCGACGATCTGCAGGCCGACGCCGCCGCAGCCGAGCACGCAGACGGTGTCGCCGGCGGCGACCCGCGCGGCGTTCGTCACGGCGCCCACGCCCGTGACCACCGCGCAGCCCACGAGCGCCGCCTGCCACAGCGGCAGCCCGTCCGGCAGCGGGACCGCGCTCGCCTCCGGGAGGACGCAGCGCTCGGCGAAGCAGGACACGAAGTTGAAGTGCTGGAGCGGGGCGCCGTCGCGCAGCCGCAGCCGCGAGGTCCCGTCGAGCAGGGTGCCCGCCCACGCGTGGGGGAGGACGGTCTCGCAGAGGTTGAAGCGCCCGGCGCGGCAGGCGCGGCAGTGCAGGCAGCTGGGGACGAAGCAGAACGCCACCCGGTCCCCCGGCGCGACGGCGGTGACGCCGGCGCCGACCGCCTCGACCACCCCCGCGCCCTCGTGCCCGAGCACGACCGGCCAGCGGCCGTCGCCGAGGTGGCCGTCGGCGAGGTGCAGGTCGGTGTGGCAGACGCCCGCGGCCGCGACGCGCACGAGCACCTCGCCGGCGCGCGGCCCGTCGAGCTCGACCGGCTCGACCGACAGCGGCCGGCCCGCCGCGTGCAGCACGGCGGCCCGGATCTGCATCACGCGACCCGCCAGCGCTCGAGCGCCTCGAGGTCCGGCTCGACGCCGAGCCCCGGTCCGGCCGGCGGGGCGATCGTCCCGTCGGCGGCGATCTCGACCGGGGCGGGGAGCAGCCAGTCGCGCTGCGCGGTCGTCCAGGCCGGCGGGTCGTACGGGACCTCCACGTACGGGCAGGTCGAGACGGCGAGCGCGACGTGCAGGTTGGCCACGAGGCCGAGGCCGTTGGACCAGGTGTGCGGGGAGAAGGCGCGGCCGCAGAGATCCGCGACCGCGGCGATCCGCCGGCATCCGCCGATGCCGCCGGAGAGCACGACGTCGGGCTGGACCACGTCGACGCCGCCGCGCACCAGCAGGTCGCGCGCCTCGGCTGCGCTGCGCACCATCTCGCCCGCCGCGATCCGCAGCGAGGTCAGGCCCCGTAGCGACGCGTAGCCCTCGACGTCGTCGGTCCGCAGCGGCTCCTCCAGCCAGTACACGCCGAGCGGCTCGAGCGCCCGCGCGCACTGCGCGGCGGTCGCGACGTCCCAGCGCGCCGAGCGGTCGCCGGCCATGCGCCAGCCCTGGTTGGCGTCGACCATCAGCTCGACGCCGCCGCCGACCGCGTCGCGCACGGCCTCCACGACCGCGACGTCGTCGCGCCAGTCGGCGTGGTGGAAGCGCAGCTTGACCGCGCGCACGCCCGCGCCGGCCAGGGCGGCGACGCGCCGTGCCCGCTCGTCCGGCGCGACGAGCTCGCCGCTCGACGCGTAGGCGAGCAGCCGCTCCGAGCGGCCGCCGAGCAGGCGCCACAACGGCTCCCCGAGCGCGCGCGCCGCGAGATCCCACACCGCGACCTCGGCGATCCACGGCCGCGCGCCGTGGAAGTCGACCGTCTCGCACAGCTCGCGGACGACCTCGGTGCGGCGCGGGTCCAGACCCGTCAGCAGCTGCGCCAGCAGCGCCGCATCGGGCAGCCGGTCGCCGCTCGCGTAGCCGGCGCGGCCGTCCTCGTCGCGCACGATGCAGAGCTCGGCCTCCGCGACCGTGCGCGGCACGGGATCCCATGCCGCGTGGAACGGCGGGTCGATCGGCCGCGCGTACCGGCGGACCTCGACCGACGCGATCCGCATCAGCCGCTGCCGTAGAACGCGTTGCCCACGTCCTCGCGGCGCGCGACCAGCTCGCGCACGGACTCGGCCGTGACCGGCGCCACCGCGTCGGCCAGCGCCGCGCGCATCGCCTCGCGGTTCGCCGCGCGCACCGCGGCCTCGTCGCCCGCGTCGGGGTCGACCCAGAGCGCGACGAGCAGGACCAGCTCGCCGGCGTCGGCGGGGTCGAGCGTGCCGTCGGCGAGCGCGTCCAGCACGCCCTGCGCGATCCCGAGCTGCGCGGCGCCCCAGGTGATCCGGCCGAGCCGGTCGCCGTCGATCGTCGACTTGTTCACGACGATCGTCGCCGGCCGCACGATCTCCCCGCCGCCGGTCGGGCAGACGAGGAACGGCGCGTGGCCCGGCCGCGGGCTCGCGAGCACGCCCGCCGCGGCCGCCGCCGTGGGCGAGCCGCGGCGCGCCACGACGACGTTGATGTGACTGCCGTCCGGGACCTCGCCGGCCCAGGCCTCGCCGATCCGCCCGTCCAGGTCCGCCGCGCTCACGTCTCCAGCACCACCTTCAGCGCCGCGCCGCCGCGCAGCAGGTCGAAGCCCTCCGCGACCGCCTCGAGCGGCAGCCGCGCCGTGATCAGCCGGTCGAGCGGCAGGCGCCCGCGGCGGTGCAGCGAGAGCAGCGCCGCGAAGTCGCGCGCGGGCCGCGCCGAGCCGTAGATCGAGCCGAGGACGCGGCGCTCCATGCGCGGGATCGAGAGCGCCGGCAGCTGCAGCTCCGCGTCCGCGCGCGGGATCCCGACGAGCACCGCCGCCCCGCGCGCGCGGGTGGAGAGGAACGCGCAGCGCGCCGCCTCGGGCCGGCCGGTCGCCTCGATCGCGTAGTCGACGCCGCCGCCGCTCGCCTCGAGCACCGCGGCCGCCGTCGCCTCCGGGTCCCCCGCCCAGGGGACCGCGTGGCTCGCGCCGAGGGCCAGCGCCGCCTCGAGCTTGGCCTCCGACACGTCGACGGCGATCACCGGGTCGGCCGACACCGCGACCGCGCCGAGCACGGCGCTCATGCCGACCCCGCCGCAGCCGAGCACCGCGACGCGGTCGCCCGGCCGTACGCCCGCGGTGCGCCACACCGCGCCGGTGCCCGTCGTCACCGCGCAGCCGACGATCGCCGCGACGTCCCACGGCACGCCCGCGGGGATCGGGACGCAGCAGGCGGCGGGCACCACGGCGCGCTCGGCGAACGCGGAGAGCAGCGAGTAGTGGAACACCGGCTCGCCGCCGCGCGACAGCCGCGAGGTCCCGTCGAGCAGGCCGCCGGCGTCCATCGCCTCCCAGGCCGCCGCGCACAGGTGCGGCAGGTCGCGCAGGCAGTGCTCGCAGGCGCCGCACGGCGGCAGCCAGGAGAGCACGACGGGCGTGCCCGGAGCCAGGCCGGGCGCGCCGGGTCCCACGTCCTCGATCACGCCCGCGCCCTCGTGCCCGAGCACGGCCGGGCAGCGCGTCGGCGCGGTGCCGTCGATGGCGTTGAGGTCGGAGTGGCAGACGCCGCTCGCGTGCAGCCGCACCCGCACCTCGCCGGGTCCGGGCCGCGCGAGCTCCAGCTCGTCGACCACGAGGGCGGCGCCGACCCGGTCCAGGACGGCGGCCCGTACTTTCAGCTCTCCGCCCCGATCGCGGGCTTCTCGCCCGGCGGCGTCTTCTGCAGCTCGCGCAGGTCGTCGACGGAGTAGTGGCAGCGCCAGAAGTGGCCGGGCTCGACCTCCTTGAGGTCGGGCTCCTCGGTCTTGCAGATGTCGCCGATGTAGCGCGGGCAGCGCGTGTGGAAGACGCAGCCCGACGGCGGGTCGGCGTGGCTCGGGATGTCGCCCTCGAGCCGGATCCGCGCCCGCTCCGTGCCGTCCTCGTTGGGGACGGCGGAGAGCAGCGCCTCCGTGTACGGGTGCTGCGGCGGGCCGAACACCGTGCCGGCCTCCCCGAGCTCCATCAGGCGCCCGAGGTAGAGGACCGCGATCCGGTCCGACAGGTAGCGCACGACGCCGAGGTCGTGCGAGATGAACAGGTAGGCGACGCCCTTCTCCGCCTGCAGCTCGGCGAGCAGGTTGAGGATCGCCGCCT
>CAWHAP010000014.1:0-157020 GCA_963827335.1 uncultured Solirubrobacteraceae bacterium
AATCTGCGCCGCCAGGCGCTCGTCGCGAAGATCACCGCCGAGGGCGGGATGGGCAACGTGGCCGCCGTCGCCAAACGTCCGCGGACCTCGATGCCGTCGCCGCGGCGGCGACCGACGACGCCTTCGCGCAGTCGGCGATGCACTACGGCCGCGGCGTGCTGGCCGTCGCCAAGGGTGACGCTGCCGGCGCGCGCGGGCATTTCAATCAGTGCTCAATCGAGGACGAGCTGTGCAAATGGCAGGGCATCGTCGCCGCCGAGAAAGCCGGCGAGACGGCCAGCGCCGCCATCGCCCGCGATCAGCTGCTGAAGAACTACGCACGCGACCCGCTGCACCTGATCGTGCGGTCGCGGCTCACGCCAGCGGCGAGCTAGCGCGAGCCGCGCCCACGCGCTGGGCTACGGCTTGGCCGGTCCCGAAGCCTGCTGCGGCTTGGGACCGGTCCAGGTCCAGCCGTGGATCAGCCAACCGGCGGGCCCCTTCTTCAGGGCGAAGGTCATCTGCGCGGCTTCGCGCATCGCCACGCCCTTCTCCTTGAACGTATAGACCGAGGGGACGATGACGTAGGCGCCGGCGCCGTCGCTCTCGATCCGCGTCGCTTTTCCGAGCGCGACGTGCGGCTCGGTGATCCCGCGCCGCTTCGCATCGCTTTCCAGATCCCCGGCCCAGGCCTCTACCGCCTTGGCACCCCGCCGAGGAACGGGGGGAATATCGTCGAGATGACGAGGTCGGCCCCGGCCGCATGCGTCGCTGCGGCGCCGGCCACGTCGCCCTTGTTGAACGCCTCGACAAAGGCGTTGATGGGCGCCACGACTTGAGGGTCGTTGGTCTGAGCCTGCGCCGTGGGACCCGTGACCAGGGCCAGGCAGGCGAGGGCGCCGAGAGTCAGATGCCGCATGCGTGTGTCTCCGTTCTCGAGAGTCTGCGCCTCCCGCATCGCCGGACTCGGCGACCGGCGGCGAACTCGACGATGAGTATGCGACAGCCGGCGCCCGAGGCCCTCACCGCGGGAGGGCGCGTGCCATTGGGTCCGGCCCGGCTGAAGCCAGGGCCCTACGGGTCCGGCCCGGCTGAAAGCCGGGCCCTACGCGCGCGGCTCTCGGCTTCCGGCGCTCGGCTCTCGCGAACCCACGCGGGTCGTGACGCCCGGCCCAATCGCGTAGGGCCCGGCTTCGGCCGGGCCGACAGCACCGCGACGTGCCGCGCGATGCTCTTTTCGGCGGCGGCACAGGAAGGAATCGGGGTGACGCTTGGCGTTCACGTGAGGAGGGATATGAGCGATGGCAATCGTTGCGCGTCGTGGACAACGCCGGCGCGCGAATCAGCCGCCGACACTTCGGCGTCACGCTCGCCGGCGGGGGCGCTTACGCCGCATCCGATCCGTCGCTCGCCGCCGCGACGACCGCCGCGCAGGCGTCGCCGGGACGGTCGGAGCTGTGCGAGCTGGGCGCCGTCGAACTGGCGGCGCGGCTCGCCCGCAAGCAGGTGTCGGCGCGCGAAGTGATGGCCGCGCACCTGGCGCAGATCGAGCGCGTCAACCCGAAGGTCAACGCCATCGTCACGCTGGTCGCCGAGCGGGCGATGGCCGACGCGGCCAAGGCCGACGAGGCGACGCGCGCGGCGGGCCGCTCGGCGTGCTGCACGGTCTGCCGGTGGCGCACAAGGATCTCGTCGACACCGCCGGCATCCGCACGACGCGCGGCTCGCCGTTCTACCGCGACAACGTGCCGACGCGCGACGCGCTGATCGTGACGCGGATCCGCGCCGCCGGCGCCATCACCGTTCGGCAAGACGAACACGCCGGAGTTCGGCGCCGGCTCGCAGACGTTCAATGCGGTCTTCGGCGCGACGCGCAATCCGTACGACCTGACGAAGACGTGCGGCGGCAGCAGCGGCGGCGCCGCGGCGGCGCTGGCCGCGCGGCATGGTGCCGATCGCCGACGGCAGCGACACCGGCGGCTCGCTGCGCAATCCGGCCGCGTTCTGCAACGTCGTCGGCTTGCGTCCGTCGCCCGGCCGCGTCGCCGAGCGACGCCGCGTCGTGGTCGCCGCTCTCGGTGCCGGGCCGATCGCGCGCACCGTCGCCGACGTCGCGCTGTTTCTCAGCGCGATCGCCGGGCCCGAACCCGCGCAGTCCGCTGTCGATCGACGAGGACCCGGCGCGCTTCCGCGCGCCGCTCGGACGCGACTTCAAGGGCGTGCGCGTGGCCTGGTGGCACGGGCTGGGCGGCATCCCGTTCGAGCCCGAGATCCGCCGCGTCGTCGACGCCAATCGCAAGGTCTTCGAGGATCTGGGCTGCATCGTCGAGGAGGCGGAGCCGGACTTCGCCGGCGTCGACGAGGCGTTCCCGGTGCTGCGCTACGTCGCCAACCATCCGCAGTACGCGCCGCTCGTGCGAGCAGCGGCCGGAGTGGGTGAAGGACACGATCAAGTACGAGGTGGCGCAGGCGGAGCGGGTCACGCGGCGCCGACGTCGGCCGCGCGCTGGCGCGGCAGGCGCGGATGTACGAGCAGAGCCGCGCAGTTCTTCGAGCGCTACGAGTACTTCGTCCTGCCGGTGACGCAGGTGGCGCCGTTCGACGTCGACACGCCGTATCCGACCGAGATCGCCGGCACGGCGATGGCCACCTACATCGACTGGATGCGCTCGTGCTGGTACATCACGTTGATGGCGAATCCGGCGATCTCGGTGCCCGGCGGGTTCACCGCCAGCGGGCTGCCGGTCGGGCTGCAGATCGTCGGCCGTCATCGCGACGAGTGGAGCGTGCTGCAGCTGGCCCACGCGTTCGAGCAGGCCACCGTCACGGAGAGCGCCGCCCGTCGCCGCCGAATCCCGTCGCGCCAGGTCAACGATGATCCGGCGGCGAGACGCCCGACGACAACTGCGCGCACGTCGCGTCGCGCAGTCGGCGGGTCGTCTCCCGGTAACGCGGCGCACGGCCTCGACGAAGGCCGCCCACATCTTCTCTGCTCCACCAGGACCCGCGCCCCTCCGCCATCACCTTCTAGAAGCGGCGGCGCCGCTCGCCGGCCTGTTCGACCCCGGTGCCCTTAATCCAGCCGCGCTCCTCGAGGCAATAGGGCAGGGATAGAGCGAATCGATGTGGAAGGTCAGCTGCCCACCCGAGCGGGCGTGATTCGGTTTCCCCAGCTCGTAGCCGTGACGCGGTCGCGCGTCGAGGGGCGAGAGGATCAGAGACTCCGCCAGGCCGCGCTTAAGCTCGCACGAAAGAGGGCTAGGATGTAGATCCTGTCATGAACAGATATTAGGTAGACAGGCGTGGCCAGTCAACCGACGCGGAGCGCGTCTCGCCGCGTCAGCCGTCGTGACGAAACGCGACCACGGGTAGATGCGGCTGGCGCGCCAGGCCGGCGCGGCGGCGGCGACGAGCGCCGTGAACACGATCACGACCGGCGACGCTCGGCGAAGGTCAGCGGATCGAGCGGATCGACGCCGAACAGGAACGTCGCGATCAGCTGCCCTGACAGTCCCGCCAGCACCACGCCGACGACGGCGCCGGTCGCCATCATCGCGCCCGCGTCGCGAAACACCGGCCACATCACGCGCGCCGCTGGTCGCACCGAGCGCCATGCGCACGCCAATCTCACGCTGCCGCTGCTGCACGGCGTAGGCGAGCACGCCGAAGACGCCGACCATCGCCAGCACCAGCGCCAGCGCCGCGAAGGTCCCGACCATCGTGGCCCGGAAGCGGTAGCCGGCGGTCGACTGGATGGACAGCGTTTCCAGCGTCCGGTCGCGCCGCACCGGGAGGTCCGGATCGATGGCGCGCGACAGCGCGGCGGATCAGCGGCGTCAACGACTCCGCGGCGCCCGCCGACGGCTGCACCACCATGTAGACATCCCCGGTCGGATGCTGCGCCAGGGGCACGTAGACCTGCAGCAGCGCCTCCGGCGCATCGGGTTCGCCGCTGGTCTGCCGCGCGACGCCGACAATCTGGCGGAGGTGCGGACGGCTGGTCCGCCGCCGCTGAGGGACCAGCCGCGCGCCAATCGGGTCGCGGCCGGCGAAGTGCCGGCGTACGAACGCCTCGTTGACGAGGCACACCGCGGCCGCTCAACGTGTCGCGCGTCGGTGAAGCCGCGGCCTTTCACGATCGGAAGGTCGAGCGTGGCGAAGTAGCCCGGGTCGGCCGCGGTGAATTCGGCCGTCGGGCGATCGCGCGTCTCGACCAGCGGATCGCCGGCGATGTCGACGACCATCGCCCGAGCTCGCTGGTGCCGTAGGGCAGGCTGGACGCCCAACCGACGCGGCGCACGTCGGGCAGCGCGGTGACGTCGCGCGTCACCGCGTGTAGAACTGGTCCAGCGCTTCGGGGGTGGGGTAGCGCGAGGTCGGCCGGTGGGCACGCTGAAATCGAGCGTCAGGACCGATTCGCTGGCCGATCGGTAACCGGGATCGCCGCCCACCAGCGTCAACAGCGTCTGCAGCAGCAGGCCGGCGCCGCACAGCAGCATGACCGCCGCCGCCACCTCGCCGGACACGAGCAGCCTGCGAGCCGGCTGCCGTTCGACGTCACCGAGCGGCTCTCGGCGCCATCACGTCGGTGAGCGACGTGGCGTCGCCTGCCACGCCGGGACCAGACCGAAGACGACGCCCACGCCCAGCGCCGCCGCCAGGCCGAAGAGCACGACGCGCGCGTCGAGGACGGGCGTCACCGCAGCCGGCAGCAGGCCCGACGGAATCAGCGCCGGCGCCGCCTCGAGGATCGCGGCGCCGACGGCGACACCGGCCATGCCGCCCAGCGCCGCGAGCACCAGGCTCTCGGTCAGCAGTTGCCGGACGATGCGTCCGCGCTCGGCGCCGAGAGCGGAACGACGGCAATCTCACGGGCGCGCGCCGTCGCCCGCGCGAGCAGCAGGTTGGCCACGTTGGCGCAGCACAGGAGCAGCACGAAGCCCACGACACCGAGGAGGAACAGCGAGGTCGTCTGCAGGTCGCTCCCGACGATGCCGGCGCGGATCGGCTCGATGACGGCCCCCGACCCCTTGTTCTCTCAGGATAGTCACTGCGCCAGCCGACCGGCGATCGACGTCCAGGTCGGCACGGGCCGCATCCAGCGTCACGCCGGCTTCAGTCGCGCGACGACGTCGAAGGCGCGGATGGCGCGCAGCCGGGGACGTCCGGAAACTGTGGAGACAGGGTCCAAATCTCGGCGGGTCTCGCGAACTGGACGTGGGCGGCGACGACGCCCACCACCGTGTGGGGCTGGCCGTTCAGCCGAACCAGGCGGCCGACGATGGCGGGATCGGCGCCGAACCGGCGGCGCCACACGGCTTCGCCGAGCACCACCGAACGCGGCGACGGACCGTCGTCCTCGGGCCTGAACCCGCGGCCGACGAGCGGCGTCACCTGAAGCACGTCGAAGAAGTTGACGCTGGTGCTCTGGCGCTCCGCGGTCTCGACCGACCCGTCCGGCGCGGTCAGCAACGGACCGCCGCCGATGCCGCGCTGCACGTAGGCCATACCGACGAAGGACTGGCTCTGCCGGCTCCAGTCGCGCATGTTCAGCGGCGACACGCCGGACCTGGCCTGGGTCGGGGTGCGCTCCCACAACATACCAGGCGCTCGGCCTGGCCGAACGGGAGCGGCCGCAGCAACGCCGCGTCGGCGAGCGCGAAGATGGCGCTGTTGACGCCGACGCCCAGCGCCAGGGTGAGCGTCGCCACGGCGGTGAAGCCGGGGCGCCGCAATCAGCTGGCGGACGGCCTGGCGCAGGTCATCGCGCGTTTCCTCGAGCCGCTGATTCAGCCGCATCTCTGGAGCCACTCCTCCTGGCGACGGCGCCAACTGCGGGATCCGGGCTGCCGACGATACCAACCGGGCACGCCAGCGGCCAGACGTTCGCCGGCATGCCCGCCATCAAGAATCGCACCAGGCCGCTGCCGCTCACGAATGCAGGGTATTCGACGAACGGATAGGATGCCGCACGCGGGATGGCGTCCGGCGCCGGGACGCCATCGCCGGCCAGCGCACAGCATCCGCTAACCGTGGGGGCAAAACGCCGGCCGATTTGGCTAGTCGTATCGCAGGGCGACGGTGGGCTCGATCCGCGCGGCGCGGCGTGCCGGGATGGCCGCGGCCGCGAACGAGACAAGGGCGAAGAGCAGCGCGACGGTGATGAACGTCGGCACATCCAGCGCGGTGATGCCGTAGAGGAAGCCGGCCACCACATTCCTCAAGGCCAGCGCCCCCGCCAGGCCGATACCGACGCCGACCGCGCTCGGGGTCACCCCGCTCCGCAGGACGGAGCCGAGTATTTGTCCCGGTGAGGCCCCCATCGCCAGCCTAATCCCAATCTCGCGTGTCCGGCAGGCGACCGCGTAGGCGCTCGAGCCATAGATGCCGGCCGTGGCAATCGCCAGCGCGATGGCCGCAAAGACGCCAAGCAGCAGCGTGTAGATACGGGGTGCCGCGACCTCCTCCTCGAGCGCCCGCTCCATCGGCCCGAGCTTGAGAATCGCCAACGTGCCGTCAACCTCCCGAATGCGTGACCGTATCGTCCTTTCCAGCGCGGCTGGAATCCCCGTCGTCCTGACGACGACGGAGATCGATTCGTCGTGCGGCCTGTACAGGGTTGCTCGCCGGGGACGAAGACCTGCGGCGCCGGCTCCATGAGTCGACCGCGATAGCGCACGTCCCGGACCACACCGACGATGGTGAGCCAGCGGCCGGGATTCTTGTCGTAGTAGAACCGAAGCCGCTTGTCGATCGCCGTATCCCCTTTCCAGAAGCGCCGCGCCATCGTTTCGTCCATTGCTCCATAACAATGTTCCGGTAACTCCTGTCGCAGTTAATACCTGAACTGCCGCAACTATTTACGACTGTAACTCCTGGTGCAGATGGAATGGCTTTAGGAGCTGCTATGCCAGCTACCGGCAGGAACTGGTGCATCCGCTAATGGTCTCTGTCGAACGGTGTAAACGTTCCGGCCGTGCTACTGTCGAATAGACGTAGTCGTTGCCCCCGTTACTTCCACAGTAAGCGTTCCTGTTGTTCCGGTAGCGGTTAATACTGAATTGCCACAATTATTAGTCACTGTTACACCCGGTGTGACAGGTGTCGATTACCGGTGCAGTTACTCCGCTACCGGCAGCACTGGTACATCCGTTTATTGTTTGGGTCACCGTATATGTTCCGGCGGTTGATACTGTAATCGATGATGTTATAGCTCCATTGCTCCATACTAGTGAGCCCGTAAATCCAGATGCTGTCAGTACGGAATTACCGCAATTATTAATTACCGATACCGTCGGCACAGCAAGCGGTACCGGTTGGCGCAGCCGTACCGCTACCAGCGGAACTGGTACAGCCGTTTACAGTTTGTGTGACCGTATATGTTGCCGGAGTGCTAACCGTGATAGATGTTGCCGTTGATCCGTTGCTCCATAACAATGTTCCGGTAACTCCTGTCGCGGTTAAGAGTGAACTGCCACAGCTATTGACGACGGTAACTCCCGGTGCAGAAGGAATGGCTTAGGAGCAGCTACGCCAGTACCTGCAGAACTTGTACATCCGTCCACTGTCTCTGTCACTGTAAACGTTCCGGCAGCGCTTGTCGTAATAGACGAAGTCGTTCCCGTACTCCACAACGTTTTCGCACCCCCCCGCGACCGCGTCCGCCTCGTCGCGGAAGGGGATCACGCACGCGACCGGGCCGAAGATCTCCTCCCGCACGGCGCGGTCGGACGGGTCGACGGGCGCGAGCACCGTCGGCGGGTACCAGAAGCCGGGACCGTCCGGCGCGCTCCCGCGCACGGCGACGGGCGCGCCGTCGGGCACGTAGGAGGCGACGGTCTCCCGCTGGCCGGCCGAGATCAGCGGGCCCATCTGCGTCGCCTCGTCGAGCGGGTCGCCGACCCTGATCCCCTCGACCACGCCGCGCAGCGCGTCCATGAACTCGTCGAGCACGGACGCCTCGACGAGGATGCGCGAGCGCGCGCAGCAGTCCTGTCCGGCGTTGCCGAACACCGCCCACGGCGCGGCGGCGGCCGCGGCCTGCACGTCGGCGTCGGCGAACACGAGGTTGGGCGACTTGCCGCCCAGCTCCAGCGTGACGCGCTTGATCGTGCGCGCGGCGCCCTCGGCGATCCGGCGGCCCACCTCCGTCGAGCCCGTGAAGGCGACCTTGGCCACATCGGGATGCTCGACGAGGCGCGCGCCGCACGTCGAGCCCGGGCCGGCGACGACGTTCACGACGCCCTCCGGGAGGCCCGCGGCGAGCGCGAGCCGCTCGAACTCCAGCGCGGTGAGCGGCGTCAGCTCGGCCGGCTTGAGCACGACGGTGTTGCCGGCGGCGAGGCACGGCGCGAGCTTCCACGAGGCGATCGTGAGCGGGAAGTTCCACGGCGTGATCAGCGCGACCACGCCGAGCGGCTCGCGGAACGTCATCGCGACGCCGCCGGCGACGGGGATCGTGTCCCCGAGCGTGCGCTCGACGGCGCCGGCGTAGAAGCGGAACGTGTCGACGACCATGCCCATCTCGCCGCGCGCGTCGCCGATCGGCTTGCCCGCGTTGCGGGCCTCGAGCACGGCGAGCGACTCCTGCGCGTCCGCGAGCGTGTCGGCCAGGCGGTGCAGGAGCCGCGCCCGGTCGGGCGGCGCGATCGCGCGCCAAGCCGGATAGGCGGCCTTCGCGCGCGCGACCGCGGCGTCGGCCTCCTCGGGGCCGGCGCGCGGGATCTCGGCGAGCACGGCCTCGGTGGCCGGCTCGAGCACGGCGAGCGTCACGCCACGCGCTCCTCTCGGTAGGCCCGCGCCTGCGCCACGAGCGCGGCGATCAGCGGCGAGGTCTCGTCGGCCTCGGGATGCCACTGCACGCCGAGCGTGAACCGGTTCTCCTCCAGCTCGAGCGCCTCGGGCAGGTCGTCGATCGTCGCCCAGCCGGTCACCGTCAGGCCCTCGCCGATCCGCTCCACGCCCTGGTGGTGGTGCGACTTGGTCCCGTGCAGCTCCTCGTGGGCGGTCCGGGCGGCGAGCGAGCCGGCGGCCAGCCGCACGTCGTGGTCGGCGTTGTCGAAGGAGCCGGGCGTGCGCCGGTGGTCCTCGTGGCCGAGGTCGTCGGGCAGGTGCTGGTTGAGCGTGCCGCCGCGCGCAACGTTCATCACCTGCATGCCGCGGCAGATGCCGAGGAACGGCAGGTCGCGCTCCATCGCGCGGGCGGCGAGCGCGAGCTCGAAGGCGTCGCGCTCCGGCACCGAGCCGACCGTCAGGGGGTGCGGCTCGGCGCCGTAGGTCGCGGGGTCCATGTCGGCGCCGCCCGCCAGCAGCAGCCCGTCGACCAGGTCGAGCAGGCGGTCGGGATCGTCGACCGCGGCGGGATCGGGCGGCAGCATGAGCGCGATCCCGCCGGCGGACTGCACGGCGTCGACGTAGTTGCGGGGGAGCAGCACGGCCTGCTGGTCCCAGGCGGCCCAGCGCGCGCGCTCCAGCGCGGCGCAGAGCCCGATCACCGGCGCCCCCACTATGCCGGGGTGGGCTCTGCCGGCTCCGCGGGCTCGTGGGGCGACGCCGAGCCCTCGCCCTCGAAGCTCACGTTCCGCACCGGACCCGGTGAAGGTGTGGCGCGCGCTGACGAGCCACCAGATGCCGACCGCGAGCATCAGCCCGCCGACCGTGAGCGGGGCGTAGTTGACCGAGCTCCACGACGAACTCGTCGCTCCACGGCACGCCGGCCGGCGTGAACGGCAGGCAGAAGATGACGGTGATGATGCCCGACCCAGATCGTCGCCACGAGGTTCATCCAGCGGTACTTCTGGCCGTTGTTCCACGGGCCGGGCTTGAACGCGTCGCGCATCCTCCAGCGCAGGTAGATCGGGATCGAGTAGGCGATGTAGAGGCCGATCACGCAGACGGACACGACCGCGAAGAACGCGACCGGGATGCCCTCCTCGACGTTCCAGAGCGCCGGCAGGGTGATCACGAGGGCGCAGGCCACGACGAACAGCACGGCGCCGACCGGGGTGTGGTTGTGGTTGAGCCTCGTCCAGATGCGCCAGCCCGGGATCGCGCGGTCGCGCGAGAACGCGTACGTCATGCGCGACGCGCTCGTCACGCAGGCCATGCCGCAGAACAGCTGGCCGATGCAGGAGATGAGGATCACGATCTCCGCCGCCGTCGCCGACAGCGCGCTGTCGAGGATGGCGAGCGAGCCGCCGCCGCCGTCGTTGACCGCGCCGACGTCGCTCGCGGCGAAGGTGAGCGCGAGCAGCAGCACCCAGCCGATCAGCGCGGAGTAGAAGACGGAGCGCCAGACGCCCTTCGGGCGCGGCCTCCTCCGCGCCGTGCGTCTCCTCGGAGATGTGCGCGGAGGCGTCGAATCCCGTGATCGTGTACTGCGTCAGCAGGAACCCGAGCGGCAGCACGTAGAACCAGAACATGCCGCCCTCGCCGAAGCCCGAGTTGTTGATCGTGTCGGTGAACACGAACGAGAAGCTCTGGTGGTGGTCTCGGGGCCGACGATGAGGATCACGAGGATCACCGCGACGCCGGCCACGTGCCACCACACCGACACGTTGTTGAACAGCGCCACGAGGTGCGACGAGTAGATGTTGACGAGCGCGTGCAGCGCGAGCACCAGCGGCGAAGACGAGGAACACGTCGCCGAGCGAGGCGCCGTCGGCGAAGTTGACGATGCCGAGGTCGACGCTCCACAGGTTCAGCAGCGCGGAGATGAACGTCGCGCAGCCGTAGTCGACGGAGGCGACGACGGCGACGAGGCCGACGAGGTTGAACCAGCCGGTGAACCAGCCCCAGGCGGCGCCGCCCAGCTCGCTCGCCCACCAGTAGATGCCGCCCGCGGTCGGATACGCCGAGACCAGCTCGGACATGCAGAAGGCGACGAGCAGGATCATGCAGGAGATCAGCGGCCAGCCGATCGAGATCGCGATCGGGCCGCCGTTGTTCCACGCCTGGCCGTACGTCGTGAAGCAGCCCGCCAGGATCGAGATGATCGTGAACGAGATCGCGAAGTTGGAGAACCCGCTCCACGCCCGGTTGAGATCCTGCGAGTAGCCCAGCTCGGCGAGCCGCTGCTCGTCGCGGCCCGGCGCGGTCGTGCTCATGCGGTGCACTCTCCTCGGTAAAGGTCTGCTCCCCGACCCATTGGGCGCGAATCTACGGATGGGGGAGGACGGAAGTCAAGCGCCCGGAGGTCCAGCCTCACTCGACCGACGGCAGCAGGCCGGCCAGCACGTGCTCGGTGCCCTTGAGGTGCTCGAACATCGTCCGCATCACCCGCTCGGGGTCACCCCGGCGCACGTCGGCCAGCATCCGCGCGTGCTGCTGGTTGCTCCAGGCCAGCAGCTCCGGCGGGTGCGCGATGAAGTGGATCAGGTCGCTCATCTGCCCCTGCGCCTCGGCCATCGCGGTGACGAGCCGCTGGCTGCCGGTCGCCTCGGCGAGCCCGATGTGCCAGCGCACGTCGGCCTGGCGGAACGCGGCGAAATCCTCGAGCGAGCCACTCATCGCCGCCACGAGCTCGTCGAGCGGCACCAGGGCGCCGGGCTCGGCGCGCTCGGCGGCGAGCACGGCGATGGCCAGCTCGACGGCGAGCCGCTGGTCGCACACGTCGCGCCAGCCGGCCAGCAGCTCGGTCGTGGGCGCGTCGGCCGGCGGCGGCGACTCCGCCACGAACGTCCCGCCCTTGCGGCCCCGCGTGGCGTGCAGGTGCCCGCTCTGCACGAGCGTGGTGAGCGCCTGGCGCAGGGTCGACCGGGAGATGCCGAGCTGCCGGCACAGCTCCCGCTCGGCCGGCAGCCGGGCGCCCGGCTCGAGCAGGCCCAGCTTGATCGCCGTGCCGAGCCGCTCGAGCGTCTCCTCGTAGGCGGTCTGCGACTGGACGGGCGAGAAGACGGCCTCGACGGACAGCGCGGCCACGGCTATCGCGGCCTCACAGCCGCTCGAACCCGCGGAAGCGCTCCCAGTCGGTGACGGCCGACTCGAACGCGCGCAGCTCGACGTCCGCGTTGTTGAGGTAGTGCGCGACGACGTCCTCGCCGAACGCCTCGCGCGCCACGTCGCTGCCGGCGAACAGGTCGCGCGCATCGCGGAGGGTGGCCGGGACGCGCGGCTTGTCCGCGGTGTAGGCGTTGCCCTCGTACGCCGGCTCGAGCTCGAGCTCGGCGTCGATCCCGTGCAGGCCCGAGGCGATCATCGCCGCCAGCGCGAGATACGGGTTCACGTCGCCGCCGGGCACCCGGTTCTCGACCCGCAGCCCGGGCCCGTGCCCGACGACGCGCAGCGAGCACGTGCGGTTGTCCTTGCCCCAGGCGACCGCCGTCGGCGCGAACGAGCCCTCCGCGTAGCGCTTGTAGGAGTTCACGTTGGGCGCGAGGAACAGGGTGAGCTCGCGCAGGCAGGCGAGCTGGCCCGCCACGAAGCGGTCGAACAGCTCGGGCCGGTCGCCGAACAGGATCCCGCCGTCCTGCTCGCGCAGCGACAGGTGGATGTGGCACGAGTTGCCCTCGCGCTCGTCGTACTTGGCCATGTAGGTGATGGCCATGCCCTCCTGGCTGGCGATCTCCTTCGCGGCGTTCTTGTAGATCGTGTGGGTGTCGGCGGCGCCGAGCGCGTCCTCGTAGGTGAAGTTGATCTCGTGCTGGCCGAAGTTGCACTCGCCCTTGGAGTTCTCGACGCGCAGGCCGGCGCGCGCCATCTCGCGCCGGATCCGGCCGATCAGGGGCTCCACCCGCGACGTGCCGAGCATGGAGTAGTCGACGTTGTAGTAGTTGGCCGGCTCGAGGTCGCGATAGGCCTTCCTCCAGGCCGCCTCGTACGTGTCGCGGAACACGATGAACTCGAGCTCCGTGGCGGCCAGCGCGGTCCAGCCGCGCTCGGACAGGCGGGCGAGCTGCCGGCGCAGGATCTGGCGCGGGGACGCGACGACGTCGGTGTCGTCGTGCCACGCGATGTCGGCCATGCACATGGCCGTCCCCTCGTGCCACGGCACGGGGCGCAGCGTGGCCAGGTCCGGCTTGAGCGCGAAGTCGCCGTAGCCGGTGGACCACGAGGACATCGCGTAGCCCTCCACGGTGTTCATGTCGACGTCGACGGCCAGCAGGTAGTTGCAGCCTTCCGCGCCGTGCGCCACGACGTCGTCGAGGAAGTGGTCGGCGACGAGTCGCTTGCCCTGCAGCCGGCCCTGCATGTCGCAGAACGCCAGCAGGACGGTGTCCACCGTTCCGGCGGCCACGGCCGCGCGCAGTTCGTCGAGGGTCATGCCCCAGTGAGCTCCCGTTCGGCGCTCTCGATGGCGGCGAACTCCTCCTCGGGCGCCGAGGACACGAGGTGGTGCCGTGAGTAGACGAAGAAGTAGAGCGCGGCGATCGCGTAGACGCCCAGCGTGATCAGCGCCGCCTGCTCGTCGACCAGGAACGTCGCCACGACCGCGAGCGCGGCCAGGACGAGCGCCACGCCGGACGTCAGCGTCCCGCCGGGCGTCCGGTACGGTCGCTCGAGGTCGGGCTCGCGCCGCCGCAGCACGATGTGCGACAGGTTCATCAGGACGTAGGAGACCGTCGCGCCGAACACGGCGATGTTGATCATCGTCGCGCCGTCCTCGGTGATCGCCGCGAGCAGGAACCCGACGAGCCCCGGGAGGATGAGCGCCACGAACGGGACCTTGCGCCCGCCCGTGACCGACACGGCGCGCGGCAGGTAGCCGGCGCGCGAGAGCGAGAACAGCTGGCGCGAGTACGCGAAGATGATCGAGAAGAACGAGGCGACCAGGCCGGCCAGGCCGACGTAGTTGACGAAGTCGCCGACGCCGCTGCCCTCGCCCTTCGCGGCGTCGATCGCCGCGGGCAGGGGGTTGTCGGACTCCATCATCGCCTCCGACCCCGCGCCGCCCGGCCCGGCGAGCAGCATGAGCGCCGCGAAGACCAGCAGGATCATCATCGCGGCGATGAGCCCGCGCGGCATGTCGCGCTTGGGGTCGCGCGTCTCCTCGGCGGCGAGCGGCACGCCCTCGACCGCCAGGAAGAACCAGATCGCGAACGGGAACGCCGCCCAGACGCCCTCGATCCCGAACGGCAGGAAGTCGGAGCCGCCGCCCTCCGGGGCGATGTCGGTCAGGTTCGACGCGTCGAACTCCGGCAGCATCGCGACGACGAACACGATCAGCGCGATGACGGCGATCGCCGTGATCGCGAACATGAGCTTGAGCGCCTCGCCGACGCCGACCAGGTGGATGCCCACGAACACGGCGTAGAAGACGAGGTACACGGGCCAGCCGGCGCTGATGCCGATGTCGAGCGCCTCGACGTAGCCGCCGATGAACACGACGATCGCCGCCGGCGCGATGGCGTACTCGATCAGCACCGCCGTCCCCGTGAGGAACCCGCCCCACGGTCCGAGCGCGCGGCGGCCGAACCCGTAGCCGCCACCCGCGGTCGAGATCGTCGAGGACAGCTCCGCCAGGGCGAAGATCATGCAGGTGTACATCGTCCCCATCAGCACGGTGGCGATCAGCAGCCCGCCCCAGCCGCCCTCCGCCAGGCCGAAGTTCCAGCCGGCGAAGTCGCCCGAGATCACGTAGGCGACGCCGAGGCCGGCGAGCAGGACCCAGCCGGCCGCGCCCTTGTTGAGCTGGCGGTGCTCCATGTAGTCGTCGCCGACCTGCTCGTACTGCGCCATGCGCACTCCCTCCCCCGCAAAGGTATGCCTGCCCGGCCTTTCGGCACGCTATGCGCCGATCCGACCCGGTGTCAAGCGCCGCTTGACGGCGCCCGGCTTCCCTGCGTAGGGTCCCCGCATCGGTCTAGACCAATCGGCCTCGGGGGTTGGCATGACGAGCGGGGACGCGGACCTCGATCAGCGGATCCTCGGCGGCCTGGGCGTGCTCGACCGCTCTCCGAAGCCCGCCTGGGTGCAGATCGAGGAGGCGCTGGCCGACCGCATCGAGTCCGGGCGGCTCGCCGCCGGCGAGCGGATCCCGCCCGAGCGCGACCTCGCCGAGGCGCTGTCGGTGAGCCGGATGACCGTGCGGCAGGCGCTCGCCTCGCTCGCCGCGCGGGGCCTCGTGGAGCGCGGGGTCGGCCGCGGCACCTTCGTGCGCGCGAACAGCAAGGTCGTCCACGACCTCACGCGCGTGGCCGGCTTCACCGAGCAGGTCGAGCGCCACGGCCTGGAGGCCGGCGCGCGCATCCTCGGCGCCGCGTCGTGCCCGGCGCCCGACCAGGTGGCGCAGGCGCTCGGGCTCGCGCCCGGCGATCCGACGATCCGCCTGGAGCGCGTGCGGCTCGGCGGCGACCGGCCGATCGCGCTCGAGGACACGTGGGTCCCGTCCGTGCGCTTCCCGGGGCTGCTCGACCACGACCTGACCGGCTCGCTCTACGCGCTGATGCGCGACCCCTACGACCTCGGCCCGGTCAGCGCGACGGAGCGGCTCGAGCCGGTGGCCGCGCGCTCGTTCGAGGCCGAGGCGCTCGAGGTGGAGCCGGGCTCGCCGCTGATGCTCGTGCAGCGGATCGCCTACGCCGCCGACGGGACCGCGGTCGAGTTCGCCAACGACCGCCACCGCGGCGACGCCGCGCGGTTCGTGATCTCCGTCGTCCCCGACGAGCTGCTCGGCCGTGATCGCTGAGCTGACCACGGCGCTCGCGGCGCTCGAGCCTGTCGCCGGGGCGGCCGAGGGCGAGCCCGTGGCGCTCGACGGCGGCATGACGAACCGCAACTTCCGCCTGCGCCTCGGCGGCCGCGACGTCGTCGTCCGGCTGCCCGGCAAGGACACCGAGCTGCTCGGCATCGACCGCAGCGCCGAGCGCGCGGCGACGGAGGCCGCGGCCCTCGTGGGCGTCGGGCCCGAGGTGGTCGCCCATCTCGAGGTGCCGCCGTGCCTCGTCACCGCCTTCATCGAGGGGCGCCCGCTGACCGCCGCGGAGCTGCGCGAGCCGGCGCGCCTCGCCGAGGTCGCGGGGGCGCTGCGCGCGTTCCACGCCGGCCCGCCCCTGCCGGTCGCCTTCGACGCCTTCGCGATCGTCGCCGCCTACGAGGCGACCGCGCGCGCCGGCGGCGTGACCGTGCCGGAGCGGTTCGAGGAGCTCGTGGCGGGCGCGCGGGCGATCCGGGCGGCGCTGGACGGCCCGGAGCACGCGCCCGTGCCCTGCCACAACGACCTCCTGACCGCGAACTTCCTGCACGACGGGACGCGCGTGCGGATCGTCGACTGGGAGTACGCCGGCATGGGCGACCGCTTCTTCGACCTCGGCAACCTGTCGGTCAACAACGACTTCGCCGAGGCCGACGACGAGCGGCTGCTCGCGGCCTACTGGCAGCAGGACTGCACCCCGCGCCGCTTCGCCGCGCTGCGGCTGATGCGGATCATGTCCAGCTTCCGCGAGGGCATGTGGGGCATCGTCCAGATCGCCATCTCCGCGCTCGACTTCGACTTCGCGGCCTACGCGGACGAGCACCTGACCCGCGTGGCGGCCGAGCTCGCCGACCCGCGCTTCCCGACCTGGCTGGAGGACGCCCGTGGCGATCAGTCGTGACCTGCCCACCGCCGCCCGCTGCGTGATCATCGGCGGCGGGGTGGGGGGCACCTCGATCGCCTACCACCTCGCCGAGCTCGGCTGGCGCGACGTCGTGCTGCTCGACCGCGCGCAGCTCACGAGCGGCTCGACCTTCCACTCGGCGGGCCTCGTCGGCCAGCTCCGCTCGTCGGTGTCGCTGACGCGGATGATGATGTACTCGGTCGAGCTCTACCGGAAGCTCGGGGGCGGCGAGTTCGACCCGGGCTGGACGGAGTGCGGCGGCATCCGCCTCGCGTGCTCGCCGGAGCGCTGGGAGGAGACGCGGCGCCAGGCGGGCTGGGCGAAGACGTTCGGGCTGCCGCTCGAGCTGATCGGCGCCGAGGAGGCGCGCGAGCGGTTCCCGCTGATGGACACCGACGGCGTCCTCGGCGCCTCGTGGCTGCCGACCGACGGCTACCTCGACCCCTCCCAGCTCACGTACGCGCTCGCGGACGGCGCGCGCCGCGGCGGCTGCCGCATCTTCACCGGCACGCGCGTGACCGGGATCGACGTGCACCGCGGGCGCGTGCACCGGGTGCGCACCGAGCGCGGCGACATCGAGGCCGACGTCGTCGTGAACGCCGGCGGCATGTACGCGGCCGAGATCGGGCGGCTCGCCGGCGTGCGGATCCCGGTGGTCCCGTTCGCGCACGAGTACCTCGTCACCCAGCCGTTCCGGGAGCGCGGCGACGCGCCGCTGCCGACGATGCGCGATCCGGACCTCCTGATCTACTTCCGCGAGGAGGGCGGCGGGCTCGTGATGGGCGGCTACGAGCGCCACTCGGCGCCGTGGTCCCTGCGCGACGGCGGGCGCGGCCTCGACGAGATCCCGCCCGACTTCAACGGGCGCCTGCTCGAGGACGACTGGGACCGCTTCGAGGAGATCGTCGTGAACTCCCGCCGGCGCGTCCCGGCCATGGAGGACGTGAAGGTCACGAAGCTCATCAACGGCCCGGAGGCCTTCACGCCCGACGGCGAGTTCTGCCTCGGCGAGACCGCGGTGCGCGGGCTCTACGTCGCGGCCGGCTTCTGCGCGCACGGCCTCGCCGGGGCCGGCGGGATCGGCAAGGTGATGGCGGAGTGGATCGTCGAGGGCGAGCCCTCGCTCGACCTGTGGCACATGGACGTCCGGCGCTTCGGCGAGCACTACCGCTCGCCGCGGTACACGCTCGCCCGCACGCGCGAGGTCTACGAGACCTACTACGACATCAAGTACCCGAACCACGAGCGCCGGGCGGGCCGCCCGCTGCGGACCTCGCCCGTGTACCCGTGGCACGCGGCGCACGGCGCCGCGTTCGGCGAGAAGTCGGGCTGGGAGCGCGTCAACTGGTACGAGGCGAACGCGGCGGCCGGCGACGAGTCGCTGCGCCCGCGCGGATGGGCCGGGATGCACTGGTCGCCCGCGATCGGCGCCGAGCACCGGGCCTGCCGCGAGGCGGCGGCGATCTTCGACGAGTCCTCCTTCGCCAAGCTCGAGGTGACCGGGCCCGGCTCGGCGGAGTTCCTGGAGCGGCTCAGCGCCAACCGCGTGGCGCGCGAGATCGGCAAGGTCACCTACACGCAGATGCTCAACCGCCGCGGCGGGATCGAGTGCGACTTCACCGTCACCCGGCTGGAAGAGGACCGCTTCGGGATCGTCACCGGCACGGCGTTCGGCAACCACGACCTCGCCTGGATCCGCTCGCACCTGCCCGCCGCCGGCTCGGCCGACGTGCGCGTCGCGAACGTCACCTCGGCGTGGGCGTGCTTCGCACTGTGGGGCCCGCGGGCACGCGACGTGCTGGCGGCCTGCACGACGGCGGACCTCTCGACCGAGGCCTTCCCGTACATGACGGCGCAGGCGATCGAGGCCGGCGACGTGCCGGTGCGCGCGCTGCGCGTGACCTACGTCGGGGAGCTGGGCTGGGAGCTCTACTGCCCGGCCGAGTTCGGCGCGGCTCTGTGGCGCACGCTGTGGGAGGCGGGGGAGGGGCACGACCTCGCCGCCGGCGGCTATCGCGCGATCGACTCGCTGCGCCTGGAGAAGGGCTACCGGGTCTGGGGCGCCGACATCACGCCCGACGAGCATCCGTTCCAGGCGGGGCTCGGGTTCGCGGTCAAGCTCGACCAGGGCGAGTTCATCGGCCGCGAGGCGCTCCTGCGAGCGCGCGCGGACGGCGCCGCGCCGCAGCTCTGCTGCCTCGTGCTCGAGGACCCGCGCTCGGTGGCGCTGTCCAACGAGCCCGTCATGGTCGACGGCCAGGTGCTCGGCCGCGTGACCAGCGGCGGCTTCGGCTACACGATCGGCGCGTCGATCGCGTACGCCTACCTGCCGGCCGAGCACGCGGCGCCGGGCACCGAGGTGGCCGTGGAGATCTTCGGGGAGTGGGTCGCGGGGCGCGTGGAGCGCGAGCCGCTCCACGATCCCCGCGGCGAGCGCGTCCGGGCCTAGGCGTTGCGCGGCTGGATCTGCTGCACGGACCAGCCGTTGCCGTCCGGGTCGCGGAAGAACACGAACGAGCCCCACGGCATGTCGTCGATGTCGGTGACCTCGACGCCGTTGCCCTTGAGGTGCGCGTGCGCCGCCTCGATGTCCGCGACGACGAGCTGGAGCGCCTTGAGCGATCCTGGCTCGGCCTCGGTCAGGCCCTTGCCGATCGAGATCGAGCAGGCCGACCCCGGCGGGGTGAGCTGCACGAAGCGCAGGTCCTCGTTGACGGTGTGGTCGTGGTCTTCGTTGAAGCCGACCTGGTCGACGTAGAACGCCTTCGCGCGGTCCACGTCGGCCACGGGCACGGTGACGAGCTCGAGTTTCCAGTCCATGGGCCGCGAGTCTAGATGGGTGATCACGCGACTCGCGCCCGCGAGGACGCACCCGGCCGGCGCTGGGTCGCCACCCGCACCCTCGGAAATCCAACCAGGATTCCCTTCGGATGCGTGCGGCGCCCAGCATCCGCCCGTGCACGCCCTCGCGGGCGCGGCCTCGCGTGATCACCCATCAAGGCGGACGATCTGCTGGTCCGCGGCGGCCTGGAGCAGCAGCGCCGCGCCGCGGTCGCGCCAGTCGAGCGCCTCGGCCCAGCGGGTGGCCGCGAGCCCGTAGAGCACGCCGGGCGGGACGGCGCTGAGCTGGTGGCGCACTTCGTCCGTCTCCCGCCGGCGGACCTCGTGCGTTGTTCTGTCGGTCTGCATTCCGGTGTACAGAACTCCGCCCGAGCGAAAAGGTTTCGCACTACGGCTCCCCGCACCTGCCGGATGGGGCGAGCCCGCCCGCGATCCGCGGGCTGGCCCACTGGGACGGCCGCCCTCCGGATGCGACCTTTCCTGCCATGAGCACGCACGCCTCATCCACACTCCGGGAGCTCGACCACCGCGTCGCCGACGGCATCGACGTGCGGCTCCTCTGGCATCCCCGCGACGACCGCGCCCTGGTCGCCGTCTCCGACGCCCGCACGGGCGAGTCCTTCACCATCGGCGTCCGCGACGGCGAGCGCGCCCTCGACGTCTTCCATCATCCCTACGCGTACGCGGCCACCCGCCGCACGCTGGACGACACCCCCTCCGGCGAGCTCCGGGCGGTGGCGGCGTGACCCGCGTCCTGCGCCGCTTCCGGCGGCTGTTGCGCACGCGCCGCGACGCGCCCGCGCGCGTGGCCTTCGCGTAGGCGCCCGGTCGCCTACGCTGGCCGGGTGCTGCGGTTCGACCTCGCGCCCGACACGTACCTGCGGCTGCTCGAGCCGCGCGACGGCGGGGAGCTGCACGCGCTGATCGCCGCCAACCGCGAGCAGCTGATCCCCTGGATGCCCTGGGCCGCCGCCGAGGGGCCCGTGGAGACCCGGGCGTTCATCGCCCTCACCCGCCGGCAGATCGCCGACGACGACGGCTTCCAGACGGCGATCGTCCGGGAAGGGCGGATCGCCGGCATGATCGGCTTCCACGGGGTCGACTGGGACGCCCGCGCGACCAGCATCGGCTACTGGCTCGACGCCGGGGCACAGGGGCGCGGGACGATGACGGCGGCCGTCCGGGCCCTCGTCGACCATGCGCTCTCCGTCTGGGCGCTCAACCGCGTCGAGATCCGCGTCGCGCCCGAGAACCGGCGCAGCCGGGCGATCCCGGAGCGCCTCGGGTTCACCGAGGAGGGGACGCTGCGCCAGGCCGAGCGGGTCGGCGAGCGCTACCTCGACAGCGTCGTCTACGCGATGCTCGCCGAGGACTGGAAGGGCTGAAGGGCGGCGAGCCACGCGCCGACCGCGGTGCGCAGGCCCTCGCGGTCCGACTTGAGCCCGTGGTCGCCGCGGATCACCGCGACCTCGCGCAGGCCCGCTGCCCCGGGAACCCCGAAGCGGTCGCGCTCGCCCTGCACCACGAGGACGGGCACGGTCACGCCGTCGAGCTCCTCCTGGCGCGACTTCCCCGAGGGCGCGACGAGCGGGAACGCGAGGCACAGGACGCCCACGGCCCCGACCGCCGCAGCCGTCCGGCAGGCCACGCGCGCACCCGACGAGCGGCCGCCGGTCACCACGGGCAGCCCGGCGAGCGGCCCGGCGCGCAACTGCTCGACCACGGGGATCCAGGCGGCGTCGAGGAGGTGCGCGGCCGGGGTCGACCGGCGGCCCGCGACGCGGTAGGGCTGCTCGACCAGCGCGACCGTCACGCCCAGCTCGAGCGCGACCTCGGTCGTCAGCACGAGATCCGGCGCACCGACGCCGCCGCCCGCCCCGTGGCCGAGGACGAGCGCGCCGCGCGCGCCGGCGGCGGGGTGCAGGTGCGCCCGTGCGGGGCCATGCGGGGTGTCGAGCTCGAGCATGCCCGCAACGGTAGCCTCGGCGGGATGTTCGACCACGTGGGCATCGCCGTCTCCGACCTCGCCGCCTCCGAGCGGTTCTACCGCACCGTCCTCTCCGCCCTGGGCGTCGAGCCGAGCCACGCGGACGCCGAGCTCGTCGAGTGGGAGGACTGGGACATCGGGCCCACCGACAGCGAGCACCCCCTGACCCGCGGCCTGCACGTCGGCTTCCGCGCGGCGAGCCGCGCGGCCGTGGACGCCTTCTGGCAGGCGGGGATCGACGCCGGGTACCGGGACGACGGCGCGCCCGGTCCGCGGCCGGAGTACGGGCCGGACTACTACGGCGGCTTCCTGCTCGACCCGGACGGCAACAGCGCCGAGGCGATCCACAGCGAGCGCGCGAACGCGGTGCAGCCCGGCTGGATCGACCATCTCTGGATCCGCGTCGCCGACCCGCAGGCGTCCAAGCGCTTCTACACCACGATCGCCCCGCACGCCGGGCTCGAGCTCGGCGTGGACGAGCCCGACCACGTCCAGCTCAAGGGCGCGGACGGCTCGTTCTCGCTGATCCGCGACGAGCGGCCGCGGACGGAGCACATCCACATCGCCTTCCCCGCGCACGACGACGCCACGGTGCGCGCGTTCCACGCCGCCGCGGTCGCCGCCGGCTACGAGGACCACGGCGGGCCCGGCGAGCGCCCCGTGTACCACCCCGGCTACTACGGCGCGTTCGTCCTGGACCCCGACGGGCACAACGTCGAGGTCGTCAACCACAACCGCGGCTGAGCCATGGCCGACGACTCCTCCCACCACATCTCCGCCGAGGGCCTCGCCGCGCTCGAGGCCGAGCTGCACGAGCTCGAGACCGACGGCCGTGCCGCGATCGCGGCACGGATCCGCACGGCCCGCGAGTGGGGCGACCTCAAGGAGAACGCGGAGTACCACGACGCCAAGGACGCCCAGGCGCACCTGGAGACGAAGATCCTGCGGCTGCGCGAGCTGCGCCACCACGCGGTCGTCGTGGAGCCGGGCGGGGCGGGCGATGCCGTCGGGCTCGGCGTGGCGGTGACGGTCCGCGACCTCGACAGCGGGCGCGAGGCGGTGCACACCATCGTCGGCGCGTCGGAGTCCGATCCCGCCGCGGGGCGGCTCAGCATCGACTCGCCGCTGGGCCGCGCGCTCACCGGGGCATCCGTCGGCGACGTGGTGACGTTCGAGGCGCCGCGCGGGCAGCGGCGGCTCGAGCTGGTCGCGATCACCCAGCCCTGAGCCCGCTCAGCGGTCGCGGTCGCGCGCGCGGTCCAGGCCCGGGGTGGCGGGCGCGGCGCCCGGGATCCGGTCGGGGTGGTCGCGCTCGTTGAAGCGGCGCAGGCCCTCGGCCATCTCGACCCCGTCGAGCAGCCGGTCGAAGCACGCCGCCTCGAGCCGCAGGCCCTCGGCGAGCGGCAGGCCGAAGCCGCCGGCCGCCGCCTCCTTGTCCGTCCGCAGCGCCGGCTGGGGGAGCGCGGCGAGCTCGTGGGCGAGCGCGCGCGCCCGCTCGCGGCACGTGCCGCGCGGGACGACCTCGTTCACCAGCCCGATCCGCCGCGCCTCGTGCGCGTCGATCACCCGCCCGGTGAGGATCAGCTCCATCGCCGTGCGGAGCCCCACGATGCGCGGCAGCCGCTGGGTGCCGCCGTCGCCCAGGCCGATGTTCCAGCGCCGGCACGTGACGCCGAACGTCGCGTGCTCGTCCGCGATGCAGAGGTCGGTCCAGCACGCCCATTCCAGCCCGCCCGCGTAGGCGACGCCGTTGACGGCGGCGATCGTCGGCTTCGTCAGCTCCGTCCAGCGCGTCGGGCCGAGGATGCCGGGCCGCTCGCCGCGCACGTGCGCGGCGCGCTCCTCGGCCGAGACGGGCACGACGTGCGCGCCGGCGAACGCGTCCTTGAGGTCGCCGCCCGCGCAGAACGCGTCCTCGCCCGCCCCGGTGAGCACGCCGACGAGGGCCGCGTCGTCGTCGCGGAAGCGCGTCCAGGCGTCGACGAGCTCGGCCGCGGCGACCGGTCCGATGGCGTTCATGCGCTCGGGCCGGTCGAGGGTGATCACCGTCACCGGGCCGTCCTGCTCGTAGCGGATGTGTCGGTAGTCCATGGCGCGGGATAGGATCCCGCATCGCATGTCGACCGCGGAGACCAAGCTGCTCATCGAGCAGGCCGTCCGGAACTTCCAGAAGGAGGTGCCGGCGCTCCAGCAGCTCAAGCTCGTGATCGAGCTCGAGCTGCGCGGCCGCGGCGACATCCAGCTCTTCCGCGTCGAGGTCCCCGGGCCCAAGGTGACGCGCGACATCGCCTCCGACGCCAAGGTGCGCCTGTCGGTCCCGCGCTCGCACTTCAACGAGCTGGCCGACGAGGGCCGGGTGCGCAACTGGCGGGAGGCGTTCGCAACCGGGACCGTGAAGGCGAGCGGACCGCCGGAGATCCTCAAGCTGATCCAGAACGTCGTGGAGAAGCAGGAAGAGCGAAGCCGGACGCGCAAGCTGAGGTCGTCCTGACCCCGCGCATGCCCCCGGAGTGGGCGCCGCACGAGCGCACGATCATGTGCTGGCCGGCGCGGGAGCCGATGTGGCGCGAGCACTTCGCGCAGGCGCAGGCCGACTACGCCGCGGTCGCGAACGCGATCGCCGCGTTCGAGCCGGTCCTCATGGCGGCCGACCCGCGGCACGCGGCCGAGGCCCGCCGCCGCTGCGGCAGCGGGGTCGAGGTGGTCGAGCTGCCGCTCGACGACTCCTGGGCGCGCGACTCGGGCCCGATCTTCGTGCGCGACGGCGACGAGCGCGCCGGCGTGCAGTTCGGCTTCAACGGCTGGGGCGGGAAGTTCGTGCCGTTCGACGACGACGCCGTGTTCGCCACGCGCGTGCTGGAGCACCTGGGCGCGCCCCGGCGCGACGCGACGCACCTGATCCTCGAGGGAGGCTCGATCACCGTCGACGGCGAGGGCACGCTGATCACGACCGAGCAGTGCCTGTTCCAGGAGCGGCGCAACCCGGGGCTCTCGCGCGAGCAGATCGAGGCTGAGCTGCGGGCGCACCTCGGCGCCGAGCGCGTGATCTGGCTGGGGCTGGGCCTGGTCGAGGACCACGACACGGACGGCCACGTCGACAACGTCTGCGCCTTCGTCGAGCCCGGCAAGGTCGTGCTCCAGACGGTGGCCGACGAGGCCAACCCGAACGACGAGCACTGCCGCGAGAACGCGCGCCGGCTCGCGGACGCGGGGCTCGAGGTCGTCGAGCTGCCGTGGCTGCCCTACGTGCCCGGCAGGGACCCGGCGGTCGTCGTGCCGTACCTCAACTTCTACATCTGCAACGGGGGCCTCATCGTGCCGACCCGCGGCGAGGAGACCGACGCCGAGGCGCTGGCGCTGATCGCGTCGCTCTACCCCGGCCGCGAGGCGGTCGCGGTGCCGGGCGAGACGCTGGCGCTCGGTGGCGGCGGGGTCCACTGCATCACGCAGCAGGTCCCCGCCGCCTGAGCGGCACTGCCTCCTAGCGGAACCGCCAGGGGTCGACGTAGACGTCGTCGATCTGCCAGCTGCCCAGCACGGGCGTGAACCGGAACTGCACCGGCGTCATCTGTCCCGGCAGGAGCGGCAGGAGGCTCGCGATGACCGGGTACGGCAGCGTCGGCTGCCACTTCGTGCCGCCGACGACCACGCCGATCGGCAGGCTGCGGATCGTGCCGCCGAGCCCGTTGAACACGACCTCGACCGCCATCGTCGACAGGAGACCGCTGTTGCGCTTCGCGAAGAAGCGCATCGTCGGGTGCCCGATGCCGACGCACATGGCGGCGGTCGTGGCGCTCGAGCCGGCCGGGAGCAGCAGCGACGAGACGTGCTTGCTGCCGCCCACCTTCCAGGGCTCGTTCCCGCTGACGATCTTCGCGCCGCCCTTCAGGGTCCACCCGGAGCTGGACTCCGCGAAGCCCCCGGGGGCCGGCACGTAGTTCGCGAGGTCGAGCCAGGGCCGGAAGACCTTGGCCGACGTCGCAGTGGTGCAGCCCGTGGCGGACTGGACGAGCAGCCCCGCGTGCGCGGGTGCCGCCACCGCCAGCGTCGCGGCCGAAGCCGCGACCAGCGCCACGAACATGCGCTTGATGCTTCCCATCCGTGTGTACCGCCTTTCTCTCTGACGAGGAATCCGTTCCTCGCCCCTCAAGTCGGTTTGTCACCTTGCCGACTACATAGGACATGCGTCGAAGGACCCGCCCGATGCTCTCGTCGCAGCCCTGATCTGGACGGATGTCCGCCTTCGCCGACATCGGACCCGAGCTGGAGCGGATGCTCACGGAGTCGCGCGAGCGCCGCCGGCAGGGCGCCGCCACGCGCGCGCGCTGGACCAACGCCGCGTTCAGCGCCGGCTTCTTCGCCGCAGCGGTCGCGCTCGCCGTCGTCGGCCACGCCGACCGGGGCTTCGATCCGCTGCTCGCCGCGCTGCTGGTCGTGGCCTACGCCGTCGTCACGCGGGTCGAGTTCGACGGCGGCGCCGGCACCGTCGTGCCCACCGGCGTCGTCCTCGTCCCGATGCTGCTGCTCCTGCCCACCCCGGCGGTGCCGCTGCTCGTCGCCGCGGCGATCGTGCTCGCCGACACCGTGCAGGCCGCCCGGACCCGCGGGAGCTCCCAGCGCGCCGTGACCGCGCTCGCCGACGCGTGGTTCAGCGTCGGCCCGGCGCTCGTGCTCGTGCTCGCCGGCGCGCAGACGCCGTCGTGGGAGGACGCGCAGTGGTACGCGCTCGCGCTCGCGGCGCAGCTCGCCGGCGACGCCGTGATCTCGATGGCGCGCGCCCGGCTCGCCCTCGGCGTCCGCCCCGCCGCCATGGTGCACGACCTCGCGCTCGTCTACCGCGTCGACGCGCTGCTCGCCCCCGTCGGCCTGCTCGCCGCGTTCGGCGCCGCCTCGCAGCCCTACGCGGTGCTGCTCGTGCTCCCGCTGGTCGCGCTCTTCGCGCTGTTCGCGCGCGAGCGCGAGGCGCGCATCGACGGCGCGCTGGAGCTCTCGCAGGCCTATCGCGGGACGGCGCTGCTCCTCGGCGACGTGATCGAGGCCGACGACCAGTACACCGGCGACCACACGAAGGACGTGGTCGAGCTCACGCTCCAGGTCGCCGACGCCCTGCGCGTCGGCGACCAGACCCGCCGCGGCGCCGAGTTCGGCGCGCTCCTGCACGACGTCGGCAAGATCCACATCCCGAACGCGATCATCAACAAGCCCGGGCCGCTCGACGACGACGAGTGGGCGGTCATGAAGACCCACACCGTCGAGGGGCAGCGGATGCTCGAGCGCGTCGGCGGCGTGCTCGCCAAGGTCGGCGTCGTCGTGCGCGCCTCGCACGAGCGCTGGGACGGCGGCGGCTACCCCGACGGCCTGCGCGGCGAGGAGATCCCGCTCGCCTCGCGGATCGTGTCGGCCTGCGACGCCTACAACGCGATGACGACCGACCGCTCGTACCGCCGTGCGCTGCCGATCAGCGACGCGATCGCCGAGCTCGAGCGCTGCTCGGGCACGCAGTTCGATCCCCAGGTCGTCCTCGCGCTGGTCCGCGTCGTCGTGGCCGAGGCCGCCCGCGCGCCGGACTGGCAGCTCACGCTCACGCCGCCGGAGCCGGCGCGGGATCCGGAGCGCCCGGGCGCCGGGCACGCGCCCGCAGCGCCCGCCGGGTGAGCGCGGGCGCGGGCAGCGTCGCGAGCACGAACAGGGCGCCCAGCGCGATCCACCCGGTCCGGCCCCAGCCGACCACGACCGCCGTCATCAGCAGCGGCGCGACGGTGAGCGCCGCCGCCTCGCCGGTGGCGAAGACGCCCTGGTACTGGCCGGCGCGGCCCTCCGGCATCAGCGGCACGGACAGCCCCCACGACGCCGCGACGAACAGCAGCTCGCCGGCGATGTGGGCGATCCCGCCCGCGAGCAGGAGCAGCGCGGCGGTCTGCGCGGCCGGGCCGGCGGCCGCGGCGAACAGGACGCACGACGCGGCGAGCGCGGCGCCGCTGAGGAGCGCCACGCGCGCTGCGGCCTGCGGCCGGCCGGCGGCCCGCGTGGCACGTACCTGCAGGGCGGCGATCGCGATCGAGGAGACGACGACGATGGCGCCGGACGTCGCGCGCGGCGCGCTCGTGTGGCCGGCGACCCAGAGCGGCAGGGCCGTCGACACCATCGCCCAGCACAGGGTCAGCACGCCGCAGATCGCGGCGAGCGCGACGTAGGGCCCGTCGCGCAGCGCGGCCAGCCGGCGCTCGCCGGCCACGGGCGCGCGCGGCGGCACGTGCGGGAGCCGGACCGCCGCTGCGGCGTGGGCGAGGTAGCTGAGGGCGTTGGCCGCGATGAGCACCGTGTAGGCCGCGCTCGTGTCGAGCTGGATCACGAGCGCGCCGGCGGCGGCGCCGACGGCGTCGCCGGTGTGGCCCAGCACCCGCAGCGACGCGAGCGCGCCGAGCCGGTCCGCCGGCGCCGTGAGGCCGGCGATCAGGGCGGTGCGGACGCCCGACGCGCCCTGCTGCGCCGCGCTCATCAGCGCGGCCACGACGATCAGGCCGAGGAGCGAGTCGACGAGGAGGAACCCGCCCATGACGAGGCCGCGCACCACGCTGAGGCCGAGCATCACCTCGCGCGGGCCGACCCGGTCCGCGAGCTGGCCGAGCGGGGTCGCCGCCACGATGCCGGCGACGCCGGCGACCGAGAGCGCGAGCCCGGCCTGGGCGACGGGGAGGTCCAGCACGCGGGTGAGGAAGAGCGCCCAGCTCGCGTACCACGCGCCGTTGCCGACGGCGCTCACGAGCGTGCCGGCGGCGAGGGGGCGGAGGACGGGGGGGAGCGGGAGGGAGCGCATCGTTCAGACTGGTGTGAATGGTGATTGCACCATTCATGCACATCTGAAACATGATCGGTAGGCTTGCGGTCATGGACGAGCGCGTCCGGCTGCTGGAGGACCTCGCGAACCCCGTTCGCTACGGCGTGCTCGTCCGCCTGGAGAAGGGCGCGGCGACGGCGTCGGAGCTCGTCGCGGCCCTCGGCGTCTCGCCGACCCAGCTCGCCAACCACCTGCGCCGCCTGCGCGAGCGCGGCCTCGTGCGCGTCCGCCACAGCGGCCGCCACGCGGCCTACGAGCTGGCCGAGCCCGGCCTGCGCGAGCTGTTCTCCGTGCTCAACGAGCTGCGCGACGACCGGGCCGGCGCGCCGCCGCCGGCGGCGCCCTCGCGCGCCGCCGGGACGTGCTACGACCACCTGTCCGGCCGGCTCGGCGTTGCGCTGTTCGACGCCCTGAGCGAGCAGGGCGCGCTGGTCCCGGACGGCCGCGGCGTGCGGCTGGGGGAGCGGGCGGAGGCCGTCCTGGCCCGCTTCGGCGCCGCCGTGCCCGAGGCGCGGCGGCGGCTGATGGCCTACCCCTGCCTCGACGCGTCCGAGGGGCGCCCGCACCTGGGCGGGGCGCTGGGCGCCGAGCTGGCCGGCGCGCTGGCCGCGCGAGGCTGGGTGCTGCCGCAGCCGGGGACGCGGGTCGCGGAGATCACGCCGGCGGGGCGGCGGGCGCTGCGCCGACTGCTGGGTCCCGGCGCGCCGCTGTGACGGCGAGCGTCCGGTCCGCGAGCTCGGAGATCCGCACGCCGTCGTAGCCGAACAGGGCGCTGCGCACCCGGTCGCCGAGCGGCCGGCTCCAGCGGTCCGGGATGGCGCCGGCGCCGTGCATCGCGCCGAAGGCCGAGCCCGCCGTGGCGCCGGTGCAGTCCGTGTCCCAGCCGCCCTGCACTGCGAGCCCGATCGTGCCGGTGAAGTCCCCTTCGCCCCACAGCAGCGCAGCGGCGACCACGGTGGCGTTGTTGATGCTGTGCACCGGGCTCAGCGCGCCATGGCGCTCCTCCAGCACGTCGCGCGCCGCCTCCCAGCCGAGCCCCGATGCGTGCAGCTCGGCCACCCCGCGCAGCGCCTCACCGAGCCGTGAGGCGGGGGGAACCTGGCGCTGTGCGGTCGCGAGCGCCGCGCGCATGTCCGCGGCGGTGAAGGCGGCCGCGAGCAGCGCGGCGGCCCACATCGCGGCGTAGACGCCGTTCGCGGCGTGGGAGAGCGAGGCGTCGGCCAGTGCGAGGCCGGCGGCGGCGGCGGGATCGCCCGGTGACGCGTAGGCGTAGGCGTCCACGCGGATCATCGCGCCGATCCACTCGCGGTACGGGTTCACGTGCGTCGCCGTCGCCGGCGGCCGCAGGCCGCCGACGAGGTTGCGGTATGCGGCACGCTCCGCGGTGTACACGGCGGCGAACGGAAGGTGCGCGAGCCAGGCGGCCGCGACGTCGTCCGTCGTCGGCCGGGCGTGCGACTCGAGCAGGTGCAGGCCGAGGATCGTGTAGTCGAGGTCGTCGTCCCGCGGCATCTCCCGGATCCGGCCGCGGACGGCGCCGCGCCAGTGCGGGTTGAGCGGGGGGACGCCCTCCGGGACTGTCCCGTCCGCCGGCAGGTAGTCGGCGATCGGGTAGTCGCCCGTGCGGTCGAGATAGCGGCGGATGGCCGCTCGCGGCCAGTTCTCCACGGGCTTGCCCAGGGCACAGCCGGCGCAGCGACCGAGCCAGGCGCCGAGGATCCGGTCGCGCAGCACCGCGTCGTCCGGCGGCGGCGCCGCCGGCTCGGGGCGCACCGCCGGCGGCGGCTCCCGGTAGGGCCATGCGGGATCGACGGGGGACGCCTCGACGGCGGCGATGAGCCGGACGAGCGCCGCCCGGTCGGCTCGGTCGACCGCGCCCGATGCCGGCGGCTCGACGAGCTGCCCGGCCTCGCGCCGCTGGACGATCTCGTCCGCGAGCATCTCGCGCAGGTCGAGCACGTCGTGCACGCATCAGCTCCAGTCCGCGAGCAGCCCGCGCAGGAACGCGCCGCACGCCGCGAGCTCCTCGCCGAGCTCGCCCCGGGGGCGGCACTCCACCGACAGCGTGCCGGTGAAGCCCGCGTCGCGCAGCGTCGCGATCACCGCCGCGAAGTCGACGTGGCCGCGGCCGGGGTGGTGGCGGTTGGAGTCCGACAGGTGCACCGCGCCGAGCACTGGGGCGGCGGCGCGCAGGGCGGCGCAGACGTCGTCCTCCTCGATGTTCATGTGGTACGTGTCGGCCAGCAGCCGCACGCCGTCCGACCCCGCGGCACGGATCAGCTCGGCACCCGCCGCGAGCGTGTTGACCATGTGGTCCTCGTAGCGGTTGAGCGGCTCGAGCAGCAGGACGACGCCGGCGGACCGCGCGTGCGCCCCGAGCGCCGCGAGCTGCTCGACGAGGACGGCACGGTCCTCCGCGGGCGAGCGCGGCGGCGGCTCGAACGGCGGCAGCCGGTTCGTCCACATGCCCCAGGCCGCGGGCGCGATCACGCCCTGGCCGCCCAGCGCGGCGATCCCGTCGAGCTGGCGCCGGAGCCCGTCGAGCGCGCGCCGCCGCCCGGCCGGGTCGAAGTCGCCGAGGAAGCCGTCGGCCGCCGGACAGCACGTCGGGATCGGACCGCCGGCGGACGCCAGCTCGGGGCGCCGGGCGACGTCCCCGTCGCGCACCTCCAGGCCGTCGAAGCCGGCCGCGACGGCCGTGGCCATGCGCTCCGCGACCGTCTGCCCCGGGACGAGGTTCTCCTGGACCGCGAGCAGCGGCGTCACGCGCCCCCCACGCGCTGGGCGACGAGGGCGTCGACGCGGTCCGGCGAGAGCGCGTGCTCGATCGCCACGGTGGCCGCCCCGACGAGGCCCGCCCGCCGCCCGAGCTTGCTCGTGGTGATCGCCAGCTCGCGCGTCGCCAGCGGGAGCGAGCGCTGGTAGATCGTCTCCCGGATGCCCGCGAGCAGGGGCTCGCGCGCCTCCGCCATCTCGCCGCCGACGACGATCGCGGTCGGGGCGAGCACGCTGACCACGCTCGCGAGCGCCTCGCCGAGCAGCCGCCCTGCGTCGCGCACGCGCGCGATCGCCCGCGGCTCCGCCTGTGCCACCAGCGCGACCACGTCGACCGCGGAGGCGACGTCGAGCCCGTCGGCCGCGAGCTGGCGCGCGACCGCCGACCCGCTCGCGAGCGCGCCGACGCAGCCGCGGTTGCCGCACGTGCACAGCACGCCGGAGTCCGCGCGCGAGCGGATGTGGCCGATGTCGCCCGCGGCGCCGTGCGTGCCGCGGTAGACGCGGCCGTTGGTGATCACGCCCGCGCCGATCCCCGTGGCCACCTTGACGAACACGAGGTGCTCGAGGTCGGCGAGGTGCACCCGGTGCTCGCCCACGGCCATGACGTTCACGTCGTTGTCGACCACCGCCGGGCGCTCGTAGTGCTCCGACAGCACGTCCGCGACGGGATAGCCGTCCCAGCCCGGCATGATCGGCGGGTTGATCGGGCGGCCGGTGGCGAAGTCGACCGGCCCGGGCAGCCCGACGCCGATCGACAGCACGTCCTCCGCGGGCCGGCCGGTCTGGGCGAGCAGCCGGTCGAACGTCCCGATCAGCCAGGCCAGGACGGCGTCGGGGCCGTCGCCGATGACGATCGGCTCCTCCTCCTCGGCGAGCGCGCGCCCGCCGAGGTCGCAGACCGCGACGCGCGCGTGGCGGGCGCCCACGTCGGCCGCGAGCACCAGCCCCGCGTCCTCGTTGAACTGCAGCACGGTGGGCGGGCGGCCGCCGTTCGAGCTGCGCCCGCCGGCGCCCTCGACGACCAGGCCCGAGGCGAGCAGCACGCCGAGGCGCTGCAGGATCGTCGAGCGCGACAGCCCGGTCGTCTCGATCAGCGCGCTCCGCGTGACGGCGTGGCCCTCGCGGATCAGCTCGAGGATGACGCCCGGCGACATCGCGTGCGGCGCGAGGGCGGTCATGCCGCGGTCCAGTCGATCAGCACGCCGAGGTGCTCGGCCGGGGCCTCGGCCAGCGCGCGGAACGCGTCCGGCGCGCCGCTCGGCGGGACGCGGTGGGTGATCAGCGGCGCGACGTCGAGCTCGCCGTCGCGTATGAGGCGGAGGATCAGCTCGCGGTTCGCCGCCTCCGTCCAGCGCTCGCGCTGCGACCCCGTGGCGGGCGTGGTCGAGACGTGCGCGCCGACGATCGTCAGGCCCTTCACGTGCACGTCGCCGTACGGATCGAACGCGTCGACCAGCCCGCGGGTGCTGCCGAGCAGCACGACCCGCCCGCCCGCGCGCGCGAGCCGCAGCGCCGCGGGGACGCCGGCCGCGGCGCCGCTGGCCTCGAACACGACGTCGAAGCCGTCCGGCGCGACGACGGCGAGCTCCTCGGACGTGCCCGGCTCACCGGGATCGAAGGCCCGTGCCGCTCCATAGCGCCGCGCCAGGTCGCGCCGCCCGGGCAGCAGCTCCAGCGCCGTGAGCCGGCGGCCGCCGGCCAGGCGGGCGAACCGGCAGGCGAGCAGGCCGATCAGGCCCGCGCCGACCACGGCGACGCGTTCGCCGAGGTCGATCCGCGCGAGCCGCACGGCGTTGAGCACGATGCAGCCGAGCTGCGTCAGGGTGGCGTCGGCGGCGCCGACCTGCGGGGGGATCACGCTCATCCGCGCGAGCCGCTCCGGGCGCGCCTCGATCGCGTGCGACGCGTGCGGAAGCGGCCCGCAGATGCGGTCGCCGGGGTGGAAGCGGGCGCCCGCGCCGGCGGCCAGCACCCGCCCCGCGAACGAGTAGCCGGGGTGGTAGCGCTCCGTGGAGCCCTGCCCGCGCTGGACGGTGCGGCCCTCGTAGTTCGCGATCTCCGTGCCCGGGCTGACGGCGGTCATCTCGGCCTGCACGAGGATCGCGCCAGGGGGTGGCTCCTCGGGCAGCTCGAACGGCTCGAGCACCAGCTCGTGCGGCACGGGCGAGACGAGGCGGGTGGCCTGGATCACGCGGCCGCCCCCACGCGCGCTCCGGCGAAGGCGGCGAACGCGGCGTCGAGCCGGGCGGCCTGCGCGTCGCCGCGATGCGCGAGGACCCGGAAGCGGAAGCGCACCTCGCGGCCGCGCGCGATCCGCAGCGTCCCGTCGGCCGTCTCGCCGAAGCAGCGCGAGCCGGTCGGGTTCGCGCACATGAGGCCGTAGTCCCGCACGTGCCAGCGCGTGGGGTGGCGCGGGTTCTCCGGATGGTCGAGCACGGCGACGCCCGCCATCCCGCCGTCCGCTGCAGGCCCCGCGTAGTCGCACCAGGGCGCCGCCGCTCCCCAGCACGCGGCCTCGCCGCGGCGGCCGCCGGCCAGCACGATCGCGCCGCCGCGGTCGCCCTGCAGGGCGGGCGCCACGCGCACCGCCAGCATCGCGGCGTCCTTGTCGTCCCCCAGCGCGACCGGCCCGTGCTCGGCCCGCAGCCGGACCTCGACGTCGAGCGCGTGGCCGTCCAGGAGCCGCAGCGTGCGCCGCTCCTCGAGCTGCGGGGCGCCGTCGGGCCGCACCCAGGTGAGCCGCTCGTCGAGCGCGGCGCCCTCGGCGGCCGCGAATCCGCGATGGACGATCCGCCCGTGGCCGGAGAACCCGGTCCAGTGGTCGACGCCGTCGACGTCGCGGTGCCCGACCCAGACGCCGTGGTGGTGCGGGTGGTCCTCGACCTCGCCGGGACCGCGCGTGACGGGCACGCCGCCGGGGGCGAGCAGCGGCTCCAGGTACGGCCGCGGCACCGCCGCGCCGAAGTGGTAGCGCGCGACCGTGTCGGCTCCCTGCCGGAAGGTCGCGATCCCGTCGCCGAGGTCGACGGCGGCGCTCACGTGCCGACGCGCACGCCGTCGGGGTGCGGGTAGGTGTGCAGCCGCCCGCACACGCCGAGCACCTCCCGCTCGCGCGGGGCGAGCGTGCGGATCGCGCCGTCGAGCGCGGGCACGCGGCGCTCCTCCAGCGCGGCGATGGAGCGGTCGGCCGCGGCGGCCGCCGCCGCCGGTCCCTCCTGCCACGAGGCGCGCCACAGGTCGGCGAGCGGCATCGCCAGCGCCGCGGCGCGGGCGTAGAAGCGATCCAGCGCCGCGTCGCCCTCGGCGGCCAGCCGCTCGCGGAGCTCGTTGAAGCCGGTGACGGCCAGGTCGCGGCGGCGGCGCGCCGCGTCCTCGTCGGGCGCGCCGACGGAGCCGCGCGGGTCGTGCGCGGCCGCCGCGCGGTAGGCGGCCTCGTCGGCCAGCACCGCGTCCGGGAACGAGAGCAGGCAGTCGCCCGCCTCCGGCAGCGTCGCGACCTGCATGACGATGACGATCTCCAGGCCGCCGCCGTTGACGAGCCGGTGCACGACCCCCGGGGTGAACCACAGCAGGGACCCCGAGGCGAGCGGGATCTCCGCGAAGCCGTCGCGGCTGAGCGTCTGGACCGCGCCCTCGCCGCCGGTCACGAGGTAGGCCTCGGTGCAGGCGAGGTGGACGTGCGGGCTGCCGCCGCGCAGGCCGTCCGGCCCCTCGGACTCGTACACGCGCAGCCGGGTGAGGCCGACGCCTCCGGGGAGCGGCGTCGCGCCGGCGAGCTCGGGCGCCACCGCAAGGGACTCGTTCATGGCTTCCTCGGTCGTGTGTGCACGGTCTCGGCCCATAAGTATGCCGATGCGGCAAGAAAGGCGTGAGCATCACGCAATACCGCGACTGTTCTGCTTGATCGATACGCAGAACTGGGGTACGGTGCGCGTCGCGGCGTGAGGGCGCCGCGAGGTCGGACGGAGGAGCGAGGGGCGTGGGCCGAAATCTGCTGCTGGAGGGACCGCGACAGCTGGCGCTGGCCGACGAGCCGAGCCGGCCGCTGCAGCCCGGCGAGATCCGCCTGCGCGCGCTGCGCAGCGCGATCAGCCACGGCACGGAGCTGAACCTCTATCGCGGCACCTCGCCCTTCGGCGACCGGGCGTTCGACCGCGAGCTGCGCGCGTTCGTCCCGGCGCCGGGCGCCGGCGCCTTCCCGCAGCGGCTCGGCTACGAGCTCGTGGCCGAGGTGGCCGAGGCCGGCGACGGCGTCACCGGCCTGGCGCCCGGCGACGTCGTCCACGCCGGCGCGCCCCACGGCGAGGAGACGGTGCTCGACGTGGCCGCGGCCCGCGCCGCCAGCTACCCGCTCGAGCCGCTGCCGCCCGAGCTGCCGCCCGCCCGCGCGCTGTTCGCGAGCGTCGGCGCCGTCGCGCTGCAGGCCGTGCACGACGCGCGCCCGCATCTCGGCGACCACGTGGTCGTGATCGGCCTGGGCGCGATCGGCCTGATCACCGTGCAGATGGCGAGGCTCGCCGGCGCGGGCCGCGTGACCGCGGTCGATCTCGACGCGGGCCGCCGCGAGCTCGCGCTCGCGCTGGGCGCCGACGCCGCGCTGGACCCGCGCGCAGCGGAGGCAGGCACCGGCGTGGCCCTCCGGCGTGACGCCGGCGGCCGCGGCGCCGACATCGCGATCGAGACGTCCGGCGCGGCCGCCGGGCTCCACGACGCGATCGCGTGCGCCGGCCTCGGCGGCCGGGTCGTCGCCGTCGGCTTCTACCAGGGCGGCGCCGACGCGCTGCGCCTGGGCGAGGAGTGGCATCACAACCGGCTCGACCTGGTCTCCAGCATGGGCGCATGGGCTGCGCCGCATCGCGCGTACCCCGCGTGGGACCGGCCGCGCATCATGCGCACCGTCCTCCGGCTCCTGGCGTCCGGCCGGGTCGAGGTGGACGCGCTCCCGACGCGGACGTTCCCGTTCGCCCAGGCGGTCGAGGCCTTCCGCTGGCTCGACGAACACCCCAACGAGGCGGTCAAGGTGGCGCTCACCTACGACGGCCCGAACCCCTCATGAGGAGGCGTGCTGTGCAGATCCGACGAGGTGTCGCGACGTGCGTGGCCGCACTGGCCCTGCTGGTGGCCGGCTGCGGCGGCGACGACGACGAGGGCGGCGGCGGCAGCGCCGGCGGCGGTGGCGGCGGCGAGACGCTGACCGTCTGGAACAACGAGTTCCAGCCCGACCGCATGGCGGCGACGGAGGCGGTCCTCGCGGACTTCACGGAGAAGACCGGGATCAAGACCAAGCTGGTCGCGGTGCCGGAGGACCAGCTCGCGACGCTCATGACGAACGCCGCCGCGGCCGGCGACCTGCCCGACGTCGTGCTCGGCACGCCGCTCGACCAGTCCCAGCAGTACGCGGCGGAGGAGATCTTCGACGGCGAGGCGGCCCAGGCCGTGGTCGACAAGCTCGGCGCCGACACCTTCTCGCAGAAGGCGCTGGACCTCGTGAGCCGCGACGGCGTCGCGACCGGCGTCCCGAGCGACGGCTGGGGCCAGCTGCTGATCTACCGCAAGGACCTCTTCGACAAGGCCGGGCTGAAGGCGCCGGAGACGCTCGACGACGTCGAGGCGGCGGCCGCGAAGCTCAACGGCGACGGGATGGCCGGGATCACGCTGGCCACGAAGGCCGGCGACGGCTTCACCGCCGAGACGTTCGAGCACGTCGCGCTCGCCTTCGGCTGCCAGCTCGTGAACGACGGCGGCGACGTCACGCTGGACTCGCCGGAGTGCGTCGACGCGCTGACGTGGTACGGCGACATCGCGAAGAACTACTCGGTCTCGGGGGCGCAGGACGTCGACTCCACCCGCGGCACGTACTTCGCGGGCCGCGCCGCGATGATGTTCTGGTCGCCCTTCCTGCTCGACGGCATGGCGGGCCTCCGCAACGACACGAAGCCCTCCTGCAAGGAGTGCAAGAAGAACCCGGCGTACCTCGCCGAGAACAGCGGGCTCGTCGGCCCGATCAGCGGACCCGGCGGCGAGCCGAGCCAGTTCGGCTCCGTGTCCACCGTCAACATCTCGGTCGACGCGCCCACCGAGGAGGCCAAGCAGCTGGCCGAGTACATGCTGTCCGACGGCTACGTCGGCTGGCTCGGGCTGTCGCCGCAGGGCAAGTACCCGGTGCGCGCGGGCGACGGCTCGGATCCGGAGAAGTTCCAGACGGCGTGGGCCGAGCTCGAGAGCGGCGTCGACAAGAAGGCCCCGCTGAGCGAGTTCTACTCCGAGGAGTCGATCCAGTCGCTGGCCGACGGCGTGGAGAACTTCCAGCGCTGGGGCTTCGCCCAGGGCCAGGGCGCGCTGGTCGGCGCGATGCGCGGCGAGCAGCCCGTCGCCAGCGCGGTCGCGGACGTCATCGGCGGCAAGGACCCGGCGCAGGCGGCCAAGGACGTCCAGGCCACCGCCGAGGAGATCCAGTCCGGGCTGGAATAGGAACCAGGCGTGGCCGGCTCACTCCCCCTCCGGAGAAAGGCCGCGGGCGATCGGCGCCGCGCGCGGGACACCCGCGCGCGGCGCGATTCGCGCGCGGGCATGGCGCTCGTCTCGCCCACCGTCATCGTCGTGTTCGTGATGGTGGTGCTGCCGGTGCTGTGGGCGCTGGTGCTCTCGTTCCAGCGGATCCGGCTGCTGCAGATCCGCCGCCTGGACGTGATCGGCGGCGACTACACGACCCGCAACTACGACCTGCTGTTCGGGTCGTCCGAGTTCCTGGACGCCGCGAAGGTCACGCTGCTCTACTCCGTGTTCGGGACCGCCGGCGCGATCTTCCTGGGCCTGACGGCCGCGCTGCTTGTCCGCCGGACCTTCCGGGGCCGCGGGCTGGTGCGGGGGCTCATGCTGCTGCCCTGGGTCGCGCCGGTCGTCGCGATCACCTTCATCTGGCGCGTGCTGCTGTCGCCGCAGCTCGGCTTCGTCAACGCGTTCGGCACCGACGTGCTCGGCTGGAACGCGCCGATCCCGTTCCTGAGCCAGGAGCGCGGCGAGATCGGGCTGTTCGGGCTGAGCCTCGGCGTGCCGACCGCGCTGCTCGTCGTGATCGTCTTCGAGTCGTGGAAGTCGTTCCCGTTCGCCTTCCTGTTCATCCTCGCACGGCTGCAGGCCGTGCCCGGCGACATCGAGGAGGCGGCCAGGGTCGACGGCGCCACGCCGACGCAGGTCTTCCGCTACATCCTGCTGCCGCAGCTCGCCGGGGTGATCGCGCTGATCGCCGTGCTCCGGTTCATCTTCACGTTCAACGCCTTCGACGAGATCTACCTGCTGACGGGCGGCGGCGCGGGGACCGAGGTGCTGGCGACCCAGGTCTACTCGTTCCTCACCGCGCGCAACGACGTCGGGGCCTCCGCCGCGGTGGCGATGTTCATGGCCGCCGTGCTCGCCGTGCTGCTGGTCGTCTATCTCAAGTTCTTCGCCGAGAGGGATCGCGCATGAAGTCGCGGAACCGGTGGTCGCGCTACGCGATCGAGGTGCGGGCGCTGAAGATCCTGCGCCCGCTGGGGATCGCGTTCTTCGTCCTCATCACGCTGTTCCCGTTCTACTACATGGTCGTCCTCTCGATGCGGGAGATCTCGGAGGTGATCGAGTCGCCCGGCAAGGTGTTCGTGGGCATCGGCGACCTCAGCTTCGACGCCTACGAGCGGGTGCTCAAGCCGACGAGCGACGGCGGAGAGGGGTTCCTGCGCCTGCTGCTCAACTCGCTGGGGCTCGCCGTCGGGACCGTGGTCGTGACCCTGGCCGTGTCGATCCTCGGCGCCTACGCGGTCTCGCGGCTCGAGTTCTTCGGCCGCCGCAGCGTGCACTTCCTCTTCCTCTCCGTCTACCTGTTCCCGCCGATCCTGCTGGCGATCCCGCTGTTCGTCGCGTTCTCGAAGATGGGCCTGCGCGGGCAGCTGTGGCCGCTGGTCATCGTCTACGTGGCGCAGACGCTGCCGGTCTGCGTCTACATGCTGCGCAACTACTTCGACACCGTGCCGATCTCGCTGGAGGAGGCGGCGGAGGTCGACGGCGCGACCCGGCTGCAGATCATCCGCAAGATCTCGCTGCCGCTCGCCGTGCCGGCGATCGCCGCCACCGGCCTGTTCGTGTTCATGATCGCGTGGAACGAGTTCCTGTTCGCGCTGCTGTTCCTCGTCGAGGAGCGCCAGAACTGGACCGTCTCGCTCGGCGTGTCGCAGCTCACGAACATCGAGACGCCGGCGACGACGCTCATGGCCGGATCCGTGATCCTCACGGTCCCGATCATCGTCCTGTTCCTGTTCGCCGAGAAGCTGATGACCGAGGGCCTGACCCGGGGCGCGGAGAAGGGATGACCGCCACCGGCGCGCACCTGCCGGACGCCGAGGCGGTGCTGGAGCGCAACTGGACCGGGGCGTCGACCGTCCCGTCGCGGCGCCAGTACCCGCACCAGTGGGGCTGGGACGCGGCGTACATCGCCTTCGGCTGGTCGTGGATCGACCAGGCGCGCGCCGCGCAGGAGCTCGAGTCGATCCTGCGCGGCCAGTGGGCCGACGGGCGCGTGCCGCACATCGTGTTCAACGCGGGCGTGCCCGAGGACGCGTACTTCCCCGGCCCGGCGTTCTGGGCCAGCGCGGACGCGCCCGACGGCCCGCGCGGTGCGGTCACGTCCGGGCTCACGCAGCCCCCGCTGCACGCCCGCGCCGCGCTCGAGGTCGCCCTCCACGCGCGCGACGGGGAGCGGGCCGACGGCTTCCTGCGCCGCGTGTTCCCGCGCCTGGCCGCGCAGCACCGCTACCTCGCCGGGCGCCGCGACGCCGGCGGGGCGGGCCTCGCCGCGATCGTCCATCCGTGGGAGTCCGGGCTCGACGACAGCCCGTCCTGGGACGAGCCCCTGGAGGCGGTCGGGCTGCCGGCGGGCGGCGTCGCCCCCTACGAGCGGCGCGACCGCGAGCACGTCGACCCTGCCGAGCGCCCCAGCGACGCCTGGTACGACCGCTTCGTCCACCTCGCCCGGACCTACCGCGACGGCGGGTACGCCGACGACGGGCGCAGCGCGTTCCTGGTCGAGGACCCGCTGTTCAACGCGATCTGGCTGTGGTCGACCCACGCGCTGGCGGAGATCGCCGGGCTGATCGGCGAGGACGCCGGGCCCTACCGCGAGGCGGCGGCGGGCATCCACGCGGGCCTCATGGGCCGGCTGTGGGACGCGGAGCGCGGCCGCTTCCTCGCCCGCGACCTGCACGCGGACCGGCGCATCGACCGCCGCACCGTCGGGACGCTCGTCCCGCTGCTGGACCCGGACCTGCCGGCGGACGTCGCGCGCGCGCTCGCCGACCAGCTCGCCTCGCCGCACTTCCGCTCGCCCGCGGGCCTCGGCGTCGCGTCCTACGACCTGCAGGCCGACGACGTCGACACGCGCCGCTACTGGCGCGGCCCGGTGTGGGCGAACCTCAACTGGCTGCTCGCCCGCGGGCTCCGCACGCACGGGCTCGCGGCCGACGCCGACGCGCTGGACGCCGCCACGCTCCGGCTCGTCGGCGGCGCCGGCCTGCGCGAGTACTTCGACCCGCACACGGGCGAGGGCCGCGGCGCCGGGGACTTCTCCTGGACCGCGGCCGTGCTCGTCGACCTCGTGCGCTCGCGCGCGGGCTAAGCGTCCGCGGCGAACGTCCCCCTGACCGCCTCCAGCTCGGCGAGCAGCCGCTCGGACGGCGGCTCCTCGACGGGCTCGGGCGAGGCGGTGTGCTCGTAGCGCGGGAAGTCGCGCTGGCCCCAGCCGCGCAGCTCGCTGTCGAGCCGGTGCAGGCGGCCGTCCACCGCGAGCACGAGGCCCGGCTCGTAGCGCCGCGGCTCCTCGAAGTCCTCGCGCTCGACCGGCCGGACCACCCACCCGCGCAGCTCGGGGGCGCGGCGGAACACGCCGGGCTTGCCGGTCGGGAACGTCGCCGCGCCGGTGCTGCCCCGCGCGTCCGCCGCCGCGAGCACGTCGAGCACGGCCTGACCGCAGCGCGCCGCGAGGTCCGGCGCGGGCGCGCGGTCCTCGCCGGCGCCGGGCGCCTCCCATTCGGCGCGGGTCGGGAGCCGCTCGACGGCGGCCAGGTTGCGCCCGCACGTCGCGCAGAACACGCCCTCGCCGGGCGGCTCGCCGCAGAACGGGCAGACGCGGGTGGTCGGCTCCATGGGCCGGATGCTGTCAGGTCGCCCCAGGGCCGCGTGGGCCGCGCCCGCCGGCGACATGCTTAGCGGCCCGAGAGGCGCCGGTGGTTCAATGGACGCATGGATTCCTCCGGATCGTCGCTCGGCAGGCGCATCGTCGCCGTCGTGGTCCTCGTCATCGTCGCCGCCATCGCGCTGAAGCTGGTCGTCGGCTTCCTCGCCGGCCTCCTGTCCTTCGTGTTCTGGGTCGTGGTGCTCGTCGCGCTGGTCGCGGCGTTCCTGTGGGCCCGCTCGACCCTCCGGAAGCCGCGGCGCGATCGCCGCGAGGAGCGCGCCCCGGCGCGCGAGGTCGCGGCCGCCCCCGCCCCCGGCGAGGACCCCGTCGCCGCCGAGATGCGCCGGATCCAGCAGCAGCTGCGGGACCAGGGCCGCGCCTAGCCGCGCGGCGCCGCGGTCCAGCGCTCCGCGCGGGTGACGTCGGCCGCGACGCCGGCGAACGTGCGCACGGCGGGCTTGAGCGGCGCGTCCGGCGTGGGCCGCCGCCAGAGCAGGTCGAGCGGGAAGGTGGCCGCGGGCGCGAGCGCGGCGAGGTGGAGGTCGTGATGCGTCGAGTGGATCGCCGACCGGACCGTCAGGCCGACGCACCCGTCGCGGAGGATGGCGTTCTGCCACGCGTCGTGATGCGTGGCGAGGCTCCGCGTGCGCGGCTCGACGCCGCCGCGCGCGCAGACGGCGAGCACCGCGGCGTTGTAGTCCGCGCCGTCGTCCGGGTCGTCGAGCGCGAGCGTCTCGTCGTGGAGCTCGGTGACCGCGACCTGCTCCCGGCCGGCGAGCCGGTGCCCGGCCGGCACGGCGAGGAACACCGGCTCGTCCTTGAGCCGCTGCGCCTCGAGGTCGCCGGGATCCTGCACGCAGAGCCCGACGGCGACGTCGAGACGGCCGCCCCGGACGTCGTCGATGAGCGGACCGGTCGACTGCTGCCGCACGTGCAGTCGCAGCCCGGGGTGGCGGTCGCGCACCGCGTCGTAGAGCGGCTCGAGCCCGTACCACGCCCCGGAGGAGAGGCCCACGACCAGCTCGCCGAGCTCGCCGCGGCCGGCGGCCTGCGCAGCCGCCAGCGCCGCGTCGACGGCCTGCAGGGCGGCGCGGGCCGGTTCGAGCAGCGCCGTGCCGGCCTCGGTGAGCTCGACACGGCGCGTCGTCCGCGTGAACAGGTCGACGCCCAGCTCCTGCTCGAGGCGGGCGATCGTGGCGCTCAGCGGCTGCTGGGCGATGTGCAGCCGGCGCGCCGCGCGGGTGAAGTGCAGCTCCTCGGCGACGGCGACGAACGCGCGCAGGTGCCGCAGCTCGACATTCACAGCCTGCGAGTGTAGATCGCCCGCCAGGAAGTGTTTCCCTTCGCCCGGCGGCTCGCGCAGCATCTGCGGTGCAACCGAGACGAGGAGCGACCAGGATGAGCGAGCGAGACAGCTACCCGACGGGCGTCCCCTGCTGGATCGAGACGCTGCAGGACGACGCGCAGGCCGCCCGCGGCTTCTACGCCGGCCTGTTCGGCTGGGACCTCGTCGACTCCGGCGCGGATCCGGCCGACGGATACAGCTACGCCGTCGCCCGCCTGCGCGGGCTCGACGTGGCGGGGATCGGCTCCCCGTCCGCGCCGGACGGCGCGGATCCGGCGTGGATCACCCACGTGCGCGTCGACAGCGCCGAGACGGCCGCCGAGCGCGTCAGGGCCGCCGGCGGCTCGGTGCTCGACGCTGCCGTCGATGCCGATCCCGCCGGCCGCTTCTCGGTGCTGGCCGACCCGGCGGGCGCCGTGTTCTGCGCCTGGGAGCCCGGGATCCGCGACGGGGCCCAGCTCGTCAACGAGCCCGGCGCGTGGGCGATGAGCGCGCTCCAGACGGCCGATCCGGACGGAGCCGCAGCGTTCTACGGCGCGGTCTTCGGCTGGGAGGCAGAGGCGTACGGGCCGGTCCGGCTCCTGCGCCGGCCCGGCTACGTCGGGGGCACCCCCGAGCAGCCCGTGCCGCGTGACGTGGTGGCCGTCCTGGCGCCGCTCGCCGAGGGCGGCGGGCGACCGCGCTGGGACGTCGACTTCTGGGTCGGCGACGCCGACGCGGCAGCCCGTCGCGCGGTCGAGCTGGGGGGTCGCGTCGTGGTGGCGCCGCACGACCGGCCGCCGTTCCGCAGCGCCGTGCTGGCGGATCCCGGCGGGGCCGCGTTCTCGGTCAGCCGGCTCGCCGCCGGCTAGCCGGTGAAGTCCGGCCGGTCCAGGACGCGCAGCCAGGTGCCGTCGGGCTGGCGCCGGGCGACCTGCGCGCGGGCCCCCGCGTCGTCGCGCGCACGGGTCGCGGTGAGCGCGAGGTCGCCCAGCTGCAGCGTCGACAGTGGCCGGCGACGGGAGCTTCACGCGTGCCGCCGAGCGGCTCCATGTCGCCCAGCCGGGCGTGAGCGCGCAGGTGCGCCGGCTCGAGGCCGAGCTGGGGGAGGCGCTGCTCGACCGCTCCGGCCGCACCGTGCGGCCGACCGACATCGGCGCTGCCGTGCTGCCCCACGCCCGCGCGGCGCTCGAGGCGGTCGCCGCCGTGCGGCGCACGGTCGAGGAGCGCGCCGGCCTGCTCGGCGGGCACGTGGCCGTCGGCATCGTCGGCGCGGGCACGGCTCCGCGCCTGCCCGACCTCCTCGCCGGCTTCCACCGCGCGCACCCGGCCGTGCGCCTCACCCTGGCCGAGGCGCCCGCGGACCGGCTGATGGCCGCCGTCCTCGCCGGCGAGCTCGACCTCGCCGTGATCGCCGCGGTCGACCCGCTGCCGCCGGAGCTGGCGACCCACGTCGTGTCCGACGAGGCGCTGGTCGCGGCGGTCGCGCACGACCACCCGCTCGCCCGGCGCGCGACGATCGGGCTGGCCGACCTCGCGGGGCACGAGCTGATCGGCCTGCCGCCGGGCGCCGGGCTGCGCACGGGCCTCGACACCGCGATGGCGCGCGCCGGCGTCCGCCCGCGCATCGCGCTCGAGGCGAACGACCCGCCGATGCTCGCCGAGCTCGCCGCCCGCGGCCTGGGCGTGGCCATCGTCCCCGAGTCGATCACGCAGGCCCGGCCCGGGTCGCTGCACGCGGTCGCGCTGCGGCCCGCGCTGCGCGGCCGGATCGAGCTCGCGTGGCGCGCGCAGGGCCCGTGGAGCCCGGCGGCGCGCGCCATGATCGACGAGGCTCGCGCGATACTCCCGGCATGACCGACCGCAACGTGCTGGGCGGCCCGCTCGAGGTCTGCGGCACCGACCCCGTGACGGGCTTCTACCGCGACGGCTGCTGCACGACCGGGGCGGAGGACCGCGGCAGCCACACGATCTGCGCCGTCGTCACCGCGGAGTTCCTCGTGCACCAGCGGAGCATCGGCAACGACCTGAGCACGCCCGTCCCCGAGTACCGCTTCCCGGGGCTCCAGCCGGGTGACCGCTGGTGCGTGACCGCCGCGAACTGGCTGCGGGCGCACCACGACGGGGCCGCGGCCTACGTCGTGCTGGCGGCGACCCACGAGCGCGCGCTCGACGTCGTCCCGCTCGGCGCGCTGGAGGAGCACGCGGTCGACGTGCCGGCGGACCCCGGCGGGCTGGGGGCCTGAGCGGCTACTCGCCGCTGTGGGCCTCGGAGGCCCGCTTGGTCACGGCGACCGAGAACTTCGAGGGCTGCTCGCGCACGACCGGGTTGTCGATCTCGGAGATGCGGCTGATCAGCTTGATCCATTGATCGGGCTTGAGCACCGCGGCCACGCGGCGGGCGGCCTTCGAGTTCTCCCCGTACTGCGGGCGGTAGCCGACGTGGATGTGGTCGTCGTGGTCGCCCATCGCGAACGTGTTGTCCGTGCCCTGGAACGTCATCAGCGAGATGATCTGGTGGGGCTTCATCGTGCCCTGGAGCGTGAGCAGGCGCTGGATGGTGAGGTCCGTGATCGAGCCCTTGCCCTGGTTGGCGGGGTTGATGACGATCCCGTTGATCGCGGCGATGTCGACGGCGGAGCCGGTGGAGTGCTCGGACACGTTGCCCGACGCCGTGTACGTGCCGTGGCCGCACTGCAGCGAGCTGACCGTCGGCTTCAGGCCCGAGGCGGCGAGGAACTCGAGCATCGCGAGCACGCGGCGGTCGATCTGGCCCGTGGCGATGTCGTGGCGGCCGCACTGGTAGACGTCGATGCTCCGGTTGCGCAGCACGTGGCGCTGGAGCGCCTCCTTGCTCATCAGCATGATCTGGCCGATGGAGGGCGTCTCGGCGTCGGCGCCGAAGAACGGGTTGCGCTTCTTGGAGCGGTAGATCGCCGTCGACTCGAGCAGCTTCCAGCCGTCGAGGATCGGCTTGGGGTCGATCCGCGGGGCGCCGCGGCCGGCCGGGCGGATCTCGAAGCGGACGTGCGGGGCGAGCGTGGAGGAGGTCTTGCCGATGCGGCCGAGCACCGTGCCGCCGGTGACGCGCGCGCCCTTCTTGAGCGGCTTGGCGACGTAGTCCTTGGGGTCGAGGCGGCGGCCGTCGATCGTCAGGCCCTCGAGGTCCTCGACGCCCGTGGCGAGCTCGAGCTGGTCGTCGCCACCGGCCGGCTTGGCGTTCGTGCGGGCCGGGTGCGCGAACAGGCGCTCCTTGGCCGGCAGCGCCTCGGGCAGCGCGGCGCCGGAGGCCGCCAGGCGCTCCTTCGCCGGCGCGGCCGGCTTCGCGGCCTTGACGGTCTTCGAGCGGGCCTTGCCCGGCTTGGCGCTGACGTCGGCCTGCTTCGTGCGCGAAGCGGCGCGCTTCGGGCTGACGCCGGCCTCGGGCAGGGCGAGGTCGCGCTTGCGGGCCTTGCGCGGCTTGGGCACCGGGTAGGTCTCGGCGACCTCCTGCAGGCCCGCGTAGAGGTAGGTGTTGCCGTAGGTGTCCTGGAGCTCGACGTAGCGGCCGAGCTTGCGGGAGCGGCCGAGGCGGGTGATGCGGCCGTCGTTGACGGCGACCACCGGCGCGCCCTTGCGGCTGAAGATGTCGATCGAGCGCCGGGTGCCGTCGGACTCGACGACCTGGGCGGCGTTACTGCCCGGCTCGAACCGCTTCGCGCGCTCCTCGTCGGACAGCGCGCCCGCGTAGGTGGCCTTCGCGGCGACGGGGAAGCGGCCCTGCGTCAGGCCGGTGAGCGAGCCGACGAGGTCGGCCGGCAGGCCGCCGATGACCCGGGCGCGCATGAGGACGGACTCGACGTACCAGTCCGCGTGGTTGTAGGCGAAGATCGCGCGGTAGAGGTCCTCGTCGGCGCCCGCGGCGCGGAGGTAGCGCGCGGCGGCGAAGATCGCGTCGACCGGGTTGAACGGGTCCTTCTGGCCGTCGCCGTTGGCGTCGACGCCGTACATGTCCCACGTGGGGGGCATGAACTGCATCCACCCGAGCGCGCCGGCGGAGGAGATGTTCAGGTTGCGGCCGTAGTCGGTCTCGATCTCGTTGATCGCGGCCAGGACCTCCCAGCGGATGCCGTACTGGATGCCGGCGGCCTGGTAGATCGGGAGCAGGAAGGGCGGGATGCGGAACTTCTCGATGAAGAAGTTCGGGACGCCGATCGGGGCCGGCCCGGGGGTCGAGAGCGAGAAGCCCGGGTTCGACGGGGTCGGGACCCCGTTCGACCGGAAGGCCGGGGCGGGGGTGTCGTCGCCGAGCGGGCCGTGCTCGTCGGCGTCGTCGCCGTCGGCCGGTGCGACGCACTCTCCAGTAGAGGTCGAGGCTGAGACATTGCCGATCCGCTTGGTGCCGGTGGGGCAGATGCCGGCCGAGCCCTCCGAGCGGTTCGGCTTGACCTTGCCGGCGCGCGGGGCGCCCTTGTCGACGCCGAGGTTCGGGGCGCCGGCGTCGTCGGCCTGGCCCTGCTGCGGCGTGGCGGTCTGCGCCGGCGTCTGGGCGGGCGCCTGCGTGGGGGTCTGCGTGGGGGCCTGCGTGGGCGCCGTGGTCGGCGCGGTCTTGGGCGTGCTCGTGGGCGCTGCGGTCCGGGTGGCCTCGGGCGTCGTGGCCGCGACGACGGTCTCGACCGGCGACGGGAACGGGGACGGCGTGGCCGTGGCGGTCTCGACGGGGGGCGGCGTCGCCGTCGCGGTCTCGACCGCTGCGGCGGTGGCGGTGGGCGCGGGCGCCTCTTCGTCCTGCGCGAAGGCGCCGGCGCCCAGGGCAGCGGCGTACAGGCTGGCGCAGACCAGGCCGGTGGTGATGATGCGGGACGGGAGCGAGCGCACGAAGGAGGGGGAAGAGGGCCGGTCCGGGAGGCAGGGCGGATCCGGCTCACCCTGGGTGTCGGCAACGCCACGGGGCGACTTGAGCCACGCAACCCCGGTCCTGACCCCATCCTGACGCCGAACCGGCCGATTCTCAGGTTCGACCTGAGCCTGAGGTCAGGTGGCAATCAACACGAACGCGGGAGTCGCCGCTCGAGGTGGTCACGCGCGCGGGCGCGCGAGGCGCAGCTAGCATCGAGGGCGTGGCCGAGCCGCACCGGACGCTCTCCGAGCGCGCGCAGCCCCTGCTCGAGGAGGCGGCCGAGCGCTCTCGCCTGTCCGCGCGGACCCGGGCGGAGCGGTTGCGCGATGCCGCGCGCACGATCCTGCAGTCGACGATCGCCGCGACGGCCGCCTGGCTGATCGCCACGGAGCTCATCGGGCACCCCGCGCCGTTCTTCGCGCCCGTCTCCGCGATCATCACGCTCGGCCTCACGCAGGGCGAGCGCGGGCGGCGCGCATTCGAGGTCATCCTCGGCGTCACGCTCGGGATCGCGGTGGCGGACCTGTTCGTGATCGGGCTCGGCGCGGGCTGGTGGCAGCTCGCCGTCGTCGTCTCGCTGTCGATGGCCGTCGCGCTGCTGCTCGGCTCGGGCCAGATGTTCGCCCAGCAGGCCGCGGTCTCGGCCGCGCTGGTCGCCACGCTGCAGCCGCCCGACGGCGGCGTCGAGTTCGCCCGCTCGCTCGACGCGCTGGTGGGGGGCTCGCTCGCCCTGCTCGTGAGCGCGCTCATCCTGCCGGCGCATCCGGGCCGGATGGTCCGGGCGGCCGCTGCGCCCGTGCTCGCCGAGCTCGCCGCCGTGCTCGAGGACGTCGCCGCGGCGCTCGAGACGCGCGAGCGCGAGCGCGCGCAGGCCGCCCTGCGCCGCGGGCGCGGGATCGACGAGCTCGCCCGCGAGCTCGACGAGGCGCTCGTCGCCGGGCGCGAGACGGCCCTGCTGGCGCCGCCGCGCCGGGGGATGCTGGGCACCGTCGACGTCTATGCGGACGCCGCGGCGCAGATCGACCTCGCCGTGCGCAACGTCCGCGTGCTCGCCCGCGGCGCCCGCCGCGCGATCGACCTGGAGGAGAACGTGCCGCCCGAGATCGCGGGCGCGCTGCGAGAGCTGGCGACCGCGGTGCGGGCGCTCGCCCCGGCGCTCGAGGACCCCGCGCGGGCCGAGGCGGTCCGGGCGCCGGCCCTGGCCGCCGCCGCGCACGGGACGCTCGTGCTCGAGCAGACGGGCAACCTGTCGGTCTCGGTGATCGTGGGGCAGATCCGCTCGACCGCCGTCGACCTGATCCGCGGGACGGGCCTGTCCTACGAGGAGGCCGTCGACGCCGTCCGGAGCGCCGTGCGCGACGCCGAGGAGGCGGCGGACGCGGAGTAGCTCAGCCCGGCTGGCAGCGCGGGCACCAGTACGTCGTCCGCCCGCCGATCGTCGCGCGCTCCATCGCGGTCCCGCAGCGGGGGCAGTGCCCGTCGCGGCGCCGCTCCCCGATCACGTCGCCGGTGTGCACGCCGCCCTCGCGGATGGCCGAGCGCGTCGCCGCGCGCAGCTCGCGGCGCAGGCGGTCGAGCTCCTCGGGGGTCAGGTCGCCGGCCGGGCGCCGCGGGGAGAGCCGGGCGCGCCACAGCGTCTCGTCGGCGAGCAGGTTGCCGACGCCGGCGAGCGTGCGCTGGTCGAGCAGCCGGGCCTTGATCGGCATCGTGCCGCGCCCGACCCGCGCGCGGAACGGCGCGCGGCCGATCTCGGCCGCGTCAGGGCCGATGTGCGAGAAGTCCGGCTCCAGCACCGCCCGCCCGAGCCGCCGCTTGTCGCGCAGCGCGAGCCGGCCGCCGTCGGCGAACTCGAGCGCGAACCGGTCCCAATCGCGGGGCGCGGGCGGCACGTCGACGACGATCCGGCCCGCCATGCCCAGGTGCAGGCCGAGCGTCGGCCCGCTCGTCTCCACCCACAGGAACTTGCCGCGCCGGTGGCTGCGCTCGAGCGTCGCGCCGGTCAGCGCGCCGGCGATCTCGCCCGGCGCGTGGGGGCGGCACACGTACGTGTCGCGGTCGTCGACGGCGACGATCTCGCGGCCGAGCGCCCGGTCGATCTGCTGCCGCGCGCGCTCGGCTTCGGGGAGCTCGGGCATGACGGCGTGAGGGTACGACGCCGCGGGCGCGGCGGCGCGCCCGCCGGGCTAGGCCGCGGAGCTCTGCTGGGCCAGCATGCGGTCGACGACGTCGGGCGCGAGCACGTGCTCGATCACCATGACCGCGGCGCCGATCACGCCGGCGCGGTCGTCGAGGGCGGACCGGACGATCCGCAGGGAGCGCGTGCCGAGCGGCACCGCCCGCTGGTAGACGACCTCGCGCACGCCCGCGAGCAGGTGCTCGTCGGCGTGGGCGATGTCGCCGCCGATGACGATCACGCCCGGGTTGAAGAAGTTGACCGACGCGGCGAGCACCTCGCCGAGCTCGCGCCCCGCCTGGCGCACGAGCTGCATCGCGGCCGGGCGCCCGTCGCGCACGTGGCGCACGACGTCGCGGGAGTTCCGCGCGTCGATGCCGTCCGCGCGCAGCCGGGCGGCCATCGCGCCGCCGCCGGCCACCGCCTCGAGGCAGCCGCGGTTGCCGCAGCGGCAGATCTCCTCGTTGCCGGGCACGTGGATGTGGCCGATGTCGCCGGCCGCGCCCTGCGCTCCGCGGTGGATCCGGCCGTCGGTGATGATCCCGCAGCCGATGCCGGTCGCCACCTTGACGAAGAGCAGGTGGTCGTAGGCGCGCCAGGCCTTCCAGTGCTCGCCCAGCGCCATGATGTTCACGTCGTTGTCGACGAGCGTGGGCGCCCCGAAGTAGTCGGCCAGCCGGTCGCTCACGCGGTAGCCGTCCCAGCCGGGCATGATCGGCGGCGCGACGGGCGTGCCCGTCGCGAACTCCACCGGGCCGGGCACGCCGACCCCGATCCCGCGCACGTCGCCGTGCTCGCGCTTCACGCTCGCGAGCAGCTCGTCGAAGGTGCGCTCGAGCCAGCTCAGCACGGCGTCCGGGCCCTCGGAGATGGCGATCTCCTCGGCGCCCTCGACGAGCACCTCGCCGCCGAGGTCGGTGACCGCGAGGCGCGAGTGCGTCGCGCCGAGGTCGGCGGAGAGGACCACGCCGGCTTCGCGGTTGAAGGCGAACATCTGCGGCGGGCGCCCACCCGTGGAGACGCTCCCGCCGGCCGGGACCACGAGCCGCTGGGAGAGCAGGGCGTCCATCCGCTGGGCGACGGTGGATCGGGCGAGGCCGGTCAGCGCCACGAGCTCGGCGCGCGTGCTCGCGCGACCGTCGCGGATCAGCCGGAGCAGCGCGCCGGCGCCCGGAGAGTTGCTGGTGATCGTCGGCTCGACGGTCATTGCTTCGTCACGGTAGCGACTTTCGTCGGGCATGCGCAAAAGTTTCGGATACAGCCAAATTCGAGACCGGCAGGTTCAGACCGACGACCGAGAGCTTTTGCTTGACAGAAAGCGAAAGCGGGCTCGCTGCCTTGCCGCGGCATCGACGTCGTCCCACCTGCACACCCAACCATGAGCACGCCGCCCTTGCCGGGCTGTTCTCGACCATGGCACCGCGAAGCGGTGCAATCCGGTCGAGTTCGTGACCGGTCACCGGAGCTGCGCGGTCTGCACGCAGACCTCGGGGTTCGCCGGGACGGCCTCGCGCACCTGCGCGCGCCGCTCGCCTAGGCTCCGGCGATGACCGCACACGAGACAGGGTTCCCGCTCCCGGGCGCGGGAGACGCCGTCGTCGCCGTGCCCGCGCCGGGCGCAGGGCCGGGCTACTGGGCGGGGGCGCCCGCGGCACTCCGGCTGGACGACGGGACGTTCGTGATCGGCTACCGGACGCGCAGCGGCCACGACGGGACCGACCAGATCGTGGTCGCGCGCTCCGAGGACGGCGAGCGCCTCGAGACCGTCGTCGCCTTCGACGACGCCCGCCTCGGCGCGATGTACGTCGAGCGCCCGGCGCTGGCACGGCTCGACGACGGCGGCTGGCGGCTGTACACGTGCGGCGCGGAGCCGGACACGAAGAACTGGTGGATCGGCGCGCTGGACGCGCCCACGCTCGAGGGCCTGGCCGACGCCGAGCACCGGGTGATCCTCCCCGGCGGCGGGGCCTTCGCGGTCAAGGACCCGATCGTCCGCCGGGACGCCGGCGGGCTCTGGCACGCGTGGATCTGCTGCCACCTGCTCGACGTCCCGGGCGAGGAGGACCGCATGAACAGCGCCTACGCGACGAGCGACGACGGCCTGGAGTGGTCCTGGCACGGCACCGTGATCGAGGGGCGCCCCGGCAGCTGGAGCCGGCGCGGCGCACGGCTGACGACCGTCCTCGCGGACGGCCGCGCCGCCTACGACGGCCGGGCCAGCGCGGAGGAGAACTGGTTCGAGCGCACGGGGATCGCCGAGCGCGACGGCGATCGCTTCGTCGCCGCGGGCGAGCCGGTCGCCGACGTCCGCTACCTCGAGGTCGTCCCGCTCCCGGACGGCGCGCACCGGATCTACTACGAGGCGCGCCTGCCCGGCGAGACGCACGAGCTGCGCACGGAGCTGATCTCCCGCTGAGGTTCGCGCGGCATCCTGAGCGGGCTTGAGCGACGCCCTTCGCCTCCTCGCCCTGTTCGCCCTGGTCGGCGGCAACGCGTTCTTCGTCATCGGTGAGTACGCCGTCGTCACCGCGCGCCGTACGCCGCTGGCCGAACGCGCCGCTGCCGGCAGCGCCGGTGCGCGCGCGGCACTGCGGCTGATGAACGATCCGGTGCGCGTGATCTCGACCGTCCAGGTCGGGATCACCGCGATCGGCATCCTGAGCGGCGCCGTGGGCGAGCCGGCCGTCCGCGGTCTCCTCGGCGACGGCCTGCCGACGTGGGTGGGCTTCGCGATCGCCTTCGGCAGCGTGACCTATCTGTCCGTGGTCTTCGGCGAGCTGGTGCCAAAGGCGCTCACGCTCGACCGGGCAGAGCGACTCGCCGCGCTCGTCGCGCCGCCGATCGAGCTGATGGCGCGCGTGCTCCGCCCGGTGGTCTGGGTCCTCCAGGGCTCGGCGGCGCTCCTGCTGCGGCCGTTCGGCGTGACCGAGGTCGTCGCGGGCGAGTCGATCCGCTCGGCGGCCGAGCTGCGGGCCCTCGTCGACGAGGCCGAGCAGTCGGGCGTGATCCCGCGCGCGCAAGAGGAGCTGCTGCACAACGTCTTCGACTTCCCCGACCGCGAGGTCCGCGACGTCATGACACCCGCGCTCGACGTCGTCTGGCTCGATGCCGGCTTGACGCCGGACGAGGCTCTCGAGCGCGTCGCGAGCCAGGCGCACAGCCGCTACCCGGTCGGTCTGGGCAGCGTCGACCGGCTCGAGGGCGTCGTGCACGTGCGCGACCTCATCGCCGGCGCGAAGGCCGGAGCGGCGTCGATCGCCGAGCTCGTCCGGCCGCCGCTGATCGTCCCGGAGACGAAGGACCTCGGGCCGCTCCTGCGCGAGCTGCGCGAGCAGCGTGCCCAGCTGGCCGTGGTCGCCGACGAGTACGGCGCAGTGGCCGGGATCGTGACGATCGAGGACCTGCTCGAGGAGCTCGTGGGCGAGATCGAGGACGAGTTCGACCTGCCCGACTCCCGGCTGGAGCGGATCGACGAGCACACCGTGCGGGTCACGGGGTCCATGACGATCGACGACTTCAACGAGACGCTCGGCACCGGGCTGCCCCAGGAGGGCCCGCGCACGCTGGCCGGGCTCGTGTTCGATGCCCTGGGGCGGCGCCCGGAGCCCGGCGACGAGATCGACCTCGCCGGCGTCCGGATCGCGGTCGACGAGCTCGACGGACTGCGCATCACCGGCCTGCTGGTCACGCTGCCCGGCCCGGTAGGCTGAGCGCCATGTCCTCGGTGTGGGCCACCCGCCGTCTCTGGATCCCGTTCGTCCTCGCGTTGGCGTTCCTCGTCGCGGCGCAGTTCACGGGTCCCGTGCTCACCATCGTCTTCATGATCGTCGCCTTCGGCTTCGTCATGGACGGCGCGACGCTGCTGTGGTCCCGCTCCGGCGGGATGATGGGCCACCGCCAGTAGCTACAGCGGCGCCCCGCCGTCGTAGAGCCGCCGGATCGTCACCGTGCCCTGCGGCGCGGCCTCCATGCACAGCCGGCACAGGACGCACTCGTCGAGGTTGTCCTCGACGATCCGCAGCGTGCCGTCCTCCCGCTGGGCGTAGATGTCGACGGGGCAGACCTCGGCGAGCTTCGCGGCCATGGTCGGGTCGGCGGCGACGACGGGCGCCACCTCGACGTCGATGAACAGGTTGCTCACGCGATCCTCTCCCTCACGAGGCCGGGAATGTCCTCGATCCGCTCGGCGATCGTGATGCCCGCCGCCTGCATCCGGGCGATCTTCTCCGTCGCGGTGTCCTCCTTGCCCTCCACGATCGTGCCGGCATGCCCGAACGACATGCCCGGCATCTCGTCCATGAAGCGGCCGGCCATGAACGCGATCACCGGCAGCCTGGGGCCGTACTCGGCGAGCTGGGCCTCCATGCGGCCGCCCGGCTCGGTGTAGATGACGATCGCCTCCGTCGCGGCGTCGGCCTCGAACAGCGGCATCAGCTCCGCGTAGGTGGAGCCGATGATCGCGTCGCCGCCGATCGAGACGGCGGTCGACTGGCCGAGGCCCGCCGCGGTCAGCGTGGAGGACATCTCGGTCGTCATGCCGCCCGAGCGGCTGATCACGCCGACCGGCCCGGCGGAGTAGGCCTGGCGCGCGTTGCGCGCCGGCCCGCCGATCCCGCCCATCTTGATCACGCCGGGCACGATGATCCCGAGGCAGTTGGGGCCGATGATGCGGGCGCCGCGCTCGTCGGCCAGCTCGACCATCTCCGCGACGTCGGCGCGCGGGATGCGCTCGGTGACGATGACGACGAGCCGGACCCCGTTCTCGATCGCCTCGAACACGGCGTCCTTCGTGAAGGCAGGGGGGACGGTGACGACCGAGCCGTCGATCGGCGCGCCGTGGTGGGCGACCGCCTGGGCGACGGTGTCGAACACCGGGACGCCGTGGACGTCGCGGCCGAGCCGCCCGGGCGTGACGCCGCCCACGATCCGCGCGCCCGCCCCGTAGTCCAGGCACTCGCGCGTCAGGTTGACCGCCTCGCGGCCAGTGATGCCCTGGACGATGAACGTCGTGTCCGCGTCGATCAGGATGCTCACGATCGCGCTCCCACGACAGCCCGCCGGGCCGCCTCGTTGAGCGACACGGACCGGTCGGCGTAGGGCACCCCGTAGCGCTCGAGGATCTTGAAGCCCTCCTCCTCCCACGCGCCCGGGATGCGGAAGATGGCGATCTTCTCCGCGGGGTCGTACCCGAGCTCGACGCACGCCTTGATGACGCCGCGCGCGACGATGTCCACGCGCGTGTTGGAGACGATCGACATCATCACCGCGATCTTGTCCACCCCGGGCTTCTGCAGCACGAGCTTGGCCAGGCCGCAGGCCTTGGCGACCGACGGGTTGCCGCCGATCTCGCAGTAGTTCGCCGGCCGGCCGCCGTGCGCGCGGACGGCGTCGAACAGGGTGAGCGAGCCGCCGCCGGCCCCGATCACCAGGCCGAGGTCGCCGTCGAACTCCGTCACGTTGCCGGCGACGCCGCGGTGGTCCTGCGCGTCGACCGCCTCGCCGGCGAGCTCGAACGGCGTGGCCTCGCGCGCCTGGCGCGTCTCCTCCTCGCCGACGCCGAGCTCGCGCAGCAGCGCCTGGTGGCGGGGGCGCGCCTCGTTCTCCATGTCCATGTGCGCGTCGACGGCGACGAAGGTGCCGTCCTCGAGCTGCGCGAGCGGGTTGATCTCGGCGAGCGTCATGTCGTGCTCGCGGAAGAGCCGTGCGAGCCGGGTGAGGATCGGGGTGAGGCGCGTGAGCGCGCGGCCCGTGACGCCGATCGAGGCGATCACCTGCTTGGCCTCGTAGTCGCCGAACGGGCGCAGCGTGGAGAAGTGCGCGCGGCCCACGTGATCCGGGTGGGTCTCGGCGACCTCCTCGATGTCGATCCCGCCCATGTCGGAGAAGATCAGCACCGGGCGCTTGCGCGTCCCGTCCCAGGTGACGCCGGCGTAGTACTCCTGCACGACGGCGACCCGCGAGTCGACGAGCACGCCGCGCGGCACGTGCCCACCGATCTCCAGCGCCAGGATCGCCTCCGCGTGGGCGGCGGCCTCGTCCGGGGTGTCGGCGAACTGCACGCCGCCCGCCTTCATGCGCCCGCCCGTGAGCACCTGCGACTTGATCACCGTGGGGGCGCCGATCTCCTCCGCGATCCGCCGCGCCTCGGCCGGCGTGGTCGCGAAGCCGTGCGCGGACACGGGGATGCCCGCGTCGCGCACGATCTGGCGCGCCTCGTACTCGAAGAACCTCATGGCTGTGCGAACCCTATGCGGGCCGCGCACCCCGGCGCGTCAGTCGGCCCGCGGCGGGCCTGGCAGCGGCTCAGGCGACGGGCGCGGAGAGCAGCGCGCGCAGCGCGTGCATGGCGGAGGAGTGCAGCTCCCACGCGTCGGCGCCCGCCAGCCGCTCGAGATCCGCGACGACCCGCGCCTCGCGCGCGGCGACATGGATCGTGCAGCCGGACGACGCGAGGCGGTCCCACTCGCGGGCGAGCCGCACGAGCGCGAACGTCTCGTAGCGCCGCAGGTAGGTGAGGTCGAAGACGAGGTCGCGGCAGTCGTCGTGCATCACGCCCCGGACCGCCTCGTCCACGACGGGCAGCTCGACGTGGCGCAGATCCGTGCCGACGTTGATGACGCACGTCCGCTCGCCGAGCCGCCGGACGCTCGGCTCGACGATCGACGTGGCCGTGAACGGTTCCGACAGGTACGTGGCGCTCATGCGGAGGGAGTGCCCCGCGGACGGGCGGCCTAACCTCCTTGTTCTACCCTGGCCCGCGTGATCGCCCGGGTGCTCACGATCGCGCTCGCGGCCGGCGTCCTGCTCGTGGCCGCGGCGCCCGCGTCGGCGGCCGAGGTCTCGCTGGGCCTCGGCTCCGCGTCCGGCGTGCGACTGGGCAACGCGACCGAGGTGAGCGGCCGTGCGACGCAGGACGGCGCGCCGCTCGCCGGGCGCACGGTGCGCCTGGAGGTCAAGCGGCACCCGTTCGACGGCGACTGGCGGCCCCAGGCGAGCGGGACGACCGCCGTCGACGGCGGCTACGCCTTCGCGCCGCGGCTCGAGCGCAACCATCAGGTCCGCGTGCGCCTCGTCGGGCTCCCGGCGCAGGCTCCGGGGCTGCCGCCCGAGGCCGACACGCTGAGCGCGCGCCGGTTCGCCTACGTGCTGCCGGCGTTCACGCTGGCGTTCTCGCAGCGCGGCACCCGCGGGATCCGGATCACGCAGACCTACACCGTGCCCCGGGCCGTGCGGCTGACCGCCCCGACCCGCTTCTACGTCGGCCCCTGCAAGCCGGACCGCAAGGGTCGCTGCACCGCCCGCCGCGCGCCGTTCGCGGCGCGGGCGGAGACCCGCCGCGTGCGCGCGGGGCGCTACGTGGCGCGCGCGACCGTCCGCATCCCCGCCGCCTTCGAGGGCCGCTTCTCCTACGTGAGCTGCTTCGCCTACTCGACGGGCTCGGGCATGGGCGACCCGGCCCTGCGCTGCCCGCGCAAGTCCGTGCGCCTCAGCGACTGACAGGCCTAGAACCCGTACGCCTCGCGCAGCTCGGGGTCCTTCTCGGCCAGCAGCTCGGCCAGGCCGACCATGACCTTGCACTGCTTCCAGGTCGCGTCGTCCTGCATCTTGCCGTCGATCATGTGCACGCCGCGCCCGTCCGGGATCGCCTCGAGCACCTGCCTGGCGAACCGCACCTCCTCGGGATCGGGCGAGAAGACCCGCTTGGCGATCTCGATCTGGCGCGGGTGCAGCGACCACGCGCCGACGCAGCCCATGAGGAAGGCGGCGCGGAACTGCGCCTCGCAGCCCGCCACGTCGCCGATGTCCCCGAACGGGCCGTAGAACGGGAGGATCCCGGTCGCCGCGCAGGCGTCGACCATGCGGGCGATGGAGTAGTGCCAGAGATCCTGCTGGGCGCTCACGCGCGGGGCCTCGGGGTCGGCGCCGGGATCGGCGAGCACGACGTAGCCGGGATGGCCGCCGCCGACGCGCGTCGTCTTCATGCGGCGCGAGGCCGCGAGGTCGGCCGGGCCGAAGCTCATCCCCTGCATGCGCGGCGAGGCGGCGGCGATCTCCTCGAGGTTGGTCACGCCGAGCGCCGTCTCGAGGATCGCGTGCACCAGGATGGGCCGGCCGAGCCCGTGCTTGGCCTCGAGCTGCGCGAGCAGCCGGTCCACGTAGTGGATGTCCCAGGCGCCCTCGACCTTGGGGACCATGATCACGTCGAGCCGGTCGCCGATCTCGCCGACCAGCCGCTGCAGGTCGTCGAGCACCCAGGGCGACTCGAGCGAGTTCACGCGCGTCCACAGCGCGGTGCCGCCGAGGTCGGTCTCGCGGCCGAGGCGCACGAGGCCCTCGCGCGCGGCCACCTTGCGGTCGGCGGGCACGGCGTCCTCGAGGTTGCCGAGGAGGATGTCGGTCTGCGCCGCGATCGCCGGCAGCTTCACGGCCATCTTCTCGTTCGAGGGGTCGAAGAAGTGGATCATCCGCGAGGGGGTGACGGGGATCTCGAGCAGCGGATCCGGTGCGCCCACGGCGAGCGGCTTGGCGAAGTCACGGGGATTGCGCATACAGGCGCACCGTACCGGCGCTCCTGGCAGCATGGCGCCGTATGACCACGCCTTCGTTCGAGACCGACCAGGCCGCCCGCGAGGCCTCCGGCGCCCATCCCTACGGCCGCTACCTCGAGGAGTTCGCGGTCGGCGCCGTCTACAAGCACTGGCCGGCCAAGACGGTCACCGAGGCCGACGACCACCTGTTCTGCCTGATCACCATGAACCACCACCCGCTGCACATCAACGACGTCTACGCGGGGCAGTCCCAGCAGGGCCGCAACGTGGTCGTCGGCCCGCTCGTGTACTCGCTCGCCCTCGGCATGAGCGTGTCCGACGTGTCGGGCAAGGCGATCGCCAACCTCGCGACCGAGGAGCTGCGCCACCCGGCGCCGGTGTTCCACGGCGACACGCTGTTCTGCGAGTCCGAGGTGCTCGAGGTGCGCGAGTCCAGGTCCAAGCCGGACCGGGGGACGGTGCGGGTCCACACGCGCGTGCTCAACCAGGACGGCGTGCTCGTGGCGGAGTTCAAGCGGCTCGTCCTGGTGCCGCGGAAGCCCTGATCATCAGGGGCCGAACGGGTGGCGCGAGCAGCACGAACCTGGGAGTAAGGTCCCCTGATGGCCACGGAAACGACTGTCCCGACCACCCATCCGAAGCTGTTGAAGTGGATAGACGACGCGGTGTCGTTGTGCGATCCCGCGGCCGTCCACTGGTGCGACGGATCCGCCGAGGAGTACGACCGGCTGTGCCGGCAGCTCGTCGAGGCCGGGACCTTCGAGCGGCTCTCGGACGCGAAGCGTCCGAACTCCTACCTCGCGCTGTCGGATCCGGGCGACGTGGCGCGCGTCGAGGACCGCACGTTCATCTGCTCGGCCGCTGAGGAGGATGCGGGACCGACGAACCACTGGCGCGACCCGGAGGAGATGCGCGCGCTGCTGCGCGACCGCTTCACGGGCTCGATGCGCGGGCGCACGCTCTACGTCGTCCCGTTCTCGATGGGCCCGGTGGGCTCGCCGATCGCCGAGATCGGCGTGCAGCTGACCGACTCGGCGTACGTGGCGGTCTCCATGCGGATCATGACCCGCATGGGCCGCGCGGCGCTGGACGAGCTGGGGGAGGACGGGGACTTCGTGCCCTGCATGCACACGTCCGGCGCGCCGCTCGCCGCGGGCGAGGAGAGCGGCCCCTGGCCGTGCAACGAGGAGAAGTACATCGTCCACTTCCCCGAGACGCGCGAGATCTGGTCCTACGGCTCGGGCTACGGCGGCAACGCGCTGCTGGGCAAGAAGTGCTTCGCGCTGCGCATCGCCTCGGTGATGGCGCGCGACGAGGGCTGGCTCGCCGAGCACATGCTGATCCTCAAGCTCACGTCGCCCGAGGGCGGGGTCAAGTACGTCACCGGCGCGTTCCCGAGCGCCTGCGGCAAGACGAACCTCGCGATGCTGATCCCCTCGATCGAGGGCTGGACGGTCGAGACGGTCGGCGACGACATCGCATGGATGAAGTTCGGCGACGACGGCCGGCTCTACGCGATCAACCCCGAGGCCGGGTTCTTCGGCGTGGCGCCCGGGACGAGCGAGAAGACGAACCCGAACGCGATGAAGATGGTCGCGGCGAACTCGATCTTCACCAACTGCGCGAGGACCGACGACGGCGACGTGTGGTGGGACGGGATGACCCCGGAGCCGCCCGCGCACCTGACCGACTGGCACGGCGAGGACTGGACCCCGGCGTCCGACACGCCCGCGGCGCATCCGAACGCCCGCTTCACGGCACCGGCGGCACAGGACCCGGCGATCGCGCCCGAATGGGAGGACCCGGCCGGCGTGCCGATCGACGCATTCCTGTTCGGCGGCCGGCGCTCGACGGTGGTCCCGCTGGTGCACGAGGCGTTCGACTGGGAGCACGGCGTCTTCCTCGGCGCGATCATGGGCTCGGAGACGACCGCCGCGCAGGCCAGCGCGGTCGGCAAGCTGCGCCGCGACCCGTTCGCGATGCTGCCGTTCTGCGGCTACCACATGGGCGACTACTTCCGGCACTGGCTGGAGGTCGGCCGCCGCGACGGCGCGGTGCTGCCGAAGGTCTTCTACGTCAACTGGTTCCGCAAGGACCTCGACGACGGGCACTACCTGTGGCCCGGCTTCGGCGACAACGCGCGCGTGCTCGAGTGGGTGTTCCGCCGCTGCGACGACGCCGTCGAGGCGCGCGACACGCCGATCGGCCGGCTGCCGACCGAGGACGGGCTCAACACGGACGGGCTCGACATCGACGCGGACGACCTGCGCGCGCTGCTCGCGGTCGACGCCGCCGCATGGCGCGAGGAGATCGCCCCGATCCGCGAGTTCTTCGCGAAGTTCGGCGACAAGCTGCCGGACGAGCTCACGGCGCAGCTCGACGCGCTCGAGGCGCGGCTGAACGCCGGCTAGGAACGCGTCAGGACGTCGACGAGGCCGGGGAAGCGACCCTCGAGGTCGTCGCGACGCAGCGAGATGAGGCGCTGCGTCCCCTCGGCGCGCGTCCGCGTGACCCCCGCCTCGCGGAGCAGGCGGAGGTGGTAGGAGCCGGTCGAGGCCGGCAGCCCGAGCGCGGCCTGGAGCGCGTGGCACGTCTGCTCGGCGCCGTCGGCCAGCAGCCGCACGATCTCCAGGCGCAGCGGATCGCCGACGGTGCGCATCACCGTGGCCAGGTCGATCGCCTCGGTCGCCGGGTGGGGGATCTTCGCGCGGGGCACGGTGGTGGCCATGGGCGCGTATGGTACAACTTCGATTGTTCCAAATACTTGGAAACATCGAAGGAGTCATGACCGCCACGCTCTCCCCAGCTCCCGCGCCGGTCCGGCGCACCCTCTCGCCACCGCTCGCCTACGGGCTCGTCACCGCGGTGATCGGGCTCGCGCTCTTCGCCTCGATCACGCCGTCGCCGCTGTACGGCACCTACCGGGAGCTGTGGGGCTTCTCGCCGCTGGTCCTCACGCTCGTCTACGGCGTGTACGCGTTCGGCGTGCTGACGTCGCTGCTCCTGGCCGGGCGCGTCTCCGACGACGTGGGCCGGCGGCCCGTCCTGCTCGTCTCGCTCGGCACCCTGATGGCGACGACGCTGGTGTTCATGGCGGCGGACTCGGTCGTCTGGCTGTTCCTCGCCCGCGGGCTGCAGGGGCTCGCCACCGGGCTCGCGCTCGGCGCCGCGAGCGCGGCGATGCTCGACCTCCATCCCCGCCGCGACCCCGCCGGCGTCGGGCTCGCGAACGGCGTGGTCAGCGCCGCCGGCCTGGGCGTGGGGATGCTGGCCTCGTCGGCGATCGTGGAGGTGCTGCCTGCGCCGCGCGTGCTGCCCTACGTCCTGCTGCTCGCGCTGTTCAGCGTCGCGTTCGCGGGCGCCCTGCGGATGCCGGAGCCGGTGCGGGAGCGGACGCGGCCGAAGCTGACGCCGCAGCGGCCGAGCGTGCCGGCGCCGGTGCGCCGCGCCTTCCTGCTGGCGGCGCTCGCGGTGATCTCGTCGTGGTCGATCGGCGGGCTCTTCTTCTCGCTCGGCCCCGCGCTGTCGGCCGGGCTGTTCCACTCGACCGACCACCTGGTGGCAGGGGTCGGCGTGTTCGTGCTCGCGGGCGCGGCGGCGGGCGCGCAGCTCGCGTTCGGCCGCATGGCGCCCTGGGCCGGCGCGGTCGGCGGCTCGCTCGCGCTCGCGGTCGGGATGCTCGTGATCGTGGCGGGCGTCGCAGCCGGCTCGGGCGCGCTCTACCTCGTCGGCTCCGCGATCGGCGGCGCGGGCTTCGGCGTCGCCTTCCTCGGCGCGCTGCGGGCGCTCTCGGTCGTGATCCCGGCCGAGCACCGCGGCGCGGTCATGTCGGCGTTCTACGTCGTCGCCTACGGCGCGCTGTCGCTGCCGGCGATCGTCGCCGGCCTGCTCGTCACGCCGCTCGGCCTGCGACCCACGTTCGAGATCTTCGGGTCCGTGGTCGCCGCGCTCGCCCTCGTGGTGGCCTTCGAGGCGTGGCGGACGCGGCCGCGGGCCGTGGCGCTCGCCGCCTGACCGGCGCGCCGCAGCGCCGGTTAGCGTGCCGCGGATGGCGCGGGCACCGGATGCGGTCGTCGTGGGCGGCGGGATCGTCGGCCTCGCGGCGGCCGACGCGCTCGTGCGGCGCGGCGCCGAGGTCGTCGTGCTCGAGCGCGGCGTGCCGGGCGACGGGCAGTCGGCGGGCGCCGCGCGCGGCTTCCGGCACCTGCATGCGACGGGCGAACAGATCGCCGGCGCGGTCCGGGCCCGCGCGCTCTGGGACGCGTGGTCGGTGCGCGCCGGGATCGCGCTGATCGGGCCCGAGGGCGCGCTGCGGCTGGGCGGCGAGGTGGCCGGCGACGCGGCGCGCCTCCGTGCGGCCGGCGTGGCCGCGACGGTCGTGGAGCGCGCGGGCGCGCTGCATCCTGCGCTCGCCGCCGGCGCCGGCCCGCTCCTCTGGGACCCGCGCGGCGGTGCGATCCGCGCGGCGGCGGCGATCGCCTGGCTCTCCGGCGAGCTCGCCGGCCGCCTGCGGCGCGCCGAGGTCACGGCGGTCGCCCCGGGGCGCGTGGCGACGCGGGACGGCCCGCTCGCCTGCGGCACGGTCGTGGTCTGCGCCGGCGCGGGCACGGAGCGGCTCGCGCCCGTCGTCGCGATGCGCCGCGTCGTGCACCTGCGCGTCACGTTCGCGCTGCCCGACGCGCGAGGGCGGGGCGCCGCCACGTGGGCGGACCGGAGCGGCGCCTTCGGGGCGCGGACGTACGGGGTGGCGGACGGGCCGGGCCGCTTCGCGCTGGGCCTCGCCGAGCTCGACGCGCAGCCGGCGCCGGAGGACCCCGTCGCGGACGCGGTGCCCGCGGGAATCGACCTGAGCGCCGTGCGCGCGCGGCTGCACGCCTACGCGGCCGCGGCGTTCCCCGGGCTCGGCCCGCCGGTGGACGAGGTGGTCCGCCTGCTCACCGTCCTCCCGGGCGACGACGAGGACGCCTACGTCCTCGACCGGCGCCCCGGCCTGGTCGTCGCGGCAGGCCACAACCTGTTCAAGCTCGCCCCGCTCGTCGGCGAGGAGATTGCGCGGGCAACCATGTGATCAGCCTCACACTCATCTTTCGTAAGCGGGCTAATCTTAGTGGAGCCCACTGAGATCTTTCCCCAGGAGCCACTCCTCTTGAATCCCTTCACCGCATCGCCCGAGGCCGTCGCCGGCGGCACCTGCGCCGTCTGCGGCCGGCGTCCCGGGACGCTCCGGGTCGTGGCCTCCGACGGCGTCGCGCACCACGACGCCGTGGTCTGCGAGCCCTGCGCCCGGCAGCTGATGGCCGCCCAGGCCGCTCCGCAGCCGGCGGCGCCCGCCGAGCGCACGCCCACGTCCGCCACGCCCGCGCTCGACGAGTTCGGGCGCGACCTGACGCGCGACGCGCGCGACGGCCGGATCGACCCCGTGATCGGCCGCGCCGCCGAGATCGAGCAGACGATCGAGATCCTCGCCCGCCGGCGCAAGAACAACGCCGTGCTGATCGGCGACGCCGGCGTCGGCAAGACGGCGATCGTGGAGGGCCTCGCCCTCCGCATCGCGCGCCACGAGGTGCCCGACACCCTGTCCGGCGCGCGCCTCGTGACGCTCGACCTCGCCGGCATGGTCGCCGGCGCGCAGTACCGCGGCCAGTTCGAGCAGCGGCTCAAGGCCGTGCTCGCCGAGGTCGCGGCGGCCGAGGGCCGCATCGTCCTGTTCGTCGACGAGCTCCACACGATCCTGGGCGCCGGCGGCGCCGAGGGCTCGATGGACGCCGCGAACATGCTCAAGCCGATGCTCGCCCGCGGCGAGCTGCGCATGGTCGGCGCCACCACGCTGGCCGAGTACCGCAGGATCGAGCGCGACGGCGCGCTGGCGCGCCGCTTCTCGCCGGTGACGATCGAGGAGCCCTCGGTCGAGGAGGCCGTCGAGATCCTGCGCGGGCTGCGCGAGGCCTACGAGGCGCACCACGGCTGCACGATCTCCGACGAGGCGCTCCTCGCCGCGGCGCGGCTCAGCGACCGCTACGTCCCCGAGTACCGCCTGCCGGACAAGGCGATCGACCTGGTCGACCAGGCGGCCGCCAAGGTGCGGCTGCGCAGCGGCGGCGGGGCCGAGGACGCGACGAAGCTGCAGGCCGAGCTCGACCGGCTGATGGCCGAGAAGCAGGCCGCGGTCGACGCCGAGGCCTACGAGGAGGCCGCCGAGATCAAGACGTACACCGACCGCCTGGGTGTGCGGCTCGCGGCCGCGACCGAGGGCCGGGAGGCGCCCGTCGTCGGCGAGACCGACGTGGCCGCCGTCGTCGCCGCCCGGACCGGGATCCCGGTCGGCGAGCTGGTGGCGGGCGAGCTCGTCCGCCTGCAGGACCTCGAGGCCGACCTGCACGCCCGCGTGATCGGGCAGGAGCGGGCCGTCGAGCTGGTCGCCGACACCGTGCGGCGCGCCCGCGTCGGGCTGTCCGACGGCGACAAGCCGCTCGGCTCCTTCCTGTTCCTCGGCCCGACCGGCGTGGGCAAGACCGAGCTGGTCAAGGCCCTCTCGGAGCGGCTCTTCGCGACCGAGAAGGCGCTCGTGCGGATCGACATGTCCGAGTTCCGCTCGGCGCACACCGTCGCGCGCCTGATCGGCTCGCCCCCGGGCTACGTCGGCTACGGCGAGGGCGGGCAGCTGACCGAGCCCGTGCGCCGGCGGCCGTACTCGGTGGTCCTGCTCGACGAGATCGAGAAGGCGCACCCCGAGGTCTGGAACGTGCTGCTCCAGCTCATGGACGACGGCCGGCTCACCGACGGCGAGGGCCGCACGGTCGACTTCACCAACACCGTGGTGGTCATGACGTCGAACCTCGGCGCGGGCGACGCCCGGCGCGGGCTCGGCTTCACCGCGGCGGCGCCGGACGGCGGCGCGGAGCGGATGCTGGCCGCCGCCAAGGAGGCGTTCCTCCCGGAGTTCCTGAACCGCATCGACGAGATCGTCACGTTCGACGCGCTCACGCCGGCCCAGGTGGAGCGGATCGCCGCGATCGTGGTCGCCGGCACCGCCGCGCGCCTGCGCGAGGAGCGCCGGATCGCGCTCGAGGTCGACGAGGCGCTGATCGCGCGCCTCGCGGCGGACGGGTTCGACGAGCAGTTCGGCGCCCGCCCGCTCAAGCGCCACGTGCGGCGCACGCTCGAGAAGGCGCTCACGCAGGCCATCCTCGACGGCCGCCTGCCGGACGGCAGCGCGGTCCGCGCGGCGCTCGGCCCCGACGGCGACGTCGCGCTGGAGCGCGTCGCCGAGCCGGCGCTCGCCGCCGCCTGAGCGATACAGCCGTCCGGGCCTCCCGGCCCGGGCGGCCGGGCTCCGGCGAACGTCAACACCGGCATTGAGGAGGCGGGATCGGTGAGGGTGGCGGCTCGCGGGGCGGGACATGCCTCGCAGAGATCCGTGGCGCTTTCACCTCGCTATGCGAGGTCAAGGCGCCACGAGTGACGAGTTCGCCCCGGATGGCGGGGCTATCTCGTCACGGATGCGCGTGGAAGCGAACCGCCACCCCCACCTGACCCGCCCCTCAATGCCGGGGTTGACGTTCGACCCGCCACTGCGGCGCCGGGCTCGACGTTCGTGCCGCCACGGACGCGGCGGGCGCTAGTGGGGGTGCTCCCCGCCCGTCGCCGCAGGCGGGCGGGACTCCTCGGCCAGCGAGGTGATCGCGAGCGCTCCGCGCGCCGCCTCCTCGAGCACCGTCGTGGCCTCGTCGAGCGAGCGGGCGTAGAGCTCCACGAGCAGGTGGACCACGATCTGGTCCTCGTCGTGCTTGTGGAACCGGACGTGCGTGAAGAACTCGCGCGTGCCGTGGTCGCCGAAGGCCGCGTAGGCGAGCGCGTCGGCGGCCTCGGGCCCCGAGCACGTCTCGACCGCGTCGGCGTCGACGGTCACCGTGCAGGACGCCACCCACGGCGTCCCGGCGACCATGCGCTCCCAGCGGTCCTCGACGGGCTCGATGCGCCCGTTCTGGAAGCCCAGGTGCGGCTGGTCGTGCATGCAGTCGAGGCACTGCACGATCGCCTCCTGGATCTCGTCGACGACCTCGCCGCGCTCGCCCGAGACCGGGTCGATGCGGTGGATCCCCTCGTAGTGGACCTGGACCTCGAGCTCCTGCGACCAGCAGCGGTAGCAGCGCAGCCACGAGCCGATCGGCTCTCTAGAACCTTCCATCCGAGCCCATTCTATGCTCCGCGCCGTGGCGACCCGCGTCCTGCTGCTGCTCGTGTGCGCGTGCGCCCTGGCGGGATGCGGGGAGAGCGGCCCCACCGACGAGGAGCGGATCCGCGCCACGCTGGCGGCGTTCGAGCGCGCCACGGCCGATCGGGACTACGAGGCGCTGTGCACCCGGATCCTCGCGCCGAAGCTCGTCGAGACGGTCAAGCAGATCGGGCTGCCGTGCGAGGTCGCGCTCCAGAAGGGCTTCGAGGGCGTCAGCGAGCCGCGGATCAGCGTCGGCGCCATCGCCGTCGACGGGACGTCGGCCACGGCGGAGGTGCGCTCGAGCGCCGCGGGCCAGGATCCGAGCGAGGACACCGTCGAGCTGCGCAAGGTCGGCGACGACTGGCGCATCGCCTCCCTGACCGGCGCCGCCGGCCGCTGACCGATCAGCCTCGCCCGCATCGCCGACGACGGCCGGCCGGGTGCGTCCTCGCGGGTGCGGGTCGTGGATCACCCATTGGGGGTGGGGAAGGGGAACCCCCGATGGCACGGAGCCTCCCACCCGGGAGGCTCCGTGCCATGAGCTCCCCACGCATCCTGATGGCGGCCGGCGTCGTGGCCCTGGCCGCAGCGATCCCATCCGCGGCCCACGCCGCCACCCTGTCCTACACGGGCGACACGCTGGTGTACCGCGCCGCGCCCGGCGAGGACAACGCGACCGGCCCGGGCGGGGGCCGCTACGACGCGAACCGGGTCGAGATCTCCGATGCCACCGGCGTGACGATCACCAACACGAGCGCGCGGTGCCTCCCGTACGACGGCTGGTTCGAGTGCGAGAAGCCGGCGAAGATCGTGATCGACGTCGGCGACCTCGACGACGACGTGAGCCTCTCCTTCCTGAAGCTGGACATCCCGGTCGAGGTGCACGGCGGCGACGGCGCCGACGTCCTGAGCGGCTACACGATCGCCGGCCTCGCGCAGGCCCAGGTGCTCGACGGCGGCCCCGGGAACGACAAGATCGACGGCGACGTCGGCCCCGACGTCGTACGCGGCGGCCCGGGCGACGACGAGGTCGAGGGCGGCGCCGGCAGCGACACGGTCGAGGGCGGCGACGGCAACGACGCGGTGTACGGCGATCTCTACGAGGACGCCGCCACGGACACGATCGACGGCGGCGCCGGCTACGACCAGCTGTCGGACTACGTGATCCCCGGCAACGACTTCAACCCGCCGGTCGCCATCTCCTTCGACGGGGTCGCCAACGACGGCCGTCCGGGCGAGCACGACAACATCACCGGCGTCGAGTCGTTCGACTCCAGCGTCCCCGGGACGTTCGCCGGCGGGCCGGGCGACGACGAGTTCTTCGTCCGCGCCCACTTCAACCCGGCCGAGTCGACGGTCACCGGCGGCGCGGGCAACGACAAGCTCAAGGGCCACGACCACGTCGAGCACATCGACGGCGGGCCGGGCAACGACCTCCTCGAGGGTGGCCTGAACAACGACACGATCACGGGCGGACCGGGCAAGGACACGATCTTCGGCGACTCCACCGCCGACACGTGCAACTTCCTCTCCTGCCGGGTCGCGTTCGGCAACGACGTGATCGACGCGCGGGACTCCGAGCAGGACACGATCGACTGCGGGGTCGGCGAGGACCGGGCCACGGTCGACGCGATCGACGTCGTGACGAACTGCGAGCAGGTCGACAAGAGCGGCGGCGGCAGCTCGCCGCAGGGCTCCGACCGCACCCTGAACGGGCCGAAGCGCTACACGCGCAAGGCGCTGAGGAAGGGCCTCCCGGTCGCCTTCGACTGCGCGGCGGCGTGCAGCGTCAAGGTCACGCTGACCGCCGACAAGAAGACCGCCAAGCGGCTCGGCACGAAGCTGATCGTGTCGGGCAAGGGCTCGATCGCCCGCGCCGGCACGGTGAAGTTCCGCGCCAGGCTGACGCCGAAGGCGCGCAAGCGGCTCGGCCGGCTCGAGCGAGGCCACGGCACCGTGGCGGCCGTCGTGACCGAGGCCGGCGCGACGAAGCGCTACACCCAGGCGGTCCGGCTCAAGAAGTAGCGGCGCGCGCCTCCAGGGCCCGCACGAGAGCGGGGCCCTCGAGCGCGCGGTCCTGCTCCGCCAGGAAGCGCTCGGCGGCCCGGCGGCCGCCGAGCGCGCGCATCCCACGGTCGCCGTGCTCGGCGACGAAGTCGGCCAGCGCGCCGAGCCGCCGCGCCCGCGTCCGGGCGGCCGCGAGGTCGAGGCCGGCACGGTGCGCGTCCAGCGCGTCCGCGAGCGCGCCGATCCCGGAGACGGGGTGGACGCTGGAGACCGCGACCACCGGCGCGCCGTCGCCCAGCGCGCGCAGCGCCGCCCGCAGGTCGCGCACCGCCCGCTCGGCGACCGGCCCGAGGTCGGCCTTCGTGACCACGAGCACGTCCGGGACCTCCATGATCCCGGCCTTGAGGAACTGGAGCACGTCGCCCGAGCCCGGCTGGACCACCACCGCGACCGTGTCGGCCGCCTCGGCCACCTCCGTCTCCGACTGCCCCACGCCCACGGTCTCGATCACGACGACGTCGAACGCCGCGGCGAGGGCCTGCGCCGCCGCGCGCGTCGCCGGGGCGAGCCCGCCGAGCCGCTCCCCGGCGGCCATCGACCGGATGAACAGGCCGCGGTCTGCCGGGTCGGCATCGATCCGCGCCCGGTCGCCCAGCAGCGCGCCGCCCGAGCGCTTCGACGACGGGTCGACGGCGAGCACCCCCACCGTCCGGCCCCGCTCCCGCCACACGCGCGCGAGCGCGCCCAGCAGCGTCGACTTGCCGGCGCCCGGCGGTCCCGTGATCCCCACGACGTGACCGGGCGCCTCGCCGCCGAGCCGGCCCGGCGCGACCTCGGCCAGCAGCGCCGCGATCTCCTCCCGCCGCGCGGGCGCGCGGTTCTCCAGCAGGTTGAGCGCGGCGGGCGCCGCCTCGAGGTCGCGCCCGCGCAGCCGCGCGCCCAGCGCCGCCGCGCCGCTCACGCCGCGGCGGCGATCCCGTTGCGCTCCGCGACGAGGCCGATCACGTCGCGCAGGATCCGCGTGAGCTCGAAGTCCTTCGGCGTGTAGACCGCGGCGACCCCCGCTTCGCGCAGCCAGGCCGCGTCGGCCTCCGGGATGATGCCCCCGGCCACGACCGGGATCTCGCCCCCGCCGGCGGCGCGCAGCGCCTCCAGCACGTCGGGGATCAGCGCGCGGTGCGAGCCCGAGAGGATCGACAGGCCGATCACGTGGACGCCCTCGTCGACGGCCGAGCGCGCGATCTGCGCCGGCGTGAGCCGGATCCCCTCGTAGACGACCTCCATGCCGGCGTCGCGCGCCCGCACGGCGATCTGCTCGGCGCCGTTGGAGTGCCCGTCGAGCCCGGGCTTGCCGACGAGGATCTTCACGCCGCGCCCGAGCTGCTCGGCGACGCGGGCGACCTCGTCGCGCAGGGCGGCGACCTCCTCGCCCGGCGGCGGCGCCGCGGCGGCGCCGACGCCCGTGGGCGCCCGGTAGGAGCCGAACGCGTCGCGCAGCGCCTGCGCCCACTCGCCGGTCGTGGCGCCCGCGCGGGCGGCCGCGATCGTCGCGGGCATGATGCTCTCGTCGCCCGCGGCCACGCGCGCCAGCGCGCCGAGCGCCGCGCGCACCGCGCCCTCGTCGCGCGCGGCGCGCCATGCCGCCAGCGCCGCGACCTGCTCGGCCTCGGTCGCGGGGTCCACGACCATGATCGAACCGCCCTCGTCGTCCGGATCGGTGAGCGGGGACGGCTCGGTCTCCTGGAAGCGGTTGACGCCCACGAGCACCTGCTCGCCGGACTCGATCCGCGCGATCCGCGCCCGATGCGACTCGACCAGCGCGGCCTTCATGTACGGCACCGCCTCGACCGCGCCACCGTGCTCGGCGACCCGCTCGAGCTCCGCGCGCGCGCCGTCGAGCAGCTCGCCGACGAGGCCGTCCATGACGTGCGACCCCTCGAACAGGTCGGGGTAGTCGAGCAGGTCGGTCTCGTAGGCGAGCACCTGCTGGATCCGCAGCGACCACTGCTGGTCCCAGGGGCGCGGCAGCCCGAGCGCCTCGTTCCAGGCCGGCAGCTGGATCGCCCGGGCGCGGGCGTTGCGCCCGAGCGTGACGGCGAGCGCCTCGAGCACGATCCGCTGCACGTTGTTCTCGGGCTGGGACTCGGTCAGGCCGAGCGAGTTGACCTGGACGCCGTAGCGGAACCGCAGGTGCCGGGGATCCTCGACCCCGTAGCGCTCGCGGCCGAGCTGCTCCCACAGCGTCGCCATCGCGCGCAGCTTGGCGTGCTCCTCGACGAAGCGCACGCCGGCGTTGACGAAGAAGGAGATGCGCGCGAACACGGAGCGCATGCGCTCGTCGCCGACCCGCGGGCGCACCTCGTCGAGCACCGCCTGCGCCGTGGCCATGGCGAAGGCGATCTCCTGCACCGGCGTCGCGCCCGCCTCCTGCAGGTGGTAGGAGCAGATGTTCACCGGGTTCCACTTCGGCACGTGCTCGACCGTGTAGGCCACGGTGTCGGCGATCAGCCGCATCGACGGGGCGGGCGGGAAGGCGTAGGTCCCGCGCGAGAGGTACTCCTTGATGATGTCGTTCTGCGTCGTGCCCTGGAGCACGGCCGGATCGACGCCCTGCTCCTCGGCGCACACGATGTAGAGCGCCAGCAGCCAGGCGGCGGTGGCGTTGATCGTCATCGACGTGTTCATGCGGTCGAGCGGGATCCCGTCCAGCAGCGCGCGCATGTCGCCCTTGTGCGCCACGGGCACGCCGACCTTGCCCACCTCGCCGCGCGCGAGCTCGTGGTCGGGGTCGTAGCCGGTCTGCGTCGGCAGGTCGAACGCGATCGAGAGCCCGGTCTGCCCCTTGGCGAGGTTGCCGCGATAGAGCGCGTTGGACTTCGCCGCGGTCGAGTGGCCCGCGTAGGTCCGCATCATCCAGGGCCTGTCGCGCTCGGGCAGACGGTGGGTCATGCGCGGATTGTCCCGCATCGGGTATCACTCCGCGCCATGCGTGCGATCGACCTGCGTCACCGCGGCAAGGAGAAGGTGATCAGCTGCTGGGAGGTCGACGGCGTGCTGGTCGACCCCGGGCCCGGATCGACGGAGCGCGCGCTGCTCCAGGCGCTCGGCGGCGAGGCGCCGCGCGCGATCCTGCTCACCCACATCCACTTCGACCACGCGGGCGTGACCGGGGCGCTCGTGCGCCGCTGGCCCGGGGTGCCCGTCTACGTGCACGAGCGCGGCGCGCCGCACCTGGCTGCGCCGGAGAAGCTCGTGGCGAGCGCTGCCCGCCTCTTCGGCGGCGAGCAGGGACTGGCCGAGCTGTGGGGCGAGATGGCGCCGGTGCCCGAGGAGGACCTGCACGTGCTCAAGGGCGGGGAGACGGTCCTCGACGCGTTCCGGGTCGCGTACACGCCGGGTCACGCCTCGCATCACGTGTCCTTCCTGCACGAGCCGAGCGGCGTCGCGTTCGTCGGCGACGTCGCCGGCGTCCGGATCCCGCCGTCGGACTACGTCCTCGCGCCGACGCCGCCGCCCGACATCGACGCCGAGGCGTGGGACCGCTCGATCGCCCAGGTCGAGGACTGGGCCCCGCAGGCCCTGGCGCTGGCCCACTTCGGGCGGGTCGACGACGTCGGCGCCCACCTCGAGGCGATGCGCGCGAGCCTGCACGAGGTGATCGCCCTGGCGGCCCGGCACGGGTCCGACGCGTTCGTCGCGGGCATCCTCGACCGGGTCGCCCGGCATGCGGGCGACGTGAGCGACGTGTACGCGGAGGCGTCGCCGACCGAGCACCTCTACCTCGGGGCCCGCCGCTACCTCGACAAGCGCGCCGCGGCGGATAACAGCTCGTAGCAGCGGGTACCAACGCTGCCGGCAGAGGACGTACGGCATAGGGAGGCGACGCGGTGAGCACTGCTGCGCCCGCGCTGGGCCGGTCGGGAGCCGGCTCGGAGCAGGCACTCAACCTGGCGCTGAAGGTGATCCGGCTGGGGCCGGCGCTGATCCTGCTCGCGCTGCTGATCATCCTGAGCCTCGCGTCGCCGTTCTTCCTGACCGGCGACAACCTCTCCAACGTGGCCGTCCAGGTCGCGCCGCTCGCCTGCCTGGCGATCGGCCAGCTGTTCGTGATCCTCGTGGGCGGGATCGACCTGTCCGTCGGCTCGCTGCTGGCGCTGTGCACCGTCACCGGTGCGCTCGCGTACGGCTGGGGCGGCATCGGCGGCGCGCTCGTGATCCCGATGATGCTGGGCACGGGCATGGCCGTCGGCGCCCTGAACGGGATCATGCTCGTCAAGGGCCGCATGCCGCACGCGTTCATCCCGACGCTCGCGACCCTCAACGCCGCGCGCGGCCTGGCCCTGGTGCTGTCCGACGGCGCACCGATGCCCGGCATGCCGCAGGTCGTGCGCACGCTCGGCAGCGGCGAGGTCGGGCCCATCCCGGTCGCCGTGCTCGTCGTCGCCGGCTTCGGGCTGCTCGCCTGGACCCTGGCGACGCGGCTGCAGTGGGGCCGCTGGATCTACCTCGTGGGCGCCGACAAGGAGGCCGCGCGGCGCATGGGCATCCCCGTGGACCGCGTGATCATCTCCGTCTTCATCATCTCCGGGCTGGGTGCCGGCCTTGCCGGCCTGATCACCGCCGGGCGCACCGACGCGGGCTACCCGTCGGCGGGCGAGCTCCAGGAGCTGGCCGCGATCTCCGCGGTGATCATCGGCGGCGCCTCGTTCTTCGGCGGCCGCGGCACCGTCGGCGGGGCGATCGTGGGCGTGCTCATCTTCGGCGTCATCTCCAACGGGCTGAACCTGCTCAACGTCAACACGTACATGCAGCTGATCGCGATCGGCGCGATCGTGGTCGTGGCCGTCGAGCTCGACGTGGTCCGGCGCCGGCTGGAGGAGCGCTTCCGGACGATGCAGGGGGCGGAGTCATGAAGCGGTTCGAGCGCGAGGGAGGCGGCAACGGCGCCGCGAAGGCCGTCCTCGAGGTCGAGGACCTGCGCAAGCAGTACGGCGCGACGACCGCGCTGCGCGACGTCTCGCTCGCCCTGCACGAGGGCGAGGTGCTCGCGCTGCTGGGCGACAACGGCGCGGGCAAGTCGACGCTGATCAAGATCCTCGCCGGGGTGGAGCGGCCCGACGGGGGCGAGATCCGGCTCGACGGCGAGCCCGTGCGGATCGACTCGCCCCACCGGGCGCGCGAGCTGGGCATCGAGACGGTCTTCCAGGACCTCGCGCTGTTCGACAACACGGGCCCGGTCGGCAACTTCTTCGCCGGCCGCGAGCGCACCCGGGCCTCCTGGCTCGGCCCGTTCGCGTGGGTCGACGACGGCGCCATGCGGCGTGAGACGGAGGAGCTCATCGAGCGCCTGCAGGTCAAGCTCCCCGACCCCAGGGCCGAGATCGGGCTGCTCTCGGGCGGCCAGCGCCAGGCGGTGGCGTGCGCCCGCGCGATCGCCTTCGGCAAGCGGATCGTGATCCTCGACGAGCCGACGTCCGCGCTGGGCGCGCGCGAATCCGCGAACGTGCTCAAGCTCATCCGGGACGCGATCGAGGAGGGCATCTCGGTGATCCTCGTCTCGCACAACATGGAGCACGTCATGAAGGTGGCCGACCGCGCCGTCGTGCTGCGCCAGGGCCGCTACGTGGGCGAGGAGGCGCCAGGCAAGGAGACGCACGAGAAGCTCGTCGCGATGATCGTCGGCGGCGAGGACGAGCCGGCGCTGGCCGAGCAGGGCTGAGCCGTGCGGCGCGTCCTGCTCGCCGGCGCCCTGCTCGGCGCGATCTCGTGGCCGGTCGCGTGCGGCGGCTCGTCCGACGAGATCCGCGTGGGCTTCGTCCCCAAGTCGCTCAACCAGGAGTACTGGGTCAACACGAAGAAGGGCGCCGAGGCCGCCGGCAAGGCCGGCGACGTCACGGTCCTCACGAAGGCGGCCGGCGAGGACACCCAGATCATGGAGCAGATCGACCTCGTCGAGAACCTGCTCGCCCAGGACATCGACGCGCTCGTCGTCGCCCCGTCGGACTCCAACCTGCTCAAGCCGGTGCTCGAGAAGGCGGCGGCGCGCATGCCGGTCGTGCTGTTCGACTCCGACATCCCCGACTGGAAGCCGAAGACCGCCTACGTCGGGACCGAGAACGAGGTCGGCGGCAAGAAGGCCGGCAAGTACATCGCCGAGCTGCTGAAGAACCGGGGGACGCTCGCGATCATCTCCGGCGTCCCCGGCTCGGAGGTCGGCATCCAGCGCGTCGACGGGGTCAAGAAGGGGATCGAGGCGGCGGGCGGCAAGATCGAGATCGTCAAGGAGGTCACCGGCCAGTTCGACCGCAACCAGGCGGTCGGGGCGATGGAGGACATCCTCCAGACGAACCCCGACGTCGACGCGGTGTTCGCCGCCAACGACCAGATGGCGCTCGGCGCGATCCAGGCGATCGCCGCGCACGACAAGACCGAGGCCATCAAGCTGATCGGCTTCGACGGCGCGCTCGAGGCGACGCAGCACATCCTGGCGGGCGACATGCAGGCGACGATCGCCCAGGACCCCTACGGCATGGCCAAGACGGGCGTCGAGCAGGCGCTCGCCAAGCTCGACGACAAGCCGGTGAAGCAGACGGTCGACACGGGCGCCAAGCTGATCACGCCGGAGAACGCGCGCGACTACTTCGAGGAGGTCCGAGGTAAGTTGGGCGGCACAGGCCGCGGGCTGGAGGGTTGAGGGCCGGCGCGCGGCAAACACGCACAGCAGGAGGATGCATGTACGCATCGCATCGCGGCGCGGGACGGCTGGCGGCCGTCGCGGGCGCCGTGCTGGCGAGCCTCGCGCTCGCCGGGCCCGCACACGCCAAGCACGACGGCGGGCTCTCGCTCGAGTGGGCCCCCTGCGGGGAGGCCGGCGCGGAATGCGCGACCGCCTCGGTCCCGAAGGACTACGACAAGCCACGGCTCGGCACGCTCGACGTGGCCGTCGCCAAGTCGCCGGCGACCGACCCGTCCAAGCGGATCGGCTCGCTGTTCTTCAACTTCGGCGGTCCCGGCGCGCCGGCCGCGGCCTACATCGAGGCGTTCGGCGGTGCGGCGCTCTTCCCGGTGCTGAACGAGCGCTTCGACATCGTCGGCGTCGACCCGCGCGGCACGAACGGCAGCAACCCGCTCGACTGCCTCGCCAACCAGGAGACCGAGGGCGTCTACTCCAAGCCCTTCGTCACGCCGGACACGCTCGACGTCAACGCGCTGCTGCGCAAGGACATCCAGTACATCGGCAAGTGCATCCGGAACAACGACAACCTCGAGTTCCTGTCGACGGCGAACACCGCCCGGGACATGAACGCCGTCCGCGCGGCCGTCGGCGACCGCAAGATGACCTACCTCGGGTTCTCCTACGGCACGTTCCTCGGGGCGACGATCCAGAGCCTGTTCCCGGGCAAGACGCGCGCGGTCGTGCTCGACGGCGCGGTCGACCCGGACCAGTACATCAACGACCCGCTCGACGCGCTCGACGAGCAGACCGCGGGCTTCGAGCGCGCCATCAGCCGCTACCTCATCGCCTGCGCGGCGGACCCGGGCGCCTGCCCGTTCGGCGACGGCGACCCGAAGGGCACGCTCGACGACCTGATCGAGCAGGCTGACGCGACGCCGATCGCGGCGTCCGAGACGCCGGACCGTCCCGTGACCGGCGACGACATCCGCGCGGCGCTCGCCTCCGAGGTCTACTCGCTCGGCGCGTGGGCGGAGCTGACCGACGCGCTCGTGGCGCTCGAGGCCGGAGACGGCCAGGGCATCCGCGAGATCGCCGACGGCTTCTGGGGGCGCCTGCCCGACGGCAGCTACGACCCGGGCACCGATCGGTACTTCCTCCTCAGCGCGGACGAGCAGCACTACCCGCGCAACGTCAAGCCCTTCCTGAAGGCGGGCAAGAGCTCCTACCAGGACTACGACTACGCGTTCTGGAACCACGGCTACTCCGAGCTCAACTGGGGCCTGTACCCGATCCGGGCGCGCGACGCCTACGACGGGCCGTTCCGTACGGGCCGGCGCGATCCGACGACGCTCGTCGTCGCCACGCGCTATGACCCTGCGACCACGTACAAGCAGGGCAAGCGCATGGCCAGGCAACTCGGCAACGCCCGGCTGCTGACCATGACCGGCGACGGTCATACCGCCTACGACGGCGACCCGTCCGACGGCTACAACTCGCAGTGCGCCGACCTGGCGATCGAGGCCTACCTCATCGCCGGCACGCTGCCCGCCGCCGGCACGAAGTGCGAGCAGGACGCCGTGCCGTTCCCGGGCGCGGTGCAGTCGCTGAAGGCAGAGCGCGACGACCGGCTGGTCATCCGGCGCGGCACGCGGCCGCTCCGCCTGCCGTAAGCACGTCCCCGCGGGCCTGTGGCGCTGTCAGCAGCGTCGCAGGCCCGTCCCGGGCGCGGCGCAGCGGACCAGGAAGATCGGTGCGGCGCCGCGACGGAACGTGAACGCGAACTGCTTGGCGACGCCGGTGCGCGCCGTCACCCGGACCGTCAGCCGCGCGCCGGCGCGCAGCCGCGCGCCGTCCAGGCGCGGCGCGAGGTCCCGGCGCCCGCCCTTGCGCACCCTGATCGTGCGCTTCGCGAACGGGCACCCGCCGCCCTTGCAGGCGATGCGGATGCGCTGTCCCTTGCGCAGCCGGCCGAGCCGCAGCACGTCGACGGTGGTGAAGGCGGCGAAGGCGAGCGTGCGCTGGCGCAGGGTGACGCCGAGCGTGGGGAACGGCTCCTTGCGGCCGTTGCAGTTCTCGTCGACCTTGTTGCCGAGGATCTCCTCGGCGCCGGGTCGCACGCCCTTGCTCGTGTCGTCGCAGTCCTGGGGCCGGGGCACGCCGTCCCCGTCGCGGTCGAGCACCTGGGCGTCGGCGCCGTCGCAGTCCTCGTCGATCCCGTTCTCGGGGAGCTCGGCCGCGCCGGGACGCACCGCCGCGTCGGCGTCGTCGCAGTCGCCGGGCTTGCGCGCGCCGTCGCCGTCGACGTCGGGCCGCACCTGATCGGAGGCGCGCACGTCCTCGCACGCCACAGGCAGGTCGATGTCGTCGACGATCGCGACATCGGTGCCGGGGCCGCAATCGACGCGCTCGGCGTTGCCGTCGCGGGAGCGCACCATGTCGTCGCCGGCGTCGGCGTCGATGTAGTCGAACCCGCCGGCGCCGTCGATGTCGTCGTCGCCCCCTCGGCCGAGGATCTCGTTCGAGGCGGGCGAGCCGACGACCACGTCGGCGCCCTGGTCGAGCGAGACGTCCTCGACGTCGCTGTGCACGTTGCCGGTCCGGTCGGCGCCGAGGCCGTCGTTCGCGACGTCGTCGAGGCTGATCGCGTACCCGAGGCCGACGATCGACGGATCGTCGACCTCGTCGACGTCGGACCCGCCGACGAGCTCGTCGCCCGCCCTGAACACGAGCCGATCGGCCCCGGGACCGCCGTCGAGCAGATCGCGCCCGGCCCCGCCGGCGAGCTGATCCTGCCCGGGGCCGCCGTGCAGCTCCTCGCGCGCGCTCGCGCTGCTGCCCGTGCTGAGGAAGACGTTGCCGCTGTCGTCACCCGCGCCCGCGTCCCAGCGGAGCGGCTTCGTCAGGTCCCCGCCGACGATCAGCAGGTCGTCGCCGTTCCCCGACACGACCGCGACGCGGTCGACCTGCGCGGCGGGACACGTGACCTGCGTGCGATCGCCGCTCAGCGTGCACCCGGTGGCGTCGTCGAACAGCGTCCCGCCGAGGAACGCCGACGTCGCCGCGACACCGGCGCCCGACTCGTCGACCGTGATCTGCATGCCCGTCGTGAAGGCCACGCTCATCGTCCCGCCGGCGAGCGTCACGGTGTTCGCGGCGTGCGCGATCCCCGGCGCCGCGAGCAGCGCCGCCACCGCGAGCAGGCACGCCGGGGCGCGGCTCAGCATCGCGCCACCCGCCCGCCCGCGGGCGCCGCGCAGCGGGTTCGCTGCTTCGGCGACCTGCCGGACCGCGCGGTGAAGCTGACGGTCTTGCGGACGCCGTCGCGCCGCGTGATGCGCACCGCCAGCTTCGCGCCCGGGCGCAGTCGCTGCCCGCGCACCAGTCGGTCGAGGATGAGGGACTCGGCCCGCTTCCCCGCGCGGGCCCTGCGCGTCTTGCGCTCGCAGCCCTTGCCCTTGCAGGTGATGCGGACCCGCTCGCGGCCGTCCAGGTCGACGAGGACGAGCCCGACCAGCTCGGTCACGCCGGTGATCCGCGCGGAGAGCAGCACCGTGGTCGGGAACGCGGCGTACGGGTCGGCCAGCTCGTCGCAGTCCTCGTCGACCTTGTTGCCGAGCTTCTCGCGCGCGCCCGGGTGGATCGCGGCGTTGCCGTCGTCGCAGTCGAAGCCGGCGAGGAACCCGTCGCGGTCGCGGTCGAGGTCGACGTCGTCGGCGCCGTCGCAGTCCTGGTCGACGCCGTCGCCCGGCCGGTCGAACGCGCCCGGCCTGGTCGTCGCGTCGAGGTCGTCGCAGTCGAGCGGCCGGTCGACGCCGTCGCCGTCGCGGTCCGGCTGGAGGTCGGGGATCGCCTCGACGGTCTCGCACTCCGACGGCCCGTCGATGGCGTCGGTGACGGCGACGTCGACGCCCTCGGCGCAGTCGGCGCGCTCGGCGAGCCCGTCGCGGGCCAGCAGCGTGTCGTTCCCGTCGTCGCCCTGGATGCGGTCGAAGCCCCCACGACCGTCGATCCGGTCGGCGCCGCCGCTGCCCGCCAGCGTGTTGGGTGCGTCGTCGCCGACGATCACGTCGTCGCCGGAGCCGCCGCGGAGGCCCTCGACCCCGGTGATCAGGTCGTTCTCGCCCGCGGCGCCGTCGTCCCGCTGCCCGTCGAGGTCGATGAACACGTCCATCGTGTGAACGCTGTCCGCGTACGACACGAAGTCGTCCGCGCCCGGGCCGCCGGCGAAGTCGTCGGCGCCGAGGCCGCCGAAGAACACGTCGTCGCCCGCGCCGCCCTCGAGGTGGTCGCCGGCAGGGCCGGTGATGAAGACGTCGTCGCCGTCGTCGCCGCTCGCCGTCACGGCGGACGCCATGTCCTCGGCGTCGACCGTGTCGTCGCCCGGGCCGCCCTCGACGGAGAGCGGCACCCCGAGCGTGCCCGACACCGCCACCCGGTCGTTGCCGGGGCCGGCGACCACGGTCACGCGCACGACCGGCGACACGTTGCACGTCACGTCCTTCGCGTCGGCCGCTTCGACGCAGCCGGCGCCGTCGGTGAAGTCGGTGGCGCTCGACGACGGCGTGCTGTCGGCCGTGAAGACCGTGCCGCTGCGCGAGAGCTGGAAGCCATCCGCCGCGGCGGAGGCCGTGACGGTGATCGTGCGCGTGATCGCCGAGTAGCTCACCGTCGCGTTGCCGGCGCCGCTCGCGACCGCGGCGTGGCCCAGCGCCATCGAACCGGCGGCGAGGCCGGCGACCAGCATGCGGCATCCGTGCACGCCGCCGACCTTCTCAGAGCCAGGCACGCGACGCAAGCCGGCGCTACCCTGGAGCGCGATGGCGGAGACCGTCGAGCTGCCGCGACCGGCCGGACCCGACAGCGACCTGGGCGGTCACTGGCGGGTCATCGTGCGCAACGACGACCACAACACGTTCGACCACGTGGCCAACACGCTGGCGCGCCACATCCCGGGCGTGTCGGTGTCCAAGGGCTACGCGATCGCCGACCTCATCCACACGCAGGGCCAGGCCGTCGTGTGGTCGGGGATGAAGGAGCCGGCCGAGCTGTACTGGGAGCTCCTGAACGACTCGGGGCTCACGATGGCCCCGCTCGAGCAGGGCTAGCTGCTCACCCCGTTCGGGATCTCGCTGCCGATCCCGCCGCGCGCGACGAGGTCGTGCCAGACGTAGAGGATCGGCACCTGATAGAAGCTCTGGTAGTCGGCCCGCCAGGCGGAGAACTCCTCGCCGTACCAGTAGCGCTCGAAGTCCGCCTTCTCCTCGAAGCTCGCGAGCTGGAGGATCTTGTAGGCGTCGTCGCGCGAGCGGTAGATCGCGTACTCGGTCGCCCCGTAGCGCAGGGCGATCGGCGCGATCTGCTCCACGGCCGCCTCGAACTGGTCGCCCCGGAACAGCGTGGCGTACCAGGGGATGTGCACGACTCCGGCCATCAGGCCCCCACCTCCGCGCGGATCGCACCGGGCCCGTCCGCGGTGCGCCCCAGGCCCTCGGCCGCGGCGCCCACGAGGATGGCGATCTTCCCCAGGTGCTCGTTCTTGTACATCGACTGGTGCGCGTCGGCGACACCGTCGAAGGTCATGGTCTTCCACAGCACGGGACGGATCTTGCCTGATTCGATCAGCTCGTTCGCCCTCGTCGCCTCGTAGGCGTTCGCGAAGTGGCTGCCGATGATCTGCTTCTGGCGCATCCACAGGTAGCGCACGTCGAAGTCGAGCTGGTAGCCCGAGGTCGCGCCGCAGATCACGACCTTGCCGAACGGCTTGACCGTCAGCACCGAGGTGGGGAACGTCGCGCGGCCGACGTGCTCGAACACGACGTCGGGCGCGCCGCCGAGCAGCTCGCGCACGTGCCTCGCGAAGCGGCGCGACTCCTTGGCGCGCGCGGCCTCCTCCGCCTCGGACTCGCCGCCGCGGCGCATCATCCCCGTGAACTCGTTGCGGTCGATGACGTCGCAGGCCCCGAGCGAGCGGCACAGCTCGCCCTTGCCGGCCGAGGACACGACGCCGACGCAGTCGGCGCCGGCCAGCCGGCAGAGCTGCACGGCGAACACGCCCAGGCCGCCCGCGGCGCCCCACACGAGCACGCGGTCGCCCGACTGGATCCCCGCCTGGTCGATCAGCATCCGGTAGGCGGTGAAGTAGGTCAGCCCGTAGGAGGCGGCCTCCTCCCAGGACAGGTGCGCCGGCTTGGGCAGGAGCTGCTGGGCCTGGACCTTGCAGAACTGCGCGAACGAGCCCCAGGTCGTCTCGTAGCCCCAGATCTGCTGCGACGGGGCGGCGAGCGGGTCGAGCCCGTGCACCTCGACGTCCTCGTAGGAGGCCTGGTTGCAGTGCAGGACGACCTCGTCGCCGGGCTTCCAGCGCGTGACGCCGTCGCCGACCTTCCACACGATCCCCGAGGCGTCCGAGCCCCCGATGTGGTGGTCCTCGTCGTGGTAGCGGAACACCGACACCGGCTTGCCCAGGGCCGCCCAGACGTTGTTGAAGTTGACGCCGGCCGCCATCACGCGGACGACGACCTCGAAGGCGCCGGGCTCCGGCACCTCCATCTCCTCGAGCTGGAAGGCCTCCAGCGGCTCGCCCTGACGCTCCTCGCGGATCACCCAGGCGGCCATCGTGGCGGGCAGCTCGCCCGGCGCGACGTCCAGGTGCGCGACTTGGCTGATGTCGACGGCCATGCGGCGATCCTAACCGCGGCAGGTAGGAATTCGCGCCGGTCTCGGGGAAGGAGACGGGATGACACGGAAGTTGCTCGCCGCCGCGCTCGTCAGCGCCGCCGCCCTCTCCGCCGCGACGCCGGCGCACGCCGCCCGCAAGGGCTGCGACCCGATCGCGCGCGGGCACTGCCTGCTGCCGTTCCCCAACGACTTCCTCACGGTCCCCGACCGCGGCTCGCCCACGGGGCGGCGCCTCGCGCTGCCGCAGGCGGCGATGCCGCGCAACAAGGACGGCGTGCGGATCGACCCGCGCGAGTGGAACCGGGCCGACGGCTTCAGCCCGGGCCAGCAGATCACGGTGCGGATCCCCGGCGTCGACACGGTCGCCGCCGCGCGGCGCAACCGCCTCGTGCCCGTCACCGACATCGGCAAGAGCTTCGCGAAGCGCCAGCGCGTCGTGCTGATCGACGCGCGGACGGGCGCGCGCCAGCCGATCTGGGCGGAGGTCGACAGCGCGGCGCCGCGGGCGGGCCGGCGGGCGCTCCTGATCCGGCCGGCCCGCAACCTGCGCGAGGGCCGCCGCTACGTCGTCGCGCTGCGCAACCTCCGCACCGCGGGCGGCAGGCGGGTGAAGCCGACGACGAACTTCCGCTTCTACCGCGACCGCCGCATGACGCGCTCGCGCGCCGTCGAGCGCCGCCGGCCGGCGATGGAGCGGATCTTCGCGTCGCTCAAGGAGGCCGGCATCGCCCGCCGGAACCTGGTGCTCGCGTGGGACTTCACCGTCGCCAGCCGCGCGTCGCTCGCCGGGCCGATGCTCCACATCCGCGACACCGCGTTCCGCGCGCTCGGCGACGCGAACCTGGCCGATCTGAAGCCCGAGGGCCGCTCGCCGGCGTTCACGGTCGTGAAGGACGAGCTGACCGGGCCGGAGGAGACGGAGATCGGCCGCGTGATCGAGGGCACCGTGAGCGTGCCGTGCTTCCTGCAGAACGCGGGCTGCGCGGTGGGCGCGGGGTTCAACCGCGGCGCCGACGGCAAGCCGCTGCAGAAGCCGGGCAACACCTACGCCGCGTTCTTCCGCTGCGTCGTGCCGCGCGTGCTGCCGCCGGCGGGCGGGCGCGCCCTGCTCTACGGGCACGGGCTGCTCGGCAGCCCGCTCGACTCGCGCGACGCCGCGCAGGGCCAGCTCAAGACGCTCGCCGCCCAGAAGGGGTTCACGGTCTGCGGCACCTACTGGAGCGGCTTGTCGGCCGCCAACGGCGGCGAGGACACCGGCCAGGCGGCGGCGGCGATCCAGGACCTGTCGAAGTTCGGCGCGATCACCGACCGGCTCCAGCAGGGCATGCTGAACATGCTCTTCCTCGGCCGGGCCATGGTGGCCGCGGACGGCTTCCGCGCGCATCCCGCGTTCGCCGGCGCCTTCGACGCGACCGCGCGGCTGTACTACGACGGCAACTCGCAGGGCGGGATCGAGGGCGGCGGGCTCACGGCGGTGGCGCCGGACTTCGACCGCGCCGTGCTCGGCGTCCCCGGCATGAACTACTCGACGCTGCTGGCCCGGTCGGTCGACTTCGCGCCGTTCCGGACGCTGCTCGAGGGCGCCTACGCGGATCCGCTGGAGCGCTCGCTCATCTTCTCGCTGCTCTCCAACCTGTGGGATCGCGGAGAGGCGAACGGCTACGCGCGGCACATGACGAGCCGCCCGCTGCCGAACACGCCGCCGCACGAGGTGCTGTTCCACGTCGCGCTCGGCGACCACCAGGTGGCCCCGGTCACCGCGGAGGTCGCGGCCCGCACGGTCGGCGCGCGCGTCTGGGACCGGCTCGATCCGGGCCGCTCGGCCGACCGCGTCCCGTTCTACGGGATCCCGAGGCTGGACGCGTTCCCGTACGCGGGCTCGGCGCTCGTCGTGTTCGACGCGGGCCCGGTCACGGCCGCGAACCCGCAGGGCACGCCGGTGCCCCCGACCGCGAACGTCCCGCCGTCCGCCGGCCAGGACCCGCACGAGTTCCCGCGCCGCACGCAGGAGGCGCGCGACATGAAGGACCAGTTCCTGCGCATCGGCGGGCGGCTGGAGACCCCGCCCTGCGGCGGCGGGGTCTGCCGCTCGAACGGGTGGACGGGGCCGTAGCCGGCCCCGCCCACCCGGAGCGCGCTACACCGTGGCCAGCTCCGCCTCGGCCTCGGGGGCCGCGACGGGGGGAGCAGCCGGCTGCACGCGGCCCGGCGCGATCAGGAACCAGGCCACCACCGCGGCGAGCGCGAGCATCCCGGCGCTGACGGTCATGCCGGCGCCGAGCGCGTCCACGAACGCGTGGTGCGCGGCCGACACCGTCTCCGGCGAGGCGCCCTGCAGGCCGGCGCCCGAGCCGAGGCCGTCGACCAGCGCGTCGCGCGCCGGCTCGGAGAGCGACGGCAGCGACTGCTGGATGTCGTGGTGGCCGACGGAGGCGACGAGCGCCCCGAGCGCGGCGACGCCGAACGTGCCGCCGACCATGCGGAACATGGACAGCGTGCCCGAGGCGACGCCGGCCTTCGTCCGGTCGACGGCGTTCATCGCCGCCATGGTCATCGGCGACATCACGAGGCCGATGCCGACGCCGAGCAGCACGAACGCGCCGACGAGGAACCCGTAGGAGGTGTCGACCTGGATGCGCGACTGCCACAGCAGCGAGGCGGCGACGATCAGCAGGCCGGCGACGATCAGCGGCCGCGGCCCGATCCGGTCGGCGAGCCGCCCGGCGACGGGCCCGGCGACGATCAGGATCAGGGTCGTGGGGAGGAAGCGGATGCCGGCCTCGAGCGCGCTGTAGCCGAGGATGTTCTGCATGTAGAGGGCGAGGAAGAAGAACGTCGCCAGCATGCCGAACGTGACCATGAACGCGACGATGTTCGCGCCGAGGAACTGCTTGGACCGCAGCGCCTCGAAGTCGACCACCGGAGCGCGGCTGTGCTTCTCGACGGCCACGAAGGCCACGCCGGCGACGACGCTGACGGCGAGCAGCGCGATGATGCCGGGCGAGCCCCAGCCCCACGCGTTGCCCTCGACGAGCGCGAACACGAGCGCGGTCAGGGTGGTGGTGAGCAGGGCGATGCCGGGGAGGTCGACCGTGCGCCCGACGGTCTCGTCGCGCGACTCGTGCGCGGCGAACAGCGTCACGACGACGGCGCCGACGGCGACGGGGAGGTTGAGGAAGAAGATCGCCCGCCACGAGACCTCCTCGGTCAGCCAGCCGCCGAGCACCGGGCCGACGGCGAGCGCGATGGCGGACACGCCGGCCCACGTCCCGATCGCCTTGCCGCGCTCCTCGGGCGGGAACGCGTTGGAGATGATCGAGAGGGTGCCGGGCATCATGAACGCGGCGCCGATGCCCTGCACGGCGCGCGAGGCGACGAGCCATCCGTCGCTCGGCGCGAAGCCGATCGTGGCGGACGCGAGCGCGAACACGACGACGCCGGACAGGAACATCCTGCGGCGGCCGAAGATGTCGCCGAGCCGGCCGCCGGTGACCAGCAGCACCGCGAACGTGAGCGTGTACGCGTTGACGGTCCACTCGAGCGCCGAGAGGGAGGCGCCGAAGTCCCGCTGGATCGACGGCAGGGCCACGTTCACGGCCGTGTTGTCGAGCATGATCATGAAGAGGGCGAAGCACATCGCCCCGAGGGTCCACCAGCGGCGGTTGTCCTCGGAGAGCCTGAAGCGGTCGGTCATGGGGAGGGGATCCTTTCCGCGATGGGGAGGAGTGCGGCGTGCAAGGCGGACCGCTCGTCCGCGGACAGCTCGGCGGCGAAGGCGACGATGGCCTGCTCGCGCGCCGCGGAGAGCCGGTCGAGCACCTCTCGTCCTGCGGGGAGCAGCGAGATGCGCTTGGAGCGGCGGTCCGTCTCGTCCTCGCGCCGGGTGACGAGCCCCCGGTCCACGAGTCCGTCGACCGAGCGCGACATGGCGGGGAGCGACATCGCGAGCCCGTCGGCGAGCTGCTTGAGCGGCATCTCGTCCTGTTCGGACAGGTGGAACAGCGACTTCATCTGCGTGAACGACAGCCCGATCTCGCCGAGCACGCGGAACATGTCCGGCGAGGCGGTGCGGTTGATCTGCATGGAGAGCCGGCTGAGGAGCTCGGCCAGTTGTTGCGGTGTCGCAACTGTTGCTTGCACGCATGCAACGATAGCAAGCGATGGCTGGAAGGCAAGGGGCCGGGAGTCGCTATCGTTCCGCAAGTGACCATCGAGGCGGCGATCCCGGACGAGGCCGACGCGCTCGACGCCTACTCGCGCGTCGTGACCTTCGTGGCCGAGACCGTGTCGCCGTCGGTGGCGAACCTGCGCGTGCGGCGCGGCCGCGCGGCGGGCGGCGGATCGGGCGTGGCGATCACGCCGGACGGCTTCCTGCTCACCTCCGCGCACGTCGTCGAGGGAGCGGCGGGCCGCGTCCACGCCTCCTTCACCGACGGCCGCGAGCTGGGCCTGCGGCTCATCGGCGCCGACCCGCTCTCCGACCTCGCCGTGCTGCGGGCGGACGAGCCGGCCCCCGCCCCGGCGCCGCTCGGCGACGCCGCCGCGCTGCGCGTCGGCCAGCTGGTCGTCGCGATCGGCAACCCGCACGGCTTCGCGAGCTCGGTCACCGCGGGGGTCGTGTCCGCGCTCGGCCGCTCGCTGCCCACGCGCGCCGGCCGCACGGCACGCGTCGTGGACGACGTGATCCAGACGGACGCCGCGCTCAACCCGGGCAACTCGGGTGGCGCGCTCGTCGACGGGCGCGGCCGCGTCGTCGGGATCAACACCGCGGTCGCGGGCGTCGGGCTCGGCCTCGCCGTCCCGGTGAACGCGGTCACGCGGCAGGTCGTCGCGGCGCTGATGCGCGACGGCCGCGTGCGGCGCGCGTGGGCCGGCATCGCCGGCGGGACGCGGCCGCTGCCGCCGCGGGTCGCCGCGCGGCTCGGGCGCCGGACCGGGCTGGAGGTCGTCGAGGTCATCGCCGACTCCCCGGCAGCGCGCGCGGGCATCCGGCCGGAGGACCTCGTCGTCGCGGCGGGCGGCGCGCCCGTGGGCGGCGTGGCCGACCTGCAGCGGGTGCTCACCGCCGACACGATCGACCGTCCGGTGGAGCTGGCGGTCGTGCGCGGGGGGAGCGACCGGAAGCTCGCGCTCGTGCCGCGCGAGCTCCCGGCCTGAGTCCCTAGCCCTGCTGGGCGCCGCCGAGCTGGGCGCGGAAGGAGGCGATCTCGGAGACCGCGGCGGCCGTGTAGGCGGCCTCGGCGATCCGCATCTCCTCCTGGAGGTCTGCTTGGTATGCGGGATGGTCCATGAGTCCCACCGCATGAGCAGCAGCGAGCTCCTCACGGAGGTCGGCGAGGTGGGTGCGGGCGAGCTGGAGGGCGTCGGACATGTGGGGACTCCGGTGCGGTGGGGAGGTGACGGTGGCCACTGTGCCACCCGATACCTGCTCGGACGATGAAGGCAGCATCAGAATTCCCTAAGGGGGAACCCGCGCCGCGGGGTGCGGCCAGCCCTACGGGAGCCGCGTGTTACCTACGCGGCTAGGGGAGGAGGAGATCGTTCTGCGCCGAGGGCCGCTTCGCGCCGACGCGCACCGCCGCGGGCCGGACGTCGCCCGCGGACGCGCTGACCTCGTACTCGCCCTCGGTCACGTCGACCTCGAGCGTCGTCGTGCCGGCCGGCTCGATCGGCGCGCTGGTCTGGGTCGTGCCCGCCTCGCCGCCGCCGGTCTCGAACGTCAGCTCCTGCTCGGCGCCGGTCTGGTTGGACACGATCAGGCGGATCGGCCCCGCCCCGAAGCGGCGCGGGGAGACGCGCACGCCCTCGTCGAGGATCGCGGCCGTGACGTCGATCGTCGCCGCCGGCCGCTCGCGGTTGGCGTGGTCCTCCTCCTCGCCGCAGGATGCCGCCGCGAGCGCGCCCGCGAGCACCAGTGCACAGCCGAGGGAGCGCATCGCGGCGAAGCGTATACCCGCTCAGCCGCGCTGCGCCGCGGTTCCCCGCCGGCCCGCGCAACGCCCCCTGCGTGCCGTCCGGTGCGAGGCGTATCACCCGGCGCCCATGTCCGTGCTCCTCGCCTCCGAGAACCTCCTGCGCGCGCCGCTCGCGACAGCCGAGTTCGTCGCCGTGGACACGGAGACGAACGGGCTGGCGCGCGAGCGCTGCGAGCTGACCGAGGTCGGCGCCGTGCTCGTCGGCGGCGGCGAGCTGCACGACCGCTGGTCCTCGCTCGTCGGCGTCTCGGCGCCGCTCTCGCGCGGGATCCAGCGCTTCACCGGGATCTCGCAGGCGATGGTCGACGCGGCCCCGCCGCCCGAGGCCGTGCTGCCCGAGCTCGGCCGCATGCTGCGCGGCCGGGTGCTCGTCGCGCACAACGCGCGCTTCGACCTCGGCGTGCTGCGCGGCGCGTTCGCGCGCGCCGCGCTGGACTGGCCCGAGCCGCCCCTCCTGTGCACGGTCGCGATGGCGCGCCGGCTGGCCCCGCTCCAGCGCCGCCGCGGGCTCGCCGCGCTGGCCGACGCGCTCGGCATCGAGGTCGGCGTCACGCACCGCGCGCTGCCGGACGCCGAGACGTGCGCGCGCGTGTTCTGCGCGCTGTTCGGCCGCCTCAGCGCCCACGCCGCGACGATCGGCGAGGCGGTCGCGCTGCTCCGCTCGGCGCGCCGCAGCGACGGCGGGCGGCGGCCCCGGGCGGGCGCGCGGCGGCGGCCGCCCTCCGAGCGCCCGGACTTCTCCGCGCTCCCGCGCGACCCGGGCGTGTACGTGTTCCGCGACGCCGACGGGCAGCCGCTCTACGTCGGCAAGTCGGTCTGCCTGCGCACGCGGGCGCGCGCGCACTTCACGACCCCGGCCGAGTGGACCGGCCAGGCCGAGCACGTCGACTACCAGGCGACGCGCTCGGAGCTCGGGGCGCTGCTGCTGGAGGACCGGCTGATCAAGACGCTGCGCCCGCCCGGCAACACCCGCGGCAAGCGCACCGCCGACGGCTACGTCTACCTGCGCTGCCGGCTCGACATCCCGTTCCCGATCCTCGAGGTCGCGCTCGAGCCGGCCGCGGGCCACGCCGTCACCGTCGGCCCGGTGCGCGGGCGCGCCGCGGCGTCGGAGCTGGTCGAGCAGCTCAACTCGCTCTTCGGCCTGCGCCACTGCGGCCGGCGCATGCCGCGCCGCGAGCACCCGAGCGCCTACGGGCAGATGGGCCGCTGCCTCTCGCCCTGCCTCGGCGACCTCGACCCGAACCTCTACCGCGAGCGCCTCGACCGGGCGCTGCGGCTCTTCGTCGACTCCCGCGACGGGGGCGGCGCGCTGCTCGCCCACATCGACGGCCAGATCCGCGCCGCCGCCGCCGAGCGCAACTACGAGCGCGCGGCGTGGCTGCGGCGGCGGCGCGAGCGGCTCGAGGCGCTCGTGCGCCGGCTCGGCGGGCTGCTGCGGGCGACGCACGCCGGGGCGCGCCTCGTGCTGGCGCCCCACCCCGAGCGCGGCGCCCACGACGCGTTCTGGCTCGCCGGCGGGCGCGTGGTCGACTGGGGCGCGCTGCCCGGCGACCCGCAGGAGCTGGCCGCGCGCACCGCCGCGGCGCTGCGCGCGGTGCCGCGCCGGGAGCTCGGCGGCTGGCTGCCGGCGGAGGAGCTGGCGGAGATCCGGCTCGTCGGCGCCTGGATCGCGGCGCACGACCCGCCGTGGCTCGAGCTCGACGCGGGCGTGCTCGAGGACGGGCGACTCGCGCGCTGGGTCCGCACCGTAGAGTCCCGGGAGTGATCGCGGGCATCCATCACGTGCAGGTCGCGGCGCCCCCGGGCTGCGAGGAGGAGGCTCGCCGGTTCTTCACCGGCGTCCTCGGGCTCGAGGAGGTCCCGAAGCCCGATCCGCTCGCCGCGCGCGGCGGCGCGTGGTTCGAGGTCGGCGCGGGCGTGCAGCTGCACGTCGGCGTCGCCGCGGACTTCGCTCCCGCCACGAAGGCCCATCCGGCGTTCAGGGTCGACGGCGCCGAGCGCCTGTCCGCGCTCGCGGCGCGCCTCGGCGGCGCCGGGATCGAGGTGCTCTGGGACCAGGCGGCGCCCGGCGAGTCGCGCTTCTACGCGACCGACCCGTGGGGCAACCGGCTGGAGTTCATCACCGGCTGAAGCGCTGGTCGCGCGGGCGCGCCCCGCGGTAGGCCATCACGTTGAGCATCCCGAGCGGCGCGCGCTCGCGCGGCGCCGGCGGCTCGCCGTGCATGACCGGCTTGACCATGCTCACGGCGACGACGTGCGTCACCGGCAGATCGGTCAGCGCGCCGATCCGGTACGGGACGTCCCAGCGCAGCCAGCGCGAGGTCTGGCCGGGCAGCGTCGACACGATGACCTCGTCGAAGCGGCCGGGCTGCCAGGTCTCGGCCACGGCCTGGACGGGGTCGGCGTCGCCGATCACGCCCTCGGCCTCCAGCCCGGCGTCGTGCCAGCGGGCGAGCGCCTCCTCGAGCTGGGACTGCATCGCCGAGGCCGGCTCTGGGCCCGACGCGGGCATCAGGAGCGTGAAGTCCGTCGGCACCGAACCCCTGCGGGCGCGCTCGGTCAGGGCGGCCAGCAGGTCGTCCGAGGCGGCGGTGACGGTGGCGACGACGAGCACGTGCGCGGCCATGGGGCCTCCCTCTGAGGTGACCCCACGGAGCTTACGCCGCGCGCGTCGGCGGCGCGATCGGCGCCGTGGTGACGGCGCTGTCGGCGTGGCGGTGCGGGATGCCCTGGACACCAGGCATCGAGGGAAGGGGTCGGGGGAAGTGGCGCTCCCTCGGCCCGCGAACGTCGAGGTTGCGCCCGTGCAGCGCATGGGCTCGACGTTTGCCACCTATGCGGCAGCAAACGTCGAGCGCGAGCCGGCGCAGCGCGGGCGCTCGACGTTGTACGCGTACATATGGCAGCAAAACGTCGCGTTGCCGCGCGCGTCCGGACGGCTTGCGACGTTTTGCGGGCTATAGCCGCAAACGTCGCACGGCCTCGCCTGCCCGCGCCCAATGTGACGCTCTGCAGGTCCGGAGGAGCGCCGCTGCCTGGACCCGCTCCCCTCAATGCCCGGTGTCCGCAGGCATCCCGCGCTGCGACCGCGAGAGCGCCGTCACCTGAACGCTGATCAGGACGCGGCGAACGGCAGATCGACCACCGTCGCCCGCACGTCGCCGTCGCCGACGGCGACCACGTCGCCGGGGGCGGCCTCGCGACGCACCAGCGCGAGCGCGATGGGCCCGTGCACGGGGGAGGCGACGACGGTGCCGAGCCGCCCGACCTCGCGCTCGCCGAGCACGAGCGCGTCGCCCCGCGCCGCCGCGCCCGTGAGGCGCAGGCCGCGCAGGTGGCGGTTCGGCTTGCCGCGGAAGTAGAGCCGCGCGACGGTCTCCTGGCCGACGTAGCAGCCCTTCTCGAACGACACCGCGCGGGCGTTGAGCCCCGCCTCCTGCGGGATCACGGTGTCGTTCAGCTCGAAGCCGTAGCGGGGGCGGCCGGTCTCGACACGCCGGACCTCGGCCGCGTCCTCGCCCGCGGGCACGGCGCCCGCGGCCATCAGCGCGGCGGCGACGGCCTCGGCGTCGGCGGCCTCGCACAGCACGTCCACGCCCAGGTCGGTCGCGATCAGCCGCACCTCGGCGCCCGCGATCCGCGCGCTTCGGTGGGCGTGCTCGGTCGCGGGCAGGTCCTCGGCGCCCGCCACGCGGCGGGCGTGCGGCCCGATCAGCGAGAGCAGGCCGGACTCGAGCGTGCGCTTGTGCAGCTCGACCTCGCGTCCGAGCTTGAAGCGCCGGATCATGTTGAACAGCTCCTGCAGGGTGGCGCGCTCGCAGTCGAGCAGCAGGCCGGCGGCACCGGCGTCCAGGACCCGCAGGTCGCCGAGCATCTTGCCCTTGTGCGTGAGGAAGGCGGCGTAGCAGCCGGTGCCGGGCTCGAGCCCCTCGATGTCGTTCGTGACCTGCCCGTGGAGGAACTCCTTCGCCTCCGCGCCGGTCAGCGCGAGCTTGCCGCGCTCGGAGCGGTCGACCACCGCGCAGGCCTCCGTCATCGCCCGGTGCGCGTCGGTGCTCGTGTCGGCCAGGGTCACCATGCCTGCTCATCGTAGAACCGGTGCGTGCGGATCAGCCGCCGCTCGACCTCCCGCTGCAGCTCCTCGAGCACGACCATCGAGGGCACGCCGGCCTCGATCGCGCCCCGCACCACGGCGCACTCGGCCGCGCCGTCGAGCCGCTCGAGCAGGTCCATGAGGCCGTCGAGCCCCAGGCCGCGAGCGGGGGCGAGCGGGTCGTCGGGGTCGGATGGGGGCGGCGGGTCGGCCATGACCGTCAGCGGGTCTCCTCGTGACATCCCGCTCGCGAGACCGATTGCCGGCGCCGACAGGCGAGGACGCAGACCCGCAGGAATCCCTCCGGGATTTCAAGTGGTCGAGGACAAAGCATGTCGGTGATCGGCAATCGTCGATTGCGGGTGGGATGTTGCGAGGGGGCCCGCTAGATTCCACGGCACATCATGCCGCTCGCGGAGACCTTCTCGGAGATCGTCGACTCGCTGCCGTCCGACTGGACGGACCTCGAGTTCGACCTGCGCGTCGACGAGTCGCGCTACATCGACGCCGCGACGCTGCTCGTGCAGGTCAACGCGCAGCCCTACTCCCACCACGACTGGCACTGGCGGATCCTGGTCGCGCACCAGTTCGGGCACGCGGCGGCGGCGCCCGTCACCCACGGGACGCTCAAGCTGCTCGACGACCAGGGGATCCGGGGCGAGCTCGTGCTGCGCGAGCTGCGCACGGGCCGGGTCGAGACGACCCAGATGTGGGGGCGCCCGGAGTCGGTGCGCCAGGAGTTCCGCCGCGTCCGCGCGCAGTAGTGGCGCGCGTCCTCGCGGTCTTCGACGATCTCCTGCTCGGCTCCAACGTCCTCGGCATGCTCCGTGCCGCGGGGCACGATGCCCGGCTCGCCGGCGCCGACGCGGCCGCGGACGACGCCGACGTCGTCATCGTCGACCTGGGGGCGGGCAGCTTCGACGGGGTCGCGCTCCGTGCGCGATTCGCGGGCGCGGCGACGATCGGCGTCTACTCCCACGTCCACCACGACGTCAAGGTGCGCGCCGAGGCGGCGGGGTTCGACCTCGTCGTGCCGCGGTCGCGGATGGCGCGCGAGGGGCCGGAGCTGGTGGCGCGGCTCGCTCCGCCGCCTGGTTGACGGGCGGGCCGCCGCTGCCTGCCGTGTCGCGCGAGCGGCGGCCCCGGCGAACGTCAACGGCGGGCATCGAGGGGGGCGGGTTCGGTGGAGTGGCGTGCCCAACGTCGTAATCGTCCGGCGGCCAGGAGCGATTACGACGTTGAGGGTGCTATGGGACCCCAACGTCGTACGGCGCCCGGTTCGTCGAGCCGTTGTGACGTTGGGGGCAGGCCCACCCGGACTCGCCCCCCTCGATGCCCCCCGTTGACGTTCGCGGAGCGCCCGCCATCACCACAGCGGACGACCACCGCTACGGCGCGGGCGGAGGACCGGCGGCCGTGAAGTCGAACGCGCGATCGACGTCCAGCGGCTCCTTCAGGATCCCGAACTCGCGGTCCCAGGCCGCCCAGTCCCGCAGGACGTCCCGCCGCAGCTGACCGAACCCCGCCGCGCCGGCGGTGAACGCCTCGTCGACCGCGTCGAGCTCCGCGGCGAGCGCGTCCTGGTCGAGCCGCGGCTCGACCGCGGCCATCGCCGCCACGGCGCTCTCGGGGTCGCGCTGCGCCTCGCCGTACCCGCGCTGCAGCGCACGGATCGTCGCCCGGACCATCGGCTCCTCGTCCTCGAGGGTCTCGCGGGTGACGGCGAGCACGAGCTCGGGATAGCTCGGCGCGCCGTAGTCGTCCACGCGGAACTCCCGGACCGCCGGCCGCTCGCGCTGGAGCGCGACGCCCTCGACGTTCCAGAACGCGGTCGCGCCGTCGACCCGCCCCGCCAGCATCGCCTTGACGGCCTGGAAGCCGATCGTGGTCGAGCGCACCGCGTCCGGGTCGCCGCCGTCGCCGGCGACGACGGAGCGCAGCACGGCGTCGTCGGACGGCAGGCCCGTGACGCCGACGCGGCGGCCCTCGAGCTGCTTCGGGGAGCGGATGCCGGGCTGGGTCAGCACCGCGGCCAGCGGGCGCTGCACGAACGCCATGACGCCGACGATGTCGCGACCCTGCTCGCGCGCGAGGCCCAGGTCGTGGATGTCGAGGATCGCCAGGTCGGCGCGTCCCGCCTGCAGCAGCTTGAGGGCGTCGGTCGACGCCCCGGGCGCCTGGATCTCGAGCGCCACGCCCTCGGCATCGTCGAAGCCGCGCTCCGTCGCCAGGTAGAGCCCGGCGTGGACGGCGTTGGGCTGGAAGTCGAGCAGCAGCGTGGGCTCGGACCCGGGACGGTCGTTCCCCGTGGTCGAGCCGCACCCCGCCACGACGGCGGCGAGGAGCAGGAGCATCAGGGCGCGCACGCCGCGGAGGCTAGATGAGCGGGCGGGAATATCGCGCCGCCTGGGGCCGTCGGTAGGGAATGCCACGAATCGTCGTGCTCGGCGGCGGGGTGTGCGGGCTCGCCGCCGGATTGCTGCTCGCCCGCGACGGCCACGCCGTCACCCTGCTCGAACGCGACCCGGCGCCCGTCCCCGACTCCCCGGAGGCCGCCTGGGAGGCATGGGAGCGACGCGGGGTCGCCCAGTTCCACCAGACGCACTTCCTGCAGTCGCGCGGCCGGCGGGTGCTCGAGGACGAGCTGCCGGACGTGCTGGACGCGTTCGCGGCCGCAGGCGCGGCGCGCTTCAACGCGCTCGACCGCATGCCGCCCGGGATCGCGGACCGCGCGCCGCGGCCCGGCGACGACCGCTTCGCGACCCTGACGGGCCGCCGCACGACGCTGGAGCACGTCCTCGCCGGCACCGCCGCGGCCCAGCCGGGCCTGACGGTGCGCCGCGGCGACGCCGCCTTCGAGCTCATAACCCGCCCGGGCCGGGCGGCGCCGCACGTCGTCGGCGTGCGCACCGCGGCCGGCGAGGCGCTCGGCGCCGACCTCGTCGTCGACGCGATGGGCCGCGGCTCGCGCATGCCGCAGCTCGCCGCGGCGGCGGGCGGGGAGCCCGGGGAGGAGGAGGCCGAGGACTGCGGCTTCATCTACTACACGCGCTTCTTCCGCGGCCCCGCCGCCCCCGAGCTGCGCGGACCGCTGCTGACGCCGTACGGCTCGTTCTCGATCCTCACCGCCCCCGCCGACTCGGGCACCTGGTCGATCACCGTCTACGTGGCCTCGGGTGACCGGCCGCTCAAGCGGCTGCGCCACGAGGCGGCGTGGACCGCGCTCGTGCGGGCGTGCCCGCTGCAGGCGCACTGGCTCGACGGCGAGCCGATCTCGGGCGTGCTGGCCATGGCCGGCGTGCTCGACCGGCGCAGGGCGGCGACGCCGACCGTCACGGGCGTCGCCGCCGTGGGCGACGCATGGGCGTGCACGAACCCGTCGACCGGCCGCGGCATCGCGCTCGGGCTGAGCCACGTCGCGCTGCTGCGCGACACGGTGCGCGCGCACCTCGGCGACCCCGACGCGTTCGCGGAGGCCTGGCGCGAGACGACGGCGCGCGAGCTGGAGCCCTGGTACCGCGCGACGGTCGCCGCCGACCGGGCGCGGCTCGCCCAGATGACGGCCGACCGCGAAGGGCGCGTCCTGGACCCGCCGGGCGACCGGATGGGCGCGCTGGGCGCGGCCATGATGCGCACGATGGCCCACGACGCCGAGGTGTTCCGGGCTGCGCTGGAGATCTCGAACGTGCTCGCGCATCCCCGAGAGGTGTTCGGGCGGCCGGGGTTCGCCGACCGCCTGCTCGCCCTCGCCGGCGAGCAGCGCCACGCAGGGCCGCCGGGCCCGAGCCGGGAGGACCTGCTCGCCCTCGTGGCGTGAACGGGCGGAGGCCCGCAGGCGCGTCTCCGTAGACTGCGCCGCGGATGCGCCGCCGGGTCACGTTCTCGCGCAACGTCACGCTCTCCCTGTCGCGGACCTGCGTCTCGCACTGCAAGTACTGCGCGTTCGCGACGCACCAGCCGCACCTGCACGAGCCCGACGAGGTCGAGCGCCTCATCGACGGCGCCGCGCGGCGCAACGTCAAGGAGCTGCTGATCCTGACCGGCGACGAGCCCGACCACCACCCGGGCGTCCGCGAGCGGCTGGCCGCGCTCGGCTTCGACGATTTCGTCGGCTACGTGGTCTGGGCGTGCGAGCGCGCGCTGGAGCGCGGCGTGCTCCCGCACACGAACCTGGGCGCGCTCGGCCGCGACGACCTCGCCCGGCTGCGCGAGGTGACCGCCAGCCAGGGCTTGATGCTCGAGTCGCTGCGGCCCGATCTCGTCGCCCACCAGGGCTCGCCGACCAAGGCCCCGGACCTGCGGCTGGCGACGCTGCGCGCCGCCGAGGAGCTGCGGATCCCGTGGACGAGCGGCATCCTCGTCGGCATCGGCGAGACCGAGGCCGACCGGATGGCCGCGCTCGAGGCGCTCGCCGGCTTCGGCCACCTGCAGGAGGTGATCCTCCAGAACTTCGTGCCGCACCGCCGCTACTACGGCGAGGAGCCGGCCGAGATCGCCACCGAGGCCGCCGAGGCGTACTGGCGCACCGGGCTCCACGACGGCCCCGAGCGCAGCGGTGACGAGCGCTCAGCGCGAGGCAGGACTCCGGCGCCGGCCTGGGCCTCACCCGTCACGGTCGACGACATGGAGCGGCTCGTGCAGGAGGCGCGCCGGCTCATGCCGGGCGTGGGGATCCAGATCCCGCCGAACCTCGCCGACTGGTGGCCGCGGCTCGTCGCCGCGGGCGCCACGGACCTCGGCGGCCTGAGCGCGAACGGCGACCACATCTCCCCCGAGCACCCGTTCCCGTCGCCCAACCAGGTGCGCAAGCGGCTCGCCCGCGACGGCTACGCGCTGACCGAGCGCCTCTGCGTCTACCCGCAGTTCATCGATCCCGAGTGGATCGCGCAGGGCGTGCTCGACGTGATCAAGGCGCGCTTCTGGAGCTTCATCCCGCGGCGCGGATCCGGCCGCATCGACGGTCCCAAGGGCGCGCTGCGGCCCGACACGATCGCCCGGGCACGCGCCGGCGCGCCGCTCGGCGGCGACGAGGTGACGGCGCTGTTCGCCGAGACCCGCGCCGAGGTCATCGAGGACATGCGCCAGGCCGCCGACGAGCTGCGCGCCGAGCTGGCCGGGGACACGGTCACGTTCGTGGTCAACCGCAACATCAACGTGTCGAACGTGTGCATCGTCGGCTGCGCGTTCTGCGGCTTCGGCCAGGGCCGGCGCTCGCCCGACGCCTACCAGCACGACGAGGCGGAGCTCCGGTCGCGCGTCCGCGACGCGGTGGCCTACGGCGCGACCGAGATCTGCATGCAGTCGGGCATCCACCCCGAGTGGGCGTTCGAGGACTACGAGCACTGGCTGCGGATCGTCAAGGACGAGGCCCCCGACATCCACCTGCACGCGTACTCGCCGATGGAGATCGACGCCATGGCGGGCGACCTCCCGCTGGACGAGGTGTTCGCGCGGCTGACCGCCGCCGGGCTCGGCTCGGTGCCCGGCACGGCCGCGGAGGTGCTCGACGACGGCGTGCGCCAGCGGATCAGCCCGAACAAGCTGCCGGCCGCCCGCTGGGTGCAGATCATCGAGGCCGCGCACGCGGCCGGTCTGCGCTCCACGGTCACCGTGATGTTCGGGCACATCGAGGAGCCGCACGAGCTGGCCGAGCACATGCGGGTCGTGCGGGCGCTGCAGGAGCGCACGGGCGGGTTCACCGAGTTCGTCCCGCTCTCGTTCATCCCGTTCCACACGCTGCTCGGGCGCACGCACGGGATCGAGGAGATCTCGCGCGAGGAGAACCTCAAGCACACCGCCGCGTTCCGGCTCGCGCTCGGCAAGACGATCCCGAGCCTGCAGGCGAGCTGGGTGAAGATGGGCCTCGACGCCGCCACCGAGGCATTGCGCTGGGGCGTGAACGACCTCGGCGGGACGCTGATGGAGGAGAGCATCTCGCGCCTCGCGGGGTCCTATCACGGCGTGAAGCTCGACCCGGAGGACCTCGTCGCCGCCGCCCATCGCGCCGGCCGTCCGGCGGCCGAGCGGACCACCCTCTACGGCGAGCGGCGCCGCTACCCGCTGGTCGCGAACGCGGCGTGAGGAGCGCGCTCGGCGCGGGCCGCGCGCTCGCCGCGGGTGAGCTCGACCCGGTGGCGCTGTGCGAGGCCGCGCTGGCGGCGGCGCGCGCCGCCCCGGCGGTGTTCACGCAGCTGACGGAGGAGCGGGCGCGGGGCGAGGCGGAGGCGAGCGCCGCCCGGCTGCGTGCCGGCACGCCGCGCGGCCCGCTCGACGGCGTCCCGGTGGCCTGGAAGGACCTCGTCGACGTCGCCGGCACGCCGACCACCGCGGCGTCCGCGCTGCGCCGCGACGCCCCGCCCGCCGCGGCCGACGCGCCCGTCGTGGCCGCGCTGGCCGCGGCCGGGATGGTCTGCGTCGGCAAGACCAACCTGAGCGAGCTGGCCTTCTCCGGGATCGGCACGAACCCGCACTTCGGGACGCCGCCCAACCCGCGCGCGCCGGGTCGCGTGCCGGGCGGCTCGTCGTCGGGCTCGGCCGTCGCCGTCGCCGTCGGCATCGTGCCCGTGGCGATCGGGACCGACACGGCGGGCTCGATCCGCGTGCCCGCGGCGTTCTGCCGCGTGGCGGGGTTCAAGCCGTCTGCGGCGCGGATCGACCGGACCGGGCTGCTGCCCCTGGCGCCGACGCTCGACAGCATCGGCCCGCTGGCCGCGTGCGTGGCCGACCTGATCGCGGTGGACGCCGCGCTGCGCGGCGCGGTCGGCGGCGCGCGCACGGGCGGCGCGTCCGGCGACGGGGGCCCGCTGCGGCTCGTCGTCCCCGCGGGCGTGCTGACCGAGGACGTCGAGCCGTCGGTCGCGGACCGCTTCGCGGCGGACCTGGACGCGCTCGCCGGCGCCGGCGCGCAGATCGCCCGCCGGCCGCTCGCCGCGCTCGACCGTGCCCTCGCCCTGCTCGCCGAGCACGGCGGCATGGTCGCGCACGAGGCGTGGCGCGGCCACGTCGCGCTGCTCGACTCGCCGGACGCCGAGCGCCTCGACCCGCCCGTGCTGCGGCGCCTCCGGGAGGGCCGCGCGCTGCCCGCCGCGGGCTACGACGCGCTGGTGCGGGAACGCCCCGGCGTGCAGGCGGCGCTCGCCGACGAGCTGGCCGGCGCGTTCGTCGCCCTGCCGGCCGCCCCGCACGATCCGCCGGAGATCGCGCCGCTGCTCGCCGACGTGGAGCGGTTCCTCGCCGTCAACGCGCGCACGCTGCGGGCGACGCTGCCGCTCAGCTTCCTCGACGCGCCGGGCGTCACGCTCCCGTCCGGGCTCCTGCTCAGCGGCCCGAGCGGCGCCGACGACCGCGTGCTGGCGGCGGCGCTCGCCGCCGAGCGGGTCCTAGGGCAGCAGGAGGTGTGAGTCGCCGAACTCGTGCCAGCGGTAGCCGCGCGCCACGGCCGCCGCGTAGGAGCGCTCGACGAGCCGGCGGCCGGCGACCGCCTCGAGCAGCAGCAGGTGGCTGGCGTCCGGCTCGTGCCAGCCGGTGATCAGGCCGTCGACCACCCGCACGCCGCGCCCGGGCGTGATGACGAGCCCGGTCCAGCCCGCCGCGGGGGCGATCGTGCCGTCCTCGCCCGCCGCGCTCTCGAGCGCGCGGGTCACCGTCGTGCCGACCGCGACCACCCGCCCGCCGGCCGCGCGCGTGGCGCGGACGGCCGCCGCCGTGGCCGCCGGCACCTCGTAGCGCTCCGGGTAGGGCCGCTCGCCGCGCTCCTGCGAGCTGACGCCGGTGTGGAGCAGGATCGGCGCGACGGCGACTCCGCGGGCGCGCAGGTCGCGCAGGGTCCGCGCCGTGAACGGCCGCCCGGCGCTCGGCATCTCCGCGCTGCCGGGCGTGCGGGCGAACACGGTCTGGTGGTCGGCGAGCGGGCGCGGGCGCGGCTGGTGCGCGTAGCGGATCGGCCGCCCGTGGGCGGCCAGGTGGTCGAGCAGCGGCGCGGGCAGGTCGAGCGCGGCCACCCACAGCCGGTCCGCCGACAGGTACGGCGCGACCAGCTCGGCCGTGCCGCCGCCCGCGAGCGCGAGCCGCTCGCCGCAGCGGGCGCCGCGGAGCCGCTCGCCGCCGCGCCGCAGCTCCACCACCCAGCGCGGCCGCACCGCCGCGAGGGCGGCGACCGCCTCGCGGACGGCGCCGCGGTCGCGTCCCGGCGGCTCCGGCGTCGACAGGTGCAGCGCGACGGTCGTGCCGTCCGCGCGCCGCGCGGTCAGGGCGGCGGGGATCGTGGCCGACTCGTTGACCACCAGCAGATCGCCGCGGCGCAGGTGGCCGGGGAGGTCGCGGAAGCGCGCGTGGACGAGCGGCGCGCCGTCCCGCGCGACCATCAGCCGCACGGCGTCGCGGGCGAGGCCGTGCGCCTCGGGCGGCTCGGCCGCCTCGAGCGCGGCCGGCAGCGTGAACGCGAGCGCCCCGCTCACGCAGGCGCCTTCGCGAGCGCGCGGGCCGCGTAGCGCCCGCTCGGGAGATCGCCCTCGATCAGGGCGAGCAGGCCGGGCACGCTCGCCGACGGATCCGGGCGGTCGGAGATGTCCTCGCCCGGGAACGCCTCCTGGTGCATGCGCGTGTTCATGTCGCCGGGGTCGACGGCGTAGACGCGCAGCCCGGGGTGCTCCGCGGCGAGCACCGCGCCGAGGTGGTCGAGCGCGGCCTTCGACGAGCCGTAGCCGCCCCAGCCCTCGTAGGCCTCGACGGCGGCGTCGGAGCTGAGGTTGAGCACCCGCGCGCGCTCGGCGAGCCGGGGCAGGGCGAGTTGCGTGAGCGCGAGGGGAGCGAGCACGTTCACGCGGTACACCTGCTCCAGCGCGTCGAGGGGGTAGCGCGCGAGCGGGGGGAGCGGGGACTCCCCGAGCGTGGAGGCGTTGTTGACGAGGAGGTCGAGCGGGCCGTCGACCGCGGCGAGCAGCGCGTGGCGGTGCCACGGGTCGGTCACGTCGCCGGCGAGCGCGACGACCTCGGCGCGATCGCGCAGCGCGGCGGCCGCCTGCTCGAGGGCGACGCCGTCGCGGGCATCGACGACGAGGCGCCAGCCGCGGTCGGCGAGGGCGTCGGCGAGGGCGAGGCCGAGGCCCCGCGAGGCACCGGTGACGATGGCGGTGGGCATGCCGGCCACGCTAGGCCCGGCGCCGCCCGCTTTCGATCGGGAATTGGTCCTAGGACCCGTGTTGGTCTCCGCCGGCGAACGTCAACGGCGGCATTGAGGAGGCGGGTCCGATGGGTGCGGTCCCCCCCAACGTCGCCCGCCGTCCGGATCGCCGAGCCGATGCGACGTCGGGGGTGCTATAGGACCCAAACGTCGCACAGCGCCCGGTTCGTCGAGCCGTTGTGACGTTGGGGGCAGGCCCACCCGGACTCGCCCCCCTCGATGCCCGCCGTTGACGTTCGCCACGCGCCCGCCATCACGCCGGCGGACGACCAGCGCGCATCCCCACCCGCGAACCGGGAACATGCACCGCCATGGCCACCTACACGGTCAACGACCGCGCCGTCGCCCGCGCCCGCGAGCTGATCGACGCGCGCCAGTACGTCCTCGAGAGCGACTGGGGCACCTCGCAGCCGAAGGCGGGCGACGAGAACGCCTACCTGGAGAAGCACGACTGGGACGAGTACGCCGCCTGGCACCTCGGGCTCACCGAGGGGGCGACGGACGGCACCAAGGCCCGCTACGCGTTCGTCTACGGCGACTTCCGCCGCATCCACCGCGTGGGGTTGATCGCCTGCGTGTACCGCGCCTCGGAGTGGCGGCACAAGGCGATCGAGCTGGCCGCGCACGACCTGCTGCAGCACCTGGACGCCACGAGCGGCTAGCTCACGCCGTGTGGCTCGTGTCGTTCCAGAGCCACAGCACGCGCCGCTCGCGTTCGTAGCCGAGGTCGCACAGGGCAGCCGTGTCGAGGCCGAGCGAGGCGGCGGCCTCCGGCGGCAGCCCCAGCCAGCGCGCGCCGACGATGCGCAGGATGTGGCCGTGGCCGAAGAGCGCGACGTCGCCGCCGGCCGCGTCCGCACGGGCGATCACGCGATCCACGCGCGCGCCGGCGTCGGCGAGGGACTCGCCGCCGGGGGCGCCGTCCGCCCACAGGTCCCAGCCCGGCCGCTCCTCGCGGATCTCCGCCGTCGTGAGCCCCTCGTAGTCGCCGTAGCCGAACTCGACGAGATCCTCGGTCACCTCCGCGACGCCGCCGAGGCCCGCGAGGTCCGCCGTCGCCCGCGCCCGCTCGAGCGGGCTGGTGAGCACGAGCGCGAACGACCGGCCGGCAAGACGCCGTGCGAGCGCCTCGGCGGCCGCCCGGCCCTCGTCGAGCAGCGGGAGGTCGGTGCGGCTCGTGTGCTGGCCGGACCGGCTCCACTCGGTCTCCCCGTGACGAACCAGCAGTACGGCATGTCCGGTGCGCGCCATCTGCGCACTATCCACGAAGTCGGGGGATGACGCGGCTTGCCCCGCCCCATATGCTGCGCGCGGGGTCGGGTCCGAAGCGAAGGGGAGCACACATGGCCACGGTCGGGTCGGAGAGAACGGGCGGCATGCGCGGGAAGCGCGCCGCGGGGCTGCTCGTCACGGCGGTCGCCGCCGCAGCGGGCCTGGTGCCGCTGCTCGGCTCCGAGGCGGGCGGGCACGGCGGGAGCGGCCATCACGGCGGCCGCGACGCGGGCAAGCTGCTCTTCTTCGCGTCCGACGGCCTGCGCCAGGAGGCGGTCGCCAGGTACGCCGCCGAGGGCGCCGTGCCCGGCTTCCGCGCGCTCCTGCGCCACGGCGCCAAGGCGTCCGGCAACGGGCTCCTGACCCAGGCGCCGCCGAACACGGGCGCGGGCTGGTTCACGCTGGCCACGGGCGCGTGGCCGGGCGTCGCCGGCTCGACCAACAACACGTTCCACGTGAACGGCCAGCCGTTCGGCAACAGCACGTCGGCGCTCGGCTCGCCCAACGTGCTCCAGGCCGAGACGCTCGCCCAGTCGGCCGAGCGCGGCGGCAAGAAGGTCGCGCAGATCGAGTGGGCCGGCGGCCGTGCCGGCACGATCGCGGGGCCGACGCTCGACTTCCGCAACTTCCGCTCGGGCCGCGGCGTGGCCACGAACTACATCGCGCCGACCGACGACCCCGGGTTCACCGCCGCGTTCGGCCTGCAGTTCGACCATCCGCAGGGCTTCGCCGGCCGGGATCCGTACCCGCAGGCCGCGCCGGCGGACGCCACGGGCTGGACGAACGTGCCCGAGTCCTTCAGCCCGCCCAAGGAGATGCGGCTGCGGGTGCTCGACGGCACCGTCGACAAGTACGGCCTGAACGCCTACCTCTACGACAGCCGCGACGACGGCCGCACGCGCTACGACCGCGTGCTCTTCTCGCCGACGAAGGACGGCGACGCCGCCGTCGGCGACCTGCGCGAGGGCGAGTGGGCCGACGTGAAGGTCAAGATCCAGGGCAGCGACCTCGACGGCAAGACGGGCGCGATGCTCGTCAAGGTCGAGCGGCTGGCCGGCGACCTCTCCGAGGTGCGCCTCTTCCACACGTCGGTGACCCGCGCGATCGCGATCTGGCCGACGTGGCCGGGCGAGCCGGGCTTCACCGGCACGTTCGAGGACTACGTGGCCGAGCGCTTCCCGTCCTCGCAGGCCGGCGACTTCGCCGTGCTCGAGGCCGGCATCGTCAGCGAGGACACCTACATCGAGCAGGGCGCGTACTGGGAGACCGCCTACCGCCCGCTGATCAAGTACGTGCTCGACACCTACAAGCCTGACCTGGCGATGGTCGGCTACCCCGTGACCGACGAGGTGCAGCACCAGTTCCTCGGGCTCGTCACCAAGCGGCTGCCGAACGGCGCGCGCAACCCGGCGTACGACGACGTCCAGGTCAACGGCACGCCGGACGGCCGGGTCGCCGAGCGCAAGGCGTACATCCGCGACGCCTACAAGGGCAGCGACCGGACCATGCGCCTCGCGCAGCGGCGCATGCGCGACCGCGGCCTCACGACGTTCGTGTCGTCCGACCACGGCTTCGCGCCGCAGTTCGCGGCGATCGACGCGAGCAAGGTGCTCGTGGACCTCGGCCTGCTGTCGACGCCGCAGACGTCGAACTGCCGCCCGGCCGCGACCGAGACCATCGCCAAGGCGAAGGCCTGCTATGCGGGCGGAACGGTCCAGATCTACCTCAACCTCGCCGGGCGCGACCCGGCGCCGGCCGCCGGCGGCCCGCCGCAGGTGCCGGCCAACCAGGAGGCAGCGGAGGTCGCCCGGATCAAGGCGGCGTTCCTCGCGCTGGAGGACCCGAACGACTGGACCGGCGACGGGCAGCCCGAGGGCTGGAAGGTCATCGACCGGGCCTACACCAAGGCCGAGGCGCGCTACATCCCGAACGGCGCGGACAGTACGGCCGACATGTCGCATCCGACCCGGACCGGCGACGTCGTGGTCTTCTCCGCGCCGCCCTACCAGTTCGACGCGGCGACGCCTGGCACGCTGATCGCGCGCTCGGCGTTCTTCGGCCAGCACGGCTACGTGCCGGACGTGCAGGACCTCGACACGAACACGAACATGCGGGCCACGTTCCTCGCCGGAGGTGCGGCGATCCGCGGCGGCACGAAGCGCGGGGTGCGCAGCATCGACCTCGCGCCGACGGCCGCGTTCCTGCTCGACGTCCCGGCACCGCAGCACAGCCAGGGCGTCGTGCGGCGCGACGTCGTCGGCGCCGGCCGGCGCTACACGCCGGTCTCGATCGTCGGGCTGAACGACTTCCACGGCCAGCTCGATCCGTCGACGTTCACCATCGACGGGAAGGCGATCCCGGTCGGCGGCGCGGGCCAGCTCGCGACGCTGTTCGACGAGGAGGCGGACGCGCTGCCCGGCCGGACGCTGCTGCTGGCGGCCGGTGACAACGTCGGCGCCTCGCCGCCGACCTCGGCGCTGCTCGACGACATGCCCACCATCGACGTCGAGAACGCGTGGGGGCTCGACGCGACGAGCTTCGGCAACCACGAGTTCGACTTCGGGGTGGAGCGGATCCTGGCGCAGCAGGGCCGCAGCGACTTCCCGTGGCTCTCGGCGAACATCGTCGCGGAGGACACGGGCGAGGCGCCGGACTGGATCCAGCCATCGGCCGTGTTCCGCGTCAACGGCGTGCGCGTGGGCGTGATCGGCGCCACCGTGCGCACGACGCCGGAGCTGGTCCGGACCGGCAACACCGCGGGCCTCGCCTTCCTCGACGAGGCCGAGCGGATCGAGCGCGAGTCGCGCGCGCTGCGCCGGCGCGGCGTGCGCGTGCAGGTCGTGGTCATCCACGAGGGCGCAACGGTCGGCGCCAACGCGGTCGACGGCCAGCCCGCCGTGCCGTGGGACGGGCCGATCAAGGCCATCACCGAAGCGCTCGGGGATACGACCATCGACCTCGTCATCGCGGGCCACACGCACCGCGCGGCGAACACCGTGATCGCCGGTATCCCGGTGGTCGAGGGCTTCAACGCGGGCGTCAGCTACTCCGTCGCGCAGTTGCTGGTGCGGCGCGGCGACGTGGCCTGGGCCGGCGCGGCGACCCGGGTGGCCAAGAACCAGGGCGTCGCCTCGCGCGCCGACGTCAAGGCGATCGTCGATGCGGCGGACGCCGAGACGGCACCGCAGCGCAACGAGGTCATCGGCACGCAGGTCGGTGACATCCTGCGCGACCCGACGCGGTTGAGCGAGTCGGCGATGGGCAACCTCGTCGCCGACGTGATCCGCCTGAAGTACCCGGACGCCGAGGCGGCCCTGACCAACTCCGGCGGCCTCCGGGCCGATCTCCGGTTCGCGCCGCCGGCGCCGCCGACGCAGGGCGGCGGGCCCGGCGAGATCACGTGGGGCGAGGCGTTCAACGTGCTCCCGTTCGCCAACCTCACGGCGCTCACCACGATCACGGGCGCGCAGCTCACCGCGGCGCTGCTCAACGGGTTCGCCCCGGCGTGCGACCCGGCGTTCCCCGGCGGCACGGGCCGCTTCCCGCAGGTCTCGGGCCTGAAGATCACGTACCACTGCAACGGCACGACGCCGGTGGTGGACTCGGTCGGCCGCGCGCCCGACGGGCCGGGCGGCACGATCACCCCGATCGGCCCGGCGGACACGATCCGCATCGTCACCAACGACTTCATGCTCGGCGGTGGCGACGGCTACACGGCGCTCGCAGGGGGCACCGACGAGGTCCAGCCGGACGTGATGCTCGACGTGCTCGTGGAGTACATCCGCGCCAACTCGCCGGTCTCCGCGGCGGTCGAGGGGCGGATCGTCAGGGGGAGCTGACGCGGACGGGCTCGCCGGCGCTCAGGCGTCGGCGAGCCCTTCGCGCGCCGCGTACAGCGCGGCCTGCGTGCGGTCGGTCAGGTCGAGCTTGGCCAGCACGTGGCCGACGTGCGTCTTGACGGTCTTCTCGGCCACGCCGAGCTCGAGCGCGATGCGCTTGTTCGAGCGCCCGCGCGCGATCAGCCGGAGGACGTCGAGCTCGCGCGGGGTGAGGACGTCGAGCGCCCGCGGGCGGCCGCCCGCGGCCAGCTCCTCGACGACGCGCGTGGCGACGGCGGGGGAGAGCGGCGCCTGCCCGGCGTGCGCCGTGCGGATCGCGCGGATGAGCTCGGCGGGCTCGGTGTCCTTGAGCAGGAACCCGGCCGCGCCGGAGCGCAGCGCGGCGAACAGCCGGTCGTCCTCGCCGAAGCTCGTGAGGACGAGCACCCGCGCGTCCGGGACGCGCTCGCGCAGGACCTTCAGCGCGGCGACCCCGTCGAGCCGCGGCATCGCCAGGTCGAGCAGCACGACGTCGGGCGCGTGGCGCTGCGCGGCGTCGACCGCCGCCGCGCCGTCCGCGGCCTCGCCGACGACCTCGACGTCGTCCTGCAGCTCCAGGTAGGTCCGCAGGCCCTGCCGCACCACGGCGTGGTCGTCGGCGATGAGGACGCGGATCATGCGGGCACCTCCAGCCGCACGGTCGTGCCGGCGCCGGGACGGCTGTCGACCACGACCTGCCCGCCGAGCGCGGTGGCGCGCTCCTCCATCGACGTGAGGCCCAGCCGGCGGCCGCGCACCGCGGGCGACTCCGCGTCGAAGCCGCGCCCGTCGTCGGCGACGGTCAGCACGAGCCGCCCCCGCTCGGCCCCGAGCCGCACGGCGATGTGCTCCGCGCCGGCGTGCCGCAGCGCGTTCTGCAGCGCCTCCTGCGCGATCCGGAAGACCTCGCCCGCGACCTGCGCACGCAGGGCCGGGGGCGCGGCGACGGCGAGCTCGATCGCCTGACCCGACACGCGCCGCAGGACGTCGACGTGCTTGCGCAGCGCCTGGGCCAGCCCCTCGGCCTCCAGCGAGGCCGGGCGGAGCTCGAAGACGACGGAGCGCAGCTCGTCCATCGCGCCGCGCGCGAGCTCCTGCACACGGCCGATCTGGTCGGCGGCGCCGGCGTCCCCGCTCGCCAGCAGCTCGCTCGCCGACTCGGCCGCGAGCACGACGCCGAACAGCTGCTGGGTGACCGAGTCGTGCAGCTCGCGGGCGAGCCGGTTGCGCTCCTCCACGATGCTCAGCTCGCGGCTGCGCTCGTGCAGGCGCGCGTTCTCGATCGCGAGCGCCGCGTGCGCGGCCAGGAGCGAGATCAGGCGCTCGTCGGCGTCGGTGAAGCCGGCCGCGCCCTCCCTGTCGGTGAGGTAGAGCGCGGCGAGGATGCGGCCGCGCGAGACGATCGGCACGCCGAGGAACGAGCGCATGTCGGGATGCGCGCGGGGCCACCAGCCGCGGAAGCGCGGATGGGTGTGGATGTCGTCGGTCCGGTAGGGCTCGGGCGACTCGAGCATCGCCCCGAGCAGGCCGTGCGTGCGCGGCAGCGGGCCCATCGCCGCGATCAGCTCGTCGCTCATGCCGGAGGTGATGAAGCGGGCGAACGCGCCCTCGCCGTCCGGGATGCCGAGCGCCGCGTAGCGCGCGCCGCCGAGCTCGCGGGCGGCGTGGACGAGCTGCTGCAGCACGGGCTCGACCTCCCGCTCGGCGGCGAGGGCGAGCACCACGTCCGAGAGCGTGCGGAAGGCCGACGAGTCGCGGCGGTCGAGCATCGCGGCCTACGGTACGCGGCGCGCGACCGCGAGCAGCGCGCGCGCCGCCATGCCGGTCGGCTCGATCGCGCCGGCGTCGGTCACGCGCACGGGCGGCCGGGCGGGCCTGCGCCCCAGCCGCCAGCGCAGCTCGTCGAGCTTGCGGAACGGCGCCAGCAGCGGCGGCTCGCGCAGCTTCCAGACCGGGCATGGCCGCGCGGGCGAGCCCGTGGCGGCGAGGATCGCGTTGACCGCGCGGCGGGCCGCCTCGTTGGCGCCCTCCATCGTCGCGAGGTCGGTGTGCGTGCGCACGAAGTCGGCGGCGAGGAACAGGTTCGGGATCCGCGTCGCGGCCTCGGGCCGGTCGGCCCACGAGCCCTTCGTGTTGATCAGGAGCGGCTCGAGGTTCGTGGCGGCGGTCGGGTTGGGGAACTCGATCGCCGGGTCGAGGAACCAGTCGAGGACGTTCGCCGCCTCCAGCGACCCGTCGTCGATGTGGTCGGTCAGCTGGCCCCACACCTCCGTGCGGATCTCCTCGCGCGTGCAGGCCATGGCCACCTTGCCCGTGCGCCGGCCGGGGCGCTCCCACTCGGAGATGTCGACCGAGAGCACGCCCTCGACGCGCCCGTCGCCGCGCTGCTCGAGGTCGACGTCCGGCCAGAACTGGGCCTGCGAGATCGCCGTGAGCGCCCACTCGGAGTCGATGAACAGCGCGTGCCCGTGCTGCAGCGGCACGTCGCGGTCGAGGTAGAACATCGCGCCGTTCATCCAGCGCGTGACGAGCCGCGGGAGGGCGGCGAGTCGCGGCTCCGCGGCGCGCAGCTCGGGCGAGACGAGCAGGCGCAGGCGCTCCACCGGCAGCGCGGCGACGTAGTGGTCGGCCGTGACGGCCTCCGGCCCGGCCGGTGTCTGCACCGTGACACCGGTGATGCGGTGGCCGTCGCACGCGATGCCGGCGACCCCGTGCTCGGCGTGCAGCGTCACCCCAAGCCCGCGGAGGTGCGCGAGCCACGGGTCGATCCATGCCTCGTTCGTCGGCATGTCGAGCACGCGGTCGGCCGCGCGCCCGCCGACGCGCGTGAGGTCCAGCACGAGCTGCGCGAGGATCAGCCCGCCCGTGCGGGCGCTTATCTGGCGCGCCTGGGCGGCCACGAGCGTGCGCGTGAGGCCGTCGGCGAGGAACTTCTGGAACGCGGCGGTGCGGCGCTCGGCGCCGGTGTACTCCCACCAGCTCTGCTCCTCCCATTGCGCGAACCGGCGCGCGTCGCAGGACACGAGGAGGGTGATGAGCCGCTCGGTGAACAGGGCGAGCTCCTGCGGCGGGATGCCGGTCTGCGCGCCGACCTCGCGCACGAAGCGCGCGAGCACCTCGAGGTCGCCGGCCGACGACGGCGGGCCGGCCGGCGCGATCAGCTCGGGTCGCCCGCCCGCCTGCGCGAGCAGGATGGTCGTGGCCGGCACGAGATGGCCGGCGGCGGTCCCGGAGCCGTGCGGGATGCGGGCCATCGTGTCCGGCAGATGCCGGTAGAACCCGGGGAAGAAGCGGAAGCCGTGCTCGGCCGGGAGGTCGGCGCGCCCGCCGGTGCCGGAGCCGGGCACGGGCATCGAGCGCGCCTTGCCGCCGAAGTCGGGGCGCGTTTCGTACACGGCCACCGCGAAGCCGCGCTCAGCGAGTTCGTGCGCGGCGCTCAGGCCGCCGACCCCGCCGCCGAGCACCGCCACGGTCGTCACTCGCGCACCTTACCTCCCGGTGGGTGGCATGATGGGCACGGGGTGGGAATCTCGATCCAGACGAGGGAGCACGCGGTTGCGCCGGTGCGCATCGCGTTGATGGAGCTCATCGCCGCGCGGCGACCGCGCGACGGCGCCGCGCTCGCGGAGTTCGCGAGCGCGTACCTGCGCCGCCTCTCGGCCGACAGCGCGCTCACGACGTCGCCGCAGGAGCTGTTCGCCGAGGTCAGCGGCGCGTTCGACTTCGCCGCCGGCCGCGGCGACCGGCCGATCCTCGTGCGCGCGTTCAACCCCGTCGCCGACCTGCACGGCTACGAGCGCCCGGGCAGCGTCCTGGAGACGAGCACCGAGGACCTGCCGTTCCTCGTGGACTCGGTCCGCGCCGCGCTCGCCGCCGAGGACCTCACGATCCACCGCGTGATGCACCCGGTCGTCGGCCTGGAGCGCAACGACGCCGGCGAGATCACCGGCGTGCTCCACCCGCGCGAGGCCAGCGCGCGCGAGTCGATCATGCACTTCGACCTCGACCAGCGGCTCGACGAGGCCGGCCTCGAGGCGCTCGCGGGCACGGTCCGGTCCGTCCTGGGCGACGTGCGCCGCGCGGTGCTCGACTTCCCGGCGATGGCCGACCGCGGCCGGCGCATGGTGCAGCTCGCCGGGGCGGGCGCGGCGCGCTACGCCGACGACGAGGTCGACGAGACGGTCGCCTTCCTCGAGTGGCTGCTCGCCGACCACTTCATCTTCCTGGGCTACCGCGAGTACAAGATCGCCGACGACACGGTCGGCGTCGTGCCCGGCTCCGGGCTCGGCATCCTCGCCGACGAGGCGTCGTCGGCGTTCGCCCGGCCGCGGCCGCTCGCCGACCTGCCCGCCGACATGCGCGAGCGGGTGCTCGAGGGCGACCTGCTGATCGTGTCCAAGACGAACCGGCTCTCCACGGTGCACCGGCGCGCGCGGATGGACTACGTCGGCGTGCGCAAGGTCGCCCACGACGGCCGCGTGACCGGCGAGGCGCGGATGCTCGGCCTCTTCACCACGAAGGCCTACGCCGAGCCCGCGTCGCAGACGCCGCTGCTCAACCGCAAGCTGCGCCAGATCCTGCGCCACGAGGACCTGATCGAGGGCTCGCACGACTACAAGGCCGCGGTCACGCTGTTCGACTCGTTCCCCAAGGACGAGCTGTTCTCCGCCCGCACCGAGGACCTGCGCCGCGCGGTGGTCGAGCTGCTCTCGCTGGAGGGCGACCGGGTGCGGCTGCTCGGCCGCCGGTCGGGCGACGGCCGCTCCGTGTCGCTGATCGCGGCGCTGCCCGCCGCGCGTTACGACGCCGAGCTGCTCGACGCGTTCATCGAGCTGCTGCGCGAGCGCTTCGCCACCGATGCGGTCGACACGCAGACGGTGCTGGGGGAGGGCGAGCGCGTCCGCGTCCACGCCACCGTCCATGCGCAGTCCGGCGTGCCCGACGTGCCGCTGCGCGACCTCGAGCAGGAGCTGATCGCGCTCACCCGCACGTGGGAGGACGGCCTGCGCGAGCAGCTCGTCGAGCGCTTCGGCGCGGCGCGCGGATCGGCGCTCGCCGCCACGTGGGGGCCGCGCTTCCCCGCCTACTACCGCGCGTCGGTCAAGCCGGCCATCGCGGTCGCCGACGTGCACTGCTTCGACCGGCTGGAGACGGAGGGCCAGCCGTTCGTCGTCGGGCTGGAGAACGAGCCCAACCGGACGCGCATCGCGCTCTACAAGACCGCCGGCAAGGTCGAGCTGGGCGACGCCATGCCGACGCTCGAGGACCTCGGGCTGCGGGTCGTCGAGGAGGTGCCGACGCGGCTGCTCGGCGGCGACGGCGACACCTGGGTGCAGGACTTCGGCGTGCTCGGCCCGGACGACCGGCCGCTCGACCTCGACGCCGTCGGCGACCGCGTGGGGGAGACGATCGCGGCTGTGCGGCGCGGCGACGCCGAGTCGGACACGCTCAACCGCCTGGTGATCGTGGCGGGCCTGAACTGGCGCCAGATCAACATCCTGCGCGCCTACCGCATGTACCGCCAGCGGATCGGCTCGCGCTTCACGCAGGGCTACCAGAACGACGTGCTGGCGGCCAACCCCGGCGTCACGGCCAAGCTGATGCGCTACTTCGAGCTGCGCTTCGACCCGGACCGGCCGCGCGACGCGGACGCCGAGGCGGCCCTGCGCGAGGAGATCGTCGCCGACCTCGACGAGGTGGCCTCGCTCGACCACGACCGCATCCTGCGCAACCAGCTCGGGCTCATCGATGCGACGCTGCGCACGAACGCCTTCGACTCGGACCGGCAGGTCACGGCCTTCAAGCTGCGCTCCGCCGACGTCCCCGCGATCCCGCAGCCCGCCCCGCTGTTCGAGATCTACGTCTACTCGCCGGCGATGGAGGGCATCCACCTGCGCGGCGGCGAGGTCGCCCGCGGCGGCATCCGCTGGTCCGACCGGCAGGACTACCGGACCGAGGTCTTCGGGCTGATGCGCGCCCAGGTCACCAAGAACGCCGTGATCGTCCCGGCCGGTGCCAAGGGCGGCTTCTACCTCAAGCGGCCGCCGGCGGACCGCGACGAGCTCAAGGCCGAGGTCGAGCGCCAGTACGTCCGCTACATCGGCGGGCTGTTGGAGCTGACCGACAACCTCGTCGAGGGCGAGGTCGTCCATCCCGAGCGGGTGCGGGTGCTCGACGCGGACGACACCTACCTCGTCGTCGCTGCCGACAAGGGGACCGCGACGTTCTCCGACACCGCCAACCGCGTGAGCGAGGAGCGCGGCTTCTGGCTCGGCGACGCGTTCGCCTCGGGCGGCTCCAGCGGCTACGACCACAAGGCGCTCGGGATCACCGCGCGCGGTGCGTGGGAGTCGGTCAAGCGCCACTTCGCCGAGCTCGACGTCGACGTCGCGACGGACCCGTTCACCGTGGTCGGCATCGGCGACATGTCGGGCGACGTGTTCGGCAACGGGATGCTGCTGTCGGACCGGATCCGGCTCGTCGGCGCCTACGACCACCGCCACGTGTTCCTCGATCCCGACCCGGATCCGGACGCGGGCTTCGCCGAGCGAAAGCGGCTGTTCGCGCTCGCGGGCTCGTCATGGGACGACTACGACCGCGGGCGGATCTCGGAGGGCGGCGGCGTGTGGCCGCGGACCGCGAAGTCGATCCCGCTCTCGCCGCAGGCGCGCGAGGCGCTCGGCGTCGGCGACGAGCGGCTCGCCCCGAACGACCTGATCCGCGCGATCCTGCGCGCGCCGGTCGACCTGCTGTGGAACGGCGGCATCGGCACCGTCGTCAAGGCGTCCGACGAGACCGACGCCGACGCCATGGACCGCGCCTCCGACGCGATCCGCGTGGACGCGCGGGACGTGCGGGCGCGCGTCGTCGGGGAGGGCGGGAACCTCGGCCTCACGCGCCGCGCCCGCGTGGAGTACGCTCGCGAGGGCGGGCTGGTCAACGCGGACTTCATCGACAACTCCGCCGGCGTCGACTGCTCCGACCACGAGGTCAACCTGAAGATCCTGCTCGGCCTCGCCGAGCGGCGCGGCGAGCTCGACCGGCCCGCGCGCGACGCGCTCCTGCTCGAGGTCACCGACGACGTCGTCGCCCACGTGCTCTACGACTCGTTCCTGCAGGCGCAGATCCTCTCCGAGGAGGTCGCGGTCGCGAAGGGCCGCATGTACGCCTACGAGGACCTGATGACCGCGCTCGAGGGCCGCGGGCTGCTCGACCGCGGCGCCGAGAAGCTGCCGGGCACGGAGGAGGTCGCCGAGCGCCGGCGCGCGAACCGCGGCCTCGAACGGCCGGAGCTGGCGCTGCTGCTCGCCTACGCGAAGCAGGCGCTGGCCCTCGACCTGCTCGACTCGGACTTCTGCGAGGACCCGTGGCTCGAGCGCGACCTGCGCGACTACTTCCCGGACCGCGTCGTCGAGCGCTTCGGCCACCTGCTGGCGGAGCACCCGCTGCGCCGCGAGCTGATCGCGATGATCAACGCCAACGCGGTCGTGAACTCGCTCGGCCCCACGTTCGTCTCCCAGCTCAGCGCGGAGCGCGGCGCCGAGCCCGCCGAGATCGTGCGCGCGTACCGGATCGCCCGTGACGTGACGGGCGTCGAGGCGCGCTGGGACGCCGTCGAGCAGCTGCCGCGCGGGATGGACCGCGACGTCGTGACCGAGCTCATGGTCGGCGTCGACCGCCTCGTGGAGGCCACGACCCGCTGGTACCTCGCCCATGCGGCGGCCGATCCGCTCGAGGATCGCATCGCCGCGGCCGAGGCGCCGTTCGCGCGCCTGATGGGCGTCCTGCCGGACATCGGGTCGGACGAGTGGCGCGCGCACCGGCGCGCCACGGCCGACGAGCTGGTCGAGCAGGGCGTCCCCGACGAGGTCGCCTGGGCCCACGCGCTGACGCCGGAGCTGATGCCGGCCGCGGACATCATCGCCGTAGCCGAGCACACCGGGCGCCCGGTCGAGGAGGTCACGCGCGCGTTCCACGCCCTGGCGGCGCGGCTCGACCTCGTGTGGCTGCTCGGCGCGCTCGACGAGCTCCCGCAGCCGACCCGCACCCAGCGCTGGGCGGTGCAGGCGGTGCGCGAGGACTGCATGGACGCGCTCGCCGAGCTCGCGCGCTGCGCGCTGGGCGCCGCGGCGCCGGAGCAGGACGCGACCGAGGCGGTGCACGCCTTCCTCGAGCGGCGGGCGGCGCTGAGCCGGCGCCTGGCCGCGGTCACGGCGTCGCTCACCGTGGAGGGCACGGGCGATCTGCCGGCGCTCATGCTTGCCGTCCGCGCCGTCCGGGCACTCGCCGCCTGATGCCGCGCCTGGTCCTGGGACCGCTCCTCCGCTACACGGGGGACGACGACGCGACGATCTGGGTGGAGACGGACGCCCCCTGCGAGGTCGAGGTGCTCGGCTGCCGCGAGCGGACGTTCCACGTCTCGGGCCACAACTACGCGCTCGTGCACGTCACCGGGCTCGAGCCCGAGGCGACGATCCCCTACGCGGTGGCGCTCGACGGCGAGCACGTCTGGCCCGAGCCGGACTCGCCGTACCCGCCGAGCGTCATCCGCACGGTCGCGGGGAAGGGGACGTTCCGCATCGCCTGGGGCTCGTGCCGCGTCGACGCGCCGCACGAGCCGCCCTACTCGCTGCGCAAGGACGAGGACCCGGCGGGACGCGAGGTCGACGCCCTGCGCGTGCTCGCCGACCACATGTGCCGCGATGCCGATCCCGCGGGGTGGCCGCACGCGCTCGTGATGCTCGGTGACCAGGTCTACGCCGACGAGGTCGGCGTCGACGTGCGCGAGCACATCCGCGCCACGCGCGACGTGACGCTGCCGCCCTACGAGACGGTCGCGAACTTCGAGGAGTACACGTGGCTGTACCGGGCGGCGTGGTCGGAGCCGCACATCCGCTGGCTGCTCTCGACCGTGCCCTCGGCGATGATCTTCGACGACCACGACGTCCACGACGACTGGAACACGTCGAAGACGTGGGTCGACACGATGCGCGCGACGGGCTGGTGGGACGAGCGCATCGTCGGCGGGTTCGCGACCTACTGGCTCTACCAGCACATGGGCAACCTGTCGCCCCAGCACCTCGCGCAGGACGACCTGTACGCGGCGCTGCGCGCGGCCGAGGACGGCGGTCCGCTCCTGCGCGAGTTCGCGTTCCGCGCCGACCGCGAGGTGGCCGGCACGCGCTGGAGCTACTGCCGCGACTTCGGCCGCTCGCGGCTGGTGATGATCGACTCGCGGGCCGGCCGCGTGCTCGACCCGCCCGAGGATCGCTCGATGCTCGACCCGCACGAGTGGGCGTGGCTCGAGGAGCACTGCGAGGGCGACTTCGACCATCTCCTGCTGGGGACCTCGCTGCCGCTGCTGCTCGCGCCCGGCCTGCACTACCTGGAGTCCTGGAACGAGGCGGTCTGCAACGGCGTGTGGCGCAAGCCGGCCGCGCGGCTGGGCGAGCGCCTGCGCCAGGCGGTCGACCTCGAGCACTGGGCGGCGTTCGGCAGCTCGCTGACGCGCATCGTCGAGCTGGTCCGGGACGTGGGCACGGGCGCGAAGGGCGCGCCGCCGGCGTCGATCGTCGCGCTCTCGGGCGACGTGCACCACGCCTACCTCGCGGAGGTGACCTGGCCGAGCGGCACGGGGATGCGCGCGCCGTTCTACCAGGCCACCTGCTCGCCGTTCCGCAATCCGCTCGACGGGCACGAGCGGCGGTCGATCCGCTTCGCCTGCAGCAGGGCGGGGACGCTCGTCGGGAAGCTGCTGGCCCGGTCCGCGGGGGTCGGCGATCCGCCGATCCGCTGGCGCTTCAACGAGGAGGCGCCCTACTTCGACAACCAGGTCTGCTTCCTCGAGCTCGACGGCCGCGCCGCGCAGCTGCGGCTGCAGAAGACGGTCCCCGGCGAGAACGAGGGCTACTCGCTCGAGACGGTCTTCGAGCGCGCCATCGCCTGACGGCTACGCGGCGCCGAGCACGGAGGGGAACCCCTCGCGCCAGGTCGCGTGCGCGGGCGCCCAGCCGAGCTCCCGCCGGGCCTTCGCGTTCGACACGCCGCTGACCTCGGTCATCATCGTCGTCACCGCCTCGCCCGCCGCGATCCGCGCGAGCCAGCGCGGGATCCGGCGCGGCGGCTTCGCGCCCGCGGCCGCCGCGAGCACGGGCAGCCACTCGCGCGCCGGCGCCGGCTCGTCGTCGACGACGTTGTAGACGCCGCGCGCGCCGCGCTCGAGCGCCGCGAGCGTCGCGGCCGCCGCGTCGTCGATGTGGACGAACGACCACGCGCCCGCCCCGTCGCCGACGACCGGGAAGCGGCGCTTGCGGACCAGGTCGAGCTGCTCGCCGCCGGGCGCGATGCCGGTGCCCGCGCCGTAGAAGCCGCCGTAGCGCAGGACGATCCCGTCGAGGTCCGTCGCCCCGAGCACGAGCGCCTCCATCCGCCGTATCGCGCCGAGCGACGCGCGCATCGACGCGACGGGGTGCGGGTCCAGCCCGTCGTCCTCCGTCTTGGGCTGCGCGCCGGTGCGCGGCGACGTCCAGCCGGCGTAGGACTGCACCAGCAGCCGCCGGGCGCCGGCGGCCCGCGCACCGGCGAGCAGGTGCTCGGTGCCCTCGACGCGCAGGCGGTTCGTGGTGGCGAACGCGGCGTCGAAGTCCCGCAGGTCCGCGAGCCCGGCGAGCGCGGTGAGCTGGTTGACGACCGCGTCGGGCCGCGCGGCGGTCACGGCGGCGACGACCGCGTCGCCGTCGAGGCCGTCCGCGACGACGGGCTCGGCGCCGGCCGCGCGCAGCGCGGCGGCCTTGGCCGGGGTGCGGGTCATGCCCGTCACCTCGTGGCCGGCGGCCACGAGGAGGGGGACGAGCCGGGATCCGAGGGCGCCGGTGGCGCCGGCGAGGAAGATGCGCATGGAATGCCTCCGTCTGATGTGATGGCCTCTGAGACGAGATGGCCGCCTCGGACGTGACACCCGATGCGCTCCGCCCGCTCCTCTTCTCGCTCGCCTATCGCATGGTCGGCGAGGTGGGAGAGGCCGAGGACCTCGTGCAGGAGGCGTTCCTGCGCCTGCACCGCGAGGACGGGGTGGCGGCGCCCAAGGCGTTCCTCACCACCGTGGTCACCCGCCTCGCGATCGACCACCTGCGCTCCGCGCGCGTGCGGCGCGAGGCCTACACCGGGCCGTGGCTGCCCGAGCCGCTCGTGCGCGACGCCGCCGAGGAGGTCGAGGACGACGAGACGCTGTCGCTCGCGTTCCTCGCCCTGCTCGAGCGGCTCACGCCGGTCGAGCGCGCGGTCTACGTCCTGCACGAGCTGTTCGCCTACTCGCACGACGAGGTCGCCGAGGTCGTCGGCAAGCGGCCGGCGAACTGCCGCCAGATCCTCGCCCGCGCGCGCCGGCACGTCGATGCCGGGCGCCCCCGGTTCGAGCCCACCCGCGAGCGCCGCGAGGCGCTGCTCGCCCGCTTCATGGACGCCGTCCGCGCCGGGAACGTGGAGGCGCTCGCCGGGCTGCTCGCCACGGACGCCGTCCACTACGCCGACGGCGGCGGCAAGGCGCGCGCCACGCTCCTGCCGATCTACGGCCCGGCGAAGATCGCGCGGCTGTGGGCGGCGCTCGGCGCGCAGGCCGGCGAGTTCGTGCTCCGCGCCGTCGACGTGAACGGGCAGCCGGGCGTGGCCGGGTTCCTCCCCGGCGGGGCGCTGATCTCCGTGATCACCCTCGACGGCGCGGACGGCGTGATCGACGGGATCAGCGTGGTGGCGAACCCGGACAAGCTCGCCCGGGCCGCCAGCGCGCTCGCCTCGGCCTAGCCGAGGCGCATGTTCGGCTCGGTGCCGTCCATCCCGCCCTCGCTCGTGCAGGCGCCGGTGCGGTTGCCCAGGTAGGCCTGGCGCAGGCAGTTGCGCAGCGCGAGCTGGCCCCAGTAGCTCGGGTGCAGGTCCTCCTGCAGCTGGTACGGGGGCACGAGCGTCGTCACCGTGCGGATCTGGCTCACCCACTCGGACCGGTCGGCCGCGCCGGAGGACGTCCAGTTGGCGGTGCCGGTCTCCTCGAGCAGGCCGACCGTGCTCTCGCACAGGCGGTGGCCGGCGAGGGCGTTCTGCGCGTCGAAGACCTGCGCGCCGTTGGCGGCCGCGGCGTTCCGCACGACGGTGTTGAGCGTCGTGACCATCGTCGCGTTCGCCCAGTCGGCGTCGCGGTTCCACACGCCGCAGCCGCCGATCGACTGGCGGGTGTAGCCGCTCTCCTTGTAGCGGATGCCGGCCCCGCCGGGGATCGGCGAGGAGTACGTCTGCGCGAGCAGGCGGTAGTCGCCGTCGGCGTAGCCGGCGTTGCGCATCGCCGTGCGCACGTTGCCGAGCGCGCCGCTGACCGCCGCCTGCTGCTGCGCGACGTAGGCGGGCGTGAACATGCCCGCGACGCTCGCGTCGTCGTGGCAGTAGTTCTTCCACCAGGTCGGCGACGTCAGCCAGTTCGTGAGGCAGGTCTGGACGACGCTCGCGAAGCCGAAGTTGTTCGCGCCGATCAGGACGACGACGAGCCGCACGCGGCGCGTCCTGGCGTAGTCCTGCAGCGCGCGCGCCTGGCCGACGCGGCCGGCGCTGTCGCTGTAGAAGTCGATCCCGGGCTTGAAGTCGCCCGAGCCGGGTGCCTGGGTGTACGTGCGCGCGCCGGAGCAGGCGAGGTTCTTCGAGTCGACGCCCGCGACGTTCAGGTGGATCTCGGCGGCCCTGGAGCGGTGGCAGCCCTTGATCGCCTCGGCGCCGTTCGCGTCGTGGTACGCCGTCGAGCCGAGCGCGTCGACGCGCGACGGGCTCTGGTTCGTGTTGCCGGCCCAGCGGCCCGCCTCACCGGAGATCGCCGAGTCCCCGAGCGCCACCACCGCATCGCGCACGCCCGTCGGCGGGGCCGCGCCGGCCGGGGCCGTCGCGATCACCCAGGCCGCGAGGCCCAGCGCACAGAGCACACCAGCACGTCGCTTCACCGTCGCCCTCCCTCAGGTCACGGGCGACCGTGCCCCCTGCTCGTCCCTCGCCCGGGGTTCTAGCGTGCGCAGGGGCCGGGGGCAAGCGCCGGCGCTCAGCCGGCGTCGACGTAGCGGACCGCGCCGTCGAGCGGCGCGATCGCGACGCGGGCCTCCAGGCCGTGCCCGACGATCGTGTCGTAGCCCTGGGCGGCGAGCAGCGCGGTGACCGACAGCTGCTCGTGCAGGCTGCGCGGGGCGCGGAACGTGGCATGGCGCGCGGCGGCGTCCCGGCGCGCGGCGGCGACGCGCTCGGCCGCGGCAGGGCCTGAGGCGTCGACGACGACGGCCACGCGCTCGGTCGCACGCGGCGCAGGCGCCGCCTGGGCGACCGACAAGCCGGCCGTGAGGGCGACGAGCGTGGCGACGAGGTACCTGGTCATACGTATGAAAGTACTACGTATGACGAGAATTGACAAGGCCTTGTTGCGAAACCTTCACACGGCGTCGCCGATCAGCGCGGCGGGGCGGTGGAGCCGCGGACGAGCAGCCGGACCGCCAGCACGCGGTTGCGCGGCTTGCGGCCCGCGAACTGGGCGTGCAGCAGCTCGAACGCGATGCGGCCCATCTCGCGGCCGTCCGCCACCACGGTGGTCAGCGGCGGGTCCAGGACGCGCCCGATCTCGAGCCCGTCGAAGCCGACGACGGACAGATCCCCGGGGATGCGCAGGCCCAGCTCGCGGGCGGCGAGGTACGCGCCCGCGGCGATCACGTCGTCGTCGCAGAACACCGCCGTCGTCTCCGGCGCGGCGCCGAGCAGCGCGAGCGTCGCCGCCTGCGCGCCGTCGAGCTCGAACGTCGAGCGCACCCGCGCCGCGCCGGGCACGAGCCGGTCGACCGCGCGCTGCCGGGCCCGGAACGTCGGCCGGTCGAAGACCGCGGCGACGTGCCCGATGCGCGTGTGGCCCAGCTCCAGGAGATGGCGCACGGCGGCGTCGGCGCCGTCGCCCGCGTCGAAGCGCACGGAGGGATGCCCGCGCGCCTCGCGCTCGATCATCACCACGGGCTCGGAGCCGGCCCGCCCCGGGGGATCGATCTCGAGCAGCAGCAGCCCGTCGGCAGGACCGGCGTTGAGCGCCTCTGCCGACGCGGCCCCCCAGGCGCGGTCGTTGTTCGTGTCGACCAGGGCGACGGTGTAGCCCGCGGCGCGGGCCGCGTTCTGCGCGCCGCGCAGCAGGCCGCCGAAGAACGGGTTCGTGACGTCGGGCACCACGAGCACGACCGTGCGCGCCAAGCCCGTCTTCAGGGCGCGCGCGGCGGCGTTGGGGCGATAGCCCAGCTCCTCCGCGGCCGCGCGGACCGCGGCCTCGGTGCGCGCCGACACGCGCCCCGGGGCCTTCCCGGAGAAGACCAGGGAGACCGTGGACTGCGAGACGCCGCACCGCTCGGCGACGTCGATGCTGGTGATTCGCTCGGCGCTCAGGGGGCGTAGCTTGCCAAGCAGGCCAACGGAAGGCGCCTCCACTTCGCCCGCCGGTCCACTGACAGGGGGCCCGGGGGCCAGCAGAATTCGCCCCCATGCCTGCTGCCCCGACATCCATCCGCACCTCGGAGCGCGCCCGCTCCGCCCGCCTGATCCGCGACGCCCTCGGTCTCCTCTCGTCGAAGTGGAGCGTCGACGTCCTGCTCGCGCTCGGGGACGGCACCCGCCGCTACCACGAGCTGCTGGGCGACCTCGAGCCGATCTCCGAGAAGGTGCTGACCCAGACGCTGCGCGCGATGGAGCGCGACGGCCTGATCGCGCGCCGCGTGCACGCGGAGGTGCCGCCGCGCGTGGACTACGCGCTCACGCCGCTCGGCGCGACGCTCGCCGCGCCGATGCGGGCGCTGGGCAGCTGGTCGCTCGGCCACGGCCGTCACGTCGACGCCGCTCGCGAGCGGTTCGACCTGCGCCGGGCCATCCAGCAGCAGGAGCAGCGGCGGGCTGCTGCGGCTGCTGCGTAGCGCGGGGCGGCCGCGGCCGCGGTCGTCCGCCGGCGTGATGGCGGGCGCTCCACGCAGGTCAACGGCGGGCATCGACGGGGTGGGCGGGTTTCGCGGTGGCGCCCCCAACGTCGCACGCCGTCCGGATCGCCGAGCCGATGCGACGTTGGGGGTGCTATAGGACCCAAACGTCGCACCCCGCCCGGATCGCCGAGCCAATGCGACGTTGGGGGCACACCCCACCCGGACTCGCCCCCCTCAATGCCGGTGTTGACGTTCGCCGGCGGAGACCGCAGGCCCCCGAACCCGGCTCCTCAATGCCGGTGTTGACGTTCGCCGGCGCCGCCACTCACCCGAACAGATCCTGCTCCCGGGCGCGCAGCAGCGCGCCCGCGACCCCCGGGCCGTCCTCGCCGAGCACGAACCGGTCCAGGCCGCGCAGCCGCACGGCGGGCTCACGGCTGTCCTTGCCGCGCACGAGGTCGGACGCGGCCGCGACCTGGTCGGCGACGGCGATCACGGTGGCGTGCAGCACCCGCCCCTGCGCGTCGGGCAGCCCGCGCCAGTCCTCGAGCGGCGCGAGCCCGGCACAGCCGATCGCCACCTCGGCCTGGCCGACGCGCCACGCGCGGCCGAACGAGTCGGTCACCACGACGGCGCAGCCGAGCCGTGCCCGCAGCGCCCGCGCGGACGCGTCCGGGTCGGCCGGGAGGAGCACCGCGTGCGCCGCGCCGCCGGCGTTGGACTGGTCGACGCCTGCGTTCGCGCACACGAAGCCGTGGTGCGTGCGGGCGATCAGGCGGCCCGCATCCGCCCGCAGCAGCTCGGCGCTCTCGCCCAGGATCAGCTCGACGAGCCGCGGGTCCTTGCCGTGCTCGGCGCCGAGCGCGACGGCATGCGCGCCGGGCGTGACGTCCGCGAGCCGCACGACGCGCCCCTCGGCCTTGGCGACCGCCTTGTGCGCGACCGCCAGGACGTCCGCCGGCCCCAGCCCGGGCTCGGGCAGCCGCGCGGCCGCCTCCGCGAGCAGCGCGGCGAGGTCGTCGCCGGGCCGGATCTCGGGCAGCCCGGGCAGCGGCTCCGCGGCGAGTGCCGTCACGCGAGCGCGGAGCGCGGCGCCATCCGGTCCAGGAGCGCCCGCGTCCGCGGCGCCGCCTCCGGGAGGCGCGTCAGCGCCCGCTGCAGCGCCGCGAGGTCGCCCGGCGTGTCCACGTCGAGCTCGAGCGACGGCGCGTGCGCGACGCGGACGCGCACGCCCGCTGCGGCCCCGCCGGCCGCGTGGCGCGCGAACGAGCCGGGGCCGAACGACGGCGCGATCGCGCGCGGCGGCGTGAGCAGCAGGGCGTTCGTGCCGGACCCGTGCCGGTCCGGGACGATCACCACGCCGGCGCCGGGGTGGCCGCCGAGCAGCGCCGACACCTCGTCCGGGGCGAGCGCCGGGCAGTCGCCCGGTACGAGTAGAGCCCGCTCGGCGCCGCGGCGCGCCGCCTCGGCCACGCCCAGCGCGGCGGCGGCCGACTGGCCGGCCTCGACCGGGTCCCCGATCACGTGCGCGCCGGCCTCGCGGGCCGCGGCGGCGGCCCGCGGCTCGGCCGTCACCACGATCACGTCGTCGAGCTCCGGCACCGCGGCCAGCGCCGCGAGCACGTCGCCGACCATGCCGGCGGCGAGCTCCGCCCGGTCGGGCTGCCCGACCGCGTCGCCCAAGCGCTGCTTGGCGCGGCCGAACGACTTGACGGGGAGGACGGCGGCCGTGCGCATGGGCCCGGAAGGCTAACCAGTCCGCCCGAGCGCCTCCGCGAACCCGAGCGCCGCCGCCGCCACGCGCCGCCGCCCGGCGGCGTCGGGCATGGCCACGTCGATCTCGAGCAGCGGCAGGGCGTCGGTCCGCTCGTCGGCCACGAGCCCGTCGAGCAGCCCGTCGTAGCGTGCCGCGATGCCGTCGGCCGACAGCGGGTCGCCGGTCCAGGCCATGAACTGGTCGGTCGGCCCCTTCAGCACCTGTCCGCCGACGAGCGGCGAGACCGCCACGACCGGCGCCGGCGTCGCCCGCAGCGCCTCGCGCATGCCGGGCACCGCGAGGATCGGGCCGATCGAGATGACCGGGTTCGAGGGGCCGACGATCACCGCGCGCGCCCCGGCGATCGCGGCCGCGACCTCCGGGCCCATCGACGCCGCCTCGGCGCCGCGGAACGCCACGTCCTCCACCGGCCCGGCCGCGCCGTCCTGGATCATGAACGCCTGGAAGGGCCGCCACTCGCCGCGCGCCCTGACCCAGGTGCGCACGGGCGCGTCGGCCATCGGCAGCACGCGGGCGGGTACGCCGAGCGCGCGCCGGAGCTCGTCGATCGCCTGGGTCAGCGTCGCGCCCTCGGCGAGCCGCCGCGCCCGCTGCAGGCAGACCGCGAGGTCCTGGTCGCCGAGGGCGAACCACACGTCCTCGCCCAGGGCGCGCAGCGCGTCCATCACCGCGAACGTGTCGCCGCGCAGCCCCCAGCCGCGCTCGTCGATGCGGTCGGCGAGCCAGAAGGTCACGAGGTCCGGGTCGGGCGAGACGTGGCCGCCGTGGATCTCGACGTCGTCGCCCGTGTTGGCGATCACGACGAGGTCCTCGCCGGCGACGTCGAGCATCCCGCGCGCGAGCTTGGCGCCGCCGGTGCCGCCGCTGAGGACGACGACGGGGCCGCTCACCGGCCGCTGAACTCCGGGGCGCGCTTCTCGCGGAACGCTCGCGCGCCCTCCGCGAAGTCGGCCGTCGCCGCGCAGCGCTCCTGCGCCAGGACCTCGAGCTCGAGCGTCGTCGAGAGCGCCGGGCGGGCCGAGGCGTCCATCACGCGCTTGGCGAGCCCCACGGCGAGCGGCGCGCAGGCCAGCAGCTCGTCCGCGAGCGCCTGCACGGCCGCGTCGAGCTCCTCCGGCTGCGCCACGCGGTTGACGAGGCCGATGCGCTCGGCCTCCTCGGCGCCGATCAGCCTGCCGGTCATCACGAGCTCCTTGGCCCGCCCGAGGCCGACCACCTGCGGCAGCCGCGAGGCGCCGCCGACGTCGGGGATCAGGCCGATCCGCGTCTCCGGCATGCCGACGATCGCGTCGGCGGCGATCACGCGGAGGTCGCAGGCGAGGGCGAGCTCGAGCGCGCCGCCGATGCACGCCCCCTGGATCGCGCAGATGACCGGCTTGGGCATCTCCTCGGCCAGGCTCCACGCCTCGACGCAGTGGCGCCGGAACGTGCGCAACCGCTCCGGCTCGGCCGCCAGCCCGGCGAGCGACCCCAGGTCCATGCCGGACGAGAACAGCGGTCCGGCGCCGCGCAGCACCACGCAGCGCACGTCCGGGTCGTCGGCGGCGGCGCGCAGCGCCGCCCCGATGGCCAGCACCAGCTCGCCGTGGAACGCGTTGCGCTTCTCGGGGCGGTTGAGGACGAGGTGGCGGACGGGGCCGCGGTCTTCTGACAGGACGAGCTCGCTCATGGGCGGCCAAGGGTAATCCGCCCGGCATGACCACTGCCCCGCCTGCATCCCTCACCGCCGTCCTCGACCGGATCGAGACGGCCTCCGCGCTCGATCCGCCCGCCGCGGTCTACGGCAAGGCCGTGCGCCGCGCCGTCCCCGCCGGCCCGGTGAAGGACGCGCTGAGCGGCACGTGGCTCGGCCACGCGCTGCACCCGCTGCTCACCGATCTCCCGATCGGGACGTGGACGAGCGCGGTGCTGCTCGACTGGCTCGGCGGGCGGGCCGCGGAGCCGGCGGCCGACCGCCTGATCGGCATGGGGATCGCGTTCACGCTCCCCGCCGCCGCGTCCGGCGCGACGGACTGGGCCGACACCGAGCTCGGGGACGAGCCGGCCCGGCGCGTCGGGTTGGTGCACGCCGCCACGAACGTCGGCGCGACCGTGCTGTTCGGCGCCTCGCTCGCCGCCCGCCGGCGCGGCGCGCGCGGCCGCGGCAAGCTGCTCGCGCTGGCCGGCGCCGGGGTGCTGGGCGCGAGCGGGTACCTCGGCGGCCACCTGTCCTACGCGCAGGGCGTCGGGGTCGACCAGACGGTGTTCGAGCCGCAGGCGGACGAGTGGACGCCCGTGCTGCGCGACGACGAGCTGCCCGACGGCGAGCTGCGCTGCGCCGAGGTCGGGGGCGTGCCGGTCGTGCTGGCGCGCCACGCGGGGGCGCTGCACGCGCTGTCGGACCGCTGCGCGCACCGCGGCGGGGCGCTGCACGAGGGCGAGCTCGAGGACGGCTGCGTCGTCTGCCCGCTGCACGGCTCCGCGTTCCGCCTGGACGACGGCGCGATCGAGCGCGGCCCGTCCGCCTATCCCCAGCCGGTCTGGGAGGCGCGCGTCCGCGACGGCATGATCGAGCTGAAGGGGTCGGCTGTCTAGCATCCCGCGGCGCATGGCCCGCCGCGACGACCTGCTCGAGCTGCTGCGCCCGCCCGCGCACCGCGGGCCGCTGATCGCCGCCGGGGCGGTCCTGTTCACGCTCGGCATCGCGCTCGAGGAGGTCCGGCTCGACGAGGAGCTGCCCAACGGCGTCCACGTCCTCCTCCTCGCCCTGGCGGCGGCGCTCGTCTACGGCCTCGGCCTGCAGGCGCGGCCGGAGGGCGGCGCGCCGGCGGCGTACCAGTCCGTGCTGGTCGTGTGCGGTCTGCTGCTGCTGGCGGGCATGCTGCTCGAGCTGTCGAGCCTGCTCGGCGCGGACTACGACGGCGGCCTGCCGGCGGGCGCGATCGTGTGGACGTCGCTCCTGCTGTGCGGCGCCGCGGTCGTGGCCGCGCTGCGGCGCGGCTCCGCGGTCGCCGGCGATGGTGGCCGGGCTCGCGGCGGGCGCCGCGGTCCTGGCCGCCGCGAACTGGATCTTCGGCGCCTCGTCGCAGGGCGTCTACCGCTGGCTCCTGCTGGCGCTCGCGGCGGCCTTCGTGCTCGGCTCGCTCGTGCTGCGCGGGGGCCGGCCGCGCCATGCGGAGCTGATGGTCGTCACGGCGGGGCTCGCGACGCTGTCGATCGCGGTCATCGCCTCCGCGACGGCGTTGTTCGGCACGTTCCTGATCGTCGGCGGAGCGGGGCCCTCGGACGACCTCCTCCCGGCCTTCTGGGAGCTCGTCGTGCTCGCCGCCGGCTGCGGGCTGATCGCCTACGGGGCGGTCGACCGCGTGCCGGGCGCGGCCTGGCTGGGCTTCGCGCACCTCGCCGCGTTCCTGGTGCTCGCGAGCGCCGGAGCGGACGACACGCTGCAGTGGTGGCCGCTGCTGCTGCTGGCGCTCGGCGGGGGCGTCCTGGTCGCCGGGCTGCGGCCGCGCAGCCCGCTCCCGCCCGAGCCGGACGGGTACTCCGTCGAGCGCCCGCTCGCCTCGCGCGCCGACGACGACGAGCTGGTGGTGCGGGTGCGCAACGACGACCCGCCCACTCGCTAGGTTCCAGGGCATGACCGACGCCGAGCACGCCTTCGCGCGCGCCTACGCCGGCGGGCCCGAGCGCCACCGCACCAAGGCCGCCGAGCAGGGCAAGCTGCCCGTGCGCGAGCGCGTGGCGCTGCTGCTCGACCCCGACTCCTTCGCCGAGGACGCGCTGCTGGCCAACTGGGAGGCCGACGGGCTCGGCGCCGACGGCGTCGTGACCGGCATGGGCACGATCGGCGGCCGGACCGTCGCGCTGATGGCCAACGACCCCACGGTGAAGGCCGGCTCGTGGGGGCCCAAGACGGTGGAGAAGATCCTCCGCATCCAGGAGGCCGCGCTCGCCCACCGGGTGCCGATGGTGTACCTCGTCGACTCGGCCGGCGCGCGCATCACCGAGCAGGTCCAGATGTTCCCGGGCCGGCGCCACGCGGGCCGCATCTTCTTCAACGAGGTCAAGCTGTCGGGCGCGGTGCCGCAGGTCTGCGTGCTGTTCGGCCCGAGCGCCGCGGGCGGCGCCTACATCCCCGCCTTCTGCGACGTCGTGATCATGCGCGACGGCAACGCCTCGATGTACCTGGGCTCGCCGCGCATGGCCGAGATGGTGATCGGCGAGCACGTGTCGCTGGAGGAGATGGGCGGCGCGAAGATGCACACGGGCGTCTCGGGCTGCGGCCACTTCCTCGTCAAGACGGACGAGGAGGGCATCGCGGCCGCGCGGCGCTATCTCGGCTACCTGCCGTCGCACTGGGAGGACACGCCGCCGGCCGCGCCCCCGGCGCCGCCCGCCGCGGACGCCACGCCGATCCGCGCGCTGATCCCCGCCGACGAGAACAAGCCGTGGGACATGCGCGAGCTGCTCGACGCGCTCGTCGACGAGGGCTCCTTCCTCGAGGTCCACAAGCGCTGGGCGAAGGAGCTGATCGTCGGCTACGCCCGGCTCGACGGGCGCGTGGTCGGGATCGTCGCCAACCAGCCGAAGTTCAAGGGCGGCGTGCTGTTCGTCGACTCGGCCGACAAGGCGGCGCGCTTCATCTGGACCTGCAACGCGTTCGGCGTCCCGCTGCTCTTCCTCGCCGACGTGCCCGGCTTCATGATCGGGACGGCGGTCGAGCGCCAGGGGATCATCCGCCACGGCGCGAAGATGATCTCGGCCGTGTCGGAGGCGACGGTGCCCAAGCTCTCCGTCGTCGTGCGCAAGGCCTACGGCGCCGGCCTCTACGCGATGGCCGGCCCGGCCTTCGATCCCGACTCCTGCCTGGCGCTGCCGACCGCCAAGATCGCCGTGATGGGGCCGAGCGCGGCCGTCAACGCCGTGTTCTACAACCAGCTCGCGGCGATCGAGGACGAGGACGAGCGCGCGGCGAAGCGATCCGAGCTGATGGCCGAGTACGCCGAGGGCGTCGACCTGCTGCACCTCGCGTCGGAGCTCGTGATCGACGCCGTCGTGCAGCCCGAGGACCTGCGCGGCGAGCTGATCCGGCGCTACGCCCGCTACGCGGGGCGCGAGCGCGCGCTGCCGCGCAAGCGCAACGCGATCCCGCCCGCCTAGCCCGTGAAGCCGCTGTGGGAGCCGCCGGAGGAGCTGCGCGAGCGCTCGCAGATGGCGCGCCTGATGGCCGACCGCGGCGCGGCCGACTACGCGGCCCTGTGGCAGTGGTCGGTCGACGACCTCGCCGGGTTCTGGGCGGAGGTGTGGCGGCGGTTCGACGTGGGCGGCGAGCCCGGCGAGGTGCTGGCGGACGCCGCGATGCCCGGGGCCGTCTGGTTCCCGGAGGCGCGGCTCAACTACGCCGAGCGCGTGTTCCGCGGCAAGCCGGACGACCGGGTGGCGATCCTGCACGCCTCCGAGCACCGCGAGCTGGGCGAGTGGACGTGGGGCGAGCTGCGCGCGCAGACCGCGGGCATCCGCGCCGGGCTGGCGGCGCGCGGCGTCGGGCCCGGCGACCGCGTCGCGGCGTACCTCCCCAACATCCCCGAGACGATCGCGGCGTTCCTGGCGGTCGCCTCGCTCGGCGCGATCTGGTCCTCGGCGGCGCCCGAGTTCGGGGCGCGCAGCGTGATCGACCGCTTCGGGCAGATCGAGCCGAAGGTGCTGCTCGCCGTCGACGGCTACCGCTACGGCGGGAAGGACTTCGACAAGGGCGCCGCCGTCGACGCGATCGCCGCCGAGATCGGCGCGCCCGTGGTGCGGCTCGGCTACCTCGACGGGAGCGGGTGGGAGGACGGGTTCCTCGGCGACGATCCGCTCGCATTCGAGCCGGTGCCGTTCGGCCATCCGCTCTGGGTCCTCTACTCGTCGGGCACGACCGGGCTGCCGAAGGCGATCGTCCAGGGGCAGGGCGGGATCCTGCTCGAGCACCTGAAGATGATGTACCTGCACCTCGACTGCCATGCCGGCGACCGGGTGTTCTGGTTCACCACCACGGGCTGGATGATGTGGAACTTCCTCGTCTCCGTGCTCCTGACCGACGCGGCGATCGTGCTCTACGACGGCAACCCGGGCACGCCCGACCTGAACCGGCTGTGGGATCTCGCCGAGGACGCGGGCATGACCACCTTCGGCACGAGCGCGAGCTACCTCGCCTCGTGCATGAAGGCGGGGGTCGAGCCGGCCGCGGGCCGCGACCTCGGCGCGCTGCGGGCCGTCGGCTCGACGGGCTCGCCGCTCGCGCCCGAGGCGTTCGAATGGGTCTACGAGCACGTCGGCGCCGGCACGTGGCTGTTCTCGACGTCGGGCGGGACCGACGTGTGCACCGCGTTCGTCGGCGGCTGCCCCGTGCTGCCGGTGTACCTGGGCGAGCTGCAGGCGCGGGCCCTCGGCGCCGACCTGCACGCCTTCGACGACGAGGGCAACCCCGTGATAGACGAGGTCGGCGAGCTCGTGCTCACGAAGCCGATGCCGTCGATGCCGGTCGCCTTCTGGGACGACGAGGACGGCACGCGGCTGCGGGAGGCCTACTTCGAGCACTATCCCGGCGTCTGGCGCCACGGCGACTGGATCCGCATCACGCCGCGCGGGACCGCGGTGATCTACGGCCGCTCGGACTCGACCATCAACCGCGGCGGCGTGCGCATGGGGACGAGCGAGATCTACCGCGCCGTGCTCGCGCTCGACGCGGTGGTGGACGCGCTCGTCGTCGACGTCCCGCGCGACGGCGAGGAGAACTGGATGCCCCTGTTCGTCGTGCTGCGCGACGGCGTCGAGCTGGACGACGACCTCGTCGCCGCGATCCGCCGCCGTGTGCGCGAGGACTGCTCGCCGCGCCACGTGCCGAGCGAGGTGCGGGCGATCGCCGAGGTGCCGCGCACGCTCTCAGGCAAGGTGCTCGAGGTCCCGGTCAAGCGGATCCTGATGGGCGAGCGGCCCGAGCGCGCGGCGAGCCGCGACTCGCTCGCCAACCCCTCCGCGCTCGACTACTTCGCCGAGCTGGCCGCGTCCTAGCCGCGCGGCGCAGCGAGCCTGAGGGCGCGCGCGACCGCCTCCGCGTGGCCGGGCGGCACCTCGGCGGCGGGCACGCCCCGGGGACCGTCGCGGCGCGGGGCGAGGCCGGCGGCCAGCAGCGCGGCGCGCCACTGCGGATGGCGGCTGCGCGCCGCGCCGGGCCGGACGTGCAGGAGCGCGGTGCGCGCGGGATCGAGCCGCTCGCGCCGCAGGTGGGCGCGCAGCGCGTCCGGCCCGGCGAGCACCAGCCCCGTGTTCACGCCGGCGGGGGCGTCGCGCACGAGCGCGGCGTGGGCGGCGAGCGCGGCCGCCAGCGCCTCCGTCTCAGGTCCGCCGTCGCCGGGCCGCGCGACGGCGGCGTCGAGCGCGGCGGTCGCGGCCGCGAGCAGGACGACGGTGGGGACGAGCTGGAGCGCGCCGAGCAGCGTCCCCTCCGCGCCGGCCGCGCGCGCCGCGGCGGCCGCGGTGACGGCGAGCGCGGCGACGGCGAGCCACGCGAGGCCGCCGGGCACGCGCGCGAGCCGCCGCGCGACGCCCGCGCGCGGCGCGTCGGTGCGCGCGACGAGGAGCAGGTCGACGGGCGGGGCCTCCGGCGCGTCGCCGCCGGCCGCGCCCGTCCACAGCGCGTCGCCCGCCGACGGCGCCACCAGCACGACCTGCGTCGCCCGGCGCGGCAGCAGCAGGCGGAGCGGGCTCGCCCGCCCAGCGACGTCGAGCCCGACGCAGAGCGCCGCGAGCGCGGTCGCGACCAGCCCCGCGACCGGCGCGCCGATCGCGACGAGCCCGCCGATCGCGCAACCCGCGCAGCCGAGCGCGAGCGCGACGTCGCGGCGCGGGCGCACCCAGTGCGCCTCGACCCACGCCTCGTGCCCGCGGGCGCGCAGGTCGTCGTGCACGGCGACCGCGAGGCGGCGCTCGGCGTCGCTGCACGCCGTGCCGGCGACCCGCATCGCGGTGGCCGCTCCCGCGCCCCGCATGCCCGGCGTCGCCATGGCGCGACAACCTACCGCTAGGGTCCTGCGCCGTGGACGCCACCGACCTCGCCTTCGCCGGGCTCGCCCGCCAGGCCGAGCTCGTCCGCGAGGGAGCGGTGACGGCGCGCGAGCTGGTGGAGCTGTACCTCGAGCGGATCGCCCGACTGGACCCGCAGCTCAACGCGTTCCGGGTCGTGCTCGCCGAGGAGGCGCTCGCGGCGGCCGACGCGGCCGACGGGCGTCGCGGCGCCGGCGCACCGCCGCTCAACGGCGTGCCGGTGGCGATCAAGGACGACACCGACGTCGCGGGCCAGATCACCGCGCACGGCTCGCTGGGCCACGGCCCGCCCGCCGGGCGCGACGCCGAGGTCGTGCGCCGCCTGCGCGCCGCCGGCGCCCTGGTGATCGGCAAGACCCACGTGCCCGAGCTCGAGGCGCTGGCCACCACGGAGTCGCTCGCCTTCGGCGCCACCCGGAACCCGTGGGACCCGGCGCGGATCGCCGGCGGGTCGAGCGGCGGCTCGGCGGCCGCCGTCGCCGCCGGCCTCGCCGCCGCCGCGCTCGGCACCGACGGCGCCGGCTCGATCCGCATCCCGGCCGCCTGCTGCGGCCTGTTCGGCCTCAAGCCGCAGCGCGACCGCGTCCCGATGGCGAGCGACTGGCGCGGCATGTCCACGGCCGGTCCGCTCACGCGGAGCGTGCGCGACGCCGCGCTGTTCTACGACGCCGTCAAGGACGGCGGCCCGTCGTTCGCCGAGGCCGCCGCGCGCCCGCCCGGCCGGCTGCGGATCGCCTGGTCGCTCGCCGTCCCGCGCGGCTCGACCGCGCGGGTGCACCCCGAGATGCGCGGGCTGGTCGAGCGCACCGCGGCGCGCCTGCGCGACCTCGGCCATGCCGTCGAGCAGCGCGATCCGGACTACGGCACCGCGATCGTGCGCGTGACGACGCGCTACCTGGAGGGCATCAGCGGCGACGCCGCGGCGCTGCCGCACCCGGAGCGGCTGGCCCGCTGGACGCGCGGCCTGGCGCGCATGGGCGACCGGATCCCGCGTCCACTGGTCGCGCGGGCGCACGCCCTGGAGGCCGCCGACCGCGACCGCCTCGGCGTGTTCGGCGACTGCGACGTCCTGCTCACGCCCGTGCTCACCCGCCGGCCGCCGCCGCTGGGCGCGTGGCTCGGGCTGCCCGCCCCGCTGCTGCTCAACGGCATGGCCAACTTCATCCCCCACCTCCCGATCTGGAACCACGTCGGCCAGCCCGCCGCCGCCGTGCCGGTCGAGGCGGCGCCCGACGGCATCCCGCTCGCCGTGCAGCTCGTCGGCCGCCCGGGGGACGAGGCGACGCTGCTGTCGCTCTCCGCGCAGCTCGAGGCCGACACCGGCTGGACCGCCCGCCGGCCGCCGCTCGCCGCATGAGCTCGCAGGACGAGCTGCTGGCGCTCGCGACCGGCGTCGCCCGCGAGGCGGGCGCGGAGCTGCGCACCGCCTTCGGCCGCCTCGGCGAGCTGGAGATCAGCGCGAAGTCGACGCCGACCGACCTCGTGTCGGAGGCCGACGTGGCCACCGAGCGGCTGATCCGCGCGCGCCTGGAGGACGCCCGGCCGGACGACGCGATCCTCGGCGAGGAGGGCGACGACCGGGCCGGCACGAGCGGGTTGCGCTGGGTCGTGGATCCCCTCGACGGCACCGTGAACTTCCTGTTCGGGATCCCGCAGTGGTGCGTGAGCATCGCCGTCGAGGACGCGGGCGGCGCGCTCGCCGGCGTCGTGTACGACCCGATGCGCGACGAGACCTGGGCCGCGACGCGCGACGGCGCCGCCACGCTCGACGGCGCGCCGCTGCGCCCGCCGGCGCGCGGCGGCCTCGAGACGGCGCTCGTGGCCACGGGCTTCGGCTACGACGCCGGCGTGCGCGCGCAGCAGGCCGCGATCGTCGCCCGGCTGCTGCCGCGGGTGCGCGACGTGCGGCGGCTCGGCGCTGCCGCGCTCGACCTGGCGTGGGTCGCCGCCGGCCGCTACGACGGCTACTTCGAGCGCGGCGTCAAGCACTGGGACGTCGCCGCGGGCGCGCTCATCTGCACCCGCGCGGGCCTCGCCGTGCACGCGCTGCCGCCCGCCCCGCCGGCGGCCGGCGGTCTGCTCGCCGCGGCGCCCGGCATCGCCGGCGAGCTGCTCGCGCTCGTGACCGACTGATCGGCATGCCGCCTGGGTAGGGCAGCGATATGACCATCGCCGCCGTCGCAGTCTTCTGCGTCCTCCTCCTCGTCCTCGCCTTCCTGCTGCCGCGCCTCTCGCGGCACCCCGAGCGCGGCGGCCAGAAGGTCGCGGGCGCGCCCACGAAGGTCACCGACCACGCGCCGGGCAAGCTCGGTCACTGGCTGAGCAAGCCGTTCCGCAGCAGCCAGAAGGCGATCTCCAAGTCCGGCAGCACCGGCCGCAAGGGCCGGGACAAGATGCCGTTCTGAGGATTGCGCGGATCCGCACGAACGAGCAGTACATGTGTTGAGGTTCGGGTCCGGGCGCTTGTGCGATCCGCGGGTCGCCGCGTAGCCTCGCGGCATGGTCGCACTCGCCTCCGAACTCGGCACCCTCGTCCTCGCGGTGCTGTTCTGCGCGCTCTCGGTCGCGCTCTGCGCCGCGATCGTCCTCGCCGTCGCCTCCGTGTACCGGACGAGCGCCGCGATGGTCCGCCGACTCGTGCACCGGGACGAGCTCGTCGCACGGACGCAGTTCGACCGGTACTAGCAGTACCCGGGGCGGGACTCGAACCCGCACGGCCGCGAAGGGCCAACGGCTTTTGAGGCCGTCGTGTCTGACCAGTTCCACCACCCGGGCGGGGTGCCCCACATGATATGGACGGGGCATGAGCTCCCCTGACAGCGTCGCCGTGCTCGGCACGGGCATCATGGGTGCGCCGATGGCGCGCCACCTCGCCGCGGCCGGCTTCCCGGTGCGGGCCTGGAACCGCAGCCCGGAGAAGGCGGAGCCGCTGCGCGCCGCCGGCGCGGAGGTCGCGGCCTCGCCCGCCGAGGCCGCCGCGGGGGCCGCGGTCCTGCTGACCATGCTCACCGACGCGGACGCCGTGCTCGAGACCGCCGGCGCCGCGCTCGACGGGCAGGACGTGTGGGTCCAGGCCTCGACGGTCGGCATCGAGGGGACGGAGCGCTGCGCGGCGCTGGCCGCCGAGCGCGGCGTCGCCTTCGTCGACGCGCCCGTGCTCGGCACGCGCCAGCCGGCGGAGGACGGCCGGCTGATCGTGCTCGGGTCGGGGCCCGCTGACGTGCGCGAGCGCCTCGATCCGCTGTTCGGCGCCTTCGCCGCGCGCACGCTGTGGCTCGGCGAGGCGGGCGCCGGCACGCGCCTCAAGCTCGTCGCCAACACGTGGGTGCTGGCGCTGGTGGAGGGGCTCGCGGAGACGCTGGCGCTCGCCGAGGGGCTCGGCGTCGCGCCCGCGTCCTTCCTCGACGCGATCGCCGGCGGGCCGCTCGACGCGGGCTACGCGCAGGCGAAGGGCCGGGGCATGATCGCGCGCGACTTCGCGCCCGCGTTCCCGCTGCGCCACGCCGCGAAGGACCTGCGGCTGGTGGAGGACGCGGCGGCGCGCCACGAGCTCGACGTCCCGCTCGTCGCCGCGATCGCCGCGCGCTTCGCCGAGGGCGTCGAGCGCGGGCACGGCGACCTCGACATGTCCGCCACGTTCCTCACGACCGCCGAGCGCTGATCAGGCGGGCGCTGCGGCCTCGCCGCCCGCGGGGCGCTCCACCTCGACGTTCCACGCCTGCTGGAAGCCGCGCATCGCGAAGGCGACGAGCAGCGCCTGCAGCGGCACGAGGATCGCGGTCAGCAGCCCGATCACGTCGGACGCGATCGCGGGGTCGGTGAAGCCGTCCTTGTCGCGCTCGAACCAGCCGGGCACGGACACGAGGGCGAAGATGAACAGCACGATCGCGAGCGCGGCGGCGAGCGGCAGCACGCCGCGGCTCCAGCGCAGCACGAGGAACGCGATCCCGAGGTAGAGCACGATGTAGATGACCTGCAGCGGCTTGGCGCCGACGAGCGTGTCCCAGGCCCCGACGGAGATCACGATCAGCAGGAAGGCCGACGCGAGCAGGAGCGCGACGACGACGAGCCGCGTGACCTTCGACGCGGCCCGGTCGCGGTTCGGGTGCGCAATGGCGACCTCGGATTCCGCCATCGTCGTGCGACCTTACAATCTCGGTGCGGCCGGTGCGCCGGCCGCCGCGCGGGCGTGGTGAAACTGGCAAACACGCCAGGTTTAGGTCCTGGTGCCGCAAGGCTTGGGGGTTCAAGTCCCTCCGCCCGCACTGAGCGCGAGCATCGTCCACGCCGGCAGGCCGCCCGCTAGGCGCAGCTCGTCGCGCACGACGTAGCCGTGGCGCTCGTACAGGCGCACGTTGCCCGGGGACGAGGTCTCGAGGTAGAGCGGCTCCGCCCCGCGCGCGGCGAGCGCCCGCAGCATCGCGCCGGCCCGCCCGCGCCCCTGTTGCGCGGGGTCGACCCCGAGCGTGAGCAGCGTCCGGTGCGCGATCTCGGGGTGCGCGCCCTCGAGGCGGATCAGCCCGCGCAGGACGGTCGGGAGCCGGCGCAGCCCCGTCGTGCGGACCAGGTCGGGCAGCTGGCGCAGCTGGTCGCGCGGCCCGAGGTCCAGCGCGCCCGGATGAGACGGGCCGCACGCTCCGGGCATTCCGAGTTCACATTCTGACAAACCGCATTTCGGCCCGCCATCGGGCCGCGCGGCGCCATGCCCGTCCGCCCCCGCGGCGCGGCGCCCCCGCGTACGGTCCGCGTGCCCATTCACTGACATGGAGGTCGGATCACATGGTGCAGGAGCCCAGTCGGGACCCGGGACGCGAGACGGTCCAGGGGACCTGGGAAGGCGAGTCCGTCGAGTACTTCGCCAACCGGGTGATCGTGAAGTTCAAGGCCGGCCGCGAGGACGCGTCCGGGATCTCGTCGATCGCGGCCGACCTGGTCGCCGAGGTCGACGAGGCCGCGGCGATCGTGCGCCCGCCCGGCCCGACCCGTCGCGCGCTGGTCGCCGTGACGGCCGAGGCCGACGTGGCCGAGGTCGCCGCGAAGCTCTCCGCGCGGCCCGACGTGCTGTACGCCGAGCCGGACATCGTCGACCACGCCGCGGTCACGCCGAACGACACGCGGCTGGCCGAGCAGTGGTCGCTCCCCATGGTCGACGCGTTCGACGCGTGGGACCTCGAGACGGGCGATCCGACCGTGCTGATCGGGGTCATCGACTCCGGCATCTCGATGACCGGGGGCGCGCTCGACCACCCGGACCTGAGCGGCTCGCGCTTCACGCTCGGGACCGACTTCGTCGACGGCGGCGAGCCGCGCGACCTCAACGGCCACGGCACGCACGTCGCCGGCATCGCGGCCGGCCTCGGCGACAACGCCGCCGGCGTCGCCGGGATGGCGTGGGGCACGCGCGTCTACATCTGCCGCACGCTCGACGCCGCCGGCAGCGGATCCTCGGCGGACTTCGCCGACGCGGTCGAGGAGATCGTCGACTTCGCGCTGGCGAACAACCTGAAGGCCGTCATCAACTACAGCGGCGGCGGCGGGGCGAACCAGACCAAGCTGGACGCCTGCAACTACGCGAGCACGAACGGCATGCTCCTGTGCGCCGCCACGGGCAACGACGACCACGGGCCGGTCATCTGGCCCGCGGCGTACTCGCTCACGGTCCCGGGCGTCGTCGCGGTCGGCTCGACCGACCAGGCCGACCAGGTCTCGACGTTCTCCAACGTCGGGCCCGAGGTCACGGTCGTCGCGCCGGGCACGGGGATCCTCTCGGCGATGCCGACGTACGCGGTGACGATCAACGCCGGCCTCAACTTCGGGACGCTCGACGGCACCTCGATGGCGACGCCGCTCGTCACGGGTCTGGCCGCGCTGATGTGGAGCCGGCACATCGGCTTCACGAACCAGAAGATCAAGGACTGCCTGATCTCCAGCGCGGTCAAGCTGGGCGCCGGCTCGTTCGACAACGCGTGGGGCAACGGCCGCGTGAGCGCCGAGGCGGCGCTGCGCTGCGGCGACGTCGTCGTGCTCCCCTCGCTCGTCGGGCCGGGCTGCACGCCGTCGCGGATCATCGTGCAGTGCCCGAGCCGCATCGTCGCGCAGTGCCCGACGCGGATCCCGGTCCGCTGCCCGTCGCGGATCATCGTGCAGTGCCCGTCGCTCGTGCCGGAGACGTGCCCGACGCAGGTCCCGGCGCTGTGTCCGACGCAGGTCCCGGCGCGCTGTCCGTCGCGGGCGCCCGTGCTGTGCCCGGTGTCGCGCGTGCCGGCCGAGTGCCCGTCGCGGCTGCCGGTGCTGTGCCCGACGACGCTGGTCCCGGCGACGTGCGGCCGGGTCTCGCAGATCCCGGCGCTGTGCCCGACCCCGTCGGCGATCCCGGCGACGTGCCCGATCCCGTTCCCGGACCTCCCGATCCCGGACCCGGGACCGCTGCGGCCCGCGGGCGAGGGGTCCGAGCAGTGGTACGGCGATGGCGAGTGGTACGTGCTGGACGACGCGGGCGAGGCACGGGCGTTCCCCGGCCCGGACGCGGCCGCCGCCTCGCCGGAGTCGGCGGAGTGGTACTGGCTCGACGACCAGGGCGGGACGCACTACTGGTCCGGCGGTTGACCGAGGAGCACGGGCCGGCGGCGATCGTGCAGCTGCGCGCCGCCGGCCTCCTCTCCGCACGCGAGATCGTCGAGCAGGGCGTGCGCGTGGTCGACCGGTCGCGCTCGCACGCGGTCCGGCTCGTCGAGGTCGGCAGCCGCCCGGCCTACGCGGTCAAGGCCCTGGACGACGGCGCCGACGGCGACGTCCAGGGCTCGCCCGCGCGCGAGCTCGCGGCCTACGCGCTCGCGCGCAGCGACCCGGGGCTCGCGCCGCTGCTCGCACGCAGCCACCCCGCCGCCGACGGCGCGGGCGTCCTGATCCTCGAGGCCGGCGGGTCCGCGACCGCGGCGGCGAGCGCCGCCGACCCCGCAGCGCTGCGGGCGCTCGCCACCACGCTCGCGGCGTGGCACGCCGGCACGCGCGGCGTGCCGTTCCCGCCGCTGCGGCCGTGGCCGCTCGACCTGCTGGCCGGCGCCCCGCCCGCCTTCCTCGCGGGCAACGACGGCGTGCGCGCGCTGCTCGCCTGGCTGCCGGAGCGCGCGCTGCTGACGGCCACGCTCGCCGCGGCCGGCGCGCGCTGGGCGCCGCTGGCCGTCGTCCACGGGGACGCGCGGCTCGACAACTGGCTGCTCGACGGGGCCGGCGGCGCGACGCTGATCGACTGGGAGACGTCCGGGCGCGGCGACCCGGCCTGGGACGTCGCCGCCGTCCTCCAGGACGTGATCACCGTGAGCGGCGCCGAGCGGCTCGCCGCCGTGCCCGCCGCGCGCGTGCGCCCGTTCCTGGACGCCTACGCGCAGGCGGCGGGCGACGACGTGCGCGAGCGGCTCGCCGGGCTGCTGTGCGCGCGGCTGCTGCAGCGCGCGGTGCAGGCGGCGGCGTGGGATCCGGCGGGGACGGTGCCCGAGGCGCGGCGCCATGCGCGCCTCGCCGCCGAGCTCGCCGGCCGGCCGCCGGCATGGGCATGACCGTCGAGGAGCAGCTGCGCGAGGCCGCGGCGCTGGTCCGCCCCGGCACGGGCCGGGAGGCGCTCGCCGAGGCCCTCTACGCCGGCTGGTACCTGCAGCTCGCCGCCGAGCCGCCACCGTCCGGGCCGCTGCGCCCGATCGAGCTCGACGTCGTCGCCGCCCTGCGCGCCGCCCATGCCGGCAGCGACCGCTTCGAGCCGGGCTGGCGGGCGCGGCGCGTCTCGACCCATGGCCGCGCCGAGGCGGTCCGCGGCGACCTGACCCGCGTGGTGGACCGCGGCGACTACCTCGTCCTCGCCCGCCCGGGCCTGCGCGCCGAGCCCGGCGACGAGCTGGCGCTGCTCGCGCGCGAGGACACGGTCGAGAACGGGTTCTGGATGACGTTCTTCGGCGACTGGGAGGAGGCGGCCAAGGCGGTCGTCACGCGGCTCTACTGGCGCGTGTCCGCGGCCGGCGCGCCCGCGCTCGTGCGGGCGCTCACCGGCGTGCTGCTCGACGGCGGGGCGTCCGCCGCGCTCAAGGCGCCCGTGCGGGCCGACGGCTTCGGGCGCGCCGACGCCGTCGTCGTCTACCTGCCGCCGCCGACCTTCTCCGCGCTGTCGGACCGCCTCGCCGCGGTCGCGGCGGCACTGGAGGGGGAGCTGCGCGACCCGCCGCCGCGGCTCGCGCGCCGCCTCGCCCGCGGCGTGGGCGCCGCGGAGGGCCGTGCCGGCGCCGAGAGCTTCGGCCAGGCGCGCTGCCGGCTGGTCGCCGCCGCCCTCGCGGCGCCGGGCGACGAGCCGCCCGTCGAGCGCATCCGGGCGACCTTCGCCGCGGCCGGGCTCGATCCCGTCCGCCCGCACCTCGAGCCCGGGAGCCGCGAGCGCTATGCCTGGTGACGGCGCGCGCCTGCTGGAGGCGGCGTGCGCGGTGGGCGATCAGCTCGTGCGCGACGCGGTGTGGTGGGACGGGCGCTGCACCTGGCTCGGCGACGCCGTCGAGCTCGACGAGGACGAGTGGCGCGTCGTGCACCGCTCCTGTGCCGGCGATCTCTACGCGGGCACGAGCGGGGTCGGCGTGTTCCTCGCCCGGCTCGCCGAGCACACCGGCGACGACCGGCACGGCGCGGCCGCGCGGGGCGCGCTGCTCCAGGCGCTGGCCGGCGCCGACGGCGACCTCTCGCTCTACGGCGGAGCCACGGGCGTCGCGTGGGCGGCGGCCGAGGCGGGACGGGCGACCGGCGACGACGAGCTGCTCGAGCACGCGGCGGCGCTGACGGCCCGGATCGCCGCGGATGCGGCCGGCGGCGTCTTCGCCGACGACCTCGTCGGCGGCCGCGCGGGGGTCGCGCTGGGCCTGCTCGACCTCGGCCGGCGGCTCGGGCTGCCGGCGGCGCGGAGCGCCGCGCTGGACCTCGGGGAGGCGCTCGTGGCCGTCGCGCACCGGGACGCGAGCGGATTGTCGTGGCCGCTCGGCACGCCGCCCGGCGAGCCCGGCCTGTGCGGGCTCGGGCACGGCGCCGCCGGCGTCGCCCACGCGCTGCTCGAGCTGCACGCGGCCGGCGGCGACGCCGCGCTCGGAGCGGCGGCCGCCTCCGCCGCGGCCTACGAGCGCGCCTGGCTGAGCCCGGCGCAGGCGAACTGGCCCGACCTGCGCGGCCTGGAGCGCGACGCCGTCGCGGCCGGCACGCTCCCCGCGTACTCGAGCTTCTGGTGCCACGGCTCGGTGGGCGTCGGGCTGGCGCGGCTGCGCGCGTGGGAGCTGACCGGCTCCCAGCGCGACCTCGCGGACGCCGGCATCGCGCTGCAGGCCGCGACGCACGACGCGCGGGCGCTCGTCGCCGGCGGCGACCCGTCGCTCTGCCACGGCGTCGCCGGGCTCGCCGAGCTGTTCCTCTACGCGGGCGAGGTCCTCGGGCGGCCCGAGCACCGCGCCGTCGGCTGCCGGCTCGCGGCGACGATCGTCGACGCGCGCGAACGGACCGGCACGTGGGGGAGCGGGGTGCTCGGCGGCGGGGAGGCGCCCGGCCTCATGGTCGGCCTCGCGGGCCTCGGCTGCGTGCTCCTGCGTGCCGCTCTGCCCGGGCGCAGCGCGCCCGCCGGGCTGCTCTGCGTCCCGGCTGCGACAATCTCGGCATGAGCGAGGAGCCGCGCGCCCTGTCGCGCGTGATCGTGAAGCTCACCGGCACGGATCTCGAGGCGCGCGCCGCCGAGCTCGCCGGCCGGCTGCCAGGCGGCACCGTCGTGCGCGTCTCCGGCTCGGGCCGCGCCGTGATCGCCATCGAGCCCGGCGCCGACACCGCCGCGGCGGCCGCCTCGCTCTCCGCGGAGCCCGACGTGGTCTACGCCGAGCCCGACACCGAGGACCGCGCCGTCTAGACGCTGACGAGCAGGCCGGTCGCGAACATCAGCGCGAGCCCGGCCAGCAGCCCGGTCACCGCGACCGGGTGCAGCGTGCGGCCCTCGCCGTCGCGGAGCGTGGGGGCGAGCTGCACGATCACCTGGACGATCGCGCCGGCGCCGAACCCGAACAGGAACGCCGCCAGGCTGGCGTTGAACGCCGCCGCGCCGATCCAGGCGCCCAGCACCGCCGGCGCGCCCGCGATCAGGCCGAGCAGCGCGAGCCGCCGCAGCGACGGGCGCAGGTGGGCGACCGGCGCGACGATCGCGAGCCCCTCGGTCGTGTTGTGCAGCGCGAAGCCCACGACGAGGAACGCGCCGAGCGCCAGCGCTCCCGCGGAGTAGGCCGAGCCGATGGCCACGCCCTCGCCGAGGTTGTGCAGGCCGATGCCGGTGGCGACCAGCAGCGCGAGGTGCCCGCCCGACGCGCCCGCCGCGCGGGCGGCCGCGCGGCGCTGCTGCAGCCATGCCGACACGCCCGTGAGGAGCAGGAAGGCGACGACCGCGCCGACGAGCACCAGCGCCGCGCCGCCGAAGGCCTGGGACCCCTCGCCGGCCAGCTCGAAGCCCTCGAGCGTGGCGTCGATCGCCAGGAACACGAGCAGCCCGACGGTGAGCGCCATGATCCCGCGCAGCCAGCCGGGCGGGATGCGCCGGATCCAGGGCAGCCAGAGCATCCCGAGCGCGACCGGGATCACGCCCACGTAGATGCCGAGCAGCGCCATCAGGCCGAAGAACGAGAGGTCGGTGTCGGGCGTCGCGACGGCGACGGGGATCTCGTGCGCGATCGTCCCGCCCGACGACGTGAGCAGCGCGACCTCGTAGGCCTCGCCCTCGACCCACGGCTGCTGGAGGCGGACGGTGGCGGTCTCGAGCCGGCCGACGGGCGCGTCCGCGCCGCTGAACTGCACGAACGCGTCGTTGACCTGCGCCTGGGCGATCGAGACCGCGTCGGGCCCGTCGTTGCGGACGGTCAGCTCGATCGTGCCGGGCTCCAGGACGGTCTTCTCGACCGCCAGCTCCTCGGCGGGCGGTCCGCGACGGTCGCCGAGCCCAGGGCCGCCGAGCGCGGCGAACGCGCCCACCGCGGCGATGATGAGGACCAGCGGGACGAGGCCGAGCAGCCACGCCGGCAGGCCGGCGGTCGGATCGTCGCGCAGCTCGCGCTCCGTGGCCGCCGAGCTCTCCATCACGTGACCTCGAAGAAGCCCTGCCAGCCGAGCTCGGTGAACTCGGACTGGTGGGCGTGGAACATGAACTTGCCGGCGTGCGGGAAGCGCCACTCGAGGATCCCGCGCTGGCCCTGGCAGAGCATCACGGTGTCCGTGAGCTCCGACGGGGTCTTGCCGGTCCCGGTCGGGTAGTAGTGGAACAGGTTCCCGTGCAGGTGGAACGAGTTGATCAGGTCGTACTCGAGCACGTTGACGAGGTAGACGCGGACCAGCTCGTCGCGCGCCGCGGCGATCGGCGTGTCCATGTAGGCGAAGCCGATCGTGTTGGCCGCGTAGACCTCGTTGGCGCGGTCGAAGTTCGTGTCGAACCCGTTCATGACCATCACCAGCTCGTCGGCGTCCTCGCGCCCGTCGGCGGGGTCGACGATGAACGCGCCGTACAGGCCCTTGGCGATGTGCTCGGCGAGGGGGCGGACGTGGCAGTGGTAGAGGTGCAGCCCGGCGGGCAGCGCGTCGAACTCGTAGACGGTGCTCCCGCCCGGGGGGATCTCGCCCGCGCCGAGCCCGGGCACGCCGTCCATCTCGGCCGGGTGGATGCCGTGGAAGTGGATCGTGTGCGGATGGGCGGAGCCGTTGGCGAACGTGATCCGCAGCCGCTCGCCCTCCCGGCAGCGCAGCGTCGGCCCCGGGATGCGGCCGTTGTAGGTCCACGCCGCGAAGCGCACGCCGGGCGCGACCTCGATCTCGCGGTCGACGGCGTGCAGCTCCCACTCGCGCAGCACGCGGCCGTTCGCCATCCGGGTCGTCGTGCCCCAGTCGAAGTCGCGCAGGATCTCGTGCGGGTCGAAGCCGTTCGCCGCGTGGTCCACCGTCCGGCCGTCGCGGAAGCTCGCGTGCCCGCCGTGCGTCGCCGTGGCGGCGTGCCCCTCGTGCGTGCCCGCCGCGAGCGCCTCGTGCTCCCACGGGTGGCCGTGCGGGACGACGGAGTGCAGCGCCGCCGCCACGCCGCCGGCGGCCGGCACGGAGGCGGCGAGCAGGCGGCGGCGGCTGAGCTTGGGCATGACAGTGATTATGGCACGCCTAAATCTCGGGTGTCCAGCGAGGCGAGGGCGGCGGCTACAATCGCCCGGCGTCACCCTCGGGGGGACTGGTCCAACGGCTAGGATGGCGGTCTCCAAAACCGCAGGTTGGGGTTCGATTCCCTGGTCCCCCGCTTGATCCGCGCCGTCATCTTCGATCTCGACGGCCTCCTGCTCGACTCGGAGTCCGCCTGGGACGGCGGTCGCCGGGCGCTCGTCGCCGAGCACGGCCTCGACTGGCCCGACGGGGCGACGGAGGCGATGCTCGGCATGAGCTCGCCGGAATGGTCGCGCCACGTCCGCGACGAGCTGGGCGTGGACCTCGATCCCGCGGCGATCAGCGACCGCGTCGTCGCGCACGTGCTCGACACCTACGCCGAGCGGCTGCCGCTGCTGCCGGGCGCCGAGGCCGCGGTCGCGCGGATCGCGGAGCGCTGGCCGCTCGCGCTCGCGTCCTCCTCCAACAAGGAGGTCATCGACCGGGTGCTGGCGACCTCCGGCTGGGACGCGGTCTTCCGCGTGTGGGTGTCCTCGGAGGAGGTCGGCCGCGGCAAGCCGGCGCCCGACGTGTTCCTGGAGGCGGCCCGCCGGATCGCGGTCGACCCGGCCGAGGCGGCCGGCGTCGAGGACTCGCACAACGGCATCCTGGCGGCGCGCGCGGCCGGGCTGCGCGTGATCGCGATCCCCAACCACGAGTTCCCTCCGGGGGACGAGGCCCTCGGCGCCGCCGACGTGGTGCTCGGCGGGCTGGACGAGCTCACGCCCGCCGTGATCGAGGGATAGGGCGGCCGGCTGGGCGGGCCCTGCGACCCCCGCCCAGCCGGTCGTCCCTACGTGCGGGGCGGCTCGACGAGGACGAGCTTCCCGCGGTTCAGCAGTGCGGCGAGCGTGCAGGCCTTCTCGATCTGCGCGTACGAATATCGAGTCGGGTTGTGCAGCGTCTCGATGTGAACGCCTGGGATCTGCATGTCCGGGTTGTTCCCCGAAACCGGCCCCGGCTATCAGCGACCGGGGGCGGATCTGACCGGTGCGCGCGTAGACTCGCTTGCCGCATGACCGGCTCGGAGGTGTTCGCCGACGGCGCGCTCGCGGGCCGGGCCGTCCTCGTCACGGGCGGCGGGACCGGCCTCGGCCGCGCCGCCGCCGCCGAGCTGCGCCGCTGCGGCGCCGAGGTCGTCATCTGCGGCCGCCGGGCCGGCGTGCTCGCCGCGACGGCCGAGGAGCTGGGCTGCGGGTTCGTGCCCGGCGACGTGCGCGAGGACGCCGACGCCGAGCGGATCGTGCGCGGGGCGCTCGAGCGCTGCGGCCGGCTCGACGCGCTCGTCAACAACGCCGGCGGGCAGTACTTCACGCCCGCCGAGGCGATCGAGCCGAAGGGCTGGCGGGCGGTCACGCGGCTCAACGTGGGCGGGACGGAGCGGATGACGCGGCTCGCGGTCGACCTGGCGTTCCGCCCGGGCGGCGGCGGCACCGTGGTCAACGTCACGCTCTCCCCGCACCACGGGCTCGCGGGCATGACGCACTCGAGCGCCGCGCGGGCGGCGGTCGAGGGCTACACGCGCGCGCAGGCGCAGGCGTGGGAGGCCGACGGCGTGTCGGTGATCGCCGTCGCCGCGGGCGTGTTCGACACGGCGGCGCTGCGCAAGTACCCCGAGCCGGTCTGGCGCGCCGCCGCACGCACGGTGCCGCTCCAACGGCTGGGGGAGGAGCGCGAGCACGCCTGGCTCGTCGCGCTCTGCTGCTCACCGCTCGGCGCCGCGCTCTCGGGGTCGGTCGTCACGCTGGACGGGGCGCGCGACAACTGGTTCGGGCCGTGGCCGCCGGAGGCGCTGTCGGGCGAGGAGGGCGACGTCCCGGCCGAGGCCCGCGGGCCGAAGCCGCCGGGCTCCTGACCGGCGCCCCTGGGGCGGCTATGATCGGGTCGTCCGCGCGGGCGAAGTGTTGTGGTTGCACAGAAGCCTTCCAAGCTTCTAGGGCGGGTTCGATTCCCGTCGCCCGCTTGCGTGACAGCCACGGGGAGTGGCGCAGTCTGGTAGCGCACCCGGCTGGGGGCCGGGCGGTCGCAGGTTCAAATCCTGTCTCCCCGATCATCACCTCGATAGGGACGCCGTGACGAACGGGCCCTCACCTCTCCGGGAGCGACGTTCGCAAACGGCAGCGGCCACTCGACGACGGGCGTACACGCGGTCGACCGTCAGCCGCGACTCGGACAGCCATGAGGGGGAGGGGGAGGACTCTCGAAAGGCTCAACACGGACGGTGCTTCTCACGCTCTCGCGAGAAACGCTCGGGGAAACGCGGGCCTCGTGGCCCACAAACGACGACTCCGTCAACGCTCGAGCGGTCTGGCGCTCGAGGGCGTTCCGCACGTGTCGCGCTCGGCGTCGCCCTGATCGCACGCGGCGGCATGCGTGTGCGCAGCGCCGCCAGCGGCGTTCCGCAAGCCACGCTGCACGACGCCGCGCGTCGCGTTCGTGGTTGCTTCGATTACAGGGATGCCGGGCGGGGTCGATGACGATGGTGGAGCGACCGCTGCGCACCCCTGCGCGCGGCCGCCGGACATCCATGCTCACCCGGCTACGCGCACAACAGGGCTTCATGCTCATCGAGCTGCTCGTCGTCATCGTGATCATCGGCATCCTCGCCGCGATCGCGCTTCCGTCGTTCCTCGCGCACCGCGCCAAGGCGTACGACGCCAGTGCCAAGGCGATGGTCCGCCATGCACAGACCGCGATCGAGACCCACGGGTTGGCGAAGCAGACCTACGTCGGCGCCACGGTCGCTGCGCTGCGCGTGATCGACCCGCATCTCAACCAGCCCGCACCCCCGACGCTCGCGGCGCCCAGCGCGCTCAGCGCCACCGGCTACGTCGTCATCGTCACCTCCCGGACCGGCAACACGTTCAGGATCACGCGAGCCACCACGGGGGTCGTCACCCGAGTGTGCACGCGTAGCAATCAGCGGGGCGGCTGCCCGGCGGTGCTGCGCTGGTAGTCCGCAGCTAGGCGGGGGTCTCGGCCCGGAGCGAGGTCCCGTGCTGCAACTGGGCCACGACGACGGCGGCAAGCTCGTGTGCGAGCTCTACCGGCACCCGACGCGGCGCTCGCCCGCCAGCGCATCCGCGAAGCGTTCCGCACGGGCGCGAACGTGGCGACGCTGGACACGAGATGAGACACGACGGGCAAGCAAAGCGCGGCGTAGAGCGCAACTGGCCCCTCCTCCCCGATCACACGAAGGCCCTGCAACGCGGGGCCTTTCGCCTTTCTCGGCCGAACGCTCGCGCGGCGCCGGGGTCCACGTCGGGTCCAATGGCGCGACCACGCTTGTCGCCACGGTCGTCCTCGCCCTCGCCGCATCGGTCGCCGACTCCGGGTCCGTCGCCCGGACGAGGCGTATGCTCCGGCGCAGGCCGTGCCGCTGCTCTGGCGAATCTTCGTGGGCAACGCCCTGGTGCTCGGGGTCGCGACGACGGCGCTGGTGCTCACGCCCGTGACGGTCTCGTTCCCGGCCGCCGAGCGCGAGCTGGTGGTCCTCGCGGCGGGGCTCGCGGTGATGCTGCTGGTCAACTACGTGTTGCTGCGACGCGCCGTGGCGCCGCTCCGGCGGCTCGCGCTGGTGATGCGGGAGGTGGATCCGCTGGCGCCGGGCCGGCGGGCGCGCCTGCCGGGCGCGCCGGCGGAGGTGGCGGAGCTCGGGGTCGCGTTCGACCAGATGCTGCAGCGGCTCGAGGCCGAGCGGCGTGAGTCGGCTCGCCGGGCGCTGGCTGCCCAGGAGGCCGAGCGGCTGCGGATCGCGCGCGAGCTGCACGACGAGGTCGGGCAGGCGCTCACGGCGGTGCTGCTGCAGCTCGACCGCGTCCAGGTCGCAGTGGACGGGGAGCCTGCCGAGCGGATCCGCGAGGCGCGAGAGACCGCACGCGAGACGCTCGAGGAGGTGCGGGCGATCGCGCGGAACCTGCGTCCCGAGGCGTTGGACGACCTCGGCCTGGCGGCCGCGTTGCGGCAGTTGTGCCTCGAGGCGGAGCGGGCGGGCGCGATGGTCGAGCGCGTGATCGCTTCGGGCATCTCGCTCGATGCCGAGGCGGAGGTCGTGGTCTATCGCGTCGCGCAGGAGGCGATCACGAACGCGCTGCGCCATGCGGGCGCGGAGCGCATCAGGATCAGGTTCGGTCGGGAGGGCGGCACGACGGTGCTTTGCGTGGACGATGACGGGAGTGGGACCTTGGGCGCCGAGGAGGGCGCAGGCGTGCGGGGGATGCGTGAGCGCGCCGTGCTGGTCGGCGGGGCGCTGGAGCTGAGCGCAGCGCCGGGCGGCGGGACGTCGGTGACCCTGAGGTTGCCGTGACGGCTGCGCGGATCCTGTTGGCCGACGACCACGCGATGGTCCGCAAGGGGTTGCGGATGGTCCTCGATGCGCAGCCCGATCTGACGGTGGTCGCGGAGGCGGGGGACGGCGCGGAGGCGATCGAGCTCGGCATCCGTGAGGACGTTGACTTGGCGGTGCTGGATGTCTCGATGCCGAAGTTCACCGGTCTGCAGGCCGCCGCCGAGCTGGCGCGCCGGCGGCCGGGGTTGCGGATCTTGATGCTCTCGATGCACGATTCGGAGCAGTACCTGTTCGAGGCGCTGAGGGCGGGTGCGTCGGGCTATGTGCTCAAGTCGGGGGCGGACCGCGACCTGGTGGAGGCGTGCCGGGCGGCGATGCGTGGCGAGCCGTTCCTGTATCCGGCCGCCGTCACGCGGCTGATCGGTGACATGCTGGCTCGGCCGGAGGAGCCGGTGGATCCGCTGACGCCGCGCGAGCTGCAGGTGGTCAAGCTGATCGCGGAGGCGCACACGAGCGAGCAGATCGCGGAGTTGTTGGTGATCAGCCCGCGCACGGTGGATCGCCATCGCGAGAACATCCTGGCCAAGCTCGGGATGCGCGATCGCGTCGAGCTGACCCGCTACGCGATCCGGCGCGGTCTCATCGAGCCCTGAAGATGGGAGCGCGCTCGCTCCGGGATGGGAGCGTCCGCCCATGGAAGCGACGCGACAGCCTGCGCAGGATGGGCCGTCGTGCGCGTCCTGGTGCTGTGGATCCGCTGCTACGTCATCTCGGCCGAGGAGGACGCGCGCTGGGCGCACGAGGAGACCGAGAAGCTCCGCGCGTGTGACGGGGTGCTGGACCTCGCGCTGCATCGCGTCGAGAAGGTCGGGACGCGGCATGTCCGTCAGTGGGACTGGTGCCTCGAGCTGCACGTGGCCGGCGGCGAGGTCATGCGCCAGCGGCGGCTCGCGGAGTTCGTCGCTGATCTGCGGCTGCTGGGAACGCGGCCGGCCATGCTCGCGCTTCCGGAGGCCGTGTGATGGCCCTGGCCGTCGGCATCTTCGTGGTCGCGCTGGGCGTGATCGTCAGCGAGAAGGTCCATCGGACCAAGATCGCGCTCGCGGGCGCCGTGGCGGTCGTGGTGACGCAGACCGTCAGTCAGGAGGAGGCGATCGGCGCGATCGACTTCAACACGCTGGGGCTGCTGGCGGGGATGATGCTGATCGTCCGGCTGACCGAGACGACCGGGGTCTACACGTACCTGGCGATCCGCGCCGGGCAGCTCGCGCGCGGCCGTCCGCTGCTCGTGGTGCTCGCGCTCGCCGGGTCGACCGCGCTGCTCAGCGCGTTCCTGGACAACCTCACGACCGTGCTCCTGATCGTGCCGATCACGTTCCTGCTGGCCGACACGCTCGATATCGATCCGCTGCCGCTGGTGCTGATCGAGATCATCACCTCCAACATAGGCGGCACCGCGACGCTGATCGGCGACCCGCCGAACATCATGATCGCCGGCGCGACCGGACTGAGCTTCGTCGAGTTCATCGTCAATCTCGCGCCGATCGCGATCGTCACGTTCGTCGTGATCACCGGGGTCCTCTACCTGTGGTTTCGCCCGCGGCTGCAGATCGCGCCCGAGGCGCGCGACCGGGTGATGGAGCTCGACGCGCGCCGCTCGATCGAGGACCCCGAGGAGCTCAAGCGCGCCCTGCCGGTCCTGCTCGGGACGATCCTGCTGTTCTTCGTGCACAAGCCGCTGCACCTGGAGCCCGCGACCGTCGCGATGCTTGGCGCGACCGTGCTGTTGCTGGTCACGACCCAGCCGTTGGAGTCCTCGCTGGCGGGGATCGAGTGGGCGACGCTGTTCTTCTTCATCGGCCTGTTCGTGATGGTCGGCGCGCTGGAGGAGACGGGCGCGATCGGGGAGATCGCCGACGGCGTCGCCGAGCTCACCGGCGGCGATCGCACCGCGGAGCTGATGGGCATCATGTGGATCTCCGGGATCGCCTCCGGCATCGTGGACAACATCCCGTTCACCGCCACGATGATCCCTGTGGTGGAGCAGCTCCAGGGCGAGACCATGGACGACGCCTACTGGTGGGCGCTGGCGCTCGGCGCGTGCTTCGGCGGCAACTTCACGCTCGTGGCGGCCGCGGCCAACGTCGCAGCCGCGGGCATGGCCGAGCGCGCCGGGCGGCCGATCCGGTTCGTCGAGTTCCTCAAGGTGGGCGTGCCTGCGACGCTGATCTCTCTGCTGCTCGCGACCGTCTACGTTCTGCTGAGGTATGCCTGATGAGCCCCCGCGCCATCGCCGCGCTCGTGCACCGAGACGCCCCGCTCCTGCGGGCTGATCAGCCGATCGGCGAAGCCCTCGGCATCCTCCTGGGGTCCGAGCTCCCGGCCCTCCCGGTGATCGACGACGAGCGCTACGTCGGCATCTTCGGCGAGCGCGAGTTCATCACCGCCCTGTTCCCCGGCTACGTCGGGAGCCTCAAGCATGCCGGCTTCGTCACGAAGTCGATCGACGCGGTGCTCGAGAAGCGCCACGCCTGCCGGTTCGAGCCGGTCGCCCGGCACATGAACACCGAGCACGTCGACGTCGGTACCGACTTCTCCGACGTCGGCCTGGCCGAGATCTTCATCCACCATCGGGTCCTCATCGTCCCGGTCACGGACCGCAAGCACGTCGTGGGCGTGATCACGCGCTCGGACTTCTTCAGGGTCCTCGCGCAGCGCTTCATCGACGGCGCATGACGTTCGCGGCCGCCACCGGTGTGGCCGACATCCTGGTCGCGCTGTTCGTCGTGCTGCTCGCGGCCAAGCTCGGCGACGAGCTGTTCAAGCGCATCGGGCAGCCGGCGCTGGTCGGCGAGATCCTCGCCGGCGTCATCATCGGCCCGTCCGTGCTCGCCCTTGTCGAGCCCGACGAGACGCTGGAGGTGTTCGCGGAGCTCGGTGTCGTGTTCCTGTTGTTCTGGGTGGGGCTGGAGACGCGGCTCTCGGACATGCGCGACGTCGGCCCGGCCGCGGTGCGCGTGGGCGGCCTCGGGGTCGTGGTGCCGTTCGCGGCCGGCTACGGCGTGGGCGTGGTGCTGGGGGAGAGCGGGGAGACGAGCGTCTTTCTCGGCGCGGCGCTGGTGGCGACCAGCGTCGGCATCACCTCGGCGGTGCTGATCGAGCTGCAAGCCCTGGCGACGACCGCGGCGCGCACGATCCTCGGCGCGGCCGTGATCGATGACATCCTGGCCATGGTCCTGCTCGCCGTCGCCGTCGGCGTGGCCGACCAGGGCGGTGTCGACGTGACCTCGATCGGTGTGGTGATCGTGCTCGCGCTGGGATTCGTCGTCTTCGTCGCGGTGGGCGGTACCAGGCTCGTGGCACGCTGGCCCGACGTCTTCCACGCTCCGAGGTTCTCCGAGTCGCCGCTGCTGCCGGCGGTCATCCTCTGCCTCGGTCTCGCCGCATTCGCGGCGCAGATCGGCCTGGCCGCGATCATCGGCGCCTTCCTTGCGGGCATGGTCGTGGCCGAGACCAAGGACCGCCACGACTTCGAGGAGGAGGTCGCGCCGCTCTATGCGTTCTTCCCGCCGTTCTTCTTCGTCTACATCGGCCTGGAAGTCGACCTCGGCGCGTTCACGGATGCGGGCACGCTCGGGCTCCTGGTGGCGATCACGGTGCTCGCCTTCGCGACGAAGTTCGGCGCCGCCTGGATCGCGGCGCGGTCGATGGGCGCGCGCGAGGCCGTGGTCGTCGGGTTGGGCATGGTCCCGCGCGGCGAGGTGGGGATCATCGTCGCCGGCATCGGGGCAACCGCGGGCGTGATCGAGCCCGACCTGTTCGCGGTGATCGTCGGCATGTCGATCGCCACCACGCTGCTGATCCCGCCGTTGCTGCGCCGTGCGTTGTCCCGCGCAGGCGCAGCATGAGCAGACGCCGCCCGCCGTCGCGCGGCGGGCGGCGGGGTCGCGTCAGAGCACCGCGACGAAGACGAAGATCGCGACCAGGAGCAGGATGGACGCGAGCAACGCAGTGCCCGAGTAGCGGGTTCGATGCTCGATCCGGGCGCGGTCGGTCTGCGGCTCGTTCGCCTTCCAGTCAGGGCGCTCGAAGGCGGGCCGGTCCTGGGGGGTGTGCGGAGGCATGACGCTCCCTTCGGTAGGGGTAGGGTCAGCGTCCCGCGCCGGCTCGCGCTCCGGTATGGGGAGCACCGCCCATCCGGCAGGTTGGGGTACGGCGAGGCCGCGGATGGGGAGCGCCGCCCATGGCCTGCGTGCGCTGCACGCGCGATCATGGATCCCGTGACGCTGTTCGGCCGGGTGGTCGCGATCAACGCCGCGGTGCTGGTGACGGCGGCGGTCCTGCTCGCCGTCTCGCCTGCGACGGTCAGCCCGACGTTGCAGCTCGCCGAAGCGGTCGTCCTGGCCGTCGGCACCGTGTTGATGATCTCGGTGAACCTGCTGCTGATGCGGCGCGTGTTCGGGCCGCTCGAGCAGCTCACGAGGCTGATGCGCAGGGTCGACCCACAAGCCCCTGGCCGGCGGCTGGCGCTCGCGCGTGCCGACTCGGAGGTCGCCGAGCTCCGCGACGCGTTCAACGCGATGCTGGACCGGCTCGAACAGGAGCGCCGGCACAGCGGCCGGCGCGCGCTCGCGGCTCAGGAGAGCGAACGGCGCCGGCTTGCACGGGAGCTGCACGACGAGATCGGTCAGACGCTGACCGGCGTCGTGCTCCAGCTCGAGGCGCTGCAGCGCGGGGCGCCGGCCGAGCTGCAGCAGCCGATCTCCGAGGCGCAGGAGACCGCTCGGGGCGGCGTCGAGGACATGCGCGAGATCGCGCGTGGCCTGCGGCCTCCTGCGCTGGACGAGTTCGGGCTGCGCAGCGCGCTCGTCTCGCTGGCCGCGCAGGTGTCCGATCACAGCGGCGTCCGGGTGCGCCCGCGGCTGGCCGAACGGCTCCCGGCCCTCGCACCGGAGCAGGACCTCGCGATCTACCGCGTGGCGCAGGAGAGCCTCACCAACGTCGCCCGCCACGCCGCGGCCCGCAACGTCGACCTCTCCCTGACGGCGACGGGCGGCAACGTGCGGCTGCGCGTGCTCGACGACGGCTGCGGCATCGCGCCCCATGAGGCGAACGGTGTCAGCACCGGTCTCGCCGGCATGCGCGAGCGGGCGCTGCTGATCGGCGCGCGGTTGACCGTCGGCGCGCGCGCGGACGGCGGCACGCAGGTCGAGTTGACCGTTCCCGCCGGCACCTCGTCATGAGCGTCCCGCTGCGTACGCGCGTGCTCGTCGCCGACGACCACCGGGTCGTCAGGCGCGGACTGAGCATGGTGCTCGACGCCGCGCCCGACCTTCACGTCGTCGCCGAGGCGTCCGACGGCATCGAAGCCGTCGAGCGGGCATTACGCGACGACGTCGACCTCGTCGTCCTGGACGTGGCCATGCCGCGCCGCAGCGGCCTGCAGGCGGCCCGCGAGCTCGCCCGTCAACGGCCGCACCTGCGGGTGCTCATGCTCTCCATGCACGACGTGGAGGCCTACTGCTTCGAGGCGCTCAAGGCCGGCGCCAGCGGCTACGTGCTCAAGTCCGTCGCCGATCGTGACCTGGTCGAGGCGTGCCGTGCCGCGATGCGGGGCGAGCCGTTCCTGTATCCACCGACGATCCGCACGCTGATGCGCGCCTACCTCGATGACCCCGCGCACGCGCCGGGGAGCCCGCTGAGCCCGCGGGAGGAGGAGGTCACCAAGCTCGTCGCCGAGTCGTACAGCACGGAGCAGATCGCCCAGCTGCTGAAGATCAGCCCGAAGACGGTGGAACGCCACCGCGAGAACATCCTGGCCAAGCTCGGCATGCGCGACCGCGTGCAGCTGACGCGCTGGGCGATCCGTCACGGCCTCGTCGAGCCCTGATCGACCGCGGCCTATGGGGAGCGCCACCCATGGTCGCGAGCGGCGATCCACGGCAGGGTGGTTGCACACCCTCTCTCCAAGGAGCGCACCATGGGAATGCCCGGATGCATCGGGCGGGCGGGCGCATGATCCGCGTCGCGATCGTCGACGATCACCACGCCGTGCGGCTCGGCCTGCACACCGCGCTGCGATCCGAGCCGGGGCTGATCCCGGTCGGCACCGCGGCCGACGCCGCGGAGCTCGCTCCGCTGCTGTACCGCAGCCGGCCCGACGTCGTGCTGCTCGACTACAACCTGCCCGACGTCGACGGGCTCACGGTCTGCCGCGACGTCAAGTCCGGGGCACTGTGCCCCGGCGTGATCCTCTACTCCGCGTTCGCCGACGGCGCCATGACCATCCCCGCGATCGTCGCCGGCGCCGACGGCATCCTCGACAAGGGGGTGCCGGCCCGCGAGCTCTTCGCCGCCATCCGGGAGGTGGGCGGCGGCGGCTGTGCGCTGCCGCCGGTGTCGCCCGAGCAGCTTCATGCGGCCGGCGCCGCGCTCGACGACGACGACCTGCCGATCCTCGGCATGCTCGTGGAGCGCACGCCGACGCAGGACATCGCCGAGACGCTGCGCATCGATCACGGGACGCTCAGGCGGCGGATCGGGCGCATGCTCAATCACCTGACGGCGTCCGTGCGGCCCGCTCCACCGCTGCCACGGTCGGACATGGAGGTCTCGGCGTGACCACACGGAGCCCGATCATCTGCGGCGTCGACGGATCCCCCGGAAGTCGCCGCGCCGCCCTCATGGCCAGGACGCTCTCCGAGGAGCTGCGATGCCCGCTCGAACTGGTCCACGTCGTTCCCCCACGCCCGCCGATGCCCCTCGCCGCCGTCCCCGTCGCCGGCCACCCGGTCGCGACCGCGCAGATGGCCGAGCTCGACCGGACCGAGAGCGACGCCGCCTTCGCGTCCGTCGCCGACGAGCTCGCCGGCATGGACGCTGAGCACATCACCGTGCAGGGGCACGCGCCCGACCGCCTCTCGGCCATCGCCGAGACGCGTGATGCACGACTCATCGCGGTCGGCACGCGCGGCACGGGAACCGTGCGCTCGGCGCTGCTCGGGTCTGTCTCTCGAGAGCTGGCCGCCCAGGCGCCACGCCCCGTGCTCGTCGTGCCAGAGGCAGCCGGCGGCCGCATCGGCCCCGGCCCGGTCGTCTGCGGCGTGGACGGCTCAGACGGCGCGCTGGCCGCAGCGCGCGTCGCGGCGCGCATGGCCGACGACCTCCACACCGCGCTCACGATCGTCGCCGTGCTCGACCCGGACGCCGCGCTCGATGACCTCGCTGCAGGAATCGCCGCCGCCGTCACGGAGACGACATCGGGAGAGCATGTCGAGCGCCTGGCAGTCAGTGGCGACCCTGCCGGCGAGCTCGCTCGCGCGGCAGCCGACCGCAACGCGGCGCTTCTGGTCGTCGGCTCCCGCGGCCGCGGTCCCGTCCGGGCCGCTCTGCTCGGCTCGGTCTCCACCGCGGCGATCCAGCTCGCTCGCTGCCCCGTCCTGATCGTGCCGCCCCGCGCCGCTTCCCGGCGGTGAGGGCGCGCGGGCGGCAGCGCTGCCCGCGCTTGTCGCGACCTTCCCCGGGCGCGTTGTCGTTGCAGCGGCGGATCTCAGGAGTCCGTGCGCAGCAGGAAGGAGACGCGGTGGAGTTCTTCGCGCAGCATCTCTGGATCGCGACCGTACAGCGGCGATCCGCCTGCGATGAGCAGTCGGTGCGCAGCAGCGACCCCGCGCACCGCCGGAGCGGGCCCGCGCAACAGCGCCGCCACGGCGGCCAGTTCTCCATGGACCTCTGCGATGACGCTCGGCTCGACCATGACGCACGCGCGGCAAGCCACATGGCCGGACATGTCGGGCTCGTCGCCCAGCGACACAAAGTTGTGCGCCAACCTCGCACGCCGCCCATCGTCCAACAGCCGCTCGCACTCGCGCCTCACGACCGGCACCTCGACGTCGCCGCGGCCGGCGACGATCACATCCAACGCGGCATCGCGAAGGTCCAGCCTCCGAAGCGCCAAGCGAAGCCCCAGCACGACTGTCACGACGCCGCTCGCCAGCAGGAGCTCGAGCGCCGCTGCGCCGGTGATCGCCACCAACCCGGCGCTCGCGACCAGCGCGGCGGCGGTCGCAGACAGCTGCGCGCGCCCGACCGCGTGCCGGCGCAGCGCGCCGACGAGCGGGTCATACGCACCGAGCAACGCCTCGGCGAGCGACACCTGGTCGGACCGTCGTGGGTGGTGAAGAGCGGCAGGCATGCTCAACCGACGCCGACGGGGCTTCTCGGCTCTCGAGCCTGAGCGTGCTCTTCGACGCCCACGCGGTCGCGGCGATTCACGCGCTCAAGAAGCCGGCCCATCCTCCTGTCCGGCGGGCGCCGGCTCCGGTTCGCGGTACATGTCCAGCATGTCCCAGCCGCACACGTTGCAGACGTCGTCGCCGACGGGCACCAGGACCTTGCATCGAGGACACGGGACCTCGGCCCCCTGGCCAGGGCTCCTTCGCTTGAACAAGCGCACGGGCATCGCCTCCGCACGGCTCGGGATCCGGTCCCCTCCGAGCCTCGCGCGAGCAGCGGACCGCCGCAATGGGTGCCGCTCCCCATTGAGCGCTCTTGGGCGATCACGCGGGCACGAGCGCTCGGGATGACGGGGTCCAATCCGAGGTCCAATCTGAGCGCAACTCAGCGCCACTGGTCACCACTGAAGAGGCTCTAGAACGCTGAACGTCGGCCCACGGAACCGGTTCGGTCGGGCTGGGGCCGGGCGGTCGCAGGTTCAAATCCTGTCTCCCCGATCGGCACGAGAGCCCCGCTCATGCGAGGCTTTCGTCGTTCGGGTCAGAGTGCCGGGTTGGCGTCACCATGCCGCATTGAGCCTCCTCCTCGGGCATGCACACGGTAATGGTCGCCGTGGCCGCTCGTAGCCGCATGTTGCCGTCCACGTTGCCGATCGGGCGGATCGTGGTCGGCGGGCACTCCGCTTCCGATTGCCGGGCGCCGCCATGACCGGGTGGGGCGAGGGACCGGTTGTCACGACACGGACGATTCACCCGTAAGTCACCAGAGCGCCCGCCGGCCGCGTATGCCGGGCTCCGACAGGCGAGCGGCAACAGACGTGGGACAAGCAGCACGCGTCGTCCAGCGCGGATGCCGCCGCGAGCCTAGGCTTGTCCACCAGCGCTCGAGTCGAGCGCACAGAGGATGGGAATCGATGCGAAATCTTCGAGCCGCGGTGGCGGTCATGGCCGCGGCGGTCAGTATCTCCGGCTGCGGAGGTGGCGATGACGTCGGTCGCGCAATCGGCCAGGCCATCTCGCACGACGCCCAGACCGTGGCCGACCGGGTGGTGGCAACCCGCGGGACCTCGATGAGCGCTCGCACGGCGCAGCGTACCGTCGCTCGCAGCGGACGTCAGCAGCTCGTCCTCAGGGCACAAGAGCTCGCCGAGTGGGTGGGCACGACACGCGAACGCGTTGAACCCGTGTGCACGCACATTGCGCGGGCCAAGTTCCGCGTGAGCGCCCCCGACGAGCAGCTGTACACGATCATGTCGGAGGGCGCGAAGGCGGTCACTCCGTTCGCTGCGTTCGTGGAAGTCGGCGTGGCGTTCGGGCACTTCTCGCATGGCGACATCGAGGAGCTCTGGGACGCCTGGTGCATCTGATCGACCACTTCGATCGGGTCGAGCGAGAGCGAGCGCAACTCAGCAACATCAGGCGCCCGAG
>CAWHAP010000015.1:0-1069122 GCA_963827335.1 uncultured Solirubrobacteraceae bacterium
CTCCTCGTTGACTGATGGGTCAATCTACCCGGATCCGTCCTGCGCGAGCGCCACCAGGCGCTCGATCAGGCGGCGGCGGTCCTCCCCGCGCGGGGGCGCGATGCCGAGGAGGTCGGAATACCACAGACCGTCCGCCGCGAGCCGCACGAGCCACGCATCGTCCGGGTCCGCGACCTCCGCGAGCAGCCGCTCCATCCATCCGGCGTAGCGCGCGCGGACCGCCTCCAGGACCTGGGGCTCCTCGATCAGGGCCGCGAGGAGCCCGAACTCCGAGGCGGTCTTGCGCGGGCCGGCGGCGCTCAGGTCGCAGGAGCGCACGTAGGCGACGGCGGCGGAGCCGTCGCCGAACCCGGCCTCGAACTCGTCGAGCCAGCGCTCGAGCAGCCCGTCGACCAGGGCGCGCTTGGAGACGAAGTGGTAGAGCACGCCGCCCTTCGACGCGCCCGCCTCCGCGGCGACGGCGTCGAGCGTGAGCGCGCGGGCGCCGTCGCGCCGGATCACCGCGACGGCGGCGTCCAGCAGCTCGGCACGGCGGCTGGGCCGGGCCACTAGTGGGTCGTGCCGGAGAGGTTGAGCCCGATGACACCGATGACGATCAGCGCGATCGACCCGAGCTTGACGGCCGTGGCCGGCTCGCCGAGGGCGAGGATCCCGATGACCGCGATCGCGGCGGTCCCGGCGCCGGCCCAGATCGCGTAGGTCGTGCCGACCGAGAGCTCGCGCAGGATCAGCGAGAGCAGATAGAACGAAGTCGCGTAGCCGACCAGCACCGCCGCGGAGGGCAGCAGCCGCGTGAACCCGTCCGAGGAGCGCAGCGCGATGGTCGCGGCGACCTCGACGGCGATGGCGAGCGTGAGGAGGACCCCGACCGGCATCCCGTAACTGTACCAACTGGTCGGTGCAGTTACGGGGTGACGGCGCCGCGGATGAAGTCGATGATGTCCGACGTCGGCGCGCCGGGCGTGAACACCGCTGCGACCCCCAGCTCCTGCAGCTCGGGGATGTCCTGCGCGGGGATCGTGCCCCCGACCGTGACGACCACGTCGCCGGCGTCCTGCTCGCGCAGCAGCTCGACCACGCGGGGCACGAGCGTCATGTGCGCGCCCGACAGGATCGACAGCCCGACGGCGTCGGCGTCCTCCTGCAGCACGGTCTCCACGATCTGCTCGGGCGTCTGGTGCAGGCCCGTGTAGATGACCTCCATGCCCGCGTCGCGCAACGCGCGGGCGATGATCTTCGCGCCGCGGTCGTGGCCGTCCAGGCCGGGCTTCGCGACCACGACGCGGATCTTGCGGTTGGAGGTCTCCCCCGGCACGCCGGGGATCCTATCCCGGTCCCGTCAGCGGACGACGAGCTTCATGCTCTGGTCGTCGGCGCCGTGGACGGAGCAGTAGATCCGGTAGGTGCCCTTCTTCGTCATCGTCCTGGCGAACGAGCCCGACGTCTTGTTCGAGGAGCCGAACGAGACGGGGCCGCTGCTCACCTTGACGTTGTGCGGGCTGTCGCCGCGGAAGACCCACTTCACGCGCGTGCCCTTGTCGACCTTGACCGTCGGGACGCCGCCGGCGCGGACGAAGTAGTTGTCGCCGACCCTGATGCGGGTCGCGCCGAGCGCGGGGAGCGCGGAGCCGGCGGTGACGGCCATGGCCAGCACAGGGACGAGCAGCTTGCGCACGGGGCGGCACCCTCCAGGGCGTTAGAAGACGGGTGTCTCGGTGTACGTGCCGAAGACGGACTGCAGGGCGACGACGATCTCGCCCTCGGTGGCGTGTACGCGCGCGCACTCCAGCAGGTTCGGCATCAGGTTGGCGTCGTGGCGCGCAGCCGCGCCCTTGAGCAGCTCGAGCGCGGACTGGACGGCCGTCGGGTCGCGGCGGGCGCGGACGGCCTGGATGCGGCCGATCTGCTTGCGCTCCAGCGACGGGTCGATCCTGAGGATCGCGGTCTGGCCGTCGTCGCCCTCGGTGTGCGCGTTGACGCCGACGACGATCCGGTCGTGCGCGTCGATCTCCTGCTGGAGGGCGAAGGCCGCGTCGGCGATCTCGCGCTGCGGGTAGTTGCGCTTGACCGCCTCGACCATGCCGCCGAGCTCGTCGATCTTGGCGAAGTACGCGTAGGCCTTGGCCTCGATCTCGTCGGTCAGCGCCTCCACGAAGTAGGAGCCGCCGAGGGGGTCGATGGTGTTGGCCGCCCCGGTCTCGTGCGCGATCACCTGCTGGGTGCGCAGCGCGATCCGGACGGCGTCCTCGGTCGGCAGGGCCAGCGCCTCGTCGTAGGAGTTGGTGTGCAGCGACTGCGTCCCGCCGAGCACGCCCGCGAGCGCCTCGATCGCCGTGCGGGTGATGTTGTTCAGGGGCTGCTGCGCGGTCAGCGACACGCCCGCGGTCTGCACGTGCGTGCGCATCAGCCACGACTTCGGGTTCCGCGCGCCGAACGTGTCGCGCAGCTCCCTGGCCCAGATCCGGCGCGCCGCGCGCAGCTTGGCGATCTCCTCGAAGAAGTCGATCTGCGCGTTGAAGAAGAACGACAGCCGGGGCGCGAAGTCGTCGACGTCCAGGCCCCGCTCGACCGCCTGCTCCACGTAGGTCAGCCCGTCCTTCAGCGTGAACGCCAGCTCCTGCGCCGCGGTCGAGCCGGCCTCGCGGATGTGGTAGCCGCTGATCGACACCGGGTGCCAGCGCGGCATGTGCCCGGCGCACCACTCGATCATGTCGCCGAGCAGGCGCATCGCCGGATCGACCGGGAAGCACCACTCCTTCTGCGCGATGTACTCCTTGAGGATGTCGGCCTGGATCGTGCCGGCCAGCCGGTCGGCCGGGACGCCGTTCTCCTCCGCCGCCACCACGTAGAAGGCGAGCATGATCGCCGCCGGCGCGTTGATCGTCATCGACACGCTCACCTCGCCGAGATCGATCCCGGCGAACAGCGTCTCCATGTCGTCGAGCGTGTCGACCGCCACGCCCTCGCGGCCCACCTCCCCCTCCGAGCGCGCATGGTCGGAGTCGTGCCCCATCAGCGACGGCATGTCGAACGCCGTGCTCAACCCCGTCTGGCCGTGACCGAGCAGGTAGCGGAAGCGCTCGTTGGTCTCCTCCGCCGTCCCGAACCCCGCGAACTGGCGCATCGTCCACAGCCGGCCGCGGTACATGCTCGGGTACACGCCGCGCGTGAACGGATACTCGCCGGGCAGGCCGATCGCGGCGGGATCCGGCAGGTCGGCCTCCGTATAGAGCGGCCGCACCGGCTCGCCCGACAGGGTCGTGAACGCCGCGCGCCGCTCCGGCACCGGCGCGTAGCGCTCCCGGTACCACCGCTCCAGATCGGTCAGCGCGCGTTCCTCGGTGGCCATCGGCCTGAGTCTAGGCCGCAGCGACGAGCGCGTCGCAGCTGAACCCGTGCTCGCCGGCGACGCGCCGGAGCACCGCCGCCATCGGATCCACGGCGGGAGCGGCGTAGCCGGCGGCCTGCCGCGCGAGCCAGATGCGGCGCGAGGGCGCGTCGGCGCCGAGCGAGCGCAGGACGATGTCGTCGCGGACGGTGGCGACCGCGACGGACGGGATCAGCGTGACCCCGACGCCGGCGGCGACGAGGCCCTGCTTGCCGACCCACTGCGCCGCCTCGAACGCGATCCGCGGCTCGAAGCCCGCCCGCGCGGCGGCGGCCAGCAGCGCGTTCGTGCACTCGCTCGGCCGGCCCTCGATCCAGGTCTCGTCGCGCAGGTCGGCGAGCGTGAGCCGGGCACGCCGCGCCAGCGGGTGCGTGCGGGCGAGCGCCACGAGGTGCGGGTCGTCCATCAAGGGCTCGGCGGCCACGCCCTCGGGCGCCTCCAGGGCCCCGGCCGACGACACGACCGCCAGGTCGAGCTCGCCGGCCGCGAGCCCGGCCAGCGCCGCCGACGTGACCTGCTCGGCCAGCCGCAGCTCCACGCCCGGATGCTCGGCGCGGAAGGCGCGGATGGCGAGCGGGATGAGCGTCGCGTTCGCCGACGGGAAGGCCGCGAGCCGCAGCCGGCCGCGGGTGCCGGCGACGAGCGCCGCGAGCTGGGACTCCGCGGTGGCCAGCCGCGCGAGGATCGCCTCGGCGTGCTCGACGAGCAGCTCGCCGGCCGGCGTGAGGCGCACGCCGCGCGGCGAGCGCTCGAGCAGCCGCGTGCCGGCCTCGGCCTCGAGCGTCGCGATCTGGCGCGACACCGCCGGCTGGGTGAAGGTGAGCGCCGCGGCGGCGGCGGAGAACGAGCCGTGCGCCGCGACCTCGCGCAGGACCCGGAGGCGGCGGACGTCGAGCATGCCCGCATGGTATGGCATCTGAGCCCAAAGATCATTTGCGGTTATACCCGCGCCGGGCCACCATGCCGGACATGCCGGTGCATCCCTACCTCTCCGAACTGGTCGCCGCCGCCTCGCGCCCGAGCCCGGCCGCGGTCCTCCCCAGGCCGCGCCGGCCGCGCCGGCGCCGGCTCCCCGGCCGCCTCCGGCGCCAGCTCCGCGGGCGTGGCGTGCCGGCGGCATGACGCGGGTTTCGTCCACCGCGCAGCTCGGGTAGAGCCGGAGCGGCGCGGTGGAGCCGCGTCGTGACGAGCACAAGGGACGCTGGACGCGCGCGGGCCCTTCGTCAGCCGGATCGGCGAAGAGGAGTTGGTCATGCCATATCTGCACTGCCCGACCTGCCACCGCACCGCGTGGGTGCGCAAGGCCGCCGGCGAGGGCCTCGACTGCCGCGGCTGCGGCCGCTCGCTCAGCTCGCTCGGCGAGAGCGACGCCCGGCTCCTCACCACCGCCGTGCGCGAGCGCTTCGCCCGCGACGCGCGCCGGGACCGCGACCGGCCCCGCTTCGTCCGCGGTTCCAGCTAGCCGCGCATCGCCGCGCCGAGCAGGGCGCGGGCGATCACGAGCTTCTGGATCTCGCTCGTGCCCTCGTAGATCTCCGTGACCTTGGCGTCGCGGTAGTAGCGCTCGGCCGGGAACTCCTTCGTGTAGCCGTAGCCGCCGAGGACCTGGATCGCCTCGCCGGTCTGACGGCGCGCCACGGCGGAGGCGAAGAGCTTGGCCTGCGCCCCCTCGACCGAGTGCGGCAGCCCGGCCTGCTTGAGCCGCGCGGCGCGCCAGGTGAGCGCGCGCGCCGCCTCGATCTCGGTCTGCATGTCGGCCAGCTTGTGCTGGATCGCCTGGAAGCGGGCGATCGGACCGCCGAACGCGGAGCGCTCGCGGGCGTAGCCCGTCGCCAGCTCGAGCGCCGCCTGGGCGATGCCCACCGCCTGCGCCGCGATCCCGATCCGCCCGCCGTCGAGCGTGGCGAGCGCGATCCGCATGCCGCCGCCCGCGGGCCCGAGCCGCTCGCCGGGCGTGTCCTCGAAGACGAGGTCGGCGGTCGAGGAGGAGTTGAGGCCCAGCTTCTCCTCCTCGCGCGTCACCGCGAAGCCGGGCGCGCCGGCGCGGACGACGAACGCGCTCGCGCCGGCCGCCTCCTTCGCGAAGACGATGAACGTGGACGCGTGCGACCCGTTCGTGATCCACTGCTTCGCGCCGGTGATGCGGTCGTCCGCGGCGCTCGTGCGCATCGCGCCGGCGTCCGACCCCGAGCCCGACTCGGTGAGGGCGAACGCGCCGAGCTCGGCGCCGCTCGCCAGCGCGGGCACCCAGCGCTCGCCGCCGTGGGCGAGCAGCGGCAGCGTGCAGGCGCTCGTGTGCACGGCGACGGTCACGCCGACGCCCGCGTCGGCGCGCGAGAGCTCCTCGAGCACGAGCACGTAGGAGAGGAAGTCGGCGCCGGCGCCGCCGTGCTCCTCGGGCACGCAGACCCCCATCAGCCCGAGGGCGCCCAGCTCCCCGAACAGCGCCCGCGGGAACGTGTGCTCCCGGTCCCAGGTGGCCGCGTGCGGGGCCACCCGCTCGTCGGCGAAGCGCGCCGCGAGGTCGCGGATCGCCCGCTGCTCGTCTGTCAGCTCGTGCAGGCTCATCGCCGGCGCAGGGGGATCACGGTGGCGCGCCGGCGCGGCGGGGCGGAGCGGCGCGCGAGCACGGCGGAGCCGAGGCCGCCCAGGGCGGCGGCGAGTCCGGCCGCGCCGACGACGCGCATCCGCCGGCCCAGCCGCTCGAAGCGCAGGACCTCCCAGCCCTCCACCCGCGCGATGCGGCCGAGCTCGGCGTCCGGGTTGACCGCGACGGGGTGGCCGACGAGCCGCAGCATCGGCAGGTCGGACTCCGAGTCGGAGTACGCCCAGGACGCGGCGAGGTCGATGGCCTCCCGCGCCGCGAGGTCGCGGATCGCCTCCGCCTTGCCCTCGCGGTAGGTGAACGGGCCGCCCTCGCGGCCGGTGTAGTGGCCGTCGACGACCTCGGCGACCGAGCCGACGGCGCCGTCGAACGTGAGCACGATCGCCATAAGCTCCGCCATCTCCTGCGAGGCGGCGGTGCAGATGAAGATCGGCCGGCCGGCGTCCTGGTGCTCGTAGGCGATCGCCAGCATCTGCGGGTACAGGCGCGGCAGCACGCCGGCCAGCACGTCGGGCGCGAGCCGCTGCAGATCGCGCACGCGCAGGCCCTCCAGCATCTTGCCGACCCGGGCCCGCACCGCGTCGGTGCTGGCGTCGGTCGACCCGTGCATGCGGAAGCGCAGGTTCTCCCACGCGTCCTCCGCGAGCTGGCGCCGGGTGACGATCCCCGCCCGGTACGCGGCGCGCCCGAACTGGAACGCCGAGGAGCCCGCGATCAGCGTGCGGTCGAGGTCGAAGAACGCCGCCCCGCGCTCGTCGGGGCGGCGCAGCGCCGCCCCGCCCGGCGGCGGCGGGAGGATGTGCGGCCGCTCGGTCACACCCGCACGATCACGGCGTCGCCCTGCCCGCCGCCCGAGCAGATCGCCACGCAGCCGTAGCCGCCGCCGCGCCGGCGCAGCTCGTGCACCAGCGTGCCGAGGATCCGCGCGCCGGACGCGCCGATCGGATGCCCGATGGCGACGGCGCCGCCGTTGACGTTCACCCGGTCCTCGTCGATGCCGAGCATGCGAATCGAGTTCAGCGTCACGGAGGCGAACGCCTCGTTGATCTCCCACAGGTCGATGTCGCCCGGCTGCAGCCCGGCCCGGTCGAGCGCCTTGAGCGCTGCGTTGGCGGGCGTGCGGGCGAGGTAGGGGTAGTCGTCGGCGACCTGGGCCTGGGCGACGATCTCGGCGAGCGCCTCCTTGCCCTCGCGCTCGGCCCAGTCCTCGCTGGCGAGCACGAGCGCGCCGGCGCCGTCGTTGACGCCCGGCGAGTTGCCGGCCGTGTGCGAGCCCTCGCGGGAGGCGAGGCCCGGGAGCTTCGCGAGCGACTCGAGCGTGGAGTCGCGCCGCGGCGCCTCGTCGACCTCGACGACGGTGTCGCCCTTGCGTCCCTTGACGGTGACGGCGACGATCTCGTCGGGCAGGCGGCCGTCGTCGGTGGCCGCGATCACGCGCTCGTGCGAGCGCAGCGCCCAGCGGTCCATGTCGGCGCGGGTCATCTCGAGCTCGTCGCCGACCTCGGTCGCCTCGACGAACATCTGCTTGCCGGTGAACGGATTGGTGAGGCCGTCGTGGACCATCGCGTCGAGCGCCTTCATGTCGCCCATGCGCGCGCCGAAGCGGGCCTGCGGCAGCAGGTAGGGCGCCTGCGACATCGACTCCATCCCGCCCGCGACGGCCACGTCGACGTCGCCCGCCCGGATCGCGGCGTCGAGCAGGCCGGCGGCGCGCACGCCGGAGGCGCAGACCTTGTTGATCGTCTCGGAGGAGACCTCCTTGGGGATCCCCGCGGCGATCTGCGCCTGGCGCGACGGGATCTGGCCGACGCCGGCCTGCAGCACCTGGCCCATGACGACGTGCTGGACCCGCTCGGGCTCGACGTCCGCGCGCTCGAGCGCGGCGCGGATGGCGATCCCGCCGAGCTCGGTGGCCGGCAGGCTGGACAGGCCGCCGCCGAGCTTGCCGACGGGCGTGCGGGCGGTGCCGAGGATCACGGTCTTGGGCATGGGACGGACGATAGCCTCCGGCCATGGACGTCAGGGCCACCACGGACGACCCGCCGGACACGGGCGCCGACACGATCGTCGTCGGCGTGTTCGAGGGGAAGGGGATTCCGCACGACACCGAGGACGGCGCGCTGCAGGCCCTCGTCGACGCGGGGGAGGCGAAGGCGAAGCTGCGCTCGCTCGCCCACGTCCACGCCGCCGGGCGGCGCTGGATCCTCATCGGCTGCGGCGAGCGCGACGCGTTCGACCCCGAGCGCGCGCGGATCGTGGCGGCGACCGCCCTCGGCCGGGCGCGCGACCTCGGCACGCGGGCGCTGTGCTGGGAGCTGCCGCACAAGGTCGGCGACGACGTGCCGGGCGCGCTCGTGGAGGGCACGCTGCTCGCCGCCTACCGCTACACCGCGCTCAAGTCCGACCCGGGCGAGGACCGCGCCCCGGAGTCGCTCGTGGTGTCCGCGCACCACGACGTCGCCGCCTCGGTCGAGACCGGGCGCGCCGGCGCCGAGGCCGCCAACCGCGCGCGCGACCTCGGCAACACGCCGGCCAACCTGCTCACGCCCGAGGCGCTGACCGCACGGGCGCGCGAGCTGCCCGGGGTGCAGGTCGAGGTCATGGGCCGCGCGGACATCGAGGCGGCGGGCATGGGTGCGTTCGCGTGCGTCGCGCAGGGCGCCGAGCACGAGCCGCAGCTCATCACGATCCGCCACGAGCCGGCGGGCGCGTCCGGCCCGCTCCTGGGCCTCGTCGGCAAGGCGGTCACGTTCGACTCGGGCGGCTACTCGATCAAGCCCGCCGCGCGGATGCACGAGATGAAGTTCGACATGTGCGGCGGGGCGGCCGTGCTCGAGGCGACGGGGGCGATCGCCGCGCTCGGGCTGCCGCTGCGCCTCGTCGCCGTCATCGGGGCGACCGAGAACATGGTGTCCGGCCGCGCGGTGCGCCCCGGCGACGTCGTGCGCTCCCGGTCGGGCGTGACCATCGAGGTCAACAACACGGACGCCGAGGGGCGCCTCGTGCTGGCCGACTGCCTCACCCACGCCCGCGAGCAGGGCGCCGAGCGGCTCGTCGACGTGGCCACCCTCACCGGTGGCATCGTCACGACGTTCGGGCCCGTGCACGCCGGGCTGATGGGCAACGACGACGCCTGGTGCGACGCGGTGACCGAGGCGGGCGAGGCGACGGGCGAGCGCGTGTGGCGGCTGCCGCTGGACCCGCTCTACGACGAACTGATCAAGGGTCGCTACGGCGACATCATGAACGCCGTCGAGGGGCGCAAGGCGCACTCGATCACCGCGGCCGCCTTCCTCGCCCGCTTCGCCGGCGACGTGCCGTGGGCGCACCTCGACATCGCCGGCGTGTCGGACGGGCTGGGCCGGCCCTACGCGCAGCACGGCGCGTCGGGCTGGGGCGTGCGGCTGCTGCTGCGGCTGGCCGCCAGAATGGCCTGATGGACTTCGACCTCCCGCCCGACCACGAGCTGATCCGCCGCACCGTCCGCGACTTCGCCGAGGGCGAGATCGCGCCCGTGGCCGAGGAGCTGGACCGCACGAAGGCGTTCCCGTACGCGATCGTGGCCCAGCTGGGCGAGCTCGGGCTGATGGGCATCCCGTTCCCCGAGGAGGTCGGCGGCGCGGGCGGCGACTCGCTCGCCTACGCGATCGCCGTCGAGGAGCTGGCGCGGGTCGACTCGTCCGTCGCGATCACCATGTGCGCGCACACCTCGCTCGGCACGCAGCCGATCTACCTCTTCGGCACGCGCGAGCAGCAGGAGGAGTGGCTGCCGGAGCTGACCGCGGGGCGCAGGCTCGGCGCGTTCGGGCTGACCGAGCCGGAGGCGGGGTCGGACGCGGGCAACGTGCGCACCCGGGCGCGGCTCGACGGCGGCGAGTGGGTGATCGACGGGGCCAAGCAGTTCATCACCAACGCCGGCACCGACATCTCGGGGGTCGTCTCCATCACGGCGCGGACGGGCGAGCGAAGCGGTGATGAGGCCTCCGGCCGAGGCAGGTACGAGATCTCCAACCTGATCGTCCCGAACGGCACGCCCGGCTACGAGCAGGGCGAGCCGTACCGCAAGATGGGCTGGAACGCGTCGGACACGCGGCCGCTGAGCTTCGACGGCTGCCGGGTGCCGGAGGCGAATCTGCTCGGGCCGCGCGGCGCCGGCTTCCGCCAGTTCCTGCACATCCTCGACATCGGCCGCATCGGGGTGGCCGCGATGGGCGTCGGCCTCGCCCAGGGCGCGCTGGACCAGGCGCTGGCCTACGCCAAGGAGCGGCGGGCGTTCGGCAAGCCGATCGCCAAGTTCCAGGCCATCCAGGCCAAGCTCGCCGACATGGCGACGGAGATCGAGGCCGCGCGCCTGCTGACCTACAAGGCGGCGCGCCTGAAGGACGGCGGGCGCTCGTTCACGCTGACCGCCGCGCAGGCCAAGCTCAAGACGGGCCGGCTCGCCGTGCGCTGCGCCGAGGAGGCGGTCCAGATCCACGGCGGCTACGGCTACATCGAGGAGTACCCGGTGTGCCGCTTCTACCGCGACGCGAAGATCCTCACCATCGGCGAGGGGACCGACGAGGTCCAGCAGATGGTGATCGCCCGGGCGCTGGGGGCGTAGCCCCTGCGCGCCCTCGCCCTGTGGGCGGTGCTGTTCGCCGCCTACGCCGCGACGCTCGGGGTCGACGCCGGCCGCGGGGGCGCGCGGCACGCGGGCGACGAGACCGCCCACCTCCGCGCCGCCGACCGGCTGGCGGGGGGCGACGGGCTCGACCGGGCCGACCCGCACGGCGCCGGGTTCCCGGCGCTGCTCGCCCCGGCCCACGCAGTCGGCGGGGCCACGGCGGTCGAGCTGCTGCTCGCGTCCGTCGCGGCGCTCGCCTTCGTGCTGGGCGCGGCGCTCGCGCGGCGCGTGGTCCCGGACCCGTGGGCGACGTGGGCGGCGCTGCTCGCCGGGCTCTCGCCGCCGGCGCTCGCGCACGCCACGGCCGTGACGCCCGCGCTGACCGCGGGCGCGCTCCTCGCCGGCGCCGTGCTGTGCGCGCTCGCCGTGCGCGAGCGGCCGTCGATGCGCTTCGCGTTCGGCGGCGCGACGCTGCTGGCGGTGCTGCCCTGGCTCGACCCCTGGCTGCTCGTCCCCGCCCTGCCCGTGGCGCTGCTGCTCGCGCGCTGGACGGCCCGGCGCGGCCGGTCGCTGGTCGCGCTCGGCACGGCCGAGGTGCAGCTCGCCTCGCTCGTCTTCTACGTGTCGCTCAACGACCGGCTCTACGGCGGGTTCACGCCGCTCGCCGTGGCCGACGATCCGGTCACGGGCACGTCCGGGCTCGACGGCTACGCCGGCCGGCTGCCGCGGCTCGCCACGCTCTGGGTGCAGCGCGAGGTCGGGCTGCTGCGCTGGGCGCCCGTGCTCGTGCTCGCCTTCCTCGGCGCCTGGCTGCTGTGGCGCTCGCGCCGGGAGCGGCTCGGCCGGCTCGTCGCCGAGCGGCGCGACGCCGAGCACGCCGCGTTCCTCGCCCTCGCGGTCTGCGCGGCGCAGGTCCTGGTCGCCGTGTTCGCGCTTCCCCGGCTCGCGGGGATGCCGGGCGCGGCGCTGGCGGTCGGCCTGCCGTGCGCCGTGCCGCTCGTCGCGTGGGGCCTGCGCCACGCGCCGCGTGCCGGGCTGATGCTCGGCGTGCTGACCCTGGTCGGCAGCGTCTGGCTCGTCGCCGCCGGCGGGCCCTGGGCAGCGCCGGCGTCCGATGCGCCCTGGGGCCCGCTCGTGGCAGCGTTCCCGCGCGGGGACCGGGCCGCGGCGCTCGTCGCCGCGGCACTCGGCGCTGCGGCGCTCGGCGCGCTCGAGTGGCGCCGACGCCGCGACCTGCGGCCCTGACGCTCAGCCGTCGAGCACCGTCAGGTCGAGCCCGCGCACGCGCTCGGGATCCGAGAGCGCGTCGATCGCCACCACCCGCCCGCCCGCCACGGTGAAGCCCATCACCGCGTAGGGCCGTCCGCCCGGCGCCACCACGACGCCGGCGGCGCCGTTGATCAGCGCCGGCCGGACGTACGGCGACAGGCCCGCGAACATGAGCGCGCGGCCGGCGACGGTCTCGGCGCCGTGCACCTCCACCGTGTCGTCCGGCCGTCCCGGCCCGCCGTCGGACCGCAGCACGACGTCGGGATCGAGCACGGCGACGAGCGCGTCGAAGTCGCCGTCGCGCGCCGCGGCGAAGAACGCGTCGACGACCTCGCGCTGACGGGCGAGGTCGGCGTCGGGCTCCGTCGCCGCACCGCGCACCCGGCGGCGGCCGCGGCTGGCCAGCTGGCGAGCCGCGGCCGGCGTGCGGCCCACCATCGGACCGATCTCGTCGAACGGCACGGCGAACATGTCGTGGAGGACGAACGCGAGCCGCTCGGCGGGCGGAAGCGTGTCGAGCACCACCAGCATCGCCAGCCCGACGGAGTCGGCGAGCAGCGCCTCGTACTCGGGGTCGACGCCGTCCGCGCGGCTCACGATCGGCTCGGGCACGTGCACTGCGAGCGGCTCCTCGCGCTGCGACCGCCGCGTGCGGAGCATGTTCAGCGAGATGCGCGCGACCACCGTCGTGAGCCAGCCCCCGAGGTTCTCGATCCGCTCGGCCTCCGAGCGGCTCAGGCGCAGCCACGCCTCCTGCACGGCGTCGTCGGCCTCGCTGACCGAGCCCAGCATCCGGTAGGCCACGGCCCGCAGCCGCGTCCGGTGCGCCTCGAAGCTCTCAGCCAGGTCGTCGTCCCGGTGCATCGGTCACATCCTCTCGTCGCGTCGGGTCAAGGGGATGACCCACCGGCGCGCTGCGGTGTGACGGGAATGCGCCGCACGCGGCCGGCGTCCTCTGGACCATGAACTCAGAAACCACCCGCACGCGTCGCTTCGTCGACGCCTTCAAGCGCATGCAGCGCCGCAACGACGAGGAATGGATCCGCCGGATCGAGAACTCGCGCCATCAGCATCACCTGCTGCACGGGCAGCGCTTGAGCTAGTCCCTCAGGCGCGGCGCGCGGCATCCGACGCGTCGATCGCGCCGCGCTCCAGCACCTGGCTGGCCGCGCTCGCCGGATCCAGCCGCCGCTCGACCACCGCGTCGAGCAGCGCCTGGACCTCCGGGTCCGCGCGCACCGACGCCTCGAGCGCGCGGCGCAGCCGCACCGTGGCCAGCCCCAGGACCTCGTTCATCAGGTTCCGGCGCCGCCGCTCCGACAGCAGGCCCTCGGCCTCCACGAACGCCCGGTGCTCGGCGAGCCGGGCCGCGAGCTCCTCCACGCCGCGGCCGCGGGTGGCCTCCGTCTTGACGATCGGGACGGTCCAGCCGCCCTCGGACGGCGCGAGCGACAGCACCCCGCGGATCTCCCGCACCATCGTGTCGGTGAGCGGATGGTCGGCCTTGTTGACGACGATCACGTCCGGGATCTCCATCACGCCCGCCTTGAGCGCCTGGATCGAGTCGCCCGAGCCGGGGATGAGCACGAGCACGACGGAGTCGGCGTGGTCGATGACGTCGACCTCCGCCTGCCCGACGCCGACCGTCTCGAGGAACACGTCGTCGCGGCCGGCGGCGTCCATCAGCAGCGCCGCCTGCAGCGCGGCCTCGGCGAGCCCGCCCAGCGCGCCGCGCGTGGCCATCGAGCGGATGAACACGCCGGGGTCGAGGAAGTGGTCGGAGAGCCGGATGCGGTCGCCCAGCAGCGCCCCGCCGCGGAACGGGGAGCTGGGATCGATCGAGAGCACGGCGACCGTCCGCTCGAGCGTGCGCTGGTGCGCGACGAGCGCGCCGATCAGCGTCGACTTGCCGGCGCCCGGCGGTCCGGTGAACCCGACGACCGTGGCGCCGCCCGTGTGCGGGTAGACCGCGCGGACGAGCGCCCAGCCCTCGGGGTCGTCGTCCTCCACCAGCGAGATCCCGCGGGCCAGGGCGCGCTTGTCGCCGGCGAGGAGGCGCTCGGCGAGGGGTCGGTCGTCCGCCATCGGGCCGTGGATCATAGGATCGTCGGGAGACGATGGTCGCCGTGTCCGAGCCACCCGAGGCCCTGCTCGTCCGCGGCGCGCCGGTGCCGCCGCACGGCGGACCGCTCGCGCTGCTGCGGTTCGCGCGCCGCAACGGGATGCTCAACGCGAAGTACGGGCGCCTGGCGCTGCGCTGGGCGTGGCTCAAGCTGCGCTGGCGCGGGCGGCTGCAGACCGACGGCCTGTGCTTCGTCGGCCCGGGCGTGACGCTCGAGATCGGCCGCGACGCGACGCTCCGGCTCGGCCGCTGGTCGTGGATCGGCCACGGGAGCAAGCTCCGCGTCCACGAGGGCGAGGTCTCGATCGGCGCGAAGACCGTGCTCGGCCAGGAGTGCACGATCTCCGCGTTCCAGCACGTGTCGATCGGCCGCGAGTGCATCGTCGCCGACCGCGTGATGCTGATCGACTTCGACCACGGCGTCGTCGAGGTCGAGCGCCCGATCCGGCTGCAGGGGATCTACAAGCGCGACGTGCACGTCGGCCACAACTGCTGGATCGGCTACGGCGCGTGCATCCTGCGCGGCGTGACCGTGGGCGACAACTGCATCGTGGGGACGAACACCGTCGTCACGAAGGACGTGCCCGACAACGCGGTCGTCGCGGGCGCGCCGGCTCGCCGGCTGCGGACGCGCGACGCGCCGGAGCGGCTGCGGTGGCGGTGAGCCGCGCCGACGCCGAGGCGGCGATCCTCCGGCTGCTGGATGCGCGCGGGCCGGGGAAGACGATCTGCCCGAGCGACGCGGCCCGCGCGCTCGGCGGCGACGACGGCTTCCGGCCGCTGATGGCGCCGGTGCGGGATGCGGCGCGCGCGCTCGTGGCGGAGGGGCGGCTCGAGGTGACGCAGCGCGGTGAGGTCGTCGACCTCGACGCCGCGCGCGGCGCGATCCGGTTGCGGCTGCCGTCCGAGTGAGCGGCGGCCCCGACGCGCGGTGAAGCCGCGCGGCGCGAGGGGCGGCCCAGGCGAACGTCAACTCCCGCATTGAGGGGATGGGTCCGGGGGTGGTGGCGTGCGATTGTCGCCGCCTCCGCCAGGGTGATTGTCGGCTTGGGGGTCCATATGACACCCAAGCCGACAATCGAGCGCGTGGAAGCCGCCGCTCGCGCCCACGGACGACGCCGAGCGGCGATGCCGGGGCGGCGTCCCCCCGCCGCCCCGGATCGCGTCTCCCCTGCCCGGGAGCTCGTGGACCTCAGGCGCAGTTGGGCCAGGGTGCGGTGCCCCGCTCCTCCAGGAGCGCGGCGGCGCGGCTGTCCTGCTCGGACTCCGGCGCCTTGGCGGGATCGCCCGTCCCGCCCATCGCCCGCCAGGTGGCGCGCGAGAACTGGTACTTGCCGCGGTAGCGGCCGTCGGCCGAGATCGCGGTCGGGTCGCCGCCGGACTCGCATTCGGCGATGCGCTCCAGCAGCGAGCCGTTGGACTGCTTGCGCGCCTGGCCGGCGCTCACGCCGAGCGCCGCGAGCGTCTGCGGCCCGACGACGCCGTCGACGGTCAGCCCGTTGGCGCGCTGGAAGCGGCGGACCGCCCTGCGCGTCTGCGGCCCGAACACGCCGTCGGCCGGCACGCCGAGGGCGCGCTGGACCGCGGCGACGTCGACGCCCTTGGCGACGGCGCGCGACGCGGACGTCGACGTGGAATGCGCCGTCGCCCCGCCGGCGAGCGCAAGGGAGAGCCCGACCACGGCGATCGCGCTGCGGCGGCCGCGCATGCGGCGCAGCTTGCGCACCGCGCCGGCCCGGCGCGCACGGGAGCGCCGTCCGGACGCGAGCCAGGGCTCTGGAGAGGACAGATCGGTTGTCGGCACGAAGGAACCTCGCTGGTCATCACGCCTACGGGGTTAGCTGTCGGGCTCGCGCTGTTGACCTGCGCTACGCCGCACACCGGCGGCGATTCGCCCCGTGGAGCCGTTTCCGGCTCCTTCTGGGTCCCCCGCTCCCCTCCGCACGCGCGGCGGGGACTCGGCTCGTTCTGGGCACTGCAGCGGGAGAGCATACGGCCCGCCCGGACGGAATGATCGGCCGCCCGGCCGAAACCTTGCGTGTGCAGCCGGGCCCGGCGGCCGCGCCGTCAGAAATCGATCAGGGCATCGCGAGCGCGGCGCGCGCGAGCTGCGGCGCCAGCCCGCGCAGCTCCGCCGGCGGCCCGTCCGGGTCGGCGAGCGCGGCGGCGAAGGCCGCCGCGTGGCCGTCCGCGCGCTCGGCCGGATAGTCGCCGGCGGTCGCGAACGTCGTGAGGAACGCCCAGTCCGACGACTGCAGGGCGAGCAGCTCGCGCAGCGCCCGGTCGGGCACGTCCGGCATGGCCGCGATCGCCCGCAGCTCGGCCGCGCGCTGCCGCCAGGCCAGGCCGCCGGCGGCGGGGCCGCTCCACGTCGCGAGCGTCCGCGGAGTCCCCCACGAGGTGACCGGCAGCTCCGGGGCGGGCGCCGGGTCGGCCTCGGCGAGCAGCTCGTCGAGCGGGGCGATGCGCAGACCGGTCCGGTCCGCCTCCTCGAGCACGGCGGCCAGCCACGTCACCCCCTCGTGCCAGTGCAGGCCGAGCAGCTCGGTGTCGAAGGCGGCGACGCACAGGCCGCCGTCGCGCACCCGCGCCGCGGCGCGCGCCACGAAGTCGCGGGCGTCGGCCCGCGCCTGCTCACGCGCCGGCTCGGGCTCGTAGGCCGGGCCGTCGACCGACCACGCCTGGTGGCGGTGCTCGGTCAGCGCACGCGTGTCGCGGTAGGCCCCGCGCGACGGGTAGCCGCCGTCGCTCCACACGAGGTCGAGGACCGCGCGGTCGAGCGGCACGAGCAGCGGGCCGGCCGGCGACCGCAGCGGGCGCAGCTGCGTCTCGGCGCCGCGGCCGAGCACGTCGGTCAGGTCGACGCACGCGGCGTGCACCCCCGCCTCCTCGAGCAGGGGGTCGAGCCAGGGGGCGTGCGCGCACTCCGGCAGCCACAGCCCGCCGCCCCAGCCGCCCGACCGCGCACGGTGCGCGGCGATGCCCGTCGCCAGCTGCAGCCGTACGCCGCCGGCGGTGGCGAGGAGCGGGAGGATCGGATGGGTCGCGGCCGACGTCCACGTCGCATGCGCCGCGAGCCGGGCGGGCAGGTCGCCCGCGGCGAGCGCGCCGGCGGCGCGCGCGTAGGCCGCCGCGGAGTACTCGAGCGCGGCGATCTCCCCGGGGTCGCGCGTCAGCGCGACGTCGCGGCGGTGCGATTCGGGCCGGACCTCGCGCAGGAACGCCTCGCAGCGCGCGAGCGCGCCGGGCGCCTCGAGCTGGTCGCCCAGCACCGGCGTGACCGACAGCGTCACCCGCCCCGGCGCGGCGTCGAGCGCGTCGGCGAGCGGCAGGTAGCAGCAGGCGATCGCCTCCCACAGCCACTCCTCGCCGAACGGCCACGTGCCGAAGCCCTCCACGTAGGGCATGTGCGTGTGCAGCACGAGGGCGAGCGCCCCGGGCGCCGGCCGGCTCATGGGCGCAGCACCGCGAGCAGGTCGAGCGCGCCGCGCAGGTCGCCGCGCCGCAGGCGGAAGTCGCGCGTCGCGATGGCCGGGGTGAAGCGGTCGTAGAACGGCCCGGTGAGGCGCAGCCGGGCGTGCACCGCGTCCCAGCCCGCGTGCTCGATCGCGAGCTGGTGGAGGCGCAGCTTGCGCGCGTGGAAGAGGCCGAGCAGGTCGACCTGGGCGAAGTGGCGCGCGCACAGGCCGCGGTACTCCTCGGGTCGGTACTCGCGCACGTGCCACGGGTTGCCGGAGCGCTCCGCTCCGGCCGGGGCGAGCGTGAGCACGTTCGGCGTCGACACGTAGGCCACCCCGCCCGGGCCGATCAGGTCGCGCAGCCGGACGAGCACGGCGTCGGGGTCCTGCACGTGCTCGATCGTCTGCAGGAACACGACGCAGTCCACGTCGCCCGTCCAGGTCTCGATCATGTCGCGCTCGAAGGTGACCGCGCCGCCCGAGTACTTCAACCGCGCGTGCTCGTGGGCGTCCGGGTTGGCGTCGACCCCCACGACCGACGCGGCCGTGCGGCCGAGCACCGCGCTGCCGTACCCCTCGCCGCAGGCGAGATCGACGACGCGCCGGCCGTGCACGCGCTGCGCGATCCACTCGTAGACCGCGAGGTGGCGCCGGTACCAGTAGTTCTCCTCCGGCACGTCCGGCAGCGTCCGCTCGCCCGTCAGGTGGAGCGGCGGGACGCCCGGCGGCTGGTCGCGCTGGACGTAGAGGTCGGCCATCGGGGCCGCAACGGTACCGCGGCCGCGCTCAGCCGGTGACCGCGCGGTAGCGCGCGATCGCCCGCTCGCGCTCGCGCCGGTGATCGACGATCGGCGCGGGGTAGTCGCGGCCGATGACGCAGCCGGCCGCCGCCTGCTCGTCGTCGTCCATCGTCCACGGCGCCGCGAGCTTCTCGAGCGGCACGTCGCGCAGCTCCGGGCACCAGCGGCGCACGTAGGCGCCGTCCGGGTCGTGGCGCTCCTGCTGGGTCATCGGGTTGTAGAGCCGCCGGAAGTAGGGCGCGGGGTCGACCCCGATCGACGTGATCCACTGCCAGTTGCCGTTGTTCTGCGCCTCGTCGCCGCAGAGCAGGTGGCGCATGAAGTGCGCCTCGCCGAGCCGCCAGTCGAGGTGCAGGTCCTTCGTCAGGAACGAGGCGGCGATCAGGCGCCCGCGGTTGTGCATCCAGCCGTGGTGCAGGAGCTGGCGCATCGCGGCGTCGACCACCGGGTAGCCGGTGCGGCCCTCGCACCAGGCCGCCAGGGCGTCGTCGTCGTCCGCCCACTCGAGCCGGTCGAACTGCGCCTTGTAGGCGCCGCGCGCGTTGGCCGGGTGGTGGAGCAGGACGTGGGCGTAGAAGTCGCGCCACGCGAGCTGGCGCACGAACGCGCCCGCGCCCTTGCCGCCCTTGTCGCGCGCCCGCTGCTCGGTCTCCCGCGCCGAGAGGCAGCCGAAGTGCAGGTAGGGCGAGAGCTCCGAGGTGCCGCCGGCGAGGCGGTCGTGACGGTCGGCGTAGCGCTCGATCGGGCCCGCGAGCCAGCGTGCCAGCCGCTCGCGCGCGGCCCGCTCCCCCGGCGGGAACGGCTCGGCGGCATCGGGCTCCGGGCCCGCCGGGATCTCGCCCGCGTCCAGGCCGGCGGGCACGCGCAGCGCCCGCGGCGCACCGTGGACCTCGCGCCGCGGGAGCTGCTCCCAGGCGCGGTGGAACGGGCTGAAGACGGCGTACGGCCGCCCGTCCTTCGTGCGCGGCGCGTTGACGTCGGCGACGAAGTTGCCGGGGGTGCGGCGTGCCTCGACGTCCCCGAGCGCGGCGACCACGCGCCGGTCGCGGCCCATCGCGAACGGCGACACGTCCGAGGCGAAGTAGACCGCCGCCGCGCCCGTCTCGCGCGCCAGCCGCGGCAGCACGTCCTCGGGCCTGCCGCGGCGCACGAGCAGGTCGCCGCCGCGCTCGCGCAGCGCGTCGCGCAGCTCCCGCAGCGCGGCGAGCAGGAACCAGGCGCGGTTGCGGGAGGGGAAGCGCCCCGCGTCGAGCAGCCGCGGGTCGAGCACGAACACGGGCACGACACGGTCGGCCTCGCGGTGGGCGGCCGTGAGCGCCGGGTGGTCGTGCACGCGCAGGTCGCGGCGGAACCAGACGATCGCGGTGTCCATTCCCCACGGGTACGGCGCGGCGCCGCGCCGAGGTCACGCCGGACGGCACGGGTCATCTAGGCTCTGGTGATGGCGCCGCTGGTGCGCGACTTCCCGCTCTTCCCGCTGGGCCTCGTGGCCCTCCCGAGCGAGCTGATCCCGCTGCACATCTTCGAGGAGCGCTACAAGACGATGATGGCGCGCGTCCTCGAGGAGGAGGGCGAGTTCGGGATCGTCTGGGTCGCCGACGACGGGCTGCGCCCGATCGGCTGCGCGTGCGAGATCGCCGAGGTGCTCGAGCGCATGCCGGACGGCCGGCTCAACCTCGTCGCACGCGGCACGCGCGCGTTCCGGATCGAGGCGCGCCAGGAGGAGCTCGCGTACCCGGCCGGCACGATCGAGTTCCTCGAGGACCGCACCGAGGACCTCGACGCCACCGCGGCCGACGAGGCGCACGCGATCTACGCGTCGCTCGTCGCGCAGGCCACCGACCGCACGCCGGACCCCGTCGAGATCGGCGCGATGTCCGCCTACGAGATGGCCGCGACCGTCGAGTTCGGGCTCGAGGCCAAGCAGGGCCTGCTCGACCTGCGCTCCGAGACCGCCCGGCTCAAGCTCGTGACCCGCCTGTTCCGCGGCGCGATCAAGCGGCTGGACTTCGTGGAGCGGGCCCAGGCGCGGGCGCGCTCGAACGGGAAGGTCCACTTCGGGGACTGAGGACCGCGATGCCGCGCACGACGTGCGCGTGCAGCGGCTTGAGCGCGGGCGCGAGCCCGAGCGGCCCCGCCAGCGCGGCGACGCCCTCGCCGAGCGGCGCGGAGAGCCCGGCGATCACGTCGAGCGGCACGTCCTCGTCGAGGTCGGCGAGGGTGGCGGCGAGCTGCGGCACCACCGCCACGGCGAGTGTCTCCGTCAGCTCGGGGCCGAGGCGCTCGGAGGCGACCAGCGCCACAGCGGCGGCGTGCGCCTCGCCCCAGGCGGTCCGCGCGGCGGCGCGGTCGGCCGGGTCGGTCACGGCACCGGGACCGGCGGCGCCGCCGGCGCGGCGGGCGCGCCGCCCGGCGCGGGGGCGGGCGCGGCGGGCACGGACGGCGGCGACTGGATCGGCGGCGGGGGCGGCGGCGGCAGCGGGTTGGGCGACGGCGCCGGGTCGGGCGCCGGGGCCGGGTCGGGCGGGGCCGGATCAGCGGACGGGTCCGCGGAGGGATCCGGGTCCGGGTCCTGGGCCGGGTCCGTGTCGAGCGACGTCACCTGGCGCACGACGTCGTCGATCATGGCCGCGATCGCCGCGGCGCGCTCCTTGGGCGGCATGGTCCACAGGCGGACGATCTCGAGCCCGGACTGGAACTCCACGGCGGGCTTGACGCCCTTGTCGCCGGCCACGGCGTGGATCTGCTCGGGCACGCTCGCGTGGGCGGCGACGAAGCCGTTCCAGTCGTCCACCGTGGCCTCGTCGCGCACGATCGGCGGCAGATCCATGATCGCGGCGGTGATCGCGGGGCAGACGGCGTCGCGCATCACCGCACGCTTGTCCTCCGGCTCGTCCTCCGTCGGCTTGGGCAGCGTCTTCGAGAGCGTCTGGCACTGGCCGAGGCTCCGGCCGAAGTGCATCCGCACGAGCTGCTCTGGGTGCTTGCTCGCCTCGGCCTCCGCCATCGCGATGGCCACGTCGAGCTCGGCCTGCGCGATCGTGACGCGCTTGCCGGGGATCGAGTCGCCGGGGAACCTGAGCGCCGAGAACGCTCCCCGCGCGGCCTTGAGGCGCCGCGCGATCGACGTGTACAGGCGCGGGTCCGGCGCCGCGGCCCCGCGCAGCTGCTCCGCCGCGGCGGTGAGCGGGTTGCCGATCAGGCTCTGGGCGATGGTGCGGTGGCGCTCCTTGACCAGCTCGGCGGCGTCGGGATCGGGGTCGCGCGCGACCGCGAGCGCCGCCGGCCGGACGTGCGCCGGCGCGGTGACGCGCGCGACGTAGCCGCCGAACGCCTGGTTGCCCATCGCGGCGGCGAAGCCGGCGACCCGCGGCACGGCCGCGGGCGCGGCGAGCGGCGCGGCGGGCGCCGCGCTGACCTCGGGCTGGTGGAGGGGTGACTCGTTCTGCTGGTCCACGGCGGCTCCGGCTCGACGGAGCCTAGCCCGCGGGCCGCCTCACGCACAACGGCAGGCTTGACAACAATGTTTGTCAATGCTTCCCTGGAGGGCGTGCTCGACGTGGAGGTGATCGACGACCCCGCGGCCGCCGTGGTCGCGCTCGACCCGATCCGGGCGGGCCTGCTCGCCGCGCTCGCCGAGCCCGCGTCGGCCGCGGCGCTGGCCCAGCGCGTCGCGCTCCCGCGCCAGAAGGTCAACTACCACCTGCGCGCGCTCGAGGCCCACGGCCTCGTCCGGCTCGTCGAGGAGCGCGCCTGGGGCGGGATCACGGAGCGGATCTTCGTCGCGACCGCCGCCTCCTACATCGTCTCGCCGGGCGCCCTCGGCGCCGCGTCGTCCGACCCCGGCCGGGCCGACCGGCTCTCCGCGCGCTACCTGATCGCGCTCGCGGGCCGGGTCGTGCGCGAGGTCGCCGAGCTCGCCCGGCGGGCCGAGCGCGACGACAAGCGCCTGGCCGCGCTCGCGATCGACACCGAGATCCGCTTCCGCTCGCCCGACGAGCGCGCCGCGTTCACGCGCGAGCTGGGCGCCGCGGTCACGGCCCTCGCCGCCCGCTACCACGACGCGGGCGCGCCCGGCGGCCGGCCGCACCGGCTGCTCGTCGCCGCCCATCCGATCCCGACCCCCGAGGAGCTCCCATGACCGACGACCGGTCCCGTTCGATCGAACTCGAGATCGAGGTCGCCGGCACGCCCGAGGAGGTCTGGGCGGCGATCGCCAGCGGCCCCGGCATCACCGCCTGGCTGCATCCCACCGAGCTCGAGGAGCGCGAGGGCGGCCGCATGACCTACGACATGGGCGCCGGCGCGGGCGGCGACGCCACGATCCGGGAGTGGGAGCCGCCGCGGCGCTACGTCGAGGAGGCCACGTGGTCGACCGAGGGCGCCGAGCCCACCGTGCTCGCGACGGAGTGGACGGTCGAGGCGCAGGCGGGCGGCACGTGCCGCGTGCGCATGGTCACCAGCGGGTTCCCCACCGGCGCCGCCTGGGACGAGGAGATCGAGGGCTTCACCGAGGCGATGGAGGTCGCGCTCGAGAACCTGCGGCTGCACCGCGCGCACTTCGCGGGCGAGGAGGGCACCTGGCTGCGCGTCTACGCCGACGCGGGGGGGTCGTGGGCGGACGGCCTCGCGGCGCTCGCCGCGGCACTCGGGATCGACGGCGCCGCACCCGGGACGCGGGTGGCGACCGCGGGCACGGGCGCGCCGGCGCTCGCGGGGTCGGTCGAGCACGTCGCCCGCGGGCGCTGGCAGGGTCACGTGCTGCTGCGCGTCGAGGAGCCCGCCCCGGGGCTGGCGAGCATCGGCGCGTGGGGGCGGGCGGCGACCGCGACGGTCCAGCTGTGCCTCTACGGGGACGCGGGGGCGCTCGCCGCCGTCCGCGAGCTGCCCGGGTGGGAGGCGTGGATGCGCGCGCGCTTCCCGGCCGCCTGAGATCGCGGGCCGGTCGGCTGCGCGGCGTCGCGCCGTGCGTCAGGCGCCGAGCAGCGCGAGCACGGCGACCGACTCCGCCGCGCGCGCGAGGGCCACGGCGTCCGCGCCCTGGTCGGTGCGCAGGGCCGGGTCGGCGCCGAACCGCAGGAGCGCCCCGGCGGTCGCCTCGTCGTCGTGCTGCGCGGCCGCGTGCAGCGCCGTGAACCCGCCGGCCTGCTGCGCGTCCGGGTCGGCGCCCGCCTCCAGCAGGAGGCGCGCCGCCTCCGCGTCGCGCGCCGCGGCGGCGGAGTGCAGCGGGCGCACGTGCGCGTCGTTCGCGGCCGGCTCGTTCGGCGACGCGCCCGCCTCGAGCAGGACGGCCACGGCGGCGGCGCCGCCGAAGAAGCACGCGTAGTGCAGCGCCGTGAACCCGTCGGCGGCGCGGCGCGCGAGGAGCTCGGGGTCGGCGGTGACCGCGCGGCGCAGGTCGTCCGCCCAGCCGAGCGCGGCGAGGTCGAGCGCGTCCAGCGGCGGCTGGGCGGCGAGCAGCGCCTCCAGCACGGTCGGCTGGCGGTGGTAGAGCGCGAGCCGCACGGCCGGGATCCCGTCCTCGAGCGCGCCGGCCAGCTCGGGCTCGCGCGCGAGGATCCGCTCCACGGCCGCGGCGTCGCCCTCCTTGACGGCGGAGAGGAGGCGGTCGGCGGCGGCCATGGCGCGAGGCTACCCGCTAGCGCTCGATGCCGCAGACCCGCTCGGTCACGTCCGTCGTGAACGCGGCGAGGCGCTGGAACGTGGCCGGCACGTCCTCGGAGCGGTCGGAGAAGGCGACCGAGCCGCCCTCCATCGACGCGCGGTAGCTGAGCTGCGTGCCCGGGCCGGGCGGCAGCTCGAGGCCGAGCTCGGCCTGCGGCTCGAGGTCGCGCAGGAGCTGGCGGGCCGTCAGCAGCCGGTCGGCGTCGAGCGGATGCTCGGCGTCGTTGCACCGCACGGTGCCGCCGTCGGAGACGAGCAGCCGCACGTTCGCGTTGCGGTCCGCGCCGCTGCGCTCCACGACGAACAGGTCGGGCGGGCGCGACCCGCAGCCGGCGACCAGCAGCGCGAGCAGGACGAGCCCGGCGCGGATCAGACGACCACCAGCCGCGCGTCGCCCGCCTCGCGCAGGAAGCGCGGGGTCGAGAGCACGCCGGCCAGCCGCGCCTCGACCTCGCCGCGCTCCGCGCCGGTCGTCTCCATCGCCGCCGCGCAGGCCCAGATCCGGCACGCCGGCAGCTCGGCGGCCGTGTCGCGCAGCTCGGCCAGCGTGCGCGCGAACGTGCGCCGTCCTTCCTCGCTCAGGTCCGGTGTCGCCTCCGGGCGCAGCGCCCGCGCCTCGAGCTCCGGGTCGAGCAGCGCCTCGAGCGCGCCGAACGACGCGAGCCCGAGCGCCGGCTCGCCCTCGGCGGCGGTGGAGACGAGCAGCGCGAGCCCGGTGTGGAGGCGCTCGAGGCTGCCCGAGGAGAGGATGACGGCGATCATGCCGGTTCAGATCGTATGGACACGACGCTCGACGCCCGCGGCCTCGCCTGCCCGCTGCCCGCCGTCAAGGCGCGCCGGGCGCTGGCCGCCGTGCCGCCGGGCGGCACGCTCGTCGTGCTCGCGACCGACCCCGAGGCGCCGATCGACGTGGCCGCGGTGGCGCTCGACGCGGGCTGCGGGTTCGCCGCGGACCGTGACGGCGCGGGCTGGCGGCTGACGCTCACGCGCCCGGCCTAGCGCTCAGGGGAGCAGCTCGGCGAGCTCCGGGTGGCAGCCGGCGCGCGCCCAGCCGAGCGCGTTCCCGCCGTGGAGCTCGTCGACGACGAGCGGGTCGGCTCCGAGCTCCAGGAGGGCGACGACGGCGTCGCGCCGTCCGGCTTGGGCGGCGAGATGGATGGCGGTGACGCCCTGGCCGTGGCCCGGTCCGCCGAACGTCGCGCGCTGGTCGGGGTCGGCGCCGAGGTCGACGAGCGCGCGGATCGCGTCGGTGCGGCCGTTGACCGCGGCCCAGGTGAGCGGGGTGCCGCGGTAGACGTCGGCTGCGACGCGCGCGCCGAGCTCCACGAGGAGCCGGATCGCTTCGACGCGGCCCGCCTTGGCGGCCCAGACGAGCGCCTCGTCGAGGACCTCCTGCGGGTCGTCCGTGGGCTGCCAGGCGGGGAAGCCGCCGTGGGGCCGGTAGAAGCCGCGGTGCGCGCCGGCCTGCCGCGTGCCGGCGAGCCTGCGGATCATGGGCAGGTCGCCGAGGCCGGCCGCGACGCGCAGGTTGCCGGGTTCGCGACCGAGGAGGCCGGCAACGTCGCGGTGGCCCCAGAAGAGCGCGGCGATCAGCGGGGTGCCGCCGTCGCCGCGAGCGGAGAGGTCGGTGCGCGCCCCGGCGGCGAGCAGCAGCTCGGCCAGGTCGCGGTCGTCGGCGTACCCGGCCTGGTGGAGCTTCGTCCAGCCGTAGTCGTTGCCGCGGTTGGGATCCGCCCCGCGCTCGAGCAGCAGCGGGACGAGCGCGCGGTCGCCGGCCATGCCGAGCAGGTCGTTGCCGTTGGTGCCCCGCTGCGCGACCAGCTCGGGGAACCGGTCGAGGAGCGCGGCGAGCGCCTCGCGGTCGTCGGCCTCGATGGCCCGGTAGGCGAGCACGAACGGCGTGGGCGGCACCTCGCCGGACGCCATCGCCTCGACGTGGCGGCGCAGCGCGCGCCAGGACGCGAAGCCGTGGCGGGCGGCGAGGTCGCGGCGCGCCTCGGCGACGCTGACGTCCTTGACGGAGGCGATGCCGTGGGCGCGGTCCTCGTAGTAGGCGACGTCGGTCCGGAACGGCTGCTCGAAGTCGTGTTCAGCGGTCACCGCGGCCCCTGCGCGATGCCAGCCCCGAGCACGGCGTCGGCGCTGAGCCGCGCGAGCACCGCGTGCGCGCCGGCGAACGCGCCGTCCGCGACCCCGTCGCGCGCGATCGCCACCGTGCGCATCCCCGCCGCGAGCGCGGCGGCGACGCCCGGACCCGAGTCCTCGACCGCGACGCACGCCCCGGGCGCGACGCCCAGGCCCGCGGCGGCGGCGAGGAACATGTCGGGCGCGGGCTTGCCGCGCTCCACCTCGTCCCCGGCCACGGTCACGGCGAACGCGCCGTCGAGCCCCACGCGCGCGAGCGTGCGATCGAGCCGCACCCGCGGCGACGACGAGGCGACCGCGACCGCGACGCCGCGGCCGCGCAGCGCCGCCACGGTCTCGAGCGCGTCGGCGAACGGCACGAGCGCGGCGTCGTAGAGCGCGAACAGCTCACGGGTGTAGGCCGCCAGCAGGGCATCGGGGCCGGCCAGGCCGGGGATCCGCTCCGCGAAGTGCCCGTGCACGCGCACGAACGGGAGCCCGACGAGCCCGGCGTACTCCCCATCGTCGATCGCATGGCCGTACGGCGCCAGCGACCGGTCCCACGCCACACGGGCGAGGGGCTCCGAGTCGACCAGGGTCCCGTCGCAGTCGAAGACGACCGCAACGGGCCTCACTTGTGGGTGGGGAACCCGTAGTCGGCGCCGCTGCGCTGCTCCGGCCAGCGCTCCGTGACGACCTTGCCGCGCGTGTAGAACAGCATGCCCTCGCGCCCGTGCACGTGCAGGTCGCCGAACAGCGAGTGCTTCCAGCCGCCGAACGAGTAGTAGGCCATCGGGACCGGGATCGGCACGTTGACGCCGACCATGCCCGCCTGGACGCGGTGCTCGAACTCGCGCGCCGTGCGGCCGTCGCTCGTGAAGATCGCGGCGCCGTTGCCGTACTCGTTGGCGTTGACCAGCTCGAGCGCCTCGTCGAACGTGTCCGCGCGCAACACGATGAGCACCGGCCCGAAGATCTCGTCGCGGTAGACCGACATCTCGGGCGTGACCCGGTCGAACAGCGTCGGGCCGACCCAGAAGCCGTCGTCGTGCCCTTCGACCGCGACCGTGCGGCCGTCGCGGCGCAGCTCGGCGCCCTCGCCCACCCCGGCCTCGATCGCGGAGAGCACGCGCTCGCGCGCGGCGCCGGTCACGAGCGGCCCCATGTCGGTGCCGGGCTCGGCGCCCGGTCCGACGCGGACGGCGTCGACGCGCTCCTCGAGCGCCGCGGCGAGGGCGTCGCCGGCGGGGCCGACGGCCACCGCGGCGGAGATCGCCATGCAGCGCTGGCCGGCCGAGCCGTACGCCGCGGAGGCGATCGCGTCGGCGGCGATCTCGACGTCGGCGTCGGGCATCACGACGGCGTGGTTCTTCGCGCCGCCGAGCGCCTGCACGCGCTTGCCGTGCGACGTGCCCGTCTCGTAGACGTAGCGGGCGATCGGCGTCGAGCCGACGAAGGAGACGGAGGCGACGCCGGGATGCGTGAGCAGCGCGTCGACGGCCTCCTTGTCGCCGTGCACGACGTTGAACGCGCCGTCCGGCAGGCCCGCCTCGGCGAGCCACTCCGCCATCATCAGCGACGCGGACGGGTCCTTCTCGCTCGGCTTGAGGATGAACGCGTTGCCGCACGCGAGCGCGAGCGGGAACATCCACATCGGGACCATCGCGGGGAAGTTGAACGGCGTGATGCCGACGGAGACGCCGAGCGGCTGGCGCAGCGAGTGCGAGTCGACGCCGCCGGCGACCTGCTCGGACGCCTCGCCCTTGAGCAGGTGCGCCGCGCCGCAGGCGAACTCGACGACCTCGAGGCCGCGCTGGACCTCGCCGCGCGCGTCGTCGACCGTCTTGCCGTGCTCGGCCGTGATGACCCTCGCGAGGTCGCCGGCCCCGGCGGCGAGCAGCTCGCGGAAGCGGAACATCACGTTCGCGCGCTTGGTCAGCGAGATCGTGCTCCACGCCGCGAAGCCGGCGGTCGCGGCCGCGACCGCGCGGTCGACGTCGGCGGAGCTCGCGAAGGCGACGCGCCGCGTGACGGCGCCCGTGGCGGGATCGGTGACCTCGCCGTAGCGCGAGGCCTCGTGCAGCCGTTCGCCCCCGATCCAGTGGGCGACGGTCTCGAGCGCGGTGGTGGTCATGCCCTGTAGCGAAGCACACGCGCGCGGAACGCAGTGTCCAATCCGTGTCAGTTCGCCTGACCCGGGGCACCAACGTGGCCATGGACGAGCCCGCGGCCAGGACCCCGGGGCGCGAGCCCGTGACGCTCGAGCTCGCCGGCGAGCTCGAGATCTCCAGCGTCGCGGCGGCGCGGACGCGCCTCGTCGCGCTCGAACTCGCGGCGGGCGACCAGCTCGTGCTCGATCTCCGGGCGGTCACGTTCATCGACTCGACCGGCGTGCGGCTGATCCTCCAGGCGCGGGAGCACGCCCGCCGCCGGCGCGCGGGCTTCATGCTCCTGTGCGGCGAGGGCGAGGTGCTGCGCGTGCTCGCCCTCTCCGGGCTCGTCGATCAGCTCGACATCGTGTCGCGGCCGCGGTAGGCGCGGACGGGCTCCGTCTCCATCACCCGTCCAGCCGCTCGCTGCGCAGCGCCGACGCCGGACTAGGGTCGCGCCATGACCCCCCGCCGCTGTGCCCTGCTCGTCGCCGTCGCTCTTGTCGCCGGCGCGCTCGCCCCGAGCGCCCGGGCCGCCATCCCCGCGCCGCCGTCGCAGTGGTACGGCCTGCCGGGACTGAACGCCGCGAGCGGCGCCCAGTGGGTGCGCGCGATCGCGTACGGCACGCCGCCGAACGTCGTCTACGCCGGGCTCGAGGGCGGCGGGGTCTTCAGGAGCACGAACGGCGGCGCGACGTGGAGCGCGTTCAACAGCGGCTTCCCGAACCCCCTGATCACCAACGTGCGCGCGCTCCTGACGTCCTCCACCGGGACGACCGTCCACGCGGGCACCGACGACGGCATCTACAAGTCGACCGGCGGCGCCTGGCAGCCGCTGGCACAGGGGCCCGAGGCCGACCCGGGCAACCCGAAGAAGCTCAACCAGTCCGTCCAGTCGCTGCTCAGCCTCACCGGCTCGAGCACGATGCTCGCGGGCGTCTTCTCCGGCGGCGTCTACAAGAGCCCGGACGGCGGGAGCACGTGGCAGCCGCCCGCGCCCGGGAACGGGATGCCGAGCTGGGAGACGGTCTACGGGCTCACGTCCAACGTCCCCGGGGTGGTCTACGCGACGGCGGGCAGCGGCGTCTACGTCTCGCTCGACCAGGGGTCGAGCTGGACGCGGATCAGCGACGGCATCCCGGGCAGCGCCTCGCCGATCACCACGTGGGCGTACCCCCAGAAGCCGCAGATCCTCTTCACGTCGACCGGCTCCAACGGCATCTACCGCTCGCTCAACGCCGGCCTGACGTGGTCGCCGATCAACGCGGGCCTCGGCGCGGTGCGGGCGCGCGGCCTCCAGATCTTCACCGCGACCCAGGGCGCGCACCTCTACGCCGCGACGGAGGACGGGTTGTGGGAGGCGCTGCACGCGAACTCGCTCATCGCCCCCGCCCCGCGCTGGCGGCAGGTGACGCAGGACGGCCTGATCGAGCCAGGCGCCTCCAACGTGATCATGTGGTCGCTCACCGCGCCCGTCATCCCGGGGGCCGGCGCGTTCGGGCTGATCGCCGGGACGCAGTCCAACGGCGGCTACTTCCTCGGCTTCGAGCCGCCGGACTCCACCTGCCCCAACCCCAACCCGAGCAACACCACGTCCGCCTGCCCGCGGCTGTCCGACACGACGCCGACCGAGGGCCAGACGCTCTCGGCCCTCAACGGCACGTGGACCGGGACCGCAGTCATCTCCTACGCGTATCAGTGGGAGCGCTGCACGGACGCGGACAACTGCGCGCCCATCGCCGACGCCGAGGAGTCGACCTACGTCGTGCCCGACCAGGGCACCGCGTACCGCTACCGCGTCAGGATCACCGCGACGAACCCGGCGCCGACGTTCGACCTGGTGAGCCGGACGTCGGCGGTCTCCGCCCCCACGGCGCCGAATCCGGACAACCTCCCCGGCGCGAACCAGATCTTCCCGCCGGACATCACCGTGCTCTCGCCGGGCGAGACCACCGCCCCGAAGGTCGGCGACACGATGTACGCCGACGACGGGACCACGCCGAACCCGCCCATCAACGACGGGTTCTTCAACCCGCCGGCCACCAGCAGGTCGTTCCGCTGGCTGCGCTGCAACAGCAGCGGCACGGACTGCAACGAGATCAGCGGCGCGACGCAGCGCAGCTACACCCTCCAGCGCGAGGACGGCACGCGCGAGCTGAAGGTGCGCGTCACGGGCACGAACGCCGCGGGCACCACCCAGCTCCTCTCCTCCGCCTCCTACGACGTCGAGTCCTCGCCGGCGGCGATCGGCGCCCCGCTCGCGCCCGACCAGCCGGGCGGCACGCCGAAGTCGCAGGCGCCCTCGATCGCCGGCGACGCGTATGTGGGCGAGACGCTCGCCGGCTCCGTCGGCGGCTGGCAGGACCCGACGACGGACTTCCTCCGGCGCTGGGTCCGCTGCGACGCCGGCGGCGGCTCGTGCACGTACATCCAGAAGGTGGCGAGCACGGACCCGGAGGACGGCCCCACCTACACGATCCGGGCCGGGGACGCCGGCTCCACGCTGCGGATGCGCGTCACCGCCGACGTCAACAACGACCTCACGCCCGACGGGCTCGACAACTTCCTGCCGCATGCCGTCGAGATCGACACGCCGCCGACCGCGGTCGTCACGACCCGCCCGGTCCCCGGCGGCCCGCCCCCGCCGCCGCCCCCTGGCGGCGGCGGCGGCGCGGACACGATCGCGCCGGTGCTCGGCGCGGCCGGCCTGAGCAGGAGGACGATCGTCGCCGGCAAGCGCGCCGTCCTCACGTTCACCACGTCGGAGGGAGGCACCGCGCGGGTCGTCATCGCCAGGGCGACCAGGGGCCGCCGCGTGCAGGGACGCTGCCGTCCGAGGACGCGCAAGACCCGCAAGCGCAAGGCGTGCACGTTCTTCAAGGCGGTGCGGACCATCACCAAGCCCGGCGTCGCACCCGGTCAGGTCACGCTCGCCTTCAAGGCCTCCAAGGCGAAGCGGAAGCTCCGGCCGGGCCGCTACCGCGCCACGATCACCATGCTCGACGCGGCCGGCAACGCCTCGAGCCCGCTGCGCGTGACGTTCCGGGTCGTGCGACGCCGAGGCTAGACGGAGACGAGCGGAGAGGCGCCGGCCGCGACGACGCGGTCGCGCCCGTCGCGCTTGGCCGCGTAGAGCGCCGCGTCGGCCGCCCCGTAGAGGTCGAGGAAGCGGACGCCGCCGCCGCGCGCGGCGGCCGCGCCGACCGACATGGTCACGGCGATGTCGCCCGTGCGCTGGGCGGCGACCGCCTCGCGCACGCGCTCGCCCACCTCGAGCGTGCGCGCGAGATCCGCGCCCGGGAGCAGCACGACGAACTCCTCGCCGCCGACCCGGTAGACGAGGTCGAACGCGCGCAGGGCCTTGCGCATGGCGTAGCCCACGTCCTTGAGCACGGCGTCGCCGGCGAGGTGGCCGTGCGCGTCGTTGATCTGCTTGAAGTGGTCGAGGTCGGCGACCAGCAGCCCGAGCGAGGCGTGCTCCCCGTGGCGCGCCAGCTGCTCGAGCTCGGCGAAGCGGTTGAGCATCGCCGAGCGGTTGAGGAGCCCGGTGAGCGGATCGAGCACCGCCTCGCGGCGGTGGTCGCGGTCCGAGGCCTGCGTGGCGCCGGAGAAGATCGCGGTCGCGATCACCAGTGCGATCGGGAAGATCAGGTGGTCGGGCCGGTCGAGGACCCCCTGCGGGTCGAGCGCCATCGTCGAGAGCAGCAGGAGGGCCAGGAGGTAGCCGACGCCGAACAGCACCCCGCGCAGCTCGAAGCGCGCCCCGAGCGTCACGGCGGGCAGCGCGAGCCACATCACGGCCGGCGACTCGTCCGCGCCGGTGAGCGCGATGCTCACCGCGATCATCACGCCGCTGATCCCCCAGCCCACGGCCGCCCAGCGGTGCGCATGACGGCGCGTGCGCACGAGCCGGTCGGCGGCGATCGAGGCGACGAGCGAGGCGGCGAGCGGGATCAGGAACCAGAAGCCGATCCAGGGGCCCGAGGCGACGAGCGCGAGGGCGAGCACGGCGAACGCGCGGCGGCGGAAGCCGCCGAGGCGCGACTCCATGTCGAGCAGCCGCTCGTGTCGCAGCTGAGCCGCGAGCTCTCCGCCTGTTCCCGCCATCCTGGGGTTAATCGGTCGGGCGCGGGAGACATTGAGCCTCAGGCGTGCGCGACGGCACCGCCGCGGCGCGGGTCGCCGGCCCCGGAGAGCGCTCCCGTGGCCGGGTCGCGCTGGACCGCCTGGGCGCCGCCGAAGAACAGGTTGCGTGCGGAGAAGCGCACGATCGCGCGGTCCTGGGCCTCGAGCCCGGCCACGTCGACGCCGGGCTCGACGTAGGCGATCTCGTCCTCGAAGTGCACGCGCGGGGCGTCGATCGCGGCCTGCACCTCGAGCCCGTGGTCGAGCACGCCGATCACCACCTGCAGCACGGCGGAGCGGATCCGGTTCGATCCGGCGGAGCCGAGCACGAGCCGCGGCAGCCCGTCCGGGCCCAGCACGATCGTCGGCGACATCATCGACGGCAGCCGGCGGCCGGGCGGGTGGGCGTGCCAGCCGAACGGCGACAGGTCCTGCTCGCCCATCATGTTGTTGAGGTGGATGCCGGTCCCGGGCACGACCTCGCCGCAGCCCTCGCCGTTCGTGCACGTCACCGCGCAGGCCCAGCCGTCGGCGTCGGCGACCGAGATGTGCGTCGTCGCGCCCAGCCGGCTCGCCGCGAAGCGCTCGAGGAAGCCCGGGTCGGGCAGCCCGGCGAGGAAGGCGGGCGTCCGCTCCGCCTGGGCGGCGGCCATCGCCTCGACGATCGCGGCGACGGGCGGGGGCGGCGGCGTGCGCTCGAGCAGCGCGAGCGCGTGGCCGAGCAGGATGCCGCCCGCGCTGGGCGGCGGGTTGGTGAGCACGTCGGCGCCGCGGTAGCGGACGCGCACCGGGGTCCGCGGGACCGTCGCGTAGGCGGCCAGGTCCTCCCGCGTGAGCAGGCCGCCGCGCTCGGCGATCCAGTCGCACACGGCGGCGCCCACGTCGCCGGTGTAGAACGGGGCCGGCCCCTCCGCGGCGAGCCGCTCGAGCGCGTCGGCCAGCACCGGATCGCGATGCGTCTCGCCGATGCGCGGCGGGCGGCCCGCAGGCAGGTACAGCGCGCGCGACTCCGGCGTGGCGGCGCAGATCGGCTGGAGGATCTCGAACAGGTACGCCTGCTGCTCGTTGACCTCGACGCCGCGCCGCGCGTGCCCGACGGCGGGCGCCACGAGGTCCGCGAGCGGCAGCCGGCCGAACCGCTCGGCCGCCGTCCACGCCCCCGAGGCCGTGCCGTACGGCCCGGCCGCGCTCGCGCCGATGTGGAACACCTGGACGGCGTCGCCGAAGTCGACGTCGACCGAGCGCAGCGGGGCGTGCTCGGCGCCGGCGGCGAGCCCGCGGCCCGGTGCCTCGACGAAGAAGTCGAGCAGCACGGGATCCTCCCCCGGCGGGGCGGCCAGCATGTACCCGCCGGCGCCGAGCCCGGTGAGCATCGGCTCGGCGACGAACGAGGTGAACATCGCCGCCAGCGCGGCGTCCACGGCGTTGCCGCCGGCGCGGAGGACGTCCGCGCCGGCCGCAGCGGTGACGGGGTGGCCCGCGGCGACGACGCCGCGCATCGGCTCAGAACCTGGGGATGTACTCGGGCACGTCGACGTCGATCCGCGAGTCCCGGCGCATGCGGCTGACGCGCGGCTCGCCCGCCGGCTCGCGCAGCGTGCGGCCGCCGCGCTCCTCGGCGCGCTCGCGGCGCGGGAAGGGGGCGTCGCCGTAGCCCGTGGCCACGACCGTGACCCACACCTGCTCCTCGAGCTTCTCGTCGACCATGGCGCCGAAGATGATGTTCGCCTCGGGGTGCGCGGCGTCGGCGACGGCCTGCGCCGCCTCGTTGACCTCCCACAGCGACAGGTCGTTCCCGCCCGTGATCGACAGCAGGATCGACTTCGCGCCCTCGAGCGTCGTCTCCAGCAGCGGGGACGAGACGGCCTGCGCCGCCGCGTCCGTCGCGCGCTTCTCCCCGTGGCCCATGCCGATGCCCAGCAGCGCCGGGCCGGCCTCGGACATGATCGTGCGCACGTCGGCGAAGTCGAGGTTGATCAGGCCCGGGAGCGTGATCAGGTCCGAGATGCCCTGCACGCCCTGGCGCAGCACGTCGTCGGCGACCCGGAACGCCTCCATCATCGACGTCTGCTTGTCGAGCACGGACAGGAGCTTGTTGTTCGGCACGACGATCAGCGTGTCGACCTCGTCGGCCAGCGCCTCGATGCCCTGCTCGGCGGCCTGCGCGCGGCGCGAGCCCTCGAAGCCGAACGGCTTGGAGACGATGCCCACGGTCAGCGCGCCCAGCTCGCGGGCGATGCGGGCCACGACCGGCGCGCCGCCGGTGCCGGTGCCGCCGCCCTCGCCGGCGGTGATGAAGACCATGTCCGAGCCCTTGAGCAGGGCCTTGACCCGGTCGTAGTCCTCCATCGCGGCGTTGCGGCCGCGCTCGGGATCCGATCCCGAGCCGAGACCGCGCGTCAGGTCGGCGCCGATCTGCAGGGTCAGGTCCGCGTCGGACTGCTGGAGCGACTGGGCGTCGGTGTTGATGGCGAGGAACTCCACGCCGGCCACCTCGGCCTCGATCATCCGGTTGACGGCGTTGACGCCGGCGCCGCCGACGCCGACCACGCGCAGCTGCGGCGAGCCGATCGCCTCGGGGGGCGGCGGGTAGTAGGACGCGGCGGCCGGCGGGGGCGCCGGGTCGTGCGCGGGCGGGCTCATGATGTTCTCGGGCAGGTCGGAGGAGAACGCGTGGCGCAGCCGCTCCTGCGGCGTCGGCACGCGCGGGGACTCCGCCGCAGGCTCCGGCGCGGGCGGCGGGGCAGGGGCCTCCGCGGCGGGGGGCTCGAGGCCCTCGGTCTCCGTCTTGCGGAAGAGCGCGGCCAGGGGTCCTTCGCGCATGCTCGCCCGCTTGCCGCTACCCATTCGAGAGCACCTCCTTCGCCAGCTGGCGATATGCGTCGGCCGCCGTGCCGTTCGGGTCGTACTTGAGCACCGACATGCCCTTCACGGGCGCCTCGGCGAACCGCACCGTCTTGCGGATGCGCGCGCCGAACACCCGATCCCCGAAGTTCTCCTCGAGGATCTCGATCGCCTCCTTGGCGTGGAGCGTGCGCGTGTCGACCATCGTGGGCAGGATGCCCGCGATGTCGACGTCCGGGTTCAGGTTCTCCTGGATCATGGAGAGCGTGTTCTGCAGCTGGATCAGGCCGCGCATCGACAGATACTCGCACTGGACGGGGACGATCACCTTGTCGGCCGCCGTGAGGGCGTTGATCGTCAAGAGTCCCAGGGACGGCGGCGTATCGATGCAGATGAAGTCGTATTCGGACCGGACCGGGCGCAGCGCCTTGTCCAGCGAGCGCTCGCGGCCGATCTTCGTGGACATCGCGATCTCGGCGCCGGCGAGGTCGATCGAGGCGCACGCGACGTCCACCTCGCGGGTGCGGACGATCTCGGAGATCGGCAGGTCGTGGACGAGCACGTCGAACATCGACTGCTCGAGCGAGTCCGGGTCGATGCCCTGCGACATGGTCAGGTTGCCCTGCGGGTCCATGTCGACGCAGAGCACCCGATGGCCCTCCTCGACGAACGCGGCCGCGAGGTTGAGCGTGGTGGTGGTCTTCGCCACGCCGCCCTTCTGGTTGGCGAAGGCGATGACCTTGGCCTTGCCGGTCACGGCGAGACTCCTCGGGTCGGGAGGGAGAACCATCGGCCCCGGATTCGCGCTGCGGCGGCGTTCTCCTGCTGCCCGCGGCAACGTCGCCGAAGCCGAGTGCGAGGAACGAGCATCTCGGCTGGCAGGCGAAACCATAATCATGGGATGCCAGCTCGCGCGACGGGACTGACGCACGTCGCCACCGTCTCGTTCCTCGCGAGCCGGGCGGCGCCGTCGCTGCAGTTCTTCCTCGCCCTCGGCGGCGGCATGGGGCTGGCACGGGTGGCCCACGGCGAGGGCGGGCGGCGCGGCTACGGCGCGGCGCTCGCGGCGATGCTCCAGACCGTCGCCGTCATGGGGCCCGCGCGGATCAACGCGCCGATCACCCAGGCGATCACGGCCCCGGCGATGGGCGCGCTCCAGGCCCGCGGCGCGCGCCCGGCGACGGAGTGGCTGGCCTGCCTCGCGCTGCGGCTCGTGCACTACGCCGTCGTGCTCGGGCTCGTCATCTACGTGATCCTCGGCGGGATCGACGAGTTCACCGGCTCCTACGAGAAGCTCACGGGCTGGCTGGGGATCGCCCCGCGGGGCGCGGCCGGGGCGCTCGCGGTGACCGCCGCGTTCCAGCTCGTCTGGGCGATCTTCTACAGCACGGTCCAGGTGGCCGCGTACCGGCGGGCGCTCGGCAGGTGGCCCGGCGCGCCCGCCGCGGCGCCCGCCGCCGGGCCGCCGCCCGCCGCCGCCGGGCCCTGCGCCCGGCCCGGCCGCTTCGATCCGCGCGCCGTGGTGCTCGCGGCGCTGCTCGCGACCGCGCTGCTGCTCACGAGCACCGCGTGGCCGCTGCTGCTCGGCGTGACCGCCTGGCTCGTTCCGGCGTGGCTGCTCTCGCGGCCCGACCACGATGCGGTGCCGCTCGGGCTGGTGCTGGCCGCGCTGCTCGCGTTCGCCGCGCTGACGGGCGGGCTGCTCAGCGGCGCGGGCCTGGAGCTGACGCTGCAGCGCGTGCTGCGCGCGGTGCTGCTCGTCGCCGTGGCGACGTGGATGCGTGCCGCGGCCGGCGCGCCGGGCCTGCGCGAGACCTTCCAGCGCGCGCTGCACCGCCTCCGCGCCCTGCCCGCCGTGCGCGAGGCCGCCGAGCTGATGGCGGGGCTGGACGCCGGGCCGCGGCTCGTCGCCGCCGGCCGCGCGGCCGTGGACCGCTTCTCCGACGTGGAGCTGCGCCCCGTCGAGCTGTGCGACGCCCTCACGGGATGGGTGGCCGCGGAGGCGGCCGGCTACCGACCGGGGGCGGCCCCCGAGCGGATCCGCCTGCGGCTGCGCGCACCCGACGGGCTGCTGCTCGTGCTCACGCTCACGCCGGCCCTGGCGCTGCTGCCCACCTAGCGTCAGGATCCGCCCATGGAGGGCATCGAAGCCGGCTGGCGGCACTTCGCCAGTGCCGACTGGGCCGCGGCGCGCGACGCGTTCGCCGCCGCGCTCGGGGACGACCCCGATCCGGAGGCGCTCGACGGTCTCGGGCAGTCGCTGTGGTGGCTCGGCGACCGCGACGCCGGCATCGAGCGCCGCCGCGAGGCGTACACGGCACATCGCCGGCGCGGGCAAGCGCTCCCGGCGGCGCGGCTCGCCGTCTACCTGGCAGGCGAGGAGCGGATCGCGGGCCGGGACGCAGCGGCCGCTGGCTGGCTGGCCCGGGCGCGGCGCCTCCTCGAAGGGCAGGGCACCGTGCCCGAGCTGGGCTGGCTGGCGATCGAGGAGGCCAAGCGGGCGGCCGACCCGGCCGACGCCGAGCGCCATGCGCGCGCCGGGCTTGCCGTCGCGCATGCGCTCGCCGACGCCGACGTGGAGTGCATGGCGCTCGCGCAGCTGGGCCGGGTCGTCGTCGGGCAGGGGCGGGTCCGGGAGGGTGTCGGCCTCCTCGACGAGGCGATGACCGTCGCGCTCGGCGGCGAGTCGAGCGATCCGCTCGCGTGCGGCGACGCCTGCTGCACCACGCTCGTGGTGTGCGACGGCCTCGCCGACCTACCGCGCGCCGCGCAGTGGTGCGAAGCGGTGATCGCCTTCACCGAGCGGCGCGGCTACACCCCGCTGCAGTCGTGGTGTCGCGCGATCTACGGCGCCGTGCTCGTGCGGGCGGGTGACTGGGAGCGCGCCGAGGGGGTGCTCTCGGAGGCGCTGGCGCGCCGCGCGGACCGCGCACGCGGCCGCGGCCATGTGCTGCCCCTCTCGGTGCTCGCCGAGCTGCGGCTCCGCCAGGGCCGCAGCGACGAGGCCGAGCGCCTGCTCGACGGCCTCGACGACGAGCCGGCCGCGCTGGCCGGGCTGGTCGGCCTGCGCCTGGAGCGGGGTGAGCTCGCCCACGCGCAGGCGCTGCTCGACCGCGGTGCGCGCGAGGACTGCGAGCGGCTCGCCCTGCGCGGCGCGGTCGCGCTGGCCGGGGGCGAGCTCGCGGCCGTGGACGCGGTCGCCGCGCGGCTGCGGGCCGCCGCCGCAGACCTGGCGCGGGACGACCTGGCCGCCCACGCGGCGCTGCTCGCCGGTCGCGCGGCCGCGCTGCGCGGCGACGGCGCGGCCGCCGACCGCGAGCTCGAAGCGGCCGCGGCCGGCTTCGCCGCGCTCGGGTACCCGCTCGAGGAGGGCCGGGCGCGGCTCGCGCTGGCGGCCGTCCAGGCCGGCTGCGGCTCGCCGCTCGCGCTCGCGTCCGCCCGCGCGGCCCGCGACGCCTTCGAGCGCCTCGGCGCGCGCCGCGACGCCGACGAGGCCGCCGCGCTGCTGCGCACCCTGGGCGCGGCCGGGCGCAGCGCGGCGCGCGGCGGGCGCGACGACCTGACGCTGCGCGAGCGCGAGGTGCTGCGGCTCGTGGCGGCCGGGCTCTCCAACGCGGAGATCGCCCGGCGGCTCGTGATCGCGCCCAAGACCGCCGAGCACCACGTCAGCCGCGTGCTGGCCAAGCTCGGCGTGCGCAGCCGCGCCGAGGCGGCCGCGCACGCCGTCCGCGAGGGGATCTAGCGAATGCCGTTGCCGGACAGGAAGCCGTCCGGGTCGTACCGGCGCTTGACCGCCACCAGACGCTCCCACACCGCGTCGGCATAGGCGTCCCGGACCGGCCGTCCGGGGTGCAGCGCGTTGACGTAGACGCCGCCGGTGGCGAACGGCGCCGTGTCGTCCCAGAGGCGCCGCACCCAGTCCGCGGCCGCGTCGACCGGCTCGTCGCCCGAGCACCCGATGAACCACGAGAACGCACCCGCGCTGCGATGGCCGAACGCCGTCGCGCCGGGCGCGATCCGAGCGACCGCGCCGCCCATCCAGCCCGACACGATGTGCGACTGCGGCGAGGGCACGCGCGCGAACCCGTCGACGAGCGCGTCGATGAGGTCGTCGCCGATCGCGTCGAAGTGGTGCATCCGGTCGGCGAACCGCCAGCCGTGCGGCGCAGTCGCGTCGAGCATCGACTGCATCGCCACGTAGGGCATCGGGGCGACGAGGTCGAGCGCGGGCGGACAGCTCGCGCGCAGTGGGGCGAGCACGCGCTCGCCCTCGGCCGGGTCGCCGGACCAGCACACGCCGACGATCGCCACGGGCCGGCCCTGCAGCTCGGGCGGAAACGGCGGCTCCGGCGGCGCGGTCAGCAGCACGTCGAAGAGCATCAGCTCGTCGGGAGCGCCGGCCTCCATCACGTCGCGGCTCGCGCGCAGGGCTTCGCCGGCACGCTCCCACGGGTAGATCATCGGCCCGGCCAGCACCGGCCCGACCGGGTGCGCGCGGAACGTGAACCGCGTCACGATCGCGAAGTCCCCGCCGCCGCCGCGAAGCGCCCAGAACAGGTCCGGGTGCTCGTCCGCCGACGCCCGCGCCTGCCGGCCGTCGGCGAGCACCACGTCGGCCGCGAGCAGCGAGTCGATCGTGAGCCCGTGCCGGCGCATCAGCCAGCCGACGCCGCCGCCGAGCGCGAGGCCGCCCACCCCGGTGTGCGAGATCTGCCCGGCGGGGACGGCGAGCCCGTGCGCCTGCGTGGCCGCGTCGAGCTCGCTCAGCAGCGCGCCGCCGCCGACGTGGACGACGGCCCGCGCCGGGTCGACCTCGACGGCGTTCAGCGCGCGCAGGTCGAGGCAGAGCGCGCCGTCACGCACGGAACGGCCGGACACGGAGTGCCCGCCGCCGCGGATCGTGCAGGGGACGTTCGCATCACGCGCGGCGCGCACGGCGGCGGCGGCATCGTCGGCGTCCGTCGCGCGTGCGACCGCCGCCGGGCGGCGGTCGATCGCGCCGTTCCAGCCGGCGCGGGCGGCGTCGTAGTCGGGGTCGCCGGGCTCGACGACCTGGCCGACGAACCCGCCGGCGCGGAGCGCGGCGGCCAGCGGGGAGGGCGGGGAGGTGATGGTCATCCCGTGACGGTCGCGCAGATCCCGGGCGCGCGCGTCGGGGTCCTCCCCCATCCTCGACCCCGACCCTTCGCGCGCGCACGCGAACCTGTCGTTGGACGGCCCGGGCGGCCTCCGCATTCCCGCCCGTCCGGATGCCCGAACACCCCTTGCGCAACCGCGTGCGGGCATGGGATATTCGCCCCGATGAGCTGGCAGGAAGAAGCGGAGCAGCTCGGCGCGCGCGAGCGGATCCGGCCCCCGGATCCGCAGCCGGAGCCCGAGCGCGAGGAACGCTCGCCGATGGCGCGGCTCGCCTCCGACGTCGGCAACCAGGCCTTCGCCTCGACCCTCGGCCGCAGCCCGCTCGCACGCGAGGCGGAGCAGGGCGCCGGCATCAACGCCGACGGCACCGTGCACACCGACGTCCAGTCGGCGATCAACTCGACCCGCGGCGCGGGCACCGGCCTCGACAGCGGCGTCGCCAGCCGCCTCTCCCCGTCGCTCGGCGACCTCTCCGACGTGCGCGTGCACACCGACGACAAGGCCGACCAGCTCAACCGCTCCGTGTCGGCGCGCGCGTTCGCGACCGGCACCGACGTGTACTTCGCCAAGGGCGAGTACAGCCCCGGCTCGGCGTCCGGCGACAAGCTGATCGCGCACGAGCTCGCCCACGTCGTCCAGCAGCGCGGCTCCTCGGCGAGCGGCCCGCTCGCGGTGTCCCAGCCCGGCGACGCCATGGAGCGCGAGGCCGACTCCGTGGCCGACCGGATCGCCTGACGTCCGTGTCCGAGCCCGGCCCGGCGTCCGTCGGCTTCGACTTCATCGACCGCCGGGTCATGGCCGCGGTCGAGCGGGTGGCGTCGAACGACCCGAACCCGGCCGACCCGTTCCGCGGCCTCTACATCTCCGACGACCGCGCGCTCGAGCTGAGCCGCGGCGAGTCGGTGTCGGACGCCGACGACCGGCTGGCCCACGTCACGCAGGCGCTCGGGCTCGACCTGCTCGACGCCGCCGTGCTGGCGATCTGCGCGGCGCCGGAGCTCAACCCGCGCTACGGCCGCCTCTACGCGTACCTCCAGGACGACGTGACGCGCAAGCTGCCGAGCCCGCGCCTCGTCGGGCACCTGCTGGCCGGCGACGGCGTCTCCGCGGCCGACGTGATGATGGCGTTCGAGCGCACTGCGCCGCTGCGCACGCGCGGCGCGATCCGGCTCCAGGGCGACGCGCAGACGCCGCTCGCCGAGCGCCCGATCAAGCTGTCGGACCGGCTCGCGGCGCACCTGCTCGGCGTCGGCATGGACGACCCGCCCGCCGGCGGCAAGCTCCGGATGGTCCCGCACCCCGACCACGACCCGGGCCGCGAGGAGGCCGTCGCCGCGCTCGCCGCGACGCTCTCGCATCCGAGCACGCTGCCCGTCGTGCTCGCCGGGCCGGACGCCGAGGCGCTCGTCGCGCGCGCCTACGGGCGCGCGCTCGTGGTGGCCCACATCCGCGAGATCGACAGCGCCGACACGATGGCCGAGGCGGCGCTCATCGCCGCGCTCGAGGACCGGCCGCTCGTCTTCGAGGGCCTGGAGGACCTGGAGCCGGCGGAGCGCGCGCGGCTGCTGCGCGCGATCGAGCGCCGCGGCGAGCGCGTCGTCGTGTCCGCGCCGAACCGCAACGCCGCGCTCGCCCTGGGCGACCGCACGTCGCTGCTGATCGAGGCCGCCCCGCCGAGCTTCGCCGAGCGGCGGCACGCATGGCAGTCGGCGTCCGGGTCCACCGACGCGCGCGACGTCGCCGCCAAGTTCCGCCTCTCGATCGGCCAGATCCTCGAGGCCGCCGAGGTGTCGCGGCTGGCCGCCGCCGCGCGCGGCGCCACCGTGCCCGAGCCCGCCGAGCTCGACCTCGGCGCGCGCCAGGCCTCGTCCTCGCGCCTGGGCGAGCTCGCGACGCGCATCCCGCCCGGCTACACCTGGGACGACCTGGTCGTGCCGGACCGCCAGCGCGAGCTGCTCGGCTCGATCAGCGCCTACCTGCGCCACCGCGACCGCGTGCTCTCGGAATGGGGCTACGAGAAGACGGTCGCCCGCACCCAGGGCCTGAAGGTCCTGTTCGCGGGCGAGTCCGGCACCGGCAAGACGATGTCGGCGCAGGTGCTCGCCGCCGAGCTGGGCCTGGAGATGTTCCGGGTCGACCTCGCCACCATCGTGTCGAAGTACATCGGGGAGACCGAGAAGAACCTCGACCGCATCTTCAACGCCGCCGAGGGCTCCAACGCGATCCTCTTCTTCGACGAGGCCGACGCGCTGTTCGGCAAGCGCTCGGAGATCTCGGACTCGCACGACCGCTACGCGAACATCGAGGTCGCCTACCTGCTGCAGAAGATGGAGGGTTACCCGGGCGCGGTGATCCTGGCCACGAACTACCGGCGCAACATCGACGACGCGTTCGTGCGCCGGCTCGACTTCGTGATCGACTACCCGTTCCCGGAGGCCGACGACCGCGAGCGGATCTGGGCCCTCGTGCTCCCGGACACGGCGCCGATCGCCGACGACATCGACCTCACCTTCCTCGCCACGAACTTCAAGCTGTCGGGCGGCGCGATCAAGAACTGCTCGCTGTCGGCCGCGTTCCAGGCCGCCGACGACGGCGACGTGATCGAGATGCGCCACCTCGTGCGCGCCGTCGCGCAGGAGTACGGCAAGCAGGGCCGGCTCACGCTCGAGGCCGACTTCGAGCACTTCCACGAGCTCATCCGGGTGCCCAATGGCAAGAAGAGCTGAGGCGACGCGCCCGGGCGAGCGCGACGAGGAGGAGGAGCAGAAGGCCAAGCCGGCGGAGCCGGTCGCCGAGGAGGAGCGGCCGCTGGACTCCGGCACCGTCCAGTCGCTCCGCGAGGCCGACCCGCGTGCGCGGGCGCAGGCCATCCTCCAGCTCCAGCGCCTGCACGGCAACGCCGCCGTGCAGCGCGTCATCAACTCGCTCCAGGTCACCGACGCCAGCCGCGAGGCGCGCGTGCAGATGATCGGCGAGAAGGCCGAGGAGTCCGCCCCCACGGGCCGCATGGAGAAGGCCGAGCTCTACCGCGAGGCGATCGAGGCCGAGCTCGACGCGGCGCCGCTGGCCGCCAAGTCCGAGCGCGACCTGATGACGGACAACGTCAACACGCTCGGCCAGATCTTCACGAACTACCAGGCGGCGCTGCACCAGTTCGAGGAGGCGATCGCGAAGGGCGCCGGCGAGGCGGTGCCGCGCGAGCTGGCCAAGGAGGTCCTGCGCGAGGCCGCGCGCGACGTCTTCGAGCCGGTGCTCGCCGCCGCGGCCGAGACGGCCGGCGAGGTGGCCGACCACGTCGCGGACGGCATCGGCGTGACCGACGTGCACCCGGCGGAGAAGCCGCGCCAGCCCGGCGCCAGCGCGCCGGCCTACGCGCTGCAGAACCTGCTCGTCGCCGAGCGGCGGCGGATCGCCGCCACCCAGATGAAGCTGCTCAAGGCGCAGATCGTGCTCGGCGACGCGGCGACCGGGCGCGCCGAGCGCGGCGGCGACGCCTACCGCAAGAAGCTGCTGGGCGCGAACATGGACCTGAACGAGCTCGAGGAGACGACGCACAGCCCGGGCGGCATCTTCAAGACGATCATGGACCGCTACAAGGAGGCGGCGAAGGGCGACGGCAGCGTCCGGATCGTGATCGACAAGGACTGGCGCGTGATCCGCGCGCACATCACCGGGCCGCGCAGCAACAAGCTCGCCGCCCAGCTGCTGCAGGACCACGGCGGCTGGTTCGACCTCAACGCCCTGCACGTCACCCGCCAGGTGACGTGGGAGCCGGCCGAGCTGGCGGTGTGCGAGGCGCTGCTCGACGCCCGCGGCAACCCGCGGCGCTTCGACCGCAACGACAAGGCCGGGGCGTTCTTCGACGAGTTCCAGGAGAAGCTCCGCGACGGGCTTCCGCACACCCGCGTCCTGAGCGGCGATTGACCGACCGCATGCCGGGCCCGACGTCCGTCCCCGCCGGCGCGCTCGCGGAGTGGTCCGCGGCGCTGCTCGCCGCCGCCGGCCTCGAGGCCGAGGCGGCGCGCACCGTCGCCGAGACGCTCGTCGACACGAGCCTGCGCGGCGTCGACTCCCACGGCGTCGCGCGTATCCCCGACTACGCGACGCGGCTGCGCGCCGGCGTGCTCAACGCGCGGCCGCGCCCCTCCGTGGTGCGCCGCGACGGCGCCGTCGCGCTCGTCGACGGCGACCGGGGCCCGGGACAGCTGGCGGGCATCCTCGCCACCGACCTGTCGATCGAGCTCGCGCGCGCGCACGGCGTCGGCGTCGTCGCGGTGCGCCGCAGCGCCCACTACGGCGCGGCCGCGTACTACAGCCGCCGCGCCGCCGCGGCCGGGCTGATCGGGATCTCGATGACGAACAGCGAGCCGTCGGTGATCCCCTACGGCGGCCTCGCGAAGGCGCTCGGCACGAACCCGATCTCGCTCGCCGCGCCGGCCGGCGACGGAACCTTCGACCTCGACCTCGCGACGAGCCAGGTCGCGCTGAACCGGATCTACAACGCCGCCGACGAGGGGCGGGCGATCCCGGAGGGCTGGGGCGTCGACGCCGCCGGCCGGCCGACCACCGACCCGGCGGCCGTCAACGCCGGCGTGCCGCTCGGGGGCTACAAGGGCTACGTCCTCGCGGTGCTCGTGGAGGTCCTGTGCGGCGTGCTGCCGGGCGCCGGCGTCACGCACGCCGTCGGGGAGCACGACGTCGGGCAGGACGTCGGCCACTTCCACCTGGCGATCGACCCGGAGCGCACGGTCGGCCGCGACCGCTTCGCGGCCGTGCTGGGCGGGCTCGTCGCCGAGCTGCGCGCGAGCCCGGCCGGCCCCGGCCACGACGAGGTGCTCGCGCCGGGCGACCCCGAGGCGCGCACCCGCGCGGTGCGCGAGCGCGACGGCGTGCCGATCGTGCCGACGCTGTGGGCGGCGCTCAACGCGCTCGGCGACGAGCTCGGCGTCCCGGGGCCGCGCCGATGACCGCCCGATCTTCCGACGGGTCTGCCCGGAAGTCCGCCCGGAATTTTCCCCAAGTCCCGACGTCTTGCAGTTAGGGTCGATCTCGGATGGCGCTGGTCATTGACGTTCCTCTCAACACGATGCTCGCCGACTTGGACGAGACGCTGCGCGTGCTCCTGCGCCGCGAGCTCGGCCGCCACGGCTTCGACGGGGTCGACGTCGCGTTCGACGCGCCGGCCCGCGACTGGTCGAGCCAGCTCTCCGGCCCGACGGTCAACTGCTTCCTCTACGACCTGCGCGAGTCGCACGACTTCCGCCCGACGGACTGGCAGACGGAGCGCGCCAACGGCCGCCATCGCGAGATCCGGCCGCCGATGATCATGGAGTGCTCCTACTCGGTGACGGCATGGACGCAGGCGGTCGAGGACGAGCACCGCCTGCTGTCGCAGGTGCTCGGCGTCCTCTTCGCGTACCCCCAGCTGCCCGAGGACGCGCTCGCCGGCCGCCTCTCCGAGACCGCCGCGCGGTTCGCGATCGAGGGCAAGATCGGCCAGCCCAAGTCCGACGGGAAGGCCGACTTCTGGTCGGCCGTGGGCGGCCAGTACAAGGCGTCGCTCGACTACGTCGTGACGCTCGCCTGCGAGGCCGGCGTCGCCTACGAGCGCGGGCCCGAGGTGCGGACCCAGACGATGGGCACGCAGATCTCCGACGGGCCGCGCGGCACGCTCACCGAGATGCACCGCTTCGGCGGCAAGACGCTGGACGCGGACGGCGAGCCGCTGGCCGACGTCTGGGTCACGCTGCCCGAGCTGGGGCTGTTCGCGTCGACGGACCCGCAGGGCCGCTTCATCCTGCAACGCGTGCCCACGGGCACCCACAAGCTGATCGCACGATCCCGCGACGGCCACGAGGCGGCGGCGGAGATCGCCGTGCCGGGTGCCGTCCTCGACCTCACCGTCGCGCCCGCCAAGCGCGCGGGGAAGAAGGGGAGCTGACCGAATGGGCAAGCTGCGCTGCCCGAACGGCTGCCCCCGCCCCTCTGGCGCGCGGGACCCTCGACCGAGGATGCTGGGCTGACCATGCCCGACTTCACTCCCGGCCGAACCCGCGTGCTCCTGGGGAACCTCGAACCACTGGTCCGCCTGGGCATGATCGACGTGCTCCAGGAGGACGGCATCGAGGTGATCGGAGAGGAGGAGCGCGCCCAGGCGCTCGTCCTCATGGCCGGCCGCCTGCGACCGGACGCCGTCGTGCTCGACCTGCTCCAGCGGTCGTCGCGCGAGCTCGGCGAGCGGGTGCGGACCGCTTCGCCAGAGACCAAGGTCATCCTCTGGGCCCGTGACGAGGACGCGATGGAGGTCCTCGACCCGGGAGCGACCACGCCGCGGCGGTTCTTCACCGCGGTGCCGGAGGAGCTCCGCAGCGAGCTGAGCAATGTCCGTCTGAACCGAGTGGAGGAGTAGTCCCCCTATGCCCACGTACCTGACTCCCGGCGTCTACGTCGAGGAGGTGCCCTCCACTTCGAAGCCGATCGAGGGCGTCGGCACCTCGATCGCCGCGTTCGTGGGTCTGGCCCCCGGCGGCCCCGTCAACACGCCGATGCGGATCTCGAACTGGACCCAGTTCGCGAAGATCTTCGGCGATCCGAACGAGCCGGACAACGGCCCGTTCATGGAGGGCGCCTACCTCGCGCACAGCGTGTACGGCTTCTTCCAGAACGGCGGCGGCCTCTGCTGGGTCGTGCGCGTCGGCGCCGGCGACGGCGCGGCGGCCCGCCCGCAGGCGGCGCTCCCGGCGGCCTCCGACAAGTCCATCGAGGCCTTCCACATCGAGGCGCTCAAGGACGTCAACGGCGGCGTGAAGGTCGAGCTCTCCGAGGAGCCCGGCACGGGCGGCGAGGGCGGCGGCGACCCGACGTACAAGCTCGTCGTGGACGCCGGCACGGACGGCAAGGAGGAGTACGAGGGCCTGACGCTCAAGAAGGGGCGCCAGAACCTCGCGACGAAGGTCAACCAGGCCTCCAAGTTCCTCAAGATCACCGAGGCGGCCGGCCTGCCGGACGCCCGTCCCGCCGCCGGCACGTACACCCTCTCGGCGCCCAGCGTGGCGGCCGAGGAGGTCAAGGCGACCGACTTCGAGGGCGACGTCGCCCGCCGCAAGGGCATGGGCGGCCTGGCCGCCGTCGACGAGGTGACGATGGTCTGCATGCCGGACGCGATGACGCTCGCCAACGGCGGCGACGACGTCCAGCTCCGCGACCTCCAGGGCAAGATGATCGCCCACTGCGAGGGCGCCGGCGACCGCATGGCGATCCTCGACGCGCCGCCGAACCTGATCCCCCAGGAGATCCTCGACTGGCGCATGAACACCGCGGGCTACGACTCGAAGTTCGCGACGCTCTACTACCCGTGGATCGAGGTCCAGGACCCGCTCACGAACCAGCCGATCCTCGTCCCGCCGTCGGGCCACGTGGCCGGCGTCTGGTGCCGGACCGACTCGAACCGCGGCGTGCACAAGGCGCCCGCGAACGAGGTCGTGATGGGCGTCAACGGGCTCGGCTTCCAGGTCACGCAGGGCGAGCAGGGCGGCCTGAACAAGGTCGGCATCAACTGCATCCGCTCGTTCCCCGGCCGCGGCATCCGCATCTGGGGCGCGCGCACGCTCTCGAGCGACCCGGAGTGGCGCTACATCAACGTCCGGCGCCTCTTCAACTACATCGCCGAGTCGATCATGGAGGGCACGCAGTGGTCGGTGTTCGAGCCCAACGACGAGCGGCTGTGGATGCAGCTGCGGATCGCGGCGTCGAACTTCCTCACCCGCACGTGGCGCGAGGGCGCGCTGTTCGGCGCCACGCCGGACCAGGCCTTCTTCGTCAAGTGCGACGCCGAGACGAACCCGCCGGACGTGATCGAGGCCGGGCAGGTCATCTGCGAGATCGGCATCTCGCCCGTGAAGCCCGCCGAGTTCGTCGTCTTCCGGCTCAGCCAGTTCTCGGCCGGCGCGTCCGAGGTCGAGTAGCTCCCCGTCACACGAAAGGACTCTGAACCACCATGGCAACCGCACAGAAGCCGCGGCCGACCAACCACTTCCGGCTCAAGCTCCAGGGCAGCGAGGCGATCGGCCAGTTCCGCGAGGTGAGCGGGCTCGACACGGAGAACGAGATCATCGAGCAGAAGGAGGTCGACGCGAACGGCCGGCCCGTCATCGTCAAGATCTCGGGCAACCTGAAGTGGTCGAACATCGAGCTCAAGCGCGGGATCGACGTCGACAAGGGGCTCTACGACTGGCGCCGCCAGGTCGAGGAGAAGGGGCCGGACGACGCGCGCACGGACTGCACGCTCGAGCTGCTCGACTACGACGGCTCGGCGATCGCGACGTACTCGATCACGCAGGCCTGGCCCGTCAAGTACACCGGCGTGTCGCTGAACGCCGGGTCGAACGAGATCGCCGTGGAGGGCATCACGCTGGCCCACGAGGGCTTCAAGCGGATGTAGCGGGATGCGGACGGAGTACGCCTTCACCCTCCCCCGCGGCTACGTCGACGCCGCCGGCACCGTGCACCGCGAGGGCACGATGCGGCTGGCGACGGCACGGGACGAGATCGAGCCGCTGCGCGACGTCCAGGCACGCCAGAACGAGGCGTACCTCGCCGTGCTGCTGCTCGCCCGCGTGGTCACCCGGATCGGGGACCTCGAGGAGATCACGCCCGACCTCGTGGAGGAGCTCTACGCGGCGGACTTCGACCACCTCCAGCGCCTCTACGAGCGCATCAACACGGACGGCGAGGCGGTGGGGGCGGTCACCTGCCCCCACTGCTCGCAGCCCTTCGAGGTCGACCTCACGGACATAGAGGACGGGCGCCTGGGGGAATGACGCGGCCGTCTCCCGCGGAGGTGTTCGCGGAGACGGCCCGCCTCGCTCATCACTTCCACTGGCCGCTCGACACGATCCTCGACCTGGAGCACCCGGACCGCCGTCGCTTCCTTCGGGAGGCCGATGCGCTGGCCGGCTACGTCACGGACGATCTGTTCCCCGAGCACTGAGCAATGGACGAGAACGCACCCCGACACCCCAAGCCGCACATCGGCCGCCGCCTGCTGGGCCGGCAGGCCGCGGTGACGCGCGCCAGCGGGATGCGGCTCGGACGGGCCGTGGCCGGACGGCACGAGAAGCCTGAGCCGGTGCGGGCCGCGATGCGGCTCGTGCCGAAGCCCGCGGGCCTCGCCCGCTCGGCGGCGGCCGCGCCCGCGGCCGCGGCGCCGGCCCCCGCGCCGGCCGCGGAGGCCTGGGTCCCGTCGGCGACCGAGAGCACGATCGCCCCCGGCATGTCGGACTGGGCCGCGGACTGGCTGTTCGGCGACGGCGACGCCGCCGTCTCGACGGGCGAGGCGTTCGCCGGCGGCGCCGGCATCGCGCGCATGACGGACGAGGAGCGGCGGATCGCGCGCGTCAAGCGCGGCGGCCTCGAGGTCGGGCGCGGCGCCAAGATCCTCGAGGGCGACGAGAGCCTGCCGGCGCCGGCGCCCGCGGCCCCCGCCGGGCCCGCGCGCGTCTCCCGCTTCCCCGCCGAGCCGCCGCAGTCGAAGCCCGCTGATCCCGCGCCCGCCGCGCCGGCGCCCGCGGCGCCGCGCTCGCGCGTGTCCCGCACGCCGGCCGCCGACGCCCCGGCCGCGCGCACCGAGCTGCCCGACGGCCCCCCGGCGGGCGCGCGCGTGGCGCGCACCGAGGCCTTCCCGCCGCCCGCCCCGGCCAAGCCAGCACCGGCGTCCCCCGGTCCCGCACGGGTCGCGCGCAGCGAGGCCGCGCCCGAGCCGCCCGCCGCACCGGCGGCCCCCGGTCCCGCACGCGTCGCGCGCAGCGAGGCGACGCCCGAGCCGCCCGCCGCACCGGCGGCCCCCGGCCCCGCGCGGGTCGCGCGCAGCCTGGCCGCGCCGGAGCCGCCCGCCGCGCCGGCGTCCCCCGCCCCCGTGCGCGTCGCGCGCAGCGAGGCCGCACCCGAGCCGCCGGCGCCCGCGTCACCCGGCCCCGTGCGCGTCGCGCGCAGCGAAGCCGCGCCGGAGCCCTCGGCGCCTGCTGCGCCGCCCGCCCCCGTGCGCGTCGCGCGCAGCGAGGCCCCGCCCGAGCCGCCGGCACCCGCGTCACCGCCGGCACCCGCGTCACCCGGCCCCGCACGCGTCGCGCGCAGCGAGGCCGCTGCGGAGCCGCCGGCGCCCGCGTCGCCCGCCCCGGTGCGCGTCGCGCGCAGCGAGGCCGCACCCGAGCCGCCCGCGCCCACGTCTCCCGCGCGCGTCGCGCGCAGCGAGGCCGCACCCGAGCCGCCCGCGCCCACGTCACCCGGCCCGGCGCAGGTCGCGCGCACCGAGGCCGCACCCGAGCCGCCGGCGCCCGCGTCACCCGGCCCCGCACGGGTCGCGCGCAGCGCGCACGAGGGCTCCGGCACGGCCGCTCCCGCGCCGGCCCCGGCGAAGGTCGCGCTCAAGCGGATCGCCCCCGAGCCGGCGAGCGCGCGCCCCGCGCTGCGCCGCGTCGAGCGGCCCGCGCCGGATCCCGTGCCGGTCGCGCCGCCCGAGGCCGAGACCGAGCCCGTCACCGAGCCGGCGGCGCCCGCGCGCGGGCTGTTCCGCCGCGTGGCCGACGCGTTCCGCGGCGGGACCCCGGCCCCGCCCGCGCCGGCCGCCCCCGCCGTCGCCCGCACCCCGGCCCGGCCCGCGCCGGCAGGCCCGCCGCCCGGCGGCGCGCCGCCGCGCGCGCTGGCCCGCACCGCCGCGCCGTCGCGCCCTGCGGCAGCCCCGCCCGCGCCGCGCGCGGCCGGCCCGGCGCCGTCCGGCGGAAGCCCGCTCGCGCGCATGGAGATCCGCGACGGCGCCCCGCCCGCAGCCCTCTCCGCGGCCCCCGCCGTCGCCGGCTTCCCTGCCGCGATCGCCCGCGCCGGCCTCGGGGCCGTGGACAGCGATGGCGGCGGCTCCACGGTGACCTTCGCCCAGCCGGACGAGGCCGGCATCCCGGACTACGTGCCGTTCTCCACCGCCCCCATGACCGTGAGCCGGCTCGGCTTCGGCGACCTGCGGTCCGCGGCCGGCGACGTCCGCCAGCGGGCCACGCAGGCGGCGTCCGGCTACGCCGAGCAGGCGCGCGCCGCCGCCGGCGGCGCCGTCGAGCAGGCCGAGTCCGCCGCCGGCGACGCCGTGAGCGACGCGCGCCAGGAGCTGACGAGCCGCGCGAGCGGCCTGATCGACCAGGCGAGCGGCGCCGCCAAAGAGGCGATCGGCGCCAAGGAGAGCGGCGCCGGCGACGCCGACAAGCAGTTCGAAGAGCTCTACGACCGCCTGAAGCGCGAGCTGATGATCGAGCAGGAGCAGCTCGGGCAGCTGTTTCACGAACCATGACGCCCTGAGGACTCCCCGTGCCGCAACCCCCGAACGTCAACGTCAACATCAACGTCCCCGGCCTGCCGAGCCTGCCCGGCCTCCCGGGCGTGCCCAGCCTGCCCGGCGCCGGCGGGATCCGCCCGCCGGCCGTCGGCCCGGCCGCCGGCGGCGGCGGCGGCATCAGGCTCAACCGCGCCACGAACGGCTCGGGGGCGGTCGCCTCGCTGCCCAACCGGCCGGACCCGGTCGGCGAGCTGCGGTTCAAGGTCGACCTGCCCGGCGTCGACCTCGGCCGCTTCCGCGAGTGCACCGGGCTGGCCGCGGAGATCGAGGTCAAGGACTACAACGAGGGCGGCGTCAACGACCGCGTCCACAAGCTGCCGACGCGGATGAAGTACCCCAACCTCGTGCTCAAGCGCGGCGTCACCTACGAGGACGCGCTGCTCAAGTGGCTCTACAAGACCCAGAAGGAGGCCCAGCGCATCGCCGTGACCGTGTCGCTCATGGGCCCGGACGGCAAGAAGGTGCGCTCCTGGTCCTTCCAGGACGCGTTCCCGATCAAGTGGCAGGGCCCGAACCTCAACGCGGGCTCGAACCAGGTCGCGACCGAGACGCTCGAGATCGTCCACGGCGGCCTGCAGATGCAGGCGGGGGCCTAGCGCCATGCCGATGCCCGACGGCTACGTCAAGGCCAAGCTCGCGATCGAGGGCGGCGAGGAGATCCAGGCGCTCTTCAACCCGACCGAGTTCACGATCACGAAGGGCAACAACTGGACCTTCGACCCGATCAAGGGGACGTCGCTGCCGAAGGGCAAGTTCGGCGGCGGCAAGCCGCGCGAGATGCAGGTCAGCCTGCTGCTCGACCAGACGCTCCCCAACGGCGGCAAGACGGTCAAGCAGATCACCGACAGCCTGTTCAAGATGATGGAGGTGCCGTCGGGCTCGGGCGCCGGCGGCGCGGGATCCTGCCCCCCGCTCGTCACGTTCCAGTGGGGCGAGATGATCCCGTTCAAGGCGGCCTGCACCTCGCTGACCGTCGCCTTCCAGCTCTTCAAGCCGAACGGCTCGCCGATCCGCGCCGACGTCAAGCTCGCCCTCACCCAGGCCGACACGGCCAGCTCCGCCAGCTCGAGCTCGGCGAACAAGAAGACGAACCCGACGACGCGGTCCGACGGCGGGCTCGGCGTCCACGTCGTGCGCGACGGCGACTCGCTCCAGTCGATCGCCCACCACACCTACGGCGACCCGAACCGCTGGCGCACGGTGGCCGAGGCGAACGGCATCGACAACCCGCTGCACCTGCGCCGCGGCCGCGCCCTCGACCTCCCCCGGCTCGACTGATGCCCGCCAACAGCGAGCACGTCGCCCCCGCGTCGGTCCTGATCAAGGGCGCGGCACTCGGCCCGGCCGACATGGCCCTCGTCGAGAAGGTCGAGGTGCGCAACTACCGCGGCCTGCCCGACATGGCCTCGATCCGCATGGCCGACCCTGAGGGGGCGCGCGTCGCCGCGCCGCCGTTCAAGGTCGGGGACGAGGTCGAGATCAAGCTGGGCGGCCTCGACGCGGCGCAGCCCGTCTCGGTCTTCAAGGGCGAGATCGTCGCCTACGAGCCCGAGTTCACGAGCAGCGCCGCGATCCTGTCGTTCCGCGCGCTCGACCGGTCGCACCGCATGCAGCGCGGCCGCAAGAGCCGGACGTTCCAGCAGGTGTCGACCTCCGACATCGTGAGCAAGGTGGCACAGGAGAACGGGTTGTCGCCCAAGATCGAGTCGACTCCGGTCGTGCACGAGTTCGTGCAGCAGAGCATGGAGTCCGACCTCGACTTCGTCAACCGGCTCGCCGCGAGCGCGAACTGCGAGTTCGGGGTCACGGACCGCACGGCGTTCCTGCGCAAGGACGGCGGCGCGAGCGGCCCCGTGCCCCTCGCCGAGTGGCGCCAGAACGTGATCTCGTTCAAGCCCCGCGTCTCGGCGACCCAGCAGCCCGGCTCCGTCAAGGTGTCGGGTTGGGATCCGAAGAGGAAGCAGGCCGTCCAGGGCTCGGCGAGGTCCCCCGGCGGGCTGTCGGCGAACGGGACGCAGGCGCGCAACGCCGCCACGAGCGCCTTCGGCGCGTCGGAGCTGCTGGTCGCCGACCGCGTCGTGGCCAACAACGGCGAGGCGAACCTGCTGGCCCAGAGCACCCTCGACAAGCTCGCCGGCGGAGCGCTGGAGGCCGAGGGCACGATGCAGGGCGACCCGGCCGTGCAGCCGGGCGGCAAGATCAGGCTCAAGGGCTTCGGCGCGGCGTTCGACGGCGAGCACCAGGTCTCGGCCGTCACGCACACCTACGGGCACGGCAACTTCAAGACCCGGTTCACGATCAGCGGCCGCAACCCGCGCACGCTGACCGACATGATGCGCCCGAAGAGCGAGCGCGACTGGACCAACGGCCTGATCATCGGGCTCGTCACGAACATGAAGGACCCGGAGCAGATGGGCCGGGTGCGGCTGAAGTTCCCATCGCTCGGCGACACGATCGAGAGCGACTGGGCGCGGATCGCCCAGCCGGCGGCGGGGGCCGGCTCCGGCCTGGCCTTCCGGCCGATGATCAACGACGAGGTCGTCGTCGCCTTCGAGCACGGCGACACGCGCCGCCCGATCGTCGTCGGCTTCCTCTACAACGGCCGCGACAAGCCGCCGAAGGTGGCCACGGACAGCAACGGCTCCAAGAGCGGAGGGGAGGTCGGCGCCAACACGTTCGTCCTCCACGGCCGCGGCGACGCGGACATCAACTTCCGCAACCAGCTCGTCATGGAGGCCAGGGAGAAGGTGTCGCTGAAGGTCGTCAACGGCAACTTCGAGGTGCTCTCCGACAAGGAGGTCAAGCTCGACGCCAAGTCGAAGGTCGAGGTCAAGAGCCAGGGGCCGATCGAGATGAGCGCCGCCACCGACCTCAAGCTGAAGGGCGTCTCGGTCACCGTCGAGGCGTCGGCCGCGCTCAAGCTCAAGGGCGCCACGGTGGACGTCGAGGGCAGCGGCCCCGTCAACATCCGCGGCGCGATCATCAACCTCGGATAGGGTCGCGGAGATGGCAGAGATCCTCGGCTCCGGCGTCGCCTTCCCCCTGCAGGTGGACCGCCGCGGCGGCATCGCCCTCGCGTCCGACGAGACCGACGTGGACCAGGCGATCCACCTCATCCTCTCCACCGCCAAGGGCGAGCGGCCGATGCGGCCCGAGTTCGGCTGCGGCGTGCACGACTTCGTCTTCGACACGATCGACGCGACCACCGTCGCCCAGATGGAGGGCGAGGTCCGCGAGGCGCTCGACCACTGGGAGCCGCGCATCGAGGTCGTCGACGTCGACTTCGACCTGTCCGGCGCCGATGCCGGCGAGCTGCTGATCAACATCGGCTACCGCATGCGGTCGACGAACCACCTGCGCAACCTGGTCTACCCCTTCTACATCATCCCCGCCGAGGACGCTGAGCCGTGAGACTCCCCGACATCCAGCTCGACGACCGCCGCTTCCAGGACCTGGTCTCCGAGGCGCGCCTGAAGATCAACCGGGCCTGTCCCGAGTGGACCGAGCACAACGTCTCCGACCCCGGCATCACGCTGATCGAGCTGTTCGCGTGGATGACGGAGATGACGATCTACCGGCTCAACCGCGTCCCGGACAAGCTGCACGTGGCGCTGCTCGACCTGCTCGGCATCCAGCTCGACGGGCCGACCGCCGCGCGCACCTCGGTGCGCTTCCGGCTCGCGGGCGTGCCCGAGGAGGCGGTCGAGATCGCCGGCGGCGACACGGAGGTCGCGACGCCGCGGACCCCGAACGAGGAGTCGATCGTCTTCCAGGTCGACGACGACTTCGTCATCCCCGCGATGCGCCCCGCCGCCTACGTCGTCCAGCGCGCGAACCAGATCAAGGACGTCGGGCTCGCGGAGGGCGTGGCGCGCCCCCAGGGCGCCGACCAGCTCCCGTTCGGCAGCCCGCCCGCGGTCGGCGACGCGCTCCACCTCGGCTTCGAGGAGCCGCTCGGCCGGCTGCTGATCCAGGTCGACGTCGACGCGTCGCAGGCCCGCGGCGCGGGCGTGAACCCCGAGGACCCGCCGCTGCGCTGGGAGGTCTCCCAGGGCGACGGGACCTGGGCCGAGGCCGAGGTGCTCGAGGACCTCACCGGCGGCTTCAACTACGGCTCGGGCACGGTCGAGCTGCAGCTTCCCGAGCGCAGCGCGATCCAGAACCTCGGCGGGCACCGCATGCACTGGGTGCGCTGCCGGATCGACGACCGGACCCGGCACGGGGGCGCCGCGACGACCTACTCGCACCCGCCGGAGATCTACTCGATCAGCGCCGTGCCGATCGGCGCGCTGCTGCCGTCCACGCACGCGTCGCGGATCGAGGACGAACTGCTCGGCCTCTCCGACGGCACGCCCGGCCAGGTGTTCCCGCTCCGTCACAGCCCGGTGCTCAAGCCGGTCACGGGCGAGACGCTCGAGGTGCAGGATCCGGAGTCGGGCGACTGGTCGACGTGGGAGCGGCGCGAGGACTTCGTCTCCTCGACCGAGTTCGACCGCCACTTCGTGCTCGACCCGGTGTCGGGCGAGCTCGAGCTGGGCCCGGCGATCCGCGAGACCGACGGCGGCTGGACCCAGTACGGCGCGGTCCCGCCGAAGGGCGCGGTGCTCCGCTTCACGCGCTACCGCCACGGCGGCGGCCGGCGCGGGAACATCACCGCCGGCGCGCTGTCGGTGCTGCGGGCCACGATCCCCGGCGTCGACACGGTCGCCAACCCGCTGCCCGCGCGCGGCGGCGTCGACGCGGAGGCGATCGAGCACGCGCGCCAGCGCGCCTCGATGGAGATCCGCACCCGCTATCGCGCGGTCACGGCGGAGGACTTCGAGTTCCTCGCCGGCGAGGCGTCCCCGCGCGTGGCGCGCGCGGTCTGCATCCCGCCCCAGAACGGCGGGGCGGTGCCGCTGCACATCGTGCCGCGCGTCTACCCGGCCGACCGCCAGCTCGCGTACGCCGAGCTGGTGCCGGAGCCCGAGCTGATGGAGGAGGTCGGCGCCTACATCGACGAGCGCCGCCTGATCGGCACCACGGTGCAGCTGCTGCCGTGCAAGTTCCGCGGCCTGTCGGTCATCGTGAACCTGCAGGCGTCGCCGCTGGCCGACACGGCCCGCGTCGAGGAGGACGTCTCGCACGCGCTCTACACGTACCTCAACCCGCTGGTCGGCGGCTCGGCGAGCGGACCCGGCGAGGGCTGGGCCTTCGGGCGCGCGCTCAACCAGGGCGAGCTCTACGGCATCGTGCACGCGGTCGACGGCGTCGAGTTCGTGAAGATCCTGCGGATCTACGAGACGAACCTCGAGACCGGCGAGCAGTCCCCCAAGCCCGCCGGCACGCACATCGTGCTCGAGCCCGACGAGCTGATCGCCTCCGGCGCGCACATCGTCAAGGCGACCCACCGGGAGGCCTGAGCGGCAGTGGCGGACGAGGGAACGCCGAACGGCGCCGGCGACGACTACCGCACCTTCTCGGGGGCGGGCTTCGGCACGCTCATGGTGCAGCTCGCGGCCACGACCGGGCCGAAGGAGACGCCGCCGGTCGCCTCCAACCGCGCGTACCTGCGCGGCTCGCTGCCCGCGGTCTACCAGGACGGCGACTTCGGGATGCGCTTCATCGGCGCGCTCGAGACGCTGCTCGACCCGATCGTCGCGGTGCTCGACGCGCTGCCGGCGCACTTCTCCGCCGACCACGCGCCGCGCGACATCCTCGACCTGCTGTCGGCCTGGCTCGGCGTCGACCTCGACGAGTCCCAGACGCCCGCGCAGCGCCGGGCGATGGTCCGCCAGGCGTCCGAGCTGGGCCGCCGCCGGGGCACGCGCGCCGGCCTCGACCTGGCCTTGTCGCTCGCCTTCCCGAAGCTACCTTTGCGGGTGGAGGACCCGGGTGGGGTGAGGACGACGCCACCCGAGGGTGGAATGGAAACGCCCGCTGCGACGTTCATCGTGTACTGCGACAAGCCGATCGCCGAGCAGCAGCAGGCGGCGGTCGCGCGTTGCATCGAGCAGTACAAGCCGGTACACACGACGTACCGGCTGCGCGTGAAGGCGGCGAAGAAGAAGGTCGAAGGCGAGCAAGGATGAGGACGTGTCAGAGCTGCGGCAAGCAGAACCCGCCGGATCGGGACTTCTGCGACTGCGGCGAGTACCTGCGCTGGGAGCCGACCGGGTTCGTCGACGCGGTGACGCCGGAGATGGCCGCCGCGGCCGCCGCCGCGGCGCCGCCCGCCGCCGCGCCTGAGGGCGCGCCCGCGCAGCCGCCGGCCGCCGCGCCGCCGCCTGCGGCGCAGCCCGCCCAACCCGTCCCGCCGTCGCCGCCGCCCGCCGCGGCCGCGCCGCCGCAGCCCGCCCCGGCCGCCCGGCCGGGGCAGACGCAGGTCCAGGGCGCCGTGCCGGCGCCCGCCGCGCCGCCGCCCCCTGCCGAGCCGGCGGAGCCCGACGCCGCGTCGATCACGCTGAGCCTGCCCGACGAGGAGTCCGCGACCGGCGAGCTCCTCGCCGTCGGCGTGCACCCGGGCGACCGCACGCGCGTGCGCGCGCTGATCCGCAACCAGTCGGGGATCGTCGACAACTACCAGGTGCGCGTCGAGGGCCTGCCGGAGGAGTGGTACTCGGTCCTGCCCGACACGGTCTACCTCGTGCCCTACGGCACGGGCGGGACCTACGAGCAGGAGATCGAGATCCACTTCCACCCGCCGCGCGTCGCCGAGGCGGAGGCGCGGATCTGGGAGCTCGAGGTCGTCGCGCACTCCAAGGCCCAGGAGCGCACCGCCGCGGCCGAGCCGATGGCGCTCGGCATCCAGCCGTTCACCGAGCACGACACGAAGGTCAAGCCCGAGCGGTCGTCCGGCCGGCGCAAGGCGAACTTCGACGTGCGCGTCGAGAACAAGGCCAACGCGCCCGTGTTCGTCGCCTTCGACGCCAGCGAGGCCGACAACGACCTGACGTACCGGTTCGACCCCCCGGCGGCCGAGATCCAGCCCGGCGACACGGCCACGACGCGCATGCGCGTCAAGCCCCCCAAGCAGATCTGGATCGGCCGGCCGCACGAGCGCCGCATCGACGTCGCGACGAAGACCGGCGAGGAGGCCCACGCCCTCGCGGCCGCCGCCGAGGGCGAGCCCGAGGACGGCCAGGCGGAGGGCGGCGGCGTCCGCGGCAAGCTGCGCGGCAAGAAGATCCCCGGCGTCCACGGCCCGCAGGTCTACAAGCCGCAGGTCTACAAGCCCAACGTCCACCTCGGCCCCGGCGGGCTGCAGATGTCCAAGCCGATGGTGCGCGGCCCGCAGGTCCGCGGCCCCCAGATGCGGGGGATGAACCTCAACCTCAACAACCTGAAGATGCCGGGCGGCCAGGCGCCGCCCTCCTTCAGCGGGCCGCTGCTGCCCACGCAGGCCGTCTTCCGCCAGAAGCCGTGGCTGCCCTGGTGGGTCGCGATCGTCATCCCCCTGCTCCTGCTGCTCGCGCTCCTGCTCTTCCTCTTCCTGCCCAAGAACGTCCAGGTGCCCAAGGTCGTCGGCAAGGCCTCGACGTTCGAGGCCGAGAAGCTCATCACCGAGGCCAAGCTCAAGCTCGCGCCCGACGTCAAGGAGAAGGTCGACACGAAGGTCGAGCCGGGCACGATCCTCAGCCAGACGCCGAAGGCCGGCGAGAAGGCCGAGGAGGGCGGCGAGGTCGCGCTGCTCGTCGCGATCGGCGACGGGAAGGTCACGGTGCCCGACCTGGCCGGCAAGTCGCCGACCGACGCCGAGAAGGCGCTGCGCGACAAGAACCTCTCGCTCGGCCAGGTCACGCCGCAGCCGCCCGACCCCAAGGGCGAGATCAAGACCCAGATCCCCGCCGCCGGCGAGACGGTGAGCGAGGGCAAGCCCGTCGACATCTTCCTCGTCGTCAAGAAGCCCGACGGCACCATCGTGGCCGCGAAGCCGGGCGGCGACGAGGAGGGCGGAGGCGGAGGCGGAGGCGGCGAGGGCGGCGGCGACGACGGGCCGCTGAAGGTGCCCGAGATCGACGGCGCGCCCCAGGACGCCTACGCGCAGAAGGTCGGCGACCTCGGCCTCGCGCCGCAGGTCAAGCGCGAGTTCAACGAGGATCTCGAGCGGGGCGCGATCATCCGCGTGAGCCCGAAGGCGGGCACGGAGGTCAAGCCCGGCGACGACGTCACCGTCTTCGTGTCGGCCGGCTTCCCCGAGCTCGCCTACGACAACGACGACGACGTGCTGCGGATCGGCGGGGCCAAGGGCGCGAAGCGCGACCCGGTCGCCAAGGGCAGCCAGGAGGAGAAGGACCCGACCTGGAGCGCCGACCTCACCAGCGTCGCCTACACGAGCGACGGCCAGGTCTTCCTCCGGAACGTCCTCGACAAGGACGCCGCCCCGCGGCCGCTGACCAAGGAGGGCGAGAAGTTCCACGACCTCGCCTGGGCCCCGAACGCCGACGTCAACACGCTCGCCCTGATCAAGGACGCGCCCGGGGGCACCTCGCTCGCGGACACGAAGACCTCCCTGTGCTTCGGCGCGATCGGGCGCCGCGGCATGGAGACCGCCTGCAAGGACGGCTCGGAGAACGTGCTCGGCCGCAAGATCAACTGGCGGCCGAACGGCAAGGACCTGCTCATCTTCGGCGGCTCGCCGGACGGGAGCAAGATCGGCATGATCCGCTACCACAGCGACGTCCCGTTCTCGGCGAACCCGGACGACTGGGAGAGCAAGGGCTTCGTCACCGACGTCTCCACGCCCTCCCAGGGCGTGCTCGACGCGGCGTGGTCGCCCGACGGCAAGCAGCTCGCGGCCGCCGTGCTCGACGCCAAGGGCAGGACGAACCTGCTGCTGACCACGGGCGACGACTTCGGGCTCGCCAACGGCGAGCCGCTCGGCGTCCGCGCCTGCAAGGTGATCTGGCGACCGGACGGCCGGCAGGTCGTCGTGGTCCGCAGCGACGCGTGCCTCGGCTCGGACACCGGTGAGCTGCTGCGGTTTCCGATCGACAATCCGAAGGCGCAGCAGTCGCTCGGGTTGAACGCGGACAACGCGACGTTCCAGCCGCTCAACGCGGACTAGAAGGTACCGTGCTGTGCCCGGACTGCCGCCGCCAGGTGCCGCGCGGCGCTGCGTTCTGCAGCAGCTGCGGGGCGCCCGTCGGCGGCGGCGACGCGCCGCTGGAGCTGGTGCTCGCCGGCGGGCAGCGGGTGCCGCTCGTGCACGACCTCGTGATCGGGCGGTCCCCGGACTCCTCGCTGCAGCTCGACGATCCGAGCGTCTCGCGCACCCACGCCCGCATCTCGCCGGACGACGGCAAGGGGGCGCGGATCGAGGACGCGGGCTCGAGCCACGGCACGTTCGTGGACGGCACGCGCGTCACCGGCCCGATCGCGCTGCGCGACGGCGCGCGCATCCGCATCGGCGACCAGGAGCTGACGGTGGAGCGCCGGCGCACGGAGGCCGAGGCCGGGCGCACGATCGTGGTGCAGCCGGGCGCGTCCCTGGTCATGGGCGCGGTCGGCGCCACGGCCGACGCGAGCGCCCGGGCGACGCAGTTCGGCATGCGCCCGCGGGTGCGCTCGGGCTACGCGCTCAAGCGCCTGGACGCGGAGGAGGGCCAGCGGCGCTGGGTGCTGCGCGACCTCTCGCGCGAGGGCTACCTGCGCCTCGCGGACAAGGACGCGCAGCTGTTCGAGCTGCTCGACGGCACGCGGTCGCTCGCCGACCTGATCGGCGAGGCGGAGCAGCGGTTCGGCGCCACGGGCTCCGCGCGGCTCGCGCGGCTGCTCGCCGACCTGGGCGAGCGCGGGTTCCTGGCCGGCGTCGCGAGCGCGCGCGCGGACGCCGAGGAGCCCGCCTCGTTCTGGCGCCGGCTCGTCACGCCGCGCGAGAAGGTGTTCCCCGGCGTCGGGGCGCGGTTCGAGGCGCTCTACCGGCACGGCGGCTGGGTGCTCTTCTCGCGCCCCGCGCTGGTGCTCCTCGCCGCGCTGTGCGTGGCCGGCGTCGGCGTCTTCGGAGCCCTCATCGGGCTGCGCTACGGCACCCCGTTCGTCGTCGCGGAGAAGATCGGCCTCGGCGGGCTCGTCTTCCTCATCGGCCGCTTCCTGGTCGTGGCGGTGCACGAGACGGCGCACGGGCTCGCGATGGCCTCGTTCGGGCGCCGCGTCCAGAAGGCCGGGCTGAAGCTGGTGGTGATCCTCCCCTACGCTTACGTGGACACGAGTGAGGCGTGGTTCGAGCCGCGCCGGCGGCGGATCGCCATCAGCGGCGCCGGCCCCGCGTCGGACTTCGCGCTCGGCGCGATCTTCTCGCTCTGCTGCCTCGCGCTCCCGGGCGGGACGGTGCGCGACATCTGCTTCCAGCTCGCGTTCGCCGGCTACGTCGGCGCGTTCTTCAACCTCAACCCGTTCATCGAGCGCGACGGCTATCACATGCTCGTGGACTGGCTGCGCGAGCCGGGGCTGCGGCGGCGCGCCCGCGAGCAGTTCGCGCGCCGCCTCTCCGGGCGCGGGCGCTCGAGCGACTCGCCGGTGCTCGCGCGGTACTCGCTGTGGGGCCTCGGCTGGACGGTGCTCGCCGGCCTGTTCGCCGTGGGGATGTCGTTGCGCTACCTGCCGGTGATGACGGAGCTGACGTCGGACTACGTCGTCTACATCGTCATGGGGACGCTGTGGGTGGCGTTCTTCGTGCCCGCCGTCGTCGTCGTGGGCAAGCCGCTCGTCGAGCGCCTCCGCGGCGTGGGATCATGAACCGTGGGCGCGACTGAGACCGACATCGCCGCCAAGCTGATCGAGCGCCTGCTCGCCGATCCGGCGTTCCGCGACCGCTTCCGCCGCAACCCTGCGCTCGCCTGCCGCGAGGCGGGGCTCGAGAGCCTCGCCGAGGAGATGCAGCTCGGGGCGGGCAAGGCGATGCAGACGCTCGACATCCGCGAGTCGCGCTCCAGCCTCGCCGGCGTGATGATGGCCGCGGCCATGGAGGGCATGGGCGTGTACGAGTTCTCCCAGCACGTCGTGCCGCACCTCGAGGACGTGTCGGGCTCGGTCGGCGACGTGCTGAGCCGGGTGAACCTGCCGGCGCTGCCCGGCCGCGGCTCGCTCGGGGGCGGCCCGGACGTGTCGCGCGCGGCCGTGGCCGCGCCGCCGGACGGCGCCGGCGCGGCGGAGGTCGCCGGCCCCGCCGCGGGGGCGAACGGCGCGGCCCCGGCCGCCCCGGCGGCGCCCGCTGCGTCGCCGGAGGAGGCGGCGGCCGCCGGCCGGGGCGAGCAGAAGCAGGCGGTCGCCCCCGAGCTCGCGCCGGCGAAGGCGGGCAAGGGCGGGCCGGCCGGCGCGCCCGGCGGAGAGCAGGCCGGCGCGAAGGCCGCCGGCGGGAAGCAGGAGGCCGCGGAGGCGCGCGCGGACGACGGGCCGGCGGAGATGCCGGAAGGGGAGATCGAGCCGAAGGCGTCGACGGGCGGCCCCGAGGCGCCGGAGCCCGGGGCGCAGGTCGCGGCGCAGCCGGCCGCCGCCGTCCAGCCGGCGGCCGCGCAGCCCGCCGCCGCGGTGCAGCCGGCGGCGCCCGCCGGCGCGGAGCCGCAGCCGAAGTCCGTGCCCGTCGACCCGTCCACGCTCGGCCAGTCGGGCACGGGCGGGACGGCGAACGCCGAGGCCCGGGCGCTGCTCGAGAACAAGAACGTCGTGCTCGACGACGTGGGCGTCGCCGACATCAAGGCGGGCAAGATCGACCCGCGGATCGTTGGCGTCCTGACCAAGCTCAGTCAGGAGCACAAGATCGTCGTCTCCTGCATGTGCAGCGACCACTCGCAGTTCACCGCGGGCGGCTCGGTGTCGAACCACTCGTTCGGCCGCGGGCTCGATATCGCGTCGATCGACGGCGAGATCGTCAGCCCGGGCAGCGCGCTCGCGCGCGAGGTGGCGTCGGAGCTGTCGGACCTCGACGGCGCGATCCGGCCGGACGAGATCGGCTCCCCGTTCGCGATCAACGGCCCGGGCTACTTCACCGACGCGGCCCACCAGAACCACATCCACGTCGGCTTCAAGCAGGAGATCACGCCGGACTTCAAGCTCCCGGGCGAGCTCGCGGCGGGCGGGCAGCCGGCGGCCGCGCCCGCGGCGGCCGCCCCGGCGGTGGCCGCGCCCGCCGTGCCCGTCGCGCCCGAGCTGGCCGGGATCGCCGCGGCGCCCGCCGCCCCCGCGGTCGCGCCCGGCGCGCACGTCGCCCAGCCCGCCGGCGGCAAGCCGGCCGCGGGATCGGGGCTGTTCGCGGCGGTCCCCGAGCCGGCGAAGGTGGCGGCGGCGGAGGTGGCCGAAACGCAGGAGCCGCGGACCGGCTCGGGCCTCTTCGCGGCGGTCCCCGGCGGCGGTCAGCCCCAGCCCGGGCGGACGGCCGACGTCGCTCCGGGCACGGCGCCGGCGGCCGGCGCGCTGCCGGTGGACCTGTCGGGCGCGCCCGGGGCGTATCCCGGCGACGACGCGCCCAAGCCCCAGATCGCCGCCTGGATGGCCGCCGAGGCCGAGAAGCGCGGCCTGCCCCCACAGCTCCCCGTCATGGCCGCGCTGGTCGAGTCCAACCTCACCAACGTCGACCACGGCGACGCCGACAGCCTGGGCTACTTCCAGATGCGCGTCTCGATCTGGGAACGCGACTACCCCGGCTTCGGCAAGGACCCGGAGAAGCAGCTCGACTGGTTCCTCGACACCGCCGAAGGCGTCAAGGCGCAACGCGTCGCCCGCGGCCAGGCGATCGACGACCCCAGCCAGTACGGCGAATGGATCGCCGACACCGAACGCCCCGCCGAGCAGTACCGCGGCCGCTACCAGCTCCGCCTCGACGAGGCCAACCGCCTCCTTGCCGACGCCCCCACGACCCCCGCCCCGGCGGCCTCCGCCGCCCCGGTCGCGCCTGCGGCAGCGGTCGCGCGCGCGCCCATCGACCCGGACCAGTTCGGCCAGACGGGCACGGGCGGACGACCGGACCCCGAGGCGCAGGCGCTCCTGCGGAACAGGAACGTCGTGCTCGACGACGTCGGCGTGGCCGACATCAAGGCCGGGCGGATCGACCCGCGGATCGTGGCCGTGCTGACCAAGCTCAGCCAGGAGCACAAGATCGTCGTCTCCTGCATGTGCAGCGACCACTCGCGGCTCACGGCGGGCGGCTCGGTCTCCAACCACACGTTCGGCCGCGGGCTCGACATCGCCTCGATCGACGGCGAGATCGTCAGCCCCAGCTCGCCGCTGGCGCGCGAGGTCGCCTCCGAGCTCTCGACGTTCGAGTCGAGCATCCGCCCGAGCGAGATCGGGTCGCCGTTCCAGATCAACGGGCCCGCGTACTTCACGGACGCCGCGCACTCCAACCACATCCACGTCGGCTTCGACACCGAGGTCGCGCCGGACTTCGCGCCGCCGGCCGGGCTCGCGGCGGGGACGCAGCCCGCCGCCGCCCAAGCCGCACCCGCCACGCCGGGTGCCGGCGCGGTGGACGCTGCGGCGCCCGCTCCGGGGGGCGGGGGTGGAGGCCCGCTCGGTCCCGCGGCGCTGCGCGTCGCGCAGACCCAGCGCGGGGTTCGCGAGACCGGGGGCGCCAACACCGGCCCGCAGGTCGACCGGTATCTCGAGGCGGCGGGGGTCGCGCCCGGGAACCCGTGGTGCGCGTCGTTCATCACGTGGTCGCTGGAGCAGGCCGGGCACAAGATGTCGGGCGGCGGCTGGGCCGCCGTCGCGACGTGGGTGCGCAACGCAGAGCAGGGCGGCAACGGCCTCGAGCTCGTGAGCGCGGAGGAGGCGCGGCCCGGGGACATCGTGGCCTATGACTGGGGCGGCGGGACCGACTTCGGCGCCGACGGGCACATCGGGTTCCTGGCCAGCGGCGTCGAGGACGGCGGGTTCACCGCACTCGAGGGCAACAACGGCGACGCGGTCAACACCGTCCCGCGCCGTGTCGGTGACGGAGCGAACGTCGTCTTCATCCGCGTCGAGGGCGACGCGCCGGCCGGTGCCGCGGCGGCGGCACCCGGCGCCGGCGCGGTGGCCGCGGTGCCGGGCGCCCCGCTCGCGGCGGCGCCGGCGGCAAGGCCCGCCGAGGGGTCGGGACTGTTCGCGGCGGTGCCGCAGAGCGCGAAGGTGACGGCCGCCGAGGCCGCGGCGGCGGAGAAGCCGCGGCAGGGCTCGGGCATGTTCGCCGCGGTGGCGGCCGCACAGGCCAAGCCGCAGCCGGGCCGCACCGCCGCCGCGCCGCCGGCCGCACCCGAGCTGGCCGCCGCCGCGCCGGGGGCGGCGCCGGCCGCCGCGGCGGTCGACCTGTCGGGCGCGCCGGGCGCCTATCCCGGCGACGACGCCCCCAAGCCCCAGCTCGCCGCCTGGATGGCCGCCGAGGCCAAGAAGCGCGGTCTGCCGCCACAACTTCCCGTGATGGCCGCGCTGGTCGAGTCCAACCTCACCAACGTCGACTACGGCGACGCCGACAGCCTCGGCTTCTTCCAGATGCGCGTGTCGGTCTGGGAGGGCGACTACCCCGGCTTCGGCAAGGACCCGGCCAAGCAGATCGACTGGTTCCTCGACACGGCCGAGCGCGTCAAGGCCCAGCGCCTCGAACGCGGCCAGTCGATCGACGACCCCAGCCAGTTCGGCGAGTGGATCGCCGACGTCGAACGCCCCGCCGAGCAGTACCGCGGCCGCTACCAGCTCCGCCTCGACGAGGCCAACCGCCTGCTCGCCGACGCCCCCAAGACCCCCGCCGCGCCCGCCGCCCCCGCCGCCCCCGCCGCCCCCGCCGCGCCCGCCGCCCCGGTCGCGCCCGAGCTGGCCGGCGCGCCCGGCGCCGACCAGGTCGCCGACGCGGCGCCGCCCGCGATGGCCCAGGGGGCCGGCCCGAAGGCCCTCGCGGCGCTCGCGGAGGCCGAGAAGTACACGGGCACGCCGTACAAGTGGGGCGGGTCCACGCCGCAGACGGGCTTCGACTGCTCCGGCCTGGTCCAGTGGGCCTACGCGCAGGCCGGCATCAAGATCCCGCGCGTCACCGACCAGCAGATCGCCGCCGCGGACGGCGCCACCGTCCGGCGCGGCGAGCTGCTGGCCGGCGACCTCGTGTTCTTCCGCGACGCCAGCGGCTACGTGCATCACGTCGGCATCTCGATGGGCGGCGACAAGTTCCTGCACGCGCCCCACACGGGCGACGTCGTGAAGGTCTCGAGCCTCGACGAGCCGTACTACAAGGCCCAGTTCACCGGCGGGCGGCGCTTCGACCAGGCGGTCACGGCCGCGCCCGCCGGCGCGCCGGCTGCGGCGCCCGCGGCGGCGGCGCCCGCCGCCGGGGCCCCGGCGATCGACCCCGTCGCCGTGGCCGCCGCCCAGGCGGCCGTCGCCCGGGACGCCGCGGAGGCGCGCCGGTCGGGCAGCGGGCTGTTCAAGGCGATCGCCACGCAGGAGGGGCGCAACCACGCGGAACGCGTGCGCGAGGGCGGCGACCGCGAGCTCGCGAGCGCCGGCGGCCCGGACGACGCGGCGGCCCCCGCGCGCGGCGGCTCGGCCATCTTCCTGCAGGCGATCACCCCGGAGCAGGCCGCGGCCGCCAAGGCGCCCGCGGCGCCGGCCGCCCCGGCCCCGTCGCCGGGCGCGCCCGCGGCGCCGGTCACCCCGGCCGCGCCCGTCGCCCCGGAGCTCGCCGACACCCCGGCCGGCCCGCCGCCCGACCTCAGCCAGGTCCCCGCCGACTACCCGGGCGACGACGCCGGCCAGGAGGCGCTCGCCAAGTGGCTGGCCAAGCAGGCCGAGAAGGCCGGGCTGCCGCCCGAGCTGCCGGTCATGGCCGCGCTCGTGGAGTCCGGCGTGAAGAACCTCAACTTCGGCGACGCGGACTCCGTCGGCTTCTTCCAGATGCGCGTCGGGATCTGGAACAAGGGCGCGTACGCCGGCTACCCCGAGAACCCCGGCCTGCAGGCCAAGTGGTTCATCGACACCGCGGTCGCCCACAAGAAGGCGATGCTCGCGCAGGGCGACGAGGACTTCGGCAAGGACCCGAGCACCTGGGGCGAGTGGATCGCCGACGTGGAACGGCCGGCCGAGCAGTACCGCGGCCGCTACCAGCTGCGCCTCGAGGAGGCGCGGCGTCTGCTCCGCTGACGCGCGGGCCTGGGCCCGCGCGGCGGCTCAGTCCTCGCCGCCGCCGGTCGAGATCGGCCCGCCGCCCCCGCCGCCGCCGCCGGTGCTGCCGCCGCCGCCCGTCGAGGGCGTCGTGGTGCCCGTGCCCGTGCCCGTGCTCGGGGTCGAGGACGTCTGCGTCGGCGTGGTCGACTGCGTCTGGGTCGTCGTCGTGGTGGACGTGGTCGAGCTCGTCGAGGTGCCGGACGAGCTCGCCGGCTCCTTCTTCTTCTTGACCGGCACCTTCAGCTTGGGCAGCGCGGCGGCGGTGGCCACGCCGTTCGACACGGTCGCGGCGCTCGCCTCGATGACCTCGGCGGGCTGCGGCTCGGAGCCCTTGGCGGCAGCGGCCGGCTGCTCTTCGCCACCGCCGGCCTTGGCGATGCCGAACGTGATCGCGAACGCGGCGACGACGGTCGCGGCGACGATCAGGAGCTGACGGGGCTGCATGCTGGATCCACCTTCCCGCGCCCTCCGGGCGCTGTCAACCGGCTCTGAGGGGTGAACCCTCTCACCCTCCGTGCCGTCCTTCCGTGGCGTTCTTCACAATGTAGCCCGGGAGATCACGAATCGACGGTGTAGCCGCCGACCTCGAGCCCCTTGACCGTCTGCGCGAGCGCGCGCTGCGCGGCCTTGATCGCCGCCTCCGAGCGCGCGAAGCCGGCCGTGTCCTTCGCCGCCGCTTCCGACGCCGCCTTCTTCCAGGCGGCCGACACGTCCGTCAGGCGCTTCGCGAGCGCGTCGTTGATCGCGACGTCGGCCGGGCTCGTGTCGGCCGCGCGCAGCTTGCGCGCCGCCCCGGCGTAGGCCGCCTGGATGTCGCGCGCGGCGGCGGCCTGCGCGCGGAACGTGGCGCCGCTGCGGCCGAGCGCGCGGCGGCCCTTGGCGACGTCGGCGTCGAGCCTGCCGAACGTGGCGCCGAGCAGCTTCGCGTACGCGGCGTCGGCGCCGACCTTGAACGGCTCGCCCGACGTGAGCTGCAGCGTGTTCGCGGCCGCCTCGCACGCGCCCTTGAAGGCGCCGGCGTCGGCGGGCGGGGCGAGGCACGCGACGGTCGCCACGCCCTCGGTGGTGGGCGACGCGTAGGCGGTGGCGACGCGATCCTCGCCCTCGACCTCCAAGCCCTCGTAGCGGTAGGCCTGCAGGCCGTCCCCCAACGCGACGGCGGTGCGCTCGGGCACCTCTGCCGGATCGAGGCCGGCCGCGTTGCGGAACGCGAGCGGCAGCAGCGTCGAGTCCTTCGCGGGCGACTGCCCGAAGACGATCGCGCGCCCGCCGGCGCGGCCGCCCGGCGCGTAGGCCGCGGCGTCCTCGAGCGCGAGCCCGGACAGCTCCGGGACCTCGTCCAGCGCGGCGTAGCCCGCCGGCATCTGCATGGCGAGCGAGCCGCTCTCGGCGGCCACCGGCTCGCTGGGCGTCTCGGGCGGCGGCGTCTCGTCCCCGCCTCCGCCGCCGAGCGCGAAGCCCGCGACGACGGCGACGATCAGGCCGGCGACGAGCGCGATCGGGAACGCCAGGCTGCGCCGCTCGCGCGGCTCCCCGAACGTGCGGGCGTCGTCCCCGTCCTCTTCCTTCAGCGTCCGGCGCCTGAGCGCCTCGGGCATGACGGTGGCGCCGGGATCCTCGACCTGGTGGGCGGTGGCGACCGGCTCCGGCACCGGGAGCGGCGGCGGGGTGACCGCGGGCGGCGGCGCCGGCTCCGGCTCGGGCGCGGGCGGCGGCGCGGGCGGCGCGTCGACCGGCGGGCGCGGCGGCGGCGGCGCGTTGTACGTCTCGAAGCGCTCCGGCGCGGGCGGCGCGGCCGCGGGCGGCTCCTCGGCGGGCGGCGCGGCCGCAGGCGGCTCCTCGGCGGGCGGCGCGGCCGCGGGCGGCTCCGCGGCGGGCGGCGCGGCCGCGGGCGGCTCCGCGGCGGGCGGCGCCCCGAACGTGAGGAACCCCGAATCCTCCGCGGGCGGTGCGGCCGCAGGCGGCGGCGTCGCCGCGGCGGGCGGACCGGCCTCGGGCGGTGCCTGTGCGGGCGGCGGTCCTGCCGGCGGCGCGGCGCCGGCGGGCGGGGTCGGCGGCGCGGCCGCGGGCGGCGCGCCGAAGGTGAGGAAGTCCGCGTCCTCCGCGGGCGGCGGCGGGGGCGCCGCGGCGGGCGGCGCCTCCGCGACCGGCTCGAGCGGCGGCGGCGTGGGCGGCCCGGTCGGCACGTCGATCGGGCCGGGCTCCATCGGCCCCGCGGGCATGTCGGCCGGAGGCGGCGTGGCCGGCCCGCCCGGCGCGGCTGTCCCGCCCGCGGGCGTGTCCGACACGGGCTGGCCCCACGCGAAGCTCTGGAACTCGTCGGAGGGCGCGGAGTCGGCCGACGTCCCCTCGAACGGGGCGGGGGTCAGCGGCTTGGGCGTGTCGACCTGGCCGGCCGGCTGCGACAGCCGCGCGGCCCGCCGCCAGCGCGGCCCGAGCAGCCCGATGATCAGCTCCTCGAAGTCGTCCCAGGCCTCGTTCGCCGACTGGGTGCGCTCCTTCGGGTCCTTGACGAGCAGCTGCTCGATCCAGTCCGAGACGCCCTGGTCGATCGACGGGTCGATCGACTTCACCGGCGCGATGTCCTCGTTGACGTGCCGCAGCAGGATGGCCATCGGCGCGTCGGAGTCGTGGAACGGCACCTTGCCGGTGACGAGCTCGAAGGCCATGCAGCCGACCGAGTAGAGGTCCGTGTAGGGCCCGACGTCCTGCGCCATCGCCTGCTCGGGCGCCATGTAGGTCGGGGTGCCGACCGTCGTCCCCGTCGCGGTCAGGAACGCGCCGGTCTGCATCTGGCGCGTCGCCTTGGCGATGCCGAAGTCCGCGATCTTCACGCGCCCGTCCGAGGTGACCATGAGGTTCTCGGGCTTGAGGTCGCGGTGGACGATGCCGTGCTGCTCGGCGAGCGCGAGCCCGGCCAGCAGGCCCTCGAGCACGCCGCCGATCTGGGCCATCGTCATGTGCCCGACGAACGGGCGCAGCGACCCGCGCTCGACGTACTCCATCGCGATGTACGGCGTGCCGTCGTGCTCGAAGTAGTCGTGCACGGTGACGATGTTCGGATGGCTCAGCGAGCCGGCGACCCGCGACTCGCGCAGGAAGCGCTGCGCGAACGCCGCGTCGGACGCGTGGAAGGCCGCCAGCTCCTTGAGCGCGACGAACCGATCCAGGTCGGTCTGACGGGCGAGGTACACCATCGCCATCCCGCCTCGACCGACCTCACGGAGGATCTCGTAGCGGCCGACCGTCTTCAGGACGTCCGGCACCGGCGGACATCCTTGTCATCGCGAATGTGAAGAACGACACTTTCCATCGAGACGGCCTGGGCGTAGTATGGCGCGAGCCCGCAGACGGGGCAACCGGCGCCATGAAGGCGCGTTCCGAGGCCAAGCAGGGATGGTGTGAACCTCTTCGTCGTCGATCCGCACACGATCTACCGTCGCGGACTCGCGGCATGCCTCGAGGGGCTGCCCGAGGTGGAATCGGTGGGGCACGCGGACAGCGTGCGCCACGCCTGGGAGGACGAGGCGCTGTTCGCGTCCGACCTGATCATCGTCGACCACGCCATGACCGGCGGGATCGACTTCGTCGCCGCCGCCGCCGAGGCGGCCGACGCCCCGGTCGTCGTGTGCAGCTCGCTGGTCACGGAGGCGTCCGTGCTCGCGGCGCTGCAGGCCGGCGCGGCCGGCGTGCTCCGCAAGGAGACGCTGACCACGGAATCGCTTGCGAGCGCGGTCCGCGCCGCCGCGAGCGGCACCGGCGTGGTCACCTCCGAGCTGCTCCGCGAGCTGCTCGACGGCCTCACGCCGGAGTACGACAAGCCCGTCGCCGCGCGGCTCACCGACCGCGAGCAGCAGGTGCTCTCGCTGATCGCCGCCGGGCACCCGACGCGCGAGGTCGCGCAGCAGCTGTGCTATTCCGAGCGCACCGTGAAGAACGTGCTGCACGACGTCGTGACGAAGCTGAACGCCCGCAGTCGCTCACAGGCCGTCGCGCACGCCGTGCGCGAGGGACTGATCTGAGCACCTCGGTCGCCGATCTCATCCGGGACCGCCGGATCGTCGTCTGCGCCGGCTCCGGCGGCGTGGGCAAGACGACGACCGCCGCCGCCCTCGCGATGGGCGCCGCCGCGGCCGGCGCCAGGGTCGCCGTGGTGACCATCGACCCCGCGCGCCGGCTGGCGAACTCGCTCGGGCTCGAGGAGCTCGGCAACGAGCCGCGCCTGATCGACCCCGAGCGGTTCGCCGAGCACGGGATCGAGATGCGCGGCGAGCTGTGGGCGCTCATGCTCGACGCCAAGCGGACCTTCGACGAGCTGATCGAGCACCTGGCGCCCGACGCGCGCACGCGCGACGACGTGCTCTCGAACCGGATCTACCAGCAGCTCTCGAGCGCCGTCGCCGGCTCGCAGGAGTTCACGGCGATCGCCAAGCTCTACGACCTCGACGCGAGCGGCGACTTCGACCTGCTCGTGCTCGACACGCCGCCCTCGCGCAACGCGCTCGACTTCCTCGACGCGCCGGCGCGGCTGACCGGCTTCTTCCAGGGCCGCGCGATCAAGGTCTTCCTCCGCCCGGCCGGGCTCGGCGGGCGCATCATCGGGCGCGGGACGGGCGTTGCCTTCGGCCTGCTGCGGCGCGTCACCGGCGTCGACCTGCTCGAGGACCTGTCGGTGTTCTTCCGCTCGCTCGGCGGCATGATCGACGGCTTCGCCGCGCGCGCGGACCGCGTCGGCGCGCTGCTCGCCGACCCCGGCACGACGTTCCTGATCGTCACCTCCCCGCGCCACGACCCCGTCGAGGAGGCGATCTTCTTCCACCGCAAGCTGCGCGAGGCGCGGATGCCGTTCGGGGGGCTCGTCGTGAACCGCATGCACACCGCGCCGGAGCTGGACGGCACGGGGCCGGAGGCGCTCGAGCGCGACCTCGGCGGGGCGCTCGCCGGCCGGGTCGCCAGCGCCGCGCGCGAGCTCACGGCGCTGGCGGAGCGCGACGCCGTCAACGTGGATCACCTGCGCAGGACGCTCGGCGAGCCGCCGCTCGTGATCGTGCCCGAGCGCCACGACGACGTGCACGACGTCGAGGGCCTCGCCCACGTGCGCGCGCACCTCTGGGGGGAGGCGTGATCAGTCCGGCGCGCTCTGCAGCAGGAAGGTGACGAGCCGGTCGAGGTCGGCCGGCCCGATCCGCCGCGCGTAGTCCTCGGGCATCGCGCCCGCCGAGTAGCCCGCCGCGACCGCGGCCTGCGGCGCCACGATCGACTCCTTGACGTACGACGCGGGCATCCCGCGCAGGCTGCTGCCGAGGTCCGGCCCGATCGTGCCGTGGCTGTCGGCCGCCGCGAGCGTGTGGCAGCTGCCGCAGCCCTGGGCGGCCCACACCGCGAGCCCCTCGGGCGCCGCTGCGGCGGTCGCGCCGCCGCGCGGCGCGGGCGCCGGGTCGTCGCCGCCCGCGAACGCGGCGACGGCCATGCCCGCCGCCGCGATCGCCAGCACGCCTGCGAGGACGCCGGCGGGCCTCACGCCGGCTCCGGCGCCCCCGGTGCGATGCTCGCGCGCCGGCGCCGGCGGTCGGCCAGCAGCACCCCGGCCGCGACCAGCAGCGCGGCGCCGGCGGCGACCAGCCAGCCGGCCGCGATGCCGCCGTCGGCGGCGGGCGGCGGCGACTGGCCCGCCGAAGCTGCGGCCGCCGTCGTCCCGTCGCCGATCTGGACGGCCGGGAAGGTGTGCGGCACCTCGTTGATGAACCCGTCGAGCACCTCGTAGTCCCACCGGCCCGCGGACGGGAACACGACCTCGGCCCGGTACACGCCCGGCTTGCCGGCCGGCTCGGCGACGAAGTCCCGCGTCTGGCCGCCCGAGGAGATGCGCACGCGCGGGACGAGCCCGTCCAGCGGCGTGCGGCCGTGCTGGAGCACGGTGACGTCGACCTTCCACGGCTCCCCTGGGGCGACGCCCTCCGGGGTCGAGCTCAGCCCGGCGGTGGCGAACCCGCCGGCCTGCGCCGCGGCGGGCGCGACGAGGGCGAGCACGATGGGGACCAGCAGCAGGCGGCGCACGGCGGCTCCTTCGCGAGAGGTGATATCCACGTCTACGACGCCTACACCGCCGGGAGGTCCCCGGTTCCCGAGAGCGAGGACGCACATGGAGATCATCCGGACGCCGGCCGAGACGAAGCAGGGCCCCGCCGACTGGTTCACCGGCACCGTGTGGCTCGACGCGATCGCGCTGCCGGAGGGCGCGTCGCGGCTGCGCGCGCTCAGCGTGCACTTCCACCCCGGTGCGCGCACCGCGTGGCACACGCATCCGGTCGGGCAGGTGCTGCGCGTGCTCGAGGGGATCGGCCGCGCCGGCCGCCGCGGCGGGCCGGTCGAGGAGATCCGCGCGGGCGACACGGTCCGCTTCGCGCCCGGCGAGGAGCACTGGCACGGCGCCGCGCCCGGGCACTTCATGACGCACCTCGCCCTCCAGGAGGTCGACGACGCCGGCGCGGACGCCGTCTGGCTCGAGCACGTGACCGACGCGGAGTACGACCCTCAGTAGCCGAGCGACGGGCGGTCGGGCGTGGGCGTCGCCGTCGCGCCGGCCGGCGCGCCGCCGCTCCTCGCGGGCTCGTCGCCGGAGTCGCATGCGGAGCACGCGAGCGCGGCGGCGACGGCCAGCACGGCTAGGCCTCGGGCCGGGACCGGTGCGCGCGCCATGACGGGGTATACGCGCGCGCCGCGCCGCGGGTTCGTCGCGTACGCTCGGACGGCGATGGAGGTCGCGGTGATCGCCGAGGAGCGCTACTGGTACCCCGAGGACGGCGGCGCGGTGTGGCTCGCCGGCTTCACCGTGATCGACCCCGGGACCGGCGACTACCTCGGCCGCGACGCGCCCGAGCTGCTCGCGCGCGGGCTCCGCGTCGCGGGCGTGGCCGGCGCGGGCCGCCACCATGCGGACGCGCTCGCCGGCGACGGCGCCGCGCCGGGGCGGCCGCTCGCCCTGCGGCGCGACGCGGCCAACCCGCACGACGCGAACGCGATCGCCGTCGACGACGCGGACGGCGCGCAGCTCGGGTGGGTCCCGCGCGAGCTGGCCGCGGCGCTCGCGCCCGACCTCGACGCCGGCCGGCCGTGGTCGGCGGTCGTGCTGCGCGAGCAGCGCGGCTCGCCGCGCGACCCGCGGACCGGCATCACGATGCTCCTGGCCGCCGCGCCCGCCGTGACCCTCGCGCCGCGCTGAGCGCTACGCCGCGGTGACGAGCGCGTCGATCGTCTGCGCCCCGCGGGCCCGCGCGACCGAGACCCGGTGGTGGCCGTCGCGGATCGCGTACCCGTCGCCGACGGGCACCACGGCGATCGGCGGCAGCGTGTGCCCGCGGTGCTCGGCGAGCCACACCCGCTGCCAGCGGGCGCGCGCCTTGGCCCGCGGCCGGAACGCGCCGTCGAACTGGGCCGCGCGGCTCGGCTCGAGCGTGCCGCGGATGGCCTGCAGCGGGATCTCGCGGATGCCGCCCAGCGCCGCGCCGGGGGCCCCGCCGCACGCGTCGAGCACCGCCAGCCGGTCGCACGCGGCCGCGTCACGGCGCAGCCGCCGGGCGACGGCGGCGCGGCGCCGCGCCCGCGCCTCGCGGGCGAACGCGCGCTCGGCGTCGATCTGTGGCGAGCCGGTCATGAGCATGCCTCCATGGTGCCGCCTTGCGCCCGGCTCCACATCGGGCGATCGCAGCGGATGAGGCCTTACCCGACCGGGTTCGAGCCTTACGCGCTCCTACGCCGGCGACGCGGGGGCGACGTCGGCGAGGAGGTCGTCGGCCACCCGCCGCAGATCGGGGTCGAGGTGCCCGCACAGGACGTCCCGGAGGATCGCCCGCAGGCACGCGCCGAGCGACGCGACGAGCGCCTCGACGGCAGGCTCGGGCCGCACGAGACCGGCCACGACGGCGCGCTCCATGGCGATCGCCCGGCGCAGGCCGGCGACGAGCTCGTCGCGGTCGCCGGGCGTCGCGCAGATCGCCGCCATGCGCTCGCACAGGCGCTCGTAGCCGACCGCGTCCGGCTCGGCGAGCAGCGCGCGGGCGCACAGCAGCCAGTCGGTCAGGGCCTCGAGGGCAGAGCCGCGCTCGCAGCCGAGCTCGAAGCGCCGCAGGGCCCACGCCAGCTCGCCCGAGCGCGGCGTGCGGCGGGAGACGAGCGAGCAGAACGCGCGCAGCGGGTCCTCCTCCTCGGGCGCGAGGAGGCAGTCGCCGGTCGTGCGGCGCAGGCCGGTGGCGAGCGGGACCGCGAGCCACGGCGCGCCGTCGGTGCGCGCCCAGGCCGTCGGCCCGAGCGCCGGCTCGGCGTCGTCCCAGAGGCGCAGCGCGGTCTGCAGGCGGCGCAGCGTGCGACCGGCCTGCTCGAGGCTCGAATGCTCCAGCGCCAGCACGGCGACCGTGGCGAACTCGTCGCCGCGCAGCTCGGGCGGCACGTCGCGCAGGGCGACGCCGCGGACGAGCGACAGGCCGTCGCCGAGCATGACCTCCTCGGACTCGATCACGAGCCCGTCGACCGGGGTCACGACGAGCGACAGCGCGCAGCCGTCGTAGCCCGCGTCCTCGAGCTCGGCGAAGGCGGCGGCGAAGCGCTGGGCGTCGAAGCTGAAGTCGGTCGCGTCCGACCACATCGCGGAGACGAACGCCTGCAGCGCGGCGTCGGCCTGCGCGCGGGCGTCGGCGCCGGGCGGCCGGCGCCCACGGGCGCGCAGGTAGCCGGGCAGGTCCGGCAGGGCCATCATGCCCTGCACCGCCGGGGTGTAGGACGGCAGCTTCGCGAGCGACCCCGCGCGCTCGGCGAGGAAGCGCTGGGTCAGCGGGCGGTAGCAGTAGAGCGGCGCCGATTGGCGGCCCTGCTCGATGAGCTCGAAGGGGATCTCGGCGCCGCCCGAGACTTCCTCGGCCAGCTGCCATGCGGCCTCCTCCACGAAGGCGGCGAGGATGTCGTGCAGCGCGCGGTTGTGCATGCGGCGCGAGTTCCACGGCCCGGCCGGGCCTCCTCCGCGCCGCAGCGGAAGTTGCAGTCCGGCCCGTGTGCTAAGCGGCCACGACGTCGGGCTCCGGGACCTCCGCGCAGGAGCCCTCCGCGCCCAGCCACTCGGTGCCGTAGGTGCGCATCGACTCGACGATGGGCACGAGCGCCCGGCCCTTCTCGGTCAGGGCGTACTCGACGCGCGGCGGCACCTCGGGGAAGGTCTCGCGCGCCACGACGCCCTCCTCCTCGAGCGCGCGCAGGCGCAGCGAGAGCGTGCGCGGCGAGATGCCCTCGAGCGACCGCTCGAGCTCGCAGAAGCGGGCGCGCCGCACCGCCAGGTCGCGGATCACGAGGAGCGTCCACTTGCCGCACACGATGTCCGCGGTACGGCAGACAGGACAATCGGAGTTCGGCATGCAGTCCTCATTCTACCGCGAGACTTCACTTACTGAAGCGTGCGTCGACGACCCGCTCCTCGGTGCCGCGGACGACGGTCAGGGCGAGCGACTCCCCCGCGGCGTCGAGCGCCTCGAAGAGCTCGTCGAAGCCGCGCAGCGCGCGCCCGTCCGCGGCGACGAGCAGATCGCCGCGCTCCAGCCCGGCACGCTCGGCGGGGCTGCCCGCCTCGACGGCGCGGACGAGCAGCCCGTCGCGCTCGGGCAGGCCGACCGCGGCGCGCAGCTTGCGCGCCTGACGCGGGGGCGCGAGCGCCGCGCCCAGGCGGGGCCGGGCGGGCGCCTCGCCGCGCCCCAGCGCGTCGATGCGGGCGCGCAGCGCGGCGTCCGCGGGCAGCGCCAGCACGAGACCGCCCTCCATGCGCACCGAGTTGAGCCCGAGCAGGCGGCCCTCGGCGTCGACGAGCGGGCCGCCCGACGAGCCGCGGGGGAGCGGCGCGGAGTGCTCGATCGACCCGCCGATGCGGCGCCCGCGCGGTCCGCGGAACGAGCGGCCGGTCGCCGTCACGAGCCCGAACGTCGTGCGCAGGCCACGCCCGCCGGGGTCGGCGAGGGCGAAGACCGGCTGCCCGGGCGCGACGTCCTCGAGCGCGGCCGGCTCCCAGGCGACGGCGGGCGCACCGCCCGTGTCGACGTCGATCACGGCGACGTCGAGGTCGGCGTCCACGCCCGCGACGCGGCCGAGCGCGTACTCGCCGTCCGCGCGCTTGACGGCGACCTCGTCGCCGCGCAGCACGTGCGCGTTCGTGATCACGCGGCCGGCGGCGATCACCACGCCGGAGCCACGGCCCCAGCCGCGGCCGAGGCCGATGACCGCGGGCCCGACCCGCTCGGCGGCGGCCGTCACGGCGGCCTGCAGCTCGTCGAGGAAGCCGGTCATGTCGCGCGTCCTTTCCGTGGGTTCCGCCGCCGGCCGGCCCGTCGCCCTCCGAGGCGCGGCCGGCCGCCGGCGCTGTTCTCCCCGTTCGCCGTCAGCCGACCGGAGAGCAGTGACTTGCAACTTGCAAGTCACACGGTACCACGGGCCGTGGCGGTAGCCTCTGCGGTCCATGGGCCACCGCCGCCACGCGCACGCGCCGCTTTCCCCGCTGGCCGATGCGCTCGCGCGCGTCGGCGACCGCTGGACGCTGCTCGTCGTCGCCGCGCTGCTCGAGGGCGAGAAGCGGTTCAACGAGCTGCAGGACGAGCTCGACGGGATCGCCCCGAACGTCCTGAGCGGGCGGCTCAAGCTGCTCGCCGAGCAGGCGCTGGTCGTCGCGCGGCCCTACTCGGACCGCCCGCCGCGCTTCGTCTACGAGCTCACGGAGAGCGGCCGCGAGCTGGCCGGCGCGCTGCGCCTGCTCGCCGACTGGGGCGCGCGCACCGCGAGCGACGCCCAGCCGCTGCGCCACGGCGCCTGCGGCTCCGTGCTCGAGGCCCGCTGGTGGTGCCCGGGCTGCGAGCAGGTCGTGGACGACGCCGCCGACGAGGGCGACGTCGTCCACGTCTGAGCCCCGCTCAGTTCCCCAACAGGTTCCCGAGCCCGCCGCTGCTGCCACCGCTCGCGGCAGCCGCGTGGATCTGGCCCTCGGACGGCTGCACGAGCACCCAGCCCTGGCCGCCGAACGCCATCTGGATGGTCTCGCCGGAGCCGCGGCCGATCAGGTTCTTCATCTTGAAGTCGGTCTTGATCGACGTGGACACGCCCGACGACCACGTGATCGCCGCCTGGGCGTCCGCGAACGTCGGGGCCGAGGCCACGTTGAGGAGCACGGGCGGGCCGTCGGAGAGGATCGCCACCCAGCCGGTGCCGCGCAGCTCCATGTTGTAGAGGCCGCCGGCCATCGCGCCCGCCGCACCGCCCTGGATCCGCTTGATGTCCCAGTTGATGTCCGAGTCGAACGCGAGCAGGTTCGGCCCGTTGACGGTGATGAAGTCGTTCTCCAGGTAGATCAGGTGGATGTCCTGGGCGGTGTCGGCGAGGAACACCTCGCCCGCGCCGGACATCTTCATCAGGGTCGTGCCCTCGCCGGTCACGGCCTTCTTCATCATCTTCCCGAGCCCGCCGGAGCCCGCGTGCTCGAACGTGACCTGCCCCTGGTAGGCGACCATCGACCCGGCCTTGGCCTGGATCTCGCCCGACGCGCCGAGGCGCACCTTGAGGAGCTTGGAGTTCTGGAGGGCGAACGCGTCCTCGGACTGCGTCTCGTTGAACTGCGCCAGCGTGGTCTGCACGGTGCGGAGAGGTCCTTTCCCAGCGGAGGTTCAAGGTCGGAACGCTGAACCTTCGCGTGGCCGGCGGGGCGCGTCAAGCCCCGCCGGACGGACCTCCTAGAACCCCGGGGGCGGGGCCGAGCGAAGCGGTGACGAGTCCTCCGGACGAGGCAGGTCGGGCGGAGCCGACGGGTGCGACGGCGCGGGCGCGTGGGGGGCCGCCGGCGGCGCCGACGACTCGGCGGGCGCAGCGACCGGGGCGGCCGCGGGCGCGACGTTCGCCACGCCGGGCAGCTCCTCGGGCGACGCGAGGCTCGAGGTCTCGCGGGGCGCGCCGGGGTGCTGGGCCTGGCCCTCGCCCTTCGGCTTGCCGCCGGCGGCGACCATGAGCTTGAAGTCGTGCGGCGAGGTGGCCACGTGGACGGCCTCCTCCATCGTGATGCGCCCGGCCTCGAGGTGCTCCAGCAGGTGCTGGTCGAACGTCTGCATCCCGTAGTAGCCGCCCTCGGCGATCACCTCGGGGAGCTGGCCGGTCATCTTCGGGTCGATGATCATGTCGTGCACGCGGCCCGTCATGACCAGGATCTCGGCGGTCGCGACGCGGCCGTTGCCGTCCGCGGTCCGCACGAGGCGCTGGGAGACGATGCCCTTGAGCGTGCCGGCGATCATCGCGCGGGCCTGCGACTGCTGGTGCGGCTCGAAGAAGTCGATGATGCGGTTGATCGACTCCGAGGCGTCCACGGTGTGGAGCGTGGAGAGGACGAGGTGGCCGGTCTCGGCGGCGCTCAGCGCCGTCTGGACGGTCTCCTCGTCGCGCATCTCGCCGACGAGGATGACGTCGGGGTCCTGGCGCAGGACCCGCCGCAGCGCGCGCTTGAAGGACGCCGTGTCCTGGCCGACCTCGCGCTGGTTGACGATCGAGTTGCGGTCCGGGTGCAGGAACTCGATCGGGTCCTCGATCGTGACGATGTGCTTGTGCATCGTCCGGTTCATGTGGTCGATCATCGCCGCGAGCGTCGTCGACTTGCCGGAGCCGGTGGTGCCGGTGAGCAGGATGATGCCGCGCTCCTCCTCGGCCAGCTTGCGGATCACCGGCGGGAGCGAGAGCTCCTCGATCGACTTGATGTTGACCGGGATGGCGCGCAGGACGAGCGAGACGAAGCCCTTCTGGCGGAAGGCGTTGACGCGGAAGCGCGCCAGGCCCTCGAGGGCGTAGGAGAAGTCGACCTCGTTCTCGGCCTCGAACTCGGCCATCTTGTTCGGGTCGTTGAGCATCTCGTGCAGGACGCGCTCGGTGTCCTGCGGCGTGAGTCGCTCCGTCCCCACGATCGGCTCGAGCTTGCCGTGGAGGCGCACGAGCGGATAGGCGGGGACCTTGAGGTGGAGGTCGGAGCCCTCGGCCGCGATCAGATAGCGGAGGGCGTGGTCGAGATCGAAGGGCATCGGGACCTACATCGGCCCTCCCGCGAGCCGACTTGAGCGTCAGCGCAGCGTCGTGCCGGCGCGCCGCGCGGCCATGCCGGTGAGCACGTCGATCACGATCCGCTCGGCCGCCAGCGCCGTGATGCCGCTCACGTCGAACGGCGGGCAGACCTCCACGACGTCGGCCGCGCACAGGTCCACCTCGCGCGCCACGCGCCGCAGCGCGCCGCGCAGCTCGCGGGTGGTGAGGCCGCCCGGCTCCGGCGTGCCGGTGCCCGGCGCGAAGGCCGGGTCGAGCACGTCGACGTCGACCGTCAGGTAGACCCGCGGGGCGCGCGCGGCAACGTGCGCGAGCGCGTCGTCGAGGATCCGGTCCAGGCCGCGTGCGCCGATCTCGTCCATCGTGTGCCAGCGGAACCCCTGCTCGCGCATCCAGGCGAAGTCCTCGGGGCCCGGCCACGTCCCGCGCAGCCCGACCTGCACGATGTGGTCGCCCCGCAGATGCCCCTCCTCCACCGCGACGCGGAACGGCGTGCCGTGCGATACGCGCACGCCGTAGAGCTCGGCGGCGGTGTCGGCGTGGGTGTCGAAGTGCACGACGGCGTAGCCGTCGGGCCCGAACCGCTCGGCGAGCACGGCGAGGGTGGGCAGCGAGAGCGAGTGGTCGCCGCCGAGCACGAACGGCATCGCGCCCGCCTCGAGCACGCCGCGCAGCGTGCCGGCGAGGTGGTCGTGCGAGGCGAGCAGGTCGCCCGGCGCGACGGGCGCGTCGCCGTGGTCGACCACGGTGAGCGCCGCGAACGGGTCGAGGCCCGTGGCGAGGTGCGGGCGGCCGGCATGGCCGCCGTCGTCGGCCGCCCGGATCGCCCGCGGCCCGAAGCGCGTGCCCGGGCGGTTGGACGTGCCGTCGTCGAACGGCGCGCCGACGACCGCGACGTCCACGCCGGCCAGCTCCGCCGGGTCCGCCACGAGCCGCTGCCCGGAGAACGTCTGCCCGATCCCGACGTGACTCGGGACGTCTCCGCGCGCACCGATCTGGCGCGCTCGCTCGTCGCTCATGCGGCGAGACCCTACACGGGAGTCCAGGATCTTCCGCGCGGCGAACGAATCGGTGCGCCGGCGTCGTTGTTCAGACACATGTCGCCGATCACGACCGCCGTGGAGCCGTACGAGGTCCTGCGCCAGGATCACGGTCTGGTGCCGGTCTTCGTGGTCCGCGGCGCCGTCGACCGTCATGCCGCCGCGCATCTGAGCGCCGAGGTCTGCCGCTTCAGCGGCCACGACGTGGTCGTCGACATGCGCGCCGCGCGCGTGCTCGACGCCGGCGCCGAGCGCGACCTGGTCCTCGCCGCGCGCGTCTGCTCCGTGCGGCTGCGCCTCCTCTAGGGAGCCTGTCGAAGAAGTCGGCACACCTGGTGCCGGCCGCTGACACATCGCCATGCGGCCGCCGGCCCCTCGCCGATAACCCCACTATCGGCTTCGGGACCGTCGACCACCTGGCTCGGTCATCGACCGACCCCAGGCGCACCGCCTGTTCTTCGACAGACTCCTAGACGGGGATCGTCGCCCGGACCGTCGTGCCGCGGCCCGCGTCCGAGCGCACCTCGAGCCGGCCGTCGAGCGCCGCGACGCGGTCGGCCAGGCCGCGCAGCCCGGAGCCCCGGCCCGGGTCGGCCCCGCCGATGCCGTCGTCCTCCACCTCGACCGCCAGCCCGCCGTCGTCGCGCGTGACCGCCACCCGCGCGTGGGTCGCCTGGGCGTAGCGGACGACGTTGGTGATCGACTCCGCGACGACGAAGTAGGCCGCCGCCTCGACGGGCTCGGGCAGCCGCCCGTCCGGGCACCCGTCGAGCTCGACCGGGAGCGGCGCGCGCTGGGCCAGCGCCGCGAGCGCGGAGGCCAGGCCGCGGTCCGAGAGCACGGCCGGGTGGATGCCGCGCGCGAGGTCGCGCAGCGCGCCGATCGCGGCGTCGAGGTCGTCGGCCGCGGCGTCGAGCAGCTCGCCCGCCGTGCCGGTGTCGCGGTCCAGCCGCCGGCGCGCCGTCCGCAGCGCGAGCGCGACGGCGACGAGCTGCTGCTGCGCGCCGTCGTGCAGGTCGCGCTCGATCCGCCGGCGCGCGGCGTCGGCGCTCTCGACGATCCGTGCGCGCGACGCCCGCAGCTCGACGACGTTCGCGCGCAGCTCGGCGTCGAGCCGCGCGTTCTCGAGCGCCAGCGCGGCGGCGCCGCCGACGGCCGCGACGAGCTCCGCGTCCTCCTCCGCGTCGTGGACGAGCAGGGCGACCGGCCGCCCGTCGCGCTCGACGGGCGTCGCCGCGCGGCCGGACCCCGCGGGCGGCGGGGTGAACGGCGCGCCGGAGGCGTCCACCCAGCCCTCGCGCTCGCGCAGCCAGTAGGCGAGCGCGAGCGAGCGGTCGCCGAGCGCCGCGGCGAGCGCGTCGCGCAGCGCGTCCGGCCGCGGGTCGCCGCCGCCCAGCCGCGCGACCAGCCCCGTCACCGCGGCGGCGCCGGCCACGCGGCTGCGCAGCAGGCCGCCGACGAACGCGAACGGGACGGTGGCGAGCGCGATCACGCGAGCGCGCTCGAGGTCCTCCTGCAGCTCGGGCGCGACCGCGAGCACGCCGAGCGCCGCCCACACGGCGTAGAGCCCGAGCACGAGCCCGCCGCTGAGGTACACCGCGGAGAGCGCGCGGCGCTGGGAGCGCGGCGCGGCGGCGAAGCGCCGCGCGAGCACGAGGCCGAGCAGCGCGATGAGCACGATGACCAGCCCCAGGCGGATGCGCGCCAGCGCCGAGAACAGGTCCGGCTCGTCGGCGATCAGCAGCGGGTTGGCCGGCAGTCCGAGCCGGCCGGTGTCCTCGATCACGAGGCAGGCCCACCAGCCGAGCGTCGCCACGAGGTACGACACGAGCGCGAGCGCGCGCACGCCCGGCGTCGCCAGCCGGCCCGACGGGAACGCGAGCAGGATGTGGAAGAGCACCGCGTAGGGCAGCGCGATCAGGACCAGGCCGCCGATGAACGGCCACGCGTCGGTGCTGACGATCAGGCCCGAGAGGCAGTAGGCGAACCCCAGCGCCACCATCAGCGCGCCGAAGCGGTTCTCGGGCCGGCGCGACCACGCGAACAGCCCGGTGCCGATGAAGGCGCCGCCGATGATCGGGCCGAAGACCGCGATCAGGTCGCGGTGGTGCCCGCCGACGCTGTGGATGGCGACCGCGAGCGGCACCGCGCAGGCCACCGCGCCGGCGACGGCGAGGGCGATGAGGGCGCGCCTGAGGCTGGGGGCCGGGGTCGACAGGGCGACCGATGAGGCTATCCGCGTACGATCCCCCGCGTGGTCCGGTGGGGATCCGCCGCCCTCGCGGCGCTCGCACTCGCGCTCGTCCCCGCCGGGCGTGCCGCGGCGCTCCCCCAGCGGCCCCCCGGCACGCCGTACCGGATCGTCGTCCTGCCGGTGAAGCAGCGCGGCATGCCGCTGCCGCCGCGCCGGGGCCTCGCGCGGACGTTCCGGCGCGCACGGGCGTGGTACCGGCGCGAGACCCGCGGCCGGATCGACCTGCGCGCGGTGTTCGCGCCGCCGATCGACGCAGCGGCGGCGAACGCCGGCGAGGACGGTCCGGCCGCCACCGCCCTGCGGATCGCCGCGGGGCGCGGCGTCGACGTCGCCGGGGCGCTCCCGGTGCTGATCGAGGCGGGCCGCCGCGACCAGCGCAGCTACGGCTCGCCGTCGGGCATCCAGATCCGGGGCACCGCATGGCGCCGGCCGCAGACGGTCGTCCACGAGCTCGGCCACGGGCTCGGGCTCGAGCACAGCCCGGCGCCCACGGCGTGCCGGGGCGGGTTCGCCCCGCTGCGCTGCACGCTGCGCCCGCGCACGCGCTACGACTACGCCGACGCGCTCGACGTCATGGGCGGCGGGGACCGGCACCTCGGCGCGTACGCGCGCGTGGCGCTGGGCCTCGACCCCGTCACCGACGCGCCGCCGGGGCGGGCCGTCACCGTGCTGCGCCCGCTCGAGGCGCGCCGGCCGACGCTCGTGCGACTGCGCACTGCGGCCTTCGACTACCTGGTCGACACGCGCCGCGCCGACGTCGACCGCATCGCCCGGCGCCGCGTCCGGGCGCCGCGCGGGGCGGCGATCGCCCGCGTGCGGGCGCGCTATGCGCCCGCTGGAGCGACGTCGCTCGTGCCGGAGCCCGTCCGCGTGACGGGCGGCGGGAACGACCTGCTGCCGCAGCCGGTGCGCGTGCCGGCGACCGACCCGGCGCGCGCGTGCCGCGCGGGCACGCCGGCGTGCCTCGCGCGCCAGATCTTCCGCCCGGGGCGGCGGTTCACCGTGCCGGGCGCGGTCCGGCTGCGCGTCCTGCGCGGCGGCGGCGCGCTCCGCGTCGCGACGCGCTGGCTGGACCGCACCCCGCCGGCGCTCACCGTCGCCGCGGCCCGGATCGTCCGGCCGGCGGGCGCGCCGGCGCAGCTCGCGCTGACGCTGGGCACGGCGGCCACGGGCGCGGGCGTCGCGCGCATCGAGGTCGAGCAGGGCGGCGCGGTCACGCCCGCCGACCCCGACCTGCACCCCGGGCTGGTCGCGGGCCCGCGCGGGCGCGGCACGCTCCGGGTGCCGCTGGGCGCCGCTCCCGTGGCGCGCGTGCGCGCCGTCGACGCGGCCGGCAACGCGTCGGCGTGGCAGCCGATCGACCTCGCGGCCGTGCCCGCCGCGGCGGGCGCGACCGTGAGCTGGGCCCCCGCCGGCGGGATGGTCCAGGGCGTCGCGACGCCGCTGGGCGGCGGGCAGGTGGTGACGATCCGGGCGCGCACCGACCCGGCGCTCGCGGGCGCGCTCGCCGAGCTCGAGGTCGTCGGCTCGGCGGAGGCGCCGTCGGCCACGGTGGGCGCCGACGGCACGCTCGCGATCGCCTGGACCGCGCCCCGGCCCGGGCTCTACACCCTGCGCCTGCGCGTGCCCGTCGGGCGCTCCGCCGACGGCGTCGACGTCCGCACCGAGGCCTTCCAGGGCTGGTACCGGGGCTGAACGGCGACAGGCCCCGTCTCCGGGGCCCGTCGGCACATCTCGATGGCGTCCTGGGTCTAGGCGATCAAGAACGTCGCTTGGCGCTTCGCGCTAGGCGACATCCCGGAGCTTCTGGGCCTCGGCGAGGCTCTGGAGCTTCTTGAGCGACTGGTTCTCGATCTGGCGGATGCGCTCGCGCGTGACGTTGAACGTCCGCCCGACCTCGTCGAGCGTGCGCGGGTGCTCGCCGCCGAGCCCGTAGCGCAGCTCGAGCACGCGGCGCTCGCGGTAGGAGAGGTTCTCCAGCGCCTCGCGCAGGGCCTCCTTCGTGAGGATCTCCGCGGCGCGCTCGTACGGCGACTCGGCCCGCTCGTCGGCGATGAACTGGCCGAACTCGGACTCCTCCTCGTCGCCGACCGGCTTCTCGAGCGAGACCGGGGCCTGGGCGGAGCGCTTGATCGAGTCGACCTCCTCCGGATCGATCCCCGTGACCTCGGCGATCTCCTCGGGGGTGGGCTCGCGGCCCAGCTCCGTCACGAGCTTGCGCTCGGCGCGGCCGATCTTGTTGAGCTTCTCGACCACGTGCACGGGGATGCGGATCGTGCGCGCCTTGTCCGCCAGGGCGCGCGCGATCGCCTGGCGGATCCACCAGGTCGCGTACGTGGAGAACTTGAAGCCCTTGCGGTAGTCGAACTTCTCCGCCGCGCGAACCAGACCGAGCGTGCCCTCTTGGATGAGGTCGAGGAACGGGAGTCCCTGGTTCCGGTAGTTCTTCGCGATGGAGACGACGAGCCGCAGGTTGGACTCGACCATCTTCTGCTTTGCGTCGAGGTCGCCGCGCTCGATCCGGCGGGCGAGGTCGACCTCCTCCTGGGCGGTGAGCAGCCGGACCTTGCCGATGTCCTTCAGGAACAGCTGAAGGGAGTCGGTGGTCATGTCCGGCTTGAGGTCGATCGCCGTCTTCGGCTTGCGGCGGCCGCGCTTGTCCGGAGCGCGCTCCTCCTGCGCGGCGAGCGCGGGATCGATCTCCTCGACGAGCTCGATCTCCGACTTCTCGAGGAAGCCGTGGAGCTCCTCGACATCCGCTTCGTCGAGATCGATCTCCTGCACGGCGACCGCGATCTCGGCGAAGGTCAGGACGCCCACCTGCTGGCCCTTGAGGACCAGCCCCTTCACCTCTTCGAGTTCCTGCAGATCAACTACTGACATCGGTGTCCTGTCTAGCTTCCGAGCGGTCGCGGTTCAACCCGTGACGTGCTCGGTGTTGGGATTGGGACCAACCCGTCCCGTGGTCGCTCCCGACCCGGTGGGAGAAAGCTGGAGCGCACGTGACTGACAGCCAGTCTAGGAGCTTCAAATTTGGTCGTCAATCGCGCGGGCACACGACAGCGACCCACAGCAGCAGGACGGCGCGGCGGAAGGTGTGTTGGTGCCTGATGCCCAGCGGGCGTTCGCCGCGTCCTGACCGGGAACCGTACACTCGGACCGGCATGGCTGACAAGGCGGACAAGCCCAAGAAGCAGAAGAAGGCCAAGAAGGCCGAGGCGGGCGTGCTCGCAGCCCTCCCGGCCCGGCGTCCCGAGCGGATCGGCGCGCACCGCGGCGCCGCGGCCCCGCCGGCGCCGAAGACGACGACCGCGACGGTCGCGTCCAAGGCGGCGGCCGAGCCCGACGAGCCGGCGAAGGCCGCGAAGGCGAAGCCCGCGGCCAAGGCGAAGCCGGTCGCGCCCAAGGCGAAGGCGAAGCCGGCCGCCGCCAGAGCGAAGCCGGCCGCTCCCAAGGCCAAGGCGAAGCCCGTCGCCAAGCCGAAGCCGGTCGCCCCGAAGGCCAAGGCGAAGCCCGTCGCCAAGCCGAAGCCGGTCGCCCCGAAGGCCAAGCCGAAGGCGAAGCCGGCCGCGCGGCCCAAGCTGCGCGCGGTCGCGAAGCCCCGGGTGGCTGCGCCGCGGACGTTCGAGTCCACCGAGGCAGCCGCCGCGGCCGCCGCCGGCGCGTCGCTGCCGCCGCTCGAGCCCGACCCGCGCCCGCGGCCCGTGCGCGAGGGCGCACCCGGGATCGGCACGCCCGGGACGGCCGGGATCCGCGACGAGCCGTCCACCGAGTCGGCCCGGCCGACCGGCGCCGAGCTCGCCACGACGGCCGTCCGGGCGGCCGGTCAGGTGGCCCAGATCGGCCTCGCGATCGGCGGCCAGATCCTCAAGCGCGCGGCCGATCGGCTGCCCCGCCCCTGACGTTCTCCCCGCGCCCCGATTGGGGGAGCGCGAAGCGGGTACAGAGGCCGACGCTCTGCTAGTTTGCCGCACTGCCGAATCGCCGCCGGCGCAAGCCGCGGCGAACGGGGGACCCGATGCGACCACGACGGTCGCGGGGGCGAATCGACCGGGACATCGGTCGTAGCGCTGCCTTTCTCTGCGCGAGCCCGTCAGCTCACCTCGTAGGCACTCGAGAAAGCTGAATGCCCCGCTGCCGCATCCACATGCTGCTGATGCTCGTCGCCTGCGCCGCCCTCGCCGCGCCGGCCGCCGCGCGCGCCGCCGACCCCGCCCCGGACACGGGCGGGACCGCGATGCCCGAGGAGGCCCCGGCGCTCACGGCGACGCAGCACGTGCTCGTCGGCCGGGTCGCGACGTTCCGCGGCAGCCTGCCCGCCGACGCCGGCCGCGTCGTGACGATCGAGCGCCACGACGCGCTCACGGACGAGTGGGTCCCGGTCGCCACGGCGGCGATCGCGTCCGACGGCAGCTACGAGGCGACGTGGGAGACCGACGTCACCGGCCGCCTGCGCACGCGCGCCAACGTCCAGCGCCCGGCTGAGAGCGGCGCCGCCCTGGCGCTCGCCACCCCGCACGAGGCCTCGCTCACCGTCTACCGGCCCGCGACGGCGAGCTGGTACGGCCCCGGGTTCTACGGGCGCAGGACCGCGTGCGGCCAGCGCATGAGCCGCAAGCTGCTCGGCGTCGCGCACCGCAAGCTGCCGTGCGGCACCGACGTGGCCATCGCCTACGAGGGCGCCACGATCACCGTGCCGGTCGTCGACCGCGGGCCGTTCAAGCGCGGCCGCCGCTGGGACCTCACGATCGCCACCGCCCGGGCGCTCGGCTTCACCTTCACGGACCGCATCGGCGCGGTCCGCGTCGATCAGCCCTGATCCGCCTCCAGGTAGCCGACCATGCGGTTGGTGAGCGCGGTCAGCCCCGGCGCCGGCGACTCGACCGCCAGCGGCCGGTCGGCCAGCGTCCGCTCGATCCGCTCGGCCAGCTCCGGCGCCGCGGCGCGCGTGAGCGCGCTGCCGACGAGCGCCGCACGCCGGACGACGGCCGGATCCATCGTCCAGAGCGACTCGAAGCGGCGCTCGCGGTCGGGCAGGCGCAGCTCCTCAGGCGAGCGCGGCCGCTCCCACGCGAGCAGGCAGGCCGCGTAGCCCGGCGCGTCGATGATCACCGCCCACTCGTTGCCGAGCGCCGCGTCGGGTGCGATCGGCAGCTCGGCCGGCCCGTGCGCCGGGACGTGGGGCGCGGGGAAGTCGGCGAAGACGACGGCCGCATCGGCCATCTCGGCCAGCCGGTTGTAGCGGTGCTGCTCGCGCCGGTAGTTGCGCTCCTGCTGGAACGCGGCGAACACGACCGGCCCGGCGGCGCGCGCCATCGTCTCGTCCTCGATCGCGTGGGAGATGGCGATCAGCGTGCGCTTGCGCAGCACCAGCGCCTTCGTGGGCACGTCACCCGAGACGATCGCCCCGTAGATCGACGGCCGGTCGGTCTCCCCGAGCGTGCGGGCGCGGTCCAGCGCCGCGGGGACGGAGAGCCCGCGCGCACGGAACGCGACGGCGCGGCGCAGGAGGTCGACGTCCTCCTGGCGGTAGACCCGGTAGCCCGACGCCGCGCGCTCGGGCGTGGGGAAGCCGTAGCGCTGCTCCCACATGCGGATCGTCCCGGCGGCGAGACCCGTGCGCTCCGCCACGTCGGAGATGGCCAGGCCCTTCACGTCGTGTTCACCATGGCTGTGACGGTTTGTACAAGGTGGGCCGGGCTCCTGCACGCTCCTACGGCCGGCCCGCGGTGCTGGATCCAATCCGGGGGGCGCGCGGGTACGTACCTGGCGCAATGACCCACCTTTCGCGCGATCCCGATCCCGTCCTGCTCACCGGCGCCTCCGGCTACGTCGGCTCCTACCTCCTGGCCGAGCTGCAGCGGCGCGGGCGGCGGGTGCGCGCCCTGACGCGCAACCCCGACCGGGCGACGATGCCGGGCGTCGACGTCCGCAAGGGCGACGCGGTGTCCGCCGAGGGCCTGCCCGAGGCGCTCGAGGGCTGCCGGACCGCCTACTACCTGATCCACTCGATGGGCTCGGACGCCGGGTTCGCCCGGCGCGACCGCGCGGCGGCCGTCAACTTCGGCGAGGCGGCGCGCGATGCCGGCGTGGAGCGCGTGATCTACCTCGGCGGGCTCGGCGACGACACGACCTCCGAGCACCTGCGCTCGCGCCACGAGGTCGGCGTCCTGCTGCGCGAGCGGGTGCCGGGGTTCGTGTACGTGCGGGCCGCGATGATCGTCGGCGAGGGGAGCGCGTCGTTCGAGATGCTCCGCCACCTCGTGCGCCGGCTGCCGGTGATGATCGCCCCGCGCTGGCTCGAGACGCGCACGCAGCCGATCGCGATCGGGGACGTCGCGCGGGCGCTCGCGGATCTCGGCGAGCGCGCCGAGGTCCCCGGCGAGGTCCAGCTGGGCGGCGCCGACGCCCTGTCCTACCGTGAGATGATCCGCCGCACCGCGTCCGTCCTGGGCCGGCGGAGTCCCGTCGTGATCCGCGTGCCGCTGCTCACTCCCCGCCTGTCGTCCTACTGGGTCGCCCTCGTGACGCCGGTCGACGTCGGCCTCGTGCGCCCCCTCGTGGACGGGCTCCGCGAGGAGATGGTCGTGCGCGAGGCGCCCCCGGCGGGGATCAACGACGCGCCGCTGGGCTTCGACGACGCCGTCCGGGCGGCCGTCGGATGAAGCTGCTCAACCGCCGGCGCGAGCAGTACGTCGCGGACGCGGTGATCCGCGACCCGGAGGAGCACACGGTCTTCGACGAGCAGGGCGCCGTCCGCTCGATCCAGGCCGCCGAGCTGACGATGCCCGCGGAGGAGCTCGACGCGATCTGGTCGCCGATGCACCTCGAGCGGCTCGCGCGCACCTACTGGAAGTACCTCTCGCGCGTGACCCTCGGCCTGATCCGCGTGGTCTACACGCCGACCGAGCGCGCGGTCGTGCTGCTCGTGCGCCCGTTCGTCCTGCTGCGCTTCCACGCGCCCGAGTACGAGATGGACGACGTCCGCGGGATCGTGCGCTGGAAGATCCGCAGCGGGATCCTCGTCGCCGCCCAGGGCCACGACGGCGACGGCTACCTGGAGATCGACATCAAGCGCTCACCGGCGGACGAGGCCGGCCGCGCGCGCATGCACGTCGAGGTGGAGATCGCCTCGTTCTACCCCGCGCTCGCGTTCCGCGGCGCGCGCTGGATCTACGCGAACACGCAGTCGCGCATCCACGTGCTCGTCACGCACGGGTTCCTCCGCTCGCTCGCGCGGCTGGAGCTGGAGGAGTCGGCCGTCGGCCGCTTCGTTCCGCACGCCGACGGCGACGCGCCGGCGGACCCGCCCGTCAACGTCGGCGACACGCCGTGGCCGGTCGTCGGAGCGCTCGCCGCGGGCCTGGCGGCGGCGCTGCTGCTCGTCAGCCGCCGGCGTATCCGGTGAGCCCGCGCAGCTTCTCGCGGTCGTGGCGCGACTGGATCCGCCGCACCGTGCCCGAGCGCGAGCGCATCACGAGCGACTCGGTGCTCGCCCCGCGCGAGCCGTCGTAGCGCACGCCCTGCAGCACGTCGCCGTCGGTCACGCCCGTGGCGGAGAAGAACACGTCGTCGCCGCGCACGAGGTCGTCGTGCGTCAGCACGCGGTCGAGGTCGTGGCCGGCGTCGACGGCGGCCTGCTTCTCGGCGTCGTCGCGCGGCGCGAGCCGGCCGACCAGCGCCCCGCCGATGCACTTCACCGCGGCCGCGGTGATCACGCCCTCGGGCGTGCCCCCGATGCCCCAGAGGAAGTCGGCGGCGCGGTCGGGCGCGACGGCGTTGAGCGCGCCGGAGACGTCGCCGTCCGTGATCAGCTGCACCCGGCCGCCGGCGCGCCGGATCGCGGCGATGCCGTCGGCATGGCGCGGGCGGTCGAGCACGACGGCCATGACGTCGTTCACGTCGGTGCCCTTGCGCTCGGCGATCAGCTCGACGGTCTTCTCGAGCGGGCGGTCGAGGTCGAGCAGGTCGGCGAAGCGGTCGCCGACGGCCATCTTCTCCATGTACACGATCGGGCCCGGGTCGAACATCGTGCCGCGCTCGGCCAGCGCGATCACCGCGATCGCGCTCGGCATCCCGAGCGCGCACAAGCGCGTGCCCTCGAGCGGGTCGACCGCGACGTCGACCTCGGGCGGATACCCGTCGCCGATGTGCTCGCCGTTGTGGAGCATCGGCGCCTCGTCCTTCTCGCCCTCCCCGATCACCACGACGCCGCGCATGTGGATCGTGTGCAGCACGGCGTGCATGCCGTCGACCGCGGCCTGGTCGGCCGCCTCCTTGTCACCCCGGCCGATCCAGCGCGCGCTCGCGAGCGCGGCGGCCTCCGTCACGCGCACGAGCTCGAGCGCGAGGTTGCGATCCGGCGCGACGCTGCTCATCTCACATGACTCCCGGGGGCTTGCGTACTCGTTGCACCTCGGTGGCGCGCTTGGCGCCGCCGGCCATCATCAGCAGGATGCCCACGACCGCGAGGAACCACCCCAGCTGGAGCCCGATCTGCGACCGGGGGTCGCCGGGACGGGTCACGACCCCGTTGTAGAGCACGAGGACGAGCGCGGTCATCGCCACGACGGCGGTCAGCTCGCCGCGCGGCCAGGACAGCTCGTGGTCGCGCAGGACGATCCACGCGAGGATCAGCGGCGCCAGCGCGGCCAGGAGCAGCAGCCAGCGCAGGATCGGGTGGACCTGCCACGCGCTGAAGTCGCCGCGCGCGCCGTCGATCGCGGCGTTCGGGTTCTCCGAGGTGCCGTACCACGGCAGGAAGATCGCGAGCGCGAGCAGCAGACCGCCGGCGACGGCGGTCCACTCCGAGCGGCTCAGCCTGCCGACCTGCATCCGCGCCTGACCCTATAGGTTGCCGGGCGTGTCCGACGCACCGCGCTGGGGCCTGACCCTGCCGTTCGCGGGCGTGCCGCTCGCCGCCACCGAGCCGCTCGTCCGGCGCGCCGAGGCGGCGGGCTGGGACGACCTGTGGACCGGCGACACGAGCGGGCCCGACGGGTTCACGCCGCTGGCGCTCGCCGCTGCGTGGACCGAGCGGATGCGGCTCGGCACCGGCGTGGTCTCCGCGTTCACGCGCGGGCCGGCGGTGCTCGCCCAGCACGCCGCCGCGCTGGCCGACGCGTCGGGAGGGCGCTTCGTGCTCGGCATCGGCTCCTCGTCGGACGTGATCGTCGAGCGCTGGAACGGCGTGCCGTTCGAGCGGCCGCTGAGCCGCGTGCGCGACACGGTCGCGGCCCTCCGGCCGATCCTGGCCGGCGAGCGCGGGCCGGGCGGGTTCAAGCTCGAGACGCCGCCCGCGGCGCCCGTGCCGATCTACGTCGCGGCGCTGCGCGACCGCATGCTGGCGCTCGGCGGCGCGGTCGCAGACGGAACCTGGCTGAACTTCCTCCCGCGCTCGGCGGTCGAGCACGTGGTGGCGACGATCGCGCCGCCGCCGGGCCACGACGTCGTGTGCCGCATCTTCTGCATCCCGCAGCCGGCCGACGAGGCGCTGGGCATGGCGCGCTTCCTGTTCGCGGGCTACGCCACGGTGCCCGTCTACGAGGCCTTCTTCCGCGGGCTCGGCTGGGGCGAGGCGCTCGACCCGATGGTGGACGCCTGGCGCGCCGGCGACCGCAAGGGCGCGGCGGCGCTCGCGCCCGAGGCGCTGCTGCGCGAGATCTTCGTGTTCGGCCGCCCGGAGGAGATGCGCGAGCGGCTCGCCGCCCACGCCGCGGGCGGGATCACGACGCTGTGCCTCATGCCGCTGTGCGCGCCGGACGCGCTGCCGGGCCTGATCGACGCGCTGGGGCCGGCATGAGCGGGCTGGTGACAGGCGCGGACGGCCGGGCGCGCTGCCCGTGGGGCACGAGCACGCCGGACTACGTGCGCTACCACGACGAGGAGTGGGGGCGCGCGGTGCACGGCGCCGACGCGCTCTACGAGCGCATGTGCCTCGAGGCGTTCCAGTCCGGGCTGTCGTGGCTGACCATCCTGCGCAAGCGCGAGGCGTTCCGCGCCGCCTTCGCCGGCTTCGAGATCGCCGCGGTCGCCCGCTTCGGGCCGGCCGACGCCGACCGCCTGATGGGCGACGCCGGGATCGTCCGCAACCGCGCGAAGATCGAGGCGGCGATCGCCAACGCGAAGGCGGCGCAGGACGTCGACGACCTCGACGCGCTGATCTGGTCGTTCGCGCCCGACCCGGCCCGCCCCGCCCCGCGCACGGCCGCCGACGTGCCGGCGGTGACGCCCGAGTCCACCGCCCTCGCCAAGGCGCTCAAGCAGCGCGGCTTCCGCTTCGTCGGCCCGACCACGGCCTACGCGCTCATGCAGGCGTGCGGGCTCGTCAACGACCACCTGGAGGGGTGCTGTGCCCGTTGAAGTCGAGCGCCTGGAGGCGGCGGGGGCGCGCCCGCCGCACGCCTGGCTGGCCGAGGTCCGGCCGCACGAGCGCGCGCCCGCGGACCGGCCGTTCCTCTACCTGAACATGGTCTCGAGCGTCGACGGGCGCGCAGCGATCGACGGCCGCTCGCACGCGCTCGGGTCCGACGTCGACACGCTGCTGCTGACCGAGCTGCGCACGCTCGCCGACGCGGTGCTGATCGGCGTGGGCACGCTGCGCGCCGAGGGCTACGGCCGCCTGGTGGGCAACGAGGAGCGGGTCGCGCGCCGGGTCGCCGCCGAGCGATCCGAGACGCCTGCGGCCGTCCTCATCAGCCGCTCGCTCGACCTGCCGTGGGACGCGGGCCTGTTCGCCGCCGCCGACCAGCCCGTCCTGGTCTACACGGGCGCGGACGCCGAGGCGCCCGCGGTCGCCGCCCCGCTCGAGGTCGTCCGCCTCGCCGACCCGTCCCCCGCCGCGGTCGCGGCCGACCTGCGCGGGCGCGGGATCCGCGCGCTGCTGTGCGAGGGCGGGCCGACGCTCAACCGCGCGCTGCTCGCCGCCGGGGTCGTCGACGAGCTGTTCGTGACGCTCTCCCCCCTGCTCGCCGGGAACAACGAGGCGCCCCGGATCGTCGAAGGGGAGGACCTGCCCCATCCGGCCGCCCTGACGCTCCGCTGGGCCCTGCACCACGAGGGCGAGCTCTACCTCCGCTACGCCATCGACCCGTGACCGACGACCACCTCCAGCGCGCCGCCGAGCTGGCCGGCGAGTGGCTCGACTCGCTCGCCGAGCGCCCCGTCGGCCCCGCCGGCGATCCGGCCGGCCTGCGCGGACCGCTGCCCGAGGCGGGCGAGGCGCCGCTCGCGGTGGTGGAGGCGCTCGCCGCGGGCGCGGCGCCGGGCCTCGTCGCGAGCCCCGGGCCGCGCTACTTCGGCTTCGTCACCGGCGGCGCGCTGCCCGCCGCGCTGGCCGCCGACTGGCTCACGTCGGCATGGGACCAGAACAGCATGCTGCACGCGATGTCGCCGGCCGCCGCGACCGCGGAGGCGACGGCGGTCGCCTGGGTGAAGGAGCTGCTCGGGCTGCCGGCGCGCGCCGGCGCCGGGCTGGTCACCGGCGCGCAGATGGCGAACGTCACCGCGCTCGCCGCCGCGCGCCATGCCGTGCTCGCGCGCGCCGGCTGGGACGTCGAGGCGCGCGGGCTCGTGGGGGCGCCGGCGCTGCGCGTGATCACGAGCGCGGAGTCGCACGCGACGGTGTACAACGCCCTGCGGCTGATCGGGCTCGGCCGCGACACGCCCGTGCGCGTCGCCGCCGACGAGCAGGGCCGGATGGATCCGGTCGCGCTGGCCGCGGAGCTCGCGCGCGGGACGGGCCCCGCGATCGTGTGCGCGCAGGCGGGCAACGTCAACACGGGCGCCTTCGACCCGTTCGCGCCGATCGTCGCCGCCTGCCGGGAGCACGGCGCGTGGTGCCACGTGGACGGCGCCTTCGGCCTGTGGGCGGCGGCCGCGCCCGGCCGGGCGCACCTGGCCGCCGGCGTCGAGGACGCGGACTCGTGGGCGCTCGACGCGCACAAGTGGCTCAACGTGCCCTACGACTCGGCGCTGGCCATCGTCGCCGACCCCGCGCCGCTGCAGGCCGCCATGCGGTTCACCGCGCCGTACCTCACCGAGGCCCCCGAGCGCGAGCGCAACAGCGGCGACTGGGGGCCCGAGGCCTCACGCCGCGCCCGCGCGTTCCCGCTCTACGCCGCGCTGCGGCAGCTGGGGCGCGCGGGGATCGCCGAGCTGGTCGAGCGCCACTGCGCGCTCGCCGCCCGGATGGCGGACCGGCTCGCGGCGGAGCCGGGCGTGGCGATCCTCAACGACGTCGTGCTCAACCAGGTGCTCGTGCGCTTCGGCGACGACGACGCGGCGACGAACGCCGTGATCGCGCGCGTCCAGGCCGACGGGGTCTGCTGGCTCGGCGGCACGCGCCGCCACGAGCGCGACGCGATGCGCATCTCCGTGTCGGGCTGGCAGACCACGGCGGCCGACGCCGACCGCTCGGCCGCGGCGATCGCCGCGGCCTGGCGCGCGCTCGCGTAGGGTCCCCGCCATGCGGATCGAGGGAGCCAGGGCGCTCGTCTGCGGCGGGGCCTCTGGGCTCGGCGCCGCGACGGCGCGGCGCCTGCACGCGGACGGCGCGCACGTGACGATCGCCGACGTCGACGCGGAGCGCGGCAGGGCGTTCGGCGACGAGCTCGGCGTCCTGTTCGTCCGCTGCGACGTCACCGACGCGGCCCAGGTCGACGAGGCGGTCATCGCCGCCCGTGCGGACGGGGTCCTGCGGATCGCCGTGACGTGCGCCGGCGTCGGGTGGGCGGAGAAGACCGCCGGCCGGCGGGGGCCGCACGGCGTCGAGCCCTTCCACCGCGTGATCGCGGTCAACCTGATCGGCTCGTTCCACCTGCTGCGCGCCGCCGCCGCCTCCATGCTCGGCAACGAGCCCGACGGCGGCGGCGAGCGGGGCGCGATCGTCATGACCGCCTCGATCGCGGCCTACGACGGCCAGATCGGGCAGATCGCCTACGCGGCCTCGAAGGGCGGCGTGGTCGGGATGACGCTGCCGGCCGCGCGCGACCTCGCCGGCAACGGCATCCGCGTCTGCACGATCGCCCCGGGCCTGTTCGACACGCCGCTGCTCGCCGGGCTGCCCGAGGAGGCGCGCGCCGCGCTGGGCGCCCAGGTGCCACACCCCGCCCGCCTCGGGCATCCCGACGAGTACGCGGCGCTCGCCGCGCACATCGTCTCCAACCCGATGCTCAACGGCGAGGTCGTCCGGCTGGACGGCGCGCTGCGCATGCCGCCGCGCTAGCGCCGGGGCAGCGCCTGTGCGCTCTGCCGCGCCATGAGTCCGTGGTGCACATCAGATCTCAGTCGGGCCAACTAAGATGTGGCGCGCCCGCCCCTTGTGGCCGCCGGTCGGTGCTGCTACCTTTACGCACGATTCGTAAGCAGCTATTGCGGAGAAAGCCTCTCTCTATGACCTCGCTCCTGCTCCTCCCCCTCGACGACACCGTCGTCTTCCCCACCATGGATGTGACCCTCCCCGTCGACGCGGGTGACGAGGAGCGCGTGCTGCTCATCCCCCGCCACGACGGCGAGTTCGCCAAGGTCGGCACGATCGCCGAGGTGACGGACCGCGTCCGGCTGCCCGGCGGCGGCCGCGCCGTGCAGCTCTCCGGCGTCGCCCGCGGCGTCGCGGGCGCGGCGCACACCGACGCCGCCGGGCGCCTGCGCATCGAGGTGACGGAGTCCGCGGACGACGTCCCGGTGGACGGTCGCACCCGCACCGCCGAGCGCGAGTACCGCGCCGTGGTCGAGGAGATCCTCGAGCTGCGCGGCGCCGACGACCGCGTCGGCCAGTTCCTGCGCGCGATCGTCGAGCCCGGCCCGCTGGCCGACACGATCGGCTACGCGCCCGACGTGACGTTCGAGCAGAAGGTCGAGATCCTCGAGACGCTCGACGTCACCGAGCGCCTCGAGCTCGCCGCGCGAATCCAGCGCGAGCGGCTCGTCGAGCTGCAGCTGCGCCGCAAGATCCGCGAGGACGTCCGCGACGGCGCCGACCAGCAGCAGCGCGAGTACTTCCTGCGCAAGCAGATGGAGTCGATCCAGCGCGAGCTGGGCGAGGACTCCGCCTCGGTCGTGGAGGAGTACCGCACGAAGATCGCCGAGGCCGCGATGCCCGAGGCCGTCGCCGAGCAGGCGACCAAGGAGCTCGGCCGGCTCGAGCGCATGGGCGAGCAGTCGGCCGAGGCCGGCATGATCCGCTCCTACCTCGACTGGCTGATCGCCGTGCCGTGGTCGAAGAAGTCCGACGAGAAGCTCGATCCGGTCGACGCCCGCGCGGTGCTCGACGCCGACCACGCGGGCCTCGAGGACGTCAAGGACCGCATCGTCGAGTACCTGGCGGTCAAGAAGCTGCGCGTGGAGCGCGGCATCCAGGAGGACCGCCGGTCCGGCGCCATCCTGACCCTGATCGGCCCGCCCGGCACGGGCAAGACGTCGATCGGCGAGTCGATCGCGCGGGCCACGGGCCGCGAGTTCGTCCGCATGTCGCTCGGCGGCGTGCGCGACGAGGCCGAGATCCGCGGGCACCGGCGCACGTACATCGGCGCCCTCCCGGGCCGGCTGGTGCGCGCGCTGCGCGACGCCGGCACGATGAACCCGGTGATCATGCTCGACGAGGTGGACAAGGTCGGCGCCGACTGGCGCGGCGACCCGAGCGCGGCTCTGCTCGAGGTCCTCGACCCGGCCCAGAACCACGAGTTCCGCGACCACTACCTCGACGTGGAGCTGGACCTCTCCCAGGTCCTCTTCATCGCCACCGGCAACATGGCGGAGACGATCCCCGGCCCGCTCCTGGACCGCATGGAGGTCATCCGCTTCGACGGCTACACCGTCGCGGAGAAGACCGCGATCGCGCGCGACTACCTGTGGCCGCGCCAGCGCGAGCGCAACGGCCTGCGCGAGGACGAGGTGACGATCCATGACGACCTGCTGACGCAGATCGTCAGCGAGTACACCCGCGAGGCGGGCGTGCGCAACCTCGAGCGCGAGCTCGGGACCGTGCTGCGCAAGACGGCGACGAAGATCGCCTCCAACCTAGGGCGGCAGGATGCCGACCGACCCGATGAGGACGCGGGGCCGGATGCCCCGCGGAGCAACTCCCAGGCTCCCGTGGTCGTGGACCTGGAGGCCGTGCGCGACGCGCTCGGGCGCCAGAAGGTGTTCCACGAGGCGGCGCTGCGCACCGCGGTGCCGGGCGTGGCGACCGGGCTCAGCGTGACCGGCGCGGGCGGCGACGTGCTGTTCATCGAGGCCACCTCGATGAAGGGCAAGGAGAACCTGGTGCTCACGGGCCAGCTGGGCGACGTGATGAAGGAGTCCGCGCGGATCGCGCTCTCCTACGTCCGCGGCCACGCGACCGAGCTGGGCATCGACGAGGACGCGTTCACCGACCGCGAGTTCCACGTGCACGTCCCGGCGGGCGCGATCCCCAAGGACGGCCCGAGCGCCGGCATCACGATGACGACGGCGCTGGCGTCGCTGCTCAGCGGCCGCCCGATCAAGCACACGGTCGGCATGACCGGCGAGGTCACGCTGCAGGGCCGGGTGCTGCCGATCGGCGGGCTCAAGCAGAAGGTCCTGGCCGCCCACGCGGCGGGGCTGACCGAGGTCATCATCCCCGAGCGCAACCGCGGCGACCTGGACGACGTCCCGGCCGACGTGCGCGAGGCGATGACCTTCCACCCCGTGATGGACATCGGCGAGGTGCTCGAGCAGGCGCTCGAGCCCGCGACGCCGAAGGTCGCGGCATGACCTCCTTCGCCGAGACCATCGAGCGCGAGGTGACCTCCTGGGAGGGGGTCACCACGCGCCGCGGCAAGTTCGGGACCGTCGAGTTCCGCCTCGGGCGCTACGTGCTGGGGCTGCTCCCGCTCGCCGGCCTGGTCGACGAGCGCACCATCATCCAGCGCATGCGGGACGCCTACGAGCGCGCGCAGGACCGCCTGGACCGCGGCGCCGGAGTGCTCGCTTGACGCGGCGGGTCGCCGCCCTCTTCAAGCCCTACCGAGGCCGGCTGACGACGGTCCTGGTCCTGATCGTCGTCTCCGCCGGCCTCGGCGTCGTCTCGCCCTTCCTGCTCCGCGACGTCCTCGACCACGCGATCCCGGAGAACGACGACGGGCTGCTGATCGCCCTCGTCGCCGGGATGATCGGCATCTCGATCGCCACGGGCGTGCTCGGCGTCGGCCAGACCTGGCTGTCCAACGTGGTCGGCCAGCGCGTGATGCACGACCTGCGCGCCCAGGTCTACCGGCACCTGCAGCGGCTCTCGCTCGCCTTCTTCACGCGCACGCGCACCGGCGAGATCCAGTCGCGCATCGCCAACGACATCGGCGGCGTGCAGACCGTCGTGACGAACACGGCGACGTCGATCGTCTCCAACGTCACCACGGTCGTCGCGACGGTCGTGGCGATGTTCCTGCTCGACTGGCGGCTGGCCGTCTTCTCGCTCGCCCTCACCCCCGTGTTCGTGCTGATCGCGCGGCGGGTCGGCAACCAGCGCAAGCGCATCACGGCCACCAAGCAGGGCGTGATGGCCGACATCTCGTCGCTCGTGCAGGAGTCGCTCAGCGTCTCGGGGATCCTGCTCGGCAAGTCGATGGGCCGCGGCGCGGAGCTGGCCGACCGCTTCGAGCGCGAGTCCCAGAGCCTGGCCGACCTCGAGGTCCGCTCGCGCATGGCCGGCCGCTGGATGATGGCCACGATCCAGACGTCGTTCGCCGTGATGCCCGCGCTCGTGTACCTGTTCGCGGGGCTCGACGGCGGCGCGGTCTCGATCGGCACCGTCGTGGCCTTCACCACGCTGCAGACGCGGATCTTCTGGCCGATCCAGTCGCTGCTGAGCGTCGGCGTCGACCTGCAGGCCTCCTCGGCGCTGTTCGAGCGGGTGTTCGAGTACCTCGACCTGCCCGTCGACATCCACCCGGGCACGCGTGCGCTGCCCGCGCCACGCGGAGATCCTGCCTCGCCCGGGGGGCTCGTCACCCCTTCGCTCGAGCTCGAGGACGTCTGGTTCCGCTACGGGGACACCTGGACGCTCGAGGGGATCGAGATCGAGGTGCCCGCGGGCACGCGCACCGCGATCGTCGGCGAGACCGGCTCGGGCAAGACGACGCTCGGCTACCTCGTGGCCCGGCTCTACGACGCCGAGCGCGGCGCGGTCCGGATCGACGGCGTGGACGTGCGCGAGCTGTCCTTCGACGCGCTCGCCGACACGGTCGGCGTCGTGTCCCAGGAGACCTACCTGTTCCACGCCTCCGTGCGCGACAACCTGCGCTTCGCGCGGCCCGGCGCGACCGACGAGGAGATCGAGGACGCGGCGCGCGCGGCGCAGATCCACGACGTCGTCGCGGCGCTGCCCGACGGCTACGACACCGTCGTGGGCGAGCGCGGGTTCCGCTTCAGCGGCGGCGAGAAGCAGCGCATCGCGATCGCGCGGACGATCCTGCGCAACCCGCCGGTGCTCGTGCTCGACGAGGCCACGAGCGCGCTCGACGTGCAGACCGAGCGCGCGGTGGACGAGGCCCTGGAGCGGCTGGCGGAGGGCCGCACCGTGATCGTCATCGCCCATCGCCTCTCGACCGTCCGCGACGCCGATCAGATCGTCGTGCTCGACGCCGGCCGCGCCGTCGAGCGCGGCACCCACGACGAGCTGCTCGCCCGCGACGGGCGGTACGCGGCGCTGGTCCTGCGCGACGCGGCGCCGGCCCGGGCCTAGCCCGCGGCGAGCGCCGCGACGGCCGCGGCGTCCAGCGCGCGGCCGTGGACCTCGGCGCCGGCGATGCGGCCGCGCAGCCACGCGCCGCGGGCGGGATCGCCGCCGAGGCGCAGCCTGGTGACGCGGCCGAGCCGCGGCGCGCGCGCCCTGCGGCCGGCGGGCCGGCCGTCGACGTAGACGCGCGCGACCCTGCCGTCCCACGTCAGCGCGACGTGCGACCAGCGGCGGTTGCGCAGCCCGGCGTCGACCCGCAGGCCCTTGCGCCAGTCGGTCGCCCCGCGGCGCCCGCCGAGCGCGGCGGCGACGCCGCGGCGGCGCTCGGCGACGAGCACGGGGTAGCGCCGCTCGCCGCGGGCGGGGCGCACCCACGCCGCGAACGTGAAGCCGGACGACAGGTCGAGCGCCGGGGCGGTCGCCGAGTCCCCGGCGCCGTCGAAGACGAGCCCCGCGCCGTGCGGGCCGCGCGCGAAGCGGCGCGCCCCGTGCAGCCGGAGCGCGGCCGGGTCGAGGCGGCGGCCGGCGGGCGCGCCGGCGGGCGGTGCGGTGCCGCCGGACGGCGGCGCGTCGCCACCCGCGGTCGCGAAGTGCGCGGTGTAGGACGCCGCCGTGTCGCCGGCCACCACGTCCCGCGCGGCCGGGCCCGCCTCCGGCCAGCCGGTGAACGTCCACGTGCGCCCCAGCAGCTGCTGCGTCGCCGCCACGCCGAGCGACGTGCGCGACCCGACGATCACGTCCGCGCCGAGCGGCGCCGTGCCGGAGGCCGAGCCGAGGAAGGCCTGCAGCCCCGGCGGGTCGGTCGCCACGGTCAGCGCGACGGTGCGGGGGTCGAGCCGGCGCGACACGCTCGTGGTCAGCCCCGCGTCGGTCGCGGTGAGCCGCAGCTCGAGGTAGGAGGGGTACTCGTGGTCGGGCGCCGCGACGGTCCCGGACGCGGTCCCGGCCCAGGTCTGCACGGGGTGCACGTGGCAGCCCGAGATCGGGCAGTGGTGCAGGCGCAGCTCCCAGGACAGGGCGCTCGCCGGGAGCGGCGCGCCGGTCCCCGAGGTGCCGCTGCCGCTGAAGGCGAGCCGGTCGCCGACCTTCCAGGTCGTCCCCGCCGCCGGCGCCGCGATCGCCGCCGTGGGCGGGATGCCGGGCTCGACGCGGACCTGCGCGAAGTCCTCCAGCCCGCTCGGGTCGCGCACGCGCAGGCGGACCGTGGTCGGCGTCGTGTAGGTGCGGCTCGCGGTCGAGGCGGAGCCGTCGTCGTACGCGCCGTCCCCGTCGAGGTCCCAGGCGTAGGCGAGCGTGCCGCCGTCGGGATCGGTCGAGCCGCGGCCGTCGAGCGCGACCGCGAGCGGCGCGGGGCCGCTCGCCGGGGTGGCGGTCGCCCGCGCCGTCGGGGCCCGGTTGCCGGCGAGCGCCCGGATCCGGCGGACCGTGCCGTTGATGTCGACGAAGAACAGCGCGCCGCCGGGCCCGACCTGCAGGTCGACCACCGGGGCGCCGGTGATGAAGGTCCGGATCCTCGTCGGGTCGGGCAGCCCGTCGGCACCGCGCAGCATCGCCCAGGCGCAGCTGCGGGCGTAGTCGGCGAAGAACAGCGCGCCGTCGTACTCGGCGGGGAACGTCCCGCCGTCGTAGAACTCGAGGCCGGAGATCGACGACGTGCCCGTCGGGCAGCTCTCGTTCGCCACCACCTTGTCGGCGTGGCGGTACGCGTAGTACGGCGCCACGGCGCCGCCCGCGCCGTAGAGGCCCTCGCACACCGGGTTGTCGAGCTGGTCCCAGGACCCGAGCCGCGCCGCGCCCTCGTAGCACGGCCAGCCGAAGTTGCGGTACGCGCCGGTCCCGGGCGCGGTGTAGCGGTTGATCTCCTCCCACACGTTCCAGCCCACGTCGGCGGCCCAGAGCTCGTTCGTGCCCGGCCGGATCGCGATCCGGAACGGGTTGCGCAGGCCCTGGGCGATGATCCGGCGCGCGTTGGGATCGGCGCTGCCCGCCAGCGGGTTGCCGCCCGCGGCGGCGCCCGTGTCGGGGTCCAGGCGCAGCAGCGACCCGTCCAGCCCGGCGGGGTCGCCCGCCGTGCGCAGGTCCTGCGAGCGGATCGAGCCGCCCTCCCGCGCCGGGTCGTTGCACGGGTTGCCCGGGCGGCCACTCGTGGGCCGCTCGTCGGCGTAGTTGAAGCTGGCCCCGTCGCCGGCGCTCGCGTAGAGCTCTCCGTCCGCGCCGAAGGCGAGCCCGCCGATGCTGTGGCTGGGGAACTGCTGGCACCACGCGCCGGCCAGCAGGACCTGCTCCTGCGCGTTGTTGACGTTGACCCGCGAGATGCGGCCGTTGACGACGCAGCCGTCGTCGGTCGCCCCGGGCGGCGTCGGGCAGCCGTCGTTCCACGACGGGGCGTGGTCGTCCCACGTGTAGGAGACGTAGATGTAGGGCCGCTGGGGGTAGCCGGGGTCGACCGCGAGCCCGATCAGCCCGCGGTCCCAGTAGTTGTGGGTTGCGGCGCGCACGTCGGCGACGGTCTCGGGCGTGGCGTCGCCGAGCCCGGAGAAGCGCTTGACGAGGCCCTGCTTCTCGGCGACGAACGTCGTGCCGTCGGGCGCGAAGCGCACCGCCACCGGCTGGGTCAGCCCCGACCAGGCGACGCTCTCCTCGAACGCGGCCGGGATCGCGGGGGCCGCGGCCACGCGCTGCGCCGCCGACTGGGCGGCCGGGCTGTCCGTGATCGCGGCCGCGGCGGGCTGCGCCGTGACCAGCAGGCCGGCGACGACGGCCGCGGCGAGGACTCCCCTGCGGAGCTGCACCCCCAGAAAATAGCCCGACGGGCGCCGAGCGCCTCTCGTACGTCCGCCGAGTGTGGGCCGAAACGCCCCTGTGCGCGCCTATCGTGAGGGCTCGTGCGCCTGCATGCCCCCCGCCTGCGGCGGCCGTCCCCCGCGATGGTCGTCGCCCTCGCCGCGCTGTTCGTCGCCCTCGGCGGCCCGGCGCAGGCGGGGAAGCTGATCGACGGCAAGTCGATCCGCAAGAGCTCGGTGACGAGCAAGCAGGTCAAGGACGGCACGCTCAAGCCGCGCGACCTCTCGCGCAAGGCCCGCCGCGTCCTCACCGCGACGGCGAACGGGTCGGTGACGGAGCCCAAGCTCGCCACGAACGCGGTCTCGACCCGCGCCCTCGCCCCGGGCAGCGTGCTCACGGGGATCGTCGCCGACGACACGCTGACGGCCGCCGACCTGGCCGCCAACTCGGTCGGCGCGGACGAGCTGGCCGACAACGCGGTCGGGCAGGCCGAGATCCGCAACAACGGCGTCGGCGCCTCCGAGATCGCCGACAACACGATCGACGGCGGCGAGATCATCGACGGCGGCCTCTCGGTCCGCGACATCGCCCGCCAGGTCGCCACGTTCGAGTGGACGCTGCCCGAGATCGCCGTGGACAAGTGCGAGGGCGCGACGGTGACGCTCCAGGGGATCGACCTCACCGGGGCCTACGTGCTCGCCACCCCGAGGTCGGCCTGGCCCAACGCGCTCGTCTACACGGTCAACGGCACGAACACCGACGACGAGTTCCGCGTGGTGGCCTGCAACCGCGGCACGGCGCCGGTCGCGGGCGCCACCTACACGTTCGGCTACGCGGTCCTCGGCAACTAGAGCATCGACTGCCAGGTGCCGCCGTCGGCCGACCAGGCCGCGCCGGTCACCCAGGCCGCCTGCTCGGAGCACAGGAAGGCGATCACGGCGGCGAGCTCGTGCGGCTCGCCGAAGCGCCCCAGCGGCACCTTGGCGGCGTGGCGGGCGATCGCCTCCTCGGGGGTGATCCCCTCGCGCGCCGCGACCTGCTCGGCCAGCCCGCCCGGGCCGCGCCACAGCGGCGTGCCGGTCGGGCCGGGCGCGACGACGTTGACGTGCACGCCGCGTGACGCCCAGAAGTCGGCGTACAGCCGCGACAGCGAGTGCTGCGCCGCCTTGGCGACCGAGTAGGCCGGCCAGGTCTGCGACGGCCGCTTCCCCGCCGTGGAGGTGACGTTGACGATCCGGCCCCAGCCGCGATCGGCCATGCCGGGCGCGAAGTGGCGCATCAGGCGCATCGGCGCCATCACGTTGAGGTCGAAGGCGGCCTGCCAGTCGGCGTCGACGAGCTCGTCGAGCGGCTTGATCTCCGACGTGCCGGCGTTGTTGACGAGGATGTCGACGCCGTCCCCGGCCAGCGCCGCGATCCGCTCGGGCGCGTCGGTCGCGGTCACGTCGATCCCCTCCGAGCGCGCCACGCGCACGACCCGCGCGCCCTCGGCCTCCAGCAGCTCGGCGGTCGCCGCGCCGATGCCGCGGGTCGCGCCCGTCACGACCGCGACGCGGCCCTCGATGCCCAGGTCCATGCCGGGATCATGGCGCAGCGCGGCGCGCGGCACGGACCGCCGCCTCGCCGTAGGAGCCGCCGAACAGGGCCGCGTGGACGAGCAGCGGCAGCAGCTGCCAGAGCGGCACGCGCGCCTCGTGGCCGGCGGCGAGCGGGTGGACCTCCTCGTAGGCCGCGAGCGTGCGCGGCGACGGGGCGCCGAACAGCCGCAGCATGGCCAGGTCGATCTCGCGGTGGCCGCCGTACGCGGCCGGGTCGATCAGCCGCGGGGCGCCGTCGCGCCCGCCGAGGACGTTGCCGCTCCACAGGTCCCCGTGCAGCCGCGCCGGCGGCTCGGGCGGCCCGGCGAGGGCCGGCAGGAGCGCCATCAGGTCCTCGATCGCGGCCCGCCCGCCCGGCGGCAGCGCGCCGCGCCGCTCGGCCTCGCGCACGAGCGGGGCGAGCCGGTGCGCGGCGTAGAACGCCGGCCAGTCCGCGCCGGTCGCGGGCGGCAGCTCGATCGCGCCGAGCCGGAGCCCGCCGAACGGCGCGCCGGGCGGCGGCGCGCCGAACGCCGGCGCGCCGGCCACGTGGAGACGGGCGAGGCCGCGGCCGAGCGCCTCCTCGCCGGCCGCATCGAGCCGCCCCTCGTCGAGCCACTCGAGCGCGAGGAACCCCTCGCCCGCGGCGAGCACCGCCGGCACGGGAAGCCCCCCGGCGGCCGCGAGCCAGGCGAGCCCGGCGGCCTCCGTCGCGTACTCGCCCGGACGGGCGCCGGCGCGCGCCTTCACGAACGCCCGCGTCCCGTCGGCGAGCTCGATCCGCCACGCGTCGTTGATGTCCCCGCCCGCGACCCGCTCGGCGCGCGCGAGCGGCTGCCCGAGCGCCGCGGCGGCGGCCTCCGCCGGGCTCACAGCCGGCCGTCGGCCCGCAGCGAGTCGAGCAGCCCGCGGCAGGCCGCCTCGACGAGGTCGAGCACGTGCTCGAAGCCGTCGTCGCCGCCGTAATAGGGGTCGGGCACGTCGAGGTCCGGCGCGCCGGCCGCGTCCGGGTCGAACTCGCGCAGGAGGTGGACCCGCGCGCTGGCGCCGGCCGGCAGCACGGCCTGCAGGTCGCGCAGGTTGCGCCGGTCGGCGGCGAGGATCAGGTCGTAGTCCGTGAAGTCGGCCGGCGCGACCTGGCGCGCGGCGCCCTCGAGGAGGATGCCGCGAGCCCTGGCCGCCGCGGTCGCCCGCGCGTCGGGCGCGTCGCCGAGGTGCCACGCGCCCGTGCCGGCGCTGTCGATCTCGACGGCGCCCTCGAGCCCCTGCTCGCGCACGAGTCCGCGCATGACCCCCTCGGCCGTGGGCGAGCGGCAGATGTTGCCCATGCAGACGAAGAGCAGCCGGACCATCGGCCGCACAGGATGGCGCAACCGGAGGAGGTTGACGGTCGCGCCGGGCGGGGAGCCTTGCCCTCGTGAACCCCTTGGACGCGCTGCTCGCCCCGCCCGCGCTCGTCAAGCGCGCCTTCGACGACCTGCACGACATCGCGCAGCTCGTCCGGCGCTACGCGGGGCTCGAGCAGGACCTGCTCGGCCGCGTCGATGCGCTCACGGCCGACCTGGCAGCCGTGCGCGCCGCCGTCGAGCCCCTCGCCGGCCAGATCGGCCACATGGAGCAGCAGCTGACCGGGCTCGCGAAGGAGGTGGAGCCGATCCGGAACCTCGCGCCGATCCGGAAGGGGATCGAGCCGCTGGAGCAGAGCATGGTCGCCGTGCGGGAGTCGGTGGACGAGCTCGAGCCGATGATCAGCGACCTCGACCGCCGGATCCAGCGCATCGACCCGAAGCTCGACGAGATGCAGGACTCGATCGAGCCGATCGGCGACCTCGCCGAGAAGGTCCCGGGCAACCGGAAGCGCCGGGCGGGCTGACGGCCCCGGGGCCTTGTGTTGGCCGGCGGACCTGCCGATGAGAACGCACATGCGGATCCGGCCTGTCACCATGCGAACCGTGAGGCGTCTCCTGCTGACGCTCGCGGGCACCGCGCTCGCGAGCGCCACGTATGCCCCCGCGATCCTGGCCGACAGCCCGGGGCCGCTGCGTCCTGCCGGGGCGACCGGCAGGCTGGGCGACGAGCGGCTCTCCGACGAGCGCACCGTGACGCGCGTCGCCCGCCCCAACCGGCTCTACAAGATCCGCTCGGGTCCGGGCAAGACCTACCGCACGGTGGACCGCCTGCAGTGGTACACGGAGGACCGCGCGCCGGAGATCTACCTCGTGCTCCGCTCCAAGCGGGGAGCGAACGGCGGCAGGTGGCTGCAGATCCGCATCCCGCGCCGGCCGAACGGCTCCAAGGGCTGGGTCCCGCGCGCGGCGATGCAGCGCATGCGCGTGCTCACCACGTCGCTCGAGATCGACAAGCGGGCGCTCAAGGCGCGACTGTTCCGAGACGGCAGGGAGATCTGGACGTCGAGCATCGGCATCGGCGCGCCGAGCACGCCGACGCCCAGCGGCCGCTACTGGATCCGCGAGCGGCTCACCGGCTTCGGCAACGCCGTCTACGGCCCGCTCGCCTTCGGCACCGCCGCCTACTCGCGCCTGTCGGAGTGGCCGGGCGGCGGCGTCATCGGCATCCACGGCACCAACCAGCCCAGCCTGATCCCGGGCCGCCCGTCGCACGGGTGCATCCGGGTGCCCAACGCCAAGATCGTCCAGCTGGACAAGCTCATGCCGGTGGGCACGCCGGTGTGGATCCACGACTGACCGCGCGGCGGCGCTAGCTCAGCCGCTCCACGATCATCGCCTGGCCCATCCCGCCGGCGACGCACATCGTCTCGAGGCCGATCGTCGCGTCGAGCGTGTCGAGGTCGTTGAGGAGCGTCGTCATGATGCGCGCGCCGGTCATGCCGAACGGGTGCCCGAGGGCGATCGCGCCGCCGAACGGGTTGAGCTTGTCCGGGTCGATCCCCCACTCGTCGCGGCACGGCACGACCTGCGCGGCGAACGCCTCGTTGAGCTCGATGACGTCGATGTCGGCGATCGTCATGCCGGCCTGCTCGAGCACCTGCGCGACCGCGGGGATCGGGCCGAGGCCCATGATCTCCGGCCGGATCGCGGCGACCGAGGACGCGACGATCCGCGCGCGCGGCGTCAGCCCCAGCTCGGCGGCGCGGTCGGCCGACATCACGAGCAGCGCCGCGGCGCCGTCGTTGAGCGGGCAGGCGTTGCCGGCCGTGACCGTGCCCGCGGGATCGAAGGCGGGCTTGAGCTGCGCGAGCACCTCGGTCGTGGTGCCCGCCCGCGGCCCGTCGTCGCGGGCGACCTCCGTCCCGTCGGCGAGCACGACGGGCACGATCTCGCGGTCGAAGTGGCCGGCGTCGCGCGCCGCGACCGCCCGCTGCTGCGAGGTCGCGGCCCACTCGTCCTGGGCCTCGCGGGACACGTGGCAGCGCTTGGCGACGTTCTCGGCCGTGATGCCCATCGGGATGTACACGTCGTACGGGGCGCCGTCGGAGCCGTCCAGTCGCGGATGCGGGTCGAACGGCGGGTGCGGCGGGAAGCGCGACACGGCCTCGACGCCGGCGGCGACGTACTGGTCGCCCTCGCCGGCGGCGATCGCGTGGAAGGCCATGCGCAGCGCCTGCAGCGAGGAGGAGCAGAACCGGCTCACGGTGACGGCGGGGACGTGGTGGTCGATGCCGGCGAGCAGCTGCGCGTTGCGGCCGACGTTGTAGCCCTGCTCGCCCATCGGGAAGCCGCAGCCCATGAGGATGTCGGCGGTCTGCGCGAAGTCGACCTCCGGGTTGCGCTCGACGAGCGCGCGGAGCGGCACGGCCGCGAGGTCGTCGGCCCGCACGTCCTTCAGCGAGCCCTTCGCGGCGCGGCCGATCGGCGTGCGCACCGCGTCGACGATGACGGCGTCGGGCATGGGTCAGTCTCCAGGTTCGGTCACGGGCGGGGAAGGCTACGCAGGTAGGGTGCGCAGATGCTCCGCATGCTCGCCCTGGCCGCGGCGTTCGCCGCCCCCACCGTCGACCTCCCGGCGGTCTTCGAGGACGAGCTGGCCCGGATCGGCCCGAGGACGTCGGTGCCGATCCTGCTGCCCCAGCGGATGCCCGACGAGTTCGACGACCACTTCCCGACCGGGTCCGGCCGGGAGCGCCGCTGGGACCTGGAGCTCGGGGCGGTGCGCGGCTGCGGCGGTGCGACCGCGTGCTTCATCGCGTCGTTCTCCGGCAAGCGCGGCGGGACGCCGTCGGGCCCGCGGCGGATCCAGCTCGCCCGCGGGCGGGTCGGGCGCTTCAAGCCGCTGAGCTGCGGCGGGTCGTGCGCGCCGCCGACGATCGAGTGGTCCGAGCGCGGCGCGACCTACCGGATCGAGGCCAAGGTCGGGACCGAGGCGACCGAGCGCCGGGTGCTCAGGCGGATGGCGAGCTCGGCGATCCGGAAGGGTCCGCGCTAGCCGCGGACCGCGCCGGCCGCCGTCAGGCGAGCGAGCGGCCGTCGAGCGCCGCGTGGGCGGCGACGCGCTCGGCGAACCCCGCGAAGTCGCGCGCGTAGAGCGCCTGCGGGCCGTCGCACAGCGCCACCTCGGGGTCCTCGTGGACCTCGACGATGATCCCGTCCGCGCCCACCGCCGCCGCGCCGCGCGCGAGCGGCTCGACGAGCCGCCGGTCGCCCGACGCGTGGCTCGGGTCCACGATCACCGGCAGGTGCGAGTGCAGCTTCAGCCACGGCACGGCGCTCAGGTCGAGCGTGAACCGCGTCGCCGTCTCGAACGTGCGGATCCCGCGCTCGCACAGGATCACGTGCTCGTTGCCCTCCTTGAGGACGTAGTCGGCCGCCATCAGCAGCTCGTCGAGCGAGGAGGACAGGCCGCGCTTGAGCAGCACCGGCTTGCCGAGCTTGCCGGCCACCTCCAGCAGCGCGTAGTTCTGCATGTTGCGCGCGCCGATCTGGATCACGTCCGCGTGCTCGGCCACCAGCTCCGCATGCGCCGCGTCGAGCAGCTCGGTCACGATCGGCAGGCCGGTCTCCGCCCGCGCCTCGGCCAGGATCGTCAGGCCCGGGACGCCCAGCCCCTTGAACGCGAACGGCGACGTGCGCGGCTTGAACGCCCCGCCCCGCAGCATGCAGGCGCCCGCCGCGGCCACCGTCTGCGCCACGCGCAGCGTCTGCTCGCGCGACTCCACGGTGCACGGCCCCGCGATCAACGCGAACGTGCTCGGCGCGCCGATCGTGTGCCCGTCGACGGCGAAGGTCGTCGGCTCGTGGTGGGCCAGCTCGGACGACGCGAGCTTGTACGGGCGCGAGATCGGGACCACGCGGTCGACGCCCGCCATCCCCTCCAGCCCCAGCTCCCGGACCCGCTCGGGGTCGCCGATGGCGCCGATCGCGGTGGTCAGCTCACCGGGCAGGACGAGCACGTGGACGCCGGTGGTCTCCAGCCGCGCGCGCACGGCGGCGATCTCGGCCTCGCCCGCCTCGGGTGTCATCACGATCATCACAGGCCGAGCTCGCGGACGCCCAGCTCGTCCGCGCCCAGGTGGTGCGCCAGCTCGTGGCGCACCGTCCGCGTCACCTGCGCGCGCAGCTCGTCCGGGTCGTCGCCGAAGTCGCGCAGGAGCGTGTCGCGGAAGATGATGATGCGGTCCGGGTGATCGTCCCGCGCGACGCCGTCGCCCGTGTAGAGGCCGTAGGCGCGATGGCGCCGGCCCTTGTCGGAGATCACGACCGCGACGTGCTGGAGCGCGCGCAGCAGCAGGTCGGGCAGGTCGTCGAGCGCCTCGCGCACGAGCTCCTCGAAGTCGGCCGGGTTGCGCGGGTCGAGCTGCATGAACTCGCCCTCGTCGGGCTCGGCGGCGAGGTTCTCCCTGGCCAGGCGCTCGCTGCGGCGGACGAGCTCCTCGAACTCCTCCTCGTCGGCGGGGTCGGTGTAGTTCGCCAGCCGGGTGGTGGCCGCCGCCACGACCATGCCGATCAGGCCGATGGCCGCGATCGCGATCGCGACGCCCTGGATCCCGCGCACGACGAACGAGCTCGACAGCCCCTGGAAGGCGGTGATGATGAGGATCGCGACGCACAGGCACAGACCCGCCGAGGCCACGATCCGTCGTCCGGTCGGCCAGTGCGCGAGCATCATCGCCTCAGAGCGTAGTCGACGGCGTTTGTCCGCTCACGGCGACGGGCAGGCTGTGCGCATGGGCATCGGCACCTCCATCTTCCTGATCGCGGTCGGCGCGATCCTCAAGTTCGCCGTCACCGCGGACGTCTCCGGCCTCGAGCTCTCCACCGTGGGGGTCATCCTCATGGTCTGCGGCGCGCTCGGGCTGGTGCTCTCGCTCGTCATGTTCAACGGTGCGCGCCGGACGACCGTGGCCGACCGCCCCGTCGTGCGCGACCGCGAGCCCTACTAGGCTCCCTAGGCGAACTCGGGGTGTGCCGGGGGTTCGGGCGTGGGCTCGGGCGTCGGCGTCGCGCCCGGGTCGATGACCTCCTGGACCCGCCGCCACTCGGCGATCTTGCGGTCGTGCAGGACGAACGCGATGCGGATGAGCTCGCCGGGCGCGGCGCAGTCGTGCTGCGGCCGCTCGGTCTGGCGGTAGGTCCCGATCACGAAGCGGTCGCCGGGCTGCACGTGGACCAGCCGCACGCCGCAGTCCAGCTTCGAGACGAAGGCCTTCACCTGGCCGGCCGTCTCCAGCGTGAGCTCCGTGTCGTCCGCCACGATCGCGGGCAGCTCGAAGTAGCGCGCGGCGCGGTCGTCGTCGTTGCGGGTGAGCGCCTTCCCCCACCCGCGCAGCACGGGCGCCGGGTCCGCGAGGCCGCGGCGCACCGCGGCGGCTTCCCGCTGCGCGCGCCGCTCCGCCCGCTCCACCTCGGGCAGCGGCTCGGCGCCGGCGTGCACCGGGGGCGTGCGGAGTGAGAAGCGATCCTCCCGCGGGGCCTCGTCGCCGCCGCAGCCGGCGAGCGCGAGCAGCGCGGCGACGGCCAGGGACGGGGACAGCAGGCGGAGCACCCGCCTGTTGTACCCACCCCCGGCCGCGCGCGCCAGGGCCGGGCGTCTAGAGCCCCGGCGGATGGCGGACCGTGTAGCCCTTCCGTGAGCGCATGTCGGTCTGCCAGCGTGAGCCCGCGCCGGCACGACCGCTCGTGTCGAAGCGCAGGCCGGCCACCACCATGAAGGAGTGGCCCGAGTTGGCGTAGGTCGTGACCCACTGGCCCTTGCCGGCGTCCCCCCAGCTCATGAAGCCGGTGGAGTCGAGGGCCTGGTCGAGCATCCCCGCGCCGTGGAACGCGTAGGACATCGAGCCCGAGCAGTCGTAGCCCGAGTCCTTCCAGCGGCCATGGCCGCCGCCGTACTTGTACGGCATGTCGTGGATCTCGTTCGCGGCCGCGATGATCGCCTTGACCTGCTCGGGCGCCGAGGCGGGCGCGATCGCCTGGCCGTCGGGGCCGATGGTCGCCTCCTCGCCCGGTGCGGCGACCGGCGTGTCCCCGAGCGGCTCCGGCTCGGGCTCCCAGCCGGGCAGCCGCTCACCGCGGTCGACGGCGGTCTTGAGCGCGATCGCGTCCGCGCGGCTGACGCGGCCGTCGATCCGGCGGCCGCTGTTGCGCTCCCACGAGCGCACGCGGAGCTTCGTGTGGCGGCCGAACGTGCCGTCCACGTCGGTGGGCAGGCCCCAGTCCGTCAGCAGCTGCTGCAGGACCCGGACGTCCTGTCCGCGCATGGGCTTGTGCAACGGGCGGGACCCGTAACTGCGGGCGGCCGCGGCATCCGCGACCGGTAGGGCGCCGCACGCGGCCACCATGGCCAGTGCGAGCGTTGTACGACGTGACAACCGGTGCTCCCCCTTGGTTCTCTTCTCGCGCCTACGGGGTTAGCTGTCGGGCTCGCGCGGAAAAGATCGCGCTACGCCGTCTCCACTGACGGCGATTCGCCCCGGGGCCGTTCTCGGCCCGATGGGTCCCCCGCTCCCCGGCGGCAAGGCCTCCGGGGACTCGGCATCTGTCACCTGCAGCTCGGCACCTTATCCGTCCGGCCCGACGCATGCGCCCGGCCGCTCCCGGGCACCCGGTACCTTGATCTGGCCATGACCCATCCTTTCCACGCCGCGGACGTCGACGTCGACGCGGACCGCGCCAAGGCGATGATCGACGCCGGCGAGGTCCAGCTCGTGGACGTGCGCGAGCCCCACGAGTGGGAGGCCGGCCGGATCGCCGGCGCGCGCCACATCGAGCTCGAGCGCCTCGCATCGGAGGCGGGCACGCTCGACCGCGACACGCCCGTCCTCTTCTACTGCCGCCTCGGCGCGCGCTCCGGCATGGCGGCCAACGCGTTCCGGCGCGCGGGCTTCGACGCGTACTCGATGGACGGCGGGCTGACCGAGTGGGACCGGCGCGAGCTGCCGCTCGAGCCCGAGGACGGCACGGTCGCGGACCACTGATGCGCGCCGCCCTCGCCGCCGTGACGCTCCTGCTCGCGGCGCCCGCGGCAGCGGCGGCCGCGCCCTCGCTCCAGTCGCTCGGCACCTTCAGCCAGCCCGTCCACGTCAACGGCCCCGACGGGGACGCCGCCCGCGTCTTCGTCGTCGAGCGGCAGGGCCTGGTCCAGCTCGTGGTGAACGGGCAGCGGCCGGCGAGCCCGTTCCTCGACGTCACCGGCCTCACGGCGTCGGGCGCCAGCGAGCAGGGCCTGCTGTCGATCGCCTTCGCGCCCGACTACGCGACGAGCGGGCTGTTCTACGTCTTCCTCACCGCGAGCGCGGCGCTCGCTCCGAGCGGCACGGCCGGCGAGGTGGTCGTGCTCGAGGCCCGGCGCTCGCCGAACGACCCGAACGTCGCCGACGGCGACTACCGCCGGGTCGTCTTCTCCGTGCCGCACACGCAGGGCGACAACCACAACGGCGGCCAGCTCGCGTTCGGCCCCGACGGGCTGCTCTACGCGGGCGTCGGCGACGGCGGCACGCAGGGCGATCCCGAGGGCGACGCGCAGAACCCGGCGAGCCTGCTGGGCAAGATCCTGCGCATCGACCCGCGCGTCCCCGGCGCCGCCCCCGCCGTGTGGGCGCTCGGCCTGCGCAACCCGTGGCGCTTCTCCTTCGACCGGGTCACGGGCGAGACGATCATCGGCGACGTGGGCGGCGGCGCCGAGGAGGAGGTCTCGATCGCCCCGAAGGGCGCCGGCGGCAACTACGGCTGGAGCACGTGCGAGGGCGACGTCCCGACGCCGTGCCCGGTCGCCGGGGCGATCCCGCCGGCGCTGTCGCTGTCGCACTTCCCGGACGGCTACTCCGGCGTGATCGGCGGCTTCGTCGTCCGCGACCCCGGGCTGCCGACGCTGCTGGGGCGCTACGTGTTCGGCGACCTCTCCAAGCCGACGGTCCTCTCGGCGGCGCTGGGGACCGACACGACGCCGCGCGCGGAGGACGCCCTGCCCGTGAGCACGCCCACGAGCTTCGGCGAGGACGGCTGCGGGCGGATCTACGTCGCGACCCTCGGCGGCACGGTCGCCCGGCTGCGCGACGGCGCGAGCACGGCGTGCGTGACCCCCGTGCGGCCCGGCGGGCCGGGCACGCCGCCGCCCGGCGGCGGGTCGCCGGGTCCCGACACCGCGGCGCCCGCCGTCAGCGCCCGCGCCGCGAAGCGGCTGCGCCGCGGGCGGCTGCGGCTGGTGGTCACGTCCAACGAGGCCGCCACGGCGACGCTGCGCGCGCGGCGCTTCCGCACGCGCCGCGTGTCGCTCCGGGCCGGCGTCGAGCGCGTCGTGCGGCTGACGGCGACGCGCCGGGGCCTGCGCGGGATCCGCCGCGCGCTGCGCGCCGGCGACCGGCCGCGCGTCCGCGTGCGGATCGCGGTCCGCGACGCCGCGGGCAACCTGCACGTCCGCCGGGTCACCGTGCGGCTGAAGCGCCGCTGACCCGGGCCGTGAACGAGCGAAGGGCGGCGGCGCGACCCTCCTCGTCGCGCCGTCGCCCTTCAGCGAATCCTTCCGCGTCCCTTCCCTGAGTCGGGCCCGAGCCCGGTCCTAGACGCCCTCCAGACGGTGGACAGCCTTCCATGAGGACGGCCGTCCATCCATCGGACAAACGTCCAGTGGATGAAATCCGGACCCTTGCGGCCTCAGGCGCGACGCGAGGCGACCAGCGGCTCGCGCATCGCCTTGGTCTCGGGGGCGCGGCGGTACGGCTGCTCGGCCTGCTCGTCGGTCTCGTGGTAGACGGATTCCGCGTTGACGGCCCACAGGTCGTGCTCGGTCCCGTTGACCACGTTGTCCACCGCGCGGATCGCGGTGAGCATCGAGTGGTCCGAGTTGTTGTAGCGGTGCAGCCCGTTGCGGCCGACCTGCTGGAGGTTGTCCAGCGTCTCGAGCCAGGCGCGGATCGCGTCGACCCGGTCCTTGTAGTCGGGGTCGTACATCGGGTAGGCGAGCGGGACGCGCGTGACGTAGCCCTTCTCGACCTTGTCGGCGTCCACGAGGCCGAGCGAGGCGAGCTCGCGCTTGGCCAGCTCGACGAGCCCGTCGTCGTCCATCTCCCACAGGGCGTCACCCTGGAAGCAGAAGTACTCCATGCCCACGCAGGCCTTGTCCTCGTCCGGCACCATCCACGGGCTCCAGGCGCGGAAGTTCTGGATCCGGCCGACCTCGACCGCCGGGTCGTGGATGTAGATCCACGTGTCCGGGAACGGGTCCTTGCCGTCGATGATGAGCGCGACGGTGAGGAAGTCGCGATAGCGCAGCCCCCGGGCCGCGCCCTGGACGTCGCCGGCCGCGGCGGACCCCGCCATGCCGACCGTCGCCCGCAGCGGCAGCGAGGAGATGACATCGCTGGGCTCGATGCGCTCGCCGCCGGCCTCGATCGCGACGACGCGGCCGTCGCGGACCTCGAGCTTCTCGACCGGGGTGTTGAGCCGGACCTCGCCGCCGTTGGCGATGATCTCGTCGGCCATCGTCTCCCACATCTGGCCCGGGCCGAAGCGCGGGTAGTGGAACTCCTCGATCAGCGACTTGATCTTGTTGCCCTTGTTGCCGAGGAACGCGGCCTTCGCGGCGGAGAAGAACGAGAGGCCCTTGATCCGCTGCGCGGCCCACTCCGCGCGCAGCTCGGTCGTCGGGACGCCCCACACCTTCTCGGTGTAGACCTTGAAGAAGTGCTGGTAGAGCCGCTTGCCGAAGCGGTTGGAGACCCACTGCTCGAGGTTCTCCTCCTTGCCCTTGGGCGTGATCGCGGCCCAGAGGTAGGAGAGGCCGGAGCGGACGAGCTCGACCGGGCCGAGCTGCTTCATGACGTCCTTGCCGTCGAGCGGGTACTTGAGGAACTTGCCGTTCCAGAAGATCCGCGACATGCGCGGGCGCTTGAGGAACTCCTCCTTCATCACCTCGTGCCAGAGGTCGTTGACCTCCTGCGACTTCGTGAAGAAGCGGTGCCCGCCGAGATCGAAGCGATAGCCGTCGCGCACCTCGGTCTTGGCGATGCCGCCGACCTGGGACTCGGCTTCGAAGACGATCACGGGGATGCCCCGCTGCGCGAGGAGGTACCCCGCGGTCAGCCCGGCGGGGCCGCCGCCGAGCACGGCGACCGGCTTGCGCTCATCGCCTTCGTCGCGATGGGCGTGCCGGGGAGGATCGAATTCAACAGTCGACATGCCGACCACCTTGCCCGCCGGCGGCCAACCTCCCACGCGCGCCTAAAGACCGCTAACAGCCCTTAACCGGGGCCGATACCCTGCCTTCCCGCGTGCTCACGACCGCGGCCCTCGACATCCTGCTCGTCGACGACGACGATCCGTTGCGCGAGATGCTGACGCGCTCGTTCGAGCGCGAGGGGCACCGCGTGACCGCCGTCGCCGACGGCCGGACCGCGCTCGAGGCGGCCGCCGAGCGGCCCTACGACATCGTCCTGCTCGACGTCGCGCTCGGCGCCGGGCCCACCGGGCACGACGTCGCCCGCATGCTGCGCTCGCGCCGCGACGTGGTGCCGATCATCATGCTCACCGCGCTGGACTCCGAGGCCGACGCCGTGCAGGGCCTCGAATCGGGCGCCGACGACTACATCACCAAGCCGTTCGGCCTGGCGGAGCTGCGCAGCCGCATCCGCGCCGTGCTGCGGCGCGCGCAGGGCCGCGTGGTCGAGGGCAGCCTGCAGGTCGGCCCGGTCGCGCTCGACCGCGACCTGCGCCGCGTGACCGTCGACGGCGGCCAGGTCAAGCTCACGTTCTCGGAGTTCGAGCTGCTCGGCTGCCTGATGAGCCGGCCGGGCTACGCGTTCAACCGCCAGGAGCTGCTGCGGGCGATCTGGGGCGACAGCGCCTACCGCGACCCGCGCGCGATCGACGTCCACATCCGCCACCTGCGCGAGAAGCTGGAGCCGCGGCCGGAGGAGCCGAACCTGATCCTCACCGTGCCCGGCACCGGCTATCGCTTCCGCGAGTCATGAGACGGCAGCTGCCGGGCGGCCTGCGCTGGCGGCTGCTGCTCGCGCTGCTCGCCACGAGCGCCGTCACGCTGGGCGTCACCGCGCTCGTCGTGCTGCCCCCGATGCAGGACCGCCTGCGCACGCAGAGCGCCGAAGATCTCGAGAACGCCGTGGAGGCGTCCCGCGCGGGCTTCCAGGCCGTCTTCACCGAGCTCGACGAGAAGCCGGGGCCAAGCGACTACGGCTCCGCCGAGTTCACGCTGTGGCAGGACCGCTACGAGAACGCGCTGAGCACGCCGTCGAACGACTTCACCCGCCAGACCGACGCGCGGGTGCTCGTGCTCGACGACACGCTCGTCCCGGGCGACGGCGACCCGCCCCCCGGGTTCCTCTACGACAGCGAGTTCACGAGCGTGCCGCCGCGCGCCATGCGGTTCGCCCTCGCCGGGCAGCGGGGCCCGGTCACGGAGCTCGACGGCGACACGGTCTACGTCGCGCGCCCGCTGTACACGCAGAACGGCCTGACGGCCGTGCTGCTCGCCGAGCGCGAGCTCAACGAGGTCGCGACGCTGGTCGCGCAGGTGCGCGCCCGCTTCCTCATCGCCGCCGTCGTGGGCCTGGTGATCGCCGGCCTGCTCGCCATCGCGCTCTCCTCCACCCTGCTGCGCCGGCTCGCCCGCCTGCGCGCCGCGGCGCTCCGGATCAGCGACGAGGGCCCTGACGCGGCGATGCCGCACGACGAGCGCCGCGACGAGGTCGGCGACCTCGCCCGCGCGCTCGCGCGCATGCAGGAGGAGCTGCGCCGCCAGGAGGCCGCGCGGCGCGCCTTCGTCTCGACCGCCTCGCACGAGCTGCGCACGCCGCTGACCATGCTCCAGGGGACGATGGAGCTGCTGGAGGAGGACATCCGCGACGGCCAGATCGACGAGCTCGACGCGCTGCGCCAGGTCGACACCGCGCGCCGCCAGCTCGACCGCCTGTCGACGCTCTCGGCCGAGCTGCTCGACCTGTCGCGCCTCGACGCCGCGGTCCCGCTGCGCGCGGAGCCGGTCGAGCTCGGCGAGGTCGTACGCGCCGTCGCCGCCGAGTTCGAGCTGCGCGCCCGCGAGCGCTCGACGTCGATCGAGGTCGTGCTGCCGGAGGCCTCCTCGTGGGGCAACGGCGACCCGGACGCGGTCGCGCGCGTGGTCCGCATCCTGCTCGACAACGCCCTGCGCTACGGGCCGCGCGGGGCGCCGGTGCGGATCGAGGCGCACGCCGGGACGGAGACCGCGGTGATCTCGGTCGCCGACGTCGGGCCCGGGATCCCGGCCGAGGAGCGCGACCGCATCTTCGAGCGCTTCCACCGCGGGGCGTCCGCGGGCTCCGCCGGCGGCTTCGGCCTGGGCCTCGCGATCGGGCGCGAGCTGGCGCGGCGCATGGGAGGCGAGCTCGCGATCGAGGACGCGCCCGGCACGCGCTTCGCGCTGACGCTGCGCACCGCCCGCTCGCCGGCGGACCCGCGCGGCGAGCGCAACCGCGTCAGCGCCTGAGGTAGACGGTCGCGCGCACCGGGCTGGTGGTGACCAGCGCCGGGTCGTGCGGCTCGACGGCCGTGACCGCGAGCCGGTCGTCGTTGGACGCGTACTGGAGCCATTGCTCCGAGCGCAGCCGGACGAGCTTCGTCCACGGCGCGCGCCAGCGCTTGACGTTGTAGATCTGCGGGACGACCAGCGCCAGCCGCTGCCCGGGCTCGAGCGAGTCGAGCAGCGGCGCGAGGTCGCGCTCGGCCGTCGAGGCGCGCAGCCGCTCCACCCCGTTGCGCCAGTCCGTCACGCCGGTGTCCGCCACCGGCCCGGTCAGCGTCGCGTAGCGCAGCCCGCCCGGGAGGTAGTACGCCAGCACCGGGATCTGCTCGGGCTGGGTCGCGACGACGAGGTCGCCGGGCCGCAGCGAGGGCCCGATCGACTCGGCGACGTCGCGCACGTTGCTCTTCTCCGACGGCGCACCGTCGATCGCCCACAGCACGGCGACGAGCGCCAGGCCGACGAGCCCGAGGCGGCCGGCGTTCGCGAAGCCCGCGGCGGCGGCGAGCAGGAGCGGCGCGATGCCCGCTGCGAGGTAGCGGGTGGCCCAGGCGGGGGAGACCTGCGAGGCGAGCCAGGCGATCACGATCGTGGCCACGCCGATCAGCAGGAGCGCGGCGACCGCGCGAGCGCGGGCGTCGCGGACCCGCAGCAGCGCGGCGACGCCGCTGCCCGCGGCCAGCAGGACCGCCACCTCCGCGACCTCGCCGAACAGGCGCGCGGGCACGGATGCGAGCGCCGCGAGCGTGGGCACGTTCGACCACGGCGCGCCCGTGTGGGAGGCCTGATAGAGCGCCGTCGGGAGCCACGGCGCGTAGAGCAGGACCACGCCGCCGTACGCGAGCAGGCCGTCGCGCAGGAGGCGGCGGCGCTCGCCCGGCCCGGCCCGCCACAGCAGCACGAGCCAGGCGATCCCGGTCGCCGCGCCGAAGAACACGGCCCAGTTGTGCGCGTAGAGCATCGCCGAGAACGCGACGGCGAAGCCGATCAGCGGCCGGCGGCGGATCGTGTCCGCGCCGTCGCCCTCGTCTCCGCCGAGCACGAACGCCTGCAGCCAGAACGTCGTGCTCAGCAGCCCCAGCAGCGCCACGAGCGCGTACATCCGGCCCTCCTGCGCGTACTGCGTGAGGAACGGGTTGACCGCGGCGAGCAGGCCGGCGATCCAGCCGGCGCGGCGGCCGGACAGCGTCGAGCCGGCCCAGAACGCGGCCGGCACGCAGAGCGCGGCGAACAGCACGGACAGGCCGTGGACGCTCTCCTCCGAGCGTCCGGCGATCGCCAGCCAGACGTGCAGCAGCAGGTAGTACAGCGGCGGCGAGCCGTCCTGGCGCAGCACGCCGGGGATGTCTGCGAGCGGCCGATCCGCGATCCCCACCGAGAGGCCCTCGTCGATCCAGAAGCCGGCGCCGAGCTCGCGCGTGCGCAGCAGGACGGAGACGACGAGGAGCGCGCCGATCCCCAGCGGCACGGCGATCCGCGCGCTGCTGACCGCCCGAACCCGCGGCACCCACGCCGGCCGGGAGGCGTACGTGGCCATCCGCATCAGGTTAGTGCCTGCGTAACCCGCATCTTGTTCGGTCTTAACGCCGGCGGCGGCGTCGCCGTCGGTCAGGTGGGTATATATGAGCCCGATCGATGACGGATCGATCGATGATTGATCGAGCGGCGGGCCGCCTTCGGGTCGCCGCTTCCTTCGACCGCGGGGTGGTTTCGTGACGACGCAAGTGTTTGCATACCTGGACCCTGGCAGCGGCAGCCTGATCGCGCAGCTCCTCGTCGGCGGCGTGGCCGCCGTCGGCGTCTCGCTCAAGCTCTACTGGCAGCGCGTGCTGTCGTTCCTCCGGATCCGGCGCACCGACGACGAGCCCGCCGTCGAGCAGCGCGACACGCGCTCCTGAGCATGACTGCCGGCGCGCAGCTGGACACCGGGTCGTTCCGCGACCCCGACAGCCGCGTCTTCTACTCCGACGGCGCGGTCCTGCGCGCGCTCAGCGAGCGCGGCGCCACCGACTGGCGCGCGCTCGCCGGCAGCCGGCTGTTCGCCGAGGCGACCGCCGAAGGGCGGCTCGTCGCCACGGAGGAGATCCCCGTGTCCGACGACCTGCCGCTGCTGCGCGGGGGGTCCCCGGCCGCCGTCCTGCGGCACGAGCGGGTCCCGTTCGTGTCCTACCCGTACGAGTGGGCGCCGGGGATGCTGCGCGACGCGGCGCTGCTGCAGCTCGACCTGCTGCTCGCGGCGCTCGACGAGGACCTCACGCTCAAGGACGCGTCCCCGTACAACGTCCAGTTCCGCGGCGCGCTGCCCGTCTTCGTCGACGTCGGCTCGTTCGAGCGGCTCCGGGAGGGCGAGCCCTGGGTCGCCTACCGGCAGTTCTGCGAGCTGTACCTCTACCCCCTGCTGCTCGCGGCCTGGAAGGGCGTGCCGTTCCAGCCCTGGCTGCGCGGCTCGCTGGAGGGCATCCGGCCGACGGAGATGCGCGCGCTGCTGTCGTTCCGCGACCGCTTCCGCCGGGGCGCGCTGAGCCACGTCTTCCTGCACGCCCGGCTCGAGCGCAGCTACGGGCGCAGCGGGCGCACCGGCGGCGACGTCAAGAAGGAGCTGCGCTCGGCGGGGTTCGGCAAGGAGATCGTGCGCGCCAACGTGCGCAAGATGCGCAAGCTCGTCGACGGGCTGAGCTGGACGCCGCCGGAGGGCGTGTGGACGGCGTATCGCGACGACAACACCTACACGGACGCGGACGCCGCCGCGAAGGACGCCTTCGTGGAGCGCGCCGCCTCAGGGCTCCGGCCGGCGCTCGCATGGGACCTCGGCTGCAACGACGGGCGCTACGCCGAGATCGCCGCCCGCCATGCCGGCCTGGTGGTCGCCGTCGACAGCGACCCGGCGTCGGTGGAGCTGCTCTACGGCCGCCTCCGCGAGGCGCGCCGCACCGACATCCTGCCGCTCACGCTGGACCTCATCGACGCGTCGCCCGGGCTGGGCTGGCGCGGTCGCGAGCGCCGGCGGCTCGAGGAGCGCGGCCGTCCCGACCTGGTGCTGTGCCTCGCGCTGCTGCACCACGTCTGCATCACCGGCAACGTGCCCGTGACCGAGTACGTGGCGTGGCTGGCCGAGCTCGGGGCGCCGGTCGTCGTCGAGCTGGTGCGCCGCGAGGATCCGATGGTCCGGCGGCTGCTGGCGGCCAAGGCGGAGGGGACGCACCCCGACTACGACGAGGCCTTCTTCGAGCGGGCGCTCGGCGAGTCGTTCGACGTCGAGCACCGCGAGGTCCTCCCCTCCGGCATGCGCGTGCTGTACCACGCGCGCCCGCGGTGAGCGCCGCCGCGACCGCGGCACCAGACCACGGAGGAGCGCCCGCGCTCGGGCGCGCCGCGGTGCACCTGACCGCGCTCTCCTCGCTGGCCTTCGCCCAGCCGCTGCTGGACGTGCTGGGCCGCTACCCCGCGTTCTTCGCCGCGCACGACGTCACGCGCTGGGGCGTCGTCGCCTTCGCGCTCGTGGTCCTGTTCGTCCCCGGCCTCATCCTGCTCGCCGTCGAGGCGCTGGCCACGCTCGTCGACCGGCGCGCCGGGCGGATCGTCCACCTCGTGCTCGTCGGCGGCCTGTTCGCCGTGTTCGCGCTCACGCTCGTCCGGCGGCTGGGCTGGGCCCCCGCGCCGACGTTCGCGCTCAGCGCGGCCGTCGGCGCCGGGTTCGCCGTCGCCTACGCGCGGGCCGAGCTGCTGCGCGCGATCTGCTCCGTGCTCGGCCTGGCCCCGATCCTGTTCGGCTTCCTGTTCCTGTTCACGTCGAACGCGTCGAGCCTCGTCACCTCCGGCGACGCGCGGGTGTGGGACGCGAAGGCGGCCTCGACGCCCCCGATCGTGCTCGTGACGTTCGACGCGTTCCCGGTCCAGATGCTGATGGACTCCCGAGCGCACATCGACGCCGGGCGGTTCCCCAACTTCGCCCGCTTCGCCCGCGAGGGCACCTGGTACCCCAACGCCACGAACGTGCACGAGAACACCGTCTTCTCCGTGCCTTCGGTCCTCGACGGCAAGGTGCCCGAGCCCGGCCAGGAGCCGACCGTGCAGGACCATCCGAACAACCTCTTCACCCTGCTCGGCCACACCTACGAGATGCGCGTCTCGGAGGAGGCGACGAACCTCTGCCCGGGCAAGCTGTGCGAGCGGCCCAACGACCCGGGCGGCACGGCGCGGCTCACGCAGCTGGCCGACGACGCGAGCGTCGTCTACCAGTACCTCGTCGCCCCCGACTCGATGCGCGACCAGCTGCCCTCGATCAACGATCGCTGGCGCAACTTCCGCGACTCCCCCGGACGCGGGCAGGCGACGCCGGGCAACCAGGTGATCAACCGGCTGGTCGGCGGCGAGCGGCCCCGGCGCTTCCGCACCTCGGTCGCCGCCATCCGCCCGGGCAAGCTGCCCACGCTGGACTTCATGCACACGCTGCTGCCGCACGAGCCGCTCGAGTACCTGCCCACGGGCCAGCGCTACCGCGACGGGGCCGAGCGCGACTCGAGCCTCGACGGGCCGCCGTCCTACGACAACGCCTTCCTCACCGACCAGGCGTTCCAGCGCCACCTGCTGTCGGTCGGCTTCGTGGACCGGCTCCTCGGCGAGCTGGTCGCGCAGTTGAAGCGCGAGGGCATGTGGGATCGCGCGCTCGTGGTGCTCACGGCCGACCACGGCGTCTCGTTCCGCGTCAAGCCGACGCCCGCGCCGCCGTTCGTCCTCGGCAAGCTCGGCTACCGCCGCGAGCTGACGACCGAGAACGCGGAGGACATCGTCACCGTCCCGCTGTTCGTCAAGTACCCCGGTCAGTCCGAGGGCGAGACCGACCCCAAGTGGGGGCGGACGACCGACATCCTCCCGACGATCGCCGACGTGCTCGGCATCCGCCTGCCGTTCAAGGTCGACGGCCGCTCGCTGCGCCCGCCGCGGCCGGTCCCGGCCACGCTCGAGTACCGCCGCACGGACGGCAAGCGGGTCGACATCGACCGCGCGACGCTCGAGCGCCGCAAGGCGGCGTCGCTGTCGCATCAGCTCGGGGTGCTGGGGACCGGCACGTGGGACCGCGCCTACCGCATCGGGCCCCATCCCGAGCTGATCGGCCGCGCCGTCGACGACCTCCCCGCCCTGCCGCGCGGGGAGCTGACCGCGACGGTCGAGGACGCGGGCAAGCTCGCGGACGTCGACCCCGACGCGGGCGACTCGCCGTCGCACATCGCGGGCCGGCTGAGCGGCGGCGACGCGGCCGGGCACGACCTGGCGTTCGCGCTCGGCGGCCGGATCGTCAGCATGGGCACGAGCTTCGCGGACCTCGGCCGGAACCGGCTCAACTTCTCCTCGATGCTGCCGCCCGACGCCTTCCGGCCGGGCGCCAACCGGCTCGACGTCTACGAGGTCGTCCGCGCGAACGGCCGGCTCGGCCTCGTCCCCCTCGGGGGCGCGGGCGAACGCTGAGCCCTCGCCCTGCGCGGTCAGCGCAGGGCGAGCGCCTTGCGCATCGCCGCGGGCAGCTCCTCGACCGGCTCGATCTCCGTGCCGGGATCGCCCCACAGCGCGAGCGCGCGGTCGAGGGCGACGAGCGGCACGTCGACGGCCTCGGCGAGCTCGCGCGCGCGCCGCTCGAGCAGCATCTTGTCGCCGGAGAGCAGGATCCGCTTGGCCGCCTGCGTCGTCGTGTCCTCCTCGACGCCGAGCTGGAGCTGGTCCGGCACGAGCTCGTAGAGGCCGGCGGCACCGAGCGCGGTCAGCAGCTCGAAGCGCGTGGCCCGGCTGAGCCCGGGCAGGGCGAGGCGCTCGAACACGCGGGCGAAGCGCCGCTGCGGCGACCAGTCGGCCTCGCCAGTGAACCCGGCGGCCTGCGAGCCGCTGCGCTCGGCCCACTGCCGGTAGGAGGCGACGGCGCGGGCGTGCCCGCCCGGCAGCTCGGCGGGCGCGCCGTCCTCGTAGCGGGGCGAGGCCGCGGCCACGGCGTCCTGCAGCTCGGGCGCGTCGGGACCGACCAGGGCGAGCAGGAAGGCGAGCCAGCTCGCCTGCTCGCGGTCGGGCTCGGCGGCGATCGCCTCGTAGGGTCCGGGCGGCTCGATCCGCTCCGCGGCGATCATGAGCGCGCCGCACAGGCGCTCGGCGTCGGCGGTCGCCCGGAGCCCGGGCACGAGCGCGTTGCGGTAGCCGTCGTCGGCGGCGCGCGCGAGCTTGCGCGTCACGAGCGCGCCCGTGCGCGGGGTGCTCGCGCGGCGCGCGCGCGGGGCGGCCGGCTTGGCGCGGATGCCGGCCGGCCGCGGCGGCGCCTTGGCGCGCAGCTCGGCCTCCATCTCCTTCGAGCAGATGGGGCAGTTGGCGGTCATGCGGTTGTGGCGGCAGAACAGCGACGTCATGGTGGCGCTGGAGACGCTAGCGGGATGATGCGCCCGCCGCGCGCGGGGGTCAGCGTGACGCCGCGCCGGCGCATGCGCTCCCCCTCGGCGCGGTCCGGCCGCAGGTCGAAGCGGGCGACGACCGCGCGCAGCACCTCGTGCAGCTCCATGGTCGCGAACGCGGCGCCGGCGCAGCGCCGCACGCCGCCGCCGAACGGCAGCCACGCGTACGGCGGCGGGGCGCCGTCGAGGAAGCGCTCGGGCCGGAACGCGGTCGGGTCCGGCCACAGCTCGGGGCGCCGGTGGGCGAGGTAGGGGCACGGCGTGACGTGCACGCCGGGCGGGAGCGTCCACGCTCCGACCGCGAACGGCTCGACGACCTTGCGCGGCGTGATCGAGAGCACCGGGCGGGTGCGCAGCACCTCCTTGACCGTCGCCTCGAGGTAGACCTCGTCGCCGTCGCGCAGGCGCGCCAGCGCCGCCGGATGGCGCGCGAGCCGCTCGAGCGCCCAGGCCAGCGAGCCCGCGGTCGTCTCGTGGCCGGCGGCGAGCAGCGTGACGACCTGGTCGCGCAGCTCGTCCTCGCTCGCACCGGCGGCGATCAGCTCGTCGAGCACGGCCGGGCCGCCCGCCGGCCTGCGGGTGCGGATCGCGGCGCGCAGCAGCGCGTCGACCCGTGCCACGGCGGCGAGGAACGGCCGCCACGGCGCGGAGCCGCGCGGCGCGAGCGAGAGGCCGATCAGCCGGCCAAGCGACGTCGCCATGTCGAGCGTGCCGCGGATCGCCTGGCGCAGCGCCGGGTCGGGCGCGCCGAGCACGACGCGCAGGATCACGTCGAGCGTCAGCTCCTGCATGCGCGGCAGCGTGCGCAGCGGCTGCCCGGGCACCCAGCGCGCGACCTCCTCCGCCGCCAGCGCGGCGACGGCCGCCCGGTGCGCCTCCATCCGCCGGCCGTGGAAGGGCGGCAGCACGAGCTTGCGCTGGCGCAGGTGGGTCTCCCCGCTCGTGAGCAGGATCGAGCTCGGGCCGGCGAACGGCTCCAGCACGGTCGAGCTCGCGCCGCCGCGGAGCTGCTCCGGCGGCGCGGCGTAGACGCGCCGGATCGTCTCCGGATCCGACACGAGGACCATCGGCGCATCCGCCCACAGCGTGCGCAGCGTGAACGGCTCGCCGTGGCGCGCGGCGGAGCGCCGCAGCAGCGCGGTCGGGCGCGCGATCCACTCGATCGTCTGCAGCGCGGCCGGCGCGGCGGGCCCGGGTGGGAGCATGCTGCCAGCGTACGCGGGAACCGGAACCGTCCCGGCGCGGTAGAAGGGGTGGTGGTGGGCCGGCCACTGGAAGAGCACGAGCTGGTCGAGCGCGCACGCAGCGGCGATGCCGATGCCTACGCGACGCTCGTCCGCGGCCATCAGGAGATCGCGTTCAGGACCGCCTACCTCATCACGGGCAACGCCGCCGACGCCGAGGACGCCGCCCAGGAGGGCTTCGTCCGCGCGCACCGTGCGCTGGCGCGCTTCCGGGCGGGCGAGCCGCTGCGGCCGTGGCTGCTCACCATCGTCGCCAACGAGGCGCGCAACCGGCGGCGCTCCTCCGGGCGGCGCGCCGCGCTCGCGCTCCGCGCCGCGGGCGAGGAGCACCCGTCCGGGGAGGCGGCCCCCTCCCCGGAGGCGGCGCTCCTCGCCGGCGAGCGCCGCGCGGCGCTGCTGGCGGCGCTCGGCCGGCTGCGCGAGGACGACCGCCTGGTGATCGGGTGCCGCCACCTGCTCGAGCTGTCCGAGGCGGAGACGGCGGCGGCGCTCGGCGTACGGCCGGGCACGGTGAAGTCGCGGCTGTCGCGCGGCCTGGAGCGGCTGCGCGCGGAGCTGGGGGATGACGATGGCTGACCTCGGCGCCGAGCTGCGCGCGCTGCGCGTCGACTGGCCGGAGACGCCCGACCTCGCCGGGCCGGTCGCGGCGCGGCTCGCCGAGCCGCCCGCGCGCCGGCGCCGGCCGGCGTGGCGGCCCGCGCTCGCCTACGGGCTGGCCGCGCTCGCCGCCGCCTTCGCGCTCACCATGGCGGTCTCCCCGGACGCCCGCTCCGCGGTGCTGGAGTGGCTCGGCCTCGAGCGCGTGCGGGTCGAGCGGCGCGAGCCGGCGGCGCCGCCGCCGCAGCCGGGCACGCTCGGCTCCGGGCTGGGCCTCGGCACGCCGGTGACGCTCACGGAGGCGCGGGAGCGCTCCCCCTTCCTGCGCCTGCCCGCCGCCGGCGGGCTGGGCGAGCCCGACGCGGTCTACGCCGACGGGCGGGGCGTCGCGCTCGTCTACGGCGCGCGGCCCGGGTACGCCCGCGCCACGGAGACCGGCGCCGCGCTGCTCGTGCAGGAGTTCCCGGCGCGCGTCGGTCCGTTCATCCAGAAGGCGCTCGGGGCCGACTCGACCTTGCAGCGGCTCCGCGTCGACGGCGCGCCCGCCTACTTCATCGCCGGCAGCCACGGCTTCGCCTTCGAGGACGACGCCGGCGTGAACTTCGAGGACGAGCGCCTCGCCGGCAACACGCTCCTGGTCGAGCGCGCCGACGGGCTGCTGATCCGCGTCGAAGGCCGGATCGCGCGCGACCGCGCGGTCGCGATCGCGCGCTCGATCCCCTAGAGGGCGTCGACGACGGTCCAGACCGCCATGAAGCCGATCGCCAGGCCCGCGATGACGACGGCCGCCGTCGCGGCGGCGCTCGGCGCGTGCCGCCGGGCGCGGACGCCCAGGACGATCGCCGCGATCCCGAGCGGCAGCCCGATCCAGAAGCCGCCGGCCGGCAGCGCCCATGCCACGGTCGAGCCGGGGACGGCGAGCAGCGCCAGCACGAGCGCCAGGCCCGGCCGCGCGTGCTCGGGCGCGAGGTCGACGGCGGGGCGGCGGTCCGCCGCCCGGTCGATCCCGCGGGTCATCCCACGAGCGTGATCGTGTCCTGCGAGCCGCCCTCCACCTCCTCGGACACGACGACGCCGCGGGCGCCGGCGTACGCGCCGGTGCCGCCGGTGATCGCGCCGGTCGTCCTCGGGTTGCTCAGGTCGACGTTCGCCTGGACGGTCAGCGACCCGTCGCCGAGGGCGAGCACGCCGTTGCACGTGATGGCCGACTTCATGAAGTTGCGGGCGCCGGTCGTGGTGGTGCAGGCCATCGAGAGCTTGCCCACCACCTTGCCCGAGGCGTCCGCCAGCGGGTTGGTGAAGGCCAGCTGGTCGCCGGCGAGGTTCGCGCGCTGGCGCCTGGTCTTCGTGTTGCGGATGTGGACGAAGGTCGATCCGCGCTCGAGCTCCTTGAGGCTCAGCGTGCGGGTCGAGGGGGTCTGGGCCGAGGCGCCGGAGCCGAGCAGCAGGACGCCGGCGGCGAGCGCCGGCAGGGCGAGCAGCGGGACCAGACGGGCGGGACGGGGCATGGCGGCGCTCCTTCGGGGCGCGGGTGACGGGACGCTGCCGACGCTATGGCCGGCCGCCGCGCCCGCCATCGGGACCGGCACCTGACCCGCCCCCGTGCTACCGCGTGGCGTCGGCCGCGCGGAGGTACGCGACGACCGCCAGGACGCGGCGGTGCGCGCCGTCGCCGACGGGGAGGTCGAGCTTCATCAGCACGCTGCGCACGTGGCCCTCCACGGTGCGCTCCGTCAGCACGAGCCGGCGCGCGATCGCGCTGTTCGTGAGCCCCTCGGCCATCAGCGAGAGGACCTCGCGCTCGCGCTCGGTGAGCACGTCGAGCGCGTCGCCGGGCCGCCCGCCGACGAGCGACGCGACGACGGCGGGGTCCAGGGCCGAGCCCCCGCGGGCCACGCGCCCCGCGGCCTCGAGGAACTCCGCCACGTCGAGCACGCGATCCTTGAGCAGGTACCCGAAGCCGCCCTGGGACACCAGCTCGACCACGCCGGCGGACTCCAGGTGCTGGGAGAGCACGAGCACGCCGACGCGCGGGTGGGCGTCGCGGATCCAGCGGGCGGCGCGGATCCCCTCGTCGGTGAACGTGGGCGGCATCCGCACGTCCACGACCGCGAGGTCCGGCTCGTGCTCGCTGACCGCGCCCTGGAGCCGGTCGGCGGCGTCCACCCCGGCCACGACGTCGTGCCCCGCGTCCTCGAACAGGCGCCGCAGGCCCTCGCGCAGCAGCACCTGGTCCTCGGCGATCACGACACGCACGGCAGCTCCGCCGTCACCACGGTCCCCTCGCCCGGCGGGCTGGCGACCGTGACGCGGCCGCCGAGCGCGGCCACGCGGTCGGCCATGCCGGCCAGGCCGGAGCCGGCCGACGGCGCAGCGCCGCCCGTGCCGTCGTCGCGCACGGACACCACGAGGCTGCCGTTGCGGCGGAGCGCGCTGACGGCGACGCTGGACGCCGGCGCGTACTTGGCGGCGTTTGCGAGCGCCTCGCTCGCGACGAAGTACGCCGCGGTCTCGATCCGGTCGTCGAAGCGCTCCTCGGTGACGTCGACGCTCATCCGCAGCCGCGAGCGCGCCGCCAGCTCGCGCAATGCGCGGGCGAGGCCGTCGTCCAGGCCGGCCGGGCGCACGCCGCGGGCCAGCTCGCGCAGCTGGCCGATCGCCGCCGAGAGCTCGCCCACCGTCGCGTCGAGCGCGAGCGCCTGCGGGCTGCCGGCGGTCAGCTGGCCCTGGAGGTGCCGCAGCCCCAGCCCGATCGAGACGAGCTGCTGCTGCGCGCCGTCGTGGAGGTCGCGCTCGAGCCGGCGGCGCTCCTCGTAGCCGGCCGTGACGATCCGCGTCCGCGACGCCTCGACCTCCGCGAGCTGCCGGCGCACCTCGACGCGCAGCCGGGCGATCTCGATCGCGAGCCCCGCGGCCGCGATCACGCTCTCCAGCACGTCCGGCCGCTCCCCGAGCGCCGGGTCGTGCACGACGATCGCGACGTCGAAGCCGCCGCGCCGGACGGGCGTCTCGGCGCGCCCGGCCCCGGGGTCGTCGGCGACGAGCCGTCCGGCCGGGTCGACGAGCACCGCCTCGCCCGGCAGCGGGAAGCGCAGCTCCAGGCCCGGGTCGCCCAGCGCCTCCGCGAGCATCGCGCCCGTGTCCTCGGGCGCCGCGCGACCGGTGCGCAGCCGCTCCAGGAACGCCTCGACCGTCCGTAGCCCGTCGTAGCGCGCGCGGTTGAACCGCCGGTCCACGAGCGACTGCATGCGGGCGCGGAGCGGCCCGAAGAGCACGGCGACGGCGAGCGTCGCGCCCGCGGTCGGAACCGTCGAGCCCGATCCGATCGCCACCCCGAGGAGGAGCGACACCGCCGCGAAGACGAGCGCGAGCCCACCGGTCAGCGCGAGGTAGACGAGGCTGCGGTTGATCAGGCGGTCGAGCGCGTAGAGCCGGTAGCGCAGCACGGCCACGCCGATCGCCAGCGGGATCGCCGTGAGCGCGGCGCCCAGCGTCACGTCGAGCGCCGGGCCCTGCTCGCCGGTGACCGCGATCTCCGCGACGCAGACGATGACCGTGGCCGGCACGAGCGCCGCCGCGCACGCGAACCAGCGCAGCTGCTGGCGCTCGATCCCCGTCGCCCGGCGCAGGCGGAGGCGCACGGCGAGCACGCCCCCGATCATCGCCGCGAGCGCACCCAGCAGGGCGAGCATGCTCGGCACCTCGAGCCAGGACCACTGCGGCAGCGGGCTGGCGACGTGCGCGACCTCGGCGCTGTAGCGCTCGGCCTGGAACGGGGACATCGCGACCAGCGCGCCGAAGGCGGCCGCGGCCGCGACGGCGTACGGGCGCCAGCGCGGCCCCGGCAGGCGCCCGTCCGGGAACAGCCAGGCGATGGCCGTGACCGGCACGAAGAGCAGCGGCCAGGTGCGCTCGCTGTAGAGCACCGCCCAGCGTCCGCCCGGCAGCGCGCCCGGCGCATCGAGCACCGCGTACGCGACCCACGCGTCCACCAGCCCGAACGACGCGAAGACGAGGCCGTTGGCGAGCAGGAGCCAGCCGACCGCGTTGCGCGGGAGCCGCGCCGCGAGCGCGGCCCCGGTGAGCGTCGAGGCGAGCGCGACGGCGACGTACACGGCGGTGGTCGCCGGGCCGTCCCCGTGCGCGCCCGCCAGCGCCGTGAGCACGCAGCCGCCGGCCAGCGCGACGACCGCCGCGCCGGCGGCCCCCCACGCGACAGCCCGCGGAGCCCACATCGACCCATCATCTCCGGCCGGCGCGCTCGCGACAACCGTGCCACCACTCGTACGGGCGCGCGCTTTAGCAGCGCTTTCGCCGCCCCTGAGGTCCCGCTATGGCGTGCGCGCCAGGATGGGTCGCGTGATCGAGCTCCACGACATCTTCGCCGTCGCGCTGACGCTCCTGACCGTCGCGCTCTTCGGCACGATGATCTGGGCCGGCAACCACCGGCACTGAGCGCCGGTCAGAGCCGCAGCGCGAACGCGAGCAGGTCCACGCCCGGCACCGGTGACCAGTCGCGCCCGGGCGCCCGGGCCAGGCCGACGCGCTCGTAGACGCGGTGGGCGGCGCGCATCTCCGGCAGGCTCGAGCAGACCACGCCCGCCCTGCCGAGCGCCCGGCTCGCGTCGAGGACGTGCCGCAGGAGCGCCGTGCCGACGCCGCGGCCCTGCGCGCCCGGGCCGACCGCCAGCATGCGGAACTCGGTCTCGTCGGGGGTGGCGATCTCGCCGAGCGGGCCGCCGGCGGGCACGAAGGTCACGGTGCCGAGCAGCTCGCCGTCGGCGGCCACGAGCAGCTCGGCGTGCTCGGCGCGGCGCGCGACGTCGCGCAGCGTCGGGACGTAGTGGTCCTTGTCGTCCAGGAACGGCGCGTAGGCCGCGACGCACAGGTCCGCGACGGCCGGGAACTCGGACGGGTCGGCGGGTCGGATCTCGAGCGGCACTCGGGCGCACGGTACCGCCGCATCGCTGTCAAGCTGCCGCGCATGGCACTCGACGCGGACGAGCAGCGGCTCGTCGACTCCGTCGCCGCCCGCTCGGACGAGCTGGTGGCGCTGCTCTGCGACCTGATCCGGTTCGACACGACGAGCCGCGCCGAGCCCGCGTCGCCGGCCCGCGACGAGGCGGCGCTGCAGGCGCACCTCGCCGCGCGGCTGCGCGCCGCGGGCGGCGAGGTCGACGTGTGGGAGCCCGCGCCGGAGGACGTCGCCGGCCATCCGCTCACCCCCGCGGGCGGCATCGGCTTCGCCGGGCGCCCGCAGCTCGCGGCCCGCATCGCCGGCTCGGGCGGCGGACGGTCGCTGCTGCTCAACGGCCACATCGACGTCGTCCCCGCGCAGCGCGAGGACGGCTGGGAGCACGACCCCTTCGACCCGCAGGTCCGCGACGGGCGGGTGACCGGCCGCGGCGCGTGCGACATGAAGGGCGGGATCGCCGCGATGGTGGTCGCCGCCGAGGCCGTGGCGGGCGAGCTCGCCGGCGACCTCGTCGTGTGCACCAACACCGACGAGGAGTCGAGCGGCATCGGCGGCCTCGCCTGCGCGCGCCACGGGGTCGCCGCCGACTTCGCGATCGTCACGGAGCCCTCCAGCCTCGAGATCTGGCCGGCGTGCCGCGGGTCGGTCTACTGCTCGGTGGAGATGACGGGCCGCTCGGGCCACACGGAGCAGGAGCATCCGAGCTGGCGCGACGGGGGCGCGGTGAACGCGATCGACCAGGCGCGGCACCTGCTCGCGGGGGTCGACCGGCTGCGGGGGGAGTGGCGCAGCCGGGCCGGCGCGCGCCACCCGCTGCTCGACCCGCCCGACATCGTCGCGAGCCGGCTCGTCGCCGACTCCGGCTGGCCGGTGACGATCCCCGACCGCGCCGAGCTCACGCTCGCCGTGCTCATCCTCCCCGGCCAGGCCGACGCCGACGGGTGGACCCGCGGCGTGCAGGAGGAGGTCGAGGGCTTCCTGCGGACCTGGTGCGACGCCGACCCGTGGCTGGCCGAGCACCCGCCGCGGTTCGCGTGGCACACGCAGGTCAACCCGTCGGAGACGCCCTCGGAGGCGGCGAGCGTCCAGGCGCTGCTCGGCGCGAACGCGGACCTCGGGCTGGCGCCGGTGCTCGGCGGGCTCGGCTCCTGGTACGACGGCGCCACGTACGCGCTCGAGGCCGGCACGCCCGCGCTGATGTACGGGCCGAGCAGCATCGACCGCGCCCACACCGTCGGCGAGTGGGTCCCGGTCGACGACCTCGTCGCCTGCGCGCAGGGGCTCGCCCTGGCCGCATGGCGGCTGTGCCGCTGACGCAGCAGGACGCTCACACCCCGCGCAGCGCGTCCGTCGGCGACAGCCGCGCCGCGCGCAGTGCCGGGTAGACGCCGGCGACCGCGCCGATCGCGAGCGCCGCGGCCGCGCCCCCGGCGAGGGCGGCCGGCGGGACGACGACCGTCCATCCGCGGCTCTGCGCGTAGCCCGCCGTCACGAGCGCGCCGAGCGCGACCCCGGCCGCGCCGCCGGCGGCGGCGAGCAGCAGCGACTCGCAGGCGAACTGCGCGCCGACGTGGCGGCGGGTCGCGCCGAGCGCGCGCCGCAGGCCGACCTCCGAGCGGCGCTCCAGCACGGAGATGACCATGACGTTCGCGATCCCCACGCCGCCGACGAGCAGGGCGACCGCGCCGAGGCCGAGGAAGAGCGACGTGAACGCCGTCTTCGCCGCCGCCTTCGCCGCGAGCGCGTCGGACGGCCGCGACACCTCGACCTCCTCGGGGCGCTCCGGGTTCGCCGTCGGGGCCAGCAGGTCGCGCGCCCCGGCGTCGATCGCGTCGGGCGCGGCGCGCACGTAGACCGTGGAGGCGTCGCGCTCGGCGTCGAGCCAGCGGGTGGCCGCGTCGAAGCCGACGAGGGCGCTGCCGTCGAGCGCCGGGGCCAGCGTGACCGGCGCGAGGATCCCGATCACCGAGAACCAGCGGCCGCCCAGCCAGACGCGCGCGCCCGTGTCGTCGATCCCGAGCTGGTCGGCCGCCCCGGCGCCGAGCACGACGCTCGGGTATCGCGCCGTCGCCGCGTCGAGGAAGCGCCCCGTCCGCAGCTCGGCGCCCACCGTCGCCGCCAGCGCCGGGTCCGCGGCGGCGACGGCGATGCCGCCGGTCTCGACTTCATCGACCAGGTCGGTGCGCCGCACCGTGACGCTGTTGAGCGTGCGCACGGCCGCCACGCGCTCCACGCTGCCGACGCGCTCGAGCATCGGGCCCGCCGACCGGGGCAGCTCCGCTTCCTCGCCGAAGAACGACTCCCCGGGCGCGACCCGGAGCAGGTTGGTGCCGAGCTCGTCGAGCTGGGCGAGCAGGTCCGCCTTGGAGGACTCCGAGATGCCGAGCACGGCGACCATCGACGCGATGCCGATGGCGATCCCGAGCGCGGAGAGCGCGGCGCGCAGGCGCCGCGTGCGCAGGCCGAGCGAGCCGGTGCGCATGGTGTCGGCCGCGCCGATCCGGCTGGGGGCGAGCGCGCTCATGCCGCCGCCCCGGCCGCAGGCGTTCCGGTGTCGGACTCCACGCGGCCGTCGCGCAGGGCGATCCGGCGCGGCAGCGTGGCGGCGATCCGCTCCTCGTGGGTGATGACCACGATCGTCGCCCCCTCCGCGTGCAGCTCGGTCAGCAGCGCGATGATCGCATCGCCCGCGCGCGAGTCGAGGTTGCCGGTCGGCTCGTCCGCGAACACGATCGCCGGCCGGCCGAGCAGCGCCCGGGCGATCGCGACGCGCTGGCGCTCGCCGCCCGAGAGCTTCGCGGGCACGTGGCCGAGCCGGTGGCCGAGCCCGACGCGCTCGAGCGCCTCGCGCGCCCGGCTCCGCCGCTCCGCCGCGCCGGTCCCGGTGTAGAGCAGCCCGGTGGCGACGTTGTCGAGCGTGCTCATCCCGTCGAGCAGGAAGAACTGCTGGAACACGAACCCGATCCGGCGCGCCCGCAGGGCGGCGAGCTCGCGCTCGCCGAGCCGGCCCACGTCCTGCCCGGCGACGCGCACCGTGCCGCTCGTGGCCCGCTCGAGCGTCCCCATGATGTGCAGCAGCGTCGACTTCCCCGAGCCGGACGGCCCGACGACGGCGGCGAGCTCGCCCGCCTGGACGGCGAGGGAGATGCCGTGCAGGACGCCGACCGGCCCGGGGTAGGCCTTGCGCACGTCCTCGAGCTCGAGCACCGGCGTCATCGGGCCGTCACCACGGTGTCGCCCTCGCGCAGATCGCCTTCGACCTCGACGAGGTCGTCGGCGTAGAGCCCGGGCGTGACGGCGACCAGCCGGCCGCCCGCCAGCTCGACGGCGAACCCGCCGCCCTGGCGCGCGAGCAGCGCCTTGACCGGCACGGTCAGCACGTCGCGCCGGCGCTCCACCGCGAACCCGACGTCGACCGGCGCCTGGTCGAGGTCGGTGCCGCGGGCGGCCCTGCCGCGCAGCGCGATCGTGACCTCGATCGTGGCCTCGCCCTCCTGGTCGGCCGGCTGCTCGGCGACCGTGCCGACCCGGCGGATGCGGCCGCGCGCGTCCGCGCCGTCGGGCAGCGCGACGGTCACGGCGTCCCCGGTGCGCGCCAGCCCCTGGCGCGTGGCGTCGAGGTCGACGGTCACGCGCCGCTCGGTGGAGGAGAGATCGCCCAGCTCGCGCCCGGGCGCGGCGGTCTCGCCCACCGCGGCGCGCGCCTCGCCGATCCGGGTCGGCCCGCGCCGGAACACGACCTCGCCCTGCTCCAGCGAGCCGTCCTCCGTCAGCCCGCGGGCCTCCTGGAACCGCTCGACGGCGGCAGTCGTCGCGGCGTCCCACTCGTCGTCGACCACGAGCTCGCCGTCGGGGTCGTGCCCGAGCGCGCGCAGGTTGCGCTCGAGCTGGCGGATGTCGGCGCCGTCCTCCATCCACGGCGTGAAGTCACGCCAGGCGGGCAGCCGCCCGTAGAGGAGGAAGGCCGCGGGCGCGCCGTCGACGCCGTACAGCGAGCCGCCGCGGCGCACGACGGCGCCCGGCGTGCGCAGCGCCGTGATGGTGCCGGCGGTGCCCGCGACGAGCGTGCCGGGGTCCGCGTAGCCGAGCGTGCCGTCGACCTCGTCGCGGTCGACCAGGTCGCGCCGCTCGACGGTCGCGGTCGCCCCGCCCGCCGCACGGGCCGCCGCGGGGGCGCCGGGGTCCTCGTCGCCGCCGAGCGCGGCGACACCAGTGGCGAGGGCGGCCGCCGCCAGGACGCCGCCGCCGAGCGCGAGCCGCCGGGTCACGGCTGCCGCCCGCCGTCCATGGCGCGGCCGCACTCCTTCTGGGCCGCCGCGAAGTCCGGGTCGTCCGGATCCAGCCCGCCCTCGAGCCTGATCTGCGCACCCCCGTCCTCGTCGAAGGTCGGGTCGGGGAAGTCGATCCCGTGCTCGCGCATGCAGCGCGCGTGCTCCAACGCCTGCGCCTTGAACTCCTCCTGCTCCTCCTCGCTGAGGTTGGGGCGGATGTCCTTGCGGTAGCGCTCGCACGCCTTGCCGGCGCGCTCGAACTCCTCGGGCGAGATGCCGCTGTCGCCGCCGACCTTGAACGTCTGCCTGCCCTCGCTCGACGGGTCGGGCATGTCGACGCCGTTCTCGCGCATGCACTGCGCGAACTTCACCTGCGCCTGGCGCACCTTGTCGTCGTCCGGCGTGCCGGACGACGACGTCGCCGGTTCCTCGCTGCAGGCGACGAGCGCGAGCGCGGCGACGGCGAGCAGCGCGGCGCCGAGGGGTCGAAGGGTCATCGGGCTCCTGTCGGTTCGCATGCCTCCATGGAGCCGGACCCGGCTGAGAGCCGGGTGAGAGGCGCTTAGGAGCTCGGTGAGAGCGCCATGCGCAGGACCGCGCCGCCGTCCGGCGCACGATCCGCGCGCACGCTGCCGCCGTGCGCTTCGGCCGCCTGGCGCACGATCGCCAGCCCCAGTCCCGACCCCGGCCGCCCGCGCGCGCTGCGGGCGCGGTAGAAGCGGTCGAAGACGAACGGGAGGTCCTCGTCGGCGATCCCCGGCCCGTGGTCGCGCACGGTGAGCTCGCCGGCGCGCAGCGTCACCTCGACCGTGCCGCCCGCGCCGCCGTGCTTGGCCGCGTTGTCGAGCAGGTTCGCGACCGCGCGGTCGAGCCGGCCGCGCACGCCGTCCACGACCACGGGCTCCAGCTCCGTCGCGAAGCGGACCGCCGGCGCGTGCCGCGCGGCGCGCTCCACCGCGGCGGCGACGAGCTCGTCGAGCCGGAGCGCCTCGCGCTCGGTCTCCGGCTGCTCCTCGCGCGCGAGGTCGACGAGGTCGGCGACCAGCAGCGTCAGCTCCTCGAGCTGGGCGACGACGTCGGCGCGCAGCCGCGCCTGGTCGGCCGCGCCGAGCCCGCCGAGCTCGAGCACCTCGAGGTTCGTGCGCAGCGACGTCAGCGGGGTGCGCAGCTCGTGCGACGCGTCGGCCACGAGCCGGCGCTGGGCGCGCTGGGACGCCTCGAGCGCCTCCAGCATCGTGTTGAAGGCGCCGGCCAGGCGCGAGAGCTCGTCGTCGCCGGCCCGCTCGATCCGCCGCGTGAGGTCGCGCGTGCGCGCGACGTGCTCCGCGGCGTCCGTCAGCTCGGCGACCGGCCGCACCGCCGCGCGGGTCGCGAGGCGCGCCAGCACGAGCGCGGCGGCGACCCCCAGCAGCGCGATCACGCCCAGGCCGAGCCGGAGCGTCGCCAGCGTGGAGTTCACCTCGTCGAGCGGCCTGGCGACCTGGAACGCCCCTCCGCCGGCGGTGCGCGTCGTGTACACGCGCAGGCTGTGCCCGTCGCGCTCCACGTCGGTGAAGAACGACGCCCGCTTCCCGCTCGCGACCGCCTTCAGCTCCGCCGCCGGGACCAGCTCCTCCGGCTGCTCGCCGCGCGCCACCTCGACGCGGCCGCCCGGCGCCAGCAGCTGGCGGAAGAGCACCGGCCCGTCCAGCGGGGAACCGGTCTCCAGACGCGCGCGGCGCACCACGTCGGCGGCGCCGCCCGGGGGCGGGGCCGTGTCGAGCGCGACCGTGAACGCGTCGGCGGCGCGCAGCGACGCGTCGATCTGGCCGCGCAGCACGTCGCGCACGTACCAGTACGTGCCGGCCGCGGCGACGACGACGGCGAGCGCCACCGCGGCCGCGCACGCGAGCGTGAGGCGGCGGCGCAGGCTCACGGCGCGCGCAGCACGTAGCCCACGCCGCGCACGGTGTGCAGCAGCCGCGGCTCCCCGCCGGCCTCCGTCTTGCGCCGCAGGTAGCCGACGTAGACCTCGAGCGAGTTCGACGCCGGGCCGAAGTCGTAGCCCCACACGCGGTCGAAGATGATCGAGCGGGTGAGCACCTGGCGCGGATGGCGCAGGAACAGCTCGAGCAGCAGGAACTCGGTCCGGGTCAGCTCGATCGGCCGCATGCCGCGGCGCGCCGTGTAGGCGACGGTGTCGAGCTCGAGATCGGTCAGGCGGAGCACGCCGCCCCCGGACGCCTCGCCGCCCGATCGCCGCAGCAGCGCGCGCACCCGCGCGAGCAGCTCCTCGAGGGCGAACGGCTTGACCAGGTAGTCGTCGGCGCCGGCGTCGAGCCCGCGCACGCGGTCGGACACGGTGTCGCGGGCCGTGAGCACGAGCACGGGGGTGCGGTCGCCGGCCGCGCGCAGCCGCCGGCACACCTCCAGGCCGTCGACCCGGGGCATGAGCAGGTCGAGCACGAGCGCGTCGGGCGGCGCCATCGCGAGCTGGTCGAGCGCGGCGCGCCCGTCCTCGGCCACGGCGACCTCGTGCCCGTCCAGCCGGAGCGCGCGGTCGACGGCGTCGCGCACGGCGGGCTCGTCGTCGACCACCAGGATGCGCATCCTCGCGCATGGTGCGCCGTCAAGGTGAGAGCCGGGTAAGAGCGGGAATCGACCGCCGGCGGCGAACACCGGAGGCGTGGGGAGGGTCGTGTCGCACCGGGCAGTGCGCTGTGCCGTGCTCGTCGCGCTCGCGGCGTGCGCCGCCGCGCCCGCGCCCGCCTGGGCGGCGGAGACGAAGCGCTGGCGGATCCGGTCGCCCGACGGGCGGCTTGCGGCGACGATCCGCTTCCACGGGCCCGACGCGCCGCTGCGCGCCGTCGTGCGCCGCCGCGGCCGGCCCGTGCTGACCACGACGATCGGGCTCGCGACCGCGACGCGCTGCCTGCCCCAGGGCTTCACCCCGAAGGCCACGCGCCGCGCAACCACGTTCGAGCGCTACCGGACGCGGGCCGGCAAGCGGCGCGTGCACCGGCTGCTCGCCCATCGGCTCGACCTGTCGTTCCGCCAGCGCGGCAGCCGGGTGCTCGTCGAGCTGCGCGTATCGGACGACGGCTTCGCGTACCGCACGTCGCTGACCGGCCCGGCGCGCAGCCGCGTCACCGGCGAGTGCAGCGCGTTCACGGCGCCGGGGGCGCAGGCCTGGCTGCAGCGTTACAACCGCGCCTACGAGGCGACCTACACGCCGTCCCTGCTGCGCGACGCGCTGCCCGGCCCGGTCGGCTACCCCGCCCTGCTGCGCACGGGCGGCGCCTGGGCGCTGCTGGCCGAGAGCGACGTCGGCACCGGCCAGCCCGGGACGCGGCTCGAGGTGCGCCCGGGGATCCCCGACGTGCTGTTCGTGTCCCGTCCGCACGCGCAGCCGGGCCTGTCGCCGGTGCGCACGCCGTGGCGCGTCGCGGTGATCGGCCGGCTCGCCACGATCGTCGGGTCCGACCTCGTCGACGACCTGGCCCGCCCCGCGCCGCACGGCGACTGGTCCTGGGCCAAGCCGGGTCGCGTCGCCTGGTCGTGGTGGGCCGACAGCGCCAGCCCCGCCAGCCTCGACACGCAGCGGGCGTACGTCGACTTCGCGCGCCGCATGGGCTGGGAGTACGTGCTCGTCGACGCCGGCTGGGACCCGGCGTGGATGCCCCGCCTCGTCGCCTACGCCCGGCGGCGCCACGTCAAGGTCATGGTGTGGGCGCGCTGGGACGCGCTCGCGCTGCCGGCGCCGCGCGACGCGCTGCTCTCGCAGTGGCGGAGCTGGGGCGTCGCGGGCGTGAAGCTCGACTTCATGGAGTCCGACTCCTACCAGCGGATGGCCTGGTACCGCAGCGTCGCCCGCGCCGCGGCCGAGCGCCGGCTGGTGGTGAACTTCCATGGCTCGACGGCCCCGCGCGGGCTGGCGCGGAGCTGGCCGAACGTGCTCACCTCGGAGGCCGTGATCGGCGCCGAGAGCTACAAGGGCGAGGTGGCCGCGATCACCCCCGCGCACAACGCGACGCTGCCGTTCACGCGCAACGCGATCGGCTCGATGGACTACACGCCGGTCACGTTCTCCGCCGCGCGGCGCCCGACGAGCGCGGCCCACGAGCTCGCGCTGTCCGTCGTCTTCGAGTCGGGCCTGCAGCACTTCGCCGACCGGCCGGACGTCTACGCGGGACTGCCCGCCGCGCGGCGCTGGCTGCGCGCCATCCCGCCGGCCTGGGACGACACGAAGCTGCTCGACGGCTACCCGGGCGACTCGGCGACGATCGGGCGCCGCGCCGGACGCAGCTGGTACGTCGGCGCCGTCAACGGGGGCGCCGCGCGCACGGCCCGGCTGCCGCTGGACTTCCTCTTCCCCGGCCGGCGCTACCGCGCCCGGATCGTGGAGGACGGGCCGGGCGGGACGCTGCGGGCGCGCGAGCGCCGGGTCACCGCGCGCCGCGTGCTGCGCCTGCCGCTCGGCGCCGCGGGCGGCTACGCGATCCGCTTCGAGCCCGTCCGGCGCTGATCAGAGCGGCCGGCGGCCGGGCAGCCCGGTGCCGGGCCGGTGCCAGTGGGCGACCTCGGGCTCGTCGACGAGCCAGCACAGGTAGACCTCCTCGCCGTCGCGCAGGGCCGGGAAGTCGACGAGGCCGGCATCGAGGTCCTGGACGAGGATGTCGAGCTCCTCGAGCTGCTCGAGGGTGAGCACGAGGTCGACGGCGGCGCGGGCGTGCTCCCGACCGGCCCATGCCCCGCCGGTCACCATCGCGATCGCGCCCGGCGCGGTGCGCAGCCGATCGCGCGCGGCGCGCAGGCGCGTGACGCACTCCCCCACGAACGGGCACAGCGCGTTGGCCTCCTCGACCGACCAGTGATGCAGGTGACGCATGGGGCCGGAGGTACCCGGACGCCCGGCGCTTCACCGATCCGGCGTCAGGAAGGGAGCGCGAAGTGGCGCCCGCCGATGTCCAGCACGACCGGCTCGCCCTCGCGCCCGGCCACGGTCAGGGGGAGCGCGGGGTCGCGCGTCGCGAACGTCGCCGTGGCCACGGAGCGGCCCCCGAAGGCGCGCGCCAGGGCCAGGACGGAGTCGGCGAGCAGCTGCACGCTGCCCAGCGGCGCCGCGAGCTCGCCCGTCTCCGGGTCCGCCGCCATCGCGCTCGCCGGAACGGGGCGGAGGTCCCCGAGCGGGAGCGGCTGCGCGCCGGGCTCGGCCTCGACCGCGCGGACCGCGTCGCCGTCGACCACCACGAGACCGCCGTCCTCGGTGCGCTCGACCATCACCGGCGACGTGTCCTCGCCCGTGTCGAGCAGGGCCACGACGCGCTCGGCACCCGTGCGCGCGGCGAAGTCGCGCACCGTGGCGAGGGCGGTCGGCAGCTCGATCATGCCCGTCAGTGTGGCGCGGGGATGCCCCAGGGAGCAACTGGGTAGGGCCCGGCTGTGACCGCACCACCGCTCCACGGCCCGCTCGACGGGTACCGCCCACCGGCCTTCGACGACGCCGTCGACGCCGAGGGCGCGGTGCGCCCGGCCGCGCGCCCCGTGCTCGACCTCGTGCTCGAGCACGGCCCCGCCGAGCTCGCCGCCGCCGTGCGCGACGAGGTGGCGAAGCGCGGCATCTGCTTCGCCTCGGTCGACGGCGACGACACGTGGCACGTCGATCCGGTGCCGCGGGTGATCCCCGGCGAGGAGTGGGACCCGCTCGCGGCCGGCCTCGCCCAGCGCGTGCGCGCGCTCGAGGCGTTCGTGGCCGACGTCTACGGGGACCGGCGGATCGTCGCCGAGGGCGTCATGCCCGCGCGCGTGCTCGACTCCGCGGAGGGCCTGGAGCCGGCGCTGCAGGGGTTCCGCCCGGGCCGGCCGTGGATCGGCATCGCCGGGCTCGACGTCGTCCGCGACGGCAACGGCACCTGGCTCGTGCTCGAGGACAACGTGCGCACGCCGAGCGGGCTCGGCTACTGGCCGGCGGCGCGCGCCGCCACGGTGAAGGCGCTCGCGCCGCCCCCCGCGGCGCTGCCGCGCTCGCTCGACGGGCTCGCGGACGCGCTGCGCCGCGTGCTCGGCGACGGGCGCGCCGTCGTGCTCACGGACGGCGAGGACAACTCCGCCTTCTGGGAGCACGCGTGGCTCGCCGAGCTGCTCGGGCTGCCGCTCGCCGTGCCGTCCGACCTCGAGGTCGCCGGGGGCCGGCTGCGCCACCGCGGCGACCCGGTCGACACCGTCTACCGGCGCACGAACGCGGACGGGCTCGACACGGAGGTGGGGCAGCTCCTCCACCCGGTCCTTGGCGCCGGCGAGCTCGATCTGGTCAACTGCTTCGGTACGGGGGCCGCCGACGACAAGCTGGCCCATGCCTACGTCCACGCCATGATCCGCTTCTACCTCGCCGAGGAGCCGCTGCTCGACCAGGTCGAGACGTTCGACCTGGGCGAGCCCGCGACGCTCGAACGCGCGCTCGACGTCTTCGGCGAGCTCGTGATCAAGGACCGCGGGTCCTACGGCGGCCTGGGCGTGGTCGTCTGCCCGCACGCCGAGCCCGGCGACGTCGAGGCGCTGCGCGAGAAGGTGCGCGCCGCGCCCGAGGACTACATCGCGCAGCGGATGGTCGCCCTGTCGACGCACCCGACCGTCGTCGACGGGGCGCTCGTCCCGCGGCACGTGGACCTGCGCCCGTTCGTGCTGACGTCGACGTCCGGCGAGGTCGAGGTCCTCCCCGGCGGCATGACGCGCATCGCGCTCGACGAGGGCGCGCTCGTGGTCAACTCCTCCCAGAACGGCGGCGCGAAGGACACATGGGTGGTGCCGTGACGCCCCTGCCGTCGTGGGCGGAGTGGAACCCGGACGCCGCGCAGTCGCCATGGACGGTGGGGATCGAGGAGGAGGTCATGCTCCTTGACCCGCACGACTGGGCGCTGGCCTCGCGGATCGACGACGTGCTGCCCGCGCTGTCGCGCCGCGTCGCCGACCACGCGGCGGCCGAGACGCACGGGTCGGCGCTCGAGCTGGCGAGCGGACCGCACCCGACCCCGCTGGCCGCTGCGACGGAGCTTGCCGAGCTGCGCGCGGGGCTGGCGGCCGACCTGGCGCCGCTCGGCCTGCGGGCGGCCGTCGCCGGCACGCACCCCTTCGCGCAGTGGGGCGACGTGGAGGTGTCGCCGGGCGCGCGCTACCAGTCGATCTACGACTCGATGCGCGAGCTGGCCCGGCGCGAGCCGACGTTCGCGCTGCACGTGCACGTCGCCGTGCCCGACGCCGAGGCCGCCGTGCGCGCGCTGCGGGGGGTGCGCGTGCACGTGCCGATGCTGCTCGCCCTCGCGGCCAACTCCCCGTTCTGGCAGGGGCGCGACACGGGGCTCGCCGCGGCGCGCGTCCCGGTCTTCGGCACGTTCCCGCGCGTCGGCATCCCGCGCGCGTTCTCCGACTACGCCGACTACGTCGAGGCGGTCGACGTGCTGCTGCGCTGCGAGGCCTTCCCCGAGCCGACGTTCCTGTGGTGGGACGTGCGGCTCCAGCCCAGGTTCGGCACGATCGAGATCCGGATCATGGACGCGCAGACGCGCTCGTCCGACAACGCGGCCCTGGCCGCGCTCGCCCAGTGCGTCGTGCGGCTCGAGGCCGGGGAGGGCTACGCGGACGAGGGGATCGCCTGCCGGCCCGAGGTGCTCGACGAGAACCGCTTCCTCGCCGTCCGCGACGGGATGCGCGCCGCGTTCATCGACCCCGTGCGCGAGACGCGGCGGCCGGCGCGCGAGATCCTGGACGAGCTGCTCGCCGCGTGCGCGCCGCACGCCGCCGAGCTGGGCTGCGAGGCCGAGCTGGCCGCCGTGGCGATGCTGGCCGACGCGCCGGGCGACCACCGCCAGCGGCTCTGCGCGGGCGTCGGGCAGGGCGACCCGGTCGGCCCCGCGCTGGGGCTGCTCGTCGCCGCCCTCGCGGACGACTTCGCCACGGGCCTCGCGCAGCCGGCGGCGCTCGCCTAGCGGCGCGTCTCGGCGACCGCCCTGCGGGCCTCGATCTCGTGGGGGTTCTGCGCGTAGCCGCGATGGAGGTAGGAGAGCCACATGCGCAGCCGGTGGTCCTGGTCCTGCCACACGTGGCAGAGCTCGTGGGTCAGGAGGTCGTCCGAGACGTCCGCGAGCGTGCGCTTGAAGAGGATCAGGTGCCCCATGTTGTAGCCCGCGAAGCGCCGGAACCAGGGCAGCGCGAAGAGCCACGGCACGTGCAGCAGGCGCACCCGCTCGGTGCGCAGCGGCTCCGGGTAGAGATCGAGGCGCGCCAGGCGCGCGGCGGCGCGGGCGAGCGCGGCCCGCTCCGCCGTGCCGCGACCGCGGCGACCGAGCACGCGCCGGCTAGCCCGCCAGCGCGGCGAGGCGCCGGCGGCGCTCCTCGTCCAGCCCGCCCAGCAGCGGCGCGACGTGCGCGGCGAGCGCCTCGCGCGCCAGCGTGCGCTCGCCGGCGGGGACCTCGGCGTTGCGGGCCGCGGCGAAGCGGGCCGCCGCGAGGAACGCGCCCGCGCCGACCGGGCCCAGCTCGCGTGCGCCGAGCAGGCGCTTGACGGCGTCGGCCGCGACGGCGTCGCCGCCGGCCGCCTCGTCGATCGCCCGGTGCAGCTCGGCGTCGTCGGGCGGCGGCACGTGGACGTGGGCGAAGCGGCGCACGAGCGCCGGCGAGCCGGCGAGCCCCGAAGCGCCCGCCGTGGCCACGATGCGCCAGCCCTCGGGCGGGGCGTTCTCTCCGTCGGGCAGCGTGACGGGCACGCCGGCGAGGAACGAGCTGAGGTCGCCGAGGGCGGCGTCCAGCGGCGCGCGGTCGAGCTCGTCGACGATGAGCCAGCGGCCGCGCGCGGCCGCCTCGACCACGGTGCCGCGCTCCCATTCCTCGTCGCCGGGGCGGCCGAGCGTGTCCGCCGGCGACCAGCCGTTGCCCGCGGTGACGACGGTGGCGCCGCCGGCCTTGCCGGCCTGCGCGGCCGCCTTGGCGACCGCGAGCGCGAGCCGGGTCTTGCCGCTGCCGGCCGGGCCGACGAGCACCACGTGCCCGCCGGCGAGCGCCGCGGCGACGGCCGCGTACAGACCCTCGGGCAGCCGCAGGCCCTGCTCCTCGGCCGCCGCGCGGATCGCGGCGCCGGAGACGAAGGCGGGGGCGGCGGGGGGCGCTCCAGGTGCGGGCGAGGCGATCGTGGCCGCGGCGGCGGCCGCGGCGAAGGCGGGCTCCGGCGCCGCCTGGACGGGCGGCGCCGGGGCGGGCGGCGCCGGGGGCGCGCCGAGCGGATCGCCCGAGGTCATGCCGGCCTGCACCGGCTCGGGGGCCGGCGGCGCCGGGGGCGGGGCCGCCGCGGGCTCGGGCGCGCGTGCGGGCGGCGGCGGGGACGGCGGCAGCTCGGTCGCGGGCGGCGGCGCCGGCGCGGCGGCCGGCGGCTCGGCGGCGGGCGGGACGGCAGGCGGCGGCTCGGCGCCGGGCGGGGCAGCGCGCGGCGCGCCCGGAGGGGCGCCGGGCGGCGGGCCCGCGGCAGGCGGGGCGGCAGCGGGCGGCGGCGCGGCGTGCGGCGGCTCTGCGGCGGGCGGCGCCGGGCGCGGCGCGGCGGTCATCGGCCCGGCCGTGAGGTACTCGGCCGACTCCTCGGGCTCCTCGTCCGGCTCCTCGGCGGCGGGCGCCGGCTCGGGCGCCGCCGGCGCGGCGGGCGGCGGCGGCGCCTGCTCGTCCTCCGGGCGGATGGCCACGTAGGCGCGCGTGCGCTCGTCGGGCGACGCCGTGTCCCAGAGGTCCGCGGGCGGCGTGGGTGGGGGTCCGAGCGGGGCCGCCGCGGCCGGGTCGGGCTGCGCCGGTGCGGCGCCGGGCGTCGTGCCCGGCCCGACGTCCTCGTACGCCGCCTCCTCCTCCGCGGCCGGCTCGGGCTCGGGCTCCGGTTCGGGCTCGGGCAGCGCGGCGGCCAGCGCGGCGTCGTACTCGGCCTCGCCCTCGCGGACCGCCGCCTCGAGCCCGCCCGGGTTGAGCTGCCCCGCGATGTCCTTGAGCGACATGTGGATCGGCAGCGTCAGCTCGTCGCGGGTCTGCTGGCCGATCGGCGTGAGCCGCCGCTCCGCGTCGACCAGCTCGAGGTCGGTGAGGAACGTCGTGTAGCGCTCGCCCTGGGACTCGAACGTGTTCTCGTTGTCCCAGCCCGCGCGGCCGAGCTGGTTGATCGCACGGCCGAAGTCCACGCGCGACGGATGGAAGTCCGGCGGGTTGGAGGCGTAGAGGCTGAGCGCGACGGCGGCGCCGTGGAAGATCGAGTCGGTCATGTGCCGCTCGCGCAGCAGCCGGCGCAGCCACTCGGCCTGGGCCGGCGCGACGTCGAACGGCGCCGCCGCGTCCCCCGCGCGCACGTAGCGCTTGCCCATGTCGGTCAGCTCGACCGTGCCCCGGTCCTCGTTGAGCAGCCCGGCGGACCGGGCGAAGGAGACGAACTGCCGCATGCGCCCCAGCGCGTTCTCCAGTCCGGGCGGGAACAGCTCGTCGGGCGAGAAGGCCGTGACGAACTCGTCGAGCCGGAGGCGCTCGCGCTGGTTGATGGCGCGCAGCAGCCCGTGCGCGTCGCCGATGCGGGGGGCGGGGATGGGACGCATGGGCGCACCGTATCGGCGCGCCGCGCACCGGGTCCAGCCCGGCGGGTCGCGGGCGCCCTCAGGCCGCGGGCACGAGGGCGGCGGCGATCTCGCCGCAGGCGAGCGCCAGCGCCTCGGAGGCCGAGAGCCGCTCGACCACCGATCCGTCCGCGCACCGGAGCTCGGCCCGCACCGGGCCGGCGGGAGCGCCCAGCTCGAAATGCAGCTCCAGGCCGGACGCGAACAGCTCTCCGGACCGCTCCCAGGCGGCGTCGATCTCGTCCAGCAGCTCGGGCGGCGGGCCGGCGGGCAGCGCGTGGTCGGTTGCGAGGAAGCGGGGCATCGGGGGAGGTCCTTTCCGGAGGTGCAGGGAACGCTGCACCCGGTTCATCGGCGGCCTCCCCCACCCACGCATGGGGTCGGAACCCCAAGCTGGCAGCATGCACCGGGGATGCACGAGGCGCATACCGAGATCATCCTGGCCGGGCTCCTGCTCGCCGTGGCCGGCCTGGTCACGCTCGCGCGCGTGATGAACGTGCCGTACCCGATCTTCCTCGTGCTCGGCGGCCTGGCGATCGGCGCGATCCCGGGGCTGCCGGAGATCACGCTCGACCCCGACCTCGTCCTGCTGATCTTCCTGCCGCCGCTGCTCTACGGCGCGGCGTTCTTCACGTCCCTGCGCGACCTGCGCCGCAACGCCGCGCCGATCTCCGCGCTCTCGATCGGGCTCGTGCTCGCGACCTGCCTCGCCGTGGCGGTCTGCGTCCACGCGGTCGTGCCGGGCCTGTCGTGGGAGGCGGCGTTCGTGCTGGGGGCGATCGTGTCCCCGACCGATCCGGTCGCGGCGACCGCGATCGCCGGGCGGCTCGGCGTGCCGCGGCGCGTGGTCACCGTCGTCGAGGGCGAGTCGCTGATCAACGACGCGACGGCGATCACCGCGTACCGCGTCGCGCTCGCGGCGATCACGGCCGGGTCGTTCAGCCTGGTGGACGCGGGCGGCGAGTTCCTCAAGGGCGCCGCGGGCGGCGTGGTGATCGGGCTCGCGGTCGGCTGGGTGATCGCGCAGGTGCGCTCCCGTCTCGACGATCCGCCGGTCGAGCTCACGATCTCGCTGTTCACCGGCTACGCGGCGTACCTGCCGGCGGAGGAGCTGCAGCTCTCGGGCGTGATCGCGGCCGTCACCGTCGGCCTCTACATGAGCTCGCAGACGCGGCGCCTCACGAACGCGCAGGTGCGGATGCAGAGCGTGCCCGTGTGGACGATCCTGACGTTCCTGCTCAACTCGTTCCTGTTCGTGCTGATCGGGCTCCAGCTGCCGCTGCTGCTCGACGAGCTGCGCGCGGCGGACTACGACGTGTCGACCGTGGTGGGGTACGGCGCGCTGGCGAGCCTGGTGGTGATCGCCGTGCGCATCGTGTGGGTGGTCACGTTCGTGCAGGTCTTCCCGCTGCGGGGCGGCCGGCCGCCGGGCCGCGACACGGCGCTGATCGCGTGGATGGGCATGCGCGGCGCCGTGTCGCTCGCCGCCGCGCTGGCGATCCCGCTGCAGACCGACGCGGGCGAGCCGATCCGCGAGCGCCCGCTGATCCTGTTCATCACGTTCTGCGTGATCCTCGCGACGCTCGTGCTCCAGGGCCTCACCCTCCCGCTGGTGATCCGCCGGCTCGGCGTCGAGCCCGACGACGGCGAGGAGATCGAGGAGAACAAGGCGCGCAAGCTCGCCGCCCGCGCGGCGCTCGACCGGCTCGACGCGCTGGCCGAGGAGGAATGGGCGCGCGAGCAGACGATCGAGCGGATGCGCGGCATGTACCGCTACCGCTACGACCGCTTCGCCGCGCGCTTCGACCAGGAGGCCGACGGGGACGCGATCGAGGCGCGCACCTCGGACTACCTGCGGCTCGTCGCGGGCGTGATCGAGGCGCAGCGCGACGTGCTCGAGCAGCTGCGGCGCGACGGCACGATCTCCGACGACGTCATGCGCCGGGTCGAGCACGAGCTCGACCTCGAGGAGGGGCGCTTCCTGGGCGCGTAGGCCGCCGGGGGCGGTCTAGAGGCCCGGCGGGTGGCGGGCGACGAAGCCCGCGCTGGAGCGCATCTCGTTCTGCCAGCGCGACCCGGTCTCGCGCGCGCCGGACGTGTCGAAGCGGATGCCCGCGACGACCATCCAGACGTGGCCCTCGTGCGCGTAGATCGTGACCCACTTGCCCGGGCCGGGCTCGCCCCAGGACATCAGCGGGCCCGACGCGAGCGGCGAATCCAGGTAGCCGGCGGACGCGAGCACGAAGGAGACCGAGCCCGAGCAGTCATAGCCCGTGTCGACCCACTTGCCGTGGCCGCCGCCCCACAGGTACGGGGTGCGGGCGATCACGTTGCCGGCCTCGATCATCTGGCGCACCGCCTCGGGGGCCTCCAGCGGCGGCAGCGCGATGCCGTTGCCGAGCGCGGTGGCGCGATGGATGCCGTCGCCGGTCGTCTCGGGGCGGTCGAGGTCGACGCCGCGCGAGGTCGAGGCGGCCTTGTCGGGCTTGGGGGCGTCGAGCGGCGGGGCCTGCTCCTCGGGAGCCTGCTCCACGGCCGCGCCGGCCGCGCCGGCCGCGCCGGACGCGCCGGACGCGCCCGCGACGGGCTCGACGACCTTGGCCTCGTGGTCGGTCGGCAGCGGCGGGAGCTCGGTCTGCGCGCGCTCGGCGTAGGCGGCCGTGCGGGCGGGCGCCTTGGCCGCCGGCGTCGCGTCGTCGCCGGATGCGGACAGCGTCACGACGCCGCCGGCGCCGAGCGCGCAGGCGAGCACCGCCCCGATGATCGCCGGCCGCCGCATCTCAGCCAGTATGGCGACGCCAGAAGGACGTCTTCGCCCGCGCCCCCGCGAGCGTCATGCCGATGTGGACGTGGTCGCGGTGCGCGACGGTCGTGTTCACGTGCCTGCGGAGCCTGCCGCGCTTGCCGTAGCACGGGCGGTACGCGATGAAGTCGCCCATGCCCGCGCCCCAGTACTCGCAGTCCCAGATCAGCTCCTCGACGCCCATGCGGCGCGCGAGCGCGTGCTCGTTGCCGGCCGAGTCGGTGGCCAGGAGCAGGTCGACCAGCTTGCGGGCCTCCTTGCGGTCCGCGGAGGACGACGCGTCGAGATGCCAGTCGATGGCGCGGTTCTCGGCGTGCAGCGACGCCTCGCGCTTGCCCCACTTCTCGCAGCGGTACGAGCCCCAGAACACGCCGCGGACGTTGTCCTCCAGCCAGGCCTGCAGCTTCAGCACGCCGGGCCGCGGCTTCGGCGAGCAGTGGGTCGCCTTGTCGTAGACGGAGGCCTCGATCGGAAGGTGCGCGAGGTCGTCCGCCGGGTTGTCGCGGGTCAGCGCGGAGGCCGAGCCGGCCAGCAGGCCGCAGAGGAGCAGGGAGAGCAGGAGGGGGCGCACCTCCTAGCCCATCGGCGCCGCACGGGATCCCTTGAGCCGGCGGGTTACGACGCGACGCCCGCGGGCGCGACGGCGGCGATCGCCTGGCGCATGTCCTCCACGAGGTCGGCGGCGGCCTCGATCCCGCAGCTCAGCCGCACCAGGTCGGCCGGGACGGCGGCCGACGAGCCCTCAACGGACTGGTGCGTCATCGCCTGCGGGACCTCGATCAGCGACTCCACCCCGCCGAGCGACTCGGCCAGCGCGAACAGCCGCGTCCGCGCCACGATCTCCACCGCGGCGCGGTGGCGGAACGAGACCATGCCGGAGAAGCCGGGCCAGCGGACGTCGGACACGCCCGGCAGCTCGCGCAGGAACGCGCTGACGGCCATCGCGTTCTCCGCGTGGGCGGCCATGCGCAGGTGCAGCGTGCGCAGCCCGCGGTGGACGAGGAAGCAGTCCAGCGGGCCGGGGACCGCGCCGATCGAGAGCTGCGTGAAGCGGACCGCCTCGTGCAGGGCGGGGTCCGCGACGACGACCGCGCCCCCGACCGCGTCGGAGTGCCCGCCGAGGTACTTCGTCGTCGAGTGCACCACGGCGCCGGCGCCGAGCTCGAGCGGCCGCTGGTTGACCGGCGTGCCGAACGTGTTGTCGACGGCCACGAGCACGTCGCCGCCGACGGCGTCGAGCACGGCCACGAGGTCGACCACCTTCAGCGTCGGGTTCGTCGGGGTCTCGACCCAGATCAGCTTCGTCTCCGGCCGCAGCGCGGCGCGGACGGCGGCGAGGTCGGTCTGGTCGACCATGTCGTAGGCGACGCCGAAGCGGGCGAGGATCTTGTCCACGAGCCGGTAGGTGCCGCCGTAGAGGTCGTCGGGGATGATCACGTGGTCGCCCGCGGAGCAGACGGCGGTCAGCAGCGCGTGCGTGGCCGCCATGCCGGAGGCGAACGCGGTGGCGTGGCCGCCCTCGAGCTCCCCGAGGGCGTTCTCCAGCGCGCGCCGCGTGGGGTTCGCCGCGCGCGAGTAGTCGTAGTCCTCGACGAACTGGCCCGGCGCGGGCTGCACGTACGTCGAGCTCTGGTGGATGGCCGGCACGACCGACCCGTAGCTCGGGTCGGGCTCCAGGCCGGCGTGGACCGCGCGCGTCGCGAACTCCGTCATGAGACGAGGGCCTCCAGCAGGTCGGCGCGCGTGACGATGCCGGTCGGCCGGCCGTGCTCGGTGACGAGCAGCGCCTGGCGGTCGCCGCTGAGCAGCTCGACGGCCTCGCGCACCGGGTCGACGGCCGCGACGGCGGGGAACGGCGGCTCCATCACGTCGACGATCGGCGTGCCCATGATCCCGGGGTTGTCGGCCGCGTGCTTGAGCAGCCCGCGCTCGCCGATCGAGCCGACCACCGTCGTGGGGTCCGAGTGCGAGACCACCGGGAGCTGCGACACGCGGTGCTCGTGCAGCAGCGCGATCGCGTCCTTGACCTTCTGCTGGGTCTCGACCACGACGAGCGGCGGGATCTCGCCGGCGGCCTGCTTGGCGTGCAGCACGTCGCCCACGCTGCGGTCGCTCGTCCGCTCGAGCATGCCGTGCGACGCCATCCACGTGTCGTTGAAGATCTTCGAGAGGTAGGCGCGGCCGCCGTCGGGCAGGATCACCGCCACGAGCGCCGCCGGGTCCTCGAGCTCGCCCGCCACCTCCAGCGCGGCGTGCACCGCCAGCCCGCAGGAGCCGCCGAGCAGCATGCCCTCGGTCTCCGCGAGCCGCCGCGTGGTGAGGAACGAGTCGCGGTCGGAGACGCGCACGTAGCGGTCGACGACCGACGGGTCGTACGTCGTGGGCCAGAAGTCCTCGCCCACGCCCTCGACGAGGTAGGGATGCACCTCGTCGCCCGAGTAGATCGACCCGACCGGGTCGGCGCCGACGACGACGAGGTCGGGGTTCTGCTCGCGCAGGTAGCGCGCCATGCCCGTGATCGTGCCGCCCGTGCCCACGCCCGCGACGAGATGCGTGAGCCGGCCGCCCGTCTGGCGCCAGAGCTCGGGCCCGGTCGTCTCGTAGTGCGTCTGCGGGTTCGCCGGGTTGCGGTACTGGTTGGGCTGGAACGCGCCGGGGATCTCCTCGGTGAGGCGGTCGGCGACCCGGTAGTACGACTGCGGCGACTCGGGCGCCACGTCGGTGGGCGCGATGACCACCTCGGCGCCGTACGCGCGCAGCAGGTCGATCTTCTCGCGCGACATCTTGTCCGGCATCACCGCGATCACGCGGTAGCCCTTGAGCCGCGCGGCGATGGCCAGGCCCGTCCCGGTGTTGCCCGACGTCGGCTCGATGATCGTGCCGCCCGCGCGCAGGCTCCCGTCGCGCTCCGCCGCCTCGATCAGCCGCAGCGCGACGCGGTCCTTGATCGATCCGCCCGGGTTGAACAGCTCCATCTTCGCGACGAGCTGGCACGTGAGCCCGGCGCCGATCCGGCTGAGCCGCACCAGCGGCGTGTCGCCGATCGTGTCGAGGATCGAGTCCCTGATGTCGGCCTGGCGGTCCGTGACGGGCATGGCGCACATGGGGTTGAGTCTACGGCGACGCAACTTCGCCCCCCGGGGGCGAGATTCGTCCGGGCGCGCCTCTCCGGGACATGCGCCTGCTCCTCCTCGCCACCGTCGCCCTCATCCTCCTCCTGCCTGCGCGCGCCTCCGCGGGCGGGTATGCCGTGACCGCCTGCTCCGGGCCGGAGAACGGGAGCTGGACCGAGTGGGAGCCCTCGCCGTTCGCGACGGCGTACGTCGCCTGCCCGGGCGGCCGGATCGACGTGGCGCGGCCAGGCTCCGGCGAGGGGATGGTCGTGCGCAACGTCGCCGGGCCCGGCCATGCGCCCGCCGGCACGACGGCCGCGCTGGTCTTCGACGCGCCCCCCGGCACGACCATCGCCGGGATCGACTTCGACGCCGACCTCGTCACGAACCCCGGCTGGAGCGCCGGCGTCTACGACGCGACGCGGCGCGCGTGGCTGTGGTGCGGCGCGCACTGCGCGACGACCGTCGGCCAGTGGGTCCACCAGGAGCTCCGCGGCCTCGCGAGCCGGCGGATCGAGGCGCGCCTGCGCTGCGACGCGGCACGCTGCCGCCGCGACGTGCGGCGGCGCGGCTTCATCGCGCTGCGCGACGTGCGCGTGCTGCTCGACGATCCGGAGCCGCCGCGCCTCGGCGCAGCCCGCGGCGGGCTCGCGCACGCGGGCGCCGCCTGGCTGCGCGGGCTCCAGGACCTCGCGTTCGACGCCGCCGACGCGAGCGGCATCCGGCGCGTCCGGGTCGAGCTCGACGGCGCGCCGATCCTCGACGACGCCCGCCCGTGCGACTTCACGCGGCCGGTGCCGTGCGCCGGCGCGGCCACGGCCACGCGCTTCGACACCCGGACGTGGGCCGACGGCGAGCACCGCCTCCGGCTCGGCGCGGAGGACGCGGGCGGGAGCTGGAGCTGGGCCGAGCGCCGGGTGCGCGTGGACAACGCCGCGCCGCCCGAGCCGGCCCCGGCGCTCGACGGCGGCGCCGCGTGGCGGCCGGAGCGGACGCGCACGCTGCGCATCCCGCTCCCGCCCGGCCAGGCGGCGCCGGTCGTCCGGGCGCGGCTGCGGATCTGCCGCGCGGGCGGGCGCTGCAGCGACGCGCGCGCGGCGCTGCTGGGGGCGAGCGCGCGGCTCACCGTGCCCGACGGGCCAGGCACGTACGCCGTCCGCGTGGCGCTCGAGGACGCCGCCGGCAACGTCGGGGCGGCGGCGCCGCCGCTGACCCTGCGCTTCGACGACCGGCCACCGGGCGCGCCCGACGTGTCGGCCGCCGACGCGTGGCGCAACGACGCCGCGCTCCCGCTGGCGGCGGAGGGCGAGCCGCCCGTGTCGGGCGTCGCGGGCTTCCGCGTGCGGATCGGCGGCCGCGTGGCGGTCGTGCCCGCGAGCCTGCCGCTCGGCGAGCTCCCCGAGGGCGGCACGCCGGTCGAGGTCCGCGCCGTCTCCGGCGCGGGCCTCGAGTCGACCGCGGTGCGGACCGTGCTGCGGCTCGACCGGACGGCGCCGTCCGTCGCGGCAACGGGCGCGCCCGCCGCGGGCACCTGGTCGCGCCAGCCGGTGCGGGTCGGGCTGCGCGGCCGCGACCAGGCCGGGCTCGCCGGCGTGCGCTCGCTGGGCTGGCGGATCGACGGCGGCGCGGAGGCGGTGGCCGCCGGCGACGAGGCCGCGATCGAGCTCGGCGCCGACGGGCGCCACCGGATCGCGTACCGCGCGACCGACGCGGCCGGGAACCGGTCGGCGCCGCAGACGCTGTCGGTGGACGTCGACCGGACGCCGCCGGAGACCGTGGCCTTCGAGGCGCCGGACCCGGCCGACCCGCGCGCGGTCCGCGTCGCGGTGGCCGACGCGACCTCCGGCGTGGCGGGCGGCCGCATCGAGCTGCGCCGCGTCACCGCCTCGCCGGCCTGGCGGCGGCTCGCGACGACCCTGGCGGGGAGCCGGCTCACCGCGCTCGTCGACGACGCGGTGCTCGCGGCCGGCACGTACGAGCTGCGCGCCGTCGTCGCCGATGCCGCCGGGAACGAGACGGCCGGCACGCGCCGCATCGACGGCGCGCCCGCGACGCTGCGGCTCCCCCTCCGGCGGCGGACGCGGCTCGACGTGCGCCGCACCGGGCACCTCCTCCGCGCGCGGCTGACCGCGGGCGGCGTCGCGCTCGCCGACCGCGCGGTGACGCTGACCCAGCGGCTGCGCGGCCGCGACCGGCGGCGGCCCGTGTGCGGGCGGCGGACGGTGATCGTCGCCGCCGCCGCGGCCTGCGCGCTGTCCACCGACGGGGCGGGGCGGCTCGACGTCCGACTGCCGGCGGGACCGTCGCGGACGCTGTCCGTCGCCTTCGCCGGCGACGCCCTTCTCCTCCCCGCCCGCGGCCGCGCGGTCGTCCGCACCCGGGCGCGCGCCCGCCTGCGGGTGACGCCCGGCGCCGTGCGCGCCGGTGGGACGGTGGTGTTCGCCGGCCGCCTGCTCGGCGGCCACGTCCCGCGCGGCGGCAAGCTCGTCGAGCTCCAGGCGCTGGTCGGCACGGGCTGGCGGACGTTCGCGACGGTCCGCACGGACCGCCGCGGACGCCTCCGGCACCCGTACCGCTTTGCGGCCACGAGCCGCGGCCGCACGTACCGCGTGCGCCTCCGCGTGCGGCGCGAGGCGGGCTATCCGTTCGAGGGCGGGCGGAGCCGCCCGGTGGCGATCCGCGTGCGGTGAGCCGGCCCCGGTGCATCGAGCGGCCGCGAGCGGGCCGCCGGCACGTGCGGCCCGTCAGGACCCGGCGGCCGCGCGCGCGGCCGCCGCGAGCGCCGTGCGCTCGACGCCGAGGACGGCCAGCGCGCGCGGCGCCGTCCCGTGCTCCAGCCCGGCCACCGCTGCCACCACGTGCGCGCCGAGCAGCGGGCCCGAGCCCGCGCGGGCGAGGTCCGACGCGGCCTGGAACGCGCTGCGCGCCGAGGCGTTGCTGCGATACGCCCCGCGCGCAGGACCCGGCGGGATCGCGGCGTCGAGCGCGTCGTCCGGCGGCGACTCGAAGCCGATCGACCGCAGCGCGTCGGCGTGCGACGCCGCGATCGCGTCGCGCAGCCCGTCGGGGTCCGCGCCCGCCGCCGCGAACGCGCGGCGCGCGCTCCCGTCCGGCAGCGCGAGCGCCGCGAGCAGCAGGTGCTCGGCGCCCGGCTGCGCCTCGCCGGCGCTGTGCGCCTCGGCCTCGGCGCCCTCAAGGAGCTGCTTGACGGTGCGCACGTCGCGCACGGGGTTGCGGAGCTTCATCGGGACCTCCGGGTTCGCGATCGGGTCAGTCCCGCCGCTCGGCGAGACGCTTGTGGGCGGCCTGCGGCGTGACGCCGAGCGCCTCCGCCACCTGCGCCCAGGTCCACCCCTCGGCGAGCGCGCACCGCACCGCCGCGCGCTCGAGCCGGTCGGCGAGCCGGCGGAGCGCCACGACCGAGGCGAGCGCGGCGGCGGGGTCCTCGGGCGCCGGGATGTGCCGCATGCCATCAACTATGGTTGACGGCGGCGGTTCTGTCAACCTTCGTTGATGAGCGGGTCCGCCGCTACGATCCCCCGTCGATGCCGCGCGGGGGACTTGAGGCGACGGACGAGCTGCTCGCGTACCTCGGCCGCTACGGCGCGCGCACCGACGAGGTGCTCGAGCGCGTGCGGACCGAGACGCAGCAGATGCCGTCGGCGCAGATGCAGGTCAGCGCCGACCAGGGCGCGCTGATCGAGCTGCTCGTGCGCCTCATCGGCGCGAAGGACGCGCTGGAGGTCGGCACGTTCACCGGCTACAGCGCCATCTGCATCGCCCGCGGGCTGGCCGACGGCGGGCGCCTGACCTGCCTGGAGCTCGACGACGAGCGGGCCGGCATCGCCCGGCGCAACCTCGACGCCGCCGGCGTGGGCGACCGCGTCGAGCTGCTCGTCGGTCCCGCCGGCGAGTCGCTCGAGGCGATGGCGGCCGTGCCGGCCTACGACTTCGCGTTCATCGACGCCGACAAGCAGGGCTATCCCGAGTACTACGAGCTCGTGCTGCCGCGCATGCGCCACGGCGGGCTCGTCCTGCTCGACAACATGCTGCAGGGCGGCCGCGTGGTCGACCCCGAGACGGACAACGCGAAGGTCATCGACGCGCTGAACCGCCACATCCACGCGGACGACCGCGTCGACATGGCGATGACGATCAGCGCCGACGGCCTGACGTTCGTCCGCGTGCGCTGAGGTCCGCTACGCCGCGGCGCTCAGCGGGTCGCGGCGCGCGAACCGCCGCGCCTCGCCGTCGAGCGGCCGGCCCAGGTAGAAGCCCTGGCCCATGTCGCAGCGCAGGTCCGCGAGCGCCTCGAGCTGATCCTGGCGCTCGATCCCCTCGGCCACGACGCTGGCGCCGAACAGCGAGCCGAGCTCGATGATCATCGCGAGCAGCGCATGATCGTGCGGCGTGCGGCCCGCGCCGTCCACGAACGGCTTGGCGACCTTGAGGATGTCGACCGGCAGCGAGCGCAGGCACGAGAGCGACGAGTAGCCCGTGCCGAAGTCGTCGAGCGCGATGCGGACGCCGAGCGCGCGGAGCGCCGCGAGCACGGGCTGGGCGGTCGGCATCTCGGCGATCAGGACGCTCTCGGTCAGCTCGAGCACGAGCCGCCGGGGCGCGAGGCCGGTGCGCGCGAGGACGTCCTCGACGACGCCGACCAGCTCGTTCGTGCGCAGGCCCTCGCCGCTCACGTTCACGTGGACCGCCGCGCCCGGGGCGTAGCCGTCCTCGTCCGTCCACGCGGCGGCGGCGCGGCACGCCTGATCGAGCACCGAGCGGTCGATGCCCGGGATCGTCCCGGTGGCCTCGGCGGCGGGCACGAAGGCCGCCGGGCTGAGCAGGCCGTGACGCGGGTGGCTCCAGCGCACGAGCGCCTCGGCCGCCACCGTCTCGCCGGTCCCGACGGAGACGATCGGCTGGTAGTGGACGATGAACTCGCCGCGGTCCAGCGCGGAGATCAGCTCGTCGCGCGACGGGGCCTTCGTCAGCGCGTTCGGCTGCATCTCGGCGCTGAACACGCGCACCTGGCCCTTCCCGGCCTCCTTGGCGCGGTACATGGCGATGTCGGCGTGGCGCATCAGGTCGTCGGCGTCCAGCCCGGACGTCGCGCCCGCGCCCGCGATGCCGATCGACGCGCGCACCCAGGTCGGCTGGCCGGAGATGCTGACGGCCTCGGAGAGCAGCGCGACGATCCGGTGCGCCACCTCCTCGCCATGGTGCTCGTCGGCGTCGTCGAGCAGGACGGCGAACTCGTCGCCGCCGAGCCGCGCCGCGAGGTCGCTGGGCCGCACGCAGCGGCGGATCCGCTCGGCGGCGGCCATGAGCACGGCATCGCCCGCGGCGTGCCCCGCGTGGTCGTTGATGCGCTTGAAGTCGTCGAGGTCGAGGAACAGGACGGTCACGCTGCCGCTGCGGCGCGCGAGCGACTCGTGCACGCGGCGCATGAACAGGGCGCGGTTGGCGAGGTCGGTGAGGGGGTCGCGGTAGGCCTGGCGCTCCAGCGCGCCCTGCAGCTCGCGCATGCGGCGGATCGCCTGCTCCAGGCGGTCGAACTCGAGCGACATGCCCGCGTGGCCGGCGAGCGTCTCGAACAGCCGCAGCTCGGCGGCGCTGAACGAGCCGGAGGCGCCGATGCGGTCGCCGAGGATCATCACGGCGACCAGCCGGGTCTCGCCGGGCACCGGCGCGATGACCAGCTCGCGCAGGCCGTGCTCGTCCATGTACGTCGCGAGCGCGGCGGGCGCCTCGCCGCGGCCGACGACGGCGGCGTGCTCGTCGGGCAGGCAGCCGCGCAGCGCGTCCGCGACCGCGCGGGGGAGCGGCTGCATCGACTGCGTCGCACCCGAGGCGTCGAGCGAGGTGCGCAGCGGGAGGTCCCCGGCCGAGCCGAACAGCACGATCTCCGCGCGGCGCACGCGGAACGACTCGCGCGTCCGGACGAGCAGGTCGACGAGGGCCTTCTCCACGTCGGGCGACCGGCTCAGCGAGCGTGCGACGCCGTAGAGGAACTCGAGCGACTGGTGCTTCGTGCGCTCGGACAGGTACGCGCGGTAGGCGAGCAGGAGCACCGCGGCGGGCGGGATGATCAGCCAGCCGGCGGTCCAGTCGCGGGCGATCAGCGTCGCGCCGGCGAGCGCGATGCTCGTGTTGGTGAGCGCGACGACGAGGTCGGCGCCGAACATGCCGAGCATCCGCAGCGACGGCAGCGCGCCCTCCGAGAGGGTGATGACCGTGAGCACGAGCGCGGCGGCGACGAGCGAGCTCACGAGCACGGCGGCGAACGTGGCGCTCCACACCGCGGGGCCGATCGTGGCCGGAGCCGGCACGAGCGCGTGCAGCACGATCACCGCGAGCGTCGCGGTCAGCGCGAACTGGGCGAGGTTGAACGCGAGCTTGGCGGGCGAGCGGCCGCGGACGAACAGGAGCACCAGCACCGGCCCGGCGATCTGCGCGACGATCAGCTCCTGCGGCGCCGCGAGCAGGAGGCCCACGACGAGCGGCAGCTCCGAGAGCGAGAGGGTGTGCGCGCTGCCGCGGACGTGGGCGTGGATGACGAAGACCTCGGTCACCGCGAAGGCCGCGGCGAGCGCCCACCACGGCACGTGCACGCTGTCGGTGTACGCCGGCAGGTCCCGCGCGAACGCGAGATACAGCGCCGCGGTGGTCCCGACGATCAGCGCGACGAGCAGCCAGATGGCCGTCGTGCGCAGCCGGGCGGTCCGCTCAGCCGGGATCCGCCGATCATTCGTGGATGCCGCGGCGTCGCGGGCGCGGGCAGGGGCGATCGGCCGAGCATCCTCAGGGTGGGTCCCTTTGGTGCGAGGCCGATCGGTCCTGGCCGTGATCCGCGGCGGCGCGGCGCCGCGAGAATCGGTGGATCCCGGCTCAGCTGCCATCCCCACTCCAATCCCCTCCCGACCACCTGCGCCCCGACCAGCGGCGCCCTGACCACCTGCGACCCGACCAGCGGCGGCCGGTCCAGCCGTTCTCCCCCGTCCCCACGGCGGGTGCGGTGCCCTGGGACTCCGCACGCAGGTCCGCCCACAGCGCGTTGAGGTCCAGCACGGCGGGCGCGAACGGCTGCGCCGCCTCGGCCGCGCTCGGCGTCGGCAGCGCGAGCGTGCGCGCCAGGTCGACGCGGCCGGCGCCGTCCGCCGACACGTCCTCCGCCAGGTCGACCGCGCCGCGCTTGAGCAGCGCCTTGACCTGGTCGGGGGTCAGCTCGGGGCGCGCCTGCAGCAGCAGCGCGACCAGGCCCGACGTCACCGCCGCGGCCTGCGACGTGCCGCTGCCGCGGAAGAACGCCTCGCCGATGCGGGCGGCCGGGAACTCCTCGTCGAGCGTCGAGCCGGGCACGCGCAGCGAGACCACGCCGGTGCCGGGCGCGGCGAAGTCGGGCGGGCGGACCGCGTCGCGCGACGAGAAGCCGGCGACGGTGTCGTCGGCCGGGTCGCCCGTGTGCTGCGGGTCGGTGGCGCCGACCGCGATCACGAACGGATCCGCGGCGGGCAGGTCGAGCCCGCCCGTGCCGTCGGCCTGGTTGCCGGCCGCGGCGACGACCGTGACGCCGCGCTGCCACAGCTGCTCGGCCGCGTAGGCGAGCGGCTCGCGCACGTAGGAGCGGTGCGAGTCGACGCCGAAGGAGAGGTTGACGACGCGGATGCGCAGGCCGTCCGCGTTGCGGTTGCGGCGCACCCAGTCGAGCGCCATGAGGACGCGGACGAGGCTCGTGATGCCGTCGGCGCCGGCGACCTTGACGCTGACCAGGCGGGCGCCGGGCGCGATGCCCCGGTAGCCCGTCTCGGCGTCCGCGGCGGTGATCACGCCGGCCATGTGCGTGCCGTGGCCGAACGTGTCGAGCCCGCGCAGATCCACGTCGCCCGCGTCCTCGGAGAAGTCGGGCCCGCGCACGAGCTTGCCCGGGCCGTCGAGCGCCGGGACGCCGAGCACGCCGGAGTCGACGATGGCGACGTCGACGCCCGCGCCGGTGAGGCCGGCGGGCACGCCGGCGGCGGCGCGGATCAGGTCGAGCGAGGCGCGGGCGCGGGCGGGGCCGTCGTCGGCGGTCGGCTCGACGGGCGCGGTCGGGTCGGTCACGGCGTCGGCGACGGCGGGCACCGCGTCCTCGCCGCCGGCGACCGGCTCGGCCTCGAGCGAGGAGCCGGCGGCGGCGTCCTCCGCGGCCTCCTCGATCGCCTCGCGCGCGGCCTGGTCGGCCGGGACGTCGGTCGGGATCACGGCCGGCGGCGGATCGATGGCGGGCGGCACGGGGTCGCCGGCCTGCGAGGCGTCGAGGCCGTCCTCGAGCAGGGCGGTCGAGGAGAGCGTGAGGCGGACGTCGCGGGCGACGCTGCGGATCGCGGCCGAGCGGCGCAGCCGGCGGACGGCGCCGGCCGGGACCCGGGCGGTGAACCCGTCGACGATCGCGAGCCGGTGCCCGACCCGGCCGCCGAGGCGCTCGACCAGCCGCTCGGCGGCGTGCTCCCGGCCCGGCTGGGCGCCGACCACGACGAGCACCCGCGGCGGGGACGCGTCCGCCCCCTCGGCACCGAGCAGCACGAGCGTGAGCGCGAGCGCCAGGAATGGACGGATGGCCGAACGGACCATGCACGCCATATCGGCGGACCCGCCAGATCCTTGAGCGAATCTTCGTCAGACCGCTCGACGCGCCCCGGAACGGCCGCAAACTGCGGGAAGAACGGCGGCCGGCGGGGCGCCGGCCGCCTCGTACATCAGTCCAGGAGGGTGTGGAGGCGCTGCGAGAGCGCGGCGCCGAGGGCCTCGCGCATCGGGCCCTCCTCGAAGCGCTCGACCAGCTCCGCCATGAAGCCCTCGATCACGAGGCGCTTCGAGTTCGCCTCGTCGAGCCCGCGCGAGCGCAGGTAGAAGAGCTGCTCCTTGTCGATCTGCGCGACGGCCGCCGCGTGGGTGCAGCGGACGTCGTTGGCCAGGATCTCGAGGCCGGGGATCGCGTCGGCGTGCGCCTTCTTGGACAGCAGCAGGTTGCGGCACACCTGGAACGCGTCGGTCTGCTGCGCGCCCGGGTCGACCTTGATCATGCCGCGCCACACCGCCGACGAGCGGTCGGCGAGGATGCCGCGGAACGCCAGGTCGGACGTCGTGTTCGGCGCGCCGTGCTCCTGCGTGGTGTCGAAGTCGACGTGCTGGCGGGCGTGCGGGGCGTACGCGCCGGTGACCTTGGCGTCGGCGCCCTGGCCGGCCAGCAGCGTCTCCATCCGCACCTTGCCCTTGGCCGAGCCGAAGCCGAGCGCAACCCAGTCCAGGGCGCCGTCGCGCGCCACCTCGGCGCGCTGGGAGCCGAAGATCCAGGACTTCTCGTTGAGCTCCTGGCCGCAGACGTAGCGCAGCCGGGCGTTCTGGCCGACCTTCAGCTCGACGACGGTGTTGAGCACGGTCGCCTCGGCGCCGCCCGAGAGGTACTGCTCCCAGACCTCGGCCTGGGCGCCCTCCTCGAGCACGATCAGCACGCGCCGGTTGAGGATCGAGCCGGCGGCCGCGCCGACGGCGGTCAGCAGGATCGGCGCGTCGACGACGACGCCGCGCGGCACGTACACGAACGCGCCGCCCTCCCAGTCGCGCTCGTTCACGCTCGTGAAGGCGTCGACGTCGCGGACGATCGTGCCGAGATGCGGCTCGACCAGCTCGGGATGGCGCTCGCGCGCCACCGCCAGCGGCAGCACGACGACCCCGCCCTCGGCGGTGACGCCGTCGCCCGACGCGCCGTCGACCTGCACCAGCTCGATCGCGCCCGCGGGCGGCTCGAGCAGGTGCGAGGCGCTGAACTCCAGGCCCGCGGCGGGCGCCGGGTCCCACGCCTCCAGCGTGAAGTCGCCCAGGTCGGTGAACTCCCAGCCGGCGCGGCCCTTGTGGGTCGGCAGCTCCAGGGTCGCGGTCTCAGCCAATGGAGCCCTCCATCTGCAGCTCGATCAGCCGGTTCATCTCGACCGCGTACTCCATCGGCAGCTCCTTGACGATCGGCTCGATGAAGCCGTTGACGATCAGCTTCGCCGCCTCGTCCTCGGGGATGCCGCGGCTCATCAGGTAGAAGAGCTGCTCCTCGCCGATCTTCGAGACCGAGGCCTCGTGGCCGACGTTCACGTCGTCCTCGCCGATCCGGATCGTCGGGTAGGTGTCCGAGCGGCTCGTCTCGTCGAGCAGCAGCGCGTCGCAGACCACGGTGGACTTCGAGCCGTGCGCGCCCTTGGCGACCTCGAGCAGGCCGCGATAGGAGGAGCGCCCGCCGTCCTTGGAGATCGACTTGGCGAAGATGTTCGACGTCGTGTTCGGCGCGTTGTGGACGATCTTGCCGCCCGCGTCCTGGTGCTGGCCGTTGCCGGCGAACGCGATCGAGAGGATCTCGCCGTGGGCGCGCTCGCCCATCAGGTAGACGCTCGGGTACTTCATCGTGAGCTTGGAGCCGAGGTTGCAGTCGACCCACTCGACCGTGGCGTCGCGCTCGGCGATCGCCCGCTTGGTCACGAGGTTGAAGACGTTCTGCGACCAGTTCTGCACGGTCGTGTAGCGGATCCGCGCGCCCGGCTTGGCGATCAGCTCGACGACCGCCGAGTGCAGCGAGTCCGAGCTCCACACCGGGGCGGTGCAGCCCTCGACGTAGTGCACGTAGGAGCCCTCGTCGGCGATGATCAGGGTCCGCTCGAACTGGCCCATGTTCTCCGTGTTGATGCGGAAGTAGGCCTGCAGCGGCATCTCGACGCTGACGCCCGGCGGGACGTAGACGAACGACCCGCCCGACCACACGGCGCTGTTGAGCGCGGCGAGCTTGTTGTCGTTCGCCGGGATCACCGTCGCGAAGTACTCGCGCACGAGGTCCTCGTGCTCGCGCAGGCCCGAGTCCATGTCCATGAACACGACGCCCTGCTTCTCGAGGTCCTCGCGGACCTGGTGGTAGACGACCTCGGACTCGTACTGGGCGCCGACGCCGGCGAGGAACTTGCGCTCGGCCTCCGGGATGCCGAGCTTGTCGAACGTGCGCTTGATGTCGTCCGGCACGTCGTCCCACGTGCGCGACGACTTCTCGGAGGCGCGGACGAAGTAGTGGATGTTGTCGTAGTCGACCTCGGCCAGCAGCGGCGAGCCCCAGGTCGGCTGCGGCCGCGCGAGGAAGTAGTCGAGCGACTTCAGGCGGAACTCGCGCATCCACGCGGGCTCCTCCTTGAACTCGGAGATCTGCTCCACGAGGCCGCGCGTGAGGCCCTTCGGGGCCTTGAACGCGTAGCCGGTCTCCGAATCGTGGAAGCCGAACTTCTCCTTGTAGTCCGCGTTGATGCCGACCAGCGCCTGCTGCTCGGCGATGACCTCGGGGGTCGCCATGTCAGTCCACCTCGATCTTGATCACGCCGTCCTGCACGGACACCGGGAAGGTGTCCACGGGTACGTAGGCAGGCAGGTTCAGGGGCTTTCCGGTCCGCAGGTCGAACACCGACCCGTGGCGCGGGCACTCGATCGTGCACGCGTCCTCGTCGAGCTCGCCCTCGACGAGCTCACCGTCGTCGTGGCTGCAGCGATCCTCGATCGCCAGCAGGTCGCCACCGCAGTTGAAGACCCCGATCTCGAGGTCCTCCCATTCGACCAGGCGCATGGCGCCGGGCGGCAGGTCCTCGAGGGGGCAGATGTCGATGAGCTCGGCCATAACTCCGACCACGGAGGTCGGACTTGGAAGTCTAGCGGCCGGGGTACCGTTCCCAGGCCATGCTGGAGGTGCGGACCCACATCGACGGCGGCCAGACCGCCGACGCCGTCGCGGCGCGCGTCGTGGACTGGATCGCGGACGCGCGTGAGACGCTCGACCTCGCACTCTACGACGTGCGCCTGCCGGGCGCGGTCGGCGACGGCGTGGCGGACGCGATCCGCGGCGCCGCCGCGCGCGGTGTGCGGATCCGGATCGCCTTCAACCAGGACGAGCGCCCGCCCGAGGACGGCGAGCGGCCCTTCTTCCCGGCGCCGCCGCGGACCGAGCCGCACGTGCTCGAGACGCTCGGCGTGCCGGTCAAGCCGATCCCCGGCTGGCGCGACCTCATGCACCACAAGTACGCCGTGCGCGATACCCAAAGGACTCCGTCCTCGGGCACAGGCGGCGCGGGGGTGTGGACCGGCTCGATGAACTGGACGCTCGACTCGTGGACCCGGCAGGAGAACGTCGTGGCCACCACGACCTCCGCAGCGCTGGCCGCCGCCTTCACGCGCAACTTCGACCAGCTCTGGCGCACGGGGCGGGTGGGGGCGTCCGGCGACTTCGACACGCCGGCGGCGGACGGCGTGCGCCCGTGGTTCTGCCCCGGCCGCGGGCCGGAGCTGTCGCACCGGATCGCCAAGCGGATCGGGGCGGCGCGCCGGCGCGTCCGGATCGCGACGCCGCTGCTCACGGCCGGCCCGATCCTCGGCACGCTGGCCGAGGTGATCGAGGAGGAGCGGGTCGACGTCGCCGGCGTCTGCGACGCGACGCAGGTCCGCCAGGTCTTCCGGCAGTGGGACGCGAACCCGCGCTCGCGCTGGAAGGCGCCGCTGCTCGAGCGCTGCCTCGCCGCGTTCAGCGGCAAGGTGTCGACCCCGTACGCGCCCGGCGCGGTGCACGACTACATGCACGCCAAGGTGACCGTGGCCGACGACACCGTGTTCCTGGGGTCCTTCAATCTGTCGCGCTCGGGCGAGGAGAACGCCGAGAACGTGCTCGAGATCGCCGACGGCGAGCTGGCGGACCGGCTCGCCGGCTGGATCGACGAGCTGCGGGCGCGCTACCCCCGCCCGCCCGGCGCGTAGGCGGCGCGGGTGCGCTCGCGCCGCGCATCGATCTTCGCGCTCGTGCCGCAATGGGCCATGCTGCACCAGCGCCGGCTCCGGTTGCGGCTGGCGTCGAGGTAGAGCCAGCGACAGCTCGCGCACTGCTTGAGCCGGCCCAGGCGGTCGGAGCGCAGCAGGTCGATCATCGCCTGCACGACGGCCCAGAGCGGCAGCTCGAGCGCCTCGCCGGCCGGCCAGCGCCAGTCGAGCCGGGCGCCGTGGGGCACCAGAGCGGCGTGCCCGAGCGCGTCGCGGTGGGCGTCCCGGAGGACGCCGAGGTCCGGCGCGGGCGGGGTCAGATCCCTGGCGACGGCGGCGAGGACGCGGTAGCCGGCCTCGCGCAGCCCGAGGGCGCGCCGGAGGACCGCTTCGGCGTCGCGCGGCGCGCCGGCAGCGGCGCGCTCGATGCGACGGGCGGCCGGTGGTGGCAGCAGGCCCACGTGCGCGCACCAGCCCGCGAGGTCGGCGGGCGTCACGAGCCATTCGTCGTCCCACGGCCCCTCGAGCCTGCCGCCGAGCGTGTTGCAGAAGTCCAGCGCCGGGTCGCCGCCGACCAGGTCGAGCGACGCGATCGATCGCCTCGGTTCCACCGATCAACAGTTTACCGGAACGGATGTCCTGGCAAAACGGGTTACGGTGGAACCACGACGGATCCTGTTCGCGGCGCAGTTCTTGATCGGCGTCGACGGCCTGGCCGTCGCGATCGCCCTGCCCGAGCTGCAGGCCGAGCTCCGCCTCGAGCCGGCGGACGGCCAGTGGGTGCTTTCCGCCTACTCGATCGCGTTCGGCGGCCTGCTGCTGGTCGGCGGCCGGCTCGCGGACGCGCACGGAGCGCGCCGGCTGCTCGTGGCCGGGCTCGCGCTCTTCGGCGCCGCCGGCGCCGCCGCGGCCGCCGCTCCCGGCCTGGCGCTGCTGCTCGCCGCCCGCGCCCTGCAGGGCGCGGGCGCGGCGGCCGCCGTCCCCGCGTCGCTCGCGCTCGCGGCGGAGCTGCATCCGGCCGGGCCGGAGCGGGCGCGAGCGCTCTCCTGGCTCGCCGTCGCGGCCAGCGCCGGCGTCCTCTGCGGGCTGCTGTTCGGTGGCGCGGTGTGCGACCTGCTCGGATGGCGCGCGGTCTTCGGCCTCGTCGCCCCGGCCGCCGCCGGCGCCGCCCTCGTCGCGCGCCGGCTGCCCGCGAGGGACGGCGGGCGGGCGCCCGCGGGCGGGACGGCGGGCGGCCTGCTCGTCACGGCCGCCGCCGCGCTGCTCATCGCGGCGGCGGCGCAGGTCGCGCACGGCGGGGCCGGGGGACCCGCGGTTCCGGGGCTCGCGCTCGCAGGGCTCGCCTGCCTCGCCGCCTTCGCCCGCCATCAGCGCCGTTCCGCGCACCCGCTGCTGCCGCCGGGGCTGCTGCGCGTCCGCCGGCTCCGGATCGCCTCGATCGCGGCGGTGGCCAACGCCGGCGCGTTCAGCGCGATCGTCTACGTCGGGCCACTGCAGCTGCAGAGCGAGCTCGGATACCGCCCGCTCGAGGCGGCGGCCGCGCTCGCGCCGCTCGACGCCGTGAGCCTGCTCGCCGGCGCGGGAGCCGGCCGCTTGCTCGCCCGCGCAGGCCCGCGGCCCGCCTGCGTCGCCGGGTTCGGCGCGAGCGCGGCGGCGCTCGCCTGGCTCGCACGCGCACCGGCGGACGCGACGTATGCGATCGACCTGCTCCCGGGGCTGGCGCTGCTCGGCGCCTCGCTCACCGTCGTCTTCGTCGCCCTCACCCACGAGGCCGTGGCGGACGTCGGGGCGGACGACCGTGGCGCGGCGTCGGGCGTCTTCGAGACGGGGACCCACCTCGGCGGCGGTGCGCTCGCGGTCGCGCTGTACGCCGCGCTGATGGCGAACGGGGGCCACGACGCCGCCTACGCCGGCGCCGGGGCCCTGGCGCTCGGCGGGGCGCTGCTGGTGGCGGCTACCGGGCCGCCTCGACCCTAGGGCGGCAGAGCCGCGCGCCCTTGCGCATCCCGCGGTCCACGAGCAGCAGCCCGATCCCCGCCATCGCGCCGGCCACGAGATAGGCCGCCTCGCCCTCGACGTGGAGCGCGAGGAACCACGAGGGCGGCACGTCGAACTGGAGCAGGACGGCGGCGACGATGCCCTGCGGGAAGAACATCGTCCAGCCCAGGCCGACGAGGAAGCCGGCCTCGACCTGCTGCCAGCGGAAGGCGCGCACGTGCTCGGCGAGTCCCTCACGGGCGACGTCGAGCGTCATGCGCGGGCCGTCGCGGCCGTCGGCCACGGCGTCCTGGATCAGCTCGCCCATCGCGTCGCCGTGGCGGGCGCGCCACGAGCGCGGGTACCACTCGAGCAGCCGCTGCGCGCGCCGCTCGGGGGTCCGCGGGTTCAGCAGCCGGTCGATCGCCCACGCGCCCACCGGCCAGATGAGGATCCAGAACAGGACCCAGAAGATGGTCTCGATCATCCCGTCACCGCTTTCAAGGAGAGGCGCTGCAGCCCCACGTCGGCCACGCGGCGCTGGTCGGACAGCTTCGCCTCCAGCGCGACCGCGCCGGACGGCGTGAGCCGGTACGGGCGGCGGCGGCCGTCGCCGTCCAGCGCCTCGATCAGCCCGATCCCCTCCAGCCGGCTGAGCGCGCCGTAGAGCGTGCCCGGCCCGAGCGTCGTGCCGGCGAACGCCTCGATGTCCTGCATCAGGGCGTAGCCGTGCTTGTCGCCGCCCGCGAGGCTCGAGAGGATCAGCGTGGCCGGTCCCGAGTACCGGCCGAGCGTGGCAAGGTCTTCACTCATGTATCGCCCAGCGTACTACGCGAGGCGATATAACGCAAGGCGAACTACCCCTCGCGTGAGACCTCGGCCGCGCTGGGCGGCGTGTCGGACTCCCACGCGACCGCGTGGCCGAGGCCCGCGGACTTGAGCACCTTGAGCGTGAGCAGCGCGCACTTCATGCGCGTGGCGGAGATGTCGATCCCCAGCAGGTCGAGCACGAAGTCGCGGTCCAGCCGGATCAGGTCGTCCACCGGCATCCCGACGACCTCCTCCGAGGCCATCGAGGCCGACGCCTGCGAGATCGCGCAGCCGTGCCCGGAGAAGCGCACGTCGGAGATCCGCCCGTCCGCCCCGACGTTGAGCTGCACCTTGAGCTCGTCGCCGCACAGCGGGTTGTTGTCCTCGAACTCGAGGTCGGGCGCGTCGAGCTCGCCGAAGTTCCGCGGCTGCTTGTAGTGCTCGAGGATGTTCTCGCGGTAGAGCTCGTCCATCAGGCGAACACCTCCTGCACCTTGGCAAGGCCGGCGATCAGGCGGTCGACGTCGTCGTGCGTGGAGTGCACGGCGAACGACGCCCGGGTGGTCGCGGGCACGCCGAGGCGCTGCATCAGCACCTGGGCGCAGTGGTGGCCGGCGCGCACGCAGACGCCCTCGCGGCCGAGGATCTCGGCCACGTCGTGCGGGTGGATGCCGTCGAGCGCGAAGGAGATCACGCTGCCGCGCCTGGCGAGGTCGGACGGGCCGTGCATCTCCAGGCCGTCGACGTCGCGCAGGCGACGGACCGCGTAGCCGACGAGGTCGCGGGAGTGGTCCCACACCGCGGCCATGCCGAAGCGCTCGAGGTAGTCGACGGCCGCGCCCAGGCCGACGGCCTCGGCGATCGCCGACGTGCCGGCCTCGAACTTGACGGGCGGCTCGGCCCAGCGGCTGCCCTCCTTCGTCACGCGGGCGATCATGTGCCCGCCGCCGAGGAACGGCGGCATCGTCTCGAGCAGCTCGTAGCGGCCGTGCAGCACGCCGATCCCCGTCGGCCCGTAGGCCTTGTGCGCGGTCCACGCGTAGAAGTCCGCCCCGAGCGCGGCGACGTCGAGCGGCAGGTGCGGCGCGGCCTGGGCGCCGTCGACCAGCACGATCGCGCCGGCGGCGTGCGCGCGGGCGGCGATGTCGGCGATCGGGTTGATCGTGCCGAGCACGTTCGAGACGTGCGCGAGCGCGACGAGCTTCGGCCCGCGGGCGAGCAGCGCGTCGAGCTCGTCCTCGATCAGCAGGCCCTCGTCGTCGATCGGGGCGTAGGCCAGCTCGGCGCCGGTGCGCTCCGCCAGCAGCTGCCACGGCACGAGGTTGGAGTGGTGCTCCATCTCGGTGATGACGATCAGGTCGCCGGCGCCGACGTTCGCGTTCCCCCACGAGTACGCGACGAGGTTGATCGCCTCGGTCGCGTTGCGGGTGAACACGGTCTCGGCGGGCGTGGACCCCGCGAACGCCGCGACCTTCGCGCGCGCCGTCTCGTAGGCCTCCGTCGCCAGCGCCGCGATCGGGTAGACCCCGCGGTGCACGCTGGCCCGGTATTCCCGGTAGTAGGCGTCCATCGCCTCGATCACCGGGATCGGGGTCTGCGACGTCGCCCCGGAGTCCAGGTAGGCGACGCCCGTGTGCGGCAGCGTCGGGAAGTCGGCCGTGGAGGGGGCGAGCAGGCTCATGCCGTTGCGGCCACCTCGTCCCGGATCCAGCCGTAGCCCCGCTCCTCGAGCGCGGTGACCAGCTCCGGCCCGCCCTCCTTGACGATGCGGCCCTCGAACATGATGTGCACGAACTGCGGCTGCACGATGTGGAGGATGCGCTGGTAGTGGGTGATCACCAGCGAGCCCATGCCGGTCTCCGCGGCCACCGCGTTGACGCCCTCGGCGACGGTGTTCAGCGCGTCGATGTCGAGGCCCGAGTCGGTCTCGTCCAGCACGGCGAGCCGGGGCGCGAGCAGCGCGAGCTGGAGGATCTCCATGCGCTTCTTCTCGCCGCCCGAGAAGCCCTCGTTGAGGTACCGCGTGGAGAACTCCTTCGGCACCTTGGTCAGCGCCATCGCCGCCTCGACCGTCCTGCGGAAGTCCTTCAGCGAGATCGGCTCCTCGCCGCGCGCCTCGCGGTGCGCGTTCATGACCATGCGCAGGTACTTCGTCACGGTCACGCCCGGGATCGCCACGGGGTACTGGAAGGCCATGAAGAGGCCGGCGCGGGCCCGCTCGTCCGGCTCGGCCTCCGTGATGTCCTCCCCGTCGAGCAGGATCTGCCCGTCGGTGACGTCGAGGTTCGGGTGCCCCATGAGCGCGTTGGCCAGGGTCGACTTGCCCGACCCGTTGGGACCCATCAGCGCATGGAACTCACCCGAGCGCACATGCAGATCCACGCCTTTGAGGATCTGCTTGTCACCGGCTGAGACGTGCAGGTTCTTGATCTCGAGATCGGCCATGGTCTCCAGTGATGTCTTGAGGTAGCGAGGTCTTGCCTGCGGAGAAGTCCACGAGCTCCGCGAGGGTGGTGCGCTGCAGCGACTTGATGACACCCATCTGCACGCGCGTCCACAGCAGCTTGGTGGCGCAGAGCTGCGCATCGTCCTGATGCGAGCACAGCACGCGCCCGTCGCGGTCGTCGAAGAAGCAGTCCATCGGGGCGATGTGCCCCTCCAGCGCCAGCACGACCTGGTCCATCGTGATCTCCGAGGCGGGGTGGGCCAGCAGGTAGCCGCCGTGGGCGCCGCGCGTGGCCTCGACCACGCCCGCCTTCTTCAGCAGGGCGGCGATCCGCTCGAGGTAGGCCAGCGGCAGCGACTCCGCCTCCGCGATCGCCTTGAGCGAGACGGGCGTGTCGCCGCCCTGGAGCCCGAGCTGCACGAGCAGCCGGACGCCGTACTCCGCCTTGGTGGTGAAGATCATCGACGACTAATCCTACCAACGAGGTCGGAGTTCCCCCGGATAGGTTTCCGGGGGTGGGCAGGACCCTCGACCCCGCGCGGCTGGGCGATCACATCGACCGCCTGTATCGCGCCGCGTGTGCGCTGACCGGCAACCGGCAGGCCGCGGACGACCTCGTGCAGGAGACCTACGCGCGCGTGCTCTCCAAGCCGCGGCTGCTCAAGAACGACGACGACATCGGCTACCTCGTGCGCACGATGCGCAACATCTTCCTCGACCAGCGCCGGCAGGCGGCGCGGCGGGCGACCGACGCGGCCGATCCCGAGGACTTCGAGCGCATGCAGTCGGGCGGGACGTCGCCGCACGACGCCGTCGAGCAGCGCGACATGATGGCGACGATCTCGCGGCTGCCGGAGGAGTTCCGCGACGTGCTCGTGGCCGTCGACGTCGTGGGGCTGTCCTACAAGGAGAGCGCGGAGCTGCTCAAGGTGCCGGAGGGGACGGTGATGAGCCGCCTGTACCGGGCGCGCAAGCGGGTGATCGACGGCATCGCGTGATCTGCCGCGTTCTGCCGCGGGGCGCGAGTGGCGGGGCCGGCGAACGTCAACACCGGCATTGAGGGGGAGGGACGGGTGGGCGGCGGCGATTTCGTTGCGCGCGCGGTCGTGACAGCGGGACGCTCGACGTTGACCACCCATGCGGTCGCAAACGTCGAGGCGCGGCCGTCCAGGCGGCAGATCTCGACGTTGTGCGCCCTATCGCCGCACAACGTCGAGCGGGCGACATGGGACGGCCCGCGCTCGACGTTGTGCGGGACCCGCCGGACCCTTCCCCTCAATGCCGCAGTTGACGTTCGCCGGGGCCGCCGCTCGCGTGCCGCAGCCGAACGCAACGCCCTAGAACGGCACGACGCCCTTGGCCTGCCAGCCCGCGAGCTCGGCGAGCTTCGCATCCGGCACGCCGGCGCCGATGAGGATGCACGTGTGCCCCTGGCGCTCCCATGTGGCCGCGGGCTTGCCCTCGGCGGAGAAGATCTCGATCGGCGTGCCCTCGACCGTCAGCGTCTTCGCGTCGCCGGGACTGTCCAGGGCGTCCCCGCCGACGATCGCGTAGGCGAGCGTCTTGCCGTCCTTCTCGTAGTAGACCGTCGTCGCGTCGCGGCCGCCGACCGTGCCGCGGTTCGTGCCGGTGACCTCCCAGCCGAACTTCTCGCCCCAGGCGGGGAAGACGACGCCGTCCTGGTCGAGCTTCAGCAGCGGGCCCTCGGCGGCCGGCGCCGGCCCGGTCGCGGGGGCGGACGCGAACGCGGCGGCCTCCTCGACGGTCGGGCCGCCGGGCGCCGTGAAGACGACGGCGAGCAGCACCGCCGCGGCGGCCGCGCCCGCGAGGGCGACGGAGAACCAGCGGCGGCGGGCGCGCGGACGGGCCAGGCGGGCGCGGTCGGCCTCGAGCCGCTCGCGCAGCGCCAGCGGCGCGTGCACCTCGGCGGCGGCGCCGCGGATCATCGAGACCGCGCGCTTCTGGCGGTCGAGCGCGTCGGCGAGGTCGGTGTCGGCGGCGGCCATCGCCTCGATCTCCGCCTGGCGCTCAGGCCGGAGGGTGCCGTCGGCGGCGGCCGCGAGGTCCGCCATCAGGCGGTCGTCGAAGGGTTCGGAGAGACTCATAGGGAAGTGGGACCTGCGGAAGGACCTTCTTGGTCCGTCACGACCTAGGACGCCGCGCCTGTGACCGCTATTCCTCAATGGTAACTAGGCCCGTGTGCTCGGCGTCCGGCTGACGGTTGCGGCTGAGGGTGCGCCGCCTGGATTGGGCCGCGGTGCTCGGCGTCCGGCTGACGGTGTCGTTGCGCGTGGCCGGTGCGAGGGCAGCCTCCCGCCTGCGCGCCGCAGTTACCATCGCGCAATGAGCGAGCCGACGAAGTTCCTCCTGCCGGAGGACGCGATCCCGACGCATTGGGTCAACCTGCTCCCGGACCTGCCCGGCGAGCCGCTCCCGCCGCTCAGCCCGCGCACGGGCGAGCCCGCCGGCCCCGACGACCTCACGCCGATCTTCCCGCTTGGCCTGATCGCCCAGGAGGTGTCGGCCGAGCCCGAGATCGCGATCCCCGACCCCGTCCGCGAGGCCTACAAGCTCTGGCGCCCGACCCCGCTGCACCGCGCCCGCCGGCTCGAGCAGGCGCTCGGCACGAAGGCCCGCATCTTCTACAAGTACGAGGGCGTCTCCCCCGCCGGCTCGCACAAGCCGAACACCGCGGTGCCGCAGGCCTACGAGAACGCGCAGGCCGGCATCGGGAAGCTCTCGACGGAGACCGGCGCCGGGCAGTGGGGCTCCTCGCTCGCGTTCGCCTGCTCGCTGTTCGGCCTCGAGTGCGAGGTCTTCATGGTCGGCTCGAGCTACGACCAGAAGCCGTACCGCCGCTCGATGATGGAGACGTGGGGCGCGAGCGTGCACCGCTCGCCGAGCGACCGCACCGAGGCCGGCCGGTCGCAGGCCGAGCACACGACGGGCTCGCTGGGCATCGCGATCTCCGAGGCGGTCGAGGTCGCCGCGGGCGATCCGGACTGCAACTACGCGCTCGGCTCCGTGCTCAACCACGTGCTGCTGCACCAGACGGTCATCGGCCAGGAGGCGATCGCGCAGCTCGAGCTGGCGGGCGCCGGGATGCCCGACGTGATCATCGGCTGCGTCGGCGGCGGGTCGAACTTCGGCGGGCTCGTGTTCCCGTTCCTGCGCGCCGGGTCGGACTGCCGGATCGTCGCCGCCGAGCCGGCCGCGTGCCCGACGCTCACCCGCGGCGTCTACTCCTACGACTACGGCGACACCGTCGGGATGACGCCGTTGATGCCGATGTACACGCTCGGCCACGGCTTCGTCCCGCCGCCCGTCCACGCCGGCGGCCTGCGCTACCACGGCGACGCGCCGATGGTCTGCGCGCTCGTCAAGGCCGGGCGGGTCGAGGCGCGGGCCTACCGCCAGAACGAGACGTTCGAGGCCGCCGTCCGGTTCGCCCGGGCGGAGGGGATCATCCCCGCGCCGGAGCCGGCGCATGCGATCAGAGCGGTCATCGAGGAGGCGTCGGACGGGGAGGCGAAGACGATCCTCTTCGGCCTCTGCGGCCACGGCCACTTCGACCTCGCCGCCTACGACGCCTACCTGGCGGGCCGCCTCGAGGACCCGGTGTTCTCCGAGTCGGATCTCGAGGCGGCCCTGCGCGATCTTCCGGCTGCGCCCTCGATCGCGTAAGCGCTATTCGTAGGCGAGAGCGGCGAGGACGTTGGTCTTCGCCGCCCGCCGCGCCGGCAGGACCGCGGCGAGCACGCCCGCCACGACGGCGACGACCGCGAAGCCGACGAGCGACCCGGCCGGGACGGCGAAGGAGAGGCCCTCCTCGCCGAACGCGGACGTCACGGCCAGCGCCAGCACGAGCCCGAGCGCCATGCCGGCCACCGCGCCGATCAGGGCGGTGATGATGCTCTCGTGGCGCACCATCCGCCGCACCTGCCGGCGCGACATCCCGACCGCGCGGAGCGTGCCGAGCTCCTGCGTCCGCTCGAACGTCGCCAGCACGAGCGTGTTGACGATGCCGAACAGCGACACGATCACCGCGAGCGCCAGCAGCACGTAGAAGATGGCCAGGAGCTGGTCCATCATCGACAGCTGCTCGTCCACGAACGCGCCGGTGGTGCGCGTCCTCGTGTCCGGGAACGCGGCGAGCGCGCGCGCCGGATCGGCGCTCCCCGAGGCCAGCGTGAAGAAGCTGACCCGGTTCGCGAACGCGCGGTCGTAGGCTGCCGGGCCGACCGTGACCGGGCCGAGGCCCGTGATGTCGATGAGCGGGGAGTGCTCGATGCCGCGGACCGTCAGGTCGAGCTTCGTGCCCGTGGCCGCGGTCAGCGCGAACCGGTCGCCGACCGCGAGGCCGTGCTCCTTCGCCCAGCCCTCGTCGACCACCGCGCCGTCCGCGCCGAGCCCGGCGGCGACGGCGTCGTCGCCCTGGACCCAGTCGAAGCGCCACCCGTCGCCGCGGATCGCGTTGACCGTCTCCTTCTCGCCGAACGCGAGCGCCCGGTCCTGGTGGACGGTCGTGACGGCCATGCCGGCGCCGGCGAGCGCCTCGCCGATCGCGGGGTCGGTCGGCGACCAGCCGTCGGCGCCCGTGACCACGTAGTCGGCCGCCATGCGACCCTCCAGCGACCCGCGGGTCGTGTCCTTCAGCCCCGCGGCGACGACCGTGACGAGCGTGACGAGCGCCACGCCGATCGTCAGCGCGGTGGCCGTCGTCATCGTGCGGCCGGGCTGGCGCATCGCGTTGCGCCGGGCGAGCCCGCCCGCCGCGCCGCCGAGCGCCTGCGCCGGGCGGCCGAGCAGCGAGGCCAGGGCGCGCGCCGCCCGGGCGGGCAGCGCGCACGCGGCCGGCGCCCGGCTGCGCCGCGCGCAGCGCGGCGACCGGCGGCACGCGCGTGGCGCGCCACGCCGGCAGCAGGCCCGCGAGCAGCGTGACGCCCGTGCCGACCAGCAGCGAGACGATCACCGTGCGCGCCGCGAACACCGTGCCCGCGTCGGGCAGCGAGAGCTTCATCGCGTCGAACAGCGCGTCGAGCCCCTTCGCCAGGCCGAGGCCGGCGACGAGGCCGGCCACCGAGGCGAGCACGCCGACGGCGAGCGCCTCGACGAGCACCGAGCCGAGCACCTGGCGGCGGCCGGCGCCGACCATCCGCAGCAGCCCGAGCTCACGCGTGCGCTGGGCGACGGTGATCGAGAGCGTGTTGAAGATCGTGAACGCGCCGACGAGCACCGCCACGCCGCCGAACACCAGCAGCGCGATCCGGATGACCGAGATGAAGTCCTCCAGCCCGTCGAGCGTGAAGCGGTCCTGCTCGGCGGCCGAGACGACCTGGGCCTGCGGCAGCGCCGCGCCGAGGTCGCGCCGCAGCTGCGCGGCGGGAACGCCGGCGGCGCCGGCGACGAGGATGCCGTCGACCTGGTCGCCGCGCCCGAACAGCCGCTGGGCGACCTGGAGGTCGAACACCGCGGCCGTGGTGACGCCCATCGACTTCACGCTGCCGAAGCGCGAGATGCCGACGACCCGGAACTCGTGCGCGACGCCGCGCGTGGTGATCCGGATCGCCGCGCCGAGGCCGTAGTCCTGGTCCTCGGCGGTGGCGGCGTCGATCACGACCTCGCGCGGGCCGGCGGCCCAGCGGCCCGCGTCGAGGCGGAACGGGGTGAGCCGCTCGGCTCCCGGCACCGACGCGTCGAAGCCGACGCCGAAGTACGGGCCGTCGCCGGCGGGCTCGCCGTCGCGCTTGATGATCTTGGCCTCGTCGGTGACGTCGCCGGCGGCGACGGCCACGCCCGGGGTGGCGCGGACCTGCTCCAGCAGGCCCGCGTCGACGGTCGGCCGCTTGGCCGTCCAGTCGCTCGCCTCCACCTGGAACGCGGAGCGGGCGGTGACGACGGCGTCGGTGCCGTCGTAGGCGGCGCCCGACAGGGAGCCGGCGGCGCCGCGCATGGTGTCGGTGAGCGTGAACGCCCCGCTGACCATGGCGACGCCGAGCACGACCGCGAGCGCGGTCAGCGCGGTGCGCAGGCGGCGCGCCGCGAGGGACTTGAGCGCGACCCGGGTCATCGCGCCGTCGCACCTGCCTCGCCTGACGGCTCGTCACCGGCTTCGCCTCGCATCGCAGCGATGACCTGGTCCTCGGTCGGGGCGGCGAGGTCGCCGACGATCCGGCCGTCGGCCAGGAAGAGCACGCGGTCGGCGGCCGCGGCGGCGCGCGGGTCGTGCGTGACCATCACGGTCGTCTGGCCGTCGATCGTCACCGCGTCGCGGAGCAGCTCGAGCACGGCGGTGCCCGCCGCGGAGTCGAGGTTGCCCGTCGGCTCGTCGGCGAACAGCACGGTCGGGCGGGCGATCAGCGCGCGGGCGATGGCCACGCGCTGCTGCTGGCCGCCGGAGAGCTCGGCCGGCTTGTGGTGGCGGCGCCCGGTCAGCCCGACGCGCTCGAGCAGCGCGTCGACCTCGGCCGCCGGCGGCTTCACGCGTGCGATCGCGAGCGGCAGCGTGACGTTCTCCTCGGCGGTCAGCGTCGGGAGCAGGTTGAAGGACTGGAAGACGAACCCGATGTGCTTGCGGCGCAGCTTCGTGAGGCGCCGGTCGCCCATCGCGGTGATGTCCTCGCCGCCCACGGTCACGGCGCCCGACGTCGGGCGGTCGAGCCCGGCGAGCAGGTGCATGAGCGTCGACTTGCCCGAGCCCGACGGGCCCATGATGGCCGTGAACTGGCCGCCGGGGACCTCGAGCGAGACGCCGCGCAGCGCGTCGACGGCCGACTCGCCGTCGCCGTAGCGGCGCGTGAGCGCCCGGGCGGCGACGGCGGTGGCGGTGGTCGGCGCGGTGTGCAGGGTGAGCGCGGTCATGGTGGTGGGGTCCTCGTTTCGGTGGGATTCAGGCGGCCGCCGAGGCGGCGATGCGGTCGACGGCGACGCCGAGCGCGCCGGCGGTGAGCAGGGCGGCGGTCGCCTGCTCGGCGAGGCGGCCGAACAGGCCGCCGCAGGAGCGAAGGGAGACGGAGGCGCACACGTCGCTCATGCCGCGGCCGGCCGCCCGCGCCTCGTAGGCGACGTCGAAGGCGACGGGGCCGCTCGCGGTGAGCGCGAGGCGGCCGTCGCCGGCCTCATGGACCTGGACGTCGAAACGGACCCGCTTGCCGACCAGCTGGCCGGACACGCGCATGCGGGCGCCGGCGATGAGCCGGTCGGCGTCGTCGTCGAGGTCGAACGGGACCGGCGACCAGCGCCGCACGGCGTCCGTGTCGGTCAGCACGCCGAGCACCGCGGCGGGCTCCGCGTCGATGCGCTTGGTCGCGGTCCAGGTCCTCATGGGACGGGACCTTCGCCGTCCCCGCGTCGCGTGTCGTCGGTCGCTGGGGCGATCGTGCGACGACGGGGGTATGAGCCCGTGTCCTCCTCGCGGATGACCCCGCGATCGTCAAGCCGGAGGACGATGCCCCCGCGCGGGCGCGACACAATGCGGTCGCATGCCCGTCCGCCGCGTCCTCGACCGCCTGCGCGCGCTCCCGCCGCGGCGGCTCGACGCCCTGCTCGGCCTCGTGGTCGGGCTGGAGGTGCTCGCCGAGGTGCTGCTCGCGTCCGAGCTGCGCGGCTCGCGCATCCTCCTCGGCGTCGCCCTCGCCGGGATCGACGGCGTCGCGGTCGCCCTGCGGCGCCGCGCGCCGCTCGTCGCCGCACCCCTCGGCTGGTCGGGCTTCGTGTTCGCGAACTACGTCGGGCCCGACCTGACCGACCACATGGGCGGCCCGTTCTTCGCCATCCTGCTCGTGGCGTTCACGGCGGGCATGCAGCTCGAAGGGCGCCGCGTATGGGCGGTCGGCGGCGTCGGCTTCGCGCTCACCACGTGGGCGGTCTCGATCGACCTGTACGCCGACGAGGTGCAGTCCTACGTCTTCTCGAACCTGATCGCGGTCGGCGGCCCGCTCGTCCTGGGCCAGCTCATGCGCAACCGCCAGAAGCTCAACCAGGCGCTGGTGGAGAAGGCCGCGGAGCTCGACCGCGACCGCGCCGCCGAGGCCGAGGCCGCCGCCCTCGAGGAGCGCACCCGGATCGCCGGCGAGCTGCACGACGTCGTCGCGCACGCGATCTCGGCGATGACGATCCAGGCGGGCGCCGCCCGGCGGCTCGCGGTGAAGGATCCCGAGCAGGCGCGCACCGCGTTCGCCACCGCGGAGTCGACGGGCCGTGAGGCGCTCACCGAGCTGCGCCGCCTGCTCGGCGTGCTGCGCCGGCAGGACGAGGACCTCGCGCTCGCGCCGCAGCCGAGCCTCGTCCACGTCGAAGGGCTCGTGCGGCGGGCGATCGCCGCGGGCCTGCCCACCCGGCTGCACACCGAGGGCCCGCCGCGCGCGCTGCCCGCCGGCATCGACCTCACCGCCTACCGGCTCGTCCAGGAGGCGCTGAACGCGGCGCGCGACGGGGGCCACGCCGGCCGCGCCGACGTGTCGATCCGCTACCGCGACGCCGACGTCGTGGTCGTGGTGGCCGACGACGGGGCGAGCGCCGGGCGACGCCTGCTCGGCATGCGCGAGCGCGTCGCCGTCTACGGCGGCGAGCTGAGCGCCGCCGCCAGGCCCGAAGGCGGCTGGCGCGTCGCCGCCCGCCTGCCCGTGGAGGCGTCGGCGTGATCCGGCGGCTGCGCAGGATCGACCCGCTCATCTGGGACCGAGTGCTCGCCGGCCTGCTGGCGCTCGGCGGGACGGTCGAGGTGCTGGCGACGGACGACCTGCGCTCCGTCGCCGCCGTGCTCGGCGTGCTCGCCGTCAGCGCGACCATGCTGCTGCGCCGCGTCCGGCCGCTCGCCGCACCCGCCCTGTGGCTCGCCGGGGTCGTGTTCCTGTCCGTCACCGGGTCGGCGCCGGACCGGATGACCACGCCCTTCCTGACGCTGTGGATCCTCCCCTACGCGATCGGCAACCGGCTCCCGCTGCGGCCCGCGCTCCTCGGCCTCGCGCTCATGTGGGCCGGGCTCGCCGTCTCGGTGCTGCAGATCGAGACGCGCGTCTGGGGCGACCTGTTCTTCCCCGGTGCGTTCGCGAGCACGTTCTGGTTCGCCGGCCGCGTCGTGCGCAGCCGCTCGCGCCTGACCGCCGAGCTGCACGAGGTCACCGTCCAGGCCGGCGAGGCGCGCGAGGGCGAGGCCGCCCGCGCGGTCGCCGAGGAGCGCCGCCGGATCGCGCGCGAGATGCACGACGTCGTGGCGCATTCCGTCTCGATGATGGTCGTGCAGGCCGGCGGCGCGCGGCGGATCCTCGACCGCGACCCGGCCCGGGCGGTCGCGGCCGCCGAGCTGATCGAGCGCACCGGCCGCGAGGCGCTCGTCGAGATGCGCACGCTGCTCGGCGTCCTGCACGCAGGGGAGCACGCCGAGCGCGCGCCGCAGCCGACGCTGCACGAGCTCGACGCCCTGGTGGAGCGCACGCGGCTCGCCGGCGTCCCCGTCTCGCTGTCGGTGGACGGCGAGAAGCGCGAGCTGCCCGCCGGGCTCGACCTCGCGGCCTACCGCGTCGTCCAGGAGGCGCTGACCAATGTCATCAAGCACGGGGGCGGCGCCCCCACGGAGGTTCACGTGCACTACCGTGCCGACGCCGTGGAGGTCCGGGTCGCAGACCAGGGCGACGGCGCCCACAACGTCCGCCTGTCCGGCAGCGGCCAGGGTCTCGTCGGCATGCGCGAGCGCGTGCGGATGTACGGCGGCGAGCTGCGGGCCGGGCGGCAGCGCGGCGGCGGCGGCTTCGAGGTCCACGTCCGCCTGCCCCTGGAGGGCGAGGAGGACGCGGCGCTGACCGCGGGGGCGCGCGCATGAGCTTCGTGCGCGTGCTGATCGCCGACGACCAGGCCCTCGTCCGCGCCGGCTTCAAGATGATCCTCGACGCCGAGGACGACCTCGACGTGGTCGGGGAGGCCGCCGACGGCGCCGAGGCCGTGGAGAAGGCCCGCCGGCTCAAGCCCGACGTCGTGCTGATGGACATCCGCATGCCGCAGCTCGACGGCATCGAGGCGACGCGGCAGGTCGTCGCGCTCGGCGCCGAGCCGCCCGTGCGCGTCCTCATGCTCACCACGTTCGACCTCAACGAGTACGTCTACGAGGCGCTCCGCGCCGGCGCCAGCGGGTTCCTGCTCAAGGACGTCCCGCCGGAGCAGCTCGCCGCCGGCATCCGCGTGGTCGCCGGGGGCGAGGCGCTGCTCGCCCCGTCGATCACCAAGCGGCTGATCCAGGAGTTCGCCAGCGCCGCGCCGGCCACCTCGACGCCGCCGAAGGGGCTCGACGAGCTGACCGCGCGCGAGCTCGAGGTCTTCAAGCTCGTCGCCCGCGGGCTCTCCAACGCGGAGATCGCCGCCGAGCTGATCGTGAGCGAGACGACGGTCAAGACCCACGTCGCCCGCGTGCTCATGAAGCTGGGACTGCGGGACCGCGTGCAGGCCGTGGTGCTCGCCTACGAGTCGGGGGTGTCGGTGCCGGGGCGGCCGTCCGCGTGAGCCGTCACCTGCGGCGCGTGCACGCGCTCGCCCGTGGGTAGTCCCATATCGACGCGTTCTCGAGACACGAGGAGTGACGACATGGCGAAGGACCATGGCCCGAGCGTCAAGGACGACAAGCAGTACGAGGGCCTCAAGAAGAAGGGGATGAGCAAGGAGCGGGCGGCCAGGATCGCGAACTCCGAAGGCTCTTCCAGCCGCGGCGGCAAGGCATCCGGCTCCGGCAAGCGCAACACCGACAGCAAGCAGGGCGGCTCGAAGGCGCAGAAGGCCGCGGCGGGCCGCAAGGGCGGCAAGAAGAGCAGCAGCTGACCGGGCTCCCGTGAGGCGGTCCTGAGCGGCAATGCCGACCACCGCACGACGCAACGACGTGGTCATCGCCGTCGCCGGCGAGCTCGACGCGGCCAGCGTGACGCACGCGCGCAAGCGGCTCCTCGCGACGACGCTGCGCCCCGGCGACCGCCTCGTGCTCGACTTCGGCGAGCTCGTGTTCATGGACTCGACGGGCATCCGGCTGATCCTGCTCGCGCGCGACTACGCACTGCGGCACGGCGCCGGATTCGCGCTCGCCGACGTGCCCGGCCAGGTGGCCCGCGTGCTCGCGCTCGTCGGCCTCGACGACCAGCTGGAGACGGTCACACGGCGGGAGGGGTGACCGCACCGGCTAGCCGGCTTCGTCGCGGAGCAGCGCGATGGCCCTGCGGATGATCCGCGAGACGTGCATCTGCGAGACGCCGATGCGGTCGCCGATCTCCCGCTGCGTGAGGTCCAGCTCGAAGCGCAGCCGGAGCACCTCGCGGTCCCGGTCGCTCAGCCCGCGCGCCAGGCGCTCGATCGTGGCGGCCGCCTCGGCCCGCGCGAACCCCGGCTCCTCGGTCCCGATGAGGGCGGCGACCGGCTCGCCGTCGTCCGTCTCCTCCGTGAGCGGGCGGTCGAGCGACACGGCGCGGTGCGCCCCCAGCGCCTCGTGCGCCTCCAGCACCTGCTCGAGCGACACACCGAGCTGCGCGGCCAGCTCGGCGGGGGTCGGCGCCCGCCCCAGGTCGGACGCCAGCTCGTCGCTGACGCGACGGACGCGGACGGCGAGCTCCTGCAGGTCGCGCGGGACCCGCACCGACCAGCTCCGGTCCCGGAAGTAGCGCTTGATCTCGCCGACGATCGTCGGCACGGCGAACGACGAGAACGCGGTCTCGCGCGCCGGGTCGAAGCGGTCGACCGCCTTGACCAGGCCGAGCGACGCCACCTGGACCAGGTCCTCGAGCGGCTCGCCGCCGTGCCGGTACCGACGCGCCAGCGAATGGGCGAGCGGCAGGAACCGCACGACGAGCTGATCCCGCGCGGACCGGTCCCCTTCGCGGTGGTAGCGCACGAGAAGACGCCGCACGTCGGCCTCCGAGCGCGATGCCGGCAGGGGCTGAGCAGTGGAGGGTTCGTGCGCAGGCATGCGGTCTCGCCGGAGCCTCATGGCCGGGCGGAACCGCCTCCCCTTCGGACCAGCGAAGCAGCACTCCGACCGTCTCACCCGAGCCGCGATCGCATCAACCGCGCACCCGCTGCCGAGTCTACGACGCCGAGGCCCACTCCGACCAACCCGGCGAAGCGGTAGCCTGCGGATCGGTGAGGCGACGTCCACCCGGGCCGCGCCATCCGACCATCCATGCGGCAAGGCGAGCGGCTCCGCGAGGGTCACCCACGGCGGCAGCAGCACGAGCGCGTTCCCGGCCGGGGACGTCGTTGCCGAGTCCCACGGAGGCCGATGGAAACCCAGCAGGATCAGCGCAGCGTGAGCAGCGCGATCTCCAATCTCGTCATCCGCGTGACCCGCGAGTACACCGGCCGCGGACCGACGCAGGCCAGGACCTACATGCAGGACGACCTGATCGCCGTCGTGCTGCGCGAGACCCTGACGAAGGGCGAGCGGATGCTCGTCGAGAACGATCACGCCCGCCATGTCCGCGAGACCCGCCGGCTCTTCCAGGACGCGATGCGCGCCGAGATCGTCGCCGGCATCCAGGAGCTCACCGGTCGGCGCGTGATCGCGTTCATGAGCGACAACCACTTCGATCCCGACCTCGCGGTCGAGCTGGTCGTGCTCGAGCCGCGCGCCACGCAGGCGATCCCGGAGACCGGGCGCAGCGACCCGGAATGACCGTTCGTTGCCGGGACCCGGCATCGGGGGTACACTGCGCGCGGGTCACGGCTCCCTGGGCCGAGGCCTGCCGATGACGGCGAGCGGTCCCGGTTCCGGAGCGGTTCCCGGGAAGGTTCCCTGAAGATCCGCGGGGAAAGGAGTCGGCATGCTCGCGCGTCAGTCATACGGGTCCGCAGCAGACGAGTTGCTGCGCTGCGACGTCTTCCCGGAACGCGAGTCGGTCCGGGTCCAGCCGGTCGGCAGCCTCGACCTCGCCACCGCCGACGTGCTCGACGCGCAGCTCGAGCGGCTGCACGCCGCGGGCTTTCGCTCCCTCGTCATCGACCTTCGCCGCCTGCTCTTCATGGACTCCACGGGCCTGCGGCTCCTCCTGCGGTGGAGCGAGACCGCGCGCACGGACGGCGTCGCGCTCTCGATCGTGCCCGGTGGCCCGACGGTGCAACGGGTCTTCGAGCTCACCGGCACCCTCGGCGCGCTGCCCTTCGTCGCGGCCGAATGATGCGGGGATGCCTCAAGCGAGCGCCCGGAGCGCCGGCAGCAGCTCAGCCTCGGCGAAGCGGAAGAACGCCTCCTGGTGGTCGGCGCCGATCTGGACGAGGGCGATCTCGGTGAAGCCGGCCTCGAGGAACGGCTTGATCTTCTCGACGTGCTCCTCGACGTCCGGCCCGCACGGCACCTGAGCGGCGACCTGCTCGGGCGCGACGAACTGCGTCGCATCCTCGAACGACGACGGCCCGGGCAGGTCGGTGTTGACCTTCCAGCCGAGCCCGAACCACCGGAACTGGTCGTGCGCGCGCTCGACGGCCTGCTCGCGGTCCTCGTCGTAGGCGATCGCGATCTGCCCGACACGCGGCTTGCCGCTCCCCCCGGCGGCGTCGAACATCTCTCCCAGCTCCGGCTTCGGCTCGGTCGCGATCATCAGGTCGGCCTTGCGGCCCGCCAACGAGCACGACTCCGCCCCTGACACGGCGATGCCGATCGGCACCCGCTCGTCGGGCAGGTCCCACAGCCGCGCCGACTCGACGTCGAAGTGCTTGCCGCGCAGGTTGACGTTGCCGCCGTCGAACAACGCGCCGATGACGTCGACCGCCTCGGCGAACATCTCGTGGCGCTCGCCGACCGCCGGCCAGCGCTTCCCGACCACGTGCTCGTTGAGGTTCTCCCCCGCGCCGAGCCCGAGCCGGAACCGGCCGCCCGAGAGGATCTGCACCGTCGCCGCCTTCTGGGCCACCACCGCGGGGTGGTACCGCAGGATCGGGCAGGTCACGTAGGTCATGAGCGGGATCCGCTCGGTGGCCTGCGCGGCGGCGCCCAGGATCGACCACGCGTACCCCGAGTGCCCCTGCGACTCCAGCCACGGCTGGTAGTGGTCGCTGATCACCGAGAAGTCGAAGCCGCACTCCTCCGCACGGACCAGGTCGCGCACGAGCTGGTCCGGCCGGGACTGCTCGCACATCATCGTGTAGCCGAAGGTCGTCATCGCGCGCCCCTACCCGCGGCCACGGAGCGCGAGACGCGCGCGGTCAGCTCCTGCTCATCCTGCCGCCCTCAGGCCACGCCGCGCTGCTGCTCGAGCTCGCCCAGCTCGGCGGCGATCGCCAGCAGGTGCTCGACGTCGGGCGCCTCGGTGCGGAAGTTCACGATGCACGCCCGCAGGCCGAAGCGCCCGCCGATCACGGCGTTGGAGCAGAACACGCGCCCGTCGGCGTGGATCGCGGTCATCAGCCGCTCGTTGAGCCGGTCGAGCGCCTCCTCGCCGCCGTCCCAGCCGGCCGGGCGATAGCGGAAGCAGCAGATCGAGAGCCGCGGCGGGCACATCAGCTCGAAGTCGGGGTGCGCGGTCACCAGCTCCCCGAGGTAGGTGGCGAGGGCCGCGTCGTGGGCGATCCGGCGGCCGTACGCGGCGCGGCCGTGGGCGAGCAGCGAGACCCACACCTTCAGCGCGGCGAAGCCGCGCGAGAACTGCGGGCCGTGCATCGCGAAGTCGACGCCGTGCCGCGCGGCGTCGTCGAGCCAGATGTAGGACGCGTCGGCGTGGAACGAGGCGCTGAGGCGCCCGAACTCGCGCAGCAGGACGCAGCCCGCCGACTGTGCCGTATAGAGCCACTTGTGGGGGTCGACGGCGATCGAGTCGGCCCGCTCGATCCCCGTCACGAGCCCGCGCAGCTCGTCCGAGAGGACGACCGCCCCGCCGTAGGCGGCGTCGACGTGGAACCAGGCGCCGTGGGCGGCGGCCAGGTCGGCGAGCTCCGGCAGCGGGTCGATCGAGCCGGTCGTCGTCGTGCCGGCGGTCCCGCACACGACGAGCGGCCGGACGCCCGCCGCGGCGTCGCGCTCGATCGCCGCGGCGAGCGCGTCGGGCCGCATCCGCTGCTCGCCGTCGACGGCGATCGCCCGCACCGCGCCGGCGCCGAGCCCGAGCATGTCGGCGGCGCGGCGGATGACCACGTGCGCCTCCTCGGACGCGTAGAGCCCGACCGGGCCGTGCCCGCGCACGCCGTCCTCGCGCACGGCGAGCCCGAGCCCGGCATCGCGCGCGCACTTGAGGCCGACGAAGTTGGCCATCGCGCCGCCGGTCATGATCATCCCGCCCGCGCCCTCCGGGAGCCCGAACCGCTCGGCGAGCCAGCGCGTGAGGTGGAGCTCGATCTCCGCCGCGCCCGGGCCGAGGCGGTAGCCGCCGACGCAGGGGTTGAGCCCGGCCGCGAGCAGCTCGGTGGCGGCGCCCGGCACGGTGCCGGCGCCGCAGATGTAGGCGAAGAAGCCGGGGTGGCCCAGGTGCAGCGACTGGTTGAACGCCAGCTCGCGCAGGTGCGCGACGAGATCCGCCACCGGCATCGGCTCCTCGGGCACCGGGAGCGCGACGGCCGGGGCGACGGTCTCCGGCGTGTACTGGCGCGTCACCGGGAGCGACGGGAGCTCCCGGAGCCACTCCGTCCACAGGTCGAGCACCTGCGTCCCGAGGTCGTGCGCCTGCTCGGCGCTCCAGGCGAGGTCGGTGACGGGAGCGGGGGCGTGCGGCATCGGCGCACCCTATCCGCGAAGCTCTCCCGCCATGAGCACCGCCACCTCGGTGCCCTCCACGGTCGGGCTGGAGGGCGACGACGCGCTCCGCACGCTGCGCGACACGGGCCGCCGCCGGCTGCTCGTGGACGCCTTCGACCGCTTCCGCGCCGCCGACGGCTTCAGCCACGCGCGGGCGCTCGCCTTCCAGTTCGCGCTCACCATCGTCCCCGCGCTGATCACGCTCGTGGGGCTGGCGACCGCCCTCGACCAGGACGCGTTCACGCGCGTCGTGCGCGACGTGCTCCAGGACCTCGCGCCGGGCGCGGCCGGCGACCTCGTCACGCAGGCCCTGCGCCAGGGCGGGCAGCGCGGGCATGGCGAGACGGCGCTGGCCTTCGGCGGGCTCGCCACGCTCGTGTCGGGCACGACGGCCTTCGGCCAGCTCGAGCGCGGCGCGAACCGGATCTACGGGGTCGAGCGCGACCGCCCGCCGCTGCGCAAGTACGCGACGGCGGCGATGCTGATGCTCACCGCCGGCGTCGCCACGGTGCTCGCCGCGATCCTGCTGGTCGCCGGCTCGACGCTCGCCGACGCCGCGGGCTGGGGCGCGGCGTTCCACGTGCTCCGCTGGCCGCTGGCCCTCGCGCTGGTGGTCACCGCGATCGCGCTGCTGTTCGAGGTCGCGCCGCGCCGGCGCCAGCCCGAGGCGTCGTGGCTCGCGGTCGGCTCCGGCCTCGCCGCCGTGCTGTGGCTCGCCTTCACCGGCGGCCTCGCCGTGTTCGTCGGGGCGAGCGAGAACTTCGGCGACACCTACGGCCCGCTCGCCGGGACGATGGCCGTGCTGCTGTGGACGTTCCTCTCCGCCGTCGCCCTCATGCTCGGGCTCGCGTTCGCGGCCCAGCTCGAGGCGGTCCGCGCCGGCGTCACGGCGACGCGGGTGGAGCGGGACGAGAACTGAACGGCGTACCGTCCCGGGGATGATCGAGGACCCGGTACTCAGGCAGCGCTACGCGTTCTCGCGGAGCACGGACGAGGACGGCGGCGAGGTGCTCCACGTCGACACCTGGATCGACCCGGGCGGCGGCGTGACCCCGCACGTCCATCCCGGCATGGAGGAGCGCTTCCACGTGCTCGCCGGCCGGCCGAGCTTCCTCGCCGGGCGCGCGTGGCGCACGGCCGCTCCCGGCGACGTGGTCGTCGTGCCCGCGGGCACCCGGCACGCCTACCGCAACGACGGCGGCGAGCCCGCCCACGTGCGCTGCGACGTGCGCCCGCCCTCCTCCCTGCAGGCCTTCCTCGAGGAGGTCGCGGCGCTGTCGCAGAGCGGCGCGATGACGCGGCGCGCCCTCCCCCGCACGCCGCGCGCCTTCGCGCAGATGGCGGCGCTCGCCGAGCGCCATCGCGCGATGGTGACGCTGCTCTTCCCGCCCGCGCCGCCGCCCGTCGTGCAGCGGCTCCTGTTCCCGCTGCTGGCGCGCCTGGCGCGCTGAACCGCTCACGTTCCGGCCGCCCCGGGCGTTCCAGGGGCATGGATCTCGAACTACATGACCGCGTCGCCGTCGTCACCGGCGCCTCGCGGGGCATCGGCCTCGCGATCACCCGCACCCTGCTGCAGGAGGGCATGCGCGTCGTGGCGACGTCGCGCCGCCGCAGCCCGGAGCTCGACGCCCTCGCGGGCGAGCTCGTCCACGTCCCTGCCGACCTGACGGACCCGGAGGCGCCCGCCGAGGTCGTCGCCCGCGCCGTCCAGGCGTTCGGCGGGCTCGACGTCCTCGTCAACAACGCGGGCGGCCCGCCGCCCGGCGACGCGCTCCCGCACGACGGGTTCCTCAGCCGCACCGACGCGGACTGGGAGACGATGCTCGCGTTCAACCTGCTGTCCGCCGTGCGCGCGTGCCGCGCCGCGCTCCCGCAGCTCGTCGAGCGCGGCGGGACGATCGTCAACGTCTCGTCGGGCAACGGCCGCGCGCCGAGCCCGCTCAACGTGGACTACTCGGCCGCGAAGGCCGCGCTGATGAACCTCACGAAGGCGCTCTCGGAGGAGTTCGCGCCGCAGGGCGTGCGCGTCAACGGCGTCTGCCCAGGCCCGGTCCTGACCCCCTGGTGGACGGACGCCGGCGGCGCGGCCGACATCATCGCCGCGAAGGCCGGCGCCGACCACGACGGCGTGATCGCCACCGTCGCGCCGGCGATGATGCAGCTCTCCACGGGCCGCCTGGCCGAGCCCCAGGAGATCGCGGACGCGGTCGCGTTCCTCGCGTCGCCGCGCTCGGCGAGCACGACCGGCGCCGAGCTCGCTGTCGACTCGGGCTTCCTGAAGTCGGTCTAGAGGTCGCGGCGGTAGCGGGTCATCGTCGCGCGGGAGAAGTCGCCGTGCGTGCGGTTGCGCATCGCGGCGACGCGCTCGTGGTGGTACGGGCTGGAGAGGCTCTCCGCGTGCCCGATCACGTCGCGCGTGCGGATGCCGAAGCGGCCCTGCAGCCAGCGCGTGAGGGCGAGCGAGGCGGCCAGCTGGCGCGGGCGTCCCAGCACGTCGGCGTCCGAGACGCCGACGTGCTCGATCCCGATGGCGGTGTCGTTGAGCCCGACGGTGTGGCGGCAGCGCCAGCGCGTCGAGACGAGCTGGTGGATGCTGCCGTCGCGGTCGATCAGGTAGTGCGCGCACACGCCCGGGCGCTCGCCGTACTCGACGTCGGGCGCGTTGCCCGCGAACGTGTTGAACGCCGACGCGTAGGTCGTCGAGGCCGTGTAGTGCTCGACGATCACCTCGGGGGCGGCGAGCTTGGCCCTGCCGTCGCCGTAGTGGCGGCGCGAGTAGCGCCGCATCTGGCGCTGCCGGTCGCGGCCGAACGGGATCGGGTCCCAGGCGATCGGCGGCTTCGGCGCCGCCGCCGCGGCGGCGGCGGCGGCGGGCCGCGCGGCCAGCACGGCGCGGGCGTGACGGCGGACCGCCCGCGGCGACAGGCGACCGGCCGGCAGCTCGACCACGAACGCGGTGGTGCCGGGGGAGCGGTGGTTCTGCCAGCCGACCGCGGTCCCGTGGTAGCGCGGCAGGTAGCGCGCGGGCAGCCCCACGCGGCGGGCGTAGGCGCGCACCGGCGCCCGGTCGGCGCCGCGCGGCAGGACGACCAGGCGCATGTGCTGGTGGTAGTGGAGCGTCAGGTCGGGCTCGACCTCGGCGACGAGCCGGCGCAGCGCGCGCGTCTCGGGCTCCGAGTCCGCCCGCGAGCCAGGGAAGTAGGTGTCGAACGCACGGCCGCCGCCCGCCCAGCGGTGGGGGAAGTTGCGGTTGAGGTCCACGCCGCGGGCGTTCTGGCGCGTGCCGCGCCGGACGCCGTCGGGGTTCGCCGTCCCCACCAGCCAGAGCTGCACGCCGGCGGGCGGCGCGGTCGCCCGCAGGCGCTCGACGATCGCGTGCCCCGCCGTCTCGTTCCCGTGGATCGAGCCGACGACGAGGATGCGGACGGGGGCCGACGGGTCGCCGGTGCGCTCGACCTCGAGCGGCGCGCCGTCGGCCGAGCGCCCGTAGCGCTCGGCGGCGGCCGAGGCGGGCACGAGCAGGAGCAGCAGGGCCGCGACGAGGATCGCGCGCATCGCCGCAAGTTGTTAGCAGGATCTGCGTTCACGCTGGCGGGTGCCGACCCGACGAGGGGCCGGCCGGGCTCGGGGCCCGGCCGGCCTCCGCTACCGTGCCGCCGATGCGCACCACGGTCGTGGTCGGAGCCGGGACGTTCGGGGCGTCGCTCGCCTGGCGGCTGGCCCGCGACGGCGCCGAGGTGACGCTCGTCGACCAGTTCGAGCCGGGCGACGCGCGCGCCACGTCGGGCGGGGAGTCGCGCCTGCTCCGCTGCGGTCACGGGCCGGATCCGCTGTACACCGCGTCGGCGCGCCGGGCGCGCACGCTGTGGCGCGAGCTCGAGGCCGAATGCGGCGAGGAGCTGCTCGTCGAGTGCGGGCTCGCCTGGTTCGCCCACGCCGAGGACGGCTTCGAGGCGGCCACCATGGCCACGTTCGACGCGCAGGGGATCCCGTACGAGCGGCTCGACCCCCAGGCCGGCGCGCGCCTGTTCCCGAGCTTCGACCCCGCCGGCCTGGCCTTCCTGCTGCACGAGCCCGAGGCCGGCGTGCTGCGCGCGCAGCGGGCCACGCAGGCGCTGGCGCGCCGGGCCGCGGCGCACGGCGCCACGGTGCTGCGGGCGCGCGCGGCGCCCGACGGCGCGCGCGTGCGGCTCGACGACGGCCGGACGCTGGAGGGCGACGTCGTGGTCTGGGCGTGCGGCCCGTGGCTCGGCGGCCTGTTCCCCGAGGCGATCCCGATCCGCTCGACCCGGCAGGAGCTCTTCTTCTTCGACGGCGGCCCGGCCTGGGCCGCGGACGGCGTGCCGGCCTACGTCGACTTCGACCGCGCGATCTACGGCACCCGCGACCTCGACGGCCTCGGCGTGAAGGCGGCGCCGGACTTCGACGGCCCGCCGCTCGACCCCGACGCCGCGCTCCCCGCCGCGACGCCGGAGAGCGAGCGGCTCGCGCGCGCCTTCCTCGCCGAGCGCTTCCCGGCGCTCGCGGACGCGCCGCTGAGCGGCTCGAAGTGCTGCCGCTACGAGCTGACCCCGGACGCGCACTTCGTCGCCGCGCCGCACCCGGAGCACCCGACCGTCTGGCTGCTCGGCGGCGGCTCGGGCCACGGCTTCAAGCACGGCCCCGCGATGGCCGAGCGGGTCGCCGCGGCGCTCGCGGGCGGCGCGCCGCTGCCCGCGACCTTCGGGCTCGCCGACCGCGGCCCGGGCGGCCTCCTGCGCACCGCTGGCGCGACGGTGCGCGGCGGCGTAGGGTCGGCGCCATGCACGACTACCTGATCGTCGGGGCGGGCTCGGCAGGATGCGCGCTGGCCGCACGGCTCACCGAGGACCCGGACGTGAGCGTGCTGCTGGTCGAGGCCGGCCCGCCGGACTCCGAGGACGCGCTCCACATCCCCGTGGCGTTCTCCAAGCTCTACCGGACGCCGTTCGACTGGGACTACAGCTCGGGTCCTGAGCCCGGGCTGGACGGCCGCGAGCTGTACGTGCCGCGCGGCCGCGTGCTCGGCGGCTCGTCGTCGCTGAACGCCATGATCTACATCCGCGGCAACCCGCTCGACTACGCCGAGTGGGGCGCCGGCTGGGGCTGGGAGGACGTGCTCCCGTACTTCCTCCGGGCCGAGGACAACGAGCGCGGCGCGAGCGAGCTGCACGGCGCCGGCGGCCCGCTGAGCGTGAGCGACGGGCGGTCGCGGCACGTGCTCGCCGAGGCCTGGGTGCAGGCGGCGGTCGACAGCGGCCTGCCGGCCAACGACGACTTCAACGGCGCGGGGCAGGACGGCGTCGGCCACTACCAGCTCACCCAGCGCAACGGGATGCGCTGCTCGGCCGCGGTCGCCTACCTGCACCCGGCGCTCGCGCGGCCGAACCTGACGCTCATGCCGGGCGCGCTCGCCACGCGGGTGATCGTCGAGGGCGGGCGCGCGACCGGCGTGGAGGTCGTCCTGGACGGCGTCGCGCAGCCCCTGCGCGCGGAGCGCGAGGTGATCCTCAGCGCGGGCGCCTACAACAGCCCGCAGCTGCTGCAGCTGTCCGGCATCGGCCCGGCGGAGCATCTGCGCGAGCACGGGCTCGACGTGCGCGTCGACCTGCCCGCGGTCGGCGCCAACCTGTCCGATCACGTCAACGCGGGGCTGATCGTGCGCACCGGCACCGAGTCGCTGATGACCGCCGAGAGCGCGGAGAACGTCGCGCTGCTGCAGGGCGAGGGCCGCGGCCCGCTGACGTCGAACATCGCCGAGGCCGGCGGCTTCTGGCGCACGCACGACGGCCTCGACGCGCCCGACGTGCAGTTCCACATGGCGCCGGTGATGTTCGCCGAGGAGGGCCTGCTGCCGCCCACGGAGCACGCGTGGTCGGTCGGCGCCTGCGTGCTCAAGCCGGAGGGGCGCGGCGAGGTGCGCCTGCGCTCAGCCGACCCGGCGGCGAAGCCCGCGATCGTCACCCGCTGGCTCGACGGCGAGCGCGACTGGACGAGCATGCTCGCCGCCCAGCGGCTGCTGCTGGAGATCGCGGCGCAGCCCGCGATCGCCCGCCACGGGACCGACCCCTACCAGGCGCCGGCGTCCGACGCCGAGGCGGACCTGCGCGCGCACGTCCGGGCGGTGGCCCACTGCCTCTACCACCCGGTCGGCACCTGCGCGATCGGGACGGTGGTCGACGCGGAGCTGCGGGTGCAGGGCGTGGAGGGACTGCGCGTGGCCGACGCGTCCGTCATGCCGGCGGTGCCGCGCGGGAACACCAACGCGGCGTCGATCATGATCGGCGAGCGGGCCGCCGACCTGCTCGCGGGCCGCCCGGCCGCGGCCCCCGCCGTGGCCGCCCCGGCGCCGTAGCGAACCTGCCAGGGAATGAAGGACGGGGAAGGGGCGTCCTTGGCCTCAGACGGTCCCCTTCCCCACTTCAAGGAGCCAATTCCGCATGCAGTTCCCCTCCCGCAAGGCGCGCGTCGCCCTGCTCGCCGGCGTGGCCACGTTCGGCGTCGCCGGCACGGCGAGCGCGTCGACGGCCGACTACAACACGGCGACGGACGCGCTCGCGATCACCGTGACCGGCGCCGACACGCTGGACAAGCTCGAGTGCGTCGGCGGCTTCGTCCAGTTCAACGGCGCCGATCCGCTGCGTGACGGCGCTCCGCCCGCCCAGCAGACCGGCTGCGCCGCGTCGGCGAGCCTCACCGTCACCGAGGCCGACAACACGCAGGCCAACACGAACAAGAACGTCGTCGACCTGCGCGGCGTCCTGCGGAAGGACTGGCTCGGCCTCGCCGCGGCGAACGCCACGCCGGTGATCAACCTCGGCGGCGGCGACGACACCGTCTGGGGCACCGAGTTCGGCGACGCCATCACGCCCGGCCGCAACGCCGACGAGGTCCACGGCTTCGGCGGCAACGACTCGATCGTCTGGAACCAGGGCGAGGGCTCCGACGTCATGGACGGCGACCTCGGCGTCGACACCGTCGTGGACAACGGCGGCACGGGCGACGAGACGTTCGACATCAAGCCGAAGGCCGGCGACGCCACCCGCGTCGACGTCTCGCGCACGTCCGCGGGCGCCTTCACGCTCGACATCGAGGTCGAGAAGCTCCAGCTCAACCTCAACGACGGCAACGACGTCGTCACCGGCCAGACCGGCGTGGCGGGCCTCGTCGTCCCGACGATCAGCGGCGGCAACGGCAACGACAGCCTCGGCGGCACCGACGCGGGCGACACCCTCGACGGCGGCGCCGGCAACGACACGATCGTCGGCGCCAGGGGCAACGACAGGATGATCGGCGGCGAGGGCGACGACGCCATGATCTGGAACCCGGGCGAGGGCTCGGACACGATGGACGGGGACGCCGGCAACGACACGGCCGTGGACAACGGCGGCGCCGGCAACGAGCACTTCATCGTCACCGCCCAGGGCCAGCGCGTCACCGCGACCCGCGACAACGCCGCGCCGTTCTTCCTCGACATCGCCACCACCGAGACGCTCGACCTCAACACGAACGCCGGCGACGACACCGTCGAGGTCAACGGCGGCCTCGGCGCGCTGATCAAGGTCGACGCCAACCTCGGCGACGGCAACGACACGATCAAGGCCCAGAACGGCGCGGTCGACGTGATCGACGGCGCGGCCGGCACCGACACGGCCACCACGGACGCGAACGATCAGGTGACCAACGTCGAGAACGGCGGCGGCGGCGCGGCCAAGAAGGTCGCGTTCGTCTCCAAGAAGCTCAAGGTCAAGGGCGGCAAGGCGAAGCTGCGCATCACCTGCCCCGCCGGCGGCGTCGCCTGCAAGGGCAACGCCGCGATCCTGCGCGGCAAGAAGGTCGTGGGCAGGATCGCGATCGACATGCAGCCCGGCCAGACCAAGATCTACAGGATCCAGCTGAACCGGAACACCCGGGTCAAGCTGGCCAAGGACGCCGACAAGAAGCTCGCCGCCACCGCGCGCGTGCGCTACACCGCCGGCGGCAAGACGATCACGAGCAAGAAGGCGCTCAAGATCGTCGGCTAGCCCCGCGCTGCCTCCAGGATGCCCGGCAGCGCCCGGGCATCCTGGAACAGCGTCTCCCGCAGGCCCGGGCTGCGCAGTGCGGCCGCGGGATGCAGCCACGGCACCAGCCGCCAGTCCCCGGCGGCGAGGACGGCGCCGTGGACCTCGGTGATCTTCCGGCCGGGCGCGAAGTGCGCGAGCGCATGGCGCCCGACCGGGATCACCACCTCCGGCCGGATGAGCGCGAGCTGGCGCTCCAGCCAGGGCCGGTGGTGGGCGACCTCGGCGGCCTTCGGGTCGCGGTTGCCCGGCGGCCGCGCCTTGACCGCGTTCGTGATGAACACGTCGGCGCGCGCCAGCCCCGCCGCGGCCAGCAGCTCGTCGAGCAGCTGCCCCGAGCGCCCCACGAACGGGCGCCCCAGCTCGTCCTCCATGCGCCCCGGCGCCTCGCCGATGAGCACCACGCCGGCGGTCGGGCTGCCCTCGCCGGGCACGATGTGGGTCGCCTCCTCGCAGATCGCGAAGCCGCAGCCGCGATGGCTCCGTATCTCCTCGTGCAGGGCCTCCAGCGGCGACACTAGGGCTGCAGCCATCCCCGCTCCACCGCCCACCGGCTCAGCTCGTGCCGGTTGGACAGCTGGAGCTTGCGCAGGACCGCGGACACGTGCGCCTCGACCGTCTTGGCGGAGATGCCGAGGCGCGCCGCGATCTCCTTGTAGAGGTAGCCGCGCGCGATGTGGCGCAGGACCTCGCGCTCGCGCGCGGTGAGCTGGTCGAGCTCGGGGTCGGCGACGGCCGGGGCGGCCTCGGGCCCGCCGGCGAACGCGTCGAGCACGAACCCCGCCAGGCGCGGCGAGAAGACGGCGTCCCCGCCGGCCACGCGGCGCACGGCGTCCGCCAGGTCGGGCCCGGAGATCGTCTTCGTGACGTAGCCGCGGGCGCCCGCGCGGATGATGCTGATCACGTCGTCGGGGGCGTCGGAGACGCTGAGCGCCAGGAAGCGCACGGCGGGGCGCCGCGGGACCACGCCGCGGATCACCTCGACGCCGCCGCCGTCGGGCATCTGCACGTCGAGCAGCACGACGTCGGGCTCGGACTCCACGATGCACTCGATCGCCTCGCCGACCGCGCCGGCGTCGCCGACCACGTCGACCAGGCCGTCCAGCTCGGCGCGGACGCCGGCCCGGAACAGGCCGTGGTCGTCGACGAGCACGACGCGCGGGAGGCCGCTCACGGGTCCATCACCAGCTCGACCTCGGTCCCCGCGCCCGGCCGGGTGTGGATCTCGGCGCGGCCGCCGTGGCGCTCCATGCGGCCGAGCACCGACTCGCGCAGGCCGCGCCGGTCGGCCGGCACGGCGGCGAGGTCGAAGCCCGGCCCGCGGTCGCGCACGAACACCTCGACGCGGTCGCCCTGCACCTCGGCGTAGACGCTGATCGCGGCGTCCGGGGCGAACTTGACGGCGTTGAGCACCGCCTCGCGCGTCGCCGCGACGAGCGCGCCGGCGCGCTCGTCGAGCGGGCGGTCGCCGACCGCGACCACCTCCACCGGGACGCCGTGCGCGTCCTCGATCTCCGCGACGGCCGCCTCGAGGGCGGCGGCGAGCGACTCGCCGCGATCCGGCCGCGAGCCGGCGTTGAGCCAGGCGCGCAGCTCGCGCTCCTGGCGCCGGGCGAGCGCGGCGACCTCGCGCGGGTCCGACGCCCGCTTCTGCATCAGCGCGAGCGTCTGGAGCACGGAGTCGTGCAGGTGGGCGGCCAGCTCGGCGCGCTCCTGCGTGCGGATGCGCTCGGCGCGCTCCTCGGTCAGCCCGCGGCCGAGCCGCAGCCACCACGGAGCGAGGATCACCGTCATCGCCACCAGGACGACGAAGACGGCGAGCGTGACGTCGCGATCGGGCGTCAGCGCCCCGTTGAGCCACAGGAACACGAGGGCGGCGCCGACCACCAGGCTCGCGCCGAGCGTCACGAAGCCGATCGACGGGCGGCTGAGGCGCAGGCCGCGGCGGGGGCGCCCGGCGCCGCCGCCCGGCAGCGCGCGCTCGCGCGGCGGCGGCTCCACCACCGTGGTGCGCTGCGACTGGCGCCAGATCAGGGCGCCGCCGCCGGACAGCAGCGCGAGCGGCCACACGACGACGTCCCCCACCCACACTCCCCAGGCGCGGAACAGCAGCAGCACGGCGAGCGTCAGCAGCACGATCCCGCCCGCCACCTGCCAGCGCTCGCGCCCGCCGAAGGAGGCGGCGAGCGCCCGGCCGCGGGACGGCGTGCGGGCGCCGGGCGGGATCACCGCCCAGCAGAAGAGGTACAGCGCGACGCCGACGCCGCCGGCCAGCGCGATGACGCCGAAGCCGATGCGCAGCACGAGCGGGTCGACGCCGAGCCGCGGCGCCAGCCCCGCGCAGACGCCGCCGAGCATCGCGCCCGCGGGGTCGCGGCGCAGCGGCGCGGGTCGCGTCGTCTCCGGGTGCGTCACCGACACGGATGTTCGCACCGCGTCAGGAGGGTCCGCGCGGCGGGCCGGCGAGGCCGCAGACGAGGAGGATGCCGCCGACGGCGGCCGCCACCGCCGGGAGCATGTAGGCGATGCTGAGGTCGAGCACGTCGGTCTGGTCGAGCATGAGCAGGCCGCCCAGCGCGATCAGGATCACGCCGGCGGCCAGCGAGGCCGGGTCGAAGCCGGGCCGCGGGGTCACGCGGCCCCCTCGCAGGCGGCGAAGCTCGTGCCCGGCCGGACGTCCATGTCGTTGCGGTCGAAGCCGTCGAAGGCGTCGAAGGCGGTGTCGCGGTCGCCGACCCGCACCGCGCCGACGCCGACGTCCGTGATCAGGTGCAGATGGCGCGTGCCGGGCGTGACGCGCGCGTCGTCCTCGATGTCGAGGTCGACGCCGCCCTGCTCGCCGTCACCGGTGTCGATCGCCCCGACGCCGATCTTCGCCTCGGTGGTCACGCACATGTCGTCGGGCACGAGCACCTGGATCTCGCCCAGGCCGATGTCGAGGTGCAGGTCGGTGCGGCCGGCGGGCAGCTCGACGTCGCGCAGGTCGACCATCATCTCGCCGACCCCCATCTCGTATCCCCGGTCCAGGTCGGCGGTCGAGGCAGGTCGAAACGTGCGCTCGCCCCACGTGCCCCGCACGTCGAGATCGGTGGCCGCGACGGCGGCGAGCGGCAGGGCGAGCACGATCGCCGGGGCGATCAGCCAGCGCGCGCCGCCGCGGAACGCGCCGCCGACGAGGCCGATGCCGCAGGCCACGATCAGGCCGGCGATGACGACGCCGCCGCCGAGCGCGGAGCCCGCGGCCGCGGCCGTGAAGCCGCCGGCGGCCAGCGCGAGCAGCACGACGCCGATGGCGATCCGCGCCGCGAGCCGGCCGATGTGGTCGGCCCCGTCGTCGCGGACGACCCGGATCAGCAGGTAGGCGACGACGCCGGCGGCGAGCAGCAGCGACAGCTCGGGTCCCCACATCCAGCCGGGCATGAGGATCGCGAGCGCGGCGACCACGAGCAGGCCGACGCCGACCGTGCGCGCGAGGCCCCAGCGCAGCGGCGCCGCGTGCGGATCGTCGCTCGGCAGGAAGGCGAGCCCGGCGAGGTAGAGGAAGAGGCCGACCCCACCCGCGAAGGTGAGGATCACGAACGTGATCCGGATCGCCAGCGGGTCGATGCCCAGGTGACGGCCGATCCCGCCGGCGACGCCTCCGATCAGCGAGTCGTCGCTCGAGCGGGTCAGGCGCGGGCGCGGCGGGGTCGGGGGCGGCTGCTCGTCGGTGGGCGGCATGTCGGTCATGGCGGTCACTGTGCCGTCCGGGACGGCCGTCCACCATTGGGAATCACCCTGAGGCGACCCTATGAGGGAAACAAGGGACGGCCTGCCCCGTCCAGGCTGACATGCGCCTGCTCCTGCTCGCCGCCGTCCTGGCGCTGCTCCTCGCGGCGCCGGCGCGCGCGGGCGCGCCGGCACCCGGCGGGGCCGTGACGATCCGCTCGGCGCTCGAGGGCGACTTCGACATCCGCGAGGACTTCCGCACCACCGTCCGCTGGCTCGTCTACACGGCCGCGCCGGGACACGCGAACCGCCTGCGGGTGCGCTTCCACGGCCGCCGGACGACCCTGACCGACCCCGCGGGCATCAAGGCGCGCACGGGGTGCGAGCAGCGCACCCGCACGCGGGTCGTGTGCACGCAGCGGGGCGCGGTGTCGGCCGAGCACCACGCGGCGGTGCTGGCGCTCGGCGACGGGGACGACGAGCTGCGCATGCGGGGCGTCTCCCGCGACGGGTCGACCGCCGTGCGCCCCGGAGCCGGCGACGACGTGGTGCGCGGCTCGGCCGGCGCCGACACGATCACGGGCGGCGCCGGGGACGACCGGCTCGCCGGCCGCGACGGCGACGACGCGATCGGCGCCGGAGCGGCGCCGGACGGCGCGGACCGCATGCACGGCGGTCGCGGCGACGACCTCGTGGCCTACCCGGCGCGCAGCGGCGCCGTGCACGCCGACCTGGCCGGCGACGCGGACGACGGGGAGGCCGGCGAGCGCGACCGGATCGGGCGCGACGTCGAGCGCCTGCGCGGCGGGGCGGGCGCGGACGACCTCGCGGGCGACGACCGCGACAACCGGCTCGACGGCGGCGCCGGGGCCGACCGCCTCGCGGCGGGCGGCGGGGCCGACCGCCTGAGCAGCGCCGGCGACGGCGCCGTGCTCGACGGCGGGCCGGGCGAGGACGCGATCGAGGCCGGCGGCGGGGCGGCGCGGATCGACGGCGGTCCGGGCCGCGACGGCATCGCCGACACGAGCGGGGAGGCGGGCGCGCCGTCGGTGGTGGCGGCGCGCGACGGCGCCGCGGACGAGATCGCCTGCGTCGGGGCCGGGGACGGCGTCACCGCCGACGCGCCCGACCTCGTCGTCGGCTGCGGCGCGCTCGACCGCACAGGCTCCCCCGTCGGGCGGCTGCTCCTCGCGCTCGGCCCCTACGGCGGACTGTCCAGCGGGCCGTTCGCCCGGCGGCTCGACCGCTCCTCCGACGATACGGTGTCGATCCCGCTCGGCTGCCCCCAGGACATGGGCCGGCCGTGCCGGCTGCGCGTCGAGCTGCAGCTCGGAGGCCGCCGGCTCCTGCGCACCGGCGTCGTCGCAGTGGATCCCGGCGGCCTGGCCGAGGCGGAGGGCTTCATGTCCCGCGCCCGCTTCCGGCGCGCCAGGTTGCGGACGGTCGTCGCGCGGGTCGCGACCGCCGACCGCGACGGCGCGCAGGTGCTGCAGCGCGAGGAGATCCGGGTCCGGCGGGACCCCTATGGCTTCTGAGCGCGCTGGATCACTCGTCCAGTTCGTGTGCCCGACGTCACGGAATCCGTCAAGGACCGACGTATCCTGACGATGAGATCGTCTATGACCAGCGAGCGCACACAGGCGTACGGCCGCGTCCTCCGCACCCTGGAGGACGTCGGCCCCACGAAGCTGCACGACTCCGAGCAGGCCCGCATCCGCGAGGCCATCGACGAGCTGATCTTCGCCGCCGCCGCCGACGAGGCCCGCCAGACCCGCGCGGACGTCGAGGCGCTCACGGAGCACCTCGTCGCCTCGGGCCGCTGGACCGAGTCGCGCGCCGCCGAGCTGGCGGACGACATCCTGGCCTGCGGGCCGCTCGCGCCCGTCGCGTAGCACCCGTCAGGCGATCCAGGCCGGCACGCCGCGGTCCGTGCCGTCGGCGAGCTGCGCGCGGGCGCCCGCCGGCGCGGTGACGATCGCGGCGCACCCGTCGTCGGTCGCGATCCGGCGCGGTGCCGCGGCCGGCAGCACGACCGTGTCGCCCGCGCCGAGCGCCAGCCGCTCGCCGGCGAGCTCGAGCGTCGCGCTGCCCGCGATCAGCGTCCAGATCTGCTCGGCGTCGAACGTATGCGCCGGGCCGCCGGCGCCCGGCTCCATGTCGACGCGCCAGACCGAGCGCGCCGCGCCGCCCTGGCTGGGCGAGGCGAGCGTGGTCATGACGGCGTTGGGGGTCGCGGTGCGGCGCGCGTCGGCGCGGTGGATGACGGGCATGTCGGGGCGCTCCGGTAGGGTTCGACAACGTGGTTGTCGGTAATCGTAAACCTGGTTGTCGAACTCGTCAATGAACCCACCCGGCTTCGAGCTGCCGCTGCGGCTGCTGCTGGGCTTCCGCGTGCTGATCGACGAGCTGCACGCGGAGCTCGCCCGCCAGGGCCACCCCGACGTCCGGCCGCTGCACGGCTTCGTGTTCCAGGCCATCGGGCCCGACGGGGTGAGCGCAGCCGAGCTGGGGCGACGGCTCGGGATCTCCAAGCAGGCGGCGGGCAAGACCGTGGATGCGCTGGAGCGGCTGGGCTACGTCGCGCGGGACGACGACCCCGTCGACGCGCGGCGCAAGCGCATCCGGCTCACGCCGCACGGCACCGACTGCCTCGTCCGGTCCGCGCGGATCTTCGACGACCTGCGCGCCGGCTGGGCGGAGACGCTCGGCGAGGAGCGCCTCCGCGCGCTGGAGTCCGACCTGCGGGCGGTCACGCCGCCCGGGCTGCTGCGGGTCGACGTGCCGGGCTGGTTCGGCGGCTGAGGCTCAGCCGAACGTGACGTTCTGCGCGTCGTCCGGGTCGATCCGGACGGGGTAGCTCGAGCCGGGCGCGTACGGGGCGAGGTCGGTGCGGCGCCATCACGGCGTCGCGGTCGGCGGCGGACGGCATCGTCATCGCGCCGGCCGGGATCGATTCCCTCATGCGGTTGAAGAGTCCCATGGGGGCCAGGACGCGCGGCGCGCACGCATGCTTCCGTGCCGCGCGGGTACGGTTACGGACCCATGGCCGCTCGGCGCATCCTCCTGCTGGGTGAGGGCGACCTGACCGACGAGACCGCCGCGGCGCTCGACGCGGCCGGCGCCGACGTGCGGCGGCTCGAGGATCCGGACGCCGGCGAGCTCGAGTCCGCGCTGGACGAGGGGGCCGACGCGGTCGCCGTCGTCTCGCGCGACGACGCCTGGCCGCTGCGCGCCGCCCTGCTCGTGCGCCACCTCGACGCGGACGTGCCGATCGTCGCGACGATCTTCGACCCGGCCGCGGGCCGCGAGCTCGAGCAGGAGATCGGGAACATCACGATCACGTCGCTCGCCGACATCGTCGCCCCCGTGCTCGCGGGCCCGTGCGTCGACGACGACCTCGCCGCCGTCCTCGACGGCGACCGCCCGCACGGCCTGCGCTGCGACGACGGGGAGGTCGAGGAGGTCGCGCTGCCGGAGACCCGCGCACGCCGCGTGCGCGCGCTCGCCACGGCGATCCTCAAGCCGTTCGACCGCAGCGCCGCGCTCGTCTTCTTCGGCTCGATCGGGCTACTGCTGATCCTCGTGGCCGAGACCGTGTCGGCGGCGATCGTGCTCGAGCAGAGCCTGATCGACGCGTTCTACGGCGCGGTCAAGACGCTCGTCACGGTCGACCCGAACCCCGACGTGCAGGACGGGCCGAAGTGGTTCAAGCTCGCGATCTCGCTCTCCATGCTCGTCGCGCTGCTGTTCGCGGCCGCGTTCACCGGCGGGCTCGTCGAGCGCCTGATCGGGCGCAACCTCACCGGCCTCCTCGGGCGCCGCGCCGTGCCGCGCTCCGACCACGTCGTGGTCGTCGGGCTCGGCCAGGTCGGGCTGCGCCTGTGCATGCTGCTGCGCGAGTGCGGGATCTCGGTCGTGGCGATCGACGACCAGCCCGACGGCGAGAACGTCGGCCACGCGCGCCGGCTCGGGTTGCCGGTCGTGATCGGCCGCGGCGCCGACCCGTCGCTGCTGCGGCGGCTCTCGCTCGACCGCGCCATGGGGCTCGCCGCCGTCACGAGCGACGACCTGCAGAACATCCGGGTCACGCTCGCGGCGCGCGCGGAGTCGCACGACCTCCGCGTCGTGCTGCGCGCCGGCAGCGGCGCCGTCGGCGGCGAGACGCGCTCGCTCGAGCGGCTCGGCCACGTGCGCGACGTGCACCGCATCGGCGCCGTCTACATCGCCGGCGTCGCGCTGGGCTCGGCCGCCGCCCACGTGGTCGTGGACGGCGACACGGCCCATCTGCGCGACGCCGAGGGCAGCCTCGAGCGCTGCCCCTACGGCGTGGCCGGCTGACTCGTGTAGATCGTCGTGTCGCCGGCCTTCAGCCAGACCTCGGTCGACTGGAGCGGCACGAACGTGCGGTCGCCGCCGGGCTCCCGCGTGTCGGGCACGGAGTCGCCTGAGGCCTGGTGCATGATGAAGTTGACCGCCTGCGTGTCGTCCTGGAGCGGGATCTCGTAGACGCCCCAGCCGTCCTCGACGCGCGTCACCGGCCACGGCTTGTCCCACGCCACCTGCGCGAGCACCGCCGGATCCACCGCGTCGCCCCACAGGTGCAGGCCCCAGGCCGCGTAGTTGCCGTCGGCGCGCCAGTAGCGCAGCGTCCACGTGCTGGCCGGCGGTCCGGCCACCTCGATCGTCCGCACCGCGCTCGTCACGCGGGTGCCGTCGGGCTCGGCCAGGATCGCCCGGTAGGCCACGGTCGTCCCCTCGGCCAGCCCGGCGATGTCGTCCCGGAGCTGGTAGGCGGGCGAGGACGAGTCGGTCCCGACCGCCGCCCACGGCCCGCCGTCGACGCTGCGCTGGAACGTGACGACGTGCGTCGCCCGCTCGGGGTCGGCGAAGAGCCGCAGCAGCACCTCGTCGCGCTGCTTGGAGCCCTCGGTCGCCACGGGCGCGGTCGTGTCCCAGGTCAGCGCGGGCGCGGGCACCCGGGCGCCGCGGGCCCGGCTCTTGCGCGCGTGCCCGCGGTTGTCGAGCACGATCGCCCGGTACTGCAGGCGCGTGCCGGCGTGCAGCCCGGACACGTCGTGGAACACGCGGTACGGCGCCGTGTCGTCCGTCCCGATCGACGTCCAGCCATGCCGCTTGCGGACCTGGAACGTCACCTCGTAGAACGAGTCCCCGCCGACGTCGGCGGCCACCTCCATGCGGCTGTTCGTGGCCGCGGCGGCCGCGGGCGCGGCGAGGTCGATCCACGGCGCGCGGTGCGAGCGCGGGATCCTCCCGTCGAGCTTGTAGACCACCGCCGAGAGCGGCGGCACGGTCACCGTCAGCTCCTTCGCGCGGTTCGTGCGCAGCCACGTGCCGCCCTCGCCGTAGATGCGCTTGAACCAGCGCCGGCCGGCGAAGCTCGGGATCGCCGCGGTCTTGGCCGTCTCGGCGTTGTTGAGCGCGACGACGTACTCGCGCTGCTGCCGGCGGGCGATGCGCGAGAACGCGTAGACGCCCGTCGTGCCGCCCGGCTCGGCGTAGCGGTGCTGGTGCGCGCCGTTGCGCAGCGCCTCGTGGCGCTCGGTCAGCGCGTCGAGCCCGGCGATCGCCCGGTAGAGCGGGTGGCCGGGCACGAAGTTGTCGGTCGCGTGCGTGGCCGTGGTGCCGAGCAGGTCGTCGTCGAGGTAGTCGGGCACCTGGCTCGCGAACAGCGTCTGGCGCGCGACCTGGTCGCCGCCGGAGCCCGTGAAGCCCTGCTCGTCGCCGTAGTAGATGACCGGGTTGCCGCGCGAGAGGTACATGAGCTCGTGCGCGAGCTTGTCGCGGGCGACCAGCTCGGCGTCGGTCGCGCCGGGGTTGTCCCGCGCGATGAAGAAGCCGATCCGGCCCATGTCGTGGTTCCCGAGGAACGTCGGGAGCTGGTAGACGTTCGAGTCGGCGTCGGTGTACCAGTCGTCGTCCTCGAAGAAGCCCTGGAGCTCATCGGCGGGCTTGCCGGCCGATGCGAAGCCCTGCGCCGCGGCCTGGAACGGGAAGTCGAGCACGGCCTGCATCTTGTTCTGCGTGGTGAACCGCGACGTGTAGCTCTTCGACGTGTCGAAGACCTCGCCGAACATGAGGAACTCGCGCTTGCCCTGGGCGCGTGCGTAGCGGAGCACGTCGGGCCCGAACTCCTGCCAGAACTCGTCGTTGACGTGCTTCATCGTGTCGATCCGGAAGCCGTCGACGCCGAACTCGCGGATCCAGGTCTCGTAGACGTCGATCATGCCGTCCACGACCCGTGGGTCCTCCGTGAACAGGTCGTCGAGGCCGGCGAAGTCGCCGTACAGCGAGTTCTCGCCGACGAACGTCGTGTTGCCGCGGTTGTGGTAGAGCGTCACGTCGTTGAGCCAGCCCGGGACCTTGAGGTTCTCCTCGCCCGGCTCGAGCACGGGCGCGTAGCCGTCGGGGAAGCTCGTGTCCGCCTCGAGCGCCGGGAAGGTGCTCCGGCCGGCGAAATCGCGGTCGTCGAAGACGGTGCCCGCGGCGGTCTTGTAGGGCGCGTCGTCCTTGCTGATGTAGGCCTTGCGCGGACTTTCCTCGTAGCCGATCACGTCGGCCGTGTGATTGGTGATGATGTCGAAGTAGACCTTCATCCCCCGCTCGTGGGCGGCCTCGATGAGCGCGCGCAGGTCGTCGTTCGTGCCCAGGTGCGGGTCGATCTGCGTGAAGTCGGTGATCCAGTAGCCGTGGTAGCCGGCCGTGGGGCCGTCCTCGAGCTGGACGGCCTTGTTCTTGAAGCTCGGCGTGAGCCAGATCGAGTCGGTGCCCAGGCCCTGGATGTAGTCGAGCTGCTGGAGCAGGCCCTTCAGGTCGCCGCCGTTGTAGAAGCCCTTGGCGGTCGGGTCGAAGCCGGAGACGAGCCGGTCGCTCCCGAGCCCGCCGGTGTCGTTCGCGGTGTCGCCGTTCTCGAAGCGGTCGGCCATGACGAAGTAGAAGTCCTCGTCCGTGACCGCGGCTCGCAGCGAGTGCCCGGCGCCGCGGGCGTCGCGGCCGTGCCCGGCGGCCGACGCGGCGAGCGCGCACCCCCACAGCGCGGTGATGAGCACGATGACGGCGGCGCGTGCGCGCATGACCTCTCCCTTTCCCCCCGACGACGGCCTGTCGCGGCGGAGACTACCTCCCGCTCAGCGCGGACGGGCGCCCGGATGCGTCAGCACTTCCCGGGCTTCTTCTTCCCCGGTTCCAGGCAGAGCGTCTTGGACTTCGGGACCTTCCCGCTGCGGGTCGTGAACCGCACGACCTTGGCGATGAAGTCGCGCTTGGAGATCTTGACCTCGATCCTCGTGCCGACCGGGAGCTTCTTCTTCTTGAAGCTCTTGACGAGGTTCATCTTCTTCGTGCCGTTCGCGGAGTCGCGCGTGCGCGTCTTGAACGGGCAGGCCTTCTTCTTGCCCTTGGGCGGCGTGCACTTCAGGCGCACGGTGCCGCCGGCCGGCACGTCCTTGACGGTGAACGTCGTCGCCTGCGTGAACACGTCGTTGAAGCGCCAGCCGTTCTTGACCGTCGCCCGGACCCGCTCGAACGCGGCGTCGGCGCCCGAGCAGTCCTCGTCGACGCCGTTCTGCGGCACGTCGGTCGCGCCGGGCCGGATCGCCGCGTTCGTGTCGTTGCAGTCCTGGGGCGGGAGCGAGCCGTCGCGGTCGGCGTCGAGGACCTCGTCGAGCCGCCGGACGTTCTCGCAGTTGGCGAGCGTGTCCGCGACGTCGACGGCGGCGCCGTCGGTGCCGCCGCCGCAGTCCAGGCTCTCGGCGAGGCCGTCGAAGGCCGTGAGGTTGTCGTCGCCCTCGCCGCCGGCATAGCCGTCGACGCCCGAACCGCCGATGAGCTGGTCGTTGCCGGCGTCGCCCAGCAGCGTGTCCGTGCCGTCGCCGGCGTCGAGCACGTCGTTGCCGGGCCCGCCGGACAGCGTGTTGGGCGCGGGCGAGCCGGTCAGGAAGTCGTTGCCGCTGCCGCCCGTGAGCGACTCGAAGCCCTGGAGCAGGTCGTTCTCGCTCCCTGCTCCGTCGTTGGCCACGTCGTCGAGGTCCGCCGTGATCGGCTCCACCCGGCCGGCGTAGGTCGCGGTGTCGACGCCGGGGCCGCCGTTGAGGATGTTCGTGCCCGTCGTCCCGCCGAGGACGTCGTTGCCGGAGCCGCCGCGGAGGTTCTCGATCGAGATGAGGTTGTCGCCCTCCCCGGGTGCGCCGTCGTCGGCGACGCCGTCCGGGTCGGCGGTGACCGCCACGGTCGCCCCGCGGTCCTCGTACGTGACCGAGTCGGTGCCGCCGCCGCCCTCGATCCGCTCACCGGCGGGGGACAGCCGGAACACGTCGTCGGCGCTGCCGCCGATGACGCGCTCGGCGGTGGCGACGCTGTCGGTCGCAGACGGGACGCCGATCCGGATCGCGCCGGCCCGTGCCGAGAGGTTGACGAGGTCCGTGCCGGTGCCGCCGATGAAGCTGTCGCCTCCGGCGGCGACGGCGATCAGCGTGTCCGCGTCCGGGCCGCCGTCCAACGACTGCGGACCGATGCCCGCGGTGAGCGTATCCGCTCCTGCGCCGCCGAAGACCTGGAAGAAGAGCGGGTTGCTCGTGGCGACGAGCTCGTCGCTCCCGTCCAGCAGAGAGGCCTGGATCAGCGAGATGGGAATCGGCCCGGCCGGGCCGGGTGGGTCGGTGATGAGTGGGCACGTCACCTGCTTCGGCCCGGCGGGCAGGCACTCCCCGGCAGGTCCCAGCGTCGCCGCGATGTCGTTCTCTGCGAAGACGACGCCAGACCCTCCGACCGCGACCTCGAGGTCGTTGCTCTCACCGGCGGCAGCCTCGTACACGATGACCGGGCTGCCGGGAATCGTGAACGCCGTCCCGGCCTGTGCCGCACCCGGCGCGAGCAGCAGTCCCATCGCCCACAGCACCGCACCCAATACGACCCGCCGCACCTGATCCTCCTTGACCGCCTTGCAGTGGCGTTGAACCCTCTCATCGAGGTTGTCAAGGCGCAAGCCCCCGTGCGGGGGAATCGGCGCCTCAAGGGCGCGAAGGTCCGTCCGACAAGAGGGTCAAGAGAGCGCGAGCGGCGCTCCGAAAACCCGGAAGGAGCAGGGAAAATGGGCTGGAACCACTAGTTCCTCGCTGGTGCGAGAACCCCTGCGCGCGCTCTAGCGCCGCGCAGGACGAGCAGCCGGGAAGCGCGGCGCCTGCCGCTGCAGCTCGGTCTCGAGATCGCGGTCGTCCGCGTGACGGAAGTCCACACCGGACCCCATCACGACCCCGACGAAGATCTCGACGAAACGCGCGTCCAGCTGCGTCCCGGCCACCCGCCGGAGCTCGACGATCGCGTCCTCGAACCCCATCGGCGTGCGATACGAGTCGCGCGCCGTCATCACGTCGAAGCAATCCGCCACGGCGAGGATCCGCGAGAGCTCCGGGATCTCCTCGCCGGCGAGGTTGCGCGGATAGCCCCGGCCGTCGATGCGCTCGTGGTGGCTCAGGACGATCTCCGCGACGTCCGCGTAGCCGTGCACGCGGCCGACGATGTCCGCGCCCCGCTGCGGGTGCGAGCGGATCAGCTCCCAGTCCTCCTCGGTGAGGCGGACGCCGGTGAGCGTGTGGTCCGGGAAGGTGAACTTGCCGATGTCGTGCAGGAGCCCGGCGGTGTGGACGAGCTCCTGGTCGCGCGCCGAGAGCCCGGCCGCGGCGGCGGTGGCCTTCGCGAAGCGCGCGACGGCGGCGGAGTGGCGCGCGGTCATGCGGTCGCGCATGCCGAGGGTCTCGACCATCACGCGGATCACGCCGTGATGGAGCGCCTCCAGCTCCTGCACCTGCGCGCGCAGCTCGTCGCGCTGGGCCTGGGCGTCCACCACCGAGCCGAGCAGGTAGCGGTAGGCCATGAGGATCACCGAGAGCATCGCCACCGCGAGGAGGCCGACCTCCTGATAGGCGAGCACGGTGCCCGCGGCGAGCGTGCCGGTCGCCACCTCCCACGGCACGACCGGCAGGTACAGCCGCCGGATCGCGGCCACCAGGCTCGCGCGGTCGCGCACGCACAGGTAGCCCACGATCAGCAGGAAGTTCACGAAGTTCGTGAACAGGTAGACGCCGAAGACGATCCCGGCGGTCGAGAACTGGGCGATCTGCTCCTCTCCGGGGTCGCCGAACGCCTTGAAAAGGAGCGCCCCGGCCACCGGATAGGTCGTGAGGGCGACGACGTTGTTCAAGACGAGCGGGGCCGGGGTGCGCGCCTTGACCGACCAGGCGAGCACGGCGGAGACCGCGATGAGCGCCGCGGGGGCCGGCCCGAGCAGCACCATGGCGAGCGCCGTGGAGACGAACGCGGGGCCGATCTGCACGGCGCCCGTGCGCACGGACAGGAACTGCCCGACGAGCGCCAGGGCCAGCAGGGAGGCGAAGAGCGACCACGGCCGCCAGTCGTCGGGCGTGGTCCAATATGCCGCCCCAGCGATGCTGGCTGCGAGCAGCATCGACTGACCGGCGACGAGGAGGCTATCCCGCCGGCGTGTCCAGTGCCCTGACGGGACTTCGTCGACTCCGTTGGCGTCCAACGTGGAAGAGCGTAATGCCTGCAAGACCACCACTCAACGGGGTACTCAACGGATGGACGGGTCTACGATCCGACCAATCGTGCTCCTGAAGGTCCGGATCGACCCCGAGGTCGCCGACGCGCTTGCTGCCGGAATACCCGTCGTGGCGCTCGAGAGCACCCTGATCGCGCACGGGCTCCCGCGCGGCCGGAACCTCGAGGTCGCGCGTGAGCTGGAGGGCGTCGTGCGGCAGCACGACGCCGTCCCGGCGACCATCGCCGTGGTCGACGGCGAGGCCCGCGTGGGGCTGGACGCCGGCGCGCTGGAGGCGATGGCGCTCGGCGTCGGCTTCGCCAAGGCCGGGCTGCGCGACCTCGCGCCGGTGATCGCCGGCGGCGGCTCGGCGGCCACGACCGTCGCCTCGACCTCCCACCTGGCCGCCCACGTCGGCATCCGCGTGTTCGCCACCGGCGGCCTGGGCGGCGTGCACCGCGAGGCGCGGGAGAGCTGGGACGAGTCGGCCGACCTCACCACGCTCGCCGCCACGGGGATCGCCGTGGTCTGCGCCGGGGTGAAGTCGATCCTCGACGTCCGAGCCACGCTCGAGCGCCTGGAGACGCTGAACGTGGCCGTGCTCGGGTACGGGACCGACCGGTTCCCCGGCTTCTACCTCGCCGACTCCGGCTTCCCGGTGCCGTGGCGCGTCGACACGCCGGAGGAGGTCGCCGCCGTCATGGGCGTGCAGGCGTCGCTCGGGCTCGGCGACCGGGCGATCGTGATCGCCAACCCGCTGCCCGAGGACCAGCAGGTCGACCCGGAGCTGCACGACCGCGTGCTGGCCGAGGCGCTCGCCGCCGCGGCGGCGCAGGGCATCCGCGGCGGCGCGACGACGCCGTTCCTGCTCGACCGCTTCCACCGCGAGACCGGCGGGGCGACGCTCGAGGCCAACGTCGCGCTCGTCCGCCGCAACGCGGCGCTCGCCGCGCAGATCGCGCGCGCCGCGGCCTGATGGGCCGCATCGTGGTCGTCGGCGACGTCATGACCGACGTCGTCGCCACGCTGAGCGGGCCGGTCGCCCACGCGAGCGACACGCCCGCAGCGATCGCCCAGCGCGGCGGCGGCGCGGGCGCCAACGTGGCGGCCTGGATCGCCCGCGCGGGCGCGCGCGTGACGCTCGTCGGCCGGATCGGCGACGACCCGGCGGGCCGCGCGACGGCCGAGGCGCTGCGCGCGGAGGGCGTCGACGCCGCGCTCCAGGCCGACCCGGACCGGCCGACCGGGACCTGCATCGTGCTCGTGGAGCCCGGCGGGGAGCGGACGATGCTGCCCGACGCGGGCGCGAACGCCGCGCTCGCGCCGGCCCCGCTGCCCGGCGACGCCGCGCACGTGCACGTCGCGGGCTACACGCTGCTGCACCCCGGCTCGCGCCCGGCGGCGCTGGCCATGCTCGCGTCCGCGCGGGCGGCCGGCCTCCCGGTGTCGGTCGACCCGTCGAGCGCGGCGCCGCTCCGGGCGGCCGGGCCGGCCGCCTTCCTGGCCTGGGTCGCCTGCGCGGCGCTCCTGCTCCCCAACCGCGACGAGGCGGAGGTCCTGAGCGGGCGGGCCGACCCGGCGGCGGCGGCGCGGGCGCTGACCGCGCACGCCCGCGAGGTCGTGGTCAAGCTCGGGGCCGGCGGCGCGCACTGGACCGACGGGACCGCGTCGGCGCACGCACCGGCCCGGCCGGTGGCGCACGCGGACAGCACCGGCGCCGGCGACGCCTTCGCGGCGGGGCTGCTCGCCGCGCGCGTGGCGGGCGCCGACCCGGAGGAGGCGCTGCGCGCCGGTTGCGCCCTCGCCGCGGAGGCCGTCGCCCGCCCCGGCGGGCGCTGAGGCCGGCTACCTGCCGAGCGTGCGGCGCAGCATGAAGCCGCTGCCCGCGGCGAGCAGCGCGGCGACGACCGCGTAGCCGCCGCCGACGATCCCCAGGACGGCGAGCACGAAGAGGGCGATCGAGATCACGAGCAGGCCGCCGGTCGACAGGACGAGCTTGTAGGCGCGGTCCTCGCGCGTCCTGCGTGACAGGCCGGAGCGGCGGCGGGGCTCGAGGTCGGACATATGGACGAGGGTACCGGTGTTGACCGGACGCCCCGCGTCCGCTGGGATGGCCGGGTGCCCAAGTACGACGCCTTCGGCCGGGAGATCGGCGAGGACACCCTGTCCGGGCTGGGCGGCTCCGGTGCGACGCCGCAGCCGGCCCCCCAGCCCGCCCCCGCGCAGTGGCAGCAGTCGGCGCAGGCCGCCCGGCCGCCCGTCGCCGAGCCGCCGTCGCGCCCGCCCGCGCAGGAGCCGGCGTTCACCGCCCCCGGTGCGGGCACGTTCACCCCGCCGCAGCCCCGCCGGCGCCGCCGCGGCGGCTTCGGCTGCCTGATCGGGCTCGTCGTCCTCGCGGCCGTCGTCGCCGGCCCCGTGATCGCGCTGGTCAGCATCGTCGGGGACGCGACGGACGCGATCGACGACGTCACCGGCGTGCTCGACGATCCCGCGGTCGTGGTCCCCGAGCCCGGCGGGGAGGACGCGCCCCCGACGGGCATCGCCGGCCGCTCGATGGTGCGCGAGCAGAACTTCGCGGGTGCGATCCGCCGGATCGCCGGCGAGGAGCTCGGCCGACCCGTGAGCATCCGCCTCTCCCCGGACCGCGCGTCGATGCAGATGATCAAGGGCACCCAGCTGCGGCCGGTGGTCACGGTGGACTTCCGCGGCGACTTCGCCCCCGGTCCGACGGTCGGGATCGGGAGCGGCCCGCCGACGTTCCCGCTCGCGAAGGTGGACCCGAGCGCCCCGGCCCGGCTCGTGCGGGCCGCCGCCGAGCGCTACCCGGCGCTCAAGCCGGGACGGCTGAACTACCTCGTCGCCTCGCTGGACCCGACGGGCGGCGGGCATCGCTGGAACGCCTACTACACGGGCGACGGCGGCTACGTCGCCGGCGACGCGCGCGGGCGCGTCCAGGGGCGCGTCAAGCCGTGAAGCGCCACGCGTCGGGATGCGCGAGCGGCGCCAGCAGCGTCGCCTCGTGGTCGCCCGGCGCCCAGCCGCCCGCCGGGGCGTAGAGCAGCTCCACGCGGCTCGGCGGCCACGTCGGCGCGATCCGCTGCCGGCAGTCCTGCGTGACGTCCTCGCCGTCGACGAGGAGCCGCGTCCCGAGCGCCTCCCAGCCCGGCTCGACCGCGAGCGCGACCCGCAGCACCCCGCCGGGCGGCACGCGGCCGCCCGGCTCGGGGCTGCGGACGATCAGGCGCTCGCCCGTCAGCTGCCCGACGCGGTGCTGTAGAGGTTCTGCGCGACCGCGTCCTGGTAGGGCCCGTACATCACGTCCGGCTGGTTGCCGTAGCCGTAGGAGTTGACCGACAGGACGGTGTTGCCGACGACCCAGCCGCCGCCGGACGAGCCGCCGGTCATGTCGCACCCGATGCCCATCGTCGCCGGGCTGGCCGACGTGTCGCGCGTGCCGAGATCGGACTCGCAGATGAACATGCGGCCGCCGGAGAACGGCGGGGCGGCCGGGTACCCGTGCGACAGGTAGTGCTGCTCGGCGGACTGGTTGAACCCGATGCCCCGGCTGCCGACGACGCTCGTCAGCGTCTGGCCCGACCCGTTCGGGGCCACCACCGCGGCGCCCAGGTCGTGGGAGAAGTCGCCGCTGTTCCCCCACGCCGAGGTGGTCAGCAGGTTCTCGGCGGCCCAGGTGCCGTACGGCGCGGCGCCGTCCTTGTAGGCCGGGACGAACGCCCAGTTCGTGTAGAAGCCGCCCGGGCCCTCGTTGACGCAGTGGCCGGCGGTCCAGACGACGCTCTGGTTGCCGCTGGTGAGCGCGGTGCCCGAGCAGACGTAGTTCGCGGCGCCGTCGGAGAAGAACACCTTGCCGTGGGCCGGGTTGTACGTCGCCGGCTCGTAGCGCGTGAACGGGAACGCGGCCTTCTTGCGCTTCGCGGCGCCCGCGGCGCCCCGCACCTCGTCCAGCGGGGTCGCCGCGCGCATCTTCGCGGGCGTCCAGTACCGGACGACTTGGGCGCGCGACTTCGCGACCTCCTTGGTCTGCGCGGTCCGGACAGCCTGCGCCGGTGCAGCGAGCACGGCCAGCAGGGCAAGCGCGAGCAGCAGTGTGCATGCACGCAACATGCGGTGCCTCCTTTTCGGGGGGTCGCGGCCTGACACCCCTGCCCGGCCGCGCCTTCTGTGAAGGAACATACACGCTCGCGCCGCTAGCCTGCTCCGCCATGCTCGTCGCCCGCACGGACCTGCGCAACGTCGCCATCGTCGCCCACGTCGACCACGGGAAGACGACGCTCGTGGACGCGATGCTGTGGCAGTCGGGCGCCTTCCGCGCGAACCAGGACGTGAACGAGCGCGTCATGGACTCGATGGACCTCGAGCGCGAGAAGGGCATCACCATCCTCGCCAAGAACACCGCGGTCCGGTACGCCGGCGTCAAGCTCAACATCGTCGACACGCCGGGGCACGCCGACTTCGGCGGCGAGGTCGAGCGCGGGCTGACCATGGTCGACGGCGTGCTCCTGCTCGTCGACGCGTCCGAGGGGCCGCTGCCGCAGACCCGCTTCGTGCTGCGCAAGGCGCTGGAGTCGCGGCTGCCGGTGATCCTCGTGATCAACAAGATCGACCGCCCGGACGCGCGCGCGGACGAGGTGGTCGACGAGGTCTACGACCTGTTCCTCGACCTCGACGCCGACGAGGAGCAGATCGAGTTCCCGATCGTCTACTGCAACGCGAGGGCCGGCCGCGCCGGCCTCGCCGCGGACGACCTGGCCGGCGACCTCGCCCCGCTGATGGACCTGCTCCTGGAGCGCATCCCGCCGCCCGAGCACGATCCCGAGCATCCGCTCCAGGCCCACGTGACGAACCTGGACGCCTCGCCCTACGTGGGCCGCCTCGCGCTGTGCCGGGTGCGCAACGGGATCATCCGGAAGGGCCAGCCGATCGCCTGGTGCCGCGCGGACGGCTCCGTCCAGCGCGCGACCGTCGGCGAGCTCTACGTCACCGAGTCGCTCGACCGGGTCGACGCGGCGGAGGCCGGCCCGGGCGAGATCATCGCGCTCGCGGGCCTGGCCGACGTGACGATCGGCGAGACGATCGCCGATCTCGAGGACCCGCGCCCGCTGCCGGTGATCACGGTCGACGAGCCGTCGCTCTCGGTCACGATCGGCATCAACACCTCCCCGCTCGCCGGCCGGGAGGGCTCCAAGCTCACCGCCCGGCAGGTCCGCGACCGGCTCGACCAGGAGCTCGTCGGCAACGTCTCGCTGCGCGTGAACCCGACGGAGCGCCCGGACGCGTGGGAGGTCCAGGGCCGCGGCGAGCTGCAGCTGGCGATCCTCGTGGAGCTGATGCGGCGCGAGGGCTTCGAGCTGACGGTGGGCCAGCCCCAGGTGCTCACGCGCGAGATCGACGGCAGGACGCACGAGCCCGTCGAGCGGATGGCGATCGACATCCCCGAGGACTACGTCGGCGTGATCACGCAGCTGCTCGCCTTGCGCAAGGGCCGGATGGAGCAGATGGTCAACCACGGCACGGGCTGGGTCCGGATGGAGTACCTCGTGCCGGCCCGTGCGCTGATCGGCTTCCGCACCGAGTTCCTCACGGAGACGCGCGGGACGGGGCTGCTGCACCACGTGTTCGACCGCTGGGAGCCGTGGGCCGGCGAGCTGCGCACGCGCCCGTCGGGGTCGCTCGTCGCCGACCGGCGGGGCACGTCGGCGCAGTTCGCGCTGATGAACCTGCAGGAGCGCGGGACGATGTTCATCGGCCCCGGCGAGGACGTCTACGAGGGCATGATCGTGGGCGAGAACGCCCGCGCCGATGACCTCGACGTCAACGCCGTCAAGGAGAAGCAGCTCAACAACATCCGCTCCTCCACGTCCGAGGTGCTCGTCCGCCTCGTCCCCCACCGCCAGCTCTCGCTCGACCAGGCGCTCGAGTTCCTGCGCGAGGACGAGTGCGTCGAGGTCACGCCGCACGCGGTGCGGCTGCGCAAGGTGGCGCTCGACAAGGTGTCGCGCACGAAGCTCGCACGGACGCGCAAGGCCGGCGCCGCGACGTGACCCGCAGGACCCGCGGCCTCCTCGCCGCGGTGGGGGTCGCCAGCGCCGCCGCGGGCGCGCTGCACTACGCCGGGGCGCCGACGCTCGTCGCCTTCCTGGTGGCGGGGCTGGCGCTCGCCGGGCTGGCGTGGATGGTCTCGTTCACGACCGAGCAGGTCGGCGAGCACTTCGGCCCCGCCGTCACCGGGATCCTGCAGTCGACGCTCGGCAACCTGCCGGAGTTCTTCGTCGTCATCTTCGCGCTGTCACAGGGCGAGGTCGTCGTCGCCCAGTTCTCGATCCTCGGCTCGATCTTCGCCAACGCGCTGCTCGTGCTGGGCTTCGTGATCGTGGTGGGGTCGCGCGCCAGCGAGGACGGCATCATGCGCTTCTCGCCGCGCCTGCCCAACGACACCGCGACGCTGCTGCTGCTCAGCGGCTTCATCATCGTGCTCGTCGGCATCTCGGCCGAGACGCACGACAAGGCCTCCGACGACATCTACACGATCTCGGCGATCGCCGCCGTGGCGGTGCTGATCGTCTACGGCGTGTGGGTCTACGGGTACCTGAAGTCGGAGTCCAGAGCGGCCGGCGACGGTCCGCGCCCGCCCGCGCGCATGCCGCTGCGCACGTCGATCGGCCTGCTCGCGCTGGGCGGCGTCGGCGCCGCGTTCGTGTCGGAGTGGTTCATCGACTCGCTGCGGCCGACGATCGACCAGCTGGGGATCTCGGAGGAGTTCGCCGGGCTGGTGATCGTGGCGATCGCGGGCAACGCGGTCGAGCACGCGGTCGGCGTGGTGCTCGCCGCCAAGGGCCAGGCCGACCTGGCCATCTCCGTCGTCAAGAACTCCGTCGCGCAGGTGGCGGCCTTCCTCGCCCCCGCCCTGGTGCTCGTCTCGCTCGCGTTCGCCGACCGGCTGACGTTCGACCTCGCGCCGGTCTACGTCGCGGCGCTCGCGCTGACGATCATCTCGATCTGGCAGATCACCTCCGACGGGGAGGCGACGTACTTCGAGGGCGCGGCGCTGATCGCGACGTACGTGATCCTGGCAGTCTTCACCCTCTACGAATGACCGACCCCGCCGCCATCCTCGCCGCCGCGTACGCCACCGACGGGGCCGCGATCGACCTGGGACGCGCCGTGCACGACGGCGCGCTGCTGCGCGAGGCCGCCATCAAGGTGCCGCTCGCGACCGTCAACCGCCACGGCCTCGTGGCCGGCGCGACCGGCACGGGCAAGACGAAGACGCTGCAGGTGCTGACCGAGCAGCTGTCGCGCGCCGGCGTGCCGGTGCTCGTCGCCGACGTCAAGGGCGACGTCTCCGGGCTCGCCGCGCCGGCCGAGCCGGGCGGGGCGGGCGAGCAGCGGATGGCCGACCTGGGGCTGCCGTTCGCCCCCGAGGCGTTCCCGGTCGAGTTCTACGCGCTCGGCGGGCTCGGGCCCGGCGTCCCGATCCGCGCCACGGTCAGCGACTTCGGCCCGCAGCTCCTGGCCAAGGTGCTCGGGGCGAACGAGACGCAGGAGTCCAGCCTGACCCTCGTCTTCCACTACGCCGACACGAAGGGCCTGCCGCTGCTCGACCTCGCCGACCTGCGCGCGCTGCTGATGTACCTCGACTCCGACGCCGGCAAGCCCGAGCTCGACGGGATCGGCGGGCTGTCGCCGGCGACCGTCGGCGTGCTCCTGCGCTCGCTCGTCGGCCTCGAGACCGGCGGCGGCACGGAGTTCTTCGGCGAGCCGCAGCTCGAGATCGCCGATCTCCTGCGGACCGCGCCCGACGGGCGCGGGATCGTCTCGTGCATCGAGCTCGCGGCGGTCCAGGACAAGCCGGCGCTGTGGTCGACGGCGCTCATGTGGCTCGTGGCCGAGCTGTTCGAGTCGCTGCCCGAGGCCGGCGACCTGCCGCAGCCCAAGCTCGTCGTGTTCCTCGACGAGGCGCACCTGCTGTTCGCCGACGCGACCGACGCGTTCCTCGACGCGCTGGAGCGCACCGTGCGGCTGATCCGCTCGAAGGGCGTCGGCGTGTTCTTCGTCACCCAGCAGCCGACCGACGTCTCCGACGCCGTGCTCGCCCAGCTCGGCCTGCGGATCCAGCATGCGCTGCGGGCGTTCACGCCGAACGACGCGAAGGCGCTGCGCGCGACCGTGTCGACCTACCCGACCTCGGACCTCTACGACGTGGAGACGCTGCTCACCTCGGTCGGCACCGGCGAGGCGGCGGTCACGCTGCTGTCGGAGAAGGGCGTGCCCACGCCCGTCGCGCACACCCGCCTGCTCGCGCCCGCGTCGCGGATGGCGCCGGCCGACGACGTGGCCGGCGCGGCGAAGGCCTCGCCGCTGTGGGCGAAGTACGGCACGCCGGTCGACGCGCAGAGCGCACGCGAGATCCTCGCCGGGCGGCTGGCCGACCCGGAGCCGGAGCCGAAGGCGGCGCCCGCCCCGGCCGAGCGCGAGCCGGACCTGCGCGCGCCGATGGACCACGTCCCCGCCCCGAAGCCGCGCCGCCGCGCGCCCGCGCCGAGCGGGTCGGGCGCCGACGCGGTCGGCGACTTCCTCCGCTCGCGCCAGGGCAAGGCACTCCAGAAGTCCGTTACGCGCGGCATCCTCGGGATGCTGCGCAAGCGCATCTGAGCCGCCTCAGTCGATCGGCAGCGGGCACGGCGCGATCGACGGCTCGGGCGAGCCGACCGGCACGTCCGGGAGCGGGACCGGCCGGCCGCAGGGATCGTCGGGCGGGGGCGGGAACGCGGCCCAGCCCCGGTCCGCGAAGCCGGCCAGCGCGCTGGCCCGCGCGCCGTAGCCCGAGATCGTGAAGACCTTGTCCCCGACGACGACCGCGCGGTCGACCGACGGCGTCCCCTCCCCGAACGCGCCCGGATGCGTGATCCGCCCGACCTCCGCGATCCCGCGCCCGCGCTCGACCCGGAAGCCCGCGGCGCCCGTGAACGCCTGGCTGTCGATCGGCAGCAGCGCGAGCTTCGTCGCCGGCCACCAGAGGAACGCGTGATGGTCCCACTCGGCGGCCGAGCTCGAGAACCGGCGGCCGATCTGCAGGTGCTGCAGCCGCACCGGCCGGGCGAGGTCGGAGACGTCGAAGAGCGAGAGCTGGAGGCCCTGGACGCGGCCGTCGTCGGTCGCCTCCTGGCCGATCCCGAGCAGCAGGTCGTCGCCGACCGGATGCAGGTAGGCCGAGTAGCCGGGGATCTTCAGCTCGCCGCGGACGCGCGGGCGGTCCGGGTCGGCGAGGTCGACGGTGTAGAGCGGGTCGGTCTGGCGGAACGTGACCACGTAGCCGACGTCGCCGATGAAGCGGACGGCGTAGATGCGCTCGCCGCGCCCGAGCCCGCCGACCTGGCCGCGCTGCACGAGCCGGCCCGCCCGCTGCGAGAGCGTCGTGACCTTGCTCTCGGCGCCGGGGCCGAAGCCGACCGTGGTCGCGGCGCGCAGCACGCCGCGGTCCTCCGACAGCGAGAACTGGTTGAGCAGCGTGCCGGGCACGGCGCCGCTCGCCTCGTAGCCCGTGCGGTCGGGGTCGGAGATGTCGAAGCGGTGGATCGACGTGAACTGCGCCGCGACGTCGTAGCGCTGCGTCGCGACGTAGAGGCTGGACGGAGAGGCGTAGACCGTGTCGGCGTCGGTGAACACCGCGTCGGCGTCCACGGCGGGCAGGCCCTTGTCGAGGTCGACGGTGTAGACGGTCAGCACGCCGGCGCCGGAGAACACCGCGGGGCGGCGCACGGCGCGGCACCCGACGGCGCGGCGCGTCACGGTCCGCCCCGTGCGCGCGTAGCGGACCGAGCGCACCGGCAGCCAGCCCGAGGGCAGCGCGCGCAGCTCGGCGGGCCCGTAGAGCGCCTCGGGATAGGAGGAGACGACGACGCGCGCCGTGCGCCCGGTGAGGCGGGCGTCGACGATCGATCCGTCGAGGTCCTCCGTGCGGCGCACGACGGGCTTCGCCGGGTCGGAGACGTCGATCTGGGTGATGCGGGCGCCCTCCGGTCCTTCACCGAGCACGTAGAGCCGGCTGCCGCGCAGCAGCATCGTGGCGCCGTAGCCCTGCTCGAGCGCGAGCGTGCCGAGCAGCCGCGGGCTGTCCGAGCGGGCGTCGACCGCGTGCAGCGTGCCGTTCTCGAGCGCGAAGATCGTCCGCCCGTCGGTCTTGACGATGTCGGGCTCGTCGACGCCGGCCTCCTGCACGTTCGTCTGCGACGTGTCCTCGGGCGCGTCGCCCGCGGACGGCAGCGGCACTGCTTCCCCCCGCTCGGGGGCGATCAGCCCGCCGTCGGGGACCGGCGCGAACGGCGGCATCGGCGGCACATGACGCGTCGCGTAGCCGACGAGGCGCTCGCACGAGCTGAACGCCGCGAGCCGTTTCGCGGCGCGCGGCTTCGCGGCGGCGGGGGCGGCGGCCGCGGCGAGGAGCACGAGGGTGAGAAGGGCGAGCGGGCGGAGGTGCATGCAGACCACTACGTGACGAACGGCATATGGTCACAGCGCCGCGCGCCCGATGCGAGCGAACGTGGAGAACTTCACATTCGGCATATGGCGCTCGCCGCGATCCGCCGATTAAGGTCAGTGAGAGATGGGACGCGTGCGACGGATCGCAGCGGTGCTGGCAGGGATCGCCCTGATGGCCGCCGGCTGCGGCGGGGACGGCGGCGGCGCGGACGGCGCGGGGCCGCCGCGCGTGGTCGTCGACACCCGCACGCCCTCGCCGTGGGTGACGAGCGACCTCGACCGCGTCGCCCGCAGCCGCGCCGCCGCGGAGCAGGCCGCGCGCCGGCGGGCGCGGCTGGCGGAGCTCGCCGGCGTGCGCACGGTGGGCGCCGCGCTCGAGCGCGCGTACCTGACGGGCGCGATCGGCCGCGGCACGTGGGCCGCGCATCGCGCCGCCCACGCCGGCGCGCGCCGGGCGATGCGGCTGCTCACCGGGGCGCGCGCCGCCGAGGAGGGCGTGGTGCTCGCGTCCGTCGAGCGCCTCGCCGCCGAGGGGCGGCTCACGCCGAGCCGCTTCCCCGCGGTCTTCCTCAACCTGCGCCGGAACACCCGCACGTGGACGGGCGCGGCGTTCCCGGCGCCGGGCGAGCGGCGCACGTTCGGCGCCGACCCCGCCGTCTTCCAGTACGTGCCCGGCCACGGGATCCAGTGGCATCCGCTGGCCAGCTGGGGCCAGGTCAACGCGCGCCTGCGCGTTTGCCTCTCCGGCGGCCGCTGCGCCGGCCGCGACCTGCGCGCACGGCTGGACCGGCTCGCGCGCCTGAGCGCGCGGCGGGGCGGCTTCCGCGCGTGGGAGTACTACTACGCCTACGCGCAGGGCACGCCGCCGTGGATGAGCGGAATGGCCCAGGCCACGGCCGTGCAGGCGCTCGCACGCGGCGCGCGCGCGTTCGGGCGGCCGCGCTACGCGCGCCTCGCGCGGCGGGCGCTCGGCGCGTTCGAGACGCCGCCGCCGGCCGGCGTGTCGGTCCCCGCCGCCGAGGGCCGGCGCTTCGTCATGTACTCGTTCGCGCCGACGCTGCAGATCCTCAACGGGGAGCTCCAGGCGGTCAACGGGCTGCGCGACGCCGCCGTGCTGGGGCGCAGCCGCCGGGCCGCGCGGCTCGTGCGCGCCGGCGACCGGGCGGTGCGCCACGCGATCGCCGGCTTCGACACGGGCGCCTGGTCGCTCTACTCAGCGGCCGGCGCGGAGTCGACGCTCGCGTACCACCAGCTCACCACCGGCTTCCTCGGCGAGCTCTGCAACCGGACGGAGCGAGCCGAGTACTGCCGCGCCGAGCGCCGCTTCGCCCGCTACGAGCACGAGCCGCCGCGGATCGGGATCGCGCCGCTGTCCGGGCTCTGGGCCCGCCGCAGCGCGCCGCTGCGCTTCACGCTCTCCAAGGGCTCGTCCGTCCAGGTGCGCGTCTACGGCCCGGCCGGGGTGGTGCTGTCGCGCGACCTGCAGCTCGGACGCGGCGGGCACGAGCTGGGCTGGACGCCGCCGTCGCGCGGCCGCTTCCGGGTGCAGGTGCGGGCGCGCGGGCCGGAGGGGCGGCTGGGCAGCTCGGACCGCACGGTGCGCGTCCGGTTCCCGAAGCCCGAGCCGAAGCCGAAGCACGAGCCGAAGCGCCGGCGCCCGCCGGAGGAGCGGCGCGGCGAGATCGGCGAGAGCGGCAGCGGGATCGGCTAGCGTCCGCGCATGGGCCTCTTCGACCGCTTCCGCTCCAAGCCGGAGGAGGAGCCCATGTTCGGCTACCGCAGCGAGCCGAGTGGGCTGGAGGCGCGCCCCGCGGCGCCGCCCGAGGCTCCCGGGCCGTTCGACCTGATGCGCGAGCTCCAGGCCGCGGACGGCAACCCGGACGAGCTCTTCGCGCGGCTCCAGCAGCTCTTCCCGGGTGCGCAGATCGACGTCGCCGACGGCACGACCGTCGACGCGTCCGGCGACCCTGCCGCCGCCGCGGCGGCGCTCAGCGCGTTCGGCTTCGGCGCAGCGCCGGATCCGATCGCGCAGCTCGAGCGCCTCGCGGCGCTCAAGGCGTCAGGCGCACTGACCGACGCGGAGTTCGCGGCGGCCAAGGCGAAGCTGCTCGGCACGTAGGCGCCGTCCTGCCGCGCTGCGCGAGCGGCGGCCCCGGCGAACGTCAACAGCCGCATTGAGGAGGCGGGTCCGGTGGCGCCGCTTCCACGAAGTCATCGGCGAGTTGACCGCGATATACGCGGTCAAGTCGCCAAGCGCTGCGACTTGATCCCGGATAGCGGGATCAAGACGCAACAAGCGCCGCTGGAACCGCTTCCACGCCTCGCGAGCCGCCGCTCCACCGGACCCGCCTCCTCAATGCCGGTGTTGACGTTCGCCGGCGCCCGCCATCAGGCGGGCGGAGACGAGAAGACCTGCGCTACCGGCGACCGCGCGACCGTCCGCGCGGGCGGGCGGAGTAGGCCTTCGGGGCGCCGTTGCGGCTCGACTGCGGGCGGCCGTTGCCGTTCCCGTTCCCGTTCCCGCGCGCGGGCGGCGCGGACACGCCGAGCCCGTGCTCGATGCCCAGCTCGGCCGCGAACCTGGCGACCTCGCGGGCCTGGTCGTCGAGCACGAACGTGATGCCCACGCCGCTCGCGCCCGCGCGGGCCGTGCGGCCGATGCGGTGCACGTAGTCCTCGCGCGCGCCGGGCGCGTCGTAGTTGATGACGTGGGTGATGCCGGCCACGTCGATCCCGCGCGCGGCCACGTCGGTCGCCACGAGCGTGTCGATCTTGCCCGCCTCGAAGCGGGCGAGCGCCTTCTCGCGCTGCGACTGCGACTTGTCGCCGTGCATGGCCACGGCCTGGACGTTCTGCGCGCCGAGCTTCTTCACGAGGCGGTCGGCGCCGCGCTTGGTGCGCACGAACACGAGCGTGAGGCCGCGCTTGGGGTCGCCCAGCTCGTGGACGAGCGCGGACACCTTGGCCTCGTGCGCGACGCGGTGGAAGCGGTGGTCCATGTGGCCGACCTTCTCGGGGGCCGGCTGGTGCTCGTGGCGGACCGGCCGGTCCGTGTAGGCGGCGGCGATGCGCCCGACCTCGCCCTCGAGCGTGGCCGAGAACAGCAGCGTCTGGCGGTCGCGCGGAGTCATCGCGACGATCCGGTCGACGACGGGCTTGAAGCCCATGTCGAGCATGCGGTCGGCCTCGTCGAGCACGAGCACGTCGATCTCGTCGAGCCGCACGGCGCGGCGCTCGATCAGGTCGATCAGCCGGCCGGGCGTGGCGACGAGCACGTGCGAGCGGCCGGCCTGCTTGGCCTGGTTGTGGATCCCGACGCCGCCGTAGACGGCGGTGATCTTGAGCGCGCGGGCGTGCATCACGCCGGCGAGCTCGTCGACGATCTGCGCGGCCAGCTCGCGCGTCGGGGCGAGGATCAGCGCCTGCGGCCAGGCGCCGTTGGAGTCGAGCCGGTCGGCCAGCGGCACGCCGAAGGCGAGCGTCTTGCCCGACCCGGTCGGCGACTTCACGAGGACGTCGAGGCCGTCGAGGACGTCGGGGACGACCATCGACTGCACGGCGAACGGCGTCTCGATGCCGCGCTTGGCCAGCGCGCCGGCCACGGCCTCGGATACGCCGAGCTCGGCGAAGGTGGGGGACATTGGAGGAGCTCCTTCTCGCGACGCGGGGAGCGTCACGTTCTGCGGTGGGGAGATTCGACTGACCCCATCCGCGCCATCGGAGCGCCGTCTAGGAACAAGAACCTCACGGGTGGCAGGTCGCCACCCGAAGGCACAAGGTAGCACCGCCGAGGGATCCTCCGCGGGTCATCCGGACCGCGTCCTGATGGGGTGCACGGACATCCGTATCCGGTCCTGACCGGGCTTCGCCCTCATAGGGCGCCCTAACTCGGCAGGACGGCCACCGGCCCGGAGCGGTATCGTGGCGCGCCACATGAGCACTCTCGCCGAACCCACCACCCCTGGGGTCGACGACGTCGAGCCCTGCGAGAACGAGACCCTCGACCGGATCATGACCGGCACGGTGACCGTCGTTCCCGTGCTGTGCCTCTTCATCGTCGGCTGGCAGGTGTGGGGATCGTGGCTGGGCTGGAACGACGTCTTCGTCTTCCTGATCATGTACGTGCTGACCGGCCTGGGCATCACCGTCGGCTTCCACCGCATGCTCACCCACCGGGCGTTCAAGACGACGCCGTTCGTCAAGGGCGTGTTCACGGTGCTGGGCTCGGCCGCGATCGAGGGGCCGGTCATCTCGTGGGTCGCCGACCACCGCAAGCACCACGCGTTCTCCGACCGCCCCGGCGACCCGCACAGCCCGCACGTCGACCACGGCTCGGGCCTCAAGGGCGCCCTGCGCGGCCTCGCGCACGCCCACGTCGGCTGGCTGTTCCTGCACACGCACCGCGGCCGCCGCACGCGGTACGCGCCCGACCTCATCGCCGACCCGGTGGTGAGCGCCGTCGACCGCCGCTTCGTGCTCTGCGTCGCCGGCGGCCTGGTCGCCCCGTTCCTGCTCGGCTACGCCTTCGGCGGCACCCTGCGCGACGGCTTCACCGGGCTGCTCTGGGGCGGCGCCGTCCGCGTGCTCGTGCTGCATCACGCGACGTACTCGATCAACTCGCTGTGCCACTTCTTCGGGCGCCGCCGCTTCAACACCAAGGACGAGTCGCGCAACCTGTTCTGGCTGTCGTTCTTCTCCTTCGGCGAGGCCTGGCACAACAACCACCACGCCTTCCCGACGTCCGCCGAGCACGGCATGCGCCGCTACGAGTTCGACCCCTCGGCCTACGTGATCCGCGGGCTCGAGAAGGTCGGGCTGGCCTGGGACGTCGTACGGATCCCCCGGGAGCGCCAGGCCAAGAAGTACGCGGGGTCCGCTTGAGCACCACCCAGGCGGTACGCGGGGTCAGGACGAGCACCGCAGCGCTGCGCGAGACGCTCGCGGAGGTCCTTCCGGACCGGCCGTTCACGATCGAGCTGTGGGACGGGACCGAGCTGCCCTCCACCGCGGGCGACGGACCCGTCTTCTCGGTCCGCTCGCCGCTCGCGCTCGGCCACATGCTGCGCTCGCCCGGGCAGCTGGGGCTCGGCCGCGCCTACGTGTCCGGCGCGCTCGACGTCGACGACATCGACGCGGTGCTCAGCCTGCTGGACGGCTATGCGCCGCCGCCGATCGAGGCGAAGGCCCGCGCGCGGCTCGTCGCCGCCGCCGTGAAGGCCGGGGCGCTCTCGCAGGTGCCGCGGGTCCCGGCCGTCGAGCTGCGCCCGGAGGGCCGGCGCCACTCGATCCTGCGCGACAAGCGCTCGGTCACGCACCACTACGACGTCTCCAACGACTACTTCGCGCTCTTCCTGGACGCGGCGATGGTCTACTCGTGCGCGATCTGGTCGCGCGGGGCCACGACGCTGGAGGAGGCGCAGGAGACGAAGCTCGAGCTCGTGTGCACGAAGCTCGCCCTGCAGAAGGGCGAGCGGCTGCTCGACGTCGGCTGCGGCTGGGGGGCGTTCGCGGTGCACGCCGCCAAGCGCCACGGCGTGCACGTGACCGGCATCACGCTGTCGGAGCCGCAGGCCGCCCGCGCGCGGCAGCGCGCCCGCGACGAGGGCGTCGAGGACCGGGTCGACATCCGCGTGATGGACTACCGCGACCTGTCGGGCGAGACGTTCGACGCGATCGCGTCGATCGGCATGGTCGAGCACGTCGGCGCGGTCAACATCGACGCCTACGCGCAGACGCTGGCGAACCTGCTCGAGCCCGGCGGGCGGCTGCTCAACCACGGCATCGCGCGGCTGCGCTTCGGCGAGCCCGAGGCCGGCCCGTTCTCCGAGCGCTACGTCTTCCCCGATGCCGCGCCGCTGCATCTCTCGCGCGTGCAGGTCGCGATGGAGAAGACGGGCTTCGAGACGCGCCACGTCGAGGGCTTCCGCATGGACTACGCCCGCACGCTGACGGAATGGCTGACCCGCTTCGAGTCCAACCTGGACGAGGCACGGCGGCTGGCCGGCGACGAGCGCGTGCGGGTCTGGCAGGTCTACCTGCGCGCCGCGCGGCGCGGCTTCGAGACCGGCTTCACGTCGGTCTACCAGGTCCTCGCGGACCGCGTCTAGCCGACGCGGCGGAACGACGTGACGACCATCGGCTCGGCATCCGTGAGGCGCCAGCCGGGCTCACCCAGGAGCAGCGCCACCTCCTCGCGGCAGCCCGCGTAGAACGCCCGGTGGCCCTCGAGCCACTCGTCGAGCGTCTTCGCGCCCGCGCTCTCGTTCGACACCGTGTCCTCGTCGATCTGGCCGAACGGGAGCACGGCGACCCGGGTGACCTCGACGACCGCGCGGCGGGTGCCGTGGTGGTCGGTGATCGGCAGGCGCTGGCCGATCCTGGGCGGCCCGCCGTCCAGGTCCCACTCGCGGGCGAGCGAGATCGACGCGGTCTTGCTGCCGTCGAGGATCTGCGCGATCGCCCGCTCGCCGCGGCCGCCGTCGCCCTCGTAGCCGAACTCGATGAACGGCTCGCGCCCGTCGCGCCAGGGGGCGAGCGGGATCGAGGCCCGCAGCCGCGTGCCGGCGCCCGGCGCGCTCTCGACCTCGAGCCGGCCGCCGAGCGCCTCGAGCCGGTCGACCAGGCCGTGCAGCCCGCTCCCGGCGCCCGGCGTCGCGCCGCCCGCCCCGTCGTCCGCCACGTCGGCGTGGAGCACGGGGCCGCGCCGCGTGACGTCGACGCGCAGCTCGCTGGCGCCCGCATGCTTGACCGCGTTGGAGAGCGCCTCGGCCACGAGGTAGTAGACCGTCACCTCGACCGGGTCGGGCAGCCGCTGCTCGGGCAGGGCGCCGATGCGCAGCGCCACGGGCGAGTGCAGGGCGAGCGAGCGCAGGGCGGGCTCGAGGCCGTGCGCGCTGAGGCCGGCGGGGTGCAGGCCGCGGGCCAGCTCGCGCAGCTCGCTGCCGGCGAGCCGGGCCTGCTCGCGCGCCTGCTCGAGCATCCGGCGGGCCTGCTCGGGCGAGCCCTCCGCGGCGCGCAGCGCGAGGTCGAGCGACTGGGTCAGGACCACGAGCCGCTGCTGCGCGCCGTCGTGCAGGTCGCGGCCGATCCGGCGGCGCTCCTCGTCGGCGGCGTGCAGGAGGCGCGTGCGCGACGCGGCGACCTCGGCCTCGCGCGCCCGCAGGGTCGCCTCGAAGCGGCGGCGCTCGAGCTCCGCGGCGGCGCGCGCCGCGAAGATGCGCAGCACCGCGAACTCCTCCTCGCCGGCGTCGACCTGGGCGCGGGAGAGCACGCAGACGTAGCCGATCGTCGCGCCCTCCGCCCCGTACATGGGCACGCCGAGGTAGCCGTCGAGCCCGTTGCGGACGACGAACGCGTCCCGCGGGAAGCGCCGCACGGTGCCCGTGGGATGGCTGATGACGTCGCTGCGCTCGATCGGCTCGCACGGCGTGTCGGCCAGCGCGTACTCGTAGCCCTCGGGGAGCAGGTCGCCCCCCGGCCAGCACGCGAGGACCCGCGCGCGCGTCGCCGGCTGCGCGTCGCACAGCTCGGCGACGTAGGCGACGTCGGCGGCGAAGGCCGCGGCGAGGCAGCGCGCCAGCGAGCGCAGGAACGCCGCGCCGACCGTGCCCGCGGTGCCCTCGGCGATCGTCCGGAGCAGGTCGCGCTGATCGTGCGCGGTGGGGGCGGTCGGTGCGAGGCTCATCTGGGCGTCCGTGCCGTGGGGGAGCGGCACGCCGGATTCTAGGGCCGGACCGGCGGGCTTCCTACCCCCGGGGGGTGAATCGGCTCCCCCTGCGAACATGGCCCGATGGGCGACGGCACGCGGGCGGCGGCGCGGTGGGCCGGCGTGGCCGCCGCGACGGGCGCCGCCGGCTGGGGCCTCGGCGCGCTCGGACTGCCCTCGTCCTACCTGTTCGGCGCGCTCCTGGTCGGCATCGCCGCGGCCCTGCTGGCGCCCGGCGCGCACGCCGTGGCGCCGGCCGCCTTCACCGCCTCGCTGGCGATCGCGGGCGTCGTGCTCGGCACGCTGCTGGACTCGTCGTCGCTCGACGCGATCGCCGACGGCTGGCTGCCGCTCGCGCTCGTCACGGCCGCGACCCTGGCCATCTCGCTCGTCGCGGGCTCCGTGCTCGCGCGGCTCACGTCGCTCGACGCGCCGACGGCCGCGCTCGGCATGGTCGCCGGCGGGGCGTCGGGCATCGTCGGGATCTCGGACGAGCTGGGCGCCGACGACCGGCTCGTCGCGTTCATGCAGTACCTGCGCGTGCTGTTGATCGTCCTCCTCACCCCCGTGCTCGTCGCGGTCTTCTTCCCGGGCGCGCCGGCGCTGCCCGACGCGCCGGGCGAGCCGCTGCTCGGCGACGCGCGCGCGTGGGCGCTGACCGCGGCGACGGCGCTGGCCGGCTGGGCCGCGAGCCGCCGCTTGCGCTTCCCCGGCGCGGCCCTGCTCCTGCCGATGGCCTGCGCGGCCGTGCTGGCGCTCGGCGTGCCCGGCGGCGGGTTCGAGGTGCCCGCGCTGCTGCGCGAGCTGGCCTTCGCGCTGATCGGGCTGCAGGTCGGGCTGCGGTTCACGCTCGACACGATCCGCGAGCTGGGCCGGCTGCTCGTGCCCGTGCTGCTCGGCGTGCTCGGCGTGCTCGTGGCCTGCGCGCTGCTCGCGGTCGTCCTCGACGTGACGACGTCGGTCTCCCTGCGCGACGCGTACCTGGCGACGACGCCCGGCGGCCTCTACGCGGTCGTCGCGATCGCGCTCGGCACCGACGCGAACGCCGCGTTCATCGTCGCCGCCCAGGGGCTCAGGCTGCTCGCCATGATCGCCCTCGCCCCGCTCTTCGTGCGCTGGCTCGTGGCGCGAGCGCCGTAACGTACCCCGGCGTGGACCGGGTCGACATCGCGATCATCGGCGCCGGCTTCTCCGGGCTCGGGACGGCGATCCGCCTGCGCGCGGAGGGCTTCGACGACTTCGTCGTGCTCGAGCGCCACGCCGACGTCGGCGGCACGTGGTGGGCCAACACCTACCCGGGCTGCGCGTGCGACGTGCCGTCGCACCTCTACTCGTTCTCCTTCGCGCCCAACCCCGAGTGGTCGCACACGTACTCGGCGCAGCCCGAGATCCGCGACTACCTGCGCAGCTGCGCCGCGCGCCACGACCTGTACCGCTCGATCCGGCTGGGCACGAGCGTCGAGTCGGCCGCGTGGGACGAGGCGGCCGGCCGCTGGATCGTCGCGACCTCCGCCGGCACGCTGAGCGCGCGCGTCCTGATCGCCGGCATGGGGCCGCTGACCGAGCCGAGCGTGCCCGCCATTCCCGGGCTCGACCGCTTCGCGGGCGCGGCCTTCCACTCCGCCCGCTGGGACCACGGCCACGACCTCGCGGGCGAGCGCGTGGCGGTGATCGGCACGGGCGCGTCGGCGATCCAGTTCGTCCCCGCCATCCAGCCCGAGGTGGCGCGGCTGCACGTGTTCCAGCGCACCCCGCCCTGGATCATGCCCCACACGGGCCGCCGCATCCGCCCCGGCGAGCGCCGGCTGTACCGGCGCGTGCCCGCGCTGCAGAAGGCGGTGCGCGGGGCGGTCTACGCCGGCCGCGAGGTGCTCGTGCTCGGGTTCGTCAAGCGCCCGGCGCTGATGCGCGTCCCGGAGCGGATCGCCCGCCGGCACCTGCGCGCCCAGGTGCGGGATCCCGCGCTCCGGGCCAGGGTCACGCCGGACTACGCGGTCGGCTGCAAGCGGATCCTGCCCTCCAACCGCTGGTATCCGGCCCTGGGCGAGGCGAACGTGGAGCTCGTGACCGACCCGATCCGCGAGGTCCGCGAGCATGCGGTCGTGACCGCGGACGGGACGGAGCGCGCGGTCGACGCGATCATCTTCGGCACGGGCTTCCGCGTCACGGACATGCCGATCGGCGAGTGGGTGCGCGGCCGCGGCGGGCAGCGGCTGGCCGACGCGTGGCAGGGCAGCCCGCGCGCGCACCTCGGCGCGACGATCGCCGGGTTCCCCAACCTGTTCGTGCTCCTCGGGCCGAACACCGGCCTCGGCCACAGCTCGATGGTCTACATGATCGAGTCCCAGATCGAGCACGTGGTCGACGCGCTCCGCGTCATGCGGGCGCGGGGCGCGGGCGTGGCCGAGGTGCGCGCGGAGGCGCAGGCCGCCTACAACCGCGAGATCGACGCCAAGCTCGCCGGCACGGTGTGGAGCACGGGCTGCGCGAGCTGGTACCTCGACCGCACCGGCCGCAACGCGACCAACTGGCCCGACTGGACCTGGCGATTCCGGCTGCGCACCCGGCGCTTCGACCCGTCGGCGCACCGGCTCACGCCGGCGGGCGACCGCGTGCAGGCGGCGGCGTGAGCGCCCGGGTGCTGATCACGGGGGCCGCGGGCGGGATCGGCGGCGCCGCGGCCGCGGCGCTGCGGGCGCGCGGCGCGCGGGTGGTCGGGCTCGACCTCCGCGCCGACCCCGGCCGCGACGTGCTCGCCTGCGACGTGCGCGACCCGGCCGCCGTCGAGGCCGCGGTGGCCGAGGCGATCGCGCGCCTGGGCGGGCTCGACGTGCTGATCAACTGCGCCGGCATCGGCACGCCGCAGAGCGCCGGCGCGCCGCCCGGCGAGGACGCCCTCGCGGTGATCGACGTCAACCTGCTGGGCCCGTGGCGCGTCACCGCCGCGGCGCTGCCCGCGCTGCGCGCCGCGCGCGGGCGGGTCGTCAACGTCGCGTCCGGCCTTGCGTACCTCACGGTGCCCTTCGCCCCGGCCTACTGCATGAGCAAGCGCGGGCTGGTCGGCTACTCCGACGCGCTCCGCATCGAGCACGGCGACGCCATCACCGTGACCACCGTGTACCCCGGCTACGTCCGCACGGGCATCCACGACGCCGCCCGCGAGCGCGGCCTGGGGCTGGAGGGCACGGTACCGGCCGAGCGGCTCTCCGACGCCGCCGCCACGCTCGTCCGCGCCGCGCTGGGCCGCCCGGCGCGCGACCTGGCGACGACGCGCCAGGGCGCGCTCGCCTTCGCCGTCGTGCGGCGCCTGCCGCGCCGGCTCGTCGACCGTGCCGGGATGGCGCGGCTGCGCCGGCTCGCCGCGACGGGGCACTTCGACGCCTCCGACCTGGCACGCGATCTCGGCACCCGGCTGAAGCGGCTCAGCCCAGGAGGCCGATCACGACGAGCACGATGCCCGCCGCGACCGTGACCATGCCGCTGCGCCGGAGGATCCGCACGACGGCGGGCGGATCGGTGTTGCCGAGGCCGCTCGCGCCCGCGTTCTGGCGCATGAGCACGCCGGCGATCATGAAGTCGGAGATCCCGACGACGAGCACCACGATGCCGACGATGAGCACGCGCGGACCCTACCAGCGCACCCGCAGCGCATCGGGCTTGCGGAACACCAGGCCGCGCGCCTCCGGCACGCCGTCCGCGAGCCGCAGGCCGGGGAAGCGCTCCAGCACCCGCACGACGGCGGTGTGCGCCTCCAGCCGCGCCAGGTGCATGCCGATGCACACGTGCGGGCCGGCGGCGAACGCGGCGTGCAGCTTCGCGTTCGGCCGGCGCACGTCGAACGCGTCCGGGTCCGGGAACACCGCGGGGTCGCGGTTCGCGCCGGCGATCGAGACGATCACCAGGTCCCCCGCGGCGATCGGCGCCCCGGCGACCTCGACCGCGCGGGTCGCGTAGCGGTCGATCACGGCCGCCGCCGGCTCGAGCCGCAGCGACTCCTCGATCGCGTTGGCCACCAGCGCCGGCTCGGCGCGCACGGCGGCGAGCTGGTCCGGGTGCGCGAGCAGATGCGCGATCGCGTTGGCGATCATCCCCTCGGTCGTCTCGATGCCGCCGAACAGCAGCACCGCGGCGTTCGAGACCACCTGGCCGGGCTCCAGGCCGCCCGCGTCCCCCGCCGCGGCGGCGACGAGCGACGTCTCCGGCGCGCGCGCCATGGCGGGCTCCATGGCGGCGCGCAGCGCCTCGAACCCGCGCCGGCCCGCCTCGGTCGGCGCGCCGCCGGCCGTGATCTCGGTGACCGAGGCGACGATCGCGTCGTACCAGCCGAGCACCTCCGCGGTTCCCGTCTCCTCCAGCCCGAGCGCGAGCGTCACCGCGACGGCGGCGAGCGGGCCCGCCAGCTCGCGGCGCAGCTCCGCCTCCCCGGCGGGCGCGACCGCGTCGAGCAGCCGGTCGGTCTCCTCCCGCACCGGATCGGTGAACCGCTCGCGCACCGCGTCGAGCCGGAACGGCCCGGCGAACGGCGCCCGGTGGCGGCGGTGCGCGTCGCCGTCGAGCGTGAGCATGCTCGGCCCGACGACGCGCCCGGTCGAGAAGCGGGGGTCGTCGACGGTGAACGTCGCCGCGTCGCGCATCACCTGCAGCGCGAGGTCGCGCCGCGTGACGAGCCAGCCGTCGAGCGCCGGCACCCAGGAGACGGGCTCGCGCTCGCGCAGCCGCGCGAGCACGGGGTGGGGATCGGTCTCGAGGGCGGCGAGCGTCGCCGCCGCGCCCTCCGGGAAGCCGGCGCGCACGGTCAGATCCGCGTGAGCTGCGACGCCGCCGGCGCTTCGCCGCCCCGCGCCGCCGCGCGCCGGTGCAGCAGGCGTGCGGCGACGACGCCGCCGAGCGCCCCGAACAGGTGCCCCTGCCACGAGATGCCGTCCTCGGGCACGAGCCCGCGCAGCAGCGTCGTGCCCCACACCGCCAGCACGACGAGGCCGAGCCCGATCTGGACCACGCTGCGGCTGTAGGCGCCGCGCGCGACGAGGTACGCCGCGTAGCCGAAGACGATCCCGCTCGCCCCGATGTGGACCGTGTTGGCGGGCGCGACGAGCCACGTCCCGAGGCCGCCGACGACGGCGACGATCGCGGTCACGACGGCCACGCGCAGCGCGCCGCCGAGCGCGATCGCGAAGCCGAGCAGGAGGAACGGGATCGTGTTGCCGATCAGGTGGTCCCAGCCTGCGTGCAGGAACGGGGCGAAGACGATCCCGTCGAGCCCGTCGACGTCGCGCGGCTCGATGCCGTGGCGGTCCAGCGAGCCGCCGGCGATCTGGTCGGCGATCTCGACGAGCCACATGACCGCGGCGAGCGCGGCCACGACGATGAACCCCTGCACGACGGGAGATTCGGCGCGCGGCTCGCGAGGGCCGGGATCGTCCATGGATGGAGCATCGCACAGCTTCGACGCGAGCCTGCCGGGGCCGGGTGGCGCGCGGCGCTACCCTCGGTGCACGGTGCGCGGCTTCCGCCACGAAGCCCTCTTCTACGCAGGGCCATCCGCCTTCCTCGACGGGGCGGTCCCGTTCATCCGCGACGGTCTCGCGCGCGGGGAGCCGGTGATGGTGGCCGTGGACGCCGCCAAGGGAGCGCAGCTGCGCGACCACCTCGGCGCCGACGCCGACGCGATCGAGCTCGTCGACATCGCGGAGCTCGGCCGCAACCCGGGCCGCATCATCCCCGCCTGGCGCCGCTTCGCCGGGCGCCACGCCGGCGCGCCCGCGATCCGCGGGATCGGGGAGCCGATCTGGGCGGGACGCACCGCCGAGGAGCTCGTCGAGTGCCAGCTCCACGAGGCGCTGCTCAACCTCGCCTTCGAGCGCGCCGGCGACTTCCACCTGCTGTGCCCGTACGACACCGCCACGCTGCCCGACGCCGTCGTCCACGAGGCGCGCTGCAGCCACCCGTTCCTCCGGACGGGCGACGCCGCGGCGCCGAGCCGCGACTACCGCGGCATCGACGATCCGCTCGGGCCGTTCGACGCCCCGCTCGCGCCACCGCCTTCCGGGGCCGACACGCTCGGGTTCGAACGCGCGACGCTCGCCGACGTGCGCCGCCTCGTCGCCTCCGCGTGCGACCGCGCCGGGCTCCCGCGGCGGCGGCGCGACGACCTCGTCCTCGCCGTCGACGAGCTCGCCTCCAACAGCATCCGCCACGGCGGCGGGCACGGCGTGCTGCGGGTCTGGCGCGAGGCGGACGCCCTGCGCTGCGAGGTGCGCGACCGCGGCCGGATCGTCGACCCGCTCGTCGGCCGCGGCGAGCCGGACGGCGATCAGATCGGCGGCTGGGGCGTGTGGATCGCGCACCAGGTCGCCGACCTCGTGCAGGTGCGCTCCGGGCGCGACGGAACCGTCGTGCGCCTGCGGATGCGCTGCGCGTAGCCCGTATAGGCTGCGGCGGTGTCGCACGTCGTCGTCTCGAACCTCGCCTACGCCCACCCGGGCGGGGAGCTGCTGTTCTCCGAGGTCTCGTTCAAGATCAGCCCGGGACAGCACGTCGGCCTGGTCGGGGCCAACGGCGTCGGGAAGTCGACGCTCTTCCGCGTGCTCGCCGGCCGGCTCCCGGCCGACGACGGCGACGTCGACATCGGGACGTTCGCGTACATGGCGCAGGACGTGGGCGTCGGCCCCGACAGCGGCCGCACCGTCCGCGAGCTGCTGCTCGAGGCGGCGCCGGCCCGGATGCGCGACGCCGGCGAGCGCATGATCCGCGCCGAGCGCGAGCTGGCGGCGGGCGCGGACCCCTCGGGGGCCGGCATGCGGCTCGGCGAGGCGATCGGCGACTGGTCGGAGCTGGGCGGCTACGAGCTGGAGGGCCAGTGGGACGCGGCCTGCCGCCGGATCGTCCGCGCCGGGCTCGACGACGTCGGCGCGCGCGACACGACCCAGCTCTCCGGCGGCGAGCGCAAGCAGCTCGTGCTCGAGGTCCTGCTCGCCTCCGACGCCGCCGTGCTGCTGCTCGACGAGCCCGACAACTTCCTCGACGTGCCGGCCAAGCTCGCGCTGGAGCGGCGGATCGCCGCCTCGAAGAAGACGATCGTCCTGATCAGCCACGACCGCGACCTGCTCGGCGCGGCGACGAACGCCATCCTCACGCTCGAGGCGAACGGGACCTGGGTCCACGGCGGCTCCTACCGCAGCTACCCGGAGGCGCGCGAGAAGCGCCAGCAGCTGCTCGGCGACCGGCTCGAGCAGTGGAAGCAGGAGGAGCGGCGCCTGTTCCGCTTCTACAAGATCATGAAGCAGCGGGCCGCGGTCAACGACGGCAACGCCAAGCGCGCCGACGCCGCCGAGACCCGCTGGAAGCGCTTCGTGGACCTCGGCCCGCCACCCGCGCCCGTCCAGGACCAGCAGATCCAGGTCCGCATCCCCGGCGGCGACTCGGCGCGCATCGTCGTGGCGATCCGCGACGTCGCGATCGACGGCCTCGTCAAGACGTTCGAGGACGAGATCCACTTCGGCGAGCGGGTCGGGCTGATCGGGCCCAACGGCTCGGGCAAGACGCACCTGATCCGTCTGCTCGCCGGGGAGGACGTCCCGCACACCGGCGAGCTGCGGATCGGCAACCGCGTCTCCCCCGGCCTGTTCACGCAGCTCAACTCGCGCTCGGACCTGGAGCACCGCGGGGTGCTCGACGTGGTGCAGGAGCGCCTCGGCGCGCTCGAGCCGTCGATGCGCGCGCTCGCCCGCTACCGCATCCAGGACGCGGCGAACCGGTCCACGGACACGCTGTCGGGCGGCCAGAAGGCGCGCCTGGAGATCCTCTGCCTCGAGCTCGAGGGCCACAACCTGCTGCTGCTCGACGAGCCGACGGACAACCTCGACATCGACTCCTCCGAGGCGCTCGAGGCGGCGCTCGAGTCGTTCGTCGGCACCGTCGTCGCCGTGTCGCACGACCGCGCGTTCCTGCGCCGCCTGGACCGCTTCCTGCTGCTCGCCCACGACGGCGCGGTCTACGCGCTGCCCGACGAGGAGTCGGCGCTGGAGGCGCTCGCCGCGCCCCAGCACGTGGCCGGGGCGCGGCTCGCGAAGCGGCTGACGGCCGCCCGGCGCTAGACGCCGTCGGCGTCCAGCGCGTCGCGCGCGGCCGCGATGCGGCGGCGCGACGAATCGGCCTCGGCGCGTGCCGCGGCCAGCTCGCCGCGCAGGCGCTCGGTCTCGGCGACCTCGTCCGTCATCTCGTCGATGCGCGCCTGCAGCGCGGCGATCTCCGTCCTGGCCTGCTCGTCGGTCTCCTCCCACAGCTCGGCGGCCGCGTCGAGCTCGCCGCGGTGCTGGGCCTCCGCCGCCTCGGCGGCGGTGCGCTCGGCGGCCAGCGCGGACTCCGCGGCGGCGCGCATCTGCTCGAGCCCGGAGCGGAACCGCTCCGCGTCCGCCGCGCGCTCCGCGCGCTCCTCCTCCAGGTCGGCCTGCGCGCGGCGCAGCTCCTCGCGCGCCCGGGCGGCCCCCGCGGTCGTCTCGCGCAGCTCCTCGCGGGCCGTCAGCAGCTCCGCCTCGAGCCGCAGCAGGTCGGCGCCGGGTCCGGCGTCGGCGGGCTGCGGGACCAGGCGCAGGGCCCGCCCGACGTCGTCGGGCGGTGCGCCGTCGTCCGGCTCCGGAAGCTCGACGGCGAGCGCGCCCAGCTCCAGCGTGGCGCTGCTGAACGCGGCGGGCTCGTCCTGCCACACGAACGCGACGTGCCAGAGGCGGTCGTTCTCGACCTCCCCCGCCTCCTCGTCGAACGCAGCGGGCAGGCGGTGGGTGCCGTCGGCGCCGGCGAGCACGAGCTCGGGGCGGTCGCCGGGGGCGATGGACAGGCCGGCGAAGGTGCCGGACAGCTCGAGCCGGTCGGGCGCGCCCCAGCCGAAGCGCTCCAGCTTGAAGCTGGGCTCCTCCTCTGGGGCGTGCTTCGCGGACCGGCGGGTTCGGTCTCGGGCGATCATGCTGCGACGCTAGCTCGGGCGGCCGCGGGCGGGGACGTGCGAAAGTCGTGTCTTGGCCGCGGATCGGCCCCGGAGCGCCGCAAGACTGTCCGTCCGGTCAGGGGACCCGCAGCCGTCCAGGGTCGCGTGCCCGCCGAGCGCGTCGGGGACCGTGCCCCACGGATGCGGGAGCCGGCCGGGTGTCGCGTACACGTGCCCGGCGCGCGGCGCGGCGGCCCTGATCGCGTCGGCGTCGTCGGGCGCGGCGGCGTAGATCAGCAGGGCGATCCGGTCCACCGGCACGCCCGCGAGCCACGCCGGGTCGCGCTCCCGCGCCGCGAACGCCGCGGCGGACCCCTCGAACGTGACCACCACGTCGGCGACGCCGAAGTAGCGGCGGTCGGGCACGACACCCGGGTTGAGGACGACCATGCGATCGCCGGCGGCGCGCACGTGCGCGGCCAGGGCGCGGTAGTACGGGAGCGCGTCCGCACCGGACGCGGCCTCGTCGAGGAAGATCCCGTCCGTGCCGTACCAGGACGCGTAGCGGTCGATGTCCGCCTCGACCGCGGCCGGGTCGCGGGTCCCGTAGGCGGTGGGCACGTAGCCGAGCACCCGCGTGCCCACGCCGCGCGCCGCCCGCACCGCGCGGGCGTAGCCCTCGTGGGGCGTGCTGCCCGGCCCGCTGGCGGGGTTGACGACGAGCACGCCCGAGCGGATCGCGCGCGCCACGCCCAGCACCTCGTCGGGCGGCACGTAGGCGGGGATGAGCGCGCCGCGGCACGTCCGCGCCGCGGCGTCGTCGTCGCGGCGGCCGCCCGTCAGGAGCACGGCGGCGATGAGGCCGGCCGCGGCGGGGAGCGCGAGCCAGCGGATCACGTGATCCACAGCGCCGTCGCGAGGGTGCTCGCGGGCCGCCCGAGCACCATGAGCGCGACGGGCAGGAGGAGCGCCGTGACGACGAGCCCGCCCGCGACCAGGCCGGCGCCGGCGAACGGCGCGAGGTCGCCCCAGCGCAGCAGCGCCTCGGCGCCGGCGGCGAGCGCGAACGCCGCGAGCACGACCGGCGCGCGGCCGAGCGACTCGAGCACGCCGGCGAGCAGCGTGGCCGGCCCGAGCAGGCCGAAGCCGGCGAGCAGGCCCACGGCGTCGCCCGTCGGGCCGCTCCAGGGCGACGCCAGGACGAGCGCCGAGAGCACCGCGGCCACGGCGAGCAGCTGGGCGAGCGCGGCGAGGAACAGGCGCAGCGGCGGCGACGCGAACCCGCAGGGCGCCGGCGCGCCGACCGCGACCCCCCAGATGCTGCGGGGGATCGCCTCGCCGAGGTCGCGCAGCCGGTAGGCGGCCCAGAAGCCGGCGAAGGCGGACGGCAGCAGCGCGAGCGCCGGCACCGCGCCGTCGGTCCAGCTCACCGTCGGGTCGACGATCAGGAGCAGGCCCGTCGCCGAGCCGATCGCGGCCGCGGCCGCCACCCGGCTCGCGCGTGCGAGCCCGCCGCGCGGCACGTCCGCCGGCGGGCGCACGGCGACCAGGATCGCCAGGAGGACCGCGCCCGCGCCCGCGGCGAGCACCGCCACGGGCGCGGGATGGACGAGCATCGCGGCGGTGGTGAGCAGGATCGCGACCGCGTAGACCGCGGGCATGCGGCAGCGCACGAGCACGGTGCCGCCCACCCAGGTGACGGTCAGCAGCGCCGCGATCAGCCCCGCGGTGCCGGCGCCGAGCCAGCCGGCGCCCGCGAGCGCCGCGCCGGCCACCACGAGCACGCCGCGCCGCGCGGCGAGCGCGGCGCGCCCGTGCGGGCGGCCGAGGAAGCGGCTGCTCAGGCCCCACTGGAGCCCGAGGGTGACCGGCAGCGCGAGCATGACCGCGCGCTGGACCGTGCCGGCGCCGGCGCTCGCGGCGAGCGGGCCCGCCCAGCCGGCGATGGCGATCACGGAGAGCAGGAAGGTCAGGGCCTCGGCGAGCGCACCCTGCTCCTCGTCGCGATCGGGCAGCGCGCCCGTGCTCGGCGCCGGCGCGCCGCCGCCCTCGCGCATGACCTCGCGCGCGGCGTCGAGCGCCGGCTGCGCGGACAGGCCGGCCCACGCCTCCAGCGCCACGGCGGCCTCGAGCATGTCCTGCGGGGGGCGGCCGAGCCGGGCTTCGATCAGACGCCGGGCCGCGACGGGGTCCAGCGTCGCGCCGGTCACGTGAGCACGGCCTCCTGCACCGCCGCTCGCGCGGGCGTGACGGCGATCGTCTGCAGCAGGTCGCGGTAGCCGTCGACGCACGCCGTGCCGCTGAAGATGCGGGCGAGCCGCTGGTGCCCGAGCCGCCCCAGGCGCCACGCCAGCGCCGGGTTGCGCAGCAGCGTGACGATCGCCATCGCGAGGCCGTGGTCGTCGCCGGGCGCGAGCACGGCGCCGCAGCCCTTGACGACGTCGGGCACGCCGCCCACGCCCGTCGAGATGACCGGCCGCCCCTGGCTCATCGCCTCGAGGATCGACATCGGCAGGCCCTCCGAGATGCTCGTCATCAGCACGACGTCGGCGTTGCGGACGACGCCCGTCGGGTCGGTGGTGCGGCCCATGAAGCGGAACCGGTCGCCGAGCGCGAGCTGCCCGTGCAGCGCCAGGCACGAGCGGCCGTAGGCCTCCTCCCCGTCGCTGGTGGGGCCGTAGTGCAGGAACTCCGCGTCGGGCACGGTGCGGAGCGTCTGCGCCGCGGTGCGCAGCATCGTGTGCACGTCCTTGAGCGGGTCGATGCGGCCGACGGACACGACGCGCCGGGCGCCGGGCGGCGGGACGGGCTGGGCGGCGCGGTCGAGCCCGTTGTAGAGCACGAGGATCTTGTCCGGGTCGATGCCGAAGCCCATCTCCCAGTAGGCGTTCGCGTCGGTCACGGGGGCGATCACGTCGGCGCCGGCGTAGGCGCAGCGCGCCAGGCCGCGGGCGAGCCGGGTGGCGGTGAAGCGGCTGCCGGCCGAGCCGCCGTTGCGGATCGCGGCCAGATAGGACTCCCGCACGTAGACGCCGTGCTCGGTCAGCACCATCGGCGTGCCGTGCAGCGCCTTGTTGACGAGCGCGGGGATCGCGGACCAGCCGGCCGCCGTGACGTGCAGCACGTCGGCCTCGGGCGCCGGCGCCGCGGCGGTGCGCGCGACCCAGTAGAGGGTCTGGTAGAGGTGCGCGGCGTCGAGCAGGTCGAGCTGCGGCGGCGTGCCCGCCTCGGGCACGCGCTCGGCGAGCACGAGCCGCACCGCGACGAGGAAGCGCTCCCAGGCGGCGGCGGAGCGGAACACGCGCCGCACGCCGGCCGGGTTGCGCCGGCACCACACGAACGCGTCCAGCAGCGCGTCCGTGTCGCCGTTCCACGCGATCAGGTTGCGCACGAGCACCGCGGGCAGGGTCGTCATCGCGTCGCGCCCGCCGCCGCGCCCGTGCGGCAGCCGCTCGGACCAGACGTCGATCGGCGCCAGCTCCCTGGCGTGCGGCGGGAGCGTGAAGCGCCGCGGCTGGCCGCCCGCCACGATCGGCAGCACGAGCCAGTCGAACTCCTCGAGGCTGTTGACCAGCAGGTCGCACCACGAGCTCACGCCGCCGACCGCGTACGGGTAGGTCCCCTCGGTGGTCAGCAGCACGCGCGTGCGCGCCGGGCGTGCCACGGGCCGCGCGGGCGCCGTCCGCGTGCGCCGCAGCGCCGGGACCAGCTCAACCGTGAGCGACATCCCCGCCGCCCTCCTCCTGCTCCTCCGGCGCGCCGCGGAGGGGCACGAGGTGGTCCGCGGCCGAGGCGAGCGCGTCGAGGCGCGCCTCGAACACGATCATCGAGCGCTCGATCTCGTGGCAGATCTCGATCAGCGACTCGCGGATCACGAGCCCCTCGACGAGCATCTGCGCGGTCTCGTCCGCGAGGTTGCCGTGGTCGAGCTCCTGGTCGCGCAGCGACCGGGTGCGCTCGAGCAGCTTGCCGACGTTGTGGCGCTGGTGCTGGGCGGCCTTGAGGCGCGCGTTCTCCTCGCGCAGCAACACCACCTCGGCCTCGAGCGCCGCGCGCGCGCCGGGCGCCTCGGCGCCCGCGCCGGCCGGCCGCTGGAAGCGGCGCCGCCGCGGGGCGGACGCGTCGTGCTCCTCGGCGCTCATCGCCGCACCACCTTGAACCGCATGCGCGCCGGTCCCGACCGCTGGCCGCGGCGCTCGGCCCTGACGACCACGCGATAGCGGCCGGGGGCGAGGGGCCTGGCGCCGAAGCGGCCGCGGAAGCGGACGATCCCGGGGCCGCTCGCGGCCCTGCGCCGGATCGAGCCGACCTTGACCCAGCGGCGGCTCGCGCCCTTGCCGCGCGCCCTCTGGAACGTCAGCCGCACCGTCGCCCTGCGGGTGAGCCGCCAGGTGATCGCGGCGCCGTCGGGCCGGGTGCCGGCCCGCGGGCGGCGATGCGCCACCGCGAACCGCCGCGGGTGCATCCGCACGCGCGTGAGCACGAGCCTCCGCCGGGCCTTGCGCGGCCCGCCGCTGCCGGTCGGGCCGGTGCCCGAGCCGCCGGGCTTGGTGCCGGGCTTCCCGCCGGCCGGCGCGGCGGGCGGCTTCGCCACCGCGGCCGTGCGCTCGGAGACGGCGAGGCCGACGGCCGAGATCCAGTTGCCGGCCGTCACGACGACGCGGAGCGAGGAGCCGACGTCGGCGCCCGTCACGTCGTAGGTCGCGCCGGTCGCACCCGCGACGTCGGTGCAGCCCTTGGCGTCGCAGCGCTGCCAGCGCAGCCGCCGCGCGATCTCCGGGGTGCCGGTCCACGTGCCGCCGGTGGCCGTGAGCCGCCGGCCGACCTTCGCCGTTCCGCTGACCGCCGGCGCCGCGGCCTGCGCGGGATCGGCCGCCTGGAGGACCTGCTCGGCGCCGGCCGCCAGCGTGATCCAGCCGGACCGCTGGCGACCGTACTCCGCGCCGGCGGTGGTCCCGGTCACGGGCACCTCGGCGGCGGCCGTGCCGCCGTTGGCGACGTGGATCGCACCGTCCTGCAGCCACGCGGTCACGGCGCCGGACGCCCGTGTCGCTGCCCAGGCGTCCTGCCGCACGAGGATCTCGGCGGCCTGCGCCTGGCTGACCTGGACGAGCGGCGCGACGGCGCGGTCGAACACCGTGTCGTAGCGCGCGAGCAGGGTGTCCATCGCCGCGTAGAGCGTGCCGCCGACCGTCACGTCGGTCGCCGGCTTCGTCAGGTCCGCCTCGGCGATGTTGGTCTGGTGGAAGTAGTGCGGCCGCGGGTCGTTGCCCATCAGGTGGCCGAACATGATCCGCGTCTCGCTGTCGAGGTACTCCGCCCAGGTGGCCGGCGTCGTCCGGCAGGTGTTCACCGCGGAGGCCTGGCAGATGCCCGCCGGGGGCGCCAGGTAGATGTGGTTGTACTCGTCGAGCTGGTCGGCCCGGTTGGCGACGTTGTAGTAGAGGTTCGACGGGTAGCGCGGGACGGCGCGGAGCGTCGGGCCGAGCGGGAACGAGGCGCCCTTCGGGAAGTTCGTCGGATCGCTCTCCGACAGCGGGAGGCCCTTCGCCGGCGGGTTCGGGTACGGCTTGGACGAGTCGCTGGCGACGGTGTGGATCCCCGCGTCGACGAGCGCGGGGACGTAGTCCTCGTTCTGGACGTACGGCGCGAGCGCGGCGCCGTTGGACGCCGGCGGCGCGCCGGCGCTGCCCGGGCCGCCGCCGTCGGTGATCGAGAGGACCAGCGGCGCGGTGCCGTCGTCGACCGCCGCGCGCGGGTCCGGCCGCGCGAGGGTGCCCACCTTCTCCCACGCGGCGGTGCCGGTGGGCGCGCGGTACAGGTTGAAGCCGGTCGCGTGGCAGACCGCGTTGAACGTCGCGACGACGCCGCTGTTCGCGGGGAGCGCGGGGGTCGTGGCGACCGACGCAACGGTCTCGCCGGCGGGCGACGTGGCGGTGATCGCGTAGTCGTACGTCCCGGCGGCGAGCGTCCCGGTCGTCGGCGTGAGCTCGTCGAAGCCCGGCGGATCGATCGTCCCCGGGTTGCCCGGCCGGACGTTCGCCAGGCCGGAGTGCTCGCCGGTGACCGCCTCGCTCGGGTCGTTGAGGCCCGCGGCGACCGGGCCGATGAGCGCGTCGAAGCTGGCCTGGTTGTCGGTCAGCTGGCGCTGCGTGTACGCCTTGGTCGTGCAGTCGAGGTTCGGGTGCTGGTACGTGTGGTTGATCCAGCGGAACTCGTTCTTCGCGTCCGCGAACGCGGTGAACAGGGCGTCCTGGCCGAACTCGGCGACGCCGCCCATGTTGTAGACCATGTTCATCTTCAGGCCGGTGCGGCTCTGCCAGGCCAGCGCGGCGGCCACGTCGTCGGCGTCCATGCGGATCGTCGCGTCGTAGTCCGTCACGTTGTTCACGGCGTCCCACTTGTCGTCCGGCAGGAAGACGTCGTCGACGTCGATCCCGAGGTAGCTGCGCTGGAAGCCGAGGAACACGCCGCGCGTGACCCACGTGAGCATGCCGTGGCGGAGCGCCTGGTTGTGGGTCTGGAACTGGTTGCCCGCGACGGTCATGACCATCTCCTCGCGCCCGTCCTCCGGGTGCGTGTAGATGCCGAGGTAGGCCGCTCCGGCCGTCGGCGCGGCGACGAGCGTCTGCCAGTCGGCGGCGTTCACCGGCGTGCCCTCGTAGCCGAACGCCTCGTCGACGTCGGCCCGGTCGTCGGGGATCGTGATGGGACCCTTGAGGTAGGGGAACGCGGCCTTGCCGGCCGCGGTGAGCTGGCCGGTCCGGCCGTCCTGCTTGATGCCGTTGACGAGCTTCAGCCCGTGCAGCGGCGACGGCGCCGTGAAGTCGCTCAGCCGCCGGACGCCGAACGTGCGCTCGAGCTTGGCGAGCGCCGCCCACTCGGCGTCGGTCAGCGCGGAGAGGTAGCTGACCGTGCCGCCGGGGTTGTCCACCGCGTGCACGAGGTCGCCCGTCGCCAGGATCACCGCCTGGTACTTCGCGTGGTTCGCGGCGTAGTCCGCGAGCCGGTCGCCGGTCAGCGTCGCGGTCTTCGCCGCGCCGGTGTAGGCGACGAAGGTGTCGTAGGGCACGCCCTCGCGGTCGAGCTCCGCCTTCCAGGCGCCGTAGCCCGGCTCGGTGCCGTCGGCCGAGACGAGCAGGACCTTGAGGTCGATCCGCTGGCCGGGCCGCGGGTCGTTCGGCGTCGCCGCCCACACGACCGTGGCCGTGACCATCGCCAGCGCCGCGAGCACCGCCGCGGCCAGCGCACCCACCGGCGCCCGCCTGCCCGCTCCTGCCCTCCTGCGTCCATCCGCGACGCGCACCATCTTCGAAGCCCTTCGTCGTGCCGCGCGTCCCGTCCCCTATGAGGGCGCGTTTCGGCGAGCACCGATGATGCCCCTGGACCCGGTGCGTTGAAAGGGCCGGGGGGTAGCCGAAAGTACGGAGATCGGGCGCCGGCGCGCCGCGTTCGGCGCCGGCCTACGGGTACGCGCAGGCCAGCGTGCCGCCGCCGGCCGCTACGGCGCCCGTCGTCCCGGCGTTCACGTACTGCCACGAGTAGTTGGGCTGGCCGCTGACCCAGTAGACGATCTCCCACACGCCCACGGCGGCGATCCCCTCGCCGGCGGGCACGGAGATCGGGCCCCACGAGTACCGCTGCGGCTGGGTGGCGCCGGGCGGGAAGAACTGCGCGATGCCGGTGGGCGTCGCCGTCCACGTGTCCCAGCGCCCGGCGTTCTCGCCGTCGACGCCCAGCCAGTGCCAGCCGCCCGCCGTCGTGTGCCAGGCGACCCAGCCGCGCGTCGACACCGTCGTCGCGCCGGGCGCGGTGAAGTTCGGCTCGACGAGATAGGCCGGCGTCCCGGGTCCGCCCGACGCGCACGCGAGGTTCCCGTCGGTCCAGAAGCCCTTGGCGGGCGCGCTGCCCTTGCGGGCGCGCAGCTCGAACGAGATGCGGTGCGTGCCGGCACCCTGGCGCACGGTGGCCGTCGCGGCCGCGGTCCCCGTGCGAGCGATCCGCTTCGCGGCCTTCCTGGTGACCTTGAACCGCACGGTGGTGCGGTTCGCCACGCAGCGGTAGCGCCTGCTCGCGAACGTGCCGCCGCGCACGCCGCGCGCCAGCACGGAGACGCGCCCGCTCGCCTGGCAGGCCAGCGGGAGCGAGAACCTCCGCTTCGCGAACTTCACCGGTGCGCCGCTGAGCAGGCCCGGGCCGGTGGCGCCGGACGGGATCGCGGCCGGCGTGCCCGGCGGGACGACGCCCGGCGCGGTGCCCGGCGGAGCGGGCAGGTCGCCGCCGTTGCCCGGGGGCGGGCCGGGCGGGGCGGGCACCTGGGCCGCGGCCGTCGACGGGACCGCGGCGAGCAACGCCGCGAGCAACACGATCCTGCGCATCTTCAGCTCCTCTGCTCTTCCCACTCGGGCGCCGCGCCCACCGGAAGGTCCTGGCGGTCGGGCGGGAGCACGCGTGCGGCGATCTCCTGCCGCATCCGCAGCGTCCGGTCGACCTGGCGCCCGTACTCGCTGTCGTAGAGCGACCGATGGCGCATGCGCGCGGGGGCCGTCGGGGTCGCCGGCGGGCGGGCGCCGGGCTGCCAGGTGAAGCGCTTGGCGTACCACGCCGTCCCGCGCTCGAGCGGCGTCCAGCCCGCGGCGACGAGCCGCGTCTCGAGCCGCTTGACGGCGTCGGCGAGCGCCTGCACGGACTGCGGGCCGGCCGGCGGCCAGTCCATCACGGGCGAGGCGCCCAGCGCGATCGCCTCGTCGTCGCCCTCGGCCGGGCGGCCCATCACGCGGAACTGCGAGCCGCCGTCGACGAGATGCCATTCGATCGCCGCGGCCCAGGCGCGGCCGGGCTCCGGCGCCTCCGGTCCTCCGGGCGGCGGCGTCGGCACGGCGAGCTCCGGCGCGGGCTCCGGCTCGGCCGCTGCGGCGCCCGGGCCCCACAGGCGCGGCTCCGCCGGGCGGACCGGCGCGTCCAGCGGGGCGGCCTTGGCCAGGCCGCGGCGGCGGGCGACGGGCCGGCGCAGCGACAGCACCCAGCCGGCGGCGCCCCCGCCGAGCAGCGCGAGGCTGATCAGGAGCGCCGCCTCCTCGGTGCCGTCGGAGCCGCCGGCCGGCTCCTCGAGCGTCGCGGGCTGCGCGGCCGCGGCCGCGGGCGTGCCGCGCTGCCCGTCGAGCGGGTAGCGGTCCCACAGCGGCTCGTCGGTGCCCCGCGCCGCTCCCCGCTGCGCGAACGCGGCGGGCGCGGCGGCGGCCAGCGCGAGCCAGACCATGGCCATCAGGATCGAAGCCCTCCAGGCTCCTTGCCCTCCGGCGGACATCCACTCCACCATATTTCGAGGGTATGGGGCCGGCGCTCACCTGACAAGAGCGCGGGACGGACCATTGGTCAGGGGTACAGCCGGTCGCCCGTGTCCTCGTCGATCACGCTGATCGCGACGGACGGGCAGGCCTCGGCGGCGCGGACGAGCAGGTCGGCGGGAGCCGTCCCGATCACGACCGCGACGTCGTCGTCGGAGAGCGTGAACGCCTGCGGCGCGACGTCCAGGCAGTCGCCATGGGCGGCGCACGCCCGTTCGTCCACGCGGGCCATCGGTCTCATGCGGTCCTCCTGTCGGTCATGGGCCGGTCGAGCTGGTCGCGCAGGGCGGGGAGCGCGCGCGGGCGGCCGACGAGCAGCCCGGCGCGCACCACGCCGTCGCGCAGGTACAGGGCGGTGAAGTCGCGCGCGGCGGGATCGCCGTCGAGCTCGACGGCGTCGGCGCCGCGCGCGTCGCCGGCGAACTGGATGCGGACCCCGTACTGGTCGCTCCAGAAGCTCGGCCGCGGCAGCACCGGCGGCTCGAGCCCGAGCATCCCGTGGGCCGCCCCGACGGCCTGGGCGACGGCCGCCTCCCAGTGGTCGCCGCGCGCGGCGTCCCCGGCGGCGAACACGCCCGGCAGCGCGGTGGCGCCGCGGTGGTCGGCCGGCACCCCGTCCGCGGGCAGGCCCGCGGAGGCGAGCCAGGCCGTGTCGGGACGGACGCCGACGCCCACGAGCAGCGCGTCGCAGGCGACCGCGGCGCCGTCGTCGAGCACCACGCGCTCCAGCCGGTCGCCGGCCGCTTCGAAGCGCGCGATCCGGGCGCCGAGCCGGACGTCGACGCCCTCCGTGCGGTGCAGGTCCGCGAACCAGGCGCCGATCCGCGGCCCGAGCGGGCCGTGGAGCGGGGTCGGCGCGGCCTCGACGAGCGTCACCTCGGCACCGAGCGCGCGCGCCGTCGCGGCGACCTCCTGCCCGACGAAGCCCGCGCCGGCGACCACCAGCCGCGCGCCGGGCCGCAGCACGGCCCCGAGGGCCGCGGCGTCGCGCGCGGTGCGCAGCGTGTGGACGTTGGCGTGGCCCGCCGCGCCCGGCAGGGCGAGCGGCCGCGCGCCCGTGGCCACGAGGAGCCGGTCGTAGGCCAGCGCCGCGCCGCTCGCGGTGCGGACGACGCCGGGCTCGAGGGCGACGGCCGGGTCGGCGAGGCGGAGCGCGACGTCGTGGTCCGCGTACCACCCGGCCGGCCGGAGCGTCAGCGCGGCGTCGTCCATCGCGCCCTGGAGGCGCTCCTTGGACAGCGGCGGGCGGTCGTAGGGCAGCACGCCCTCGTCGCCGAGGAGCGCGATCGGGCCGTCGTGGCCGCGACGGCGCAGCGCCTGGATGCAGCGCTGGGCCGCGAGGCCCGCGCCGGCGATGACGATCTTCATGAGGCGGCCTCCGGCCGGGTGCTGGGTCGTGTGCGGGTCGGCGCCTCCTCGGGGAGGACGCGTGCGAGGAAGAGGAAGACGATCGGCGCGCCCGTCGCGAAGAGGATCGCGCGCATCCACGGCTCCGCGGCGTCGCTCCCCGCCCCGAGCACGTGGATCGCGCCGAGCAGATAGACGAGCGGCGTGAGCCGGTGGACGTTGCGCCAGCGCCGGGCGCCGATGCGCCGGCGCAGGTAGAAGGACAGGCCGAGGATCGCGGCGAGGTACCCGGCGATCACGCCGAGGCCCGTGAAGACGGGCTCGTAGTCCATCGCGAACGGCACGAGCAGCCCGGTGGCACCGGGGTTCAGCCACGAGTCGCCGAGCAGCGTGATGCCGTGCACGGCGATCGCCACGAGCCCGGCCAGGGCGCAGTGCTCGTGCAGCTTCACGACCGTGCGGCCGCGGACCAGCCGGTTCGCCATCGCCAGGCCGATGAGGACCGAGAGCGCGATCAGCGCGAAGGCCACGACGCCGGCGGCGCGGCTGCTCAGCCACCAGGCGTAGTCGACGGGATCGGGGTTCCTCATGCCGCCACCCGCAGGTCGGCGGCGCGCAGGCGCGCGACCGGCCGGTCGACGCCGACGCGCTCGACGGCGCCGTCGTCGTGGACGAGCACGCCGCCCCGGCGCGCGAGCAGCCGTCGGGCACCGGCGGGACCGCGCAGCAGGGCCGCCTTGGCGAGCGCCTCCGCGTGCAGCGCGGTCGGCGCGAGCGCGGTCGCGGAGATCAGGCCGGTCCACGCGGGCGCGCCGGTGGCGGGGTCGAGCAGGTGGTGGGCGTGGCCGCCGCCGGGCCGCGCCCGGACGCGGCGGGCCAGGCCGGACGTCGCGTCAGCGCCGGGCTGCGGCCAGACGCGGCGAGCCAGGCCGGAGGTGGCGACGCCGCCGCGCACCCGCAGCGTGGCAGCGGGGGCGCCGGTCGCCGGGTGCTCGACGACGACGTCGGCGGGCGCGCCGGATACGCGCAGGTCGCCGCCGCAGTCGACGACGACGCGCAGCGCGCCCGCGTCGCGGAGGAGCTGCGCCGCGGCGTCAGCGGCGAGGCCCTTCGTCGTGCCGCCGGTGTCGAGCCGCAGCCCGGGCGGTCGCGTGATCGAGCCGGCGGCGTTGTCGATGACGACGGCGCGCCAGCGGGCGTCGCCGCGCGGGGCGGCGGCGGCGCGCGGCGGCGCCCCGGCGAGCGCCGCGGCCAGGTCGGCGCGCGGCGCCGCCGCGGCTGCGCGGCTCAGCGACCGCGTGTAGCCGTGCCGCTCGAGGGCGTCGAGCAGCGTCGGGTCGACGAGGCCGTCCGTGCGCTCGGCCGCCCACAGCGCGGCCGCGACCGCGGCCCGCAGGAGCGGCGACGCCGGCACGGTCGCGCGCGGATCCGCGTTGAGCCGGGCGAGCTCGGAGCCGGCCCGGAAGCGCGAGAGGCGCTCGTCGATGGCGTGCAACAGGTCGCGGGCGGGCGCCGGGTCGGCGCCGTCGGCGACGAGCCGCATCGCGCAGCCCATGCAGGTGAAGGTGAGGTCGTGCATCAGGAGGACCGGGTCGTCGGGGCGGGGGCTGGCGCCGGCGCCGGCGCCGCCGCGGCGGGGGCCGGCGCGGGGGCGCTGGCCTGCACCGCGCCGCCGGCCTGCGGGGCGGGGGCGGCGGGCGCCGAGCGCGCGGGCGCCTCGTGCGTGACGATCACGCGCCGCACGATCCGCCGCACCAGCACGCGCTTGGGCTGTGCCGCGGGAGCGGCCGCCTCGGGCGCGATCGCCGGGTCGGCGCCGGCCGCGACGCGGACCGCGAGCACGGCGACGATCGCCGCGAACGCGAGCAGGGAGCCCGCGTAGGCGATCACGGCCGGCCGCTGCGAGCGCTTCGGCCTGCGCGGCGCGTCAGTCATCGTCGCCGCCGTGGCCCGAGTCGTCGTCGTCGCCGCCGTGGCCCGAGTCGTCGCCGCCGCCGTGGCCGGAGTCGTCGTCGCCGTCGTCGTCGTCCCAGTCGTCGTCCGAGCCGCTGCTGCCGGAGCCGCTGCTGCCCGAGCCGCTGTCGTCGTCGCCGCCGCGCCCGCGGCCGCGGCCGTGCCCGGAGTCATCGTCATCGTCGTCGCTCCGGCCACCGTGGTCGTCGAAGCGGTCGTGGCCACGGTCGTCGCTGCCGCTCGAGCGGCCCGAGGGAGACGGGGAGGGCGAGGACGACGGGGACGGCGAGGACGACGGCGACGGCGAGGCCGCCGCGCGGGCCTGGCCGGAGCCGGCGTCGTCGGCCTTCGCGCGCCGGTGGATCGTCCGCGTCACCACCTGGGTGCGCACCTCCTCGGCCGGCGCGGGGGCGGCGGCGGGCTGCGCATCGGGCTGCTCGCCGCCGGCGCCCACCGCGAACGCGGTGAGGCCGCCGAGGGCGGCGAGGGTGCCTGCGGTCGCGATGGTGGTGCGGATGGAAGCCACGGTCGATCTCCTTCTCGATGCGGGTCGCGGCCACTATCGGCGGCGGCCGTCCAAGCACCGGGCAACCGCGGGCAAAGCCTTGGCCAAATGCCTGGATCCGGCGGTCGCGGGCATTACCTTTGCCCGATGGCCGAGGCCTCCCGACCGACGATCCTGCTCGTGGAGGACGAGCGCTCGATCGCCGAGCCCTTCGCCGCGGCGCTCGCCCGCGAGGGCTTCGAGCCGGTGCTCGCGGCGACGGCGCGCGCCGCCATGGAGCAGTTCCACCGCCACGACCCGCACCTCGTGCTGCTCGACATCGCGCTGCCGGACGGCGACGGGCGCGAGGTGTGCCGCGCGCTGCGGCGCGAGTCCGCGGTCCCGATCATCATGCTCACCGCCCGCGGCACCGAGACCGACCGGATCGTCGGGCTCGAGCTCGGCGCCGACGACTACGTGGTCAAGCCGTTCAGCTCCGCCGAGGTGATCGCGCGCATCCGCGCCGTCCTGCGCCGCAGCGGCCGCGACGCGGCCGCCCCGGACCCGCCGGTCGAGGTCGACGGCCTGCGGCTGGACCCGGGCGCCCGCAGCGTGACGCTCGACGGCGAGCCGCTGGAGCTGTCGCGGAAGGAGTTCGACCTGCTGGCGCGCCTGATGCGCGACGCCGGCCGCGTCGTGACCCGCGAGGACCTGATGTCCGACGTCTGGGACGAGAACTGGTTCGGCTCGACCAAGACGCTCGACGTCCACATCGGGTTCCTGCGCCGCAAGCTCGACGACGATGCGGCCGCGCCACGGTTCCTGCACACGGTGCGCGGCGTGGGCTTCCGCTTCGAAGGACGCGCCGGGTGAGCCTGCGGGCACGCCTGCTGATCGCGCTCGGCTACCTCGTCGCCCTCGTGATCGTCGCGTTCGCGGTGCCCCTCGGGGCGAACCTGCGCGACCGCGTGGGCGACGAGGTCCGCGCCACGGCCCGCACCCAGGCCGCCGTGCTCGCCGCCGGCGTGCCGCGGCTGATCGAGACGCGCGACCGCGACCGCCTCGGCGAGCTGGCGCGCACGGTCGGCGAGGCCGCCCGGGCCCGCGTCGTCGTGGTCGACCGCCGCGGGATCGTGCTCGCGGACACCGCCGACGCCGAGGCGATCGGCGTCGACTTCTCCAGCCGGCCCGAGCTCGCCACGGCGCTGCGGGGCCGGCCGTTCCAGGACGAGCGGCGCTCGGAGACGCTCGACGAGTCGATCCTCGCCACCGCCCGGCCGGTGTTCAGCGCGGGCGCGGTGGTCGGCGGCGTGCGGCTCACGCAGAGCGTCGACGCCGTCAACAGCGCGGTCCGCCGCACCGTGCTCGGGATCGCCGCCGTCGGGCTGGCCGTGCTGCTGGCCGCGCTCGTCGCCGCGTTCCTGCTCGCCCGCGGGATCACGCGCCCGATCGAGCGGCTCGGCGCCGCCGCCGACACGATCTCGTCGGGGGACCTCGACGCGCGGGCGGAGGTCGAGGGCAGCCGCGAGCAGCGCTCGCTCGCCCGCTCGTTCAACCTGATGACGGAGCGGCTGGCCCGCGCGCTGCGCGCCCAGACGGAGTTCGTCGCCGACGCGTCGCACCAGCTCCGCACGCCGCTCACGGGACTGCGGCTGCGGATCGAGGAGGCGCGCGCCACGCCGGACCGGGCCGAGGCGCAGCGCCACCTCGACGCCGGCCTCGAGGAGCTCGACCGCATGTCGGAGACGATCGACGACCTGCTCGTGCTCAGCCGGACGGGCGAGCGCGAGGGCGAGGGCGAGGCGGTCGACCTCGCCGAGGCCGTCGCCGACGCGCGCCGCCGCTGGGAGCGCGCCGCGGCAGCGCGCGACGTCGCCCTGCAGGCGGAGCCCGACGGCGCCGGCACCGTGTGGGCGTCGCGCGCCGACCTCGACCGCGCGCTCGACGCGGTGGTGGAGAACGCGATCCACTACACGCCCGCGGGCGGCCACGTGCTCGTGCGCGGCGTGGCCGCCGGCGTCGAGGTGCTCGACGACGGCCCCGGCCTCGCACCCGGCGAGGAGGACGACGTGTTCGCCCGCTTCCACCGCGGCTCGGCCGGCCGCGGCGGCGCGCCCGGCACCGGGCTCGGCCTGCCGATCGCGCGCGAGTTGATGCGCACGTGGGGCGGCGACGCCGCGCTCGCCAACCGGCCCGAGGGCGGCACCCGGGCCACGCTCACCGCGCCGGCCTTTACCGGCTCTTTCCCGGGCGCGGCCTAACGTGCGACCCATGCGCGAGCGGATGCTGTGGGTCGGGATCGGCGTGCTGAGCCTGCTGCTCGCCGCCGCCCTCGGCCTCGCCACCAGCCGGCTCACCTCGGCGCCGATCGGCCTGACCGCCGAGCCCGTGTCGGCGGGCGAGGCGCTCGCCCCCGCCCCCGCCCGGGAGGCCACGCCGACGCCCAAGCCGAAGGCGAAGGCGAAGCCGAAGCGCCGGAAGCCGGAGCGCACGCCCACGCCGACGCCCACCGCGACGCCCACCGCGACGCCGACCGCGACGGCCGCGCCCGCCCCCACCGTCGACGACGACAGCTCCGGGCACGGCTCGGGCGGCGACGACGACTCCGGCGGCGACGACGACTCCGGCCAGGGCCGCGGCCGCGGGCGCGGGCGCTCCGGCGACGACGACTAGTACGCTCCGGCGCGATGGAGCGGATGCCGGTGTTCGTCGGCTGCGTCACGCTCGCGGCAGGCGGCGCGCTCGTCGCGGCGCCTGGGCGCACGGGCGCGTTGGCCGGCGTCGCCGGGCAGGACGTGCCGCTCCGGCTCGTCGGGCTCGCCGACCTGGTGCTGGTGCCGGGACTGCTCGGCGGGCGGCCGCGCTGGCCGTGGATGGCCGGGCGCGCGGCGCTCAACGTCGCGCAGGCGGCCTACTTCCTCGGCGCGGCGCCGCAGTCGCCGGCGCCGGGGCGGGCGAAGGCCGCGGCGGGCGCGCTCCTCGGGCTCACGCTGGCCGACGGCGCCACGGCGCTCGCGCTGCGCCGCACGGGATCGTGATCGTCCCCGCCGACGAGGCGAGCTGGGACGACGTGCAGGCGGTGTTCGGCACGCGCGGTGATCCGTTCCGCTGCCAGTGCCAGCGCTACAAGATGCAGCCCGGGGAGTCGTGGGCGTCCGTCGGCCGCGAGGAGCTCGCCTTCCGGCTGCGCGCGCAGACCGACTGCGGGCACCCGGGGTCGGGCAGGACGAGCGGGCTGGTCGCCTACCTCGACGGCGAGCCGGCCGGCTGGTGCGCGGTCGAGCCGCGCACCGCCTACCCGCGCCTGCTGCTGCGGACCCGCGTGCCGTGGGAGGGCCGGGCGGAGGACAAGACGGACGACAGCGTCTGGGCCGTCACGTGCTTCGTCACCCGCACCGGCTTCCGCCGCCGCGGGATCAGCGGCGCGCTCGCCCGCGCCGCCGTCGATTTCGCCCGGGAGCGCGGCGCCCGCGCGCTCGAGGGCTACCCGATGATCGCGACGCCCGGGAAGGACGCGCTCATGGTCGAGCACCACGTCGGCAGCCGCAGCATCTTCGCCGCGGCGGGCTTCGAGGAGGTCGGCCGCCCGAGCGTCCGGCGGGTCGTGATGCGCATCGACTTCTAGGCCGCGTACGCCGGCCAGGGAAGCGGGAAGACGTCGCGGTGCACACGTGCCTCGTCGACGACGCGCGCGACCGACGGCCGGGACATGAGCCGCGCGAAGTACGCCGTCAGGCGGGCGAGCCCGTCCTCGTCCCAGCGGTGGACCACGCGCGCGTAGTGCAGCGCCGGGGCGGCCGCGCAGTCGGCGAGCGTGAAGGCCGGTCCGGCGAGCCAGCCGTCGGCGCCGAGGTGGTCGTCGAGCAGCGCGAAGGCACGGTCGAGCCGGTCGCGCGCCTCGGCGACGCCGTAGGGATCGCGCTCGGCCGCCGGCCGCAGCGCATCGGCGACGATCTTCTGCATCGGCGTCATGACGTGACCGTCGATCACCCGATCCCACAGCCGCGCCTGCAGCGCGGCGCCCGGGTCGGCGGGCACCATGCCCGGCGCGTCGCCGTGCCGGTCGAGCTGCTCGACGATCGCGCTGGACTCCGGCAGCGTGAGGTCGCCGTCGACGAGGACGGGGATGCTCCCCATCGGCCACAGCTGCGCCAGCCGCGCGCGGTCCTGCGCGTCGCCCACGAAGCGCCGGTCGACGTCGACGCCGCGCTCGTAGAGCGCGATCAGCGCCTTCCAGCAGTACGCGGCGAAGGGGTGCTCGTGCAGCGTCGGCGTCATCGGACCGCCTCCCCGACGAGGAAGGCCCCGAGCCTGTCCAGCAGCACGCCGGTGCCGTGCTCGCGCTGAGCGGGACCGTCGGGCTCGTCGAGGAACGCGCCCTGCTCGGTGAGGCGCAGGAGCGTGCCGGGGCCGTCGGCGAACAGCTCGATCGTCGCCAGCGACACCGAGATCAGCCGGTGGTCGTGCAGCAGGTCGTAGGCGAAGACGATGCGCGCGTCCTCGACGATGTCGTGGAAGCAGCTGCGGAACTCGTTGTAGCGCCCGCCCGCATGCCCGCCGGCGCTGTACTCGGTGCCGCCGACCTGGAAGTCCATGCGCCACTCGTGCTCGGGCCAGCCGCCGGGGTTGGCGAACCACCGGCGGCGCAGCTGCGGGTCGGCGAACGCGCTGAAGGTCTGTGCCGGCGTGCAGTCGTAGCGGCGCTCGATCGTGAAGTCGGCGTGGACGACGCTCATCTGGTCCTTCCGTAGGTCTCGTGCAGGACGTCGCCGAGCCGGTCGAGCTGGCGCTCCCACGTCGCACGATGCTCGGCGATCCAGTGCTCGACCGGGCGCATCGGGGCGGGCTCCAGACGGCACGTCCGGACCCGCCCGACCTTCTCGGAGCGCACGAGGCCGCTCCGCTGCAGCACGTCGAGGTGCTGCACGACGGCGGGGAGCGACATCGCCAGCGGCTCGGCGAGCTCGCCGACCGACGCCGGCCCTCGGCTCAGCCGGGCGACGATCGACCGCCGCGTGGGGTCGGCGAGCGCTCGGAACGTCCGGTCGAGCTCGAGGTCGGCTGCGGCGGGCATGCCGGCACCCTAGCAAAATACTTAGGCAAGTCCTTAACTATCGTGCTGGTCCCCGACGCGAACTCGCGGCCGACGACTAGGCCTTGATGAGCGGCTTGACGGCCTTCAGCACCGCGCCCTTCGAGAGCGTCGTGTCGAACGCTCCCGTGGTGGGGCTCATGCCGTCGAGGAAGCGCAGCGCCGCGGCGTGGCGCGCCTCGACCTGCACGATGCTGCCGGCGGCCGCGAGCACGTCCTTGCTCTCGATCATCGGCGCCGCCCCGTTGTAGGCCGACACGCCGGTGTCCTCGAGCGCGATCGCGAGCTTCACGAAGTCCTGCTGTGACTTGACGCCGAACGTGAACGCGGGCGACATGACGGGCTTGCCGCCGAGTTGCTCGATCGTCGCCGTGAGCGCGTCGACATGCTCCTGCTCGTGGGCGCCGAAGTCCCTGGCCAGCGACTTGTACTGCCTCGTGAGCGAGAGCTTGCCGGCCTGCCGGTAGAAGTCGGCCTCGAGGTACTCGAGGGTGAGCGCGAAGTTGAGGATGTCGACGTCCCCGCCGTCGCCCTGCGCGAGCGCCCGGCTCACCCAGGGGGTGACCGATGCGGCGCCGACCGCGGCGCCGGTCGCGAGCGCGCCGCGGACCAGGAAGGCCCCGCGGCTGATCCCGTGGATCTCGATGTCGTCCATGTGTTCTCGGATTCCTTTCGGAGCTAGCTGACCAGGAAGGGCTTGACGCTCTCGAGGACTTCGGCGGCGGTCGCCGGCTTGGCGAACGCTCCGGAGGCGGGAGCGGCCTTGGTGGCGAGGTTCAGGACGGACGCGTGGCGCGCTTCGACGGAGTGAATGGAGAGCGCCGCGGCCAGGATCTCCTTGTCCTGGATGTTCCCGGCCTGGCCGAGGTACGCGTTGGCCCCGAGGTTCTCGACGGTCGCGGCGAGCGCGAGGATCGACTTCGCGCTGTCGAGCGGGAACGATGCCTTCGGCTTGTCCGCCGGCTTGCCGCCCGCCCGCTTGATCAGCGCGGTGAGCGCGTCGACGTGCTCCTGCTCCTCGGCGCCGAACCCCTTGGCGAGGTCGAGGACCTTGCCCTTGAGCATGCCGCTCGCGGCGGCGTCGTCGTAGAACTGCGCCTCGAGGTACTCGAGCGTCAACGCGTAGTTGGCGATACCGAGATCGCCCTTGCCGAACTGATCGGTCCCGGACGTGCTCGCCATCGGCGTGCTCGCCGGAGTGGCCATGCTGCTCGCGCTGCTCGAGCTCTTGTCGCTGCCGCAGGCGGAGATCAGGGCCGCGAGGGAAGCCGCGACGCCCGTGCCACCTGCCTGGCGCAGGAACTTCTTGCGCGAGGACGTGTCCGACGCGAGCTCGCGCACCGCGTTGGGTGCTTCAGGCATCTGCATCGCTCCTTTGGGGTCGTGTAGGTGCTGATGCGTGGCCGGACCCCGACCGGATGCCTCTGGACCTGGACCTGGCGCGTTCGCCGCCGGCCGGCACCGCGTCGCGCGCCGCGACCGTGCGGTCAAGTGATCCACCCACCCGCGAGCCGCGCATGCCCCCGTGCACACCTCGAACGAGAAGGAGGCCGCCATGCCCTTCAACGTCGGTCCGATGGAACTAGCGATCGTGCTCGTGATCGCTCTCGTGATCCTTGGCCCCAAGCGCCTTCCCGAGGCCGGCAAGGCCGTCGGCAGGGGCATGCGCGAGTTCAAGGAGTCGATCTCCGGACGCTCCTCCGACGAGGACGACGAGCCCACCGTCATCCCCGCCTCTCCGCAAGCTGCGCAGGCGCAGCGCCCCTAGCACGACGAAAGCCGCCTGACGCGTGCCTCTTCCCTCCGCCGCTCCCGACGCTCGCGCGCATCCGCTGACGTTGTGGATGCGGTCGGTGCTGCGCGACCGCAGCGAGGCGGACCGACGGCTGCTGGGCGCGTCCGGCGCCCGCTGGAGCACCTCGTCGACGATCAGACGGCCGGTCGACCCCGGCGACCGTCGCCGCCACCGGGTCACCCTCACGGCCGAAGGTGAGCGACATCCCGTCAGCGCGTCACGCGCCCAGAAGGCGGCCGAGGACGCGCTGTTCGCGTCGCTCGACGAGGGCCAGCGCGAGCAGCTGCGAACCGTGCTGATCGCGCTGCGCGACGGACTCGGCGGATGACCCCGAGCAGCGAGGGGTAGTCGGCGTCGCATGCCGCGATGGTGCGGTCGTGCTGGGTCTGGTCGCGCCGAGCGGGATGCCGCGCGAGCTCGCCGACCAGATCGCCGAGGAGCTGCCAGACCAGCTCGGGGACGCATAGGTGATGTGAACTGGCGGGTGCAGGTGGCGGGCGCGGAGCGCGCGGACACGACGCCCACCAGCGAGGCGCTCAAGCAGGCGGTCCGGCGACGCATGCAGGACGAGGGATGGGACCTCGCCGTCGCGTTGACGGACCTCCCGCTCCGGGCGAACCGGCGCCCCGTGACCGCCCACGCGAGCCCGATGTACCGGGTGGGACTGCTCTCCGTTCCCGCGCTCGGCGCACGCTCGGTCGCGCGGCGCGCGATGCGGGCCGTGCTCAACCTGGTGGAGGGACTGCTCGGTGAGGAAGTCGGCCGTGACAACGACGCCGGCGGGAGGGGCGCGCACATCGGATGCGCCGGCGTCTCGACGAGCTTCAGTCGCCGCTCGGCCCCGCCCGCGCCGGCAAGGACGGCACGATCGCCTTCGTCGGCGCGACCTTGCGGAGCAACGTGCGGCTGCGTCGGCATGGTCCGCGCGAACCAGCCTGAGCGCGTCATCGCTCGTCTGTTGCGCGCGCTGGCGGTGTCACTCGGCACCGCCGCGACCTCCTCCAGCATCTGGATGCTCTCCGACGGGATGGCGTGGCCGCGCCTCGCCCTCCTCGCAGCGGCGTCGATCATCACGTTGTGCGTGGTCCTGGTGCTGGCGCATGGCCTATGGGAGCGGGCGTCCGGTGAGGACGACCGCCAGTCCGTCGTCCTCTTCAACCTCGCCACCTCCGTGACGCTCGGGCTGGCGGTCCTCACGCTGTACGCGGGCCTGCTCGTCCTGAGTGTCCCGGGCGCCGCGGCCCTCATCCCGCAGTCGGTCTACGACGGCAGCGTCGGGCACGCACCGGCAAACCCGCGCGCCGGCGCTGGGTTTCGACGGGTGCCGACCGGCGGCTCTGTACAAGCTCCAAGCAAATAGGAGCACGCGGCAGGGCTGGCGCGGTGCCGCGGGGCCTCAAGAGCGGGGCATCCGGAGCCGTTTCGCACAACGTCGCGTGTTTTACAACTGTTCAGTGGTATAGTTGTGCTCATGACCGAGCCGGCCCCCATTCCTCACCCGCTCCCGGAGGCGCTCGTCGAGCTCATCGCCCAGCGCTTCCGCGTCATCGGGGAGCCCATGCGCATCCGCCTGCTCGACGTACTACGCGACGGGCCCCTGACCATCAACGAGCTGACCGAAACGCTCGGCGCCAGCCAGCAGAACGTCTCCAAGCACGTCGGCGTGCTCGCACAGGCCGGCATCGTGGCCCGTGAGCGCGACGGCAACCGCGTCCGCTGCTCCATCGCCGACGACACCATCTTCGAGCTGTGTGAACTCGTCTGCGGCGGTCTGCGCCAGCAGGTCGCCGAGCTTGACCAGCTGCTCACCGGCGGTGCCGCATGACCGCCGCCTGCTCGACGTCTCGCCGCGGCTGGCCGCTGGAGCGCGTGCTGTTCGCGCTCGCCGGCACCGTGACGCTGCTCAGTGCCGCGCTGGTCGCGCTCGTCTCGCCCTGGTTCTGCTGCTGACCGCGTTCGTCGGAGTCAACCAGTGGCTCTTCGTCGCCGCGGGCGCCTGCCCCGCGTCGCTGGTCCTCACGCGGCTCTTCGGCCTTCAAGCCGCCGCCCACACCCCGCCCACCTCCTGACCGGACAACACGCCAATGCCTTCCACTCACACCTACGGACCCATCGGCCGCCTCGGCCGCTGGACCGCCACGCACTTCAAGCTCGTCGCCATCGCCTGGGCGGTCCTCGCCATCGGCCTCGGCGTCTTCGCTCCCAAGGTCGAGCACGCGCTCTCCGGCGCCGGCTGGGAAGCCACCGGTTCTGAGTCGCTGCAGGTCCGCGAAACCGTCGACCGCGAATTCGGAGGCCTGTCGTCCTCCGCGCTGATGGTCGTCGTGCACGCCGACGAGAAGACTGCGACCGACTCCGCGTTCAAGGCCGTCGTCGCCGAGGTCCAGCGTACGCTGGAGGCCGACCCGCGCGTGACCGAGGTCGTTCCGCCGCAGCCGGGTCAGTCCATCTCGCGTGACGGGCACACCGCCGTCGTACAGGCCGGCGCCGGCGCGAGCTCGAACGAGATGGTCCGCGCCGCCGACGACCTCAAGGAGGAACTCGCTGCGCTCCCGACCGACGGAGTGCAGGTCTCGCTGACCGGCGCCTCGGGCATGTGGTCGGACTTCAACGAGGCCAACAAGACGGCGATGATGAAGTCCGAGCTCATCTCCTGGCCGGTCACGCTCGGCATCCTGCTGCTCGCCTTCGGCTCGCTCGTCGCCGCCGGGCTGCCACTGATGCTCACCATCCTCGGCCTGGTCGCCTCCGCTGGCTCGCTGTACCTCGGCACGCAGCTCCTGGACATCTCCATCTGGGCGATGAACTTCGCGCTGATGTTCGCCCTCGCGCTGGGCATCGACTACGCGCTGTTCATCGTGATGCGCTTCCGCGGCGCGTTCTTCGGGTCGAAGCTATCGGCCGAGGAAGCCGTCGGCGAAACCATGGACACCGCCGGCAAGGCCGTCCTGTTCTCCGGCCTCACCGTGCTCATCTCGCTGTCGGCGGTGATGCTCGTCCCGTCCCCGGCGTTCCGGTCGATGGCGCTCGGCATCATGCTGTCGGTCGTCTTCATCCTTGCGGCGACGCTCACGCTGCTGCCCGCCGTGCTCGCCAAGCTCGGCACCCGCGTGGACAAGCTCTCGCTGCCGTGGATGCACTCCGGGGAGCATCGCTCACCGAAGTTCGCCGCCTGGGCCGAGCGCCTGTGGCGCCGGCCGGTCGCCTACGGCGCCGTGGCCGTCGCGGTCCTCGTCGCGCTGAGCATCCCCGTGTTCGGACTGGAGACCGGCATGCCCTCAATCAAGGTCGTCCCCGAAGGCGACGGCTCCCGCACCGCCTACACCCAGGTGCAGGACGCGTTCGGCAAGGGCGCGCCGGGCGCGCTGCAGGTTGTCGCCCCGAAGGTCGACGCCGCGCAGGTCGCTGCGACCGCGAACGCCGATGCGGGCGTCGCCCAGGTCATGCCGGCCATGCCCGGACAGGCCGGCGACGTGATGGTGCAGGTCGTCCCCAAGCACGACCCGTCCGACAAGGCCGTCGGCGCCACCATCGACCGCCTCCGGACGGACCTTCCTGAGGGCGCGCTCGTCGGCGGCGCGGTCGCCGAGAACCACGACCTCGAAGAGGCGCTCACCGCCAAGACCCCGCTGGTCATCGGCGTGGTCCTCGCGCTCGGCTTCCTGTTGCTGCTGGTCGCGCTGCAGGCGCCCATCCTCGCCGCCGTCGGCGTGGTCACCAACCTGCTCGCCGTCGGCGCCGCGTTCGGTGTCGCCCGGCTCATCTTCCAAGAGGGCCACCTGGCCGGCCTGCTCGGCCTGGACCCGCAGGGCTTCCTGGACGCGTGGGCGCCCGTGTTCTTCTTCGCGATGGTCTTCGCCATCTCGATGGACTACACGGTCTTCCTCCTGTCCAGCGCGAAGGAGCACTGGGACCGCACCAAGGACCCGAAGGAAGCGATGGTCGGCGGCGTCGCGCACTCCGGCCGCGTCGTCTTCGCCGCCGCCGCGGTCATGGTCGCCGTGTTCTTCACCTTCGCCCTCAGTGGCCCGCTGCCGCCGAAGGAGATGGGCGTCATCCTCGGCATCGCCGTCCTGCTCGACGCCGCGCTGGTCCGTCTGCTGCTCGTGCCGGTCGCGCTGCGGCTGCTCGGCAAGTGGGCGTGGTGGCTGCCCAAGCCGCTGGACCGCGTTCTGCCAGACGTCCGCTTCGGACACGCGTGAGGCCGACGATGATCTTCAACGGCTTCAAGCGCAACCACACCATGGACGTCGTCGAGGCCCTGGCCGGACATGAGGCCGGCCGCCTGGTCCTCGTCGACGTCCGCGAGGACTCCGAGCGGGCGCGGTTCGCGCCCGGCTCGCGACACGTGCCGCTCGGAGAGCTCAAACGGCGCCTCGGCGAGCTGCCCACGGACCGGCCCGTCGCGTTCATCTGCCAGAGCGGCCGCCGCTCGGCGATGGCCGCGACCGCCGCGCGCCGGGCGGGCCTTGACGCTCACAACGTCTCCGGCGGCATGACCGCCTGGGAGCAGCAGAACCTCGACACGACAACTCCCGGGAGGACCCGATGATTTTCCGCCAGCTCACCCACGACGACCTCGGCTGCGCCAGCTACCTCATCGGCGACGAGGACGCCGGCGTCGCCGCCGTCGTCGACCCCAAGCTCGACATCGACGAGTACCTGCGCCTCGCCCGCTACCTCGGCGTGCGTATCGAGCACATCCTGGAGACCCACAACCACGCCGACCACGTGTCCGGCCACGGCCGACTCGTCGCCGCCACCGGCGCGACCATCCATATCCACCGCGACGCCGAGCCCGACTACGACCACGAGCCGTTCGACGACGGCTGGGAACTCGAACTCGGCGCGCTGAAGGTCCGGGCGCTGCACACGCCCGGCCACCGGCCCGAGCACACCGCATTCGCGCTCGTCGACACCGCGCGCTCAGACGAGCCGTGGGCGGTGCTGACGGGCGACACCCTGTTCGTCGGCGACATCGCCCGCCCCGACCTCGCCGTCGACAAGCAGGAAGGCGCGCGCGGCATCTTCCACTCGCTTAGCAACAAGCTCATGAGCCTGCCCGACACCGTCGAAGTGTGGCCGGGGCACCTCGGCGGGTCGCTGTGCGGCGGGCCCGGCATGGACCTCAAGGTCGCCTCGACCATCGGCTTCGAGCGGGCCAACCAGGACCTGCTGCAGGTCACCGACGAGGACGAGTTCGTCGAGAAGACCACCTCCACGCTCGGCCCGCAGCCGCCGAACTTCAAGAACATCGTCGCGCTCAACCGCGGCCCGCTGGTCAAGGAGACCGTCGAAGCGCACCCGCTCAGCCCGCGCCAGGTCAAGCAGGCCCAGGCCGACGACGCACTCGTCGTCGACGTCCGCACCGAGCTGCAGTTCGACGAAGCGCACATCCCCGGCGCGGTCAGCATCACCGCCCGCCGAGCAGGCTTCGGCTCGAAGCTCGCCTGGCTGGCCAAGCCCGAGCAGCCCATCGTGCTCGTCGGCCGCGACGACGACGACGCCATCGAGGCGGCTCATCTCGCCGGCGCCGTCGGGCTGCGCAACATCGCCGGCTACCTGGCCGGCGGCATGACCTCCTGGCGCGAGGACAAGCTCGACGTCGACCGCGTGGAGCGGATGACCGTTCCCGAGCTGCACGACCGCTGGGAACAGGACGGCGACGGCCTGCAGGTCCTCGACGTGCGCGAACAGAGCGAGTGGGACAACGGCTACATCCCCGGCTCGGTCCACGAGCCCTACCACGACATCGACGACGTCCCCGACGGCATCGACCCCGCCAAGCCCGTCGCGGTCATCTGCGGGTCGGGCCAGCGCTCCGCCGTCGCCGCGAGCCTGCTGCAGCGCTTCGGCGCCGATGAGGTCATCCACATCGTCGAGGGCGGCGTCCCGCTCTGGAAGCGCGAAGGCTGGCCGACCAAGCAGCCTGAGAAGGCGTAGCTCACGTGCTTCTGGCCATCCCGTTCGGGCTCGCCATCGGGCTGGCCGTCGGCACCCTCGGAGGCGGCGGGTCCGTGCTCGCCGTCCCCATCCTCGTCTACGCCCTCGACCAGACCGTCCCGGAAGCCACCACCGCCTCGCTCGTCGTCGTCGCCGCCGGCGCAGTCGCCGGCGGGCTCGGGCACGCACGCGCCGGAAGGGTCTGCTGGCGTCACGCCGGCTCGTTCACGGCGGCCGCGCTACCCGGCATCGCGCTCGGCACGCTCGCCGCGGAGGCCGTCAGCGGCGCACTGCTGCTCGCCGGCTTCGCGCTGGTGATGCTCGCCGCCGCGCACGCCACCTGGCGCAATGCCAACGACCACGAGCCCGAACCTTCCGGCACCTGGGAGGCCGGCGGAACCTGTCCGCCGCTGCGGCTCCCGCGCGACCTCGTCGCCGGCGCGGCCGTCGGGCTTGTCACCGGCTTCTTCGGCGTCGGCGGCGGCTTCCTCATCGTCCCCACGCTCGCCATCGCGCTCGCGTTCACGATGCGGACGGCCATCGGCACGTCCCTGGTCATCATCACCGCCACCTCGCTCCTCGGGCTGGCCGCGCACCTGCTCGCCGGGCGCTCGCTCGACCCGGGCGTGACCGCAACCATGACGGCGGCGTGCGTGGTCGGAGCCATCGTCGGCGCGTCCATCGCCAGTCGTATCCCTCAACGGCAGCTCGGCCGCGGCTTCGCGCTGCTCGTCGTCGCGGTCGCCGGCTACCTACTCGTCTCCGTCGCATTCCTCGGCGGCCCGCCAGCCTGACAACGCGGGAACGCGGACACGAAAGCTTCCTCGACGAGCGACGACGGCGTCGCTCAAAACGAAAGCCGCCCTGGCGACCGCTTCCTGCACACCGACGGCACGCCGACGCACTCCCACGCCCGCTTCGAGCACGCCTGCCCCGACCAGGCCTACTGCGACGCCCGCGAGGGCTTCCATCCCGCCAAGGTGCTCGCCCGCGCCTCGGATGACCTCATCGCCGAGGACCGCCACAAGCACTCCGCCGAGGAAGAGCCCGAAGACCCTGACGCGCCGCCGGCTGTCGAGGAGGCAGTCGACCGCCGGCTGCGCAAGCTCTCCGATGGCGAGGCTCAGTCACTCGGCCTCGACGACTGGCGTCGCTCCCGGTACTTCAAGTTCGGCCCCGAGGGCCACATCATGCGCTGCCGCGACAAGCACGTCGGCGCGCGCACCTACACCAACGACAGCGGCAAGAAGAAGGTCTGGCTCGGCGGCTACTTCCTGCCTGCCGTCTGCGACTTCTTCTGGGCGCAGTCGCTGTGCACTTCTTCGAGGCCGACATCCAGGAGCACCTCGGCTGGCCGGAGCTGTACCGCAAGACGATGCGCGCCCTCAACGACGACCCCGACAACCCCACCGTCAAGCCCTTCGGCGTCGTCGCCGACCGCGGCTTCGCCAACCGCACCTTCATCCGCCACAGCACCCTCGAAGACGTCGCGACCATCACCCCCGAACGCAAGGGCTGGAACCTCATGCGCTCTGACCGCTGGGACGAGCACGGCCCGCGCTGCAAGTTCTGCGACGCGCCCGCCGCCCCGCCGCGCGGGCCCGGCGAGGGCTTCGCAATCACCGGCACCGGCGACCCGCGCATCCGCTACCGCTGCTCGCTCGGCTGGACCCAGCAGTGCCGGACGACGATGCAGACCATCTCCTGCCTGAAGGAGCCGCGGGCACTGCTGCCCATCAGCCGCAACGAACGCGTCTTCCACGACGTCCTCGCCAATCATCAGGTCTTCGAGGGCGTCTTCGATGCCTGGCGCGACCGCTACGCCGTCTCGGGCACCAGCACCGCCACCCGCTCCAAGCACCGCTACTCCATCCGGGCGCAGAAGCTCCGCGCGGCCGCCGCGCTCGTCGTTGAGTGGTTCCGCATCTGCCTGCGCCAGGGCTACATCGGCAACCTCACCGTCAACCCGCACGAGCCGGAGCTGCGGACCGCCGGCGCCCGCAGCCTCATCCGCCACCGCGCCTACCGCGAGCAGCACATGCTCCACCTGCCGCGCGACGCGGTGACAGAACGGCTCGGGCTGCCGACCGCGCCCGGCGCGCCGCCACCAGCCCCGCCGCCCTAACCGGCAACGGCACCGAACGAAGACCAGGCGCACGACCGCCGCCTGGGGGACAGCCCCTGGGCGGCATTCGTCGTCAAGTGCCCCGAGAAAGCCGAAGACCCGCCGTTGGCGGGTCTTCCGGCGCCTAGCCCGCTACCGCTCTGCCGCGGGCCGACCAGGCAATGTCTTGTGGCCCTCCACACAGCGATTTGTTAGAACGATCGCTGTAAGGAGGCCGGATAGCGGGGGCAGGATTCGAACCTGCGACCTTCGGGTTATGAGCCCGACGAGCTACCTGGCTGCTCCACCCCGCGTCGCTTGGGCGATTCACACTAGCACCGTCCGCCGTGGGTTCAAGTCCCCTCCAGCAGCGCACGCAGGCGCAGCGCGTTGCGCACCGCGAACCCCTCCCAGTCGTTGTTGAAGTAGGCGAGGACCTCGACCTCGCCGCGCAGCTCGCGGATCCGTGCGGCCCACTCGCGCAGCTCGGTCTCGGAGTAGTTGCCGCGCCGCCCGCGCCGCCCCCGGTGCAGGCGCACGTAGGTCCAGTCGGCGGTCAGCTCGTGCGGCGGGAGCGGGCGGCGGGGGTCGTCGCCGAGCACGAGCGCGACCCCGAACGTGTGGAGCAGGCCGTAGACCTCGGGTGCGAACCAGCTCGCATCGCGGAACTCGAAGCAGTGGCGCCCCGGCGGCAGCCGCTCGAGCGCGGCGGCGAGGCGGTCGTCGTCGCGCCGAAAGGTCGCGGGCAGCTGCCACAGCACGGGCCCGAGCCGGCCCGACTCGACCAGCGGGGCGATGCCCGCGTAGAGCCGCTCCACCCCCTGCCCCATGTCCGTGAGGCGCCTGACGTGCGTCAGGTAGCGGCTCGCCTTGACGGCGAAGAGGAAGCCGGGCGGGGTCTGCTCGACCCAGCGCGCGACGGCGGCCGGGCGCGCCAGCCGGTAGAACGTCGAGTTGACCTCGACCGTGTCGAACACGGTCGCGTAGCGCTCGAGCCAGCGCCGCGGCGGGCACCCCGGGGGGTAGAGCCCGCCGCGCCAGTCGGCGTAGTTCCAGCCCGAGCACCCCACCCGGACGGGCCGGGGAGCCGCGGGCACGGCCCTACTTGACCTTGAACTTGACGGTCGGCCCTTCGAGGTTGCAGTCCGCCGTGCCGTTCTCGCACGAGATCCGATATGCCTGCCAATACCACGTGCCCGGGCCGCATGAGCCAGTACTCGGCGAAGTTGTAATTCCTCTGCTTGTACTCCCAGCGCGACCCGCGCTTCTTCTTGGCCTGACCGATCGTGCCCTTCTTGCAGATCAGACCCGTGACCGTTCTTCTTCTTGGACTTGCACACCCGTACGAACACGGTGCCTTCGCCCTCGACGTCCAGCTTAAACGTCACGGCCTTGCCGGCAGGGACGCTGTCGCCCTTCTTGGGCGAGATCGGCGTGATGCCGTTGAGGGCGAACGCAGGGCTTGCGGTCAGGGCGAGGGCGGCCGTGGTGGCCGCGAGGAGGAGGCGCTTCTGCATGGGCGCCACCGTATAGCGTGCGCGCGGTGCGCGTGGCGGTCGTGGACGTTGGTACGAACTCCACGCGGCTGCTCATCGCCGACGTGGCGCCGGGCGGCGGGCTCGCCGAGCTGCGGCGCGAGGCCGTCGTGACGCGGCTCGGCGCCGGCGTCGAGGCCACCGGCCGCCTCCAGCCCGCGGCGCAGGAGCGGGTGCTGGCCGTGCTCGACCGCTACGCGGCGGCGATCGCGGCGCACGGCTGCGCGCGCGCCACCGCGGTGCTCACCTCGGCGGTGCGCGACAGCGCCGACGGCGGCGCCTTCGCCGCGCGGGTGGGCGAGCGGCTCGGCTTCGCCGCGCGGACGCTGAGCGGGGACGAGGAGGCGGCGCTGACCTTCGCGGGCGCCACCGCGCTGCGCCCGCCCGATGACGCGACCGAACGCCTCGTGGTCGACATCGGCGGCGGCTCGACCGAGCTCGTGCGCGGCGCGCGGGGACGGATCGGCTTCCACGTCTCGACCCAGATCGGCGTGGTCCGGCACTCCGAGCGCCACCTGCGCTCCGACCCGCCCGCCCCGGCGGAGCTGGCGGCGCTGTGCGCCGACGTCGACGCCGCGCTCGCGGCCGCCGTCCCTGCCACGGAGCGCGCGCCGGTGCGCGCGGCGATCGCGGTCGCCGGCACCGCCACCTCGTGCGCGGCGATCGATCTCGCGCTCGACCCCTACGACGCCGCGCGCGTGGAGGGCCACGTCCTGCCGCGGGCCCGGCTGGAGGAGCAGCTCGCCCGGCTCGCGGCGCTGCCGCTGGCCGCGCGGCGCGGCGTGACGGGCCTCCATCCCGAACGCGCGCCGACGATCGTCGCGGGCGTGGCCGTGCTCGTCCGGGTGCTCGACGCCTTCGGCCTGGAGGCCGTCGAGACGTCCGACCGCGACATCCTCTGGGGGGCGGCGCGGCGGCTGGCTGCGTGAACCGCCGGTTCGGGGGACCCGAATTTGGAGCTTCTGGACATTCGTACGATGGCGGCTTCTTGACACCAGCGGGATACTCGAATCGTCGGTAAGGGCGGTCGTGCCTCCCGCCGTCGTCCCCCGACGCATAGACCCGGGCGATTGCCGCATCAATCGGCGCCTCCCGCCGCCTGGGTCGCTCAACGGCCCCCAAGGCACGTACCCCTGCCCGTCCTGACGGGGCCAACTTGAAGCCGCCTCGCCCCGCCGCGAGGCGGCTTCTTGCTTTTGACCCTCGAATCGAGGGTCAGGCCAGGTTCGCGGAGCGCGGATACGCCACGGACGGGTCGGTGAGCACGTTCACGAGCGCCGGCGCGTCGGCCGCGAGCGCGCGCTCGAGCGCCGGCTTGAGCTCGGCCGGCTCGCGCACGAGCGAGCCCTCGCCGCCGAGCGCCTCGACGACCTGGTCGTAGCGCGTCTCCGGGCGCAGGTCGGCGACCACGGAGTAGCCGTAGAGGTACTCCATCGGGTGCTTCTCGAGGCCCCAGATGCCGTTGTTGCCCATCACGCCGACCACGCCGACGCCGTGGCGCGCGAGCGTGTCCCACTCCATGCCGGAGAAGCCGAACGCGCCGTCGCCGAGCAGGAGCACCACCTGGCGGCCCGGGTGGGCGAGCTTGGCGGCCAGCGCATAGCCCGGCCCGCACCCGAGGCAGCCGAACGGCCCGGGATCGAGCCAGCAGCCCGGCTCGTAGGACTCGATCGCGCGGCCGGCGTAGGAGGCGAAGTCGCCGCCGTCGCAGATCACGATCGCGTCGCGGTCGAGCACCTCGCCCAGCTCCTTGTAGACGCGCAGCGGGTGCAGCGGCGCGCGCGGGTCGGCGAGCTGCTCGGCCTCGGCGGCGCGCTTCTCGCGCTCCACCCCGCGCAGGTGCTCCGTCCACGGCGCCGTGGCCGCGCCGCCGGCCGCGCCCGCGGCCAGCGCGCGCAGCGTCCCGGCCAGATCGCCGTAGAGCTCGGCGGCGACGGCGCGGGGGTGCTCGCGCTCGGGCTCGGCGACGTCGACCACGACGAGCTCGCAGTCCTCGCCGAAGGCCTGCCCGAAGCCGAGCCGGAAGTCCATCGGGACCCCGATCACGAGCGCCACGTCGGCGCCCTTCAGGCCGGCGGATCGCGCGCGCGAGTAGAAGTGCTCGTGGTCGGCCGGCAGGCACCCGCGCGCGAGGCCGTTGAGGAAGACCGGGATCCCGGCCGCCTCGGCGAGCTCGCGCAGCGCGTCCTCGCCGCGGCCCCAGTAGAGGTTCGTGCCGGCCATGATCACCGGCCGCTCGGCGTCCCGCAGCAGGGCGACCGCGCGGTCGAGCATGCGCGGGTCGGGCGCGGGCTGCACCGGCGTCGGCGGGGGCGACGGCTCGGGCTCCTCGGCCTCCATGAAGACGTGGTCGAGCGGGAAGTCCACGAACGCCGGGCCCGAGTGCGGGCGCACCGCCTGCTCCCACGCCTCGTCGATCAGCCCCGGGATCTCGGCGGTCGAGGCCGCGGTGGCGGCGAGCTTGACCAGCGGGCGTACGAACGGGACGTGATCGATCTCCTGGAGCGATCCCTGCCCCCAGCGCATGGCGGGCGCGCGGCCGCCGAGCACGAGCATCGGGGAGTGGTTCTGCTGCGCCGAGCCGAGCGCGCTGAGCCCGTTGGTCACGCCGGGGCCCGCCGTGAGCGCGCAGACCCCGGGCTCGCGCGTGACCTTGGCCCAGCCCTCGGCGGCGAACGCGGCCGCCGACTCGTGCCGCACGTCGACCAGGTCGATGCCCTCGGTGCGGCAGCCGTCGTAGATCGAGAACAGGTGCCCGCCCGAGAGGGTGAACAGCTTCGTGACGCCGTGCGCCTTCAGGCGCCGGGCGACCAGGCGCCCCCCGTGCAGCGTCGTGGTCTCCTGCGGCTCCGTGCTCATGGCGGGGGAACATACCCCCCGGATCGGGGGGTGCGATCCGGTCCCCGCTCGCCGCGGCCCGGTGCGGCGGCTACGTTCGCTGCATGGACGCCAACCGATTCACCCCGAGCGTGTACACCCCGTTCGCGGAGCTCGACCTCCTGCTGGGCGAGGAGGAGCGCGACACGGCCCCCGTCCCCGCGGCCTCGGTCGGCGACGTGCGCGAGCCCGACACGGTCGACGCCTTCAACGCGCAGATCCTCGCCGGGCTCGTCTCCCCGTAGCCCTTCCGCCGGGCCGGCCCCCTCGGGCGCGGCCGGCATCTGAGGAGAGAGGCGCCGGCCACGCCCGTGGCCCCAAGGGGCACCCTGCCCATCGGAGCCTCCAACGAGCGCGGTGCGGACAACTTGCGGTCAACTCAGGAGTGGGCGGCGACGCGCGCGGTGCGCGCGGCGACCAGCGCCTCGCCCACCCGGCGCTCGCCCCAGTACAGCGCGCGGCCGACCCGCAGCGCGGGCAGCCGATCGGCCCCGGCGGCGAGCAGCGCGCGGCCGGCGGCCTCGATCTCCCCGTCGCGGCCGGCGTCGCGCGCGGCGTGCAGGCAGTCGTCGAGGGCGAGGCCCGCGGCGGCGGCGGCCTCGGCGAGGATCTCCGGGTCGTCGAGATCGAACCCGCCGCAGAAGGCGAGCCGGGTCGCGGCGAGCACGAAGGCCGCGCCGCGGCCGTGCTCCACGGCGCACGCGGCCACGCGCATCGCGGTCGGAACCTCGGTGGGGAACTGCTCGGGCCAGACGAGCGGCATGCGCAGCTCGGCGGCGCGCTCCTCGGCCGCGCGGCGGACGGCCGCGGCGGCGACGTCGTCGTCGGCGAGGCAGCAGCGGCGCAGCGCGTCGGCGGACGCGGGCGTCCAGATCACGTCGTCGAACGAGCGCTCGACGCGCTCGGCCGCGAGGTACGTGAACGGGCAGGAGAGATCGAAGAAGAACTGCGCACGCGATCGCTCGCGCTGCCGTCCCGCCCTCTGCCTGCGGAGCGCGTCCCTGCGCTCCGACAGCTTGATCACGTCGCCCATCTGTCCTCGCTTGGCCTGAAGTCCTTGGAGCGCCTCCGTGGATCGCCCCCTGCGTTCCACGTAACGGCAGGAACGCGGGAAACTTGCGCGAATGGGGTCAAGAACCCATCAACCGTCCGGATGGGGTGGACAACCCATGTCGCTTCCGGATCGGTGAGGGCTACCGTTACGCCGTGTAGAGGTCTATTCTGGCCTTGCCCCGCCGATACCCGCCTGGACTGAGCGGAGGTCCACCATCCCCCCCGTCCCCCCGCCAAAGCGCCACCCTTACGACCAGTGGTCTCCCGACGCCCGTGCGCTCGACCTCGTCGGAGACAAATGGACGCTCCTCATCATCCGTGATCTCGCCGCCGGCCCCCGCCGCTTCGTCGAGCTCCAGCGGGTGCTGCCGGGCATCTCCACCGAGCAGCTGCGCTCACGCCTGAACCGCATGGTGGCCGACGGCCTGCTCACGCGGCAGCGCTATCGCGAGGTGCCGCCGCGGGTGGACTACGAGCTCACCGAGCGATCGCGCGAGCTCATGCCGGTGCTCGGCGCGCTCGCGCGCTGGGGCTACGACTGGACGTGGACGGCCCCGCGCCAGGGCGAGGACGTGAACGTCGGCGCGATCTTCCGCCTCGCGCCCGGCATGCTCACGCCGCCCCCGGAGTCCCGGGGCACCGTGGACCTCGTGCTCGTCGGCGACCACGAGGACCGCATCTTCCGGCTGACGGCGGCGGACGGCCGGGTCGAGATCTCCGAGCGTCCGCAGGGTCCCGCGGACGCGGTCGTGACGGGCTCGACCCAGGCGTGGGTCAGCGCGCTCGGCCCCGACGGCTCGAGCAGCTCGCTCAACGTGACCGGCCAGCGCGGCCTCGCCGACAGCCTGCTCGCCGGCTTCACGGGCGCGGCCACCAGCCGCGCCGCCCAGCGGGCCGCCTAGGAGACCGGCCGGGTGACGGCGTAGAGGAGGTGCGGACGGCCGTACGCCGTCCGCTCCTCGCGCTCCGTCATGCCCAGCTTCGTCAGGACGCGGCGGGAGGCCGCGTTCTCCGGCTCGACCTGCGCGACCACCCGTGGGACGCCGAGGACGCCGAACGCGTAGTCCACGAGCGCGCGGCCGAGCTCGGTGGCGTAGCCCTTGCCCCATGCGTCGCGCGCGAGCGTGTAGCCCAGCTCGACGTCCGGCCCCGTGCCCGCCAGCGGATGCAGCCCGCCGTCGCCCACCACGGCGCCGCCGTGCCGCTCGGTCACCGCGAGGAACGAGTAGCCGCGCCGGGCGAGCACGTCGCCGTAGACGCGCAGCGCCGACGCCGTCTCGGCCATCGTCGCGTGGGCACCGTGCCCGACGAAGCGCATCACGTCGGGGTCGGCGTAGACCGCGTGGATCGCGGCGTGGTCGGCGAGGGTGAACGGCCGCAGGTGCAGCCTCGGGGTGGTCAGCTCCACGGCAGCATCATGCCGATCCACGCCCCGGCCCCCTCGTTGCGACGGGCGCGCGGCCGGAGCCGCGCGCGCAGCTCGGCGCTCAGCGCGCGGCGAGGTCCCTGCCGGCGATGCGGTCGGCGATCGCCGCCCGCCGGCGCTCGACGTCGAGGTGCACCGGGCCCTGACCGGGCCGGCGGCGCTCGACGACCGTTTCTGCGCCGCACAGCTCGCAGGGGCTCTCGAGCGCGCTCGCCAGCGAGCCGGGGAGCATGCTCCACCGCGTCTCGCCGCACTCCGTACACCGCACCGCTTCCATGATCCGACCAACTCCTCGGGATTGCCCTCCGTCGATCATCCCACCTCGCGCCAGGGTTTCCAGCATCCTTGGGTCATGGCGGTTGCACGTAGCGCGGGAATTCTGCTCCACCGGCACGGGATCGACGGCGTCGAGGTGCTGCTCGTCCACCCCGGCGGGCCGTTCTGGGCGCGCAAGGACCTCGGCGCGTGGTCGATCCCGAAGGGCGAGCACGACGACGGCGAGGACCCGCGCGCGTGCGCGCGGCGCGAGTTCGCCGAGGAGACGGGCACCGAGCTGCCCGACGGAGCGCTCGACGAGCTCGGGACCGTGCGGCTGAAGAGCGGCAAGCAGGTGACGGCGTTCGCCGCTGCGGGCGACCTCGACGCGGACGCGGTGCGCAGCAACACGTTCGAGATGGAGTGGCCGCCGCGCTCGGGCCGGCGGCAGGCCTTCCCCGAGATCGACCGCGCCGGCTGGTTCGGGCTCGCCGAGGCGCGCGAGCGGCTGAACCCCGCGCAGGCGCCCTTCGTCGACCGGCTCGAGGCGCTGCTGCGCGCGTCCGGCTGATGCCCGGGGTGGGAGTCGAACCCACACGTCCTCGCGGACAGTCGGGTTAAGCCGACCGCGTCTGACCAGTTCCGCCACCCGGGCTGGGGGTGGGCTGATCGTATGGGACGCTCCGGGCGGCGACGAGCACCGCAACGGCGGTGGCGGCACAGACCGCGCTGCTCGCCGACAGGGCGCCGGCGGGCCCCGCAGGACCGATCAGCGCCGCGGCGACCGCCAGCCCGACCCCTGTGGCGACGGTGACCGCCGCCGCGAACAGCGCCAGCGCCTGTGCGTGCGCGGACTCGGGGATCCGCTCGGTCAGCCGCGCCGAGCCGATGACGCTGAGCGGTGAGAGCGGGAGCCCGAAGACCGCCATCGCCGCGACGGCGAGCCCCGGTCCGGGCGTGAGCGCGAGCAGCGCCGTCGCGACCGCGAACACGAGCAGCAGCGCGGCGACCGGGGCGCGGCGGCGCGTCGAGATGCCGCCCCCCGCGGCGAGCCCGATCCCGACGAGCATGCTCGAGCCGGACATGACCGCGAAGAGGATGCCCGCCGACGCCCGCGACCACCCGAGCTCGGCCAGCCGCTCGGGCAGGCTCGCGACGAGCAGGCCGTACGCGATCCCCACGCCTCCGGTGACCGCGTAGACCGGGACGGCGGCGCCGAGCCACGTGCGGATCGCGGGCGGGCCGTCGGCGCTCCGTGGACGGCGCTCCGGCAGGCCCCGCGCGGCCAGCGCGGACGCGGCCGCGAACAGGCCCGCGCTCGCGAACACCGCGAGGGGCGAGGAGAACGCCACCAGCCCCGCGACCAGGACCGGCGAGATCACGAACGACGCCTCCGTGATCGAGGCGTCGATCGAGTGCGCCGAGCGACGCGCACGCCGCGGTACGAAGTCGGCGAGGGCCGCGCGGTATCGCCGCGGATCCGGGCCGGACGATCGAGCGGCTCCGCGCGCCGCTCGGGCTGTCCCAGCCCGGCGCCACGCGGCTCATGCAGCGGCTGGCGGCGGAGGGCTGGATCGTGCTGGACGGCCCGGGCGGGCGTCGCGGCCTCCAGGTCCGCCTCACCGCCGCCGGCGAGCGGATGCTCGACGAGCTGCTCGCCGTTCGCCGGGCCGCCCTCACCGAGCTGCTCGATCCGTTGAGCGATGCCGAGCTCACGCAGCTCACCGGCCTGCTCGAGCGGCTGCTCGCCGCGCGCACGAGCGACCGCGCGGCGCTCGAGCGCCTCTGCCGCCTGTGCGACCGGCCGGCCTGCGCGGCCTGTCCCGTCGGCCGCGCGCTGGACGCCATCCTCGCCGCCGGCGGGCCGGCCGAGCCGTCCGGGCTACCCTGAACAGAGCAACTTCGCCGCCCGCTCGGGGTTCTCTCGGGCGGAACGCGTTTCGTCCCCTTCTTGGAAGTCTCGGCTCTCACCCACGCCGGCGCCGCCGGCCACGCGCGGTCTCCGCTGCTGCGGCTGCAGTCGGACGAGCGCCTGATCGCGCTCATCCGCCGCGGCAACCAGCACGCCTTCGAGGCGCTCCTGGCGCGCTACCAGTCGCGGCTGCTGGCCTTCTGCCGGCACATGCTCGCGAGCCGCGAGGATGCCGAGGACGTGCTGCAGGAGGTCTTCGCGGCCGCTTTCAACGCCATCCTCGCCGACGACCGCCCGATCAACGTGCGGCCGTGGCTGTACCGGATCGCCCGCAACCGCTCGCTCAACCACCTGCGCAAGGCGCAGGCGATCGGCGTCGACTCGATGGACGTGCACCTCTCCGAGCACGGCATCACCACCGCCGACAAGGTGCACAAGCGCGAGGAGTTCCGGCAGCTCATGTCGGACGTCCAGGACCTGCCCGAGACCCAGCGGACCGCGCTCCTGCTGCGCGAGATCGACGCGCTCTCCTACGACCAGATCGCCGAGGCGATGGAGACGACGGTCCCGTCGGTCAAGTCGCTGCTCGTGCGCGCCCGCGTGTCGCTGGCCGAGGCCGCCGAGGCCCGCCTGCTGACCTGCGAGGAGGTCCGCGACGAGCTGGGCGAGGTCGCCGAGGGCCTGCGCCGCACCACGCCCCCCGTCCGGCGCCACCTGCGCACGTGCGACCGCTGCCAGCTGTTCCGCAGGCAGCTGCGCCAGACGAACAAGGCGCTCGCCGCGATCTTCCCGCTCGGCCCGCTCCTGCTGCTCAAGAAGGCGCTGCTCGCCCACGCCGGCACGGCCGCCGCGGGGAGCGGCGGCGCGGCCGCAGGCAGCAGCGCGGCGGCGGCCGGCGCCGCGGGCGCCGCGGGCGCCGCCGCCGGCGGCGCGCTGCAGGCCGGCGCGGGCGCCCTGGCCTCCAAGGCCGTGGCCGGCCTCGCGGCCGCAGCGATCGTCACCGCGGGCGCCGTCGAGGTCAAGCACGTCAAGGACCGCCCGGCGCGCGCGCAGGCCGGTGCGGCGCAGCTGGCCAAGGCGCCGCCGGCCGCGGCCCCGGCCGTTGCGACCGACAGCGAGCCCGTCCCGGTCGCCTCGGCGCCGCAGCCCGTCTCCGCGCCCAGCGCCCCGCCCGAGCCCGCCGCCAGGTCGCGCAGGGCCGAGGCGCCCGCGAAGGCGAAGGCCGAGGCCACCCCGGCGCCGAAGCCGGCTACGACGCCGGCGCCGGTCGCCTCGCCCGCGCCGGCGACGACGCCCGCCACGCCGCCGAACATCGAGCAGCACGAGGGCGACACGGTCACGCTGCCGAGCGACCCGTCGGCCGGCCAGGCACCGACGCCGACCGCCTCGCAGCCGCAGCCGACCGCCCCGCCGGCGGCGACGCCGCCGCCCGCCGCGACGCCGGCCCCCACCCCGTCGCCCGCGCCCACGCCGGCGCCCACCCCGCCGCCCGCGGCGACGCCGGTCCCCACCCCGCCGCCGGCCCCGACGCCAGTCCCCGCGCCCTAGCGCGCGAGCGCGGCGGGCTGGTCCTGCCAGCCGCGCGCGAACCAGAGCGTCCGGTCCTTCCAGTCGTGCACCATCAGCGCGCCGCCCGCGGCGATCAGCCCGGCCAGCGCGGGTGACCGCAGCGCCACGAGGCCGACCATGCCCGCGCTCGCCAGGACGGCGCCGGTCGCGCCGTGGTGGCACCGCTGCCCGCGGATCCAGAGCCGCCGCTGGAGGGCGTCGTAGTGGATCGGCTTGCGAAGGAGGTCAGGCGACATCGTGCGGAATGGAACGAGTGTGATCGCCCCGGTTATCGGCAGGAAAGCGCCGGAGGTCCAGTCTTTCCCTACGCTCCAGCCCGTGACTCAGACGATCGACTTCGACCAGTTCCTCGCCGTCGACCTCCGCGTCGGCCGCGTCACGGCCGTCGACGACTTCCCCGAGGCGCGCAAGCCCGCCTGGAAGCTCACGATCGACTTCGGGCCCGAGATCGGCGTCAAGCGCTCGTCGGCGCAGGTGACGAACTACGCGCGCGAGGAGCTCGAGGGCCGGCTCGTCGTGGCCGTCGTGAACTTCCCGCCGCGGCAGATCGGCCCGTTCATGTCCGAGGTGCTCACCCTCGGGGCGAGCGACCCCGACGGCAACGTGATCCTGCTCGAGCCGCGCTCCTCGGTGGAGCCTGGCTCACGCATTCATTAGGGTTTCGCCTGCCAGGCGAGCGCGCTCGTTCCTCGCCGCTCGCCTTCGACTACGTGCCAATGGAGAACAGCGCTTCCAGGTCGTGCTTGGAGAACACCTCGAAGGCGACCATGGTGTGCGTGCGGCGGATGCCGGGGACCCGCGCGAGCCGGTTCGTGACCACCTCGGCGATCTCCTCGGCGGTCCGCACGCGCAGCATCGCGACGTAGTCCCACTCGCCGGTCACGGACCAGGCCTCGGCGACGCCGCGGACGTCCGCCAGCGCGCCGCCGAGGTCGGGCATCGCCTCGCGCTCGGCCTCGATCAGGACGATGGCGTGGGTCACCGGACGTGGTGCGTCTCGCCGGGGGCGAGCACGACGACCTTGCTCTCGGTCGCGTTCTCGACGTCGGTCTTGAAGGCCTGCGCGTCGGTCTCGATCGGGGGGAACGTGTCGTAGTGGATGGGGATGACGACGTCGGCGCCGACGAACTCGCAGGCGGTCACCGCGTCGAAGCGGTCCATCGTGTAGTGGCCGCCGATCGGCACGAGCGCGACGTCGACGTGGTTGCCGCGCTTGGCGATCAGCTCGAGGTCGGAGAACAGCGCGGTGTCGCCGAGGTGGTAGACGAGCGTCTCGCCGACCATGATCAGCAGCCCGGCCGGCGTGCAGACCGTGCCGTTCGGGGTGGTGGACGAGTGCCAGGCGGGGACGAGCTTGACCCAGCCCCAGTCGAAGGCGACCGTGCCGCCGAGGTTCGGGTCGTGCACGTTCTCGACGCCGAGCTCGGACAGCTCGTCGGCGATCTCGACCAGCGCGAGCACCTCGGCGCCCGTCCGCTTGGCGATCTCGACGACGTCGCCGTAGTGGTCGGCGTGGCCGTGGGTGAGCAGGATGTGCGTCGGCTCGAGGTCGTCGGCCGCGACGGTCGCCTTCGGGTTCCCCGTGAGGAACGGGTCGACGAGGATGCGCGTGTCGCCGTCGGTCAGCTCCACCGCCGACTGCGCCAGGAACCGGATGTCCATGGGGTCAGTCCTCCCTTTCCATGAGTTCGTGGGCAAGCTCGTACCCGACGGCGACGCCGATCAACATCGACACGCCGGTCTCCTCGGCGATCAGCGTGCGCACGGCCGTCATGCGCTCGTCGACGTCGGGCTTGCCCGCGGCGTCGAGCACGGCCGCCTGGTGCGCGGAGCCGAACCAGTCCGCGGCCTGGAGCGCCTCGGCGAGGATGCGCTGGATACCCGGCGCGTTGGCGCCCACCAGCCGCTGCGCCTCCTCGAGGCGCGCGGGGTCCGACAGCACCTCGATGGCGGCCTCGACCTCGGCCGGGGTGTAGGCGCGGCGCCCGGCCATCTCAGCGCAGGCGCGCCAGCACGAAGCCCATGAGCAGGCCCACGACGCCGGCGCCCAGCCCGGCGAGGGAGCTCGCCTCGCTGGTGGCGAGCGGCACGAGCACGAGCAGCACGGCGATCGCGAGCACGCCCAGCAGATCGGTCTCGTCCTCGCGCCCGGCGCGCCGGCCGAGCACGTCGCGCATCGCCCAGGCCGCGAGCATCGCCAGCGCGGCGCCGTTGCCGCCGATGGCGATCGTCGAGTCGCCGACGGCGACGACCAGCGCCATCCCGGCGCCGCCCGCGACCGCGAACAGGAACAGCGGCGCCCACCAGCCGTGGCGGCGCTCGAGCAGCGTGCCGAACAGCCCGATCGCGGCGAGGCAGACGACCTCGTAGCCCGTGGCGGTGTAGAGGAACTGCGTCGTGACGGCGCGCCACCACTCGCCCTCGACCGGCACCAGGAGGATGAGGTCGAGCAGCGCGCGATCCCAGCCCGCCCGCACGAGCAGCGAGATGACCAGCGAGGCGAGGACCAGCAGGATCGTCGCGTACGGGCGCCGGTCGGGGCGGATGCCGGGGATCTCCCCCCGGCGCAGCGGCGCGAGCCGCGGCCGCGCGCGGCGGGGCGCCTTGGGGACGCCGCCGCGCTCGAGCTTCGGCGCGCGCTTGCGCAGCCGCGTGCCGCAGTACGGGCACTCCGTGATGTACGGCGAGACCTCGGAACCGCAGCTCTTGCAGACGACGAACAGATCGGGCCCGCTTGCCATGGACAGACGATTCTACGCGCCGCCCGAGGTCGCGCCGACGACCTCTCGCACCACTTCGGCGAAATCGCCGTTCGCGTCGTGGACGACCTGCTGGCGGTGGGCCCCGTTGCCGTGCTCGATCAGGTCGCGGACGGCCATCAGATCGTCCGACGAACCGAGATCCTCGGCGTGCGGCTCGAGCCGCTCCACGAGCGCACGCGCGAGCTCGCGCGTGCCGGTGCGGCGGGTTCCGGGGAGGGCGACGAGCTCACCGTCGAGGCCGTTGCGGGCCGCGAGCCAGCGGTTGGCGTCGAGCAGCTCGCCGTCGGTCGGCGTGATCCGCTCCCCCGCCGCGTACCCCTCGGCCAGCTCCCGCACGAGCGCCTGGATCAGCGCCGCGAGCCCGAGCGTGTGCTCCACGCGCGTCTGCGCGTCCATGGCGCGAACCTCGACCGTGCCCAGGCTGGGGTGCGGGCGGACGTCGTACCACATCCAGGTGTAGTCCTCGATCAGACCGGCCGCGACCATCGTCTCGATCCGCCGCTCGAAGTCGGCCCAGCCGTCGTAGGCCGGCGGCAGGCCGACGCGCGGGAAGCCGCGGAAGATCGGCATGCGCGAGGACGCGAGGCCGGTCGCCTCGCCGCGCCAGAACGGCGAGTTGGCCGACAGCGCCAGCAGCAGCGGCACGTGCTCGCGCACCCCGTTGGCGACGTGGATCGCCGTCTCGGCGTCGTCGAGGCCGACGTGCACGTGCATGCCGAAGATCAGCTCGCGCCGCGCCACGAAGCCGAGCGTCGAGACGAGCTCGCGGTAGCGCTCCTCGCCGACGACCCGCGCGTCCTCCCAGCGGGAGAACGGATGCGTGCCCGCCGAGCCGATCCGCAGGCCGCGCCGCTCGGCCGCCGCCGTGACCTTGGCGCGCAGCGCCCGCAGGTGCGTGCCGGCCGTCGGCGTGTCGGGGGCCGGGGGCGTCGCGATCTCCAGCACGGAGGCCAGCAGCTCGGACTTGACCGCCTCGTCGCCGGCGCACTCCTCGAGCAGCACGTCGATCGCGTTCGCCAGGCCGAGCGACTCGGCGTCGAGGATCATGAGCTCCTCCTCGATCCCGATCGTGTACCGCGGCCCGGAGAAGTTCACCTTCACGTCGCCAGGAGGGTATCCGGGTCATACTGGATCCAGGCACCCACGACACACGGGAGAACGAACCCATGGCGCTCGGCTATGACGGCAAGCTCTACATCCTGGCCTTCGACCACCGGGGGTCGTTCCAGAAGAAGATGTTCGGGATCGAGGGCGATCCCACCGAGGAGGAGACCGCGAGGATCGCGGACGCGAAGAAGCTGATCTTCGAGGGCATGGAGAAGGCCGTCGAGCGCGGCGTCGACGCGAGCGCGACCGGCGTGCTGGTCGACGAGCAGTTCGGCTCGGACATCCCGAAGCTCGCCAAGCAGGAGGGCCTCGTGCTCTCGATGCCGGTCGAGAAGTCCGGCCAGGACGAGTTCGACTTCCAGTACGACGACGACTTCGGGCAGCACATCACGGACCACAACATCGACTTCGCGAAGGTCCTCGTCCGGTACAACCCGGAGGGCGACCAGGAGATGAACGAGCGCCAGCTCGGCCGCCTCAAGGTGCTCGCCGACTGGCTGCACGACAACGACGGCAAGTTCCTCTTCGAGCTGCTCGTGCCGGCCGAGGAGGCCCAGCTCGACCGCGTCGGCGGCGACAGCGACCGCTACGACGCCGAGCTCCGCCCCGGGCTGATGAAGCAGGCGATCCAGGACATCCAGGACTACGGCATCGAGGTCGACGTCTGGAAGATCGAGGGCGTCGACAAGCGCGAGGACGCCGAGGCGCTCTCGCAGCAGGCGCGCACCGGCGAGGGCCGCGAGGGCGTCGTCAGCGTGCTCCTGGGCCGCGGCGCGTCCGACGAGAAGGTCGACCACTGGCTCCGCCAGGCCGCGCCGGTCGAGGGCTTCGTCGGCTTCGCCATCGGGCGCTCGATCTGGTGGGACGCGCTCAAGGGCTTCCTCGACGGCAGCCTGGAGCGCGACGCGGCGAGCGACAGGATCGCCGACAACTACCTGCGCTTCGTGAAGGTCTACGACGACGCCGAGGCCGAGGCCCGCGTCTGATCCGCCCGCCCGGGCGCGGCGGTCGCGTTTGCGCGGCCGCCATCCGGGCGATCAGTTCGTCATAAGATGACCGCCATGCGGATGCGCCAGAGCCTCGCGGAGATCGAAGAGGCCTTCGTCGAGGAGATCGAGGAGGACCGCGAGCGACGCGAGCGGCTCGCCCGGCGCGCCGAGCTGCGCAGCCGCCAGCGGCGCGTCGAGCGCACGCACAAGCAGGGCTCGATGCGCTTCGCGCTGCTCGTGCTGGTGCTGCTGGGCACCGCGGTCGTGGTGACCGTCGCGATGTTCCAGACGCTGTACTACGTCATGGGCGGCTGAGGCCGCCGGCCGGCTAGCGGTTGGCGTTGCTCAGGCGCTTGAGCGCGTCGTCGACCTCGGCGCGGGCGGACGCGCCGGCGGCGACGTTCTCCTGCTGGATCTCGAGGTACACCTCGCGGCGGAAGACCGGGATGTCGCGCGGGGCCTGGATCCCGATGCGGACCTTCTCGCCCATGATCGAGAGCACCGACACCTCGATGTCGTCGCCGATCATGATCGATTGATTGGACTTTCTTGTCAGTACGAGCATTGCGCCTCCCTGCCGTGGTCGATCCGCCTTGGTTGCCCGGATACCCCGTGCTGATTGCCCCAAACTGCGCCTCCGCAGCGTACCGCCGCGGCGCCCCGCGCACCATGGGGCCTGCACCCGAAGGCTTTTCGCTAGTCTCCCCGCCTGCTTATGAGCCGACGGTCGCTGCGTCCGCAGCTTAACCAGATCCGTGGGTGGGTGCGACAGGGTCGCACCGACGCGTGGATCGCCCATTCCCTCGAGGTCACCGTCCAGCAGATCCAGGCCTTCAAGCGCGAGCACGGCCTGGAGCCCGATGGGGAGGGCGCCGCCGAGGGCGCGCCCGACGAGGTCGACCTCCGCGCCGAGGACGACGCGGTCATCGCCGCGGAGCTCGAGGCGGAAGAGGTCCGCCGCGCCGAGGAGGAGGCCAAGGCCGCCGAGGAGGCCGCCCGCAAGGCGGCCGAGGAAGAGGCCGCCGAGGACGAGGAGCCCAAGCCCAAGCGCGCGCCGCGCGGCCGCTCCCGCGGGCGCCGCAAGAAGTCCGCCGGGCCCCTGGAGGGCACGTTCGACCACGGCGAGGAGGGCTACGGACTGTGGCTCGACCCCGCCGTCGAGGACGATCCGGTGTACGCCGAGCACTGGGCGGGCCACCGCCCCGTCGAGGTCACGATCGAGGAGGACCAGATCGTGATCCGCCGCGCCGGCGGCGGCGAGGACGACGACGACTGACCTCGACCGCATCGTCGCGCACCTGTGCGCGATCGAGGACGCGGTCGCTGAGTGGACGGAGCCCCTGCCCTGGGGCACCGCCGTGTACCACCAGGGCGTGCCGTGGGTGCGCGAGGTCAACGTGGTCAGGGTGGAGACGACCCACGGGGTGCGTGCCGGCGACGTCGCCTTCGCCGCCGAGACGCGGCTCCCGGCCCAGCCCGCCGTCGAGGTCCTGCACGAGCCGATCGGGGCCGACCTCGCGCCGGCCTTCGCCGCCGCGGGCTGGCAGGTCGGCCGCCATCTGCTGATGGCCCTCGAGGGCCACGCGCCCGAGGTCCCGCGGCCCGTCGAGGAGGTCGACCCCGAGGAGGTGTGGCCGCTGCGCGCGGAGTGGATGCGGTCCGAGCCCTGGGGCACCGAGGCGGCCGTCGCGGCGATGCTCGACTGGGAGCGCGGCCGCGCGGCGCTGACCGGCGCGCGGGCGTTCTGCGTGCGCGACGGCGGGCGGGCGGTCGCCATGTGCCTGCTCCTGAGCAGCCGATCACGCCGACGAGGTCGAGCGGGTCTACACGTCGCCCGCCCACCGCGGCCGCGGCCTCGCCTACGCCGTCGTCGCGCGGGCCGCGCAGGAGGCCGGAGAGCACCTCACCTTCCTCTTCACCGACGCCCACGGCGCCGCGCAGCACCTCTACGCGCGCCTGGGCTTCCGCCGCGCCTGGGTGGTCTACCGGTTCAACCGCCGCCCACCGGCGTAGTCCACGGCCTCCCGCAGATATCTCGCGAAGGCCGCGTCCCCGACGACGCGCACGTCCCAGGCGAACGGGTACTCCGGCGCCCTCGCCACGGCGATGTCGGCGACCCAGGCGGTGCCGGCGTCGTAGAGGTCGACGAGCTCCTCGGTGGTGAACGTGGAACCGAGCCGGCGGCGCAGCTCGGCGACGACCTCGCGGGTCACCAGCTCCAGCACGGGCTGCTCGTCGAACGGCGCGTCGTCGAGCCGCCGCGCGCCCGCCTGCCACTGCTCCAGGGCCGTCTCGAACGCCACGAATCGAGAGATTAACGTCCGGTGCTCGGCGAACCGGCTGACCGTGTCCAGATCCATGACCGCGGCGAGGGCAGCCTCCCGCCTCCGCTCCGGGAGCTACTCGACCACGTAGAGCTTCTCGCCGGCCTTGACCATGCCGAGCCGGCGCGCCTCGAGCTCGACGGCGCTGCGCCGCTCGAGCTGGCGCTTGCGCTCCCGCAGGCGGACGTGGTCCGCACGCACCTGCTCCACCTCGGCCCGCTTGCGCTTGGCCTCCGAGTAGGTGGTCACCCAGGTGCGGGCCGGGCCGATGTAGAGGTAGAGGACGAACGCGAAGACGGCGATCAGCGCCCAGCGCCCCACGCGGTCCCAGCGGATGCGTCCTGCAGCCATCCAGGACGCGTTCGCCCCTTCAGGGGAAAATCCTTCAGCTGCGAAAGACGCTGCGTCCCGGATACTCGGCGTCGGCGCCCAGCGCCTCCTCGATCCGCAGCAGCTGGTTGTACTTCGCCACCCGGTCCGAGCGCGACGGCGCGCCCGTCTTGATCTGGCCGCAGCCGGTGGCCACGGCGAGGTCGGCGATCGTCGTGTCCTCGGTCTCGCCCGAGCGGTGCGACATGACCGCGGTGTAGCCGGCCTCGCGCGCCATCGCGATCGCCGCGAGCGTCTCGCTCAGCGTGCCGATCTGGTTGACCTTGACGAGGATCGAGTTGCCGACGCCGCTGTCGATGCCGCGCCTGAGGCGCTCGGTGTTCGTCACGAAGAGGTCGTCGCCGACGAGCTGCACGGTGTCGCCGATCCGGTCGGTCAGCGTCTTCCAGCCGTCCCAGTCCTCCTCGTCCATGCCGTCCTCGATCGAGAGGATCGGGTAGCGCGCGGCGAGGTCGGCCCAGTACGCGGCCATGTCGTCCGAGGACAGCGTGCGGCCCTCGTGCTCGAGGTCGTACGCGCCGTCCGCGTAGATCTCGCTGGTGGCCGGGTCGAGGGCGATCACGAGGTCCTCGCCGGGGGTGTAGCCGGCCGCCTGGACGCCCGCCACGAGCGCCTCGAGCGCCGCCTCGTTGGACGGCAGGTTCGGCGCGAAGCCGCCCTCGTCGCCGACGCCGCCGCCGAGGCCCTGGTCGTGGAGATGCTTCTTGAGGTGGTGGAACACCTCGGCGCCCATGCGCAGCGCGTCGGAGAAGCGGGCGGCGCCCACGGGCACGACCATGAACTCCTGGAAGTCGACGGAGTTGTCGGCGTGCGCGCCGCCGTTGAGCACGTTCATCATCGGCACCGGGAGGATCCGGGCCGATTCGCCGCCGAGGTAGCGCCACAGCGGCTGGCCCTCCTCCGCGGCCGCGGCGCGCGCCGCGGCCAGGGAGACGCCGAGGATCGCGTTCGCCCCGAGGCGGCTCTTGTTCGGCGTGCCGTCGAGCGCGATCAGCGCCTCGTCGAGGCCGGCCTGGTCGAGCGCGTCGCGCCCCCCGATCGCCTCGGCGATCTCGCCGTTGACGTTGCCGACGGCCTGCGTGACGCCCTTGCCGAGGTACGCGTCGCCCCCGTCGCGCAGCTCCGTCGCCTCGAACTCGCCGGTCGACGCGCCGGACGGCACGGCGGCGCGGCCGGTCGCGCCCGACCGCAGCGCGAGCTCGACCTCCACGGTCGGGTTCCCCCGCGAGTCGAGGATCTGGCGGGCGTGGACGGTCTCTATCTGGCTCACGGTCAGGGCTCCTGGTCGGCGAGGCGGTGGCGCGCGTAGTACGCGAGCTGGTCCTCGGGCCCCAGATCGTTCCAGTCCCGGCCGTCCGATGCGGCCAGGGTCTCCGCCGCCTCCACGCGGCCGCGGAAGCGCTCGGACGCGGCGCGCAGCGCCAGCTCCGGATCGACCTTGAGCTTGCGGGCGAGGTTGACGGCGGCGAAGAGCACGTCGCCGACCTCGTGGAAGCGCGCCTCGCGGTCCTCGCCGGCGCCCTCGAGCTCGTCGAGCTCGGCACGCACCGCCTCGTAGGGGACGTGGTCGAAGTCGAACCCGGTCGAGGCGGCGCGGCGCTGCACCTTGCGGGCGTACAGCGGCCCGGGCAGGTTCTCCGGCACCTCGCCGAAGATGCCGGGCTCGCGCCCGGGCTCCGTGCGCTTGATCGCGTCCCAGTTGCGCAGCACCTCGCCGGCGTGCTCCACCTCGACCTCGCCGAAGATGTGCGGGTGCCGCCGGATCAGCTTCTGGCGGCAGTGCTCGGCGACCTCGGCCAGCGACCCGCCGCCGCGCTCCTCGAGCAGCAGCGACAGGAAGTGGACCTGGAAGAGGACGTCGCCGAGCTCGTCGAGGAGCTTCGCGTCGTCGCCGGAATGCGCCGCGGCGGCGAGCTCGTAGGCCTCCTCGACCGTGTGCGGGACGATCGAGCGCTCGTCCTGCTCACGGTCCCACGGGCACTCGACGCGAAGCCGGCGGGTGAGCTCGTCGAGGGCCGCGAGCGCCGCGGCCGGGTCCTCGGACGTGCTCACCCGCGGCGACCCGCTACTGGCCCTCGGGCGTCGCCTGCGGCTGCGCGCCGTCCGGCTGGACCGCGCCCGGGGTCGGAGTCGGCGTCGCCTTCGGCGCGTTCTTGCAGTCCTGCGTGGCGTACTCCTCGCGGCACTCCGTCTTCTCCTTCCACTTCTTGCGGAAGTCCTTGACGAACGCGTCGAGCGCCTTCTGCTGGTTCTGCGAGGCCAGCACCTGCTGGATCGTCGTCTTGGCCTGCTCGAGCGTCTGCTGCGACGCCTTCGTGATCTTGTCGACCTTGAACACGTAGTAGCCGAACTGCGTCTTGACCGGGCCGTTGATCTTGCCCTTGTCGGCCTTGAAGATCGCCGCGTCGAACGCCTTCTCCTGCTGGCCCTTGGCGACGGCCGGCAGCTTGCCGCCCTGCGCCTTGGAGGCGTCGTCGATCGAGTACTCCTTGGCGACCGCCTTGAAGGCGTCGCCGCTCTGGAGGGCCGCCTTGGCCTCGTTCGCCTTGGCCTCGGTCTTCGTCAGGACGATGCTCAGGTCACGCCGCTCGGGCTGGGCGAACTGGGCCTTGTTCTTGTTGTAGTAGTCCTCGATCTGCTGGTCGGAGACCTTGTCCTTGCCCTTGGTGACCTTGTCGCGGATCTTGTTGGAGAGCGTGTCGAGCCGGACGCGCTTGAGCACGTCCGCCTCGGTCTGGCCCGAGTCCTTGAGGAACTTCTGGTAGTCGGCGGCCTTCGGGAACGACTGCTTCTTCTGCTCCTCGAACGACTTCTTGACCTCGGCGTCGGACACCTTGATGCCCTGGTCCTTGGCCTCGCGCTCGATCCACTCGAACGAGATCAGCAGGCCCATCATCTGCTCGCGCAGCTGGTCGTACTGCTGCTTGCACTGGGCCTTGTAGTCGGCGTCGGTCTGCTTGGGCTGGCCCTCGGCGGGCTTCGCGGCGCTCTTCTTGGCGGCCGCGATGCACTCCTTGAAGTCGGGCGGGACCGGGACCTTGGCGTCGGGCTGGCCGCTGGCCTTCGCGCCGACGTTGAGCCAGTGCTCGAGGTCTTCCTTCTCGATCGCCGTACCGTCGACCTCGGCCACCGCGTTGCCCGGTACGCCTCCGCAGCCGGCAAGAATCGCAGCGGGAACAAAAAAGGCGCCGAGCGCCAGGACTGTAAGCGTTCGTCTCATGATCGCGGTCGAGGGTAGCGTCCGCCGGATAAAGCTCGCGTGAAGCCAGTGGGCCTCCTCACTAGGCGGCAGCACGTTGCACCTCCAGCAGCACGTCCGCGGCCCGCACCACGGCGGGGAAGCGCTTGGCCGGATCGTCCGGGACGCGCATCGAGAGCTGCGACTTGCCCGACTCGTACAGCGCCCCAGGGATCTCCGCGCGGATCCGCTTCGCGCGCACCGAGTCCAGCTCGATCGGCGTCACGGCGAGCCGGCCCTGGCGGAAGGTCACGGCGGTGGCCCCGGCCTCGCCGAGCTTGATGCGCGCCTGCTGGAGCGTGATCAGGTTCTCGACGGGCTCCGGCGGGTCGCCGAAGCGGTCGGCCAGCTCGGCCCGCAGCTCCTCCAGCTCGCCCACGTCGCGCGCGCCCGCGATCCGGCGGTGCACCTCGACCTTGGCCTGCTCGTAGGGGATGTAGTCCACAGGGATGTAGGCGTCGACGTTGACGTCGAGGCGCACGGGCTCGCGCAGCTCCTCGCCCTCCTCCTCGTCGCCCATCGCGCGCACGGCCTCGTCGAGCATCTGCATGTAGAGCTCGAAGCCGAGCGCGGCGACGTGGCCGGACTGCTCGTCGCCGAGCAGCGAGCCGGCGCCGCGCAGCTCCAGGTCGCGCATGGCGACCTTGAAGCCCGCGCCCAGCTCCGTGTAGTCCGACAGCGCGGACAGCCGGTCGGCGGCCTCCACCGTCAGCGCGGCCGCGCTGGGGTAGAGCAGGTACGCGTAGGCGCGCTCGCGGGACCGGCCGACGCGCCCGCGGATCTGGTAGAGCTGGCTGAGGCCGAACATGTCGGCGCGGTCGACGATCAGCGTGTTGGCCTGCGGGATGTCGATCCCGGACTCGATGATCGACGTCGAGACCAGCACGTCGGCCTCGCCGCGCAGGAAGGCGATCATGCGCTCCTCGAGCTGCTTCTCGTCCATCTGCCCGTGCGCGACCGTGAAGCGCAGCTGCGGGCACAGCGCGCGCAGGCGCTCCGCCGTCTCGTCGATGTCGTCGACGCGGTTGTGCAGGAAGAACGCCTGACCGCCCCGCGCCTGCTCGCGCTCCAGGGCCTGCTTGACGAGGGGCTCGTCGTACTCGCCGACGTAGGTCTTGACGGGCCGCCGGCCCTCGGGCGGCGTCTCGATCACCGTGATGTCGCGCAGGCCTGCCAGGCTCATCTGCAGCGTGCGCGGGATCGGCGTGGCGCTCATGGAGATCACGTCGACCTTGAGCTTGAGCTGGCGCAGCAGCTCCTTCTGCTTGACGCCGAAGCGCTGCTCCTCGTCGACGATGATCAGGCCGAGGTCCTTCGCGCGCACGTCGCGGGAGAGGACGCGGTGGGTGCCGACGAGGATGTCGACCTTGCCCTCGGAGAAGCGCTTGACGGCCTCGCGCTGCTCGGCCGCCGGCCGGAAGCGCGAGACGTGCTCGATCGTGAAGGGGTAGTCGCGCAGGCGCTCGGAGAACGTGCCGTAGTGCTGCTGGGCGAGGATCGTCGTCGGCACGAGCATCAGCACCTGCTTGCCGGCGTTCGCCGACTTGAACGCGGCGCGCAGCGCGACCTCCGTCTTGCCGTAGCCGACGTCGCCGCAGATCAGCCGGTCCATCGGGCGCTCGGACTCCATGTCGGCCTTGACCGCCTCGATCGCCTCGCGCTGGTCGGGCGTCTCGCGGTAGGGGAACGCGGCCTCGAACTCGCGCAGCCAGTCCGAGTCGGGCTCGAACGCGAAGCCCCGCCGGCGCTTGCGCTCGGCGTACAGGTTGAGCAGCTCCCCGGCCAGCTCCTGCGCGGCGCGGCGGGCGCGCGCCTTGATCGCGTCCCAGCGCTTGCCGCCGAGCTTGGAGAGCGCCGGCGCGTTGCCGTCGGCGCCGACGTAGCGGCTGATCTTCGCGAGCTGGTCGACCGGCATGAAGACCTTGTCGTCGCCCTGGAACTCGAGGTTCAGGTAGTCGCGCGTGATCCCGCCGACGGTCTTGGTGTCGAAGCCGGCGAAGCGCGCGACGCCGTGGTCCTCGTGGACGATGTGGTCGCCCGTGCGCAGGTCGGTGAACGAGCGCAGCAGGCCCCGGCCCTTGCGCGTCGGCCGCGTGCTCGCCTTGCGGCGGTGGATGAGCCGGTGCTCGGGGATCGCGGCGAGCCGCAGGCCGGGGGCGACGAAGCCGTCGCGCAGGCCGGCCTCCTGGAAGACGAGCCCGGGCCCCGTCCCTTCCCAGCGCGCCTTGACGCGCGCGAGGTTGTACGCCGCCCGCTCGCCGCCGCCGCGGTTGGGCCACGTGACCAGCGTCGTGTACTCGGAGCGCACGAGCTTCTCCAGCTCGGGCTCGGCCTCGCGCAGCGAGCGGGCGGCGAACTCGGCGGCCTGCGCGCGGAACTCGAGCGGCTGCGAGCCCGAGATCGAGGAGAGGTGCAGCGGGCGCCGGGCGGCGAACGCGGCGAGGATGCCGTCGGGCTTGACGTAGAGGTGGTGCGCGTCGGTGTCGTGGAACGCGGCGCAGACGTCGTCCCAGTGGTCGCGCAGCGCGGGCTCGACGTCCTCCTCGGCGGCGAGGATGAGCTCGGCCTCCGGCGGGAGCAGGTCGAGCAGCTCGCGGAAGTCGCCGACGGGCAGCAGCTCGGCGACGTCGGGCCGCTCCTCCGGGCTCTCCAGGGCCGCGATCTCGGCCAGCTCGCGGTGCTCGGCGGCCAGCTCGGCGGCGGGCGCGATCTCGACCACGTCGGCCTCGCCGAGCGAGCGCTGGGTGAACGTGGAGAACCACCGCAGCGACTCGATCTCGTCGTCGAACAGGTCGACGCGGATCGCGCGCTCCTCCGTGGCCGGGTAGACGTCGAGCAGGCCGCCGCGGACGGCGAACTGGCCGCGGTCGTCGACCTGGTCGACGCGGTCGTAGCCCGCGGCGACGAGGTCGTTGGCCGCCTCGTCGAGATCGAGCAGCTCGCCGACGCGGAGCGTGAAGCCGTGCGGGCGCAGCGCGGGGTCGGGGATCTTCTCGCTGAGCGCGACGGCGGAGACGACCACCACCGGGGCCTCGGCCCCTGGGCTCTGGTCGAGCACGGCGTCGAGGGCGGCGACCCGGAGCCCGACGAGGTGCGCCGGCGGCGTGAGGTGCGACTCGTAGGCGACGCCGCGGCTCGGGTAGAAGCGGACGGCCCGCGGGCGCAGCCACGCGCGCAGGTCGGCGGCGAGGTCGCGCGCGGCCCGGTCGTCGGGCGCGACGACGACCGTCGGGCGCCGGGGGTCGCGGTCCGCGACGGCGGCGATCAGGTACGGCCGCAGCGACTGCGAGACGAACGCGTGCACGTCCGGCTCGGCAAGCCTGGCGGCGTCCGGATGGTGCTCGAGATGGCTGAGGAACGGGCGAAGCGACATGCGAAGCGGCCGCCCAGGACCACCCGCGCGACTCCGCGGTTGAGTCTAGAACTCACCCCTCGCCGACGACGACCACCACCTCCGCGTCCGTGTCCTGGACCGGTCGCGGGATGCGGTCGGGCGCGCCGATGCGGGTGAGCTCGACGGCGCCGACCGCCTCGGCGAGGGCGGCGGCCGCGGCGGCCGTCGTGCGCTGCGGGCGCCAGTACACGTAGGTCCGCGGCTGGTCCTTGACGCCCGGCGTGATCGCGCCGAGGGTCTCGTACCCCTGCTCGCGCAGGCTCGCGGCGACGGCGCGTGCCGGGCCGCCGGCATCCACCACGCCGACCGTGGGCAGGCGCGTGCCGGCCCCGCGGATCAGCTCGACGTGCGTGCGCGCGCCGTCGCGGTAGGGGAACGGCAGCACGCCGCCGAGGACGTTGTCGCCGGCGTCGACGGCGCCGGAGCGGTCGCCGATCGTCACGCGCGCGCCGATGACTCCGTCGGGCACGATGCCGTAGATCGCGGCGCGGCCGGGCAGCAGCGGTGTCAGCCGCCAGTCCTCCCCGTCGCGGACCGGGCCGAGCGTGCACTGCGCGTCGGCGCGCGGCTCCTCCCCGTCGAGCACCACCGCGACGATGCAGACGTGCTCGGCCGGCGCGCACGGCGGAGATCCGCGCTTCACCACCGGGGCGGCCCAGTACTCCACGTCCTCGCCGCCGCCCCAGAAGCGCGCGCCGTCCTCGACGATCGCGTCCAGCTGCCACTTCCACTCGCCGAGCACGTCGAGCGCCGCCTGCGGCATCCGGAAGCCCACGTCCGGCTCGCGCCGCAGCGTCGCCACGCGCTCGAGCAGCTCCGGCGCGACCGTGCGCGTGCAGCCGCCGCGTCCGGCGATCCGCACGCGAACCGGCGTGCCGGACGGCACGTCGAGCTCGGCCTCGTAGACGTTGTCGACGACGACCGCGGATGCCGTGCGCCCGGCGGCGTCCAGGCCGACGCGCTCGATCCCGTCGGGCACGACGCCGACGATGCGTCCCTCGGGCGTGCGGGCGAGCGCCCGGCCGCCGCGGACGTCCGTCAGCCGGAAGCAGCGGTACCAGGTCCCGAGCTCGATGACCAGGCACAGCCCCGGCCCCTCGGCGACGCAGCTCGCATCGTCGGGCACGGCCATCGACGGCACGACATGCAGCCGCGTCCGCAGCCGGCGATCGCCCGCCAGCCGCACCTCGGTGCGGTCGAACGTCCCGACCGGCAGCGACGCGCCCACCTCCTCGATGAGGCCGTCGTCCTCGTGCTGCTGGCGCGCGAGGACGGCGAAGTCCGGCATGGCCGGCGCTGCCGGCCGCTCGCGCACGTCCCGCTCGCCGCAGCTGTAGCCCGGCAGCATCGGCGCGAGCGGCACGACGAAGCCCGACGGCGGCGGCGTGACCCGCCGCTCGTCCGCAGCCCGGTCGTGGTCGCCGCGGGTCAGCGTGAGAACCGCCGCGATCGCGAGCGCGGCGAGCGCCGCCCCGGCCAGCGCGCCGCCCACGGCGCGGCGGCGCGGCAGGCGCGGCAGGACGAAGCGGCGGGAGCGGCGGTGGGCGCGGAAGCGCGCGGCCGCGACGAGCTCCTCTTCGAGGTCGCGGACGAAGTCGTCGCTCATGGCTTCTCCTCGAGCCGCGCGCGCATCCCGGCCAGGCCACGGGAGACGCGCTTGCGGACCACCGACTCCGACGTGTGCGCGGCGAGCGCGATCTCGCCGTAGGCGCGCTCCTCGACGACGCGCATGCGGACGGCGTCGCGCTGATCCTCCGGCAGGTCGGCCAGCGCGGCCAGGGCCGCCTCGGAGCCCGCGAGGGCCACGACGCGCTCCAGCGCGGCGTCGGTCAGGTCGAGCGGCGCCATCCCGAGCCGGCGGCGCGCGCGGTCCTCCACCGCCCCGCGCCGCTGCGCGTGCGCCAGCAGCCGCCGCGCGATCCCGTACAGCCAGGCGACGGCTGGGCCGCGCGCGGGATCGAACCGGTGCGCACCGTCGAGCGCGGCCGCGAACGTCTCCGCGCACAGGTCGGCGGCCAGCTCGGGGTCGTGCGTGCGGCGCAGGAAGTAGCCGAGGAGGCCGGCGACGTGGCGGCGGTAGAAGACGGCGAACGCCTCGGGCGCGTCGTCGAGACCCGCGAGGATCGCGTCGTCCTCCATGCCGACACTTAGTGTCGGGCACGACGGCTGTGACCGCTAGGCCCTTCCGAGCAGGTTCAAGCGCACGTAGTGGATCACCAGCGGATCCGGCAGGCGCGCGAGCGCGTCGGCCACGAACGGCTCGCGCAGCTCCTCCGGCAGGCGGGTGAGGAACGAGCCGAGGCAGATCGCGCGCAGGTAGGCGGCAGGGTCGCCCGGATCGACGTCGACGCGGCTCAGCCAGCACCACACGTCGGTGAAGCCCGCGGCCCGCAGGCGGCGCTCGGTGTCCTGCGGCGTCGCGAACTCCCAGTCCGTCGCCCAGCCCTCGAAGTGCGCGGCGTACGGCGCCTCGAGCGCGACGTCGAGCCCGGCCTGCTTGATCGCCGCGACGTTGCCGTGCCCGCCGCACTGCGCGACGAGCCGCCCGCCGGGCGCGAGCGCGGCGTGCAGGCGCGCGAACAGCCGCTCGTGGTCGGGGATCCAGTGGAACGTGGCCGTGGAGAGGATCGCGTCGACGGGCTCGCCCAGGTCGAGCTCGAGGAGGTCGGCGCAGCGGACGTCCACGTCCGCCGGCAGCAGCGCGCGCGCCTCCTCCACCATCGAGGGCGCGCCGTCGACCGCGATCACGCGGCCGGCGGGGAGCCGCTCGTGCAGCAGGCGGGTGACGCCGCCGGTGCCGCAGCCCGCGTCGAGCACCGTCTCGTCGCCGCGGAGGATGAGGCGGTCGAGCACGTCGGTGCCCATCGCGGTCATCGGCGCCGACAGGCGCTCGTAGGTGGCGGCGTCCCAGTCACGAGGGGGCATACGCCTGTACGCTATCACGTACAGGGTCGTCCTCACTCGGGCGGAGCGAGGACGACGCGCTCGGCGTCGTCGCAGGCGCGCTCGACGAGCTCGCGCACCTCGGCGGCGCTCTGCCGCCACTTGCCCAGCACGTGGGCGGAGACGATCTCCGAGTCCGTCGTGTCGGGCCGGCCGACGCCGATCCGCACGCGGTGGAAGTCCGGGCTGCCCAGCTCGCGCTTGAGCGACTTGAGCCCGTTGTGTCCGGCGAGCCCGCCGCCGAGCCGCACGCGGATGTCGCCGAACGGAAGGTCGATCTCGTCGTGCAGCACGAGCACGCGGTCGAGGCCGAGCTTGAAGGCGCCGCGGGCCGGGCCGACGGAGCGGCCCGCCTCGTTCATGTAGGTCTGCGGCTTGAGCACGGCCACGCGCGGGCCGCCCGGGCCGGTGCGGCCCTCGGTCAGCTCGCCGGCGAACTTCTTGCGCGGCTTCGGCAGGTCCCAGCGCGCGATCAGCGCGTCGGCGACCTGGAAGCCGACGTTGTGCGGCGTGCCGTCGTAGCGGCCGCCGGGGTTCCCCAGCCCGACGACGAGCCAGTCGGCGGGCGCTGAGGAGAAGAGCTTCAGGACTCGTCGGAGTCCGAGGAGCCGGACGCCTCGGCGTCGCCCTCGGCCTCACCGGCCTCGCCCTCGGCCGCCTCGCCCTCGCCGACGACCTCGGTCTCCGTCTCGATCTCGTCCTCGACCGGCTCCAGCGTCGGCGGGGTGAGCGTCGCGAGGACGGTGTCGTCCGGGTCGTCGAGCAGCGTGACGCCGTCCGGCGGGGTGAGCGCGGAGAGCGTGAGCGTGTCGTTGATCTCCATGCCCGACACGTCGAGATGCAGCGCGTCGGGGATGTCGCCCGGCAGCGCCGCGATGTTGAGCTCGATGGTGCCCTGCGAGAGGACGCCGCCCTGGACCACGCCCGGGGCCTCGTCGGCGCCGTGGAGCTCGAGCGTCACGGTCGTGTGGATCGAGACCTTCATGTCCACGCGCAGCAGGTCGACGTGGACCGCCTCGCCGCGCACCGGATGGCGCTGCACGTCCTTGACCAGGACAGGCGACGGTGCGCTGCCGTCGATCGCGATCTGCAGGATCGCCCCCGAACGCGCCAGGGTGTTGCGCAGGATGCGCCCGTCCACCGCGAACAGCTCGGGACCGGAGTCCCCGCCGTAGAGGATGCCCGGGACCTGGCCGGTGCGGCGCAGGCGGCGGGCAGAGCGGGATCCCTCCGCGGCGCGGGAGGTCAGATCGAGGGTGGTGGAGGTGTCGGTGGAAGCGGCCATGAGCGGCAGCGGATGGTAGCGAACCCCTGTCTTACAGCGGCTTTGTATGGGTAATCTTCCGTTATGTCGCCGGATGAGGAGTTGATGGTCATCTTCGGTGCGCTCCACGTCATCGCCCTCGTGCTCGGCGTGGTGCTGTTCATGATGTTCCTGCGCTCGGACTCGACGTCGTCGTGGAAGCCGCCGGAGGAGGACGACGGCGGTGGCGGCGGCGGCAACGACCGGCTCCCCTCGACGCCGAAGCCGCGGCCCACCGGCGGGGTCCCGCTGCCCGACGCGGACCCGGCCCGCGCGCGCCTGCGCGACGGGTCCAGGCTGCGGGACGCCTACCCGCGCCCGCTCCGCCGGCCCGCCCACCCGGTCACACCGCGCCGCGCCCCGGCCCGCAGCCGCTGACGCCGTCTCAGCAGCCGCCGTCGAGCGCGATCGGCCCCGAGATCGCGAGCAGCTGGACGCCGCCGCCCGTGAGCGGCCCCTCGCGGCGCACGCGGACGCATTGCACGACCGGGAGCTGCGCGCCGGCGCGCCACGCCACGCGGGCGAGGCCGCTCCGGCGCGTCAGCGACAGCCGCGCGCTCGGCTCGTAGTTGAGGATCTCGACCTCGCCGGGGCGCTCCAGCTCCGCGGTGCGGGCGCGCGTCACCCGTGCGCAGGCGGGCTCGGCCCGGCAGGCGGGGATGCGGGCGAGGACGGCGTCGGCGTCGCCGCGCGCCTGGTCCTGGAGCAGCTCGAGCACCTGGCCGCGCTCGGAGCTCGCGCCGGTCAACCCGCGCGCGAGCAGGAAGGACAGGCCGAGGAAGACGAACACGCCGAAGCCGGCGGCGATGAGGACGGCGGGTCGGCGGCGGCGCATGCGCGCCGCAGGGTAGTGCTACGCGGTCTCCTCGAAGCCGTCGCCGGAGAGCTCGAGGAAGCGCCGGACCGACTGCTCCTGGCGCCCGAGCTGCTCGCCGACGCGGCGGGCGTGCTCCGCCGCGTGCTCGAAGAAGTCCTCCAGGCAGCGCTCGGGGTCGTCGGGCAGCGGGTAGACCTTCGCGACGTCCTGCTGGGCGCAGGCGATGCCCATCGGCGGCTTGCCCTCGGCGAGCGGGCGCGGCGAGCAGACGGCGGTGACGACGATGCCCTTGTCCGGGGCGACGAGCGCGGCGGGCAGCAGGCGGTGGGCGGGGAGCTGGATCTGCAGGCCGATCCGGCGGTCGACGCCGACGCGCGCCTGCGCGAGGTCCTCGAGCGGCTCCCGCCAGATGTCGAGCACGGTGTCGGCGGCGGCCAGCGCGTCGCGCAGGGCCGCGGCCTGCTCGGCGTAGAGCCGCTCGGCCTCCTCGCGGTCGACGGCGCCGGCGAGGTCGAGGTCGCACGGGACGCGCAGGAGCTCGTCGGCGGCGACGGCCGAGCCGGCGCCGCGCCCGCCGTGGGTCACGTAGGTCTGGATCGTGCCGAGGTCGCGGCGGCCGTGGAAGACCACGGTCAGCGCCTCGCACAGGGGCAGGCCCATCACGCGCAGCGCGACCGCTGCCGAGGCGTCGGCGTCGATCAGCGCCCTGCGGAACAGCTCGTCGGCTTCGTGCTCGTCCATGGCGGACCTCCTTGAAGGAGTGATCGGCTCCTGTGCCAGCAATGTTTACCGCTTTCGCGGCAGAACGAACGGGTACAGTCGGTCGGAACATGAAGCTCCTCTACAAGCCCATCGGTCTGATCCTCGGGATCGCGTCCGGCATCGCCGGCAAGAAGCTGTTCGACTTCGTGTGGACGAAGATCGACGACGAGGACCCGCCGAAGGGCACGACGCGGGACGCGGACTGGAGCAAGATCCTCACCGCGGCCGCGCTGCAGGGGATGATCTTCAAGTCCACGCGCGTGGTCGTGGACCGCTACGGCGCCGTCGGCTGGAACTACCTCACCGGCGCCTGGCCGGGTGAGAAGCGCCCCGACCCCGACGACTAGTTCCGAATTATGAAGCCGCGCTCGGCCAGCAACGCGAGCGCATCCTCGAAGCGCCCGAAGTCGCGCGCGAGCAGCAGGTCGAGCGGCCGCCCGGCCGGCCCGGTCGCCCGCACCCAGCGCCGCAGCACGGGCGCGCCGGCCCGCTCCTCGGCCTCGGCGAGCAGGTCGAGCAGGATCGGCAGCTCCGGCCGGTGGTCGAGGTCTCCGGTGATGACGGCGAGCGGGTCGGCGTCGAGCATGGCCAGCAGCTCGTCCTCCTCGAGGCCGAGCAGCTCCTGGAGATGCTGCGCCGGGGCGGTCACCCCTCGTTGATCGGCCAGTACTGGATCTCGCGCCCCCAGGTGGGGTCCTCCTCGCGGAGCAGCATCCGCGCCGACAGCACGTCCTCCTTGTGGACCTCGGGCCAGGGCTCCGCGTCGTCGAGCGGCGGGTCGTACTGCACCATGCCGTAGCGCATGACGACGGCATGGAGCTTCGCGTCGGGCAGCCGGCTCGGCACGAACGCGAGCCAGCGCGGCATCCCGACCGGCGCCAGCTCGTCGGAGTACCACCACTCCATGCCGCGCTCCTCCGCCCACGCCTCCCACGCGCCGGCCTGCGCGTCGCCCGTCGCGGCGGGCGTGTCGTCGAAGCCGAACCCGTAGCGCTGGCCGTAGCACTCCGTGACCGCCATGCGGACGCACTCCGCCTCGCTGCGCACGGTCAGAACAGCTGGTTCTCGCCGCCGAAGACCTCGGCCACCGAGTCGTCGGTGAAGATGCGGCGGATCGAGTCGGTGAGCAGGTCGGCGCACGACAGCACGCGGACGTTGGCCGGCGCGCCCGACCGCAGCGGGATGGTGTCGGTGACGACGACCTCCTCGAACGGCGCCGCCGCGAGGTTCTCCCACGCGTTGCCCGAGAAGACCCCATGCGTGGCGCAGGCGAAGACGCGCCGCGCCCCCTCGTCCTTCACGGTCTCGGCGGCCGCGCGCAGCGTGCCCGCGGTGTCGATCAGGTCGTCGACGATCACGGCGACCTTGTCGCGCACGTCGCCGATCACGTAGGCGATCTCGGCGACCTGCTGGGCGGGGCGCTCCTTGTTGAGGATCGCCAGCTCGGCCCCGATCTTCTCCGCGAACTTCTTCGCCAGCTTCACGCGGCCGGCGTCTGGCGAGACGACGACGATGTCGTCCAGGTGCAGGTCGCGGAAGTACTGCGTGAGGATGAACATCGCCGTCATGTGGTCCACGGGCTTCTGGAAGAAGCCCTGCACCTGGCCGGCGTGGAGATCCATGGTGAGGACGCGGTCGGCGCCGGCGGCCTCCAGCATGCGCGCGACGAGCCGGGCCGTGATCGGCTCGCGCGGCGCCGACTTCTTGTCCTGGCGGCTGTAGCCGTACCACGGCGTGACGGCGATCACGCGGTGCGCGGAGGCGCCGATGGCGGCGTCGATCATCACCATGAGCTCCATCAGCGCGTCGTTGGCGCTGATGCCCTCCTGCGGGTTGCCGCACGTGGGCTGGACGATGAACACGTCCGCGCCGCGGATCGACTCCTCGTAGCGGCAGTAGACCTCGCCGTTGGAGAAGGTCTTGAGCGTGACCCCGCCGAGGTCGACGTTCAGCTTGCCGGCGATGCGGGCCGCCAGCGCGGGGTTCGCGCGCCCCGAGAACAGCATGAGGCGCTTGCCGTACTCGAGGTTGATCGAGGTACCGGCCACGGGCTGAGGTTCCAGCGCGCTCACGTGAGGATCCAGTGTAGGCGTGGATGCGGACGCCGTGCGTCCCGCCGCGTCCGCAATCTCCGGGTTCATCCTTCCCGCTTCCGCTCGGCGTAGCCTTCGATGTTGCGCTGGCGCTGGCGGGCGACGCCGAGCGCACCGGCCGGTATGTCGTTCGTGATGACCGAGCCGGCCGCCGTGTAGGCGTCGTCGCCGACCGTCACCGGCGCCACGAAGGCGGTGTCGACGGAGACGCGCACGCGGGCGCCGATCGTCGTGCGGTGCTTCGCGCGGCCGTCGTAGTTCGCGGTGATCGTGCCGGCCCCGATGTTCGTGCCCTCGCCGATGTCGGCGTCGCCGATGTAGGACAGGTGCGGGACCTTGGCGCCGGGGCCGACGGTCGCGTTCTTGACCTCCACGAACGTGCCGGCCTTGGCGCCCTCGCGCAGCACCGCGCCGCGGGCGCAGGTAGGCGAACGGACCGACCGTGGCGCCGTCGAGCGCGGTCGCCCCGTCGACGTAGGCGTGGCGCACCGTGACGCCGTCGGCGAGCTCGGCGTCGACGATCGTGGTCAGCGGGCCGACGTGGCAGCCGCTCCCGATCCGCGTGCTCCCGCGCAGGAACGTGGAGGGCTCGACGGTCGTGTCCGGGCCGATCGCGACGTCCGCCTCGATCAGCGTGCTGGCCGGGTCGACGATCGTGACGCCGGCGCGCTGGTGGGCGCGGTGGATGCGCTGCTGGGCGAGCCGGGTGACGGTCGCGAGGTCGACGCGGTCGTTGACGCCGAGCGCCAGGTCGGGGTCGGCGAGCGGGAAGGCCTGGACGGTGCGGCCGGCGGCGAGCAGCAGCGGCAGGACGTCGGGGAGGTAGAGCTCGCCCTGGGCGTTGTCGGCCTCGAGCTCCGCGAGCGCGGCGACGAGCGTGGCGCCGTCGAACAGGTACAGGCCCGCGTTGACCTCGCGGATGGCGCGCTCCTCGGGCGTGGCGTCGCCGTCGGCCTTCGTCTCCACCACGCGCTCGACGCCGCCGTGGGCGTCGCGCACGATGCGGCCGTAGCCGGCCGGCTCGTCGAGCTCCATCGTCGCGAGGGTCGCCCCGGCCTGCGCCTCCTCGTGCGCGGCGACGAGGTCGGCGATCGCCTCGCCGGTGATCAGCGGCATGTCGCCGTTGACGACGAGCACCGGCGCGCCGGCGTCGAGCAGGCCCGCCGCGGCCGCGACCGCGTCCCCGGTCCCGCGCGGGTTCTCCTGGATCGCGGTCTCGACGCCGTCCGGCAGGTGGTCGGCGAGCAGCCGTTTCGGGTTGTCGACGACGATCACGCGCTCGGCGCCGGCGGCGCGGGCGGCGAGCAGGGGCCACAGGAGCATCGGCCGCCCGCAGATCGGGTGCAGGACCTTGGGCAGCGCGGAGCGCATCCTGGTCCCCTCGCCTGCGGCGAGGATGACCACCGTCGGGGCTGGCATGGTGTCGCATCGTAGTATCGGCGCGCACGTCCGCCTTCGGGGGTGGTGTAATTGGCTAGCACACCAGGTTTTGGTCCTGGCGGCCGGGGTTCGAGTCCCTGCCCCCGAGCTCGTCCGGCGTCTCCGGCGGCGCCCGCTACGCTCCGCCGCCGAATGCGCACTCGTCTCGCCGTCGCCACCGTCGCCGCCCTGCTGCTGCCCGCGACGGGCGCGAGCGCGGGCGATCCGGCGATGCCGCTCGGGGACGTGCGGGCCGGGATGCAGTGCACCGGCTACTCGGTCGTGCGGGGCACGGACGTGGCGGCGTTCGAGGTCGAGGTCGTGGACGTGATCGACGAGCGCGCCTCGGGGACGGGCCCGCGGATCATGGTCCGGGCGTCCGGCCCGGCCGTGGACGACACCGGCATCGGGCCCGGGTTCTCCGGCTCGCCGGTCTACTGCGCGGACGCCGCCGGGACCCAGCGGGTGATCGGCGCGATCTCCGAGGCGATCGGCGAGTACGGCGGCAAGGTCGTGCTGGCCACGCCGATCGAGGCGATCCTCGGCAACCCGGTCGACGCGCCGCGCGCGCCCGGCGCGCAGGCGAAGCGGGCGGCGCGGATCCTCGCGCAGGCGCGCCCGCTCGCCGCGCCGCTCACCGTGACCGGGCTCGAGCCGCGGCTCGGCAACGCGCTGCAGAAGGCGGCGGCGCGGCAGGGACGGCTCGTGCTCGCGACGCCCGCCGGCCCGCTCGGCTCGTTCCCGGTGCAGCAGCTGCGTCCGGGGAGCGCGTTCGGCGTCGGCTACGCGTCGGGCGACGTCGCCGCGAGCGCGATCGGCACCGTCACCTACACGGACGGCGCGGGCGTATGGGGCTTCGGCCATCCGCTCGACGGCGTCGGCGGGCGGGCGCTGATGCTCCAGGACGCCTACGTGTTCCGCGTGATCAACAACCCGCTCGCGCTCGGCGACGCGGCGGGGACCTACAAGTACGCCGCCGCCGGCCACGACCTCGGCACGCTGACGAACGACGGGCTCTCCGCCGTGGTGGGCCGCGTCGGCGCGCTGCCCGCGACCGTGCCCGTCCGCGTCTTCGCGACCGACCGCGACACCGGGGCGAAGCGCTCGGTGGTGACGAACGTCGCCGACGAGTCGGCGGCCGACGAGCCCATGGGCAGCTCGATCCTCTCGTTCATCGCCCCGCTGGCCGTCACGCAGGCGGCGGGCACCGTGCTCGGCGGCTCGCCCGCCCGCCTCACCGGCCGGGCCTGCTTCACGATCGCGTTCCGCGAGCGCGAGCAGCCGGTGACGTTCTGCAACCGCTACGTCTCCGACCAGCCCGACGCGCTCGGCGCCGGCAACGTGATCGCGGGCGCGGCCGGCTCGGACCTGCTGGAGGCGCTGACGCTGATCGACGGCTACAAGGCCTCGCCGATCCACGTCACCGGGATCGACGCGAGCATCGACATCCAGCGGGGCCAGCGCCAGGCGTTCCTGCGCCGCGTCGCACTGCCGCGCCGCGCGCGGGCGGGCCGGCGGGTGCGCGCGACGCTCACGCTGCGCCACGTGCGCGGGCGGCTGGAGCAGCGCCGGGTGACGCTCCGCCTCCCGTCCCACCTGCGCCCGGGCAAGCGCAGGATCGTGTTCACCGGCACGGACGTCGACTCGGGCGAGGGCGACCTCTTCGGGCTGATCGACTTCGAGTTCGACTTCGGCGGCACGGGCGGGGAGCTCGGGCCGCCCAACCGCCGCGCGCTGGCCGCCGCGATCAACGGCCTGGCCCGCTACGACGGCGTCTCGGCCCGCCGCCCCAGCGACGACCCCGAGGACTTCGACCCGGGCGAGCCGTCCTACCGCGACCCGGATCTCCGCATCTCGGGCCGCGCGCGGACGACCATCCGCATCACCCGCCGCTGAGCGCCGCCCGCAGCTCGGGGTCGAGCAGCGGATCGGCGAGCAGGGAGGCGACGTCCCCCGGCGTCGCCAGCAGCCGCTCGTGGCGGATCATGCCGACCGACGCGCCTGCCGCGCGGGCGCGCTCGAGCACCAGGCCGATGCCGCCCGCGCGCTGCCAGGCGTCCGGCGCGACCGTGAGCAGCTCGGGCCGTGGCTCGCGCAGCCCGGCGAGGTACCAGCCGCCCTCGAGCGTCGAGCCGAAGACGACGTCGCAGCCCGATGCGAGGTCGTCGAGCGCCGCCGACGCGTGGGCGGGGCCGAGGCGCGCGCAGCCGGGCAGGGCGATGAGGATCGGCCCGCGCCCGGCGCGCGCCACGGCGGCGCCGAGCACCGCGGAGGGATCCTCGCCCTCCTGCGCGAAGGCGTCCACGTCGGCAGGGAGCAGCGCCGCGACCTCGGCGACCGCCCCGGCGGGCGCGACGGCGACCGCCGCACTGTCCGGGGCGGCCGCGGCGGCCCACGCCGCCGCGCGCCGCACGAGCAGCGCCTGCAGGGCGGCGCGCCCGCCCGCGTCGAGAAGCGGCGCGAGCCCTGCGAGCGCGACCGGCGCGCTCGGCGCGTCGGCGATCACGAGCGCCGCAGCGGTCGTCACTCGTCGTGGAACCGGTACACGACGCCCGCCGGGGCGAGCGCGGCCGTGTCGATCCGCGGCAGCGCCTCGGCCAGCAGGCGCGCGAAGCTAGCCGTGCTCGCGGCGATCAGCTCGAGCAGGCGCTCGACCGGCGTCGCCTCCGGCTGGACGCCGTTGGCGTAGTCGGTCGCGTAGCCGACCAGGGCGAACGGGAGCTCGGCCTCGCCCGCGAGCACGGTCTCCGGACCCGCGGTCTGCGAGACCGCCGTGACGCCCGCGGCCGCGAGCCCGCGGATCTCCGCCTTCGTGTTGAAGCGGGGGCCGTCGACGTGCCCGTAGCAGCCGCCGTCGCGCATGGCGAGCCCGCCGGCCTGCGCCCCGGCGAGCAGCGCGCCGCGCAGCGCGGGCGCGTACGGGTCCTCGTAGATCCAGTGCCCGCGGCGCGGGTCTCCCGCCTCCGCGTAGAACGTGCACAGCGAGCCGTCGGGCAGCCGGTTGGACGGGAAGTGGAGATCGTCGAAGCAGACGAGCGAGCCGAGCTCGACCCCCGGGTCGACGGCGCCGCACACGGTCACGGCGACCACGGCGCCGGCGCCGAGCTGCGCGAGCGCCGCGAGGTTCGCGCGGTGCGTGACGTGGTTGGAGAGCCGCACGTGGCCGGTGCCGTGGCGCGACACGTGCGCCACGTCGACGCCGGCGAGCGTGCCGCGCGAGACGAGCGTCTCCCCCCACGGCGTGCGCACCGGCTCCGTCTCGCCGTCGAACCCGGGGAGCGCGTAGGTGCCCGAGCCCGTGATGATCCCGATCGCCATCCGGCGCGGGATCCTACGGGACGTACGGAGGCGCCTCGCCCCAGCCCCAGCGCGGCACCGGCGCCGCCCGCGGCGGCTCCGCGCCGGGCTGCGAGTTGGCCACCGCGAGGCGCGTCCCCCACTCCAGGTAGGCGACGAACGCCGAGCGGAACTCCGGGTCGGCCGGCAGCTCCGCCGTGTCGGCGGCGTCGCAGATCAGATCGAGCCAGCGGCGCCGCTGCTGCTCGGTCAGCGCGCGGCCGAGGTGCTTGGCGAGCATGTGCGGATACCCGCCGTGCTCCTCGGTGTAGCCCGCCGGCCCGCCGAACACCTCGCCGAGCCACGTCGCGACGTGCCGGGGATGGTCGTGCGGCATCTGCGCGAAGACCGGCGCGAGCACCGGGTCGGCGCGGACCCGCTCGTAGAACACCTCGGTCAGGCGGAGCAGCGCGGGCGCGCCACCGGCCCACTCGTACAGCGTCGGCACCTCGTCGGCCATGCCTCCACGCTAGTGACTTGCAAAAAGCAAGTCAATGCGGCGTCAGCGTTCCTTGCCGCCCTTGGGCACGCGGCCGCCGCGAGCGCCGCGCTCGCTGGCGGGCCCGCGCGGCGCGGCGATCCCGAGGACGCGCATGGCCTTGAGCCCGAGGCCGAGCTTCTCGCGGCCGTCGGTCGAGGAGACGTCGAGCCCGCACAGGTCGCGGACCCGCTCGAGCCGGTAGCGGATGGTGTGCCGGTGCGTGAACAGCCGCGACGCGGTGTTGGCGACGTTCCCGTCGCACTCGAGGAACGTCTCGAGCGTCTGCACCAGATCCGTCTCGTACTGCTCGTCGTAGGCGACCAGCGGCTCCACCGTCTCGGCGTAGAAGCGCTGCAGCTCGCCGGGGTCCTCGCTCATCGCGGGGAGCAGCAGCCGGTAGGCGCCCGTCGCCTCGAAGGCGAGCACGGCAGGGCCGTCGGCGCCCCCGTCCTCGCCGGCCGGCCGGCCCTGGGCGACGTTGGCGGCGAGCAGCGCCTCGTTGCCGGCGCGGTAGAGGTCGACGGGGTCGACGGCGACGCGCGAGTAGCCGACGGAGAAGGTGAAGCCGTGCAGCGCGGCGTGCAGCTCGCGCGCGACCGCCTCGGCGACACGCCGGGTCTCGCCGTCGCCGGTCGCCGGCGCGAGCACGAGCACCTGACCGGCGGTGTCGGCCGCGACGTCGTCGATCGCCGCGATCGAGCCGGGCGCCGCGGCCCGCGCCGCGCGCTCGGCGGCGGCGAGGAGGCGCACGCGCCAGTCGTCCTCGGTCGGGGCGTAGTGGTGCGCGCGGACGACGACGACGGCCGCGCCGCCCTCCAGCTCGACCCCGAGCTCGGAGGCGCGCGCGACGATGTCGCCGCGGTCGGTCACGCGGCGGTGCAGCACGGCGCGCAGGAACGCCTCCTGCGCCGCCTCCGACGCGCGGTCCGGGGCGCGGAGGCGCTCCACCTCGGAGGCGATCAGCGTGGTGACGAGGCGCAGGAGCGCCGGCGCCGGCTCACCCGAGCGTCCCCGGAGGCGGAGCCGGCCGACCGCGGCGTCGCCCACCCGCAGCTCGTGCGTCTGGACGCCCGGGGCGTCCGCCATCAGCGCGCGCTCGTCGGCCGTGGAGCGCGCCGCGACGGCCAGGACGGCGCTCGAGCGGTCGATCAGGACGAGCGACGCGTCGAGCGCACGCGCCGCCGCACGGACGACCTCCGGCAGTCCGTGGCCCGACTCGACCGCATCCGTGATCGCCCCGAGCGCCACGAGGTCCACTGCGGTCTCGGCTTCCTGACGGGACGCCGTCATCCGGGATGAGTGTAGGCCGGGCGCGCCGGCGCCCGGCCGCTACAGCTCGTCGAAGTACCAGAGGAAGCCGCCGCCCAGGAGGGCGCCGACGAGCACGAACGCGGCGAGCACGTAGACGCTCAGGACGACCGCCACGAGCCGCTCCCACACGCGCGAGAACGACGTCCAGGCCGGGATCACGACGAGCCACACCCACGCGATCAGGGACACCCCGCCGGCCGCCCCGATCGTGATGTAGGTCCAGGTCGTGTTGCTCCAGCTGCTCATGCGCGCGGCGTCCCATTCTGACGCAGCTGCCCGACGGCGACGGCGACGAGCCCGATCAGCGCGTAGATCGCCACCGCGAGCGCCCAGCCTCCCTCGACGTCCGACAGGTAGTGCGCGCGCAGGTAGATCCGCGACAGGCCGACCACCGCGACGACCACCACTGCGGCCGCCACGACGGCGAAGCGGGCCGCGAGGCTGCTGCCGCCGCGCACGAGCACGACCGCGCACGCGATCCAGGCGACCGCGTTCGCCGCGTGCCCGGACGGGTACGCGAGCCCCTCGGTCTCCACGTGGGGGCCGGGCGGCCGCGTCCGACCGAACGCCTCCTTCGCGACGTCGACCGCGATCCACGTGAGCAGGAAGGCCACGATGAGGACGACGGCGTCGAGGGTCCGGCCCCGCCGGGCGGCCCAGCCGGCGACGACGAGCACGAGCGCCGCGCAGAGCGCGAACGAGCCGAGCGCGGTGACCCACACCACCAGGTCGCGCACGGGCCCGGAGTAGAGCCGGTCGGCGAGGTCCAGCGTCTGGCGGTCGAGGGTGAGGAGGTCGCGATCCTGCAGCTCGCTGCCGAGCAGCGCGAACACGAACGAGCCGACCGCGGCGAACGCGAGCAGCGTCGTCACCTCGAGCCCCAGCTCGCCCGGGGTGAAGCGGTTCCACACGAACCGCGCGGGACGCTCGGAGGCGCGCACGAACGGCCGGCCGATCCGGCCCCAGCCGGCGCGCAGGTACGGGGCGAGCGGGCGGAGCAGCGGCCGCTCGAGCTGGGCCGCGATCCACGCCTGCGCCTTCGCGCGCAGCTCGGGGCTGCGCTGGAGCCGGACGAGGTAGACGATCCCGACGATCAGCGCGACGGCGAGACCGAAGGCGAAGAGCCCGCGCGAGACCCACGCGGTGAGCTGGTCGAAGGAGCGCCAGAACACGAAGCCCAGGACGCAGAACGTCGTCGCCCACGCGCCCGCGCCGAGGACGTCGTAGGGGAGGAACTTGCGCAGCGGCATGTGCGAGGCGCCGGCGATGAACGGCGCGAGCGCACGCACCAGGCCGATGAAGCGCCCGATCAGGATCGTGATCCCGCCGCGCTTCTCGAAGAACGCCTCGACCTGCTCCAGGCGCTCCTCGGTGATCTTCACCCGCCCGCCGTGCCTGACCATGAAGTCGCGCCCGAGCCGCCGGCCGAGCATGTAGGAGGTGACGTCGCCCGCGACGGCGCAGCTCCACACGATGGCGATCAGCACGAGCAGCGAGATCTGCCCCTGGCCGGCCACGAGCCCGCCGACGATCACCGTGGTCTCGCCGGGCGCGACGAGCCCCACGAACGCGCCCGTCTCCAGGAACGCGAGCACGCCGACGGCGAGGTAGGTCCACTTGCCGAGCGCCTGGCCGGCGTCCTCGATCAGCTGCTCGACGTTCGGCAGCTCGATCACCCCGAAGCCGATCAGCGCCGCGCCGACGGCCGCGAGCGCCCCGGCCGCGAGCGCGGTCCGCCCGTGGCTGCGCCGCCGGAGCACGAGGTAGAGGGCGAGCGCGACCGCCCCGGCGATCCACACCGGCCGCACGGCTACCCGCCCCGCGGCGCGGCGAACGCCCGGCCGACCGGCTCGGCCGCGACGGCCTCGGGATGGCGCGAGCGGAGCGCCTCTGCCGCCGCGCGGGCGTGCACGGCGCCGTCCTCGCCCGGGAAGAGGCCGAACACGGTCGGCCCCGAGCCGGAGACCATCGCGCGCACGGCGCCGGACGCGCGGACGTCGGCCAGCGCGTCCCCGATCGGCGGGCACAGCGAGCGGGCGGGCGCCTCGAGGTCGTTGTGGAGCAGCCGCTCGCCGAACAGCGAGCCGTCCGAGGCGGCGCCCGGCACCTGCCCGCTCAGCCGGTCGAGCTCGTCGGGGTCGCGGCCGAGGCCGAGCCGGTCGAACTCGCGGTACACGGCCGGCGTGGAGAGCGCGTGCGGCGACGGCAGGATCAGCAGCCCGAGCGGGCCCGGGTCGCCGAGCGTGCGGACGCCCTCGCCGATGCCCGTCATCAGGCAGCGCTCCGGGGCGAGCTGGCTCGGCACGTCCGCGCCCAGCGCCACGGCGAGGTCGTGCAGCACGGCTTCGCCACCGAGGCCGGAGGCGGCGGCGGCGAGCCGGAGCGCGGCCGCGGCGTCGGCCGAGCCGCCGCCCATCCCCGCCGCGACGGGGACGCGCTTGCCGATCGTGACGCGCACGGGCGGCCCGTCCCAGCCGGTGGCCGCGCGGAAGCGCGCGAGCGCGACGGCCGCGAGGTTCTCGCCCTCGATGCCCGGGCAGACGACCTCGTCCGCGTCGCCCGCCGCCGGCCCGAGCTCGAGCTCGTCGGCCAGCGAGAGCGGCTGCACGAGCGACACGAGCGGGTGGTAGCCGTCGGCGCGCGGGCGCCCGACGAACAGGCACAGGTTGACCTTGCCGGGGGCGAGGCAGCGGAGGCGGGTCACGCGGCCGGCTCCGCGGAGGCTGCGAGCTGCGCATGCAGGGCACGCCACTCCTCGGGCGCGAGCTGCTCGGCGCGCGCGTCGGCCGGCCTGCCGAGCGCCTGCAGCGCGGCCCGGGCGCGGTCGCGGATCCCGGGGGCCGCCCCCGGCGCGAGCGAGAGCGATCGGGCGAGCGCCTTGCGCCGGTGCGCGAAGCCCTGCTGCACGAGCGCGCGCAGCGCCGGCTCGGGCGCCGGGCCCCGGCGGGTCAGGCCCACCAGCACGGAGTCCACGTTCGGCACGGGCAGGAAGACGGTACGCGACACGGGCCGCAGGACCTTCACGTCGCACGCGAGCTGGGCGAGCACGGAGGGCACGCCGTACGCGGACGAGCCGGCGCGCGCGGCGAAGCGCTCGCCGACCTCCTTCTGCACCATCGCGACCCACGTCGTCACGCCGGGCAGCTCGGTGACGGTGCGCAGGATCACGGTGGCGGCGACGCCGTAGGGCAGGTTCGCCACGACCTTGGCCGGGGCCGGGTCGAGTGCGGCGAGGTCGAGCTTGACCGCGTCGGCGAGATGGAGCGTCGCGTTCGGGTGCGGATCGAGCGCGTCGCGCAGCGCGGGCTCGAGCGAGCGGTCCAGCTCGACCACGTGGACGTGCGCCACGCGCGCGGCGAGGTGCTCGGACAGCACGCCCAGCCCGCCGCCGACCTCGAGCACGACGTCGTCCGGGGCGAGGTCTGCGGCACGGGCGATCACGTCGAGCAGGTTGGAGTCGATCAGGAAGTTCTGGCCCAGGTCGCGCTTCGGGCGGATGCCGAAGGCCTTCATCCGCCGGAGGCTGGGCTGGACCGGGAGCTCGCTCACCAGCCGAACAGGCGCGCGGCGTTCGCGTCCACGGCGGCCTCGAGCTCCGTGTAGCCGATCCCGCGGCGCTCGGCGATGAACTCCGCGGTGTAGACGACATAGGCGGACTGGTTGCGCTCCTTGCGGACGGGCTGCGGCGTCAGGTACGGCGCGTCGGTCTCCACGAGCATGCGCTCGAGCGGGGCCTGCTCGGCGGCGAAGGCGAGCTCGCGCGCCTTCGGGTAGGTCACGTTGCCGGCGAAGGAGATCCACCAGCCGTGGTCGAGGCACTCCTGCAGCCGATCGGGCATCGAGAAGCAGTGCAGGATCACGTCGAGGCCCTGCGCGTCGCGCGCGAGCGTGGCGATCGTGTCGTCCTCGGCGGCGCGCGTGTGGATCACGAGCGGCTTGCCGAGCTCGTGGGCGAGGCCGATGTGCGCGGCGAACGCGCGCTCCTGGTCGGCGCGCGGGGCGTAGTCGCGGAAGTCGTCGAGCCCCGTCTCCCCGATCGCCGCGCAGCGCGGGTGGCGCGCGAGCTCGCGCAGCTCGTCGGTGATCGCGTCCGTGTAGCCCGTCGCGTTGTTCGGGTGGTGGCCGACGGAGAACCAGACGCCGTCGTGGGTCTCGGCGGCAGCCTGCGCGCGGCGGCAGCTCGCGGCGTCGGTGCCGATGGTGAGGATGCGCCGGACGCCCACGGCCCGCGCGGCCTTCACGATCTCGGCGTCGGTGCCCGGCGTCGAGTCCAGGTGGGTGTGGCTGTCGATCACTGCGGCTTGGGGAAGAGCTGCGGCAGCTTCTCGACGGTGCGCCCGCCGGGCCGCGCGCCGAAGCCCGCCACCTCGAGCGAGAGGTCCTCCTCGCCGAGGGCGGCGAGCAGCTTGGCCGCGGTCTCGGGCATGTACGGGTGCAGCAGCACCGTCACGGCGCGGATCCCCTCGGCGAGCGAGCGCAGCGTGGCGTCGAGGTCGGCGGCCCGCGCCTCGTCCTTGGCGAGCTGCCAGGGCGCGCGCTCCTCGACGTAGCGGTTGAGCCGCCGGACGCGCTGCCAGATACGCTCGAGCGCCTGGGTGATCTCGGCTCGGTCGAGCAGCTCGCACACCTCGGGCACGAGCCCGTCGAAGTCCGGCTGCAGCTCGGGATCGACCGCGACGTCGGGTACGACGCCGTCCCGGTAGCGCCCGATCATCGCCAGCGTGCGGCTGGCGAGGTTGCCGTAGTCGTTGGCCAGCTCGGACTCGTAGCGCTCGCCGAACGTGGTCGTGGAGACGCCGCCGTCGTGGCCGAACGAGACCTCGCGGAAGCAGTAGTAGCGGAGGGCGTCGGTCCCGAACCGGTCCATCACCTCGAACGGGTCCAGCACGTTGCCCAGCGACTTGGACATCTTCGACTCGGCGCCGCTCGCGTCGCGCATCAGCAGGTAGCCGTGGATCAGCTCGCGCTGCGGGAGCGGCAGCTCGGCCGCCATCAGCATCGCGGGCCAGAAGACGGCGTGGAACTTGAGGATGTCCTTACCCAGCACGTGGTAGTTCACGGGCCAGAAGCGGTCGGTCAGGTCCTCGCCGTCGCGGGCGAACCCGAGCGCCGTGTAGTAGTTCAGGAGCGCGTCGAACCAGACGTAGAAGACGTGCGCGGGATCCCACGGGACCTCGACGCCCCACGTGATCTTCGCGCGGCTCAGGCTGATGTCCTGGAGCCCGCCGTTGATGAACGCGAGCGCCTCGTTGTACCGGGTCTTCGGCGCGACGAAGTCGGCCCGCTCGGCGTAGAGCTCCTTGAGCGGCTGCTCGAACGTCGAGAGCCGGAAGAACCAGTTCTCCTCGTGCTCGCGGTCGAGCGGGATGCGGTGGATCGGGCACGTGTTGCCCTCCGCGATCTCGTTCTCCGTCTTGAAGTCCGCGCACTTGGGGCAGTACCAGCCCTCGTACACGCCCTTGTACGTGTGGCCGTTGTCGTGGATCCGCTGCATGACCTCCTGGACCCGCTCCTTGTGCCGGGGGTCGGAGGTGCGGATGAAGAAGTCGTTGGACGCGTTGATGCGCGGGAGCAGGTCGAGGAAGCGCTGCGCGTTGCGGTCGGCGAGCTCCTTCGGGGTGATGCCCTCGGCCTCCGCGACCTTCGCGACCGGCTCGCCGTGCTCGTCCGTGCCGGTGAGGAAGAACACGTCCTCGCCGCGCTGGCGGTGATGGCGGGCAAGGATGTCCGCGCCGATCGTGGTGTAGGCATGGCCCAGGTGCGGCGCCGCGTTCACGTAGTAGATGGGCGTCGTGACGTAGAAGGCCATGTGCGGCGTCAGAGGCTAGATGATCGATTCCCCCAGGCCTCGCGGGCGGGCGTCGCGGCGGGCGCGGCGGCGGACGGCGACCGTGCCCGAGCCGGTCGCGCCGGCGAGCAGGAGGGCGAGGCCGGCGAACACGGGCCAGGGCGCGGGGCCCCGGCCGTCACCACGCCCAGCGCCGGGGCGCGGCACGGCAGGGCGCGGCGAGGCGCCTGGCTGCGGCGCGACGGGGCGCGGTGCGCTTGGGCGCGGTGCGACGGGACGCGGCGCGGGCGGGCGGAGTCGAACCGCCGGCCGCGGCGCGACGCGAGGCGCGCGGGGGCGGAGTCGAACCGCCGGCCGCGGGACGACGCGAGGCGTTCGCGGGCGGAGTCGAACCGCCGGCGGCGGCGCGATGCGAGGCGCCCGCGGGCGGAGTCGAGCCGCCGGCGGCGGCGTGCGGACGATCGTCACGGGCGGCCCGACCGGGTCGCCGGGGAGCAGCCGCGCAGGATCCTCGTACGCGAACGGATCGCCCTCGCGGCGTACGCCGAGGTGAAGGCCGCCGTGTCCGGGTGCGACGGTGCCGATCGCCGCCCCGGCGCGGACCGCCGTGCCCGCCCGGACGGTGACGGTGGCGAGCGGGAGATGGCTGACCCGGCGCCACCCGCAGCGCAGGCTCACGACCGATCCGCGGCCGGCGACCGGCCCGGCATGGACGACGGTGCCGCCGCACGCCGCCCGCACGGGGGTGCCGGGCGGCGCCGCGAGATCGATGCCGCGGTGCGCGCCCCTGGCGAACGGTGCCGCGCTGTCGTAGGAGAAGGGGCGCGCCAGATCGCCGGGGACCGGCCGCTGCCATCGCTCGGCCTGCGCGGCGGAGGGGAGGGCCGCGAGCGCCAGGACCGCCGCCACGGGGAGGGCAGCGGCAGCGACGGTGAGAGCGGGCGGGGACGAGGTGGCGCGCACGCTCACGAAGCTACGGGCGGGATGGCGCGGGCCGGCCCGGCGCGCGCGTGTTGGTGCGGAGTTGGTGCAGAGTCGTTGCAGTGCGCGCGGGTTCGAACACCCGCCATCGAGAGCGAGCGCGGAACGCGGCGGCGGGACGAACACCCGCACCGAAGGCGAGCGCGCGCGAAGCAGCAGGACGAACACCCGCACCGAAAGCGAGCGCGCGCGAAGCAGCAGGACGAACACCCGCACCGAAAGCGAGCGCGCGCGAAGCAGCAGGACGAACACCCGCACCGAAAGCGAGCGCGCGCGAAGCAGCAGGACGAACACCCGCACCGAAAGCGAGCCGCACGAAGCGGGGGCGCGACGGCCGCTCGAGGCCAGATCGGCACCCCCCAACGTCGTACCCGCGCAGCTTGCGCGGGGTCGTACGACGTTGGGGTCCTATAGCCCACCCAACGTCGTACGACGGTCGTCCGATCGCGTCCGTACAACGTTGGGGGGGACGCCAGTCCCATCGGACCCGCCTCCTCAATGCCCGCCGTTCGCCTGCCCTGCCGCACGCGCCGCGAGGCCGCCGCGCCCGCTCCGCCAGCCCCGCCGCGGGCGCCGCGAGGCCGCCGCGCCCGCTCCGCCGGCCCCGCCGCGGGCGCCGCGAGGCCGCCGCGCCCGCCCCGCCGGCCCCGCCGCACGCGCCGCGAGGCCGCCGCGCCCGCCCCGCCCGCCCCGCCGCACGCGCCGCGAGGCCGCCGCGCCCGCCCCCGCCTACGCCGCAGCGCGCGCCGCGAGGCCACCGCGCCCCCCGCCCCGCCCGCCCCGCCCCGCCCCGAGGCGACTCCCCTACCGCTCCGCCACCGCCTTGTACAGCGCATTCGCCGGCGCGCCGGTCAGCTCCGACACGACCCCCGCCGCGACCCGCGGCTTCGCCCCCGCCTCGACGAGCCGCCGGACCGCGTCGACCGCGCCCTCGTCCACGCCCGTCCGCGGCGGCGCGCCGCCCACCACGAGGACGACCTCACCGCGGGGCTCGGTCTCGGCGTACCGCGCGGCGAGCTCCGCCGCCGTCCCGCGCGCGACCTCCTCGTGCAGCTTCGTCAGCTCCCGGCACACCGCCGCCGGCCGCGATGGGTCCACCGAGGCGAGCACCTCCAGCGATGCCGCCAGCCGCCGGGGCGACTCGAACGCCACGACCGTCTCGCCGGCGCCGAAGACCGCCACGAGGCCCGAGCGCTTGCGCGGCAGGAACCCCACGAATCGCCACACGTCGCTCGGCAGCGCCGACGCCACGAGCGCCGCGAGCGCGGCCGACGGCCCCGGCAGCACCTCCACCTCCAACCCCGCCGCGACGCACCCCTGCACGAGCACGTAGCCGGGGTCGGAGACGAGCGGCATCCCCGCGTCCGACACGAGCGCCACGACCGCCCCCGACCGCATGCGCGCGACGAGATCGCCCGTCCGCTCGCGCTCGTTGTGCTCGTGGTAGGGCACGAGCGTCGCCTGGACCCCGTAGCGCTCGAGCAGCACGCCGGTCCGCCGCGTGTCCTCGCACGCCACCACGTCGGCGTCGCGCAGCGCGCTGAGCACCCGCAGCGTGATGTCCTCGAGGTTGCCGATCGGCGTCGGGCAGACGATCAGGCGACCGCTCACGCGGCGACCACCTCGCGCGCCATGAGGGCCGCGCCGATCATCCCGGCCTGGTCGCCGAACGCCGCGGCGACGATGCGGACCGCGTCGCGCGCCGGCCGCAGCGCCCGCTCGCGCATCTCGCGCCGGGCCGGCTCCAGCAGCATCTCCCCCGCCGCGATCACGCCGCCCCCGATCACGATCACCTCGGGGTTGAGCACGTTCACGAGCGAGGCGAGCCCGACCCCGAGCGCCCGCCCGACCGTCTCGATCGCGTCGCGCGCCACCGGGTCGCCGTCGTGCGCGAGCTCGGTGACGAACGGGCCCGTCAGCTCGCGCCCCTCCTCCAGCGCGTTCCCGAGCGCCGTGTCCGGCCGCCGCGCGACCCGCAGGGACGCCTCCCGGACGAGCGCCGAGCCGGACGCCATCACCTCGAGGCAGCCGCGGTTCGGGCAGTGGCCCTGGCAGGGCGGGCCGTCCATGTCGATGACCATGTGGCCGAGCTCGGCGCCCGCGCCGATCCACCCGCGCTGCAAGACGCCGCCCAGCACGAGGCCCCCTCCGATGCCCGTCCCGAGCGTGAGCATGACCACGTCGCCCGACCCGCCCCCGGCACCGTGCCGCGCCTCGGCGAGGACCGCGCAGTTGCCGTCGTTGTCGACCGCGACGGGGAGGCCGAGCCGCTCGGACATCACGTCGCCGAACGGCACGTCGGCGAGCGGGAGGTGGGTGGAGTAGACGGCCGTGCCGGTGCGGCGATCGAGCGTCACGGGGATGCCGAAGCCGACCGCCGCGACCTCCTCCCCGACCGACGCGCGCGCCTCCTCGACGGCCTCGACGATCGTGTCCATGAGCTTGCGCTGATCGAGCCCGAACGCCTGCCGGCGGATGCGGTGGCGCACGTCCAGATCGGGCCCGACGACCCCTGCGAGGAGCTTGGTGCCGCCGAGGTCGACGCCGATGACGCAGCTCGGACTGGCGCGGGCCGTCGGCATGGGGGCTGCCACCATACCCACCCCCGATGGCCGACGAGCAGCCACCCGAGTACAAGGTCTACCGCAGCCGCCCGCGCCTGCTGTCGCGGCGCGAACCGGACGGCGACGGGCTCGCCGAGCTGCGCGCGCCGGACGCCCCGCCGGCCGGCGCGCCGGGCCAGGACCGGCCGGACTACGAAGTGCACCGCACCGGCCGTCGCGGCCCGCGGCTGCCCACGCTGCCGCAGCGCACGCCGCGCGAGCCGGGCGCACCGCGCCGGCGGGTCACCGGGTGGAGGATCGCGAAGTGGGTCGCGCTCGCGCTGTTCGCCTGGGTCGCCATCTCCGCCGTCCTCTTCATGGTCTCCGCGCAGATCCAGCGCGGCGACCTCGCCGACGAGGTCGGCTCCCAGCTCGACCCCGGCCCCTACCCGCTCACGGGGGCGAACACGATCCTCGTGCTCGGCTCGGACGCCCGCACCGAGGGCCTCGCCGAGCCGGGCAGCGGCGGCCCGAGCCGTGCCGACTCGATCATGCTCCTGCGCATCGGCGGCGGCGCGAACGCCTCGCTCTCGATCCCGCGCGACACCGTGGTCGACATCCCCGGCCACGGGACGAACAAGATCAACGCCGCCTACGCGTTCGGCGGCCCGGCGCTCGCGACCCGCACCGTCAAGGAGTGGCTGGGGATCGAGGTCAACCACGTGGTCGAGGTGAGCTTCGAGAACTTCCCGCAGCTGATCGACGCGCTCGGCGGCGTGACCTACAAGGGCCCCGCCGTGCTCTCCAAGATCAACGGCGGGCGGGCCAACGGCGGCACGACGCTGAACCTGAAGAAGGGCGAGACGGAGCTGAACGGCAAGCAGGCCCTCGCGCTCGCACGCACGCGCAAGAACCTGCGCGACCCGAGCGAGAACGACCTCACCCGTGCGCGCCGGCAGCAGCAGCTCGTGCAGGCGATGAAGGACAAGGTCACGTCGTTCGAGACGTTCGTCCGCCTCCCCTGGGTCTCCTGGGCCGCGCCCAAGGCCGTGCGCTCCGACATGGCCGGGCCGACGCTGCTCGGGGTCGCCCTCGCCTCGATCGCCGGCGGCGGCGGGCACCAGGCCGTGCTCAAGCCCTCGGGCAACGTGACCCTGCCCGACGGCGGCGCAGGGCTCACGGTCGACGACGCCACGAAGCAGGCCGCCGTGCGCCGCCTGCTGCGCGGCTGAGTCAGTCGGCGCGCACGCTGCCGTAGGCGAGCGCGCCGCCGAAGCCGAGCAGCCCGGCGCCGGCGATCGCGTCGGCCGTGCGGAGCGCGCGCTCGCCCGCCGAGCGGCGCACGACCGCGACCACGCTGGCGAGCGCCGTCACCCACACGAGGCTCCCGAGCCCGACGCCGGCGACGAGCAGCACCGCGCCCCCGGCCGAGTCGGCCGCGCCCGCCACGCTCGCCGCCGCGAAGATCGCCGCCCACGACGCGATCGTGCTCGGGTTCGACGCCGTCCCGCCGACGGCCGTGAGGAACGCGCGCCGCGGCCCGGCGACCTCCGTCGCCAGCTCGAGCCCGTGGCGCACCCGGAACGCGGAGTGCAGCGTGCGGGCGCCGAGGACGACGAGCACGAGCGCGCCGGTGAGGCCGAGCACGAGCCGCAGCGGCCCGATGGCGAGCAGCGGCGCCGCACCGGCCGCTCCCGCGGCGGCGTAGAGCGCGTCCACGAGCGCGATCCCCGCGCCGATCGCGAGCCCGACGCCCCAGCCGCGGCGCAGCGTCGAGCGGATCAGGAACAGCGACATCGGGCCCAGCTGGAGGGCGACGAGGAACCCGAGTCCGAAGCCGGCGAGCAGCGCGTGCACCGCCGTGGAGTCTCGCGCACCCGCGCGCGCGACGCCAGCGGTCCTAGTCGGCGCTGCCGCCCGACGTGCCCGAGCCCGACGACGTGCCGGAGGAGGACGACGAGTCCGAGCCCGACGACGAGTCCTTCTTGTCCTTGCTCTTGGCGTCGTGCTTGTCCGCGCCGGACTTGGCGGACGCGTCGTTCTCGCGCTTGCGCTTGGCCGTGCCGTAGTCCGTGTTGTAGAAGCCGGACCCCTTGAAGTGCACCGCGACGGGATGGAACACGCGCTGGACCGTCGCGCCGCACTCCTCGCAGGACGTCACCGGGCCGTCGCTCATCTTCTGCAGCACCTCGAAGAGGTGCCCGTTCTCGCAGCGGTACTCGTAGATCGGCATCGAGCACGAGAGCGTAGCTGCCACACTGGCCGACCGATGCCGAACGAGCACGTGACCATGGACAAGATCGTGTCGCTCTGCAAGCGGCGCGGCTTCATCTTCCCCGCCTCGGAGATCTACGGCGGGATCGCCAACACGTACGACTACGGGCACTACGGCGTGCTCCTGAAGCAGAACGTCGTCGGCCAGTGGTGGAAGGCGATGATCCAGGACCGCGACGACATCGTCGCGCTCGACTCCGCGATCATCCAGCACCCGCGGACGTGGGAGGCCAGCGGCCATCTCGCGGGCTTCACGGACCCGCTCGTGCAGTGCCTGGGCAAGTGCAAGCGGCGCTTCCGCGAGGACCATCTGCGCGAGGAGGCCGAGGCGCGCGGGGAGCCGGCGGACCACCTCGTGTGCCCCGTGTGCGGCGGCGAGCTGTCCGAGCCGCGCGCCTTCAACCTGATGTTCGAGACGACGATCGGGCCCGTGCAGGAGGCGGGCTCGACCGTCTACCTGCGACCCGAGACGGCGCAGGGCATCTTCCTCGACTTCAAGCAGGTGCTCCAGTTCGCACGCCGCCGCCCGCCGTTCGGGATCGCGCAGGTCGGCAAGTCCTTCCGCAACGAGATCACCCCGGGCAACTTCATCTTCCGCACGCTGGAGTTCGAGCAGATGGAGATGGAGTTCTTCGTCCCGCCCGGCGAGGCGCAGCACTGGTACGAGCACTGGATGCAGGAGCGCATGGACTGGTACGTGCGGCTCGGGATCGACCCGGCGAACCTGCGGCTCCGCGCGCACGACGCCGACGAGCTGTCGCACTACTCGACGGGCACGAGCGACGTGGAGTACCTCTTCCCCTACGGCTGGTCGGAGCTCGAGGGCGTCGCCAACCGCGGCGACTACGACCTCACCCAGCACGCGCAGCACTCGGGCCAGAAGCTCGACTGGGTCGACCCGCAGACGGGCGACCGCTACCTCCCGCACGTGATCGAGCCGGCCGCCGGCGTCGGCCGCTCGATGCTCGCGTTCATGATCGACGCCTACGACGAGGACGAGATCGGCGGCGAGCAGCGGACCGTGCTGCGCCTGCATCCGGCGCTCGCGCCGGTCAAGGTCGCCGTGCTGCCGCTGCTGCGCAAGGGCGGGCACCCGGAGAAGGCGCGCGCGATCTACGAGGACCTGCGGCGCTCGTTCAAGGCGGAGTACGACGACGGGGGCGCGATCGGCCGCCGCTACCGGCGCCAGGACGAGATCGGCACGCCGTTCGCCGTCACGATCGACCACCAGACGATCGAGGACGACACGGTCACGCTGCGCGACCGCGACACGCTCGAGCAGGAGCGCGTCCCGGTCGAGGGGCTCCGCCGCCTGTTGCAGGATCGCCTCGGCGTGGAGTAGCCTATTGACATGGCGTCGACTGTGGCCGCCGACCAGATCTCCTACGAGGATCTGTACGCCCGCTGGGAGCGCGGCAACTGGCGGGCCGCCGCGATCGACTTCGCGCAGGACCGGATCGACTGGCATGAGCGCTTCTCCGACCTCGAGCGGCGCTCCGCCCTGTGGAACTACTCCCTCTTCTTCTGGGGCGAGGACGCCGTCGCGGACAACCTCTCGCCGTTCATCGACGCCGCCCCGCGCGAGGAGCAGAAGTACTTCCTCGCCACCCAGCAGGTCGACGAGGCGCGCCACGCCATCTTCTTCAAGCGCTTCATGCGCGAGGTCTGCGACATCGGCGACGGCACCGTGGCCGGCGGGCTGGAGGCGATCCGCCCGCAGCTGACCTGGGGCTTCGTCAAGACGTTCGAGCAGCTCGACAAGCACGTGGACGAGCTGCGCCGCGACCGCTCGCGCACGAAGCTCGCCCAGGCGGTGACGCTCTACCACGTGATCATCGAGGCGGCGCTCGCACAGCCGGGGCAGCACTTCATCGAGGATTACCTGCAGCGCAAGGACGTGCTGCCGGGCTTCCGCGGCGGCATGCGCAACGTCGCGCTCGACGAGCAGCGCCACATCGGCTTCGGCGTCAAGCTGCTGCGCGACCTCGCGGCCGAGGACCCGGAGGTGCCGCTCGCCGTCGCCGACCTGCTGCGCGAGGTGCTCCCCTACAGCGCCGGCGTGTTCGTCCCGCCGGGCTGGGACCGGCGCTACTCGGAGGTCTTCGGCTTCACGCTCGAGGAGATCTACGAGGAGGGCGGGCGCTCGTTCGAGTCCAAGCTGCGCGCCGCCGGCCTCCCGGTCGAGTCGCTGCCCGGGCCGATCCCGTACCCGTTCGAGCTGCCGGCGGACGAGCGCGCCCGGCGCGTGATCGCGATGCTGCAGGCCGGGATCATCGGCGAGGGCGCTGCGGGCGCGCCCCCGCGCGACCCCGCGACGATGGAGCTGCTGTTCGACTCGCTGCGGCGCGGCGTCGACCACCGCCACGCGCCGCCGGGACCGTTCACGCTGCAGTGGGACTTCCCGGACGCCGAGCCGTGGCATCTGCGGCTCGACAACGGGGACACGTCCGTCGCGCCCGGGTTCGTCGCCGACGCCGACATCACCTACCGGGTGCGCTACGACGACTTCGTCGAGGTCTTCGCGGGACGGCTCGACCCGCGCCGCGCGCTCGTGACCGGGCGGCTGCGTCCGCGCGGGTCGGTGCGGGCGCTGTGGTCGACTCGACGATTGTTCGGCTGACAGACCGGCGTCTGGACTGTTGGAACGGTGAGCGATTGCCGATGGAGGGAGTGTGTCCTTCCGCGCGCGCCACCTCATCGTGATCCCCCTGCTCCTCGGCCTCGTCGTGCCCGCCAGCGCGCCGGCCGGGGGCGACGACGTGGACGCGAGCGCGCTCACCGCATCGGAGATCACGCCGGACGGCGCCCGCCTGTCCGGCACCGTCGCGCCCGCCAAGCGCGACACCAGCTGGTGGATCGCCTACGCCACGCCCACGCAGAGCTACGCGTCGACCACGCCCGCCACGATCGAGGGCGACGACAAGCACCGGCCCGTCGCCGTCTCGGCGGTCCTGACCGGGCTCGGCGCGGGGGTCACGGTGCGCGCGCAGCTCGTCGCGGTCAGCGGCGATCACCGCGACTACGGCCCCATCCGGACGTTCTCGACCGCCGGCGAGCCGGCGCCCGGCACGCCGCCCGCGCCCGCCGGGCCGGGCCCCGCCCACCCGGGTCCGAGCGAGCCCGCGCCCGCCCCTGGGACCGAGCCCGGGCAGACGGTGCTGCCCGCACCGGTCCAGGGCTCCGCCGTCGTCGCCGCGCCCACCGAAGGCACGGTGCGCGTCCGCGTCCCCGGCAGCGACGCGTTCGTCGCGCTCGACGGCACCACGGCGGTGCCGGTCGGCTCCGTCATCGACGCCACGGCCGGCACGCTCGCGCTCAGCACCGCGGTGGCCGGCGGCAGTCAGCAGGGCGAGTTCTGGGGCGCGCGCTTCAAGGTCCGCCAGTCCGCCACGGGCGACGGGCGCGCCGACCTCAAGCTGAAGGGCGGCAGCTTCGCCGGCTGCCGCCGGGCCACCCGCTCCGTCTCCGCCCTCGCGGCGCGCAACCCGCGCAAGCGCAAGGTGCGGCGGCTCTGGGGCAAGGACGACGGCGGGCGCTTCCGCACGCACGGGCGCGACAGCGTCGCCACCGTCCGCGGCACGAGCTGGGTCACCACCGACCGGTGCGACGGCACGGTCACGAAGGTGCTCGAGGGCGCCGTCGACGTCCGGAACCGCCACACGGGCCGCGTCGTGCGCGTCGAGGCCGGACAGCGCCACTTCGCAAAGCACCGCAGGTAGCACGCGGTGCGCCGGGGCAGGGGCAAGCGGCGGCGTCGCGCGACGCCGGGCGTCGCCATCCTGGCGGCAGGCCTGGCCGCGGTCGCGATCGCGCTGGGCGCCGACATCGGGAACGTCCTGTCCGCGCAGGAGCAGGACACCGTCGCGCTGCGCTACCAGCTGCGCGGCGAGCAGCCCGTGGACGGCATCACGCTCGTCGCGATCGACGACGCCTCCATCTCGCACCTGGGCGAGCAGTGGCCGTTCCGGCGCTCGCTGCACGCGCGCGCGATCGAGCGCCTGCGCCGAGCCGGCGCGCGCGTGATCGTCTACGACGTGCAGTTCACCGAGCGCACGCGGGCGCGCGAGGACCTCGCGCTGTTCGACGCCGTCGCGCGGACGCCCCGCATCGTGCTCGCGACCTCCGAGACGCGCGGGGCGGGCGAGCACGAGATCCTCGGCGGGCCCGAGAACCTGGCCGAGACGACCGCGACGGCCGCCGCGGCGAACCTGACCACGGAGCCCGGCGACGTGCTCCAGCGTTTCCGCAGCCGCGAGCTGGGCCTGCCCACGCTGGCCGCGGCGGGCGCCACCCTCGCCGGCGGGCCGCGGCTGCCGGCGTCCCGCTTCCCCGCGGACGGTGCCTGGATCGACTTCCGCGGGCCGCCCGGGACGATCCCGTCGATCCCGTTCGAGCATGCGCTCTCCGGTCGCTTCGATCCCGCGCTCGTCCGCGGACGGGTCGTCGTGGTCGGCGCCACGGCGCCCACGCTGGGCGATCTGCATCCGACGCCGACGTCCGACAGCGAGCTCATGTCCGGGCCCGAGGTCCAGGCCAACGCCATCTGGACCGCGCTCCACGGCCTCCCGCTGCGCAGCGCGCCCGACTGGGTGGGCTGGCTCGCCATCGTGCTGCTGGGCCTCGGCCCGGCGCTCGTCACGGTGCGCGGCCGCGCCGTCCGCGCCGTGATGGCCGCGCCGCTGCTCGCCGCGGGCTGGCTCCTCTCCGTGCAGCTCGGCTTCGAGGCGGGCGTGATCCTCCCGGTGAGCTACCCGTTGATCGCGCTCGTGCTCGGCACCGCGACGAGCACGACGAGCGCGTTCGTGTGGGAGCGCGAGGCCCGGCGCCGCGAGAAGGACTACCGCGTGCAGCTCGAGGCCGAGGTGTCGCGGCGGACCGAGGAGCTGCGCAGCACGCAGCTCGAGGTCGTCACGCGCCTGGCCCGCGCCGTCGAGTCGCGCGACGCCGACACCGGCGCGCACGTGGACCGCATGGCGATGCTCAGCGAGCGGCTGGCGCTCGCGCTCGGGCTGCCCGAGGACGAGGCCGAGCGCATCGGCCACGCCGCCGTCCTGCACGACGTCGGCAAGGTCGGCATCCCCGACCGCGTGCTCCGCAAGCCCGGCAAGTTCGACGGCGCCGAGCGCGCGCTGATGCAGACCCACACCGCCGTCGGCGCCGAGATCCTCGCGGGCTCGGAGTCCGACCTGATCCAGCTCGCGGCCCAGATCGCCCGCTCGCACCACGAGCGCTGGGACGGGACGGGCTACCCCGACGCCCTCGCGGGCGAGGCGATCCCGCTCCCCGCCCGCATCTGCGCCGTGGCCGACGTGTTCGACGCGCTCCTCGCCCAGCGCACCTACAAGCCGGCGTGGCCGCTCGCGGACGCGCTCGACGAGCTGTCCGCTCAGCGCGGGTCCCAGTTCGACCCCGCGGTGATCGACGCCTTCCTCGCGCTCGTCCCCGACCTCGAGCCGGAGCTCGTCGCGCCCGCCCCGCCGCCCGAGATCGGGGTGCTCAGCGCGCCGGCTGCGGCGCCACCGACTCCAGCTCCGTCCGCGGGAGCACCCGCGCCAGCGAGCGCGGCAGGTACCAGTTCCAGTCGCCCAGCAGCTCCATCGCCGCCGGCACGAGGATGAGCCGGACGAGCGTGGCGTCGAGCGCGATCGCCACCGCCGTCCCCACGCCGATCTGCTGGATCGAGGGCACCCCGACCGCCACGAACACGCCGAACACGGCGACCATGATCACGGCCGCCGAGGTGATCGTCCGTGCGCTGGCGGCGAGACCCTGCGCCACGGCGGTGCGCGTGTCGCCGGTCGCCTCGTAGCGCTCGCGGATGCGCGACAGCAGGAACACCTCGTAGTCCATCGAGAGGCCGAAGACGACGGCGAGCACGAGCGGCGGCGTGAGCGTGTCGACCTGGTCGTAGGCGAGGCTCAGCACGCCGAACGCCGCGCCCACGCTCAGCAGGTTCACCAGCACCGCCTTGAGCGGGAGCACCACGGAGCGCAGCAGCACGAGCAGCACGAGGTAGGAGAGCCCGAGCAGGAACAGCAGGATCTTCCACATCGAGCCGCTCACGAGGTCGCGCATGTCGCCCTGCGACGCCGTGACCCCGCCGACATCGGCCGTGGCGCCCGGGCCGGCGACGGCGGGCAGGGACGCGCGCAGCCGGTCGACCGCCGCGTGGGCCGACGGCGACTCGCCGTCGGCGCGCGGCTCGGCGCCGACCAGCACGGCGCCCCCGTCGCGGGCCGCGACGGGCTCGGCCACCCGCGCCACGCCGGGATCGTCCGCCAGCGCCGCCCCGACCCGTGCGGCGGCGGCGTCGAGGGCCTCCGGCTCCTCGCCGCGCACGACGACCTGGATCGGCGCCGAGGCGCCGGGGCCGGTGCGCGCCGCCGCCGCCTCGAAGCCCTGGCGGGTCTCGTGGTCGCGCGGGAACTGCTCGAGCGCGCCCGAGCCCGTGGTCATCCCGAGGACGGGCGCGGCGAGCGCCAGGAGCACGGCGGTGGTGCCGGCGACGGCGAGCATCGGGCGGCGCATCACGCCGTCGGTCCAGCGCTGCCAGAAGCCGGCGGCGCCCGCGGGCCGCGCCGGCCGGCGGCGCCGCAGCCGGCCGGCGACGCCGAACAGCCGCCCGCGGGTGTGCGCGCGATGCCCGAGCAGCCGGATGAGCACCGGCAGCAGCGTGGTGGCGGCGAGGATCGCCACGCCGACGACGAGCATCGCGCCGAGCGCCATCGAGCGGATCGCCGTGTTGTCGATCATCCACAGGCCGGCGAGCGAGATGATCACGGTGAGGCCGCTGAACAGCACCGCCAGCCCGGACGTCGCCATCGCGACCGCGCGGGCGTCGGCGGGGCCGCGGCCGGCGGCCACCTCCTCGCGGTACCGGGCGACGATGAACAGCGAGTAGTCGACCGCCACGCCGATCCCGATCATCGACGCCATGTTGGTCACGAAGACCGACATCTCCATGACCTGGGAGAGCGCGAAGATGAGCGCGCCCGTGACGAGCACCGAGACGAAGCCGAGCGCGAGCGGAAGGGCGGCCGCGGCGAGCGAGCCGAAGACGAGCAGCAGGATGATCAGCACGACGGGGAAGCCGGCCGACTCCGCCTTGGCCAGGTCCTCCTTGGAGAGCTCCTGCATCCCGGCCCACAGCGCGCCCTGGCCGACGAGGTGCGTGGTCACGCCGTCGCGGGGGCCGTCGCCGATCCCCAGGCGGTCGCGCAGGTCGACGGCCACCTCCGTGGCGCCGTCCTCGTCGACCTCGGCGCGCAGCGGGACGACGACCGTGCCGCCGCCGACCTGCGCGGCGGCCCGGTCGCGCGCGCCGGCCGCGATCGACACCCCGTCGACCGGCCCGGCCGCGGCGGCGACGCGGTCCACGGCGGCGGTGAGCTGGTCCGGCCCGGCGCCCGGGGCGGGCACGAGCACGGCGGCGAGCTGGGCGCGGGCGACGCCCGGGAAGCGGTCGAGCGCGCCGGCGACCTCAGCCGACTGCGAGCCGGGGACGTCGAACCCGCCGCTCGAGAGGTCCTCGGACTGTCGGGCGGCGAACGGGACGGCCGCGATCAGGACGGCGGCCCAGGCGATCAGGACGAGACCCCGGCGGCGGCGGAGCAGGCCGTCGAGGCGCAGCATGGCGGATTGCATGGGGAGCTCCGGGGAGTCTTTGGCTGGCTGGCCAGCCAAAGATACGGCAAGGACGGACGGCCGTGTGTGCGCGGGCGCACACACGGCCATCGCGTCAGCGGATCACTGGACGGTGATCGTCCCGGTCATGAACGGGTGCACGGTGCAGATGAACTTGTAGCTCCCCGGCGTCGAGAACGTCACCGCCGCGGAGGCCGGGAACGGCGTGGCGCCGTCGGCGTCGAGGATCCCCGTGTTGAGGAACCCGTTGCCGTGGCTCGTCGGCGTGTGCGTCAGCGGGGGCGGATCCGACGGGTAGACGGACTGCGGGTCGAGCGTGGGGCCGAAGAACTTCTCGGCGAGCGCCGCGACGTAGTCGTCCGGACCGAACACCACGTTGTGGATCTCCGTCGAGTCGGCGGAGAACCTGAAATCGACCGAGCCGCCGGCGGTCACCGTGCGGGCGGCCGGGAAGAACGCGAGGTTGGCGACCTCGCCGGCGTCGCTGCCGGCCTGCACGACGTTGCCGCTCGGGACGACCGCCGCGAGCTGCTCGGCCTTGGCCACTGTCTTGTCGGCCTGCCGGGCCGCCTGGCGCTTGGCCTTCCGCTTCGACGTGGCCTTGCCGCGCTTGCCGACGACCTTGACGGTGCCGTCCATGCCCGGATGGATCGTGCAGTAGTAGGCGTAGCTGCCCTTCTTCGGGAACGAGACGACGTAGTCGGGCGGCGCGCCCTGGCCCATGAAGATGCCGGAGCCGTTGAGCTTCTTGCCGGTGATCTTCTTGTTGCCCAGCGGGGCGACGCTCTCCGGGACGGGGAGGATGTTGGGCTGGCCGTTGAAGAAGAACGGCGCGCCGGCCGCGTCGGTCGCGCCGCTGACCGGGCTGGACGGGTCGGGCGCGACGAGGGGCGGCGGCTGATCGCCCTTGGCCGGGAAGACCACGTTGTGGAACCCGCGGAACTTGAAGGCCGCCTTGCCGCCCTTCTTCACCGTGATGGCCCGCGGGTAGAAGGCGTTGCCTTCCGCGTTCTCGGGCATCTGCGCCGCCTGGGCGGCGGGCAGGCCGGCGGAGACAGGGGTCTTGGCGGCCTGGGCGGCCGCGGCTGGAACCAGCAATGCGGCCGCGGCCGCAGCTGCGGTGAGCGCTCTGAGCGCAGGACGTGAAGGCATGTGCCGAACCTAACGCTCCGGATACCTGCTCGTATAGGGGCAATCGCCCGATCGCCCCGCGAGCCCGGGCGCGTCCTGTCCGCTGCGTGACCCGTCAGGTCAGGTCGCGGGCGCGGTGACCAGCGCGCTCGCGGCCCGCACGGCCGCCGCGAGCGTGGGGCCGAAGTCGCGGCCCGGCTCGGCCTGCATCCACAGCGCGAGGCCGTCGGCCAGCGCGAAGAGGACCTCGGCGACCACCTCGGGCGGGGCGGCCAGCGCGACCGCGCCCTGCGCCTCGGCGGCGGCGAGCAGGCCGGTGAGGTGGCCGCGCACGCGCCGGTGCAGCTCGGCCAGCTCGGCGGCGATCTCCTCGTTGTGGCGGCCGAGCGTGTGCAGCTCGAGCAGGATCGCGAAGAACTCGGGCTCGTCGGCGAGCATCTCCTGCAGCGACTGCGCGAGCGCGCCGAGCAGCGCGTCGGCGCTGTCGAGGCCCGCCACGGTGGCGGACATGCGCTCCATGCGCAGGTCGCAGTCGCGCCGGACGACCTCGGCGAGCAGCCGCTCCTTCGTGCCGAAGTAGTAGTGCAGCAGCCCGCGGGAGACCCCGGCTTCGCGCGCCACGTGGTCGAACGTCGACCCGGTCGCGCCGCGCGCGCCGACCGACGCGCGCATGGCGTCGACGATCCGCTGCGCCTTCTCGCCCGAGAGCTCGCGCTTCGTCGTGGCCGCCTCCATCGGCAGAGACACTACCCCGCCCCTGCCAGACTTTCCCCATGCGCCCGCGGCTCCTCGCGTCCCTCGCCGCCGTGCTCGTCGCGGCCGCGGTGCTCGTGCCCGCCGCGCCGGCGCAGGCGCCCGCGCAGGCGCGCGCCGCGGCCAGCGTCGCCGCCGGAGACCTGGGCACGAACGGCCGCGCCGCGGTCGAGGGCGGGGGCCGCGACGAGGCGGCGACCGCCGTGTCGCGGTCCGGCATGGAGATCGCCGAGGGGAGCGCGTCGGCGCGCGCCGCGCGCACCGGCGGGCGGGCGAGCGCGCGCGCCACGGCCACCGCGTCGGGCATCTCGCTCTTCGGCGGCCTCGTCACCGCGCAGCGCGTCACCCGGACCGCCGCGGCGCAGGACGGCGGCGTCGACTTCGGCGGCTCGGTCGCCGGCCTCGCGGTGGCGGGCCAGGACCACGGCGACGTCGCCACGGCGGGCACGTACCGCGGCGGCGGGCTGCGCGTGACCGTCAACAGCGGCGGCGCGGGGCTTCGCGTCCGGCTCGTGCGGGCCGTCGCCGGCTTCGCGTCGGGCACGACGGTGACCGTGGCGGAGGTGAGCGCCGAGGCGATCGACGGCGCCGACCCCGCGGCGACGCCCGAGCCCACCCCGTCGGCGACGCCCGACCCCGTCGACCCGCTGGACCCCGGCCTCGATCCCGGCGGCGAGGACCGGCCCGCGAAGCCGAAGGTCTCGGCGGCGGAGCGCCTCGCGCGCGGCCGCTTCGTCTTCCCCGTCTACGGCGACGTGCGCTGCGCCGACGACTTCGGCGCCGCCCGCCAGATCGGCGCCCACCAGGGCAACGACTGCTTCGCGGCCTTCGGCAGCCCGGTGCTCGCCGTCGCCGACGGCCGGCTGAACCGCGTCGGGACGCTGCCGATCAGCGGCAACCGGCTCTGGCTGAAGACCGAGCGCGGGGACAGCTTCTTCTACGCCCACCTGTCCGCCTTCGGGCCCGAGGCCGTCAGCGGGCGCGAGGTCGAGGCGGGCACGCTGCTCGGCTTCGTCGGCAACACGGGCGACGCCGAGCCGACGCCGCCGCACGTGCACTTCGAGATCCACCCCGGCGACAAGCGGGCGATCGACCCGCACCGGGTGCTCGCCGCGTGGCAGGCGAACGGGCAGCTCCCGAGCGGCGGCTGGCTCGCCCGCTATGGATCGGACACCGAGGAGCGGCCGGGCGCCCTTGTCGAGGTGCGCGACTTCATCGCGGAGGAGTGACTCCCGGGCCCTGAACGACGAAGGGCGCCGGATCGGCGCCCTCCCCGCTGCGGTCCGGTCGCGGACGTCAGTTCGTCGATGCCGCGGCCTCCGGCGTGGACGCCGGCGCCGTGGTCGACGTGTACTCGAACTCCTCCTCGGCGCCGAACAGCGCGTCGAGCAGCTTCTTGCGGAGATCCTCGGAGAGCGCGAGCGCGAGTCCCGCGCCGACGACCCCCACGACGATGAGCTTGCCCAGGCCGCCGCGCTTCTTCTTCTTCGGGGCCTGGCGCAGTGCGACCGACGCCTCCTTGAAGGATTCGGCGGCCGACTTCAGGTCCTTCTGCAGCTTCTTGTCGTCGAAGATCTGCTTGTGGGGCTGCTTGCCGTTCTGGAGCCGCCCGACCGCGTCGCGCGCGGACTCGTACGCGCTCCAGAGGTTCTGGCGCAGGTCCTCGTCCTCGGCGATCCGCTGGACGTATGGGCTCTGCCGCACGGCTGCGGCGGCAGCGCCGGCCTTGGCCGCCTTCTTCTTCGCTCCCATGCCACCTCTCATCGATCAGGATGCGTCTGTCGGTCGAGCATACCCACGGGACGCGCTCGTGCGAACCAGGCGTGGAGCGCGAGCAGCAGTCCCCAGCCCGCGATCGACCACTGCGGCCAGAAGTAGCCGGCCCCCGTGGTCAGCCAGATGAACACCAGCAGCGCCATCACGAGCGCGTAGACGACGGCGTGCGACTGGAGGATCCGGCGGCGCAGGGCGCCGGGCTCGCCGGCCGTGACCTGCGCCGCGAGCTCGTCGTGCTGCTCGGGCTGGTCGAGCGGGATCGTGGCCAGCAGCCGCGTGCCCTCGCCGCGCGGCGAGACGACGCGCAGCTCTCCGCCGAGCGCGCCGAGCCGGTCCGCGAGCCCGGCCAGGCCCGACCCGGTCCCCGCGGTCGCCCCTCCGACGCCGTCGTCGGCGACCTCGATCGCGAGCCGGCCCTCGCGCGGGCGCACGTCGACGTGCGCCTCGGTCGCCCGCGCGTAGCGCGCGACGTTCGTCAGCGCCTCGGAGACGGTGAAGTACGCGGCGGCCTCGACCGCGCCCGCCAGCCGCTGATCCGGCAGCGCGTCGAGCACGACGGGCACCGCCGAGCGGTTGGCCACGTCGCGCAGGGCCGGCGCGAGGCCGCGGTCGGTCAGCACCGCGGGGTGGATGCCGCGCGCGAGGTCGCGGAGCTCGGAGATCGCCGCCCGCAGCTCGGCGTCGGCCGCGGTCACGAGATCGGCCACGTCCTCGCCCCTGGCCAGCCGGCGCTTGGCCAGGCCGAGCTGCATCGAGAGCGCGACGAGCCGCTGCTGCGCCCCGTCGTGCAGGTCGCGCTCCAGCCGCCGGCGCGCGGCGTCGCCGGCGGCGATGATGCGCATCCGGGAGTCCTGCAGCGCGGCCACGCGGGCCGTCATCACCGGATCGGGGCTCGCGGAGAGCAGCGCCCGTGCCACGGCGGCGTGCAGCGCGACGAGACCGCGCACGGCGAGCAGGAACAGGAGCCACACGGCGACGCCCAGCGGTGCGACGAGGACGCCCTCCCACACCGTGTCGACCGTGAGGAAGCCGATGTCGACGCCGTCCGGGAGCGCCCAGCCCCAGGCCACGAGGGTGACGAGGCCGACCGCCGTCCCGCTCAGGCACGCGACGACCGTGAACGAGACGAGCCCGAGCGGCATGAGCAGCAGCAGGTAGGCGAGGTCCTTCCAGGTCGCCGGGTCGGCCGCGCGGTCGCGGATCCGCCCCAGCCGCGTGGCCGAGAGCGGTGTCCGGTACGGGTGCTCGATCTCGACGTCGAGCAGCCGGCGCAGCAGGCGCCGCTCGAAGCGGGCGAGCGCGCGCCAGAGGAACATCAGCGCGACGAACAGCGGGATGCCGATGATGAACGCGCCGCCGACCGCGGACGCGAGCCCGCCGATCAGCACGCCGAAGTAGACGATGCCGAGCGGGAGCGCCAGGAGCAGGAAGGCGACCCGGCTGGCCAGCCCGCGGGGGAACAGGGCGCGCACGATGCGCGCTACCTGCCGTTCAGCAGGGCGGCGTCGAGCACCTCGTCGATCTCGGACGCCCAGACGAACTCGATGTCCTCCAGCAGGTGGTCCGGGAAGTCCTCGGTGTCGGGCTCGTTGCGGCGCGGGGCGATGACGCGCGTGATGCCGGCGCGCTGCGCCGCGAGCGCCTTCTCCTTGAGGCCGCCGATCGGCAGGACCTGGCCGGTCAGGGTGATCTCGCCGGTCATCGCCGTGTCGTCGCGCACGCGGCGGCCGAGCACGAGCGACATGAGCGCGGTCGCCATCGTGATGCCCGCGCTCGGCCCGTCCTTGGGCACGGCGCCGGCCGGCACGTGCAGGTGCAGGTCGTGCCCGGCGAACCACTCCTCGTCGTGGGCCTGGCGCGAGCGCACCCAGGACAGCGCGGCCTGCGCGGATTCCTTCATCACGTCCCCGAGCTGGCCGGTCACGGTCAGCGCGGGCGGCCGGGAGCGCAGGCTCGGCATCGCCGTCGCCTCGACGAACAGGACGTCGCCGCCGACCGGCGTCCAGGCCAGGCCCGTCGCCACGCCCGGCTCGCGCGTCCGCCGGCGCACCTCGGGCTGGACCCGCGGGCGTCCCAGCAGCTCGCGCACGCGCGGCGCGGTGACCGTGACCTTGCGCTCGAGCGTGCCCTCGGCCACGCGGCGGGCGACCTTGCGGCAGGCCGACCCGATCTCGCGCTCGAGGTTGCGCACGCCCGCCTCGCGCGTGTAGGCGGAGACGATCCGCTTGAGCCCCGTGTCGGAGAACGCGATCTGCGACCGCTTCAGGCCGTTGCGCTCGATCTGGCGCGGGACCAGGTAGCGCTTGGCGATCTCGAGCTTCTCCTCCTCGGTGTAGCCGGCGAGCTGGATCACCTCCATCCGGTCGCGCAGCGGGCCGGGGATCGTGTCGAGCGTGTTCGCCGTGGTGACGAACATGACCCGCGAGAGGTCGAACGGCACGTCGAGGTAGTGGTCGCGGAAGGTCGCGTTCTGCTCGGGGTCGAGCACCTCGAGCATCGCCGAGGCGGGGTCGCCGCGGTAGTCAGAGCCCATCTTGTCGAGCTCGTCGATCATGAACAGCGGGTTGGCCGAGCCCGCGTCGCGCAGCGCGCGGATGATCGTGCCGGGCATGGCGCCGATGTACGTGCGCCGGTGCCCGCGGATCTCGGCCTCGTCGCGCACGCCGCCGGCGCTGATGCGCTCGAACCGGCGCCCGAGCGCGCGGGCGATCGACTTGCCGAGCGACGTCTTGCCGACGCCGGGCGGGCCGACGAAGCAGAGGATCGAGCCCTGCGCGTCGGGGTTCAGGCGGCGCACGGCGAGGAACTCGAGGATCCGCTCCTTGACCTTCTCGATGTCGAAGTGGTCGGCGTCGAGCACCTCGCGCGCGTGGCGGAGGTCGAGGTTGTCGGGCGTGACCGTGTCCCACGGCAGGGACGCGAGCCACTCGAGGTAGGTGCGGATCACGCCGTGCTCCGCGGCGGCCTGGGGCAGCTTCTCCAGCCGCGCGAGCTCGCGGTCGGCCTGGCGCCGGACGTCCTCGGGCAGCGCGATCGCGTCGAGCTGCTCGCGCAGCTCCTCGACCTCCGCCTCGGTCGGGTCGCGCTCCCCCAGCTCCTCCTGGATCGCCTTGAGCTGCTGGCGCAGCACGTACTCGCGCTGCGTGCGGTCGAGCTCGGACTGGACCTGCGACTGGATCCGCGAGCCGATGGCCGCGACCTCGAGCTCGCGCGCGAGGAACTCCGAGAGGCGGCGCAGCCGGCGGGCGACGTCGCGCTCCTCCAGCAGCTCCTGCTTCTCGTCGGTCTTGAGCCGCAGCGCTCCCGCGATCAGGTGCGAGAGGGCCGAGGGATCCTCGAGGTTGGCGACCGCCACCTGCAGCTCCTCGGGCAGGTAGGGGACGTCCTCGATGATGCGCGAGAACGTCTCCTGCACGTTGCGCATCAGCGCCGTCAGCTCCGGGCCCTCGCGCACGACGTCGGGCTGCTCCTCGACGGCCGCCACGAGGTAGGGCTGCTCGGCCGGGAACGCGGCGAGCCGCACGCGCGGGCCGGCCTGGACGAGGATGCGCAGCGTCCCGTCGGGGACCTTGAGCATGCGCGCGACCGTGCCCACGACGCCCACCGAGTAGAGCTGCTCGGGGCCGGGCGACTCCACGTCGGGGTCGCGGCTGGCCACCATCACGAGCATCCGGTCGCCGCCGAGGACGTCGTTGATCAGCCGGATCGAGCGCTCCTGGCCGACCGCGAGCGGCGTCAGCGTGTCGGGGAACGTGACCGAGTCGCGCAGCGGGAGGACCGGCAGCGCCACCGGGATCTCCGGCGCGGCGCCCATCGCGACGTCCTCCCCGCCCGTGCCCGGGGTGGCGATCTCGATCATGTGCCGTCCGCGCGGCGGACCGGCACGGTGCGCGCGCCGGTCGGGCGGGCGATCGGGAGCTCGACGGTGAGGATGCCGTCCTCGTAGGTGGCCCTGGCGCCGTCGGCGTCGACGTCGGCGCCGAGCGCGACGACGCGCCGGAACGGCCCGTGCTGGACCTCCAGCTGCTGGTAGAGCCGCTCCTCCTCGCCGCGGTCGGAGGGCCGCCGCTGGCCGGCGAGGATCAGCTCGCGGCCGCGGATCTCGAGCTCGAGCTCCGACGCGCGGATGCCGGCGAGCTCGGCGCGCACGACCGCGCGCGGCGGGTCGCCGGCGTAGTACACGTCGACGGCGGGCGAGAAGGCGCCGCGGGCGTCCCAGCCGCGGCCGCCGGCGCCGAACACGTCGCCGAACAGCTCGTCCATCTCGCGCCGCATGCGCTCGAAGTTGGCGAAGAGGTCGCGATCCGACGGCACGGGGGCCAAATCTAGCGTCCGTGGCGCGCGCCGAGCCAGGCGTCGAGCGCGGCCAGCGCCGGCTCCGGGTCGCGGCGCCCGACGCCGATGCGGAAGCGGTCGGGCGGCACGTCGCCGAGCGCGGAGGCGTAGATCGAGGACGGGAGCAGCACCACGCCCGCCTGCTCGACGAGGTCGTGGCAGAACGCGTCGACGCCGTCCGCGCCGAGGTAGCGCGGGAAGCACACGCAGCCGGCCTGCGGGTGCTCCCACGCGAAGCGGTCCTCCCAGCCGGCGAAGAACGCGTCGAAGACCGGGAGGTTCGCGTCGATGATCGCGCGGTTGCGCGCACGCAGCTCCGGGCCGCGGCGCAGCGCGGCGGTGGCGATCAGCTCGCTCGGCGCCGCGTTGCAGATGCTCGTGTAGTGCTTGCGCGTCTCGAGCCGGGCGAGCAGCGCGCGGTCGCGCGTCGCGAGCCAGCCGATCCGCAGCCCCGGCAGTCCGTAGGCCTTCGACAGCACGCCCATCGAGACGGCGGACGCGCTCAGGTCGGCGGCCTGCGGCAGCGGGTCCGTGCCGGGCGGCTCCAGGCCGCGGTAGACCTCGTCGGCGAACAGCACGATCCCGCGCTCCTCGCACAGCGCCGCGAGCGCGCGCCAGGTCGCCGGGTCGGGCAGCGCCCCTGTCGGGTTGTTGGGGAAGTTGACGGCGACGAGGCGGGTCTCGGGGCGCAGCCGGGCGGCCAGCGCGTCGAGGTCGAGCGCCCAGCCGGCGTGCTCGTCGAGCGCCAGGCCGGTGACGGACGCGCCGGTGGCGAGCGGGACGCTCTCCATCGACTGGTAGTTCGGCAGCGTCACGACCGCGTGGTCGCCGGGCCCTGCCAGCTCCTGCATCGCCCAGAACATCGCCTCCTCCGCGCCCGCGAAGACGAGCACGTCGGCGGGCTCCAGCCCGTCGTACGTCGCGGCGATCTCGGCCCGCAGCGCGTCGCTCCCCCACGTCGGCGTGTAGCCGAGCGGCAGGGCGGCGAGCTCCTCCATCCCCTCGGGCCCCAGCACCTCGGCGACGGTGCTCGTCTCGGCGTCCGACGCGGTCAGGTGGTGGCGCGCGGCGAACTCCCACTTGCCGAGGTAGACCTCGAGGCGGAAGTCGGGGAGCTGCTGCACCGCGGGGAGGCTATCTCCGCCGGGGTGATGGCGGGCGCTCCGCGAACGTCAACAGCCGGGCATTGAAGGCGGCGGTCCGGAGTCGTTGTCGACTGATGCGCCACCGTATGACGGTGGATTGCGAGAAACGCCCGCTATGCGGGCATCTCGCTGTCAGCGCGCTGGTGGCGACCGCGGATTGCGAGAAATGCGCGAACCCCGAAGTGGCTGGCGACTTGCCCGCGATATGCGCGGTCAAGTCGCCATCGACCTCGCCGCGGCAATCGCACCCGCCTCCTCAATGCCGGGGTTGACGTTCGTCGAGCGCCCGCCATCACGCGCGAACTCAGACCAGCTCGGGACGCGCGCGGACGAGCCGTGGATCGACCGCCATCGGGCGCTCGGTCGGCTGGCCGAAGTAGAAGCCCTGGCCGAAGTCGACGCCGAGCTCGCGCATCGCCTCGAACTCGCCGACGCGCTCGATGCCCTCGGCGACGACGCGCGCCTTCTGCTCGCGCGCGCACTCGACGAGCGCGGCGACGAGCTGGCGGCGGCCGGCCGAGTACTGGATCCCGGCGGTGAGCTTGTTGTCGATCTTGGCGAAGTCCGGCTTGAGCGCCTCGAGGTAGGCGAGCGACTCCGGGCCGCCCGAGAGGTCGTCGAGCGCGATCAGGGCGCCGCGCTTGCGGTGCGCCTGCACGAGCTCCTCGAGCATCTCCTTGTCGGCCGTGCGCTCGGGGCGCACGATCTCGAGGCAGATCCGCGACGGATCGGCGTTGAGGCGGCTCACGACCGGCCACGTCGTGCGCATCGACGACTCGACGTCCAGCGCGGCGCGCGGGTCGAGGTTGACGAAGAGGATCTCGCCCTCGGGCATCAGCGGCAGGCCGATCTCGAGCGCCGCGGCGCGGGCGCGGGAGTCGAAGGAGAACAGCGCGTCGTGCGCCTCGGCCGCGGCCAGCAGCTCGCCGCCGCGGACCTCGACCGTGCCCAGCTTGCCGCGCATGAGCGCCTCGCGGCCGAACGAGCGGCCCGTGGCGATCTCGACGATCGGCTGGAAGTGCGGCTTCATCAGGCCGTGCGAGAGGAACTCGGGGAACCAGTCGGTGCGCGCGCGGTCGAGCAGCGTCTCGGCCGGCAGCGGCAGGGCCTGCTCTTCGCCCAGCCGGACGGCGAACAGGCAGGCGCGCTCGGACTGCGACAGCGCGCCGAGCAGCGTCTTGAGCCGGTCGTCCCAGCCGGGGCCGGCGAGCTTGATGCCCTCGACGGCGATGTCCCCGTCGGGCGGCTCCGTCGCCAGATGCTCCACCTTGTAGAGCACGGAGGGACGATGCGACAAGAGCCGCACGCCGTCCGTGGTCGTCGCATCCGAAGCGTTCACTTTGAGTCCAGTCGGGAGGATCCCGTCCTGCCTATATCGGCGCTTCGTCCGCCGGGCTGGAGTCGGGATCGATCAGAGTTCGTACACCGCCCCCTCGCGGGCGATCTCGACCGGCCCGCCGAAGGCCTGCTCGGCCTGGTCCTCGGCCCACGCGGCGTCGAGCTCGTCGGTCAGATGGGTGAGGACGAGCCGCCGCGCGGCCGCCGCGCGGCCGAGCTCGCCGGCCTCCGACGGGGTCATGTGGCCGCGCGGCCCCGCGGGCTCCGGGATGGGCAGCGTGCCCTCGACGATCAGCAGGTCGGTGTCGCGCGCGAAGGCGCTGAGCGCCTCCGACGGGCCCGAGTCGGCGCCGTACGTGAGCCGCGCGCCGGCCTCCGCCGAGGTCACCTCGACCGCGTACGCCGGCACGAAGTGCGGCACGGCCTGGAAGCGGACGGTCAGCGGGCCGGCGTGCAGGACCTCGCCGGGGTCGTACTCGCGCAGGTCGAAGGCATGCTCGATCAGGTCCTCGTTCCCCCAGGCGCCGACGACGCGGCGGAACGTATCGGACGCGCCCGGCGGCGCGTGCAGGACGGGCCGGGCGCGGGGCACGCGCGGCCCGTAGGTCAGGGCGTAGGAGAACGGCACGAGGTCGAGGAAGTGGTCCGCGTGCAGGTGGGAGATCACGACGGCGTCGACCGCGTCGTACTCCGCGAAGCGCCGCAGCTTGGCGAAGACGCCGTTGCCGCAGTCGAGCAGCAGGCGGCAGCCCTGGTCCTCCACCAGGTACCCGGAGCAGGCGCCGTCGACGTCCTGCCATGAGGGCGACTTGCCCAGGACCGTGATCCTCACCTCGTCTGGGACCCTACCGCTGTGATCTTCGCCGCGGGCACCGCCGTCGACGTGCCGCTGCTCGTGTTCGGCGGGCTGCTGATGCTCGGCGCCCTGCTCTCCGGCCTGGCGCACCGGTCGTTCCTGTCGCTCGTCGCGCTGTTCGTGCTCGCCGGCTTCGTGCTCGGCGAGGGCGGGACCGAGGTGCTCGACCTCGACCCGCAGTCGGGCTTCGTCTCCACGCTGGCGATCGTGGCGCTCATCGTGATGCTGTTCCGCGACGGGCTCGAGATCGACGCGGAGATGCTCCAGCGCGAGTGGCGGCTGCCGGCGCGCAAGCTGGTGCTGGCCATGCCGGTCACCGCGGCGATCGTCGCGCTGGCGGCGCGCCTGCTGACCGACCTGGGCTGGACCGAGTGCTGCCTGCTCGGCGCGCTGCTCGCGCCCACCGACCCGGTGCTCTCCTCGAGCGTCGTGACGAACCCGCGGGTGCCGCGCCGCGTACGCCATTCGCTCAACCTCGAGTCCGGGCTCAACGACGGGCTCGCCCTGCCCGCCGTGCTGGCCTTCTCGGCGGCGCTGCGGGTCGGGGAGGAGCAGTTCACGTGGTGGGAGTTCGTGGTCCAGGACGTGACGCTCGGGCTCGTCACCGGCGTGGCCATGGGCTGGATCGCGAGCCGGCTGCTGCCGCGCGAGGGCATCCCGGACCACCAGGTGTCGCTGTTCGCGCTCGGCGCCGCGTTCGCGGCCTACGGCGTCGCGGTCCTGCCGCCCGAGGGCAACGGGCTGATCGCCGTGTTCGTGTGCGCGATCACGCTCGGCATCCTGCGCCACGACCTGCGCGAGCGGTTCGAGGCGCGGGCCGACGACCTCGTGGAGATCGTCAAGCTCGGCGTGTTCGTCGTGTTCGGCGCGCTGCTCACGCTCGACGGCCTGTTCGGCGACGGCTGGGCCGCCGTGGCGATCGTCGCCGTCACGCTGCTCGTGGCGCGGCCCGCGGCCGTCTGGCTGGCGCTGATCGGCACGCGCACGCCGCGGGACTGGACGTGGTTCATGGCCTGGTTCGGGCCCAAGGGCGTGGCCACGATGACGTTCTCGCTGCTCGTGCTCGCCGACGCCATCCCGGCGGGGGAGCGGCTGTTCAACCTCGCGGCGCTGTGCGTCTTCGTGTCGATCATCGCCCACGGGTTGAGCGACACGCCCGGCTCGAACTGGCTCGCCGGGCGCTCGGACGCTACGCGTGGAGCGCGGCCTGCTCCTGCGCCGTAGGCAGCGCCCACGCGACCTGGCGCCGGCGCTCCTGGCGGAACACGAACCGCATCTGCTGCGGCGGCCGGAGCCCGTCCGGATGGTCCGGGCGGAACGTGGGGCAAGGCTGGTCGCAGTCGAGCGCACACAGCAGGTTGCGCTTGAAGAAGCAGTCCTCGCAGCTGACCTTCGCGACCTTCGTGCCCGGCACCCTCGTCGCTCCCTTTCACTGGTTCGTCACAGGACGAGGCGGAGCAAAGCCGATCGGGCCAGGGGCGCGCAACGGGCGAACCCGCAAATCGCACGCTTCTCGTGTCCTTTCCGCAAACAGGCGGGAAACATGCGCGATTCGCCCTGTTAGCGACGCGAGCACGCCGCATTCTGCGCGGATTCCGTTGCGCCCTCGTACCCTCAGCGGAGATGCGGACGCTCGTCACCGGGGTCTCGGGATACGTCGGCGGCGCGCTCGCGGGCCGGCTGCGGCAGGACGGCCACGCCGTCCGCGGCTTCGCGCGCTCGCCGGAGCGGGTCGCCGCCGCCGGGGTCGAGCTGGACGAGCTCGTCACCGGGGACGTCACGACCGGCGCCGGGCTCGCCGAGGCGCTCGACGGCGTCGACGTCGCCTACTACCTCGTGCACTCGATGGAGGGGGCGGCGAACGGAGCGTTCCCCGACACCGAGCGGCGCTCGGCCCAGGCCTTCGCGGCCGCGGCGGGCGACGCCGGGCTGCGGCGCATCGTCTACCTCGGCGGGATCGTGCCGGCGGACGCGCCGCTCTCGCGCCACCTCGGCTCGCGCCTGGCGGTCGAGTCCGCGCTGCTCGGCGCCGTGCCCGAGGGGATCGCCCTGCGCGCGTCGATCGTGATCGGCGCCCGCTCGCGCTCGTTCCGCTTCCTCGTGCGCCTGATCGAGCGCATGCCGGTGCTCGCGCTGCCGGCCTGGCGCGGCAACCGCACGGCGCCGATCGACGGCCGCGACGTGCTGGACTACCTGGCCCGCGCCGCGACCGCCCCGCCCGCGCTGACCGGCCGGGCATGGGACATCGGCGGGCCCGACGTCCTGACCTACGAAGCCATGATCGCCCGGATCGCCGACGCGCTCCTCCTCCGCCGCCCCTCCGTGGGGATCGACGTCACGCTGACCCCGATCGCGTCCGTCGTCGCGGCTGCGATCGCCGGTGAGGACCCCGCCCTGATCGAGCCGCTGATGGAGTCGCTCGAGCACGACCTGCTGCCGCGCGACGACGACGCGGCCGCGGCCTTCGGCGTCCACCTCCACGGCTTCGGCGCCGCCGTCGAGCGCGCGCTGCGCGACTGGGAGCGCACAGAGGAGCTCGCCGCGCGATGACCGACGTGTCCGCCTCGATCGAGATCGACGCGCCGCCGGAGCGGGTGTGGGACGTGATCATGGACCCCGACCACTTCGGCGACTGGGTGACCATCCACCGCAAGCTCGGGCGCGTCGACGACGGGCCGCTGCGGCACGGCTTCCAGGTCGAGCAGACGCTCTGCCTGCACCACGCGAACTTCAAGGTGAAGTGGTCCCTGGACGAGGTCGACGAGCCCCACCACGCGGTCTGGGAGGGCAGAGGGCCTGCCGGCTCCCACGCGCGGATCGTGGACCGGCTCACCCCGCTCGACGGCGGCACGCGGACCCGGTTCGACTACCGCAACGAGTACTCGCAGCCCGGGGGGATCGTCGGCCGGATGGCCGGCCGGGTGCTCGTGGCGGGCATCGCCGAGCGCGAGGCGAACCGCTCCCTGGCGCGGTTGAAGACCTTCGTCGAGCAATCTCGATAAGATCGGTTGACTTTGCCCGGCTCGCACGAACTCGTCATCGGCGTCGCCCAGCACGAGGACGGCGCCCCCGAGGGCCTGCTGAGCGGCTGGGCCGCGGCCCGCGGCATCGTCCTGCGGGTCGTGCGGCCCGACGGCGGCGAAGCGCTGCCCGAGGACGTCGACGCGCTCGTCGTCCTCGGCTCGGAGTGCTACGCGATCCGCGGTGAGCACGCGTGGATCGACACCGAGCTCGACCAGCTCGCCGCGCTGGCGCCGCGGCTGCCGGTGCTCGGGATCTGCTACGGCGCGCAGGCCCTCTCGGTCGCCCTGGGCGGCCGGCGCCGGCGCGCGCAGGTGCCGGAGATCGGGTGGGTCGGGGTCGCGTCGCAGTGCGGCGGCGTGTGCGCCGGCCCGTGGTTCGCCTGGCACGACGACGTGATCGAGCCGCCCCCGGGGGCGACGGTCACCGCCCACAACGCCTACGGCCCGCAGGCCTTCCGCCACGGCCGCCACGTCGGCGTCCAGTTCCATCCCGAGGTCACCCCCGGCATCGTCGCCGGCTGGGCGGAGGAGGGCGCCGCGGACCTCCGCCGCGCGGGCGTCGACCCCCGCGCGCTCGAGCTCGAGACGCTGGAGCGCGCGCCGGCCGCGGCCGTCGGCGCGCAGCGCCTGTTCGACTCCTTCGCGCTCGGCGCGGGCCTGCTCGCCTGCGACGGCGCCGCACTCGCCGCGCGCTAGCCGAGCGGCGCCGGCTTGAGCCGGTGCACCGCGACGTGCGCCGGCCCGTCGTGGGGGACCGCGTCGATCCGCCACGTCGCCGCCGCGGCGGCGAGGAAGCGCTCCGCCGGCGCGCGGCCCGGATCGGCCAGCCACACCTCGCCGCTCGCGGCGGTCAGGCGCGGCAGCAGGGCGAGGAGCGGGTCGACGTTGCGGTCCTCGTAGAGCACGTCGGAGGCCAGCACGAGCGGCCACGGGGGGCCGAGCGGCCCGGCCGGCGCGTCCCAGCGGAACACCGCGGCGTCGAGCGTCACGCCGTTGCGCTCGGCGTTGCGCGCCGTCATCGCCACCGAGTCGGCGGACCAGTCCGTGGCCAGCACGCGCCCGCCGGCGAGCGCCGCCGCCAGCGACGGCAGCCCCAGCCCGCAGCCCAGCTCGATCACGCGGCGGCCGGTGAGCGGCCGCCGGGCGACGACGCGCGCGAGCGCCAGCGCGCTCGGCCACAGCTCCGCCCAGTAGGGCAGGAACTCCTCGTCGGCGAACGCCTCCTCGCTGAGCAGCGCCTCGCGGTCGCGCGGGGCGAGCAGCGTCAGCTCGCGGCCGGGGAGCGCGACGACGTGCTCGGCGAGGTCGTCGTCGTGCATGGTGGCATTCACACTAATGCGTCGTCTTACCGTAAGATGCGATGTGACAGTTCAATCAAGTTTTTGGTGAGAGGATTCACGTGGCCGACTTCCTCGAGGAGAAGCGCAAGGAGATCCAGGCGCGGCTGAAGGAGCTCAAGCCGCTGGTGGAGGAGTATCACCGGCTGGACGCCGCCGAGCGCGCGCTCGCGGGGGTCGGCACGTCGCCCGCGCGCGCGTCCGCGCCGGCGCCGCGCCGCGCGGCCCGCGCCAAGGCCGCGTCGAACGGCCGCCGCGGCCGGCCGAAGGGATCGGGCACGCGGGCGCTGCAGGCGCTCGAGCTCGTCCGCGCCCGCCCCGGGATCACGATCCCGGAGCTGGCGGAGGCGATGGAGATCAAGCAGAACTACCTGTATCGGGTCATGCCGACGCTGGCGGAGGAAGGTCAGGTCGTGAAGTCAGGGCGCGGGTGGCATGTGAGGGACAAGGACGCGAAGGCGTAACGTCGCACGAACGTCAACACCGGCATCGAGAGGGCGGGTCTTGGGGCTTGTGGCGAACGAGTGGCACATAACCCATGACATGGATGGGTTTCGTGCCGACCGCCGGCTGATGTCGCGGAACGCCGCGGCAACCGCGCCCTCCTCGATGCGGGTGTTGACGTTCGCTACGCCACTGCCTCAGTCGACCAGCCCGAGCGCACGCACCGCGTCGCGCTCGCCCACGAGCTCCTCGACGGTCCTGTCGATCCGCTCCTGCGAGAAGGCCGGGACGTCGAGCCCCTGCACGACCTCCCACGCCCCGCCGGACGTGCGCACGGGGAACGAGGAGATGATCCCCTCCGCGACGCCGTAGGAGCCGTCCGACGGCACCGCCATCGAGACCCAGTCGCCCTCGGCGGTGCCGTTGACCCAGTCGTGGACGTGGTCGATCGCCGCGTTCGCCGCCGAGGCGGCCGACGACGCCCCGCGCGCCTCGATGATCTCGGCGCCGCGCTTGCCCACGCGCGGGATGTAGGTGTCGGCCACCCAGGCCTCGTCGCCGACGGCGTCCCACGCGCGCTCGCCCTTGACCTTCGCGTTGAACAGGTCGGGGTACATCGTCGGCGAGTGGTTGCCCCACACGGCCATGTTCGTGATGTCCTCCACGGACGCGCCGGTCTTCTCCGCCAGCTGGGCGACCGCGCGGTTGTGGTCGAGCCGGGTCATGGCGGTGAAGCGCTCGGCCGGCACGCCGTCGGCGTTGCGCTGCGCGATGAGCGCGTTCGTGTTCGCCGGGTTGCCGACGACGAGCACCTTGATGTCGTCCGCCGCGCCGGCGGCGATCGCCTCGCCCTGCGGCTTGAAGATCGCGCCGTTGGCCTCGAGCAGGTCGGCGCGCTCCATGCCCTTCGTACGCGGGCGCGCGCCCACGAGCAGGCCGATGTTCGCGCCGTCGAACGCCGCCTTCGCGTCGTCGTGGATGTCGATGCCCGCGAGCAGCGGGAACGCGCAGTCGAACAGCTCCAGCGCGGTGCCCTCCGCCGCCTTGACCGCCTGCGGCACCTCGAGCAGGCTCAGGTGCACCGGCCGGTCGGGACCGAGCAGATGGCCGGACGCGATCCGGAACAGGAGGGCGTAGCCGATCTGGCCGGCGGCTCCGGTGACGGTGACCTTGACGGGGGCTCCGTTGCTCATGTGACTCCTCGGTGCGCGTTCGTTCCGGCGATGCTATGCGACCATTCGTAGCGCATGCCGGGCTCGCGCTCCCTCCCGCTGCTGCGCCTCTTCGGCATCCGCGTCGGGGTCAACTACTCGTGGTTCCTCGTCCTCTTCGTGGTCATCTTCGTGCTCTGGGACTCGCTCTCGGAGACGCTCGACGCGAGCGAGACGACGGTCTACGTCGTCGCGGTGGTGGCGGCCGCGAGCTTCTTCGGCTCGATCGTGCTGCACGAGCTCGGGCATGCGCTCGCCGCGCGGCGCGAGGGCATCGACGTCGAGGGCATCGACCTGTTCCTGTTCGGCGGCGTGATGAAGATGAACCGGGAGACGGACACCCCGGGCGCCGAGTTCCGCGTCGCCGCGGCAGGCCCGGCGGTGACGCTGCTGATCATGGCGCTCGCCTCCGTCGCCGCGGTCCTGCTGGCCGGCGCGGACTCGTTCTGGGACGCGGCGCGGCTCTCCGCCGCGGCCGACGCGACGCCCGCCGAGGTCGTCGTCTCGCTGCTCGTCTCGATGAACCTCGTGCTGCTCGTGTTCAACCTCGTGCCCGCGTTCCCGCTCGACGGCGGCCGGATCGCGCGGGCCGTCGCCTGGAAGCTGACCGGCGACCGCCACCGGGCCACGCGCTTCGCCGCCCGCATCGGGATCGGCTTCGGCTACTCGCTGATGCTGCTCGGCGTGCTGGCGATCGTCGTGTGGGGCTCGGACGCCGCGTTCGACGCCATCTGGTTCGGCGCGCTCGGCTGGCTGCTCGCCTCGGCCGCGCGCGGGACGCTCGCCCAGAGCCAGTTCACCGAGCAGATCGCCGGCATCACCGTCGCCGACGTGATGGACGCCGAGCCGGTCACCATCCCCGCCGCGCTGCCCGCCGCACAGGCCTACGAGGACTTCTTCCTCCGCTACCAGGGCTGGGAGTGGTTCGCCGTCGTGGAGGAGGACGGCCGCTTCGCGGGCCTCGCGCATCGCCCCGCGATCGAGCTCGCCGCGCTGCAGGCGGGCGGCTCGCCGCCGGTGCGCGACGTCGCGGCGCCCGGCAAGGCCGAGGGCCAGGTCGCGGCGGACGCGCCGCTGGAGGCGCTGCTGGGGTCCGAGCCGCTGCGGCGCCTCGGCGCGCTGATGGCCGTCGACGCCGAGGGACGGCTGCGCGGCGTCGTCACCTTCGAGCAGGTCACGCGCGCGCTGCGCGCCCGGTTCGCGCCGTCCCGCGGCTAGCGCCCGGCGACCTGCAGCACGACGGCCGGGATCTCGTCGAACCGGTCCTTGGACAGGACCGTGTGGATGCCCGCCTCGGCCGCGCGCCGGCGGACCTCGTCGTCGACCCACGCGCTGCACAGCACGATCTGCAGGTCCGGGCGGCGCGCGTGCAGCATCGGCGCGGCCTCGAACCCGTCGATCCGCGGCATGCGGGCGTCCATGATCACCACGTCCGGCGCGGTCGCGTCGAGCAGCTCCAGGGCCGCCTCGGCGCCGTCGGCCTCCCCCACGATCTCCACGTCCAGGCCCGCGTCGGCGACGATCGTGCGGATCAGGAAGCGCACGTCCGCGTGGTCGTCCACGATCAAGGTGCGCACGGAAGGCATCCGAGCCGCCAGTATGCCGAGTGGCAGAGCGCCAGTCGCGCCGCGCGTCAGCCCGCCAACCCGCCTGCGCCGTATCCCTCGATGCCCTCCCGCTTCAATAAGATCGCCCACCATGCCCGCACATGACGTTCTGATCATCGGTGCCGGCCTCGCCGGCCAGCGGGCCGCACTGGCAGCCGCCGAGGCCGGCGCGACCGTGGCCATCATGTCCAAGGTCCACCCCGTCCGCTCGCACTCCAACGCGGCTGCGGGCGGCATCAACGCCGCGCTCAACCCCGACGACTCCTGGGAGTCGCACGCCTTCGACACCGTCAAGGGCTCGGACTACCTCGGCGATCAGGACGCCATCGAGATCATGTGCCGCGAGGCGCCCGGCGAGGTGCTCTGGCTCGAGCACCGCGGCGTCACGTTCCACCGCAACCCCGAGGGCAAGCTCGGCACGCGCGCGTTCGGCGGCGCCTCGGCCGCCCGCACCTACTACGTCGCCGACATCACCGGGCAGGCCCTGCTGCACGTGCTCTACGAGCAGCTCATGAAGTACCACGCGCGGATCGACCGCTACGAGGAGTGGTTCGTGACCGCGCTCGTGCAGGACGACGACGGCGACTGCTGCGGCGCGGTCGCGCGCAACATCCGCGACGGGCGCATGGAGCTGTTCAGCGCCAAGGCCGTCATCCAGGCGTCGGGCGGCGCCGGCCAGTGCTTCAAGCCGACGACGAACGCGCTCATCTGCACGGGCGACGGCATCGCGCAGTCCTTCCGCATCGGCGCCCCGCTGATGGACATGGAGATGATCCAGTACCACCCGACCACGCTGGCCGGGAACGGGATCCTCATCACCGAGGGCGCGCGCGGCGAGGGCGCGCACCTCTACAACGCCGAGGGCGAGCGGTTCATGGAGAAGTACGCGCCCAACAAGATGGAGCTCGCCTCGCGCGACGTCGTCTCCCGCTCGGAGCAGACCGAGATCAACGAGGGCCGCGGCTTCCCCGACGGCACCGTCGCGCTCGACATCACCAAGGTGCCGCGCAAGCGCACGCTCGAGGCGCTGCGCGAGATCGTCAACATCGGGCGCGACTTCGCGGGCGTCGACATCACGCGCGAGCCGATCCACATCAAGCCCGGCTGCCACTACATCATGGGCGGCGTCAAGACCGATGTGTGGGGCGCCACCTCGATCCCCGGCCTCTACGCGGCGGGCGAGGTCGCCTGCGTCTCCGTCCACGGCGGCAACCGGCTCGGCGCCAACTCGCTGCTCGACACGCTGATCTTCGGTCGCCGCTCGGGCGAGCACGCCGCCGAGCGCGCCGCGAGCATGACGATGCCGTCCGCCTCCGAGGCCGCCCTGACCGACGAGCGGCGCATGATCGGCCAGATCGTCAACCGCGAGCCCGGCGGCCGCCGCATCTCCGAGATCAAGGACGAGCTCGGCACGATGATGAACGAGAAGTGCGCGGTGTTCCGCGACGAGGCCGGGCTCTCGGAGGCCCAGGCCACGATCCGCCGCCTCAAGGAGGAGTCCTCTGTGGCGGCGATCGACGATCGCGGCACGGTATTCAACCAGGACGTGCTGGGAGCGATCGAGCTGGGGTACATGCTCGACGTGGCCGAGTGCATCGTCATGGGCGCGCTGGAGCGCAAGGAGTCGCGCGGCGCCCAGTTCCGGCTCGATTTCCCGGAGCGCAACGACGGCGAGTGGCTCAAGCACATCACGCTCTCGCCCAACGGCGGGGACGTCCCGCAGATCTCGTACTCGCCCGTGACCATGACCCAGTGGGAGCCGCAGGAGCGCACGTACTGATGGCCGAATACACGCTGAGACTCCGCCGCTACTCGCCCGAGACGGGCGAGGCGCCCTACTGGGAGGACTTCCAGGTCGACCTCGACGGGCACCGCTCCGTCCTGGACGGCATCCTCCAGGCCAAGGACCGCACGGACGCCTCGATCGGCATCCGCTGCTCCTGCCGCGCTGCGATCTGCGGCTCGTGCGGGGTGCGCGTCAACGGCAAGCCGAACCTCGCCTGCCACATGCACCTCGACAAGGCCGCCGAGCGCTCCCCCGACGGCGTGATCACGGTCGAGCCGATGGGCAACATGCCGGTCATCAAGGACCTGATCGTCGACATGGACGCCGTCCACTGGAAGAAGATCCAGCGGGTCACGCCGTGGCTGATCCCCCAGGGCGAGGAGCCCGAGCGCGAGCACATCGTGCCGCCCGAGTCGATGATCGACGTGACGCAGACGATGGCATGCATCCAGTGCGGCGCCTGCGTCTCGGACTGCCTCTCGATGGAGGTCGACCCGGGCTTCATCGGCCCCGCCGCGCTCGCCAAGGCCTACCGCTTCGTCGGCGACCCGCGCGACGGCCAGCAGTTCGAGCGCTTGAAGGACCTCGCCGAGGACCCCCACGGCATCTACGACTGCACCCACTGCTTCAACTGCATCGAGGCGTGCCCCAAGGGCGTCGCCCCGATGAGCCAGATCATGCGCCTGCGCCGCATCGCCGGCGGCGACCACGAGATCAACGACCGCAACAACGGCCACCGCCACGAGTCGGCGTTCGTGACCCTGGTGCGCGACTACGGCCTGCTGCACGAGGCCGAGCTGCTGCCGCGCTCGCACGGCGGCGACTCCTGGTTCGGCAAGTTCCACCCCAAGGCCGGGCAGGAGCTCGCGTCGTCGCTGCCGTCGATCCTCAAGGCCCTCCAGCGCGGCAAGGTCAACCCGAAGATCGCGCTGCTGGGCCACAAGATCCCCAAGCAGGACCTCGACTCGGTCAAGCGCATCTTCAAGCGCGTCCACGACGAGGAGGAGCGCTACGAGCTCAACCTCTACGTGGTCGGCGAGGAGGAGGATCCGGGCGACGGCGCCGAGGACAGCGCCCAGGCGTCCGCGGCCGGCAGCCAGCTGCCCGCAGAGAGGAGCCCGAACACGTGAAGGTCGCCTACTGGCCCGGCTGCGTGAGCCGCGGCTTCACCCCCGAGCTGCACGGCTCGATGGCCAAGGTCGCGCCGCTGCTGGACATCGAGCTCGTCGAGCTCGACCGCGCGAACTGCTGCGGCGCGGGCGTCATCGCCGAGCACAACCAGGAGCTCGCCGACACGCTGAACGCGCGCACGTTCGCGCTCGCCCAGCAGGTGGAGGGGGCGGAGCTGATGATGAACATCTGCTCCACGTGCCAGGGCGCGCAGTCCGAGTGCCAGGAGCGGCTGGACGGCAACACCGAGTACCGCGACCACGTCAACGAGACGCTCTCCTCGATCGACGGGCTCACCTACGAGAAGGGCATCGCCAACAAGCACTTCCTGTGGCTGATGGTCGAGGAGATCGGGCTCGACCGGATCTCCGCGCTGGTCAAGCGGCCGCTGACCGACCTGCGCGTCGGCCCGTTCTACGGCTGCTACATCGTGCGGCCGACCGACCGGCTGGGCATCGACGGCGACCGCCCGCGCGACACCTACCTGCAGCAGCTGATCGAGGCGCTCGGCGGCACCGTCGTCGACTACGCGGGCCAGTACAAGTGCTGCGGCTTCCCGATCATCACGATGAACAAGGAGGCGTCGCTCAAGCAGGCCGGCCGCCATCTTGGCGACGCGATCGACGCGGACGCCGACTGCCTCGTCACGCCGTGCCCGCTGTGCCATCTCAACCTCGACCTGCAGCAGCCGCAGGCCGAGCGCACCGTCGGGCGCCCGCTCGGCATGCCCGTGCTGCACCTGCCGCAGATGGTCGGCCTCGCGCTCGGCCTGGATCCGAAGGAGCTCGGATTCAACAAGCACGTCGTCAAGCCGACGTCGGTCATCGATTGGTCCACCTCGGTCCTCGCCGGCGTCCCCGACGCCGCGTAGCGCGCTACGCCTGGCCCGCCGCCGTCAGCGCGGCGGGCCTCGCCTGGTACGGCGCCGACTCGCTCCGCCACCGGCGCGAGAGCGGCCACGGCTACGACCTGCGCGGCACGCTCGACGTGCGCTCGGAGGAGTTCCTGCGCGCCGCGGAGGCGCTGACGGGCGCGCCCGTCTCGCACGGCGACGACGTCGAGCTGCTCGTCAACGGCGACCGGATCTTCCCGTGCTACCTCGCCACGATCCGCGAGGCGGAGCACACGGTGTGCCTGCTCACCTACGTCTACTGGCGCGGTGACATCGCCCACGAGGTGGCCGACGCGCTGTGCGAGCGGGCGCGGGCCGGCGTCGAGTGCAACGTGCTGATCGACGCCGTCGGGGGGATGCGGCTCGAGCGGGTGGTGCTGGAGCGCATGATCGACGCCGGCGTGCGCGTGCGGCGCTTCCGGCCCGTCAAGACGTACGCCGCGAAGCGCGTCGCGAACCGCACGCACCGCAAGATCCTCGTCGCGGACGGCCGCGTCGGGCTGACCGGCGGGGTGGGGATCGCCGAGGAGTGGACGGGGAACGCCGAGGACCCCGACCACTGGCGCGACACCCACGTGCGCGTGCGCGGACCGGTCGTGCGCGGGCTGTTCGGGGCGTTCGCGGAGAACTGGCTGGAGGCGACGGGGGAGGTGCTCGTCGGCGACGGCTACCTGCCGGCGCTCGAGCCGACCGAGGACGGCGGGCCGATGATGGTGGTGCGCTCGAGCGCGGGCGTCGGCGACTCCAACATCGAGGCGCTCTACTACCTGGCGATCGCCGCCGCACGCGAGACGCTCGACCTGACGGCGGCGTACTTCGCGCCGCGCCCGGCGTTCATCGAGGCACTCCAGGACGCGGCCGAGCGCGGCGTGCGCGTGCGCGTGCTCGTGCCCGGCGAGAACATCGACAAGCCGCCGGTCTGGCTCGCCGGCCGCGCCGCTTACGACGACCTGATCGAGGCGGGGGTCGAGATCCACGAGTACCAGCCGACGATGCTCCACGCGAAGACGCTGACGGTCGACGGCGCGTGGTCGGCCGTCGGCTCGGCGAACTTCGACAACCGCTCGTTCCAGCTCAACGACGAGGCGACCCTGTGCGTCACCTCGGACGCGTTCGCCGGGGCGCTGACGGAGCAGTTCGAGGCGGACCTGGCCGTCGCCGAGCGCATCGAGCCCGGGCGCTGGAAGCGGCGCGGTCCCGTCCAGCGCGCCGGCGAGTCGGCGCTCAAGCTCGCGCGGCGCGAGTTGTGAGCGGGGGCGCCCGGCTCGGCGTCGACGTCGGTGGCACGTTCACCGACCTCGTCGCGCTGGTCGACGGCGCGCTCGTCACCGCGAAGGTCCCCTCCACGCCGCGCGACCAGTCCGAAGGCGTCCTGGCGAGCCTGCGCGCGGCCGACACCGGCACGGTCGCGGCGTTCGCGCACGGCATGACCGTGGCCACGAACGCGCTGCTCGAGCGGCGCGGCGCGCGCACGGCGCTCGTGACCACCGCGGGCTTCCGCGACGTGCTGGAGATCGGGCGCCAGGACCGCCCGCACCTCTACGACCTCGCGCGCGACCGGCCGCCGGCGCTGATCCCGCGCGCGCTGCGCTTCGGCGTGCGCGAGCGGATGGGGCCGGAGGGCGAGCTCGCGCCGCTCGACGAGGACAGCGTCGCGGCGGCGGTGGCGGCGCTGCGCGAGGCCGACGTCGAGGCGGTCGCCGTCTGCCTGCTCTTCGCGTTCCTGCACCCGGCGCACGAGCAGCGCGTCGGCGCGGCGATCCGGGAGGCGCTGCCCGGCGTCCACGTGTCGCTGTCGAGCGAGGTCCTGCCCGAGGTGCGCGAGTACGAGCGCTTCGCGACGACCGCCGCGGACGCCTACCTGGCCCCGCGCCTCTCCGCCTACCTGCGCAACCTGGCCGGCAAGGCCGAGGAGGCGGGCGTGCCGGCGCCGCGCATCATGCAGTCGAGCGGGGGCGTCGTGGACCTCGAGGCCGCGGCGGCGCTCGCCTCGGGCTGCGTGCTGTCGGGCCCCGCCGGCGGGGTCGTCGGCGCCACCTTCGCCGGCGCGGCGAGCGGCTACGCGGACCTGCTGACGTTCGACATGGGCGGCACGAGCACGGACGTCGCGCCCGTGGTCGGCGGCGCGGCCCAGACCACGACCGGCGCGGTGGTGGCCGGCGTGCCCATCCGCCACCCGACGATCGACGTCCACACGGTCAGCGCGGGCGGCGGCTCGATCGCGCATGCCGACGAGGGCGGGGCGCTGCAGGTCGGACCCCGCTCGGCGGGCGCGGAGCCCGGCCCGGCGTGCTACGGCCGCGGCGGCGACGAGCCGACCGTCACCGACGCCAACCTGTTCCTCGGGCTGCTCGCCGACGGAGCCGAGCTCGGCGGCGAGGTCGTGTTGAGGCGCGACGCGGCCGAGCGCGCGCTCGCCGCGGTGGGCGAGCCGCTGGGCCTGGACGCGCAGGCGACCGCGCTCGGCGTCGTGCGCGTGGCCGACGCCGAGATGGTGCGCGCGCTGCGCGTGGTCAGCGTCGAGCGGGGCCTGGACCCGCGCGAGTTCGCGCTCGCCGCGTTCGGCGGCGCCGGCGGGATGCACGCGTGCGCGCTGGCCGAGGAGCTCGGCATGCCGATCGTGCTCGTGCCGCGCGCGAGCGGGGTGCTGAGCGCGCTCGGCCTCGCCATCTCCGACCTGCGGCGCGACTTCGTGCGCCCGCTGATCGGCGCGCTCGACGCGCTGGGGAGCGACGCGCTCGAGGCCGCGTTCGGGGCGCTGGAGGAGGAGGCCGCGGCCGCGCTCGAGGGCGCCGAGGCGACCCGCCGCGCCGACCTGCGCTATCGCCGCCAGGCGTTCGAGCTCACGGTCGACGCCGACGACGCCGACGCGCTCGCCGAGCGCTTCCACGCCGCGCACGAGCAGCGCTACGGCTACGCGATGCGCGACGAGCCCGTCGAGCTCGTCGCCGTCCGGGTCGTCGCGGTGCGCGCGGTCGACCGGCCCGAGCTGCGCGAGCCGCCGGCGCCGGACGTGGACCCGGTGCGCGAGCGGCGCGACGTCTGCGTCGACGGCGACTGGACCGAGGTCGCCGTGCTCGACCGCGCGCGCATGGGCGAGGGGAGCACGGTCGAGGGCCCGGCGATCGTCGAGTTCGCCGAGGCGACGTGCTACGTCCGCCCGGGCTGGAACGGCCGGGTGGACGGCGCCGGAACGCTGGTGCTTGTCTCGCGCGACACGGATGTCGCGCCCCGCGGTCAGACCGCGGTCCGGACGACTCGCGGAGCATCTCTTTGATGGACCCGGTCACGTTGTCCGTCCTCTCCAGCGCCCTGTCGGGGATCGCCGAGGAGATGGGCGCCGTGCTGATCCGCGGCGCCTACTCCTCCAACATCAAGGAGCGGCGCGACTGCTCGGCCGCCCTGTTCGACGCCGACGGGCGCATGGTCGCGCAGGCCGAGCACATCCCGGTCCATCTCGGGGCCATGCCCGAGGCCGTCGCGGCCGTGATCGCCCGCGACCCCGAGCCGGGCGACGTCTTCGCCGTCAACGACCCGTTCTCCGGCGGCACCCACCTGCCGGACATCACGCTCGTCTCGCCGATGGCCGCCGGCGGCGACGTGCTCGGCTACGCCGTGACCCGCGCGCACCACTCCGACGTCGGCGGCATGAGCCCGGGCTCGATGCCCGCCGGCTCGCACGAGCTCTTCCAGGAGGGCCTCGTGATCCCGCCCGTGCGGCTCGTGCGCGGCGGGGCGTACGTGCCCGACGTGCTCGACCTGATCCTCGCCAACGTGCGCACCCCGGACATCCGCCGCGGCGACCTGCGCGCGCAGATCGCGGCGAACCGGCTGGCCGAGCAGCGCCTGGCGGAGCTCGTCGAGCGGCGCGGGCGGGACACGGTCGCCGCGGTCTTCTCCGAGGTGATCGCCTACACCGAGCGGCGCACGCGCGAGACGCTGCGCGGGCTTCCGGACGGCAGCGCGACCGCGGAGAGCGAGATCGAGGGCGACGGCGTGACGGACGACGACGTCCCGATCCGCGTGACCGTCACGCTCGACGGCGACGCGCTCGCGATCGACTTCGACGGCACCGCCGGGGCGGTCGCCGGGAACGTGAACTGCACGATCGCGGTCACCCGCTCGGCCTGCCTGTTCGCGCTGCGCGTGCTGCTGCCGCCCGACGTGCCGGCCAACGCGGGCGCGTTCGCACCGCTCGACATCCGCGTGGAGGAGGGCTCGCTCGTCCACGCCCGCCGGCCGTCGGCCGTCGTCGCGGGCAACGTGGAGACGAGCCAGCGCGTGGCGGACACCGTGCTCGCCGCGCTGGCGCAGCTCGTGGACGGCCTTCCCGCGCAGGGCCAGGGGACCATGAACAACGTGATCATCGGCGGCGCCGACTGGACGTACTACGAGACGATCGGCGGCGGCCAGGGCGCCAACCCGGGCGGGCCTGGGCCGTCGGGCGTGCACGTCGGGATGAGCAACACGCTCAACACGCCGGTCGAGGCGCTCGAGCTCGAGTACCCGATGCGCGTCGAGTCCTACGAGCTGGTCGACGGCTCCGGGGGCGCCGGGCGCCATCGCGGCGGCGACGGGATCGAGCGCGCGATCCGCGTGCTGGAGCCGGCCACGCTCTCCCTGCTCACCGATCGCCGGCGGCACGCGCCGCAGGGCGCCGGCGGGGGCGAGCCGGGCCGCCGGGGCGAGAACCGCGTCAACGGCGACGCCGTCGCGCCCAAGCTCAGCCGCGCGCTCGCCGCCGGGGACGTGGTGTGCCTGCGCACCCCGGGCGGCGGCGGCTACGGTGAGCCGCCATGAGCTCCTCCCCGCCCGCCGTCCTCGCCGAAGCGCTCGTCAAGCGCTACTCCAATCGCAACGAGGAGGTCGACGCGGTCCGCGGCGTCGACCTGCGCGTCGAGCCGGGCGAGATCTTCGGGTTCCTGGGCCCGAACGGCGCCGGCAAGAGCACGACCGTGAAGATGCTCACCACGCTGCTCACCATCACCTCGGGCACCGCGCAGGTCGCCGGCCTCGACGTCGCACGGGAGCCGGACGCCGTGCGCCACCGGATCGGCGTCGCGCTGCAGGAGGCGGGCCTCGACCCGCGCCAGACCGGGCGCGAGCTGCTGATCCTCCAGGGGCGGCTGTTCGGCCTGACGCCGGCCCTGGCGGGCGACCGCGCCGGCGAGCTGCTCGCGCTCGTGGAGCTCGAGGACGCCGCCGACCGGATGATCAAGGGCTACTCGGGCGGCATGAAGCGCCGGCTCGACCTCGCCTCGGCGCTCGTCCACGAGCCCGAGGTGCTGTTCCTCGACGAGCCCACGACGGGGCTGGACCCGGCGAGCCGGCTCACCGTGTGGGACGAGGTCCGGCGGATCAACCAGCGCGGCACCACCGTCTTCCTCACCACGCAGTACCTCGAGGAGGCCGACGCGCTGTGCGACCGGCTGGCGATCATCGACGGCGGCCTGATCGTGCGCGAGGGCACGCCCGCGAGCCTGAAGGCCGAGCTGCGCGCCCGCCGCGGGCTCGACCGCGAGCCGACGCTCGACGACGTGTTCCTCGACGCGACCGGCCGCACCCGCGACCGGGCCGCCGGCGAGGTGCAGGAGGTGGCGTCGTGACACAGGCCTGGATCCTGGGGCAGCGCGCGCTGCGCGAGGGCTGGCGGACGCCGGAGGCGCTCCTGCCCACGCTGTTCATCCCGCTCTTCTTCCTCGTGGTCAACGTCGGGCAGGCGGGCAAGATCTTCCCCGCGGCCTCGACCGGGTTCCTCTACGGCCAGGGCTACGGCGCGTTCCAGCTGCCCAGCTCGCTGCTGCTCGCCGCCTCCTTCGGCACCGCGGCGCTGTTCCTCGTCGAGGACATCGAGGGCGGGTACTTCGACAAGCTCCGCGCCGCCCCGGTGCCGCGCACGGCGATCGTGCTCGGGCGGCTGATCGCCGAGGCGGTCAAGGGCGTGTTCATCGCCGCGGTGATCGTCGCCCTCGGCCTGGTGTTCGGGATCTCGATCGCGAGCGGCCCGATCGGGTTCGTCCTGCTCGTGGCGCTCACGGCGCTGTGGTCCGTGGTCTTCGTCGGCTTCATGCAGCTCATCGCGCTCAAGACGCGCAGCGCGGCGGCGACGAACTCGGGCGGGCTCGTGTTCTTCCCGCTCCTGTTCCTGACGCCGAACTTCGTCCCGCGCGACCTGCTCACCCGGCCGATGGAGATCGCCGCGACGTGCAACCCCGTCACCTACGTCATGGAGACGCTGCGCTCCCTGATCCTGCGCGACCTGGTGTGGGCCGACATCTGGCCCGGCTTCCTGGTCGTCGCCGTGCTCGGCGCGGTCATGCTCGCGCTCAACGTACGGGTGATCCAGCACTACGACTGAGCCCGGCGCACACGTCGCGGGCGGTGGCGACGAAGTCGGCGAAGGCGGTCGAGTGGTAGCGGTCGCGATGCCAGGCGAGCCCGATGCGGCGGGGCGGCAGCAGGTGGTCGATGCGGGCCGCGCTGATCTCGGGGTCGTCCGGGTCGACGACGAGCCACGGCAGGATCGCGCTGGCCACGCCGGCGGCGACGAGGCCGAGCACGGTGGCGGTCTCGTCTGAGCGCAGCAGCACGCGCGGCGCGATCCCGAGCGTCTGCAGGTGCGCCTCGGGGTTGTAGGGCAGGGCGTACTTGTAGGCCACGAGCGTGAGCCCGCCGAGGTCGGCGGCGGGGATCGGCCGCGTCGCGCCCGCGAGCGGCGAGCCGGCCGGCACGACGAGCAGCCACGGGTCCTGCATCAGCGTCGTGCTCTCGAACGGCTCCTCGTCGGCGCCGCCGACCACGAAGGAGACGTCGACCCCGCCCGTCTCCACGAGCGCGAGCAGCTCCTCCCTGCGCACCGCCTCGACGAGCGTGACCTCGACGTCGGGGTGCGCGGCGCCGAAGCGCGCGAGCAGCGGCGGCAGGATGCCGGTGCCGACGGTCTGGAACGTGCCGACGCGCAGCGTGCCGGCGGTGCCCGCGCGCAGCGCGTCGAGGTCGGCGCCCGCCGCGCGGAGCGAGGCGACGATGCGGTCCGCGTGGCGCAGCAGCAGCGCGCCGGCGTCGGTCGGGCCGAGCGGCGAGCGGCCGGTGCGGCGTTCGAGCAGGCGCATCCCGACGATGCGCTCGAGCGCGCCGATCTGCTGGCTCAGGGCCGACTGGGTGTAGCCGAGGCGCGCCGCGGCGCGCGCGAACGAGCCCTCCTCCACGACGGCGTCGAGGGCGGTGAGGTGGCGCAGCTCGACGCCCGGCAACCCATTAGCTGGATTCATGGCTCTCGTTCGCAAGTGTAGTGAGACTTGCGGGATTTCCTCGTACCGTCGAAGACTTCCCCATGTCCCGCCGCCTCCCCGTCTCCGTCCTCGCCATCTGCGCGCTCGTGTTCTGCGCCGAGCTCGGCCAGTCCATGCTCGTGCCGCTGCTGCCCGCGCTGGGGCGCGACTTCGGGCTCTCGCCCGCGGCGACCGGCGCGCTGCTCTCGATGGCCACGCTCGCCACGCTCGCCGCCGCCGTGCCGGCCGGGCTGGCCGCGGAGCGCTGGGGTGCGCTGCGGGTCTCGCTCGCCGCGGGCGCGCTGATCGCCGTGTCCGCCGCGGTGCAGGCGACGGCCGCCGGATTCGGGCCCTTCCTCGCGGGCCGGCTCCTGTTCGGCGTCGGCTTCGCGGCGATCTGGACGGCCGGCGTGACGCTGCTCTCCGGTCCCGACGCGCCGCGGTCGGCGGTCGGGAGCACCGTGGCGGTCGGCGGCGTCGCCCACCTCGTCGGCCCGCCGCTGTCTGGCCTGCTCAGCGACGCGGCCTCGCGCGCGCTGCCGTTCGCGGGCCTCGCCGTGGCGGCCGCGGTCGTGACCGCCGTCGCCGCCGCCACGCGGCCCGCCGCCGGCGAGCGGGTGCCGGCCCCGGGGCTCGGAGCGGTGGCGCGTGCCGCGCGGCGCGACCCGTCGCTGCGCAGCGCGACGATGCTCATCGCCGTCGTCGGCACGCTCACCGGCCTCGTGCCGCTGCTCGTCCCCCTGCTGCTCGACCGGGAGGGGTTCTCGAGCGGCGAGATCGGCGCCGTGTTCGCCGTGGGCTCGGTGATCTGGATCCTGGCGAGCGCCGTCGCGGTGCGCGCCGGCGCGCGGGCGGTGACGATCGGCGTCGCCGGCACCGGGCTGGTCCTGCTCGGCGCGGCCGCGCTGATGCCGGTGCTCGCGCTGGCCACGCCCTGCCTGATCGCCTTCGTGGTCCTGCGCGCCGGGATCCAGGCGCCGCTGTCGACGATCAACTACGACCTCGGCGCCGCCGGCGCGCGCTCGGCCGGGGTCGCGGTCGGCGCCGTGATGGGCATGCTCAACCTCGTCTGGGCCGCATGCGCCACCGCCGCGCCGGTCCTCGGCGGCGTGCTCCTCGAGGGCGCGGGCGCGCGCTCGGCGTTCCTCGGCCTGGCGCTCGCGTGCGCGGCCGCGGGCTTCTGGATCCGCCTGCATCCGCGCACGCGCGCGGGCGGCCATGCCATGCGGGCGGCCGCGGCGGGCGGCTAGCCGAAGTCCCAGCGCGTGGGCGACCCGCTGAAGTCGTCGTGGGCGAGGGCGAACGCCCAGAGCGGCCGGACCCGGACCGTCGCATGCGCCGCCAGGAACTCGGCGGTGATGCCGCCGTACTTGGCGTCCATCACCGCGGCGATCCGGCCGATCGCGTCCCGGTCCTGCACGAGCTCCGCGGCGCCCTCGACGACCACGGGCTCGTTCGCGTCCTCGGTGGCGACCACGCAGCGCGGGTCGGCGGCGAGGTTGCGCGCCTTGCGCGACCGCCGGCCGCTGCTGAACCAGAAGGCCCGCTCGTCCCACACGCCCCAGACGGGCATCGAGTGCGGCCGGCCGTCGGGCCACACGCTCGTGACCCAGTAGTTGCGCGAGCCGGTCAGCCGCTCCTCCGCCCACGACCACGGCAGCAGGCCGGTGCCCTCATCCGGCCCCTGGATCCCGTAGTCCGGCATCCGGGGACGACGTGCGCGTGGGGCGGCCATGGGGCACCATTGTGCTGCACGCGTGGGGCGCCACCGGCCCTCGCGCGCACCGCCAGGTCGTCGACGAGACCCCCAGCGCGACCGCCACGGCGAGCGCGGTCGCCGGGATCGCGCCCGCCGGGCCCGCCAGGAGCGCGAGCGCCACGCTGAAGCCGAGGTAGGCGGGGAGCCCGAGGATCATCCCGCGCAGCGCGGCCGCGCCCGTCGGGCGGCCGCGGTGCCGCGTCATGAGCAGCGCGAACGCGCCGCTCTGCAGCGGCAGCGCGGCGACGATCCCCGCCGCGCCGGGGCCTGCGACCGCCGCGGTCGACAGCGCGCCGGCGACGAGCGCGAACACGGCCGCGGCCCCCGCCGCGCCGGCGACGACCGCGCTCGGTCCGGGGCCGGCGCCCGCGGGGAGGCGGGCTGGCAGCAGGCGAGCGCCGAGCGCGAGCGCCGGCGGGGCGGTGGCGACGGCCGCGACCGGCCCCGCCAGGGCGACGATGATGCTGACGGCGACGTAGGCCGCCAAGCCGGCGGCGAAGCCGCGGGCCGGACCGTGCGCGCGCAGGACGAGCGCGAAGCCCGCGCCGAACGCCACCTGCGCGACCACCTGCGCGGCGGCGCTGCCGGCGAGCGCCGCGGCTGCGGGGTCGCCGGCCTCCGCGGCGACGGCGAGCGCGGACACGCAGATGGTGATCGGCGCTGCGCCGAGCCAGCCCCCCGCCGACGAGCCGAAGCGGCGCTCGACGGCCGCCGCGGCGACGGTCATCCCGGGCGCCGCGGCGAGGGGGAGCAGCATCATGCCGCCACCGTGACAGCGCGCACCCGTGACCTTCGTGCAGACACCCGCGCTCGCGCTGCTCTCGTCCACGCTGCGCATGCTGCATCGCACCGCGCCGGATCTCCGGGTCGAGGTGGGGCACAGCGAGACCGCACCCGGGATCGACGCCCTGCTCGCCCACGCGGTCGACCTCGTCGTCGGCGTCCACTACGACGCGGTGCCGGTCGCCCGCCATCGCGAGCTCGACCGCCAGGAGCTGCTCCGCGAGGACGTCCTGCTGGCGGTCGCGGCCGACGACGCGCTCGCGCGCCGCCGCCGCATCCCGCTGGCCGCCGTCGCCGACCGGCCGTGGGCCGCCGGGCGCCCGGGCACCGGCCACGCGCTGCTCGTCGACCACGTCGTCAACCGGCTCGGCGGCTACGCCCCCGACATCCGCCACCGCAGCGACGACGGGCTCATCCTCGGCGCCATCGTCGCCTCCGGCCAGGCCGTGACCGTCCTGCCGGCGCTGCTCGCCGCCGCGGTTCCGCAGATCGCCGCCCGCCCGATCGCCGAGGCGACGTTCAGCCGGTCGATCTTCACCGCGGCGCGTGCCACGGCCGCCGCGTCGCCGTCCGTCGTGGCCGTGCGCGACGCGCTGGCGCACGCCGCCGCCGGTCGCTGAGCGGCTCGGCACGGGGCGCGACCCCCCGCACGGGGGCGGAATCCCCGCATGACGTGGGCCCCCGGTGCTACGGTCAAGGGACCTTCGCCGGCGGCGGATCAGGCTCGCGCCCGAGGTCCAGCGCCCCGCGTGCACCGAAAGGACGGCCCGATGGTCGCAACTGCTGATGCCTCCACCCTGGATCGCCAGCCCAGGCAGCGCCGGGCGGTCTACGAGTGCCTCGCCGAGTCCGAGGACGGACGCTCGGTGAAGGACCTGCTGGTGATCCTGCCGACGCCGGAGCCCGAGGTCCGCGAGACCCTGCGCAAGCTCGAGGCCGCCGGCCTCGCGCAGCGGCTCAAGGGCGTCTGGCGCGCGGTCCCGATCCAGTAGGCCCCCTCAGGCGGCGTAGCCGGTCGCCTTGTCCACGGACATCCGCAGGACGAGGCGGACCGCGCCGGGCGGGTCCGGGTCCGGATCGCGGCCGTCGTAGCGCTGCGACAGCGACGTGTCGAAGGCGCGCCCGACGTCCTCCGTGACGCTCACGGTGCCGCGCAGCTCCACGTAGTTGTACGGGTCGTCGGAGTCGAGCACCGTCACGCTGGCGCGCGGATCGCGCTCGAGGTTGCGGTGCTTGCGCCGGCCCGCGACGGTCGAGAACAGCACGTCGTCGCCGTCGCGGCCGACCCACATGGCCGAGGTCTGCGGCGCCCCGTCGGGGTTGACCGTGGCGAGCACGGCGAAGTGGCGGCCGTCGAGCAGCCGGCGGATCTCGTCGTTCAGCGTGATGCCCATCCGCCGGAGGCTAGGGATCCGCTCCGGCGCACCGCCCCGTCATACGAACGACGTACCATGGGGTCATGGCCGCGCCCGATCACGCCCCGCCCGGTCCCGGCCCGTACCTGCAGACGGTGTCGGGCCGCTGGGTCAACCCGTTCGATCCCGATCCCGAGCAGCTCGACGCCGGTGACATCGCCCGCGCGCTGGCCAACCAGTGCCGGTTCGGCGGGCACAGCCGCGTCTTCTACTCGGTCGCCCAGCACTCGGTGATCGTGTCGCGGCTCGTCGAGGAGCGCGGCGGCGATCCCGAGGACGTCTTCGCCGCCCTCATGCACGACGCGAGCGAGGCCTACCTCGGCGACATGCCCCATCCGCTCAAGCACCGCAGCCCGCTCGGCGCGGCGTTCAAGGCGGCCGAGGACCACCTCGAGCAGGCGCTGCGCGCGCGCTTCCGCATCAGGGCCGACGTGCCCGCGATCAAGCGCGCCGACCGCGCGCTGCTCGCGACCGAGCGGCGCGCCTTCAGCGCCGAGCGCTGGACCTGGCCGGAGCTCGACGGCGTCGAGCCGCTCGACCTCGAGCTCGCGGCCTGGCCGCCCGACGAGGCCGCACGGGCCTTCGCCGAGCGCTACGCGGAGCTCGACGCCCGGCGGTCCGCGGTCAGCCGGGCTTGACCGCCACGAGCGAGATGCTCTGCACCTCGTAGGTGCTGCACGCGTCGAGCGCCCGCTCGGAGACGAAGCCGTAGTCGTTGCGGCGCACCTCGCCGACCACGAGCCCCTCGGCCTCGATGGCCTCGAGATAGCTCGTGCGCGGGATCGCCCCGGCAATGCACGCGGCCCACAGCTCGACGTTGCGCCGCGTGTGCTCCTTCAGCGGCCTGCCGCTCACGATGTCGGCGACCACGAGCCGGCCGCCCGGCCGCAGGACCCGCGCGGCCTCGGCGAACACGCGCTGCTTGGCGACCGACAGGTTGATCACGCCGTTGGAGATGACGGCGTCGAACGTGCCGTCCTCGAACGGCAGCCGGTCGATGGCCGCCTCGACGAAGCCCGCCTGCAGGATGCCGTCGCGGTCGCGCAGCCGCGTGGCCTTGGCCAGCTGCTCGCGCGTGAAGTCGACGCCGAGGACGCGGCCGGCCGGGCCGACGAGGGCGGCCGCGCAGAACACGTCGGTGCCCGAGCCGGAGCCGAGGTCGAGCACGCTCTCGCCGGGGACGAGCGCCGCGAGGTCGAGGTGATGGCCGACGCCGGCGAACGACGCGAGCGCCTCGGCCGGGACCGCGTCGAGCAGCGCGGCGGGGTAGCCGACCCGCTCGGCGACGCCGCGGCCGACCTCGAAGTGCAGCTCCGCCTCGTCCTCGCGGGCGACCCGCCCGTACATCTCCTTGACCTTCGCCTCGAGCTCGACGGCGTCGACGAGCGTGCTCGCGTCGGCCTGAGGCAGCGTCGCGGCCTCCGCCGCCCGGGCATCCTGCGGAGGGGTCCTCATGGACGTCCCTTTCCCTCGGAAACGTGAACGAGGACGAGACGCGCGCGAGGCCCGCCGTATTCCCGGCGCTTGCAGTCGCCCCGCGCACGGGACTAGGGTCGTGCCGTGCCGACGCTCCCGGAGCTCCTGCACGACCTGCGCCCGCGGCTCCACTACGACCGCCAGGAGACGCTGTTCGCCGACGCCGTCGAGGTGATGCTCGGCAACGACTACCGCGACGGCCCGTGCCTGCCCTACGGGACCCGTCTCGTGGGCGCCGACGGCGAGGTGCACGCGGCCGCCGGCCACGACGACCCCGCGCGCCGGCTCGACCTCGCCTTCCTGCACCCGAAGACGTACCCGACCGGCGCGCGCGCGACCGCGGACGACCACCTCGACCCGGGCTTCGAGTGGATCGCCGACGGGCGCCGCGGGCACGCCACGGCCGACCACGCCAACCGGGTCTACGGGCGCATCGCGCCGAGCCGCGACGACGGGCACTGGCTGCAGTACTGGCTCTTCTACTTCGCGAGCACGAAGGGCATCCCGACCGTGCGCAGCGCCACCGGGGTGCTCGGCCTCGGGCTCCACCCCGGCGACTGGGAGATGATCCAGCTCTTCGTCCCCGAGGGTGGCTCCGCGCCGACGCGCGCGACGTTCGCGGCGCACGACTACGCGTTCAAGGTCGATCCCGCCGAGGAGGCCTGGGGCGTCGACATCCCGGACGTCTACGTCGCGCTGGGCTCGCACGCGTCCTACCCGCGCCCGGGCCGCTGGAAGAGCCTGGCCCGCCCCGGGCTCGGGCTGCTCACGAAGCTCGACGACCGCTGCCTTCCCGGGCAGTCGGTCCGGCCCGAGCTCATCCCCGTGGAGGCCGAGCCGTGGCTGTCCTGGCCCGGCCGCTGGGGCAAGGGCGGGCCGCGCAGCCCGGCGCGCCAGGACCAGTGGACGCAGCCGGACCGCCTGCACGAGCGGGCGCGCGACATCGCCGACGGGCACCGCTCGACCGTCGAGGAGGCGGCGGTCGCGCCACCCCAGCCGTTCGACGTCGAGGTGACGCGGACCGGGGACCGCGTGACGATCGCCTTCGACGTCCCCCCGTCGCGGCGCGACGACTGGGTCGCCGCGCTCACCGTCGCGGTCGACCCGGGCGGGGAGGAGCTGCCCGTCCCGTTCTTCTACGACGTGACGGAGCCCGGCCGCCCGTCCGCCGCCTGACGCCTCACGCTTGACGGATCCGCGTCTGTACCGGTAAAGTCTTTACCGGTACAGATGAGCATGGCGACCAAGACGCACAAGCTCCCCACCCTCGCCACCGTCGCCCAGCACGTCGGCGTCTCGCGGATGACCGTCTCGAACGCGTTCAACCGCCCCGACCAGCTGTCCCCCGGCCTGCGCGAGAAGATCCTCGTGGCCGCGCGCGAGCTCGGCTACAACGGGCCCGACCCCGCGGCGCGCTCGCTCGCCCGCGGGCGCACCGGCGCGCTCGGCGTCGTCTTCGACTACTCGCTCACGGCCGCACTGACCGACCCGGCGACCGCCGGCCTGCTGCTCGGCGTCGCCGCCGAGTGCGAGGCGCGCGGGCTGGGCATGACGCTCGTCCCGCTGCTGGCGGGCGCCGACGACGTGCTCGTCCGCACGGCGCTCGTCGACGGCTTCGTCCTGTACTCCGTGACGCGCCACGACGCCCGCCTGCGCGCCGTGCAGGAGCGCCGGCTGCCCTACGTGCTGATCGACCACGAGCCGCTCGCGGACGCCGCAGGCGTGAACGTCGACGACCGCGGCGGCGCGCAGGCGATGGTCGAGCACCTCGCCGGGCTCGGCCACCGCCGGTTCGCGATCGTCATGGGCTGGGCGCACGGCGCGCAGTCGCTCGACGAGGCGCAGGAGGACAGCCTCTACTTCGTCGGCCGCGAGCGCCTCGCCGGCTGGCGGGCGGGCCTCGAGGCCGTCGGCCTCGACGGCTCGGTCCCCACCGCCAGCGGTCCGGGGCACGACCGCACGACCGGCCTGATCGCGGGGCGCAAGCTGCTCGACCTGCCCGAGCCGCCCACCGCGGTGCTCGCGTTCTCCGACCTCCTCGCGCTCGGCGTGATGGACGCGGCCGCCGAGCGCGGCGTGTCCGTGCCGGCCGAGCTGTCCGTGATCGGCTTCGACGACGTCGCCGACGCGGCCGCGGCCTCCCCGCCGCTCACCACCGTCCGCCAACCCCACGACGAGAAGGGCGCCGCCGCGGTCCGGCTCCTCCTCGACCCCGAAGACCGCGGCTCGGTCCTCCTCCCCGCCGAGCTGATCGTCCGCTCCACCACCGCACCTCCCCCTCCCCAGGAAGGTCCCTCATGCTCCTGACCGGATCGAGCCGGATCGACGCCCAGCGCGCGTTCGCGCGCCTCGCCCGCGAACGGCGCCGCGCATCCCTGATCAGCCGGCTGCGGCGCTGCGCCGTGTGCTCCCGCCTGCGCGTCTACGACGCCGCGGCCGCGCGGCGCACCGCGCCCGTGCGCGGCGGGATCCGCGAGATCCCCATCGACGCGATCAACGGCACCATGGAGCCCAGCCGGGCCGCCCAGTTCGACAGCAGCTTCCGCCCCGCACCGCTCGCCCGCGCCCGCTGGGAGCGGGTGTGGCTGGCCGAGCACCGCGGCGCGGTGCTGCCGCCGATCTCGGTCACGCCGGTCGGCGACGGCTTCGCGATCCGCGACGGCCACCACCGGGTGTCGGTCGCGCGGGCGCGCGGCGCGCTGACCATCGACGCCGTCGTCGACTGGCTCTGAAGCGCACCGCGCCCGGACGCGCGCGCCGCCTAGACTCGGTCCGATGGGCCAGGAAGTCGTCCTGCTGGTCGACGACGACGCCAGGATCCGGCGCATGCTGGAGCGCACGCTGGGTGCCGAGGGGTACGCGATCGCCTCCGCGCCCGACGGCGGCGCCGCGCTCGCCGCGGTCGAGCGCTCGATGCCCGACGCGATCGTGCTCGACGTCGCCATGCCCGGCGTGGACGGGCTCGCCGTCACGCGCCGGCTGCGGGCGAAGGGCCACAGCGTCCCCATCCTCCTGCTGACCGCGCGCGACGCGCTCGCCGAGCGGGTCGCCGGGCTCGACGCCGGCGCCGACGACTACCTGGTCAAGCCGTTCGAGGTCGAGGAGCTGACGGCGCGCGTGCGCGCGCTGCTGCGCCGCAACCAGCCGCCGGGCGAGCAGCTCGCCTTCGCCGACCTCGCGCTCGAGCCGGCGAGCGGCATGGCACGGCGCGGCGGGCGCGAGCTCGGGCTCACCCGCCGCGAGGCCGAGCTGCTCGAGCTGCTGATGCGCAACGCGCGCGGCGTGGTCACGCGCGAGGTCGCGCTGGAGCGCGTCTGGGGCGGCGAGGCGGAGGCGAGCGCGAACGTCGTCGACCGCTACGTCGCCTACCTGCGGCGCAAGCTCGGAGCCCCGCCGCTGATCCACACCGTCCGCGGCGTCGGCTTCCGGCTCGACGCGTGAGGCGCTTCAGCCTCCGGACGCGGCTCGCCGCGGGCGCCGTCGCGGCGATCGCGGTCGCCGTCGTCCTGCTCGGCGTCGCGGTGCTCGCCCGCCTGGACGCGCAGCTCGAGGACGCGCTCGACCGCGCGCTCCGGGCCCGCGCCGTCGAGGTCGCCCGCCTCGCCGCGACGACGCCCGCGGTGCTCGACCAGCCCGGCTCGCTCGAGGGCCGGCTCGGCGGCAGCTCGCTGTTCGTGCAGGTCGTCGACGCGCGCGGCCGGCTCGTCGCGCGCTCGAGCGGCCTCGGCAGCCGCGTGCTGCCCGACCGCGGCGCGGCGCGGGCGGCCCGCGTCGACCGCCGTGCCGGCTACGGCGACGACGTGCTCGGCGACGCGCCGATCCGGGTCTACGCGGCGCCGCTCGGGGAGCTCGGGCGCGGGCCGGCGGCGGGCGGCGCCGTCGTGGTCGCGGGAACCGAGACGGAGATCGAGGCGACGCTCGCCACGACGCGGCGCTTCGTCGCGATCGGCGCGATCGCCGCGGCCGCCGTCGGCGCGCTGCTGGCGACGCTCCTCGGGGCCGGGGCGCTCCGCCCGCTGCGCCGGCTCTCGGCGGGCGCGCGCACGATCGAGCGCAGCGGTGACGCGTCGGCGCGGCTCCCGATCCCCGTCGCGCGCGACGAGGTGGGCGAGCTCGCGGGCACCCTCAACGGCATGCTCGCCTCGCTCGAGCGCGCACGGGCGGCGGAGCAGCGCTTCGTGGGCGACGCGTCGCACGAGCTGCGCACGCCGCTCACCGCGCTCCGCGGCAACGTCGCCTACCTCGTCCGCCACGGCGCCGACGCGGACGCGCTCGCCGACGTCGCGGCCGACGTCGAGCGGCTCAGCGGCCTGCTCGACGACCTGCTCGCGCTCGCCCGCGAGGACGCGTCGGCGCCGGTGCGCGGCGAGCCCGTCGACCTCGCGGAGCTGGCGCGCGCGGCCGCGGCGTCGGACCCCGGCGCCCGGTGCGCGGCGCCCGCCGGGCCCGCCGTGGTCCGCGGCGAGGCTCCGGCGCTGGAGCGCGCGATCGGGAACCTCGTGCGCAACGCGCGCAAGCACGGCCCCGAGGACGGGCGCATCGAGCTCGCCGCCGGCGGCGACGGCCGCATCGCCTGGGTCAGCGTCGCCGACGAGGGGCCCGGACTCCCGCCCGCAGAGGCGGCGCGCGCGTTCGAGCGGTTCTGGCGCGGGAGCGGCGCGCGCGGCGAGGGATCCGGGCTCGGCCTGGCCATCGTGCGCGCGATCGCCGAGCGCCACGGCGGGCGGGTGCTGGTGCAGGGCGCGCGCTTCACGCTCGAGCTGCCCGCTCTCACGGATGTCTCAAGACCGGCCCGTAGAACCGCCGGTCATGAGAAGACGAGCACCTGACGGCGACCCTCCCCACCGCGTCCTGATCGTCGGCGGCGGCTTCGGCGGCCTCGCGGCCGCGCGCACGCTGCGCCGCGCCCCGGTCGAGGTCACGCTGGTCGACCGCACCAACCATCACCTGTTCCAGCCGCTGCTCTACCAGGTGGCGTCGGGCATCCTCACCGAGGGCGAGATCGCGCCGCCGCTGCGCGGCGTCCTGCGCCGGCAGGACAACGCCCGTGTGCTGCTCGCGGAGGTCGGCGGCTTCGACCTCGAGGCACGCACCGTGCACGCCACCGGCCCGGACGGCGAGCCGCTCGCGCTCGGCTACGACACGCTGATCGTCGCCGCGGGCGCGCGCGGCGCCCCGCCCGGCGAGTGGGCGGCGCTCGCGTCGCCGCTCAAGTCGCTCGCCGACGCGCGTCGGGTGCGCTCGCGCGTGCTCGGCGCCTTCGAGCGCGCGGAGCTGGCCGCCGACCCGGAGGAGCGCGACGCCTGGATGACCTTCGCGGTCGTCGGCGGCGGGCCCACCGGAGTCGAGCTGGCCGGGCAGATCGCCGAGCTCGCCCGCCGCACGCTGCGGCCCGACTTCGGCGCGGTCGACACGGCGGCGGCGCGCATCGCGCTGCTCGAGGCCGGGCCCGGCTTGCTGCCCGACCACCCGGCCGAGCTGGGGGCGCGCGCGGCGCGCGACCTCGACCGCCTCGGCGTCACCGTCCGCACCGGCGCGCGGGTGACCGGCATCGACGCCGACGGCGTGACGACGCTGGATCCCAGCGGGCTGCGGAACGTCCCGGCGCGCACGGTCCTGTGGGCCGCCGGCGTCTCCGCGTCCCCGCTCGCCGCCGCGCTCGCCGAGGCCGCGGACGCCGAGCTCGACGGCGCCGGGCGGCTGTGCGTCCGCGCCGACCTCACGCTCCCCGGCCACCCCGAGGTGCTGGCGATCGGCGACATGGTCGCGCTCGCCCGCGTGCCGGCGATCGCCCCCGCCGCGATGCAGCAGGGACGGCACGCCGCGTACACGGTCCGGCGCCGGCTCGCCGGCCGCTCGCCCGAGGGCCGGTTCCGCTACCTCGACAAGGGCTCCCTCGCCGTGATCGGGCGCGGGCGCGCCGTCGGCGTCGCCTTCGGGATGCGCGTGACGGGTGCGCTCGCGTTCCTCGTCTGGGCGCTCGTCCACGTCGGCTTCCTCGTCGGATGGGGCAACCGGCTCGTGACGGTCACGCGCTGGACGTGGTCGCTCCTGGCCCGCAACCGCGGCGAGCGCGTGATCGATCCCGAGTCCGCCCGCCTCGAGCTGCCGGCGCGCGCCGGGGTGCCGGCGTGAGCGCCGCGCTGGCCGCCGTGAGCGGCGTCGCCGTGCGCACGCCGCGCGCGACGCGCCGCGCCACCGCAGCCCACGGCGCGCTGCTGCGGCGCGTGCGGCTCGGGCTGCTCCGGCGCTGGTTCGGCATGCCGCTGCTCGTGCTCGAGACCACCGGGCGCCGCACGGGCGAGCGGCGCGTCGCGACGCTCGCCTACCTGCCGGACGGCGACGGCTTCGTCGTGGTGGCGGCCAACGCGGGCGCGGCGCGCGCCCCCGCGTGGTGGCTCAACCTGCGCGCCGCGGGCGCGGGGGTCGCCGACCTCGGGTCCCACCGCGTGCGCGTCGTCGCGTCCGAGGCGCACGGCGACGAGCGCGCGCGCCTGTGGCGGGAGATCGCCGCCGCCGCCCCGCTCGACCGCTACCAGCGCCGCACGGACCGCCCGCTCCCCGTCGTGGTCCTGCAACCGGCCTGACGCCTCTCAGAGATCTCTCAAGCCCCGCCCGTAGAACCGTCACCATCTCCCCAGGAAGGCACCTCCCCATGCGACGACTCCGAACCATCTCCTCACGCCGCCTCCGCGCCCTCGCCGGCGCCGTCGCGGCGCTCGCCATCAGCGGCGGGATCGCCCAGGCCGCGCTCGGCGGCGACCCCGCGGCGCCGCCGCCGAAGCCGCTCGCCCAGGCGCTGCACGACGCGGCGGACGCCCCCCGCGTCGCCGGCGTCCGCGCCCGCGTCACGTTCACCAACGCCCTCATCCCGGCCGGCTCCCTCCCCGGCGGCGGCGTCTCCCCGCTCGCCGCCGGGGCGTCCGGCCGCGTCTGGATCGGCGGCGGCGGCCAGGCGCGGCTCGAGCTGCAGTCGAGCGCCGGCGACGCGCAGATCGCGATCGACGAGGACTCCTTCCGCGTCTACGACGCCGCCTCGAAGCAGGTCTACGCGGGCACGCTCCCGGGCGGCCGCCACTCCGGCGCCGACCACGGCGACGTGAGCCTCGCCGACGTGCGCCAGGGTCTGGACCGCCTCGCGCAGGCGTGGACCCTGTCGGGCGCGCGGCCCGGCACCACCGGCGGCCGGCCCAGCTACACCGTGCGGATCGCGCCCAAGGACGACGGCGGGCTGCTCGGCGCCGCCGAGCTGGCCTGGGACGCCGCGCGCGGGGTCCCGCTGCGCGCCGCCGTGTACGCGCAGGGCGACAGCGACCCGGTGCTCGAGCTCGAGGCGACCGACGTCGCCTACGGCGACGTCCCGTCCTCCGACCTGCGCGTGCAGGCGCCCGCCGGGACGCGCGTCACCGAGATCGACCCGCCCGTCGAGAGCGGCGGGCAGGCCGGGGCCACGCGCGTCCGCGGTGCCGCCGCGGTCGCCGCCCGGCTCCCGTTCGAGCTCGCCGCGCCGGCCTCGCTGGCCGGACTCGACCGCACCGACGTGCGCCTGACCCGGCAGGGCGGCGAGCTGGGCGCGGTCAGCGTCTACGGGAGCGGGCTCGGCTCCGTGCTCGTCTTCCAGCGCGCGGCCGGCGACGCCGACCCGATCGCGGGCCGGCTGCCGCAGGTCAACGTCGACGGCGCGACGGGCACCGAGCTCGCCACGGCGCTCGGGACGATCGTGACCTTCGAGCGCGGCGGCGTCGCGTACACCGTCGCCGGCCTCGTCCCGCCCGTCGCCGCCGAGAACGTCGCCAGGGGGCTGCGATGAGCGCGCCTCCGATCGAGGCCTCCGGGCTCGTCAAGCGCTACGGCGACCTCACCGCGGTCGACCACATCGACCTGTCGGTGCGCGAGGGCGACGTCTACGGCTACCTCGGCCCCAACGGCGCCGGCAAGACGACGTCGCTGCGCATGCTCCTCGGCCTGATCCGGCCCGACGCGGGCAGCGCGCGGCTGTTCGGGCGCGACCCCCTCGAGGAGGGGGCGCGCGCCCTCGACGGCGTCGCCGGGTTCGTCGAGGCGCCGCGCTTCTACCCGTACCTGACCGGGCTGCGCAACCTGCAGCTCGTGGCCGCGCTCGACGGCGACGGCGCGGAGGGCCGGATCGGCGAGGCGCTCGACACGGTCGAGCTCGCCGATCGCGCCGGCGACAAGGTCGGCGGCTACTCGCACGGCATGCGCCAGCGGCTCGGCATCGCCGGCGCGCTGCTGCGCGCGCCCCGCCTGCTGCTGCTCGACGAGCCGACGACCGGGCTCGACCCGGCCGGCATGCGCGACATGCGGCGGCTGATCCGGCGCCTGGCCGACCAGGGCATCACCGTGCTGCTCTCCTCCCACCTGATGGGCGAGGTCGAGGAGCTGTGCGACCGCGTCGCCATCGTGCGCGGCGGGCGCAAGGTCTACGAGGGCGACCTCGCCGAGCTGATCGACGCCGCCGCCGGGCGCTACGCCCTGCGCACGACGGACGACGACCGGGCCGCCGCGATCGCGCGCGGCCGGCACGGCATCGCCGACGTGGCCCGCGGCGAGCACGGCGAGGTCACCTTCGCGGCGGGCGAGGCGGCCGCCTCCGGGCTCTCGCTGGCGCTCGCGGCGGAGGGCGTCGGCATCGTCGCGCTCGTGCCCCAGCGCGCGTCGCTCGAGGAGCTGTTCTTCCGCATGACGGAGGAGGTGGCGGCATGAGCGCCGAAGCCGTGACGATGACGCGCGCCGAGGCAGGGGCGCGCCGCGCCCCGCGACGCCCGGGCGTCGGCACCGTCCTGCGCTGGGAGATCCGCAAGCTGATCGCCCAGAAGCGGACCTACATCGGGCTCGGCGCCGCCGTGGCCGTGCCGCTGATCTTCGTGATCGGCATGCTCGCCGACGAGAGCGGCGCGCCGGACGACGTGCCCCTCGGCGCCTACGTGCGCGACACCGGGCTCGCGGTGCCGCTCGTCGTGCTGTTCTTCGGCGCGCTCTGGCTGTTCCCGCTGATCACCGCGCTCGTGGCCGGCGACATCGTCGCCTCCGAGGACAACCACGGCACGCTCAAGACGATCCTCACCCGCTCGGTCGACCGCTGGCAGATCTTCACCGCCAAGGCGGTCGCGGCGCTCGCCTACGCGGTCCTCGCGGTCCTGCTGTGCGTGGTCGCCGGGCTCGCCGCGGGCGGCATCGCGTTCGGCCTGGACCCGCTCACGACGCTCTCGGGCTCGCAGATCGGGGTCGGGCGCGCGGTCGTGCTGACGGGTGCCGGGGCGCTCGCGTACTGCATGCCGGTGGCGGCGATGGCGAGCATCGCGCTGCTGTTCTCCGTGGTCACGCGCAACTCGGCGGCGGCGATCGTGGCCACGCTCATGATCTCGGTGATCATGCAGGTGCTCGGCGCCATCGGCGGACTGTCGTGGCTGGACCCGTACCTCCTCTCGACGCAGTTCGACGCGTGGCAGGGCTTCCTGCGCGAGCCGATCGACTGGGCGCCGGTCGTGCGCTCGGCATGGGTCTCGGCGCTCTACGCCCTGCCGGCGCTCGCGGCCGGCCTCGCCGTCTTCGTGCGGAGGGACGTGACCGGAGGCTGACGAGCGAGCGAGCGGCGAGAAACGCCCGGGCGTGATGCACCGCCCCCACTCACGCTGCCCTCCACGCGGCCGTTGACGTTCGTGGAGCGCCCGCCGTCACGCCCACGGACGAGCCGCCATTCGCAGTCTCCCGCGGACCCGGATAGGGTCCGCCCATGGGTCTGCTCGGCAAGCTGTTCGGCGGCGACGGCGGGGTCCCGGGCGGCGTCCGCGGCGTCGCCCAGGTGGTGTCCGCGACGGGCTACCACGAGGGCGTGATGGCGATGTGCAGCATGCAGCTCGTGGTCTCGGCCGACGGGGTGCCGCCGACCGCGGTGGCGTTCAAGGGCCTCGTGCACAACAAGCGCTGGCCGCGCCCGGGCATGACCCTGCCCGTGAGCCTGGACCCGTCCGACCCGACCCGGTACAAGATCCTCTGGGACGAGGTCGAGCGCTCCGACAAGCGCGCGCAGCGGAGCGCCGAGCAGCTCGCGGAGGCGATGCGCGGCGGCGGGGGCGGCGGGCTCGCCGGGCTGGACGGCGCGAACGTCAACGTCGTCAACCTCTCGGGCGGCCAGCTGACCGAGGAGCAGCGCGCGAAGCTGCGCATGCTCGGGCTCGACCCGGAGGCGGTCGCGGGAGGGGTGCCGGCCCCCGGGGCGGCCGGCGACGCCGGCGAGGACGACGACACGCTCGGCCGGCTCGAGCGGCTCGCCGCGCTGAAGGCCCAGGGCCTGCTCACGGACGAGGAGTTCGCCGAGCAGAAGCGCCGCATCCTCGACGCCTGAGATCCGACCGATGAGTTTCCGGGCGTGCGTCGTCTCACCGGACGCACGCACTCCCCGAACTCCCCAGGAGGACACCATGAGCAACGTCTACACCGGCGCGAGCATGTCCATCGACGGCTACATCGCCGGCCCCGGCGAGTCCGGCTTCGAGCACCTGTTCAAGTGGTATCGCAACGGCGACATCGAGACCCCGTTCGCCGACCCGGAGCTGAGCCCGCGGACGAACCAGGTGACCGCGGACCACCTCCGCGCCCTGCTCGACCGGACCGGGGCGCTCGTCGTCGGCCGCAAGCTGTTCGACTTCACCGACGGCTGGCACGGGCAGCACCCGATGGGCGTGCCGGTCGTCGTGCTCACCCACAGCGTCCCGGACGGCTGGGAGCAGGAGGGCGAGCACTTCGTGTTCGTGACCGAGGGCATCGAGGCCGCCGTCGCGAAGGCGCACGAGCTGGCGGGCGAGAAGGTCGTCGGCGTCAACGGCGGCGAGATCGCCGAGCAGTGCCTCGCGGCGGGCCTGCTCGACGAGATCTGGGTCGACCTCGTCCCGGTGCTGCTCGGCGGCGGCCGGCCGTTCTTCGCCACGGTGGCCGGCGCGCCCGTCGTGCTCGAGGGCCCGCTGTCGATCGGCGACAGCCAGGACGTGACGCATCTGCGCTACCGCGTCGTCCGCTGACCGGGACGTATCCTCGCGGCGTGCGGATCCTGGCGCTGTACGACATCCACGGCAATCCCGACGCCCTGGACGCCGTCCTCGCCGATCCGCGCGCCGCGGGGCCGGATGCCGTGCTGGTCGGCGGCGACGCCGTCCCGGGGCCGTTCGCGGCCGCGACGCTGGCACGGCTCGCCGCGCTCGACGCGCCGGTGCACTGGATCCGCGGCAACGGCGAGCGCGAGGTCGCGGCCGCGGTCGGCGCGGCCGCCCCGCCGGACGGCGACCTCGCCGCCGTGACCGCGGCGGCCAGCGCCGCCGAGCTCGGCGACGCGGAGGCGGGCGCGCTCGGCGCGCATCCGCTGACGGTCGAGCTCGACGGCGTGCTCTTCTGCCACGCGACCCCGCGCCGCGACGACGAGATGCTGACCCGGCTCTCCGGCCCCGAACGCTGGGAGGAGGCGCTGGCCGGGGTCGCGTGCCGGCTGGTCGTGGCCGGCCACACGCATCAGCAGGACGACCGGCGCGTCGGCGGCGTGCGATTCGTCAACGCCGGCAGCGTCGGCCTCCCGTACGAGGGCGACGGCGCCGCGCGCTGGCTCTGGGTCGAGCACGGCGAGCCCGAGCTGCGCCGCACGCCCTACGACGCAGCCGGCGCCGGCCGTCGGATGCTGGCCGCCGGGTGGCCCGACGAGCGCTCGATCGGCGCGGCGCTGATCGACCCGGTCGAGCCGATCGTCGTCACGCGCATCTTCGAGGCGCTGCCGCGCTGACGGCAACCGGCCAACCTTCCCGCGGGGCTGCGGGTCATGCCCGGTGACCACCCTCACCACCTCCCCAGGAAGGGGCAGCCCCATGTACCGATCCAAGCTCATCTCCGTCGCGCTCGCCGCCGCGTCGGTCACCGCCCTCGTGGGCACCGGCGCCGCGAGCGCGACGCAGGTGCCCGCCCCGCCGCAGACCGGGCCGCAGGTCCCGCTCGAGGGCCCGCTGCTGCCGGGTGGCCCCACGCCGATCCCGGCCGGCCCCATCGTGCTCGACGCCTGTACCTTCGCCGAGCTCCTGCTCCCGCCCCTCAACCAGATCACGGGCGACGACCAGGCCAACGTGCTCGTCGGCGGACCCGGCCGCGACCTGATCCGCGGCCTGGGCGGCAACGACACCATCCGCGGCCTCGGCGAGGGCGACGTCATCTGCGCCGGCGCCGGGGACGATCGCGTCGCCGGCGGCAGCGGCGCCGACGTCATCCACGGCGAGGAGGACGGCGACATCCTCGCCGGCGGGGCCGGCGCCGACCAGGTGCACGGCGAGGCCGGCACCGACCGGATCGCCGCCGGGACGGGCGACGACGAGGCGCTGGGCGGCATCGACAGCGACATCGTCAAGGGCGGCCCGGGCACGGACCTCGCGCACGGCGGCGGCGACGGCGTGGGCGACAACGCGCCCAACCGGGTCGACGGCGGCGCCGGCGACGACGACGTCCGCGGCGGGGGCGGCGACGACATCCTGCGCGGCGGATCGGGCCCCGACTTCTCGCTGGGCTTCGAGGGCAACGACACGTTCATCGGCGGCAGCGGCCGCGACGACATGCGCGGCGGCGGCGGCGACGACACGTTCGACGGCGGCGACGGCGACGACCGGCTCGAGGGCGACAAGGACAACGACACGCTCGACGGCGGGCGCGGCGTCGACAAGCTCTACGGCGACCTGCTCGGCGGCGTGGGCGACGACAACCTCAACGGCAACGCCGGCGTCGACGCCGTGTGCGACGGCGGCCCGGGCGCGAACACGATCGTGAACTGCCCGTAGTCAAGCGCCACTCCCGGCCCGGCCCGGCCCGTCATCCGGCGGGCCGGGCCTCACGCAGCAGCTTGACGCGTGGCTGCCTGGTGAAGAGCAGCGGGAACGGGAGCACGCCGGCCAGCACGTTCGCCCGCGCCGGCACGCGCAGGACGAGATCCCCGAACGTCACGCGCGCGCCGGTCACCTCGTCCGGCACGGTGCCGTAGAGCGCCGTACGCCGCGGCCCCAGCGGCACGAGCCGCCACTGCTCGTCGACCGTGCCGAACAACGAGCACTGCGCATCGGCGTCGGCGGCCGCAGTGACGGCCACCACGCACGCACGGTCGGCCGGGGCGCAGCGGCCGGGGGCGTCGGCGGCCACGGGGACGACCCAGAAGCTGACGCCTCGGTCCTCGCCCCAGCGCCGTGCGCCGCCGGCCACGATCGCGTCGGCCGGCCAGTCGTATTGCTGCAGGACGCCGCGCGCGGCCGCCGGCACCCTGCCGCCCGGCGGGGCGCGCAGCGCTGCCACGCGCGCGGTCAAGGCGGGCGCGACCGTTCGCTCGCAGCCGCTCGCGCCGGTCCGCGTGAAGCGGACCTCGACGCGGTCGCCGACCTCCCGGCCCGGCTGCGCCTCGTAGACGTTCTCGACGACGGCCGTCGGTGCGCCCGCCACGGTCACGCGCTCGATCCCGTCGGGCACGATGCCGACCACCGTGCCGCGCGGCGTGCGCGCCAGCCCGCGCCCCGCACGCGCTTCGGTCGTCGTGAAGCAGCGCAGCGCGCGCTCGTCGACGACGAGGCACAGGCCCAGGCCGCCGTCCCCGCCGCAGCGGCCGCGGACGACCGCGGTCGTCGGCACGACGCGCACGACGGAGGTGAGTCGCACGCCTGACGGACGCCGGACGGCCTGCGGGTCGTAGTCGCGGATCGGCAGAAACGAGGCGCGCATGCGCTGGAGCGGGTCGCGCAGCCGCTGCGGCCGGCGCAGCAGCGCGAACGCGGCGAAGCCGCCCTTCGCCGCGATGCGGGCTCGCTGGGGCCGGCCGCACGGCGTCGGCCCCTGCATCCCGGGAAGGGCGAGCGCGAAGCCGCCGGGGGGCGCGGTCGCGACGACGCGCACGGGCGGGTCGTCGCCGCCGCCGAGCGCGAGCACCGCCGCCGCGAGCGCGACGGCGGCCAGGAGCGCGGCGAGCGCCCAACGGAGCTGGACCCGCGGCACCGCGGGCCGGCGGCGGCGGCGGCGCCCGGCGCGGAAGCGCGCGGCCTCGACCAGCTCCTCCTCGAGCGCTTCGGCAAAGCCCGGGCCTGGCGGGAGCGCCGCGATCCCGAGCCGTCGGCGGGCGCGGTCGCGGGGCCGCCCGCCGGCGACCGCCTGCAACCAGGCGGCGACGCTCCCGCGCGCCGGGTCGTACCGATCCGCGCGGTCGAGCACGGCGGCGAAGGCCTCGGCGCACGCGCCCGGGTCGGGCGCGCGGGCGAGGACGTCGTCCAGGTGGCGGCGGTAGAGGACGGCGAAGGCGTCCGGGTCCGTATCGAGCCGGGCCAGGATCTCGTCGTCGTCCATCACCGACATTGTCGCCGCCGGGCGACGGCGAGCGGCAACGCGCCAACTCGACCGCCCGTGTCGAAGCCGGCCCTGCTCGTTCGTGGCGGAGACAGGAAGCCAATCCGACCCCGAAGGAGCACCACCTCATGGGCAAGATCACCGCCATCACCTTCATCACGCTCGACAACGTCGTCGAGGACCCGCACCTGTGGTCCGGCGCGTTCCAGAGCGAGGACACCGGCGAGCTCAACGACGCCGTCCTGGTCGAGCACGACGCGCTCCTGCTCGGGCGCACCACCTACGAGGGCTTCGCCGCCGCGTGGCCGCAGCGCTCCGGCGACCGGTTCTCCGACAAGTTCAACGCGATGCCGAAGTACGTCGTCTCCACCACGCTCGAGCGGGCGGACTGGAACAACTCCCACATCGTCGACACGGACCCGCTCGGCCGGGCGGCCGAGCTCAAGCAGGACCAGAACCTGCTCGTCTGGGGCAGCTCGACGCTGATCCAGGGGCTGCTCGACGCCGGCCTGCTCGACGAGATCCACCTGCTCGTGTCGCCGATCGTGCGCGGCGAGGGCATCAAGCTGTTCCGCGACGCGAAGCAGCAGCGGGACATGAAGGTCGCGGAGTCCAGGACGCTCGGCGGCGGGATGCTGTCCCTGCGGCTGACCCCCGGCGCCGCCTAGACTCATGGGATGCGCTTCATGCTGTTCGTCTACTCGGACCGGACCGGCGGGGGCGCCCCGCCGCTCGAGCTCGTCCAGGCGATGAACAGGTACAACGAGGAGCTCGCCAAGGCGGGCGCGCTCCTCGCGCTCGACGGCCTGCACCCACCCTCGGCGGGCACGCGCGTGACGTTCTCGGGCAAGGGCGGCCCCACGGTCACCGACGGGCCGTTCACCGAGGCGAAGGAGTTCGTCGGCGGCTACTGGATCATCCAGGTGCGCTCGCACGAGGAGGCCGTCGAGTGGGCGTTGCGCGCGCCGCTCGGCGAGGGCACGATCGAGGTCCGGCGGATCGCCGAGGGGTCCGACTACGGCCCGGAGATCGCGGCGGCGAGCCGGCTGTCCTCGCCGCCTCCGGAGCAGACCGTCGCCGAGTAGCGGGCCGCAGGCGACGCGCGCGCGGATCGACGCCATCTGGCGCATCGAGTCCGCGCGCGTGATCGCCTCCGTCGCGCGCATGGTGCGCGACGTCGGCGTGGCCGAGGACCTCGCGCAGGACGCCGTGGTCGCCGCCCTCGAGCGCTGGCCCCGGACGGGCATCCCCCCGAACCCCGGCGGCTGGCTCACGGCGACCGCGAAGCACCGCGCAATCGATCTCATGCGACGCAGCACGACCCTCCAGGACAAGTACGCGCAGATGGCGCGCGAGCTCGGCATGGCCGAGGAGCCCGACCTCGACGCCGAGCTGGACGACGACATCGGCGACGACGTGCTGAGCCTGATGTTCACCTGCTGCCACCCGGTCCTCGCGACGGAGGCCCGGGTGGCGTTGACCCTGCGGATGCTGGGCGGGCTCAGCACCGCGGAGATCGCGCGCGCGTTCCTGGTGCCCGAGCCGACCGTGGGCCAGCGCATCACGCGCGCCAAGAAGGCGCTCGCCGACGCCGGCGTGCCGTTCGAGGTGCCCTCGGGCCTGGAGCTGGCACCGCGCCTGTCCTCCGTGCTCGAGGTGGTCTACCTGATCTTCAACGAGGGCTACGCCGCGACCGCGGGCGACGACTGGATCCGGCCCGCGCTGCTCGAGGAGGCGCTCCGGCTCGGCCGCGTCCTCGCCGGGCTCGCGCCGGACGAGCCCGAGGTGCACGGCCTGCTCGCGCTCATGGAGCTGCAGGCGTCGCGCCAGGCGTCGCGCACGGGGCCCGACGGCGCGCCGGTCCTGCTCTCCGACCAGGACCGCGGTCGCTGGGACCGGCTGCTGATCCGCCGCGGGCTCGCCGCGCTCGCGACCGCGGAGTCGCTCGGCCGGCCCGCCGGCGCCTACACGCTGCAGGCGGCGATCGCCGCCTGCCATGCCCGTGCGCGCAGCACCGCCGAGACCGACTGGGTGCGCATCGCTGCGCTCTACGAGGTGCTCGCGCGCGTCGCGGGCTCGCCGGTCGTCGAGCTGAACCGGGCGGTGGCGATCGGCATGGCGTTCGGCCCGCAGGTCGGGCTGCGGGCGGTCGACGCGCTCGCCGCCGACGGGGCGCTCGACCGCTACCACCTGCTGCCGAGCGTGCGCGGCGACCTGCTCGCCCGGCTCGGCCGGAGCGACGAGGCGCGCGCCGAGTTCGAGCGCGCGGCGGCGCTCACGCGCAACGACCGCGAGCGGACGCTCCTGCTCGATCGCGCGGCCGCCTGTTCCTGACCGGATAGCGTCGCGCCGGTGCCTCCCCTCGAGCACGCGCCCCAGAACGCGATGCGCGACCCGGGCCAGATCGCCCGCTTCCACGACCGCTGCAGCGATCTCATGCGCGAGCTGCTCGGCGCGCTCGCGCGGGCGCCCGGACGGCCGCGGCCGTTCCCCGCGATCGAGGACGAGCTCGGCTGGCCGCGCCGCCGGATCGCCTCGGTGCTCGGGGGCGCCGGGCGCATGCGCGTGCTGGAGTTCGGCGGCGCGCGCCCGTACCGCTTCCTCGACGCGCGCGACGCACCCTCAGGACGATGGGAGCTGTGGATGGACGCCGGCCAGGCGCGCGCCGTCCGCGCCGCCGAGCGCGACGCCGCACGCGACCGCCGCCGGTCCTAGGCTCACGCCCATGTCCCATCCTGACCTGGACGCCATGGCGCGGAAGGTGATCGACGCCAATCACTACATGATGCTCGGGACGCGCGATCCCGACGGCGAGCCCCGCCTGTCGCCCGTCTACTACACGGCCGCGCGGTACACCGACTTCTACTGGGTCTCCTCGCCCGGCGCGCACCACTCGCGCAACGTGCACGAGCGGCCGGGCGTCCGGATCGTCATCTTCGACTCCACGGTCCCCGTCGGCGCGGGCGAGGCCGTCTACCTCGCGGCGACGGCCCATCCGGTACCCGACGAGGAGCTGGAGGCCGCATGCCCGGAGGCGTTCCGGACGACCGCCGGCGCGCGGCCGTTCGCACCGGAGGAGCTGCGGGGGAGCGCGCCGCTCCGCCTGTACGTGGCGCACGCGACGTCGTGCGAGGTCCACGTCCCCGGCCGCGATCCCGTCCACGGCAAGGGCCTCGACGCACGCATGCCCGCGCGCCCCGCGGCCTAGCCGTCCGGGCCGCCGAAGCTGACCTCGTTGCCGTCGGCGTCGCGGTAGATGGCCTTGCGCGCCTTGCCCGGGTACGTCACTCGCTCGTCCGGCTCGAGCCCGCGCGACGCGATGTCGGCGACGCGCGCGTCGAGGTCGTCGACGAAGACCGTGTGGAGCGCGCGGCCGGCGCCTTCAGCGTCCTCCAGGATGTACAGGAAGCGATCCTCCGCGAGCTCCCAGACGGCTTCCGTCGCGTGTGGGAGGAACGAGGGCTCTGCGCCGAGCAGGCGCTCGTACCACGCCTTCGCCGCCCCGTAGTCACTGACGCGGATGCCCGCGAAGAGGTGCAGGGTCACCGGCTGCCCAGGGCGTCCAGCCCGTCCGCGGTCTGGGAGGCGCGGAACTGCACGACCTGCACGGTGGCGACGCCCCCGGTGACGAACGGGGCGGTCGCGGCGAGCGCCTCCATCTCCTCGACCGGCCTGGTGTAGTTGAGCAGCAGGACGAACACCGTCCTCGCGCACGGTACCGGCCCGGGATGCGCTCAGCGCGGCAGCGGCTCGAAGCAGAGCCGCAGGAGCAGCGTCTCGTCGGCCGGGGCGCGCACGGTGGCGCGCTCGATCGACGAGCCGGTGAGCGTGAGCGTCTCGGGCGAGTTCTGCGGGCCGGACATCGTGGCCGTCCCGGCCGAGCTGCCGTCGCTGTTGAACGCCTCCAGGGTCGCCGGCTGCGAGAGGTGGACGAGCGTCGCCTCGATCGCCGAGCACGCCTGCGGCAGCTTGATGTCGAGGCTGAAGCCGACGTCGAGGCCGGTGGACCCGCCCTGCGTCTCGATGTCGGTGCCGGCCGTCGGGGCGCCGGTATGGTCGTGGACCTCGAAGGAGACGCCCTGCGCGACGAGCGGGTTGGGCCCGGTGCCGACCGGCAGCGCGGCGAGCTCGACGCACGTGCGCGGCGGCCGGTCCGGGCAGTCGCACACGATGGCGCCCTCGAGCGTCCCGCGCACGCCGCCGGAGCCGCCCTCGCTGGAGGGATCGAAGCGCAGCCGGTACATCGCCTGGATGGTGCAGCCCATCAGCCGCCGGTCGCGCGCCCGCCGGATCGTCCCGACGAGCAGGCCCTCCATCACGCCCGGGTCCTCGCACTTCTGGCACGCGTCGAACGCCGGCGCGCGGTGCGTGCCCGCGTTCGTGACGCCGCGCAGCGTGCCGGCGGCGAGCGTGCCGGACCCGCTCCAGCGGAACGTCCCCTCGTGCACGCCGCGGCGGCTGCCGTCGCCGTCGGCGAACTTGTGCACCAGGTCGCCCGAGGCGAGCGTGCCGTCGAGGAGCGCACCCGCCTCGGAGTCGCAGTCGTGGCGTGCGACGGCGAGCTTGAGATGGTGCTGGGTCTCCAGCGTCTTGCACCGCAGCGTCCGGCACCGCTCCCGCTCGGAGTGCACGAGGTCGAGCGCGCCCTCGAGATCCTTCGAGAGGGGCGACACGCACACGATGCGGTCGAGCAGGCTCATGCGATCAAGCGCTGTCCTACTCCTTCCGCGGGCGCCGGTCAACGCGTGCGGAGCGGCGTGCCCTTTCGGGCGGCGCCCCCATGCCGGCGGCCGGGCCGGCCGGCCGGCCGCGGCGAGCGTTATCCGGGATCCTGAGGGCGGCATGTCCGCAGGTCGAACGCTCGAGGCGCTGCTCCCCTCCCGCATGGGGACCTCCTTCCGCTGGCTCGTCGGATCGTCGTGGATCAGCAACCTCGGCGACGGGATCGGCCTGGCGGCCGGTCCGCTGCTGATCGCCTCGCAGACCCAGGACCCGCTGCTCGTGGCGTCGGGCGGGCTGCTCCAGCGGCTGCCGTGGCTGCTGTTCGGGCTGTACGCCGGCGTCCTGGCCGACCGCGTGGATCGCCGGCTCCTCGTCGTCGCGGTCGATCTCACGCGCACGCTCATGCTCGCCGTCCTGAGCATCACCGTCGTCACCGGCCACGTGAGCGTCACCGTCGTGCTCGTCGTGCTGCTGCTGCTCGGGACGGCGGAGGTGTTCGCCGACACCGCCACCGGCACGCTCCTGCCGATGGTGGTCGCGCGCGAGGACCTCGGGATCGGCAACGCGCGGCTCATGGCCGGGTTCCTCACCGCGAACCAGCTCGCCGGCCCGGCGCTCGGCGCGCTGCTCTTCGCCGCCGGCATGGCGTGGCCGTTCGCCGCCCAGGCGGCGTGCGTCGCCTTCGGGGCGCTGCTCGTCTCGCGGATGCGGCTGCCGCTGGTGACCAGGCCCGCCGGGCGCACGCACATCCGGCGCGACATCGCCGAGGGGTTCCGCTGGACGTGGGGCAACGCCGCCGTCCGCACGCTCACGCTCACGATCGTCAGCTTCAACGTCACGTTCGGCGCGGCGTGGTCGGTCCTCGTCCTCTACGCGACGCAGCGCCTGGGGCTCGGCGCCGTCGGCTTCGGACTGCTCACGACGGTCGGCGCCGTCGGGGGCATGGCCGGGATCGCGGGCTACGACTGGCTCGAGCGGCACGCGAGCCTCGCGAACATCATGCGCGTCGGCCTCCTCGTCGAGACGTTCACCCACCTGGGCCTGGCGCTCGCGACGACCGCGTGGGTGGCGATGCCGATCATGTTCGCCTTCGGGGCCCACGCGTTCGTGTGGGGCACGACGTCGAGCACCGTCCGGATGCGCGCCGTGCCGACGGCGCTGCAGGGCCGCGTCGGCAGCCTCTACATGATCGGCGTCTTCGGCGGCATGGTCGCCGGCCAGGCGGTGGGCGGCGTCGTCGCGCGGATCTGGGGCGTCACCGCCCCCTTCTGGTTCGCGTTCGCCGGCTCCGCCCTGATCCTCGCGCTCATCTGGCGCGAGCTCGCCCACATCGCGCACGCCGATGCGCTCCGGCTGGACGCGGCGTAGCCGCCTCCGGCTTGCGCCGGCCGCCGGGGTCTGGGAGGTTCGCGTGGCACCCGTCCGATGGAGCTCCCGATGCCGAAGGACGTCCACCTGCCCGCAGCGGATGCGCTGCGCTTCGTGCTCCGCGCCGGCGCGGTCGCGCTCGTCGCGCTGGCGGCTCCGGCCACGGCGTCGGCCGGCGTCCTGGACGTCTACCAGGAGCTCGCCGAGCGGCAGCTGCATCCCGCGCCGCTCGTCCCCACGACGGTGCCGCCGAGCCTCGCCCCGCTCGACCGGACCATCGCGACGTCGGGGAGCCGGCGGAGGCGCGGCTACGGGCTGCGCATGGCGGCCGACGGGCCGGACGCGGTCATCGTGCTCGAGCGCGGCAGCTTCAAGACGATGCGCGCCGCGCTGCGCGACGCGCGGCGGCTGGGGTTCACGGCGCGTCGCACGCGCGTGCGCGGGCATCCGGGCCGGCTGCTCACGCGCCACCTCGGGCCGACGCAGTGGTCGCTCGTCTGGATCGAGGACGGGCTGATCCATTCCCTCGGGACGGGCACGCCGCGCACGGTGTCGCGCAGGCAGCTGCGCGCGACGGCCGCCGGCCTCGACCGGCTCGGACGCGCCTTCCTCGGCGCGCCGGACGATCCCGAGAGCAGCGCCGAGGGATGGGCGGTGACGACCGGGCACACCGTCTCGCTGCGGGTGAGCTGGGAGGCGCAGTGCGTCGCGCCCGGCGCCTCCGTCGCGGAGATCCGCGTGGGCACCGCGCAGGTGACCACGCTCGCGCGCACGGCGGACGCCTTCTCGTTCGACATCGCGTCGCACGGGCTCGGGACGGGCGCCTGGAGCGGCACGGTCGCGGGAACGGTCTCGCCCGCGGCGATCGCGCTCACCGTCCAGGCGACCGGGACGATCGACGGGCTGGCCTGCGACACCGGCACGTCCTCGTTCCGGCTCCAGCCGCTCCGGCCGTAGACTCGCAGCCATCAAGCCCTGGCTCACGGAGCAGCACGGATCGGAGGACGAGGAGCGGCTGCAGCCGCTGATCGACTCCTCGCCGCTGGCGCTGGTCGAGTTCGGCCTGGACACCCGCATCCGCCTGTGGAACCCCGCTGCAGAGCGGATCTTCGGCTGGACGGCCGAGGAGATGCTCGGTCGCGGCGGCCTGCCGATGGCGCCGCCGGCCAAGCGCTCCGAGAGCGAGGACCTCTTCCGGCGGGTGGCCGCGGGCGAGGACGTCAACGACTACGAGACCGTGCGCCTGCGCAAGGACGGAGTGCTCGTCCCGGTCTCGATCGCCGCCGCCCCGGTGCGCGACCGCTCCGGCCAGGTCGTCGGCAACCTCGTCGCCTACACCGACATCACCGAGCGCAGGGCGCAGGAGCTCCGGCTGCAGGCGCTGATCGACTCCTCGCCGCTGGCCCTGGTCGAGTTCGGGCTGGACACCCGCATCCGCCTGTGGAACCCGGCGGCGGAGCGGATCTTCGGCTGGACGCGCGAGGAGATGCTGGGCCGCGACGGGCTCCCGATGGCGCCGCCCGGGAGACGCGCCGAGAGCGAGGATCTGTTCGCGCGCGTGGTCGCCGGCGAAGCGGTCAACGACCACGAGACCGTCCGCGTGCGCAAGGACGGCGTGCTGGTCCCGGTCTCGATCGCGGCCGCCCCGGTCCGCGACGGCTCCGGCCAGATCGTCGGCAACCTCGTCGCCTACACCGACATCACCGAGCGCAAGGCCCAGGACGAGGAGGTCCATCGCCTCAACGACGAGCTCCACGCCAGGCTCGCGGAGCTCGCCGCGTCGCGCGCGCGGATCGTCACGGCCGGGGACGTCGAGCGACGCCGCCTGGAGCGCAACCTCCACGACGGGGCGCAGCAGCGCCTGGTCGCGCTCTCGCTGTCCCTGCGCATCGCGCTCGGACAGCTCGACGACGACCCCGCGGCCGCGCGCGCCACGCTCGCGGCCGCCGGCGAGGAGCTCGGCCTCGCGCTCGCCGAGCTGCGCGAGCTCGCCCGCGGGCTCCATCCGGCGGTGCTCACGGATCGCGGCCTGCGCGCCGCCGTCGAGATGCTCGCGGGCCGGGCGCCGGTGCCCGTCGAGATCGCCGAGATGCCCGCCGGGCGGCTGCCCGAGCCCGTCGAGGCGGCCGCGTACTACCTGATCGCCGAGGCGCTGACGAACGTCGCGAAGTACGCGCGCGCCTCCGCGGCGCGCGTCCGCGTCACCGCGGACGGCGCGAGCGTCCTCGTCGAGGTGTCCGACGACGGCGTCGGCGGCGCCGACCCGGCCACGGGCACCGGGCTGCGGGGCCTGGCGGACCGCGTCGAGGCGCTGGGCGGCACGCTCGAGGTGGCGAGCCCGGCCGGGAGCGGCACGTCGCTGCGCGCCGCGATCCCGCGCAACCCGTGCTGACCAGCGGCGCTACCGCACCTCCTCGCAGGGCGCGAACTCGGACGTGCCGAGCGGCTGGAGGGAGCGGCTGATCTCGGTGGCCGTCATCGTCACGTGCTCGCCCGCCCGGACGCGGGCCGGGAGCGCGGTGATGTCGTCGGCGTCGCCGTTGGCGTCGGTCTCCGCGAGGATCGCGCCGAGATAGGCCGCTCCCTCGCCGGCCCCGGGCGCGTCGCAGGTGAAGAACTCCAGCCGGTAGGAGGTCGCCGGCCGGGTCTCGAGCTCCCACTCGGCCGTGGTCCTCGTCACCGCGTCGATCTCGGGGCCGTTCTGCAGGTCGTTCGCGCCCGCGTCGAGGTCGGACGGGTCGTTCGCCGTCGGGCCGTCGGCGGCGAGGTCGATCCCGAGATCGGCATTGGCGGAGATCGCGTTGCGGATGACGGCGTTGGTGTCGCCGCTCGCCACGGTGACGCCGTCGCCGCCGTTGTGCCTGATCGTGTTCACCGGCGAGCCGTCCTGGTCGTCGCCGACGCGGTTCGCGTCGCCGCCGTCGATGTAGACGCCGCTGCCGCCGTTGCCGAGCTCGCGCCGGCCGGTCCGGCTCGTGCCGATCCAGTTGCCGAGCACCTCGTTGCCGTCCGCGCCGGCGTCGCGGATGCGCACCCCGTCGCCGCGGTTGGCGGAGATGACGTTGCCGGCCCCCGGCGCCGTTCCGCCGATGGTGTTGGCGCCGGAGGCGACGATCGCGACGCCGGGGTAGCCGCCGGTGGCGCCGTTGGGCAGCGGCGCCCGGCCGGTGCGGGTGGTGCCGATCAGGTTGCCCTGCACGTCGTTGCCCGTGGCGGCGTCCTCGTCGTCGCCGTCGATCCGGATGCCGGCGTTGTGGTTGCCGGACACGAGGTTGCCCTCCCCCTCCCCGGTGCCGCCGAGCAGGTTCCCGTCACCGCCCTGCACCAGGATGCCGAAGCCGTTGGCGATCGCCGCCTTGCCGGACCTCCCGGTGCCGATGTCGTTGCCCTGGAGCGTGTTGTCGTCGCCCGACACCGCCACGCCCGCGAAGACGTGGTCGGAGATCAGGTTGTCGCGCACGGTGGTGCCGGCGCTCTCGAGGTTGATGCCGGTTGCGCCGCCGATGCCGGCGCGGCCCGCGGCGTTCGTGCCGATCCGGTTGCCCTCGATCAGGTTGCCGGTGCCGTCGGCGACGTTGATCTCGGCGCCCAGATTGCTCGAGATCACGTTGCGCTCCTCGGGATCGTCGCCCCCGATGACGTTGTCCTGCCCGACGACGGTGACGCCGTAGAGGTCGTTCCAGCGCGGGGCCGTGCCGGCGGCGTTCGTGCCGATGTGGTTGCCGGCGATCACGTCTTGGGTGATGCTGCGCCGGTCTCGCCGGCCGGGCTCGCGCCGGGCTGCGAGTAGCCCTTGATGGCGAGCGGGCGCGTGAGGGCGGGCAGCCGGGCGTCGAGCTTGATCGTGTGCACGCCGTCCCCGGGGATCGCGAACTCGATCCTGTCGCGCCGCAGCGTGTCCTCGGCCGCGAGGATCGTGCTGCGCAGCGAGCCGGGGCCTCCGTTGTCGGTCGTGTTCACCGTGAACGTCGCCGCCGGCGCGGCGGATGCCGCGACGCCGAGCACGACGAGCCCTGCCCCGAACGTGCCGACCAGCCCCTTGACGAGCATGTGGATGCCTCCGTGCGATGGATGAACGTGGTCCGGGGGGATGACCCGTCCACCGTCCGCAGGGTTGGAGCCATGCGCCGCGGGCGTTCAGGCGCCGGGCACGCTCGGCGCTCTGAGCTCGTCGGGCCAGTCGAGCGCCAGCGTGCCCCCGACCTGGAGCGCGTGCCATCGCGTCGCGACCTGCTCGAGCTCGGACAGCAACGAGGGCGGCACGACCTCCGGCTCGCCTTGCTGGCCGGCGTCGGCAGAGGCCCAGCGGCGCCCGCGCTGCGCGTACCAGGCCGCCGTGCTCGCCGCCGCGAGCCGCTCGGAGCGGGCCATGTCCTCGCGCCCGAGCCTCCCGAGCCGCTGGCTGCGCCGGCGCGCCGGATCGCGACGGCGATGCGGGATGGTGAAGAACGTGCCCGCGTCCCCGCCCGCGGCGAGCTGCCCGAAGACGCCACCGGCGATGCCGAGGTGCCGCTCGACCACGCAGTGCACCAGGTCGTGCGGGAGCCACGGATCGAAGCCCGGGCCATGCGGCATGTGCATGGTCTGCCCGTCGCCGCGATCCACCTCGACCCGGTACCGCCGCTCGCCGGTCCTGATGAAGCGCACGCGCACGAGGGCGATCATGACCGACCGCAGGCATGACGCCACGGCCATCGCGACGCCGGCGCACGCCGGGTTCGATTCCCTGCGGTCTGAGAAGGTTGGCGTCGGGGCGGCGGCCTGGGAATCGATGACAGGAGGCAGGGGCGGATGGCATACGGCGTGCTCGGTGTCGGCGCGATCGGCGCGGCGATCGTCACGGGGTTGTGCGAGCGCGTCGATGCGCCCCCGGAGATGCTGCTCTCGCCGCGCAACACCGGGATCGCGGCCGGCCTCGCCGAGCGCTTCGCCACCGTCGAGGTGGCCGCGAGCAACCAGGCGGTCGTCGACCGTGCGCGGGTCGTCATCGTGTGCCTCCGTCCACAGGTGGCGCATGCCGCGCTCGCCGAGCTCCGCTTCCCTGCCGACCGCGTCGTCGTCAGCGCGATGGCGGGCGTGCCGGTCGCGGCCCTCCAGCGGCTCGTGGCGCCGGCCACGGACGTCGCACGCGCGATCCCGCTCCCATCGGTCGCGCGGCGCGAGGGCATCACGCCGGTCCATCCGCCCAACGCCGCGGCGGCGGCCCTGTTCGATCGCCTGGGCGGGACGGTCGAGCTCGCCGACGTCCAGGCGTTCGAGGCGCTCTCGGCCTCGACGGCGACGATCGCCGCGCACTTCGCGTACCTGGACGCCATCGCGACGTGGCTTGCGTCGCAGGCGATCCCCGAGGCCGCCGCGACGCGCTACGTCGCGTCGATGTTCGCCGGGCTCGCCGAAGCGACGCGCCGCGGCGAGGGCTTCGACCAGCTGGCGCGCGAGCACGCCACCGCGGGCGGGATCAACGAGCAGTTCCTGGACGGGCTCGAGCAGAGCGGCGCCTTCGCGCACGTCGGCCTGGGGCTGCAACGCGTGCTCGACCGGCTGACCGCGCCGTGAGCGCCACGCGCTGCTTCAGGCTCGGACCAGCTCGGAATCGGCGACCGGCGGCGTCGGTCGTCCGCGATGCCGGGATCATCTCGCGATCTTGAACCGCCTGACGACCGGTGTGGCATCTCGGTTGCCGGCGCGGTCGCGCGCTCGAACGCGGAACACGTGCCTGCCCGGCTCGAGCTTCTTGTAGGTCTTGGGTGAGGTGCAGGATCTGCGCTTCCTGCGGTCGAGCCTGCACGAGAAGGTGGAGCCCGACTCGCCGGAGGCGAACGTGAACGTCGCCCTGGCCTTTGCCTGGTTGATCCGCGCTCTGCGCAGCGACGTCGCCGGCGGCGTGACGTCGGGCGCCGGGGGTGTCGGCGTGACCGTGGGCGTCGGGACCGGGCCCGGGCCGGGGGTCACCGTGGGCGTGGGCACCGCGCTCGGGCCGGGGGTCACCGTGGGCGTCGGGTAGGCGATGATCTGCGAGAGCGCGAACGAGGCGACGGAACGCGCCTGGGGATCGCCGCCGGCGCTGGTGAAGCTCCCGACCGCGTAGAGCCGCCGGCCCACGATCGCGAGCGCGTGGCCGGTGCCGCTCCACGGGCCGTTGCCCGCGCCGTCGGACCCGACCGGGTGCCATGCGGTGCCGTCGAAGAAGGCGACGTTGTCGGCGCGCGGGTCCCCGTTCGCGTCGAGGAACGAACCCGTGACGAAGAGGTTCGCACCGTCGCTCGTCAGGGCGTTGATCGAAGCGCTCACGGGGAGCCACCCGTTCCCACCGCCGCTGTCGGCGCCGACGGCGCTCCATGCCGACCCGTTCCATCGTGCGACATGATCGGCCTGCGCGATGCCGTCGACGTCGGTCGCGTCCGTACCGACGTACACGTCGGCTCCGACGGCGGCGAGACCGCGGACGAAGGAGGTGACCGCGCATCCGCAGCCTCCCGCGCCGGCGCCCATCGGCTGCCAGGTGCCCCCGGACGGCAGGTACGCGACGTGGTCGGCGGCGTCGATGTCCTCCAGGTCGGTGAACCCTCCGCCCGCGTAGAGCGTGCCGTCGCCGTCGGCCGCCAGCGCATACACCGAGCCCGAGAACGGGTGGGCAGGATCGATCACCACGGGGCTCGTGGCGCCGCCGGGCAGGCTGCAGGCGAGCAGGTAGTCGGCGGACGCGTGGCCCGCGCCGTCGTGGAACTCGCCGCCGACGTAGAGCGTCTGGCCGATGATCTGCAGGCTCGTCACGTTCCCGTCGAACGACGGCCCCGGCACGACCGGATCGCAGAACGGCGCCCAGCTCGTGCCGTCCCACACCGCGAGGAAGTCGGCGTTGCCGTCACCCCCCGCGTTGTGGAAGCTGCCGCCGGCGTAGACCATGCCGGCGTGCACGGCGATGGCGGCAACGCTGCCGTCCGTGATCTGCGACGTCGCCGAGCCGACCGCGTTCCAGTTGCTGCCGTTCCACGTCGCGATGCGATCCGCCGCGGGAACGCCCCCCGCGTCGGTGAAGCTGCCGCCCACGTAGATCGCGCCCGGCGTCACGGTCAGCGCGGTGGCGACCAGGTCCAGCGAGTCGCTTCCAGCGGTGCCGCGGTCCCCGAGATGGTCCCAGCCCCCGGGGCCGGCGGCCGACGCCAACGTCACCAGCACGCCGACGGCGACGGCGAAGAGCGCGAGGACGGGCAGGATGCGGCGCTTGCGGGCCGGGCCGAGGCTTCCCATCGGGAGTTGCTCCTTCCGTCTGGGACGCCGGTCGTCTGCTGCGAGCAGCCCAGGCGCTCAACCCGCTCGGCCGACCCTACGCCTTGCCGTCGCGCGGATCCACCGCTCCCCGCGGATGTTCTACTGGCGCGGCCGAGGCGTGCGCGGAACGGCGGTGGGCGAGCACGGCGGCGGCGACGGCGGCGATGCCGACGAAGCGCACGAACACCGCCCAGCCGGCGCGCGCGTCGTCCGGGTCCCAGGTGAACGTGAGGACGGCGTACGCCGTCGCCGCGACCGCCGCCGCCAGGGGCACCAGCACGATCGCGGAGTCCGCCCACGACGGCGCGGTCCAGCGGCCGCCGATGCGGTCGGCGGCGACGAGCAGCGCGATGCAGACGACCGCGAACGCGGTGACGCAGTAGTACGCGACGAGCGCCGCGTTCCCCGTGTAGTAGGCCAGGTCGGCGAGGCTGAACGCGCGGCCGGTGAGCGCCTCGGCGAGCGTCTTGGCGGTTCCGAACAGGGCGGCTGCCGCGCCGATCGCGACCAGCACGCCGCTCAGGCCGACACGTCCGCCCAGGCTCTTCATCGCACGTGCGAGTCTCCACGAAAGTTGTGAACGGGGGGCGAAACCTTCGCCCCCCGGAACACGAAGGGCGCGATACGGCGCGCGAGCCGCTCCGCGCGGTTGCCGCCCGCGTTCGTGAGCACGACGACCGCGTCGCGGGCGCGGTCTCCCTCGACCACGACGGAGTTGAAGCCGTAGTCGTTGGCGCCGCCGTAGCCGAGCACGAAGCGATCCCCGCCGGGCAGGCGCCCGGGCTGCGCGAGGATCTCGCCGCCGACCCGCGAAGGCGCTTCGCCGGCAAGCGCGCCGCCGCCGCCGAAGGCCATCGCCAGGACGGCGATCACAGCCTTCACGGTTGTCGACGCCCGGCGCGCCCACGTCGTGTCACGACGCCGGGCGGTAGGTCAGGAGGACCACGCCGGAGTCGAAGCGCTGCACGTCCTCGAGCGCGAGGCGGACGGTCCCGCGGTCGCCGAGCACGTGGACGTTCCCCTCGCCCCAGACGATCGGGTTGACGTAGACCTCGTACTCGTCGATCAGGCCCTTCTCGGCGAGCGCGTACGCGAACTCGCCGCTCCCGTGCACGAACAGGTCGCCGTCGACCTCGTCCTTGAGCTTCGGGATCGCGTCCTCGAGGTCACCCTCCAGGAGGGTCGCGTTCCACTCGAGATCGCCGGACAGGGTGTCGGACCCGACGTACTTCGGCAGCGGGTTGACCATGTCCGCCCACTTGCCGGACTGGCTCGGCCAGTATCCCGCCAGCCCCTCGTACGTCTTGCGGCCCAGCACCAGCCCGCCCGATCCCGCCTGGCGCTCGAACGAGTAGGCGCTGTGGTCTCCCTCCGGCTGCACCCACTCGCCGACCGGGTCGATGACCCCGTCGATGGTGGCCTGCGTGGTCGCGATCAGCTTTCCCATCTCGATGCTCCTTCCGTCGCGGAACGTCTCTGCGTCCCCTTACCCGTGCGACCGGCGCGGGCTCGGATACCTGCGTCATGCGCCGTCGGGCAGGTGCAGCCTCAGCGCCGCAACGGCCGCGCGGGCGTGCTCCGGCTCCGCGCCCTCGGCGACCGCGGCCAGTGCCGCACGCCAGGCCGCCGCGAGCACCCGGCCGAGCAGCGGCGCCGCCGGGCCGGCGCTCGCGCCGAGCATCTCGGCCAAGCGGTCGTGCTCCGTGCCCGCCGGCGGGTCTCCCAGGATCCGGAGGAAGCCTTCGCGTACGGCGAAGTCCAGCCCGACCAGCAGCGCGGCCGTCACCGCCGCCGAGCGATCCGACCCCGGTCCGGAGGCCGCGACCGCGCCTTCCATCCGGTCCAGCAGGCGGCGTTCGACGTCCTCACGGACGAAGGCGTAGAGGCCGAGCTTGCTCCCGAAGTGGTGGTAGAGCGCACCCGTGGTGACCTCGGCCGCCGTCGCCAGCTCGGCGACCGTGACCTCGTCGAACGGACGCGCTCCGAACTCCTTGACCGCGGCGAGCGCCAGCCTGCCCTTGGGGGAGGTGGAGACGGGGATCCACTCGCGCATCGCTGACATAATGCCGTTATGCTCTGACGGAATCCAATTACGACCTCCGAGGAGGCGCCATGAAGCTCGAGTTCCTGTTCACCCCCACCGCCGACCTGGAGGCCTCGCTGGCCCTCTACCGCGACGGCCTCGGCTTCAGCGAGGTGTGGCGCGAGGGCGACGCGACCGTCGCGCTGGCGCTGCCGGGCACCGACGTGCAACTCATGCTCGACGCCCACGACCCCGGCGCCCCGATCGGACCGCTGTTCGTGGTCGGCAGCGTCGAGGCGTTCCATGCGGGCCGCCCGGAGACGCTCGCCGTGATCGATGCGCCCTCCGAGATCCCCGGCGGCTTCCTGGCCACGTACCGGGATCCGGGCGGGGCGACCATCTACGTCATGGACCAGTCGACCGACCAGACGAGCTGACCCGACCGGCGGCTAGAGCCCCATGGCCGTCATCGCACGGGTGAGCACCCGATCGGCGCGCCGGGCGGCGTGCTGCTCGCCCGCGACGAGTCGCTCGCGCAGCGCACGCGGGTCGGCACGCAGCCGCTCGTAGCGGTCACGCAGCGGGGCGACGTGCTGCTCGATGACCTCCGCGAGCAGCGCCTTGGCCTCGCCGTAGCCGATGCTGCCGTCGCGGTAGCGCGTCTCGACCTCGTGGATGGTGGAGTCGTCGCCGAACGCGCGGAGCAGCGCGACCAGCGTGCAGGCATCGGGGTCCTTGGGCTGCTGGGGCGGCGTGGAGTCCGTGACGATCCGCCGGATCCGCTGGGTGACGACGTCCGCGTCGGCCATGAGCGCGACCGTGTTGCCGTAGGACTTGCTCATCTTGCGGCCGTCGAGCCCGGGGAGCGTCGCGACGCTCTCGGTGATGAGCGGCCGCGGTTCCCGCAGCACCCCGCCCCGGTACGTGCGCGCGAACTGCTGTGCGAGGTCGACGGCGATCTCAAGGTGCTGTGCCTGGTCGGCCCCGACGGGCACCTCATCGGCGTCGAGCGCCAGGATGTCGGCGGCCATCAGGACCGGATAGCCGTACAGGCCCATGTTGACGCCGTGATCCGGATCCCGGCCCGCCTCGGCGTTGGCGGCGACCGACGCCTTGTACGCGTGCGCGCGGTTCAGCAGGCCCTTCGCGGTCACGTTGGTCAGGAGCGCCGCCAGCCGCGCGATCGCGGGCACCTGGCTCTGGCGGTACAGGTGCACGTTCGGGCGATCGAGCCCGCATGCCAGCAGCGCGGCGGCCAGCCGCTGCGTCCGGTCGGCCAGCGCGGCGGGATCGGGCTGGCCGTTGAGCGCGTGCAGGTCGGCGACGAACAGGTAGACGTCCCGCTGCTCGTCGGCGGCAAGGCGGGCCAGTGGCCGGATCGCGCCGGCGTAGTTGCCGAGGTGCAGCTCCCCGGTCGGCTTGAAGCCCGTCAGCGTCGCGAGGCGGCGGTCGGTGCCGGTCGAGTGGGTGCTCATGGTGATCTCCTGCTGGTCGGCGCGCCCGGGGTCGAGGACCGGGGCGTCGGAGGTCACCTGGGCGCGCGGTGGCCGGCCCCGTCGGGGGTCGGGCCGGAGCTGCGGCCGGATCAGAACGCGGTCTGGATCGGCCTGCCGGCTAGCGGCAGGCCCACCACGACACGGCGGGCCGCACGGGCTGCGCCGAGGGGGCGCAGAAGGTGCTGTGCAGCGGCTCGGTCATGGCTACGGAAACGATAGCGCGGCGATGAGCCGGCTGAGCTAGCGCCTGAGGACCGATGAGAGCGGGCCGGTGTTGACCACGTCGGCGGCCGTCGCCCAGCCGCGCCGCGCGGTCCGCACCGCGAGCTCCATGCTCTCGAGGCCGCGGACCGAGTGCGCGTCGGTCGAGCACACGATCCGCACGCCGGCGCGGATCGCGTCGCGGACGTGCTCGCCGCTGAGGTCGAGCCGGGGCGCGAGCCCGTTCACCTCGATCGCGACGCCCTCCTCGATCGCGACCGCGAACACGTGCTCGAGGTCGAGCGCGTTCTCCGGGCGCCGGCCGATGATCCGCCCCGTCGGATGGCTCAGGCAGCGCACGTGCGGGTTGCGCAGCGCCTCCTCGACGCGCTGGGTCATCTCCCGCCGCGGCATCCGCTGCCCGCCGTGGACGCTGGCCTGCACCCAGTCGAGCTCCGCCAGCACGTCGTCGGGCAGGTCGAGCCGCCCGTCGGGGAGGATGTCGCACTCGATCCCGCGCAGGACGCGGAACGGCGCGAGCACGGCGTTCGCCGCGGCGATCTCCTCGGCCTGACGGCGGACGTCGTCGGGGCCGAGCCCGCGGACGGCGCCGACGGCCGGCGTGTGGTCGCAGATCGCCACGTAGTCGTAGCCGCGCTCGCGCGCGGCGCGGCCCATCTCCTCGACGCTCGCGCGCCCGTCCGACCACGTCGTGTGGCAATGGAGGTCGCCGCGGACGTCGGCCGGCGCGACGAGCGCCGGCGGCCGGCCGCGGAACGGCTGCTCGCGCAGCTCCGCCGGGCACCAGGGGAGGCCGAGCGCGGCGTAGGCGGACTCCTCGTCGGACGCGTCCGGCAGCGGCTCGAGCGCCGCCACGTAGGCGGATGCGCCCGTCGCCCGCACGAGGGCGGTCCCGAACCGCTCCGGCTCGGCGGCGACGAGCTCGATCGGCACGCCCTCGACCGTCACGCCCACGGCGCGCCGCTCAGCCTGCTCCACGACCGCGACGATCTGGGGCAGCGCCGCGAACCGCGCCAGCACCGGCGCGGGATCCGGCACGGCGCAGACCACCGCAAGGTGCTCGCACGAGTCGCGCCAGCGCCGCACGTCGCCGGCCGCCTCGCCTTCGAGCGCGGCCGCCACGCCGCCGACCAGCTCCCAGGCGCGGTTGAGGAGGAGGCCGCGCTGCGGTCGCGGCTCGCCCTCGCGGGCGAGCGCCTCGAGCAGCTTGGCCTCGCGCTTCGGCCCGATCCCGGGCACGGTGCGCAGGCGTCCCGCGGCCGCCGCCTCGCGCAGCTCACCGGCCGTCCGCACGCCGAGCGCCCGCGCGATCTCGAGCGAGCGGGTCGCCCCGAGCCCGAGGTAGCGGCCGAGGCCGATGAGCTCGGGGGTGAGCTCGCGCTCGAGCTCCGCGAGCTCGGCGATCGCGCCGGTCTCCACGAGCTCGCGCAGCCGTGCCTCGATCCCCGGGCCGATGCCGCGCAGCTCGCGCACCCGCCCGGCCCGCACCAGCCCGGCGACCGGGACCGCCGCGCTCCGGATCGTCTCGGCGGCGCGGCGGTAGGCGCGCGGCGTGTACGGGTTCGCGTCCGCCAGGTCCAACAGCGACGCGAACGCCTCCAGGCGATCGGCGATCCAGGCGTTGTCCACCGGCGCAGTGTGCCCGGAGGCGACGGTCGACGGCGGGCACGCTACGCTTGAGGGGTCAGACAGCGAGGGCAACCAGAGGGCGAGACCTTCACTGAACGTCCCCTTCCCGCGAAAGCCGCCTGATCTTCTGATGGCCGAGAGTCCACCTGCGGGTGGGCTTTCCGCGTTAAGGGCCGCTCAGGGCAGGATGTCGGTGAGCGTCGCCGTGAAGCGCTCGCCCGACTCCTCGAGCTCGCCCTCGACGTGCAGGCGCGCCGGGCCGGTCTCCGTCCACAGGTCCAGGAAGTACGCCCAGCCCGGCACATCCGGCTCGTCGGACCTGGCGATGGCCTCGACCCGGTAGACCCCGCGCGGCGGGAGCACCAGCGACTCGGGGCAGTCCTCCTCGACGCGGCGGCGCAGGTCCTCGACGTCGAGCCGGTTGCGGGACAGCACGCTGAGCTCCTCGTAGTCGCCGTCCACGACCAGCTCGACGACGCCCTCGAGCGCCCGGTACATCGGGTCGGGCAGCAGCTCGAGCGGCTCCCCGATCTCCTCCCTGCCGCCCAGCTCGTCGCTCGGCGTCAGGCTGAGCCGGGTGTAGAAGTAGTCCTCGCACGCCGCGCGGGCCTGGCGGCGGATGCCCTTGGACAACCCGGCGGCGTTGAGCGCGAACATCCCAGCCTCGATCGCCTCCTCGAGCGTCCCGTGGCGGCGCGTCAGCTGCGCGGTGATCGCGCGGCCGTGCTCCGTGTCGCGCGCCATCGACGAGCCCTCCAGCAGCATCGAGGGCGCGTCATGGCGGCTGTAGCCCGGGCAGGCCCGCACCGCGGAGTGAAGGACGATCAGGTGGTCTCCCACGATCGGGCATCTTAGGAGCGCGGCAGCAGCGCGGTCAGCTCGCGGGTCGCGGCCTCGTCGAGGGGCAGGAGCGGGGCGCGGACGGGCCCGGTGGTGTCGCCGACGATCCGGCATGCGGTCTTGACCGCCGCCGAGTAGCTCTGGCCCTCGAGGAAGTGGCACAGCGGCCAGAGGCGCGCCCACAGCTCGCGGGCGGCAGGGAGGTCGATGTCGTCCACGAGCAGCCGGTGCAGCTCGACGCACTGCTCGGGGACGATCGACGCGGTGCCCCAGACGACGGCGCGGACGCCGGCGGCGAGCGCGGCGAAGGTGAGCGTGTCCCAGCCGTTGAGCAGCGTCGGGCCGTCCGTGTGGATCAGCTCGGTGGCCGCGACGGCGTCGCCGCCCGTGTCCTTGAGGGAAGCGACGGGCAGCTCGCGGAGCTGCGCGGCGGTGAGCGTGACGCCGGACGCGCTCGGGAGGTTGTAGTACATGATCGGGATCTCGATCGCGTCCGCGACCGCGGCGTAGTGGGCGCGCAGCTCGCGCCAGGAGAGCGCGTCGTAGAACGGCGGGACGATCATCACCGCGGCGGCGCCCGCCCGCTCGGCGTGCACGCTGAGCTCGACGGTCTCGCGCGTCGACAGGGCGCCGGTGCCCGCGACGACCGGCACGCGGCCCGCGGCCGCCTGCACCGTGGCCTCGACCATCTGACGGCGCTCCGCGTGGCTCAGCGTGGTGAACTCGCCGGTGCTCCCGCCCGGTACGAGCCCGGCGACGCCCGCGCCGACGAGGCGGTCGACGATCGCGGCGAGCGCGTCGGTGTCGATCGCGCTGCCGTCCTCGCTGAACGGCGTGATGAGGGCGGGCAGCACTCCGTGGAAGGGCTCAGGCATGGGTTGCCTCTCTGATCCGGGTTTCGACGCGTTCGGCGGCCGCGACCCCGGTGCGGGCGGCGGCCTCGACGTTCCCCAGCTCGGCGAAGTAGTCGCCGGCCAGGTGCAGGTTCTCGTGGGCGCCGAGCGGGCCTTCGAGCGCCGGCTGGAGGTGGCGGCGGCCGGGGCGGGCGTAGACGTTGCCGAGCTCCCACCGGTGCACGGTGGCGCCGGCGATCACGTCGCGCGTCTGCGGATGGAGCCGGTGCAGGTCGCCGAGGAAGCGCTCGACGATCAGCTCGTCGCGCTCGCGCATGAGCGCCGCGGCGCCGCGCGCGCCCGCGAACAGCATCAGGCTTCCGCCGGGACGGCGCGGGCCGTCGCGGCGCAGGGCGTGCGCCTGGTTGGTGAACATGTCGAAGACGCGGCCCGGGGTGGCCATGGCGTAGACGTCGTCGTAGGGCATCGGGCTCGTCTCCCGGGTCTCGACGGCCACGGTCAGGAACGCGCCGTACGTGAGCTGCGAGAGCGCCGCAGCGGCGCGCTCGGCGACCGTCGCCACGAGCGGCGCTGCCTGCGGCGCCGGTGCGGCGACGATCACCTGGCGGGCGTGGATCTCCCCCCCGTCGTGCTGGACGACCAGGTCGGCGCCGTCGGCGCGGACGGCGCGGGCGCGGCAACCCGTGCGGGCGCGTTCGCCCAGCCGGCGGCCCAGCGCGGCGGGCAGGCTGCCGCTTCCGCCGAGCAGGTTGCGTGCGATCAGCGAGCCCTTGCCGCCCCAGACGAGCGCGAACAGCCCGATGCCGCAGCCGGCCGACAGCTCGTCGAGCTCCGCGGTGGCGCGGTGCGCCGCGCACGAGAAGATGTCGCGCACGGCGGGCGGCAACGGGCCGAGGAACTCGCCGAAGGTGCGGTCGTCCTCGAAGGCATAGGGCTGCGCGCGCCGGTGATACCGCGCGACCGCCCGCTGGACCTTCACGCCGGCGCGGGCGAACGCGATCCGGTCGCGCAACGCCAGCGGCAGCCGGAACGGGTAGGTCTCGACGCGCCCGCGATCCAGCAGCGTGGAGCCGACCGCGAGGCCCATCATGCTGCCGGTGACCGGCACGGCGTCGAGCCCGCACTCGCGTGCCATGCCGTCGACCAGCGAGCCCGGCCCGGGGAACAGGTGCGCGCCGTAGTTGAGCCAGTACTCGCCGCACGCGTCCGAGCGCATCCGTCCGCCGAGTCGATCGCCGGCCTCCAGGAGCAGGACGTCGCGGTCACGCAACCGCCACGCGGCGGCAAGGCCGGCGATGCCGCCGCCGATGATCACCGCGTCGCGCGCCACGGCACCTATCGTGCGCTCGAGCAACGCATCAAGCTAGGCTTGGCTCCTTGGTGTTTTCAAAGGCTGAGCTTTTGTCTCTGCAGCAGCTCCGCTGCTTCTGCGCGACGGTCGAGCTGGGCTCCTTCACCGCCGCCGCCGAGGTGCTGCGCGTCTCTCAGCCGGCCGTCGCCGAGCAGGTGCGCAAGCTCGAGCAGGCGCTCGGCGCCGACCTCTTCGTCCGCGCAGGACGCGGAGTGGTCGCCACGGAGGCGGGTCGCGCGTTCGCCGAGCACGCCGCCCGCAGCCTGCGCGCGGTCGAGGACGCCGCCGACAGCGTGGGCCGGCTCACGGCGCTGCGAGGCGGCACGGTCGCCCTGGGCATCTTCGGCGAGCCGTCGGCATGGCGCATGGACGAGCTCGCGGGTGCGTTCCTGCGCCGGCATCCCGACGTGTCCCTGCGCCTCGTGGGCAGGAACTCCTCCGCGATCGCCGAGCGCGTCCGCCGCGGCGAGCTCGAGGCCGGCGTCGTGCTGCTGCCGATCGACGACGACACGCTCGACGTGCGGCCGATCGTGCGCGACGAGATCCTCTACGTCAGCGCCTCCGCCGCCCGCACCCGCCGGCCCGCCACCGTCGAGCAGCTCGCCGAGACACCGCTCGTCTTCTACGACGCCGAGTCCGCCGACAAGGACCCGATCCGCCGCCAGCTCGCCGAGCGCGCGCAGTCCCTCGGCGTCCGCCTGCGGCCGAGGATCGAGGTCGAGCTCAAGGACATCGCGCTCCGCCTCGTCGCGGACGGCATGGGCGACACCTATCTCCCGAGCGCCTACACCCACGCGCCGTACTTCCCCGAGGGCCTCAGCACCGCGTCCTTCAGCCCGCCGCTCTACGACACGTTCGCCATCATCACCCGCCCGGGGGCGCGGCTCTCGGCGGGCGTGCGGGAGCTGCTCGCCGACCTCGAGGAGCACATGCGCGCCGTCGCCGCGGCGCTCGACCGCACGCGTTGAGCCGGGGACGCCGCGTTCGGTTCGGATCGTCCGTGGGCCGGTCTGCGCCGCTTCAGGCGCGCAGCGCGCAGCAGATCGCCGACGCGGCGCGGCGCCAGACGCACTCGACCTCGGCGAAGCCCGCGCGACGCAGCGCAGCGAGCTCAACGTCGAGCGGGAAGTACCGATCCTCGTCCGCCCACGCCGCGAAATGGCCGCGAGCCTCCTCCCCGGCGATCCCCTGCTCGGCCATGCCCGCCGCCCAGCGCTGGAAGACCAGCGCGCCCAGCCGCGGCCCTTCGGTCATCGCCGCGTCGAGGTTGACGAACACACCGCCTGCGCTCAGCGCGGCGTGGATCGCGCGGTAGACCTCGGTCTTGGCGTCCAGGTCGTGGACATGGTGCAGCGCCAGCGACGCCATCACCGCGTCCGCGGACGGGAGCGGGTCGAGGAAGCTCGCCTCGCGGAACTCCACCCGCTCCCCGAAGCGCGCGAGTCGCCGCCGGCCCTCCTCCAGCATCGCGCCGTCGACGTCGAGCACGGTGACGCGCACCTCCGGCAGCCTGCCGAGCACGGCCGCCGACAGCGCCCCGGTCCCTCCCCCGAGGTCCAGCACATGAGCGTCGGCCGGCGCCAACGCCCCGAGCACCTCGACCCCGGTCGCGAGCATGTCGTCGTAGTACGGGATGAACCGCCGGATCGCGACGTCGTACGCGTGCGCGTCGACATGCAGGTGGCGCTTGACCGAATGGGCCACGGCGCAAGTCTAGGCGCGGCCGGCCGCCCGCGGTCAACCGGCCAGGAGCGCCTCGATCACGGTTCGGGTCAGCGGTCGGTCGACGAACTCGCGGACCCAGCCTTCGTTGTCGTTCCGTTCGGCGTCGGTCGTGGCCATCAGCCAGCGCCGGCAGCCCTCGGCGAGGATGTGGGAGAGCTGCGCGATCGGCATCGCGAAGTCACTCGGGCCCTCGACGCGCCCGGGCCCGCCCGCCTCCGCGTACGCGGCGCGGATGACCCCCGCCCGCCGCGGGTCCGCCGTGCCGTACTCGACGAGGATCAGGGCCAGCTCCTGGGACGGGTCGGCCAGGCCGGCGTCGTCGAAGTCGAAGACGCAGAGACCACCGCCGTCTCGCGCGCGTCGGACGTTGTCGGCCCAGAGGTCGCGGTGACACGTTCGGAGCTCGCGCGGCGGACCGGCGAGGTGGGCCTCCATGGCGACCAGCTCCGGGACGAGCGCCTCGAGCTCATCGGCGAACGGGGCGTGACGTGCGCGAAGCAGGCGGACGAGCTCGGACCACCGCGCAACCCCGACGGGAGCCGTGTACCAGGGGTCGAGGCCGGTCGCGCCGGCGAAATCGACGCGGTGGAGGCCGGCGACCAACCGCCCGACGTCCAGCGGATCCAGGTCCACGTCGGGATCGTGGAGATCCACCCAGGCGTGGAGCCTGACGCGCACCCCGCCGCAGTCGGCGATGTGCGCGCCCGCCCGCGTCCGCCGCACCGCGGGCGTCGGAACACCGGCGGCGAGCGCCGCCTCCTGGAACGCCGCGCCCTCGAGCAGCGCAGCGAGCTCGTGATCGGGGACGTCGCCGACCTGCTTGATCGCCCAGCTGCCGCGCTCGGCATCCAGCCGCCAGATCGAGCCGAGCCGGCCGCTCGCGACCGGTCCGTCCGAGAGCCGTCCCCACGAGCCGAGGTCGAACGCCGCGAGGATCGCCGGGACATGACGGTCGTCGAGCGGCAACGTCACGGTCGCGCTGGCGAGTGGGCGCGGCAGAACGTGCGCACGGCCGCGTTGAACTCCTCGGGCCGCTCGAGGTTGCTGACGTGGCCGCAGCCGGGGATCACGACGAGCTCGGCGCCTGGGATCGCGTGCTCGAACTGGCGTGCGACGGTGAGCGGCGAACGCGCGTCCAGCTCGCCCCAGACCAGCAGCGTCGGAACGGCGATGCGGGACAGCACGTCACGCGAATCGGTCTCGGCCATCGTGAACAGCTGGGCGCCGAGCGTCTCGGGGCGGACGGTGGCGGCGATCGCCTCGAGCAGCGCCGCGAACTCGGCCGGTGGGTCGCCGGCGAACAACCCGGGAAGGGTCGGATCGAACTGGTCCGCGGGGGCCGCGAGCATCCGGCGCACGCCCGCGACGCGGGCCTCCACCTCCTCCTCGGGCAGCGAGCCCTTCCACCCGGCGTAGGTGCCGGCGAGCACGAGCGTCGCGACGCGCTCGGGATGGTGGCGATAGAGCTCGAGCGCGACGGTGCCGCCCCAGGAGAGGCCGGCGACGTGCGCCGGGCCGAGCGCGAGCGCATCGATCAGCGCCGCGAGGGCGTGCGCATAGCCCGCCAGGCCGAACCCGGCGGGCGCACGCGAGGAGCGCCCGGCGCCCGGCTCGTCCCAGGCGACGACCGTGAACTCGTCGGACAAGCCGGCGAGCTGCGGCTGCCACATCCGGCCGTCCTCGGCGGCGCCGTGCACGAACACCAGCGGCGGACCTTCGCCGACGCGCTCGTAGGCGATCTCGAGCCCGTTCGTCGCGACGAGCTGCACCGTCGCAACCTACAGCGTCGATGTCGTCTCAGGCCGATCGGGCGCTGAGCTCGGCGAGCCGCGCCGCGCTCTCGGGGCTCATCGGGAGGAAGGTCTCGATCGCGAGGTTCGCGGCCGTGACGTCGAGCGGGGCTCCGAGGGTGGCGATGACCGTGAACAGCTCGACCTCGCCGAGACGGGTCTGCAACCGGAGCGAGACCACCGGCTGGGTGGCGGCACCCGGCGGCGGCTCGCCGGGGAGGTGGGACTCGACCTCCTCGATGAGCTTGGCGAGGGCGGGATCGGCGTCCTCGCGGCTCTTGCGCTTCAGCCGGTGGATCAGCGGCGCGTTGCACGCGGCGGTCATCGAGGAGATGCGCGGCAGGCCACCCGGGTGAACGCCGAGGCGGAGCATGTTGATCGGTGGCCCGAGGAGCTCGGGGTCGACCCCGTCCCAGAGCAGCGACGCGGCTCGGTTGGACTCGATCAGGTTCCAGAGCCCGTCCACGATCAGCGCCGGGTTCGGCTCGTGCGCGTCGAGCAGCCGCACGAGCGACGCTCGCAGCGGCTGCATCACCTCCCCGTCGTAGGGCAGCTCCAGATAGGGAGGCGCAAAGCCGCCCGCGAGGATCAGCCGATTGCGCTCGCCGATCGGCAGATCGAGGTGCTGGGCCAAGTGGACGAGGAGCTGGCGACTCGGGCTGGACCGGCCGGTCTCGACGAAGCTCAGGTGCTTGGTCGAGACGTTCGCGTCCAGGGACAGCTCGAGCTGGCTGAGGCCGCGTTGCGTGCGCCAGAAGCGGATCAGCTCACCCGCGGTCCGGGGCTCGGTCTGGACGGCCACCCGAGTGAATCTAACGGGCGGCGTCCCCAGCCGGCCGGCATTACACGGGAGGTAATCGACGCGCGGCCCTGCCTCCGGCACCGTTGCAGGCGCAGCGACCACGACGATCAACGGAGGTATCCAGATGACCGAGCCACAGGGTTCCGTCGACATCGCATCCCGGAGCGCGGCCGCGTTGGCGGAGCGGTACCTCGGGCTCTGGAACGAGCCCGACGCCGACCAGCGCCGGCGGACGATCGCCGAGCTCTGGACGGAGGACGGGAGGCACATCCTCCAGCCCCCGCAGGAGATCCGCGCGATCGCGGCGCAGCCCGGGATCGCCATCACGCCGATCCTCGAGGCACGCGGACACGAGGAGATCGCGGCGCGCGCGGCGAGCGCGTACGAGCACTGGGTCGGCTCCGAGGGGCTCAGCTTCCGCGGGCGCGACGCCGCCGAGCGACTCGGCGACGTCGTCAAGTTCCACTGGGAGGCGGTCGGCAAGGACGGCGAGGTGGTCGCCGTCGGGCTCGTCTTCCTCGTCCTCGCCGCGCACGGCCGGATCGAGCGCGACTACACGTTCGTCATCGCCTAGGGCACCGCCGTCAGCGGCGTGCCCAGGCGGGGCTGGTGACGCCGCGCGCGAGCCGCTTCTCCCGGCGCCCGCTGGTCCGGACGACGAACAGGTCGCGGCCGCGCACGAAGGCGACCTTCCCACCGTCGGGGCTGAACGCCGGCTGCAGGTCGGCCCCGGCGGTCAGGTCGCGCACGGCGCGCCCCGAGGCGGCGTCGAACAGCGCGATGGCGCCCGTCACCTCGCTCGGCGCGGTGTCGCCCGGCCGCGGGCTCCGCGCCACGGCCACGACGCGCGATCCGTCCGGGGAGCCGGCGGGATCGTTCAGCGCACGCGCGCCGTCGACCGCCACGCTGCGCACGCATCCCTGCTCCGCGGTCACCGCGCAGATGAACCAAGGCGCCCCGTCGTCGCCGTAGGCCTGGCGCAGCAGGCTCGTCCCCAGCCAGCCGGCGCTCATCATGTCGGTCGCGACGATCCGGCTCGCCGCGGGCCGGTCATCGGTCCCCAGGACGATGAGGTTCCGCTCCTCGTAGAAGCCGCCTCCGATGAGGTCGGGCCGCTGGATCACGTCGATCCACGCGACCTCGCGTCCGTCGGGGCGAACGTCGACCTGAGGCGCGGCCTGTCGCAACGCCGTGCCGATCCGCTGCGGATGCCGTCCGCGCCGCCCGGAGCGGAACACCGACTCGCCGCGGACGAACGCGAGCCGCGCCCCCGAGCGCGAGACGCTCACCGATCTGTACGGCCGCGTCGCCGTCCCGCGCAACAGCGTCCGCTTCTTGCCGGTGCTCGCGCTGACGGTGCAGATCGAATCGCCGCACACGCCGTAGAGGACCCCGCCGTCCGCCCTTGCCGGCGTCGGCGCGAGCAGCAGGATGCCGATGACGAGGCCCAGGCCGGGGGTGGATGATCTGCGGGTCACTTGAGCAGTTGCGAGCAAGCGGTCTCGGCGCACCACTCCTCGTACTGCGCGGGTGTCCAGCCGCGCTGCTCGACGAGCAGCTGCCACAGGTCGGGGTGGTTGATCGCCCAGAGGATGTCAGTCGCGTGCTCGACGTCCAGCCCGGGGCGCAGCGCGTGCTTGTCTTCGAGGCTCTTCACGAACGCGTGCTGATTCGCGCGGTACTCGGTCTGGATCCTGCTCCACAGCGCGGCGATGTCGGCGTCGATCGGGGCGGCGCTGCGGATGACCTCGAGCACGGGGGCGATGCGCAGCTTGCCCTCCCTGGAGTTGCCGGCGTTGCGCCGCAGCTGCCGCTCGGGATCCGGCTCCTCCAGCGCCTCGCGGTACCACTGCTGCTGGTCCACCGGGACCTCGTCGCGGCCGGCGCGCAGCAGATGGTTCCACAGCGCGCGCAGGAGGCCGCTCTTGGTCTCGAACGCCACGTACACCGTCTTGAGCGCGACCTGCGCCTCGGCCGCGATCGCCTCCATCGTGGTCGCCGCGTACCCGTGCTGCTCGAAGCGCCGCTGCGCGGCGTCGAGGATGTCGCGTCGCGTGGCCGCGGCCTGCGCGCGCCGGCGCGTCGAGTCGTACGGGCGCTTGCCCTTGACACGCTCGGCCATTCATCTATGGTAGCCATCACTTCAATACCTGCTGCCAGTACTCAATACTTGTTGCGAGTACTCGACCAGCAGCGCGAGGAGGTCGACCATGGAAGCCGCAGTCAGCGCGCGCAGCCGTCTTCACCAGATGTGGGCCGCTGTGGCGCCGGCCTGGGCCGAGCACGCCTCCTACGCGGATGCGCGTGGCGCCGGTGTCACGGAGCGGATGCTCGCGCGCGCGGCGCCGGCCCCGGGCGAGCGCGTGCTCGAGCTGGCTTGCGGGCCAGGAGGGACGGGGCTGGCCGCCGCCGCCCGCGTCGGTCCCGGCGGCGCGGTCGTCATGTCCGACGTGGCCGCCGCGATGACCGCGATCGCCGCGGCGCGTGCCGAGGCGCTCGGGCTGGCGAACGTCAGCACGCGCGAGCTCGACCTCGAGCGCCTCGACGAGCCCGACGGGGCGTACGACGTCGTGCTCTGTCGCGAGGGGCTCATGTTCGCCACCGATCCCGATCGGGCCGCGCGTGAGATCGCGCGCGTGCTGCGGCCGGGCGGTCGGGTCGCGCTCGCCGTCTGGGGACCGCGCGAGCGCAATCCCTGGCTGGGCATCGTCTTCGACGCCGTCAGCGACCAGATCGGGCGGCCCGTGCCACCTCCCGGCATCCCGGGCCCGTTCTCGCTCGCGGACGCCGGCCGGCTCGAGCTGCTGCTCACCGGCGCCGGACTGGAGGACGTCTCCGTGGGCGAGCTCTCCGTGCCGCTGCGGGCCGGCTCGTTCGACGAGTGGTGGGAGAGGACGTCCGCGCTCGCCGGGCCGCTCGCGACGATCGTCGCCTCGCTGCCCGAGCAGGCGGCGCAGGCGTTGCGCGCACGCCTACGGGAAGCGGTCCGCCCGTTCGAGACGCCCACCGGTCTGGAGTTCCCGGGAGTCAGCCTGATCGCTGCCGGCCGCCGGATCTGACGTCCATCCCCGAGAGCTGTGCAGGGCATCGGCAACGGGCGTAGCCTTCGGGCATGCCGATGATCGCCTGGCGGATAGGTCACGCCGCGGTGCAATGCGACGGCTGCGGCGTGGAGGAAGCCAGCGCAGGCTTCGCCAACGGCTACGCCGCCCTCCTGGCGCGCGGCTGGAGCGAGCAGGGTGCTCGCACCCGAACCAGCATCGACTGGATGACCCTGGAGCTGGAGCGCGGCCGACGCGAGCGGTCGCCCCTCCTCCTCTGCCCGGCGTGCACGCGCGCTCCGAGGTAGCTCGCATCACGGCGTGCCGCCGAGGGCGCTCGGCATCCGTTCCTGGAAGTCGAGGAGCCCGACCCAGGTCGGGCGGACCGCGATGCGCGCCATGCGCGTGCTCGGGTGGTCGATCTGCGCGAGGTAGGCGGTCGCCTCCTCCGAGCCGAGGTAGCGGTGGGCGGCCCGGGCGTACTCGGGCACCACGCCGTCGGCCTCGGTGATCTCGGCGCCGCCCCGGATGCTGAGCACCTCGGGCGGGAACGTCTCGGTGTCGATCGTGACGGCGACGTCGGGATGCGCGCGCAGCGCGCGCACGCGGTACGCGGCGTGGCGCACGTGGGGTGCCGAGATGAACGTCGGCAGCACGAGATCCTCGCCCGTCCACTCGAACCAGCTCGCGACGACGCGCGGCGTTCCGTCCAGCGCCGTGTACGCGTAGCGGGCCGGGATGGTCGACGTGAGCAGCCGGGCGGCGGCGTCGCTCTCCAGCAGCTTGAGATCTCCTTGCTCGATCGTCATCGCCGCACCGTAGCACGATGAGTTCCTTAAGGGAACCTAGTACCCTGCGGACATGCAGCGGACCGACTTCTCCGAGATGACGTGCTCGATCGCGCGGAGTCTCGCCGTCGCCGGCGAGCCCTGGTCCCCGCTCGTGCTGCGCGACGTCTGGGTGGGCATCAAGCGCTTCGACGACATCCAGCGCGATCTCGGCATCTCGCGCAAGGTCCTTGCCGAGCGGCTCAGGCACCTGGTCGAGGCCGGGATGCTCGAGCGCCGCGCCTACGCGGAGCGCCCCGTGCGCCACGAGTACGTCCTGACCCGCAAGGGATTCGAGTTCGTGGACGTGCTGATGGCGATGGCCGCGTGGGGCGATCGCTGGACCGCGGGAGCCGCCGGCCCACCCGTGCTCCGGCGCCACCGCGCGTGTGGCCAGGTCACGCAGGTCGAGCTGCGCTGCGACGGGTGCGGCGAGATCCTGTCGGCGACCGACGTCGACGTCGAGCCGGGGCCCGGCCTCGCCGCGTGAGCACCCGCCCTTGACCTCGGGATCGGCGCCCGACTAGGGTCGCGCTGGACAGCCGCTCACGACGGACGAAAGAGGGACGACATGCGGTGGGCGGGTCTGACGTCGCGTGCCGTGAGGTGGCTGCTGGTCGTCGCCGTCTGCATGCTCGGCGGCGCTGCCGGCCCAGCCGCCGGGGCAGAGCGCCAGCGCGCCGTGGGGGACGCTCCCAGCTGCACCTCCTCGTCGCGTGCGATCCCCGGTGGCCCGGGCCACCGGCCGATCGCGGGCTGGGCGTTCATCGGTCGCGGTCATGAGCTGTCGCACGCGCGTGTCTCGCTGTCGACCGTACGCGGGCAGCGGATCCCCGGCGGCTCGACTCGCACCGGCGCGACCGGGGCGTTCACGCTCAGCCCGCGCGCCCGCGCGCTTCCGAGGGCCTTCGTGGTGACCGTGCGCGGGCGCTCCGTCGGGGGCCGCCGGCAACCGCGTCCGCTGGCGTTCTCGGCGCTGGTCCGCCGGCGGGACCTCGGCCGCATCGTCTACGTCGGCCCGGCGAGCACCGTGCTGCGGCACTACGTCCGCGCGCATCCCGGCGTGGCCCGGCGGACGGCGGAGACCCGGGTGCGTCGCATGCTCGGGACCCCCGCGTGGCACAACCTGGGCTACGACCTCTACAACATCTCCGGGCGCTGGTACTCCCCCGACGAGGTCATGCGGCGCGCCGCACGCCGCGGCGGGATGGACGAGCTCGTGACCGCGCTCGCGCGCGCGGTGCAGCCGGGCGGCGGCGTGACCCGCCCGCGGTTCGGGGCTTCCGAGCGCGCGCTCAGCGCCCTCGGCGCCGAGCCGTACTCGAGCGCCTGGTTCGTCCAGCAGCTCGCCGGCGGCGTGGTCTCCGCCATCGGCAGCGAGGGCGCGGGCTGGGTCTTCGACGAGATCGGGTTCAGCTCCACCCCCGCCTACGTCGGGGAGATCGAGAGCCAGCTCAACCAGCTGGCGGCCGAGATGAGCCGGCTCGAGGACGAGATCAGCGCCCTGAACGCCGCCGTGCAGGAGAGCTACTTCGCCCAGCAGTCGAACAACCTCACCGCCGCCCGGGCCGCGCTCGACACGGCGATGGAGGACCTGGCGTACATCCCGAGCATCGAGGACGACGACGACCGGGAGTACTGGTCGCAGACGTACTTCTGCCAGGACATCAAGCCGATCGCCACCAACCAGAAGCCGTGGGGCTCGACGCGCGTGTTGATCGACGAGGTGCTCGTGGACGTCCCGCCCGGCGAGAAGCCGCTCGGGGTGCAGGGCGCCATCTACACGGAGAGCCAGGATCCGCTCTGGTCGTACCTCGATTCGCAGAACGTCTGGCAGATCGTCGACTTCTGGACCCAGTACGCGGTCGAGGCGCTCGACGTCTACCTCGAGTACCAGCACGCGGTGGGCGCCGAGGAGCACTGCGACGACCCGCCCACGGACGCGGGGTGCCCGCTGCAGAAGGAGACCGACCTGACGAACCAGCTCGGGGAGAACGCGTTGGCGACGCTGAAGGACGCGCACGGCACCCCGCTGAACCGGATGGTCGACGGCTACACGTACGACATGCGCAGCGGGTTCATGTGGTGCGTGTTCTGCTGGCCGGCGGCGCAGACGCAGTTCGATGCGCTGCCGCAGGTGTGGAACGGCCTGTACGACGGCTTGCCGGTCCTGGCGTTCGGCAACTTCTCCATGCCCAGCAACAGCCAGCTGCAGGGCCTGATGAGCGGCTGCGGCTGCAGTGCCGCCAACCCGACCGGCGTGCAGTGGCTGGTCGACAAGGCCGGGCTCGCTCCAAGCTGGCTCGACGCGCCCCAGCTCGCGCAGTTCCCGCCCGGCGTCTTCGTCATGGTGACGGACACGTACACGGGGCCGACCGACCTCAGGACGATGACCCCCGGCCCGCAGGACAACAAGTACCTGGCGCAGTACTACCTGCCGGTCCGGACCACCTCGCCGTCCGAGCTGCCCTTCTTCCCATGACGAGCATGACCGTCTCCGCGGCTCGGCCGCTCTCCGGAGCGATGGTGGTGAGATCGGGTGTGCTGGCGGCGCTGGGCGTGGCGCTGCTGCTGGTCGTGACCGGGCCCTGGCGGCCGGCGGAGGGCGGCGGCGACCGAGAGCGGCGTGCGGCGGCGGAGCGCGGGCTGGCGGACATGCCGCCGGCGGCGCAGGGCCCGATCTCGGGAGCGCTCGGCCGCGCTGACGCGCGCTACCGGGTGGCGGGGCTGCGGGCGGGCAACCCGGCGCAGCGCCTCGGCATGGCGTTCTCGGCCCGTGGCGTGACCGTCAGGTCCGGCCGGGGGTGGGCGCGGATGTCGCTGACCGCGTTCGGGCGTGCGAGCGCGGTGCGCGCGGTCGCGCCCGTCGCGCCGGTGTCGGCGGCGAACCGGGTCACCTACGCGCGCGGGAACGTGCGCGAGTGGTACGAGAACGGGCCGCTCGGGCTCGAGCAGGGGTTCACCGTCAAGCGGGCGCCGGCGGGCGGCGCCGGGCCCTTGCGCGTGTCGCTGACGCTGGCGGGCAACCTCCGCGCGCGGCCCGACCGCGGCAGCGTGCTGCTCAGCGGCGCGGGCGTGCAGCTGCGCTACGGCGGCCTCCTGGTGACCGACGCGCGCGGACGCGTCCTGCCGGCCTCGTTGTCGGTGCGGGGCGGCGGGGTCCGGATCGAGGCCGACGATCGCGGCGCGCGCTACCCGCTGACGATCGACCCGTTCTTCCAGCAGGCGAAGCTCGTCGGTACCGGCGCGGTCGGCCCCGCCAGGCAGGGGTACAGCACAGCGCTGTCCGCCGACGGGAACACCGCGCTCGTCGGCGGCCCCGGCGACGACGGCGGGACCGGCGCGGGATGGGTGTTCACGCGTGATCCCCAGAGCGGGGCGTGGACCCAGCAGGGACCGAAGCTCATCGGCACCCGCGCGGCGGGCCCCGCCGAGCAGGGCCGCAGCGTCGCGCTGTCGGCGGACGGGAACACGGCCCTGCTCGGCGGCCCCGCCGACCACGACCACCTGGGCGCCGTGTGGGTGTTCACGCGCGACCCCCAGACCGGGGACTGGACCCAGCAGGGCGAGAAGCTCGTCGACCCCGGCATGAGCGGCTACGTCGCCCACGGCTGGAGCGTGGCGCTGTCCGCGGACGGGGCCACGGCGCTGGTCGGCGGCTACAGCGACAGCGGCGCGGCAGGGGCAGGGTGGGTGTACACGCGCGACCAGGAGGGTGACTGGGGGCAGCAGGGATCGAAGCTCGTCGGCACGGGCGCTGCCGGCGTCGCCCAGCAGGGCTACGGCGTCGCGTTGTCCGCGGACGGGAACACGGCCCTGCTCGGCGGCCCCGGCGACAACAACGGGGTGGGAGCGACGTGGGTGTTCATCCGCGACGTGAGCGGCGCCTGGAGCCAGCAGGGATCCAAGCTCGTCGGCACCGGCGCGGTCGGTCACGCGCATCAGGGATTCAGCGTGGCCGTGTCCGCGGACGGGGACACGGCGCTGGTCGGCGGCCCGCTCGACTCCCCCGCGGTCTCGAGCGACGGCGCCCCTGACGCGCACACCGGGGTCGGGGCCGGGTGGGTGTACGCCCGCGATCCCGTGAGCGGGGCCTGGAGCCAGGTGACGAAGCTCGTCGGCGCGGGCTCGGCCGGCTATCCCCAGCAGGGCACGAGCGTCGCGTTGTCCGCCGACGGGAGCACGGCCCTGCTCGGCGGAGTGGTGGACGGCAACTCGGCGGGGGCGGCGTGGGCGTTCAGGCGCCAGAGCGGGGCGTGGAGCCAGCAGGGGTCGAAGCTGGTCGGGGCCGGCGCGACGAGCGGCGCCGTCCAGCAGGGCGCGAGCGTGGCGCTGTCCGAGAACGGCAGCACGGCGCTGATCGGCGGCCCGGGGGACAACGGCGGTGCAGGCGGGACGTGGGTGTTCACCCTGCTGGTCCCGCAGAGCTCGAAGCTCGTCGGCACGGGCGCGGCCGGCGCCCCCGGTCAGGGCTACGGCGTGGCCCTGTCGTCCGATGCGAGCACGGCGCTCATCGGCGGCCCGGGCGACAGCAACGGCACGGGCGCGGCCTGGGTGTTCAGCCGGGCGGGTTCCGCGTGGAGCCAGCAGGGGTCGAAGCTCGTCGGCAGCGGCGCGGCCGGCGCCGCCTATCAGGGATGGAGCGTGGCGCTGTCGGCGGACGGGAGCACGGCGCTCATCGGCGGCCCGGACGACAACGGCCAGGTCGGCGCCGTATGGGTGTTCACGCGTGCGGGCGGAACGTGGACCCAGGAGGCGAAGCTCGTCGGCGGCGGCGCGGCCGGCGCGGCCCACCAGGGCCGGAGCGTGGCGCTGTCGGCGGACGGGAGCACGGCGCTCATCGGGGCCCCGGACGACGACAACCATGCCGGCGCCGCGTGGGTGTTCACCCGCTCGGGCGGCGTGTGGACCCAGCAGGGGTCGAAGCTCGTCGGCGGCGGCGCGATCGGTGCGGCCCACCAGGGCTCGGGCGTGGCGTTGTCGGCGGACGGGAACACGGCGCTGCTCGGCGGCTCCACCGACAACGCCGGCGCGGGGGCGGGATGGGTGTTCACCCGTGCGGGCGGAGCGTGGACCCAGCAGGGCGCGAAGCTCGTCGGCAGCGGCGCGACCGGCGTCGCCGCCCAGGGCTACGGCGTGGCGCTGTCGGGGGACGGGAGCACGGCGCTGCTCGGCGGGTACGCCGACAACGCGAGCACCGGGGCGGCGTGGGTGTTCGCCCGCGGCGCGGGCGGCGCGTGGACCCAGCAGGGGTCGAAGCTCGTCGGCACCGGCGCGACCGGGCCGACCCCCGCCCGTCAGGGCTGGAGCGTGGGGCTGTCCTCGGACGGGAGCAGGGCGCTCCTCGGCGGGTTCCAGGACAACCTCAACACGGGCGCGGCGTGGGTGTTCGCCCGCACGGGCCTGGGGTGGGGTCAGCAGGGACCGAAGGTCGTCGGCGACGGCGCCGAGGGCGCGGCCGAGCAGGGGTTCAGCGCGGCCTTGTCCGGAGACGGGAACACGGCACTGCTCGGCGGCGACACCGACGGCAACGGCAGCGGCCTCGGTGCGGCGTGGGTGATCGCGTTCACCCCGGCGTCCTCGAACGTCAGCAGCCACTTCAAGGTCTCCCGCATCAAGGCCCACCGCGACGGCAGGATCACGTTCACCGTCAAGGTCCCCAGACGCGGGACGCTCGACGCGCGCGCGACGCGGTGTCGACGCCCCCGTCCGAGGGCGACGCGGTCGCGTCCGCACTGCCACGTGCTCGCCCGCCGCCATCTCCGCCTGGCGCACGCGGGCAGACGGCACGTGACCGTCCGGCTCAGCGCGCGTCGTGCACGCCAGATCCGCCAACGCCACCGTCGGGTCCGTGTCCACCTTGCGGTCAGCTACCGGCCGGCCGGCGGCACGCGACGGCGCGCGCACTTCTTCGACCTCGTGCTCAGGCCGACGAGTTTCCCGACTAGGCCGGCTTCCCCGCCATCGCCCACACGGTGACGACGTACAGCGCGAGCAGGAAGAGGGCGATCATCCCGCTCGCTCGCAACAGGCCCTCGCCACCACCGCGGCGCGAGCGCCGCAACCCGATCCCGCCCAGCACGAGCGAGATGACCAGCAGCAGCCCGCCGACGTCCGACGTCCCGTAGCCGATGGCGATCCAGGCGGGATCGTCGTCGCCGGTGAACCCTTCCTCGTCATAGATCCACTGGGCCCCCGCGCGCATGACGATGAACCCCGGCAGCGCGACCGCCGCCAGTGTGAGGTAGGAGAAGCGGGCGAGCGTCCCCGTCGCGTCCCGTCTCGCGAGTGCCATCGCGCCGCCGGCGGTGAGCAGCCCTCCGACGAGGATCATGGCGCCGGCGACGTGCACGAGCAGGGCCCAGTTCCAGCTGTCGGGGCGGATCGCGGCGAGCAGGCTCATACGCCGGGCTTGAAGATCATGAGGACGAGGATGATCGTGAAGGCCGTCACCGTGATCGCATGCAGGATCGCGACGCGGCGGTCGCTGAGCTTCGCGCCCAGCTCGGGGCTGGGCGCGTCGTCTTCGTCTGCGAGCCGCTGCGCGAGCTCCTGCGCGCCGGCGTAGTGCGCACCCACGCGCGATCCGGCCGCGCCGCCGATCGCCCAGAGCGCGATCGAGACCAGGATCCAGGCATCCCACACCTGGTAGTCGTCGAGGTCGATCGCGAGCGCGATCCCCAAGAGCAGCGCCAGCCCGGCGCCCGCGCCGACCAGCGGCCCGCCGATGGCCGCGACCCGGCTGTAGGCGACCGCTCGCTGCGGCCGGTCGACCGCCCAGCCCGCCACCATCACCGCACTGAAGAGGACGAGCGAGCCGATCAGCGCGAAGGCCGCCAGCAGATGCAAGGCCAGGAGCCAGTCCGAGAAGCCCACGCGCGCACTGTACGGGCTCAACCGGCGCGGGCCGACATGGCGCGCGCGAGCAGCGGGTATCCCGAGGTCATGGAGATCGACGTGCTCATCCGGTCCGTCGAAGAGGTCGAGACGCGGAGCGGGAAGATCCGCTACGTCGTGCGCGACGCCGACGAGAAGGAGTACACGACGTTCCGTCCGGCGATCGGCCGCGAGGCGGCGAAGTTCGAAGGCCGCCGGGCGCACATCGCGTTTCACGAGGAGGAGCGCAACGGCTTCCAGAACGTCTATCTCGACGCGATCTCCGGGGCCGCCGAGCCGTCGCCATCGGAGTCGGGCAGCACGGATCCGGACGAGGTCGCGTGGAACACGGCCGTGGAAGCCGCACCGTGGATGCTGGGCAGTCGCGAGCCGCAGCAGGAGATCCCGCCCGAGGAGCTCTACGAGAAGCTCGAGCCGTTCAAGCGCCTCGTCGCCGACGACATCCGCGAAGGAACCCAGTCCGCCGATGACTGACGACCGGGACGCCGCGTCCTCAGCCCCTGAGCAGGACGCCGCCGATACCCGACCCATCGTGAGGAGCTCCCGCTCCTCATCGCCTCGGTCGTCGCAGGCTTCTGCAGCCGACCTCCCACCGCCGATTTGCATGGACAGACGCACGCCGACGCGGAGTAAGCTGACAGCGATGCGCGCGCACCGGCACGCCCACCTCTGAGCGAACGCGACGTTCCCTCCCGCCCGGCCATCGCGGCCGGCGGCTTCGTCCTGTTCATCCACGAGGAGTTCCCGATGCCATCTGTCATTCCCGCGCCCCTGGCACGCGTTGCGGCGGACCTGCGCTGCCCGGTCTGCGCTCGTCCGCTGACGGCCACAGGTCGCGCCTTGCGCTGCCCTCGCGCGCATTCCTTCGACCCGTCCCGCCACGGATTCGTGACCCTCACGCGCCCGCGACGACGTCGTGCGGCGGGCGACGACGCCGCGATGGTCGTCGCGCGGGCGGCCGTCCTGGACGCGGGGCACTTCGCGCCGCTCACGAGGACGCTCGTCGCGACGGCCATCGACGTGACCGCATACGACGCGCCGTTCGTCCTCGACGCCGGCGCAGGCACCGGTCACCACCTCGCGGCCGTGCTGGACGCGCTGCCGAGGGCGCGCGGCGTCGCGTTCGACGCCTCCGGGGCGGCGCTGCGACGAGCAGCCCGGGCCCACCAGCGGATCGCGGCGGTCGGGGGCGATGTCTGGCACCACGTCCCGGTGGGCGACGCGACCGCCGGCCTCGTCCTGAACGTGTTCGCTCCCCGCAACCCCGACGAGTTCGCGCGCGTGCTGCATGCCGCCGGGGCACTGGTGGTCGCGACACCCGCGAGCCACCATCTCCAGGAGCTGGCCGCGCTGCATCGGGTGAGGATCGATCCTCGCAAGCGCGAGCGGCTCCACGGCGAGCTCGAGCGGGCGTTCGACCTCGCCGACGTCCGACACGTCGCCTGGGGCCTGCGGCTCACCCGGCTCGAAGCCGCTGCGGTCGTGCACATGGGCCCGGGGGCGCATCACCTGTCGCCCACCGCCGAGCAACGACTCCGCGCAATGCCCGAGACGCTCTCCGTGACGGCGGCGGTCGACGTGCACGTCTTCCGCCGATCGGGGGAGCTGCGCCGTCGACGTCCGAGGCACCGGAGTCCCAGTGCCGAGCGCGCCGGCGGAGGAACGGAACGGCGAGCTTCCGTGAGCTGGCCCAGCCACGTCCCGGCTCGTGGTAGCCGGGCGCACGTCCGGTCAGATCGGCCGCCCACTTGACTGTTTCATGCAACGGTGGGAGGGTCGGAATCCCAGCCGGGCGCCGTTTCCGCCGTCGGCGGACCATGAACGCGTCCCGCGAAAGCGAGGTACCCCCCATGCGCAGCATGCGGCTCCGGCACGGGATCGTGGTCGCGGTCGGAGCATCCGCCGCACTGCTCGCAGTCAACATCGCCGTGGCCGGAATCCCGGGCGGCGACGGCAAGATCTCGGGGTGCTACGAGAAGCACAGCGGACTGCTGCGCGTCATCGACGCCGAAGCGGGTCGCACGTGCTTCGCCATCGAACGCGCGATCACATGGAGCCAGCGTGGCCCCGCCGGCGCGACCGGCGCGGCCGGCCAGCCCGGGGCGCGAGGAGCCGACGGAGCGGTCGGCCCCGCCGGACCGCAGGGCGCTCCCGGCGACCCGGGGATGGCGGCGGTCGCATATCAATCCGATGGGTCGGTCGACGTCCCGCTCGACGAGCTGACGGTGCTTGCCGAGCTCGACGTGCCCGCCGGAAGCTACGTCCTGACGGCAACCGGGACGATATCCCCGAGCTCAGCGCAGAACAGCCGGTTCGTGCAGTGCTTCCTCGCGTCGCTGTCGCCGGTCGCGGCCTACAACTTCGTCTCGGTCACCCTGCCGTCCGCGCCCGCCGACCTCAACCAGTCGTTCGCGACGTTCGCGGTCACTGACGTCGTCGAGGCAGGCCCGGCCCGACGGCTCGCCGTCAGATGCCAGTCGCTGGCCCACGGCGGAGTGATCGTCGAAGGCAGCCTGACCGCGACCAAGGTGCAGGACGTCGTCGAGCAGTAGCCAGCGGCGCCCGAAGTGCCGGCCGGACGACTCAGGTCGGCGCTATCGTCGTCGATGGCCGGCACTACGGGGCGCTGACCGCTGCGCAGTGTGCGTCGCGGTCGGCCGCCTCGTCGGCGGTGGCCGGGAACGCGTCGCGGATCCGGCGCGCCATCGCGCTCGCGTGCCGCTCGATCCCCGCGGCCACCCGCCGCCGCGCGGAGCGTGACGGCGCGGTCCGGAGCCGCCTCGCGTTGCGCCATGCGCGCTCGCGCCACGCGGCGATGTCCAGCGAGAGCCTCGGGTCATCCGAGCGCTGGGCGGGCAGCGTCGGGTCGTAGCGGGCGATCAGCTCCGGCAGCACGCTGCTCTGGACGCTCGCCAGCACCTCGTTGACGACGAGGTGGTCGTCATGGCTGCGCACGCCGAAGCGGGCGTAGACGTAGGCCAGGTCGCGATTGACGTGGGCGTTGATGCCGAGGAACACATCGCCCAGCGTCACGACGCGGCGGTCGCGCGCGGCCGTGAAGGCGATCCGCCAGGCTCTGGGCACGCGGGAGCGGTGCCCCTCCCGCCACGCGTCCGCCGCGTCGAGGTAGTAGCGGCCGAACGCGGTCGTCACCTGGTTCCACAGCCGCTGGTCGCTGAACGCGCCGGATCCGAGCGCCGCGCGGATCCCCTCCGTGGTGCGCTCGTAGAGGTGGGCGAAGGGGGCGCCGTGGTCGCACCCGAGCCGGTCGACCCCCTGCTCCATCTCGGCGATCAGGCGCTCGACGCACGCAGCACGCTGCGAGGGGCAGATCGGCTGCGGCGACGCGGCCGGCGCCCCCAGCGCGACGGCGAGCACCAAGATCGTCAGCGTCAAGGTCTCCATCAGCCGACGGCCGTGGATCCGGCGATCATCGCCACCGTCGCGTCCCCGCTGAACCCGCGGAGCGCGTCGAGGTCGGCGGCGTCGACCGGGGGGCGCGGGGATGCTGCGAGCTGATCCTCGAACAGGGCGGCCGCTTCCGGCATGGCGCCGGGCCCCGAGAGCCGGTAGCGCGGCGGCAGCAGCGGGCCGAACAGCAGCGGTTCGCAGAGGCCGGGCCAGTCCATCGGCTCGGGGGCGACGCCGAGCTCCTCGGAGAGGGTCAGCGCAAGCGCGTTGTGGGCGTCGAGCGGCGGTCGCGGCTGCTCGATCGCGTGCCGCATGAGCGCGTCGCCGGGCAGCGTCACCTCGCCGCTCCAGACCGCCGCGATCCAGCGCGCCTGCAGCTCGAGCAGCGGGAAGTACGGCCCCTGCGCGAGGAACTGGCCGATCACGCCCAGGCCGGGCAGGTCCGGGTGGAACGTCCGCTGGTACAACGCGAGGTCCGGTCCGAGCACATCCCGGATGCGCCGGCTCAGGTAGCGGATGTCGATGTCGTAGCCGGTCGCGCAGATCATCACCTCGACGGCCGCGGTCGAGCCGTCGGTGAAGGTGACGTTCGGCCCCTCGACCGAGGCGATGCCGGGACGGCACGCGATGCTGCCGTCGCGCACCTGCAGCAGGTAGTCCTGACACAGCGACACGCCCGCGACGCGGAGGTCGTCGCTCGGCTCCGGCGCGCCGAAGTCGGCCGGGTTGCCGGCCACGTGGAGGATCCGCTCGCGCTGCCGGCGGCTCCAGTCCTCGGAGGACGACAGGCGCCGCTCGAGCGCGCCGAACAGCGTGTACCACTGCCAGTCGGAGGAGACGCCGTCGACCACCTTCCGGATCACGTACCGCGGCTTGCGGAAGGCAGAGATGACCGGCGCGTGCGGCGCGAGGTCCGAGGCGATCTCCAGACCGCTGATGCCGTTGCCGTAGACGAGCGTGGCCCGATCCCGGAGCCGCTCGGCGCCCGGATAGTCGAACGCGTGCAGCGTCTCGCCGCGGAACGCGTCGACGACGCGCGGGAGCCGCGGCTTGCGGAAGCGGCCGGAGGCCACGACGACGGCGTCGAACCGCTCGCCGTCGACCGTCCAGCCCGGCTGCACCTCGCCGACGCACGAGCGCAGCCGGACGTGGTCGACGACGCCGGAAGCGCGGGCGTAGTCCTCGAGGTACGCGCGCACCTGCGCGGCGGCCGGGTGCAGCGGATGGTCAGCCGGGGCGGGGAAGTCGGAGAACGCCGTCATCGCCCGGCTCGTGTTGGTGCGCATCTCCGGCCACACGCCGCTGTGGGGCGCCGCGGTGTGCCACTGGCCGCCGATGGCGTCGCCGGCCTCGAACACCGTCACGTCGAAGCCGGCCTCGAGCGCGTGCTTCGCCGCGGTGATGCCCGAGGGACCGGCGCCGATGACCGCGATCGAAGCTCCGTCGGGCAACCTCACGGGCCGACACTACCCGTGAAACCGAGACGTAGGTTGCTGAAACCGCAGCGGCCTAGCGTTCCCCCCGGTACTCATACCCGGAGGAACTGACATGACAGAGACACCTGCCGTCCACGCGAGAGGACTGGTGAAGGCGTTCGGCGACCTGCGTGCCGTCGACGGCATCGACCTCGAGGTGAGCCAGGGCGAGATCCTCGGCGTCCTCGGACCGAACGGCGCGGGCAAGACCACGATGCTGCGGATGCTCGCGACGCTGCTGCCGATCGACGAGGGCGAGGCCCGGATCTTCGGCGTCGACGTGATCCGCGAGCCGCATCGCGTGCGCCAGCTGATCGGCGTCACCGGCCAGTACGCGTCGGTCGACGAGAACCTCACGGCGAGCGAGAACCTGTGGCTCTTCGGGCGCCTGCAGGGGCTGCGCTCGGCGGACGCCCGCGCGACCGCGCGCCGCCTGCTCGAGCAGTTCGGGCTCGAGGAGGCCACCGACCGGCCGCTGTCGCAGTTCTCGGGCGGCATGCGGCGGCGGCTGGACCTCGCGGCGAGCCTGATCACGCGGCCGCCCCTGATCTTCCTCGACGAGCCGACCACCGGTCTGGACCCGCGGACGCGCGGGCAGATGTGGGACACGATCCGGGGCCTCGTCGCCGAGGGCTGCACGCTCCTGCTGACGACGCAGTACCTCGACGAGGCCGATCAGCTCGCCGACCGGATCGCGGTCATCGACCGCGGCCGCAAGGTTGCGCAGGGTACGCCGGACGAGCTGAAGGCGTCCGTCGGCAGCTCGACGCTCCAGCTGCAGCTCGCGGCCGGCGCCGACCAGCCGCTCGCCTGCGACATCGTCCGGCGCGTCCTCGGCAGCGAGCCGGTGCTGACGCCCGAGTCCGGCCGCATCAACGCGCCGCTCACCGTCGCCGACCGGGCGGCGGACGTGCTGATCGCCCTGCGCGAGGCCGCCGTCGCGATCGCCTCCGTGAGCGTCGACAAGCCGACCCTCGACGAGGTCTTCCTCGCGATCACCGGCCACGACGCCGCGCAGGACGACGAGCCGGATCCCAGCGAACACGACGAGCCCGCCCTGGAGGTGGTCCGATGAGCACTGCCACCATCGCCGCGGACGCGGTCGCGGGCACGCGAGCGCGCACGAGCCTCGCCGAGACGGTCGGCCAGACCCTCTCGATGGCCTGGCGTGCGCTGAAGACCATGCGGCGCAACCCGGAGCAGTTCTTCGACGTGACGATCCAGCCGCTGCTGTTCACGGCGATGTTCGCCTACGTGTTCGGCGGCGCGATCTCCGGCGACGTCGGGAGCTACCTGCCGCTGATGATCCCCGGCATCGTCGCCCAGACCGTCCTGACCACCTGCATGGCCACGGGCGTGCAGCTGCGCGAGGACATGGAGAAGGGCGTGTTCGACCGCTTCAAGTCGCTGCCGATCGCGCGGATCGCGCCGCTGGCCGGGCCGATGGTCGCCGACCTCGTGCGCTACCTGATCGCGGCGAGCCTGACGTTCGTCACGGGCATCATCATGGGCTACCGGCCGGAGGGCGGGGTGCTCGGCGTGCTGGCGGCGATCCTGCTGGCGATCTTCACCGGCTGGGCGATCGCGTGGATCTTCACGTGGGTCGGCACGATCGCCAAGAGCGCCCGGAGCGTCCAGGGGATCTCGATGATGATCCTGTTCCCGCTCACGTTCCTGTCGAACGCGTTCGTCCCGGTGGACACGCTGCCGCCGGCGCTGCAGACGTTCGTGAACCTCAACCCGGTCTCGCACCTGGTCTCCGCGACGCGCGACCTCGCCAACCACGCCGCGATCACGTCGCAGGTCGGCTGGACGCTGCTCGCCGGCATCGCCGTGATGGCGATCTTCGCGCCGCTGGCGGTGCGCAGCTACAAGCGCCACCTCTAGGCGGGCAGCCGCTCGACCAGGCCGTGCGCCTGGTCGAGCAGCTGGGGCGGGCGCCGGTCGCCGAGCGCGGCGCGCAGCGCGGCGATCCGGCCGGGCGCGCGCGCCTCGGCGTGCGGGGCGATCCGCTCCCACGCCATCGTCGGGATCATCCGGTTGTAGGCGAAGCGCTCGGCGAGGACGAGCAGCTCGACGGCGACCTCGACCGGCGCCGCGTCGCGCAGCAGGCCCCAGGCGCCGAGCGCGAACAGCGCCAGGCCGGCGACGGGGTAGTCCAGCTGCGCGTTCGCCGGATCGAGCATGCGCAGGACGCGCTCGCGGCTGCTCGTGAACAGCTCGCGGGCGTAGGCGACGTCGGCGTCGGTCGCCGCGTGGTGGGCGTGCGCCCCGAGCGCGATCGACTGGCCGAGCACGCCCCACGGCTCCATGCCGGTCGACTCGATCCCCGGCAGGCGCAGCCCCGCCAGGGCCGCCGCGCATTCCCGGTAGAGGCGCAGCCCGCCCGCGACGTCGCCCTGGGCGAGCGCGAGCTCGGCACCGCCGATCTGCCCGAAGGCGATCCCCCCGAACAGCGCCCCGCGGTCGTCGATCGCGTCGACGCGCCGCAGCTCGGCCTCGGCGTCCGCGAGCCGCCCCTCGGCGAGGGCGCAGAGCACGAGCAGCGAGCGCAGCTGCAGCACGTCGTCCGTCGCCCCCAGCCGCTCCATCACGGGCAGCGCGGCGCGGGCGTGCCCGTCGGCGGCCGCGGTGTCGCCGAGGTTCATCGTCAGGTCCGCGAGGGTGGTGTGGAGCTGCGCCGGCGCCCACGGCCCCTCGTCGTCGCGGGCCAGCGCCAGCGCGGCCGTGGCCGCCTCCACCGCGCCCGCGGGGTCGCCGACGTTCTCGCGCGCGTGGGTGAGGAACTGGAGCGCCGGCCGCGCGACGTGGGGGTCGGGATCGGTCGCGAGCCGCTCGAGGCGCGCCGGGAACGCGGCCGGGTCCGCCGGGTCGTACGCGAGCAGCGTGGAGACCATCCCGGTCAGCCGCGGATCGCCGCCGCCCGGCCCGAGCCGCGCGAGCAGGTCCCGGATCGGCTCGCTGCGCCGGTCGTCCGTGACCATCACGCCCGTCATCGCGATCACCAGCGCCGCGCGCGCGACGTCCTCGAGCTCGGGCGGCGGCTGCCAGTCGCGCACCGCGTCGGCGACCGCGGCGGTCAAGGCGATCAGGCGGGCGTGCTCGCCGCGGATCGTCCAGAAGAGCCCGAGCACGGCGAGCAGCGCGACGAGGGCGCCGCGGTCGCCGTCGGCGAGCGCGTCGCGCAGCTCGTCGGCGAGGTTGACCTCCTCGGCGGCGATCGCATCGATCGTCGGGAACTGGTCGCGGCTGGACAGGCCGGCGTGCCGGCTTCCCGCGTAGGCGGTCGCCCAGGCCCGCCTGGCTGCGCGCGCCTCGCCCTCCTCGCCGGCGCCGGCGAGCTGCAGGCGGCCGAACTCGCGGACCGTCTCGAGCATCCGGTAGCGCACGCCGCCCGCCGTGTCCCGGACGCTCAGCAGCGACTGGTCGACGAGTCCCTGCACCGCGTCCAGCGCGCCGTCGCCGAGCACCGCGTCCGCGGCCTCGAGCGTGAACCCGTCGTTGAACAGCGAGAGCCGGCGCAGGGCGCGCCGCGCGGTCTCGTCGATCAGGTTCCAGGACCAGTCGATCACCGCGAGCAGGGTCTGGTGGCGGTCGGGCGCGCCGCGGTCGCCGCCGCGCAGCAGCGCGAAGCGGTCCTCGAGCCGCCGGTCGATCTCCTCGATCGCCATCGCCCGGACCTTCGCCGCGGCCAGCTCGATCGCCAGCGGCAGGCCGTCGAGCCGCGTCACGATGCTCTGCACGAGCTGCTCCGGCAGCTCGGCTCCCGGGCGCGCGGCGCGGGCGCGGTCGCAGAACAGCGCGGCCGCATCCGCGGGGCCGAGCTCGCCGAGCAGATAGGCGTGCTCCGCGGCGATCTCGAGCGGCGCGCGGCTCGTCGTGAGCACGCGCAGGTCGGCGGTCGCCGAGACGAGGAACGCCACCAGCTCGGCCACCGCTCCGATGACGTGCTCGCAGTTGTCGAGCACGACGAGGCTCGGACCCTGCGCCAGCCGCTGCGCGATGCGGCCGCGGAGGTCGAGGCGCTGCTCCGGCGTCAGCGTCCGCTGCGCGCTGACCGAGTCGCGCACGTCGAGCACCGAGCCCACCTCTCCGACGACGTCCTCGGCCGCGGTGACGCCGACGAGCTCGACGACGTGGACCACGGACTGCGCGGCGTCGCGCGCGAGCACGTGGGCCAGCCGCGTCTTGCCGAGGCCGCCCGGCCCGATGATCGACACCACGCGCGCGTCGGTCAGCAGCGCGCGCAGCCGGGCGACGTCGCGGTCGCGGCCGCGCAGCGAGCTCGCGTCGTAGCGCACGCCGCTCCGGACGGGGCGGTCGAGCGCCAGCAGGTCGCGATGCGCACGGGCGAGCCGCTCGCCGGGATTGGTGCCGAGCCGCTCGAGCAGGTCACGCCGGTAGGCCTCGTAGCGCTCGAGCGCCGCCCCGGGCCCGCGCACCACGGCCTCGCTGCGCAGCAGGTCGGCGAGCAGCGCCTCGTCGTCGGCACGCGCGGCGTGCGCGGCCTCCAGCCCGGGCAGCGCCTGCGCATGTGCGCCCGCGCGGCTGGACGTCTGCGCCAGGATCGCGCGGGCGGTCGCGAGATCGCCGGCCGCCGCGCGGCGGACCTCGGTCAGCGCGTCGGCCTCGTCCTCGCCCGGTGCGCGCAGTCCGTCGACCAGCGCCAGCGCGTCGCGGGCCAGGGTGGCGGCGCGCTCGGCGTCGTCGTCCAGGGACGCAGCGGCGTCGCGCACGAGCGCGGCCAGCCGGACGCAGTCGACCTCGGCCGGGTCGACCCCGAGCCGGTAGCCGGCGGAGTCGCGCACGATCGCGCCGGCGCCGAGCGCGGTCCGCGTGCGCGACACCAGCACCTGCAGGTTCTTGGCCGCGTTCGCCGGCCGCTCGTCGCCCCAGACCGAGTCGATCAGCCGCTCGGCGCGCACAGGCCGCCCGCCGGCGGCCGCCAGGGCCGCCAGCAGCGCCTGCGAACGCTCGCCCGCGACGGGGGCTCCTCGCCAGCGCACGTCCCCGAGCAGGGTCAAGGCGACGGTCACCGGGCAAGTCTACGAGCGGCTGAGACGGGGCCGGCGGGGCCCGTCCGGAACGCGGCGAGCGTCGCTCGGCCCTCAGCCCGACGGGAGGTTGGCGGCGATGACGACCTCGACCTCGTCGCGGACCTTCAGCGCCCCCATCAGCCCGCGGTACGGCTTGATGCCCCAGCCGCTCTGGGTGAGGGGGATCGTGGCGCGGACCGCGCCGTCGTCCTCGACGGTCACCTGCGCGGTCAGCGGCCGAGCGGCGCCGGCCATCGAGAGCTCGCCCTCGACCGTGATCCGGCCGTCTGCCTCGCCGGCCCGCACGTGGCTGGAGCGAAAGCGGATCTCGTGGCTGCCGAGCACCTTGCCATCGATGTTCTTGCCGATCTCGACGCGGTCCTTGTCCGTCAACGGCTTGACGCCGCGGAGGCCCTCCAGGACCTCGAGCGACCGGGGGTCGGCGCTCAGCTCGATCGTCGACCCGGCCGGCTCGTCGGCGACCTCGACCGTCGCCTCCCAGCGCGTCACGTCGATGATGAGGTCGTGGCCCGCCTTGGCGGCGAGCCCTTCACGATAGGTCTTGATGCGCAGCGATGCGTTGTCCGGGCCGAATCGGTGCGTGCCAGCCGGAAGCGTCATGCGCTGAACGCTACCTACCGCCTGGTCCCCCTGCCGTGCTCGTCGCGGTAACGTCGCCGGATGCGTCGGCGCATCCTCGTCGCGGCGGTTGCGGGGGCTGTGGTCCTCGCCCCGGCCCCCGCCGCGGCGCAGAGCGATCCGTGTGCCACTGCGGTCACGCTCGTCGGGCTGCGCCAACTGGACGACGCGCGGGCGGCATACCTCATCCTGCGTCAGCGCGAGCCGTCCCGTGAGTGCGCCACCGCCGGACTCAAGCGGCTTGACGAGCGCCAGAAGGACGCGGCGAACCTCGTGAAGCTGGCGGACGCCGCACGCAAGCGCGGCGAGCAGGACCTCGCCACCGACCGCTACCTCCAAGCGCTCGACATCGACGCCAACGCCGCCGGGGCGCGCGCGGGCCTGGCGGCCAACCTGCAGCCGGTCACGCCGGCGCCGACGCCCGTGAAGGAGGATCCATCCCTCTCCGAGCGTGCGGAGACCAAGGGCGACAGCCTGTTCGACGACCTCGAGCGCTACGGCACCTGGCTCGCGGGCTGGCTCGCGTGGGGCGCCGCACTCGTGCTCGCGATCCTCCTCCTCGTGCGGCTGGGCCGCTGGCTGGCCGTGAGCGACGGACTCGAGCGCACGTTCCGCACGCGTCTGAGCATCGCCGACTTCGACGCAGCCGACGACGCTGCGGCCGAGGGCAAGGACGCGTCGCTCATGCTGGCGGCGTGCCTGCGCGGGACCGCCGAACGGCCGCGGACGACGGTCGACCAGCACGCGAAGACCTCGCCCACGACGGACGTCCTCGGGGGTCTCACGACCGCGCTCAAGGGCTTCGGCCCCGGAGCCGTCGCCGCAACGCTCCTGGGCCTCATCCGCTCGCTCATCCCCCGCACCACGATCACCGTTCAGGGACGGATCGTGTCCGCACACGACGGCGTCGGCCTCGCGCTGTCGCTGGTCGAGGGCGGCGGGCAGGTCCTCCGCGCCACGGTGCTCAAGCAGCGCGACTATGGCCCCGGGTACGCCGTCGAGGGCGAGAAGCAGGAGCAGGCCGCGGGCAACCGGAGCAGCGCGCTCGAGCGGCTGACCGTCGGCGGCGCGGTGTGGCTCCAGCACATGCTGGTGGATCTCGGCCACGCTTCCGAGGGCGCCGGCTGGACGAGCGACGACTGGCAGAGCGACGCGTTCTTCGAGGCGGCGCTGCTCGCACGCAAGGACGGCCCGGACAGTCAGCGGGAGCTGTACACCGCGGCGCTCGACCGCGACCCGTCGAATCGCGCGGCGGCGTTCAACATCGCCGTGCTCGAGGCGCGCGCGGGCGCATGGCAGCGCGCCGAGCGGCGACTGGAGGACGTCGCCGCAGCCGAGCTGGCCGACACGGTGGGTGGCGAGCGCAGCGTGCTCTGGTTCCAGGCCACGTATCACCAGGCGGTCGTGGCACTGCGCGACGGCGTCGCCGAGCCCGCGTACCGGCATGTGCGCGCGCTGGTCGAGGCGCTCGCCGAGGCCGTGCCGGCTGCAAAGCCCGCGCCGACCTCGGGAGAGCGGCCGATGACCGGCTCCCGGCGCGAGCGCCGGGAGGTTCGCGCGCTCGCCGCGGAGGCGCGGGCACTCCTCGAGAGCAAGGACCTGGGCCAAGCCGACACCGAGCGGGCTGAAGCGATCCGGCGCCGTGCCGATCGGCTCCTGTACACCGGGCCGGACGCACCGGCGGAAGCCGACGGCCGCAACGCGCAGCTTCGCCGCATCGAGGCGCCGGCGCTCGCACTGCTCGCCGGGGTGCTCCTCGCGGGCCGCCGCGAGGGCGCCAAGCAGGAGGAATGGTCTTCTGCCTGGCGGGTCGCGCTCGCCGAGGCCCTTGTCGAGGACCTCGACGACGTCGAGCTGCCGGCGTCGAGCGTCATCGCCCTGCTCGAGCGCCCGCCCGCCGCGGCGCCCGAGCTGCGCATCTGGCGCGGCGTGCGCAGCGACTACAACCTCGCGTGCTACCACGCACAACTCGCAGAGCGGCTGAAGGCGAAGGAGCAGCGCGACAAGGCGGTCCGCAACTCGCTTGCATGGCTCGCCGCGGCCGTCAACGTCAAGTCGCTCCGCGCGTGGGCGGAGCACGACCCGTCGTTCGGCTGGCTGCGCCAGCATCGGCCGGCGGAGTTCTGGAAGGTCGTCGGCGAGCGGGCGTACGCCGGCGAGCTCGCATCGCTGAACCCGATCGGGGCCACGCTGGCGGCCGCGCTCGCCGAGCAGTTCGACGTCACGACGCCGGCGTCGCTCGTCACCCACGTGCAGCGCAACGGGGCGCCGCACCTGGCCCGGGACCTCGCCATCCCGGAGTCGCTCGTCCATCGCTGGGTCGGGCTCGCGCAGCTGTGTGCGATCGCCGGCGTCACGATCGAGCTCGCGAACCTGCTCGACGACGCCGACGTCCAGACGCCGCGGCAGCTCGCGGCCGCAACGGCGGATGAGCTGCACGCGCTGCTCGTGAACGCCGCGAAGGCATCGAGCGACGAGGTCGACGTGCCGCAGCCGTATCAACTCGAGCGCTGGATCGCGGCGGCCAAGGCGATCGATGCCGTCCGGCCCGTCGCGGACGCTTGACTCCCACTCCGTGAACTCCCGGCCCGCCATGCGCAGTCGCGCCGAGGAGGAGGGGTGAGGATCGCTCGGTGGTGGCGCGTCGCCGCGGCCTTGGGTGCGCTGGGCACGGTGGCCGCGGGTGCGCCGGCCGCTGCAGCCGAGCGCGCGCCGGGCGAGGTGATCGTCGCCTACGAGCCCGGCGCTGCGCGCCAGGAGCGGGCCGGCGTGCGCCAGCGTGCCGGCGCGCGGATCGTGCAGGCGCTGGGGGTGCGCGGAGCGCAGCTGCTGCGGCTGGACGAGGCTGCGCGGGTCGATGACGTCGTCGCCGAGCTGCGTCGTGATCCGGCCGTGCGGTACGCCGAGCCGAACTTCGTGTACGCGGCCGCGCAGGCTCCGGACGACCCGCGCTTCGGGGAGCAGTGGGGGCTGCGCAACACGGGCCGGCACGTGTACGGGCCGGCCGGCGTGCCCGGCGCGGACATCGATGCGCTCGGCGCGTGGGCCCTGACCAGCGGGTCGTCGGGGGTCACGGTGGCGGTGATCGACTCCGGCGTCGCCCTCGGGCATCCCGAGCTCACGGGGGCGTTGATCCCCGGCTGGGACTTCGTGGACGGCGACGCGGTCCCGGCGGACGGCAACGGCCACGGCACGCACGTCGCCGGCATCATCGCCGCCCGGCGCGGCAACGGAGCGGGCGTCGCGGGCGTCGCGCCCGGCGTGCGGGTCATGCCGCTCCGCGCGTTGGACGACCAGGGATCCGGGACGGCAGTGGCGATCAGCGCGGCGATCACCCACGCAGCGTCGCACGGCGCCGACGTGGTCAACATGAGCCTCGGTGGCCCGTCCGAGAGCCGGCTGCTGGTGGAGTCGATGGCGGCCGCACCGGAGGTGCTCTTCGTCGTCGCCGCCGGCAACGGGGGCGACAACCACGACGGGGACTGGTACGTCGGGTCGTATCCGTGCGACTCCACGTTCGACAACCTCATCTGCGTCGCGGCGAGCGACGCCCGGGACGAGCCGGCTGCGTTCTCCGATCGCGGCAAGTGGTCGGTCGACCTCGCTGCGCCGGGCTACGGGATCCTGAGCACGCAGCCGCACGTCGAGACGCTGCTGCGCGACGACTTCGAGACGCCGGACACCGGCACCTGGATCGCGTCGGGGCAGCGCGACGACTGGCGCAGGAGCCCGGACTTCGCGCTTGTCCACGGGTTCGGCATGGGTTCGACCGGGGCGGAGTCCGGGTTCCCGGACAGCACGATGCGAAGCGCGTCCACGTTCGACCTGGGTGGCCCACGGCGTCCGTGCCGCCTCTCGGCCGATGTGGACGCTGCGGTCTCGACCACCGACTCGATCGACATCAGGGTCGAGCGGACCACCCCCGGCGATTGGCCCCAGCTGTCCTGGCGCGGCCCGACCCACACGCGAGGGCTGATCCAGTTCGACATCGACGCGCCGTCGTCCCGCCTCTCCTGGACCTTCCAGGGCGGCCCCGGCCCCTGGCAGGTCAAGCTCGACGACATCTGGTTGAGCTGCCTGCGCTTCGACCTGGCGCCGGACGGCTACGACTTCCTCTCCGGAACCTCGATGGCGACGCCGATGGTCGCCGGCGTGGCCGCACTGCGGCTGTCGCTGCGTCCCGGTGAGTCCCCCGAGCGCGTCAAGGCGGCGATCCTCGCCGGCGCGGATCGCCGCCCGGCCCTGGCCGGCACGAGCCTGACGGGAGCGCGTCTGAACGCGCGGGGCGCCCTGGAGGCGGACCCGCCGCCTCCGTCGCGTCCGCCGTCCGGGCGCATCCAGACGCTCGTCGACGAGCAGGACGGCGTGCGTTCCCCGGTCGACGTGGACGCTGCGGGCGACGGCAGCCTGCTGATCGCCGAGAACGGGCCGGGCGTCGCACGGGTGCTGCGCCGGACACCCGACGGTCGCGTGGTCACCGTGGCCGGCACGGGCGTGCCCGGGTTCAGCGGTGACGGCGGGCCGGCCACCGCTGCGCAGTTGAGCGCGGTGAGCGCCGTCGAGGCGCTCGCGGACAGCGGCTTCCTGATCGTCGATCTCGGCGCGGCACGCGTCCGTCGCGTCTTCCCTGACGGCCGGATCGGCACGGTCGCCGGGAACGGGACGCAGGCGAGCACGGGTGACGGCGGACCTGCGCGCGACGCATCGCTCTACGAGCCGGTCGGCGTTGCGGCGATGCCGGACGGTGGCTTCGTCATCTCCTTCCATGGCGACGTCGGGGTCCGCCGCGTGTGGCCGGACGGCACGATCACGACGGTCGTCGGCCCGTGCGACGGCACGAATCCGAGCTGCGTCAGCACCCCCCAGAGCCTCATCACCGCCCTGCCGGACGGCGGCTGGCTCCTCCCGGACCAGTGGGGACGCGTGCTGCGGATGTCGGCAGCGGGGAAGCTCGACGTCGCCGTCGGCGGAGGCACGTACGGCTTCGGCGGCGACGGCGGCCCGGTGCTGGCCGCCGCCTTCGGTTCGTTCCTGGACCTGACAGCCCTGCCCGACGGCGGCCTTGCGATCGCCGATCTGGAGAACCACCGGATCCGGCGCGTCATGCCCGATGGCCGCGTGTGGACCGTGGCCGGCAGCGCCGTCGCGGGTTACGCCGGAGACGGCGGCCCGGCCACGAGCGCGTGGCTGGACCGACCGAGCGCGGTCACCGCCGTGCCCGGCGGTCTGGCCTTCGTCGACGGGTACCGCCGCGTTCGCCTCGCCGAGCTCGCGGCCGGCCCCGGCACGCCGGGGCCCGGAACCACACCGGCACCGTCGGCGCCGACCATGCCCGGCCGGGATGCACGCGGCCCGGCCGGACCGAGGGTCTCCCGCTCGGCGTCGCGCCTGTCGATCCGCGTCCGCGCGCGCAGCACGCAAGCCCGTCTGCGCGTCGCGATCCGTGGCCGGCTCCGCGCCTCCCGCGGCATGGCGCGCGGGCGAGCCTGCCGCGGGTCCGTCGCGATCTCGGTGATCCGCCGAGGCGCGTCCCTGGGTGCGAGACGGCTCCGCGTCGCGACCGACTGCCGCTTCGCCGGCACCGCGGCGGTGCCGACGTCGAAGCTCCCCGCCAAGGCGCGCCGACTGACCGTCGCCGCCCGCTTCGGCGGCAACGCGGTGCTCGAGCCGGCACGCGCGATCAAGCGCACGCACATCGCCCGACGCCGCTGAGCAAGCTGCCGCCGTGCGCTCCCCATCCGAGCCTCGCACGGCGATCGTGAGGTTCGCGACGTACCCCTTGCGGACACCGCCGGTCACGGTGGCGAGCTGGTGGATCGCACGGTCGTCCCGGAAGACGTTGTCGTGGACAGCGAGGTCCGCGCGAGGTTCGCCTCGCTCCCCGGGTAGCCGCTCGTCGCGTACACCTTCCTGCAGATCGCCCTGGGCAGCGCGATCTGCGACGTCTTGACGATCGGGCCGTTCGACACCGCCCTGCGCACCGACGAGTAGACCTCGAAGTGGATGTGCGGCCAGCGCCCCGCGTAGCAACCCGGGAAGATCGTCTTGGACCGGGCGGTGCCGTTCCTGTTGGTCCGGGCGATCCCGCGCAGGTGGTTCTCGTCCTCGACGCCCGAGCGCTGGGAGATCGCTGGGCGAGGCGGCTACAGCGTCGAGTTGTCGATCACGAAGCGGTAGCGGACGTCGGAGTCGAGGACGCGCTGCCACGCGTCGTTGATCTGGTCGGCCGAGATCCGCTCGATCTCGGCGGCGATGCCGTGCTCGGCGCAGAAGTCGAGCATCTCCTGCGTCTCGCGGATCGAGCCGATCGCCGAGCCCGCGAAGCTCCGGCGCTGCATCAGCAGCGAGAACACCGGGACGGGCAGCGGCTCCGGGGGCGCGCCGACGTTGACCAGCGCGCCGTCGGTCTTGAGCAGTCCGAGGAAGCGCCCGATCTCGAGCTTGGCGCTGACCGTGTTGACGATGAGGTCGAACCGTCCGGCGAGCTCGTCGAAGGTCGCGTCGTCGCTCGTGGCGTGGTAGCCGTCGGCGCCGAGCCTGAGCCCATCCTCCTGCTTGCGCAGCGACTGCGACAGCACCGTGACCTCGGCGCCCATCGCCTTGGCCAGCTTGACCGCCATGTGCCCGAGGCCGCCGAGGCCGACGACGGCGATCCGCTTGCCCGGGCCGGCGCCCCAGTGACGCAACGGCGAGTAGGTGGTGATCCCCGCGCAGAGCAGAGGCGCGGCGACGTCGAGCTCGAGCGCGTCGGGGATGCGGAGCACGAAGTCCTCGTCGACGACGACGTGGTCGGAGTACCCGCCGTAGGTGGGGGTCCCGTCGCGGTCGACCGACCCGTAGGTCCCGGTGTTGCCGGGCAGGCAGTACTGCTCCTCGCCCTTGGCGCAGTTCTCGCACTCGCGGCAGGAGTTGACCATGCAGCCGACGCCGACGCGGTCGCCCGGTGCGTAGGTGGTCACGTCAGCCCCGACCTCGGCGACGACGCCGGCGATCTCGTGGCCCGGGATCGCCGGATAGGGGATCTGGCCCCACTCGCCGCGGGTGAAGTGGATGTCGGAGTGGCAGATGCCGCAGAACCTGATGTCGATGCGCACGTCCTTGGGCCCGAGCGCGCGCCGCTCGATCTGCAACGGCTCCAGCTGCGCGGTGGCCTCCGGCGCGCCGAAGGCTCGCGCCGTCGTGGTCGTTGAAGCGGTGACGGCCAGGCTCGTGGTCTCGGTCATGGCGACGACGATAGAACCGCGAGCGCAGAGGAGAGGGACACTGTCAGTGCCCCCCAGCCCGGCCGCGGCACGCTCAGGGCGCCACGCGCTGGATCCCGTCCGCCGTGAAGACGATCTGGAAGCGGTCGTTCTGATGCGTCATCTCGGTCGGGAGCCCGTCGTCGACGAAGAACCGCCGCACCGGCGTCCCCGTGGCGTCGAGCACGATCAGGCTGAAGCTGCGGCGCGCCGTCGGGTTGTTCGCCATCGCCGCCGCGAACCAGGCGTCGAACTCGAGCGCGCTGCCGGTCGGCCCGCCGACGCGCACGGTGCACGTGGCCGGCGTCGCGCAGCCGGCGCGGTACGCCGTCCCGCTGCCGATGTCGACGCCGTCGATCGTGACGTTCACCCGCCCGTTGTCGCCGAGGTCGCTGCCCGGGCAGAGCAGGCTGTCGCACGCGGACCCGCCTCGTCGGGAAGCGCCAGCGCTACACGCGCGCGCCGGGTGCGACCCCGGCGAGCTCGAGCAGCAGGTCGCGCACGTCCGTCGCCGCGATCCGGTCGCGCGCGAGCGAGCCATCCGAGCAGAGCAGCACCGGAGCGTCGGCAGCCGCCGCCGGCAGCCGCCCGTGCGTCCCGCGGACCGGCTTCGGATCCAGCGGCACCACGCCCATCACGTACCGCATGCCGAGCTTCTTGCGCGCCAGCGCGACCCCCGCCCGGGCCTTGACCAGCCGATCGTCCGGATCCATGAACAGCTCGGCGGGGTCGTAGCCCGGCTTGCGATGGATCTCCACCTGCCTCGCGAAGTCCGGCGCGCGCTCGTCGTCGAGCCAGTAGTAGTACGTGAACCACGCGTCGGGCTCGGCGACCAGCACCAGCTCGCCCGCGCGCTCGTGCCCCAGCCCCGCCTCGCGCCGGTCGTCGCCCTCCAGCACGAGCTCGATCCCCGGCAGGTCCGAGAGCGCCGAGCGGGCCGCGGCGACGTCGGCCGGGTCGCGCACGTACACGTGCGCGATCTGGTGGTCGGCCACCGCGAACGCCCGCGACGTCCACGGGTCGAGGTACTCCATGCCCGCCTGCGTGTAGACGTCGAGCAGCCCCGCCCGGCGCAGCGCGCGGTTGACGTCGACCGGTCGGCGCGCGTCGGTGATCCCGTACTCGGAGAGGACGACCACGGTGTCCCCGCGCCCGCGCGCATGGTCGACCAGGTCCCCGGCCACCGCGTCGAGCGCGCGGGCCGCCGCGGCCGACTCCGGCGCGCCCGGCCCGAACCGCTGATGGTCGTAGTCGAGGTGCGGGAGGTAGACCATCAGCAGGTCGAGGTCCTCGGCGTCGAGCAGCATGCGCGCGGCGGAGCCGATCCAGCGCGACGACGCGATGCCCGCCGTGGGACCCCAGTACGTGAACAGCGGGAAGTCGCCGAGCGGGCCGGTCAGGCGGTCGTGCAGCTCGGGGGGATGCGTGTAGCAGTCGGGCGACTTCGCCCCGTCCGCGTGGTAGATCGGCCGCGGCGTGACGACGAAGTCCGTCGTCATCCCCATCGCGTACCACCAGCACACGTTCGCGACCTTGAAGCCGGGCTGCGAGCGCCGCGCCGTCTCCCACAGCTTCTCGCCCTGCACGAGCCGGTTGTGCTGGCGCCACAGGAAGATCTCGCCGAGGTCGCGGAAGTACCAGCCGTTGCCGACGATCCCGTGGTCGGTGGGCTCCAGCCCGGTCAGGAACGTCGACTGGACCGTGCACGTGACCGCGGGCAGCGGCGGGTCCACCCGCGCCTGGAAGCCGTCCGCCGCGAGCGAGCGCAGCCGCGGCATGTGGGCGAGCGCGCGCGGCGTGAGGCCGACCGCGTCGATCAGGACCAGGGTCATCGGATCTCCTCCGCTCCGAGGGCGACCAGCCGGTCCCGGGTCCAGGCGAGCTCGGCGGCGAGGCCGGCCACCAGCCCGTCGTCCCCGCCCGGTCCGTCCGGCAGGACGCCCCACGTGTAGGTCTCCACCTCGAGGTGGCGCGTCAGCGGCGCGGGGCCGCCGCACAGCGCGGCGAGCGTCGCCTCGAGCTCGTCCTGGGTGGTGTGCGCGGCCGCGTGGACCGGCACGTGGAAGTGCACGCGCCACTCGCTGTCGGCCGGCAGCCCCCCGCCCAGCGCCTCGGGGAGGTCGTCGGTCCCGGCGACGGCGGCGCCGACGCACTCGCGCACCTGGTGCAGGAACCGCGGCTCGGCGAAGTCGGCCAGGAAGGCGCGCCCGGCGTCGCCGCCCGGCTCGGGCACGCGCAGCGCGCTCGACACCTGGGCCTTGACGATCGGCACGCCGGCGTCGCGTACGAGCGCGACCGCCTCCTCCGCGCGCTCGAACTGCACGGCCAGATGGCAGGCGTCCAGGCACAGCCCGATCCACTCGGGCGCGAGCCCGGCCAGGAACGCGGACGCCTCGGCGACCGTCTCGATCGTGCAGCCCGGCTCCGGCTCCAGCGCGATGCGGATGCGCTTGCCGGTCTCGGCCTCCAATGCCGCGAGCCCGTCCGCCACCTCCCCGAGCGCCCGCCGTCCGTCGGCGGCCGCGGCGTCGTCCCATTCCGTCCGCCAGCCGAGCGGCAGCGTGGAGATCGAGCCCTCGTCCACGTCGCCGGGCAGCAGCGAGGCGAGCAGCCGCGCCAGCGCCAGCGTGTAGTCGCGGCGCGCGCCGGCGGCCCAGTTGGGACGGTAGACGTCGAGCTTGACCACCGGCGCGTGGAACCCCGTGTACGGGAAGCCGTTGAGCGTCACCACCTCGAGCCCGAGCCGGTCGAGCGCCTCGCGCAGCCGCCCGGCCGCCGCCGCGTCCGCCACCGCCGGCGCCGCCACCCACAGCCCCACGCCCAGCACGGGCACGTCGAGCGCGGCCCGCACCCGCGCCGTGTAGCGCTCGAGCTGCGCGGCGACGCCGTCGAGGTCGTCCGCCGGATGCACGTTGGAGCAGTAGGCCAGGTGCAGCACGCTGCCGTCCGGGTGGCGGAGCCGCACGCTCAGCGCTCCCCGCGGAGCAGCGTGTTGCCCTCGAACGTCGCGGCCATGTCGCGCTCCCCGAGGTCGTCCAGGATCAGCCGGCCGCTCTGCCCGAAGAACTCGAGCGGGTTGCGCCAGACGACCTTGTCGATCTCGTCGTCGTCGATCCCCGCCGCCTGCATCGCCGCGACGGTCTTGGAGACCTTCAGGGGATCGGAGACGCCCCAGTCGCACGCCGAGTTGATGAGGATCCGGTCGGTCCCGATGTCCTCGACGATCCGCACCATCCGGTGCTCGTCCATCTTCGTGCCGGGATAGATCGAGAACCCCGCCCAGCAGCCGGAGGCGTGGACCTCCTTGACGGTCAGCTCGTTGTTGTGGTCGATCAGCACCATCTCGGGCGCGAGCCCGGTCTCCTCGACGAGCTCCAGCGTCCGGCGCGTGCCGGCCGCCTTGTCGCGGTGCGGCGTGTGCACCAGCGCGGGCAGCTCGTGCTCGACCGCGAGGTCGAACTGCGCGCGCAGCGCCTCGTCCTCGGCGGCGGTCATCGCGTCGTAGCCGATCTCCCCGACGGCGACGACGCCGTCCTTGGCCAGGAAGCGCGGCAGGAGCGCGAGCACCTCGCGGCGCAGCGCGTCGTCGTTCGCCTCCTTCGGGTTGAGCCCGATCGTGCAGTGGTGGCGGATGCCGAACTGCGACGCGCGGAACCGCTCCCAGCCCAGCAGGGAGTTGAAGTAGTCGACGAACGAGCCCGCCGACGTCCGCGGCTGGCCCAGCCAGAACGCGGGCTCGACGAGCACCTTCACGCCCGACGCGGCCATCGCCTCGTAGTCGTCGGTGGTGCGCGACGTCATGTGGGCGTGCGGCTCGAAGATCCTCATCATTCCTTCGCCTCCGAGATGTGGTGTGCAAGGGCGCGGTCCGCCGCCGCGCGGCGGTCCGGGAACTCGCTCGCGCGCTCGGCCTCGATGGCCGCGAGCTCGTCGGCGGGCGGGAAGCGGTCGATCACGTCCCACACCTCGGCGGGGATGTCGCGCCCGGCGGCGACGCGCTCGTGCACGAACGCGGCGAGCATCCGCGCCGTGCCGGGCGTCGCGCGCCCGGGCAGCCCGTCGAGCGGCGCGATCGGGACGCCGACGAAGACGCACTTGAGCACCGCCTGGTCGTACGCGGCGTCGTCGAGATGCTCGGTCGCGTACGGGCCGAGCGCGGCCGCGATCAGGCGCGTGTCGTTCGTGCGGATGGCGTCGTCGACGATGCCGAGCGCGCCGTCGCCGATCGGCAGGTGCGGCAGCGCGCGCAGCAGCCCGCGGCGCTCGGCGGCGTCGCCGAAGCGGTACAGCTCGGCCAGCTCGTCGCCCACCCGGTCCCCCAGCGCGACGAGCAGCAGCGTGCGCGCGGCGTCGTCGATCGTCGCGGCGTGCACGTCGGCGGGGTCGGCCTCCGGGTCGAGCGGCGCCCGGCCGACCTTGCGGCCCGCCATCGGGAAGCGGGTGCGGACCGCGGCCGGATCGGCCTCGACGGCCGCGACCGCCTCGCGCAGCCAGGCGAGCGCCTCGGGCTCCACGCGGTCCTCGAGCGCGCTCCAGAGCTCGCTCATGTGATGGTCACCTCCTCGCGTTCCCGTCCCCGCAGCAGCGCGATCGCGCGCGGGACCGTCTCGTGCGCGGCGTGGGCGTGGCGCGACAGCTCCACCGCGACCAGGCCGTCGTACCCGATCTCCGACAGCGCCGCGAGCGCGACCGGCAGGTCCAGCTCCCCATCGCCGAACATCAGGTGCTCGTGCACGCCGCGCCGCATGTCCTCGATGTGGACGTGCACGAGCCGCGGCGCCGCGCGCCGCACGCACTCCTCCACCGAGGCCGGCTCGAGGCAGACGCAGTGGCCGATGTCGAGCGTGAGGCCGAGCGCGCCGGGACGGCCGAGCCGCCGGTCGAGCACCTCGAAGTCGTCGAGCCGCTCCACGAACATGCCCGGCTCGGGCTCGAAGCCGACCGTGATCCCGCGCCGGCCGGCGTGCGCGAGCACCTGCTCGCAGCCCTGCAGCAGCCGCTCCCAGGCGACGGCGGGCGCCAGGTTCGGCGGCGCCGCGCCCGACCACATGGACACGACGGGAACGCCCAGCTCCGCGGCCACGTCGACCGCGCGGCAGAGCATCCGCACGCGCTTCCCGCGGCCCTCCGACAGCAGCGTCGGGAAGTGCTTGCGCCGCGGGTCGAGCGCGAAGCGCGCACCCGTCTCCACGACGCACGCGAGCCCGAGCTCGTCGAGCAGCGCCCGCAGGCTCGCCGCGCGCGCGGGCATCGACGGCGCGTCGGGATCGAAGTGCACGTGGTCGAGCGTGAGCGCCACGCCGTCGTAGCCCGTGTCGGCCAGCAGCCGCAGGGCGTCCTCGAGCCGGTGCCCGACGAGCCCGTTCGTCACGTAGGCGTAGCGGAGCCCGGACTGCCCGCGCGTGAACCGCCCGCTCACGTGACGGACCGCCGTGCGGCGAGCGAGCGGGCGAGCGGCCACAGGGCCGCCACGCCGCCCGCAGGGACGAGGGCGCCGGCGCCCGCGAGGAGGCCCGCCTCGAGCGGCATGAGCCCGAGCACGGAGACGCCCACCGCGCGCTGCAGTCGCGCTGGGGAGGGATCGCGCGCCGCCTCCGCGTGTGCGCCGCCGACCGCCCTGGCGTACGCGCCGACGAGGCCGGCGGCGGCCGCCCGGCGCAACGGCGAGCGCGAGCGCCGGGCGGCGAGCCCGGCCGCGGCGGCGGCGACGCCGGCCGTGGCCGCCAGGGCGGCGCGCGGCAGCGCCGGGGTCGCGCCCTGCACCTCGGACCGCGAGACCGTGGTGGTCACGCCGATGTGCGCGCCGACGACCGCGGCTGCGGGGAGCGCGTCGCGGGCGCCGTGCGCCCCGCTCCCCATCAGCACGTCGAGGGCGCGGCACGCCGACATCCCGGCGACGCCGCCGGGCCCCGACTTCAGCGCGAGGTCGTAGGCCCAGACGGAGCCCGCGAGCGGGACGAGGACGGCGAGCGCGCGCGGCCCGTCGGCGGCGACGGCGAGCCCCGCCGCGGCCGCGGTCAGCCCGGCCGCGAGGCCGAGCGCGAACCCGGGCGTCACGCGGCCCGACGGGATCGGGCGGCCCGGGCGCTCGACGGCGTCGACGTCGCGGTCCGCGTAGTCGTTGAGCGCCATGCCGGCGAGATAGAGGCACGACGAGGCGGCGGTGAGGCCCGCGACGCGCGGCACGTCCCGTCCCTGCCCCGAGGCCGCCGCGCCGACCAGCACGTCGCCCGGCACCGAGAGCACTGCGGGGAGGCGGACGAGCTCGGCGACGGCCTGCGGGGCCGGAGCCCTCACGCGGCGATCTCCTGGAGCGCCCAGCGCTCCAGCGCGGCGAACTGCCGGTCGAGCGCATGCTCGTCGGTGCCCGCCGGGTCCTTGAAGAAGAACGCCAGCTCGGGCACGAAGCCCGACTCGCCGCGCTCGAGCGCGAGCGCGCCCAGCCGTGCGAGGTCGAGCAGCAGCGGCGCGGCGAGCGCGGAGTCGCAGCCCTCCCAGGTGAACTGGAGCTTCATGCGCACGCCGAGGAAGCCCTCGAACTGCACGTGGTCCCACGCGGTCTTCCACTCGCCGAGGTCGCGCACGCAGTCGATCCGCACGGGCGCCTCGACGGCGTAGCCGAGGATCTCGTCGAGGATCCGGCCCTTGGAGTTGATCTTCGACTGCGCGCGGGAGGGATCGGCGAGCGCCTCGCCGTCGCCGCCGCCCAGGAGGTTCGCGCCGGCCCACGAGCGCACGCGCAGGCCGCGCGCGGAGAACATCGGGGCGACCGCCGACTTCATCAGCGTCTCCCCCGTCTTGCCGTCACTGCCGCCGAGCGGGATGTCGTGCGCCTCGGCGAGCGCCTCGAGCGCGGGCAGCCGCGCGCCGGTGGACGGCGTGAAATCGACGAACGCGCAGCCGGCCTCGATCGCCGCGAGGGCGTAGAGCGAGCTGGGCGGCAGCACGCCGAGCCCGCGGCGCAGGGCGGCCTGGAGCGCCTCGGCGTCCGCATGCGCGGGGTGCGGCTCGGCCGGGGGCTCGGTCGAGCACAGGTTGAGGACCACGACGTGATCGAGCTCGTGGCGGTCGCGGAAGCCGCGGAGGTCCGCGACGACGCGCGCGACGGCGGCGAGCGGCTCGGAGCGGGCCTCGCGATAGGTGATGCCGGAGCGCATCTCCGCCTCGGCGGCGGCGAGGCGGTCGGCGACCGCCTCGGGGATGCCAGGCGGGATCACGCCGCCGTCGACGAGCCGCGCGGCGCGGACGGCCAGCGGCGTCTCGACCAGGTCGTGGCCGCCGAACACGAGGTCGCCCAGCGCGGTCAGGCCGATCTCGGTGAAGGGCGGGCGCATCGTGACGACGCCCGTGGCGGGGGCGAGTCCGGCGGCGATCGCCGCCGCCCCGGTGACCGTCGTGGTGGCGACCGATCCGCGGCTCCCGATCAGCCACGCTCCCGTCCGGCGATTCTCCGCACCCTGCATCGGATTCCTCCCTCTCGACTCCCGCCGAACGACTTTAGCCAGCCTGTCAACTAAAGTCTGGCGGCTCCAGGGCTTAAGTGCCCGGGTTCGCCGGCAGAACGCACGCAAGGGCGGCGATCTGACGATCGCCGCCCTCGAACCGTCTCGGATACCCTGACTGCCCGTCCGGGGGTGAAGTGCTCGCCGAGGGTCATATCCCGTCCTCGCAGGCCCGCAAACATTAGGATCAGGAGATGGCCATCGTGCGCCTCCGCGGCCCCTTGAAGCAGCTGGCCGGCGACCGCGCCGAGCACCCGATCGACGGGGGCTCGGTCGGCGAGCTGCTGCAGGCCCTCGAGCGCGAGCACCCGGCCACGAGCGGCTGGATCCTCGACGAGCGCGGCGCGCTGCGCCGGCACATCAACGTGTTCGTCAACGGCGAGCTCGGCGCGTGCGAGACCGCGGTGACGGCCGACGACCGCGTCGACGTGCTGCCGGCCCTGTCGGGCGGCGCGCGATGACGGAGCTGCTCGTCGGCACCCGCAAGGGCCTGTTCGTGCTCGCCGGCGAGCCCGGGGGCTCGTTCGAGGTGACCGGCCGCGCGTTCGCGGGCGAGCCCGTGGAGTTCGCCGTGCGGGACCCGCGCACCGGCCGCGTCTTCGCCGCCGTCACCTCCCCGTTCTACGGCCCGAAGCTGTTCTTCTTCGACGACGGCGGCGAGTGGGAGCAGGCCGAGGGCCTCGAGCTGCCGCGCGGCGGCGACGACGCGCTCGAGCGCATCTGGGTGATCCAGCCCGGCGAGGCGGACGGCGTCGTGTACGCCGGCGGCGATCCCGGCGTGCTGTTCGAGAGCCGCGACGACGGCGCGACGTTCACGCTCAACCGCGCGCTCTACGAGCACCCGAGCCGCGTCTGGTGGCAGCCCGGCGCCGGCGGCCTCTGCCTGCACTCGATCGTGCCCTGGCCCGGCGATCCCGCGCGGCTCGCCGTCGCCATCTCCGCAGCCGGCGTCTGGCTGACGGAGGACGGCGGGGCGAGCTGGCGGCGCGGCAACGAGGGGCTCGTGGCGGGCTACATGCCCGAGGACGTCCCGCCCGAGCAGGCGGCGCTGTGCGTGCACCGGCTCGAGCGCGCCCCGGCCCGGCCCGAGCGGATCTTCATGCAGTTCCACGGCGGCGTGTACCGCTCCGACGACGCGGGCGCGACCTGGACGAGCATCGCCGACGGCCTGCCGTCGGACTTCGGCTTCCCGCTCGCGGTCGATCCCGCCGACCCGGACAGCGCGTACGTGATCCCGCTCGCGGCCGACGTCGATCGCGTGACGCCCGACGGCGCCGTCCGGGTGTACGAGACGCGCGACGCGGGGGCGAGCTGGCAGCCGCGCGGCGACGGGCTCCCCGACGAGGACGCCTACCTCACCGTGCTGCGGCGGGCCTTCGGGCAGCTCGGATCCGGGCCGTCGCTCGAGCTGTACTTCGGCGCGACGTCGGGCACGATCTACGGGTCGGGCGATGCGGGGGCGACCTGGTCGGTCGCGGCCGATCACCTGCCGCCCGTGATCTCCGTGACCGCCTCCTAGACGGCCGTCGCCGGCGTGCGCAGCGGCAGCGCCACCGTCACCACGGTCCCGCCGCCGGGCGGGGACGCGATGTGCAGGGTGCCGTCGAGCGCGTCGACGCGGTCGCGCAGCCCGTGCAGCCCGGTGCCGTCGGGGTTCGCGCCGCCGACGCCGTCGTCGCGGACGCACAGCTGCAGGCACCCGTCGATCACGGCGAGCTCGATCCGGGCGCTCTGGGCCCGCGCGTGCTTGGCGATGTTCGTGAGCGCCTCGGCCGTCACGTAGTACGCCGCGGTCTCGAGCGACGCGTCGAGCGGCGCGTCCGGCACGCCGCTGATCTCGACCGGCACGGGGGCGCGCGAGGCGAGCGCCTGGAGCGCGGCGCCGAGCCCGCGATCGCTGAGGATCGCGGGATGGATGCCGCGCGCGAGCTCGCGCAGCTCCTGGACCGCGAGCTGCGCCTCCTCGCGCGCCTGCGCGACGAGCGCGGCGGCCCCCTCCGGGTTCTCGGCGATCTGGGCCTGGGCCAGGCCGAGCGTCACGCACACGGCGACGAGCCGCTGCTGCGCGCCGTCGTGCAGGTCGCGCTCGATCCGGCGGCGCTCGGCGTCGGCCGCGGCGAGGATCCGCTGCCGCGCGTCGTTGAGCGTGTCCACGCGCTCGCGGAGCTGGCGCGCGCGTCGCAGCTCGGGAGGCTCGCCGGGGAAGCGGATCTGCGGCATGGATGACGGAGGCTACCGGCGCGGGCGGGCGAGCCGCTTCCCCTGCGGTCAGCGGGCCGCGGCGAGCGCGCGGGCCACGCGGTCCTGCGCGCGGCGCGCCTGCGCGGTGTCGCGGCCGCGCACGAGCACGGCGAACGCGTAGCGGCGGCCGTTGCGGCCGCGGCACATCCCCGCCAGGTTGCTGACCCCACCCGACGGCAGCGTGCCGGTCTTGCCGCGGCAGCGGCGGCGTGCCGGACCGGAGCCCATCCGGCCCTCGAGCGTGCCGTGCCCGGGCCGCGCGAGGCCGCGCCGGAACACGGGGTGCCGGCGCGTCCGCACGAGCAGCCGCACCAGCCCGGCGGCGGTGCCGCGGTCGCGCGGGTCGAGTCCCGAGCCGTCGACGAGCGAGACCGGCGCGCCGAGCCGCGCGGCCGTCCGGGCCACGAGCGCGGCGCCCGCGGCGGTGGTGCCGGGCGGCGCGGTGAGCGCCGCGATCCGCTTGGTCAGCGTCTCGGCGATCCAGTCGTCCGACACGGTCAGCATCCGCTTCAGCATCGGGTTGAGCACCGAGACGGCCAGCGCCGCGCGCGTGGCGCCCGGCGGCGTGACGCCCGCCCGCGGGACGCCGCGGACGACGACGCCGCGCGCCTCGAGCAGGTCGTCGAGACGCGCGGCGGCGGCGCGCGCCGGATCGGCCTGCACCGGCCCGCCGGGCGCGGCGGCGCCGCGGTCGTAGCTGAGCGCGGAGAGCGGGCCGCCCAGCTCGGGGTCGAAGGCGCCGTCGCCCGACGGTCCGGTGCGGACCGCGTCGAAGAACGACTCGTCGCCGACCACCGAGCCGGTGATCTCGGTCAGCCCGGAGAGCTGGGCGGCCATCTCGGCGAGCTGCGGCTCGCCGAGCGCGGGGTCGCCCGCGCCGCGCAGGTAGAGGTCGCCGGCGAGCACCGTGCCGGGGACCGGCACGCTCACGAGGGCCTGCGTCACGATCGCCTCGTCCGGCTCGCGGGCGAGCACGGCCGCAGCCGTGAGCAGCTTCGTCGTCGAGGCGAGCGGCTGCACGCGGCGGGCGCGCAGCGCGACGACCGTGCGGCGCGTGGCGACGTCGGTCACCTGCACCGCGACGGCGCCGCCGAGCGGCGCGACCGCGCGGCGGACGGCGTCCCCGGGCGACTTCGCCGGCGCGGCCGGAGCGGCCGCGAGCGCGGCCGCCGTCGCGACGAGCGCCACCGCGCGCCGCCGACCGCCGCGTGGCGCCGCGGCGCGCCTCGCGCGGCCGGCGCTCAAGCCGCCTGGCGGTCCGGCACGCGGACGAGGCCGCGCTCGTGCAGCGCCTCGGCGAGCTGGATCGCGTTCGTCGCGGCGCCCTTGAGCAGGTTGTCGCCGACCACCCACAGGTTGAGCGCGCGCTCGTGCGAGGGATCGCGGCGGATCCGGCCGACGAGCACCTCGTCGCGGCCCGCCCCGGCGAGCGCCGTCGGGTAGCCGTTGGCCGCCGGGTCGTCCACGACCTCGACGCCGGGCGCGCCCTCGAGCAGCTCCCGCACCGCCGCGGGCTCGATCGCGTCGCGCGTCTGCAGGTTCACCGACTCCGAATGCGCGGCGATCACCGGGACGCGCGCGCACGTCACCGAGATGCCGATGTCCGGCGCCTCGAGGATCTTGCGCGTCTCGAACATCATCTTGCGCTCTTCGTCCGTGTAGTCGTCGCCGTCCTTGAAGTTGCCGGCGCCGCCGAGCACGTTGAAGGCGATCGGATGCGGATAGACGACGGGCGCCGGCGGCTCCTGGCCGTGCAGCACGGCATGCGTCTGCGCCTCGAGCTCCTCGACCGCCTTGACCCCGGTGCCCGACACGGACTGGTAGGTGGAGACGATCAGCCGCTCGATCCCGGCCGCGTCGAGGATCGGCTTGAGCACGACCATCAGCTGCATCGTCGAGCAGTTGGGGTTCGCGATCAGCCCGCGGTGGCGCTCGAGCGCGTGCGGGTTGACCTCGCTGACCACGAGCGGGATCTCGTCGTCGCGGCGCCAGCGCGAGGAGTTGTCGACCACCACGCAGCCCGCGTCGACGAAGCGCGGCGCCCACTCGCCCGACGCGGTCGCCCCGGCGCTGAAGATCGCCAGGTCGAAGCCCTGGATCGTCTCGTCGGACAGCGGCTGGACGGTGCCGAAGCCCTCGAGCTCGCGGCCGGCCGACCGCGCCGAGGCGAACGGGACGATCTCGCTCGCCGGGAACTCGCGCTCGCGCAGCTTGCCGAGCATCACCCCGCCGACGGCGCCGGTGGCGCCGACCACCGCGACCCGGTAGCTCATCGCGCCGCCTCGAACGGATGCTCCGCGCGGATGTCGTCCGCGCCCAGCTCGAACGCCTCGTGCAGCGCCTTGACCGCGGTCGTGACCTGGTCGGCCTGCACGACGCAGGAGATCTTGATCGGCGACGTGGAGATCATCTCGATGTTGATCCCCTCGCGGCCGAGCGTCGTGAACACCTTGGCCGCGACGCCCGGGTGCGACTTCATGCCGGCGCCGACCACGGAGACCTTTCCCATCTCGGGATCCTCGGCGACCCGCGTGATGCCGACCGCGGCGACGATCGGGTCCAGCGCCTCGCGCGCCTCGCGCACGTCGGTGCGCGGCACGGTGAAGGACATGTCGGCCGACGCGCCCTCGGACTCGGGCTCGTTCTGGATGATCATGTCGACGTTCACGTTCGCGTCGGCGAGCGCGGTGAAGATCTGGCCCGCGATGCCGGGGTGGTCCGGCACGCCCAGGAGCGTGATGCGCGCCTCGTCGGTGGAGTGCGTCACCGCGGTGATCAGGGGGCGTTCCATCGTCTCCTCTTCTCCGACGACAAAGGTGCCGGGCTCCTCGGTGAAGGACGAGCGGCAGTGGATGCGCACGCCGTGGGTGCGGCCGTACTCGACCGAGCGCAGCTGGAGCACGCCGGCGCCCGAGGCCGACATCTCGAGCATCTCCTCGAACGACACGATCGGCAGCTTGCGGGCGTCCGGCACGATCCGGGGGTCGGCGGAGAACACGCCCGCGACGTCCGTGTAGATCTCGCACACCTCGGCGCCGATCGCGGCGGCCAGCGCGACCGCCGTCGTGTCGGAGCCGCCGCGGCCCAGCGTGGTCACGTCCTTGGCGGTCGAGACGCCCTGGAAGCCGGCGACGAGGACGATCATCTCCTCGTCGAGCGCCTGGCGGATCCGGTCCGCGCGCACGTCGAGGATGCGCGCCTTCGTGTGCGAGGTGTCCGTGACGATCCCGGCCTGGGAGCCCGTGAGCGAGATCGCGCGGTGGCCGAGGTCGTTGATCGCCATCGCGCACAGCGCGCAGGAGATGCGCTCGCCCGTGGAGAGGAGCATGTCCATCTCGCGCGCGTCGGGCGTGGTCGAGACCTCCTCGGCGGCGGCGATCAGCTCGTCGGTGGTCTTGCCGCGCGCGGACAGGACGGCGACGACGCGCTGGCCCTGCTCGCGGGCGCGGACGATGCGGCGCGCCGCGCGCTTGATGCGCTCGGCGTCGGCGACGGAGGTCCCTCCGAACTTCATCACGACGGTGCCGGACACGACGGGGGAGTGTAGGCGTTCAAGCGCGCAGGCCCGCGAGCCGCGCGACCGCCTCGTCGATCACCGCGTCGCGCTTGCAGAAGGCGAAGCGGACGAGCGGGCGGCCGACCTCCTCGTCGTCGTAGAAGACGACCGTCGGCACCGCGACGACCCCCGCCCGCTCGGGCAGCGCGAGGCAGAACGCGCGGCCGTCCTCCTCCCCCAGCGGCCGGATGTCCGCGGTCACGAAGTAGGTGCCCGCGGGCGGGAAGACGTCGAAGCCGGCCGCCGCCAGGCCCGCGCAGAGGCGGTCGCGCTTGGCCTGCAGCTCGGCGCGGAAGGATTCGAAGTAGGCGTCCTCGAGCCCGAGCGCGTGGGCGATCGCGGGCTGGAACGGCGCACCGGACACGTAGGTGAGGAACTGCTTGGCCGTCTGCACGGCGCTGACGAGCGGCCGCGGCCCGGTGACCCATCCGATCTTCCAGCCCGTGAAGGAGAACGTCTTGCCCGACGAGGAGATCGTCAGCGTGCGCTCGGCCATCCCCGGCAGCGTGGAGAGCGGGACGTGCGGGCGGCCGTCGAACACGAGGTGCTCGTAGACCTCGTCGGTGATGGCGAGCACCCCGCGCTCGCGGCAGTGGCCGGCGACGAGCTCGAGCTCCGCGCGCGTGAACACCTTGCCGGTCGGGTTGTGGGGCGAGTTGAGCAGCACGGCGCGGGTGCGGCCGGAGAACGCGGCGGCCAGCGCCTCGGGGTCCAGCGCGTAGTCCGGCGGGCGCAGGACCACGGTGCGCCGCTCGGCGCCGGCGAGCGCGATGCAGGCGGCGTAGGAGTCGTAGTAGGGCTCGAAGGTCACGACCTCGTCGCCCGGCTCGCACAGCGCGAGCAGCGCAGCCGCGATCCCCTCCGTCGCCCCGGTGGTGACCAGGACCTCGCCGCCGTCCCAGTCGAGCTCGATCCCGTAGAAGCGGCGCTGGTGCGCGGCGATCGCCGCGCGCAGCTCGGGGATGCCCGGGCCGGGCGGGTACTGGTTGATGCCCGCGCGCATCGCGGCGACGGCCGCCTCGCGCACCGACGCAGGCCCATCGGTGTCCGGGAAGCCCTGGCCGAGGTTGATCGCGCCCGTCCTGGCGGCCAGCGCCGACATCTCGGCGAAGATCGTCGTGCCGAAGCCGGCGAGCCTGCCGGTCAGGAGGGGGCGGGCCGGGGCGGCCATCTCCAGGAGCCTATCCTCGCCGCCGTGCGCACCGACCGGCGGGAGCTCGCGGCGGTCTTCGCCGGCGGCTGCGCCGGCGCCGTCGCCCGCGCCCTGGTCGGGGAGGCGCTCGTGCACGATCCGGGGACGTGGCCGTGGGCGACCCTCGTCGTCAACGTCGCCGGCGCCTTCGCGCTGGGCTGGCTCGTCACCCGCCTGCAGGAGCGCGTGCCGCCGTCGCTGTACCGGCGCCCGCTGCTCGGCACCGGGCTGTGCGGCGCGCTCACCACGTTCTCGACGCTCCAGCTCGAGCTGCTGCAGCTGCTCGACGCGGACCGCGCCGGGCTCGCCGCGGCCTACGCCGCCGTGAGCCTCGCCCTCGGGCTCGCCGCCGTGGCGCTCGCGACGAACCTCGCCCGCGGCGGGCCGCTGCGCGCATGAGCCTCCCCGTGCTCGCCGGGATCGCGGTGATCGGCGGCCTCGGCGCCGTCGCCCGCCTGCTGCTCGACGCCGCGGTCTCGGCGCGCGCCGGGCGCGGGTTCCCGTGGGGCACGCTCGCGGTCAACCTGTCGGGGGCGTTCGCGCTGGGGACCGTCGCGGGCGCGGCGCTCGGCGACGACGCGACGCGCCTGCTCGGCACCGGGTTCCTCGGCGCCTACACGACGTTCAGCACGTGGATGCTCGAGACGCACCGCCAGGCGGAGGACGGCGGCTTCGCGGCCGCGGCGCTCAATATCGGCGCGAGCCTCGCGCTCGGGCTCGCGGCGGCGTGGGCCGGCCGCCGGGTGGGTCTGGCGCTGTGACGCACGACGCGCTCAAGCTCACGCTGTACTTCGGCGAGCGCGACCGCGACGGCGGGCGGCTGCTGGCCGACACGGCGATGGCCGCGTTCGCGGACCGCGGGCTGCGGGCTGCCGTGCTGCTGCGCGGCACCGAGGGGTTCGGCGTCCGCCATCACCTGCGCACGGACCGGCTGCTGACCCTGTCGGACGACCTGCCCGCGGTGGCCGTCGCGATCGACCGCCCCGCACCGATCATGGCCGCCGCGCAGGAGGCCGCCGCGCGCCCCGGCGGCGGCCTGATCACGCTCGAGCGCGCCGTCACCGGCATGCCGCCCACGGCCGAGGACGAGGAGGTCAAGCTGACGGTGCAGCTCACGCGCGGCGCGCGCGCCGGCGGCCGCCCCGCGCACGTGGCCCTCGTCGCCGCGCTGCGGCGCCACGGCGTCGCCGGGGCCAGCGTGCTCCTGGGCGTCGACGGCGCCGCGCACGGGCGCCGCCGCCGCGCGCGCTTCGCCGGTGCGAGCGGCCACGTGCCGGTGCTCGTCGTGTCCGTCGGCGCCGCCGGGCCGATCGCGCGCGCCCTCGCCGAGCTCGACGCCGAGCTGGGCGATCCGCCGCGGACGCTCGAGCGGGTGCGCGTGTGCAAGCGCGACGGCGTGCGCCTCGCCGCTCCGCACGACGCGCCCGGCGGCTGGGTGAAGCTCACGGTCGTGTGCGGCGAGCAGTCGCGCCACGCGGGCCGGCCGCTCGCGGACGCCCTGGTGCGCGGGCTCCGCGCCGGCGGCGCGGCCGGCGCCACCGCGCTGCGCGGCGTCTGGGGCTACCACGGCGAGCACGACCCGCACGGCGACCGGCTGCTGCAGCTGCGCCGGCGCGTGCCCGTGCTCGTCACCACCGTCGACACGCCGGAGCGGTCGGCGTCGGCGTTCGCGCTCGCCGACCGCCTCACCGCGACGGACGGGCTCGTGCTCTCCGAGCGCGTCCCGGCCTTCCTCGCCTCGGGCCCCGGCGTCTCGGTCGGCGCGCTCGAGCTCGGCGCCTAGCGCGCGCCGAGGCGGCGGTCGAGCTCCTCGCGCACCGCTCGCCGCACGTCCTCGAACGAGGCGTCCAGGTTGCGCTCCACGCGGTCGACCTCCGACCGGAGCCGGCGGTCGGCCTCGTCGCCGGCGTAGCTCGCCGCCAACGCGGCAGCGCCGACCAGGATCGCGGTCTGGACGAGCAGTGCGACGAGCAGCGCCGGCCACAGCCGCCGGCGGTAGCTGCTGCCGCACCAGGGGCAGTGGCGGTCGCCCGTGTAGGCGAGCGTGCTGCAGCGTGGACACACCTTCTGGACGGCCTCGCCGGGTGCCTGGCGCATGCCGCGAGGCTAGAAGGTCGGTCTGCTCTTTACCCTGCCCGCATGTCGATTCCCGAGGCATCCATCGAGGAGACGCCCGCCGGCCGCGCCCCCGCCGGCCCTGGCTGGTTCGTGCTCAACCTCGCCGGCGCGCGCGGGTTCCAGACGCCGGGTCACGGCGTGTTCTGCCCCTTCGAGGCCCCCGATGCGCACTTCCCCGAGTACGGGATCAACGTCCACGTGCTCGGGCCGGGCGAGCGCTCGGCGCTCTACCACCACGAGGAGGCGCAGGAGGACTTCCTCGTCCTCGCGGGTGAGTGCGTCGCCGTCGTCGAGGAGCACGAGCGGCTGCTGCGCCAGTGGGACTTCCTGCACTGCCCGGCGGGCACCGCGCACGCCTTCGTCGGCGCCGGCGAGGGCCCCTGCGCGATCCTCATGACCGGCTCGCGCCAGGGCGACGGGCCGACCCAGTACCCCGTCAGCGAGGCCGCCGCGCGCCGCGGGCTCTCGGTCCCCGTGCCGACGGAGGGCGCGCGCGACGCCTACGAGCGGGCCGGCTGGTCGCGCGAGAGCCTGGAGGTGCCGATGCCCTGGCCCGAGGCCTAGGCTCAGGCCGCGGCGCGCAGCGCCAGCTCGCCGGCGGTCCCGGCGAGCGCAGGCGCCAGGTCGCCGCGCCCCACGACGTCGAGCCGCTCCAGGCCGAGCCAGCCCGCCATCGACTCGAGCTCGGTGCGCAGCGCCTCGGCGGTCTCCGGCGGCGCATCCGGCTCGGCGTGCGCGGCCTGCACCCGCAGCGCGCCGCCCTGCCGGTCGGCCTTGAGGTCGACGCGGGCGACGAGCCGGTCGCCGAGCAGGAACGGGAGCACGTAGTAGCCGTGCACCCGCTGCGGCGCGGGCACGTAGATCTCGATCCGGTAGCGGAAGCCGAAGATCCGCTCCACCCGCGGGCGCTCCCAGACGAGCGAGTCGAACGGGCCGATCAGCGCCCGCGCGTCGACGCGGCGCGGCAGCCGCGCCGCGGGGTCGAGGTAGCCCGGGTTGCGCCAGCCCTCGACGGCGACCGCCAATAGCTCCCCGGCCTCGACCAGCTCGCCGATCCGGTCCCCGGTGCCGGCCGCGGGGAGCCGGAAGTAGTCGCGCAGGTCGCGCTCGGAGGCGATGCCCAGCGAGCGGGCGGCCACGCGCAGCAGGATCCGCTGCGCCTCGTCGAGCGGCGGGGTCGGCGTCGCGATCACCTCCGCCGGCAGCACCCGCTCCGGCAGGTCGTAGAGCCGCTCGAACCCGCGCCGGCGCGCCGAGGTGATCTGCCCGCTCCAGAACAGGAACTCGAACGCGCGCTTGACGTCGCTCCAGTCCCACCACGGACCCGTCCGCTTGGGTCGCTCGTGCTCGAGCACCTCGCTCGCCGCGACGGGCCCGCGGTCGCGGACCTCCTCGAGCACCTGCGCCACGAGGTCGGGGCGCTCCTCGTTGACCCGGCGCATGCCGCCCCAGGCGTCGTCGCCGGCGCGCGCCATGCGCCAGCGCAGCGCCGGCTGGAGCCCGACGGGGATGAGCGAGGCCTCGTGGCCCCAGTACTCGAACAGGCGCCGCGGGGCGTAGTGCGCGGCGCGGTCGAGCAGCGCCTTGTCGTAGGGCCCGTTGCGCGCGAACAGCGGCAGGTAGTGCGCCCGCTCGAGCACGTTGACCGAGTCGATCTGGACGAGGCCGACGCGGTCGAACAGCCGTCGCACCGCCCACCCGGTGGGCGCCCCGGCGGGCCGCGCGTCCGCGAACCCCTGCGCGGCGAGCGCGATCCGGCGGGCCTGCGCGGCGGAGAGGCGCTCACGTGGGCGGCGGGCGGCGGGCATGGCGCGCATCGTGCCACGCAAGTGCGGGTAACAGTCGCGTCACCAGGGGAGAACGACGAAGGGGATGGAGATGTCGTCGCCGGCCGCCGTGGCTGCGGAAGATCGCCCGCGCCGCAAGCTCTACACGCAGCTGTGGTTCTGGGTGCTGATCGCGATCGCGGCGGGCATCGCGTTCGGGCTCGTCCTGCCCGACACCGCGGAGAAGGCGAAGTGGCTCGCCGACGCGTTCATCCAGATCATCAAGGCCGTCACCGGACCGGTGATCTTCGTCACGGTCGTGATCGGCATCGCGTCGATCGGCGACCTGGCCAAGGCCGGGGGCCTGGCCGCGAAGGCGCTCATCTACTTCTTCGCCATGACGGTCACCGCGCTCGCGCTCGGGCTGATAGCCGGCAACCTGATCGCCCCGGGCAGCGGGTTCGAGGGGCAGCCGGACGCCGCGGCGCAGGCCGACGCCAAGGAGTCGATCGGCGAGGCGGGCGAGCAGGGCGTCGTCCCCTTCATCCTCGACGACGTCCTCCCGACCTCGTTCGTGTCGCCGTTCGTCGAGAACGAGATCCTCCGCATCCTCGTGCTCGGCATCCTCACCGCCGCGGCGATCTCGTTCCTCGCCGAGAACGAGCGCAAGAAGGTGGTCGGCGTGTTCGAGGTGCTCGCCCGGATCATCTTCGGCGTCATCCGGATCGTCATGTGGGTCGCGCCGATCGGCGCGTTCGGCGGCATGGCCTACACCGTCGCCGTCTTCGGATCCGCGTCGCTCGCCAACCTCGGCCTGCTGATGGTCACGTTCTGGGGCACCTGCGCGGTGTTCGTGTTCGGCATCCTCGGGCTCGTGGCGCGGCTGAGCGGCTTCAGCATCCTCCGCTTCATCCGCATGATCCGCGACGAGCTGCTGATCCTCGTCGGCACGTCCTCGTCCGAGACGGTCCTGCCGCGGCTGCTGGCCAAGCTCGAGGCCGCCGGCGCATCGCGCCAGAGCGTCGGCATGGTGATCCCGACGGGCTACTCGTTCAACCTCGACGGCACGTGCATCTACCTCACGCTGGGTGCGCTGTTCATCGTGCAGGCGGCCGGCGAGAGCCTGTCGATCGGCGAGCAGATCGCGCTCGCGAGCCTGATGATCCTCACGTCGAAGGGGGCGGCCGGCATCTCCGGCGCCGGCCTGGTCACCCTCGTGGCCTCGCTGCAGGCGTTCGGCGGCACGTTCTTCACCGCCGAGGCGATCGCCGTCGGCATCGCGCTCGTGGTCGGCATCGACCGGATCATGAGCGAGGGCCGCGCGCTCACGAACTGCATCGGCAACGGCGTCGCCACGATGGTGATCGCCAAGTGGGTCGGGGAGCGCGACGACGAGCGCTTCCAGGAGGTGCTGCGCAACCCGAGCATCGTCGAGGAGGCGACGGAGCGCGCGCTGCGCGGCGAGGCGATCGAACGCGAGGGGGGCCGCGTGGGCGGCCGCTTCGAGCGCGACCGCGAGCGGGAGCTGGTCCTCCCCGGCTAGGCCGCGCGCCGCGCCCAGATGTCGCCGCACTCCGCGCAGATCTCCTGCGGGACGAGGCCGGCGCGCATGAGCACGCCGAAGATCTGGCAGCCGAGGCAGAAGGCGAGCACGGCCTCGAGCGACGCCGCCGCGACGAGCAGCACGAGCAGGGCGCCGACGACGGTGCCGGCGCCCAGCGCGTAGGCGACGACCGCGGCGGTCGTGATCGCCGCGCCCATGCCCTGCGCGAAGCGCTTGGGCGGCCCGGGGACGTCCCGCGGCGGGCCGAGCCGCGGCGCGATCACGCGGCTCGCGAGCGCGGCGAGCGGGGACAGCCGCGGGCCGGTGAGCACGCGCGCCCAGAAGCCGTAGGCGAGCGGGATCACGAGCCAGTGGGCCGGCGCGAGCAGGGCGACGAGGCCGGCGAGCGCGACGACGCCGGCCACCACGCGGGCCGCCTTCTCGTTGACCGTGCGCGGGAAGCCGATCACGGGCCCACGATCCCTTCGTGCCCCGCGCCGCCCGCCGGGCGGAGGTGCCAGAGCGCGCCGCCGCCGATCGACTCGCGCCGCACGGTCCCGTCGGCGGCCGCTCCGATCAGCGCCGTCTCGGCCGCGCGGTCGTCGGGCGGGGTGAGGTGCGGGGCCATCACGGCGGCGACCTCGCGGGTGGTCAGCGGATACGGGAACGCGCGCAGGATCTCGCCGACGTCCTCGCCCGGCGGCCGGCGCTCGAGGCCCGGATCGAGGTTGGCGATGACGACGTCGTAGGCCTCGACGGGCTGGTACCCGCCGGCCTCGAGGGTGCGACCGTCGCGGTGCGCGAAGAGCAGCGAGGGCGCCGTGTAGCGCACCGCGCCGTCCGTGTCGGCGGCCTTGCCCTGGAACTCGGTCGGGCTGCCCGCGGCGGTCCGCACGAGCGCCCGGTCCTCCTGGTAGGCCGCCTCGGTGGCGGGATCGCCGATCGCGGCGAGCACCGCGTCGGCGTCGACCTGCGGGGCGCGGGCGAGCGCGGCGCGGAGGCCCTCGTCGGTGTCGAACAGCGTCGTGGTCGTGAAGCGCGCGAGCTGCAGCGCGCGGAAGACGGGCAGCGCGGCCGCGGGATCCAGCAGGCGCGCGGCGACGATCGCGCGGCAGGCGCGGCCGGTGCCGATGTTGCGCTCCCGTGGCTGCGTGTCGAACGGCATCCCGAGCCGGCGGAAGGTGCGGTGGTATCCGAGGACGTTGCTCCCCGGCGAGTAGCCGCGCGCGTCGTAGTCGGCGCTCGTCTCGGCGAGCCCGATCAGCGCGAGGCGCCACGCGAGCTGGTCGCCGTAGCGCCACTGCAGGACCGCATGGTGCGGCGCGGCCGAGTACGCCCAGGGGCAGCCGGGGTCCGAGACGTGGGTGACGGTGATCGTTGCGCTCACAATCTTCCACGCTAGCGAAGTGGGTTCGCCGGCTCCCGTGTGGCGCTCACGGCGGGTCGGCTGCCGCTGTGCCGAGCGGCGGCCCCGGCGAACGTCAACGGCCGCATTGAGGGGAGGACTCGGCTGGGGCGGCGTTTCGCGGGGCGTGGACCGCTTCCATGGGGATCCCGTGGCGCCTCACCCCGAATCCCGCCCTCTCAATACGGGTGTTGACGTTCGCCGGGCCGCCGCTCGCGCAGGAGGAGAGCTCACCGCACCGGCGGCACCCGCCGGGCGCGCACGGCCTTCAACCCGCCAGCCGCCTCGAGCGCCGCGAGCAGGTCCCGCCGCAGCCGCCGCGCGCGCGGCGCACCCAGCGCCGCCTCCAGCTCCGCCGCCACCGCCGCCCGCGCCTCCCGCCCCGCCGCCACGGCTGCCCGCCCGCGCTCGCTCAGCCCCAGCCGGCGCACGCGCGCGTCCGCCGGGTCGGGCGTCCGCTCGAGGTAGCCGAGCCGCTCCAGCTCGCCCGCGGCCTTCGACGCGGCCTGCTGCGACACGTCCATCCGCCGTGCGAGCTCGCCCACGGGCAGCGGCCCGGGCACGAGGTGCTGGAACACGAACCCGTGGCTGAACCGGACGTCGTCGAACCCGCCCGCGTGGAGTCGTGCGGTCACCCGCTCGTTGAGCGCGAGCCCGGCGAAGAGCGCCGCGAGCACGACGTCGAGCTCGGCCGGATCGAGGTCGGGGGCGTCCAGGGGATCGGGCACGCGATCAACAATACAACCATAGTTGCACAACTATAGTTGTTGGACTACCCTCCTCCCATGAGCGCCCTCGACGAGTTCCTCGACATCGCCCATCGCATCGTGTGGGCGTCCGTGGCGACGGTCGATCGCCGCGACCGTCCCCGATCCCGCATCCTGCACCCGCTGTGGGAGCGCGACGGCGACCGGCTGTGCGGCTGGGCGATCACGCGCCCGACTCCGCTCAAGCGTGCGCACCTCGCGCACTCGCCCCACGTGTCGTGCTCCTACTGGGACCCGCGCCACGAGGTGGCCGTCGCCGAGTGCGCCGCGGGCTGGGAGCACGACCCGGACGTCCGCGCCCGGGTGTGGCTGGCCTTCCTGGAGGCCCCGGAGCCGCTCGGGTACGACTTCGGGCAGATCTTCCCCGACGGCGCGCAGAGCGCCGGCGCCGGCTTCCTGCGCATGGAGCCGTGGCGGATCCGGACGCAGCGCGTCGCGGCGCTCGAGCCGCCGCGGGTGTGGAGCGCCGCGGCGTCAGTCGCGGCCTGAGCGCCCCTGGAGCGCCTCGACCCCGCCCGCCACGAACACGAACGCCTCGTCGAAGATCGCCATCGGGTCGTCCGGCGGCCGCTCCTTGTCGAAGTAGCGCTCGAGCTCGCCGAGCGCCGCAGTCGCCGCGGCGGCGGCCACCCGCGCGCGCAGGCTGCCGGGCTCCACGCCGAGGTCCCCGGCGATGCCGTCGGCGAGCGCGCGCTCGAAGTTGCCCATGAGCTGGCGGTCGTGCTCCTGCAGCGCAGGGGAGCCGGTGATGACGCGGCGGCGGCACTGCACGGCCGGGTCGTCCTTGTCGGTCTCGGCGATGACGTCGGCGAGGAAGCCGCGCAGGACCGCGATCGTCGTCTCGCCCTCCCGCGCGTCGATCCGCGCCTGCAGCGCATCGAAGTAGGCGCCGTGGTCGTGGAAGACCACGTCCTCCTTGCTGGGGAAGTAGGCGAAGAACGTGCGCGGGGCGATGTCGGCGGCCGCCGCGATGTCGGCGATCGTCACGTGCTCGAACCCGCGCTCGTCGAACAGCGCCATCGCGTGCTCGACGATCTGATCGCGGGTGCGCTGCTTCTTGCGCTCCCGGAGCCCGGGCTCGGCTTCTCCCATGCCGCACACCATACCTCGTTGCAGAAGAGGCAATGTTGCAGTCATTGCATATTTGCACGGAGTGTGCGATAACTGGGCCATGGCCCTCCTCCTCGGGCGCCTCGCCGGCGCCGCCGCGCATCACTGGAAGCGCTCCCTCGCCCTCGTCGTCGTCGCGCTCGCCTCCCTCGCCCTCCTGAGCTCCCTCGGCAGCGGCTTCTCCGACAGCTTCACCACGCCCGGGACCGAGTCCCAGCAGGCCTACGACCTGCTCGCCGAGCGCTTCCCCGCTCGTGCCGGCGACACCGCCACGGTCGTCTTCTCGGTCCAGGACGGGACGCTGCGCGAGCCCGAGCGCTCCGCGGCGATCGCCGATGCGGTCCGCGAGATCGCGGGCCAGCCGCACGTGACCGCGGCGGCGAACCCGCTCGAGACCGAGGGCCAGGTCTCGCGCGACGGACGCATCGCGTTCACGCAGGTCCAGTACGACCAGCCCGCCGCCGAGCTGGCCAAGGCGCCGGGCGAGCGGCTCGCGGAGGTCGCGCCGATCACCGAGAGGGCGGGCATCGCGACCGAGCGCAACGGCCAGATCGTCGACCAGGCCGAGCAGGCGACGGCACCCGTCGGCGAGCTGATCGGCGTCGCGGTCGCGATCATCGTGCTCACGATCGTCTTCCGCTCGGCCGCGGCGATGCTGCTGACGCTCGTGAGCGCCGGCATCGCGCTCGCGGGCGGGATGCTCCTGCTCACCTTCGGCACCCGCTTCGCCGAGTTCCCCAGCTTCGCGCCGACGCTCGGGGTGATGCTCGGCCTCGGCGCCGGGATCGACTACGCGCTGCTGATCGTCGGGCGCTACCGCGAGCAGCTCGCGGCCGGCGACGACGTCCGCCATGCGGCGCGCGTCGCCAACGCGACCGCCGGCACGTCGGTGATCGCCGCCGGCGCGATCGTCGTCGTGGCCATCGCCGGGCTGCTCGCGACCGGCATCCCGTTCGTCGGCCGCATGGGCGTGGGGTCGGCGATCATGGTCGCCGCGGTCGCGGTCGGCGCCGTCACCGTGCTCCCCGTCCTGATGGGCGCGTTCGCGAAGCGGCTGCGCCCCCGCCGGCCGGAGCACGTCGCCCCGTCGGAGGGCTTCGCCCGCTGGGGCCGCCGGATCGTCGCCCGCCCGTGGCTCGCCGCCGGGCTCGGCACGCTCGTGCTCCTCGTGCTCGCGACGCCGTTCACCGCGCTGCGGCTCGGCCAGCCCGACGACGGCAACGACGCGCGCGACAGCACCACGCGCCAGGCCTACGACACGCTCGCCAAGGGCTTCGGCCCCGGCTTCAACGGCCCGCTCGTGCTCGCCGCCAAGCTGCCCGCGGGCGGCGACGCGGAAGCCGTGCTCGAGCGCGTCCAGCGCGCCGTCGCCGCCGACCCGGGCGTCGCCGCCGCCGCGCCGCCGCAGCGCAACGCGGCCGGCGACGCGGCGACGCTCGCCGTGATCCCGGAGACGTCTCCCCAGGACGCCCGCACGTCCGAGCTGGTCGAGCGGCTGCGCGGCGAGGTGCTGCCGCGCGCCGTCGACGGCTCCGGCGTGCAGGTCTACGTCGGCGGCGCGACGGCCACGTTCGAGGACCTCGCCGCCAAGATCGCATCACGCCTGCCGCTGTTCATCGCGCTCGTCGTCGGGCTCAGCGTGCTGCTCCTGATGGCGGTCTTCCGCTCCCTGTGGGTCCCGCTCGTGAGCGCCGCGTTCAACCTGCTGTCGATCGCCGCCGCCTACGGCGTGGTCGTCGCCGTGTTCCAGTGGGGCTGGGGCGCGAGCCTGCTCGGGGTCGACGGCGAGGTGCCGATCGTCTCGTTCGTCCCGCTGTTCATGTTCGCCCTGCTGTTCGGGCTCTCGATGGACTACAACGTGTTCCTCCAGAGCCGGATCCGGGAGGAGTACCAGCGCGGGCTCGGACCCAAGGAGAGCGTCGTCGTCGGCCTCTCGCGCGTCGCACGCATCATCCTCGCCGCGGGCGCGATCATGACCGCCGTCTTCCTCGGCTTCGTCACCGACCCGGACGTGGTGGTCAAGACGATCGGGCTCGGCCTGGCGAGCGCGATCCTCATCGACGTGCTCGTCGTGCGCATGGTCGTGGCGCCCGCCGTGATGGCGCTCCTGGGCGACCGCGCGTGGGGGCTGCCCGCGTGGCTCGACCGCCTGCTCCCGCGCCTGTCGCTCGAGGGCGAGGACCTCGTGCACGAGGAGCGGCCGCTCGTTCCGGCGTGAGCGGCCGCCCCGCGGGGTAGGCGTCCCCGCGGGGACGAACCGAGGGAGGCTGGAGATGACGAAGGTCTGTGCGATCGCGCTCGCGTGCGCGACGCTCCTGCTGGTGCCGGCGACGGCACCCGCGCACGGCGACGGGACGCTGGACCGCTACGCGCAGGCGACGTGGCAGTCGTTCGTGGCGATGACGGACGAGACCACCGGACTGCCCACCGACCTGCTGCACGGCGACGGGTCGCGCGACATCCAGACGTCGACGACGAACATCGGCGCGTACATGTGGAGCGCGGTCGCGGCCGAGGAGCTCGGGATCATCGGCAGGCGGGAGCTCCGCGACCGCATGGAGCAGACCGTGTCGACGATCGAGCGGATGGAGACCTTCGAGGGCACGGGCCAGTTCTACAACTGGTACGACCACCGCACCGGGGCGAAGATGACGACGGACAACGCGGGCGACCCGCGCGCCCCGATCCTCTCCTCCGTCGACAACGCCTGGCTCGCCGTCGGCCTGAAGATCGTCGGCGAGCGCGTGCCGCAGCTGCGCGCGCGCACCCGCGCGATCTACGACGCGATGGACTTCGGCTTCTACTACCAGCCGGAGGTCAACCGGATCCTCTTCCACTACAAGCCCGACCGCCCCGCCGACTCGCCCTGCTGCTACGACACGATCGTCTCGGAGAGCCGGATCGCCTACTACATCGGCGTCGCCAAGGGCGACCTGCCCTCGAGGGTCTTCTACGGGCAGTGGCGGACGTTCCCCGACACGTGCCAGTACAGCTTCCAGGAGACGCGCCCCGAGGGCTTCACGCGCGTCTACGAGGGCCAGACCGTCTACGAGGGGACGTACCCCACGGCGGGCGGCCGGCTCGTGCCGAGCTGGGGCGGCAGCATGTTCGAGGCCCTCATGCCGGCGCTGTTCGTGCCCGAGGAGGAATGGGGCCCGGCGAGCTGGCGGGTGAACCACCCGAACACGGTGGACGCGCAGATCGACCACGGCATGAACGTCGCCGGGTACGGCGCGTGGGGCTTCTCGCCGTCCGCGGACACGATCGGCGGCTACGGCATCTTCGGCGTCGACGCCGCCGGGATGGACCCGAACGGGAACGCGTCCAACCTCGCCCGGACGCTGGTCGACCGCGGGTTCGCCGGCTGCCCGGACCGTCCGGCCGTGCCCGATCCGCCGCAGAGCGCGTACAAGGACGGGATCGTCACCCCGCACGCCGCGTTCCTCGGCCTGCGCTGGCGCCCCCGCGAGGCGCTCGCGTCGCTCGCCAAGCTCGAGCGCGACTTCGGGGCGTTCACGAAGTGGGGTTTCTACGACGCGGTGAACGTGACGCCGAGCCGGCCCGACGCGCCCAGGCACTCGGACTCGTTCCTCTCGCTCGACCAGGGCATGATCATGGCCGCGCTGGGCAACGCGCTCGGCCATGACGTCCTGCGTGACGCGTTCGCGACGCGCGACGTCGAGCGGGCGACCCGGCCGCTGGTCGCGGTCGAGGAGTTCAGCGTGGAGCCTCGCGGCTGCACGATCACCGGCACCGACGGTCCCGACCGCCTGCGCGGCACCCGCCGCAACGACGTGATCTGCGGCCTCGGCGGCGACGACGTGATCGACGGCGGCGGAGGCGACGACGCGATCTTCGGCGACGCGGGCGCCGACCGGCTCGCCGGCGGCCCCGGCGACGACGCGCTGTACGGCCGCGACGGCGACGACGACCTGACCGGCGGCCGCGGCGTCGACGTGCTGGCCGGCGGCCCGGGCGCCGACGCGCTGCACGGCAGCGGGCGCGACCACACGGAGCAGGGCGGCTGAGCCGGGGGGCGCTGACGGACCGGACGGATGGCCGCTTGCGGCACGGCACCGACAACGGGTTCAATAGCGCATCGCCGATCAGCACGCCCACGCCCCGGTCGAGGAGGCGCCCGTCCCCGCCGCCGCTCCGGCGGCCGTCCCGGCCCCGGCGCCGGCCCTCGCCCCCGGCGGGCCGCTGTCCCCCGCGCAGGTGCTGGCGCTGCAGCGCAGCGCGGGCAACCACGCCGTCGCGCAGCTGATCGCCCGCGAGCCGACGGCCGCACCCCCGGCCCCGCCCGCCGCGGCGCCGGCCGGCCCCGACGCGGCCGCCGCGTTCAGCATCGAGATCCCCGACGAGGTCTTCGAGGCGTGGAAGATCGAGGGCGGGAAGGCGAGTTGGGTGAAGGGCTCGCTGCAGCCCAAGGGCGAGGTCCAGTTCGTGCAGGACAACAGCGGGGGCGGCCCGCCCGCGAGCACGACCGTCGGCCCGAGCACCGGCAGCAAGGGCCTCAAGGTGGAGACGGAGCGCGAGGGCAAGACCTGGGTGTCCGACCTCGCCCGCTCGGCCGGGCTGAAGGACGTCACGGAGACGCTGACGTTCGAGGGCGGCGCGAAGAAGGTCGAGCTGTCGGTCGGCGTCGGCGGCAAGGTCGCCACGAAGTACGACTGGGCCAAGGGCGTCGTCGAGGGCAAGGCGATCGGCCTCTCCGTCGAGTGGGAGAAGCTCGCCGAGACGTCGGCCGGCGCGATCGAGCTGTCGGCCGGCCTGGCCGGCGAGGGCAAGGTGACGCTCGCCGGGATGCCGATGATCGCGAAGGTCAAGGTCGTGGCCACCGGCAAGGTCGAGGTGAACTGGGCCAAGGTCGCCACCGAACTCGGCAAGCGCGGCGCGCGGGAGGCCGGCAAGGGCGCGCTGCGCTCCGTCGGCACGGAGGCCGGCGCCACCGTGATCGCGGTCGACGGCGCGGCGGTCGCCTCGGCCGCCGCGGCGATCATCGCGCCGGCCGCGGCCGCCGTCGCGATCGGCTACGGCATGTACCAGGGGATCAAGAACACGAAGGCGGCGCGCGAGGCGGCGCAGACCGGCGTGCAGGCGCGCGACCAGGCCAACGCGTACGCCAAGGCCTTCGCGACGGTGTTGACCGGCGGCAGCGGCAAGGGCGAGGGCGCCGCCGACGCCGAGGCCCAGATCGCGAAGATCGTCGCCGACACCGGCGCCCCGCGCGAGATGGTCTGCGCGATGGTCCGCGAGCAGCAGGGCGGCTACGCGGGCGTGCGCGAGAAGAACCTCAAGCGGATCAAGGACAAGCTCTACGCCGAGGCCTGCACCACGTTCGACGAGAGCCACAAGGAGGACTTCTCGCTGATCGACGAGATCGGCGAGGACTGGGGCCAGCGCGGCGTGTTCCGCACGAACCTCCGGATCGTCCTGTTCGCCGACGACGGCGGCTGAGCGTGGCGGTCGCGGACGACCGGGACCTCGACGCCGTCGCCGCCGGCCTCCGCGCGGGCCACTCGCTGCCCGCCCGCTGGTACGCCGACCCGGCGCAGGACGAGCGCGAGGCCGAGCTGATCTTCCGGCGCAGCTGGCAGTACGCCGGCCGCGCCGAGCAGGTCGCCGAGCCCGGCTCCTACCTGGTCGCCGAGGCCGGCCCGGTGCCGGTCGCCGTCGTGCGCGACCGCGCGGGCGCGCTGCGGGCGCTCGTCAACGTGTGCCGGCACCGCGGGCATCCCGTGCTCGCGGGCTCCGGCCGCTGCAGCACGCTGCAATGCCCCTACCACGCGTGGACGTACGACCTCGACGGCGCCCTGCGCAGGATCCCGCGCGGCGACCGCGAGCCGGGCCTCGATCCGTCCGAGCTCGGGCTGCTCCCGGCGTCCGTCGCCACGTGGGGCCCGTGGCTGTTCGTGCACGCCGATCCGGACGCCGCCCCGCTGGAGGAGGTCCTCGGCGCCCTGCCCGCGGTGCTCGCCGGCTGCGGCGTCGACCTCGGCCGCGTCGCGTTCCGCCGGCGCGAGCCGTGGGCGCTCGCGTGCAACTGGAAGGTGGCGGTCGAGAACTACCTCGAGTGCTACCACTGCCCGGTCGCGCACCCGGGCCTGTCGAAGGCGATCGACGTGAGCGCCGACGGCTACCGGCTCAGCACGCACCCGACGTTCTCCGTCCAGGCCGGCGAGCCGCGCGACCCGGCCGACCGCGGCGAGATCGCCCGGGCGCAGTTCCACTGGCTGTGGCCGAACGTCACGCTGAACGTGAAGCCGGGGCCGCAGAACGTCTCGCTCGACGTCTGGCGGCCGGACGGCCCGGGCCGCACGGTCGGGTTCACGGACTTCTTCTACGGCGCCGGCGTGAGCGAGGGCGAGGTCGACGCGATGACCGCGTTCGCGCTGCAGACCGGCGCGGAGGACACGGCGCTCGTCGAGGCGGTGCAGCGGGGCCTGGCCTCCGGCGCGGTCGCCACCGGCCGGCTGATGCCGGAGAGCGAGCGCCTCGTCGCGCACTTCCAGTCGCTGGTGCTGGCGGCGCTGCGCAGCGGGTAGGAGCCGGGGATGCCCGTGCCGGTCGGCCTCCATTGCTCACACGAGCAGATCCCGCCGAGCCGGCTGCTGCGCCACGCGCAGGAGGCCGAGGCCGCCGGCTTCGACGCCGGCATGTGCTCGGACCACTTCTCGCCCTGGAGCGAGCGCCAGGGCGAGTCGGGCTTCGCCTGGTCGTTCCTCGGTGCGGCGCTGCAGGCGACGGCGCTGCCGTGGGGCGTCGTCAACGCCCCGGGCCAGCGCTACCACCCGGCGATCGTCGCCCAGGCGGCGGCGACGCTGTGCGAGCTGTTCCCCGGCCGCCTGTGGGTCGCGCTCGGCACGGGCGAGTTCTCCAACGAGCACATCACGGGCGCGCCGTGGCCACCGAAGCGGGTCCGGGCCGCACGGCTGCTGGAGTGCGTCGAGATCATGCGCGCCCTGTTCGCCGGCGAGGTGGTCGACCACGACGGGCTGGTCCGCGTCGACCGCGCGAGACTGTGGACGCTGCCGGCCGTGCCCCCCGCGCTGATCGGCGCCGCGGTCACCCCCGAGACGGCGCGCTGGTGCGGCGGCTGGGCCGACGGACTGGCGACGATCAACCAGCCGCGCGAGCGCCTCGAGCAGGTGATCGCGGCGTTCCGCGAGGGCGGCGGCGATGGCAAGCCGATCCATCTCCAGGTGCACCTGTCCTGGGCGCCGACCGAGGAGGAGGCGCTCGCGATCGCCCACGACCAGTGGCGCACGAACGTGTTCGCGCCCCCGCTGTGCTGGGACCTCGCCACGGTCGAGCAGTTCGACGCGGCCGCGCAGCACGTGCGCCCCGAGGACGTGCGCGGCGCGGTGCTCGTGGCGGCCGACCCGGCGCGTCACGCCGCGTGGCTGCAGGAGCTCGCCGCGCTCGGCGTCGACTCGCTCCAGCTCCACCACGTCGGCCGCGACCTCGAGCCGTTCATCGCCGCGTTCGCCGAGCACGTGCTCCCGGAGCTGCGCGCGTGAGCCGCAGCGCGACCGGCGACGTCTGGTGGAGGAACGCCGTCGTCTACTGCCTCGACGTCGAGACGTTCCTCGACGGCGACGGCGACGGCCGCGGGGACCTCACCGGCCTGTGCGAGCGGATCGACTACCTCGCCGGCATCGGCGTGAGCTGCCTCTGGCTGATGCCGTTCTACCCCTCGGTCCAGCGCGACGACGGCTACGACATCACCGACTTCTACGGCGTCGACCCGCGCCTGGGGACGCACGGGGATCTCGTGGACATGATCCGCACCGCGCGCGACCGCGGGCTCCGCGTGATCGCCGACCTCGTCCCCAACCACACCTCCGATCGGCACCCGTGGTTCCAGGCCGCACGGGAAGGGCCGGAGAACCCGTACCACGACTTCTACGTCTGGAAGGACGAGAAACCGGCGGAGAAGCCCGGCGACGTCGTGTTCCCCGACCAGGAGTCGTCGAACTGGACGTACGACCGCAAGGCGCGCCGCTGGTACCTGCACCGCTTCTACTCCCACCAGCCCGACCTCAACGTCGCCAACCCGGCGGTCCGCGACGAGATCGCGCAGGTCGCCGGGTTCTGGCTGCAGCAGGGTCTCGACGGCTTCCGGCTCGACGCCGTGCCGTTCCTGATCGAGCCGACCGGGACGCCGCGCGGCGCGATCGAGGATCCGCACGAGCTGCTGCGCGACCTGCGCCGGGCGATGGGGCGGCGCAACGGAGGCTCGATCCTCCTCGGCGAGGTCAACCTGGAGCCCCGCGAGCAGGCGGCGTTCTTCGGCGCGCGCGGCGGCGAGGAGCTCGACATGCTGTTCGCGTTCACCGTCAACCAGGCCATGTACCTCGCGCTCGCGCGCGAGGACGCCCGCCCGCTCGCGGAGGCCCTGGCCGCGCTCCCGCCCATCCCCGCCGACTGCCAATGGGCCCACTTCGTCCGCAACCACGACGAGCTGACGCTCGACAAGCTCAGCGAGGAGGAGCGCGCGGAGGTGTTCGGCGCGTTCGGGCCGGAGCCCGAGCAGCAGCTCTACGGGCGCGGGCTGCGGCGGCGGCTGCCGTCCATGCTCGGCGGGGACGAGCGCCGCACCCGGCTCGTGTACTCGCTCGCCTTCTCGCTTCCGGGGACGCCGGTGCTGTTCTACGGCGAGGAGATCGGGATGGCCGAGAACCCGGCGATCGAAGGGCGCTACGCGGTGCGGGCGCCGATGCAGTGGTCGGCCGAGGCGAACGCCGGGTTCACGACCGCCGAGGCGTCCGAGCGCCCGCCGCTCGCCGACGGCCCGTTCGGCTTCCCGGAGGTCAACGTGGCCGCGCAGCGCCGCGACCCGGGGTCGCTGCTGAACTGGATGGAGCGGCTGATCCGCCGGCGGCGCGAATGCCCCGAGCTCGGCTGGGGCGACTGGGCGCTGCTGGAGCAGGACGACCCGGCCGTGTTCGCGCACCGCGTCGACTGGGAGGGCTCGACCATCGTCGCGCTGCACAACCTGGCCGGCCGCGCCACCGAGGCGCGGCTCGCCCTCGGCGGCGAAGGCGTGCTCGTCGACCTGTTCGGCGCCGGGGAGCACGCGCTCGAGCCCGAGCTGCGGCTCACGCTCGAGCCGCACGGCCATCGCTGGTACCGCGTGCGCCGGCCCGGGCAGCGCGTCGCGCCCTAATGGGCCTCCGCCACCTGGTGGCGGAGCCGGTCGCGCAGGTCGCCGAAGCGGTGCGTCTCGTACACGATGAGCACCGCGAGGATGCCCGCCAGGCCGGCCAGCACGGCCACCGCCGGCAGCTCGACGGCGACCGGCACGAGCGCCACGAGGAGCGCCGCGCACGCGAGGCGGTGCCGGCTGAGCCGGTGGATGTGCCGCCAGCGGAACGCGACGTGCGCGAGCAGGTAGACGACGGTCCCGCCCAGCAGCGCGGCGGCCGGGACCAGCTTCAACGCGTCCTCCGGGTGCCCGAGGGTCTTCTTCATCCCGAGCGCGACGAGCACGATCCCGGCCACCATCGGGAAGTGCAGGTAGGAGTACGAGTCGCGCGCGATCTCGTTCTGCTCGCGCCCGACGGCGGCCGCGGCGAGGCGCCGTTCGGCGACGAGGGCGACGACGTCGAAGTAGAGCCACCACAGCGCCGCGGCGACCGCGACGCCGATGATCGCGGACGCGACGACGCCCGTGGAGAGCTCGCCCTCGGCGCCGGCGCCGATCGCGACGATCGACTCGCCGAGCGCGATGATCAAGATCAGGCCGTGGCGCTCGGCGAAGTGCGCGGGCATGAGCTTCCAGCCCGCGGCCCCGAACAGGTACGGGCCGCCCATGTCGAGCAGGAGCGCGAGGGCCCACAGCGCGCCCTGCAGCGTGCCGTCGGCGAACGAGGCGCCGACGAGGATGCCCACGCCGATCGCGGTGCTCACCGCGAGGCCGTTGACCGACTGGCGCAGATGGGGGTCGTCGCGGCACGCCAGCACGAAGAGCGCGATCTGGCCGAAGCGCACGACCGCGTACGCGCAGGCGAAGAGCAGCGCCGCGTCACCGAACACGTCGGGGACGCAGAGCGCCGCGACGAGGAGCGCCGCCATCGCGGCGAAGATGGCGATCCGCACCATCCCCTCCTCCGGGTCGATCACGCTCGTGAGCCAGGCGTAGCCGACCCAGGACCACCACAGCACGCCGAGCACGAGCAGGCCCCTGGCGACGCCCTCCCAGGTCGGGTCGTCGGCCATCAGCTGCGTGCACTGCGTCAGGGCGAGCACGAAGACGAGATCGAAGAACAGCTCGAGCGGCGTGACCGTCTGCTTCTCGCGCAGCACGGCGGTGACGCGGGGGCTGCGGGGGGATGCGGCGGTGGCCACGGGCGGATCGTGGCAGATCGCGTGCGCGGTCCTCCCGCGCCCGGCGGTCGGTCAGCCGGCGGACAACAGCGCGCGCGGCGGGCGTTCCCGCAGCGCGCAAGCGATTTTTCGGTATTTCGCAGACCACCTTCCTTTCGTGTATTGCTTCCACGACGGCGACACCCGGAGCAGGAGGGACGTACGGATGGATGGGATGGATTCCCGTAGTGCGCGGACGCGCACGCGAGGCGCAGGATGGCTCTGCGCGCTCGTGGTGACGGCGTGCACCCTCCTCGTCCCCGGCGTGGCGCACGCCGGCATCGGCGTGAGCGCGGTGCCCTCCTTCCCGACCACCGCGACCGTCGGCGACACCGGCCTGACCGCGACGATCCAGGTGTCGAACCGCAACGACGGCGTTGACGAGAACAGGCCGAACTACGTCTGCAACTTCAACTCCGGGAGCCCGTGCACCGGTCCCGGCATCACGCTGATCCCGTCCTGCGGCGCGCTCGGCGACTTCTCCGCGTGCCTGACGCCCGATCCGGGCGTCTTCAAGATCGCCAACACGGGCACGGGCGTGCCCGGATCCGCCTGTGCGGGCATGGGCTTCAGCATCACCCTGATCGATGCCGCCTCGGGCAGGCTGCGCTTCACGCCGGTCGCGGGTCAGACCATCGCCCTCGCGGGCGCCGGCGCCGCGTGCGAGATCGCGTTCACGTTCGACGTGATCGGCTCGCCGGATGTGGACCAGAGCCAGGACCCCGGCGTCCAGACCGCCCAGACCGTCGACAACACGCAGCGGCTGGACCAGGAGAACCTGACGGGATCCGCGCGCGGCTCGAGCGCGGGCACAACGATCCTGCGCGCGCGGCCCACGATCGCCACGCAGGCCTCGCCCAGCGTCCGGGTCGGCGGGCAGCTCACGGACACCGCGGTCGTCAGCGGCCGGGTCAACCCGGTCGCCGGCGCGACGGTCGACTTCATCCTCTACGGCCCCGACGACGCGAACTGCGCCGGCCCGCCGATCTTCCAGTCGCTCGCGCGGCCGGTCGACGCGGACGGCCGCGCGGTCTCCGATCCGTACGTCCCGACGGCCCCGGGCACGTACCGGTGGCGGGCGTTCTACAGCGGCGATGCGAACAACGAGCCCGTCGCGGGCGTCTGCAACGCCGCGAACGAGAACGTCGTGGTGACGCCCCCGGGCACCTCGACGTCCGGCGGCCCGCCGACGGTCCGTCCGCCGCGGATCACGGTGAACGACACGCCGGGCTCGGGCGGCCGCTGCACGGAGTCCAACTTCACGCTCCGGGTCAACGCGCGCTCCGCCGGCCTCAAGAGCGTGCGCGTGACGCTCGACGGCAAGACGATCGCGAAGTCCAAGCAGGCGAAGTTCAAGGTCCGGGTGAAGGCCAAGGCGAAGAAGTTCGGCCGCCACGTGATCCGGATCATCGCCAACGGCCGGGGCGGCCGGACCGTCCGGGTGCTCGAGTTCCGGCGCTGCGGCCGGCCCGTGCAACCGCGCTTCGTGGGCTGAGCCGCCCAGCGGGCGTCGCGCCGCCGCGACGCCCGCTTCGACTGGCTGTAGTAGCGTTGCCCGCAATCGGGGCGGGGGTCCCGGGGGCGTCCGCCCGCACTCGCATCAGAGGGAGGCAGACGTGGGCGCAGCTCGTCTCACGTTGGCCGCGGCATGCGCGGCCACACTCGTCCTCGCGGGACCCGCGGCGGCGGGGACCCACGATCGCGGCTCGGCGCAGCTGCGCAAGGCCGTGACCGTCAAGGGCCTGCTGGAGCATCAGCGCAACCTGCAGGCCATCGCCGACCTGAACGGCGGCACGCGCACGACCGGCACGGCCGGCTACGAGGCGTCGGCCGACTACGTCGAGGCGCGGCTGGAGCGGGCGGGCTACAACGTCCGGCGCGAGCCGTTCGACCTGCCCGAGTGGGAGGAGAACAGCCCACCGCAGCTCACCGCCGCCGGGGCGACCTGGACGCCGGGCACCGAGGCCGACGACAACACGCCGGACGTCGACTTCATCACGTTCAAGTTCTCGGCCGCCGGCGACACGGGTGAGCTCCCCGTCGTCCCCGTGACCAACCTCGTCGAGCCGCCCACGCCGTCGCCGTCGTCGGCCGCCGGCTGCGCCGCGGAGGACTACCCGGCCGCGACGGCGGGCGCGATCTCGCTGATCCAGCGCGGGACGTGCCCCTTCGTCCAGAAGCTCAAGCTGGCCGCCAGAGCCGGCGCCGCGGGCGTGATCCTCTACAACGAGGGCCAGCCCGGGCGGACGAACGCGCTCTTCATCGAGGCGCCCCCGAACTACCCGATCCCCGCCGTCATGGCCTCCTTCGAGGTCGGCCAGGCGCTCCTGACCACCCCGAGCCCGACGGCGCGGATCGTCATCGACGCGACGTCCACCCCGCGGTACTTCGACAACGTGATCGCCGAGAGCCGCCGCGGCGACGACCGCCGGAAGGTGGTGCTGGGCGCGCACCTCGACTCCGTCCCGGAGGGACCGGGCATCAACGACAACGGCTCGGGCACGGCCGCGCTGCTCGAGATCGCCGAGCAGCTCTCGAGGAAGCGGATCCGCCTGACGAACCAGGTCGCGTTCGCGTTCTGGGGCGCCGAGGAGAACGGGCTGGTCGGCTCGACCTACTTCGTCGAGCACCTGAGCCCGGCGCAGAAGGCGCGGATCATGGCGAACCTGAACTTCGACATGCTCGGCTCGCCGAACTTCGTGCGCTTCGTCCGCGACGGCGACCTGTCGGACACCGCCGATCCGGGCGCGGGCGTGTTCGCCCCGGCGGCGCGGCCGGGCTCGGCGGCGATCGAGGACGTCTTCACGGAGTACTTCGCCGCGCAGGGGCTCGCCTTCGACCCGGCGCCGTTCGACGGCCGCTCGGACTACGGCCCGTTCATCGAGGCGGGCATCCCGGCGGGCGGGCTGTTCTCCGGCGCCGAGGGGGTGAAGACGGAGGACCAGGCGCAGCGCTTCGGCGGCGCCGCGGGATCGTGGTACGACCCGTGCTACCACCAGGCGTGCGACACCCTGCAGACGGTCCTGACGGCACCGCCGGAGGACGCCGACGGCCTCGAAGCCGGCGACGCGGCGGCGATGCACGGCGGCGGGGTGCGCAGCCTCGACTCGCTCGCGGACGCGGCGGCGCACGCCGCGTGGTTCCTCGGCACCCGGGCGGACCCGCTCGGATAGCCGATCCCGACCGGCCCCGGGTACCGTTCGCGCGGTGCCCGGGACCGTCCGCGCGCTGTGACCTTCACGCCCGCGCACCGCGGCGGCACCGGGCCGCCGCTCGTCCTGCTCCACGGCTTCATGGACACCTGGCGGGTGTGGGAGCTCGTCCTGCCGGCGCTCGAGCGCCGCCACGACGTGCTCGCGCCCACGCTGCCCGGGCATGCGGGCGGGCCCCCGCTGCCCGACCCGCTCGACGGCGACGTCATGGCCGACGCCGTCGAGGCGGCGATGGACGCGGCCGGCTTCGGCCTGGCGCACGTCGCCGGCAACTCGCTCGGCGCCCACGTCGCGCTCCAGCTCGCCGCGCGCGGGCGGGCGCAGAGCGTCGTCGCGTTCGCGCCGCCGGGCGGCTGGGCGGCCGGCGACGACGCCCCGCGCGCGCTGCTCGCCGAGCAGCGGGCCATGCAGGCGGCGACGGCGGACCTCGCCGGGCACGCCGACGCCGTCGTCGCCACGCCGGAGGGCCGCCGGCGCGCGACGCGGCTCGTCACCGTCCGGTCGGACCATCTTCCGGCGGAGCTGCTCGCGCATCAGCTCCGCGGCGTGGCGGGCTGCACGGGCGCCGTGCCGTTGATCGAGCACGCGCTCCGCGCCGGCTGGCCCGTCGACGCGGCCCGGATCGCCTGCCCCGTGCGCGTGGTCTGGGGCACCGAGGACCGCCTGCTCCCGTGGCCGTCGGCCGCACTGCGCCACCGGCGCGAGTGGCTCCCGCACGCCGACTGGGTGGAGCTCGCGGGCGTGGGGCACTGCCCGCAGCTGGACGTCCCGCTCGAGGCGGCCCAGCTCATCCTCGGCTGGACGGCGCCGTGACCGTGCCCTTGCCGTAGTCCCCCAGCCCGCCGGCGAGCTGGTCGTAGGCCCGGTCGGCGGCGATCCGGAGCCGGGCGACGAGCTGCTCGCGGTCCTCCTCGGCCAGCAGTCCCTGGAGCGCGAGCAGGAAGATCGACCGGTGCGTCCACCACAGCGTGCGGGCGACGATGGCGGGGACGAGATCGTCGTCGGCCGCGCCGGACGTCTCGGCGATCGCGGCGGTGATGGCCGCGGCCCCCGACTCCCATCCCACCGTCAGGCGCTCCTGCAGCGTGCGGCTGCCCCGGATGATCCTCGCCACGGTCAGGAGGTCCTCGTCCCCGCGGGCGACGAAGTCGTCGATCACGGTGGCGGTCAGCGCGCGGAACACGTCGAGGACGGACTCCGTGCCCGACCGCCCGGCGAGGGCGGCGACGAGCTGCGCGATCCCCTCCTCGCGCCCGGCGAACGCGAGGTCCTCCTTCGTCGGGAAGTGGTTGAAGACCGTCTTCTCCGACACGTCGGCGGCGGCCGCGATCTCGGCGACGGTGACGGCGTCGAAGCCGCGCTCGGCGAACAGCCGGCGTGCGGTCGCGGCGATGGCCGCCCGGGCGACGCGCTTCTTGCGGGCCCTGAGGCCTTCGATCTGGGCGCCTGTCATGAGTGTATCACTTTAGCGACAGTAGAAATTCAGTGACTGTAGCGTTATCCTGCCGCGTCGTGACTGCCCTATCTTCCCCCGCCATCGAGGTCGACGACCTCGTCAAGTCCTTCGGCGAGGTCGACGCCGTCCGCGGCGTGTCGTTCACCGTCCCGCCCGGCGAGGTCTTCGGCTTCCTCGGCCCCAACGGCGCCGGCAAGAGCACGACGATCAACATGCTCTGCACCCTCGCCAAGCCCACGTCCGGGGCGGCGCGCGTCAGCGGCTTCGACGTCGTCTCCCAGCGCGCCGACGTGCGCCGGCACATCGGCCTCGTCTTCCAGGACCCCACGCTGGACGCCCACCTCACCGCCGCGCAGAACCTGCGCCTGCACGGCGACCTGTACGGCATCGGCGCCGAGGTCATCCCGTCGCGGATCGACCAGATGCTCGAGATGGTCGACCTGGCCGACCGGCGCGACAAGCCGGTGATGACGTTCTCCGGCGGCATGAAGCGGCGCCTGGAGATCGCCCGCGGGCTGATGCACTCGCCGCGCGTGCTGTTCCTCGACGAGCCGACGATCGGGCTGGACCCGCAGACGCGCAGCTCGATCTGGCGCTACATCCGGGCGCTGCAGGAGGCCGAGGGGACGACGATCTTCATGACCACGCACTACATGGACGAGGCGGAATTCTGCGACCGCATCGCGATCATGGACCGCGGCGAGATCGTCGTCCTCGACACGCCGGAGGCGCTGAAGGCGGGCGTCGGCGCCGACCGCGTGGTGCTGGGCACGGCCGACGACGACGCGGCGCTGGCCGCGCTCCGCAAGCGGTTCGGCATCGAGGCCTCGGTGGCCGAGGGCGCGGTGACGTTCCACGTCGAGAACGGCGAGGCGTTCGTCCCGCGGCTGTTCGCCGAGCTCGGCGTCGCCATCACGTCGGTCGCCGTGTCGCGGCCGACGCTCGACGACGTCTTCATGCGCTACACGGGCTCCACCATCCGGGACGCGGAGACGGGCGGCGTGGCGGACCAGAACCGGGCCATGATGCGCGCGATGGCGGGGGCGAGGCGATGAGCGCCGTCGTGGCCGTGCCCGACGTGGTCGCCATCCGGGTGCCGGAGAGCACGTGGCGCTCGGAGGCGCGGGCGGTGAAGACCGTCTGGCGGCGCGACCTGATCCGCTTCCTCGGCAACCGCGCGCAGACCATGACGTGGCTGGTCCAGCCGCTGCTGTTCCTGTTCGTGCTGGGCTCCGGCCTGGAGTCGCTGTCCGCAGCCTCCACCGGAGGCGTCGACCTCAAGACGTTCATCTTCCCCGGCGTGCTCTGCGTCGCGGTGCTGTTCACGGCGATGGTCAGCGCCGCCTCGCTCGTGTGGGACCGGGAGCTCGGGTTCCTGCGGGAGCTGATGGTCGCGCCGGTCAGCCGGACGTCGATCATCCTCGGCAAGTGCCTGGGCGGGACGACCATCGCGGCGTCGCAGGGCGTGATCGTGCTCGCGCTCGCCGGGCTCGTCGGCGTCCCCTACGACCCGCTGCTGATCCTCGGCGCGTTCGGCCTGCTGGTGCTGCTGGCCTTCGCCGTCAGCGCGTTCGGCGTGCTGGTGGCCGTCACGATCAAGCAGGCCCAGAGCTTCACCTGGGTGATGCAGATGGCCGTGTTCCCGATGTTCTTCCTGTCCGGCGCGCTCTACCCCGTCGCCGGGCTGCCCGCCTGGCTGGAGGTCCTCAACCGGATCAACCCGCTGACCTACGCCGTCGATCCGATGCGCCACCTGGTGTTCAGCCACCTCGACGTCTCCGAGGCGGCGCGGCGGACGCTGGACCCCGGCGTCACCTGGTTCGGCTGGCCGGTGCCGCCGCTCGCCGAGGTGGGGATGGTGCTGGTGCTGGGCCTCGCGATGCTCGGCCTCGCGATCTGGCGGTTCTCGCGGACGGAGTGAGCGGACGCGCGGCGTTGGTAGGTTGGTGCGGTGGCGGAGGCCCCGGATCGCCAGGAGCTCTTGACCGCTCTGACCACCGAGCACTTCACGCTCCAGGGCGCCCGCTCGCAGACCGCGAGCGAGAGCGCCTCCCGCGCCTCGCTCTACATCCTCTCCGTCTCCAGCACCCTGGTCGCGCTGGGGTTCATCGGCCAGGCGTCGCAGATCGGCACCACCTTCGACGTCTTCGCCCTCACCGTGCTCCCGACGCTCTATGTCCTCGGCGTCTTCACCTTCGTGCGCGTGGTCGAGTGCGGTGCCGAGGACTTCCGCTACGGCATCGCGATCAACCGGATCCGCAACTACTACAAGCAGATCGCCGGCGATCAGGCGAAGCTCTTCCTGCTCTCCGGGCACGACGACGGACAAGGGGTGTTCGAGAACGCCGCGGTGCCGCACGAGCGGCGCAAGCAGTTCTTCACCTTCGCCACCGTCGTCGCCGTGATCAACAGCGTGGTCGGCGGCAGCGCGGTCGCGATCGCGCTCGGTGCGGTCGCCGGCGCCCCGCTCGGCGTCGCCGCGGGCGTGGGCGGCATCGTGGCGCTCGGTTCCGTCGTCGCCCTGCTCCGGTACGCCGACCGGCTGATCGAGGAGCGCACGGGCCACACGGAATCGATCTTCCCCACGCCGCCGTAGCGCCGGCGGACCTCAGCGCCGCCGCGCGGCCGGTTCGAGCGCGGGGTTGCTGAACGAGCTGTCGACGGGGTTGATCGTCGTGCCGGGCGGGACGATCTCGTCGATGCGATCGAGGAGCGCCTCGTCCAGGACGACGTCGGCAGCGGGAAGCTGGCTCTCGAGCTGCTCCATCGTCCGCGGTCCGAGGATCGCCGCCGTGATCGCCGGATGTCGCAGGACGAAGGCGACCGCGAGCTCGATGAGGGTGATCCCGGCTTCGTCGGCGAGCTGCGCGAGCTGCTCGACCGCGTCGAGCTTGCGCTGGTTGGCGGGCTCGGAGAGGTCGAAGCGCTCGGGGAGCCGGCTCGCCCGGGAGGACGACTGCTGGCCGGCGTCCCTGCGCCAGCGGCCGGAGAGCCAGCCGCCCGTGAGCGGGCTGTAGGACAGGACGCCCATCCCGTGGCGTGCGCACGTGGGCAGGACGTCGGCCTCGACCGCGCGCACGAGGATCGAGTACGGCGGCTGCTCCGTGACGAACCGCTGCAGGTTGCGGTCGCGCGCGACCCACTGCGCCTCGACGATCTGGCTGGCGGGGAAGGTGGACGCTCCGACGTAGCGGACCTTGCCCTGGTGGACGAGGTCGGTGAGGGCCGACAGGGTCTCCTCGACGTCGGTGTCGGTGCGCGGACGGTGGACCTGGTAGAGGTCGATCCAGTCGGTGCCGAGGCGGCGGAGGGAGTCCTCGACCGCGCGCATGATCCACCGCCGCGAGCTGCCCTGCCGGTTCGGATCGTCACCCATCGCGCCGTGGAACTTCGTGGCCAGGACGACGTCGTCGCGCCGGCCCCCGGTGAGCGCCTTGCCGACGATCTCCTCCGACTCGCCGCGCGCGTAGACGTCCGCCGTGTCGATGAAGGTGATGCCCGCGTCGAGCGCGGCGTGGATGATCCGGATCGACTCGTCGTGGTCCGTGTTGCCCCACGCCCCGAACATCATGGCGCCGAGGCAGAACTTGCTGACCGAGACGCCGGTGCGCCCGAGCTGGCGATGCTCCATCGTTGCGCTCCTTTCCCCGTGACCACGGCGCGTTATGCCAAGACTCCCAGGACGCCGCGCGCGGCGCGTTCCGCTCACCGCTGGACGTCGAGCGTGTAGTCCGCGTCGTCGTTGGTCAGCTGGACGAGGCCCCAGCCTTCGACGCGGAACGACCCGATCAGGTCGTCGCGGTCCGGCTCGCCGCCCAGGTCGCGGTCGTAGACGCGGACGGTCTTCCCGACGAGGACGTTGCGGTTGACGTCGGCCGACGCCCCCGTGTCCATCTCGGCCCCGGCGTCCCACCGCTGCTTGCCGTTGACGGTGATGTAGGGCTCGTCGCCGCCCCAGCCGAAGTCCTCGGTCTCGTTGACCGTCAGCGTGCCGAGGTGGCGGACGTTGTCGGCCGCGCCGGCGTTCGCGGCGCCCGCGACGGGGACCGCGGCGGCCACGACGGTGGCGATGCCGGCCAGGCGCTTGGTGGTGCGCATGGGGGTGCTCCTTTCGTTCGGGTCCCGACACGATGCGGGTCACGGGCCGCGTCGACAATCGGAGAGCGCTCCGGTGGCGCCGGCGGACGATGCGTGCTACGTGGAGCCGGTTGCGGCCGGCTGGGGGATGCGCGCTTCGGAGGAGCTGACCGCCGCCGTGGCGGCCTCGGCGAGGGCCGCCAGGAGGGCGGCGGTGGCGGGCGGGTCGGGCGGCTCGCCGTAGGTCGCGGCGTAGATGTGCCGCTTCGTGCCGGGCAGCTCGGTCGCGACGACGCCGCCGATGTGGTGGGCGCGCAGCGCCAGCCCGGTCTGGGTCGCGACCCCGAGCCCGGCGGCCACCCACGCCTGCATCACCACCATGTCGTCGGAGCTGTAGCCGATCCGCGGATCGAACCCCGCGTCCGCGCACAGCGCCAGCAGGTGGCCGCGGCAGCGCTCGCATCCGGCGATCCAGGTCGCGTCGCGCAAGGTGGGCAAGCCGCCCTCGCGGCGCGTCGACAGCACGTAGACCGAATCGTCGAGCAGGTGATGCAGCCGGACCCCGGCCGGCTCGGGCTCCGTGTTGTCGTAGCGGAAGATGATCGCGACCTCGACCCTGCCGGTGCGCAGCAGCTCGAGCGCCTCGAGCGGATGCGTGTCGGTCAGGCTGATCTCGAGGCTCGGATACCGGTCCGCCAGCGTCGCCACCGCCGCCGGCACGAGCGCGCCGTTCGCCGAGGCGAAGCCGGCGAGGCGCACGCGGCCGGCGTTCAGCCCCACGTGGGCGGAGAGCTCCGCGCCGGCGGCATCGATGCGGCCGATGATCTCGGCGGCGCGGTCGGCCAGCAGCCGGCCCGCGGGGGTGAGCCGGATCCCCCGGCCGACGCGCTGCAGCAGCTGCGCGCCGGTCTCGGCCTCGAGCCGGGCGATGTGGTGGGTGACCGACGGCTGGGAGTAGTGCAGCTCCTTCGCCGCGGCGGTGACGGATCCGTGGCGCGCGACGGCGTCGATGACGCGCAGCCGGTTGACGTCCAGCATGCATCAACTCTACCTATGGGTCAGCACGAAAGTTGGCATTGGACGTATGGGCCGTCGTCGCCCAAGCTGATCGACATGACCGCGACCCAGATCCGCCCCGCCAGCCGGCTGAGCCCGCTCGTCGCCGGTGTCCGTGCCGCCGTCGACCGCCATGCCGACTGGGCCGGGACCGCACAGCTCGTCGCCGACCAGCTGCGGCGGCACCTGCCCGGCCCCGACGTGCTGACCGCCGAGCAGCGGCTCGGCTCACCCGACGACTACTGCGCCCACAACCTGCACGTCGAGCCGGACGGATCGTTCTCGATCGTCGCCCTGGTCTGGCGGCCCGGGCAGATCACCAGGATCCACGACCACGTCACCTGGTGCGTGCTCGGCGTCGTCCAGGGCGTCGAGCACGAGGAGCTCTTCGACGCCGATCTCAACCTGATCGGCGAGAGCGACAACCACGTCGGCGACGTCAGCGGCTTCGCGCCTCCCGGCGACATCCACCGCGTGCGCAACACCGGCGACGAGACCGCGATCTCGATCCACGTCTACGGAACCGACGTGGCTCGGGTCGGCGCGAGCGCGCGCCGCTACTACGACTGACCCTCGATGAACGAAGGAGCACCTGCCATGTCACAGGTCCGCGTCCACAACTTCTGCATCTCGCTCGACGGCTTCGGGACCGGTGAGGGCCAGAGCCGCGACGCCCACTTCGGTCACGCCGAGGATCGGCTGCACCAGTGGATGTTCGCCACCCGGTGGTGGCAGCCCGGCGGCAGCGGCGGCGTCGACGACGTCTTCGTCCAGCGGTTCGATCCGGGGATCGGGGCCGAGATCATGGGTGCCGGGAAGTTCGGCCATCCCGGCTGGCACGAGGAGCCGGAGTGGAAGGGCGCCTGGGGTCCCAACCCGCCGTTCCACACCCCGGTCTTCGTCCTCACCCATCACACGCGCCCGTCGATCGAGATGGAGGGCGGCACGACGTTCCACTTCCTCGACGCGTCGCCTGCCGAGGCGCTCGAGAAGGCCCGCGAGGCCGCGGACGGCAAGGACGTGCGCCTCGGCGGAGGTCCCACCCTGATCCGCGAGTTCCTCGCCGCCGGGCTCGTCGACCACATGCACGTCGTGGTGGTCCCGATCCTGCTCGGCCGCGGCGTGCGGCTCTGGGACGGGCTGGAGGCGCTCGAGAAGGACTACGACGTCGAGGCCACGTCCTCGCCCAGCGGCGTGACGCACATGACGTTCACCCGTGCGGGTGCGTGAACCGCCACGGCACTCCGTAGGCTCAACGGCGTGAGCGCCGGCCCGACGCCCGACGAGCGGACCCGCTACTCGTCCCGACGAGCGGATCAGGTCGAGATCCAGGCGTGGCCCGAGTTCGACGAGGAGAGCCGAGGGCTGCTGGAGTCGGTCGGCGACGTGATCCGGCCCGAGCCCGGTGAGGTGCTGTGGGACGCGGGCGATGCCTACGACCTCCACCTCGTCCTCGCCGGCGGCGTCTGCCTCGTCGACCGGAGAGGCGGCCGGGTCGCGTTCGTGGTCGAAGCCGGCGACTTCGTCGGCGAGCTCGGCATGCTGATGGGACAGCCGGCCTTCCTCGCCGGCGTCGCCATGGCACGCACCACGCTGCTGCGGGTGCCCGTCGCGGACCTCAAGCGGCTCCTGGCGACGTCCACGGAGCTGAGTGACGTGCTGCTCGCCGCGTTCGATGCGCGGCGACGCCTGCTGACCCGCTGGGGAGAGGGCGGCCTGGTCCTCGCCGGCGACGACGATCGCGACATGCACCGGTTGCAGGAGTTCGCCGAGCGCAATCACGTGCCCTACCGGACGGTGCTGCGCTCGGACCCGTCCGCGTGGTCCGAGGTCGCCGCGACGTGTGCGCTCCCGGAGACGGGAACCGCCGTGGTCACCGGACGAGGGCGCTTCCTGGCCCGACCGACGACGCGCGATCTGGCTGCCGCCGTCGGCCTCGACTTCTCCGGGCTGACCGACCGGGCGCGTTGCGATCTCCTGATCGTCGGCGCCGGCCCGGCAGGCCTGGCCGCTGCCGTCTACGGGGCATCCGAGGGACTCGATGTCGTCCTTGCCGAGGACGTCGCGCTGGGAGGGCAGGCCGGCACGTCGTCGCGGATCGAGAACTACCTCGGCTTCCCGCGCGGCATCGCCGGCGGCGAGCTCGCCAGGTCGGCGATGCTGCAAGCGGTCAAGTTCGGGGCGCGGCTCGTCTCGCCCCGGTCGGTGACCGGGCTGTCGCGCACCCCGGATGGGTTCCAGGTGCGGCTCGACGACCACGACGACGTCGCCGCCCGGGCCGTCGTCGTCGCCTGCGGCGTGCAGTACCGCCGGCTGGAGATCCCGGGGGTCGCCGAGTTCGAGAGTCGCGGCGTCTACTACGCCGCCACCGAGCTCGAGGCGCGCGCCTGCGTCGGCCGGAGCGTGGTGGTGGTGGGCGGCGCCAACTCGGCCGGGCAGGCCGCGCTGTTCCTGGCGCAGCAGGTCGATCACGTGCACGTCCTGATCCGGCGCGAGCACCTCAGCGAGACCATGTCGAGCTATCTCGCGCAGCGACTCGCCCACCACGATCGCATCACCGTGCACCCGCGGTCGCACCTGACGTCGGTCAGGGGCGAGAAGCGCGTGTCCGAGATCGCCTGGCGCGACGAGCACCGCGGCCAGGACGTGCGGCTCGAGGCCGGTGGGCTGTTCCTGATGATCGGCGCCGTGCCGCGGACCGCATGGCTGCACGAGGCGGGCGTCGAGCTCGACCCGAAGGGATTCGTGACGACCCGGGACACCTTTGCGACCTCCGTCCCCGGGCTGTTCGCCGTCGGCGACGTCCGCGCGGGCTCCGTCAAGCGGGTCGCCTCCGCCGTCGGCGAGGGATCGGTCGTGGTCTCCGCGGTGCACGCCCATCTCGGCGGCCGTTGACGACGGCGACGCTACGGCACGTCGGCCCGATCCGCCTCGGCGATGAGCGCGAGCCCGTCGGGGAGCGTGACGAAGCGGTCCACGATCAGCTGGCCGACGTTGCGGACGACCTTGCCGACGTAGTCGTCGTGCGTCGGGTACAGCGTCAGCAGCTTCTGCTGGCTGAACGGCTCCTCCCAGCCCGCGATGCGGCAGAACGAGGCCCCCGTCGCGTTGCCGTGCCACGTCGCCGTCGGCACGTCGACGTACGGCGAGCGGACGCCGCCGATCACGTTGCCGTGCTCGTCGAGCACCGGCTGGTCGTCCTCGACCTCGATCAGCTCGGCGCGCGGCGCCGCGATGCCGCGCCGGACCCACCGATCGAGGTTGCGGATCATCGCGTTCGTCGCCAGGCTCATCGACAGCCGGCTGCGCGGACCCTCGTTGCAGGCCACCGGCGGGACGGCCCGATTCGCCTGCACGATGTCCTCGGACCGGGCCGAGTAGTACAGCTCGTCCGGGCTGGCATGGCCGGCTCCGGCCACCTCGTAGTAGCGGTACCGGTCGCCCGGCGCATCGCCGTCCTCACGCAACGACGAGCGCGCGTTGAGGTAGTCCGACTGCGACATCGCCTTCAGCACCGGGACGCCGGCGTTCCTGATGACCCGGCGCGGGTCGCCGACCGGGATCGGCGGCTCGCATTGGTTGATCGCCGTCGCGCCGCCGGAGACCTGGACGACGTAGCCGTCGTAGATCGGGCCGCCGTTGCGGCGCACGTCGAGCGGATGGATCGCGTTCGCGTAGGTGGTCAGGAACGAGCCCGTCTGCGAGTAGCCGAAGCCGTACAGGCGCTCCACCCCGCCGCGGAGGGGGTTGCTCCTCGCATCGCTCTTGAGCCACTTGCCGACCTGGCTGTTGATGTCCCAGATCAGTCCGTTCTCCGTCGTCCGGGAGCTGTCGGCCGCCACCGTCGTGCAGTTCCCCGGATCGGACAGCGGCAGCGGATTCGCCCACGACAGCGCTCCGTAGCGCTCGGGGTCGAACGCCTTGAGCGCGTCCACCGCGATCGGCTTGGCCGTGATGCCGACCCACGCGTCGCCGCGCCGGATGATCTCCCTGTGGGCGAGCGCCCAACCGATGTTCAGGTCGAACAGGTTCGACGGATTGAGCATCTCCACGACGACGTTGCCGCTGAAGTGCTTCGCCTGCTTCGGCCGCCGGACCAGGATGCGTGTGGTGTAGGGAGCGTCTGCCGTGCGCACGGTCGCCGGTCCGGGGCTCGTCCACGTGTAGACGTTGGCCTCGCCGCTGACGAGATGCTCGGTCTCGACGTATCCCTCACGATTGAGGTTCTGCGGTCGCAGCTGGAACTTCGCTCCGCCGAAGGGATGCGACGACCCCGTCACCGGAATCGGCTTGGACACCGTCGGAACAGGCGTGTCCGCCGCCGCCGAGGGCCCGCCTGCGAGTGCCGCTGCGGGCAGCAGGACGGCAAGCGCGCGCCGACGCGCGCTGCGCGTGTGCATGACTCTGCTCATGGTTGCCTTCCGGTCGGCGTGATCGGTCTGTCGCCTAGGGGACGTCCGCCAGCGCGGCCTCGCGGATGAGGTCGAGCCCGTCGGGGAGGGTGATGAACCGGCCGGCGACCAGCCGGCGGACGTTGCGGACGACCTTGCGGACGTAGGTGCCGTGGGTCGGGTACAGCGCCTGCAGCTCGGCCTCGCCGAACGGCCGCTCCCAGCCGGCGATGAAGCAGAACGAGGGACCGGTCGCGGTGCCGGACCAGGTGGCCGTCGGCACGTCCACGTACGGCGAACGCACCCCGCCGATCACGTTCCCGTGCTCGTCGAGCACCGGCTGTCCGTTCACGACCTCGATCGGCTCGGCGCGCGGCGGCGCGACCCCGCGGCGCACCCATCGATCCAGGTTGCGGAGCATGGCGTTCGTCGCAAGGCTCATCGAGAGCCGGCTCCGCGGTCCCTCGTTGCACCCGAGGGGCGGCACCGGGCGGCCGGCCTTCACGATGTCCTCGGGCTTGGCCGAGAAATGCAGCTCGTCCGGGCTCGCGTGGCCCGCGCCCGCGACCTCGTAGTGGCGGTAGGGATCCTTCCGTGCGTCGCTGTCCGGGCGCCGCGCGTCGATCCCGATCAGGTAATCCGACTGCGACATCGCCCTGATCACCGGCACGCCGATGTCGGAGATCTGCCGCCGCGGGTCCGTCACGGGCGGCGGGGGCTCGCACTGGTTGATGGGGACCAGGCCGACGAACGCCCCGCCCGCGACGGAGATGTGGTAGGCGTCGTAGATCGGGCGGCCGTCGGCGCGCACGGCGTGCGGACGGATCGCGTTGATGTAGGTCGCCAGGTAGCCGCCCGTCTGCGAGTAGCCGAAGCCGTACAGGCGCTCGACCGTCCGGCGCAGCGGGTTGCTCCTCGCGTCGCTCCTGAGCCATTCGCCGACCTGGCTGTAGATGTCCCAGATCAAGCCGTTCTCGGTCGTGCGGGAGCTGTCGCCCGGGATCAGCGTCGAGATCGTCGTGCAGTTCGCCGGATCGGCCAGCGGCAGGGGGTTGGCGAACGACAGCTTCCCGTAGCGCTCGGGGTCGAACGCCTTGAGCGCATCCACGGCGATCGGCTTCGCCGTGATCCCCACCCACGTGTCGCCGCGGCGCAGGAGCTCCTTGTGCGCGAGCGCCCACCCGATGTTCAGGTCGAACAGGTTCGTCGGGTTGAGCATCTCCACGACGACGTTGCCGCTCGAGTGCCTCGCCTTCCTCGGCCGCCGCACCAGGATCCGCGTCGTATAAGGCGCCCCCGCCGTCCGCACCTTCGCCGGCCCTGGCGCCGGCCACGTATACACGTTCGCCTTCCCGCTGACCACGTACTCCTCCTCGACGAACCCGTACCTGGCCAGGTTCTGGGAGACCATCTGATGGTCCGCCGCGCCGAACGGATGGGACGTCGCGGTGACCGGGATCGGCCCACGGACGTCCGGGACGGGCGTCGCCGCCCGTGCCACGGCCGGACCCAGGAGCGCAAGCGCCACGCCGATCAGCGCCGCCAGGCCGCTGCGCCCGTCTGAAGCACCTCTCCGCATGATCTCTCTTCTCCTCGGGCGTCGACACGATGGTCGGCGTGTCAGGTGGTCTTAGTATCTGCCGGTCATGCGACAGTGCGCGAGGCGCTCGGCACGGGCAGGCAACGGGTCGGCACGGAGCGAAAAGAGCCCCATGCGGCCCGCTCTGGGCGACGTGTCCTGCGACCTGCGTGACGTCGAGACCGTGAACCTCACCGAGGGCTGGCTCGAGGTGCTCGCGCGGACCTACACCTTCGGCTTCTCGGTCCGGGCGGTCCCGGCGTCCGGCGAGACGTTCTCGGCCAGCACGTCGCGCTGGCAGCTCGGCAGGCTGGCGCTCGTCCAGACCGCGCACGATCGTGGCGAGGGCCGCAGGGGCCCGGCCGAGATCGCCGCCTCCGACCCCGACCTCGTCGGCTTGATGTACATGCGCCGCGGCACGATCGGCCTGGACTTCGAGGGAACGCCCGTCCTGCTTCGCGCCGGCGAGCTCGTGATGTGGGACACCGCGCGCCGCGGCGGCTTCACGACGTTCGGCAGGGTGGACAACCAGACCCTCGTCGTCCCGCGGGAGCGCCTCGCGATGGTGGCTCCGGGCTACGAGGCGATGTACGGCCGGCCGTTCCGCTCCGGCCATCCCGCCGCCAGGCTGATCGGAAGCTTCCTGGGCTCCCTCGTGCCGGTCGTCAGCAGCCTCGACGTCGCGGCGCGCGACGCCGTGGCCGATGCCGCGCTGGACATCGCACGAGCCGTCGTCGCGACACATGAGGACCCGCAACCGCGACAGCAGACCGCTGGGCGGCTCATGGCCGTGCTCCTCTACATCGACGCGAACCTCAACAACCCGAGCCTCTCCCCGGCGACGATCGCGCGGGCGAACGCCATCTCGCTCCGCACGCTGTACCGGTTGTTCGAGTCCACGGACGACAGCGTCGGCGCCGTCATCCGCGAGCGCAGGCTCAGCCGCTGCCGCGCCGATCTGCTGCGGGGCACCGACGAGTCGGTCACAGCGATCGCCTTCCACTGGGGCTTCCGCAACATGTCGTACTTCAGCCGCTCGTTCCGTGAGCGGTACGGCGTGTCTGCGCGCGAGCTGCAGATGGCAGCACGCGCGAAGCCGTGATCGGCCCGCGCCGCTCCGCGAAGTGCCTGCTGGAAGGCACTCTCCGGATGGGCGCGGCGGGTTTCGAACCTGCGACCTCTCGCGTGTGAAGCGAGCGCTCTCCCACTGAGCTACGCGCCCTCAGGGACGATCAGTCTAGCCGCGGCGGCTAGACTGCGGCGTGGACCGTGCTAGGCGGGGAATTAGCGGTGCCCTGTACTCGCAATCCGCTCTAGCGGGGCTGAATCCCCTCCCAAGGGGCTCAGGCCCCCGGGGTCAGCGCGCTGCTCCAGGCGTTGATGGCCGGGTCCCACCCGACGTCGGCTCGTGAACCAGGTCAGGTCCGGAAGGAAGCAGCCTTAAGCGGTCACCGACGGGCGGCGTGGGGTCGCCCGTGCCGGAGCCGAGAGCAGTGGACGCGCCTGGGGAACCGGCTTCGACGGAGGGTGCACGGTCCGCTCTTTCGTTCGCGGGAACGCCCGGCACGGGGGCTAGACTCAACCCCCCCGTGCCCCAGGCCTCCGCCTCGCTCTACCGCCGCCACCGCCCCCGCACGTTCGCCGACGTCGTCGGGCAGGAGCACGTCGTCCGCACGCTGCGCAACGCGCTGGAGCAGGACCGCGTGCATCACGCCTACCTGTTCGTCGGCTCGCGCGGGACGGGCAAGACGTCGATGGCGAAGATCCTGGCCGCGTCGCTGAACTGCGAGCAGGGGCCGACCGTCACGCCGTGCGGCACCTGCGCCTCGTGCCGCGCGATCGCCGAGGCGTCCTCGCTCGACGTGATCGAGATGGACGCGGCGTCGAACAACTCGGTCGACGACATCCGCGACCTGCGCGAGAAGGTCGCCTACGCGCCGGTCTCCGGCCGGCACAAGGTCTACATCCTCGACGAGGCGCACATGCTGACCACCGCCGCGTGGAACGCGTTCCTCAAGACGCTCGAGGAGCCGCCCCCGCACACGATCTTCGTGCTGGCGACGACGGAGGCCAACAAGGTCCTGCCGACCGTCGTGGACCGCTGCCACCGCTTCGACTTCGCCCGCCCGACCCAGGGCCAGATCGCCGGCGTGCTGCGGCGCGTCGCCGACGCGGAGGCGATCGCGGTCCCCGACGAGGCGTGCGCGCTGATCGCCCGCTCGGCCACGGGATCGTTCCGCGACGCGCTCGGCACGCTCGAGCAGCTCGTCTCCTACTCGGGGGCGTCCGTCACGCTCGAGGACGTGCTCGCCGTGCTCGGCGCGGCCGACGCCGACCTGCTGTTCGGCTGCGTCGACGCGGTCGACGCCGGGGACGCCGCGGACGCCCTGCGCGCCGCCGCGCGCCTGGCCGACTCCGGGCGCGACGTCGGCCGCTTCTTCGGCGATCTCGAGGCGCACCTGCGCGGGCTGATGATCGTGCAGACGCTCGGCGAGGTCCCGGAGGAGATCCGCGTCACCCCCGAGCAGGACGAGCGGCTGGCCGAGCAGGCCCGGCGCACCGGCCCGGCCACGGTGCTGCGGATGCTCGACCTGGTCGCGAACGCGCTGCGCGCGATGAAGGACGGCGCCGACCCGCGCACCCAGCTCGAGCTCGCGCTCGTGAAGGCCGCCCGGCCCGAGCACGATCCGTCGCTGCGGGCGCTCCTGGCACGGATCGAGCGGCTCGAGGCCGGCCGGCCCGCCGCACCCGCCGCCGCGGCCGCGCCCGTCCGCAGCCCGGACGTCCCGGCCACGCCGGCCGCCCGCGCCGCGCTCGCGCCGCCCCCGGCGCCCGAGGCGCCGGCCATCGTCGCGGCGACCGCCGAGATCGAGGGCGCGCCGGCGATCACCGCGGTGGCCGTCGTGGCGCCCGGCGGCGACGTGTCCGAGCCCCGGGTGGCGGTCGGCGTCGAGCTCGACCTCCCGGGGCTCTCGGAGCTGTGGCCGGCCGTCCTCGCGCAGGTCCAGGAGCGGCCGATGCTCCACGCGCTGATCGAGAACGCCCGCCCGTCGCGGCTCGACGGCGGCGAGCTCACGCTCAGCTGGGCCGAGTCCGCCGCCTTCTACAAGCGCAAGGCCGAGGACCCGGCCTGCCGGGAGCAGATCGCCACCGCGATCCGCTCGGTCACCGGCAGCTCGCTGCGCCTCGCCTACGCCCTCGCGGACGACGACGCCGAGCACGAGCGCGCCGCCGCGCCCATCCTGTCGGAGGACGAGCTCATCGACACCTTCATGCGAGAGTTCGACGCCGAGGAGCTTCCAGCCGAAGAGGAGTCCTGATGCCCCAGCCGCCCAACCTCGGCGCCCTGCTCCAGCAGGCGCAGAAGATGCAGGAAGAGATGATGGCCGCGCAGGAGAAGCTCAAGGACGAGCAGGTCGAGGCGTCGGCCGGCGGCGGCATGGTCAAGGTCGTGATGACGGGCGACCTGGAGCTGAAGTCGCTCGCGATCGACCCCGACGCGGTCGACCCCGAGGACGTCGAGATGCTCCAGGACATGGTCATGGCGGCGATCAACGAGGCGCTGCGCCAGGCCATGGAGCTGCAGAGCAAGGCGACCGGCGCCGGCGGCATGGACCCGTCCGCGGCCATGGACATGCTCGGCGGCCTCGGCGGGCTGGGCGGCGCCCTCGGCGGCGGCGCCGGTGGCGGCGGCCTGCCCGGCGGCGCGCCGCCGAACCGCGCCGCGCGGCGCAAGCAGAGGTAGCCGGCCTGCTCGCCCCGCCCGTCCAGCGCCTGGTCACCGAGCTCGGCAAGCTCCCCGGCATCGGCAACCGCACGGCCCAGCGCCTGGCGTTCCACCTGCTCCGCGTCACGCCCGACGACGCCTACGCCCTGGCCGAGGCGATCCGCGACGTCAAGGACAAGATCGGGCTGTGCGAGGTGTGCTTCAACCTGGCGGAGGGCCCGCGCTGCACGATCTGCACGGACGAGCGCCGCGACCCGGCGCTGATCTGCGTGGTCGAGGAGCCCGGCGACGTGATCCCGGTCGAGCGCACGCACGAGTACCGCGGCCGCTACCACGTGCTCGGCGGCGCGCTCTCCCCGATCGACGGGGTCGAGCCCGAGCACCTCAAGATCGCGCAGCTGTACGCGCGCGTGGAGCGCGCCGACCCGCCGGTCCGCGAGGTCGTGCTCGCCACGAACCCGACGACGACCGGCGAGGCGACCGCGCTGCACATCGCCGACGGCCTGCGCACCCGCATGGCCGACGTCGCGATCACGCGGCTCGCGTCCGGCCTGCCGGTCGGCGGCGACCTCGAGTACGCGGACGAGGTCACCCTCGGCCGCGCGTTCGCGGGCCGCCGCGCGCTGTGACGGATCACGGCAGCGGCAGGAGCGGGCCGCGGAACGGCTCGGTGCCCGGCGCGAGCGTCACGTCCGCGCCGTGCGCGCGGGCGTAGGCGAGCTCGCGCGACAGGTCGCCGACGCCGTTGGACCCGGCCAGCGGCAGCAGCGCGAGCGTCGAGAGCGTGCCGAACGCCCGGCCCTGCCCGTCGATGAACGCGCTGCCCGAGTCGCCGGGGATGCCCGGGGTGACGGTGATCACCGAGTGGTTCCAGCCGCCGGCGGACGGACCGAGCGAGACGCCCTCCTTCGGGCTCAGCTGCGCGATGCCCTGGCGCAGCGACGAGTTGCCGTACGAGAGCACCTTGGCGCCCGCGGCGACGGTGCCGGCGATGCCGGTCGGCCCGCCCCAGAACGGGATCGACGGATTGACCTTCGCGTGGTCGGCGGGGTCGAGCTCCACCAGCGCGAGGTCGTTGGACGCGCACGCGTCCGCGTCGGTCTCACCGGCCGCCTGCATGGCGAGCCACGAGCTGTAGGCGAGCGTGCCGGGCCGCGAGGCGCCCGTCACCTCGACCGGCGTGCCGAGCGGGAGCGAGCCGGCGTCGCATCCGTTCGTGTCGGTCGCCTCGCCCGTGCCGGCGCAGTGGGCCGCCTGTCCGATGAAGACGTCGTCGGCGTCGTAGAAGACGTAGTTCGCCGTGCACTGCCCGCCCGCGGTGTCGGTCTGGACGCCCGGATGCACCGGCGCGCCCGCCGCGGGCGCCCAGGCCGGCTCGGCCGCCGCGCTCGCCGCGCCCACGGCCGTCGCCATCGTCGCCAGGACGGCCACCGTCGTTCCCCTGCCCACTGCTACCTCCCCGGATCGTCGCGTGCCAGTGCGAACGCGCCGGGCGGCGAGAACTTGCGCCTACCGGACGGGCCCGTACACGCCGCGCCGGGGACGCGCGAAGCGGCCCTCGCGGACCCCCGCGCGCAGGGCGCGCGAGAAGCGGCCGGGGCCCCAGTAGCGGCAGCCGACGAGCCGGCCCAGCTCGCGCCGGGGCAGCTCCCCTCGCTCGGCGAGCGCGCGCTCGAGCATCCCCAGCTCGCGCTGGAGGTCGCGGTCGGCGTCCTCGGGGTCGTAGCCCGAGCTGGCCGAGTGGAACGGCGACCAGGAGCTCATGCCTCGCCCTTCATCTTCTCGAGGTCCAGGTCGCCCTCGGTCTCCGCGTCCTCGGCCGTCAGCGGCTTGGCGATGTCCTCGAGCTGCTTGCCCGCGGCCTCGACGCCCAGCACGATCTCGACCACCCCCGCGCCGACCATCAGCGCCGCCCCGAGCAGGTAGCCGTACATCACGTTCGTCTCGCCGCCGGTCTCGATCAGGCGGCCGAACAGCAGCGGGCCGGTGATGCCGCCGATCGCCGTGCCGACGGCGTAGAAGAACGAGATCGCCATCGCGCGGGTCTCCATCGGGAAGATCTCCGACACCGTCAGGTAGGCGGAGCTCGCACCCGCCGAGGCGATGAAGAAGATGACGCACCACGCCGCGGTCTGGGACACGGCGGTGAGCGTCCCGTTGTTGAACAGGATCGCGGTGAGCGCGAGCAGCAGCCCCGAGACGATGTACGTGCCCGCGATCATCGGCTTGCGCCCGACGGAGTCGAAGAAGCGGCCGAGCACGAGCGGCCCGAGGAAGTTCCCCACCGCGAACGCGAAGATGTAGTAGCCGACGGCGTTCGCGCCGACGCCGTAGAACTTGTCGAGCACGAGGGCGTAGGTGAAGAAGACCGAGTTGTAGAGGAACGCCTGGCCCACGAAGAGCGAGAGGCCGAGCACGGTCCGCTTCGGGTAGAGCTTGAAGACGGTCTTCGCGACGGTTCCGAAGCCGATCGCCTTGCGCTGGCGGATCTTGATCGAGCGGCGCGGCTCCTCGAGCTCCTGGCCGGTCTCCTCCACGACCTGGCGCTCGATCTGCGAGACGAGCTCCTCGGCCTCCTCGTCGCGGCCGTGGATGAACAGCCAGCGCGGGGACTCGGGGACGTAGCGGCGGACGAGCAGGATGCCGATGCCGAGCACGGCGCCGAGGCCGAACGCGATCCGCCACCCGACGTCCGCGGCGAAGATCGACTCGTCGAGGAGCACGATCGAGAGCAGCGAGCCGGCGGCCGTGCCGAGCCAGAACGAGCCGTTGATGATCAGGTCGACCGTGCCGCGCACGCGCGCGGGGATCAGCTCGTCGATCGCCGAGTTGATCGCCGCGTACTCCCCGCCGATGCCGGCTCCGGTGAAGAAGCGGCAGACCGCGAACCACAGGAACGAGCCCGAGAACGCCGTCGCCACCGTGGCGGCCAGGTACACGAGCAGCGTGAGCATGAAGAGCTTCTTGCGGCCGATCCGGTCGGCGAGATGGCCGAAGAACAGCGCGCCGAGACAGGCGCCCGCGACGTAGATCGCGGCGGCGCTGCCGATCTGGGACTCGGTCAGGCGGATCCCCGAGCCCTCCTCGGTCAGCCGGCTCGCGATCGTGCCGACGATCGTCACCTCGAGCCCGTCGAGGATCCAGACGGCGCCCAGCCCGACGACGACGAGCCAGTGCCAGCGCGCCCACGGCAGGCGGTCCATCCGCGCCGGGATGCTCGTCTCGATCGTCCGCAGCTCGACGGAGTCCGAAGCCATGCCGGGGTCGGGCATACCCGCCCGGCGCGCCGGAAAACCGACGCCGCCGCTGCGCGTTCGGGCAGCCTTCCGTGCCGACGGCGGGCGGGAATGTCCGCCGCCCGCGAGCCGTCGTATAAGTTCGCCGCCATGCCTCGCCGGATGCTGTGGATCGTCGCCGTCGCCGTCCTGGCCGCAGGAGGGACCGCGCTCGCGCAGGGGGGAGGGTCGGACCCCTACGAGCTGCCGGAGCCGAAGGTCCGCGAGGGCGGGGTGCTGCAGCTCGCCGGGACGTCCGGCTGCATCGACGGACGCCACGTGCGCGTCCGCTTCACGCCGCCCCCCGGCGCCGTGTTCGGGTGGTTCGAGGTCACCGTGGACGGCCGGCGCGCCGTGCGCATGACGGGCGTCCCGCGCGCCGCGAGCGCGACCGTCCGGCTCCCCCGCGGCCGGTCCGTCGTCCGGGTCCAGGGCGAGACGCTCGGCGGCCAGCGCATCGACTCCTCGCGCACCTACCGGACCTGCGCGAGCCGGCGCGCGCGGCCGACGCCGCCGACCACCGCGCCGCCCGTGGAGACGCCGGTCCAGCAGGGCGGCGGCGAGGACTGATCAGGCCTCGGCCGCGTCGCGCGTGGGCGCCGGCGCGTCCGGGAGCGCGGGCAGCGGCACGTCGGGGGTGCGCGCCACGATGAGCGCGTGCACGACCCGGCGCAGCGCGGCCGGGAAGCGCTGGTCCGGCGGCGGCGGGGCCAGCTCGCGGTCGAACGCGTCGAGCTCCTCGAGCACGGCGGCGAACACCGCGGCGTGCGGACCGTCGGCGCCGACGGCGCAGGCGAGCCGGGCCAGCCCGAGCGGCTCCGTCGCGTCGGTCCCCGCGACGATCCGCGCGAACCCCGCCGTCAGGTGGCTGACGGCGCGCTCGAGCAGCAGGTCCTGGGCGACCGTCGGCGGGCCCGCCGGCGGCCCGAGGTCCTCCGGCCGGTCCCCGTCGAGCACGCGCGCGATCGTCGCCCCGGCGATGCCGCGCAGCGCGGCGGGACCGACGCCGGCCTGCAGCGCGCAGCGCAGCGCCATCACGGCGCTGAACATCGGGATCCCGTAGGGCGAGTCGCTCGCCCACACGACGTTGGCCGGCGGCGCGAGCGCGAACAGCGCCACGAGGTCGACCGGGTTCCACCACGCCGTGTCGATCAGGACGTTGGGGTGGTCCGGCAGCACGCGCCACAGCCACGCGAGATCGGAGATCGCGGCGTGGGCCAGGATCAGGTGCGCGTCGGGGTTGCGCTCGGCGAGCCGCACGGTCATCTCCCCGAGCGCCGGGATCCCGCGGCCCGCGTGGATCAGCACCGGCACCCTCCGCTCGTGCGCGAGGGCGACGAGGTCGGCGACCGCGGGCTCGTCCATGCCGAACTGCTCCGCCCGCGGGTGCAGCTTGATGCCGCGCGCGCCCGCGTCGAGCGCGCGCTCGGCCTCGGCCAGCGCGCCGTCGTGCGGGCTGACGCGGCAGAACGCGACCAGCCGGTCGGGCGCCTCGGCGGCGGCTGCGATGACCACGTCGTTCGGCCCGGCGTAGCCGTCCGGCTCGTGCATCGGGAAGACGATGCCGCGCGCCTGCGCCGCCGTGAGGGCGGCCAGCAGCTGCGCCGGCGTCTGCTTGTAGCCGTCGGGGTCGTTCTGCCCGACGTGGGTGTGGGCGTCGTAGAGCGGCAGCGGGCCGGTGTCCTGGAGGATCCGGTCCAGCCAGGGCCGCATGATCGCGTCGAAGTCGGGCACGATGGGACGGCACCCTAACGCCCGCCTGCCGGACGTCCGATACTGGAACCATGCATTTCCGCCGCCTGCGCGTGCGACTCGAGACCGAGCGTCACGTCATCGAGGGGACGCTCCAGCTCCCCAGCGAGGGCTACCGCTCCCGGATGACCGACTTCCTCAACTCGCACGACTCCGACTTCCTCCCGATCACCGATGCCGAGCTGACGACGCTCGGCGGGGCGGGGAGCCCCGAGCGGCACGACTACCTCGCAGTGTCCGTCCGCCACATCGTGGTCGGGGCGGAGCTCGAGTCGCTGGGCACGTTCGACGAGGCGGGCGAGCCGCCGGCCGAGCCGCTGTTCGTCGTCTCGACGCCGCCGCCCCCGACGGGCTGAGCAGGGCATAGGCTGCGGGGATGGTCCTCCGCAGCCCCTACCCCGACGTCGCGATCCCCGCCGTCTCGCTGTCCGAGTACGTGCTGGGCGGTGCGGCCGAGCGCGGCGACAAGCCCGCGCTGATCGACGGCGCCAGCGGCGCCGTCACGACCTACGCGGAGCTCGCCGGCCAGGTCGATCGCGCCGCGGCCGGCCTGGCCGCGGCGGGGATCGGCCCCGGCGACGCCGTCGGGCTGCTCGGCCCGAACAGCCCGGCGTGGGTGGTCGCGTTCCACGCCGCGTCGAAGCTGGGCGCGATCGTCACGTCCGTGAACCCGCTGCTCACGCCGTCCGAGGTGGCCAAGCAGCTCGCCACCGCCGACGCGGTCGCGGTGATCGTCGCCGAGCCGCTGCGCGGGTCGCTGTCCGAGGCCGGCCTCGACCGCGTGTTCACGCTGGAGGCGCTCCCGGACGCCGAGCCCGGCGGCGAGGGCGCGCGCCCCGATCCGGAGCGCGAGCTCGCGGTGCTGCCGTTCTCGAGCGGCACGACCGGCCTGTCGAAGGGCGTGATGCTCACGCACCGCAACCTCGTGGCGAACATGGAGCAGATCCGCGGCGTGCACCGGATCGGCGCCGACGACGTGCTGATCGGCGTCCTGCCGTTCTTCCACATCTACGGCCAGACGGTCGTGGTCAACCTCGGGCTCTCGCAGGGCGCGACGATCGTGACCATGCCGCGGTTCGACATGGGCGGGTTCCTCGACCTGCTCGAGCGCCACCGCGTCACGCGGGCGCACATCGCGCCGCCGGTCGTGCTGGGGCTGGCCAAGGCGCCGGGCGTGGACGGGCGCGACTTCGCGCTGCGGGTCGTCATCTCCGGCGCCGCACCGCTCGACGCCGGCACCGCAGAACGTGCGTCCGAGCGGCTCGGGGCGCCGGTCCGGCAGGGCTACGGCATGACGGAGGCCAGCCCGGTCACCCACTTCGCCGACGACGACGGGCTCGAGGCGCAGGACCCGGGCGCGATCGGCCGGCTGATCGGCAGCACCGAGGGCCGCCTCGTCGACCCCGAGACGGGCGAGGACGCCGAGACCGGGGAGGTCTGGATCCGCGGGCCGCAGGTCATGCGCGGGTACCTGGGCGACGACGCGGCCACCGCCGCCACCCTCACCGAGGACGGCTGGCTCAAGACGGGCGACGTCGCGCGGATCGAGGACGGCGAGGTGTTCCGGATCGTCGACCGCGTCAAGGAGCTGATCAAGTACAAGGGCTACCAGGTCCCGCCGGCCGAGCTCGAGGCGCTCCTGATCAACCACCCGGACGTGGCCGACGCCGCCGTGATCCCGATGCACGACGCGGAGGGCGGCGAGGCGCCGCTCGCGTGCGTCGTCCCCGCCGGGGACGCGCTCGACGCGGACGCCCTCATGGCCTGGGTGGCCGAGCGCGTCGCGCCGTACAAGCGCATCCGCGCGGTGGAGATCGTCGAGGAGATCCCCAAGTCGGCCTCGGGCAAGATCCTCCGCCGCCTCCTGCGCGACCGCGAGCGCTAGTTGTAAGTCCCGAGCAGGTTGTTCAGGCGGGCTGATGGAGTGTCCGTGGTCGCTCCGAAGCCCTGCGAGTCCGGCAGGACGACTGGATGAAGGTGAATAGCCGGCGCGACATGGCGCATGCGGTGCGTTGGCTCGGCTGGTCGTCGGTAGATCGCGACCGTAGGCCGATGCTCGCCGAGCATGGTGCGGAGTCGAACGCGTTCTGCCGATTCCGTTGGTTTGGGGTCGGCGGGGCCGCGCGTGCGGAGGTGGCGGACGGCCGAGCATGCTGGCAGGCGAGCTGGCGTGAACGGCCGAGCGGTAGGCGGAGCCGTTGTCGGTCATCACGCGCTCGACGGTGATCGCCGATCGGCGCGCGGTAGAAGGTCCAGGGCGCGGCGCAGAAATCGCCGGCTGCCGTACCGGCCGTTTTCGTCGCGTGAGCACTTCGGCGTAGGCCAGCCGCGATGGCGTCATCGATCGCGACGTGCACGAACGCCCAGCCGGTCTTGCTGCGCCGGCGCGCCGGCGGCGTCGGTGAACGAGGCCAGACGGCATAGCGGCCGCGGCCCGCCCGGCCGGTGACGCGATGTCCCGTCGCCGCCGACGATCGCGTCCCGGCTTTCTGACGTCGCATGTGAATGAGCTCGCCGGCGCCGCGGCGCGCGTCATAGCGCTGAGCGGGCGTCCATTCCGAGTCGGCCACAGCCGACCCATCCCGATGCGTCGTCGAGGATCCTCGACACCGTACGAAAGCGGCATCGTCGAGCACGGTCGGCGATCTCGGGTCCGCGCTGAAGCGCAGCGCGTCGCAGCCCGGCGATCACCGTCGATCCGCCGTTCCTGCGGTGCGATTAGCCGACCCGCATCGAGCTATCGCCGAGCTGCGATCCAGCTGCCGCGGACTCTGAGGCACTCACGGACATCCGAGACACCCACTTAGAACACGTCCTCTGACTGGATGTTGAACTCAGCGGCCGCCGCCGACACCGACCAACCATCGCTCGGATCGACCAGGCCGCACCATCCGGCGCCAGCTACCGCTCAATGACAACGCGCGCGTTAGCTGCACTATCATCCGGTGTCACTCACCTTCGCAGACTCGCGGGGCATTCGACAACCGACCAGCCATCCAAGGAGGCCCGCGATGAACAACGCTGCTCAGGAATTACAGCTAGTCGATCGCCCGCACGGCGTCGCCCGGGGCGATCGAGCCGCCGCGCAGGATGTCGGCGCGCAGGCCGCCCTGGTGCACCAGGGCGCGCAGCACGCCGGGCGCGGTCAGGCGCTCGAGCAGCGCGCACGGCTCGCACAGGCGTCGCCCCACGCACTCCACGTCGCCGACGGCGAACCGCCGCCCGACGAGCGCGTTGAGGTCGATCCCGCGCGTGACCACGTTGCGGCGCGCGTCGGCCGGCGCGAGCAGGCCCTCCAGGCGCTCGGCCTCGACGAGCGTCAGGTCGTGGCCGACCGGGCCGTCGAACGACCCGTCGCGCGTGAGGTAGCGGTCACCCCGCAGGCCGGCGCCGGCGACCGCCTCGGCGCGCTCGACCACGACCATCGGCGCCTCGGCCGCCGGGGCGACCGCGATCAGCTCGACGACGCCCTCGGCGCGGAGCGGCAGCTCCGGCCCGGCCGGCCGCCAGAGCCCGGCGTCGAGCGGCGCGACCAGATGGCCGCGCACGACCGCGGCGAGCGGCGCATCCCCGCCCGACGGCCGCAGCACGATCCCGGGCGGGCTGCCGAAGGCGACGACCGTCTCGCCCGGCAGCTCCGCGATCCACGGCCCGCCCCAGTGGAAGGCGGCGGGGTCGGCGACCGGCACGAGGCCGAGCCCGCGCTCGGCGAGCCATGGGCGCGCGGCGGCGGGGTCGCCCGGCACCGCGGAGGCCGGCAGGCCGAGCACGTGGCCGAGGCATGCGGCGAAGTCCCCGTCGGCTGACATGACCCGAGCCTACCGGCGCGCCGCGGCCGTCCCGCGCGTGCGGCAGACTGCCGCCCGGTGGCGCTCCGGGCCCTCATCGCCGTCCAGCTCGCCGCGCTGGCGGCACTGGCCCTCGTCACCGTGTTCCGCTTCCCGGTCTTCGCGCTCGTCGACGAGGCCGCGCACTACGACTACGTCCAGACGATCGCGGAGGAGGGGCGGCTGCCGGACCTGCGCACGGAGCTCGTCTCGCCCGCGACCGCGGCGCTCGACGAGGGCACGTACCCGGCGCCGGCGCGCACGGATCCGGCCGACCGCGGGCTGGCCGGCCGCTCCTACGAGGCGTTCCAGCCGCCGCTCTACTACCTCGTCGCGGCCGGGCCGTTCGCCGCCGCCGGCAGCCCGATGGCCGCCGTGCGCGCGCTGCGCCTGCTCGGCGCCGCGCTCCTGGCGCTCGCCGCCTACCTCCTGTGGCGGCTCGCGCGCGGGTCGCCGGCGGTGTTCGCCGTGGCGCTCTGCTTCCTGCTCTGGCCGGGCGTCGTGGTGCGCACGGTCACCGCTTCCAACGCCGCGCTCGAGCTGCCGCTGGCGCTCGGCGCCCTGCTCGCGCTGCGGGCGGCGCACGAGCGCCGCGACGGGCGCGTGCTGGTGCTCGCGGGCGCGCTCGTGGGCCTCGGCCTGCTGACGCGGCTCTCGCTCGTGGTGCTCGTCCCGGTCCTCGCGGCCGTGGCCCTGCCGTACCTGCGCGATGGCCGCCGCGGCGCCGCCGCGCTCGCGCTCGCCCTGCCCGCGCTCCTGCTCGCGCCGTGGATGGCCTCGAACGTCGACCGCTACGGCGCCCCGACCGCGAGCGCCCTCGTCCGCGAGATGCAGGAGCCGGTGCTCAACCCGACGGGCGCGGACCTCGGCGCGGGCGACCTGCGCGCGCTCCACGGCCGGCTGCTGGGCGGCGTCCTGGCGGAGGAGTGGTGGTCGGAGCTCCTGCCGGCGGGCAAGCGGCGGGTGCGCGACGCGTTCCTGATCCTCGCCGTCGCCGTCCCCTTCGCCCTCGTGCTCGTCCGCCGCCCGCCCGGGTGGGCGCTGCTCTGCGCGCCGCTCGTCCTGGGGCTCGTGCTGATGACGGCCGGCCTGCTGATCGGCGACTGGGACTTCTTCTACCCGCGCTACCTGTACGGGGTGCTGCCCGCGGCCGGGGTGGCGATCGGCGCCGCGCTCGGGCGTGCGGCCCTCCCCTACGCGGCGGTCGTGACGCTCCTGCTGCTCGGCCTGTGGGCGCACCTGAGCGCCGTCACGCCGTTCACGACGTGACGTCGGGCCGTGCATGCGGATGGACACATGTCGGATAGCTGACACACAAATTCAGGTGATCGCGGGCCGTTGTGGGCCTATGAGATCTCATAACCGCGCGGTGCGGTCGCTCCTCGTGGCGACCACCGCCGCCATCATCTGCTTGGCGGCGCCTGCCGCCTCCTTCGCCGGGCCGCTGGCCGGCTGGTGGCCCATGAACGAGGGCCAGGGCCAGAAGGTCTACGACTGGTCCGGCAACGGCAGCCACGGCATGCTCGGCTCCAGCTGGGATGTCGACGAGCACGACCCCGTCTGGACGGACGGCCGCTTCGGCGCCGGCCGCGCGCTGTTCTTCCACGGCAACGAGTTCGTCACGATCCCGCGCTCGGCCGCCCTCGAGCCCAAGCGCCTGACGGTCTCGACGTGGATCCGCAGCAACTCGACGCCCGGCGCGTTCAAGTACATCGTCTCCAAGGGCGGCAACGCCTGCGACGCGTCCTCGTACGGCCTCTACACCGCCAACACCGGCGGCGTCGCGTTCTACGTCTTCGACGGGACGAACTTCCACGTCTCCCCGATCGCGTCCCCGGCCGTGTGGGACAACGCCTGGCACAACGTCGCCGGCACGTACGACGGCAAGAAGGTGCGCCTCTACGTCGACGGCCGCCAGGTCGGCTCCGGCACCGCCGTGCCGACCGGCACGCAGGTCGCCTACCCGCTCGCCAACGGGAACGGCGGCTTCGGCGACTACCCGAACAACGAGTGCGGGCTGACGCTGAACGGCGACATCGACACCGTGCGCATCTGGAACGAGGCGCTCCCGATCGACCTGTACTGGGCGATCGCGCGCTCGCTGTTCCAGCGCCAGTAGCTGAGGGGATGAGCCCCGGCGGCCGGATGCCTGGCCGGCCGCCGGGGTTATCGCTCGGGCGACAGCCGTGGGTCGAGATACTCCGTGACCTGGTCCGCGGTCGGAGGATCCAGGTTCGTCAGCACCGCAACCACGTGACCGGACTTCGGATAGATCCGCAGATCCCCGTTCATGCCGGGCGCGCCGCCCCCGTGGCCGACCCAGCCGTCTCCGGTCGCGCGTCGAGCGTCGAAGAACCCGTAGGCGTACTTGAGGCCTGACCCCGTCGAGATCTCGATCTTGCCTGCGAGCAGGCGCCTCGTGGAGCCGGCGCCGAGCAGCTTGTGGCGCAGCAGCGCGTGCGCGAACCGCGCGAGGTCCCCGATCGTCGCGTACCGGAACGTAGACGCGCACCCTCGGCGACGCAAGGCACACGACGGAGAGAGAGGGATTCGAACCCTCGGACGAGTTTCCCCGTCACACGATTTCCAGTCGTGCCCGTTCAGCCGCTCCGGCACCTCTCCAGACGGTGGAAGGGTAGCCGCTCAGAGTTGCCAGCGGCCGTCCCGCAGGACGGGCACCCGCTCGCCGGCGGCCGTGATGCCGGTGACGGTCAGCTCGTTCGAGCCGATCATGAAGTCGGTGTGGATCTGGCTGTCGTTGGAGCGGTCGCGCTCGTCCTCGTCCAGGACGAACGGGAAGCCCTGGCCCAGCGCGATGTGGCTCGCGGCGTTCTCGTCGAGCAGCGTGTCGTAGAAGATCGTGCCGAGCTCGCCGATCCGGCCCTCGCGGTCGACCAGCGCGACCTCGCCGAGGCGTGCGGCGCCGTCGTCCGTGCGGGTGATCGTGTCGAGCGTCTCGCCGCCCTCCGACGCGGTCAGCTCCGCCACGCGGCCGCCCTCGAAGCGCACGACGAGGTCGCGCACGACCGTCCCGTCGTGCAGGACGAGCGGCTTCGTCGAGGTCACGGTGCCCTCCGTGCGCTCCGGGTCGGGCGTCGTGAACACCTCCTCGGTCGGCAGGTTCGGCATGTGCTCGATGCCGTCCACCGTCTCGAAGCGCGCGGCCTGCCAGGCCGAGGAGCGCAGGAGGCCGATCGTCAGGTCGGTGCCGGGCCCCTCGTAGTGCAGCGCGTCGAAGTGGTGCTCGGTGAGGCGTGCGGCGCTGCCCACGAGCGTGTCGGCGCGCGCCCGCCACGCCGCGATCGGGTCGTCCTCGTCGAGCCGCAGGACGTGCAGCAGCTCCTGCTCGAGCCGCTCGAGGCCCGCGCCGTGCGGATCGAGGTCGGGGAACACGAGCTCGGCCCACACGGGCGTGGGGCACGGGCAGATGGTCCAGTTCGTCGTGCGGTCGTTGACGACCTTGATGCCCTCCTTGACCGCCGGCAGCCGATCGCGTCCGACGCGCACGGGGTCGAGGTCGGCCATCAGGCCGGGTGCGCTCGGCCCGGACAGGGCCACGCGGGCGGCGCGCTGGTCGCCGAGCGCGATGACGCGCTCCCCGAGCCAGGAGGGGACGAAGTCGAGCGTCTCCTCGCGCGCGAGCTCGATCCGCGCGCGCTTCACGTGCGGATCGAACCAGGCGACGTCGACGAACCTCGCGCCGTGCCGGTAGGCGCTCTCCGCCAGGGCGCGCACGAGGTACTCCTTGCCCGGCTCGCAGCCGATGGCGACGATCTGGTCGTGCTGCACGTTGGAGCCGAAGCCGATCACGAGGTCGGCGAAGCGGCGGAGGGTGGCGGCGTCCATCGCGGGCAGGCTATCGGCCGTGCGCCATGTCCGGCGCGCACGCGCTACGGTGTTGCCGCTCTCGGAGGGGTGCGAGAGTGGTTGAATCGGGCGGTCTCGAAAACCGTTGTGCGGGCAACCGTACCGAGGGTTCGAATCCCTCCCCCTCCGCTCCACGGGCACCCGCGGGTCAACTCGGTGCTCGCACCGCCGATGACCGGTGTGTGAGGGCGGTTGAGCGGACGTGGAGCCGCGTCCGTCCCTGGGCGTTCGAGCTGCGGCTCGCCGCGGCGCTCTTGAGCACGCTCGTGGCGGTCATGGCGGTGTCGCAGGCGGTCACGGCCGCGCGGTCGATCGAGGCCGCGTACGCCGGGGCCGAAGCACCCGAGCGCCCGCTGGGTGAAGCAGCGGAGGTGGTGGAGACGCTGTCCTCCCGGCCAGGGGTGGTGTCGGTGCGGCTGATCGACGGCGCCGGCAGCGTGGTCGTCGCCTCCGATGCCGGACTGCTCGGGATGGGAGAGGACAGCTCGGCGATCGACGCTGCGCTGTCGGAGGGACGGGCGTACGCCGGCGAGCAGGAGCAGGAGGCGCACGCGTCCGAGCCGGGGAGCGTGATGGAGTTCGTCGAGCCGCTGCGGCTGGGCGGGCAGCCGTTCGCGCTGGAGGTCGACGCCGACGCCGCCGCGCAGGAGCATCAGCAGGCCGCGGTGCGGTCCGCCACCCGATGGGTGTTCGGGCTCGGCTTGCTGCTGGCGCTCGGGTTGGTCTACGTGCTCGGTGGGCGTGCGCTCTCGCGCCGGCACCGGAGCGTGGTCAAGCGCGCCACGCTGGATCCGCTGACCGAGCTCGGGAACCACCGGGCGTTCCAGGAGGAGCTCGGGCGTGCGTCGTCGTTCGCGGCCCGGCAGGGTGACACGTGCGCCGTCGCGCTCGTCGATCTCGACGACTTCAAGCTCGCCGACGACGCGAAGGGCCATCGCTACGGCGATGAGGTGCTGATCGAGGTCGGACGGGTGCTGCGCTCCGGGCGGCCCGAGGACCGTGCGTTCCGGATCGGCGGCGACGAGTTCGCGATCGTGTTCGCCGGGACCGACGGGGCGGGCGCGAAGACGGCACTCGAGCGGATGCTGGCCACGGCGCAGAAGGGGACGCGGCCGACGAGCTTCACGGCGGGCGTCGCCGCGCTCGCTCCGCAGCCCGGCGACGACGCGGCGGTGATCTGGGAACAGGCCGACGCGGCGCTGTACGAGGGCAAGCGCGGCGGCAGCGGGCGGGTCGTCGTGTTCGACGACGTCGCCGAGCTGCTGTCGGTGGTGACACCGGCGAAGGCACGCTCCCTGCGATCGCTCCTGGACGAGCCGCAGCTCCAGGTCGCGTTCCAGCCGATCCTGATGCTCCGCGACGACCGGGTCCTGGGCTATGAGGCGCTCGCGCGGCCGAGCGAGCACTACGGTTCGACGGCCCGCCGGACGCGTTCATGGTCGCCGAGAAGGTCGGCCGCGCCCACGAGCTCGATGGCGTCTGCCGCGCCGCAGCGCTGGCACGGGACCGGAGCTGCCCGCGAACGCCCTGCTGTTCCTCAAGGTCCATCCGCAGACGCTCGACCACGACGTGCTCGACGGCGATCGGCTCGTCCGTGCCGTGCGGGCGGCCGGGCTGACACCCGACCGCGTCGTGCTCGAGGTCACGGAGCAGTCGGGAGCGCGGCTCGCTCAGGTCGTCGCCGGCGCGACCCGGCTGCGTGCGCTCGGATTCAGGATCGCGCTCGACGACGTCGGCTCGGGCAACGCCGGCCTGGAGACCCTGCGACGGCTGCCCGTCGACTACGTCAAGATCGACCGCTCGATCATCAGCGCCGCCCTCACCGACGTCAACGCGCAGGCCGTGCTCGTCGCCATCGTCGCCTACGCGCGGCGCACGGGTGCCTTCGTGATCGCAGAGGGCATCGGGTCCGACGAGCTGCTCGCGTTCGTCCGGCACGCCCACGAGATGGACGAGATGCAGGACCTCTCGATCGAGGGCGGCCAGGGCTACCTGCTCGGCCGCCCCGAGGTCGACCTCGACCGCAGCGCCGCGGCCACGGCCCCGTAGCGCCCGTCAGGGCGCCTGGGGGAGCTGCTTGGTGCCCTTCTTCGTGACCGGGTTCGACGGCGGCGGCACGACCGGCCCGATGTCGCCGTCCGGCGCCTCGTCGAGGTCGACGATGACGGGCGCGTGGTCGCTCGGCCCCTTGCCCTTGCGCGCCTGCCGGTCGATCCACGCCGCCTGCACGCGCGCGGCCACGTCGTCGCCGGCCAGCACGAGGTCGATCCGCATGCCGAGGTCCTGGTGGAACATGCCCGCGCGGTAGTCCCAGTAGGAGAAGACCCGCTCGGTGCCGGGCCAGCGCTCGCGGACCACGTCGTGCAGCCCGACCGCCTGGAGGTCGCCCAGCGCGTCGCGCTCGGGCGCGGTGACGTGGGTCTGGCCGACGTAGGCGTCCGGGTCGAAGACGTCGAGGTCCGTCGGCGCGATGTTCATGTCGCCCGCCACGACGGTCGTGGCCGCCTGCTCCGCCACGTGCTCTCGCAGCGCCGCGAGCCACGCGAGCTTGTAGCGGTAGTGGTCGGAGTCCGGCTGGCGGCCGTTCGGCACGTAGACCGAGACGACGCGGAGGCCGCCGCACGTGGCCGACACCGCCCGGGCCTCGGGCGCGGGGAACCCCGGCGCGCCCGGCAGGCCGGCGACGACATCGCCGAGCCCAACGCGCGACAGGATCGCCACGCCGTTCCACGCCGGCTCGCCGTGTGCGGCGACCTCGTAGCCGCGCGCGTCGAGCTCGTCGTGGAGCAGGTCGGCGAACGCGTCGTCGGCGAGCTTCGTCTCCTGCAGGCAGACGACGTCGGGGCGGCGTTCGTCGAGCCACGGCAGCAGCCGGGGCACGCGCTGCTTGACGGAGTTGACGTTCCAGGTCGCGAGCCGCACGGCCCCCACGGTATTGGGTCGGCTACTCCGCGGCGGTGAGGCGCAGGCGGATGCCCCACGGGTCCTCGACGACGTCGCCGAGCCCGGCCGCGGCGATCCGCTCCCGCAGCGCCGCGAGCGGCTCCGCGTCGAGCACGAGCGTCCACTCGCGCAGCCCGACGGTGCCGGCGGGCGCGGGCCCGACGCCCGGACCGCGCCACGTGTTGACGCCGAGGTGGTGGTGATAGCCGCCGGCGGCGAGGAAGAGCGCGCTCGGCATGCCCACCATGACCTCGAAGCCGAGCAGGTCGGCGTAGAACGCGCGCGCCGCCGCGAGGTCCCCGACGTGGAGGTGCATGTGACCCATGCGCAGCAGCGGTCCGGCGTGCCGAACGGGCTCGTCGTCGGCGACGGTCGCGAGCAGCCCGTGCAGGTCGAGCGCCCGGGTGAACATGCCGACCCGCTCGCCCGGGCCGGCCGGGGGCCAGGCGTCGCGGTCGCGGTCGGCGTAGAGCTCGATCCCGTTGCCGTCCGGATCGGGCAGGTAGATCGCCTCCGACACCCCGTGGTCCGATGCGCCGTCGATCGGCGTGCGCGTGACCGCGAGCCGCTGGACCGCGCGGGCGAGCTCCTCGCGATCGGGATGCAGGAGCGCGAGGTGGTAGAGGCCGGCGTGGCGCCCGGCGGGCCGGGCGCCCGGCTCCTCGTGCAGCACGATCAGGTCCTCGCCGCCGGCGCCGAGCGCGGCGACGTCACCGTCGCGGCTGCGCTGGCGCAGGCCGATGGCGTCCTGGTAGAAGGCGACCGAGCGGTCGAGGTCGGCGACGGTGAGGTGCGCCGCGCCCAGCCGCAGCGAGGCGGGCAGGACGGCGGCGGGAGCGGTCTGGGGAGCGGTCATGCCCACACTATGGGTCCGGCGCGCCGGGCTTCCCATGGCAGGACCTCACGGATGCATGGACTTCCCGCGCACCCGGTCGCGGTAGGCCATGGGCGCCTCGCCCGCGTGGCGCTTGAACGCGCGCGAGAAGTAGAGCGGGTCCGCGAAGCCGGCCCGGTGGGCGACCTGGCCGACGCTGTCGTCGGTGAACCGCAGCAGCCGCACCGCCTCGAGCATCACGCGCTCGGTGACGAGCTCCTTGGTGGTGCGCCCGGTGACGTGGCTCAGCGCCCGCGACAGGGCGGCCGGCGGCGATCGCGAGGGCCTCCGCGTAGTGCGCGGCGTCGTGGTGGTCGCGGAAGTCGCGCTCGAGCAGGGCCGTGAAGCGGCGGTGCAGCTGCACCTCGGCGTCGTCGGCGGCGCGCTGCTCGGTCCGTACGGCGTCGTACCAGCGCTCGACCCAGAGGAGCACCGTCGACACGAGATGGTGGAGCAGGCCGGCGCCGTAGGGGTCGGGCGGGCGCTCGGCCTCGGCGGCGATCGCGCGCAGCGCCGCCTCGAGCGCGTCCTCGGCGCCGGCGGGCACGGGCACCGTGCGCCCGCCGCGGCCGGCGAGCAGCCAGCCTGGCGCCCTCGCCGAGCACCAGCTCGTCGCCGAAGCGCAGCGCGGCGCCCGTGAGGTCCTCGGCCCGCTCGAACACGTGCACGGCGCCGCGGCCGATCAGCGTGACGGTGCGCGGCTGCACCGGGACGGCCGCGCCGTCGATGCGGTGCTGTCCGCTGCCTTCGCGCACCCAGATCAGCTCGTGGTAGTCGTGGCGGTGCGGCTCGCGCACCCGCGGTTCCCCGATCCGCGCGCCTTCCAGCCACACGGCCTGGACGGCGCCCGTCCCGAGCCGGTCCAGGCCGATCGCGCTCACCCGCGCCGCGCCGCGAAGAAGTCGAGCAGCAGCGCGGCGCACTCCTCCCGCAGCACGCCGCCGGTCACCGCCGGCCGGTGGTTGAAGCGCGGCTCGGCGAGGACGTCCATGACCGAGCCGGCCGCGCCGGCCTTCGGGTCCGCCGTGCCGTAGACCACGCGCGGGATCCGGCTGAGGACGATCGCGCCCGCGCACATCGCGCACGGCTCGAGCGTCACGTAGAGGACGCTCTCGAGGATCCGCCACGTGCCGAGCCGATCCGCCGCGGCGCGCAGGGCGAGGATCTCCGCGTGCGCGGTCGGGTCCTGGCGGTGCTCGCGCTCGTTGTGGCCGGCGCCGATCACCGCCCCGTCGTGCACGACCACGGCGCCGACGGGCACGTCGCCGTGGGCGAGCGCGCGCTCGGCCTCGCGGACCGCGAGCCGCATGAAGACGTCGTCCATCCGGGCAGATCTAAGCCGATGTTCAGGTTGCCCGGAAACTCTGGGGCGTCGACAATGTTCGTCAGGGTGTCGCTCGGCCCCCAGATCGCCTCGCACCCACGATGATCCGCCTCCCCCTCCTCGCCGCCGCCCTCGGGCTCGCGCTCCTCGCCCCCGCCGCGCGGGCGGCCGAGTACGTGCCGGGCGAGGTCGTCGTCCGCACGGCCGCCGGTCCGGGCGCGACCGGGGCCCACGCGGCCTCGGCGCGGACCCGCACGCGCGTGGTCCGGCTGCGCGCCGGCGAGAGCGTCGCCGAGCGGATCGCGCAGCTCCGCGGCCGTCCCGGCGTGCTCAGCGCCACGCCGAACTACATCGCCCGCGCCACCTACATCCCGAACGACCCGGGCCGCGCCGCCGTCCCCGGCGGATGGCAGCAGATCCAGTGGAACTTCGCGGGCCCGTTCGGGATCAACGCGCCGGCGGCGTGGGACAACGTCGCGCGCGCCGGGCGGCTCGGCGGCACGGGCGTGACGGTCGCGGTGCTCGACACCGGCGTGGCCTACTCCGACCAGGGGCGCATCACGCGGTCGCCCGACCTGCGCGGCAACCGCTTCGTGCCCGGCTACGACTTCGTCGGGCGCGACCGCAAGCCCCACGACGAGAACGGCCACGGGACGCACGTCGCCTCCACGATCGCCGAGAGCAACGACAACGCGATCGGGGTCACCGGGCATCGCCTTCGGCGCGAAGATCATGCCCGTGCGGGTGCTCGACCGCTGGGGCGAGGGCGACAGCGTGGCGATCGCACGCGGCATCCGCTTCGCGACGCGGCACGGGGCGGACATCATCAACCTGTCGTTCGAGTTCGGCGTCGGCGTGACCAGCCGGCAGATCCCGGACATCCTCGAGGCGCTGGACTTCGCCCGGGACCGCGGCACGCTCGTCGTCGGCGCGTCGGGCAACGACGCCCGCGCGCGCGTGGCGTATCCCGCGCGCGCACCCGACGTGCTCGCGGTCGGCGCGACGACGGAGCACGGCTGCCTCGCCGAGTACTCCAACAAGGGCCCGATGCTCGACCTCGTGGCGCCGGGCGGCGGCGAGGACGCCGACCTCGCCGGGGACCCGAACTGCAAGCCGCTGCTGCCGTCCGGCGGCGACATCTACCAGATGACGTTCCGGCCCAGGACCGGCCGCTTCGGCCTGCCCGGCGGCTACACGGGCACCTCGATGGCGGCCCCGCACGTCTCGGGCACCGCGGCGCTGATCATCGCGTCGGGCGTGCTCGGCCCCGAGCCCTCGCCCGGCGCGCTCGAGGCCCGGCTGAAGGCGACGGCGCGCGACCTGGGCGCGCCCGGGCCTGGACAACCGCTACGGCGCGGGCCTCATCGACGCCGCGGCCGCGACCACGCCCGTCGCCGTCCCGTAGCTACGTCGTCCGGATGATCATGACCGCGCAGGGCGCGTGGTGGGAGATCCGGTTCGGGACCGAGCCGAGCAGGAAGCGCCGCGCGCCGGTCATGCCCTTGTTGCCGACCACGATGAGATCGGCGCCGAGCTCCTCGGCGACGTCGAGGATCGCGTCGGCGGGATCGCCCTCGCGGGCGTAGGTCCGCGCGGTCACGCCCGCCTCGCGGGCACGATCCGTCGCGTGGTGCAGCGTCGCGTCGACGTCGGCGCGGCGGTTGATCATCCACTGCAGGTCGGGCGGGAGCGGGCGCGCCTCGCGCCGCAGCCGCTGGCTCGGCACGGGCTCGTACGCCGAGACGATCTCGAGCGTCGCGCCGCTCAGCGCGGCGAGCTCGACCGCGGCGCCCACCGCCGTGCCGGCCGTCTCGGATCCGTCCGTGCCGACGACGATCGAGCGGAACACCGCGCGATCATACGAGCTTGACGATCGCGATCACCGCGCTCGCGAGCACGCAGATCACGATCACGACCTGCATCCAGATCCATAGGGGGGACACCGCGCCCCAGGGTAGTCGTCCCTAGGCGTGCGCTTCGATCCGCTCGATGCCCTGCGCGGTGACGGTGGTGACCGGGAGGCCCGAGCCCCGCCGCCTTGTGCGGGAGGTCGAGGTGGAGCCACTTCGACACCCGCTTGGGCAGGGTCGAGATGATCAGCTCGTCGAAGCCGTGCAGGTTGATCGCGTCCTGGATCGCCGCGAGCGGCTCGTGCACGCCGACCATCGGCTCGACGGGCGCTCCGGCCGCCTCCTCGAGCAGCGGCAGCGCCAGCTCGAGCGTTCCCTCCGCCTCCGACCGCGCCCTGATCCTCCGGGTCGACGAGCGAGTGCAGCCCGTGGGCGGAGGACGGCACCAGCAGCGTGAACGCGGCCGGCCCGCGCGCCGCGCGCTCGCGCACGGCCTGGATCAGCGCGGGGGTCGCCGCGGTGCGGTTGGCGACGACGAGGACGCGGGCGGCGCTGCCCTGCGAGGACTCCATGGGATGACTCCCTTCGTCAGATGACGTCGTGCCGATTGTCGCAAGTTCTCCCGGCGCCGTCCATGCGGCGCGAGCCTGCGCGCGTCGTCAGACGGAGATGCGGGCCGTCGGCCCGCGGCGCTTGTGCGCCCTGCGCTCGCCCTTGCCGCGGCCGTGATGGCGCGACGCGCTGGCCTTGCGCGCGACCTTGGCGCGCGAGCCGCGGCGCTTGCCGCGCTTGCGCTTGCGGGCGGCCTTGGACGTCTTGGCGACCTGCGCCGGGGCGGCGACGGGGGCCGTCTCGATCACGCCGAAGGTCGTTGCGTAGGTCGCGCCGGCGCCGTCGGTCCGGGCGGGGTTGCCGGCGACGATGCCGATGCCGATCTCGCGGTAGGCGGGCTTGAGGATGTTCGCGCGGTGGCCGGGCGAGTTCATCCACGCCTGCATGATCGCGCCGGGCGTGGCGAGGGCGCCCGTGCCCCACGCGAGGTTCTCGCCCAGCTGCCAGCTCGCGCCGCTCGGGACGTAGCCGGTGCGCTGGATGCGGGCGAGCAGCGTCCGAGCCGTCGCGGCCGGTGTGGGAGAAGTAGGAGTGGTCGACCAGGTCCTGGGCGTAGGCCGTGGCGGCCGCGGTGAGCTTCGGGTCGGCGGCCAGCGGCGGCAGGCCGCGGTCGGCGCGCTCGCCGTTGAGCAGGCACAGCGTCGACGCGATGACGGCGGGCAGCGTCCCCGCCGACGGCGCGGTGGCCGGGCCGGCGCAGGCCGCGCCGGCGCCGACGCCGTCGCGGCGCGGACGGTCGCGGTGGTGCAGGATCACGTCGGGACGGCCGCCGGGCGACAGCTCGCGCGGCCGGGCGCCGGGGCGCATCGCGACCGCGCCGCCGAGGCGGCCGTCGGTCACCTCGATCTGGGCGCTCTCGCGGACCGGTGCCGTGGCGGGCGACGCGGTGCGGCCAGCGGTGCCCGCGGCGCCGCAGCCGGCGACGGCCAGGGCAGCGCCCACGGCGGTCACGACGGTCACGGTCTTGATGGCGAGGCGGCCCATGTACTAGGTGATCGCCCGGAAGCCCCTGATTCTTGAGGCGAGGCCGCCCTCAGCTGGACTCCATGCCCGCCGTCCAGCTCCCGGCGCCGAGCGCGTCGAAGGCCGCCACCACGCCGGGATCGAACTGCGTGCCCGCGCCCGCGCGGATCTCGCCCGCCGCGTCCTCGACCGTCCAGGCCTCCTTGTACGGCCGCTCGTGGACGAGCACGTCGAACACGTCGGCGACGTGGACGAGCCGGGCGACGAGCGGGATGCCGGCGCCGGACAGGCCGTCGGGATAGCCGCTCGCCGTCCCAGCGCTCGTGGTGCGAGCGCGCGATCTGCTCCGCCACGGCGAGCACCTCCGAGCTCGACTCCGACAGCACGCGGGCGCCGAGCACGGCATGCGTCTTGACCACCTCGAACTCCTCCGGCTCGAGCCGGCCGGGCTTGAGCAGGATCGAGTCGGGGATGGCGATCTTGCCGAGGTCGTGCAGCGGCGCGGCCTGGCGGACGAGCGCAGACCAGCGCGGTCGCTCTCCCCCAGATGGCGCGCCATCCGCGCGGCGAGCGCGGCCACGCGCTGGGTGTGCTCGGGCGAGTTGTCGTCGCGGTACTCGGCGGCGAGCGCGAGCCGGCGCAGCGTGTCGACGCGGATCTCCTCGGCGTCGCGGAACGCCGCCAGGACCTGGCCCGCGACGATCGCCTCGAGCTCGCCGAGCCGGCGCGACATCTCGCGGTGCTCGAGCACCAGCCGCATCCGCCGCACGCCCGCGGGACCGAGGCCCTGCGCCGTCCGTCGCGAGGTCCGCGACGGCCACCACGGGCGGCGCCGCGCCGAGTCCGAGCGGGTCGAGCCGCAGGCGGACGGCCTCGGCGTCGATGTCGCCGAGGCTGAGCACGACCTGCGGGCTGCGCGGCCGCCGCCTGGGCCGCCACGAGCTCCAGCGAGGGCACCAGGTCGACCGACGAGCTGCCCGCCGCGCTCAATTGTGCCCGAAGGGACTCGGCATCCTCGCGGTTCCCGCCGATAACCAGGACACGGGTGCCGGCGAGAACGTCGTCATCCATACTGAGACATGATGGCGGACACGACAACGGACCCCCACCTGGGCCGTGTCGTCGCGGGGTACCGGATCGAGGAACGGATCGGGCGCGGCGGCATGGGCCTGGTCTATCGGGCTGAGCACTTGAACCTGCGCCGGCGCGCGGCGATCAAGATCATCGCGCCCGAGCTGGCCGAGGCCTCGGGCTTCCAGCGAGCGCTTCAATCGCGAGGCGCGGATCGCCGCTGCCCTGCAGCACCCGAACATCGTCACCGTCTACGACGCGGGCGAGGAGCGCGGGCTGCTCTACCTCGCGATGCAGTACATCGAGGGCTCCGACCTCTCGGCGGTGCTGCGCTCCCAGGGCCGGCTGCGCCCGTACCGCGCGATCGACGTCTGCCGCCAGGTGGCCGCCGCGCTCGACGCCGCGCACGGCCAGGGCCTGATCCACCGCGACGTCAAGCCCGCCAACGTGCTGATCGAGGGCCGCACCGCGTTCCTCACCGACTTCGGCCTGACCAAGCGGATCGAGGGCACGCGCACGCAGCTCACGAAGGCCGGCGACGTCGTCGGCACGATCCACTACGTCGCGCCCGAGCAGATCGAGGGCCACCGGGTCGACGCCCGCACCGACATCTACTCGCTCGGCTGCCTGCTCTACCACTGCCTGTCCGGCGAGCTGCCGTTCGCGCGCGACACGGACGTCGCCGTGATCTACGCCCACCTGTCCGAGGAGCCGCCGCGGCTCACCTCGGTGCGTCCCGAGCTGCCCGGCGGGCTGGACGCGGTGATCGCCAAGGCGCTCGAGAAGTCGCCCGAGCGCCGCTTCCAGAGCTGCGCGGACCTGATGTCCGCCGCGCGCGCGGTGATCGACGCCGCCGGCCCGCTCTCCGACACCGCGACGCCGCGCCCCGTGCCCGCCTTCGGCGACCACTTCGACGTGCCGACCACGACCGGCGGCCGGCGGGTCCCCGCCACGGGCGACTCGTCGTCGCTGGCGACGAGCGTCGGCCGCGTCGCCGCACCCGTCACGAGCCACGTCGAGGCCGCGCGCCGCCCGCGCGTGCTGCTCGCCGGCGTGGACGCCGAACACCCGCGCGGTCACGCGCGTCGCGCGTCGGCGACCGCGTCGACGTCGAGGACGCCAAGGCCGGCGAGTCGCTGCTCGACACCGTGCGCGACGGCCGCCCCGACCTCGTCATGCTCGCCTGGAACGCGCCGGGCCAGCCCGCGCGCGAGGTCGTCGCCGCGCTGCGCGCCGACGCCGTCACGCGCGACGCGAAGGTCCTGCTGCTCGTCGAGCACAAGCAGACGGCCAGCCGCGACGTGACCGCCGCAGGCGCCGACGACCGGCTCGCCGCCCCGTTCTCCCCCCTGCAGCTCCAGGTCAAGCTGCGCAAGCTGCTCGGCGCGGACGCCGTCGCCGGGTGAGCAGCCCGTCATGTGGCTCGAGGTCCTCTCCGGCGAGGACGCCGGCCGCGTGGTGGAGGTCGACCGGCCGCTCGTGCTCGGCCGCGTCCAGGGCGCGGACGTCGTCATCCGCGACGCCCGCGCGTCGCGCCGGCACGCCGAGGTGGCGCCGGAGGGCGAGCGGGCTGCGACTGCGCGACCTCGGACTCGGCCAACGGCACGCTCGTCGACGGCGCTGCCGGTCGCACGACGTCCTCCTGACCGGCGGCGAGGAGGTGCGCATCGGCGGCGTCCGCATCGCCGTGCTCGCCGAGGAGCCGCCCGTGACCGGCGCGCCGATCCCCGAGCCGGTGCGCCCGGGGGCGCAGCTGGAGACCGAGGGCCCGTCGTGGTCGATGGTCGGGCGGCTCGTCGAGGCGCGCACGCGGCGCGGGCGGCGGCTGACCTGGGCGGCGCTCGCCGTCGCCGGCGCCGCGATCGCCGTCGTCGCGGTGCTCGCGGTCACCGGCCGGAGCGAGGACGAGCGCGTCGCCGCGCTCGTGCGCGACGTCGCGCCGCGACACGACCCGCATCGAGGCGCGCAGCCAGGGCGGGCGCAGCGGGCTCGGGAGCGGCTGGGTGCTCGACGGCGGCGCCGGGCTCGTCGTCACGGCCGCGCACGTGGTCAACCGCGGCGAGCGCTTCTTCGCCACCGCGGACGGGCGCGAGAGCGAGGCCACGGTGGTCGGCGGCCGCGCCGTGCGACGACCTCGCCGTGCTGCGCGCGGAGAGCGCGATCGGCCGCGAGGCGCTCGCGCTCGCCGGCGGCGACGCCGAGCAGGGTGCGTCCGTGCTCGCGTTCGGCTTCCCGGAGACCGCCACGCCGGGCGAGCCCGCCTCGTCCACGCGCGGCGTCGTGTCCGCCGCGAGCACCTCCTTCCGCGATCCCGCGGCGGACGTGCCCGCCTACTCCGACGCGATCCGCACCGACACGGCGCTCGATCCCGGCTTCTCCGGCGGGCCGCTCGTCGACCTCGACGGCAGGGTCGCGGGCGTCAACGCGGCGGCGCGCCGCACGGGCGCCGACGGCCGGCCGTTGCAGGGCGCCAACTACGCCGTCTCCGCCGACCGCGTCGCGGCGCGTGCTCGGCGACCTGCGCCGCGGGCGCTCGCGCGCCTGGATCGGCGCGGGCTTCGGCTATCCGTCGCGCGCGCGACCTCGCGACGCGCGGCCTCCCGCCCGGGCTCTGGGTGCAGAGCGTCGTGCCGGGGACCGGCGCCGACCGCGCCGGGCTCGCCGGCGACTACCTCGTCGCCGTCGACGGCCGCCCGATGGACGGCACCCTCTCGGGATGGTGCCGCGCCGTCGAACGGGATCCGCTCGCGGCGCCACCGCCGAGGTCACGCTCGCCACGCCGGGCGAGCCCCGGCGCACGGCCCGCGTCCGCTTCGGCTAGCGTTGCGGCGCCACATGGGCTCGCCCGACGTCGCGATCGTGGGCGCCGGCATCGTCGGCTGCGCGCTCGGCCGCCTTCCTCGCCGAGGCGGGCGCGTCCGTGGTCGTGTACGAGCGCGCCGAGATCGCGGCCGGGCGCGTCGGGTCGCAACTCCGGCGTCGTGCAGCACCCGATGGACGCCGACCTCCTGCCGCTCTACACCGAGACCGTCGGCCACTACCGCGCGCTCGCGGCGCACGGCTTCGCGCTGCCCGGCGAGCCGAACGGGCTGATGATCCTCGCCGCCGACGAGGCGGCGCTCGCGACGGAGCTGCACGAGCTGCAGCACGGGTTCCCGGAGCTCGAGGCCGAGGCGCTCGCCCCGGGCGAGCCGGCGGCGCTCGAGCCCGCGGTCGCGCCCGCGCTCGCGGGGGTGCGGCTGCAGACCGGCCACGCCGTCCCGCCGGCCGGCGCCTGCGCCGCGTTCGCGGCGCGCGCCGAGGCCGCGGGCGCCCGGTTCGCGCTCGGCGCGGACGCCGCGCTCGCCCCGGGCGGGCTGGATGCCGGCGGGGCGCACGTGCCGGCCGGCGCCGTCGTCGTGGCCGCCGGCCCGTGGACGCCCGCGCTCGTCGACCCGACCGGCGCCTGGCGCCCGATCACGCCGCTCTGGGGCGTGAACCTCGAGGTCCGGCTGGCCGACCCGCCGCGCCACGCGCTCGAGGAGGCGGGCATCGACGCGCTGATCGCCGAGCGGCGCGCGCCGCCGCCGCTGTTCAGCCTCATCACCGCCGGCGGCGTCTCCTCGCTCGGCTCGACCTTCCTCCCCGACGAGCCGGACGCGGAGGCGTTCGCGCCGCGGCTGCACGCGCACGGAGCGCGCTTCGTGCCGGCGCTGGCCGACACGCCGATCACGTCGGTGCGGGCCTGCGCGCGCCCGCTGTCGGCGGACGGGCTGCCGCTGCTGGGCCGCGCGCCGGGCCGCGACGACGTCTTCGTCGCCGCCGGGCCACGGGGCCTGGGGGATCTCGCTCGGGCCGGCGTCGGCGCGGATCGTGGCCGACCTCGTGCTGGGGCGCGCGGACGCGCCGGCGGTGTTCGACCCGGGTCGGTTCTAGCCGGCGGAGGCGCCGCCGGTCTTCGACGACGGGTCCGGCTTGCTCGCGGACTTCTTGGTGCCGTCGGCCTTGTACTCGTCCGCGTGCGCGGGCTGGTCCTTGTGCCAGGAGATGATCACCCGGCGGTCCTTGCCCGTGCCGTAGACGTGCAGGTCGCGGTCGCCCTTGCGGATCAGGGTGAACGCCTCGCCGCGGCGCTCGTTGTTCGTCATGTTGATGAACATGCCGTTGCGCGGGCCGGCGGTGATCTCGACGTAGGCGGGGTGGTCCTTGACCGCTTGGGTCTTCTCGCCCTTCGGGCCCTTGGGGATCGCCGCTCGGCCTTCTCGGCGCCGTCGGACTTCCCGGTCCTGGCCGTCGTGTTGCTGCCGACCGTGCCGGTCGTGCTCGTCGTCTTCTCCGACTTGGCGAGCACCGAGGCGAACGAGGCCTTGCCCGCCTGCTTGGCGGCAAGGGTGCCGAGGCCCGCCTGGGCGGTGATCATCTCGGCCTGCTGTGACTGCTCAACGCGCATGCTCGGCGCCTCCTCTAGCGCTTCGGGGCGAAGGATCGGACCATGCCCGCCAGCTCGCGCGCCACGTCGGGCGCGCCGCCGTCGGCGACCAGGTCGAGGGTGTAGGAGCGGTCCCCGGCCGGCGCCACCACGACGCTCTGAACCTGGTCGGACTGCTTGCGGACGAAGGTGTAGACGAGGCCCTGCTCGCCGCCGATCGGCGCCAGGCGGGCGCCGGCGGGCTCGAAGTCGGGGAACTGGCCGCGCAGCTTGCGCTCCAGCTTCGCGGCGAGCCCGTCGAGCGGGCCGGTCACGGCCGCGCGCTCGCGGATCACGACCACGCCGCGCTTGTCGGCGCGCTGCAGCACGGTCGCGGCGGATCCGCTCGCGACGGCCTTCCAGCCCTTGGGGGTGGCGATCGAGAACGCGCCGTCGGGCGCCTGCCAGGTCGTCGCCGCGGCGGCCCGGGCGGTGGGCCGGTCCCCGCCGCCGGCGGTCAGGGCGAGGCAGACGGCGAGCACGAGAGCGCCGCCGAGCGCGGCGCCGGCGAACGGCAGCAGGCGGGTCATCGGATCACGCCGAAGGAGAGGCTGAACGGGCCGGTGGCGTCGGCGCCGCCGAGGTTGCAGAGCCGCAGCCTGAGCGTCCCGTCCGTGTCCTGGATGGCGGGCTGGACGTAGAGCGAGACCGGCGCGGCCGCGTCGACCCCGACGCTCACGACGTCGCCTGCGGCGATCTCGGCGACGGGCGCGTCGAGCGGCACGCAGGTGTTCCCGGCCACGTCGACGCTCGCGACGAGCGTGCCCTTCACGCCGACGCCGGCGACGTCGGCCTTCGTCAGCGACCCGTCGGCCACCTTGGTGCCGTCGATCGCGCCGGCGGCGACCTTGGCGCCGGTCACGGCGCCGTCCTGGAGCTTGGCCGTGGCCACCGCGCCGTCGGCGAGCTCGCTGCCGCCGACCTGGCCGTCGAGGATCTTCGCGGCGGTGACCGCGTTGTCGGCGAGCTTGCTCACGGTCACGGCCGACGTGCGGATCGCGCGCGAGGCGACGCTGTCGTCGGCGAGCTTGGCCTCCGCGACCGAGCCGTCGGCGAAGTCGTTGGCCACGATCGTGCCGTTGAGGATCGCCTGCGAGGTCACGGCGCCGTCGAACAGCTTGGCGGCGGTGATCGAGTCGGGGGCGATGTGCACCGACGTGACGTTGTTGGCGGCGATCGCCTGCGCGGTGACCGAGCTGGGGGCGAGCTTGTCGGACGTGATGGCGCTGCCGGCGAGCTTGTCGTTCGTCACGGCGCCCGACGCGAGCTTCGCGGTGACCACGCTGCCCGTCGCGAGGCTCGCGGCGGTCACGGCGTCGGCGGCGAGCTTCTGGTCGGTGATCGCGGCGTTGAGGATCTTGGCGGTGGTCACCGAGCTCGCGCGCAGCTCGCCGGTGTCGACCGCGTTGTCGGCGAGCTTGGCGTTGTCGACCGCGTTGTCGGCCAGGTCCGCGGTGACGACCGTCCCGTCGGCGATCGCGGCGCCGGTGACGGCGCCGGCGAGCAGCTTGGCGGCGGTGACGGCGCCGGTGGCGAGGTCGGCGGTCTGCACGTCGCCGTCCTTGAGCTTGGTGGTGTCGACCGAGCTGCCGGCGAGGTCGGCGGTGTGCACGCCGCCGTCCTCGAGCTTGGCGCCGTCGACCGAGCCGTCGGCCAGGTCGGCGGTCTGCACGTCCCCGTCCTCGAGCTTGGCGCTGCCGACCGAGCCGTCGGCCAGGTCGGCGGCCTGGACGTCGCCGTCCTTGAGCTTCGCGGTGTCGACCGAGCCGTCCGCGAGGTCGGCGGTGGCGATCGCGCCGTCGCCGAGCTTGGCGCCGGTCACGGCGCCGTCCGCGAGGTCGGCGGTCGTGACCTGACCGTCGGCGAGCTTGGTGGAGTCGACCGAGCCGAGCGCGAGCTTGACGCCGGTGACGGCGCCCGCGGCGAGCTTCTCGGTGGTGACGGCGCCGGTCGCGAGCTGTGCGGCGCCCACGGCGCCGGCGGCGAGCTTGGCGGCGGTGATCGCGCCGTCCTGGAGGTGCGCGGTGCCGACGGCGCCCGCGGCGAGCTTGCCTGCGGTCACGGCCGCGTCGGCGAGCTGCACCTCGGTGACGGCGCCGGCGGCGAGGTCGGCGCGGCCGACGCTCCCGTCGACGATCTGCTTGGACCGGACCTTCTTGGTCTTCTTCGCGGTCTTCTCGGCGCGCTCGGCGATGCGGAGCGCGCGGAGCGCCGTCTGGACCGGGTCGATGCGCGCGGCGGCGACCGGCGTGGACGCGAACGTGAAGATGGCAGCGAGCGCCGCGATATGCCGGAGACGGATCATCTCGCCCGGTCTATCGACATGCGTCCAGGGGACTTGAGGGGTCCGCCGCGGATGGAAAACTGGTGCCATGCGCCTCTCCCTTCGCCGTGTCGCCGTGCCGGCCGCTCTCGCGACGCTCGCCGTCGTTCCCGCCGTGGCCGCCGAGCCGGTCGCCGACGCGCGCTACGAGGGCCAGACCTCGCAGGGCGAGCGCTACCGGTTCGCGTTCCGCGTCGGCCCGGGCGCAACCCACGTCGAGCGGCTGTTCGCGCAGTTCCGGACGCCGGCGTGCACGTCGTCGGAGAAGGGCACGCAGGGCAGCGTCCGGATCGAGCGGATCGCGATCGCCGACGGCGCCTTCGCCGCAAGCGGCAAGGAGGTCGCACGGCTCGCCCCCGCCGGGGACTTCAAGGGCGGGCGGCAGATCGAGCGCTTCCGCGTCATCGGTCACTTCCCCGACGCCGAGCGGGCGCGCGGCAAGCTGCGGATCCGCGTCGTGATCCGCGACCGGACCGGCGAGATCGTCGACACCTGCACCACCGCGAAGCAGATCTCCTGGTCCGCCGACCGCCTCGGCGTCGGTCCCGAGCAACCCGAGTAGCGTGCGCGGGCGTGAGCCCGCGGCTGCCCGACGGCGATCCCGCCCCGCGCGACGGCGCCCTGCCCGCCGCGGCGCTCGACGGCCTCGGGTCGCGCCCGTTCGGCGTGTACGTGCACGTCCCCTTCTGCGCAAGCCGCTGCGGCTACTGCGACTTCAACACCTACGTCCCCGGTGAGGGCGTGGCCCGCGACGGGTTCGCCGACGCGGTGCTCGCCGAGTGGCGCCTCGCGGACCGCGTGCTCGGGGGCGCGCCCGCGGCGGCCTCCGTGTCCGTCGGCGGCGGCACGCCCACTCTGCTGCCGGTCGAGGAGCTCGCGCGCCTGATCGACGCGATCCCCCGCGCGCCCGGTGCGGAGGTGACCGTCGAGGCGAACCCGGAGACGGTCGACACCGCGCGGCTGCGCGGGCTGCGCCGGGCGGGCGTGACGCGCCTGTCGCTCGGGATGCAGAGCGCGGCGCCGGGCGTGCTGGCCACGCTCGAGCGCGCCCATGCGCCGGGCGGCGCGGTCGCGGCGGCGCGGCTTGCCCGCGAGGCCGGCCTCGATCACGTCTCGCTCGACCTGATCTACGGGACGCCGGGCGAGCGCGACGAGGACTGGGCGGCGTCGCTCGCCGCGGTGCTCGGCGCCGGCGTCGACCACGTCAGCGCCTACCCGCTCGTCGTCGAGCCCGGTACCCGGCTGCATGCGCGCGTGCGCGCGGGCGAGCTGCCGGCGCCGGACCCGGACACGCAGGCGCGCCGCTACCTGGAGGCCGAGGCGGTGCTCGCGGCGGCGGGGCTCGCCTGGTACGAGGTCTGCAACTGGGCGGCGAGCGCCGGCGCGCGGTCGTCGCACAACCTCGGCTACTGGCGGTCGTACGACTGGTGGGGCCTCGGGCCCGGCGCGCACTCGCACGTCGGCGGCGTGCGCTGGTGGAACGTGCTGCACCCCGCCCGCTACGCCCGCGCGCTGGCCGAGGGCGCGTCGCCCGCGGCCGGCCGCGAGGTCCTGACGGCCGCCCAGCGGCGCACGGAGCGGACGCTGCTCGGCGTGCGGCTGGAGGAGGGCCTCGCGCTGGAGGATCCTGCGCCGGCCGCGCCGCTGCTCGCCGACCGCGGTCTGCTCGACCGGGCCGCGCTGGCGGGGGGCGTCGCCCGGCTCACGCTCGACGGCCGGCTCGCCGCCGACCACGTCGCGCGCGAGCTCCTCGGCTAGGCGCCGCGGCGGCGCCGGCGGGTCAGGCCGAGCCCATGCAGGCGCACGGCGACGCCGGCGCGGCGGCACGGAGCGCGGCCGCGCCGCGGAGCGCCATGCCGCGGCGCGCGGGGGCCGGCGTGAGCGGGCGGCGCGACGGCGCTCGACCGGCGCGACGGACTCGACGATCGACACGACCAGCTCGGCCGCCTCGTCGCGCTCGCGGCTCCAGCGCGCGACCCGGGAGCGGAGCGCGCCGAGCGCCGCGAGGCCCATCGGAGCCGGCAGCCAGATGGCCACGGCGCGGTAGGCGAAGACGGAGGCGATCGCCAGGTCGGGCGCGACGCCGAAGGCCAGCAGCGTGCCGACCATGCCGCCGCTGACGGCGCCGGGGAGCGGGATCGTGTTGCCGACCTGGCCGGCGAAGTAGGCGAACGCGAGGATCGCGAGCGACGGCGGCTCGCCGAGCGCGTGGAACGTGGCCCACAGCACGGCGGCGTCGAACGCCCACCAGGCCGGGGCGCCGAGCAGGCGCGCGTCGCCGCTGCGGATGAAGCCGAGCGCGTCGCGGATGGCGGCGCCGAGCAGGGCGGCGCCGCGGGCGACGCGGCCGGCGCCCTCGCCCGCCTCGGCGTTCCGGCGGCTGAGGCCGAGCCCGATCACCATCGCCGTGACTGCGGCCGCCGAGGCGGCGCCGGCGACCACGGCGTGCCCGCCGTCGCCGCCGAGGCCGAGCGCGATCGCCGCGCCGGAGATGGCGATGCCGGAGAGGAACACGGCGTAGAGGAGGGTGAGGAAGGTGAGGAGCGTCCGGCCGGCGCGCTTGTTGCCCATGCCGGTCTTCGCGATCGCCCACAGCGTGAGCGCCGCGCCGCCGGCGCCGGCCGTGGGGAGCAGCCGGGTCGCGGCGGCGCCGCCGAGCGTGATCTCGGTGCTGGCGCGGAGGTCGAGGCGCGGGGTCGCCCGGCGGCCGACGAGCCAGAACAGCGCGATGTAGCCGCCGAAGGAGAGGAGCTCGGCGACGGCCGCGGCGGCCATCCACTCGGGGTCCGCCGACAGCGCACGGGTGAGCGCGTCGGTCAGGACGCCGAGCGGACCGCCGGCGAGGAGCACGACCGCGAGGGCCACCGCGGCGAGCGCGAGGGGGAGCGCAGCGCGCCGCGCGACCAGTCGCAGGTCGAGCGAGGGGAGCGAGAAGTCCGGGGAGACTGCGGCGGCGTCGGGCTGGGGAGAGACCACGCACAGAAGTATCCGGCGCCGCGGGGCCCCTGTACATCGGGGATGTCCCTAGTTCATGCCCTACGGCTATCCGCACCGGATAGGGGCGTGAGCAGTACCCTCGGCGGCCATGGGCTCGACCTGGATCGGCGCGAGCGAGGCCGTTGCGGGCAGCGCGGGCGTGCTCGCCGGCGTCGCCGTGGCGGGCTCGGCGGGCGTGCTCGGCAGCGTCGCCGTGGCGGGCTCGGCGGGCGTGCTCGGCAGCGTCGCGGTGGCCGGGTCGGCCGGCGTGGTCGGCAGCGCGGTCATCGCCGGTGGCGTCGGCAACGTCGGGTGCGTCGCCTGCGTGGGATGCACGGGCTGCGTCGGCTGCGTGGCGTGCGTCGGGTGCGTGGGGCTGCGTCGGGTTGAACGGGGCGGTGGGGAAGGTCGGCGTGCGCGCGTAGCTCGGTCGCGAGCGGCGGCCCCGGCGAACGTCAACAGCCGGCATTGAGGAGGCAGGTCCGATGGCGGCGTGCGTGGGCGGAGCGCGATGGTACGGATTGGGTGTCGTGCCGATCGTGACCCGCGAGCCGACGATCACCGGGTCCCCGTGACAACCGTTCCCCCACCCGGACCCATCCCCCTCGATGCCCGCCGTTGACGTGCGCCGGGGCCGCCGCTCGCTCAGCTCGGGAGGACGCGCACGATCGTCGCCCTGAAGGCATCCGGCGTCGCCTGGAGCACCTTCAACCGCGGATCGCCCACGTCCAGCACGCGGCCGGTGACGAGGCCGAGCACCGCGGCCAGCCGCGGATCCTCGAGCACCGTGCCAAGCGCGGAGCGGTCGCCGCCCAGCACCACCGCGTCGAGCCGGCCCGCCTCGGCCGGCTCGCGCAGCACGCGGACCGCCACGTCCGCCGCCGCCGCGAGCGCCACGCGGGCCTGGCCCTCGCGCCGGCGCGCGAAGCGGCCCGAGCTCGACCCTCCCGCGCGATGGCGTCCATGCACCTGCCGGCTCCCGACCTTCGAGTCGACGAGCCGCGTCCCCGTGAACACGCCCGCCGCGTGGCCGCCGAGCCGGACGAGGAGGACGCCGACGGTGCGGTCCCTCGCGACGTGCTCGAGCAGCGGGCCGGCGAGCGGAGGGAACGGCGGCTCGCACGCCACCGCCGCGCCGTCGGCCGCCACGTACGTGACCAGCGCGGGCTCCTCGCGCGTCTCCACCACCCCGCCGTGCGCCTCGCCCCAGCGCTCCAGCCAGCGGCCGAGCCGCTCGGGCGGGAGCTCGTAACGCTCGGCGGCCAACTCCTAGCCGAAGAACGTCTGCTCGAGCAGGAACGCGTTCAGCGCGATGATCATCGCCGCCACGATCGAGGCGACGACCGTCGTCGCACGCCGGTTGACGAACGCGCCCATCACGTCCGCCCGCCGCGTCAGCAGGATCATCGGCACGAGCGCGAACGGGATCCCGAAGGAGAGCACGACCTGGGAGACGACGAGCGCGTCGGTCGCGTCGACGCCGACCGCGAGCAGGACGAGCGCCGGCGCCATCGTCACCAGCCGGCGCAGGAAGAGCGGGATGCGGCGGTCGATGAAGCCCTGCATCACGACCTGCCCGGCGTACGTCCCGACGCTCGACGACGACAGCCCGGACGCGAGCAGCGCGACCGCGAAGGCGAGCGCCGCGCCGCCCCCGATCAGCCGCTCGAAGCCGGCGTGCGCGCCCTCGATCGAGTCGATCCCGGTGTTCCCGGTCTCGTGGAACAGCGAGGCGGCGACGACGAGCATCGTGAGGTTGATCACCCCGGCGAGCCCCATGGCGATGATGACGTCGACGCGCTGGAAGCGCAGCAGCGCGCGGCGCTCGCCGTCGTCGCGCGGCACGATCCGCGACTGCACGAGCGCGCCGTGCAGGTACACGACGTGCGGCATCACGGTCGCGCCGAGGATGCCGACGGCGAGCATCACGCTGTCGGTGCCGTCGAAGCCGGGCACGAGGCCCGCCGGCGAGCGCGCCGGTGTCGACGTCGACCTGCGAGAGGTCGTAGAGGAAGCCGAGGCAGACGATGCCGAGGAACCCGGCGATGGCGAGCTCGAAGCGCCGGTAGCCGCGCTGCTGGAGGGCGAGGATCCCGAACGCGACCACGGCCGTGATCAGGCCCGCGGCGAACGGCGGCACGCCGAACAGCAGGTTCAGCGCGATCGCCGCGCCGACGAACTCGGCGAGGTCGGTGGCGATGGCGATGATCTCCGCCTGGACCCACAGCCCCCACGTCGCCTTGCGCGGCAGGTGCGCGCGGCACAGCTCGGGCAGGTTCTTGCCGGTCGCGATCCCGGTCTTCGCCGACAGGTACTGCACGAGCATCGCCATCAGGTTCGCGGCGATGATCACCCACACGAGCAGGAAGCCGTACTTGGCGCCGCCGGCGATGTTGGTCGCGAAGTTGCCCGGGTCGATGTAGGCGACCGCGGCGACGAAGGCGGGCCCGAGCAGCGCGATCCGGCCGCGCACCGGCCCCTTGGCGCGTGCCTGCTCCAGAGCGGATTCCCGGACGATCTCCTCGCGCACCAACGTCATCGTTAGGAGCACATGGTAGACGGTTTTGGCGTGCCCAAGTTCCGACTCGCACTAGGCTGGACGCGTGCACGCACCGGCTCCCGCGTCCAGCGCGGTCGAGGACTACCTGAAGGCGGTCTACGCGCTCGAGACGCGGCTCGAGGGCCCGGTGCCGACGAACGCCCTCGCCGAGCGGCTCGGCGTCACGCCCGGCTCCGTGTCGGGGATGCTACGGCGCCTCGACGAGCTCGGCCTGCTCGAGCACGAGCGCTACCGCGGCAGCCGCCTCACCGCCGAGGGCCGCCGCGTCGCCCTGCGCACGCTGCGCAACCACCGGCTGCTCGAGCTGCTGCTCGTCGAGATGCTCGACGTCCCGTGGGACCTCGTGCACGAGGAGGCGGAGCTGCTCGAGCACGTCCTCTCCGACGAGCTCGCCGACCGGATCGCGACCAAGCTCGGCCACCCCGAGTTCGATCCGCACGGCGATCCGATCCCCAGCGCCGACCTCGACCTGACCGAGCGCGAGACGCGCTCGCTCGACGAGATCGACGTCGGCGAGACCGTCGCCTTCGTGCGCGTCTCCGACGCCGACCCGGCGATGCTCCGCTACCTCGCCGAGCGCGGGATCGTCCCGGGCGTCACGCTGACGGTGACCGACCGCCAGCCGTTCGGCGGGCCGCTCACCGTCCGCCACGCGGGCGGCGCGCATCCGCTCGGCGGCCAGCTCGCCGCCGCGATGCGCGTCGCCTAGCGATGAGTCGGTCCTCCCAGGCCTCGATCGCGTCCTTGGCCTCGGCCAGGCCGACCCCGGTCCGCTCGCGGTACAGCTTGATCGCCTGGATCTTCCGGCCGTCCGTCACGAGCTGCTGGATGTCGCCGTCGAGCCCGCCGCCGCCGACCTCGGCGAAGCGGTCGACCCCGGGCTCAGCCCGAGGTGCGCGTAGAGATGGGCGACCTGCTCCTCCAGCCTGCGGATCCGCTCCTCGCTCATCGCGTCAGCCTGCCACGAACGGGTCGAGCTCGTGGCCGACGAGCGAGAGGACGTCGAGATCGAGGCGCTCGCCGCGGAGCACGTGCGCGCTGCGCTGCGTCCCCTCGTGGCGGAAGCCCAGCCGCTCGGCGAGCGCGCGCGAGCGCGGGTTGACGGTCGTGCAGCGCCACACCACGCGCTCGGCGGCGAGCACCTCGCGGGCGTGGCCGATGAGCGCCGCGCTGGCCGCCCCGGCCACGCCGCGGCCCACGACGCCGACGTCGCCCAGCAGCCGACCTCCACCGCGGCCGCCGCGGGCTCGTGCCCCGCCAGGAGCACGCCGCCGACGAGCGTGTCGCCGTCGAACGCGCCCGCCGCGAGCACGCGCGCGTCGTGGCCCTCGTGGTAGTGGACGAGCCATGCGCGCGCGCCGTCGAGCTCGTGCGTCGTGTCGCCCCAGGAGAGGTGCTCGCGCAGGTGGGCGCGGTCGCCGGCGACGTGGCGCGCGAACTCCGGCGCGTCGTCGGGCGTCAGCGTCCGCAGCCGCAGCGTCCCCGCGCGCGTGGCGAGCGGGCGGTCGATCACCCGCTCTTGGTCCACGCGTGCTCCGGATCGTCGGCCACGACCCACGCGCGCGTCGGGCCGGCCATCACGTTGAGGTAGTAGACCTCGTAGCCCGGCGGGGCCGAGACCGTGTGGAAGCCGCGCGGCACGAGGACCGTGTCGCCGTCGCCGGGGGCGAGCGTCTCGTCCAGGCTCCCGTCCGCCGTGTACACCCGCTGGAGCGCGAACCCCTGGGACGGCTCGATCCGGAAGTGGTAGGTCTCCTCGAGGAGCGACTCCTCGGGCAGCGCGTCGCGGTCGTGCTTGTGCGGCGGGTAGCTCGACCAGTGCCCGGCCGGGGTCAGGACCTCGCACACGAGCAGCGCGTCCGCCGCCTGGTCGCCCATGAGGATCGGGTGGATGGTGCGCTCGTGCGCCCCCTGGCCGCGCGTCTCGGCCACCACGCCGCCGGCGGGCAGCACGCGCGCGGGCGCGCCCTCGCCGGCCGGCGCCCAGCAGAGCGCGACCTCCCCCTCGCCCGCCACCGTGAAGCGCGTGCCGGGCGGCAGGTAGGCAGCGTCGGGCCCGCCCGCGAACGGCGACGCGCGGCCGCCGAGCCCGTCCCACTCCCCGTGCTCCGAGCGCACGGAGACGGTGCCGGACAGCACGACGAGGCAGCACTCGCGGTCGCCGGTGTCGCGCTCGGCGAACGCGTCGGCGGCGAGCGGCACCGTCTCGAAGCCGACGTGTCCCCAGCCGGCCGATGCGGGCGTGACGACCGAGCCGGGCGGGACGATCAGGTCGCTCATGGCGCCTCCACGTGGGCGCGCTGCCGGCGGCGCGCCGTCTCGTACTCCGCGCGCGCGGCGCGCACCCCCGCGTCCCCGCCGACCTCCGCCACGGGCACGTCCCACCACGACTCGTAGCTCGGCACGCCCGCGTCGCGGTCGACCTCGACGTGCACGACCACGGGCCCGCCCTCGTGCGCCTTCGCCGCTGCCAGCGCGTCCCGCAGCGCGGCGATCGTGTCGACGCGCAGCACCCGCGCGCCGAGGCTCTCGGCGTTCGCGGCGAGGTCCACGCCAGGCGCGTAGCGCGTCCCGAACCCCCCGCCGCCGACCGAGGTCGAGAGCGCGCCGATCGACGCGTAGCCGTGGTTCTGCACGAGCACGACGACGAGCTCGATCCCGTCGGCGACGGCGGTCGGCAGCTCGCCGGGGAGCATCAGGTAGGAGCCGTCGCCGACCATCACGAACACCTCGCGGTCGGGCGCCGCGAGCTTGACGCCCATGCCGCCGGGCAGCTCGTAGCCCATGCACGAGAAGCCGTACTCGACGTGGTAGCCCTTGCCGTCGGGATCCGTGGCGCGCCACAGCTTGTGCAGGTCGCCGGGCATCGAGCCGGCGGCGCAGACGACGACGTCGCGCTCGCCCGCCGCGTCGTTGACCGCGCCGATCACCTCGGCCTGGCTGGGGAGCGGGCCGTGCCCGGCGTCGTAGAGCCGCCGCACCTCGGCGTCCCACGCCGCCGCCTCCTCGCCCGCCCGCCGCGTCCACGCCGGATCGGCGCGGTCGCCGGCGAGCGCCTCGGTCAGCGCCTCGAGCGCGAGCAGCGCGTCGGCCTCCACGGCGAGACCGGCGTGCTTGGCCGCGTCGAGGCCGGCGACGTTGACGTTGACGAAGCGCACGCCCGGGTCCTGGAACGCGGACTTCGACGCCGTCGTGAAGTCGCTCCAGCGCGTGCCGACCCCGATCACGAGGTCGGCGTCGCGCGCCAAGCGGTTCGCGGCCGGCGTGCCCGTCGCCCCGATCGCGCCGAGCGCGAGCGGATGCGCGCTCGGCAGCGCACCGCGCCCGGCCTGCGTCTCGCCGACCGGGATCCCGGTCGCGTCGGCGAACGCGCGCAGCGCGGCGGTCGCCTCCGCGTACACGACGCCGCCGCCGGCCACGACGAGCGGCCGCTCGGCGGCGCGGATCAGCGTCGCCGCGCGCGCGAGCGCGTCGGGCGCGGGCGGGCGCCGGTAGATCGTCCAGGTCCGCTCCTCGAGGAACGCCGCTGGGACCGCGACGACCTCCGTCTGCACGTCCTCCGGCAGCGCGAGGCAGACCGCGCCGGTCTCGGCGGGATCGGTGAGCACGCGCATCGCGGCGAGCGCCGCGTCGACGAGCTGCTCCGGCCGGTTGAGCCGGTCGAAGTAGCGGCAGACGGGCCGGAAGCAGTCGTTGACCGAGACCGTGCCGTCGTGCGGCGCCTCGAGCTGCTGCAGCACGGGGTGCGGGCCGCGCCCGGCGAACGTGTCGCCCGGCAGCAGCAGCACGGGCAGCCGGTTGATCGTGGCGAGCGCCGCGCCGGTGACCATGTTCGTCGCCCCCGGCCCGACGGACGACGTGCAGGCGAAGGCGCCGAGCCGGTTGCGCTGGCGCGCGTAGCCGGAGGCGACGTGGACCATCGCCTGCTCGTTGCGGGCCGGGCGGTAGGGGAGCAGGGCGTGGTGCTCCTGCAGCGCCTGGCCCAGGCCGGCGACGTTGCCGTGCCCGAAGATCCCCAGGCACCCGGCGAAGAAGCGGTGCCGGCGCCCGTCGCGCTCGACGTGCTGGGCGGCCAGGAAGCGCACGAGCGCCTGGGCGACGGTGAGCTCGACCGTGCTCATGCGGGGCTCCCCTCGAGGTCGGACAGGACGGGCATGGCGTCGGCGCACGCGAGCTGCCCGGCGACGTGGGCGCCGGCGGCGTTGGCGAGCCGGATCGTGCGCTCGAGCGGCCAGCCCGCGAGCAGGCCGTGCACGAGCGCGCCGCCGAACGCGTCGCCGGCGCCGAGGCCGCAGACGACGTCGACCGGGACGGCCGGCACCTCGACCCGTTCCTCGCGCGTGCGCGCGAGCGTGCCCTCCGGCCCGCGCTTGACCACGGCGAGCTGCACGCCCAGCTCGAGCAGCGCCTCGGCCGCCGCGTCGGGGTCGCGCGTGCCGACGGCGACCGCGACCTCCTCGCGGTTGCCGACCGCGACGGTGGCGTGCGCGAGCGCCGCGCGCTCCCACGCGCCGGGGTCCTCCCCCTCGGCCCAGAACATCGGGCGGTGGTCGAGATCGTGGACGGTCACGCCGCGCACCTCGCTGCGCAGCTCCAGCGCCGCAAGCGTGGCGGCGCGGCTCGGCTCGGCCGAGAGCCCCGTCCCGGTGGTCCAGAACACGCGCGCCTCGCGGATCGCGGCGCGGTCGAGCTCGTCCGGGGTCAGGGTCATGTCGGGCGCCTGCGGCTCGCGATAGAAGAGCAGGGGGAAGTCGTCGGGCGGGAAGATCTCGCAGAACACGACCGGGGTGCGGAGCACCGGATGCGTGCCGACGAACGCGTCGTCGACGCCGAAGCCCCGCAGCGCGTCGCGGATGTACGGGCCGAAGGGGTCGTCGCCGACCTTCGTGATCACCGCCGCGCGGGCGCCCAGGCGGGCGGCGGCGACGGCGACGTTCGTCGGGCTCCCGCCGAGCGACTTGGCGAACGTGCGCACCTGGGCCAGCGGCACGCCGATCTGCTCGGGGTAGAGGTCGACCCCGACCCGCCCCATCGTGATCAGGTCGTACGGCACGTCGCTTCCTCCATCTCGCGGCGCAGGCGCGCCAGCTGGGTGTCCAGGTCGGGGAGCTCGACGCCGAGCGCCGCCGCGGTCGCGCGCGCGTCCAGCCGCGTGTCGTGGGGCACGGCGCCGGCGGGCGGCTCCGGCGGCGGGCCGGTCAGGACCAGCGCGGGATCGAGCCCGAACGCCGCGGCCGCGCGCCGCGCGAGCCCGGCGCGGTCGGCGTGCTCGCCGCCGACGCAGTGCAGCACGCCGGTGGCCTCGCGCTCGAGCGCGCGCCACACGAGCTCGCCGGCCACGGTGGCCAGCGTCGGCGTCGCGTGCATGTTGATCGCGTCGCTCTCCCAGACGGTGAACGGGACGTCGTCGCGCAGCGAGCCGACGACGGAGGCGACGAGGTAGCCGAAGCCGTGGTCCTGCTCGCGCGGCGGCCGCCGGCCGGCGCGGTGCACGCCCTGCACGCCCGCGATCCGCGCCACCGTGCCGCGCTCCGCGCGCTCGTGCACGACGAGCTCGCTCGCCGCCTTGAGGAAGCCGTACTGGTTGACGGGGTTGGGCGGGGCGTCCTCGGCCGCCGGCGCCTGCCCGCCGTCGAACACCCAGTCCGTCGAGATCAGCACGACGTGCGCGCCGGTCGCGTTGGCGGCGTCGACCGCGTTGCGCGTGGCGCCGACGTAGGCGTCCCAGGCCGCCCGGCGGTCCGCGGCCATGGCGCCGGGGTCGTTGAGGATCGCCGCGTGCACGATCGCGTCCGGGGGATCGCCGTCGGCGAACCGCAGCGTCGCGTCGCGGTCGGCGACGTCGAGCTCGTCCCGGCCGGGGGCGACGAGCTCGGCGCCCTGCTCCGCGAACACGGCGGAGAGGTTCGAGCCGACGAAGCCGCGCCCGCCCGTGAGCAGGACCTTCACGCCGACGCCACCTCCACCTCGGCCACCGCGACCGGCCGGTGCTCCCGCAGCGAGCGCCAGGCGGCGAGGCCGATGACGAGGGGGGCGCGGGCGTCGGCCGGGCCGACGGGCGTCGGCGCCGCCCGCGGCGAGCGCGGCCGCGAACGCCGACCACTCGCGCACGTAGCTCGGCACGTAGCGCTCCAGGTAGAAGTACGGCAGCGCCGGCAGGCGGCCGCCCTCGGCCGTGCGCACGACGGCCGTGTGCGCGAGCGGGTTCTCCGACGCCGCCATGCCCGCCGAGCCGAACACCTCCACGCGCTGGTCGTACCCGTAGACGGCCTGGCGCGAGTTGTCGATCGCCGTGAGGCAGCCGCTCTCGTGCACCAGCGTGACGAGCGCGGTGTCGACGTCGCCGGACTCGGCGAACCGCTCGTCGACCCGCACGGCGCCGCGCGCGAACACCTCGACGACCTCCGAGCCGGTCACGTAGCGGGCCATGTCGAAGTCGTGGATCGTCATGTCGAGGAAGATCCCGCCGGACACTGCCACATAGGCGAGCGGCGGCGGCGCGGGGTCGCGGCTGGAGATGCGCACGAGCTGCGGGTCTCCCACCTCGCCGCCGGCGACCGCCTCGCGCACCGCCTGGTGGGCCGGGTCGAAGCGCCGGTTGAAGCCGATCTGGAACGGCACGCCCGCGGCCTCGACCTCGCGCAGCGCGCGATCGACCTCGGCCAGGTCGAGCGACACGGGCTTCTCGCAGAAGATCGCCTTCCCGGCGCGCGCGGCGGCGGCGATCAGGTCGGCGTGGGTGTCGGTGCTCGTGCAGATGGCGACAGCGTCGGCGTCGCCGGCCAGCGCCTCCTCCACCGACACCGCCGGCACGCCCAGCTGCCTGCCGACGGTGCCCGCCAGATCCGCGTCGGCATCCGCGACGCTCGCCAGCGCGGCGCCGGGGACGCGCCGCGCGAGCAGCTCGGCGTGCATGCCGCCGATCCGTCCGGTGCCGATGACCGCGATCCGGATCACGTCAGTCCTCCCGCAGCGAGACGACGTCCTCCCACTGCCCGGACGCGGCGGACCGCAGCAGCGCGGCCTGCACCGACACCCAGGCCAGGGCCTCCTCGAAGCCGGGGCTGAACGGGCGGTCCTCCGCGAGCGCGTCGCAGAACGCGGCGTCCTCGATCGTCACCAGGTCCTCGTACCCGATCCCGTTCGCGCTGCCGGGCACGAACGTGCCGTGCGGCGGGAACCGCTCGCCGCCCAGCACGGTCGTGTAGCCCGAGCCGCGGTCGTCGGTCGCGCGGTAGAGGCGCAGCTCGTTCAGCGTCTCGAGGCTCCAGCCCGCCGCGCCCGCGGTGCCGTGCACGTCGAAGGCCATCTCGCTCTCGGGACCGACGATCGCCCGGCTCGCCTCGAACGACCCGCGCGCGCCGCCTGCGAACTCGCACAGCATCCCGGCATAGTCCTCGTTCGTGACCGCGGCGAGCGGATCGCCGGGCCGGCCGCGGCCGTAGTGCGAGCCCGCGCCGACGGGCCGCTCGGGGATGAACGTCGCCGTGGTCCCGACGACGCGCGTGATCGGGCCGGCGAGGTGATGGGCGAGGTCGACGGCATGCGAGAGCAGGTCGGACGTGACGCCATGACCGCCCTCGTCCAGGCGGAAGCGCCACGACAGCACGCCGAGGGGATCCGCTCCGTACATCGAGAAGAAGCGGCCGCGGTAGTTCGTGAGCGTGCCGAGCTCGCCCGCCGCGATCAGCTCGGCGGCGTAGCGGACGAGCGGCGCCCAGCGGTAGTTGAAGCCGACCCCGCCGGTCACGCCCGCGCGGCGGACGGCGCGCTCGGCGCGCACGGTCTGCTCGGGCGTCCCCCCGACCGGCTTCTCGCAGAACACGTGCTTGCCCGCCTGCGCGACGGCCTCGACCAGCTCGAGGTGCAGCATGTTGGGCGCGGCGATCCAGACGGCGTCGACCTCCGGGTCGTCGACCACGCGGCGCCAGTCCTCGCTCGCGCGCGCGAACCCGAACGCGGCGACGGCGTCGTCCGCCGCGCCGGGCGCCGGGTCGGCGCAGGCCACGAGCACCGGGTCGTGGGCACGGTCCCCGAACAGCATCGGGATGCGGGCGAGGGAGCGCGCGTGCGCCCTGCCCAGCCAGCCGAAGCCGATCACCCCGACGCCGATGCGCCGCCTCACTCCGCCTCCAGCTGGCGTTCCAGCTCGTGGGTGAGCTGGTCCAGCTCGGCGCCGCCGGACATCATCTTCACCAGCTCGTCGCGGCTGATCTCGCCGCGCCGCCAGTCGCCCATCAGCTTGCCCCGGTTGAGCACGACGAAGCGATCCCCGACGGGGTAGGCGTGGTGCGGGTTGTGCGTGATGAAGATCACGCCGAGGCCGCGCTCGCGCGCCTGGACGACGTAGCGCAGCACGACGCCCGACTGCTTCACGCCGAGCGCCGACGTGGGCTCGTCGAGGATCAGCACCTTGGCGCCGAAGTACACGGCGCGGGCGATCGAGACCGCCTGGCGCTCGCCGCCGGACAGCGTGCCGACCGGCTGGTCGGGATCGCGCACGTCGATGCCCATCTTCTTCATCTCGTCGCGCATGACCCGCTGCGCGGTCTTCACGTCGATCCGGCGCAGCGGGCCCTTCCCGACCGTCGGCTCCGAGCCGAGGAAGAAGTTCCGCCACACCGACATCAGCGGCACGGTCGCCAGGTCCTGGAACACGGTGGCGATGCCGCGGTCGCGGGCGTCGCGGGGCGATTTGAAGTGCACCTCCTCGCCCTCGACCAGCACCTCCCCCTCGTCGTGCGGGTGCACGCCGGAGAGGATCTTGATGAAGCTCGACTTGCCGGCGCCGTTGTCGCCGAGCACGCACGTCACCTCGCCCGCCCCGACCGCGACGGAGATGTCCTTCAGCGCGATCACGTTGCCGAAGTACTTCGACACGTTGCGGACCTCGAGCAGCGGGGTCATCGCCGGACTCCCTCCGCGCGGTGGCGGACCAGGTTGTTGACGAGCACCGCGAGCAGCAGGATCACGCCGAGGAACAGGAAGCGCCAGTCCGTGTTCCAGCCCGAGAACGAGATCCCGATGAACGCCATCCCGACGATGAGCGCGCCGAACGCGGCGCCGATGGCCGAGCCGTAGCCGCCCGTCAGCAGGCAGCCGCCGACCACCGCGGCGATGATGTAGGTGAACTCCTCGCCGACGCCCTGGCCCGCCTGCACCGAGGCCAGCCGCAGCCCGACCATGATCCCGACGAGGGCGGCGCACATCGCGGTCGTCATGAACAGGGCGATCTTCACGCGCGCGACCGGGACGCCGACGTTGCGCGCGGCGGTCGCGTCGCCACCGACGGCGAAGATCCAGTTGCCCGCGCGCGTGCGCGACAGCACCCATGTGGCGACGACGGTGACGAGGATCCACCACAGCAGGCTGTAGCGGAAGTTGTGCGGTTCCCAGAACGTGTTGCTGAACAGCTTCGAGGCGCTGTCGTAGCCCGTGACGTCGCGCAGCCCGGCGACGCGCACCGTGCCGGTTATGGCCTTGGTGATGCCGAGGTTCGCGCCCTGCAGGACGAAGAACGTCGCCAGCGTGACGATGAAGCTCGGCAGCTTCGTCTTGATGACCATGTAGCCGTTGATGAACCCGACGAGCGCCGCGAAGGCGAAGGTGACGACGATCGCGGGCCACATGGAGAAGCCCCACTCCGTCGTCAGCAGTCCCATCAGCAGGCCGGTGGTGCCGGTCATCACGCCCGCGGACAGGTCGAACTCGCCGCCGATCATCAGCAGCGAGACGGCCACCGCCATGATCCCGATCGTCGAGGCGACGTCGGTCCAGTTGGCGATGCCGCTGAGCGTGCCGAACGCGTCCGTGGTGACCCAGAAGAAGACGCAGATGACCAGCGCGCCCAGCAGGGAGCCGACCTCGGGGCGCCGCAGCAGGCGCGCCCCGAGGCCGATGTTGGCCAGCCGCTCGTCCGCCACCGGGACGGGGGCGACCTCGGTCATCAGCGCGTCCCTTGCTCCGCGAGCTCGGCCACGGTGGAGGCGTTGTCCTTGGTGACGAAGCCCGGGCCCGTGAGCACGGGCTGGCCGCCGCCGACCGTGTTGGCGTTGTTCTTGTAGAGCGTGAGGAAGACGACCGGCAGGAACCCCTGGAGGTACTGCTGCTGGTCGACGGCGAACTCGATCTCGCCGTCCTCGATCGCCTGCACGACGTCGCCGCTGAGGTCGAAGGTGCCGAGCTTGGCCTCGGACCCCGCGCCCTGGATCGCGTCGCGCGCGGCGACGGCGATGTCCGGGTTGAGCGCGAGGACCGCGTCGATCGAGTCGTCGGACTGGAGCTTGGACTGGATCTCGGTGAGCGTCGTCTGGATGTCGCCGACGCCCTTGACCTGGAGGTTCTCGACGTCGCCGCCGATGCCCTTCTTGGCGCCGTCGCAGCGCTGGTTGAGGCCGATGTTCGACTGCTCGTGGATGATGCACAGGAGCTTGGTCGCGCCCGCGTCCTTGAACTTCTGGCCCGCGCCCTCCCCGGCGATCTCCTCCGTCTGGCCGACGTGGGTCATGGCGCCGAGCTTCTGGTAGTCGTCGGCGCCCGAGTTCAGCGTGATCACCGGGATGCCGGCGTCCGTCGCCTTCTTGAGCGAGTCGGCGATGGCGTCGGGGTTCGGAGCGGACGTGGCGATGCCGTCCACCTTCTCCGTGACGGCGGAGTCGATCAGCTGCGCCTGCTTCTCCGGGTCGTTGGCCGACTCGGAGTACTTCACGGTGACGCCCAGCTGCTTGCCGGCGTCCTCCGCGCCCTTCTTGGCGACGGCCCAGAAGGAGTCGCCCTCACCGTGGGTGATGACGGCGACGGTGACGTCCTGGCCCTGGGTCAGGTTGACGTCGTCGCTCTCAGCCGGCGTGCCGCCCGATCCGCCGCCACCGTCGTCGCCGTCGTCACCGCACGCCGCGGCGAACGCCGCGAGGCCGAGCACCAGCAGGAGTCCCAACAGCGCGATGCGCACTCGTCTCATCAGGCAACCCTCTCTCTCCGTGGAGCCGTGTCGGTCAGGAACTCGATGCTCGTCCGCACATCGAGGACCGGTCCGCTGCCCGCCGGTGGCTCCTCACCGGTGAGTGCGGCATCCTGCTCGAGCACGAGCCACTGCTCGTACCCGTGGGCGTCGAGATGGGCGAGCACCTCGGCGATGCGGGCGTCCCCCCGACCCAGCGGCCGGAACAGGCCCGCCTGGGTCGCGCCCATGAGCGTGAGCTCGCCGGCGCGGTGGCGCGCGGCGACGTCGGCGTCGACGTCCTTGAGGTGCACGTGGACCACGCGGTCCCCATGGTCGCGGACGAAGGCGACGGGATCGGTGCCGCCGATCAGCAGGTGCCCCGTGTCGAGGCACCAGCCGACGTCGCCGGCCGCCAGCAGGCGGTCGACGTCGGCGGCGGTCTCCACGAGCGTGCCGGCGTGCGGGTGCAGCGCGAGGCGCATCCCCTCCGCGGCCACGCGCTCCCCCACGGCGGCGAGGTTGGCCACCAGGCGGCCGTGCTGCTCGTCGTCGAGCGTGACCGGCGGCGACCAGCCGGCGTCGGCGACGACCGCGGCGACGAACACGTCGGCGCCGGCGGCGGCCATGGCGGCCGCGGTGCGCGCGGCGGCGTCGAGGTCCGCGTCGGGCTCGTGGAGGACGAGCGGGACGAAGCCGCCGACCAGGGTCAGGCCGTGCGCATCCAGCCGGCCGCGGAGGCCCGCGGGGTCGAGCGGGAGCCAGCCGACCGGCCCGAGCTCGGTGGCGGTGAGGCCGAGCGCCGCCATCTCGGTCAGCACGCGGTCGGGCGGCAGCTGCCGGCCCCACCCGGGGACCTCGCACACGCCCCACGAGATCGGGGCGCCGGCCAGGCGGCGCGCGGCCGCCGGCGTGCGCCGGTCAAGCTCCATCTGCCCCCTCGCTCCTCACGATCAGCTCCCGGTCTTGGAGCGCGACAAGAAATTAGCGCGCTCCAACGGGCGCCAGTATGCTTCCGGCCGGCATGGCTGTCAAGCGCGTGGGTCCACGGTCGGAGACGCGGCGCGCGGCCGCTGCGCAGACCGGGCGCGCGGCGCCCGCCGCCCCACCGCGCCCACCCACGATGGAGGACGTCGCCCGCGCGGCGGGCGTGTCGCGCGCGCTCGTCTCGCTCGTGATGCGCGACAGCCCGCAGGTCAGCCCCCATCGGCGGACGCGGGTGCTCGACGCGGCCGAGCGGCTGGGCTACCGGCCCAACGCGATGGCGCGCAGCCTCGCGAGCCGCCGCACCCGGACGGTCGGCGTGCTGCTCAACGACCTCCACAACCCGTTCTTCGCGGCGATCGCGGACGGGCTCGAGACGCTCGCGGCCGAGCTCGGCTACCGCGTCCTGCTCGTGACCGGCGGGCGCCGGCCGGGCCGCGAGCGGGCGATGCTCGACGGCCTGCTCGAGTACCGCACCGACGGGATCATCCTGGTCTCGCCGCGGATGCGCGCGGCCGACGTGCTCGCGACGGTGCGCGACACGCCGACGGTGCTCGTCGGGCGGCGGCTCCGCGGCGGGGACGCCGACTCGATCGTGGTGCACGAGGGCGTGGGCGCCCGGCTCGCGGTCGCCCACCTGCACGAGCTCGGCCACGAGCGGATCGTCCACATCGACGGCGGGCACGGCGCCGGCGCAGCGCCCCGCCGCGCCGGGTACCTGCGGGCGATGCGCGAGCTCGGGCTCGCGGCGCATGCGGCCGTGATCCCCGGCGATTTCACCGAGGCCGCGGGGGTGCGGGGCGCCGAGGCGCTCCTGGCCGGCGACGGGCCGCCGCCGACGGCCGTCTTCGCCGCGAACGACCTCGTCGCCGCGGGCGCGCTCGACCGGCTCGAGGACGCCGGCCTGCGCGTACCCACCGACGTCTCGATCGTCGGCTACGACAACACCTTCCTCGCCGCGCTGCACCACATGTCGCTCACGTCGGTCGACCAGCCCCTCGAGCGCATGGGCGCGCTCGCGCTCGAGCTGCTGCTCGAGCGGGTCGACGGCCGGCGCGGGCGCCGCAGCGAGCTGATCGAGCCGAGCCTGGTCGTCCGCAACTCCTCCGGGCCCGCGCCGTGAGCGCCTGCGGCTCTACCTCCGGCGCTGAGTCCTCCGGTGTCGCGCCGTGACCGCCCGCGCCTCTGCCTCCGGCGCCGAGTCCTCGGGTATCGCGCGGTGACCGCCCGCTCCTCTGCATCCGGCGCCGAGTCCTCCGGTGTCGCCCCGTGACCGCCCGCGGCCTCGCGTTCGGCTGCGCCGCGGTGCTGGCCGCCTCGGCGATCGCGCACGGGACGGGGGGCGACGCACGGAGCGGGCCCGGCGTGGTGGTGGTCGGCGAGGGCGCGCAGGTGGCGACGGGGTATGTCGTCGCGCCCGGGCGCGTGGTCACCGTCGCGCATGCCGTCCCGGCGGGTGGCGTGATGGTGCGCGACGCGGACGGCATCGCGCGCCGGGCGACGCTGATCCGGCGCGACGAGGCGCTCGACCTCGCGCTGCTCTCCGTCCCCGGCCTGCCGCCGCCCGGGATGCCGGCCGCGGCATCGGGCGTCCGGGTGCCGCGCGGCTGGCTCGCCGCGGAGGTGGTGCGGCGCGCGGATGCCACCGTGCGGGCCGGCGACGGCCGCGCGATCGCGCGGCGGCCGGTGCTGGAGCTCCGCGCCGACGTGCGCGCGGGGGACTCGGGGGCGCCGGTCGTGGACGACGGCCGGGTCGTCGGGGTCGTCTTCGCGCGGTCGCGCGCGCGGGAGGGAGTGGCGTGGGCGGTCGATGCGACGGCGCTCGCGGCGCTCCTGCGCTGAATGCGGCGCTCCCGCGCTCAGCGCGGCGCTCCCGCGCTCGAGCGGCGGCGCTCCCGCGCTCCGGCGGCGCATCGGCGACGTCGCGGCGCTACCGCGCTGAGCGAGCGGCGGCCCCGGCGAACGTCAACGGCGGGCATCGAGGGGGCGGGTCCGGTGGCGGCAGCGCTACCGCGGACCGATTCACCGAACGATTGTCGGATTGGGTGTCATATGGACCCCCTAGCCGACAATCATCCGGCTGGAAGCGGTTCCACGCCCCGGGACAAGGGACTCAGCTGCCAGCGATTGTCGCGGGAACCCCGATAATCGGGCTCGGGGCGACAATCGGTACGAAACCCAGCCATGTCATGGGTTTCGTACCGAGGACCACCGCGAGAGGAGCGCCGCCCTCCCCCGCGCTCCCCTCGATGCCCGCCGTTGACGTTCGCCGGGGCCGCCGCTCGCGCCCCACGGAGCGCCACCCCGCCGGTCCGCTCGCGCGCCGCCGCGCCGAGCGCCGCGGCGGAACCGCGCCTTACCTCCCGAGCGCCGCGGCAGAGTCGCGCGCTACCCCCCGAGCGCCGCGTCCAGCTCCGGCAGCGCCGCCCGGTACCCGGCGAGGATCTCCCGCGCTACGCGCACCGACGGCACGAGCGGATGCAGCGCCAGCGCCTTGACCGCCAGGGACGCCGAGCGCGTCAGGGCCGCGTCGATCGTCGTCCGCTCGACGTCCTTCATCGCCGAGACGAGCGCGGCAGCGTGCGCGGGGACCTCCCCGACCGCGACCGGGAGCGGCCCCGCCCGGCCGACCACCGCCGGCACCTCGACGACCGCGCGGTCGTCCAGGAACCCGAGGCTGCTCCGGTTCGCCGTGTTGAGGATCAGGACCGCGCGCGTGTTGAGCGCGATCGCCTCGAGCACGGCCATCGCCTCGTGCTCGTAGCCGCCGTTCTCGTCGGCCGCGTGCTCGCCCTCGTCCCCCGCTGCGTCGCGCGCCTCGGCCATGTACGTCCGCTCGCGGTCGTGCCGCGTCGCGCGCCAGGCGGCGAGCGCGGCCGCCGGCTGCTCGCCGTCCGCCGCGTAGAACCGCGCCTGCTGCTCGAGCAGGAACGCGCCGCGCGACTCCGGGCGCTCGCGGATCGCGGCCACCGTGTCGGACGCGTAGTAGAAGTAGTAGAGGTACTCGTTGGGGATCATCCCGAGCGAGCGCAGCCAGTCCCCGCCGAACAGCCGCCCCTCCTCGAACCCGGCGAGCGCCGCGTCGTCCGCGAGCAGCCCGTCGAGCAGCTCCCCGTCGTGGTCGCGCACGCCCTTGAGCCACCCGAGGTGGTTGAGCCCGAAGTAGTCGAACCACAGCTCGCGCGCGTCGCGCCCGGCCGCGGCGGCAGCCCGGCGGCACAGCCCCGACGGGGAGTCGCAGACGCCGATCGCGCGGTCGCCGAGCACCTGCTGGACGGCCTCGGTGACCATGCCGGCCGGGTTCGTGAAGTTGATCAGCCACGCGCCGGGCGCGCGGGCCGCCATCGCCTCGGCGAGCGCGACCATCGCCGGGATCGTCCGCAGCGCGAAGCAGATCCCGCCCGGGCCGGTCGTCTCCTGCCCGAGCACGCCGAGCCCGAGCGGCACGCTCTCGTCGACCACGCGGCCCTCGAGCTGCCCGACGCGCACGGCGCTGAACACGTAGTCCGCGCCCTCGACCGCGTCGTCGAGCACCGTGGTCGACCGGAACGGCAGGCGCGCGCCGTGCTCGGCGGCCAGGCCCTCGAGCACCATGCCGATCCGCTCCAGCCGGCCCGCGTCGACGTCGTGCAGCACCACCTCGTCGAGCCCGAGCCGCTCCGCCTTCTCGAGCAGCGCGCCGTACACGAGCGGCACGCGGAAGCCGCCCCCGCCCACGATCGTGAGCTTCATGCGACGGTGACCTCGATCCCCGTCGCCTCGACCGCCGGCAGGCAGGGCGCGGGCAGCGGAGCGTCGGTGACGATCGCGTCGAGCGCGCCCGCGTCGCAGACGCGCACGAGCCCCGCCATCGAGAACTTCTCCACGTCGGCAAGCAGCGCGACCGACTCGGCCGCCTCGATCATCGCCCGCTTGATCGGCACCTCGACCATCGTGGAGTCCCACACGCCCAGCTCGGGATCGACGGCGCTCGTGCCCAGGAACAGCACGTCCGCCTTGAGCTGGCGCAGCGCGTCCTCGGCGAGCACGCCCGACGAGCGAGCGGTAGTTCCTCCGCACGACCCCGCCGGGGAGGATCAGCTCGATCGCGGGATCGGGCTCGAGCTCCGCGTAGACCGCGAGGCTCGTCGTGATGACCGTGATGTCGCGCCCGTGCAGGTGGTGCGCCGCCTGCAGCGTCGTCGTGCCGATGTCGATCATCACCGTCTGGCCGTCCCGCACCAGGCGGGCCGCCGCCGCCCCGATGCGGTCCTTCGCCTCGAAGCGCTCGACCGCCGTCTCGGCGAACGGGCGCTCCGTGCTGGCGTTGACCGCGCCGCCGCGCACCCGCTCGAGCTTGCCCTCGCGGGCGAGCGCGCGCAGGTCGCGGCGGACCGTCATCTCCGACACGCCGAAGCTCCCGGCCAGCTCGGACACGTGCGTGGAACCCGAGCGCACGGCGCGCAGGATGTCCTGCCGGCGTTGGGCCGGGAGCCTCTGCCGCGCCGGGGTCACCTCCCGCCGCGCGCCGGCTTGACGCTGAGCCGGGTCGTCCGGCCGGCCGCGGTGATCCGCAGCCGCACCTTCTGGCCGCGCTTGATCCGCTTCCGGCTGCGCACCGTGACCGACACCTTGCCGCGCCCGCTGCGCGTGACCGCCTTGCGCCTGCCGGCGAGGCGGGCGCGGACGGTGATCCGCGTCTTCGGCGTGCCCGCCTGCCGGATCGTGCAGCGGACCCGCTTCGGCGCCGTCAGCCGGCACTGCACCGTGAGCACCGCCGGCTTGCCGGGCGGGCTCGGCGGGCCGGGCGTCCCGGCGACGCTCGCGCTCGCCGACCGCGCGACGTAGTCGCCGTCGCCGCTGTAGTCGGCCGTCACCGTGTGGCCCTTGGCGAGGTCGACGCCGAGCAGGTCGAGGTGCGCCCGGCCTGCGCCGTCGAGCGGCACCGGCGCGCCCACGTTCGCGCCGTCGAGCTTGAACTGGACGGTGCCGGTCGGCGTGCCGGGGAACCCGGCGGTCCCGCCGACGTCCGCCGCCAGGCGCAGCGCCGGCCCGCCGGGGCCGCCGCCGCGCTCCGCGCGCACGAACAGCGACGGCTGGGCGAGCGGCGCGTCGAACGCCTGGACCTCGCCCGCGGCCGTCTCGAACGACACGAGCGCCGACCCGTCGGCCGCGAGCCTCGCCCGCGCCGCCGCGTCGAGCGGGATCGACACGTGCTGCGCGCCCGTGGCGATCGGGATCGCGAGCTTGCGCGCGACGACGCGGCCGCTCATGTCGGTGCCCCACGGCGGCACGCCGCCGTCGGTGGCCGCGCACGCGGTCATGCCGTAGTCCGGCGGCGGGTCGTCGGCCGGCGAGCAGCTCGTCGCCCACACCGGGATCTGGCCCTCGACGCCCGACCAGAGGTAGACCCACGCCGTGCCCGGGCCGCTGGCCGTGATGTCGAGCTCCGCCGAGCCGGCCGCGAGCGTCGCCGCGAGGCTCGTGATCCGGTCGCCGGCCGGCGCCGGCACGCGCCCGGCGATCGGCACGCCGTCGTGCGCCGACTGCGCGATCGTCTGCGGCGACAGCACCCCGTTGAGGTTCGGGTTGGACACGTTCGCGTCCGGCGCCACCGTCGGCCGGCCCGCGGGCGGCGTGTAGCCCGGCAGCGTCGCCACGCCCCAGCGGTACGGGTCGGACTGCACGCTGCCGAAGGCCGACCAGGCGACGCGCGTCTGGTTCAGGTCGATGTGACGCAGCACGCCGTTCGCGCTGTTGTCGTCGTTGTCGTAGGGCGTGATGTTGAGCCCCATGCGAGCCGGGTCGACCGCTGCGGGCAGGATCGCCATCGGGATCTTGACCTCGAGGTCATAGCCCCCGCCCGCATAGGCGTGCGGCGTCGAGACGGCGTTGCTCCCCACCCACGTCGCCGAGGACGCGACCTGCACGCCCGGCGCGTTCGGAGCGTCCGCGACCTTCGACTGCAGCGGCCCGGTCGCGTAGCCCTGGTGGTTGTCGGCGTCGCGCGACCAGCACGGCCCGTTGACCCCGTTGCCGTTGGAGTTCGACGGATCGTTGGTGAACGGGAACACGCCGAGCTTGAAGGTCGACGCGGTGTCCGTGTTGCGCTCCGACGAGTTGCCGCGCGGGTCGATCAGGAACTCCACCGAGTCGGCCAGCCAGTGCGCGACGCACTCGCTCGGCGTGACGGCGTAGCTCTGGAAGTCGTCGCGGACGTGGACGAAGAAGTACAGGTCGTCGCCCGACCGCTGGACCTTCGCGAACGTGCTCGTCGCCGGGTCGCCGACCGAGCCGGTGGTGCCGCAGTCGGTGCCGACGGGGTCGCAGTTCGTCCCCTCCCAGCGCCGGCCGACGTCGAGCGCCGGACCGGTGTACTCGCCCGCGCCCTGCGTGCCGTCGACCGTCGGCGCCGCGCCGGCGGGGATCGCGGTCGTGGGCAGGATCGAGAGCTGGAGCGTCTCCGTGGCGCCAGCCTCGGCGCCGAAGCTCGTGGTGATGCCGACGTCGGCCGTCTGGGGCGTGGGGAGCGTGGGGTGCGCGCTCGTCAGCTCGAACTCGACCGTCTCGTCCGCGCCGGGGGCCAGCGGCCCATAGGGCTTGGACGTGGCGTCCGCCGTCACGTTCGCGGGCAGGGTCAGCGACACGTCGCCGTCCTGGGTGGCGTCCGACCAGTTGTGGACCACCACGGGCACGGTGACGGTGCCGCCCATCGGGATCGGCTGGACGGCGCCGGAGCGGCCGACGCGCAGCGCGGCCGGCGCCGTCGCGGTGAGCCAGGTGTCGTACTCGGCCCACTTGCCCCAGCGCTGGAACCGGCCCTCGACCGGCGCCACGACGCGCACCACGTCCTCGGTGTAGCCGGTGAGCGCGCCGGTCGTGTAGAGCGCGGAGATCCGGTAGTCGCTGTTCACGGTGGCGCCGGCCGCCGGCGTCACGGTGAACGTGACCTCGGTCTCGCCGGCGGTCGTCACGGCGCCGACGTCCTTCGACGCCGCGTCGACGCCCCAGCCCGCGGGCACGCGGAGGTCCACCTTGCCGGCGGCCAGCGTGCCCTTGCCCGAGCGCAGGTGCACGGTCACGTCGAAGGGCGCGCCCGGCGCATTGAAGAAGTCCGAAAGCTCGAGGTACTCGAGCGTGCCGAGCGGGAGCCCGCCCGGATCCGGATCGGTCGCGCCGTCGAAGATCGCGTCGTCCTTGCCGGCGGCCGGGTTCGGCGTCGTGCCGTCCGCGCCGACGTTCGGCTGGAACGGGACGTAGGAGTCGGTCATGCCGAAGCGCGAGCAGCCGGGCAGCGCCGTGTCCTGGTACATGACGCGGCTCTGCGTCGGATAGGCGCGCGAGCCCTCGGCGGCGACCTGCGCCCAGCTCTTCGGCTGTCCGGCGCGGATGCCCTGGAGGTTTCCTGCGGGCCACTTGTAGGGCGAGTCGTAGCCGGTCCAGACGCCGGCGACCGTGCTCGTGTTCGTCGCCGCCGGGACGAAGCCCGTGGTGCAGTGCGGATCGCTCGTGTTGCCGCCGGTGCCCTGCGTCGGGCCGCCGGTGAAGCCGCCGGAGAAGACCTTCTTGACCTGCCAGGTGCTGAGCGCGTTCGGGCCCGTGAGCTGCTCGGGGAACATGGTCGGGTCGGCCGCCGCCTTGACGCCCTCCCAGATGTAGCGCCCGGCCTGCTGGTGGTTGCCGTGGCCGACGACGAGCGACGGGTTGAAGCCGATGTAGACGTCGGGCTGCGTCATGCGGATGATCCGCGTGACCCGCTCGAGCGTCGAGCCCTCCCGGTCCCAGAACGCCTGGGTCAGCGGCGCGCTCGTGTTGTAGAAGAAGTCGATCCGGTCGAGGTTGAAGATGTCGACCGTGCCCGACCGGTAGTGCGCGACCCGGTCCTCGTTCTCGCGCCGCAGCCCGAGGTCGGGGCCGATCTCCGAGCCGACGGCGTTGCCGCCGCCCTCTCCGCGGGTGACCATGATGATCCCGCAGCGGATCCCGTAGCGGTCGTGCCACACGCCGCACGGACCGATGATGCTCGTGTCGTCGTCGGGGTGCGCCCACTCCCCGAGCACGTTGAGCTTCACCGCCTTGCCCGCCGTGTACGGCGTGGGCGGAGCGGCGCTCGCCGCCACGGCCCACAGCAGCACGGCGGCCGTCGCCGCCACGATCACCACGTACGCCCGCCTCACGTCCGCCCCCTCAACTCCGAACGATTCCGAACAGGCGCGAACAGTACCCGATCTTCGGCCGGTCCCCTAGGCCCCCAGCTCGTCGCGCAGCGCCTGCAGCTCGGCGCGCAGCGACGCCACCTCGTCGCGCAGCGCGCCGAGCTCGGCCTCGAGCCGCTCGACGCGCCCGTCGTCCGCCGCGATCGGCGGCGGCGGGGGCACCGGTGCGGCCGGCCGCGGCGGCGCGGCCACGAGCGGCTCGGGCGCCTCCTCGACCGGCGGCGCGCCCTCCGCCTCCTCGGAGAAGCGGTGCACGTAGCGCTCCTCCTTCTGCCCGGGCCGGCGGGCCAGGCGCAGCGCGAAGTCGCGCTCCACGAGCCCGTCGAGCGCGGCCTGCAGCGACGGCAGGTCGGGGAAGCCGTGCATCCGGTCCGTGCGCTGCTTGAGCTCGCCGGGCGTCTGGGCGCCGCGCAGGAACAGCACGGCGAGCACCGCGAGCTCCCCCGCGTCGATGCCGAGCGCCTCGTCGAGCAGGTGGCGGAACTTGTAGGCGCGGCTCGTGTGCCCGCTCGCCAGGCGCGAGTAGCGCCGCTGGCTGAGCCGGTGCAGCGCCTCGCGGATCATCGGCTCGTCGTACTGCACGACCGGGTCGCGGTTCGTCGTCTGGTTGCAGGCGAGCCGCAGCGAGTTGAGGCTGAGCGGGTACTGGTCGGGCGTCGTCCGCTGCTTCTCGACCAGGCACCCGAGGATGCGGATCTCGACCGGGTCCAGGTCCATCATCGGCACGCCTCCGGGGCCGGGTGGTCGCGCAGCACGCGCTCGAACGCCTTCGGACGCGCCGTCATCACGCCGTCGACGCACCAGTCGATCAGGCTCGTCCAGGTCGCCGGCGACTCGCCGTCGGCGCTCAGCCACGTGTGCCAGGCGTAGCCTGCGGCGTGGGCCTTGGCGACGTTCTCGGGCGTCGTGACGTCCAGCACCGTGCCGCCGAGGTCGTAGGTGATCGGCAGCTGGAAGGCGACCACGCCGTCGCCGGGCGACCCGCCGCCGAGCAGGAAGGCCGCCGAGCCGTCGACGCCCGGCGCGACCGGGATGGCCGGCGCGAGCTGATGGAAGCGGTCGACCGCGGCCTGGCGGAAGGAGACGACGATCAGGTCGCGCCGCGGCGACGCGCGCAGCTGCGCCGCCAGCGTCTCCGCGTTGGCGACGTACTCGGCGTCGGCCTCCGCGGGCGTCCGGCCCTTGATCTCGATGTTGACCGGCGTGCGCGGGAACGCGCGCAGCACCTGCGCGAGCGTCGGCACGCGGAAGTCGGCGCGCGTGTAGCCCTTGGGCGGCTTGCGCTTGCCGGTCGCGATCCCGCGCAGCCGGTAGGCCCGCCGCCTGCGGTCGTGACGGTAGGCGTCGTCGCCGGCCGCGAACCAGTACGCGCCGTCGAGGCGGCGGATCTGGCGCAGCGTCCTCGAGGCGATCGTGCCCCTGCCGTTCGTCGTGCGGTCCAGCGTGGTGTCGTGCGAGACGACGACCTTGCCGTCCTTCGTCACCCCGACGTCCAGCTCGAGCATGTCGGCGCCGGCCTTCACCGAGCGCTTGAACGCGTACAGCGTGTTCGACGGGAACTCGTCCTCCCCGCCCTGGTGGGCGATGTTCAGCACGCGGCGCTCGAGCCACGGGTTGCCCTGCGCGGCGGCGGGCGCGGCCGGGAGGAGCACGAACGGGATCAGGAGCCCGGGCAGGAAGCGGCGCATGGCGCGCAAGTATTGCTCAGCCTCGATCCACCGATCATCGTGGATGCATCCCCGTCGTGGGCGCGGTCCAGGGTCGATCGGCGGCGCAACCTCAGGGTGGTCCCCTTTGGAAGCCGCCGATCGGCGCTGGGCCGTGATCCACGACGGGGAGGCGCCGCGAGAATCGGTGGATTGAGGCTCAGCTCAGGCGCACGACGACCGCGTCGTCGCCCGCCAGGCGCAGCTCGCGCGCGACGTGCCCGCCGTCGGCGTCGCCGCGCGCGCTGAGCACCACCTCGCCGGCGAGCTCGCCGAGCGCGACGCGCTGCTGCTCGGCGGTGAAGTTGAGCGCGACCAGGAAGCGCCCGCCGCGCACGTAGGCGAGCACGCCGCCGTCGGCATGCAGCCCGCGCCAGTAGCCGAGCGCGAGCGCGTGCTCCGCGCGGCGCAGCGCCAGCAGCCGGCGGTAGAGCGTCAGCAGCGAGCCCGGGTCGCCCTGCTGGGACGCGACCGACAGCCGCTCGTGGTCGGGGCCGAGCGGCAGCCAGGGCTCGACGTCCGGCGGGCAGAACCCGCCGTTCGGCTCGGCGGACCACGGCATCGGCGTCCGGACGGGATCCCGCCCGAGACCCTGGCCCGGCACGCGCCGCTCCCACGGGTCCTGCACGCGGTCGGGCGGGATCGGCGCGTCGCGCAGGCCGAGCTCGTCGCCGTAGTAGAGCGTCGGGGTGCCGCGCAGCGTCAGCAGCAGCACGGCGGCCACGCGCGCCTGCGCCGGTCCCGCGCGCGAGGCGACGCGCGAGCGGTCGTGGTTGCCGAGCGCGTAGTTCGGCCACGCGCCGTCGGGCAGCGCGTCCTCGTAGGCCGCGACGTGCTCGCCCACCGCCGCCGCGTCCCACGGCGTCGAGATCAGGTGGAAGTTCGTCGGGAGGTCCAGCCCGGCGCCGTAGTAGCGCATGAGCCGTTCGATCGGGAGATACAGCTCCCCGATCAGCGCCCGGTCGGGCCCGATCGCCGCGCGCATCAGGGCCACCAGCTCGAGCACCTCGTCCTGGTCGGTCGAGTGCGCCGGGATCAGCCGGGCGTACGGGTCGTCGCCCTCGCGCCAGTCCGGGTTGGGCGGGTTGTCGCGCCAGCGGTCGTCCTTGATGCTCTGGCGCAGGGCGTCGACGCGGAAGCCGTCGGCCCCGTGCGCGCACCAGAAGCGGAGCACGTCGAGCATCGCCGCGCGGACCTCCGGGTTGCGCCAGTTCAGGTCCGGCTGCTCGGGCAGGTAGGCGTGGTGGTACCAGGCCCCGCGCGCGTCGTCCCAGGTCCAGGCCGGGCCGCCGAAGTTGCTCACCCAGTTGTTCGGCGGCGTGCCCGGCTCGCCCTCGTGCCACAGGTACCAGTCGCGCTTGCCGGGATCGCGGAACCACGGGTGCTCGATCGACGTGTGGTTCGGGATGTAGTCGAGGATCAGCTTGAGGCCGACGCGCTGCGCGTCGTCGGACAGCGCGTCGAAGTCGGTGAGGTTGCCGAAGATCGGGTCCACGGCGACGTGGTCGGCCACGTCGTAGCCGAAGTCGGCCATCGGGGAGCGGTAGAACGGGGACAGCCACACGGCGTCGATGCCGAGGACGCGCAGGTAGCGGAGCCGGAGCCGGACGCCCTCCAGATCGCCGATCCCGTCGCCGTCGGCGTCCTGGAACGAGCGCGGGTAGACCTGGTAGATCGCCCCACGCCGCAGCCACCCCGTGCCCGTCATCGCCCGTGACCGTACTCCGCACGCGGCACAATGGACGGCGTGAGCGATCGCGACGACGCCGCCGACCACCTGCAGGCCGTCCCGCTCGAGGACTTCGTCGCCGAGCGGACCCGGCTCGCCAAGGCGCTGCGCAAGGCGGGCGACCGCGAGGGCGCGGCCGCCCTGGCCAAGCTGCCCAAGCCGACGCCCCCCGCGTGGGCGCTCAACCACTTCGCGCGCGAGCAGCCCGAGGCGATGGGCGCGTGGCTCGACGTCGCCGCGGCCCTGCGCGACGAGTCCGCGGCGCCCGGCTCGGGCCTGCGCGAGGCGATGGCGGCCCACCGCCAGGCCACGGGCGAGCTCGTCAAGGCGGTGCGCGAGCAGGCGAAGCCGAACGGGCGCAGGCTGTCCGAGCCGATGGTCGAGCGCGTGCGCGCCCTGCTGCAGGCGGCGCTCGCCGACGCCGATCAGGCCGATCGCCTCCGCGCCGGCCGGATCGCGGAGGGCGACGAAGGCGACGGCCTCGCCGAGCCCGATCCGGACGCCGCCGCCCGGGCGCGGAAGCGGCGCGAGGAGCGCTCGGCCGCCGACGCCGAGCGCGAGGCCGAGCGAGAGGCCGAGCGGCGGGCGGAGCTCGAGCAGCGGGTCGAGGAGGCGCGCGAGGAGCACGAGCGGCTGGCGGCCGAGGCCGACGAGCGCGAGGGCGCGGCCGCGGAGGCCGCCGAGCGGCTCGAGGAGGCGCAGCGCACGCTGCACCGCTCGGAGTCCGAGGCCGCCGCCGCCGACGAGGCGGCCCGCGATGCCCGCACCGCCGCCGGCGACGCCGAGCGGGCGCTCGAGACGCTGACCGCGCAGCTCAAGCGGGCCGGCGGCTCGTAGGGTGCCGGGCATGACCTACGTGCCCGCGCCCGACCGCTACGAGACGATGCCCTACCGCCGCTGCGGCCGCAGCGGCCTGCACCTGCCCGCCGTCTCGCTCGGCCTGTGGCACAACTTCGGGGACGACAAGCCGCTCGCCGACCAGCGCGCGATCGTCCGCCGCGCCTTCGACCTCGGCATCACCCACTTCGACCTCGCCAACAACTACGGCCCGCCGCCCGGCTCGGCCGAGGAGAACTTCGGCCGCATCCTGGCGACCGACCTGCGCGGGTACCGCGACGAGCTCGTCGTCTCGTCCAAGGCGGGCTACGACATGTGGCCCGGTCCCTACGGCGAGTGGGGCTCGCGCAAGTACCTGCTCGCCTCGCTCGACCAGAGCCTCGCGCGCATGGGGCTCGACTACGTCGACATCTTCTACTCGCACCGGCTGGACCCGGACACGCCGCTGGAGGAGACGCTCGGCGCGCTCGACCACGCCGTGCGCCAGGGCAAGGCGCTCTACGCCGGCATCTCGTCCTACTCGGCGGAGCGCACGCGCGAGGCGGCGGGGATCCTGCGCGGGCTCGGCACGCCGGTCCTGATCCACCAGCCGTCCTACTCGATGCTCAACCGCTGGATCGAGCCCGAGCTGCTCGACGCGGTCGGCGACGAGGGGATCGGCACGATCGTCTTCTCACCGATCGGGCAGGGGATGCTCACCGACAAGTACCTCGGCGGCGTCCCCGAGGACTCGCGCGCGGCGCAGGACCGCTTCCTCAAGCGCGACTTCCTCACCGACGAGAACCTCGCGCGCGTGCGCGCGCTGAACGAGATCGCGCAGCGCCGCGGGCAGGCGCTGGCCCAGATGGCGATCGCGTGGACGCTGCGCGACCCGCGCGTCACGTCGGCGCTGGTCGGGGCGTCGAGCGTGGCGCAGCTCGAGCAGAACGTCGCCGCGCTCGACCGCCTGGACTTCTCCGACGAGGAGCTGGCGGAGATCGACCGCCACGCGGTCGACGCCGGCATCAACCTCTGGGCCGAGTCCAGCGACGCCTGACGCACGAGGACCCGGCCCGCCGTGGAACGCGACGCCTTCCCCTACCTGCACCCGATCGCCACCCGCTGGGACGACAACGACGTCTACGGCCACGTGAACAACGTGCGCTACTTCGCCTTCTTCGACACGGCGATCAACGCGTGGCTGATCCGCGAGGGCGGGCTCGATCCCGAGCGCGGCGAGGTGATCGGGCTGTGCGCCGAGTCGCACTGCGCCTACACGGCGGCGATCGCCTTCCCCGACGCGGTCGAGGTCGGGCTCCGCGCCGGGCACGTCGGCGGCTCGAGCGTGCGCTACGAGCTGGCGGTGTTCAAGGACGGAGCGGCCGAGCCGGCCGCCACGGGCTGGTTCGTGCACGTCTTCGTCGACCGCGCGACGCGGCGGCCGGTCCCGTTCCCGGCCCCGCTGCGCGCCGCGCTGGAGCGGCTGGCATGAGCGGCCGCGAGACGATCTTCACGCTCGAGGCGACGCCGGTGAAGTTCGGGCCGGGCGCGGCGGCCGACGCCGGCTGGGAGCTCGCGCGCCTCGGCGTCACGCGCGCGCTGCTCGTGACCGACCCCGGGGTCGCGGCGGCCGGGCATCCCGACCGCGTGCGCGCCGCGATCGAGGCCGCGGGGATCGCGGTCGTCGTCCACGACCGCGCGCGCGTCGAGCCGACGCTCGCCTCGTTCGAGGAGGCCGCGGCGTTCGCGCGCGACGCGGGCGTCGACGGCTTCGTCTCGGTCGGCGGCGGCTCGGCGATCGACACCGCGAAGGTCGCCGACCTCGTCGTCTCGCATCCCGCGCCGGTGATGGACTACGTCAACCCGCCGGTCGGCGGGGGGTGCAAGCCTCCGTCGCCGCTGCGCCCGCACCTCGCGATCCCGACGACGTCGGGCACCGGCTCCGAGGCGACGACCGTCGCCGTGCTCGACATCCCGGAGCTCAAGCTCAAGACCGGCATCTCGCACCGCTACCTGCGCCCGGCCCAGGCGATCGTCGACCCGGAGCTGGCGCGGACGCTCGGCGCCGAGGTGACCGCGTCCGCCGGGCTGGACGTCGTGTGCCACGCCGCCGAGTCCTACCTCTCGCGCCCCTACGACGCGCGGCCGCGGCCCGCGCGCCCGGACGACCGCCCGCCCTACCAGGGCGCCAACCCCGTCGCCGACGTCTGGTCGGCCAAGGCGCTCGAGTACGGCGGCCGCTTCCTGCGCCGGGCGGTGGCCGGCGCCGACGACGTCGAGGCCCGCGGCGCGATGATGCTCGCCGCGACGATGGCCGGCGTCGGCTTCGGCTCCGCCGGCGTGCACATCCCGCACGCGTGCGCGTACCCGATCGCCGGCCTCAAGCACGAGTACGCGCCGCCGGGCTACCCGGACGACCACCCGTTCGTCCCGCACGGGCACTCCGTGATCGTCACCGCGCCGGCCGCGTTCCGCTTCACCTACGACGCGGCGCCGGAGCGCCACGAGCACGTCGCCGCGCTCCTCACGGGCGCGCCGGCGAGCGGCCCCGACGCGCTGCCGGACGCCCTGCGCGCGCTCATGCGCGACGTCGGCGCCCCCGCCGGAATCGGGACGTTCGGCTACGACGAGGGGGACGTCCCGGCCCTCGTGGAGGGCGCGCTCAAGCAGGAGCGGCTGCTCGTGATCGCGCCGCGGCGCCCGGAGCCGGCCGACCTCGCGGCGATCCTCCGCGCGTCGCTCTAGAGCGTGAGCGTCGCCTTGACGCCGCCGAAGGCGAAGGCGGCGGCGAAGTCGTCGAGGCCCGTGCGGAGGCCGACGAAGCGGTCCAGCGCGTCGGGCCAGCGGCGCCGCGCGGCCGCGAGCTGCTCGACGGCGGCGTGCCAGTCCGTCAGGTGGGCGTTCACGCTGCCGAGCAGCGCGCGGTTGCCGAGGATCGCGTCGACGCCGATCACCGGCCCCGGAAGCGTGACGTCGCGCTCGTGCCCGTCGATGCCGAGCAGGATCGCCACGCCGTTGCGGCGCAGCAGGCCGAGCGCGTCGAGCGAGAGCTGGGCGTCGCCGGCGGCGACGATGACGACGTCGAAGCCGCCGGCCTCGGCCGCCAGCGCCGCCGCGGGCGTCTCCCGCGCCGAGACGTAGCGCGCGCCGCACTCCGCCACCAGCCGCGCCTTCTCGCCGCCGGCGGGGCCGAGCGCGGTGGTCCAGACGTCGAGCCCCTCGAGCCGCAGGAACGCGGTGCAGAGCATCCCGATCGCCCCGGCCCCGAACACGAGCGCGCGGCCCGGGCGCCACGGCTGCCGGCCGCCGACCGCGTGCGCGTGGCGGATCGCCCGGGCGCAGATCGACGCGGGCTCGGCCAGCACGCCGAGCCCGCCGAGCGCCTCGGGCACGGCGACGACGTGCTCGGCGTCCACGACCGCCAGCTCGGCGGCGAAGCCGTGCAGCCGCGTGATGCCGTGCTCGCTGTAGTCGCCGGTCTCGCACGCGTCCGGCGCGTGTGCCGCGCACGCCCCGCACTGCCCGCAGGACCGCCGCACGGTCGCGGTCACGAGGTCGCCGCGGGAGAAGCCGTGGCCGCCGGCCTCGACGCGCCCCAGCAGCTCGTGGCCGAGGATGAGCCGCTCCTCGCCGGCGGGCGCGATGCCGAACCAGCCCTCCGAGATCTCGCGGTCGGTCCCGCACACCCCGACCTCGACGGGCCGCACGAGCACCTGGCCCGGCCCCGGCGACGGCGCCGGCATCTCCGCCACCGCCGTCGTCCCGGCCGCTCCCGGGCGCAGCACGAGCGCCTGCATCAGGGCGTTCCCAGCACGGCGCCGTCGGCGGCCGAGCCGACGCACGCGCGGTAGCGGGCGAGCACGCCCGAGGCGGGGCCGGGCGGCGGCGTCCAGCCCGTCATGCGGCGCGCGAGCTCGGCGTCGTCCACGGCGACCGCGAGCACCCCGGTGTCGGTGTCGATGGTGATGACGTCGCCGTCGCGGACGGCGGCGAGCGGCCCGCCGCGCGCCGCCTCGGGCGCGACGTGGCCGACCATCAGCCCGCGCGTGGCGCCGGAGAAGCGCCCGTCGGTGACGAGCGCGACCGACTCGCCGAGCCCGACGCCGACCACGGAGGAGGTGACGCTGAGCATCTCGCGCATCCCCGGCCCGCCGGCCGGCCCCTCGTAGCGGACGACGAGCACGTCCCCGGCGGCCACCCGCCCGTCGCGCACCGCGGCGACGCACGCGGCCTCGTCGTCGAACACGCGCGCCGGGCCGGACTGCCGCGTGCGCTCCGTGCCGGCGAGCTTCGTCAAGGCGCCGTCGGGCGCGAGGTTGCCGCGCAGCGTGCGCAGGGCGCCCTCCGGCTTGTAGGGCGCGGAGCGCGGGAAGAGGACGTCGCCGTCGGGCGCCGGTGCGCCCGCGGTCGCCTCGGCGAGCGTCGCCCCGGCGACGGTCGGCGCGTCGCCGTCCAGGTGGCCGCCGGCGATCAGCTCGCGGATCAGCGCCGGGGCGCCGCCCGCGCGGTGGAACGTCTCGGCGACGTGGCGCCCCCCGGGCGACAGGCTGGCGAGCACCGGGGTGGCGCGGGCCAGCTCGGTCAGCTCGTCCTGGGTGAGCTGGACGCCGGCCTCGCGGGCGACGGCGAGCAGGTGCAGCACGCCGTTCGTCGAGCCCCCGCTCGCCGCGATCCCCGCCATCGCGTTGCGCAGCGCGCGGCCGTCGAGGAACGCCCGTGCGCCCGGCCCCGAGCGGGCGAGCGCCACCGCGCGCGTCCCGGCGCGGGTCGCGGCGGCCGCCTTCGCGGCGGCGTCCGCGGCCGGGATGAGCCCGTCGCCCGGCTCCGTGAGCCCGAGGCAGTCGATCGCGACGGCCATCGTGTTGGCGGTGAACTGGCCCGCGCACGTGCCCGGCCCGGGGCACGCGGCGCGCTCGACGGCGTCGAGCTCGCCGCGCTCGATCAGCCCCCGCTCGTGCGCCGCGACCGCCTCCCACACGTCGAGGATCGTCAGCTCGCGCCGGTCCAGCCGGCCCGCGCGCTGCGGGCCGCTGTAGAGCAGGAGCGCCGGCTTGTCCACGCGCGCGAGCGCCATCAGCGCCGCCGGCGTCGTCTTGTCGCAGCCGACGATGCAGAGCAGCGCGTCGAAGTCGTGCGCGATCGTCATCAGCTCGATCGAGTCCGCGATCACCTCGCGCGAGATCAGCGAGGCGCGCATCCCCTGCGTGCCCTGCGACTGGTTGTCCGAGACCGCGATCGTGTTGAACGGGAGCGGGACGCCGCCGGCGGCGGTCACCGCCGCCGCGGCCGCGTCGGACAGCTCGCGCTGGTTGAGGTTGCACGGCATCGTCCCGGTCCACGTCGCCGCGATGCCGACGATCGGGCCGTCGAGCCGCTCGGGGTCGATCCCCATCGACCGGAAGTGCGCGCGGGCGCCGGCGCGCCCGGCGCCCGTGCGCAGCCCGGCCCGGGCGGCGCGCCGCCCGTCGTCGTGTGCCCCTCCGGCGCCCACGCCGGAGAGCCTACGTCAGCCGTAGATCGACCGGCCCGCGCCCGGCCGCGCGTTCTCCCCGTAGGGCGCGAGATCGTGCATGAACCCGGGCAGCGCGCGCACGCGGTCGAGCCACGCGTGGACGCCCTCGCCGGGCTCGAGCCCGGCCTCGTGCGCCACGTGGGCGTAGCCGAAGACCGAGACGTCGGCGATGCTCGGGGCGTCGCCGGCGAGCCACGCCCGATCGCGCAGGTGGGCGTCGAGCACGGCCAGCGCCTCCGCGCCGGCCTCCAGGCGGCCGGGGATCTCGGGGCGACCGGTCAGCCGGCGGAAGCGCGGGGCGCCGATCCCGCCCATGACGCGCTCCTGCTCGAAGGCGAGCCACTGGAGCACCAGCGACTGGGTGAGCAGGTCGTCGGGCACGAACGGCGTGCCGTGCCCGAGGTACCAGAGGATCGCGTTGGACTGGGCGATCACCGCGCCCGGGCCCAGCTCGAGCACCGGCGTCTCGCGCAGCGGGTTCAGCGCTCCGTAGGCGGCGGTCAGCGTCTCGCCCGCGAAGATGTCGACGGGCACCCGCTCGTACTCGCGCCCGAGCAGGGCGAGCAGGAGGCGGACCTTGTAGCAGTTGCCGGAGCCGGCGTAGTCGTAGAGGCGCACGCGCGTGCAACGCGCGAAGGGCCTCCGGTGTGAGTCAGGAGCGATCGACGGGCCGGCTGCGCATGCGGCCGACCGTCTCGGCCTCGGCCCGCTTGCACAGCACGGGCGGCAGGCCGCGGAGGACCAGCTCGAGGTCGCCGACGGCGAGCCGCCCGATCTCGCGGAACGCCTCGGGCATTCCGCCGGTGCGGTGCGGGGAGAGCAGCAGGCCCTCGAGCGACCGCGCGGGATGGTCCGCGGCGAGCGGCTCCTCCGGGAACACGTCGACGGCCGCGCGGAGCCGGCCCTCGCCCACCACGCGCACGAGCGCGTCGAAGTCCACCACGCCGGCCCGGCTCATCAGCAGCAGGACGGCGCCGTCGGGGAGCAGGCGCAGCTCGCGCTCGGAGAGGAACCGCTCGTTGTCGCTCGTGGCCGCGGCGAAGACGAAGACCACGCGCGACGCGCGCAGCAGGTCGTCGAGCCCGGTCGGCTCGGCGTCCGCCGCGCGGATCGCCGCCGCGGGCAGCCACGGGTCGTACACGCGCACCGGGCACCCGAAGGGCGCGAGCAGGCGGCGCAGCGCGCGGCCGAGGTCGCCGAGCCCGACGATCCCGACCGGGCTGCCGGAGAGCAGGAAGGCGCCCGCGTTGGCCTCCAGGCCCCAGCGCTCCCGCCCGGCCCGCATGGCGCGGTCGGCGGCGCCGATCCCGCGCGCGAGGTCGATCGCCATGCCGAGCGCCGCCTCGGCCACCGGGACGGCGAACGCGGAGCTGGCGACCAGGACATGGACGCCGCGCTCGCGCGCCGCGGCGTAGTCGACGTTGGGGAGGAAGTTGCCCTCCACGTTGATCACCGCGCGCAGCCGCCCGGCGCGCGCCAGCCGCTCCGCCGGCAGGTCGGTCTGGCCGAGGATCGCCACGGCCTCGGGCAGGTGCGCGTCGACCGTCGCGGCGGGCATCGGCTCGGCGTCGCTCACCACGAGCCGGCCGAGCGCCTCGAGCCGTGCGCGGGTCTCCGCGTCGCAGATCATGTCGAGCGTCCGCGGCAGCGGGTCGACGAGGATGACCGGCTCGGGCACGCCGGGATCCTCTCAGCCCGGCCGCGCGAGCCGCGTCTCGCGGCGCCGCCCGCGCAGCGTGACGCACTCGCCCACGGTCCAGCACGCGCGCTCGGCCGCGCCGGCCGCCGCGGCGAGCGTCGTGCCGGACGCGAGCACGCGCCCCTCCTCCCCCTTGGCCAGCTCGGTGAGCCGCGCCGCCTCGTTGACGGGGTCGCCGATGACCGTGTACTCGAAGCGCTCGGCCGCGCCGATGTCGCCGGCCACCGCCCGTCCGGCCGAGACGCCGATGCCGAAGTCGGCCTCGGGCACGGCCTCCCGCAGCGCGTCGCGGAGCGCGCGCGCCGCGGCGAGCGCGTCGCCGGGCGCGTCGTCGCTTGCGAGCGGCGCCCCGAACACGCACAGCGCGGCGTCCCCCTCGAACTTGTTCACGGCGCCGCCGTGCGCGCCCACGACCGCGACGACGGTGCCGAAGAAAGCGTTGAGCAGCGCGACGACCTCGGCCGGCGGGCGCTCGGCGGCAAGCTGCGTCGAGCCGACCAGGTCGACGAACAGCACGGCGACGTCGCGCTCCTCGCCGCCCAGCTCGACGCCGCGCTCGAGCGCGCGGCGCGCCACGTCCTCGCCCACCTGGCGACCGAACAGGTCGCGCAGGCGCTCGCGCTCCTCCAGCCCGGCGACCATGCGGTTGAACCCGGCCTGCAGCAGCCCGACCTCGCTGCCGTCGGTGACGGCCACGCGCGGCACGTCCCCGCCGCGGCCCACCTCCGTCATCGCGTGCCGCACCCGCTCGACCGGCTCGGCGACCGAGCGCGCGGCCAGCACCATCCCGGCGAAGCCCGCGAGCAGCGCCGTCGCGCCGAGGAAGACCATCGTCGCCGCCAGGCGGTCGGGCGGGGACGCGCTGATCCCGGCGGCCTCGGCGAGCCCGACGAGGCCGAGGCCGAGGACCGGCGCCCCGGTCCCCAGCGCCCAGGCCAGCAGGACCCGCGCCGCGACGCCGGGCAGCGCCGGCTCGTCGGGCACGCGGTCGGCGAGCGCCAGCTCGGTCACGGGGCGGGCGATGCGCTCGGTCAACAGGTAGGCGAGCGCGCACGTGACGGCGCCGCCGAGCACCGTGGTGATGCCGACCGCGGCCGCCAGCCGCCCGCCGTACTGCAGGTTGAGCGCGACGAAGCCGGCGCAGGCGGCGGCCCACAGCGTGGCCTGGACGAGCAGCAGCCGCAGCGGCATGCGCAGGGTCGCGAGCTGCTCGCCGGGATCCGGCGGCCGGCCCTCGCGCAGCCAGCGCGCGCCGGGCAGGACGTGCCGGGCGCACCAGGCGAACGCGAGCGGGATCGAGACCGCCATGCCGCCGGCGAGCGCGGCGGCGTTCGTGATCCGCGCGCGGCCCTCGTCGGCGACGTCGGGCAGCGGCAGCACCCACGCCAGGAACGCGAAGACGACGACCGCGCCGACGACGTTCGCGCCGAGGACCGCCGTGGTCAGCGGCAGCACGACGCGCTGCGCGATCGCTCCGCCCGCCGTCCCGGACATGCCCGGACCGTACCGGGTCCCTCCGCCGATCCGGTGGTCACGCAGGCGAGAGCGCGGTGAGCGCGCCCAGGCCGACGTACGCGACGCCGCTCACCCGCCGGAGCCGGCTGCGGGCGCGGTTGCTGCGGCGCAGGCGCTCGGCGGCGGCCCCGGCGAGCAGGGCGTACCCGCCGTCGCTGAGCGTGGCGAGCGCGACGAAGCAGAGGCCGAGCACGAGCGTCTGCCCGGCCACGGCCCCGGCACCGGGGTCGACGAACTGCGGCAGGAAGGCGAGGAAGAACATCGCGGTCTTCGGGTTGAACGCGTCGACGAGCAGGCCCTGGCGGAACAGCCTCCCGGACGCGCGCCCGCCGAGCGTCAGCTCCACCGGGCGCCGCAGCGCGCGGACGCCCATCAGCAGCAGGTAGGCGGCGCCGGCGAACTTGACGACGAGCAGTGCGGCGGGGGACGCGGCGACCAGCGCCGAGACGCCGGCCGTCGCGGCGGCGACGTGGAGCAGTGCGCCGGTCTCCACCCCGAGCATGGAGACGAGGCCGCCGCGGCGGCCGTGCTCGAGGGTGCGGGCGACGATGAACAGGACCGACGGCCCCGGCACCAGCAGGAGCACCGCGGTGGCGGCGGCGAAGAGCGCGAGCGTGGTGGGGGTCGGCATGCACGCCATGCTCCGCGAGGACACCCCCCGGCGGCATGCGTGATCCCCCTGAGCCGACCCCCTGATCTTGCCGTGCACCCCGCGACCGGCGGGGTGCGGGGGGCACTAGTTCCGGTGGACCGGCTCGCCCGTGAGGGCGGCGCGGAGCGTGTCGGCCGCGAGCTCCTCGAGCGGGAGCAGCAGGCCGCGCACGAGCGCGAGGGGCTCGCGGTCCTCGTCGCGGAGCCAATCGGCCTCGTCGCGCGACTCGACGAAGTGCGCCAGCGCGCCCCGGTAGACCGTGAGGCGTGCGGGGCGGAGGACGACGGTGCGCATGCCCGGCCGCAGCGCCAGGTCGGCGAGCTCGTCGGCGAGCGCGGTGAGCTCGCGCAGCTCGAGCACGTCGTCGACGGACATGTCCGCCGTCCGGAAGCGCTCGGCCGAGCCGGCCTTGACGGCATGCGCGGAGGCGGAGAGCAGCTCCTCGCCCAGATCGAAGCACGCGAGGACGACGGCTTCGCCGTCGAGGCCCCTCGAGATGTCGACGTGCGCGTTGATCATGCTTGCATAGACGGTATCGGCACCGGAACCCTTCCCTATGAGCGGTCCGCTGTCAGCAATCTGGTACCCGCTCGCACCGGTTTCCAGCGCACGTTGCGGCAGGATCGCGTGCAGCACGATGAGGCCAATGCGGCGCCGTGCGCCGGGACCAGCCCGAAGGCGCCCCGGCCGCCGCCATGATCGGGGCATGCACGTCGCCATCGCCCCACTCGCCAACGCGTACCACCCGCGCCAGGGCACGTTCGTCGCCACCGAGCAGCTCGGCGACTGGCGCCTGAAGCTCTACGCCCTCGCCGCGACCGAGCAGGGGGTGCGCCCGGCGCTGGTCGAGCGCACGCGCGAGCTCGCAGCCGCGAGCCTGCCGCGGGTCGACGAGAACCATCACGGCGCCGCCTTCGCCATCGCCCACGACGCGCGCTTCCCGATCGCGCTCGTCTACTGGTGGCAGGACGTCAACGAGCTGCACGCCCGGATCTACGCGGGCGCCGAGATCGACGCGCTCGAGCCCGCGCCGGAGTCGGCGCTCTCGTGCGTCTGGGAGCTCGGCATCATCGAGTTCGAGCGCCGCGCCTGGATCGCCGACGTGATCGGCAACCCGGACGGGCCCGACCTGGCGCGCTACCTCGAGCGGCGCTTCGACGGCATGATCTGAGTGTGCAGCTGCGCGAGCTCGTCGCCGCCTCGGCCGCCGTGGCGGCGACGCCGTCGCGCACCGCGAAGATCGCCGCGCTCGCCGACCTGTTGCGCGCGGCCGGCCCCGCCGAGGTCGCCGCCGTCGTGTCGTGGCTGTCGGGTGAGCTGACCCAGCGCCAGATCGGCGTCGGCTGGGCGCTGCTGCGGGAGCGGCCCGCCCCCGCCGCCGCCGGCGGGCTGACGGTCGCCGAGGTCGAGGCGGCGTTCGGCGCGGTGGGCGCCCTGCGAGGGCCGGGCTCGGTCGCCGCCCGCCGGGCGGCGGTGCAGGCGCTGCTCGCCCGCGCGGACGCGGACGAGCAGGGGTTCCTCGTGCGGATCCTGGGCGGCGAGCTGCGCCAGGGCGCGCTGGCGGGTGTGATGACGGACGCGGTGGCGAAGGCCGCCGGGGTGCCCGTCGCGGCGGTGCGCCGCGCGCTCATGCTGCACGGCGACCTCGCCGCGGTCGCCGCCGTCGCGCTGGCCGACGGGCGCCCGGGCCTCGACGCGATCCGGCTCCAGGTCGGGCGCCCGCTCGCGCCGATGCTCGCGGGCACCGCCGTCGACGTCGAGGCCGCGCTGGCGAAGGCCGCCCCGCCGGTCGCGGTCGACCACAAGCTCGACGGCGCGCGCGTGCAGGTGCACCGCGACGGCGGCGACGTCGCGATCTTCACGCGCACGCTCGACGACGTCACGGCGCGGCTGCCCGAGGTGGTCGCCGTCGCGCGGGCGCTGCCGGCGCGCGCGCTCGTGCTCGACGGCGAGGCGATCGCGCTCCGCGCCGACGGCCGGCCCGAGCCGTTCCAGGTCACCGCGTCGCGCTTCGGCACGCGCTCGGCGCGCGCGGTGCCGCTCGCGACGCTGTTCTTCGACGTGCTCCACGCGGACGGCGAGGACCTGCTCGACGCGCCGCTCGCCCGCCGCAGCGAGGTCCTTGCCGCGGTCGTGCCCGCCGCGCACCGGATCCCGCGGACGATCGCGCCGGACGCCGCCGCCGCCCAAGCGGCATTCGACGCCGCGCTCGCGGACGGGCACGAGGGCGTCGTGGTCAAGGCGCTGGACGCGCCCTACGCCGCCGGCCGGCGCGGCGCGACGTGGCTCAAGGTCAAGCCGGTCCACACGCTCGACCTCGTCGTGCTGGCGGCGGAGTGGGGCCATGGGCGCCGCCGCGGCCGGCTCTCGAACCTCCATCTCGGCGCCCGCGACGAGGCCACGGGCGGCTGGGCCATGCTCGGAAAGACCTTCAAGGGGCTGACCGACGAGCTGCTCGCGTGGCAGACCGAGCGGCTGCTCGCGCTGCAGACCGGCCGCGAGGGGATCGCCGTGCACGTGCGGCCCGAGCTCGTCGTCGAGGTCGCGTTCGACGGCGTGCAGGCGTCGTCGCGCTACGCGTCGGGCGTGGCGCTGCGCTTCGCGCGCGTCAAGCGCTACCGCGAGGACAAGCCGGCGGCCGAGGCCGACACGCTCGCCACCGTGCGCGCGCTCAGGCGTTGACCACGCGCGCCAGCGCGTCGAGCAGCCCCGGGTCGTGGCGCCCCGTCCGCGCGCGGAGCGTCGCCACGGCCGACGACGGCGGCACGTCCTGCCGCTCGAGCAGCTCGAAGTCGAGCGCGATGCGCAGCACCCGGGCGCCAGGCGCCGTGCCGGCCATGCCGGGCGTCGTCGGCACGAACGGCCGGCCCGCCTCGCCGAGCAGCGCGGCGACGCCGGCGAGCTGCGGGATCGGCCGCACGAACGGCTCCGCCAGCTCGGGAAACCGCTCGATCTCCTCGATCTGCGCGTGCCCGAGCCGCAGCCCGCGGGTCACGTGCGCGCGCGTCTCGGGGGAGAGCGACACGGCCCCCAGGCCGACGAGATCGCACGCGTGCGCGAGGTCGTCGAGCCGCGCCGAGACGCCGGCCGCGGCGGCGAGCTCGAGCGCGAGCAGGCGCACGCGCTCGGTCCTGGCCGCTCCCGGGTCGGCGGCGGCGGCGATGGCGCGGAGCGCGCTGATCGTGCCCTGCAGCGCCCGGCTGTCGGCGTCCTTGCGGCCGACCGCTCCCCGGCGGTGCGCGACCGCAGCCTGGAGCGCCGCGACGAGGTCGTCGCGGCCGATCGGCTTGGTGAGGAGGCGGAAGATCCCGCCCTCGTTGACCGCCACCACGGCGTCCTCGAGCGTGGCCTGACCGGTCAGCAGCAGCCGGACGGTGTGGGGGGCGTGGTCGCGCGCGAGGGTGAGGAAGCTCGCACCGTCGAGCATCGGCATGCGCATGTCGGTCAGGACGACGTCGAACGGCGCCTCCACGAGCAGCCGCAGGGCCTCGAAGCCGTTCGTGGTCACGACGACCTCGAAATGCCGGCGCAGGGAGTCGCGCAGCGACTCGAGCACATTCGGCTCGTCGTCGACGCAGAGCACGCGGGGCAGCCGGTCGGACGCGGTCACCGGACCGCTCCCGCGCTCGTCTTCACTCCGGCGAGCGGGATGCGCACCTCGAACCTCGTCCCGCCGGGCAGCGGCTCGAACGTCAGCGTGCCGCCGTGGCGCTCGACCACGAGCGTCCGCGCGATCGCCAGGCCCTGGCCCGTCCCGCGCCCGACGTCGGCGGGGATCGCGTTCACGATCAGGTTCAGGAGCACCTGGTTGAGATCTCCGGCGTTGCAGCGCACGAGCGGCAGGTCCTGCAGGTCGGTCTCCACGTGGGCGACGAAGCGGGACTCGTTCGTCGCGATGACGAGCGTACTCCGCAGCCCCTCTCGTCGAGGTCGACCGGCACGTGGTCGCGGACTGGGTCCCGACGGTGACGAGATCCATCAGGCAGTCTGATGGCTGCCAGCAGGAGCATGACTTCGACTTCTGGACCGGGTCGTGGCACGATCGGTGCCATGGAGCTCCGCCACCTCCGCACCATCGCCGCCGTCGCCCGCCACCGGTCGCTGACGCGGGCCGGCGACGAGCTCTTCCTCACCCAGTCGGCCGTCTCCCAGCAGATCCGGAGGCTGGAGCAGGAGCTCGGCGTCGAGGTGTTCCGGCGCACGAGCCGCAGCGTCGAGCTGACCGCCGAGGGGCGGGTGATCCTCGGCTACGCCCAGCGCGTGCTCGACGAGGTCGACGGCCTGCACCACGAGCTCGAGGAGCTGTCCGGGCTGCTCAGCGGGCAGCTGCGGATCGGCGGCGTCTACCCGACCGGACCGTACGACCTGTTCGGCATGCTCGCCGACTTCCGCGCCGCCCATCCGGGCGTGGCCGTCCACATGGTCGAGGACACGCAGGACGACGTGCTCGCCGCGCTGCGCGCCGACGCCCTCGACTGCGCCTTCACGGCGCTGGACCCCGACGCGCTCGGCGACGAGTTCGCGGCGACCCTCCTGTGGAAGGAGGAGATCGTCGTCGCGCTCCCGGTGGGCCATCGGCTGGCCGCGGCGCCGCAGGTGACGTTCGAGCAACTCGCCGCCGAGGACCTGATCGCCTATCGCGAGAACTCGGCGCTGCGGCGGCGACTCGAGCGGACGATGGCCCGGCTCGACCTCGAGCCGCGCAACGCGTTCGTCTGCACGGAGATGGCGGCCGTGCGGGCGCTGGCGAGCAAGGGCCTGGGCGTCGCGGTGCTGCCGCGCTCGGTCGCCGCCGAGCCCGGCCCGCCGATCGAGCTGCGTCCGATCGGCCCCGAGCGGCTCACGTGGCCGGTCGCGCTCGTGTGGCGCGCCGAGCGGCGCCAGTCACCGGCGGGCAAGGCGTTCCTGCAGGTCGCGCTGTCCTACGCGGAGCGCACCGGCCGGCCCGAGCTGCGCGCGGCCTAGGCGAGGCCGCCGAGGCGCAGCACCACGCGCAGCGACCGCTGCGGGCCGGGCCAGTGCTGCTCGACGAGCGCCGCGCCGCCGCCGCGCAGGACCAGCCGCAGCACCAGGCCGGCGACGATCGCGTCGTCGAGCTGTCCGGCCACGGGGATGAAGTCGGGGACGAGGTCGACCGGCGAGAGCAGGTAGAGCACGAGCGCGCCGACCAGCAGCCGGCGGCGCCGCGGCAGGCGCTGGTCGCCGAGCAGGCGGCGGAACAGCACGACGCAGTCGGGGACGAAGCCCGCCAGCGCACGGGCGTCGCCGCGCCGGCCCCGCGCCACGAGGGCCGCCACCAGGCCGGCGTAGGCGATCAGCAGGGCGACGGCGGCGGCGAGGAGCCATTCCACGGGCTACAGCATGAACCGCCCCGCATGGTCCCGGGCCCACGCCTCGAACGTGCGCGGGGGCCGGCCGAGCACCTCCTCGACCGTGGGCAGCACGACCGTCTCGTCCACGGTGCCGTCGACGAAGAAGCGGAAGAACGCGTCGACGTAGGCCGCGGGCATCTGCTCCGCCATCTCGGCGCGTGCGACGTCGTCCGGGATCGGCTCGAGCCGCAGGTCGCGCCCGAGGACCGCGCCGAGGATGCGGGCGCGGTCGGCGGGGAGGAGGGCCTCGGGGCCCGTGAGGCGCAGCGCGCGGCCGTCGTACGCGCCGCCGAGCAGCGCCTCGGCGGCGACGGCGGCGACGTCGGCCGGATCGATCACGGCGATCGGGACGTCCGCGAACGGCTCGCGGACCACGTCGCCCTGCGCCAGCTGCGGGATCCAGCGCAGCGTGTTGGCCATGAAGCTGCTCGGCCGCAGGGCCGTCCAGGCGAGGCCCGACGCGGCGACCGCGGCCTCGGACGCGGCGTGGTAGGCCGTCACCGCGTTGTCCGGCTCGCCCGGCACCGAGCTGGAGGACAGCAGCACGATGCGCGACGCGCCGTGGTCACGGAGCGCCCGGAGCGTGGCCTCCTCGTTCGCGTAGCCGCTCAGCAGGAACGCGCCGTCGACGCCGTCGAGCGCCGCTTCGAAGCCCGCCGGGTCGGTGAGGTCGCCGGCGACGGGCTCGGCGCCGGCCGGCAGCGCGTCCTCGCGCCCCGCGCGGACGAGCGCGCGGACCGGCTCGCCGCGTCCGACGAGCACGCGGACGAGCTCGCTGCCGACATTGCCGGTCGCTCCCGCGACGAAGATCATGCTCGCTCCTGATGATGATAGGGATCGTTCCCTATCACGTTACGCGATGAGCGCCTCCGCCGCCGCGCGGGCGTGCCGCGCCGGGCCGTCCCGCCGAGCGCCTGGACCGAGCCGTAGACAGTCGATCAGGAGCGCAAGCTGGTCGGCGAGCGCGTCCGGCTCCGCGGCGCCGGCCGCGACGGCGAGCGCCCGCAGCGCGTCCCGCACCCACGCCTTGAGCTCCGCCGCGTGCCGGTGGCCGGGGTGCGCCGGGTCGGGCAGCTCGCCGAGCGCGATCAGGAACGGGCAGCCGCGGCAGACGCTCGGGTCGACCTGCGCGGCGAGCGCATCGAACAGGCCGAGCACGCGCGCCCGCGGATCGGCCTCGGGAGCGCCCGCCGCCGCGGTGAACCAAGCGCGGTACCCGGCGGCCTCGCGCTCGACGTAGGCGGCGACCAGGTCGTCCTTGGAGGCGAACAGCCGGTAGAGGGTCGTCGGGGACACGCCGGCCTCGGCCGCGATCCGGTCGACGCCCGTCGCCCGGATCCCCTCCCAGTAGAAGAGCTCGCGCGCGACGGCGAGGACGTGCTCCCGGGTCTCGGAGGCGGGGCGCCGCATGGAGCCCCGCATCGTAGGCCGCGGTCACGCGGCGGCGGGCACGGCGGCCGGCGCCAGCACCTCGGGGGCGGCGGTCAGCGTGCCGGCGCGCAGCGCGGCGACCACGGCCGCGACGCCGGCGGCGCCGCCGGCGAGCACGAACGTCGCGGCCGGACCGGCCGCCTCGGCCACCGAGCCGGCGCCCGCGGCGCCGACCGACGTGCCGACGGCGATGGCGGTCGCGAGCCATGCGAACGCCTCGGTCGCGGTCCCCGCGGGCGCGATGTCTTCGACCATGGCCAGCGGGGTCGCCAGCGTCGGCGCGATCATCGTGCCGGCGAGCACCGTCACGGCCGCGAGCGCGAGCAGGCTGCCGGCGACGGCGGCGAGCAGGACGTGGCCGGCGGCGAGGGCGCAGAGCAGCAGGGCGAGCCCGCTGCCGGTGCGCGCGGCGCCGCCGGCGCGAGCGGCGGCCACGCCGCCGATCAGCGAGCCCAGACCCCAGAGGCCGAGCAGCCAGCCCGCCGCCGCGGTCTCGTGCAGCGCCTCGGCGGCGGAGGCGACGGCGACCTCGAAGCTGCCGAAGAGCACGCCGGTGCCCGCGAGGACGACCACGAGCGTGCGCATCCCCGGGCTGCGCAGCGCGCCGCCGGCGGGGCGGGCGGCGGCCGGGTCGGGGCGCCACGCGCGTGAGGCGGGGAAGGCGGCGAAGGCGAGCGTGGCGACGGCGAGCACCGCCCCGGCGGCGGCGAGCGCCGCGCCGGTGCTCCAGACGGCGCCGGCGAGCAGCACGAGCGGCGGGCCGGAGGCCCACGTCAGCTCGACGGCGGCGGCGTCGATCGTGTAGGCGCGGCGCAGCGCGGCGGGGTCGGAGATCATCGCCGGGAGCAGGGTGCGCATGCAGGCGCCGACCGGCGGGGTCGAGGCGCCGAGCAGCGCGGCGACGGCGAGCAGCGCGCCCAGCGGCGCGTCGGCCGGGATGACGGCGCCGGCGGCGAGCGCCGCGCCGGCGACCAGCGCCGAGCCGCACAGGACGGCGGTCTGACCGCGGCGGTCGGCGAGGCGCCCGAGGAGTGGACCGCCGACGCCCTGGGCCACGGCCAGCGTGCCCGCGACGGCACCGGCGGCGGCGAACGAGCCGGTCAGGTGCTCGACGTGCACCAGCCAGCCGATCGAGAGCATGGCCAGCGGCAGCCGGGCGAGGATCGAGCAGGCGAAGAGGCGCAGCGCGCCCGGCGTCGAGGTGAAGGCGGTCATGGACAGGATGGTGCCGACGCACTGGTACCGTGAACAGATCCAGTCGAGCGGCCGGCGAGTGGACCAGTTAACGTTCGGAACGTGGACGAGACCAGCCGGCCGTACGAGCTCCTGCTCACGGTTTCCCGGGACGCGCCGGGCACGCTCGGCGCGCAGATCGAGGACCAGCTGCGCCGCGCGATCCGCTCGGGCGGGCTGCGCAGCGGCGCGCCGGTGCCGTCCACGCGCGACCTCGCGCGGCAGCTCGGGGTGTCGCGCCGCGTGGCCGTCGACGCGTACGCGCAGCTGGCGGCCGAGGGTTACCTCGCGCTCCGACAGGGCGCGCAGCCCCGCGTCGCGGACGGCACGGCGGTGCAGGCGGCCCCGGCGCCGGGCGCGGCCACCCGGCCTGCCCCCGCCGCGCGCTACGACTTCCGGCCGACGCGCCCGGACGTCTCCTCCTTCCCGCGGGCCGCGTGGCTGCGGTCGGTGCGCGACACGGTGACGGCGATGACCGACGCCGACCTGGGCTACGGCGACCCGTGCGGCGTCGAGGCGCTCCGCGCGGACCTGGCGGAGTACCTCGGGCGCGTCCGCGGCGTGGTCGCCGACCCGCGCTGCGTCGTCGTCACCGGCGGCTTCCTGCAGGGCCTGAACGTGGTGTGCCGCGCGCTCGTGGCGCGCGGCGCGCGGCGGATCGCCCTGGAGGACCCGAGCAGCTGGGAGGGTGGCCAGATCGCGGCGCGGGCCGGCTTGGAGCCGGTGCCCGTCCCGGTGGACGAGCTCGGGATGCGGATCGACCGGCTCGAGCGCGCCGGGGTGGACGCGGTGGTGCTCACGCCCGCGCACCAGCACCCGACCGGCGTCGTGCTCGCGCCCGAGCGGCGGACCGCGCTGATGGCGTGGCTGCGCGCCGCGGAAGCGATCGCGATCGAGGACGACTACGACGCGGAGTACCGCTACGACCGCCCGGCGGTCGGCGCGCTCCAGGGCCTGGACCCCGACCGCGTCGTCTACGCCGGCACGATGAGCAAGGTGCTCGCCCCCGCGCTGCGGCTGGGCTGGATCGTCGTGCCGCCAGGGATGCTCGACGCGGTCCGCCACGAGAAGCAGCTCGCCGACCAGGGCTCGCCCCGGATCGAGCAGCTCGCCTTCGCCGACTTCCTCCGCCGCGGCGAGCTGGACCGGCACCTGCGGCGGATGCGCGCCCGCTACCGGGCGCGGCGCGACGCGATGGTCGCGACGCTCGCCGCCGAGCTGCCGGAGGCGACCGTGCGCGGCATCGCCGCCGGGCTGCACGTGACGGTCGCGCTCCCGGCGGCCGACGACGAGCAGGCGGTCCGGCGCGAGGCGGCGCGGCGGCGGATCGAGTTCGGCGTGCTCGGGGACTACGAGCCCGGGGAGGAGCATCCGCCGACGCTCCTGCTCGGCTACCCGCAGCTGCCGGAGCCGGCCATCCGCGCCGGCGTGCGCCTGCTCGCCGAGGCCGTGCGCGCCGCGCGGGTCAGCTGAGCGTGCGGCGGTACTCGACGACCGCGAACCCGATCTCGTCGTCGGCGTAGGGGCCGTCGGCGAGCGTCCACCCCTCGCGCTCGTAGAAGCGGCGGGCGCGGGCCGAATCGGCGGGCGTGAACAGCCGCATCGCCGTGAAGCCGCGCGCCGTCGCGGCCGCGCACGCGTCGCGGTGCAGCCGGCGCGCGAGCCCCGTCCCCCACCACGCGGAGCGCACGAAGAGCATCCAGAAGTGCGCGAGCCGCGGATCCGGGACCGGGCGGCGCGCCTCGGCGGCCGGCAGGAACGCCACGTAGCCCGCCACGCCGGCGGCGTCCTCGGCCAGCAGGCACCAGACGCCGGGCTCCGCCAGGCGCCCGGCGATGCGCTCGGCGAACGCCTCGACCGGGGGCGGCTGCCAGCCCGCGGGCGCGAACGCGCGGTAGGTGTCGAACCCGGCCGCCATCACCGGCGCGACGCGGGGCGCGTCCGCCGGCGCGGCCTCGCGGAAGGCCAGCGCGTCGAGCTCGACGGTCACCCGCCGGATCGTAGCTGTGCTCTCATGGTCCGATGTCCGCCTTCCTCGACCTGCACCGCCCCGGCGAGCCGCTCCTGATGCCCAACGCGTGGGACGCCGGGTCGGCCCGGATCCTCGCGAGCCTCGGCTACGCGGCGCTGGCCACGACGAGCAGCGGCTTCGCCGCGACGCTCGGCCGGCCGGACGGGACCGTCGGGCGCGACGAGGCGATCGCGCACGCCGCCGCACTCGTCCGGGCGACGACGGTGCCCGTCTCGGCCGACCTCGAGGACGGCTACGCGGCCGACGAGGCGGGCGTGGCGGAGACGGTCCGGCTCGCCGCCGCCGCCGGGCTCGCCGGCTGCTCGATCGAGGACTGGAGCGGCACGGCGCTGCACCCGGTGGACGCCGCCGCGGCCCGCGTCGCCGCCGCGGTGGACGCTGCGGGCGCCGCCGTCGTCATCACGGGCCGGGCCGAGAACCACATCCGCGGCGTCGACGACCTCGACGACACGATCGCGCGGCTCCAGGCCTACGAGGTGGCCGGCGCGCACGTGCTCTACGCGCCGGGGCTGACGCGGATCGAGGACGTCCGGGCCGTGGTCGCGGCGGTCTCGCGCCCGGTCAACGTCCTGATGCGCGCGGGCGGCCCGACGGTCGCCGAGCTCGCCGCCGCCGGCGTCGCGCGGATCTCGGTCGGCGGCGCGTTCGCGTTCGCCGCGCTCGGCGCGCTGGTCGAGGCCGCGCGCGAGCTGCGCGAGGAGGGCACCACCCGCTTCGCCGAGCGCAGCGCCGCCGGCCTGCGCGCAGCCCGCGCGGCCTTCGGCGCCTGACGCGCCTCAGCGCGGGTGGCGCACGCGCGCGGGCACGCGCAGCCCGTTGGCGGGGTCGACGTCGTCGAACCAGCGCACGTGCTCCTGGACGAGCGAGACGCGCAGCTCGTAGTCGCCCTCGTCCCACGGCGTGAGCAGGCCGGCGGTCACCGGCGCGGCGTCGCCCGGTGGCAGCGTGCGGCCGAGCTCGCCGCGCAGGCCCTCCAGCACGACCCGTCCCTCGGCGTCGAGCCAGCGGTAGGAGAGCCGCACCGGATGCGCGCCGGCCGAGGCGAGCACGGCCGTGCCGCGGTTGTGGACCGTCGCGCGCAGCTCGAGCGCGTGACGGGTCGGGAACGTCGCCGGCAGATCCGCCTCCAGCGCGCTGGCGCACGCCACGGGGTCGAGCGGCCCCGGGCCCGCCCCCGGCCGGGCGCGGCGGCGGACGCGCCGGCGCTCGACCGCGGCCGGGACGAGCAGCGCGGGCAGGGCGTCCCGCCAGAACGCGAGGGAGCGCCAGTAGGCACGCGCGACGCTCGCCGCCAGGGCGACCTCGCTGCGCGGGGCGGTTCCGGCGCCGCACTTGATCTGGCGCACGATCCGGCCGGAGGCCGCCATCTCGTACATCCGGCCCATGAGCGCGGTGCGCAGGGGCGCCGTCCCGCGGTCGGGCAGCAGCTCGCGCAGCACGCGGTCGATCCCGTCGATCAGCTCGACGTGCATGCGCGCGTGGTCGCGCGGGCGGTCGCCCAGGTGGTACATCCATCCGCTCGAGGTCCGGTTGCGCACGATCACGTGCGGGGCGTAGGTCCAGACGGGGTCGCGGCGGGCCATCTCCCCCATCACGCGGAGGTGCGCCCAGGTCGGATGCGCGGGCAGCAGGTCGCGGACGGCGCCGGCGGCCGCCAGCCAGCGCTCCCGGCGCACGACGTTGGTGGAGATGTAGCCCCGGGTCAGCCCGACGCCGCGGCCGCTCCGCGAGCGGGCCGCCGAGGGCGAAGCGCTCGGTGTCGATCGGCTGGCGCAGGCGCACGATCGGCGCATCGAGGGCCAGCGCGGCGACGCGCTGCCGGATCCGGTCGGACATCACGACGACCGCGTCGACGACGCCGTCCGCGAGCACCGGCAGCTGGTGGTCGTGCAGGTCGGAGTGCGCGACGTGGACCAGGCGCGCCTGCGGGTAGCGCGCGGCGAGCGTCGCGCCGGCGATCGCGTCGTTGGCGAGCACCGCGTCGCAGCCGCCCGGCAGCTCGGCCTCCCGGCGGGCGAGCGGGATGCCGTCGCGCTCGACGTGGTCGGCCATCGGCCCCAGCTCCGCCGCGCTCAGGATCGGCTCGTGGCCGAGCCGCTGGAGCTCGCGCGCGACCGTCATGGCGTAGGACTCGGTCCCGCCCGCGCCGGTGAGCGACTCGAGCCCGATCACCACGCGGAGCGTCACGCCATGCCGTCCGCAGGGGTGCGCATGCGCCCAAGCCCATGCGTACGACGGAGACTCAGCCCAGCTCGCGCGCCAGGAACGCGAGCACGGCGTCCGTCAGCCCCTCGGGGTCGTCCGCCGACCCGAGGCGCCGGCTCATCGCGGCGTGGTCGTAGTCGAGCGCGAGCACGTCGCCGGCGCGCTGCCCCAGCGCGGTCGCGAAGCGGGTCGCCTCGGCGCGGCGGCGGGCGTTGCGCCGCTGCGTGACCACGAGCTCGGGCGGGTCCGGCGCGCCGGCGTGCATCAGCGGCGACGCGGCCCGCCAGCGCGGGTCGCGCCGCTCCTCGCGCGGCCTGCCGAACGCGGTCGTGTACATGCGCCGGGTCGCCCCGCGGCTGCGCTCGATCCGGCCGCGCATGTCATAGGCCGCGCTGTCGAGCGACACGACCGCGCGCAGCGCGGACCGCGGAACCGCGGCGCCGTCGAGGTGGCTCGGGTCGGTGCCGACGAGCGAGACGAGATGCGCTCCGGCCGAGTGGCCGAGCAGCGCGATCCGATCGGGGTCGCCGCCGAAGCGGGCGATCTCGTCGTGGACCCAGCCGACCGCCTCGGCCACGTCGTCGACGTGATCGGGATGCCGGATCCTCCCCGGCCGCCACGTGGCGGGCGGCCGGTGCGGCGAGAGGCGGTAGTTGACGTTGACGACGACGTAGCCGGCGTCGGTCAGCGCGCGCGCCTTGTCCTGCTCGAAGGACTCCTTGCTGCCGTGCGACCAGCCGCCGCCGTGGACCAGGACGACGACGGCCCGCGGGGCGCGCGACGGCGCGTCCGGCACGTGGACGTCGAGCGCGTTGAGCGACGCCCGGTACGGGGGCGAGCCGCGGTCGTAGCCGATGTCGGGCGTCGTCGTGGCTGCGGCGAGCCCGACGGCGGCGAGCGCCGCGCTCGCGGCGATGCACAGCACGGAGCTCAGGCGGCGTCTCGTCGAGCGGGTCATACGCCATGGTCCCAGCAGTCCGGTGCGCGGAGGTGCCGCCGTTCGGGCAGGAGTGGCGCGTGCGTGCGCTAGCCTCGCGCCGTGCGCGCCGCCGCCTTCGTGCCCGCCGAGTTCGAGCCGCCGCGCGAGCTGGTGTCGGCCGCGTTCCACCTCGTCCCCCTCGGACCCGAGCACAACGGATCCGACCACGCCGCGTGGACGTCCAGCATCCCGCACATCCACGCGACGCCGGGGTTCGAGTCGAGCGACTGGCCGCCGTCCGAGGGGATGTCGCTCGAGGCCAACCGCGGCGATCTCGAGGGCCACGCGCGCGACTTCGCCGACCGCACCGGCTTCACGTTCACCGTCCTGGCGCCCGGGACCGAGGACGTCATCGGCTGCGTGTACATCTATCCGGCGGAGGACGAGGACCACGACGTCCAGGTCCGCTCCTGGGTCCGCGCCGACGTCGCCGAGCTCGACGCGCCGCTGCACGCGGCGGTGTCGCGCTGGATCGCCGAGCGGTGGCCGTTCCGGCGCGTCCTGTACGCCGGCCGACCGGCCTAGCCGCGCTCGGCGGCGATCGCTCTAGGCTGGCCGGCATGGCTCTCAGCGGACGGAGCGACCACGCGGCGCGGGCACGCGAGCGGGGGACCGCGCTGCTGGAGGAGGCGGTCGAACGCTCGCGTCCGAGCATCGTCGCCGAGCGCCTGCGCACCAACGTCGGCTGGCTCGCCCAGGCGACCCTCGCGACCGCTGCCGCCTGGATCCTCGCGCAGCAGATCTTCGGTCACGAGCGTCCGATCTTCGCGCCGGTCGCGGCGCTGATCGGCGTCAGCGCGTCCCTCGGCCAGCGCCGGCGCTCGATGGTCGAGATGGTGATCGGCGTGGCGCTGGGCATCGGCATCGCGGACGCCCTGGTGGTGGTGATCGGCACGGGGCCGGCGCAGATCGCCGCCGTCGTCTGCGGCGCGATGGTCGTCGCGATCGCGTTCGGCGGCAGCACGGTGCTCGTGGGAGAGGCGGCCGCGTCGGCGCTGCTCGTGGTCACGATCCAGCTGCCGGGGACCGGCCTCTCGGGCGCGCGCTTCCTCGACTCGCTGCTGGGCGGCATCGTCGCGATCGCCGTCACCTCGCTGCTGCCGCGCAACCCCGTGGAGGCCGTGCACCGCGCCGCCGCACCGCTGCTCGGGGAGATCGCCGGCACGCTCGAGGACGTGGCCCGGGCGCTGGAGCGCCGCGACCGTGAGCTCGCCGAGCGAGCGTGGACGCGCTCGCACGGCCTGCGCCTCGCCGACCTCGACAGCGCCGTCACCGCCGGGCGTGAGATGCTGCACCTGGCGCCGTTCCGCGGCAGCACCCGCGAGCAGTTCGCACGCTATGAGCAGGCAGCGAGCCAGATCCGCACGGCGCTGACCAGCGTCGAGGCGCTCAGCCGCGGCGCGGTGCGCGCGCTCACCGTCGGCGACAACGTCCCGGCACCGGTGCCCGACTCGCTGCGCGACCTCGCCGAGACGGTGCGGACGCTCGACGAGTACCTCGGCGACCCGGCCGGCCGGCCCGTGGTCCGTGAGCCGGCACTTCGCGCGGCCGCCCAGGCGACGCTCGTGCTCGAGCAGACCTCGAATCTCTCGGTCAGCGTGATCGTGGCCCAGGTGCGCTCGACCGCCGTCGACCTCATCCGCGGCTGGGGACTGGGCCGCGAGGAGGCCGAGCGGCTCGTGCGCGAGGCGGCCCACCAGCTCGCGACCGGCGAGCACGCAGTCCCTGGAGGTCCGCCCTAGGCCGGCAGCGTCACTGCTGCATCCTCGGATCCTGCGTAGGGTCGGCGTAGACGGGAGGGCAGCCCTGCTCGACGGCTGCGGGCCGCAGCTCGTAGTGCCACGGCTCGTTGCCGTAGACCTGGCACAGCCCGTACCCGGCGCCGTGCTCGGACAGCCACGACGCGGCCTCGGAGGGCCCGAGGTCGATCGCGTCCCCCGACACGTGAGCAGACCGGTCGGCGGTGGCCACCCACCGGGCGGCCTCCGCTTCGGAGCCGTACTTCGAGACCGCCCCGTGGAGGAGCTGCTCCTGGTACTCCGGGGAGCGCCAGCCGCTGTTGACGTAGAACTCGACGCCGTAGTCCGCGGCATCGGCTGCCGCCCGGCGCAGGGCGCCGAGCAGATCGGCGTCGAGATTGCCGACGCCCGGGATCTCGTCGTCGAAGACCGTCGCGCCGTCGGGGACGGCGCCGTCAGCCTCGCCGAGCGCACCACGCGGTTGACTGACCATCGCGCCCTCGGGGACGGCACCGTCGGCCGGGTCGAGCGCAGGGCGGCGCTCACCGCGAGGGACGTCGACGGGTGCTGTGGCCGTCGAGGGCGAGGACGCCGGCAGCTGGTCGCTCAGGGCCGCGGCGATCGCCGAGATGACGGCGAGCAGAACGGCGACGCGGATCCAGCGGATCCGGATCCGATGGGTGGTTGCTCGTGCTGGCTGGCTGTAGGGCACGCCGCCATTCAAGGCAGCGGGGTGTTGCCGGCGCGTATGTGGTTTTCGATATGCCGGCGATATGCCCGCGTCGTCGCCGCGAAGCGCACGGGCACCCGAGCCGTGCGTCCAGCTTGCAGGCCGCATGCCGTTCTGGAAGGGTCGCGCGATGAACGCTGAGCGGCAGCGCGCCGTCGTGCTCGGCGCCGTCCTCTGCAGCGCGGGCGTGCTCGTGATCCTGCTCACGAGCGACCGGGAGGACGCGAACCTCGCCTGGGCGGTCCTCGGGCCGATCGTGGTATGGAGCTTCGTCGGAACCGGCCTCTACGCCACGCACCGGCGGCCCGGCAGCCGCATCGGCATGCTCATGGTCGCGCTCGGCTTCGCGTGGTGCGTCGCGGCGATCTCGCTCGCGAACTCGGCCCTCGCCTTCTCGTTCGGGCTCGTGGCCGGCGGCTTGTGGGGCGGTGTGTTCCTGCACCTTCTCATGAGCTTCCCGACGGGCCGGCTGCCACGGGGAGCCGACCGCAGGATCGTGCTCGCGGGCTATGGGCTGTTCACCCTGGGCGCCATCCCGCCGCTGCTCTTCTCGGGACCGCAGGAGCTGGCGTGCGACGACTGCCCGAGGAACCTGTGGCTGGTCGAGCGCGACGCAGATCTGGCCAACGCCCTGACCGGCATCCAGACGGCGCTCTACGTCGTCCTGCTCCTCGTGGTCGTCGCACGACTCCGGCAGCACTGGCGGCGCGCCGACCCGCTCGACCGCGTCCCCCTCAGGCCCGTCTACGCATGCGGTCTCGTCGCGTTCCTCGTCGTGACCGCCGGGACGGCCGCCGACGCGCCGTTGTTCTGGTGGCTGGCGTTCGGGGTGACCGCGCTGCTGCCACTCGCGTTCCTCGGCGGACTGCTGCAGAGCCACGTCGCACGCCTCGACGCCGAGCTGGTGACGCGACTGCAGGAGCTGCGTGCGTCGCGTGTCCGGCTCGTCAACGCCGGCGACGCCGAACGCCGACGCATAGAGCGCGACCTCCACGACGGCGCGCAGGGGCGACTCGTCAGCGTGAACCTGTTGCTCGGCAGGCTCCGGCTCATGGTCGAGGGCAACACCGAGGCGACCTCGATGCTCGACCTCGCGCAGTCCGAGCTGCGCACAGGTCTCGCCGAGCTACGCGAGCTGGCCCGTGGCATCCATCCGGCAGTGCTCACCGATCGCGGGCTCGAGCCGGCCATCACGGCGCTCGCCTCGCGCTCACCGGTGCCCGTGGAGGTCGAGGCCGACGACGAGCGCCTGTTGCCGCCCGTGGAGATCGCGGCGTACTTCGTCGTGTCCGAGGCGCTGACGAACGTGGCGAAGTACGCGCAGGCGTCCCTTGCCAAGGTCTCCCTCCGCCGCGTCGACGGCGTCGTGCGACTCGAGATCGCCGACGACGGCGTCGGCGGGGCCGACGCGAACCGCGGCTCGGGCCTCAGCGGGATCGCCGACCGCGTGGCGGCGCTCGACGGAACGATCGTCATCGACAGCCCGCCCGGCGGCGGCACGCGGGTGCGCGTCGAGATTCCCTGCGCACCGCAGGTTGCATACTTCACCGAACCACTTCACTGACGAATATCACCGGAGTGGCATTCGTGTAATTCGCGAAGTCGGCGGTTATCGCATCGCGATTCGGAGCAGTTGCTGCCTGGTATTCGGCAAGATCCTTCACATAGAATGTTCCGATGGCCATGTGTGGTTGCTGGTTGGGAATTCCGCTCGCGACACCTTTCTCGATGGTGTATTTCACCAGGTTTGCTCCAAGCAATCCTGCCACCATGGGCATGTGTTTCGCTTCGTAGTACTCGATGTCGAAGGTCTTGCCTTCCGAAAACGGGTACATGACAGAGATCTTGATCAGTCCCTTGTCCTCAGACAACTGAACCCCCCTTTTCGATCATGGGATTGCGGTTCGTGCCGGTTCGGTGCGGATCATGCCGTCCGGTCAAGGTCGCGGGGCGTTGCCGGCGCGTAAGTCGTTTTCGATATGCCGGCGATATGCGCCAACTCGTAGCATCGCAGCGTGCGCGTGCTGATCGTCGAGGACGAGCCCTACATGGCGGAGGCCATCCGCGACGGCCTGCGCCTGGAAGCGATCGCCGCCGACATCGCGGGCGACGGCGACAGCGCGCTGGAGCTGCTGAGCGTCAACGCCTACGACATCGCCGTCCTCGACCGCGACATCCCCGGGCCCTCCGGGGACGAGATCGCCAGACGCATCGTCGCCTCCGCCAGCGGCATGCCGATCCTCATGCTCACCGCCGCCGACCGGCTCGACGACAAGACCAGCGGGTTCGAGCTCGGCGCCGACGACTACCTCACCAAGCCGTTCGAGCTCCGGGAGCTCGTGCTCAGGCTCAGAGCGCTCGACCGCAGGCGCGCCCACCACAGGCCGCCCGTGCGAGAGATCGCCGGCCTGCGGCTGGATCCGTTCCGCCGCGAGGTCTACCGCGACGGCCGCTACGTCGCGCTGACCCGCAAGCAGTTCGCCGTGCTCGAGGTCCTCGTCGCCGCCGAGGGCGGCGTCGTCAGCGCGGAGGAGCTGCTCAGACGGGCGTGGGACCAGAACGCCGACCCGTTCACCAACGCCGTGCGCATCACCGTCTCGGCGCTGCGCAAGCGCCTCGGCGAACCCTCGATCATCGCCACGGTCGCCGGCGCCGGCTACCGCATCGAGACGGAGCGCGAGGGACGGGACGTTGGATAGAGCCCCGGGCTTGAGCGTCCGCCTCAAGCTCACCCTCAGCTACGCCGGTCTGGTCATGCTCGCCGGTGCGTTGCTGCTCGCCGTCGTGTGGGTGTTCCTGCTGCGCTATGTGCCCGACGTCCTGGTGGGAGGACCCGGTCCCCGCGTTCCGGACCGTTCCGACCTCCTCGACGCGTTCGTTCCGAAGGCGACGCTCATGCTGGCGTTCCTGCTCGCGTTCAGTCTGGTCGGCGGGTGGCTCCTCGCCGGCCAGATGCTCGCCCCGCTGACCCGCGTCACGAACGCCGCGCGCATGACCGCGACCGGATCGCTCTCCCACCGGATCCAGCTGGAAGGCCGCCGCGACGAGTTCCGCGAGCTCGCCGACGCCTTCGACAGCATGCTCGCGCGACTCGAGGCGCAGGTCGCCGAGCAGCAGCGCTTCGCCGCCAACGCCTCCCACGAGCTGCGCACCCCGCTGGCGATCACGCAGACCCTGCTCGACGTGGCCCGCAACGATCAGAGCCGCGGCAACGACGAGCTCGTCGACCGCCTCCACTTCGTCAACGCCCGAGCGATCGACCTCACCGAGGCCCTGCTGCTGCTCAGCCGCGCCGACCAGCGGACCTTCGCCCGTGAACACGTCGACCTGTCCCTCATCGCCGAGGAGGCCACCGAGACGCTCCTCCCCCTCGCAGAGCAACGCGGCGCCGCGATCGAGACCACCGGCGACATCACTCCGACGACCGGCTCACCTGCCCTCCTGCTGCAGATGGCGACGAACCTCGTGCACAACGCGATCGTCCACAACCTGCCCGCCGACGGCACCGTGTGGGTCACGACCAGCGCGCACCCCGAGACGGTGGTGCTCACGGTCGAGAACACCGGCGAGAAGCTCACCGCGCAGCTGGTGGCCACGCTTGCCGAGCCGTTCCAGCGCGGCTCCAGGCGCGTGCGCACCGATCACGCGGGCGTCGGCCTCGGCCTGGCGATCGTCAGGAGCATCGCCCAGGCACACGACGGAGCCCTCACCCTCGCGCCCCGCGCCGCGGGCGGGCTCTGCGTCACGGTGGAGCTCCCCGCCGCGCCACCACACAGGGGCGGGTGAACCGCGAGCATCGGCTCAAGCGTTCGGCCGCCGGTGTCGATCACGCGGCCAGAGCATGTCCGATGACGCTCAACACGCCGCGGACGCGGTCGCCGCTGCGATCGCCCCGTACGCCGAGGAGATCGCCGAGCGCTGCGAGGAGGCGCAGACCTCCGCCGGCGACATGCGTGGCGCCTGCGACGACGCGAGTCGCGCCGTCGCCGGGCTCGCGCAGCTGATGGAGCAGTCGCGAGCGGGCATCGGCGCCTCCAGGCAGGCGAGCGATGAGGCGACGAGCGCGCGGCTCGAGCAGATGCTCGAGGTCGGTGGCGAGATCCGCGCCTCCGCCGACCGGGTGGCACAGCTCTCGCAGTCGCTGGACCGGATGAACGCGTTCGTCGATGCGATCAAGCGAATCGCCGACCAGACGAAGCTGCTGTCGCTGAACGCGCGCATCGAGGCCGCCCGCGCGGGCGAGCACGGCCGCACGTTCGCCGTGGTGGCCGAGCAGGTGCGCGAGCTCGCGCAGGACGCTGCAGGCGAGGCCGACCGGGTCGCGCAGGCGATCGCGGGCCTCACCGGCGAGGCAGCCGGCACGGTGGACGAGATCGTGCGATCGGTCGGCGGCCTGGACTCGCTGAAGGGCGAGCTCGACGGGCTCCGGCTCGAGCAGGGCGAAGCGTGGGACGGCGTCGGCGAGCAGCTCGGCCGCACCGCCTCGCGGCTCGGGGACCTGCAGACGGCGATGCAGCAGCAGGTCACGACCGCCGAGCGCACGAGCGACGACGTGGAGGTCATCCGCAAGGCGGCCGCGCGGCTGGGGAAGGTGCGGGCCGGCAGGATCGGCCTCGGCAACGGCGGCGCCCCGGGCGAGCGCCGGCCGCTGCTCGACGAGGTGCGCGACCGCGGCGTGCTCCGGATCGGCGCCTGGACCGGCTTCCGCGGGCTGAACTTCATCAACCCGCAGACGCGACGCCGGGAGGGGATGGAGCTCGACTTCGTGGCGCACATCGCGCAGCGGCTCGGCGTGCGCGCGGAGGTCTCCGACTTCCCGTGGGTCGACCTGCCGAAGCGCCTTCGCCGCCGCGACTTCGATCTGCTCTTCTGCGCGCTGATCCCCGACCCGTCGTACCGGGGCGTGTCGTACAGCCGCTCCTACCTCGACATGGGGCTGGTGCTGATGCGGCGCACGGGGGACACGTCGATCCAGCGGATCGAGGACCTGGCCGGCAAGGTGGTCGGCCACATCGCCGACCCGGCGGCCAAGCAGGCGCTCGAGGCGACGGGCGTCGCGTTCGGCGAGCTGCGCCCGGTCTACGACGACGACTACTACGACCCGGTCGTCGCCTCCACCTACGACGCCTTCGTGATCGACCTGCCGATCGTGCACTGGTGCGCATCGAGCCCGGACTCGCCCTGGCACGGGAAGATCGAGGTCGTGGGAGAGCCGTTCACCCGCTGGATCTACTCCGCCGTCACGCGCTCGGACGACGCCTCGCGCACGCTGCTCGCGGAGGTCGACGACATCATCGGAGGGCTCCGCGCCTCGCCCGAGTACCGCCGTATCGTCGAGCACTGGCAGGGCAAGGCCTACGACTGGGGCAAGGGCCCCGAGGACTTCCTCGTCCAGGTCCCCGCGCAGGGCTGACCCGGCGCGAAACGCGAAAGGCCCCGTTCCCAGGGCCTTCCCGACGCGCCCGAGAGGATTCGAACCTCTGACCTTCGGTTCCGTAGACCGACGCTCTATCCAGCTGAGCTACGGGCGCAGGACAGCGGCTCCGCAGTGTAGCCACCGGCAGCGGAGAGGGCGGGATTCGAACCCGCGATGGAGATTGCCTCCCCATACTCGCTTAGCAGGCGAGTGCCTTCAGCCACTCGGCCACCTCTCCGAGACCCCCGGCTCATGGCCCGGGTTCCGACGGCCAGTGTAAAGGCTTCGCGCCGCGTGCCGATGGAGAAGCGGACCGCACCGTTCCCGATCGCGGTCCCGCACCCGCCCCTTGCCCCCGTCCCGCCAGCCCGCTTCCGCCAGCGACAGCCTCGCGCTCGCCGCGCGCGTGCTCGTGCTCGCGTCCGAGCCGGGCGAGGACGCGCTCGCACGCGCGCTCGCCGCCGAGGCCGCGACGCTGCTCCGGCTCCCCGCGGCCGCCATCACCGCGCTGCCCGCGGTCGTCGCGTCCGGCCCCGGACACGCCGTCGTGCGCGACGCCGCCGCGGTGGCGGGGCTGCTCGCCGGCGCCGGGCCGGCGCCCGCCGCGCTCGTCGTCCGCATCCCGCCGGCCGAGCCGGGCGCGACCGCCCGCGCGCTCGTGGCCGGCGGCCCGGAGGCCGACGTCGCCGACCCCGCCACGCTCGAGCTGGCGCTCGCCTTCGCCGACGCCGCCGCCGCCGCGTTCGCGCACCAGGCGACCGGGCTGGAGCACCGCCACCAGGCCGACCAGAACGCCGCGCTGGCGCGGGCGGCCAAGGCGCTCAACGAGTCCTCGCTCGACCTCTCCACGCTCCTCGCGCGCATCTGCGAGGAGGCGGCGGGCCTGATCGGCGCCGAGTCCGCGGTCGTGTACCGCGTGACCGCCGAGCACGAGCTCACCGTGGAGTCCGCGCACGGCCTGCCGCCGGAGCATCTCGGGATGACCCTCGCCGCCGGTGCGGGCCTGGCCGGCAAGGTGCTCGAGGCCGACCGGCCGATGATGACCGAGGACTACGGCGCCGTCGGTCGCCCGCCGGCCGGCTCGCCGTGGGCCGGCGTCGAGGCGTCCGTCGCCGTCCCGGTCCACTGGGGCGGCCAGCTCCGCGGCGTCCTCTCCGTCGCCTACTGGCACCCCGTGCGCCTGACCCGCCGTCACATGGACGCGCTCGAGGCGTTCGCCGAGCTCGCCGCCGTCGCGTTCCAGAACGCGAGCGCGCACGCGACGCTCGCGCGTGCGGCCCGGACGGACCCGCTGACCGGCTGTCTCAACCACGCCGCGCTGCACGAGGGCCTGGCGCGCGAGCTCGAGCGCGCGGAGCGCGGCCAGTGCGCCACGCTCTCCCTGATCCTCCTCGACCTCGACCGCTTCAAGGCGGTCAACGACGAGCACGGCCACCTGGTCGGCGACGAGGTGCTCCGGCGCGTCGGCCACGCGCTGCGCAGCACGACGCGCCCCTACGACCTCGCGGCCCGCTACGGGGGCGACGAGTTCGCCCTGATCGCCGTCGAGGCCGACGAGGCCCAGGCGATCGAGATCGCCGCCCGCGCGATCGAGCGCATCTCGCTCGCGCTCGGCGACCTCGCCGAGGCCGGCGGCGCGCGCGCCACCGCCGGCGTCGCGGAGTGGTCGCCCGGGCTGACTGCCGGCGACCTGATCGCCCGCGCCGACCGCGCGCTGCTCTACGGCAAGCGCGCCGACCGCCGCGGCGAGGTGCTGTGCAGCTCGGACCTCCCCTCCACCTTCCTGCCCTCGCGCGCCGACCGCCGCGAACGCCGGCTGCCGCTCCAGCAGCCCGCCGTGATCGCCCAGTGGAACCCGCGCACCGACGACGACGCGGCCGAGCGCCTGCGCAAGCGCACCCGCCAGCTCGCGATCGCCAACCAACTCGGCGCGCGGCTCGCGGCGATGACCGACGTGCGCGAGATCCACGGCGCCGTCGTGGAGGAGCTCCACGAGGCGTTCGACTTCTTCCTCTGCGCCGTGATCCGCATCCGCGAGGACGGCGACGTGGAGAGCGCGGCCGGTCGTGGCGAGGCGTTCATCCGGCTCGGCGACGCATCGTGGCGCCAGCCGTTCGGGTACGGCCTGATCGGACGCTGCCTGCGCACGCGCCGCCCGGTCTGCATCGGCGACGTCTACGCGCAGCCCGAGTACCACCCGACGCCCGAGACCGAGTCGGTGCGCTCGGAGCTGTGCGTCCCGCTGTTCGTCGACGGGACGCTGTACGGCGCGATCAACGTCGAGAGCGTGGAACCCGACGCGTTCGACGAGGACGACGTCCGGCTCCTGCAGACGGTCGCCGACCAGGTCGGCGCCGCGATGCGCTCCGCGGTCCTCTACGAGCGGCTCGAGCGGGCGTACCTGGGCACGGCCGAGGCGCTCGCCGCCGCGCTGGAGGCCAAGGACGAGTACACCGCCGACCACGCCCGCATCATCGCCGAGCAGGCCGAGGCGGTCGGCCGGCGCCTGGGCATGGACGAGCGGGAGCTGCGCGATCTGCGGCTCGGCGCGGTCTTCCACGACATCGGCAAGATCGCCGTGCCGGAGGCGATCCTCAACAAGCCCGGCCCGCTCACGCCCGCGGAGCGCGACGTGATGCAGCGCCACACGGTCGTCGGCGAGCAGATCCTCGCCCCCGTCGAGTTCCTCGCCGGCGTCTGCCGGCTCGTCCGGCACGAGCACGAGCGCTGGGACGGCGCCGGCTATCCGGATGGCCTGGGCGGCGAGCAGATCCCGCTCGGCTCGCGCATCATCCTCGCCTGCGACGCGTTCCACGCGATGACCTCGGACCGCCCGTACCGGCGCGCGCTGCCGGAGGGCGTCGCCCAAGCCGAGCTGCGACGCAACGCCGGCACGCAGTTCGACCCCGCGGTCGTCGACGCGCTGCTCGCCGAGATCGGCGCCGCTCAGCGCGAACCCGTCACCGAGGAGTAAGGATCTGGGTCTACCCTCGGAGCATGTCCTTGTTCCGAGAGAAGACGAAGATGATCGACGCGGAGCGCGCGCTGCCCGGACGCGACACGCCGCTTCCCGTGCCCGCGAGCCACGACGTCCTCGGGACGCCGCTCGCGCCGCCGTTCCCCGCGGGGACCGAGCAGCTCGTGCTCGGCCTCGGCTGCTTCTGGGGGGCGGAGCGGCTGTTCTGGCAGCTCCCGGGCGTCTACACCACCGCGGTCGGCTACGCGGGCGGCTACACGCCCAACCCGACCTACGAGGAGGTCTGCAGCGGCTCGACCGGCCACACCGAGGCGGTGCTGGTCGTCTTCGACCCTGAGCAGGTCTCGCGCGACGAGGTCCTGCGCGTCTTCTGGGAGGGCCACGACCCGACCCAGGGCATGCGCCAGGGCAACGACGTCGGCACGCAGTATCGCTCGTCGATCTACTACGCGTCCGACGAGCAGCGCGAGGCGATCGAGGCCTCGCGCGAGCGCTACCAGGCGTCGCTGACCGCCGCGGGCCTCGGCGAGATCACCACCGAGATCGCCCCGGCCGGGCCGTTCTACTACGCCGAGGGCTACCACCAGCAGTACCTCGACAAGCAGCCGAACGGCTACTGCGGGCTCGGCGGCACCGGCGTCGCCTGCCCCGTCGGGCTCGGCGCCAGAGCCGAGTAGCGGCACCGCCGTCCCCGGGCGCCGAGCGGCTACGCTCGGCGCTCCCGGAGGGGTGGCAGAGTGGTCGAATGCGGCGGTCTTGAAAACCGTTGGGCCGGTCAACCCGGTCCCGTGGGTTCGAATCCCACCCCCTCCGCTGCACCGTCCCCGGCGCGCGCGTGGCCCGTGAGGAACGCGGCGAGCAGGTCGCGGGTCTCCGCCGGCCGCTCCTCGGCCAGGTAGTGCCCGCACGCCAGCCCGTGGCCCTCGACATCCGCGGCGAACCGCCGCCATGTCCCGGCCATGTCGAAGCGACGCCACACGGGGTTGTCCTCGCCCCAGAGCACCAGGACGGGGCAGGCGATCCTCCGATCCGCGTCTTCGCGGTCGTGCTCGAGGTCGACCGAGGCGGCGGCCCGGTAGTCCTCGCACATCGCCCGCATCGCGAGCGGGTCGCTGATCGCGCGGAGGTACTCCGTCCAGGCCGCCGGCTCGATGACGCCGCTCCGGACGAGCGCGCCCAGCTCGTGCTCCAGGAACGCCGCCGGCGCCGCGGCGAGCAGCGTCTCGGGGAACGGGCGCTCCTGCGTGAAGAAGAACCACTCCCAGTACCGGCGCGCGAAGCCGGCGTCGGCGTGCTCGTAGAGCGTGCGCGTCGGGAGGATGTCCAGCAGCGCGGCCTTCGTGATCCGCTCCGGATGATCGAGCGCGAGTCGATGGACCACGCGCGCGCCGCGGTCGTGCCCGGCGACCATGAAGTCCGGGAATCCGAGCTGCGACATGACCTCCAGCTGGTCGCCGCCCTTCGCGCGGAACGAGGCGCTCGCGTGGTCATCGGTCGGCTCCGGCTTCGAGCTCGCCCCGTAGCCGCGCATGTCCGTCGCCACGACCGTGAAGTGGGCGGCGAGCCCGGGCGCGACGTGGCGCCACATGACGTGGGTCTGCGGACAGCCGTGGAGGAGGAGCAGCGGAGGCCCCTGCCCGCCGATCACGCCGTGGATGACGACGTCCTCCGACGTCGTGCGGGTGAAGTCCGAGAACCCCTCGAAGAACCGCATCGCGCAGATGACAACAGGTTCAAGCGGCCGCCGCGCGCGCCGATCACCGGTGAACATGCCGACGGCGGATCTCACCGGCGCCACGCCCGCGCCCGGCAGCCCCCCGCCCGCGCCGGCGCGGTGGCCCGGCCGCGCGTGGTTCGCGATCCTCGGCGTCTACCTGCTGGTCTACGTCAGCTGGCAGCTCTGGGCATGGATCCCGATCGACGAGACCCTGGTCGGTCACCTCATCCTCAAGCCGGTCAACGCCGCGGCGGCGCTCGTGGCCTGGCAGGCGTCGCGGCGCGCCCGCGAGTCGCCGCGGGTGGCGCTGGCGTGGCGCCTGATCGCGCTGGGCGTGCTCGGCCAGCTCGGCGGCGGGATCGCCGCCGGCGTCTACGCGCTCCTCGATCGGAGCCCGTACCCGTCGCTGGCGGATCCGCTCTACCTCAGCTTCTACCCGCTGATGCTGGCGGCGCTGCTCGTCCTGCCGCGAGCGCGGCAGACACGATCGGAGAACCTGCGCCTGGCGCTCGACCTGACGACGACGGCGCTGGGGGCGGCGGCGGTCGTGTGGTACGTGCTGATCGAGCCGACCGCGCGGGCCGGCGGCCAGAGCGCGGTGCAGATGGCGTTCTCGCTCGCCTATCCCGTCGGCGACACGATCCTCATCGTCGGCGTCGCGTCGCTGCTGCTGCGCGGGGTCGCTGAGAGCACCCGGCGGGCGCTGTGGCTCGTGACGGCCGGCCTGTGCCTCTTCGTCGTCGGCGACGTGCTCTACGCCTACGTGACGCTGCACGGCGTCTTCGAGAACGGCGACGCCCTCAACATCACCTACGCGGTGGCGCTCGCCCTGTTCGTGATCGCGGCGCGCTGCCAGGGTCCCGTGGGCCCGGCGCCGCCGCAGCTCGTGCGCTCGCAGCGCGTGAGCTGGATGCCGTACCTCGCCGTCGCGGCGGGCTTCGCGGTGCTCATCGTCGCCGAGGTCGGCTCCGGGTGGACCGGTCCGCTCACCCTGGCGATCGCGGCGGCGGTCCTCGCAGGCCTGGTGAGCGCCCGCCAGCTCGTGGCCCAGCGCGAGCTCGTCGCCGTCCAGGACGAGCTGCGCAGCGCACACAGCGACCTCGCCGTCGCCTACGAGGCGCAGCAGGCGGCCTCGGCCCAGCGCGAGCGGATGGAGATCGAGCTGCGGCTCGCACAGAAGCTCGAGGCCGTCGGCCAGCTGGCGGCGGGCATCGCGCACGAGATCAACACGCCGATCCAGTACGTCGGCGACGCCAGCCGCTTCCTCCAGGACGCCTTCGGCGACGTGCTGCCGCTCCTGGACAGCTACGCCGAGCTCGTGACCGCGGCGCGCGCGGGGCCGGTGCCCGCCGAGCTGCTCGAGCGCGTCACGGCCGCCGAGGCGCGCGCCGACGTCGGCTACCTGCGCGAGCGCGCGCCCTCGGCGTGGGAGCGCACCTTCGCGGGCCTGGAGCACGTGGGCAAGATCGTCAGCGCGATGCGCACGTTCGCGCACCCGACGACCGAGAAGGCGCCGGTCGACATCAACGAGGCGATCCGCAACACCCTCGTCGTGACCGCGAACGAGTACCGCTACGTCGCCGATCTCGAGATCGACCTGGGAGCGCTCCCGCCCGTCTTCTGCAGCGCCGCCGACCTCAACCAGGTGCTGATCAACCTCATCGTCAACGCCGCCCATGCCGTCGCGGACACGGACGAGCGCGGAACGATCGCGGTCAGCACCCGGTCGGAGGACGACGCCGTGCTCATCAGCATCGCCGACACCGGCCGCGGCATCCCATCCGAGGTGGCCGACCGGATCTTCGACCCCTTCTTCACCACGAAGGCGGTCGGGCGCGGCACCGGCCAGGGCCTCGCGATCGCTCGCACGATCGTCACCGAGCGCCACGGCGGGACGATCGCCTTCACGTCGCACCCTGAGGCCGGCACCACGTTCGAGGTCCGCCTGCCGGCCGGCGCCACCGCCCTGCCCGGCGGCCGCCAGCTCGAGCTCGGCGACCGCGCCGCCTAGCCGCGCGACGCCGCGACTTCAACCTTTCGGACGATGGCGGAGCGGGCGCGAGCCCGTAGCGTCAGCCACCGTGAGCGGACCACGTGTCGACGTCGTGTACGCGGCCGCGCTCGGCGCGGCCGCGGACGTCGCGGACGCCGAGGACGCGACCGCCCGCGTCTTCGCGTCCGCCGCGCTGCGCCGCGGCGGCGAGCAGGTGCTCGCCGCGACCGCGATCCGGCTCGCGCTCCGTGCCGGACCGGCGGAGCCGTTCGCGGCGATGGACCGCGAGGACGCCGAGGCGGTCGCCCTCGCCCGCCTGCTCCGCGCGGACGAGCGCCGCATCGGCGTGCTGCTCGGCGTCGACCTCGCGGAGGTGCGTGCGCGGCTGCGCCGCGGCCTGTGCGCCGTCGCGCCGCAGGTGGGGGCGTGCGCCTAACGCGCGCGGCGGCGGCCCGCCACGCGCGCCGCGAAGGCGGCCGCCTCGGCACGGTTGCGCAGCCGCAGCTTGTCGAGCACGTGGCGGACGTGCGTCTTCACCGTCGCCTCGCTCAGGAACAGCCGGCCGGCGATCTCGCGGTTGCGCAGGCCGTCGGCCATCAGCTCGAGCACCTCGCGCTCGCGCGGCGACAGGTCCTCGATCATCCCCAGCCCGCCGCCGTCGACCTCGCTCAGCACGCGGCTCGCCATCGACGGCGGGATGCGCGGCTCGCCCGCCCCCGCCCCGAGCACGGCCTCGACGAGCTCGGACGGCGGCATGTCCTTGAGCAGGTAGCCGGCGGCCCCGACGCGCAGCGCGGCGAGGAGGTCCGGCTCCTGCTCGGAGACGGTGAGGATCAGCACCTGCGTCTCCTCGTGGCGGGAGCGGATCTCCGCGCACACCTCGATCCCGCTGAGATCGGGCATCCAGAGGTCGAGCACGAGCACGTCCGGCTGCAGCTCCCCGGCGAGCGCGAGCGCCTGCTCCCCGCCGTCCGCGAGCCCGACCACCTCGATCGCGGGGTCGCGGGTGAGCAGCGCCGCCGTGCCCTCGCGCATCAGGCGATGGTCGTCGGCCACCAGCACGCGGACGGGCCCGGGCGGCTCCATGGCGATCGCAGTATGGTCGGCACAGCCCATGCATGACAACGCAGCGTCGCCGGCCGCCGAGCGCAGCCCCGTGGCGCGGGTGGCGCCGGAGGTCTTCGCGGGCCTCGGCGCGCTGGCGCGGGTCTCGCGCGCCCTGGTCGGGACGGGCAGCCTGGCCGAGCTGGCCGAGCGCGCGCTCGGCGAGATGCGCGCCGCGCTCGACCTCGAGCTCGCCGTGCTCTACCTGCCCGCCGGCGACGGCGCGTCGAGCATGGACCGCTTCGTCTGCTCCGCCGCGGCGGGCACCGCGCTGGCCGCCCGCGCGGAGCTGCGCTACGACCCCGAGGCGTGGCGGCTCGCCGTGGCGAGCGGGATGCCGATCGTGCTGCGCGAGGAGGCGGGCTGGCTCGGCCCGAACCCGTTCGCCCCGCCGGCGCACGACTGGTGCGTGGTCCCGCTCGTGTCGGGCCGCCGCGAGATGGTCGGCGTCGTGGTCGCCGCGGCGCGCGCCCCGCTCGCGCTCGACCCGGTCAGCGCGACGGTGCTGGTCCTGCTCGGCGAGCAGCTCAGCGCCGGGATCACCACCGCGAGGCTGCGCCAGCGGCTCCAGCGCGCCGAGATGGAGCAGGAACGGCGCAGCCTCGCCGCCGACGTCCACGACGGGCTCGCCCAGGACCTCGCCGTCGCCCTGCGCGAGCTCGCCCTGCTCGACGAGGACGCGATCGATCCGGACACCGCCCGCGCCAGCCGCGAACGGCTCCGCCAGGCGGTGGCCGGGGCTCACCGCATCGTCCGCTCGCGCCTGGAGGACCTGCGCACCGCGGCGCCGCTCGGCGGGCTGCGCGCGGCCGTCGAGGCCACCGTCGAGCGCTTCGAGCGCGGCGGCCTGCCCGTACGGCTGACCGTGCACGGCCGGATGGCCGACGTCGGGCCCGGCACGATCGCGGTCGTCTCGCGCGTGCTCGGCGAGGCGCTGGCGAACGTCGTGCACCACGCGCACGCGGCGCAGACGACCGTGGACCTCCGCGTGGAGGGCGAGCGGCTGGAGCTCGTGGTCGACGACGACGGCGACGGCTTCGACCCGCTCGGCGCGGCCCGGCGCGAGGACGGGCACTTCGGCCTCGCGATCATGCGCGAGCGGGCGCGCGGCTGCGGCGGGGACTGCGAGATCGGGCCGCGGCCGGGCCGCGGGACCCGCGTGACCCTGCGGGTGCCGGTGGCGTGATGGACGTCGCCGGCGCCCTCTCCGGCCGGGTCGAGGCGGGCTGGTGCCCGCACCTGGCCATCCTCGTCCCGGGCGCCGCGGCGGTCGTGCCCGCGCTCGCGTCCTTCTACGGGCTCGGCGCCCGCCGCAACGGCTGGCTCTTCCACCGCGCGCTGCCCGGCTGCGCCGACGCCGACCGCGCCGCCATGACCGGCGCCGGGCTCGACGTCGCCGGCCTGGAGGCCGGCGGCCGCCTGGTCGTCGACGAGCCCCCGCTCGAGTCCGACCCGGAGCGCTGGGCGAGGCCGTGGGTGCCGCTCGCCGAGCAGGCGCTCGCCCGCGGGTTCGAGGCCGCCTGGTTCTCACGCTTCCCGATCGGCCCCGACGAGGACCGCTTCACCGCGGCGCTGGCCTTCGACCGCGCGTGGGACGCCGCCTTCCACGGGCGCCCGGTCGTGTCGCTCTGCGTCTACATCGTCGACGAGGTCGACGACGGGGCGCGCGAGGAGCGGCTGGCGGCGCTCGCGCCGATGCACGACGGCGTCGTCGTGGCCGGCGCGGACGGCGTGGAGCTGGTCGAGACGCGCCGGCGCGGATGACGCGCGAGGGGGCGCCGTCACGCGACGGCGCCCCCTGCGGCACGGCTAGCGGCGGATCCGGACCGAACCGCGCCAGCGGAGTTGCGAGTCGTAGCTCCGCTTGCGGAACTTCGCCTTCACCGTCCGCTTCGCGTGCTTGCCGGCCTTCTGGCCCTTGGTGCCGAACGGGTCGCGGGTCTGCGAGAAGTACCAGACCGCGTACGCCGCGGCGCCGCCGAGCTCCTTGAAGCTCTTCAGCGCACCGCCGACCATCTTGTTGGCGGCCGCCTGACGCTCCTCGACGGTGTCGAACGTCTCCACGAGCCCGTCCGCGCTCAGCGGCGGCACGCCGGTGAGGACGGTCGTGATGTCGTCGCAGATCTGGTGGTAGCACGGGTCGTACCACGCACCGGCGGCGCCGCCGTAGATCGCCTCCTCCTCGGCGGTCTTCACGCCCTCGGCACCGGCGAACACGCCGCCGGCCGGGATCCCGCGGAGCGTGAACCCGACGTAGTCCGAGCGCCCGTCGAACGGCGTGCGCGTGCTCTCCAGGCCCTTCGACGTCCACCAGTCGTCGAACACCTGCTCGACCTTGCCCGAGCCGGGCGGTCCGGCGGGGTTGCCGGCCTCGAAGTTCCCGTCGCCGTCATAGGCCATGCGGATGTAGTTCGCCGAGGCGAGCATGTCGTAGTCGAGCATCACGTCGACCTTGTCCACCTCGGCCTGGCTCAGGTTCGCGGCGTAGTAGCTCGAGCCCACGAGCCCGTTCTCCTCGGCGCCGAACCACATGAAGCGGACCTTCTGGCGCGGGCGGTTGCCCGGCTTGGCGAGCTCCTGGGCCATGGTCAGCAGCGCGGCCGTGCCCGAGCCGTCGTCGTTGATGCCGGGGCCGGCCGGGACGGAGTCCAGGTGGCCGCCCGCGATCACGACGTGGTTGGGATCGCCGTGCTTCGTCTCCGCGATCACCTGCGGCAGGAAGCGATCGGCGAACGCCCCGTAGACCTTGAAGTCGACGGTCGGGTTCTCGCCGCGCTTGTAGGACTGCAGCAGGTCGTTGCCGAGCGTGTAGCTCGAGATCACGGCGGCGATCGTCGCCGGGACATCGGGCTGGTTGTCGACGAACAGCGGGTTCTGGCGCGCGGGCGTGTTGCCCTCGTTGTAGATGATCACGCCCGTGGCGCCCGCCGCCTGCGCGAGCTCCCACTTGTCGACGAACGCGCAGTCACCGCGCTGGACGAGCGCGACCTTGCCGGAGACGCCGGCGTAGTCGGCCGCGAGGCAGCCGGACTTCGAGCCGCCGGTCGGCGGGTCGACGATGCCGCCGACCGGGAAGACCGGGGCGTTCGTCAGCTCCACCGTGGGCGAGTTCGCCATCGTGATGAAGTCCGCCGTGGGCAGGTCGTTGTCCTCGGCGTCGCCCGGGACGTAGACCTTGCCGGGTGCCGGCGAGACCCAGTTGAGGACCGGCGCGGCGGTCTCCTCCCACACCGGGTAGTTGAACTGGTTGACCTCGGGGTCGTAGCCGTACTGCTCGAGCGTGGCGACGACGTAGTCGATCGAGGCCTGATACCCCGGCGAGAAGACCTCGCGCGTGTCGCCGTTGAGGCGAGCGATGGTCTGCAGGGCCAGCTGGTGCTTGACCATCTTCTCCACCGAGACCGCGCGCACGAAGCGCTTGGCGTCGGGATCACGCGGGCTCCCACCGCCGCCATGGGCGGCTGCGACCGGCGCGAGAGCGAGCGTGGCGGCGACGAGCGCCGTTGCCACGACGACGTGTCGTAGCGCTCAGCGCACCGGCACGACGAAACGCGCGCGGTGCTCGTCGAACTCCGACACGCGCGCGACGGCGTCGATCACCCATTTCCCGGCGGGCGCCAGCGGCGCACCCGCGATCACGTAATGGCCCGGCCCGGCCGGGCGGGTCGGGAGCTCGATCGGGTCGATCCCCTCGGCCGGCAGCGCCGCCCGGACCGTCAGCGTGCGCGCTCCGTCCCACTGGCGGCCGTCGGCGCGGTCGAAGAGGTACAGGTGCAGCTCGTTCGGCCCGGCCTGCGCGGGCTCGACCGTGAGCTCCGCGCGCGCGGGCCCGAGATCGGCCGAGCCCGAGAACGGCCCGCCGGCCTGCGCGGTGCCGGGCGAGTACCCGGCGAGCGCGCCCGTGGCCGCGAGCGCGGCGACCCCGAGCGCCACCTCGGCGCGCAGCGCCCGGCGCAGTGCCACGCCCGCGCGGCCGGGCGGCCCGCCGCCCGCGGCGGCCGCCGCGAGCGCAGGGAGCGTCCGGCGGCGGTTCCACCAGCCCGCGCACAGCAGCGCCAGCACCAGCACGCTCTTGACCACGATCGCGCGCCCGTAGGCCGTGCCGGCGAGGTCGCCGATCGCCTCGAGCTGGAGGACCGACTGCGCGATCCCGCCGGCGAGCAGCGCGGCCACCGCGACGAGCGCGACCGTCGAGAAGTGGCCGACGGCGGCGGAGAGCAAGCGCGTGCGGTCGGCCGGCTCGAGCCGGCGCGTCGCGCCCGGGAGCGCGAGGAGGAGCACGGCGATCCCGCCGATCCAGGCCGAGGCGGCGAGCACGTGGACGACGTTCGCGGGCAGCAGCACGGCGACCGGGTCCTGCACGCTCGCGTGCCCGCCCAGGGCCGGCAGGCATGCGAGCCAGGCGAGCGGCAGGGCCAGCGCGACGGTCCACGCGCCGGGCCGCGGAACGGCCACGCCCGCCGCGCCCACGACGGCCGGCCGCAGCGCCGGCACGCGGTCGCGCCCGGCGGCGGCCAGGCCGAGCACGAGCGCCCACGCGAGCGCGCCTGCGGCCCACACCGTGCCGAAGCGCGTGTCGAGCACGTCGCCGACCGCGCCGAGCCCGGCCCAGAACGTCGTGCCGCCGGCGGTCGCCGCCTGGAGCGGCAGCGCGGCGAGCGACGCGACCAGCCCCGCCGCGCCCGCGGCGAGCAGCGCCCGGCGCCAGCGCGCCGCGAACGCGTCCCCGGCCGCGCCCCACGCGCCGTCCGGCAGCGCGAGCGCGGCGAGTGCCGGCAGCCAGACGAGGACGAGCACCGCGAGCGCCCCGAGCGCGAGCGCGATCGCCGCGAACTGCAGTGCGCGCGCGGCGGCGAAGGCGACCGACGTCACCGGCCCCGCGGCGCCCTGCTCGTCCAGCAGCTCGCCGACCGTCGCCGCCCCGGCCGCGCCGCCCGCGCCGACGCCGAAGACGAAGCCGCCGGAGACGGGGTGGGAGTCGGCGGAGACGACGCGGTACGTCGCCGTGTAGCCGCCGTCCGGGAGCCCGCCGCGCAGCCGCACCGCGACCGAGCGGTCGTCGCCGGCCGGGTGGACGGCGTCGCCCTCCTGCACCTGCGCGCCCCGCGCGTCGTAGACGCGCACGGCGCCGAACGCGATCTCCACCGGCTCGCTGAACCGCAGCACCACCGCACGGGGCGCGGCGTCGAGCGCGGCGCCGCGCTCGGGCGTGGTCGCCGCCAGCAGCGCGTGCGCCGGCGCCGGCGCGGCGGCGACCGCCGTGCCGAGCACGGCGAGCACGAGCGCGCGCCGGAGGCGGCGGATCACCAGGCCTCCGCCGGGGTCGCCGGGTCCTGCGCCGCCCGGCGCCGGTGGCGGATGACGAACACCGCGAGGCAGCAGGCGATCGCGAACGCCGCGAAGCCGAAGATCGCGGCGAGCGGCGGTCCGCCGCCCGGGAGCGGCGTCCAGAACAGCGTGCCGGCGATCGCGCCCCGCTCGCCGCCGACCTCGATCGGGATGCGCCAGTCGAGCACCTTCGTCCGCACGGACTCGTCGCGCACCTGCGGCGGCTTCGCCTGCGACATCCAGTGGAAGCGATGGTCGTGCCACTCGAAGCGGCCGGTGCGCCCGACCTCCTGCCAGCGCGGGGGGCCCTTCCCGTCCACGCCGGCGGGCACGTCGACGCGGGCGAAGCGGTCGTCGTTGAGGTAGTGGGCCTCCGAGTCGAGGTTGACCTCGACGCGCCCGTCGGCGCCGATGCGCGCGTAGGGCTCGCCGTCGTAGCCCTCGATCACGACGTCCCGATCGCTCGTGTTGTGCAGGAGCAGCCGGTCGTCGCGGTTGAGGACCTCGACGGTCAGGCCGTCCGTCGCGGGCGTCACGGCCCGGATCCGGGAGAGGTAGTTCGGGTCGCCCTCGTGCGCCGCGGCGGCCGGGGCGAGGGCCGCGAGCGCGGCGGCGGCGAGGAGCGCCGCGAGCCGGGCGGTCACGTCGCCTCCCTGGGCCGGCGCCGCAGGGCGACCGCCAGCGCCGCGGCGCCGAGCGCGAGCCCGGCGCCGCCGAGCACGATGCCCAGCGTGCCGCCGCCGCCGTCGTCGGCCGCCGCGACAGGCTCGGGCCGCCCCGGCGCGGCCTCGGCGGCCGGGGCCGGATCCCCGCCCTCGCCCTCCCCGCCCGCGTTCTGGCGCGCCGCGGCCGCGCTGATCGTCGTCACCGCGGCGGGGTTCTCGGCGTCGGGCGGCCCGATCCAGGCGGCCTCCTCGCCGTCGTCATAGCGCTGCACGGCCTTCCACGCGAGCTCGCCCTCGCGCTCGGGCGTCGCGGCGAGGAAGGCGAAGCGGACGAACCCGTCGGCGGCGAGCCGCCCGCGCCAGCGCACCACGCCCGCGCTGCCGTCCGCGGCGGGCTCGACGGTGCGCTTCCAGCCGGGCTGGTCCTCGAAGGAGAACGGCAGCACGCCCCTGGGGATCTGCAGCGCGACCTCCGTCGTGTGCGCCTCGCGCTCCCCCGGCACGAGCAGCTCGAACTGCACCGGGTCGCCGGGCGCCGCCACGCTCGGCGTCACCTGCACGTGCGCGGCGGCCGGCGCCGCGACGGCCACCAGCCAGGCGACCGCCGCCGGCGCGGCGCGGCGTGCGATGCGGGCACGCATCATCCGAGCCGGAACCGGAACGAGCCGCGCTGCCGGTGCCCGTCGACGGCCTTGATCGTCCAGCTCGCCTTGTAGCGGCCGGCGCCCAGCCCGCCCTTCAGGCGCACCTTCAGGCGGGCGACGTTGCGCGGGTCGCGCCCGCCGCCGGGCCTGGAGACGACGACCCTGCCCGGGCCCTTCACGCGCAGCGTGCCGCGCTGGATCGGCTGCGTGAACGTCACCGTGACGGTGCGCAGCGAGGTGCTCGACGACGAGCCCGCGGACGGGCTCGTCGACTTGACCTCGGTGTGGGCGAGCGCGGGCGGGGCGGTCGCGGCGAGCGCGGCGGCGGCGAGCGCGGCGAGGGAGGCGAGGCGGCGTCGGGTCATCGGGATCTCCTCGGGCATCAGCGGCTGACGGTCGCGGTGGTGGTGGCGATGCGGTCACCGGCGCGGGCGGTGACCGTGAGGGCTGCGGGACGGCGGAGCCGGCCCAGCGCGCGGCGGGCGGACGGCTTGAGCCGCACGGGCACCGCGACGGTCCCTCCGGCGCCGACCGTGGCGTCCGCGCGGCCGAGCAGCGGCGACTTCATCCCGAGCTTGCGGGCGCGCGCCCGCGACACGGTGAGCACGACGGCCGCGCGGGCGCCGGCCGGGCCGGACACGGTCACCGTGGTCCCGTCTTCCGCCAGCGACCGCGCCGCGGGCGACGCGGTGGGGAGCGCGACCCGCAGCGGCGCGGCCGCGGCGGTCAGCCGCGCGATCTCGTCCCGGGCCGCCTGGAGCGCCGCCAGCGCGCCGGCGACGGCGGTCTTCAGGCTCGCGATCTCCGCCGTGAGCGGCGCGGTCTCGTGCTCGAGGTAGCCGGCGTTGAGCGCGGCGGTCGTCGTCTGGACCTCGTCGGCCGGCGTGTACACCCCGCCCGGCAGCGCCTCGCAGGCCGCCTCCGGGTCGGGCGCCGTCGCGAGGTCGACCCCCGTGCGCGCCGCGACCACCGGGATCCAGGTCGCCGGGTCGTCCTCGAAGCCCGCGGCCTCCTTCTGGAACGGGACGTAGGCGTAGAACGGGTCCTCGCCCTGCCACGCCTCGATCGCCGCCTCGGTCTGGAGAGCCGCGGTCCGGCACGTCGCGTGGACCTGCGCGCCGGTCCCGCCCTCGGCGATCCACTGCGAGAACGGGATCGTGCCGCGATACGGGTTCGGGAGCCGCGAGAACGTCAGCACGCCGTTCGGCGCGCCGAGCCCGTTCGTCTCGCGGAACACGGCGGTGAAGCCGTGATTGGTCACGACGTGGCGCGTCTGGTCGGTCAGCGCGCCGTTCTGCATCACGCGCGCGGTGTCCGTGTACACCGACGGGTGGGCGCCGGCCGTGGCCGGGACGGCGAGGACGGCGGCGGCGCCGAGCGCGCCGGCGAGGCGGAGGGAGGTCATCGGATGGCTCCGGTGTTCGAAGTGGATCGCTCGGCGCGAGCGCCGCGCGGGATGAAGACGGCCTGGTAGCGGCCGGGGCGGGGATCGGCCATGCGGATGCGGAAGCGCCCGCCGCGAGCCTGCGTCGCGGCGGTGGCGCGGACGGCGCCGCGCCGCAGCAACAGGACCCGGCCCGGCAGCCGCGGGCGGACGGTGCCGCGGACGACGACCGCGCCGCCGGCCCGCTCGCGGACGCGGATGCGCACCGTCGAGACGACCGTGATCGTGCGCGTCTGCGAGCCGAGGCCCTCGGCCACGGCGCGCACGCGCGCCGTCTCGCCGACCGGCAGCAGCAGCGAGAACGAGCCGTCGGCCTGCGTGACGGCGCGGCGCACGACGGCGCGGCGAGCGCGCGCGGTGACCTCCACGGCCACGCCGGCGCGGGCGGGCGCGACGCGCCCGCGGACGGCCACGCGGCCGCCGCCGACGACGCGCCGCGGCGCCTCCAGCGCGACCGCCGTCGTGGTCACGGCGCCGCCCGGCGGCGGCAGTGGCGTCCCGCCCGGCCCCGGCGCGGCGCAGCTCCCGGCGACGAAGTCGGCGCCGACCTCGGTGCCGGCCGGGTCGACCCCGCCCGGGGCGCGGTCGACCCAGTGCGGCGCCGTCCCCGTCGCGCCGTCGTAGGTCAGCGCGAACGGCCGCGCGAGCACGGTTCCCGCGGGGACGGCGGGCAGGTCGATCGCGACCGCGCCGCCCGGCCCGGCGACGGCCTCGCCGCTCGTCGGCCCGGCGCTCGCGAAGCCGCCGGCGAGCGTCCACGTGCCGTGGTCGAAGCGCACGGCCGCCCCGCGCGGGGCCTCGGCGCGCACGTAGCGTGTGGCCCCGCCGGCCGTGTAGAGGAACGCGAAGCCGGCCGCGTCGGAGTCCTCGTGGGCCGGCTCCCACACCGCGACACGGGGCCGCATCACCGCCTGCAGGCGGCCGCCGGACTCCGCGAGCCAGGCCGCCGTCACGTCGGTGTTGTCGTGGTGGCCGTCGCCGGCGGCGTCGGTGATCTGGGCGGCGCCGCAGGGCGGCGGGATCGCGGCAGCCGCCGGCGCGGCCTGGGCCGCGGCGGCCAGCGCACCTGCCATGCAGGCGCGGGTGGCGAGGGCTGCCCCTCGCCGGGGCGGTCGTGGAGCGCGCACGCGCTCGTCCTCCTCGGTTCGCTGGGCTGGGACCGGGCGCGCGCCCGGGCTCAGCCCTGGAACCGCGCGCCGCTAGCTGGGGACGTGCAGCGGCGCGGGCGGCGGGCGCATGGCCAGCGCGGCGGCCAGCAGGCGGCCGGTGCGGCGCACGAGGACGACCGTGGACGGCCGCGGGACGGCGACGGCGCGGCGGCGGCGCGGCACGTGCCGCTCGCGCAGCCGGACGATGAGCCGCTCGCCGGGCATGACCCGGTGGGCGACGAGCGCGAACAGGCTGATGGCCGGGGCCATCGCGAGCATGAACGCCGGCGCGGTGAGGACGAGCGCGACGGCGACGACGAGGAGCACGGCCGGCAGGAGCCGGCGAGGCATGGGCTGTGCGCGCAACCGGGCCATCGCGGCAATCGAAGCTAGCACGGAGGTCCAGGCCATCCGCTCGTGGTGACGCGGGCGCCGTGTGAAGAATTCCGCGCTCTCGATGAAAACGAGAACGATCCTCAGTAAGCTCCTGGCCGATGCTCCGCACCGTCCTGCTCGCCAGCCTCCTCACCGCCGCCGCCGCGCTCGGGGCGTGCGGTGACGGCTCCGCCGGCGCGGAGGGGAAGATCACGGTCGTCGCCACGACGACGCAGGCCGCGGACCTGACGCGCGCGGTCGCCGGCGGGCGCGCCGACGTCGTCGGCCTGCTGCCCGCCAACGCGGACCCGCACGACTACGAGATCCGCCCGGACGATGTGAAGGCGCTCGCGGACGCCCAGCTCGTCGTGCGCTCCGGGGGCGACCTCGACGCGATGGCTCGACGCCGCGATCGAGAGCTCGGGCACCGACGCGCCGGCGCTGTCGCTGCTCGACCACGTCGCGGAGCGCGAGCACGACGGCGAGGTGGACCCCCACTGGTGGCAGGACCCGCGCAACGCCGTGCGGGCGGTCGCCGCGATCGAGGCCGCGCTGGCCCGGGCCGACCCGGAGGGCGCCGCGGCCTACGAGCAGGCCGCACGCGCCTACACCGCCCGCATCGAGCGGCTCGACGCCGCGGTCGCGGACTGCCTGGACCGGCTCGCGCCCGCGCAGCGCAAGCTCGTCACCACCCACGACGCGCTCGGCTACTACGCAGCGCGCTACGGCCTCGAGGTGATCGGCGCCGTCATCCCGTCGCTGTCGACCCAGGCCCAGGCCTCGGCGGGCGAGGTGACGGACCTGGTCGCGACGATCCGGCGCGAGGGCGTGCGCGCGATCTTCGCCGAGCGCTCCGTCAACCCCGAGCTCGAGCGCGTCGTCGCGGGCGAGTCCGGCGCGCGCATCGGGGACGCGCTCTACGCCGACACGCTCGGGCCCGCGGACTCCGACGGCGCGACCTACCTCGGCTCGATCGCCGCGAACACGCGCGCCATCGCCGGCGGGCTGAGCGGCGGGACGCTCAGCTGCGACCTTCCGGGCTGAGCGGGTTCACGCAGCGCCCGTCCCGGGGAGATCGGTGCGGATGACCCCCGAGCGCGTCGTCCAGCTCCGTCCCCGCACCGTCCTGCAGGTGGCGGGCGTGCTGCTGGCCGTCGCGGCCGCGCTGTGGATCGTCTTCGTGGCGATCCGCGTCCTCACCTGGGTGCTCGTGGCGCTGTTCCTCGCGCTGGCGCTGAACCCGGCGGTGGTCTACCTCGAGCAGCACGGGCTGCGCCGGCGGGGCGCCGCCACGGCGGTCATCTACCTCGCCGCGATCGCCGTGATCGCGCTCCTGGCGGCGCTCCTGCTCCCCCCGCTGGTCGACGAGGCCGAGGGGCTGAGCGAGGCGGTGCCCGACTACGTCGAGGACATCACCGCCGGCCGCGGGCCGCTCGGGTTCCTCGAGCGCGACTACGAGATCGTCGAGCGCGTCCGCTCCGCCGTCGAGCGCGACGGCGGCTCGCTGCTGGGCGGCAGCGCGGGCACGCTCGTGGACCTCGGCCGCGGCGTCCTCACCGGCATCGTCGGCGTCATCACGATCATCTTCCTGACGCTGTTCATGCTGCTGGAGGGTCCGGCCTGGGTCGAGCGCGGGCTCGCGCTGCTGCCGCCCGCCTCGCGGCCCCGCTGGAGCAACGTCGGTCACCGGATCGCGCAGACGGTGTCGGGCTACGTGACGGGCAACCTGCTGCTGTCGCTGATCGCCGGCGTCAGCTCGACGATCGCCCTGCTGATCATGGGCGTGCCGTTCCCGCTCGCCCTCGGGCTCGTCGTGGCCATCCTCGACCTGATCCCGCTGGCGGGCGCGACGCTGGCCGGCCTGATGCTGGCCACGGTCGGCTTCCTCACCTCGGTGGAGGCCGGGATCGTCCTGCTCGTGTTCTTCGTCCTCTACCAGCAGCTGGAGAACCACGTGCTGCAGCCGCTCGTCTACGGGCGCACGGTGCAGCTCTCGCCGCTCGTCGTGCTCATCTCGATCCTGGTGGGGGCGGAGGTCGCGGGCGTGCTCGGCGCGCTCGGCGCGATCCCCATCGCCGGCACGCTGCAGATCCTGCTGCTCGACTGGCTCGCCCACCGCCGCGCGCGCGACGGCGAGGAGCGCCTCGCCGCCATCGCGCCGGACGGCTAGCGCCGGCCGCGCCCCATCCGGTCGAGCTCCTCCAGCGACTGGCCCGCGCCGAGCGCGACGCACTCGAGCGGGGCGTCGGCCACGCGCACGGGCATGCCGGTCTCGGCCTCGAGCCGCTCCTCGAGCCCGCGCAGCAGCGCGCCGCCGCCCGCGAGCAGGATGCCCTCCTTGGTGATGTCGGCGGCGAGCTCGGGCGGCGTCTCCTCGAGCGTGGCGTGGACGGCGGCGAGGATGTCGGCCAGCGGCCCGGCGATCGCGCCCCGGACCTCCTCGGAGCTGAGCTTGACCTCGCGCGGCAGGCCGGACATGAGGTCGCGCCCGCGGACCTCCGCGACGAGGTCCTCGGCCTGGGGCGTCGCCGCCGCGACGGCCAGCTTGATCGCCTCGGCGCTCTGGGATCCGATCGCCATGCGGTGCTCGTTGCGGATGTAGGTCGTGATCGCCTCGTCCATGTCGTAGCCGCCGACCCGCAGCGAGCGGCTGACGACGAGCCCGCCGAGCGAGATGACCGCGACCTCGCTGGTGCCGCCGCCGATGTCGACGACCATGCGCCCGACCGGCTCGGCGATCGGCAGGCCGGCGCCGATCGCGGCGGCGAGCGACTCCTCGATCAGGTGCACCTCGCGCGCGCCGGCCGAGAGCGAGGCCTCCTCCACCGCCCGGCGCTCGACCTCGGTCACGCCCGAGGGCGCGCACATCACGAGCCGCGGGCGGCTGAAGCGGCTCGACAGCACCTTCTCCATGAAGCGGCGGAGCATCGCCTCGGTGACCTCGAAGTCGGCGATCACGCCATGGCGCAGCGGGCGGTCGGCCGAGATGCTGGCGGGCGTGCGCCCGATCATCATCTGCGCCTCCGAGCCGACGGCATGGACCTCGCCCGTGCGCTCGTCGATGGCGACGACGGACGGCTCGGACAGGACGATCCCGCGCCCGCGCACGTAGACCACCGTGTTCGCGGTCCCGAGATCGATGGCCATGTCGCCGACGTGGCGGAGGGCGGCGAAGACCCCGCGCCGCCGGCCGGAGCGTCTGCTCGGCGTCACCCTCCCACCCTGGCACACTCGCGCGCCGCGGACCGCGAGCACGGTTGCAGAACTGGACGCTCCGAGGATGCGGGATGTCCCGGCGCAGCGCAGTTGACCGCTGGGGCGCGCGGACCTTTCATGGTCGGGGATGGCAGGGCCCCCGACCGTCATCTACGTCAGCACCCAGCGCCGGCGCCGTCCGCGCCGGCTGGCGTTCGCGGTGCTCGTGGTGCTCTGCGTCGTGGTCCTCCTCGCGCTATAGGAGTGCTCCGCGGGTCGTCCGGACCGCGTTCTGATGGCGGCGCCGGACATCCATGTCCGGTCGAGACCGGGCTTCGCCCTCTAATCAGCAGCCGGGGGCTCGGACTCGGGGAAGCCGGGCAGCGGCGCGTCGTCCTCGCCCAGCTCGCCGGGCACGCCGAGCGGCTGGTCGTCGATCTCGGGGGCGCCGTCGTCCGGGGGAGGCGGCTCTTCGGGGACGTCGGCGTCGTCGGGCGTGATCGGCGTCTCGCTCATACCTCAGTCCCCTACCCGCAGCTCGTGCGGCGCACCCCAGGCGTGCAGGACCTCGGGGACGGCCACGGAGCCGTCGTCGCGCTGGCCGTTCTCGACGATCGCGATCAGCGTGCGCCCCACCGCGACGGCCGTGCCGTTGAGCGTCGCCACGTGGCGCGGCCCGCCGTCGGCCGGCCGGTAGCGGATGTCGAGGCGGCGCGCCTGGTAGTCGGTCGTGTTCGAGGTCGAGGTGAGCTCGCGGAAGCGCTGCTGGCCCGGGAGCCACGCCTCGCAGTCGTACTTCTTGACCGCGGACGAGCCGAGCTCGGCGACCCCGATGTTGACCACGCGGTAGGGGATCCCGAGCGCCCCCAGGATCTCCTCCTCGTTGGCGAGCAGCCGCTCGTGCTCGGGCTCGGCGTCCTCGGGCGCGACGAACGAGAACATCTCCACCTTGTCGAACTGGTGCACGCGGAACAGGCCGCGCGTGTCGCGCCCGGCCGCGCCGGCCTCGCGCCGGAAGCACGGCGAGAAGCCCGCGTAGCGCAGCGGCAGCCGCGCGCCGTCGATGATCTCGCCGGCGTGCAGCGAGGCGAGCGGGACCTCGCTCGTGCCCGCGAGGTAGAGCGCGTCGTCGGCCAGGCGGTAGATCTGCTGCTCGGTGTCGGGGAGGAAGCCGGTGCCGAACAGCGCCTCCTCGCGCACGAGCACCGGCGGGATCACGGGCTCGAAGCCCTTGCCGCGCAGCAGCTCGAGCGCCCAGCGCACGAGCGCCAGCTCGAGCAGCACGAGGTCGCCCTTGAGGTAGGCGAAGCGCGACCCGGCCACGCGCGCGCCCGCCTCCATGTCGATCCACGCGCCGGCCAGCTCGAGGTGGTCCTTGGGCGGGTGGGACAGTGTCCGGATCTCGCCCCGCTCGTAGAGGACCTCGTCCTCGCCGGCGGCGGTCGGGTGGGGCGGGTTCGGCAGCGCGGCGAGCGCCTCGTCCAGCTCCGCCTGCACGCCGTCGAGCTCCTCCCGCAGCGCCTTGCCGCGGCGCGCGACCGCCTGCATCTCGGCGATCGCGCCGCCGGCGTCCCCGCCGCCCTGCTTCGCGGCGGCGATCGCCGCCGAGGCCGCGTTCTGCTGCGCCTTGAGGCCCTCGACCTCGGGCAGCAGCGCGCGGCGGCGGACGTCGAGCTCCAGGACGCGGCCGAGCTGCGCGTCGGACCCGTCGCGCCGCCGCGCGAGCGCGGCCCGGACGGGCTCAGGGTCCTCGCGGATCGCGCGCAGGTCGAGCACGGAGCGGCCGGGCTAGCCGCCGCTCTCGTCGACCGGGCCCTCGGGCTCCGTGCCCTCCGGCGCCTCGGTGTCCTCGTCCGGCACGTCGGTGCGGGCGGCCTGGCCGCCGGAGTACTTCGCGACGAAGTCCGCCACCTTCTCGGCCTCCTCCCCGACGACGATGTCCTGGGGCATCGGTCCCGACGAGAAGCCGCCGTTGAAGATGGCGTAGAGGACCTGCTCCTTCGACTCCGCGCGCTGGTTGAAGTTGGGCCCGTCCTTGTACTCGCGGCTGTTGACGTTGACCGCCGACCCCTGTGTGCCGGCGGCGTCGAGCGTGTGGCAGCCCGAGCAGCGCTGCTCGAAGATCTTCGCGCCCTCGTAGTCGGGATCGGACTTCGCGAGCTGGATGCCCTCCTCGCCGCAGGACGCGGCGAAGGCGGACATGGCGACGGCGAGCGCAACGATCAGGCGGCGGGGCATGACGGCGGCACAGCATACGGAAGAATCCGGCCGCGCATGCCCCTCCACCCCGTCGAACCCGACCGTTTCCGCGCCGTCATGGGCCACTTCGCCACGGGCGTCGCCGTCGTGACCGCGAGCGGGCCCGAGGGGCCGGTCGGGATGACCGCGAACGCCGTCTGCTCGCTGTCGCTCGACCCGTTGCTGGCGCTCGTCTGCTTCGACCAGGGCGCGCGCACGCTCCGCGTGGTGCGCGACACCGAGCGCTTCGGCGTCAACGTGCTGGCGGCCGGCCAGGAGGCGCTCGCGCGCCGCTTCGCGTCCAAGGCGCTCGCCGAGGCCGAGAAGTTCACGGGCGTCGACCACGCCGTCCACGACGGCATCCCGGTGCTCGCCGACGGCCTCGCCTGGGTCGGCTGCGAGCTGACCGACCTCGTCCCGGGCGGGGACCACGTGATCGGGATCGGACGCGTCGTGGCGGCCGAGACGGGCGGGGGCACCGACCCGCTCGTGTGGTTCCGCGGCCGCTACGGGGCATACGGGACGTGACGGCGTTCCACATCGCGCTCGGCGTCGCGGTCGTCGTCGTCAACCTCGTCGCCGGCGCGTACGGGACGTGGGCGTGGTGGCAGTGGCGCGACTCCCCCGGCTTCTGGCCCCTGCTGCGCGCCGGACAGGTGCTCGTGGCGCTCGCCGCGGCCGACGGCGCGGTGCTGTTGCTGACGGGCGAGGACCTGCCCCCGCTGCACCTCGTCTACGGACTGACGCCGCTCGCCGTGTCGTTCCTGGCCGAGCAGCTGCGGGTGGTCGCCGCGCAGACGGAGCTGGACCGGCGTAAGCTCGACGGCCGTGACGCGGTCGCGGCCCTGGCGGAGGCACAGCAGCGCGAGCTCGTGCGAGCGATCCTGCGCCGGGAAGTCGGCGTCATGGCCGCTTCCGCGCTCGTGGTGGCGCTGTTGGGGGTACGCGCTTCGGGATGGTTCTGACCGCCGCCGTGCCCAGTGCCTAATGTCACTAAGTAACACTCCCGCACAAGCAGTGCTACAAATCCGGGCCGGATGATCCGTTCCTATCTTCCGGCGCTCGTCTTCCTGGGCCTCGGCGCGGTGCTCGGGCTCATCTTCGCCACGGTGAACTCGCTGCTCGGGAAGGTCCTGGGCGGGCGGAACACGCCGCGGTCGCAGGCCGACCCGTACGAGTGCGGCCTGCCGTCGGACATCCGCAAGAACTTCCGGTTCGGGATCTCCTTCTACCTCGTCGCGATGCTCTTCATCCTGTTCGACATCGAGGTGATCCTGCTGTATCCGGTGGCGCTGCAGCTCGACGCCTTCGGCACGTTCGCGCTGGTCGAGGCGATCGTCTTCATCGTCCTGCTGTTCGTGGCCTACGTGTACGTGTGGCGGAGGGGAGCGCTGGAATGGAGGTGACCCGGCAGCAGCTCGGAGCGGGCTCGAACGCGGAGTTCCGCGCGCGGCAGCTGCGCGCACGGGACATGCTGCGCGGCGCGCTCGACGGCCCGGAGCTCGAGCAGCACGTCGAGCAGTCCGTGCTCACGACCACGCTCGAGAAGGCCGGCCGCTGGGCCGTCGGCAACGCCAACTTCCCGCTCTCGTTCGGCCTCGCGTGCTGCGCGATCGAGTGGATGTCGCACATCGGGCCGCGGATCGACATCGCGCGCTTCGGCTTCGAGGCCGCGCGCGCCACGCCGCGCCAGGCCGACACGATCTTCCTGTCGGGCCGCATCTCGATCAAGATGGCCCCGGTCATCCGGCGGATCTACGAGCAGATGCTCGAGCCGCGCTACGTGATCGCCATGGGCGCCTGCTCGTCGTCGATGGGCGTGTTCAACAACTACGCGATCGTCCCGGGCGACAAGTTCCTCCCGGTCGACGTGCACGTGCCCGGCTGCCCGCCGCGGCCCGAGTCGCTCGCGCACGGGATCGTCAAGCTGCGCGCCGCGATCCTCTCCCAGCCCGACGAGGGCTGGCGCAGCCGCTACGGCGGGCGCGGGACCGAGGAGGTCGTGGACGAGCTCGAGCGCGAGAACCCGCGCGCGGTCGAGGAGCTCAACCGGAATGCCTGATGCGACCGGCCTCGAGCTGATCGCCCAGGAGCTGCGCGAGGCCGACGCGGACGCCGTGCTCGGCACGGTGTTCTTCCGCGAGCGCGGGTCGCTGCTCGTGGCGCCCGCCGCGGTGCCCGCCACGCTCGAGCACCTGCGCGGCAAGGGCTACCGCTTCCTCGCCTCCGTCCACGGCCTGGACTACTTCCCCGAGGAGCCGCGCTTCGGCGTGCAGTACGAGCTGCTCGACATGCGCGCCGTCGACCGGATCTGCGTCAAGACGCGCGTCCCGCTCGCCGATCCCCACGTGCCCAGCGTGACGCCGTCCTGGCCGACGGCGGACCACCAGGAGCGCGAGATCTACGACATGTTCGGCGTCGTCTTCGACGGGCATCCCGACCTGCGGAGGATCCTCATGCCCGAGGACTACGAGGGCCACCCGCAGCGCCGCGACTTCCCGATCGGCGGCGAGCCGGTCCTGTTCACGCACAACGAGACCTCGACGCCGGCCTGGTGGGCGACGTGAGCGAGATCGAGAGCCGCGACCAGCGGCTGGTCCCGGACATCCCGTACCGCGAGATGGAGGAGTCGATCGAGCTCTCCCACATCGCGCACCCGGAGTCCGAGGAGCTGATGACGATCAACTTCGGGCCGCACCATCCGGCGACGCACGGCGTGCTGCGCCTGATCACGACGCTCGAGGCCGAGATCGTCCGCGACACGAAGCCGGTCATCGGCTACGTCCACACGGGGATCGAGAAGACCGCCGAGGACAAGGCGTACTGGAAGGCCATCCCGGTCATCGAGCGGATGGACTACCTCGCCTACTACTTCAACGCGATGGCGTTCTGCGGCAGCGTCGAGTCGATCCTCGACCTCGAGGTGCCGCCGCGCGCCCAGTACCTGCGCGTGATCCACATGGAGCTCAACCGGATCATGTCCCACCTGGTCTGGCTGGGCACGACCGCGCTCGACCTCGGCGCGATCTCGATGTTCTGGTACTGCTTCCGCGACCGCGAGCAGATCCTCGACCTGTTCGAGATGTCCTCCGGCGCGCGGATGCACACGCGCTACTTCCAGGTCGGCGGCGTCTTCGAGGACATCCCGGTGGGCTGGGAGGACAAGACCCGGGCGTTCGCGCGCCAGATGCCCGAGCGCGTCGACCAGTTCCTCGCGCTGCTGATGAAGAACGAGATCGTGCTCCAGCGCCTGCGCGGCGTCGCGATCGTCGACGAGCAGACGCTGCTCGACCACGGCGTCACCGGCCCGCTGCTGCGCGCCGCCGGCAACCCGTGGGACCTGCGCAAGGCGGAGCCGTACTGCTCCTACGACCACTTCGACTTCAAGATCCCCGTCGGCACGACCGGCGACAACTGGGACCGCATGATCGTGCGCATGTTCGAGATCAAGGAGTGCGCGGCGATCATCGAGCAGGCGCTCGACGGGCTGCCCGAGGGCGCCTACATCACGGACGACCGCAAGTACGCGCTCCCGCCGCGCCACGAGCTGGCGACGAGCATGGAGGCGCTGATCCACCACTTCAAGCTCGTCACCGAGGGCTTCCGCGTGCCCCCGGGCGAGTTCTACTACCCGATCGAGTCGCCGCGCGGGGAGATGGGCATGTTCATCCGCTCCGACGGCTCGTCCAAGCCCGCGCGCGCCCACATGCGCGACCCCTCGTTCGTGAACCTGCAGGCGTTCCGCCCGATGGTCAAGGACCTCTACATCGCCGACTTCATCGCCACGCTGGGCATGCTCGACCCGGTGCTGGGCGGGATCGACCGCTAGGGCGCCCCCGATGGCCATCGACCCCACGCGCATCCCCCGCTACGCGCACGGCAGCCGCGTCCCCGGCTGGGACGACGCCGTCGACCTGACCAAGGACCCCGCGCCCGTCCCCGATCCCGCCACGACGCCCGTCCCGGACGAGCTGCGCGCGGAGATCGAGGAGCACATGTCGCGCTACCCGGACTTCCGCTCCGCGGCGATCCCCGCCCTGCACGCCGCCCAGCGGCTGCACGGCTGGTGCTCGCCCACGGCGATCGAGCAGGCCGCGTGCGTGATGCGCCTGACGCCGGGCTACCTGACGGCGATCGCGACGTTCTACGACATGTTCGAGACCGTGCCCAAGGGCCGCCACGACGTGTACGTGTGCACGAACATCTCGTGCTCGCTGCGCGGCGCCGACGCGATCCACGCCGCCATGCAGCAGGCCGCCGGGAACGACCCGGACTTCCACGTCAAGTCGTTCGAGTGCCTCGGCGCGTGCGACATCGCGCCGATGGCGTCGGTCGACGGCGAGTACGTCGGCCCGCTCGAGGAGGCCGACTGCGCGCGGATCGTGGAGGACGTGCGGGCCGGACGGCCCGTGCTCGAGGCCAAGCAGCTGCGCCACCGGAAGACCGCGGGGAGCTGAGCGGATGCAACTCCTGTTCGACAACATCGACCAGCCCGGCCTGCACACGCTGGCGGTCTACCGCGACGAGCGGGGCGGCTACGCGATGCTCGAGCGCGCGCTCGACATGGAGCCCGCCGACGTGCTCTCCGAGCTGCAGGCCTCGGGCCTGCGCGGCCGCGGCGGCGCCGGCTTCGCGATGGGCGTCAAGGCGTCGTTCCTGCCCAAGGGCGACATGGACAAGTACGTGGTCTGCAACGCGGACGAGTCCGAGCCGGGCACGTTCAAGGACCGCGAGCTGATGCAGAAGAACCCGCACCTGCTGATCGAGGGGCTGGCCATCGCCGCCCACGCGGTGGGCGCGAACAAGGCCTTCATCTTCATCCGCGGCGAGTACGCCTACGTGGCGGACATCCTCGAGGCGGCGCTCGTCGAGGCCAAGGCCGCGAACCTGCTCGGCGCGCTCGACCTGTGGGTCCACCGCGGCGCGGGCGCCTACATCTGCGGCGAGGAGACCGCGCTGCTCGACGCGCTCGAGGGCAAGCGCGGCAACCCGCGCCTGAAGCCGCCGTTCCCCGCGGTCCAGGGCCTCTACCAGGGGCCGACGCTGATCAACAACGTCGAGACGCTGATGAACGCCCCGATCATCCTGCGGATGGGCGGCGGGGAGTTCGCGAAGATCGGCGTCGAGCGCTCGTCGGGCACGAAGGTCGTCTCCGTGTCGGGCTGCGTGGAGCGGCCGGGCAACTACGAGATCGAGCTGGGCGTCCCGTCGCGGGAGATCATCTACGGCCTCGCCGGCGGCCCGGGCGAGGGCCGCACGATCAAGTTCTGGTTCCCCGGCGGCTCGAGCGCGCCCGTGCTGCCCGGCACCGACGAGTTCCTCGACCTGCCCTACGACTTCGACTCGATGGCCAAGGCAGGCTCGATGCTCGGCTCCGGCGCCATCATCGTCGTCGACGACACCGTGCCGGTCGTCGACGTGGCGCTCAAGACGGCGAAGTTCTACCGCCACGAGTCCTGCGGGAAGTGCACGCCCTGCCGCGAGGGCACGAACTGGACCGTGAAGATGCTCGAGCGCATCGACAGCGGCGAGGCCACGCCGATGGACCTCGACATCATGGCCTCGATCTGCGACCAGATCATGGGCAACTGCCTGTGCGTGCTGGGCGACGCGATGGCCATGCCGATCGCCTCGATGATCAAGCACTTCCGCCCGGAGTTCGAGGCCCACATCGAGGCGGCGCGCGAGCGCAACGGGCTCGGCGCGGCGATCCCCCAGCTCAACCGCGACGAGCACGCCGGCCCGACGCCGGTCCTGACCTGATGCCGCGCCCCGACGTCAAGCTGATCACGTTCACGATCGACGGCCGCGAGGTCACTGCGCCGGAGAACGCGATGCTCGTCGACGCCGCCAAGCTGGGCGACACCGAGATCCCGGTCTTCTGCTACGAGCCGAAGCTCGGCCAGCCCGTCGGCGCGTGCCGCATGTGCCTCGTGGAGATCGAGGGCATCCCGAAGCTGCAGACCGGCTGCTCCACGCCGGTCAAGGACGGCATGGTCGTCCACACGCAGACGCAGCGCGTGCACGAGGCGCAGCGCGCGGTGGTCGAGTTCCTGCTCATCAACCACCCGCTCGACTGCCCGGTCTGCGACAAGGGCGGCGAGTGCCCGCTGCAGGACATCACCTACGGCTGGGGTCCCGGCACCTCGCGCTTCATCGAGCCCAAGCGCCACTTCCGCAAGCCGCTCGAGCTGTCGCCGCTGATCGCCATCGATCGCGAGCGCTGCATCCTCTGCTACCGCTGCGTGCGCTTCTCGCAGGAGATCTCCGAGGACTACCAGCTGATCCTCTCCGAGCGCGGCGCGCACTCCTACGTGTCGACGTTCGACGGCCATCCGTACGTCGCGCCGTTCACGGGCAACATCGTCGAGCTGTGCCCGGTCGGCGCGCTCACCTCGACCGCGTACCGCTTCCGCGCGCGCCCGTGGGACATCGAGGGCGCCGGCACGATCTGCATGCAGTGCCCGGGTCAGTGCAACGTCGAGCTCACGGTGCGCGACGACCGCGTCATGCGCGTGCTCGCCCGCGACCACGACGAGGTCGACGACGGCTGGCTGTGCGACAAGGGCCGCTACGCCTACCAGTCGGCCACGGTCGACGAGCGCATCGTCCAGCCGCTCGTGCGCGAGGGCGGCACCCTGATGCCGGCGAGCTGGGAGAAGGCGCTGGACGCCGCCGCCTCCGCGCTCAGGCGGGCGGGCGGCAAGGCCGCCGCGCTGGCCGCCGGCGAGACGACGAACGAGGAGGCCTTCCTCGTCCAGCGGCTGTTCCGCGAGGGGCTCGGCTCCGGGCACCTGAGCGCGCGCCCCGGCGGCGAGCTGCCGCGCGAGCTCGGCGCCGCGCTCGCCGACCCGGCGCTGCAGGCGACCGTGCCCGACCTCGAGTTCGCCCACGCGGTGCTGGCGATCGACTGCGACCCGATCGACCACGCGCCGATCCTCGACCTGCGCCTGCGCAAGGGCATCCGGCGCCGGCGCGTGCGCCTCGCCGTGGCCTCCGGGCGCCCGTCGGCCCTGGACCCGAACGCCGAGACCGTGCTGCGGATCGCGCCCGGCACGGGCGAGGCGCTGCTCGTCGGCCTCGCCGCCGCGCTCGGCGACGACGAGGGCACGCTCGGCGGCGCCGCGACCGCCGCCGGCTCCAGCGCCGCGGCCGTGCGCGACCTCGCGCGCTTCCTCGCCGACGCGGGCACGGACGTCGTGATCCTCTACGGCGAGCGGCTCGTCTCGGGCGAGCGCGGCGCCCAGGCCGCGCGCGCGCTGCTCAACCTCGCCACCGCGCTCGGCCTCGCCGGGCGCGACGGCGCCGGCCTGCTCGAGATCCCCAGCTCGGCGAACGGGCGCGGCCTGCGCGAGGCGGGCTTCGCGGCGACCCACGGCCCGGGCTACGCACCGGTCGAGGAGCCCGGCCTGGACGCGGGGGCGATCGCGGACGGGCTCGCGGACGGCACGCTGTCCACGCTCTACCTGCTCCACAGCGACCCGCTGCGCACGCATCCGGACCGTGCGCGCTGGGAGGCGGCGCTCGGCGCCGCCCAGCACGTGATCGCGCACGCGTCGTTCCTGACCGAGACGGTGCGCGAGCACGCGACGGTCGTCTTCCCGGCCGAGGCCTATCCCGAGAAGGAGGGCACGACCGTGCACCCGGACGGGCGCGTGCAGCGCGTCCGCATCGCGGTGGCGCGGCGGCGCCCCGAGGGCGCGCCGCCCGGCGGCGGCGTGCGCGCCGGCTGGCAGGTCATCGCGGACGTCGCGCAGCGCGCCGGGCACGACCTCGGCGTGATCGCCGGCCCGATCGCCTCGCAGCAGCTCTTCGACGCGGTGCCGTTCTTCGCCGGCCTCACGCTCGACGCGATCGGCGGCCGGGGCGTCCGGTGGCCGGCCACCGAGGCCGCCGCCGCCCTGCGCGGCGCGCCGTGGCAGCCGGCCGAGCTGTCCGTCCCCACGCTCACCGGCGCGGCCGACGGCGCGCTGCTGCGGCTCGGCACCTGGCGCCCGCTGTGGGCGGCCGAGGAGGTCGACCACGCCCCCGTGCTGCAGTTCCTGCGCGCCCGCCAGCTCGTCGAGCTCGCGCCGGCCGACGCCGAGCGCATCGGCGTGCTCGACGGCGACGCCGTCGAGGTCACGCACGACGGCGCCAGCGTGCGCGGCACCGCACGGCTGCGCGCGGCGATCCCGCCCGGCTCGGTGTTCGTCGTCGAGGGCACGACGGAGGAGCCGGCGAACCGGCTCACCGGCGCGCTCGTCTCCGTCGCGCCCGCCCGGGTGCCCGCCGGCGCCGGCGTGGAGGACGGCGCGTGATCACCGTCTTCGCCGAGGTCGGTTACTACGAGCCGTGGTGGATCCAGCTGCTCAAGGCGCTGCTGATCTTCGCCGTCGTGTTCCAGCTCGTGCCGGTCGTGCTGCTGGCGGAGCGCAAGATCCTCGGCCGCTTCCAGCATCGCTACGGGCCCAACCGCGTCGGCCCGTTCGGCGCGCTGCAGCCCATGGCCGACATCGGGAAGCTGCTCTTCAAGCAGCAGTTCCGCCCGAAGGGGTCGATCGGCTGGATGTTCGCGCTGGCCCCCGCGATCTCGATGTTCACGGCGTGCGCGACGCTCGCGCTCGTGCCGTTCTCCGACACCGTCGACATCTTCGGCACGCAGGTCGGGCTGTACGGGATCGACCCGAGCATCGGGATCCTCTACGCGTTCGCGTTCGGCGGCCTCGCGTTCTACGGCCTCGTGCTCGGCGGCTGGGCCTCGGGCGGCAAGTACGCGTTCCTCGGCTCGATGCGCGCGGCCGCGCAGCTGATCTCCTACGAGATCGCGCAGGGCATGGCGCTCGTCGGCGTCGTGATGATGGCCGGCTCGCTGTCCCTGACCGAGATCGTCCAGGCCCAGGGCGGCGACGGGAACGTCTGGTACGTGATCCCGCAGTTCGTCGGCTTCGTGATCTTCCTCGTCTCCGGCTTCGCCGAGACGAACCGGCCGCCGTTCGACCTCCCCGAGGCGGACGCCGAGCTCGTGCAGGGCTACATCACGGAGTACGGCGGCGGGCGCTTCGCCGCGTACTTCGCGGCGGAGTACCTGGAGATCATCGTCGTGTCGGCGCTGACCACGACGCTGTTCCTCGGCGGCTGGGACATCCCGTTCGTCGACCCGCCGACCTGGGTCGACCCGATCGTCGTGCTCGTCAAGACGCTCGCGCTCGTCTTCCTCTTCATCTGGGTCCGCGCGACGCTGCCGCGCCTGCGCTACGACCAGCTGATGTCGCTCGGGTGGAAGGTGTTCCTCCCGATCGCGACGCTCAACGCCCTTGTCACCGCAATCCTGGTGGTCGCTTTCTGATGCCCTACGAACCTGGACCGGACGTCATCGAGGTCGTGCGGCCGCCGAAGCCCGGGCCGGTCCGCGGCACCTACCGCGCGTTCGGCGAGACCCTGCGCGGGCTCAAGACGACGATGGCCCGCTGGGCCGAGGGCACGCACACCTACCAGTACCCGGAGGAGAAGACGCCCGTGTACCCGCGCTTCCGCGGGCGCCACAAGCTCCATCGGTTCGAGGACACGGGGCTGGAGAAGTGCGTCGGCTGCTCGCTGTGCGCCGCGGCCTGCCCGGCGGACTGCATCCGCGTGGTCGCCGCCGAGAACACGCCGGACAACCGCGTCAGCGCCGGCGAGCGCTACGCGGCGGTCTACGAGATCAACCTGTCGCGCTGCATCTTCTGCGGCTACTGCGAGGCCGCGTGCCCGTTCGACGCCATCACCATGGGCCATGACTACGAGATGTCCGACTACAACCGGTCCGACCTGATCTTCACGAAGGAGATGCTGCTCGCCGAGCCCCTCGAGCGCGCGCCGCTCCGCGTGGCGGGCGAGTAGCTTCCACCACCGCATGGCCGAGGTCTTCTTCTTCCTGGCATCGATCGGCGCGCTCGCGGGCGCGATCGGCACGGTGACCCTGCGCAACCCGTTCTACACGGTGCTGGCGCTCGTGGTGCACCTGCTCTCGCTCGCCGCGCTGTTCCTGCTGCTGCGGGCGGAGTTCATCGCGGCGGCCCAGGTGATCGTCTACGTCGGCGCGGTGATGGTGCTCTACCTGTTCGTCGTCGCCTACGTCGGCGGCAGCGACGACCCGCTGCGCACGGCGGGCTCGCCGAGCCTGCGCTGGGCCAGCGCGCTGTTCGCCGGCGCGCTGTTCGTGGAGCTCTCGATCGCCGTGCTCGGCACGGGCCTGACCGCGCTGGGCGAGGAGGGCGCTGGGTTCTCGCCGGTGTTCGGCACCCCCGCCGAGCTCGGCCGGCTGCTGCTGACCGACTTCCTGCTCGTCTTCGAGGCCGCCTCGATGCTGCTGCTCGTCGCCGCGGTCGGCGCCGTGATCCTCGCCCGCCGGCGCACGGGCCTCGAGGACACGCGCGAGCTCTCCGTCGGCGACCTGATGCGCACCGGCAGCCGCGACGTGCTCCCGGGCGCGCCCGCGGGCACCATGCGCGAGGTGGAGGGCCCGCCGCACCGATGAGCGTCGAGTGGTACCTGATCGTCTCCGCGCTGGTCTTCTCGATCGGCGCCGGCGGCGTGCTCGTGCGGCGCAACCCGCTCGTGATCCTGCTGTGCATCGAGCTGATGCTCAACGCGGGCAACCTGGCCCTCGTCGCCTTCGCGCGCGCGCACGGCAACCAGGACGGCCAGATCTTCGCGCTGATCGTCATGGTCGTCGCCGCCTGTGAGGTGGCGATCGGCCTCGGCCTGATCGTCGCGATCTACCGGCGGCGGCTGCCGATCGACGTCGACGAGCTGCGGGAGCTCCAGGGATGAGCCTGGAGACCTACGGCTGGCTCGTGCTGCTGTTCCCGCTCGGCGGCGCCGTGCTGATCGGGCTGACCTTCCGGCTGCTGCCGTCCAAGGTTCACGGCTACCTCGGCACGGCGGCCATCGCGCTGTCGTTCCTGTCGGCGCTGGGCGCGCTGTTCGCCCTGGAGGACCTCGGCGAGGAGGAGCGCCAGGTCGTGACCGTCGCCTGGGACTACGCGAGCACGGTCGGCATCGACGCCCAGCTGTCGCTGCTGCTCGACCCCCTGTCGATCTACATGGCGCTCGTCGTCTCGGGCATCTCGACCCTGATCCACCTCTACTCCGTCTCCTACATGGCGTCGGACCGCGGCTACACGCGCTTCTTCGCGTACCTGAACTTCTTCGTGTTCAGCATGCTGCTGCTCGTCCTCGCCGGGAACTTCTTCTTCCTGATCGTCGGCTGGGCGTTCGTCGGCGCCGCGTCCTACCTGCTGATCTCGTTCTGGTACCGGCGCGAGACGGCGACGCGCGCCGGCATCAAGGCGTTCGTGATCAACGTGGTCGGCGACGTCGGCCTCGTGCTGGGGACGTACTTCATCTTCAAGCACGTCGGCACGCTCGACTTCCTGGGCGCGTTCGAGGGCGCGGGCGAGCTGGGGCGCAACGACGGCGACCTCGTCGCGGGCTGCCTGCTGCTGCTCGTCGGCGCGTTCGCGAAGTCGGCGCAGGTGCCGCTGCACACCTGGCTCCCGGACGCGATGGAGGGCCCGACGCCGGTCTCCGCCCTCATCCACGCCGCCACGATGGTCACCGCGGGCGTGTACCTGATCGCCCGCATGCACCCGTTCTTCGAGCAGGCGCCGGTGGCGGCCGACGTCGGCGCGATCATCGGCTGCGTCACCTTGCTCGTGGCCGCGACGATCGGCCTCGTCGTGACCGACCTCAAGCGCGTCATCGCCTACTCGACGATGTCGCAGATCGGCTACATGGTCATGGGCGTCTGCTCGGGCGCCTACGTGGCCGGGCTGTTCCACCTGATGACGCACGCGTTCTTCAAGGCGCTGCTCTTCATGGCCGCCGGGTCGGTGATCGCGGCCATGGCCGGCGAGCAGAACCTCGACCGGATGGGCGGCTTCCGGCGCGCGATGCCGTTCACGTTCGGCTGCATGGTGATCGGCGGCCTCGCGCTGTCCGGCGTGCCGCCGTTCTCCGGCTTCTTCTCCAAGGACGAGATCCTCGCCTACGTCGCCGCACGCGACGACTGGCACATCGTGCTCGCCGTGCTGGGCTTCGCCGGCTCGTTCATGACCGCCGTCTACACGTGGCGGATGATCTTCCGCGCGTTCTTCGGCGAGTCGGTCGAGCCGGCGCTCGAGCTCGAGGGCGGCCACCTGTACCACGCGCCCGAGCACACGAACCCCGCGACGGGCGAGGTGGAGGACACCGAGGTCGGGTTCCCCGGCCCGGACCACCACATCGCCGAGCGCGAGTGGAGCATGAAGGTGGCGATGGGGCTGCTCGCCGTCGGCGCCGTGCTCGCCGGACTGCTGCAGATCCCGAACGTGACGCACGTGATCGACACGTTCCTGGAGCCGACGTTCGCGGACTCGCGCTACTTCGAGGAGCTCCACCCGTCCGACGGCCTCACGTACGCGGGCCTCGTGATCGGGACCGTCCTGGCGCTGAGCGGCATCGCGCTCGCCTACCGGCTGTGGGCGGTCGACCCGGAGCGCCGCGCGGCCACCGCGCTGCGCGAGCGGCTCGCCGCGCTGCACGGCTTCTTCGTGCACAAGTGGTACTTCGACGAGCTGATCGGCCTGCTGATCGTGCGGCCGTTCTCGTGGCTGGGCCGCTTCTCCCGCGACGTGTTCGAGCGCGTCGTCATCGGCGGGCTGTTCGTCGGCGGCACGTCCGGCGCGGTGCGCGCCGGCTCGGCCGCCGTGCGCGCCGCGCAGTCCGGCTTCCTGCGCCACTACGCCGCGCTGCTGCTCGTCGGCGTCACCGCCCTCGGCCTCTACTTCCTGCTCGCCGCGTCGTGACCGTCCACCTCTCGATCCTCCTGTTCTTCCCGCTCGCGCTCGCCGTGCTCGGCGCGCTGCTGCCGCGCGGCCTCGCAGCGGCGGCGTGGCTCGCCGGATCGCTGGTGGCGCTCGCCTACGCGGTCCTGCTGCTGCTCGACTTCGACGGCGGCGCCGCGGGGCTGCAGTACGTGACCGACGACGCATGGATCGACGACCTGGGCGTCCGCTACACGCTCGGGATCGACGGGCTCAACCTCTGGCTGATCGCGCTGACCACGCTGCTCTTCGCGATCTCGGCCCTGTGGCTCACGCTGCGGCCGCCCGAGCACCGGCCCAAGCTCTTCGTGTTCCACATGGGCCTGGCGGAGACCGCCGTGCTCGGCGCGTTCCTCGCGCAGGACCTGATCCTCTTCGTCCTCTTCTTCGACCTGATGCTCGTCCCGTTCTACTTCCTCGTCGGGCAGTGGGGCGGGCCCGAGCGGGTCGCGGCGACGTTCAAGCTCGTCGTCTACACGCTGGTCGGCTCGCTGCTCATGCTCGCGGCGGCGGTGGCCACGGGCGTGCTGGCCGCGGACGGCGGCGCGGATCTCACGTTCTCGATCCAGGCGCTCGCGGGCGCCGACCTCGGCGAGAGCACGCAGCGCTGGATCTTCGTCGCCTTCGCGCTCGCCTTCCTGATCAAGATGCCGTCCTTCCCGTTCCAGGGCTGGATGCCCGACGGCTACCGCAGCATGCCGCTGCCGGCGCTCGCCGTGTTCTCGGCGGTGCTCTCGAAGGTCGCCGCGTACGGCTTCCTGCGCGTCGTGCTGCCCGTCCTCCCGGACGCGACGCAGGACTTCCAGACGCTGATGCTCGTGCTCGCGCTCGCGTCGATCCTCTACGGCTCGATCATGGCCTTCACCGTCACGAACCTCCGGCTCATCCTCGGCTACTCCTCCGTCGCGCAGCTCGGCTTCATCACGCTCGGGATCTTCGCGCTGGGCGAGTCGGCCGGGGCGCAGGGCGCGCTGCTGCAGATGATCAACCACGGCCTCGTGGTGGCGCCCGTGTTCTTCATCGTGCTGCTGCTGCACGAGCGCACCGGCACGGAGGACATCCGCGAGATGGGCGGCGTCGCGTTCCGCGCGCCGGTGCTCGCGACGCTGTTCCTGATCGTGGCGCTCGCCACGCTGGCGATGCCGGGCTCGGCGAACTTCGCCGGCGAGTTCCTCATCCTGATCGGCGTGTTCAACGCCAAGCTCGTGTTCGCGCTGATCGCCTCGACCGGCGTCGCGATGGCCTCGGTCTACATGCTGCGCGCGTTCATCCGCACGATGCACAACCGGGTCAAGCCGGGGGTCGAGTCCTACGACCTCGGCCTGCGCGACGCCGCCGTGCTCGTGCCGCTCGTGCTCTGCATCCTCGCGTTCGCCCTCTATCCGCAGCAGGCCCTGGAGCACTCCGAGACCGCCGTCGACCGGGTGGTCGGGGGCGCGGCCGCACCGCAGCAGCAGGCGGCGGCGCCATGACCCTGCTCGCCGCCGTGACCGGGCCGACGATCGACTGGATGGCGATCTCGCCGCTCGTCGCCCTCGTCGGCGGCGTGTGCCTCGTGCTGATGACCGGGCTGCTGCGGGCGCCGTTCGTGCGCCACGCGATCGTGCCGTTCCTCGCGCTCGTGACGCTCGGCGCGACGGCCGGCCTGTCGATCGCGACCTGGGGCGACAACGTCAGCGTGATCGCCGGCGCGATGGTGATGGACGACCTGACGCTGTTCCTCACCCTGATCTTCGCCGCCGCCGCCGCGGCCGCCGTGCTGCTCTCGTGGCGGGCCGTCGCGCCGCGCGAGGCAGGCCACGGGGAGTACTACGCGCTGCTGCTCACGGTCGTGCTCGGCATGGTCGTGCTCGCCGGCGCGACGAACCTCGTCACGATCTTCATCGGCTACGAGCTGCTCTCGATCCCGCTCTACGTGCTGTGCGCGACGGAGATGCGCCGCGCGACCTCGCTCGAGTCCGGGCTGAAGTACCTGGTGATCGGGTCCGTCGGCTCCGCGACCCTGCTCTACGGGCTGGCCTTCGTCTACGGCGCGACGGGCGCGACCGACTTCGCCGCGGTCGCCGAGGGCGTCGACGGCGTGCGCACCGACGTGCTGCTGCTCACCGGCCTCGCGCTCGTCGTCACGGGCCTCGCCTTCAAGGCCTCGATCGCGCCGTTCCACCAGTGGACCCCCGACGTCTACGAGGGCGCGCCGACGCCCGTCACCGCGTTCATGGCGGTCGCCACGAAGGCGGCGGCCTTCGGCGTGGTGCTGCGCTTCTTCGACGTCGCGGTGATCGACGCCTCCGACGCGTGGGCGCCGGCGCTGGCCACGCTCGCGGTGGTCACGATCGTGGTCGGCAACGTGGGCGCGATCGGGCAGTCCTCGCTCAAGCGGCTGCTCGCCTATTCCTCGGTGGCGCAGGCCGGCTACATGCTCGCCGGCGTCGTCGTGACGACGCAGCTCGGTGCGCGCGCGGTCGTGTTCTACCTCGCGGTCTACCTGTTCATGAACCTCGCGGCGTTCGCGGTGATCGTCGTGCGCGAGCGCGAGACGGGGCTCGGCGACGACATCTCGACCCTCTACGGGCTCGGCGCGTCGCGGCCGCTGCTGGCGTGGCCGATGACGATCGCGATGCTCTCGCTCGCGGGCTTCCCCGCCACGGCCGGGTTCTTCGGCAAGGTGTACCTGATCAACGCCGCCGTGGAGAACGGGTACGCGTGGCTCGGCGTCGCCATCGTGATCGGCTCGGCGATCTCGCTCGCCTACTACCTGCGGGTCGTGTCGGCGGTGTGGATGAGGGCGCCGGGCGAGCGCGCGGCGGGCGCGGTCGCGGCGGCGGCTCCGCGCCCCGCGATCGCGGGCGGCGCGCCGGAGGCCGACGCGGACCCGGAGGCGAGCGCCGCCGGCGCGCGGCTCGCGGGGACGCTCGAGCTCGAGACCGACGAGCGCCGCTGGTCGCAGCCCGAGGTGGTCGGGCTCGGCGTGGTGTGTGCCGCCGCATCGGTGTTCTTCGGGATCTACCCCAGCCCGCTACTGGACCTCGCGCACGACGCGGGCGCCGTCTTCACGAACCTGTTCTGAGTCCCGCGGGGGGCGAGGTTCCGGCGCGCGGCCCTACTCCGGGTCGTGTCCGATCGTCGTCGCGCCGGTCAAGCCGCAGCCGAGTACGTCGCGGTCCTCCTCGTGGTCGGGGCGGCGCTGGCCGGCGCGGCGACCGCCGCGTTCGCGCTGCCCGGCCTGGGCGGCGCGGTGGTGCGCACCGTGCGCACGGGCCTGTGCCTCGTCGGCGGCGACCTGTGCCGCAGCGCCGACGCCGCCGCCGCCGGGCTCGCGCCGTGCGTGACCGCCGAGCGGACCGCGCGCCAGGAGACCACGCTCGACCTCGCGGTGGTGCGGCTCGGCGGCAACGGCGAGTGGCAGCTCGCGCTGCGCTCCGACGGGGGCGCGACGGTCACCCGGCTCGAGGAGACCGACGCGGGCGGCGTGATCGGCGTCGGCGCGGAGCTCGGCCCGCTCGCGGCGTCGGTCGAGACGGCCGCGGTGGCCCGCTACCGGGGCGGGAAGGCCTGGACGTTCGCCGACGCCCGCGCGGCGGCCGCGTTCCTGGACGGCGCGATGCATGACGCCGCCGTGCAGGACGCGCGGGCGCCGGACGTGCGCTGGGTCGCGCTCGCGGGCGGCGCCTCGGGTGAGGCGGGGGTCGCGCTCGCGGAGCTGGCCGGGGCGGGGCTGGCCATCGAGGGGAGCAGCGCGATCGGCCTGCGGCGGGAGCGCGCGCGGCGCACCATCACGCTCGACCTCCGGCTCGACGGGCTCGAGCTCGCCGGCCACCTGCCGGGATTCCCCCGCCCGGGCGGGGGCCGCCGGGCGCTCGTCGCGGACATCACGTGGGAGGCCGGCGCGCTCCGCGAGCTGGCGCTGCGCACCGCGGTCGCCCACGGCGCACGGCAGGAGGAGACGACGGCGCGCATCGACCTGCGCGAGCCCGGTGCGCTCGCACTCGCCGAGCGGCTGCTGCGCCCGGGGACCGGCACCGCGGACGACCTGCGCGCGGTCGCCGACCACGCCGCCGCCCACGGCGTCGTCGAGCGGAACACCTACGTGGCGAGCGAGCGGCGCCGCGGGGTCAGCCTCGGCGCCCGGCTCGGGCTGTCGCTCGCGTTCTCGCACGAGCGCATCCGCGGCGAGCGCCGGCTCGAGGGCGCGACCGCGTGGATCCGGGGAGGCCCGCCGCAGCGCAGGCTGGACTGCCTCGGCCTGTAACTTCCCGCACGTTGCGGCGTATCTCGTGACGTATCGCACAACATCCGTCGCACAAAGGAGGAGCGATGGAGTTCATGAAGCGTCTCGAGCCGGTCTGGCTCACGCTCATCGTGATCGGAGCCCTCAACTGGCTCATGATCGGTCTCTTCGACACGAACGTCGTGACGGAGATCGTCGGCACCGGGACCGCGAGCGACGTCGTGTACGTCATCGTCGGGATCGCCGGCCTCGCCATGCTGCCGCGCCTCTTCGAGGACGTCCGCATCGCCGCCGACCACACGCGGCCCACCGGGGCCTAGGCACGGACGCACCGGGCCGGGGGTGCACACCCGGCCACGGGCGCTTCTCCGCCGTGTTTGCGGCCTGCGGGCCGTGGCGTCGGGCGGCGGCGCTAGCCTCAGCCGTCCTGTGCGCTACCCCTCCGACGACCTGACCGACGCCGAGCGGGCGCGCCTCGCGCCGCACGTCACGGATCTCGACGGGCCCGTCTTCGCGCTCGTCAACCTGCCCGAGACCGTGAAGGGCGCGCTGTTCGCGCGCTACTCGCGCTATCCGGGCACGCTGCGCCGGCTGTTCCTCGAGGAGTTCGCCGACTCGCTGCCGGAGAGCGGGCGCTGGGACGGCGACGAGGGCGAGCGCGCCGCGCAGCTCTACGAGCGGATCTTCGTCGGCTACGGCGACGACTCCGTCGCGCAGCTCGGCGGCGCCCACGTCGCCTGCGAGTGGGTCTCCAACGTGCTGACCAAGGTGCTCCAGCGCCCGCGCCTGGCCGCGTACCTGGAGCAGTCCACGCGCTACATCGCCTACGACGCCCCGATGCCCGGCGGCGGCTACCGCTTCTACCGCGACCCCGAGCTGGGCCCGCAGTACGACGCGGCGATGGACGCGCTCTTCGACACCTACGCGGCCTCGCTCCCGCGGGTGCGCTCGTGGGTGGACGCGACGTTCCCGCGCGCCGACGGCGAGCCCCCGGCGGCCCGCGCCCGCGCCGTGAACGCCAAGGCGCTCGACCTGCTGCGGGGGCTCCTGCCGGCGGCCTCGCTCTCGCACATGGGGATCTACGCCACTGGCCAGGCCTACGAGCAGCTCATCCTGCACCTGATCGGCCACCCGCTGCCGGAGGCGCGCCGCTACGGCGAGCTGATCCTGCGCGCGATCCAGGCCGTCATGCCGAGCTTCGTGTCGCGCGTCGAGCGGCCCGACCGCGGCGGCGCGTGGGCCGGCTACCTGGCCGACCGCCGGGCCGCGGGCGAGCGCTGGGCGGCGCGGCTCGGGCTCCAGGACGCCGACCCGGCCGAGGCGCGCCCGTCCGTCGCGCTCACGCACGTCGACGGCGACGAGGAGCAGCTGCTCGGCGCGCTGCTGTTCGAGGCGGCCGGCGCGGGCGAGGAGCGGATCCGCGCGACGGTCGCGGGCCTGTCCGACGACGAGCGCGGCGCGCTCCTGCGCGACCTGGTCGGGGAGCGCGCGAACCGCCGCCACCGTCCCGGCCGCGGGTTCGAGGCGCTCCGCTACCGCTTCGAGATCGTGTCGGACTACGGGGCGTTCCGCGACCTGCAGCGCCACCGGATGCTGACCGTGCAGTGGCAGGGCCTCACGCCCGACCTGGGCGCGGGGATCCCCGACGAGGTGGCGGCCGCCGGCGAGGGCGACGCGTACCGCGCGGCGCTGGACCGCTCCGCCGCGGAGTACCACCGGCTGGCCGGCGCCGGGCTGACCGCCGCCGCGCCCTACGCGCTCTGCCTCGGCTACCGGATCCGCTACGTGCTCGACCTCAACGCGCGCGAGGCCATGCACCTCGTCGAGCTGCGCTCCGGCCGCGAGGGCCACCCGGCCTACCGCGCCGTCGCGCACCAGATGCACGCCCTGATCGCCGAACGCCATCCCTCCGTGGCCGCGGCCATGACGCACGTCGACGACTCGGTCGAGCCGCGCCTGGAGCGCATCCTCTCCGAGATGCGCCAGCAGTCGCGGCGGGCGGCGCTCGCCGGCTAGGCGCGCCAGGGCGGCAGCGCCCAGAGGGCCAGCAGGCGGCCGCGCGGGCCGGAGCCCGAGCCCAGCTCGCGGCGCAGCGCGCGCCGGCCGCCGGGCGACGGGGCCGGCGCCGTCGGCGCGTAGCGACCGGCGCGCAGCGCCTGCAGGTAGGCCGCGGCCTCCGGCGTCCGGCCGAAGCGCTGCTCGACCTGGCGCAACGTGGTGCCGGCGCTCGCCGGGCGGCCGACGCGCCGCAGCGCGGCCTCGAGCTCGGCCACCGCGCGGTCGAGCGCGGCGGCGGGGCCGAGGCTGCGCCGGTGCATGCGCAGCGCCACCCACGCGCCCAGCGCCGCGAGCAGGAGCGCCGGGACGGCGAACCACCACCAGGCCGGACCGCCGTCGCCGGCGTCCGCGGCGGATGCGCCGCCGGGGCCGGACTGCGGGCCGGCCAGGTCGGGGCGCACGCCGCCGGTGCGCGGCGCCGAGCCGCCCTCGCCGTCCGCGGCGGCGTCGCCGCGGTCCGTGCTCTCCTCGGCCGGCCGCTCGATCGCCGCGATCTGCGAGCGGGCGGGCGTGCCGGCCGGCGTCGGGTCGAACGTCACCCAGCCGTACTCGTCGAACCACGCCTCGACCCACGAGTGCGCGTCCGTGTCGCGCACGATCCACGCCTGCTTGCGCTTCGAGTAGCCGCCGGGCGAGAAGCCGGTGACCACGCGCGCGGGGATCCCGCCCATGCGCAGCAGGACCGCCATCGCGCCCGAGTAGTGCTGGCAGTAGCCGCTCTTGGTGTCGAACAGGAAGCCGTCGAGCGTCGGCACGCCCGCCGGCACCCGATCCGGGCGCTCGCTGTACTCGAAGCCATCCCCCTGGAGGTAGCGGTTCACCGCCACGACGTACTCGTACGGCGTCTCGGACTCGCGCATCAGCTGCTGCGCGAGCCCCCAGGTGCGGCGGTACGGCGAGCGGCGCAGCGCGCGGTCGCCGTCGTTGGACCGTGTCAGGGTCTGGTAGGACGCGTACGGCGTGGGCGCCGAGCCCGACGACGCGAAGGGGGAGAAGCGGATCGTGGCGCGCCGGCGGAGGCGCCCGATCTCGTCGGACGGGTCGAGCGCCGGCGGGGCGCCCCCGATCGGGATCGAGAGGTCCAGGTCCCCGTTCTGGCGGCCGTCGGAGCCCGACCAGGACTCCGTGAGCTGCTGGCCGCTGGGACGCGGCGCGTAGCCGTCGACCTGGTAGGAGTCGCCGCCCTTCAGCAGGGTGCCCGAGCGCCACAGGCCCGGCTCGCCCGACGGCCCCACGGAGCCGCTCGCCTCGCGCACGCCCAACGTGGTGCCCGTCCCGACGATGTCGTACGTCTCCATCCGCCGCAGGGTCACGCGCAGCGACGTCTTCCAGGCCGGGCGGCCCTCCCAGCCGTCCACGAGGTCGTCCTCGTCCTCGGCGATCCCCGGCCGGTCGTGCTGGCTGTCGATCCAGGTGTCGCCGTCGAAGTCGTCGAGGTCGGCGACCTTCCAGTAGGAGGCCCGCTGCGTGGCGACCCGCAGGACCTCCGCGCCGTCGCGCGGCCAGGTCATCGGGCCGTAGCTGTGGCCCCAGTCGAACTGCAGCGGCTCGTCGGGCCCCAGGCCCTCCGCGAACGCCTTGTAGTCGAACCACGGCTCCTCCTTGTCGGCGGCCGAGGCGAGCGGCAGCGCGCCCGCGATGGCGAGCCCGATCATCGCCGCGATCCCGAGCCCGGGCTTCAGCGGCAGCCGTTCGAGCCAGAGGAAGCAGATCGTGAGCGCGGTCAGCCCGACGCCGAGCGCGACGGGCTGCGTGCCGCCCATCGAGACGACGGGCGACGCAACGAGCACGAGCAGAAGGGCGAGGGCGAGGAACTGGTAGCCGCGGCCGCGCTCCCGCGGCCAGAAGGCCAGCAGCCCGGCGAGCACGCACAGAAACGCGCCGAGCAGCTGCAACGTGACCGTCGGCCACGGATCGGCGCCGGCGTAGGGCATCTGCACGTTGGCGAGCGCCTCGGCACCGTGCGACAGGCCGGCGCCGAGCTCGTCGACGCGCCGTGGCTTGAGCAGCGCCAGCTCGAGGCCCGAAGTCGCGTAGGCGGCGACGAGCGCGGCGACCGCCACGAGGATCGTCGCCGTGCCGCGGAACCGGCTGAGCGCGTCGGCCCACAGGATCCCCACGGCGGCCAGGACGGCGACCAGCACCCACAGGAGCGCGTCGCCCCAGGTCAGCGAGCCGACGAGGCGCTGCCACTGCACCGCGCCGAGCAGCGCGAGCGCCGCGAAGCCCGCGAGCCGCGCGGCCGCGGCCGGCAGCAAGGCCGGCGGGCGGCGCCCGCTCGTCGGCACGATCCCCGGATCCTGCACCCCGTCAAGGATGGCAGGCCGCGGTCAGCGCCTCGCGTCGAGCTCCTGCTGGCGCAGCTCGATCCGCCGGATCTTGCCGGTCAGCGTCTTCGGCAGGGAGTCGATGAACTCGATCAGGCGCGGGTAGGCGTGCGCGCCGAGGCGCTCGCGCACGAACGCCTTGATCTCGTCCGCCACCGCGTCGGAGGGCTCCACGCCCGCAGCCGGGACGATGAACGCCTTGACCACGTTGCCGCGGCGCTCGTCGGGCGAGGCGACCGCCGCGGCCTCGGCGACCGCCGGGTGCTCCAGGCACGCGGACTCGACCTCGAACGGCCCGATCCGGTAGCCCGCGGCGATGATCACGTCGTCGGCGCGGCCCTCGTACCAGACGTAGCCGTCCTCGTCGGTCGAGGCGGCGTCCTTCGTGTGGAACCACTCGCCGCCGAACGTCTCCCGCCCCGCCTCCTCGTTGTTCCAGTAGCCGAGCGGATAGTGCGGGTTCGACCGGGCGCGCAGGCAGATCTCGCCACGCTCGCCCTGCGCCACGGGCCGCTCGTCCTCGTCGAGGATCTCCACGTCCCAGCCGGGCATCGGCTTGCCCATCGAGCCCTCGCGGACGTCGAGGAACGGGTAGTTCGCCACGAGCGGATAGGACTCCGTGAGCCCGTAGTAGTCGAGCACGGTCACGCCGTACTGCTCGCGGAACCAGCGGATCGCCTCCGGGTTGAGCGGCTCGCCGGCGCTGCACACGATGCGGAACCGCTGCGGGTAGCGGCTGCCCGCGTCGCCGATCCCCATCATCGAGCGCATCGCCGTCGGCGTGGTGAAGACGTTCGTGACGCCGTGGCGCGAGAGCACGTCGAGCTGCTTGTGCGGGTCGAAGCCGCCCTCGCGCTGGTAGACGAGCTGGACCGCGCCGAGGCGCCACGGCCCGAGCAGCGGCGCGATGCCCGCCGCCCACGCCCACTCCCCCATGCCGTGGAACAGCTCGCCCTCCTGCACGTCGTGGCAGTAGACGAACTCCTCGTGGGCGAGCAGGTAGCGGTGGGCGTGCAGGATGCCCTTGGCGAGGCCGGTGGTGCCCGAGGAGTAGTAGAGCTGCGCCGGGTCGTCGGCGAGCGTGTCCTCCGGCTCGAACGTGCTGTCGCCGCCGGCGGGGAGGTCCTCGATCAGCAGCACATGCTCGACGAGCGACGGATCCATCCGGCCGACGTTGGTGGCGTCGGTGAGCAGCACCTTGGCGCCGGAGTCGGAGATGCGGTGCCGGATCCCGTCGTCGCCGTAGAGGACCGACATGGAGAGCAGGATCGCGCCGCACTTGTAGGTGCCGAAGAAGGCGGCGGCGGTCTCGGGCGTCGGCGGCAGGACCATCGCCACCCGGTCCCCCTTCTCGACGCCGTGCGCGCGCAGCTGGCGCGCGAAGCGGTTCGACGCCTCCTGCAGCTCGCCCCACCGGACCTCGCGCACGGTGCCGTCGTAGTGCTCGTGGATCATCGCGAGCTTGTCCGGCGGATGCTTGTCGCACACGTCGGCGGCGATGTTGTAGCGCTCCGGCACCTGCCACGCGTGCTGGGCGCGGGCCTCCTCGTAGCTCTCCACCATGCCTGGTCTTCTACTCCGCCAGAGCGATGACGACAAGCGGCTGTGCCCACCTGCACGTCCCGGGCGGGCGGCGGCGTGATCAGCCCTCGCCCGCGGCCTGGCGCTCCTTGACCTTGTCGCCGAGCTGGGACATGACGTCCGGGTCGCGCAGCGTCGTGACGTCGCCCAGCTCGCGGCCCTCCGCGATGTCGCGCAGCAGCCTCCGCATGATCTTCCCCGAGCGCGTCTTGGGCAGGTCGTCGGCCCAGATGATCCGCTTGGGCCGCGCGAGCTTGCCGATCCGCCTGGCCACGTGCTCGCGGATGTCGGCGATCAGGTCGTCGTCGCCGTCGCGGCCGCCCTCGAGCGTCACGAACGCGGTCACGGACTGGCCCGTGTCCTCGTCGGCCTGCCCGATCACCGCCGCCTCGGCGACGTGCGAGTAGGAGACGATCGCCGACTCGATCTCCGCCGTCGACATCCGGTGCCCCGAGACGTTGAGCACGTCGTCCGTGCGCCCGATGATCGAGATGTAGCCCTCGTCGTCGCGGCGGGCCGCGTCGCCGACGGAGTAGACCTCCCTGCCGAACTTCGACCAGTAGGTCTCGATGAACCGGTCGTCCTCCTTGTAGAGCGTCCGCAGCATGCCGGGCCACGGCCGCTCGAGCGTCAGGAAGCCCTGGTCCGTGCCGGCGTCCTCGTGGTCGTCGTCGACGACCGCCGCCTTCACGCCCGGCAGCGGCCTGCCGGCCGCGCCCGGCTTGGCGGCCACGATGCCCGGGAGCGTGGTGATCATGATCCCGCCGGTCTCCGTCTGCCACCACGTGTCGACGACCGGGCAGCGCCCGCCCCCGATCACCTTCCAGTACCAGAGCCAGGCCTTCGGGTTGATCGGCTCGCCGACGCTGCCGAGCAGGCGCAGCTTGGAGAGGTCGTGGCCCTCCGGGTACTCGACGCCCCACTTCATGCAGGCGCGGATCGCGGTCGGCGCGGTGTAGAAGATGGTCACGCCGTAGCGCGCGCAGAGCTCCCACCAGATGTCCTTGTCCGGGTAGTCCGGGGCGCCCTCGTACATGACGGACGTCGCGCCGTTGGCGAGCGGCCCGTAGACGATGTAGGAGTGCCCGGTGACCCAGCCGACGTCGGCCGAGCACCAGTACACGTCCTCCTCCGGCTTGAGGTCGAACACGGCCTTGTGCGTGTACGCGACCTGCGTCAGGTAGCCGCCCGTGGTGTGCAGGATGCCCTTCGGCTTGGCGGTCGAGCCCGGACGTGTAGAGGATGTAGAGCGGGTGCTCGGCGTCGAGCGGCTCGGCCGGGCACTCGGGGTCCGCCGCCTCCATCAGCTCGTGGAACCAGGCGTCCTTGTCGGCCATCGGCGCGTCGGCGTCCGTGTGGCGCACGACGATGCACGGCAGGTCGGGCATCACCTCGTCGACCGCCGCCTTGATCGGCGCGGTCTTCCCCTTGCGCCGCGCGCCGTCGACCGTGATCAGGGCCTTGGCCTCGGAGAACGCCATCCGCTCCCTGACCGACTCGGGCGAGAAGCCGCCGAAGACCACGTTGTGGATCGCGCCGATGCGCGCGCAGGCGAGCATCGCGACGGCCACCTCGGGGATCATCGGGAGGAAGATCCCGACGACGTCGCCGGCCTGGATGCCGCGGTCCTTCAGCGCGTTGGCGAAGCGCTGGACGTCGGCGAGGAGCTCCGCGTAGGAGACGTCGCGCTCCTCGCCCTCCTCGCCGCGCCAGTGGAAGGCGACCCGGTCGCCCAGGCCGGCCTCCACGTGGCGGTCGAGGCAGTTGTAGGAGACGTTGAGCTTGCCCCCCACGAACCACTTGGCGAACGGCGGGCTCGACCAGTCGAGCACCTGGTCCCACTTCTCGAACCAGTGCAGCGACTCGGCCTGCTCGGCCCAGAAGCCCTCGGGGTCGGCGTCGGCCCGGTCGTAGATCTCCGGGTCCGCCACCACCGCCGCCTCCCGGAACCCGTCCGGGGGCGGGAAGGACTCCTGCTCGAGCAGCTGCTCCAGTTCCTGGTCGAGCGTCGCGCCGTCCGCCATGTGGTCTCTCTCCCTCGGTCGTTCCCTGCCCGGAACCCTAGTGGCCGGACAGCGCCTTCTCGGCGCCGAGTCCGGTCTCCGACCGCACGAACAGCTCGGAGAACGAGCGCTCCGCCGCCCGCTCGCTGCTCAGCACCGTGCCGAGGATGCAGCCGAGGAACCCGAGCGGGATCGAGATGATCCCGGGGTTGGCCAGCGTGAACGGCAGCGGCGTGCCCGTGTCGGTCGCGGCGCCCGGCCACACGTTCGGCGAGAGGATGATCAGCCCGATCGCCGACACCACGCCGAGGGCGACGCCGGTCACCGCGCCGGTCGTGTTGAACCGCCGCCACGTGAGCGCCAGGAGGAGCGCCGGGAAGTTCGCGCTCGCCGCGATCGCGAACGCGAGCCCGACCATGAACGAGACGTTCAGGCCCTCCCCGCCGATCACGGCGACGATGATCGCGAGCGCCCCGATCGAGGCGGCGGCGATCTTGGCGACCACGACCTCCTCCTTGTCGGAGTCCTTGCCCTTGCGGACGATGCTCGACCAGATGTCGTGCGCCACCGCGCCCGACGCGCTCAGCACGAGGCCCGCCACCACGGCGAGGATCGTCGCGAACGCGACGCCCGCGATCACCGCGAGGAACAGGTCGCCGCCGAACGTGCCCTCGCCGCCGCCCAGCTCGAGCGCCAGGTTCGGCGCGGCGAGGTTGCCGCCGGTGCCGGCCGCCTCGACGCCGGCCTCGCCCATCACGGCGCGGGCGCCGAAGCCGATGAACGTCGTCAGCAGGTAGAAGAACCCGATGATGAACATCGCCCACACGACCGAGCCGCGCGCGGCCTTGGCGTCGGGGACGGTGAAGAAGCGCATCAGGATGTGCGGCAGGCCCGCGGTGCCGAGCACGAGCGCGAGGCCGAGCGACACGGTGTCGATCGGCGAGGCGAGGAACGTGCCGGGCGCGAGCGAGAACGTCGACTCGGCCGTCTTGTTCGCGTCGGCGTCGTTGAACAGCGCGATCGGGTTGAAGCCGACGCGCTCGAGCACGAACAGCGACATCACGATGATGCCGATCATCAGCAGGACGGCCTTGATGATCTGCACCCACGTGGTGGCGAGCATGCCGCCGAAGATCACGTAGCAGAGCATGAACACGCCCGTGAGGATCACGGCGAGGCTGAAGTCGATGCCGACGAGCGCCTGGATCAGCACGCCCGCGCCGACCATCTGCGCGATCAGGTAGAAGGCGACGACGGACAGCGTCCCCAGCGCCGCCGCGGTGCGCGCCGGCCGCTGGTTGAGCCGGAACGACAGCACGTCCGCGATCGTGTACTTGCCCGCGTTGCGCATCCGCTCGGCGAGCAGGAACATCACGGTGAGGAAGGCGACGAGGAACCCGATCGAGTACAGGAACCCGTCGAAGCCGTAGAGGAAGATCAGGCCGGCGATGCCGAGGAACGACGCGGCCGACAGGTAGTCGCCGGAGATCGCGAGGCCGTTCTGGAACCCCGTGATCTGGCGGCCGGCGGCGTAGAACGTGGTGGCGCCGGTCATGCGCTGCGACGCCCAGTAGGTGACGCCCAGCGTGACGGACAGGACGATCGCGAAGATCACGACCGCCTCGACGTTGACGGCGGCGTGGACGGTCATCGCCCGACCTCCTCGGCAGCCGCGGCCTCACGGGCGCGCTCGCGCTGGAAGCGCCCGCCCGGGTGCTGCTCGTCCTCCACGTAGGACTCGATCGCCTTCGCGGCGAGCGGGTCGAACTCCTTGTCGGACTTGCTCAGGTACCAGAGGCCGAGCCCGAACACCATCACGAACTGCGTCAGCGCCCAGCAGTAGCCCACCGTCAGGCCCTGGTAGACGCTCTCGCCCATGAAGTCGGGCGCGTACGCGCAGAGCAGGATGAAGCCGAGGTACCAGCTCAGGAAGAAGGCCGTGCACGGCAGCACGAAGCGCCGTCGACGGGCCACGAGCTCCTGGAACTCGGGCGATCGCTCGATCGCCTCCCAGTCGATGTCGGTCTGCGCACGCACCAGCGGATCCGCCATGTCCTGCTCCTCTCCTCAGACAGGGGTCGGCGGTGTCCTACCCACGCATCGGGACGACTTCGTGACGAATCGCTCAAGGGTCGGAAGGGTCGACGAACGGCGTCTGGGACGCGACGAACGGCGCCCGCTCGACCGGCGGTGGCCGTATGCTCGGACGCGGTGGACGTCGCCCTGGGGGTCGTGCTGGGCATGGTGCTGGCCGCGTCGCTCGCGGCGGGCTGGCGGCTCATCCGCGCCCCGCGCGTGATCGACCCCGGCGGCGCCGCGATGCAGCGCGCCGTGCACGCGGCGACGACGATCCTGCCCCACCTGCGCCGCGGCCTCGGACCCGAGAGCGCCGCCTCGGCCGCGGGGCCGCTGCGCACGCTGACCGGCGCCGACGCGGTCGCGCTCGCCGGCACCGGCGACGCGCTGCTCGCGTTCGCCGGCCCCGGATCCGACCACCACCGCGCGGGCGACCCGCTCGACGCGCTGATCCGCGCCCACCGCGACGAGCGCGTCCACGTCGAGCCGAGGCTGCCCTGCGCGCACCCGGGTTGCCCGCTGCGGTCGGCGATCGTCGCGCCGCTCGCCGTGCGCGAGCGGCGGGTCGGGCTGCTGATCGCGCTCTACGAGCGCCCGGGCCGGGTGCGCCTGGAGGAGTCGCGCGTCGTGGCCGAGGCGGCCGCGCTGGTCTCGGCGATGGTCGAGCTGTCCGAGGTCGAGGCGCAGGGCGAGCGGCTCGCGCGGGCCGAGCTGCGGGCGCTGCGCGCGCAGATCTCGCCGCACTTCATCTACAACGCGCTGGCCGCCGTCGCCGCCTTCATCCACTCGCGCCCCGAGGAGGCGCGCGAGCTGCTGATCGAGTTCTCCGAGTTCATCCGCTACGCGTTCGCCCGCCAGCGCCCGTACGTGACGCTGGCCGACGAGCTGCAGTACGTGGAGAAGTACCTGCGGCTGGAGCAGGCCCGCTTCGGCGAGCGGCTGCGGGTGCGCGTGCAGGTCGACCCGGAGGTGCTGCACGCGGTCGTGCCCGTGCTCTCGCTGCAGCCGCTCGTCGAGAACGCGGTGCGCCACGGCGTGGAGTCGCGCCCCGGCGGGGGGCTCGTGTCGATCGAGGGGATCGACCTCGGCGCCGACGTCGAGCTGCGCGTGTCCGACGACGGCGACGGGATCGACCCGGAGCGGGCGGCCGAGGCGCTGGCGGGGCGCGGACCGGGTATCGGTCTGGGCAACGTGCACGGGCGGCTGCAGAGCACCTTCGGAGAGGGCTACGGCCTCGTGGTCGAGAACAGCGGCGGGACGACCGTGGTCATGACCCTGCCCAAGTTCCGCGCGGGGGTCCGTCCCGGATGAGCGAGGGCCTCGCGCTCCTGGCTGTGGACGACGAGCGGCCCGCGCTCGAGGACCTCGTGCGGATGCTGCGCGCCTCGCCGCAGGTCGCGCGCGTCGAGGCCGCCGCGTCGGCCGCCGAGGCGCTCGTCGAGCTCGGCGAGGCGCGCGACCCGTTCGACGCGCTGTTCCTCGACGTGCGCATGCCCGGGCTCGACGGGCTCGAGCTCGCGCGCGTGCTGCGGCGCTTCGAGCGTCCCCCCGGGATCGTCTTCGTGAGCGCCTTCGACGACGCGGCCGTCGACGCGTTCGAGCTCGCCGCGCTCGACTACCTCGTCAAGCCGGTCTCCAGCCGGCGGCTCGACGAGGCGATCGACCGCGTCCGGCGCGCGGCCCGCGCCGCGCCGCTGCCGGCCGACGGCCTCGACGACGACGTGCTGCCCGTCGACATGCTGCGCGGCGGCGGCACGCGGCTGCTCGCCCGGTCCTCGATCCTCTACGTGCAGGCGCACGGCGACTACGTGCGCGTCGCGTCCGACGAGGGCCGCTTCCTCCTGCGCGCCCGCATGGCCGAGCTGGAGGCGCGGTGGTCGGGCCTGGGCTTCGCGCGCGTGCACCGCGGCTACCTCGTCAACCTCCGCCGCGCCGTCGAGGTCCGCCCGCAGCTCAACGGCACCGCGGTGCTGGTCATGGCCGACGGCGCCGAGGTGCCGATCGCGCGCCGTCAGGTCGGCGAGCTCCGCCGGCGGCTGGCGGTGTGAGCGCGCCGCGCACGCCGCGCGACGAGCTGGCCGAGGCGACCGCGCACGGCGGCCTGTACCTGCGCCGGCTCGTGCGCAGCCAGCTCGGGCTGAGCGTGCTCACGCTCGTCGCCTTCGGCGGCTTCCTCGGCTCGCTGCCGCTCGCGCTGTACCTGCTGCCCGGGCTCCAGGACGTCGACCTGTTCGGCGTGCCGCTGCCGGTGCTGCTGATCGTCGTGCCGCCGTTCCCGGTCTTCGTCGCCTTCGGCTGGCTCTACGCGCGCCGGGCGCGGGCGCTCGAGCAGGCCTTCCGCGAGCTCGTGGAGCCGCGCGAGTGACGGCGCTGCTCGCGATCCTCGCCGTGACGGGTGCGACGGTCGGGCTGGGCGCCTACGGCGTGCGCTTCGCGCGCACGACGTCGGACCTGTTCGTCGCCTCGCGCGCGGTCACGCCGTGGTGGAACGCGGCCGCGATCTCCGGCGAGTACCTCTCGGCGGCGTCGTTCCTCGGCGTCGCCGGGCTGCAGATGAAGCTCGGCAGCGGCGCGCTGTGGCTGCCGCTCGGCTTCACGGCCGGCTACCTCGCGCTGCTGCTCTTCGTCGCGGCGCCGCTCCGGCGCTTCGGCGCCTACACGATCTCCGACTTCGCGGAGGCGCGGCTGCGCTCCCCGCGGCTGCGCGTCCTGTCCTCGGCGATCGTGCTGCTGATCGGCGGCTTCTACCTCGTGCCGCAGCTCAAGGGCGCGGGGCTGACGCTCGGCGAGGTCGTCGGCGCGCCGTACTGGGTCGGCGTCGTGGCGGTCGGGGCCGTGGTCGCGCTCAACGTCGCGCTCGGCGGGATGCGCGGGATCACCTACGTGCAGGCGTTCCAGTACTGGGTCAAGACGTTCGCGATCGCGTTCCCCGCCTGCCTGCTGCTGCTCCACCTCGGCGGGCTGCCCGAGCGCGCGGCGATGTTCGGGCACGACTACCCCCGCGCACCGGCGGACGGGCTCGTCGTCACGCTCGACCGGCCGGTGACCGCGACGTTCCCGGAGGCCGCGGCGGTGGTCGCCGGCGGGCGGAGCCTGCGCGTGGGGGCGGGCGACGAGGTGCGGCTGCCGGCCGGCCGCGTCACGCTGCCCGCAGGCACCGCCGTGCCGGTCGCCGCGGGCACCGACGCGCAGCGCGGCGAGGACTGGGCGCGCCCCGTGTCCGACACCGGCGACGCCTCGCCGCTGTTCGTCTACTCCCTCCTGATCGCCACGTTCCTCGGGACGATGGGGCTGCCGCACATCCTCGTCCGCTTCTACACGAACCGGGACGGGCCCGCGGCGCGCCGCACGACCGTGCGGGTGCTCGGGCTGCTCGGGCTCTTCTACGCCTTCCCGGCGGTCTACGGCGCGCTGGGCCGCGTGCTCGTGCCCGAGCTCTACCTGACCGGGGAGACCGACTCGGTGGTGCTGCGGCTGCCCGAGGCGGCGTGGCCCGGGCTCGGCGGCGAGCTGCTGGGAGCACTCGTCGCAGCGGGGGCGTTCGCCGCCTTCATGTCGACGGCGTCCGGCCTGCTCGTCTCGCTGGCGGGCGCGGTCACGCACGACTTCGGGCGCGGGGTGGCGCGCGACCCGGCGGCGCGCCGGCGCCGCTTCCGGGTCGCGGCGCTCGGCGCCATGGTCGTCCCGGCGCTGCTCGCGCTGGTCGCACGGGGGCTCGACATCTCCGTGCTGGTGGGGTGGGCGTTCGCGCTCGCCGCCTCGACGTTCTGCCCGCTGCTGCTGCTCGGGATCTGGTGGGACGGGCTGACCGCCCGCGGCGCCGCGGCCGGGCTCGTGACCGGCGCCCTGCTGGCCACGGCCGCGATCTTCGCCGGCCTGCTCGTGGACCCGGACCACCGCACGCTCGAGGCGCTGCTCACCCAGCCCGCCGTGCTCAGCGTGCCGCTGGCCTTCGCGACGATGGCGGTCGTCTCCCTGCTGGACACGAAGGCGCGCCGCCCGCCCCACGCCGGGCTGCTCGCGCTGCACGCGCCCGAGGGCCTCGGGCTCGGGCTCGAGGAGTCGACGACCTAGCGGCGCTTGCGCTTGCGCTTGCGCGCCGAGGCCGAGGAGGACGGCGCGCCGCCGACCGCGGCGGGCTCCGGCTCGGGCCCCTCGACAGGCTCGCCGCGGCGCGCCCGCGCGCGCTGCTCGCGCACCTCGGCCGAGCTCGGCCACGGCTCCGCGCGGCCCGTGCGCCAGGCAGGCGGCATCCCGCCCGGCCAGCGGCTCGTGAACAGCAGCGCGAGCATGATCAGCCAGAAGCACTGCACGACCGGCAGCGGGCCGCCGAACGGCAGGATCTGCAGCGCGCCGGTGATGATCCCGAGCACGCCCATGAAGCGCGTGAGGAGGCCGACGCGCATCGCGTTCATGGCGACGAACACGAGCGCCAGCGCAAGGCCGAGCGCGCCGGGCAGCCCGAGCAGCGACGCGAACAGGCTGATGCCGCCCTGGCTGATGTCGTTGGCCGCGTCGACGGTCCGCGGGCCGTCGAGGAAGTCGCTGATCGCGGCGTTCGTGCCGAACGCCGAGAGCACGGTGGAGATCGCCTGCAGGCTGCCGGCGATCAGCGGCAGCGGGACGATGAACCGCGGCATCTCGGGCCGGCGCGCGCGGGTGGCGACCGCGAGGTAGGTCAGCGCCCAGCCGAGGGCGACGTAGCCGATGGCGACGACGATGCTCGACAGCAGCACGCCCGTCGCCTGGTCGCTGTAGTACTGGAACGTGTCGATGCGGAGCGACTCGAGCGTCCCGACCGGCCCCGGCTGCTCGGCGCGCGTGAGCGTCTCGAGCAGGCTGTGGCGCGGCAGGTCGGAGAGCGTCAGCCCGCGCCAGACGGTGCCGACGAACGTGAAGAGCGCCGCGACGGCGGCCGCGAGCGCCGCCGACGTCCGCTGGCGCTCCTCCCAGGCAAGGGGCTCTTCCGTTGCTTCGACGGCCACGAGGCGGTGAATCGTAGCCGGGGCGGGGGTCAGGCCCGGTCGCGGCCGTGGGCCGGCGGCGTGCGCTGCGCGGGGCGCAGCGTGCGGCGCGGCGGCTCAGGCTCGATCTCGTTCCGCCCGGCGACGCGCGAGACGCGGTCGCCGGCGGCGAGCAGCAGGTCCAGGAACGGCGCCGCGACCCCGATCAGGCCCTCGATCCTGCGCCGGTTGGCGAGCTGGCTGGGCGTCCGGTAGGCCACGATCAGGTCGATTGTAGGCTCCCGGCATGGCCCGGATCGCGGTCTACGGCGCGTCGGGCCGCACGGGCCGGCTCGTGGTCGAGCAGCTCGCCGCCGCCGGCGCCGAGCTCGTGGTCGCCGGGCGCGACGAGGCGCGCCTGCGCGCGGCGGCGCCCGCCGGGGCCGAGCTCGCGCTCGCGCCGCTCGACGACCCGCGCGCGCTCGGCCGCGCGCTCGCGGGCTGCGCCGCCGTCGTGAACTGCGCAGGTCCCTTCCTCACCCAGGGGGCGCCGGTGCTGGAGGCGGCGATCGAGGCGCGCGTGGCCTACGCCGACACCGCCGCCGAGCAGGCCTGGGTGCACCGCGTGTTCGAGCGCTACGGGCCGCTCGCGGAGGAGCGCGGCGTGGCGCTCGTGCCGGCCGCGGGCTTCGACTTCCTCCCCGGCGACCTCGTCTGCGCGGTCGCGGCGGAGGGGCTGGGCCCGCTGCGGTCGCTCGACGTCGGCTACGCGGTCGACGCCTTCCGGATGAGCGGCGGGTCGCTGCGCTCGGCGGCCGCCGCGGTGCGCCGGCGGCCGCTCACCTACGCCGGCGGCGCCTGGCGGTTCGGGCTCGCCCCGCCCGCCCGCGTGACGTTCCCGCCGCCGTTCGGCGAGCGCCTCGCGCTCCCGTTCCCCGCCGGCGAGGTCGTCACCGCGCCGCGCCACCTGGCGGTGGAGCGCGTGCGCACGCGGATCGCGGCCGGCCCGCTCGTGCTCGGCGCGGGGCGCTCGCGCTGGGCGATCGTGGCGGAGGCCGAGGCCGTGGACGGCCGCGCGGCGCGCGCCGCCGTCCAGGGCGAGGACGTCTACGCGACGACCGCGGCGTGCGCCGCGCACGCGGGCACGCTGCTCGCCGAGGGCGCCGGCGCGGGCGCGCTCGCCCCCGCCCAGGCGTTCGCGCCCGAGGCCTTCCTCACGGCCGTCGGGCTGGCCCGCAGCGCGACCTGAGTACCATCTGGTGCATGGAGGGATTTGGCTTCTTTCAGGACCCCGACTTCCAGAAGCGGCTGCAGGAGATGGCCGAGCAGATGCAGACCACGCAGAACCTGGCGTGGGCGGACAATGCGATCAAGCTCGCCGTCGACATGACGGTCGCCGCCATCAACCGGGTGAACATCCAGGGCACGACCGAGCAGCAGGCGCAGCAGATCCGCGCGGTCATGGCCACGGTGTTCCCCGAGGCCGTCACGCTGGTGCGCGAGGCTCGGCAGGGGCTTTCCTAGCCTCCCGCCCCGCCGCGAGCACCTCCTTGAACGAGCGGAAGCGGAAGATGAAGACGATCGCGGCGAACCCGCACGCGAACGTCGTCACGCCGATCGCGATCTGCTGCCCGACGGAGTAGGCCGCCACGGTCGCCCCGGACGCCGAGCCGGCGAAGACCTTGACGAGCAGCGCCTGCTGGACCCCGGCGCCGCCCGGGGTGAACGGCACGAGCGCCGCGATGGCGTTGACGCCGAGCACGAGCAGCACGTTCTTCACCGAGCCGCCGACGTTGAACGCGGAGAGCAGGAACCAGAAGGCGGCGAAGCGCAGCGCCCAGCCGCCGAGCTGGAGCAGCCAGACCTGGCGGAAGTAGCGCCGCCGGTCCTGGAGGATGGTCAGGCCCTGGCGCACGCGCGACCAGAAGGCGCGCACCCGCGCGGAGAGGAGCGCGAACGCCGCGAGCGCCGCGATCGCCAGCACCGTCAGGAGGAACAGCGCGAAGCGCGGGTGCGAGGCGAAGAAGGCGAGATCGAAGGCGGGCAGCGACGAGAAGTCCGGCGGCTTGGGGAACGCGCCCTGCGAGAAGGCGAAGATCAGGATCGGGATCGCCATCGACAGGTCGAAGAGCTGCTCGACGAAGAACGACGACCCGACCGCGGGGTAGCTCGAGTTCGGCACCGACGTCTTCGTGAGGAACAGCCGCACGATGTCGCCGCCGCGGGCCGGGACGACCGAGTTGAAGCCGTAGCCCGCGAGGTAGGCGCCCCACACCTGGCGGAACTCGATCCGCTCGCCGGGATAGGCAGCGCGCAGGATGCGGAACGACGCCAGGGCACGCACGCTCAGGTAGCCGATGAAGATCGCCATCCCGAGCAGCAGCGCGAGCCAGTTGACGGCCGCGAGGTTCGAGACGAAGTCGCCGACCGCGTCGAAGAACGAGGAGAAGGAGCTGCCGATCGACGCGAGGGGCACCCTTTCCAGCCTACGGCGCGCCTCGGGTGAACGCGCTCCGCAGCACGACGCGCGTGTCGGTCTCGCTCACCCCGCCCTCGCGCTTGAGATGGCGCAGGAGCCGGTCGAGCTCGGCGGTGTCGCGGCACGCCACGCGCAGCTGGTAGTCGAAGCGCCCGGTCACGTGCACGGCATCCGTGACCGGCTCGAGCCGCGCGGTCTCCGCCTCGAACTGCTCGTTCGTGCCCGACGCGGCGAGCCGCACGTCGATCAGCGCCACGAGCCCGCGGCCGGCCGCGCCCGGGTCGACGGTGGCCGTGAAGCCGGTGACGACGCCGTCGGCGCGCAGGCGCCGGACGCGGTCGGCCGCCGCGTTCGCGCTGAGGCCGACCGCGGCGCCGAGGTCGCGGAACGAGATGCGCCCGTTGCGCATCAGCTCGCCGAGGATCTCGCGGTCGATGTCGTCCACGCCGCGATTGTCGCAGCTGCAGCCGGTTCCTGCTGGCGGAAGCGCAGCCGCCGGCGCTACCAACGGCGATATGCTCGAAGCGCTCGTCGCAGGCCTGCTCGCCGGCTGGGGCGTCGCGATCCCACTCGGGGCGATCGGCGTGATGATCGTCGACCTGGGCATGCGCGGCGGCCTGCGGCCCGCCGCGGTCGCCGCCGCGGGCGTGGCGACGGCCGACGTCCTCTACGCCGCGGCCGCCGCCGCGGCCGGCGCCGCGGTGGCCGGCGCGATCGGGCCGCACGCCGCGGAGCTGCGGCTCGTCAGCGCCGGCGTGCTGGCGGTCGTGGCGATCGCCGGGCTGCGGGCGCTGCGGCGCCGGCCCGCGGAGGCCGTGGACGCCCCGCCCGCGGGCCGCGGGCTGTACCTGCGGTTCGTCGCGCTGACGTCGGTCAACCCCGTGACGGTCGCGTACTTCGCGGCGCTGATCGCCGGGCTGCCGGCGGTCGCGTCCGCCCCGGCCGGGACGAAGGTCGTGTTCGTCGCGGCCGCAGGGCTCGCCTCCCTGAGCTGGCAGCTCGTGCTGGCGGGCGCGGGCGCCGCGATGCACCACCGGCTGCCGCCGTCGGCGCGCGTCGCCACGGCGCTGGCCGGCAACGCGATCGTGCTCGCCCTGGCCATGCGGATGGCGCTCGCGTCGTAGGCTGCGGCGCATGGCCTTCCGCACCCTGCGCATCACCGAGATGGATCCGCTCGACGTCGCCGGCGTCCACTGGCTGCCCGTCCGCCACACGCTCGGCGTGCAGGCGTTCGGCGTGAACGCCTACCGCGGCGACGCCGGCGAGCAGGTCATCGAGGAGCACACGGAGCAGGGCAGCGACCACGAGGAGATGTACGTCGTGCTCCACGGGCGCGCGCGCTTCACGCTCGACGGCGAGGACGTCGACGCCCCGGCGGGCACCGCGGTGTTCCTCCCGGACCCGCCGACGCTGCGGGTCGCGATGGCCGAGGAGGACGGGACCGTCGTGCTCGCCGTCGGCGGCAAGCCGGGCGCGGGCTACGAGACCTCGACGTGGGAGTGGCGCTTCCGCGCGGCGCCGCTCGCGCGCGCCGGCGCCTACGCGGAGGCCGAGGCGGTCCTGCGCGACGGCCTCGCCGCCTACCCCGGCGACGGCGACATCCTCTACGAGCTCGCCTGCGTCGACGCCCTCGCCGGACGGCCCGAGCAGGCCGTCGAGCAGCTCGAGGCGGCGTTCGCCGCCGCGCCGCGGACCCGGGACTGGGCCGCGGAGGACGAGGACCTCGCGTCGCTGCGCGGGCGGCCGGACTGGCCGCTGTGACGGTCGCGGTCATCGCCGACGTCCACGGCAACGCCTGGGCGCTCGACGCCGTGCTCGCCGACGCGCGCGAGCGCGGGGCCGGAACGTTCCTCGACCTCGGCGACACGCTCGACGGCCCGCTCGACCCCGTCGGCACGGCCGACCGGCTGCTGGCGCTCGGCGCGCTCACCGTGCGCGGCAACCACGACCGGATGATGGTCGAGCGCGATCCCTCGACCGCGCACGGGCTGCTGCGGCCCGAGCACCGCGACTGGCTCGCTGCGCTCCCGGCGATCGCCGAGCACGAGGATCTCGTGCTGGTCCACGGCGCGCCGCACGACGACGGCACCATGCTGCTGGAGACGATGGACCCGGCCGGGACGTGCGAGCGGCCGCTCGCGGAGGTCGAGGCGCTGCTCGACGGGATCGACGCGCCGCTGATCCTCTGCGGCCACTCGCACACGCCGCGCCTGGTCGAGCTGCCGGACGGCCGGCGCGTGCTCAACCCGGGCAGCGTCGGGCTGCAGGCCTACCGCGACGCCGGGCCGCCGGCGTGGGCGATCGGCACCGGGAGCCCGCACGCGCGCTACGTGCTGCTGCATCGCGAGGACGGGCGCTGGCGGCCGGAGCAGCGCGTGGTCGCCTACCCGTGGCACGAGGCGGTCGCCAGGGCCGAGGCGGAGGAGCGCGCGGACTGGGCCGGGCCGCTGGCCACGGGGTGGCCGTGAAGGCGCGGCCCCCGGCCTCCCCGCGGCTGCCCGACGAGCTCGGCCCGGGCGAGGGGGTCGAGCTCGGCGACGACGCGCGCGTCGCGGGCGAGCGGGTCACGGGCCTCGAGGCGCCGGGCCTGAAGGCGCGCGGCATCGAGCTCGAGCGCTCCGTGCTGCGGAGCTGCACGTTCGACGGCGCCCGGCTCACCCGGCTGAGCGTCCGCGACTGCGAGCTCGAGCGCTGCAGCCTCGCGGGGCTGCTCGCGATCGACGGCGCGATGGCGCGCGTCCGGCTCACGGGCTGCCGGCTCTCGGGCCTCTCGTGGGCGGGCGGGACGCTCGAGGACGTGACGTTCTCCGACTGCGTGCTCGACCTCGCGGCCTTCCGCCAGGCGCGGCTGAACCGTGTCGCGTTCGACGGCTGCGTCCTGCGCGAGGCCGACCTCGCCGACGCCCGTGCGCGGTTCGTGCGGCTCGACGGCTGCGACCTCGCCGGCGCGACGTTCACCGGCGCCGCGTTCGCCGACAGCGAGCTGCGCCGCTGCACGCTGGAGGACCTGCACGGCATCGACGGGCTGCGCGGCGCGGCGCTGGAGTGGCCGGCGATCGTGGGCCTGGCGGGCACGCTCGCGGGCGCGCTCGGCCTCCGCGTGCTCGACGAGGACGAGTAGCGGGGAAGATGGGGCCATGTCCGCTTACACGAAGCTCAACCTCAAGCAGGACGTCGAGGACATGGCCAAGAAGTTCGGGCTCTCGCCGGGCATGGAGTCGCACTTCGCGCGCCGTCCGCTCGAGCTCGAGCGGTCGGGCGTGAGCTACTTCAAGCTGGCGCCGGGCTTCCGCGCCCCGTTCGGGCACGTGCACTCCGAGCAGGAGGAGGTCTACGTCGTCGCGAGCGGCAGCGCGCGGGTCGCCCTCGGCGACGAGGTGCTCGAGCTGGCGCAGTGGGACGCGGTCCGCATCGCACCGGGGACGATGCGCGGCTTCGAGGGCGGGGCGGAGGGCGCGGAGGTGATCGCCTTCGGCGCCCCCAACACCGACAACAAGGACGCCGAGATGGTGCAGGGGTGGTGGGCCGAGTGAGCCGGCGCCGCACGAACGTCAACACCCGCATTGAGGAGGCGGGACCGGTGGGGCGGCGCTCGCGAGGCGCGAATGGCGGCCCCGGCGAACGTCAACGGCGGCATTGAGGAGGCGGGACCGGTGGGGCGGCTGCTCGCGAGGCGTGGAAGCGCTTCCATGCTCATCCGTGGCGACTTGATCTCGCTATCCGAGGTCAAAGCGCCACAGGTGACGAACTGACCCCGCTATCCGGGGCGAACTCGTCACGCTCGACGCCTTTGCCTCGCTATTCGAGGCGAACTCGTCGAGCGTTGCGTTCTGATCCCGCACAACGGGATCAGAACGCAACGGACGGTGTTGGAACTGCTTCGACGCCTCGCGAATCGCCCCGCCCGACGGACCCGCCTCCTCAATGCCTGGTGTTGACGTTCGCCGGGGCCGCCGCTCGCACGCCGCGGAGCCGCTCGCGCGCCGCGGAGCCGCTCGCGCACCGTAGCGCCGTAGTGTCCCGCCGACCGTGCCGCACCCCACGCTGTCCCAGCGCGCGCTGAACCGCGCGCTGCTCGCCCGCCAGGGCCTGCTCGAACGGACCGACGCCGGCGTGCCGGCCATGCTCGAGCAGCTCGTCGGCTTGCAGGCGCAGGTCCCGTCGAACCCGTACATCGCCCTGCACGCGCGGCTGCGCGGATTCGACCCGCGCACGCTCAGCGACCTGATCGAGCGGCGGGCCGCCGTGCGCGCGCAGACGCTGCGCGCCACGATCCACCTGCACACAGCGGCGGACTGCCTCGCGATCCAGCCCGTCACGCAGTCGGTGCTCGACCGGACGTTCCGCAGCTCCTGGCAGCGCCGGATGCGCGGCGTCGACCCCGCCCCCGTCGCTGCGGCCGGCGCGGCGCTGCTCGCCACGCGGCCCATGACGCGCGCGGAGCTGGTCCCGGAGCTCGCAGCGCGCTGGCCCGCCGCCGAGCCGGAGGCGCTCGCCCAGGCCGTCACCTATCGCTGCGCGCTCGTGCAGGTGCCGCCGCGCGGGCTGTGGCGCACGCCGGGCCAGGCCCGCTGGGCGCCCACGAGCGCGTTTGTGGACGCGGGGAACGGCACGCCCGGGCCGCCCGGGAACGCCGACGCGCTGGTCCTGCGCTACCTCGCCGCGTTCGGCCCGGCCTCCGCGGCCGATCTGCGCACGTGGTGCGGGCTGACCGGGCTGCGCCCCGTCGTCGAGCGCCTGCGGCCCGGGCTGCGCGCCTTCCGCGACGAGCAGGGCCGCGAGCTGCTCGACGTGCCCGACGGGCCGCTGCCCGACCCGGACACGCCTGCCCCGCCGCGCTTCCTGCCGGAGTACGACAACCTGACGCTCGCCCATCAGGACCGCTCCCGGGTGCTCGCCGGGCTCGGGCCGGGCGAGCCGTTCCCGCGCGGGACGTGGATCGGCACGCTGCTCGTCGACGGCTTCTACCGCGCGAACTGGAGCCTCGCCGAGACGGGCGACTGCGCGACGCTGACCGTCGACCGCTTCGTCGCGCGGCGCGGCGACCCGCCCGGCGCGCGCGCGGCGATCGAGTCGGAGGCGCACGGCGTGCTGGCGCTCGTCGCGCCCGCCGCGGCACATCGCGTCGCGTTCGCGTGACTACGCGAGCGTCGCCCGCCGCGCGAGCGCCGTGCCGGCGCCGACCGCGGCGATCGCTCCCGCGCACAGCACCGCCGTCTCGTACGAGGCCGACTCGACGATCGCGCCGCCCGCGGCGTTCCCGGCCGCTGTGCCGGCCACGATCCCCATGACCATGACCGTGAACGCCTCGGTCGTCGTCCCGGGCGGTGCGACCCGGTCGAGCAGCGTCGAGCCGATCACCGTCGCCGGCGCCAGCAGCAGGCCGGCGAGCACGAGCAGGGGCACGAGGACCGCCGCCTCGTGCGCCACGGCGAGGAGGGCGAAGCCGCCGCCGAGGCCGAGGATCACCGACGCGAGCCGCACGGCGGCCGTGCCCGGCCACGTGCGCGCGCCGTAGACGAGGCCGCCGGCCAGGCTCCCCGCCGACAGCGCCGCCAGCAGCAGCCCGCCGGTGGCCGCGTCCCCGCGCTCGTCGGCGAACGCCGGCAGGGCGACCTGGACGATGCCGACCGCGATCCCGAACGCGCCGAGCACCGCGAAGACGGTGCGCATCCCCGGCGCCGAGAGCGGACCGAGCCAGCCGGCCGCGTGGCGCTCGCCGCGCCAGCGCCGGGAGGCGCCTGTCGCCGAGAAGCCGAGCCCGCCGCCGGCGCACATCGCCGCGGCCACCAGGACGGCCGCCGACGGGGACGCGAGCGCAACGAGCAGCGCGACGAGCACGGGCGCGGTGACCACGGCGACCTCGAACATGATCGACACGAGCGCGTAGGCGGTCTGGCGCTGCTCCTCGTCCTCGACGAGCGCGCCCCAGACGGACCGCATGGCCGCCGGCGCCTGCGGCAGCGACGCGCCGCCGCCGGCCGCGCAGAGCGCCAGCGCCCAGGTGGGCGCGTCCCCGGCCGCCGCCACCACGAGCGCGACGAGCGTCGCCGCGTGGGCCACCGCGGCGACGCGCAGCACCCCCGGCTGCCCCAGCCGGTCCATCAGCCGGCCCTGCGCCACCGCCCCGATCGCGTTGGCGAGCCCGAACGCGCCCACGACCCGCCCGGCCTCGGCGAACGACCCGCTCGCATCGCGCGCGAGCAGCAGGATCGCGAGCCCGTACATCCCGATCGGCATGCAGCCGATCGCCGCGGCCACCACGGGCGCCCGCGCGCCCGGCAGCGACAGCAGCGCGCCGTAGCGCCGCGCGCCGGCGCGGAGGTGCGATGCCAGTGCCATCAGGTCCCGGCGAGGCGGTGGCGCACCGCGGCCGCGTCGCGGTCCTCGAGCCCGCCGCGCGCGAGCTGCGCCGCGAGGTCGCGCTCGCCCAGCAGCGCGACGACGAGCGCCTCGGCGGTCGTCCCCCGCGCGGCCAGGAAGGACCGGAGCGCCGGACCCTGGTCGGGCTCGCCGTGCGCGGCGTAGCGGGCCGGCAGCCGCTCGGCGCTCAGCGCGTAGTCGGCCGCGATCGCGTCGGCGGGGACGCCGGCGAGGGCGAGCAGCAGCATCGTCACCTGCCCCGCGCGGTCGCGGCCGCCGCCGCAGTGGACCACGACGCCGCCGGGCCGCGCACGAGCGACGGCGGCGACCGCCGCCGCGCTGCGCTCCGGGAAGCGGTCGAGGTGGGGCCCGTAGTAGAGCGGCGTGCCGAACTGCGGGCCGGTCCGCCAGACGTCCCAGAACGCGCGGTCCTCGCCGGCGTCGAGCGGGACCCGCACGGTCTCCACCGCCGCAGGCCGCGGCGCCGCGTCCGGGCACCGCTCGCCGGCGTCGCGCAGGTCCACGACCGTGCGGACGCCGTGCGCGACGAGCGCCGCCCAGCCCGCGGCCGTGAGCCCGTCCAGCGCGTCGGCGCGCACGACCGCGCCCCAGCGGGTGTGGCCCCCGTCCGCCGTCGGCAGGCCCCCGAGGTCGCGGACGTTGAAGCATCCGTCCCAGTCGAGGTGCCTGGACGGCATGCGTCCTACGCCGCCGCCAGCTCGCCGAGCGCCTTGAGGACCTCGTCGTCGTGCGTCTTGGGCGACGCCTTCGGGATCACGTGGGCGACCGTGCCGTCGGGGTCGATGATGAACGTGGAGCGCATGGCGCCCCAGTAGGTCTTGCCGTACATCGACTTCTCGGCCCACACGCCGTAGGTGTCGCAGACCGCGTGGTCCTCGTCGGCGAGCAGGCAGAAGTTCAGCGACAGCTTGTCGGCGAACTTCTTCACCGCCTTCACCGGATCGGGCGAGACGCCGAGCACGATCGCGCCGGCGGCGTCGTAGCCGGCGCGGTGGTCGCGGATCCCGCACGCCTGGGTGGTGCATCCCGGCGTGTCGGCCTTGGGATAAAAAAACAGTACGACCGGTTTGCCGCGGAAGTCCGAGAGCGAGACGGGGTCGCCCTCCTGGTCGGGGAGCGTGAAGTCGGGAGCCTGCTGACCTTGCGCTATCACGGTCGTCCTTTCGATCGCCTGCCGGTGACGTCGACTGTACGAGGGCCGGTTCCGTCCGCGACCACCACGAGCGCCTCGCAGTGCGGCCCCTGCGACGCGCCGTCGATGAGGAGCTCGGCGGTCATCAGCCGTCGCCGGTCGTCGGCCAGATCGGGCGCGCGCGCCGGCCTCGGGGACGGCGAGGCGCGCGCCATGCTCGAGCAGGCGCGGCGTCCCCCAGCACTGGTCGCGATGGTGGTGCGTCTGCAGCACCCACTCGACGCGCGCGATCCCGAGCGCCCGCAGGCGATCGAGCACGGCGCCCGACCCCGGAACGATGACGAGCGCGGCGTCGCCGTCCACCACCACGTAGGCGTTGCAGGTGCCGGCGGCGAGTACAGGTGCTCCGGGATGCGGGTGAGGTCAGCTGACGTGCCCGCTCCGGCCATGGACTGGCGCATGCCAGGCGAATCTGGTACAACCAGTGCTCCCGACTGGTCCAACCAGTGCTCCTGTCCGATCGCATCCACACCGGCCTCCGCGCCGACATCCTCTCCGGGGCGCTCGCCCCCGGCGCGGCCGTGCCCTCCGAGCGGCGGCTCTCCGAGGACCTCGGCGCGAGCCGCCACGCGGTGCGCGAAGCGCTCAAGCGGCTGCAGGAGGCAGGGCTGATCCGGATCAGCCACGGCGGCGCCACACGCGTGCGCGACTGGCGCCGCGAGGGCGGCCTCGACCTCCTGCTCGCCCTCGGCGCGCAGGGCGACGCCCCGCCGGAGCTGGAGCTCGAGCGCGCGGCCCTGGAGCTGCGCGCCTGCATCGGCGCCGACGCCGCCCGTCGCGCCGCGGAGCGCGCCGGCCCGGCCCAGCGGGCGGAGCTCGTCGCGCGCGCCGAGGCGCTCGCCGCCGCGGACGAGCCCGAGGCTCGCAACGCCGAGTACGAGCAGCTCTGGGCGACCGTCGTCGACGCCGCGGGCAACGTCGCCTACCGGCTCGCGCTCAACACCCTCGTCGCCGGCCAGCACGTGCTGGTGCTGGACGCCGGGCGCGTCGCCGCCGAGCTCGACGACCCCACGGCGATCCGCGCCCTCGCCGCCGCGATCGCCCAGGGCGAGCCCGCGCGCGCCCGCGCGCTCGCCGCCGAGCTGCTGGAGCGGACCACGGCATGAGCGAGGTCCTCTACTACGCCGTCCCGTTCTTCGTCCTCCTGCTGGCGGTCGAGGCCCTCACCTACCGGCACCTGCAGAGCGACGGCCTGGTCGGCTACGAGCTGCGCGACACGCGCACGAGCCTGCTGATGGGGATCGGCAACGTGACCGTCAACGTCGTCTGGAAGCTCGCGGTCGTCGCCGTCTACGCGGCGCTCTACGAGCTCACCCCGCTGCGGCTCGATCCGGGCGACTGGTGGGTCTGGGTGCTGCTCTTCTTCGCCGACGACCTCGCCTACTACTGGTTCCACCGCGTGAGCCACGAGAGCCGCGTGTTCTGGGCGAGCCACGTGGTGCACCACTCCTCGCAGCACTACAACCTCTCGACGGCCCTGCGCCAGACCTGGGTGCCGATGACGTACTTCCCGTTCTGGCTGCCGCTGCCGCTGCTCGGCTTCCCGCCGTGGACCGTGCTGCTGGCGCAGAGCTGGAGCCTGATCTACCAGTTCGGCCTGCACACCGAGCGGATCGGGCGCTTCCCGCGCTGGGTGGAGGCGGTGTTCAACACGCCGTCGCACCACCGCGTCCACCATGGCGCCAACGAGCAGTACCTCGACCGCAACTACGGCGGCATCCTCGTGATCTGGGACCGCCTGTTCCGCTCGTTCGAGCCCGAGGGCGAGCGCGTCCGCTACGGCCTGACGACGAACCTCGAGACGTTCAACCCGGTCCGGGTGGCCTTCCACGAGTACATCGCGCTGTGGCACGACATCCGGGCCACCCGCTCCTGGCGGACCCGCTGGAACCTGCTGGTCCGCGGACCGGGCTACCGGCCGCCTACTTCAGCAGGCGAGACAGCCGGCGGTCCTTGAGCACGCGCCCGTCGGTCTGGTCCGTCGGGCAGTAGCTCATCACGTAGTCCTCGTAGAAGACCGCCTCGAGGACCGTCCCGCACTGCGGGCACGGCTTGCCCTGGTGGGCGTGGACGCGCGTCGGCTTCGGGAACTTCTCGGGCAGCGGGAGGTCGACCTGCTCCTCGTAGACGGCGATCACGCGGCCGAGCTCGGAGGCCATCGCGGCGCGGAGCGCCTCGGCCTCGTCGTCCGACAGGTCGTCGCCGCGCTTGAACGGCGAGAGCCGGGCCACGTTGAGGATCTCGTCGACCCACGTGCGCCCGATCCCGGTGATCACCTGCTGGTCGCGCAGCAGCGAGTGCAGCGGGCGGTTGGACGCGAGCAGCTCGCGCAGCGGCGGCGGCTCGGGCCACGCCTCCGGCCCGAGCGAGGCCATCGACTCGTCGGCCGCCTCCTCGCCCGCGCGCAGGACCTTGACCCACGCGGCCTGCTTGGACCCGAACTCGCGCATGCGCAGCTCGCGGTCCCCGGGCAACCGCAGGAGCAGCCGCGACGTGCGGTCGCGCAAGCCGGCCCGCTTCGGGTGCAGCTGCAGCCGTCCCGCCGACATCAGGTGCAGCAGCACGACGAGGTCCTCGTCGAGGTCGAGCATCAGCAGCTTGCCGCGCCGCCGGACGCCGGTGAACGTCCGGCCCTCCAGCGCGTGCAGCGGCGGGTCGAACGTCTTGAGCGCGTTGATGCCCGGCGCCAGCGCCGACTCGATGGTCTCGCCCGGGAGGACGCCGCCGAGGCGGCGGGCGACGATCTCCATCTCGGGCAGCTCGGGCATCGCCCTCACTCTAGAGTCAACCGCCGCATGGACACCTGGGTGCAACGGGAGGCGCGGGACATCGCCCGGCGCGCGCCGCGCGAGCTGGAGGCGCTCGTCGGCGTGTCCTCGCCGTCGGGCGACGTGCCCGGCGCCGACGAGTGCGCCGCCATCTGCGCGACGCTCCTGCCGCCGGAGGCGATCGTCGAGCGCCCGCCGTGCTCCTCCCCCGGCCACGCGCCGGACCTGCTCGCGCGGCTCACGGGCACGGGGACGCGGCGGATCCTGCTGCTCGGCCACGTCGACACCGTCGTCGCCCACCCGCATCACAAGCCGCTGCGCCGGGACGGCGACCACCTCGTCGGCTCGGGCTCGATCGACATGAAGGGCGGCGTCGTGCTCGCGCTCGGCGCCCTGCGCGCGCTGGCGGGCCGGCCGGCCGACTACGCAGAGGCGGCGCTCCTGCTCGTGTGCGACGAGGAGTGGCGCACCGCGCCGTTCGGCCATGTCGAGCGCTTCGCCGGGTGGGACGCGTGCCTGTGCTTCGAGGCCGGCGAGCTCACGCCCGACGGACAGGAGGGGGTCGTGGTGCGGCGCAAGGCCGCGGGCACGATCAAGGTCCGGGCCAAGGGCCGCGCGGCGCACTCGGGCTCGGCGCCCGACCGCGGGCGCAACGCGCTGCTCGCGCTCGCCGCCGCCGCGCAGGCGGTCGCCGCCTGCCACGACCCGGGGGGCCCCCAGCGGCTCACGGCCGTGCCGACCGTGCTGCACGCCGGCGACGCGTTCAACGTGGTGCCCGGCCGCGGCGAGCTGACCTGCGACCTGCGCGCGGACACGGATGCAGCGATCATCGGCGTCCTCGAGCTGATCCCGCGCGACGTGGGCGGCGTGACGCTCGAGCCGGAGCTGATGCGGCTGTGGCCGGGGATGCACTCCGAGGCCGCCACGGTGCCGCTCCTGCAGCGGGCCGGCGCCGCGCTCGGCCGGCCCGTCGCCGGCGTGCACCGCGGCGGCGCGAGCGACGCGAGCCACCTCGCCGCCGGCATCCCGCTCACCGTCGACGGGCTCGGGCCGCGCGGCGGCAAGGCGCACAACCCGGGCGAGTTCGTGCTCGAGGCGTCGCTTGCGAGCCGCGCGGAGGTCGCGCTCGCCGTGATCGACGCCGCGCTGGCGGGCTAGCCGCCGCTCAGCGCGATCGTCTCGAGCTCACGCGGGCGCAGCATCACGAGCAGCTCGCCGCGCACGCCGCCGGTCACGCGGAGCGCCGCCGCCCCGCCCTTCTTGAAGTCCACCCGGCCGCCGCACAGGTCGAGCACGACCTGCTCGAACGACGGGTTGTGGCCGACGATCATCACGCGCGCGCCCTGCTCGTGCATGGCCAGGAGCTCGCGGACAACGTCGAGGTCGAACCCCTTGCCGACGTCGTCGTGCAGGGCCGGCTCGACGCCGAGCGCCTCGCAGGCCAGCTCCGCCGTCTCCCGCGCGCGCACGAGCGGGCTGGAGTAGCAGGCGTCGAGCTCGACGCCGAGCCGCGCGAGCGCCGCCCCGGCCGCCACCGACTGCCGCTGCCCGCGGGCGGTCAGCTCGCGCTCGAAGTCGTCCTTGGACTCGTGCGGCACGGCCTCGCCGTGGCGGAGGAGCCAGAGCTGCTGGTGCGCCATCGCGGGGAGCCTAGCTCCGCCCGGAGTTGTTAACGCCGCGGGTCCGGCGTCGCCCTACCGGCTCGCCGGGAGCGAGAACCGCACGCGCGTGCCGGACGTCGCATCCTCGAGCCAGATCCGCCCGCCGTGGGCCTCGACGATCGCCCGCGAGATGGCCAGGCCGAGGCCGGCCCCGTTGCTCGGACGGGCCGCCTCGGCGCCGCCGCGGAAGAACGGCTCGAAGACGCGGTCGCGGTCGGCGCCGGCGATGCCCGCGCCGGAGTCGGCGACCTCGATCTCGACGTCGTCGCCCGCCGGCTCGGCGCGCACGACGACCGAGCCGTCGGCCGGCGTGTGGCGGATCGCGTTCTGGATCAGGTTGAAGAGCACCCGCTGCAGCTTCTCCGGGTCGCCCTGCGCGGGGCGCAGGCCCGGCGGCAGCTCGGCGCGGACGTGGACGCGCCGCGCGTCGGCCTGCACCTGCATCGCCTCGACCGTCTCGCCGACGAGCTCGTCGAGCGGCACCTGCTCGAGGCTCCAGGCGATCTCGCCCGCCTCGAGCCGCGACAGCTCGAAGAGGTCGTCGATCAGCGCCGACATCGCGTCCAGGTGGATGCTCATCTGCCCGAGGTACGCGCGCCGCGTCGCCTCGTCGACGACGTCGTCGGCGATCGCGTCCGTGAGCAGCCGCAGCGACGTGATCGGCGTGCGCAGATCGTGCGAGACGGCGGCGACGAGCTCGCGCCGCATCCGCTCGGCGTCGTCCATCACCCCGCCCCCCATGAGCTGCACGGCACGCAGGGCGACGACGACGGCGAACGCCGTGATCACGCCGACCACCAGCGCGTCGTGGGCGGACACGAACATGAGGGCGACGCCCGCGGTCATCGCGACCACGAGCTGGCCGACGGCGATGGCGATCCCCATGGCGAGCTGCCGCCGCGGCGGGCCGAGCCGGCGCCGGCGGGCCCGGGCGACGTGGGCCAGGCCGAGCGCGGGAGCGCCGAGGGCCACGAGCAGCGCGGCGGTGAGGACCCCGTCGCGCAGGCCGTAGACCGCGGTGATGACCGCGCCGGCCGCCAGCGCCGCGCCGAGTCCGACGAGCGCCGAGCGCAGCGGGCTCACGGCTGGAACCGGTAGCCGACACCCCAGACGGTCTGCACGTGGCGCGGGCGCGCGGGGTCCTGCTCGATCTTGGCGCGCAGGCGGCGCACGTGCACGGTGACCGTGGACGTGTCGGAGTAGAAGGTGTACTGCCAGACGGCGTCCATCAGCTGGTTGCGCGTGAACGCCTGGCCCGGGTGGCGGGCGAGGAAGAGCAGCAGGTCGAACTCCCGGTGGGTGAGCATGACCTCCTCGCCGGCCACGAACACGCGCCGCGCGGCCGGGTCGATGGTCACGTCGCCGTGGACGATCGGCGGCGCCTTGTCCGGCGCGGGGTCGACGCGGCGCAGCACGGCGTCGACGCGGGCGACCAGCTCGGCGGGCGAGAACGGCTTGACCACGTAGTCGTCGGCGCCCTGGCGCAGCCCGATCACGCGGTCGGACTCCTCGCCCTTGGCCGTGAGCAGGATCACCGCGACGCGCTCGCGCGGCCCCCCGTCGCCCAGCTCGCGCAGCCGGCGCATGACCTCGAGCCCGTCGAGCCCCGGCAGCATCAGGTCGAGCACGACGAGGTCGGGCCGCTGCTCGCCGGCCAGCTCGATGGCGCGCGGCCCGTCCCCGGCGACGCGCGTCTCGTAGCCCGCGCGCTCGAGGTAGCGCGAGACGACCTCGGCGATCGTCGGCTCGTCGTCGACGACGAGCACGGAGCCACGGCTGGACATGCTCGCATTGTGGGCGCCGCCGGAGACGCCCACAAGCAGAGTTCAGCAAGGCGTAAGCCGGTCTCGACCCGACCGAGGCGAAGCCGGTGGCGAGGCCACCGGCCGAGACAGAATGTCCGGCGTGCCAATCAGGACGCGGTCCGGATGACCCGCGGAGCGCTCTAATACGGACGGATCGGAGGGCCGGTGATGACCGCGCCGTCCGGGCGCCGCCAGCGCACGCGGTAGCGCTGCTTGGCGCGATGGTCGGCGCGGAAGCCGTAGACGCCGGCCGTGGTCAGCGCGGTCAGGCGCTTCCAGCGGCCCTTGCCGATCCGGTGCTGGATCGTCACGTCGGTCGGGCCGAGGGTCGGCCGCACCCGCCCCCAGAGCACGTCGCTGGGGCCGTAGCGCGTGACCGCGAGCGGGAGCATGAACGCCGTGTAGGACGGCTTCTTCCTGCCCTTCGACGTCCGCAGGCCCGTCTCGAACCCGGAGTAGCGCTCGCTCCGCGGCCCGCTGCGCGGCGCGTCGTCCTTCATCAGGTACTGCGAGAACGCGACGACCCGTGGGTTCGCGTAGGCCATCCGCTCGGCGATCGCGGTGTACTCGGCCTGGCGCGCGAGCGACACGCCCGCGATCGGGTCCGGCTTGCTCTGGATGCCGAACTCGGTGAGGTAGAGGTCGCGCTTGGACGCGATGGCGCCGGCCTCCGCCGCCTTGTCGAGCGCCTCGGTCAGCCGGCCGAGCGACCCGATGCTGACCTCGTCGGGATCGGTCGACACGAACGTCGGGCCCGCCTTGCGCGTGTAGGCATGGTGGGCGTATCCGTCGATCCGCAGCCTCTTGCAGCCCTTGCGCTTGTGGTAGTCCGCGTCGAGGCACAGCGCGCCGCGGAGGAAGCCGAGCGGCGAGACGACGTTCTCGTTGCCGATCGGCGCGGTCTCGCCGAACAGGACGAGGTCGCGGGCGTTGCCCGGCGAGCCGTGGATCGCGCCCTCGCCGGCGACGTAGAGCCTGCGGTAGAGCCGCGGCGTGTGGGGCTTGCCGCCCTTGTACTGCGGGCCGAGGAAGCTCGGGTGGTTCGGCTCGTTCCAGATCGACCACAGGTTCACCTGGCCGGTGTAGCGCGTGGCCACGGCGCGGGCCCAGCGGCCGAACAGGCGCGCGCTCGGGTCGGCCGTGCTGCCGCGCTTGCGCGCCGTCGCCCAGGTCGGCACGGGCCCGGTGAGCGTCATCTGCAGCTGCATCCCCCGGTTCTGGACCGAGGCGACGAGCCGGTCGAGCCGGTCCCAGGTGCTCGCGGGATAGGCGTTCGAGTTGCTCGTGTCGAAGGACGGCACGGACTTCGAGCGGGGGGACGCCGTGAACTGGCGCCAGTACACGAGCGCGCGGACGCGGGTGACGCCGAAGGCCTGGATCTCGTCGAGCGTGGACTCGCGGTAGCGCTCGTCGAGCAGCGCGCCCGGCGCCTCGAAGGTCATGACCTGATCGCTGTCGGCCCGCGCCGCGGCCGGCGCGAGCAGCAGGAGGAGCAGGGCGAGAAGTAGGGGTCGGCGCATCGCGTGTTGCAACCCGGCGCGGCCGGGGCGGTTGCGCGGATTCAGGAACAACTTAGGCGACACGCTTCAGCCGGCCGCCAGCGCCACGACGCCGGCGAGCGTCACGATCACGCCGACGCCCTGCGCGCGGGACAGCCGCTCGTGCAGCACGAAGCGCGCCAGCACGACGGTGAAGGCCGGGTAGAGCGAGCCGAGCACGCCGACGACGCTGAGCAGGCCACGGCCCGCCGCCAGCACGAAGAGCAGGTTGGCGAGCAGGTCGAAGACGCCGACCGCGGCGATCGCGACGAGCGCCCGCGGCTCGGCCGGCAGCCGCGGGCGGACGACCGCGCACGCGACGGCCAGGATCACGACGTCGACGATGCGGGCCGAGAGCAGCACCCAGGCGACGTCGGCGGTCTCCTCGGCCTGGTCGATGCCGGCGAAGAACGAGCCGAAGCCGATCGCGGCGAGCAGCGCCAGCCCGATCGCCGTGCGCCCGGCGCGGCGCGTCGCCTCGTCCTCGCTCGGCGCCGAGCGCGAGGCGAGCACCACGCCCCCGGCCGCCAGCACGATCCCCGCGTACTGCAGCGCGCCGGGCCGCTCGCCCGACGCGAGGCCGAACAGCACCGGGATGATCACGCCTGTCGCCGAGATCGGCGCGACGATGCTCATCGTCCCGATGGCGAGCGCGCGGTAGAACGCGACGAGCCCGAGCAGCCCCAGCCCGCCGACGCCCGCCGCCCAGACCGTCGCCGCCGTGTCGTGCTCCGTCGGCGCACCGGCGAGCACCGCGACGACGAGGATCAGCAGCGCCAGGCTCTGCGACAGCACGAGCACGGCGAGCAGCGCGTGGCGCCGGCTCTGGAAGCCGCCGAGGAAGTCCGACAGCCCCCACGACACGGAGGACGCGAGAGCGAGTACAGCCGCGAGCACGCCACGGCACGTTAGAGGGCGAAGCCCGGTCAAGACCGGGCCGGGGCGAAGCCGGTGGCGAGGCCGCCGGCCCAGACAGAATGCCCGGCATGCCAATCAGAACGCGGTCCGGATGACCCGCGGAGCACCCTGTTCACATGGACCCTGCCCATGGGTCGCCGCACTGACCCGCCGGCCTCCCTCCCGGAATCCGGCCCACTGCACGGCGGCGCCGGGTTGCGCCCGGCGCGCCGCAACCGGCACGCACGTGCCCGCCGTACCCGGATAGCGTCGCCCGCGCACGGACGACGGACGACCGCAGGAGAGGCAGGATGGGAGCGACACGGACGTGCTCGCGGCGGGGCGGGATCAAGTTGGCCTGGGCCACGGCGATCGCCGTGTGCCTCGTGCTCGTCTCTGCGGCGCCCGCGCCGGCGGCCGGGACGCTGAGGGTCGGCGTCGCCGGGGTCGGTCACGTGGGTGGCGAGGGCATCGACTGCGGCCGCGCGCTCGGGGGGACCCCCGGGCCCGACTGCGGCGAGTTCGTCCCCGATATGCAGATCTGCATCCCGACCCGCAAGCCGCCCTGCAGCACGTCATCGGGGACGATCTTCCTCACGGCGGCCGACACCGTCGGATCCGGCTTCACCTTCGACCACTGGAGCCTGACCTCGTGCACCTCGCGCCAGTGCGCGGTCCCGATGCCCGCGAACCGCACGGTCACCGCGACCTTCCGCGACAGCCAGGCGCCCACCGTCAGCCTCGCGGAGCCGGCCGCCGGCGCCGTTCGGGGCGTCGTCCCCCTTGCCGCGAGCGCGAGCGACAACGCCGGCGTCGCCCGCGTCGAGTTCCGGTTCGGCAGCGCCACCGTGGCGACGGCGAGCGCGGCGCCCTACAGGGCGAGCGCCGACACCAGGGCGCTGGCCGACGGCACCTTCGCCGTCACCGCCGTCGCCGTCGACACCGCCGGGCTCTCAGCGGCGAGCGCGGCGCGATCGGTCACCATCGACAACACCGCACCTGCCCTCGCCGTCACCGGCCCCGACGGATCGACCTTCGGGCCCGGCTCCACCCAGGCCTGGAGCATCGGCGCCTCCGACGCCACGACCGCCGTGACGTCGGTCGCGTGCAGCGTGGTGCCGGCGGGGCGGCCGCCGAGCTTCGGCGCCTGCTCCGGCGGCGCCACGGGCCACACCGTCGCCGGCGTGGCCGGGGGCGCCTACGAGCTCCGGGTCCGTGCCGTCGACGGCGTGGGGAACGCCGCGGAGCGGACGAAGCGGTTCACGATCGACGCGACGCCGCCCGACGTGACGATCACGGCGGGGACCGCCAACGGGGCGACGACCACCGCGACCGCGCAGACGTGGCGCTTCGTCGTCGACGACCCGGGCGCCGCCATCGCGTGCCGCGTCCATCCCGCGGCGCTCACGCCCGGCCCGTTCGGCGCCTGCACCGGGCCCGCCTCGCACACCGCGAGCGGGTTCGCGCCCGGCACGTACACGTTCGAGGTGCGCGCCACCGACGCCGTCGGCAACGTCGACCCGACGCCCGCCGCGCGCACGTTCACCGTTGCGGCGCCGTCGACCGCCCAGGGCGGCACGGGCGCCGCCGGCGGCGGCGCGGCGCGGCGCATCTCGGTGCGCCTCGCCTACGCCTACCGGCTCGGCGCGCGCAGCACCGAGCTCGTCAAGCTGCAGGTCAAGGACGTCCCGCGCCGCGCGACGGTGAAGGCGACCTGCCGCGGGCGGTGCCCCCGGCGCTCGCTGATCCGCCGTGGCGTGACGGGGGTCGTGCGGCTCACGCCGTTCGTCGGTGCGGCGCTCGCGCCGGGGACGAGGATCAGGATCGTCGTCTCGAAGGCGGGCCGGACCGGCGCGGTGAAGATCCTCACCATCCGCGCGCGCAAGGGTCCGAAGGTCGTCACGAAGTGCCTGCCGGAGGGCGCGCGCTCGCCGCGCGCCTGCCGCGCTACCTGAGGTCGGAGAGCGTGAAGCCCGGCTCGGAGCCGAACGTGCGCTTGTAGCGGCGGCGCACGAGGTCGTAGCGCCGCAGCGCCTCGGAGTGCCGGCCGCGGCGGAGCATGATCGTGATGAGGTCGCGCTGCGCCGGGAGGTCGAGCGGCTCGAGCTCGACGAGCGCCTGGAGGTGCTCGGCCGCCGCGTCGTCGTCGCCGGCCGCCTGGCGCAGCCAGGCGAGGCCGCGCAGCACCTGGGCCGCGAGGTCGCGCAGGCGCTCGCGCTCGGCGAGCGCCCACTCCGCGTAGGGCTCGTCGGCGAGGAAGTTGCCCGTGTAGGCCGCGGCGGCCGCGCCCAGCTCGGACTCGGCGCGCGGGGTGTCGTCCCCGCGCTGGAGCGCGTCGAGCCCGGCGCGGGCGCGGGCCTCGAAGTCGTCGGCGTCGATCGCCACGCGTCCCGGGGCGAGCTCGTAGCCGCCCTTGCGGGCGACGACGTAGCCGGACGCCCTCCCCTTGGGCCGGTCGGGCTCGAGCCGGTCGCGCAGCGTGTGGATCGCCTGGCGGACGCTGCTCGCCCCGGCGCGGCCGGCGTCGGGCCAGAACACCTCGAGCAGCTCGTCCATGGTCACGACGCGCCCGCGCTCGCAGATCAGGTACTTGAGCACCTGGCCCGGGCGATGGGTCAGCCATTCGCCCTCTACCGAGCCCGACTCGGCCTCCAGGCGGGTGCGCCCGAGGGCCCGCACCGTGATCCGCGGCGGCAGGTCCTCACGCGCGAGGCCGGCCGGCCCGGCGAGCCGGTGGAGCATCACGACGACCTGGCCGGCCTCCGTGCCCACGGCCGACAGCCACGCCGCGGCGCCGTCGTCGAGCTGGATCTGGCGCTCGGCGAGCGCCGCGTCACCGGCCATGGCGAGCTGCGTCACGCACCCGGAGGCCAGTCCCGGTCCCGCCGGGCGGCAGCCCAGGAAGGCGCAGCAGCGCGCGCCGGCCTCCACCTGCGGGCCCAGCAGCACGCGCGCGGCGGCGTTGCGGGTGAGCAGCCGACCCGCCGCGTCGAGCACCACGGCAGCGCCCGGCAAGGCCTCGAAGGCCGCTTCCCAGGCCACCCCGTCCGCCGATTCCGCACGCAGGCGTGCCAGCTCTTCGGGGTTCGTGACGGGGGGATTCACGGAGGAAGGATTCCAGGCGGCCGGGCCGAGCCCAACCATACATTGGTCCAAGGTATCCGATTAACGCTCAGTTGACCCGGGGGGTAACAGCGGGTTGACCGCCCCCATCTAGCTTGCGGTCCTCGTTGGATGCGCCAGGACGGCGACCCACATTGTCGGGAGAGGACCGCCGGATGCTCAGCACGATCGCAGGGGCCCAGGGAGCGATCCGCCGCGAGGCGGATCAGATCGAGGCTGCCCTGGGGCGCGGGCGGTTCCGGCGGCGGCGCCAGCTCGACCACTCGCCGCGCAACGAGCAGCTCGTGCTCGCGGCGGTGGGCCGCGCCAAGCTCGGCGATCCCGACGCCCTGCGCTTCCTCTACCTCCGCTACGCCGACAACGTCTACGGCTACGTCTGCTCGATCGTGCGCGACGAGCACGAGGCGGAGGACATCACCCAGCACATCTTCGCCAAGCTGCTGACCTCGCTCGCGCGCTACGAGGCGCGCGTCGTGCCCTTCTCGGCGTGGATCCTCCGGGTCGCGCACAACGCGGCGATCGATCACGTGCGCAGCCGCCGGGTCGTGCCGCTCGAGGAGGTCCGGTCGCTCGACGCGCCCGACGACGCCGCGGGCGCGCGCGAGCGCTTCGCCGACCTGCGCCTCGCGCTCGACGCGCTGCCGCCCGAGCAGCGCGACGTGCTCGTGCTGCGCTTCCTCATCGGCCTCTCCCCCGGCGAGATCGCCGAGCGGCTGGGCCGCTCGGAGGACGCCGTGCACGGCCTGCAGCACCGCGGCCGGCGGCGCCTGCGCAGCGAGATGCTCGCGCTCGCGGCCTAGTCCTCAACGCTTGCCGCGGCCGTAGAGCAGCTTCAGCCCGCGGCCGATCAGCTTCGTGGTGCGCGCCTTGAACGGATAGAACTGCAGGTCCTTGGGCGGGGCGAAGCGGGTCACGAGCAGCGACTGCTGTCGGCAGTACTTGCGGATCCCGCCGGTGCCGTGGCGCGAGCCGAGCCCGCTCGCCTTCCAGCCGCCCATCGGCAGCTCGAGCGCCACGTAGTTGAGCTGCGCGTCGTTGACGCACACCGCGCCCGCCTCGATCCGGCGGGCGATCGCCTCCCCGCGCGCGGCGTCCTTCGTCCACACGGACGCCGCCAGCCCGTAGGCGGAGTCGTTCGCGAGCCGGACGGCCTCGTCGGCGTCGGCGACCTTCATGATCGGCACCGTCGGGCCGAACGTCTCCTCGGTCATGCACGCCATCGAGTGGTCGACGTCGACGAGCACGGTCGGCGCGTAGAAGCGGCCGCCGTCCTCGCGGGCCGTGCCGCCGGTGAGCACGCGGGCGCCGGCCGCGCGGGCCTCGTCGACGTGCCGGCGGACGATCTCGAGCTGCGGCGCGAAGGTCATGGCGCCGACGTCGACCGTCCCCGGGCCGGTCGACGCGCCCTGCCGCAGCGCGGCCACCTTGCGCGTCACCTTGTCGACGAACGCGTCGTAGACCGGCGCCTCGACGTACACGCGCTCGACCGAGATGCAGGTCTGGCCGCCGTTCTGCATCGAGTAGTAGGCCGCGGCGCCCGCCGCGCGCTCGAGGTCGGCGTCGGCGAGCACGATCATCGGGTCCTTGCCGCCGAGCTCGAGCGAGACCGGCGTGAGCGTCTCGGCCGCCCGCGCCATCACCTTCTTGCCGGTCTTCGTCGACCCGGTGAACATCACCATGTCGACCTCGTCGATCAGGGCCGCGCCGGTCTCGCCGCCGCCCGTCGCGATCAGCAGGACGTCGTCGGGCAGCCCGCACTCGCGCAGCGCCTCGGCCATCAGCTGCGACGTGAGCGGCGTGACCTCCGACGGCTTGAGGATGACGGCGTTGCCCGCGGCGAGTGCCGGGATGCAGTCCCCGAACGAGTTCGTCAGCGGGTAGTTCCACGGCCCGATCACGCCGATCAGGCCGAGCGGCCGGTAGCGGGTGACGAGCTTGCGGCCGGCGACGAGCGGGCTCGAGGAGCGGACCTTCTCATCCGCCAGGTAGCCCGCGGCGTGCTTGGCCCAGAACCCGAACGCGCCGGCGGCGTACAGGATCTCGTTGATCAGCGCGTCGTCGTGCGTCTTGCCCGTCTCGGAGACGATCGTCTCGACGATCCGGTCCGCGTGCTCGACGGTCCACTTCTGCGCGCGCCGCAGCACGCGGCCGCGCTCCTCGAAGCCGAGCGCCTCCCACGCCGGCTGGGCGGCGCGCGCGCGCGTGGCGAGCGCGCGCACGTCGTCGGCGGACAGGACCGGCACGGTGGCGATCACCGCACCCGTGGCGGGGTTCTCGACGGCGATGCCCTGCTGCTCGGCGGTGGCCATCGGCGTCAGCTGAAGGCGACCTTCTCGATGACGGCCGGCTCCTGTGGCTTGTCGCGGCCGTCCGTCGGGAGCGCCTCGAGGGCGTCGATGACGTCCATGCCCGAGGTGACCTTGCCGAAGACCGTGTGCTTGCCGTCGAGCCACGGCGCCTCGTCGATCGTGACGATGAAGAACTGCGAGCCGTTCGTGTTCGGGCCGGCGTTGGCCATCGCGAGCGCGCCGCGGGCGACCTTGTGGCTGTTGATCTCGTCCTCGAACGTGTAGCCCGGGCCGCCCGTGCCGGTGCCCTCCGGGCAGCCGCCCTGGATCATGAAGTTGCTGATGATGCGATGGAAGCCGAGCCCGTCGTAGAAGCCCTTCTCGGCGAGGTCGCGCATGTTCCCGACCGTCTTGGGGGCGTCGTCGTCGAACATCTCGAAGACGATCTCGCCCTTGTTCGTGGTCATGGTCATCTCGGACAGATCAACTCACCCTTTCGCGAGCTCCAGGCGCAGCGTGTGGCCGCGCACGTCGGTGCCGTCGACGGAGTCGGCCACGCGGGCCGCCTCCGCGGCGGGCACCTCGAACAACATGAACCGCTCCAGCAGCCGGACGTTCCGGATCGCCTCGCCGTCGAGGCCGGTCGCGGCCACGGCGGAGATCAGGTCGGCCTCGGCGAGGCCGGCGGCGCGGCCGCCCGAGGCGATCAGCTTCGCGTAGCCGCCGGCGCCGTTGACCGCGGGCGTGTCGTGCGGCTTGCGGTGGCGGCGCGGCTTGATCTCCTCGACCTTGACCGGCGCGACGTGCGCGCCCTCGGCCCAGGGGGAGATCTTCGTGTTCGCGTGCTTCTCGATCGCCGTCAGCTCGCGCTGCTGCTTGGGGTCGATGAAGGTGATCGCGCGGCCCGAGCGGCCGACGCGGCCCGTGCGCCCGATCCGGTGCACGTAGACGTCGGGTGACGTCGGCACGTCGAAGTTGATGATGTGCGTCACGGTGGAGATGTCCAGGCCGCGCGCCGCCACATCGGTCGCGACGAGGATCTTCACCCGCTCGTCCTTGAACGAGATCATCACGCCGTCGCGCGAGCCCTGGCTCATGTCGCCGTGGAGCGCCTTCACGTTCATCCCGCTGTCGCGGAGCGTGCGGTAGAGCTGCTCGCAGCGGATCTTCGTGCGCACGAAGACGATCGCCTGCGCGGGCCGCTCGGCCTCGAGCACGCGCACGAGCGCGCTGTTCTTCTCCGCCTGCCTGGTCTCGAGGAAGAACTGCTCGACGGTGTCGATGGTCAGCGTCGCCGACTTGACCTTGACCGTGACGGGATCGTAGAGGTGGCGCTCGGCGAGCCCGCGGATCTCGGCCGGCATCGTCGCGCTGAACAGACAGGTCTGGCGGCCGTTGGGCGTGTTGGAGAGGATCTTCTCGACGTCCTCGAGGAAGCCGAGGTCGAGCATCTCGTCGGCCTCGTCGAGCACGAGGTAGCGGCACGAGTGCAGGACGAGCGAGTGGCGCGAGATCAGGTCGAGCACGCGGCCGACGGTGCCGACCACGATCTGCGCGCCCGCCTTGAGCTGCGCCTGCTGGGTGCGGATCGGGGCGCCGCCGAAGACGGCCACGGGATCGAGGCCGCGGTACTTGCCGTAGGTCCGCAGCGCCTGCGTCACCTGGATGCACAGCTCGCGGGTCGGCGTCAGGACGAGGGCCTGGGTCTCGGGATCGTCGGGATCGACGAAGTCGATCATGGGCAGCCCGAAGGCGGCCGTCTTGCCCGTGCCGGTCTGCGCCTGGCCGATCACGTCCTTCCCGTCGAGCAGGTACGGGATCGCCTGCTCCTGGATCGGGCTGGGCGATTCGTAGCCGACGTCGCGGAGGGCGGAGAGCGCTGCTTCTGAGAGCCGGAGTTCGGCGAAGGTCGTCATTCGGAGCAAGAGAGTAGCTCCGCGGGTCATCCAGACCGCGATCTGACGGGGCGCCGGACATTCTGTCTCGGCCGGAGGCCTCGCCACCGGCTTCGCCTCGGTCAGGTCCACCAGGGCGTTCGGCCTGGGCGAGTCGATAGGTGTGGTGGCCCGCACCGACAAGGGGGCGGCGTGCCGGTAGCGTCGGGCGGATGGCAGAGGAAGAAGACGCGATCGTCGTCGAAGGACTCAGGAAGTCGTACGGCTCCGTCCAGGCGCTGCAGGGCATCGACTTCACCGCACGCACCGGGAGCGTGCTCGGGCTGCTCGGGCCCAACGGCGCGGGCAAGACCACCGCGGTGCGGATCTTGACCACGCTGCTCAAGCCGGACGGCGGCAACGCCCGGGTGGCGGGGCTCGACGTCGCGCGCGACGCGGCCGCGCTGCGCGCCAAGATCGGCCTGGCCGGCCAGTACGCGGCGGTCGACGAGAACCTCACCGGGTTCGAGAACCTCGAGATGGTGGGGCAGCTGTACCACATGCCCCGCGCGGAGGCCCGGACCCGCGCGACCGAGCTGCTCGACCGCTTCGACCTGTCCGACGCGGGCGGCCGGCCGGCGAAGACGTACTCCGGCGGCATGCGCCGGCGGCTCGACCTGGCCGCCGCGCTCGTCTACCGCCCGCCGGTGCTGTTCCTCGACGAGCCGACCACCGGCCTGGACCCGCGCTCGCGGCTGAGCCTGTGGGAGACGATCGAGGGCCGCGTCGCCCAGGGCACGACGGTGCTGCTGACCACCCAGTACCTCGACGAGGCCGACCGCCTCGCGGACCAGATCGTCGTGATCGACCACGGCTCCGTGATCGCCGAGGGCACGGCCGACGAGCTCAAGAGCCGCATCGGCGGCGAGAAGCTCGAGGTCACGCTCGAGGACGAGGCCGACGTCGAGCGCGCGATCACCGCCCTCTCGGAGCTGTGCGTGGAGCAGCCCGTCTACGAGGACCACGTCGTCCGGGCGCCGGTCAAGCAGCACGCCGGCGTGATCGCCGAGGCCGTGCGGCGGCTCGACGGCGCGGACATCGGCATCGACGACATCGTGTTGCGCCGGCCGACGCTGGACGACGTCTTCATCTCGCTCACCGGCCGCGCGGCGGCGGTGGAGCCCAGTACCGAGCTCGAGATCCCCGAGGAGGCCCGCGCATGAGCTCGCTCGCCATGTCCGTGTCCGACACCGTCGTGCTCGCGCGCCGCAACCTGAAGCGGATCCCGCGCCAGCCCGACCTGCTGGTCGCCTACACGATCCAGCCGATCATGTTCACGCTGCTGTTCGTCTACGTGTTCGGCGGCGCGATCGACAGCGGGCCGTTCGACTACGTGGACTTCCTGATGCCGGGCATCATCGTCCAGTCGATCGCCTTCGGCGGGTTCGTCACCGCGCTCGGCCTGTCCGAGGACGTCAAGAAGGGCCTGATCGACCGCTTCCGGTCCCTGCCGATGTCGCGCGCCGCCGTGCTCACCGCGCGCACGACGTCCGACATCGTCCTGAACTGCCTCTCGCTCGTGGTGCTGTTCGCGGTCGGCTTCGCCGCCGGGTTCGGCTTCATCGACGCGACCGCGGGCGAGATCGTGCTCGGGATCGTGCTGCTGCTCCTGCTCGGCTACGCGTTCTCGTGGATCTTCGCCCTGGTCGGGCTGTTCTCGTCCTCGCCGGAGACGGCGAACTCGATCGGGTTCACGCTGATCTTCCCGCTGACGTTCGCCTCGTCGGTGTTCGTGCCGGCGAGCACGATGCCCGACGGGCTGCGGCAGTTCGCCGAGGCGAACCCGTTCACGACCGTGTCGGACGCGATGCGCTCGCTGTGGTTGAACACCCCGGCCAACAGCGACGTCTGGATGTCGTTCGTCTGGTGCTTCGTGCTGATCGCGATCTTCGCGCCGCTGGCGGTGTCGCGCTACAAGCAGGTCGCCTCCAGTTAGCTGACGCGGCGAAGGTACCCGCGCGGGTTGAAGGTGAGGAAGAACTTGTGCATCGACTCGTCGACCTCGAAGTCGTCGCTCTCGCGCAGGAAGTCGTTCACCGCCGCCCATGGCCCCCGGCCGATGCTCGTCGTGACCGGGTGGCCGCCCGCGTGGGTGTCCTCGACCACGATGTAGGAGCCGACGGGCACGAGCGGGCTCCAGAGGCGCAGCTCGGCGAGCACGTGCCTGCGCCGGTGCGAGGAGTCCAGCACGATCAGCGGCGTGCGGCCGGCGAGGATCTCCCCGACCCGCGCGAACACGGCCGGGTCGGTCGAGGACCCGTCGAGGTAGGTGATGCGCGGGTGCTCGGGACGGCCGGGCTGGGCCTCGACGTCGATCGTCACCACCTCGCCGTGGCCGAGCAGGTCGAACATGCGCGCGAAGTAGTAGGCGCTGCCGCCGAACTTCGTCCCCGCCTCGATCAGCACGTCGGGGCGCAGGTCGTGGATCAGCTCCTGGTAGAGCCACAGGTCCAGCGGGGTCTTCCACACCTGGACCCCGAGGAAGCGCGTGTCCTGCCAGGTCTGCTCGTGCGAGTGGTAGTAGAGCCGGTGGAACTGCCGCACGAGCGCGCGGCGGACCTGCGGCGACGGGCGCTCGCCGGACAGGTCGGCGTCCGCGAGCGTGCGGAACGCGCGCGCCACCGTGCGGTCGAGCGCGCGCTGGGGCCGCCGGGCGCCGACTGCGTGCTCGACCATCGACTGCAGGCCGTCCAGCGTCGCGCGGTCGAGCTCGCGCGGGCGGCGGCGCCGGGCCGCGAGCGCCCGGTAGCGGCGCAGGGCGAGCCCGTCCACGCGCGGCGCGACGGCGCGCCGCAGCGCGCGGCGGGCGTTCGCGATCACCGCGCCGGGTCCAGGAGGAGCTTGCCGGCGGTGCGCCGGCCCTGCAGGTCCTCGTGCGCCCGGCGGCACTCCGAGAGCCCGTAGGTCTCGCCGGCGACCACGCGGATCTCGCCGGACACGGCGAGCGCGAACAGCTCCTGCAGCGGCGCGTCGACGAGCTCGGCGGGCCGTCGCAGGCAGTGCATGAGCCAGAAGCCGACGACGGCGCGGCTCTTGCGCATCAGGTCCCCCGAGGCGACGGAGTTGGGCTGGCGCGAGGCGATGCCGTAGGTGACGAGCCGGCCGAACGGCGCGAGGGCGTCGAGGCTCGCCTCGAACACGGGCCCGCCGGCCATCTCGAGCACGAGGTCGACGCGCTCGCCGAGGTTCGCCTCGACGAGCGCCGCGGCCAGGTCCTCGCGCGTGCCATCGACGGCCACGTCCGCGCCCAGCTCCAGCGCCAGCGCGCGCTTGTCCCCGGTCGACGCCGTGGCGATGACGCGCCCGGCGCCGAAGCGCTTGCCGAGCTGGACGGCGATCGAGCCGACGCCGCCGGCCGCGGCGTGCACGACGACGCTCTCGCCCGGGGCCAGGTGCCCGCTCGTGCGGTACAGGTGCCACGCGGTCAGGCCCTGGAGCATGAGCGCGAGCGCCGTGCCGTCGTCCACGCCGTCGGGCACCGCGAACGTGGTGGCGAGGTGCGCCGCGGCGTACTCGGCGTAGCCGCCGGTGCCCACGAGGGCGACGACGCGCTGGCCGGCGCGGAAGCCGTGCGCGTCGCGCTCGACCACGCCGGCGACCTCCGCGCCCGGCACGAGCGGCAGCTCGTAGCGCGCGAGGTACGTGTTCTCCCGCGCGTGGGTGTCGGCGAAGTTGATCCCGGCGTGCGTGACGCGGATCAGCACCTGGTCGTCGCCGGGCTCGGGCACGGGCGCGTCCTCCACCAGCTGAAGGACCTCGGGCCCGCCCCATTCGGTGATTCGGATGGCTCGCATGCGGCAGGGCAGGTTATGAGGTCCGCTACGCTGCCGCGCCCAGATGACGCTCACCGTGGTCGGATCCATCGCCTTCGACGCCGTCGAGACCCCTTCGGGGAGCCGCGACCGGCTGCTCGGCGGCTCGGCCGTGCACTTCTCGCTCGCGTCCGCCCTGCTCGCGGAGACGCGCATCGTCGGCCCGGTGGGCGACGACTTCGGCGAGGACGAGTACGCGATCCTGCACGCGCGCGGGGTGCTCACCGACGACGTCGAGCACGTGCCCGGCGGCAAGACGTTCTTCTGGGCCGGCCGCTACCACCGCGACATCAACCAGCGCGACACGCTGCAGACGGACCTCAACGTCTTCGAGGACTTCCGGCCGAAGCTGTCGGCGGCGTCGCGCGACGCCGAGGTGCTGTTCCTCGGGAACATCCAGCCCGACCTGCAGCGCGAGGTGCGCGAGCAGTGCCGCGCTGCGCGCTTCGTGGCGATGGACTCGATGAACCTGTGGATCGACATCGCCCACGAGTCGCTCGTGCAGACGATCGGCCTGGTCGACTGCCTCGTGCTCAACGACGCCGAGCTCAAGCAGCTGACGGACGAGCCGAACCTGATCCGCGCCGCGCACAAGGCGCTCGACCTCGGCCCGCGCGTCGTGATCGCCAAGCAGGGCGAGTACGGCTCGGCGATGATCACGCGCACCGCCTTCTTCGGCCTGAACGCCTACCCCACGGCCGACATCGTCGAGCCGACCGGCGCCGGCGACACGTTCGCCGGCGGCCTGATGGGCTACCTCGCCGCGCAGGGCGGCGACGTCGACGACGCGACGCTGCGCCGCGCGATGGCCTACGGCACCGCGTGCGCCTCGTTCAACGTCGAGGGCTTCGGGTCCGAGCGCCTGTACGAGCTCGATCGCGCCGAGGTCGACGAGCGCGTCGCGGCGCTCGAGCGCAACAGCCGCTTCTAGTCACGACCAGCGGCGGCCGCTCTTCGCACCGACGACGACCTCCCCGCCCCAGGGCCAGGCGAAGCCGGTGACGAGGCCTCCGGCCGAGGCAGGTGTTGTGGGGGTGTGACGACCGCGGCGGGCGCCGTCCGAGCGGGGTGAGGGGTTCACCAGGCGTGGAGCGGGATCGGCGTGCGCCGCGGCGACGAGGAGGTCGTCGTCGTGTGCGTGGAGCATGTGGTGCATCGTGCTGGGAACGACGCCCGTCCGCATCGGGGCATTCCCCGGACTTCTCCCCTGTCCTCGGCGGCGACCCCCTGGGACGCCGGGGTGCCGGGAGTGACCGGGGCCCTTGCACCCCGGGGACCGAGGCGTAGGATCACCCGCGATGGCGTGGACGATGTTCTTCCTCTTCGTCGCCCTCAAGGTGCCGCTGCTGGCGCTGTGCTGGCTCGTCTGGTGGGCGATCCGGCAGGAGCCCCAGCTCGAGGAGCCCGAGGGCGAGGGCGGCAGCCGCTACCGCCCGCACCCCCACCGCCCGCTCCCGCGGGCGCCCCGGCGCGGGCCGCACGGCGACCCCGCCCCGCTCCCGCCGCCGCGCGTCCGCAAGGTCGCCGCGCGGGCACGCCAGCTCGAGCGATAGCGTTCGGGCGTGCCCGCGCCCACCTCCGTCCTGTCCGACGGCACGATCCGCCGCCTCGTCGCCGAGGGCCGCGTCGTGATCGACCCCTGGGACCCTGCGCTGGTCCAGCCGGCCTCGGTCGACCTGCGCCTGGGCGACTCCTTCCGGGTGTTCCACAACCACCGCGCGGCCGCGATCGACCTGCGCGACCCGCCCACGAACCTCACCGAGGAGGTCGTGATCGCGGGCGACGAGCCGTTCGTCATCCATCCGGGCGAGTTCGCGCTCGGCCGCACGAGCGAGTACGTGGAGATCCCCGACGACGTCGTCGCGCGGATCGAGGGCAAGTCGAGCCTCGGCCGGCTCGGCCTGATCGTGCACGCGACCGCCGGCTTCGTCGACCCGGGCTTCAAGGGCACGCTCACGCTCGAGATCACGAACCTGACGCGCGTCCCGATCAAGCTCTACACCGGGCTGCCGATCGCCCAGCTCTCGTTCATGACCCTGGACGCGCCCGCCGAGCACCCCTACGGCTCCCCCGAGCTCGGCTCGCACTACCAGGGCCAGACGGCCGCCACGGAGTCCCGCTACGGACGGGCCGTCCGGTAGCGTTCGCGCGATGCTCGCCACGCTGCTGACCTTCGCGACCGAGGCGCTCGAGGAGGAGGAGTCCTCCAAGACGGTCTTCTACATCCTGGGCGGCGCCGCAGCCGTCTGGGCGATCGCCCTCTTCGCGCTCGGGATGCGGTCCCACACGTTCCCCGGCACGCCCGCGGCGCAGCGCGGCGTGATCGCGATCAGCATCCTCCTCGTGATCGGCGCGATGGCGAGCTCCGTGCTCACTGCCTGATGCCATAGTGCAGGTATGGGAACTGAGGCGCAGACCACGAACGGCGGTGGGGCGGCGACCGCGAGCGACTCGCTGACGGTCACGGACAACCGGACGGGCAAGACGTACGAGATCCCGATCGAGGACGGCACCATCCGCGCGCCCGCGCTGCGCGAGATCAAGGTCTCCGACGACGACTTCGGCCTGATGACGTACGACCCCGCGTTCATGAACACGGCGTCGTGCCGCTCGGCCATCACCTACCTGGACGGCGACAACGGGGTGCTGGAGTACCGCGGCTACCCGATCGAGCAGCTGGCGGAGCAGTCCTCCTACCTCGAGGTCGCCTACCTGCTGATCCACGGTGAGCTGCCGACGCAGGCCGAGCTCGACGCCTGGACGCACGAGGTCACGATCCACACCTTCGTGCACGAGAACGTCAAGACGTTCATGCAGGGCTTCCGCTACGACGCCCACCCGATGGGCATGCTCGTGGCCTCGGTCGGCGCCCTCTCCACGTTCTATCCCGACGCCTCGAAGATCAAGGACGCCGACGTCCGCTACGAGCAGATCGTGCGGCTCGTGGCCAAGATGCCGACGCTGGCGGCGTTCTCCTACCGCCACAACATGGGGCAGCCGTACGTCTATCCGGACAACGACCTGCGCTATCCCGGCAACTTCCTCTCGATGATGTACAAGATGACCGAGCTCAAGTACGAGCCGGATCCCCGGCTCGAGCGCGCGCTCGACATCCTCTTCATCCTGCACGCCGACCACGAGCAGAACTGCTCGACCTCGGCGGTCCGCGCGGTCGGCTCCTCCCAGGTCGACCCCTACTCGGCGGTCGCCGCCGGCGTCGCGGCCCTCTACGGCCCGCTCCACGGCGGCGCCAACGAGGCCGTGCTGCGGATGCTGCGGCGGATCGGGACGAAGGACAACATCCCCGACTTCATCACCGGCGTGAAGGAGGGCAAGGAGCGCCTGATGGGCTTCGGGCACCGGGTCTACAAGAACTACGACCCGCGCGCGAAGATCATCAAGGAGGCCGCCGACGAGGTCTTCGAGGTGACGGGCACGAACCCGCTGCTCGAGATCGCGCTCGAGCTCGAGAAGCACGCGCTCGAGGACGACTACTTCGTCAAGCGCAAGCTGTACCCGAACGTCGACTTCTACTCGGGCCTCATCTACGAGGCCCTCGGCCTGCCGGTCGAGATGTTCCCGGTCATGTTCGCCATCCCGCGCACGAGCGGCTGGATCGCCCAGTGGCTCGAGATGATCGAGGACGAGGAGCAGAAGATCGCCCGCCCGCGCCAGATCTACACGGGCGAACGGTCGCGCGAGTACGTGGCGGTCGGCGACCGCTAGCGGACCTCATTCCGGAGCGTCGGGGCGCCCGCCCCGACCCGGGCTCACTTTTCGGGCGCAGCGGTCGATCTTGTCCCTACATGCGCGCTGCGCCGTCCGTACCCCTGCCCGCCTTCCAGGCGACGGTCGTCGCCACGCCGGACCACGTCCGCGCGCTCGAGGCCGCCCTGGTGTCGGCGCGCGCGGCCGAGGAGCGCTTCCGCGGGCTCGTGGAGTCGATCGACGCCGTGCCCTACATCTCGGCCTGGGACGAGCAGGGGACGATCCGGTACATGTCGCCCCACGCCGAGGAGCTGCTCGGCTACCCGCGCGAGCAGTGGTACCACGGGCCCGACCCGTGGGCGGCCAACCTCCATCCCGACGACCGCGAGCGCGTGCTGGAGCAGTCGGGGCGCACGTTCAGCGAGGGCATCGACTTCGCGTGCGAGTACCGCATGCACACCGCCGACGGTCGCATCGTGTGGATCGCGGAGCGCGAGACGATCGTGCGCGACGAGGCGGGCAGCCCGCTCTTCTGCCACGGCGTGATGTTCGACATCACGCGCCTGAAGACCGCCGAGCAGCGGCTCGTGACGGCCGAGGCCGCGCTGCGCGAGGAGCGCGACCTGGCCCAGCGCTATCTCGACATCGCGCGCACCATGCTGCTGGTGATCGACGCCGACGAGTCCGTGCGCCTGCTCAACCAGCACGGGCACGAGCTGCTCGGCTACCCCGCCGGCTCCCTGATCGGCGCCAACTGGTTCGACGTGGCCGTCCCCCAGCCCGGCCGCGAGGTGGCGCGCAGCGCCTTCCGGACCGCGATGGACGGCGACCCCACGCCGCCCGACGGCGGCGATCGCACGGTGCTGGTCACGTCCACCGGCGAGCAGCGGACGATGGCCTGGCGCCACACGATCCTCTCCGGGCCCGACGGGACGCCGTCGGGCACGCTGTCCTCGGGCGAGGACATCACGGAGCAGCTGCGCGCGGAGGCCGAGATCCGGCGGCTCGCCTTCCACGACCACCTGACCGGGCTCCCGAACCGCTCGCACTTCGACGCGGAACTGCGCGCCGCCGTGGACGCCGCGCCCGCGGCGGGGCACGCGGTCGGCCTGCTGTTCGCCGACCTCGACGGGTTCAAGCTGATCAACGACTCGCACGGCCACGCGGTCGGCGACGAGCTCCTGCGCAGCGTGGCCGAGCGGCTCGGCGGGCTCGAGCGCGCCGGGCTGCTCGCGCGCCACGGCGGCGACGAGTTCCTGGTGCTGCTCGACGGGCTCCCGCTCGATCCGGACGCGGCCGCCGCCGCGGCCGACGCCACCGCCGCCGCGATCGCCGGGCGGCTCGCCGCGCCGTTCGCGCTCGCCGGCGCGCAGGTCCGGATCCGGGCCAGCGTCGGCTGCTCGATCTTCCCCTACGAGGCGCACGACGCCGAGTCGCTCCTGCAGCACGCCGACGCCGCCATGTACCGCGCGAAGCGCGGCACGCCCCAGCCGGAGGCGGGACGGTGAAGGGCGCGCGCAGCTTCCGGGCGCTCCTCGTCGACGTCGGCCCGGCCCGCCGCGGCGAGATCGCCGCCGCGCTGGCCGCGGCGGGCTGGAACGCGCACGCGGAGCCCGTGTCCGGGACCGAGGCGCTCTCGGCGGCGCTGGCGCGGCGCGGCTGGGACGTCGTGATCTACGGCGGCGAGGGCGAGGATCGCGTGCCCGCGCGCAAGGCGATGGCGCTCGTCCGCATGGCCGACCCGGAGCTCGCGTTCGTCGCCGCCGTCGCCTCGGTGCGCCCCGGCGACCTCTCCGCGTTCGTCCAGGGCTTCGGGCCCGAGGCGATCTTCGCGCCCGATCCGGCGCGCCTGCCCGAGGTGCTCGAGCCGGTGCTCGCGGCGCGCGCGGAGGCGCGGCCCGATGCCGACGGCGCCCACGGGCTGCTGCTCGCCCAGCAGGCCATCACCGACCACGTGGCCGCGGGGCTCACGCCCGACGAGCTGTGCGCGCGCGTGCTCGAGACGCTCGGCCGCACGCTGGGCTGGACCTACGGCGCCGTCTGGCGACCCGACGGCGAGTCGAGCATGCTGCGCTGCACCGCGATGTGGCACGACCCGGACGGCGACCAGCACCTCGCGGCCTTCGCCGACGTCTCGCGGCGGCTGAAGATCGCCCCCGGCCGCGGCCTGCCGGGCCGCGCCTACGCCTTCCGCCGCCCGGCGTGGATCGCCGACGTCGCCGCCGACGGGAACATGCCGCGCCACGGCCACGCGCTCCGCGCGGGCCTGACGAGCGCGGTCGCCTTCCCGATCGCGCTCGCCGACGACTGCGCGGGCGTGATCGAGTTCTTCTCCGAGGGCATCGGGGAGCCGGACGCGCAGGTCGCGGCGATGTTCGCCACGGTCGGCGGCCAGCTCGCCCAGTACCTCGAGCGCCGCCGCCTGCAGGCGGACGAGAGCCGCCGCGTCGAGGCCATGCTGCGCGCGGAGCGCGACCGCGCCCAGCGCTACCTCGACGTGGCCGGGACGATGATCGTCGTCCTCGACGTCGACGGGCGCATCCTGCTCATCAACAAGAAGGGCTGCGCGGTGCTCGACCGCGCCGAGGACGAGCTGCTCGGCGCCGACTGGTTCGCGATCGCGATCCCCGAGCACGAGCGCGACGTGCTCCGCACCGGCTACACGCGGATGCTGCGCGACGGGGTGCAGGTCACCGAGCCCTTCCAGAGCTCCGTGCTCACGCTGGGCGGGCAGCTGCGCACGATCGCCTGGAACAACACGGTGCTCCGGGACGCCGACGGCGCCGTCGCCGGCGTGCTCGCGTCCGGCGAGGACGTGACCGAGCGGCTCCAGGCCGAGCAGCAGGTCACCTACCTCGCCTACCACGATCCGCTGACCGGGCTGGCGAACCGCACCCTGCTCGAGGAGCACCTCAAGCTCGCGCTCGCGCGCTCCCGCCGCACCGGCGCCGGCGTCGCGCTGCTGCAGTTCGACGTGGACAACTTCAAGCTGGTCAACGACTCGCTCGGGCACCGGGCCGGGGACGAGCTGATCTGCCGGCTCGCCGCGCGGCTCGGGGGCGCGGTCCGCGCGACCGACCTGCTGGCGCGGACCGGCGGCGACGGGTTCCTGCTCCTGCTCACCGACCTCCACGACGACGCGGCCGCCACCGCCGAGCGCGTCGCGGCGCAGATCGCCGACACGCTGGCCGAGCCGTTCCTGATCGCCGACGCCGAGTTCCAGGTCTCCGCCTCGATCGGGATCGCGCTCGCCCCGCGCGACGCCCGCGAGGCCGAGGCGCTGCTCGCGCACGCCGACTCGGCCATGTACCAGGCCAAGGAGACCGCGCGCGGCGGCTGGGCCGTGTACGCGGAGACCGGCCGCGACCCGCTCGAGCGGCTCTCGATGGCGGCGCGGCTGCGACGGGCGCTCGAGGCCGAGGAGTTCCAGCTCCACTACCAGCCGATCTTCGCCACCGCCGGGGGCGGGCTCGTCGGCGTCGAGGCGCTGCTGCGCTGGCACGACGCCGAGCGCGGCGCGCTCGTCCCCCCGAGCGAGTTCATCCCCGTCGCCGAGGAGACCGGGCTGATCGAGTCGATCGGCGACTGGGTGATCGGCGCGGTCTGCGCGCAGCAGGTCGACTGGGCCGCGCGCGGGATGCGGCCGCAGATGTCGGTCAACGTCTCGCCGCGCCAGCTGCGCCGCGTCGACTTCCTCGCCCGCGTCCGCGAGCACCTGCGCGCCAGCGGCGCCGACCCCGCGCGGATCACGGTGGAGCTGACCGAGTCGGCGATGCTCCAGGACCACGCGGACGCCGAGCCGATCCTGCGCGAGCTGCACGACCTCGGCCTCCAGCTCGCGCTGGACGACTTCGGCTCGGGCTACTCGTCGCTCTCGCGGCTGCGCGAGATGCCGATGGAGACGCTCAAGATCGACCGCGCGTTCCTGCGCGAGGTCCCCGAGAGCCACGAGGCGTCCGCGATCGTCACCGCGATCCTGCGCCTGGCCCGCGCGCTCGGGCGCGTCGCCGTCGCCGAGGGCGTCGAGACCGAGGAGCAGCTGCGCTTCCTCGAGGAGCAGCAGTGCCCGCTCGTCCAGGGCTTCCTGCTCGCCCGCCCGATGCCGGTCGGCGAGCTGGAGGTCCTCTTGGCCGCCCAGCCCGTGCCCGCCTCGTAGGCTTCGCGCCGTGTGGCGCGTGACGGTGCGCAACGGGCCGAAGGTGGAGAAGCTCCGCGCCGCCGAGCTGGCGGAGGCGCTCGATCTCGTCGAGCGGGAGGGCAGGGTGCTCGCCGGCGGGCCGGGGCGCCGCACGGTCGACCTGCGGGCGCGCACGTTCACTCCGCAGCAGCAGGTCGCGGGGCGCGTGGAGCTGGCCGGGCCGGGCGTGCGCGCGGGGATCGACGTGCGCGGCGACGGCGAGGCGGAGGCCTGGACGGGGCGGATCCGGCGCCGGGTGGTCGCCCAGGAGGATCGGGAGAGCCCATACCAGGCGCTGCGCCGCGTGCTGCTTCAGAGCACGAGCGTGGAGCCGTAGCGCCGCAGCCAGGCCGCGTGCGCGCGCCAGTCGGGCACGCGCGATCCGAGCAGCGCCCAGAAGCGCGGGGAGTGGTCCATCACCTCGAGGTGGCAGACCTCGTGCTCCACGACGTAGTCGAGGATCTCGGGCGGGGCGAGCAGCAGGCGCCAGTTGAACGACATCCCGCCGTCCGAGGAGCACGACGCCCAGCGGGTGCGCTGGCCGCGGATCGTCAGGGTGCGGTACGACGTGCCGGCGCGGCGGGTGGCGGCGTCGAGCCGCGGGCCGATCTCGGCGCGCGCGGCGCGGCGGTACCAGCGCTCCAGGGCCGGCAGCGGGTCGCCCTGCGGCACGAGGAGCACGTCGCCGCGGCGGTGCACGCGGGTCCGACCGGGCTCCGGCCGCAGCGTGAGCGTCGCGCCGAGGTAGGGCACGGTGCCGGGCGCCCGGCCGACCTCCGCCGCGGCGGTGGCGAGCGTGCGGCGCCGCCGGGCGATCCACGGCGCGAGCTCGGCCACCGCCTCGCTCGCCGCCCGCTCGGGGGCGCGCTTGGGCAGGGTCACCGTCACGCTGCCGTCGGGGTCGACGGTCACCCGGACGCGGCGGGCGCGCGGGGAGCGGCGGATGCGGTACTCGGCGACGGACATCGGCGGGCGGCTCACGGTAGCCGGGCCGCCGGTCGTGTCGCTCCGTGTCACGCGAGCGGCGGCCCCGGCGAACGTCAACGGCGGCATCGAGGGGAGCGCGGGTGTTGACGTTCGCGGAGGGCCGCCGGTCGCGCCCGCGGAGGCCCGCTACAGGACCCGCAGCGTCGCGAGCGACGTGTCGCGCGCGACGATCGCGCCGCCCAGGTCGCGCGCCTCGCGCAGGTAGCGGACGGCGTCCTCGCTGACCCGGAAGCCCTCGAGGATCACCGGGATGCCCGGCGGGTAGACCTCGACCTCCTCGGCGGCGACCCGGCCGACGGCCTCGTCCAGCGGCACCTCCTGCCCGATCGCCTTCGCGTAGCGGCGGGCGTGGTAGGGGTGCATGACCGGCCGGTCGTCGATCGCCCGGAACGGGTTGGCCGGCATGCGCTTGGCCTCGCCGCCGGGCCGCTCCCGGCCGGCCAGGATGTCCTCGAGCGCCCCTACGGTCGCCTCGACCGCCGCCTCCTCGAGCTGGAACGTCGTGATCAGCGTGATCGTGTTGACGCCGGCCTTCTCGACCACGATCCCGCGCTCCACCAGCGCCTCGGAGACCGCGAAGCCGCTGATGTCGTAGCCGCTCAGCGCGACCGTGGTCTTGACCTTGTCGCATCCGGCCACGTGGGCGTAGTGGCGCCCGACCCAGGCGGGGTCGTCGAGGTGGCGCAGGCGGGGCAGGCGCTCGCGCAGCTGCGCCTTGAGCCCGCGGGTGCGGCCGATGCAGGCGCCGAGCGCGTCGCGGCCCGTCGCGGCGAGCGAGCGCACGGCGGCATCGGCGGAGGCGAGCAGGTGGTAGCTCGGCGAGGTCGTGACGTACTCGCGGAACGCCTCCTCCATCAGCTCGGAGTCCACGCGCTCCTCGCGCCAGTGGATCAGGCCCGTCTGCTGGAGCCCGCCGGCGAGCTTGTGCGTCGACTGGACGGAGATGTCGGCGCCCGCGTCCATCGCCGACGGCGGCAGCTCGGGGTGGAAGTGCAGGTGCCCGCCCCACGCCTCGTCGACGAACAGCATCGCCTGGTCGGACGCGTCGCGCACCGCGGCCGCGATCGCGTGCGTGTTGGCGCACAGGCCCTCGTAGGTCGGCGAGGTGTAGACGACCGCGATCGCCTCCGGGTAGCGGCGCAGGCCGGTCACGACCTGGTCGACCGACGGCGGCAGCACCGCCTCGAACTCGGCGTCGTACGGCGAGGGCAGGAAGCGGAAGTCCAGGCCGTACGCCTTGATCGCGTTGATCGTGGAGTGATGGCAGTTGCGGGCGACGAGGATCAGCGCGTCCGGCCGCTCCAGCGCCAGCATGCGCAGCACGATGAAGTTCGAGCCGCTCGACCCGTGGACCGAGAACATCGTCCGGTCGGCGCCCTGCGCGGCGGCCGCGAAGCGCTCGGCCTCCCCGAAGACGCCGGTGTGGTCGACGAGCGTGCCGAAGAAGCCCGCCGAGATCGAGACGTCGGACGCGTAGAAGTCGTCGATCCGCTCCTGGTCGACGAGCGTCGACGGCGTGCACCAGCGGTGGTAGTGGCGCACCTCCTCGTTGAGCACCCGGACGATGGGGGACGGGGAGGGGCGTGCGGAGGCGTCGATCGTCATGCGCGTCAGCCATCATGGCGGGTGATGGCCTCGTCCCGCGTGCGGTTGCCCCGAGCGGTGTCCCCGCCGTTCACCGTGTTCCTCAACGGCGTGCGCCAGGAGGAGGGCAGGGACTACCGCGTCGCGGGCGACGAGCTCGTCTTCGGGCAGGAGCTCGTGCAGGAGGGCAAGCTCGGCTTCTGGCGCTGGTTCTGGGGCGCCTGGGGCATCGGGACCTACCGCAAGGACGACCAGGTCGACGTCGCGTGGGACGTCGCCGGCCGCCCGCAGGTGGCCCACAAGCTGGAGGTCCTGAAGGACGGCTAGGCCGGGACGGCGTTGCGCCACGGCGCCATGAGGCGCAGCGCGGTGAGGATCGCCCGCGTGGAGGGCGAGCGGTTCAGCGTGTAGAAGTGGATCCCCGGAGCGCCGTTGGCCAGCAGGTCGGCGCACTGGAGCGTCGCGTAGGCGACGCCGAGGTCGGTGACCGCGCCGGGCTGGTCGCCGCGCAGCTCGAGCTCGTGCCGCAGCCCGGCGGGGATCTGCGAGCCGCACAGCTCCGTCACCCGCTTGATCTGGCTCGCGTTCGTGATCGGCCAGATGCCCGGGATGATCGGGACCTCGATCCCGAGGTCGCGCGCACGGGCCACGAAGTCGTAGTAGACCTGGTTGTCGAAGAACAGCTGCGTGATCAGGAAGCGCGCGCCGGCGTCGACCTTGGCCTTGAGGTAGCGCAGGTCGCTCTCGGCGTCCTCGGCGTGGATGTGGACCTCCGGGAAGCACGCGGCCCCGATCGCGAAGTCGTACTCGTCGCGGATCAGCTCGATCAGCTCGCGGGAGTAGCGCAGCCCGCCCTCGGTCGCGGTCCACTCCGTCTCGCCCTTCGGCGGGTCGCCGCGCAGGGCGAGGACGTTCTCCACGCCGGCGTCGCGCATGGTGTCCAGCATCGTGCGCAGCTCGTCGGTCGTCGCCCCGACGCAGGTGAAGTGCGCCATCGACTCCATGCCGTAGTCGCGCTTGAGGTGGGCGACGATCTCGATCGTCTTCCGCCGCTCCGTCACGCTGCCGCCCGCGCCGTAGGTGACGGACACGAACGTGGGGGACAGGCGCGACAGCTCGGCCAGCGCCCGGCCCAGGTTGCGCTCGCCCTCGTCGGTCTTCGGCGGGAAGAACTCGAAGGAGAACGATGGCTCGGAGCCCGAGGCGATGCGCTCGTCGATCCGCATGCGGATCAGGATAGGCGCCAGCGAGCCGGCGCATCCGCAGTTCGCCGCGCCGCGCCGCCCGCCGCGAGGTGCTCGAGGTAGCAGTGCGCCTTGGTCAGCAGCCAGCCGGCCGTGGCGGGCGTCAGCAGCTCGCCGTAGACGTCCGGCAGCAGCTCGGAGGCGGTCGCCTCGCCTCGCGCCCCGAGGGCGGCGAGCACCGCGGTCAGCCGCTCGTCCACCAGCGCGCGGCCGGCGGCCACGTGGCCGCGCAGGTCGGTGAACGGGCGCCCGTGGCCCGACAGGGTCAGGCGGACGTCGAGCCGCTCGACGCGGTCGAGCGCCTCGAGGTACTCGGCCACCGGGTCGGGCGTCCAGCCGTGGTCGAAGTACAGCGAGACGCGGCCCAGGACGTGGTCGCCGGAGAGCAGCAGCCGGTGCTCGGGCTGGTGCAGCACGACGTGCGAGGGCGCGTGGCCGGGCGTCTCGATCACCTGCCAGGCGCCGAGATCCGTCTCGACCTCGACGCCGGGCAGCAGGTCGCGCGCCGGCTCCAGCGGGCCGCTCAGCCCCTTGCGCCCGGCCGGATAGCCCTCCGACGCGGTGAGGTGCTCGAGGCGGGGGTGGATCCACAGCTCGCAGCCGGAGCGGGCCTGCACGGCGGCGGCCTGGCCGCAGTGGTCCAGGTGCGCGTGCGTGCAGACGAGCAGCCGGACGCGCTCGAGCCCGAGCCCCACCTGCTCGAGTGCGAGCTCGAGGTTCCGCATCGCGCCCGGCCCGTCGAACCCGCAGTCCACGAGCACGATCCCGTCGCCCGCGGCGAGCGCCCACGCGTTGCCGTGCGGCACCGCCGGCCACGGCAGCGGCAGGCGGAGCCGCCACACCCCGGGGACGACGCGCTCGCCCCGCCCCGCCTCGGTCCGCCGCGTCGGCTTCCGCACCGGCGGGACGCTAACGTGCCCGCGATGGCCGCCGACGCCAGGGAGGTCGCGACGCAGTACTTCGACGCGCTCGCGCGGCGCGACCTCGACGGCGCGGCCGCATGCTGGGCGCCCGACGGCATCGACCACATCGTCGGCCAGGCCGACGCCCAGGGCCCCGACGGCGTCCGCGCGTACTTCGGCGAGCTGTTCACCGCGGTGCCGGACTTCGCACTCGTCGTCGACACGATCATCGCCGAGGGCGACCAGGCGGCCGTGCGCTGGAACGCGACGGGCACGTTCGCCGGCGACGCCGCCTACCAGGGCATCGCGCCGACGGGCGGGCCGATCGAGATCTCCGGCCTGGACCTGCTCCGCGCGCGCGACGGGCTGATCGTGCGCAACGACGGCTATCCGGACGGGATGGGCTTCGCCCGCCAGATCGGGATGCTGCCCGCGCAGGGCTCCACCGCCGAGCAGCGCGTGCTGCGGGCGTTCAACGCCAAGACCCGCGCGGCGCGCAAGCTGGCCGGCGCGCCCGCCGAGCCGGTCGCCGAGGGCGTCTGGCGCGTGCGCGGCGGCGTGCCGCGCGAGATGAACGTCTACCTGATCGAGGACGAGGGCGGCGGGGTCACCGTGTTCGACGCGGGCGTCGCGTCGATGGTCAACGCCGTCGCGAGCGCGGGCAGCGCGCTCGGCGGCGTCAACCGCGTCGTGCTGGGTCACGGCCACCCCGATCACCGCGGCAGCGCCCCCGGCCTCGGCGCGCCGGTGTACTGCCACGCCGACGACCGCGCCGACGCGGAGGGCGACGGCGGGCGCCACTACTTCGACACCGCGAAGCTGCGCGCGTACGCCCGCCCGGTCTACCCCCATCTGCTCGCGCTGTGGGACGGCGGGCCCGTGACGATCGCCGGGACGGTGGCGGAGGGCGAGGACGTGAGCGGGTTCCGCGTCGTCGGGATCCCCGGCCACGCGCCCGGGATGATCGCCCTGTTCCGCGAGCGCGACGGCGTCGCGCTCACGTCGGACTGCTTCTACACGCTCGACATCCAGACGGGCCGGCACGGCCCGCCGCGGCTGCCGCACCGCGCGTTCAACCTCGACACCGAGCAGGCGCGCGCCTCGATCCGCAAGCTCGCGGCGCTGGCGCCGAGCGCCGCCTGGCCCGGGCACGCCGAGCCGCTGACGGGCGACGTCGCGGCGCAGCTGGAGCGGGCGGCCGATGGGTAGGCGCAGCCGCCGCCGCGGCGAGGCCGACACGCTCGCCGCGCCCGAGTCCGAGTACCGCAGCCCGTCGGGCGACGTGCTGGTGCTGCGCGGGGCCATGACGCCCGCCACGCGGCGCGAGTACGCTGCGGCGGCCGCCGGCTCGCCGCTCTCGCGCGAGGACGCGTGGCAGCGCGCGGTCGAGTTCCTCTTCGAGCGCCTCGCCGTGCGCTGGGAGATCGCCGGCACCGAGCCGATCACGAAGCAGAAGGAGCTGCTCGGCCGGTTCCGCTTCGCCACGCAGGACGAGCGCCGCTGGATCCGCGACGTGCTGCGCGAGCACCTCGCAGCGCACTTCCCGGATGTCGACGCTCCCTGAGGACTTCGCCCGGCTGCTGTGCGGCTACTGCCTCGACGTGCAGGCGGGGCAGCAGGTGCTGGTGCGCTCGACCACGCAGGCCGCCCCGCTCGTGCTCGCCGTCCAGCGGGAGCTGCTGGAGCGCGGCGCGTGGCCGCTGCTGCGCACCGAGCTGCCCGGGCAGGCCGAGGGCTGGTGGGCCGCCGCGCGCGAGGAGCACCTGGACGCGTTCGCCCCGGCCGAGCTCGCCGAGGCGGACGCCATCGACGCGCTGCTCGCCATCCAGGCGCCCGAGAACACCACGGCGCTCGCCGGGGTCGACCCGGCGCGGATGGCGCGCGCGGCCCGCGCGCGGGCGCCCGTCCGCGAGGCGTCGCTGCGCCGCCGCTGGTGCGGCACGCTGTGGCCGACGCCGGCCGGCGCCCAGCAGGCGGGCATGGGGACCGCGGCGTTCGCGGACTTCGTGCGCCGCGCGACGTTCCTCGACCGCGACGACCCGGCCGCGGCGTGGGGCGAGCTGCGGGCCGTGCAGGCGCGGTTGATCGAGCGGTTGCAGCGGGCGCGCGAGCTGCGCATCGAGGCGGACGGGACGGATCTGCGGCTCCGCGTGGACGGGCGCACGTGGGTGAACTCCGACGGGCGGCGGAACATGCCGTCCGGCGAGGTCTTCACCGGGCCGCTGGAGGACTCCGCCGAGGGGCGGATCCGCTACACGATCCCCTCCAGCCCGCGCGGCGTCGAGGTCGCGGGGATCGAGCTCGAGTTCCGCGCGGGCCGCGTCGTCTCCGCGCGCGCCGACCGCGGCGAGGACTACCTGCTCGCCACGCTCGACACCGATCCGGGCGCGCGCGTGCTCGGCGAGCTGGGGATCGGCACGAACCTGGGCATCGACCGCCCGGTCGGCGCGATCCTCTTCGACGAGAAGATCGGCGGCACCGTGCACCTGGCCCTCGGCCGCTCCTATCCGGAGACCGGCGGCACGAACGACAGCGCCGTCCACTGGGACATGATCTGCGACCTGCGCGACGGCGGCCGGCTGACCGCCGACGGCGAGCTCGTCGAGCTGCCGGGAACCTGAGGGCCAGTCGCTGGCGAGTTGACCGCGATATACGCGGTCAAGTCGCCAGGCAGCGAGGACGCGCCCTCAGCCGCGGAGCTTGGCGCCGCGATCAGGTCGCGCCGCGCTCGATCAACTCGATGCGGTAGCCGTCCGGATCGCGCACGAAGCAGATCCGCGACCCGCCCGCGCGCACCTGGTACGGCGGCTTCTCGGGGTCGATGCCCTTCTCGGCGAGCGCCCCGAGCGTCGCGTCGAGGTCCGACACCGTGAGCGCGATGTGGTTGTAGCCGGTGCCCATCTCGTAGGAGTCGACGCCGTGGTTGTAGGTCAGCTCGAGCCGGTCGCCGTCGCCCGGCAGGCCCATGAAGACGTTGATCGCCTCGTCGCGGATGGGCATCCGCCGGCGCTCCTCGAAGCCGAGCGCCTCGTAGAACGCGACGGACCGGTCGATGTCGCCGATCCGGTAGCAGGTATGGATGAGCTCCATGGCCCGCAGGCTACCTACTAGGGTCCTCACTCATGATCGTCGAGCGCTCGATGCACCCCGACTGGCTGTCCAACACCTACCTCGTGGCGGCGGGCCCCGGCGGGCCGGGCTTCCTCGTCGACGCCGGCGGCCCCGTGCGGCCGCTGCTCGACCGGGCCGAGGCCGAGGGGATCGAGATCACGCACGTGCTCCTCACCCATCACCACCACGACCACGTGGCGGAGCTGGCCGCGGTGACCACGCGCTTCCCGGACGCCGACGTGCTGATCCACCCGTCCGAGCGCGAGCTGGTCGACGGCGCCACGGGCGACCTCGAGCCCGGTGACACGCTCGACATCGGCGGGCTCTCGGTCGAGGCGCTCCACACGCCGGGCCACACCCGCGGGATGCTCTCGCTCGTGGTCGGCGGGTCCGACGTGTTCACGGGCGACACGCTGTTCAAGAACTCGGTCGGCGGCGTGCGCGCCCCGGGGCACACGACGTACGAGGACCTGCGCCGCTCGATCATGGACGTCCTCCTCCAGCTCCCGCCCGAGACGACGATCCGCCCGGGCCACACGGACCCGACGACGGTGGCCGAGGAGCTGGAGACGAACGCCTTCGTGCGCGTCTGGCGCGGGGTGGACCCCGAGGGCGCGGACGACTGCACCGCGATGGGCGAGCCGGCCACGCTGGTGCTGCTCGGCGACGACTACGACGGAGGGCACAAGGCATGGGTGCGCTGGCCGGACGGCGCGGACGACATCGTGCCGGGCTCGCAGGTGCAGCGCTCCTAGCGCTGCTCCTGGCGGCGCCCGCCCACGCCGCGGCGACGAAGGTCCGCTGGGAGACCGGCGGCGGGATCGCCGGGATCACCGGCACGGTGCTGACCGTGCACGCGGACCGGACCGCGCGGGCCGAGGCGTTCGGCGACGCGGCGGACTTCACGCTCGGCGACCGCCGCTGGGCGCAGCTGGGGCGGCGCCTGCGCGCGGCGCGCTTCGACACGCTCCAGCGCCGCTACCGGCCGAGGTTCCCCGTCGCCGACGGCACGTTCGACGAGGTCCGCCACCGCGGCCGCGCCGTGACGGTCGAGACGGGGGGCGAGCCGCCGCGCAGGCTCGTCCGGCTGATCGCCCTGCTGCGGCGGATCCACGAGGCCCATCTGCGCCCTCGCTAGCGTGGAGGGGCGTGAGTGAGCAGCGCACGCAGCACGGCCTGTCCGTCAAGACGCTCCTGATCGCCGGCTCCGCGAGCGCCGTCGCGGCGATCGTGATCCCGATGCTGTGGCGGCCGGGCACGGTGTTCGCCGCCGCGATGACGCCGGTCATCGTCGCCGTGGTCACCGAGGTCCTCAAGCGCCCCGTCGACACGGTGAGCGCGGTCGCGACGCGCCCCGTACGCCGCACCACCGACGTGCTGGACCGCGACGACGACCCGTTCGACCCGCTCGCGCCGCCGTCGGCCGAGGAGCTCGAGGCGCTGCCGCAGGCGACGCGGACGACCTCCGCGCTGCACCGCCGCAAGCCGCTGACCGGGCGCCAGTGGAAGCTCGCCTTGGCCACGGGCCTGACGGCCTTCGCCGCCGTCGCGGTCCTGTTCACGGTGACCGAGCTGGTCGCGGGCGGCTCGGTCAGCACGCCGAGCCGCACGACGTTCTTCAGCGGCGGCTCGTCCAAGCACAAGGGCGACGCCACGCCCACGCCCGAGGCGACGCCGTCCGCCACGCCCGACAAGAGCGAGCGCGAGGAGGACCCCGAGGCGACGCCGACGCCGACACCGACGCCGTCGGCCACCGAGACGCCCGCGCCCGCGGCGACCGCCACCCCCGCGCCGACGGTCCAGTCGGCGCCCCAGGCGACGCCGCCGCCGGACGCCACGCCGGTTCCCTGACACCATCCACCACGTGGCCAAGGACCGCATCCCGACGTCGCGCATCGCCCGCACGGCCCGCATCGCCCGCCTGGCCGCCGGCCAGGGGACGCGCCAGCTGGGCACGCAGGCCGCGAACCTGACGCGCGACGAGCCGCGCCGCCAGGCCGCGCTGGAGCGCCGGCACATCGAGGCGGCCGAGCAGATCGTCACCGCGCTGGGGACGATGAAGGGCGCCGCGATGAAGCTCGGCCAGGTGCTCTCGTTCCTCGACGTCGGCCTGGTCCCCGAGGAGTACCGCGAGGAGTTCCAGCGCAAGCTCGGCGAGCTGCGCGACGCGGCGCCGAAGGTGCGCTTCGCCGACATGCGCAAGGTGATCGAATCCGAGCTCGAGGGCCCGCTCTCCGAGCTGTTCGCCGCGTTCGAGGAGGAGCCGGTCGCCGCCGCCTCGATCGGCCAGGTCTACCGCGCGCGCCTGCACGACGGCCGCGAGGTCGCCGTCAAGGTGCAGTACCCGGGCGTCGCGCAGGCCGTGCGGGCCGACATGCAGAACCTGGGCATGATCCTGCGCCTGATGAAGCAGGTCGCGCCGGGCCTGGACGTCAAGGCGACGGCCGAGGAGCTGCGCAGCCGCATCGGGGAGGAGCTCGACTACGAGCTCGAGGCGCAGCACCAGCGCTCGCTTGCCCGCATCTTCCGCGGCCATCCGTTCATCGTCGTGCCCGACGTGATGACGCAGCTCTCGCGCGAGCGCGTGATCGTCACCGAGTTCGTCCGCGGGGCGGGGTTCGACGCGATCAAGGCGATGGACCAGGTCACGCGCGACCGGGTCGGCGAGATCGTCTTCCGCTTCTTCTTCGGCTGCATGTACCGCCACCACCAGTTCTCCGGCGACCCGCACCCGGGCAACTTCATGCTCATGGAGGACGGGCGCGTGGCGTTCCTCGACTTCGGCCTGTTCAAGGTGATGCCGAAGGAGCTGATCGAGCTCGAGCTGGCCTGCCAGCGTGCGGGGCACGAGGGCGACGGCGAGCGGCTCCACGAGATCTGGGCCGAGACCGGGTTCCTGGCGCACCCCGAGCGCTTCCGCCCCGACAAGCTGCTGGCGCAGTTCCGCGACGCGACGTGGTGGTACGTGCTCGACGAGGAGATCGCGCTCGAGCCCGAGATCGCCACGCAGGTGCTGATCGACATGTCCGACCCGCGCTCCCAGCACTTCGGCCAGATGCGCCACGAGACGCTCCCCGCCGACCATCTCTTCGGGCGGCGGGTCGAGATGCTCACGCTGGCGGTGCTGTCGCAGCTGCGGACCGTCGCCAACTTCCACCGCATCGCGCGCGAGTGGATGTACGGCGACGACCCGGTGACGGAGCTCGGGCGGCAGGAGGCCGCCTTCTACGGGACCTGAGAGGACCGCGTGGCTGCGGCTGGCGGCGCTCGTGGCGGGCGTGGCGGCCGCGTTCCTGCTCGTCGCGGGGGCCGGCGACCTCTCGGCGGCGCGCGTGCGCGGCTGGGTCGACGACGCCGGCGTGTGGGCGCCGCTCGCGTTCGTCGTCGTCTCGGCGTCGCTGACCGTGGCGTTCTTCCCCGGCCCGCTGCTGGCGGGGGCGAGCGGCCTGCTGTTCGGGACGGCCGCGGGCTTCCCCCTCAGCCTGTCCGCGGCCGTGCTCGGCGCGAGCGCGGCGTTCCTGATCGCGCGCGGCGTGGGGCGCGCGCCGGCCGAGCGGCTCGCAGGGCGCCGGGTCGGGGCGGTGCGCGCGCTCGTCGGCCGGCGCGGGTTCCTGTCGGTGCTCTATGCGCGCATCCTGCCCGGCGTGCCCTTCAACCTCGTCAACTACGCCGCGGGGCTGACGGACATCCGCCTGCGCGTGTTCGCGGGCGCGACGGCGCTGGGCGCCGCGCCGCGCGCGTTCGCCTACACGGCGCTCGGCGGGTCGCTGGACGACCTCGGGTCGCCCGCGGCGATCGCGGCGATCGTCGTGCTGGTCGTGATGGCCGTGGGTGGCCTGGTCGCGCTCAGACGGTCTGGATCTGCAGGAGGCTCGTCGTCCCCGGCTTCCCCGACGGCAGCCCCGCGGTGATGCCGACGCGCTCGCCGGACTTGACCCATCCGAGCTCGACGACGCGCGCGGCGCTCGCCGCGATCAGCTCCTCCGTGACCTCCATGCGCGGGATCGACGCCGCCTGCACCCCCCACATGAGCCCGCAGCGGCGCACGGTCTCGCGGCCGGGGGAGAGCGCGTAGATCGGCACCGTCGGGCGGTGGGCGGAGATCAGCCGCGCCGACCGGCCCGACAGCGTCGGGCAGACGAGCGCGGCCAGCCCGAGCTCGTGCGCCGCGCGGCAGGCGGTGTAGGCGAGCGTGTAGGCGGGGTCGCGCCGGTCGCGTCGCACGCGCCGCTCGTTCCACTCGCGGTAGGGCGCCGTCTGCTCCGTGCGCGTGGCGATCGAGGCCAGCATCGCCACCGCGCCGACCGGGTACTGCCCGACGGCGCTCTCCTGGGAGAGCATCACCGCGTCGGTGCCGTCGAGGATCGCGTTGGCGACGTCGGTCACCTCGGCGCGGGTCGGCCGCGAGGAGGCGACCATCGAGTCGAGCATCTGCGTCGCCGTGATCACCGGGCGCGCGAGGGCGCCGGCGAGCGCGATGATCTGCTTCTGCACGATCGGCACCTCCTCGATCTGCAGCTCGATGCCGAGGTCGCCGCGGGCGACCATGACGCAGTCGGCGGCGCGGACGATCTCCTCGGCGCGCTGGACGGCCTGCGGCTTCTCGATCTTCGCGATCAGCGGCAGGCGGGTGTGCTTGCGGACGAACTCGATGTCGGCGGCGCGGCGCACGAACGAGAGGGCGACGAGGTCGACGCCGATCTTCTCGCCGGTGGCGAGGTGCTTGAGGTCCTCCTCGGGCACGGACGGCAGCGCCGCCGTCTCGCCCGGGATGTTCAGGCCCTGGCGGGAGGCGACCGAGCCGCCGATCTGGACGATCGCGTCGATCTCGCCCTCCGCGGGGCGGGTGGCCTCGATCTGCAGCCGCACCGCGCCGTCGGCCAGGTACATGATCTCGCCGGCCTCCACCGTGTCGGCCAGGCCGGCCCACGTGATGTACATCCGGCGCGCGTCGCCCTCGCTGTCGTGCTCGCCGCAGACGAACGTGACCGTGTCGCCCGGCTTGAGCTCGGCGATCCCGCCGCCGAGCTTGCCGATCCGCAGCTTCGGGCCGGGCAGGTCCTGGAGGATCGCGACGGACCGCCCGGCCCGGTTGGCGGCGTCGCGCACCCGCTGCGCGATCTCCGCGTGCTCCTCGGCGGTGCCGTGCGAGAAGTTGAGCCGCGCGACGTCCATGCCCGCGTCGATCATCTGGACGAGGACCTCCGGGTCGCGGGAGGCGGGGCCGATGGTGGCGACGATCTTGGTGCGGCGCATGGCGCGGCGCACTATAAGCGCGGCCGCTTCCAGGTAGGTGGCTGGCGAGTTGACCGCATATACGACGGTCAACTCGCCAGCGACATCGAGAGGGCTCGGACGACTTCGTGCGGACGATCGAGGACCTGCGTGCGGGTGAAGCGGTGCGTGGTCCAGCCGGCGGCGGCGAGCAGCGCGTCGCGCTCACGGTCGCGCTCGAAGGCGCGGCGCGTGCGATGAAAGGCGAAGCCGTCCACCTCGACGACGAGCCCGTGCTGCGGCCAATGGAAGTCGACCTCGATGTCGAGGACGGTGCCGTTCACGTGCGGCTGAGGCAGATGAGCGACGCGGCAGAGGTCGAGGAAGGCATCCTCGAGTGCGCTGCGCGTGACGTTCACGCCAGCATCCCCGGCTCCTAGCAGCTCGGCGAGAAGCGGCGCTCCGGGGCGCGCTCGGTGGCGCGCTGCGACCTGGCGGAGGTCATCGAGGTCAAAGATCCGCAACAGTTCCGCCTGGTCGAGTGCGCGCTCCACGACGCGCCGCGGATGGGTCGCAGCGAGGTCGAGCAGGGTCCGGGCCGTTGTCGTCACGGGTATGCCGGCAAGGGTCGTCGTCTCGGACGCCACCAGTGCCGCTTGACGATGGAGGCGGACGTTCGGGCGACGACGACCGACGTCCCGCGGAACAGTCACGTCGATGCGCCCGCTCCCTGACGTCCCGAGGAGCCCCCAGAGCGACGCGGCGCTCGCGTGACTCAGATACGCCTCGCCGGGGCCGAGCGCCAGGACCGCCGCCATCCAGATGCCTTCGCGACGCAACGCGGCGTGGCCGACGGCGTAGACGCCACGGTGCAGCGGCCGCAGGCGCCGCCGTCGCAGGCGCAGATCGATCGCGTCGCCGGACGCGCCACGCATCGTCAGCTGCTGTCGCGCGACGACACCGTGTTGACGATCGGCGAACGCGGCGATGAGGAGGTCGACGTCGAGTTGACCGCACATATCGCGGTCAAGTCGCCGGCGACCGCATATTCGCCCCCGCGGCGCGTAGGCTCCCCGGCGTGGAGCGCCGGATCGCCGTCATCGATCTCGGATCGAACTCGTTCCGGCTCGTCGTCTTCACGCACGCCGGCGAGTGGTGGAAGCGGACGGACGAGATCTACGAGCCCGTCCGCGTGGGCGAGCAGCAGGAGGAGGGCGGCCCGCTCCGGCCCGAGCCGATGGAGCGCGCGCTCGAGGCGATCGAGCTGTTCGCGCAGTTCTGCCGGGCGAGCGGGATCGAGCGGATCCGGCCGCTCGCCACGTCGGCGATCCGGGAGGCGTCGAACCGCGCGGAGTTCCTCGCGGCGGCGAAGGAGCGCTCCGGCCTCGACGTCGAGGTGCTCTCGCGCGCGGAGGAGGCGCACTACGGCTACCTCGCCGCGGTGAACTCGACCACGCTGACCGACGGGATCGCGCTCGACATCGGGGGCGGCTCGATGCAGCTCACCCAGGTGGCCGCCAGGCGCGCGCGCTCGGCGCAGTCCTGGCGGCTCGGCGCCGTCGTGACCACCGAGCGCTTCCTCCCGACCGAGCGCGTCAAGCCGAAGCAGATCAAGGCGCTGCGCGAGCACGTGCGCGACGAGCTGCGCTCGGCGCCGTGGCTGCCCGGCGCGCCCGGCCGGCTCGCGGGCATCGGCGGCACCGTGCGCAACCTGGCCGGCATCACGATGACCGCCGAGGGCCTGCCGACGTTCGGGGTCCAGGGCTTCGAGCTGCGCCGCAAGGCCCTCGACGACCTCATCGACAAGCTCGCCGACCTGACCCCCGCCGAGCGGCGGCGGGTGCCGGGCCTCAAGCCCGAGCGCGCCGACCTGATCCTCGCCGGCGCGGTCGTCGTGCAGACGGTGATGGAGGTCTGCGGCTTCGAGGCGATGGAGGTGACGGAGGCCGGCCTGCGCGAGGGCGTGTTCTTCGAGGAGCTGCTGGAGGGCACCGACCCGCCGCTCGTCCCCGACGTGCGCGAGGCGTCGGTGCGCAACCTCGCCGCCCAGTACCACCCCGAGACCGCGCACACCGAGCATGTCGCCAAGCTCGCGCTGGAGATGTGGGACGGGCTCTCGGACGCCGGGCTGCACCCGGGCCGCGCCGACGAGCGCGAGCTCCTGTGGGCCGCCGCGATCCTCCACGACGTAGGGACGGCGGTCGACTACGACGACCACCACAAGCACTCGCGCTACCTGATCCTCAACGCGGGGCTGCCCGGCTTCTCACCGCGTGAGACGGCGATCATCGGGCAGGTGGCGCGCTACCACCGCAAGGGCCAGCCGGGGCTGCGCGAGTTCGCCCCGCTCGGGCGCACGGGGGACGATGAGCTGCTCGCCCGCTGCGCCGCGCTCCTGCGCGTCGCCGAGCAGCTCGAGCGGGCGCGCGACCAGTCGGTCAGCCGGACCAGCATCGCGGTGCACGACGGCACGGTCGAGCTGACGCTCAAGAGCGCGGGCGACGTCGACCTGAGCCGCTGGGGCGCCCAGCGCCAGGCCGATGTCTTCCGCAAGGCGTTCGACCGGGAGCTGAGCGTCCGCTAGCGCGCCTAGGGCGCGAACTGCATCACCTGGTGGATGCCGCTCGGGCGGTTCGTGTACTGCATGTCGACGAGCGGGAGCGGGGCGAAGGAGATCTTCACCGTCGGCCGCTTCCACCGGGTCGGGTCGGTCGTGCCCTGGCGCCCGGCCTCGGCGGCGGCCGCCTTGTCGATCGCCGCCCACAGCGCGCCGGCGCAGCGCGCCGCGTCGCCGTTGCCGCAGTAGCGCAGGTGCATCGGCCCCCGCACCGCACCGCCGGCGAGCCGGCGCAGGTCCTTGCTCATGTACTGGTGCCAGCCGCCGTACATGCCGCCCGGCGGGCGCTGGAACCGTGCCTGGCGCGTCTCGAGCGCCTTGCACAGCGACGCCCCGAGGCGGCCGCAGAGCGCGGCGCCGGCCAGCTCGTCCCAGATCGCGGCCATCGACGCCTGGCCCGGCGCGTCGATCGTGCCGTCGACGTCGGCGTCGACCCAGCTCGCGCCGCTCGCGCTCCACTGCGTGACCTGGTCCACGACGGCGCGGGCGAGCGGGCTCGGCGCCTGGCCGCGGGCGAGGATGTCCGTGACCGACTTCCACATCAGCCCGCGCGGGTCGGCCGTGGCGCCCGCGTTGGCCGCGCCGAGCACGGTGGCCGGCGTGTGCTTGTCCGTGCGGGCCAGCTCCGCCAGGAGCCAGTCGACGCGCTGCGTGCCGCCCTCGTCCCACCGGTCGTCGCCGGCCGGGACGTCCTTCGCCGGCTTGTTGTTCCAGTTGACGAGCAGCCCGCTCGGCGGGTCGACGTCCTGCGGGTGCTTGCCCGGGGCGAGGAAGCCGCGCCACTCGAAGCGGCCGCGGCCGTCGACCGGCAGGTCGCCGTTGACGCCCCTCGCCCGCAGGGGCAGCCGTCCGGTGGTGACGAACGCGATGTCCCTCGCGTCCGCGTAGAACGAGTTGAACGTCTGGGGCGTCGCCGCGGCGGCGCCGATGAAGTCGCTCGCGCTCTTCACGCGGCCGTACGTCAGCCGCTGGAAGAAGATCTGGTCGGTCGTCTCGCGGCCGGCGCTGGACCGGTGGCGCGACAGCGCGACCACGCGCCGCGTGCCGGCCACGCGGGCGTAGCCCACGACCGGGCCGTGCACCGTGCGCCGGAAGCGCACCTTGACGGAGTCGCCCCCCTTGCTGATCGTGCCCGCCTTCACGAGCTGCATCCGGCGGCACCTGCCCTTGTAGCGGTACTTCGTGCGCGACCGCGCCGCAGAGCCGCTCGGCGTACGTGTCGACGATGTCGCCGCCGGCCGAGGTCAGCGTCCAGGCGAACTGCTCCCCGCGGCCGATCAGCATGTAGCCCGGGAAGGGGGCGGAGGTGGCGCCGCGGGCGCGGATGGTCGGGCCGTAGAGGCCCATCTCCATCGTCAGGCCGGGGTAGTTGTAACCGATCTGGGGGCCGCCGACCATGATCGGCGTGCCGGTCGCGGAGCGCTCGTCGTCGACGAGCAGGACGTTCGACGCCTTCGCGCGCTGCGGCGCGGCCAGGGCGCTGTCCGTGCCGCCCGGCAGCTCCACGCCGGCCGACCTGAAGGTCCCCTTCTCGAGCCGCACGAGGCCCCTCGGCCTCGCCGCGCTCACGTCCGTCTGGTGCGGCGCGGCCTTCGCGGTCGTGGTCGAGGTCTCGGGGTCGTTGCGCTGGCGGAGGTCCTCGTAGGCCTGCGTGCCGCGCCGCTTGCCCAGCCGGTCGCGCGCGGCGTCCAGGAACAGCGCGTTCTGGACCTCGGTGCCGCCGCCCTCGCCGAGGAACTGGGCCTTGATCGCGTTGAGCGCGTAGATGTCGGCGCGCTCGAACGGCTCGGCGTCGGGCCGGTTCTGCGCGTACCACAGGTTGATGCCCTGCAGGTAGGTGTCGATGTCGCGCAGCACCCGGCGCCCGTCGGGGCCGGCGGCCAGGAGCGCCCGGTTCTGCTGCCGGGTCACCTGGCGGCGGATCGCGGCCGTCGGCTGGTAGTCGAAGAGCCCGAGGACGAGCGTGATGGCCGCTGCGCCCGGCACGTCGATGGCGCCCGCGATGCCGTTGTTGCGCGCCTGGTCGAGCAGCAGGCTGCGGTCGGCCGCGGTCGCATAGCCGGCGCCGAAGATCACGCCGTCGTCGGCGGCGGAGTAGATGTGCGGCACGCCGTAGGCGTCGCGCCGGATGCGCGCGCTCAGCGCGCCCGAGGTGACGGTCTCGTCGGTGATCAGCGAGGGGTCGTCGGGGGGCAGCAGCCTGGCCGACTTGAAGTAGCCCGTCCCGTCCGCGCTGGGCTGCAGCACCGCGTCGGTGACGTTGCGCCCGAGCGGCGTGAGCCGGTCGTACATCAGCGCCTGCGCGGTCGCCGGCAGCATCCCGGGCGCGCCGGCCCAGGCCACGCCGGCCTGCTGCTGACCATGCGGGATGACGTTGAGCTCGGTCGCGGCGCCGGCGGACGCCGGCACGACGGCGAGCAGGGCGATCGCGACCACGACGGCACGACGGACCATGCGCTTCCTCCTCCTCGGACGCGCGGAACCTACCAGCCCTGACGGAACGTCAGTTGTACGAAGGTCCTGCGGGCTGGAGCTCGCGCTCGGCCGCGACCGCCTCGACGGTCTCGACCTCCTCCTCCTCGGAGCGCCCGCCGCCCTCGCCCTCGGCGTCGCACGTCACGCGCATCATCCCGGTCGCCACCGTCTCGTCGCCGACGACCGCGAGGCCGCAGATGACGTCGCCGGCCTCCCAGCCGATTCGCTCGATGTCGAACCAGTTCATGTGGACCTCGGTGGCGGTCCCGCCCCAGGGACAGCTCTTGTCGTGCGCCTCCTTGGCGCGGCAGACCGCCTGCATGTTCTTCGCCGACGCGTCGATGCTCACCCGGCCAAGGCTACCCGGTGAACCGTTTCGGGCCCTTCCCGCGAAGTGCCGTGTACCACCGGCGGGCACCGGGCCCGCCTGCATCGAGAGGAGCCAGACATGCAGCGCAAGCTGAGCGCGACGCTGTGCGCGAGCGTCCTGCTGGCCGCGGGCGTCACCGCGGCCTCCGCGTCGTCCGGGCACGACCGGGATCACGACCTGCGCGGCGGCAAGCACGCCCTGCGCGGCGTCGCCGTCACCGCCGACCAGAAGCTGCTCGCCTACCGGACCGACGCGCCGGAGTGGGCGCGGAGCGTCGGCAGGGTGCGCGGGCTCAGCGCCGACACGGCGCTGGTCGGCATCGACTACCGGCCGGCGACGGGTGACCTCTACGGCCTCGGCGACCGCGGCGGCGTCTACGTGATCGACGACCGGACGGCCCGCGCGACGCTGAAGTCGCGCCTGAGCGTGCCGCTCCAGGGCACGAGCTTCGGCGTCGACTTCAACCCGACCGTCGACCGGCTGCGGATCGTGAGCGACACGGGCCAGAACCTGCGCGACAACGTCGACGCCGACGGGGACACGCTCGTCGACGGCACGCTCACGTACCCCGGCCCGCCGGCGGCGACCGCCACGGGCGTCGCAGGGGCCGCCTACACGAACAACGACGCCGATCCGAACACGGCGACGACGCTCTTCGACCTCGACACCGCGCTCGACCAGGTCGTGGTCCAGTCGCCGGCGAACGCCGGACTGCTCGCGCCCACCGGCAAGCTCGGCACGGACGCCGCCACGCCCGCCGGGTTCGACATCCACAGCACCGTCCGGGGCGGCACGACCGTCCGCGTGGAGGGCTTCGCGGCCTTCGCCGGCGGCGGCCGGACCGGCCTCTACGGCATCGACCTGATCACGGGCCGCGCCGAGGGCCTCGGCTGGTTCCCGCGCCGCCACGCCGTGACGGGCATCGCCATCCCGACCGAGTGAACCGGATGCGGGCGGTCGCGCGAACGCATCCGTGTGCCGCCCGTGATCGCCCGCACCGACGACGCCGACGCGGCCCTGCTGCTGCGTCTGGCGTCGCCGGATCCGGGCGATGCGCTCGAGCGGCTCTACGACCGCTTCGCCACCCCGGTCTACCGCGTCGCGCTGCAGGCGCTGCGCGACGCGCAGCTCGCCGAGGACGTCGTCCAGGACACGTTCGTGCGGCTCTGGCGCTCGTCCTCGCGCTTCGACCCTGCCCGCGGGCGGGCCGCGACGTGGGTCTTCTCGCTCGCGCGGCGGGCGGCCGTCGACGCGCACCGGCGCCGCCCGCCCGCGACGCCCGAGCTGCCCGAGGACCTCGCCGACGACGACCGCTACGAGGCGCTGCTCACGCGCGTGCACGTGCGCGCGGCGCTCGAGACGCTGAGCCCCGTGCACCGGGAGGTGCTCGAGCTGGCCTACGACGACGACCTGACCCAGGGCGCCATCGCGGCGCGGCTGGCCGTTCCGGAGGGCACGGTCAAGTCGCGCACCCACCACGCCATGCGCGCGCTGCGCGGGGCGCTCGCGGGGCTGGGGATCGATGGCTGAGCGGCAGCTGACCGACGCCGAGCTGGACGGCCTGCTGCGGGACATGGCACCCGCGGACGTGCCGCCGCCCCGGCTGCGCGCGCGCACGCTCGCCGCCGCGGGCGGCCGAGGGCTCCGCCCGGCGGCGCCGCGCCGGCGCCCGCGCCGGATCTGGGCGGCCGGGTTCGCCACGGCCGCGGCGGCCGCCGTCGCGGCGGCGGTGCTCGCCCTGCCGGGCGGCGAGCGGGGCGAGCTGGAGCTGCGCGCCGCGCTGCATCCGCCGGCCTCGGCGGGCACGACGGCGACCGCGGAGGTCCGGCTGCTCGGGACCGGTCGCGAGATCCACTTCCGGACGACGGCGCTGCCGATCCTCCCCAAGGGCGCGTTCTACGAGCTCTGGTTCGCCTCCCCGCGCGACCGCCCCGGCCGGCCGGACCGCATCTCCGCGGGCACGTTCCACCCCGACCCGCAGGGGCGATCCGACGTGCGCCTCATGGCCGCCGTGGACCCGGCGCGGTACCCCACGCTGATCGTGACCGCCGAGCCCGGCGACGGCGATCCGCGGCCGAGCGCCGACGAGGTGCTGCGGTCGGGCTGAGTACCCTCACGCGCGTGCTCGCACCCGGCATCCTCGCGCGCGGCCCCTGGCGCACCGACCAGGTCGCGACGCGCTGGCGCGAGGAGGAGTTCGAGCCGGATCCGGCGCTCGCCGCCGAGGCCGACGCCGCGATCGCGGCGCTGCAGCACCGCGGCTCGCCGTCGCACGACGGCGTCGCGGCGCGGCTCGCCGCCTACGAGTCGGCGCCCGGCGGCCTGACGGTCGAGCTCCAGCCGGTGCGCTGGGCGGTGCGCCTGCTCCCCGGCGACGCGCTCGGCTCGCTGTCGGTGCTCTGCGCGGTGCGCGCCGCCGACGGGCGCTGGCTCGCGGGCCGCCGCGCCGACTGGGTCGCGACCTGGGCCGGGCGCTGGGCGCTCGGCGCGGGCGGGGCGGTCGAGGTGGGCGAGGACCCCGTCGAGGCCCTCGCCCGCGAGCTCGAGGAGGAATGGGCCGTGGTGCCCGAGCGGCTGACCGTCGAGGCGCTCGTCTGCCTGCCGAACCGGATGGTCATGCTGATCGGCCAGGCCTGGCTGGCCGACGGCGCCGAGGTGTCGCGCGACGCCGAGCACGACGCGCACGCCTGGTGGCCCGCCGATCCCGGCGCCTGGCCGGAGGAGGCCGGCGGCACCCTGCGCCGGATGGCGCTGCTGCTCGGGGCGCCGGCGTGACCTTCGGGCAGCTGAAGGTCCTGTCCTTCTGCCACTCGGCGATCTACCTCACGCTGCTCGTGGTCTGGCTCGTCCCCGGCGCGAAGACCGGGGAGATGATCTTCGGCTGGGCGCACGGGCTCGGCTGGATCGCGATGTCCCTGCTCGCCATCGACGCCGTCCGGCGCCGCGTGATCCCGCTCTGGCTCGGCGTCACGGTGGCGATCATCGGCGGCATCGGGCCGTTCGCCGGCAGCATCGGCTTCGTGGTCGAGGAGCGACGAATGAAGACGCCGCAGACGCGGTAACCTCTACCCCGGTTCAGATGGCGATCGAAACGACGACGGTGGAAGTCGTCATGCCGGCGATGGGTGACTCGGTCAGCGAGGGCACCGTCCTGGAATGGCACAAGGGAGAAGGAGACTCCGTCACAGCGGAAGAGACGCTGGTCGAGATCTCCACGGACAAGGTCGACGCCGAGGTCCCCGCGCCGATCGACGGCACCGTCGTGAAGGTCCACGCCGCCGAGGGCGACACCGTCCACGTCGGCGCCGTGCTCGCCGAGATCGCGCCCGCGAACGGCTCGGCGCCCACGACGCCGGACGCGGCGGCGCCCGCAGCCGAGGCCGAGGCCGAGGCGCCCACCGAGACCGTCGACGTCGTCATGCCCCAGATGGGCGAGTCGGTGTCCGAGGGCGTCGTGCTCGAGTGGGCCAGGGCCGTCGGCGACGCGATCGAGGCCGACGAGACGATCGTCGAGATCTCCACGGACAAGGTCGACGCGGAGGTGCCGGCGCCCGCGACCGGCACGGTGGCCGAGATCCTCGCCGAGGCCGGCGAGACCGTCACCGTCGGCCAGGTGATCGCCCGGATCGCGGCCGGCGCAGGCGCGCCGCGCGCGGCCGACCCGGCGCCCGCGCCGACCAGCGCGCCGCGCCCCGGCGGCGAGCTGCCGATCGTCGAGCTCCCTGACGACACGCGCGTCACCCCCGTGGCCAAGCGCGTGGCCGCCGCCCACGGGATCGACCTCGGCCGCGTCCAGGGCACCGGTCCCGAGGGCCGGATCGGCAAGGACGACGTGCTCGCCGCCGTCGACGGCGCGAACGGGGCGACCGCCGCCCCCGCCGCCAAGCCCGCCGGCGCCCAGCTCATCAAGGGCGCCTCGGCGATGCTCGCCCGCTACATGGACGAGTCGCGCTCCGTCCCGACCGCGACCTCGTTCCGCACGATCACCGTCACGGCGCTCGACGCGCGCCGCAAGCAGCTCAAGGAGGCCGGGCACCGCGTCTCCTTCACGCACCTGATCGCCTACGCGATCGCCCGTGCGGCGACGGAGCAGATGCCGGTCATGGCGCGCCACTTCGACGAGATCGACGGCAAGCCGCACGTGATCGACGACGGTGCGTGCCACCTCGGCATCGCCGTCGACGTCGAGCGCAAGGACGGCGGCCGCACGCTGATGGTGCCGGTCATCCGCGACGCCGGGCGGCTCGGCTTCAAGGGCTTCCTCGACGCGTTCGCCGACCTGATCGCCAAGGCGCGCGAGAACCGCCTCACCGCGGACGACCTGCAGGGCGGCAACGTGTCGCTCACCAACCCGGGCGGCATCGGCACGATCGCCTCGGTGCCGCGGCTGATGAAGGGCCAGGGCACGATCGTCGCGACCGGCTCGATCGGGTACCCGCCCGGCCTCGCCGCCGTCGGCGCCGTGATCGGCGCCGAGAAGGTGATGACGATGACGTCGACGTACGACCATCGCGTCATCCAGGGGGCCGAGTCCGGCCAGTTCCTCCAGGTCGTCGAGGCCTACCTGCAGGGCGAGCACGAGTTCTACGAGGGCGTCTTCGCCGACCTCGGCGCGCCGCTCGGCGCCGCGCCGCAGCCGCCCGCGCCCGCCGCCGCGGCGGCGGCGCAGCGCGACACGGCGGTCGAGACGCCGACCGCCGCCGGCGGCCTGCCCGTCGCGCCCGAGGAGGCGGTGCTGCAGGCGGTGCAGGCGGCGACGTCGCTGCTCAAGGCCCATCGCATGCACGGCCACCTCGCCGCACGGCTGGACCCGCTGGCGTCCGAGCCGGAGGGCGACCCGGCGCTCGACCCCGAGACGGTCGGCCTGACGCCCGAGCTGATGGCGAAGATCCCGGCCAAGATCCTGCGCACCTACGTGCCGGGCGCCACGCTCGCCGACGCGCTCCCGCACCTGCGCGAGACCTACTGCGGCACGATCGCCTACGAGATCGAGCACATCGCGTCGCACCGCCAGCGCACGTGGCTGCGGGAGAAGATCGAGTCGGGCGCGTTCCGCACGCCGCTCACCAACGAGGAGCAGCGGATGCTGCTGCGCCGGCTCACCCAGGTCGACTCGCTCGAGCGCTTCATGCACAAGGCCTACCTGGGCCAGAAGCAGTTCTCGATCGAGGGCCTGGACATGACGGTCCCGATGCTCGACGAGATGATCCAGCTCTCCGCCGCCAACGGCGCGCGCGAGGTGGTCATCGGCATGGCCCACCGCGGCCGGCTCAACGTGCTCGCCCACTGCCTCGGCCGCGCGTACGAGACGATCTTCCGCGAGTTCGAGGGCGCGTCCTCGATCGAGGCCGTGACCACGATCCCGCAGGGCGGCACCGGCGACGTCAAGTACCACCACGGCGCCCAGGGGACCTACCAGCTGCCCGACGAGTCCTCGATCATCGTGCGGCTCGAGTCCAACCCGAGCCACCTCGAGTACGTCGGCCCGGTCGTGGAGGGCGCCACGCGCGCGATCCAGACCGCGCGCCAGGGCCCGCACGCGCACCTGGACAACAACGCCGCGATCCCCGTGATCCTGCACGGCGACGCCGCCTTCCCCGGTCAGGGCGTGGTGGCGGAGACGCTCAACCTCCAGGGCCTCGACGGCTACACGGTCGGCGGCTCGCTGCACCTGATCCAGAACAACCAGGTCGGCTTCACGACCGACCCGGACGACTCGCGCTCCACGCGCTGGGCCTCCGACCTCGCGAAGGGCTTCGACGTCCCGATCATCCACGTCAACGCCGACGACGTGTCCGCGTGCGTCGCCGCCGTGCGGCTCGCCTTCGCGTTCCGCCAGGAGTTCGGCCACGACGTCCTGATCGACCTGATCGGCTACCGCCGGTTCGGCCACAACGAGGCCGACGAGCCGGCCTACACGCAGCCGGAGATGGCGGCGAAGATCAAGGGCAAGACGGCCGTGCGCGAGCTCTACGCCGCCCGGCTGGTCGAGCAGGGCGTCGTCACCCAGGAGGAGGCCGACCAGGTCGGCCAGGAGATCTGGGAGGACCTCGCCACGCGCCACCGCGAGCTCAAGGCCGAGCTGGCGGCGTCCGACGAGGAGCAGCCGACGGGCGGCTACGAGCTGGACCGGTCGCCCTCACCGGAGGTCAAGACCGCCGTCTCCAGGGAGCGCCTGCTCGGGCTCAACGACGACCTCCTGCGGATCCCGGACGGGTTCACCGTCCATCCCAAGCTGATCAAGCAGCTCGAGCGCCGGCGCGAGACCGTCGGGCCCGACGGCGGGATCGACTGGGCCCAGGCCGAGGCGCTCGCCTACGCGACGCTGCTGTCCGAGGGCACGCCGATCCGCCTCACGGGCCAGGACGTCGAGCGCGGCACGTTCTCGCAGCGCCACCTCGTCCTGCACGACGCCAAGACGGGCCAGCGCATCTCGCCGATCCAGTCGCTCCCGGGCGCGCTGGCGCCGATGGAGCTCCACAACTCGCCGCTGTCGGAGGTCGCCTGCCTCGGCTTCGAGTACGGCTACTCGATGGAGGCGCCCGAGACGCTCGTGCTGTGGGAGGCCCAGTTCGGCGACTTCGTCAACTCCGCCCAGGTCATCGTCGACCAGTTCATCATCTCGGCGCTCTCGAAGTGGGGCCAGTCGACCCGGCTGACGCTGCTGCTGCCGCACGGCTACGAGGGCTCGGGTCCCGAGCACTCGTCCGGGCGCATGGAGCGCTTCCTGCAGCTGGCGGCCGAGGGCAACATCCGAGTGGCCAACCTGACCACGCCGGCGCAGTACTTCCACCTGCTCCGCCGGCAGGCGCGCGTCGCCAAGCAGCGCCCGCTCGTGATCCTGACCCCGAAGTCGCTGCTGCGCCTGCCGCAGGCGACGTCGCGGATCGAGCACCTGTGCGAGTCGCGCTTCTTCCCCGTGCTGAGCGAGCCGCGGATCGACGAGGAGAAGGTCACCCGCCTGCTGCTCTGCTCGGGCAAGATCTACTACGACCTCAAGGGCCACGCGACGCGCGAGGGCAACGAGACGGTCGCGATCTCCCGTGTGGAGCTGCTCTACCCCTTCCCGCAGCGCCAGATCATGGACGAGGTCGCGCGCTACCCGAACCTGCGCGAGGTCGTGTGGGTGCAGGAGGAGCCGCGCAACATGGGCGCCCGCGCGCACATGTCGCCGCGCCTGCTCCACATCCTCCCCAGCAACCTGGAGTTCGGCTACGTCGGCCGGCCCGAGCGCGCGTCGCCGGGCGAGGGCTACCCGGCCGCGCACACGGTGGAGCAGACGCGGATCATCCGCACCGCGCTCGATCCCGACGTGCCGGTGTCGGTGAATCCGAGCAAGCAGCCGGGTGAGCGCTAGTAACGTCGCCGAAGGCGAGTGCGAGGAACGAGCATCTCGCCTGGCAGGCGAAACCGTTTTCCCCAAGCGGGGCCTCCTGTTCCTCGCGGTCGCCTTCGTCGCGCTCGCCTGGGCCGCCCCGGCCGCGGCGACCGACTACCAGTTCGTGCGCCGCTGGGCGGTGGATCGGCCGTTGAGCGTCGCCGTCGGCCCGCAGGGCACGGTGTACGTCGCGGGACGCGACGCGATCCACACGTTCTCGAGGAGCGGCGCCCCGTCGGCGACGTGGGACGACAGCGGCGGCGCCGAAGGGCTCGCGGTCGATGCGCAGGGCACGGTCTACGCCGCGGACTACGCGGGACGGCGGATCCGCACGTTCACCTCCGCCGGCACCCCGCTGGCGGAGTGGCCGATACCGGGTGCGCCCAACGACGTCGCGATCGGGCCGGACGGCAGCGTGTTCGTCGTCGACACGGCCAACGACGGCGTCGCGCGCTTCAGCCCGGACGGCCGGGTGCTCGGCGCATGGGGCCGCTCGGGCGCGGCGGACGGCGAGCTCGCGGTCCCGTGGGGCATCGCCGTGGACGGCGCCGGCGTGGTGTACGTGAGCGAGCGCGACAACGACCGCGTGCAGCGGTTCAGCGCCGACGGAACGTTCCTGGGGGCGCTCACCCGGGCCGGGTCCGGGCCGGGCGCGACCCGCACGCCCGACGGCATCGCCATCGGGCCGCAGGGCAACGCCTACGTCGCCGACAGCGGCAACTTCCGGCTGCAGGAGCTGACCCCGGCCGGAACGTTCGCCGGCCAGGTCGGCGAACGGGGCTGGGGCGAAGGCGAGCTCGACGAGCCGCGCGACGTGGCGTTCGACGTGGCAGGCAACGTGTACGTCGCCGATCACGGCACCCCGGCCGACGGGATCGTGAAGTACGCGCCCAGGCGCAACCGGCGAGCCAAGCAGATCCGCCTCACCAGGGCGCAGAGCGGCGGGCGCGTGACGCTGACCGCGCGCGTCGCGCCGTGCGGTGCCGCCCGCACCGCCAACGGCGAGCGCGTGATCTTCGAGCGCCGGAAGGCCGGGCGCTGGCGGCGGGTGGGCGCGGGTCGCGCGGCCGGGCCGCGCTGCGAGGCACGGGTGCGCATCACGCCACGCTCGACGAGGCGCTACCGCGCCCGGTCGCCGCGGTCGGCGAGCCTCGACGGGGCGCGCTCGACGGCGCTCCGCATCCGGGTCCGCTAGAGCGCGGCGCGCACGGCCGCCCCGGACGGGGCGAACTCCGGCGAGAGCCGGTCGAGCAGCACGAGCCAGCCGGGATGGACCGTCGCCGCGCGGCGGACCGCGTCGACGCCGCGGTCCAGGTCGCCGACCTGGGCGAGGGCGAGGCCGGCCCAGAACAGCAGCTCGTCGGACTGCGGCGCCAGCTCGGAGGCCTGCACGTAGAGCGCGGCCGCCTCGTCCGGGCGGCCCTCGGCCATCAGCTCGTCGCCGCGGCCGGCCAGCTCGTACGCGCGCTGCAGGCCCAGCAGGCGGCGCAGCTCGCCGACCGGGTCGGCGTGGTCCTCCACGCGCAGGTCGATCCGCGCCTGCCACGGCTCACCCGCTGCGGGCGCGACGAGCAGGGCGGCGGACTGGCGGCCGCGGACGTCGCCGCCCTCGGCCTCGGCGCCCTCGAGCGCGGTCATCAGCCGCTCGGCAAGGTCGCCGTCCGAGCGCGCGAAGGCCGCCGACATGGCGTCCGGCACCGTCGCGCGGCCCATCATGTTCGCCTGGCAGACCCAGTGGTCGCCGATCGCGTCGCCCGCCTCGGGGATGCAGTCCGGGCCGGTGTGCACGGCGACGCCGCCGCGCGCGTCGACGATCCCCACCTGGCGCGCGGCGGCGAGCGCGTCGGGCGCGAGCACTCCGGACAGCGCCGCGCGGGCGTCCTCGCCCCCGGCCAGCCGGTCGAGCGCGTGCGGGCCGTGAGCGGGCTCGACGACCGACTGCGTCGCGACCGCGCCGACGCCCGGCCGCGCCCACGTGCAGAGCGACCCGACGGAGAACCAGTGCGACTGGACGGCCGCGCCCAGCTCCCCCGTCTCCGGGTCGAGCGCGACGATCGAGTACGTGCCGTGCGGGCGGGGCATGGGCGCGGCCGAGGATACTGGCGCCATGGACACCTCCGACGGGACCCGCGCCGCGCGCGTGCTCGCGCGGGTGCGCAACACCCCGCCCGGCTTCGTGCGCACCTACGGCGACGTCTCGCCGGGCGCCCCGCGCTTCGCCGGGACGGTGCTCTACGCCGTCGGCGACGACGTCCCGTGGCACCGGATCGTGCGCGCGGACGGCTCGCTCGCGAAGGGTGAGCGGCAGCGGCGGCTGCTCGAGGCCGAGGGGATCCCGTTCCGCGGCGACCGCGTCGACATGCGCGCGGCGCGGTTGCCGGACTGAGGGCTCCGCGGCGGCTGGTGGCGGGGTCGGCGAACGGCGGTCGTCGAGGGGGGTCGATCCGGTTCGGGGGTTGCGGGCTCGGCGGGCATCGAGGGAGGTCGGTCCCGTTCGCGGTGGCGGGGCCGGCGAACGGCGGGCATCGAGGGAGATCGGACCGGTTCGCCGTGGCGGGGCCGGCGAACGGCGGGCATCGAGGGAGATCGGTCCCGTTCGCGGTGGCGGGGCCGGCGAACGGCGGGCATCGAGGGGAGGTCGGTCCCGTTCGCCGTGGCGGGGCCGGCGAACGGCGGGCATCGAGGGAGATCGGACCGGTTCGCCGTGGCGGGGCCGGCGAACGGCGGGCATCGAGGGAGATCGGTCCGGTTCGCCGTGGCGGGGCCGGCGAACGGCGGGCATCGAGGGAGATCGGACCGGTTCGCCGTGGCGGGGCCGGCGAACGGCGGGCATCGAGGGAGATCGGACCGGTTCGCCGTGGCGGGGCCGGCGAACGGCGGGCATCGAGGGGGAGGGTCCGGTCGGGGATGGCGCTGGCGCCCAACGTCGTAACCCGCGCCGTCGGGGCGGCCAGTACGACGTTGAGGGCGTATAGGGCCCCCAACGTCGTACAGGCTCGGCGCGGCGGGCGGGTTACGACGTTGGTCGCCCCGAACGTCACATTCCCCTGACGTGATCGGGGTGATGTGACGTTGGGGGCCTATATGACCCACAACGTCACATCGACGGGTGCGGCAGACGCGGATGTGACGTTGAGGGGACCGCCTCCCCCACCGGGCCTCCCCTCGATGCCCGCCGTTCGCAGAGCCCGCCGCCAACGCGACACGGCAGGCGCGGACATGACCGCCGAGGGACCGCGTCCCCGACCGGACCCACGCCCTCGATGCCCGCCGTTCGCAGAGCCCGCCACCAACGCGACACGGCAGGCGCGGATATGACCGCCGAGGGACCGCGTCGCCGACCGGACCCACCCCCTCGATGCCCGCCGTTCGCCGAGCCGCTCCAACGCGACACGGGAGACGCAGTTGTGACGCCGAGGGGACCACCTCCCCGACCGGACCTCCCCTCGATGCCGCCGTTCGCAGAGCCCGCCACCAACGCGACACGGAAGACGCAGATGTGACGCCGAGGGACCGCCTCCCCGACCGGACCCACCCCCTCGATGCCCGCCGTTCGCCAACCCCGCCACCAACGCAACACGGCAGACCCGGATACAACGCCGAGGGGATCGCCCCCCGACCGGACCCACCCCCCTCAATGCCGGTGTTGACGTCCGCCGGAGCCCTCGCGAACGCCGACCTCAGCAATTGGCGCGCCGGTCCTCGCGCACCGGGCCGGGGTCGCCGGCCACGGCCGCCGCCGCGACGCGGCGGAGGTGCGCCGTCGCACCCCCGGCCGCGGCCGCGTAGCGGGACGACGCGGGATCGGCGAGCACGGCCGCGGCCGCAGCAGCGGCCGGCGCGTCGCCCGCGGCGTGCGCGCGCAGCCAGGCGTCCTCCCAGCGGCAGCGCGCGAACCACTCGACCTCCGCGCCGAGCCCGCTGCGCTGCGTCAGCACGCGCTCGCCGGCCGGCCAGCGGGCGAGCAGCGGTCCCCACGAGGCGCCGGCGGGCAGCCGGAACTCGGTCGTCAGGTCGCGCACGACGGCGACGATCCCCGGCGACGAGGTGTCGAGGTACTCCTCGCCGGCGATCGACTCGGTGTCGCCGGCGCCCGGGAAGAAACCGGTGTGGATCCCGGCCGCCTCCATCGCCGCCGCCCCGCTCGGGACGGCGACCAGCAGCGCCAGGACGGCCAGGAACGCCGCGCGGCGGCGGCGGGCGCGGCGCGGTCGCGGGGCGGGCGCCGCGGCGCGCAGCTCGGCGACGGCGGCGGAGACGACGGCGTCGGGCAGGGCCGGCGCGGCGGGCAGCGGATCGGCTGCGACCAGGCGCGCGGTGAGCTCGTCGGACGTCATCGGAGGGCTCCTTCGGGGCGCGAGGGGACGGCGGCGGGCGTGTCGAGCGCAGCCCGCAGGCGCGCGCGGGCGCGGTGGACGCGGACGCGGGCGGTGACCGGCAGCAGGCCGAGCACCGCACCCGCCTCGGCGGGGGTCAGCCCCTCCCAGGCGATCAGCGCGAGCAGGCTGCGGTCGCGCTCGGGCAGGGCGGCCAGCGCGGCGTGCAGGGCGGGGTCCGGCGCGGCGGCACGGGGTCGGGCAGCGTCCGGACGTGCTCGCGCAGCGCCTCGCCGAGGCGGCCGCGCCGGCGCTCGCCGCGGCGCTGGTTGGCGAGCGTGCGGCGCGCCACCCCGTAGAGCCACAGCCGCGCCTCCTCGCCCGGCGGGACGTCGCCGATGCGCCGCCAGGCGACGAGGAAGACGTCCGAGACGAGGTCGGCGGCGTCCTCGGGTGCGACGTCGCGGCGCAGCGCATAGGCGAGCAGCGCCGGCGCGTGGTCCGCGTAGAGGCGGCGCAGCCGCTCGTCAGCTTCGAGATCCATGCCCTTCCATGTCCGGCGCGTGCGAGAGCGTTGCGCCGACCGTAGCGGGCTGATCTAGCATCCCGCCGATGCCGGCCCGCCTTCCGTCCCTGCTCGCCTCGCCGCCCGCCGCCGAGGGCCGCCTGTGGCTGACGAACGCCCGGCTGTTCACGGGGGCCGACGTCCGCGAGGCCGCGGGCGTGCTGATCGAGGACGGCCGGATCGCGCGCGTGGGCGCGGCGTCCGACGCGACGCCCGAGGGCGCGCGGGCGGTCGACGTCGGCGGGCGCCTGCTGATGCCCGGACTGATCGACGCGCACGTGCACGTCAAGGCCCACCTGCCCCTGCCCGACCCGGGCGCCGAGCCGCTGCTCCCCGGCGTGGCCGCCCACTTCGTCGGTGCCTCGCTGCGCACGATGCTGCGCATGGGCATCACGACCGTGCGCGACGTGGGCTCCTACGGGGACGAGGTCGTCGAGGCGCGTCAGGCGATGCGCCACGGCGCCTTCCGCGGCCCGCGGCTGCTGACCTGCGGGCGGATCGTGTCGGCCACCGCGCCCGGCGGGCGCTTCTTCGCCGGCATGTACCGCGAGGCCGACGGCTGCGACGACGTGCGCCGCGCCGTGCGCGAGCAGCTGCGCCGCGGCGCGGACTTCGTCAAGGTGATGACGACCGGCGCGCGCTCCGTCGAGCTCGAGGACCCCGACCCCGCGCAGCTCACGCCGGAGGAGATCGCGACGCTGGTCGAGGAGTCCCACCGCATGGGCTACCGGGTCGCCGCGCACGCCGAGGGGATCGACGGGACCGAGCTGGCGATCGAGCACGGCATCGACACGATCGAGCACGGGATGTACCTCCACCGGCGGCCCGAGCTGCTCGCCCGCATGGCCGAGACCGGGCAGGTGCTCGTCCCGACGCTCTCGTGCTTCTACGGGGTGGCCGGCGTCGGCGACCCGCCGGCGAGCCCGCCGGCCGAGACGTGGTCGCCGCTGCTGGTCGAGCTGGCCGAGCGCAACCTCGAGGAGGCCGACCTGACGCTGCGCGCCGCACGGGCCGCCGGCGTCCGCATCGCGATGGGCTTCGACTGGGCGCCGCTCGGCGAGAACGCGATCGAGCTGGTGCGCATGGTCCGGCACGGCCTCACGGCGCGCGAGGCGCTGACGGCCGCCACGGCGACGTCCGCGGCGGCGCTCGGCCTGGCCGAGCACGTCGGGACCGTGGAGCCGGGGAAGCTCGCGGACCTCGTCGTGGTCGACGGCGACCCGCTCGACGACCCCGCGGTGCTGCTCGAGCGCGACCGGATCTGGCTGGTCCTGCAGCTCGGCGAGCCGGTGGCCGGCGCCGCGCTGGAGCACACGCCCTAGCGCGAGCCGGAGGCGTCCTGGACGAGCAGGGCGATCTGGATCCGGTTCTCCACCTCGAGCTTGGCGAGCAGCCGGGAGACGTGCGCCTTGACCGTCGCCACGCTCATGTGCAGCTCGCCGGCGATCTCGGCGTTCGCGCGCCCGGCGCCGACGGCCAGCGCCACCTCGCGCTCGCGCTCGGTCAGCGTGGCGAGGCGCTCGCGCGCCTGCTCGCTCCGCGTCGCCTCCTCGTCGTCGCCGGCCACCAGCGCGATCAGCCGGCGCGTCACGCCCGGCGAGAGCATCCCCTCGCCGGCGTGCACGAGCTCGATCGCGCGCACGATCTCCGCCGGCGGCGTGTCCTTGAGCAGGAAGCCGGCGGCGCCGGCGCGCAGCCCGCGCAGCACGTCCTCGTCGGCGTCGAACGTGGTCAGCACGATCACGGCCGGCGGGCTCGGCTGGGCGCGCAGCAGCCGCGTCGCCGCGATGCCGTCGAGCTGGGGCATGCGGATGTCCATCAGGACCACGTCGGGCCGGTGCAGGTCGACGGCCTCGAGCACCCCGCGGCCGTCGTCGGCCTCGCCGACCACCTCGACGCGCTCGGCGCCGGCGAGCATCAGCCGCAGCCCGGAGCGCACGAGCGGGTCGTCGTCGACGAGCAGGACGCGGATCGCGCTCACGGCGACCAGGGCAGCGTCGCGCGCAGGACGAAGTCGCCGGAGGGGCCGGGCCCGTGGGCGAGCTCGCCGCCGGCGAGCGCGACCCGCTCGCCGAGCCCGATCAGCCCGCTGCCCGCGCCCGGCAGCGGCTCCGACGCGACGGCGACCCCGACCGGCCGCCGGCTCACCACCTCGACGACGAGCCGCGCGCCGCCGGAGTCGGTCACGGCCACGTCGACGGCCGCGGCCGGCGCGTGCTTGCGGGCGTTGGTGAGCCCCTCCTGCACGATCCGGTAGACGGTCCGCCCCAGCGCGGCGGGCGGGACCCGGCCCGCGGGCACGTCGATCGTGCAGCGCACCCGCATGCCCGCGGCGCGGCTCTCCTCGACGAGCGCCGGGACGTCGGCCAGCGTCGGCTGCGGCCGCTCGGGCGCGCCGTCCTCGCCGCCGTCGCGCAGCACGCCGATCACCTGGCGCAGCTCCTCGAGCGCGTCGCGCGCGGCGCCCCGGATCACGCCGGCCGCCTCCGCGACCTCCTCGGGGGTCGCGTCGGAGCGGTACTCGAGCGCGCCCGCGTGCAGGCTCAGCAGGGAGACGCGGTGCGCGAGCACGTCGTGCATCTCGCGCGCGATGCGCCGGCGCTCGGCGTCGCGCGCCTGCTCGATCCGCAGCCGCTGCTCGGCCTCCATGCGCACGGCCCGCTCGCGCAGCTCGAGCACCTGCTCGCGACGCGCGCGGGCGAACAGGCCCCAGCCGAGGACCACGGCGGTGATCAGGAAGCCGATGAACACCGTCAGCAGGTACGGGTCCGCCGACGGGTAGATCAGCGGGACGACGAAGATCGAGACGACCGTCACCGCGACGGTGGCGAGGATCGCGCGGCGCGACCCGCGCAGCGCCACGTTGAAGCCGGCGATGAGCGCAGGGCCGGACGCGAACGCCGAGACGATCGACAGCGCGGCGGTGAACACCCCGACCGCGGCAGGGTGCGACCGGCGCCACCACAGCGCCGCGAGGGCCGCGAGCCCCAGCAGGACATCGACGAAGGCCATGGCCTCGCTGTGCTCCGCCTCGGATTCGGCGAACACGAGGAGCCCGACGCCGATCGCCACGAGCACCATCACGCCGTCGACGATCCAGTCGCGCGGCGACCGGCCGTCGGGGTCGTCGCGCAGGTCGCCCGGCAGCAGGGCACGGTGCCAGCGCGGAGGGCTCGCCATGGTGCACAGCGTAGGCGCGCCGCGCGGGCGCGACCCCCTACCGAAGTCGATCCCGGCGTCGACCGCGGTCGCGGCCGGTGTGGCTCGGCGGCCGTGGCCGCAGCGGCCCGCGCCGCCGATCCTCCTCCCCATGATCGAAGCGCAAGGACTGACGAAGCGCCTCGGGGGCGCGGTGGTGGTGGACGACGTCTCGTTCCGCTGCGAGCCGGGCACCGTGACCGGCTTCCTGGGGCCGAACGGAGCGGGGAAGACGACGACGATGCGCATGCTCGTCGGGCTGCTGGAGGCCGACGCGGGCTCCGCGGCGCTGCTCGGCGGCCGCTACCGCGACATGCCCAACCCGGGCCGGCGCGTGGGGATCCTGCTCGACGCCGCCGCCCAGCACGGCGGCCGGCGCGGGCGCGAGGCGCTCGCCGTCTCCGCGCAGGTGATGGGGATCGACGAGCGGCGGGTCGACCCGCTGCTCGGCCTCGTCGGCCTCGACCGGAGCGCCGCGCGCAAGCGCGTCAAGCAGTACTCGCTCGGCATGCGCCAGCGGCTCGGCCTCGCCCATGCGCTGCTCGGCGACCCCCAGGTGCTGATCCTCGACGAGCCGGCCAACGGGCTCGACCCCGAGGGCATGCGCTGGATGCGCAGCCTGCTGCGCGACTTCGCCGACCGGGGCGGCACCGTCCTGCTCTCCTCGCACCTGCTCTACGAGGTCGAGGCGGTCGCCGACCAGCTCGTGATCATCGGCGGCGGGAGGATCGTGGCCCAGGGCTCGCGCGAGGCGCTGCTCGCCGGCGCGGGCACGCTCGTGCGCGCCGCCGACCCCGACCGCCTGCTGGCCGCGCTGGACGCCGCGCGGCTGTCCGCCTCGCGCATGGACGACGGCGGCTTCGTCGTCGACGCCGAGCCCGATGCGGTGGGCCGCGCCGCGCTCGAGGCGGGCGTCGCCCTGCGCCACCTGAGCCCGTCCGAGAGCGCCGGGCTCGAGCAGCTGTTCTTCGACCTGACCGGCGACGGAGCGAGCGCCGGCGTGATGGAGGCCGTCCGATGAGCACCGCCGTCCTGCCCGCCCCCGTGTCCACGCGCGACGCCGAGGCGCGCCCGGGGCTCGGGCGCCTCGTCCTCGTCGAGCTGCGCAAGATGACCGACACCCGCTCGGGCTTCTGGCTGCTCCTCGTGACCGTGCTCCTCACCGTCGCGGTCACCGTCGTCGCCGGCCTGGTCCTGGAGGACCGGGACGCGAAGCTGCTCAACTTCTTCGCGATCGCCCTCGTGCCCGCGAGCCTGCTGCTGCCGATCGTCGGCATCCTCGTCGTCACGTCGGAATGGACGCAGCGGACGGCCATGATCTCGTTCGCGCTCGTGCCGCACCGGTCGCGAGTGCTGCTCGCGAAGCTGCTCGCGGGCATGGTCCTCACGCTCATCGCGCTGCAGGTCGCGCTCGTGACCGGCCTCGTCGGCACGGCGGTCTGGGGCGCAGCCGGCGACGAGACGTGGTCGCTCTCGGCCGCGCTGATCGGCCAGGCCGTGGTCAGCGTGAGCATCCCGATGATCTCGGGCATCGCGTTCGGCGCCGTGCTGCTGTCCTCGGCGCCGGCCATCGTCCTCTACTACGTGCTCCCGACCGCGTGGTCGGCGCTCGGCGCGATCCCCGCGCTGGAGGGCGCGGCGAAGTGGCTCGACCAGGGGCGCACGACCACGCCGCTGCTCGAGGAGCACCTGAGCGCGACGCAGTGGGGCCAGCTCGGCACGTCGGTGCTGCTGTGGACGCTGCTGCCGCTCGTCCTCGGGTTCTGGCGCGTCCTGCGCAGCGACGTGCGCTGAGCGCCGGACAGGGCCTTGGCTAGGGTCTTGGCCCGTGTCGGAGGCCGAGACCCACGCATGACCGGTTCGGGGCTCTACGAGGAGGTGCCGTACTCCAAGTACCCGTACGTGCAGACGCACCCGGACCGGCTCGCCACGCTCGCCGTGCTGCACGGCCTGCGGCCCGCCGCGCCGGCCGCCGCGCGCGTGCTCGAGCTCGGCTGCGGCGCGGGCGGCAACCTGATCCCGATGGCCTACGCGGCGCCCGCGCTGCAGGCGGTCGGCGTCGACTACGCGGGGGACGCCGTGGCCGACGGCCGTGCTACGGCCGCCGCGCTCGGGCTGGAGAACGTCACGCTGCACGTCGCCGACGTGCGCGAGCTGGAGGACGGCTCGCTCGGCGGCTTCGACTTCGTGATCGCGCACGGCGTCTACGGCTGGGTCTCGCCCGACGTGCGCGATGCGCTGCTCGCCGCGATCGCGGCGCACCTGGCACCGCACGGCGTCGCGTTCGTCTCCTACGCGGCCTACCCGGGCGGCTACTTCCGCCGGATGCTGCGCGAGATGGCCCTGTTCCACGCCCGCGACACGGCGCCGGGCGTGCCACGCGCGGAGGCGGCGCGCGAGCTCTTCGGCCTGCTCGCCGAGCTGCGCGCGGACCGCGGCGACCCCTACGGCGCAGTGCTGGCCCGCGAGCTGCCGCGGCTGCTCTACCGCCCGGCCCGCTCGCTCGTGCACGACGACCTCGCCGACGAGCTCGAGCCGGTCTGGTTCGCCGCATTCGCCGCGCACGCCGCGGCGCACGGGCTGGCCTACATGAGCGAGGTGGAGGTGGCCGAGCTGCGGCCCGGGCGCCTGCCCGAGGGCGTCGAGCCGCGCCTGCGCGAGCTGGCCGGCGACGACCGCATCGCGCTCGAGCAGTACGTCGACTTCCTGCTCGGCCGCAAGTTCCGCCAGAGCCTGCTGGTCCGCGCCGACGGCGCCGCGCCGGTGTTCGACCCGGCCGCCGTGCACCGCCTGCGCGCGGCCTCGGCCGAGCCGGAGCCGGCCCATCCCGACCCGCTCGTCGCCCCGCTGGTGCGGGTGCTCGCGCGGCACTTCCCCGAGGCGCTCGCGGTGGGCGACCTGCGGCACACGCTCGGGGCGGCGCACGGCGCCGTCGAACGCGCGCTGTGGGCAGCGGTCGACGCCGACCTCGTCGCCCTGCACGTCGAGGCGCCGGTCTACGCGGAGACGGGCGGGCCGCACCCGCGGGCCAGCGCGCTCGCCCGGCTGCAGGCGCGCGACGCGATCGACGTGACGAGCCTCCGGCACGAGAACGTGCGGATGGAGGAGCCGGCCGCGCGCCGGCTGCTGACGCTGCTCGACGGCACGCGCGACCGCGCCGCGCTGCTCGAGGAGCTGGCGTCCGGCGCCGGGGTCGAGCTCGAGCCCGACGCGCTCGACGCGAGCCTCGCCGAGCTCGGCGCCCTCGGCCTGCTCCACGAGTAGCGTGTCGGCGATGTGGCACCAGCGGGAGATCCGGCTGCGCGCGCAGCCGCGCGGCTTCCACCTGATCACGCGCGAGGTCGAGGCCGCGGTCCCCGAGCTGGGCGGGCTGCGCGTGGGCCTCGCGCATCTCCACATCCTCCACACGTCGGCGTCGCTCACGCTCAACGAGAACGCGTCGCCCGACGTGCGCGACGACTTCGCCGCCTGGTTCGACCGGGCCGTGCCCGAGGACGCGCCCTACTGGACGCACACCGTCGAGGGCCCGGACGACATGCCCGCGCACATCAAGGCCTCGCTGCTCGGCCCGTCGCTGACGCTGCCCGTGCGCGACGGCCGCTTCGCGCTCGGGACCTGGCAGGGGATCTACCTGTGCGAGCACCGCGACCGCGGCGGCGCGCGCTCGCTCATCGTCACCCTGACCGGGGAGTAGCTACCTTGGCGCGATGCCGATCCGACCGCTGCCCGCCTCCGCGCTGACGCTCGCCCTCCTCGCCGCCGGTGCGGCGCCGGCCGCGGCCGAGATCGTGCCGCAGGAGAGCATCGCCGGCGTGCGGCTGAAGATGAGCAAGGCGGAGGTCGCCGCCGTGCTCGGGCAGCCGGCGCGCAAGCGCCGATACATCGGGGGCTCGGGCGCCGACGACCACTTCGCCACCTGGACGTACAAGCGGCGCGGGTACGCGGTGAACTTCCTGCGCCGCGGCACCTACCGCGTCAGCTCGATCACCGTGACCGGCGGATCCGAGCGCACCGCGACCGGCGTCGGCATCGGCAGCACACGCGCGGAGGTCAAGGCCGGCGTGCCCGCCGTCCACTGCAAGCGCTACGACCCGACCTACGCCACGTGCTTCATCGGCAAGAGCCGGATCGGCGACATCACGACGGCCTTCCGGCTCGACCGCAGGAACCGGGTAAAGGAGATCTCGCTCGCGAAGATCCTCTACGACTGAGGATCAGCGCCCGCGCCAGACCGGCGCGCGCTTCTCGGCGAAGGCGACCGCGCCCTCGCGCGCGTCCTCCGAGGCGAAGACCGGGCCCGCGATCGCCGCCTGGCGCTCCCAGGCGTCGCCGGGCGCCCAGCCCGGCGCCTCGCGCAGCACGCGCTTGGTCGCCGCCAGCGCGAGCGGGCCGTTCTCCACGATCGACTCGGCGAGCCCGACCGCGACGTCGAGTGCGCCACCCGGCTCGGCGAGCCGGTTGACGAGGCCGAGCGCCGCGGCACGCTCGGCGTCGATCGGGTCGCCCGTCAGGGCCAGCTCCATCGCGACGTGGTACGGGATCCGGTGCGGCAGGCGCAGCAGCGCGCCGCCGGAGGCGACGAGGGAGCGCTTGACCTCCGGGATCCCGAGCCGCGCCCCGCGCGCCGCGACGATCAGGTCGCACGCCAGGGCCACCTCGAGCCCGCCGGCCACGGCGAAGCCCTCGACGGCCGCGATCAGCGGGGTGTCGGGCGGGCGCTCGACGATCCCGGCGAAGCCGCGGCCCGCGACGTGCACGCGCTCCCCGGCCGCGAACGCCTTCAGGTCCATGCCGGCGCTGAAGTAGCCGCCGGCGCCCGTCAGCACCCCGGCGCCGAGCGCGGCGTCGCCGTCCAGCCGGTCGAGCGCCGCGGCGATGCCGTCCGCCACCGTGCCGTCGATGGCGTTGCGCGCCTGCGGGCGGTCGATGGTGATGACGAGGACGCGCCCGCGCGCCTCGGTCCGGACGCTCACGCGAACAGCGTCAGGGCCGGCTGGCGCTCGCCCCGCAGCTCGGCGAGGTCGACCTCCACCCATGCGATCCCGCGCGCCTCGGCGAGCACGCGCGCCTGCGGCTTGACGACCTGCGCGGCGAGCACCCCGCGGCACGCGGCCAGCGCGGGGTCGAGCCGGATCCGCTCGAGGTAGCGGCTGAGCTGCTCGACGGCGTCGATCGTGCCGATCCGCTTGATCTCGACCGCGATCCAGCCGTCCTCCTCGTCGCGGCACATGAGGTCGACGGGCCCGATGTCGGTCGGCCACTCGCGGCGGACGAGCCGGAACCCCTCGCCGCACCACCCCGGCGCGTCGGCCAGCGCCACCTGCAGGTGCGCCTCGACGCCGTCCTTCTCCAGCCGGGCGGCGTCGAAGTCCATCTCGTGCGTGACGTCGGACAGCACCTCGCACAGCTCGATCTCCAGCCGGTCCTCGCCCTTCACCTTGCGCACGACGATCCGCCCTTCCTCCTCCACGATGGCGGTCGGCGGCGTCATCCAGTTCAGCGGCTTGTAGCCGCCGGCGTCGGCGTGGACGAGCACGGACCCGTCCGCCTTGATCATGACCAGCCGGAGCGCCTCCGGCAGGTGGGCGGTCAGCCGGCCGGTGTAGTCGACGGCGCAGCGGGCGACGATCAGGCGCATCGGTGCACCGTACTGTCGATTCCGGACACGGCCAACCGTCATCGGAGCAAGCGACCACCAGGAGGCAGACGTGAAGTACATGGTCCTGATCTACGGCGACGAGGGCTGGATCGAGCGGCAGTCGGAGGCCGAGCAGGCGGCGCACCACGAGCGCTGGATGGAGCACAGCCAGGAGCTGCAGGACGCCGGCGTCGTGCGCGACGGCGCCGCGCTGCATCCGACCGCGACGGCGGTCACCGTGCGCGGCGCCGACAAGCCGCTCGTCAGCGACGGGCCGTTCGCCGAGACGCGCGAGCAGCTCGGCGGCTACTACGTGATCGACGTCGCCGACCGCGATGAGGCCGTCGCGTGGGCGCGGAAGAGCCCCGTCCTGGCCCACGGCAGCGTCGAGCTGCGGCCCGTGCGCGACATGTGAGGAGGCCCGTGTCGATTCCGGGCGGGGCCGTTCGTCATAGGATCGGAATGGCGGCGACCGGCGCCGCCCCGAGCAAGGAGGCAGGCATGCGCTACATGCTCCTGATCTACACCGACGAGGCCAAGCGCGCGGAGATGAGCGAAGCCGAGGCGGAGGCCAACATGGGCGAGTGGTTCGCCTACACCGAGGCGCTCCGCAGCGCTGGGGCGATGACCGCCGGCGACGCGCTGCAGCCGACCGCGACCGCGACGAGCGTGCGCGACGACGGCAACGGCGGGCCGCTGGTGACCGACGGGCCGTTCGCGGAGACGCGCGAGCAGCTCGGCGGCTTCTACTCGCTCGACGTGGCGGACCTCGACGAGGCGATCGAGTGGGCGCGCAAGTGCCCCGCGGCGAAGGTCGGGACCGTCGAGCTGCGTCCCGTCGTGGAGTTCGATCAGGCCTGACCGATCGCGCCCGCAGCCCGGCGGCCGACGCCGTCGCCCGCTGCTTCCGCGCAGAGTTCGGCCGCGCGGTCGCCATCCTCGCCCGCGGACTGGGCGGCGATGTCGACCGCGCCGAGGAGGCCGTGCAGGACGCCTACGCCGTCGCGCTGGACCGCTGGCCGCAGGACGGCGTGCCGTCCGCTCCCGGGGCGTGGATCCTCACGACCGCGAAGCGGCGGGCGATCGACCGGCTGCGGCGCGAGGCGTCGCTGCGCGAGAAGCAGGCGCTGCTGGCGCGCGAGCTCGAGGATGCGGTGCGCGACCTGCCCGGCGAGGACCCGGAGATGATCCCCGACGAACGGCTCGGCCTGGTGTTCGCCTGCTGCCATCCGGCGCTCGCGCTGGAAGCGCAGGTGCCGCTGACGCTGCGGCTCGTCGGCGGCCTGACCGTGCCCGAGATCGCGCGCGCCCTGCTGCTGCCCGAGGCGACGGTGGCGCAGCGGCTCGTGCGCGCGAAGAAGAAGGTGCGGCTGTCGGGCATCCCGCTGCGCGAGCCGCCGCCCGACGCGCTCGCCGACCGCGTGCGCGCCGTCCTCGCCGTCCTCTACCTCGTGTTCAACGAGGGGTACGCCGCGACGTCGGGCGACGCGCTGGCCCGCGACGACGTCGCCGAGGAGGCGATCCGCCTCGCGCGCATGGTCCACGTGCTCCTCCCGGACGAGCCCGAGCCGGCCGGCCTGCTCGCGCTGATGCTGCTGCACCACGCCCGGCGGGCGGCGCGGACCGGGCCCGGCGGCGAGCTGGTGCTGCTCGAGGACCAGGACCGCGCCCGCTGGGACCGCGGCGCGATCGGACAGGCCCTGCCGCTCGTCGACCGGGCGCTGATCGCGCGCCGGCCCGCCGGGCCGTACGCGCTCCAGGCGGCGATCGCGGCCGTGCACGCGCAAGCGCCGTCGGCGGCCGCGACCGACTGGCGCCAGATCGAGCTCCTCTACGGCGAGCTGGAGCGGGTGCTGCCGAGCCCGGTGGTCGCGCTCAACCGGGCCGTCGCCGTGGCCATGGCCGACGGCCCGGACGCTGGGCTCACGGCGATCGACGCGCTCGCGGCGGCGCTCGACGAGTACCACCTGCTGCACGCCGCGCGCGCCGACCTGCTGCGCCGCACCGGGCGGACGGCGGAGGCCGCGGCGGCCTACGCCCGCGCGCTCGAGCTGGCCACGAACGCGGCGGAGCGCCGCTTCCTCGCGGCCCGGCTCGCGGAGTGCCGCGGCTAGGCCGCGGCGGACTCGTGCGGCAGCGCGCGCGGCGCCATCGCGAGCACCTGCTCGCGCAGGTCGCGCACCTCGGCGTCGTCGTGCAGGGCGAGCGAGCGCTCGCACGCCGCGAGGCACTCCGCGGTGCGGTCGGTGCGGGCGAGCGCGTGCGCGAGCCGCGCCCAGGCGCCGGGCGAGTCGGGCGCGACCTGCGTCGCCTGCTCGCAGGCCGAGACCTCGGCGCCGACGTCGCCGAGCAGGTTGGCCACGAGCGCGAGGTCGAGCAGTCCCTCCTCGCTGGGCGCGAGCGCACGTGCGCGCTCCAGCGCCGCGTACGCGCCCTGGCGGTCGAAGCGGCGCATGCGCAGGCGGCCGAGCCGCTCCCACGCGGAGGCGTCGGCCGGCGCGCGCTCGGTCTCCCGGACGGCGGCGTCGAGCGCCTGGCTGACCGAGCCCATGTCCTCGTAGATGCGCGCCGCCGTCCGGTACGGCGCCGGGCGGTCGCCCTCGAGCCGGATCCAGTCGCGCACGGCGCGCGCCGCCGCGGCGTAGTCGCCCGCCTGCCAGTAGGCCGTGGTCAGCAGCCGCAGCACGGCCGGGTTGCGGGGATCGGCGTCCCGCGCGTACACGAGCCGCCGGGCGGCGAGCCCGAAGTTCCCTTCGGCCAGCGCGTGCTTGGCCGCGGTCATGAACCGCTCGACCCGCTCGGCGCCCGGGTCGGGCTTGGTGAAGTCGACGAACTGGAGCGAGCCCGCGGGCACGGTGCGGATGCCCTGGTTGAACGACACGCGCGCCCACTGCTGGATGTCGTCGCCGTCGCCGGTGAAGTAGATCCCGTTCACGCTCCCGACGCCCCACTCGGGGTAGGAGAGGCAGCGCGCGTAGCGGTGGACGACCGAGTGGTCGGGCACGCGCGAGCCGAACGGGTCGTGCTTGGCCTGGTCGGCCTGCTGCGCGCGCTGGCGCTGCTCCTCGGCGTAGGCGCGCGCTCCGTCCTCGGCGCGGCGCTTGCGCGCGGCCGCCGCGGAGACCTTGACCGCGTTGCGCGTGACCTTGCCGCCGCGCGAGTCCTCGGCGAGCCGCTCGAGCTGGTCGGCGGCCTCGTTGACCGCCTTGAGGTGGCGCTCGTGCAGGAGCTGCTTGCCGGGCGGCGCGATGTCCGGGTGCCAGCGCTTCGCCTGCCGCCGCCGCGCGAGCTGGATGTCGCGCTTGTCGAACGGCGGGTCGATCTCCAGCAGGAGGACCGCCTGCTCGATGTCCAGCACCTGGGGCATGACCCTCTTACGGTAGCGGCGCCGGCGTCAGTCGATGAGGCGTTTCTGCAGCCGCCAGATCGCGAGGCGCCACATCGTGAGGCCGAAGGCGACGAGCACCGCGAAGTGACCGAGATCCGAGGCGCCCTCGAAGCCGAACGCCGCGTGGCGCACGAGCTGGACGAGGTGGTAGAGCGGGTTGATCTGCGCGACCGTCTGGGCCCACTCGGGCAGCTCGGTCAGCGGGAAGAACGTGCCCGCGACGAGGAAGAGCGGGGTCAGGCCCGCGCTGATGATGTAGTTGAAGTTCTCGATCGACGTCGCGAGCGCGGACGCGAAGATCCCGAAGCTCGCCCAGCCGAAGCCCGCGGTGAACCCGAACAGCGGCACGAGCAGCATGCCCCAGCTCGGGTCGAGCCCGAAGACGATGGCCACGAGCATCGGCACGCAGCCGTACACGCCGGCGCGCGCCGCGATCCACAGCGCCTCGGCGGTGACGAGCTCCTCGGTGTCGACCGGCGCCGCGAGGATGGCGTCGTAGGTGCGCTGGAACTTGTACTTGATGAACGTGCCGAACATGGCGGCGAACGCGGACGAGAACAACACCGCCGTGGCCACCGTGCCGGTGCCGACGAACTCGACGTACTCGTAGCCGCCGACCGTCGCCACGAGCGAGCCGAAGCCGAACCCGAAGGCCAGCAGGTAGATCGTCGGCTCGACCGTGGCCGAGAACGTGGTCGAGCGCCAGTAGGAGGAGAAGTTGATCATCTCCCGCATCAGCACGCCGAGCAGCGCGGGGCGCTCGAGCCGGCGCAGCTTCTGCCGGCGGGGGGCGGCGGCGCTCATGCGATCTCCTCGCCGGTGAGGAGGACGAACACGTCCTCGAGGTTGGCGGGGCGCCGCTCGCCGTCGGGCGCGTCGCCGTTGAGGCGCAGCAGCGCGACCGACGTGCCGGTACGGCGCGTCGCGAGCCCGCGCGCGCGGGCCTGGGCCTCCACCTCGGCCAGCTTCTGCGGCGACCCGAAGATCTCGATCGCCTCACGGCCGGCGTGCTCGACGACGAGGTCGTGCGGCGTGCCCGCCGCGACGACCCTGCCGTGCGACATGATCGTCACCGAGTCGGCGAGCCGCTCGGCCTCCTCGATGTAGTGCGTCGACATGAGGATCGACGTGCCCTCGGAGCGGAGCCGGTCGATCAGCGCCCACAGCTCCTGCCGGACCTGGGGATCGAGGCCGACGGTCGGCTCGTCGAGCAGCACGAGGCGCGGCCGGTGCACGAGCGCGCGCGCGATCAGCAGCCGCCGCCGCATGCCGCCCGAGAGCTTGTCGACCTTCGTGTCGCGGCGGTCGGTGAGGTTGGCGAGCTGCAGCGCGCGCTCGACCGCGGCGCGGCGGTCGCGGCGCCCGAGCCGGTAGAGGAACGCGAACACGACCAGGTTCTGCTCGACGGTCAGCGTCACGTCGAGGTTGTCGAGCTGCGGCACGACCCCGCACTCGGCGCGCGCCTGCTTGGACTCGCCGGGCAGCGTGAAGCCGAGCACGTCCAGCTCGCCCGCGTCGGCGATCGCCTGGGCGGTGAGCATCTTCATCGTCGTGGACTTGCCCGCGCCGTTGGGGCCGAGCAGGCCGACGCAGGTGCCCTCGGGCACGTCGAGGTCGAGCCCGTCCACGGCGGTGATCGGGCCGAACCGCTTGACGACGCCGCGGAGGCGGATGGCGAGGGGAGCGGACATCGCCCCCCATCGTGACGGAACGCGCGGGCGGGCGGCTTGGACGAACGGGAACCATTCGCACCCGGCGCTGCTGCATCATGCTCCGGGTGATCGAGCTCCGTTCGGACAACGCCGCGGGCGTGACGCCCGAGATCCTGGCGGCGATCGGCGCCGCGAACGCCGGGTCGGCGCTCGCCTACGGCGGCGACGCCCTCACCGCCGAGCTCGAGGCGGTCGTGCGCCGCGGATTCGAACACGCGACCGCCCGCGTCTTCCCGGTGACCAGCGGCACGGCGGCCAACGCGCTCGCGCTCAGCGCGCTCTGCCCGCCGTGGGGCGCCGTGCTCGCGCACGAGACGGCCCACGTCCTGACCTCGGAGTGCGGCTCGACGTCGCTGCTGGGCGGCGGCGCCGCGCTGCAGGGCCTCCCGGGCGACGACGACTTCAAGCTCGTCCCCGCCGCGCTCGAGCAGGCGCTCGACGCGGCGGGATGGGGCGATCCGCACCACTCGCAGCCGAGTGTCCTCTCCCTCACGCAGGCGACCGACATGGGCACGATCTACACGGCCGAGGAGATCGCGGCGCTCGCGGCCGTCGCCCGCACCCGCGGGCTGCGCGTGCACCTCGACGGCGCCCGCATCGCGAACGCGCTGGCGGCGCTCGGCTGCGCGCCCGCCGACCTGACGTGGCGGGCGGGGGTCGACGCGCTGACCCTGGGCGCGACCAAGAACGGCGCGCTCTCGGCCGAGGCGATCGTCGTGTTCGACGACGCGGCGGCCGCCGAGCTCGTCTACCGCACCAAGCGGGCCGGGCACGTCACGTCGAAGCTCCGCTTCCAGTCGGCGCAGCTGATCGCCTACCTCCAGGAGGAGCGCTGGCGGCACACGGCGGCCGACGCCAATGCGCGGATGGCGCGGCTCGCCGCCGGCCTGGCCGGCCTGGGCGTCGGGTTCGTCAACCGGCCGCAGGTGAACCTGCTGTTCGCCGAGGTCGGCGACGACGCGGCGGACCGCCTCGATGCGGCCGGCCTGCGCTTCTACCGGATCCGCCCCGGGGTGATCCGCCTGGTGACGAGCTGGCAGACGACGGAGGACGAGGTGGACGCAGCCGTCGCCGCGTTCGCGGCCGCGCTCGGCTGACGCTAGGCGGCGAGCGCGAGGCGGGGCGCGGCGGCGGCCGCGACGAGCCCGGCGAACAGCGCGAGCTGCTCGGGCGCGTCCGTCATCGCCTCGGCGTGCCACTGCACGCCCACGAGGTACGGCGCGCGCGGGTCCTCGATCGCCTCCACGGTGCCGTCCGGCGCCGTCGCGACGACGCGCAGGCCGGCGCCGAGGCGGTCGACGGCCTGGTGGTGGAAGGAGTTGACGTCGAGCCGGCCGGCCCCCGTCAGCGCGGCGAGCCGCGAGCCGGCCGCGACCTCGACGCGATGCACCGGCACCGGTGCCGGCGCGTCCTGGACGTGCCCGTCCACGTGCTGGTGCAGCGTCCCGCCGCGCAGCACGTTCAGTGCCTGAGCGCCGCGGCAGATGCCCAGCAGGGGCAGGCCGCACCGCTCCGCCGCGCGGGCGAGCGCGAGCTCGCCCGCGTCCACGACGGGATCGGTCGGCTGCAGCCGCGGGTGGCGGCCGGGGTCGCCGTAGCCGGCGGGGTCGAGGTCGGGCCCGCCCGCGAGGCACAGGCCGTCGAGCCGCTCGATCGCCGCCGCGGCCAGCCCGGGGGCGTCGGAGGCGAGCACGACCGGCAGGCCGCCGGCCGCCTCGATCGCCCGCAGATAGGTCATCCCGAGGCGCAGCTGGGCGGCCGGGCCGCCCGCGTCGCACCCGCGCAGGGTGCCGAGCTCGGCCGTCTGACGGTCTGAGGTGAAGACGCCGATCAGGGGCCGCATGTCCCGGTGATCGGCAGCCGGCGCGGAACTTCTATGCTCCCGTGCCGCATGAGCACGGGCGAATACATCTACTCGATGTACAAACTGAATCGGACGCACCCGCCGGACAAGCAGGTGCTGAAGGACATCTCCCTGTCCTTCTACCCCGGCGCGAAGATCGGCGTGCTCGGCCTGAACGGCTCCGGCAAGTCCACGCTGCTGCGGATCATGGCCGGCCAGGACCAGGAGTACCGCGGCGAGGCGCAGCTCGCGCCCGGCGCGACCGTCGGCCTGCTCGAGCAGGAGCCGCAGCTCGACGAGACCAAGGACGTGCGGGGCAACGTCGAGGACGGCGTGGCCGCCACGCGCGCGCTGCTCGACCGCTTCAACGAGCTGGCGGCCAACTACTCCGACGAGACCGCCGACGAGTTCGGGCGCCTGCAGGAGAGGATCGACGCCGCCGACGCCTGGAACCTCGACACCCAGCTCGACCAGGCGATGGACGCGCTGCGCCTGCCCCCGCCCGACGCCGACGTCAAGCAGCTCTCCGGCGGCGAGCGCCGGCGCGTGGCGCTCTGCCGGCTGCTGCTCGCGGCCCCCGACCTGCTGCTCCTCGACGAGCCGACGAACCACCTCGACGCCGAGTCGGTGGCGTGGCTGGAGCAGCACCTCGAGGAGTACAAGGGCACGATCGTCGCGGTCACCCACGACCGCTACTTCCTCGACAACGTCGCGGGCTGGATCCTCGAGCTCGACCGCGGGCAGGGCCTGCCGTTCAAGGGCAACTACTCGAGCTGGCTCGAGCAGAAGCAGGCGCGGCTCGCGCAGGAGGAGCGCCAGGAGTCCTCGCGGCAGCGCACGATCGCCGCCGAGCTGCAGTGGGTGCGCCAGAACCCGAAGGGCCGGCGCACGAAGTCCAAGGCGCGCCTGAACAACTACGAGCGGCTGCTCGCCGAGGAGCGCAACGTCAAGCTCGACACGGTCCAGATCCACATCCCGCCGGGCCCGCGGCTCGGCGACAAGGTGATCGAGGCCGAGGCGGTCCGCAAGGGCTTCGGCGACCGGCTGCTGATCGAGGACCTCACCTTCTCGCTCCCGCCGGCCGGCATCGTCGGCGTGATCGGGGCCAACGGCGCGGGCAAGACGACGCTGTTCCGGATGATCGTCGGCCAGGAGCAGCCCGACGCGGGCGCCGTGCGGCTCGGCGACACGGTCGACCTCGCCTACGTCGACCAGTCGCGCGACGCGCTCGATCCCGACAAGACCGTCTGGGAGGAGATCTCCGACGGCTACGACAACATCAGGGTCGGGGAGCGCGAGATCGCCTCGCGCGCCTACGTCGCGGGCTTCAACTTCAAGGGCTCCGACCAGCAGCGCAAGGTCGGCGTGCTGTCCGGCGGCGAGCGCAACCGCGTCCACCTGGCGAAGCTGCTGCGCCGCGGCGGCAACGTGCTGCTGCTCGACGAGCCGACGAACGACCTCGACGTCGACACGCTGCGCGCGCTCGAGGAGGCGCTGCTGGCGTTCCCCGGCTGCGCGGTGGTGATCTCCCACGATCGCTGGTTCCTGGACCGCGTGGCCACGCACGTGCTCGCCTTCGAGGGCGACTCGCAGGTGACGTGGTTCGAGGGCAACTTCGAGGCCTACGAGGAGCACCGGCGCGAGCGCCTGGGCGCCGAGGCCGACCGGCCGCACCGCATCACGTACAAGAAGCTCGTCCGCGCGTAGACCACCGGCCGGGAATGTTCCCGGCCCGCGGCCCGTCGCGAGGGCATGCGCCGAATCGGACCCCTGCTGCTCGTGCTCGCCTGCCTGGCGTGCCTCCCCACCGCCGCGGCCGAGGCGCAGGACCCGTGGCGCCCCGTCGTCACGTCCTGCGTGACCGCGGAGGCCGTTCCCGGCTGCACGCAGGGCCGGGCCATCGCCGGCGCCTGGAACACGACGATCACGCCGGACGGGCGGACCGCGTACGTGGCCGGGTTCTCGACGGGCGCGATCGGCGTGTTCGACCGCGACGCGGCGACCGGGGCGCTGCGGCAGAAGCCTGGCGCGGCGGGCTGCATCCGCGACGGCGGCGGTGACGGCTGCGCGACGGGGCGCGGGCTCTTGAGGACCGACGGGATCGCGGTCGCTCCCGACGGGGTGCGCGTGCACGTGTCGACCTGGAGCGGCGGCGACATCAGCAAGGGCGCCGCCGTGCTGCGCCGCGATCCCGCCACCGGCGCGCTGAGCCAGCGCGCGGCCTCCGAGTCCTGCATCACCGGCAACGCGAGCACCACGTGCCTCGACGGACACGGGTTCGGCGGGCTCAACGGGTCGCTCGCGGCGAGCCCCGACGGGGCGCACCTGTACGTCGGCGTCAACCCCGTGGCGGTCGTGCGCAGCTCGCGCTCCGGCATCCTCTCCCAGGACCCGGGGCTCGAGGGCTGCGTGAGCACGCCCGCGCAGGACGGCTGCACCGGCGTGCTCGGGCTCGGCGCGTCCGGGCGCCAGCCCGTCGTCGCGCCGGACGGGCGGCAGGTCTACGTCCCGTCGGGCGACGGCATCGCCGTGCTCGACCGCGACGCGACGACCGGCGCGCTCTCCCAGCGCGGGGGCGGGAAGGGCTGCCTCGTCGCGACCGCGGTCGACGGCTGCACCACCGACCCGCGCGTCGCTGGGGTGCTCGGGCTGGTCATGGACCGCGAGGGGCGCCACGTCTACGCGACGTCCAGCCGCGGCATGATCACGCTCGCGCGGGCCGCCGACGGCTCGCTCTCGGTGCAGGGCTGCGTGCGCGACGTCGCGATCGCGGGCTGCACGCGCGGCACGGCCGTCGCGAACCTGGACTACGCGGCGATCAGCCCCGACGGGCACGACCTCGTCGCCTCGAGCTTCGCCGCCGCCCTGATCGCCTTCCGCCGCGACCCGGCGACCGGGGCGCTCGTGCAGCGGGCGGGGATCGACGGCTGCATCACCACCGACGGCCGGGCGCCGGGGCAGGGCGCAGCGGGCGCGTGCCGCGCGCACCCGTCGATCGGATCCGACGCGCACGTGACCTTCGGCAGCGACTCCCACCTCTACGGCGGCGGCTTCGACACCGCGTCGGTCGCCACCGTCAAGCGCGACTTCGCCCCGGTCTGCGCCGACACGGCCGTGCCCGTCCCGCACGCGACGGCGACGCCCGTCCGGCTCGCGTGCAGCGACCGCAACGGCGACCCGATCGCGCTGTCGATCGCCGACGCGCCGCGCTCGGGATCGCTCGGCGCGATCGACCAGGGCGCCGGGAGCGTGCTCTACGGCCCGTTCGGCGGGTTCACCGGGCCGGACGCCTTCACGTTCCGCGGGACGGCGGCGGGCCTGACGTCCGCGCCCGCGCGGGCGGCGCTGGACGTCGCGGCGCCGGCGCCGGCCGCGGCGCCGCCGCTCGGGCGGGTGACGTCGAGCGTGACGACGCGCTGGGGCGTGCGCGGGAAGCGGATCTTCCTGCTCGCCCTGGCGGTGCGGCAGCCGCCGGCCGGCGCGCGGCTCGAGCTGCGCTGCGCGGGGAGGAAGCGGCAGGATCCCGACCGGGGCGCAGCGCTGCCTGCCCCCGGGCGCGCAACGGCCGCTACGCCGATGCTGACCCGCGCATGTGAAGTCCTGCACGCTCGGTTGACCCGCCGGGCCGAGCGCGGATAGCTTCGCGCGGTGCGTTCTCTCCTGCTCCTCCCCTGCCTCGCCGCTGCGCTGCTCGCCGCGGCCGCCCCCGCCTCCGCCGCTCCCACGTGGCTGAGCCCGGTCACCGTCTCCCCGTCGCGCTCGGGCGACGTCACGGGCGCGACGATCGCGAGCGACGACGCCGGGCACGTGGTCGCCGCATGGCTGCGCGACGACACCGCGCCGGGCGTGACCTACTCGGTCGACGTCAGCCTGCGCTCGCCGGGCGGCGGCTTCACGCCGGCTGCGACGCTCTCGCCCGCCGGCGTCGGCGCCGACCCGCCGAGCGTCGGGATCGACGCGTCGGGTACGGCGACCGTGGTCTGGGCGGAGGCCGACACGTCCGTCAAGGCGATCCGCATCGCGCCGGACGGGACGCGGTCGGCGATCGAGACGGTCGCCGCGGGTGCGGCCGACGCGCCGCGGGTGGCCGTCGCGCCGAGCGGCGCCGCGGTGCTCGTCTGGGTCGACGGCGGGCAGGTGGTGGCCGGGACCCGCGCCGGCCCGGCGGGCGAGTTCTCCGCCGGCACGCCGATCTCGGCGGCGGGCGGCGTCAGCCCGGAGAGCCTGCGGGTCGCGATCGACGCGGCGGGCGACGCCGTGGCGGCCTGGCGCCGCGCCGACACGGTCGAGGCGAACCGCCGCCCCGCGGGCGGCGCCTTCGACCCGCCCGCCGGCGCCAGCACGCTGTCGGGGAACGGCGCGACGGGCTCGCTCGCGCTCGCGCTCGCACCCGACGGCCGCGCGACCGCCCTGTGGGAGTACACCGGCCAGATCATCCAGACGGCGAACCGCACGATCGCGCCGAGCTTCGCCGGCGGCACGTGGAGCGGCGCCACGCAGGCGTCGCCGCCGGGCTCGACCGCGCTGACGCCGTCGCTCGCGCTCGACGCGCAGAACACCGCGATCGCGGTGTGGCTCGCCCAGGCCCCGATGAGCTCGCCGGTCGTGCAGGCGGCCACCCGGCTCTCCGGCGCCTCGTTCACGAACTACCAGCCGCTGTCGGGCGGCGGGACCGGGTTCGCGTCGCAGGTCGACGTCGCGCCCGACGGCGCCGCGGTCGCGATCTGGATCGGCCTCAGCGGCGCGCGACCCGCCGTGCAGGCGGCCCGCCGCGCGCCCGGGAGCCCGTTCGGCGCGGTCACCGACATCACGCTCGGCAACGCCGTCTCCGATCCGTCGGAGAGCCTGTTCGGGGCGACGCTCGCCGTCGACGACCAGGGCAACGCGGCCGCGATCTGGTCGCGCTTCCGCCAGACCAACCCGCCCCCGGGCGCGATCAACGACTGGCGCGTGGAGGCCGCGGGCTTCGACGCCGCGCCGCCCACGCTGACCGCGGTGAGCGTCCCCAGCTCGGCCTCCGTGGGCGCCGGCGTCGGCTTCGCGGCCGCCGCCACCGACCGCTGGACCGGCTCGTCGATCTCGTGGAGCTTCGGCGACGGCGCCACCGCGCCGGGCGATGCCGTCACGCACGCGTTCGGCAGGGCCGGCGCGTTCACCGTCACCGCGAGCGCCGCCGACGGCGTCGGCAACGTGGCGGCCGCGCAGCGCCAGATCCTCATCAGCGACACGCGGCCGCGGCGGATCGACGCGACGGTGCAGAGCAAGTGGGGCTTCAGCCAGCAGCGCAAGAAGCGCTTCTACCTGTTCCGCCTGCGCGTGGTCGCGCCGCCCAAGGGGTCGGCGGTGCAGGTCCGCTGCGCCGGCAAGGGCTGCCGGTTCCAGAGCCGCCGCTTCACCAAGCGGCGCAGGAACGCGATCACGCCCTACAAGCTCGTCGGGGCGAAGAAGGTCGTCAAGCAGAAGCGCCGCCGCTTCCGCGCCGGTCAGACCGTGCAGGTCCGGATCACCGCGCCGGGCTTCGTCGGCAAGGTCGTGAAGTGGAAGCTGAAGAAGGGCAGGCAGCCCGTCGGGAAGGTGCTGTGCCTGCCGGAGGGCGCGAACCGGCCGCGCAAGTGCTGATCGCCGCAACCCTCGGCCCGTCGCCGGGTTGACGCAACCGAGCCAGCCGTGTCCGAGCATCCCCCCCGCCTCCTCCCGCTCGTGATCGTCGTCGCGCTGCTCGCCCTGCCGGCGAGCGCCGGCGCCGGGACGGTGACAAGCGACGGGACGACCGCCACGTACACCGCGGCCGCCGGCCAGGACGACGCGATCCGGATCACCGCCGGCCCGGCCTTCGCCGCGTTGCCCGAGGGGAACGCGACCGTGTCGGCGGGCGCCGGCTGCGGCGGCGCGCCGGTGACGTGCGCCGGCGCGACGCGCGTCGCGGTGGCGCTCGGCGACGGCAACGACGTCCTCGACGCGAGCGCGGCCGCCGTGCCGGTCACCGCCGACGGCGGCGCGGGCGCGGACGTGCTGACGGGCGGCGCCGGCGCGGACACGCTGACCGGCGGCCCCGGCGTCGACGTGCTCGCCGGCGGCACCGGGGCCGATCGGCTCCTGGCGCTCGACGGGACCGCCGACCGCCTGGCGTGCGGCGCGGGCGGCACGGCGCAGTTCGATCCCGCCGACCTGGTCGCGGGCTGCGCCGGCGCGCCCGACGGCTCGCTCACCGACGTCGACGGCGACGGCGCCCCGCCCGGCCTGGACTGCAACGACGGCAACCCGACGGTGTTCGCCGGCGCGCCCGACCTGCCCTCGAACGGCATCGACGAGGACTGCGACGGCCGGGACTTCGTCAACCCCGACGTCGACGGCGACGGGTACAAGCGTCCCGACGACTGCAACGACCGCAACCCGCGGATCAAGCCCAACGCGGTGGAGAAGCGCGGCAACAAGGTCGACGAGAACTGCGACGGCCGGCTCCAGGACTTCTTCCCGATGGACGTGCTCGTGACGAACTCCTGGGCGTACTCGGCCACGGAGACGCGCGTGAACCGGCTCATCGTCCGCGGCGCGCCCAAGCGGGCCCGGATCACGCTCCGCTGCGAGGGGCGGGGCCGCGGCTGCCCGTTCAAGCGCAAGCGGCGCAAGGTCGCCGCGGACAACCGCGGCGAGGACCTCACGCGCTGGTTCCGCGGCGCGCGGCTGCGCCCCGGCGCCAGGCTGCGCATCGTCGTCAAGGCTCCGAACTTCATCTCGGTGACGGTCACGCTCAGCGTGCGGCCGCTCGACGTCCCGGCGCTCAAGCGCACCTGCCGCGAGGGCAAGAAGAAGGCGAAGCGATGCTGAGACGCGTCGTGCTCGCGCTCGCGCTGGTGCTGGCCGCGCCCGGCGTCGCCGTCGCCGGGACGGTGTCCTCGAGCGCGGGGGTGATCACGTTCGCGGGCGACGGCGGGAACGAGGCGGTGTCCGTGACCCAGGGCGGTGGGAGCGTGACGTTCGCCGGAGCGGCCGCCGGACCCGGCTGCCCGGGCGCGGTCTGCCCGCAGGCCGGCGTCACCGCGATCGTCATGCGCGGCGAGGGCGGCAACGACGTGCTCACCCTCGCCGCGTCGGTCACGATCGGCGCGATGCTGGACGGCGGCGCGGGCGCCGACCTCCTGCGCGGCGGCAGCGGGGCCGACCAGCTCGTCACCCGCGACGGCACGGCCGACGGCGCCGCGTGCGGCCCGGGCGCCGACACCGTCGTGGCCGACACGATCGACAGCGTCTCGGGCTGCGAGGCCGCCACCGTCGACGCCGCGCTCGAGCGCGACGCCGACCACGACGGCTGGGCGAAGCCGGCCGACTGCGACGACGCGGCGCCCGCCGTCCATCCGACCGCGGTGGACGTGCCGCAGAACGGCATCGACGAGAACTGCACGAGCGGCGACGAGCTGTTCGCCGACCGCGACGGGGACGGCACGCCCTCCCCGCTCGACTGCGACGACGCCGACGCCGGCAAGCGTCCCGGCAAGAAGGAGATCCCCGGCAACGACAAGGACGACGACTGCGACGGCCGCTCGTTCCCGCTGCCGCTGCTCCAGTCGACCGTGTCCAACCGCTGGCGGCTGTCGGGGCAGGACCTGATCGGCATCCGCTTCGTGGTCTCCGACCTCCCGAAGGGCACGCTCGTCGAGCTCAAGTGCTTCGGCTTCCGCTGCCCGTTCGAGCGCGTCGAGAAGAAGATCCGCAAGCGCACGAAGACGTTGTCGCTCAACCGCCACGTCCGCGGCAAGCGGTTCCCCAAGGGACGGCGGATCGAGCTCGTGCTCACCAACCGGCGCTACTTCGGCCGTCAGATCCGCTACGACGTGACGGGCGCCGCGGTGCCGCGCGTGACGTCGCTGTGCCGCAGGTTCGGCGGGCGGCCGACCAACTGCTGAGCGGTCGCTAGCCTCCGGGCATGGGTGCAAACGGTACGCCGGTCCGGATCCGGCACTTCACGGACCCCGGCTGCCCGTTCGCGTTCTCGGCCGAGCGCCAGCGCCTGCGCCTGCGCTGGCTCTACGGCGATCAGCTGCACTGGAGCACCCATCTGGTCGTGCTGTCGGAGGAGCCGGACGCGGAGCTCTCGCCCGAGCGGATCGCCGACGGCCGCCGCGCGCTGCACGCGCGCTACGGGATGCCGATGGCGTGGACGCCGCCGCCCCGCGTGGCGGCGACGGTGCACGCGTGCCGGGCCGTCGTGGCCGCGCGGCTGCGCTCCGAGGACCGCTGCGGCGCCCTGCTGCGCCGGCTGCGGGTGCTCGCCTTCGCCGGCGGCGCGCTCGACGACCGCGACCTGATCGCCCGCGCCGCGACCGAGGCGGGCATCGACCCCGTCGAGCTCGACGGCTGGGTGCGCGACCCGGCCACCGAGGCCGCGCTGCGCGAGGACATGCGCGCCGCCCGGAGCCCGTCGCCCGCCTCCCGCGCGCAGGACTACAAGCTCGGCGGGCCGGACGAGGAGCGCCGCTACACGTGCCCCAGCTACGAGCTCGAGCGCACGACGCCGCCGCCGGCCGACTGGCCGACCGCGAACCGGGTCGACCTGCCGGGGTTCCGGCCCGTCGAGGCCTACGAGGCGGCGATCGCCAACCTCGCGCCCGAGCTGGAGCGGCGTCCCGACCCCGAGGACGTCCAGGCGGTCCTCGCCTGGGCGGGCATGCCGCTCGCCACCGCGGAGGTCGCGGCCGTCTGCGACCGCGAGATCCCCGACGTGCGCGAGCAGCTCGCGAAGGTCGCACGGTTCACGCCCGTCGGCGGCGACGGCTACTGGGCGTAGCCGGCGAGCTCGCCGAGCTCGAACAGTCGGTCGATCTCGGCGGCGGCCTGCGGCCGCGCGAAGTGATAGCCCTGCGAGAGCGAGCAGCCCAGGTCGAGCAGCGCGTGGACCTGCTCGCTGGTCTCGACGCCCTCGGCGATGGCGGCGAGCCCGAGTCCGGCCGCCAGCCGCAACACCGCGTCGACGATCGCGTGGTCCTCTCCATCGCCGGTGACGCCGTCGACGAACGACTTGTCGATCTTGATCGTGTCGACGGGGAGCAGCGTCTTGAGCTGGGAGAGCGACGAATAGCCGATGCCGAAGTCGTCGATCGCCAGCCGCACGCCGATCGCCTTCAGCCGTTCCAGCACCGCGGTGGCCGCGGCCGGGTCGGCCATCACCGCGCTCTCGGTGATCTCGAGGCAGAGCAGGCCGGGCGCCAGGCCGGTCGCCGCCAGCGCGTCCTCGACGATGCCGGCGAACGAGTCGTCGGCGAGCTGGCGCGGAGAGACGTTGACGCAGATGCTCAGCTCCCGGGCGTGCTCGCGCTCCCAGGCCGCCGCCTGTGCGCAGGCCACATTGAGGACGTGGGCGCCGATGGGGACGATGAGCCCGGTCTGCTCCGCGATCGGGATGAACGTCGCCGGGCCGATCAGCCCACGCTGCGGGTGCGCCCAGCGCAGCAGCGCCTCGGCGCCGACGATCCGGCCGCTGGCCATCTCGACCTGCGGCTGGTACACCACCCGCAGCTCGTCCCGGACCAGCGCGTGGCGGAGCGCGCCCTCCAGGTCGAGGCGCTCGACGGCACGCTCGCGCATGGACGCGTCGAAGATCTCGCAGCGCGCCTTGCCCAGCTCCTTGGCGCGGTACATGGCGGCGTCGGCGTCGCGCAGCAGCGCCTCGGGGTCGGCCGCCTCGGAGCGCGCGCTGCGGACGCCGAAGCTCGCCGTCACGTAGCGCTGCCGGCCGTCGAGCTCGATCGGCGCGCACAGTGCCCTCGCGAGCCGGTCGGCCACGCGCCGCGCGGCCGTCTCGCCACCGGCTGCGATCGTCACCGCGAACTCGTCGCCGCCGAAGCGGGCGAGCAGGTCGCCGGGCCGGAGCACGCGGCGCATCCGCTCCGCGACCACCTGGAGCAGGACGTCGCCCGCTCCGTGGCCGAGCGAGTCGTTGACCACCTTGAAGTTGTCGAGATCGATGAAGAGCACGGCGACGTCATCGCCGCCCGCGGCGATCAGCTCGCGCAGCCGGTGCAGGAACAGCGACCGGTTCGGCAGGCCGGTGAGCGGGTCGTGGTGGGCCTGGTGGTCGAGCTCACGCTCGACCCCCTTGCGCGCCGAGATGTCGAGCACGTGGGAGACCCAGTACGCGGGCGCGCCGGCCGCGTCGCGCACGAGCGAGTGCTGCCACAGCGCCCAGCCCACGCCGCCGTCGGCGCGCGCGAAGCGCCGCTCCACCTCGCCGGTCTCCGCCGGCCACGGCAACCCGTCGCGGTCCTCCTCGAGCATGAGGACATCGAGGCCCACGCCGACGAGCAACGCCTCGTCGTGGCCCGTCGTCGCGCAGAGGCGCGCGTTGACGCGCTGCATCGTGCCGTCGAGGGCGACGATGGCCATGCCGATCGGGGCGTCCTCGAACGCCGAGCGGAAGCGCATGTCGCTCTCGCGCCTCGCGGCGCGCGCGTCCTCGTTCATCCGCCACGACACGATGTTCACCACGCCCAGCGCGCTGATGAACAGCGCATGGACGGCCGCCCAGCGCCACGGGTGCGACTGCGCGGCGGCGTGGTCGTACACGGACGCCGCGTCCAGCGCGCCCATCACCCCGTGATGGAGCAGCACGTAGACGAACGCGAGCAGGTAAGGGAACCACTCCTCGTAGGTCGCCAGCAGCGTCACCATCACGAAGAAGTGGAAGTGCGCCTCGATCCGGCCGCCCCAGAGGTGCACGAGGATGCTCGACGCGGTCAGCAGGCCGATGCAAACCATGGCGGAGCGGCCGCGGCGCCCGAGCACGGGGCGTCCAGCGGCGACGGCGAACGCGGTGACGGGCACGATCTCGAACAGGCCGTGCCCGAGCGCGTTGCCGGTCGCGAGCGCGAAGGCGAACAGCGCCGGGACGTGCAGCCACAGGACCAGCGTCATGGCGCGGTGGCGCCGTGCCCACAGCTCGGGCGGCAGGGTCTGTCCGCGGGGGAGGCGGTCGCGCCAGGCTCGGGCGGGAGTCATCGCGTTCACGCGAGGTGCCCGGGCCGGCAGGTCAGCATGAGAACACCTATCGGCAATGCGATCCGCCGGGTTGAGGACGACTGCTGCCGCCGCAACTCAGGGGCGGCCGCTATGTTGCCGCACCCATGAGCGCGATCGTGTGGCTCGTGCCGGCCGTCGTGCTGTTGGCGGCCGCCGCCCTGAAGGCGGCCGACCGGACCGGCGCCACCGTCGCGCTGGCCGCGTACGGGATCCCCGGCCGGCTGGCGGCGCCCGCGTGGGCCGGGCTGATCGCGCTGGAGGCCGGCCTCGCCGCCGGGATCGCCGCGGGCGTGCCCGCCGCCCCCTACGCCGCCGGCATCGTGCTCGCCGGCTTCCTGCTCTTCCAGGTCGTCGCCCTCGCGCAGGGCAACGAGGGCGCGCCGTGCGGCTGCTTCGGCGCCGGCGGGCGGCTCTCGCGGGCCTCGGCGGGCCGCACCGCGCTGCTCGCGGTGTCCTGCGCGGCGCTGCCGCTCGCGGGGCCGGGGCCGGGGATCCCGCTCGTCGCCGCGGCGGCCGCCGCCGCGGCGGCGGTCGTGCTCGCGAGCGGGCGCCGCGCCGCGCCGCGCGGGGCGCTGGAGGTCGACGGCGAGGGTCCGCCGCTGGGCGCGACGAGCCGGCTGGAGGAGTGGTTCGGCGGCGACGGGATCCGCCTGGCGCTGTTCACCAGCCCGGGTTGCGGGCTCTGCCGGAAGCTCGCCCCCGCCGCGGACGCGCTCGCCGGCGACGGGGTGGCCGTGCGCCGCTTCGACGAGGTCGAGGCGCCCGAGGCGTGGGCGGCCGGGCGCGTGCCCGGGGCGCCGTTCGCGATCGCGCTCGGCCCGGGCGGCGTCGTGCTCGCCAAGGGGACCGTCAACGACCCGCGCCAGCTGGACTCGGTGCTCGCGGCCGCGCGGGCGCGCCGGCCCGGATCCGGCACCTCGCGGCGCGCGTTCCTCTCCCGCGCGGGCGCGGCGACCGCGACCGCGGCCGGCGCCGGCATGGTCGGGGCCGTGGTCCGGCCCGGCGACGCGGACGCGTACCACTTCTGCGGCCACATCTACACGACCGACGGCTGCCCGCACCCGACCGGGCTGCCGCGGATCGACCGCAGGGGCCTGCCGCTGCGCGCGCGCGACGGGCGCAAGGTGGACGACCTCGGGCGCCTGATCGACGGGGTCGGGCGGCCCGTGGACGAGGCCGGCGTCCCGCTCACCGACCTCGAGGGCCGCCCGCTGCCGCCCGCGCCGCGCTCGGCGGTGTGCAAGGCCACGGGTGCGGCGTTCGGGTTCCGCGTGCGCACGGACGGCGCCTGGTACCGCTGCTGCCACGGCAACGTGCGCAAGCTCGTCGACTGCTGCGCCGCGCAGCCGCGGCGGATCAACGGCGACCGCGCGCTCAAGGGCTACTGCTACGACGACCGGAAGGTGTTCTGCGTCATGTACTTCCAGAGCTCGGTCCCGTGCTGACCGCCTGCCTCGTCGCCGCCGCGCTCGCCGCGGGCCTGACCGGCGCGTGGTCGCCGTGCGGCTTCTCGATGGTCGAGACGCTGGCCCCGCACGGGTACGCGCGCCGGCTGCGCACGTCGCTCGCCGCGTCGCTGACCTTCGCGCTCGGCGCGCTCGCGGGCGGCGCGCTCACGTTCGGCGGGCTCGCGCTCGCCGGCGCCGCGCTCGGGGCCGGCGGGCCGGGAGCGGTCGGCGCGGCCGCCGTCGTCGCGGTGGCCGCGGCGGTGGGCGAGGCGCGCGGCCTGCGGATCGCCCCGCAGATCCGCCGCCAGGTCCCGGAGGCGTGGCGGCGCGTGCTGCCCGTCCCGCTCGCCGCGGCCGGCTACGGCGTGCTGCTCGGCCTCGGCTTCACCACTTTCGTCCTCTCCTTCGCGGTGTGGGCGCTCGCCGGCGCGAGCATCGCGCTGGGCGACCCGGCGCTGGGCGTCGGCATGGGGCTGGCGTTCGGCGCCGGCCGCGCGCTGCCGGTGATCGCGCTGGCCCCGTTCGCGGGGACCGGGCGCGGCGGCGCCGTCACCGCCGCCATGTGCGAGCGGCCGGCGATCCTGCTCGGCCTGCGCCGCGTCGACGCCGTCGCCCTGGCGGCCGTCGCCGCCGTGCTGGGGACGCTGCCGACGTGAGCGGGGAGGCGCGCAGCGCCGCCAGGCGCCAGACCGGCTTCGCGCTGTTCGCCGGCGGCGCCTACGACCCGGCGGCCGGGGGCGGCCGCGTCGCGTGGCAGCGGCCCGGCGGCGTCGCGCTGCTCGCCCGCGGCGGCGGGAACGTCGCCGTCCCCGGCACGCACCCGGCGCTCGCCGGCAGCCGGATCGCCTGGATCGACGGCGACGGCACCGTCCTCGCCGACGCGGCGACGTTCCGCGACCGCGACCGCCTGGCCACGCCCGGGGCCGGCGTCATCGCCGTCTCCGACCGCGTGCTGGCCTGGCGCGCCCGCGACCCCGCCGGGACCGACCGGCTCTGGGCGCGCGCGCTCGCCGGCGGCGAGCCGCGGCTGCTGCTCGAGTCGCCCGCGCCGACGGAGATCGGCCGCCCCGCCCTGCTCGGGGGGACCGTCCTGTGCCACGTCGCCGGACCGGCGGGCAGCCGGGTGCTCGCGATCGACGCCGCCACGGGCGCGCAGCAGCTGCTGCGCGCCGAGCCGATCGCCACGCTGACGAACCCGTCGACCGACGGCGCGCGCCTGCTCTACGTCCGCGCCACCGGCCGCCAGCAGGAGCTGCGCATGGGGCCGGTCGGCCCCGGCCGGCCGATCGACGACCGCGCGCTGCTCGTCTTCCCGTCCTCCGGACGGCGCGACGTCGAGCACGAGCACGGCCGCCACCGGCACCGCCAGGGCTACCGCGGCCGGCGCCCGCGGCTCCCGCCCCGGTCCGCGCCGGGCGTCGTCGCCACCCTCTGGAGCACGGCGCTGACCGCCGACGCCGCCTACGTCACGCGCCTGCGCGTCGTGAGCGGCGGCGCCCGGAGTGCCGACATCCTCCGCGTGGCCGCCCTGCCCTGAGGGTACGCACCACTCGTCAACGCACGGGAGGCACACATGCGCAGGGGGACGCTGTTCGCGCTGCTCGCAGTCGGCGCGGCACTCGCGCTGCCGGTCGCGGCCGGCGCGGATCCATACGAGCACACGACGCAGCCCACCGCGGTCGGGACCGGCGGGGCGGCCGCCACGGTCGACAGCGTCGCCACCGGCGCGGCGCGCGACGTCCTGCGGCGCGGGGGCAACGCGGTCGACGCCGCGGTCGCGGCGGCAGCGGTGCTCGGCGTCACCGAGCCGTTCTCGTGCGGCATCGGCGGCGGCGGCTTCATGGTCATCCGCACCCCGAAGGGCAAGGTCACGACGATCGACTCGCGCGAGACGGCGCCCGCCCGCATGCGGCCCGACTCGTTCTTCGAGAACGGCGCGGTGCTCCCGTTCAACGACGCGCGCTACAGCGGGCTCTCCGCCGGCACGCCCGGCACGCCGGCCGCATGGGAGGCGGCGCTGAAGCGCTACGGCAGCTGGGACCTGCGCCGCGCGCTCGCGCCGGCGATCGACGTGGCGCGGCGCGGCTTCGTCGTCGACGACACGTTCAACGCGCAGATCACGCCGAACATCGAGTGGTTCGACGACATCCCCTCCACCGCGGCGCTGTACCTCGACCCCGACGGGACCGCGAAGGACGCCGAGTCCGTGCTGCGCAACCCCGACATGGCCAGGGCGTACGAGCGCATCGCCCGGTACGGCGCCCGCAAGGGCTTCTATCGCGGCCCGATCGCCGAGGCGATGGCGGCGGCCGCCCAGCGGCCCCCGGTCGGGGCGAACGCCGACAAGCGCTGGCGGCCGGGGCTGCTGACCGTCGAGGACCTCGCCCGCTATCGCGTGGAGCGGCGCGAGCCGACCCGCGTCGACTACCGCGGCTACGACGTCTACTCGATGGGCCCGCCGTCCTCCGGCGGCTCGACGGTCGGTGAGGCGCTCAACCTGCTCGAGCACATCCCGGGCTACCCGGCGAAGTCCGACGCGGACAAGCTGCACTACTTCCTCGAGGCGTCGCGCTTCGCGTTCGCCGACCGCAACGTGTTCCTCGCCGACCCGCGCTACGAGCCCGTCCCGCTGCGCGGGCTGCTCTCGGACGCCTACGCGGCGGACCGGGCGCGCCTGATCGGCGAGACCGCCGCACCGTCGCCGGTGCCCCCCGGCGATCCCTGGGCGTACCAGCGGGGCCGCGGCCACGGCGCCGCGCGCGGCACGTCGTTCTTCTCGCCCGCGCAGTCGACGACGCACCTCACGGTCGCCGACAAGCACGGCATGGTCGTGAGCTACACGTTCACGATCGAGTCCACGGGCGGCAACGGCATCGTCGTGCCCGGCTGGGGCTTCCTGCTCAACAACGAGCTGACGGACTTCAACATCGGCGAGCAGGATCACCCGAACGCACCGGAGGGCGGCAAGCGGCCGCGCTCCTCGATCGCCCCGACGTACGTGGAGCGCGGCCGGCGCCCGTTCCTGGCCGTCGGCTCGCCGGGCGGGGCCACGATCATCACGACGGTGCTGCAGATCCTGACGGAGCGGATCGACTTCGGCCGCACGCTGCCGCAGGCGATCGCCGACCCGCGGGCGAGCCAGCGCAACGCCCCGACGACGGCGGCGGAGGAGGCCTTCATCGGCGCCTACGGCACGGCGCTCGGCGCCAGGGGCCACGCGTTCGGCGTGCCGGCGGAGATCGGCGCCGCGACCGGCATCGAGTTCCTGCCGGGCGGCGGCTTCCTCGCGGCCGCCGAACCGGTCCGCCGCGGCGGCGGCGCGGCGCAGGTGGTGCGCCCCTAGCCGGTCGCCCAGTCGGCGAGCACCGGCAGCACGGCGCGGGCGTCGTCCACGACGGCGTCCGCGCCGGCCAGCGCCTCGGCGCCGAAGGGGCCGGTGGCGACCGCGATCACGCGGACGCGGTCGACGCGCGCGCAGGCGATGTCGCGCGGGGTGTCCCCGATCACGACGGTGCGCGCCCGCTCCCAGCCGCCGGCCCGCTCGCGCGCGATCGCGGGCAGCAGGCCGCGGTCCTCGGCGTCCGAGCCGAAGCCGCCCTGTCCCGGCTCGAAGTAGGCGCCGAGCCCGGCGCTGGCGAGCTTGCGCCGCGCGACCGGCTCGAGGTTCCCGGTCACGAGCGCGAGCCGGTAGACGTCCGGCTCGGCCGCGAGCGCGTCGAGCGCCTCGGGCACGCCCGGAGCGACGCGCGCGGAGAGGTCGGGCGGGCACAGCTCCTCGTAGGCCCTGACGGCGGCGGCCTCGACCTCGGCGGCGCGCGCGTCGATCCGGTCGTCGCCGATGCCGGCGGCGCGGAGCAGGTCGCGCGCGATCGCGGTGTCCGTGCGCCCCGCCGCCTCCACGTCGACGCCGTCGAGCGGGACGCCGTGCACCGCCCCCGCCGCGCGCCGGAGCGCGGCCGAGTGCTCCGTCGAGGCACGCTGGAGCAGCGTGCCGTCGATGTCCCAGAGCAGGAGGAGGGCCTTCAGCGGAGGAACGAGATGTCCGCGGTGAGCTTCTGCGCGAAAGCGGCGATCAGCTTCGCCGTGTTGTCCACGTCGTCGAGCTGCACCATCTCGACCGGCGAGTGCATGTAGCGCAGCGGGATCGACACGACCCCGGTCGGGATGCCGCCGCGCGACAGGTGGATGGCGTCCGCGTCGGTGCCCGTGTACCGCGCCGAGGCGGCGACGGTGAACGGGATTCCCGCCTCCTCGCCGGCCGCGTGCAGCAGCTCGAAGACCTGCGGGTCCAGCGTCGAGCCGCGGCCCACTACCGGCCCGCTGCCGAACTTGTGCGAGCCGAGCTCCTTCTCGTCGGAGCCGGGCGGGTCGGTGGCGAACGTCACGTCGACGACGATCGCCACGTCGGGGCGCAGCGTGTAGGCCGAGGTGCGCGCGCCGGCGAAGGTGATCTCCTCCTGGGTCACCGCGAGCGCCGCGACGTCACCCGGCGAGCCGCCGGCCTCGGACACGAGCCGGGCGACCTCGAAGGCCACGAAGCAGCCGAGCCGGTTGTCCATCGAGCGCGAGACGAGGCGGCCGTGTGGGTACTCGACCGGCTCGCCCGCGATCACGGCGACGTCGCCGATGCGGACGCGGGCGCGCGCGTCGTCGCCGTCCTTGGCGCCGATGTCGATGTGCAGGTGCTTGAGCTCGGGGGCCTTCGTGCGCTCCTCGTCCTTGAGCAGGTGGATCGGCTTCTTGCCGACCACGCCGGGCACGATGCCCTCGCGGGTGGCCAGCTCCACGCGCTGGCCGACGAGGATCACCGGATCCCACCCGCCGACGCCGCTGAACCAGAGGAAGCCGTCGTCGTCGATGTGGTGGACGATGAGGCCGATCTCGTCGATGTGGCCGACGACCGCGAGCAGCGGGCCGCCGGCCGTCCCCTTCACGCGCGCGACGCTGGAGCCGACGCTGTCGTGGGTCACCTCGGCGAACGCGGCGGCGGCGTCGCGGAACACGGCCGAGGCCGCCTGCTCGTAGCCCGAAGGGCCCGGGGCGGTGAGCAGGTTTCGGAGGACGTCTGGCACGGGCATGGGTCGGCGCACTCTAGCGATACGCCGGATTCGCCCCCATCACGCCCCTGACACGTCGGACATCCGTCGAGACCCGGACCGCGGACTGCGGCGCTGGACGCACGTCTGACTCAAGAAGCCGGTGCGTCGCCCCGATCCGAACAGACGATCCGGGGCACCCAAAGGATCAAGAGGAGTCAGCCGGAACATGGAAGACCACCGCAAACGCACCGGACGCATGGCCCGTTGGCTCGCCGTGCTGGCCCTCGTCATCGGCGCGTTCCCCGGCGCCGCGAGCGCGGCCTGCCCGGACTTCCCGACGAGCATGGTCTTCGCGCCGTGGGGCGACACCGGTGACTACTTCCTGGCCGCGGGCGGCGACTTCGAGGGCTCGCGCACGTCATGGACGGGCGGCGGCCTGATGTACGGCAACGACCCGTTCTACCTCGCCGGCGGCGGCGACTACCAGTCGCTGCGGATCCGCCAGGGCGCGACGGTCATGTCGCCCACCTTCTGCGCCGACGTGCGCCACCCCGACTTCCGCTTCGTCGCGCGGCCCCTGAACGCGAACGTCCCCGGCTCACTCAACGTGTCCGTCCGCTTCCGCGACCGCTGGGGCGGGACGCAGACGTGGCAGATGTGGACGCTCGCCGGCATCCAGTACTGGACGGCGTCTCCGCGCGTGCGGCTGATGCGCGACCTGCCGCTCCCCGACTCGGGCGAGACGACGGCGCAGGTGCTGTTCACCGCCGTGGGCGGCGACTGGGCCGTGGACGACGTCTTCATCGATCCGTACCGCAAGTGATCCGCCGGCAGGAGCCGGCTGCGCTCGCACCGGGTCCTGCCCCGATCGCCGAGCCCGACCACGCCGAGCAGCTGCTCGAGGACTCGTGGTCGCGGCGCGGCCGCCGGCTGAAGGGTGCGGAGCTGCGGGCCGAGCTCGTCGCCACGCTCGCGTTCTGCCTCGCCGCGCTCGGCCTCTGGGCCGCGTCGGGCGAGGAGGCCGTGTCGGGTTGGGTGGCGTTCGCGGTCGTCGGCGCCTACGCGATCGCGGCGCGCGTCGAGTTCCCCGTCGGCGCGGGCTACGTCGTCCCGACCCAGTTGTTCCTGCCGCCGCTGCTCGTGGTCGCGGCGCCGGCGACCGTGCCCCTGCTCGTGTTCCTCGGGCTTGCGCTGGGGACGCTCGGCGCGTGGGCGGCCGGGCGCAGCTGGCCGGACCGGCTGTTCACGGCCGGCGGCGACGCATGGCACGCGGTCGGGCCGGCGCTCGTGTTCCTCGCCGCCGGCGCTCCCGGTCCGGACGAGGCGCCGCTGTGGCTGTTCGCCGTCGCGTTCGCGGCGCAGATCCCGCTCGAGATCGCCTCCGCGACGCTCCGCGAGCGCCTCGCGCACGGGATCTCCACCGCACTGCAGCTCCGCGTGATGCGCACGGTGTGGAGCGTCGACGCGATGCTCCTGCCCGCCGGCGTGGCCGCCGCGTACGCGATCGACGAGCTGTCCGTCGCGCCGCTGCTGCTGCTCGGCATCACCCTGCTGCTGTTCGCGCTCGCCCGCGACCGCGACATCCGCATCGCCCGCGCGCACGCCCGCCTCGCCGCGCTGCAGCGCGAGCGCCGGCGGCTGCGCATCGCCGTGCAGCGGATCGGCGAGGCCTTCGCCTCGACGCTCGACACCGAGGCGCTGCTCACCATCACCATGCGGGCGTCGGTCGACGCGCTGGACGCGGACGGCGGCCGGGCGAGCACGGCCGACGGCCTGCGCGCGGCTGCGCACGAGGACGCGGCCTGCGCGCCGGCGCTCGAGGCGGCCGAGCGGCGCGCCGCGTGCACGAAGGCGCCGTCCGAGGCGATGGTCGACGGCGCCTGGGCGCTGGCGCGGCCGATCGGCACCCCCGGCGCGCCCGCAGGGGTCGTGGGCATCGCCCGCCGCTCCGCCCCGTTCAACGACGAGGAGCGCGAGCTGCTCGACCACCTGTGCGAGCAGGCCTCGGTCGCGGCCGGTCACGCCGAACGCCACGCCGCGCTGCGCCGTCAGGCCGTCACGGACGAGCTGACGGGCCTCGCGAACCACCGCCGCCTGCAGGAGCTGCTCGGGGCCGCCGTCGCGCGCCACGAGCGCCACGCCGAGCCCGCCGGCCTGATCCTTTTGGACATCGACGACTTCAAGGCGATCAACGACCGCCACGGCCACCTCACGGGCGATCGCGTGCTCAAGGCGCTCGGCGCCTGCCTGCGCAGCGTCTGCCGGACGACCGACGAGCCCGCCCGCTACGGCGGCGAGGAGCTCGCGGTGGTCGTCCACGGCGATCTCGCGGCGACCATGGCGCTGGCCGAGCGGCTGCGCGCGGCGATCGCGGCGAGCGAGGTGGTCTCGCCCGAGGGCGCGCCGCTGCGGCTCACCGCGTCGTGCGGCGTGGCCGCGCTGGGCGGCGGCATCGCCGACGCCCCGGGGCTGATCGACGCCGCCGACGCGGCGCTGTACCGCGCGAAGGCCGAGGGCAAGAACCGCGTGCGCGCCGACGGGGTCGCGTCGCCGCGGCTGCGCGCCGTCGGCTGACAGTGGAACGCGTCGACCCAGGGCGGCAGGCACGCCGTCCGGGCGCGCCGCTTCGCGTTGAACGCCTGGACGAACGCGTCGAGCCGCGCCTGCTGCTCCTCCGGCGTCGGTGCGTCGCCGACCACCTGCTCGCGCACCCGGTCGGAGAGCAGCTGGTGCCGGACGCGGAAGAGGAGGTTCGCGCGCGTCTGCCCTGAGTCGCGCAGGAACCGCCGGTATGCGCGCCGGCGCGGGAACGCCTGGTCGCGCTGCTCGCGGAAGGCCTGCAGCACCTCCGCGGGTGCGACGCGGAGGCCGCGCTCCGCCGCCTCGCCGCCGACCCAGCGGTAGGAGATCAGCAGACCGGCGGCCTGGGCGCGCAGCCTGCGGCGGTCCGCTCGGCCGCTCGCGTGCGCCGCGAGGTCCGTCCAGTGCCGCAGGTGCCCGCGCGTGATGCCGTAGCCGCCGACGACGATCGGCACCGCGGCCGTCGGGCGCTCGGCCGCGGCGGGCAGCGGCGGCGCGGCGGCGAGCGCCGCCACGACCGCGGCCAGCGCCAGGCTCACCCGCCCCGCTCGAGCAGCTGCCGCAGCACGAACGGGAGGATGCCGCCGTGCTGGAAGTACTCGACCTCCTTCGGGGTGTCGATCCGGACCCGCGCCGTGAACTCCTTGTCGTCCGCGCGGACCGTGACCTCCTTGGCTTCCCCGTTCTCGATCCCGGCGATCGAGAACTCCTCCTCGCCGGTCAGGCCGAGCGACTCGGCCGAGTCGCCGTCGGCGAACTGGAGCGGGAGCACGCCCATGCCCACCAGGTTGGAGCGGTGGATGCGCTCGAAGGACTGCGCGATCACCGCGCGCACGCCGAGCAGGTTCGTGCCCTTCGCCGCCCAGTCGCGCGACGAGCCCGAGCCGTACTCCTTGCCGGCGAGCACGACGAGCGGCGTGCCCTCCTCCGCGTACTGCATCGCAGCGTCGTAGATCGGCATCTGCTCGCCTTCCGGGAGCTTCAGCGTGAGCCCGCCGACGAGGTCGTCGCGGCCCGCGAGCAGGTTGCGCAGGCGGATGTTCGCGAACGTGCCGCGCATCATCACCTCGTGGTTGCCGCGGCGCGCGCCGTAGGAGTTGAACTCCTGCTTCTCGACGCCGTGCTCGTTGAGGTAGAGCGCCGCCGGCGAGCCCTGCTTGATGTTGCCCGCCGGCGAGATGTGGTCCGTGGTCACCGAGTCGCCGAGCAGCGCCAGCACGCGCGCGCCCTCGATGTCGCCGCGCGGCTCCGGCTCGGCCGGCACGTCCTCGAGGAACGACGGGCGGCGCACGTAGGTCGAGTCCTCGTCCCAGGCGAAGCGGTCGCCCTCGGGGACCTCGAGCGCGTTCCACTCCGGCCCGCCGTCGAACACCTCGCCGTAGGACTTCTGGAACATCTCCGAGCGGACGGCCTGCTCGACCACGCGCCCGACCTCCTCCGACGACGGCCAGATGTCGCTGAGGAAGACGTCGTCGCCGTCCTTGTCCTGGCCGAGCGGCTCGTCGAGCAGGTCCACGTCCATCGTCCCGGCGAGCGCGTAGGCGACCACGAGCGGCGGCGACGCGAGGTAGTTCATCTTCACGTCGGGGTTGATGCGGCCCTCGAAGTTGCGGTTGCCGCTGAGCACCGACACGACGTTGAGGTCGTGCGCGGTGACGACGTCCGAGATCACCTCGGGCAGCGGGCCCGAGTTCCCGATGCACGTCGTGCAGCCGTAGCCGACGAGGTGGAAGCCGAGCGCCTCGAGCGGCTCGATCAGGCCCGCCTCGTCGTAGTACTCCATCACGACCTTCGAGCCCGGAGCGAGCGAGGTCTTGACCCACGGCTTGGACGTCAGGCCGCGCTCGACCGCGTTGCGGGCGAGCAGCCCCGCGGCGACCATCACCGAGGGGTTCGACGTGTTCGTGCACGACGTGATGGCGGCGATCACCACGTGCCCGTGGTCGAGCTGGGTCTCCGTGCCGTCCTCGAGCGTGAGCTCGACGACCTCCGAGACGCGGTCGGCGACCTGCACGCCGCCCGTCTGCGTCTCGCCCGCCGGCTCGGGCCTGTGGTCGTGGCCCGAGTCGCCGTTCGTGGCCGGGGGGTCCGACGCCGGGAAGGACTCCTCGCTGCCCTCGTCGGCCTCCGTGTGCTCGGTCGGCAGCAGGTCCTCCAGGGCGAGGCGGAACGAGGCCTTGGCCTCGGTCAGCGCGACCCGGTCCTGGGGCCGCTTGGGGCCCGCGAGCGAGGGCACGACCTCGCCGAGGTCGAGCTCGAGCGTCTCGGAGTAGGTCGGCTCCTCGCTGTCGGCGTCGTGCCACATGCCCTGCGCCTTCGCGTAGGCCTCGACGCGCGCGACGTGGTCGGCCGTGCGGCCGGAGAACTCGAGGTACCGCAGCGTCTCGGCGTCGATCGGGAACATCGCGCAGGTCGAGCCGAACTCCGGCGACATGTTGCCGATCGTGGCGCGGTCGGCGAGCGGCAGGTTCGCGATCCCCTGGCCGTAGAACTCGACGAACTGGCCGACCACCCCATGCTGGCGCAGCCGCTCGGTCACGGTGAGCACGAGGTCGGTGGCCGTCGCGCCCTCGCGCAGCTCGCCGGTGAGCTTGAAGCCGACGACGCGCGGGATCAGCATCGACATCGGCTGGCCGAGCATCGCGGCCTCAGCCTCGATGCCGCCGACGCCCCAGCCGAGCACGCCGAGGCCGTTGATCATCGTCGTGTGCGAGTCGGTCCCGACGAGCGTGTCGGGATAGCACGCTCCTGCCTCGGCCGGAGGCCTCGTCACCGCTTCGCTCGTCGTCGAACACGACGCGGGCGAGGTACTCGAGGTTGACCTGATGGACGATGCCGGTGTCGGGCGGCACGGCCTTGAAGCCGTCGAACGCGGTCTGGCCCCAGCGCAGGAACGCGTAGCGCTCGCCGTTGCGCTCGAACTCCTTCTCCGCGTTGATGCGGAACGCCTGCGCGGAGCCGAAGGCGTCGACCTGGACCGAGTGGTCGATGACCAGCTCGACCGGGACGAGCGGGTTGATCGCCGACGGGTCGCCGCCCATGTCGGCCATCGCGTCGCGCAGCGCGGCGAGGTCGACCACGCACGGCACGCCCGTGAAGTCCTGCAGGATCACGCGGGCGGGCGTGAAGGCGATCTCCTTGGACGGCTCGTCCCTGGCGTCCCAGGTCGCGAGCGCCTCGATGTCCTCGCGCCGGATGCCGGCGCCGTCCTCGTTGCGCAGCAGGTTCTCGAGCAGGACCTTCAGCGAGAACGGCAGCCGCGCGACGTCGTAGGTCGACTGGAGCGCCTCGAGGCGGTAGATCTCGTACGTGCGATCGCCGACCTCGAGCTCGGCGCGCGCATCGAAGGAATTCTCAGAGCTCATGGGACCCTCCATGTTCGCAGGCATCCACTGGGGGCCTCATCCCCGTACAGCGGACATGGAGAACGTCTGGGACTATCCGCGCCCGCCCGCGCTGGTGCCGTGCGAGCGGCGCGTCCGGCTCGAGCTCGGCGGCGTCGAGATCGCCGCCTCGACCCGCGCGCTGCGCGTGCTCGAGACGAGTCATCCGCCGACCATCTACGTGCCGGTCGCGGACGTCGCGCCGGGGGTCCTGCAGCCGTCGGGCAACGGCTCGCTGTGCGAGTGGAAGGGGCGCGCCGCCTACCACGACGTGGTGGCCGGGGGCGCCACGGTGCGGCGCGGCGCGTGGTCCTACCCGGCGCCCACCGCGCGCTTCGCGGCCCTGGTGGACCACGTCAGCTTCTACCCGGGCCGCCTGGACGGCGCGTGGCTCGGCGACGAGCGCGTGCGCGCCCAGCCCGGCGACTTCTACGGCGGCTGGATCACGGGCGACCTCCGCGGGCCCTTCAAGGGCGGGGCCGGCACCGCGGGCTGGTAGGTCAGTGGACCTCGGACGGCGTCCGCCGGACGCCGGTCATCTCGAACACCCAGAAGTCCTCGCCGAGCACGGGGACCGAGACGTTGTAGACGGGCACCTCGCCGAGCTGCCCCGCGAACGTGCCCGCGTGCGCGTGCCCGTGCAGCACCAGGTCGGGATGGTGCTCGCGCAGCGGCGCCGCCAGCCGGTCCGTGCCCAGGAAGGGCCAGATGTCGGTCCGCTCGCCCTCCAGCGTGCCGGTGATCGGCGCGTAGTGCAGCAGCGCGATCCGGAACGGGCACAGCGCGATCGCCCGCAGCGCGGCGTCGAGCGCGTCGGCCTCGGCGATCGACTCGTCGTACACGCGGCGCATGAGCGGCTCGCCGAAGTCGGGGATGTGCGCGCCGTCGAACCCGCCGCCGAAGCCCTTCACGCCCGCGACGCCGACCTCCGCGCCGCACAGCTCGAGCACGCGGTGCTCGCGCTCGAGCACGTCGATGCCACCCTCGGTCAGCGCGGCGACGAGCTCGTCGCGGCGGTTGACGTGCCAGTCGTGGTTGCCGAGCACGGCCAGGATCGGGACCTCGACGTCGCGCACCGCCGCCGCGACCATCGCCGCCTGCTCGGGCTCGCCGTGCGTCGTCAGGTCGCCCGCGAGGAGGATCAGGTCGACGCGGTCGCGCAGCCCGGCGAACGCCTCCGCCCAGCGCCCGGCGTCGCCCTTGCGGCCGAGGTGGATGTCACCGGTGGCCGCGATCCGGATCACGCACTCCGCGCGGGCGTCGCTGCCGGCGTCGTGCTCCGAGCGGATGCCCATGCCGGGGACGGTACCCGGGTACGAGCCGGAGCATGACCGCCGACGAACCTCCGTTCCCCGCCATCGAGGCCACCCTGAAGAAGGCGGCGTCGGCCCTCCGCGACGCCGGGGTGCCGTTCCTGCTCGGCGGCAGCCTGGCGTCCTGGGCGCGCGGCGGGCCCGAGACGCGCCACGACCTCGATCTCATGATCAAGCAGGAGGACGCCGAGCGGGCGCTCGCCGCCCTGACCGGCGTGGGGATGCGCGCCGAGGACCCGCCCGAGGAGTGGCTCGTCAAGGCCTGGGATGGCGAAGTCCTCGTGGACCTGATCTACTGGCCCAAGGGCCTCCCGATCGACGACGACGTCATCGCACGCGGCGACGACCTGGCGGTGCTCTCGATGCAGATGCGCGTGATGGCGATCGAGGACGTCCTGGTGACCAAGCTGATGGCCGTGAGCGAGCAGCACCTCCGCTACGAGGGACTGCTGGAGATCGCCCGGGCCGTGCGCGAGCAGGTCGACTGGGCGCGCGTCCGGACCGCCACCGCCGAGTCGCCGTTCGCCCGCGCGTTCTTCGTGCTCCTCGACGGGCTCGGGATCGTTCCGGCGCCCGACGCACCGGAAGCCGGAGCCACGCGCGGGCCCCAGGTAAGCGTGGTCACAAACGCCGGTTCGACCGCAGGAGAGCGGGGGTAGCTCGGGTCTATGGCAGCCAACACGATCACCCGCGGTCGCCTGCGCCGGCTGGCCGGGTTGCGTCCCGAGCGCGGCCTCGTCCTCTCCGTGTTCTACAACCTCGACCCGAGCGAGTTCGGCACGCCCGCCGCGCGGGCCACGGAGGTCAACTCCGTGGTGACCGCCGCCGCACACAAGGCCGACGGGGTCGAGGACGCCGCCCACGACGAGCGCCAGGCGCTCCGCGCCGACGTCGAGCGTGTCCGGCAGGCGCTCACGGGGTCCGACGTCGCGGCCAACGGCACGCACGGGCTCGCCATCTACGCCTGCGGCCCCGCCGACCTGTTCGAGGTCATCCCGCTGCCGCACCCGATCGAGTCGCGCGCGGTGGTCGACCGCCGCCCGTGCGTCGAGCCGCTCGTGCGCGGCGGCAGCGAGGAGCGCTGGTGCGTCCTCATGGTCAACCGCCGCTTCGGCCGCATCCTCGCCGGCACCGCCTCGGGGCTCGAGGAGGTCGACCAGATCGAGGACGACGTGCACCGCCAGCACGACCAGGGCGGCTGGTCGCAGAAGCGCTTCCAGCGGGGGATCGAGCAGGAGAAGCTCAACCACCTCGGCAACACGCTCGACGTGCTCTTCGCGCGCTTCAAGCGGCAGCCGTTCGACCAGCTCGTGATCGGTGCGCCCGACGAGCTCGCGCCGCAGGTCGAGGAGCGCCTGCATCCGTACCTCCGCGAGCGGCTCGCCGGGCGCATCGGGGTGGACGTCGAGAACTCGAGCGTCGCCGACATCGAGGCGGCGGCCGCCGAGGTCGTGGACCGGCACGTCGCGGCCGTCGAGCGCGAGGCGCTCGACCGCTTCCGCCAGGGGATCGGGCGCGGCGACCGCGGGGCTGCGGGGCCCGACGGCGTCATGAAGGCGCTCGAGGAGGCGCGCGTGGAGATCCTGCTGCTCGCCGAGGACTTCGACGCGCCCGAGCTCGACGCGGCGGTGGAGCAGGCGATCACCCAGTCGGCGCAGGTGCTCGTCGTCCGCCACCACGACGACCTCGTCATGCACGGCGGCATCGGCGCCGTCCTGCGGTTCTAGCGCGGACCCCGCAGATGGGCCGCGCGCTCGTCATCGTCGACTTCCAGAACGACTTCACGCCGGGCGGCGCGCTGGGCGTTGCGGACGGGGACGCGATCGCCGGGCGGATCGACGCGCTCGCGCGCTCGGACGCGTACGACCTCGTCGTCGCGACGCGCGACTGGCACCCGCCGGACCACGGCTCGTTCGCCGCCCAGGGCGGTCCGTGGCCGCCGCACTGCGTGCAGGGCACGCCCGGGGCCGAGCTGCACGACGCGCTCGACCGCTCGCTCGTCGACGTCGTGATCGACAAGGGCCAGGATCCGGCGACCGAGGGCTACTCGGGCTTCCAGGCCACGCCGCTCGCCGCGCTCCTGCGCGAGCGCGGCGTGGAGGACGTCACGATCGTCGGTCTCGCGACGGACTACTGCGTGAAGAACACGGCGCTCGACGCGCTGCGCGAGGGGTTCCACGTGACGGTGGACTCCTCCGCCGTGCGACCGGTCGAGGTGCAACCCGGCGACGGCGAGCGCGCGCTGGAGGAAGTCCGCGAGGCGGGCGCCGCCATCGCCTAGCGAGGACCTGTTGCGCCTTGATCCCGCTATGCGGGATCAAGACGCAACGGTCGCAGCGCGCGGCTATCCGTCGTGCGGGTCGGCGACGCAGCGGAACGCCTTCTCGCCGCCGTTCACGTCCGTGGTCGCCGCCACGCTGCCCACCTGGTCGGTGACGTAGAGCACGTCGACGCGCCCCGGGCGCGACGCCGACGGGACGACCTCCGACGTCAGCTCCCCGCCCGGCGCGAGGGTCACGCCGGCGAGCGCGGCCCTGTAGCTCCTGATGCGTGGGAAGACGCCGCCCGTCGCCCGGCGGCGAGTTCGTGCCCGTGCAGGCGAGCATGGCGCCGACGTAGGGCTGCGCGACGCGCGCTGCGGTCTCGACGCAGACGTCCGCGGTCGCGAACGTGTCCGGCGGGCAGCGCTGGATCAGATCCTCCACCTTGTACGCCTTGAACCCGCCCCAGAGCCGGTGCGCGACGCGGGCCTCCGGCACGCGACCCAGGCGCCGCTTCGCGGATCTGACGGCCCGTGAGCGAGTCCGGCTTGAGCTTCTTGGCCGGGACCGACGCGTTACGGAGGTCCCTGCCCGTTGAGCTGCACGGCGGCATACGACGAGCCCCCGAGCGCGATGAAGACCGCGAGCGTCGACATGACGTTCGCATAGGTCAGCCTGGATCGCATGCGTCGCGCTTCCTCTCGTGGATCGACCGTCATCAGCGCCCGCGGACCCGCACGGAGATCCGTGGCGAGCCGCCGGCCTCGTAGGGATAGCCCGCCTCGACAGGCAGCCGCGCCCGGAACATGATACCGCAGGTCCCCCGAGGTTCGCTGGAAGCGATACCGCGTGCGCCATCGTCCGCGGGCGTCCGTCCGAACGGTGCGGAACGTACTCCACCCGCTCGCGAACCGCACTTGCAGCTCCACGAGCTTGCCCGGCAGCAGGAACGGGCAGCGTACGGAGCCGCCCGATGAACGTAACGGCCTGGCCGTTGCGGAGCCGATGACGGTTCGGGCGGAGCGACGTCCGAGCTGGAACCTTCACGGTGACCGCGCGCTCGACGGGCAGCACAGCTTGCGTTCCGGGATATCGGAAGCGGAGCATCCGCGACGTGGTCGCCGTCGACGCGGTAGCTGAATCGGCCGCGCGCGTCCGTCTGCGTCGTGGCCACCTGCTGATCGGGCGTCGTCGCGGACCGCGACCAGACCTGCACAGGCGCGTCCGCGATTGCGCGGCCCGCACGGTCGGTCAGCCGTCCTCTCACGGTGCCCGACTCGCCGAAGCGGATGCGACGAGACGCGCGGAGCCTCGTGATCCGTCGACGCACCGTGCGCCGTTCCCCGCCTCGTCGCACCGTGCGGCGGATCGTCCACGATCGAGGGAAGCCCGCGCGCATGCGGGTCGCAGCGCGGAGGGGCAGCGTGAGCGCCATCGGCTCGCCGTCCATGCCGGCGATCCGTGGATGCTTCGTTTCCGGCGTGGTCTGCGGCCCGGGCCCGCAGCTGGTACCCGCCAGGCGGGAGCGCGCCGTCGTCGATCCTCGCGACGAGGCGCTGGCCGACGCGCTGCGTCGGCACGGACTGCCAGACGCCCGAGCCGCTGGCGCTGATCTCGATCGCGCCACCGCCGAGGCCGGAGACCGGGTCAGTCGCGGCGACCGAGACGAGCGCCGGGTCGGCGAGCTGCCTGCGGGGTGAACGCCAGCTGCGGCGGGTCGGGGTCGAAGCGAAGAGGCACCGGCACGGAGGCCGCGAGCTCGCTCGCGTTGCCGGCGGCGTCCCGGCGCCAGAGCGACAGCGTCCAGGCGCCCGGCGCAGGAGCGGCGAGGCTGATGCGGTTCAACCCTGCGCCGGTGCGCGTGCCGCGGACACACGCGCCCCCGACGCGGCAGAGGGCGTAGTCGATGCCGACGATCGGCGCCCGGTCGGGTTCCGGCGCGTTGGCCCACTGCACGAGGAAGCCGTTCCGGTTGCGCCACGCGACACCGCCGACAACCGCGACGTCCGCGCGCGCCGGAGGTGTGTTGTCGATGCGCGCCACCACAGGAGGCGAGGCGCTGGAGATTCCCGGCCGTGTCGCGCGCCTGCACCGTCAGGTGCTGGGTGCCTTCGAGCAGGTTCTCGCGTCAGGACCGTCACCTGGCCGAGACCGTTCGGGCACGGGAATGACGCGCGTGAACGCGACCGGCGCGCTCGTTGGATGGCCGTCGTCGCACACGGGCGGCGATCGATGCCCGCCGGATCCCGGCGGCGGCGCCGAAGGCCTCGGCCGTCTGCACCCCAGCGTTGTCGTTCGCGTCGTAGTTGAGCGGCTGCGTCCCGCTCACCCAGGCACCCTTCGCGAGCGGCGTGTCACCGATGATCGCCGCGCTAGGTGGCTGGACGTCCTCGATCGTCACCTTTGCCTCGTGCGTGCGCAAGTAGTTCGTGCCGCGCGTGGAGCACGCGTCGCGCTTGCCCGCGCCCACGCAGACGGTCCGCTGAACGATCCGCGTCGCGCCCGCCACGTTGAACGCCCTGCTCCGTATCCCCGAATCCTGGGCCGTGGGCGTCCGCGGGCAGTCCTGGTTCGCCGGCTTCGAGACCAGCGACCTCGCCCGCTGTCCCGGGATGTCCGCGTAGAGCTGCAGCGCCCAGCGGCAATCCCGACGGTCGATCGAACCCGCCCAGATGAGCCTGCGAAACCGCGTGCCGGGCGGCGCCGTCATCACCGCCTGGGCACGGGTTCCCACCGGCACCTGACCTACGCCTGTCACGTTCTTGGTGATCAGCCCTCGGAGCCCGTCCCCATGCGGGTCGCAGGCACGCACGACGCGCGTCCCGGGCGACGCGGACGCCGTGAACGCGTCCGTGCTGTAGCCAGCGTTGTCGGCCTTGCAGTTCGCGACCGCGTACTCACCCGCCCGACTCTCCGCCGCACTCGCGCCCATCGCGAGCGCCGATCCGATCACCGGCAGCACGACCCAGCGTGCCACGGGCCCAGCATCCATCGTGTCCTCCTGTTGCGGGTGGCCTCCGCGTTCTAGGCGGGGCAGCTGCGTGTTCGCCCCGTCCGGATGGAGGAACGATACGGAACGCTGAGCGTTCCTGTGCAACCCATGACGCGGGCGGTGCGATCGCCTGACACCATCTGGAGCTTCCCCCCACGCAGGTCCAAGGAGGCACTCCTTGTCCAGACGTTCGCTGCCCGCCGTCGCCGCGGGTCTCGCCGCGACCCTCGCGCTCGCGCCCTCCGCCGCCGCCGACCAGGTCATCCCGGACGACCTGATCGCCCAGGGCAGCTTCTGCGCCGGCCCAGGCTGCGTGAACAACGAGTCGTTCGAGTTCGACACGCTGCGCCTCAAGGGCCCCGTGCTGCGCGTCGGCTTCGCCGACACCAGCTCCTCGCCGGGCTTCCCGACGACCGACTGGCAGCTGATCGCCAACGACGCGGACGGCGCGGGCACGGCAACCTACTTCGCGTTCGGCGATGCGACCGCAGGGACGATGCCGTTGCGCATCGCGGCCGGCGCGCCCACGGACACGCTGCGGGTCCAGGCCGACGGATCGGTCCGGCTCGGATCCGGCCCGCTCGTCCAGCAGGTCGACGCCACGACGACGGAGGGCGCGGCCGCGGTCGACGGCGCCGCCGTCGTGACCGCGCTCGGGACGGTCCCGATCGCCAGGTACGAGTACACCGCCGACCCGGCGAACCGCAAGCGCCTCGGGCCGACCGCGGCGGACTTCAATGCGGCCTTCGGCGTCGGGGCCGGCGCCGACCTCGCGCCGGCCGATGTCGCGGGCGTCGCGCTTGCGGCGGCCAAGCAGCTCGCCGCCCAGGTCGAGAGCCTCGAAGGGCCGGCGGGGCCCGCAGGGCCGGCCGGCGCGACGGGCCCGAAGGGCGACCGCGGCGCCGACGGCGCCGACGCGGCCCTCCCCGCCCCGAGCACCGCGTTCGACGACGCGGTGGCGAAGCTGGGCGGCCTGGAGCGCTCCGACCGGCGGCTGCGCAAGCGCAACCGCAGGCTGCGCGTCCGGGTCGCGCAGCTCGAGCGGCAGCTCCGCACGCTGCGGCAGGACGGGTGATCGGCATGCGTTGCCTCACGCGCGCCGCGGCCGCCGCGCTCGCCGCTGCGGCGCTCGCCGCCGCGCCGGCCTCCGCCGACGAGGTCGTCGCCGACGATCTCATCGTCCAGGGCAGCAACTGCACCGGCCTCGACTGCCTCGACGGCGAGGCGTTCGGGTCCGACACGCTGCGCCTGAAGGAGAACAACACCCGGCTGGCGTTCAGCGACACGAGCGCCGGGGCCCAGCCCGGCAACGACTGGGAGATCACGGCGAACGACTCGGGCTCGGGTGGGGCGAGCCACCTCCAGGTGCTCGACACGACGAGCGAGCGGGCCGCGCTGCGGGTGCTCGCCGGTGCGCCGACCGGCGCGCTCACGCTGACGCGGGCCGGGGCGCCGCGCGCCGGCGCCGGCGCCGGCGTGTTCATCCACCCCGACGCGTCGACCGAGCTCCAGGCGGCGGTCGACGCCGACGCGGTGCTCGCCGCGCTCGCGAAGGTCCCGATCTCCCGCTACCGGCTGACGGCCGAACCCGCCGGCGCGTTCCACGTGGGGCCGGTCGGCGGCACGTTCAACACCGCGTTCGGCCTCGGCACCGGCAGCGTGATCGCGACCGGCGACGTGGCCGGCACGGCGCTCGCGGCGCTGCAGGCGCTCGCGCCGCGCGTGGCCGCCGCGACCCCGGGCGGGACCGGACCGGCCGGCCCGGCCGGCGCCGCGGGCGCCAAGGGGCCACCCGGCGACCCGGGGGCACCCGGGTCGCCCGGCCCGGCGCAGGACGCCTACGGCGCGGCGGCGGGGGCCGCCATCACGGCGCTCGAGCGGCGGCTCGCGCGGCTGGACGCCCGCCAGGCGCGGCTGTCGCGGCGCACGACGGCGCTCGCCAAGCGGGTCGGGCGGGTCGGCGAGGAGGTCGAGGAGGGCTAGCCGTTTCGCCTGCCAGGCAACCGCCTCGCGGTGTCGTCGGCCCTCCGGTGCCGATCGACACGGCTATTGCCTTCGGCGACGTTACACGGGCTCGAGCCGGGGGTTCGGGTTGAGCCCCCGGCCGACCTTCGCGCACGGCTTGCCGTCGACCATCACGACGTCCGCCGTGAAGTCGTTCGCACCGCGGATGAGCGACGAGCCGACGCCGTAGGAGTCCACGGGCACGCCCTGGGCCTCGAACGCGCGGATGCGCTCTGCGTCGAAGCCGCCCGACACGACGATGCGCACGTCGCGGAAGCCGGCGGCGTCGAGCTCGGAGCGGACGAGCCGGACCAGCTCGGGCGCGACGCCCTTCGGCGCGGCCTCGCCGTGCAGCCGCGCGAGCGCCGTGTCGGCGAGCCGGTCGGAGGTGTCCAGCCGCACGCCCCACAACGCGGGCCCGAGCGCGGCCGCCACGTCGAGCGCAGTACGCACGGAGTCGTTGGTGAAGTCGACGAGCACGGTGACGTTCATCTCGTCCGCGTAGCGGCGGGCGAAGGCCGCGGCGGCGGCCACGGTGTCGCCACCGTAGGCCGCGATCAGGCCGTGCGGGACCGTGCCGACGCCGCGGCCGCCCCACCAGGACGCCTGCGCGTCGGTCGACACGCCGATCGCGCCGGCGACGTGCGCGGCCCAGCCGTCGCCGGTCTGCACGAGCCAGTGGTCGTGGCGGGCGGGGAAGAAGAGGATCGGCTTGCCGTGCGCCGCCTCCACCACCTGGGCGACGTTGCGCATGATCAGCGTGCGCCGCGCGAGCGTGCCCAGGTACACCGTCTCCAGGTGCGCGAACAGCGAGTACGGCCCCTCGATCGTCATCACCGTCTCCCACGGCGTGATCGCATCGCCCTCCCGCAGCGCGCGCACGTCCAGGCGCTCCCAGCCGCGCTCCCAGCTCCCGTCCGGGCGGCGGCGGCCGCTGCACTGCTCGAGCACCGCGAGCGCCTCGTCGATCCCGCCGAGGATCGACTCCTTGCGCTGGAAGACCTGCATCACGACGTGCGGGTCGCGCTCCTCGTGCTCGAGCAGCTCCTTGGTGTAGTTGAAGTAGGCGTCGGAGTAGTAGCCGCTGCGGATCCGCTCCACCGGGAGCCGGAACGCCTCGGGCGGCAGCCGCTCGGGCCGCGGGGTCACCACCATTCGCGCTTCCTCCGCCAGAAGTAGACGGCCGCCAGGACCGTGGGGATGACGAGGCCGACCGTCTCGTAGGCCACGAACGCCTCCATCGAGGCGATGTGGTCCGTGAGCCAGCGGAAGTTCTGGCCGAAGAAGCTCGTCACGAGCGTCCAGATCAGGAAGAACGTCGCGAGCACGGTCAGCCGCGTCGCCAGCAGGTTCAGGCGGTTCTGGTTCGCGTTGAAGTACGTCGAGGTCAGCGCCCCGAGGTCGTCCGCCTGGCGGTAGAGCTCGCTCGTCACCTGCGCGAGATGGTCGCCGATGTCCCTGAGGTACTCGCGCGAGCCGCGCGTGAGGCCGGGCAGCGCGATGATCGCGTCCGTCGCCGCCGAGAACTGGTCGCGCTGCGGCACGAGCCTGCGGAGCAGGAGCTGGACCTCCTGCTTGAGCCGGTAGATCTGCCCGAGCTGGTGGCGGTCGGTGTCCTGCAGCACCTGCTCCTCGAGCGCGTCGATGCGCGACTCGAGGTGGTCGACGACGGGGTAGAGCGCGTCGGTCATCGCGTCGAGCACGCGGTAGACGACGTAGTCCTCGCTGACCTCGGCGTCGCCGGGCGCGAGGGTGCCGTGGAGGTCGTCGAGCTCCGGGCACCGCGCGCGCCGGACCGTGAACAGGAAGCCGCCCGAGATGTGCAGGTGCACCTCGACCTGCTCGACGCCGTCGCCGTCCGCGGCAGGGCGCGCCGTCCAGTAGACGAGCAGCACGGCGTCGAGATAGCGGTCGAGCTTGGCGCGCTGGCCGAACTCGCGCGTGTCCTCGAGCGCGAGCGGGTGCAGCTCGAGCAGCGTGCCGGCCGACTCGAGCAGCTCGTCCGACGGGCCGTCCAGGTCGAGCCAGAAGAACTCGTCGCGACCACGCAGCGCGCGGATGCGCTCCGGATCGACCGCGGTCAGGACCTCCATCGCCGCCCGACCCTACCCGGGTCGGGGCGGCGAGGACGTCAGGCGACGGCGGCGAGCGAACCGCGCGGGGCGACGGGCTCGAGCGAGCGGATGACGCGCTCGCGGCCGCGGGCGAGCCGCGACATGACCGTCCCGACGGGAACGGACAGGGCGGTCGCGGCCTCCTTGTAGGAGAGGCCGAGCACGTCCACGGCCACGACCGTCTCGCGGAACGGCGAGTCGAGCGCGTGCACGGCCTCGAGCACCTCGCGCTGCTCGGCGACGCGGTCGGGGCGCAGGCCGGCGCGCGGGTCGGCCGTGTCCTCGACCTCGTAGAGGCCGAGCGTCGTCTGGCGCCGCGCGACGGTCCGGCACTCGTCGATGTGCCGGTTGCGGAGCATGGTCAGGAGGTACGCCAGCTCGGAGCTGCCGGTCAGGCGGCGAGGGCGGCGCAGGAGCGTGACGTACGTCTCCTGCACGAGGTCCTCGGCGTCCGCGCGGTTGCCGGTCATGGCGAGCGCGGCCGCCTGCAGGCGGTCGAGATGGCGGAGGGCGGAATCGGCGTCGAGCCACATGTGGGGATGAGGGGAAGTGGGGCGGGGAGCGCGGGCGCCGGCAAAGGGCGCCCATTTCGGGTGAGGAGAGCTTCCGGGAGCCCGCTACCACCCTCCTACGGCGCGTTTACGGTGCCGCGAGGCTGCCGTAAAGTCCCTGCCGACATGGACTTCCGCGTCCTCGGCACGATCGAGGTCGCCGGGCCCTCCCCGAGCTCCTCGCCGCCCGGCGCCAAGGAGCGCGCGATCCTCGCGCGGCTCCTGCTCGACGCCGGGCGCACGGTCCCGGCCGAGGCGCTGCTCGAGGCGGCCTGGGAGGGCGTGCCGCGCGAGGTCGCCTCCCGCTCGCTCGCCGTCCGCGTCGCGAACCTGCGGGCGTTCCTCGAGCCCGGCCGCGACCGCGGCGCGCCGTCGCAGCTGCTCGTCCGCGACGGCGTCGGCTACCGGCTGACGATCGCCCCCGAGCAGGTCGACGCCCACCGCTTCGAGCGCTGCGTCCGCGCGGCCGCCGGGCTCGCTCCCGCCGCGGCGCTGGACGCCTACGACAGCGCCCTCGCGCTGTGGCGCGGGCGCCCGTTCGCCGACCTCGCCGGCGCGGACTTCGCCGAGCCGGAGATCCGGCGGCTGGAGGACCTGCGCGGCCAGGCCGAGGAGGGCCGGGCGCGCGCGCTCGTCGCGCTGGGCCGCCCGCAGGAGGCGGTGCCGGAGCTGCGCCGCCTCGTGGCGATCGACCCGCTGCGCGAGGAGCTGGTCTGCACGCTGATGCTCGCCCTCTACGGCGTCGGCCGGCAGGTCGAGGCGCTCGCCGCCTACCGGGACCTCGCGGCCAACCTCGTCGAGCTCGGCCTCTCCCCCGGGGAGCGGGCGCGCGCGCTCGAGCGGCAGATCCTCGAGCACGACCCCGGGCTCGCCGCCCCCGCACCGCCGCCGCCCGCGGCGCCGGCGCCCGCCGGCGCCCTCGCGCGCCCCGCCCCGGTCGGGCGCGCACGGGAGCTCACGCTGCTGCACCGGGCGCTCGACCGCGCCGTGGGCGGCCTGCGCACCGGCGTGATGGTCCGCGGCGAGCCGGGCGTCGGCAAGAGCACGCTCGTCGACGCGTTCCTGTCGGGCGCCGGCGTGGCCGCGGGCATCGGGCAGTGCCTCGGCCACCGCGGTCCGGGCGAGCCGTACATGCCGGTCCTGGAGGCGCTCGGCGACCTCGCCCGCGGCCCGTCGGGGGAGACGGTCGTGGCCACGCTCGCGCAGCGCGCGCCGACGTGGCTCGTCGAGCTGCCCTGGCTGCTCGACGACTGCCCGGACGCCGAGGCGGTGCGCCACCGCGCGCAGGGCGCGACGCGCGCCCGGATGCTGCGCGAGATGCTCGAGGCGCTCGACGCCATCGGCGCGGCGACGCCGCTCGCGCTCGTCCTCGAGGACCTGCACTGGGCCGACGACTCGACGCTCGACCTGCTCGCCGCGGTGCTGCGGCGGCGCGACCCGGTCCGCCTGCTCGTGCTCGGCACCTACCGCCCCGTCGCCGGCGACGGCGAGCCGCCGGTCGTCGCCCTCGTCAACGACCTCAGCGTGCGCGGCCTGGTCGACGAGCTGCCGGTCCCGCGCCTCGGCGCCGAGGCCGTCGGCGCCTACCTCGAGGCGCGCTTCCCCGCCGCGCCGGTGCCGGAGGACCTGGTCGCCGTGCTCGCGCAGCGCACCGGCGGCAACCCGCTGTTCATGCGCAACCTCCTCGACCACTGGCTCTGGGAGGGGACGCTCGCCGAGCGCGGCGGCACGGTCGCCCTCACGCGGCCGCGCGCGATGCTCGAGGCCGGCGTCCCGCCCACCCTGCGCGCGCACATCCGCGACCAGCTCGAGGGGCTGCCGGCCGAGGACGCCGCGCTGCTGCGCGCGGCGAGCGTCGCCGGCCGCGGGTTCTCCACCGCCACGCTCGCGGCCGCGCTCGACCGCGACCGCGAGGAGGTCGAGGCGCGCTGCGCCGCGCTCGCGCAGCGCACGCGCCTGATCGAGCGCCGCGACGGCGGCCATGCGTTCCCCCACGACCTGCACCGCGAGGTGCTCTACGAGCTGCTGCCCGCCGACGTCCGCGCGCGGCTGCACGCCCGCGTCGGGGCGCACCTCGCCGACGCGCACGGACCGGACGCCGCCGATCTGGCCGCCGAGCTCGGCTTCCACTTCATGGCCGGCCGCGACCCCGACCGCGCCGTCCGCTTCCTGCGCGTCGCGGCCGACCGCGCCTTCGGCCGCAACGCCTACCCGGAGGGGATCCGCCACCTGCGCACGGCGCTCGATGCGGCGGACGACCTCGCCGCCGGCTCGGAGCGGATGCGCTCGGAGGTCGAGCTGCTCTCCTCGCTCGGCCAGGCGCTCGTGGCGACCGGCGGCTGGTCGGCGAGCGAGGCCGAGGAGGCCCTGCTTCGCGCCCGCGACCTCGCGGGCCGGCTCTCCGACAACGAGCCGCTCGTCTCCGTGTTGCTCGCCCTCGCGACGCTCTACGAGCTGCGCGGCGAGTTCTCGCGCGCCCACGACATGGCCGTCGAGTGCCAGCGGCTGGCCCCGAGCGGGATGGACGAGCACGAGCTGGAGTCCTCCGAGCTGCTCGCCTGCAACCTCTTCCACCAGGGCTCGTTCGCCCGCGCGCTCGAGTACGCCGAGCGCGGCGTCGCGCTGTTCGAGTCCGAGGGCACCGCCGACGGCGCGTACGCGAGCTTCCCGGCCACGCTGGGCGACAACGCCGGCGTGTCGTGCCACGACTGGGCGGGCCTCGCCCTGTGGTTCCTCGGCCGGCCCGACAGCGCCCTGGCGCGCGCGACCCACGCCCTGGAGCTGGCGCGCGACCCGAGCCGTGCGTACAGCCTCGCGACGGCGCGCGCGCAGATGGCGGTCGTGCACCAGTGCCGGCGCGAGCCGGACGCCACGCTCGAGTGGGCCGAGGCGACGATCGCCGGCGCCCAGCACCTCGGCTACGTGTACCGCGAGGCGATGGGGCGCGTGCTGCGCGGCTGGTCGCTGTCGCTGCTCGGCGACCCGGCGCAGGGGATCCGGGAGATCACGGAGGGGCTGGCGGCGTCGCGCGGCACCGGCGCCCGCATGGACGACCCGCACTACCTCGCGCTGCTCGCCGAGGCCTACCTGCGCGCCGGCGACACGGACGCCGGGCACGCCGCCGCCGCCGAGGCGCTCGAGCTGGCCGGCCGCGAGCGCTCGCTGTTCTACGAGCCCGAGCTCTACCGCCTGACCGGCGCGCTGCACGCCGTCGACGGCGCGACCGACCTCGCCGAGGCATCGCTGCGCCGCGCGCTCGCGCGTGCTCGCGAGCAGGGCTCGGCGACGCTCGAGCTGCGCATCGCGACCGACCTCGCCCGGCTGCTGCCGGACCCGGCCGCCGCCGCCGAGGCGCGGGCGCTCACGGCCTCCGCGCTGGCGCGCTTCGAGGAGGGCTTCGGCACGCGCGACCTGCGCGAGGCCGCGGCGCTGCTCGAGACGGGCGTCAGCGCCTAGGCGATCACGCCGGCGGCGGTGAGCACCAGCACGAGCGCACCCAGGCCGACGCGGTACGCGACGAAGACCGCCGTGGAGTGGTGCGCGAGCCAGCGCAGCAGGAACGCGATCGAGGCGTAGCCGACGAAGAACGCGGCGATCACCGCGAGGATCGTCCCCGTCACCCCGGCCCCGTCGTCGTCGCCGATGTGGCGCAGCTCGAACAGGCCCGAGAGGACCACGGCGGGGACGGAGAGCAGGAACGAGTAGCGCGCCGCGGACTCGCGGTCGAAGCCGAGGAACAGGCCGGCGGTGATCGTCGCGCCCGAGCGCGACACGCCCGGCACGAGGGCCAGCGCCTGCGCGAAGCCGATGACGATGCCGTCGCGGCGCGTGATCGCCTCGAGCGGCCGGTCGCGCTTCGCCACGTGCTCCGCATAGAGCAGCAGGAAGCCGAGCACGATCAGCGTCGTCCCGATCAGGTAGAGGTCGCGGGCGCCGCTCTCGATCTGATCGGCGAAGGCCAGCCCGGCGATCCCGATCGGGATCGTGCCGAGGATGATGTACCAGCCCATCCGCGCGTCGAGCTCGGAGCGCCGCGCGGGGTCCCGCAGGCTCGCCGTCCACGTCCGCGCGATCCGCCACAGGTCGGCGCGGAAGTACAGCAGCACCGCGGCCATCGTCCCGAGCTGCGTGACCGCGGTGAACGCGGCGCCCGGATCCTCCCATCCCATGAAGGCCGGGACGATGCGCAGGTGGGCGGTGCTCGACACCGGCAGGTACTCGGTGAGCCCCTGCACGATGCCGAGGACGATGGCTTGGAAGGCGTCCACGGCGGCGGTGGATGCTAGACGGCCGCGACCGCGGCGCGCACCGCGGCGACGAGCGCCTCCGGCGTCTCGTCCTTGAGCAGCACGCCGCTCGCGCCGGCCTCGCGGGCGTGCTCGGCGTACTCGTCCGGGTCGAACGTGGTGATCAGCAGCACCCGCGCGGGCAGGCCGCGGGCGCGGATCTCGCGCGCCGCGCCGATCCCGTCGAGCACGGGCATCCGGATGTCCATGAGGACCAGGTCCGGCCGCAGCCGCTCGGCGAGCTCGACGCCCTGCGCGCCGTCGTCGGCCTCGCCCACGACCTCGACGTCCGGCTCGCCCTCGAGCAGCATGCGCAGCCCGCCGCGCACGAGCGGCTGGTCGTCGACCAGCACGATGCGGATCATCCGGCGGGAGGCTACTGCGCCGGGAACGGCGTACGGGCCAGTACGGCCCGCGCCGCGCGCCGGCCCTCGGCGCGCAGCTCGTCGAGGAGGTGGAACTCGAGCATGCCCGCGCCGAGGTCGCGCGGCGTCACGAGCAGGTCCGCGTGGCGCTGCGCGGCGGCCGCCGTGTCGACGCTGCCGAGCGTGAGCGTGCGCACGAGCGTCTCGCCGAGCCCGAGCTCGGCGTCGTCGGGCCGCGGGCCGACGCGCGAGGTCACGTCGACCGCGACGATCGGGCCCTCGCCGGCCGCGGCCATCACGTCGACCGGCAGGTTGTTGAGCACGCCGCCGTCCACGAGCCGGCGCCCGCCGAGCGCGAGCGGCGGGACGAGGCCCGGGATGCTGATGCTCGCCCCGACCGCTTCCGCGAGCTTGCCGCTGCGGTGCACGACGAGCTCGCCGGTCACGAGGTCGCAGGAGACGGAGAAGAAGTCGAGCCGCGTCGCCTCGACGCTGCCGGGCAGCGCGCGGTCGAGCATCGCGCGGGCGCGGGCGCCGCGACGAACTTGTTCCCGGGGAATGGATCGGGCGCGCCCGCAGTCTCGGAGGGATGCGCATCCTCTTGGCCTCGACCCGTCACGCGGGCCACGTCGGCCCGCTGCTCCCCTTCGCCCAGGCCTGCCGGCGCGCGGGGCACGACGTGCTCGCCGCCGCCGCGGGCAGCCTGGCCCACCACGTCGACCGCGCCGGGCTGTCGCACGCGGCGCTCGCCGATCCTCGTCCGGAGGTGATCGAGCCGCTGTGGCGGCGGCTGCGAGCGAGCGCTCCGCGCGAGGCCGACCGCATCATGCTCACCGAGGTCTTCGCCGGCGAGCACGCCCACATGGCGCTGCCCGGCATGCTCGAGACGATGCGCACGTGGCGCCCCGACGTGGTGCTGCGCGAGACCTGCGAGTTCTCCTCCGTCGTCGCCGCGGAGGCGCTCGGCATCCCGCACGTCCACGTCTCGATCTTCCTCGCGATGGACTCGTTCGACTGGCCCGAGCTGACGGCGCCGATGGACCGGCTGCGCGAGCGCGTCGAGCTCGGACCCGATCCGCGGCCCGAGCGGCTGTGGGAGGGGCCCTATCTCACGCTCGCCCCGCGCTCGCTCGAGCGCCAGGACGCCTCACCGCACCCGGACGTACGCCGCTTCCGCGAGCCGTCCGCGCCGCCACGCCCGCTGCCCGACTGGTGGGGCGGGAGCGAGGACCCGCTCGTGTACGTCTCCTTCGGGTCCGTGGCCGCGGGCTCCGGGTTCTTCCCGCGCCTCTACCGCAGAGCGATCGACGCGCTCGCCGACCTCCCCGTGCGCCTGCTGGTGACCGTCGGGACGGACGTCGACCCGGCCGAGCTGGGTCCCCTCCCCGACGCCGTCCACGTCGAGCCGTGGGTGCCGCAGGCAGCGGTCACCCCGCATGCCGCGGCGATGGTCGGCCACGGCGGATCGGGCTCCACGCTGATGGCGATGGCCGCGGCGCTCCCGATGGCGGTCGTGCCGTTGTTCGCCGACCAGCTCGCGAACGCACGCCGGGTCGCGGCGCTCGGCGCCGGGCTCGCGCTCGGGCCCGTGACGTCCGGCGGCGACCCGCGCTCGCTCATCGCCGAGTCCGCGGCCGACCAGCTCGGCGAACTCCGCGACGCCGTCGCCGGGCTGCTCGACGACCCGCGGTACCGGGGCGCCGCCCAGGCCGTCGCCGCCGAGATCGCGCAGCAGCCGCCGGTCGACGACGCCGTCGCCTTGCTCGCCGACGCCGCCCGCGGCGCCGCGCTCGGCGTCTAGCGCGACGGCGGGTCGAACACCGCCGTCACCGCCCCGCCGGGCGCGAGCCAGCGCTCGGCGAGGGCGTGGGCGCGCGCCGGGTCGCGGTGGAACAGGCCGACCCGGACGGCGAAGATCACGTCGAAGCGGCGCGCGCCGAGGTCGAGCTCCTCGAGCGTGGCGAGGAGGAACTCGGCCTTGCCGGCGGCGACGTGCGCCGCGTTGCGCTCCGCCGCCGCGGCGATCATCTTCGCCGAGCGGTCGACCGCCGTCAGGCGCCCGCCGTCGAGCCGCTCGCACACGAGCGTCGCCGCGACGCCGTGCCCGCAGCCGATCTCGAGCACCCGGTCGCCGGGACCGATCCCCAGCCCGTCGACGATCGCCCGCAGCCGCTCGCTCATACCCCGGATTGTGCCGGGGCGGCGCGTCAGGCGGACTCGAGCCAGTCGTGCAGCCCGCCGCCGGTGATCGTGCGGTCGAGCTGGAAGCGCGTGACCGGCTCCTCACCGGGGGTCGCGGCATGCGGGTCGGCCTGGACGAACACGAGCCCGTAGCGCTCGCGCAGGTCTGCGAGGAGGAGCCCGGGGATGTGCGGGTCGTTCGTGTCGAGCTGCCCGTAGGCGCCATACGGCGGCGCGAAGGCCAGCGGCTCGTAGCCCGGGACGTGCGCGCGCAGCGTGTCCTCGCCCCAGTCGAGGTCGGCGTCGACGCGCTCCTGCCACTGGGCGAGCGTCTCGCCCTCGCGCGCGTCGCGATAGGCGTAGAACGGCCCGACCTCGCGCCGCTTGTCCCCGTAGCGGATGGCGTGGTGCCCGCGGCCGGCGTGGAGCTGCAGCGACCAGCGGCCGCTGCGCTGCATCGCGGCGAGCTCGTCCCAGGTCGCGTACTCCGGGTTCGCGGCCTCGACGGCGCCGACGTCGACGAACATCGTCGCGCTCCAGCCGTGGCGGGCGAGCACCGGGTCGGCGCGCAGCAGCGCGTCGGCGCGCGCGTCGTCGAAGGTGATGAGGATCGGATGGGCCGGCAGGCGGACCGGCTCGCCCGCATGGAAGCGGTTGAACTGCTCGAGCGTGATCGCGCGGTAGCCGGCGTGGTCCAGCAGGGCGATCTGCTTGGCGAAGTCGTCGGGCGCGATCGCGTAGAACGCGTCGGCCTGGCTCGCGAACTCGCCCGCGGTGGCGATCCCGTGGTACAGGAGCACCGGGATGCGCGCGGGGGAGCTCGCCGCCGTGCGCCAGATCTCCCGGTCCTCGGCGGTCAGCTCGACCGCCGGGGCGGCGACGCGCACGGCGCGGTCCGCAGCGGGCGCGGCCGCGCCGCCCGGCGACGCGGCCTCCTCGCCGCACGCGGCGGCGAGCAGCGCGATGGCGGCCAGCATGGCGGTCAGGACGGGGCGCAGCGACAGCACTGCCACCGGTAGTCGGCGCACGACGCGCCACATTGAGTTCGATCAAGGACACCGGCGCCGCGTCGATCACCGGGCGAGGATGCGCCAATTCGGTCACAAGCTCGTCGCGCTCGTCTTCTGGGCGCTGATGCTCGCCCTCTGGGTGATCATCGTGCGCCAGGACAAGGCGGGCATCGGGAACATCACGTACTCGGTCCAATACCTCTCGGTGGTGACCGGCGCGGTGTTCGCCGTGACCCTCTGGTGGATCCGCCACAACCAGGCGATCTTCCGCCGCAAGGGCCCGCGCGCCGGCCGCGCGGAGGTCGCGCCGAACATCGAGGAGGACCGGCTCGGGCGGCCGCTCACCTGGGCCGTGCGCGGCGGCCACTACCAGGCCCGTCGCGCGCGCCACCTCGAGGTGGACGTCTCCGAGGACGGCCGCAAGGTCTACCGGCGGCCATGACCGAGCTCCTGCGCGTCCTCATGCAGTGGTTCGCCACGACCCCGGTCTACGACCTGGCGATCGCGTTCGTGGCGTCCTATCCGATCATCACCGGCGTGATGTGGACCCTCACGTCGCTCATCTTCTACCGCAAGCACGAGCGCGAGGCGCTCCCGCACGACCCCGACGACCAGCTGCCGTTCGTCTCGGTGATCGTCGCCGCGTACTGCGAGGAGGCGGTGATCGAGCGCACGATCCACTCGTTGCTGGCCCTCGACTATCCCGCCTACGAGGTCATCATCATCGACGACGGCTCGACCGACCGGACCTCGGAGATCGTCGCCCCGCACACGCAGACCGGCCCGATCCGGCTGCTGCAGAAGCGCGTGAACGAGGGCAAGGCGATGGCGCTCAACGACGCGATCCCGATCACCCGCGGGGACATAGTCTGCGTGATCGACGCCGACATCCAGCCGCGCCCGGACACGCTCCGCCAGCTCGTCCCGCACTTCCGCCACGGGCGCGTCGCCGCCGTCGCCGGCAACCCGCAGGTCACCAACACGCACTCGCTCCTCGCGAAGGTGCAGGCGACCGAGTTCGCCTCGATCGTGTCCGTGCTCCGCCGCGCCCAGCGCGTGTGGGGCCGCATCCTCACCGTGTCGGGCGCGATCTGCGCGTTCCGCAAGGGCGCGATGGTCGACGTCGGCCTCTTCGACCCCGAGATGGCGACGGAGGACATCGCGCTCACCTGGAAGCTGCAGCGCCGGTTCTACGACGTCCGCTACGAGCCGCGGGCGGTGGTGGCGATGCAGGTGCCCGAGTCGCTCAAGGCGCTCTACTCGCAGCGCCGGCGCTGGGCGCACGGCCTGGCCCAGGTGCTGCGCCGCAATTCCGTGATGCTCGGCGACTGGCGCACGCGGCGCCTGTGGCCCGTGTTCTTCGAGGCCGTCGCCTCGGTGCTGTGGGCCTACGTGGCCACGACGATGGTCTGCTTCTGGGTGCTCTCCTACGCGGTCGGCCTGCATCCGCTCGGCGCCAACCCCGTGCCGAACTTCTGGGGCATGGTGATCGCGACGGTGGCGCTCGTGCAGCTCGGCGTCGGCGTGTGGCTCGACCGCCACTACAACCGCCAGATCGGCCGCTTCTACCTGTGGGCGGCGATGTACCCGCTCTTCTACTGGATGCTCATGCTCGTCATCACCGTGCGGGCGACGCCGCGCGCGCTTATCGGCGGGAGCAAGAAGACCTCGCACTGGAAGACCGAGCGCGTGGCGATCCGCGACGAGGACGCCATCCTGCTCACGGGCTGAGCCCTACCCGACGTGCGCGATCCCGTGAAACGGGAGCATGTGGTGCATGCACAGCGAGTGGAACGGGATCGCCCGCGCGACGATCAGCTCGTCGTAGCCGTCGTCGTTGGGGAACGTGGCGGCCCGGAACGGCTGCGGGGTCAGCAGCTCGGCATAGGCGTCGGCCACGCGGCGAGGCGTCTCGCGCAGCGACTCGGAGCCGACGTCGGCGCCCAGCGCGCACAACAGCTCGCGGGCCGCGCGCTCGGCGGCGTCGCGGTCGATCTCGCGCGGCCGCGGGCCGCGCGCCGACGGCGCCGCCAGCGCAAGCGGACGAGGCGGCGTCATGACGTGCCGGCGGCGGTCGGCAGGAGCTTGCCCAGCCAGATCGAGACGCCGGCCTCGTGCAGCCGCGCGAGGCGCGTCATGACGCGCCCGCTCCCGTCGCGGGCGTGAGGTCCCCGAGCGGGACGTCGGTGTCGGCCAACCGCCGCGCGTCGATCGTCACCTGCGCGCGGATCAGGTCCTGGATCGCGTCGGTGACGTCCCACACGCCGACGTTCATGCCGGCCACCACGCGGTCGCCGAGCAGCCAGAAGGCGATGAACTCGCGGGTCGCGGGATCGCCGCGGAAGACGACCCTGTCCCACGTCGGGGCGTGGCCGGCGTACTCCATGCCGACGTCGTACTGGTCGGAGAAGAAGTACGGCACGCGGTCGTACGCCTCCGACCGGCCGAGCATGTTGCGGGCGGCGACCGGCCCCTGATGCAGCGCGTTGGCCCAGTGCTCGACGCGGATCCCGCGCCCGTACAACGGGTGGTGGGCCAGCGCGACGTCACCGGCGGCGAACACGCCCGGCGCGCTGGTCTCGAGGTGCTCGTCGACGACGATGCCGTCGCCCGCCTCGATGCCGGCGTCCGATGCGAGCGCGGTGCGCGGCTGCACGCCGACGCCGACGACCACGAAGTCGCAGTCGATCGCCCGACCGTCATCCGTGCGGACCCGCTCGACCGCCGTCGTCCCCTCGAAGGCCGCGACGGTCGTGCCGGGCAGGATCCGGACGCCGTGGTCGGTGTGGATGTCGCGATAGATGCCGCCGAGCTCGGCGCCGAGCACGCGCTCCAGCGGGACCGAGAGCGGGTCGAGCACGGTGACGTCGAGCCCTCGCTGCCTGGCCGACGCCGCGACCTCGGCGCCGATCCAGCCCGCGCCGACGACGACGACCGAGCCGCCGCGATCGAGACGTTCGCGCAGCGCATCCGAGTCGCGGACGCTGCGGAGGTAGAGCACGCCGTCGAGCGCCTCGCCGGGGATCGGGAGGCGACGCGGCTCGGCGCCGGTGGCCAGCAGCAGCCGGTCGTAGCGCAGCTGCTCGCCGTCGTCGAGCCGCACGCGGCCGCCGGACGGGTCCAGGCCGGTGGCCGTGCGGCCGAGGCGCAGCTCGATGTCGTGCTCGGCGTAGAAGCGCTCGCCGTGGACGTAGATCGTGTCGCGCGCGGCCTCGCCGCGCAGGTAGTCCTTGGACAGCGGCGGTCGCTCGTACGGGCGCTCGGGCTCTGCCCCGATCAGGACGAGGCGCCCGTCGAAGCCCTCGGTCCTCAGGGTCTCGGCGGCCTTGGCGCCGGCGAGGCCGGCGCCGACGATCACGAACGTCTTGTCGGTGGTCATGTCCGGGTTGGCGACGACGCGGCGCGGTCTCTTACGTCAGGCGCGCCGGGAATAGGGCGAGCGGCGCGCCGTCTCGTCAGCCGTGACCAACCGGATCCACCTCGCCGAACCGCGCGCGTCGCTGGCGGCCGGCGTGCTCGCGGGCGTCGTCGGCCTGCTCGTCTTCCTCGTCCTCCACCACCTCTGGATCATGCCGATCTGGTTCATCCTCGTTCCGGGGCTCGTGGTCGCCGTGCTGGGCGGCCTCGCGATCGGCTGGGCGTACGCGGAGATCCGCGACGGACTCCCATCGCGACCATGGACCCATCTCGCGTTCCTCTGCCTCGTCGGCGTGACGCTCGCACCCGCGCTCATCGCCGCCGAGCTCCGCCCGGCGCTGTTCGACGCCGACACGGGCGACCTGGCGCCCGGCGGCAGCGTGAGCGGAGTGGCCGAGCACTTCGTCGTCGAGCTGCTCCTCCCGGCCACGATCGTCGGCGCCCTCGCCGGGCTGCTCCTGGGCCGGAGCAGGCGAGCCGCGGTCGCGATGGCACTGGCGGGGTTCGTCTTCGCACTCGGACCGGGCCACAACATCCCGCTGCTGGGCGGCACGCCGGGCGCCGCGCGGGGCGCGATCCTGCTGGCTGCGATCGCCGCGGTCTCCACCCTCACGCTGGTGGAGGGCCATGCGTGGCTCACACGTCGCGGTCGGCCGGATCCGACGAGGCGACCGCCTTCGCCAGCTTCCCGGCGAGGTCGCCCTTCCTCGCAAGGAGACGCGCTCGAGCTCGAGCCAGGCGGCGAGCAGCCGCAGCTCGTCCGCCAGCGCCGCGGCCACCGCGCCCGGATCGGCCCCCGGCTCCGCGAACCCGCCGAGCACCCGCAGCACCCCGGCCCGGCGGTCGCGCTTGACGTCGACCCGCGCCACGAGGCGGTCGCCGAGGAGGAACGGGAGCAGGGCGCGCGCCTCATGCGCGGGCGCCGGGAGCCCCGCCGTTGTGACGTAGGCGGGCGCGCTCCAGCCCTCGACCCGGGCCGGGGTGAGGGCGCCGGCCTCGACCAGCTCGGCCAGGCGCGCCTTCGAGTCCGCCCGCGGCAAGCGGAAGTAGGCGGCGGGCGTCGAGCCGGCCTACGACGCCCGCGCCCGCGGAGTGACCGTGTCGGCGCTGCGCGCCAACGCCCGCTCGTGGACGCTCTATCCGCGTCGGCCGGTCGCCTTCGGCAACGGCGACCAGCTCGGAGCGCGAGTGACGAGCGCGGGTGTCGTGGACATCCGCCGCAACGGCAGCCTGGTCGGCAGCGTCACGCTGAACGCCGCAGACCGGGCGTTCTTCAACAGCCGCGGCGGCAGGATCGGCATCTCGATGCTGGCCGCACCGTCTGCGTTCCTCGACGACTTCGGAGGCGGCACCTCCACGCCGTAGCGGCGTACGCGCGCCGCGCATGAGACCTCGCCGGGTGTCGGGGGCATGACCGTGCGCGGCCGCCGGCCGAATATCCGGACCCGCTCGCCGCTCGTTGCCGGTGTACGGGCGGACGGGTCCTCCCCGCTCCGCCATGCTCCCCCACCCTGGAGGTTCCGGGATGACCATCCCGTTCACCACACCGGGCGCGTTCGTGCGCGCCCGGAGCCCGATAACGACCGTCCTCTGGCGTCTCGCCGCCGTCGGTGCCCTTGCCGCGACGGTGTGCGCGGTCGGTGCGAGCACGGCGTCAGCCGGTTCGCACGAGCGGATCCTCACCAAGGGCGGCGTCGTCTGGTTCGATCACACGGGCGACTACATCGGCGCGCTGGACCGCCGCAAGGATGGGTACGCAGTGCGCGCCTCCCTCGACTGGTGGGAGCGTGAGGGCGACGAGTACGTCCACCACGATGAGGAGGTCACCGACGACCGGGGCTTCACGAACGGCCCCGCCGACCCCGATCTCGCGGTGTACCGCAAGGTCTTCATCCCGGAGGGCACCACGGTCAGGCTGACCATGTGCTACTCGCAGGGCGACTACAACCGCCGCTGCAGCCAGCCGCAATCCGCCGAGGCCTGAGCGCGATGCGTCTCGCAATCGTCGGTGCCCTCGCCGTGATCGCCTTCGGGCTCGGGACGTCCACCGCAGCGGCGGGCCGGTCCCAGGACATCTCCACCGACCGCGGCGCGGTCTGGTTCAACCACGACGGCGATCGGCTCTACGCCATCGACACCAAGGTCGACGGCAAGGGCGTCCAGGCGCTCTTGACCTGGGCCGGCCGGTCGGAGTCGGTGCTGGACGGGGGCGCGTCCGGGCCCCCGAAGTCCGAGAACCTCGACCTGCCTGAAGGCATGGTCGTCGAGCTGAGGATGTGCTACTTCACCCACAGCGGCCTCGGGAAGTGCAGCAAGCCGCAGACGGCCATCGTCTGATCACCGGGGCGCTCGATGCAGGGAGCGGGAGCGACGGGACTCGAACCCGCGACCTCCGGCGTGACAGGCCGGCGCTCTAACCAACTGAGCTACGCCCCCGTGGGTCGCACAGTATGGCACCCGCTCGCCGACGAGGAAGAGGGGCCCACCACCGGCCGGCAAACCACCGCAACGGAACGCTGCAGCGCGTGTTTGCAGAGGCGTCAACCGTACAGCCAGGAGGTGGGCCCCGTGCCCAAGTGTATGACGCGCGTGCCGGCAGGTCTGATCGCTGCGCTCGCGGTGTCAGGAGTCTGCGCCGCGACCGCGGTCGCGGCCACCATCGACGGCGACGACGGGCCGAACCGGCTCCTGGGAACCGTCGACGCGGACGTGATCCAGGCCTTCGGCGGCCACGACCGCGTGCTCGCGCTCGGCGGCGACGACCGCGTCGACGCCGGCTCCGGCAACGACCTCGTCCGCGCCGGCGCCGGCAACGACGCCGTGAACGGCCGCGCGGGGCGCGACCGGATCGGCGGCGCGGCCGGCAACGACCAGCTGCAGGGCTGGGCGGGCCCCGACCGCCTGTGGGGCGGGTTCGGCGACGACCTCGTGATCGGCGACGTGCCGGAGGCCGGCGACCTGATCAGCCGCGACCGCCTGTGGGGCGGCCCCGGCGCCGACACCCTGCGCGGCGGCGACGGCCGCGACGTGGTCCGCGGCGGCCCGGACAACGACACGTCGTCCGGCGACAACGGGCCCGACCTGATGGCCGGCGGGCCCGGCGACGACACGCAGTCCGGCGGTGAGGGCGACGACCGGATCTTCGCCAACGCCGGGCGCGACACGACCGACGGCGGCGCGGGCGACGACGTCCTGTGGGCGCTCATCAAGCTCGACGTGACCGGCCCCGGCGACCTCGCCGGCGACATCGTCCGCGGCGGCGACGGCAACGACCGCATCCGCACGCGCGACGGCGAGCAGGACGTGGTCAGCTGCGGTCCGGGCGTCGACGTCGCCCTGCTCGACCCGCTCGACGTGATCGAGGGCGCGAGCACGACGGAGCCGGACGGCGACTGCGAGCGCGTCAAGCGCGCGGAGCCGCGCCCCGGCGAGGACGTCGAGGAGATGCGCGCGGGCGACGAGTAGGCGGGACCCGGCGCGGCCGTCCCCAGCCGCGTCAGGACCCGGCGACCTCGAGCAGCGAACGCGGCCGGGCACGCTCGTGCCCGGCCGCGATCGCGAGCAGCTCCCCCGCGGCAGCGCGGCTCGCCGCATCCATCTCGGCGTGGTGGAACATCACGCCGGCCGGGCGCCCGGTGCGGATCGCCGCGGCGAGCCGCTCCGCCGCCACCGCGCTCCCGAGCCGCACCCAGTCGACGTGCACCGGGACCTCGCGGAGCCCCGCGACGCCGAGCGGCGCGGCGCGCGACTCGCGCGACAGGACGCGGAACCCGAGCGCGGCCAGGCAGGCGCCCGTCACCGCGGTGCAGCGGTTCCACGGCGGCGTGAACACGGGCTCGACGATCGGGCCGAGGCGCTCCGCGAGGCGCCGGCGACCGACGGCGATGTCGGCGTGCTGCGCCGCCGCCGGGCGCGCGGGTCCGAATTCGCACTTGCGCCCGTCCGGCTGATGGTTGCGATGGGCGTAACCGTGCTGGTGGAGGCGCAGCCGCGGACCGGCCCGCGCGCGCAGCTCCGCGGCGAGCGCCGCGCTGTGCGGCTCCTACCACGCGGAGCACGGCGTCGAGGCGGTCGCGCTGCGCTACTTCTCCGTCTACGGCCCGCGCCAGCGGCCGGACATGGCCTTCCGGCGCTTCTGCCACGCCGCGCTCGACGGGTCGCCGATCCGCGTGTTCGGCGACGGCCGCCAGACGCGCGACTTCACCTACGTCGCGGACGTCGTCGCCGCCACGCGCGCGGCGGCCGTCGCGGCGGGCGCGCCCGGCCGCGTCTACAACGTCGGCGGCGGCGCGCGGGTGAGCCTGAACCGCACGCTCGAGGTGCTCGCCGGCGTGGCCGGGCGGCCGCTCGACGTCCGCCGGCAGGAGCGCGAGACGGGCGACGTCCGTCACACGGGCGCCGACATCGGGCGCGCCCGGGCCGACCTCGGCTTCGCGCCGCGGACCGGGATCGAGGCCGGGATCGCGGCCGAGCTGGACTGGGTGGCCCGCCACGTCCTGGCGCGTTTGCCTGCTTTCCGCAGCGGCGGGGTACCTACGCCGACATGTACATCGGCATCGGCACCCTCATCATCATCATCATCCTGCTGATCATCCTGCTCTAGAGCGGGAGGGCGCGGTCAGCCGCCCCTGCGCGGGGGGCTGACCGCACCGCAGGATGCCCGGCTGGCGCCCCGCGCACGAGCGGGTGACGCCCCGCGACTGACTGGGAGACCGCCTGGGCCGGGAGGGTCCGCGATGGGAGATTTGCTCCTGTCCCCTCCTCCCCTCCCCAGGAGCCTCCCGCCATCATGCAACGCAACCTCGCAGGACGTGCCGGAAGGTGGTCCGCGCAGCACCGCAAGACCGCCATCCTCGGCTGGATCCTCTTCGTCGTCCTCGCCACCGTGATCGGCGGCAAGGTCGGCCAGAACAACCTCGAGTCCGCCAAGATGGGCAACGGCGAGTCCAAGCAGCACGACACCATCGTCGCCGACGCGAACTTCTCCGACGAGATCGGCGAGCGCGTGCTCATCCAGGGCAAGGGCTCGATCAAGGCCGACGATCCTGCAGTCACCGCCGCGGTGAAGGACGTCGTCCACCGCCTCGACAAGATCGAGGGCGTCACCGACATCGAGAGCCCGCTCCAGGCGCAGCACCGCGCCAACACCGTCTCGCACGACGGCCGCTCGGTGCTCGTGACCTTCAACGTGCCCGGCAAGGCCGAGACCAAGGAGGACCAGGAGGCCCTCGAGACGGTCGCCGACGCCCCCCTCGCCGCGGTCGCCGCGGTCCAGAAGGCTCATCCCGACGTCCGCGTCGAGGAGCACGGCTTCGCCTCCGAGCGCAAGGCGCTCGGCGAGACCGAGCGTGCCGACGAGGCCAAGTCCCAGCAGATCTCGACGATCGGCACGCTGATCATCCTGCTGCTCGTGTTCGGCGCGGCCGTCGCCGCCGGCGTCCCGTTGCTGCTCGGCCTCTCCGCCGTCGCGGCCACCACGGGCCTGCTCGGGCCGGTCAGCCAGCTCGCTCCGCTCCACGAGGCCGTCGCGATCGTCACGATGCTCATCGGCCTGGCCGTCGGCGTCGACTACGCGATGTTCTACCTCCGCCGCATGAAGGAGGAGCAGGACAAGGGCCGCTCGTCCGCGGACGCCATCGAGATCGCCGCCGCCACCTCCGGTCGCGCGGTGCTCATCTCCGGCTTCACCGTCATCGCCGCGATGGCGGGCATGTTCTTCTCCGGCAACGCGATCTTCTCGTCCTTCGGCGTCGGCACGATCCTCGTCGTCGCCATCGCCATGATCGGATCGCTCACGTTCCTCCCGGCCGTGCTGTCCTATCTCGGCCAGAAGGGCTGGCTCGAGAAGGGCCGCGTGCCGTACATCGCCAAGCGTCGCCAGAAGAACAAGGGCGAGTCGCGCGTGTGGAGCGCCATCCTCAACCGCGTCCTCGCGCGCCCCGTCCTCTCCGTGGTCCTCGCCGGCGGCCTGCTCGTCGCCCTGTCGATCCCGGCGCTCGGCATGCAGTTCAAGGAGGCCGGCACCGAGGGCATGTCCCGCAGCCAGCCGATCATCCAGACGCTCGACCGCGTCGACGCCGCCTTCCCGGGCGGGACGATGCCCGCGAGCGTCGCCATCAAGGCGAAGGACGTCACGACGCCCGAGGTCAAGGCCGCGATCGCGGACCTGCAGGAGACGGCGATCGCCTCCGGCGAGCTGTCCGAGCCCACGAGCGTCACCGTCAACCCCGACAAGACCGTCGCGGTCGTGTCCCTCGCCGTCAAGGGCAAGGGCACCGACGCCGCGTCGAACCACTCGCTGCAGGTGCTGCGCGACGACGTCGTGCCCGCCACCGTCGGCAAGCTCAAGAACACGGAGGTCGCGGTCGGCGGCATGACCGCCTGGTCGAAGGACTTCCTCGACACGATGAAGTCGCACCTGCCGGTCGTCTTCGGCTTCGTGCTCGCCATGGCGTTCATCCTGCTGCTCGTCACGTTCCGCTCGATCGTCGTGCCGATCAAGGCGATCATCCTCAACCTGCTGTCGGTCGGCTCGGCCTACGGCGTGCTGACGCTGGTCTTCCAGGACGGCCACGGCGAGAAGGCGCTCGGGTTCACCTCGGTCGGGGGCATCACGCCCTGGCTGCCGCTGTTCCTGTTCGTCGTCCTGTTCGGCCTCTCGATGGACTACCACGTGTTCGTGCTCAGCAAGGTCCGTGAGCTCGTCGACCGCGGGATGTCCACCGAGCGCGCCGTCGCCGAGGGCATCAAGAGCACGGCCGGCGTCATCACCGGCGCCGCCGCGGTCATGGTCGTCACGTTCGCGGCCTTCGCCACGGGCTCCGACCAGCAGATGAAGCAGCTCGGCGTCGGCCTCGCCGTGGCGATCCTGATCGACGCCACGATCGTCCGCGCGGTCCTGCTGCCCGCGACGATGAAGCTCCTCGGCGAGCGCAACTGGTGGCTGCCGAAGCGCCTCAACTGGCTGCCCAAGTTCGAGCACGAGGGCGAGGTGGCGCCCACCCCCGCCTGATCGCTGCGGTTATCCCCACCCCGGGACGCCGGTCCGCCCTTCTGGGCGGGCCGGCGTTCTGCTGAGAGGCTGCTGAGCGTCCCAGAAGTCTCCCTCTCTCCCCGGAGGAAAGCTCCCCACATGCAGTCAAAGAACTTCGCGGCGCGCGCCGGACGCTGGAGCGCACAGCACCGCAAGAAGGCGATCCTCGGCTGGTTCGCCTTCGTCATCCTCGCCACGGTCATCGGCGGCGCGGTGGGCCAGAAGACGCTCGCCGACGAGGACCTCGGCAACGGCGAGTCCAAGCGCGCCGACCAGATCATCGAGGCGGCGGGCTTCCCCGAGCAGTCGGGCGAGACGGTCCTGATCCAGGGCCGCGACGGCCTGAAGGTCGGTGATCCCGGCTTCACGGCGATCGTCAAGGACGCCGTCGCCAAGCTCGACGCCACCAAGGGCGTCTCGGAGGTCGAGAGCCCGCTCTCGCCCGAGAACGCCGGCAACGTCTCGAAGGACGGCCGGTCCGTGCTCATCGACTTCGAGCTCCCGGGCGACGAGGACAAGGCGGCGGATCGCGTCGACGCGCCGCTGGCCACCGTCGCGGCGCTCCAGAAGGCGCACCCCGAGGTCGCCGTCGGCGAGTTCGGCGACGCCTCGGCCGAGAAGCAGATCGGCGAGGCCTTCGAGGAGGACTTCAAGAAGGCCGAGTACCTCTCGCTGCCGATCACGCTCATCATCCTCCTGATCGCGTTCGGCGCGCTCGTCGCCGCCGGCCTGCCGCTGCTCCTCGGCGCCACCGCCGTCATGGGCACGATCGGCCTGCTCGGCCCGATCAGCCAGCTGCACGCCCTCGACGAGAGCTCGTCGAGCGTCGTCCTGCTCGTCGGTCTTGCCGTGGGCGTGGACTACGTCATGTTCTACCTACGGCGCGAGATGGAGGAACGCGATGCGGGCCGGTCGTGGGACGCGGCACTGAACGCCGCCGCCGCGACGTCGGGCCGTGCCGTGCTCATCTCCGGCCTCACCGTGATGGCGGCGATGGCGGGCATGTTCCTCGCCGGCAGCCCGGTGTTCGTCTCCTTCGGCATCGGCACGATCATCGTCGTCGCCGTGGCGATGCTCGGGTCGGTCACCGTGCTCCCGGCCATGCTCTCGTTCCTGTCGCGCAAGGGCTGGACGGAGAAGGGCCGCGTGCCGTGGGTCGCCAAGCGGCGTCACAAGACGCGCGGCGAGTCCAAGGTCTGGGGCGCGATCCTCGACCGCGTGCTCAAGCGCCCGCTCGTCTCGGCGATCCTCGCCGGCGGCCTGCTGCTGGCGCTGAGCATCCCCGCCCTGTCGATGCACACGGTGAACCCGGGCGTCACGGGGCTCCCGCGCAGCCTCGAGGTGATGCAGACCTACGACAAGATCGACGCCGCGTTCCCCGGCGGCGGCGTGCCGGCCGTCACGGTGGTCAAGGCCGACGACGTCACCTCGCCCGAGGTCTCGGGCGCGATCGACGACCTCAAGCGCGAGGCGATCGCCACGGGCCAGCTCGACGAGCCGATCAACGTGGACATCAACCCCGCGAAGACCGTCGCGACCGTGTCGATGGCCGTCAAGGGCACCGGCACCGACGAGGCGTCCGAGCGCTCGCTCGCGGTCCTGCGCGACGACGTGGTCCCCGCCACCGTGGGCAAGCTCCGCGGCGCGGAGGTCAACGTCACCGGCTTCACCGCCGGGTCGAAGGACTTCAACGACGTGATGAAGTCGCGCCTGCCGCTCGTGTTCGCGTTCGTGCTCGCGCTCGCGTTCATCCTGCTGCTGGTCACGTTCCGGTCGATCGTCATCCCGATCAAGGCGATCATCCTCAACCTGCTGTCGGTCGGGGCCGCCTACGGCGTCCTCAAGCTCGTCTTCCAGGACGGGCGGCTGGAGGGGGTGCTCGACTTCCAGTCGGTCGGCGGCATCACGTCCTGGCTCCCGCTGTTCCTGTTCGTGATCCTGTTCGGCCTGTCGATGGACTACCACGTGTTCATCCTCAGCCGGATCCGCGAGGCGGTCGACAAGGGCATGTCCACCGACGACGCGGTCGCGCACGGGATCAAGAGCACGGCCGGGGTCGTGACGAGCGCGGCCGCGGTGATGGTCGCCGTGTTCGCGATCTTCGCGACGCTCTCGATGCTCGAGTTCAAGATGATGGGCGTCGGCCTGGCCGTCGCCGTCCTCATCGACGCGACCATCGTCCGCGCGGTCCTGCTCCCCGCGGCGATGAAGCTGCTGGGCGAGCGCAACTGGTACCTGCCGAAGGGGCTGCACTGGCTCCCGAAGTTCGACCACGAGCCCGCCCCAGAACCAGCTCGGTAGGAATACTGCGCGCATGAGAATGCGCGCAGCGGTACTGGAGGAGTTCGGCAAGCCCCTGGTCGTCCAGGAGCTCGAGCTCGACGATCCGGCAGGCCACGAGGTGCTGGTGCGCCTCGTGGCCTGCGGCGTCTGCCACACCGACCTGTACACGGCGTCGGGCGTCGACCCGTCGGGCTACGCGCCGTGCGTGCTCGGGCACGAGGGCGCGGGCGTGGTCGAGGCCGTCGGCGAGGACGTCACGCTCGTCGCGCCCGGCGACCACGTCGTGACGCACTTCTCGCCCCAGTGCGGCGAGTGCGTGCACTGCCGCTCGCCCAAGACGAACCTGTGCCTCGCGATCCGCGAGCAGCAGAACCAGGGCTACCTCCCCGACGGCACGACCCGGCTCAGCCGCGGCGGCGAGCGGATCCGCCACTTCATGGGCACCTCGACGTTCGCGGAGTACACGGTGATGCCGGAGATCGCGCTCTCCAAGGTGAACCCGGAGGCGCCGCTCGAGGGCGCCGCGCTGTTCGCCTGCGGCCTGTCGACGGGCCTCGGCGCGGCGATGCAGACCGCCAAGGTCGAGGCCGGCTCCACGTGCGTCGTGTTCGGCGCGGGCATGGTGGGGCTGGGCGCGGTCGCCGGCTGCCGGCTGCAGGGCGCCGAGCGGATCGTGGCGATCGACATGTCCGAGGAGCGGCTGGAGCTCGCGCGCGGCCAGGGGGCGACCGAGGTCCGGCTCGGCGGGGTGGGTGGGGAGAACATCGTCGACTGGATCGTCGAGCAGACCGGCGGGTTCGGGGCCGACTACACGTTCGAGGCCACCGGGAACGTGCAGGTCATGCGCCAGGCCGTGGAGTCCGCGCGCATGGGCTGGGGCCTGTGCACGGTGGCCGGCGTGGCGGGCAAGGGCGAGACGCTCGACGTCGTCCCGCGCTACCTGATCACGGGGCGGCGCGTCGCGGGATCGTCGTTCGGCGGGCTCAAGAGCCGCGAGCAGGTGCCGCCGCTGATCGACCGCTGGCTCGCCGGCGAGATCGACGTCCAGCCGTTCCTGTCGCACGAGCTGACGCTCGACGAGGTCAACAAGGGCTTCGAGCTGATGGAGCAACAGGACGGCATCAGGTCCGTGATCCGATTCGCGTAGGCTGCCGCGCGTTATGGCTCGCATCGGACTGCTGACGGGAGGCGGGGACTGTCCCGGCCTCAACGCCGTGATCCGCGCCGTCGTGCGCAAGGGGATCAACACGTACGAGCACGAGCTCGTCGGCTTCCGCTTCGGCTGGGCCGGCGTGCTCAAGGGCGAGGCGATCGATCTCACGAACCAGACGACGGGCGGCATCCTGCACCGCGGCGGCACGATCCTCGGCACGTCGCGCACGAACGTCTTCAAGGAGGAGCGCGGGCTCGAGCGCGTGCAGGAGTCGCTGGCCACGCTGCGGCTCGACGCGCTGATCCCGATCGGCGGGGAGGACACGCTCGGCGTCGCCGGGAAGCTCTCCGAGGCGGGCGTCAACGTCGTGGGCGTCCCCAAGACGATCGACAACGACCTCGCCGGCACGGACTTCACGTTCGGGTTCCAGACCGCCGTGCAGATCGCCACCGACGCGATCGACCGTCTCCACACCACGGCCGAGTCGCACAACCGCGTGATCGTCGTCGAGGTGATGGGCCGGCACGCCGGCTGGATCGCCGCCTACTGCGGGCTGGCCGGCGGCGCCGACGTCGTGCTCGTGCCGGAGCGGCCGTTCGACATCGACGAGGTCTGCGACCGCCTGCGCCGCCGCCACGCGGCCGGGCGGAACTTCTCGATCGTCGTGGTCGCCGAGGGCGCAACGCCGAAGGACGGCGGCCTGCTGTCGGAGTTCGAGTCGACCGACTCGTTCGGCCACGTGCGGCTCGGCGGCATCGCCATCCAGCTCGAGCGCGAGATCGAGGAGCGGACCGGGTTCGAGGCCCGCATGACCATCCTCGGGCACGTCCAGCGCGGCGGCACGCCACTCGCCTACGACCGCGTGCTCGGGTCGCGCTTCGGGGTCGAGGCGATCGACGCCGTGAGCGAGGGCGACTACGGGAAGATGGTCGCGCTGCGGGGCACGGAGATCGTGCGCGTGCCGCTGTCCGAGGCGCTCGCCGCGCCCAAGCTGCTCGACCCGAAGCTGTTCGAGACGGCCGAGGTCTTCTTCGGCTGAGCCTGGCCTGCGCCATCCCGGCGGGTCGACGCTCGCCCGGACGGCTATCTGCGCGCGGCGGCGGGTAGAGCAGCGCCATGTTCAAGCGCGGGCCCATCCCCCCATTCGTGCACGGCCTCCTGGACTACGCCTTCGCGGCGCTCCTGATCGCCGCCCCCTTCCTGCTGACGTTCGACGAGGACGCGGCCACCGCCCTGTCGATCGTGATGGGCGTCGCCGTGCTGCTGCTCGGCGCGTTCACGGCGTGGACCACGGGGATCGTGAAGTCGATCCCGGTCGTCGCCCACGCGATGCTCGACTACGCGCTCGCGGCGCTCCTGATCGCGATGCCGTTCCTGCTCGGGTTCTCCGACGACGGCACCGCGTCGGCGTTCTTCGTGGGGTGCGGCGTGCTGGGCATCCTGCTCGCGGTCGCCACGCGGTTCGTGCCGGAGGACCGCAAGGTCACCTCGGCCGGTTCCCCTCGCGCCCCGCGCAGCAGCCCCGGCTGAGTCCTCGCGGCCGCGAGCGTGGCGCGGCGCTCAGGCGCCGGTACGTGATGCGCAGGACGCGCTGGCCGCGTGCCTGGAGGTCGGCGTCGCGGATGCGGTCGCGCTCGAACGCAGCGCGGCTGGAGTGCTACGCGTAGCCGTTCCCCTCAATGCGCCGTTCGCCGGCGGCGCGAAGTCGCCGATGGGAGCGCCGCGCCGTCGGCGCGAACGCGCTCGGGGGCTAGCCGATCAGGATCGCGATGATGCCGTGCGGCGGGTGGGCCGCCAGCGCGGTGGCGGCGGCGGTGAGGAGCGAGGTGAGCATGGGGGCCTCCGGGGATCGTTGTCGCACCCCATGACCCCGCGACGCGGCGCGCGGTTGGCCGCTTGCGCGCTCAGGGCAGGATGTGGTCCACGTAGCCGCCGTCGACACGCACCGCACCGCCGGTCGTCGCCGACGCGGCCTCCGAGCTGAGATAGGCGACGAGGTTCGCGATCTCGGCCGGCGCGATCAGGCGGCCGAGGAGCGACTGCGGCCGGTGCTCGCGCACGAAGCGCGCCTGCGCCTCGTCCCACGGGACGTCGTCGCCGACCAGCTCGCGCACGAACGACTCCACGCCCTCGGTGTGCGTCGGGCCGGCGATCACCGCGTTGACCGTCACGCCCGTGCCCGCGAGCGCCTTCGCGAAGCCGCGCGAGACGCCGAGCAGCGCGGTCTTGGTCACGCCGTAGTGGACCATCTCGACCGGGATGACGACCGCGGAGTCGGACGCCATGAACTGGACGCGGCCCCAGCCGCGGTCGCGCATGCCGGCCGCGTAGCGGCGGGTGAGCCGGATCGCCGACATGACGTTGACGTCCCAGTAGCGCTGCCAGGTCTCGTCGTCGACGTCGAACACGTCGGCCGGGCCGAAGATCCCCAGGTTGTTGACGAGGATGTCGGCCTCGGGGAGCGCCGCGAACAGCGCCTCGGCGCCCTCCGCGGTGGCGACGTCCGCGGCGACGCCGCGCAGGTCGGCTCCCGGCAGCTCGCCGCGCAGCTCCTCCACGGCCGCGTCGACGCGCCCCGCGTCGCGCCCGTTGACCACGACGGCCGCGCCGCTCGCGGCGAGCCGCGCCGCGATCGCGCGGCCGATGCCCTGGGTGGACCCGCTGACGACGGCCGTCCGGCCGCTGAGGTCGAGCTGCATCGGAGCGAGGCTAGACGACGCCCTCGACCGCGGTCCGCGGCGCACCGCCCGGTACGTCGACCCGCGTGAGGTCGAGCAGCGGCAGGTCGACGGGATCCGTCGTCTCGTCGAACGCGGCCAGCATCTCCGGGCCGAACGACGCGAAGTCCGCGCGGACCCGCTCGAGATACGAGCGCGACACGACCGCGATCCCCTCCTTGCGTGCGCGCGCCGCACGCGCGCGACCCACGTCCCGCCCGACGAACGCCCACACAGCCACGCCGCCCACCCCTGGACCCGCCCCCTCAAAGCCGGTGTTCGCGCCCGGCACGGCAAGCGCGCCGGCGTTCGACCCCGAGCCGACGTCCGCGCCCACCTCCACGCGCGTGTAGTTGCGCTCCCGCCGGTCGAGCGCGGGAGCGAGCGCGTCGTCCACCTCGATCACCGCCCCGTTCACCCACGCCGCGGGATCCGCGACGACGTCCAGGAACACCACGCACACCGCCGGGGCGGCGCCCGCCGCGTCGACGTAGCGCTTGTAGCCCGGGATCGCCTCCCGGTTGTCCATCGCCACGCCCCACACGCGCCGGTGCCCGCGCAGCACCGCCCGCCCCACCACGCGCGCCGGCAGCGCCGGGTCCAGCAGCGAGCCGTACCCGAACACGTACACGCGGGCTACCCCGGGGCGCGGAGCGGATGCGCCGGGTCGCGCTCCTCGATGCCGTGCGGGCTGCCGTACTCGGCGAGGAGGTCGAGGAACGGGACCGCGTCGAACGCCTCCGGCCCGAGCACGCCCGCGCCGCTCCACGCGCCCGCGGCCAGCAGCTCCATCGCCACGACCGGGTTGATCGCGGTCTGCCAGACCACGGCCTGCACGCCGTCGCGGGCCATCGTCTCCTCGTTGTCGGCGACGTGATGCAGGTACACGGCCCGCGGTGCGCCGTCGGGCCCCGCGCCCGTGACGAGCGTCCCGGCGCACGTGCGGCCCGTCATCCGGTCGCCGAGCGTCGCCGGGTCCGGCAGCGCCGCGGCGACGACGTCGCGCGGCGCCACCTCGACGCCCTTGACCCGCAGCGGCGCGGTCGAGTCGAGCCCGAGCAGGTGGAGCGTCCGCAGCACGCCGATGAACTCCTCGCCGAGCCCGTACTTGAACGTGACGCGCGCGCAGTCGACCCAGCGCGGGATCAGCACGACCTCCTCGTGCTCGACGTGCACGCACTCGACCGGGCCGATCCCAGCGGGGAAGTCGAACACCTCCGGCTCGGAGAACGGCGCCGTCGTGTACCAGCCGCGCTCGCGCTCCCAGATCAGCGGCGGGTTCAGGCACTCCTCGATCGTCGTCCAGATCGAGAACGTGGGGGCGAACGCGTAGCCAGCGACGGCCAGGTCCGCGCCGTCGCGCACGCCGACCTCGTCGATCCGGGAGAACAGGTGGTCCGCCGCGTAGCGCGCGAACACGTCGGACAGGCCCGGCTCCACGCCGATGCCGCACAGCGCGAGCCGGCCCGCGGCCTCCCACTCGCCGGCCACCGCGAACTGCGCGTCGCCCAGCTTGACGCCCGGCTCCTCGAACGGGCGCTCGGGGTGGCGCTCGGACAGGGTCATGGCCATGTCCAGGTAGGTGCAGCCGGCCCGTCCGGCGGCCGCGAAGATCGGCGGATTCAGCCACGGGTCGCAGGCGTTGAGGATCACGTCGGCGCGCTCGGCCTCGGCCAGCGCGACGATCGCGTCCGGGTCGGACGCGTCGACCTGCGCCGCCGCGAACCGGTCGTCGCCCGTGCGGGCGACGGCGGCGCGCGCCCGGTCGAGAGCGACGTCGGCGAGCACCATGCGCTCGAAGAAGCCGCGCCGCCGGGCGATGGCGGCGACCGCGCCCCCGACGCCCCCCGCCCCGATGACGACGATCCGCATCGCGCGCCACTGTAGAGCCCCGGAAAGCGGAAGGCCGGGGGTGGATGCACCCCCGGCCTCACGAACCCCCTCCCTTCAGAGGCGGTCAGGGGCAACAACGCGCCGACGACCGCGAAAGTCGCGGAGCGGACCGTTGTTCGAGTCGGCTATCGTCACCCGCCCGATGGCCACCGCCGCCTCCGCCCCGGCGGCAGCGCCGTCCCGTCAGACCGGCCCGGCCGGGCTGCTCCCCGCCGCGGCGACGATCGTGGGCGTCGCGCTGCTGCTGCGCCTCGTCCACGGGCCCTGGTACCTCAACTACGACGCCCGCTTCGCCCTCCTGTGGGCGCGCGATCTCGTGCGCGGCCACACGCCGGAGTACACCGCCGACTTCGCGCCCACCCCGCATCCGCTCGAGACGGCCGTGTCCGTCCTCGCCACGCCGTTCGGCGACGGCGGCGACGCGCTCATGCTGTGGCTGGTCCTGCTCTGCTTCGGCCTGCTCGTCTGGCTCACGTATCGGCTCGGGGCGGAGCTGTTCTCGCCGTGGGCGGGGGTCGTCGCCGCGCTCGTCGTGCTCACCCGCCCGGCCCTGGAGCGCGACGCGCTGCTCGGCTACCAGGACACCGCGTTCGCCTGCGTGATCGTCGGGGCCGTGCTGCTGGAGGCGCGCCGCGCGCGCCGCGGCGAGGCCGTGCTCGGGCTGCTCGTGCTGGCCGGGCTGATGCGGCCGGAGGCGTGGGTGCTCGCCGGCCTCTACTTCCTCTGGATGTGGCCGGCGAGCGACCGCCCGCGCCGGCTGCGGCTCGCGGCCATGGTCGCGGCGGCGCCGCTGCTCTGGGCGCTGTCGGACCTGCTGGTCACGGGCGACGCGCTGCACTCCCTGCACGGCACGGCCGACCTGGCCGAGGCCGTCGACCGCCGCCGGGACGTCCTCGACGCGCCCTACTGGACCGCGCAGTACTACGGCTACACCCTGCGCGAGCCGCTCGTGATCGGCATCCCGGTCGGGCTGTGGTTCGCCTGGCGCCACCGGCGGCGCGCGGCGGTCCTGCCCCTCGTCGTGGTCGCCGCCATGACGCTCGTGTTCATGGCCGGCCCGGTCTTCGGCCTGCCGCTGATCGGCCGCTACGTGCGGACGCCGTCCGTCCTGCTGACGCCGTTCTACGGGCTGGCGGTGACCGGCTTCCTCCTGCTCGCCGACGCTGCCGCCCGGCGGCGCTGGAAGCTGATCGGGATCGCCACCGCGGCGCTGTCGGTCGCGTTCCTGCCGTGGCACTACGGGATGCTCTCCGACCTCGAGCGCCGGCTCGACCGCGACGGGCGCATGTACGAGGAGCTCCGCACCGCAGCGCGGGCGCCCGTGGTGCGCGACGCCGTGGCGCAATGCGGCGGGCGGATCTCCGCCTCGGACTACCGCCCGCTGCCGCACCTGCGCTACTGGCTCGGCACCGGCCCGGGGACGGCGGGGACGACGCTCCAGGACGCCAGCCCGCTCGCCGACGTGCTGCTCCAGCCGCGCCGCGTCCCGCTCATGCGGCGCTTCTACCAGGAGAACTTCCCGCCGATCGAGACGCCGCCGGGGTATCGCGAGATCTACCGCAACGCGGCGTGGCGCGTGCTCGCCGCGCCGGACTGCGTCACACGTCTTCGAGCGTGACCGCGTCCTGGTCGACCTCGAGGAAGTCCGTGTAGGCGTCGACCACGGCCCCGGGCTCGTCCCACATGCGCATCACGCCCTTGTCCATCCAGATCGCCTGGTCGCACAGCTCGCGCACGGTGCCGAGCGCGTGGCTGACGAGCACGATCGTGCGCGCCTCCTTGCACAGCTGTCGCATCTTGCGCGCCGACTTGCGCCGGAAGCGCGCGTCGCCGACCGACAGGGCCTCGTCGATGATCAGGATGTCGGGGTCCATGTTGACCGCGACGGAGAAGGCCAGCCGCCCGTACATGCCCGACGAGTAGGTCCGCATCGGGAGGTCCATGAAGTCGCCCAGCTCGGCGAAGCGGACGATGTCGTCGTACTTGGCCTCGAGCTGCTCGCGCCCGAGGCCCGCCGCCAGCCCGCCGAGCCGCACGTTGTCGCGCCCGGACAGGTTCTTGTTGAACCCGACCCCGAGGGCGAGCAGCGTGCTGACGCGGCCGTAGACGTCGATCCGGCCCTCGGTCGGCGGCAGGATGCCCGCGATCGTGCGGACGAGCGTCGACTTGCCGGCGCCGTTCGCGCCCACGATCCCGAGCACGGTGCCGTGCGGGATCTCGAACGAGACGTCCTTGACCGCCTCGACCTCGCGGATCACCTGCTCGCCGCGGCCGAAGCTGCGCACCATGCCGCGCAGCGTGGGCCGGCGCTCGATCGTCGTCTTGTACGTGACCGAGACGTCCTGCACCACCACGCTGGGGGCGCTAGAGGCGGACAGCGAACTCACGCTCCCGGGACACGAAGAAGAGGAAGCCGGCGACCAGCAGCCCGAAGGCCCAGGCCGCGCCGACCGCGAGCTGCTCGACCGACGGCGACAGCCCCTGGTTGATCACGTCGCTCCACGCCGCCAGCAGCTCGCCGAGCGGGTTGACGTAGAGCAGGACGTGGTACTTGTCGGGCATCTGGTCCGCGTAGTAGAGGACGGGTGAGGCGAACAGCCACACGCGCAGCAGATACGGCATGAAGCTCTTGAGGTCGCGGAAGTAGACCTGCAGCGCGCCGACGATCATCGCCAGGCCGGTCGAGAGCACGACCAGCAGTCCGAAGAGCACGAGCACCCACAGCAGCTCGGGGCCGATCGGCCGCCCCGAGGCGACGTGCAGCACCAGGTAGATGACGACGGTCGGGAGGAACCGCATGACCGCCTGCACCACCGACGAGCACGGCAGGAGCACGCGCGGGAACGCGCTGTTGAGGATCAGCCGCCCGCCCGAGACGACGGACTTCGTGCCGTTGCGCACCGCGTCGGACACGAGGTGGTAGGCGAAGATGCCCGCCACGAGGTGGGCGAAGAACCCCTCGCGGTTCGAGCCGCCGCGCAGGATGTCGACGAGGATGAAGTAGACGCAGGCGAGCATCAGCGGGTTCAGGACCAGCCACAGCTGCCCGAACGCCGTGTTGAAGTGCTGCGCCCGCAGCCGGGTGCGCGCGAGCTCGACCGCGAAGGCGCGCCGGCGCCACGCCTCGCGGATGTACGGGACCAGGGGCGGGAGCCCCACGAGGTGCGGCTCGTAGACGTGGTGCTCCTCCGCGAAGTCGTTCTCGCGGTGGTGGGGAGGCTGGGTGGCGGCGGTGGTCAACTGGGTCCTCGGACTACATGATGGGCGGGCGCCCGGCGCGGGTCATCCGGAGCAGGGTCCGCCCCCGCAGCCGGCTCCGTCCGCCGCGGGGTCCGCGCAGCCCGTCCCGGTACCCCCGCGCCGCGGCCTGCAGCGCCCGCCTGGTCCGCAGGCGGGGCACCGTGCGCAGCGCGAAGGCGAGGACGTAGACGACGCCCAGCGGCAGCGGCAGGTGGCGGCGCGCGAGCCAGACACGGTTGCGCGCCCCGAAATAGTACGAACGCCCGCTCGCCACGTTGGTCAGGCCCTGTGACCGGCCGCCCGGCGACGGGTGCAGGGCGAGGACGTCGCCCGCGTAGTACACGCGCAGCCCGAGGTCCATCACGCGCCAGCCGAGGTCCACGCCCTCGTGCACGAAGCGGAAGTCCGCCGGCCAGCCGCCGACGCGGTCGAACACCGCGCGCGGCAGCGCGACCGCTCCTTCCCACACGACGGTCGCATCGCTCGGGCGGCGCGGGTCGCCGACCCGCAGGCGCGGCACCCAGTCGCGGCTCGGCGGCCCGCCGTCGGACGGCGCCACCCCGAACTGCACGAGGCCGAGGCCCGGATCGGCGGCGAACAGGGCGGCGACGCGGGCCAGCGCGTCGGGCGCCGCCAGGCGCGCGTCGTCGTCGAGGAAGAACAGCAGGTCGCCCTCGGTGTGCGCGACGCCGGCGTTGCGGCCGGACGGGATGCCCTCGTCGACCGGGAGCGCCACGACGCGCGCGCCGTCCGGCACGCCCTCCGGGGCGCAGCCGTTGCCGACCACCACGACGTCGGCCGCCACGTCCTCCTGGCGCTGCAGCGAGGCGACGGCGGCGCGGAGCTCCTCGGGACGCCGGCAGGCCGTGAGCACGACGCAGCCGAAGCCCGGCGTCACCGCAGGCGCTCCGAGGCCAGGATCGCGAACAGGTGCCCCGCGGCGGTGATCGCGGCGACCGGCACGAGCGCGACGACCAGGATCCGGGTGGCCCCGAGGTCGCCCAGTGCGAGGTCGAGCAGCGCGGCGGCCAGCGCGAGCAGCGTCGCCTCCACGGCGACGAAGGCGCGGAAGAACGGGAAGAAGCCGAGCGCCCGGCGCAGCCGCCGCAGGCCCGAGGCGCGCGGCGCGGCCACCGCGACGGTGTCCTCGACCACCGGCTTGCCGGCCTCCGCCCGGGCGACGTGCACGAGCGCGCTCTCGGTGCGCACGAGCAGCGCCAGCACCGCGGCCACGAGCCCGAGCGTCGTGTACGTCCCGAGCTCGTCCCACCCGCCGTCCGCGCGGATGCCCAGGGCGATCGGCAGCAGCGTCTCCGTGAAGTAGTGGCCGAAGCGGTCGAGGTAGATGCCCGCCGGCGAGAACTGCTTGCGCCAGCGCGCGAGCTCGCCGTCGCTGCAGTCGAGCAGGATCTGCGCCTGGATGAGCAGCGCGGCGCCGAGCGCGGCGAGCGGGCCCGGCAGCGTGAGCACGCCGGCCGCGAGCGCGCCGACGGCGATCATCCCCCACGTGACCGCGTTCGGGCTCACGCGCGTGGGCACCAGCGCGCGCGTCACGTAGGGCGAGAGGCGGCGGACGTAGAGCCGGCCCGCCCAGTGCTCGCCGCTGTTGCGCGCGAAGATCGACGCGGGCTGGGTGGCCGCCTTCAGCTCAGCGATCGAAGGCGTCGAGGAAGGCGCGGACACGCTCGCTCACCCCCCGCTCGTCGAGCGCGAGGTGCTCCAGGATCGTGTACCGGTCCGGCCGCGTCCCCGGCGCGTGGACGACGGCCTGCACGAACTGCGCCTCGGTCAGCCCGAGGTCGCCGGGCAGGCGCGGCAGGCCGTGGCGCGTCAGGCAGGCGTCGACGGCCGCGGCCATCTTGTCGTCGCCGCGCAGGAAGGCGGTGAACAGCGTCGCGGCCCCGGCCAGCTCGCCGTGGCGCGCCGTGCCGGGGAAGAGGTGGTCGATCGCGTGGAGGATCTCGTGGTCGCCGCCGCTGCAGGGGCGGCTCGAGCCGGCCGTCGCCATCGCGATGCCGGAGAGCACGAGCGCCTCGGCGAGCGCCACGAGGAAGTCCTCGTCGTCGATCCCGTCCGTGCGGTGCAGGATCGCCTTCGCCGCGGTCTGCGCGAAGGTCACCGCCAGCCCGTCCACCGGCTCGCCGCGCTCGGCCCCCGCGAGCCGCCAGTCGGCGATCGCGGCGAGGTTGGAGATCGCGTCGCCGATCCCCGAGCGGCGCATGGCCGGGTCGCTGCGGCGGACGTAGTCGAGGTCGACGACGAGCGCGAGCGGCATCTGCACGCCGTAGGAGCCCTTGCGCCCGCCCTCCTCCAGCGACGCGACCGGGGAGGCCAGGCCGTCGTGCGCGAGGCTCGTCGCCACCGCCACCATCGGCAGGCCGCTCAGCGTCGACGCCAGCTTGGCCACGTCGAGCGTCCGCCCGCCGCCGATGCCCACGACCGCGTCGTAGAAGCCGTCGCGCAGCCGCTTGGCGATCGCGTGCGCCTCGCTGACGCCGCCGCCGTCGTCCAGCGCCCAGAAGTCGGCGTTCTCGAGGTCGGCGCGCAGCCGGTCGGCGATCTCGCGGCCCAGGCCCGGACCCGTCACCACCGCGACGTGGCCACCCGAGGAGATCCGGCGGTCGGCGAGCAGCGGCGCGAGCTGGGCGACCGTCCCGGGACCGATGTCCACGTGGAGCGGCGCCCCGATCATCCGCGTCAGCAGCGGCAAGCGATCTCCCGCGCGCGCTCGAGGTCGCGGTGGTCGTCGACCTCCGCCCAGTCGACGGCGCCGATCGGCGCGGTGCCGACGTGCCCGCCGCGGTCGGAGAACTCCTGGAAGCCGTCCTCGTAGTACAGCTGGGGGTCGCGCGTGAACGTCGCCTCGAGGGCGTCGGCGAGCGGGCGCGCGGCCGCCGCCTCGATCAGCGCCAGGCCGATGTACTCGCCCTGCGCCGTCGCCGGGTCGATCGCCTTGTTGATCCGCGTCATGCGGCCCTCCGGCGAGACGTGGACCTTCATCTCCTCCTCGGCGAGCGCCTTCGCGTCGTCGAGCGCGAGCACGATGTCGGGGCCGCGGGCGGCGAGCAGCGCCTCCTCGACGCTGGGCGGGTGCACCGTGTCGCCGTTGATCAGGAGCACGCCCTCGCCGAAGTGGTCGCGCGCGCACCACAGGGAGTAGGCGTTGTTCCACTCCTCCGCCTTCGGGTTGAACACGAGCTCGAGCGCCACGCCGTGGCGCTCCTCCAGCGCGGTCCTGCGGTCCTCGATGGCACCGGCGGCGTAGCCGGTGACCACGACGACGCGGTCCAGGCCCGCGGCGGCCAGGTTGCCGAGCGCGATGTCGAGGATCGTCCGGTCGCCGTCCACCGGGACCAGCGTCTTGGGCAGCGTCTCGGTGTAGGGCGCGAGGCGCCGTCCGGCTCCCGCTGCGAGCACCATCCCGATCACTCCGCGACCTCCTCCTCGTCCTCGTACACGTCCGGCTCGCGGGTGCGCGTCTCCGACGCCCACCCGTGGACGCTCTCGCCCACGACGACCGCCGCGAGGAGCCCCGCGCCGACCCAGAAGCCGGCGGGCACGAGCGCCGCGGCGGCCAGGACGAAGCCGGCCAGCAGCCGGCCCTCCCACCCGAGCGCGCCGCGGTTGAGCCAGCGGGGCGGGGTCATCGCGCGATGGCGCAGCCGGTAGACCATGTCGTAGTGCCGGTAGGTGATCGCCAGCAGCAGGGCGAACGCGGCCGGCACCGACGACGGGCCCGCGAGCGCGGCGATCCACAGCAGCCCGGCGTACTCCGCGACGCGCAGGGAGGGCGGCACGACCCAGCGCAGGCGGTCGCGCAGCGGGCGCCCGGCGGAAGCGCCGGCGAGCAGCACGAGCCACGCCACGACCGCGCCCGCGAGCGGCCACGAGGCGCCGTCGCCGGTGATCGCGATCAGCGCGAGCAGCGGCGCGACGCCCGCGAGCACGAGCGCGGAGGACGGCACCGGGGGATGCAGCAGGCGGCCCAGGGCGAGCGCGAGCGGCCCGTCGTCGCGATACGCGTCGAGCGTGCCGGACGCGGCCGGGGCGCCCTGGGCCAGGACGACGCTGCCGCGCCGGCCGATCGAGCGCAGGACGCGCCCGGCGGCGGAGTAGGTCGCGGCGAACCCGCCCCAGGCGAGCAGCACGACGAACGTCGTCCGCGCGTCGAAGAGCGCCGCCGAGAGCGAGATCGCGGCAAAGCGCTCGCCGATCGGGAACCCGATCACCTTCTTGACCCAGACCGCCCGCTTGGACCGGTCCAGCGCGCGCCACGCGCGGCGCAGCCGCTTGCCCAGGCTCTCGGCCGGCGGCGGGCCGGCCACCTCCGGCTGCTCCTCGCCCTCGGGGACGAGCGGCACCGGCACGGCCGCCCCGATCGAGTCGGCGACCTGCTCGAGCGGCGGCTGGCGCTGCATCCCCATCGCCTGGTGCTGCGCCTGCGGGTAGGAGAAGTCGATCGAGTGGCGCATGACCTGCAGGGTCAGCGCGGCGCCGGCGAGCAGCCAGACGTCGTCGCCGGTCTGCGAGGCGCCGATGGCCAGGCCGGCGAAGACCGCGTACTCCTTCGTGCGGTCCAGGATCGAGTCCAGCCAGGCGCCGAACTTGGTGAACGTGCGCGTGTAGCGCGCGAGCTGGCCGTCGACGCAGTCGAGGGTGAACGCGAGCTGGAGCAGCAGCGCCCCGGCGATCATCCCCCAGCGCTCGCCGGTCGCGAACGCCGCCGCCGCCACGAAGCCGACGACGACCGAGAGCGTCGAGACGCCGTTCGGCGTCCAGCCGCGGCGGGCGGACCAGCGCGCGATGTACTTCGAGTAGGGCGAGACGAAGAACGTGGTGAAGAAGCCGTCGTTCGCCTTGACCGCGGAGTCGAGCAGCGCGCGGTCCTCGTCGTGCTCGCCGATCCGCGCGGCGGCGTGGGCGACGTGCTCGGCGGTGAGCGGGCGCGTCCAGAACAGGCGCCGCAGGTGGCTGCCGCCGACCTGGACCCCGGCCCGGACGAGCCCGGTGAGCAGGAGCGCCGGCGCGTCCTGCTCGGCGGCGGCGACGCGGCGCGCCAGCTCGGCCGCGCTCTCGGCCTCGAGCTCGACGTCGCCCGCCTCCAGCCCGCTGACGTCCTGCGCGGCGAGCGCCTCGTCGGACGGCTCCTCCGCGCTGTCGTCCTCGTCGCTCTCCGCGCGCAGCGCGCGGCGGTACAGCGCGAGCTTCCAGCGGTCGGCCTTCGCGTCGAGCTCGGCCTGCCAGCCGTCGGGCAGCGGGCCCGCCACCAGCTCGGCGAGGCTCGCCGCCACGCCGGCCACGGCCGCGCGGTCGCCGGGCGCGATCTTGATCACGCCGAGGAACGTCCCGTTCGGCGCGCTGACGAAGTGGTAGGGCGACCCGGCGCTGACGACCCGGCCGCGGCGCGTCCGGGTGCGGAACCCCACGTAGCGGTACACGCGCCGGATCGTCGTGGTCAGCATGCCCGTCGCGACGCGCGGGTCGGCGAGCAGGCCGGCGAGCGCCTCGCGCTGGGTGAGGATGTCGCCGTTGGCGACGACCATCGCGCCCTCGCCGCCGCGCGCGAGGGCCTCCACCGCGCGGAGGTCGGCTGCGAGGTCCGGGCTCGGCTGCAGCGTGACCTCGATGCCACCGGCGCGCGCGGCCGGCTCGAGCTGCGCGACCCACTCGGGGCGGGTGATCACGTGCGCGCGGCGCAGGCCGAGGTCGGCGAGCTGGGCGAGCAGGCGCCCGAGCAGCGTCGTGTCCTCCCAGGCCAGGGCGGCCGCCGGCCCGCCGTCGCCGGCCGCCGCGGTCGCGAGCAGCACGGCGGTGCCCACGGCCTGGCCGCCCGCGCGCGGGCGCCCGCCGTTCGGTGCTCGCGTGGCACCGGGCGCTCGGGGAGCGGGGGGTCTGACTGCTGATTCCACGTTACGTCCGGTTCGTCGGGTCCACCGCGCGGAGCAGGGCATCCCACTGCTCCGCGATCGCGCCGACCGCGTAGGTTCGCGCATTGTCCACGGCCGCAGCACCGTAGCGATGGCGCTTGGGACCGTCCTCGATCAGCTCCAGCATGCCGTCCGCGAGGGCATCGACGGCGCCGGGCGGCACGAGGATCCCGTCCCGGCCCGGCCGGATGATCTCGCCCGGCCCCCGCGGGCAATCGAAGCTCACGACCGGGAGGCCCTTGCTCATGGCCTCGACGATGACCATACCGAAGCCCTCGAAGCGCGAGCTCAGGACGAACAGCGACGCGCCCGCCATCGCCTCGCCCAGCCGCCTGGTGCGTCCCATGAGGAACACGCGGTCATAGAGCCCGGCCGCGGCGATCTGCGCGCGCAGGTCGTCGCGCCGCGGACCGGACCCGTAGATCCGCAGCTGCCAGTCCGGGTGCGCCGCCGCGACGCGCTCCCACGCCTCGACGAGCAGGTCGAAGCCCTTCTGGGACTCGAGCCGGCCGGCCGCCACCACGACCTTGGCGTCGAGCGCGGCGGTGCCGCCGCCCATCGGCGGGACGGCGTTCGGGATCCGCTCGATCCGCACCGGCGCGCCCGCCAGCGCCGCGGCGTAGTCGCGCTCGTCGGCCTCCGTCAGCACGCACAGGACGTCGAGCCCGCCGTAGTGGCGCCGCAGGTCGGCGAGCAGGCGCGGCCGGTGCGACGTGAAGTTCATGTGCTCCTGCCCGATGGTGACCACGCCCGGGCGCGCGAGCCGCGCCGCCAGCAGGTTGAACGAGGGCCGCGTCGTGACCAGCACGCCGCCGCGGATCGCGCGGAGCGCGCGCACGAGCGCGACGTCGGTCCACAGGCTCGCGTACGGGTAGGCGTAGTCCTCGGGGTGGATCAGGACGCTCGGCAGGCGGCCGAGCAGCCGCGCCGCGGCGGCGCGCGGAGCGCCCGCGCGCTGGTCGTCGACGACGGTCACCGGGGCGGGGAAGGGGAAGAACGGCGCCGCGCGGCGCCGGATCAGGCTGAGCAGCGCGACGTCGCGGCCGGCGGCGAGGTTGAAGCTCGTCCGCACCGTGCCGCCGAGGCCGTAGGCGTGCAGGAGCAGGATGCGGACGGCGGGATCGCCGGACGGCGGCGCGGCCGCGCGCCGGGGCAGCGCGGCGACCAGGCCGAGCGCGAGCCGGTGGATCGCGACGGCGACGCCGCCGAGCAGGCGGCGGCGGCGCGATTCCGCGCCGGGGGCGGGCGGCGGCGCGGCAGGCGGCGCGGGCGGCGCGACCCGCACCGAGAGGTTGTCCTCGACGGTGTAGAACGGCCGCCGCTCGAGGCCGCCCGCGACGTGCGCCGGGAACGCGACGACGTCCTTCTTGCCGGGCAGGCCGTCGCGGTGCGCCCCGATCCGCCGCTCGCCGAGCCGCAGGTCCCAGACGCCCTCGCGGTCGAGCCGCTCGAGCGGCAGGCGCGCGGAGAAGCCGCCGCCGGACTCCGCCGCGTCGGCGGCCACCTCGATCCCGTCGCGGCGATGGCGCGCGACGAGCGCGGCGGGGCCGGCGCCCGGCGCGGCGTCGCCGGACACGGCGAGGACACCGTGCTCCACGCGGACGCTGCGCGCCTCCGCGTGCGGCGCGAGCGGCTCGGTCACCAGCGCGAGCCGGCCGCCCGCGTCCTCGGCCCGCACCCGCACGAACCCTTCGCCGGCCGCCACCACGCCGACGGCGCCGAGCCGGGTGCCGGCGGCCAGCGGCAGCCCGCTCTCCCAGCGGCCGGGCTCGGCGAGCGCGGCGAGCGGCAGCTCGGCCTCGCGCTCGTCCTCGGCGGCGCGGAACGGCGCACGCAGCGGCTCGGCGCCGTCGCGGCGCAGCACGAGCTCGGCTGCGTCGCCGGTCGCGCCGACCACGAGCACGCGCCCGTCCTGGATCTCGACGCGCCGAGCGACCGCGTCTGCGCTTCCGCCGGCCGCCACGCGGCCTAGGGTACCGGCGCCGCGTGCGGGTTCAGCAGGACCGGTCGCCCCAGGACGTGCAGGCGAGCGTGATGTCGGTGTACGTCTTCAGCTCGGCCACGTCGCCCGCGTTGCGCAGGATCGGCTTCGCGAAGCCCCAGGAGCGCTCGAGCGGCTCGTCCTCGTCGGCCTCGCCGGTCGTCCGGATGCGCATCGCGCCGCCCGGCGGGATGACCGAGCCGGGCCCGAAGTGGTAGCTCTGCGGCGCGCTCTTGAGCACGTAGCCGTCGAGGTCGATCGCCCCGGCCGTGAGGTTGGTGACGACGACGTTCTCGCGCCGTCCCCTGGGGTCGGCGGCGATCCCGACCGCGCCCTGGAGCGGGTCCGAGCAGAGGCTGCGGCACGGGTACACCATGCTCGCGCGGATGTTGCCGAGCGTGTCGAAGAGGTAGGCGCCGTCGCCCATCGCGTCCTCGTTGTCCGTCGCGTTCTCGAAGACGGGATCGCGGAGGCCCCAGGCGAAGGTGGTCACGCCGTCGCCGTCGCGGCCGACGTCGACCTCGATCGTCGCGCCCGGCTGGATCACCGCGCCGTCGGGGAACGTGTAGCGGCGCAGCCCGGAGTCGCGCAGGTACCAGCCGCCGAGCGCCACCGGGTTGACCGGGTCGAGGTTGCGGATCCGGACCCACTCCCCGGACGGGTTGGCGGTGTCGTTCCCGTCGGCGTCCCAGTTGACCCACAGCTTCAGCGGCGAGGCGGCGCTCGGACCTGCGCCGCACGCGGCGGGGTCGAACAGGCCGCGGCCCGCGGCGATCGCCGCCTGGGTGCGTCCGCTGTAGTAGCGGTTCGGCGCGGACTCGGCCCACGTCGGCCACCACAGCGCGAGCCCCTCGGCGAGCATCGTCGCGCCGACGTCGCGCCAGCCGCCCGCCCGCTTGACCGCGATCGTGCGCATCAGCCGGCCGCGCGACATGCTCTCGGGATCCTCGGCGGAGAGCCGGACCCGGCCCCGGCCGCGGCGCACGAGCTGCTCGAGCCGGTCGGTCGCCTCGACCGCGTGGCAGTCGCCGGCGCGGCGGCGCGAGGAGTAGGCCGACTGCTCCATCGTCTGGATGCCGCTGAGGCGGATCTTGCGCGAGCGCGTCGTGCCGTCGTTCGCGACGTCGACGTAGATCGTGTCGCCGTCCCCGACGTAGGCGACGTTGCCGTACCAGACCTGGCAGCCCGGCCCGGGCTGCCCGACCACGCAGGCGCCGCGCGCGGCCTGCGCGGCGACGGGGAGCGCGGCCAGCGCGGCGGCAGCCACGGCGATGGCGAGCAGGACACGGCGCACGCTCTGCACAACCCCTCCTATCGGCCCGAAGTTGCGGCGGCGAGCGACCGTGTGCGGTGCTCGATCCCCCAGGATCGGGGGCCGTCGGCGTCGGCGTAGGCGACCGCGCGCAGCATGTTGCCGGTGTTCCCGCGCTCGGTGCTGCGGCGCAGCCGCCACAGCTCGCCGCGGGTGAGCCGGGACGTGCCGGCCGCGACGCTGTCGGGCGGCATCGGCGGCATCGTGACCGCGGCGAACCCGGCCCTGGCCAGCAGGATCTCCAGCGTGCCGGGCGAGAAGAACTTGAGGTGGTTGGGGGTGAACCCGTCCCACTGCTCACGGCGCGCCTTGAGCAGGAGCGAGTTCGCGTTCACGGTCAGCAAGAGCAGCACGCCGCCGGGCGCGAGCAGACGCCGGAGCACGCGCAGATCCTCGACGGGCTGCGCGAGGTGCGCGAGCACGGACCAGAGCGTGATCACGTCGAAGCCGCCGGCGGCGATCTCCGGGACGTCCTGCGGCGCGCCATGGTGGGCGTTCCGGCCCCATGGCTGCGTGCGGGCGTGGTCGATCGCATCCGCTGACAGGTCGACGCCGTGGCAGTCGAACCCGCGCTCGTGGGCGACCTCGAGGAAGAGGCCGGCACCGCAGCCGACGTCGAGCAGCCGCCGCCCGGCGCCGTCCGCGAACAGCGGCGCGAACGCGTCCATGACGAGCCGGTATCGGCGCTGGCGCTGGGCGGAGTACCTGCCGGTGAGGAACTTCGCGTAGCGCCCTGAGGAGTAGAGCTCGCCGAGCCGCTCGGGACGGATCCCGGGCTGGCGGTACAGCAAGCCGCAGTCGGGACAGCGGACGACGTGGTAGCGCCGGCGGCGGCGCTTGCCGGCCACGGTCAGGAACAACGGCTGGAACCGCTGCTGGCCGCAGAGGTCGCACGCGATGATCTCCTCGATCTCCGCGACGCCGGTGCGAGCGGCGTGCTCGGCTCCCGTGACGAGCGGAGCCCGGCGCAGCATCCACGCCCAGCGTGCCCGGTAGTACGTCGGCGCGCCCGGCAGCAGCCACGGCCCCAGCACCGCGCTGCCGGGATCCGCCACGGCGGCCGCCGCGCGCCGCAGTCGGCGCCGCACGGTCACCGCCCGGCCCGGCGGCGGACGGCGCGCTGGGCCTCGCGGATGGCCCGCACGAGCGGTCGCGGCATGCGCCGCCGCAGGTTGCGCTGCCAGCCCGGCCGGCGCTCGGCCACCTGCCCGCCCGCGGTCGCCGCGAGCATCAGGTGCTCCGCCCCGCGCGCGCGCCGCACGCGACCGGTGGCGCGGAACCCCGCGACGATCACCACGGCGTGCACCTCCCACAGGCCCGGCCCGAGCGGCGCGCCGGCGGCGGCGGTGGCGGCGGTCACGCGGCCGGTCACGCCGAGCACCGCGCGCAGGCCGCCGCCGGCGGGCTCGAGGCGCAGCGCGGCCTCCGCGGGCACGCGGTACTCCTCCTGGGTCTCGCGCAGCTTGAGCAGGAGCTGCACGGTGCTGCCCCCCAGCGCCTCGGTCGCGTCCTGCCCCGCCCAGCGCACGCGCCCGGTCGGGTCGCGCTCGAACCGCAGCGGCTCCAGCTCCGCCTCGACCGTCAGGTCCACGCCGCCCGGCGCGGAGCGCACCGAGATCGCGCGGGCGCGCGCCTTCAGCGCCGTCTCGGTGTCGGCGAGCGCGGCCAGCGCGTCGTAGTCCCCGGCGCGCAGCAGCCGCGACCGCTGCTGCAGGTTGAACGGCAGGAACGCGTCGACGCCCTCGGGGAAGCGCTCGATCGAGAGCTCGTGCATCGCCTCGTAGAGCGCGCGCCGGTGCGCGAGATCGGGGTTGGCGTGCACCTTCTCGACCCGGTTGAGCATCTTGCCGCGGTACCAGCGCGCGTACAGCCGGTCGCGGAACGGCCCGGGCCCGGTGTTCGCGTCGATCACGTCGAGCACCTCGCGCATGAACGCGAAGTACGACTGCGGGTCGAGGTGCCCCCAGGACGCGTTCACGTCGCGGTCGCGCAGGACCCAGTGGTAGCAGGGGTAGTCGGCGAGCACGGAGATGCGCGGCTCGAGGAAGTACGCGCGCATCACGAACACGTGGTCCTCGAGGCGCCGGCGGCCCTCGGGGAAGCGCAGCTCGTGCGCGTCCAGGAACGCGCGGCGGAACAGCTTGTGCGGCGTGAGCAGCCACACGAGCGGCTCCCACTGCAGGTCGACGCCGGTGCGGTTGCGCCGGAACAGGTTGCGCGGGACCGACTTGCCGTGCCCGACGACCTTGCCGATCACGATGTCGGCGTCGTCGCGCGCCGCCATCGCGTGCATGCGCTCGAGCGCCTCGGTCCCCAGGTAGTCGTCGTTGTCGACGAAGTAGACGTACTCGCCGCGCGCCATGCCGATCCCGACGTTGCGCGGCCGGCCCGGCCAGCCCGAGTTGGGGATGTGCTCGACGCGCACGTGCGCGTGCTCGGCCGCGAGCGCGTCGAGCCGCTCCCCCGTGCCGTCGGTGGAGCCGTCGTCGACGAGGATCACCTCGTACTCCTCCGGCCCCAGCGACTGGCCCAGCAGGGTGCGCAGGCAGTCGTCGATGTCGCGGCCCGGGTTGTAGACCGGGACGACCACGGAGACCTTGGGGACCGGCGTCACCGGCTCAGCCGGCCGGCTGCACCGCGGCCGGGGCGGCCGTCTCGTAGCCCCAGGCGACGCACAGCTCGTGCAGCGACGGGTGGATCTCCTCGGCCGCTGGGGGCGGGGCGGCCGCCTGGACCTCGCCGGACCTGATCTTCTGCTTCCAGTCGCCCAGCCCGGGCTTCATGCGGCCGTGGTCGAAGCGGCCGTACTCGAGCATCGTCGGCTCCCACGGGACGCCGAGGTACGCGCAGATCCGCTCGGTGGCCCCGCGCGGATCGCTCGTCAGCTCCTCGTAGCGCACGGTCACGCCCGGATGCGCGGTCCGGGCCGCCTCGATCGCGTTGCCGTAGCGCAGCACCATGCGCGCGTTGCGGTCGGGCGTGTCCTGCGGGCGCGTCTCCTGGCGCGAGCGGGCGATCGAGCCCGGGTGGCGCAGCAGGTAGATGAACCGCGCGTCCGGCCAGCAGGTGGCGATCAGGTCGGCGATGAAGACGTCGTTCGGCGTCTTGTTGACGAGGATCTCCTTGCGCGCCGCGGTGAGCTCCCGGTGCAGCAGGCGGTCCCAGAGCAGGAAGCGCAGGTGCTGCTCCTCGAGCCCGATCTCGCTCAGCGCCTTGGCCGCATAGTCCGTCTTGACCTTCACCGTCATGTCGCGCAGGTGCAGCTCCTGGGGCGCGTGGATGCGGGAGTGGCTGTCGAGCAGGACGCGCAGCAGCGTCGAGCCCGAGCGCACGCTGCACATGACGAACACGGGCGACGCGAGCAGGCGGTCGCCGGGCTCGCCCGCGGCCCGGCGGCGGCGGCGGACCTTCGAGCCCGCGCGGCGGAGCTCGTAGCCCGTGGTACGCGTCAGCGCGCGGTTCATCGCCCCCTTGAGCTGCACGCGCGCCAGTCTACGACGGGCTAGCGTCCCATCCGGCCGAGCGCGCGGAGCGCGAGCGCGCCGAGCACGAGCTGCATGCCGAGCAGGGCGACCAGCCCCGGCCAGGTGTGCGCCCAGCTCGGCTCGATCCCCACCACCGTGGCCTGGCGCGCGAGCTCGAGCACGTGCGTGACCGGGTTGAGGTGCGCGGCACTCGCGAGCCAGCCGCGCAGCAGCACCTCCGGCGTGTAGGCGGTCGAGAGGAAGACCGCCAGGAAGACGCCCTGCTGCATCAGCGGGCCGGCCTGCTGCGTCCGGAACACGAGCGCCATGAAGATCCCCCACAGCCCGGCGACGACGCAGAATCCCGCGCACGCGACGTAGAGGGCGATCAGGCCGGGCACGCCGCCCGGCAGCTCGGCGCCGACCGCGATGCCGACCAGCAGCACCACGGTGGCGGGCACGAGCGAGCGCGTCACGCTGCCGAGCAGCGGCCCGGCCAGCAGCACGGGCCGCGGGACGGGCGCGACGAGCAGGCGGTCGAACCAGCCCTGCTCGATGTCGCGCGCGAGGTTGGAGCCCGTCGCGGCGCCCGCGAAGCCCGCCCCCTGCAGGCAGGAGAGCGGCACGATCCACGACAGGTAGCTGTCGGTCGGGAACCCGTCGAGCCCGGTCAGGCGGGCGAACTGGCCGGAGATGCCGAGCAGGAAGACGACGGGCGCGATCGTCGCGGGGAGCAGGGCGCCGCGCACGCGGAGCACCTCGTTGAGCGAGCGGCGCCAGAGCGCGAGCGTGACGAGCGCGGTCATGCCGTGCGCAGGCGCTCCTTCAGCGCGAGCGTCGCGAGCGCGGTCGTCGCCACCGCGAGCCCGGCCGCGGCGGCCAGCCCGAGCAGCGGGTCGCCCAGCGTGTCGTCGCCGGTGAGCATCCCGCGCACCGCCTCGACGACGTAGGTCAGCGGGTTGAACGCGCTCGCGTCGCGCAGCGCCGGCGAGAGCAGGTCGCGCGGGAAGAACGCGGGCGCGGTGAAGAGGAGCACGAAGACGAACGGGAAGATGCTCTGGAGCAGGGAGAGCGAGCCGGTGCGCAGCGCGATCGCGCTCGCGATGCCGCCGATCCCGACGGCGGTGATCGCGGCGAGCCCGATCGAGGCCAGGATCGCCGCCGGCCCGCCGGGGTAGCGCGCACCGAACGCGAAGGCGATCGCGAGGAACCAGACCGACTGCAGCACGGACAGGCCGAGCGTCCCCGCCTGGCGGCCGAGGACCAGGCTGGTGCGGCGCACCGGCGCGGCGAGCAGCCGGTCGAAGAAGCCGAACTCGACGTCGCCGGCGAGCGCCGTCCCGCTCGTGAGCCCCGCGAGCAGGGCGCCCTGGATGATCGTCCCCGGCACGACGAAGCCGAGGTAGGAGGCGACGTCGGGGAACCCGCGCAGGCCCTCCGCCGCGCTCGTGCCGCTCGCGATCACGGCGAGCAGCATCAGCGGCAGCACGAAGGTGGGCATCAGCAGCTGCGAGCGCCGGAACTGCACGGACAGCGCGCGCCGGCCCAGCGCGGCGACGACGCGCCCCTCCGCCCCGAGGCTCATGTGCCCTCCAGGTGCGAGCCGGTGACCGCCGCGAACACGTCGTCGAGCGTGGGCGACTCGACCTCGACCGACTCGATCAGGACGTCGTGCTCGTCGAGCGCCCGGATCGCGGGGGCGATCGCGCCCTTCCCCGCCGCGGTGCGCAGGACGACGCGGCACGGCATCGCGGGATCGCCCGGCTCGAGCGCGCCGAGCGGTGCGAGCGCGTCGCGCGCGCGGCCGGCGCTCGCCGGATCGGCGAGCTCGACGTGCAGCGTCGGCTCCCCGACGTGCGACTTCAGCGTCGCCGGCGTGCCCTCGGCGACGAGCCGGCCCGCGGCGATGATGCCGACGCGGTCGGCGAGCTGCTCGGCCTCCTCGAGGTACTGCGTGGTGAGGAAGACGGTCGTCCCGTCGTCGTTGAGCGCGCGCACCTCGCGCCACAGCGCCCCGCGGCTCGTCGGGTCCAGTCCGGTGGTGGGCTCGTCGAGGAAGAGCACCCGCGGCCGGTGCACGAGCGCCAGGGCGAGGTCGAGCCGGCGCCGCATGCCGCCGGAGTACCCGCCGACCCGCCGGTCGCCGGCCTGGGTCAGCCCGACCCGCTCGAGCAGCTCGGCCGCCCTGGTGCGCGCCGCCGGCCCGCGCAGCCCGTGCAGCGCGCCCTGCATGCGCAGGAGCTCACGGCCCGTCATCAGCGGGTCGATCGCCGCCTCCTGCAGCGCGACGCCGATCTCGCGCCGCACCGCATCGGCCGCGCCGACGACGTCGTGGCCCGCGACGCGGGCGACGCCCGCCGTCGGGCGCAGGAGCGTCGTGAGGATGCGCACGGAGGTCGTCTTGCCGGCTCCGTTCGGGCCGAGGAAGCCGTAGATCTCGCCCGCCGCCACGGCGAGGTCGAGCCCGTCGACGGCGCGGATGCCCCCTTTGAACTCGCGCACGAGCCCGGCGACCTCGACGGCGGGCTGGGAGGTCGCGGACACGGCGAGGCAGCCTACGCGGCCGTAATCTCGATGAATTCGATAGAAATAGTCGTATGGAGCTCTCCCGCCGTCAGCTGCTCGCCCGCGCCGCCGCCGCCGTCCCGGTGCTCGCCGGCGCCTCCCGCTTCGTCCCGCCGGCCTTCGCGCAGGACGCGCCCTCGATCGTCAAGCCGCTGCCGCCCGAGTGGTTCACGCGGATCGGGACGAACGCGGAGATGAACTGGGCGGCGGTCCGCGACCTCGGCTACCTCGTCCCCAACGAGCGCTTCTTCGTCCGCAACCACACGGCGACGCCGGCGATCGACGCGCGCACGTGGCGCCTGCGCGTGCACGGGAACGCCGTGCGGCGCGAGCTCTCCCTCAGCCATCGAGATCTCCGCCGCCTGCCTGCGCGAACCGTCACCGCCGCGATCGAGTGCGCCGGCAACGGGCGCAGCTTCTTCGGCTCCCAGCAGGGCACCCCGGCGGCCGGCAGCGCCTGGAAGCTCGGCGCGATCGGCGTCGCGCGCTGGCGCGGGGTGCCGCTGCGCGTCCTGCTCGAGCATGCCGGCGTCACGCGGCGCGCCGTCGACGTGCTGCCCACCGGCCTCGACGCGGAGGTCGGGACCGACGGGCACGTGCGCCGGCCGCTGCCGATCGCCAAGGCGCTCGACGACGTGCTCGTCGCCTACGAGATGAACGGCGCTCCCCTGCCCCCCGATCACGGCTTCCCGGTCCGCCTCGTGGTGCCGGGCTGGGTCGGGATCGCCAGCATCAAGTGGCTCGGCGACATCGAGGTCGCGGACCATCCGCTGCCCTCGCCCTGGAGCACGACGTCGTACCGGATGGTCGGCCCCGCCCACCCGCCCGACGCGCCGCCGCTCGCCGTGCAGCCGGTCAAGAGCGCGTTCGCGCTCCCGTGGGAGGCGCCGCTCGAGCGCGGCCGCCGGGGGCTCGGCCGCCGGGTGGGGCGCGCGATCCGCAGTGGGCCGCCGGGTGGGGGTCGCCGCGCGCGCGCGCCGACCGCGCGCACGGACCGGCAGGGAAGGCGCCAGCCCGCCACCGTGCCGTTCAACCAGGCGGGCTACCAGTTCTGGGCGGTCGTGCGACATCCCGTCGTCGTGACGTGACCTCCGTCACCATGCGGGCATGGCCCCCGGCCCGTTGCAGCTGATCGCCTGGCCGTACCACGCGGGGCTGCGCGACGTGAGCATGGGCCTGGGCGCCTCGTTCCTCGCCGCCGACGACGGCTTCCGGTCGGCCCTGGAGGCCGGCGGCCGCCCGCTGTCGGCCGAGCTGGTGCCGCCGGCCGACGAGTCGCTGCCCGAGGTCGCCCGGATCTTCGAGCTCGCCCGCCGGCTCGCGCGCCGCGTCGCCGCCGCGCGCGCCCGCGGCGCGTTCCCGCTCGTGCTCGGCGGCAACTGCTGCAGCTGCCTCGGCACCGTCGCCGGAGCGGGGCCCGACGGCCTGGGCGTGGTGTGGCTCGACGCGCACGCGGACTTCGACACGACCGACGACAACCTGTCCGGCTTCACCGACGTGATGGGGCTCGCGATCCTGACCGGCACGGGCTGGCGTGCGCTGCGCGACACGATCCCGGGCTTCGCGCCGATCCGCGAGGCCGACGTGGTGCTCGGCGCCGTGCGCGATCTCGAGCCGTACCAGCGGACGCGCCTGGAGGCGTCGGCGCTGCGGATCGTGCCCGGACGGCTCGACCCCGGGGCGCTCGCGACCGAGCTCGACGCGCTCGCGGGCTCGGTCCGGCGCGTGTACCTGCACGTCGACCTCGACGCGCTCGACGCGGACGTGGGGCGTGCGAACCCCTACGCGGCGCCGGGCGGGCCCGGGCTCGACGACCTGCTGCGCGCGATCGACGCGGTCGGCGACCGGTTCGGGCTCGCCGCGGCCGCGCTGACCGCGTACGACCCGCGCGTCGACCACGACGGGGCGGTCGCCGCCGCCGCGCGGCGGATCGCGCGCCGCATCGGCGCGTGCGCGCCTTGACAGCACCCTGAGCGCTCTATATCAACGCCCCACGGGTCACCTCGAGAGGAGTGGGGATGGACGACCGGAGCGCCACCGCCGACAGCGACGAGCTCGCGGAGTTCGGCTACCGGCAGGAGCTCGACCGGACGCTGGGGAACTTCCACACGTTCGCGGCGGGGATCAGCTACATCTCGATCCTCACGGGCACGTTCCAGCTCTTCTACTTCGGGTTCGCCCTCGGGGGTCCCGCGTACTGGTGGTCGTGGCCGATGGTCTTCGTCGGCCAGCTCATGGTCGCGCTGTGCTTCTGCGAGCTCGCCGCCCGCTACCCGGTCGCCGGATCGATCTACAACTGGTCCAAGCGGCTCAGCTCGCCGCACGTCGCGTGGCTCGCCGGCTGGATGATGCTCACCGCCTCGATCGTGACCATCGCCGCGGTGGCGCTCGCGTACCAGATCACGCTGCCGCAGATCTCCGACTTCTTCCAGTTCTACGGCGACGGGACGGGCAAGTACGACTTCGCCGTCAACGCGGTGCTCCTCGGCACCGTCCTGATCGTCTTCACCACGATCATCAACGCCATCGGCGTCAAGCTGATGGCGCGGATCAACAGCGCCGGCGTGGCGATCGAGCTGATCGCGGCGGTGCTGCTGATCGTCGCCCTCGCCGTGAACATCACGCGCGGGCCCGACGTCGTGACGGAGACGCAGGACCGCGGCGCGGACTGGGAGCTCGGCTACCTCGGCGCGTTCCTCGCCGCCTCGCTCGCCTCGACCTACGTGATGTACGGGTTCGACACGGCCAGCTCGCTCGGCGAGGAGTCGGTCAACCCGCGCAAGAACGCGCCGCGCGCGATCCTGCGCGCGCTGATCGCCTCGTTCATCATCGGCGGCCTGATCCTGTTGCTGGCGATGATGGCCGTGACCGACATCGGCGCCGCGGACATCAGCACGGGCGGCCTGCAGTACATCATCCTCGACGTCCTCGGCAACACGATCGGCGACCTGTTCCTCTGGTCGGTGGTGATCGCCATCACGGTGTGCTGCCTCGCGGTCCACACGGCCGCGATCCGGATGATGTTCGCGATGGCGCGCGACAACAACCTACCCGCCGGCGAGCATCTCGCGAAGATCGACCCGCGCACGAAGACCCCGATCATCCCCGCCGTCCTGATCGGCGCGATCGCGATCGTGATCCTGCTCGTGAACATCCGCCAGCCGCAGATCTTCGTGGTGGTCACGAGCATCGGGATCATCATGATCTACATCGCCTACCTGCTCGTGACGGGGCCGATGCTGCTCGCCCGGATCCGCGGGCAGTGGCGCCCGGAGGACACGCCCGAGGGCTACTTCACCATGGGCAAGAAGGGCTTCGTGGTGAACATGGTCGCGGTGATCTGGGGCGCGGGCATCGCGATCAACCTCGCCTGGCCGCGGTCGTCGATCTACAACGCGACCGAGCCGTTCCACTGGTACCTGAAGTGGGGCGGGACGCTGTTCGTGCTGATCGTGATGGGCGGCGGCTTCGCCTACTACTGGTTCGTGCAGCGCCACAAGACCGGCACGCTCGCGGCACACGCGCACGTCGCCGAGGAGCCGGTCGCCGCGCCGCCGCCGGCGATCGCCGGCGGCGCCGAGTAGCGGGCGGCGGGTGGACGAGTCGGTCGCGGCGTTCCTGCGCCGGCACCCGCCGTTCGACTCGCTCGAGGAGCGGGGCGTCGCGGCGGTGGCCGCGGCCGCGGTCGCGGAGACCCACCGCGCCGGGTCGGCGATCCTCGACCGGCCGCTCGCGACCTCCGACAGCGCCTACGTGGTCCGGCAGGGCGCAGTCGAGCTGCTGGGCGACGGGCGGCTGCTCGACCTGATCGGGCCCGGGGAGCTGTTCGGCTTCGCGTCGATCCTGGCCGGGGAGCCGCTCGGCTACGTCGCCCGCGCCGTCGAGGACACGCTCGTCTACCGCATCCCGGCCGCCACCATCCGGCCCGTGCTCGAGCGCCCCGCGGCGGCGCGCTTCCTCGCCCGCGCGCTGTCCGAGCCGCTGCTCGCTCCCGCCGCCGCCGCGCCGCAGCCGGCCGCCGAGCGGCGCGTGGCCGAGCTGATCCGCGCCCCGCCGCTCGTCTTCCCGCCGGGCACGCCGGTCCAGGAGGCGGCGCGCGCGATGGTCGCCCAGGGCGCGACGTGCGTGCTCGTGGAGCTCGGCGAGACGCTGGGCATCGTCACGGACCGCGACCTCCGGACGCGGGTGCTCGCCGAGGGCGCGCCGCTCGACACGCCGCTCGCCGACGTGATGAGCGCACCCGCGCGCACGGTCTCGGCCGAGCATCGCGGCTCCGACGCGCTGCTGGAGATGCTCGACCACGGGATCCGCCACCTGCCGGTGCTCGACGCGCGGCGCCGGCTCATCGGCGTGCTCGACGACGTCGACCTGCTCGCGTCGGAGCACCGCGCGCCGTTCCGGCTGCGCGCGCTCGTCGCCCGCGCCCCCGACGTGGCGGGCGTCGCCGCCGCCGTGGCCGGGCTGGGGCCCGCGATCGTCGCGCTGCACGACGCAGGGGTCCGGGCCCCCGCGATCTCGCGCATGATCGCCGGCGTCCACGACAGCGCCACGCGCCGCCTGATCGAGCTCGCGATCGCGGAGCACGGCGCCCCGCCCGCCCCGTTCACCTGGCTCGCGCTGGGCAGCTTCGGCCGGCGCGAGCCGTTCCCGAGCTCCGACGTGGACTGCGCGATCGCGTGGCAGGGCGGCGACGACCTGCGCACGCCGCTGCAGGTGTTCGCCGCGCAGGTGCTCGACGGGCTCGCCGCGTGCCGGCTGCATCCCGACGCGAACGGCGCGATCGCGTCGAGCGCCCTGTTCGCGCGCTCGGTGGAGAGCTGGGAGCGCACGACGCGCGAGTGGATCGTCGACCCCGACCGCAACCGCGGGCTGATGCTGCTCTCGGTCGTCGTCGAGAGCGCGCCGGTGTGGGGCGCGCCGACCGTGGCCGACCGGCTCGCCCGGGCGTTCGCCGAGGCGCCCGGCCGCGACGCGGCGCTGCGCCGGATGGCCGCGGCCGCGCTCGTCGAGCGCCCGCCCACGGGCTTCCTCCGCGACGTCGTCCTCGAGCCCGGCGGACGCCGGCGCGGCGCGCTCGACATCAAGCGCCGCGGGATGCTCCCGATCGAGTCGCTCGCGCGCTGGAGCGGCCTCGCCGCCGGCGTCACCACCGCCTCGACCGATGCGCGGCTCGCCGCGGCGGAGGCGGCCGGCACGCTCGAGCCCGGCGACGCCGGCCGCCTGCGCGAGGCGTTCGCCTTCATGAGCGCCCTGCGCATGGAGCACCAGGTGGCGCGGCTGCGCGCCGGCCAGGAGCCCGACGACCTGATCGCGCCGTCGCGGCTCACGCCACTCACGCGGCGGTCGCTCAAGGAGGCGTTCCGCGCGGTCGTGCGGGTGCAGCGCGGGATCGCGCTGCAGCTCGGGCTCTCCGCCCGCTGACGCTCAGCTGAACAGGTCGGCGACGTTGATGAGCGTGTTGATCACCCCGTAGAGCAGCGCGGCGGCCACGAGGATCCAGAGCGCGACGGCGCGGACGGCATCGGAGGCCATGGTTCAGCTCCTTTCGGCGGTGACGGCGGGGGACGGCGCGGGCGCGGGGTCGCGGCGGAAGCGCCCCGAGGTCTCCTCCGGCTCGAGATGGCGGTCGGCCACCGGCCGGATCAGCAGGTTGGCGACGAAGCCGACGACGAGGACGCCGACCATGATGTAGAGCGACAGCGTGTAGATGTCGGCGCCGGACTTGCCGGCGGCGGTCTCGGAGTCGGCGATCGCGTTGATGATCAGCGGCCCGGCCACGCCCGCCGCGGACCAGGCGGTCAGCAGGCGCCCGTGGATCGCCCCGACCTGGAGCGTCCCGAAGAGGTCCTTGAGGTAGGCCGGGACGGTCGCGAAGCCGCCGCCGTAGAACGAGAGGATCACGCCGGTCAGCAGCACGAACCACGCGATCGACGCGGTGCCACTCGAGGCGAGCAGGAAGTACAGGACGGCACCGACGCCCAGGTACATCATGTAGATGCGCTTGCGGCCGACCAGGTCCGACGTCGACGACCACGTGATCCGCCCGCTCATGTTGCACAGCGACAGGAGCCCGACGAACCCCGCGGCGGCCGCCGCCGTGACCGTGGAGAAGTGGTCCTGGATCATCGGCGCGGCCTGCTCGAGGATGCCGATGCCGGCGGTCACGTTGCAGAAGAGCACGACCCAGAGCAGCCAGAACTGCGGCGTGCGGATGGCGTTGGCGGCGGTCACGTTGCCGCGCGTGACCAGCGTGCGCTCCCGCGCCTGGCCGGGATCCCAGCCCTCGGGGCGCCAGTCGTCGGGCGGCAGCCGGACGGTGAACGCGCCGAGCGTCATCATCACGAAGTAGATGGCGCCGAGCGTGAGGAAGGCGGGCGCGATCGCGTCCTCGGGCGCGTCGGCGTACGCGCCGAGCAACGCCTCCGAGAGCGGCGAGGCGACGAGGGCGCCGCCGCCGAAGCCCATGATCGCGAGGCCGGTCGCCAGGCCTGGGCGGTCCGGGAACCACTTGATCAGGGTTGACACGGGCGAGATGTAGCCGATGCCGAGGCCGATGCCGCCGAGCACGCCGTAGCCGAGGTAGACGAGCCACAGCTGGTCGGTCGCGACGCCGGCGGCGGCGACGACGAAGCCGGCGCCCCAGCAGCAGGCCGCGACGAACATCGTCTTGCGCGGGCCGCTGCGCTCGACCCAGGTCCCGCCCACGGCCGCCGAGAGGCCGAGCATCGCGATCGCGATCGAGAAGATCACGGAGATCGGCGTGAGCCTGGTGTCGAAGTGCTCGACCAGCGGCTCCTTGAACACGCTGAACGCGTAGACCTGGCCGATCGACAGGTGCACCGCCAGCGCGGCGGGCGGGATCAGCCAGCGGCGGTACCCGGGCGGTGCGACCGTGCGCTCGCGGTCGAGCATCGACAGCACGACAGACTCCTCTCCCTGCGTGACCCCTGACCTCCCGGGGGTACCCAGCGACCCGCGCGGCGAACCACGGGCCGGCGATCACCCGCGGCGGGCGGCCCAGCGCGTCGCGGCCGCAAGCGCCGCCGCGGCGAGCACCAGGCAGCCGGCGCAGGCCCCCAGCGTCTCCGGCCCGACCGTGCCGGGCTCGGCATCGTGCAGCGCGCGGGCCACCGCGACCGGCCCGGCCACGCCGCCGATCGCCGCCAGCACGAGGAGCGCCGCGAGCACGGCGGCGATCGCGCTCGCCCGGCGGATGAGCCGCGGCGGCGAGAACAGCACGCCGATCGCGCCGCCGAGCACGCCGCACGCGAGGTGGGCGAGGACGGCGGCGGCGACGTCGCCGGGCCGGGCCGCGGGCCGGAGCTCGTCGGACGCGCCGAGCGCGACGAGCGCGAGCGGCCAGCCGATGAAGGCCGCGGCGAGCAGCGCCGCCGCCGCGGCGGCGAGCAGCAGCTCCGGCACCAGGCGGCTCCGGCGGCCGCCCAGCGCGGCCGTCGCCATGTCCGCCTGGGCGGCCGGCTCGCCCGCGAGCACGGCGCCGGCGATCCAGGCCGCGAGCCCGCAGGTCAGCAGCGCCGTCAGGCCCCACGTGGCGCCGACCTCGTTCTGCCGGTACGAGAAGACGCCGAGGACGAGGAAGATCGTCGCCGCGAGCGCGGGGAGCGGCGCGCGGGTGCGCGTCGCGCAGAGCAGGAGGTAGCGGCTCACCGGGCGACCTCCTCGACGTGCCAGCCGTCGTCGAGCAGCGCGCGCAGCAGCGCGTCGGCCGCGTCCTCGGCCACCGCGCGCTCGAGTCGGCGGCCGTCCGGGTGCGACGCGCGGACGCGCAGGGTGACCCGCCCGTCCGGCGCTTCCGCGAGGCACGCGCCGCCGGACAGCCGCAGCACCGCGGTGGCCGCGATGCGTCCCGCGCCCGCCCCCGAGTGGTCGGTGAACAGCAGCGCGGCGCCGGCCGCCGTCCGCTCCGCGAGCTCGGCGGCGAGCCAGCCGCGGCCGTCGGTGTCGAGGCCGGCGAAGGGCTCGTCGAGCAGCAGCAGCGGGACGCCGGACCGGAGCGCCTCGAGCAGGGCGACGCGCTGCAGCATGCCCTTGCTGAGCGTGCCGGCCGGGCGGTCGAGCACGGCCGGGTCGAGCCCGCTCGCGGCCGCGGCGGCCGCCCACTCCTCCGGCGCCAGCCCGCGCAGCCCGCGCAGCGCGCGCAGCCACTCGCCGCAGCGCAGGGCGGGGACGAGCGCGACCCGCTCGGGCACGAACGCCCAGCCTCCGTGCCGCTCGATCGTGCCGTGCCGCGGGTCGGCCAGCCCGGCGAGCACGCGCAGCAGGCTCGTCTTGCCGCTCCCGTTCGCGCCCGCCAGGTGCACGACCTCCCCCGCCGCGAGCCCGAGGGTCACCCCGCGCAGCACGGTCCGCCGCCCGCGCCGGACGGTCACGTCGCGCGCGCGGACGACGTCGGCCACCGCGTCCGAGGTTACCCGGGCGCGCAGAACCGCGGGCGGGCGCGCCCGTCGTGCACGGGCACGTACTCGTCGTGCGCGGGGACGTGGCGGTAGCGCGCGCGGGGCCCGCGGCGCGCGAGCTCGTGCAGCGCCGCCACGAGCCGGTCGACGTCCCCCTCCGCCGAGCCGAGGCCGAGGCTCGCGCGCACCGCGCCGGGCAGCTCGGGGTGCGCGCCCGCGCGCAGGGCGCGCCCGAGCCGCGCAACCTCGCCGTCGGGCACGCCGAGCAGCCGCGCGATCAGCAGGTGCGCGCAGAAGCAGCCGTGCCGCACGCCGATGCCGTGCTCGGCGCTGAGCGCCGCCGCGACGAGCGGGTGCCGCAGGCCCGCGAGCGTGAAGGCCTGCACGCCGACCCGGTCGGCGCTGCCCGCGGGCCACAGGCGCAGGGAGGTCAGGCCCGGCACGCCGGCCAGCCCGTCCGCAAGCCGCCTCGAGAGCGCGCGCTCGCGCGCGGCGACGGCGTCCATGCCGACCGCGGCGAGCGCGCGGCATGCGGCGGCGAGCGCCACGACGCCGACGACGTTCGGCGAGCCCGCCTCGTGGCGCTCCGGTCCGCCGGCCCACAGCACGTCGTCCGCGGTCACGAGCTGCACGGCGCCGCCGCCGCGCAGCAGCGGCGGCCCGTCGCCGAGCGCGCCGAGGTCGCCGACGAGGGCGCCGGCGCCGTACGGCGCGTAGAGCTTGTGGCCGGAGAGCGCGAGCAGGTCGATGCCGGTCCCGGCCATGTCGAGCGCGCGGTGCGGGGCGAGCTGCGCGGCGTCCACGAACAGGAGCGCGCCGTGGCGGTGCGCGGCGGCGGCGAGCTCGGCGAGCGGCCAGACCTCGCCGGTGACGTTCGACGCGCCCGTGACCGCGAGCAGGCGGAACCGCCGGCGCGCGCGGCGGAGCGTCCGCTCGACCCCGTCGAGCAGCGCGTCGGGCGAGTCGGGGCACGGCAGCAGGCGCAGCCGGTGCCGGCGCCACGGCAGCAGGTTCGCGTGGTGCTCGGCCGCGGTCGCGAGCACGCGCGTGCCGGCCGGCAGCGCCGCGGCGAGCACGTTGACGGCCTCGGTCGTGTTGCGCACGAAGACGACCTCGTGGCCCGCATGCCCGCCCGCGAAGGCGCGCACGACGCCGCGGGCGCCCTCGAGCGCCTCCGTGGCGACCTGCGACTTCAGCCCGCTCCCGCGGTGGACGCTGCCGTACCAGGGCAGGAAGGCGTCGACCGCGTCGCGGACCGACGCCAGCGCGGGCGTGCTCGCGGCGTGGTCGAGGTTCGCGTAGCGGCGCGACCGCCCGTCGAGGCACGCGACCTCGACGTCCGCACCGACCAGGTCCGGCGGCGCGGTCGCCGCGGGCGTGGGGATGAGCATGACCCGCTCCTTTGCGCGTTGCACCGTTCAGTCGACGGTACGCGCGCGGGTCCGGCCGGCGCCACCGGGAGATCCCTGGATCTCGCCGTGCCACCGGGTCGCGGCGAGCGGGCCGGCCGCAGTTCCGAGGGGCTCCGTCCAGGGGGTTCCCGCTACCCCGGCGCTCCCCGGCCGCCGTAGCGTCGGCGCTCCGCTCCCCAGACCCCAGGAAGGGGCCATTTCATGAGGCACACCCCCATCGCGTGCGCGGCGATCACCGCCGCGGCGCTGCTGGCCGGCGCCGGCGCGGCCGAGGCGGCGCCGAAGCGGCTGCCCACGTTCGAGGTGACGTCGGCCGGCGCCGGCGCGGCGCAGGCCGAACGGCTCGCGCAGGCGCTCCGGATCGACGCCGAGCTGCGCGAGGCCGACGGCGCGCTGCGCTTCCTCGACCGCGAGCGCTTCGGCGCCCTCCCCACCACGCCGCTGCCGGCTCCCCCGCCCGACGAGGAGGGCACGCCGGTGATCGCCGCGGCACCCGACCTCGACGCGATCCGCGCCATCGACGCGCTGCCGGGCGACACCGCGCGGCGGCGCGCCGTGCGCGCGCTGCGCCGGGCCGGCCTGGCATTCCGCGGCAAGGGCGTCGTCGGCCACTCGCAGTTCGACTCCGTCGACGCGAACGGGCGGCCGAACGCCCACGTCGACGTCGACACCCACGTCTCGTTCCCGGCCAAGCTCGCGGGCCGCCCGCTGATCGGCGCCGGCGAGAAGGCGAAGGTCGTGTTCGCGCCCGACGGGCGGCCGAGCTACCTGCGCTACGCCCACCGGAAGCTCGAGCAGGCGGGCGACGCGGCGCTGCTGCGGGGCGCCGCCGCCGACCGGCTCGCCGTGCGTCGCTTCACCACCGGCTGCCCCGGCGATCCGGCCGTGACCGGGCTCGAGCTCGACCGCCGGCTCGTGTACCACGCGCCGTCGCTCGCGCTCGGCTCGGTCGAGCGGATCCTCCCGCACTACGACTACGGCGCGACCGCGCGGATCGGCGGCCAGACCGTGCAGCTCCAGCGCGTCCTCGTCCCCGCCGTGCGGCGGGGCGCCCCGAAGGTCGCGCTGAAGGCGACGGCCGACGGCGCCCGCGTGACCGCCGCGGCCACCGTCAGGGGCGGGACCGCTCCGTACACCTACCGCTACGGCTCGTGCGCGACGACGCTGCCCGACGACGCCGCGGCCGCCGGGCCGAGCACCGCCTACACGGTGACCGAGCGGCCGGAGTCGCCCGGGCCGGTGGACGAGCGCGTGACCGTCACCGTGACCGACGCCAACGGCCTCGAGGCCACGGCCGCCGTGGACGTGGACGTCACGCAGCCGGCGGCTGCGCGGCGCGCGCCGGCCCGGCTCGCGGTGGCGAACCGCATCGACGTCGCGACGGAGGGCATCGGCAACTCCCAGGGCCTGCCCAACACGGCGTCCAACACCGCCGGCTTCCGCGGCGAGATGGACGACGTCGCCACGATCGGGTTCAGCTGGGCCGACGACGACGTGTTCGAGAGCGACTTCGTCGATCCCACGGACGCGAGCTGGGCCGACAACGTCGACCTCATGTGGTTCCAGGGCCACGGCAACCGCGACGGCTTCGCCACCGGCGACCGCCAGGGCGACGGCTTCGTGCACCGCGACGAGGCGACCTGGGGCAACACGGACCTCGAGTGGCTCGTGGCCCACTCGTGCTCGGTGCTCGAGCTCGGCAGCGGCGCCACGAGCGTGTGGAACCGCTGGGAGCCGGCGTTCGCGCGGCTGCACCTGATGCTGGGCTACGGCAACTCGTCCTACAACGTCAACGGCGACGGCCAGGACTTCGGCGACGACCTCGCCGACGACGGCATGCGCCTCCGCGACGCGTGGATCGACGCGAACGAGGACGAGCAGCCCAACGGCGTGATCTACCGCTACCTGGGCGTCTACGGCCCCAGCGGCGAGTGGAACCGCGACGACTTCTTCCACGGGAAGGGAGCCGTCTCCGGCGACATCTCGACGGTCACCGGCGCCTGGTCGTACTCCGGCACGGTCTAGGACGCAGCCACCTGGCACGCAGGGGGCGCCCATCCAGGGCGCCCCCTCGCGCCGGGACGCCCAGCGGCACGCGCGGGCGCAGCCACGCGACGGCCGCCTCGGATCCGAGGGCGCCGGCGTCGAGCATCGGGTTCGGATCCGGCAGCGGGTCGGCCAGCAGCCAGTGGTAGTGGGCGTGGAGCACGACGGGCGGCTTCGGCTCGAGCGCGGCCCAGGAGTGCATCGGCACGTTGACCGCGGCCGGCAGCGGCCCGAGCTCGAAGCCGAGGCTCGCCGCGGCGACCGACACGACCGACTGCGCCGAGCCCCACCACTCGCTCCCCGCGACGCCCACCTCGCCGGCGCCCGCGACGACGTTGAGCCCCGTGCCCGCATGCGGCCGGAGATCGGCGGCGGCGCTGCGGCGGAACAGGTCGTCGGCGCGGCCGAACAGCCCGCATCCGCGGCGCGCCGCGACGAACCCGCCGTTGTGGGTCGCGCGGACCCGCGCGCCGTCCACCGTGGCGCGGACGAACGGCAGCGCGTCCACGCCGACGCCGGCGAGGCGGCAGAGCGACGCCCAGTAGGGCTCGAACGGGTCGCCGGACCCGCTGCTCCCCATGCCCTTGACGTCGACCGGCCGGGCGCTCGCCTGGACGCCGGCGCAGAGCGGCCCGACGTCGCCGAGGAACACGGCGTCGGAGTCGAGCTGGACGAGCACGGCGGGCCCGGGCCGGCGCTCCAGCACGGCCAGCGCGTGCACGCGCCACGACGTCGGGTAGGCCGGGCAGGCGCCCGCGACGTCGAGCGTGACGTACGCCGCGCCGAGCCGCTTGAGCGCGCGCACGGTGCCGCGCGCGGGCCGCCGCTCGGGACGCGGCGAGACCGCGGTCACCGCTGCGGAGGCATGCCGGCCGCCGAACGTGCGGAGGCTCTCGACGAGCAGAAGCGCCTGGGCCTCGAGCGGCCCGGCCTCGACGATCAGCGCGAACTCGACGTCGGCCTGATCCGCTGCGCCGGCGCTCGTCACGCGGCGCATGGTGGCAGGCGGCTCCGCCATTACGATGGCGGCCGTGGCCGTCCCCCCGCTGCTGATCACGGGCATGCACCGCTCGGGGACGTCGGCGACGGCCCGCCTGATGCGACAGGCCGGGCTCGACGTCGGCAGCCGCCTGCTCCCGCCCACGCTCGACAACACGCTCGGGTACTACGAGGACGTCGACTTCTGCGACCTGAACCTCGCGCTGATCGCGGCGGGCGTCGGCGACGATCCGCGCCACCAGCCCGACTGGGCGTTCGCGGACCGCATCGAGGCCCGGCGGCTCGCGCCGCTGCGCCCGCGCGCCGAGGTGCTCGTGGCGGCGCGCGGGGAGCGCGGGCACGCCTGGGGCTTCAAGGATCCCCGCACGGCGATGCTGCTCGACTTCTACGACGCCGTCGCCCCGGAGGCCGGCCACCTCTTCGTCTACCGGGCGCCGTGGGACGTGCTGGCGTCGCTGCTGGGGACGCAGCTGCGCGCGCTCCACGGGCGGGCCGACGTCGCGGTGCGCGCCTGGACCGAGTACAACGCCCGGCTCCTCGCCTTCCGCGCGCGCCGGCCGGAGCGCACCGTCCTCGTGCACGTGGACGCGGTGGCGCGCCGCCCTGGCGACGTGATCCGGCTCGTCCAGGAGCGGGCGCACCCGCGCGGGGCGGCGCCGCTCGACGCCGCGGCCGCGCAGGACGCGTTCGTCGAGCGGCTGCTGCGCCGCACCGACGGCGCGTCCGTGGTCGCCGAGCTGCTGCTCGCCGGCCATCCCGAGGCGATGGCCGTGTACGACGAGCTCGAGGCGGCGGCCGACCTCGCGGCCACGGATCCGGCGGCGCACCGGGCCGCGCCGATGGTCGACGTCGAGGTCCGCGGCGGGCGCGACGTGGCGGCCGTGCTCGCCGGCGCCCCGGCCGACGGCGTGGAGGACGCGACGCGGGTGGCGCGGCCGCGGGACGTGACCGTGCCCGGGGCGGCGGCCGACGCGGGCCTGGCCGCGCTGCCCGACGAGCTGGTGGCGGTCCTGTTCGCCGGGCAGCTGCGCCCCGCCGCGCTCGCCGCCGCCGTCGCGGCGCTCCACGACGCGCCGGACCTGGCGGCGATCCTGCTCTCCGCCCGTGACGCGCCGGGCGCGCCGTGCGGGCACGACCCGCTCGCCGGCGCCGAGGGAGGCGCCGGGATCGTGGTGCGCCGCACGGCCTGGCTGGCCGCGCGCGGCTTCGCGGCCACGCCGTCGCCGCCGGGCTACGAGGCCTGGTCGTTCGCCGTCGCCTGCGCCGCGCGGGGCGGGCGGATCGCGCGGATCCCGGGCGCGATCCACCTGCCGGGCGCGCCCGGCGACGACCCCGAGGTCCGGCGGCGGGTGCTGGAGCTGCATCCGCCCCTGCTGACCCGGCTGGCCCGCGATGCCGACCGGCGGGCAGCCGGCGCCGCCGGGCGCGCCGCCGCGGCCGAGGCGCGCGCTGCCGCAGCGGCGCGGGAGGTCGCATCGCTCCGCGCGACGCGCGCCTGGCGGCTCGTCACGCGATGGTGGCGCGTCCGGGAGCGGCTGCGCCGGCGACCGCGGCCGCGATCTGCTCCGTGAGCCCGGCGCGCAGTCCCACGCGCGGCGCGTAGCCCAGATCGGCGCGCGCGAGCCGCAGGTCGGCGCGGGTCGCGGACGGCTGCGGCGGCGCCTGCACCCGGTGCGTCGCGAGCGCGGCGCCGGTGAGCTCCTCGATCATCCGGCAGGCGCGCGCGAGCTCCACGACCTCGCCGCCCGAGATGTTGTAGACCGGCGCGCGTCCGTGCCGCCAGGCGCGCAGGAGCCCGTCGACCGCGTCGGCCACGTAGGTGAAGTCCCGGGCCACGAGCGCGTCCTGGTAGAGCGGCGCCGAGCCGCCGGCGAGGCAGGCGGCGATGAACCGCTCGAAGGCCATGTCGGGGCGCTGCCCGGGGCCGTAGACGGTGAAGAGCCGGACGGTGGCGGTGCGCGGCGCGGCGCTGCGCACCAGCTGCTCGGCCGCGTGCTTGGCCTCGCCGTAGGGGGAGAGCGGCGCGACCGGGTCGTCCTCGCGGCAGCGGCCGCGCGATCCCGCGTCGCCGTACACCGAGGACGACGAGGCGAACACGAGGTCCGGCACGCCCGCCGCCCCGGCCGCCGCGACGATCGCCGCGGTGGACTCGACGCAGTCGCGGAACAGGGCGCCGGCATCGGTGTCGCGCGCGCCGGGGCGGGCGGCCAGGTGGAAGACCACGCGCGGCCGGATCTGCGCGACCACGCGGCCGGTGTCGCCGCCCGTGAGGTCGAGCTCGACCAGCTCGAACCCGGGGTCGTCGCGCAGCGCGGCGAGCCGCGCGGCCGCGGCGGCCGGCGTGGTCATGCCGCGGTACGCGTCGAGGCCGACGACGCGCACGCCCTCCGCGCGCAGCCGCCGGACGAGGTGCGAGCCGATGAACCCGGCCGCGCCGGTGACCAACGCGACGGAGCGGGGCATCCGCGGTGACCCTAGAGCACCGCGGATGCGCCGGCGATCAGGCCGCGGCGGGCGCCGCCTCGGGCTCGTGCTCGAACCTCGGCAGCCAGCTCAGCCGCGCGGGCAGGTACCAGTTGCGCGCGCCGAGCAGCTTCATGCTGGCGGGCAGCAGGACGGCGCGGATGAGCGTCGCGTCGATCAGGATCGCGGCGGCGAGGCCGACGCCGATCTGCTTGGCCACCTGATCGCTGCCGAGCGCGAACGAGCCGAAGACCGCGACCATCACGAGCGCCGCGCTGGTCACGACGCCGGCGGTGCTCTTGATGCCGTGGGCGACCGCGTCGTCGTTGCTCATGCCGCGATCCACGGCTTCGCGGACGCGGCTGAGGATCAGCACGTGGTAGTCCATCGAGAGGCCGAACAGGATCACGAAGAGGAACAGCGGGATCCAGGGCGCGATGCCGCCGACCGACTCGAAGTCGAGCAGCCGCTCGCCGTGGCCGTCCTGGAAGACGAGCACCAGGACCCCGTAGGCGGCGCCGACCGACAGCAGGTTGAGCACGATCGCCTTGATCGGCACGACGATCGAGCGGAACGTGATCAGCAGCAGGATGAACGTGAGGCTGAGCACGAACAGGAACACGATCGGGACGTGCGAGGTCATGACGTCGATGAAGTCCCGCGAGTTCGCGGTCAGGCCGGTCACCGCGACGTCCGCGCCGGCCAGCCTGCCGACGGTCGCCGGGACGACCTCCGAGCGCAGCGTCTCGAGCGAGCGCTCGGACGCGGCGTCGGTGCCGCTGCCCTCGACCGAGAGGGCGACGACCGCGACGGTCCTGTCGGGGCTCACGTCGACGCTGGAGGGCTCGGAGAGCCGGCCGGTGGCGAGCGCCCGGTCGTGCAGCTGCCGGATCGCGGCCTGGACCGGCGCGGCCGTGACGTCCTCGGCCTTGATCACGGTCACGGCCTGGACGGCCCCGCCGGGGAACGCGGCCTGGACCCGGTCGTAGGTCTGGATCACCGGCTGGCTGCGCGAGTAGCCCTCGAAGCCCGGATCCTTGAACTGGAGGCTGAGCGCGGGAACGCAGAGGGCGACGAGCAGGCCGCCGGCCACGAGCGACGACACGAGCGGGCGACGGAGGACGCGGGTGAGGATGGCGCCCCAGACGCGCGACTCGCCCTTGGTCTTGTGGCGGCGCCTGGTGACGTAGGGCACGCGGCCCTTCTCCAGCCAGTTCTTCTCGCTGAGGAACGAGAGCATCGCGGGCAGGAAGGTCATCGAGCCGAGCACGGCGACGGCGACCACGAGCATCGTGCCGATGCCGAAGCCGATGAAGATCGGGTTGCCGGCGAACAGCAGCCCCGCCATCGCGGTCAGCACGGTCAAGCCCGAGATGAGCACCGCCCGGCCGGACGTGGCGGCGGCGATCTCCACCGCGGCGGCGGCGGTGTGGCCGCGGTCGCGCTCCTCCATCACGCGGCGCGAGTAGAACATCGCGTAGTCCACGCCGACGGCGAGGCCGATGATCACCACGAGCATGGACACGTCGCTCGGCAGCGCGTAGACGTGGCTGACCGGCCCGAGCAGGCCGACCGTGCCCGCGACGGCCGTGGCGCCGAGCACGAGCGGGAGGCCGGCGGCGACGACCGCGCCGAACGCGACCAGCAGGATGATCAGCATCAGGCCGTAGGAGATGAGATGCGAGCGCTTGTCGTCCTGCGCGTCCTGGGCGGCGATCTTCTCGGTGGCCGAGACGTCGCCGAACTGCTCGACGCGCACGCCCGCGTGGGCGGCCTGGACGGCGGCCACGGCGGCGAGCGGCCGGGCGACCAGCTGCTCGACGTGCTCGTCCGTGCCGGGCATCGTGAAGTTCACGACGACCGAGCGGCCGTCCTTCGAGACGGTGTTGGCGCGCGTGGCGGGATCGAGCGGGCTCTCGATGTCGGTGATGCCCTCGATCCGCTCGAGGCGGCGCACGACGTCGCGCACGGCGGCGGTCACCGCGGGATCGCCGGCCCTGACGGCGCCCTTGCCCTGGACCAGCACCTGCTCGCCGGCCTCGTCGGGGAAGCCGGCGGCCTCGACGATCATGTCGCCCCGCTTGGACTCGCCGTTGCCCGACGCCGCCTCGTCGATGTCGCTCTGGCCGACCTTGCCGCCGACGACGGCGGCGAGGACGACGAACAGGATCCAGCCGAGGATGGCGGTCTTGCGGTGCTGCGCGCTCCATCGACCGGTGCGCGCTGCGAGGTTGCGGGACTTGGTCAAGGCGTGAGCTCCTTCAAGGGGGCGGGGGAGGACGGGAGCAGCCTCCCAGTGCGCCGCCCGGCGATGTGGGGGCTGCCAGGCGTCAGCGCGGGGGCACAGGCGCCCGGCCCGCAGGTGCTGGCCGTACCGCCGCGGGGTACCAGCCGCCGCCTAGGCTGGTGCCGACGCGTCCAGCAACGGAGGTGCAGCGTGCCCCGCATCGAGCCGATCGAGATCGACCAGGCGACCGGGAAGGCCGAGGAGCTGCTCGACGAGGTCGCCCGCCGCGGGGGCGACCCAGGGCCGATGGTGCGGACGATGGCCAACGCCCCGGCCCTGCTGCGGGGGTACCTCGACCTCGGCCGGGCGATGAAGCGCACCCACCTCGACCGCCGCGTCGTCGAGCGCATCAACCTCGCGGTGCACGAATGGCTCGGCTGCGAGTACTGCCTCGTGGCGCACACCCGCGCCGCCCGGAAGCTCGGGGTCGACGACGCCGAGATCGAGCTCGCCCGGCAGGGCACCGCGGGCGACCCGGCGGTGTCGGCGATGGTCGCGCTGGGCCGGCAGGTCATCGCCCGGCCCGGCGACGTCACCGACGCGCAGATCGACGCGCTGCGCGCGCACGGCTACACGGACGAGCAGATCGCCGAGGTGCCGGGTCTCGTCGCGCTCCAGCTCCTGACCGGCAGCCTCAACCTCGTCGCCGGGATCGAGCCCTCCGCCGCCGACCTCGCCGAGCTCACGTCCCGGAGCACCGCATGAGCGGCGCCGCGGGTCAGGCGGTCAGCAGGTCGCCGTAGCGCCGGAGGTAGAGCGGCCAGCCGTCCCGGGAGTCGACCCCGGAGCGCGCGGCCTCCCAGCCGGGTCCGTGGCGATCGAGGTGGCGGTGCTCGAGCTCGACGCGCGTGCGCTCCGGCGTCTCGGCGACGAAGCGCACCTCGACCTCGCTCGTCTTCTCCTTGTCGGCCTCGATCTGCCATTGCGGGCCGATGTCCCAGCTGAACACGACCCGGTTCGGCGGCTCGTACGCGAGCACGCGCGCCCAGCGGCACTCGCTGCCGTCCACGCCGCGGTCGTACACGGATCCGCCGACGCGCGCCTCGAAGACCGTCTCGGCGATCTCGACGCCGAGCAGGTTGTGCTCGCGCGGCTTGATCCGGTCGAAGTCCTCGGTGAAGACCGAGAACGCCCGCTCGATCGGCGCCTCGACGACGATCGCCGCCCGCACGGACGTGTCGGTTGCCTGTGTGCTCATGCATCCTCCTCGGCTGGTTGCTCGACGACCGCCTTGTACGCGGCCAGCGACTGGTTCCAGAAGCGGTCGAGGTCGGCGCGCAGGGCGCCGAGGCCATCGGGTCGGAGCTGGTAGATGCGCCGGGTGCCCGCGGCCCGGTCGACCACGAGGCCCGCGTCCTTGAGCACCCTGAGGTGCTGCGAGACGGCGGGCCGGCTGACGGGGAGCTCGCCGGCGAGTTCCCCGACGGCGCGCGGGCGGTCGGCGAGGCGCTCGAAGATCGCGCGCCTGGTCGGATCGCCGAGCGCGGTCCATCCATCGACTCGGTAAGTCACCACGAACGGTAAGCTACTGCTTACAGCAAGCGACGTCAACGCCGGCGCGTCGCTACGGTGACCGGGTGAACGCGTCCCCCGTGCGGCTGCCGCCCGTCGCCGTGAGCGCCTGCGCGGCGCTCGCCCTCGCGGCCGGCATGCCGCCGGCGGCCGCCGCGGTCCGCGTGCCCTCGCAGGCGCGGGCCGTCGACACCTCGCGCCCCGACCGCTGGGTCGGCAACGGCACGCCGCGGAGCTGCACCTCGCGCGCGGTCGTCCGGGCCGTCGCGAAGGGCGGGATCATCAGGTTCCGCTGCGGGCCCGACCCGGTCCGGATCGAGCTGCGGCGAACCGCCAAGGTGGTGAACACCAGCCGGCGCGTCGTGCTCGACGGCCGCGGCCTGGTCACCCTCAGCGGAGGCGGGCAGCGCCGCATCCTCTACCAGAACACCTGCGACCGGGACCAGACGTGGACCACGTCGCACTGCGACGACCAGGCCACGCCCCGTCTGGTCGTGCAGCACCTGACCTTCGCGGACGGCGACGCCACCGGGGCGGCCGAGGAGGGCGGCGGGGGCGGCGCGATCCTCGCGCGCGGCGGCCGGCTCAAGATCGTCGGCTCCGCGTTCACGGGCAACCGCTGCGACCCGGCGGGTCCCGATCTCGGCGGCGGCGCCGTGCGGGCGCTCTCGCAGCACCACGGGCGGCCGGTGTACGTCACGGGCAGCAGGTTCACCCGCGGCGTCTGCAGCAACGGGGCCGCGCTGGCCAGCATCGGCGTCTCGTGGTCGATCTTCAACAGCGTCTTCACCGGCAACCGCGCCATCGGCCGCGGGGCCAACCCCGCGCGCCCCGGCACGCCCGGCGGCGGCTCGGGCGGCGCCGTCTACGCGGACGGCAACGACTTCCGCGTGCTGCTCGCCGGCACGAGGATGAGGCGCAACCACGCCCGCGAGGGCGGCGGCGCGGTCTTCTTCGTCAGCAACGACCGCAGCGGCGTCCTCGAGATCCGCTCCTCGACGTTGCGCGGCAATCCGAGCGACGGCTTCGAGACCGACCCGGGCATCTACTTCCTCGGCCGGGAGCAGCGCGTCGTCGACTCCGTCGTGGAGTGACCGCCCGTGCCATGCTGCGGGCGTGATCACCTGCCACGTGCGGTACGAGATCGACGCGTCGGGCATCGAGGCGTTCGAGCGCTTCGCGCGCACCTGGATGGAGCTCGTGGAGCGTCACGGCGGGACGCATCACGGGTACTTCCTGCCGTCCGAGGGAGCCAGCGACGTGGCGTACGCGCTGTTCAGCTTCCCGAGCCTCGCCGACTACGAGCGCTACCGCGAGCGCTTCGGCGTCGATCCGGAGTTCGTCGCGGCCGACCGCATCCGGGAGGAGTCGGGCTGCGTGCGGCGGTACGAGCGCAGCTTCATGCGCCCGCTCCTGCCGCGCCGGTAGGCGGCTGCGCTCAGAGGTCGTAGGAGATGCCGGCGCGTCCGCGCGCGGCCAGCCGGGCCTTGAGCGACGCCAGCGTCGTGCTGGCGGGGGCCAGCGCCTCGGCCACCTGCATGGCCGAGTAGACCGCCGACTCCTGCAGGTCCATGCCGGTGGTGTACTGCCCGCTGAGGTACAGCCCGTGGCGGCCCTGCAGCGGGCGCAGCGCGCGGGCGGCCCGGATCGCCGACGGGGTGATCAGCGTGTGCTCGAACCGCCGCTCGAGCAGGATCTGCGCCGGGTCGGCGCGCCGGCGCGTGGCCCACGACTTGAACACGTCGACCGTCGCGCCCGAGGGAAGCCGCTCGTGCAGGGCGCCGAGCCAGGCGCTGCCCTCGCAGGCAGGACCGTCGACGCCGGCGTTGTAGGCCGCCCAGCTCCCGCGCTCCCGGTGCACGTAGGCCGCGTCGGCGTGGATCAGCAGGCGCGACTCGAAGGACTCGTACTCGCCCAGCAGCGCCGTGGCGTCGGCGAAGGCGGGAAGCGGGCGCAGCAGGGCGCGCCCGGCGCGCGGCGGGGCGTTCAGCACGACGTACCGGTACGGCCCACGCCGGCCCGCCGGCGTCCGGACGAACCAGCCGGCGCGCCGCAGCCGCAGGCCCTGCGCGGGCGTGCCGACGTGCACGCGCGCGGCCGGGCTGCGGTCCAGCATCCGCTGCAGGTTCCCCTGCAGGCCGATCCGCGAGTTGAACGTGGTGGCGCCCTGGAAGATGTTGGCCGGGAACGCCAGCGCGAACGTCTGCAGGATCGACCGCGCCGACGTCCGCAGCGCGTCGGCCCGTGCGCACCCGATCGTCGCCGTGATCCATGGGGACAGGACGCGGTCCTTGAACGCCTGCCGGAGGGGCAGGCTGCGGATCCAGTCGTCGACGGTGGTCTCCCACGACATGCCCGAGAGCACCGCCTGCCGCGCGAGCTGCGTGAAGATCGCGAACTCGATCGCACGCAGCGGGGTCGCGAACGGGTTCGCGGACGAGAAGACGGGCGCACCGCCGGCCATCGGGAAGATGCACAGGCTGCCGGGCGCCTCCAGCGTGTCGTCGGCATCGGGGTGGTCGGGGTCGTAGAGCCCGAGCTCCTCCAGCAGCGTGACGTACACGGGATGCGTGTCGGGATGGAAGAACTGGGCGCCGAGATCGACGGTGATGCGCTGGCCCTGGTGGTCGATCGCCTCCGAGTCGCACTGACCGCCGATCTTGGCGCGCGCCTCGAAGAGGTCGACGGCGAAGGCGCCGGCGAGGAAGTACGCCGCGGCCACGCCGCCCGCGCCGCCGCCGACGATCGCCACGCGCGCACGCCGCGAGGCCGGTCCGCCCGCGGCTGCGGCGTCGGCCGCGAGCGCCGAGCCGGCGCCGAGCGCGGCGAGGCCGGCCGCGCCGCGGAGGACGTCGCGGCGGGTCATGGACGGCGCGGGCTGGGAACGCTCTTCCATGGCGCTGTCCCTGTCTACCAAGGTCGGGAGCGGAGAGGTAGGGTCACCGTCGTTCGACCAGCTCGGGCAGCGGCCGGCGCCGCAGGCGGGCGCGATCCGCACCGGTCGATGCCCTGGTCGCTCAGCCTTCGGACGGCGCGCTCCTCACGGGCGCGCGGGACGATGCGGGTACGCTCGACGGAACGGTGAGCACCGATGCCCTTGCCGGGCCGATCGTCGGACGCGACGCCGAGCTGGCCGAGCTCGACGCGATGGTCGGCGCCCTCAAGGGCGGGCGGTCGGCCTGCGTCGCGGTCGAGGGCGAGCCCGGCATCGGCAAGACCAGCCTGCTCGCCGAGCTCCGACGGCGCGCGGAGGAGCGCGGCTGCCTGGTGCTCGACGGCGTCGCGGCGGAGTTCGAGCGCGATCTCCCGTTCAGCGTCTGGACGGATGCGCTCGACGCGCACGTGGCGTCCCTGGCCCTCGATCCGGAGGCCCTGGGCCCGCTCGACGTCGTCCTCGAGCTCGGCGAGGTCCTTCCCTCGCTGCGGCCCGCGGGCGCCGGGCGCGGGGAGTCGGTGGCGCAGGAGCGCTACCGCAGCCATCGGGCGATCCGCACGCTGCTCGCGCTGCTGGCCGCCGAGCGCCCGCTCGTGCTCGTGCTCGACGACCTGCACTGGAGCGACGCCGCCTCGATCGAGCTGATCGGAGCGCTGCTGCGGCGCGGTCCCCGTGCCCCCGTCCTGTTCGCGCTCGCCTTCCGGCCGAGCCAGGCGTCCGGCCGGCTCGCGACCGCGCTCGCGGTGCCCTCCGTCCGGCGCATCGCGCTCGGCGAGCTCAGCGAAGCGCAGGCGGAGGAGCTGCTGGGCGATCTCCAGCCCGCGGCGGTCGCGGCCATCTACCGCCACGGCGGCGGCAACCCGTTCTACCTCGAGCAGCTCGCGCGCGCCGGCGCGGATGCGTGGCGTCACCGGGCGCCGGACGGCAACGCCGACGGCAACGGCGTCCCTGCCGCCGTCGCGGCGTCGCTCGCCGGGGAGCTCGCCTCCCTGTCGGGGACGCAGCGCGCGCTGCTGGATGCCGCCGCCGTCGCGGGCGAGCCGTTCGAGGCCGGCCTCGCAGCCGCGATCGCGGAGCTGTCGCCGCCCGAAGGGCTCGCCGCGCTCGACGGGCTCCTGGCGCTCGACGTCGTGCGCCCGACCCCGGTGCCGCGGCGCTTCATCTTCCGCCACCCGCTCGTGCGCCGCGCGGTCCTCGAGGCGGCGCCGGGCGGCTGGAAGCTCGCGGCGCACGCCCGGGCCGCGGCCGCGCTGGCGGCCGGAGGCGCCGCGGCGGCCGAGTGCGCGCACCACGTCGAGCACTCCGCGAGCCCGGGCGACGAGCAGGCCGTCGCGACGCTCCTGAAGGCGGGGGCGGAGACGGCGCCGCGCGCCCCGGCCGTCGCTGCCCACTGGTTCGAGGCGGCGCTGCGGCTCCTGCCGGCCGAGGACCGCGAGCGGCAGGTGGACATCCGCGTCGACCTCGCCCGGACGCTGCGGTCGCTCGGCGAGCTCGAGCGCTGCCGCGAGACGCTGCTGGAGGCGCTGGCGCTGCTGCCCGCCGGCGCGGTGGCCCGCCGCGTCGACCTGACCGCGCGCTGCGCGGCGATCGAGCACTGGCTCGGCCGGCACGAGGAGGCCCACGGACGGCTGGCGCGCGCCTGGGACGAGCTGGCCGACCGCTCGACGCCGGCGGCCGCCGCGCTCCAGGTGGAGCTGACGGTGGACGGCCTGTACGAGCTCGACTTCGAGCAGACGATCTCGATGGGCCGCGGGGCGCTCGCGGCGTCGCGCGCGACCGGCGACCGCGCGCTGATCGCGACCGCCGCGTCGGCGCTGGCGCTCGGCGAGGCGGCCGCGGGACGGATCGACGCCGCGCGCGAGCACCGCGAGGAGGCGACCGCCCTCGTCGACCGCATGCCGGACGCCGAGCTGGCGCCCCGGCTCGAGACGCTCTACTACCTGGGCTGGGCGGAGAACTACCTCGAGCACTACGACGCCGCCGCCGCGCACGCGGACCGCGGCGTCGCGATCGCCCGCTCCACGGGCGAGGGACGGCTGCTCGTCCCCATCGGGCTCGTCAAGGGCTACACGTACGAGATGCAGGGCCGCGTGGCCGACGCGATCGAGCTCTGCGAGACCGCCGTCGAGGCGACGCGGCTCTCGGCGAGCACGCACGAGCTCTCGTGGGCGCTGTGCGAGCTCGCGTACGCGTGGTACCACGCCGGTCAGCTCGAGTCCGCCATCGCGGCCGCCGAGGAGAGCGCCCGGGTCGGCGGGCGGCTCGCCGGCGACACGATGCCCGCCGGGGGCGGGGGGCCCGGCTGGGTCCTCGCCATGTCGCTGTTCGAGGCGGGCGAGGTCGGGCGCGGCGCGGAGATCATGCACTCGCTCGGCAGCGACGACCTGCCGCACAAGATCCCGGTGGAGAAGTGCTTCGACTGGGAGGTCCTCGCCCTGGTGGAGCTCGCCCGGGGACGCAGGGAGGCGGCCGAGGGGTACGTCCGCCGTACGGAGGAGCACGCCGCGCGCCTCGGCCTGCGCCTGCCGGCGGCGCTCGCCCTGCGGGCGCGCGCGGCCGTCCTGCTCGCCGGCGGCGAGCCGCTGGCGGCGGCCCGGCTCGCGCAGCAGGCGGCGGACGTCGCCGCCGCCGCCGGCGCGCGGCTGCCGGCCGCCTTCTCGCTCGCGCTCGCCGGCCGCGCGCTCGACGCCGGCGGCGAGCGCGAGGAGGCGATCGCGGTCCTCCGGCAGGCCGAGCGCGAGCTCGACGCGTGCGGCGCGGTCGGCGGACGCGACGACATGCGCCGCGAGCTGCAGCGGCTGGGTGTGCCGACCGCGCCGCCACGACCGTCGCGGCCGCCCCGCCGCGGGCTCGCCGAGCTGCTCCGCGAGCTGCGCGGGCAGCGGGGCGACGCGCTGCAGGCGGCGCTGGGCAGGGCGCTCGGGGACCCTGGCCTGGTCGTCGTGCACGCGTCCCCGGACGGGACCCTGCCGGCACCGGACGACCGCCGGTCCGTCGCGCCCGTCGAGCGCGACGGCCGCCAGTTCGCCGCCCTCGTCTACGACGCCTCGCTGGACGACGACCCCGAGCTCGTGGAGGCGGTCGCCGCCGCCGCGGCCATCGCCCTCGAGAACGAGCTGCTGCAGATCGAGTCCCGGACGCGGCTCGCCGAGCTGCAGGCCTCACGCGAGCGGATCGTGGCGGCCGGCGACGCCGAGCGGCGCCGGCTCGAGCGCAACCTGCACGACGGCGCCCAGCAGCGGCTGGTCGCGCTGGCGCTGCAGCTCCGCCTGATCCAGGCCGACATCCGCCGCGACCCGTCGTCGGCCGAGGCGATGATCACGAGCGCGGGCGACGAGCTCGCCCAGTCGCTCGGGGAGCTGCGCGAGCTCGCGCGCGGCCTCCACCCCGCCGTGCTCGAGCACGGCCTCGCGTCCGCGCTCAACTCGCTCGCCGCGAGGTCGCCGGTCCCGACGGCGGTGACCTGCGAGGTGACCGAGCGCCTGCCACAGCCGATCGCGCTCGGGCTGTACTTCGTGGCGTGCGAGGCGCTCGCCAACGTCGCCAAGTACGCGCAGGCGACCGCCGTCTCGGTCTCGGTCGCGCGCACCGGCGGCGGCGTCGCGATCGAGATCGCCGACGACGGCGTCGGCGGCGCCGACGCCGCCCGCGGCTCAGGCCTGCGCGGGCTTGCGGACCGCGTCGAGGCGCTCGGCGGTCACCTGCTCGTCACGAGCCCGGCCGGCGCGGGAACCGTCGTCACCGCGGACGTGCCCGTGCCGGAGCCCGACTGACGCCCGGACGCGGACCGGCCCGCCCGATCGCGTGACCGCGATCGGGCCGGCCGTGTCGCCGCGCCGGTTCAACGGTGGTGGTGCCCCTTGCCCGACGCCGAGAACGAGTAGATCGTCGTCGTGTCGTACGTGTCGCCCGGGTCGAGCCGGGTCGACGGGAACGCCTCCTGGTTCGGCGAGTCGGGATAGTGCTGCGTCTCCAGCGCCAGCCCGTCACCCTGGCGGTAGGACCGGCCGCTCGTGCCGTAGAGCGTGCCGTCGAGGAAGTTGCCCGAGTAGAACTGGATCCCCGGCTCGGTGGTCCAGACCTTGAGCGCGCGGCCGCTCGACGGGTCGCGCAGCTCGGCCGCCTGGATCATGCTCGTGTCGCCTGCGGGCCGGTCGAGCACCCAGTTGTGGTCGTAGCCGCGGCCGAACACCAGCTGCTCGTGGTTCTCGCGGATCCGCTCGCCGATCGCGTGCGGCGACGTGAAGTCGAACGGCGTGCCGGCCACCGGGGCGATCTCGCCCGTCGGGATCAGCGTCTCGTCGACCGGCGTGTAGCCGCTCGCCGGAAGCCGCAGCTGGTGGTCGTAGATCGTGCCCGTGCCCTCGCCCGCCAGGTTCCAGTAGGCGTGGTTGGTGAGGTTGACCACCGTGGGCTTGTCCGTCGTCGCGGTGTAGTGCATCGCGAGGTTGTTGCGCTTGTCGAGCGAGTAGACGACCTCGACCTCCAGCGTGCCGGGATAGCCGCCCTCGCCGTCGGGGCTCGTGCGCGTCAGCTTCAGGCCGACCTTGCCGCGGCGCTGGAACGGCTCCGCCTCCCAGACCTGCTTGTCGAAGCCCGCGAAGCCGCCGTGCAGGCTGTTCGGCCCGTTGTTGGCCTCGAGCTGGTAGGTCGTGCCGTCGAGCGTGAACTGCGCGCCGCCGATCCGGTTGCCGTAGCGGCCGATGATCGCGCCGAAGTACGCCGGGTTCGGCGTGCCCGGGGCGTCGCCGCGCGGCGTCGTGTAACCGGCCAGGTCGGGGAACCCGAGCGTCACGTTCGCGCGGCGGCCGCGGCGGTCCGGTGCCCACAGCTCCTGGATGATGCCGCCGTAGGTGATGATCGAGACCTCCATGTGCCGGTTCGAGAGCGTGTAGCGGTCGATCCCGGTGCCGTCGTCGAGCTCGCCGAAGCTCGACTTCTCGATCGAGAGCGAGCCATGCCCCTTGCCCGACCCGCGCTTGCCGTCGTGCCCGCGGCCGTCGTGGCCTCCGGGCGACGGGTGGGACTTGGACGGCTTGGCCGCCGAGGCGGTGCCCGACAGCACGGCAGGGACCAGCACGACGAGCAGCGCGCAGAGCGCGACCCGGCCGAACCTGATGGACGACGATGACCTTCTCATCACAGCTCCTCTGAGTTGGGAACGGGTCATGCGGTGACGAACTCGACGTCGGCCAGCTCGCCGAAGACGCGCCAGGCCTCGGCGTGGCGGCCCGGGTTGAGGATCTGATGGTGCGGCCCTCCGAGCCGCAGCCACGCGTCCATGCACCCGCGCACGCCGGCGTCCGGGCGGAACCGCCCGTAGGGCATCTCGAGCGCCGGCAGCGCCTCGCCGTCGAGCAGCTCGCCCTCGGAGACGAGCAGCCGGAAGCGATCGCCGCCGAGCGGCGCGAGGCTCGCGAGCGTCGCCGGACCGGGGCGGTACTGGAACAGGAACGTCGGCGGGTCCTCGAGGCCGCCGATGCCGAGCGGCCGCTTGATCAGCCGCACGGGGCGGTCCGCGCGCGCCAGGCGCCAGTTGCCCTCGCCCATGTGGCTCATCAGGATCGAGTCCGACGGGAAGTCCATCGCGTACATCTCGGTGAACTGCGTGTCGCCGAGCATCCGCTGGCCGGCCGCCATGAGCGCCGCGCAGACGGCGTCGCCCTCGGCGCCGAAGCCGAACCCTGCGGCCATCAGGCTCGAGGCGGCGGCGAGCGGCAGCCGGGCGAAGCGGCCGTCCTCGGCGATCGCGCCGAAGTGCGTCGAGTAGGCCCCGTAGCCGCCCGCGCGCAGCAGCCGCTCGATCCCGAGCTGCATCCTCGCGTGGTCCTCGCGCTCCTCGCGGCTCAGGCGCGGATCGATCTCGAACTGCGCATCCTCGGCGGCGATCAGCTCGCCCACCTCGCCGTCGGCGACCCCGGTGGCGGCCCGCCACAGCGCGCCCGGAGCGAGCGCGTCGACCTGCGGTCCCAGCCGGCGGATCAGCACGTGCTCGTCGACGCGGGTGTCGCCCATGCCGTTCATCGCGCTGCCGAACACGGCGATCTTGAGCCCGCGCCAGCGCGTGACCGCAGCCGCGGCCTGCGCCCAGCGCCCGATCGCCGCGCGGAACGAGTCCGCGCGCCAGTCGTCGGTGACGACGTGGAACGGGCGCCCGGCGCGCACCATCGCGTTGGCGGTGTCCTGCGCGCCGTGGATGCCCTGGTTGTACGTCAGGTCGGCCATGTCCCAGGCGTCCGTGACCGCCGGGAGCGGCTGGACGTTGGCCAGGCAGATCGGCAGCCGCGTCTCCGCCAGCAGCCGCGCGACGCGCATCGCCGGCCCGTAGGTGAGCATCACGACGAGCAGGCCGTCGAGGTCGCGGCCCTCGAAGTCGCGCATCACGCGCTCGGCGTCCTCGCGCTCCTTGACCGGCGGAGCGACCTCGACGTCGGCGACGTCCGCCAGCGCGGCGGCGAGCTCGGCGGCGTACGCGGCCTGGCGCTCGGCGATGCCGGGCAGCATGTCGTCGTAGAGGCTCTGCATGATGCCGAGCAGGCCGATCCGCGGCCGGTCCTGCGTCGTGGCGCTGAGCATGCTGGCGACGCCTCCTGTCAACGCTGCCCGTAGACGTTCTGGTAGCGCTCGTGGAGCGCGGCGATGCTCGCCGGCTCGAGCGGCTCGACCGGACCGAGCGCGCGCGCGAGGTGCACCGTGCGGGCCGCGTCCTCGCACATCACGACCGCCTTGACCGCGTCGCGCGGGCCCGGGCCGAGCGCGAACACGCCGTGGCCGCGCAGCAGCACGGCCGGCGAGCGGTGGCCGTCGAGGACGTCGACGATCTCGCGCCCGATCTCGTCCGTGCCGATCGGCGCGAACGGCGCGAGCGGGATCTCGCCGCCGAACTCGTCGGCCATCGCGGTGAGCACGCACGGGATCGGCTCGCCGCGCGCCGCCCATGCCGTCGCGTACGGGCTGTGCGTGTGGGCGATGCCCCCGACGGCGGGCATGGTGCGGTAGACGTATCCGTGCGTCTCGGCATCGCTGGAGGGGGCGAGCGTGCCGTCGACCAGCCCGCCGTCGAGGTCGCACACGACGATCGCCTCCGGCGTGAGCTCGCCGTAGGGGACGCCGCTGGCCTTGATGACCATCAGCTCCTCGCCCGGCACGCGCGCGGAGACGTTCCCGCTCGTCCACACGACGAGCCCGTTCGCCATCAGCTCGCCGTGCAGCGCGCAGACCTCGCGCCGGAGCGCGCCCAGGTCAGCCATGCGCGACCTCCCGCGGGCGCAGGTCGCGCAGCGCGTGCATCACGTCGTCGCCGCCGCGCCCGAAGTGGTCGTGCAGGCGCTCGTAGCGCTCGTACAGCCGGTCGTAGGCGTCGGCGGCGCGCGGGTCGGGCACGTAGGCGTCGCGGACGACCCTGCCCATCGCCGCCGACGCCGCGCGGATGTCGGGGTGCAGCCCCGCCGCGACCGCGGCGTGCATCGCCGAGCCGAGCGCGGGCCCCTGGTCCGAGCCGCCGACGTGCAGCGCCATCCGGGTCACGTCGGCGTAGATCTGCATCACGACCGGGTTGCGCACCAGGCCGCCGGCGACGACGAGCTCGTCCACGCTGATGCCCGCCCCGGCGAACGCGTCGAGGATCTTCCGCGTGCCGAACGCGGTCGCCTCGATCAGCGCCCGGTAGATGTCCTCGGCGCGCGTGGCCAGCGTGAGGCCGACGATGAGCCCGCTCAGCTCGTGGTCGACGAGCACCGAGCGGTTGCCGTTGTTCCAGTCGAGTGCGATCAGCCCGTGCCGGCCGACCTCCTGGCGCGCCGCGAGCTCGGACAGGTGGGCGTGCAGGTCGAGTCCGCGGGCACGCGCCTCGTCGTGGTAGCGCGGCGGCACGGCGTGGTCGACGAGCCAGGCGAAGATGTCGCCGACGCCGGTCTGGCCCGCCTCGTAGCCGTAGCGGCCGGGGACCACGCCGCCCTCGACGACGCCGCACATGCCCGGCACCTCGACGAGCGACTCGGCGATCGTGATGTGACAGGTCGACGTCCCCATCACCGCGAGCATCTGGCCAGGATCGACGACGCGGGCGGCCGGGGCGGTGACGTGCGCGTCGACGTTGCCGACGGCGACCGCGATCCCCTCGCGCAGACCGGTCCACGCCGCCGCCTGCGCGGTCAGGTCGCCCGCGCGCGCGCCGAGCGGCCACAGCGGCGCCGCCAGCTTCTGCGCCACGAAGCCCGCGAAGCGCTCGTCGAGCGCGCGCAGGAAGTCCTCCGAGGGATAGGCGCCGTCCTGGTGGATCCCCTTGTAGCCGGCCGTGCACACGTTGCGCGTCTCGGCGCCGCAGAGCTGCCACACGATCCAGTCCGCGCCCTCGATCCAGCGCTCGCAGCGCGCGTAGAGCTCCGGGTCCTCGTCGAGCACCTGGAGCGCCTTGGCGAACTCCCACTCGGACGAGATGCGCCCGCCGTAGCGCGAGAGCCACGGCTCCCCGCGCTCCTCGGCGACGGCGTTGACCCGGTCCGCGTGGCGCTGCGCGGCGTGGTGCTTCCACAGCTTCGGGTAGGCGTGCGGGCGGCCCTCGAGCCCCGGCACCCGGCACAGCGGGGTGCCGTCGCGCAGCACCGGCAGCGGCGTCGACGCGGTGAAGTCGGTCGCGATGCCGGCGATCCGCTCGGCTGCGACGCCGGCGGCCGCGACGGCGGCGGGAACCGCGACGCGCAGCACGTCGATCCAGTCCTCGGGATCCTGCAGCGCCCACTGCGCCGGCAGGCGCTCGCCCGTGGCCGGCAGCGCGTCCTCGATCACCGCGTGCGGGTACTCGTGCACCGCCGCCCCCAGCTCCTCGCCGTCCGCGGCCCGCACCACCACCGCCCGCCCGGACAGCGTCCCGAAGTCGACGCCCATGACGCACTCGTCCCGCGGCACGCGTCAGTCCCCCAGTGCCGCGGCGCGCGCGCGGCGGTACTCCTCGACCACGATCTCGGTCAGCTCCTCGACCGAGGTCTCGGCCGTCGGCTTGTCGAGCGCGATGACGCCGTCCTGGATCAGGTTGACGCGGTCGCAGCTGGCGAGCACGTGGACGTAGTTGTGCAGGACCATGATGATCGAGACCTCGCCCTCGTCCTTCAGGCGCTGGATCAGGTCGAGGATCAGCGCGCCCTCCTTGGCGCCCATCGCCGCCAGCGGCTCGTCGAGCAGCAGGATGTCGGCCTCCGAGTGCACCGTGCGGGCCACCGCGATGGCCTGCCGCTGCCCGCCGGAGAGCCGCGCGACCGGCGAGTTCAGGCTCGGGATGTTGATCCCGATCTCGTCGAGCGCCGCCCGGGCCTCCCGGCGCATGGCGCGGTTCGCCAGGAACGGCAGCGGGCGATGGACCCGCTCGCGGCGCAGGAACATGTTCTGGTAGACCGCCAGCTCGTCGATCAGCGCGAGGTCCTGGTAGACGGTGTCGATGCCGAGCGAGCGCGCGTGGTCGACGCTGCGGGGCTCGTACGGCTCGCCGCGGAGGAACAGCGCGCCCTCGTCGGGCTTCTCGAAGCCGCAGATGATCTTCATCAGCGTCGACTTGCCGGCGCCGTTGTCGCCGAGCAGCCCCAGCACCTCGCCCTTGCGCAGGTGCAGGCTGAGGTCGCGCAGCGCGACGACCGGCCCGAAGCGCTTCGTGACGTGCTCCACCCGCAGCACGTCGTCCGGCGCGCCGCTGGGCGCGACCACGCGCTCGCCCGCGATGCCCTGATCAGCCAACTCCAGACCCCTTCCGGACGCGCCCGACGTACGTGTTGGCCGCCATCGCGATGATGATCGCCAGACCCAGGTAGAAGCTCAGGTAGTCGGCGTTGACGCCCTTGATGATCAGCCCGTCGTTGAGGATCCCGAGCAGGAGCGCGCCGATCAGCCCGCCCACCACGGTGCCCGAGCCGCCGGCGAGCAGCGTCCCGCCGATCACCGCCGCCGCGATGCCGTCGAACAGCACGGAGTTCGCGCCGGACGGATCCGGCTGCACCGACGTCGTCCGGACCGCCTCCAGCACGCCGACGAGCCCGGCGCACGCGCTGCACATGATGAAGTTGCGGATGACGACCAGGCGGACCTTGATGCCGGCCTCGGCCGCCCCGTGGCGGTTGCCGCCGACGGCGACCGTGTAGACGCCCCAGCGGCTGTAGGTGAGCACGATCTGCAGGATCAGCACGACGGCGAGCGCCCAGATCAGCTCGGAGTAGATGCCGCCGCCGAAGACCTTCGCGAACGTGCTCATCTCGCCCGTGACCGTCGTGCCGGGCGTGGCCACGGGCTGGGCCTCGGAGATGATCAGCGTGAAGCCGGAGAGGCCCAGCAGCATGCCGAGCGTCGTGACGAACGAGTTGATGCCGACGACCGCCGTGAAGAAGCCGTTGATGAGGCCCACGAGCATCGCGCCGAGCATCGCCAGCGCGAGGCTCGGCAGGAGCGGGATGCCCCAGACGTGGACCTCGTAGAAGAGGAACGGCGTGAACAGGTAGACCGCGCCGATCGAGAGGTCGATCTCGCCGTTGATCATCAGGAAGATCTCGCCCGCCGCGAGGATCGCGAACGGGGCGAAGTACGGCAGGAGCGTCCTGAAGTTCTCCCACGTCATGAACGCGTCCGTGGTCGCGGCGAAGTACGCCGCGACCACGATCGTGATGACGATGACGCTGCCCTCGCGGAGCGTGAGGAAGCGCCGGACGAGCCCCATGGCCCCGGACCCGCGCGCCGTCCCCCGCGCTCGGGGCGAGCGCCCGGGTGCGCCCTCGGCGGGCGCGTCGGCTCCGGTCCCGACGGCCACGGCTACTGGCTGACGCCGGCGGTCTTGGCGCTGCCCTCGTAGCGGGATTTCGTGGTCGTGTACGGCTCGACCGTCGTCTTGTCGAGGAACTTCAGGCCGGTGTTCACGTCCGACAGGCCGGTGAGCGTCCCCGAGGCCTTGTACATGAACAGCTGGAGCACGGGCAGGAAGCCCTGCAGGTACGGCTGCTGGTCGATCGTGAAGTCGATCTGGTCGGCGGCGAGCAGCTCGATCGTCGGCTCGAGGAGGTCGTATCCGCCCCCCTTGACGCCCTCGTCGCGCAGCTTGTACTTCTGGATCACCTGGGCGACGGCCTGCGTGCTGCCGGCGTCGACGGCGAACATCCCCTTCGTGTCCTTGTGACCGAGCCAGTAGGCGTCGATCGTCGACAGCTCCTTCGGGAGCGCGGCGCCGGTGGCGACCGTGTGGTAGGTGATCGACTTGCCGGACTTCTTGATCGTGTCGATCGCGCCGTCGATGCGGGGCTGGATGTTCAGCGAGCCCGGCGTGGCGATGAACAGGGCGACGTCGCCCTCCCCCACGAGCTCGACGATGTGCTTGCCCATCTCCTGGCCCGAGACGAACAGATCCTGGCCGATGTACGCCAGCCGCTCGTTGGGCGCGTCGGCGTTGTAGCCGAGGACCGGGATGCCGGCGTCGAGCGCCTTCTGGACCGGGCCGTTGAACGCCTTGAGGTCGACGAGGCAGACCGCGATGCCGTCCGACTTCGAGCTGACCGCGCTGTTGAACGCGTTGACCATCTCGTTGACGTTGGCGCTCTCGGAGCCCGTCCACTGATAGCTGCAGCCGAGCAGCTTGCACGCGTCCTCGGCGCCGTACCGCGTGGGCACGAAGAACGGGTTCGTCGTGACGTGGTTGACGAACGTGAACTTGAACTTGTCCTGCTCGCCGAAGATGCCGGAGGCCGGCGTGCCGCTCTGCGCGGCGCTCGTCCCGGGCTTGTCGCCGTCGCCGCCGCAGGCGGCGATCAGCGTGGCGGCGAGGCCGGCCGCGCCGCCGGTCAGCGCGGTGCGCCGCGTGAACGCCGCCAGGCGCGACTGCGGCGTCTCCTCGCGCTTGGAGTCTTGCCATTCGAGGCGCTCGAGCGCCTCGTGGACGGGATCAAGCTGCGACATCCTCCCTCTCCTCCTCATCGGGCTTGAAGGCTGCGGATCTCAGACGCGAGACGGCGTCGGCAACACGCTTACCTCTCCTCGGTCGGCGATGTTATCGCTCACATGGTCTGTGTCAAGGAATCCGGTGCACCCTGGCATGCGCTGGCTCCAAGCCGTATTGTTCGCTCGGTGAGCGCTAACAGCGAGGAACGCGTGGCCGCGCGCCGCGCCGTCATGTCCGATGTGGCCAAGCTGGCCGGCGTGTCGCATCAGACCGTCTCGCGCGTGATCAACGGCTCCGACCAGGTGCGCGAGGAGACGCGCGAGCGCGTGCTCGCGGCGATGCGCATGCTCGACTACCGGCCCAACCCGGTCGCGCGGGCGCTCGTCACGGGCCGCTCGAACACGATCGGGGTGGTGAGCTTCGACACCACGCTGCACGGACCGGCCTCGACGCTCTTCGGGATCGAGCGCGCCGCGCACGAGGAGGGCTACTTCACGAGCATCGTCAGCCTCAAGTCGCTGGACCGGGCGTCCGTGCTGACGGCGGTCGAGCGGCTGCGCTCCCAGGCGGTCGACGGCGTCCTCGTGATCGCCCCTCAGCTCAGCGCGGCGCACGCCGTCGTGCAGCTGCCGGCCGACCTCGCGGTGGTGGCCGTCGAGGCGGGTCCGGACGACGAGGTGCCGGTCGTGGCCGTGGACCAGTTCGCCGGCGCGGTCGCCGCCACGCAGCACCTGCTCGACCTCGGCCACCGGACCGTCTGGCACATCGCGGGCCCGGACGACTGGCAGGAGTCGCGCCAGCGCGTCGCCGGTTGGCGGCACGCGCTGCAGGCCGCCGGCGCCGAGGCGCGCGCGCCGCTCACCGGCGACTGGAGCGCGCGCGCCGGCTACGAGCTCGGGCAGCTGCTGATGGCCGAGCCGGAGGTGACCGCGGTGTTCGTCGCCAACGACCAGATGGCGCTCGGCCTGCTGCGCGTCCTGCACGAGACCGGGCGCGACGTCCCGGGCGACGTGAGCGTGGTCGGCTTCGACGACGTCCCGGAGGCGGCGTACTTCACGCCGCCGCTCACGACCGTGCGCCAGGACTTCATGGAGATGGGCCGGCGCAGCCTCCACCTGCTGCTCAGCGAGATCGACAACGGCACGCGCTCGACGACGCGCGAGACCGTGCCGTCCGAGCTCGTCGTCCGTTCGAGCACGGCGCCGCTGCGGGTCCCGCGCTGATGGAGTACCTGCCGCTCGAACCGCTGGCGCAGCCGCTCTCCCGGCTCGCGCTGGGGACGCTGGGCTTCACCCCGGGCACGCGCGACCGCGACTACGCGGTCCTGGACGCGTGGGTCGAGGCCGGCGGCACCGTGATCGACACCGCGCACGTCTACGAGGGCGGCGAGGCGGAGCGCCTCCTCGGCCTCTGGCTGGGCGACCGTCCCGGCGTGCGGGAGCGCCTGGTGATCGTGACGAAGGGCGCGCACCCGGACGGCGACCGCGTGCGCGTGACGCCCGCGGACATCGCGAGCGACCTGCGCGACAGCATCGAGCGCCTGGGCGGCCCCGTCGATCTCTACCTCCTGCACCGTGACGATCCCGCCGTCGACGTGGCGGAGCTGATCGACGCGCTGGACGCGCACCGGCGCGGGGGCGAGCTGCGGGCGTTCGGGGTATCGAACTGGACCCTGCCGCGGATCGAGGCGGCCAACGCCCACGCGGCGGCGCGCGGCATCGCGGGCATCTGCTGCAACAGCCCGCACCTCTCCCTCGCGGTCCAGGACGAGCCGCCGTGGCCGGACTGCCAGACCGCGACGGACGCCGAGTCGCGTGCCTGGCACGAGCGCACCGGGATGCCGCTGCTCGCGTGGTCGGCGCAGGCCGGCGGGTTCTTCGCGGGAGCCCGGAGCGAGTCCACGCGGGTGTACGAGAACGACGCCAACCGCGAGCGCCGCGCGCGCGCCGAGCAGCTCGGCCGCCGCACGGGCCACGGCGCCAACGCGGTCGCGCTCGCGTGGGTGCTCGCACAGCCGTTCCCGGTGGTCGCCGTCATCGGCACGCACCGCGTCGAGCACCTGCGCGCCAGCCTCGACGCGCTCGAGGTCGCGCTGAGCGCCGAGGAGGCGCGCTGGCTCAACCTCGAGGACTGAGGCGGATGCTCAGCGACCGGACGCGGAGAAGTGCATGTAGTCCTTCGTGTCGCCGGCCCAGGCGCCGCCCCAGCCCCAGCCGATCGACCGGAAGGCGGCGACCACCCTCCGGGTGATCATCCCCGGACGGTGCCGCGAGCGGTCGCGGTAGCGCCGGGCGACGGGATCATGGCTCTGGCCGCATCCGACGTAGGGGTTCTCGCGCGGGTTCAGGTCGACGGCGAGCCCGTAGGCGTGCATCGACCATGAGCCGGTGCCGTCGCCGCCCGTGCACGGCGACGGGACCGCTTCGCGGCACTCGAACGAGCCGCTGAGGTCGCGCGGGCGGCTGCGGCGCGGTCCGTATGCATCCTCGAAGCGCATGTGGCGGATCGGGAAGTGCAGCGCGTGGAGACGGCGGAACACGCGCGCGAGCGGGCGCGCGGCGCGCTTGTTCACCACGAGCTGCCCCTCACGCGTCCCGCCGCGGAACCCGCGGTGCGAGACGGTGAGGAGCCGGAGATCCGACAGCGGCACCGGGCAGCCCGCGTGCCAGACGTCGCGCTGCTCGAGCTGCGCCTTCATCGCCCGCGGCAGCGGCTCGATCGACGACTGATACGGCGCGAGCGCGAGCAGCGCCACCGGGAGGACCGCGAGCCGGTACACAGCGTCGTCACTCTACGCCCACGGCGCAGCGTGCCGCCGTGCTCAGGCGAGCGTGAAGCGCCCGACGAGCTCCTGCAGCTGCTCGGCCGTCCGCGCCAGCTCCTGAGCGGAGGCGGCGATCTCCTGCGTGGAGGCGCTGGTCTCCTGCGTGGAGGCCGACACCTGCTCGGCCGAGGCGGAGGACTCCTCGGCGACCGCGGCGACCTCGGAGATGCTGCCCTCCATCTCGCTCGTCTCGGCCGAGATCTGGTGCGCGGCCGAGGCGATCTCGGTGATGCGCTCGGTCATCTGCTCGACGGCGGCGCCGATCTGCTCGAACGCCTCGCGCGTCTGCTCGACCGTGGTCACGCCGTCATCGGTGCGCTTGGCACCGTCGGCGACGACACCGACGACCTTCTGCGTCTCGGCCTGGATCTCACCGATCAGCCCGGCGATCTGACCGGCGGCGTCCTGGGACTCCTCGGCCAGCTTGCGGACCTCCTCGGCGACGACCGCGAAGCCGCGGCCCTGCTCACCGGCGCGCGCGGCCTCGATCGCCGCGTTCAGCGCCAGCAGGTTGGTCTGCTCGGCGATGCCGGTGATCGTGTCGACGATCCCGCCGATCCGCTCGCTGCGGGCCGACAGATCCTCGATCGCGTCGACGACCTGCGCCGACGACGCGGCGACGCCGCGGATCGCGCTCGTGGCCTGCTCGGCCGCGTTGACGCCCTCGCGCGCGAACTCGCGCGCCCGCTCGGCGGCGATCGCGGTGTCCTGCGCGCGCTCGGCGCTCGTGGACGCTGCGGTCGCCGCCTCGCGCGCCGACTCGCGGGCCGCCTCGACCATGCGCACCTGGCGCTCGGCGCCCTGCGCGACCTCGCCGACGGCGGCGGCGATCTCGCCGACGGCGCGGCCGGCCTCGTCGGAGGTGGAGGCCATCTGCTGCGACGCCGACGCCACGGTCGTCGCGTTGCCGGCGACGTCGCCGATCAGCGAGCTCAGGTTCCCCTGCATCTCGTTGTAGGCCGCGATCGAGCGCTGCGTCCTGCCCAGCATGCCGTTGAACGTCGTGCTCAGCTCGCCGAGCTCGTCGGTCGAGGTCACCTCGACCGGCGTGGTGGCCGACGTCGCGGCCACGGTGAGATCACCGCGCGCCACCGACTCGAGGCCGTCGGTCAGCCCCGCGAGGCAGTGGTCGTTCATCGAGCGCAGGCGCGACCCGAGCGCCGCGACGGGACGGGTGACCGAGCGCGTGATCCAGAAGGCCAGCCCGGCGGCGGCGGCGAGCGCGAGGAGCGCGACGACGACGATCAGCCGCTTGCCGTCCGTGGAGGACGCCTTCGCGGCCTCCGTGGTCTCGACCGCGCTCCTGCGGATCGACTCCTTGAGTGCCGCGGCTGCCGTGGCGACGGCCTCGGAGCTCGGGAGGACCTGCTCCTCGTAGAGCGTGCGCGAGGCGTCGCGCTCTTCGACGCCGTCGACGGTCTCCTGGCGCGAGAGGGCGATCGCCTGCTTCCAGCTGTCGACGAACCCGGCGCGAGCGGCGGCGAACCTCGTCATCGCCTCCGCGGACGGCGTGCCGGAGAGGAGCTTCTGGAGCGTCGCGCCGTCGCGGGTGTTGGCGGCGGCCATGGCCAGGATGCGCTTCTGGATCGCGTCCTCGGCCTTGAGGTCGCCGTCCTTGACGTACAGGTGCTGGGCGACGTGATGACCGATCAGCGCGGCGCGCTCGCCGACCGCGCCGGAGAGCGCAGTCGACCGCAGGTCGCGATCGCTCAGCTCGGAGGTGTCCTTCTCCAGGGCGCCCAGCTGCTGCAGCGAGACGCCGCCGACGAGCAGCAGGCCGGCGGCGATGGCGCCGAAGCCGAGTGCCAGACGGATGGCCAGGCGGAGATTGCGGATGGACTTCATGCGACGACGGTCCTTTCGAGGGAGTCCAGGACGACAGGCCGGGCTGCGTCCGGGGACAAGGGCGGAACGGGTGCGGCGCTGCCCGCCAAAACAGCGCCGATCGCACCGATCATCGGCCTCGCCCTGGCGATCTTGAGATCGCCGCCCGCCCCCGTCGAGAGCGGCCGCATCCCGAAGCGGTCATGGAAGAACCGCCTCCGGGTCCGGTCCCTGGGCTCCCGGGAAGGCTCCACCGGACCTTCCCTATCAAGGAGCCCTTCCATGATCCTTCGGATCGATCGCATCCAGACCGAGATGCCGCCCCCGTCGACCCCGGACCCCGCCGGCGCGGCCGTCGTGCAGGAGCTGCTCGGCGGCAAGTTCGGCGAGATGTCGACGTTCATGAACTACACGATCCAGTCGTTCAACTTCCGCGCCAGGCAGCAGGCGCGGCCGTTCTTCGACCTGATCTCGAACATCGCCGCCGAGGAGTTCGGGCACATCGAGCTCGTCTGCACGGCGATCAACACGATGCTGACCGGCGCCGGCGAGAAGAACGACCTCCCCGACCCCGCCGACCTCCTGAATCCGCAGCAGTTCATCGCCGGCGGCGCCGCGGCGCTGCTGCAGGACTCCAACGGCAAGCCCTGGAACGGCGACTACGTGACCTCCACGGGCGACCTCGTCGAGGACCTCACGCACAACTTCTTCCTGGAGACCGGAGCGCGCAACAACAAGCTCAAGGTCTACGAGATGTGCGACCACCCAGCGGCCCGCGCGCTCACGGGCTACCTGCTCGTCCGCGGCGGCGTGCACCAGGTCGCCTACGCCCGCGCGGTCGAGAACCTCACCGGCGCCGACCTGATGAAGCTCTTCCCCTCCCCGCGCATCCCCACCGGCTCGATCCCCGAGTGCCAGCCGCACATCAAGAAGGGCGAGCACACCAAGCTCTATCGCTTCTCGCCGAGCGACTACCTCGAGCTGGCCGCCGTGTTCAACGGCCCGCACCCCGAGACCGGCGATGACCTCGTCGTCGTCGACGAGGCGCCGGAGGGCTTCCCGGCGTTCGACCTGCCGCCCCAGGAGGGCGTGTTCGCCCCGGACTACGCGCCCGAGGAGATCGCCGAGATCGCGCTCAAGCTCCGCAAGGCCGCCGGCCTGTCCGACGAGCCCACGGGCGAGGTCGCCAACAACGGCAACGGCGTCGTCGGCAAGATCAAGGACGCCGTCTCCTGACGGCTGGCACCGGCGGCGCCGCGTCGCGGCGCCGCCGGGCCCTGACCCGCCCACGGGTCAGATCCTCTACGTCACGCGCGCTGCGCGTGGGTCGCGCCCCTCGGAACCGGGTAGGCGCATGCGCATGGAAGGCGGCATTGCGATCCTCCTGCTCCTCATCCTCGCGGCGGTCGCCGCGGCGTGGGTGTTCGGCCTCTTCGGAGCCGGGGGTGCGCTGTCCCTGCGGCGGCGCGCCGAGGCCAAGGGCGACTCCGCCGAGCGCCCGACCCATACGCATCCGACGACGCCGTACCACGAGAACACCACGTTCGTCGGGTCCGAGGACGCGGCCGACGGGTCCGGGACGCCGGACCGCCCGCAGGCCCGTTGACGACGTCCTAGAATGCACGCCACGGGTCGGCTGCTCGGGAAGGGCGGCGATTCGGTCATATCAGGGGTGAGCTTCGATCCTGCCCAGCGGGACCGTGGACGCCGCCGACTCGCCCACCGACCTCCGACGTGCATGTCGCGCCAGCCCTCCGAGCCCTTCCTGCCGTATCCAGAGCGCTTCGACTGCGAGGTCGAACCCGAGCGCGACGGTGTCCGCATCGTGCTCTCCGGCCCGCTGGACATGGCGACGGCGCCGATCCTCGAGACGCGCCTGGCCGAGCTGCGCGACGCAGGGCATCGCCGCCTGATCGTCGATCTGCGTCGACTCGACTTCATCGACTCGACGGGCCTGCGCCTGCTGCTGGCGCGCGACGCCGAAGCGAGGCAGGACGGGTTCAGCTTCGCGCTCATCGCCGGACCGCCGAGGGTGCAGCGCCTGTTCGAGCTCACCAGGACGCTCGGCGCGCTGCCCTTCGTCGACCCCTGACGGGTGCGCGGGCGTGGCGGGCCCGTCGAGCGGGCACTTGTGCCCCGATGGCCCGCCTCCACATCCAGCTCGCGCCGACGCTCCACGCGGCGTCGGAGGCGCGCGCGTGGGTCGGTGGCTGGCTCCGCGAGGAGCGTGCCGGCGACGACGTCGCCGACGACGTCCTCACCGTCGTGTCGGAGCTCGTCACGAACAGCGTCCGGCACGCGACACGCTCCGAGGCGACCCTGCTGTGGCTGTCCGCGGAGCGCGACGGGGACGGCGTCCGGCTGGCGGTGCACGACGACGGCACCAGCGGATGCGTCGAGCCGCGGCGCTCCGAGATCAGCGGGGACCGGATCGGCGGGTTCGGGCTCCAGCTCGTGGCCGGCCTGGCGACGACCTGGGGCGTCGAGCGCGACGAGTGGGGCACGCTCGTCTGGGCGCGGCTGCCGCTCTGATCCGACGCCCCGGGACCGGCTACGTCCGTTGTCCGCTGCCGAGGTCGCGCACGCGATCGGCGTGCGCTCGGCCGTCGCCGTCGCCGGCTGCGTCGAGCGACACGAAGTAGAACGTCTCGAACACGACGTTGTTGTCGGCGTCGATCCCGCTCGCGAAGGCCCGCACCTTGCGCGACACGATCCGTTCGATCGCCACGACGAAGTCGTTCGCGGTCACCGCCTGGAACGCGGCGCGCTGCTCCCGCACCCGCTGCTGGTCGCCGAGCGCGATCAGCTTGCGCTCCGCGGGCAGCAGGACGTCCTCGAGCACCGTCACGAGCACGTCCGGCCCGGCGAAGTGCGACCGGGCCGTCGTCGGCCCGCGGCCGAACTGCTCCTTGTGCAGCGCGACGAGCGCATTCGACACGGCGGCGAGCTTCGTCGTGCCCTCGAGTCGGGTCTCGTCCATGAGAGGCACCTTTCGTCTCCCTCAGAGAGGGCGCGAACAAGGCGGAGGAAGAAGGAGAACCCCGAAGCGCTCCTTGAAGTCTAGACCCTCCGAGCCATCGCGCGCTCGCGCCGCGGGAGACCGGTTGCAGCCGGCGCCGGCCCGCACTAGCCTTGCAGCGGGTCATGGCTCGACCGAGGGTCGCGACCTGCCGGCACCGCCACGCGGGCGGTCGCGCGATCCCGGGGGTTCGCGGCACCTGCGACGACCGACCCGTGGAGAGGACGGACGCGTGCGGACCATCACCGAGCCAGAGCGCAACCCCTCGACGCCCGACCTGCTGCGCTGCGAGGTCGAGCCCGAGCGGGACGCCGTGCGGATCCGTCCGGTCGGCTCGCTCGACATGGCGACGGTGCCGGTGCTCCGGGCCGAGATCGACGAGCTCCGCGAGGCGGGCTTCCGGCACCTGATCCTGGATCTCCGCGCGCTCGACTTCATGGACTCCACCGGCCTGCGGCTGATGCTGGCCGTCCACGCCGAAGCGCGCAGGGACGACACCTCGATCGCGCTGGTCCCCGGCCCCCGCGCCGTGCAGCAGGTCTTCGAGCTGACCGGGACCCTCACGGTCCTGCCGTTCGTCGCTCCGTAGGACGACGCTAGTGGTATCGCCCGTCCGCAGGGGGTATCCTGTCCGTACCAGGGAGCCTTGTCCTCGTCGTCACGAGAGCGGACTTCAGCACCGCTTCTCGGGTCGCCGAGGCTGATCCTCCGGATACGCGCCCGGAAGCCTCTCCGCTCGTGACCCGGGCAGAGGGGAGTCCCAGGAGGCAACCCCCCTCATGAACGATGGGCGAGACGTCGCGACGAACGGCCGAGCGCCGGTCGTCGAGTCGAGCAGCGACGACCGTTCCGAGCTCGGCGACCTGCGGGCGAGGTGCCGCCGCCAGGCGAGCGTGATCGACACGCTGGGCGAGGCCATCGCCTCGTTCCGTGCGGGGACCATCGCGTTGAAGGCCGAGAACGCCGAGCTCCGCGCGGACAACCACCGGATGCGCGATCAGCGCAGCCTCGCGAACGGCGTCCAGGCAACCGAGGAGCGGTTCTCCTCCGATGTCCAGGCTCCGGCGGCAGCGCGCGCGGTGGTCATGCGGGAGCTGCGGGGGCGGATCGCTGCCCCGGGGCTCGAGCAGGCGCGGCTGCTCGCCTCCGAGCTGATGACCAACGGCGTGCGCCACAGCCGCGCGACGGCGGACGCGCACCTGGTCTTCCGCATCGAGGTCTCCAAGCGCATGGTGCGCCTGGAGGTCGAGGATCCCGGCCACGAGGGCGCGCTCACGGCACGCCAGGGCGACGAGCACGGCGACGGCGGCTACGGGCTGAACATCGTGCAGCTGCTCAGCGAGCGCTGGGGCTACGAACGCGTCGCCGCCGGCGGCACGCGGGTCTGGGCGCGGCTCGCGCTCGATCCCTGAGCGTCCCGGCGCTCGCCGAGCGCTCCTGAGGAACGGATCGGGCGTGCTGCCCCCCGCCATGGGAACGCCGCAAGTTGTGCCGGCCCGGGACGTTTGCACTCCCATGCGCAAAGCACTCGCCACCCTCATCACGCGCCTGTTCGCGGGCCCCACGACGCCGTACTGGGGCTACCCGCGCGACACGCCTCGTCGCTAGGACGCCGCGCCGGCGTCAGCCGCCGGCCAGCGCGTCGCCGGTGGCGGTGCGGACGTAGAGGACGGTCCGGCCCTCGCGGCGTGCGGTGGCCAGCCCGGCGTCGCGCAGCGTGGTCAGGTGGTGTGAGGCCCCCGCGGGGCTGATGGACAAGCGCTGTGCGACGTCGGACGTGGACCGGGGCGCGTCGAGATCGGCGAGGACCGTGGCGCGGGTGGCGCCCAGCAGCCGGACGAGGCCGTCCGGCGCGTGCGCGCCCTGCTCCCAGAGGGTGGCGATGCCGCGGGCGGGATAGACCAGGGTCGGTTGCCACGGCTCGAGGTCGGTCGTGGCCGGGCGCGCCCACTGGAAGGCCGAGGGCATCAGGACCAGGCCGCGGCCTTCGAGCGCGATCGCCGCGCTGCGGTCGCTGGTGACGTCGAGGTGGTCCTCGGCCCACGCGACGCCGGGATGCAGGTCGGCGAACAGCGCCGCCGGGCCGCCGTGCGCGAGCCGGCGCGCCCGGTGCGCGATGTCGGCGTCGAGGAAGGCCCGGATGCGCGGCCATGCGGGCTCGATCGCCCGCTCCCAGAATGCCTCGACGGCGTCGGCGAGGCGCCGGACCTCGCGACGCGGATGGTCGATCCACCCCTGCGCGATGCGCGTTCGCGGGTGCTGGCTGCGAAAGAGCTCGATGTCATGGCGGACCTGCTTCACCGGCGTCCTGCGGAGCGCGGCGAGATCGTCGTCGATGCGCCCGAGCGGACCGGTGGGCGGCGGGGCGAGGAAGTCCGGGAAGTACCCGCGCGGGGGGATCAGCGCGACGACCGGCTCCAGCGCGATCCCGCCGAGCCGGCCGTCGAGCGAGCGCATCCACGGCATGTGCAGTGCGGCGGTCGAGGGATCGCGTAGGGCCACCAGCGAGCGGATCGCCTCCCAGATCGGCGAGATCGCGAAGCGCGTGCGCGCGAGATCCTCGACCGAGAAGACGAAGCGGACCATCGCCGGACGCTACGCGGTGGGCACCATGATTTCCAACGTCGAGCCGTCGGGATCGGCGAAGTAGACGGAGTCGTGGTCGCGGTGGCGCTCGCAGCGGTGGGGGACGGCGAGCCGCTCGAGGCGGTCGAGTACGCGGCGCTGCCCGAGCGCGTCGGTTGCGAGCGCGATGTGGCGCAGGCCGGGCGGCCGCTCCTGGAACAACCCGAGCCGAGCCCGGGGCGGCCCGAGGAACACCGGCTCGTCGACCCGTCCGGGCGTGCCGGAGGGAGTGAGGCCGAGGACCTCCTCGTACCAGGCGATCGAACGGACGCGGTCGCGGACGTCGAGCGAGACGTGATCGATGCGGTGCAGTTGCATGCCGGCAGCGTGAACGCCCGTGCTGTCCACGCACATGGATTCGACCACGCTCGAATCGCTCGCGGCCGTGGCGTGCGTCGCCCACGCTGCCGGCCATGACCGAATCCATCTGGTTCACCGACGCGCTCATGACGATCCACATCTCCCCGGAGGACACCGGCGGGGCGTACGCGCTGATCGAGGCCCTCGCGCCTTCCGGGCACATGCCGCCGCCGCATGTCCACGAGCACGACGACGAGGGCTTCTTCGTCCTCGAAGGGGAGATCACCCTGTACTCGACGGCCGGCGAGCAGGTGCTGCTGCCCGGCCAGGGCGCGCATCTCCCGGCCCGCGAGCCGCACACGTTCCGCGTCACGAGCGCGGCTCCCGCGCGGATGCTCTGCGTGTCGGCCCCCGCCGGCTTCGCCCACTTCGTCCGCGCCGTCGGCCGCCCGGCCGAGCGCAAGACGCTCCCCGTGCCCGACGGCCCGCCCGACGTCGACCTGCTCATCCGCGCGGCGGCGGATCACGGGATCACCATGGTGGGCCCTCCGGGCGCCGTCCCCGCCGTCCTGACCGCGAGCGCGTAGCCGTGCGCCGCTCGATGATCCTGGCGAGCGCGCTGGCCGCGCTCGCGCTGGCTCCCGCGGCCGCGTCGGCGGGCACGATCGCCTACGAGGGCGACACGCTCGTGCTGACCGCAGGTCCCGGTGAGGCGAACTCGATCACCTTCGGCGGGGAGGAGGCGGGGCGGCTGTCGATCTCGGACGCCGCCGGGTACGCCTTCCCCGCGGATCGCTGCACCCAGACCGACCCGGGCTACGCGATCCAGTGTGACCTCCCGGCACGCATCCGCGCCAACCTCGGCGACGGCGACGACCGCGCCGTGGTCGACCACATGGTCCAGGGCGATCCGCTCGTCGAGGTGCTCGGCGGACCCGGCGCCGACGAGCTCAAGGCGATCGACGGCAACACGCGGCTCACCCTCGACGGCGGCCCCGGCGCCGACGTCCTGCGCTCGGAGGGTGGCGCCGACGTCCTGCGCGGCGGCCCCGACGGCGACGAGCTGATCGGCGGGGCGGGGGGCGACGTGCTCGAGGGTGGCGACGGCGACGACACGCTGACGGGCGACGTCTGCGAGGCGCCCGCGGCCGACGTCCTGGACGGCGGCGCCGGCCTCGACACGCTGACCGACTGGGGCGACTGCGGCCCGGGGTCGGACCGACGCGCCGTGCGGGTCGCCGTCAACGGCGTGGCCGACGACGGCCGGCCCGGCGAGCACGACGACGTCCGCGACCTCGACGTGCTGCTGCTCCACGTGCCGGCGACCGTGATCGGCACCGACGGTCCGAACGCCGTGGAGATCTACGCGGCCGCCGACCGCGAGCCCTCGCACATCGACGGTCGCGGCGGCGCCGACGACCTCCGCGCCGGCTCGGGCCGCGAGACGATCGACGGCGGCGACGGCGACGACCGGGTCGAGGGCGGGTTCAACCACGACGTCCTGACGGGCGGGCCGGGCGAGGACGTCATCCACGGCGACTCGACGTCCGGCAACTGCGGCGGCAACGGGCAGTCGTGCACGATCCCGTTCGGCAACGACACGATCGACGCGCGCGACGGCGAGCCCGACCAGGTCGACTGCGGCGCGGGCAACGACCGGGCAGTGGTCGACGCGCTCGACACGGTCGCGACGAACTGCGAGACCGTCGAACGGGGCGGCTGCGGCTGCACCGGTCCGGGCACGAAGCCCGGCGCCGCCACCCTGCGGATCGTGAAGCCGGGACGGCTGCGCGCCGTCCTGCGCAAGGGCCTCACCGTGAAGCTCGCCGGCTTCGCCCCGGCCAGGGTCCGGCTGCGCGTGCGGGCCGGCCGTCGCGTCGTCGCCTCGGCACGCACCACGGTCGGCGCGGACGGCAGTGCGCGAGCCCGGGCCCGCTTCACCCGCACGGCACGCCGCTCGCTCGCGCGGCGGCGCTCGGTCAGGCTCGTCGTCACGGCCGGCACGGCCGCCGCGACGGTCACGCTGAAGCGCTGAGGCGCCGACGCCGTCAAGGTGCTGCGCGACCGAGCTCGTCCGTCAGGTTCGGCGCGCCCTACGGCGCCGCCGGGTCCGCCTCCAGGCGCTCGCGCGGCGCGAGCGCCGTGGTGAGCATCAGCAGGCCCGCGCCGGCGACGAAGATGGCCGCGAGCCCGGTCCGGTCGGCGATCGCGCCGAGGATGGGCGGCCCGGCCAGGAGTCCGAGGGCGCCCATGATCATGACCGCGGCGACGCCGGCGGAGGGCCGCGCGGCGTAGACCTGCGCGCTCCAGATCACCTCCACCGCGATCACCGTGTTGTAGGCGGCGCCGAACAGCACGGCGGAGCCCAGGGCGACGGCCAGCGTCCCTGGAGCGAAGCCGAGCAGGGCGAGCGAGACGGCCTCGGCCACGGCGGCGAGCATGAACGCGGCACGTGCGCCGAGGTGGCAGACCGCGTCCGCGCTCGCGGTTCCGCCGATGCTGGCGAGCCCGACGACCGCCAGGACGATCCGGCTGTGTGCGCTCGAAAGCCCGCCCTGGCTCTGCAGCTGCTCGACGGCGAAGGTCCAGTAGACCGAGCTGCCCAGTCCGACGAGCAGCGCTCCGGCCAGGAGCGGAGCGGATCGCGGGCAGACGAACCAGCGGGGCCGCAGGCGCACGGTCGTGCCCGGCCCGGCGGACGGGTCGGCCACCGGCAGCACGGCGAGCGCCCAGCCTGTGGCCAGCGCGGCGGCCACGGCGAACAGCAGCCACGCCGTGCGCCAGCTCTCTCCGGCGAGCAGGGCGATCGGCGCGGCGAGGGCGACGCCCCAGCCCGTGCCGGAGCTGATGGCCGCAAGGACGCGGGCACGCCGGTCGGGGGCCAGCGATCGGGAGACGACGTCGGAGAAGGGCGGGAAGACGAGCCCGGCGCTCGCCCCGGCCACCAGCAGGCCCGCGAAGAGCACCCCGGGACTCGCGGCCGCGCTGGCCACGAGCATGCCCGTGACGGCGCACAAGCCGCCCGCGGCGACCACCTTCCGGGCGCCGAGCCGGACCGAGAGCATGCCGGCGGCCATCGACGTGACGAGGTACGCGATGTAGGACGCCGCGGCGAGCAGGCCGATCGCGCTGTTCGTGAGACCGAAGCTCGCGCGGATGTCGGGCGCGAGCAGGCCGAAGCCGTAGCGGGCCATGCCGAAGCTGGCACCGACCACGCCGATGCCGGCCGAGGCCAGCACGAGCGGCCGGGTCGCGCGCGCCGCCTGCACCGTCATCGCGTGGTGTGCTCCAACGGGCACCCGGCGGCGTCGCCGCAGCAGGCCACCCGGTCACAGAGCCGGCAGACGCCGAGCGCGCCCGGGCGGTCCTCGGCCAGTGCGGCGACGAGCTTCTCGAGCAGCGGCTCGAGGGTCTCGCGCTCCGCGGGCCCCAGGACCGAGAGCAGCGCGCTGAGCTCGCCCGCCCGACGGACCAGCACGTCGGCGGCGGCTGCCCGTCCCTCCGTGGTCAGGTGGAGCGCCAGCGTCCTGCGATCGGCACCGGGACGGCGTTCGAGAAGCCCGTCGGCGGCCAGACGGTCGGCGATCTTGACGGCCGCCGGCTGCGAGACCCCGAGCACCCGCGCCAGCCCCTGGACCGAGTCGCCCGGATGGGCATCCAGGTGGACCAGGGCGCCCGAGTGCGCCCCGCCGCGCCCGAGCGAGCCCTCCACCGCCACGCGGAACCGATCGGTGGCGGCGAGCGAGAGGACGCCCAGGAGCTGCGCGAGACGGTCGGGCACACCCCATGTATAACCCGGTTATGCATCCGTGAAACGCGCGTTGGCAGCCTGAACCCACGCTCAATCGGTCACGGCGTCCTTGACGGCAGGCATGGTGAGGCCGCCGGCGGCGGCGGGGCCGCTCGTGCTCCAATTGATGATCCCGCGACGGAGGGCGGCACGGCCACCGGCGGTCACGCGTGAGGCGAGCGGCCACAGTGCCGCGTAGACGAACGCGTACACCCACGGCCATGCGAGCTCCGGGTCGCCGAGCAGGCGGGGAAAGAGCAGGAGCGCGGAGGTCGTGAGGACGAAGCCGAAGCCGCCTCCGGCGAGCATGCGGTTGTAGCGTTCCTCGAACGGCGGACGAGGGTCATCGCGGCCGCGCAGGCGCGCGAGCAGCCACAGGATGTAACGCGGCGCCGCTCGGATCAGGCCAAGCGTGACGAGGGACGAGCACGTCATGAAGCCCACCGTCAGCGTCCACCCGTAGTACAGCGGGTCGCGCGCACCCAGCCAGACCACGTACTCGTCCCATGACCCTGCCCAGCCGGCCTGCACGAGCACGATGCAGCCCCAGGCAGCGACCACCAGCGCAAGCGCGGCGACCCCTCCGCCCAACCCGAACGGCTCCCTGCGAAAGGTCTGCGTCACCTCGCGGCGGTCCCACATCGACCAGACGATGCGAACGGGGGCGAAGAACACCGCCGCCCCAGCGGCGATCAGGGCCGCCGCAAGGAGCTCGCGCGTCTCCAGGTGGAGCAGGCCAAGCAGACCTTGCAGCGGCGAGAACAGGGCAGTGATCGCCGACTTCACCCACTCGGGGGCGTGTTCGGCGATCCATAGGCCCGCGCGCTCGAGGTCCCCCCACATCCGCACACCTGCGAACAACGTCGCCGCCGCGATGCATCCGCGCGCCACGACAAGCCAGCCGACCCGCCAGGCGCGCCGCCGCGTGGCCGCCCTGACCGTCTCCGGGTCGAGCGCGAGCGTGCTCGCGACCTCCGGCGCGTCCGCGGCGTCGACCAGCAGCCGGCCCAGCGGCAGCACGAACCCATCCGGGTTGCGCCAGTACGAGCGATGGTCTGCGAGGGTGGACGCCGTGCTCCAGACCTCGCGCGGCTCGATCCAGTCCGGCGCTCGCTCGAAGACCGGACCGTTCGGCACTGGGTCGGCCGAGGCGAAGAAATCGACCCAGCGGGGCCCAGCGCCGCCTGCCACCAGTTCGAGCGCTGCCTCTATGCGCGGCTCGTCCTCGCCCGACGCCGTGACGACGTTGGCGATGATGATGACGAGGAAGAGTCCGACGTAGAACGCCGCCACGACCGCGAGCCCCAGCAGATCCTCACCACCGGCGGCGAGCGGGGCGGCCACGCCGATCACCAGCAACACGGTCAGGACGGAGACTGCCCAGCCGATCCACACGCCGCTGCGGGTCCGCGCCATCTCCTCGAGCTCAGCCACCTTGCGGAGTCCGGACCCCACGCTGACGAACAAGGCCACGCCCGCGCCGCCGCGGCCCTGAAGGCACCGGTGCGCCACGATGGCACCCTGCCCCTCCGCAACGACCGCGACCCGCTCGCAGCGCTGCTCCAGCCACGCGAGGTCTCGCTCCACTCGGCGCAGGACGGCGCCGAACCGCGTGGGACTTTCCAGCAGGACGTAGCTGTCGCCGATGCGTGCGGCAAGCCGTGCGGTGCTACCGCGGATTGCCGCCGACAGCTTTGGCACCGGCAGCGAGGCGAGCAGCACAAGCACCAGAGAACCGGCGATCGCGAGGACAGAGAGGGCGGGAGCCAGGCAGAAGCGCACGAACGCGGCGGACAAGCGGCAGCACCAGAGAAGGCGCCGGGGGCGGCCGCGCCACCGGTGCCGGAGGCCCTGCGCGAAGTGCTTCAGGATGATGATCGGCGCGACCTTGAGCACCCACCGCGTCAGCACGGGCACGCCCGGCGGCTGGAAGTCGCCCGCCCACCACGACTCGGCGAGGCACCACTCGTCCACGCACACCGGCGACGAGGCGCCACCAGGCCCGACGGCGAGCATGAGGTGCGCCGGCACGTCCGATTCGGACTTGAGCGTGACGTCGCGAACACCCACGGCCGGCCTGCTGGGAGGCGTAGCTTCGAGCGCCGCCACCTCCGCTTCCCGCGTCGCGGCCTCGGGCCCGTTGGCCTTCGCTGCCGCCTTGGCCTTGGCGAGCTGTCTCTGCCGCGTGCGTCCCGCGTCGTCGTCGCGCGTCACCCAGCGGTCGAGGCATCCCCGCAGCGCGTCGGCGGCCCGGATGAGCGCGCCGCCTCGCTGCGGTTCCGACAGACCGGAGACGATCAGCACGCCCATGCGGTGGCGCGCCTGGGGCACCGGTCCGGTGGGTGGAGCGTCAGCGGGCATTTCGTACCGAGTCAGGCCGACCCAACCAGATTCTTGACCGGTCCGCAACGCGGCCGCGAGCGAGCGACCTACGGTGGGCCGAACGGCCGGCTGCGCCGTGTTGTTCGACGCGAGACAGCGGCCTGGACACGCATTTGCCGGCGGGCCTGGCGTCGCACCAGCGACTTCCTCTGAAAGGAGGAGGACCCATGAAGCTCTGCGCAGCCACCGGCGCGGTGCTGATCGTGGCCGCGCTCGCCGCCGCCGCTCCCGCGCTCGCAGGCACCCTCCCTGTGGTGCAGCGGCTCGGTCGTCTCCGACCGCGTGTTGCTGACCGCCGCGCACTGCATCGCCGCACAGCCACCCGAGACGATCTGGCACGTGACGCCGGCGGCAGGGTCGCCGAGGACGCCGATCCACGCGCCGTTCGTCCTCGGCGAGGACTTCCCGCCGTTCGTGGCGCCGGTCATCCGGGCGGACTGCGTCGCCATCCATCCCGACTTCGGCGGGCTCGAGACCCGCACGCACGATCTGGCCGTGGTCCTGTTCCCGCCGGGCACCTTCGCCGGCGTCGAACCCGTCGAGCTGCCTCCACCAGCTCGATCGCCTCGACCTAAGCCGCAAGCCGATCCGGCTCGTCGGGTACGGGCTCGACCCCGCGCACGGAGACGCGGACGCAGGCCCGGTCTTCATCGGCGAGGGCTACCGCCAGACCGCGACGGCGCCGTTTTGCCGGCTGACGGGCAGGCAGCTCCTGCTCGACGGTGACGCTGCGGCAACGCGCCAGGGCGGGCTCTGCCTCGCCGACAGCGGCTCACCGCAGCTGCTGCCCGGCACGGACCTGGCGCTGTCGCTGCACTCGGAGAACCGACCGGAGGTCGACGCCTGCCGTGGCGTGCTCCGAGAGCAGCGACTCGACACACGCTCCGAGCGCCGCTTCCTCGCCCGCTATCTGCCGTGAGCCACGCGAATTGAGCGAGGATCGGCGCATGAGCGTCCATCGAATCTCGTCCTCGGACGTGCGTGCCGAGTTCCCCGCCGGAACGGTCTTGCACAATCCCGTCAGCGGCGAGTACGCGCGCGTCGTCGAGCACACGTCCGAGCGTGTGCTGAGCGATCTGCTGGCGGTGCCGGAAGCTGCCGTCGCGGGCCCGCACGCCCATTCTGGGCAGGAGGAGCGGTTCGAGGTCGTCGACGGCATCATGGGCTATCGACGCGGCGAGCTTCGAGCGGGAGGATCGGTCACCGTTCCGCCGGGCGTCGTGTACGACTGGTGGAACGCCGGCGATGGCGATCTGCGGGCGCGCGTCGCCGTGTTCCCCCCGGGGGCGGTTCGCCGCCATGATCGGTGCCGTGTGGCGTCTGGCGACCGTCGGACGGACGAGCGCGAAAGGGATGCCCGGACCCATCGACGCGGCGCTGCTGGCCGAAGCGTTCGGCGACGAGATCGTCTTCGAGCGTCCCCCGCGTGCCGTTCAGCAGGCGCTTGCCCACACGGTCGCACCGATCGCTCGCCGCCGCGCTCGGTCGCTGACGCGCGAGGTGATGCGCGCGGCGATCATCCCGTCGGACGCTGGCCGGCACGGGACGACGGGACCGTCTCGTCCTCGCCGGCGCCGGGGAACTGAGGGCCATGCTCCGTCAAGCCGCACATCGAGGTTCTCACGGCGAAGTGAGCGCTTCAGCTCGGGCAGGCCGGGCGTCGTCGCGGTCGTGCTCGGAGATCCGCGTCAGATGTTGATGCCGGCCATTCCGTTCTCGTCGTAGCGGGCGCCGGCCGGCTCGAGCTCTCCGAGCCGGTCGAGGTCCTCCGCGGTGAGCTCGACGGCCACGGCGCCGGCGTTCTGCTCGAGGTAGGCGCGCCGCTTCGTGCCGGGGATCGGGACGAGGTCCTCACCCTGCGCGAGGACCCACGCGAGCGCAAGCTGCGCCGGCGGGATGCCCTTCTCGTCGGCCAGCTCCCACACGCGCGCCGCAAGCGCGAGGTTGCGCTCGGCGTTCGCACCCTGGAAGCGCGGCTGGGTGCGGCGCCAGTCGTCCGGATCGAGCTCGTCGACCGACTTGAACCGAGCCGACAGGTACCCGCGGCCGAGCGGCGAGTACGCCACCTGGCCGATCCCCAACTCGCGCAGCGTCGCGAGGACGTCATCCTCCATGTCGCGCGTGAACAGCGAGTACTCGCTCTGGACGGCGGCGATCGGGTGCACCGCGTGCGCGCGGCGGATCGTCTCGGCCGACGCCTCGCTCAGCCCGAGGTGACGCACCTTTCCCTGCTCGACCAGCTCGGCCATCGCGCCGACGGTCTCCTCGATCGGCACGTCGGGGTCGATCCGGTGCTGGTAGTAGAGGTCGACATGGTCTGTGCCGAGCCGCTCGAGCGAGCCCTCGATCGAGCGCCGCACGTTCGCGGGCGAGCCGTCGACGACCCGTTGGTTGATGTCCCCGTCGGCACGTCCGATGCCGAACTTCGTCGCGAGCACGACCTCGTCGCGCCGCCCGGCGATCGCGCGGCCGATGAGCCGCTCGTTGGTGTGCGGGCCATACGTCTCGGCGGTGTCGAGGAACGTCACCCCCAACTCGAGCGCGCGATGGATCGTCGCGATTGCTTCGCGGTCGTCCGCTGCGCCGTACGCCCAGGTCATTCCCATGCAGCCGAGACCGACGGCCGACACGGTGAGCCCGCTGGTTCCGAGTTCACGTTGATGCATTCCTCGGACCCTAGGACTTAGCGCGCGCTCCAAGTCAAGTCAGACCGTCTGCAGGATGCGTGGTCTCCCGCGTGCCTGCCCGCGCCACCATGGGAGCGCACCGCCCCGCTCCGACCGGAAGGCCATGACCAGCGCGCCCTTCGTCCCGTCCCCAGCCGCTCCCGACCTGGAGGGGCAGACCGGCGTCGTGATCGGCGGCAGCGCCGGCATCGGGCTCGAGACCGCTCGCCGCGCGCGCGCCGAGGGCGCCGACGTCATCCTCACCGCACGCGGCCCGCAGCGGCTGGAGCGCGCCGCGGATGCGCTCGGCGCTCGGAGCAAGTCGGCGTTCGACGCGACCGACCCCGAGCGGCTCGACCGCTTCGTCGAGGACCTGCCGGGACCGGTCGATCACGTGATGGTGACGGCCGGCCGGCACCCGGCCTCGCGATCATCGCGGCGGTCACCGCCGCCCTCCCGGCGCTCGTCGCCAACCTCGCGCTGGAGTTCGCCCCCGTGCGTGTGAACCTCGTCGCAGCGGGCTTCGTCGACACGCCGCTGTCGGCCTCGCTCCTGGGCGACGACCTCGAGGCGCGGCGCCATGAGCTGCGGGCGACGCTCCCGATCGGCGGTGTGGTGGGCCCGGCCGACGTCGCCGCGCTCGCCGTCCACCTCATGGCGAACACGGCGCTCACCGGCGCGACGTACGACGTCGACGGCGGCCAGCCGCTCGTCGCGTGACCGCCCGCAGCGGCGGCGGGCACGTCAGTCGTGAGCGTGACGGTGCCCGTCGGCCGCGCGCACGGTCCTCCACGAGTCCCACGTGATCCGCAGGATCACGATCGTGATCGTGAGACCGATGATCGGGTCGGCGATCTGCAGGCCGGCGGCGATCGCGAGCGCGCTGGCGATCACGGCCAGGCTGACGTAGGCGTCGGCGCGCGCGTGGGCGCCGTCGGCGACGAGCGCAGGGCTGTCGAGCCGGCGCCCGGCTCGGGTCCGGATGCCGGCGGCGACCCAGTTGCCGGCGAACCCGAGGGCGCCTGCTGCCGCGAGCGCGCCGATGTGCTCGACATCCTGCGGGTCGACGATCCGCACGACCGCCTCATAGCCCGCCACGCCGGCGCTGACGAAGATCGCGAGCACGACGGCCAGGCCGGCGGCGCGCTCGGCGCGAGCGCTGCGCAGGGCGAACGCGATCCCGAGCGGGACGGCGGTCGCGGCGTCGCCGAAGTTGTGGATGAGGTCGGCGAGCAGCGCGACCGACCCGGACGCGAGGAACACCAGCAGCTGGGCGACGGCGGTGGCTCCGAGGACGAGCAGCGCGCGTCCCACGGCGCGAAGACCGTCGCGCGACCGCTTGATCGACGGATCGACGAGCCCGTGGCTGTGCCCATGGCCGACGTGCGCCGTGTGCTCAGCAGAGTGCACCATGCTTGCTCAGGGTACACATATGAGCATCTGTGCATACATCATGCCGGATCTGCGTCATACTGGCGCCGCGTGCCCCATCCTTCCGAGCATCGGGACGCTCGACGCCCGCTGGACGCCGCGGAGGCGGAGGCGCTCGCCGCGGACATGCGCGTGTTCGGCACGGCCAGCCGTCTCCGGCTGCTGTGGGTCATGCTGGAGGGCGAGCGCACGGTCGAGGAGCTCAGCCGCGCGATCGGGGCGACGCAGAGCGCCGTCTCCCAGCAGCTCCGCCTGCTGCGGGCGAGCCGTCTCGTCACGGTCCGCCGCGACGGCCGCCACGCCCACTACCGGCTGTACGACCACCACGTCGCAGAGCTGCTCGCCGCGATGCGCCATCACCATGAGCACGTGCATCCCTCCGGGACGCTGACCTTGCCAGAGGCCGCGGCCAAGCCGCAGTCCTGACGAGCGCGCCGCCGCCGGTGGCCGGCGACGCCTACGCGGAGGCCCGGGTCGCGCCAGGCGGCGCGTGAATCGGTACGGTCGCATCAACCGATCGTGGAGGCTGATCCCGTGTACGTACGTGTCGTCAGATTCAGCGATGTGAGCGCCGAGCGGATGGACGGGCTGCAGGCCCGCATCGACGAGTCCGACGGACCGCCGCCCGGCGTCCCCGCCACGGGCCTGAAGGTGCTCTACGACGGAGCGCAGGGGACCGCCGTGGTCCTCCAGTACTTCGCGACCGCGGAGGACATGGACGCCGGCGCCCAGGCGTTCAGCGCGATGGACGCGGCCGAGACGCCGGGCACGCGCGTCTCCGTCGACATGTGCGAGATCAAGCTCGAGGTCGACATGTCCTGACGCCCGCCGGTCAGTCCTCGCCGGGCATGAGCGGTTCGGTGGCGGCGCGTTCCCAGGCCGAGTCCTGGTGCCGGATCATCGCGATCACCGTGGGGAGCGCGACCAGCGTCCCCGAGATCACGGCGGCGGCCAGCGAGTGGCCGGAGATCAGGGTCGCCGCCAGGGCCGCGGTCGCGCCGGCGAGGACCGCCGTGATCACCGCGATCATGCCGGCGACCGTCCGGAATCCCTGCCAGCGATCGCCGGGCACCCGCTGCATGAAGAGGCGCTCGGCGGGCGGGACGCTCAGCAGGTACGGAGCGATCTCCGGCGCGTGCCCGAAGTAGTAGCCGCGCAGCAGGGCGATCCGGCGCGCGTACTCGGTGTCCTCGATCGAGGACTGCAGCGTCCGCCCGAAGGTGACGAGCCCGATGAAGGCCAGGGTGGGCAGGAGGACCAGGGCGAACCCGTAGAAGGCCGAGCCCAAGCTGTCTGCGGTCGCCACCAGGCCCAGGGCGACGAGGCCGCCGGAGACCGACGCGAGGAACATGCTCGCCCGGCCGTTCGATTCGGCGATCGTCGCGGAGCGGGCGCCCTGGAGCGCGAAGTGCTCCGTGGTGATGAACGTGACCGCCGCGGAGCGCGGGTCGGGCTGGTCGTCGGCATCGCTGGTGGGAGCCATGGCGATCCGATGCTGTCAGCGGCGACGGATGGCACCGGCCACGCCGCCGCGGCACGGTGGGAACAGGCGCGGCCGACCGCGGTCCTGGTGTCAAGCCCGAGTCGTCGCCGCTCCCCCAGCAGCAGTGCATGAGCAGCAACGTGGCCGCCGGGGGCCAGCTCTGGCACGAGGAGGGCCACCCGAACTACCCGCAGCCGCAGCTGTCCAAGGCGATCCGCAACAAGAACGGGCTCTACCTCGCGATCGACGGCTACCCAGCCCTGGGCTGGTGCCCGCAGAGCTGCACCAACCGGCCGCTGATCGGCCACGAGGAAGGCCAGCGCTGGGACCTGTTCCACCTGCGACACCTCAACTGAGCGGGCTGCCGGGCGGCTGATCGCCGGCGTCGGTCAGAATCCTCGCAATGCTCCGACGCACGCAGATGGCGCATACGGTTGCGCTGACGCTGGTGCTCGCCGCTCTGACGCCGCGCGTCGCCACGGCGACGCCCCTCGTCGGCGGGCCGGTGGGGTCGCCGCTGCACCTGCTCCGGCCCGACCTGATCGCGCGCCGCGGCGGCCCCGCGTTGCCGCGACACACGGTCGCCACCGTGCTGTCACCGGACCGGCGGCGGTTCGCCGCGCTCACCCGGCGGCGGATCGTCGTGTTCGACCGGCGCTCGGGCCGGCGCGTCGCCGCTCTGCCCGCCCGCGGGGCGATCGCGGCGCTCTGGCCGGCGCGGAACCGGCTCGTGACGTTCGGCTTCGATGCCGCCGGCAGCGAGGAGCTCCGAGCCGTCCTGGTGGCGACCGGCCGCATCACGCGCCGCGTCCGGCTCGCCGAGCGCCTCGACGCCGAGGTCGGCGGCGGGCGCGTCCGCGTGCTGCAGCGCACCCGCAGCGGCCTCGAGCTGGACGAGTTCGGCGCCGACGGACAGCGGCGCGGCCGGCACCGCATCGGTCTACCCACCGGCGTCACCCCCAGCTTCATGAACGGCTCGCTGCGCGACGGCATGGTGCTCGTCTCGACCACCACCGGCGCGGTCGCGCCGTACCGCCACAGCCTGGTCCCGCTCGGCGGCGGCGAGCATCCCATCGCCCTCACCGGCGCGGTCTACCGGTTCGTGACACCCGGCATCGTCGCCGATGTCGGGGGCGATCTCGCCCGCATCGACCGCCGGGCGCTCGCGGTCCGCCGTGAAGTCACCGACGCGCCGGGCGGCTGGCTGACGCCGGCCGCCGGCGGCGTCGCGGTCGGTCTGGGCAGCCTCCTGTACGACCGCCGGCTCGCGCTCGTCGCCACGCATCCGTCCGTGCCGGCCGCGGCGTCGGCGCCCGTCGCGAGCGGCGCTCGCCTCTACGCGCTCACGCTGCGCTGCGCCGTCGCGGGCCGCGCCGATGGCGCGGTCGGTGTCGGTGCGCGCACCGGCGCCGTCGTTGCGCGCCGCGAGGGCCCGTTCGCCCTCGGGCGGCTCGGCGGCCCCGTTGCGAGGCCCGCCGAGGACGGCTGCGACTGACGCGGCGCAAGGACGACAGCGCGGCGTGCTGCCTCAGACGGTGGGAGGTCGCCATGGCTCGTGCTCGTGCGTGAGCCAGACGAGCTCGGGGTCGAGCGCAAGGACCCGCTGCCGGCCTTCGGTGGGCGGCTCGTCGAACTCGCCGAACCACACCGCGACGTCGCCGCCGACGATGACCGGGCGCCCGCCGGTCTCGACGACGACCATCTGCATGCCGGGCGTGTGACCAGGCGCCGGGACGAGCCGGACCCCGGGAAGCAGCTCGTGCTCGCCGTCGACCGGCACGTACCGCACCCCGGGCGCCTCGGCCCACTCGCGGATCGTGTAGCCGTCCTCGCGCGCGTCGTCGAACTCCCGGCGCTGGACGTAGATCGGCTTGCCGGCGAAGAGGTGGTTGCCGCCGCAGTGGTCGGCGTGCAGGTGCGTGTTGACGACGATGTCGATGCCGGCGAGATCGAAGTCCTGCTCGCTCAGCGGCTGGAGGCGGGGATCCATGTCGGCCATCGCCGGATGCAGCTCCGTCATGCCGGTGTCGACCAGCACGCGCGCATCGGGATGGTCGATGACGTGCACGTAGACCGGCATCCGCTCGCCCTCGACGGACAGGTCGGCGACGAAGACCGGCGTGACGGTGATCGGGGCGGGGGCGGTCATCTCGTACCGGCCGCCGCGCTGAGCGTGGCCGGCAGGTCGAAGTGCTCGAACACCGCGCCGTCGAAGGTGACGATCTCGGTGACGACGCCGTCCTGCACCCGCAGGACGTCGATCGCCAGCGGCTCGTACGCGGCGTCGCCCGGCATGCGCACGTAGCCCGCGACCGCGGGCTGACCGTTGGCGCGGGTGACCACGCACCGGATGCTGCCGAACGACTCCGATCCGAACCCGCCGTCGATCCAGGCCTGCACGACCGTGCCGCGGCCGGTCCAGACGCCGGGCGCCGGCGGCATCGAGAAGCGGACGTCCTCGTGCATCAGCGCGGCCAGGCCCTCGGCGTCGGCGCGCTCGCTGCACTCGACGTAGCGGGCGAGCAGCTTCCGCTCGGCGGCGCTCGGCTCGGCAGCGTGCTGCCACGCCTCGCGGTCCTCGGGCAGGCGCTCCCGCAACCCGGCCCGCGCGCGCTGCAGCGCGGAGTTCACCGACGCCTCGGTCGTCTCGAGCAGCCGCGCGGCCTCCTTCGCCGAGCAGCCGAGGACGTCGCGCAGCACCAGCACGGCCCGCGGCAGCGGCGCGAGGTGCTGGATCGCGGCGATGAACGCCAGCTCGACGGTCTCCTTGGCGAGCGCCACGTCCTCCGGGCCCTCGCGCCGGTCGGGCAGCTGCTCGAGCAGCTCGTCGGGATAGGGCTGCAGCCACGCGACCTCGCCGCTCGCGCTCGGCCGCCGCGGGCGCTTGTCCAGCGCGTCGAGGCAGGCGTTCGTCGCGATCCGGTACAGCCACGCGCGAACCGACGCGCGGCCCTCGTACGTCTCGCGCCGGCGCCACGCGCGCAGGAACGCCTCCTGGACGAGGTCCTCGGCCTCCTCGAACGAGCCGAGCAGGCGGTAGCAGTGGACGTGCAGCTCGCGGCGGTGCGGCTCGACGCGAGCGCCGAAGGCCTGCTCGTCGAGCGGCCGGATGTCGTCGGTGTTGGAGCTCATGGTGTGTGTGACGGCGGGCGGCCCGAAAGCTCATCACCCGGCGCCACGCAGCGTCTCGATGTCACCCGCCGGCGGCAACAGCGTCGGGTCGACGAACAGCGCGCACACGTCGATGCTCGAGCAGTCGCAGGACTGCGCCACCTCGAGCCAGTGCCTGACCGCCCGGGCGCGCGCGATCAGCGCGTCGATGTGGGGCAGCTTCTCGTCGGCCAGCGCGCGGATGTGGCGGCTGGCGTCGGCGCTGCGGTTCTCCGGGCCGGTGAGCGGCGCGATCTCCTCCAAGGTGAGCCCTGCGCGCTGGGCGACGTCGATGATCGAGAGCCGGTGCAGCACCTCCTCGCGGTAGCGCCGCTGTCCGGAGACGCGCTCGGGCTGCGGGAGCACCCCGGTGCGCTCGTAGAAGCGGATGTGCGAGGTGTTCAGGCCGGCGCGCTCGGCGACCTGGCCGATCGTCAGCAGCGCCTCGGGCGTCGTGGCGGCCATCGAAACTCGTCCTTGACTTGAAGTCGTGTTCAAGGTGCACGGTAGAGGATGTCCCACCTCGACCTCAAAGGATCGCGATGCCTGACCTTCCGATCGCCTGCACCCTGACCCCGGACGGCATGACCGCGCGGCTCGCGCTGATCGACGCGCTCGCCGCCGACGGCCTGCTCGACCGCACCGCCACCGACGTGGGTCTCCGCGTCCGCCTGCGCGACACGCCCGAGATCGAGCAGCGCACGCGCGAGCTCGTCGCCGCCGAGTCCGAGTGCTGCGCGTTCCTCCGCTTCGAGTTGGGCCGCGAGAACGGCGAGCTGGTGCTCGACATCGCCGGGCCCGCGGACGCCCGGCCGGTGATCGACATGCTCTTCGCTCCCGGCGCGCCGTGAGGCGCCTAAGCGGATGCTGATTCGCCAGCGCGCGCCGGATTCATGATGCGATCGGTCGGTCTCGCGCTGTGAGGGGCGGGCGTGGGGGCGCGTCGTTCGATCGGCCGCTGCGTGTGCGCGCTGATGTTCCGTGCGATGTGCTCGGCGTCGTCCTTGACCCAGCCCAGCAGCGCGGATCCGCGTGTGTGCTGCCAGGGCATGCCGAGGAAGTACAGGCCGGGGCTGGGGGTGATGCCGCGCAGGTGCACGGGCATGCCCTCGCCGTCGAGCACGGGCACGTCGATCCAGGCGTAGTCGCGGACGAAGCCGGTCGCCCAGATGATGGCGTCGACGTCGAGCCGGCCGGCGTCGGCGAAGGTCACCGTCGAGCCGGTCGCCTGTGTCGCTCGTGGATGGATCGAGATGCCGGCCTTGCGGGCGGCGCGAGGGCTGGATCCGATCAACGTCTCGCGGTCCTTCATGCGCCGGCCGATGCGGGAGGTCACCGTGGCGTTCATGAGGCCGGTGGCTTGCAGGAAGCGAAACAGGTCGCGGCCGAGGATCCTCTGCGGCAGCGGTGTCTGGCGCGACCCGACGGCCAGGTGCACTTCGCGCGAGTCGGCGAGCTCCTCGGCGATCTGGAAGCCCGTGTTGCCGCCGCCCACCACGAGCACCCGGTCGGGCAGGTCGGCCGGCGTGCGGTAGTCGGCGCTGTGGAGCTGCATCACGTCGCCGGTGAGCTGCCGGGAGATCGCCGGGATGTGCGGGTTCTGGAACGGGCCGGTGGCGACGACGACCTGCTCGGCGTGCAGCGTCCGGTCGGGCAGCTCGACGCGGTAGCGGCCGGCGTCGGCGTGCAGCGCATGGGCCCGGCTGTGCAGCTCGACGGGGAGCGCGAAGTGGTCGATGTAGTCGCTGAGGTAGTTCACGACCTCGTCGCGGGTCGGGTAGTGGTCGGGGTCGCCAGGAAACGCCTGTCCCGGCAGGCTGTCGTAGCGTGCCGGGGTGAACAGCCGCAGCGATTCCCAGCGTGACCGCCAGGCATCCGCCCGGGTCGCGGCGGCGTCGAGGATCGTGAACCTGCTGCCCTGCCGGGCGAGGTGATAGCCGATCGCAAGGCCGGCTTGGCCGGCGCCGATGACGACGACGTCGTAGTGATCGGGTTTCATCTCGTTCGTCCTTGGTCGAGGCCCAGCGCCTCGACGGCGCCCATCACGCCGCCTGCGCGCGGGCCGGCGTGAAGCGCGCGAGCAGCAGCCCGCTGAGCAGCATGAACAGCAACGCGCCGCCGGCCCCGAAGACCGTGAACTGGTCGTCGACGCCGATGCCGGTGACCGATGCCACGGACCAGCCGAGCGCGAAGAGCACCGGCATCGCGAGCGCCCACGGCAGCGCGAGCGCGCGGCGCCCCTGCCGGGCGAGCACGAGCCCCTGGGCGGCGCCGAGCGCCGCGCCGCTGACCAATCCCATGACCGCGAGCGCGCCGAGGTCGGTGTCATAGCCGACCAGCGCGGCGCCCGCCGCCAGTCCGACTGCGTAGCCGACGGCGCTGGACCCGATCCACGCCGCCGCGCGCCCGAGCGTGCCCGCGGCGGCCCACCACTGGACGGCGGCGAGGCCGGCGCCGGTGAGCGCGCCGCCGATCAGCGCGGCGTCGATGGCGTCCACGCGTCCGCCGACCCCCCAGCCGAGGTACCCCGCCACGGGGAACGCGAGCCAGACCGCCACCCAACGCCAACCGGGAAAGCGCGGCCGCTCGTGCACCCCCGGACCGGCGTCGAGCTCTGCCGAGGGGGGTCGATGCCGGCGCGGCGCGGTCTGCGGGAGCCGCGGGGCGTCGTGCGTGGCTTCGGTCATGAGTGCCCCAGGGCCGGATTCGGGTTGACGGCTTCGGACGCCGTCGTGTCGGGAGCCGGTTCGTGGCCGCCCATGTCCAGGCGGAAGGGCGGATAGGCGTCGGTCATCAGCGCCGCGTAGGCGCCGACGCGGTAACACCAGCGGTTCATGCCCATGACGAAGTCGAAGATCTGCTTCGGGTGGCGGCCGGTGAACAGCAGGGCGATGCCGGCGATGCACACGAGCAGGCCGATCAGGCCGCCGCCGGACGTCCAGGCCCAGTCGTCACTGGCCGCATTGAAGCCGGCCCACGCGCCGCCGGCGAACACGCCGACGATCAGGTAGTGCGGCAGCGCAAGCAGCCACCACTTCACGAGGACCAGTCCGCGCGAGAGCTCATGCGGGTAGTCGACGTTCAGCCGCGCCGGGTAATCGGCGACGTCGGAGAGCGTGAACGGCGGGTAGCGGTCGGTGCCGAGCGCGGAGTATGAGTAGAAGCCGACGCGCCAGGACCAGCGCAGGACGCCGAGGTTGAAGGCGAATATCGCGCGCGGGTAGCGGCCGGTGAACAGGATCGCGACGAGCGCGACCAGCCACAGCACGAGAAACGCGATCCACAGGAACACGAGCACGACGACGTGCGGGATCACCAGCAGCCACTTGACCAGCCACAGCCAGCGGCTGAGCTGGGGGTCGAGCTCGCCTTCGAGCCGGAGCGGATAGGGCGACGAAGCGGTGGTCAAGGACTGCTCCGGCGAGGACTTGGACATGCCTGACTCCAGACAGCTGCTGAGGGACGCGGACCGCTAGGGGTCGACGCGCACAAGCCGGCCAGGAGTTGGAACCGCCGTGAGCGCCTGCCGTGCTTCGAGGGTGAGGCGCAGGATCACCATACACGCGCACGACAGACGACGCGCGAAGTCGCCGCGCCGGCGGTCGCGCTCTGCGCCGGGACATGCGTCACGGCCGTTACCGGCGGGCCAGCTCGTCACGCATCGCCACGACCGTCCGGGTAGGGCGGTCGCATGCCGCCCGTCACCGAGAACGTCCGTGCCGTCGCCGACAAGACGCGCGAGGTCATCGCCAAGGTCCGGCCTGGACCACTGGAGGGGCGGCGGTCGCTGCCGATCCGCAGCGACCCGGACGAGCTCCGCCGGATCTGGGCCGACGCCGACGGGCGCGCTGCGGTGCTCGAGGGCATCCCGGTCGCCGACGCGACACTCGAGTTCGGAGCGCACGACGGCGACTGGGGCCAGACCGTGACGGTCGCGCTCCGGCTCGAGGCCGCGGTGCCCGGCGTGGCGGCCCAGGTGCTCGCCGGCAAGATCGTGCGACGGCTCAAGGCGCTGGCGGAGACGGGCGAGGTGCCGACCACCGCCCACAACCCGTCGGCCCGGGGCGACGCGCAGGAGCCGGCGTCATGAGGGCGCTCTGCTGGATGGGCGTCAACGACCTGCAGGTCCGGACGGTCCCGGACCCGCAGATCGTGAACCCGCACGACGCCATTCTCAAGGTGACGCTGACCACGACCTGCGGGTCGGATCTCCATCTGCTCGGCGGCTACGTGCCGACGATGCGCGAGGGCGACGTGATCGGCCACGAGTACATGGGCGAGGTCGTCGAGGTCGGCCCCGAGACCAAGCTGACGCAGGGCGACCGCGTCGTCGTGCCGTCGTTCCTCGGCTGTGGGAGATGCTGGTACTGCGACCACGACGAGTGGTCGCTGTGCGACAACACGCATCCCAAGCCCGAGCTCGCCGAGCCGGTGCTCGGGTACCCGACCGGCGGCATCCCGGGCTACAGCCACGCCTTCGGCGGCTACGCCGGCTCGCACGCGCAGTACATCCGGGTGCCGCACGCCGACGTCAACTGCTTCGCGGTGCCGGACGGGGTCTCCGACGAGCAGGCGCTGTTCCTCTCCGACGCGGTGCCGACCGGGTACATGGGCGCGGACTTCTGCGCCATCCAGCCCGGCGACACCGTCGCCGTCTGGGGCTGCGGCGGCGTCGGCCTGATGGCCCAGCGCAGCGCGTTCCTCATGGGCGCAGAGCGCGTCATCGCCATCGATCGGCTGCCCGAGCGCCTCGCGCTCGCCCGCGACAAGGCCGGGGCCGAGACGATCGACTACTCCGACACCGACAGCGTGCTCGAGGAGCTGCGCGAGCTGACCGGCGGACGCGGGCCCGACGCGTGCATCGAGGCCGTCGGCATGGAGGCGCACGGCACCGGCCCCCAATACGCCTACGACCGCGTCAAGCAGGCCCTGCACCTCCACACCGACCGCGGAAGCGCCCTGCGCGAGGCGATCCAGGCGGTCCGCAAGGGCGGCACCCTCTCGATCGTCGGCGTCTACGGCGTCATGGACAAGTTCCCGCTCGGCGTGCTCATGAACAAGGGCATCACGGTCCGCACCGCGCAGCAGCCCGGACAGCGCTACATGCCGCGCATGCTCGAGCACGTCCAGCAGGGCGAGCTCGATCCGTCGTTCCTGATCACGCATCGCATGCCGCTCGAAGACGCAGCGCGCGGCTACGACCTGTTCAAGAACAAGGAGGACGGATGCCTGCGGGCCGTCTTCACGCCGTAGCCCGGGGCGGTGTGGCCGGCCCGGCTGACGTCGCGACGGGACGCCAGTCGAACAGGCTCATGGTGCGCGTGAGCTCGAAGACGCGCTGAGCCTCCACGGCCGGCGGAACCAGCGTCAGAGCCGTCTGCGTGCGCAAGGCGTCGTTGCGGAGGCAGAGGAGCGTCCTGAGCCCGGACGAGTCGATGAACCGCACCCCGCGGAGATCGAGCTCGATGCGGCCGAAGCCGCGATCGCGCAACTCGGTGACCTCGTCCGCCAGCTGCCGGCCCGAGGCCACGTCGAGCTCTCCGGCGACGACGACGGCCACCACCTCGCGGTGCGGTACGACGCTGAGGACGAACGGCGGGCAGGGCGACGGCAGCGTACGGAGCATGGGAATCCTCTCGAGTCGATGAGAGAGCCGTCCCCCGGCGCGCTGCGTGAGCGACCGGTTTCCGCACTCGTACTGCTGGGCGCCAGACCCCGACGGAGCCCGGCGACGCACATGATCGTACCCGCCGTCGCCGCGCTCCCGGACGACCTGTCGCGACGGTGACGTGCGGTGCACGAACTCGCGGGTTCGCGGGGTCTGCCGGCGGTAGCGCCCCCTTCGGGGCAACCGGGGTTGCTCGGCGCTCGCCGCCCTGGGAGCGTGCGCCCGATCAGCCGCGACCGAGGAGCGCACATGGCAGCAATCACCCCCCAACATGGAACGATCACCTCCCGCGAGGCGGAGCAGGTCGAACGGGCGAACGCCGGCGGCCGGACGCCGGTCGTCTTCATCCATGGGCTGTGGCTCCTCCCCAGCAGCTGGGACCGCTGGGGAGAGGTCTTCGAGGAGGCCGGCTACGCGGCGGTCATGCCGTCGTGGCCCGACGATCCCGAGACCATCGAGGAAGCCAGGGCACATCCCGAGGTCTTCGCCGGCAAGACGCTCGCGCAGATCGCCGACCACGTCGCCGAGGTCATCGGGGCGCTGACGAAGAAGCCGGTCGTGATGGGCCATTCGACCGGTGGCCTGCTCGCGCAGATGATCGCCGACCGCGGCCTGTCGGCCGCCACGGTGGCGATCGACCCGGGGCCGTTCCGCGGTGTCCTGCCGCTCCCGGTCTCGGCGCTGCGCTCCGCGGCTCCCGTGCTCGCCAATCCGCTGAACCGCAGCCGTGCGGTGACGCTGACCCTCGATCAGTTCAAGTTCGGGTGGGCGAACGCGCTCAGCGACGAGGAGGCGAACGAGCTCTATGAGCGCTACCACGTCGCCGCGCCGGGAGTCGCGCTGATGCAGATGGCCAACGCCAACATCAACCCGCGTACGGAGGCGAAGCTCGACCCTGCCAACCCGGACCGTGGGCCGCTGCTGATCATCGACGGGGAGAAGGACCACACGGTCCCGTGGGCGATCGCAAATGCCTCCTACAAGCGGCAGCGTCGCAACTCGTCCGTGACCGAGATCGAGATGATCCCCGACCGCGGCCATTCGCTGGTCATCGACAGCGGCTGGCGGGAGGTGGCCGACACGGCGCTGCGGTTCGTGCGGAGATTCGCCTAGGACATGGCCTCAGACCAGGCGTATCCGCCCATGCCCGATCCATGGTGAGTGATCGTGCGGACTCGATCATTTCCGCGGTGTGTCGCCGGTCGACTGCCGTTATGCTTCGACGTGGATCGCCTTGACGTGCCCTGACTGAACGGCCTGAGCCGACTTGGCGGCGAAAGGACTCGCGATGGCAGAAGTCGAGCGGTGTCCCGCCTGCGGTGAAGCGCTCGCGGCTCTGCCGGTTGCGGCGTTCCGTGTCGCGCCGTCGGCCGAAGCGGTCGAGCAGGCCGCGAGCGATCGCGACAAGACGGCGGAGTCCCGCGATCGGGCCGCCGAGCGCCGCGATCGCGGCGCCGACGATCGCGACGTGCTCACGCGCCACCACCAGCAGAGCGCGACCGACCGGGACCACACGGCGAGCGATCAGGACCAGGCATGGTCGGACCACGATCAGACGGCGAGCGGGAGCGATCAGCAGACCGCCGATGCCGACCAGCTCGCCGCGAACGCGGACTTCGTCGCCGGCGGCGACGCGGACCGATATGCGCGCGGCCTCCAGGCGCGGGCACGGGCGCGTCGCGCGCGCGACACCGCAACGGACTCGCGCGACGGGACGACCGCGGCGAGGGAGCATGGGCACGACGCGTCCGACGATCACGAGGAGCTCCTCCGGCTCGCCGGGCACGACAGGGCGTCCGCCGCCGGCGACCGCGAAGAAGCGGCCAGCGACCGCGAGGAGGCGCTGCGGAACCGCGCCGACTCGGCGGCGGCGGCGCAGCGGGCCGTCGAGACCCTCGAAGGGATGAGCGACGGGTTCTTCACGCTCGACACCGAGGGCCGGTTCACGTACCTGAATCCGAAGTGCGAGGCACTCCTCCAGAGCCGGCGCGAGGACGTGATCGGGAAGATCGTCTGGGAAGCATTTCCGGAGCTGCCCGGCTCCCAGTTCGGCGACGAGTACCGGCGTGCGTTGCGCGAGCGGGTCCCGGTCCGCTTCGAGGAGACCTACCCGCCGCTCGGCCGGACGTTCGAGGCACGGGCCTACCCGGTCAGCGACGGCTTGGCGGTCTACTTCACCGACGTCACGGACGAGCGCACGGGCGAGCAGCGCCTGCGGCAGTCCCAGCGCCTGGAAGCCATCGGTCGAGTCACCGCGAGCGTCGCGCACGACTTCAACAACCTCCTCACCGCGATCGGCGGCTTCGCGAGCCTGGCTCAGCGCACCGCCGCCGACGAGTCGACCAGGAGCAGTCTCGATCACATCGCGGCCGCCAGCGAGCGGGCGGTGGCGCTCACGCGGCAGCTGCTCATCTTCGGGCGCGAGCAGGAGCTCGTCCCGACGGTCACCGACCTCAACGACCTCGTCAGCGGCCTCCTTCCGGTGCTCGAACAGCTGGTCCCGGCCGGAATCGAGCTGCGCCTCGTGCCGTCGCCGCAGCCGGTCGCGGTCTTCGTCGACCGCTCCCAGCTCGAGCAGGTGCTGCTCAACCTCGTCGTCAACAGCCGCGACGCGATCGACGCGCCCGGAACGATCACGGTCAGCACGGCAAGCGACCCGCCCACCGGGGTCCTGCACGACGTCCGCGTCCCCTCAGGGTGGTTGCGGGTCGCCGACACCGGCGCCGGCATCCCGGAAGAGGAGCTGCCGCTCATCTTCGACCCGTTCTTCTCGACCAAGCCACGAGAGACGGGAACCGGCCTCGGCCTCGCGACGATCTACGGCATCGTCGCCCAGAGCGGCGGAACCATCATCGTCGACTCGACCGTCGGCGCCGGGACCACGATGACGGTCGCGCTCCCGGCGCGAGATCGGTGACCACGTGCACAACGGTGAGATCGCTCGACGCGGTCAGTACGCGCCGCCGCCGCGCTTGCCCGGCGTCAGCTCACGCATGAAGTCGGCAGCCTTCGCCTCCACCGGCCCGAGGACCTCGCGCAGCCCCTCGGCGTTGGTCTCGAACTTCTTCAGCTGCGAGAGCAGCTTGCCCATCGCCTTGTCCTCCTCGGCGGTGTAGGCGTACATCTCGCGCTCGTCCGACATCTCCATGATCCGCTGGCCGAGCTGGAGCGAGTGCAACTTGAAGCCCTCCTCGGCGCCGGCCGCCATCGCGAGCACCTCGCGCACCGCGCCGACGACGGTCATCACCGTGGCGAAGCGCTCCTGGCTGTTGACGCCGCTGCCGGGCGCCAGCTTGTCGAGGTCCTCGCCCATCTCCATGTAGGCCGCCTGCCGGGCGACGAGCGCGTCCTGCAGGCCCTTGGACTGCGTCTCGAACTTCTCGACCTCGGCCTTGAAGATTGAGACCGTCGTCTCGACCTGCTTGTCGTCGGCCGCCGCGGAGTAGGCGGCGACCTGGATCTCGAGCTCGCGCAGGTGCTTGCGGATGCGGTCGAGCTCGCCGGCGTAGTAGATCTTCGCTCCCATCTCGAGCAGCCCGCCGACGCTCGTCGGGATCTCGATGCCGAGCGCCGCGCCGACCTTGGCCGCCTCCCCGGGCATGTCCTTGTAGGACTTGTCCTTGACGCTCGGCGCCTCGGCGTCCGGATCGCGGATGTCCGCGTCCATGTCGGAGAGCTGGCTCTTCGTCGGCTTCGTCGACATCGAGCCGACCTTGCCCATGGCGCCCATGCCGGCATCGACGAGCGCCCCGGCCTTCTTGAAGCCCTCGATGTTCTTGTTGATGCGCTCGAGCTCGGTGCGGTCCTTCTCGCCCCGCTTGTTGATCTCGGCCATGTGGTCCTTCGTGAGCTGCACCTGCACGTTGCCCCAGGCCGCCTGCATCGAGGCCTGGCGGGAGGTGAGCTCCATCGCCGCATGGGTGACCGAGCGGTCGGCCTCCGGGACGGAGAGCGACTTCTTCTGGCGCTGCGCCTGTTCGGCCACGGGCTTGGCCTTGTCGAGCGCGTAGACGACGGACTCGACCATCTTCTGCGGGTCGGTCACGCCGAGCATGGTCTGCAGCCCGTCGAGGCGCGCGAGCGAGATCAGCATCTGGTTGGCGCGCGGGACGCCCGCGTTGAACTGCTCCACCCAGCCCTGCTGATTGAGCTTGTGCTTGGCCAGCGTCGCGCCCGACCGCTTCCAGATCCCGATCCGCCGCTCGTAGGTGGCGACCGCGCTCGGCGTGCCGCCCTTCTCGTCCTCGAGCTGGCGCTGCTTCTCCGCGCTCTCCTGGATCTGCTTCTCGACCTGGTCGAACGTGATGTCCACCGGCGAGAGCGCCGCGCCCGCGTACGACGCGAGCTTCTTGCCCGCCATCTTGGGCAGCTGCGCGAGCGCCTCGCGGACGTAGCCGTGCTGGCCGATCTGGAGCTTCTTGCCCGCCTTCAGCGGGTCGTCGAGCACGTCGGCATCGGCCCGGTGGCCGCCCACCGCGCCGGAGGCGTCGCGCTGGAACCGGGCGACGGCCGGCGGGGCGAGCAGCCGGGAGACGGCGGCGTTGCCGGCGCCCTGCTGCAGCGCGGTGATCGACGCGATGCTCGGCGCGACCGGGGTGGCGGCCTGCTCGGTGTGCTCGCGCTCCTCCTCGCCGGGGCGCCGCTGCCGGCTCGCGGGGATCACGTCGCGGCCTCGGTGAAGGCGGCGACCACCCGGTCGGCGCGCAGGCCGGCCGCGAGCGCCGCGGCGCGCACGGCGCCGGCGCTCTGCGCCTCGAACAGCAGCAGGCAGGTCTCGTCCTCGGGAACGAAGATGGCGCGGAGGCAGCGCACGGGGGAGCCCTCCGTGCTGACCGTCGCCGCTCCGCGCCGCGCCCGTTCCAGTGCAAGGCCGACCGCCGGGGCGTCCGTGCTCGCGATGTACTGCTCGACGAGGAACTCGGGCATCGAGCGACCATACGGGCGGCGACCCCGGGGCGAAACGACGGAAACCCGTGGTCTTTAGCGCCCGAGCGCGTCTCAGCGGCGCGCGGCGAGCTGGCTGCGCGAGCGGACCCCGAGCTTCGCGAACGCGCGGGTCAGGTGGCCCTCCACCGTATGGACGGTCACGTGCAGCGCCGCGGCGATCTCCTTGTTGGAGGCCCCCTCGGCGGCGAGCGCGACCACGCGCCCCTCTGCGGGGGTGAGCTCGCCCGCCGGGCGAGGCCGGCGCGCGCCGACGCGCTCGAGCTCGGCGCGCGCCAGCGCCGCCCAGCCCGTGGCGCCCTGGGCGTCGAACGCGGCCGCGGCGGCCTCGAGGTCCTCGCGCGCGGCCGCCCAGGCGCGGCGCCGGCGCGCGACGGCGCCGGCCTTGAGCCGCGTGCGCGCCGCGTCGGAGGCCAGGCCGAGCGCTGCGTAGTCCGCGGCCACCGCGCGCAGCGCCGCGTCGTCGCCCGCGACCAGCGCGCGCGTGCGCCGCGCGACGAGCGCGCCCCACGGATGGTCGGCGGGGAGCGCCGCCGCGAGCGCGTCCGCCGCCGCGCGGTCGCCGGCTTCGGCGAGGGCCTCGCCCAGCTCGGCCGCGATCGGGAACGCGCCCGGCTCCCGGCAGCCCGCGCGCTCCAGGTGCGCGGCGGCCACGCCGAGCTCGGCGACCGCGCGTGCGGGGTCGCCGGCCGCGAGCGCCGCGATGCCGGCCGCGCGCGACGCCTCGAGCGCGTCCCAGCGCACGCCGGAGCGCTCGGCGCCCGCGAGCGTCTCTGCCGCCCAGCGCGCCGCGGCGCCCGGATCGCCGCGGCCGGCCGCGATCAGCGCCCGCAGCCGCTCGACCGCCGGGCCGAGGACGAGCGCGGTGTCAGGGTCGTCGGCCCACTCGCGCAGCAGCTCCTCCGCGCGGAGCCAGTCGCCGGCGCGCACCTCGAGCTCGCAGCGGTGCAGCCGCAGGCAGATCGTCGACCAGATCTCGCCGCGGGTCTCGGCCAGGTCCTCGAGCGCGCCGATCGCGGCGCGCGCCGCCTCGATCTCGCCACGCCAGATCAGCCGCACGGCGGCGACGCGCTCGACCGAGCGGTAGATGTCGAGCAGCGCCGGGGCCCCGGGGAGGGCGAGCAGGTCGTCGACGGGGCGGCCGCGGAGCGCGCGGGTCCAGGCGAGCGCCTGCAGCACCTCCGCCTCGGTCTCGCCGCCCGCCGCGAGCGCGGCCGGCAACGCGTCCTCGACGCTCGCCTCCATCTCGGCGAGACGCTCGACCAGCCCCACGGCCACGGCGGCGGCGCGCCGCGCGGTGACCTGTGCCTGCAGCGCCGGCTCGCCGGCCGCCGCCTCCTCGGCGGCATCGAGGTGGGCGAAGTGCTGCGCGCTGTGGCTGATGCCGGCGCCGTCGGCGAGAAGCAGGTGGGCGCGGGCGCGCCAGGCCGGCGGGAGCGCCGCCAGCTCCGGCTCGAGCAGCGCGCCGGTCCGGCGGCTGTCGCCGGTCTGGTCGAGCCGCTGGGCGAGCGCGAGCAGCCGCTCGGGCCGCTCCGGCGCGCCCGCGGGCGTGAGGCGCAGCGCGTCCTCGGCCAGCGTCGCCGCGTCGGCCCGCGCGCCGCGCGCCGCCGCGGCGCTCGCGGCGGCGGCGAGCTCGGCGGCCAGAACCGGGTCGGCCAACGTCGCCGCGCGGGCGCGATGGCGCGCACGGCGACCCGGGTCGTGGACCAGCGTCGCCAGCCCCTCGTGGAGCGCGCGCCGCTCCGCCGGGGTGGAGCGGCCGAGGGCGGCGGCGGCGAGCAGCGGGTGTGCGGCGCGAACGCGGTCGCCCGCGACGTCGACGGCGGCGTCCTCCAGCGCCTCGCCCGGCACGAGCTCCAGCGCCTGCGCGACGCGCAGGCCGGGCTCCAGCGCCACGGCGAGCAGCAGCCGGCGCACCGCCGGCGGGAGCTGGCCGACGCGCGCGCCGATCATGCCGTCGAGCGTCTCCGGCAGCGCGAGCCGCTCGCCCGGTCGGGGCATCCCGCCCGCCTCCAGCCCGCGGGCGAGCTCCAGCGCGAAGAGCGGGTTCCCACCCGCGGAAGCGACGACCTCGCGCAGCACCCGTCGCGGCGGCGCAAGCCCGAGGCGGTCGGCCAGAAGCGCCCGCACCGCGCCGTAGCTCAGCGGCCCGAGGACGATGCGGCGGGGCGCCACGGCCTCCTCCAGCGCGCCCGGCGGGCCGGGGCGGCGGGCGAGCAGGAAGCGCGAGCCCGCGAGCCGCCGCGCCGCGAAGGCGATCACCTCGGCGCTCTCGGCGTCGAGCCACTGCACATCGTCGATCGCGATCAGCAGCCGCTCGTGCGCGACGAGCAGCGCCACGCAGGCGAGTCCGACGCCGCGCGTGTCGGGCGGCGCGTCGCCGGGTTCCGCGCGCAGCAGCGCGACCTCCAGCGCGCGCCGCTGCGGGGGCGCGAGGTCACCGAGGTCCGCTGCGCCCAGCAGGTCGCCGAGCGCGACGAAGGCGAGCCGGCGCTCGGCACTCGCCGGGCTCGCCGCGAGCACGTGCATCCCGGCGGCGCGAGCGGCGTCGGCACTCGCGCGCCAGACGGTGCTCTTGCCGATCCCCGGCTCGCCGGCGACCACGACAGCGCGCTCATCCGCGAGCACCGCGCGGACGGTCGCAAGCTCGTGGTCCCGGCCGAGCGGCTCCGCCATGGGCGCACGCTACACCGCGCGCGTGCGTGGACGGGAAGCGTGCGCCCTCGCTCGGTGCGCCCGCTCGCCGGTCCGCCTGCGTGTCAGCCGTGGCTGACGGTGACGCTGTCGATGCCGATCTGGGCCTGTGAGACGGCGGTCCCGCCGAGGAGCACCTCGGCGCGCGCCTGGACGCTGACGGCGAGGACGTAGGAGCCACCTTGCGGCGGCGCGGTGAACTCGAGCAGCTTGTTGCCTCCGCCGACGACGTTGAGCGGCGGCGCATCGGGGGCGGGTGGGGCGAGGCTGGGGACGCAGTCCTCCTCGTTCAAGCCTCCGAGGACGACGTCGTCCTCGTCCCAGTACTCCTGCCAGTAGAAACCGGTGACGACCGGGTCGTTGAACGGATCGACGACCCCGTCGCCGCCCACCTCGTGGATCGTGAGCTGGGACTGGGCCGAGCCGTCCGGGTTGCCGAAGCAGACTTCGGTCTCGACCTCCAGGTCCTCCTGGGTCACGTCGATCTCGACCTGCACGACGCCGGCGTCGGCGGGGACGTCGAAGGCGAGCAGGTGCGCTCGATCCCAGCTGATGCTGGAGTTGAAGCCGGCACGGACGTGCGCGGAGACGCGCGTGGCGGCGAAAGCGATGTTCAGGAAGGGGGGACAGAAGGTGCCCCCGCCGCAGATCTCGAAGGAGTTCTCGTCGAACTCCCAGTCGTCGCCCTTGGTGACGACGTTGCCGATCTCGGCCCACGGGCCGACGTAGGTCCGCCGCTGCGGTAGCGATAGCGGCGGGACGGTGTCGATCGCCGCGACCGCGACGAGCGGGTCGTCGCTCGGCATCAGGCCGCGGACCTTGTCGACCTGCGGTCGAGCCAGGTTCGCGTAGGCCTCCGTCCGCGCGGTCACCTCGGACGGGGTGCCGCGGCGCAGCGACTCGGCCGCACTCAACAAGCGGCTGTCGTTGAGCATCGCCCCCGCACGGGCGGCGATCTTCGCGCGCGCGGACTCGGAGATGGCTCCCGGGTCGGATCGGCCTGCCCTCCGCAGCACCTCCTGGCGCCGGCGGACGACCTGATCGTCGATCCTGTCGGCGAAGAAGGCGAGCGCCGCCTGCGAGAGCGGGAAGTCGGGCGGCCGCGAGAGCACGCTCGGTCCGGCCGGGCGGCTCGGCACGATCCCGGCGCGCGGGATCCCGCAGCCCGGCGTCGTCAGCGGCCGGCGGGTGTTCGTGGTCGCGCCGATGAACCACCTGCAGATCGGTACGGCCGTGCCGGTGACGCGCTGAGCGCTCCTCGGCGCGCTCGAGGGCGAGCTGATCGTGCCCCCCGTGGCCGCGTCCAGCGCGACGGTGATGCCACGCGACGGATGCTCGATCCGGTAGCGGCTGGTGGCAGTAGCGCCGCGCACCCGGCCGTCGTTGAGGCGCACCCAGCCCGTCAGCGCTCGCCGAGGCCGGCCCGACCGGGTCACGTCCCGCTCGTCGCGGAACAGCCCGGCGCGGCCCCGCGCCGCCGCTGCCGCGAACCGATGTCGCTTGCTCCCGGCCAGGCGCAGCACACCTCGTGCCCGGCGCGCTGACACGACCTTCAGCGTCAACCGGCCGCTCGACCTGCCCCGGAGCCGCGCGCGCTCGCCTCGCAACGTGCCCTCGAACCAGCGCGCCAGCTTGCGGCCGTCGCAGACGTACGCCGTCACCCGGTTCCCGCGAACGACAACCCCGACGAACGCATTCGTCCCCGCCACCCGGCCGACGTACCCGAGCCGGGGGACATCGGCGGCACTGGCCGGCACCGACACCGACCCCGCCACGATCGGCGTCGCGAGCGCAACACCCGCGAGCATCCTGGCGGTCCGTCGCACGAGCCGACTATAGGGTTCTCCTGCCTTCTCGTGGGTGATAAGAGGCCATCGACGTCAACTACCTCGAGGCCGCTGCGTGGTCGGAAGACCGTGGAGACGCACGAAGCTGCCCCTGGCGTGCTTGCAGGGAGTTCGGGGAGTGGGCGGTCCCGGGCTCGAACCGGGGACCTCTTGCTTGTAAGGCAAGCGCTCTGACCAGCTGAGCTAACCGCCCGGGGGTGGGAGTGATCGTAGACGCGCAGCCGCTGCCATCATGCCCGTCTCATGGACCTCGGCCTCCAGGGCAAGGTGGCGCTCGTCACCGGCGGGACGAAGGGGATCGGCCTCGGGATCGCGTCCGGGCTCGCCGCAGAGGGCGCGCGGGTCGCGGTCGCGTCGCGGGATCGCGCGCGGGTCGAGGCGGCCGCGGCCGAGCTCGGCGGGTACGGGCTCGCCTTCGACTCCGGCGATCTCGACGCCGTGCCCGGCGTGGTCGACGAGGTGGAGTCCGCGCTCGGCCCGATCGACATCTACATCGCCAACACGGGCGGGCCGCCCGCCGGCGAGGATCCCCTCGGCTTCACGCGCGCGCAGTGGGAGGCGGCGTATCGGACGCTCGTGCTCTCCCCCATGGCCTTCCTCGAGCGCCTGCTGCCGGGCATGCGCTCGCGCGGGTGGGGGCGCGTGGTGGCCATCCAGTCGATGGCCGTGCGCGAGCCGATCGCGGCGCTCCAGCTGTCCAACGCGCACCGGCCGGGCCTGGTGGCGGCGTTCAAGATCCTCGCGAAGCAGGCCGCCCCCGACGGGGTGACGCTCAACTCGGTGCTGCCGGGACGGATCGCCACCGACCGCATCTTCGACAACGCGGGCTCGCGCGAGGCGGCGGAGGATGCCGCGCGGCGCGACGTCCCGGCCGGGCGGCTCGGGACCGTCGAGGAACTGGCGGCGGCCGCCGTCTTCCTCTGCTCGGACCGCGCGGGCTACGTCACCGGCACCACCCTGCTGGTCGACGGCGGGCTGACCGCATCCGTCTAGACTGCCGCCGCATGCGGGCCGTTAGCTCAATTGGCAGAGCAAGGGACTTCAGGAAGGAGCGCTAGTCGGGAGACCGCTAGTTCGTCGGCGGCTATTTGCTGGAACCCCCTTAGAGCCCTGGGTACCGGCCGGCGCGGCCGGTGAAAATCCCACGGGATTGGGCGATCAGCAGGCAACCCCGCGTGGTGCGGGAGAGCCCTCAGAGGCCATACGCCGCCCACCCTAACGGGACCGGCCGAGGGTGAAGAGATGGTCCAGACCGCAAGCCCGTGCCGTACGCGGGTGGCCGGTGAAAGCCGGTGCGGCAGGTTAATCCCGTGGTTCTGGGTTCGAGTCCCAGACGGCCCACTACTCGGAGCGATCGCGGTCCTCGGTCGGGTCGGGCTCCGCGAGCAGCGCCGCGAGCTTGGCGTGCAGGTCGGCTGCCGTGAACGGCTTGGCGATGAACTCGGTCCGCGGGCCGAGCGTCTGCCCGGCGGTCAGCGTCGGCTCGCTGTAGCCGGACATGATCACCGTGCGGAGCGCGGGGTGGCGCTGACGGATGCGGTCGGCGAGCTCGACGCCGCCGGGACCGGGGACGATGGTGTCGGTCACGAGCAGGGTGAGCGAGCCGGGCGCTCCGCTGTCGCTGAGCGCGAGCGCCTCCTCGCCCGCCGAGGCCTCCTGCGTCGCGAATCCGTGCGCGTCGAGCATCCGGCGCACGACGGCGCGGACGCCTGCGTCGTCCTCCACCAGCAGGACGGTGCGTCCCTGCGCGCTCAGCGGCGCCGCGCGCTCGGGCTCGCGCTGCTCGGTCACGGCGGCCTCGGCGACCGGCAGGTACGTCTTGAACGTCGTGCCGCGGCCGGGCTCGGAGTAGACCCACAGGAAGCCGCCGCTCTGGCTGACGATCCCGTAGACCGTCGCGAGCCCGAGTCCGGTGCCGCGATCGTTGCCCTTGGTCGTGTAGAAGGGCTCGAAGATGTGCGCGATCGTCTCCGCGTCCATCCCGATGCCCGTGTCCGCCACCTCGAGCATCGTGTAGCGCCCCGGCTCGCCGTCGGCGGCCGGATGCTCGCGGAAGTAGTCCGCGTCGAGCTCGACGGTGGACGTCGCGATCGTGAGCCGGCCCCCGTCGGGCATCGCGTCACCGGCGTTGACCACGAGGTTGACGAGCACCTGCTCGATCTGCCCGCGGTCTGCAAGGACGCGCCCCGCGTCCGGCGCGAGGCGCGTCTCGATCGAGACGTGGGAGCGGATGAGCCGCCTGAGCATCGGCTCGATCCCGGTGATGGCGTCGTTGACGTCGAGCACGACGTGCTCGAGCGCCTGCGTCCGCCCGAACGTGAGGAGCTGCCGCGTCAGCGCGGCGGCGCGCTCGCCGGCCTTCTTGATCTCCTCGGCCTCGCCCCGCCGGGGGTCGCCGTCCGGCATGCGCGTGATCAGCAGCTCGCTGTAGCCGATCACGGCGGTGAGCAGGTTGTTGAAGTCGTGCGCCACGCCGCCGGCGAGCCGGCCGATCGCCTCCATGCGCTGCGCCTGGCGCAGCTGGCCCTCGAGCCGCTCGCGCTCGCCCACGTCCTCGGCGAGCACGAACCGGGCGGGACGCTCGCCGAAGGTGACGCCGTGGCTGAGCGTGCGGACCTCGAGCTCGCTGCCGTCGTGCCGGCGGTGCCGCGTCGTCCCGGTCGCGGCGGATTCGCCGGCCGCATCGGGCGCCGCGATCTCGCGCATCGTGAGGGCGAGGAACGCGTCGCGCGAGTAGCCGTAGACCGCGAGCGCGGCGTCGTTGACCTCGAGCACCGCGAGCGTCTCGAGATCGTAGATCCACATCGGCAGCGGGCTGCGCTCGAACAGCATGCGGTAGTTGCGCTCGGACACCACCGCGCTCTCCTCGGCCCGCCGGCGCTCGGCGAGCTCGCGCGTGACCGCGGCGATGAGCCCGTTGACGTCGTCGCCCAGCGCCGCGACCTCGGCCGGGCCGGACACCGGGACCGGCGTCGGCGGCGACTGCTCGGTGCTCGAGCGAACGGCCGCGCCGAGGCGGGCCACGGGGACGGCGACGCGCCGGTACACGGCGAACGCCGCCGCCAGCACGAGCAGGAGCCCCGCGAGGATGATCGCGAGCTGCCGGTTCCGCAGGCGGTTGCCGGCCGCGAGCGCCGCCTCCTTGTCCTCGCCCGCCGAGAACTGCCAGCCGACACCGGGGACCTCCGCGTCCGCGTAGAGCCGCTCCTCGCCGTCGAGGTCGGGACGCTGCACCTCGGCGGACGCCTGCCGGAAGCCCGTCCGGCCGATCGACTCGCCGACCCAGCGCTCGGGTGCGATCGACCGCGCGAGCACGGTCTGACGGTCGCGGCTCGTCACGACGAACTCGACCGAGCTGCCGCCGCCGTAGAGGCGCGCGAAGTCCGGGCCGAGCGGCTCGAGCGCGAGGAACACGGCGACCACGCCGCCCTCGATCGGACTCGTCACCAGGAGGGCTTGCGCCTTCGTCGCGGCGTCCATCACCGGGGCCTCGACCAGCTCGCGCGCCCTGGCCCGGCGCAGCCACGATGCTCCCTCGTAGCCCGGCAGCGCGGCGTCCCCCTCGGGGACGCGCGACGAGCACGCGACCGTGCCGTCGTCGCGCAGGATCTCGATGTGCCCCGACGAGACACCGCCGGAGTCGAACTGGAGGACGCAGTCCTCGGGGGCGGTGAGCGAGTCCCCGACGTTCGGCGACGCCGCCAGGCCCTTGACCGACGTCTGCAGCGCGACGACCGCGTTCCCCAGCTGCTTCGCGCCGGTTCTCGCCGCGAAGCGCGCGTCGCGCTCGGCGCTCTCGCGCCCGTCGCGATCGCTCTGCACGAACACGTACGCGGAAGCGGCGACCGCGACGATCACGAACGCCGCCACGAGCAGCGCGAAGTACGCCAGCAACCGGCGGCCGCGCAGGCGCGCTACCGGGCGAGCGGTCGTTCGTGGGGGCTGCATGTCAGAACCTTCCCGAGCACCGACACCGTGGCGATGTCAGCCGCGCTCCCTGGGAGATCGCTCGCACCGCTTCGCCGACACGGTCAAGGAGGGCCGAAGCGTACTCCCTTTTCGCGGCCCGGCCGCAACGTGCGCGCCGGCCCTCGACACATGATCGATGCCGGTCAGACCGGCGACATCGCGATACCCCCAGGGAGAGTCGAACTCCCGCTACCAGGATGAAAACCTGGCGTGCTAACCACTACACCATGGGGGCTGGGCGGCGACCCATTCTAGGGCCGCCCCGCGTAAGCTCCGGCGGTGCCCGTCAACCTCTCCCGCGAGTCGGAGCCGCGCCGGCGCCGGCGCCGGACACCCGAGGTCGCCGAGCAGGAGATCATCGCCGCCGCCGAGGCGCTGCTGCGCGAGCGGCCGTTCCGCGAGCTGACGGTCGACGAGGTGATGCGCCGGACGGAGCTGTCGCGGCCGTCGTTCTACGTCTACTTCCGCGACCGGCACCATCTCGTCCTGCGCGTGGTCGAGCACATCGGCGGCGAGCTGTTCACGATGGCCGACCGCTGGTTCAAGGGCGAGGGCGACGGGCCGGAGCTGGCGCGGGAGGCGACCGAGGGCATCGTCGCCGTGTTCGCCGAGCACGGCCCGGTGCTGCGGGCGCTGGCCGACGCGGCAGCCGACGACCCCGACGTCGACGAGGCGTACGGGCAGCTCGTCAACAGCTTCGTCGACGTCACCGCCGAGCACATCGAGCGCGAGGTCGCGGCCGGGCGCGTGCTGCCGCTCGACCCGCGCGAGACGGCCACCGCGCTCGTGTGGATGAACGAGCGCTACCTCACGCTCTCGCTCGGCCGCGAGCCGGCCGGCGAACGGGCGGTCGTGGCGCGCACGCTGCACACGATCTGGTCGCGGACGCTCTACGGCAAGGGCTAGCGGAACCCGCCGTCGCGGCGCTGGTCCGCTGCGGCCTGGAGCCACGCGCCCAGGAGGATCGAGCCGCTCGCGAGCGCGACGGTCGCCGGCACCGCGATCGGCGGGAGGCGGTCGCGCGCCCGCAGGGTGGCGACCAGGTCGGCGAGGTCGGCGACGATCCCGGCGCGCAGCCACGGCCCGGCGCCGTGCCCGGCCGACAGCGCACGGAGCGTGCCGAGGGCCAGCGCGACGTCGCGGCCGCCCAGCGCGATCGCGAGCACCTGCCCCTCGCGCCGGTCCGCGGGCGCGCCCACCCAGGCGCCGCCGACGACGCCGGGCGCGACGGCGAGGCCCGCGCCGATGCCGAGCCGGCCGAGGGCCTGGAGGCGGGCGAGCGTGCGGGGGCGCATGCGGGCGGAGGCTACTCCTAGGCTGGCCGTCGCATGTCCGCCGCCCGCCGCCTGCTCCGGAGCCTCGCCATCGACCTCGGCCCGCTCCGGCGCCAGCGCGAGTTCCGCCTGCTCTACATCGGGCAGGCGGTCTCGTTCACCGGCTCGATGCTCACGTACGTCGCCGTGCCGTTCCAGGTCTACGACCTGACGGGCTCGACGCTGCTCGTCGGGCTGATCGGCCTCGCGGAGATCGTCCCGCTGCTGTTCACCGCGCTGCTCGGCGGCGCGCTCGCCGATGCCCACGACCGCCGCCGGCTGGTGCTCATCGCCGACTCGACGCTGCTGGTGCTCGCGCTCGCCCTGCTCGGCAACGCGCTCCTCGCGGACCCGCACGTGTGGGTCCTCTTCGTGGTCGCCGCGGGGATGGCGGGCGCGGGCGGGTTGCAGCGGCCGCCGCTCGACGCGATGCTGCCGCGGCTCGTGCCGCACGAGGATCTGGCGGCCGCATCGGCGCTCGACGGGTTCCGCGGGAACGCGGCGCAGATCGCCGGGCCGGCGCTCGCCGGCATCCTGATCGCGACGCTCGGGCTCGGCGCCACCTACGCGATCGACGCCGCGACGTTCCTCGTCTCGCTCGCCTTCCTCGCCCGCATGCGCGCCGTCCCGCCGCCGCCGGAGGCCGCGCCGGCGAGCCTCGCCCGCGTCCGCGAGGGATGGCGCTACGCCCGGTCGCGCCAGGAGCTGATCGGGAGCTACGCCGTCGACGTCAACGCGATGCTCTTCGGCATCCCCGTCGCGCTGTTCCCCGCGGTGGCCGAGCGCTACGGCGGGCCGCAGGTGCTCGGCCTCCTGTACGCCGCCGAGCCCGTCGGGGGAACCGTGTTCACGCTGCTCAGCGGATGGGCCGGCCGCGTGCGCCGCCACGGCCGCGCGATCGCGCTCAGCGCGGCGGCGTACGGCGCCGCGATCGTCGCCTTCGGCTTCGCAGGCTCGCTCGTCCTCGCGCTCGTCGCGCTCGCCGCCGCCGGCGCCGCGGACATGTCGTCCGGGATCTTCCGGCAGGTGCTGTGGAACCAGACGATCCCGGACCACATGCGCGGCCGGCTCGCCGGCATCGAGCAGCTCTCCTACTCGATCGGGCCGACCGTCGGCACGGCCCGCTCGGGCGCGCTGGCGTCGGTCACGAGCGTGCGCTTCTCGATCTGGACCGGCGGCGTCCTCTGCCTCGCCGGCACGGCGGTGCTGTGCGCGCTGCTGCCGCGCTTCTGGAGCTACCGGGCGGACGAGCGCGCCAGTGCGCAGCACTGACGCAAGAACGCGTCGATCGTCGTCGCTGCCGGTGGCCGCGCGATCGGGATAGTGCGCCAGCACAGAACGATCAAGCGGCTGCCGGCAGCGGCGGCGAGAACGCGTAAGCGCGTCAGTGCTTGAAGTGTCTGCGGTGTGTGAAGACCATCGAGATCCCCGCCTCGTCGGCGGCCTCCACGACCTCGAAGTCGCGCTTTGAGCCGCCGGGCTGGATGACCGAGGTGACCCCTGCCTCGACCGCGAGCTGCGGGCCGTCGGCGAAGGGGAAGAACGCGTCCGAGGCCAGCGCCGCGCCGCGCAGGTCGGTGCCGGTCGACTGCGCCTTCTCGATCGCCAGGCGCACGGAGTCCACGCGGCTCATCTGGCCGGCGCCGATCCCGACCGAGGAGAGCGTGTGCGAGAGCACGATCGCGTTGGATCGGACGTGCTTGCAGACCTTCCAGCCGAACAGCATCTCGCCCCACTCGGCCTCGCTCGGCTTGCGCTCGGTCACGACCTCCATCTCCGAGCGGTCCTCGAGGTCGATGTCGCGGTCCTGCACCAGCAGGCCGCCCATCACGCGCTTGAGGTCGCGCTCGGCGATGTTGAACCGGCGCCGCTCGTTGTCCTCGAGGATGCGCATGTTCGGCTTGCTCTCGAACAGCTCGAGCGCCTCGTCCGTGAACCGCGGTGCGAAGAGGACCTCGCAGAACTGCTCGATCACCAGCTCCGCGAGCGCGCGGTCGACGGGCCGGTTGAGGCAGACGACACCGCCGAACGCCGACTGCGGGTCGCAAGCGAAGGCGCGCTCGTAGGCCGCGCGCGCCGAGCTGCCGATCGCCGCGCCGCACGGGTTGTTGTGCTTGATGATCGCGCAGGCCGGGACGTTGAACTCCTCGACGAGCAGCCGGCCCGAGTTGAGGTCGAGCACGTTGTTGAACGACAGGTCCTTGCCGGCGACCTGCTTGACCATCGAGAGCACGTGCATGCGTGCGCCGACCTGCGCGTAGTAGGCGGCGCGCTGGTGCGGGTTCTCGCCGTACGCGAGGTCGGTGACCTTCTCGTACGCGGACATCATGACCGGCGGGAAGTCCTCCTGCTTCTCCGCGAACCAGCGCGCGATGGCGGTGTCGTAGCGCGCGGAGTACGAGAAGGCCTCGGCCGCGAGCGACTCGCGCGTGCCGAGCGACAGCCGCCCGTCGGCGTCCTGCAGCTCCTGCAGCACGGCGTCGTACATCTCCGGCCGCGTGACGACCGCGGTGAAGCCGAAGTTCTTCGCCGCGGCGCGGATCATCGTCGGCCCGCCGATGTCGATGTTCTCGATCACCTCGTGGTCGGTCGCGCCGCGCTGGGCCGCCGTGCGCTCGAACGGGTAGAGGTTCACGCACACGAGGTCGACGAACTCGACGCCGTGCTCCTCGGCCGCGACCATGTGGTCGGGGTCGTCGCGCAGGGCGAGCAGGCCCGCGTAGAGCTTCGGGTGCAGCGTCTTGACGCGGCCGTCCATGATCTCCGGGAAGCCGGTGAAGTCCTCGATCGCCCGCACCGCGAGCCCGGCCTCGCTCAGCTCGCGCGCGGTGCCGCCGGTCGAGACGAGCTCGACGCCGAGGCCGGCGAGGCCACGGGCGAAGTCGGCGATCCCGCGCTTGTCGGAGACCGACAGGAGCGCGCGGCGCACGCGGACATCCCCCGGCTGCGTCATCCGCCCGCACCATACCGGTGCACCACCACGCGGCGCGGGTGGTCCGGGTCCGCCGCGACGGCGCCGCGGGCGATCAGCCGCACGACCTCGGGCAGCAGCTCGTGCTCGAGCGGCTGCAGGGCCGCGCGCACGGCGGCGGCGTCCGTCGCGTCGGGCAACTCGACGGCGCGCTGGGCGATGATCGGGCCCGTGTCGACGCCCTCGTCGACGAAGTGGACGGTCACGCCGAAGACCTTCACGCCGTGGGCGAGCGCCTGCTCGACCGCGCCGATGCCCGGGAACGCGGGCAGCAGCGCCGGGTGCACGTTGATCACCCGGCGCGGGAAGCGCGCGAGGAAGGCGGGGTCGATGAGCTGCATGTAGCCCGCGAGCACGACGAGCTCGACCCCCGCGCCGTCGAGCCACGCCGCCATCGCGAGGTCGCGCGCCCTGCGGTCGGCGTGCTCCGCGGCCGGGAACGCGCGCACCGGCACGCCGGCCGCCGCGGCGCGGTCCAGCGCGCGGGCACCCGGCTTGTCCGAGCCCACGGCCACGACCTCGACGCCGTCGCGGCCGTGCACGTGGTCGAGGATCGCCTGCAGGTTCGAGCCCTCGCCCGACGCGAGGACGCCGACGTTCACGCCGCCTCCAGCACCGGGTAGTGGCCGCCGCTCTTCGTGATCGTCCCCGCCGCGAGCAGCGCGTCGACGCGCGCGAGCACCGAGGGGCCGCTCAGGTGGCCGAACGTGCCGTAGTGGGGCAGCCCGTCCCAGCCGTGCTTGAGCAGCACCTTGGAGCGCCCGCCGCGCAGCACCTCGACCGCGCGGGTGCGCCCGAGCGACGGCCGCGCGAGCGCGACGACCTCGACGATCGCCTCGTCGAGCGCCGCGACGTCGCCGTCCGCGACCGGCCGCTGCGCGAGCTGGCGGGGGCCGCCGGACCCACCGCCGCCGCGCACGGCGGGCAGCGCCGGCGCGAGCGCCGGGTCGCAGACGTCGCAGCACGGGCCGGTCGGCGAAGGCTGCTGCGCGTCGCCGAAGTGGCGCAGGATGCCGGTGCGGCGGCAGCCCGTGCCCTCGACCCACGACCACACCGCGCGGTACTGGCGCCAGCGCGCGCGGGTGCCCTCCTGCGCCGCCGACCGGGAGAGGGCGAGCGCCCGCCCGTCCCAGACGCCGGTGACGCGCCCGAGGACCCGGTCGGGCGCGGACGGGCTGGGCTGGACGACGCCGATCCGGGCGAGGTGCCCGACGATCGCGCGCACGACCTCCTCGTCGCAGCCCGCGAGCGCCGCGAGCCGCGCGACCGGCACGTCGAACCGGGCGGCCTGGCCGCCCGCGACCGCGACGTCGGACGTCGCCCCCGTCAGCGCGCGGGCGACCGCCTTGAGCGCAGGCTCCTCGACCGTCGAGCGCTCGATGAAGAACACGTGCAGGCCCTTGTCGCGCGCGCACGCGAACAGCAGGCAGCGGGCGGGCGCGCCGTCGCGGCCGGCGCGCCCGGCCTCCTGGTAGTAGGCCTCGAGCGAGCCCGGCACCGCCTCGTGGCAGACGGTCCGCACGTCGGCCTTGTCCACGCCCATGCCGAAGGCGTTCGTGGCCACGACCACGTCGACCTCGCCGTCCATGAACCGCCGCTGGGCCTCGGCCCGCACGTCGCGCGCCAGCCCCGCGTGGTAGGGGAGCACCGGGGTGGCGAGCTCGTGGGTCAGGCGGCCCGCGAGCCGGTCGCACTCCGCGCGCGTGCCCGCGTAGACGATCGCCGGGAGCGCGCCCGGCTCCGCGAGGGCCGCCGCGATGGCGCGATGCCCCGCCTCCTTGGTCGGGCAGGGCACGACCGCGAACGAGAGGTTCGGCCGGTCGAAGCCGGTCGCGATCCGCACCGGATCGCGCAGGCCGAGGCGCGCGACGATGTCGTCGGCGACCTGCGGCGTCGCCGTCGCGGTGGAGGCGACGATCGCCCCGGCGTCCAACCAGCGCGCGGCGTCGGCGAGGCGGAAGTAGTCCGGCCGGAAGTCGTGCCCCCACTGCGACACGCAGTGCGCCTCGTCGACGACGAACAGCCCGATCCTGGCCTGGCGGACGCGCTCCAGGAACCCCGGCGACGAGAAGCGCTCGGGCGCGACGTAGAGCAGCCGCGCGGCACCCGACACCGCGCGGTCGACCGCGGCGCGGTTGGCCGCCGCGTCCTGCTGCGCGTTGACGAGCGCGACCCGGCCGGGCGCGACGCGCTCGAGGGCCTGGACCTGGTCCTGCATCAGCGACACGAGAGGCGACACCACGAGCGTGAGGTCCGCCCGCATCAGCGCGGGTAGCTGGTAGCAGAGCGACTTGCCCGAGCCCGTGGGCATGACCACGAGCACGTCGCGCGGCGGGTGGGGCCCGGTCACGGCCGCGACGGCCTCGCGCTGGCCGGGCCGGAACGCCGGGAAGCCGAAGACCTCGCGCAGCGCCCCATCGGGGTCGCCGGCCCGCGCGAACGGACGCGGCGGCTCAGGCCCGAGGCCCGGCAGCGACGGCGCGACGAGCGGATCGGTGACGAGCGGGGCGGACATCGGGCGGACGACCATAGCCCGTGGCCCGGTCGCCAACCGGCCGCCCGGCGGGGCCGTGACGGAGTTGGCACGAAGGCGGCGCGGACCCGTCACGGAACCGTGCACTTCCGCGGCACGTCACCATCCACGGCATGATCGACCCCGCCCGACTGGCCGCCGTCCGCGAGCGCGAGGAGGCGACGTTCGCCGCCCGCACCCCCCGCTCCGCCGAGCTGACCGAGCGCGCGCGCCGGCACCTGCCGGACGGCGTCCCGATGGCGTGGATGGCAGGGCTCTACGACCACGCGCCGCTCTACGTCGCCCACGGCGCCGGCTGCCGCTTCACCGACGCCGACGGCAACGACTACCTCGACTTCAACCAGGCCGACCTCAGCGCCACCTGCGGCTTCGCGCCGCCCGCCGTGCTGGCCGCGATCGCGGAGCGCGCGGCCCGCGGGCTGCAGTTCCTGCTCCCCGTCGAGGAGGGGATCGAGGCGGCGGAGCTGCTCGCCGGCCGCTACGGGCTGCCGGCCTGGCAGTTCACGCTCTCGGCCTCCGGCGCGAACGCCGAGGCGATCCGGCTCGCCCGCCACCGCACCGGCCGCGAGCTGGTCGTCGTCTTCGCGGGCCACTACCACGGGCACGTCGACGACATGCTCGTGACGGGCGACGAGACCGGGGCGCGCCCCGAGCTGCTGGGCGTCAACCCGCGCGCGGCGGCCGACACGCGCGTGCTCCCGTTCAACGACCTCGACGCGCTCGAGCGGGTGCTCGCCCGCGGCGACGTCGCCGCGGCGATCACCGAGCCGGCGCTCACCAACGTCGGCGTGGTCCTGCCGGACGCACGGCTACCTCGCGGGCGCGCGCGAGCGCACCCGCGCGCACGGGGCGCTGCTGATCCTCGACGAGACGCACACCCAGACCGCGGCGTACGGCGGGCTGACGCGCGCGTGGGGCCTCGAGCCCGACATCTTGACGCTCGGCAAGAGCCTCGGCGGCGGGGTGCCGATCGGCGCGTACGGCATGACCGACGACCTGCGCGACTGGATGGCCGGCCACCTGGACGCCTACGGGCGCCGGATCGGCCTCGCCACGGGCGGCACGACGTACGCCAACCCGCTCTCGCTGGCGGCCGCCACGGCGGTGCTGCGCGAGATCCACACGCCGCAGGCGTTCGAGCGCACCGCCGCGCTCGGGGAGCGGCTCGCCGACGGGATCGAGGCCGCCGCCGCGCGCCACGGGCTGCCGTGGCGCGCGCACCGGCTCGGCGGCCGGTCCGGCTACTGCCTCGAGCCGGAGCTGCCGCGCGACGCCGCCGCGGCCGAGCGCTCGATCGACCACCAGCTGATCGACACGCGCCGGATGCACATGGCGAACCGCGGCGTGTGGGAGGCGATCGCCAGCGCCGGGCCGGCCGCGTCGTTCGCGCACGCCGAGGCCGACGTCGACGCCTACCTCGACGTGCTCGAGGCCTTCCTCGCGGACGTCGTCTAGGCGCGCGCGAGCGGGAGCTCGAACGCGTCCTTCGACTGCGACTCGCCCGTGTTGGCGAGCGGGTAGTCGCCGCTGAAGCAGGCGTCGCAGTGCGTGTCGCGCGTCCCCTGGATCGCCTCGTACACGCCGCTCAGCGACAGGTAGGCGAGCGAGTCGGCGCCCAGCTCGGCCGCCACGCCGGCCACCGAGCGCCCGTGGGCGATCATCTCCTCGCGCGTGGACATGTCGATCCCGTAGTGGCAGGGATGGCGGATCGGCGGCGCGCTGATGCGCATGTGCACCTCGCGCGCGCCGGCGTCGCGCAGCATCTGCACGATCTGGCGCGTCGTGTTGCCGCGCACGATCGAGTCGTCCACCACGACGAGGCGCTGCCCCGCCACCACCTCGGGCAGCGGGTTGAACTTCATCCGCAGGCCGTGCTTGCGCAGCTCCTGCCCCGGCTGGATGAACGTGCGGGCGACGTAGCGGTTCTTGACGAAGCCGTCGTCCTGCGGCAGGCCGGTGGCCCGCGCGTAGCCGCGCGCCGCCGCGTTCCCCGAGTCCGGCACGGCGATGACCAGGTCGGCCTCCACGGGCGCCTCGCGCGCGAGGATCTCGCCCATCCGGCCGCGCGAGACCTGCAGCACCTGGCCGCCGAGGCGCGAGTCGGGGCGCGCGAAGTAGATGTGCTCGAACACGCAGAGCGCGCGGCGCGAGCCCTCGACGGCGAGCCGCGTCTCGATCCCGCGCGCGGAGAGCGAGACGATCTCGCCCGGCTGCACGTCGCGCAGGAAGCGGGCGCCGATGATGTCGAACGCGCACGTCTCGGAGGCCACGCAGTACCGGTCGCCGATCATGCCCAGCGAGAGCGGCCGCATGCCGGCGGGATCGCGGAAGGCGACGACGCGGTCCTTGGTCATCACGACGGTCGAGTAGGCGCCCTCGAGCCGTTCCATCACGTCGGCGACCGCATCCTCGATGCGGTCCGCGGCGTGCGTGGACAGCAGCGCGGCGATGATCTCGGAGTCCGACGTGGACCGGAACGTGACGCCCGCGGCTCGCAGCTCGCCGTGCAGCTCGACGGCGTTGACGAGGTTGCCGTTGTGGGCGAGCGCGACCTCGCGCCGGTCGGCGCGGTAGACGGGCTGCGTGTTCTCCCAGGAGTTCGCGCCGGTGGTCGAGTAGCGCACGTGCCCGACCGCCATCTCGCCGCGCAGCGCGCGCAGCTTCTGCTCGTCGAACACCTGGTTGACGAGGCCCTTGTCGCGCATCGCCATGATGTGGCCGCCGTCCGAGGCGGCGATGCCCGCCGACTCCTGGCCGCGGTGCTGGAGGGCGTAGAGCGCGAAGTAGGTCAGGCGGGCGACATCCGAGCCCGGGGCGTGGATGCCGAACACGCCGCACTCGTCGCGCGGTCCGTCGCGGAGCTCGTACACGAGAGGCGGAGGATAGCGGCGGGGGCGGCGGCGGCTGCCCGAACAGCTGTCCGTTGGCCGTTGCATTTCCCGCAGCGAGCGCAGAGGATCGCGCCGTTCACCACCAGGCTGGAGGCACCACGTTGTCACGTGTCGTACGGATATTGCTCGCCACCGCTGTGGCGGCGCTCACGCTCGGGGCGACGGCCCTCCCCGCGTCGGCGGGCATCTGGACCGAGGTCGCCAGCAACACCACGGAGGACATCACCGCGATCGAGTACCAGGGGGCGGACCGCTTCTGGTTCGTCACGGCGAACGGCAAGATCTTCAAGCGCGTCGGCGGCGTCTTCCAGGAGAAGCAGTCGGTCCCCGGCGTGATCTTCCGCGACATCGAGTTCCAGTCCGGCGGCGCGGTCGGCTTCGCGGTCGGGACGAGCGGCGCCGTGTGGCGCAGCGCGAACAGCGGCGACACCTGGGCCGCGGTCGCCCTGAATCCCGGCGGCGACGCACTCGACGAGCGCTGTGACCTGGGCGACGAGGCGGTCGGCGACATCGACAGCGTCCGCTTCGCCGGAACGGCGCGCGCATGGCTCGTCGCCGGCGGCTCGCAGATCTACCGGACGGTGAACGGCGCGACCGCGACGAACGTCGGCAGCGCCGCCGCGGGCTGGCAGTACATCAACGACAACGGAGATCCGTGCAAGGTCCCGCGCGACATCGACGACCTCTTCGCCGTGCCCGGCTCGGACAGCGTCTACTTCATCGCGAAGTCGTTCGGCTCCGTCTGGCTCACGACGAACGCGCTGGAGACGGGTGGCGCCAGCGAGCGGGCCGCATCCGGCGGCAACGGCTTCGAGCAGCTCCGCCGGCTCGCCGGCGATCCCGCCAACCCGAACCGCCAATGGGCGGTGGCGCCGAACGGCGGCGGCATCTCGTACTACTCCCGCACCGAGACCGGCTGGGGCTCCGAGGCCCCGTGGACGATCGCGAACCCGGACCGGCGCGACCTGACCGCGCCGCACGACGTCGACTTCGCCGGCGGCACCGTGCTCGTCGCGGGCACGGCGGGCATGATCCTGCACTCCACCGACGGCGCGAGCTTCTACTACGACGACGCGGATGGCGCGCTGGCCACGCAGGACTGGCTCAGCGTGGGGCTCGCGAGCGCGACGTCGGGCGCCGTCGGCGGGCGCGCCGGCAAGCTGGCGGTCACATCCGCCGCGAACGTCCTCCCCGACATCGCCAAGCCGACCGGCACGATCGCCGGGCCGGCGACCGCGATCGCCGGGCGGCCGGTCACGTTCACGCTGAACGCCACGGACACGGGCGGCTCCGGCCTCAACACCGCCTCGATCGCGTGGACCGCGACCGGCGCGACCCCGGCGACGGGCAACCCGGCCACGTTCACGTTCCCGTCCGCCGACTTCGTGACGGTCAGGGTCACGTTCGCCGACAACGCCGGCAACGTGGGCGAGGCGACGAAGTCCGTCTCGGTCGACCGCGCCTCCGGCGGCGGCGGGGCCGGCGCGAGCCTGCCCGTGTCGTTCTCGGGCCCTGGCAGCAAGCTGTCGGCCAAGATCGTCGGGAACAGGGTCCGCGTCCGCGCGCGCGGCACCATCTCCGTGCCCGCCGGATCGACGCTGCGGGCGGCCTGCAGGGGCAGGGTGACGCTGACCGTCAAGAAGAAGCGCACGACGCTCGCCACGCGCAAGGCGAAGCTGAAGCGCAAGAACGGCCGCTGCCGCTTCGGCAAGACGATCTTCATCAAGCGCAGCAAGGTCGGTCGCACCACGACCCGCCTGCGCCTGAAGATCAGCTTCAAGGGCAATTCCGCGCTCGCCGCGGGGCAGGTGACGAAGACGCTCGTCGTCAGGAAGTAGGCGCCACTGCGGCGCATCGGGGCCGGTACGGCGCGCCGTACCGGCCCCCTGACGGCCGTTACCCTCTCGTGCGGAGCCCAACGAGGAGAACGACCCCATGGCCGTCACGACCCCCATCACGCTGGACCGCCGCCGCATCCAGGAGCTCATCGAGCGCGAGGAGCGCGAGCTCAACGCACGCACCGCCGCCTCCGGGCGCATGTTCGAGCGCGCGAACAAGGTGCTGAGCGCCGGGGTCGCGTCCTCCTACCAGCTCCGCGACCCGTGGCCGATCTACCTCGAGCGCGGCGTGGGCCCGAAGGTGTGGGACGTCGACGGCAACGAGATGTGGGACTTCCACAACGGCTTCGGCGCGATGGTCCAGGGGCACGCGCACCCGGCGATCGGCAGGGCGCTCGCCGATCGCTACGCGGACGGCACCCACTTCGCCGCGCCGACCGAGGACGCGGTCGTCGTCGGGGAGGAGCTGGCCCGCCGCTGGGATCTGCCGCGCTGGCGCTACACGAACTCCGGCTCGGAGTCCACGATGGACGCCATCCGGATCGCGCGCGCCTACACGGGCCGCGAGACGATCATGAAGATCTTCGGCTCGTACCACGGCCATCACGACGCGGTGATGGTCTCGATCGGCGTCGAGTACGACAAGATCGGCGACCCGGACAACCTCGCCTCGCTCGCCTACGGCGCGGGCATCCCGCAGGCGGTCGTCGACCTCACGGTCGCCGTCCCGTTCAACGACGCCGGCGCGATGGAGCGCCGCATCGAGCGCCTCGACGCCGAGGGCCGCAAGCCCGCCTGCGTGATCATGGAGGCGGCCATGATGAACCTCGGGATCGTCATGCCCGAGCCCGGCTACCTCGAGGCGGTCCGCGAGATCACCGAGCGCCACGGCATCGTCCTGATCTTCGACGAGGTCAAGACCGGCCTGACGATCGCGGCCGGCGGCGCCACGGAGCGCTGGGGCGTCAAGCCCGACATGGTCACGCTCGCCAAGGCGCTCGGCGGCGGCGTGCCGACCGGCGCGATCGGGGGCTCCGAGGAGGTCTTCACGGTCGTCGAGGACGGCAGCGTCTACCAGGTCGGCACCTACAACGGGAACCCGCTCGGCATGGCCGCGGTGCGCGCGAACCTGCTCGAGGTCCTCACGCCGGAGGCCTACGACCATCTCGACCACCTCAACGACCGCATCCTCGCGGGCTGCACCGAGGTGATCCAGAAGTACAACCTGCCGGGCTACGCGCTCGGCGTCGCCGGCAAGGGCTGCGTGACGTTCTCGACGCAGAAGATCGTCGACTACGCCACGTTCAAGGCCAGCCAGGACAAGGACCTGTCCGAGCTCGCCTGGCTGTTCAACATGAACCGCGGCATCTTCATGACGCCGGGCCGCGAGGAGGAGTGGACGCTGTCGGTCACGCACACCGACGAGGCGATCGACGCCTACGTGGGCGTGTTCGACGCGATGGCCGACGAGCTGACCCGCTAGCACCGCGCGGGTCCGTTTCCTTCAAGCCATGGGCCGGGCGGATCGGCAGGCTCGGCCCATGATCGATCTCCCCGCCGCACGCTCCTTCGTCCAGCGCAACGCCCGGCTCGTCGACCGGGCGCACCTCGCGTACCTGCTCGGCGAGGGGTCGCGAGACGCGGTGCTGCGCGCCCTCGCGGCGCACTCGAACGACGACGGCGGCTTCGGCCAGGCGCTCGAGTGCGACCTGCGCACCGCCGCGAGCCAGCCGATCGCGGTCCTCGGCGCCTTCGACCTCCTGCACGAGGTCGGCGCGGGCGACAGCCCGCTGATCGCGCCCGCGCTCGACTGGCTCGCGTCCGTCAGCAACCCCGACGGCGGCGTGCCGTTCGTGACGGCCGGCGCCGCCGACGGCCCGCATGCGCCCTTCCTCCCGACCGACCCGGGCGGGCCCTCGTCGTTCCACATGACCGCCGCGGTGACGGGCGCGGCGCAGCGGCTCGCCGCCGGGCGCGCCCACCCGTGGACGGCCGCCGCGGCCGCGTACTGCTGGGAGCACCTGCCGCGCGACACGGGCAGCGCGTTCGAGATCCGCTACGCGCTCGACTTCCTCGACGGCGCCGAGGACCGCGGGCGCGCCGACGCCGCCCTCGAGGCGCTGCGCCCGATCGTCCCGCCCGACCGCCCGCTGCCGGTCTCCGGCGGCACCGCCGACGAGGTGCTGCCGCTCACGGTGCTGACGCCAAGGCCGGGCCGCCCGATCCGCGCGCTGTTCGACCCCGCCGCGGTCGAGCACGCGCTCGACGCGGTCGAGGCGGAGCAGCTCGAGGACGGCGGCTGGGACTTCGACTGGCTGCACTGGGACGAGGGCGTGGCCTGCGAGACGCGCGGGCGCGTCACGGTCCACGCGGTCGCGCTGCTGCGCGCCAACGGCAGGTAGCGTTCCGGCGCATCGCCGCGCCGCAGCCCCAGTCCGAGAAGCGGGTCGAGCCGCTCGAGCTGTTCTTCGACCTCGTCTTCGTCTTCGCCCTCACGCAGGTCACCGCCCGGCTCGCCCACGACCTGTCGTGGGGCGGGCTGCTGCGCGGCATGCTCGTGCTCGCATCGATCTGGTGGGCGTGGGCGGCGTACGCGTGGCTGACGAACGAGGTCGACAGCCGCCGCTGGCCCGTGCGGCTCGCCATCTTCGGCTCGATGATCGCCATGCTGATCGCGTCGCTCGCCGTCCCGGGCGCGTTCGAGGGCGACGCCCTGCTCTTCGCGTGCGCCTACCTCGGCGTGCGGCTCATGCACATCGGCCTGTTCGCGGCCGCGACCGAGCACGTCGACGTCCGCCAGGCCGCCCGCGCGCTCGCCGTCACGGCCACGCTCGCGCCGATGCTGCTGATCGTCGCCGCCCTGCTCGACGAAACGGCGCAGACCGTCGTGTGGATCGTCGTGCTGGGGATCGACTTCGCCGGTGGCGGGCTGCGCGGGATCGGCGGCTGGCGGCTCTCCCCCGGCCACTTCGCCGAGCGCCACAGCCTGATCGTGATCATCGCGCTCGGCGAGTCGATCGTCGCGATCGGCGTCGGCGCCGAGGGGATCGACCTCGGCGCCGGCGAGCTGCTGGCCGCGGCGCTCGGCGTCGTCATCGCGGCCACGCTGTGGTGGACCTACTTCGACGACGCACTCGAGCGCATAGAGGCGCGGCTGCACGCGCTGCCGAGCGGGCTCCCGCGCAACACGGCGGCACGCGACGCCTTCAGCTTCCTCCACCTGCCGCTGGTGGCCGGGATCGTGCTGCTCGCGCTCGGGGTGAAGAAGACGTTGGAGCACGTCGACGACCCGCTCAAGCTGATCGCCGCGGTCGGGCTGTGCGGCGGCGTCGCGCTCTACCTCATCGCCGACGTCGCGTTCCGGCGGCGCCTGCTCGGCACGCTCGAGCCGCAACGGCTGGTCGCGGCGGCCACCTGCCTGCTGCTGTTGCCGCTCGCGACCGAGATCCCCGCTGTCGCGTCGGTCGCCTGCGTCGCGGTCGTGGGCGCGGCGCTCGTCGCCTATGAGGCGGCTAGCGCATGAGCACGGCGAGGCCGGCGCCGTGCGCCGCGGCCAGGTCGCCGACGGGGACGTCGAGCACCTCGGCGATCCGCAGCGCGTCCCCGCCGACGGTGCCGATCACCGTGGCGGCCGCGCCGAACGCGGCGAACGCGTCGTGCGGCCCGGAGACGACGAACGCGCCCGGGCCCTCGCCGAACAGCGCGGCATCGCCGCCGTCCACGGTCACCTCCGCGCCGTGCCCGCCGGCGATGCACGCCTCCGCGAGCGCGACGGCGAGCCCGCCCTCGGCGACGTCGTGCGCGGAGCGCAGCGCGCCGGAGCGCACGGCCTGGCGGATCGCGGCGTGGACGGCCCGCAGCTCGCCCAGGTCGGCGGCCGGCAGCTCCCCCTCCGGCGCCTCGCCGCGCAGCTTCGCCAGCTCCGAGCCGGTCGGCGACGGAGCCCAGCCGCGCGCGGCGATCAGCGCCACCGCGTCGCCGGGCTGCGCGAAGCCGAGCCGGCCCGCGCGCTCCGGGTCGGGCAGCTCGCCGACCATGCCCACCACGGGCGTCGGGTAGATCGGGCCGCCGCCGCCCTCGTTGTAGAGCGAGACGTTCCCGCCCACGACCGGCACGCCGAGGGCGCGGCACGCGTCGGCCAGTCCGGCCACCGCGCGCGTCAGCTGCCAGGCGATGTGCGGCTTCTCGGGGTTGCCGAAGTTGAGGCAGTTCGTCAGGCCGAGCGGCTCGGCCCCGACGCAGGCGAGGTTGGCCGAGCACTCCAGCACCGCCTCCACCGCCCCGCGGTAGGGGTCGACGGCGACGCGCCGGCCGTTGCCGTCGATCGACACGGCGAGCGCCCCGCCGCCGCCTGTGCCCGCCGACGAAGTCGGCTGGGTATCGAGCATGAGCACCGCCGCGTCGGCCTGCTCGGGCCGGCGCGCCGTGCGCGAGCCGACGATGCAGTCGTACTGCTCGAACACCGGGCGGCGCGAGGCGACGTTCGCCGAGCCGAGCAGCGCGAGCAGCGTCCCGCCCGCGTCGAGCCCCTCGTCGAGCACGCGCGGTGGCGCCGGATAGAGCGGCACCGTCGGCTGCGCCGGCTCGAGGTCGTAGGCCGGGCACTCGTCGACCAGCGCGGTGACCGGCAGGTCGCCGGCGACGTCGTCGCCGACCAGGACGCGCAGGCGGCCGGTGTCGGTGACCACGCCGATCGCCGTCGCGTTGACCTCCCACTTCTCGCACACGGCGATCACGTCGTCGACCCGGGCGGGCTCGACCACGCAGAGCATCCGCTCCTGCGACTCGGAGATCATGATCTCGAACGGCTCCATGCCGGCCTCGCGCAGCGGCACCTTCGTGACGTCCAGGTCGAGCCCGACCTCGCCCTTCGCCGCCATCTCCGCCGACGAGGACGTGAGCCCCGCCGCGCCGAGGTCCTGCAGCGCGACCAGCAGTCCCCGGTCGAGCAGCTCGAGCGAGCACTCGAGCAGCTTCGCCTCCTCGAACGGATCGCCGATCTGGACGGTCGGGCGTTTGCTCGCGTCCTGGTCGCCGAGCTCGGCGGAGGCGAGGACGGAGGCGCCGCCGATCCCGTCGCGGCCGGTGCGCGCGCCGAACAGCACGACGACGTTGCCGACGCCGGCGGCCGCCGAGCGGATGAGCTTCTCGGTCTCGATCAGGCCGAGGCACATCGCGTTGACGAGGCAGTTCTGCTCGTAGGCGGACTCGAAGTAGATCTCGCCGCCGACGGTGGCGACGCCGATCGAGTTGCCGTAGTGCCCGATGCCGGCCACGGCGCGCTCGAGCAGGTAGCGCGAGCGCGCGGAGTCGGCGGGCTCGCCGAAGCGCAGCGAGTCGAGCACGGCGATCGGCCGCGCGCCGACCGCGAAGACGTCGCGCAGGATGCCGCCGACGCCGGTCGCCGCGCCCTCGAACGGCTCGACCGCGCTCGGGTGGTTGTGCGACTCGACCTTGAACGCGCACGCCAGGCCGCCGCCGACGTCGACGGCGCCGGCGTTCTCGCCCGGCCCCATGACCACGCGCGCGCCCTCGGTGGGCAGCGTCTTGAGCAGCTTGCGCGAGTGCTTGTAGCCGCAGTGCTCGGACCACATGAGGCTGAACACCGCCAGCTCGACCTCGTTGGGCTCGCGCCCCATGAGCGCGACGATGCGCTCGTACTCGCCGTCGGTGAGGCCGAGCTCTCGATGGCGGCTCATGCCGCCACGAGCGCGGCCGACTCGAACAGCTTCAAGCCGTCGGCCGAGCCCGTGCGCGGGTCGACCGCGTGCTCGGGGTGCGGCATGAGGCCGACGACGTTCCCGGCCGCGTTGCTCACGCCCGCGATGTCGCGCGCCGCCCCGTTGAAGGCGTGGCCCGCGCGGTAGCGCAGCACGACCTGGCCGTTCGCCTCGAGCTCGTCGAGCACCGGGTCGGGCGCCCAGTAGCGGCCGGTCTGGTGCTTGGCGGGGATCGACAGGACGTCGCCCGCCTCGCACGCGCCGGTCCACCTCGTCCGCGCGTTCACCACGTCGAGCTCGACCTGCCGGCAGACGAAGCGCAGCGACGTGTTCGGCAGCAGCGCGCCGGGCAGCAGCGCGGCCTCGCACAGCACCTGGAAGCCGTTGCAGATGCCGAGGACCAGGCCGCCGTGGCGGGCGAAGCGCTCGACCTCGACCATGATCGGCGAGAAGCGGGCCAGCGCGCCGGCCCGCAGGTAGTCGCCGTAGGAGAAGCCGCCCGGGACGATCACCGCGTCGACGCCCTGCAGGTCGTGGTCGCGGTGCCACAGCAGGACGGCGTCGCCGACCCGCGAGGCGGCGGCGAGCGCGTCGCGCTCGTCACAGGACCCGGGGAACTGGATGACGCCGAACTTCACGCCGAGGCCCCCACGATCTCGTAGTCCTCGACGAGCGGGTTGCTGAGCAGCTGCTCGCACATCGCCGGCAGCTGCGCCGGGTCCTCGACGTCGAGCTCGACGAGCCGGCCGACGTGGACGTTGCGCACCCCGTCGAACCCGAGCGCCGGCAGCGCGCGCTCGACGGCCTGGCCCTGCGGGTCGAGGATCCCGGCCTTGGGCCGGATCAGGACCCGTGCTCTCACGCCACGCGCTCCAGCCACGCGGAGAAGGGCTCGCCCGCCAGCTTCTCGTAGGCGGTCACGTAGCGCTCGCGCGTGGCGGCGACGACGTCGTCGGGGATCGGCGGGGCGGGCGGCGCCTTGTCCCAGCCGGTCCCGGACGCCCAGTCGCGCACGTACTGCTTGTCGAACGACGGCTGGCCGCGCCCGACCGCGTACTGGTCGGCGGGCCAGAAGCGCGAGGAGTCCGGCGTGCACACCTCGTCGCCGAGCGTCAGCGTCCCGTCCGCGTCGAACCCGAACTCGAACTTCGTGTCGGCGAGGATCACGCCGCGCGCCCGCGCGTGCTCGGCGACGGCGCGGTAGACCGCGATCGAGACGTCCCGCAGGCGCCCCGCCAGCTCGGCCGAGCCGACCAGCTCGGCGGCCTGGTCGATGTCGATCGCCTCGTCGTGGCCCTCGTCGGCCTTGGTCGAGGGCGTGAAGATCGGCTCCGGCAGCTGCTCGGACTCCTGCAGGCCGGCCGGCAGCTCGATGCCCGAGACCGAGCCCGTGGCCTGGTAGTCCTTCCAGCCCGACCCGGTGATGTACCCGCGCACGACGCACTCGACCGGCAGCATCTCGAGCCGCTTGACGCGCAGCGCGCGCCCGCGCTGGTCCTCCGGCACGCCGTCGGTGGCGGAGAGGAAGTGGTTCGGGACGAGCGACTCGGTCAACCCGAACCAGAGCACGGAGAGGCCGGTCAGGACCTTGCCCTTGTCGGGGATCGCCGTCGGATGGACGACGTCGTAGGTGGAGATGCGGTCCGAGGCGACCATCAGGAGGTCGCCGCCGAGGTCGTAGATCTCGCGGACCTTGCCCTTGGCGAGGAGAGGGAGCGTCACCCGCCGCACGCTAGCAATCGCGGCGGCGCGCGCAGCGGCGCCGCGCCGCACTTTACGGGCACAGCGCGTCCCGGTAGCTCTCGGCCACGGTGACCTGCTTGCCGGCGGTCACCGTGCCGCCCGCGGCGACGGCGTCCGCGTAGGTCCGGAGCACCTCCGGGTACGCCCCGTCCGCCGCCATCTCCCCGAGCACCGGCCAGTCGGCCGCGCCGGCGAGCGCCGCCTCCGCGCGACCCGCCGCCGACTCGTCGCCCGCGGCGCGCGCCGCGACCCAGGAGGCGATCCAGCCGCACGCGACCGTGCCCGCGACCTGCGCGCCGAGCTGGTAGCGGTCGCGCGTCGCCGACCCCGCATGCAGCGCGCCGCGGTCGAAGCCCGGGGGCAGCGGCAGCCCGGCCAGCATCGCGTCGACCGCATCGCGGTGCTCCTGTGGCGTGACGGCGCCGGCGGGCAGCGCGCGCAGCCACGTCTCCGCGTCGACCTGCCGCAGCTCGGCCAGGGTCGCGGCGACGTCCCGCGGGCCGCCGGCGATCAGCCGGGCCTCGACCATCGCCGCGCCCCAGCGCCAGGCCGTCGTGTAGTCCTGGGACCCGGGGTAGCGGTAGACGGCGGCCCGGCCGCCCGGCACCCGCGCGTGGAGCGCCGGCCGCGCGCCCGGCTCCTTGGCCGCGCCGACCGTCGCACCCGCCGGCCGGGTGCGTCCTCGCGGGCGCGAGTCGTGGAATCGACCATCAGAGGTCGTACGGGAAGTCGGTGAGCAGCTCGTAGCCGTCGTCGGTCACGACCACGAGGTCCTCCAGCCGGCAGCCGCCGTAGCCCTGGCGGTAGCAGCCCGGCTCCAGCGTGATCACGTCGCCGGTGCGCAGCGTGTCGGGCGAGCGGCCCAGCCCGGGCGACTCGTGGACCTCGAGCCCGACGCCGTGGCCGAGCGAGTGGAAGTAGCCGTCGCGCAGCACCTCGCCGGCCTCCTTGGTGAGCTGCGTCGGCTTGCCGGCCGCGATGTAGGGCTCGCACGAGCGGCGGAAGATCGCCGTGGCGTCGGCGCCGTCGCGCACCTCGGGGAAGACGAGCGCGAGCGACTCCTTCGTCAGCTCCCAGTACTCCTCCAGCTCGGGCGCCGGCTCGGCGCCGCCCGCCACGAACGTGCGGGTCATGTCCGCCCAGCAGCGCGACGCGCGGTCGCGCGGCCAGATGTCGACGACGACCGGCTCGCCGGCCTCCAGGGGCCCGGAGCCCGACTCGTGCCCGTCGGCCGACTGCGGGCCGTGGGCGACGATCACGTCGTCGGGCAGGTCGCAGCCGTGCTCGTCGCAGACCGCGATCATCGCTCCGCGGACCTCCTCGGACGTGAGCCCGGGCCGCAGCTCGTGGATCAGGTCGCGCGCCACGGCCATCGCGGCGTCCGCCGCCTTCTGCGCGCGCCGGATCCCGTCGAGCTGCGCGTCGGTCTTGGCCCGCCGGCGCGCGACGAACGTGTCGTGCGCCACCTCGAGCTCGATGCCGCCGGCGCGCAGGTGGTCGGCGACGGCGAGCGGGAACTCCGGCGGCACGACCGCCCGCGCCACGCCGAGCTCGCGGCACGCGCGCAGCGCGATCTCCAGGTGCGCCTCGTACCGAGTCATGCCCGAGGTCAGGAGCTCGTCGGCGCCCAGCCGGGCGGGGTCGATGACGTCGATCCCCAGCGCGCGCACCTTGTCGGCGTCGAGCACGGACACGGTCGCGGCCCGGCGGCCGTCCGCCTCGGCGTACAGGAACGGGTCGATGATCCCGACGGGGATCGCGTGGAACAGGTCCGGCGACGTGTCGGGCGCGCCGTAGATCAGCAGGTCAGACAGGGGAGATCACCTCGTCGAGGCGCGCCAGCACCTCGGGTACGTGGCGCGTGTAGTGGCCGTAGTCGAAGATCGCGTCGAGGTCGAGGTCGATCCCCGGCTCGGCGGCGACCAGCTCGCGCAGCGGGGTCTGCGTGTCCCAGGCCTGCTGGGCGAGCCGCTGCACGACGCGGTAGGCGTCGTCGCGCTGCGTCCCGCCGGCGACGAGCGCGAGCAGGACGCGCTGGGAGAAGAGGGCGCCGCAGGTCAGCTCGAGGTTGGCGAGCATCCGGCCGGCGTGGACGGTCATGCCGTCGACGACGCGGAGCGCGAGGTGCTGCATGTAGTCGAGCGCGATCGTGGCATCGGGCAGGATCACCCGCTCGGCGCCGGAGTGCGAGATGTCGCGCTCGTGCCACAGCGCGACGTCCTCCACGCCCGCCTGCGCGTAGCCGCGCAGGACGCGGGCCAGGCCGGTGATCCGCTCCGTCGTGATCGGGTTGCGCTTGTGCGGCATGGCGCTCGAGCCCTTCTGGCCGGCGCGGAACGGCTCCTCGACCTCGCGGACCTCCGTGCGCTGGAGATGGCGGATCTCGGTCGCGAAGCGCTCGAGCCCGGCGCCCGCCAGCGCGATCGCCTGCAGCACCTCGGCGTGCCGGTCACGGGGCACGACCTGGGTGGAGACCGGCTCGCCTTCCAGCCCGAGCGTCTCGAGCACGCGCGCCTCGTAGGCGGGGCCGAGCGTGGCGTAGGTGCCGACGGCCCCGGAGATCGCGCCCGTCGCGGCCTGGGCGAACGCCCGCTCCAGGCGCTCCGCGTTGCGGTGCGCCTCGAACGCGAACCCCGCGAGCTTGAGGCCGAACGTCGTCGGCTCGGCGTGCACGCCGTGCGTCCGGCCGACGCACAGCGTGCCCGCGTGCTCGTGCGCCCGCCCGGCGAGCGCCGCCGCCAGGGCGCGCGCGCCCGGCACGATCACGTCGCCCGCCCGCCGGAGCTGGAGCGCCAGCGCGGTGTCGAGCACATCGGACGACGTCAGGCCGTAGTGGATCCACCGTCCCGCCTCGCCGGCCGACCCGCCGAGCACGTCGACGAACGCGGCCACGTCGTGGTCGGTCACCCGCTCGCGCTCCCGCACCGCCTCCACCGTGAACGTCGCGGTGCGGATCGCCTGCAGGTCGGCCTCGGACGGCCCGTCGAGGGCCTCCGCGGCCGCGACCTCGACGTCGCGCCAGGCGGTCATGCGGGCCTCGTCGGTCCAGACGGCGCCGATCTCCGGACGGGTGTAGCGCTCGATCATCCGGAGTGAATGAAAGCGGACACGCCCGCTTCAGCGCGTACCGCCCGCGTCCGATAGTGCTTGGCGATGGCCGCTCGGCGGTTCGCGAGCCCGAGCCGCCGCGGCGCGTCCGCGGCGCGCTTCCTGCTGCCCGCCGTCATCGTGCTGGCCGCGCTCGTGGCCCACGTCCTCGTCGCCGACGCCGGCGACCGGCGCGAGCGCGCGCAGCTCGAATCGCGCGCTTCCGCTGTGGCCGCGGACCTGGAGCGCCGGCTGGACGCCTACGGCGACGTGCTCTACGGCGTGCGCGCCCTGGTCGGCGCCTCGGAGCACGTCACCTCCGCGGAGTTCCACGCGAGCCACCTCGCGCGCCGGATCGAGGAGCGCTACCCGGGCGTCCAGGTCGTCGGCTACGCCGACCTGATCGACCCCGGCGACCGCGCGTCCCGGATCGCGAAGGTCCGCATGGACACCCGGGCGAGCGGGCTGCCGTACCCGCGTTTCGCGATCCATCCTGCGCCCGCCGCCGGCCGGCGCACCGCGCCCATCACCTACCTCGAGCCGCAGGTGGGCAACGAGGCGGCCTTCGGCCTGGACTTCCTCAGCGAGCCGACGCGCAGGGCCGCCCTCGAGCGCACGATCCGCACCGGGCGCCCGGAGGCGACCGCGCCCGTGCGGCTGGTCCAGGACCCCGTCGGCCGGCCCGGGTTCCTCGCGATGCTCTCCGTCGACGACCCGACGCACGCCGGGCGGGTGATCGGCGTGGCCTACGCGGGGTTCCGGACCGGCGTGCTGGTCGACAGCGTCGTGCCGCGCGCCGACCGCGGCGCGCACCTCGAGCTCTACGACCTCGGCGCGGCCGGCGGGCGGGACACCGGCCTGCGGGACGCGATCGCGACGTACGACGACGAGGTCCGCCCGGACCGCGACGCGCTGTCCCCCGAGCGGGCGGAGCACGGCAGCAGCACGATCGACGTGACGGTCATGGGCCGGCGCTGGGCGCTCTACTACGCGCCCGATCGCAGCCTCGCCTCCTCCGGCCAGGCACTCCGCGACTGGCTGCCGCTCGCGATCGGCGCCATGCTCGCCGCGCTCGCCGCCTGGATGCTGGGCGCCTCGCTCCGGACCGAGCGGCGCGCCGTCGCGCTCGCCGAGCGGATGACCGAGAGCCTGCGCGCGAGCCAGACCGACCTCGCGCGCTCGAACGCCGAGCTGGAGCGCTTCGCCTACGTCGCCTCGCACGACCTGCGCGAGCCGCTGCGCACGATCACCGGCTTCCTCGCGCTGCTGTCGCGCCGGCACCGCGACCAGCTCGACGACGACGGGCGCGAGTTCATCGACCTCGCGGTGGCCGGGGCGAAGCGGATGGACTGCCTGATCGCCGAGCTGCTCGAGTACTCCCGCACCGGGCGGGCCGAGCCGGCGGCCGAGCCGACCGACCTCGATGCGGCCTGGGGCCTCGCGGTCCACAACCTCTCGGCGGCGATCGCCGAAGCCGGCGCCGAGGTGACCGCCGACCCGCTCCCGACCGTGCTGGCCGACCGCGGCGAGATGGTCCAGGTGCTGCAGAACCTGCTCGGCAACGCGATCAAGTACCACGGCGGGGCGGCGCCCCGCATCCACGCGGAGGCGATCCGCCGCGACGAGATGTGGGAGATCGCCGTGCGCGACGACGGCCCGGGCATCGACCCGCGCCACCACGACCGCATCTTCGTCCTGCTGCAGCGCCTGCACCGCCAGGACGAGGTCGAGGGCACCGGGATCGGGCTCGCGATCTGCAAGAAGATCATCGAGCACCACGGCGGCCGCATCTGGGTCGAGTCCGAGCCGGGAGCCGGCGCCCGCTTCGCGTTCTCCCTCCCGGCCGCGGCCGCCGAGGCCCCGGTGCCGGTCTAGGAGTCCAGGATTCGCGCCGCGAGCACGGCGGCGTTCTTCGCGTTGTCGACGCCGACGCAGGCCACGGGCACGCCGGGGGGCATCTGCGCGATCGAGAGCAGCGCGTCCAGCCCGCCCGCAACGGACTTCGACGAGGTCAGGGGCACGCCGATCACCGGCAGCGTCGTGTGCGCGGCGACCACGCCGGGGAGCGCGGCGGACAGCCCCGCGCCGGCGATGATCACGCGCAGGCCGCGCAGCCTCGCGTTCTTCGCGTAGTCCGCCACGACGTCCGGGTCGCGGTGGGCGGACATGACCCGCACCTCGTGCAGGATCCCGCGCGTCTCGAGCTCCTTCGCCGCGCCCTCCATCGCCGGCATGTCGCTCTTGGAGCCCATGACGATGCCGACGCGCGGCGCGTCGACCTCCAGATCGTCGAACTCGGCGTCCGGCTCGGCCTCGGCGACCGTCTCCACGCCCCTGGCGTGGCCTCGTTCCTGCTCGCTCATGCTGCGATGTCCCCGCGCATCTGCGCTCCGTCGAAGGTGATCACGTCCGCGGCAGCATAGGCGGCGGCGCGCGCGGCCGGCCGGCCGTCGCCCAGCGCCGTGACCCCGAGCACGCGCCCGCCCGCGGTGACGACGGCCCCGTCGCGCTCCGCCGTGCCCGCGTGGAACACCTCGGCGCCCGGCGGGATCCGGTCCAGCCCGTCGATCACGTCGCCCGAGGACGAGGACTCCGGATAGCCGCGCGAGGCGAGCACGACGCAGACGGCCGCCCGGGGGTCCCACTCGAGCGTCACGCCCGCCAGCCCGCCCGGCTCGGCCGCCGCCTCGAGCAGCGCGAGCAGGTCGGAGCGCAGCCGCGGGAGCACGACCTGCGTCTCGGGATCACCGAAGCGCACGTTGAACTCGAGCACCTTGGGCCCGTCCGGGCCGAGCATCAGCCCGGCGTAGAGGACGCCGTGGAACGGCGTGCCGCGGCGCGCGAGCGCGTCCACGACCGGCTGGTGGACCGTCGCGACCGCCTCGCGGACGAGATCGTCCGCGCCGGCCACGGGCGAGAAGCAGCCCATGCCGCCCGTGTTCGGCCCGGCGTCGCCGTCGCCGATCCGCTTGTAGTCGCGCGCCGGGGCGAGCGGGACCGCGCGCTCGCCGTCGCACAGCGCGAGCAGCGACAGCTCGTCGCCGGCCAGGAACTCCTCGACCACGACGGGCATGTCGCCGAAGCGGCGGGCGACGAGCATCTCCTCCAGCGCGGCGCGGGCCTCGGCCTCGTCGGCCGCGATCACCACGCCCTTGCCGGCGGCCAGGCCGTCCGCCTTGATGACCGCGGGGTAGCCGGTGATCGCCGCGAGGCCCTCGTCCACGCCGGTGACGACCCGGTGGCCGCCGGTCGGCACCCCGGCCGCGGCCATGATCTCCTTCGCGAAGGCCTTGGACCCCTCGAGCCGCGCGACCGCCGCGCGCGGGCCGAAGCAGCGGACGCCCGCCTCCGCCAGCGCGTCGGCCAGCCCGGCCACCAGCGGCGCCTCCGGGCCGACGACGACGAGGTCGACGGCCGCGGCGCGCGCGGCGGCGGCGAGCGCCGCCGGGTCGTCCGCCGGCGCGTCGAGCGGGCGCGCGTCGCGGCGGATGCCGGCGTTGCCCGGCGCGCACAGGACCTCGGGCTGCTGCGGGGAGCGCAGGAGCGTCCGGACGAGTGCGTGCTCGCGCCCGCCCGCCCCGACGACGAGGACCCTCACACGGCCCCGATGAAGTCGTCGATCGGGATCGCGGCCAGCGACTCGTAGCGGCTCGTGCCGCGCGATCCCAGCTCGAGCGAGACGCGCGCCATCGTCGTCTCGTCGGGGGCCTCGACCACGCTGATGAAGTCGAAGTGGCCGAGCGTCGCCCACTGTGCCTTGACCGTCGCGCCGAGCTGCTCGACCTCGCGATTGACCTCGCGGATGCGGGCCGGGTTGTTCTTGATCGTCTGCACGCCCTCGGGTGTGAGGGTGCAGAGCATGATGTAGGTCGGCACCGGGAGGCTCCTCTCGCAACGGCAGCTGGCGCCCCCGTTCTACCCCATCGCGCACTACAGTGCCGCCATGTCCTCACGCAGCCTCGCCGTCTCCGGCGCGCTCCTGGTCGCCGTCCTCGCGCCGGCGAGCGCGCAGGCCGCGGTCATCAATCCGCTCAAGCCCTGCTACGTCACCGCCGGCACCGCGACGGCGCCGCAGGCGGAGGGCGTGGCCATCGTCGCCTCCGGATTCACGCCGAACTCCAAGGTCGACCTGAGCATGGACGGGGCGCCGGTGCAGAACGGCCAGGGCCTGCAGACCGACCCCACGGGCGCGCTGAACGCGCTGCCACCGGTGCCCGCCCCGTTCATCGCCAAGGGCAGCCGCGACTTCAGCGTCACGCTGACCGAGCAGGGCAACCCCGCCAACACCGTCACCGCGACGGCGATGACGACCGCGTTGAACGTCTCGGTCAGGCCCAGGAAGGCCAAGCCGTCGAGGAAGATCCGGTTCCGGGGCAGCGGCTTCACCGACGACAAGTCGGTCTACGCGCACTACCTCTACAAGGGCAAGGTGCGCAGGACGGTCCGGATGGCGCGCAGCCCCGGCACGTGCGGCACGTGGCGCAAGCGGGCGCGCCAGATCCCGGTCGAAGAGCCCGGCACGGGCACCTGGACGGTCCAGTTCGACCAGTCCAGGGAGTACCGCCGCCCGGGCTCGCCGGCGCTGACCGGCGTCTACGTCCGCCTGCGCATCAACGTCTCGTTCGTCCCGCGCTAACCGACGGCGCCGGCCTCGACCGGCGCCTCGGCGCGCTCGCGCACGAACTCGAGCTGCCCGCCGGCCGCGTCCACCCGGACGCGGTCGCCGGCGGCGAAGTCGCCCTGCAGGAGGCCGAGCGCGAGCCGGTCCACGAGGTGCTTCTGGATCACCCGCTTGAGCGGGCGCGCCCCGTAGGTCGGGTCGTAGCCCATGTCGCCGAGCAGCCCGCGCGCCGCGTCGGTCAGCTCCACCGCCACGCCGCGCTCGGACACGCGGCCGATGAGCCGCGCGACCTGGACATCGACGATCGCGCTGAGCTGCTCGCGCGTGAGCGACTCGAACTCGACGATGTCGTCGAGCCGGTTGACGAACTCCGGCTTGAAGTGCAGCTCCACGCCGGGACGGCCGCCGGGGATGTTCGAGGTCATGATCAGCACGGTGTTCTTGAAGTCGACCGTGCGGCCCTGCCCGTCGGTGAGGCGACCGTCGTCCATCACCTGGAGCAGGACGTTGAAGACGTCCTGGTGCGCCTTCTCGATCTCGTCGAGCAGCACGACGGAGTACGGGCGCCGGCGCACGGCCTCGGTGAGCTGGCCGCCCTCCTCGTAGCCGACGTAGCCGGGAGGCGCGCCGACGAGCCGCGCGACGGCGTGCTTCTCCATGTACTCGGACATGTCGATGCGGACCATCGCGTCCTGCGAGTCGAACATGAACTCGGCGAGCGCGCGGGCCAGCTCGGTCTTGCCGACGCCGGTCGGGCCGAGGAACAGGAACGTGCCGATCGGCCGGTCCGGGTCCTGCAGCCCGGCGCGTGAGCGCCGCAGGGCGTTGGACACCGCGACGACCGCCTCCTCCTGCCCGATGACGCGCCGGTGGAGCCGCTCCTCCATGTGGATGAGCTTCTCGACCTCGCCCTCGAGCATGCGGGAGACCGGGATGCCGGTCCACGCGGCCACGACCTCGGCGATCTCGTCCGCGTCGACCCGCTCGGACAGGTAGACGGGGGGCTCGACCTCCTCGTCGCCGGCGCGCTCCTCGGCCTCGGCGAGCCGCTGCTCGAGGTCGGGGATCTCGCCGTGGCGCAGCTCGGCGGCCCGCTGGTAGTCGAGCTCCCGCTCGGCGCGGTCGAGCTCGACGCGCGCGGCGTCGAGCCGCTCGCGCAGCTTGCCGTGGCCCTCCGCCTGCTCCTTCTCGCGCTCCCACTGCGCCTTCATGCCGTTGAAGCGCTCGCGCAGGTCGGCGAGCTCGCGCTCGATCTCCTCGCGCCGCTCGACGGCCGTGTCGTCCTGCTTGACCGCGACCTGCTCGATCTCGAGCTGGCGGATGCGGCGGCCGACCTCGTCGATCTCCGTCGGCATCGACGTGATCTCGATCGAGACGCGCGAGGCGGCCTCGTCGACGAGGTCGATCGCCTTGTCGGGGAGGAAGCGGTCGGAGATGTAGCGGTCGCTCAGCGTCGCGGCGGCGATCAGCGCGGCGTCGGTGATCGTCACCTTGTGATGCGCCTCGTAGCGCTCCTTGAGCCCGCGCAGGATGGCGATCGTCGCCTCGACGCTCGGCTCGCCGACCTTGATCGGCTGGAAGCGGCGCTCCAGGGCGGCGTCCTTCTCCACGTGCTTGCGGTACTCGTCGAGCGTGGTCGCGCCGACGGCGCGCAGCTCGCCGCGGGCGAGCATCGGCTTGAGCAGGTTGGCGGCGTCGACCGCGCCCTCGGCGGCGCCGGCGCCGACGATGGTGTGCAGCTCGTCCATGAACAGGATCACCTCGCCGCGGGCGTCGGCGATCTCCTTCAGCACGGCCTTCAGGCGCTCCTCGAACTCGCCGCGGTACTTCGAGCCCGCCAGCAGCGCGCCGATGTCGAGCGCGATCACCTTGCGGTCGCGCAGCGACTCGGGGACGTCGCCGTCGACGATGCGCTGGGCGAGGCCCTCGACGATCGCCGTCTTGCCGACGCCGGGCTCCCCGATCAGCACGGGGTTGTTCTTCGTGCGCCGGGAGAGGACCTGGATCACGCGGCGGATCTCGTCGTCGCGCCCGATCACGGGGTCGAGCTTGCCCTCCTTGGCGGCGCTGGTCAGGTCGTTGCCGAACTTGCCCAGCGACTCGTACTGCTCCTCCGCGTTCTCGCTCGTCGCGCGGTGCGAGCCGCGGATCTCGCTGACGACCTCGCCGATCGTGCCCTTGTTCGCGCCGTTGCGGCGCAGCACGTCGCCGGCGGAGGAGTTGTGGCCGGCCAGCGCGAGCAGCAGGTGCTCGGTGGTGATGAACTCGTCGCGCATCTCGCGCGCCTCGTGCTCGGCGGCGCGCAGGATGGCGAGCACGTCCGCGTCCGTGGTCGGCTCGGCGACCGTGCCGAGCGTCGGCAGCGCGGCGAGCGCGGCGTCGACGTCGGCGTCCACGGTCGCGCCGATCCGGTCGAGGATGCGGCGGACCAGTGCGTCGTCGGCGCGCAGCAGCGCCGCCAGCAGGTGGATCGGGACCACCGTGGCGTTCTTGCGCTCCGCGGCGAGGGAGATGGAGGCCTGGATGGCCTCGCGGGACTTCTGGGTGAATCGGTCGAATTGCATAGGTCCAAATCTCAGTCGGTGTGACTGAGATCTTAGCCGAGATCGTGGATCGAGACCAGCCCGGTCTCGAGCGCGCGGCGGACCAGTTCGGTCCGCTTGTGGTACTGCGGCACGTCGCCGACGTCGAACGCGTCGAACAGCGCACGCATGTGGGTCTTGACGGTCTCCACGCTGACGAACAGGGCCTCCGCGATCTCGCGGTTCGACGCGGCGCCCGCGCCGCGCTCGAGCGCGGGCCGGCAGAGCTCGACGAGGACCTTGCGCTGGGACTCGGTCGGCGACGGGACGACGCGGTCGAGCGCCGGCGTGGTCCGGCGCAGGTCGTCCTCGCCGGCGGCATGGAAGATCACCTGCGTGCGGCCGACGCGGACGACGTCGCCGTCGCGCAGCACGTGCGGGCCCGTCAGGCGCGACGCGTTGACGAACGTGCCGTTCGACGAGCCGCGGTCCTCGATCGCCCACGCCCCGCCGGCCTGCTCGAACAAGGCGTGGGCGCGCGACGCCTCGGTGTCCCAGGTCAGGGCGATCTCGCAGGTGGCGAGGCGGCCGATCGAGATGCGCTCCATGCCGGGCGTGAGCGCGACGATCCGCTGCACGTCGTCGCCGTCGCGGTACTCGAGGAACGCGGCCCCGCCGCGCTGGGCCGCGATCACCGCCTTCAGCTCGGCGGGCGTCCTCCGGTGCAGTCCGAGCGCATCCGTCACGGGCAAACCTTAGGCCATAGAGTCAACGCGACCACGAAAAGGAGCATTCTGCATGCCTGCGACCCCCCCACCCCTCTGGGACGGCTACGACGATGCGGACGAGGACCACCTCGTCGCCCTGCTCGAGGGCAAGGCCGCCGCGGCCCACGACGAGGGCGACGACAGCGTGGACCAGGTGGTGGCCCGCGACCTGGCGACCGCGGTCGCCAGCCACGAGTGGCTCAAGCGCAAGCTCGACGACTCGAGCTACCGCGCCCGGCTGCACAAGGTCGCGGACGACATCCGCGTCGGCTCGTGGCGGCCGAAGTAGCCGGCGGGCGCATCCTCAACGTCCGCCCGTCGCCGGCCCGGGAGGACGACCACACCCCGGCCGCGGCGATGGCGGCGGAGCACCTGCGCGAGGCCGAGCCACCCGAGCGGGTCGACCTGCGCGCGCCCTGGTACGCGGTCGGCGACCAGGGCCGGACGGGCTCGTGCGTCGGCTGGGCGCTCGCCGACTCCGTGCTGTGGCGCCAGCTCGTGCGCGCGGGCCGCCTGGCGGAGGAGGACCGGCTCTCCCCGCGCTTCGTGTGGATGGCCGCGAAGGAGATGCGCGCGAAGCAGACGCCCGTGCGCGGGCAGGAGGAATGGCGCCCGACGACGTTCCTCGAGCAGGGGATGACCGACGTCAAGAGCGCGCTCGACGTGGCGCGGCTCTACGGCGCGGCGCTCGAGGCGGACCTGCGCTGGAAGGGCTCGCTCTACCCAGGCGAGATCGGCCGGTTCTACGCGTCGGCCGCGCAGCGGCGCGTCACGCACTACTACCGGCTCGATCCCGAGGACGAGGCGCCGGCGACGTGGTTCGGGCACTGGCGGCGCTGGATCCACCAGCACGGACCGGTGCTCGTGGTCGTGGGGGTCGACGCGGCGTTCGCAGCCGGCCCGGAGCTGCTCGACGCGTTCGACATCGAGTCGGCGTCCTTCAACCATGCCGCCGCGCTCGTGGGCTACGGCCCGGGCGGCTTCCTCGTGCGCTGCAGCTGGGGGGAGTCGTGGGGCGACGGCGGGTACGCCGTGGCGACCGAGGAGTACCTCGCGGCGGCGAGCGTGGAGACGTACGGGGTGGTGGTGTAGGGCTCGGTTCGCGTTCTCCCGCTCGGCGCGAGCGGCGAGCCGGGCGCCGCGCGGCTGGGGCTCCGTCACACCCCTGCCACCACCGACGGCACCCCGAGATCCCGCGCCGACGCGAGCGCGCGGCCGCGGAGCTCCGAGGCGTCCCCGCCCGGCGCGCCCGCCTCGAGCCAGTCCACCAGCGCCGCCAGCTCCCAGCCCGGCGCGCCCCAGCGCGCCGCCAGCGACGCCGCCTGCGCGAACCGCTCCCCCGCCTCCTCCCGCCGGCCCGCCGCCGCCGCGAGCACGCCGAGCGGGTGGGCGACCGGGCCGAAGGCCGCCCACGCGTCGTCCATGACCGCGTTGCGCTCCGCGTGCGGGGCGAGCGCCTCGGCCAGCGCGGCGATCGCGTCGCGGTCGCCGGTGGCCGCGACGGGCTCGGCCAGCAGCGCGAGCGCGCAGAGCCAGTCCGGCGTGCGCAGCACCGCCGCGAAGCGGTCCGCCGCGAGCGCCGCGACCGCGCGCTGCGCGCCCGGCCGGTCGCCGCGGAGCCCGTGCTCGGCGCGCGCGAGCAGCGCCGTCCACACCGGCAGCCCGGGGTAGCGCCCGGCGTAGTCGCGCAGCGCCGCGAGCGGCGCGTCCAGCGGGCGCCGCCGCTGCAGCGCGAGCGCGAGCCGCTGGACCGTGTGCTCCTGGTCGGCGTCGTCGCCGTGGCGGCGGTTGAGCTCGGCCGCGGCCTCTGCGAGCCGCTCGCCCTCGTCCAGCGCGCCGGCGAAGATCGCGCGCGACGCCTGCAGCACGAGCAGGCACCAGCGGTAGTAGGTGCGGTGGCTCTCGTCCGCCAGCCGCTCGAGCCGCTGCAGCTCCTCGCCGACGACCGCGAGCTCGCCCGCCTCGAGCGCGTCCCGCAGCCGCATGGTGCGCGCCCACCACACGGCCGCCAGATCGGCCCCGCGCCCGGCCAGGCCGAGCAGCTCGTCGGTCGCCGCGGCGCGCACGGCCGCGCGCTCCGGCGGCCAGTTGACGAGGGCGGCGGCCGAGAGCAGCGACACCAGCGCGTCGGGATCGCCGAGGCGGCGCGCCATCGCCACGCCCTCGTCGAGCAGCGCCTCGCGCCGGCCCTGGTCGGTCACCGGATCCAGGCGGAGGCCGAGCAGCGCCGTCGCCCGCGCGCGCAGCGCGCTGTCGTCCGCGGGGAGCACGTCGAGCGCGCCCTGCAGGAGCGCGATCGCGTCCTCGTCGATCGCGCCGTACCGCTGGACCTCGGAGAAGCCGATCGCGGCCCGGGCGTGGACCTCGGGCGCCGCGCTGCGCCGCGCGGCCGACGCGACGGTGCGGAAGCGCCGCCGCGCCGCCTCGATGTCGCCGGCCGCGAACGCCTCCCCGGCGAGCGCGAGCGTCGTCTCGAGCCGCTCGGCCGCGCTCGCCTCCGCGCCGAGCTCGAGCGCCTCGAGCGCGCCGCCGTAGTGTCCCGCCGCCTCTGCGTGCGCCGGCAGGCCGGCGGCCTCGCGCGCTGCCTCGAGCGACAGCTCCCACGCGGCCTGGGGGTCGGCGCCGCTGCGTGCGGCGGCGAGCGCGTGGTGCGCGGCCTCGGCGGCCGTGGCCTCGCCGCCGGCGGCGAGCGACTCCTGCAGCGCGGCGGCGGCCGCCGCGTGCAGGCGCCCGCGCACGTGCGGCGAGAGCTCGTCGTAGACCGCGTCGCGCACGATCGCGTGGGCGAACCCGAAGCGCCCCGGCGCGTCCAGGCGCGGCTCCACGAGGCGGCCGGCGAGCGCCGGCTCGAGCGCCAGCGCGACCGTCTCGCGGCCGAGCCCGCCGATCCGCGCCACGCCGGCGATCGTGAACGGGCCGCCGACCACCCCGGCGATCGCCAGCACCTCGCGGGTCGCCGGCTCGAGCGGCTCCAGCCGCCGCCCGACGACCTCCCGCACGCGCTCGGGCACGAGCGCCGGCAGCTCACCCGCGGCGTCCTCACCACCGTCCCCGAGGGCGCCGCGGTCCGCGAGCAGCCGCACCAGCTCGCGCAGGAAGAGCGGGTTGCCGGCGGTGCGCTCGTGCAGGGATCGCATCGCGGCCGGCGCGACCGTCGCGCCCGCCGGCAGGAAGCGCTCGACGGCGGACGCGGGCAGGCCGTGCAGCGCGATCCGCACGAGCCGCCGCCGGAGCTCGAGCTCGTCCAGGGCAGCGGCGAGCGGGTGGCCCGCGGGGACCTCGGCGGTCCGGTAGGTGAGCACGACGGCCACGCGCGCGTCGGGCACCGCGGCCAGCACGTGGCCGAGCAGCGCGAGCGAGGAGCGGTCGGCGGCGTGCAGGTCCTCGAGCGCGATGAACAGCAGCCGCTCGCGCGCGGTCGCGCGGACCAGGGCGACGACCGCGTCGAACATGCGCAGGCGCGCCTCCTCGCCGCCCGGCGAGCCGGCGGCGAGCTCGGGCACGCGGCCGTCGCCGGTCAGGCGCCGCAGCTCGTCGAGCACCGGCACCGAGAGCCCGCTGGCCGCGGCCACCAGGGGGCGCAGCGCGCCGCGCCACGGACCGTAGGCGCGCGTCTCCTCGCCCGCACGCCCGCGCACGACCGCCGCGCCGCGGGCGCCCGCCTCGGCGGCGGCCTCGTCGGCGATGCGCGTCTTGCCGATCCCCGGCTCCCCCGCCACCGCGACCGCGACCGCGCTCCCGCCCGCGGCGCGGTCCAGCGCGGCGCGCAGCCGCGCGAGCTCCTCCTCGCGGCCCACGAGCGGCTCGCGGTCGGCGGCGACGGCGGCGACCGGCACGCTCGGCGCGCCGCCGAGCCGGTCGAGCGCGTCGCGCACGGCGGCGGCGCTCGCGGGCCGATCCCCGGGCCGCTTGGCCAGCAGGGAGAGGACGAGCGCATCGAGCTCCGGGGCGACGCCGGGCACGTGGCGGGACGGCGGATCGGGCGGCGCCGCGCGGTGCTGCGCGAGCAGCACCGCGGCGTTCGCCCCGCCGAACGGCGGGCGGCCGCACAGGAGCTCCCACAGCGTCGCGCCGAGCGCGTAGAGGTCCGACTGCGGCAGGGGCGCGGCGCCCTCCCCCTGCTCGGGCGCCTGGTAGTACGGCGTGCCCGTGGCGCTGCCGCGGCCGGCCTCGGGCTCGCCCGCGGCGACCGCGATGCCGAAGTCGCCGAGGCCCGCCGCGCCGTCCGCGTCGAGCCAGACGTTGTCGGGCTTGACGTCGCGGTGGACGACGCCGTGCTCGTGCGCGTGGGCGAGCGCGTCGGCGAGCGCGCGCCCGGTCCGCAGCACCTCGGCGACCGGGAGCCGGCCGCCCGGGGCCGCCGCGAGCCGCGCGGACAGCGCGCCGCCCTGCATGTACCGGGCCACGATGTGCAGCGCGCCGCCGTCCTCGACCGCGTCGTGCACGGTGACCACGTGCGGGTGGTCGCCGAGCTGCGCCATCAGCCGCGCCTCGCGCCGCATCCGCTCCCGCGCGACGGCGCCCGCCGCCCCCTCGCGCGCACGAGCCACGGCGACCGGGCGGTCGAGCGTCAGGTCGTGCGCGAGCCACACCTCCTTCGAGCCGCCCCGGCCGAGCATGCGCTGCGGCAGGTAGCGCCCGGCGATCGCGCGCACCTCGGGGGCCGCGTCCGGCACCACCGTGTCGGCCAGCGCCGTGCACGCGGGGCACCCCTCCCCTCCCGTCAGCGGGCGGCCGCAGGTCGGGCACGGGATGGAGGAGACGTCAGGCACCGGGGGGCGCCCAAGTCTACGGTCGGCGCCGGTAACCCGGGGTGGTGCGGTTCACCCCCAAGGCGGATGGGCACGGGCCCGGATCCGCGGCAGTCTCCTCCTCGACCGGAACCCCACGACCGGTCATCACCAGGAGGCACACCTGATGCTCTTCGCTCCCCAGATGGCACAGCTGCTGGCGACCACATCACGTCGCCCGCATCCGCCCGCCGCCCCGCGTACCCCCCGCCGCGATCTCCTCCGCGGCCTGCGGTTCCCCCACCGCAGCGGTCACGCGGCGGCGGCCGGGCGCCTCCTCACCCGGCCGCAGAGCCGGTAGATGCTGCCGGCGCCGGCGCGCCGCCGGCGTCCCGACGACCGCGACCCGCTCGAGCGCGCCGCCGGCGCCTGGGGCGCAGCCCGCACGTGGGCGCTCGCCGAGCGCCGCCAGGCCGACGTCGCCGCCTGCCTCGCCCTGCACGCGGCCCGCGGCCGCCAGGTCGTCGTCCAGCGCGACGTCCATCCCGCCACGCTCGCCGGGCTCGTCGTCTCCGGCCTCGCGCCGCACTGGCTCGCACCCGACGCCGATCCCGCCGCCGGCGTGGCCCACGGCGTCACGCCGGTCGCGCTCGACGCCGCGCTGAGCGCGGCGCCCGGCGCGCGCGCGGCGATCGTCGTCTCCCCCGGCTTCCACGGCGCGGTGCCGGACGTGGCGCTGCTCGCGGCGGTCGCGCACGGGCACGGCGCCGCCCTCGTGGTCGACGAGACCTGGGGCGGGCACCTCCCGTTCCACCCCGACCTGCCCGGCGGCGCCGTGACGCAGGGCGCCGCGCTCGTGCTGACGCGGCTCGGGAGGGCGACGCTCCTGCACCAGGGCCGCCACGCGGAGCGCTGGCTGCCGGCCGCGACGATCGAGCGCGCGGTGCGCCTGTGCGCGCCCGGCGACGCCGACCTCGGCCCGCTGCCCGCGGAGCCCGCGCTCGCGGCGACGCTGCGCGCGGCCGCCGGCGCCCGCGCGCGGCTCGCCGCGCTGCCCGGCGTGCGCGTGACGTCGACCGGGCCCGCCGGCGGCGGGTTCGACCCGCTGCGCCTCTGCGTCGACCTGCAGGGGACGGGCCGCGACGCCCGCGCCGTCGCCGGGGCGCTGCGCGAGCGCGCCGCGATCGAGCCCGCGCTCGCGACCGAGCGCCATCTCGTCCTCGCGCTCGATCCCGACGACGGGGAGCTGGGCCTCGCCGAGCGCTTCGCCGCGGCGCTGCCCGCGTCGCTCTGGACGGTCGCCCCCACCGCCGCGCGCGCCGCCGCAGTGCCGTCCGCCGAGCCGGGACCGGCCCTTTGCACGCCGCGCGCCGCGTGGCTGGGCCCGCAGGAGCGCGTGCCGCCGGAAGCGGCGATCGGCCGGATCGCGACCGAGGCGCTGACGCCGTACCCGCCGGGCGTCCCTGCAGTGCTCCCCGGCGAGTGCCTCGTGCCCGACGTCGTCGCGATGCTCCGCGCGACCGCCGCCGCCGGCCGGGACGTGCACGGCGCGCCGGACGGCCTCGCGACGTTCGGCGTGGTCGCCGGCTCGCCCGCCCGCGGCCGCTGGGCGGGTTGAACGGGTGCTGCCGCTGACGCTCGCGATCGCGGCGAGCGTCGCGTGGGGCGCGTCGGACTTCCTCGGGGGCCTCGCCAGCCGCCGGCTGCCGGTGGTCGCGGTGCTGTTCTGGGCGCAGCTCGCCGGCCTGGCGCTCGCGGCGCTCGCGTGGCTCGCGGCGGGCGCGCCGGTCCCCGCGGGCCATGCCGCCGCGCTCGCCGCGGGCGCCGGCCTGGCCGAGCTGGCGGGGTTCGCATTCCTGTTCCGCGGGCTCGCGGTGGGCGAGATGTCCGCCGTGGCCCCGCTCGCCGCGCTGACCGCGGTGCTGCCCGTCGGCGTCGCGGTCGGCGCCGGGGAGCGCGTCGCCGTGCTCGAGGCCGGGGGCATGGTGCTCGCCGTCGTCGGCTCCGCCGTCACCGCGGGCGACCCCGAGAGCCGCCGGCTGGTGCGCGGCGCGGGCTACGGGCTCGCGGCCGCCGCGTGCTTCGGGGTGTTCCTGCTCGCCCTGGGCGAGGCCGCCGACGCCGGCGGCCCGGCCGCGGTCCTGTGCGGGCGGCTCGCCTCGGTCCCGGTGCTCGGCGCCGTGCTCGTCGCGCGGCGCCGGACCGAGCTGCCCCGCGGCCGCGACGCGCGCGTGCTCGCCAACCTCGGCGCGCTCGACGTGGCCGCGAACCTGGCCTACGCCGGCGCAGCCGCGGCCGGTGGCGCCGCCGCGGTGGCGGTGCTCGGCTCGCTCTACCCGCTGACCACCGTGCTGCTCGCCCGCGCGCTGCTCGACGAACGGCTCGGGCGGGCCAGGTCCGCGGGCGTCGGCTTCGTGCTCGGCGGCGTCGCGCTCATCTCGCTCTCCGCCGGCTGATCAGCGCACGGGACGGCGGCGCACCACGACCGGCACGAGGTCGGTCGAGCGCGCCTCGTAGCGGACGATCTCCGCCTTGACCGTGCGCTTGACCTCCTCGAGGCGCTCGATCTCGCCCTCGAGCTCGGCGGCGCGGCGCTCGAGCAGCGCGACCTTGCGCGTCATCCGCTCCAGCGCCTGCTCCAGCTCGAACACCCGCTCGACGCCGGCCAGGTTCATGCCGCCGTCGGAGGTCAGCTCCTGGATCCGGCGCAGCCGCTCGACGTCGGAGTGCGAGTACAGCCGCGTGCCCTTGGGCGAGCGCTTCGGCTCGATCAGCCCGCGCGCCTCGTACATCCGCAACGTCTGCGGGTGCATCTCCGCCAGCTCCGCGGCGACCGAGATCATGAAGACGCCGCGCTCGAACTCGACGCTTGCGGTCAGGCGGGTCTTGCGGGTCGCCATCAGCCCTGCTTCGCCTCGCGCAGGATCCGCTCGCGCGGGTTGCCGTTCATGACCTTGGACAGCTCGTCGACCGCGCGCCGCTGCTCGTCGGACAGGTCGCCCGGCACGTCGATCACGAACCGGTAGCGCAGGTCGCCCTTGCCGGCGGCACCCGGGATCGCCGGGCCCTCGCCGCGCAGGCGCTGGACCGTGCCGTGCTTCGTGCCCGGCGGCACGCGCAGCTTCTTCGTGCCCGCGAGCGTCGGCACCTCGACGTCGGCCCCGCCGAGCGCCTCCGCGACGGTGATCGGGACCTCGACCTCGAAGTGCTCGCCCTTGCGCTGGAAGACCGGCGACTCCGGCACGTGCGTGACGACGAAGAGGTCGCCCGCGGGCCCGCCGCGCAGCCCGGCCTCGCCCTTGCCCGCGAGCCGGATGCGCGAGCCGTCCTTGACGCCCGCCGGGATGTTCACGCGGTACTTCTTGAGCTCGCGCATGCGGCCCTGGCCGTTGCAGGTGTGGCACGGCCGCTCGATCACGGTGCCCGAGCCGCCGCAGCGCTCGCACGGGCGGGTGATCGAGAACAGCCCCTGGCCCTGGGACTCCACGCCGCGACCATGGCAGACCGGGCAGACGACGGGCTGGGTGCCCGGCTCCGCGCCCGTGCCGCGGCACGTCGGGCAGGCGGAGTGCGTCGCGACCGACACGGGCACCTGCGCGCCGGCGACCGCCTGCTCGAACGACAGGCTGACCGTCGTCTCGAGATCGCGCCCGCGCTCGGCCGACGGGCGGGTCCGCGTGCCGCGGCCGCCGCCCTGGTTGAAGATGCCCGAGAGGATGTCCGAGAACGAGCCGAAGTCGGCGCCCGCCGCGCCGCCGGCGGCGCCGCCGCCGCCGAACGGGCCCGCGCCCGTGAACAGGCCGCCGCGGTCGTACTTCTTGCGCTTCTCGGGATCCGAGAGGACGTCGTAGGCCTCGGAGACCTCCTTGAAGCGGTCCTCCGCGCCCGTGTCCTTGTTCGTGTCCGGGTGGTACTGGCGCGCCAGCTTGCGGTAGGCCTTCTTGATCTCGTCCTGCGACGCCTTCTTGTCGACGCCGAGGGTCTTGTAGTAATCGGGGTTGCGCGCCATCGAGCCTCCTACTGCGCGACGACCACGCGCGCCGGCCGCAGGATCTGGCCGTTGATCCGGTACCCCTGCTGGTAGACCTCCAGGACGGTGCCGGACTCGGCCTCCTCGGACGGCTGCTGGGCCATCGCCTCGTGCTCGTTCGGGTCGAACGCCTCGCCCTCGGGCGAGAACGTCTGGATGCCCGACTTCGCGAGCGCACCGAAGATCTCGTCGCGGACGAGCGCGAAGCCCTTGATGACCTCGGCGTCGGCGTGGCCCTCGGCGCCCTTGAGCGACAGCTCGAGGTGGTCGAGCGCGGGCAGCAGCTCCTTGGCGAGCTTCGCCGCTCCGCGCTCGGCCGCCGCGGCGTTCTCGCGCGCCATGCGCTTGCGGTAGTTCTCGAAGTCGGCCTGGGTCCGCTTGGCGAGCTCGAGGTAGCGGGCCGCCTCGTCCTCCGCGGCGGCCGCCGGCCTGGGCTCGCCGGCGGGCGGGGCCTGGGCATCGGCGAAGTTCGTCTCGCCGAGGCCGGGCGCCTCCGGGTCGGGCGGCGCCGCCGCCGAGAACTCCTCCTCGGCGGCGACCTGCTCCTTCGTCTCGTCCGTCATCACTTCTGCTCGTCGACGACCTCGGCGTCGACGACCTCCTCGTCGGCGGCGTCCGACGACGACGACGAGCCGTTCGTGGAACCCGACCCGTCGGCCTGGGCCGCCGCGGCCTGCTCGGCCTGGGCGCGCTCGTACATCTGCTCGGAGACCTTGTGGAACGCCGTCTGCAGGCGGTCGGTCTTCGCGCGGATGTCCTCGGCGTCCTCGGTCTCGATCGCGGCGCGGACCTCCTTGATCGCCTCCTCGATCTCACGCTTGGAGGCCTCGTCGATCTGCTCGCCGAGCTCCTTGACCTGCTTCTCGGCCTGGTAGGCGGCGTTCTCGCCGTTGTTGCGGGCCTCGGCGAGCTCGCGCAGCCGCTTGTCGTCCTCGGCGTGCGACTCGGCGTCCTGGACCATCCGCTTGATCTCGTCGTCGGAGAGCCCGGAGCCCGCCTTGATCTCGATCTTCTGCTCCTTGCCGGTGCCCAGGTCCTTCGCGGACACGCTGAGGATGCCGTTGGCGTCGATGTCGAAGCCGACCTCGATCTGCGGGATGCCGCGCGGCGCCGGCGGGATGCCGGTGAGCTGGAACTTGCCGAGCGACTTGTTGTAGGTCGCCATCTCGCGCTCGCCCTGGAGCACGTGGATCTCCACGCTCGGCTGGTTGTCCTCGGCGGTCGAGAACACCTCGCCCTTGCGCGTCGGGATCGTCGTGTTGCGCTCGATCAGCTTCGTCATCACGCCGCCCTTGGTCTCGATGCCGAGGGTGAGCGGGGTGACGTCGAGCAGGAGCACGTCCTTGACGTCGCCGGCCAGGACGCCCGCCTGGATGGCGGCGCCGACGGCCACGACCTCGTCCGGGTTGACGCCGCGGTGCGGCTCCTTGCCGGTGAGCTCCTTGACCTTCTCCTGGATCGCGGGCATGCGGGTCATGCCGCCCACGAGCACGATGTGGTCGATCTCCTTGACGCCCTTGTCCTTGGCGTCGTCCATCGCCTGGCGGACCGGGCCGACGACGCGCTCGACGAGCGGCGAGGCCAGCTCGTTGAGCTTGGCGCGCGTGAGGCGCACGTCGAGGTGCTTCGGACCGGAGGCGTCCGCCGTGATGAACGGCAGGTTGATGCCGGTCTCCTGGGCGGAGGACAGCTCGATCTTGGCCTTCTCCGCCGCCTCGTAGAGGCGCTGGAGGGCCATCTTGTCTGCCGTCAGGTCGATGCCCTGGTCGCGCCGGAACTCGGCCGCGAGCCAGTCGACGATCGCCTTGTCGAAGTTGTCGCCGCCGAGGTGGTTGTCACCCGCGGTCGACTTGACCTCGAAGACGCCGTCGCCGATCTCGAGCACCGACACGTCGAACGTGCCGCCGCCGAGGTCGAAGACGAGGATCGTCTGGTCGGACTCCTTGTCGAGGCCGTAGGCGAGCGAGGCCGCCGTCGGCTCGTTGATGATGCGCTTGACGTCGAGGCCGGCGATCCGGCCGGCGTCCTTGGTCGCCTGGCGCTGGTCGTCGTTGAAGTAGGCCGGGACGGTGATGACCGCGGAGTCGACGGCCTCGCCGAGATACGCCTCGGCGTCGGCCTTCAGCTTCTGCAGGATCATCGCGGAGATCTCCGGCGGCGAGTGCTGCTTGCCGCCCGCCTCCACGCGCGCGTCGCCGCCGCTGCCGGAGACGACCTTGTAGGGGACGATCTGCTCCTCCTCGCGCACCTCGGCCTCCTTGCGGCCCATGAAGCGCTTGATGGAGAAGACGGTGTTCTCGGGGTTGGTGACGGCCTGCCGCTTCGCGACGGTGCCGACGAGCCGCTCGCCGCCCTTGGTGAAGGCGACGACCGACGGCGTGGTGCGACCGCCCTCCGCGTTCTCGATCACGGTGGGCTCGCCGCCCTCGAGGACGGCCATGCACGAGTTCGTCGTGCCGAGGTCGATGCCGATGGTCTTGGCCATGTGTGGTGAGGCTCCTTGCTGCGATAAATCTCAGTCGGGGTGACGAAGATCTTAGCGCTCCTCGCGATACCTCACCAGGCCCCTCGCCTCGTAGTTGGCGAGCGCGTGCGGGCCGTCCAGCGTGCACGTGTGGACCCAGACCCGGTCGCCCAGCGCGAAGCCGCGCCGCAGCGCGTGCTCGAGCAGCGCGCCGCCCCAGCCGCGGCCGTGGAACGCCGGCAGCAGGCCGAAGTAGGCGATCTCCACGTCGCGGCCGTCGAGCAGCAGCTCGGCGTAGCCGGCCTCCGGGATCACCCAGGTCTCGACCGTCTCGGCGTGCGCCTGCCACCAGGCGTCGTCGCGGCCGAGCAGGTCGGTCCAGGCGTGCTCGGCGCCGATGCCCTCGTAGAAGCGGCGGTTGACCGCTCCGTCGGGCGGGTCGACGCGCACGATCTCCGCGCTGCCGCGTGCGGGCCGGATCGCGGCGGGATCGGTGAGCTCCAGGTAGGTGGTGATCACGGGTTTCGCCTCACACCTCCGCGCTGAGGGCTCAAACGTTCGCTCCGGTGTTCGGCGACGTTACGTATGGGCACATCCTCCGCAGCGCGCACGCGGGACATTGCGGCCGCTGCGCGTGGCAGGTGCGGCGGCCGTGGCGCAGCAGGTTGACGTGGAACTCCAGCTCCTGGCCGCGCGGGGTGAGCGCGAGCATGTCGTCGTGCAGCTCCTCGAACGGAGCGCCCGGGCGGAACAGCCCCAGCCGCGTGCCGACGCGCGAGACGTGCGTGTCGACCGGGACGTCGGGCATCCCGTAGGCGAACAGCAGCACGCAGGCCGCGGTCTTGCGCCCCACGCCGGGCAGCGCGACGAGCTCGGCGCGCGCCGCCGCCACGTCGAGCGCGGCGAGGTGATCGAGCGAGGGCGGATCGTCCAGCGCGCGGAGGATCGCCTGGATGCGCTCGGACTTGACCCTGGAGATGCCGCCGGGGCGGATCGCCTCCTCGACCTCCTCGAGCGGCGCCTCGCGGACGGCGGTCCAGCTCGGGAAGCGGGCGCGCAGGCGCAGGAACGCGACGTCGCGGTTGCGGTCGTTCGTGGACTGCGAGAGGACGGTGAGGATCAGCTCGTCGAGCGGGCGCCGGTGCGGCGGCGCCGACGGCCTCCCGTACACGAGCCGGAGCCGGTCGCGCAGCGCGAGCACGCGCCGGCGCGGGGGCGGGGTCCAGTCGCGGCGCGGGGTCGTCGGCACGCCGCGGCACGATAGGGGGCATGATCGAACGGCACGAGGCCGACCTGGACGGGCTGCCGGTGGTCTGGCGGAGCGCCCCCGGCGGCGACCCGCCGGTGCTGTGGCTGCACGGCGTGCCCGACGCCGGCGACCTGTGGGCGCCGTTCCTGGAGCGCGCCGGCGGCATCGCGCCCGACCTCATGGGCTTCGGCGCGAGCGCCAAGCGCGGCGACCTCGACTACTCGATCGGCGGCTACGCGGACTGGCTCGAGCGCTTCTGCGAGCTCGTGGACCTCGACGACGTGCGGCTCGTCCTGCACGACTGGGGCTCCGTCGGGCTCGCCTGGGCGCAGCGCGCGCCTGAGCGCGTCCGCCGGATCGTGGCCATCGACCCCGTCCCGCTGCTGCCCGGCTACCGCTGGCATCCGCTCGCCCGCGCCTGGCGCCTCCCCCTTGTGGGGGAGCTCGCGATGGGCATGGCGATCGGGCCCGTGGTGCGTCGCCTGCTGCCCGCCGGGCGTGCCGAGCCGGTGCTCGCCGCCTTCGATCCGGGCACCCAGCGGGCGATCCTCCGGCTGTACCGCTCGAGCCCGCCCGAGGTGCTCGCCGAGGCGGGCCGCGGGCTCGGGACGATCGCCGCGCCCGCCCTCGTTTTGCAGGGAGAACGCGACCGGTACATCCCCGCCCGCTTCGCCGACGGGCTCGCCGCGGCGCTCGGTGACGGGCAAGTCGAGCACGTCGCCGGCGCCGGGCACTGGCCGTGGCTCGACCGTCCGGAGCTGGTCGGGCGAGTGGCCGATTTCCTGGACTTCTGAGTCTTGAGCGGTCCATTCCGCTGCACCGGAGACGAATGCCGTCAGCGGTTTGACGTGTGGCGGAGAGGCGCTAGGGTGCCGCACTTCGCCGGTGGATCGCGTGGGGTGCTCCACCGCCGAGAGAGGAACGTGCCGCTGCGACGGGGGTCGCCTGCGGCCGATGACACCTGCCATGAAGCGACACGCATTGACGTGCTTCGCCGTGCTCGTCACGGCGCTCTCCGCCGCGGCACCGGCACAGGCCGGCGCGCGCCTGGACCGGACGGAGCGATCGATCCTGCGCCTGATCAACGCGCAGCGGGCCCAGAACGGGCTCGGCGGATTGCGGGCCTCCGGAGCCCTGAGCCGCGCCGCCGACGCGCACTCGCGCGACATGGCCGGCCGCGGGTTCTTCGACCACACCTCGAGCGACGGGACCTCGTTCAACACCCGGGTCCGGCGCTACACCCGGATGGGGACGATCGGCGAGACCCTCGCCGTCACGTCGCGGCGCCGCGGGGCCGCGGGCGGGGTCGTCGCGATGTGGATGAGCTCCGCGCCGCACCGGGCGATCGTCCTGCACCCCGGCTTCAGCCGGGTCGGCGTCGCCCTCCGGTGGGGCGCGGGCAAGGCGCTCGTGACCGCCGACTTCGGCGGTTGACGCACCTCGAGCCTCTAGGCTCGGGGCCGTGGCGCGACGGTCCCTGACCCATCCGCTCGCCCCCACGCTGGTCGCCGCCGTCCTCGGCGCCGCCTACCTGATCGCCGCTCCCGAGACGGCGGACATGGCGGCGCACACGTATCGCACGTGGCTCTGGCACCAGGTGGGCTTCGCGACGTGGAACGCCCAGTGGTACGGGGGCCATCACATGGCCGGCTACTCGCTGCTGTACCCGCCGCTCGCGGCCCTGCTCGGCACGCGCCTGGTCGGGGTGCTCGCCGCGGTTGCGGCCGTCGGGCTGTTCGCGCTGCTCGCCCGCCGCATGGCGCCCCCGCCGGGCGCGGGCGCGCTCGCCGCCTGGCTGTTCCTCGGCGGCGCGATGAGCAACGTCGTGATCGGGCGGATGCCGTTCACGCTCGGGATCGCGCTGGCGGTCGGCGCGTGGGCGTGCGCGCGGCGCTCGCGGCTCGCGGCCGCGGTGCTCTCGCTCGCCAGCGTGTGGGCGAGCCCGGTCGCCGGCCTGTTCCTCTGCGTCGCGGCCGTGGCCGTGCTCACCGGCGTGCGCGACGTCCGGCGCGCCGACGTGCCCACGGCCGTGGCGCTGGGCGGCCCCGCCGTGATCGGCGGCCTGCTCATGGCGGCCCTCTTCCCGGAGGGCGGCTCGGACCACTTCACGGGCACGGCCTTCTGGCCCATGCTGCTCGTCTGCCTCGGGGCGCTCGCGCTCGTGGACCCTGCGCGGCGCACGGTGATCTGGGCGTCCGCGATCTACGTGGCCGTGCTCGTCGCCGCCTTCGCCTTTCCCAACTCGCTCGGGCAGAACGCGCTGCGGCCCGGCGTCGTGCTCGGCCCCGCCCTGCTCGTCCTCTTCGCGCGCCCGCGCGCGCCGCGCGCCGCGCTGGTGGTGATCGCCGCCGCGCTGCTCTACCTCCAGTGGCTACCGGCCGTGCGCGCCGTCGAGGAGGCGCGCGGGGACCCGTCGACGGCGGCGGGCTTCCACCGGGAGGTGCTCGACTTCCTCGCGCCCCGCGCCAAGCCCGGCGAGCGGCTCGAGGTGCCGCTCACCCGCAACCACTGGGAGGCGACCTACCTCGCCGAGGACCACCCGCTGGCGCGCGGCTGGCACCGGCAGCTCGACCGCAAGGTCAACCCGCTGTTCTACGACCGCGCGCACCCGCTGACGATGTCCCGCTACGAGGCGTGGCTGCGCGAGAACGCCGTCCGCTGGGTGGCGCTGCCCAACGCGCCGCTCGACTTCTCCGCGCGCATCGAGCGTGGGCTCCTGCTGGCGGACCCGCCGTTCCTCGAGCCGGCGCACGCGTCGGCGCGCTGGCGCATCTGGGAGGTGCGCGACCCGGAGCCGCCGGTGTCCGGGGACGCGCAGCTCACCGCGGCGGGCGCGGATGGGTTCGACCTGCGGGCGACGCGCGCGGGGCCGGTGATCGTGCGCCAGCATCCGTCGCCGTACTGGACGGTCGCCGCGGGCGACGGCTGCGTGTCCGCGGACCGCGACTCGGGCTGGACCCTGGTCGACGTCGGGCGCCCCGGCGTGGTGCGCATCCGGGCGCGGTTCTCCGTCCGCGCGGCGCTGCGGCAGGAGCCCGACTGCTACGAGACCGGGCCGACGCAGGGCGACCCGCTGCCCGCGAGTGCGGTCAGCCCCCCTGTGAGCGGACCGTGAGCAGGGGCTAGCCTTGAGGGTTCCCATGCGGACGCTCCCCTCCCGCTTCTCCGCGCGCTTCCTGCCGAAGGGCTGGCGCGACCTCGCCGTCCAGCTCCTGCTGTTCTGCGGCGCGTACTGGCTCTACCGGCTCGTGCGCGGCCTCACGGACGGCAAGACGGCGGCGGCGTTCGACAACGCGCGCGAGCTGATCCGGCTCGAGCAGGGGCTCGGCCTCTTCATCGAGCCGGCGGTCCACGCGTGGGCGACGGGCTCGTCGTGGATCATCGACGGCGCGAGCTGGATGTACGTCAACTCGCACTTCACGATCACCACGCTCACGCTCGCGTTCATCTACCTGCGTCGCAACCCGAGCTTCTACTTCATCCGCAACATGTTCATGGTCGCGATGGGCATCGCGCTCGTGCTCTACGCCGCGTTCCCGACCGCGCCCCCGCGGTTCATGCCGGAGTGGGGCTTCCAGGACTCGGTCGCCCACTTCACCGGGCTGACCTCGGAGGGCTCGTCGGCCAACGCGCTCTACAACCCGTTCGCGGCCGTGCCGTCGATGCACGTCGCGTTCGCGCTGATGCTCGCCCTGCCGATGGCGCACCTCGCGCGCCGGCGGGTCGTCAAGGTGCTGTGGCTGACCTACCCCGCGCTCGTGACCTTCGTCGTCGTCGCGACGGCGAACCACTGGTGGTTCGACGCGTTCTCGGGCGCGCTGACGGCGGCGGTCGCGGCGGTCGCGGCCGTCGGGTTCGCCCGCTGGCGGCCGGCCGCGTGGGCGTGGACGGTCGGGCCCGCCACAGCCGCCGCCCGGGCGGCCCACTAGCATCCTCAAGCGGCAATGCCTTCGCCGCCGCTCGAACGGGCGCGCCGTCCCTCGGCGCGCGACTACCAGGTGCTCGCGCGCAACCGGCTCATCGAGTCGCGCCTGACGCCGAACGCCATCTCGCTCACGGGGTTCGTCCTGTGCGTCGTCGCCGCCGTGCTGATCTTCATGGACTACTACCTCCTCGGCGGCGTCGCCTTCATCGTCGGCTCGGTCTGCGACACGCTCGACGGCCGCTACTCGCGCATGTCGGGCAAGGGGTCGAGCTTCGGCGCCTTCCTGGACTCGACGCTGGACCGGATGGAGGAGGGCATCGTGCTCACCGCCGTCGCGTTCCAGTTCTCCGAGGCGGGCAACGACACCGCCGTGGCCGTCGTGGTCGTGGCCGTGCTCGCCTCGCTGATGGTCTCCTACACCCGCGCACGCGCCGAGGCCCTCGGCGTCGAGTGCAAGGTCGGGATCGCCGATCGCGCCGTGCGCGTCGTGATCCTCTCGGCCGGGCTGGTGCTGGCCAAGGGCGCGTCGCTCGTCGACGTCGAGCTGCTCGAGCCCGCCGTGTGGCTGCTCGCGGGCCTGTCGGTGTTCACCGTCGGGCAGCGCATCCTGCATGTCCGCAAGGAGCTCACCCGCGCGCCCGCGCTGTAACGAGCGTCCCCCGGCGGGGTCTTCTTGACCGGGATTCACCAAGCGAACACGAGGTACCACTTGAGCACCAACGGGAAGGGCCGCTACCAGGAGGACAAGGTCCGGGTCGCCATCATCGGCGTCGGCAACTGCGCCTCGTCATTCGTCCAGGGCGTCCAGTACTACAAGGACGCGGATCCGGCCGAGCCGGTCCCGGGTCTCATGCACGTCGACCTCGGCGGCTACCACGTCCGCGACATCGAGTTCTCGGCGGCGTTCGACATCGACGCCGAGAAGGTCGGCAAGGATCTGTCCGAGGCGATCTTCTCGGGCCAGAACAACACGCTGAACTTCGCCGGCGAGGTCGCGAAGCTCGGCGTCGAGGTCCAGCGCGGGATGACGCACGACGGCCTCGGCAAGTACCTGTCGCAGAAGATCGAGAAGGCGCCCGGCTCCACGGTCGACATCGCCCAGGTCCTCAAGGACACGCGCACGGACGTCGTCGTGTCCTACCTCCCCGTCGGCTCCGAGCAGGCGACGAAGTGGTACGTCGAGCAGATCCTCGAGGCCGGCTGCGGCTTCGTGAACTGCATCCCGGTGTTCATCGCCCGTGAGGACTACTGGAACAACCGCTTCGTCAAGGCCGGGCTCCCGATCGTCGGCGACGACATCAAGTCCCAGGTCGGCGCGACGATCGTGCACCGCCAGCTCGCGCGCCTGTTCCACGACCGCGGCGTGAAGCTCCTGCGCACGTCGCAGCTGAACGTCGGCGGCAACATGGACTTCTTCAACATGCTCGAGCGCGAGCGCCTGGAGTCCAAGAAGGTCTCCAAGACGAACGCGGTGACGTCGGTCGTCGGCCACGAGCTGCCCGCGGACGACGTGCACGTCGGCCCGTCGGACTACGTGCCGTGGCTCACCGACCGCAAGTGGGCGCACATCCGCCTCGAGGGCCAGGCCTTCGGCGACGTGCCGCTGCAGGCGGAGCTCAAGCTCGAGGTGTGGGACTCGCCGAACTCGGCGGGCATCGTCACCGACGCCGTCCGCTGCTGCAAGCTGGCGCTCAACCACGGCGTCGCGGGCCAGCTCGACGGCCCGTCGTCCTACCTCATGAAGTCCCCGCACAACCAGCAGCCCGACGACGCGGCGCGGCTGGCGACCGAGGCCTTCATCGAGAAGTACGCCCGGCTCGGCAAGGCGGCCAAGCGGACCAAGGGCGGAGAGCAGCAGACCGCCGAGGAGCAGGTCTCCGCGTAGCCCCGTGCGCCGCGGGCTCCTCGCGCTCGCGCTGGTCCTGGCGGCGGCCCTCGCCGCCGCTGGACCTGTGCGCGCCGCGGAGCCCGCCGACGTGCGGGTGATGTCCTTCAACGTCTGGCTGGGCGGCGACGTCGTCGACGTCGGCGGCGTCGTGCAGGCGATCCGGGACGCCCGCGCGGACATCGTCGGCCTGCAGGAGGCGGAGGGCAACACGCGGCGGATCGCCGACGCGCTCGGCTGGCCGTACGCCAGCGAGCGCCTGCACGTCGTCTCGCGCTTCCCGCTGATCGACCCGCCGGAGGCGCGCGGCGAGTACGTGCTCGCGCAGATCCGGCCGGGGCAGGTCTTCGCGCTCGCGAACGTCCACCTCACCTCGGACCCCTACGGCCCGTACCTCGTGCGCGCCGGCAGGTCGCTCGCGCAGGTCCTCGCGAACGAGCGCGCGGCCCGCGTGCCCGAGATCCGGGCGGCGATCCGGGCCGTCGGGCCCGCGCTCAGGCGCGGCATCCCGACGCTGATGACCGGCGACTTCAACACCCCGTCGCACCTCGACTGGACGCCCGCCGCCGACGCCGTGCGCGAGGACATCCGCTACCCGGTCGCGTGGCCCGTGACCCGCGCGCTGGCGGCCGCCGGCTTCCAGGACGCCTACCGCGCCGTGCACCCCGACCCGGTGGCGGTCCCGGGCATCACGTGGACCTTCGGCTACCCGTTCCCGCGCGTGCGGGCGAACGAGGTCGTGGACCGGATCGACCTGATCCAGGCCTCCGGCGGCGTGCAGGTGCTCGACGCGGGGATCGCCGGGCCCGGAGGCACGCCCGACGTGACCGTGCCCGTCGACCCGTACCCGTCCGACCATCGCGGCGTGGTGGCCGGCGTCCGGCTCGTGCCCGCCGCGCCGCCCTCGTTCGCGTCCGTGCTCGACCGGCGGGTGGAGCGGGGCGACCCGATCCCCGTGCGCTACGCCGCGCCGCGCGGCGGCGGCCGCGAGCACCTCGCGATCGTGCGCGCCGGGGGGCGCCCCGGCGCGTCGCTGATGACGCTCCCGCCGCAGGAGGCGACGTTCAACGGCGCCGTGACCTTCGGCTCGGGGGCGCTGCGGCCCGGCCACTACGACGCGCTCCTGGTCGACACGCAGGGCCGCGTGCTCTCGCGCAGCACGTTCTGGGTCGTACGGCGCGACGCGCAACCGCGGATCCGCGTGCGCCGGCCGGTCCGCGCCGGGCGCGCGATCCGCATCTCCTGGCGCAACGCACCCGCCCACCGGCGCGACTGGGTCGGTGTGTGGAAGGCCGGAGATCCCGACCTCTACAACGGCTATCTGACGTTCGCCTACACCGGCGCGACCGTGGCCGGCGTCACGCGCATCGCGGGCGACCGGAGGACGTTCCCGCCCGGCCGCTACGTCGCGCGGCTGCTGAAGGACGACGGCTACGGCGTGCTCGCCGCTGCGCGCTTCACCGTCGCGCCCCGCTGACCGCGCGGCGCTCCGCCTATGCTTCCCCGCTGGTGAGCGAGCCCTTCGCCATCGCGCAGGTGACGCCCCATCCGTGGGAGGACGAGCACGAGGTCAACGCCTTCGTGCGGTCGCTCGCGGACGGCCTGGCCGCGCGCGGGCACCGGATCGTGGTGCTCGCGCCGTCGCGCTCCCCGGAGCTGGTGCGCGAGTCGCGCCGGCTGATCCGGGCGGGCGAGCTCTTCGAGCCCGGCGGCGTGCGGGTGCTGGGCGTCGGGGAGCTGCTGCCGCGCCCGCCCGCCCGGCGGGGCACGGCGCCGGCGCCGCCGCTCGACGTCGCGCGCACCGTCAGCGACGTCCTCGGCGCCGCGCCGCTCGACTTCGTCCACGTCCACGAGCCGTTCGCGCCGAGCACGGCCTCGGTCGCGCTGCGCCACTCGCGCGCGCTCAACGTCGGGACGTTCCATGCGCCCGCCGAGCGGGTCATCTCGACGCAGGTGGCGCGCCGCTTCGTCGAGCGCTTCTTCGGGCGCCTCGACGCGCGCACGGCGTCCTTCGAGGCCACGCGGGAGCTGATGGAGCGGGCGTTCCCCGCGCGCTACCAGGTGCTCGGGCCGGGCGCCGAGACGAGCCCGCCGCGCCCGCCGGGCGACGTGCTGCGGCTCGCCTTCGTCGACCACGAGGACCGCCAGGCGCTGCGGCTGTTCCTGCGCGCGCTGCGGCGCCTGCCCGACGAGCCGGCCTGGCGCGCCACCGTGTTCACCCCGTCCGGCGCCCGCACGAGTTCGCTGCGCAGCCGCCTGCGCGAGCGCGTCGAGGTCGTGACGGCCGAGGACGGGACCGAGCAGGACGTCCTCGCCGCCGCCGACGTCGTCGTCGCGGCCTCCGTCGGCCAGGCGCCCGCGCCGGGGCTGCTGGTGCGCGCGATCGGGGCCGGCGCCGTGCCCGTCGCGTCCCGCCTGCCGGCCTACGAGGAGATCCTGCGGGGCGGTGAGCGCGGGCTGCTGTTCGGCGTGGGTGACGCCGACGGGCTCGCCGCGCAGCTCGAGCGGCTGCTGACCGACAAGGAGCTGCGGGCCCGGCTGTCCGGCGCCGTGGCCGCGGCGGCGCCCGAGCTCGCCTGGAGCGCGGTGGCCGAGCGCTTCGAGGCGCTCTACGCCGAGGTCGCCGCGCGCCGGCACGCGCCGCGCGCCGGCGGCCCCGTCCGCGCGCGGCTGGCCGCGCGGCCCGTGATCGACGTCGACCTGCACATGCACACCGACCACTCCTCGGACTGCGCGACGCCCGTGGACGTGCTGCTGGCCACGGCGCGCGACGAGGGCCTCGGGGCGATCGCCGTCACCGACCACAACGAGATCTCCGGCGCGCTGGACGCGCGCGCGAAGGCCGAGGAGTACGGCGTCAAGGTGATCGTCGGCGAGGAGGTGATGACCGGCACCCAGGGCGAGGTGATCGGCCTGTTCCTCGAGGAGAAGATCCCGCGCGGCATGACGCTCGAGGCGACGATCGCCGCGATCCGCGCACAGGGCGGGCTCGTCTACGTGCCGCACCCGTTCGACCGGATGCACTCCGTGCCCGACTACGAGCACCTGCTGGCGGTCGTCGAGGACCTCGACGCGATCGAGGTGTTCAACCCGCGCATCGCCATCCCGGCCTACAACGAGGAGGCCGTGCGCTTCGCGGCCAAGTACCGCATCGTCGGAGGCGCCGGGTCCGACGCGCACGTGGCGCAGGGCCTCGGCTCGCTGCGCATCCGCATGCGCGACTTCGACGGGCCGGAGGAGTTCCTCGCCTCGCTCGCCGACGCCGACATCGTCGGCCGCCCGTCGTCGCTCTACTACGCGCAGGTCCAGGCGCTGAAGTTCCTGCAGACGCGCGCGACGCCGCCCGCCGCGCGGCGCGCCGCGCGCGAGCGGAAGATCCGCCGCGCCACCTCCGGGCGCAATCGTTGATGCACGGGAAAGGGGAACCGGGCGGCACGGCCAAACCCGTCGGTCAGATGCCCGCCACCGACGACGAGATCCGCGAGAAGTACCTCGAGCGCGCGATCCGCGAGCTCAACCACTTCACGCGCGACCTGCAGGGCTGCACGGCCTGCCCGCGCGGCAGCCTGATGCCGATCCTCGGCTCGGGCCACCCGCAGGCGGACATCCTGCTGCTCAAGTACGCGCCGACCGCCTCGGAGATCGAGGAGGGCGTCGCGTTCTACGGGCGCTCCGGGACCGCGCTGATGAAGTCGCTCAAGCGGCTGGAGATCGACCCCCTCGCCGTCTACGGGACGCTGTGCGTCAAGTGCCCGGTCGCCGACACCTCGCTCGCCGCGCCGGAGTGCATCGCGCGGCTGGTCGAGGAGATCGCGATCGTCCAGCCGCGCATCGTCGTGGTCATGGGGCCGGAGGCGCTCGAGACGCTCAACGAGCTCGCGCTGCCGCTGGCCCGCGAGGTCGCGCCGGCCGAGGGGGAGATCCAGGTGCTGACGCCGTCGATCGAGGCGCTCTACACGCCGAACATCGACCACGCGCTCGACGAGGAGTCCGCGAAGCGCGCCTTCTGGACCGCGTTCCGCCGCCTCGGCGACTGGTACGCGGATTTTCCCCCGTACTGAGGGCGCCACCGATCGGTTGGAGTGCTCCGCGGGTCATCCGGACCGCGTTCTGATCGGCATGCCAGACATCCATGTCTGGGCTTGACCGGGCTTCGCCCTCTTATCGGATCCTGATGGGGGTTCCGACGGGCATGAGCCTGGCCAGCCGGTTGATCTTGGCGTTCGGGACGCGGACGCAGCCGTGGGAGGGCCGGCCCGGGATGAGCTCGGGCTGGTTCGTGCCGTGGATGCCCACCACGCCGCCGCCCGGCCAGTCCGTGAGCGTGTCGGAGTACGCGGAGGTGCCGAACGCCCAGGGCCCGTAGATCGGGCTGCCGCCGAGGTTCTTCAGCCGCTCGCGGATCCAGAAGTCGCCCTTCGGCGTGACCGTGCCCGGCGCGCCGACGCCGACGGACGAGCTCCAGATCGTCTTCCCGTTCTTGCGCAGCGTCGCGCGGAGCTTCGCGCGGTCGATGGTCAGGAACGTCCGGATCGCCTTCAGGTTGGACAGCTGCTCCTCGCGGACCCAGCCGGTGCGGCCGTTGGGGCGGCCGGGGATCCGGATCTGGATCCAGGCCTGCTCGTCGTCCTCGTGCAGCCGCGACTGCAGCGCGATGTAGACCTCCGGCAGGCCGTCCTCGGTGTTCCAGCGGAGCCTGCCGACGGCCTTGCCCGACTCGGACGGCTTGGCGCGGATCGCGCCGCGCAGGTTCGTGTACGCCCAGCGCGTGAGCGTGCGCTCGTTCGACAGGCGCTCGTTGCCGAGCGGCGAGTCGTCCTTCTTGGGCTTGAGCGGCAGCGGGGCGGCGGAGGCCGCCGCGGGGCTCGCGAGCAGCGCGAGGAGCAGGACTGCGAGCAGGGGGGTTCGGCACGCCATGGGCGTTCCAGTCTAGGTCGTGACCCGACGGCTCCGGCTCGAACACCCGTCGAGGAGATCGGCGCTAGACTCGCGGCATGGACCTCGAGGAGCGCACGCTCGAGACCATCGGCGAGCACTGCGAGGAGTGCGGCGCGAAGCTGACGGCGGCCGAGCTCGAGCAGGCCATGGAGGCGGGCGGCCCCGCACTCTGCACCGTCCACGCGGCGGAGACCGCCCCGCTGGACCCCGAGACGCTCGACGAGCCGGTCTAGAGCTCGAGCACGACCTTGCCGAGCTTGGAGCCCGCCTGGAAGCGGGCGTAGGCGTCGGCGACCGCGTCGAGCGGGAACGTCGCCGTCACCGGCACGCTGAGGTCGCCGGACGCGAACCCGGGCAGCACGGCGCGCTCCACGCGGCGGGCGGCGTCGGCCTTGTCCTCGAGCGAGCGGGCACGCAGGACCGAGGCGTGGATCGTCCCGCGCTTGCCCATGAGCGCGGCCAGGTTCAGCTCGGCCTTCGCGCCCGCCCCGATGCCGACGATGCAGATCCGCCCGCGGTCGGCCAGCGCGCTCAGGTTCCCCGCGAGGTTGGGCCCGCCCACGAGCTCGAGGATGACGTCGAACGGGCCGTGGTCGGTGAAGCCCTCGGGCTCGATCGCCTTGACGCCGAGGGCGGTGATCGCCTCGCGCGCCTGCGGGTCGCGCACCGTCGCGGTCACGCGCGCGCCAGCCATCGTGGCGATCTGCACCGCCGCGGTGCCGACGCCGCCCGCCGCGCCGTGCACGAGCACGCGCTCGCCGACCTCGAGCCCGCCCTGGGTGAAGAGCGCGTCGTGCGCCGTGGTGAAGGCCTCCGGCACGCCGCCGGCGGCCGTCCAGTCGAGCTCCTCGGGGACCGGCATGGCGGCGCGCTCGTGCACGACCGCGAGCTCTCCCTGCCCGCCGCCGCCCACGACCGCCATCACCCGGTCGCCGACCTCGAAGCGGCGCGCGTCGCGGCCGAGCGCGACGACCTCGCCGGCCAGCTCGAGCCCCGGGATGTCGGGCGGCGAGCCCGGCGGGGGCGGGTAGCGGCCCTTCAGCTGGAGCATGTCGGCGCCGTTGAGGCCGGCGGCCCGGACCCGCACGAGCAGCTCACCGGCCTGCGGCTCGGGGTCCGGGTGCTCCTGGACCGTGATCTCGCCGTCGCGGATGGTGGCGGCGCGCATGGGCCCGATGCTCGCACACGCAAGCGCGGGATGCGGCGCCGCGTTGTTCTGGCACATTCCGCACAAGGATTCGTCCGCCCGACCGCCCAAACTGCGGCAGATCGGGTAGACACCCACCCTGCCATGGCGCTCCCGTATCCCCACCTCCTCGCCATCCCGCCGCTGTGGCGGGAGGGACGGATCGGGCTCGAATGGGCCGGGCTGCGGCGCTCGGACGTGTTCCGCGGCGAGGGCGTGCCGGAGGGCGGCGGCCGCGGCGTGCTGCTGCTCCCGGGCTTCCTGGCCGGCGACGGCTCGCTCGGCACCATGACGCAGTGGCTGCGCGCCGCCGGCTGGCACACGAAGCGCGCCGGCATCCGCGCCAACGTCGCGTGCTCCGAGGCGGCGTGCACGCGGATCGAGGAGCGCCTCGAGGCGCTCGCCCAGCGGACCGGCGACCGCGTGGCGATCGTCGGGCAGAGCCGCGGCGGCGTGTTCGCCAAGGCCCTCGGCGCACGCCGGCCCGACCTCGTGTCCGGCGTGATCGGGCTCGGCTCCCCGCTGATGTCCCAGCTCGCGGTCCATCCCGTCGTGCTCGCCCAGGTGGGCGTGGTCGCGGCGCTCGGCAGCGGGCCGGTGCCCGGCCTCATCTCGTGGCGCTGCCTGCGCGGCGACTGCTGCGCGCAGTTCCGCGCCGCGCTCGAGGGCCCCTTCCCCCGCGAGGTCGGCTTCGTGTCGCTCTACTCCCGCTCGGACGGGATCGTCGACTGGCGCTCGTGCCTGGACCCGGACGCCTCGTGCGTCGAGGTCCGCGCGTCGCACTGCGGGATGAGCCAGAACGCCGACGCCTACCGGGCGATCGCCCGTGCGCTGTGGAGCTTCGGCGCGCCGGCGAGCGGGTGGGCGCAGGCCGCGTAGGGCCCGGCGCTACGCCGCCCCGGGCGGCCCCGCGTCCACCCGCGCCCGCATCGCGTCGAGCGAGCCGCGGAACCAGCCGACGCGCTCCACCCACCACGTCAGGCCCGCCGCCCCGTACGCCGCGACCAGCTCGGCGTCGCCCGGCTCCGACGCCGCCTCGATCGCGACGTCGAACGGGCCCTCGTCCTCGCGGTGCGCCAGCGTGTAGCGCACCGCCTCGGCGAGCGCCTCGGGCGGCGGCTGCTCGGCCCCGTCGAAGACCGGGAACATGCCGTCCCAGCGCGCTGCGCGCCGGAACGGGCGGCGGTTGGGCCAGCGGCCGGCGACCCAGACGGGGATCCGCGGCTCCTGCACGGCGCGCGGGAGGAACTGCGCGTCGCGCACGGTCAGCCGCTCGCCGGCGTGCGAGAACGGCGCGCCGCTCCAGAGGCCCTCGAGAACCTCGAGCCCCTCGTCGAGCAGGTCCGCCCGGCCGCGCGCGCCGTCCTCCTCGCCGAAGGCCGCGAACTCGTTCGCGACGCCGCCGCCCAGCCCGACGCCGAACGTCAGCCGGCCGCCCGAGAGGACGTCGAGCGCGACCGTCTCGCGCGCCACCTTCCACGGCCGCCGGCGCGACAGCGGCGTGACCATCGCCCCCAGCCGCACGCGCTCCGTCCGCGCCGCGATCGCCGCGAGCGCGATCCAGGGATCGGTCGCCGGGATCGCCGCGTCCTCCTCGCGCGCGATGTGGTCCCACACGAACACGCCGTCCCAGCCGGCCGCCTCGGCGGCGACCGCCAGCTCGACCAGCAGGCGCGGGTCGGCGTACTCGCGGACGTTCGGGAGCCCGACCGCGAAGGAGACGGCCACCGGTCAGTCGCGGTCGGGGTTGCGCACGCCGCCGGGGCCGGCCTCGAGCACGGCCACGCACTCGATGTGCGGCGTCTGCGGGAACATGTCGACCGGCTGCACGCGCTGCAGCTCGTAGCCCGCCTCGACGAGCTGCGCCGCGTTCGGCGCGAGCGTCGTCGGGTTGCAGGACACGTAGACGATCCGCTTCGGCGCGGCCTCGACGATGCGGCGCACGATCTTCTGCGACAGCCCGGCGCGCGGCGGATCGATGACGGCGACGTCCGGCTTGCCCGCCTGCTCGACCAGCTCGCGCATGGCGAGCCGGATGTCGCCGGCGAAGAACGACGCGTTCGTGATCTCGTTGCGGCGGGCGTTGTCGATCGCGTCGGACACGGCGGGCTCGACGATCTCCACGCCGATCACCTCGCGGGCGCGGCTCGCCAGCGAGAGCCCGATCGTGCCGATGCCGCAGTAGAGGTCGAACACCCGCTCGGACCCGCGCAGGGCGGCGAGGTCGACGGCGGCGCCGTAGAGCACCTCGGCCATCTCGGTGTTCGTCTGGAAGAACGCCTCGGGGGAGATCAGGAACTCCAGGTCGCCGAGCTGCTCGCGCAGCCGCTTGGAGCCGGCGATGCGCTTCGTCTCCCCGCCGACGGTGGTCTCCCCGAGCCCGGGCGCCTGCGTCCAGAACAGGCCCTCGCAGTCCACCGCGGCGGCGAGGGAGTCCGTGTCGATCGCACCGGGCGAGGTGACGAGGCGCACCTGCAGCTCGCCCGTCCGGCGACCCTCGCGCACGACGAGGTTGCGCAGCAGGCCGCGCCCGTCGCGCCGGTCCCAGGCCGACAGGCCCTGCGCGCGCGCCCACGCCAGCGCCTGCTCGCGCGCGGCGTTGCCGCGCTCGGAGGCCAGCAGGCAGTCGTCCATCGGCAGGATCCGGTCGAACCGCCCGGGCGCGTGGAAGCCGCAGACGAGCGTGCCGTCCTCGGCCTCCCCGAACGAGTACTCGAGCTTGTTGCGGTAGCGCCACTGCTCGACCGCCGGCACGATCGGCTCCTGGTCGAAGCCCTCGAGCTTCCCGATCCGGCGCAGCGCGTCGCCCACCTGCTCGGCCTTGACCTCGAGCTGGCGCTCGTAGGCGAGCACCTGCCAGGGCGCGCCGGGATGGTCGGCGACGGGCGCGATGCGGTCGGGCGACGGCTCGAGGATCTCGACGGCGCGCGCTTCGGCGTAGGCGCGCTTGGACTTGCCGACGACGGCGCGCACCCGGTCGCCGGGGAGCGCGCCCGCGACGAAGACGACGTAGCCGTCGAGCCGCGCGACGCCGTTGCCCCCGTGCGCGAGGGTGTCGACGGTGAGCTCGAGCTCGGCGCCCCGGGCAGGGCGCGTGGAAGCGGGGGTGGAGGCCACCTCTCCAGGGTACCCGCGCGGATTTCAGGCCAGCGCGCGGTCGACCGCGGCGAGGACGGTCTTGCGGTTCGCGTTGGCGCGCTCGTACTCGCGCACCTTGCGCAGGTCGGCCGCGCTCATGCCGTCGAGCTCGCGCACGACCTCGGCGGCGGTGAGGTCGTCGTAGCCGGTGACGGGGAACCCCGGGCCGAGGCCCGTCGCGCGCCGCGCGGCCTCGACGGGCACGGCGAGCAGGTCGGCGACCAGCGCGGCGGCGTCGTTGCGGCCGATCCGCCCGCGCTGCACGGCCTCGTCGACGACGGCCTGCAGACGTGCGCGCGAGATGGTCACGAGATCGCGCTGCGCCATCGCGCGACCCTACCCTGCGGACGTGAGGAGCAGCTCGAGCAGCGCCTTCTGGGCATGGCGCCGGTTCTCGGCCTGGTCCCAGATCCGCTGGCGCCCGCCGTAGAGCACCTCCGCCGTGATCTCCTCGCCGGGATGGGCCGGCAGGCAGTGCAGGGCGAACGCGCCCGGGGCGGCGCGGTCGAGCAGCGCGTCGTCGATGCGGTAGGCGGCGAGCGCGGCGCGGCGCGCCCCGGCCGTCGCCTCGTCGTCGCCCATCGACACCCAGACGTCGGTGTAGAGCACGTCGGCGCCGGCCGCGGCCTCGGCCGCGTCGCTGGTCAGCTGCGCCCCCGCGCCCGCCTCGAGCTGGTAGCCGTCCGGCGCGGCGATCGCGACCTCCAGGCCGGCGAGCGTGCCCAGGACCGCGAGCGACCGGGCCACGTTGTTGCCGTCGCCGACGTACGCGAGCCTGCGGCCCTGGAGGTCCCCGAACGCCTCGCGGAGCGTGAGCAGGTCGGCGAGCGCCTGGCACGGGTGGTGGTCGGGCGAGAGCATGTTCACCACGGGCACGGTCGCGTGCTCGGCGAGCTCGGCGAGCGACGCCTCGGATCCCGTGCGGAGCCCGATCGCAGCGACGTGGCGCGAGAGCACGAGCGCCGTGTCGCGCACGGCCTCCCCGCGCGCGAGCTGCAGCTCGCCCGGCCGCAGCACCATCGGGTGCCCGCCGAGCTCGACGACGCCGGCCTCGAACGAGGTGCGCGTGCGGGTCGAGGGGTGCTCGAACACGAGCGCCATCGTGCGGTGCTCGAGCACGCGCGAGGCGAGCGGCTCGGCCTTCAGCTCCAGCGCGCGGGTGAGCAGCCCGTCCAGCTCGGCCGGCGAGAGCTCGGCCCCGGTGAGGAGGTGGCGCGGCAAGGCGGCCAGTCTAGGGACGCGCCGGTCGCCGCGGCGACCGGCGCCGCGCGCTCCGGGCCGGTTCGAGTCCGGTAGCCTCGCGCGCATCGAGGTCCTCAGCTGGAACCTGTTCCATGGCCGCTCGCAGCCGCCGTCGGGCCGCTCGCTCTTCAACGAGTTCGCCCGCACGCTGGACGGCTGGAGCTGGGACGTCGCCCTGCTGCAGGAGGTCCCGCCGTGGTGGCCGGATCCGCTGGCCCGCGCGACGGGCGCGACGGCGCGCAGCGCGCTCACGTCGCGCAACGAGCTGCTCTTCCTGCGCCGCGAGATCTCCGCCCGCAACCCCGACCTGCTCAAGTCCAACGGCGGCGGCGCGAACGCCATCCTCGTCCGCCGCGGCGCGATCGTCGAGCACCGCGAGCGCGAGCTGACCCGCAAGCCGGAGCGCCGGGTGCTGCACGGGATCGCGCTGCGCGACGGCGGCTGGGTGACCAACATCCACGCCTCGAACCAGCCGCCCGAGCAGCGCCGCGCGGACCTCTACCTCGCCGCGGAGACCGCGCTCGGATGGGCCGGCGGCCAGCCGCTCGTGTTCGGCGGGGACCTGAACTCGCTCAGGCCCCAGATGCCGGGCCTCAAGCACGTCGCCGGGCACCACGTGGATCACTTCATGGTCGCCGCCCGGCCCGCCAAGGGGAAGCTCGAGCTGCTCGACGCCGGCCCGCTCTCGGACCACAAGCCGCTGCGCGTGCAGCTGGCCTAGCCGCGCGGGAAGCCGAAGCCGCGCAGCATCAGCAGCGCCTTCTCGCCCAGCGTCCCAGCGCGCGGGAGCACGCCGAGCGTGACGGCCACGCCGTACACGTCGAAGAACGCCCGCACGCGGTACAGGCGCTCGTCGCGCAGCTCGGCGAAGAAGACCACGTGGACGCACACGTTCCGGTTCGTCGCGGCGAGCCCGTCGAGCGGCTCCCGGTGCGTGCCCAGCAGCTTCGCCGGCGCGCTCGCATGCGTGCCGTCGCAGAGCCGCGGGCCGATCGGCTGGAGCCGCGCGTCGGGGAACGCCGCCCACAGGCGGGCGGCGCGGCGGGCGATCGCCGACGCGCCCCGGAGCGGCTCGGACGTCAGCGGGTCCTCGTAGTGGACGTCCGGATGGCACAGCGGATCGAACGCCTTCGGGTCGCGGCCGGACCAGGCCCGCTCCCAGGCGTCGAACAGCGCATCCGCGGCGGGTGTGCTCAGAACTCCGCGACCCCGTCCTCGGGGGTGGACGCCGTCGCGTGCAGGCGGCGGGGGATGCGGCCGGCGCGGTAGGCGAGCCGGCCGCCCTCGACGCCGAGCCGGATCGCCCGGGCCATCGCCGTCGGGTCCTCGGCGCGCGAGACGGCGCTCGCGCACAGCACGGCGTCGCAGCCGAGCTCCATCGCCAGCGCGGCGTCGGACGCGGTGCCGACGCCCGCGTCGAGGATCACCGGCACGCCGGCGCGCTCGCGGATCAGGCGGAGGTTGTACGTGTTGAGCAGGCCCATCCCGGAGCCGATCGGGGAGCCCAGCGGCATCACCGCGGCGCAGCCCACGTCCTCCAGGCGGCGCGCGAGGATCGGGTCGTCGTTCGTGTAGGGCAGCACGACGAAGCCGTCGTCGACGAGCTCCTCGGCGGCCTCGAGCAGCGCCGGCGCGTCGGGCAGGAGCGTGCGGTCGTCGCCGATCACCTCGAGCTTGACCCAGTCGGTGCCGAACGCCTCGCGCGCCAGCCTGGCGGTGAGGACCGCGTCGCGCGCCGTGAAGCAGCCCGCGGTGTTGGGCAGCAGCCGCACGCCGGCGGCGTCGAGCACGTCGACGATCGAGCCGCGCGCCGACGGATCGACGCGGCGCAGCGCGACCGTGACCAGCTCGGTGCCGGTCGCCTCGACCGCGGCGGCGATCGCCTCGAGCGAGCGGAACCCGCCCGTGCCGAGCAGCAGCCGCGACCCCATCTGCTCCCCGGCGATCGTCAGCGGATCGGTCTGGATGTCGGTGACGCTCATGCTTCAGCCTCCCTGGATGGCGCGCAGGACCTCGACCCGCGCGCCGTCGTCGATCTGCGTGGTCTCCCACTGCCCCCGCGGCACGACCTCGGCGTCGACCGCCACCGCGACGCCGCGCCCGTCGCCGGGCAGCTCGAGCACGGCCAGCAGGCCGCTCACCGTCGTGCCGGGCGCCAGCTCGCGCGGCTCGCCGTTGACCACGACGGTCATGCCGGCACCGGCGCGAAGCGGCGGGGATCCGCGGCGGCGGCCCAGGCGGGCAGCGGCTCGCCGCACAGCGCGGCGGCGGCCAGCTCGCCCGAGAGGCCGGAGAGCAGGATCCCGTTGCGGTAGTGGCCCGTGGCCCAGAACAGGCCGTCGAGCGCGCCGGCGCCGACCGCGGGCAGGTTGTCCGGCGTGGCGGGGCGCAGGCCCACGAGCAGCTCCTCGAGCTCCAGCTCGAGCACGCCGGGGACGACCTCGGACACGTCGCGCAGCAGCTCGTACACGCCGCCGGCGGTGGGCGTCGTGTCCCAGCCGCGCTCCTCCATCGTCGCGCCGAGCACGTAGCGGCCGTCGGCGCGCGGGACGAGGTAGGCGTCGCGGGTGCGCACGGTGCGCCCGATCAGGCCGGGGCCGTTCGGGTCGCACAGGCGCAGCAGCTGGCCCTTCACGGGGCGGACGGGGACCGCGGCGCCCGGCGGCAGGCCCTCGAGCCGCGCCGTGGGCGCGCCGGCGGCGACGAGGACGGCGCCGGCCGCGACCGTCGTCCCGTCCTCCAGCGCGACGCCCGTGACCCGCTCCCCCGCGACCACGAGCCCGGTGGCGGGCGCGCCGGAGCGGACGGTCCCGCCGGCGGCGCGCACCGCCGCCTCGAGCGCCGCGACGAGCCGGCGCGGGTCGACGGAGTGGTCGCCCGCGACCTCGAGCGCCAGCCGCACGGTCGGGGCGAGCGCGGGCTCCAGGCGGCGGGCCTGCGTCGGGAGCAGCCGCTCGACCTCCAGGCCGACGCGCCGGCGGTAGGCGATCAGGCGGTCGAGCTCCTCGGCCTCGTCGCGGTCGCGCGCCACGACGAGCGTGCCGGTCTCGCGCAGGCCGGGGTCGCGCCCGGAGGAGTCGGCGAGCAGCGCGCAGAAGGCGGGGAAGCCGGCGGACGCGCGCAGGTTCAGCTCGAGCAGCGGCTGCTCGCCGAACTGCGCCTCGGCGACCGGCGCGAGCATGCCCGCGGCGACGTGCCACGCGCCGGGCTCGCCCGCGTCGAGCACGCAGACGTCGAGCCCGCGCCGCGCGGCGTACCACGCGCTCGCGAGGCCGATCGGTCCTCCGCCGACGACGGCGACGTCCGGCTTGGCTTGTTCCACCGACAGGACTGGCTCACTCCTTCCCTACGCCGGCACGACCCGGATCAGGTTCGACGGTCGGCGCCCCGGTGGCGCCCTCTCAGCCCGGTTGCGGGCTCCCGTATGGCGGAAAGCGTAGCGCGCGACGCCTGCTTGACTACGCCCAGGATGACCCCGCGCGAGCGCATCGCCTCGGCCCGCCTGTACCTCGTCTGCGACGCCCGGCCGCAGGCGTTCCTGGACGCGGCGCTGCGGGGCGGCGTCGACCTGATCCAGCTGCGCGACAAGGCCCTGGACGACGCGGCGACCGTCGCGGCGGCGCGCGCGTTCCGGGCCGCGGCCGACCGCGCCGGCGCGCTCTTCGTGCTCAACGACCGGCCCGACCTGGTCGACGCGTGCGGCGCCGACGGCGTGCACGTGGGCCAGGACGACATGACGGTCGCCGCGGCCCGCGCGGCGGTCGGGCCCGACCGGATCGTCGGCCGGTCGACGCACGCGCCGGAGCAGGGCGCGGCGGCGGACGCCGACCCGGACGTGGACTACCTCGCGGTCGGCCCGGTGCACGCGACGCCGACGAAGCCCGGGCGGCCGGCCGCCGGCACGGAGTACGTCGCGTGGGCGGCGGCCAACCTCACGACGCCGTGGTTCGCGATCGGCGGGCTGGACGCGGGCAACGTCGGCGACGTCGCGCGGCACGGCGCGCGGCGCATCGTCGTGGTGCGCGCGATCACCGAGGCGGCCGACCCGGAGGCCGCGGCGCGCGCGCTGCGCGCCGCGCTGGAGGTGCCCGTTGGGCAGGCGTAGCCGCCGCGCGGCGGGCACGACGCCCGAGGAGCGCATGGCGCGCGGCTACGCGCGCGGCCGGATGAAGGACGAGGAGGCGCGCGCCAAGCTCGTCCCGCTCGCCCCCGGCGAGCGGCCGCGGGCGGTGACCTTCGCGGCGGTGCTCGCCGCGCTGCTCGGCCTCGGCAACCTCGCGCTGCTCGCCGCGGGCTACGAGGTGCAGGGCGAGCGCCAGCCGGCCGCGGGCGTGCTGATCTTCGCCGCGGTGATGGCGGCCGCCGCGGTCGGCATGTGGCAGTGCCGCTACTGGGCCGTGCTCGGCTTCGAGGCGCTGCTCGGCATCGCGATCCTCTTCTCGGCGATCAGCCTGCTCGTCGCCGCCAACGTCACCGCGGTGCTCCTGTGCCTGGCGATCATCGCGATCGCGAGCCCGCTGTTCTGGTACCTGATCCGCGCCATGGCCCGGATCCAGCTGCCCGCGCGGCGGCCGCAGGAGCCGGTCGGCTAGCCTCAAGCGCCACCATGCCCGAGAGTTACGACTGCATCGTCATCGGTTCCGGGCCGGGCGGGTACGTGGCGGCGATCCGCGCGGCCCAGCTCGGCATGAAGACCGCCGTGGTGGAGAAGGACGTCATCGGCGGCCGGTGCCTGAACTACGCCTGCATCCCGGCGAAGGCCGTCCTCCGCGTCGCCGACATCATCTCCGAGATCGACGAGTCCTCCGACTTCGGCATCACGGTGCCCGAGCGCTCGATCGACTTCGCCGCGGTCGGCGAGCGCCGCCGCAAGGTCATCAAGACGCTCACCGGCGGCGTCGGCGGCCTGATGAAGAAGAACAAGATCGACGTCATCGAGGGCGTCGGCGCCGTGACGAAGGACGCGAACGTCCGCGTCGGCGACGACCTCTACGAGGCGAAGACCGTGATCCTCGCCACCGGCTCGGTCCCCAAGCCCGTGCCCGGCACGAGCTTCGGCGGCCGCGTGATCGGCACCGAGGAGGCGTGGGCGCTCGAAGAGCTGCCCCGGACGCTGGCCGTGATCGGCGCCGGCGCGTCGGGCGCCGAGATCGCCTCGGCGTACGGCCGCATGGGCACCCAGGTGCAGCTGTTCGAGGCGCTCGACCGCGTGCTGCCCACCGAGGACGCCGACATCTCCAAGGTCGCCGGCCGCGGGCTCGCCAAGCAGAACATCGAGATCCACACGGGCACGCTCGTGCAGGACGTCGGCACCACCGACAGCTCGGTGCGCTTCGCCTACGGCGACCAGCACGCCGAGGCCGACTGGCTCGTGATCGCCGCGGGCCGCGGGCCCGACGTCGAGCACCTCGGCCTCGACGAGGCCGGCGTCGAGCTCGACGACAACGGGCTGATCTCGGTCGACGGGCGCCAGCGCACGTCGGTGCGCGACGTCTACGCGATCGGCGACATCGTGCGCGGCCCGGCGCTCGCGCACAAGTCCTCCGACGAGGGGATCATCGCCGTCGAGGACGCCGCGGGCATGGAGACCCATGCGCTCGAGCACATCGACATCCCGCGCGCCACGTTCTGCTCCCCCAACGTCGCCTCGTTCGGGCTGACGGAGGAGCAGGCGCGCGAGCAGGGCCTCGACATCGTCGTCGGCAAGCTCCAGTACGGCGCGGTCGGCGCGGGCACGGTCTACGGGGACCGCGGCGGCGTGATCAAGATCATCGGCGACAAGCGCTACGGCGAGCTCGTGGGCGGCCACATCGTGGGCGCCAAGGCCGTCGACCTGATCCAGGAGCTGGTCAACGCCAAGGCGCTGGAGGGCGGCTACGCCGAGGTGGCGCGGATCGTCCACGGCCATCCGACGTTCTCCGAGGGCGTCATGGAGGCCGCGCGCGCCGCGGACGGCTGGCTGGTCCACGGCTGACGCCGTGGAAGCTGCCTTCTACTACGACCTCGCGTCTCCCGACGCCTACCTGGCGGCCGAGCGCGTCGTGCACGTGCTCGGGACGGTGCCCGAGTTCATCCCGGTGCGGCTGGACCGCACCGGGGGCTTCCGCTGCGCGGAGGAGGAGGCGATCTTCAAGGCCGACGTGGAGGAGCGGGCCGCGCGCTACGGGGTGATGGCGCTGCACTGGCCGCCCGAGCTGCCCGCCGACACGGAGTGGGCGATGCTCGTCGCGACCTACGCCAAGCAGACCGGCCGCGTGGTCGCCTACTCGATGGCGGCGTTCCGCCAGGCCTTCGCCGCCGGGCGCGACCTCGGGGAGCGCGACTGGGTCCTCATGGCCGCCGCCGCGGCGGAGATGCACCCGGCGGCGGTGATCAAGTCGGCCGCGCTGCGCAGCACGCGGCGGCGGCTCGAGGACGCGACCGCGCATGCCACGGCCGCCGGCGTGACGTCCGTGCCCGCGGTCCGGGTCGGCGGCACGGTGTTCCATGGCGACCGGGAGCTCGAGCGCGCCGCGGAGGCGCTGGCGGCGGTCGCGTGAGAGCCAACCGCTCGTACGAGCTGATCGTGCGCCGCGGCGGCCGCGGGCCTGCCGCGCTCGCCCATCCCGAGCGCGTCGACCAGGTCGAGATCGTCGACATCGCCTCGGGCGAGGTCACGCTGTTCTGGGACACCGCGCCGGCACAGACCGGCCGCCTCTCGCGGGCGCTGAAGGCCGACCTCGCGCAGCTCGACGCCGAGGACTTCGTGCGCCGCTGGCGGCGCTGGCAGCCGGGCTAGAACCCGTCCGCGAACAGGACCGTGCGTCGGTCCCGACGTGCGGGACTTCTCGGATGGGTTCGCTCTAAAGGCCGCCGGGCGACGTGCCGAAGAACGGAGTAGCGAGACTCATCCCCTCCCCTCGCTGAAGGCAGCGGCGCACCCCCTCCTCATCCCGCGCCGTCGCCGATGTGTGGTGGGGCGCCGGCAGCCCTTGATGCGGCCGGCGCCTCCTCCACCCTCCTCCGTCCCGCCGCCCTCGCCGCCGCCAGGCGCGCACCGGCGCACTGCGCTCCAGTCCATCGACCCCCCGGCCGATGAAGATGGCGTGCGGACCGCCCGTCCCCTTCATCCTGCCCTGCGCGCGCTCGGCGTCGTCGTCCTCGTGGCGGCCGTGCACTTCGCCTGCGCCGTCGCGAGCCTGCAGCTGGCCACGGTGGAGAACACGTCGCCCGTGTGGCTGCCCGCCGGGGTCGACGTCGCCCTGCTCGTCCTCCTCGGCCGTCGCGGCTGGGCCGGCGTGTTCCTCGGCGACGTGCTGTCGAGCACGGTCCACGGCGGCGTCCCGCTCTGGGTCGTCGCCGTGCAGGCCGCCGCCAACACGCTCGTCGCGACCGGCGCCGCCGCGGGGATCGTCCGCTGGTCGTCGCCCCGCGGCCCGCTGCGCCGGCTCCGCGAGGTCCTGCTGCTCACCGTGGTGCTCGCCCCCGGCGCCGCGCTCGTCAGCGCGACGGTGGGCGTGCTCGCCCTCGTGGCCGGCGACGGGCTGCCTCCCGAGGCCGCCGGCGTGGCGTGGAAGACGTGGCTGACGAGCGATCTCACCGCCATGCTCGTCGTCACCCCGCCGCTGCTGGTGCTCGCCACGCGCCCGTGGCGCCGCCCGACCGCCCGCCGGGCGCTCGAGGCCGCCGGGATGCTGATCGCCCTCGCCGCGGGCTTCGCCCTCTCCGTGTCCAAGGGCGCGGACACGTCCTATCTCGTCTTCCCGGTCCTCGTGTGGGCGGCGATGCGCTTCCGCCTCCCGGGCGCCACGGCGATGTCGCTGCTGGCGACGATCGTCGCCACCGCCCTCGCCGCGCGCGGGCACGGCCCGTTCGGCGTCGACGCGGGGCTCGAGGCGATGCTCCACACGCAGGGCTTCATCGCGGTGAGCACGCTCACCGCGCTCGTGATCGCCCTCGCCTGCGACGAGCGCCAGGAGGCGCTCGCGGCGCTCGGGCACCGCGCGCTGCACGACCCGCTCACCGGACTGCCGAACCGCGAGCTCCTGGTCGAGCGGCTCGAGGCGGCGCTCGCCCGCGCCGAGCGCGAGCGCACCTCGCTCGCGGTGCTGATGATCGACCTCGACGAGTTCAAGTTCGTCAACGACTCGTTCGGGCACCACACGGGCGACGAGCTGCTGTGCCAGATCGCGCCCCGCCTGCGCGCCGCCGCCCGCCCAGGGGACGTCGTCGCCCGGCTCGGCGGGGACGAGTTCGTCGTGCTGTGCGAGGACCTCTCCGGTCCGTGGGACGGGCTGGAAGCCGCGCGCCGGCTCGCCGCCGCCTGGGCCGAGCCCTTCCGCCTCGGCGACGACGACGTGTACGTGTCGGGCTCGACCGGCATCGCCATGGACAAGCACGGCCGCGCGGCGGCGGGGACGCTGCTGCGCGAGGCCGACGCCGCGATGTACCGCGCGAAGGCCTCAGGCCGTGGGCAGGCCGAGCTCTACGACGAGGCGATGCGCGCGCACGCGTTCGAGCAGCTGCGGCTCGAGGGCGACCTGCGCCGCGCGATCGCCGACGACGGGATCGCCGTCGCCTTCCAGCCGATCGTCGACCTCAGCACCGGCCGGCCGCGCGGCGTCGAGGCGCTCGCGCGCTGGGTGCATCCCGAGCGCGGGGCGATCTCACCGGCCGTGTTCATCCCCGTCGCGGAGGACAGCGGGCTCATCGCCGCCCTCGGCCGCCACGTGCTGCGCACGGCGTGCGCCGAGCTCGCCCGCTGGCGCCGCGACATCCCCGGCGCCGAGGACCTCACGGTGTCGGTCAACGTGTCACCGCGCCAGATCGCCCGCGGCGAGCTGTTCGGCGACGTCAAGGACGTGCTGCTCGAGACCGGCCTGCCGCCCGAGGCGCTCGCCCTGGAGCTGACGGAGAGCGCCCTGATGGAGGAGACCGACGCGCCGGGCGCCGTGCTCGCCACGCTGCGCAGCCTCGGCGTGCGCATCGTGCTCGACGACTTCGGCACGGGCTACTCGTCGCTCAGCTACCTGCGCCGCTTCCCGCTCGACGGGCTCAAGCTGGATCGCGCGTTCGTGGACGGGCTCGCCATGCCCGACGCCGCGGCGGTGGTCCAGGCGATCATCGCCATGGGCGCCACGCTCGGCCTGGAGGTCACGGCCGAGGGGATCGAGACCCGCGAGCACGCGGAGCGCCTGCGCGACCTCGGCTGCCCGCTGGGCCAGGGGTACATGCTGGCCCGCCCGCTGTCGGCCGCGGACGCCGCCGCCGTGCTGGCCGACCGCCTGCGCACCCGCACGGCGGGCAGCGGCGCGCCGCAAGCGCGACTCGCTCGCAACGAGTCTTAGAACCGCCCGCGCCCGCGGCGCGCACAGGGGGGCAGCAGTTCCAACCCCCACCAAGGAGCGCGCATGCGCAGATCCACCATCATCGGGGCGGCGTCGGTGGCCGCCCTTGCCGCCGGTGCTGTGGCGGTGAGCAGCGGCAGCGGATCGAGTCACCGCGAGGCCCCGTCGATCCTCGCCGACCCGACGGCGGACAACACGGACCTCTACGCGTTCACGGCGCCGGACGCGCCGAACCACCTGACGATCGTGGCCAACTGGATCCCGTTCGAGGATCCGTCGAGCGGCCCGTACTTCGGCAAGCTCGATCCGAAGGCGCACTACTACGTCAAGATCGACAACACCGGCGACGGCCGCGAGGACGTGGCCTACCGGTGGCAGTTCAGCCAGCGGTTCCGCAATCCGAACTCCTTCCTGTACGCGGCGCCCACGGTCGACTCGGTCGACGATCCGGACATCAACTTCGTCCAGACGTACGACCTGTACCGGGAGACCTACAACAGGAAGGGGCACCTCAAGCGCTCCCTGCGGATCGCGAACGACCTGCCCGTCGCGCCCGACAACGTCGGGCCCAAGACGATCCCCGACTACGGCAAGGTCGCGGCCGGCGCCGTCAAGGCGATCCCGAACGGCGGCAAGTCGTTCGTCGGCCCGGCCGACGATCCGTTCTTCATCGACCTCGCGGTCGCGTTCGACGGCATCAACCTCGACAAGCCGGGCCGTCCCGGCATCGGCCTGGGCAACCAGGGCGGCGGCAAGGACGACGTCGCCGGCTACAACACGCACGCGTTCGCGCTGCAGGTGCAGAAGTCCGACGTGACGCGCAACGGGCGCGGCGTGTCCGGGCCGGGCTCCGGCAACGCCGTCGTGGGCGTCTGGGCCACCACGGAGCGCAAGCGGATCTCCGTCGTGCGCCGCCACGGCAAGCGCCGCGCCAAGGCCGACTGGGTGCAGGTCAGCCGCCTCGGCAACCCGCTGATCAACGAGGTCATCATCCCGATCGGCCTCAAGGACAAGTACAACGCGACCTCCCCCGCCAACGACGCCAAGAACTTCGGCGCGGGCGCGCTGGCGCCCGAGCCGGCAAGGCTGCTGAACGCCCTGTTCGGCCTCGGCGTCAAGGAGACGGGCCGCACGGACATCGTCCAGGCGCTCCTCACGGGCGTGCCCGGGCTGACCCAGATCGGCAGCTCGCCGGTGCCGGCGGACACCCTCAAGGTGAACCTCGGCGTCCCGGCCAACCCGAACCCGAACCGCTTCGGGGTCCTGGCGGGTGACACCGCCGGCTTCCCGAACGGCCGCCGGCTCGCGGACGACGTGGTCGACATCGAGCTGCGCGTCATCGCGGGCGCCCTGCTGAAGCCCGAGGAGGGCGGCAAGCAGATCCCGCTCGGCGACGGCGTCGACCAGAACGACAAGCCGTTCCGCGGCACGTTCCCGTACGTCGCCGCGCCCGACTCCGCGTTCGACTCGAAGCTCAAGCGCGTCGAGCCCACCCACGCGCCGGTGCCCCAGCCGCCGGCCTGATCGCGCACGGGCGCCCGTCCTCCTCGCGGAGGGCGGGCGCCCCGCCGCATGGGATCGACCATGACCGCCACCTCCCGACTGCTCGCCGTGCTGCTGGCCTTCGCCGCCGCCCTCGGCGCCTTCCTGCTGCTCCGCTCGCCCGAGCCGGCCGCGCCCGCCGCGGCCGCCCCCGCGGCGGCCGCCGCCCGCGACGGCAGCGACGACCTCCCCGCCCTCCAGGCCGCCGTGCGCGACGCGCCGCGCGCGACCGCCCCGCGCGTCGCGCTGGCCGAGGCCTACCTGCGCCGCGCCCGCACGACCGGCGACCCCGCCTTCTACGCGCGCGCCGACGGCCTCCTGCGCGGCGCCCTCGCCCGTGCGCCGCGCGACCCCGACGCGCTCGCCGCGAGCGCCGGGCTCGCCCTCTCGCGCCATGACTTCCGCCGCGGCCTCCAGCTCGCCCGGCGCGCCCGCGCGGGGCGGCCCGGCGCGCTCGCCCCGGCCCCGCTGATCGTCGACGCGCTGGTCGAGCTGGGCCGGTTCGGCGCCGCCGAGCGCGAGCTGCAGCAACTCGTCGACACGAAGCCCACCCTGGCCGGCTACGCCCGCGTCTCCTACCTGCGCGAGCTGCACGGCGACCTCGGCGGCGCCGTCGCGGCCATGCGCCGCGCGGCCGCCGCCGGCGGGGCCGGACGCGAGAGCACGGCCTCCGTGCAGTCGCTGCTCGGCGGGCTCGAGCTGGCGCGGGGGAACCTCGCCGCCGCCGGCCGCGCGCAGCGTGCCGCGCTCGCCGCGGTCCCCGGGTACCCCGCCGCGCTGGCCGGGCTCGCCCGGCTCGCCGCGGCGCGTGGGGACCTGGACGCCGCCGGCCGCCGCTGGCAGGCGCTCGCCACGCGGCTGCCGCTGCCCGAGTACGTCGTGGCGCTCGGCGAGACGCGCCTGGCCCAGGGCCGCCGCGCCGCCGCGCGGCGGGAGCTGCGGCTCGTCGGCGCGGAGCGCCGGCTGCTCGGGAGCGCGGGCGTCGACACCGACGCCGAGACCGCCGTCTACGAGGCCGACCACGGCGCGCCCCGGCGCGCGCTGGCGCTCGCCCGCCGCGCCTGGCGCGCCGCGCCCGGCGTGCGCGCCGCGGACGCCATGGGCTGGGCCCTGACCCGTGCCGGGCGGCCCGCCGCGGGGCTGCGCTGGGCGCACCGCGCGCTCGCGCTCGGCAGCCGCGACCCGCTCATGCGCCATCACGCCGGCCTGGCGGCGCTCGCCGCGGGCGCGCCCGCGGAGGGCCGCGCGCACCTGCGCGTCGCGCTGGCGGGCGGCCTGGCCGGCTGGCCCTGGCAGGCCCAGCAGGCACGCACCGCACTGCGAGGAGGAGCAGCATGAGGATCCGGATCGCCCTGGCCGCGGCCGCCGCCGCGCTGGGGATCGCCGCCGCGCCCGCGGCGGCCCACCCGCTCGGCAACTTCTCCGTCAACCACCTCACCCAGGTGCGGATCTCCGCCGACCGGGTCGACGTGCGCTACCTGCTCGACCAGGCCGAGATCCCGACGTTCCGCGAGCGCGGGCTGGGCGACGCCGAGATCCTGCGCCGCAAGCGGGCCGAGGTCGCGCAGCGGCTCGTGCTGACCGTCGACGGGCGCACGGTCGCGCTGCGGCCGGCCGGGGCGCCCCGGCTCACCCATCCCGCCGGCCAGGGCGGCCTGCGCACGACGCGGCTCGAGCTGCCGCTGACCGCCGGCGTGCGCGGCGCCCGGACCGTCGCGGTGCGGGACGGCACGTTCCCCGACCGCGTCGGCTGGAAGGCCGTGCAGGCGCTGCCCGGCGCGCGCACCGCGGTCCGGACCGGCGCTCCGGCGACCGACCCGACCGGCGGCCTCCGGCGCTATCCGGCCGACCTGCTCGAGAGCCCGAGCGACGTGCGCGCCGCGACGTTCGCGGTCGCGCCCGGCGACGGCACGCTCGACGCCGGCGCCGCGCGCGTGAGCGACGGCGGCGGGAACGACGGCGACGGCTTCGCCGGCCTGCTCGACGGCGACGGCGTGCTCGTGCTCCTGCTGCTCGCCGCGTTCGGCTGGGGCGCGCTGCACGCGCTCTCGCCCGGGCACGGCAAGGCGATGGTGGCGGCCTACCTCGTCGGCACGCGCGGCAGCTCGCGCGACGCGATCCTGCTCGGCGCCACCGTGACCGTGACGCACACCGCCGGCGTCGTGGCGCTCGGCGTCGTCGCGCTCGCCCTGTCGGCATGGATCCTGCCCGAGCAGCTCTACCCGTGGCTCAACCTCGTCTCCGGGCTCCTCGTGGTCGGCGTCGGCGTCGCCGTGCTGCGCGGCCGGATGCGCCCGCGCGGTGACCACCGGCACGAGCACGGACACGACCACGACCACGGGCACGACCACCATCACCACCATCACGATCGCCGGAGCCTGCTCGCGCTCGGCGCCTCGGCGGGCCTGATCCCCTGCCCGTCGGCGCTCGTCGTGCTGCTCGGCGCGGTCGCCCAGCACCGCATCGGCCTGGGCCTCGTGCTGATCGTGGCCTTCTCCGCCGGCCTCGCCGCGACGCTCACCGGGCTCGGCCTCGCGGTCGTGCACGCCGGCCGCGTGCTGGCCCGGCTCCCCGTCCCCGGCCGCCTGGTGACCGCGATCCCGGCCGCCTCCGCGGCGCTCATCGTGGTCGTCGGGATGGCGCTGACGGCGCAGGCCCTGCCCCGCCTCGCGTGACGCCGGACGCGAACTGATCCGCTCGCCGGGCTCGCGCGAAGAGGGAGGCGAGGCGGCTGAGCGGGGGCAGCGCCGCATCTCGACCAAAGGCACCCATGACCGTCGCCCATCGCTCAGAGGCGCTGCCCGCGCCATCGCTGACCGCTGCCGTCGTCGCGCTGCGCACGCGCGGCATGCGCGTCTCCACCACCCGCCGCGCGCTGCTCGGGGCGCTGTTCGCCGCCACCGGGCCGCGCACCGCGGAGTCGCTCGCCGGCGGCCTCGACCTCGCCAGCGTCTACCGCAACCTCGAGGCGCTCGAGGCCGTCGGGCTCGTGCGCCACGTGCACGTCGGGCACGGGCCCGGGCGCTACGCCCTCGCCGGCCGGCGCGACCGCGGCTACGCGGCCTGCGAGCGCTGCGGCGAGCACGCCGCGCTCGACCCCGACGTGCTCGACGCCGTCCGGGCGGCCGTGCTCGCGGCCACCGGCTTCGCGAGCGACTTCTCCCACTTCCCGATCGTCGGGCTCTGCCCGGCCTGCGCCCACGCCCCACGCCCCCAGGAGAACGACCACCATGCACATCCCTGACGGCTTCCTGTCCCCCGAGGTCGCGGCGGGCACCGCCGTCGTCGCGGCCGGCGCCGTGGCCGTCGGCCTGCGGCGCGCCGAGGCGCGGCTCGACGACCGCCTCGTGCCGCTGCTCGGCGTCACCGGCGCGTTCGTGTTCGCGGCGCAGATGCTCAACTTCCCCGTCGCGGGCGGGACGAGCGGGCACTTCCTCGGCGCAGCGCTCGCCACCGTGCTGCTCGGCCCGTGGCTCGCCTGCCTCGTGCTGGCCGTGGTGCTGACGACGCAGAGCTTCGTGTTCGCCGACGGCGGCGTCAGCGCGCTCGGCGCGAACATCGTGGACATGGGCGTGCTCGGCGCCCTCACGACCGGAGGCCTGATGCTGCTCGCGCGCCGCGTGCTGCCGCGCCGGCGCGGCGCGCTGCTCGCGGTGGCCGGAGCCGGCGCGTGGCTCGCCGTGATGGCCGGCGCCGCCGGCACGGCGCTGTGGCTCGGGCTCTCGGGCACCGTGCCGCTCGGCACCGTGCTGCCGGCGATGCTCGGCGTGCACCTCGTGATCGGGATCGGCGAGGCGATGATCACCGTCGCCGCCGTCTCCGCGCTGATGGCGACCCGGCCGGACCTGATCGGCGGCTGGGCGCCCGACGAGCCCGCCGCCTCCCCCGTCCGCCCCCTGCCGATCGGAGCCTGACCGTGCGCCGCTTCACGATCCTCGCCCTCGCGGTCGCCGTGCTGCTCGGCGTCGCGCTCGCGCCGTTCGCGTCGAGCTCGCCCGACGGGCTGGAGAAGGTCGCCGCCGACCGGGGCTTCCTCGAGGCGGGCCGGCTCGCTCCCGTGCAGGAGTCCGCGCCGGTGCCCGGCTACGCCTTCCCGGGCGTCGAGGACCCGCGCCTCGCGACGGCGCTCGCCGGCCTGGCGGGCACCCTCGTCGTGTTCGCCGCGGCCGGCGGGCTGCTGCTCGTCGTCCGTCACCGGCCGCGGGCGGCGCGGGCGTCATGAGCGGATTCCACGCGCTCGAGTCCGCCGGGCTCGCCGGCGACCCGTCCAGCCCGGTGCACCGGCTCGACGCCCGCGCCAAGCTGCTCGGCCTCGCCGGGCTGACGGTCGTCGCCGCGACGTCGCCGGCCGGGGCGTGGCCGCTCCTGGCCGGCTGCGCCGTGCTCCTCGGCGCGGTCGCGCTCGGCGCACGCGTGCCGGCCCGGACCGTGTGGCGCCGCGCGCGCGTCGTGCTCCCCCTCGTGCTGCTCGCCGCCGCCTCCGTGCCGTTCCTGCGCCAGGGCGGCGACGTGCACCGCATCGGTCCGCTGTCCGTGCACGACGCGGGCCTGACCGTGTTCGGCGCGGCCGCGGCCAAGGCCGCCGTCGGGACGCTCAGCGCCGTGCTGCTCGCGGCCACCACGACCGTGACCGCCGCCCTGGACGGGCTGCGCCGCCTCCGCGCCCCGGCCGCGCTCGTCGCCATCGCCGGCGTCACCTGGCGCTACGTGTTCGTCCTCTGCGAGGAGCTCGCCCGCATGCGCACGGCGCTCGCGGCCCGCGGGCACCGCCCGCGCCACCTGCTGCACGCCACGGCGATCGGCAGGCTCGCCACGGCGCTGTTCCTGCGCGCCCACGCGCGCGGCGAGCGGGTCCACGTCGCGATGACCGCACGCGGGTGGTCCGGCGCGCCGGCCGCGGGTCCGGCCCGGGTGCTCGGGCGCGCCGACCTGCTCTTCGTCGCCGCGCTCGCCGGGCTGCCGCTCGCGCTGCGCCTCGGGCTGGAGCTGGGCGCATGAGCTGCGCGATCCACGCCCGCGGGCTCACCTTCGGGTACGCCGCCGGCCGCCCGGTCCTGGCCGGCCTGGACCTCTCCGTCGAGCACGGCGAGCGGGTCGCCGTGCTCGGCCCGAACGGCGCCGGCAAGACGACGCTCATGCTGCACCTCAACGGGCTCCTGCGCGGCGGCGGCGAGCTCGAGGTGGCCGGGCTGCGGGTCGGCCCGGACACGCTCCCCGCGCTGCGCGCCCGGGTCGGGCTGGTGTTCCAGGACCCGGACGACCAGCTGTTCATGACCACGGTGGCCGAGGACGTCGCCTTCGGGCCCCGCAACCTCGGGCTCGGCGAGGAGGAGGTCACCGCGCGAACGTGGGCCGCGCTCGCCGCGGTCAGGATGCGGTCCGCCGCGGAGCGTGCCCCGCATCAGCTCTCGATGGGCGAGCGCCGCCGCGTGGCCATCGCGGGCGTGCTGGCCATGGATCCGCGGCTGCTCGTGCTCGACGAGCCCTCCGCCAACCTCGACCCGCGCGCCCGCCGCGAGCTGCTGGACCTGCTGGAGACGCTGGATCGCACGCTGCTCGTCGTCACGCACGACCTGCCCTTCGCGGTCGAGCTCTGCGAGCGCGCGGTGATCCTGTCCGGCGGGCGGATCGTCGCGGACGGCCCGTGCGAGGAGATCCTCGAGGACGACGACCTGCTCGCCGCCCACGACCTCGAGCTCCCCGCGGGCTTCGACCCGTCGCGGGTACGGCGGCGGGGCCGGGCGAGTACCGTCCGCTGATCGCCCCGCCGGTCAAGCCGGACCGAGCGCTGCCGATTGCACGGGGGACCACGGGCACCGCCCGCGGCCCGAACCTGCACGATGACGCCCCCCACCCCCGCCAACTCGCCCGCTTCCGTGCCCCTCGCGGGGGGCGACACCCTCGCCGACCGGCTCTCGGCGATGACCCACGACCTGCTCGGCGCGGCCGGCGCCGACCGGCGGCTCACCTGGACGAACCCCGCGTGGCAGCCGCTGCTCGGCTGGTCCTCGGAGGAGCTGGCCGCCCGCAGCTACCACGAGCTGATCCACCCGGACGACCTCGAGCGCGTCAAGGCGTTCGAGCGCGAGGTGCTCTCCGGCCGCGCCGGCGACCGGCCCGAAGCCGAGCTGCGCCTGCGCGCGACCGACGGCACCTACCGCTGGTTCGTGTTCAGCACGAGCTACTCGATGGCCGACGAGCTCGTCTTCTTCTGCGGCAAGGACATCACCGCCCGCAAGCACGGCGAGGAGGAGCTGCGGGCCGCCGAGGAGCGCTTCCGCGCGGTGACGGGCTCGACGCGCGACGCGATCGTGTCGGCCGACCTCAACGGCCGCATCATCTTCTGGAACCGCGGCGCCGAGACGATCTTCGGCCGGCCGGCCGAGGAGATGCTCGGCCGCCCGCTGTCCGAGCTCATGCCCGAGCGCTACCGCGACGCCCACCGCGCCGGGATGGCCCGCTTCCTGGCCACCGGCGAGGGGCGCGTGATGGGCTCGACCGTCGAGGTCGAGGGGCTGCGCGGCGACGGCTCCGAGTTCCCGCTCGAGCTGTCGCTCGGCTCGTGGGTCCAGAGCGGGCAGCTGTGCTTCACCGGCGTCCTGCGCGACGTGTCGGACCGCGTGCGGGCGCGGCGTGCGCTGCGCGAGGCCGAGGAGCGCTTCGCCGGCGCGTTCGAGGGCGCCGCCGTCGGGCTCATGCTCGCCGCCCCGGACGGCACGCTGCTGCGCGCCAACCGCGCCCTGTGCGAGCTGTCGGGCTGGCCGGAGGACGAGCTGGTCGGGCGCCGCTTCGACGAGCTCCTGCATCCCGAGGACCGCGGGCTCGACGCGCCGGCGCTCGAGGCGATGCTGGCCGGCCGCACGCAGCGGCTCGCGACCGAGCGCCGCTTCCTCTCGGCCGACGGGGCCGCGCGCATCGTGCGCATCAACCTCTCCCTGATCCGCGCCGCCGACGAGTCGCCGATGCACTTCGTCGGCCAGATCGAGGACGTGACCGAGCGCCGCCGGATGATCGAGGCGCTGATGATCTCCCAGGCCCGCTACAAGGGCCTGATCGGCGGCCTGCCCGACTCGACCGTGCAGCTGTTCGACCACGACCTGCGCCTGCTCGTCGCCGAGGGCGACCGCATGCGCGCCCACGGCTACGACCCCGAGGCGCTCGAGGGCCGGCTGCTGGAGGACATCGTGCCCCCCGCCGCGTTCGCGCGCCTGGCCCCGGAGTACCGCGCCGCGCTGGCCGGCGAGACGCGCTCGTTCGACATGGAGAGCTCGGACGGCACGGCGGCCTACTGGGTCCAGATCGTGCCCCTGCGCGACGACCTCGGCCACATCATGGGCGGCATGGCGCTCTCGCGCGACGTCACCGAGCGGCGCGCGGCCGAGCGCGTGCTCGAGGACCGCGCGCGCGACCTCGAGCGCTCCAACGCCGAGCTCGAGCAGTTCGCCTACGTCGCCTCGCACGACCTCTCCGAGCCCCTGCGGATGGTCTCGAGCTACCTGCAGCTCCTGCGCCGGCGCTACGCGGGTCAGCTCGACGCCGACGCCGACGAGTTCATCGACTTCGCGGTCGACGGCGCCGCGCGCATGCGCGACCTGATCGACGACCTCCTGACCTACTCGCGCGCCGGCCGCAGCGGCGCCGCGCTCGTCCCGGTCGCGAGCCGCGCGCTGGTGGAGCGGATCGCGGACGGCGTCTGCGCCGGCGACGACGCGCGCCCGGCCGACGTGCGGATCGGCGACCTCCCCGTCGTGCTCGGCGACGAGCCGCAGCTCGGGCAGCTGTTCCAGAACCTCATCGGCAACGCCGTCAAGTTCGTGCCCGAGGACCGCACGCCGGTGGTCGAGGTGACCGCGGAGCGCGACGGCGCGGGCTGGCGCTTCACGGTGGCCGACAACGGCATCGGGCTCGAGCCCGCGCACGCCGAGCGGATCTTCCGCATGTTCCAGCGGCTGCACACGCGCGAGTCCTATCCCGGCACGGGCATCGGCCTGGCCATCGCCAAGAAGGTCGTCGAGCGCCACGGGGGCACGATCTGGGCCGCGCCGCGCCCCGAGGGCGGCAGCGTCTTCCACTTCACGCTGGCCGCGGCCGGGGAGCAGCCGTGAGCCTGCGGTCGATCCTCCTCGTCGAGGACAACGCGGGCGACGTCCGGCTGACGCGCGAGGCGCTGCGCGAGGCCGAGGTCGCCGTCGACCTGATCGCCGTGGCCGACGGCGAGCAGGCGCTCGCCCACCTGCGCGCGGACGGCATCCCCGACCTGATCCTGCTCGACCTCAACCTGCCGAAGAAGAACGGGCTCGAGGTGCTCGAGGAGATCAAGGCCGATCCCGAGCTGCGCGCGACGCCGGTGATCATGCTCACGACGTCCTCCTCGGCGCGCGACATCGCCGCGTGCTACGCCCGCGGCGTCAACTGCTACGTGGTCAAGCCGCTCGATCTCGACGACTTCACGGCCCTCGTCCAGGCGATCAACCGCTTCTGGTTCGAGGTCGCCCGCCTGCCCCCGCACTGACGCCGGAGGCGCTCGCCTCATACACTCCCGGGCATGGCCGACGTCGCGATGCCCCGCCTGTCCGACTCCATGGAGGAGGGCACGATCCTGAAGTGGCTGAAGTCGGACGGAGACGAGGTCCAGCGCGGTGAGGAGCTCGTCGAGATCGAGACGGACAAGGCCAACATGACGTACGAGGCCGACCAGGCCGGCGTGCTCAAGATCGTGGCGCAGGAGGGCGACACCCTGCCGGTCGGCGACACGATCGCGAAGATCGGCGAGGGCGGCGCAGAGGAGTCCTCCGGCGGCGCCGGCGAGGCCGAGGAGTCCGGCGAGGCGAAGGACGCCGCGCCGCAGTCCGGCGGCGCGGAGGAGTCCGTCGACGCGCCTGAGGACGAGGCCGAGCGCGTCAAGCAGCCCGTCGCCACCGAGGAGCCGGACGAGCAGCCCGAGGCCGCGCCCGCGACCGACGAGGGCAACGGCCGCGTGAAGGCGTCGCCGATCGCCCGGCGGATGGCGCAGGAGCTGGGCGTGGAGCTGGCCGGCCTGTCCGGGAGCGGGCCGGGCGGGCGGATCGTCAAGGCCGACGTGGAGGCCGCCGCCGGCAACGGCAAGCAGGCCGCCGAGGAACAGCCGGCGGAGGCGAAGGAGGAGCAGCCGGCCGAGCAGGAGGAGGCGCCCAAGCGGGACGTCCCGAAGCCCGTCGTCTCGGGCGACGGCGGCACGGGCCGGGGCGAGACCACCGTGGAGGACCTGTCGCGGCTGCAGCAGACGATCGCGCGCCGCATGGCCGAGTCCAAGGCCACCGCGCCCGAGTTCGTCCTCACCGTCGAGGTCGACATGGAGGAGGCCGTCGCGTTCCGCAAGCAGCTCAAGGCCGCCGCCGGCGAGGACCCCGCCCCCTCGTTCAACGACTTCGTGGTCAAGGCGTCGGCGCTGGCGCTGAAGGAGTTCCCGCGGGCCAACGGCGCGTACCGCGACGGCAAGTTCGAGCTCTACTCGCGCGTCAACGTCGGCATCGCCGTCGCCGCCGAGGACGCGCTGATCGTCCCGACGATCTTCGACGCCGACGTGAAGTCGCTCGGCCAGATCAGCCGCGACGCGCGCGCCCTCGCCGCCCGGGTGCGCGAGGGGCAGATCACGCCGCCCGAGCTCGCCTCGGGCACGTTCAGCGTCTCCAACCTGGGCATGTTCGGCATCCGGCGCTTCTCCGCCGTGATCAACCCGCCGCAGGCCGCCATCCTCGCCGTCGGCGAGATGAGGCCGACGCCCGTGGTGCGCGACGGCGAGATCACCGTGCGGGCGATCCTGGAGCTCACGATCACCTGCGACCACCGCATCCTCTACGGCGCCGACGCCGCCCAGTTCCTCGGCCGCATCCGCGAGCGGCTCGAGAACCCGCTCAGCCTGGTCCTCTGATCATCTCGTTCGGCTGCATCGAGTCGTCGCGCGTGACCCGCGCGGGGCGCGTGTCCGTGTCGACGATCAGGCACAGCCAGCGGCGCGGGTCGGGCCCCGGGACGCAGGCGCGGTACACGTCCCGCGCGAGCTCGCGCGCGTCGAGCGCGGAGAGCCCGGGCGTCCACGCCGGGGCGCTCGCCGCGACGTAGGCGCCGACCGCGTCGATCACCGCGCGGTCGTCCGCCCGGTGATCGGCCGCCGCGGGGCGGTGCACGAGGCCGAGCACGAGCAGGAGCGCGGTGAGCAGCGCGACGAGCGACGCACCGGCGTAGTCCGTCGCGATCGGGCGCGGCAGGTCGGGCCGGCGGCGGCGCAGCCGCATCCCCGCGAACGGCGCGACGACCGCGATCAGGAAGAGGTTGGCGAACCCGGCGAGCAGCAGCCGGCCGACGAGTCCCGGCGGCACGCCCTCGTACGGCGGGAGCACCGAGAGCAGGATCCCGTCCGCGAGCGTGGCGAGCCCGAAGGCCGGCCACAGCCATGCGCCGCGCAGACGCCAGCGCACCCGCGCCGGCCACAGCCGCTCCGTGTGTCCCACCCCCCGGAGGGTAACCTTGGCCCGAACACGGCAAGACTCGCGGCGGCGATCCCGCGCGGGCAGCCAGTTCACATTGGCGAGCCGGCGGATCCCGGATCGCCCATTGAGGAAAGGCTTTCGACAGTGGCGAGCGAAACGCACGGTGACGTCGCCGAAGACGAGCGCGAGGAACGAGCCGCTCGTCTGGCAGGCGAAACTGAAAATTCCGAGCATCTGACGCTGGACGACCGGACCGGTCTCCTGCGCGCGATGCTCTCGATGCGCGGCATCGAGGAGCGGGCGATGATGCTCTACCGCCAGGGCAAGGTCCCGGGCTCCTTCTACGACGGGTTCGGGCAGGAGGCGGTCTCCGCCGGGCCCGCGTGGGCGATGCACGGCCACGACCGGCTCTGCATCCTGCACCGCGACCTCGCCGCGCACCTCATCCGCGGCGTGACGCCCGTGCGCATCTTCGGCCAGTACATGGGCCGCGCCGGCGGCATCACGCGCGGCCGCGACGGCAACGTGCACTTCGGCGAGCGCCGCGTGGGCTGCGTCGGCATGGTCTCGATGCTGCCCGACATGATGATCGTCGCGGCCGGCCTCGGCATGGCCTTCAAGCTGCGCGGGGAGCGGCGCGCCGCCCTGACCTGGTTCGGCGACGGCTCGACCTCCCGCGGCGACTTCCACGAGGCGATGAACTGGGCCGGCGTGCAGCGCCTCCCCGTGATCTTCGTGCTCGAGAACAACCAGTACGCGTACTCGACCCCGACCGCGTCGCAGTTCGCGGTCGACCCCGTCAAGCGCGCCGAGGCGTACGGCTTCCCGGGCATCAGCGTCGACGGCAACGACGTCGAGGCGATGTTCGAGGCGACCCGGCAGGCGCGCGAGCGCGCGATCGCCGGCGAGGGCCCGACGCTGATCGAGGCCGTGACCATGCGCATGCACGGCCACGCCGCGCACGACGACATGAAGTACGTGCCGGCCGAGCAGATCGAGGAGTGGCGGCGCAAGGACCCGATCGACCGCCAGGTGCGGCGGGTCGAGGCGCTCGGCGTCGACGTCGCGGCGCTCCGCGCCGAGGTGAAGGCCGAGATCGACGCCGCCGTGGAGGAGGCGCTCGAGATGCCGATGCCCGACGGCGACACGGCGACCGACGACCTGTTCGCCGAGGAGCCTGCGCTGCTCGAGGACGGCGCGTCGCGCTGGAGCGGGTTCTGATGCCGACGATGACGTACCTGCAGGCGATCTCCGACGGCATGCGCGAGGAGATGCGCGCCGACGAGCGCGTCTTCGTGATGGGCGAGGACATCGGCGTGTTCGGCGGCGCCTTCAAGGTGACCGACGGCTTCATCGACGAGTTCGGCCCCGAGCGCGTGATGGACACGCCGCTCGCCGAGTCGGGGATCGTCGGCTGTGCGATCGGCGCGGCCGTCGAGGGCCTGCGGCCGATCGCCGAGATGCAGTTCTCCGACTTCATCTCCTGCGGCTTCGACCAGCTCGTCAACGTCGCCGGGAAGATGTTCTACCGGCAGGGCCTGAGCGTGAACATCACCGTGCGCCTGCCGTCCGGCGGCGGCTTCTCCGGTGGCCCGTTCCACTCCCAGAACCCCGAGGCGTGGTTCATGCACGCGCCCGGGCTGAAGGTCGTCGCGCCGTCGACGGCGGAGGACGCCAAGGGCCTGCTGATCAAGGCCGTGCGCGACCCGAACCCGGTCGTCTTCATGGAGCACAAGCATCTCTACCGGCGCGTGAAGGGCGAGGTCCCGGCCGGCGCCTACGAGACCGACTTCACCGCCCGCGTGGCGCGCGAGGGGACCGACCTCGTGGTGATCGCGTACGGCGCCATGGTGCACACCGCGCTCGAGGCGACGGCCGACCTCGACGCGTCCGTCGAGGTGCTCGACCTGCGCTCGCTCGTGCCGCTCGACGAGGCGGCGATCCTGGCGAGCGTGCGCAAGTGCTCGAAGGTCGTGGTCATCGACGAGGCCAACCAGATGTGCGCCGCGGGCGCGCAGGTGGCCGCGCTGATCGCCGAGAAGGGCTGGGAGGACCTCGACGGCCCGGTCGTGCGCGTCGCGACGCCGGACGTGCCGATCCCGTTCTCCCCGACGCTCGAGCAGGCGGTCCTGCCCCAGGTCGACGACGTGCGGGAGGCGGTGCGCGATCTCCTCGACTACTGACATCCTGATGCCGCAGCTCGGCGTGTCGGTCGCCGAGGGCACCGTCGTGGAGTGGAAGAAGCAGGTCGGCGACTGGGTCGAGGCCGACGAGGTCATCGCCGCGATCTCGACCGACAAGATCGACACCGACGTCGAGGCGCCGGCGGCCGGGCGGCTGCAGGAGATCCTCGTGCCGGTCGGCGAGACCGTCGACGTCGGCACCGTCATCGCGCTGATCGCCACCGACGCGAGGCCCGGCGAGCCGCACTCCTCCGAGGGCACGAGCGAGGCCGAGGTCGCGCTCGACGCGCCCGGCGAGCCGGGCGAGCTGCAGGGCGACGCCTCAGAGCAGGTCGCCAACGGCTCCGCCCAGGCCGGCGCCGCACGGCGGCCGGCGGGGCGCCGGCGCTACTCGCCCGTGGTGATGCGGATGGCCGCGGAGCACGACCTCGACCTGGAGCAGGTGGAGGGGACCGGGCGCGGCGGCCGGGTGCGCAAGCAGGACGTGCTCGCCCACCTCGAGAGCGGGGCTCCCGAGGAGCCGCCGATGCACATCGAGTCGCCCTACAAGCCCGACCAGCCCGTGCCGCCGAAGCGGCGCCGGGAGGCGGCGCCCGCGGGGGCGGCGCCGCTGTCGCGGATGCGGCAGTCGATCGGGAAGGCGATGGTGGAGTCGCTGCGGACGGCGGCGACGTGCACCACGATCGTCGAGGCCGACATGTCCCGCGTCGAGGCGGCCCGGAAGGCGCTCGGCGTGAGCTACCTGCCGATCGTCGCGCGCGCGACGGTCGAGACGCTGCGCGCGTTCCCGGCGCTCAACGCGACGCTCGAGGGCGACACGCTCACGACGTTCGACGGGGTGCACCTCGGCATCGCGGTGTCGCTCGGCGAGGGCGGTCTGATCGTGCCGGTGATCCGCGACGCGCAGGAGCTGTCGGTCGAGGGGCTGGCGGCGCGCATCAAGGACCTGGCGGCGCGCGCGCGGGCGAACGCGCTCACGCCCGACGAGGTCCGCGGCGGCTCGTTCACCATCACCAATCCGGGCGGCTACGGCTCGATCATCGCCACGCCGGTGATCAACCAGCCGCAGGTGGCGATCCTCGACACCGAGGCCGTGGTCAAGCGGCCCGTCGTCATCACCGACGAGCTCGGCAACGACTCGATCGCCATCCGGCACATGACGTACCTGTGCATGAGCTGGGACCACCGCGCGCTCGACGGCGCGCTGGCGGCCCGGTTCCTGCGGGCGCTGGCCGACCGGCTGGAGGCCTGGCCGCTCAGCTGACCCAGTCGAGCTCGCGCGCGGCGGCCCGGGCGGCGTCCGGGCCGCCGAGCCGCTCGAGCAGGTGCAGGGCCAGGTCGATGCCGCACGTCGGCGCGCCGGCGGTGACGACGTCGCCGTCGTCGACCACGCGCGCCTCGACCACGTCGACGGAGCCCCGCGCGCGCAGCTCGCCGAGCGCCTGCGGGTTGGTCGTCGCCCGCCGGCCGTCGAGCACGCCGGCGGCCGCGAGCAGCATCCCGCCGGTGCACACCGAGGCGAGCAGCGAGCCGGCCGCACCGCGCTCGGCGATGGCGGCCGGCACGGCGCCGCGCTCCGCCTCGGCCCGCGCGCCCTGCGCCGCGCGGTCGAGCCAGCCGCCGCCCGGGACGATCAGCACGTGGGGGCGCGCCCCGAGCGCGCGGGATGCCCGCACGGGCACGCCGCGCGCGGAGACCACCTCGCGGGCGCCCTCGAGCGTCACGAGCGCGGTGTCGAACGTGTCCGCCAGGCCCTCGAACGGGCCGAACACGTCGAGCTCGTCGAAGCCGTCGAAGAGGAGGATCTCGATCTGCATGGCGCGAGCCTCGCACCCGTGCCCCGCGGGCGCGAGTGGCAGGAATGCCACGTTGCGATAGATTCCTGCCATGCACCGGGTGGTCGCGCTCGTCGTCGGTGAGGTCGTGGCCTTCGACCTGGGTATCCCGGCGCAGGTCTTCGGCCGGGAGCCCGACCGGTACGCGTGGGCCGTGTGCGGGCCGCGGGCCGGCGCGTACCCGACGGAGACCGGCTTCGACGTCGTCGTGCCGCACGGCCTGGAGGCGCTGGCGGCGGCCGACACCGTCGTCGTCCCCGGGATCGGCGACCGGGCGTGGCCGCTGCCGTCCGAGCCGCTCGCGGCGCTGCGCGACGCCGCCGCGGGCGGCGCCCGCGTCGCCTCGATCTGCACCGGCGCGTTCGTGCTCGCCGCCGCCGGCCTGCTCGACGGCCGCCGCGCCACCACGCACTGGCGCTACGCCGAGCGCCTCGCGCGCGAGTTCCCGGCCGTGACCGTCGACCCCGGCGTGCTCTACGTCGACGAGGGCGACGTGCTCACGTCGGCCGGCGTCGCCGCCGGGATCGACCTCTGCCTGCACATGGTCCGGCGCGACCACGGCGCGCGGGCGGCGAACGCCGTCGCGCGGCGGGTGGTGGTCGCCGCGCATCGCGACGGCGGGCAGGCGCAGTTCGTCGAGCGCCCGCTCCCGGTCGCCGCCGGCGGCGACCTCTCGGGCACGCGGGCGTGGATGGAGGAGCGGCTCGCGGATCCCCTCACCGTCGGTGCCATGGCGCGGCACGCCGGCTACAGCCCGCGCTCGTTCGCCCGCCGCTTCGTGGCCGAGACGGGCGCCACGCCGCTGCAGTGGCTGATCGCGCGCCGCGTCGCGGAGGCGCAGCGGCTGCTCGAGGGCACCGACCTGCCCGTGGAGGACGTCGCCGCGCGCGCCGGCTTCGGGACCGCGGCGGGCCTGCGCCAGCACTTCGCCCGCGCGCTCGCCACGTCGCCGACGAGCTACCGCCGCGCCTTCCCCGGCGTACCATGAGGGCCGTGGACCTCTGGACCTGCCATCTCGGGACGGTCGCGTACCGCGAGGCCGCCGCGCTGCAGGAGTCGCTGCGCGAGCGGGTGCTCGCCGGCGGGCTGCCGCCGCTGCTCCTGCTCCTCCAGCACCCGGCCGTCTACACGCTCGGCCGCCGCTCCGAGCCGGGCGACCTGCCCTTCGGGGAGGACCACTGGCGTGCGCGGGGGATCGACGTCGTGCGCACGCCGCGCGGCGGCAAGCTCACCTACCACGGGCCCGGCCAGCTCGTCGGCTATCCGATCATGCCGGCCCCGAACATCCCGGCGTTCATCGGCGCGATGGAGGACGCGCTGGTCCGCGCGCTCGCCGAGGAGGGGATCGCGGCGCGCGGCCGCGACCGGGAGGGCCCGGCGTACACGGGCGTCTGGGTGGAGGACCGCAAGATCGCGTCCATCGGCGTGCACGTGTCGCGCGGCGTGAGCGCGCACGGCTTCGCGCTCAACGTCGACAACGACGTGGCGCCCTTCCACCAGGTCACGGCCTGCGGCCTGCCCGGCGTGCGGATGACCTCCGTGGCGCTCGAGACGGGCGTCGCGGGCCGTCTGGAGTGCGTGCGCCGGCAGTGCGCGTACGCCTTCGCGCAGGCCCACGGGATGCGCCAGCGGCTCGTCGCGCCGGCGCGCCTCGGCCTCGCGCGGACGCCCGTCCCGGCGTGACGCCCCGCCGCCTGCTGCAGGGCGCGCGGCGGCGCGCCCGGATGCTGCGCGAGCGCGGGGACGCCGTGGCGTGCCCCGTCTGCGGCCACCGCTTCCGCCGCTTCCGGCCCGACTGGAACCGCCCGGGCGCGATCTGCTGGCGCTGCGGCGCGCACGAGCGCCACCGCGCGATGGCGCTGCTGTGGCGCGAGCGGCCCGGCCTGCTCGGCGACGCGCGCCGCGTGCTGCACTTCGCGCCGGAGCACTGCTTCCACCTGGCCGAGCGGCTCGGCGAGCGCCACGTCGCCGCCGACCTCGACCCCGGCAAGGCGGACCTCCAGCTCGACATCCGGGCGCTCGCCCTGCCCGACGCGTCGTTCGACGCGGTGATCTGCAGCCACGTGCTCGAGCACGTCGACCGCGACCGCGACGCCCTGGCCGAGCTGCGCCGGATCGTCACCGCGGACGGCTGGGTGCTGCTGATGGTCCCGCAGGACCTCGATCGCGCCGAGACCTACGAGGACCCGGCGGTCGCAGCGCCCGCCGCCCGCCGCGCGGCCTACTGGCAGGACGACCACGTGCGGCTCTACGGGCGCGACTTCGCCGCTCGGATCGCCGCGGCGGGGTTCGCCGTCGAGGTGGTCTCGATGAGCGAGCGGCTCGGGCCGGTGGCGGCGGCGCGCCACGGGCTCCTGCCGGTCGACCTGATCCACCTCTGCCGCCCGATACCCTCCGTGGCGTGAGCAGCGCACCGGTCCGCGTCCACGCCACGCGCTCGCGCGCGAACCCCGGCGGGATGGACGTCACGAAGGTCCTCGGCACCGACACGGTGCCGTTCCGCAGCCGCAAGCCGAGCTGGTTCAAGGTGCCGCCCCCGGGCAGCGCGAAGTACCGCGAGCTCAGCGAGATGATCCGCTCGGAGGACCTGCACACGGTCTGCCAGGAGGCCGCCTGCCCGAACGTGGGCGACTGCTGGGAGCGCGGCACGGCCACGTTCATGATCCTCGGCGACACGTGCACCCGCCGCTGCGGCTTCTGCAACGTCAAGACCGGCAAGCCGACGTGGAACGACCCGCTCGAGCCGCTGCGCGTCGCGCGCTCGGTGGCGAGGATGGGCCTGCGCCACGCCGTCGTCACCTCGGTCGACCGCGACGACCTGCCCGACTACGGCGCCCAGGTCTGGGTGGGCGTCATCCGCTCCATCCGCCTCCAGGCGCCCGCGTGCAGGATCGAGTGCCTCACGCCCGACTTCCGCGGCGAGGAGATGCCGCTCGCCAAGGTGATCGCCGAGCGCCCCGACGTGTTCAACCACAACGTCGAGGTCGTGCCGCGGCTGTACCCGGTCGCGCGGCGCGGCTCGCGCTGGGAGCGCTCGCTGCGCGTGCTCGCGAACGCCAAGGCCATGGGCGGCGACGCGGTGACCACGAAGTCCGGCCTGATGGTCGGCCTCGGGGAGACCCACGAGGAGCTGGTCGACGCCTTCGGGCAGCTCTACGAGCAGGGGGTCCAGGTGCTCACCGTCGGGCAGTACCTGCGCCCGACCGAGCGCCACCTGCCCGTCGTGCGCTACTGGCACCCGGACGAGTTCGCGGCGCTCGAGGCCGCGGCCTACGAGATCGGGTTCGAGCACATCGCCGCCGGCCCGCTCGTGCGCTCGAGCTACCACGCGGACGAGCATGTCAAGCAGGATCGCGCGGGCAGCGGCCCGCTCGCGGCGGCGTAGCTGTCCAAACGGGTCCGCCTGCGGCGACGTGATGGTGAGGCCGCAGAACGTTGCGGCGAAACGCACGGGAACGTTGGAGGCGTGATGTCCCAGTACATGCTGCTCGTGTACGAGGAAGAGGTCGAGCGGGCCGAGCAGGCCGAGCGCGAGACGATGCTGCCCGCGCTGATGGAGCTGCACCGCGGCCTGCGCGAGGCCGGCCTGCTGATGGACGTCCGGGCGCTGCGGTCGACGGAGAGCGCGACGTCGGTCCGCGTCCGCGAGGGCGAGACGGAGCTCGTCGATGGGCCGTTCGCGGTGACAAAGGAGGTCCTCGCCGGCTACTACATGCTGGAGTGCGCCGACCTCGACGAGGCGCTCGCACAGGCCGCGCTGCTGCCGATGGCGCGTTGGGGGACGATCGAGGTGCGCCCGGTGATGCCGGACGGCGAGTTCTCGCGGGTGTGAGCCGGCCGGATCCGGTCTCGGACGCCATCGCCGGCGCGTTCCGCGAGGAGCGCGCGATCGTCCTCGCCACGCTGATCCGCCAGGTCGGCGACTTCCAGCTGGCCGAGGACGCGGTGCAGGACGCGTTCGAGTCCGCCGTCACGCAGTGGCGGCGCGACGGCGTCCCGGCCAACCCGGGGGCGTGGATCACCACCGCCGCCCGGCGGCGGGCGATCGACCGCCTGCGCCGGAACAAGTCGGTGGCCGACCGCGCCGACCGCCTTGCCGAGCTGATGCGCCTGGACACCCAGCACGAGGAGCCGACGATGGATGACGAGAGCACGATCGTCGACGACCGGCTGCGGCTGGTCTTCACCTGCTGCCACCCTGCGCTGGAGATGCCGGCGCGGGTGGCGCTCACGCTGCGCGCGCTCGGGGGCCTGACCACCGGGGAGATCGCCCGCGCCTTCCTGGTCGCCGAGCCGACCATGGGCAAGCGGATCGTGCGCGCCAAGCGCAAGATCGCCGAGGCGCACATCCCCTACCGGGTGCCGGCCGACGCGGAGCTGCCCGACCGCCTGCGCGGCGTCCTGCGCGTGGTGTACCTGATCTTCAACGAGGGCTACGCGGCCGCCGAGGGCGACCGCCTCGTCCGCGAGGAGCTGTGCGACGAGGCGATCCGCCTCGGCGTGCTGCTGACCCGGCTGATGCCCGACGACGCCGAGGTCCGGGGGCTCCTGGCGCTGATGCTGCTGCACGACGCGCGCCGCGCCGCGCGCGTGGATCCGGACGGGCGGTACGTCGCGCTGGACGCGCAGGACCGGTCGCGCTGGGATCAGGCCCGGATCCGCGAGGGCCTCGCGCAGCTCGAGCGCGCCGTGCGCATGCGGCGCCCGGGCGGGTACCAGGTCCAGGCCGCGATCACCGCCGTGCAGATCCAGGCTCCCGACGCCGCGGCCACCGACTGGGCGCAGATCGCCGAGCTGTACGGCGCGCTCGCGCGGCTCACCCCGTCCCCGGTGGTCGAGCTCAACCGCGCGGTCGCCGTCGGCCTGGCCTCCGGGCCCGCCGCGGGCCTGGCGCTGCTCGAGCCGCTGCTCGGCGACGCGGCGCTCGAGCGCTACCAGCCGCTGCACGCCGCACACGCCGAGCTCCTCAGCCGCGCGGGCGACGCCGCGGCCGCCGCCGGCGCCTACGAGCGCGCGATCGCGCTCACCGGCAACGCCGTCGAGCGCGCGGAGCTCGAGCGGCGGCTCGGCGCGCTGCGCTGACGGATCTCCGGGATCCGGTCCAAATCGCGGTCCGGGCTGCGACGTGTTGTCGAGGCCGCCTGTGCGGGCGGCGCAGATCGACAAGGGAGAACATCGTGTCCGACACACAACCTGTGCAACCCGATCCCCGCCGGTGGAAGGCGCTCGCGCTCCTGTGCACGGCCTTCTTCATGGTCATCCTCGACTCCGCCATCGTGATCGTCGCGCTGCCCTCGATCGACGCGGACCTGGCGTTCTCGGGCGGGGATCTGCAGTGGGTCCTGAGCGCCTACCTGCTCGCGTTCGGCGGCCTGCTGCTGCTGGGCGGGCGCGCCGCCGACCTCCTGGGGCGGCGACGCATGTTCATCGCCGGCACCGGCCTGTTCGCCCTCGCTTCACTCGGCGCCGGGCTGGCGAGCACGAGCGAGGCGCTGCTCGCCGCGCGCGTCGTCCAGGGCGTGGCGGCCGCGATCATGACCCCGACCGCGCTGTCCATCGTCATGACGACCTTCCCCGAGGGCGGAGAGCGCAACAAGGCGCTCGGGATCTGGGGCTCGACCGGCGCCATCGGCGGAACCGCGGCGTGGCTCGTCGGCGGCCCGATCACCGACGGCCTGGGCTGGGAGTGGATCTTCTTCATCAACGTGCCCGTCGCCGCCGTGGTCGCCGCCCTCAGCCCCGTGCTCCTGCTCGACAGCCGCGCGGCGGCCGGGCAGCGGCGCTTCGACGTCGCCGGCGCCGTGACGATCACCGCCGCGCTCGTGGCGCTGGTGTACGCGGTCGTCGAGGCCCCGCTCGCCGGCTGGGGCGACCCCCAGACGCTGGGGCTGCTCGCGCTGTCGGCGGTCCTGATCGCGGTCTTCGCCGCCATCGAGTCGCGATCGGCCGCTCCGCTGGCGCCGCTGGGCGTCTTCCGGTCGCGGTCGCTGGTGGGCGGCAACCTCGTGCTCTTCACGCTCGGGACGACGGGCTTCGGCGTGCCGTTCATCCTCACCCAGTACGCCCAGGAGGTCCTCGGCTGGTCCCCGATCCAGTTCGGGCTCGCCTCGGTCGTGATGCCGGTCACGGCGGTGATCGGCACCGTCAGCGCGCAGGCCATCGCCACCAGGGGCGGCGTGCGAGGCGTCGCGGTCGCCGGCATGGTCCTGTGCGGCCTGGGCAGCCTGCTGCTGACGCAGGTGTCGGTCGGGGGCAGCTACCTCGGCGACCTGCTCTTCGGCTTCGTGATCCTCGGCCCCGGCATCGGCGCCGCCTACGTCGCCGGCTCGATCGCGTCGCTGACCGGCGTGGCCGAGACCGAGGCGGGGCTGGCTTCGGGCCTGAACAACGCCTCGTTCCAGATCGGCGGCGCGGTGGGCGTGGCGATCCTGTCCTCGGTCGCCCTCTCCGGCGCGCACGGCGCGGAGAGCCTGACGGCGCTCACCGACGGCTACCGGTCCGCCTTCGGCGTGGCGATCGTCGTCGCGGCGCTCGGCATGGCGGCGGCGGGCCTGCTGCTCGGCAGGGGCCGCGCGGCGGAGGCCCGCCTCGATGCCGAGCCGGCCGTGGCCTAGTCAGCGAGCCCGTTGCGGTAGGCGTACGCGACCGCCTGTGCGCGGTCGCGGACGCCCGCCTTGGCGAACACGCGGTTCACGTGGCTCTTGACCGTCGCCTGGCTCACCACGAGCCGCTCGGCGATCTGGGTGTTCGACAGCCCGCCGGCGATCAGCGTGAGCACCTCCGCCTCGCGCGGCGTGAGCCCGTCGGGGAGCGCCGCCTCGCCGCCCTCGGCCACCGCGGCGACGAGGTGCGCCTGCACGGCCGGGTCCAGCGCGGCCTCGCCGCGGGCCACGGCGAGGATCGCGCGGTGGATCTCGTCCGCCCCGGCGTCCTTCGTGAGGTAGCCGCGCGCGCCGGCGCGCAGCGCCCGCAGGACGGTCGGCTCGTCGGCGTACGTGGTGAGCGCGATCACGCGCGCCCCGGGGCGCGCGTCGGCGAGCCGCCGCGTGGCCTCGACGCCGTCGCAGCGCGGCATGCGCAGGTCCATCAGCACCACGTCGGCGGCCCGGGCCACGGCGAGCCGCACGGCCTCCTCGCCGTCGCCCGCGGTGCCGACGACCTCGACGTCGGGCAGCAGCCCGACGAGCATCGCCAGCCCCTCGCGCAGGACGCGCTGGTCGTCGGCGAGCAGGACGCGGATGGGGTCGTCGCTCACGGCAGGAACAGCTCCACCCGGAACCCGTCGGCGGTCGGGCCGGCGGCGAGCCGGCCGCCGAGCAGCTCGGCGCGCTCGCGCATGCCGGTGAGGCCGTAGCCGAGGCCGGACTCGGACGAGCCGTTCGCCGGCCGGCCATGGTCCTGCACCGTCAGCCACGTGCCGTCGGGCGCGTAGCGCAGGCACACGTCGACGCGCTCGGCCAGCGCGTGGCGGCGCACGTTGGTGAGCGCCTCCTGCGCGGTCCGGTACACCGCGAGGCGCGCCTCGGAGGGCAGCTCGCGCGGCGTCCCGTCGAGCTCCAAGGCGGTCGGCACGCCGGTCTGCTCGTGGAACTCGTCGGCGAGCGAGCGCAGCCGGTCCGGCCCCGGCATCTCGCCGCCGCGCATCGCCTCGATCGCGCGGCGCGCCTCGTCCAGCCCGCCCTTGGCGAGCTGGTGGCTGCGCTCGACCGCCTCGACGACGGCCGCGTCGGCGCCGGTCCGGCGCGTCAGCAGCCGCGCGCCCTCGAGCTGGACGACGAGGCCGGCGAGCGAGTGCGCCAGGACGTCGTGCAGCTCGCGCGCGAGGTGCGCGCGCTCGTTGAGCGCCACGGCCTCCGCCGCGGCCGCGCGGCTCGACTCGAGCTCCGCGAGGAGCTGCTCGGCACGCGCCTGGCCCATCCGGAACTGGCGCGACATGTAGCCCATGAAGAAGAAGATCACCGCGCTCGCGTCGGCGATGATGGTGTCGGCCACCGTCCCGTCGCGCGCGACCAGCTCGTGCAGCGCGCTGATCGCGATGATCCCGAGGGTGAACGCGGGGATCGCCCCGCGGGGCTCGAGCTGCGACGCGGCGATGCCGAGCGTGATGTACAGCGCAAGGACGCCCGCCCCGTCGGGCTGGACGAGCGCGAGCACGAGCGCGCACACGCCGATCGCGCCGAGCAGCCCCCAGCTCGCCCGCGGGTCCACGTGGCGCGTCCGCCACACGATCCCGAACCCCAGGAGGACGAGGAAGCCGGTCAGCGCGACGAGGACGAGCAGCCCGCGGCCGTGCAGCGCCGGCGCCGGCTCCTCGTGCAGCGCCGAGGTGCTGACGAGGACGGACAGCACGACCGCGAAGAACGGCAGGATCCAGCGCGTCGGCCTGGGCACCTCGCCAACGATAGGCGCGCCGCCGCGCGGCGGCATCGGCGCGCGGGTGGAGAAGCGGCTCCACCCGCGGGTGGAGACGGGTTGGATCCGCGCGCCGATGACGGCGCGGGCCGCCGCGCGCACCATGGACGCATGCTCCTCTCCGCTCCTCCCACCACCCGCGCGGGCACCGCGATCCGCGTCCGCGGGCTGCACGTCACCTACGGCGACCTCGAGGCGGTGCGCGGCATCGACCTCGACGTCCGGACGGGCGAGATCCTCGCCCTGCTCGGGCCCAACGGCGCCGGCAAGACCTCCACGGTCGAGGTCCTCGAGGGCTTCCGCGCGGCCGCCGGCGGCGAGGTCTCCGTGCTCGGCGCCGACCCGCGCCGCGCCCCGCGCGCCTGGCGCGAGCGGCTCGGGATCGTCCTGCAGGAGTCCGCCCCCGAGCTCGGCCTCACCGTGGGCGAGTGCCTGCGCCTGTACGCCGGCTACTACGCCGCGCCGCGCGACGTCGAGGAGACGATCGCGCTCGTCGGGCTCGAGGAGCGCGCGGACCACGAGGCCTCGAAGCTCTCGGGCGGCCAGCGGCGGCGCCTCGACGTCGCGCTCGCGCTGATCGGCGACCCCGAGCTGATCTTCCTCGACGAGCCGACCACGGGCTTCGACCCCGCCGCCCGCCGCCAGGCCTGGGACGTCGTGGGCGGGCTGCGCGCGCTCGGCAGGACGATCGTGCTCACCACGCACTACATGGAGGAGGCCGAGCGCCTCGCCGACCGCATCGTGGTCATGGCCCGGGGCGAGATCGTCGCCGACGGCACGCCCGCGACGCTCGGCGGGCGCGACCGCGCCGCCGCGATCGTCACCTTCACGCTCCCGCGCGGAGCGGCCGGGCCGCCGCCGGGCGGGGAGCTCGACGAGCGCGGGCGCGTGAGCCTGCGCACCGAGCGGCCGATGGCCGAGCTGCACGAGCTGACGGAGTGGGCGCTCGCGCGCGAGCTCGAGCTGACCGACCTCGAGGTCCGGCGCCCCGCGCTGGAAGACGTCTACCTGGAGCTGACGCGATGACCCAGATCCTCCTGCTCCACCAGCTGCGCTTCGACCTGCTCTCGATCCGCCGCAACCGGCGGGCGCAGTTCTTCATCCTGGCGCTGCCCGTGCTGCTGCTCGTCACGTTCGCCGGCCTGTTCGGGACGGACGCGGTCGAGGTCGCGGGCCAGGAGGTGGCGGCCAACCGCGCCTCGGTGCCCGGGATCATGGGCCTCGCGGTGCTGACCTCGTCGTTCATGTCGCTCGCCATGTCGGTCGTCAGCCAGCGCGAGGCGGGCATCCTCAAGCGCCGCCGCGCCACGCCCGTCCCGGCCGCGATCCTCGTGATCTCGCGTGCGATGACCGTGACCATCTCGAGCGTCGCCGCCTGCGCGCTGCTCGTGGCGGTCGCGGGCCTCGGCTTCGGGATCGACCCGCCGCCCGGCGGCCTCGGGCCCGCGCTGCTGGCGGTGCTCGTCGGCTCGCTGTGCTTCGCCGCCTGCGGCTACGCGATCGCGGCGGGCGTCAGCAGCGCCGAGTCCGCGCAGCCGCTGATGCAGGCGATCCTGCTGCCGCTGCAGATGATCTCGGGGATCTACTTCCCGACGTCCGCGCTGCCGGGCTGGCTCGCGCACATCGCGGACGCGTTCCCGCTGGCGCACCTGACCAGCGCGCTCCAGCACGCGTGGCTGCCCACCGGGGCGACCGTGGCGTGGGGCGACCTGGGCGTGATGGCGCTGTGGGCGGCGGGCGCGGCCTTCGTCGCGGCGCGCCGCTTCCGGTGGCTGCCGCACGGCTAGCCTGTCGCGGGCTTGTTCCCCGTCAAGGACAACATCCCGACGCTGCGCTTCCCGGTCGTCACGGTCGCGCTGATCGCGCTGAACGTGTTCGTCTACTTCGTCCTGCAGGGCGGGCGGCTCGGCCTGCCCGAGCAGGGCGGGGAGTGGCCCGTGCAGACGCACGCGCTGATCCCGTGCGAGATCACCGACGAGTGCCAGGCCGCCGGCTCCCCGTCGCCGCTCGTCACGCTCCTCACGTCGATGTTCATGCACGGCTCGATCGTGCACCTCGGGGGCAACATGCTGTTCCTGTGGATCTTCGGGAACAACGTCGAGGACTCCATGGGCCGGGTGCGGTACCTCGCGTTCTACCTGCTCGCTGGCCTCGCGGCGACGGCGCTGCAGATCGGCATCGACGCCGACTCGGCGGTGGCGAACCTCGGCGCCTCGGGCGCGATCGCGGGCGTGCTGGGCGGCTACCTGATCCTGTTCCCCCGCGCCCGCGTGGTGACGGTGATCTTCATCGTCTTCTTCTTCACCATCGTCGAGCTGCCGGCGCTGCTCATCCTCGGGTTCTGGTTCGTCCAGCAGGTCCTGTTCGGCTACTTCGACCTCGACTCGGCCGGCGAGGGGGGCGGCGTGGCGTACTTCGCCCACGTCGGCGGGTTCGCGTTCGGCCTCCTGGCGATCCGGCTGTTCGCCGACGAGCGCAAGCGGCGCCGGCAGACCGAGCTCGTCGGGCGGGTCCCGTGACGCCCGGCCGCTGAGCATGTACTGGCGCCGGAGGATCGCCGTGCTCATCGCCCTGGCGGCGATCGCCGGCGCCGCGTACTCGCTGCTCGCGAGCGAGGGGCGGCTGCGCTCCGGCAGCCCCGCCGCCGCCACGCCGGCGCCGCTGCCCACGGTGGGACCGGCGACCCTGGGGAGCGCCGGCACGGCGCCCGCGCCGCTCGCCGTGCGGCTCGACGTGCCCGGGGACCCGGTCCGCGTCGTGTTCGACCGTCCGCCCAAGGCGGGCCTCCTCTTCGACCTCGACACGGGGCAGGTGCTGTGGCGGCGGCGCCCGACGCGCGTGCTCCCGATCGCCTCGCTGACCAAGATGATGACCGCGCTGCTCGTCGCCGAGCGCGTGCCGCGGCGCGGCCGCGTGCGGATCACGCCCGAGACCCTGCGCTACCACGGGTCGGGCGTCGGGCTGCTGCCGCGCGGCCGGCTGATCGGCGTGCAGACGATGCTGCACGGGCTGCTGCTCGTGTCGGGCAACGACGCGGCGATCGCGCTCGCCCAGCGCGCCGCGGGCGGGAGCGTGCGGCGCTTCGTGCGCAGGATGAACCAGCGCGCGCGGGCGATGGGGCTGCTCTGCACGCGCTTCTCCACGCCGAGCGGGATCCGCGACGAGGGCAACCACTCGTGCGCCGGCGACCTGGCGGCGATGGCCCGCGCCGTCCTGCGGACCCCGCGCCTGGCGCGGATCGTCCGGAAGCGGTCGGCGGTGCTGCGGTTCCCGATCGCGGGCGGCAAGCTCTACCTGTCCAACACGAACCCGCTGCTGCGCACGGGCTATCGTGGCGTCACGGGGGTCAAGACCGGCTACACGGTCGCCGCGGGCCGCTGTCTCGTCGCGACGGCGCGGAGAGGGCAGCGGCGGCTGGGCGTCGTCCTGCTCAGATCCCCGGACCCCGGGCGGCAGGCGCGCCGCCTCCTGGACCGCGGCTTTCGCCTCGACCGCTGACCCTGCGCGCCATGTGATCCGTAGGAGGTACCGATGGCGCCCGACGACCCGACCGCTCCCGGCCGCAAGGCCGACCACCTCCGCATCGCCGCCGAGCCGGGCATCGAGCACGCCCGCGGCGCCGGGCTGGAGGAGGTGCGCCTGCGCCACCGCGCCCTGCCCGAGCGCGACCTCGACGACGTGAGCCTGCGCTGCGACCTCCTGGGCGCCGGGCTCGGCGCGCCGCTGCTCGTCTCGGCCATGACCGGGGGCACCGCCGAGGCCGCCGAGGTCAACGCCCGGCTCGCACACGCGGCGGCCGAGCACCGGATCGGGCTCGTGCTCGGCTCGGGGCGGCCGCTGCTCGACGACCCGTCGCTGCTGCCGACCTACCGCGTCGCCGGCGGCCCGCGCCCGCCGCTGCTGCTCGCCAACCTCGGCGCGGCCCAGGTGCGCGGTCCGGGCGCGCCGCAGCGCGCCGAGCGGCTGGTCGAGCTGCTCGACGCCGACGGCCTCACGATCCACCTCAACCCGGTCCAGGAGGCGGTGCAGCCCGAGGGGCAGCCGGCGTTCTCCGGCGTGCTGGACGGGATCGCGGCGATCGTGGCGCGGCTCGCGCCGCGGCCGGTCGTCGTCAAGGAGGTCGGCTTCGGGCTCGACGGCGAGGACGTCGCGCTGCTCGCCGGGGCGGGGGTCGCCGCGGTCGACGTCGCCGGCGCGGGCGGCACGAACTGGGCGCTGATCGAGGGCCGGCGCGACACGCGCGCCGGCGCGGTCGCCTCCGCGTTCGCCGCGTGGGGCACGCCGACGGCCGCGGCGATCCGCGCGGCGCGCGCCGCGGCCCCCGACCTGCCCGTGATCGCGTCGGGCGGCCTGCGCGACGGGGTCGACGCGGCGAAGTGCCTCGCGCTCGGCGCGGTCGCCGCCGGGCTCGCGCGGCCGCTGCTGATCGCCGCGCGCGAGGACCGCGCGGGCGCGGCGGTCGGCGCGCTGGTCGCGCAGCTGCGGGTGGCGACGTGGGCCGCCGGCGCCGCCGCCTCCGCCGCGCTGGGCGAGAGGCACCTGCAGTGAGGGCCGTCGTCGTCGGCGCCGGACTGGGCGGCCTGGCCACCGCGCTGCGCCTCCAGGGCCTCGGTGCGGAGGTGACCGTCGTCGAGCAGCGCGAGCGGCCCGGCGGCCGCGCGTCCCAGCTGCGCACGGACGGGTTCACCTGGGACACCGGTCCGTCCCTGCTGACGATGCCGTGGGTGCTCGAGGAGACGTTCGCCGCGGGCGGGCTCGACCTGCACGACGAGCTCACCCTGCACCGGCTCGACCCGCTCTACCGGATCCGCTGGGCGGCCGGGGGCGAGCACCTCGACTTCTCGTCCGACGTCGCCGTGCTGCGCGCACAGGTGGCGAAGTTCTCCGCGCGCGACGCGGGCCGCGTCGAGCCGTTCCTCGCGGCGCTCAAGCCGATCTACGAGCGCGGCATCCTCGCCGCGGGGCGGCGGTCGTTCACGTCCCCGCTGGACTTCGCGCGCCTCGTGCCCGACATGGTGCGGCTCGACGCCCTGCGGCCGCTGCACTCGTTCGTCGCGCGCTGGTTCGAGCACCCGCGCGTGCGGGAGGCGTTCTCGTTCCACTCGCTGTTCATCGGCGGCGACCCCTACCGCGTGCCCGCGATCTACGCGGCGCTCGTCTACCTGCAGGTCCTCGACGGCGGCTGGTACGCCGAGGGCGGGACCTACGCGGTGGTCGAGGCGATGGCCGCGCCGCTCGACGTGCGCTGCGGCGAGGCGGTCGCGGCGATCGAGCACGCCGGCGGCCGCGTGACCGGCGTCCGGCTCGCGGGCGGGGAGCGGATCGCCGCCGACGTGGTCGTGTCGAACGCCGACGTGCTGCGCACCCACGAGCTGGTCGGGCGGCCCGCGCCGCGCCGCCGGCTGCGCGAGACGATGTCCTGCTTCCTGCTCTACCTCGGCACGGACCGGCCGATGGACGCGCTCCTGCACCACACGCTGCTGGTGGGCGACGGCTACCGCGAGTTCATCCGCGCGGTCACGCGCGGCCGCGAGCTGCCGCGCACGTTCTCCACCTACGTCCACGCGCCCGCGCGCACCGAGCCGGCGATGGCCCCGCCGGGCGGCGACTCGCTCGCCGTGCTGCTGCCCGTGCCGAACCTGCGCGCCGGGCTCGACTGGGACCGCGACGGCGACCGGCTGCGCGACGCGCTGCTGGCCGACATGGAGACGAGCTTCGGGCTGGTCGGGATCGGCGACGCGATCGTCGCCGAGCACCGCATGACGCCGCTGGACTTCGCCCGCGAGCTCGGCGCCGTGTGGGGCAACGCGTTCGCCGTCGAGCCGACGCTGCACCAGTCGGCGTACTTCCGCCAGCCGAACCGCGACCGGCGGCTCGGCGGCCTGTACTTCACCGGCGGCGGGACGCATCCGGGCGCGGGCGTGCCGGGCGTGCTGCTCGGCGCCGAGGTGACGGCGGGCCTGATCGCGGCCGATCGCGGCCTGCGGCCCCGCGCCGCGCGGGCGAAGGCCCTGCGATGACCACCGCCGTCCCGCGGACCGAGCCGGTCGCGGCGCCGCCGCTCGCGGAGGCGCGCGCGACGACGAACCGCGTCGCGCGCACGTTCGCGCTCGCCTGCCGGCTGCTCCCGCGCGCGATCCGCGCGGACGTCTACCTGCTCTACGTCGTCTTCCGCGCGCTCGACGACCTCGTGGACGACCGGCGGCCGGAGGCCGCCGAGCGGGTCGCCGCGGTCGAGGCCTGGGCGGCGGGCCGGCCCGGCGAGCGCACGCCTGAGGTCGCCGTGCTCGAGGACCTCGCCACGCGCCATCCGCTCCCGCGCGCGGCGCTGGCCGACTTCTGCGAGGGGATGCGCTGGGACCTCGAGGGATGCGCGTTCTCCTCGGAGGCCGAGCTGGACGCCTACTGCTACCGCGTGGCCGGGACGGTCGGGATCGTGATGGCGTCCTTGCTGGGGACCGACGACGAGGCCCGCGCCCTGCCCGCCGCGGCGGCGCTCGGCATGGCGATGCAGCGCACGAACATCCTGCGCGACCTCGACGAGGACGGCGCCGCGGGCCGCGTGTACCTCGCGCGCGAGACCACCGATCGGTACGGCGCGCCGGTCCCGGGCACGCGCGAGGCCCTGCTGCGCGACCAGATCGCCAGGGCGGACGCCCGCTACGACGAGGGGCTCGCCGGGGTGCGCCTCCTGCGCAGCGGCCGCGCGGCGGTCCGCGCCGCCGGGTGGATGTACCGTGAGATCCTGCGCCAGATCGAGCGCGACGGCTACGGCGCGACGCCCGGCCGCGCGACCGTGCGGCGCCGCCGCAAGCTGTGGATCGCCGCGCGCCGCAGTGCCGGATGATCCGCCGCGCGCCGCGCCGGCGGGATCCTGCCCGCCGTTCCGCGGGTAGGGCGTTCGCGTGCGGCGAGCGCCCCGCGACGTCATCATCCTCCGCCGCCGGCTCGTGGCGCTCGGTGTGCTGCTCGCGCTCGGCGTGGGCGTCGCCGCGGTCGCCGGCGCCTTCTCCGGCGACGACGCGCCGCCCGCCGCGCACGCGCCGTCCGGCGGGGCGCAGCCCGCGCCGGCGCCGCCCGAGCTGCCCGGCGGCGGCCGGTCGATCCTGCCCGAGCGGCGGGTCGTCGCGTACTACGGCGCGCCGCAGGACCCCGAGCTCGGGGCGCTCGGCGTCGGCAGCCCCGGCGCGGCCGCACGCCGGCTCGCGCAGCAGGCCCGGCCCTACCGGCGGGCGCGCCGCCCCGTGCTGCCTGCGCTGGAGCTGATCACGGTGATCGCCAACGCCGACCCGGGCACGGACGGCATGTACCGCACGCGCCAGCCGGACGCCGTGATCCGCCGCTACCTGCGCGCCGCGCGCAGGTTCGGGATGCTGCTGGTGCTCGACATCCAGCCCGGCCGCTCGGACTTCTTCACCGAGGCGACCCGGCTGGAGCGGTGGCTGCGCGAGCCGGACGTCGGCCTCGCGCTCGACCCCGAGTGGCGCGTGCGCGGGAGCGAGGTGCCGGGCCAGGTGATCGGGCACGTCGGCGCGCGCGAGGTCAACGCGACGTCGGCCTGGCTGGCGCAGCTCGTGGCGCGGCGCGATCTCCCGGAGAAGCTCGTCATCGTGCACCAGTTCACCGACGACATGGTCGACGACACGCAGCTCCGGCGCCGCGACGGGCTGGCGATGGTGCTGAACGCCGACGGCTTCGGCACCGCCGCCGCGAAGATCTCCAAGTACCACGCGTTCACGCGCGCCGCGCGGACGTTCGACCAGGGCTTCAAGCTCTTCTACCGGGAGGACGTGGGGCTCATGCGCCCCGCGGACGTGCTGGCGCTGCGCCCGCCCCCGGACGTCGTGGTGTACGAGTAGGGCATGCGCGCGTCCCGACGGCTGCTCGCCGCGCTCGCCGCGGCCCAGGTCGCCTACGGCCAGCTGCCGGGACGGCGCGGGCCGGGGTCGACGCGCGCGCTCGTCGGGTTGATGCTCGCGACGTCGGCGACCGAGGCGGCGCAGGCGCGGGGCGCGCGCAGGGGCGGGCTGCCGGTGGCGGTCGCCGGCGCGGTCGGGTTCGCCGCGGAGCTGCACGGCGTGGCCACCGGCCGGCCGTTCGGGCGCTACGCCTACTCGGGGCAGCTCGGGCCGCGGGTGGGCGGCGTGCCGCTGCTCGCCGCGGCGGCGTGGGCGATGATGGCGCGGCCGTCGTGGGTCGTGGCGGGGCACCTGGCGCGCCGGCGCCTGCCGCGAGTCGCGCTCGCGGCGGGCGCGCTCACCGCGTGGGACGTCTTCCTCGATCCGCGCATGGCGCGCGAGGGGTACTGGAGCTGGCCCGGCGGCGGGCGCTACGAGGGCGTGCCGGCATCGAACTTCCTCGGCTGGTGGGTGACGGGCGCCGGCGTGTTCGCGCTGTGGTCGCTGCTGGACGGCGAGCCGCCGGACGCGCGCGACGACGAGGCGCTCGCGCTCTACGTGTGGACGTGGGCGGGGGAGACGTTCGCCAACGCCGTGCTGTGGCGGCGGCCGCGGGTCGCCGCCGCGGGGGCGGCGGCGATGGGCGCGTTCGCCGTGCCGGGGCTGGGGCGGCGATGGCGCGGGTAGCGGTCGTCGGGGCCGGGGTCGGCGGGCTCGCGGCCGGGATCCGGCTCGCCGCGCTCGGCCACCGGGTCGTGGTGCTCGAGGCCGCGCCGGCGGCGGGCGGGAAGGTCGGGCGCGTCGCGCAGGGCGGGTTCGCGTGGGACTCGGGGCCGTCGCTGCTGACCATGCCGTGGGTGCTCGAGGCGCTGTTCGCCGAGACCGGCGCGCCGCTCGGGGACGAGCTCGAGCTGCTGCCCGTGGAGCCCGTGACGCGCTACCGCTTCGCCGACGGCAGCGGCTTCGACCTGTCCGCCGACCCGGACCGCTCGCGGGCGGCGCTGGACGCGTGGCGTCCGGGGGCGGGCGCCGAGTGGGCGCGGTTCCTCGCCACGTGCGAGCGGATGTGGACGGCATCGGCGCCGGTGCTCGCGGGGCCGGCGCCGTGGCCGCCGCGCCGCCCGCGGCCCGGGGACCCCCGGCCGTCGCCGCGCGCGCTCGCGGCGGTCAAGCCCTGGTGGACCCTGCGGCAGCTCGCGCGGGCGCACACCGGCGATCCCCGGCTCGCGATGGTGATCGAGCGGTTCGCGACCTACGCGGGCGCCGACCCACGGCGGGCGCCGGCCGCGCTCGCGCTGGCCGGCTACGTCGAGCACGCCTGGGGCGCCTGGCATCCCCGCGGCGGGCTCTACGCGCTCGTCGAGGCGCTCGTGCGACGCCTGGAGGCGCTCGGCGGCGAGCTGCGCCCGGGGACGCCGGCGCGTCGCGTCGTGCTCGTCGCCGACTGGGGCGGGAAGGGGTCCCGGGTGGCGGGGATCGAGACCGACGACGGGCTCGTCCGCGCCGACGCGGTCGTCGCGGCCGTCGACGCGGAGGCGGTCCACCGCGATCTCCTGGGACGCCCGCGGCGCGCACGCGAGCGGTCGGTGTCCGGCCTCGCGCTCATGCTCGGCCTGCGCGGCCGCACCCCCGACCTCGCGCACCACGCGATCACCTTCCCGGCCGACTACGACGCGGAGTTCGACGACGTCTTCGCCCACCGGCGGCCGGTGCGCGACCCGGCGCTCTACGTCAGCGCACCGTCGGCGACCGATCCCGGCGAGGCGCCCGCCGGCGCGGAGCACTGGTTCGTGCTGGTCAACGCGCCGGCGATCGGCGACGCGGCCGACTGGGACGCCGAGGCGGAGCGGATCGTCGACCGGCTCGGCGTGCGCGACCGGGTCGTGGCCCGTGCGCTGCGCACGCCCGGCGACCTCGAGCGCGAGACCGGCGCGGTGGCCGGGGCGATCTACGGCGTCGCGCCGCACGGCCGGCTCGGGACGCTGCGGCGGCCGGCGACCACCGTGCGCGGCATCCGCGGCCTCCGGCTCGTCGGTGGCACGGTCCATCCCGGCGGCGGGCTGCCGCTCGTGCTCCTCGGGGCGGCGAGGGCCGCGCACGAGATCGGGCCCGCGTGAGCCTGGCGGCGGATCCGCGCCGGGCCCTCGGGATGGCGCTGCTCCTCGTGGTCCTCGCCCTCGCGGGCTGCCACGGCGGCGGGCTGACCGAGGAGCGGCGCGGGGATCTCGTGTACGCGACGGGCGGCGAGGGGCCTGCGCGGGTGACGGTGATCCGGCGCGCGGACGCGGACGGGCCGCTGCCCGTGGTGCTCTTCCTGCACGGCTGGGGCGCGACCGAGCCGCGCTTCTACCGCGGCTGGCTCGAGCACCTGGCCCGCGCGGGCAACGCCGTGATCTACCCGCGCTACCAGGACTCCGTCGCCGAGCCGCCGACGCAGGTGCTCGGCAACGCGCTCGTCGGCGTGCGGATCGCGCTCGGCGAGATCGACGCGGACCGCGCCTCGCTCGTCGTCGCCGGCCACTCGGCGGGCGGCGGCCTCGCGGCGGACTACGCGGCGATCGCGCAGCGGACCGGGCTGCCGGTGCCGCGCGCCGTCTTCAGCGTGTACCCCGGCCGGGCGTTCCGCGGGATCCCGTTCGGGATCCCACCCGCCGGACCGGTGCCCGGCGGCGTCGAGCTGCGCGTGCTGACGGGCGCGGCCGACCGCGTGGTCGACCCGCGCGACGCCCGCGCGATCGTCGCGGGGGCGGCGACCCGCGACCGCCGGCTCGAGACGATCCGCGCGCCCGGCGCCAGCGACCACCTCGGCCCCCAGCGGGAGACCGCGGTCGCGCGCGAGACGTTCTGGCGCCGGCTCGACGCGCTGATCGCGGACGCGCGGCGGTGACGGCGGACGGTCGGCTCAGCCGCGCCGCAGCCCCACGTACTGCAGCACGGCGAACCCGGCCACGCCGACCGCCTGGACCGCGACGACGACCTGCCCCGCGAGCGTCGGCGAGAACCCGTCGAGCGCGAGCAGCAGGAACGAGTCGGCCGCCCACGCCAGGTTGAGCCCGATCACGGCCCAGACGGCGGGGACCGGCATCGCCGCCCGGGTCGCCAGGCGCGCCACGCCCGCCGCGTACACGACGAGGAAGAGCCCGATCGCCACGAGCGCCGCGGCCGGCACGCCGAGCCAGTCCGACAGCACCGCGGCACCCGCGGCGTAGGCGACGGCGTTCGCGCCCGTGACGATCGCGTCCAGCTTGAGCGCGCCCCGCAGCAGCTTCCCGCCGGCCGCCGGCATCCGCTCGACCCGCATCGCACCTTGCGTGTTCATCTCGAACCTCCTCGGCATCGTGTTGACCGCCATGACGATGCCGGGCGCGGCGCGTCCCGTCGATTACCCGTGAGGTAAGACGCTACGCGTGCGCGGGCGCCTTCTCGGCCGCCAGCAGCGTCGCGCCGACCGCGCCGCCGAGATCGCCGAGCGAGGCGAGCAGCACCTCGGGCGGGCGGTGGTCGGCGAACAGGTGCGGCATCATCGCCTCGCGGATCTTCTCCACGTACGGATCGCCGAGCCGGATGCCGAGGCCGCCGCCGATCACCACGGCGTCGACGTCGAGCAGGTTGAGCGAGGACGCGACCGCCACGCCGATCGCCTCGACGGCCCGGTCCACGAGCTGGCGCGCGAGCTTGTCGTCGCGCTCGAGCGCGCGCGCCCAGATGCCGCTGGAGAGCCGCGGCTTGCCCCGCTCCTCCATGATCTCGAACAGGACGGTCTTCTCGCCCTCGTCGACCTTCTCGCGCGCCCGCACCTCCATCGCGCCGCGGCCCGCGTAGGCCTCCATGCAGCCGACCCGCCCGCACGGGCACGTGCGGCCGTCGGACTTGACGACCATGTGGCCGATCTCGCCCGCGCCGCCGCGCCCGTCCCAGACCCGGCCGTCGAGCACGATGCCGCCGCCGACGCCGGTGCCCCAGAACACGCCGAGCAGCGAGTTGTAGGGCTTGGCGGCGCCGAGCTCGAACTCCGCGTTGGTGGCCACGGTGACGTCGTTGGCGAGCCCGATCGGCACGCCGAAGGCGGCGCCGAGCTTCTCGGCCAGGGGATACGAGCCCTCCCAGTCGGGCAGGTTGCGCGCGCTGGTGACGGTGCCGGCCTCGTCGTCGATCACCCCGGGCGAGCCGACGCCGACCGCGGTCAGCTCCTCGAGCGCGACGCTCGCGTCGTCGAGCGCCTCGCGCATCGCGCCGATCATGGCGAGCGCGACGTCGGCGGGGCCGCCCACGGTCGGGGTGGGATGGCGGGAGGAGCCGAGCACCTCGTGGCCCTCGTCCACCACCACTGCCTGGATCTTCGTGCCGCCGAGGTCGATGCCGCCGTACCGTGCCATTGCTCTCCTCTTACCCGAACGCGAGCGGATCGCCGCCATCCCAGGTTCCCTCGGAACGATACGGGCGGAAGCGGGCGAACAGCTCCTCGGCGTACCAGCGCTCGGCACGGGTCCGCTGCATGACCGCTCGGTGGTCCGGCCGTCCGTAGGCGTAGGCCCGCGCGTCGGCGAGCGTGCGCCACAGCGAGAACGTGGCCTGGCGGGCGACCGGCCACTCGCCCGCGCCGACCGACGCCAGCAGGCCGGGGCGGTCGAGCAGGTCGGCCGCGGGCGCGGCGATGGCCCGGTAGAACGGCACGAGCTTGGCGGGGCGGATCGTGGCGCGGGTGAGGATCGCGACCGGGCCCTCTCGGTCGGGCGCGCCCTCCTGCGGCGCCGGTTGCGCGCCGGCGAGCGGATCGGACCCGCTCCACGCGCCGTGCGACCGCAGCGGCGCGAGGCGCACGGTGTAGCTCTCGCGGCCCAGCGAGCGCCAGCGCGCCGGGATCGCCGAGCGCGCCAGGAACGCGTCGAGCGCCAGGTCGTCCTCCCACACCGCGAACAGGGCCCAGCGGCGCAGATCGGCGGAGACGGTCATCGTCCGCCCGCGGCCCGTCCCCATCAGCCGCCAGAAGCGCAGACCGGGGACGCGCCGCAGCAGCGGCCGGTCCAGGCCCATGCGCGACAATGCCTCCGGCGCGGCTGCGCGGGGGTAGCGGGTCAGGTGGAAGGAGGCGACGGGCACCGGTGGGATACGTAGCAGCGGCGGTGCTGGGCTACCTGCTGGGCTCGATCCCGGTGGCGCTGCTCGTCGCGCGCCGCCACGGCGTCGACCTGCGCCGCACGGGCGACGGCAACCCGGGCGCCTGGAACGCCCTCGAGCAGCTCGGCGGGCGCCGCGCCGCGCCCGCGTTCCTCGGCGACGGCGCCAAGGGCCTGCTCGCCGGCCTGGCCGGCCACGCCCTGGCCGGCTGGTGGGGCGCGGCGGCCGGCGTCGCCGCCGCCATGCTCGGCCACGCGCTGCCGCTGTTCGCCGGGTTCCGCGGGGGCAAGGCGGTGATGACCTTCGTCGGCGGCGGCTTCGCGCTCGCCCCCCTCGCGGCGGGCCTGTGCCTCGTGCTGTGCGCCGCCCTGAGCCTGGCCGCATCGTTCAAGTGGGGCGCCCGCACGGGCGTCTTCGCGTTCCCCGCGATCCAGCTCGCGACCGCCCCGGTCGAGCACGTGATGGCCACGGGCGGGCTGATGTGCCTGATCGGCGTGCTCTTCGTCATCGATAGACCCGGCCGCGCCACTCGCGCCGCGGACGCAGCGCCGACAGCGTGAGCCGGACGGCGGTCGCCGGGTCGGCGAGCGGGGAGAGCCAGTACGGCGCGCCACGGCGCGTGTAGGCGCCGGCCAGGGGCCCCAGCAGGACGAGCCGCAGCGCCAGCAGCGCGACGTCGATCCGCGCCGGGCGGAGCGCCAGCGTGCGCACGACGGGGAGCGCCATCGCCAGCCACACCACCGCGAGGTCGGCCGCCTGCCAGGCCGGCGGCGTGACGCCGGGGAGCGCGATCGACCGCCCCCACTCGCGCCAGGTCTCGCGCGCCGAGGCGTACATCCGCACCTCGACGAGCGCGGTGCCGTCGACGAACACGACCCGCCACCCCGCGCGGGCCAGCGCCCGGGCCAGCGCCGCGTCGTCCGTCATGTGGCCCGCCGCCGGCGCGTAGCCGCCGGCGGCCAGGAGCTGCTCCCGCCGCACCGCCGTGACCTGGCCGTTGGCGAGCACGCGGCCCGGCGCGACCGGCGCCTCCGCGTCCGACACGCCGTAGCGGTAGACGAGCGAGGCGAGCATCGACGGGTGCAGGAGCCGCTCGCCGGGCCCCTCGCACGCGAACCGCGCGCTCGCGGTCACGAGGTCCGCGTCCGCCAGCGCGGCCGCGAGCGCGCCCGCAAGGCCCGCGGAGGGCCGCGTGTCGGCGTCCAGCGACACGACGATCTCGCCCGAGGCCGCCTCGAGCCCCTGCTGCAGCGCCCACGGCTTGCCGACCCAGCCGGGCCGCTCCGTCCCCGCCAGGACCCGCGCGCCGTGCCCGCGGGCCACGTCGGCCGTGGCGTCGCGCGAGCCGTCGTCGACCACGATCACCTCGTGCACGTCCGGGTCGCCGGCCAGGCCCTCGAGGCAGGGCCCGATCCGCGCCGCCTCGTCGCGGGCCGGGATCACGACGCTCACGCGCGCCGCGGTCCGCTGCGCGGCGAGCGGCGGCCGGCGGCGGCGCCCGCGCGCCAGGCGGGCGACCACGACGGCCCCGGCGGCGGCCTGGGCGAGCGCGAGCAGCATCGACCGGCAGGCTGGCACACCCGATCCGCTAGCGTCCGCCTGAACTCGGACGTTCAAAGGAAGAGAGCCTTGGACCTGAACGACACGCCGGAGCTGGCCGCGTACCGTGCCGAGGTGCGCGCGTGGCTCGACGAGCACAAGGCCGCGGCGCCCGCGAGCCGCGGCGACGACGAGGCCGCGGTCTCGGCCCGGCGCGCGTGGCAGCACGAGCTCGCCGAGGGCGGCCTGGCCGCGGTGACGTGGCCCGCCGAGTACGGCGGCGCCGGCCGCGGGCCGCTCGAGCAGGTCGTGGTCAACCAGGAGATCGGGCGCGCCGGCGTGCCCGGGATCTTCGACATCATCGGCGTGGGGATGCTGGGGCCGACGCTGATCGCGCACGGCTCCGAGGACCAGAAGCAGCGCCACCTCGGGCCCATGCTCACGGCCGACGAGGTCTGGTGCCAGCTCTTCTCCGAACCCGCGGCGGGCTCGGACCTGGCCGGCGTGCAGACGCGCGCCCGGCAGCAGGAGGACGGCTCCTGGCGGCTGTCGGGCCAGAAGGTGTGGACCACGAACGCGCAGCACGCCGCGTTCGGGCTCCTGCTCGCCCGCACGAACCCCGACCTGCCCAAGCACAAGGGCCTCACGATGTTCGTCGTGCCGATGGACGCCGAAGGCGTGACCGTGCGCCCCCTGCGCCAGATCTCCGGCGAGGCGCACTTCAACGAGGTCTTCCTCGACGACGTCCACCTCGAGGCGGGCGCGGAGGTCGGCCCGGTCGACGGCGGCTGGGGCGTCGGGCTCACCACGCTGATGTTCGAGCGCGTGACCATCGGGCTCGGCGGCGAGGGCTTCGGCTGGCGCGCCGACCGCTTCGCCCACGCGCTGCTCGCCGACGAGGCCTGCACGCGCGACGCCGACACCCGCCACCGCTTCGGCGAGCTGGCGACGGAGTTCCTCGCGCTGCGCTTCACGGGCTACCGGATGCTGACGGGGCTCCAGCGCGGCCAGATCCCCGGCGCGGAGGGCGCGCTGGCCAAGGTGACGACGATCCGCGCGGCGATCGCGGCGGGCGACCTGATCGTCGACGTGCTCGGGCCCGCGGGCCTGTCCGACGAGCGGTTCGGCGAGCTCGTGTCCGACATGCCCGGCCTGAAGTCCGCGGGCGGGACGGAGGAGATCCTGCGCAACATGGTCGGCGAGCGGGTGCTCGGCCTGCCGCCCGAGCCGCGGCTCGACAAGGGCATCCCCTTCTCGGAGCTGCGCGCGAAGGAACGCGAGGCGGTGGCATGAACTTCGCCCTGTCCGACGAGCAGGAGTTCCTCAAGGAGGCCGCGCGCGGCACGCTCTCGCGCGTCAAGACGATCGAGGTCGCGCGGGAGGCGCTCGACGGCGCCGAGCTGCCCGACCTGTGGCCCGCGGCGGTCGAGGCCGGCTGGCCCGGGCTGCTCGTCTCCGAGGCCAACGGCGGCGCGGGGCTGAGCCCGCTCGAGGCGATGCTCGTGTTCGAGGAGCTCGGCCGCGTGCTCGCGAGCGTCCCGCTGCTCGGGCACCTGCCCGCCACGCTCCTGCTCGACCGCGGCGGCGACCCCGAGGTGACCGCGGCGCTCGCGGCCGGCGAGGCGCGCGCCGCCCTCGTCCCCGCCCGCCCGCCCGGCGACGTCGAGACGGAGTGGAGCGTGGAGCCCGCCATCGGCCTGATGCGCGGTCCGGCGCCCTCGTTCGCGGACGGCGCCGTGACCGGGACCGTCAGCTGGGTCCCGGACGCCCCGGGCGCCGACCACCTCGTCGTCGTCCTGGACGACGGCCGGGCCGCCCACGTGCGCGCCGCCGACGCGGCGATCGAGCCGGCCACGATCTACGACGTCACGCGCTCGCTCGGGCACGTGACGCTCGACCGCGCGCCGGCGACGCTGCTCGACCTCGGCGACGGGGACACCGCCGCCGCCTGGTTCCTCGCCCAGACGCTGATCGCCGCGGAGGCGGTCGGCGCGATCGACGTCGCGCTCGCCACGAGCGTCGCCTACGCGAAGGAGCGCCACACGTTCGGGCGCGCGATCGGCTCCTACCAGGCGGTCAAGCACGAGCTGGTGGAGATGCTGCGCGGCCTCGACAACGCGCGCTCGCTGATGTACTACGCGGGCTGGGCCGCCCAGGACCGGCCCGCGGAGTTCGCGCTCGCGGCGTCGGCGTTCCGGCTCGCGGCCGGCAAGGCGTTCGATCACGCCGCGCGGGCGCAGATCTCCGTGCACGGCGGCATCGGGGCGACGTGGGAGCACGACGCGCCGCTCTACTTCCGGCGCGCGCAGCTGCACCGGCGCCTGCTCGGCGGGACCGCCGGCGCGGCCGACCGCGTGGCGGGCGAGCTGCTGGTCCAGGCCAGGGCGGAGGCGGCCGCGGCCTAGCGTCCGGTCACCCGCTTGACGGCGGGCAGGAGGATCGAGCGGGGCGCGAACCGGCCGCCGAGGGCCGACGCGCGGTTGTGCAGGCCCGGCACGACGGTGCGGCGCCCCGCGATCATGCCCTCGACACCGGCGCGGGCGACGCGGGCCGGGTCCTGCCACAGGATCCCCGGCAGCCGCGCAGCCTGCTCCCCGGCCTGCGCGTGCTCCTCGAACTCCGTGCGCGTGAAGCCCGGGCACAGGCAGGTGACGCTCACGCCCGTCCCCGCCAGCTCGGCGTGCACGGCCTCGGAGAACGACTGCACGAACGCCTTGCTGGCCGCGTAGGTCGCAAAGCCCGGGAGCGGTTGGAAGGCGGCGGTGGAGGCGACGTTGAGGATCGCGCCGGCGCCCGCCGCCACCATCGGCTCCAGGAACGCGCCGGTCAGATGGTGAACCGCGTCGACGTTGAGCGCCACGACGCGCTGCTCGCGCTCCACGCCGGCGTCGAGCAGGTTCGCGACCGTCCCGAAGCCCGCGTTGTTGCACACGCCGGCGATCGCGCGCTCACCGTCCGCGAGCCGCGCGACCAGGGCGTGGCGGGCGTCCGCGTCGATCAGGTCGCACGGCTCGACGTCCGCGTGCACGCCGTGGCTGAGCCGCAGCTCCTCCGCGAGCGCGTGCAGGCGATCGGCGCGGCGGGCGCACAGGACGACGTTGTGGCCGCGGCGAGCCAGCTCGCGTGCGAGCTCGCTGCCGATGCCGGCGGACGCGCCCGTGACCAGGACGGTGGCGTCGATCGTAGGAGGAGGTAGGGCCATGACGGGCAATTCTCCCCATCAGATGCATGTGTGGACGCACCACCGCTGGCGCTTCCCGCTCCCTCCGCACCACAGGTTCCCGCTCGGCAAGTACGAGCTGCTCGCGGATCGCGTCGTGGCGGACGGCCTCGTGGCGCCCGATCGCATGCACGCCGCCGAGCCCGTCGACTGGACCGCGCTGGCCGCCGTGCACGACTACGGGCTGCTGTCGCGGATCCGCGAGGGGTGCATGACGATCCGCGAGGAGCGCGGCCTCGGGCTGCCCTGGTCGCGCGCGCTGGTCGAGCGCGGCCTGCGCTCCGTCGGGGGCACGGTGGCCGCCGCGCGCCACGCGCTCGACCACGGCGTGGCGATGAACCTCGGCGGCGGCACCCACCACGCCGGCCACGACTTCGCCCGGGGCTACTGCCTGTTCAACGACGTCGCCGTCGCGCTGGCCGAGCTGCGGCACGAGGGCCTCGTGGACCGCGCGATCGTCGTCGACTGCGACGTGCACCAGGGCGACGGGACGGCGCAGATCTTCGCCGCGGACCCGCGGACGTTCACGCTCTCGCTCCACGGCGCGCGCAACTACCCGTTCTCGCGCGTCGCGTCCGACCTGGACGTCGACATCGCCTCGGGCACCGGCGACGCCCGCTACCTGCGCGCGCTCGACGAGGCGCTGGCGTTCGCGCTGGACCGCGCGCAGCCGGACTTCGCGTTCTACCTGGCCGGCGCCGACCCCTGGGAGGGTGACCGGCTGGGCCGCCTCGCGCTGACCAAGCCCGGCCTGCGCACGCGCGACGAGCGCGTCCTCGACCGGCTCGCCGAGACGGGCGCCGCGGTCTGCGTCGTGCTCGCGGGCGGCTACGCGGAGGACATCCGCGACACCGTCGACATCAACGCCGCGACCGCCGCGGCGGTCGCCGCGCGGGTCCGGCCGCCGACCCCCGGTCAGGGGGTTCTGACGATTTCCGGTGCGCGAACGCGCCAAGACGCGTTACCGTGAGCAGTGACGCTTCGAAAGGTTCAGGGCGAAGCGTGTCAAGAGTCGTCCTTCGGGACGGCTCCGACCGCCTACCCCGGGACAGCCGCCACCCCTCCCTTCCCCCGGCGCTGGGGGCACGACGCCACCGGCGCCGGGGTGGCGGCACTACCCTTGTGCGCGCACCGGGGGCGTGGTGCTAACGGGAACACGCCGGCCTTGCATGCCGGAGTTAGGGGTTCGATTCCCCTCGCCTCCACTGCTGCGGGCGGTGGCACGGGGAGGGAGCCGGGGCGGCGCGGGCGTCCGGGGCAGGAAATCGTCCCGCGCCGCCTTGGTCCGGCGAGGCCTCGTCGGGAGGGCGAGGCGAGCGTGACGGCCTCCCCCGTTCCTGGGAGGCCGCCTGCTCTGCCTGTGGGATCGGCCGGCGGCGGCCGGCGATGAAGCTCCGGCGGCGCGAATCGATCAGGCGTCCAGGAACACGGTGCCGTCGAGCACGACGACGACGTCCCCGCCCACCCGCACGCGGTCGCCCTCGAGCTGCGCGGCGAGCCGGGAGGGCCGGCCCATGTGCGTGCCCTGCTCGATCGTGAGGCGCACGGTGCCCGCGCGCTCCCCGAGGTAGGCGCACAGCGGACCGGCGGCCGACCCGGTCGCCGGGTCCTCGGGCGGGTCGGCCTGGCCGAAGAACGAGCGCGCGACGGCGGTGCCCGCGGCCCCGTCGACCGCGGCGAGGTACAGGCAGACCGCGCCGTGCGGCGCGAGCAGCGCGGCGATCCGCTCGGCGTCCGGCCGGGCGCGCGCGAGCGCTGCGGCGGTCCGCACGGGCGCCAGCACGTGCGCCAGGCCGGTCGAGACGGGCTGGCAGGGCAGCTCGGGGTGGGCGTCGGCGGGCGGCAGGCCGGCCGCGGCGAGCACCTCGGCCGGGTCGAGCTCGGGGCCGAAGGCCGCCGGCTCCTGCAGCATCGAGGCGTGCGTGAGCCCGCCGGCGACCTCGACGTCGATCGGCTGCAGCCCCGCGCCGGTCTCCTGCGTGTAGGTGACGCTCGCCTCGCCCCGTGCGCGCGCCACCGCCGCGGCCACGCCGAGGGAGGGATGGCCGGCGAACGGGATCTCCCCGCCGGTCATCCAGATCCGATTGCGGTAGTCGGCGCCGGCGGTGTCCGTCGCCTGCACGTAGGAGCTCTCCGAGAGCTTCGTCTCGCGTGCGAACGCGTGCATGACCGCGTCGGGGAGGTCGTCGGCCTCGTGGACCACGGCGAGCGGGTTGCCCTGGAGCCGGGTCGACGTGAAGACGTCGAGCAGCGTGTAGCGCCGTGCGGCCATGCGGGGGGTTCGGTGTGCCTAGCTGTCGAAGTCGAAGTCGCGCGGCGGCTTCTGCTCGAACCAGAGCCGGTCGTGCTCCGGGGTCTCCTGGAGGAAGTCCGGGGTCTCCTCGAGCACGTCCTCGTCCGCGCCGGGCTCCTCGTCGGCGGGCACGACCTCGGGCTCGACGTCGGGCGGCGTGAACTCGGCGGTCGGCTGCCCGGCGGGCGGCTCCACGCGCTCGTCCTCGAGCCACGGCGCGTCGTCGCGCGTGACGGGCGCGGGCGGCTCGGGCTCGGGCACCGCGGCCGGCTCTGGATCGGGCTCCGGCGGCGCCGCCGCCGGCTCGGCGGCGGGCTCCCCGGCCACCGGCTCGGGGTCGTACCCGGGGACGGCCTCGTCGTCGAACGGGGCGGGCTCGGGCTCCGGCTCGGCCGGCGCGCCGGCGGCGGCCTCGGCCGGCTCGGCGTCCGGCCTGGCGAACTCGCCGGTGCGCGGATCTCCGAGCGCCTCGTCCTCCTGGCGGGCGACCTCGTCGGGGTCGGCCCCCCGGCGGCGCTTGAGCTCGAGGTGCTCGCGGATGGCGTCGTCGAGCAGTCCCATCAGTCCTCCAACAGCCTACTCGGCCTTCACGGTGCGGTTCTTGCCGGAGCGCTTGGCGCGATACAGCGCGGCGTCCGCCGCGGCGACGAGCGCGTCCTTGTCCATCTTGGCGGAGTGTGGCAGCGAGGCGGCGCCGAAGGAGGCGGTCACCCGCAGGGTCCCGTCGGCGTCGAGCAGCGGCAGGTGGAGCGCCTCGATCCGCTGCCGCACGCGCTCTGCGAACTCGAACGCCCCCTGCAATCCCGTCTGGGGCAGGGCGACGGCCATCTCCTCGCCGCCGTAGCGGGCGGGCTCGTCGATCTCGCGCGAGGACTCCCGCAGGACGCGCGCCACCTCGCGCAGGACGAGGTCGCCCTGGAGGTGCCCGTACGTGTCGTTCACGCGCTTGAAGTTGTCGATGTCGAGCATGATCAGCCCGAGCTCCTGGCCGAAGCGCCGCGACCGCTCGACCTCGGCCGTCATGACCTCCTGGAAGCGGCGGTGGTTGAAGAGGCCCGTCAGCTCGTCGGTCACCGCCTGGCGCCGCACCGTCTCGTGCAGGTCGACGTTCTCGATCGAGATCGCGGCCTGGCTCGCCAGGTACGCGAACAGCTCGCGCTCGCGCTCCGTGAACGCGCGGCCCGGCCGCGCGATCGAGATCACGCCGAGGATGCCCTCCTCTGGTTCGGGCGCGGTCAGGGGCCGCGCGAGCGCGTTGGCCCCCGAGATCTGGGTCTCCGCCGCCTCGCCGGCGTCCATGGCCGCCTTCTCGGCCGCCTGCACGGCCGCCATGTAGGAGGCGACGTTGCCGGCGCGGGCGGCCTCGCTCAGCGTGCCGTTGACCCCGTGGCGCATCATCACGCGCCCGCAGTCGGCGCGGACGCCGTCGACCGCCGTCTGGACCACGATGGCGAGCGTCGCGTCGCGGTCCAGGCCCGTCCCGATCGACTCGCCGACGCGCTGCACGGCATCCTGCAGCCGCTGGCGCTCGTGCTGCAGCTCCTCGAGCCGCGCCTGCAGCTGGCGCGCCATCGAGTTGAACTCCTTGCCGAGCGCGCCGAACTCGTCGTTGCCCTCGGTCGGGACCTCGACGGAGAAGTCGCCGCTGCCGATCTGCTTGGCCGCCTCCAGCAGGCGGGTCGTCTGGAGCCGCAGCGAGCGGGCGGCGGTGAGCGCGAAGGCCAGCGCGCAGATCAGGAAGGCGAGGAGGATCAGGAAGATCCCGAGCGTGTTCTCCGAGACGGCGTTCTGCAGGTCGTCGTCGGGGACGAGCACATGGACGCCGACCGTCTCGCCCTCGTCGAAGGCCGGCGCCGTGAAGCCCGTGACGCGGTAGCTGTCGCCGGCCACCTCGGCCTCGTCGCCGCGTCCGAGGTCTCCGGCGGCGGCGCCTTCGATCGTGCCGGCCACGGCCTCGCCGCCCTCGGTCAGCACGACCTCCTGGCCCGTGACGCGCGAGAGCAGGCTGGCGTAGGCGGCGGCCCGCGTGACCGACAGCGAGAGCATCCCGGCGCGCTTGCCCCCCGCGTCGAAGACGCGCCCGCGCGCGGGCGCCACCACGGCCTCGCCGGGGCCGGCCTCCACCGGCTCCTCGCCGTTCAGCGTCAGGCGGACGAGCTGGGCGCCGCCCCGCTCCGCCAGCGCCTCGAGCCGGGTACGCAGGGCCTCGCGATCGCCGTCGCGCACGGCGACCGCGAGCGCGTCGTCGGTCTGGATCGTCTGCGCGACCACACGCGCCCGCTCCTCGGCCTCGCTGTAGAGGCTGGCGGCCGCGCGCTTCGCCTGCGCGAGGGCGTCGTTGTTCTTCCCCTCCTCGGAGTTGCGCACGATGAGGATGCCCACCGACGCCACCGCGAGCACGGGCAGGATCACCAGCAGGATGAAGAAGAACGTCAGGCGATTGCGGAAGCTCAGATGCATCCTGTGGTGCTCAGCCTACGGGGGATCCCGAGCGCGGTGTCCCCGGCTACAATCGGTTGGCCGTCGGCGGGAGAATTCCTGCTTCGGCGCCCGCACCCGGGGCTATAGCTCAGTTGGGAGAGCGCCTGGATCGCACCCAGGAGGTCGGGGGTTCGAGTCCCCCTAGCTCCATCGCCTCCGTTTCCGCAGCCTCTATGCGGGACCGGGGGCGTTCCTCGTTGTCCGGCGTCGACGTCGGTGTTACTGATGGTCGCATGAGCACGATCGGGCCCACCCGCCGCCACACCGTCGCGGTGGGCGATGCGACCGTCGCCTACGCCGTCGACGGCGCCGGCCCGGGCCTCGTCCTGGTCCACGGGACCGCCGCCAGCGCGGACGCAAACTGGGCCGACCTCGCTGCGCGCTTCGCCTCGGACCGGACCGTCGTGCGGCCCGACTACGCCGGCTCCGGCGCGACGCGCGACCAGGGTGGCCGGCTCGAGCTCGACGAGCTCGTCGCGCAGGTGGCCGGGGCCGCGGAGGACGCCGGCGCCGCGCCGTTCGACCTCGTCGGGTTCTCGCTCGGCGCCGCCGTGGCCGCATCGCTGGCGGCTCAGCGGCCGGCGTCCGTCCGCTCGCTGGTGCTCCTCGGAGGGTTCGCCTCGACGACCGCCGACGCCCGCGCGCAGCTCCAGTTCTCGCTCTGGCGCCGCTTGTTCGACGCCGATCGCGCCGCGCTGGCCGGGCTGGGGGTCCTGACCGGGTTGAGCCCGGCGTTCCTGGCGGGCATGACGCCGGCCGGGCTGGAGGAGGCCATCGCCGAGAGCGCCCGCACCATGCCGCCGGGCACGGGCCGCCAGGCCGACCTGGTCCTGCGGGTCGACATCACCGCCCAGCTCGCGAGCATCTCCGCGCCGACGCTGGTGATCGGCCAGGCGCGCGACCACGTCGTCCCGGTGGAGCACTCCCGCGCACTGCACGCGGCGATCCCCGGCGCCGCCTACGCCGAGCTGGACACCGGGCACCTCGGTCTGGTCGAGCGGCCCGACCTCGTCGCCGCGACGATCCGCGCGTTCCTGGAGCGCAACTAGGGCGGCGACCCTACGAGCCCGGCGGCCGGTACGTGGCCGCGGCCGCCTTGCGCATCGCATCCTGGGCCTCGTCCATGTCGAGCAGCACGGTCGTCTCGACGTCGGACACCGCTCCGCCGGAGCCGATGGCCATCGCCAGCGCCGCCGCCGACGCGTTGTCGGGCGCCTCCATCAGGAAGACCCCGTCGAACTCGCCGAACGCGTACCAGAAGCCCATGAGCTTGCCGCCGAGCGACTCCGCCACCTCCCGCGCGGCGGCGCTCCGGTCCTCTGGCGCATCGAGCAGCGCCTTCATGGCGTCCGACGTGTAGTTGAAGCGGCCGAGGTACAGCGGCATGGAGGCCTCCGCCCGACTGGAAAGTGTTTGGACGGAGCGATCCTCGCGGATCGCGGAGGCGCCCGCAAGGCGCGATCATGCGATGTCGAGAAGCGCCGGCCGGCTCCGCTCACCAGGTGAGGCGCCCCGACCCGCGCGGCGCACACCAGACACCAGGAGACGACCACGATGCCCAAGTACCTGCTCCTCAAGCACTACCGCGGCGGCCCCGAGGCGCACCGTCCCGCGCCCCCGATGGACCAGTGGGCCCCCGAGGACGTGGAGGCGCATGTGGCCTTCCAGCACCACGTCAGCGAGCTGCTCGAGGAGAACGGCGAGTACGTCGACGCGCAGGCACTCGCGCCGGCGCGCACCTGGGTGCGCTACGGCGGCCCGGACGCCGCCCCCGTCACCACCGACGGCCCGCACCCCGAGACCAGCGACCTGGTCGCCGGCTGGTGGATGATCGACGTCGACTCGCACGAGCGGGCGCTCGAGCTCGCGGCCTACGTCTCCTCCGAGCCCGGCTTCGGCGGCGAGCCCATGTACGAGTGGATCGACGTCCGGGAGATCATGTGGGAGCGCCGCCGGACGACCGACCCGGCGTGATCGACGAGCCGCATGGCTGGGACGAGCGCGCGCTGCGCGCGCTCGTCCCGCGGGCGCTCGCGGACCTGATCCGCCGCGGCGAGGACTTCGACGCCGCCGAGGACGCGCTGCAGGAGGCGCTCGTGGAGGCGCTCCGCGTCTGGCCCGAGCACCCGCCGCGCGACCCGCGCGCGTGGCTGGCCACGGTCGCGACGCGGCGGCTCGTCGACGCCCGCCGCAGCGAGGCCGCCCGCCACCGCCGCGAGGAGACGATCGACGCGGAGCCGCGGCCCGCCACGACCGAGGAGGGCGACGACACCCTCTTCCTGCTCTTCCGCTGCTGTCACCCCGACCTCGCGCCCGCGTCCCAGGTGGCGCTGACGCTCCGCGCCGTCGGCGGCCTCACCACCCGGGAGATCGCCGACGCCTTCTACGTGCCGGAGGCGACGATGGCGCAGCGGATCAGCCGCGCCAAGCGCACCCTCCGCGGGCGCCGCCTGGACCGGCCGGGCGACCTCGCCGTCGTGCTGCGCGTGCTCTACCTCGTCTACACGGCCGGCCACGCCGGCCGCGTGGACCTGGCCGGCGAGGCCATCCGGCTCGCCCGCCAGCTCACCCTCGCCACGGAGGAACCGGAGGCGCGCGGGCTGCTCGCGCTGATGCTCCTGCACCACGCCCGGCTCCCGGCGCGATTCGACGCAGCGGGCAGGATCGTCACGCTCGACCGGCAGGACCGCGGCCTGTGGGACACGCGCGCGATCGCCGACGGCGTGCGGGTCCTGCAGTCGGCGCTCGCCATGCAGACGGAGGAGCGGCGCCCCGGGCGCTACCAGATCGAGGCCGCCATCGCCGCCCTGCACGACGACGCGGCCAGCGCCGAGGAGACCGACTGGCCGCAGATCCTCGCCTGGTACGACGACCTCGTCGCGCTGACCGGCGACCCGGTGCGCGAGGACCCCGCCGCGGTGCTCGGCCGCGCGGTCGCGGTCGGCCATGTCGTCGGACCCGCCGCCGGGCTGCGCGAGACGGACCGGCTGCGCGAGGTGATCGGCGAGCGGCACCGGTGGCACGCCGTGCGCGGGCACCTGCACGAGCGCGCCGGCGACCTGCCCGCCGCCGCGGCCGCGTACGCCGAGGCCGCCCGCCAGGCCACGAACGTCGCCGAGCGCGACCACCTGATCCGCCAGGCCGCCCGCGCGCGAGCCGCCGAGCGGATCGGCTAGCCCCTACTGCGAGCGGGCGCGCCAGCGGCGGCGCACGCCGCCGGCCGTCAGCCGCGCGCGCCGGCGCAGGCCGTCGGCCGTCGTCTGCGCGCGCCCGGCGAGCGAGCCGCGCGGTGACGTGCGGGTGCCGAGCGTGTACTCGATCATCCGCTGGCCCCTGCGGTGACCCCAGTCGCCGATGTAGCGCACGTTCCAGTCGGCGACCGTCTCCGCGGCCCAGACGAGGTCGGCGCGGCGGTAGTGGTAGGGGTCGCGCTCCGGCCACGTCTTGCGCACGACCTGCTGGACGCGGCGGTCGTAGGGCGTGCTCGCCGGGGCCTCGAAGAACGTCGCGTAGAAGCGCCCGCCGGGCGCCATCACGAGCGAGAGCTGGTAGAGGCAGAGCCGGATGTGGTTGAGCGGCAGGTGGGTGAAGACGGACTGGGCGATCGCGAAGTCGAACGCCACGCCGAAGTCGCACTCGAAGCGGTCGGTCACGCGCAGGTTCTCGGCGGGCACCCGGTCCTCGAGCCCGGCGAGCGGCAGCTCGTGCTGCAGCGCCGCGCGGATCAGGCTCTCGTTCACGTCGATCCCGTAGTAGCCCCGCGGCTCCAGGTACTGCGCGATCACGATCCCCGCTCGCAGCGCCCCGCAGCCGACGTCGAGCACCTTCGACGTGGGCGCCATGCCCTGCGCCACCAGGAAGTCCTGCTGCAGCTGTCCCGTGTGCGACCAGGCACGGCCGACCTTCCCCCGATGCACGCCGGCGGCGATCTCCTCGTCCGTCAGGGTGAAGCCGTACTTGTTGATGCCCTTCATCGGGTTCGGATCGGAGCTCATGCGGGCTTGATCGTAGAACGCCACATCGGCTGCGCACGAAACGCCTTGCCGCGCACGGCCCGGGCCTGACCATCTCCGGTGCGACGATGCGGCGATGCCAACCGTCTCCGAGCTCCGCCTCGTCGTCACCGCGCCCGACTACGACGAGGCGCTGCAGTTCTACCGCGACGTGCTCGGGCTGCCCGAGCGGGCCGCGTTCGCCTCCGAGGACGGCCGGGTGACGATCCTGGAGGCGGGGCGGGCCACGCTCGAGCTCACCGACCCGCCGCATGCCGCCTACATCGACGAGGTCGAGGTGGGACGGCGTGTGGCCGGGCACGTCCGGGTGGCGTTCAGGGTCGACGACTCGGTCGCGGCGACCGCCACGCTCGCGGACGCCGGCGCGACGGTGGTCGCCCAGCCCACGGTCACGCCCTGGCGCTCGCTCAACGCGCGCCTGGAGGGTCCGGCGGGCCTCCAGCTCACGCTGTTCAGCGAGCTGCCGGCCACCTGAGCGCGCGGGCGCGGTTTGACGGGCGCCACGACGCGGACTAGGGTCCGCCGCGGAGTCGAGGTCGCACGGGAAGGCGACCGGTTTGGGGGGCCCCGATCCGTCGATCGGCGCACGCGCCGCGGACAGAAGGGGAAGGGTGCATGAAGGCAGTCGGTAGACGTGCGCTCGCGGCCGCCGCAGCGGTCAGCGTCGTCGGGCTGGCCGGAGCAGGACCCGCTCCCGCGCAGAAGCCCGCGTCAGTGGGCGACGGCGTCAAGACCGGGCAGCTGAGCGTCCAGCTGTTCAACTACGGCACCTACATCAGCAACGGTGGCAACACCGGCCCCGTCAACCCCGTGACCGGCGTGTCCGCCGCCTGCGCGACGGCCACCACGACCGAGTGCCGCATGGAGCGGCTCGAGCGGCTCTTCGCGTTCCTGGAGTCCAAGGGCGTGACGAGCGTCGAGCTGTTCGGACACGCCGGCTTCCCGTCCGACACCGACCTCGCCGGGCTGGCCGCGTACCGCGCGCTGCTCGACCGGTACCACCTCCACGCCGCCGGCTGGCACGGGTCGACGAACGAGGCGAACTGGGACGCCCGCGTGAACGCGGCGAAGATCCTCGGCGCCGACTACATCGGCTCCGGCGGCGTCGCCGACCCGGGCATCGCCACGTACGCGGCGGTGCTCGCGAGCGCGAACGCGCTCAACCGCCTCGGCAGGAAGTCCGTGGAGGCGGGCGTCGGGCCCGTGTACATCCACAACCACGAGCAGGAGTTCGATCGCCAGTACGTCGACGACGGCGTGCTCAAGACCGCGTTCGACATCCTCATGGAGAACACGGATCCGCGCTACGTCGCTGCCGAGGTCGACGTCTTCTGGTCATCCGACGCCTTCGACGACGTGACGGGCACGCAGACCGCCGCGCTGATCAACAAGTGGTCGAACGACCGCGGCTACAACCGCGTCCAGATGCTCCACATCAAGGACGGGATCGACATCGCGCTGCGCAGCCCGACCGGCAGCCGCGCCGGCCAGCCGCGCGCCGTGGGCACGGGCGAGCTGGACTTCCGCCCGATCCTCGCCGCCGCGGGCAACCGCGTCCGCTACTACCACCAGGAGCAGGACGGCGGCACGCTGACCGACGCCGAGACGAGCCTCACGAACCTCAAGGGCGTGGGCGCCGCATCCGTGCCGACGATGCTCGCGCTGCCGGCGAGCTTCCCGACGGTGCCGGCCGGCGCCACGACCACCCTGCCCGTCGTGATCCAGAACACGGGCGACAAGCCGCTGACCATCACCAACCTGGCCATCGGCGGCGACGCCAACGACGGCCCGGCCGCGGCGGACTTCTCGGTCGCGGGCCAGAACTGCACCGCCGCGCCGGTCGCGCCCGGCGTGCTCGCCACCCCCACGACGGACCCGGTGCCGCGCGGGACCTGCACGGTGCAGGTCGCGTTCCGGCCGCTGCGCTCCGGCGTGACGTCGGTGGCGCGGCTGCAGGTGACGTCGGACGCCGACAACGCGACCGAGCGGGTGCTGCTCGTGGGGCGCAGCGAGCCCGGCCCCATCACGACCGACGTCCCCGTCGGCGGCGAGGTGCCGTCCACGCTGGCGCTGACCGTGCCGGGCCCGTTCTCGTTCGGGACGTTCGTCCCCGGCGTGGGCCGCAACTACGACCTGAGCCTCGGCGCCAACGTCACGAGCACGGCGGGCGACGCGACGCTCGTGATGGCCGACCGGACCGGCACGGCCGCCGGCTACCTCGTCAACGGCACGCTGCCGCTGGCGCAGCCGCTGCAGGTGCGGATGCCGACCGCCGCCGACCCCGCGCCGGCCTACGCGCCGCTGGACGCGACCCCGAGGGTGCTGCGCAGCTACGGCGGCCCGGTGGCGAACGACGCCGTCCAGGTCGACGTGCGCCAGGCCATCGGGGCGACCGAGCCGCTGCGGGCCGGCACCTACAGCAAGAGCCTCACGTTCACGTTGTCGACCACGACGCCGTGAGCTGACGCACCGCCCCTCCGGACGGGAGCGCGCCGGCCGCCCAGCGGCCGGCGCGCAGGCCGTCGGAGGCCGACCGACGCACGGATGACGACCCAACGGACCGCGATGCCGCTCCCCCTGCTCCTGGCGCTCGCCGTGCTCCTGACGGCCGCGCCCGCGGCGCCGGCCGACGTGCGCGGCGCCGTCGCCGGCGTCCGCGACCCGGCAGCCGGGGTCGTCGAGCTGACCGTGCTCGCCTCCGAGGGCGACAGCGTCGGGCTGCGGTCCGCCGCGGCGACGCTCGGCGGCGAGCGGCTCGCCGCCGCCCCGTTCGCCGACCCGGCGTGCCTCCCGGACGTGACCGACCCGGCCGGCTGCCCCGCGTCCGGGTCCGTGACGCTGCTCGTCGACACCACGGAGGCGCCCGACGGCCTCCGGCGGCTCGAGGTCGCCGTCGAGGACGGCGCGGGGCGCGTGACCCGTCTCGTCGACCGGCCGATCCGCGTCGCCAACGCGCCGCTCCTCCGGCAGTCGACGGTGACGCTCACGCTGGGCTCGGGCACGCCGCGGGCGGGCGTTCCGCCGGCCGGCGGCTCCGGCTCGGTCCCGACCGTGCCCGGCACGCGTGCGGGGTGCGCGCAGCCGCGGCTGACGATGCAGCTCGTCCAGCGGCCGCTGCGGTTCCGGCGCGGGATCCCCGTGCTCGTGCGCGGGCGCCGCCATCGCCTCGCGGGCCGGCTGACCTGCCGCGCCGGCGGGCGCCGGCGGCCCGCCCCGCGGGGCACCGCCGTCGAGGTCCGCCACCGCGTGCGCGGCCGCACCGTCTCCCGGCCGGTGATCCGCGTGCGGCGCGACGGCCGCCTGTCCGCCTGGATCCGGCCCGCGGGCCCGCAGACCGTCGTGTTCCGCATCCGCGCGGCGGATGGGAGCATCGTGCGCGTGCGCATCCCGATCCGCGTCGCGAGGCACCGCGCGTGAGGCGCGCCGCCGCCGTGCTCGCCGCCGCCGCGGCCGGCGCGGCCGTGGCGCCGGCCGCCGCGCAGGACCCGGGCACCGAGGTCGGCGGCACGGTGCCGAGCCACCTCGCGCTGGGCCTGTCGGACCCGGAGGGCTTCGCGACCTTCCCCGCCGGCGCCGGCGCCTACGCGCTGACGGTCCGCGCGCGGGTCACGTCCACCGACGGGCGCGTCACGCTCAGCGCGGTGGACGGCGACGTCGCCTCCGGCGGCCGCCTCGGCCGGCTCGCGGGGCGCGGCTCGGTCCTCGACGCGCCGCTCGAGGCGCGCGTCGGCGCCGGCCCGTTCCAGCCGCTCGACGCGGCCCTGGACCCGGTGCTCGCCGCGTTCCGCGCCCCCGTGGCCAACGCGGTCGCGACGATCCGGCTGCGGCAGCGGATCGGCGCGGGCGAGCGGCCGCGCGGGACCTACGCCAAGACGCTGCTGATCACGCTGTCCGCGGAGGCGCCGTGAGCGCCCCCGCACGAGGAGGAAGGCCGATGCACCGACGCAGGACGATCGCCGCCGTCGCGTTCGCGGCCGCGGCGGCCGCGGCGCAGCTCGCCGCCGCCGACGGGGCGGGAGCCCCACGCGCGGCGGCGGCCCAGGGCGGCCTCTCGGTGACGCCCTCGATCCTCGAGACGACGGCGCGGAGCGGCGCGTCGGCCTCGACCACGGTCACGAACACGACGGCGCGGACCCTGCGCGTGACGGTCAAGCCACGCCCGTGGCGGCAGGCCCGCAGCGGCGCGGTCGCCGCCGACCGCACGCGCCGGCTGCGCGGCGTCGCGCTGAGCACCCGGCGCTTCACGCTCGCACCGGGCGCGCGCCGCGACGTGTACGTGACGATGGGCCGCGTGCCCGCCGGCGGATCGCGCTTCGGCGCGCTCGACGTGGTCGGCAGGCCGGCCCCGCGGCGCACCGGCGTGAACGTCGCGTACCGGCTCGTCCCGAGCCTGCGCTTCAACCCGGCGCGCGCCGCGCGCCGCTACGCCGTGCGGGCCGGCGCGGCGCGCGTGGCCGGCCGGGCGGGCGCCCGGACGCTCAAGCTGCTGGTGCGCAACGCGGGCAACACGGTCGACCCGGTCGGCGGCAGCGTCCGCATCACGGGCGGGGGCGGCGGCCGCTCGGGCACGATCGCCGCGGTGCGCATCCTGCCCGGCAGGCTCGTGGCGCTGCGCCTGGCATCGCTGGCCGGGCTGCGCCGCGGCGCCTACACCGCGCGGGTGACGCTCACGCAGGGCGGCCGCCCCCGGCTCACGGTCGGCAAGGGCTTCCGGATCCGCTAGCCGCGGCCTGCACATCGCGCGTCGCGCCCCGCGCGAGCGGGTATGCGCCAGATCGCCACCACTCCACTCCGGGAGAGGATCGACATGGCCAACACCCGCGCCTGGCCGGCCTACCGCACGCTCTGGGTCTGGCTGCTGCTCGGCTGGACCGTGAGCGCGGCGGACCGCGCGCTGACCGGACCCGTCGTCACCTGGATGATCGAGAACGACGTCGGCTTCCTGTCGGAGTCGTCGAAGCCGTTCGCGCTCGGCGGCCTGATCGGCGGCCTGTTCTTCGCGGGCTACATGCTCACCCAGTTCCCCGGCGGCTACCTGGGCGACCGCTACGGCCACCGCACCCTGATCGTCATCAGCCTCGTCTGGGCCGGCCTGGCCACCATGCTCAGCGGCTTCGTGACGGGGCTCGCGGTGTTCATCGCCGTGCGCGTGCTGACCGGCCTCGGCGAAGGCGCGTTCTACTCCAACGACCGCAGCCTGATCGCCGAGGAGACGCCGCCCGAGCGCCGCTCGCTCGGCATGGGCGTCGTGATCACCGGACTGGCGCTCGGCATCACCATCGCCACGGTCTTCGCGCCCGACCTGATCGACCTCGGCGGCTCCGTCTTCGCGGGGGGCGAGCAGTGGCGCATGCCGTTCATCGTGCTCGGCGCCGCGACGCTGGTCGTCGGCGTCGGCACGGCGTTCTACTTCCGCCGCCAGGAGCGCGGCCTGCCGTACCTGCGGGCGACGCTCCACCTCGGTGCCTACGCGGCGGTGTTCCTCGGCGCGGTCATGGCCGTCTACTTCGTCGGCGACGCCGCCGGGCTCTCCGACCTCTGGATCGCCGTGCTCGAGGTCGGTCTGGCGCTCGCGCTCGTCGGCTTCATCTTCCTGCGCAAGAGCGGCGAGGTCGGCCCCGTGCTGCGCTCGCGCGACCACATCCTGATCTACCTGGCGTTCATCGCCGTGCTGTGGAACCTGTGGTTCTTCTCGTTCTGGTCGGTCTCGATCGTGGCCGACGCCGCGCACTCGTCCTTCGGCCGCTCGGCGCTGATCGCCGCGTTCAACGCCGGCGCGGGCATCCTCGGCTTCCCGGCCGGCGGCTGGCTGTCCGACGCCGCAGTGGGCCGCGGGATCGCGCGCAAGACGCTGATCATCGCGTTCACCGGGCTGCAGTGCGTGCTGACGGTCGCGTTCGGGTTCGTGGTGGCGAGCGGCTCGGCGTCGGTGTGGACCATGGCCGCGCTGCTGTTCGCCGCGAGCACGTTCTTCAACGCCATGCAGCCGATCGCCCACGCCCTGCTGGCCGACCTGACCGCGCCCGAGCACATGGGCTCGGCGTTCGGGCTCAACAACCTGATCGGGGAGATCGGCGCGGTGCTCTCGCCGGCGGTCAGCGGCGCGCTGCGCGACGCCACCGGCGGATGGGAGGCGGCGATCTTCCTCGACGCCGCGCTGATCGGGATCGCCGCCCTGCTGTTCGTGTTCGTGCGCGAGCGGTCGCGGTCGGCGATGCTCGGCGCGGAGGGGCCGTCGACGGCGCCCGGACGGCGGTTCACCCGCGACGCGGCGCCGACGCGCTCGGGCGTCGGCTGACCGCGCGCGTGGGCGATCAGGCCGGGACCCGCTCCTGGTTGTTGACGGACGCGGTCCCGGTCGGAGCGTCGTCGCCGGCGTGGCGGCGCTTGCGCGCCACCACGGCGCCGGCGGCGCCCACCCCGGCCACGACCGGGAGCGCCTTCACGGGCGTGGGGGTCCGCTTGGCGACGCTCTTCGTCGTCTTGTAGGCGGCGAGGCCCTTGACGCCCTTGCCGGCCGCCCTGGCGGCCTTCCGGACGGCCTTGACCTTGAGATAGGTGCCGACGGCGTCGACCAGCCGGCGCTTCTTGGTGGTGCGGCGACGTAGTTGCATGTTCGAGCCCTACCCGGATCGCCGCGCGAGCGTGCATGCGCCGGTCATCTGCCAAGGTGATCCGCGGTGCGTCGCTCCCCTCGCAACGTGCGCGCCCGCGTCGCCGTGCTCGCGGGCGTCCTGCTGATCGCCGCCCTGCTGACCGGCCTCGCCCTGCGCGGCGACGGCCCGGCGCCGGGCGTCCCCGTCGTGCCCACGCCGCCCGGCGAGCAGGACGGCGGGCAGCCGATCCCCGACCCCTTCGCCTACGACCCCGACGGCGAGGACGCGCTCGTGGCGCGGGCCGCGCGAGGGTCGGCGCACATCCTCTACGCCCGGTCCCCGGGCGGGGCCGCGGCCACGGCGGCGCGCGTCGCGGCGTGGCGGCCCCAGGTCGAGTCCGCGGCGCGGCGGGCCGGCGTCGACCCGGACGAGCTCGAGGCGCTCGTTTTCCTGGAGAGCGCCGGCCGCGAGGACGCGATGGCCGGCGGCACCGAGGGGGCGGTCGGCCTCACGCAGATCCTGGCCGAGACCGGCCAGAACCTGCTCGGGATGCGCGTCGACGTGGCCCGCAGCCGCACCCTGACGCGCCGCATCCTGCGCGCCTTCCGGCGCGGCCGCCTCGGCGACGTCCAGCGCCTGCGCACCGAGCGGCGCGCGATCGACGAGCGCTATGACCCGGAGAAGGCGCTGATCGGGACCGCGCGCTACCTGACGATCGCGCTGGAGGAGCTGGGCCGCACGGACCTGGCCTTCGTCTCCTACCACATGGGGATCGGGAACCTGCAGGACGTCCTGGCCCTCTACGGCGAGGAGCGGCCGTCCTATGCACGGGTCTACTTCGACGCCACGCCGGACCGCCACGCCGACGTCCAGCGCAAGCTCGCGGCGTTCGGCGACGACTCGTCGAACTACCTGTGGAAGCTCGGCGCGGCGCGCGAGATCATGCGCCTGTCGCGCGAGGACCCGGACGAGCTCGCGCGCCTGCAGGCGCTCCAGACGGCCAAGAACTCCGCGGAGGAGGTCCTGCACCCGCTCGGCGACACGCCGCGCTTCGCGACGCCCGCCGCGCTGCGGGCGGCCTGGGACGACGGCGGGATCCGCGCGTTCCCCAACCGGCCGGACATCACCGGGCTGGCACGCGACGGGCGCATGGGCGAGCTGGCGGATCGCGTCGGCGCCGTGCCCGGGCTCTACCGCGGCCTGCGGCCCGAGGCGCTCGCCCTCGCGCTCTACATCGGCGCCCAGACCCGCGAGTACGCGCGCGGCGACTCGCCGCTGGTCGTGACCTCGACGGTGCGCGACGAGGCGTACCAGCGCCAGCTCGTGCGCCGCAACCGCGAGGCGACGCGCAACTACTCCCTGCACACGACGGGCTGGACGTTCGACATCGCCCGGATCTACGAGTCCAGGCGCCAGGCGCTGGCCTTCCAGTTCGTGCTCGATCGGCTGCAGGTGCTCGACGTGATCGCCTGGGTGCGCGAGCCCGCCGCGATCCACATCACGGCCGGCGAGGACGCGGAGGCCCTGCTGCCGCTGCTCGAGCGGCTGGACTGAGCCTAGGCCGCCTCGCGCTCCGCGGCGGTCTCGGCGATCACGGCCTCGGTCGCCGGTGCGCTCGCGGCCGCCCGCGCCTCGTAGGCGGCGCGCGCGCCGCGGTCGGCGTCGAGCAGGGCGCGGTCGATCTTCAGCGCGCGGCCGACCGCGTCCCGCGCGCGGCGGGGCACGAGGTTCATCAGGGCCCAGGTCGGGCCGATCGCCTTCGGCACGAACACGTCGAAGCGCGGGAACTTCAGCGCGTCGACGATCGCGTCGGCGACGTCCTCGACCGTCGAGTTCTTGAAGGCGGGCGTCTCCACGAGGCCGGCCGACAGCTCGGTCTTGACGATGTTCGGCATGACCACGGAGATCTCCACGCCCGTCGCGCGCAGCTCGGCGCGCACGGCCTCCGACATCCCGACCACGCCGTGCTTCGTCGCACAGTAGGTCGCGAGGTGCGGGAACCCCGTCTTGCCCGCGCTGGAGGCCACGTTGACGATGTGGCCGGTGCCGCGCGGCTTCATCCGCCGCATGGCCTCCTTCGTGCCGTGGATCACGGCGTGGAGGTTGATCTCGATCAGGCGGATCGCCGTCGCGTCGTCCTCTTCGTCGAACGGCCCCACCGGCATGATGCCCGCGTTGTTGACGAGCACGTCGATCGGCCCGATCCGCGCCTCGACGGCATCGAGGAAGGCCGAGAAGCCCGGCCGGTCGGTGACGTCGACCCCGAGGCCCAGGGCGCGGTCGCCGAGCTCGGCGGCGGCCCCCTCGGCCGAGGCGGCGTCCACGTCGCCGATCGCCACGCGGCAGCCCTCGCTCGCCAGCGCGAGCGCGAGCGCCTTGCCGATCCCCCGGCCACCGCCGGTGACGACGGCCACCTTGCCGTACAGCGAGCGCGGCTGCTTTGCCATTCCCTCGATCCTCCATCTTCCGACGCGACGTCAGCGGGGCACGACCCTACCCGAACGGCACTACCATCCCCCCCGATGGAGCCGCCAGAGACCGCCGGCCGGTTCGCCTACGACGGCCGCGAGCTGGCCTACGGGGTCTACGGCGAGGGACCGCGGGTGACGGTGCTGATCCACGGCCTGCTGCTCAGCCAGCGCATGCACGTCCACCTCGCCCGCGCCCTGGCGCAGCGCGGCAACCGGGTCGTGACGCTCGACCTCCTGGGCCACGGCAGCTCGGCGCGCCCGCCGGAGATGCAGCACTACGGCATGGGCTTCTTCGCCCAGGACGTGGTCGCGCTGCTCGACCATCTCGGCGTCGACGAGGCGGTCGTCGGCGGCACGTCGCTCGGCGCCAACACGACGCTCGAGGTCGCCGCGCTCGCCCCAACCCGGCTGCGGGGGATGGTGATCGAGATGCCCGTGCTCGACAACGCCCTGCTGGCCTGCGCGATCGCCTTCACGCCCCTCGCGGTCGCCCTCACCGTCGGCGAGCCCGTCATGCGCGCGCTCTCCCGGGTGACGCGGCGGGTGCCCGAGCGCGCGGTGCCCTGGGCGGCCAACGTGCTGCTCGACACCGTGCGCCAGGATCCCGCTCCGAGCGCGGCCGTCCTGCAGGGCCTGTTCGCCCTGCGCACGGCGCCGCACCGCGCCGAGCGGCGCACCCTCGCCACGCCGGCCCTCGTGATCGGCCATCACCGCGATCCGCTGCACCCGTTCTCCGACGCGGGCCTGCTCGCCGAGGAGCTGCCCGACGCGCGGCTGCTCGAGGCCAGCTCGATCCTCGAGCTGCGCCTCGCGCCCGAGCGCCTGACCGGCGAGATCGCCGCCTTCGTCGAGGCGTGCTGGCGGCCCCGGCCCGCCCGCGCGAGGGGGCGCCGGTCCGCTTCCTCGTGACGCTCCGCTAGATTTACCCGCTCGTGGCCAGTCGCCAGGAGGAAAAGGAAGCTCGTCGCAGGGAGCGGCTGGAGCGGGAGCGCAAGGAGGCCGCCTCCGCCGCGCGGCGCAAGCGCGTCCAGATGGTCGGCGGCGGCGTGCTCGCCATCGCCGCCGTGGCGATCATCGTGCTCGTCGTCGTGCTCGGCGCGAGCGGGGGCGACGACGACGGGGGCGAGGCGCAGGCGCCGTCCTCCGGCGAGACGGCGAACGTCAAGCTGCCCCCGCAGGAGATCTCCAACTACGAGGAGGCGGCGAAAGCCGCCGGGTGCACGCTCACCAACCCGAAGTTCGAGGGCGCCTCGCACGAGGAGAAGGACTTCAAGCCGAGCGACTACCAGTCGAACCCGCCGACCTCGGGCAACCACTTCCCCGACTGGTACGACGACGGCGTCTACGCGCCGGGCACGACCGACAACCTCGGCATGCTCGTCCACACGCTCGAGCACGGCCGCATCGACGTCCAGTACAAGAAGGGCACGCCCGCGGCGGACGTGGCGAAGCTCGAGGCGCTGCTCGCCGAGCAGAACGACGGCTACCACATGCTCCTGTTCGAGAACACCACGGGCATGGACGCGCAGATCGCCGCCACGGCGTGGACGCACTCGCTGACCTGCCCCGCGATGAACGACAAGGTGTTCGACGCGATCCGGACCTTCCGGGCGCGCTACATCGACAAGGGCCCCGAGACCGTCCCCTAGGCCGGGGGCTCGCGCCAGCCGCCGGTCTCGCCGCGGTAGAGGCCGTGGCCGCCGAGGACCATCGCCGCCGTGCGCCAGATGATCCGCAGGTCGAGCCGCAGCGACTCGTGCTCCACGTACCAGAGGTCGAGCTCGATCCGCTCGTGCCACGGCAGCGAGGCGCGGCCCTGGATCTGCGCCCAGCCGGTCAGCCCGGGCCGCACGTCGAGGCGGCCGCGCTGACGCTCGGAGTAGCGGTCGACCTGGACCTGCACGGTCGGGCGTGGCCCGACGATCGACATCTCCCCGCGCAGGACGTTGACGAGGTTCGGCAGCTCGTCCATCGACGTGCGCCGGAGCACCCCGCCCAGGCGGGTGATGCGCGAGTCGCCGGCGTCGACCGCGAGCCCGCTGCCCATGGTCTCGGCGCCGCTGACCATCGTGCGCAGCTTGTAGAGCTCGAACGCCTGGCCGTGCCGGCCGACGCGGCGCTGGCGGTAGATCGGATGCCCGTGCGTCTCGAGCCGGATCAGCACCGCGGCCACGGCGAGCGCCGGGCCGGCGACCAGCAGCCCGGCGGCGGCGAGCGTCACGTCGAGCGCGCGCTTGCCCGGATAGCTCACCGCGTGCCCTCCGGCGCCTCCCACCCCGCCGGCGTGCCGTGGCGGAGGTGGTCGTAGAGCCCGCCGGCGAGGGCCACGGTCGTGGCGACGTAGTAGCGGGCCACGAGCGCCGGCCTGAGCCGCACGCGCCCGCCGGCCGCCGCGGCGGCCAGGAGGCCGGCCTGGGCGAGCGCCGCCGCGCGGTAGGCCGGGCCCTGGCGCAGCAGCGCGAGCGTGGCGCCCGCCACGGCGAGGTGGAGCAGCGGTGACGCGTAGCGCAGGATCCGGTGCGAGGCGATCATCAGCGCGTACAGCGGCGGGTAGCCGCGCGGCGAGAGCATGCCGCCGCGCAGGACGATCGGCCACGCATGGCTCATCATGCGGCGCTTGCGCGCGCCCTCGCCCTCGATCGAGGGCACCATCTTCTCGGTCGCCCGCGCCGCGGGGGCGTAGACGGCGCGCAGGCCCCGCTTGACGATCCCGAAGGGGAACGAGAGGTCGTGCCCCATCACGGCGTCCACGTGCATGTACGCGGTGCGCCGCACGGCGTAGATCGCGCCGTTGCCGGCGGTCACGGAGGCGAGCGCGGACTCGTGCGCGCGGAGCCACATCTCGTAGCGCCAGTACAGGCCCTCCTGGTTGGTCCCCTCGTCGTTGACGAACCGCACCTGGCCGCAGACGTAGCCGACGCGGGCGTCCGCGAACGGCGCCAGCAGCGCGGCCAGCGCGCCGGGCTCCCACAGGGCGTTCGCGTCCGAGAAGGCCAGCAGCTCGCCGGAGGCGGCCGCCACCGCGGCGTCCTGCGCGCGCACCTTGCCGCCGCGCGGCAGCGCGAGCACGAGATCGGCGCCGGCCGCGCGGGCGCGCTCGGCCGTCGCGTCGGCGCCCGCGGCGGCGCCGCCGTCGACGGCGACGATGACCTGCAGGCGGTCGCGCGGCCAGTCGAGCGCGAGCGCGTTCGCGACCTTGCCGGCGATGACCGCCTCCTCGCGGTAGGCGGCGACGATCAGGGAGACCGTGGGCGTGCCGATGTCGCCGCCCGGGGCGACGGGCGGATCGCCCTGCACGCGCCGCAGCAGGGCGAGGAACAGGCCGTAGCCGGCCTGCGCCCAGGCCAGCGCGCCGGCGGCGGTCCAGAAGATCGCCCGTGCGAGCATGGCGCGGCATGGTGGCAGAAAGCGGGCACACTCCCGGGATGGCGGGGATCGCCGCGCCCACGCTCTCCGACGGCGTCATCCGGGTGCGCCCGCTCGCCCCGTCCGACGTGCCCGCGATCGTCGCCGCCTGCCGGGACCCCGAGATCCCGCGCTGGACCGGTCTGCCGTCCCCCTACACCCGCGAGGACGCCGACCGCTTCCTCGCCGTCGCGGCGGCCGAGGCGCGCGCGGGCACCGGCGTCGCGCTGGCCGTCGCCGGGGCGGACGGCGGCGCGCTGATCGGCACGGTCGGCCTGTCCGAGCTCGGGCGGGCCGCCCGTCACGGCGAGATCGGCTACTGGATCGCCGCGGCGGCCCGCGGGCGCGGCGCAGCCGTGCGCGCCGTCGTCCTCGTGCGCGACTGGTCGGTGGACGCGCTTGCGCTGCGCGAGCTGGAGATCCTCGCGCATCCGCGCAACGTGCCGTCCCAGCGCGTCGCGGCGCGCGCGGGCTTCGCGGACACCGGCGAGCTGCGCCGGCACCGGCGGAGCCTCGAGCCGCTGCGGGTCTTCGCGTGGCGCGCTCCCGCATCCTCCGGCTGATTCGTCCCCGTTCCGGCGAAAGTGCCGCGGAGGCCCGGCCGTTGCGTCAGCATGCCCGCGGAGATGGCCGTGGAGGTCACGTACTGCATCGTGAGCACGGAGCAGCGCGCGCTGCTGCTCCGCTGCCTCGACGCGGTCGCCCGCGAGCGCGCCGCGCTGCCGTGCGCGACGGAGGTCCTCGTACTCGACAACGCGTCGCGCGACGGGTCGGCCGGCGCCGCGCGCGGCCACCCCGCGGTCGACGAGCTGATCCGCCTGGACCAGCGCCGGGGCAAGGGCGCGAACGCCTCGTTCCTGCTCCAGCGGGCCCGCGGCCGCTGCTGCCTGCTGCTCGACGAGGACGCCGAGCTGCAGCCGGGCGCGACGGCCGCCCTGCTCGCGGCGCTGGAGGAGCGCGCGGACGCCGCGGCGGCCGGCGCCGAGCTGTGCGACGCCGGCGGCGCACGCCAGGCCTCGGCGTGGCGGTTCCCGGCGCCCGCCGCCGCGCTGCTCACGGCGGTCGGCCTGCATCGCCGCTTCGTGGTCCAGAGCCGCGGGAGCCGTACGCGCGCGGTCGACTGGTCGCAGTCGACGGCCCTGCTCGTGCGGCGCTCGGCGGCCGAGCGGATCGGCTGGTTCGACCCCGCGTTCTTCGCGTACTCCGACGAGGTCGACTTCTGCAAGCGGCTCCACGACGCGGGCTGGAGCGTCCTCTTCGCGCCGGCGGCGCGGGCCGTCCACCACGGGCGGATCGCGGCCGCACCGCAGCCGGAGCGGCGCATCGTCGAGCTGTCGCGCAACCGCGACCACTACGTCCGCAAGCACCACGGGCCGGCCGCGGCGCTCGCCGTGCGCTGGCTGACCGCGTGGACGTACGCCGTGCGCTCGGTGCTCGCCGTCGCCGCCCCCGGGCACGACCCGCGGCGCTACCGCCGTCACGCGACCGCGACGCTGTTCCCGCGCCGCGGCGAGGGGCTCGCCGAGGCCGCCGCGGACTTCAATCGCGGCCCGCGCCTCTGACTAGGGTGTGGCCGCATGCGGCGCCGCCCCGTGGACGACACGCCCCTCCTGCTGCTGCTCCTGCCCGCGCGGCTGGAGGCGTTCGCGCTGCGCGCGCAGGCCGAGGCGCTCCTGGCCGCGCCCGGCGCGGTCGCGATCGAGCCCGCGCGCGTCTCGTACCGGTCGCTCGGCGGGCTCCCGGCCCCGGTGGCGAGCTCGGTCGCCCGGCGCCAGGCGAAGCGCATGCGCCTGCCGGGCGTCCCGCAGGCCGTCGCCGTCTTCGACCCGCTGCAGCTGCCGCTCGCCGGCGCGCTGATCGAGCGCCACCCCGACGCCGAGGTGTGGGACCTCGCCGGCGCCTACCGCGAGGCCGACTTCGTCCTCGACCTGACGCGCGACCGGGACCTACGCCCCGCGTGGGAGCGGATGGAGTCCCTCGGCGTCGCCTCCGGCCGGCTCGGCTCCGAGCGCGCCGGCTGACGACCGCCGGTGGCGCGGGCGGCGCGCGAGCACGGCGCCGACCGCGAGCAGCGTCCACGTCACGGGATCCTCGAGGAACGCGGCGTAGAGCCACGTGTGCACCACGACGGCCACGAAGCCGGCGGCCACGACCGCGCGGTAGGGATCGTCGCGAGCGCCGCCCAGGAGGCGGGACAGCGCCGCCGCGAGCAGGGCGAGGTAGACCGCGAGCCCGATCAGCCCCTGCTCGGCGGCGATCGTGAGCGGGATCGTGTGGGACGCCGAGACCGCGTCGCTGCGCGCACCGAAGTCGTGCGCCAGGTACTCCTCGGCGAACGCGCCCGACCCCCAGCCCCAGATCGGCCGGTCGGCGGCGAGGTCCACCCCGCCGCGGATCAGCTCGTAGCGGCCGGACGTGGCGTCGTCGAGCGACTCGGTGTCGCCCAGGTCGAGCCGCAGCGCCGAGGGGAACGCGAGCACGACGACCAGCCCGATCACGGCCGCGCCGACCACGACGGGCAGCACGCGCCCGAGCGGGAAGCGCAGGGCGGCGAGCACGACCAGCCCGCACAGCAGCCCGGCGAAGCTCGACTGGGAGAGCGTGAGCACGAGCCCGCCCCAGAGCACGACGAGCGCAACGGCCGCCAGCGCCGCGGTGCGCGGCCGGCGCTCCCACAGCAGCACGCCCGCGAGCCCGAGCATGACGAGCGCGAGGAAGCGGCCGTAGATGTTCGGGTCGAAGAACAGCGAGTTCACGCGGAAGTACTCCTCGAGCTCGTTCGAGGCGATCACCTTGGGGTTGAGCAGGAGCGAGCGCGTGGCGTACTCGACGAAGCCGATGGCGACGAACACGAGCGCGAGGCCGAGCAGCACGAGCAGCCCGGCCTTGAGCCGCTTCGGCGACCACTCGATGTCGCGCAGGACGGCGAACAGCAGCGCGAAGGGCACGTAGAAGAACACCGTCTGCTCGAGCGCCTTGTCCAGCGACGTCGAGTACGCCGCCTGCAGCGTGTAGAGGACCACGGAGCCCGCGAGCAGCCACTCCAGCGCGCCGTTCGCGCGCGGCGGGTCGAAGGCTTCGCCGTCGCGGATGCGCGGGACCGCCCAGGCCAGCGCGCCGGCCGCGACCACCAGGTAGAGCGGGACGAGCAGGTTCGCCGTCGCCCCGCCCGCCTCGACCGGCACGCGGAACGGCAGCGCCGCGAGCGCCGCCAGCGGCAGGAACGCCCGCCGGCGGGCGACGAGCACCGCGAGCGGGACCACCACGATCGCCGCGGCGACGAGGCCCGCGCCCAGCACCGGCAGCGGATGCGCGCGCACCTGGTCGAGCTGCGGCGTGTCCCAGATCGAGAGCACGAGCAGCACCGGCGTGAGGACGAGCGCCCCCAGCATCGACCAGGCGCGCCCGGAGGAGGTGCGGCCGAGGATCGCGGCGGCGGCCAGCGCCGCCGCGAGCACGATCCCGATCGCCCGGAGCCACTCCGGCCCGATCGCGGTGTCGACGGGGGCGATCTGCGCCAGCATCAGTGGTTCGTCCCGTGACGGGCGGCCCGAGAGGGCGTGCGGCGGCGCCGACAGGCAAGGACGCAGACCCGAAGGAATACCCCCGGTATCTCGAGTGGTCGAGGACGCCGCATGTCGGTGATCGACGTGCGGCATCTCGGGTCGGCTGTTGCGGGACGAGCCACTAGAAGGAGCGGATCCGGGGGGTCGCGCCGCGCAGGATGTCGGCGATGTTGCGGGTCAGCTGCCGGACGGGCACGGCGCCGGCCCGCAGCCGCGCGCCCCACTCGGGCAGCCCGACGCGGATGACGACGCCGTCGCCGACGTCCGAGAGGCTGAGTGCCGGCCGCACGTCGGGGAGCGGCTCGTCGGCGGAGTCGGCCTCCTCGAGCGCGGCGCGGTCGACCTGCGCGAGCGCGACGCGCACGCGCTCGTCCGGCTCGGCCTCCTCGAGGATCGTGAAGCCGCCGAGGCGCTCCACGCCGGTCAGCAGCCCCGTCCCGCCCTCGTCCGCGACGGGTTCGAGCGGCTCGGGCCCCGGCAGCCGGCGCACGGGCCGCAGGCGGGCGCCGAAGGGGTCGGCCTCGGCCGGCGGCAGCGGGCGCAGCAGGCGGTTGCGGGCGACGTCGACGCCGCGCCGCAGGGAGTCGGCCCCGAACGAGGCGACGCGCCCTCCTTCCGTGGCGTAGCGGCGCAGGCGCCGCGCCAGCTCGGTCGGCACCCAGCGCATCGGCCCCGCGAGCAGCACCCCGGCGCGCTCCTGCGTCAGCCCGCGGCGCGTGGCCGCGAGCGTGAGGTCCGTCGTCACGTCGTAGCGGATGCCCTGCTCGTCGAGGAACCCGAGCAGCGCTGCGACCTGGTCGCCGAAGCCGCTGGGCAGCCCGCCCGCCAGCAGCCGCGGGTACGCGGCCGGCGAGCCGTTCTCGAGCGTGTTGGGCACGCCGTCGCGGTCGTCGTCGAGCAGGTCGGCGCCGAACCAGGTGATCGCGGGGAGCACGACCAGGATCGGCGCGGCGCGCTCGCCCTGGACCGCGAACGGCACCGTGGCCGAGTCCGCGCCGGCGCGCACGGTCAGGGCGTACACGCCGGATCCGCCGACGGGCGCGCGGAGGCTGAGCTCGCCGCCGGTGCGCTTGCGGCCGCGCTCGGGCGGCCCCTCCCGGCGGAGCCGGCGGCGCTCCTTGCGCGTCAGCTCGACACCGCCGACGCGGCTGACGCGCCAGCGGTAGGGCCGGCCGCGCGAGTCGACGGCGAACTCGACGTCCTCGCCGGCGGGCACGGGGTCGGCGGGCGGGCGCACGAGCAGCGAGCGCACGCTCACGCCCGGCTCGCCGCGGACGATCGCGCGGCCCTCCGGGGCCGAGCGGCCGACGTTGCCCGCCTGGTCGCGGACGAGCGCGACGATCTGGTACGTGCCGGGCGGGGCCGGCGCCCCGTCCGCGCGGCCGTCCCATTCGCCCTCCCGCTCCCCGGGCGCCAGCGTGAAGCGCCGCACGACACGGGGCTCGGCGCCGTCCGTGCGCCGGACCTGGATGCGCGTCGGGGAGCGCGCCGACACGACGCGCACGCGGAACGGCACGGGGCCGGCGGTCGGCCCGGTGATCCAGCGGTCCTCGGGCCCGCCCGCGAACACGGTCGGGCGCGGTGCGGTCAGGTCGAGCTCGAGGCCCGGCTTGAGCACGACGGCGCGGCCGCCGCGGCGCAGGCTCACGCGCACGCGGTAGAGGCCCTCCGGGGCGCGCGCGCCCTCGGCCGTCGTCCCGTCCCAGGCCACACGGACCGACTTCTTGCGCACGGCGGGGACGGCGCGCGCGAGCCGCTTGACCTCCGTCCCGTTGACGTCGACGATCGCGATGGTCACGTCATCGTCCTTGCGCACCCGGACGCGGATCTGGCTGACGTCGCGCCGGCCGTCGCCGTTCGGCGAGAAGTGTCGCGTGATCTTCTTGATCACCGCGACCTGCGGCGCGCTCTTGAGCCGCTGCGCGACGAAGAACGCCGCGAAGGTCGCGACGACGAGCAGGAGGAAGACGGCGCGGGCGGGGCGGCTCAACTAGATGCGAGTCGGGGAATCACGCATCTAGGGCGCCTGGTCGGCGCCGGCGAGCACCACGACGTCGGCGTCGGGCGCGATGGCCTGCGTCTCGGAGTCGATCGCCTCGACCTGGTCGATCGACAGCAGCCGCGCGACCTGCTGGGCCGAGGCGCGCATGCCGTCGGCGTAGTAGACGACCGAGTCGTCGATCGTCTGGTCGCGCGTGTTCGTCTCGGAGATGCCGCGCACGTAGCCCTCCTGCGCGACCTCGTCGGCGATGCGGCCGGCCAGGCCGGTGAATGTGGTGCCGTTCAGCACGGCCACGTTCGTCTCGCCGCGCGGCGCGGCCTGGGCGGTGCTCCCGCCGCCGTCGCCCGGCTCCGCGGTCTGGGTGGGCGGCGGCGCGGCCTCGTTGGGCGGGGGCGGGCTCTCGTCGCCCCCGACGAGCTGGGCGATCAGGAACGTGCCGCCGCCGAGGATCAGCACGACGAGGCCGACGATCAGGGCGATCGTGCCGCCGGAGCGCTCGCGCGGCGCGCGCGTGGCGCCGCGGCGCGGCGCGGTCGCGCCGGGCCGGCGCGGGCCGCCACGGCCGCCGGCGACGGCGGAGGGCTTGGACTGGCGCAGCGGCATCGGCGCCGGGCGCGGCGCGACGCCGACGCGCTGGGCGGGCGTGACGCGCGGGACGCCGCCGGCGCTCGGGACCTCGCCCGCGACCGAGGCCGCCGGCGCGGGCTCGGCGGGGGCCGGCTCCTCAGGCGCGACGTCAGGCGCGTCGGCCCCGGCGGGCGCGTCCGCGGCGGGCGGCGCGCCCTCGGGCGCCACGGCTTCGGCGGGCGCCACGGCTTCGGCGGGCGCGTCGTCTGGAGCGGTGTCGGCGGGCGCATCCGGCGCGGGGGCGTCGGGGGGCGCGGCCTCGGTGGCGTCGGTCTCGCCGGACGCGTCGGCCTCGGCGGGCTGCGCCTCGGCGGCCTGCGCGCCCTCCTCGGTGCGCGGCGCTTCCGCGGGGGCGGCGGCGCCGTTCGGCGAGGCCGCGGCCGGCTCGGCGCCCTCCCCGGCGGGCGCCACGGCGCCGTTCGCGGGCGGTGCGCCCGCGGCGGCCTCGCCCTCCGCCGGCGCGGCGGGGACGTTGCCGTTCGTGGTGGGCTCGTCCTGCTCGACCGCCTCGGCGAGCTCGGTCGCCTGACTCCCGGCCGCCGTCTGGGGTGCCGGCATCTCCGCGAGGCGCCGCGGCGGGGCGATCGCGCCCGGCTTGGCGGGCGCCCCGGGAGGCGCCGGCGCGCGGCGCGCGACGGTGGCCGTCGCCTGCGCGACGACCCGCTGCTCGAGCTCCCGCGCGCGCTCCGGCGCGCGGCCCGCCCACTCGCGCAGGCGCTTGAGCTCGCGGGCCTGCGAGAAGTACAGCAACGAGAGCACGGCCAGGCCGAGGAAGCAGGCGATGCTGACGTAGGCGCCGTACTTCTCGATCTGGTCCTGGACGGAGAACGCGAGCAGAACCATGTGGAGCGCCGTTGATTCTAGGCGCCGTCCCGGCTGCCAGGCGCGTCCGCGGTCACGGCGGTGCTCGGATCGAGCGCGGGCGGCACCTGCCGGACGGCCGCGAGCTCGCCCACCTTGGCGGCCAGCGCGGCCGCGTCGCCGTCGAGGACGAGCCAGTTCACGGCATCGAAGGTCTCCTGCTCCCAGGCGGGATCGAGGCGCGGGTGCTCGGCGCGCAGGATCTTCTGCGACGGGGTCGGCTGCGGGCGCTCGTAGGGGTTGAAGAGCTCCTCGTGGAGCTTCTCGCCCGGGCGCGCGCCGATCACCTCGACCGCGATGTCGCGATCGGGCTCGAGGCCCGAGAGCCGGATCATGTCGCGCGCGAGGTCGATGATCTTCACGGGCTCGCCCATCTCGAGCACGAAGACCTCGCCGCCCTGGACGAGCGAGCCCGAGCGGATCACGAGCTGGACCGCCTCCGGGATCGTCATGAAGTAGCGGGTCATGTCGCGGTGCGTGACCGTGACGGGGCCGCCGGCCGCGATCTGGCGGCGGAAGATCGGCACGACGGAGCCCGACGAGCCGAGCACGTTGCCGAAGCGGACCGCGCAGAACGCCGTCTCGGGGAAGCGCTGCTCGGCCGCCTCGATCGCCCACTCGGCCAGCGCCTTGGACGCGCCCATGACCGTCTTGGGCCGCACGGCCTTGTCCGTCGAGACGAGCACGAAGGCCTTGACCCCGTGCTCGCCGGCCACCTGGCACATCAGGCGCGTGGCCAGCGCGTTGTTGCGCACGGCCTCGACGGGGTTCTCCTCCATCAGGTGGACGTGCTTGTAGGCGGCGGCGTGGAAGACGATCGCGGGCCGGTGCTCGGTGAACACCTCGCGCATCCGCTCGCCCTCCTTGCAGTCGGCGAGCACGGCGACGGTGTTGAGCACGTGCCGGTCCTCGACCAGCTCGCGCCGGATCGAGAACAGGTTGTCCTCCGCGTGGTCGAGCAGGACGAGCTTGCTCGGGCCGACGCGCGCGATCTGCCGGCACAGCTCCCCGCCGATCGAGCCGCCGGCGCCCGTGACGAGCACGACGCGCCCGGTCAGGTAGCCGCCGACGCGGTCGAGGTCCATCCGCACCGGCTCCCGGCCGAGGATGTCCTCGACCTCGACCTTGCGGACCTGGCGCAGGAGCCGGTCGCCGGTCTGCAGCAGCTCGAACACGGTCGGCATCGTCCGCACCGGCACGCCGCGGTCGCGGCACGCGGCGACGACGCGGGCGCGCATCGTGCCCGGGGCGGAGGGCACCGCGATGAGCACCTCGTCGGGCTCGACGTCCTCCAGCACGCGCGGCAGCTCCGACGTCGTGCCGAGCACGGAGAGCCCGCGGTCGATCCGCGCGCTCTGCTTGCGCGGGTCGTCGTCGACGAACCCCACGGGGCGGTAGCCGAGCTCGGGGTTGCGCAGGATCTCGCGCAGGAGCAGCCGGCCGCCGTCGCCGGCGCCGACGATCACCACCGAGCGGGCGTCGCGCCGCGCGCGGAAGCCGCGCAGCGGGCGCTCGTAGAGCAGGTGCACGGCGAAGCGCGCGCCGCCGATGAAGACGAGCAGCATCAGCCCGTAGAGGACGAGCACGCCGGCGGGCACGTTGACCGACGTGAAGCGCTCGCCGTCGAAGAGCAGGCGCGGCTGGACGACCGCGACGTAGGCGACGAGCGCGAGCGTGGCGACCACGACGGCGTTGGCGATCTGCAGGTAGTCGCGCTGCGTCGCGTAGCGCATCCAGTGCCGGTAGAGGCCGAACAGCGCGAAGACGAAGACGCTGCCGACGATCACGAACCCGATCGTGCGCGCGAACAGGTCCTGGTAGAGGTCGGAGACCTCGCCGTCGAAACGCAGCTGGAACGCGAGGTAGTAGGCGAGCGCGGCCAACCCGGCGTCCACCACCACCTGGGGCAGGCTGTGACGGTGGATCGGGAGGGCCGTCGCCAGGCGGATCCGCCGGCGCATCCGCGCGATTCTATCCGCGCGCGCGGATCGCCGGTCCCCGGGCCAGGCCGTCGACGAGCAGGTCGGTGAACGCCTCGGGGTCGCGGCGCACGCGTCCGGCGCCGGGCGCGGCCTCCGTCCGCTTGACCACCGCGACGTCGTCGGCCCGCTCGAGCCGGCGCAGCCGGCCCTCGGCGATCAGCCGCTCGTCGACCGCGCCGAGGCGGCCCTCGAACGTCGTCCACACCGGCGTGCCGAGCGCGACCGCCTCCCGGTTCATCGTCCCGCCGGCGGAGACGACGACGTCGGCGAAGGCCACGAGCGACTGCGCGTCGACCGCCCGCTCGGGGATCACGAAGCCGCCGGCCGCCGCCAACTCGGCGCGCTGCTCCGGGGTGCGGGGGAGCACGACCACCTGGGCCTGGTCGCGCAGCCGCTCGAGCAGCTGCGTGAACAGCGGGTGCTCGAACCGGTGGTAGAGCGAGACGGCCGGCGGGGTGCGCACGACGGCCAGCGGCGCGGCCGCGTCCAGCCCGAGCTCGGCGAGCACGGCGCGGTCGGGCACGAGGTCGGCGAGGTAGTACTCCTCCTTCAGGCCCGGGTACGCGCGCAGCTTGCGGGCGCTCGCGCCGTAGCGCGCGAGCCGCTCGGGCGGGATCGCGTCGGGCACGACGACGCGGCGCGCGAGGCGGCAGTTGACCGTGTGCTGCACGGTCGCCCACTCGTAGTCGAACGTCGTCGCGCTCGGGATGCCGAGCAGCTTCGCGGCGACCGTGACGTCGTTCGAGCCGTGGCCCAGCGCGGCGTCGAAGCGCCGGCCCTTGGCCCAGTTCGCGAGCGCCAGCGAGCGCGACGCCAGGCCGAGGCCCTTGGCCGCCAGGCGGCCGCCGCGGTGGCGCCCGATCGCCTCGTGCGGGATCGCGAAGCGGTCGAGCAGGCCGAGCGTCTGCGCGAAGTCGCGCGCCGTCACGTGCACCTCCGCGCCGCGCCCTTCGAGCGCACGGATGACCGGTCGCATGACGAGCACGTGCGGGGAGTTCGTCAGGTCGACCCAGATCCGCATGTGGCGGGAGGACCCTAGAGCAGCCATACTCTGGAATGTCGCCCGAACGGGTACGTCCTGGATCACCATGTTCACCTCGCAATCCCTGCGCGCCGTCGTCCCGCCAGGAGCGCTCACGGTCCGTGAGCAGCGGCTCGACGACGTCGTCCACCAGCTCGACGTGCGCGGGACGCTCGACGCGTCCACGCTCGGCGAGCTCGCGCGCCCGATCGACGCCGCGCTCGCGGGCGGGGTGCGCTGGCTGATCGTCGACCTCTCGGGCGCCGTCACGGTGGCCGACGAGGCGCTCCGCGCGCTCGTCTCGGCGGCGCGCGCGCTCCGCTCGCGCAAGGGCGAGCTGATCGTCGCGGGCGCGAGCGCCGACGCCGCGCAGCGGCTCTCGGTGTTCGACGTGGCCCACCGTCCGGGCCAGGCGGCCACGGTCGATCAGGCGATCATGATCCTGAAGATGCTGCGCCCCAAGACCGGCGTGGCGCACCCCGTGCAGCCGCGCGCGAAGCAGCGCATCACGTCGCTCACGCTGCCGCGCATCGAGCCGACGACGTAGCAGCCTTCTACCCTGGGCGCCCTTGCCGGTGCTCGCCTCCATCACCGACCCGCTCGTCGAGCTCGCGGTCGACGTCATCGACGCCATGGGCCTGCCGGGGATCTTCCTGCTGATGGTCGCCGAGAGCGCGTGCATCCCGATCCCGTCGGAGTCGACGTTCCTGTTCGCCGGCTTCAACGTCGCCCGCGGGGAGTACTCGCTGTTCGCCGTCGTCGCGACGGGCACGGCCGCGAACGTCGTCGGCTCCTGGATCGCCTACGCGGTCGGCTACTACGGGCGCGTCGACATCCTCGAGAAGCACGGCCGCAAGCTCCACATCAAGCCGTCGCACCTCAAGTGGGCCGACGACTGGTTCGCCCGCTACGGCTCGGCGACCGTGTTCTTCACGCGCATGCTGCCGATCGTGCGCACGTTCATCTCGCTGCCGGCCGGCGTCGCGCGGATGCCGTTCTGGCGCTTCACGATCCTCACGACGCTGGGCTGCGTGCCGTGGATCCTCATGCTCACGCTGATCGGGCGCGAGGTCGGCGACAACTGGGAGTCCTGGAAGGACAACCTCCACTACGTGGACTACGCGGTCGCCGCGCTGCTCGTGCTCGGCGCGCTCTGGCTGTACGTGCGCTGGCGCCGCGGCCGCGCCGCGGCGGTCGAGCCGGCCGCGGATGCGCCGCGCTGAGCGCGAGGCGCTCGCGCTCGGCCTGCTGCACGGTCCCGCCGAGCTCGTGCCGGTCTCCTCGTCCGGCCACGCCGCGGCGCTGCCCTGGCTGCTCGGCTGGGAGCTGGCGGGCTGGGACGGCGCGCGGCGCAAGGAGCTCGAGGTCGCCCTGCACGCCGGCACGGCCGCGGCGCTGCTGCTGATCCTGCGGCCGCCGGTGCGCCCTGCACTGCTCGCCGCCGCCGTCGTCCCGCCGGCGCTCGCCGGGCTGCTGCTGGAGCAGCCGATCGAGGAGCGGCTCGGCACGCCGGCGACGCTCGCCGGCGGCCTGCTCGCCGGGGCGGCGGCGCTCGTCCTGGCCGACCGGTCGCCGGGCGGGCGGCGCGCCGCGGACGCGGGCGTGCGCGACGGGCTCTGGCTCGGCGCGGCGCAGGCGGCGGCGCTCGTCCCGGGCGTGTCGCGCAACGGCGCGACGCTCGCCGCGGCGCGGGCCCGCGGCTTTGCGCGCGCGGACGCGTCGCGCCTCTCCTGGGAGGTCGCCCTGCCCGTCCTCGTCGGCGCGACCGCGCTCAAGGGCGCGCGGATCGCGGGGGTGGGAGGCGGGGACCGCCGGCGCGCGCCGCTCGCGGCCGGGGCGGCCGCCGCGTTCGCCTCGACGCTCGCCACCGCGCGGGCCGTGGGCATCGAGCGCCGCCGTCCGCTGTGGCCGTGGGCCGCCTGGCGGGCCGCGCTGGCGGGCGTCATCCTCGCCGTGCGCCAGAATCGCGGGCGATGAGCGACTCCTACGCACGGGCGGGCGTCGACGTGGGCGCCGCCGACCGGGCGATCGGCGCGCTCGTCGGCGTGCTGCGCACGATCGACACGGGCCGCGCCTCGCGCGTCGTCCCGCTCCCCGGCCACTACGCCGCCGTGCTCGAGGTGGCGCCCAACCTCGGCATCGCCGTCGGCACGGACGGCGTCGGCTCCAAGCTGATCGTCGCCGAGCGCACCGGCCGCTACGACACGGTCGGGATCGACTGCGTCGCGATGAACGTCAACGACGTCGTCTGCGTGGGCGCCGAGCCGTTCGCGCTGCTCGACTACCTGGCCGTCGAGCAGACGGACCCGGACGTGTTCGCGGCGCTCGCCCGCGGCCTCAAGGCGGGTGCGGAGCAGGCGGGCGTCGAGATCCCCGGCGGCGAGGTCGCCGTGCTGCCCGAGCTGATCCAGGGCCATCCCTCGCCCGGCGGCTTCGACCTGACGGCCGCCTGCTTCGGCACGGTCGCGCTCGACGGGATCGTCACGGGCCGCGCCTGCGCGCCCGGCGACGCGCTGATCGGCCTGCCGTCGAGCGGGCTGCACTCGAACGGCTACACGCTCGCGCGCCGCGTCCTGGAGCCGCTCGGCCTCGACACGCGGCCGGAGGGCCTCGGCGGCGCCTCGGTCGCGGACGTCCTGCTCGAGCCCACGGTGATCTACGTGCGCGCCGTGCTCGCGCTGCTGCGCTCCGGGCTGCCGGCGCACGGCCTCGCGCACATCACCGGCGGCGGCCTCGCCAACCTGCTGCGGCTCAACCCGGACGTGGGCTACGCGATCGAGGACCCGCTGCCCGTGCCCCCGGTGTTCGGCCTGATCCGCACGGAGGGCGGCGTGCCCGAGGCCGAGCTGTGGGACGTCTTCAACATGGGCTGCGGCTTCGTTGTCGTCGTCCCCGAGGACGCCGCCGGTGAGGCGGCCGCGCTGCTGGCGGCGCACCACCCCGGCGCGCGCCGCATCGGGAGCGTCACGGCCGAGGCGGGAGCGGTGCGGGCGCCGGTGTAGGGCGGGCGAACGTCAACACCGGCATTGAGGGGCGGGTTCGGCGGCTGGGGCAGCGTCATTGGCGAATTGACCGCGCTATAGGGGGGTCAAGTCGCCAACCACACGGCATGGAAGCGCTTCCACGCCCCGCGAGCCGCCACTTCCAACCGACCCGCCTCCTCAATGCGGGTGTTGACGTTGGCCGGCGCCCGCCACACCGCCGCGAGGACGCCTTCAGTCCGTCTCGTGCGGATCGGGCGGCGGCATCTCGCTGTCGCCCGCCGCGTCGTCCCCGCCGCCGTCCGGCCCCTTCGCCGGGTAGGCGGTCTCCGGGTGCCGCCCGCCCTCCTCCGCGCGGTCGGGGTCGCCCGCGGCGCCCGGGACGGCGGGATCCTGCTTCTTCGCCTCCCAGTCCTTGCGCGCGTCGTCGATGTGCTCGCCGACCCGCGCGGAGCGCTCTTCCATGTCGGCCAGCTCGCGCTCGGCCGCGGCCGCCGTGTCCTCGTGATCCTCGGTCATGCGTCGGGGTCTACCCGTTCCTCGGACTCCGCGCGCTCGTCGAGCTTGTCCTTGAGGTACGCGGCCCGCTCGGCGCGGCGCTCGTGCTGGCGCTCCTCGGCCGATTCGTCCGCCGAGGCGGCCTGGTCGCGCTCGGCGCGCTCGCGCCGGATCTGCTCGAGGCGCAGCTCCTCCGTCTCCGGGTCGGGCACCCCTGGAAGGTACCGCGCGGGGGCGGCTCAGCCCAGCCGGACGTAGCCGATCGCGCCGCCGCCCGACGCGTCGTGCGTGCGGCGGGAGACCTGATCGGAGGAGTTGCCCTCGATCGTCTGGACCCGGCCGTCGGGCAGGACCGACTCGACGATGCCGATGTGCTCGTCCCACACGATCAGGTCGCCGGGCTGCGGCGTCGCGCCGGCGGCGGGGATCGCCTTCCCGGTGCGCTGGGCCCAGGCGTAGACGTCGTCCACGCGGCCGAAGCCCTGGCCCTGGTCGCCGAGCGGGACGCCCGCCTCGCGCGCGGCCCACGACGTGAAGTACGCGCACCACGGGCCGACGCCGCTGCCCGCGGTCGCCTGCCGGTACTGGGCGATGCGGGGGGAGTCGTTGGAGCCGGGCGGCTGCTCGGCGACGCCGACCTCGGGACGGATCAGGTTCAGGATCGCCTGGCCGGCGGGCGTGCCGGCGGGGGAGGCCTGGGCAGTCGCCGGCAGCGGCGCGGCGGCCATGCCGGTGCCGAGCCCGGCCGTGGCGCTCTGCAGCGCGCCGCTGAACTGGGTGCTCGCCGGCGCGGTCTTCGCCGCGGGCGGGGCGAGCACGGAGTTCAGCTCCGCGATGCGGGCCATGGCGATCTCGAGCGACATCACCCACGCTCATCGGTGCCGGCGGCCGCGACTTGAGCGCGGGGTATGCTCGCGGACGCCTCATGCGCCTGACGGACTTCGCGCTCGACGCTGCCACCGGGATCCGCCTGCCGGCGAGCGCGGGCGTGCCGGCGGGGTACCTCGACGGCGCCGAGCGCGAGCTGGCCGCGGCGCTGCCGGCGATCGGCGACCGCAGCACGGGCTCGCCCGAGCTCGAGGCGCTCGTCCACGACTGGCCGACGCTCTACCACCTCACGCCCTACCGGGCGACCATCTTCGACTGCCTCGGCTTCACGCGCGCGGGTACGGCGCGCGTGCTCGAGCTCGGCGCGGGCTGCGGCGCGATCACGCGCTGGCTCGGCGAGCACTGCGGCGAGGTGCACGCGATCGAGGGCGACCTCGCGCGCGCCCGCGTCGCGCGGCTGCGCTGCGCCGACCAGGACGGCGTGCACGTCTACGCCGCCAACTACTCCGCGCTCGACGAGCGTGCGGCGTTCGACGTGGTGACGCTGATCGGCGTGCTCGAGTACGGCCACCTGTACCACCCCGACCACCGCGGCGACCCCGCGGCCGCGGCGCTCGCCAACCTGCGGATCGCGCGGCAGGCGCTGCGCGACGACGGCGTGCTCGTGCTGGCGATCGAGAACGCGCTCGGCCTGAAGTACCTCAACGGCGCGCGCGAGGACCACTCGGGGCGGCTGTACGACTCGATCCAGGGCTACCCCGATCCCACCGTGCCGGCCACGTTCCCCCAGCGCGAGCTGGCCGGCCTCCTCGACGCCGCCGGCTTCGCCGTGAGCCGCTGGTACGTCGCCCACCCGGACTACAAGCTGGCCACGACGATCGTCGACGACGCGGCCACCGCGGACGACCCGTACGTGCACAACTGGCTCGACGCTCCGGCGCCGGACCGCGGCGCCGCGCGCGGGCCGCTGCTGTTCAACGAGCGGCTCGCGCAGCGCGCCATGACGCGCGCCGGCCTCACGCTCGCCCACGCCAACTCGTTCCTCGTGGCCGCGTTCCCGGCGGATCCCGGCGCGTCCGCGCGCCGGCTCGGGCTCGAGCTCGACTGGGGCGCACGGCACTACTCGCTCGGGCGCCGCGCCTGCTTCCGCAAGCGCGCGACGCTGCGCGACGGCACCGTCCTGCACGAGCCGGCCCCGTTCGGGCCGGCCGGCCGCGACGCCGCGCAGGACGAGGTGCGCGCGCACGCCGGGATGCGCCAGGCGCTCGGCCCCGAGCCCTACGCGCGCGGCGACCTGCTCGTCCACGCCGTGCTCGAGGCCGTGGCGGCCGAGGGGGCCGGCCCGCGGTTCGCCGCGCACGTGGCCGCCCTGCGCGCGTGGCTCGCCGAGCGCTACGGGCTGCCGGGGGGCGAGGGCGAGCCGCAGCTGCTGCGCCCGGAGGCGTGGGACGCGACGTGGTGGAACGTCGTGGTGGACGCCGCCGACGGCAGCTGGCAGGTCGTCGACGAGGAATGGTCGTTCGACTTCCCGCTGCCCGCCGACTACGTGACCTGGCGCTGCCTGCACCACTTCGCGCTGCGCCACAAGCTGCACCTGCCGCTGCCCGAGCGGGAGGAGGACGCGCACGCGCTCGCCGACCGCTGGCTCACGGCGGCCGCCGGCCCGCTGGCCCCGGAGGTGCTGGCCGGCTTCGCCGAGCTCGACAGCTTCCTCGGCCGCTGCGCCGCGCCCGGACCGCTGCCCGAGCCGCCCGAGCTGCACGCGACGCTCACCGCGCTGCGGGCGGCGCCGGTGCGGATCGTGCTCGCCGACGCCGAGGAGCTGGCCGCCGACGGGGACCTGCTCGCCGCGTTCCTCGACCGCTTCGGCGCCGCCGACCCCGTACGGCTCGTGCTGCTCGCGCCCGCCGGGGAGGAGGACGCGCTGGCCGGCGCGCTCGGCTCGGGGCCGGCCGGCCCGGGGCTCGCGGCCGACGGCGCGGCCGACGTCGTGCTCACCTCCGCGCCCGACGGCGGGGCCGGCTGGACCGCGCTGGCCGGGGACGCGCACGCGCTGCTCTCGGCGCGGCCGGCGCGCGCGGAGCTGGCGGCGCTGCCGCGCTACGCGGCGGACGCGCTCGACGCCCTGGCGGCGAGCGTCGCGTCGCCGTAGGCCGCCTCGCACAGCGCCGCGCGCCAGGCCTCGGCGGCGACCTCGATGCGGCGCGTCCCGCGCACGACGTCCTGCGCGGCCGCGCCGACCCGGGCGCGCAGCCCGGCGTCGTCCACGAGCGCGAGCAGGGCGGCCCGCGCCTCGGCGGGCGTGGCGGCGTGGAAGCCGGTCACGCCGTGCTCCACGTCGGGATAGACGACCGGATCGGCGACGACGGGGATGCCGAGCGCGGAGGCCTCGAGCCAGCGCAGGTCGCTCTTGGCGCGGAAGAAGTTCGAGGCGCCGGCGGGGGCGATCGCGACGTCGAAGTTCGCCATCGCGGCCGGGTAGGTCTCGAGCAGGCCGAACGGGATCGAGAGGCAGCGCTCGGCCCCGAACTCCGCGGCGAGCTCGTCCGCGTAGCGGGGCCCGATCGACACGAAGCGGGTCGCGGGACGGGCGCGCAGCACGTCGCGGACCGCGGGCAGCCAGGCGCCGACCGCCCGCTCGTGCCCCGCGGCCCCGGCCCAGCCGATCGCGACGTGGTCGCGGACGGGGCGCGTGACGGCGTAGCGCGGGAGGTCGAGGCCGTTGCGGCACACCCACGTGCGGGGCGTGGCCCCGGCGTAGCGGCGCGCGAGGAAGGGCGTGGAGCAGATGACGCCGTCGCACACGCCCATGGCGAGCTGCGCGCCGCGCACCCAGTCGCGGTCGATCAGCGTGCGCGCCTGGTGGTCGAGCGCCTTGCGGACGGACTCCAGGTCGTCGTCGATCTCGTAGAGGACGGTCACGCCGTCCGCCTGCAGGCGGCGGATGCGCTCGACCCAGGCCGCGCCCCGCACCTGCTGGAGCACGACGACGTCGTAGCCGCCGAGGTCGTCGACGTGGCGCACGCGGCCGGTGTCGCCGGTGACGAAGCGCAGGTCGGGCAGCTCGCCGCGCACGCCGACCCAGTCGACGCCGAGCGCCATCGCGGGCAGCGCCGCGCGGTACCAGGCGACGGCGGACGTGCCGACGCCGACGAAGAGCGTGCGCGGGAGCGGGGTCACAGGGCCTCGGGGATGAAGACGGACAGGTCGGTGGTGCCGTACTTCTCGGCCAGGCGCAGGCTCGACTGCCGCTGCATCTCCTCGATGCGCGCGTTGGCGTTGCCGCGGAAGAGGCTCTCGTGATGGACGGCGACCGCGGCGGGCTCGTAGATGCACGCCTCGCCGGCGGCGAACACGCGCAGGCAGTAGTCGACGTCCTCGAAGCCGAGCCCGAACGACTCGTCGTAGAGCCCGACCTGCACGAGCGTCTCGTGGCGGATGAGCTGGAGCGCGCCCGTCACCGGGCAGGCGCACGGCACGAGCGCCTCGGGCAGGTCGGCCGGGCCGTGCAGGAAGCGGTGCTGGAACCCGCGGCCGAGGCGCGAGACGTAGACGCCCGCGTGCTGGAGCAGGCCGTTCGGGAACAGCAGCCGGGCGCCGACGACGGCAGCCGGGCGGCCGAGGTGGTCCGTGCGCGCCTGCATGACCTCGAGCCAGCCCGCATGGGTGAACTCGATGTCGGCGTTCACGAGCACCGCGTCTGCGCCCGACGCCCGTGCGACCTCGAGGCCGACGTTGACCGTGGCGGCGAAGCCGGAGTTCTCGTCCTTGCGCACGAAGGCCATGCCGAGCTGCTCGGCGGCGACGCCGGCCATCTCCGCCAGCGCAGGGTCCGGGCTGTGGTCGTCGACCACGAGCACCTGCGTGCCGGGCGCGGAGGCCTGGAGCGAGACGAGGCACGCGAGCAGCACGTCGAGCTCTCGCTGTGCGCGCAGGTACGTGGGCACGATCGCCAGCGCGGGAACGGACACGCCCGGATGATCGGCCGCCCCGACCCGACCTTTAACGCGCTCAGGCGGCCTCATGCGAGGCCGCCCGATTGCGATCCGTCCCTCGGTGGAGGGGTATGTAGGTGGCCTAGCGGAGGAGCGACAGAACGCCCTGCGGGGCCTGGTTGGCCTGCGCGAGCATGCTCGTGCCGGCCTGCTGCAGGATCTGGAGCTTCGTGAAGTTGACCATCTCGCTGGCCATGTCCACGTCGCGGATCCGGCTCTCGGACGCCACCAGGTTCTCCTGGTAGGACGCGAGGTTGTTGAGGCGATGCTCGAGGCGGTTCTGGACCGCGCCGAGCGTGCCACGCGAGGTCGACACGTTCTTGATCGCCGTGTCGATGGCCGTGAGGCCGCCGGACGCGGTGACGTCGATCGTGCCGATGTCCGTGCTGAGCGTGACGCCCGTGGTCGAGACCTTCTCGCCGTCGGCGCCGACCACGAAGTCGAAGGCGGTGCCCGTGAGGAGCGCCTTGCCGTTGAACTTGGTGTCCGTGCCGATGGCCGTGATCTCCGCCTTGAGCGCGGTGACCTCGGAGGTGATGGCGGTCTGGTCGTCGGACGAGAGGGTGCCGTTGTCGTACTGCACCTTCAGGTCACGGATGCGGCTCAGCATCGAGTGCACCTCGTTGAGGGCACCCTCCGCCGTCTGCACCAGCGAGACGCCGTCCTGCGCGTTGCGCTGAGCCTGAGCGAGGCCGCCGATCTGGGCGCGCATCTTCTCGGAGATGGCGAGGCCGGCAGCGTCATCCGCGGCGCGGTTGACACGGTAGCCGGACGACAGCTTCTCCATGGCCTTGGCGGCCTTGGACGAAGTGGCGGACAGCTGACGGTGAGCGTTGAACGCCTCAACGTTGTTCTGGATACGAAGGCCCATGAGATCATCTCTCCTTGATGATTTGTGTGATTACTGGGACCGGGGCGACTCCATGTCACCCCTCTTGCAAACGGAATGATCGGCCGGTCGCGGGAGGACTTGAGCGACGTTCCGCTGACGCGGACATCCGTCCTCAGACGCGGATGTCGAGGCCCCCGTCGCCGTCGCGCACAGGCGCCTCCGGCGCCGGCTCGCGACGCCGGCGGCGGCGGCGCTCGTCGCGCTCGCGGCGCTCCTGCTCGCGCTCCGCGCGCGAGAGCTGGATGCGCTCCAGCGGAGCGAGGTCGGGCCGCGGGCCGACCGGGCGGATCGGATCGACGGCCACGGGCTAGCCCTGGGCCACGCGGGTGTCGGCCGCGCGCTGCTCGGCGGCGGCGCGGCGGGCGGCGAGCCGCTCCCGCTGCGCCTCGCGATGCACGGCGATCTCCCCGAGCACGAGATGGCGCCAGAGCACGACGCCGGCTGCCCAGGCGAGGAACTGCGCGGCGATGCCGCCGACCAGGCCGCGCAGCACCGCGTCGAACGCCGGCACGCCGGCGCGCAGCGAGAGCAGGGTCACGACGATCAGGCCGATCATGCCGGCGCGGCCGCGCCAGCGGCGGATGCTGGCCTGGGCGCGCGGGTGCGCGACGACGGAGACCTTCCCGTCCTCGCCGGCCGCCTCGGGCTTGTCCTTCTTCTTCGCCATCTCAGCCGCCCTTCGCGATCCGCAGCTCGGCCCGCTGGCGCTCGGTGACGAAGCGCATCAGGCGGTTCTGGTCGACGCGCGAGACGTCGGAGATGTGGATCCCCTTCTCGTCGCGGCCCCCTTCGCGCACGATCGTGCCGACGGCGAGGAGGGGGCCTCCGTCGTCGTCGATCTCGAGCGCGACCTCCACGGTGGTCCCGATCTCCAGGCCGAGCGGGTCCTTGACCAGCATGCCCGTCACGGACAGGTTGAGCGTGGTCGTCTCGGCGGTCTCGCCCTCCGTCGCGGTGAGGCGGGCGGGCACGACGGCCTGGACGCGGACGGTGTCGCGGCGCTGGATGACGTCGTGGCTCTCGCGGCGGACGGACAGCAGGTCGGGGTTCGCGGCGCTCCACGACGCGAACCCGGTGACGCGCTGGATGCCGCGCGCGGTCACGCACTCGACCCGCACGGGGCGGTCGAGCATGCGGTCGATGCCGAGCGGGACCTTGGTCGCGAGCGCCAGCACGATGGCCTGCTCGTCCTCGGCCTCGACCACGGCGGGCAGCTCACCGGCGATGGCGACCTGGACCGTCACGTAGCGCGACCGGAACGGGGTCATGGCAGCAGCTTGCCGGCGAGCTCGAGCGGATCGGCCGGCGCCACCTCGTCGCGCGTGGAGACGTACGACAGCGGGCGGCGGGTGCGGATGGCGAGCTCGACGGGAGCGCCCGGGCGGGCAGTCTGATCGGCATGCGTCAGGGCGAGGTGGGTGAGGCCGAGCGGCGCGAGCGCGGCCGACAGCTCGTCGGCGGCGGCGGCGCTCACGGTCGCGGGGAGCGCGAGGTGGACCTCGGTGCAGCCCAGCGCGCGCAGCTCGCCGGCGAGCGCCCCGGCGCCCTTGGCGTCCCCGGCGCCGAGCGGCGGCGCGTCGACGAGGGTGATCAGCGGCTCGCGATGGCGCAGGCGGCGGGCGGCGGTCGCGGCATCGGCCGCGGCGACGACGCTCACGCCGAGCGGCTCGAGCTCGGCGGCGACGGCGCAGCCGCCGTCGCGGGCGCCGAGTGCGACGACGACGACCTCGTGGTCGGCGGCCGCGTAGGCGGCGGCCAGCTTGGCGACGAGGGCGGACTTGCCCGAGCCGCCCGCGCCGGCGACGGCGATCACGCGCCGGTCGGGGCCGAGGTCGGCGAGCACCGGCACGCGGCGCGCGAGCGCGGTGCGGACGAGCTTCTTGAACGCCCGCGGCTGCGCGAACGGCAGGCCGTGGGCGACGGCCTCGCCGATCACGTCGGCGGCGAGGCCGGCGCTCAGGCCGGCGGCCACGAGGCGCTGCTCGGCGGTGTCGGCGGCGGCGGGGCGGCCGGGGGCGGCGGGCGGGGCGACGAGGACCTCGGGCGGCGCGGCGGCAGGCGCCTCGTAGGCGGGCTCGCGCCGGGTCAGGACCTCGGCCACGTCGGCGGCGAGCGTCGGCGACGGGACGTCGTCCGCGTCGTCGGGCATGTTCGGCTGCGGCCCGTAGAGGCCGGCGGACACGGCGGTGGTGGCGAGCGCGGCGCCGGCGACGGGGGCCGCGGCGGTGGCGAGCGCGCCGCCGCGGGCGGCGGCGAGCAGGACGTCGGAGGCGCGGTCGCCCACGGAGCTGTCCGCGCGCGCGAGCGCGTCGGCGAACGGCGCCGCCTGCTCGACGAGCGCCTGGATCGCGGGGGCGCGGAGGCCCTCGGCGGTGGCGCGGTCGTTGCGGAGCTCGCCCTCGCCCTCGCCGGGGAGGGCGCCGCGCGCCTCGACCTCGACGAAGGAGCGCTGGAAGAACCCGCCCAGGCCGCCCGCGAGGCCCTCGCGGCGGCGGAGCACGATGGCGTCGGGCCCGAGCTCCTCGCGGATCTGCGGCAGCAGACCTGCGAGCGTCCGGCCGCGGTACGTCTTCACGTTCGTCTCGCTCACAGGAGGGGACATCGGCATTTCGTCCGGCGATCTCAAGGCGCTGTCAGACATTCGACGTGACGGCCGCGGCCATTGCGTCGGCCGGCCCGATCACGCCCGTGGTCTCGACGGCGACGCCGGTGGCGATCTCGTTGTACGAGCAGACCGCGAGCTGCGGAATCCGCTGCTCGCAGAGCCGCCGCAGGTGCCGGCGCACGCGGGCCGAGCACAGCAGCACGGGCCGGCCGCCGCGCGTCAGCGCGTGCTCGACCTGCTCGGCGCAGGCCTCCACGAGGATGCCCGCGCGCGTCGGGTCCATGGCGAGGAACTCGCCGTCCGCCGTCTGCACGAGCGACTCGGCGATCTCCTGCTCGAGCGCAGGGTCCAGCGCGATCGCGCGCAGCGTCCCCTCGAGGTCGAGGTACGGCGCGACGATCGTGCGGCCGAGCGCCTGGCGCGCGTACTCGGCGAGCATCGCCGGGTCGCGCGTGAGCCGGGCCTTGTCGCCGATCGCCTCGACGATCGCGCCGAGGTCGCGGACCGAGACGCCCTCGTGCAGCAGCGACTGCAGCACGCGCTGGATCTCGCCCAGCGAGAGGACGTCGGGGACGACCTCGTCGACCACCGCGGCGTTGACCTCCTTGAGCTGGTCGAGCAGCTGGCGCGTCTCCTGGCGGGTGAGCAGCTCGGAGGCGTGCGCGCGGATCGTCTCGGTGAGGTGGGTGACGACGACCGACTCGGCGTCGACGACGGTCCAGCCGAGCGCCTCGGCCTCGGCGCGCGCGGCGTCGGCGATCCAGACGGCCGGCAGGCCGAACGCGGGCTCGGTCGTCGGCACGCCGCTGAGGTCGCCCATCGCGTCGCCCGGGTCCATCGCCAGGTGGTGCCCGGCCATGATCCCGCCGCGCGCGACCTCGGTGCCGCGCACCCGCATGACGTACTCGTGCGAGTCGAGCGCGACGTCGTCGCGGATGCGGACGGCGGGGATGACCATGCCCAGCTCGGAGGCGATCTGGCGCCGGATCGTCGCGACGCGGGCCAGCAGCGTGCCGCCGGCCTGCTTGTCGACGAGCGGGACGAGGCCGAAGCCGATGGCCAGCTCGAGCGGGTCCAGCGCGAGCGCGTCCAGCGCGGCGTCGCGCGGGGTCGGCAGCTCGCCCTGCGGCTGTGCGGCGGCCGTCCTGGCGGCGGTGCGGTCCAGGTCGTCCTGCTCGCGCATCGTCGGGACCTTGCGCAGCGACCAGCCGACGGCGAAGAACGCGCCGCCGATCAGGAGGAAGGGGATCTTCGGCAGGGCCGGGATGAGCGCGAAGCTCATGATCACCGCGCCGGCCACCATCGGCGCCTTGCGCTGGTCGAGCAGCTGGTCGGTGATGTCGTTGCCGAGATCCTTCTCGGACGCCGAGCGCGTCACGAGGATGCCGGTGGCGACCGAGATCATCAGCGCCGGGATCTGCGCGCAGAGGCCGTCGCCGACGGTCAGCAGCGAGAACTTGGCGGCAGCCTCGCCGAACGGCAGGCCCTGCTGCATGACCCCGATGACGATGCCGCCGACGAGGTTGATCAGCGTGATCAGGATGCCCGCCATCGCGTCGCCCTTGACGAACTTCGAGGCGCCGTCCATCGCGCCGTAGAAGTCGGCCTCCTGGGAGATCTCCGCGCGGCGCTTGCGCGCCTCCTCGTCGGTGATCTGGCCCGTGTTGAGGTCGGCGTCGATCGCCATCTGCTTGCCGGGCATGGCGTCGAGCGTGAAGCGCGCGCCGACCTCGGCGACGCGGCCGGCGCCGTTCGTGATGACCACGAACTGGATCACGATGAGGATGAAGAAGATGATCAGGCCGACGACGACGTTGCCGCCGACGACGAAGTTGCCGAACGCCTCCACGACGTGGCCCGCGTCGCCGTGCAGCAGGATGAGGCGCGTGACGGACACGTTGATCGCGAGCCGGAACAGCGTGGTGAGCAGCAGGAGGCTCGGGAAGGCGGAGAAGTCCAGCGCCCGCGGCACGTACAGCGTCGCGATGACGATCATCAGCGCGGCCGAGATGTTCAGCGTGATCGCGAGATCGAGCAGGAACGGCGGCAGCGGGATGATCATCATCACCACGACCAGCACGACGGCGCCGGCGGCGGCGAGGTCGGCGTGCTTGCCGAGCTTGTTCACGATCGAGTTCATGCGGCGGCCTTCCCTGCGACTCGGTACACGTAGGCGAGCAGCTCGGCGACGGCCTGGAACAGCTCCTCGGGGATCATCTGGCCGATCTCGACCGTGCCGTGCAGCGCACGGGCGAGCGGCGGATCGGGCACGACGGAGACGCCGGCCTCGCGGGCCAGCTTGCGGATGTGGAGGGCGACGAGGTCCTGGCCCTTGGCCACGACCACCGGCGCGAGCGCGTCGGCGGAGTAGCGCAGCGCGACGGAGTAGTGCGTCGGGTTCGTCACCACGACGTCGGCGGTCGGGACCGCGTCCATCATGCGGGCGCGGGCCAGCTCGGCGGCGCGGCGGCGCTGCATGCCCTTGACCTCGGACGGCAGCGACTGCTGCTTGTACTCGTCCTTGACCTCCTGCTTGTCCATCTTCAGCTGCTTCTCGTGCTTCCAGTACTGGTAGCCGTAGTCGACGACGCCGATCACGAGGTAGGCGACGCCCGCCTTCTGCGCGATGGCGAGCACCATGTGGCCGATCTGGGGCAGCAGGACGGAGGCGGGCGTGCCGACGAGCGCGGCGAGCTCCTCGAGCTTGGGCAGCAGCGTCAGCAGCGCGATGGCGCCGACGGCCAGGATCTTCACGATCGACTTGCCGCTCTCGAACAGGGCGTGCGTGCCGAAGATCTGCTTCGCGCCCTGGAGCGGGTTGAGCTTCTTCGGGTCGGGCTTGAGCGCCCCGGGCGAGGGCTTGAAGCCGACCTGGCCGACGCTGATGAGCACGCCGGCGACGAGGCACACCGCGGCGATCGGCGCGAGCGAGTAGAGCCACGCCGAGCCGACGATGCCGAAGATCTGCGGGACCGTCTCGGCGCCGACGGTGTCGGGCTGGCTGATCAGCCCGAGGATGTCGCTCGTCGCCTGCGACATCCGCCGCATCATCCCCGGGCCGAACGCCGAGAGGGCGAGCAGCGCGGCGAGCAGGACGACGGCGCCGTTGAGGTCCATCGAGCGCGCGACCTGGCCCTTCTTGCGGGCCTCGTCGCGCTTCTTGGGTGTTGCCTTCTCGGTCTTGTTCTCGGCCATCACGCCACCTTCAGCGTGCGCAGGGCGGTGGCGACGGACTGCTGGAGCTCGTCCGAGAGCCACCCGGCTGCGAACGGCAGGGAGGCGCCGATCAGGAGGAACCCGACCGCGATCTTGGCCGGGAACCCGACGGCGAACACGTTGATCTGCGGGACGACGCGCGAGACGATGCCGAGCGCCGCGTCCGTGATGACCAGGGCGATCAGGACCGGGGCGCAGACCATGATGGCCGCGCCGAAGATGTTCGAGAACGCGAGCTGCGCGCCCGCCGTGATCGAGGCGATCTGCGGGCCCTCGAGCAGCGGCACGGCCTCGTAGGTCCGGGCCAGGCCCTGGATGACCCAGCCGTCGCCGCCGATGGCGATGAAGATCAGGACGCCGATCATCGTGTAGAGCTGGGTCAGGACCGACGACTGCGTGCCGGTGACCGGGTCGAGGATCCCGCCGAGCGAGAAGCCGATCATCGTGTCGAGGATCGCCCCCGCGGTGGAGAGCGCGGCGAAGAGGGCGGCGAGCCCGAACGAGAACGCCATCCCGACGAGCAGCTCCTTGACCATCAGCCCGCCGAGCTCCCACAGGCCGGCGGGGATCGGGTGATCGCCGAGGGCCTGGGTGGCCAGCGGCGAGATGCCGACGGCGAGCGCGACGGCGCAGACGGCGCGGGCGCGGGGCGGGAAGGACTTGGAGCTGAACAGCGGCGCGAGCAGGAACAGCGGCGCCACGCGGGCGAGCACGAGGGCGAAGGCGAGCACGTGCTGCTCGCCGAACCGCTCGGCGATCTGCTCGGCGCTCATCCCCCGCCCACCAGCGTCGGGATCGAGCCGTACAGCCGCTCCGTGTACGTGACGACCTGGTTGAGCATCCACGGGCCGGCGACGACGAGCGTCACGCCCATGGCGACGATCTTGGGGATGAAGGAGAGCGTCTGCTCCTGGATCTGCGTGACCGCCTGGAAGACGGACACGGCCAGGCCGACGACGAGGGCCACGAGCAGGAGCGGCATGGCGACCAGGAAGGCCAGCTGCAGCGCCTGCATCGAGACGTTGATGACGACGTCCTGGTTCATACGTGGAAGCTCTGGACCAGGGCGCGCGTGACCAGGTTCCAGCCGTCGACGAGGACGAACAGCAGGATCTTGAACGGCAGCGAGATGAAGACCGGTGGCAGCATCATCATGCCCATGCTCATCAAGGTCGAGCTGATGACCAGGTCGATGATCAGGAACGGCAGGAAGATCAGGAACCCGATCTGGAACGCCGTCTTGAGCTCGGAGATGATGAAGGCCGGGATGAGGACGTAGGTCGGGATGTCCGAGCGCGTCTCGGGCTGCTTCAGCTTGGCCATGCCGGCGAACAGCGCGATGTCCTTCGTGCGCGTCTGGTCGAACATGAACTCGCGCATCGGGGCCTCCGCGCGCTTGAGCGCCGTGGTCTGCGAGATCTTCCCGGCGCTGAGCGGATCGAAGGCGTCCGTCTTGATCTGGTTGAACGTCGGCGCCATCACGAAGATGGTCAGGAACAGCGCGATGCCGACGAGCACCTGGTTGGGCGGCGCGGTCGGCGTGCCCAGGCCCGTGCGGATGAAGCCGAGGACGATGAGGATGCGCGTGAAGCCGGTGAGCGTGAAGAGGACGGCGGGCAGCAGCGACAGCGCGCCGATCAGGAGCAGCAGCTGGACGGCGTTGGCGCCGTCGACCTTCACTTGATCACCGTCCGGCGGCGGAGCTCGTTCACGAGACGGCTGCCGGGCTTGCCGTCCCCCTTGCCGAACACCTCGGGCTCGAGGATCTCCATCGCCGTGCCGGCAGCGGCCTCCGGCCCGATGAGCCCGAGCGCGCGCGCCTCGGCGGGCGAGTAGGTGCGGATCGGCGTGACGCCGTGCTCGCCCGCGCCCACGAGGACGATCTCCTCGCCGGCGCGCACCAGGTGCAGCGACCGGTTCGTGCCGAGCGGCAGCGTCGCGAGGGTCTCCAGGCCGGCGCCCTCGGCGCTGTCCTGCTTGCTCGAGCGGACCTGCTTGAGGACCCAGGTGAGGCCGTAGATGACGCCGATGACGACGGCCAGGCCGACGATCGTGCGGACGATGCCGCCGCCGCCCGTGCCGCTGACGGCCTCGGCGGACTTGCCCGCGGCGCCGTCGATGGCCAGGGGCGTCTGCTCCCCGTCGGCGGCGACGGCGAGGGCAGGCGTCAGCAGGACGCCGGCAAGGGCGAACGCGGACGCGCGAAGATAGGCAGGAGAGATCTGCATTCCACCGAGGAAAGGCGACTCTGGATCGGAGTCAGCCGTTTCATCGGCCGGTCACTCCACGGCTTGAGGCCTCGGTCCCCCTTCGAACCGCAGCTCGTTCACGACGGCGCCGGCGAGCAGGATGATCGCGAGCGCGTAGAACCACACGAGCACGATCAGCACGAACACGAACGAGGTGCCGATCCGCAGCGACGTGACGTTCTGCAGGTAGAGCGGGAAGGCGTAGTCCACGACGCCCACCGCGAGCGTCGCGCCCGCCGCCCCCGGCCACACGCAGCGCCACGGGATCGGGCCGCGCGGCACGCGCCAGTAGACGAGGCAGAGGATCCCGAAGTTCAGCGCCAGTCCGCCCGCGAGCGAGAGGCTGAAGACCACGCCGTGCACGTCGCCGAGCCCGAACGGCAGGTCCTCGGCGCCGTTCACCACCACCCCCTGCAGGACCGGGAGCGAGACGCTCGCCACGAAGAACAGCAGCACCACCACGAGCATCCCCAGCGCGAACAGCTTCTGCCGCACCCAGGAGCGGCACTCGCGGTGGTAGATGCGGCAGAACGCCGTGTCGAGCGCCCCCCAGAACGAGCTCGAGAACCAGGTGGCGGCCACGACCGCGACGATCCCCACCGTGGTGGAGGAGTCGCGCACCCGCCGCAGGCCGTCGACGAGCGTCGACTCCGCCGCGGCCGGGAACAGCCGCTGCAGGTCGTCGACCACGGACGCCTCGATGTCCTCGGAGGACAGGACCCTGCCCGCCACGAACAGCGCGACGAGCGCGAGCGGGAACACCGACAGCATCAGGTTGTAGGCGACCATGGCCGCCATCCCCGTGAGGTTGTCGTCGTACGCCTTGCGCCAGAAGCTCGCGAACGCGCGCCACATGCCCCGGGACTATGCCCGGCGGCCCAGTCGCTACTCGGCGGCCGGGTCGGCGTGCCGCGTGCCCGAGACCACCTCGGTCACCCGCAGGCCGAACTCCTCGTCGATCACGACGACCTCGCCGCGCGCGATCGGCTTGCCGTTGACCAGCAGGTCGACCGGCTCGCCGGCGAGGCGGTCGAGCGTGACGATCGAGCCCGGGCCGAGGCCCAGCGTCTCGCCGATCGTCATGCGCGTCCGGCCGATCTCGACCGCCAGCTCCACGGGGACGTCGTGCAGGCGCGCGAGATCCGCCGGGATGGCGGGAGCCGCGGGTGCGTCGGCGCCGACCGTCGCCTCGAAGGGCACGTAGTCGACCGGTTCGGTGTTGTTCTCGCTCATGGCCTTACTGGATCGTGAGGTCGGGGAACAGGATGTCGTCGGCGTGCACGTCGGACTCCTCGTGGATGCGGTGCAGGATCTCCTTGCGGAGCTTGTCACGCTTCTTCGCGTCCTCGAGGTCGTCGGCCGGCAGGCCGGTGAAGACGTCGGTGATGATCGCGCGGATCACGGCCTCCTGGGCCATCGGCCCGTAGCCCTCGGGGGGCTGGGGGGCGCCGTGGCCGCCCGCGGCGGCCGCGGAGTGGTCCTTGGGGTTGAGCAGCAGCGCCGCCGAGACCTTGGCGTAGCGCTCCTCGGCCAGGTTGACCAGGAACTCCTTCTGCATCACGTAGAGCGTGCCCTCGACGTTCGGCTTCTTGGCCTTCGTCTTCGGCTTCGCCAGGACGGTCTTGTAGGCGCCGCCGGCGGCCAGGAGGGCCACCACGGCGATGATGATCTTCTTGTTCATGGGGTGTCGCCTCCATGCGACGGGGTTGCTCCATGCAGCCGGGTGAGGACGATCTCCACCCGGCGGTTCCGTGCCCGGCCGGCCGCCTTCGCGTTCTCCGCGACCGGATGCTGCGCGGCGTAGCCGGCGAGCGACACGCGCTGCCCGGCCACGCCCGCGCCGATCATGCGCTGCACCACGGCGCCCGCGCGGGCGCCGGACAGCTGCCAGTTCGACGGGAACTGGGACGTGGCGATGGGCCGGTCGTCCGTGTGTCCTTCGACCCTGACGGGGTGCTCCGCCTCCATGGCGATGATCCCGCCGATCCTTGCGAGCGTCGGGAGCGCGGCGGCGTTGACCACGGCGCTGCCCGAGTCGAAGAAGAGCTTGTCGGTGAGCAGGCGCACCCGCAGGCCGCGGCGCGCGATCGTGGTCTCCACCTTGGCGCTGAGCCCGGCGTCGGCGACGGCACGGTCGATCTTGCGCTTGAGCGCCTTGAAGTCCTGCTCCTCCTGCGCGGCGAGCTGCGCCGCGGCGGCGGCGGCCTCGCGCTGGTCCCTCGTGGTCTGCTCCGTGCTCTGCATCGCGGCCTTGACCGCCTCGGCGGGCGTCTGCGACGGGATCGGGTTGGCCGACGCGGAGCGCTGGCCGGCCGACGTGTCGCCGGTCTGCTGGATCGCGCGGCCGCCCGACAGCACGGGCCCGGAGAAGGCCTCCTGCAGCGACTGCTGGAGCGCCTTGACCTTGCTCGTGTTCGTCGAGGAGATCGCGTAGAGCACGACGAACACGGCGAACAGCAGCGTCATCATGTCGTAGCCCGACACGAGCCAGCGCTCGTGGTTCTCGTGCTCCTCGTGATGGTGCTTCTTATGCCGGCGCGCCGCGCTCACAGCTCACCTCACGCCGCCTGCTTCTGGGCGCTCGCGGCCGCGGCCTGCTCCTCCTCGGAGGGGCGCTCGGACGGCGGGACGTAGGCCATCAGCTTCTCCGCGACGACGCGCGGGTTGTCGCCCGCCTGGATGCCGAGGATGCCCTCGAGCGTCATCTCGCGGAAGTGCAGCTCCTGCTCGGAGAGCTCCTTGAGCCGGTTCGCCATCGGCAGGAAGACGATGTTCGACGAGCCGACGCCCATCAGCGTGGCGAGGAACGCCGCCGCGATGAGCGGGCCGAGCGCCGACGGGTTGTTCAGGTTGTTCATCACGTTGACGAGGCCGAAGACCGTGCCGACGATGCCCATCGTGGGGGCGAAGCCGCCCGCCTGCATGAACGGGGCGCGCGCCAGGCTGTGGCGCTTGCGCATCGCCTCGTTCTCGGCGTCGAGGACGGCGGCGACGAGGTCGGGGTCCGTGCCGTCGACGACGAGCTGGATGCCCTTGCGGGTGAACGGGTCAGAGATCTCCTTGACCGCCTCGTCGAGGGCCAGGAGACCGTCGCGGCGCGCCTTCTCGGCGAAGCCGACGATCTCGTTCACGCGGCCGACGAGGTCGAGGTCCTCCGGCATGAGCGCCTTGATGAAGAGCTTGGGCAGCTTGATGTGCGCCGGCAGGCCGCAGGCGGCGATCGAGGCGCCGAGCGTGCCGACGAGGACGATCAGGATCGCCGGGACGTTGAGCACGACCATGACGTTCGTGCCCTCCATGGTCGCCCCCATGGCGATGCCCAGCATGGAGATGACGATGCCGATGCCGGTGCCGAACTTCATGGCCGGTGCTCCTTCGTCGGGAACTCGCCGTCCTCGCGGGCGTGCTCGGCCGCGATGGCGGCCACGCCGCCGTCGCCGGCGGTCCCGCGGACGAGCGAGAGGGAGCTGGGGTTCGACCGGCGCGGGACGCGCGACATCGCGTCCAGCACGGAGGCGCGCCAGTCGCGGACGAGGCGGGCCACCTCCTCCGGGGTCTCGGTGACGAGGAGGCGGGAGCCCGTGGTGAGCACCACGACGGTGTCCGGGCTGGCCTCGACGGTCAGGACGAGATCCGGGTTCAGATGGAAGGGCTGCGGCACGCGCGCCAGTTTGTGGAGACGGATCATCTCCGTCCGTTAGTCGGCCGCGAGGCGCGCGGCTTTAAACAGCAAGAGCCCGCAGCTGACCGCGGGCTCTCGGATATCGGGTTTCGCCTCCGCACGCTCGCCGACCGGCCCCTGCGAGGGTGCCGGCCCTGGCGGGCGATCGTGCTTCGGCGACGTTACTATCGCTTGAGGTTGACGAGGTCCTGCAGCATCTCGTCCGCGGTCGAGATGACGCGCGAGTTCGCCTGGAAGCCGCGCTGGGCGGTGATCATGCTCGTGAACGTCTGGGCGAGGTCCACGTTGGACATCTCGATCGTGCCCGCGGACGTGAGGCCGGTGCCGCCGTTGCCCGGCGTGTCGACCTGCGCCGCGCCCGAGTTGGCCGACGCCATCCAGCGGTTGCCCGACGCGCGCTCGAGGCCCGCCGAGTTCTGGAACGTCGCCAGGCCGAGGTAGCCCACGGTCGTGCGGGCGCCGCCGCCGGTCGGGATGTAGGAGACCGAGCCGTCCTGGCCGATCGCGACGTTCGTGCCGCCGGCCGGGATCTGGAGCAGCTGGTCGGTGCCGGTCGCGCCCGGGCCGGAGCGGCCCATCACGTAGAAGCCCTCCTGCGTGAGCAGGTAGCCGGCCGTGTTGGTGGTGAAGTTGCCCGCGCGGGTGTACTGCTCGGTGCCCGCGCCCGGCATCGCCGGCGGCACGGTCTGGGCGACCTTGAAGAAGCCCTCGCCCTGGATCGCGACGTCGAGCGGGTTGCCCGTGGACTGCAGGGCGCCGCCCGTCATCAGGTTGTCGATCGAGCCGAGGCCGACGCCGAGGCCGACCTGCGCCGCGTTGGTGCCGCCGTTGGCGCCCGTGGAGCCCGACGAGCCGCGCTGCAGCTGCGTCAGGGAGTCCTTGAACGTGGTCCGGGCCGACTTGTAGCCGATGGTGTTGACGTTCGCGATGTCGTTCGCGGTGACGTCGAGCATCACCTGGTGGTTCTTGAGTCCGCTGATCGCGGAAAACATGCCTCGCATCATGAGGGCATCACTCCTTGCTCACGCGATCTGCGTGATCGTTGCCGGATCCACGCCGCCGGTGCCCGCGACCGTGAGGACGGGGCCCTTCGACGTGTGGTTGACCTTCTCCACGAGGCCGGTGTGCGCCTCGCCGGTGGTGTCGGTGTAGGTGACGGTGCGGCCGATGAGGCCCACGGTCTGGTTCAGCGAGCTCGCGCTCGCCAGGTTCGTGATCTGCTCGAGCGTCGAGAAGGACGCCATCTGGCCCATGAAGTCCGAGTCCTGCATCGGGTTCATCGGGTCCTGGTGCTGCAGCTGGGCGACGAACAGCTTCAGGAACTGGTCCTTGCCCATCTCGGCGTTCTTCCCGCTCGCCGCCTGGGTGGCGGCGGCCGGGCTGCCGATTGACTTGATCTCGGTGGCGTCCATTGGTCTTTCGTCGGGTTGATCAGGCGAGCACGTCGACGAGGAGGCCGTCGGGCAGCTGCACGGTCGTGGCGACCACGGGCTGCTCGTCGGGGCTCTCGGCGTCGTCACCGCGGCCGCTCAGGCCGTGGTGGCGAGCCGTCTCGCCGGGGAAGAGGTCGGAGGAGGCGCCGGACGAGCCGGCGGGACGGTCGTCACCCGCGGTGGAGACGTCGAGCGACAGCAGGGTCACGTCCTGGCGCTCGAGCGAGCGGCGCAGGTCGCTCGCCGCCTGCTCGAGCAGCTTCGCGGCCGCGGGCGAGTCGGCGATCACCTGGGCGGTGACGCCGGCCGCGGAGCTCTGCAGGCGGATCTCGATGCCGCCCAGCTCGACCGGGCGCAGGTTCAGCTTGGCGTGCGTGATGCCGCGGTCCACGGCGACGTGGAGCAGCTGGGCGACGGCGCGCGGGGCCTGGTGCAGGGCGGCGGTGGCGCGCGGCGCGACGGCCGGCTGGGCGGCGGGCGGCGCAGCCGCGGTCGCGGCGCTGCCCGAGGCGGGAGCGGCGGCCGGGGCTGGGGTCTCGGCCTTCGCCTCCGCGGCGGGCTGCCGGCCGGCGCCGCCCTGCGGCGCGTCGCCGCTGCCCGCGTCCTGCGGGGGAGCGGCGGCCGGGTCGGCGGGCGCGCCGGCGGCCGCGGGCGCCTCCGGAGCGGCCGGGGCCGGCTGCTCGGCGACGGGGGTCTGGGTCGCGCCGGCGGGCTCCGGCTGGGCGGCGTCGGCGGCGACCGCGTCGAGGCCGGGCGCGACCGGGGCGCCGGGCGCGGCAGGGGCAGCTGCGACGGGCGCGGCCGGGGCGGCGGGCGTGGCGGGCGCGGTCCCATTCGGCGCGGGCGCGGGCGGCACGGGCGCGCCGGGCAGCGGGGCGCCCGCGGGCTGCGGCGCCTCCGCGACGGCTCCGGCAGGCGCCGGCTGGGCCGCTGCGGGAGCGGCGGGCGCCGTCGCCGGGGCGAGGACGGGCGGCACGAGGGCGAGCGGCGGGACGGGCGAGCCGGCGCCGGGGGGAGCGACGGCCGGAGCGGCGTCCGGCGCCGGGACGAGGGCCGGACCGGCGGCGACCGGGGCGGCACCGCCCACGACGGCGGCGGTCTCGGCGGCGTCCGGCGCCGCGGACCGCGCGGCCTTGCGGTCCGCGCGGGCGGTGTCGTCCGGCGCCGCGGACCGCGCGGCCTTGCGGTCCGCGCGGGCGGTGTCGTCCGGCGCCCCGGAGCGGGCGGTCCTGCGGTCGGCGCGGCCCGCCTCGTCCGTCGCCGCGCCACGGCCGGCCTTGCGGTCCGCGCGGACGCGCGCCGCGTCGTCCTGCGTGCGCGGCTCGCGCTCCTCGTGCACGGACGGGCGGCGGGCCTCGCCGCCGTGGCGGCCGGCGCGCGGCGCCTGGTCGGCGGCGCCGAGCAGCGCGGCGAAGCCGTCCGCCGCGGGGGCGTCGGAGGCGGCGGCGCGCGGCGGCGCGGCGGGGCGGAGCGTGGTCGGGGCGGTGCGGTCAGGGCTCATGGGATCAGACGATCGAGTAGGGGAGGGAGGTGCCGGCGGGGGCGCTCGCCGCGGTCGACGGCGTCCCCCGGTAGGCGGCCGCGAAGGCCTGGACCTTCTTGACGTAGCTCTGCGTCTCCGCGTAGGGCGGGACGCCGCCGTGCTGCTGCACCGCGCCCGGGCCGGCGTTGTACGCCGCGAGCGCGAGCGTCACGTCGCCGCCGAACCGGTCGAGCTGCTGCTTGAGGTACTTCGCGCCGCCGTCGAGCGCCTGGGCGGGGTTCGTGACGTCGGTCACGCCCAGCCCGGCCGCCGTGGCCGGCATCAGCTGCGTCAGGCCGCGGGCGCCGGCGGGCGAGCCGGCGTTCGGGTCGAAGTTGGACTCCTGGCGGACGAGCCCGGCGAGCAGCGCGGGGTCGAGGCCGTACCGCTTCGCGGCGGCCGTGATCTCGGCGCCGTAGGGGACGCCGGCCGGCAGCGCGGACGTGCCGGTTGCGGGGATCGACGCGACGGAGGCCGTCGCGGCGGGTGCGGCGGTCGCTCCGGTGGGACCGGCGACCGACGCGGCTGTGAGCTGTGAAGCGAAGTCCTTTCCGTCGTTCCCTCCTGGAGCGACGGCCGCGCTGACGAGCTGCTGGAGCTGCTCGACGCGCGCGACGACTGCCTCGACCGACACTAGACCGGTGATCCCCTCCGATGGACGTTGAGGGCGATCTCGTCGAGCGAGATCTGCGCCAGGCGCAGGACCTCGGCATCGTGATCGGCACGGCGGCGCCGCTTGAGCTGCTCGATGACCTCGCGCTGGCGCGCGGCCTCCGCCAGGGCGGCGCGGCTGCGCTCGACCTCGGCGTCACGGCGGGAGAGATCGGCCTTGGCGTCGAGCCGGCGCCGCTCGGCGCGCTCGAGCCACGCCTGCGCGGCGAGCAGGTCGGCGCCGGAGGCACCGGAGCTCATGACCGCGTCGCGGCCGGTGTCGCGGGCGGCGGTGACGGCGTAGGAGGCCTCGCGGAGGATGGCCTCGCCGCGGACGCGGAGCGTCAGCTCGCGGGCGAGCTCCTCGCGGGCGCTCTCCTCGGCACGCTCGCGCAGCGAGCGCACGCGCTCGAGGCGGAAGGTGAAGTTCTGGCTCGCCACGTCCCGTTGATCGCCCGTTGCGGGCGGGACTTGAGCGCGACGTTCACACCCCGCGCAGGAGCGCCGGCGTGCGGCCGGCGAGCACGGCCATCTCGCGCGTCATGTGCGCCTGGTCGGCGTAGCCGGCCTCCGCGGCCGCCCGGGCGAGCGGCTCGCCCGCCCGGACGAGCGCGAGCGCGGCGCGGAAGCGCTCGACGCGGGCGAAGGTCTTCGGGCCGTACCCGACGGCGGCGGCGAAGCGGCGGCGGAGCTGGCGCTCGCCGAGCCCGAGCGCGCCCGCGAGCACCGGGACCGGGGTCGCGGGGACGCGGGCGAGGCGCCGCGCCGCCGCCAGCACGCGCGGGTCGGGCGCCGAGGCGCGCAGCCGGCGCCGCAGCACCGCGGCGAGGAGCCACGGATCGCCGCCGGCCTCCGCGACCCGGTCCGCCTCCTCCCGCCGCCACAGCGCGTCCAGCGGCACCCGCAGGTCGCGCAGCTCGTCGGCCGGCACGCCCAGCGCGGCGGCCGCCGCGCCCGGGTGGAAGCGGACGCCCGCGATCGTCGCGCCCTGCGCGACCGTCGTCTCGACGGGGCGGGTGTCGGGACCTGCCACGCCGCCCGCGCCGTCGCGCACGACCAGGTCGACGCACCCGTCGGGCAGCACGAGCGACGGCGCGCCGGTGCCGGTCCGCATCCACAGGCACCGCACGACGTGCGCGAGATCCGGCGGCGGGGCGAGCTCCCGGTAGGTCACGGCCCACATCGTGCCAAGCGCCCGGCGGCCGCGCGATGCGGCTGCCACCCCGATTCCGCGGACGCCCCCGGGCCCGCGGAAGCCGTCAGCGGCCCGCCGTGCTCTCCTGGATCGCGGCCGCGACCGCGTCGGGATCCTCGAGCGACGGCAGGTGCGCCATCCCGGCGAGCACGAACGTGCGCGCCCCGGGGATGCGGCCGGCGATCGCCTCGCACGTCTCGATCCCGAAGGGCACGTCGCGGTCGCCCCACATCACCGTCGTCGGCACGGCGATCTCCTCCAGCCGCGCCCACGCGTCGACGCCCGCCTCGCCCTCCTCGTCGGGGACGTCGTTGCGCACGATCACCTCGTTCATGGCCAGGGCGAGCTCGCGCGCCGCGCCGCCGACGCGGCCCTCCTGCGCCGCCGGCCCGTCGAGCCACAGGTGCGCGTGCAGCCGCAGCTGGGCGTCGACGTCGCCCGCCTCCCCGGCCTCCATCAGCGGCGCGATGATCCGCATCGAGTCCTCGTCGAGCGTGTCGGGCTCGGGCTGGCCGTTGACCGCAGGGGCGATCAGCACGAGTCCGGCCACCCGCTCGGGGACGGAGAGCGCCGCGTCGAGCGCGAGCGCCCCGCCCATCGAGTTGCCGGCGAGCCACACGGGACCCTCGGCCACCGCGTCGAGCACGGCGACGAGATCCTCCAGGTGCGTGTAGGGCGGCGGCGTCGCGGGCGACTCGCCGAAGCCGCGCCGGTCGTACGCGATCGCCGGCGTCGAGAGCCGCGGCGCGACCTCGCGCCACGCGCGCCGGTCGGCGACGCCCGCGTGCAGGAGCACGACCGGGGTTCCCTCGCCGTCCCAGCGCTCGCCGGCCAGCGTGACGCCGTTCGCGGCGACCTCGAAGCGCGTTCCGCCCATGCGGCGGATCGTGGCAGAAACTAGTCGGGGAGGTTGAGCGGCGGGATCGCCGCGCCCAGCGGCGTGCCGCCCTGCTCCGCGCCGGCGGCCGCGAAGGCCGGCTCCGCGGCGGCGCCCGGGTCGGGCACGCCGACGAGCTCGCCGTACGCGCCGAGCCCGACGAGCGCCTGGTCGGCCGCGTCCGCGCTCGACGGGTCGTCGACCTTCTGGCGCAGGAAGTGCTCGATCGGCGTGCGCGCGGAGATCGCCGCGTCGGTCAGCGGGTCGGTGCCCTGCTGGTAGGCGCCGATCGCGATCAGGTCCTCCTTGTCGCGATACGCGGCCATCAGGCGGCGCACCTCGTCGCCGGCCGCGCGCACCGCGGGCGAGGTGACCTCGCCGACGAGGCGCGAGACGCTCGCGAGCACGTCGACCGCCGGGTAGTGGCCGGCGTGCGCCAGGTGGCGCGAGAGGACGATGTGGCCGTCGAGGATCGAGCGCACCGCGTCCGCGATCGGCTCGTTCATGTCGTCGCCGTCGACGAGCACCGTGTAGAGGCCGGTGATCGTGCCCTTCTCCGCCGTGCCGGAGCGCTCGAGCAGCTTCGGCAGCAGGGCGAACACGCTCGGCGTGTAGCCGCGCGTGGCGGGCGGCTCGCCGATCGCCAGGCCGACCTCGCGCTGGGCCATCGCGAAGCGCGTGACGGAGTCCATCATCAGCATCACGTCGGCGCCCTGGTCGCGGAAGTGCTCCGCGATCGTCGTCGCCGTGAACGCGGCCTTGATGCGCACGAGCGCGGGCTGGTCGGACGTGGCCACGACGATCACCGAGCGCGCCATGCCCTCCGGCCCGAGGTCGCGCTCCATGAACTCGCGCACCTCGCGGCCACGCTCGCCGACGAGGCAGATCACGTTGACCTGGGCCGACGTCGCGCGGGCGATCATGCCGAGCAGCGAGGACTTGCCGACGCCCGAGCCGGCGAAGATGCCGAGGCGCTGGCCGCGGCCGCAGGGGACCAGGGCGTCGAGCGCGCGCACGCCGAGCGAGACGCGCTCGTGGATGCGCGGGCGCGTGAGGGGATCGGGCGGGGAGGCCTGGGCGGCGCGCGTGCGCGTGACCGGGCCGTCCGACACCGGCCCCAGGCCGTCGATCGGCCGGCCGAGGCCGTCGAGCGAGCGGCCGAGCAGGGCGTTGGACACCTCGACCCGGAACGGGCGTCCGCTGGCGGTCACGCGCGCGCCCGGGCCGATGCCCGTCGCGTCGCCGAGCGCCATCAGGAGCGTCCTGCCCGCGCGGAAGCCGACCACCTCGGCCGGCACCGCGGAGCGCCCGCGGCCGGTCTCGATCGAGCAGACCTCGCCGACCTCGGCCTCCACGCCGGTGGCCTCGATGATCAGGCCGATCAGGTCCTTGACCCGGCCGTGGCGGCGGTGCAGGTCCGCGTCGCGGAGCGCCTCGGTGGCGGTGTCGAGCGGGGAGACCAGCATCACGCCACGCCGAGGGCCGTCTCGACGACCTCGCGGGCGCGCTGCAGCTTGGTGTCGATGCGCGCGTCGACGTCGCCCTCGGGCGTGCGCACCACGGCGCCGCCGCGCGCGACGCGCCGCTCGGCCTGCACCTCGCAGTGCTCGATGCCGCCGAGCGACCCGATCAGGTCGCCCATGGCGCCGCGGACCAGGTCGAGGTCGTCCGGGTGCACGAGGACGGTCACGCGCTCGCGCTCGACGAGCCCGCGCAGCGCGCCGCGCACGGCCTCGACGACGAGCTGCGGGTCGGCCTTGACGGCGACGCTCAGGATCTTGTCGGCCAGCATCAGCGCCAGGTCGACGGCGTGCGTCTCGAGCCGCAGCGTGGCCTCCAGCGCATCCTCCTGGACCGCGCGCGCCGCGGACTCGAGCGCGGTCGCGGCCGGGGCGAGGGCGGCGAGCGCCTCCTCGCGCCCGGCGGCGAGGCCCTCGGCGTGGGCCATCGCGCGGATGGTGTCGGCCTCCGCACGGGCCGCGGCGAGCGCCGCGGCGGCGCCGTCCACCGGCCCGCCGTGGGACACGACCAGCGCGGGGGACTCGAGCGGGGCGAAGTCGAAGTCGAGCTCGGACACGGCTACATCAACTCGTCGTCGCCGCCGCCGCTGCCGCGGGAGATGACCACCGCGCCGGCCTCCTCGAGGCGGCGCACGACGCCGACGATCCGGCCCTGCGCCTCTTCGACCACGCGCCGGCGCTGCGGCGGCTGGAAGTCGATCTCCTCCTTGAGGAGCTCGGCGCCGCGCTCGGACATGTTGGCGAAGATGCGGTGGCGGACGTCCTCGGAGACGCCGCGCAGGGCGATCGCGAGATCCTTCTGGTCGACCTCCTTGAGCACCATCTGGACCGAGCGGTCGTCGAGCTTGACGACGTCCTCGAACGTGAACAGGAGCAGCCGGACCTCCTCGGCGAGCTCGCCGTTGCTCTGCGCGAGCTGGTCGAGCACGTTGCGCTCGGTCGAGCGGTCGGCCTGGTTGAGGATCTCGGCCAGCGACTTGACGCCGCCGGCGGACGAGTAGTCCTGCGCGATGACGCTCGACAGCTTCTGCTTCATCACCGACTCGATCTGGGCGACCACCTCGGGGCGCGTCTCGCCCATCCGCGCGACGCGCATGGCGACGTCGGCCTGCTCCTCGGGCGAGAGCAGCGAGAGCACCTGCGCGGCGAGCGCGGTGTGCAGGTTCGCGACCACGAGCGCGATCGTCTGCGGCGACTCGTTGCGCAGGAAGACGTGGATCTGCTCCGGCGGGGTGCGGCGCAGGAACTCGAACGGCCGGCGCTCGATCGTCGCGGCGAGCCGGGAGATGATCTCCTCGGCCCGGTCGCCGCCGAGCGAGCGCTGCAGCAGCGCGCGGGCGTAGTCGACGCCGCCCTCGGCGAGGTAGTCCTCGGCCAGGACGCTCTCGACGGCCTCGGTGAGCACGTCGTGGCAGACGTTCGAGGGCACCTTCGGCGCCTTCGCGATCTCCAGCGAGAGCGACTCGACCTCGGGCTGGCTGAGGTGCCGGAAGATCTCCGACGCGCTCTCCTCGCCCAGCGCGACCATCAGGACCGCGCACTTCTGGATGCCCTTCAGCGCCGCGACGTCGCCGTAGCCGCCGCGCGCGGCGCCCAGCTTGGATCCGCCCCCGCGGCCAGGGGACTCGGTCTGGACGGCCATCAGTCGTCCGCCATCCACTGCTTGACCTGCGCGGCGACGCGCTCGGGCTCGCGGTTCATGAGCTGGCCGAGGGCCTGCACGGCGGAGTCCTGCTCACGCGGCGGGAGGACCATCGTCGGGCGCTCGCTGTGGGGCGACGGCGCCTCGAGCTCGGCCAGGGACACCGGCTGCTCGATCTCGGACAGCCAGCTCGGGGAGGCGAGCGCCTCGCCCTCGCGGCGCTTGAGGTGACGGCTCATGAAGAACATGAAGACGAGCGTGGCCAGGCCGAGGCCGACCCACTTGAGCGGGCCGAGCAGGCTGACCGGCACCGGTCCGGCCTTCGGCGCGGCGGGCGCCTTGGCGAACGCGAGCTGCGAGGCCTGGAAGACGTCGCCGCGCTCGGCGTCGATGCCGGCCGCGCCCTTGATCGCGGTCTGGATCGCCGCGAAGTCGGCGGCCGGGACGCTCTTGTCGACGACGAGGGCGACCTGGAGGCTGTTGACGGAGCCGGGCGCCTTGTCCGTCTTGACGATCGACTTGGGGACGAGGTTCTTGCGCGTCGTGCTCTTGCGGTTGTACTTCGAGCCGGCGCCGCCGCCGGCGGCGCTCCCGGCCGAGTACTGCGGGATGTTGCTGCCGGTGCCCGCCGGGCCTGCGGCCGCCGCGCCGGCGGCGCCCTTGAGCTTCTCGGTCTCGACCGTCTCCTGCTCGGGCACGGCCTTGCCGTCGACGGTCACCTGCTGGACGCTGGTCTTGTCGACGTCGAGGTCGGCCTTGACCTGGACGCGGGCCTTGCCGGGCCCGAGCGTCTGGGTGAGCAGCGCGTCGAGGCTCGCCTGCAGCTGGCGCTCGTAGCGCGTCTGCGCGGCCTGCTTGCCTCCGCCCGAGATGCCGCCGCCCGCGCTGTCGTCCTGCGGCCACAGCAGCTGGCCGGAGCCGTCGGTGATGGTCACGTTCTCGGTCTTGAGGCCCTTCACCGAGGAGGCCGTGAGCTGCGCGATGCCGCGCACGGCGCCCGACTCGAGCCCGCCGGAGTCGCCCGAGAGCATGACGGCGGCGGTCGCCGCCGTCTCCTCGTCGGCGAACAGGGAGTCCTCGGGGAGGACGAGCTGGACCTGCGCGCCGCTGACGCCGTCGACCTGGCCGACGGTGCGGGCGATCTCGCCCTCGAGCGCGCGCTGGTAGGTGACCTTCTGCTGGAAGTCCGAGGCGCCGAGCTTCTGCTCGTCGAACAGCTCGAACCCGGCCTGCGAGCCGCTGCCGGCCGAGACGCCCGAGGAGGAGAGCGCGATCCGGGCGGGCCCGACCTGCGCCTTCTCGACGGCGACCGAGGTGCCGTTCGCGCGCAGCTCGTAGCCGATGCCCTGGTCGTCGAGCGCGGTGGTGACCTTGCCGGCGTCGGCCGGGTCCATGCCCGACGCGAGGATCGTGTAGGAGGGCGCCGAGGCGAGGCGCAGCATGAAGAAGAGCACGCCGACGATCAGCAGCGCGGAGACGCCGAGCACGATCTTCGATCGCGTCGGGAGGTTCATGAGGGTCTGGGCGATGGAGGGCATGGTCAGATCTGGGTGTGGAAGATGTCCTGCGCGGCTTCAACGAGCTTGTTGCGGATCTGCGAGGCCAGCTGCATCGAGAGCTGCGCGCGCTCGACGGCCATGACGACCGAGGTGGGGTCCTGCGCGGTGCCGGTGGCCAGGGCCTGGGAGCCGGCCGCGGCCTCGGTCTGCGCGGTGGCGAGCGACTCGAGCGCGTTGCCGAGCATCCCGCCGAAGCCGGAGCCCTGGGCGGACTCGGCCGCGCCGGCGCCGTCGATCGGCTTGATCTGCCACTCCGCGCCGGAGGTGACGAGGCTGGGGTCGATCGGGAGCGGCATCAGCGGAGCAGCTCGAGCGTCTTGGAGAACATCTGCTTCGCGGCCTGCATCGCCGTCACGTTCGCCTCGTAGGCGCGCTGCGCGGAGATCAGGTCGACCATCTCGGACACGGTGTCGACGTTCGGCATCTGGACGTAGCCGTTCGCGTCGGCGTCGGGATGCGACGGGTCGTAGACCTGCTTGAGCGGGGTCTGGTCCTCGGTGATCGCCTGGACCTCGACGCCGCCCGGCTTCCCACCGGACATCGCGCCCTGCAGGGCCGCCCCGAAGGTCCCGTCGCCCTGGCGCTCGGCGAGCACGACCTCCTTGCGGCGGTAGGGCTGGCCGTCGGCGCCGCGCGTGGTCTGCGCGTTGGCGAGGTTCTGCGCGGTGACGTCCATGCGCATGCGCTCGGCCGTCAGGCCGGACGCGGAGATCTCGAGCGCGTCGAACATGCCCATCTCACTGCACCCCCATCGCGGTGCGGAGGATCTGGATGCGCGTGGCGGCGACCGTCACGGCCGCCTGCTGCTCGAGCGCGTTCGCGGCCATCTTGGCCGACTCGGCCTCGGCGTCGACGGAGTTGCCGTCGGCGCGCGTCACGGCCGTCGCGTCGCGCTGCGTCGCGAACGTGGTGTGCTCGACCGCGGCCCGCCGGTCGCCGCTCGCGGCGAGGGCGCCCTGGAGCGCGCTGTGGAAGTCGACGTCCACCCGCTGGTAGCCGGGGGTGTTGGCGTTCGCGAGGTTCGCCGCGAGGGCGCTCTGCCGCTGGGCGGCCCCTCCGATGGCGCGCTCGAGCGCAAGCTGGGTGGTGTCGAACAGCACGGGACGGTGTTCCCTTCGCAGAAGAAGACTTCGTCCGTCCGTGGACTACGCGCAGTCGCCGGATCCGTGGCAACTGGCCGGTTCATCGGCCCGGCCGGTGGAAGCTTTAGTGGCGGGCGTCGATCTGACCGGCGGCGGGGCCGGCGGCGGTGCGGTAGCCCTGCACGGCGCCGCGCCCGCGGCGCAGCGTCCCCAGCTCGCGGGCGACGCCGTCGCGCGCGAGGGTGAGCTCGACGATGATCTGCTCCTGCACCGCGGCGAGCCGCTGGAGCACCGGGCCGGCGCTCGCGGGGGCGGGCCCGAGGGCCGCGGCGAGCCGGCCGCGCGCCGCGATGGCGCCGGGGAGCTCGAGCGTGTCGCCGCCGCGGACCATCGCCAGCTCGGCCTCGGCGAGGACGAGCAGCTCCTCCCAGGGGGTCATGACCCGGCGATCTGCGCCCACGACTCGCGCAGGTCCGCGAGGTAGCCGCGGACGAGGTCGACCTTGTCGGCGTCGCGCTCGAGCCGGGCCTCCATCAGCAGGCGCTTGCAGAAGACGTAGACGCCCTCGAGCCGCTCGGCGACGTCGCCGGCCGACATGTCCAGCGTGGCGAGCAGGTGATCCACGATCGCCTCGCCGCGATCCAGCCGTTCCAGCGCGGTCGGACGCGCGTCCTCGCGCAGCGCGGCGGCCGCCTGGAAGAAGAACCGGATGGCGCCGTCGTAGAGCATGACCACGAGCCGCTCGGGCGAGGCGGTCATGATGCTCTGCTGTCTATAGGTGGCAGGCGAGGGCGTCGCGTACGCGGTCATTGCGGCTCCGCAGGGAGAGGGACGGTCGCCTCAGGTGATCGGCCGGAAGGCCCGCCGGTTGAGCCGGGTCAGCTCCACGTCGGCAGCGAGGCCAGCTGGCCCTGCAGCCACGCGAGCTGGGTCTGCGACGTGTTCATCGCGGCCTCCATCGCGGCGAACTGGGCCTTGAGGCGCTTCTCCTTGGCCTCCAGGCGCGTGTCCATGCGCGTCATCTGGCTCGACAGCCGCTTGGACTCGTTCGTCGTCGTCTCGGCGCGTGCGTCGAGCGACTTGCCGAGCTCGTCGGCGAGCTTGCCGATGTCCGCCGCGAACGGCGTCGCGGTGCCGCCGAACAAAGTCTTCACGGCGGGCGCGTCGGCCGCGAGCGCAGCGGTCAGCGCCGCGTCGTCGATCACGAGCAGGCCGGCCTTGGTGTCGCCCGTGATCCCGGCCTTGCCGGTGGAGACGCCGATGTCGCGCAGCGCGTCGAGCGCGGTCTCCGTGGCCGGGTCGTAGTCCTTGCCGACGGCGCCGCGGAGCTTGGAGAGCATCGCGTTCAGGGCGGAGTCGCCGAAGAACGCGCCCTTGTTGTAGTCCGTCTGGGTCGTCGGGTCCTGGACCCGCTTCTCCGTCGTCTTCGCGCGGGTCGCCGTGACGAGCGCGTTGTACGCGTCGACGAACGACTTGATCTCCTCCTTGACCTTGGCGCGGTCGATGGAGGGGGCGCTCACGTTCACGCTCACGGCGTCGGCCGTCGTGCCCTTGAGCGTGACGCGGAGGCCCGGGATGGCGTCCTCGATCACGTTGGAGGCGCTCGGCGGCGCGGCGACGCCGTCGAGCTCGTACAGCGCGTCGCGGCCGGCGACCTGGGTCGAGGGCCCGGAGAGCTGGCCCCCGGTGGCCGAGAAGGTGACCGCGGCGCCCGTCGCGCGCGAGGAGAGCACGAGCTTGTCGCCGCCGACCACGGCGGCGTAGACCGGCAGGTCGGACCGGCCGTTGATGGCCGTGGCCACGTCCGTGATCTTGGCGTTGGCCGCGATGTCGAGCGTGATGGGGTCCTTGCCGCCGGCGCCGTCGTCGAGCGTGATCTGCGTCGCCGACGCGCTCTGCGTCCACCCGTAGGTCTTCTGCGCCGAGCCGGCGAGCTGGGTCACCTTGATGCTGTAGCCGCCGATCGGCGCCCCGCCCGTGCGCGCGACCGCGACCCGCGTGGGGTCGCCGCTCTCGACGGTCTGGGTCTCCGCCCAGGTGGCGCCCGACGCGAGATCGGCCGCGGCGTTCTTGAGCGCCGTGAGCTTGGTCTTGAGGTCGGTCAGCGTCGTCTGCTGCGCCGTGAGGCTCGTCTGGCGCAGCTGCAGCCGGGTCTTGCCCGCCTGCTCGAGCGCCATGAGCTGCTCGACGATCGCGGACGTGTCGACGCCCGAGGCGAGCCCGGTGAGACCGGTGGCCATGCGCTACAGCTCCCCGCCGCTGATGACGTCGAGCGCCTGCGACGGCGGGATCGTGCGCAGCACCTCACCGTCCATGGTGCGGACCTCGATGATCACGCGGCCGGTGGCCTCGTCGGTCGAGAAGTGCAGCTCGCGGCCCTGCGTGGCGAGCTGCGATGCGCGGTGCCACGCGGCGTCCACCTCGGCCAGCGCCTCGGGCGGCGGGCTGGCCGGGACGATGTCCGCGTACGCGCCCTGCGCGGCCGGCACCGCTGCTTCGGCGGCGCCCGCGGAAGCCCAGACGCGCGCCGGCTGGACCGGCGAGGGGGTCTGGAAGTTCAGTTGGCCGATCTCGAAGGTCATCGTGCCTTCGTTGATCGACCACTTCCGGGTGGACTTGAATCGAGTCCACCTCTGAGTGGACTGAAGCGAAGCGGTCAAGGACGACACGGATGTCGGCCATCGGCTCAGACGCCGTCCGGATGACCGGCGGAGCTGCTCAACCGACCGCGGAGAAGAGCAGGGCGTCCTCGGCGAGCTGCTGCTTCAGCGTGCGCTTCAGCTGCGAGTGGATCTGGCAGACGCGGCTCTCGGACACGCCGAGGATGTCGCCGATCTCGCGGAGCGTGAGGTTCTTGACGTAGAGCAGGACGGCGACCTCGCGCTCGCGCTTGGGCAGCGCCTCGAACGCGCGGCGGAACTTGTCCTTGCCGGCCTGGGAGGCGGCGGCCTGCTCCGGGTCGAGGCGGTGGTCCTGGCAGGCGAGGGTGTCGATCCGCTCGACCGTGGTCTCGTCGTCGGAGATCACGAGCGTGTTGAGCGAGGTGACGTCGGAGACGGCGATGTCGTCCTGGCGGCGGCGCAGCTCCTCGACGGAGACGGCCAGCATCCCGGCGAGCTCCTCGCGCGACGGCCGGCGGCCGTGGAGCGACGTGAACTGCTCGCGCGCCTTGTGGATGTCGCGCTCCCAGCGGCGCAGCGAGCGCGGCGCCCAGTCCTGGCGGCGGAGCTCGTCGAGCACCGCGCCGTGGATGCGGGTCCAGGCGAACTGCTCGAGCGTCGCGCCCTTCTCGGGGTCGTAGCGGTCGATCGAGGCGATCAGGGCCTCGAGGCCGCAGGAGATGAAGTCCTCCACCTCGCAGCGGGCGGGGAGCTCACGGACCTTCTTGAAGACGATGTACTTGACGAGCGGGGCGTACGTCATGACCAGGCGGTTGCGGGCCTGGAGATCACCCGTGCTCTTGTAGGTCTGCCACAGCGCGAGGGCCTCCTCGGGGGCGATCCTCTTCTTCGTGGACGACGTGGCGGTCTTCATGGGGGTGGGGTTGCTCCTGAAGGGGGGTGCTACAGCGGTGGACGAGGTGGGTATCGGCCTCAGGTCCAGACCCCAACATCACCGATTCGGGGTAATCGCCCTCCGTTCCAGCTCGTAGGCCCACGCGAGCACCTCCGCGACGGCCAGCCAGAGCTCCTCGGGGATCTCCTGCCCGAGCGCCAGCCCGCCGAGCGCCGCGGCCAGCTCGGGATCGTCCCGGACGGGCACGCCGGCGGCCTGCGCGGCGGCCAGGATCCGCTCTGCGACGTGGCCCTCGCCGCTCGCGACGACCTTCGGCGCGCCGCTGCCCTCGTAGCGCAGCGCGGTGACGCGGCGGCGCCCGGGGCGCTCAGGCATAGGCGTCGAACGGCTCGCGCCGGGGCGTGACGCGGACGCTCGCAGCCCGGCCCGTCCGCTCCGCCAGGATGTTCTCGAGCTGACCGGCGGCGTCCGTCGCCAGCTCCAGCGCCGCCCCGCGCGGCGCCTCGACGGCGGCGCTCACCGTGCCGCGCGTGAGGTCGATGCGCAGATCCAGGCGGCCGAGCACCGCGGAGTCGAACGCGAGCGCGACGCTGGCGCTCCCCTCGCCCGACGGCTCGCGCCGCGGCGCCTCGGCGACCGTGAGCGCCGGCGGGCGCGACGCGTACGGGGCCTGCGGCGGGAGCGGGACGGCGGCGTCGGGGTCCAGTCGCAGCGTCACCTGGTCGGCGGTCACCTCGGCGATCCTGAGATGGAGCGTCTGGCCCGCCTCGACCTCCGGCGGGAGCTTCGCGGTGAGCGGGACGCCCGCGAGCACGATGACCCCGTGCGCCTCCCCGCGCGACGCGACGCGCGCGACCACGCTCGTGCCCTCGCGCAGCGTCAGCTCGGGGAGCTGGGAGCGCAGCATGAGGGTGTCGAGGGCGACCCGGTCGATCATCCGTCGAGGAAGCATCGCAGCCGTCCTCGCGATCTCAAGGCCGGCGCGCCGCCGCCGACTACCCCGTCCGAAGATGGACCGTGGTCTCTACATCGCCGCCTCCGGGATGCTCGCCGAGCAGATCCGCCAGGACCAGATCGCCAACGATCTGGCGAACTCGGCGACCCCCGGCTACAAGGCCGACCGGACCGCCCAGCGCGAGTTCGGCGAGCTGCTGCTGGCCAACCGCGCGAACGGCGCGGTGGTCGGCACCCAGTCCACTGCGGTCCAGGTGGACGACATCGAGACCGACTTCTCCCCCAAGCCGAGCCGGGACACCGGCGAGCCGCTGGACTTCGCCATCACCGGCGAGGGCTTCTTCGGCGTGCGCACGGCCCAGGGGGTGCGCTACACGCGCAACGGCCAGTTCACCGTCAGCCCGCAGGGCCTGCTGGTGACCGCCTCGGGCGACCCGGTGCTGGGTCGCGGCGGGCGGACCGTGCGCGTGGGCAACGACGGCCGGGTGGATCCGCGGGCGCTCGAGGTGGTTCGCCTCGACAACCCGCGCAAGGAGGGCGACAACCTCGTCACCGGCACGCCTTCGGGCAACGCCGGCACCGGACAGGTCCGGGCCGGCGCGCTGGAGGCCTCTGGCTCGGACGCGGCGCGATCCATGGTGGACATGATCGCGTCGCTCCGTGCCTTCGAGGCCGGCCAGCGCGTCATCACGACGATCGACGAGACGCTGCAGAAGGCGTCGACGCAGGTCGGCTCCCTTTCCTAGCAGGGTTGCTCCGCCGGTCGTCCGGACGGCGTTCTGACCCAAAGATCGACATCCGTGTCGATCGAGACCGCTTCGCTCTCAACTTCTCCGGGCTTCGGCCGACAAGAGAGGACGCATGCTCGAAGGACTCAACTCCGCCGCGGCAGGCATGGCTGCTCAGCAGCAGCGCCTGGACGCCGTCTCCAACGACCTCGCCAACGTCAACACGACGGGCTACAAGAAGGTCCGCGTCGGCTTCCGCGACCTGGTCTACACGCAGACGGGCCGTGCCTCGGCCCAGGGCCCCCAGACCGGCGCCGGCGCAGCCGCCGTCGACGCGGGCCGCGGCTTCCAGCAGGGCTCCGTGCAGCGCACGGAGCAGCCGCTGGACGTCGCCATCCAGGGTGACGGCTTCATCCGCGTCAAGCTCGCCGACGGCACCGCCGCGCTGACCCGCGACGGCTCGCTCAAGCTCGACGGCACCGGCCGCCTCGTCACCTCCAGCGGCGCGCGCGTCCAGCCGGCGATCAACGTCCCCAAGGGCACCGATCCGAGCCGCATCTCGATCGCCGCCGACGGCACGATGCTCGCCGCCGGCAAGGCCATCGGCCGCATCGAGCTCGTCTCGGTCCGCTCGCCGCAGGCGCTGCGGCCGCTCGGCGACAACGCCTTCGAGGTCACCACCGAGTCCGGCCGCACGCGCCCGGCGCCGGCCGCCACCACCCTCTCGCAGGGCGCGCTCGAGATGTCGAACGTCGACATCTCCGAGGCGATGGTCGCCATGATCGAGTCCCAGCGCGCGTTCCAGCTCACGTCCAAGGCGATCCAGAGCCAGGACCAGATGTGGGAGATCGCCAACGGGGTGAAGCGCTGATGGCGCTCTCCGGGCTGCCCTCGGTCCCCGACGCGGCCCTGCCCGCCGCGGTCCGCACCGGCACCGCCGAGGACAAGCAGACCTACAAGGCCGCGCTCGGCTTCGAGAAGGTCATGCTCGGCGAGCTCGTCAAGGAGATGACGCAGGGCACCCCGTCGGATGAGTCCCAACCCGCCCCCCGCGCCGACGCCGTCAACGACGCCATGACCGACGCGCTCGCCGACGCCGGCGGCATCGGCCTGGCGCAGCAGCTGTTCGCCACGATGCAGAAGGTGGCCCCGTGAACGCGATGCTCGAGGCGGAGCTGCTCGCCCATCTCGACAACCAGATCGGCTCAGCCCAGCAGCTGCTGCGGCTCGTGCTCGCCCAGGGCGAGGCGATCCGCGCCCGCGACGTCGACCGCGTGCTCGCCAAGCTCGCCGAGATCCAGACGGAGATGGGCCGCCGCGGCAGGCTCGAGCAGGAGCGTGCCCGCCTGCTCCAGAGCGCCGGCGCGCTGATCGGCGTCTCCGCACCGCACGTGACGCTCGAGCGGCTCTGCGCGCTGATCAGCCCCGGCGGCGCGCGCGCGGCGCGCGAGCGCTCCGCCGAGCTGCGCGGCCTGCTCGGCGAGATCGCCCGCGAGCACGGCATCAACCGCGCGCTGATGCGGCAGGAGCTCGCGTTCCTCTCCCACCTCGTGCGGCTCGTCGGCCAGGAGCCCGAGGCCGGCTACCAGCCGGGCGGCGCCCCCGCCGACGCGGCCGGCCCCGCCGCGGCCCCCTCCCTCCACCACTCCCTGGACCTGAAGGCGTAGCGACGATGGCGATCTCCTCCTTCTACGGCCTCCAGACCTCCCTGCGCGGGCTGCTCGCCCAGCAGCGGGCGCTGGACACCACCGGCCACAACATCGCCAACGCCTCGACGCAGGGCTACTCGCGCCAGGAGGCCGTCATGGCCGCCGCGCCGGCGCTGCAGATCGCCAACGGCGCGGTCCAGGGCGGCGCGGGCGCCCACATCGGCTCCGGCGTCGACATCCAGGCCTACCGCCGCGTGCGCGACACGTTCCTCGACCTCCAGTACCGCGCCCAGGCCACCCGCCTGGGCCAGGAGGCCGGCCGGGCCGAGGGCCTCGACCGCGCCGAGCTGGCGCTCGCCGAGCCGTCCGAGGACGGCATCAACAAGCAGCTGTCGGACTTCTGGGACGCCTGGAGCAACCTGTCCAAGGCGCCGGAGGACCAGGCGGCCCGCCAGGCGCTGATCGAGCAGGCGGGCACGCTCGGCCAGGCCTTCGCCATCGTCGACCAGCAGTTCGCGCTCGTCGGCGGCCAGAGCCGCGCCGAGTTCGACTCGCTCACCGCGCCCGGCGGCGAGATCGAGCAGATCGCGCGCGAGATCGTCGCCCTCAACGACACGATGCGCAAGTTCGTCACCGCGGGCGACATCCCGAACGACCTGATGGACCAGCGCGACCTGCTGCTCGACCGGCTCTCCGAGCTGGGGCAGACGTCGATCACCGACAACGGCGACGGCAGCGTCTCGGTCACGTTCGGCGCGACGGGCACGCCGATGGTCGACGCGACCGGCTTCCACTACCAGGCCCCGGCGACGCTCACGAACGCGGGCGGGCGGCTCGGCGCGCTGCAGAGCCTCTCCAACGTGCCCGGCGGCGAGATCGAGTCCTACCGGCTCGAGCTCGGGCAGGTCGCCGCCGGGGTCGCGAACGCGGTCAACGCGATCTACGACCATGCCGGCGACGGCACGACCTTCTACACCGCGACCGGCCCGTACGCCGACCTGAAGCTGTCCGCCGGCGTCACCGCCGCGACGATGCGCACCGGCCCGACCAGCGACCAGGGCGACAACACCATCGCCCTCGAGATCGCGGAGCTGCGCGGCGACGCGCCCGACGGCGCCTACCGCGCGTTCATCGCCCGCGTCGGCTCCGAGGCCCGCGAGGCCACGCGCAACGAGGCCAACGCCCGGGCGCTGACCGACGCGGTCCAGGACCGCCGCGAGAGCGTCGCCGGCGTCTCGCTCGACGAGGAGATGGGCAACCTGATCCGCTTCCAGCGCGCCTACCAGGCCTCGTCGCGCGCCATGTCGACGATGGACGAGATGCTCGACGTCCTCATCAACCGCACGGGACGCGTGGGGCTGTGAGCACGCGCATCACCACCGGCATGACGCAGCGCAACGTGCTGTCGGACCTCAACCGGGTCAACGCGGCGCTCACGCGCACGCAGTCCAAGCTCGCCTCCAACCGCGAGATCACGCGGCCGTCCGACGACCCGTACAACGCCTCCCGCGCGCTGCAGCTGCGCGAGTCGCTGGCCGGCACGCAGCAGTACCAGCGCAACGTGCAGGACACGATGGGCTGGCAGGAGACCTCCGAGCAGGCCTTCTCGCAGATGACCGACGCGCTGGCCAAGGTCAAGGAGCTGCTCGTCCAGGGCAGCTCGGACTCGTCCGACCCCGTCGCGCGCGAGGCGATCGCCCTGGAGATCGACCAGATCATCCTCGGCGTCAAGGAGAGCGCGAACACGACCTACCAGGGCCGCTACGTCTTCTCGGGCACGCGCACGGACCAGGCGCCCTACCCGCTCCCGGAGCCGGCCGGTGGCGCGGTGGACTCCTTCCAGGGCTCGCCCGTCCAGATCGAGCGCCAGATCGGCCCGGGCGTGACCATCGAGGTCAGCATGTCGCTCCAGAGCGTGCTCGGCGACGGCCAGGGCGCCGGCGACGGCAGGATCCTCGACAACCTGCGCGACATCGCCGAGCACCTGCGCGCCGGCGACGGCCCGGCGCTCCGCGGCGCCGACCTGTCGTCACTCAACGGCAACCTCGACGCGCTGCTCGGGCTGCGGGCCGTCAACGGCTCGCGCCAGAACCGGCTCGAGTCCGCGCTCGGCCGCCTCGCCGAGGTGGAGGAGGCGACGCTCGGCCAGCTCTCGGAGACCGAGGACGCCGACATCGCCAAGACCCTCATCGACTTCAACTCGCAGCAGGCCGCCTACCAGGCCGCCCTGAAGGCCGGGGCGTCCATCGTCCAGGTCTCGCTCATGGACTTCCTCCGCTGATCCCGTTCCCCCAAGGAGAACCCGTTCCCATGTCCCTCACCTTCGACAGCTCGCGCTTCGGCCCCCTCGAGGTCGATGCGGGCGCCGTCATCGAGTTCCCCGCCGGGCTCATCGGGCTCGGCGGCTCGAGCTACGCGCTCGTGGCGACCGACCCGTCCGCGCCGTTCGCGTGGCTGCACTCCGTCGAGGACCCCGACGTCGCGCTGCCCGTCACGAACCCGTGGCTCCACTACGGCGACTTCAGCGTCGAGCTGTCCGACGCCGACACCGAGCGGATCGGCGCCGAGGACCCCGCCGAGGTCGACGTCTGGGTCACCGTGCGCGCCGCCGGCGAGCTCGCGGACTTCAGTTGCAACCTCCGCGCGCCGATTGTGGTCTGGAAGGGCCTCGGCCACCAGGTGATCAACGAGGCGCCGGACGCCCCCGTCCGCGCTCCGCTGTTCCCCGGCGCCACCGCCACCCAGGCGGCGTAGGTCCTCCACCAACCGTTCCGATAGTCGCGCTTTCCAAGGAGGAGACGCAACGTGCTGATCATCACCCGCAAGCCAGGCGAGAAGATCATGCTGGGCGACGATGTCGTCGTCCACGTGATGGAGATCGTCGGCAACTCCGTCCGCGTGGGCATCCAGGCCCCGCGCTCGCTCCCGGTCTACCGCGAGGAGATCTGGGACGCCGTGCGCGAGGAGAACCGCGCAGCGGCCCAGGCGGCGCCCGACGCGCTGCCCACCTCCGCGCGGCCGGCCGCGTAGCCCCGCTCGTCACACAGTTTTCCAGTTGATGGCCTGGGCGCGGGGAGACCGCGACCCGGGCTGTTTCCTGCCCCCGGCTCAGGGTACGGTCTAGGACGGTCCCCGCCCAAGCACATGCGAGCCCCGAGGAGCAGACACTGATGGCCTCTTCCCCGTTCCGGCGCCGGAAGGCAGCCAAGGCCGTGCGCAACCTCGCGATCGCCGAGGCGGCGCTCGCGCTGGCCAAGGACCGCCTCGCCCCCGTGACCGGCGGCGGCAGCAGGCGCCCCTCCGGCCGGCTCCTGCTGATCGGCGGCGCGGTGGCCGCCGCGGGCGCCGCCGCGCTGCTCAAGCGCGACAAGGTCGCCGGGCTGCTCCCGTCGCGCTCCGGCGAGCCGGAGGCGCCGGCCTACGTGCCGCCGCAGCCCTCCAACTACGACGCGCCGGGACCGGTGGCCAACACGAGCACGCCGGTGCCCGCGCCGGATCCGCAGACCGGCCCCGAGCCGGTCGACGAGGCCGCCGAGGAGGCTGCCGCCGCGGCCGAGGCCGCCGCGATCGGCGGCACCGCGAGCGACTACGCCGGCGAAGAGCCCGGCGAGCCCGCCGACGAGGCCCACCGCCCGCTCGCCGAGGCGGGCGAGGGCGAGTCCGAGGGCCAGGAGCAGGCCGAGGCCGGGCTCGCCGACAACGCCTCGTTCCGCGACGACGCGCCGAGCGACGCCGAGCGCCAGATCGAGGACGCGATCGAGCAGGCCGACCAGCCCACGGAGGGCGAGACGCCCGAGCCGCTCGCCTCCGAGTCCCGGGAGCCCGCCGCCGAGGAGCAGCCGCCCGCCCAGGGCACCTTCCTGCCGCCCACGCCGCCGTCGGCCGCGGAGCAGCCGCCGGTCGACGAGGCGCCCCCGCCGGCCGACGAGCCCGCGCCGGCCGAGGCCGCGGAGAGCACGCCGGCCGTCGGCGCGACGGACGAGACGCTGGCCGACACGCCCGGCGGCGGCATCTCCGGCCGCCCGTACGCGGGGCTCGACGAGGTCCCGGCCGAGGCCGGGACCGACGCGCCGGCCACCGAGGACGCCGTGCCCGACGGGGCGCCGGAGGCCGAGAAGCCGTCCGACGACTCCGGCGACGACTGGCGCACGTGGTCCGGGCGCTCGGTCAATCCGTAGCGCCCGTGTGAGACTCGGCTTCGCCGTCAAGGTCCTCGGCGACGGGGGCCTGCCCAGCCACGACGCCCGCCGCTGGCAGTCCGGACCGCACCTGCGCCACTCGCTCGCGGCGCTCGACGCGATCCTGGACCACTGCGAGCGGCACGGGATCGGCATGTACCGCTTCACCTCGTCGCTGGCCCCGTACGCCACGCACCCCGACCTGCCGCAGTTCCACGGCCAGGTCGAGGCGTGCGCCGCGGAGCTGGCCGCGACCGGCGCCCGCGCCGCGGCCGCCGGCATCCGCCTCTCGACCCATCCCGGCCAGTACGTCGTCCTGAACTCCGAGGACCCCGCGGTGCGGGCCGCGGCGGCGCGCGACGTCGAGCTGCAGGCCGCGCTGCTCGACGCGATGGGCGCCGGCCCCGAGGCCGTGTGCGTCCTGCACGTCGGCGGCGCGGCGGGCGGCGTCGCAGCCGGCCTCGATCGCTTCGAGGCCGGCCTGGCGACGCTGTCGGCGCGGGCGCGGGAGCGGCTCGTGATCGAGAACGACGACCGCAGCTACGCGCTCTCCGACGTGCTCGAGCTGCACCGGCGCACGGGCCTGCGGGTGGTGTGGGACATCCTCCACCACCACTGCCACGACCCGGACGGGATCCCCGACCGCGAGGCGCTCGAGCTCGCTCTGGCCACGTGGCCGGACGGCGTGACGCCGAAGATCCACTACTCGTCGCCGCGCACGGCGATGGAGGAGCGGGCCAAGCGCGTCGGGCGGCGCGTGGAGCGCCGCTGGGCGCTCCCGCCGCTGCGCGCGCACGCCGACCTGATCGACCCGATCGGGTTCGAGCACTTCGCCGCCGTGACCGCCGCGGGCCTGGACTTCGACGTGATGCTCGAGGCCAAGGGCAAGGACCTCGCGCTCCTGCGGCTGCGCGAGCAGCTGGCCGCACGCGACATCACCTCCGCGGCGTGAGCGCGGCGTTCTACCGCCGGGACGGCGACGCGTACGTCCCGTCGGAGCTGACGCGCGGCCCCTGGGATCCGGGCGCCCAGCACGCCGGGCCGCCGTCGGCGCTGCTCGGCCGCGCGGTCGCGGCCGAGGGCATGCTCGTCGGCCGGATCACGATCGAGATCCTCCGCCCGGTCCCGCTCGCGCCGCTGGCGGTCGCGAGCCGCGTGGCGCGGCCCGGCCGCAACGTGGAGCTCGTCGAGGCCACCCTCGCCGAGGCGGAGGGCGCGCGGCGAGAGGTGGCGCGCGCCGCCGCGTGGCGCCTGCGGGTCGACCCGGCTGTCGCGGTCCCGGACGAGGAGCCGCCGCCGCCCGGGCCGGACGCGGGCCGCGAGGTCCCGTTCTTCCCCACGGGACAGGCCGTGGGCTACCACACGGCGATGGACTACCGGTTCGTGGCGGGCGGGTTCGTCGAGCCGGGCCCGGCGGTCGTGTGGATGCGGATGCGCCAGCCGCTCGTGGCCGGCGAGGCGCCGTCGCCGCTCGTGCGCGTGCTCGTCGCGGCCGACTCGGGCAACGGCGTCAGCGCCGCGCTCGACTACCGCCGCTTCCTGTTCATCAACACGGAGCTGACCGTCCACCTCGTGCGCGAGCCGGCCGGCGAATGGGTCCGCCTCGACGCGGTCACGCGGCCCGGCACGCTCGGCGTGGGCCTGGCCGAGGCCGTGCTCTCGGACGAGCAGGGCCGCCTCGGGCGGGCGGCCCAGACGCTGCTCGTGCGCCCGCGCTGACGGATGGACAGAGCGGCCCGCGGCGTCCGGGGGGATCGCCGCAGACCGCTCCATCCTCCCGGGTTGGCGGCGTCCCGGTCGTCGCCGGGCGCGACCCCACGCCACGAGCATCCGGCGCTCCGGGTTGTCTATGTACGCCGTCAGTCACCAGGACGGCGGGCACGCCATGGCCATTCCATCCTCCGGGTAGGAATCACGTAGGTGATCGGCAGCACGACGCCGAAGTCCCGCATGGAGGTGGCGGCGGTTCCCCTATCGGCCACAATGTGTACGAAGCTATGAGCACGCTGGTCGGCATGTGCCTGAACGGCCGCTACCGCCTGGACGCCCAGATCGGGGCGGGCGGCATGTCGACGGTGTACCGCGCGTTCGACACGACGCTCGAGCGCCGCGTCGCGGTCAAGCTCATGCACCGCGAGATCGCGTCGGACTCCGACCAGCTCGAGCGCTTCCGCCGCGAGGCGCGCTCCGTCGCGCAGCTGAGCCATCCGCACATCGTCGGCGTGATCGACGCCGGGGAGGAGGACGGGCGGCCCTACATCGTCTTCGAGTACGTCGAGGGCGAGACGCTCAAGGACCGGATCCGGCGCATGGGCCGGCTGCCGATCGACGAGGCGATCGCGTACGCGATCGAGATCGCCCGCGCGCTCGGGGCGGCCCACGACCGCGCGATCGTGCACCGCGACATCAAGCCCCAGAACGTGCTCGTGGACGAGGAGGGCTCGGCCAAGGTCACGGACTTCGGCATCGCCCGCTCGCTGGAGGAGGAGGGCCTGACCGCGGACGGGCGCGTGCTGGGCACGACCGACTACGTGTCGCCCGAGCAGGCGCTCGGCCACGACGTCGACGGCCAGTCCGACATCTACTCGCTCGGGGTCGTGCTCTACGAGATGCTCACCGGGGACGTGCCGTTCCACGGCGAGAACCAGGTCTCGGTGGCGATGAAGCACGTGCGCGAGGACCTCCCCGACGTCCAGGTGCTGCGCCCGGAGGTCTCGGCGCGGCTGGCCGCGGTGCTCGACCGCATGACCGACAAGGACCTCGCCGCGCGGCATCCGGACGCCGCCACGCTCGAGGCCGACCTCGAGGACGCCCTGGCCGCCGAGGCGACGCGCACCGGCAGCTCCACGGGCGAGGCGACCGCGGTCCTGCGCACGCTGCCGGCCGAGGCGCGCCGCCGGCTGCCGCTCCGGCTGCGCATGCGCCTGCCGGTCCTGCTCCTGCTCGTCATGATCGGCGTGGCGGGCGGGATCGTCTACCTGCTGTTCGACCAGGCGGCCGAGCGCACCCAGCGGGGCACCGGCACCGGTCAGGCCAAGGCGGCGCCGGGCGAGCAGATCGTGTCGGTCAAGCGCACGTCGGCGAACGACTTCGATCCGCTCGGCGACGACAAGGAGGAGCACGGCGACGAGGCGTTCCGCGCGGTCGACCAGGACTCCGGCACGAGCTGGACGACGGAGCAGTACACCGGCAACACGCTCAACAAGCCGACCGGCGACCCCGGCGTGGGGCTCTACGTCGACGCCGAGCCGTCGGTCAACGCCCGCTCGCTGGAGATCCAGACGCCCGAGCCCGGATGGAAGATGGAGATCTACGGCTCGCGCGCCAAGCCGACCGACGAGTGGCCCGCCGGGGCGTGGACGAAGCTCGCCGACGGCACGGTCGCGAAGGGCAAGCAGACGTTCAAGCTCGACACGGGCGACCGCCGCTACCGCTACTACCTCGTCTGGGTCACCGAGCTGCCGCCCGACAAGGACCAGGTCGCGATCACGCAGGTGACGCTCTCAGCCCCGAAGGGGTAGCTCCGCGGGTCATCCGGACCGCGTTCTGATGGCGGCGCCGGACATCCGTGTCCGGTCGTAACCGGGCTTCGCCCTCTAATGACGGCGCTGCCGCTCCAAGCGATGGCGCTCGAGCGCGATCTTCAGCAGGCGGTCGCAGGCCTCGGGCCACGGCACCCCGGTCGCCTCCCACAGCTTCGGGAACGCCGAGGTCGGCGTCATCCCCGGCAGCGTGTTGAGCTCGTTGACCAGCACGCGCCCACCGTCCTCGACGAAGAAGTCGACCCGCGCCAGGCCGGCGCAGCCCACGCGCAGGAACGTCTCGACGGCCAGCCGCCGGACCTCCTCCGCCACGGGCCCGGGGAGCCGGGCGGGCACCTGGAGCGCGACGCCGCCGTCGGAGTACTTCGCCTCGTAGTCGTACCACTCGGCCCCGCCCAGCAGGACCACCTCGCCCGGCACCGAGGCCTCCGCCGTGCTGAGGCCGATGACGCCGCACTCGACCTCCATCCCCCCGCTGAAGGCCTCGGCGATCACGAGGCCGTCGTGGGCGAAGGCCCCCTCGAGCGCCGCGTCCAGCTCGCCCGCGGCCCGCACCTTGGCGATCCCGACCGAGGAGCCCAGCCGTGCCGGCTTGACGAACAGCGGCAGCCCGAGCGCCGCGAGCTCGCCCCGCACGGCGTCCGGCTCGGCGCGCCAGCGCGCCTCGCGCACGGCCGCGTAGTCGACCTGCGGCACGCCGGCCGCCGCCAGCACGTCCTTGAAGACGATCTTGTCCATGCACAGCGAGGACGCGAGCACGCCCGCGCCGACGTAGGGGACGTCGAGCAGCTCGAGCATGCCCTGCACCGTGCCGTCCTCGCCGAACGGCCCGTGCAGCGCCGGGAACGCGGCGTCCACGCCGAGCAGCCCCCCGCCGGGGGTGAGCGCGAGCGGGAGCCCGTCGGGCCCGCGCCAGCCGCCCTCGCGCTCGAGCAGCACCGGGACCGGCTCGTGGCCGGCCGCCGCCACGCCGCCGATCGCCGACTCGGCCGAGGCGAGCGAGACCTCGTGCTCCGACGAGCGCCCGCCGTGGAGGATCGCGACCCTCACGGGACCGGCGTCTCGGTCGGCGCCGGCGTCTCGGTCGGCGCCGGCGTCGGCTCGACCGGCTGTCCGATCGTGATGGTGACCGTGGAGCCACGCGGTGCCGTGCCGGGCGCCGCCGGATCCTGCTCGATCACCCGTCCGACGCCGGCGTCATCCGCCGCCGGGGCCTCCTCGACGTCGACGTCGAAGCCGGCGTCCTCGAGCGCCGCCGTCGCCGCTTCCTGCGTCTGCGTGGTCACGTCGGGCACCTCCACCTCGGCCGGCGCCTTGGCCACGACGAGGTTCACCGTGCCGCCCTTGGCGAGCTGCGCCCCGGCGGCGGGGTCCTGCTCGAGCACCGTCCCGGGATCCTCGTCGGCGGACTCGCGCTCGGTGAAGGCGGCCTTCAGCCCGGCGTCGCGCAGCTGCTGCGCGGCGTCGTCGCGCGTCGCCCCGACGAGGTCGGGCACCGCCACCTTCTCCTTCCCGCGTGAGACCACGAGCGTCACGGTGGAGCCCTTGCGCAGCGTCGAGCCCTCGCCCGGCTCGGTCTCGATCACGCGGCCGTTGCGCACCGTGTCGGAGAACTCGCGCTTCTGCGCGGAGCGGAACCCGGCCTCGCGCAGGCGGTCCGCGGCCTCGTCCGCCGGCAGGCCCTGCACGATCGGCACGGGCGCCTCGCCGGGCCCGCTGGACACCGACAGCGTGACCGTCGAGCCCTCGTCGGCCTCGCTCCCGCCCTCCGGGTTCTGCCCCGCGACCCGGTCCTCCGCGACGGTGTCGGACTGGATCGGGACGATCTCGACCTCGAACCCGCGCCCCTGCAGCTGCTGCGTCGCGGCGCCCGTGCGCTTGCCGACCACGTTGGGCACCTCGGCCTGCTCGGGCGTGAGCAGCAGGTACGCCCCGACGGCCAGGGCCGCGAGGGCCAGCACGACGATCGCGACCGCCGCGACCCGCCCCCAGCGCCGGCGGTCGTCCTCCTCGAGCACGGCGACGGGATCGGGCGGAGGCTCCGCGTAGCCGGCGAGCGCGCGCTCCAGCGCCTCGATGAACGCGTCGGCGTCCGGGTAGCGCTCGTCGGGGTCCTTGCGCAGCGCGCGGAGCACGACGGTGTCGAGCGCCGGGGGGATCGCGGGGTTGCGCTGCGTCGGGGGGATCGGCGGCTCGGAGACCTGCTTGAGCGCGATCGTCACCGCGGACTCGGCGTCGAACGGGAGCGTGCCGGTGAGCAGCTCGTAGAGGACGATCCCCGTCGAGTAGAGGTCGGTGCGCGCGTCGACCGGGTGGCCCTGCGCCTGCTCGGGCGAGAGGTACTGCGCCGTGCCCATGATCGACCCGGTCTCCGTCATGTCGGAGGCGCCGGCGCGCGCGATCCCGAAGTCGGTGACCTTCGCGCGGCCCTCGTCGTCGACGATCACGTTGTGGGGCTTGATGTCGCGGTGCACGATCCCGCGCCGGTGCGCGAACCGCTCCGCCTTGAGGATCTGGATCACCAGGTCGACCGCCAGCGCCGGGTCCAGCGCGCCGTGCTCGCGCACGACCTCCTTGAGGTTGCGGCCCTCGAGCAGCTCCATCGCGATGTAGTAGGTGCCGTCCCACGCGCCGCGGTCGAACACCTGGACCACGTTGGGGTGCTGCAGGCCGGCGGCGCTGGAGGCCTCGCGGCGGAAGCGCTCGACGAACTCGGCGTCCTCGGCGAAGCGGCGGTAGAGCAGCTTGAGCGCCACGCGTCGGCCGAGCTGGGTGTCCTCGGCGCAGTAGACGTCCGCCATCCCGCCCGAGCCGATCCGGTCGATGATCCGGTAGCGGCCGTCGACCATGGTGTCGCGCGCGATCCCCTGCACGGCTACTGGCCCAGCGCCTCGAGCACGGCCTTCGCGATCGGGGCCGCGGTCACGCCGCCCGTCCCGCCCTGGAACCGCTCGAGCGTGACCGCGACGGCCACCTCGGGCGTGAAGCACATGAACCACGGCTGGTTGAGGCCGTCGTTGTTGAGCTCCGCCGTGCCGGTCTTGCCGGCCACCTCGACGCCCTCGAGCGCCGCCGCGGTGCCCGTGCCCTCGCGCACGACGTTCTTCATCATCACCGTGAGGTCGCGCGCCGTCTGGCGCGAGACCACGCGCTCGGCCTCCTCCGGCTCGATCTCGTCGACCGTGCGCCCATCCGGGTCGACGACCTTCGTGGCGAAGTGCGGCTCGAGCCGCACGCCGCCGTTGCCGATCGTCTGCGCGACGGAGGCCATCTGCAGCGGCGTCGCGAACAGGTCGCCCTGGCCGATCGCGACGCGGCCGACGTCGACGCGGTCGCTCGTCATCGGCACCAGCTTGCCGTCCTTGCGCACGCCGGAGGCGGTCATCTGGCCGTCGGGGTAGTCGAGCGGCGGCTCGGCGTAGAAGCCGAAGCGCTCCATGTAGTCCTGCATCCGGCCGCGGCCGAGCTGCTCGCCGACCTCGGCCCACACCGTGTTGACCGAGTTCGTGAGCGCGAACGTGAGATCGATGTCGCCGAAGCTCTCATCGCCGAAGTTGTTCAGCGGCACGCCGGAGATCTCCTTGCCGTTCTCGCCGCTCACGGTCGAGTCCGGCCGGTAGCGGCCGCTGTCGAGCGCGGCCGCGGCCGTCACGACCTTCATCGTCGAGCCGGGCGGGTAGCCGTTCTGGGTCGCGCGGTTGAGCAGCGGCGCGTTCGCGTCGTCGCGGTTCAGCGCGGCGAAGCGCCGCGGCTCGCCGAGCCCGTTCGGGTCGTAGCTGGGCGACGAGGCCATCGCCAGCACGCCGCCCGTCTTCACGTCGAGCGCGACGAGCGCGCCCTTGTGGTCGGACGCCTGGAGCGCCTGCAGCGCCGCGCGCTGGGCGCGGACGTCGAGCGCGGTACGGACGTCGTCGCCCTCGTTCGAGCGCCCCAGGATCGATTCGAACGCCGTCACGAGCTCGGTGCGCCGGCCGGTGAGCTGGTCGTTGCGCGAGCGCTCGAGGCCGGCGCGGCCGATCGACGTGAACGAGTACCCCACGGCGTGGGCGAACAGCGCGTCGGTGGGGTAGCGGCGCCCGAAGACGTCGCCGGGGCGGCGCACGGAGCGCGCCAGCACCTCGCCGCCGGCCGCGCGGATCACGCCGCGGCGGATCTTCTGCTCGGCCAGCAGCTCGCGCTTGTTGAGCGTGTTGTCGCGCAGCGCGGTCGCCTCGAACACGGTCCAGCGCGACGTGAAGGCGACGAGCACGCCGAACAGCACCACGAAGAGCGCGTAGAGGCGCAGGACCGGCTTGTTCATCGCGCGCTCGCCGGGCGGCGCGCCCGGTCGGAGATCAGCAGCAGCAGCGCGAGCAGCACGAAGTTCGCGACGATCGACGAGCCGCCGTAGGACACGAACGGCAGCGTGACGCCGGTCAGCGGGATCACCTTCGTCACCCCGCCGACGATCACGAAGACCTGCAGCGCGAACACGGCCGTCAGCCCGGCGGCGAGCAGCTTGGAGAACGAGTCGCGCGCCAGCATGGCGACCTTGAAGCCGCGCTCGGCCACCATCAGGTAGACGAGCAGCAGCCCGCAGGCGCCGGCGAGGCCCAGCTCGTTCGTGATGACCGCGTAGATCAGGTCGGTCTCGGGCGCCGGCAGGATCGGCGTGCCGTCGGGTTGGCTGATCGTGGCCTGCCCGAAGCCCGTCCCGAACAGCCCGCCGTCCGCCTGCGCGAACAGCGACTGGGCGATCTGGTAGGAGCCGCCGTCCTCCCCGTAGAGCACGGGGTCGAACGGATCGCGCCAGGTGTCGATGCGGTTCTGGACGTGCCCGACGGTGCTCGCGAAGAACCAGGCGCCGAGCGCGAACAGCCCGAGCCCGATGGCCACGAACGAGATCCGGTTCGTGGCCACGTAGATCAGGGCGAGGAAGCCGCCGAAGAACATCAGCGACGAGCCGAGGTCGCGGATGAACACGAGCATGACCATGGCGCCGCCCCAGATCACGAGCAGCGGGCCGAGGTGCTTGAGCGGCGGCAGCGTGATCCCGGCGAAGCGCCGCGCGCCCTGCACGAGCACCTGGCGCGTGTCGCGCAGGTACGCGGCGAGGAAGATGACGATCGCGATCTTGCCGAACTCGGCCGGCTGGAAGGAGATCGGGCCGATGCCGACGCCCAGGTAGGCGCCGTTGACCTGCTGGCCGATGCCCGGCACGCGCGGCAGCAGAAGCAGCAGCAGCCCGGCCGCGGCGACCGTGTAGCGGTAGCGCTCGAGCACGCGGAAGTCGCGCAGCAGGACGATCGTGGCGGCGAACAGGACGAGCCCGACCACGAACCACTGCGCCTGCTCGCGCGCGAGCGTCTCGTCGATCCGGTAGATCACGACCAGGCCGAAGCACGCCAGCACAGCGACGAGCGGGAACAGGTACGGGTCCGCGTAGGGCAGCGTGATGCGGATGACCAGGTGGCCGCACAGGCACAGCGCCAGGAAGGCGGCGCCGTAGGTGAGCGACACGTCGGAGAGCTCGGCGGACTGCTGGATGAAGATGGCGGCGAAGCCCGCGGTGAGCAGCAGCGACGCCGGGACGAGCGCGAGCAGCTCCCGGTTGCGGGGGCTCACTCGAGCTGGCCCCTCTCCAGCGCGATCACGAGGTCCTCCGCGTCGTCGCGCGCGCGCCACTCGTGGTCGAGGATGCGGGCGCGGCGGGTCGCCGGCACGTCGGCGAGCGTCACGCCGGAGCGGTAGTAGCGCTCGTAGAGGTCGATCCCGAACGGCAGCTCGTAGGGCAGCCCGCGGAAGATCGAGACGGTCCGCCCGTCGGCCGGGTCGGTGCCGATGAAGAAGACGGTGCGGCTCGCGAGCCAGGCGCCGACGGCGAGCGGCATGACGACGAGCAGGACCAGGAGCAGGAGCCCGCCGGAGCGCTTGCGCCGCCGCCTCCGCTTCGCGGGCGGCGCGGGGGGCGGCGCGTCGTCGGGCAGCGGCATGGTGCGCGGCGGTGGCTCGCGGGCCGGGGCCGCTGCACCGCCCTCCTCGAGCCGCGGGTCACCGGGCCGCAGCGCCTGCAGCGCCACGGTGCCGTGACGCCGGTACTCGGCCTCGCGCTCGTCGTCCGGGACGGCCGCGGACCCGGCCGGCTTGGTCAGGCCCTGGCGCGGCTCCAGCGCCTCGCCGGCGTACGTCTCGTACTCACCGGCGGCCGCGGACTCGACCGTCGCCTGCTCGCGCGCCGGGTCGCCGCGCCGGTCGTCCACGTCCTCGAGCCGGAACAGGATGACCGTGATGTTGTCGCGCCCGCCCGCCTCGTTCGCCGCGGCGATCAGCGCCCGGCCCGTCTGCTCGAGCGAGCGGCCGTCGTCCTCCAGCAGCGGCTTGAGCTTCGGCTCGTGGACCATCGAGGTCAGGCCGTCGGAGCACAGCAGGAAGACGTCGCCGGCGCGGGCCGGGAACGCCTCGACGTCGACCTCGACCGTCGGCTCGGGACCGAGCGCACGGGTGATCACGGAGCGCTGCGGGTGCGACTCGGCCTGCTCCTCGGTGAGCTTGCCGCGCGCCACGAGCTCGCCGACGAGCGAATGGTCGTGCGTGAGCCGCATCAGCTCCCCGCCGCGCAGGAGGTAGCAGCGGCTGTCGCCGACGTGGGCGACGACGACGGTGTCGCCGTCCACGTAGGCGGCCGTGACCGTCGTGCCCATCCCCGCGCGCTGGGAGTCCGTGCGGGCCTGCTCGTGGATCTGCGCGTTGGCGGCCTGGATCAGCTCGACGAGCGCCTCGGCCGGCTGGCGCCGGTCGGGCAGGCCGTCCTCGAAGCGGCGGACCGCCAGCTCGGACGCGACCTCGCCCGCCTGGGCGCCGCCCATGCCGTCGGCGACCACGAACAGCGGCGCGCGGACGAAGTAGTTGTCCTCGTTGCCCTGGCGCTGCCGGCCCAGGTCGGAGTCGTGGAAGTGCTCGGCGATCCGGAGCATGGGTCTCGGTCAGCGCTCGAAGGTGAAGGCGGTGTCGCCGATGCGGATGCGGTCCCCCGGGTGCAGGGGCTGCGGTCCCCGCAGCGGCTCGTCGTTGAGGTAGGTCCCGTTGGTCGAGCCCAGATCCTCCAACACGATGACATCCCCGTGCGGGACGAGTCGTGCGTGGCGCGAGGAGGCGAACGAGTCCTCGAGCACGATGTCGGCCTGATCGCCGCGCCCGAGCAGGGCGCCCTCGGACAGGTCGTAGGCCGCCCCGACCCGCAGCCCGGCGCCCGAGCCGACCCGCAGCTTCGGCGCGCCCGCGGCACGCTGCGCGGCGCCGGCGGTGTGCATGCCGGTCGCGTCGTAGTCCTGCGCCGGCGCCGCCTCGTCGCCGGCCGAGCGGCGCAGGTCCTTCAGCGCGGAGCGCGCCATCCAGAGCAGGAAGAGGTAGAGGACGGCGAGGAAGCCGAACTTCAGGGCGACGGCGACGGGATCGAGCACGGTGGGGTTCTACTCCAGCTCGAAGACGGCGCGCGACGTCCCCAGCTCGATCACGTCGCCGGGCTTGATCGACTGGGGCCGGTCGGGATCCACGCGCTTGCCGTTGACCTTGATGCCGTTGGTGGAGCCGAGGTCGCGCACGATCCACGACCCGCCCGAGGGCCGGACCTCGGCGTGCTTGCGCGAGACGTTCTGGTCGTCGAGCACGATGTCGGCCTCCCGCGAGCGGCCGAGCGTCGCGCCGCGCGAGCCGAGCAGCTCGGCCTTGCCGCCGATCCGCAGCCGGGCGCTGCCGCGGCGCGGGTCGGGCTCGCGCAGCGGCTCGGAGAGCCGGTCGGAGGAGGAGTAGACCATCGTGTGGCCCTCCTCGGCCGGATGGGGCTCCGAGTTCGGATCGTCGTGCGGGCGCACCAGTCGGGCCTGGATGCCGAACTCGCCCAGCCGCAGCCGCTCGTCGGTCTTGAACGCGATCTCCGGCGGGGTGAGCAGCGCGACCCGCTCGCGCCGGGCGTGCTCGAGCAGGTAGCCCGACAGCTCCGAGCGCAGCTCGTCCTCGTAGCCCGAGAACTGCTCGCGGTCGGCCGGCGAGAGCCAGACGGCGTACTCGTTCGGCACGTAGGTGCGGCTGAGCGACTGCACGCGGTGCTCGTCCATCTCGCGTGCGAGCTTGCGCGCGATCTCCACCGGCCGCACCTCGGACTTGAAGGCGCGCGAGAACGTGCCCTCGACCAGGCCGGCGAGCTTGGACTCGAGGTTGCGCAGCACGCTCATCGCGGGCTCCCCGTTCGCATGCGGTCCAAGTATGGCGGCGCGGGGCGCCGCCCGTGCTCAGGGCTCCGGGTCCGCGGGCTCCGGCGCGGGCGGCCGGCGCAGCTGGGCGAGCGCCACCGCGGCCGCGCAGGCGACCAGCGCTCCCGTCACCAGGCCGTGCGGCTCGGCCTGCCCGACCCGGTCGCCGAGCCACTCCCCGAGCGCGATCGTGGTGGCCGCGACGCCTGCGGCCCAGACGCTCGCGGCGACGACGTCGGCCGACAGGGAGCGGCCCCGCACGATCCACGGCAGCACGACGGCCGCCGCGCCCCAGACGAGCGCGAGCACGAGCGCGCCGGACGAGGCGGCGGGCGCGATCACGTCGCCGGCGGTGATCCCGGGCGCGCCGTCGAAGCGCGGCCGCGTGGGCGTGCCGGGCGCGGCGCCGAAGACGAGCGTGCGGCCGGCGAGCGGCTCGGTCAGCACGACCCACCACGCGCCGAGCGCGCCGAGGGCCAGCCGCGCGGGCCAGCGGGGGGCGCGGCCCGCCAGCGCCGGGTAGGCGCCCGCGAGGCCGGCCAGGCCGAGCAGGGGCGCGGCGGCGGGCAGCGGCCACGCCCGGCCGTCCGCGCGCAGCAGCAGCGCCGGCGCCAGGGCGAGCGCGAGGACGAGGACGGCCGCCCCGGGCCGGGGCGCCGGGCTGAAGGCGAGCAGCGCCGGCACCGCGAGCGTGGCGCTCAGCCAGCCGAGTCGCGGGAGCGCGGCGACGAGCGCCACCACGACCAGCGCCGCGAGTGGCGGGGGGACCGCCGGATCGGGCGTGAGGCCCGCGAGCGCGGCCCAGGCCAGGCCGCCCGCGGCCGCCGGCGCGACGAGACGGCCGAGGGCGGGCGGCAGCACGGGCAGCTCGCGCTCGAGCGGGTGGGGTGCGATGCTGCCGCCCTTGTCGGAGACCTCGCCGAGCGCGTCGGCGAGCGCGTCGAACAGGTCGTCGAGCCCGCCGCGCTCCTCGGGGTCGGGCCGCACGGCGCGGTCGAGCGCCGCGCACAGCGCCGGCGGGAGATCGGCCCGCCGGCGGCCGAGCGGCGGGAGCTGCGTGCCGATGCGCCGCGCGGTCGCGCTGGGCGAGCCGGCGCTGACGGGGTTCGCGCCGGCGAGCGCCTCGTAGAGCACGAGCGCGAGCGCGTAGAGGTCGGCACGCTCGTCGACCGGCCGGCCGGCGGCCTGCTCGGGCGCCATGTACGCCAGCGTCCCCACCACGTCGCCGGTCAGCGTCAGCGCGTCCTCGCCGGCGAGGTGCGCCACGCCGAAGTCGGTCAGCTTCGCCGCCCCGCGGCGGGAGCTCGGTGCGTCCGGGACGATGACGTTCTGCGGCTTGACGTCGCGGTGGATCACGCCGCGCTCGTGCGCGTGCTCCAGCGCGTCGGCCAGGGCCAGCCCGACGCGGAGCACGTCGCGGTCCGACAGCTCGCCGGCCGCCTCGAGCTGCGCCAGGGTCCGGCCCTCGACGAGCTCGGAGACGAGGTAGCGGCAGCCGTCCTCCTCCCCGGCGTCGAACAGGGCCACGATCGCGTCGTGGTCGAGCCGCGCGACCGCGCGCGCCTCGCGCTGCGCGCGCTCCGGGGCCGCGCCGCCGGCCGGGATCACCTTGACCGCGACGGGGCGGCCGAGCTGCTCGTCGCGCGCCGCGTAGACCGTGCCGAAGCCGCCGGCGCCGAGGCGCGCGCCCAGGCGGTAGCGGCCCATGGCGAGGCCGTTGGAGACCCCCGCCGGCGGACGGGCGGCGACGGCGGGCAGCTCCTCCGTGGCGCTCACGGGCGCTCCCTTCCACGCGCGCGAGGCGCGTCCTTCCGGCTGCACGGAAGGGTTCACCGCGGTGCCCGGCGAAAAGGTCCCTCCGAGCCGCCTCATATCCTGTCCGCAGATCCACGGGCCGCGTGCGGAGAGCGCGGCCGTATCGAGGAGATTCCTTCTTGTCCTTCTTCGACGAGGACGACGAGCCGCGTACCCGGGTCCGCCCGAGGCGGACGGCGTCCGCGCGCGGCTCTCCGGCCCGCCGGACCGCCAGCAGGTGCTGATCCGCCAGATCTCCTCCTCGTCGGGGCGCTGGCCGTGCTCGCCCTGCTCCTCTTCGTGATCGACGGCTGCCGCGACTCCGCGCGGGAGAGCGCCCTCAAGGACTACAACCGCTCCGTCGGCTCGATCGTCGCGGACTCCGACCGCCAGGTCGGCAAGCCGTTCTTCGATCTCCTCCGCAACCCCGGCTCGGGGGACCTGGAGGCCCAGGTCGCGAGCTACATGAGCCAGGCCGAGACGCAGTTCACGCAGGCGAAGCGGATCGACACGCCCGGCGACATGGTCCCGGCGCAGCGCTCCTTCCTCGAGGCGATGGAGCTGCGCCGCGACGGGCTCAAGTCGATCGCCGACCAGGTCCGCACCGCGCTCGGCTCGAACGCCGAGGCCGCCGACACCGCGATCCGCAACATCACCGGCGCGATGCAGCTGTTCCTCGCCTCCGACGTGATCTACACCACGCGCGTGCTGCCACGCATCGAGGCCGAGCTGCGCGAGGCCGACGTGGGCGCGCAGCGGCTCCAGCAGACCCAGTTCTTCCCGGGCATCCAATGGCTCGACGAGAGCACGGTCGCCGACGCGCTCGGCGCCCAGCTGTCCTCGGGCGGGAACGGCGGCGGGCGCGAGCCGGCGCCGGGCCTGCACGGCACCGGGATCGACTCGGTCCAGGTGGGCGACCTGACGCTGCAGCCCGACGCCGCCAACCGGATCGCCTACGGCGCCGACACCGAGTTCACCGTGAACTTCACGAACCAGGGCGAGAACGACGAGGTCGACGTGAAGGTCGTCCTGCGCATCGAGGGCGGGCCCAAGCCGCTCCGGTCGAGCGCACCGTCGAGGCGGTCGCCGCGGGCGCGGCGGCGTCCCCGACCCTCGCGCTCGACACGCCGCCGCCGCTCGACACGCCGGTCGAGATCACCGTCGAGGTCAAGCCGGTGCCCGGCGAGGAGAAGACGGACAACAACAAGTCGACGTACGACGCCCTGTTCTCGCAGGAGTAGCGCGCCGGCTTCCGTATCCTGGGGCGGCGTGGACGAGCTGACGGATCCGGCCGGCATCGCGGCCCTGTCGGCCGGTGCGGTCGCGCTGATCGCACTGCTGTGGACCTGCGTCCTCGGAGTGCGGGTGCGCCGGCTCCGCGGCGCGCAGCAGGCGGTGCTCGGGCCCGGCGGCCGCGACGACCTGGTCGCGCACGCGGCGCGGCTCCAGGAGGCGTTCGCGCAGCTCGACGACCGGGTCGAGGAGATCGCCGAGCGGCTCGAGGAGCGCATGGCGAACGCCAAGGAGCGGCTCGACGGGGCGATCGCCTACCGGGCGCTCGTCCGCTACGACGCCTACGGCGAGCTGTCCGGCCACCAGTCAGCGTCGCTCGCGCTGCTCGACGCCGAGCGCAACGGCGTGGTGCTCTCCTCGATCGCGCACCGCGACACGGCCCGCCTGTACTGCAAGCAGGTGGTCGACGGCCGGGGCGAGCGCCTGCTCTCGCCGAGGAGGACGAGGCGATCCGCCGCGCGCTGTCCGGCGAGCGCGGCACCGCGGTGCTCGAGGACTAGGCCGCCGATGCGCCCCGCCTACCTGGGCCCGCCCGGGACGAACTCGCACACGCCCTCGTCGCCGCCGGGGCGGACGTCGAGCCGTCGCGCTGACGACGCTCGGCGCCGTGCTGGGCGCCGTCCAGGACGGGGAGGTCGAGTGCGGGCTCGTGCCGATCGAGAACTCCGCGAGGGCGCGGTGGGCGCGACACTGGACGCGCTCGTGTTCGAGGCGCCCGACGTGGTGA
>CAWHAP010000016.1:0-11076 GCA_963827335.1 uncultured Solirubrobacteraceae bacterium
CCCACGACTTCGTCCGGTCGTCGTTCTTGATGGGGACTGGGGTCATCCATGACCCCAGTAGCCGCCCCGCTCTAGGCTGCGCCCCGTGAGGGCATCGTCGCCGCGGGTCATCCGCTGACTGCAGAGGCCGGCGCGCAGATCCTGCGCGCCGGTGGCAACGCGGTCGATGCGGCGCTCGCGGCCATGGTCGCGTCGTTCGTCGCCGAGCCGCAGCTGACAGGGCTGGGGCGGGCGGGTACATGCTCGTGGCGGAGCCGGGCGAGGCGCCCGCGCTGCTGGACTTCTTCGTCGCCGCGCCCGGCGAGGGCGCCGACACCGCGGCGCGCGCGCCGCTCGTCCCGGCCGAGGTGTTCTTCGAGGCCGCCGCCCAGGTCTTCCACGTCGGCGCATCGTCGTGCGGGGTCTACGGGACGCCGGCGGGGATCTGCGAGGCGCACCGGCGCTTCGCGACGCTGCCGCTCGCCGACCTCGTGGCGCCCGGGGCGGCTCTCGCGCGCGCGGGTGTCGAGCTCAACGAGCAGCAGGCGTACATCTTCGCGCTCCTCGAGCCGATCACCGCCAGCTCGCCGGTCGCGCGCGCCAAATACTGGGTCGGCGACCGCGTGGCGCGCGAGGGCGACGTGCTCACCGATCCCGAGCTCGCCGACACCCTCGAGCGGCTGGGCGCCGCGGAGGGCCTGGCGCCGTTCTACACGGGTGACATCGCGCGCGCGGCGGCCGCGATCGGGTCGGCGAGCTCGGCGGCACGCTGACCAGCAGAGGACCTCGCCGGCTACGAGGCGATCGCGCGCGAGCCGATCCGCGTCGGCTACCGCGGCTTCGACGTCTTCACCAACCCGCCGCCGTCGGCCGGCGGGATCCTGATCGCCTCGGTGCTCGCCCGGCTCGACCGCGAGCCCGGGCCGCCGAGCCAGGGGCGGCTGCTGGCGGCGATGGAGCAGGCGCACCGCGCGCGCACGCCGGAGTTCGTCGAGGGCCTGGGCCGGCCGGGCTTCCTCGAGGAGTTCATGGCCTCGCAGCTCGGCTCGACCACGCACATCTCCGTGCTCGACGGCGACGGCCGCGCCTGCTCGGTGACGTGCACCAACGGCGAGGGCTCGGGCATCGTGGTGCCCGGCACCGGCATCCACCTCAACAACATGATGGGCGAGGAGGACCTCTCGCCGCACGGCTTCTTCACGCACCCGATCGGCCGCCGGCTGCCGTCGATGATGGCCCCGACCGTGGTCGCGCGCGACGGCGCGGTGCACGTCGCGGTCGGCTCGGCGGGCTCGAACCGCATCCGCTCCGCGATCCTGCAGGTGATCCTCGGCGTGATCGACCGCGGGCTCGACCTCGTCGACGCCGTCGAGGCGCCGCGCGTGCACTGGGAGGACGGCGTCGTCTACGCGGAGCCGGGCGTCGACGCCGATGCGCTCGCCGGCGAGGGCCGCACGCTCGCGCCGTTCAAGGACCTCAACGTGTTCTTCGGCGGGGCGCAGGCGGTCCGCCGCGATCCCGCGACCGGCGAGCTGGCGGGCGCGGGCGATCCGCGCCGCGGCGGCGCGGTCGTCACGGCCTGACGTCGAGCGCGGCGATCAGCTCCGGCACCGCTTCGAACGCGCGCAGCTCGCCGAGCACGACGACGATCAGCCAGCGCCGGCGCGGGTGGCGCGGGTCGCCGAGCAGCGTCCGCAGCTCGCTCACCGAGTCGGGGCCCGAGTCGAGCAGCACCTCGGCCACCGCGCCCTGGCTGAAGACGCCCTCGTTCTCGGACAGCGCCGTCAGCACATCGCTGAGCAGGCCCTGCGCGCCGACGCGCGTGAGTGCGTGCGCGCACGCGAAGCGCACGAGCGGCTCGCGGTCGCGCAGGCCCGCGCGCAGCGCGGGCACGCTCTGCAGGTCGCCGAGCTCCCCGATGATCTCCGCGCCGCGCACGCGGGTCAGCAGCCGCCGCGAGCGCAGGGCGCGTTGCGCCTCGGCGATGAAGCCGCGCTCGGCGAAGCTCGCGACGAGGCGGTCGAAGGCCGTGCCGGAGAGCTCGTGCGCGGTCTCGAGCATCGTCTCGCGCAGCAGGCGCCGCTCGAAGGTCGTCAGCGTTCGCGGCAGGTCGTCGGTGACCTCGACCGCGAACGTCGCGACGCCCTCGCGCATGCGCATGCGCATGCGCGTCGAGCTCTCGCGCAGCCGCTTGTACGTGAGCAGCACGCGCACGAAGACGGCCGTGCCGAGATTGAGCAGCACGATGCCGGCGACGCAGAGCAGGGCGATGTTGAGAGGGCCCATGGCCCGTTGCCGTCAGCCGGTCTGGACGAGCGACAGCCGCGTGCCGAGCAACCGAACTCGGAGAGAGAGCTCGCGCGGGCTGAAGGGCTTCGACATGAACTCGTCGGCCCCCCGCTCCAGGCTCTCGATCAGCGTGTGCTCGCCCCGGTTGTCCGTCAGCATGAGGATCCCGACCGACCGCAACGTCTTGTCCTGCCGCAGCCGGGTGCAGACCTCGAAGCCGTCCATCTTCGGCATCTGGCGGTCGAGGACGATCACGTCGGGCCGCTCCCGCAGCGCCACGTCGACGGCCGCCTGGCCGTCCGCCGCCTCGAACACCTCATGGCCGTCCGCGGCCAGGCGCGCGCACACGAGGCGCCGCACCACCATTGAGTCGTCTGCCACCAGGACCTTCATCCCGGTTCCTATCGGCACGGGGGCGCGATCCAATGAAGGAACGGCGCCCGCGGGTGCGAATAGCCGTGACGATGGATCACCCCGACCCCGATCGGAGCACCACGTGACCGGCAAGGCCAAGGTCATCGCGTTCGCCAACCAAAAAGGCGGCGTCGCGAAGACCACCACCACGCTGAACCTCGCGGCGGCCTTCGCGGAGGAGGGCCATCGCGTCCTGTGCATCGACATGGACCCCCAGGGCAACCTCACCATGTCCCAGGGCATCGACCCCGACTCGCTCGAGACGTCGATGTACGACGTGCTCGTCCACGACCTCTCCATCCGCGAGGTGATCCGCAAGCGCGAGATCGACATCGCGTGCGCGTCGATCGACCTCGCCGGCGCCGAGATCGCGATGTCGACGAAGATCGGCCGCGAGCGCTCGCTGGACAAGGCGCTGCGACCGATCGCGGAGGACTACGACTTCATCTGCATCGATACGCCGCCGTCCCTGGGACTATTGACGATCAACGCGCTGACCGCGGCCGACAAGGTGATCGTCCCCGTGCAGTGCGAGTATCTGTCGATGCGCGGGCTGATCCAGCTCCAGAACACCCTCTCGATGATTCGTGAGAACCTCAACCCCGATGTGGACATCGCGGGCATCCTCCCGACGATGGTCGACTCGAGGACGCTGCACGCGAAGGAGGCGATCCAGATCCTCGAGGAGAACTTCGGCGACCGGGTGTTCGGCGCACGGATCCGCAAGACGATTCGGTTCGCGGAGGCTCCCGTGAAGGGTATGTCGGTGCTGAAGTACGACCCGTCGGGCACGGCTGCCGACGCCTATCGCCAGCTGGCGAAGGAGGTGCTCTCGAATGGCAGGTAAGCGGGCGAGCATGCGCGAGGGTCCGCTCGCGGCCCTGTTCCGCAAGACGGAGACCGAGGGGCTCGAGGATGGGGTGGGTGGGCCCGGCACCTCCGTGGTCGAGGAGAGCCACGCGCCGAAGAAGAAGAAGGCGGCGGCGGCTCCCAAGACCGAGCCGGACGCGCCGCGCGTCCCGTCCCCGCAGGAGCGGCTGCGCCACGCGTTCTCCTCCGACCTGCCCGAGAACCTGATGGCCCCGCCGAGCCACGAGCCGGCGGCGGCCGAGCAGGGCTACAGCAGCTGGGACGGCACCGGCCCCGTCGGCAAGCCCCAGCTCCGCGTGGTCGGCGTCGGCGGCGCCGGCGTCAACGCCGTCAACCGCATGATCGAGGCCGAGGTGTCGGGCGTCGAGTTCGTCGCCGTCAACACGGACTCGCAGTCGCTGCAGTCCGCCTCCGCGCACGTCTGCGTGCAGATCGGCCACGACTCCACGCGCGGGCTGGGCTCCGGCTCCGACCCCGATCTCGGCCGCCAGGCCGCGATGGAGGACTACGACCGCACGAAGGCGCTGCTCAAGGGCTCGGACATGGTGTTCATCACCGCGGGCGAGGGCGGCGGCACCGGCACGGGCGCCGCGCCCGTGGTCGCGCGGATCGCCCGTGAGCTCGGCGCGCTGACCGTCGGCGTGGTCACCAAGCCGTTCGGCTTCGAGGGCTCGCGCCGCCTGGCGGCGGCGGAGAAGGGCATCGAGCTGCTGGCGGCCGAGGTCGACACGCTGATCGTCGTCCCGAACAACCGGCTGCTGTCGGTGCTGGAGAAGAACACCTCGATGGTCGAGGCCTTCCGGGTCGCCGACGACGTGCTGCGCCAGGGCGTCCAGGGCATCTCGGACCTGATCACGCTTCCCGGCCTGATCAACCTCGACTTCGCCGACGTGCGGACGATCATGTCCGAGGCCGGCAACGCGCTGCTCGGCATCGGCATGGGCACCGGCGACACGCGGGCGCTCGACGCCGCGCGGCAGGCCGTCGAGTCGCCGCTGCTGGAGACGTCGGTCGAGGGCGCGCGCTCGATCCTGCTGTCGATCACCGGAGGCCGCGACCTCTCGCTGTGGGAGGTCAACGAGGCCGCGAAGGCCGTCCAGGAGGCGGCCCACCCCGACGCGAACATCATCTTCGGGGCGATGCTCGACGACAAGCTCGAGGACGAGGTCTGGATCACGGTGGTCGCGACCGGCTACGGGGACAAGCGTCCCCCGCGCCGTGAGGAGGAGCAGCCGGGGATGCGGCGCTTCTCCGAGCCGTCGGGCGAGCCGCGCGTGACGCGCAACCAGCGTGAGCGCTCGGCATCGATCGACGTCGACGTCCCCGAGTTCATCCCGCGGTTCTAGCCCACCACTTCGTCCCATCGTCGTTCTTGATGGGGACCGGGGTCATCCATGACCCCAGTAACCGCTCCGCTCTAGTCTGCGCCCCGTGAGGGGCGTCGTCGCCGCGGGTCATCCGCTGACAGCAGAGGCCGGCGCGCAGATCCTGCGCGCCGGTGGCAACGCGGTCGACGCGGCGCTCGCCGCGATGATGGCATCCGCCGTCGCCGAGCCGCAGCTGACGGGGCTCGGCGCGGGCGGGTACATGCTCGTGGCCGAGCCGGGCGAGCCGCCCGCGCTGCTGGACTTCTTCGTCGCGGCGCCCGGCGAGGGCGCCGACGCGGCGGCGCGCGCGCCGCTCGTCCCGGCGGAGGTGTTCTTCGAGGCCGCCGCCCAGGTCTTCCACGTCGGCGCGTCGTCGGTCGGCGCCTACGGGACGCCGGCGGGGATCTGCGAGGCGCACCGCCGCTTCGCGACGCTCCCGCTCCCCGACCTCGTCGCGCCGGGCGCGGGCCTCGCGCGCGCGGGCGTCGAGGTCAACGCGCAGCAGGCCTACATCTTCGCCCTGCTCGAGCCGATCACCGCCAGCTCCGCGGAGGTGCGCGCGAAGTACTGGTTCGGCGACCGCGTCGCGCGCGAGGGCGACGTGCTCACCGATCCCGAGCTCGCCGACACGCTCGAGCGGCTCGGCGCGGAGGGGGCGGCGCCGTTCTACACGGGTGACATCGCGCGCGCGGCGTGCGAGCGGGTGGCCGCGGGCGGCGGCACGCTGACGGAGGCGGACCTCGCGGGCTACGAGGCGATCGCGCGCGAGCCGATCCGTGTCGGCTACCGCGGCTTCGACGTCTACACCAACCCGCCGCCGTCGGCCGGCGGGATCCTGATCGCCTCGGTGCTCGCCCAGCTCGATCGCGAAGCCGGTCTGCCGAGTCAGGGACGGCTGCTGGTGGCGATGGAGCAGGCGCATCGCGCGCGCACGCCGGAGTTCGTCGAGGGCCTGGGGCGGCCCGGCTTCCTCGAGGAGTTCATGGCCTCGCAGCTCGGCTCGACCACGCACATCTCCGTGCTCGACGGCGACGGCCGCGCCTGCGCGGTGACGTGCACCAACGGGGAGGGCTCGGGCATCGTCGTGCCCGGCACCGGCATCCACCTCAACAACATGATGGGCGAGGAGGACCTCTCGCCGCAGGGCTTCTTCACGCACCCGGTCGGCCGCCGCCTGCCGTCGATGATGGCCCCGACCGTGGTCGCGCGCGACGGCGCCGTGCACGTCGCGGTCGGCTCGGCGGGCTCCAACCGCATCCGCTCCGCGATCCTCCAGGTGATCCTCGGGGTGATCGACCGCGGGCTCGACCTCGTCGACGCCGTCGAGGCGCCGCGCGTGCACTGGGAGGACGGCGTCGTCTACGCGGAGCCGGGCGTCGACGCCGATGCGCTCGCCGGCGAGGGCCGCACGCTCGCGCCCTTCAAGGACCTCAACGTGTTCTTCGGCGGAGCGCAGGCGGTCCGCCGCGACCCCGCGACCGGCGAGCTGGCGGGCGCCGGCGATCCGCGCCGCGGCGGCGCGGTCGTCATGGCCTGACGGCCGCGCGCTTCGTCACCACGAGCCGCCAGCCCGGCCCGTCGCGCTGGGCCTCGAACCCGTGGCCCGCGGCAGCGGCCAGCGCGCCGATGTCGACCGGCGCCTCGGGGTCCGTGGCGAGCACGACCAGCGACTCGCCGGGGGCGAGCTCGGCGAGCGCCGCCTTCGCCTTGATGGCGGGCAGGGGACAGGCGAGCCCGCGGGCATCGAGCAGCTGCGGCATACGATCTCTCATCATGATCGCGGCGATCCTCGTCTCGGACCGGCTCGAGCGCCTCTACGCCGGACTGTCCCTGCTCGTCTCCGCGGCGGCCGAGGGCCGGCCGGCGCGCGGGCTCGTCTCCTTCGGCGCGCTGGCGCCGATGCTCGACCCCGACCTGCACGCGCGCGCCGCGCGCTGCGAGGCGGTCGCCGACGGCGAGACGTTCGCGCGCTCGCTGGTCGAGCTGCGCACCACGGCGCGCGAGCTGGAGGACTGCCGCCTGTGGGCGTGCGCGGCGGCGCTCGAGCTGACGGCGGCGAATCCCGCCGCGGTGATGGAGCAGCTCGACGGCGTGATGTCGACGCCGCGCTTCCTGCGCGAGTCCGCGGGCGCCGAGCTGGTGGTGGTGTGAGGCGCGGCGCGGCGGCGCTCGCCGCGCTGGCGCTGCTGGCGGGCTGCGGCTCGCCGTCGGCCGACCTGTTCGAGGTCGTGCGCAGCGGCGCCGACCGCAACGCCAACGTGCGGCTGCTCGTCTCCGACGACGGCACGGTCCGCTGCAACCGCGGCAAGCCGGTGCCGATGGGCGCCGAGCGGCTGCTGACCGCGCGCGAGCTCGAGCGCGACCTCGAGACGCAGGCGGCGCTCGGGCTGGAGCTTCCCCAGGGCCGCGACGCGATCCTCTCCTACCGCGCGCGCCTCGAGGCGGGGACGATCGCCTTCTCCGATCGCTCGCGCGGGCGGCCGGGCTCCTTCAACCGCCTCGTCGCCTTCACCAGCGACGTCGCCACACGCGTGTGCAAGCTCGACCGTTAGATGGCTGATCCCACGACCCCCGTGGGATCAACCATCTGATGACCGAGGTCGGCCGCGTCGCCGCGCTGTGGCGCTACCCGGTCAAGTCGATGGCCGCCGAGGCGCTCGAGGCAGGTCGAGGTCTCGTGGCACGGCCTGGCCGGCGACCGCCGCTGGGCGTTCATCCGGGACGGGATCCCGCGCAGCGGCTTCCCGTGGATGACGATCCGCGAGCGCTCGGACATGGGCCGCTACCGCCCGTCCTTCGTCGACCCGACCCGGCCCGACGCCTCGCGCACCGTCGTCCACACGCCGGCCGGCGCGACGCTCGAGGTGATCGATCCGGCCCTGGCCGCCGAGCTCGGCGACGGGGTCCGCGTGATCAAGCAGGACCGTGGGGTCTTCGACGCGATGCCGCTCTCGCTCGTCTCGACCCAGACGCTCGCCGCGCTCGGCGAGCTGGCCGGCCGCGAGCTCGACGCCCAGCGCTTCCGGCCCAACCTGCTGATCGCGGCGGCCGACGGCGCGCCCTTCCAGGAGGAGGCGTGGGTCGGCGCGGCCCTGCGGATCGGCGGGATGCGGATGCGGATCGACCAGCGCGACGAGCGCTGCGTGATCGTCAACGTCGATCCCGTGACGACGGAGCGCGACCCCGCGGTCCTGCGCACCCTCGCCCGCGAGCGCCGGTCGTGCGCCGGCGTCTACGGCTCGACGGTCGAGCCGGGCCGCGTCGCGGTCGGCGACGCGGTGTCGCTCGAGCCCTAGGGGAAGGGGAAGACGGTCGGCACCGGCGGCACGGTCGGCGCGGGCCGGGGCGTGGGAGTCGGTGTCGGCGTCGGCGTCGGCTTCGGCTTCGGCTTCGGCGGGCCGCCCGGCACGCCGCCCGGCGGCGGCTGCGGCGGTGGCACCGGGTCGGCGCGGGTCACCGGCGGCGCCTGGGGCGCGGGCCTGGCCGGCGCGCGGTCGCCCGCGGCGGCGACGATCAGCGCGCAGACCGAGCGGTGCTGGCGCCGCGACGGGCCGTAGTCGTAGCTTGCGTAGGGACCGATCGAGACGATCCGGCGGTAGCGGGCGCAGAACGAGTAGGCCTCGGCGAACTGCTCCGCGAGCGGCACCTTGCCCGCCCACCACTTGCGCCTGGGCGCGCGCACGATGCGGCGGAAGCGCCCGCGGTCGCTGTTGTTCATCACGCGCAGGTCGAACAGGTGCCCGAGCTCGTGCAGCAGCACGGATCGCGCCCGGCGCACGCCGGGGCGGACGTAGATCGTGCGCGGGCGCCTGCGGTAGACGCAGCCGGCGGCGCGGGGGAGCGCGGGGCAGCGACGGAGCCGCACGACGACGCGGCCGGTCACGGTCGGCATCAGCGAGGCGCGCGCCCAGCGCTGCCACTTGCCATCGAGCGCCCGGCCGCCGGGCGCGGTCATCCTCAGCTTGGCCGCGGCGTCCGCGGACGGCCCGGCGCCGGCGGGCGCGGCGACGAGCGCGACGGCGATCGCCGCCGCCATCACGAGCACCCAGCGTCCTTGCCACCCGGCCACACGGAGGCGATACCCGATCTGCCGTCCCGTTAGCCCGGGAAGCGGACGCGCCCGTTCGAGCGCGCCCGGGCCTGGGCGCGCTCCACGAAGTCGAGCCGCTTGAGCGCGGCGCGGAACAGCCGCGCGGCGAGCGCGAGCCGCTGGGATTCGGAGCGCAGGTCGAGCAGGCCCTGCTTGGCGTCGAGCCCGAAGTCGACGGTCGCCGCCATCTGGTAGGCGGTCATGCCCGCGATCTCCTGCTCGTCGGGCGTGTGGTCGGTCGCCTGCTCGACCAGCTCGGCGTAGGCCGCGTGCGCCGCCGCGGCCGCCTCGGGGGTCACGGCGGTGTCCTCGTCGGCGAGGAACTCGACCGTTCCGGCCGGGTAGGCGAGGTCGTCCTGGCGCGCGTCGATGCGGAACGGCCGCGTGCCGCGGGCGACGAGGTTCATGCGACCGTCGGGCATGCGCTCGAGCACCTCGGCGATCTCGCACGCGCAGCCGACGTCGCGCAGCCCGTCGTCGGCGACCCAGACGATCCCGAACTCGCCCTCCTCCTCGAGCACGCGCGCGACCATCGTCTTGTAGCGCTCCTCGAAGATGTGCAGCGGCACCAGCTCGGTCGGGAGCGCCACCAATCCCAGCGGAAACAGGGGAAAGTCGCGAATCAGGTCCACACGCTCTGAGTCTACGTCCGTCCGGGCCGCTCGCCCGTACCTCAGACGTGCCGAGCACCGCCCTCGTCTGGTTCCGCCGCGACCTGCGCGTCCATGACCACCCTGGCCTGACCGCCGCCCACCGCGCGTGCGATCGCGTCGTGCCGGTGTTCGTGCTCGACCCGCGGCTGCTCGACGGCCGCTTCCCCTCCCGCAACCGCGCCTGGTTCCTGCACGGCTGCCTGGCCGAGCTGCGCGCCGCGCTGCGCGAGCGCGGCGCCGACCTCGTGGTGCGCGCGGGGCGGCCGGAGGAGGAGCTGCCGGCGCTGGCCGCCGAGGTTGGCGCGAGCGCCGCCTACTTCGCCTCCGACGTCTCGCCGTTCGCGCTCGCGCGCGACCGCCGGGTCACGGCCGCGCTCGACGCCGCCCGGGTCGAGGTGCGGCGGCATCCGGGCCTGTTCGTCGCCGACGTCGGACGCGTTCGCACGAAGGACGGCCGGCCGCACTCGGTGTTCACGCCCTTCCACCGCGCCTGGGAGGCGGCGCCGCGCCGCGAGGTCCACGGCGCGCCGCGGCGGCTCGCGTTCCCCGCGGGCGTCGCGGTCGGCCGTCTGCCGGCGGCGCCGGAGCCCGAGGCGCCGGACCCGATGCCGCCGGGCGAGGCGGCCGGGCGGGAGCGGATGCTCGGCTGGCTGCGCTCGGGCCTCGAGCGCTATGAGGAGCGCCACGACGTGCTCGCGGGCGGGACCTCGGAGCTGTCGCCCTACCTGCACTTCGGCTGCGTCTCGCCGCGCGAGCTCGAGCAGCGCGCCCGCGACGCCGGCGGCGCGGGCGCGGCCGCGTTCGTGCGCCAGCTCGCGTGGCGCGACTTCTACGCGCACGTCCTCCTCCACCACCCCGGCAACACGCGCCACGCGCACCGGCGCGAGTTCGACCGGCTCGAGTGGGACGACGACCCGGTGCTGCTCGACGCCTGGCGCGAGGGCCGCACCGGCTATCCGGTCGTCGACGCCGCGATGCGGCAGCTGCTCGCGCGCGGCTGGATGCACAACCGCGGCCGCCTGATCGCCGGCTCGTTCCTGACCAAGCACCTCCACCTCGACTGGCGGGAGGGCGAGGCGCACTTCATGCGCCACCTGCTGTGCGGCGACGAGGCCTCCAACAACGGCAACTGGCAGTGGATCGCGTCGGTCGGCGTCGATCCTGCGCCCCCCTTCCGCCGCATGTACAACCCGATGACCCAGCAGCGCCGCCACGATCCGGACGGCGAGTACGTGCGCCGCTGGGTGCCGGAGCTGCGCGCCGTGCCGCTCGCCAAGCTCTCCGAGCCGTGGACGATGAGCGCGGACGAGCAGCGCGCGGCCGGCTGCGTGATCGGCGAGGACTACCCCGCGCCGGTGGTCGACCACGGGCACGAGCGGAAGCGGGCGATGGCCCGCTACGGCGCCGTGCGCCG
>CAWHAP010000017.1:0-120253 GCA_963827335.1 uncultured Solirubrobacteraceae bacterium
GCACGCGGCCAGCGCGTCCGGTGCGATCTCGTGCGGATGCCGATGGCGGTGACGTGCTGCCCGGGCTACAGGTGCTCGGCCAGCAGCACCGGGTTGGGTGCGTTCGTCGCGGTGATCACGAGGTCGGTGCCGGCGACGGCATCCTCGACCGTGGGGACCGCCTGCACCTTCAGGCCGATCGTCGTGCGTCACGCGCTCGCCGAAGGCGGCGCGGCGCTCGGGCGACCGCGAGTAGACCCTCACCTCCTCAGCCCGGGCAGAAGCAGCGGTGGCTGAGCACCGTGTACCAGGCGAGGACCCCGGTGCCGACCATCGCCATCGACGTCGGGTCCGGGCGCGCGAGCGCCTCGGTCGCGATCGCCGCGCCGGCCGCCGTGCGCAGGGCGGTCACGTAGACGGCGTCCATGACGGCCAGCGGCGTCCCGTCCTTGTCGTCGAAGAGGATCAGCAGCGAGCCGAGGTTGTGCCCGGGCGGATTGCTCGGGAAGCGCGCGAGCACCTTCACCCCGAGCCCGCCGGACGCTCGTCGTGCGCCGCGAGGATCTTGAGCCATCCGCGCCGGTCGCCGGGCAGCCTCAGCCACGAGTTCGGCGCGGCGGGGTGCGGTCTGCGCCAGGGCGAGGAACGCCTCACGCTGCAGCTCGATCGTGTCCTCGAGCTCAGCAGGCTGCGCAGGTCGGCCACGACAGGATGCGCGTCACCGGTCCCGCTCAGGCCGCGATCACGTAGAGGCCGGGGTCCGGGTCGGACAGGACCTCGGCGCCGTCCTCGGTGATGAGCACGTCCTCCTCGGAGCCGTAGGTCATGCCGTCGTCGGGCAGGTACGCCTCGCACGACAGGACCATGCCCGGCACCAGCACCTCGTCGGAGTCGTAGCGCACGAACGGCGGCTCGTCGAGGCAAGGCCGAGCCCGTGGCAGAGGTGCATGAACGGCGGGCCCGAGGTAGTTGCTGGAACTTCTCCTCGGCGTAGCCGGCTCGCGGTAGAAGCTGGCCATCTGCTCGATCACCCGTTTGAAGTGATCCCCGGCTTGAGCGCCTCGTCGATCGAGCGCCGGACGACCTCGCGGATGTTGTCGTGATGGGGCGCTGGTCGGCGTCGGCTCGCCGACGCAGGCCATGCGGTTGAACTCGCCCCAGTACCCGGCGAGCGTGACGCCGGAGTCGACGAACAGCAGCTCGCCGGGCTTGATCGTGTAGTCGGGCTGCGGTCCGAGCATGCGCGACGGGTGCCCGAGCGACTTCGCCTTCGCCTCGGAGACGATCAGCGCCTGCGCGTACGGGGGCCGGAACGCGCCCGCCTCCACCAGCGCGGAGCCGACCTTGCGCGCGACGTCGACCTCGGAGTCGCCCGCGCGCATCGCCGCGAAGGCGCGCGCCAGGCCCTTGCCGTTGATCTCGTCGCACTCGCGGATGTAGGCGACCTCCGCCGGGCTCTTGATCATCCGCAGCTCCCACAGCAGCGACGCGGCGTCGACGAGCTCGGCGCCGGGCATCGCCGCCGCCATCGCCTGCCACTCGAGCAGCGGCATCGCCACGCGCTGGTCGAGGCCCAGCTCCGCGCCGAGGCGACCCGGTCCAGACCGCGCTGCGTCATCGCGGCGGCCAGGTCGGCCCCCGTGAACGGCGGCGCGTAGGCGACAACGTCCTCGACCCACGACTGACCGCGCGCGTTCTCTCGTTGACCCCGTAGACCCAGAGGAACGGGTCGCCCTCGCGCGGGAGCACCATCACGTGCGGACGCGAGTAGTTGAGCTGGTAGTCGCGCGGCAGGTGCCCGCTGAGGTAGTAGTAGTTCATGCCGGCGGCGAAGTCGCCGGTCACGATCAGCGCATCGATCCCGTCGTGCTCCATGAGCGCGCGAGCGCGATCGGCGCGGGTGACGAGCTCCTCCCGGTCGAAGGGGGGATGGAAGTCGCTCACTGCCCGGCGCCCGCGTTGATGAGGTCGAAGGCGACGAGCTCGTCGCTCAGCTCGTCCTCCCACTCGCCGAGGTCGCGGAAGAAGGCGTCGTTCTGTGCGAACGTCTCGGGCGTGAGCGACGGCGTGCCGCTGCGCGGGTACATGTCCTGGCCCTTGTAGACCTCGTAGACCTCGGGCAGCAGCGACTGATCGACGTCGGGGAGCTTGTCCTTGGCCATCGCCAGCCAGGCGTCCTTGTCGGTGTAGAAGCGGTCGTAGCCCTTCTGCATCGTCTTGACGAAGTCCGTCAGCTGCTCCTTGTTCTTGGCGTACTTCTCCTCCGTGGTGATCCACGCCGTGCCCACGACCGCGCCCGCCTGGCCGCCGAGATCGCCCCACGTCCCGAGCTGGTGGTAGTCGCCCTCCTGCTTGAGCTGCGCGAGGTTGATCGCCTCGACCGCCGTCGCGTCCATGCGGCCGGCGACGAGTGCCTGCGCGCGCCGCGAGGACTCCTCCAGGCCGAGGAAGTCCACGTCGTCGTAGACGTCGGGCGCCTTCTGGTCGATCAGGGCGCGCGCGAAGATCTCGGTCTGGGAGCCCTTGGCGTGGTAGCCCACCTTCTTGCCGCCCAGATCGTCCAGCGACGGGAGCTCGGGCCTCGACACGAAGACGTACTCCGGCTTGGCCTGCGAGATGTAGATGACCTTGAGGGGAACTCCGGCCGTCGCGGCCTTCATCGCCGCGTCGAAGTCGACGTTGCCGACGTCGATGTCGCCGCGGAGAAGACCCGCCACCACCGCGCTGTCGTCACCGAGCGTCTGGACCTTCGCGCCGGCGGCTTCGAGGCCGAACTGGTCGGCCATGTCGTTGGGGTCGAGCGCCGACGCGTAGGCCGCGCGGATCGGCGCCGCCTTGCCCTCCGCCGCGCTGTCGTCGCCCCCCGAGTCGCCGCCACCGCATCCCGCGATCAGCAGGCATGCACCCAATGCAGCGGTGACAACCGAAGTCCTCAGCATCTGCGCTTCCTTTCTACCGCTCGACATATTGCTCGTGCCACGCACGCATCGACTTGCGCTCGATGAGCTGGACCAGGCCGGCGAAGACCACGCCGAGGACGGTGATCACGATCACGAAGACCATGACCTTGTCCGTGCGATAGCCGTTCGCCGCTTCCTTGATGGCGCCGCCGACCCCCGTGGCCGCGAACAGCAGCTCCGCCACGACCATGCCCTTGACCGCCCTGGCCGCACCCATGCGCAGGCCGGCGAAGATGTACGGCAGGGCCGCCATGCAGATGACCCTGCGGAAGATCTGCGCCGAGCTGGCGCCGAACGAGCGCGCCACCTCGGGCAGGATCGGGTTGATGTTCTTCACGCCCGCATAGGTGCTCACGATGATCTCGAACACCGCGAACAGCACCACCGCGATGATGCGCGGCTCCATGCCGAGGCCAAACCAGATGATCAGGAGCGGCACGATCGCGGCCTCGGGGATCACGTAGCCCGCCGAGACGATCGGGTTCAAGCCGGCGGCCGCGGCCCGCGAGGTGCCCATCAGCACGCCGATCGACACGCCGAGGACGGCGGCGATCGCGAAGCCGACGAGGATCCCCACCACGGTGGTGCTCAGGGCGTCGGAGAGCTGGCCGTTGGAGATCACCTCGCCGAACGCGCTCACCACCGAGGTGGGAGGCGCCAGGAAGAAGTCGCCGAGCCGCGCGCCGGCGTACTGCCACACCGCCAGGACGACGACGAGGATGGCGAGCTGGGTGAAGCGCTCCCGGGAGAGCAGGTTGCGCCGGAGCACGGTGGCCCGTGAGAGCTCCCGGCGCTCGACTGCGATGGCCATCTAGACCTCCTCGCCCGGGTGGGCGTCTCCGAGCAGGCCCTCGAGCTGGCGCATCAGCTCGAGCGTCCGCGGGTCGGCCAGCAGCTCGTGCCGCGAGCGCGGGCGGGGCAGGTCGATCGGGACCTCTCGGGCGAGGGTTCCGTTGCCCATGACCAGGACCCGGTCGGAGAGGACGACGGCCTCCTCGATCGAGTGGGTGATGAACACGACCGTCTTCTTGGTGCCCTCCCAGATGCGCAGGAGCTCGTCCTGCATGTGCGTCGCGGGTCAGCGCATCGAGGGCGCCGAAGGGCTCGTCCATGAGCAGGACGGTAGGCTCGACCGCCAGGGCGCGGGCCAGGCCCACCCGCTGCTGCATCCCGCCGGAGAGCTCCGCGGGGTAGTGGTCGCGGAAGGCCGAGAGCGCGACCAGGTCCACGTACCTTTCGGCGCGCTCGGTGCGCTCGCCCTTCGGCACGCCGCCGAACTCGAGCACGAGCTCGACGTTCGCTGCACGGTCCGCCAGGGCATCAGCCCGGGAGACTGGAAGACGCACGCCCGATCGGGGCCCGGACCGGTCACCGGGAAGCCCGAGATCGCCACCTCGCCGCTGGTGGCCGGGAGCAGCCCGGCGAGGATCTTCATCACGGTGCTCTTGCCGCAGCCGGACGGCCCGATGATCGACACGAACTCGTGCGGCTCCACGGCGAAGCCGATCTCCTGCAGGGCATGGGTGCGCGACAGCTGGCGCCCGACGATCCGCTCGTAGGTCTTGGTCAGCCGCTGTACGGTGATGCGTCCCGCCGCGGAGCCGGTGTCGCGTCGCGCGGTGCGTGAAACCTCGTCCTTCGTAGCGCCCACCCCGCCCCCTCCCCTCGGCCTACCGGTAAAGTGACTTGACGCGACCGTAACGGGCGCGCCCCGGCGCGTCAAGTGACTTGACTCCAACCGACGGACAATCCACCCCGTATGACGACCCGCCGCTCATCGGCGCGCTCCTGCGCATCCCGTGGGAGACGGTCCGCCGGCGCATGATCGAGGGCTTGCACGAGCGCGGCTTCACCGATCTCAACGCCGCCCATCTGGCGGTCCTGCAGTATCCGGGACCCAGTGGCCTGCGCCCCTCCGAGCTCGCCGAGCGGGCGAGGATGTCCAAGCAGGCCCTGAACTACCTGCTGGGCCAGATGGAGCGCCTCGGCTACATCATCCGGCGCGACGGAACGCAGGTCCCGGGCTCCCGCCAGGTCGAGCTCACCGAGCGCGGCGAGCAGGTCGCGTACGCCATGCGGTCGATCGTGGGCGAGCTCGAGCGGCAGTGGGAGCGCGACCTCGGCCCTGAGCGCTTCGCCCAGCTCCGCGAGCTCCTCGTGGAGCTGCAGGCCAGCCTGCCGCAGCGCGGCAGCTCTTCGCGCTGAAAGCGCCTCAGCAGCGCCGCTGCGGCTTCTTCCGGTCCAGTCGTATGCACAGCGCGCCCGAGCTCCTCGGCACCTTGCCGACGCGCATGTTGTAGCGAGCGGGACGCGGCGGGTGGGGCGCCGGTTCTACTTCGCGTCCGCACGCGGTAATTGCAGCCTTCCCTGCTACGTGGTCGCTCCACGGGGCGACGTGATGGCGTCGGCCCGCGGCGACGGCACCGTGACGCTGGCCGACCTGCGCACCGGGCGCCGCATCGCGGACCTTCCCGCGCGCTGCGCTCGAACGCCCCCGTGCACGTCAGGACGGTCGCCGGGGAAGGTTTCGGCGACCTGGCGTTCACGGGCGACGGCCGTGTCCTGGTCGCCGCGGCGTGCTGCGCGAGCGTCGTCGCCTGGGACGCCCGCTCGGGCGAGCCGCGGCTGCGGATCCCGGCGTCTGAGCAGGCTCGCACCTTCGCCATCTCGCCCGACTCGCGGGTCGTCGCTGCCGGCTCCGCGGACGCCGGGTCCGGCTGTGGGACCTCCGTACGGGCAGGCCACGCGGCGCCGCGCTCAACGTCGCGGCGGCCGACATCTACCAGCTCGCAATCTCGCCGGACGGCCGCCTGCTCGCCGTCGGCGCGCTCGACGGAGCGGTGGCGGTCTGGGACCTGCGCACGCGGACGCGCATCGGTGAATCGTTCTCGGTCTTCAACGGCCTCACCCCGACCGTGGCGTTCAAGCCTGACGGCCGGCTGATCGTCGGCGAGTGATCGCCGGGCGCGACATCACCCGCACGGGGTGGGAGGACGTCCTCCCCAACCAGCCGTACCGGCGCGTCTGCAACTAGACGAGCCGACGAGCAGCTCGGCGACGGCTGCGAAGCCAAGCACGATGACACTCGCGCAGCTGAGCGTGAAGAGCGGGACGGCCCGGCGGACGCACCGCGCGCTGGGCGAGCACGCCCACGGCTTTGCGCAGAAGCGATTGCCAGCTGTCGATCCAGCGAGATGCGCTGTCTCGCGAGACTCGCTCGCCGGCTAATCTATATGAGCGGCTTCCCGGGCGGCCGTCCGGACAACGCTCCGAAAAGTGGTGGGAATAGGTTCGACTCACCACTTCTCCCTGCAAAACGGTTTTTTCGAAACCGGGTTTCCCCCGAACTTCCCCCGAAGTGTCTCGCAACACCCGGACGATTTCCCCCTAACCCCCCGAGAGACGCTCGCGAGACAAGCCGTCCGCAGACCGCGGCGATCTATTCCTCATCGATGCGCAACTGATCCGCAACTGACGATGCGTCGCTCGTTCGCGACGTATCAGTTGGCCGCTTGGACTTGGGGAACTTGGGTCCCGGTCCGTACTTGACTCCAGGTCCGCCCCTCGCCGTTCCCAGCTTCTCGACGAGCCCTCGTTCGCGGAGATCGCTGAGCATGTTCCGAGCGGCAAAGAGGTCCCGATCGAAGAGCCGCTGCAGCGTCCGATTCGTCACGAAGCCGTACTCCTGGACGTGCTCGATGACCTTCTGATCTGTCTCATCAATCGTCCGTCGCCGATACGTCACCGCTCGGGCCAACGCGGCAAGCGGGCCGTTGCGCAAACGGTACGCGGGCAATGGCCGCCGCAGCGTTCGGCGAGTGGGCTCGAGCAGCCCAAACTCGTCGTCCGACATCCGCGCGAGAACATCCTGCGCCTCCGGCGCGGTTCTCTGAATCGCCTGTGCCAGCGTCGGAGCATCCACGACGGCGCTCGTACGCAGAACCGCGAGCGTGATCAGGATCTCGACATCGCCGCTAACGGGCTCGGGCAGATCACGGACGAAGCGGACGAAGGCGTCGTTCCCGACGCCTCCCCGCAACGTTGCCCTGACCCGCAGTCCGTCGTCCTCGATCGCCGGCGGTTCCTTCCCACTCGGAGCATCTCGCGATACGCCCGATCAATCCCTTGGCCGGTTCGTTCCGCGAGCCGCAGCAACGCCACGGCCTCGCCGAGCAGGCGATGCCGCGGCGTCGAAGGGTGAGTCAAGATGTTCTCGGGCGTAACCCCGGCAACAAGGCCCCCCGGGCTCTGGATGACGAGCCGATCGGGCGTGTGCTCGATGTCGACGATCCCTTCGGCCGGCAGGGCTCGATGGACCAGCGCGTTGACGAGCACCTCACGTACTGCGCTTGACGGATAGTCAACCAAGGAGAGCTGCAGCCCGCCGGCAAGGTTCAGGGGGCGACTCTCCGCGCGAGCCTCGACCAGGCCCAGGATCGTCTCCACGGCGTGCGGAATCGCCCGGGTGCCCCGCGTGGTGAACGACGCCTCGCTTCCCGGCGAGGAGCGGTACTGATACGAGTATTCGTTCGAAGGCACCGCGCGACGGATGACGTCCTCGGAGCCGAGCAGCATCACCGCGGCGTTCGTGAGTTCGCCGCCGACCGTGACCAGACGCATGGCTTCAAGCAACGGCCGATCACGTAGCTGCGCCAACTCCTGGCGGTCAGCTCGCCTCAAGAGGCTACGCACGCGCTCGAACTCAGCCTGCGAGAGCTCCTCCTCGCCAACAGCACACGGTTCCGCGGACCAGTCAACCTGACCCCGCGCACGCCGCACCTCGAGCTGCTGCTCGGGCGGAAAGGGAAGACATTCGCTCCCGAGCCTGCGAGCTGCGAGCCCTTTCGCGTTCGCATAGAGCTCGATCCCCTCGATGACGTCGATGATCACGAGCCTGACGCCATCCTCCTCATGGTCGCGCGCCGCGACCGTGAGGTTGGGTCGCGTGCGATCGAAGATCCCCTTGCGGATCGCGTCCAGCGAGAGCGCCGGCTGCACTCCGACGAGAGCCGCAGATCGACTCGTCGCCTTGTCGTCCACACCGACCACGATCGTCCCGCCTTCGGCGTTGGCGAAACAGACCGCCGCGTCTGCCAATAGCTCCAGCGTTCGGCGTAGATCGGGCGCGGGCCGCTTGAACTCGAGTTGCTGAGACTCGAACGTCGACGCAGAGCCCGATCGTCCGACCAGATGCAGCGTTTCCTTCAGCGGCGTCACCAATGCGATGCTAACTGATGCACCGGACGCGCGAGTCGGACAATCAGTTCGCTGGCAGTTGCCGCGACCGAGGTCCTCCGAAGTAGCGGAAGGCGCTAGTGAGCCGCCCGCCCGCGATCAGGTGCTGCGGACTGCCGAGCCAGTCGGGCGCCACGCGACGTGCTATCCGTGGCCGATGTCGGCTCTGGAGACCTTGCCGTGGCGGAACCGGACCACGAGGAAGTCGCTGTCGATGGGGATGAACTCGCGCGGGCCGGTCCAGTACAGCCAGGAATGCCGCCCCGGGCGGTCCTCGGCGCCGAGATCGTCCCGGGCGCCGAGCAGCGCGCGCACCTCGGGTCGGGTGAGTCCAGCCAGCGCTCCGCAGTCGGTGATGCGCTCCGCCTCCTTCTGGCGGCCCGTCGGCGCTTCGCCGGCCGGTGCATTCCATGCGTCCTGATCCAGCCGGAATGGATCCTCACACGAAGAACCCGACAATCCGAGCACATGGTCGCAGCCAACGAGCGCTGCGGCGAGTGCTCCGCCGAGGAGTACAACGAGCGCGATTCGGCGCATTGGCACGTCTAGCTAGTTCTGAGGCGATGTGCCGATCGGGGTCGCCGACTACGGTGCAGATTGGCCCCTCACCCCGTACTCCACGGGAGACCGGTGTATCAACGCTCCGAAAAGTGGTGGGAGCAGGATTCGAACCTGCGAAGGCTGAGCCAACGGGTTTACAGCCCGTCCCCTTTGACCGCTCGGGAATCCCACCGCGGGACGCGCGCATTCTAGCGACGGGGGTGGGGCCGATTCAAAGTCCGGACGGTCCCGCCGATTCACCCCTGAGCGGCCCAAACCCCTGCCGCCCCCGTTCGCGATGCCCCTCCTTCCCCCGACCCCGCCGCCGCCCCGCGCGACCCGCACGGGCCACGCGGTCTACGCGGCCGCGGCCGCGGCCACGCTGGGGCTCGCGGTGACCGTGAACCTCCTCGCCGGCAGCCCGGGCGCGGTGCTCGTGCAGCTGCCGATCATCGCCCTCGCCGCCGTCGTGCTGCACGCGCTGCAGCGCACCTCGCGCGGCTACGACCGGGCGCTGGAGCGTGAGCGCGCGCTGCGGCGCGCCGCCGCCTCGCTCGTCGGCGCCCCCGACCGCGACTCGATCCTCGCCGCCGGGCTGGACGCCGTCCCCGAGCTCGCGGGCCCGGGTGCGCGCGCGGCGATCACGGTCGCCGACGGGCACCGCGTGATCGTCAAGGGCGAGACGGGACCGGACCCCGTGCGCCTGCCGCTGCGCGGGCGCGAGCCGCAGGGCGTGCTCGCCGTCAGCGCGCCCGGCGGGCTCGACACCGACGCCCGCAACGCCCTGGAGAGCCTCGCCGGCGAGCTCGGCATGGCGCTCGAGACGGCCGGCCTCAGCGCCCGGCTCGCGCGCCGCGACGCCGACGCCTGGTACCGCTCGATGATCCACAACGCGACCGACGTGATCACCGTGCTCGAGCGCGACGGGACGATCCGCTACCAGTCGCCCTCGGTCGAGGGCGTGATCGGCTACGCGCCCGAGGCGCTCGTCGGCACCAGCGCAGCCGACGTGCTGCACCCCGACGACCGCGAGTGGGCGCAGGCGCAGTACCGGCGCGTGCTCGAGCACCCCGGCCCGTCGGACCGCACCGTGCTCGTCCGCTGGCGCCATCGCGACGGCGGCTACCGGCACGTCGAGAACCGGCACGCGAACCTGCTCGACGACCCGGCGGTGCGAGGCGTCGTCGTCAACTCGCGCGACGTCACCGACCGTGTCGCGCTCGAGGAGCAGCTGACGCACCGCGCGTTCCACGACCCGCTCACCGGACTGGCCAACCGCGCGCTCTTCGTCGACCGGCTCGAGCATGCGCTGTACGCGGGCAACCCGCAGGAGGAACGCCTCGCGGTCCTGTTCATCGACCTCGACGACTTCAAGAAGGTCAACGACTCGCTCGGCCATCCGACCGGCGACGATCTGCTCCAGGTCGTCGCCCGGCGCCTGACCGAGCGGCTGGCGGCCGGCGACACGGCCGCCCGGCTCGGCGGCGACGAGTTCGCCGTCCTGCTCGAGACCTGCCCGACGCCGGAGGCGGCGGGCCAGATGGCGCGCTACCTGCTGGACGCCCTCGCGGAGCCGATCGAGCTCGCGGGCCGCCGCATCGCCGTCACCGCGTCGGCCGGCATCGCGCTCGTCAACCGCCGCGAGCAGCCGCCGGCCGAGGTGATCCTCCGCAACGCCGACATTGCGCTCTACCGCGCCAAGGACGAGGGCGCCGGCCGCTACCGCCTGTACGAGGAGCGCATGCACGCCGCGCTGCTGCGCCGCATGGAGCTCGAGGCCGAGCTGCGCCGCGCGATCGCCGCCGGCCAGTTCCTCCTGCACTACCAGCCGATCGTGGAGGCCGACAGCCGCACCGTCGCCGGCGCCGAGGCGCTCGTGCGCTGGGAGCACCCGGAGCACGGCATGGTCCCGCCGGGCCAGTTCATCGCCGTCGCCGAGCAGGCCGGTCTGATCGAGCTGCTCGGGAGCTGGATCCTGCGCGAGGCCGTCCGCCAGGCCGCCGAGTGGCACCGCGCGGGGATCGGCGGCGGCAACCTGTGGATCTCGGTGAACCTCTCCGTCGAGCAGCTCGCGAACCCCGCGCTCGTGGGCGAGGTGGAGCTGGCGCTGCGCGAGCACGGCCTGCCCGCCGAGCTGCTCGTGCTGGAGCTGACGGAGTCGGCCGTCATGCGCGACGTCGTCACGGCGGCACACCGCCTCGACGCGCTCAAGCGGCTCGGCGTCCGCATCGCCGTCGACGACTTCGGCGAGGGGCACTCCTCGCTGGCCTACATCGCCTCGCTGCCGCTCGACCTGCTGAAGATCCCGAAGACGTTCGTCGACGGGCTCGGGGGCGGCGGCGCCAACCCGGCGCTCGTCCGCGCGATCGTCGAGCTCGCGCGCTCGTTCGGGCTGCGCACCGTGGCGGAGGGGATCGAGGAGGAGGCGCAGGTCGCGCCGCTCGTGGAGCTCGGCTGCGACCACTGGCAGGGCTTCCTCTTCGCGCGGCCCGGCGCCGCCGCCGACGTCGCCGCGCTCGCGGGCCGGCCGATGCCGGCCGACCCGTTCCGCACCCGCGCGCCGCGGCCCTAGCCGGTGTCGCGCAGCCGCTGCGCCTCGGGCAGCGACTCGAGCTTCTTCAGCGTGTGGTTCTCGATCTGGCGGATGCGCTCGCGCGTCACGTTGAACGCCCGGCCGACCTCCTCCAGCGTGAACGGGCGCGCGCCGGTGAGGCCGAAGCGCATCTCGATCACCTCGCGCTCCCGCTGGGGCAGCGCGTCGAGCGCCTTGCGCACGTTCTCGCGGCGCAGGTTCTCCGAGGCCTGGTCGAACGGGGAGACGGCCGCCTCGTCCTCGACGAAGTCGCCGAGCTCGGACTCCTCCTCCTCGCCGATCGGCTTCTCGAGCGAGACCGGCTGCTGCGCCATGCGCTGGATGTCGCGGACCTCGCGGACCGTGCACTCCAGCTCCGCCGCGATCTCGTCCGGCGTGGGCTCGCGGCCGAGCGACTGCACGAGCTGGCGCTCGACGTGCACGACCTTGTTGAGCTTCTCGACCATGTGGACCGGGATGCGGATGGTCCGCCCCTTGTCGGCGATCGCGCGGGTCACGGCCTGGCGGATCCACCAGGTCGCGTACGTGGAGAACTTGTAGCCGCGCCGGTAGTCGAACTTCTCGACGGCGCGGATGAGGCCGAGCGAGCCCTCCTGGATCAGGTCCAGGAACGACAGCCCGCGCCCGAGGTAGCCCTTGGCGATGGAGACGACGAGGCGCAGGTTGGCCTCGACCATCTCCTGCTTGGCGTACAGGTCGCCGCGCTCGATCCGCTTGGCCAGCGCGACCTCGCGCTCGGCCGTGAGCAGCTGCACGCGCCCGATCGAGCGCAGGTACAGCCGCAGCGAGTCCAGGCTCGGCTCGACGGTCAGGTCGATCTCCGGCTTGCGCGGCGCGTCCGGCTTCTCGCCCGGCGCCTCCGCGCGCTCGAAGCGCCCGCCCTCGCTGACCGCGGGCTTGCCGTCCTCGCCGACCACGTCGATGCCCTGGTCCTCAAGGTAGGCGTGGAGCTCCGACACCTGCTCCTTGGTGATCTCGATCTCCTCGAGCGAGGAGGCGATCTGCGTGAAGGTGAGGAACCCGCGTTCCTGGCCTTCCGCGATCAGCGGGCGGAGCTCGTCGATCTCCGTGATGGAGACGTCCTCCGCCAGCAGGACTTCCGCTTTGGTGCCCAACTTCCCGATCCTTGAGCCGAAAATCAGCCTGCCCCTCCGGGGCCGACCCCGCCACTTCCCTTCCCTACGTCGTGACTTGTAGCACAAGATCCGGCACGCGGAAGAGGCCGAATGGGTGAACTTCCTGCCCCCTGGGTGGGACATTCGGGCGAGGGTCTACCCTCATGGAATGGCCGTTTCGGTACAAGATGTGCAGAACCAGGTCCCCACGCTGCACGTGTCGCTCTCGCGCGTGGGCGTCACCAATGTCGAGAAGGTCATCCGCATCACGGCGGCCGGCCGGGACACGCTCTACTCCGCCAGGCTGGACTGCTTCGTGGATCTCGGGCCGCGCCAGAAGGGCGCGCACATGTCGCGCTTCGAGGAGGTCGTCAACGACGCCATCGGCGAGGTCATCCTCGGCGAGAGCGCGCTCCGCGCCGAGACGCTCGCCCAGCACATCGCCGAGAAGGTCCGCGACCGGCAGGGCGCGCGCCGCGCCGAGGTCCACCTCGAGGCGCGCTACCCGGAGCACAAGCCCGCTCCGCACAGCGGCATCCGCACCCAGGAGATCTACACGCTGCACGGCGTCGCCGTGGCCAGCGCCGCGGGCACGCGCCGGCTCAGCGGCGTCACGGCCCAGGGCATGACCGCCTGCCCGTGCGCGCAGACCCTCGTGCAGGAGAGCGCACGCGAGCGGCTGCTCGCGGACGGCTTCGGCGAGGACGAGATCGAGCGCATCTTCGCCTCCGTGCCCGTCGCCACGCACAACCAGCGCGGCCTGGGCACGCTCTACGTCGGCTGCTCGGAGGGCTGCGACACCGACATCGACGCCCGGCAGCTCCTGGCGATCGTCGAGAACTCGATGTCGTCGGAGATCTACGAGCTGATGAAGCGCTCCGACGAGGGCGCGGTGGTCGAGAAGGCCCACCGCCGTCCCCGATTCGTCGAGGACTGCGTGCGGGAGATGATCCGCGGCGTGGTCGACGGGCTCCCCGAGCTGCGCGACGACGCGTTCGTCTCCGCGCGCCAGGAGAACCTCGAGACGATCCACCAGCACAACGTCGTCGCCGACCGCTACGGCCTGCTGGGCGAGCTCCGCCACGAGCTCGCCTCCGGCGAGCACTCAGCGCATCACGTCTCGATGCGCGACTGGCTCGACGGCCGCGAATAGCGTCGCGCCGGCGCTCGCGAGCACGACCATCGCGATGGCCACGACCTCGCGCGCGCCGAGGCCCTGGTCCAGCACGATCCAGCCGGCCAGCGCGGCGACCGCGGGCTCGAGCGACATGAGCACGCCGAACACCGCCGCCGGGAGCCGGCGCAGCGCCTCGAGCTCGAGCGAGTAGGGCAGCACCGAGGACGCGAGCGCGACGACGAGCGCCGAGCCCAGCAGGCCGGGCTCCAGGAGGCCGCCGCCCCCGCCGAGCACGCCGGCCGGCAGCACGACGAGCGCCCCGGCGGCCATCGCGAGCGTCAGCCCGGTGCCCCCGGGGAAGACGCGGCCGGTGCGCTGGGACAGGTGGATGTAGGCCATCCAGCACGCCGCGGCGGCGAGCGCGAAGACCACCCCGAGGGTGTCGACGGACCCCCCGCCGGGGTCGGCCAGGAGCAGGATGCCCGCTGCGGCGAGCACGATCCAGGCGCCGTCGCGCGGCCGCCGCGAGCCGAGCACGGCGACGAGCAGCGGCCCGGCGAACTCGATCGTCACGGCCACGCCCAGCGGGATCCGCGCCATCGCCTCGTAGATGCTCCAGTTCATCAGGCCGAGCGCCACGCCGAAGGCGCCGGCCAGCCGCAGGTCGCCGGCCGGGTGGTCGCGCAGGCGCGGGCGCCAGACCGCCCACAGGACGACCGCGGCCAGGCCGAGCCGCAGGAACGCCGCGCCGGCGGCGCCGACGTCGTCGAACAGGGTGACCGCGAAGGCCGCGCCGACCTGCAGGGAGCCGGCCGCGGCGAGCACCATCCCGGCCGCGAGCGGCCGGTCGCGGCGCCCCGCGGCCACGGCTCAGCGCGCTTCGACGAGGGCGCGGAAGTGGCGTCCGCGCGCCTCGAAGTCCGGGTAGGCGCCGAAGCTGGGCGCGGCCGGCGAGAGCAGCACGACGGCGCCCGCGCGCGCCGCGGCCGCGGCCGCGGCGACCGCCTCCTCCAGCCCGCCCGCCTCGGTGGCCCGGTCGCCGGCGACGCCGGCGGCACGGGCAGCGGCGACGAGGCGCGGCCCGGTCGCCGGCAGGCCGATCACGCGCGCCCCGCGGCGGGCGAGCTCCGCGCCGAGGCCCGCGTAGTCCTGGCCGCGGTCGTAGCCGCCGCCGATCAGCACGACCGGCCGCTCGGGGAACGCGCCGACGGCGGCCAGCGCGGACTCCGGCGTGGTCGAGATGCTGTCGTCGATCCACAGCACCCCGTCGCGCTCGGCCACGACCTCGAGCCGGTGCGGCAGGCCCCGGAAGCCGGCGAGCGCCGCGCCGGGGTCGCCGGCGTCCGCGCCGAGCCGCCGCAGCGTCTCCAGCGCGGCGCACACGTTCAGCAGGTTGTGGGCGCCGGGGAGCGGGGCGCGCCCGGCGGGCAGGACGAGCGCCGCGCCGTCGCACACCCCGGCCGCGGTCACGTGGTAGCCGGGCGCCAGCCCGAACGCCGACGCGCCCGGCCGCGCCGCGAGCGCCGCCAGCCCGGGGTCGGCGCCGTTGTAGACGACGGCCGGCGCCAGGTCGGCGAGGCGGAGCTTGTCGGCCCGGTAGCGCTCCTCGCTGCCGTGCCAGTCCAGGTGCTCGCGGTACAGGTTGGTGAGCACCGCCAGATCGGGACCGGCGTCGAGGTCGGCCACCTGGTAGCTCGAGAGCTCGAGCACGTACACGTCGGGCACCGGGGCCTCGAGCAGCTCGAGCGCCGGCCGGCCGACGTTGCCGGCGAGCTCGGCCGTGCGGCCCGCCGCGCGCAGCAGGTGCGCGATCAGGGTCGCCGTCGTGCTCTTGCCCTTCGTCCCGGTGACGCCGACGACGGGCGCCGCGTGCGGCTCGGCCATCCACAGCCCCGTCGCCGTCGCGACGGGCACGCCCGCGGCGCGCAGCGCCGCCAGCTCGTCGCGGTAGACCGAGACGCCCGGCGAGCGGACGACGACGTCGCAGCCGCGCAGGGCGGGCAGGATCGCCGCGCCGTGGACCGGCTCCGCGCCGGCGGCCAGGAACGGCGCGAGCGCCTCGGGCTCGGCGGGCGCGTCGGTGGCCACGACGGCGAGGCGGGCGCCGGGCAGCCGCTCGCCGAGCAGCCGGGCGAGCGAGCGGGCCTCGCGCGCGACGCCCCAGACGCCGACGCGCCGGTCAGCCAGCTGCGAGAACCGCATCCAAGGCTGGGCCGAAGCTCGAGGGGACGCAGTGCTCCGGCGCCAGGCGCAGGACGTCGCCGGGCAGGCCGAAGCCGGGATCGACCGCCGGCAGCGCCTCGGCGGCGAAGCGGCGCACGACGGACGCGTCGCGCCACTCCGGGTGCGCGGCGGCCAGGCGCAGGGCGGCGACGCTCTCGGCCTCCTCCCCGACGCACTCGAACGGCTTGTGGCCCCCGACGGCCGCGAGCGCGGCGATGCCGTCGTACTGCGCCGGGTCGTCGAGCAGGTCGCGCCCGTCGAAGATCGCGGTCAGCTCGGCGCGGCCCATGAACGGCGCCAGGGCGAGGAAGACGAAGCGGCACTTCGGGCAGTTCCCGCACCAACTCGTGGCGCGCAGCTGCGGGTCGAGGCGGAAGACGGCGTTGCAGCTCGTGAACGCCCGGTGGTACGCGGGCAGCGCGGCGAAGGCGCGGGCGATCGCGAGCTCCGACGCGGGGCGCAGCAGTGAGAAGTAGTCCGTGTCGGGCCGGGTCTCGGCGAGCGCCGCGCGCAGCATGCGCTCGGCCTCCAGGCCCTTGCTGAACTGGTGGTTGATGTCGACCCCGTAGTGCGTGAGGTTGCCCGACGAGGCCGAGCGCTCGTTGGCCATCGCGACGGCGGCGATCCCGTTCGCCGCCGCGGCGAGCAGCGCCGCGCACGACACGATCGCGGTCACCGGCACGTGGCCGTTGAGGGCGCCGGCCGCGTTGAGCGCGAGGAGCGCCGGGTCGATCGCCCGCCGCGCGATCAGCCGCGGCAGCCCGGCGACGGCCGCCGTGCGCGCGATCGGAACCGCGTCGCCGACGGAGAACAGCGTGATGTCCGCGCCCGCGCGCCGCGCGACCTCGATCGCGACGACCGAGTCCTTGCCGCCGCCGACGGGGACGAGCAGCCCGGCCGGCGCGGCGCGGCCGGTCGCCGGGGCGGCGGGCCCGGCAGGGAAGGCTGGCCGCGGGAGCGCGTCGAGCCCGTTGCGGTAGGCGAACTCCCCGAGCCCCTGCGAGTAGAGCGCGTCCAGCAGCCGCGCCTGGGCCGGTCCCGGCGCCGGACCGCCGACCACGACGCGGTCGGGGGCGGCGGCCTTGTAGTAGCTCACGCCGGCGACGAGGTGGAGCAGCCGCAGCAGCGGTGCCAGCCCTGCGCGCGCCTCCTCGCCGAGCGCCCCGCCGGCGAGCGGGATCGACCAGCGCTCGCAGAAGCGGAGCTCGTCGCCGAGGGCGTACTCCAGCTCGACGGCCCCGTCCGCCGCGAGCGTCGCGCGCCCGAACGTGAACGCGGAGTGGTCCGCACGGCGGAAGCCCGCGCCGCCGGCGCGGGAGGCCTGGAGGGACATGTGTACAGCGTACGAGAGGGGTCCGCCATCATCGGTGCGGTGCGCGCGGACGTCGTGATCGTGGGGGCCGGGGCGATCGGCTTGGCGACGGCGCGCGCGCTCGCCGCGGGCGGGGCGACGGTCCGCCTGGTCGACCGCGGCGCGCCCGGCGGCGGCGCCACCCAGGCGGCCGGCGGGATCCTCTCGCCGACGGATCCGGCGGAGTGGGCGCCGCCGCTCGGCCCCTACAACCTCGACGCCATCGCGCGCTGGCCGGGCTGGGCGGAGGCGCTGACGGCCGAGACGGGGCACGACAGCGGGCGCGACGTGCTGGGCGAGCTGCGCCTCGCGCGCGCGGACGCGCGCGTGGAGCGGGACTTCCTCGCCGCCGCCGCCGCGGGCGCCGCGGCGGGCGGATGGGCGCACCGGACGCTCGACGCCGGCGAGCTGGGGCGGCTCGAGCCCGGGCTGGCGCCGGTGCACGCGGCGCTGCACGTGCCCGGCACGGCCGCGGTCCGCGTCGACGCGCTCGTCGCGGCCCTCGTGGCCGCGTGCGCGGGCCTCGGGGTCGCGCTCGTGCGCGGCGACGTGACCGGGGTGGGCGGCGGCACGGTCCGGCTGGCAGGCGGGGAGACGCTGCAGGCCGGCACGGTGATCCTCGCCGGCGGGGCGTGGATGCGGGAGCCGTGGGTGCCGGAGGCGATCCGCCCGCCCGTCGCGCCGCTGCTGGGGGAGGCGCTGGTGCTCGCGCCCGCCGCGCCGGTCTGCGCCCGCATGCTCCGCACCGCGGCGGGCTCCGTCGTGCCGCGTGCCGACGGCACCGTCTACGCCGGGACGACGGTGCGCGAGCGCGGGTTCCAGCGCCACGCCGACCTCGGCTCGGTGCGGGCGGTCGCCGCGCGGGCGGCCGCCCTCCTGCCCGCGCTCGACGGCGCGCGCTTCGTCGGGGCCCGGGCCGGCCTGCGCCCCGTCTCGGCCGACGGCCTGCCGTTCGTCGGGCCGGCGGCGGACGGGATCGTGCTCGCCGGCGGCCACGGGCGCGAGGGGATCATCCACGCGCCGCTGTGCGCGGACGGCGTGGCCCGCGGCGTGCTGGCGGACGACTGGTCGCTCGTCCCCGACGCGTTCCGCCCATCGGGGGGACGCCTAGGGGGATCTCACGCCAGGTTTACGTTCGATTGAAGCGCCGCTGAGAGGGTTCGGTCCGTGACCCGCGTAGCGATCATCGACCCCCAGCCCGCGGTCCGGGCCGGGCTCGCGATGCTGCTCCGCGCCGAGCCCGGCATGGTCCCCGTCGGGGCTGCGGCGGGCGTCGCGGACGGGCACGGGCTGCTGACCCGCGAGCGCCCCGACGTGGTGCTGCTGGAGGCCAGGCTGCGCGACGGCGACGGCATCGCGCTGTGCCGCCGGCTCAAGGCGGAGGGCGCGGCGCTGCGCGTCGTGCTCTACACCGCGCTGCCCGACGACGAGGTCGAGCTGCTCGCCCGCGTCGCCGGCGCCGACGGCATCGTCGACAAGGGCGCGCCGCCCGCCGAGCTGTTCGAGGCGATCCGCCTCGTGGCCCGCGGCGACACCGCGCTCCCGCCGCTCTCGCGCGCGCAGCTCGACGCCGCCGCGCACCGCGTCGAGCCCGACGACCTGGCGCTGCTCGCGATGCTGATGGACCGCACCTCGCCCGCGGACGTCGCCGCGACGCTGCACATGGACCGTGCGCGCGTGGCCAAGCGGACCGAGCGCGTGCTCGGCCGCCTCCGGCGCCCCGCGCCGCGCGCCGCCGCCTGACCCCGCCGCTCAAGACGGCACCGCGGCGACCGATCGCCCGGGGGAGATGTCCGTCACGCACATCATCGACCGGCCGATGCTCGCCGGCCTCGGCCTGTTCGCGCTCGCGGGCGCCGGGCTGCCGCTCGGCGGCGCCGAGACCGTGCTCTACATCGGCGTGGTCGTGCTCGCGGCCGTGCGCTGCGCGCAGCGGGCTCGGCGCGACCCCCACGAGCGGCGCGCCTGGGCCGCGTTCGCCGCCGCCATCGCGCTGTGGGCGACGGCGGGCGTGGTCGCGGAGGCGCTCTACGGCTCGGTCGAGGACATGCCGGACGTGTCACCGATCGTCGACGGCCTCTACGCCTCGGTGTACCCAGCCTTCTATGCCGGACTGGTGTGGCTCCTACGGGCGCGCCTGCCCCGGCTCGGGCCGAGCGTCTGGCTCGACGGCCTGATCGGCGCGGCGGCGGCGGCGGCGCTCGCGCTCGCCGTGGTCTTCCCGGCCGTCGCGGACGCCGCCGACCGTCCGGGCGGGTCGCTCGTCGCGATCCTCGGGCCGCCGCTGCTCGGCGCGCTGCTGATCGGTGTGCTCGTCGGTGCGTGCGCGGTGAGCGGCTGGCGCCCCGGCCTCGGCTGGGTGCTGCTCGCCGGCGGCCTCTGCGCGCTGGTCATCGGCGACGTCGTGTACGCCATCCTCGTCGTGGGCGGCGACTACGTCCAGGGCGGGCTGCTCGACAGCGTGTGGCTCGTGGCGATGGCGCTGATCGCGATGGCCTCGCGCGTGCCGAGCCCTTCCCCCGCTGCCCCGCGCGAGGACGGGATCGTCCTCGCCACGCCGGTGACCTTCGGCCTGCTCGCCGCCGCCCTGCTGGTCTTCGGCAACTTCGCGCCGGTCGGCTTCCCGGCCGTCGCGCTGGCGAGCATCGCGCTCGCGGCCACGATCCTGCGCGCCGTGCTCACGTTCCGCGAGAGCCTGGCGCTGGTCGCCACGCGCCGTCTGGCGGTCACCGACGAGCTGACGGGGTTGCCGAACCGGCGGCTCCTCAACGCGCGGCTGGAGGACGCGGTGCGCGCCGGCGGCGCCGCGTTCCTGCTGATCGACCTCGACGGCTTCAAGGAGCTCAACGACACGCTCGGTCACTCGGCGGGCGACGCGCTGCTGCGCCAGGTCGGCGATCGGCTCGCCGGCGCGGCCGGGCCGGACGGCCTGCTCGCGCGGCTCGGCGGCGACGAGTTCGGCGTGCTCCTCACCGCGGCGTCGGGCGACACCCCGGAGCAGGTGGCGGGCCGTGTCCTCGCCGAGCTCGCGCAGCCGTTCTCGCTGGAGGGGCTCGACGTCGTGATCGGCGCGAGCATCGGCATCGCCCTGCATCCCGAGGACGCCCGTGACGCGGCCTCGCTCGTGCAGTACGCCGACATCGCCATGTACGAGGCCAAGGAGCACCGCACGGGCGTGGAGCGGTACTCGTCCGCGCGCGACCGCCACAGCCGCGACCGGATCGCGCTCGTGGGCGAGCTGCCGCGGGCGATCGCGGACGACGAGCTCGTGCTGCACTTCCAGCCCCAGGGCGACTGCGCGACCGGCGCCGTCGCCGCAGTCGAGGCGCTCGTGCGCTGGCAGCATCCGCTGCACGGGCTGCTGCCGCCGGGCCGGTTCCTGCCGGCCGCCGAGCGGACGGGGCTGATGCGCCCGCTCACCCACTGGGTGCTCGACCGCGCGCTCGCTCAGTGCGCGGCGTGGGAGGCCGAGGGCCTCGCGCTGCGAATGGCCGTCAACCTCGACATCGCGAACCTGATCGACCGCCGGCTGCCCGGCGATGTCGCCGCGCTGCTCGCACGGCACGGCGTGCCCGCCGAGCGGCTCGTGCTGGAGATCACCGAGGACGTCGCGATGACGGACCCCGAGCGCTCCGACGAGGTCTTCGGCGCGCTGCGCCGGCTGGGCGTGGCGCTCTCGCTCGACGACTTCGGGACGGGCCGGACCTCGATCGCGCACCTGCAGCGCTTCGGGCTCGAGGAGGTCAAGATCGACCGTTCGTTCGTGGGCCGCATCGGCGCCGACGTGGGCGCCCGGACCATCGTCATGACCACCGTGCGGCTCGGGCAGGCGCTCGGCATGCGCGTCGTGGCCGAGGGCGCCGAGGATGCCGCGACGCTCGCACGGCTCGGCGCGATGGACTGCGACCTCGTGCAGGGGTACGTCCTGAGCCGCCCGCTCCCGGCCAGCGAGCTCACGCCCTGGCTGCACGCGCGCAGCGCGCACCGCAGGGCCGCGTAGCGCACGCACCTGCTATTCATCTCGCGCATGCCCCTGGTCCCGATGGTGATCGAGCGGACGGCGCGCGGCGAGCGCGAGTTCGACATCTACTCGCGCCTGCTCAACGAGCGGATCATCTTCCTCGGTTCGGCGATCGACGACACGATCGCCAACCTCGTCGTCGCGCAGCTCCTGCACCTCGAGTCGCAGGACCCCGACAAGGACATCTCGATCTACATCAACTCGCCCGGCGGCTCGATCTACTCCGGCCTCGCGGTGTACGACACGATGCAGTTCATCAAGCCCGACGTGGCGACGATCTGCGTCGGCATCGCGATGTCGATGGGCTCGCTGCTGCTGACCGGCGGGGCGCCCGGCAAGCGGATGGCGCTCCCCAACTCGCGCCAGCTGATCCACCAGCCGTCGTCCGGGTTCGAGGGCCAGTCGACGGACATCGAGATCCACGCCCGCGAGATCCTCAAGACGCGCAAGCGCGTCGACGAGATCTACGCCAAGCACACGGGGCAGTCCGAAGAGCGCGTGCACACCGACATGGAGCGCGACCGCTTCTTCAAGGCCGACGAGGCCGTGGAGTACGGGCTGATCGACCGGGTGCTGACCTCGCACTAGCGGGCGGCTCGGCGATGGTCAGCACGCCGGGCGCGAGCGGGTCGGTGCTGCGGCCGAGGTGGAGCTCGAGCGCCGCGAAGGCGTCGCGGTCGAGCCGCCCCGGGACCTCCCAGGAGACGATGTCGAGCGCCTGCTCCACGGGCAGCGGACCGCGGTAGGGGCGGTCGGCCGTCAGCGCCTCGTAGACGTCCGCCACGGCGAGCACGCGCATCGGCAGGTCGAGCGCCTCGTCACGGAGCCCGCGCGGGTAGCCCGTGCCGTCGATGCGCTCGTGATGGTTGGCGGCGAGGTCGGCGATCGGCGCGAAGCACGGAGCGCGCCGCAGGATCTCCAGCGTGGAGACCGGGTGCTCCTTGATCTTGGAGAACTCGTCGTCGGTGAGCTTGCCCGGCTTGTCGAGGATCAGGTTGGAGACGGCGAGCTTGCCGACGTCGTGCAGCAGCCCGGCGCGGCGCAGGTCGCGGCGCGCGACCGCGTCGAAGCCGAGCAGGTCGCCGATCCCGACCGCGATCTCCGCGACGCGCTCGGAGTGGCGGGCCGTGAAGGGCGACTTGGCGTCGATCACGCGGGCGAACGCCTCCGCGATCCGGTCGAGCCGGGCGTCGTCGGCGACGAGCAGCCGGTCCGTGGGCTCCCAGCCCGAGACGTCGGGGTCCTCCAGGCCGCGCCAGAAGGCCGGGTCGCGGCCGATCCGCAGCAGCGCGTCGATCAGCTCCGGGTCGAACCAGCGGCCCCGGCGGCGCTTCGCCATCGCGCGCACCGCCCGCACGCCGCCGGAGGCATGGAAGATCTCGGCCGTCTGCGCGAGGCAGAGGATCCGGGCGAGCAGCGGGATCTCCTCCCCGCGGAGCCCGTCGGGCTGCCCGCGGCCGTCCCAGTGCTCGTCGAGGCTACGGATCGCGGCGGCGGTCTCCTCGGAGAGGTAGAGCATGCGCGCGATCTCGGCGCCCCGGTCGCAGCGCGCCTCCATCAGGCCCCTGGTGACCTCGCCCTCGTCCTTGATGCCCTTCAGGTGGCGCACGCGGTCGCGCAGCGAGCCGCCGGGCGCGACCGTCCGCCACGACCACAGGAAGGCCTGGAGCGGGCTCGACCAGTCGACGAGCTTGGACGTGCGCTTGGCCGCCTGGTCGTCGGCGCCGAACAGCACGGCCATCCGCTCCGCGTTGGCCGAGCAGCCGGCGTCCTTGAGCAGGAGCGCGTAGAAGAGGTCCGAGCGGGTCCGCGACGGCAGCTGCAGCTCCTCGGCGAGCCGCATCCCCACCATGCAGGAGCGGACGGCGTGGCCGGCGGGCTGGCCCTCGGTGATGTCCAGGGCGTAGGAGAGGGCGCCGATGACGCCCGACAGCGCGATGTCCTGCACGTGGAGGTCATCGGCAGGTCCGGCGCAGACACGGCACGTCTGGACGAATGATCCTGCGAAAGGGGTTCAGATTCCCCGCCGGACCGACGATCATGTTCGAGATGGATGCCGGAGCGATCAAGGCGGCGGCCGCCGCGTCGTCGGCGTCGTACCGCTCGTTCGCCGACGCGACGCGCTCGGTGCTCGACCTGCTCGAGCGGCTGATGCCGGGGTGCGCGCTGTACCTCGCCCACCTGGACCGCACCCACGCGGTGCACCGGATCGTCGACACGCGCGGCGGCACCGACCTCGGACTGCGCTCCAACCTCGCCACGCCGATCGACGAGTCCTTCGACGTCGCCATGACCGACGGGCGCGGCCCCCGGATCGCCAACGACGTCACCGCGGAGCCGGCCTACGCCGAGCTGGCCATGCAGCGCACGGCCGGCGCCGGCTCGTACCTCGGCGTGCCGCTCGAGCTGTCCGACGGCGCCCGCGTGGGCGCCCTCTCCGCGCTCTCCGGCCAGGCCGGGCGCTTCCGGCCCGACGACGAGCAGCTGTTCACCATGCTCGCCCGCGTGCTCGCCTACGAGCTCGAGCGCGAGTCCAACGAGCGCGACCTCAAGCGGCTCAACGACAACCTGCGCGACCACGCCCGCGGCATGGGCGCGGTCGGCCGCGTCGTCCGGGTGCTGGCCGGCGGCGACGACGCCCGCCGGGCCGTGTGCCGCGCCGCGTGCGAGATGGCCGGCGCGCCGGTCTCCTTCCTGCTCGAGCCGTCCGGGCGCGAGTTCGTCTCGACCGCCATGAGCGGCGTCGACATGGCGCCCGTGACGATCCAGCCGCGCCCCGACACGACGGGCCGCGCGTTCACGGCGCGCGAGAGCTACTTCGTGCCCGACGCGCGGACGCATGCCGCGCTCGCCCAGCCGCTCGTGGACGCCACCTCCGCCCGCTCGGCGCTGTTCGAGCCGGTGCTGCGCGACGGCCAGGTCGCCGGCGTGCTGATCGTGATCTGGCAGCTGCCGATCGAGTCGGTGCCGGAGGGCACGTCGGGCATGCTGCGCCTGCTCGCCGCCCAGGCCGCCGTCGCGATCGAGCACGCGGGCCTGCGCGCCCGGATGGAGACGCTGACGCTGACCGACGAGCTCACGGGCGTCGCGACCCGGCGCGTGCTCGAGGACGAGCTGCCGCGCGAGCTGGCCCGTGCCCGCCGCAACGACTATCCCGTCTCGATCGCCGTGCTCGACCTCGACCACCTCGGCGCGTTCAACATGCTGCGCGGCGAGGCCGAGGGGAACCGGCTGATCAAGGAGACCGCCGCCCTGTGGCGCGGCGAGCTGCGCGAGGTCGACGTGATGGCCCGCACCGAGGGCGGGACGTTCGCGATCATCCTCCCCAACTGCGGGCTCGGCGAGGCGATCGACGTGCTCGACCGCGTGCGCGAGGCCACCCCGCGCGAGCAGACCGCGTCCGCCGGCGTCGCGCGCTGGGACGGCGAGGAGCCGTCCGAGCTGCTGCAGGCGCGCTGCGACGAGGCGCTCGCCGCGGCCAAGCAGGCCGGGCGCAACATGACGCTCGCCGCCGAGTAGCGACCCGGGCCCCCGCATCGCGGACCGCCGCGCCGGTCCGTGCTAGGGATTGTGGGGATGATTCGGATCACGGTCTGGGGCGAGAACGTCCACGAGCGCACGGAGGAGCACGTGCGCGCCATCTACCCCGACGGCATGCACGCGACGATCGCCGCGGGGCTGTCCGCCCGGCTCGGCGACGGCGCGCGCGTGCGAACGGCGACGCTCCAGGAGCCCGAGCACGGCCTGACGCAGGCGGTGCTCGACGAGACGGACGTGCTCACCTGGTGGGGCCACATCGCCCACGCCGAGGTCGACGACGCCGTCGTGGATCGGGTCCAGGACGCCGTCCTCGGCGGCATGGGCCTGCTCGTCCTGCACTCGGGCCACTACAGCAAGCCGTTCCAGCGGCTGCTCGGCACGTCGTGCAGCCTGCGCTGGCGCAACGACGGCGAGCGCGAGCTCGTCTGGACCGTCGACCCGGCGCACCCGATCGCCGCCGGCGTCCCGCACCCGATCGTGATCGACGCGCAGGAGATGTACGGCGAGCACTTCGACATCCCGGCGCCCGACGAGCTCGTGTTCGTCAGCTCGTTCGCCGGCGGTGAGGTGTTCCGCGGGGGCTGCTGCTTCCGCCGCGGGCGCGGGCGGATCTTCTACTTCAGCCCCGGCGACCAGGACTACCCCGTCTACCACCACCCGGACATCCAGCGGGTGCTCGCCAACGCCGCGGAATGGGCGGCGCCGGCGGACGGGCACGGGGGCGCGCCCGACGCGCCGAACGCGCCGCGCGGGTGGTTCGAGGCATGAGCTTCGCCACCATCCCCGGAAGCGCGCCGCTGCGCGCCGTCGTCGCCGGCGCCGGCAAGCTCGGCCCGTACTGGGCGAGCGAGGTCGTCGCGAGCCCCGACTGCGAGCTCGTCGGCTGGGTCGACCTCAACGGCGCGCGGGTGCGCGCCGAGGCCGACCGGCTCGGGCTGGCCTCGGTGCCCACCGGGGACTCGCTCGCGGAGCTGCTCGAGCGCGAGCGGCCCGACCTCCTCGTCAACGTGACCGCGCCGGCGGCGCACCGCGACGTCACGATCGCCGCGCTCGAGGCGGGCACCGCCGTCCTGTCGGAGAAGCCGATGGCCGCGACGCTGCCCGAGGCGGTGGAGATGATCGCCGTGGCCGACCGCACGCAGCGGCTGTTCGCGGTCAGCCAGAACCGGCGCTACCTGCCGAGCCTGCAGGCGTTCCGCGAGACGGTCGCCGGCCTCGGGCCGCTGAGCAGCATCTCGTGCGACTTCTACCGCGCGCACCGGATCGCCGCCGAGTTCCTCTTCGCGTTCGACCAGCCGCTGCTGCTGGACATGGCCATCCACCTCTTCGACGGCGCACGGGCCATCACCGGCACGAGCCCGCTGTCGGTCTACTGCGAGTCCTACAACCCGCCGTGGTCGTGGTACGCCGGCCCCGCGGCCGCGCACGCCGTGTTCGAGATGAGCGACGGCGTCCGCTTCGCCTTCGACGGCAACTGGGCGGCGGACGGCTTCGAGACCTCGTGGACCGGCACCTGGCGGGCCGTGGGCGAGCTCGGGACCGCGACGTGGGACGGCGAGGGACCCGCGCGCGTCGAGCCGGGTCCCGGACAGCGGCTGACCGCGGTCGCGGCGCCCGTCGAGCAGCTGCCGGAGGACCGCTTCTTCGGCCTCGAGGCGTCGCTCGCCGACTTCGTCGCCGCGCTGCGCACCGGCCGGCCGCCCGCGGGCGAGTGCCACGACAACATGCAGAGCCTGGCCATGTGCCACGCCGCGGTCGAGTCCGCGGCGAAGGGCGAGCGGGTGCCCGTCGCCGCCTTCGCATGAGCGCCCCGCGCAACCTGGTCAACCTCAAGGACGTCGGGAAGGGCTACGGCAGCCGCTCGGTCCTGCGCGACGTCACGCTCGGGGTCGCGGCCGGGGAGCGCATCGGCGTCGTGGGCCGCAACGGCGACGGCAAGTCGACGCTGCTGCGGCTGATCGCGGGGGACGAGCAGCCGGACGCGGGCGCCGTCACGCGCGCCGGCGGAGTCGGCACCGCCCTGCTCGGCCAGGGCGATGACCTGGACGCCGCGCGCACGATCCGCGAGGAGCTCGTGGGCGGCCGCGCCGACCACGAGTGGGCGGGCGACACCGCGTTCCGCGCCGTACTCGACGGCCTGCTCGGCGGCGTGGCGATGCGCCGGTTCCCGCAGGGGCTCGACACGCCGATCGCGCCGCTCTCGGGCGGGGAGCGGCGGCGCATCGCGCTCGCGCGGCTGCTGCTCGACGGTCCGGAGCTGCTGCTGCTCGACGAGCCGACGAACCACCTCGACGTCGAGGGCGTCGACTGGCTGGCGCGGCACCTCGCCGCGCGCCGCGGCGCGATGCTCGTCGTCACCCACGACCGCTGGTTCCTCGACGCGGCGTGCACGACCACCTGGGAGGTGTCCGGCGAGGCCGTGCACCAGTACGACGGCGGCTACGCGGCCTACGTGCTCGCCCGCGCGGAGCGCGAGCGCCAGGCCGTCGCGCGCGAGGACCGGCGCCAGGGCCTGCTGCGCAAGGAGCTGGCCTGGCTGCGCCGCGGGCCCCCGGCGCGGACCTCGAAGCCGAAGTTCCGGATCGAGGCGGCGAACGCGCTGATCGCCGACGAGCCCGACGTGCGCGACCGCGCCGAGCTGCTGCGCTTCGCCGCGGCGCGGCTCGGCGACCGCGTGCTCGACGCCGAGGACGTGTCCGTCGCCTACGGCGAGCAGGTGATCCTCCGCGACGTCACCTGGCGCCTCGGGCCGGGTGAGCGCGTGGCGCTGGTCGGCGTCAACGGGTCGGGCAAGACGACGCTGATCCGCCTGCTCGCGGGCGAGATCGCGCCCGCGGACGGCACGGTCGAGCGTGGCGCGACCGTCCGCCTCGCGCACCTCTCCCAGCAGACGGCGGAGATCCCCGGGCACCTGCGCGTGCTCGAGTCGCTCGAGGCCGTGCGCGGCCGCGCGACGCTCGCCGGCGGCCAGGAGATCACCGCGGGGCTGCTGTGCGACCGCTTCGGCTTCCGCGGCGACAAGGCCCGCACCCTCGTGCGCGACCTCTCCGGCGGCGAGCGGCGCCGGCTCCAGCTCATGCGCCTGCTGATGGACGAGCCGAACGTGCTGCTGCTCGACGAGCCGACGAACGACCTCGACATCGACACGCTCACGGCGCTCGAGGACCTGCTCGACGGCTGGCCGGGCACGCTCGTCGTCGTCAGCCACGACCGCTGGTTCGTCGAGCGCGTGTGCGACGACGTGCACGCGCTGATGGGCGACGCGCGGCTGCGCCACCTGCCCGGCGGCATCGAGCAGTACCTGGCGCTGCGCCGGGCCGACGAGGCCGTCCCGGTCCCCGCCGCCCCGGCGGCGGCGCGGGCGGCGCCCGCCGGCGCGGTGCGGCGCGCCGCGCAGAAGGAGGCCCAGCGCCTGGAGCGCGCGCTCGACCGGCTCGGGGAGCGCGAGGCGGCGCTGCACGAGGCCATGGCGGCCAGCGCCACCGACCACGTGCGCCTGCGCGACCTGCAGGCCGAGCTGGCGGCCGCGGGCGCCGAGCGCGAGCAGCTCGAGCACGCCTGGCTCGAGGCCTCCGAGGCGCTCGAGGCCTGAGCGGGGCGCGCCCCCGGGGGCGCTGCGGCCTCCTGCCGCCCGAAGTGATGGCTAATATGATGCGCGTGTCGCGAGCACAGCTATCATTCCTGGATCATACGCAAGGCCTCGCGCTCCTTCAGGCGGACCGGTTGATCACGGAGATCTCTGACGAATGGGACGCGTCGCGCGTCGAACGGGTGCGACTGGACTTCAAGGAGACGCCCGAAACTGCGTGGCCGGCGGATGTGTCAACAAGCCGGAATCTCGGGAAGGCGCGCAAAGCGTTCCTCGGGCTCGTGGCGGAGACGTCCGCCTGCTTGGCGAACGCCCAAGGGGGCGTCATTGTGCTCGGGATCCGCGATGCCGCCACGTCGCGTGCGGAGGCGATTCAGGGAGCGCCGACGGCGTATACGTCGGAGGGTGTACGGCTAGCCGTCTACCACGGAACGTCACCCGCCCTCACCGTCGCCGTGCATGAGCGAACGGTCGACGGTCGCCGTCTGCTGCTCATCGACGTGCCGATCGGCGCGGTGGTCCATGCGACCACAGCCGGCGCCTACAAATGGAGGGTCGAGGATCGTTGTGTGCCCATCGAGCCCGACACGATGCGCTCCATCGCCGCCGTACGCGGCACCTACGATTGGAGCGAACGACGATCGACGGCCGGCCCTGATGCCTTGTCCGCAGCAGCACTAGCGGCCGCGGCCGACCGTCTGCACGACGCAGGACAGGACGAGTTAGCACGGCAGGCGGTCGACGACCGCGAGCAATTCCTGCGCTCGTGTGAGCTCCTGGAGCGCGGCAAGGTGAGAAATGCCGGCATCGTTCTCTACGGTGGAGAGCGAGCCCTCGCGGAGCTGTTACCCGACTGGGGAACCATCGTCACTACAGCCCCGAGCGCCGGCAGCGAGGGTGCAGTCCTGCTGCGGCGTGAGGACGCTCGACGTCGGCCGCTCGTGCTGCTGATCGACGACGTCCTCGCACGCCTCTCCGGCGTCGCGCACACCGATGCGTTCCGCGTCGGTGCTGCTGAGGTCAGGTTGGTCGACTTCGAGCCGGATGTGCTGCGCGAATTGGTCGCGAACGCGTTCGCCCATCGCGACTGGGAGCAGCCGGGAATGATCGACATCGCCCATTCCCCCGACGGCCTCGTCGTGAGCAGCCCGGGCGACCTGCTTCCCACGTTGCATCCTGATCGGCTCCTTCGGGAAAGCGCGCAGCGCAATCGCGTGCTCTCAAGAGAAGTCACCCGACTGAGAATCGCCGAGGGAGCCGGCATGGGTTTCGATCGTGTCTACCGCTCGCTCGCCGCCGCGGGAAAGGAGCCACCGCGCATCGAGGTGGGTCCTCGATTCACCGTCGTTGTGCCAGGAGGTCAAGGCGACCGCGCGTTTGCTCGCTTCCTGCGCAGCGAAGAGTTTCCGGAGCCCCGGCTGGCCGGCGATCTCGACGTGCTGCTCACGTTGTCGATCCTCCGTACCCGCGCGTCGGTCACCGCAGCAATCGTCGCGCCACGTATCCAGCGCGACCTCGGGTTCACCGCAGAGGTCCTGCGTCGCATGCACACGGTTGGTCTCATCGAACCGACGCGATCGACCGCGACGCGCCGGCACCCTTCATATCGGCTCAGTACGAGGTCAGCAGCCTCGTTGCGCTCGGCGCTCGCGTATCGGACGGGCAGGATCGACATTGATGACGCGAAATTGCTCCGACACCTCAAGCGGCATCGGCGCATCGCAAATGAAGATGTGCGCAACTACCTGGAGTGCGATGTTGCGACGGCACGAAATCGCCTGACGCGGCTCAGGAAGCGAGGGTTTATCGAGATCGATCCGGCAGGACCGAAGCGAGGCCCGCTCGTCGAGTACGTCGCGACCGACAGCGTCGACGGACTCGAACTTTGAGACTCGAGCGCGAGCGCTAGCGCCCGAAGGTGCGCATGAACTCGCGTGCCCGGGCGCCGAGGTCGCCGACGAGCTCGCGCACCTCGGCCAGCCCCGCGCGCAGCTCCGGGTCGCCGACCTCGACGGGCAGCATCGAGTCCTGCAGGGCGACGAGCGAGTCGTCGGCACCCTCGACGGCGTCGACGGCGGCCTCGAGGAAGCCGCGCACCCCCTGCGAGGGATGGCCGGGCTCGGACGGGGCGAACGTGCGCGTGGGGAGCCCGTGGCGCTCGGCGAACGCCGTGTGGGTCCGCCGGGCCCGGCCGTAGGCCACCTGGACCGGGCGGAACAGCCGCTCCTCGAGCCGGTCGCCGCTCTGCTCGTCGAGCTGCTCGTAGGCGGCGCCGAGCGCGGCGAGCGCCACGCCGATCTCGTCGATCGCGTCCGCGATCGTGTCGAGCAGGTCCTGGCGCGCCTCGCCGGTCACATAGGCCATCCGACCAAGGGTATGACGCCCGCGGTCACCAGTCGATCGCGTCGAAGCGATCCTGGAGTCGCCGCCCCCGCTCGCCGTGCAGCGAGGCCACCCAGGCGATCCGCCCGCGGAGGTGCGCGCGCAGGTCCGGGACGCCCTCGCGGTTGGCCGCGTCGGATCCGTGCCGGGCCGCGTCGTGCAGGATCGCCTTGAGCCGGTCGTATTCGCGGCGGCTCACGTTGAGCCGGTCGTTGACGACGACGCCGCAGACCACCTGGCGCTCGTGGCGCCGCCGCACGCGCGTCTTGTCCCCGGCCACGCGGAAGCCCTCGTCGCGCACGACCTCGCCCACCACCCTGCGCAGGGTGCCGACCGGCAGGTCCGCGCCGCCGGAGAACGTGAGGTCGTCGGCGTAGCGCGAGTAGCCCGCGGCGAGCGCCGGCGCGAGCCCGGCGAGCCGCCGGTCCAGTCCCGTGGCCGCCAGCGACGCCAGCGCCGGCGACGTCGGTGCGCCCTGCGGCAGGTGCGGCGTCGCCAGCCGCCGCCCGAGCCGGTGGTGGCGGCCGATCTGCCGCGGGTCCTCGGGCCGCGGCACCGTCTCCCACTCGGCGCGCGGGACGACGGTGACGCACAGGGCGGTCAGCGTGTGCGCGACCGCCTCGGGATAGCCCGCGGTGCGGAAGATGCCGTACACGCGCGCAGCCGGGACGGAGGCGAAGAAGTCCTCGAGATCGACCTGCAGGACCGTCGCGCGGCCGACGTGGCGCGCGGCGTGCGACGCCACCGAGCGCCCGCGCGCGAAGCCGTGTGCCGCGTCGTGGGCCGGGATCGCGTCGATGATCTCGTGCAGGATCCAGCGCTGGATCTCCTTCAGCCGCCGCTTGGGCCGGGCGATCGGCCGCGGCGGGGCGCCGCGCCGCGGCAGCCAGACGTAGGTGTAGTGCCGCAGCCGGCGGTCGGGCGCCCGGCGCTCCAGGCCGCGCGCGTCGGCCAGCCAGGTGAGGTGCCCCGCGTCGAGCTCGAGCCGGTCCGCGAGGTCGCCCGGCGTGGCGATCGCCGGGACGGCCCACGGCGACGGCGCCATCGCCGGGGCGAAGTCGCGCCACCGGCGCACCCGCGGCAGCGGTGCGAGGCCGTCGAGCAGCAGGGCGACGTAGGCGGCCAGCTCGCGCGGCCGGTCGGCCGGCGGGCGGCGGTAGGCGGCGCGCGTGTCGCGGACGAGCCCGCGCAGCCAGGGCGGGCGCGGTGCGACCACGTCGGCTGCCCGGCGGGTCATCGCCGCCTCCGTCCAGGTGCCTGCGAGGAAGGCGGCCGCGAGCGCGGCGCCGAGCTCGCGCCGCCGGGAGTCGCCGCGCATGGGCGCCATGCTAAGCCGACCGCTGCGGGACGGTGCGCGGGCGGCGGGCCGACTGCTCCGGTCGTGCGTGCGCAGGCCAGCGGTCGGTGTCTTGCCGCTGCGCAGCGCACGCGCTGTGCTGCCCTGGTATCGACGGTCCCCCGGGGGTGCCCCGGGGAGCGCGGTCGCGCCGCGCGGCTCGGCCCGCCACCCGCGCCGAACCTACCGGTGCGCGAAGCTGTACGCCATGACCACGAGCAGGCCGAGCCCCGCCGCGGAGTGGGATGCGCTCTTCAGCGACTTCTACCTGCGCGCCTACGCGGACGCCCGGCGCGACGCGGAGGCCGAGGAGCAGGCGCTCGCCGCCGTCCGGCTGGCCGGCGCCCCGGCCGAGGGCGACGTGCTCGACGTGCCCTGCGGCTTCGGCCGGCACGCGGTCCCGCTCGCGGCCGCGGGCTACCGCGTCACCGGCGTCGACCGCTCCACGACGCTGCTGGACGAGGCGCGCCGGCGCGCCGGCGGGCGGCGGTGGCCGAAGTTCGCGCACGCCGACTACCGCGACCTCCCGTTCCCCGACGCGAGCTTCGACGCCGCGCTGAACCTCTTCTCCTCGCTCGGCTTCCTGGGCGACGCGGAGGACACGTGCGCGCTGGCGGAGATCGGCCGCACGCTGCGCCCCGGCGGCCGGCTCGTGATCGAGATCATGCACCGCGACCTGCTCGTGCGATCGTTCTCCGAGCAGGACTGGCGGCTCGTCGGCGAGGGCCGGCTGCTGCTGGAGCAGCGCACCTTCGATCCCGTCGCGGGCCTCGCCCAGGTCACGCAGACGCTCGTCGGGAACGACGGGTCGCGCGACTCGCGCCCGTTCTCCGTCCGCATCTACACCGCGACCGAGCTGCTCGCGATGCTGAGCGCGGCGGGCTTCACGGACGCGCGCTGCCACGGCGACTTCGCCGGCGGGCCGTTCGCCTCGGACACCCGCCTGGTCATCGCCGCCGCCCGGCCGGGCTCGACGCCGGACTAGCGGCGGTAGCCGAAGCGCTCGATCGCGCGCTCGACGAGGCGGGACAGCTCGCCGTCCTCGTTCAGCCGCTCGGCCAGGCGGGCGCGGATCTGCTCCGGCTCGCTCGCGCCGGTGTCGGTGAGCCGGACGCTCGGCCCGACCGCGAGCACGCGCAGGACGCGGCCGCTCGCGTCGGAGGCCGCGAGCTGGCCGTCGGACAGCGCCCACGGGTCGATCGCGCGCTCGGCCTCGGCGACCGAGGCGAAGACGTCCAGCTCGCCGTAGGAGCCGAACAGGAGGATGGGGGCCTGGGTGCTCGTCATGTCTGTCTGGAGTATTCGGCGGCGTGGGACGAGTTCCGCAGCGTCATTCTCAGGACGTTCACATCGCCCGGCCAGGGGGTTTCGTCCTCGTTCCCGACATTTGGGGGGTGCTCAGCCGGCGGCGAGCGCCGCGAGCGCCTCCCGGACCGCGGCGTCGTGGCGCTCGGCGTCGGGGTCCGTCCAGTGCCAGCGGACGCCCGCGTCGAGCCGGAAGCGCGGCTGCCCGTGATCCTGGACCCGCTCCACGTCGACCCGCACGGCGACGACGCGGTCCGACACCGCCATCGGCTCCTGCACGACCGTCGCGCGGCCGTGGGCCGTGACGGCGACGTCGCCGCCCGCGAGCAGCGTCAGCGCGCAGCGCGGATCGGCCCGCAGCCGCGCGAGCGATTCGCGCCGCACGGCGAGCGCGAGGAGGACCGCGCGGTCGCCCGCGCGCACGCACGTGGAGACGGGGATGGCGTGCGGCTCGGCGCCGGCCGTGGACAGCACCGCGACGGTGCCCGGCTCCCATTCGGGCAGCACGTCAGCGCCGCCGCGCGGCCTCGCGCTCGAGCAGCCGGTTGCCCTTCTCCAGCTGCGCCGCGGACGCGCCGGTCACCGACGCCGCGCCGGTGTCCCGGTTGACGCGCGCGTGGATCACCTTGTGCGGCTCGCCCGTCAGGCGCGAGAGGGCGGAGACGAGCGCGCGCCGCTCCTCTCGCAGGCGCTCGCGCCGCTCGTGCGCGGTCTCGTCCGCGGGTCGCGACGGCGCGCCGGCGGGCGTGGCGGCGGCCTGCGTGAACGCGGCGAGCGCCGGGGACGGCGGCGGGTCGGCCGCGAACAGCGACAGGGTCTCCCCCGGCTGCGTCGTCAGCAGCATCTCGGCCTCCCCGTGCGCGCTCGCCGACAGGGCCCGGTACGCGTCGCCCGGCTCGGAGCGCACGCGCTCGGCGGGCTCCTCCAAGGGCTCGCCCCGCGGCTCGAGCGTGAGCGCGTGGCGGCGCTCCTCCTCGACCTCGGCCGCGAGCCGCTTGAGCGTCGGGTCGGCGGGCAGGAAGACGTGGCTCATCTGCTCCTTCGGCGCCGGCGTGCGGCGGATGAAGCGGCCGACGACCTGGCGGAAGAACAGCTCGGTGCGCGCGCTGGTGGCGTAGACGCCGACGCGCAGCCGCGGGACGTCGACGCCCTCGGAGACCATCAGCACGGAGACCAGCCAGCTGCCGTGCCCCGCCGCGAACCGGGCGATCCGGGCCGACGCGTCGGGCGCGTCGCTCGTGACGACCTCCGGGCGCTCCCCCGCCACGCGCGCGAGCCGCTCGGCCAGCGCCTCGGCATGCTCCTTGTCGGCGGCGATCACGAGCCCGCCGGCCTCCGGGTGGTCGCCGGCGCGGATCCGCTCCAGCCGCAGCACCGCCTCCTGGAGCACGTGCGCGATCCAGTCGCCGTCGGGGTCGAGCGCGGTGCGCAGCCGGCGCGCCGCCTCGGCGGCGGGCAGCCCGACGGTGAAGTCGGCGCTGCGCCGCCGGCCGTCCGACATCCACTCCATCTCGCCGTCGTTGAGGTGGAACGTCACCGGCCGGCATACGTGGTCGAGCAGGGCGTCGGTGTAGCCGTAGGCGTAGTCGGGCTCCGAGACGCCGTCGGCGTCGTAGCCGACCCACGGGATGGCGCGGTCGTCCGTGCGGAACGGCGTGCCCGAGAGGAGCAGCCGGAAGCGGGCGGCGCCGAAGGCCTCGACGGTGCTGCGCCCCCAGGTCGCCTCGTCGCCCATGTGGTGGGGCTCGTCGGCGATCAGCAGCGTCGGCGCCTCGGCGCAGCGGCGCCGGTGCACGGCGGGCCCGGCGGCGACCGTCTGGTAGGTGACGGCGACGCCGTGGCGGTCGCGCGGCTCGGGCCCGGCGGCGTTGGGCCGGTTCGGCTCGAGGTCCAGGCCGTAGCGTGCGGCGTCGGCCGCCCACTGGCGCGCGATGTGCGTGGTCGGCGCCACGATCGCGACGCGGCGCACGCGCCCTTCGGTCAGCATCCGGTGGGCGACGTGGAGGCCGAACGTGGTCTTGCCGGCCGCCGGCGTGGCGGAGGCGAGGAACGCGTCGCGCGGATGGGAGAAGACGGCCGCGGCCGCCGCCTGCTGCCACGCGCGCAGCGGTCGATCGGCCGGCCAGGACGGCAGGGTCAAGCGGGAACGGTCCTTTCGGGAGCGGGGTACGACGAGTCCGGGCGCCGCAGGCTAGCCGCGCCGCCCGACGGATCGGCCTCGCTATCCCGCTATGACCGTGACCTCGGCGACCATCCCGCGCTGCTCGTGGTTCGCGAGGTCGCACCAGAGCCGCCACGTGCCCGGCGCGAGGTCGACGTGCTTCGTCGCCGCGGCGCCGGCGGCGACCTCGTCGAACGCGTACACGGTGGTGCCGCGCCTGATGCGCAGGTCGTGCGGGTCCTCGGCGTACTTGTTGTTGAACTCCACGCCGACCGTGCCGGCGAGCAGCGTGGTGCGCGACAGCATCAGCGTCAGCGCCTCCGGGTCGGAGTCGCCCGAGGTGACCTGCACGAAGCGCGGGTCGTCGGCGGGCGGCGGCGGCGGGGGCGGGGGCGGCGGGCCGTCGCCGCCCGGCTCGGTCGTGGGGCCGCCCGGCCGTGCGGCGCCCGCCGCCGGCGGCCCGCCGGTCCCGGGCAGCGGCGCGAAGCGCGTCCACCGCACGGGGAGCCCGCGCTGCCTGCCGCTCGCGCGGCCCTTGCAGCCGGCGCGCTTGGCGCACGCCTTGGCGGCGCAGGCCGCGCGCTTGGCGCACGCCTTGCGCGCCGCGGGGGCCGCGGCGGGCAGCGCGGCGCACAGCAGCGCCACGACGGCGAGGAGCACGACCCGGCGCACTAGGCGGCCTTGATCAGCCCGAGGTTCTGGAACGACGACGCGTTGGGCAGCACGCCGGAGATGTCCCCGCCGAGCCAGTTCTCCAGCAGGGTCTTGTAGACGGAGCGGAAGTCGGTGCTGTTGCGCAGGTTCTGGTGCTGGTCGAGCGTGGTCACGCCGGGGAACTCGCCCTGCATCGGCTTGGCGATCGTGCTCGGCGTCCCCACCAGGAGCGACGCGCCCGCGGCGCCGTGGTCGGTGCCCGAGCCGTTCTCGGCCGGGCGCCGCCCGAACTCGCTCCAGACGTGCACGAGGACGCGCTCGGCGAGCGGCGTGCCGCCCGCCTCCAGCCGGCCCTCGAGGTCGGCCTGGAACGCCTGCAGCGCGGCGGAGAACTGGGTCAGGTTGTTCGTGAGCGTCGCGGCCTGGTTGTCGTGCGTGTCGTAGCCGCCGTTCCCGTCGAGCGCCACGCAGCGGATCGGCAGGCCCATGTGCAGCATCTTGGCCAGCGCCTTGAGCTTGTTCGCGAAGCCGTTGTTGGCGTACGTGACGCCGGCGGGCACGTCGGTGATCGCCTTGTTGAAGAGCGGCGCAAGGCTGTCCTGGATCCCGACGACCTGCGCGGCGGCACGGCGCGCCGAGGCGAGCGCCGGATCGGCCGTGGCGAGCCGGCCGAGCGACCCGTAGGCCTGGTTCATGCTCGACCGCATCGCGGACGCGCCGGCCGTGCTGAGCGCGAAGTTGGTCGGGGAGGCGACGGCGGCGACCGGCATCTTCGCGGCCGCGAGCGCCGGCGCGAGCGTCGCGTCCATCGACAGCCCCTGCAGCGGGTTGTCCGCGCGGCCGTTGCGGTCCAGCCAGCGGCCGAGCCAGCCGACCTGCCCGGACTCGTTGAGCTCGCCGACCTCGTAGAAGTGGCGCGACGTGAAGTGCGACTGGTTCGGCGTGGAGTAGCCGATCGCCGGCACGACCGTGAGCCGGCCGGACTCGTTGAGCGCCTTCAGCGGGAGCGCGGCCGGATGCCACTGCAGCCGCGGGTCGGCCGCCAGCGCGTTCGCCGGGTTCGGGGCCAGCTTGAGCGTCGGGCGCAGCTGCTGGTAGGTGAGGTCGTCAGCCGGCGCGAGCAGCGCGAGCGTGTCGAGGCCGCCGGACAGGAAGATCGAGACGAGCACGGTGTTCTGCCGCGCCGCGCCCATCGCGTCGGCGATGCCCTCGTCGAACGCGTTCGGTGCGAGCGCGCCGCCGCCGAAGACGGCCAGCGCCAGCCCGCTCGAGCGCGCGAGGAACGCGCGCCGCGACAGCCCCGTGCCCGCGGGCAGCGGCATGCCGGGCTCGATCGCCCGCAGGCCGGCGCCGGCGCCGGCGCGGGCCGCCGTCTGGCGCAGGATGGCGGCGCGGGTGTAGTCCTTGCAGTGGCAGGCGTCCATGGGAGGTCCGGTCCTCGGGTCAGCAGGTCTGGTAGTCGGGGCTGGCGGCCACGAGCTGCCGCAGGGCGTTGAAGCGCTGGGCGCGCAGCGAGGCCTGGCTGCTGTCGTCGCCGGCGGCGGGCGCGGCGGACTCGGAGAACGCGAGCAGCTTCGCGACGGTCTCGGGCGTGAGGTCCGGGGAGCCCCACGCCGCGCGGGCGGCGGTCAGCGCCTGCGCGCCCGTCTGCGGCGGGTAGGCGTTCGCCTCGGCGCCCGTGACCATGCGGCCCGCGAGCGCCACGCCGACGAGCTCCCAGCGGCCGAGCGTCGTGTTCGTGTCGAGCCAGTGCTCGTCGTTCCAGCCCGAGACGTCCGGCGGGTAGTAGAGCCGCTGGCCAGAGCGATCGCTCTTGTACCACCACTCGTTGTTCTCGATCCCGCGGCCGGCGGCGCGCATCAGCCCGGCGGAGAGCACGATCGGCGGCTTGACCATGCGCGGGCCCTCGTAGAAGTCCGGCGAGCAGAGGATCGCCTCCAGCACGGGGCGGATCTGCTTGCCGCTCGACACGTAGAGCTGCTCGAGCGCGGCCGCGGTGGCGGCGCTCGGCGGGGTCGGGACGAAGTAGCTCCAGAGCTTGCGGACGAAGAACGACGCGTGCAGCGGGTGGTTCAGGACCAGCTCGCAGGCGTCCTGCCAGGTGAAGCGGCCGGACTTGCCGAACACCGTCTTCGTCTTGAAGTCCCAGCGGCCGTCCTCGTCCCAGCGCCAGTTCGTCCAGCCGTTGTTGTAGTCGGCGCGCCAGCCGGTGAGCGCGCGTGCGAGCTCGCGGACGTCGTTCTCCGTGTACGCGCCGCGGTCCGCCCCGAGCGTGAACAGCTCCATCAGCTCGCGGGCGTAGTTCTCGTTGACGGCGCCGCGGCGGTTCTGGAACCCGTTGAGGAACTGCAGCATCGCCGGGTCCGTGGTCACGGCGCGGGTCATGTCGCGGAAGCTGCCGAGGCCGTGCGCGCGGAAGATGTTCGTCTGGTTGAGCATCTCCGCGTTCGTGCTCACGCCGTCGCGACGGGTGGCCCACCAGTCGTGGAAGACGAGCGCCAGGCGCTCGACGAGCTGGTGGCGGGAGCGGACCATGCGGTCGAGCCAGTACGCGAACGCGCCCTCGTCCGTGGCGACGTTGATCGGGCTCGCGCCGTTCATCGGCGCCGGGCCGTCGAGCGGCGCCTGGCCGGTCGGGCGGGTGAAGGACATGACGGCCGCCTCGAGGTCCAGCGCGGCGAGCTGCGCGACCTGGCCGGGCCGCGGGCCGAAGCCGGCGCGCCACACGAGGCGCTCCGCCTGGCGCGGGCCGAACGTGCCCTGGTAGACGGCGATCGGGGACCGGATGACCTTCAGGCGCGGCGGCGCGGGCGGCGCCGGGACGGGCGGCGGGACGGCGACCGGCGGCGCCGGCGGGTACTGCGTGACCGGCGGCTTGGCCTTCTTGCGCGGCTTGCACTTGCGGACCTTGACGACCTTGCGCTTCCCGTCGACGACCTTCGTCCGCTTGACGGTGCGGCAGCGCTTCCTCTTGCGCGGCTTCTTCTTCTTCTTCGCGGTGGTGGCGAGCAGCTCGCGCACGTCGTCGGGCAAGACCAGTCCCCCATGGACTCCGGTGGATCGTTCAGGTCATGTCGGCAGCGATGGTCAGCGCCTGAACCATCCGGACCCCCGGATGGACGCCCGGTCAGAATCCGATCCATGGAGTCCGTCGGTCCCGACGCCGTCGTCCCGCCGCCCCCCTCGTGGCGCGGCCGCGTCCGCGCGCGCACGGCCGCCCGCCGGCCGCGGGTGGCGCTCGGGCCCGGCGTGCGGCTCGGCCGCGGCGCGGTCCTGCGCGCCGAGCCGGGCGCGCGGCTGGTCGTGGAGGCCGGCGCGGCGATCGGCGCCGGCGCGCGGGTGGAGGCGCGCGGCGGCACGCTGCGGGTCGGCGCGGGGGCGGTGCTCGGGGCGCGCGCCGCCGTGGTCGGCGCGGTCTCCGTCGGCCGGGAGTGCGTGATCGGCGACTGGGCGCGGGCGGAGGGCGGCGCGCAGCTCGGCGACCGGGCCCGGCTGGCCGCCCACGCGGTCGCGCTCGGCGGCGCGCGCGTGGGCGCGGGCGCGGTGATCGGCTCCTACGCGGTGGTCGAAGGCGACGTGGCGCCGGGTGCCGTCGTCGCTCAGACCCGCGCGCCGCGCAGCCCGGCGTAGACCGCCGCGGTCTGGCGCGCCACGTCGGCCCAGTCGAACCGGAGGACGTGCTCGCCGGCCTGCGCCACGAGCCGGTCGCGCAGCTCGTCGTCGGTCAGCAGCTCGTGCGCCATGCGCGCGAGCGAGGCCGAGTCGCGCGCGCGGAAGCGCAGCCCGACGCGGCGGCCGGCCGGCACGACCTCGCGCAGGCCCCCGGTGTCGGCGACGATCGTCGGGCAGCCCGAGGCCATCGCCTCGAGCGCGACGAGCCCGAACGGCTCGTAGATCGACGGCACCAGGCACAGGTCGGCGATCCGGTAGAGCGAGTGCAGGACGTCGTCGCCGGTCCAGCCGATGAACGTGCCGTGCTCCATCAGCCCGAGCGCCTCCGCCTGGGCCTGGAGCTCGGCCTCGGCGGTGCCGGACCCGGCGACGAGGAAGCGCAGCCGGCCGACGCGCTCGATCAGGCCGGGCATCGCCTCGAGCGCGAGGTGGAAGCCCTTCTCGTAGACGAGCCGGCCGACGAGCAGCACGAGCTTCTCGTCCGGCGCCGCGAAGCGCGCGCGCAGGCGCGGCAGGTCGGCGACGGGCTGCAGGTCGGTCGGGTCGATGCCGTTGGGGATCACCGTCACCCGGCGGGCGTCCAGCCCGAAGGCGGCGGCCACGTGCTCGCGCATGTAGGCCGAGCAGGTGATCACGCGGTCGGCGCCGCGCACCATGCGCCGCTCGACCCCGTGGATGTGGGACTGCGGGTGCTTCTTGACCCAGCCCTGGTGGCGGCCGTACTCGGTCGCGTGCACGGTGACGAGCCACGGCACCTTCCAGCGCCGGGCCAGCTTGCGCGCCGCGGCGGCGACGAGCCAGTCGTGCGAGTGGACGAGGTCGAACCCGCCGCCGAGCTCCAGGCCGGCCGCCCGCATGTCCTCGTTCATGTGGTCGACCCAGGCGATGAACGCGTCGACGTCGTCGCGCGGGAACTCCGGCTCGCGGAGCCGGTGCACGATCACGCCGTGGCGGTCCTCGCGGGCGGCTAGCCGGCCCCCACCGCGGGTGAGCACGTGCACCTCGACGCCGTCGCGCACGAGCTGCTCGGAGAGCTTGCGCACGTGGCGCGCGAGGCCGCCCTCCACGATCGGTGGGTACTCCCAGCTGAGGATCAGGACGCGCGTCGCGCTCACGCGGCGACGGAGACTAGTCCAGCCCGAGCCGCTGCGCGGCGGTCGCCGCCTCGACGCGCCCGCGCACGCCGAGCTTGCCGAGGATGCGCGACACGTGGACGCTCGCCGTCTTCGGGCTCATGTAGAGCGCGGCGCCGATCTCGCGGTTGGTGCGGCCGGCGGCGACGAGCCGCAGGACCTCCCGCTCGCGGGAGGTCAGGCCCAGCCGTTCCACGGCGCCGCCGTCCGCGCCCTCGGGCACGACGCCGCCGAGGTCGATGCGGCCCCGCCGGGCGAGCGCGGCGACCGCCTCCTGCAGGCGCTGCGCGCCGAGCCGGGCCGCGGCGGAGGCCGCCGCGCGGAGCGGCTCCGCGGCGAGGTGGCGGCGGCCGAGCGCGAGCGCGGCCTCCGCCTGGCGCCAGCGCGAGTACGCGCCGACGGCGACGATCCCGAGCGCGTCGGCGCGCTCGATCGCCGGCGCCCACGCGGCCGGATCGGGCGCGGCGGCGAGCCGGGTCCGCTCCGCATCGCACAGCGCGCCGTAGAGGAGCACCTCGGGGGCGGGCTTGCCCGCGCGGGCGTCGACGCGCCCCGCGATCACCGCCGCCCGCTCGCCGGCCAGGCGGACCGCGGCCGGGCCGGCCGGCGCCCGGGCGCGCTCGGCGATGTCCGCCTCGGCGCGCACGCCGGCCCACAGCAGCCGCGCCACGTGGAACGCGTCGGCCTGACCTTCGTGCCGCGCCAGCGCGCGCTCGACCACGGCGCGGGCCGCATCCGGCCGGTCGTCCCACAGCTCGAGCTCCGCGGCCCCGGCGTCGAGCGGGCCGGTCCACGAGATCGACGCGTCCGGACCCAGGTGCTCGCGCGCGAGCGCGAACCGCTCGCGCGCCGCGGCCGTGTCTCCGCGCGCCTCGTCGAGCAGCCCGCGCGTGCCCTGTGCGAGCCCTTCGACCATCCCGCCGGGGCGCGCGGCGATCGCGCGCTCGACCAGCGACTCGGCCTCGTCGCCCCTGCCGAGCCGGAGCAGCCGCTGGGCGCGCTCGCACAGGAGGAGCCCGAGGTATCCGCGCAGCCCGAGCGCGCGGCACGCGTCGATGCCTTCGCGCGACACCTCGGCGGCATCCTCGATCCGCCCGGCCTGGTCGATGCAGTCGCCGAGGTTGCAGAACGCCCGGCCGAGGTCGTCCGGCTGCTGCAGCTCGCCGGCGATGGCCAGCGCCTGGCGCAGGGCGGCTTCGCCGTCCGCGCGGTCGCCGGCCTCGGCCAGGCAGAGACCGAGCGTGTTGAGCGCGTGGCCCTCCTCGGCGCGCGCTCCGGCGCGACGGGCGACGGCGAGCGCCTCCCGGCAGCGCGCCGTCGCCTCGTCCCAGTGGCCGCGCAGCATCAGCAGCTGCCCCTCGGCGGCGACCACCCGCGCGCGCTCGGCGCTCGGCGGCTCGGCGGGCAGCAGGGCGACCGCGGCGCGGTAGCAGGGACCCGCCTCGTCGCCGCGTCCGGCGACCCAGAGGTAGCGCCCGAGGCGCTCCTGGACGAGCGCCGCGCGGACGGGGTCGCGCGCGGCGTCGAGCTCGGCCGCCGCGGCCTGCGCCAGCGCGATCGCGCGGTCGTACTCCGAGCTCAGGTGGGCCGCGTGCGCCGCCCGCCGCAGCACGTCGACGTGGTCGCTCCGGGCCAGCGCTCCGGCGCCCTCGACGCGGTCCCACAGGTCCAGCGCGGCCTCGTACTGGCGCTGCGCCTCCGGGAACGCCCCGATCCGCTCGGCCGCGCGACCCGCCTCGACGGACGCGGCGAGCGCCTCGTCGAGCTGGTGCGCGGACCACCAGTGATGCGCCCGCGCGGCCGCCGACGTCGCGTCGCCGTCGGCGGCCAGCTCGGGGCGCGCGTCGAGCGCGCGGGCCAGCGCGGCGTGGACCCGGCTGCGCTCGCCCGGCATCAGATCCGAGTAGACGGCCTCGCGGAGGAGCGCGTGCCGGAACGCGTAGCCGTCGTCGCCGGGCACGAGCGCGTGATGGGTGACCAGCTCCCGCAGCGCGTCGTCGAGCGCGTCCTCCGGGAGGCCGGCCGCGGCGAGCAGCAGGGGATGCCGCACGCGCGCGCCGGCCGCCGCCGCCACGCTCAGGACGGACTGCGCGGCCGGGGCGAGCCGCTCGATCCGCAGCATGAGCGCGTCGCGCACCGTCTCCGGCAGGTCCCCCTCGGCTCCCGTGCGCGCCGCGGCCAGCAGCTCCTCCGCGAAGAACGGGTTGCCGTCGGAGCGCTCCAGAAGCCGCCGGGCGAGCTCGCGCTCGGGCGGCGCGCCGAGGATCGCGGTGAGCTGCTCGGCCAGCTCGGCCGCGCCGAACCGGTCCAGCTCGATCCGCTCGACGCCGCGTGCACGCTCCTGCGCGGCCAGGAAGGGGCGCAGCGGATGGCGGCGGTGCAGCTCGTCGCTGCGATAGGTGGCGACCAGCAGCAGGCACTCGTCGCGCAGGTTGCGGATCAGGAACGCGAGCAGGTTGCGGGTCGAGCGGTCGGCCCAGTGCAGGTCCTCGACGGCGACGATCAGCGGGGCGCGCTCGCTCAGTCGCGCGAGCGTGCCGAGCAGCAGCTCGAACAGGCGCCCCTGATCCGCCACCGGCGCCGCGTCCCCCGCGCCCTGCAGCCCCGGGTGCAGGTGCGCGAGGGCCGGTCGCGCCGGCCCGAGCACCGCGTCGAGCGCGTCGCCGTCGAGGGCGTACCCCAGTCCTCGCAGCACGCCGGCCACCGGCGCGAGCGGCAGCTCGCCCTCGCCGAGCTCGATGCAGGCGCCCGTGAGCACGCGGGCGCCCCCGGCGCACGCGCGCGCGGAGAACTCGGTCAGCAGGCGGGTCTTGCCGACGCCCGACTCGCCCGAGACGAGCACCGTGCGCGCCGTCCCGCCGCGGGCCGCCGCGAGGGCGCCGTCCAGCGTCCGGAGCTCCTCCGCACGGCCGACGAAGACGGGGCTCGAGACCCGGCGCGCCACCGGCCGATTATCGACCTCCGTCACCGGCGCGTCACGTCCGGCCGCATCCGGGCGGCGGCAGCCGGGCCGGGCGGGCGCGAGTGCGGACGCGCCCGCGCAGCCGCAGCGCGCCGCCCGCCGCGTGCACGCGGAACCTGGCGCGCGCCGCGAGGCGCGCCGCCGCGCCCGTCCCCCCGAGGATCCGCGGCCCGCCGGAGCCCGCGGAGCCCGCCATGCGGACCACGAGCCGGCCGTCGGCCGGGACACGACGGATCCGGCCGACCGGCCCGCGGATCGTCATCGCGGCGAGGTCGAGCGCGAGCGACGCTCCGCGCAGCCGCGCCCGGAAGCGCCGTCCGCGCGGCCGGTGGGCGCGGCGCGCCGCCGCCCGGGCGATCGCGCTGACGTCGGCGCCCGCCGGGTCCGGCCGGACGTCGAGCTCGGTGCTCGGGCCGGTGGTGCCCGAGAAGTGCAGCTCGTGGAAGACCACGTCCTCGAGTCCGTTGGAATCGGTCACCCGCAGGCCGATCGTGCGGATCGCCGCTCCATTGGCGGGGAGCTGCAGTGGGAGGAACAGCGTCGGCCCGCTGGCGTCGTCGAACTCGGCCGCCTCCCTCCCCGCGCCGGACTCGTCCAGCTCCCACGCGTAGGTCACGATGCTTGCACCATCCGCGGCGATCGAGTGCGCGGCGCCCTGCAGGAGCACATGGTCGCCCGGGACGGTCGGGTTCGGGTCGATGCTGAACGCCGCCGTCGGCTTCTCGGGACCCTCGGAGGCGTCCCGGCCGAGGCACGCGAAGCCGACGATCAGGGCGGAGCGGGGATCCTCGGTCGACCCGTTGCAGATGTCGTCGAGCGCCAGTCGTCCGTCGTCACCAGCGCCGCCGCGGCCGCGAGGCCGGCGAGCGTGCGTCGTACGCGCATGGCTCAGCCCCGCCCGCAGACGGGGCTGGACGTGACCTCGGCGACCTCCCCGCCGAGCGTGAAGCCGCGCTCCGTCGCGGCGAGCACGACCGCGCCGCGCTCGCCCGTGTCGGCGACGAGCCGGATCCGTGCGGTGCCGAAGCCGTCGGGCGCGATGTCCGCTCGCACCACCTGCCAGCGGCCGGTGCGGACGTCGACCGGCGGGTCGATCTCCTCCAGCCCGGTGTGCAGGAATGTCGACTCGTAGCGGACGCGGCCGCGCGGGCAGAAGTCGTAGTGGCGCTCGACGGAGGACGGGACCTCCAGCGTGCCGGTGGAGCGGAACGTGCTGAACCGGCGGCCGCGCAGGAAGCGCCGCACCTTGGCGGTGTCCCCGGACCCGCGCTCCGCGCGCGCGAGCGTGAGAGCGAAGCGCGCGCTGCGTCCGGACCGGCCGACCGGCCCGACCGTCTTTGCGAGCCGGATGACGCGCCGGCCGAACGCCCCGCCGATGCGCGGGCGGAAGCGCCCGAGCAGATCGGAGCCGACCGGGCCGGTCAGGGTGCGCTCCTGGATCACCGGAGCTCGGTACCAGATGCGCGACGGCCGCGTCGCGAAGCAGCGGGCGCGCAGCGACGGGTCCCCGACCAGGTCGTAGCCGCGCGGGCACGTCCCGGACGCCGGCAGGCGCTGGGACGGCGGCGGTGGCTCGCTCGCGCCGCGCGAGGCCGTGCCGCGTCCACGTTCCGCCGCGGGCGTGATCGCGGGCGTCGCGAGCAGGAACGCGAGCAGCGCGAGGGTGAAGGCCGCGCGCATCAGGCCCGCCCCGTCGCGACGTGAGTCTCGATCGGGAAGACGATGCGGTCGTCGTCGGTGTAATCGCGCAGCGCCGCTGCGATGTCGGCGATCAGCGCGTCGCGGGCGGCGTGCTCCAGGGCCCCGATCGGTCCCGCAAGCGGCGAGCTCGCCGCCTCGCGGCGCAGCAGCTCCGCCGCCGACGGCCACTCCTCCACGCCGATCTCGAGCCGCATCCGGACGTCGCGGAAGCCCGCCTCGGCCAGCATCCCGCGAAGCTCGGCCGCGTCCCAGACGGGGAACGGCGAGCGCATCATCGCGCCCGCCTCCGGGCCGGCGTGGCGCTCGAGCGCGGCCGCGACCGCCTCGTAGACCCAGTTCTGCTCCGACCCGCGCCAGACGCTCAGCGCGACGCGGCCGCCGGGCACGAGTACGCGGCGCAGCTCACGCAGCGCCGCGGCGCGGTCGGGGAAGAACATCAGCGCCTGCTCGCAGAACCCCACGTCGAAGGCGCCGTCGGCGAACGGCAACGCCGCGGCGTCCGCCTTCACCCACTCGACGCCCGGGACCGTCGCCGCGGCGACCGCGAGCATGCCGGCGTTGACGTCGACGCCCACGACCCGCCCGCCCGGTGCGACGAGTGGCGCCACGTGCCGGGCGACGATGCCCGTGCCGCACGCCAGGTCGAGCGCGCGCTCCCCCGCGGCGGGCGCGCCGAGCGCGACGAGGCTGCGGGCGAACGGCGCGAAGATCGCCGGGACGAGGTAGCGCTCGTACGCGGCGGCGCTGTCGCCGTCGAGCTGCCAGCCGGTGGACGCGTCGGTGACGGTGGACATGCGAGACCTCCAGACGGGGTAGGGCTCCGACGCTAGGGCTGAGCACCGTCCGCGCGCATCGGGCGATCGCCCATGCCGTGCCTTAGCGGCGGTCGCGCCGGACACCGGCTAACGTCCCCGCCGTGGGCCGCAAGGCGATCGTCACCGGGGCGGCGAGCGGGATCGGGCGCGCGATCGCGCAGGCGCTCGCCGACGACGGCGCGCGGGTGCTGGCCGTCGACCTCGAGCCCGACCCCGACGGCCCCGGCGAGCCGTTCGCGGCCGACCTCACGACGCGCGCGGGCAACCGCGGCGCCGTGGAGCGCGCGGTCGCGGCCTTCGGCGGGCTCGACACGATCGTGGCCAACGCGGGCTTCCAGCACGTCGCGCCCGTCGCCGAGTTCGACGAGGACCGCTGGGACGCGCTGCTGGCGATCCTGCTCACGAGCCCGTTCCTGCTCGCCCGCCACGGCTGGCCCCACCTCGCCGCGAGCGGGCAGGGCCGCTTCCTGGCGATCGCCTCCGCGCACGGCCTCGTCGCCTCCCCGTTCAAGGCCGGCTACGTGTCGGCCAAGCACGGCGTGCTCGGGCTGGTCAAGACGCTCGCGCTCGAGGGCGCCGACCAGGGCATCGCCGCGACCGCGATCTGCCCCGGCTTCGTGCGCACGCCGCTCGTCGAGGCGCAGCTCGCCGACCAGGCGCGCGCCCACGGCGTGCCCGAGGAGCAGGTGCTCGAGGAGGTCATCCTCGCGCCGCACGTGCTCAAGCGCCTGATCGAGCCGTCCGAGGTCGCCGATGCGGTGCGCTTCCTGCTCGGCCCCGCCGGCGCGGCGTTCACCGGCGCGCCGTTCGTGATGGACGCGGGCTGGACCGCGCGCTGAGGACCCTTGGAGCTGCGGCGGCTCGAGTACTTCGTCGCCGTGGCGCGCCACGGGCGCTTCACGCGCGCCGCCGAGGAGCTGTGGGTCACCCAGTCCGCGCTGTCGCAGCAGGTGCGCCGCCTGGAGGCCGAGCTGGGGGTCGCGCTGCTGCGGCGCACGCCGCGCGGCGCGGAGCTGACGCCGGCCGGCGAGGAGCTGCTGCCCCGCGCGGAGGCGATCCTCGCCGAGGTGGCCGGCGCGCGCGCCGCCCTGGACCGGCACGCCGGGGTCACGCGCGGGCGCGTGCGCGTGGCGGCCACCACGACGGACTCGCCGCGGCTGCCCGCCGCGCTCGCCGCGTTCCACCGCGCGCACCCGGGTCTGCAGATCGCGCTGCGTCACGCCCCGGCCGCCGAGATCGCCGGCCTCGTGGCGAGCGGGGCCGCGGACGTCGGCGTGGCCAGCCCGCACGGACCGGCCCCGCCGGGCGTCGAGGCGATCGCCCTCGCCGAGCAGCCGCTCAAGGTGCTGCTGGCGCCGGACGACCCGCTCGCCGGCGCGGACGCGGTCGCGCCGGCCGACCTGCGCGGGCGGCCGTTCATCCTCGCCGAACCGGGGACCGCGCTGCGCGAGACGGTCATGGCGGCGTGCCAGGCGGCGGGCTTCAGCCCGGTGCCGCTCTTCGAGGTCTCCGACCCGGCGACGGTGCGCTTCCTCGCGCACGCCGGGCTGGGCGTGAGCGTCGTGCCGGCTTCGTGGCTCGAGCCGCCCGGGCCCGACGTGGCGGCGCCGGACCTGGCCGGCCCGGCGCCGCCCCACCGCGTGGCGCTGCTCGTGCCCGCCGGGCGCGAGTCGCCCGCCGGCCGGCTGCTGCGCGAGGCGCTGCTAGAGGACCTCGGCTAGGTCCTGCTCCAGCCGGCGGCGCGGGCGCGCGCCGACGAGGCGCTTCACCTCGCGCCCGCCGCGGAACAGGATGAACGTGGGCATGGAGAGGACGCCGTACTCGGCGGCGGTGCGCTGGTCGGCGTCCACGTCGAGCTGGACGACGCGCAGGTCGTCGCGCTCGGCGTTCAGCTCGGCGAGCACGGGCTTCATCACGCGGCAGGGCGGGCACCAGGCGGCGGTGAAGTCGACGAGCACGGGCAGCTCGGACTCGAGCACCTCGGCGGCGAAGGCGTCGTCGGTGACGGTGGGGACGGCGGCGGTCTGGGTCATGCCTCCAGGGTGGCCGCGCCCGCCCGCCCTTCCCAGTCGAATGCGTGATGGCCGCGAGTAGCCGCGCGACCGACCCATGAACGGTGGCATGAACCGCCGGAGATCGGGCACGCAGGGAGCGTGGTCCACCTGCTCGTGCTCATCGCCGGCGTCGAGGTCGGCTGGCTCCTCCTCGGGGTGTGGCTCGCCGCCGTCGCGGCGTGCCTGCTCCTGATCTACCGCGAGGCCCACCGGCAGCGCCGGCCCGCCACGCTGCGGCTGCTCTACGACCGCCGCCGCCGCGCCCGGACCTGACGAGGCGACCGCGAAGCGCTCGCCGGCGTCAGACGCGCTCGCGCACGTCGATCCCGGCCAGCGCCGCGGGATCGGTCACCGGCCGCCAGTCACCCGCCGGCAGCGGCGGCCCGGCCGGCGCGCCGCGCACAGGCACCGTCACCGCCACCGCGTCCCCGCGCAGGAAGGCGACCGCGTCCGGGCCCGCGTCGAGCGGTGCGTAGGCGCCGGCGAAGGCCTCCGGCCGGCGCGCGCGGAGCGCGAGCAGGTCGCGGATCAGCCGCAGCTTGCGCCCGTCGGGCGTGTCGGCGGGCGCTCCGTCGCGCAGCAGCGCCCGGCGGCGCTCCCAGTCGACGGGCCGGCGGTTGTCGGGGTCGACGAGGGCGAGCGAGACGAGCTCGTCGCCCTGGTAGACGTCGGGGACGCCGGGCACGGTCAGCTTGAGCGCGGTCTGGCACAGGGCGTGGCGCTCGCCGGCCTCCGCCACGCGCGCGGCGAACGGGTCGAAGGCCGCGCGGAACGGGGCGTGGTCGTACAGCGCGCGGCAGTAGCCGAGCACGCGCCCCTCCCATGCGGCGTCCGGCGCGACCCAGGTCGTGTTGCGCTTGGCCTCCCGCATCGCCTTCTCCAGGTACGCGCACAGGCGGTCGGGCTCCAGCGGCCACGCGGCCACGAGCGTCTGGAGGATGGTGTACTCCTCGACCGCGTCGGGCGCGCCGTCCGCGCGCAGCGGCGCGTTGCGCTCCCGCCAGGAGCGCACCGCCGCGACCCAGTCCTCCGCCATGCCGGCGAGTGCCCCGAGCCGGGCGCGCGCGTCGCCCGAGCGCTTCGTGTCGTGCGTCTGGGAGGCGAGCAGGTGCCGCGGGAAGCGCGCGGCGCGGGTGGCGTTGGCGGCGTGGAAGGCGTGCACCGGGAGCGACCAGCGGCTCGGGTCGCCGCCGACGTCGTTGTGCGCGAGCAGCCGCACGTAGCGATAGAACGCGGTGTCCTCGACGCCCTTCGCCATCACGGGCGGCGTCGTCTGCTGGAACCGCGTGACGAACGCGCCCGGCGCGCCCTCGAGCCAGGCCTCCAGCCCGGCCTCGCGCAGCACGGCGCGGTCGGCCGGGGCCGGCGTCCCGCGGATGTAGGTGCGGTAGACGGGCAGCGCCGCGAGCGCCGCCTCGAGCCCCTCGACGCCGGGCCGGTCGCGCCGCAGCCGGTCGACGTCGGGCGCGAACGTCGTGCGCGCCTGCTCGAGCTTGGCCTCTTGCGCCCAGGCGCCGAACGGCCGCGCGTCGCCCGCGAGCTCCTCCCACAGTGCGGTGAGCGGCGCCTCGCCCGCGGGGTCGACGAACAGGGCGGCGACGTCGTTGAGGAACTCGTAGCCGACCGTGCCCTCCACCGGCCAGTCGCGCAGCTGCTCGCCGGGGTCGAGGATCTTCTCCACCCAGACGTGCGCGGCGCCGCCGTCGCGCAGCCGCTCGAGGTACCCCTCGGGATCGGCGAGGCCGTCGGGATGGTCGATCCGCAGCCCGTCCACCACGCCGTCGCGGACCAGCGCGAGGGCGAGCCGGTGCGTCTCGGCGAACACGGCCGGGTCCTCCTGGCGCACGCCCGCGAGATGGTCGATGTCGAAGAAGCGCCGGTGCCGGCCGGTCTCCGGGTCGAGGTCGAAGAAGCGCGCGCGCCGCTGCGGGTCGGACCAGTACGGGTTCGCTGCGTCCGTCGCCATGTGGTTCGGCACGATGTCGAGCACGATCCCGAGGCCGGCCGCGCGCGCCGCCGCCGCGAGCGAGCGGAAGCCGGCCTCGCCGCCGAGGGCCTCCGAGAAACGGGTCGGGTCGACCACGTCGTAGCCGTGCGTCGACCCCTCGCGCGCGGCGAACGACGGCGACAGGTAGAGGTGCGAGACGCCGAGCTCGCGCAGGTAGGGCACGAGCGCCTCGGCGCCCGCGAACGTCAGGTCAGGCCCGAGCTGGAGCCGGTAGGTCGCACGGAACTCGGCCACTAGTGGTCCACTTAGTCCACGCGCCGCAGCAGCTTCAGCGAGCGCGCCGTCAGGCGCAGCTCCTCCTGCGCCGACGCCGTCACGGCGCCCGCCTCGCCGTCGGGCTCCGCGGTGTCGAGCAGGACCGACCAGCGCGCGCCGAAGCGGCGCGTCGGCAGGCGGAACCCGACGTCCTCGCCCGAGGCGTTGAAGAGCAGCACGAACGAGTCGTCCTCGACCCGCTCGCCCTCCGGCCCGGGCGCGGTGATGCCCTCGCCGTTGAGGAACAGGCCCAGCACGTGGGCGCCCGTGCCCCAGTCGTGCTGGGTCATGCGCCGCCCGTCGGGCCGGAACCACCACGCGTCGGGCAGCCCAGAGCCGGCCCGGTCCTCGCCGGTCAGGAAGTCGCGCCGGTGGAAGACCGGGTGCGCGCGGCGCAGGGTGATCAGCCGCTGCGTGAAGGCGAGCATGCGCTCGGCGCGCTCGTCGAGCTCCCAGTCGAACCAGGAGATCTCGTTGTCCTGGCACCAGCCGTTGTTGTTGCCGCCCTGCGTGCGCGCGAGCTCGTCCCCGCCGAGCAGCATCGGGGCGCCCTGGGAGAGCAGCAGCGTGGCGAGGAGGTTGCGCTGCTGGCGCTCGCGCAGCGCGTTGACCTCGGGATCGTCGGTCTCGCCCTCCACCCCGTGGTTCCAGGACCGGTTGTCGTCGGTCCCGTCGCGGTTGTCCTCCTGGTTGGCGTCGTTGTGCTTGCCGTTGTAGGAGACCAGGTCGCGCAGGGTGAACCCGTCGTGCGCCGTGATGAAGTTGACCGAGGCGAACGGGCGGCGGCCGTCGTCCTGGTAGAGGTCGCTGGACCCGGTCAGCCGGCGCGCGAACTCCCCGCCGTCGGCCTGGCCGCGCCAGAAGTCGCGCATCGTGTCGCGGTAGATCCCGTTCCACTCCGACCACAGGACCGGGAAGTTGCCGACCTGGTAGCCGCCGGGCCCGACGTCCCACGGCTCGGCGATCAGCTTGACCTGGGAGAGGATCGGGTCCTGGTGGATCACGTCGAAGAACGCCGACAGTCGGTCGACGTCGTAGAGCTCGCGCGCGAGCGCGGAGGCGAGGTCGAAGCGGAACCCGTCGACGTGGCACTCCGTGACCCAGTAGCGCAGCGAGTCCATGATCAGCCGCAGGACGCTCGGGTGCACGACGTTGAGCGAGTTGCCCGTGCCGGTGAAGTCCATGTAGTGGCGCGGGTCCTCGGGCGAGAGCCGGTAGTAGCTCTTGTTGTCGACGCCCTTGAAGCACAGCATCGGGCCCAGGTGGTTGCCCTCCGCGGTGTGGTTGTAGACCACGTCGAGGATCACCTCGATGCCCGCGCGGTGCAGCGCCTTGACCATGCCCTTGAACTCGCGCACCTCCTGCCCGCCCTCGCCGGTGGCGGCGTAGGAGGAGTGGGGCGCGAAGAACCCGATCGACGAGTAGCCCCAGTAGTTCGTCAGCCCCCTGGGGTGCAGGAAGTCCTCGTCGGCGATGTGGTGGACCGGCAGCAGCTCGACCGCGGTCACGCCGAGCGCCTTGAGATGCGCGATCGCGTCCTGGTCGGCCAGCCCGGCGTAGGTGCCGCGCAGGTCCTCGCGCACGCCGGGCCGCAGCTTCGTGAACCCCTTGACGTGCGCCTCGTAGATCACGGTCTGGTTCCACGGCGTGCGCAGCGGGCGGTCGCCCTCCCAGTCGAAGCGCGGGTCGATCACCACGCACTTCGGGATCGCGTCGGCGTCGTCCTCGTCGTCGCGCTCGAGGTCGGCGTCCGGCTCGCCCGTCGGGACGTACGGGAGGACGTTGCCGCGGTCGAACCGGATCGGGCCCTCGATCGACTTCGCGTACGGGTCGAGCAGGAGCTTGCTGGGGTTGAAGCGGTGGCCCTCGGCGGGGGCGTAGGGGCCGTGGACGCGCCAGCCGTAGCGCTGTCCCGGGCCGACCAGCGGGAGGTAGCCGTGCCAGTTGAACGCGGTGCGCTCGGAGAGCGGGATGCACTCCTCGGCGCCGTCCTCGTCGAAGAGGCACAGGTCGACCTGCGTCGCGTTCTCCGTGAAGAGCGAGAAGTTCGTGCCGCCGCCGTCCCACGTCGCGCCGAGCGGGAACGGCGAGCCGGGCCAGAACTCCCTCATCGGAGCACCGCCCCGGCGAGCGGCGCCAGCGCGCCGTCGCGCACCTCGCCGGCGGTGAGCACGGGCTCGCCCGGCAGGGGCCACGGCTCGTCGCCGAAGTTGGCCAGGATCGTGCAGGGGCCGCGGCGGACGGTGAGCCGCCGGCCGTCGGCATGCGCCTCGGCCTCCGTGCCCACGAGCTCGCGCCGCAGCGCCAGCGCCTCGGTGTAGAGCGCGCGCATCCCGTCGGGGGCGCCCTCGCGGGTCAGCTTGGAGTGCTCGAAGGTCATGGGGTCCTGAGGGTCGGGGATCTCCTCGCCGAACGCCGCGAACGCGGCGAACTCGCGCCGGCGCCCCTCGCGGGTGGCGGTGGCGATCTCGTCGTCGATGTGGTCCGAGAAGAACTGGAAGGGCCCGCACTCGCCGTACTCCTCCCCCTGGAAGAGCATCGGCGTGAACGGGGCCAGACAGGTAAGCAGAGCAGCGAGCGGGCGTGCGCGCTCGGGCAGCCGGTCGCCGTACGCGCGGTTGCCGACCTGGTCGTGGTCGCTGGAGAACACGACGAAGGCCTCGGGCGGCAGGTCGTCGGCGCGGGCGCCGAAGCGGCGGCCGCGGAAGGTCGAGTACCCGCCGTCGTGCACGTGGGGGCGGTGGAAGGCCTTCACGAGCGTGCCGAGGTCGGTGAACTCCTCGTACCAGCCGTCGGTGTCACCGGTCAGGGCGACGCGCAGCGCGTGGTGGAAGTCGTCGGCCCAGGCCGCGTCGCAGCCCCAGCCGCCGCGCTCGGGCGCGCGCATCACCTTCGGGTCGTTCATCCCGGACTCGGCGATCACCAGGGCGCGCGGGTTCGTGCCGTGCACGCGCCGGGCGATCGCGGCCACGATGTGCTCGGGGCCGGAGTCGGCGAGCGCGTGGATCGCGTCGAGCCGCAGGCCGTCGACGTGGAAGTCGCGGATCCACTGCTCGGCCGACTGGAGGATCCACTCGCGCACGGGGTCCGCGCCCGCGTCGTCGAGGTTGATCGCCTCGCCCCACGGCGTCGCGTACTTCGCGGTGTGGTACGGGCCGAACGCCTCCATCGCCCGGACGCCGGACGCGCCCAGGTGGTTGTAGACGACGTCGAGCACGACGGCGAGGCCGGCGCCGTGCGCGGCGTCGACGAGCCGCTGCAGGGCGAGCGGGCCGCCGTAGGCCGAGTGGGGGGCGGAGAGGTAGATCCCGTCGTAGCCCCAGCCGTGGCCGCCCGGGAACTCGGCGATCGGCATCAGCTCGATCGTCGTGATCCCCAGCTCGCGCAGCCCCGCCAGGTGCGGGATGGCGGCGTCGAACGTCCCCTCGGGCGTGAACGTGCCGACGTGCAGCTCGTAGAGCACGGTGTCGCGGAGGGCGTGCGGCTCCCAGCCGGCGTCCGTCCAGGCGAACGCGGCGGGGTCGAGCACGCGCGACGGGCCGCGCACCCCGTCCGGCTGCCAGCGCGTGCAGGGGTCCGGCAGCGTCACGCCGTCGACCACGTACGCGTAGTCCGAGCCGGGCGCCGCGGGCGCCTCGACGGCGAAGATCCCGCCGCCCTCCGGCTCGAGCCGGGAGCGCGCGCCGTCGCGGTCGAGCGCCAGCTCCTGCGCGCGCGGCGCCCACACGCGGAAGGTCGTGGAGCCCGTCGGGGACGGGAACGCGCCGAGCGGCGCGTCCCACGGATACGGGGGACCGGGGAGCATCGGCCTCGACCCTACCCAGCCGCCGTCCGGCTACACCTCGGCGCCGCCGCAGCTTCCGCCGCGTCCCCGTGTTGGGGTGGGGGTATGCGCCTGCTCCTCACCGCCCTGCTCGCCGTCGCGCTCGCGCCGGCCACCGCCGCCGCCCAGGATCCGGCGGTCACGACCGGCCCCGCCCAGGGTGTCGGCGCCACGTCGGTGACTCTGACCGGCAGCGTGACCCCCGGCGCCGCCGCGACGACCGCGCACTTCGAGCTCGGGACCACGACCGCCTACGGCGTCTCGACGCCGGACCAGTCGATCCCCGCGGGCGGGGGCGACGTGCCCGTGCAGGCGACCGCCACCGGGCTCTCGGCCAACACGACCTACCACTACCGGCTCGTCGCGGGCGGCGTGGCGGGCGCGGACCAGACGGTCAAGACCGCGCCCGCCCCGGTCAATCCGACGGTCCCGACGATCGCGCGCCTCACGACCGTCGAGAAGACGGCGACCACGGCCCGCCTGAGCGCGCGGATCACGCCGAACCGCGCGGTCACGACGTGGCACGTGGAGTGGGGCACCTCGACGTCGTTCGGCAACCGCACGCCGGACCAGACGCTGCAGCCCGGCCAGGGCGGCGGCGTGACCGTCGCGGTGGGGCTCGAGGACCTGCCGTCCTACACCAAGATCTACTGGCGCGTGGTCGCGACGAACGCGGCCGGCGTCAAGCGCAGCGGCACCGCGACGTTCACGACGCTGCGCGCCCTCAGCGGCGTGACGCTCCGCGTGTTCCCCGACACCACGCAGTGGAGCGGCACCGTCGCGCTCAGCGGCCGCGTGGCCGGCGCGGGCGTGAACGGGCTGACCGTGGCGCTCGAGCAGAGCTCGTTCCCGTTCGACGCCGGCTTCCACGAGGTCGCGACGGCGCGCTCCGGGCGCACCGGCGAGTTCCGCTTCCCCGCCCGCCCGGTCTTCCTCGCGACGCGCTTCCGGGCGGTCACGCGCACCACGCCGTCGTCGGCGAGCACGGAGGTCGGCGCCCTCGTCCGCGTCCGCGCGGGCCTGCACCGGGCCCGCAAGACCCGCCGCTTCCAGCGGCTCGAGGGCAGCGCCAACCCGGGCATCCCGGCCGGCCGCGCGACGCTCCAGCGCCGCACCCGCGCGGGCGGCTGGGTGCGGATCCGCCGCAAGCCGGTCGCGACGCCGAGCACGAACGCCTCGACGTACCGGTTCCGCGTCCGGCGGCTGCGCCGGGCGGCCGCCTACCGGGTCCGGGTCGAGCCGCGCGACGGCGGTGCGCACCTGCGCAACACGACGCGCACGGTCGTCGTCAGCCGCGCGGCGCTAGACCGCCGACCTGGACCAGGCGCGCCGCGCCGCGCTCCACCAGGAAGCCGCGGCCCGGCGGCAGCGCGACGCCGCCGGGCGGCAGGCGCACGCCCAGGACGTCGCCCGCGCTGTCGGCGGGCTGAAGCAGCAGCCCGCTGGACCCGGCGCGCAGGTCGCGCAGCCACCCGCCGAACACGCGCTGGACGCCGTGCACGTCGACCGCGGCGACGAGGCGCACCGGGGCGTCGCGGCCGCGGCGCAGCAGGGCCTCGAGCGCCGGGGCGGCGGCGCCCTCGGCGAGCTCGAGCCCGTCGTCGAGCACGACGACGCAGGGCGCCTCGGCCTCCGCGAGCCGGGCGGCGAGCGCGGCGCACGCCTCGGGCCCCTCGGCGGCGCTGTCCCACAGCTCGAGGTCGGTGAGCGGCGAGCGCCTGGGGGCGAGGAGGTGCAGGGGAAGGCTCGGCGAGCCGTCGCGCAGGGATGCGGCGAGCGTCGCCAGCGCCGTGCTCGCACCCGACCGGTGCGGCCCCGCGACGAGCAGGTGCTGCTCGGCGAGGCTGACGGCGACCGGCTCCAGCTGGTCGGCGTCGATCCCGAGGATCGCCGTGAGCGCCGTCGCGGGGGTGCCGAGCCGGGCGCGGGCCACGCGCGCGGGCAGCCGGCCGACGCCCGGGGCCGCCTGGCCCGGGTGCGCCTCCGCCGCGGCCCGCGCCACGGCGGCGAGCGCCGCCGCGTCGGTCCACGCGACCTGCAGCTCGCGGCCGTCGCGGGTGAACCCGCGTCCCGGCGGCAGGCTCGCGCCGGCGAACGCGGCGCGGGGCACGCCGAGCGCCGTGTACTCGTCCTCGGCCGCGAGCCGGAGCACGACCCGCTCGCCGAGCACGCCGGCCAGCGCGCCCGGGACGTCGGCGCGGCGGTCCGCGGTGACGACGAGGTGCAGGCCGAGCGGGCGGCCGTCGGCGGCGAGCCGCGCGAGCGCCTGCACGGGCTCGCCGTGGCGGACGCGCTCGAACGCCGCGCTGAAGCCCGCGTAGCCGTCGAGGAGCAGCACGACGCGCGGGAACCCGGCGTCCCCGGGCTTACCGCCGGCGGCGACGCGCGCCCGGCGTGCCGTCACGGCGCGACGCAGCGCGCCCAGGAGCCGCAGCACCCGCTCCTCGTCGTCCGCGGCGATCACCGCCCCCACGTGCGGCAGCGCCTCCAGGTCGCCGAGCGCGCGGCTGGCGAAGTCGAGCGCGTAGACCTGCAGCTCGCCCGGCGCGGCGGAGGCGGCCAGCGAGCAGGCCAGCGTGCGCAGCAGCGCCGTGCGGCCGCTGCCGCTCGCGCCGTAGACGAGCATGCCGCCGTCGCGTTCCAGGTCGAGGTCGAACGGACGCTGCGCCTGCTCCGCCGGATCGTCGACGAGGCCGAGCACCGGCCGCGCCGGCGTCCCGGGGTCGAGATCGTCCAGGTCGAGCCGCTCGGGGAGCGCGGGCAGCCACGGCGGACGCGGCGCGGGCAGCTGCTCGCGCTCGGCCGCCGCCTGGGCGCACCCGATCAGGAGCTGCAGGTCGCTGGGCCGCGTGCCGCCCAGCGAGGAGAGCACGCGCTCGAGCGCCTGGTCCTGGACGCTGCGCCCGAGCGCACGCACGCGGACCCCGCCGCGGTCGGCGATCCCGGTGCTGCGCCCGCCCGCGTAGGCGACCTGGAGCTCGACGAGCGCCGGCGCCCCGCCCGGTCCGCGGCCCGTCAGCGCGATCGCGCGGCCCGGCAGGCCGGCGGGGATCGACGCCGCGTCGGGCGCCTCGATGACGTCGCGGCTCTCGCCCTCGTCCGCCACCCGCATCGCCAGCCGCAGGTTCGTGTTGGCGCGCAGGGCGTCGCTGACCGCGCCGCGCGGCCGCTGGGTGGCGAGCACGAGGTGCAGTCCGAGGCTGCGCCCGCGCTGGGCCACGTCGACGAGCGTGTCGAGGAACGCGGGCACCTCGCGCACGAGCGTGGCGAACTCGTCGACGACGATCACGAGCGCGGGCGGCGCGCTCGGATCGCGGCGGGCCAGCTCGCGGAGGCTCTTCGCCCCCGCGCCGGCGAGCAGCGCCTCGCGCCGGCGCAGCTCGGCCAGCAGCGCGGTGCGCGCCCGGTCGGCGAGCCGGGTGTCGAGGTCGGTCACCATGCCGACCGTGTGCGGCAGCCGGGCGCAGTCGCCGAACGCGGCGCCGCCCTTGTAGTCCACGAGCAGGAACGTCAGCCGGGTGGGCGGATGGGTGGCGGCGAGCGCGCCGATCAGCGTCTGCAGCAGCTCGCTCTTGCCCGTGCCGGGCATGCCGGCGAGCAGCATCCGCAGCCCCTCGACCTGGCCGGCGTCGATCGCGAACGGCCCGTCGGCCGCCACGCCGATCGGCGCGCTGAGCCCGTCGGCGGTGCGCCAGCGCTCCGCGACCGCCGAGGGCGTCGGCTCGGGCAGCCCGAGCAGCTCGAGGAGCGAGACGCGCGCCGGGATCGCCGCCGCGCCGCCGGTCGCGCCGGCGTCGCGCACCGGTGCCAGGAGCCGGGCGACCTCCTCGCACCACTCGGGCGTCACGGACTCGTAGGCGGCGTCCTCCACGACGTCGCCGGAGCGCACGTCGACGAGCCGCAGCGCGGCGACGGCGTCGTCGAGCTCGGCGACCGCGGTGCAGGCGCCCGGCACGGCGCGCGCCTCGCGCGCGAGCCACACGGCGCTCGTCCCGTGGCGCAGCGCGTCCTCCAGGACGCTGGGCGCGAGCCCGAGATCGCCGTCGATCAGGATCAGCCGGCGGCCGGGCTCGGGCGGGCGGGCGAGCAGCGCCTCGGCCGCCGCGGCGCCGCGCACGGGCCCGTCGCCGCGCACGTGCGGCAGCCACTTCACCCAGGCCCAGTCCGCGACGAGCCGAGGGTCGACGGCGACGGCGATCTCCAGCTCCCGGGGCGAGTGCAGGAGCGCCGCCTGGGCCACGAGCCAGCGCGCGACGCCGCCCGCGGCGGCGGGCGGCCCGGTCAGGCCCAGCGCGCCACCGTCCAGCGGGACGGCGACGGGGACGTTCGGCAGCGCGGCGCCGGGCCGCAGCCGGGCGGCGGCGCGCTCGCGCAGCGCGTCGTCCCCGCCGGGGGCGAGCGCCGGCTGGGCGGCCGCGGGCAGGTCGCCGGTGCCGAGCCGCAGCGCGAGGAAGTCCGGATCGCCCGGGCGCCGCTCCCAGAGCCGCGGGTCCAGCGCCCCGGCACAGGCGCGGAGCGCGGCGGCGTCGGGGGCCGCGTCGCGGCGCGCGGCGGCCTCGGCGGTGCGGGCGGCGTCGAGCGCGTCCGCGGCCGCGCCGAGCTCCCGCTCCCAGCGCGCGAGCGCCTCCCGGTGGTCGCGGCGGCCGCTGTGCCGGCCCTCCATGTAGGAGTAGACGGCCATCGCCGGCGCCAGCAGCCCGAACATGAGGCTGAAGGGGCTGCCCGTCACGGCGAACATCACCGCGCCGAGCGCGAGCGGGATCGCCGCGGCGCCGAGCGGGAGCCGCGCGCGGGCGGGGGCCGGCGGGGGCGCGGCCAGCGCGACGGCGCCGGGCGGTGCGGGCCGCGCGACGCGCGGTGGGCGGTTGAACGCGACGTGGCCGGCGCCGTCCGGCTCGACCGCCGCGCGGACGGCGTGCGGCTCGAAGCCGAGCAGGGAGCGCCCGGCCTCGACCTGGTCGCCGGCGCGCAGCAGGCGCTCCCCCGCGAGCGGGGCGCCGCCCACGAAGGTCCCGTTGCTCGAGCCGGCGTCGCTGACGGTGACGCCGTCCGGCCCGACGTCGGCGACGACGTGGCGGCGCGACATCGAGCGGTCGGTGAGGACGAGCCCGGCGCCCGGTCCGCGGCCGATCACGTGGCGGCCGGCCGGCAGCGCATGGCGCGTGCCGGCGTCGGGTCCGCCGAGCACGACGAGGTCGAAGAGCGCCGCCGGCTCGGGCGCGGGCGCGGCGGTCCCCGCCCCGTTGCCCAGCACGAGCAGGTCGCCGTCGCGCAGGCCCGCCTCCTCCACGGGCCGTCCGCCGTCGATCGTGCGGCCCGAGCGCTCGACCCGCGCCGACGCGGCGTGGCCGGCGGGCAGCTCGAGGTAGCGCCCCAGCTCGCCGACCAGCTCCGCCGCCGGCGTGCCCGGCGCGACGTCGACGAGGACGTCGCTGCGCGCCCCCGACGGCGCCTCGACGACGAGCCGCAGCTCCACGTCAGCGCACCCGGTAGCCGAGCGCCTCGAACCGGGCCAGGGCGCGGTTGACGGCCCGGTCGGCGGCGGCGGCGCGCGTGCGCGCCCGCGCCCACGCCCGCCGCCGGCCGCCCCGTGCCGCGTCCGCGGCGGCGGCGTACGGCTTGCGCGCGCGCCCGACGGCGCGCTCCAGCCCCTGCTGCGCGGCGCGCTCGGGCGGGTTCGGCTCGACCTTGCCGAGGGCCTGCGCGGCGGTCGCGTAGGCGGAGGCCGCGTCGCGGGCCGCCCTGGCCTGCCCGTCCGGCGTCGTCGCGGACGCCATGCGGCGGATCGCGGCTTCCCGCTTGTCGGCGAGCCTGGCGACCGGGGCGGCGAGCTCGCCCGCGTAGCGCTTGCTCGGGCCGAGCGCGAAGGCGCGGGCGTCGCCGGTCAGGGCGAGCGTGCCCGCGGCCGTCTCGCAGCGGGCGCGGTCGTCCGCGCCGCCGAGGCACGCGATCGTCGCGATCCCGGCCGTGGTCGGCGCGGCCAGCACGGTGAGCTCGCCGTCGACGTCCTCGTGCCGCAGGTCCGCGTAGCGGTACGCCTGCGCCTCCCCGGCCTCGACGGCCTCGCGGGCGGCGGGCGGTGCGCTCAGACCGGCCGTGAAGGCGGCGGGCAGCAGGGCGGGGCCCGCGGCGTCCGTCATCCCGGCCACGATCGTCGCGTCGCCGCGGCCGAGCGCGGCCGCGGCGCGGAGCTCGAGCCCGGGGAGATCCGGCGCGTCCCGCGCCGTCCAGCCCGCAGGGCCCTGCAGCGTCAGCGCGCCCGCCTCGAGCGTCGCCGTGCCCGGCGCCGCGGCGGCGGGGGGCGCGGTCCGCTCGCCGGTGCCCCCGGCGAGCGTCCCGGCGAGCACGGCGGCCGCCAGGCCGGCCGCGGCCGCGGCGACCCGCGGCCAGCGCCGCGACGGCGCGGCGCCTTCCCTGGCCGGCGCGGGGGTGATCCTCGGCGCGGAGACCGGCTCCGGCGCCGCGCGGAGGGTCGGCCCCGTGACGGGCTCCGTGACCTGCTCGGGCGCGGCGTCCGGTTCCGCGACCGGATCCGGGACGGGCTCCGGTTCCGCGACCGGCTCGGGCTCCGGCTCCGGCTCGGGCTCGGGCTCGGGGGCGGGCGGCTCGGCCGGCGGCGCGGGTGCGTGCGGGTCCCACGGCCGGCGCTGGTCGGGCAGGGTGTGCGCGCCGCTGCGCGCGTGGACGGCGGTGCTCGTGCCCGGATCGTCGTCCAGGACGGCCGGCACGGCTTCCGCGGGCGCCGTCAGCGCCTCGGTCGGCGCGCCGGTCGGGACCGCGGCGGCGGTCGTGACGACCTCCGGCGGCGGGGGCACGACCGTGCTGGCGTCGGCGGCCTCGATCGTCGCCGGTGTCGGCGGCGCCGCGCGCAGCTCGACCGGCGGCGCGGGCGGGCCGAGGCGCCCGACCGGCGTGCCCGTGGCCAGCGCCGCCTCGAGCGCCGCGATGAAGTCGAGCAGCGTGTCCGGCCGGTCCGACGGGACCTTCGCCAGCCCGGCGGCGAGCACGTCGTCGACGGCCGGCGGCAGCGTGGCCCGCAGCGCCGAGGCCTGCGGCGGCGGATCGGACATGTGCGCGAACAGGACGGCCGCCTCGGTGGGCTTCGGGAACGGCACCGTGCCCGTGAAGCACTCGTACGCGACCGCCGCGAACGAGTAGAGGTCGCTGGCCGGCCCGGGCGGCTCGCCCCGGATCTGCTCCGGCGCGATGTAGTCGAGCGTGCCGACGAACTGCCCCGTCTTGGTGAACGCGGTGTCCCCGGGCGCGCGCGTGAGGCCGAAGTCGGCGAGGTAGGCATGGTCGCGCCGGCCGACGAGGATGTTCTGCGGCTTGATGTCGCGATGGACGAGGTCCGCTTCGTGCGCGCTGTCGAGCGCGTCGGCGACCGGCCTGAGCAGCCGCAGCGTCCGTTCGCCGTCGAGCTCGCCGGACTTGACCAGCTCCTTGAGCGTGCTCCCGCGCACGAGCCGCATCGCGATGAACAGGCCGTGGTCCTCGAGCTCGCCGGCCTCGTAGATCGGGACGATGTGCGCGTGGTCCAGGCCGGCCTGGAGCCGGCCCTCCCGGCGGAAGCGGCGGCGGAAGGACTCGTCGAGCGACAGGTCCGCGGCGAGCAGCTTGAGCGCGACCTTGCGCCCGAGCGAGTGCTGCGTGGCCTCGTAGACGACGCCCATGCCGCCGCGGCCGAGCAGGCCCTCGATCCGGTACGCGCCGATGTCGGTGCCGGGCTCCAGCATCATCCGCAGGGGTCGCAGCCGTCATCCCCGCCCGGCGTCGGCTGTGCCGTCGGGACCGCGGTGGGCACGGCGGTGGGCACCGCCGTCGGGACCGCCGTGGGCACCACCGTGGGCGTCACGCCCGGGCCGTCCCCGCCGTCGTCCGGCTCGTCCGGCTCGTCCGGCTCGGGCTCCCGCTCGAGCGCCGGAAGCGACCGCGCCTCGAGTTTCTGCAGCGCCCCGACGTCGCTCGGGACCGGCACCGTCGACAGCGCGGCCGGCGCCGCGTCGGCGCGCGCGGGCGGGCGCTCGGCCTGCGGCCGACCGTCCCGCGCCAGCGCGAACGACCCGGCGAACAGCGCCACGGCCACGACCGCCGCGATGGCGGTCAGGCGCCGCATCAGCAGCTCCTCCAGCGCCCGTTGACGCCGCAGAAGCCCTTGTAGCGGTACGTCGAGGACGACGTGAGGCGCCACTGGAAGCGCCGGCCCATCCACTCCGGCGGGTTGGTCACCTCGACGCGGATCCGCGTGCCGCGGCGCAGCGGCCCGACGATCCGGCGCGGCAGCTTCAGCCGCTTGACGTCGCGCTTCAGGCGCCGCTTCACGACGATCTTGCGGTCGCGGCACGCGCCGCCCTTGCAGGTGACGACGATGCGCGAGCCCTTGAGCGCCTCGTTCAGCGCGAACTTCGTGAGCCGCCCGCCGGACATGGAGAACGCGCCCGTGGTCGTGGGCTTGCGCGCCTTGTCGTCGCCGGCGAAGCAGTTCTGGTCGGTGCCGTCGTCGCGGATCTCGGGCCGCCCCGGATGGATCGAGTCGTCCAGCGGCTTGCAGTCGCCCGCGTTCGGCGTGCCGTCGTTGTCGTCGTCGGGGTCGCGCAGGCTCGGCGTGAGCGTGAAGTGGCCCTCGAGGAACGTGTTGGCCCCCTGGACGTCGCCGCCGACCTGGATCCACACGGTCTCGCCCTTGGCCACGCGCGCCTCCGCGGCGCCGGGGCCGCAGGCCGCGACCGCGTCGCTGCCGGCCCGCCGGATGGAGACGACGCCCGTCATCAGGCCCATCTGGAACCGCGCCACGCCCCAGGTCGGGGCCGTCCACTTCAGCCAGACCGTGTTGCCGTACCCGATCGTGCCGCAGTTGTTGGTCTCGTTCTCGCGACCGGCGCCGTGGTTGTCGTAGTGGGCCGCGGGATTCACGTCGACCGCGCCGGCGCGCGTGTCGTAGGACGGCGGCGAGCTGCTCGACGCGACCGTCAGGCGGTTCGCCGGCGGGGCGTTGCAGAAGACGTTGCTGCCGTTGAGCTGCCGGACGCATCGGCCCACCTGGATCAGGTAGCGCCGGCCGGCGACCGACGGCCAGACGACCTTCGACTCGTCCTCCGCGAAGCGGCAATCGATGATCCCCGGCGGGCTCGCGAGCGGGTTTCCCTCGTAGACGGCGACGAGGCTGCCGCGGCCGGTGGCGGCAGCGGTGAGTTGGCGCCCGTTGCCCGTGACGTAGAACCAGGCGGTGTTGGTGACCCAGGCGTTGATGACCGCGTCGCAGTAGCCCGGTCCGAGGTCGGACAGGTACTCGCTCGCCTGCGTGTCGAAGGTCGTCGTATCGATCGACTCCGGCTTGCCGAAGTGCAGGAAGGTCGCCTCGCCCACCGTTTCCCCGGCCGCCTGGGCGCCGGTCGGGAGCAACCCGAGGACGACGATCGCGAGCATCGCGCCGATCCATCCATGCCGCCTGTGCGTCCGACCGTCCATTGGTCCCCCGTGGCTATCCGACCAGGTCGTCACAACCGTTGCAAGGCCGAGACTCGACCTTTTGGTTGAACGCTGAACAACGGGCGAGGACCCACGAACTTCGCGCGAGGTAATGTCGGCTCGTGGAATCCCCGCTCGCACCGCACCGCGCGACGCCCGAGGAGCTGCGCGCGCGGCTGGAGGCCGAGCGCCTCGACGCGCCGTTCCTCGTCTGGCGCGACGGCGACGGGGCGCAGCGGATCCGATCGCTCGACGGCGCCGAGCGCGTGACGATCGGGCGCCGCGAGGAGAACGACGTCGCGCTCGCCTGGGACACCGAGGTCTCGCGCCTGCACGCGGTCGTCGAGCGCGTCGGCGGCGAGTGGACGGTCGTGGACGACGGGCTCTCCCAGAACGGGACGTTCGTGGCCAACGAGCGGCTGGCGGGCCGGCGGCGGCTCGCGGACGGCGACCTGGTCCGCACCGGGCGCTCCGTGATCGCGTTCGTCGACCCGCATCGTGGCGCGTCGGCGGCCACGAGCATCGCCGGCGACGCGCACGCGATGCTCGAGCTCACCACCATGCAGAAGCGCGTGCTCGTGGCCCTGTGCCGTCCGTTCGCGGACAGCTCCGCGTTCGCGGCGCCGGCGACCAACCAGCAGATCGCGGGCGAGCTGTACCTCTCGGTGGACGGCGTCAAGACGCATCTCCGCACGCTCTTCCGCAAGTTCGCCGTGCCCGACCTGCCGCACAACCAGAAGCGCCTCCAGCTCGCCCAGCGCGCGATGGATGCCGGGATCGTCACGCAGCGCGAGCTGCGCTGATCCGACGCGAAACCGCCCGAACGACCATTGCACCGGGACGCTGACCCTCGGGTAAGGTCGCGCGGTGATCGCGCCATGCCGCCGCTCGGGTGGTGCCGGAGGGAAGCAGGGTCCACCCCTGGGGTTGCTCGCAACCGGGACGCACGGGGCGCAGGATCCGTTGGGTCCATTGCGATTCGGAGGAGCCGGATGCCCCGCACCACGATGATCAGGAGGGCCGCCGTCGCGGTCGCGGCCGGCCTGGCCGCATGCGTTCCCGCGGCGCCCGCCGCCGCCGGCGCGCCGGTCGCGCATGCGACCATCGTCAACGGCGGACCGGTGGACATCTCCGCCTATCCGTGGCTCGGCGCGATCCTCAGCGACGCGACGCCGGCCGGCCCGGGCGGCACCGAGCACGCCCGGCTGATCTGCGGCGGCTCGCTGATCGCGCCGACGATCCTGCTCACGGCCGCGCACTGCGTGACCGACGAGTTCACCGGCGCGCAGACCCCGGCCGAGCCGCTGCACGTCATGTTCGGCAAGACGCAGCTCGACACCCCGGGCGGCGAGACCGTCGGCGTCACCGCGATCCTGCGCGACCCCGAGTACGACACGGCCCGTTTCACGCACGACGCCGCGCTGCTGGTGCTCGCGCGGCCGGTGGCGATCGCGCCGGTCCGGCTCGCGCCGCTCTCCTCGCAGCTGCGCGAGGGGGCGCGGGCGCGGATCGTCGGCTGGGGCGCGACCGCCGAGGGCGCGCCGAAGAGCCCGCGGCTGCTCGGCGCCTCCGTCCCGCTGTGGAGCAACCAGCGCTGCCTGAAGGCGTACGAGCGCTTCGTCGCGCCGCACGAGCCCGCGCTCCAGCTCTGCGCCGCCAAGCGGCGCGGCGGCGTCGACACGTGCCAGGGAGACAGCGGCGGGCCGCTGGTCGGCCGCACCGGCGGCGCCGACGTGCTGCTCGGCATCGTGAGCTTCGGCAACGGGTGCGCCCGGCGCGGCTGGCCGGGGATCTACACGTGGGTCGCCTCGCCGTTCATCCAGCCGTGGATCCTCCGCCGCGTCGCCGCGCTCCAGAGTGGCAACCCCGATCAGACCGCCCCGGTGCTGAGCGCCATGCGCGTGGCCGGCCGGTCCGCGCTCTACTCGGTGTCCGAGCCCTCCGAGGTCGTCGTCGCCGTGCAGCGGCGGATCCGCGGGAAGCTGCGCACGCTCAGCACGGCGCTCATCCAGAACGCCGTCGCGGGCGAGAACCGCTTCACCGCTCCGCGGACGCTGCGCGGCAAGCGGCTGCCGGCGGGCCGTTACGTGCTGCGGGCGACCGCGACCGACGCGGCCGGGAACCGCTCGGCGGCGGGCCGCGCCGGCTTCCGGATCCGCTGACCCGACCTCGACAGGAGACCATGACCATGACGCAGATGGGAGCAGACCTCGAGCAGCTGGCACGCCTCAAGGCGTCGCTGCTCGAGCAGGCGCAGGTGATCGAGCAGCTGACGGGCACCGTCGGCCGGCAGCTCGCCGACACGCGCTGGCAGGGCCCGGCCGCGGAGCGGTTCCGCGGCGCCTGGGCGAGCGACTTCGAGCCCAGCCTGCGACGGCTGCAGGCGGCGATGCAGGATGCGGGCGTCGAGGTGGGCCGCCGCCGCGACGCCCTCCACCAGGCCGGCGGCTGACGAGGAGCATGACCATGGACCTGCACGGAGACAGCGCGCAGCTGCGGAGCCACGGCGCCCAGTTGCGCAACGCGGCCGACGACGTCGCCCGCATCGCCGACCTGATCGACCAGCGTGCCGAGGACCTGCACTTCCAGGGTCCGGCGGCCGAGCGCTTCCGCGCCGAGATGCGCGACCGGACCGCCCGGCTGCGCCGTGTGGGCGGCGAGCTCGGCGACGTCGCCCAGATCGTGACCGGCACCGCCACCGACTGACCCCACGAACGGAATCGAGCCGACCATGAGCGACACCCCAAGCCAGGAGCCCGGCGGCGCGCCGCCCGAGCCTCCGCCCACGCCGCCGAGCCCGCCGGAGGCCGCCGCGCCCCCCGAGCCTCCGCCCACGCCGCCGAGCCCGCCGGAGGCCGCCGCGCCGCCCGAGCCGCCGCCCACCCCGCCGAAGCCGCCGGAGGCCGCCGCGCCTCCCGAGCCGCCGCCCACCCCGCCGAAGCCGCCGGAGGCGGCCGAGCCGCGGCATGACGCGCCGCCCCCGCCGCCGCGCGACCCGGCCGCGACGCCCGGCAGCGTCGAGCAGCGCGGCGACGCGTCGCCCGCCGACCGCCCGCCCCACGAGCGCGGCGACCGCGACACGCCGCCGCCCGACCGCGATGCGCCCCGCGGCGACGGGCCGCCCGAGCCGCCGCAGGCGCGCGACCGTGCCGACGGGCCGCGCGACGACCGCAGCGGCGACGCCGGCGAGGCGCCGCCGGCGCCCGGGACGAGCAGCGGACCCGACGGCGTCCCCGAGCGCCCGCCCGGCGAGCCGGGCACGCCCGGCCCGGTCGCCTCGATGCCCGAGGCACCGCAGGCGCACGACCGTGCCGAGGGACCGCGCGGCGACGCCGGCGAGGCGCCGCCGGCGCCCGGGACGAGCAGCGGACCCGACGGCGTCCCCGAGCGCCCGCCCGGCGAGCCGGGCACGCCCGGTCCGGTCGCCTCGATGCCCGAGCCCGGCCTCGGCGCCGGCGAGGTCGGCGCGGTGCCGCCGCACGAGCAGGCCCAGGACCCCGGCGCGCTCGCACCGCCCGCGCCCGGCACCGGCACGGGCGCCGCGCTCGGCGACCCGCCGCCCCTGCCCGACGGCCTCCAGCAGGGCAACCAGTCCCCGATCGGCGCGCCGGTGACGCCCGGCATGCCCGACCCGACCGGCACCGCGCCGACGCCCGGCACCGACCCGGCCGTCCCCGCGCCCGGCACGCTCGACCCGACCGGCACCGCGCCGGCGCCCGGAACGCTCGACCCGACCGGCACCGCGCCGGCGCCCGGCACCGACCCGGCCGTCCCCGCGCCCGGCACGCTCGACCCGACCGGCACCGCGCCGGCGCCCGGAACGCTCGACCCGACCGGCACCGCGCCGGCGCCCGGCACCGACCCGGCCGTCCCCGCACCCGGCACGCTCGACCCGACCGGCACCGCGCCGGCGCCCGGCACCGACCCGGCCGTCCCTGCGCCCGGCACGCTCGACCCGACCGGCACTGCGCCGGTGCCGGGCACGCAGGCGCAGGACCTGCTCCCGCATCCGGCGCCCGCGCCTGGCGACGTCACGCCGGGCGTGCCCGCCGCCCCCGTCGACGTGGCGGATGCCGCCATCGCCGCCGACGGGATGCCCGGCACGCCCGGCGACGTGGTGGAGGTCGCCGCGTACGGGGTGGAGGAGTCCACCTGGACGGACCCGCAGCCGGAGCCCCCGGGCCCGGGACCGAAGCCGGACCCCGAGCCGACCTCCCCGCCGCCGCCCATCCACCGCGACGAGGTCGCCGGCCAGCCCGTCGCCGCGAGCCCGGTGGCTCCGACCGGCGGCACCCCCGACGACGCCGCCGGCGAGCACCACGAGCACCACCATCACCATCACCACGAGCACGACCGCGACCGCGAGACGCCCGCCGGCTTCGTCGAGATCGACGCACCGGACCTGCAGACGGCCGCCGACGCCCTCCGGCGCTGGTCCGCCGAGCTGCAGAGCATCGCGGCCGGGCTGGGCACGGTCCGCGCCGGCATGGGCATCTCGACGATCCAGCCGATGGTCGACGAGGCGGTCGGCCGCCAGTGCGGCGAGCTGGACGCGATCGCCGCCGAGCTGCTCGGCGAGGCCACCGAGCTCGACATGCGCGCACAGCTCGCCTCCGACGAGCTGGGCGACGTCGCCCCGCAGGCGGCGCCCGCCCCCGCGCCCGCGGAGCCGGAGGCGGAGCTCGTCGCGAGCGACGACGCCGCCAAGCCCGGCGGGATCCTCGGGCGCATCCTCGGCGCCCTCACGGGCGACGGGGACGACAAGCAGCGCCGGGCCTGACGGCCCGGCGCGCCCCGGGGGTGGCGGGGTCCCACCCCTGGGGCGTCTGGGCGCGGCGGGCGGCGGACGGGAAGCTGGATCCATGCCCACCGTCGAACCCTTCGGAGCCGCCCCGATGCGCACCATCCGCCGCACCGCCGCCCTGATCGCCGCCGCCGTCGCGATCGCCGCCCCGGCCGCCGCCGACGCGGCGGCGCCGAAGATCGTCACGAGCGGTGTCGCGAAGCCGCTGCCGCCCGCCAAGGCCAAGCAGCTGCAGGAGCGCATGGAGCGCACCGGCCGCTACCCCGCCGGGCCGCGGCTCGCCTCCAAGCGCGGCCTCGACCGCGTCCGCGAGGCGGTCGTCACGGCGCCCGCGCCGTCGCCCGGCGCCGAGCAGATCCTGCTCGCCGCGCGGCCGCCCGCCGGCAGCCGCCTCTTCGGCTTCGAGGGCACCTACGCCCAGAAGCGATGGAACCTGATCCAGTGGATCAACTACACCTACGCGCGCGCCGTCCCCGAGATGGGCGGCCGGTTCTCGACGCCGTACGTCTACGAGGTCGCGCACGGCGGCCGGACGCCCAACGGCTGCGGCGCCGTCTACAACGGCATGTACTGCCCCGGCGTCAACACGATCGGCTTCTCCGCCTCCTTCGGCCAGGCCGCGTTCGCGAACCTCGGCGACTCGGCGTTCGCCGGGCTCCTCGCCCACGAGTACGGCCACGGCGTGCAGCAGTGGATGAACCTCCGCGGCGGCCTCATGAACAGCACCCAGTACAGCGAGGCGTTCGCCGACTGCATGGCCGGCGGCTGGCTCGCCACGATGTACAACTGGGGCTACATGGACAACGTCGGCCGCGGCGACTGGCGCGAGTACCTCGACGTGCTCACGAACCTCTCGTCCGCCACGACCACCGCGCACAACCACGGCCGCCCCGAGTGGCGCCACCAGTCGGCCGTCCGCGGCTGGAACTACGGCATGCAGGGCTGCGTCGCCTGGGCGCGACAGCTCCAGCGCATCCCGTTCTACGGCTAGTCGCCGGGTTCCTCCGGCTCCGGCACCAGCCAGAGCGCGCTGAGCGGCGGCAGCGTCAGGACCGCCGAGTGGTACTGGTCCATCCAGGGCGTGTCGTCCGTCTGGACGCCGCCGTAGTTCCCCGTGTCGGAGCCGCCGTAGAACGACGAGTCCGTGTTGACGAGCTCGCGCCAGCGGCCCGGCACGGGGAGCCCGAGCCGGTAGTCGTGGCGTGGCACCGGCGTGAGGTTGGCGACGAACACGATCGGCCGCCTCGCATCACGGCCGATGCGCGCGAACGCGAACACGCTGTTGGCCGCGTCGTTCGGCTCGATCCACCAGAACGCCTCGTGGTCGTCGTCGCGCTCGTACAGGGCGGGCGTGTCGCGGTAGGCGCGGTTGAGGTCGCGCACGAGCGACTGCACGCCGGAGTGCCCCGGGTTCTCGAGCAGGTGCCAGTCGAGCGAGCGCTGCTCGGACCACTCCTGTTCCTGGGCGATCTCGTTGCCCATGAACAGCAGCTTCTTGCCGGGGTGCGCCCACATGAACGCGTAGAGCGCGCGCAGGTTCGCGAGCTGCTGCCAGCGGTCGCCCGGCATCTTGGAGAGCATCGAGCCCTTGCCGTGCACGACCTCGTCGTGCGACAGCGGCAGGATGAAGTTCTCCGTGAACGCGTAGACGAGCGAGAAGGTCAGCTCGTGGTGGTGCCAGCGGCGGTGGATCGGCTCGTGCTCGAAGAACGCGAGCGTGTCGTGCATCCACCCCATGTTCCACTTGAAGCCGAAGCCGAGCCCGCCGAGGTAGGTGGGGCGCGACACGCCCGGCCACGCGGTCGACTCCTCGGCGGCGGAGATCACGCCGGGCTCCTGGGCGTGGACGACCTCGTTGTACTCCTTGAGGAAGCCGACCGCCTCGAGGTCCTCGTTGCCGCCGTACTGGTTCGGCACCCACTCGCCCTCCTCGCGCGAGTAGTCGAGGTAGAGCATCGAGGCGACGGCATCGACGCGGATGCCGTCGGCGTGGTACTCGCGCAGCCAGTACAGGGCGTTCGCGAGCAGGAAGTTGCGGACCTCGTTGCGCCCGTAGTTGAACACGAGCGTGCCCCAGTCCGGGTGCGCGCCGCGGCGCGGGTCCTCGTGCTCGTAGAGCGCCGTCCCGTCGAAGCGCGCGAGGGCGAAGTCGTCGCGCGGGAAGTGCGCCGGGACCCAGTCGAGGATCACGCCGATGCCCGCCTGGTGGAGGCGGTCGACGAACGCGCGGAACTCGTCGGGCGTGCCGTAGCGCGGGGTCGGTGCGAAGTAGCCCGTCACCTGGTAGCCCCACGACGGCGCGTACGGATGCGCCATGACCGGCAGCAGCTCGACGTGCGTGAAGCCCATGTCCCTGACGTAGGCGGCGAGCTCGTCGGCGAGCTCGGTGTAGCTGAGGGATCGGTTGCCCTCCGCCGGGTTGAGCCGCCAGGAGCCGAGATGCACCTCGTAGATCGAGATCGGCTGCGCGAGCTGCGCGGTCTGCCGGCGCTGCTCGATCCACGCCCCGTCCCCCCACTCGTGCCGGGGCTCGTGGATCACCGACGCGGTCTGCGGCGGCATCTCCGTCGCGAACGCGAGCGGGTCGGCCTTCAGGCGGATGTCGCCCTCCTGCGTGAGGAGCTCGTACTTGTACCGGGCGCCGGACTCCACGCCCGGCATGAACAGCTCCCAGATGCCGCTCGACCCGAGCGAGCGCATCGGATGCAGCCGCCCGTCCCACGAGTTGAAGTCCCCGACCACGGACACCGATCGCGCGCTGGGGGCCCAGACCGCGAACGCGGTACCGCGCACGCCCTCGTGCTCGCGCACGTGCGCGCCGAGCTTCGCGTAGAGCTCCTCGTGACGGCCCTCGCCGGCGAGGTAGAGGTCCATCTCCCCGAGCGTCGGAAGGAACCGGTACGGGTCGCCGACGGTGAACGTCCCGTCCTCGCCGTAGTCGACCTCGAGCTCGTAGGCGAGCGGCAGCTCTGCGCCGGCGACGGTGCCCTCGAACACGCCGGCGGTCTGCGCCTCCGCGAGCTCGGACGGCGGGCCGGCCGCCGTCACCACGCGCACCGCGCGCGCAGCGGGACGGTACGCACGGATCACGACGCCGCCGTTGCCGTCGGGGTGGGCGCCCAGGAACGAGTGTGGATCGGCCGCGGTGCGCGCGGCGAGCTGCTCGGCGTCGGTCACGCCCTACTTCTAACCGATCCTGGCGCGGGGAAACCGGGCTGGGCCGCGAGTAGGCTCTCGGATCCATGGATCTGCTGGGGCGCGAGACGGAGCTCGCCGGGGTCGATCGGGCCGTGGACGAGGCCCGCGCCGGCGGCGCGCGGGCGCTCGGGGTCTTCGGCGAGGCCGGGATCGGCAAGAGCGCGCTGCTCGCCGCGGCGCGGGAGCGGGCGGCCGCAGCGGGCATGCTCGTGCTCGAGGGGCGCGCGGCCGAGGACGAGCGCGCGGTGCCGTTCGGGCTCGTGGTCGACGCGCTCGACGACCACGTCGCCTCGCTGCACCCGCGCCGGGTCGAGTCGGCGGGGCCCGATCTGGCGGCCGTGCTGCCCGCCGCCGCGGCCGCGCGCGCCGGCGGGAGCGTGCCGGACGGCGCCGCCGCGGGCGCCGCGGAGCGCTTCCGCTACCACCGCGCCGTGCGCGCGCTGCTCGAGCTGCTGGGACGCGAACGGCCGGTCGCGCTGCTCCTCGACGACCTGCACTGGGCCGACGACGCGTCCGTCGAGCTCGTGCTCCACCTGCTGCGCCGGCCGCCGCGCGCGCCGCACCTGCTGGCCTTCGCCCTCCGCCCGCAGGACCCGGCGCCGCGGCTGCTGGCCGCCGCGCGCGGCATGGCGGGCTGGGAGCGCCTCGCGCCCGGGCCGCTCGGCGACGCCGCCGCGCACGCGCTGGTCGCGGAGCTGCCGGATGCCGGGCTGCGCGAGCGCATCGTGCGCGAGGCGGGCGGGAACCCGCTGTTCCTGGAGGAGCTGCGGCGCGTCGCGCGCGACCCCGCCGAGGCGCTGCCGCCCACGCTGAGCGCCGCAGTGCAGCTCGAGCTCGGCGGGCTGCCCGGGGCGGCGCGCTCGCTGATCGAGGGCGCGGCGGTCGCGGGCGACCCCTTCGACCCGGACCTCGCCGCCGCCGCGGCCGGCGTGGAGCCGGCGGACGCGCTCGCCCCGCTCGACCGGCTCGTGGCCGCGGACCTGGTGCGCGCGACCGGCGACGGCCGGGCGTTCGCCTTCCGCCACCCGCTCGTCCGCCGCGCGGTGTACGACGCGGCGCCGCCGGCCTGGCGGCTCGCGGCGCACGAGCGGACGGCGGCGGCGCTCGCCGCGCGCGGGGCCGGCCCGGCGGCGCGCGCCCACCACGTGGAGCGGTTCGCGCGACCGGGCGACGACGCCGCGGTCGAGCTGCTCGCGGCCGCCGGCTTCGCGGCCGCCGACACCGCGCCGGCGACCGCCGCGCGCCGGTTCGCCGCCGCGCTGCGCCTGCTGCCCCACGACGCGGCGGACCGGCGGGCGGCGCTGCTCGGCCCGCTCGCCCTCGCGCAGGGCGCCGCGGGCCGCCTCGTGGAGGCGCGCGACACGCTCGACGAGGTGCTCGCCCTGCTGCCGCCCGGCTCGGGGACGCCGCGGACCGGCCTGATCGCCGCGGCGGCGACGATCGACAGCATGCTCGGGCGCGGGGACGCGATGCAGCGGCGGCTGCGCGCCGCGCTGGAGACCACCCCGGCCGAGGCCAGCGCGGTGCTCGAGCTCACGCTCGGCTTCGCCGCCTACGGCCGCGTGGACTTCGCCGCCATGCGCGACCACTGCGCCCGCGCACGGGAGCTCGCGCGGCCCGGCGAGCCGACGATCCGCGCCGCCGCCGAGGCCATGGGCGGCCTGGCGACGCTGCTGCTCGGCGAGCCGGACGCCGGCCGGACGCTCATCGACGCGGGCATCGCCACCCTCGCCGCGCTCGACGACGCCGCGCTCGCCGCGCGGATCGACGACGCCTGGCTCGTGGCCGTCGCGCTGCTGCTCTCCGAGCGCCCCGAGGAGGCGCTGCGGCCGGTCGGGCGCGCCATCCGCGTCGCGCGCGCCACGCGCCAGGACCGCGTCGTGCCGATGCTGCTCAGCCTGCGCTCGATGATGCACCAGCACCGGCTCGCGCTCGGCGAGGCGATGGAGGACGCCGAGGCGGCGAGCGAGGCCGCCCGCCTGCTCGGCACGGACGCCCAGCTCCACCAGGCGCTGATGGCCGAGACCGGCATCCGCCACCTGCGCGGGGAGCGCGGCGAGGCGCGGCGGATCGCCGACGAGGCGGTCGAGGTCGCGCGGCGGGTCGAGCCGACGACGCAGACCGCGACGACGCTCGCCAACTGCGCGGCCCACTGGGTCGACGAGGATCCCGAGCGCTGCATCCGCGAGATGGTCGCCGGCGGCGGCCCGCTGCTCGAGCGCGTCGACCTGTCCTGGAGCACGTACCTGCTCGGGGTGCTCGTCCAGGCGGCGATCGAGCTCGGCCGCACGGACGACGCCGCGCGCTGGACCGCGCGCATCGAGGAGCGCGCCGCGCTGACCGGCATGCCCGGCGCCGCGGCCCGCGCGGCCACCGCGCGCGCCCGGCTGCTGCTCGCGGCGGGGGATGCCGCCGGCGCGGCGGACCTGGCCGGCGCGGCCGCCGACGCCGCCGACGCGCGCGGGCTGCGGCTCGACGCGCTCCACGCGCGCCATCTCGCCGGCGTGGCGCTCGGCGCGGCCGGCGACCGCGACGGCGCGGTGGCGCTGCTCCAGCGCGTCGCCGCCGACGCCGCGCGCGGCGAGGTGGGGCGGTTCGTCGAGGCCGCGAGCCGCGACCTGCGCCGGCTCGGCAGCCGCCTGTCGGCCGCCGGCCGGCGCGCCGTCGCCGCCCCGCACGACGAGGCGCTCACGCCGCGCGAGCAGGAGATCGCCGGCCTCGTCGTCCAGGGCCGCTCGAACAAGCAGGTGGCCGCCGCCCTCTTCCTCTCGGAGAAGACGATCGAGCACCACCTGTCGCGGATCTACGCCAAGCTCGGCGTGCGCTCCCGCGTCGAGCTGGCCGCCCGCCTCGCGCGCTAGGCGTCGTCGGAGTCGAGCAGCCGCAGGATCCCCGCCACGGGGATCCCGACCCAGTCGGGCCGGTTGTTGAGCTCGTAGCGCAGCTCGTAGACGGCCTTCTCGAGCTCGAAGATCGACAGCAGCTTGTCCGTCGCATCCTGGCCCGGCGGGAGCAGGCGCGCGTCGACCGCCGCGTAGTAGCCCTCCAGGAACGTGGTCCGGGCGCGCTCCTCCCAGCCCTCGGGGGCGGGGGCGCCCTGCTGCTGCCCCGCCGCCGAGGCCGCGTAGGCGAACGAGCGCATCATGCCCGCCACATCGCGCAGCGGCGAGCGCTTGCGGCGCCGCTCGGGCAGCGGCCGCGCCGGCTCGCCCTCGAAGTCGAGGATCACCCAGCCGCGCTCGGTCAGCATGGTCTGGCCGAGGTGGTAGTCGCCGTGGGTGCGGATCAGCCGCCCGCCCGCACCGATGTGCGAGAGCGCCTGCAGCCGCTCGCGCACGTCCTGCCCGCGCCCCGCGATCGGCGCGAGCGCCGGGTCCGCGGGGTCGAGGTCGACGAACATCCGCTCGATCTCCTCGTCCACCGTCGCGGTCAGCAGCGAGAGGTTCTCCGTGCTCGGCTCCTCGGGCGCGAAGTCCGGGTCGCCCGACTCCGAGCCCAGCGCGGTGTGCAGCGCACCCGTGACGACGCCGAGATCCCGCGAGCGCTCGAGGAAGCCCTCGAGGTCGGCCAGGCACAGCGCCCACCCGTCGCGCGCGCCGCTGAGGAACTCCTGCAGCGTGCCGAGCGTCGCATCCATCAGCCGGCCCGCGTACTCGTACCAGCCGGCGAGCGGGGCGATGTGCGGGAAGCCGCGCAGCGAGAGGAAGCGCAGCAGCTCGAGCTCCGGGTTGACGCCGGGCTCGAGGCGGCGGAAGACCTTGAGGATGAGCTCGTCGCCGAAGACGATCGAGGAGTTCGACTGCTCCACGCCGACCGGGCGGACGTCGACCGTGCCGCCGTAGCCGGCGCGGGCGCTCTCCGCCCAGCGGAAGCGCAGGATGCCGTGCTCGGCGCCGACCTCGGACGAGCCGCGGATGCGGTGCAGCAGCTCGCGCGCCTGGGTGCTGTCGCCGAGCGCGTCGTAGACGGTCCAGCCGTCGACCTCGGCGATCACGCGCTCGTCCCAGCCCTCGTCCGCCGCGCGCAGGCCGAGCGGCAGCTGGTAGAGCTCGTGCGTGCCGGTCTGGAAGCGCGCCTCGACGAGCGCGAGCACCAGCGCCGGCGCGTCCTCGCGCAGGGTGACGGCCTCGAGCACGTTGAGCTGCGCCACCTCGCGCGCCTTGGACGCGAACCAGCGCTGCTCGAGCACCCACTCCTGCAGCCGCTCCTCGGGGAGCGCGGCGACGACGGCGGCGGCATCAGCCATCGGCCACCTCGGGCTCCTCGGAGACGTCGGCGATCGGCGCGTGCGCGGGCTCCTCGGCGGGGTCCTCGTCCTGCACGAGCTGGAACCAGTAGAAGCCGCGCGGCGCGAGCGTGAGCAGGTACGGCCACTCGCCGATCGCCGGGAAGCGCGCGCGCCCGAAGATCTCCTCCGGGAAGCGGCCCTCGAACGCCTTCAGGTCGAGCTCCACCGCCTGGGCCGAGCGCGCGAGGTTGTGCACGCACAGCATCACGTCGTCCTCGTAGCGGCGGATGTGGGCGAAGATGCGCGGGTTGCTCGGCTCGAGCGGCTCGAACGTGCCGAAGCCGAACACGGGGTGCTCCTTGCGGAGCGAGATGAACCGCCGCAGCCAGCGCAGCAGGCTGGTCGGGGTGCGCAGCTGCGCCTCGACGTTGACCGCCTGGTAGCCGTAGACCGGGTCCATGAGCGGCGGCGCGTAGAGCTGCGCGAAGTCCGCGCGCGAGAAGCCGCCGTTGCGGTCGCCGGTCCACTGCATCGGCGTGCGCACGCCGTCGCGGTCGCCGAGGTAGACGTTGTCGCCCATCGCGATCTCGTCGCCGTAGTAGAGCACGGGCGAGCCGGGCAGCGAGAACAGGATCGCGTGCATCAGCTCGACCTCGTCGCGGCCGTTGTCGAGCAGCGGGGCGAGCCGCCGGCGGATGCCGACGTTGATCTTCATCCGCGGGTCCTTCGCGTACTCCGAGTACATGTAGTCGCGCTCCTCGTCCGTGACCATCTCGAGCGTGAGCTCGTCGTGGTTGCGGAGGAAGAGGCCCCACTGGCAGTTGTCCGGGATCTCCGGCGTCGACGCGAGGATCTCGTACATCGGCTTGGCCTCCTCCCGGCGCAGGCTCATGAACATGCGCGGCATGACCGGGAAGTGGAAGCACATCTGGCACTCGTCGCCGTCGCCGTAGTAGTCGACGACGTCGGCGGGCCACTGGTTCGCCTCGGCGAGCAGCACCCGGTCGGGGTAGTTCGCGTCGACCTCCGCGCGCACCCGCTTGAGGTAGTCATGCGTCTCGGGGAGGTTCTCGCAGATCGTCCCCTCGCGCTCGAACAGGTACGGGACCGCGTCGAGCCGGCAGCCGTCCAGGCCGAGGTCGAGCCAGAAGCGCAGCACCTCGAGCATCGCGGCCTGGACCTCGGGGTTGTCGAAGTTGAGGTCCGGCTGGTGGGAGAAGAAGCGGTGCCAGTAGTAGGCCTTGGCCTGCTCGTCCCAGGTCCAGTTCGACGTCTCGGTGTCGGTGAAGATGATCCGGGCGTCGTCGTACTTGTGGACCGTGTCGGACCAGACGTACCAGTCGCGCTTCGGGCTGTCAGGGCCGGACCGCGACTCCTGGAACCAGGGATGCTCGGACGACGTGTGGTTCAGCACGAGGTCGGCGATGACGCGGATCCCCCGCTGGTGCGACTGCTCGATGAAGTCGCGCACGTCCTCGACGACGCCGTAGTCCGGGTGGATCTGGAAGTAGTCGGAGATGTCGTAGCCGCCGTCGCGCAGGGGCGACTGGTAGAAGGGCAGCAGCCAGATGCAGTCGACGCCGAGCCACTGCAGGTAGTCGAGCTTCTCGGTCAGCCCGCGGAAGTCGCCCGAGCCGTCGCCGTTGCCGTCGAAGAAGCCGCGGATGTGGATCTCGTAGAAGACCGCGGTCTTGAACCACAGCGGCTCCGCCTCGAACCAGTGCCCGGGGTCGCTCATGCGTCCACCCGCAGGACGTGCGCCTGGCGCGTCCAGGGGTCGAGCCGCACGTAGTTCGGTCCGATCCGCCAGTCGAACCGCTCTCCCGAGAGCTGGTCGGTCACGGTGAACGCGGGCGCCAGGCCCAGGTGCGCCGGCACGGTCACGCTGCCCTCCTGCGCATGGTGCGGATCGAGGTTGACGATGCAGAGCACGGCGTTGCCCGCGTGCTGCTTGTGGTAGGCCATGAGGTTGTCGTTCTGGGTGTCGAGCCAGGCGACGTTCGAGAGGTACTGGAGCGCGGGGTTCTCCCGGCGGACCTGGTTGATGCGGGCGATGAACGGCAGCATCGGGCCGTCGAGCCGGCGCTGCTTGATCTCGTACTTCTCGGAGTCCAGGTACTCCTCGGACCCCTCGCGCAGCGGGACGTTCTCGTAGTGCTCGTAGCCGGAGTAGATCCCGTAGGAGGGGCTCAGCGTCGCGGCGAGCACGAAGCGCGTGTAGAACGCCGCCGGCCCGCCGTGGACCAGGTAGGCGTTCAGGATGTCGTGCGTGTTCGTGAAGAAGTTCGGGCGGAAGTACTCCCGCTCCGGGCCCCACGCGAGCTCGTCGACGTACTCGGTCAGCTCGTGGCGCGAGTTCTTCCAGGTGAAGTACGTGTAGCCCTGCTCGAACCCGATCTTCGCCAGCTGGCGCATCACGGCCCGGCGCGTGAACGCCTCCGACAGGAAGATCACGTCGCGGTCGACCTTGTGGACCTCGGCGATCAGCCATTCCCAGAAGGCGATCGGCTTCGTGTGCGGGTTGTCGACCCGGAAGACCTTGACGCCGAGCTCGACCCACAGCAGGACGATCCGCAGCAGCTCGTCCCAGAGCGCGCGCCAGTCCTCGGTGTCCCAGTTGACGTTGTAGATGTCCTGGTACTTCTTGGGCGGGTTCTCCGCGTACTTCAGCGTCCCGTCCGGGCGGCGGTGGAACCAGTCCGGGTGCTCCTTGAGCCACGGGTGGTCGGGGGACGCGTTGATCGCGAGGTCCAGCGCGATGTCGATGCCGTGCTCGGCGGCCGCGGCGCACAGGGCGCGGACATCCTCGTGGGTGCCGAGCTCCGGGTGGACGGCGTCGTGGCCGCCCGCCTCGGACCCGATGCCGTAGGGCGAGCCGGGGTCGTCGGGCGCCGCGACGAGCGTGTTGTTCCTCCCCTTGCGGTTCGTCGTGCCGACGGGGTGGATCGGCAGGAGGTACACCACGTCGAAGCCCAGGTCGGCGAACGCGGGCAGCTGCTCCTGCACGCCGGCGAGCCCGCCCCAGGAGCGCGGCACCAGCGAGTACCAGGCGCCGAAGCGTGCCCGGACGCGGTCCACCTTCAGGCCGAGCGCGGGCTCAAGCCGCGCCGCCCCCTGGCGCTCCGCGCTGCGCTCCACCGCGGCGTAGAGCTCGATGCCGAGCGCGGCGTCGTGCTTGGCCGCCTCGAGGATCTCCGCGTCGGAGAGCACGCGGATGGCGTGCTGGATCAGCTTCTTGTCGGGCCCCTTCGCGCCGGCGAGCGCCGCCTCGAGCAGCACCACGCCCTCGCTGAGCTCGCCCGAGAGGTCGTGCTGGCCGCCCTCGAGCTTGCGCCGCAGCTCGTCGCGCCAGGTCGCGAAGAGGTCGGTCCAGGCCTCGATCGTCCACTCCCAGCGCCCGGCGCGGTCGACCACGAACGAGCCGCCCCAGCGGACGCCGTTGTGGTGGGCGTCGAGCTGGTGCAGCTCGGCCTCGCCCCACTTGCGGTCGCCCGCGCGCCGGTGCAGGACGACGGCGCGGAGCTTCTCGTGGCCGTCGCGGAACGCGTCGACCGAGACCTCGACCAGGTCGCCGACGGTGCGCTTGGCGGGATACCGCCCCCCATCCACCACCGGCTGCGGGTACTGGATGTGGATCCTCGCCGGCGACGAGGTGCGGTTCCCTTTCGGCATCGTGGGCGGGAGTATCCGTGCGTCACGTCGCCGAAACCAGTGACCTACTCTGCACGACCGTGGATCTCCCCCGCTCCTCCGGCGTGCAGCTCCATCCGACCTCGCTGCCCGCCGGGCGCCTCGGGCGGGACGCCTACGCCTGGGTCGACTGGCTCGCCGCCGCCGGGCAGTCGTGGTGGCAGATGCTGCCGCTCGGCCCGCCCGATCGCTACGGCTCGCCCTACAAGGCGCGCTCGGCGTTCGCCGCCTGGCCGGGCCTGCTCGCCGAGCCCGCGGCGCCCGTCTCGCAGGCCGAGGCGCTCGACTTCCGCGAGCGCGAGGCGAGCTGGATCGAGGACTGGGCGCGGTTCGCGGGGCGCGGCGCGGTGGCCGACCAGGTCCGGTTCGAGCGCGAGTGGACCGCGCTGCGCGCCTACGCCAACGAGCGCGGCGTGGCGCTGATCGGCGACGTGCCGATCTACGTCGCGCCCGGCTCGGCCGACCACCGGGCGCATCCCGGCCTCTTCCGCGACGACGACGTGGCCGGCACGCCGCCCGACGCCTACACGGACAAGGGCCAGCTGTGGGGCAACCCGCTCTATGACTGGCCCGCCCTGCAGCGCAGCGGCTACCGCTGGTGGATCGCCCGGCTCGCGCGCACCTTCGCGCTCTACGACCTCGCGCGCATCGACCACTTCCGCGGCTTCGTCGCCTACTGGTCGGTGCCGCGCGGCGCCCGTCACGCGCTCTCGGGCCGCTGGCGCCGCGGTCCCGGGCGCGCGTTGTTCGAGCACGCGGGCGAGGCGCTCGGCGCGCTCCCGATCATCGCCGAGGACCTCGGCGTGATCACCGAGCCGGTCGAGCGGCTGCGCGACTCGCTCGGCCTCCCGGGCATGGTCGTGCTCCAGTTCGGCTGGGTCCCCGGCGCACCGGACAACGTGCACGACGTCGCCAACCACCGCGAGCACCGCATCGCCTACACGGGCACGCACGACAACGACACGCTGCGCGGCTGGTACGAGTCGCTCCCGGACGCGATCCGCGCGGAGGTCGACGCGACGCGGCCGGGGACCGGGTCCGAGGTCTGGTGGGACCTGATCGCGCTGGCCTTCTCGTCGCGGGCGCGGGTGGCGATGGTCCAGGCGCAAGACGTGCTCGGGCTGGGGAGCGCGGCGCGCATGAACCAGCCGGGCAGCACGGCGAACGCGTGGAAGTGGCGGTTGGCGTCGTTGCCCTCGGCGGACCTGGGGAAGCGGTTGCGCGACGCCTCCGAAGCCGCCGGGCGGCTCGAACACCGGCTTTGAGGGAGTGGGTCAGGGGGTGGCTGGCGAGTTGACCGTGATATGTGCGGTCAAGTCGCCAGCGACCCGCCGACGCGATTGATCCCGCCCCCTCAATGCTGGTGTTGACGTAACGATTGCGGTACGACCACGCATGTAGCTAACCGATGACCGACGCCGAGCTCCTCGCCGCCGCGCGGACCGACCCCGCCGCGTTCCGCGCGCTGTACGACCGCTACGCGGCCCGCGTGCTGCGCTACCACGAGCGCCGCACGCGCGACGCCGACGCCGCCCACGACCTGACGGCCGAGACGTTCGCCCAGGCGTGGCTCGCGCGCGCCCGCTTCCGCGACGAGGCCGGCGGCTCGGCCGGGCCGTGGCTGTTCGCCATCGCCCGCCACGTGCTGCTCGCCTCCGTCCGCCGCCGCGCGCTGGAGCAGCGGGCCTGCCGCCGGCTCGGCCTCGAGCTCGCCTCGACGGCCGCCGCCGAGCCCGAGGAGACGTGGCTCGAGGGCCTCGACGAGGCGCTCGGCGACCTGCCGCCGGGCCAGGCCGAGGCGATCCGCCTGCGCGTGGTCGACGACCTCGCCTACGACGGGGTCGCGGGCGCGCTCGGCACCACCCCGGCGGCCGCCCGGGTGCGCGTGCACCGCGGGCTGGCCGCGCTGCGCCACCGACTGTCCGACGTCAGGAGCACCCGATGACCGACCTCACCCCGCGCCTGGCCGAGCTGGGCGACGCCCTCGAGCGCGCGGCCCGGCGCGACCTCCGCCCGGCGCCGCGCGGCCGCTCCCGCCGCGGCATCGTCGTCGCTGCGCTCGTCGCGGCGGTCGCCGTCCCCGGGGCGGCCGTCGCCGCCATCTCCCTGATCAGCGAGGACGAGGTCGCCCGCAGCCTGCCGGCGGGCACGCTCTGGCTGGAAGGGACGGAGCCGACGTGCACCGTCGTGACGCAGGACGTCGAGTACCGCTGCACGCTGGGCAGGGCGCCCGGCGACGAGATCGCCGACTGGACGGGCACGGTGGAGCCGACCGTCGACGCGACGCAGCACGTCAACGGCGGCTGCCGCTCGCTCAACGCCGCGGGGACCGCGTGGTCCTGCTACATCGGCGAGGCCGCCGTGCGCGAGGAGATCATCGGCCCCGACTTCCTCGGGGAGCGCGTCACCGGGCCGGGCGTCGGCTGAACGTTGCGGTTCTAGACTCGGGCGCGCCATGGCCGCACCCGAGTCGACCGCCGAGATCCTCGACGTCAACCGCCGCTACCACGACGTGGCGGCGGTCGACTACGACGCGAAGTGGGGCGTCGACTTCGGCGAGGTCGGACGCGCGCAGGTGCTGGGCAAGGTGCGCAAGCTGCTCGGGCCCGATCCGGGCCCGTTCACCCGGTCGCTCGAGATCGGCGCCGGGACCGGGTACTTCACGCTCAACCTGATCCAGGCGGGCGTGATCGGCGCCGGCGTCTGCACCGACGTGTCGCCCGGGATGCTGGAGACCCTGTGCGCCAACGCCGACCGGCTCGGCCTGGACGTCGAGACGGCGGCGTGCGATGCGGCCGCGCTGCCGTTCCCGGACGCGTCGTTCGACCTCGTCCTCGGCCACGCCGTGCTGCACCACCTGCCCGAGCTGGGGCGCGCGTTCGCCGAGTTCCTGCGCGTGCTGCGCCCGGGCGGCGTGCTGCTCTTCGCCGGCGAGCCCTCGCGCTACGGCGACCGGCTCGCCGCGGTGCCCAAGCGGGCCGGCGTGGCGGCCGCGCCGCTGTGGCGCCGCATGGTCGGCGCCCGCGCGGCGAACGGGCACGCCGGCCACGACGATGCCGACCACGCGCTCGAGTCGATGGTCGACGTCCACGCGTTCACGCCCGGCGACCTCGAGCGCCACGCGCGCGCCGCCGGCTTCGCCGACGTGCGCGTCCGCGGCGAGGAGCTGCTCGCCAACTGGTTCGGCTGGTTCAACCGCAGCGTCGAGGCCAGCGCGGTGCACGGCGACATCCCGCACGGGTGGTTCCGCTACGCCTACCGCGGCTACATCGCCTTGCAGCAGGTCGACGCGCGGGCGCTGGAGCCGCACCTGCCGCCGGCCGCGTTCTACAACCTCATGCTCTCCGCCCGCCGGCCGCTCAGCGGCTGAGCCGCCGGAAGCGACGCACCGACAGCGGCGCGAACACGCAGACGATGGCGAGGGGCCAGGCGATCGCGAGCGCGAGCGCGTGCTCGGCCGGCCACGAGCCGGGCGCCCAGCCCGGGTTGCCGAACAGTTCGCGCGCCGCGGTCACCGTCGCCGAGAGCGGGTTCCAGGCCGCGATCACCTCCAGCCAGCCCGGCATCAGCTCCGGCGCGACATAGGTGCTGGTGAGGATCGTGAACGGGAAGAGCAGGCCCTGCATCGCGGCGACGCCCTCTGCGCTGCGGATCAGCAGGCCGAGCCAGATCCCGACCCACTGCAGCGCGAAGCGCAGCCACAGCAGCAACCCGAAGGCGGCGAGGGCGGGCCCGGTCCCGTCGGTCCAGCTCCAGCCCACCGCGAGCCCGCACAGCACCATCACGCCCAGCCCGAGCACCGCGTTGACCATGTCGGCGAGGCTGCGGCCGGCGACGATCGCCGACGACGCCATCGGCATCGCGCGGAAGCGATCCATGACGCCGCGGTCGGCGTCGAGCGTCATCGCCGTCACGGTCTCGGAGATGCCGAACGCGAGCACGGTCGCGAACAGGCCCGGGATCAGGAAGTCGAGGTAGTCGCCGCCCGCGGGCGCGGTCATCCCGCTGCCGAACACGTAGCCGAAGAGCACGATGAAGATCACCGGGAAGACGGCGGCGAGCACGATCTGCAGCGGCTCCATGCGCCAGTGCGTGAGCGTCCGGCGCGCGACGATCCAGGCATCGAGCGCGGCGGTCACGCCGCCACCGCCCCGGGCGCGGCCGCGCGGCCGGTCAGGTGGAGGAAGACCTCGTCGAGCGTCGGGCGGCGGAGCGCCACGTCCTCGGCGGCGATCCCGGCCGCCTCGAGGGCGCCGAGCAGCGCCGTGAGCGCGGCCACCGGATCGCGCACCGGCGCGCTGATGCGGCGGGCGTCGCGGTCGATCGAGGGCTCGGCGTCGCCGACGCGGGCGACCAGTGCCGCGGCGGCCGGAAGCTCGGCCGTCTCGCGCACGACGACGTCGACGTGCCCGGCGCCGAGCTCCGCCTTGAGCTGCTGTGGGGTGCCGTCGGCGATCACGCGCCCGCGGTCGATCACCGAGATGCGATCGGCGAGCCGGTCGGCCTCCTCGAGGTAGTGCGTGGTGAGCAGGACGGTGGTGCCGTCGCGCACGAGCCCGCGCACGACCTCCCAGACCTCGTTGCGGTTGCGCGGATCCTGGCCCGTGGTCGGCTCGTCCAGGAACAGCACCTGCGGGGCGAGGATGAAGGCGGCGGCCAGGTCGAGCCGCCGGCGCATGCCGCCCGAGTAGTGCTTGGCCTGCCGGTCGGCCGCATCCGTGAGCCCGAACTGCTCGAGGAGCTCGTCGGCGCGGCGGCGGGCGGCGCGCGCGCCGAGGTGGAAGAGCCGGCCGAACATGACGAGGTTCTGGCGACCGGTGAGCACGGCGTCGACGGCGTCGTGCTGCACCGTGAGCCCGATCCGCGCGCGCACGGCGCGCGCCTCGCGGACCACGTCGAGGCCCGCCACCTCGGCGCGCCCGCGGTCCGGGCGCAGGAGCGTCGCGAGCACGCGCACCGCCGTCGTCTTGCCCGCCCCGTTGGGCCCGAGCAGCCCGCAGACCGTGCCCGGCGCCACGGCCAGATCGAGGCCGGCCAGCGCCTCCGTGGCGCCGAAGCGCTTGTGCAATCCCTCCGTCTCGACTGCGAGCGCCACTGTGCCTCCGATAACTGGGTACGCTGTACGGGCTTTCGCGTACGATATACGCAGTTCTATGCTTCGCGCAAGTGGCGGAGCGCGACATCACGATCGGCCTCAAGCTCCTGTGGGGACGCCAGGAGGCGCCCACGCGCGGCCCCAAGCCCGGCCTGACGCTCGACCGGATCGTCGCCGCGGGGGTCGCGGTCGCCGACGAGCACGGCCTCGGCGCCGTCTCGATGCGCGCGGTCGCCAAGCGCCTCGGCGTGGGCGCGATGTCGCTCTACCGCTACGTGCCCGGCAAGGCCGAGCTGCTCGACCTGATGCTGGAGGCCGCGCTCGGCGAGCAGCCGCCGGTGGACCCGTCGGCCCCGTGGCGCGCACAGCTCGAGCACTTCGCCCAGGAGGGGATGGCGCTCTATCTGCGCCACCCGTGGATGCTCGGGATCTCGGTCAACCGGCCACCGCTCGGCCCGAACACGATCGGCAACTGGGATGCGCTGCTGCAGGCGCTGACCGGCATCGGCCTGAGCGGGCCGGACGTCATCAGCGCGGGCACCGCCGTCGGCGCCTACCTGCGCGGGGCGGCCCAGAGCGCCGTCGAGGCGCAGCAGGGCGAGAGCGACGAGGAATGGTGGGGCGCGCGGATGTCGTTCTGGGAGGACTTCTTCGAGCCGGACCGCTTCCCGGCGCTCACGGCGCTGTGGGAGAGCGGCGGGTACGAGCCGCCGCGCGACGACTTCGCCTTCGGCCTCGCGCGGCTGCTCGACGGGATCGAGGCGCATCTGGCCCGCGGTCCGGATTTGCCACCATCGGAGGCATGAGCCTCACTCTCGGTACCGGTCCCCTCGCCGGGCAGCCCGGCGGCGCGTTCAACTTCGATCTCGCCGGCGCGCCGGCCCATCGCATCTTCTTCGCCGACGACCGGCGCCGCCTGCGCGCGCTTATCGGCGACCAGGTCGTGCTCGACACGACGCGCTGGAAGCTCCTCTACGAGACCGGGATCCTGCCGGTCCCGTACGTGCCGCTCGAGGACTTCGACGCGGCGCTGCTGGAGCGCACGGAGCACACGACGCACTGCCCGTTCAAGGGCGACGCGTCCTACCGGAGCGTGCGGATCGGCGATCGGGTCCTGGACAACGCCGTCTGGACGTACGAGGACCCGCTGCCGGCCGCGAGCTGGCTGCGCGGGTACGCGGCGCTCTACTGGGACCGCGCCGACGCGTGGTTCGTCGAGGAGGAGCCGGTGCTCGGGCACCTGCGCGACCCCTACCACCGCGTCGACGTGCACGAGAGCTCGCGGCCGGTCACGGTCACCGTGGGCGGCGTGGTCGTCGCGCGCTCCGACCGGCCGAAGCTGCTGTTCGAGACCGGGCTCGCCACGCGGGTCTACGTGCCGCGCGCGGACGTCGCGGCGGGCGCGCTCGCCGCGGCGGAGAAGCGGACGGTGTGCCCGTACAAGGGCGAGGCGGCGTACTGGTCCGTGGCGGGCATCGACGACGCGGCGTGGAGCTACGAGACGCCGCTGGCCGAGGCGGCCGGGATCCAGGGGCACGTGAGCTTCGATGCCGAGGGCGTGACCGTCGAGGTCGGCGAGCCGCTCGCGCAGCTGCCGCGGGCGGCCTAGCCGAAGCGGTCGGGGTCGAACGGCGACGGGTCGACGACGGGCCGCTCACCGGTGTAGAGCTGGGCGACCAGGCGGCCCGTGACCGGTCCGAGGGCGACGCCCGCCCCCTCGTGCCCGGTGGCGAGCCAGAGGCCGGGCACGCCGCGCGACGGCCCGATCGCGGGCCGGTGGTCGGGCAGCCACGGGCGCAGGCCGGCCCAGGCGTCCGCCACGGTGAGCCCGGGCAGGCGGGGGAACAGCCGCGCGGCGCGCGCGACCATCGCCTCCGTCACGGCGGGGTCGACGGCCGTGTCGAACCCGCGGCGCTCGCGCGACGAGCCGACGAGCACGTCGCCCTCCCAGGTCGTCTCCACGACCGTCGAGACCTGCAGGCCCGCATCGGCGCTCGTCACGGAGCGCAGGTAGGAGCCGTCGACGACCTTGTGCCGGATCAGGCCGGGCACCGGCGCGGCGAGCCGCACGAGCTGGCCCTTGCGCGGCTCGAGCGGCAGGGCCAGGCCGGCCGACGCCGCCAGCGGCGCGCTCCACGGGCCGGCGGCGATCACGACCGCGCCGGCCGCGATCAGCCCCGTCGCGGTGTGGACGCCGGTGACGCGCGGATCTGCGGCGCCGATCGCGCCTGCGTCGCTGCCTGCCGCGGCGAGCGACCGTGCCGCGCCGGCGGCGACCGCGACCGCCTCGACCGCGCACCCCTCCCGCAGCTCCGCGCCCGCCGCCACCGCCTCGCGGACGAGGGCGCGGGCGATCGCGCGGGGGTCGCACTGGAGGTCGCCCGGGAAGTGGCTCGCGCCGTGCAGCGGCCCGGTCAGCTCCGGCTCGAGGGCGCGCACCTCGCCGGCGCCGAGCAGCCGCGCGCCGGCGATGCCCATGCGCGCCAGCCGCGCCGGCTCGCCCGCCCAGGTGTCCGCGTCCGGGTGCACGATCAGCGCGCCCTTCCTCCGGATCCGGGCCTCGTCGCCGAGCCGTGCCTCGAGCTCGTCGTAGAGCGCCAGGCCGGCGCGCGCGAAGTCCAGCTCCGGCCCGGCGTCCTTGTCGGAGCAGAGCACGTTGCCCTCGCCCAGCCCGGTCGTGCCGGCCGACACGGCGCCGCGGTCGAGCAGCGTCACGGCCACGCCGCGCACCGCGAGCTCGCGCGCCACGGCCGCGCCGACGATGCCGGCGCCCACCACCGCGACGTCCGTCACAGCGCGAAGCCCGCCGGGAACGGATCCTCGGCGTCGAGCAGGTACTGCCCCATCGCCGTGATCCACGCCCGCCCCGTGATCTCCGGGATCACGGCCGGGCGCCCGGCGACCGTCGTCGCCTCGACCGCGCGGCCCGTGAAGCGCGTGCCGATCAGCGACTCGTTGACGAACGGCGCGCCGAGCGCGAGCTCGCCGCGCGCGTGCAGCTGGGCGACGCGCGCCGACGTGCCGGTCCCGCACGGCGAGCGGTCGAGCCAGCCCGGGTGGATCGAGGTGGCCGCGCGCGCGTCGGCGCCGTCGCGCCCGGGCGCGTGCAGCACGACGTGCTTGCAGCCCGCGATCCGCGGGTCCTCGGGATGCACCGGCCGGTCGGCGGCGTCGATCGCCGCGATGATCGCGCGCCCGCCGTCGATCAGCTCCTGCGCCCGCGCGGGATCCACCGACAGCCCGACCGACGCGGCCGGCAGCAGCGCGTAGAAGTTGCCGCCGAACGCCATGTCGTAGCGCACCGTCCCGAGCCCGGGCACGTCGACCGCGCGATCGGCGGCGTGCAGGAAGCTGGGCACGTTGCGCAGGGTCACCGACCGCGCCCGCCCGTCCTGCACGGCGACGCGCGCGACCACGAGGCCGGCGGGCGTGTCGAGCCGCACGACCGTCTCGGGCTCGCGGACGGCGACCATGCCCGTCTCGACGAGCACCGTGGCGACGCCGATCGTCCCGTGCCCGCACATCGGCAGGCAGCCCGAGACCTCGATGAACAGCACGCCCCAGTCGGCGTCCGGGCGCGTCGCGGGCTGCAGGATCGCGCCCGACATCGCCCCGTGCCCGCGCGGCTCCCGCATGAGCAGGAGCCGCAGGTCGTCCAGCTCGGCCTCGAAGTGCAGCTTGCGCTCGAGCATCGTCGCCCCCGGGATCGGCGCGACCCCGCCGACGACGACGCGCGTCGGCATCCCCTCGGTGTGGGAGTCGACCGCCGCGATCGAGCGCGCCGCGCGCATCTAGGCGGCGACCGGCGCCCGGAGCGCCGCCACGGCGGCGTCGAGGATCGCGCGGCCGTCCGCGTCGAGCTCCAGCCGCGGCGCGCGGACCGGGCCGCCGACGTAGCCGAGCGCGTCCTGCGCGCCCTTGAAGTACTGCACGAGCTTCGGCGTCATGTCGAGCCGCGCGAGCGGGAGGAGCCGGGCGTAGAGCGCCCGCGCCCGGTCGAGGTCGGCGGCGCGGCACGCCTCGTAGAGCTCGACGCACTCGGCCGGGGCGCAGTCCGCGACGCCGGTGATCCAGCCCGTCGCGCCCGCGCAGAAGCCCTCGAGCGCCCAGTCGTCGCCGCCGACGAGCACCTCGAGGTCGGTCTCGGCGAGCAGGGCCGGGATCCGCCGCGCGTCGCCCGAGCACTCCTTGACGGCGACGACCTGCTCGACCGCCGCCGCGAGCCGCGCGATCACGCCGGCGGGCAGGTCGACGCCGCTGGCCTCCGGGTTGTTGTAGGCGATCACCGGCAGCCCGGCGCCCTCGGCGACCGTGCGGAAGAAGGCGATCAGCTCGCGCTCGTCGGCGCGGTAGCCGAGCGGCGGCAGCAGCATGATCGCGTCGGCGCCCGCCGCGGCGGCGTCGGCGGCGTAGGCGATCGACGCGGCCGGCGTGCCCGACGACACGCCCGCGATCACCGGCACGTTCCCGCCCGCGGCGCGGACGGTGGCCTCGACCACGCTGCGGCGCTCCTCGGAGGAGAGCGAGCCGGCCTCGCCCATCGTGCCGGTGGCGACGAAGCCGTGCACGCCGGCCTCCAGCAGCGCGGCCAGGTTGCGCTCGAGCCCGTCGTGGTCGATCGCGCCGGACGCGGTGAACGGGGTGGTGACGGCGGGGATGATGCCGGGGAAGCGCATGGCTTCAGCTCTCCTGGTCGGGGGTCATGTAGCGCCGCACCCGCTCGAGGTGCTGCGTGGCGTAGAAGGAGGCGGCCGCGGCGTCGCCGTCGACGATGGCCTCGTAGATCATGCGGTGCTCGGCGGCGTGGATGCGGGCGCGGCCCGGCCGGGCGATCGAGTCGTCGCGCAGCCGCTGCCAGAGCGGCTGGTCCATCAGCCGGGCCACCTCGTCGGCGAGCCCGACCAGCACGGGGTTGGCGGTGAGCGCGGCCAGCTGGCGGTGGAAGCGGCGGTCGCCGTCGTTCCAGCCCGCCCGGTCGGACGGCGGCCTCCGCCGCGTCCATGGCGTCGAGCAGCCGCTCGGCCTCGGCGTCGCGGCGCCCGCGGCGGGCGGCCAGCGCGGCGACGCCCGGCTCGAGCAGCAGCCGCGCCTCGAGCACGTCGAACGGCCCGGCGTCGTGGGTCTCGAGCGCGGTGCCCGGCGCGAGCCGCTCGGCCGCGTCGGCCGCGACGAACGAGCCCGACCCGGGGCGCGTCTCGACGATGCCGCGCAGCGCCAGCGCGGCGATCGCCTCGCGCACCGACGCCCGGCCGACCTCGAGCCGGCGCGCCAGCTCGCGCTCGGACGGCAGCCGCTCCCCGGGCGCGAGCCGGCCGGCGCGGACGTCGGCGGCGAGCCGCTCGGCGATCCGCTCGTAGCGCTGTGGCTCGTTGAGCGGAGCGGTCTGGTAGAGAACTGGTTCGATCACAGAACCAGTACCGTAGAGGACATGCCCGCGACCTTCAACTCCGTCGACCCCCGCACCGGCACGCCCGTGGACGGCTACGCCGAGGCGAGCACCGCCGACGTGGCCGCCGCGGTGGACGCGGCCGAGCGCGCCTTCCACTCCCCCGCCCTGGGCGACCGCGCGGCTCGCGCGGCGCTCCTGCGCGGCGCCGCCGCCCGCCTGCGCGCCGCGGGCGACGCCATCGTCGACGTCGCCGGGCGCGAGAGCGGGCTGCCCGAGCCGCGCCTGCGCGGCGAGCTGGAGCGCACGGCCGGCCAGCTCGAGGCGTTCGCCGCGGTGCTCGACGCGGGCGACTACGTCGAGGCGATCATCGACACGCCCGATCCCGACGCCAAGCCGATCCCCCGCCCCGACGTCCGCCGCATGCTCGTGCCGATCGGCCCGGTCGCCGTCTTCGGGGCGAGCAACTTCCCGCTCGCCTTCTCCACCGCGGGCGGCGACACCGCATCGGCGCTCGCCGCCGGCTGCCCCGTCGTCGTCAAGGGCCATCCGTCGCACCCGGGGACCGGCGAGCTCGTCGCGCGCGAGCTGATGGCCGCGGTCGCCGACGCGGGCCTGCCCGACGGCACGTTCGCGCACCTGCTCGCGGCCGGCGTGGAGGTCGGCGAGGCGCTCGTCGACGCTCCCGCGATCGCGGCCGTCGGGTTCACCGGATCGACGGCCGGCGGCCGCGCGATCTTCGACCGTGCCGCCCGCCGCCCCGTCCCGATCCCGGTCTACGCCGAGATGGGGTCGATCAACCCGATCGTCGTCACCGACGCCGCGCTCGCGGCCCGCGCGGAGAGCATCGCCGACGGCCTCGTCGCGTCGGTCTCGAACTTCGGCGGCCAGCTCTGCACCAAGCCCGGCGTCGTCTTCGTGCCGGCCGGCGCGGCCGGCGACGCCTTCGCGCAGGCGGTCGCCGCGGCGCTCGACGGCGTCGAGCCGGCCGTGCTGCTGAACGAGCGCCTGCGGGACGCGCTGGGCGCCGCGGTCGAGCGGCTCGCCGCGCGGCCCGAGGTCACCCCGCTCGGGGCGGCGCCCGCCTTCGCCGGCGACGGCTACCGCCACCAGCCCGCCGCCTACGAGGCGCCCGCCGCCGCCGTGGCGGCGGGCTCCGCGGTGCTGGAGGAGCACTTCGGCCCGGTCGTCGTGCTGCTGCGCTACGCCGACCGCGACGAGCTGCTGACCGCCCTCGGGCGGATCGAGGGGCAGCTGACGGGCTCGATCCACGCGCAGCCGGACGCCGACGCCGAGCTGCTCGGGGTGCTCGGCGACCTGCTCGCCGCCCGCGCCGGCCGCGTCGTGTTCGACGGCTTCCCCACGGGCGTGGCCGTGACCCACGGCATGCACCACGGCGGCCCCTATCCCGCGACCTCCGCGCCGGGACACACGTCGGTCGGGATGACCGCGGTGCGCCGGTTCCTGCGGCCCGTGGCGTGGCAGAACGCGCCCGCGGCCGTGCTGCCGCCCGAGCTGCGCGACGGGAACCCGCTCGGCATCTGGCGCCGCGTCGACGGCGATCTGACGCGCGATTGACCCCGCGCGGCGGCTTGCTCCAGGTGCGCCGATGTCAGCACGCGCACCAGCGCCCGGCGGGTGACCGACAGACCCGGGGGCGCAGAACCGTTCCTGCAGTGCACCCACAAGCGCCGCGGGAATCCCTCACTCTCCTGCGGCTTGGACGCGCCGGCCTCCGAGCCCTGATTGTCTCCCGCGGGCTCGGGGGCCCGGCGTTTGCGGACCGCGCGGAGGTCCGCTACGGTCTGTCGCGGTCATGAAGAGCGGATCGCGCCACATGAGCATCGCCTCGGCCCGCCTCCGGCGGCGCCGTGCGTGCCCGGCCTTCCGCTTCGTGACGTCCTAGCCCTCGCGGGCTGAGCATCACCCGGCGCGAGCCACGGGCACATCGCCCGGAACCCGCCCGCCCGCATCCGTTGCGCGCAGCCATCCGTCCCGGGCGGTGGACCCGCTTCCCGTCCCCCGACCGAAGGAGCCGCATGCCGCGTTCCACCAGCAAGCCCAAGCCCACCACCCGCACCCCGGTCATCCCGCCCCGCGCCGTGCTGCCGCCGCAGAAGCGGTTCGCGAAGCAGGCGCCCCCGCGCCGTCCCGCGAGCACGCGGGGCGGCGGCTTCCGCGGCTGACCGCACGCCGCGCGCCGGGCCGCTCAGGCCCGGCGCGCCGCGAGCCGCAGCGCCTGCTTGGCCTGCCGGTAGGCGTACGTGGCGTCGCCGCGCAGCCGGTTCCAGCGGGTCGGGTCATAGGCGATCAGCGTGTGCGGCCGGATCCGCACGGTCATGCCGTCCCCGGCGAGCACGTCGAGCGCAAGCTCGGCGATGGCGATCTGGCCGAACGCCGTCGGGTGGACCGCGTCGACCATGACGCGGTTGCGCGCGCCGAACCCGCGCAGGTCGAGCACGAGCGCGCCGGCGTCCGCCGCGGCCCGCTCGACTGCGCTGTTCGCCGCCTCCACCGCCGCACCGGCGCGCGGCCGGCCGAGGTCGCGCGGCAGCGTCGCCACGAGCACGCGGTCACAGCGCCCGCCGAGGAACGCGAGCGCGGCGCGCAGGTCGCGGTCGTAGCCCGCCGGGTCCCAGCCCGTGCCGCGGACGTCGTTGGCGCCCGCGTACAGGCAGCCGACGTCGTAGCGCGCGTCCGGGTGCGCCGTCCGGGCGAGGAAGCCGGGGATCTGCAGCCGCGCCACGTCCCCGGCGGTCGCGCCGTCGACCGCGCAGCCCGTGTAGGGCAGCCCGAGCCCGCGCGCGGTCCACAGCGCCCAGGACTGCAGGGCGACGCCCCACTGGAGCTCCCCGCCGCCGTTCGTGATCGAGTCGCCGAAGGCGAGCACGCCGAGGCGGGGGTCCATCGCGGGGAGTCTGACTCATGCCATCCTGAAGGCGATGCCCGACCCTACGCGCACCGCGATCGGCACCTGGAGCGGCGGTCGCTTCATGCACTTCGGCGAGCCGCTCGACGACGCGCGCCTGGTCGCGCTGCTGCGCCCCGACGAGCGGCTGCGCACGGTGATCACCGCGGACGCCTACGGGGCCGGGGAGGCCGACGAGCTGCTCGGCCGCGCGCTCGCCGGCGTGCCGCGCGAGGACTACTGCCTCGTCGGCGCGGTCGGCCACGACTTCTACGAGGGCGAGCGCGAGGGGGCCAAGGGCTTCCCGCGCTTCACCGACCCGCGGCTGCGCGACGCCTCGGGGTACGCGCCCTACCTGCGCATGGCGGCCGAGCGGTCGCTCGAGCGTATCGGCGCCGACGCGTTCGACCTGCTGCTGCTGCACAACCCGGACCGGATCGGCTACACGAGCGACGACGTGTGGGCCGGGATGGCGGCGCTGCGCGACGCAGGGCTCACGCGCCGGCTCGGGATCGCGCCCGGCCCGGCCAACGGGTTCACGCTCGACCTGCTCGACTGCTTCGAGCGCCACGGTGACCTGCTCGACTGGGCGATGGTGATCCTGAACCCGCTCGAGCCGTGGCCCGGCGAGCTCGTGCTGGACGCCGCCGCGCACCACGACGTCGCGCTGATCACCCGCGTGGTCGACTACGGCGGGCTGTTCCACGACGACGTCCTCCCCGGTCACGCGTTCCCGAAGTACGACCACCGCGGCTTCCGGCCCGCGGGCTGGGTCGAGCGGGGCCGCGAGCGGCTCGAGCGGATGCGGCCGATCGCGGAGCGCCACGGGCTCACGCCGCTCCAGCTCGCCTGCCAGTGGAACCTCGCTCACGCGCCCGTGCGCTGCGTCGCGCCGACGCTCATCCAGGAGCCGGGGCCGGGCGCCAAGCCCGTGGAGGCCAAGCGCGACGAGCTCGCGGCGCTGCCCGCGGCCGGCGTGCTGTCGCAGGCGGAGGTCGCCGAGCTGCGCGCGATCGGCGACAACACGGGCTCGATGACCCTCAAGGGCGCCGCGCCGGACTTCGAGGGCGAGCCGCGCCCCGACCGCTGGGCACTGACGCCGGAGCTGGCGGCCCTCGCGACGCGCTGGGGAATCGAGCCGGACCGCGACCTGCTGCCGGCCTGATGGAGTCGCTGCGCGGCAAGCTCCTGCTCGCGGGTCCGCTGCTCAAGGACCCGAACTTCGACCGCAGCGTCGTGCTGATCACCGAGCACACCGACGAGGGCGCGATGGGGATCGTGCTCAACCGCCGCTCGGAGACCGCGGTCGACGAGGCCGTGCCGGACCTGGCGTGGGTCGCCGACGCCGACGACCGGGTCTACGTCGGCGGGCCGGTCGCGCCCGAAGGCGTGATCGTGCTCGCCGAGTGGGCCGATCCGTCGCTCGCGGTCGTGCTGATCGAGGACGACCTCGGCTTCGTCCCGGGCGACGCCGACGACACCGGCGCGCTCGCCGCCGCCGTGCGCCGCGCGCGCGTCTACGCCGGGCATGCCGGCTGGGGGCCGGGCCAGCTCGAGGCCGAGCTCGCGGAGGAGTCCTGGATCGTCGAGGAGCCCCGGCGCGCCGAGTTGTTCAGCGACGATCCCGACGTCCTGTGGGCGGCGGTGCTGCGGCGCAAGGGGCGCGAGTTCGCGCTCCTGTCCACGATGCCGCCCGATCCGTCGCTGAATTGACCTTGAGCGCCGCGCGCGCGGCCTGGACCATCCGTCCGGACGAGCTCCATATCCCTGAGCGGCGGCCGATTCCGGTGTGGCCATGGCCCGCCGCCTCGTCGTCCCCTGCCTCGCCATGCTCGCGCTGGGCCTCTCGGCCCCCGCGCCCGCACGGGCGGACGCCGCCGTGTCCGACGAGATCGTCGTCCTGCGCGACGGCGGGCTGACCCGCGCCGAGCGCGCCGGCGCGGGCGTCGCCCCCGAGCGCGACCTGCCGCTCGCCGGCGTCGAGGTGGTCAGCGCGGAGGGCGACCGCGGCGCGGCCCTCGCGGCGCTGCGGGCCGATCCGGATGTGGCGTGGGCCGAGCCCAACCAGCCGCGCCGGCTCTCCGCCGAGGCGCTGGCAGGCCTCCAGTGGGGCCTGCACAACACGGGCCAGTCGGTCTGGTGGCACCGCGGCGTCGCGGACGCCGACATCGACGCACCCGAGGCGTGGGCGCTCTCGCGCGGCGCCGGCACGACCGTCGCCGTCGCCGACACCGGCGTCGACGCCGGCCACCCCGAGTTCGCCGGCCGGATCGTGCCCGGCTGGGACTTCATCGACGACGACGCCGACCCGCAGGACGCCCACGGCCACGGCACGCACGTGGCCGGGACGATCGCGGCCGCGGTGGACGGCGCGGGCGTGATCGGCGTCGCGCCCGGCGCGGGCATCATGCCGCTGCGCGTGCTCGACGCGAACGGCGGCGGCAACTCCGCCGACGTCGCCGCCGCCTTCGCCTACGCCGGCGACCGCGGGGTGCGCGTCGTGAACGCCTCGCTCGGCTCGCCGTACCCCTCGCAGGTCGAGCGCGCCGCGATCCGCTCGCATCCCGGGACGCTGTACGTCGTCGCCGCCGGCAACGGCGGGTCCGACGCCGTCGGGGACGACGTCGACGACGCGACGCGCGAGTACCCGTGCGCCCACGAGGAGCCGAACCTGATCTGCGTCGGCGCGACGACCGCCGGCGACACGCGCGCCGCGTTCTCCAACTACGGCGCCGCGAGCGTCGACCTCTCCGCGCCCGGCCAGGACATCGTCTCCACGTACGCGCGCGGGCACGCGAGCGTGCTCGCCCGGCACTTCGCGACGGGCGACGGCTACGAGATCATGGAGGGCACGTCGATGGCGTCGCCGCACGTCGCGGGCGCCGCGGCGCTCGCGTCCGCCGTGCAGCCCGCCTGGACGGGCGAGCAGCTGCGCGGCGCGCTCCTCGACGGCGCCGACCGCCTCCCCGCGCTGGCGGGCGCCTCGCTCACAGGCGGGCGGCTCAACGCCGCGGCGACGGTCCGCATCGCGGCGGGGCGGCCCGCCGCGCCCGGCGGTCCCGAGCCCGGCCCGCTCGGCCCCGAGGTGCTCGAGCCGGGCGCGAGCGCGCCGGCCGGCGGGCCGTCCGCGGGCGCGCCCACGATCTCCCGCGTCCGCCTCAGCGGGCGGCCGCGGCTGTGCTCCGGCCGGCGCGGCTGCCAGGCCCGCGCGGCCACCGTCTCGTTCGAGCTGGCCGCCGCGGCGCACGTCACCGCGAAGCTCCAGCAGCGCCGTCCGCACGGCCGTGGCTGGCACACGACGGGGAGCGTGCGCCGGTACGAGCCGGAGGGCCGGACGACCTGGCGGCTCGGCCGGCGGCTGCTCGGGATGCGGCTGCGCCGCGGCGCATGGCGGCTGACGCTGGCCACCACGGCCGGCAGCGCGCAGCGCGGCTTCCGGGTCCGCTAGGAGTCTGTCGAAGAACAGGCGGTGCGCCTGGAGTCGGTCGATGACCGAGCCAGGTGGTCGACGGTCCCGAAGCCGATAGTGGGGTTATCGGCGAGGGGCCGGCGGGCGCATGGCGATGCGTCAGCGGCCGGCACCAGGTGTGCCGACTTCTTCGACAGGCTCCTGGGCGCTACCAGGTGCCGGCCGGCGCGAGCTGCTCGCGACGCGGCGGGAGCTCGCGCACCACGGGGGTGGCGAACGCGCGGATGACCGTTGCGCTGCGGGTGCGCGCGTCGGTCTGGACGGGGCGCCAGGGGCGCTGCGTGTGCGGGGCGAGCGGGCGGGGTGCGGGTGTGAGGATGGGGCTCATGGTGTCTCCTTGTCCCTGAAGGACGTCCTCGGTGTTCGGCGCATTCCCGTGGAGTCCTTGGTGACTGAAACGCACGATCCCGCGCGGCGGATCACCGCGCATCGGGGAGATCCCCTGGGTTGTCCCTCGACGTTGCGCCCAGCCGGGCGCAGGGTCCCTAGGCCCCGACGATCTGCGAACGCAACGGCCCCAGGCGCCCGCCGATCGCGCCGATCGTCTTCGGCGCGACGCCGAGCCCGGTGAGCGTCGTGACGAGGTGCCCGACGACGTGGTCGAAGGCCTCGTCGCTGATCCCGCGGCCGGCGTGCGCGCTGCGCATGTCGCGGCCGGCATACAGCTCCGGCCCGCCGATCGCGGTCGCCAGGAACGCGCGCAGGTGCGCCTTCTGCCGGCGCATGTCGATGCCGGCGAAGTAGCCCTCGAGCAGCTCGTCGTCCATCACGTGCGCGTAGAAGCGGGCCACCGCGGCGGCCACGCCCTCGCGGCCGCCGATCTCGTCGTAGATGCTCGCCATCGATCGCTCCTTCCGTTTCGCGGTCGGTGCAAGGACGCGATGACCGCCCTCGCGATTCCCGGCGCGCGCAATCGCAGGCCAACACGAGCGGCCTACGGTGCCCGCATGCGAGCCGGGGTCGCGCTCTGCGTCGCCGCCGCGGCGGCCGCCGTGGCGGGCTGCGGGTCCTCCGGGACCGGCGAGAGCGGCTCGTGCGCAGCCGTCGTGGTCGTCGACGGTGTCGTCTACGTCGGGCACGGCCTGCCGCGGGCTCGCAAGGTGACGCTCGGGGAGGCGGCCGTCCGGGGCATCGAGCCCGCGTGCAACGACGCCGGGCAGGACGAGGAGGACCGCACGGCGGAGCTGCGTGCGATCGCGGGCGTTCCCGTGTCCGCCGCCGTGGCCGCGCCGGGGGACGACCGGACCGTCTATCTCGCGCCGGGCTTCCTCACCGATGTCGCCGCACATCCCCTGTACGCCGTGCTGCACGACCGTGCCCGCCTGCGAGCGCAGCGGCGCGCCCGGCGGCGCTGCCGGGCGCCGGCGCGGCTGACGGGGGTCGTGCAGGCTCCGCTCGCGTTCGCCAGCAGCACGTTCGCCGTGGCCGGCACGCGCATCGCGGTCGACGGCGACACGCGCTACGGCGGCCCGCTGCGCGACGGCGTCCCTCACCTCGGCGGCGGCGAGCGGATCGCCGTGCGCGGCCACCGCTGCCCGCGCGGCGACACGATCGTGGCCGACCGCATCGACACCGCCTAGAGCGCGGCGGCGAGCACCTCGCGCGCGACCGGCGCGGCCGACGCCCCGCCCTGCCCGGCGCCGACGAGCATGACCGCGACCGCGACGCTCGGGTCGTCGGGCGAGTAGGCCACGAACCACGCCGTCGTGTTCTCGGGGTTCGCGGCCGCGTCGGCCGTCGGGACGAGCTCGGCGGTGCCGGTCTTGCCCGCCACGGAGATCCCCGGCAGCGCCGCCGCCGTCCCGGTGCCGCTGCGCACGACCTCGAGCATCATGTCGCGCACCTGCGCGGCGACGCCGCGGCGGACCACGCGGGCGCGCCGTACGCGCTCGTGGCGCACGAGCCGCGGCCGGGCGCGCACGCCGCCAGCGGCGATCGTGGCGCCGACGGTCGCCATCGTCAGCGGCGTCGCGAGGTCGCGGTCCTGGCCGATCGCGCTCGCGCCCACCGCGAGGTCGTCCTTCAGCTCGCGCGCGGGCGGGATCGAGGAGTCCCGCGCACCGGGGATCGTGAGCCGCTCGTTGAAGCCGAAGGCCTCGGCGAAGCGCACGAGCCGGCGCGCGCCGAGCCGCACGCCGAGCGGGCCGAAGACCGAGTTGCAGGAGTGGGCGAAGGACTGGGTGAGCGTGCCGCCGCACGACTCGTCGCCCGCGTTGCGCAGCCTGACGCCGGAGAGCGTCGCGGCGGTCTGGACGGGGAACGACTCGCCGGGATCGGTCACGCCGGCCTGCAGCGCGCCCGCGAGCGTGACGATCTTGAACGACGAGCCCGGGGGCTGCGTGCCGGTGACGCCGAGCCCGGCGAGCGCGAGCACCGCGCCGGTGCGGGGGCGCACGACGGCGACGCCGCCCACGCGCTCGCCGAGCGCCGCCGTCGCGGCGGCCTGCACGGACGGGCTGATCGTCGTCCGCACGGACCGGCCGGGCACGAGCTCGACCTTGGCGATCACCCGCCGGCCGAAGCGGAGCTCGGCGCCGGGCCGGCCCTCCAGGCGCGCGGCGTAGCCCTTCGCGAGCGTGCCGGCGAGCGCCGCCGCCGTGCTCTCCCGGCTCAGCCGGCGCCCGTCGGCGTCCAGCACGGAGGCCGTCCGCGGCTGCCGCAGGTCACGCCGCTGCACGCGCTCGCCCGGCTCGAGCCCCGGCAGCCGCAGGTCGGGCGTCCAGGCCACGGCGGCGGTCTCGCCCGCGCGCGCGACGGGCAGATCCAGCGTCCCCCGCAGCTCGCCGAACAGGCGGGTCTGCAGGACGACGGGCACGGTCACCTTCCCGTCGCGCGGCTCGCCCGCGCGCCCGACGCGCACCCTCGTGACGGTCGCGGCGCGCGTGGCCTGGCGGTAGCTGTCGCGGAACAGGGCGAGCGGCTGAGCCGCGCGCGTCTTCGCCGTGGTCAGCCGCCAGGCCGCCTCGAGGTCGCCGCGCGCCCACGCGGCGGCGAAGCGCTGGGCGACCGAGCGCGACGGGTCGTCGGCCTCGTCGCGGCCGCGCACCAGCACGAACGCGCCCGCCGCGAGCGCCACGAGCACCGCGAGCGCGAGGATCGGCGCGACGGGCACACGCCGGCGGCGGCGGCGCTGCACGGGCTGCAGCCAGCGCACGGCGCCCGGGCCCGACGGGGACGCGAACCTGCGGCGGCGATGGCGTCGTCGGCGTCGGGGCATTCCCTGGAGATAGCGGATCGCCTGCCATCCTGCGAGCCATGCAGGAGAACCCGCTCGGTCGCTCCGGGCTCACGGTGCCCGCCGTGGGCCTCGGCTGCAACAACTTCGGACGCCGGCTGGATCTCGCCGGGACCCGCGCCGTGCTCGATGCGGCGCTCGACGCCGGCATCACCTTCCTCGACACCGCCGACATCTACGGCGGCGACGGCGCGTCCGAGCGGCTCATCGGCGAGGTGCTCCAGGGCCGCCGGGACCGCGTCGTGCTCGCGACCAAGTTCGGCATGGCGATGGACGGCGACGCCGGCGAGCCGCGCGGCTCGCGCGCGTACGCCCGCCGCGCCGTCGAGGCCTCGCTCGCGCGGCTGCGGACCGACCGGATCGACCTCCTCTACTACCACGAGCCGGACGGCGTGACCCCGCTCGCCGAGACCGTCGGGGCGCTCCGCGAGCTCGCGGACGAGGGGAAGATCCGCACGTACGGCATGTCCAACCTCGACGCGGCGCAGCTGCGCGAGGCCGCGGCGCACGGCGACGAGCGGTTCGCGGCGCTGCAGAACGAGTACAACCTGCTCGAGCGTGCGGCGGAGGAGGAGACGCTGCCGCTCTGCCGCGAGCTGGGCGTCGGCTTCGTGCCGTACTACCCGCTCGCGAGCGGGCTGCTCACCGGGAAGTTCCGCCGCGGCGCGCCGCCGCCGGAGGGCACGCGCCTGGCCGGCCGGCCCGACCGGCTCGCGGCGGCGGACTTCGACCGCATCGAGGCACTCGAGGCGTTCGCGCGCGAGCGCGGCCACAGCCTGCTCGAGCTCGCCATCGCCGGGCTCGCCGCGCAGCCCGGCGTCGCGTCCGTGATCGCCGGCGCGATGGACCCCGACCAGGTCGCGGCCAACGCCGCCGCCGGCGAGTGGCGGCTCGGCGCGGACGACCTCGCCGCGCTCGCGCAGCGCTGAGATGGCGCGCGCGCTCGGCATCAACCACGTCGCGCTCGAGGTCGGCGACCTCGAGGCGGCGCTCGGCCTCTACGCGCGCCTGTTCGGCTTCGAGCTGCGCGGGCGCGCGCCCGGGATGGCCTTCCTCGACCTCGGCGACCAGTTCCTGGCGCTCAGCGAGGGCCGCGCGCAGGCTCCCGACGACGACCGCCACCTCGGGCTCGTCGTCGACGACAAGGAGGCCGTGCGCGCCGCGGTCGCGGCCGAGGGGCTCCGCACGGCGGGGTCGCCGCCGCGGCTCGACTTCTTCGATCCGTGGGGCAATCGCCTCGAGATCGTCGCCTACGCCGACGTCCAGTTCGAGCGCACGCCGGGCGTCAGGCGCAAGCTCGGCATCGAGCGGCTCGAGAAGACCGCGCGGGCACGCGCGGAGATCGCCGAGCGCGGGCTCGACTGAGGTCCCGCCGCGAAGTTGAGCCCTTCGGCCCATGGGAGAACGCGGGCCGATCCCCCATGATGGGCCGCGGCAAGGGGAACGAACCGAATCTGGAGTGACGCATGAGGACGAGGAATCGGGCCATGACGGCCCTCGCCGCCGTGGCCGCGGCGGCAACGATGAGCACGGCCGCCGCGGACGCGGCGACGGTGACCATGACCGGCGACAGCGGCGCCCCGGTCGTGCTCAACCCGGCAGCGCCGACGACGCTGCGGCAGATGAACGGCGAGATCGCCGTCGCGCTCGCCGCGCCCGAGGTGCGCTACTCGCTCAGCGTCGCAGGGCCGGTCGCGGCGGCGGCCTCGCCGCGCACGTGCTCCAGCGGGACGGTGCCGTCGAGCCTCGACTACCAGGGCAACGGCACGTACACGGTGACGGTCACGACGTACACGAACACGGCCTGCACCGCGGGCGCGAAGCGCGCCGTCCACCAGCTCGCGATCGCCGCGAGCTCGGCGCTCAGCCAGCCGCCGAAGGTGCTGCTCACGCGCAAGCCGAACGACTTCGCGACCATCACCTATCCGGTGCCGATCGCGCTCAACCCGGGCGCGCTCACGCACGACGTCCGCATCGCCAGGAACGGCGCGATCGGCCCTGACGGCGGCATCGCCGGCCCGGCGGACCAGGTCTTCGCCGACACGACGACCGGTGCCGTGCCGGTCCGGATCGACGATCCCGGCAGGTACGTGATGGTCGCCCGCCCGCAGGGCTACACCGGCGCCGCCGGCCAGTTCTTCGGCCCCTGGAGCGCGCCGATCACCTTCCGCATGATCTCCCCGTTCGACTTCGTCGGGAGCCCGACCTTCCCGGACAGCAGCGGGCCGAGCTACAAGCTGCGGGGGGCGCTGCGCGAGCAGGGGACCCGCGGCAAGGTCCGGATCTCGCTCGCGAAGGGCCGCAAGGGCGGCAGCTTCCGCTCGGTCGGGAGAGCCCGGATCCGCGGCGGCGTGTTCAAGAAGCGCTTCACCGTGCCCAACCCCGGCACCTACCGGATCAGGTACGTGTTCAAGGGCAGCGCGACGACCGCGCCGGGCAAGTTCGTCCAGCGCGTGAAGATCCGCCGCCGCTTCTTCTAGGAACCCGAAAGGCGCGGGAGCGCGGCGCGCGCGTGGTGACCCTGGCCGCAGCACCACGCGCCGTCCGCGCTGGACCACTCAGTGATGGTCGCAGCCGGGGTTGCGCGGCCGAACGGCCACCTCGGCGATGAACTCCGCAGTCTCCTCGGTCGCGCGGTCCAGCAGCCGCCGGCCCTTCTCGGCGGTCCCGGCCGTGGCGTCGCCGGTCACGCCGGACTCGGTCAGCGCGCTCCAGTGCGGCGTGAAGGCGAGGGGGCCGTCGGACCAGTCCATCCAGGCGTGCTGCGTGTACGAGGCCGGGATCTCGGACACGGCCTTGTCCATCTGGACGAGCGCGGGATCGATCGCGAGGTAGAGCGACGTCTCCAGCTCGCAGGCGTGCGCCATCCCGCCGCGCGGCGTCGTGCGGACCTCCTCGAGCGTCCGCGCCGATTCCTCCGATGTGAGGTAGAAGCTCGACATGCAGACCGCGTCGCGGTGCTCCACGTTCAACAGGCGCGCGGCCAGGTTCACGAGCGGGATGTTCGAGCCGTGCCCGTTGACGATCAGGATGCGGTGGAACCCGTGGGCGATCAGCGAGCGGCCCTGGTCGAGCAGCGACTCGACGAACACGTTCCAGCGCAGCGTGACCGTGCCGGGGAAGTCCATGTGGTGCGGCGTGTAGCCGTGGACCTGGGTCGGGAAGAGGATCGCCCGCGCGTCGCCCTGCGCGTTGAACCGCTCGATCGCGCCGGTTGCGACCGCCTCCACGAGCCGGACGTCCGTGTCGATCGGCAGGTGGTAGCCGTGGTCCTCGAGCGTCGCGGCGGGGATCACGATCACGACGTCGTCGCGGCGGGCGAGCTCCCGCAGCTCCAGCCACGTGTGCTCGCCGTAGCGCAGGCGCGGCAGCCCGGCCATGTCGGGTGCGGGCTCGTCAGGCATCGGCTCCTCCCGGGTCGAAGCGCAGGATCACGCGCACGAGGGTGCGGGCGACGCGCAGCACGTCGGCCACGGCCACGTGCTCGTCCGCCGCATGGGCGCGCTCGAGGCCGGGCGTCCCGAACATCACGCAGGGGATGCCGCGGTTGGCGAAGTGGCGCATGTCGGCGCCGTACGGCACGCCGGCCAGCCGCGGGCGGGCGCCCAGCTCGGTTGCGGCGGCGTCCTGCACGAGGCCGACGAACGGCGCGTCCAGGCGCGTCTCCGCCGGCTCGAACTGGCCGCCGTCCCAGGCGATCTCGATCGGCGGGCCCTGCCCGTCATCGGCGGCCGCGACGGCGGCCTCCAGCGCGGCGCGCGCGGCCGCGACGGGCTCGCCGACCCGGACGCCGAGCCGGCCCTCGAAGCGCAGCTCGTCGGGCACCTGGCTCGACCACCGCCCCGCCTCCAGCCGGCCGACGAGCAGCGGATACGGGAGCGGCAGCTCGCGCATGAGCGGATGGGTGACGTCGGCGTTCACGCGCCGCTCGTGGTCGGCGAGCGCACGGTGGATGGGCAGGTAGCGGTCGAGCGCGGACACGCCCTCGAGCCGCACCGCCGCGTGCGCGGACCGGCCGCGCACCGTGCCCCTGAAGGTGAGCGCCCCGCCGTGGGCGACGATGACCGCGAAGGCCGTCGGCTCGGGGATCACGCACGCGTCGAAGCGGTCGTCGGCAGCCAGCGCAGCGAACGTGCCGAGCCCGCCGTCCTCCTCCGACGAGACGCCCTGGAGCACGACCTCGGCGGGCGCCGTGCCCGCCGTGCGCCGCACCGCCGCCATCGCGTGCAGCGCGGCGACGACGCCGGCCTTCATGTCGACCGCGCCACAGCCGTGCACGAGGCCGTCGGCCACGACGCCGGCGAACGGGTCGTGGCGCCACGGCTCGCCGCCGGGCGCGACGACGTCGAGGTGACCGTTGAGGCAGAGCCGGGCCGCCCCGGTGCCCGGCAGCATCACGCGGGCGCCGAGCAGCTCGGCGCGCGGCGCCTCCTCCCCGGGGTAGCCGGGCGCACGGCGGAGTGCGCCGAGATCGTGCACGTCGACCGCCGCCGACAGCCCAAGGTCCTCGGCGAGCGCCGCCAGCCGCTCGACCGCGCAGCGCTCCGCGCCGGTGACGCTGCGCTCGCGCACCAGCGTCGCGACGTCCGCGGCGAGCGCCGTGGCGTCGAGCGCCGCCAGCGCGTCCTCCTCGAGCTGCCGCGGATCCCCTGAAGATTGAAGCTTCACTTTCGGTGATGTAGCGTGACTTGAATGCGATGTGCGGTCAAGCCGGGGCTGGCTCCCGCGTGACCAGCCTGGACCAGGATGTCCGCGAAGGGTTGGGCATGCACCTGCGCCGCCTGCGCCGAGCCCAGTCGCTCACGCTGAGCGCGCTGGCCGGGCAGGTCGGCGTGACGGCCTCGGCACTGAGCCAGATCGAGCGCGGCACGAGCGAGCCGTCGCTCGGCACCCTATGGCGGCTGGGTCGCGCGCTCAACGCCTCGCTGTTCGATTTCTTCGCCGGCCAGGAGGCACCCACCGTCGACGTGACCCGTGCCGGCGACCGCACCGTCGTCGAGTTCGAGCGCTTCCGCTACGAGGTGATGGCCCGCAGCGCCCAGCGCGGGATCGATCTCTTCACGCTCCGGCTCGAGCCCGGCGACGGGCCGGTCCGCGACCCGATCGGCCACGCGGGCGAGGAGGCGGGCGTCGTCGTCGAGGGCACGATGGACGTCGTCGTGGCCGGTACGACGTACCGGCTCGGGCCGGGCGACGCGATCTGGTTCGTCAGCGCGCAGCCGCACACGTTCGTGCCCGTGGGCGACGAGCCGTGCCTGAGCGTCTGGGCGGACACGATCCCCGACCACGCGGCGCCGGGAGGCGCACGGTCGGTGTTCGACGGCTTCATCGCCGGGTCCGAGGCGCCCGCCGACGTGCGCAAGGCGCTCGCGCCGCAGCCGGCGAGGCGCGCCGCCGCGCCGGCCGACCCGCTTGCCGCTGCCCGCGCCCTCCCGCTCGACACCGCCTACCTGCGCGAGGTCGTCGACCGGCTCGCCGCGCTGGGGTCGAGCCCGCTCGGCTTCCGCGTCACCGGCACCCCCGAGGACCGCACCGCGGCGGATTACGTGGCGGGCGAGCTGCGCGCCGCCGGTCTCGGCGGCGTCGCGATCGAGGAGGTCGCCGTCGACGGCTGGCGCTTCGAGGGCGCCGAGCTGATCCCTGACGGCGGGCCGGCGATCGAGGGCGCCGCGCTCGGCGGGACCCCGCCCACGCCGGACGGCGGGATCCGGGCACGGGTGATCGACGCCGGCGCGGCCCGGCGGCGCGAGCTCGACCGGCTCGACGTGCGCGGCGCGCTCGTGCTGGTCGACTGGGCGAAGGGCCCGGCAGGCCCGGCCGACATCGGGCTGGAGCTGGGCCTGCGCGGCGCCGCCGGGATGATCGTGGCGCCCGCCGACGGCGGCCCGTACTTCCAGGCCGAGGGCGCGCTGGGCGCGTTCGACGGCCACTGGCACGCGTCCGCGCCGCCGATGATGACGATCCGCAGGCGCGACGCCGCGACGCTGCGCGCCCGGCTCGCGGCCGGGCCGCTCGAGGCGGCGATGACCGTCCGCGCGCAGCTCCTGCCCGGCGTCGCCGGCCACAACGTCGTCGGCTTCCTCGAGGGCGACGCGCCAGGCCCGATCGTCGTCGGCGCCCACCACGACGGCTGGTTCCGCGCGGCCTTCGACAACGCCACCGGCGTCGCCGCGCTGCTCGCGCTCGCCCGGGCGCTCGCCGCGACCGGCCAGCGGCCGCGCCACCGCCTCTGCTTCACCTCTCGGACCGCCGAGGAGTTCGGCCTCCTGGACCGCGCGCTGGACTGGTGCGTCGGCGCCTGGCGGCAGGTCAGCGAGACCCATCCCGAGTGGGGCGAGCAGGCGCCGTTCCACCTGTGCCTGGAGGCGAGCGGGCACCCGGGCCTGCGGACGACGCTCGTGGTCCCGGCCGAGTTGACGGGCTGGGCCCGCGCGGCCGGCCGCGCCGGCGAGGCGGAGGGCTGGCTGACCTCGGGCTGGCGGACGCACGCGCCCACCACGGGGACCGAGGTCTGGCCGCTGCTCGTGGCCGGGGTGCCCGGCGTCACGGCGTTCAACTGGGAGACCGCGTTCGCCCGGAGCATCTACCACACGCCGTTCGACACCCCCGAGATCGTCGACTTCGACCACCTCGAGCGGCTGACGCGCTTCTACGCCTACCTCCTGCTCGACGCGGACCGCGACCCCGGCGGGATCCTCGACCACCGGGCGCGGGCGCGGCAGCTGACGAAGCACGCCGCCCGGCTCGGCGCGGCCGGCGCGCCGCTCCGGGCCGCCGCCGGGGCGCACGCGGGCGCCCGCGGCCGGGCGGCGTTCACGGCGGTCGGGCGGACGCTCCTCGCGGTCCGGGCCGACGGCGAGACGGGCTACCCGCACGAGCAGGCCGCGACCGACGTCACCGCCCTCGAGGCCGCCCTCGCCGCGGTGGCCGAGGACGACCGCAAGACGGCGGCGAAGCAGCTCGCCAAGGTCGGCGACAACGCCCTCGCCACGCACGTCTCCGCCGAGGCCTACGCGCTCCGTGCCGCGCGCGAGCGCCTGCAGCACGACGACGACTCGTGGGCGGCGCGCAGCCACCTGACCGACTCGCCCGACCTCTGGGCGGAGCTCGCGTCGCTGCGCGGCGAGCCGGGCGCGCGTGCGCCCGGGCCCTGGCTGCGCCGTTCCCTGCAGCAGCACCTGAAGCGCTCGCGCGCCGAGCTGGACCGACGGGTGGGCGCGATGGCGCGCGCACTCGAGCCACCGCACCGACCGGACCCTGGGAGGTCCTCATGAAGCAGCGCCTGCTGATCGCCGGAGCCTGTCTGCTCACGCTCGCCGCGGTGGCCGCCGGATGCGGCGGATCGGACAGCGGCGGGGACTCCGCGGGCACCCCGGCGAAGACGGCCGAGGGCGATCATCGCGGCGGCACGCTGACGATGCTCTGGAACGCGCCCGGCCAGTCGATCGACACCGCGATCGCCTACGACCAGAACTGGCAGGTGCTGCGCATGGCCGGCGACGGCCTGCTCGCGTGGAAGCAGGTCACCGGGCCCGACGGCGTCGAGCTCGTGCCCGACCTCGCCGAGGCGATCCCGGAGCCGACCGACGGCGGGAAGACGTACGCGTTCACCGTGCGCGAGGGCATCATGTTCTCCACCGGCGACGAAGTCGAGCCGAGCGACATCCGCTACACGATCGAGCGGAACTTCAAGGCGGCCGGGCCGGGCAGCGGCTTCTACGCGAGCCTCGTCGGCGCCGACGCGTGCGCGAAGAAGCCGAAGGCGTGCGACCTCTCGGAGGGGATCGTCGCCGACGACGAGGCGAACACCGTCACGTTCAAGCTGACCGCGCCCGACCCGGACCTGCTCCAGAAGCTGGCGATGCCGTTCGCGTTCGTGGTGCCGAAGGGGACGCCGAACAAGGACATCGGCACCGACCCGCTGCCGGCCACGGGCCCCTACATGATCACGAAGTACGACCCCGACTCGGAGATGGTCTTCGAGCGCAACCCGGAGTTCGAGGAGTGGTCGGCCGACGCGCAGCCGGCGGGCAACCCGGACAAGATCGTGATGAAGATCGGGCTCCCGCTCGAGGACGCGACGACGCAGATCCAGAACGGCCAGGCGGACTGGATGTACGAGGCGCCACCCGCAGACCGGCTCGGCGAGCTGTCCGAGCAGTCCGAGCAGCAGCTCCACATCAACCCGGGACCGCAGGTCTACCACATGGCCCTCAACACCCGGGTGGCGCCGTTCGACAACCAGGACGTCCGCCAGGCGCTCAACTACGCGATCGACCGCGACGCCGTGATCAAGATCTCCGGCGGCCCCGCGCTCGCCCGCGCGACGTGCCAGATCCTCCCGCCCGACTTCCCCGGCTACGAGCCCTACTGCCCGTACACGAAGGACCCGGGCGAGAAGTGGACGGCGCCCGACATGGCGAAGGCGCAGGCGCTGGTCGACGGCTCGGGGACCAAGGGCCAGAAGGTCACGATCATCTCGACGAACGACGAGACGACGAAGGCGATCGACCTCTACTTCGTCTCCGTGCTGCGCGACCTCGGCTACGACGCCGGCATCAAGACCCTCAGCGGCGCCGTGCAGTACGCCTACGTCCAGGACTCGAGCAACAAGGCGCAGGCCAGCTTCAGCTACTGGTTCCCGGACTACCCGTCCGGCTCGAACTTCTTCAACATCGTCGTCGGCTGCAAGGGCTTCACGCCCAACAGCTCGTCGAGCCCGAACCTCGCCGCGTTCTGCGACCCGGAGATCCAGCAGCAGACCGAGGCCGCCCTCGCGCTGGAGTCGACCGACCGCGAGGCGGCCGACGCGAAGTGGGCCGAGATCGACAAGGCGACGACCGACGCCGCACCGTGGGTCTCGGTGTACGTCGCCAACCGCCTGGACTTCGTGTCCGAGCGGCTCGGCAACTACAAGTTCAACCCGTCGGTCGCCGGCGGCTTCATGATCCAGCAGGCCTGGGTGAAGTGAGCCCGTGGCGGCTGGCGCGGGCGCGGCTCGTCCGCAACCGCAGCGCGATGGCGTCGCTGGTGGTGCTGGCGCTGATCATCGTGTCCGCGCTCGCCGCCCCCTGGTACGCGGACCACGTCGCGCACACGGATCCGCTGGCGTCGAACGTGAACGGCAAGACGATCGTCGACGGCGCGGAGGTCGAGGTCGTCGCCCCCAACGCATCGGGCCTCGGGTCGACCCCGATCGGCCCGACGCTCGAGGGCCGCTACCTCCTCGGCGCCGACGCCCAGGGGCGCGACGTGGCCGCGCGGATGCTCTACGGCGGCCGCGCCTCGCTCGCCATCGGGCTCCTGGCCGCGCTGATCACGCTCCTCATCGCCACGCTGCTCGGCATCGTGGCCGGGCTCTACGGCGGCTGGCTCGACGGCCTGATCTCCCGCTTCCTCGACCTGATCTGGGCGTTCCCGGTCTACCTGCTCGCCATCTCGCTGGCCACCGTCCTGCTCGTGCAGGGCATCGATCTCGGCGTGGTCACCGTCGACGCGGGGAGCCTCTGGCTCCCCGCGGTGATCATCGGGCTGATCTACGTGCCGTACCTCGCGCGGCCGGTCCGCGGCGAGGTGCTGTCGCTGCGGCGGCAGGAGTTCGTCGACGCGGCGATCGCGCAGGGCGCCTCGAACCCACGGCTCGTGTTCGGCGAGCTGCTGCCGAACGTCGCCCCGGTGCTGATCGTCTTCCTGCCGCTGATCATCGCGACGAACATCCTCACCGAGTCGGCGCTCTCGTACCTCGGGATCGGCGTGCAGGCGCCCGACGCGAGCTGGGGGTCGATCATCGAGGACGGGCAGAGCCTGCTCTACACGCGGCCATGGGTCTCGATCGCGCCGGGGCTCATGATCGTCCTGACCGTCCTCGCGCTCAACGTGATCGGCGACGGGGTTCGCGACGCGCTCGACCCGCGCGGGCGGATGCGCGTGCGGCGCCAGCGGCTGCGGCGGGCCGCATGATCGCGTTCGGGGTCCGCCGGCTCGGCTCGGCCGTGCTCGTGATGGCGGCGCTGAGCGTGCTCGTCTTCCTCATCTTCTTCGCCACGCCAGGGATCGACCCGGCGCGGCAGATGGCGGGCAAGAACCCGACGCCGGAGACCATCGCCGCGATCGAGGCGGAGTTCGGGCTCGACCGGTCGCTGCCCGTGCAGTACCTGAAGATGATGGATCGGCTGGTCGTCTCCCGCGACCTGGAGTCGTTCTCCAACCGGGGCGTCCGGGTGCTGCCGCAGATCGCGCGGGCGACGCCGGTGACGCTCTCGCTCGTCCTCGGCGCGGCGGTCCTGTGGGTGGTGATGAGCGTCGCGATCGGCATCGCCGCAGCGGTGATGCGCGGCCGGATCTGGGATCCGCTGCTGATGGCGCTCGGGCTGATCGGGATGTCGATCCCGGTCTTCTGGCTCGGGACGGTGGCCAACCTCTTCACGCAGGACCGCTGGCACGACACGTTCCTCTTCAGCTGGGTGCCGCCGCTCGGCTACACCCCGCTGACCGAGGATCCCGTCCTCTGGTTCAAGCACCTCGTGATCCCGTGGATCACGCTGTCGATCCTCTACATCGGCTTCTACAGCCGCGTGCTGCGCTCGGCGCTGATCGAGGCGGAGGGGCAGGACTTCGTCCGCACCGCACGGGCCAAGGGGCTCTCGGAGCGGCGGGTGCTGGTCCGCCACTCGCTCCGGACGTCGATGGTCGGGTTCGTGAGCCTGTTCGGCCTCGATCTCGGCGCGCTGATCGCCGGCAGCGCGCTGCTGACCGAGGTCGTCTTCGGGTTGCCGGGCGTCGGCCGGCTGACGTACCGCGCGCTGGCGAACCTCGATCTGCCCGTGATCATGGCCACGGTGCTCTACGGCGCGTTCTTCGTCGTGCTGCTCAACGCGCTGGTGGACGTGCTCTACGCACGGCTCGACCCGCGGATCCGGGAGGCGTGAGCGTGTCCGAGCCGCTGCTCGAGGTGCGCGACCTGCGCGTGCGCTTCCACTCCGACGCCGGCAGCGTGACCGCCCTGGACGGCGTCTCGCTCGCCCTCGGCGAGGACGAGGTGCTCGGCATCGTCGGCGAGTCGGGCTCGGGCAAGAGCGTCTCGATGATGAGCGTCATGCGGCTGCTCGACGAGCGCAGCGCCGAGCTCTCGGGGGAGGTCCACTTCGGCGGTCGCGACCTCATGGCGCTCTCGCAGCGCGCGATGCAGGAGGTCCGCGGCTCGCAGATCGCGATGGTCTTCCAGGATCCGATGAGCTCGCTCAACCCGGTCTACACCGTCGGCTGGCAGCTGGCGGAGCAGATCCGGGCGCACGAGCAGATCGATGCGGCGGGCGCGCGCGAGCGGTCGGTCGAGCTGCTGCGGTCCGTCGGGATCCCCGAGCCGGACCGGCGCGTCGACGACTACCCGCACCAGTTCTCGGGCGGGATGCGCCAGCGCGTGATGATCGCGATGGCGCTCTCGTGCGATCCGAAGGTGCTGATCGCGGACGAGCCGACGACCGCGCTCGACGTCACGATCCAGGCGCAGATCCTCGAGCTGATCGGCGCGCTGCGCGAGCGGACGCGGATGTCGGTCGTGCTGATCACGCACGACATGGGCGTGCTGGCCGGGATCGCCGACCGGATCGTCGTGATGTACGCGGGGCGCGTGATCGAGGAAGGGCCGACGCGCGCGGTGTTCCGCGACCCGCAGCATCCCTACACGTGGAGCCTGCTCGGGTCCATCCCGCGCCTCGACCGCCCGCGGCCGCGGCGGCTGACCGCGATCCCGGGCACCCCGCCCGTGCTCGCCGAGCGCGCGACCGGGTGCCCCTTCGCGCCGCGCTGCCCGCACCGCTTCGCGCGCTGCGACGAGCGGCCGGCGCTTGCGCCCCGCAGGTCGCCTGGGCACCTCGACGCCTGCCACCTGCCCGTCGAGGTCCGGCCCGCGCTGCGCGCGCCCGAGGACGCGGCATGACGGTGCTGCTCCGCGCCACGGGCGTGCACAAGCACTTCCCCGTCCGCTCGCCCGGGCTGCTGCGGCGCGAGGTCGGGCGGATCCGCGCGGTCGACGGCGTCGACCTGGAGGTCCGCGCGGGCGAGACGCTCGGGCTGGTCGGCGAGTCGGGCTGCGGGAAGTCGACGCTCGCGCGGCTGCTGCTCCGGCTGACGGACCTGACCGCGGGCACCGTGGAGTTCGACGGACGCGACATCTCGACGCTCGGGCGCGGCGCCATGCGGCCGGTGCGGCGCGACATGCAGATGGTCTTCCAGGATCCGTACGCGTCGCTGAACCCGCGCAAGCGGATCGCGGCCAGCGTCGCGCTGCCGATGCGGATCCACAAGGCGCACCCGCGCAGCGAGATCCCGGCGCGGGTCCGCGAGCTGCTGGAGCTCGTCGGCCTCGCACCCGAGCACGCGAGCCGCTACCCGCACGAGTTCTCGGGCGGCCAGCGCCAGCGGATCGGGATCGCCCGCGCGCTCGCGCTGCGCCCGAAGCTGGTCGTCGCCGACGAGCCGGTCTCGGCGCTCGACGTGTCGATCCAGGCGCAGGTGATCAACCTGCTCGAGGACCTCCAGGAGGAGCTCGGGACGACCTACGTGTTCGTCGCCCACGACCTGTCGGTCGTGCGCCAGGTGTCGGATCGCATCGCCGTCATGTACCTCGGCAAGGTCGTCGAGGTCGGGCCGGCCGAGGCCGTCTGCGGGGCGCCCGTCCACCCGTACACGGAGGCGCTCCTCTCCGCGGTGCCGGTCCCGGACCCGGACGTGGCGCGGCGGGAGCGGATCGTGCTCCAGGGCGACGTGCCGAGCCCGGCCGCGCCGCCGGCCGGGTGCCGCTTCCACACCCGCTGCCGCTATGCGACCGAGGTGTGCGCGACGACCGAGCCGCCGCTCGTGGCCCACCGCGACGGGCACCTCGCGGCGTGCCACCACCCGCTGGATGCGGCCGCGTGAACGCGATCGTGGTCGGCGCGGGCGTGTTCGGCGCGGCCGCGGCCGACGCGCTGGCCGCGCGGGGCTGGGACGTGTGCGTCGTCGAGCAGTACGCGCCGGGCAACGCGCGCGGCAGCTCGGGTGACCGGACGCGGCTGCTGCGGCTCGGGCACGGCGAGTTCGGCGAGGCGGACGACCTGCGCTACATCCGCTCGGCGGCGCAGGGGATCGAGCTGTGGCGCGCGCTCGACGCGGAGTCCGGCGCCGGACTGCTCGTGCCGAGCGGGCTCGTCTGGCTCGCCGCCGGCGGTGGCGGCCCGGAGGACCTCGTCGCGCGGCGGATGGACGCGGCGGGCGCGTCGTACGAGCGGCTCACGCCGGCCGAGACGGCGGCGCTGTTCCCCGGCATGGCCGTCGACGACCTCGCCTTCTCGCTCTACGAGCCCGCCGCCTGCGTGATCCGCGCAGGCGCTGCGGTCGACGCGCTCCTGCGCCGCGCGGGCGCCCGGCTCGTGCTCGACCGTGCGCGGCCGGCCGGTCCACGGGCGGTCGCGCTGACGGACGGCGTCCGGACCGCGGACGCCGTCGTCTGGGCGTGCGGCGCCTGGCTCGGCGCGCTCTGGCCGGAGCTCGCCCCCGTGCGGCCGTCCTGGCAGGACGTGCTGCACTGGGCGGCGCCGCCCGCGTGGCGCGACGGGCCGGCGTGGTTCGACGAGCGGGCCGCGCTCTACGGCTTCCCCGACGTCGACGGGCTCGGGATCAAGGCGGTGAGCCACCAGCCGGGTCGCGCGTTCGACGTCGATCGTGACGCGCGGGTGCCCGACCCGGACATGGCGGCGGAGGTGGCCGCGTACCTCGGCCGCCGCTTCCCGCCCCTCGCCGGCGCGGGGCTGCTCTGGGCGCGGGTGATGCCGTACGAGATGACCCCGGACGGGCACTTCGTCGCCGGGCCCGCGGACGTGGACGGCCACTGGGTTCTCGGCGGGGGCTCCGGTCACGGCTTCAAGCACGCGCCGGCGCTGGGCGCACACGTCGCCGACCTGGTCGAGGGAGCGGCGGAGGTCGTGCCGATGTGGCGCCCCGGCCCCCGCTGACGCGCTGGCTCCCAGCAACTTCGGCCGGCGCGGCGCGTTGATGCGGGCAGGTCACGGATGATCGGCCGCACGCTCCTGTTCCTCTGCCTCGCGCTCGCGCTCCCCGCGCAGGCCGCCGCGCGGCCGCCGGCGATCGGCATCGGCGAGCAGAAGGCCGGCATGTTCGGCGACGCGCGCTTCCAGCGCCTGGGCCTGTCCGAGGTCCGCTACATCGCCCCCTGGGACGTCATCCGCGACGCCGACCAGCGCGACCGGCTCGACGCCTGGATGGCGGCCGCGCGGGCGTCGGGCAGCCGCGTCGTGCTCGGCTTCCAGCACTCGCTGCGCACGCGCAGGCTCGCCCGCACGCTGCCGACCGCGGTGCAGTTCGAGCGCGCCTTCCTCCGGGTTCGCGCGCGCTACCCCGACGTGCGCGACTGGATCGTGTGGAACGAGGCCAACCACCCGTTCTCGCTCACCGGCGATCGCCCGCGCCGCGCCGCGCGCTTCTTCGACGTCGTGGCGTGGAACTGCCGCGGCTGCCGGATCGTCGCCGCCGACGTGCTGGACGTGAGCGGGATGACCGCATGGGTGCGGCGCTTCCAGCGCCACGCCGTGCACCGGCCGCGGATCTGGGGCCTGCACAACTACGTCGACGCGAACCGCTTCGCGTCCGGCGGGACGGAGGCGCTGCTGCGGATCACGACCGGGAGCGTCTGGTTCACCGAGACGGGCGGGCTGGTGCTGCGGCGCGAGTACGCCGGGACGACGGTGACCGGCGAGTTCCGCTACTCCCAGCGCCATGCCGCGCGCGCCACGGCCCACGCGCTGCGGCTGGCGTGCCTGAGCCCGCGCATCCGGCGCGTCTACCTCTACCACTGGCGCGCCCCGGAGACCGTCACGAACTGGGACTCCGCGTTCATCGGCCCGCGCGGCGGCGTGCGTCCCGCCTACCGGACGCTCGCCCGCCGGCTCGCCGGCGGCTTCCGCTGCTAGGTCACGCCGCGTCGGCGAGCGGCTCGACGCCGAGGTAGCGTCGCTGCGCGGCGGGGTCGGCGATCAGCTCGGCCGCGGTGGTCTCCGTGGCGATCACGCCCGTGACCATGATCAGCTGGCGCTCCGCCAGCGACGTCGCCACGCCGAGGTTCTGCTCCACGACGAGCAGCCCCATCCCCTCCTTGGCGAGGTCCTGGATCGTCTGGACGAGCCCCTCGACGATCGTCGGCGCGAGCCCCTCGGACGGCTCGTCCATCACGAGCAGCTTCGGGTTCGTGAGCAGCGCGCGGCCGATCGCGAGCATCTGCTGCTCGCCGCCCGACAGCGACGTGCCCGCGACCTGCTTGCGCTCGGCCAGCCGGGGGAACAGCTCGTAGACGCGCTTCGCCGTCCAGGCCGCGCTCGACTTCGCGCCCACGATCTGCAGGTGCTCGTCGACGGTCAGCGACTGGAACAGGCGCCGGCCCTGCGGCACGAAGCCGATGCCGGCGTTGGAGATCTTGTACGGCTGCTTGCCCAGCAGCTCCTTGCCCTCGAGCCGCACCGACCCCGTGGCGCGGCCGAGCAGGCCGACCAACGCGGCGCAGAGCGTCGACTTCCCCATGCCGTTGCGCCCGATCAGCGCGACGGGCTCGGCCTCCATGGAGAACGAGACGCCCTCGAGCACGTGGGCGGTGCCGTAGTAGCCGTGGACGTCCTCGACGACGAGCAGCGGATCGGCCATCAGCGGTGCGCACTCCCCAGGTAGAGGTCGTGGACGAGCTCGTTGGCGCGGATCTCGTCGGGCGTGCCCTCCACGATCACGCGCCCGTCGTGCATCATCGTCACCCACTCGGCGACGCGCAGGGCCACGTCCATGTCGTGCTCGATCAGGATCAGCGTGATCGCGGGGTCGAGCTGCAGCAGCAGCTCGGTGAGCTTCACGCGCTCGGCGCGCGAGAGCCCGGCGGCGGGCTCGTCGAGCATCATCAGCTGCGGGTCGGCGGCGCGCGCCATGCCGACCTCGAGCTGGCGCTGCTCGCCGTGGGAGAGCTCGGCGACGAGCATGTCGAGCTTGTCGCCGAGGCCCACGGCCTCGGCCATCGCGCGGCCGCGCTCGCGCAGCTCGTCGTCGACGGACTTCTTGAGCAGCCGGAAGTGGCCGTCGTGGACGCCGAGCACGGCGAGGTAGAGGTTGTCGTCGACGGACAGGCCGCCGAACAGGCGCGACGTCTGGAACGTGCGCGAGAGCCCCATCCGTGCACGCTTGCGCGCCGGGAGCGCGGTCACGTCGGAGCCGAACAGCTCGACGGAGCCGGTGGTCGGCGGGAACTCGCCCGAGATGAGGTTGAACAGCGTGGTCTTCCCGGCGCCGTTCGGGCCGAGGATCGCGCGCCGCTCGCCGGCCCGGACGTCGAGATCGACGCCCGAGACGGCGACGACGCCGCCGAAGCGCCGGCCGACCCCCCGCAAGCGGAGGATCGGCGCGGCGCCTTCAGCGGATGTCGCAGGTGCTGCCATTGCTCCTAGCCGAAGTCGACCTTCTCGGCGTTGCCCACCCACGGCGGGGGCGTGCCCTTCTCGCACTTCGGGTTCTGGCGGTCCGGCGCCGGGGTGTCGGCGCTGAACACGCCGCCGAACGTCTGGTCGACGTCGGGGATCCGGGCCAGCGTCTGCACGTCCGGCACGCCGTCGCCGGTCTTGTCCGCGACGATCTTCTTCACGAACACGTTCGAGATCGCCTGGCGGTTGTCGTCGAGCTTGACCTCGCCCCACGGGGCCTCGTCGCCCGAGAGCGTCGTCGCGGCGAGCGCGTCCTGCAGCGCCTTCGGGTCGGAGATGTCGCCGTCGACCTCGGTGAGCGCCTTGATCAGCGCCTCGCCGGCCGTGTAGTAGCCGTACGTGAACACCGACGGGCCGGCGCCGGCGATCTCGTCGCCGTAGTGCGTCTTGAGGTCCTCGATGTAGCTCGCGACCGCCGGGTCGTTGGAGTCCGCCGCCGTCATGGCCGACGTCACGCCGCCGATCAGGTCCTTGCCGACCTCCTTGAGCACGAGCGGGTCGTCCCAGAAGACGTTGCCCATCATCTTCTCGGTGTCGATCTTCCCGCGCTGCTGCTTGTACTGCTTGAGGAAGTTGATCAGGCCCGAGCCGCCGATGCCGACGTAGAGCCCGTCGATGTCCTCCGGGATCTGGGAGATGTAGGACGAGTAGTCCTCCTCGCCCAGCGGCGCCCACACGCGCTTCGTGATGTTGCCGCCGATGGCGCAGTACTCGGCCACGAAGCCCGCCAGCGAGGTGTACGGGAACGAGTAGTCGTCACCGACGATCGCGGCCTTCTTCCAGCCCAGCGTGTTGTACGCGTAGTCGCCCAGTCCGGCCGACCACTGCGCGCCGTCCGGATGGAAGCGGTAGAAGTTCGGCGCCTGCACCTTCAGCGTCGCGTCCTGCGCGCCGGCGATGCCGTTGATGAACGTCTTGTCCGGATGCTCCTTGGCGTAGTTCGCGACCGCGATGCCCTCGTCGCCGGAGAGCGGACCGACGAGGATGTCGGCGTCCTCCTGCTCCATCAGGCGGCGCGCCTCCTCGATCGCCTTGTCGGCGGTGTCGTCGGCGCAGCCGTAGCCGACGATCTCGATGCTCGAGTCGCCGACCTTCGCGCCCTCGAGGCCGTCCGTGGGCTTCTCGCCGGCGGGCTTGGCGCCCGCAGATCGGATCAGCGCCAGGTTGAAGCCGGAGGCCGTGGGCTCGAAGAACGAGCCGAACGCGCCCTCGCAGTCCGACAGGAACCCGACCTTGATCGTGCCGCCACCGCCGCCCTCGGCGGGGGTGCTCTCCTCGCTTGCGGTGCCCGAAGGCTCGTCGTCATCGCCGCAACCGGCGATGAGCCCGAGCGCGAGCGTGGCGCCACACAGCGCCATCAGCCTGCGTCCCCTCAAGAACAAAACACCTCTCCTCTCACGTCACTTGACAGTGCCTGTTGCCGGGGAGCCCTCCGCCCCCGGTCCTGCGACGGTGCCGTCACCGGCATCGCCTCCGCCTCGTGCGCGCCGGCGGATGCCGTCGCGCGCCTGCTCCCACAGCCCGAGGATGCCGCCGGGCGAGAGCAGCACGATGATCAGGAACACGAGCCCGATGATCGTGTTGAACCGGGCCGGCCCGAGGAACTGGCCGACGTCCGGGACCCATTCGCGCGAGTAGTTGTCGATCAGCGCGTAGACCAGCGCGCCGACCCATGCGCCCTCCAGCCGGTACAGGCCGCCGACCACCGCGATGATCAGGATGTCGATCGTCTGCGCGAGGTTGATCGACCCCGGGGAGATCCGCCGGTTGTACCAGACGCTCAGGAGCCCGGCGATCCCCGCCACGAGCGCGGCGAGGGTGAACGCAAGCATCCGGTGGCGCGTCACGTCGAAGCCCAGTGCGCGCATGCGGGCCGGCTCGTCGCGCAGGCCCTGCAGCGCGAGCCCGAACGGCGTGCGCGACACGTACTTCAGCGCGACGAACACGACGACGGACGCCACGAGGGTCGTGTAGAACAGCGGCACCGGGTCGAGCGCCGGGTTGCCCACGAGCCCGGGCAGGTCGAGGTTGTTGACGCCGCCGAAGCCCGACAGCTGCGTCACCTGGCTGAAGAAGTAGAAGATGAGCACGCTGAAGGCGAGCGTGATCATCAGGAAGTAGATGCCCTCGCTGCGGGCGGCGATGGCGCCGAAGCCGAGCCCGACCGCGGTGGCGATGAGCAGCGCGGCGATCGCGGCCAGCCACGGGTTCCACTCGGCCGGGTTGCCGCCGTCGGCGGCGACGAGGTTGGCGAACACCATGCCCGCGACGCCGTAGATCCCGACCTGGCCGAGCGACACCATGCCGCCGTAGGCCGACAGGAAGATCAGGCTCGAGGCGGCGACGCCCAGCCACAGCGCCTTGGTGATGATCACCGACAGGAAGAAGTCCGTGAAGATGAGCGGCGCGAGCGCGGCGACGACGACGATGCCCGCGAGCAGCGGCCAGGAGATGCTCTTCTGGGACACGACGGGGTTCACGCCGGCCTCCCGTACAGGCCGAGCGGCCGGACCGCGAGCACGCCCACGAGCAGCGCGAACGTGAGCAGGATCGAGTAGTTCGTCAGGTCGGTGTCGCCGAAGACGAGGTAGACGTCGGCGTACGCGTCGACCAGCCCGAGCGCGAGCGCACCGATCGCGGCACCGCCCAGCGAGCCCATCCCGCCGATGATCACGACGATCAGCGAGTTCAGCAGGAACGAGGTGTCCTGGCCCGGCGAGAGCGAGATCATCGTGCCGCCGAGGACGCCGCCGAAGCCGGCCAGCAGCGCGCCGATCAGGAACGCGCCGGCGAACACGAGCTGCACGTTGATCCCGAGCGCGGAGACCATGTCGCGGTCGTCGACGCCGGCTCGGACGATCTTGCCGAAGCGCGTCTTCTTGATCAGGTACCAGAGGCCGAGCGCGATCAAAAGGGCGGCGCCGAGCACGACGACGCCGCGGAAGAAGCCGAAGCGCACGTCGCCGGGCAGGTTGATGCTGTCGGGCCAGTCCGTCGGCGTCTTGATGTCCTTGGAGATGCCGCCGAACTGGGCCAGCATCTGGTCGGCGAAGATCACCGAGAGCGCGATGGTGATGAGCGCCTGGCGCAGGTCCTGGCCCTGGTTCCAGCGCAGGAAGACCTGCTGCATGATCACCCCGATCACGCCGATGATCGCGGTGGCCAGGATCAGCGGGACGATCCAGCCCATCAGCGAGTAGGTCGTGTCCGTGTCGCCGGAGAGCGAGAGGCCGAGGCCGCTCCCGCCGCTCTCCTCCTTGAACCACGCGTCCTGCATCTCGAGCGCGAGGTAGCCGCCGAGCAGGTAGAGCGAGCCGTGCGCCATGTTCACCACGCGCATCAGGCCGAAGATGAGCGTGAAGCCGCTCGCCACGACGAAGAACAGCGCGGCGAGCGTCGTGCCGTTGAGCGTGACCACGGCGAAGCGGCGCGGATCGTCGACGGCCTTGACGAGCAGCCAGGCGGCGACCACCGCGACGAGCGCGGTGAGCACGATGCGCTGCGCGTTCCAGCCGCCGGCGACGCCGACGACGCCCGGCTCGGCCTCCGGAATGGTGCTCCCCGGGCCCTCAGCGAGCATTGGGTCGCGTTCCGGCGGGGAGTCTCCGGGGTTCTCTTGTGCGGTTCGCGCCATGCCTTGACAGCAATTGAAAACTCATGCAAGGGTTGCTGTCAAGTTATGTCAGGATTTGCAAGCGAGCCCGGGCGGTCGTTCGGGGGTGTATATCGTGGCCGGCGGC
>CAWHAP010000018.1:0-496194 GCA_963827335.1 uncultured Solirubrobacteraceae bacterium
TTGGTGTACCTGGAGCTCGTCTAGCACTCAGGACCACCTGAGTGCGGCTTACTCACCCTCGCAAGCTCGGGTGAGCGCCTTGATCACCAGGATCACCCTCCAGTACGACGGCACCCCGTTCGCGGGCTGGGCGGCGCAGCCCGGCCGGCGGACGGTCGCGTCCGAGCTCGAGCGTGCGCTGACGACCGTCCTGCGCCGGCCGGTCGACCTCACGGTGGCGGGGCGGACCGACGCGGGCGTGCACGCGCTCGGCCAGGTCGTCTCCTACGACGGGCCGCCGCCCGACCTGCGGTCGGTGAACGGCGTGCTCCCCCCGGAGATCGCCGTGCTCGCGGCCGAGCCGGCCCCGGACGGCTTCTCCGCGCGCTTCGACGCGCGCAGCCGCGCGTACCGCTACCGCGTGCTGGCCCGCGCCGCGCCGTCGCCGTTCGAGCGCCACCGCGCGCTCTGGTGGCCGTACGCGATCGACCTCCCGGCGCTGGAGGCGTGCGCCGCCGCGCTCGCCGGGACCCACGACTTCACGGCGTTCACCCCGCGCGACACCGAGCATCAGCGCTTCGAGCGGGACGTGCGCTCGGCCGCCTGGCGGCGGGACGGCGACCTGTTCGTGTTCGAGATCGAGGCCGACTCGTTCATGCGCCACATGAACCGGGTGCTCGTGGGGACGATGCTGGAGGTCGCCGGCGGGCGGCGCAGCGTCGAGGGCTTCACCCGGCTGCTGGAGGGCCGCCCGCGGTCCGAGGCGGGACGGACCGCGCCGCCCCACGGCCTCTACCTCACGGCAGTGCGCTACTGAACGGCTGCCCGCCGGACGTCCAGTAGAGGCGCCGGCCGGCGACGGCGAGCGAGCCGGGCTCGACGCCCGGGCCCGCGTCGAGCACCTCCTCGCGCCCGCCGTGCACGCGAACGACGCGCCCGTCCTCGTAGGCGAACCACCCCCGGCCCCGCGCCACCTGCGACACCGGCCCCGCGGGCGCGACGGAGCGGCCCGAGCGCAGGTTGCGCAGCGTGTACGACGCCGGGTTCCGGCACGGGAACGGGCCGCAGGACGGGTGATGGGTGAGCGCGACGAACACGCCCGCATGCAGGTCGACGCCCGGGGCCGTCGCGTCCCCGACGCTGCAGTCGCAGCTGAACCAGCTCGCGAGCACGCGCAGCCGCCCGCCCGCCCGCAGGCACCCGTACAGCGTGCGGTCGCCGCCGCGATCGACCTCGAACACGCGCGCGCTCGCCGACGAGGCGGCGGTCACGCCCCGGTGCGCGCAGATCCGCTCGCGCTTGGTGGCGGCGCCGGCCGGGGCGGCCGCGACGAGCAGCAGGACGAGCAACGCGGGGATCAGGGCGCGGGGCATGCTGATCAGGACGTGCGACACGGGCGAACGATGCCGGGTTACGCGGCGCCGTCGTGCCCGCGCGCCCGTGCGTAGTGGCGCCGGGCCTTGGCGCGGTTGCCGCAGACGGCCATGGAGCACCACTGGCGGCGCCCGCCGCGCGACGCGTCGTAGAAGCGCAGCACGCAGCCCGCGCCGGCGCAGCGGCGGATCCGGTCGGGCCCGGCGCGCAGCAGCTCGAGCAGGTCGTACGCGGCGAGCCAGGGCACGCGCAGGCGCTCGTCGTCGATCTCGAGCACGCGCTCGGGTCCGGCCGGGCCGAGCCGCTCGGCGAAGCGCCCGTGCGCGAGCACGGCGTTCAGCCCGGTCGCGTCGCCGGCGTCGACCGCGGCGCGGATCGCCGCCCGGGCCTCGCGCAGCGCGCCGGCGGCGGTGACGGTCCCCGCGTGGCCCGCCGCCGCGAGCCACACGGCCTGGCCGCCGGGCTCGGCGAGCAGGTCGCGCCGCCGCCCGTCCTCGATCCACTCCGTGTTGAGCAGGTCGAGGGCCAGCGGCTCCCCGGTGAGCGGCCGTGGGTCATGCACCACCTAACCTGTATAGCACGCTTGACCAGTTAGATACAATGGTTGGCATGCGCGGCTACCACGAGGGACAGCTCGGCGTCCAGCGACGGGCGGGTGACACGGCCGTCGCCGAGCGGCTGGGGCACGGCTTCCGGGCCGAGCTCCCCGAGGCGGTCCGGGACTTCCTCGCCGGCCAGCGGCTGCTGATCGCGGGCGCCGCCGCGCCCGACGGGCGGATCTGGGCGTCGGTGCTGGCCGGTGAGCCGGGGTTCCTCGACACGCCGGACGACCGCACCGTCGCCGCCGCGGCGCTCCCGCAGGCGGGCGATCCGCTCGCGGGCACGCTCGCGGCCGGTCCGGCGCCCGTGGGCCTGCTCGCGCTCGAGCCGCAGACCCGGCGGCGCGTGCGCGTGAACGGGACGGCCGAGCTCGTCGCGGGCGGCGTGCGCGTCCGCACCGAGCAGGTCTACGGCAACTGCCCCAAGTACATCGCGCGCCGGGCCGTCGCGGCGGAGGCGGCCGCCGACGCGCCCGCGCCGCCCGTCGAACGGCGCGCCGCGCTGAGCGCCGGCGACCGCGCGCTGATCGCGCAGGCGGATACGTTCTTCATCGCCACCGCCGGCCCGGGCGGCGGGGCCGACGCATCGCATCGCGGCGGCTCGCCCGGGTTCGTCGCGGTCCGCGACGAGCACCGGCTGAGCTTCCCCGACTACCCCGGCAACACGATGTTCATGACGCTCGGCAACCTCGCGGCGAATCCGCGCGCCGGGCTCGTGTTCGTCGACTGGGAGCGCGGCGACACGCTCCAGCTCAGCGGCCGGGCGGTCGTGGACTGGTCGCCGGAGCGCGCGGCGGCCCTGCCCGGCGCCGAGCGGGTGGTCGACGTGGAGGTCGACGCGGTCGTGCGCGCACCGCGCGCGCTGCCGCTGCGCTGGGTGCTCGAGGAGCGCTCGCGCTTCAACCCGCCGGTGGGGCGAGGCTGAGCGCCCGCGGACTATCCTCGGGACCGTGCGGGTCCTGCTCACCAACGACGACGGCATCGAGGCCGAGGGCCTGCAGGCGCTGCGGCGGGCGCTGCTGGAGGTCGACGGGATCGAGCTCGCGGTCATCGCCCCCGACGGCAACCGCTCGGCCATCGGCCGCGGGATCACCACGCGGCGCCCGCTCTGGGTCGAGGAGGTCGACTTCGGCGACGGCACCACCGGCTACGCGACCGACGGCACGCCCGTCGACTGCGTCCGCTTCGCCGCGCTCGGCCTGGTGGAGGGCTTCCAGGCCGAGCTGATCGTGGCGGGCATCAACCACGGCTCCAACCTGGGCGACGACATCACCTACTCCGGCACCGTCGCGGCGGCGCTCGAGGGCATCGTCCTCGGGCTCCCGGCCCTCGCGGTGTCGCAGCAGTCGACCGCGCGCGAGATGGACTTCCGGCTCGGCCGCCACTTCGAGTTCGAGCCGGCCGCGGCGTTCACCGCCCGCGTGGTCGCCGAGATCGAGGACGTCCCGCTCCCTGCGGGCACGCTGCTCAACCTGAACTTCCCCGCCGGCGCGATCGAGGGCGTGGAGGTCGCGCGCCTGGGCAAGCGCATCTACCGCGACGAGCTGGTCCTGCAGGACGAGCAGTCCGGGCGCCGGCAGTACCGGATCTACGGCGACGCGCCCGACTACGAGCGCCAGGAGGGAACCGACCTCGCGGCCGTCGCCGACGGCCGCGTCGCGGTCACGCCGATCCACTTCGACCTCACCGACGTGCCGGGGATCGAGACGCTCCAGGCCTACGACCTCGCGCGGCTGCTCGCGCCGGCGGCCTCCGACGTCGAATGAGCGCGGCGGGGCGCATCGCCGAGCTGCGCGCCCAGCTCGAGCACCACGGCCACCGCTACTACGTCCTCGACGACCCGGAGATCGGCGACGACGCCTACGACGCGCTGCTCGACGAGCTGCGCCGGCTCGAGGCCGAGCACCCGGACCTCGTCACGCCCGACTCGCCGACCCAGCGGGTGGGCGGCACGCCGATCTCCAAGCTCGAGAAGGTCCGCCACCGGCACGCGATGCTCTCGCTCGCCAACGTGCGCTCGGCCGAGGAGCTGCGCGGCTGGATCGCGCGCATGCGCTCCCACCTCGCCCGCGAGGGGATCGAGGACGCCGCCTTCACCTACGTCGCCGAGCCGAAGATCGACGGGCTGGCGATCTCGCTCGTCTACCGCGACGGCATGCTCGAGCGCGGCGCGACGCGCGGCAACGGCGAGATCGGCGAGGACGTCACGCACAACCTGCGCACGATCCCCGCGATCCCGCTGCGGATCGACGACGCGCCGCCGCTCGTCGAGGTGCGCGGCGAGGTGTACATGTCGCTGCCGGACTTCACCGCGCTCAACGAGCGCCGCGCCGGGCAGGGGCTGTCGACGTTCATGAACCCGCGCAACTCGGCCGCGGGCACGATCCGACAGCTCGACCCCGCGCTCGCCGCCGAGCGGCCGCTCTCGATGTGGTGCTACGGGATCGGGGCGACCGAGGGCCTGCGCTTCGCGACCCACTGGGAGGCGCTGGAGTGGCTCCGGGCGCGCGGCTTCCGCGTCAACGGCGACGTCGTCCGGCTCGACGACGAGGACGCGGTCGTCGCGCAGTGCCTCGGCTGGCAGGAGCGGCGCGGCGCGCTCGACTTCGAGATCGACGGCGTCGTGGTGAAGGTCGACGACCTCGAGCTGCAGCGGCGCCTCGGCGCCGTGGGCCGCGACCCGCGCTGGGCCGTCGCCTGGAAGTTCCCGCCGACGACCGCCGTCACGCGGCTCCGGCAGGTGCAGTGGAACGTCGGCAAGTACGGCGACCTGCACCCGTTCGGCGAGCTCGAGCCGGTCCACGTGGGCGGGGTGACGGTGAAGATGGCGACGCTCCACAACGAGGAGGACCTGGCGCGCAAGGACGTCCGTGCGGGCGACGACGTGATCGTGCTGCGCGCCGGCGACGTGATCCCGCAGGTCGTCTCGCCGGCGCCGCACGCGGTCGAGCGGCCCGACCGCTCGCCGCCCGAGCGCCCGCCGGAGCGCTGCCCGTCGTGCGGCACCGCGACCGTGAAGGACGCCGGGCGCGTGTTCACCCGCTGCCCCAACCGCGACTGCCCGGACCGCCGCTGGCAGCTGCTCAAGCACTGGGCCGGTGCGCTCGACATCGAGGGGCTGGGCGAGCGGCAGGTGCGCGTCCTGCAGGACGCCGGGCTCGTGCGCACCGTCGCCGACTACTACCGCCTCGAGAAGCCGCAGCTGCTCGCGCTCGAGGGCGTCGGCGAGGTCTCCGCCGAGAACCTGCTGCGCTCGATCGACGCCTCGCGCGAGCGGCCGTTCGGGAGCGTGCTGTACGGCGCCGGGATCGAGGGCGTGGGCTCCATCACCGGCCGCAGCCTGGCCCAGCAGTTCCGCTCCGCCGACGCGCTGCTCGCCGCGACCCCCGAGGAGATCGCGGCCACGCCGGGGATCGGCCCGGTCGTGGCGGAGCTGATCCACGAGCAGCTCGCCGACCCGCAGATGCGCGCGCTGCTCGCCGACCTGGCCGGGAAGGTGCGGCTGGAGGCCGAGGGCGCGCCGCCCGGCGAGGGGGCGCTGAGCGGCCGCACGCTCGTGCTCACGGGCACGCTGCCCGACCTGACCCGCGAGCAGGCGACGGAGCGGATCCTGGCCGCCGGCGGGCGCGTCACCTCCTCGGTGTCGAAGAAGACCGACTACCTGGTCGCGGGCGAGGCGGCCGGGTCGAAGCTCGAGAAGGCCGAGCGGCTCGGCGTCCCCGTGCTCGACGAGGCGGGGCTGCTCGGGCTGCTGGACGGCGACCCGGCGGGTCAGGGGCGGTAGCGGGCGAGCGCGATCGCCATGCGGTCCTGCAGCAGCCGCGCGCCGTACGGGTTCACGTAGTTCATGAGGAACGCGAACGCCACGACGCTCCCGCTCGTCGACGTGCAGTAGCCCGCGAGCGCGGACACGTCGCGCAGCGTCCCGGTCTTGGCGCGGCAGCGGTCCTGCGCCACGGTGCCGCGCATGCGCGTGTCGAGCGTCCCGCTGCGGCCCGCCACGGCCAGCGAGCCCGTGAACGCCGCGTCGCCGCCCAGCTCGGTCAGCAGGCCGACGACGTCGCGCGGGGACGTGCGGTCCGACCGCGAGAGGCCGGAGCCGTCGACGATCGTCGGCGCGAGCCCCAGCTCGGCGAGCTCGTCCTCGATCACCCGTGCGCCCGCCGCGGTGCTGCCGGTGCCGCCGAAGCGGTCGCCCAGCACCTTGATCAGCATCTCGGCCATGAAGTTGTCCGACGGCTGGTTCATCTGCCGCAGGAGCACGGTCAGCGGCTGGGACCGCCACGCGCCGACCGGCACGGCCGTCCTCGGGGTGCGGCCCGGCCGCGACCGGCGGGCGACGTCGACCCCGAGGGCGCGCAGCTGCCTCGTGAACTTGCCGGCGGCGAAGTTCGCGGGCCGGTTCTGCCAGTAGGGCGCGCGCCGGCCCGTCCGGCCGCGGTTGAACGTCAGCGCCGAGAGCGGGCCGACCTCGGACGTGAGGCGGAACGCGGAGGAGGGCACGCCGCGGCGCGCGTCGAAGGCCGTCTCGTCCCCGAGCACGCGGCCCGTGACCGCCACGATGCCGGCGTCGGCGACCTGCTGGGCGAGGCGGTTGGAGTCCAGCAGGTCGAAGGTCGGGTCCCCGCCGCCCTGCAGGTAGAGGTCGCCGTCGACGACCCCGGCGGCGTCCGGCGGCGTCTCGGCCAGCACGGTGGTGGTCAGGCGGCCGCCGGCGCCGAGCCGGCGCAGCGTCGTCGCCGAGGTGTAGAGCTTCTCCACCGAGGCGGGCATCCGCGGCGTGCCGGCGCGCAGGGCGTAGATCTGCTCGCCCGTGTCGAGGTCCACCACGAGCGCGCCGGAGCTGGGGCCGGCGGCGCGCATCTGCTCGCCGAGCAGCCGCGCGGTGGCGGGCCGGGACGCCGCCGCGGCGACGGCGGGGGCGAGGGCGAGCAGGAGGCAGGCGAGCGCGGCGATCCGGACCATGCGAGGCATCGAGGGTAGGGAACCCGCCGGGGCCGCGAAAGTCGCTGGGCCGGCGGCGACGGGCCCGTCTCGTACGATGGGTCGTGCATGGGCAAGGTCGTCAAGCTCGAGAGCGGACCCGCCCGGCGCGGCGCAGGCGCTCGCAAGCCGCGCGGGCGGCCGGTCCGGTCCAAGACCGCGCTCGTGCTCGGCGGCGGCGGGTTCACCGGCGCCGTGTACGAGATCGGCGCGCTGCGGGCGCTCGACCTGCTGTCGGTCAACCGCTCCGTCAACCAGTTCGACGTCTACGTCGGCACGAGCGCGGGTGCGCTCGTCGCGGCGCTGACCGCGAACGGCATCACGCCCGAGCAGATGATGCGGGTGGTCAACAACCAGGTTCCCTCGCCGTTCCGCGACATCAACCTGGACATGCTGCTGCGGCCGAACTACCGCGAGTTCGCCTCCAAGGGCGTCAAGCTCCCGCTCCACCTGCTGGGGATCGCGCGCCACGCGGCCAGGAACGTGCGCTCGTTCAGCCTGGTCGATCTCGCCGTGTCGCTCGCCGACGCGCTCCCGTCGGGGCTCTACTCGGGATCGGGGCTCGAGGACTACGTCCGCACCGTCCTCACCGACCCCGACCGGACCGACGACTTCCGCCTGCTGGAGTGCGAGCTCTATCTCGCCGCGACCGACCTCGACACGTGCGAGCGGCTCGTGCTCGGCGCGGAGGGCTGGGACGACGTGCCGATCTCGACCGCGGTGCGCGCCTCCGCGGCGCTGCCGATGGTCTACCAGCCGGTCGAGGTGCGCGGCCGCGAGCTGATCGACGGCGGGATCGTCTCCACCACGAACCTCGACATCGCCGTCGAGGCGGGCGCGAAGTTCATCGTCGTGGTCAACCCGCTGGTGCCGTACGTCAACGACTTCACCAAGGAGATCCCCACGCTGCTCGGCACGAAGGTGCGCCGGGTGTCGGACATGGGGTTCCCGAAGATCGCCTACCAGACGTTCAAGCTGCTCGCCTACCAGCGCCTGCACGAGATGGCGCGCCAGTGGCAGGACCGCTACCCGGGCGTCGACATCGTGCTGATCGAGCCCGAGCCCGACGACGAGACGATGTTCCAGACGAACATCCTCAACTACACGTCGCGGCTGGACATCGCGCGCCACGGGTTCGAGTCGGTGACCGTGAAGCTGGCCTCGGACTACGACGACCTGCGCGAGGTCGCCCAGCGCCACGGCATCGAGATCTCCGCGACGCGGGTGCGCAAGGTCGTGCGCCACTTCGACGCCGAGAAGGAGAAGTCGCGCGCCTGGCGCCGCATCCTCGAGCAGACCACCGGCGCGCTGCTGCGCCAGTCGGCTGCCGACTGATCGGCCTCGGCCCGCGCCTTCAGGCCGTCGGCGAACTGCCGGCTCCACGACGAGGGGATCGACGCGGTCCGCGGCTACCTCGAGGACGTGTGGGGGGACGCGGCGGCCCGCTTCCGGCTCGCGGCGGAGTACACGGAGGAGCGCTGATGGAGCCGCTCGTCGTGGCCTTCACCGTCGGCTGCGCGCCGGCCCACCCTTCTCGGTGTGGGCGGAGCGGACGGCGCTCTGGTGGCCGCCGGGCCACTCCGTGTCGGGGGCGCCCGCGCATGTTGGCTTCGAGCCGTTCGCGGGCGGGCCGATCTACGAGCGCGGACCCGACGGCGCCGAGCACGAGTGGGGCGAGGTGCTCGCGTGGCCGGGCTCGTGCCGTACTACGCCGCCGCCGCTCAGTCCTCCGCGTAGAGCGCGTCGAAGAGCCCGGCGTACTTCTCGTAGACGACGTTGCGCTTGACCTTCAGCGTCGGCGTCAGCTCGCCGGTCTCCTGCGACAGGTCGTGGTCCAGCAGCACGAACTTCTTGATCCGCTCCACCTGCGCGTAGCGCTCGTTGACCGCGTCGAGCACGCCCTGGACGAGCTCGATCACCTTCGGCTCCCGCGCCAGGGACGGGATGTCCTCGGGCAGCCCGTGCTCGCGCGCGAAGTGCGGGATCTCCTCCGGGTCGAGCGTGATCAGGGCCACCGGGTAGGGGCGCCGGTCGCCGTGCATGACCGCCTGGGAGATCCAGCGCGACTGCTTGAGGTCGTTCTCGAGGTTCGCCGGCGTCAGGTTCTTGCCGCCCGCGGTGATGATGATGTCCTTCTTGCGGCCGGTGATGAAGAGGAAGCCGTCCTCGTCGACGCGCCCGAGGTCGCCCGTGTGCAGCCAGCCGTCGACGATCGAGCCGAACGAGGCGTCGGCGTTCTTGTAGTAGCCGCCGAAGATGTTCGGGCCCTTGAGCAGCACCTCGCCGTCGTCGGCGATGCGGATCTCCAGGCCCGGCAGGGCGCGGCCGACCGCCCCGAAGCGGTAGGAGTCGACCGTCGAGACCGTCGCCGCGGTCGCCGTCTCGGTCATCCCGTAGCCCTCGAGCACGGGCACGCCGCAGGCGAAGAAGAACTCGAGGATCTCCTGCGCGATCGGGGCGGCGCCCGACGTGGCCTGCCGCAGGTTGCCGCCGAAGGCCGCGCGGACCTTCTTGTAGAGCTGCTCCTCGGCCGCGTCGAAGTGCGCCTGCAGCTCGGGCGGCACGTCCTGGCCGGCGGCCTGCAGCGCGCGGACCTTCAGCCCGACCTGCGTGGCGCCGCGGATCTGGTCCATGTCGCCGTGCGCGGTGACCAGCGTGTAGAGCTTCTCGAAGATGCGCGGGACCGACGGGAGGTAGGTCGGCCGCACCTCGGAGAGCTCGGGGACGATCTGCTTCGGGTCGCCGCCGAAGTAGGCGATCGTCCCGCCCATGTCGAGCGCGCAGAGCTGGATCAGCAGCGCGAAGGAGTGGGCGAGCGGCAGGAACAGGTAGGCGATGTCGCCCTCCCGGACGATCGCGTCGCGCTCGCACATCGAGACCACGTCGCGGTAGTTGCCGTGGCTGAGCACGCAGCCCTTCGGCGGCCCCGTCGTCCCGGACGTGTAGATGATCGTGTACGGGTCCTCGCGCCCGACGGCGTGGATGCGCTCGTCGAGCTCGGACTGCTCGCGCGCGCGGCCGCGCTCGCGCAGCGCATCGAGCGTGATCGCGTCGCCGACGTCGCCGGCCGGGTCGATGACGACGATCGTCTCGAGCGTGGGGAGGTTGCCGTGGACGGCGCGGATCTTGGCCACCTGCGATGCGTCCTCGCAGACGATCGCGCGCGCCTCGGAGTTGCCGGCGACCCACTCGCACTCCTCGGGGGAGTTCGTCGGGTAGATCGGCACGACGACGGCGCCCGCGGACGTGATGCCGAAGTCCGCGTAGGTCCACTCGGGCCGGGTGGTGCAGAGGATCGCGACGCGGTCGCCCGGGGCGATGCCCAGGTCGATGATCCCGCGGCCGATCTCGGACACGATCGTCGCGACCTCGGTGTAGCCGACGTCGTGCCAGGAGCCGTCGCGCTTGTACCGGACCGCCGGCGCGTCACCGTGCTGCTCGGCGGCGAGGCCGATCAGGTCGGCGATCGTGGACGAACCGGTGGCCCGTTCGTGAACCGGCACCGCGGTGCTGCTCTCCATGGCTGGCTCCTCCTCTCGCTCCCAGAGGCCGCCGATTGTATGGCGCGCGCTCCCCCAACGCGCCTCGCTGACGCTACGTCAGGCTGGTACCGCGCTGCGCGCGGAACTGGGGCTCGTGGCCTGCTCCGACAGGTTCGCCATGAACAGGGTCTTGTCGATCCTCCCCTGGAAGATGGGCACGCCCATCTCCATGCACTTCTCGATGACCTCGCGACGCTCGATGCCCGCCTCCCGAGCGAGCTCCGTGGGCGTGAGATGGATTGCCATCGGACTAGCGACCTCCTGTGAGGTTTGTCACGTTCCTGGCAAGGTAGCGTCTCCTGCGGACGCCCTCAACCGCATCTGCTCAATCTGACCTAAACGTTCCGCAAATCCGCATCAGACCGGATTCGGGATGTCCGCCCACACGTGCTCGACGCCGAACTCCGCGGCGAGGAGGTCACCCAGCCGGCGGACGCCGAACGTCTCCGTCGCGTAGTGCCCCGCGGCGATGAAGTGGATGCCGGCCTCGCGCGCGTCGGCCATCACGTGCTCCTTGGGCTCGCCGGTGAGGAAGGCGTCATAGCCATCGGCGACGGCGCGCCCGAGCCGCGACGCGGCCGCGCCGCTGACGATCGCGAGGCGCCGCACCGCGGCCGGCCCGGCGTCGAACACGAGCGGCCTGCGGCCCGTGACGGCCTCCACGCGCGCGAAGAGCTCGCCCGCCGGCACCGGCTCCGCGAACGTCGCGCCCCGCCCGACGTCCGCGAACGGCACGTGCCCGGCGGCGCCCAGCGCCTCGGCGAGCAGCGCGTTGTTGCCGACCTCCGGATGCGCGTCGAGCGGCAGGTGGTAGGCGGCAAGGCCGATGTCGTGCTTGAACAGCGGGCGCAGCCGCTCGGCGAGCACGGGCGTCAGCCCGGGCGGGTCGAAGCTCCAGAACAGGCCGTGGTGCACCAGCACGAGCTGCGCCTGCGCCGCGATCGCGCGCCCGATCAGCTCCCGCTGGGCGGTGACGCCTGTGAGGACCCGCCGGACCTCCCCCGCGCCCGGCACCTGGAGCCCGTTCGGGCCGAGGTCGTCGAACGCCGCGGGGGTCAGCAATTCGTCCAGTCGGGTGATCAGAACGTCTGCGTGAACCATCATGGGGTCCTCGTGCGTTTGGAAACCTGGGAAACCGGTCAGATGAACGGCATTGTTCGCTGCCCGCGCGGAACGGGGCAGGGCCAGTAGGGGACTCTGTCAAGGCGACGCTGGAGACATCGTGGAGGCTATGGGGAAGCCCGCCGCTCCGGTCCTGGACCGGCCCGGCGTGGAGGAGGGCCCGACGGACCACCAGCTGGTCGGCGCGGTGCGCCGCGGTGACGATCGCGCCTTCGAGGTCCTCTACACGCGCTACCGGCGGCGGATCGCCGCGTACTGCTACGGCAAGGTCGGCGACTACGGCCGCGCCGAGGACCTCACCCAGGAGGTCTTCGTCTCCGCGCTGCGGCGGATCCGCCAGACCGAGCGCCCGATCGCCTTCAAGCCCTGGATCTACGAGATCGCCAAGAACGCGTGCATCGACGCCTACCGCCGCGGGCGGCGCGCCGAGGAGGTCTCGATCGACGCCGACGACCGGCTCTCCGCCGCCGACCACGGGCGCCTGGCGGAGACGGCGCCGGGCCCCGACGAGGCGGTCGACACCAAGCAGGACCTCGACCTGCTCTGCGGCGCCTTCGGCGGGCTGACCGACACCCATCACGAGATCCTCGTGATGCGCGAGTTCGAGGGCCTGAGCTACAAGGACATCGGCGAGCGCATGGGCATGAGCCGCCCGGCCGTCGAGAGCACGCTGTTCCGCGCGCGCAAGCGCCTGGGCGAGGAGTACGACGAGCTCGCGTCCGGCGCCCGCTGCCTGCGCATCCAGGGGATCATCACCGAGGCCGGCCAGGTCAGCATGGGCGTGCGCGACCAGCGCCGGCTCGCGCGCCACGTCGCGCACTGCCAGCCGTGCCGCCGGCTCGCCGTCGAGTGCGGCGTCGAGATCCCGCTGACCGTGCCCCGGCGCGTGGCGCGCAAGCTCGCCGGCCTGCTCCCGCTGCCCGGCGTGCGCCAGTGGCTCGCCCACCTGCCCGCCGTGTCGGACTCGATGGGCTCGGGCTGGAGCAAGGCCGCGGCGGGCCTTGCGGCGCTGCTCGTGGCCGGTGCGGGCGCCGGCGTGACGACGACGATCCGCGGCGGACACGACGAGCCCGGCGCGGGCGCCCGGCCCGCCGCCGAGCGCACGGTCGAGCAGGCCGCGCCCGGCCCCGCTGCGCGCACCCCGGCCGCCCCGGCCGCCGCGCGCACGGACGCCGCCGCGCGGCGCCGCACGACCGGCTCGGTCCGGCGCGCGGGCGGCAGGCGCGACCGCTCGGGCGGCGCCTCGCTCGGCGGCGGCGGACGCGACGACGCAACCACCGCGCCGCGCACCACCGGCCCGGCGACGGGCGGCAGCGCGCCGGCCGCCGGCGACCAGCCGTCCGGCGGCTCCTCCACCGGCGGCACGGGCGGCCGCACGCAGTCCCAGCGGGACGGCGCGAAGCCCCCGCCGACGGCGCCCGTCACGGGCCCGGTCCAGGAGACGGCGGACAACGTCGACCAGACCGTGCAGAACGCGACCCAGAACCTGCAGCAGACCGTGGACAACGCCGCGCAGAACGTGACGAACGTGGTCAACGACCCGGCGAACCTCGTCCCGAACCTGACGCAGACCACGAACGACGCGGTGAACGACACGAGCCAGACGGTCGGCGGCGCGGTCGAGGACCTCTCGAACACGGTCGGCGGACTGCTCGGTCCCTGAGCGGCTCCCGCCGGAGCGGCTAACATGGCGTCCTCCGGGGCGTGGCGCAGCCTGGTAGCGCGCACCGTTCGGGTCGGTGAGGTCCCGAGTTCAAATCTCGGCGCCCCGATTGGAAGGCACCCTGCGACGACCCGCGCAGGGTATGGTGCGCCGCCATGCGCATGGACGAGGCAGCAGGCCGGCGATCCCGCGGGCGGATCGCGGCGCTGCTCGCGATGCTCTGCGTCCTCGCCGCGGGCGTCCCCGCCGCCGCGGCGGCGGACTGGCCCGGGCCCGACGGCGCGTACGACTGGCCGGGCATGAAGAAGTGCGGGTCGTTCCCGTCGACCTACCGGATCTACGTCTACGCCGGCAAGGGCACCCGGTGCGGCAAGGCGCGGCGGGTCATGAAGGAGCTCTGGTCCGGTGACACCGACCGGGTCCGGCAGCACGACAGCGAGACGCACGGCCACTACGCCACCTTGACCCGGTACCCGGGCTGGAGGTGCTCCTCCGGCGCGGGCGGGGGAAGCTGCCGGAAGGGCAAGCAGGTCTCCGGCTACCAGAACTAGCCGCCGGTGCCACTATAGTTGCCGACCGGCAATCATGGTGGACACCGACCCCGGACTCGACGCCCTGGCCGGCCGCATCGGCCGCGTCGTGCACGCCGAGCGCGTCGCTCGCGGCATGTCGCTCGGCGACCTCGCGCGGACGTCGGGCCTCTCCAGGACGATCCTCGGCCGGATCGAGGCCGGCGCCGGGAACCCGTCCGTCGAGACGCTGTGGCGCGTGTCGCGCGCCCTGCGCCTGCCGCTCGGCGCGCTCCTGGCGGAGGACGCCACGCCGCGGGTGCGGCGGATCGCCCGCGACGAGCGCGAGGCGCTGCAGGCGGCGTCCGGCATGGACGCGTGGCTCGTGCACGCGGACGGGCGCGAGCACCGCTCGGAGGTCTACGAGCTGCGGTTCGCCGCCGGCGTCGACCAGCGCTCCGAGCCGCACCTGCCGGGGACGGAGGAGCTGATCCACTGCATCAGCGGGCGGCTGCGGGCCGGGCCGGTCGAGGAGCAGGCCGCGCTCGGGCCGGGCGACGCCGTGTGGTTCGCGGCCGACGTGCCGCATGCCTACACGGCCGAGCGCGACGCGCGCGCGCTGTGCTGGATGCTCTACCCGACCGCCGCCGCGCTGCGGTGACCGCCCGGATGCGCTCGCCGACGGCCGGAGCGCGGCGGTGAGCCCGCCGCAGGCGGACGCCGGCGCCGGCGTGCTGCAGCCGGTGCTGGCCGGCGTCGTCGCGTCGATCGTGGGCTTCGCGAGCACGTTCGCGCTCGTCCTGGCCGGTCTGCGGGCCGTCGGGGCCGACGCGGAGCAGGCCGGCTCCGGGCTCGTCGCGCTGTGCCTGGCGATGGGCGTCGTGGCCATCGGCCTCGGGTTCCGCCACCGGATCCCGCTGACCATCGCCTGGTCCACGCCCGGGGCCGCGCTGCTGATCTCCTCCGGAGAGCCGCCGGGCGGCTACCCCGCGGCGCTGGGCGCGTTCGCCGTCGTCGGCGTGCTGATCGTGGTCGCCGGCTGCTGGACGACGCTCGGGCGCTGGGTCGCGGCGATCCCGCCGTCGCTGGCGAGCGCCATGCTGGCCGGCGTCCTGCTGCCGGTCTGCCTGGAGCCGGTGCGGGGCGTCGTCGACCTCCCGCTCGAGATCGGCCCCGTGGTCCTCGCGTGGGCGCTGCTCATGCGCGTCGCGCGCCCCTGGGCGGTGCCCGGGGCGCTCGTGCTCGCGGGGATCGTGATCGCGCTCGACCCCGAGCCGGCGGCGGGGCCGGCGCAGCTGCTGCCGTCGCTCGAGCTGACGGCGCCGGTCCTCGACCCCGGCGCGCTCGCGGGGCTGGCGCTGCCCCTGTTCGTGGTCACGATGGCGTCGCAGAACATCCCCGGCATCGGCGTGCTGGCGAGCTTCGGCTACCGCGCGCCGCTGCGGCCCGCGCTCGTGGCCACCGGGGCGGCCACCGTGGCCGGCGCGCCGTTCGGCGCCCACGCGATCAACCTCGCGGCGATCACGGCCGCGCTCGCCGCGGGGCCCGACGCGCATCCCGATCCCGAGCGCCGCTGGATCGCCTCGGCGAGCGGCGGCGCGGCGTACCTCGTGCTCGGCGTCGCGGCCGGCGCCGCCACGACGCTCGTGGCGATCGCGCCGCCGGGGATGATCGAGGCGGTCGCGGGCCTCGCGCTGCTCGGTGCGCTCGGCGGCGCGCTGGCGGCGGCCGCGGCGGACGCGGAGCGGCGCGAGGCCGCGGTGGTGACGTTCGTGGTGAGCGCGTCGTCGATCACGGCGGCCGGCATCAGCGCGCCGTTCTGGGGCCTCGTCGCCGGCCTCGCCTACCTCGGCCTCCAGCGCGCCCGTCCGCCGCGTCCCGGCCCGCCGCCCGGCGGCGCCGAGGCGGCACCCGCGGACGACGCGCCCGCAGCGCGCGTGTAGCGGGAGGCCCGTGCGGGTGTACCTCTGACATGGAGCCCAGCGCGCGCCCGGACGAGCTCCGCGCCCTGAGCCGGCTCGCGGCCGCCGAGCTGGGCGGCGGCGCCGGCGGCATCGGCGGCGTCCACGACGCGATCGCGCGGCGCGTGTTCGCCGCGCTCGGGCCGCCCGCGCAGCCGGTGCGCGTGACGCACGACGCGATCGCCCACGGCGTCTACGCCTCGCTCCAGGGCGCCGGCGCCCTCGCCGGCCGCGCCGCGGGCGAGGTGCTGGCCCGCCGCGCCGCCGCTGCGCCCCCGCTCGCCGCGACGCCGCGCGGCGCCGCGGCCCTCGCCGTGCTCAACGGCCTCTACGGCGACGCCCTGGAGGCCGAGGGCTCCGCGCTGCAGCTGCACATGGCGGTCCACGTGGCCGGCGCGCCCGTGGCGCCCGTGCCCGGCGCCCTCGCCGCCGCCTTCCCCGCGGCGTCCGGGCGGCTCGTCGTCTTCCTCCACGGCCTGATGGAGTCCGAGCACGCGTGGCGGCTCGGCGGGCGCCCGAGCTACGGCGAGCGCCTCGCCGGGGAGCTCGGCCGCACCCCTGTCGAGCTCCGCTACAACACGGGCCGCCACGTCTCGCACAACGGGCGCTCGCTGGACGAGCTGCTCGAGGAGCTCGTCGCGGCCTGGCCGGTGCCGGTGCAGGAGATCGCGCTCGTCGGCCACTCGATGGGCGGCCTCGTCGCCCGGAGCGCGGCCCACCGGGCCGTCGAGGCGGGCCGCGCATGGCCCGCGCTCGTCCGTCACGTCGTCTCGCTCGGCACGCCGCACCTCGGCGCGCCGCTCGCGCAGGGCCTGCACTACGCCGCGCACGCGCTCCACGCGGTCCCCGAGACGCGCCCGTTCGCGCGCTTCCTGCGCCGGCGCAGCGCCGGCATCCGCGACCTGCGCCACGGCTCGCTCGTCGACCGCGACTGGGAGGGATGCGACCCCGACGCGCTGCGCGCCGCCGCGTGCGCGGAGGTCCCGCTGCTGGACGGCGCGTGCCACTGGTTCGTGACGGCCACGATCACGCGCGACCCGGACCATCCGGTCGGGCGCCTGCTCGGCGACGCGCTCGTCCTGCGGTCGAGCGGCGCCGGCCGCGGCCGCACCCGCCGGATCCCGTTCCGCGAGGACGACGGCCTGCACGTCGGCGGCGCGCACCACCTCGCGCTGCTCAACCACCCGGCCGTGTACGCGCGGCTGCGGGAGTGGCTGACCTAGGTGGCGGAGGCGGCTGAGGCGTTCGCCTCGGCCATGTCGACGCGCACCTCCTCGCCGTCGACGCGCACGAGCGGCACGTCGGGGTTGTCGGCGTCCGCCGCGGCCACGACGCCGATCCGCCCGTCGGGCAACGTGATCTCGGTCCCGACCGGGAACGGCATCACGAGGCGGCGGAAGACGCCGACCATGCCGGGGTCGAAGGCGCTGCCGAGCCCGTTCACGATCACCTGCACGCCGACGTGCGGCGGCGCGGCGGCCGCGTAGGGGCGCTGGCTCGTGATCGCGTCGTAGACGTCGGCGATCCCGGCCAGGCGCGGGAACTCGCCGATCCGGTCGCCGACGAGGCCGCGCGGGTAGCCGCTGCCGTCCCAGCGCTCGTGGTGGTCGCGCACGACGCTGCGCACGAGCGGGCTGATCGTGGCGCTGTCGAGCAGGGCGACGCCCGCCTCGGGATGCGTCTTCATCAGCGCCCACTCGTCCGCGTCGAGCTTGCCCGGCTTGTTGAGCACCTCGCTCGGGACGACCATCTTGCCGATGTCGTGCAGCAGCAGGCCCATGCCGAGCTTGGCGAGGCGCTCGTCGATCCGGTCCCAGCGGCGGCGGCCCTGGAAGTCGACCCAGCCCTCGGTGCGCCAGTAGGCGCGGCCGAGCAGCAGGCCGAGCGCGGTGACGTTGACGGAGTGGCGGTGGGTGTACTGGTCGGCGCCGGCGAGATCGCCGAGGAACAGGGCGGCGTCGGGGGAGTCGGCGATGCTGGCGGCGATCAGGTCGACGACCTCGCGCAGCTCGGCGAGCACGTCGAAGGCGAGGGCCTGGCTGTCGCCCATGGCCGTGCGGGCCTCGTCCAGCGCGCTCGCGACCTTGGACGCGGTCTCCATGCGCACCGGCTCGGGCAGCAGCTCGACGGGCTCGATCCCCTCGCTCAGCGGGTCGTCCACCCAGACCGCGTGGATGCCGTGATCGCCCAGCGCCGCCTGGAATCGGGGCGTGATGACGGTGCCCTGGCGCAGCAGGGGGATCCGGTTCGGGCCCGTCGGGGGGAGGTCGCGGGCGAGCGTGAGCCCGACCGCGCGTGTCAGCGGCGTGAGACGCATCTTCATCCGGGTATCGGCGGAAGTCGCCCGCGCCTGAGCGCGGACGTGCAGATCATCCGTCGAGCCAGGCGGTGCGACGCCCGTCCGCGGTCCACATGACGGGGAAGAACGCCTCGTCGAGCGCGCGCTCGCCGGGCCGCCGGTAGCGCGAGTAGATCGGGTGCGGGGCGCCGTCGCCCCACGTCGTCTCGGTCGAGACCATGTGGGAGATGATCGAGCGGCGCTCGGCGTCGGCGCGCTCGTTCGGCGGGCTGCCGTGGAACGTCCAGCCGTCGTGGAAGGCGGCGCCGCCGGCCGGCACCTCGATCGGCACGAGCTCGAGCTCCTCGCCCGCCGGGAGGTGGTCCCGTACGTGGCCCAGCCAGTCGTCGGGGGCGTGGAACGTGCCGCCCGCGCCGGCGCGGGGCCAGTGGTTGGAGCCGCGGACGTAGAAGATCGTGCCCGTGTCGGCGCGGGTGTCGTCGAGCGCCATCCAGCAGGTCGTCATGTTCTTCGGCGCCAGGAACTCGAGGTAGGCCGCGTCCTGGTGGCAGAGCAGCGCCTTGCCCGCCGGCGGCTTCCAGATCATGTTGTCCTGGATCAGCCGCAGGCCGGGCAGGCCGGCGAGCGCGGCGCCGAAGGCGGCGGTGCGCTCCGCCAGCACCGTCGCGGCGAGCGTCCGGTCGGCCTTCCAGACGTTGCAGAGCTGGCGCGTGCGGTCGGGCGGGGTGGTGGCGGGGTCGTAGTTGACCTCGTCGGGCGCCAGCCCCGTCTCCCATTCGTGCGCGAAGCAGCGGTGGAACCGCTCGCGCACCCGCGCGACCTCCTCGTCGTCGAGCCACTGCTCGACGACGAGGAACCCGTCGCGCCGATACGCGTCGATCTGCGCGGGGGTCGGCTGCACGGCCCCAGATGCTACGCAGATCAGGCCGGGACGACCGCCTCGTAGACCGGGGCCGATGGGCCCGGGCGGCGGGGGCGGGCGCGGACGCCGACGATCAGGAGGACGAGCGCGCCGCCGAGGAGCACGACGCCGGTCGCGGTCGCGGCCCAGGCGAGGTCGTCGAGGACCGGCACGTTCGCGCCGGCGCTGACGCCGGCGTCGACGCCGGCCGAGCCGTCGGCGTTCATGACCACGACGGACCACGAGCCGGATTCGACGTCCCAGGTGAGGGTCTGGGTGCCGGCGCCGTGCGTGGAGACGGCCCAGATGTCCTGGCCGGCGGGGGCGGCGGGGGCGGCCGTGCCGCTCGAGTCGCGGTAGTCCGCCTGGAACGGGGAGTAGTCGATGTCGGTCACGGTCGTGTGGCGCGTGCCGGCGAGGTAGTCGTCGACCCGGTCGGTCGGGGCGATGCCGACGAACAGGGGCTTGTCGCCCCGCGGCTCGACCTGCAGGCGGATCTTGCCGTAGGCGTCCTTGTCGACGACCCAGCCGGTGCCGCCGTCGCCGAGGTCGAGGTCCTCGGTCGCGATGGCGTTCGTCGTCGTCGCGTAGCGGTCGCTGTCGGTGGAGAGGTAGCCGTCGGCGTCCTTCTGGGACTCGCCCCAGAACATGGCGCCGCCGGCGGCGAGGAAGACGGCGGCGACGACGCCGACGAAGCTGCCGATGACGATCGCGGCGATCGGCCGGCGGTTGGGGGGATTCGGGCTGCTGGGGGACACGGGGCGGGCTCCTGGACTGGTTCGGGTGGTGGCATCAAGGCTCCCAGCGCGGGCGCCCCGCCGCGCCCGGGGCAGCATGCGTCCACCGGTACGGCCGCCCCCCTCCCGACCCCCGCGGTTGTCCGCTGCGCTACAGCCGCCCCGCGTCGAGCAGCCGGCGCAGGAAGCGCTGGGTCTCGGGCAGCTCGGGCGCGGTGAAGATCCGCTCGGGGTCGCCGCGCTCGGCGATCAGCCCCTCGTGCAGGAAGCAGACCTCGTCGGCGACCTCGCGCGCGAAGGCCATCTCGTGCGTGGCGATGACCATCGTCATGCCCTCGGCCTTGAGCTCGCGGATCGCCGCCAGCACCTCGCCGACGAGCTCGGGGTCGAGCGCGCTGGTCACCTCGTCGAGCAGCAGCGCCCGCGGGCGGGTGGCGAGCGCGCGGGCGATCGCCACGCGCTGCTGCTGGCCGCCCGACAGCCGGTCGGGGTGCTCGCCCTCGCGCCCGGCCAGCCCGAAGCGCGCGAGCAGCTCGCGCGCATGCTCCTCCGCCTCGGCGCGCGCGACGCCGTGCGCCCGCACCGGCGCGAGCGCGACGTTCTGCAGCACGGTGAGGTGCGGGAAGAGGTTGAAGGACTGGAAGACCATGGCCAGCCGGCGGCGCACGCCGACCGGGTCGACCGCGGGGTCGGTGATCACCGCGCCGTCGAGCAGCACGTCGCCGTCGTCGATCTCCTCGAGCAGGTCGACGCAGCGCAGCAGCGTCGACTTGCCCGACCCGGACGCGCCGATCAGCGCCACGGCCGCGTGCTCGGCCACCGCGAGGTCGATGCCGCGCAGCACCGCGCGGTCGCCGTAGGCCTTCGTCACCCCGCGGATCTCGAGCACGGCGGTCACCGGCGCCGCCTCCGCTCCCAGCGGTCGAGCAGGCGGGCGAGCGGGACGGTGACGCACAGGTAGAGCAGCGCGGCCGCCACGAGCGGGGTGTAGATGAAGTTCGAGGAGGCCTCGATCTGCGCGACGCGGAACGCCTCCAGCGGCCCGAGGATCGAGACGAGCGCGACGTCCTTCTGCAGCGAGATGAAGTCGTTGAGCAGCGGCGGCGCGACCCGCCGGACCGCCTGCGGCAGCACGACGTGGCGGGTCGCCTGGGTCTCGGTCAGGCCGACGGCGAGCGCCGCCGTGCGCTGGCTCGGGTGCACGGACTCGATCCCGGCGCGGTAGACCTCGCCGACGTAGGCCGAGTAGGCGAGCGTCAGGGCGATCCCGCCCAGCACCACCGGGTCGGTCGGCAGGCCGCCGAGCATCAGCGCGGGGACGCCGAACCCGATCAGGTAGACGACGAGGATCGTCGGGATCCCGCGGAACACGTCGACGAACACCGCCGAGAGCAGCCGCAGCGGGAACAGCGCCGGCGTGCGGGAGATGCGCGCGAGCGCGACGAGCAGCCCGAGCACGAGCACGGCGGCCTCGACGACGATGAACAGCTTGATGTCGAGCCAGAACCCGTCGAGCACCTGCGGGAAGGAGTCCTTGAAGTCCGTCCAGCTGAAGAACGTCTCGCGCACGTTCGGCCAGCCCTCGCTCGTCAGCACGACGAACGCGATGAGCCCGAGCACGACGACGGTCGAGACGGCCGAGACGGCCGCCTGCCGGCGCGAGCGCCGGCGGCGCGCCGCCTCGCGGGCGAGGCGGCGCTCCGAGGGCTGGGGAAGCGGCGCGGCTATTGCAGCTCGAGCGCCGGGGCCGTGTCGCCCATCCACCGCTGCTCGAGCTGCTCGAGCTCGCCGGAGTCGCTGAGCGCCTGGATCGCCTGGTCGACGCAGCCGGTGAGCTCGGAGTCCTTGGTCAGGACCACGCCCCACTCGTCGCCGCCGGGCGCGTCGAACTGCCCGGCCACCGTCGCCTCGGGGATCTCCGCGGCGGTGAGGTACAGCGCCGTCGGCAGGTCGACCACGATCGCGTCCACGCGCTTGGCCTTCAGCGCGCGCACCGTGTCGTTGGAGTCGTTGAACACCTGCGGCTGGGTCGACGGCTTCACCAGCTCGGTGACCGCGTCGAGGCTCGTCGTGCCGACCTGCACGCCGAGCTTGGCGCCGGCCAGGTCGGCCAGCGACTTCGCCGACGCCGCGCCGGAGCCCTTCAGCGCCACGACCGCCTGCGGGGCCGTGTAGTACGGCTGCGAGAAGTCGACGCGCTCCGCGCGCTTGGGCGTGATCGAGATCTGGTTGATGTCGAAGTCGAACTGCTTCGGCCCGGGCGCGTAGGCGGAGTTGAACGGCACGACCGTCCAGCTCACCTGGTCCTCGGTGAACCCGAGCTCGGTCGCGATGGCGTAGGCGACCGCGCTCTCGAAGCCCTTGCCGTTCGCGGGGTCGTCGTCCTCGAAGTACGGCGGGTAGGCGGGCTTGTCGGTCCCCACCGTGAGCTTGCCGTCGGAGACGAGCGGGAGCTGGTCGGTCGCGCACGCGTCGGCGGCCTCGGTCGCCTCGGCGGTCGCGGTGGACTCCGCGGCGGGCTCGTCGTCGTCGGAGCCGCAGGCCGCGACACCGAGGGCGAGCAGGCCGAGGACCAGCAGGAGGACGAGTCGGGGCAACGGAGATCCTTTCCGGCGGGAAGCGGGCCCCGATCCTAACCTGGGCGGCGACGGATGTCCCTGCGCAGCCGCATCGCCCCCGACCTCGAGCCGCTGCGCGCGTCGCGCGACCTCCGCCTGCTGATGACGGGCGAGTCGCTCACCGGGCTCGGGACCCAGGCGGCGCTCGTCGCGCTGCCCTACCAGCTCTACACCCAGACCGGGTCGGCCTTCCTGACCGGCCTGCTCGGCGCCGTCGAGCTCGTGCCGCTCGTGTCCGCCGCCCTGCTGGGCGGCGCGATCGCGGACCGCATGGACCGCCGGCGCCTGCTGCTGCTGTGCCAGCTCGGGCTGATCGCCGCGGCCTCGGCGCTCGCCGCCGGCGCCCTGATCGGCGCGCCGCCCGTCTGGCTGCTCTACCTGCTCGGCGCGGCGCTCGCCGGCTTCAGCTCGCTCGAGGGCGTCGTGCGGCTGGCGATCGTCCCGAACCTCGTCGCGCCGGAGCACCTGCCGGGCGCGCTCGCGCTGTCCTTCGGGCTCTTCCAGCTCACCGCCGTGGTCGGGCCGGGCGCGGGCGGGCTGCTGATCGCCGCCGCCGGCGTGGAGGGCGCGTACCTCGTCGACGCCGTGAGCTGCCTGGCGATGGCCGTCGCCGCGTCCCGCATGCGGCCGCAGCTCCCGCACGCCGTCGAGCGCGGCCGCGCCGGGATCGCCCGCGCGATCGCCGAGGGCCTGCGGTTCGTGCGCGGCAGCGCGGTGCTGAAGGGCTCGTTCGCGATCGACCTGCTCGCGATGACGTTCGGCATGCCGCGCGCGCTGTTCCCCGTGCTCGCCATCTCCGTCTACGGCGCCGGCGCGGCCGGCACCGGAGCGCTGTTCGCCGCCGTCTCGGCCGGTGCGACCGTCGCCGCGCTCACCACGGGCTGGATCGGGCACGCGCGCCGGCTCGGGCGGATCGTGATCGCGGCGGTGACGGTCTGGGGGCTGGCGATCGCCGCCGCGGGCCTGGTGTCGAGCCTGTGGCCCGCGGTGCTGCTGCTCGCCGTCGCGGGCGCCGCCGACTCGGTCAGCGCCGTCTGCCGCAGCACGATCAACCAGACGGTGACGCCCGACGCGCTGCGCGGCCGGATGTCCTCGGTCTTCACGATCGTCGTGACGGGCGGGCCGCGGCTGGGCGACGTCGAGGCGGGCGCGGTCGCCTCGCTCACCAGCGCCCGGTTCTCCGTGCTGTCCGGCGGGCTGGCGTGCGTGGCCGGCGTCGCGCTCGTCCTGATCGCGTTCCCGGCGCTGCTCGCGTACGACGCCGAAGCGGTCTAGCGCACCAGCCGCTCGACCAGCCGGTCGAGCTCGGCCTCCGGGTCGTCGCTCAGCCCCGTGTGGACGGGCGAGCTCTGGATGATCGTGCTCGCGGGGGCGACGAGCCAGTGGAAGCGCTCGGAGGCCGGGAGCGCCGCGATCGGGCCCGCGCCCGCGTCGCCGGCGGCGATCCGGCGCACCGCCTCGAGGTGCCCGCGGACGGCGTCGACGTCCGTGTCCGGCGCGAGCGCCCGCAGGCGGTCCTCGTCCAGCGCGATCCGCGCCCCGAGGAACCTCCGCGGGCGGCAGAAGAGCACCACGCCCGCGTTCAGGCACTCGCCGCGCTCGACGCGCGGGACGACCCGCACGATCGCGTACTGGAACGGGCTAGGCACGGCGGGCCTCCTCGGCCTCGGCGGCGAACGCGCGCGGCGCCTCGAGCCTGCGGTGCAGGTAGGCGGCGTACTCGGCGCGCGTGCGCGGCGCGAGCCACTCCTCCGGCACGAGGCCGAGCACGCGGTCGACCGTGCCGTCGCCGAGCCGCGCGGCCATCCGCGCGTCCGCCGCGAGCACGTCGCCCGCGCAGGGGAGGAGCACATGGTTGCGGATCATCGGGAAGGGGCGGTGCGCGTCGGCGGGGGGATCCTCCCAGGCGTGCTGGCGGTACAGCGCCGCGCCGTGGTCGATCAGCCACAGGCGGCCGTGCCACAGCAGCAGGTTCGGGTTCTGCGGCGAGCGGTCCACGTTCGTGACCAGCGCGTCGAGCCACACGATCTCGGCTGCCAGCTCCGGGTCGGGCGCCGGGCCTGCCGCCGGGTTGTAGGTGAGCGAGCCGGGGAGGAAGTCCAGCGCGACGTTGCGCCCGCCGCTCGCCGCGATCAGCTCCTGGATCTCGGGGTCCGGCTCGGCCGCGCCGAGCTGCGGGTCGAGCTCCATGAACACGAGCTCGGGCACGGGCAGTCCGGCCGCCCGGGCCAGCTCGCCCGCGACGATCTCCGCCACGAGCGCCTTCGGCCCCTGCCCGGCTCCGCGGAACTTGAGCACGTACAGGCCGTCGTCGTCGGCCTCGACCAGGCCGGGCATCGAGCCGCCCTCGCGGAAGGGCGTCACGTAGCGCGTGGCGTGGACGGTCCGCACCGGCGCGACTGTACCCTGAGCCGGATGGGACGCATGACGCGGGTCGCGGCGGGACTCGTCGCCACGGTGGTCGTCGCGAGCTGCGGCGGGGGCGGCGACGGCCAGGACGGCCAGGCGGCGGCGAAGGCGACGCCCGCGGCCGAGCCGGAGGCCGGCGCGCCGGCGGCGGGCGCGGCGGCGCGCGGCGTGCGGCTCGCGAAGCTCGGCGACTTCGCCCAGCCCGTCTACCTGGCGGCTCCTCCGGGCGACCGCGATCGCCAGTTCGTGGTCGAGCAGGAGGGGCGCGTGCTGGTCGTGCGCGGCGGCCGCAAGCTCGGCACGCCGTTCCTCGACCTGCGCGACCAGGTGACCTCGGGCGGCGAGCAGGGGCTGCTGTCGATCGCCTTCGCGCCCGACTACGCCGAGAGCGGCCTGTTCTACGTCTACTACACGGACAACGACGAGGACCAGCGCGTCGTGGAGTACAAGCGGGCGAGCGCCGACCGCGCCGATGCCGGCAGCGCCCGGCTCGTCCTGCGGATGGACGACTCCGAGTCCAACCACAACGGCGGGCAGCTGCAGTTCGGCCCTGACGGCCTGCTCTACATCGGCACCGGCGACGGCGGCGGCGGCGGCGACCGCCACGGCAGCCGCGGCAACGCCCAGGACCTCGGCTCGCTGCTCGGCAAGATCCTGCGCATCGATCCGCGCGCGCGCTCCGGGCGCGCCTACTCGGTGCCCGGCACGAACCCGTTCGTGGGGCGGTCGGGCGCCCGCGGGGAGATCTACGCCTACGGCCTTCGGAACCCCTGGCGCTTCTCGTTCGACCGCCGCAAGGGCGACCTCGTGATCGGCGACGTCGGCCAGAACGCCTACGAGGAGATCGACTTCGTCAAGCGCGGCAAGGGCCGCGGCGCCAACTTCGGCTGGCGGCCGTTCGAGGGCCGCTCGCGCTACACGCCGGGCGAGTCCGCGCCGGGCGCCGTCGCCCCGGTGATCGTGCGCGCGCACGACGACGGCAACTGCTCGATCACGGGCGGCGTGGTGGTCCGCGACCGCTCCGTCGGCCTGCGCGGGCGCTACGTGTTCGGCGACTTCTGCAGGGGCCGGATCGAGTCCGCGCGGCTGTCGGCGGGCCGCGCGCGCGGCGTGCGGAGCACGTCGCTGAGGGTCGAGTCGCTCTCGTCGTTCGGGGAGGACGCGCGCGGGCGCGTCTACGCGCTGTCGCTGAACGGGCCGGTCTACCGGATCGTCGCGCGCTGAGCGCCATGGAGGTGGCGCTGGTCCGAGCGGCCAACCCCTCGCCCTTCACGCTGGACGGCACGAACACGTGGGTGGTCGGCCGCGACCCGGCCTGGGTCGTCGACCCCGGCCCGGCGCTCGACGCGCACCTGGACGCCGTGGCCGCCGCCGTCGCCGAGCGCGGCGGCGCGGGCGGGATCGCGCTCACGCACGACCACGCCGACCACGCCGAGGGCCTGCCCGGACTGCGCGCGCGGCTCGGCGATCCGCCCGTCGGCGCCTGGCCGGAGCTGGGCGACGGCGGCCGCTTCGGCCCGTTCACCGCGCTGCACGTCCCCGGCCATGCGCCCGACCACCTCGTGCTCGTCGCCGGCGGCGCGGCGTTCACCGGCGACGCCGTGCTCGGCACCGGCAGCGTCTTCATCGCCCCGGACGGCGGCTCGCTCGGCGCCTACCTCGACGGGCTGCGCCGGCTGCGGGGCCTCGGCCTGCGCACGCTGCACCCGGGCCACGGGCCCGTCGTCGAGGATCCCGCGGCCAAGCTCGACGAGTACGTCGCGCACCGGCTGGAGCGCGAGCGCCGCATCCTCGCCGCGCTCGAGGCCGGCGCCCGCACGGAGGACGAGCTGCTCGACGCCGCGTGGGACGGGATCCCCGAGGGGCTCCGGCTGCCGGCGTCGTGGACGCTCCAGGCGCACCTGGAGCAGCTGCGCGCGGAGGGGCGCCTGCCCGGGGGCGCCGCGCCGGAGCGCGACGCCCCCTGACGGGTCAGGCGAACAGCGGGCAGACGTAGCTCACGCCGCCGTCCGAGTCGACGGTCTGGTCGAGCCCGCCGACCGGCCTGGCGGCGTTCTTCGCGCTGCGCAGGCTGGGCGCGACCACCGACTTCATGCTGCGCGAGTGGTACGCGCCCTTCTTGAGGCGCAGCACCTCGACGCCCCGGCTCATGTCGAACAGGTAGATCAGGTCGCCCTTGCGGCGATCCGTCCTGAACGCCATGTCCCACGAGTTCGAGCCGGGCTCGTCCGGGTCGTCGGGATCCGCCGCGTTGACGCGGTAGAACGCGATCTGGCGGAGGTTGCGCGCGTCCGAGATGTCGAGCAGGCGCAGGCCCAGCCCGTACCAGCCGGCGCCGAGCGTCGACCCCTCGATCTCGAAGTAGTGCGCCGAGCACTCGAGCTCCTTGGGCGCCTCCTCCTCCGTGTCGAGGATCGGGTGGAACGTGTCCAGCGCGGCCATCCGGTACGGCTTGTCGAGCGTCGACCGCTGCGCCGGCTCGCCGCCCCAGGAGTCCGTGAGGTCGGAGGCCACGATCCGCCCGCTCTCCTCGCAGTCCTGGAAGTCCTCCTCGGTGCCGAGGAGGACGTTGCCCTTCCTGACGCCCTCCGCCCGGACCGCGCCGTTGGTCGGCCGGCCGGAGTTGTGCATGAACATCGCGGGCTGCGCCGTCCCGGCCACGCCACCGCCGGCCACGAGCACCGGGTCGAACGGGCTCGCCTTGCGCCAGCGGTTCTGGTACGGGTCGCGGTGCCAGCCCTTGGTCGCGTAGCCGCGGATGCCGCCGCGCCCGCTCACCCACGCGATGCCCTTGGCGTCCTCGTCGACGTCGTGCGAGTAGTCCGTGTAGCCGTCGTTGCGCCAGACGTCGACGGGCTCGTCGGATACCTGGGGCCGCGCCGGGTTGCGCAGGTCGGTCACCCAGATCGGGCGGCCGTTGCCGACGGCGCGCGGGAACGTGAACGGGCTGGGCTCGTCCGGGCCGAGGATCGGGCCGAGCCAGATCAGCTCGGGGTTCCAGACGGCCGGGTCGCCGCCGCGCCGCGCCGGGCCGCCGGTCCAGATGTAGCGGCAGTCCTGGATGCAGCTCGACGTGTGCCCCGACGGCAGCTCGACGAAGTCGCCGACCTGGCGCAGGTTCGCGGGGTCGGCGTAGGAGATGACGTAGAAGCCGCTCTTGCAGCCGGCGAACTGCACGCCGCCGCCCTCGGGGCAGGACGACTGGTCGATCTCCGTATGGCGCGGGTCGAGCGCGCCGATGATCAGCTTGCGCTTCGTGTCGAGCTCCATGTCCTCGTTCTGCCAGTAGCCGAACTCGGCGAGCTCCGGAGGCAGGTACGAGTCGAGCGGCTTGGGGTTCCGCGGGTCGCGGACGTCGTAGGTCTTGAAGCCGAAGCGCCCGGTGATGACGAGCACGTCCTGGCCGCGGACCCGGTCGAACTTGCCCTCGGTGATGCCCGCGGCGTCCGCCACGCGGGTCACGTACTCGAGGTTCGGCGACATGTCGGCGTTGGGCGGCTTCGGGGCCGCCTGCGCGGACGCGGTGACGCCGGACAACGCTGCGGCGGCGAACGCCGCTGCCACGATCCTTCTCATCAGCCCTCCTCTGACAAGCCTTGCGGCGTGGGAGCGCTGGAAGCTACTACTCCGCGTCGGGCCGTGCGAGCCGGCGGCGGGCCAGCTCCTGCGCCGCCGCCAGCGGCGTCGTCCCGTCGCCGTCCGCCATCGCCAGGATGGTCCGGAGCGTCGCGCCGATCGCCGCGACCCGCTCGCGCGCCCGGTCGGGGGCGTAGCCCGTCGGGCTCCAGCTCGACGGCGATGTTGATGATCCCGCCGGCGTTGGCGACGAAGTCGGGCACCCAGAGCACGCCGCGCGCGTGCAGGTCGGCGGCGAGGTCGTCGGAGGCCAGCTGGTTGTTGGCGGCGCCGGCCACCGCGCGGCAGCGGAGCGCCGGGACGGTGTCGTGGTCGAGCACGCCGCCGAGCGCGCACGGCGCGACGACGTCGACCTCGGCGCGCAGCGCCTCGGCGGGCTCCGCCCACGCGGCGCCGAGCTCGTCGGCGAGCGGGCGCCGGCCGGGGGCGACGTCGGAGACGACGAGCCGCGCGCCCGCGGCGGCGAGGCCGCGGGCCAGCGCGCCGCCGACGTGGCCGAGGCCGATCACCGCGACGCTGCGCCCGGCGAGGTCCGCGGTGCCCCACAGGCGCTCGGCCGCGACGCGGATCGCGGACTCGACGCCGAGCGCGGTCCACGGGCTCGGGTCGCCCGACCCGCCGCGCTCCGGGCGCGAGCCCGGCGACGTGCTCCGTGCGCTCGGCGATCACCTCCATGTCGGCGTCGGACGTGCCCGACGTCCTCGGCCGTGACGTAGCGGCCCGCGAGCTGCGCGACGCAGTCGCCGAAGTCGAGCAGCGCGTCGCGGCGCCGGGCGGGGGCGAGCGGCGGCGCGCCCGCGGGCAGCATGATCACGCCCTTGCCGCCGCCGAGCGGCAGGCCGGCGACGGCCGACTTGAACGTCATCGCCCGCGAGAGCCGGAGCGCGTCGCGCAGCGCCGCGCGCGAGTCGCCGTAGCCCCACATGCGGCAGCCGCCGAGCGAGGGGCCGCGCGCGGTCGAGTGCACGGCGACGAGGGAGTACAGGCCCGAGCGCCGGCCGCGGCGGACGAGGACCTCCTCGTGGTCGAGCGTCTCGAGGTAGCGGTCGATGGGCGCGGAGCCTAGCGCCGCGGGGCGCCGCGGCGCGCGGATTCAGTGCTCGGTCGGTGGCGTGCCGGCGCCGGGCTGCGCCGGGGCCGGGCTCGGGGCGGCGCCCTCCGCGACGGGGACCTCCGGCTCCGCCGGCGGCGCCGCGGCCGGCTCGTCCTCCGGCACCACGCCGACCGCGGGCGCGACGGGCACGACCGACCTCGGCGGTCTCCTCGGGCGCGCGGGCGCCGCCGGAGCCGGGCTGCGGCTTGTCCTCGACGGTCACGGGCGGCGCGTCGCGGCCGGTGACGGGGACGGCGACCGGGGGCGGCGCGGCGATCGCGTCGTCGGCGGCGCGGCGCCCGCCGGCGGCGCGCTCGCGGCGCGGCTTCGCGGCCGGCGCGGGCCTGGCCGCGGCGGCGGGGGCCGCGCGCAGCGGGGCGACGGTCGCGTCGGTCCGGGCGGGCAGCGGCGCGGGCTGCTCGCGGGCCGCGGCCGGCGCGGCCGCGGCGGGGCGCTCGCGCTGCGCGGGCTTGCCGGCGGTGAGGTGGCGCACCTCGACGGCGCCGCCCGCGGTGATCGCGGTCGCGCACACGACGGCGGCGACCTTGCACGCGGTGGCCGTCGTCGCGCCGCCGACCAGCGCCGCGCTCCCGCCGCCGCCGGCCGCGGCGGCGCCGCCGCCCGCGCCGAGGAGCTTGGCCAGCAGCGCGGCGGGACCGGCGCCGACGGGCGCGAGCGCGGCGAACGAGCGCCGCACGCCCTTGAGCGCGTGGCGGTAGTCGCGGCAGCCCGCGCACTCGCGCATGTGGCGGCGGGCGCGGCCGGAGGCCTTGACGCCGCGGTCGTAGGAGCCCAGCAGGTCGCGGCGGATCTCGGCGCAGTCGGCGTCGCGCGACTCCTGCGCCTCGACGAGCCCGACCCGGGCGCGCACCAGCAGCGACTTGACGGCCGGCACGGTCACGTCGAGCGCGCCGGCGAGGTCGGCGTAGCTCAGCCCGTCGATCTCGCGCATCAGCAGCGCCGAGCGCTGCTGCTCGGGCAGCCGGCCGACGTCCTCCACGAGCCGCTTGAGGTCCTCGCGGCGCTGGGCCTCGTCGACCGGGTCGAGCAGCGGCTTGCGCGACATCTCGAAGATCTCGGCCGCCGGCGGGTGCGGGCGGCGCAGGTGGTCGATGCAGCGGTTGTGCGCGACCCGGTAGAGCCACGCGCGCACGTTGACGGCGCGGCTGTCGCCGCGCAGCGCCCCGAACGCGCGCACGAACACGTCCTGCAGCACGTCCTCGGCGTCCTGGCGCGAGTGGCCGGAGAGCATCTGGCGCACGTACGCGAACAGGCGCTGGCGGTAGCGGTCGTGGAGCACGCCGAAGGCGTCGTCGGAGCCGGCGCGGAAGAGGGCGACGAGCTGCTCGTCGGACCGCAGCCGCAGGAGCGCGCGTGGCGCGCGGCAGGCGGCTCAGTCCGGCCGGTGCATGCAGCGCTGACGCTTCCAACCTGCTCAGAGCTCCTCGTTCGCGGGAACGATCCCTCGGCGACTCTAACCGTCATGGTGGCGGGAAGTCGCGCCGTTGCCAAGGTCCGCGATGTGATGTCGTTCCCGTCAGATGGCCGACGAGCTCCCCGTGCGCCCCGGCCTGGCGCTCCCGCTCGCCGAGATCGAGCTGCGCACGAGCCGCTCCTCGGGGCCGGGCGGCCAGCACGCCAACGTGACCGCCTCGCGCGTCGAGGCGGTGTTCGACGTCGGCGCGTCGGCGGTCCTGAGCGACGCGCAGAAGGCGCGCGTCACGGCGCGGCTGGGGCCGCGCGTGACCGCCGCCGCGCAGGACACGCGCTCGCAGCTGCGCAACCGCGAGCTGGCGCTCGAGCGGCTCGCCGACCGGCTGGCCCACGCGCTCGAGGTGCGCCGCCCGCGCACGGCGACGCGGCCGACGAAGTCGAGCCAGCGCCGCCGCGTGGACGCCAAGAAGCGCCGCGGCGACATCAAGCGCGACCGCCGCCGGCCGGATGCCGGGTGACGCCGCCCCGGAAGCAGGGGCGGAACCTTTCGCCGTCGAACGTGTTCTCATGCGCATGCGCACGACCGCGATCCTCGCTGCCCTGTTCGCCGCCGCCCTGCTGGGCGGCGCCCGCGCAGGCGAAGCTCGTCTACGTCAAGCAGCCGGCGCTCGGTGTCGCCGATCGTGTACGTGGCGAAGGACAACGGCAAGCAGCCGCGCCGGCTCGGCATCGGGCGGGCGCCGACGATCTCGCCCGAACGGGCAGTGGGTCGCGTTCGTGACCGTGCCGACCGGCGGGCTCGCAGATGGACACGGTCGTGCTGCAGCGGCTGACGGCCGGCTCGCAGCGGCTCGTGATGCGCTCGAGGTCGATCGCCTCGCTGCGCTTCTCGCCCGACTCGACGAAGGTCGCCGCGATCGCCGGCGGCAAGCGCGTGCGCGTGTACGACCTGGCGGCCGACAAGCTCCACGTCGCGGCCGAGGGCGAGATCCGCGGCTACTCGTTCGCGCCCGACGGCAAGAGCATCGTCTTCGGCCGCGCGGAGGGCGCCGACGTTCCAGGCGAAGAGCGACCTCTACGTCACGCCGGTGCTGGGCGGCCGCGTGTCGCGGCTGACCGAGCTCGAGCAACGCGCTCAACCCCGCCTGGGGCCCGAAGGAGATCGTCTTCGACCGGTTCAAGCGCCGCAAGGGCGACGCGCCCGCGTACAACCTCTGGGCGCTGACGCCGCTCGTCGACGACAGCCTCCGCCGGCTGACGAACCTGACCATCCCGCCGCTCGTCAGCGGGCTCGTGCCGCTCGAGCAGTCTCGGCGAACGGCCGCCGGCTGCTCACCGTCTTCACCGGCCAGGACACCGAGGTCGGCTTCACGGTCCAGACTGCGCACGGGCAAGTCGCGCGCGCTGTCGACGGACTTCGAGCGCGGCCTCGTCGGCTTCGACCTCTCCGCGGACGGCAGGACGATCCTCGCGCACACCGGCGGCCCCGACCCGTCGAACCAGCACAACGTGGTGACGGTGCCCTACGGCGGCGGCGAGCCGAAGGTCATCGTCGAGGCCGCGGCCTACCCCGACTGGACGCGCTGATCCGGCGCGGCGGCCGGTAGGCTCGGCGCATGGCCGCGCCGACCGCCGCCACGCCCGACGTCGACCTCGAGGTCCTCGACCAGGTCCAGCGCCGCGTGCTGTGGCTCGCGGCATCGATCGTGCACCACGCCAACCGCGTGCGCCCGAACCGGTCGGGCGTGAAGGTCGGCGGGCACCAGGCGTCGAGCGCGTCGATGGTGTCGCTGATGACCGCGCTGTGGTTCGGCGTGCTCGAGGCGCCGGACCGGGTGAGCGTCAAGCCGCACGCGTCGCCGGTCCTGCACGCGATCAACCACCTGCTCGGACGGCTCGACCGCGACTACCTGACCACGCTGCGGCAGTTCGGCGGGCTGCAGTCCTACCCGTCGCGCACGAAGGACCCCGACCCGGTCGACTACTCGACGGGCTCGGTCGGGCTCGGCGCGACCGCGCCGGTCTGGGGCGCGCTCGCGCACCGCTACGTGGCCGGGCACTTCGACGTGCCCGTCGGCGGGCGGCAGATCGCGCTGATCGGCGACGCCGAGCTCGACGAGGGCGCGTGCTGGGAGGCGATCGCCGACCCCATGGTGAGCCGGCTCGGCGAGGTCATGTGGGTCGTCGACCTCAACCGCCAGTCGCTCGACCGCGTCGTGCCCGACATCGCCGCGGGGCGCCTGCAGGCGATGTTCGAGGCGGCCGGCTGGCACTGCGTGATGGTCAAGTACGGCCCGCGGCTGGCGGCGCTGCCCGAGCTGCGCCGGCGCATCGACCTGATGCCGAACGAGGAGTACCAGCGGCTGCTGCGCGCGCCGGCGCCCGAGCTGCGCGAGCGGCTGGAGGTCGACACGGGCGGGCTCGACGACGCGGCGCTGCTGGCGACCTTCCGCGACCTCGGCGGCCACGACCTCGGCGCGCTGCTCGACGGCTACCGCCAGGCCGACGCCGTGCGCGACCGGCCGAGCGTCGTGTTCGCCTACACGATCAAGGGCTGGTCGCTGCCGACCGAGGGTCATCCGGCCAACCACTCCGCGCTGCTCACCGCGCCAGCAGTACGCCGACCTCGCGGCGCAGCTCGGCACCGATCCGGAGGACCCGTGGGCGCCGTTCCCGGCGGGCAGCGCCGCGGCCGAGCTGTGCGCGGCCACGGGCCGCCGGCTCGCCCGCGAGGAGCCCGCGGGCGCGGCCGCCGAGCCGCCCGCGGTGCCGGCCGACCTCGGCCGCGAGCACCAGGGCGCCGCCTCGACGCAGCAGGCGTTCGGGCGCTTCTTCGTCGACCTCGACCGCGAGGCGCCCGGCGTGGCGGCGCGCGTCGTCACCGTCTCGCCCGACGTCGGCACCTCGACCAACCTCGGCGGCTGGATCAACAAGCAGGGCATCTGGACGGTGGGGGAGCGCATCGACTGGTTCGCCGACGACACCGACACGCTCGTGCGCTGGCGCGAGTCCGATCACGGCCGCCACATCGAGCTGGGCATCGCCGAGGTCAACCTCGTCGGCCTGCTCGGCGAGCTGGGCGCGACCTGGCGCCAGGACGGCCAGCCGCTGCTGCCGGTCGGCACGATCTACGACCCGTTCGTCGCCCGCGCGCTCGAGCCGTGGTCGTTCGGGATCTACGCGGGCGGGCAGTCGATCCTGGTCGGCACGCCGAGCGGCGTGACGCTCGGGCCCGAGGGCGGCGCGCACCAGTCGGTGATCACGCCCGTCGATCGGGATCGAGCAGCCGGGCTGCGTCGCCTACGAGCCCGCCTTCGGCCAGGACCTCGAGTGGTGCCTGCTGCACGCGCTGTCGCGGCTCGGGCGGCCCGGCGGCGAGTCGGCCTACTTCCGGCTCTCGACCCGGCCGGTCGACCAGTCGCTCCACACCGGCACGCGGGCGGAGGCGATCGCCGGCGGCTACCGGCTGCGGGCGCGCGACGCGACCGCAGCTCTGCGTGGCCGTGATGGGCGCGCTCGTGCCGGAGGCGCTCGCCGCCGCCGACGTGCTCGAGGCGGAGGCCGGCGTCGCCACCGACGTCGTCTGCATCACGAGCGCCGACCTGCTGTTCCGCTCCCACCAGGCGCGGGCCGGGCTCGGCGACGGCGACCCGGCGATCCTGACGCGGCTGTTCCCGCCGCACGTCCCGATCGTCGCGCTGCTCGACGGGCACCCGCACACGCTCGCGTTCCTCGGCCCGCGGGTCAGCTGCCTCGGCGTCCAGCGCTTCGGCCAGTCGGGCGACCTGGCCGAGCTCTACGAGCACCACCAGATCGACGCGGAGTCGGTCGTCGGCGCGGCGCTCGACCTCCTCGACAGCGTGTCCTAGTCGCCCCCGAGCTTCGCGTCGAGCAGCCGGGTCAGCTCGCCCGGCGCCCAGCCGCCCAGGTCGGGGAGCGCGCCCGCACGGCCCAGGGCCGTCCGCGCCGCGCGGAACGCGCGGGCCGCGGCGGCGGGCTCGCCGCCGCGCTCCAGCGCGAGTCCGAGCCGCAGGTGGGCCAGCGGATCCGCGGGCGTGAGGTACGCCGCGCGCCGGAACGCCGCCGCGGCCTCGCGGTAGCGCCCCGCCGCCGCGTGCGCCTCGCCCTCCGCGGCGAGCCCGGCCGCGCCGGGCATGGGCGCCGACGGCGTGACGCCGCGCGGCGACGCTCCGCGCGGCCTGCGGCCGCCGCCGCGCGCCGCGGCGCCGGCCGGCGCGGGAGCGCTCCGCGCCCGCGGGCGATACGCGTACGTGCCGTCGACGCGCTGCGGCGCGAACGGCGCGTCGCGCGCCGCGAGCGCCTCGGCGGCGCCGAGGAACAGCCAGCCGTCGTCGGGCATGCCGAGGCGCAGGGCGTCGAGCGCGCGGCGCGTCGACCCCGCGTCGAGGTAGATCAGGACGTTGCGGCAGAACACGACGGGGGCACGGGCGGGCGGGGGCTGCTCGACGAGGTTGTGCGCCTGCACCTGCACGCGGCCGCGGAGCCCGGCGCCGATCTCCCAGCGGCCGTCGTCGAGGCGCCGCAGGAAGCGCGCGCGGCGCTCCGGCGACAGCCCCGCCACCTCGCGGTCGCTGTAGGCGCCGGCCCGCGTCCGCGCCACGGCGTCGCGCGACACGTCGGTGGCCAGCACCTGCCAGCCGCCGGCCCCGGCCTCCTCCAGCGCGATCGCCAGCGACCACGCCTCCTGGCCGTTGGCGCAACCCGCGCTCCAGACCGTGCCGGGAGGGAGGCCCGGCAGCGCGCGCCGCAGCAGCACCGCGAAGTGCGGCGCGTCGCGGAAGAAGCTCGTCTCCTGCACGGTGATGCGGTCGATCAGCCGCTGCAGCTCGGCCGGCGCGTCGGGGAGCGTGTGCGCGTACTCCTCGGGCGGGATGCCGGCCGCGGCCGCCGCGTCGCCCAGGGCGCGCGCCACGCGTCCCCGCATCGAGCCGGAAAGGCGCAGCCCGATCCGCCGGGCGAGCAGCTCGCCCGCGCGCTCGAGGCCGGCGGGGACGGCCGTCACGCGAGCTCCCGCACCGCCCCCGCGATCGCCGTCGCGAGGCGCTCGGGCGGGAGCATGCGCTGCGCCGCGCCGAGCCGCTCGGCCGCGCGCGGCATCCCGAACACCGTCGAGGTTTCCTCGTCCTGCGCGAACGTGCGGCCGCCGGCGCGCCGCAGCTCGAGCAGGCCGGCGGCGCCGTCCTCGCCCATCCCGGTCAGGACGGCGCCGACGCCCGTCGCGCCCGCCTCGCGCGCGAGCGAGGTCAGCAGCTCGTCCCCGGACGGCACGTGCACGCGGCGGGGCGCGGGGGAGAGGCGCAGCCGCGAGCGGGCGCCGAGGCGCAGGTGGGTCTCACCCGGCGCCACGTAGATCCGGCCCGGCTCGGCGACCTCCCCGTCGGTCGCGAGCGAGACAGGCATCGTCACCGCGTCGTCGAGCCAGGTGGCGAAGCCGGTCACGAACGTGGGGTGGATGTGCTGGACCACGAGGACGGGGGCGGGCACCGCCGCGAGCCCGCCCAGCAGGCTCACGAGCGCCGCGGGCCCGCCGGTCGAGGCGACGAGGCCGATCACCGGCCCCTCGCCGGGGGAGCGCCGCCCCGGCGCGGCCCCGCGGCGGCGCCGCCCCACGACGGGGACCGAGGCGACGGTGCGCACCTGCCGGCGCAGCCGGCGCGCGGCGTCGTCGGTCCAGCGCCCGGGCTTGGGCAGCGCGTCGACCGCGCCCGCGGCGAGCGCGGCCACGGCCGGCGGCGCCCCTGCGGTGTCGAACACGCCCGAGAGGACGAGGATCGGCGTCGGCGTCTCGGCCATGATCCGTGCGATCGCGCCCTGGCCGCCCCCGCCCGGGATGTCGAGGTCCATGGTCACGATCTGCGGCCGCAGCCGCGCGACCTCCAGCACCGCCGCGTCGGCGTCCTCGGCCATCGCCACGACCTCGATGTCGCCCTCCGCCTCCAGCGCGTGCCGCAGGGCGGCGCGCTGGGTGGCGGAGTCCTCGACCAGCACGAGCCGGATCGGCGGGCTGCTCAATCCGCCCGGCCCTTGATCGGCCCGGCGCCTGCCGGGCCCGGCTCCGCGTCGCCGAGCAGGTCGCGCACGGCGCCGAGCAGCGCGCCGGCGTCGAACGCGCTCTTGACCAGGTAGCCGTCGGCGCCCGCCTCCATGCCGCGCCGGCGGTCGGCCTCGTCGGCGCGCGAGGTGAGGATGAGCACGGGCGTCGCGGCGCCGCGCGGGCCGGCGCGGATCGCCTCGGTCAGCCCGAAGCCGTCGAGCCCCGGCATCTCGACGTCGGTCAGCACGAGGTCGGCCGGCACCTCGGCGAGCGCGCGCAGCGCCTCGTTGCCGTCGCCGGCCGTCGCCACCTCGTACCCGGCGCGCTCGAGGATCGAGCGCTGCAGCTCGCGGATGGTGAGCGCGTCGTCGACGACGAGGATGCGGCGGCGGGGCGGCGCGATCGCGGCCGCGTCGGGGGCCTCCAGCGGCGCTGCGAGCGTGCTGCGCGGCGCGCGCCGCGCCCGCGCGATCAGGCCGTCGGGGTCGAGCACGAGCATCACCGACCCGTCGGGCTCGACGCTCGCGCCGGCCACGAGGTCGAGCCGGCCGACGATGCGCCCGACGTCCTTGACGACCACGTCGCGCTGGCCCAGCAGCTCGTCGACGCGGAACGCGAAGCGGCCGGCCGCAGTGGTGAGCAGGACGGCGGGGCCGGCGGCCGCGCGCCCGGCGTCGAGCTCGAGGGTCTGGGCGAGCCCGGCCAGCCCGACCGCCTCGCCCTCGACCATCAGGGCCGGCCGCCCCTCCATCCAGACCGCGCTCCCGTTGACCTCCGAGGCGCTGGCGGTCGAGTGCATCGGCAGCGCGTAGCGATGGCGGCCGGCGCGCACGAGCAGGCAGCGCAGGACCGCGAGCGTCATCGGCACGCTGATGCGGAACTCCGTGCCGCGCCCCGGCGACGAGCGGACCTCGATCCGGCCGCGCAGCGCGTCCACCGCCGTGCGCACGGCGTCGAGGCCGACGCCGCGGCCCGACACGCCGGTGACGGTCTCGGCGGTCGAGAGCCCGGGGTCGAAGATCGCGTGCAGCGCGTCGGCGTCGCTGAGCCGGCGTCCCGCATGGGCGCGCACGCGCTCGACGTCGATGCCGCGCCCGTCGTCGGCGACGCTGATGACCACGTCGGCGCCGATCTGCATCGCGTGCACCCGCACGACGCCCTCGCGCGGCTTGCCCTGGGCGAGGCGGTCCGCCGGCGATTCGATGCCATGGTCGACCGCGTTGCGCACGAGCGCGACGAGCGGCTCGCGCAGCTGCTCGAGCACGTGCCGGTCGAGCACCGTCGCCCCGCCGAGGAGCTCCCAGCGCACCTCCTTGCCGGTGTCGTTGGAGATGTCGCGCACGCCGCGCCGCAGCGGGCCCGCGACCGTGCCCACGGACACCATCCGCGCGCGCATGGTGCGCTCCTGCAGCTCCTGGAGGACCCGCGCGAGGTCGCGGTACTCGTCGAGCACGCCGGGATCGTCGCCGAGGCGCTGCTCCACGAAGCGGCCGATCCGCAGCAGCGCCGCGGCGGACTCGCCGACGAGGCGGACGAGCTCGTCGAGCCGGGCGACGGGCACGGGGATGGCGTCGCCGCTCACGGGGGCGGGGCTCCGCACGGCCGGCTCCGGCTCGGGCGCCCGCGCCGCGGGGAGCACCTCGCCGCGGGAGCGCTCGCCGCGCGCCACCGCGAGCGCCGCGCGCACGGCGGCGGCCGCGCCGGCGGCGTCGTCGCCCGCCATCGCGCGGTCGACCATCTCGCGCAGCGCGTCGACGGCCGCGAGCACGCCGTCGACGAGCGGCGTGTCCGGATCGCGGGCGCCGGAGCGCAGCTCCTCGAGCAGCTGCTCGAGCTCGTGCACGACGCCGGCCAGCTCGTCGAACCCCACCACCGCGGCGCCGCCCTTGAGCGTGTGCGCGTCGCGGAACATCTCCGACACGAGCTCGTGGTCGCCGCCGCGCGCCTCGAGCTCCATCGCGCGCTCGGCGAGCGTGGCCAGGCGCGCGCCGGCCTCCTGCTCGAACAGCCGCCGGAACTCGTCCTCGCGGCCGGTGACCGTCACGCGGCCGCCAGGCGGTCGGGCGTGACCAGCGCCTCGAGCGCGAGCAGCGTCACCACGCCCCCCGCGAGCGCGTAGCGCGCGGTGGCCGCCTCCAGCTCGGGCGCGCCGGCCTGCTCCTCGAGCGCCGCCGTCGCGGGCTCGCCGTCGGTCGCCAGCCCGGCCAGCCCGGCGTCCAGCTCGGCCACGGCCACGTACGCGACGCGGCTGATCGGGCCGAGCCCGAGGAGGCGCGCCGTGTCGAGCACCGGGACGACGTCGCCGCGCAGGTTGAGCACGCCGAGCACGCCGGCGGGCGCGCCGGGCAGCGGCGTGAGCTGCGGGTCCGGGACCACCTCGCGCACGTCGGTGAGCTCCAGGGCGTAGCGGTCGGCGCCGATCGGGAGCACGAGGGCCTGCATGGCGCTCAGCGATGGTCGCCGGACGCCTCGGCGGCCCGCTGCAGCTCGGCCACGAGCTCTGAGAGCGCATTCGCGGAGGCGGAGATCTGCTGCGCGGTGGCGGAGGTCTGGCGGCTCGCCTCGGTGACGGACTCCATCGTGTCCACGACCTGCTGGGTGGCCGCGCCCTGCTGCTGGGTGGTCATCCGGACCTGGTCGGTCGACTCCATCACGGTCTCCATCAGGGCGAGGCCGCGCTGCATCGACTTCGAGGAGGACTCCATCGCCATCACGGTCGCGTTCGTCTCGTCCTGCGTGGAGACGACGATCTCGGCGATGTCCGCCGCCGAGCGCTTCGAGCGCTCCGCGAGCCGCCTGACCTCGTCCGCGACGACGCTGAACCCGCGCCCGCTCTCGCCCGCCCGCGCGGCCTCGATCGCGGCGTTCAGGGCGAGCAGGTTCGTCTGGTCGGCGATCTCGTTGATCAGCGCGAGCAGCGTCGAGATCTCGCCGACGCGCTCGGCGAGGGCGAGCGTGCGCTCGGAGGACCGCTCCATCTCGCCGCCCGCCTCCTCGAGCACGGAACGCGTGTCGGTCGTCTGGGTCGCCACGGAGGCGACCGTCTCGGCGATCGACTGCGACGTGCGGGCCAGCTCCTCCATCGTGGCCGACGTCTCCGTCGCGGCGCTGGTCTGCTGCGTCGTCGTCGCCGACAGCTCCTCGGCCGCCGACGACAGCTCCGCGGAGGCGGTCGAGAGCTGCTGCGCGGCGTCGCCGATCTGGATCACGAGCCGGTCGAGCGCGGCGACCATCTCGTTGAAGGAGCCGCCGAGCTCCTGCACCTCGGTCGCGCCCGCCGGCTCCACCCGCGCCGTCAGGTCGCCCTGCGCGACCCGCGCGGCCGCCGCGGCGACCTCGTGCAGCGGCCTGGTCTGGTGGCGTGCGACGAAGTACGCGATCACGATGCTGAGCAGCAGCCCGAGGATCACGAAGAGGATCGCGGCCCGGCGCAGGTCGGTCACCGCGGCGAACGCCTCGTCCTCGTCCTGGTGGACGAGCGCCGCCCAGCCGAGGGGCTCCACCGGGGCGTAGCCCGTGACGGTGTCCCGGCCGGCGACCTCCTCGTGGCGCGCGGTCCCGGTGCGGCCGGCGGTCGCCGCGCGCGCCGACGAGTGCTCGATGCGCCGCGTGAGGGTGCCGTCGGCGATCATCGCCGCCTCGTCGGAGGGCTCGCCGTCACGCAGCGCGATGATCTTGCGCAGCTGGGCGTCGGCGATCGCGGCGTCGCCGGTCCTGCCGAGCTTGGCGGTGCGGACGAACGTGAACAGCGTGGTGAGATCCACATCGGCCACGACCACGCCGGTCTGCGCGCCGTCACGGCGCATCGGGACCGCGACGGGCCAGCGCAGCGCGTCGTCCACGCGCTCGATCGGCCCGACCGCACGCTCGCCGCCGGCCGCGGCGGCGAACCAGTCCTCGCCTGCCGCGGGGAGCGCCGGGCCCGGGCGGCTCGCGGCGCGCAGGCTGCCGTCGAGGTCCAGCACCTGGATCGTGTCGTAGGAGCCGCGCACCTCGTCCAGCGTCCGCAGCTCCCGCTCGAGCGCCGGGCCGGAGGCGTTCGAGTTCGCGATCAGCTCCAGGTCGTCCTGCCGGCTGTCGATCCACGCGCCGAGGCGGGCGGCGAACGTCCCGCCGGTGGTGGAGAGCCCTTCCTCGACCGACGTGGAGAGCGCGTCCGAGGCCCGGTTGGTCAGCACGATCGCCAGGATCAGCGTGACGGGCAGCACCGCGGCGAGGAGGCCGGTGAGCGTCCGGACGAACACCTTCCCGCTGAGCTCGCTGAACGTGGCGCGCTTCCGCACTCCCGGCTCATACCCCATGGCACCCGGAGGTTAGGCGAGAGATGCGCGCGCGTGCGCCGGTGGAGCGCTCAGGGGACGAGCGCGCCGGCCAGCAGATCGGCCGTGCGGCGGGTGCACGCGCCCCCGGGGTCCTTGGCCGGGTTCACGCAGCCGAGGCTGACGCCGGCGAGCGCCGGGGAGGCGGCGAGCGGGGCCAGCAGCGCCGCCAGCTCGTCCCACGTGAGCCCGCCCGGCATCAGGTAGTCCGTGGCGGGCATCTCGACCTCGTCGAGCACATCGACGTCGAGGTGGATCCAGAAGCGGCCGCGGCCGAGCCGCTCGGCGGCCGCGCGGCCGGCCGCGCCAGGTCCCTGGGCGCGCAGCTCCTCCGGCCCGAGCACCGCGAGGTCCGCGAGCCGGCCGGCGCGCAGCCCGGCGATGTCCTCGGCCTCCTCCGGGTCGCGCGCGCCGAGGACGACGACCTGACCGGGCTCGGTGCTCGGCCCGCCCGCGGCCCGCACCCACGGCTCCGGCCCGAGACCGAAGGCGACGCCCATCGGCATGTCCGCCGCCTCGCCGGTCGGCGAGCTGCGGCCGTCGTAGACGTCGACGTGGCCGTCGACGTAGGCGACGCCCGGGGCGCCGGCGGCATCGCGCAGCCCGGCGAGCGCGCCCGGGACCAGGCCGCAGCAGCCGCCGAGCACGAGCGGCCGCTCGCCGGCGGCGACCGCGTCGCGCACCGCGTCGCGCACGGCCTGTGTCACATCGAGCACCTCGGGCAGGCCGACGACGCCGGTCGCGGGATCGCGGACGTCCGAGCGGATGTGCACGCCGAGGTCGCCGCGATCGCCGGCGCCGATGCGCTCGACCAGCCCGTGCGCGCGGACGGCGGCGGGCGCCAGCTCGGTCCCGCCCTCGTGGCCGACGGAGTCGATCGGCACGCCGATCACGGTCCACGGCGTCATGCGGGCGCCTGCGGCAGCACGATCCGCCCGGCGTCGTCGACGCGCGGCTCGACCGGCACGATCTCGCGTCCCTGCGAGCCGGCGAGCACGGCGTCGGCCGTGTCGAAGCCCGCGAGCTGCTCGAGGTGCTTGATCGTCGGGAACACCAGCTCGAGCGTGCCGCTCTGCCCCGCCTCGAGCGCCCCCGCCGGCGTGTGCCAGCCGAGGTCGACCATCTCGCCGCCGTCCACGCGCGCCTCCTGGCCCGGCGGGGCGGGGGCGAGGAAGAAGTGGGTGTCGAAGCGGATCGTGATCTCCCGCGGCGTGATCCAGCGCGAGAACGGGACGAGCGCCGCGGGGTCGGGCAGCGTGAGGCCCGCCTCCTCCTCGACCTCGCGCACGGCCGCCGACCGGTGCGTCTCGCCGCGGTCCACCGCGCCGCCGGGGAACACCCACGCCCCGCCCATGAACCGCGCGGCCGGATTGCGCCGGAGCAGGAGCACCTCGAGCGCGTCGGCGCCGCCGCGCAGCACGATCACGCTCGCCGCCTGGCGCGGCTCGGTCGGTGCGCCGTCGTTGCGCTGCTCGCCTGGTGCCGGCCGAGGGGCGTCCATCCGCGACCCGATACTAGGCTGTTCCCGCATGAGCACCGAAACCGTCGAGCTGTGGATCTGCGAGTCCTGCGGGTTCATCTACGATCCCGCAGAGGGCGACCCCGACGGCGGCATCCCGCCGGGCACGGCGTTCGCCGACATCCCCGGCGACTGGTACTGCCCCGTGTGCGGCGCCCGCAAGTCGGACTTCGTGCCCTACGAGGACTAGGGGCGCCGCGGGCGGCTCGGCTAGCGCAGCGACTGCGCGAGCGCCTCGAGCAGCACCATCTGCTCCTGCATGCCGGTCTCCATGCCGGACTCGAGGATCCCGTCGCGGGCCGCGCGGTCCGCGCACTGCACCAGCAGCTCGAGCGTCGTGCGCCCGCCGGTCTCCTTGAACGTCACGACGTTGAGCGCCTCGCCGTCGGGCATCGCCTCGAACACCTCGGTGTTGACGATGCGCTCGGGCTCGACGATCTCGCGGTACTCGCCGTGGAAGGCGACCTCGAAGCCGCCGTCGGCGATCATCACGTAGCGCCAGGTGCCGCCGACCCGCAGGTCGATCTCCGCGACGGTCATCTCGCCCCGCTCGCCGCTCCACCACTGGCGGACGAGCTCGGGCGTGGTCCACGCCTTGTAGACCAGGTGCCGCGGCGCGTCGAACTCGCGCGTGATGAGGATCTCCGTGTCCGACGGGAGCGTGATCACCGCGGGGCTACTCGTCACCGACATCTCCTTGCTCCTTCTGCTTGAGGTCTTCCAGCACGGCGTCCAGCCCGGCGAACCGCTCGGTCCATGAGCGCTCGTAGGCCTTCACCCAGTCGTGGATCGGCTTGAGCGCTGGGCCGTGGACGCGGTAGAGGCGCCGCCGGCCGTCGTCGCGCACGGCGACGGCCCCGACCTCCCGCAGCACCCGGAGGTGCTTGGAGACCTGCGGCTGGGCGAGGCCGAGCGCGTCCACCAGGTCGCCGACCGGCCGCTCGCCGCCGGCCAGCGCGTCGAGGATCTCGCGCCGCCGGGGCTCCGCCACCGCGTTGAACGCGTCGGCCGTGGTCGCTGCTCGTGCCATGCGGCGACGATACATGCTGATATAGGCATATGTCAAGGCGCGGCGCATATCGTCCGCATATCGAAAACCCCATACGCGCCGGCAACACCCCGCCGCCTTCAATCGCGGCATGACGAGAAAGCGATGGCCGCTGGCCGCCCTCGCCGCGGTCGCGCTGATCGGCGCGGGCTGCTCGAACGGCTCTGCCGAGAACGGCGACACCGGCGCCGGCACCGCCGGCACCGGCAGCAGCCCGAACGAGAAGCTCACCGCTCGGGACAAGGCGGTGAAGTTCGCCGAGTGCATCCGGGCGCACGGCGTGCGCGACTTCCCGGACCCGAACGGGAAGAACCAGTTCGAGTACGGGGTCAGCGTGACCGTCACGGTGTGGAAGCGGGCGACCACCGCCTGCAAGGACCTGCAGCCACCGGGCACGTTGTCCGCGAAGCGGACCCCCAAGGAGCAGTCGGCGAGCCTCAGGTTCGCCGAGTGCATCCGCGCCAACGGCGTGAAGGACTTCCCGGACCCGGTCAACGGAGAGCCCCTCGTCAACACGTACAAGATCCCGTCCTCGAACACGGCGAACGGCATGACGATCCTCAATGCCGCGATGCAGAAATGCGGCGACGTCCTGGAAGAGGCGGCGGGGGGCCAAGGGTGACCCGGAGGATCTGGGTGCCGGCAGCAGGGGCCGTGCTGGGCGCGGCGATCTGCGGCGTGGTGGTGATGTCGGGTGCGGAGCAGCCGACCGCGGCCGCCGGGGCGCCGGCGGCGGACACCGTCGCGGTGGAGCGTGGGGAGCTCTCGGCGATGGTCTCGCAGGGTGGGACCCTGACCTACCGGGCGCGGTCGGACGGCTCGCCCTATCCCGTCGTCAACCAGGCCCGCGGCGTCTACACCGACCTGCCCGACAGCGGGGACAAGGTCGCCTGCGGCGGCGTGCTCTATCGGGTGGACGACCGGCCGGTGGTGCTGCTGTGCGGCGCGGTCCCGGCCTACCGTGCCCTGCACGTGGGCTCGAAGGGCCGGGACGTCCGCCAGCTCAACCGCAACCTGCACCGGCTCGGCTACGACGCCGGCGCCGGCGTCCGCATCGACCCCGGCGACAACGTCTTCACGTCCAGCACGGAGCAGGCGCTCCGGGTGCTCCAGCGCAGGAAGGGCGTCGGCATGACCGGCAGGCTCGCGACCGACGACGCGGTCTTCCTCCCCGTGGCGGTCCGGATCGCCAAGGTCACCGGCCAGGTCGGTGGATCCGCCAGGCCGGGTGCTCCGCTGCTCAGCGCCACGTCGGACACGCTGCAGGTGCAGGTGAGCCTCGACCCGTCCCAGCAGGGCGAGGTGAGGAAGGGCGACCGGGCCCAGGTCACGCTGCCGGGCAACACGCCGGTGACGGGACGGGTCGCGGGGTTCGGGCGCGTCGCCCAGACCCCGGCCGGCCAAGGAGGTCTGGCAGCCGACGCGACCATCCGGACCTTCATCCGCCTCGACGACCCGGCGAGGGCGGGCGGGCTCGACCGGGCCCCGGTCCAGGTGGACATCACCACCAAGGGCGTGCACGACGCCCTGAGCGTCCCCGTCACCGCGCTCGTCGGCAGGTCCGGCGGCGGGTTCGCCGTCGAGGTCGCGCGCTCCGGTGGGCGGCGCGAGCTGGTCGCCGTGCGGCTGGGCCTGTTCGACACCGGGGGCGGAAGAGTCCAGGTCGAGGGCGACCTGCGCGCAGGCGATGCGGTGGTGGTGCCGTCGATATGAGCGACGCGGTCCTGGAGCTGGAGGAGGTCACCAAGGTCTACGGCGAGGAGCCGCCGGTGTTCGCCCTGCGAGGGGTGTCCCTCTGCGTGCGGCGGGGCGAGCTGGTCGCGATCGTGGGGCCCTCCGGGTCGGGCAAGTCCACGCTGCTGCACGTCATCGGGACGCTGGAGCGGCCGAGCAGCGGCGTCGTCCGGATCGGCGGGATCGACGCGGCGGGGCTGGGCGACCACGAGGTGTCGCGCCTGCGGGCCCGGGAGATCGGGTTCGTCTTCCAGCAGTTCTTCCTGGCCGAGCACGCCACGGCGCGCGAGAACGTCGCCGACGGGATGCTCTACGCCGGCGCCCCCGCCGCCGAGCGCTACACGCGCGCCGACGAGGCGCTCGAACGGGTCGGGCTGTCGCACCGCGCGACGTTCAAGCCGACCAAGCTCTCCGGGGGCGAGCGGCAGCGCGTGGCGATCGCCCGGGCCCTCGTCGGGCGTCCGGCGATCGTGCTCGCCGACGAGCCGACCGGCAACCTCGACAGCAGCACCGGCGCCTCGATCATGGAGCTGATCCGCGAGCTCAACGCCGCCGGCGCCACGATCATCATGATCACCCACGACGGGGGCCTGGCGGAGCAGCTGCCGCGCCAGATCCGCGTGCTGGACGGCCAGGTGGTCTCCGATGCGTGAGCGACTGCGGCTGGGCGACGCGCTGCGGGTGACCAGCGTCGGCCTGCGCGCCCGGCCGCTGCGCGCCGCGCTGTCCGCGCTCGGGATCGCGATCGGAACCGCGGCGATCGTGGCGGTCCTCGGGCTGTCGTCCTCCTCACAAGCCGGGCTGCTCGCCGAGATCGACCGGCTCGGCACGAACATGCTGACCCTCGAGGCCGGCCAGAGCGTCACCGGGGAGCCGTCGAAGCTGCCCATCGAGAGCCCGGCGCGGATCACGCACCTGGACGACGTCCAACAGCTGGCACACACGGCGCTGGTGAAGGGCAAGAGCGTCTACCGGAGTCGGCTGATCCCCGTGACGAACACGGGCGGGCTGCAGGTGCGCGCCACCAGCCTGAACCTGCTCTCCGTGCTCAACACCGGCCTCGCACGCGGCGCCTGGCTCAATCCGGCGACCGCTCGCGAGCCCGTCGCCGTGCTCGGCCGGGCCGCCGCGCAACGGCTGGGCATCGACCGGATCCATCCCGACCTGCGGATCTGGCTGGGCGGCCAGTGGTTCAACGTCGCCGGCGTCCTCGACCCCTCGCCGCTGGAGCCCGACATCGACAACAGCGCCTTGATCGGCTACGCGGCCGCCCAGCGCTACCTCGGCCACGTCAGCCTCGTCCAGGGCGAGCCGGAAGCCGGCCCGCCGAGCTCCATCTACATGCGCGCGGACACCGACCATGTCGCCGACGTGCAGTCGCGGCTCGCGCCGACCGCCAACCCCCAGGCCCCCGACGAGGTCAACGTCAGCCAGCCCTCCGACGCGCTCACCGCTCGCGCCGCCGCGGCCGGAGCGTTCGACAGCCTCTTCCTCGGCCTGGGCGTCGTGGCCCTGATCGTCGGCGCCGTCGGCGTCGCCAACATCATGATCATCTCGGTGCTGGAACGCCGATCGGAGATCGGCCTCCGCCGCGCGCTCGGCGCGACGAGGCGCCAGATCCGCGCCCAGTTCCTCGGTGAGTCGATCCTGCTCGCCGCCATCGGCGGCATCGTCGGCGTGCTCGCCGGAGCGATGGCGACGGTCGTCTACGCCGGCTCGAAGCACTGGGCCATCGTGATCCCCGCAGAAGCATGGACGGGCGGCATCGCCTCGGCCATCCTCATCGGTGCGATCGCCGGCCTCATGCCGGCCATCCGGGCGTCCCGGCTGCCGCCCGCCGTCGCGTTGCGCACCGCCTAAGCGGCGAGCGGGACGGCGCCGGCGGCGGTCGCCTCCTCGATCGCCGCCGCGGTGACGGCCACGAGGCGGGTCAGCTCGTCCGCCGTGATCGACAGCGGCGGCATGAGGACGACCACGTCGCCCAGCGGCCGCACGATCGCGCCGCGCCGGCGCGCGGCGAGCGTGACCTGGTGGCCCATGCGCGCCGCGGCCGGGATGGCCGCCCAGCTCGATCCCGGTCATGAAGCCGCGCCGGCGTATCTCGCGACGGCGGGCAGCGGCGCGACGAGCTCGTCCAGCAGCTCGCCGAGCAGGTCGATCTTCGGCGCCAGGCGCTCGAGCGTGCGCTCGGACTCGAACACGTCGAGCGTGGCGAGCGCGGCCGCGCAGGCAAGCGGGTTGCCCGTGTAGGTGTGGCCGTGGAAGAACGTGCGGTACTCCTCGTGCTCGCCGAGGAACGCCGCGTAGACCGCCTCGGTGGTGAGCGTGGCGGCGAGCGGCAGGTAGCCGCCCGTGATCCCCTTGGCCACGCACAGCAGGTCGGGCGCGACGTCCTCCTGCTCGCAGGCGAACATCGTGCCGGTGCGCCCGAAGCCGACGGCGACCTCGTCGCAGATCAGCAGCACGCCGAACTCGTCGCACAGCTCGCGCACCGCGCGCAGGTAGCCGTCGGGATGGACGAGCATGCCGGCCGCGCCCTGGACGAGCGGCTCGACCACGACCGCGGCGACGCGGTCGCCGTGCGCCTCGAGCAGCGCGCGCATGTGGGCGGCGTCGCCCGGCTCGGCATGGTGGGTCTCGAACAGCAGCCGCCGGAACGTCGCGTGGAACAGGTCGATCCCGCCGACCGAGACCGAGCCGATCGTGTCGCCGTGGTAGGCGTCGCGCAGGCAGATGAACTCGGTCCGCGCCCGGCTCGCCGCGCTGCTGCCAGTGCTGGTAGGCCATCTTCACGGCCACCTCGACGGCCGTGGAGCCGTTGTCGGAGTAGAACACGCGCTGCAGCCCGGGCGGCGCGATCTCCACGAGCCGCGCGGCCAGCCGCGCCGCGCCCGGATGCGAGAGGCCGAGCATCGTCGAATGGGCGATCCGGTCGAGCTGCTCGCGCACGGCGGCGTCGATCGCCGGGTGGCCGTGGCCGTGCACGGTGCACCACAGCGAGGAGACGCCGTCGAGGTACGCGTTGCCGTCGGTGTCGAAGAGCAGCGAGCCCTCGCCGCGCTCGATCATCACCGGCGCCTCCTGCTCCCAGCCGCGCTGCTGGGTGAACGGGTGCCAGAGGTGGGTGCGGTCGAGATGGGCGAGGCCGTCGGTGTCCATGGATCCGCACGCTAGCCCCGGGACCGGTCGGAAATCGGCCCTCGCCATACTGGATCGCCGCATGGGGAACCGGACTCGGCCGCCGCTCGGGCTGCTCGTCTTCGTCGTGGGCCTCTCGACCCTCGGGGCGGAGATCGCGGCCGCGCGCCTGATCGCGCCGTTCTTCGGCGACTCCACGATCGTCTGGGCCAACACGATCGGCGTCGTGCTCGTCGCGCTGTCGATCGGCTACTGGTTCGGCGGGCGGCTGGCCGACCGCCATCCCGCACATGGAGGGGCTGTGCCTGCTCGTGCTCGCATCGTCGGTCCTGCTCGCGCTCGTGCCGTTCCTCTCGCAGCCGCTGCTGTCGCTCTCGGTCGACGCGTTCGACAACGTCTCGATCGGCGGCTTCGCCGGCTCGCTGTTCGGCGTGCTCGCGCTCGTCGCCGTCCCCGTGCTGATGCTCGGCGCCGTGTCGCCGTGGGCGATCCGGCTCAAGCTCGAGCGCGTCGAGGACTCGGGCGAGACCGCCGGGCGGATGTACGCGATCTCCACCGTCGGCTCGCTGCTCGGGACGTTCAGCGCCTCGCTGCTGCTGATCCCGCTCGTCGGGACGCACCGCACGTTCCTCACCTACGCGATCCTGCTCGCCGTCACCGCCGCGCTCGGCCTGGGCCGCCGCTGGGCGCTCGCGCCGGTCGGCCGTCGCGCTGCTCCTGCTCGTCCCGGTCGGCGTGGTCAAGGCGGCGGACGGAGGACGGCCGCGTCGTCCACGAGGCCGAGACGACGTACCAGTACGCGCGCGTCGTCGAGTACCCGGACGGCCGCCGCCAGCTCGAGCTCAACGAGGGCCAGGCGATCCACTCGATCTGGCGGGCGGACACGGTGCTGACCGGCAACTACTGGGACGGCCACCTGACGCTGCCGTTCACGCTGCGCGACGACCCGCCGCGCAAGGTCGCGATGCTCGGCGTGGCCGGCGGGACGGTCGCGCGCGCCTACGCGAAGTACTTCCCCGACACGGTGATCGACGCCGTCGAGATCGACGGCGAGCTGTTCGACATCGGGCGGCGCTGGTTCGGGCTCGAGGACCGGCCGCAGCTGCGCGTGCACGCCGACGACGCGCGCCCGTTCCTGCGCAAGACGGACGAGCGCTACGACTTCATCTTCCTCGACACCTACCGCCAGCCCTACATCCCGTTCTACCTCGCCACGAAGGAGTTCTTCGCAGCTCGCCCACGACCGGCTGGCGCCCGGGCGGGGCGGTGCTCATCAACGTCGGGCCACCCGGAGGGCTCCGACCGGCTCGAGCAGGTGCTGACGGCCACGATGGGCGCGGCGTTCGCGCCACGTCACCCGCGACCCGGTGACCGACACGAACACGCTGCTGATGGGCAGCGACGCCGCAGCCGTCGCGCGACCGCCTGCTCGCCGCGGCGCGCGCGATGCCGCCCGAGCTGCGCCGGGTGGCGCTCGCCGACGCGAACCGGCTCGCGCCCGCCGCTGCACCGGCGGGGACGGTCTACACCGACGACAGGGCGCCGGTCGAGTGGCTCGTCGACAAGTCGCTGATCGACTACGCGGGCGGCGAGTGAGCGGCGGCTGCGCATGGCGCCGCTCACCCGTGCCGACCTGGCCGAGGCCGTCGCGGTGTGGCGGGCGTGCGAGCTCCACGACGACGGCGAGGCGCTCGCGACCGAGGACGACTTCGTCGCGGTCTTCCAGCGCCCGAGCTTCGACCCCGGCGAGCGCACGGTCGCGGTCCGCGACGGCGGGGCGATCGTCGCGCTCGCGCTGCTGCACGGACCGCGCAACGCCTACGTGTGCGTGGCGCCCCGGCATCGCGGCCGCGGGATCGGCACCTGGCTGCTGGGCTGGACCCAGGAGGCGGGCCGCGCGCTCGGGCACGTCGAGACCTGCCAGGACATCACCGAGCACGAGCACGCCGCCCACGCGCTCCTGCGCGCCGCGGGCTACGCGGAGCGCTCCGCGGCGTGGACGTTCGAGCTGCCGCTCGCCGCGGAGCCCGGGCCGCCGGTCGTGGCGGACGGGTACGCGCTGCGCTCGTTCGTGCCGGGGCAGGACGACCGCGCCGTGCACCGCGTGATCGACGACGCGTTCGCCGAGTGGGAGGGGCAGCAGCGGCTCGCCGTTCGAGGACTGGGCCGCCGAGCGGCTCGGCCGCCCCGGCTTCGCGCCCGAGCACCTCGTCGTCGCCGCCCACGGCGACGCCGTCGTGGGCGCGGCGCTCCTGGTCGCCGAGGACGACCTGCTGTGGATCGCGCAGCTCGCGGTCGCGCGCGAGCACCGCGGGCGCGGCCTCGCGCGGGCGCTGCTCGTGGAGAGCTTCGGGCGCGGCCGGCGGGCGGGCTGTGCGCGCGCGGGGCTCGACACGGACGCGCGCACCGGCGCCCGCGGGCTCTACGAGCGCGTCGGGATGCGCATCGTCCGCACGGAGACGGTGTACACCTTGCCCCTGTGATCGCGCGGCTGCACCGGCTGCTGCTCCTGGCGGGGATGGCGCTCGCCGGCGATCAACCTGTTCACGGGCGCGCCGCTGCTGGCGATCTGGCTCGGCTCGCGGGTGCAGGGCGACGCGGGCGGGCTGACGATGACGGCGGTGCTCGTCGTCGTCGTCGCGATGGCGCTGCTGTGCGCGGCGCTCGTCTCGGCGCTGAACCGGATGGGCGCGGCGCACGACCGGGCGGCCGGCCGCGCCGCCGGGCGGCGCCAGGTCGCCGTGGCTGAAGCCGTTCAACGAGGGGGCGGCGGGCGCGCAGGGCGCCGGGACTGCGCGCGCTCGACGACGATCCTCGTCGCCGCGGTCGTGCTCGCCGGGCTCGCGTTCGAGTCGTGGTTCTTCTTCTTCGCCGGCGCGTCGATCTAGAGCCCGTGGCGGTGAGCTGCTTCTCGGCGCGCCGCTCCTCGCGCGTCCTCCTGCGGCCGCGGCGGACGTTCGTGCCGCCCATGATCGAGATCAGCCGCAGGTGCAGGACCGGGCCGCCGGGGTCGGGGCGCGAGTCGCGCACGTCGACGTCGTTGCCGCCCATGAAGGCGAAGTCGGTGACCTCGACGTTGAGGCCCTCGGGCACGTGGACGTCCGAGCCGCCCATCAGCGAGAAGATCGTCATCTCGGTGCGCTGGGCGGAGAGCTCCGCGTCGTTGAGGTCGAAGTCGCTGCCGCCCATGATGTTGAGCGAGGTGAGCTGCTCGCGCAGGCGCCAGCGGCCCTTGCGCTCGCAGCCGCCCATGATCGCGATCAGCCAGCGCGCGCCGCCCTCGCCGGGGCGGACCGGGAGCCGGGCGGCGCGGCGCTCGGCCGCCGCCGCCTCCTCGCCGGGCACGACGACGTCGGCCACGAGCCGCTCCAGCTCGGCGCGGGTGCGCGACGCGTAGGCCTCCTGCAGCCGGTCGTCGAGCTCGTCCATCGTGAGCCGGCCGTCGCCCGGCGGCGCGCCGCAGCGTGTCGGCGGTGCGCTCCCGGTCGTCGTCGGAGGCGCGCAGCTCAGGGTGCGGGGCGTCGCTCATGCTCGTTCCCGAGGGTAACGGCGCACCTCGGCCCCGAGCGCGAACGGCGGCACGAGCGCGATCCGGTCGCCGCTCCAGAAGCGGCCGGGGTCGTACCAGCTCGCCGGCCGCTTGTCGGGCAGCAGGCCCATGTGCTGCAGCGTGGCCGCGACGAGCTCGGCGCAGTAGATCGTCTCGAGCGAGGAGGAGCGGCGGACGCGGCCCGACCGCCCACTGGCGGGCGAGCCCGACGGTGGTCGGGAACGCCCGCCCGTCGAAGCGCTCGATCATCTCCATCAGCCGGTCCTCGTGGCGGCGCTCGACCGTCCCGATCAGCGGCCGGACCCACGCGCGCTGGCCGTAGCGCCCGCCCCAGGTCGCGACGGCGTCGCGGAGCAGGTGCAGCTGGACGCCGCGCTGGCGCTTGCCGGCCCACACGTCGGGCAGCGACTTGCCCGAGCTCGGCGTGCCACAGCAGCGGCGGCAGGTCGTCGAGCGCGACGGCCATGCCGACGTGGTTGACGGGGCTGTTGGTGACCGTCTGGATCGCGCGGTCGGCGAGCGAGCGGCCGCGGAACAGCCACACGTCGCCCGTGGCGGCGGTGTCGACGGCCTCGTCGAGGCGTGAGCACGACGCGTACCCTAGGCATCGATGCGCGTTCCCTGGAAGTACATCGGGCTCGCCGGCGCCGCCGGGGTGGCCGCGACCGGCGTCGCCGTGGCGCGCCGGCGCCGCGCCCACGTCGAGCTCGACGCCGACGAGCTGCGCGAGCGGCTGCACAGCCGGCTGGCCGACGCGTCCGCCGGCAACGGCGGCGGCGTGGTGCCCGACGCGCCCGCGGGCGCCGAGACGTGACGCGCCGGTGAACGCCCGCCCGCGCGCCCTTCTCAGCGCGCGCGGAGGGGCGTACGCTTGGCGCATGACCCGCGAGCAGGCGATCCACGAGTGCGGCCGGCTCGCCCGCGAGCACGACGACCGCGCGACGCACTCCTGGCTGCCGCGCGAGCTCGCGCCGGGCGAGTGGGCGGTCGTGAAGGTCGGCGTCCCGCGCCACGCGCCGCTCGCCACCGCGCAGGAGTCCAAGCCGCGCCCGCCGACGGCGGACGACCCGCGGCCCGCGCTGTGGCGCGACGTCGGCGGTCCGTACGGCGGCGCGCGCTTAGGGCGCCGGCATCCGCAGCCGCACCGTGCGGCCGCCGAGGCGGCCGCTGATCGTCGCGCGCGCGCGCGCGGCCGGTCCGCCCGTCCAGCCGATCCGCAGCGTGCCGCGGCGCACGCCGGCGATCCGCACCCGCGCGCGGACCCGCTGCGCGCGCCGCTCCCACGTCGCGCGGCCGCTGACCGCGACGTCCTCGGCGAACCGCAGGCGCGCGCAGCCGGAAGCGGACCGGCCCGTAGGAGTAGTAGGCGCCCGTCGCGGTGAAGCGCCCGCCGCGCAGGCCGTGCCCGCGGCTGCCGGAGATCAGCCACCAGCGCGACAGCGCGTCCGCGACGGCCTGGGCGGCCGCCCACGCCGCCCGGCGGTCGAGCGGCCGCGACGCGGTCGCCCGTCGCGCGGCTCCGCCGTCCGCGGCGCGGCCGCGGCGTGGCGCGGGAAGCGCCGGACGACGTGCAGCTCGGCGCGCCGGCGCGGCGCAGCTCGTGTCGCCCGGGGGCGAGCGTGCGCAGGAAGCGGCGGACGATCCCGGTCGCGCAGCGGTCGAAGTCCGCGAGCGCGGTGACGTGGACCTGGTTGCGCGACGGCGACCAGCGTGGCCGCGCGGGAACAGCGCCGTCGCCCGCGCGGCGTCCGAGAGCGGCGTGATCACGTCGAGGTCGCCGTTGAGCACGAGCACCGGGACCGCCGGGTAGGGCGCGCCCGGCGGGCGCCGGCGGGTCGGGCACGGCGGGCGCGGGCCACTCCAGGCAGCCGAAGACGAGCTGGTGCTCGTAGAGCGAGTCGAGCCACACGTCCGCCGGGAACGGCGCGAACGCGTCGGGCGCGAGCTGCGCGCTGCGCGGCGCCGCAGCTCGGCGCGGCGCGCCGCGGGGCTCGAGGCCGGGTTCCAGATCGTCGGGTAGTCGTGGCAGGCGACGGCGGCGTAGGCGCCCTCGGAGTAGGAGGCGGGCGCGCCGGCCTCGACCGACGTGAGGTCCTCGGCGGCGAGCCGCAGGAGCGGCGCCGGGTCGCCGGCGGCGTACGCGCGGCCCGCGGCGAGCAGGTCGCGGTAGATCGCGTAGCCGTAGCCGGCGTCGTTGACGAGCTGGCCGAACGCCGCGCCGTCGAGCCGCACGCGCTGGGCCGCGCCGTCGGCGTCGCGCGCGCGGCCGGTGAGCGGCGTGCGCTCGAGCCGGACGGCGAGGTCGCGGATCGCCGCGAGCGGGTCGCCGCCGGGGCAGGCCGAGCGCGCGCACAGCAGCGTCCAGGCCGCGCGGATCGCGTCCGTCGTCGTGCGGCCCCAGGGATCGAAGCCGTCGACGGCGAACGCGGCGTCGAGCACGACCGCGCGCACCCGCTCCGGGTGGCGGACGGCGAACGCCTGCGCGAAGTAGGTGCCGTAGGAGTCGCCGTAGATGCTCACCACGGGGATCGCGAGCCGGTCGAGGATCGGCCGCGAGGTCGTCGGCGGCGGCGCCGGTGCCGTACGCGTCCGCGGCGGCGCCCGAGCTGCCGCGCGCAGCGCCCGACGTTGCGGGTGTAGTCGCCCTTGCCGGCCTGCAGGCGCTTGCAGTCGATCGCGCCCGAGCGGCCGGTGCCGCGGTTGTCGACGAGGATCAGGTCGTGGTCGCGCCCGAGCGGGCCGAGCAGGAAGCGGTAGCCCGCGCCCGAGTCGATCGTGCCGTAGCCCGGCCCGCCCTCGGCGGCGACGATCGGCACGCCCGCGGGCCGCGCGCGGTCGCGGCGCGGGTAGACGCGGAAGCGGACGGTGAGCTGCGGCGCCGCCGGGGTCGGTGCGGTGCAGCGGGACGCGGATCCGGCCGCAGCGGGCCGCGCGGTCGCCGGGGCAGCGGGGGAGGTCCGCGACGGCCGCCGGCGCGGCGGCGGCCGCGGCGCGGCGCCGGCGCGGCCGGCAGCGCGCCCGCAGCGAGCACGACCGCGAGGACGCCCCGGCGCACGCTCATGCGCCCGGACCCTAGTCGGCGGCGAGCCAGGCGTCGAGCGGGAGCGCGGCGCCGCCCGCCGCGAGCGACGCCGGCGAGCCGTCCGGCAGCGGCGGCAGCCCGGCCACGGCGACGCCGCCGAGCCGCGCGATCGTCGCCCGGTTCGAGCGGGTCATCGCGTCCGGCGCCTCCGGCCACGGCGTGATCACGACGCCGGCGACGCGCAGGCCGGCCGCGCGCGCCGCCTCGAGCGTGAGCAGCGTGTGGTTGATCGTGCCGAGGCCCGGGCGGGCGGCGACGACCAGCGGGAAGCCGAGCGCGACCGCGAGGTCGCGCACCGTGTGCGTCGGCGGTGAGCGGGACCAGCAGGCCGCCGACGCCCTCGCACACCAGCACGCCGGCGCGGGCCTCGGCCGCCGCCGCGCTGGCGGCGACGACCATGGCGTCGACGTCGAGCTCGGTGCCCGCGAGCTCGCGCCGCGAGGTGCGGCGACACCGGCGGGCCGAACGTGTGCGGCGTGACGGTGCCGACCGGCACGCCCGCGGCCGCCGCGAGCAGCTCGTGGTCGCGCGGCCAGCCGGGCGACGGGCGCCTCGTCGAGCCCGGTGACGACGGGCTTGTACGCGGCGACCCGCTCGCCGCGCGCACGCAGCGCGGCGGCGATCGCGCCGGCGACGACGGTCTTGCCGACGCCGGTGTCCGTGCCGGAGACGAACAGCCCGCGCGGTCTCACGCCGCCTTCGGCAGCGGCTCCTCGGCGTCGCCGTCGAACACGCGCGGCGGCGCCCCGGCGGCGGCCTGGGCGGCCGACTGCGCCGCCGCGACGGGCACGCTCGAGGACGGGCGGAAGCCGTTGCGCAGCGCCGCCTGGGCGAGACGCGCGCGGCCTCGCGCAGCTCGCCCTTCGTGTGCGAGGCCATCACCGCGAGCCGCAGCCGCGACGTGCCCTCGGGCACCGTCGGCGGCCGGATCGCCTGCGCGAACACGCCGTGCTCCAGCGCGGCCTCGCAGATGTCGAGCGCCAGCCCGGCGTCGCCGACGATCAGCGGCACGATCTGCGTCTCGGAGCCGCGACACGTCGAAGCCCTCGCGGGCCAGCTCGTCGCGCAGCGCCGCGCTGTTGTCGGCGAGCCGCTCGACGCGCCGCGGCTGCTCCTGCAGCAGCTCGAGCGCCGCCATCGCCGCGGCGACCGTCGCCGGCGGGAGCCCGGTCGAGAAGATCAGCGGCCGCGCGGTGTTCGTCAGGTAGCGGGCGGTCACGTGGTCGCAGGCGACGTACGCGCCGTAGGAGCCGAGCGCCTTGCCGAGCGTGCCGACGATCACGTCGACCTCGCCGTCGAGCCCCGCGTCGGCCACCGTGCCGCGCCCGCCCGGACCCAGCGTCCCGGTGCCGTGCGCGTCGTCGACCATCACGCGCACGTCGTGGCGCCGGGCGAGCGCGACGATCTCCTCGAGCGGGGCGATGTCGCCGTCCATCGAGAAGACGCCGTCGGTGACGATCAGCGCGCCGCGGCCGTCGGCGTGGCGCAGGCCCCAGGCGAGGTGCTCGGGGTCGGCGTGGCGGTAGACGAACGTCTCCGCGCCCGCGAGCCGGCAGCCGTCGATGATCGAGGCGTGGTTGAGCTCGTCGGAGAAGACGACCTCGCCGCGGCGGGCGAGCGCCGGGATCACGCCCGAGGTTGGCCAGGTAGCCCGAGCCGAACAGCAGCGCGCGCTGCATCCCCTTGAACGCGGCGATCCGCTCCTCGAGCCGGCGGTGCAGCGTCATGTTGCCCGACACGAGCCGCGACGCCCCCGCGCCGACGCCCCAGCGCATGGCCGCGTCGGCCGCCGCCTCACGGACGCGCGGGTGGTCGGCGAGGCCGAGGTAGTTGTTCGAGCACAGCAGGAGGACCGGCTTGCCGTCGAGGACGACGCGCGGGCCCTGCGGTCCGCTCACCATGCGCATGCGGCGATAGAGGCCGAGCCCCTTGAGCTCGTCCAGTCGGTCCTGCAGATCCAGCATGAGGCTCCTGTCTACGCGGCCGACGGGAGCCCGCGATTGGGGCTGCCGTCGGGCCTGGGGGGCACGGAGGACTTCTTGCGGTAGCGCAGCTGCGCCGAGGGATCCCAGAGGGTCACGCTGAGCGCCGGCGCGGCGGCGGCGATGTGCGCGCCGACCGGGTCGGGCGTCGGGCCGTCGAGCCAGCCGGCGCGGTTGTCGGGCCGCGGGTTGGCGCCGTTGTCGGGCTGCGGCGCGATGTTGAGCCCCAGCTCCTCGAACATCTCGTGGTCCTCCTCGGGCTGGTTGCCCAGCGTGGTGAGGAAGTTGCCGAGCATGACGCCGTTGATGCCGGCCTTGACGGCGAGCCGCTGCAGGTCGGCGAGGTTCTCCGTGCGCCCGCCGCAGAGGCGGAACAGCGCCTCGGGCAGGATCAGGCGGAAGATGGCGATCCACTTCACGGCCTCCCAGGGGTCCATGAAGTCGCGGTCGCCGAACTTGGTGCCCGGGACGCGGGTTGAGCAGGTTGATCGGGACCGAGGTCGGGTCGATCGCGGCCAGCTCGAACGCCATCTCGACGCGCTGCGCGCGCGACTCGCCGAGGTTGAGGATGCCCGCCGACGCACGTCTCGAGCCCCGCCTCGCGCACGGCCTCGATCGTGCGCAGCCGGCCCTCGTACTGGACCGTCGAGGAGACCTCGGGGTAGTAGGAGCGCGCCGTCTCGACGTTGTGGTGGACGCGCTGGATGCCGGCGTCCTTGAGCTGCTGGGCCCGCTTGACGCTCATGTGCCCGATCGAGGCGCAGCGCTTGAGGTTCGTCTGCTCGGCGACGAGCCGCGCGCCGTCGAGGATCGCCTCGAAGTCGCGCTTGGAGAGCCCCTGGCCCTGCGTGACCATGCAGAAGCGGTGCGCGCCCGCCGCCTCGGCGGCCTTCGCGTGCTCGAGGATCTGCTCGGCCGACATCATCGCGTGCATCGGCGTCTCGGCCTCGGCGAAGCGCGACTGGGCGCAGAAGCCGCAGTCCTCCGCGCAGCCGCCGGACTTGGCGTTGACCAGCGAGCACAGGTCGGTGCTGTCGTCGAAGCGCTCGACGCGGGCGCGCCAGGCGCGCTCGACGAGCGCCTCGATCTCGGCGTGATCCTCCAGCTCACCGAGCCGGAGCGCCTCCTCGCGGGTGATGAGCGGCGGCATGGCGGCACCCTATGCGCCGCTCCGGACGGCATCATCCGGCGCCCGTGGCGAACGATCGGGCCGACATCCGGCTCCCGGGCACCGAGCAGCACCCGCTGTCGGTGCTGCTGCGCCGGCTCGGCGATCGCGGCGCTGCTCGTCCTGCTCGTCTCGGTCATCACCTACCTGGACCGCGACGCGTTCCGCGACAACGCGGGCGGCGAGATCGGCCTGCTCGACGCGCTCTACTTCGGCGCGGTCAGCGTGACCTCGACGGGCTACGGCGACATCACGCCGGTCACCGACGGCGGGCCGGCTGGTGAACATCTTCGTCGTCATGCCGGCGGGCGTGCTGTTCCTCGTCATCCTGGTGTCGACGACGCTCGAGGTGCTCGCCGAGCGGACGCGCACCGTCTACCGCGAGAAGCTCTGGAGGAGGACCTTGCACGACCACACGATCGTCTGCGGGTACGGGGTGAAGGGCCGCGCGGCCATCGAGACGCTGCGCGCCCACGGCGTCGCGCCGGACTCGATCGTCGTGATCGACGGCCGGGCCGAGGCGGTCGAGGAGGCGCGCCGGGCCGGCCACGCCGGGATCATCGGGGACGCGAGCCAGTCGACGACGCTCGCGACCGCCGAGGTCGCGCAGGCCGCCGCGGTGGTCGTCGCGCCCGACCGCGACGACAGCGCCGTGCTGATCACGCTCACCGCGCGCGAGCTCAACCCGGGGGCGCGGATCGTCGCCGTCGGTGCGCGAGGAGGAGAACGCGCACCTGCTGCGCCAGGGCGGCGCGGACTCCGTCGTCGTCTCGTCCGGCGCCGCCGGGCGGCTGCTCGGGCACGCGGTCAAGAGCCCGCGCGTCGTCCAGGTGCTCGAGGACCTGCTCTCGGTCGGGGAGGGGCTCGACATCACCGAGCGCGAGCTGTCGCCCGAGGAGGTCGGCCACCCGCTCATGGAGGTGCGCTCGGCCGCGCCGGTGATCGCCGTGGTGCGCGGCGAGGAGGCGCTGCGGTTCGACGACCCGCGGATCGGCGACCTGCAGGCGGGCGACCGGCTCGTCTGCCTCTGCAGCCGGGCGCTGGACTAGGGGTCTGTTGAAGAACAGGCGGTGCGCCATGGCGATGTGTCAGCGGCCGGCGCCAGGTGTGCCGACTTCTTCGACAGGCTCCTAGCGGATCCGCACGTGCATGTGGTCGTCGTGGTGCACGAGCCGCACGACGATCTTGCGCGGCCCGCCCAGGGACAGGCGCGGGCCGGTGAACACGTAGACGGCGCCCGCGCCGACGAACGCGTCGACGAGGTCCTGGCTGAGCTGCTCGTCGACCAGGCCGGGCATCCAGGCCCGGCGCTCGAGGCCGTCGGTGCGCGGGATAGAGGATGTCGACGTCGCGGCCGTTCTGGTGCGAGGCGTGGCCGCGCCCGCCGAAGTTCCGGCCGAAGCGGCCGCCGTGCGGGCGCGACAGGTCCGCGATGCCCACCCGCGGGGCGAACGGGTGCTCGGCGCGGTACGTGCGCAGGACGTCGAGCACGGTGCGGACGAGGCGGTCGGTGCCCCAGCGCCGCCAGGGCCGGTTGGGTGACCTGCGCGTGCCCCAGTCGTAGGTCCAGAAGTCCACGCCCTCCTCCGGCAGCTGCACGCCGTTCACGAGGCGGCCGTCGAACGGCTTGCCGACGCTGCGCGAATCGCGCCACGTGATCGGGGCGTCGAGCACCGGTCCCTCCGGCGGCATGGCGCGGGCCTGGTCCGCGCCGGCGACGCCGGCGAACACCGCGATGAGGAGGAGCGCGAGACGGCTGCGCACCCCTCCAGTGTGGCGCGACGGCCAGGTCCGCCTCGTGACTAGCGCCCCTGCCAGCGCGGCGCGCGCTTCTCGGCGAACGCCCGGACGCCCTCGAAGAAGTCCTCCGAGGCGAAGCATGCGTCGCGCAGGGCGACGAGCTCGTCCTCCACCGCGGGGTCGAGCGCGCCCTCGGCGGCGAGCAGCGCGCGGATCACGCGCTTGTTGCCGACCAGCGAGAGCGGCGCGTTGGCGGCGATCTCCGCCGCCAGCTCGACCGTCCGGGCGCGCGACGTCGTCGGCGACCTCGCCCACGAGGCCCCAGCTCAGCGCCTCCTGCGCGCCGACCGCGCGGGCCGTGAAGAACAGCTCGCGCGTGCGCGGCGCGCCGATCGCGTCGATGAACTTCCGCAGCCCCGTGTGCGAGTAGATCAGCCCGAGCCGGGCGGGCGGCATGCCGAGCCGCGCGCCCGCCCCGCAGATCCGCAGGTCGCAGGAGAGCGCCAGCTCCAGCCCGCCGCCGATGGCGTGGCCGTTGAGGCCGGCGAGCACCGGGAACGGGTACGCGTCGAGCGCCTCGAGCGCGGCGACGAACGGGTGGGCGACGATCGCCTCGGCGGCCGCGGCGAAGCCCTGCTCCTGCGGGAGCGCGCCGATGTCGTAGCCGGCGGAGAAGACCTTGCCGGCGCCCGTGAGGATCAGGCAGCGGGCCTCCAGGCCGGGAAGGACGGCGGCGAGCGCGTCGAGGATCTCGTGGTCGAGCGCGTTGCGCTTGGCCTGGTGGTCGATCGTCAGCCGCGCGACGTGCGGCGCCGGCTCGTCGAGCCGCAGCTTCCCGCCCGCGAGCTCCTGCACTAGTCGAGCACGATCAGCGTGTCGCCCTCGGAGACGGCCTGGCCCTCCTCGCAGCGGATCTCGGCGACGGTGCCCTCGTCCTCGGCCTCGACCGGCATCTCCATCTTCATCGACTCGAGGATCACGACGGTGTCGCCCTCCTCGACCGTGTCGCCGACCTTCACCTCGACCTTCCACACGGTGCCCGTGATGTGGGCCTCGATGTTCGCCACGCTCGCGTCTCCTGGGCTCGCCCGACTGGTCGCCGGGACGATAACCGCGGCCCCAGACGCTCAGCGGGGTACATTCCCGGCCATGGCCACGTCGCCGCCCGACCTGACGCCGATCCGCGCGCAGGTCTACAAGGACCCGCGCCCGAAGGAGCACTTCGACCGCTTCCACGCCCGGACGCGGAGCCGCAAGCCCGACTGGGTCTACGAGATCGTGCGCATGGCGACCTCGCTCTACGCGTGGACGTTCTTCCGCGCCCGCGGCGTCGACGCCGAGAAGGTCCCGGTCCGCGGCCCGGTCATCCTCGCCCCGAACCACTTCTCGTTCATGGACCACTTCTTCGCGGGGGCGTTCATCCGCCGGCGGGTGAACTTCATGGCCAAGTCGCAGCTGTTCGTGCCGCCGATGCAGTTCATCTACACGCACGGCGGCGTGTTCCCGGTGCGGCGCGGCTATGCCGACGAGGAGGCGTTCCTGACCGCGAACGGGATCCTCGAGCGCGAGGGCGCGATCGTCATGTACTGCGAGGGCGGGCGGTCGCGCACGGGCACGCTGTCCGAGCAGCCCAAGCGCGGCATCGGGCGGCTCGCGCTGGAGTCGGGCGCGACCGTCGTGCCGGTCGCGATCCACGGCTCCTCGCACGTGCGCAACTGGAAGCGCCTGCAGTTCCCGAAGGTCCGCGTGCGCTACGGCGACGCACTGCGCTGGGACCGGATCGAGGATCCGACGCGCGAGCAGCAGCAGGCCGTGGCGAACGAGATCTTCGCGCGCATCAGGGCGCTGTACGCGACGCTCGACTGAGCGCGGCGGCGGTCGCCGCGACCCCTGCCTCCAGCGCGTCCTCCGGTACGCGGATGACCGTGTAGCCCATGGCGCGGAGCGCGTCCGTCTTGCGCGCGTCGCGGCGTCGCGCCAGCGGGTGGTCGTGGTAGGCGGCGCCGTCGGTCTCCACCACGAGGCGGTGGCCCGGCCAGGAGAAGTCGACGGTGTACGGCGGGATGCGATGGTGGGTCTGCGGTCGCGGCAGGCCGGACGTCAACACCGCTTTGAGGAAGGCTCGTTCGAGCGGGCTCTGGGTCGGGGCTCCGAGGAGGTTGGCGAGCGTGGCGGAGCCCGGGCCGTACTGGGCGGTGAGATCGGCGGCGTCGATGAGCTTCAGCACGAGCGCCTCGCTCGCGGCGCGCTCGACCTCGTGCTCCGGTCGGGAGGCGGCGAGGTCGCGGAGGGTGCGGATGGGGGTGGTGATGGGGAGGCCGTGGCGGAGCGTCGTGTCCAGGTCGGTGGCGTGGTGGAAGACGAGGCCTGGGCGGTTGCTGCGCCTGCCGATCGTCGTGGTGACCTCGACGAACGGCGGCATCGAGGGGAGCAGGGTCAGGACGTAGGCGGCGGTCCTGTGGCTCAGCGCCGCGCCGGCGCCGGCGACGAGCAGCGCGGCGACGAGCCGCCCGCGGATCGGCACCGCGTCGTGCCCGACCGCGTACACCCCGCGGTACATGAGCCGCAGACGCCCTCGGCGTCGGCGTCCGTCGATCGCGTCCTCGGTGATGCCGCGCGCGACGAGCTGGTCCCGCCCGACCACGCCGCCCTGACGGTTCGCGAGCCGGGCGATCACCTCATCTGGCGACCGATTGTCGGCTTGGGTGTCATATCGACCTCCAATCCGACAATCGCTCCCGTTCATCGCCCGATTCTCACCCCGGCGCGGCCGCCGGAGCGCCCGCGCGCGTGAATCGGCACACTTCCGGCGCACGCCCGCAACACCCGGACCCTCCTCCTCGATGCCCGCCGTACTCAGACGCCAGCTGCTCCAGGGCGTCGGCGCGACCGTCACCGGCGACGGCGCCTTCGTGAAGCAGCGCCTCGAGCAGCTCGGCGCCCACGACGGCCGCGACGTCCTCGTCCATGCCGCGGCGCCGCCCGCGGACGCCGACGGCGTGCTCGCGGCGCTCGACGGCGCATGGGAGGCCATCCGGGCGCACGCGCTGCCGCCCGGGCCGGCGCTCATCCTCCTGATCGCCCCGCCCCCGGGCGACCAGCACCACGCGGCCGCGCGCGCGGGGCTGGAGAACCTCGCCCGCACGCTCTCGATCGAGTGGGCGCGCCACGGCGTGCGCCCCGTCGCGATCCTGCCCGGCGCGCGCACGACCGGCGACGAGCTCGCCGAGCTCGTCGCCTTCCTCGCCTCCCGCGCCGGCGCCTACTACGCCGGCTGCGCGTTCACGCTTCGCTAGCCCGGCGTCACCCTTCGCTGGCCCAGGGGACCTCGACGGAGTCCTCCGTCGGCGAGTCGCGCGCGACCACGTACTCGGCGGGGTCGCTCTCGGAGCGGTTGCGCACGATGTGCGTCTGGCGCGGCGGCACGTAGAGCATGTCGCCCGGCTCGACCGTCACGCGGTCCTCCAGGTGGTCGCCCCACTGGATCTCGATGCTGCCGGAGAGCATGTAGAGCGCGCTCTCGCAGTTCTCGTGGTAGTGCGGCCGCGACTGCGCGCCCGGGGGCACGCGGAAGCGGCCCATGAAGATGTTCGTCGCACCCGTCGTGGCCTGGGAGATCTCCGACCCCCCGACCACGCCGCGCGGCGTCTCGCGATCCGCCTCGGTCGGCTTGACCAGCCTCATGTCGTCATGCCCGTGAACTGGCCGCCGGTGATGTTGAGCACCTGGCCGTGGACGAAGTTCGACCAGGGGGAGCAGAGGAAGAACACGCCGCCGGCCGCCTCCTCCGGCGTCCCGGTCCGGCCCAGCGGGATCAGCATCGGGGCCATGCCCCGCAGCTGGTCCGGGATGCCGAGCTGCACCTTCTGGCCGCCGATCTCCATCTGGTTCTCATCCACCTTCGACGCCGTCAGCCGCGTCTCGATCCAGCCGAACGCGACCGCGTTGACGTTGATCTTGAACTGTCCCCACTCCTTGGCCAGGGTCTTGGTCAGCCCGACGACGCCCGCCTTGCCCGAGCTGTAGTTCGACTGGCCCGCGTTGCCCATCGTGCCGGAGATCGAGGAGACGTTGACGATCTTGCGGAAGACCTCGCGCCCCTCCTCCCGCTCCGCCTTGGCCGGCTCGCGCAGGTGCGGCGCCGCCGCGCGGATCACCCGGAACGGGACGATCGTGTGGATGTCGAGCATGCGCTGGAAGTCGCCGTCGCTCATCTTGTGGATCGGCGCGTCGATCGTGTAGCCCGCGTTGTTGACGATGATGTCGATCCGGCCCCAGGCGTCGATCGCCGCGGCCACGAGCTCGTCGGGCGCGCCGGGCCTGGTCAGGTCGCCCCCGTAGACGACGGTCTCGCCGGAGATCTCCGACGCGGTCTGCGCCGCGACGTCCCCGTCGAGGTCGTTGATCAGCACCTTCGCGCCATGCTCGCTCAGCAGCTCGGCGGTCGCCCGGCCGATGCCCCGCGCCGAGCCGGTGACGATCGCCACCTTGTCGTCCAGCACGCCCATGTCGTCGTCTCCTCGCGTCTCATTGGTCCGGCCGAGGATTCTGCCTCACCTCAAGGCTCTTGCGGCGCGGTCGATCTTGTTCCCATGAGCACACGGTCGCATCGGCGGGCGGCGATGGCGTTCGCGGCGTTGACGACGCTCGCGCTGTTCGTGTGGAGCGTCCAGATCGAGGTCGACCTGGGGGCCAAGCCCTTCTTCGACAACTGGGTCTACAACGGGATCATCGGCTGTGCCGTGGTGCTCGTCGTCTGGCGGGCGATCGTGGTGCGCGAGAACCGGGTGGCCTGGCTGCTCGTCGGCGCCGGCATGGGCTCGTGGCTCGCCGGCGACATCTGGTGGGTCATCCACGCCGAGGACGACATCGTCCCGATCCCGTCGCTCGCCGACGTCTACTTCTTCGCGCTGTACCCGCCGCTGGCGGTCGCCATCGTCATGCTCATCCGCCGCCGCGTGGGAAAGCTGAGCCGCATGCTGGCGCTCGACGGCGTGATCGGCGCCTGCGCCATCGCCGGCGTGTGCGCCGCGTTCGTGCTCGAGCCCGTGCTCGAGTCCGCGACCGGCACCCTGACCGAGAAGATCGTGACCATCGCCTACCCGGTGCTGGACATCGTGCTGCTCGCGCTGGTGGTCGAGGCCGTCGCCCTCGGGGGCTGGGTGCTGTCACGCGCCTGGGCGATCCTCGCCGCCGGGCTCCTCGCCTTCGCGCTGACCGACGCGATCTACTACGCGCAGGTCGCCGCGGGCACGTATGTCGACAGCGGCTACCTCGACATCGGCTGGCTCGTGGCGATGGTCCTCGTCGGCGTGGCGGCCTGGCAGCCCGACCCCAAGCAGGTCCGCGCGGTCGACCAGGGCTGGCGTCAGCTCCTCGCCCCGGGCGCCTTCGCCGCGATCGCGCTGGGCGTCGCGTTCTACGCCTACGCCGCGCAGGTCAACGTCGTCGCGATGGGCCTCGCCTGCGGGGCGCTGCTCGCGGTGATCTTCCGCATGGTCGCCACCTTCCGCGACAACCTGCACATCCTCGAGACCGTGCGGTACGAATCCGTCACCGACGCCCTGACCGGCCTCGGCAACCGCCGCCGCCTGCTCGCCGACCTCGAGGCGCGGCTCGACGGCGATCAGCCCCAGGTCCTCGTCCTCTGCGACCTCAACGGCTTCAAGCGCTACAACGACACCTTCGGCCACCCGGCCGGCGACGCGCTCCTGAACCGCCTCGGCGGCCGGCTCGCGTCGGCCGTCACCGGCCACGGCCGGGCCTACCGGATGGGCGGCGACGAGTTCTGCGCGCTGCTCGACCTCGCCGCCGCGGGCGCTGCGACGCTCGTGACGTCCGCGCTCTCCGAGCGGGGCGAGGGCTTCGCCGTCGACGCCTCCGTCGGCACCGTCGTGATCCCGGTCGAGGCCGACACGGCCGCCGAGGCGCTGCGGCTCGCCGACGCGCGCATGTACGAGCAGAAGCGCGGCGGGCGCCCGACCGCCGAGGCGCAGAGCGTGGAGCTGCTGATGCGGCTCCTGTCCGAGCGCGACCCCGAGCTGAGCGAGCACGTCGCCGGCGTCGCCGAGCTCGCCGTGGGCGTCGCGGAGCGCCTCGACCTCACGCCCGCCCGCTGCGAGGACGTGCGCGTCGCCGCCGCCCTGCACGACATCGGCAAGCTCGCCATCCCGGACTCGATCCTGAACAAGCCGGGTCCGCTCGACAGCGACGAGTGGGCGTTCATGTGCCGCCACACGCTGATCGGCGAGCGGATCCTCGAGTCCACGCCCGGCCTGGCCGGCGTCGCCGCGCTCGTCCGCGCGAGCCACGAGCGGCCCGACGGCCGGGGCTACCCCGACGCCCTCACGCGCGACGAGATCCCGTTCGGCGCGCTCATCGTCGCCGTGTGCGACGCCTACGACGCGATGGTCTCCGACCGTCCGTACCGCCGCGGCATGTCGCCGGCGGACGCGCTGCGGGAGCTGCGCGCCGGCGCGGGCACGCAGTTCGACGTCGCCGTCGTGGACGCCTTCGTGGCCGTGCACGGCGCCAGGGCGCTCCCCGCCGCCGCCTGAGGGGCCGCAATCCCCCCTTTGGGGTATGCGTCCCGGTGCCGCAGCGGTCGATCTCCCAGGGGGAGATCTCCATGCCCGGCCGCCCCGACCCCTCCAGCTCGTCCGCCCAGACGATCCGCCGCCTCGCGGCGGCGCTCGACCCGCCCGCCACGGGTGGGCTCGCCCGCGCCGCGCACGGGCCGGCTCCGTGGCTCGCCGCGCTCGGGCTGAGCCTCGTCCTTTGGCTCGCCGCAGAGCTGCGGCTCGACGGCACGGCCGCCGCGCTGCTCGAGGGCGCCGTCGCGCTGGCCGTCGTCGGCTGCCTCGGCTGGACGGCCTGGCGCCTGCACGTGCGCGACGAGGTGATGGCCGCGATCAGCGCCGGACGCGACGGCCTCGGCGAGGGCCTGCTGCTGGCCGACGCCGCCACGCTCGAGATCGTCCACGCCGACCGCGCCGCCGCGGCCGTGTTCAACCGGCCGCTCGACGAGCTGATCGGCCTCGACGGCAGCACGCTCGCGGTCCCCGCCGACCGGGCCCGCCTGGTCGAGCGCCGCCGGCTGCGCGCCGCAGGCCATCGCGTGCCCGTGCGCGTCGCGCTCGAGCTCGCCCACCCCGGGACCGAGCCGCGCTTCGCCGAGTGCGCCACCACCGAGCTCACGGTCGGCGGGCGCTCCCTGCTGCTGATCATCGCGCGCGACGTCACGCACGCCGCGCTGGCCGAGCGCCGGCAGGCGGAGGAGCACGCGTTCCTCGAGGCCGTGCTCGAGCATGCCGCCGGGCCGATCGTCGTGCTCGCCCCCGACGGCCGCCTGCTGCGCGTGAACGCCGCGACGGCGCGGCTCGCCGGCCTCGCGCCCGCCGCGATGACCGGCCGCACCCCGTGGGAGCTCGGCCTGATGACGGCCGCGCAGGGCGCCGAGGTCTCGGCCGCGCTGCGCGCGGGCCGCGACCCGTTCCGCCACGCGATCGCCTGGCACGGCCCCGACGGCCGCGAGCGCGTGGTCGCCTGGTGCGTCACCGCGATCCGCGACGAGGCCGGCGCGATCCGCTGCGCCGTGTCGGTCGGCACCGACCTGACCGAGCAGCGCGCGGCGGAGGACCGCGCGCGCCGCGCGCACGCCGCCCTCGACGTCCGCTCGCGCGAGCTCGAGCGCTCCGACCGCGACCTCGCCCGGTTCGCCGAGCTGGCCGCCCACGACCTGCACACCAGCGTCGAGGCGATCGCGGGCTACACCGACCTGCTCGAGGCCCACACCGCCCCGCTGCTCGACGCGCGCGGCCGCAGCTACCTGGGCGCCACGCGCGAGGCGGCCGGCGCCATGCGCGAGCTGCTCGACGGCGTCGCCGCCTACGGCCGCCTCGGCAGCGGGGAGGCCGCCGCCGACGACGTGGACTGCGAGCGCACGCTCGACACGGTGCTGCGCGGCCTGGCCGCCGAGCTCGACGCCACCGGGGCCGAGATCACCCGCGGCCCGCTGCCGGTCGTGCCCGGCGATCCCGGCGAGCTCGCCGCGCTGCTTGCGAACCTCGTGACGAACGCCGTGCGCCACGGCGCGGCCGGCGACGCCCCGCCGCGGGTCCACGTCGGCGCCGAGCGCCGCACGCTGGGCTGGCAGCTCACGGTCTCCGACCGCGGGCCGGGCGTGCCGCAGGCCGAGCGCCGCCGCATCTTCCAGATCTTCCGCCGCCTGCAGCCGGACGGCGGGGCCGGCGTCGGGCTCGCCGTCTGCCGGCGCATCGCCGAGCGCCACGGCGGCGCGATCTGGGTCGACGACGCCGACGGCGGCGGCAGCGCCTTCCACGTGACGCTCCCCGACCGGGAGGCGCGATGACCTCCACCACCCTCCACGTCGTCCTCGTCGAGGACAACCGCGGCGACGCCGTGCTCGTGCGCGAGGAGCTGAGCGACGCCGCCGCCGGGCGCGTCGAGCTGACGACGGTCGCCACGCTGGCCGGCGCGCTGGGCCGCATCGCGGCCGGGCCGGCCGACTGCGTCCTGCTCGACCTCTCGCTCCCCGACGCCCACGGCCTCGCCGGCCTGGAGGCGCTGCGCGCCGCGCACCCCGACCTGCCCGTCGTCGTGCTCAGCGGCCTGGCCGAGGACGAGCTCGCGCTCCGCGCGGTCCAGGCCGGCGCGCAGGACTACCTCGTCAAGGGCCAGGCGCCCGGCCCCGTGCTGCTGCGGGCGATCCGCCACGCGATCGAGCGCAAGGAGTCCGAGCGCCGGCTGGCCGCGCGCGCCATGAGCGACGCGCTGACCGGCCTGCCCAACCGCGCGCTGCTGCTCGAGCGGGCGCACACCGCGCTGGAGCGGATGGAGCGCGCCGGCGGCCCGCTGCGCCCGGTCGGCCTGCTCTTCCTCGACCTCGACCGCTTCAAGCTGGTCAACGACTCGCTCGGCCACGCCGCGGGCGACGCGCTGCTGACCGGCGTCGCGCGCCGCCTGCGCGCCGCCGCCCGCCCGGGCGACACCGTCGCGCGCTTCGGCGGCGACGAGTTCGCCGTCCTGTGCGAGGACCTCGAGGGTCCCGCCGAGCTCGACGCGCTCGCCGCGCGCATCCGCGAGGCGCTCGCGCAGCCGCTCCGGCTGGCCGGCTCCGAGATCTTCCCGTCGGGCTCGATCGGGATCGCGATCGCGACCGGCTCCGGCGACTCCCCCGAGCGGCTCCTGCGCGCGGCCGACGCCGCCATGTACCGGGCCAAGGCCGGCGGCCGCGCCGCGCCCTCGGGCGAGGAGGCCACCGACGGGGCGCGCCGCGCGCTGCGCACGGAGGCCGAGCTGCACCAGGCGCTGCGCCGCGGCGAGCTGGTGCTGCACTACCAGCCGGTCGTCTCGCTGGCCGAGCAGGACCGCGTGGTCGCCGTCGAGGCGCTCGTGCGCTGGCACCACCCGGAGCGCGGCCTCGTCGGCCCGGGCGAGTTCATCGGCACCGCGGAGGACACGGGCCTCATCCGCCGGCTCGGCGGCTGGGTGCTGCACGAGGCCTGCCGGCAGCTCGCGGCCTGGGACGCCGCCGGCCTCGCCGGGGACCTCACGGTCGCCGTCAACCTCTCCCCGCGCCAGCTCGAGGACGACCAGCTCGTGCCGCTCGTCGCGGCGGCGCTCGCCGAGCACGGGCTCGCGCCCGCGCGCCTGTGCGTGGAGATCGGCGAGTCGGCGCCGGCCGAGGCGACGCCGCGCCTGTGCGAGCTCGCCGACCTCGGGGTGCGGATCGCCGTCGACGCGCGCCTCGCGCTGGCCTGGGCGACGGGCAGCGCGACGCTGCAGTCCGACGGCGCCGGGCCCTCCCCGCTCGCCCGCATGGGCGCCTTCCCCGTGCATGCCCTCAAGCTCGACCGGCGCTTCGTCGGCCGCATGGACACCGAGCCGCAGGCGCGCCGCATCGTCAACGCCGTGCTCGGCCTCGCGCGCTCGATCGGCGTGCAGGCGGTGGCCGAGGGGATCGAGGACGCGGCCGTGGCGCGCGCCCTCGCCGAGCTGGGGTGCCCGCTCGGGCAGGGCCACGCGTTCGCGGCCGCTGCGCCGGCGCTCGCCATCGAGCCGCTGCTCGCGCGCGCCCCGGAATCGCGCGCGGAGCCGATCCGGGTCTTCCTGTGCGACGACGCGCCCGCGCTGCGCCACCTGCTGCGCTCGTTCCTGGCATGGGACGGCGACGTCGAGATCGCCGGCGAGGCGGGCGACGGCGAGGGCCTCACCGAGGCGGTCCGCGACGCGGGCGCCGACCTCGTGGTGCTCGACCTGTCGATGCCGCGCGTCGACGGCCTGGAGGCGCTGGCCGACCTGCGCGCCGCCCTGCCCGAGATCGGCATCGTCGTGCTCTCCGGCTTCGAGGAGCGGCGGATGGCCGCCAAGGCGCTCGCGCTCGGCGCCGACCGCTACCTGGAGAAGGCCGCCGGCATGGAGGTCGTGCGCACGGCCGTGCGCGCCGTGCACGCCTCCCGGCAGGCCCCGCGGTCGCTGGCGGGCGCGCTGTGAAGCTGCGCCGATCGTCCGACGGGGACCGCGCGGAGCGCGAGCGCCACGCGCTCGAGATCCACGACAACCTCGTCCAGGGCCTCACCGCGATCCACTGGGCGCTCGAGGCCGGCGCCGTCGAGCAGGCGCGGGAGCTGACCGCCGCCACGCTCGCCCAGGCCCAGGGGATGATCGGCGACCTGCTCGAGGACCACCCGGACGGGCACGCGTTCGCCCCGGGCGCGCTGCGCCGGGACGAGGCCGCTACAGGCCGTAGCTCCGGCCGATGACGTCGAGCATGATCTCGTCGGTGCCGGCGCCGATGCGGTTGAGCCGCATGTCGCGCCAGGCCCGCTCGATCCCGTACTCCTTCATGTAGCCGGCGCCGCCGTGGATCTGGAGGCACTCGTCGGTGACCTCACAGGCGACCTGGGCGGCATGGAGCTTGGCCATCGAGATCTCGCGCACGGGGTACTCGCCGTTCGCGAAGCGCCACGCCGTCGTGTAGACGAGCTGGCGCGCCGCCTCGATCTTCGTCGCCATCGCCGCGAACTTGTGGCGGGTGACCTGGAAGTGGCCGATGCTGCGGCCGAACGCCTGGCGCTCCAGCGCGTAGCGCAGCGTCTTGTCGAACGCCTTCTGGGCGCCCGCCACGCAGCCGGCCGCGCCGATCAGGCGCTCGCCCTGGAGCTCCCACATGATGTGGTAGAAGCCCTTGCCCTCCTGCCCCAGCAGCGCGCCGGCGGGCACGCGGACGTCCTGGAAGGCCAGCAGCGCGGTGTCGGAGGAGTGCATGCCGAGCTTCTGCAGCCGCTGCTCGCGCACGACGCCCGGGAGGTCCATGTCGACGAGGAACAGGCTGATCCCGTCGTGCCCGGCCTCCGGGTCGGTCTTCGCCACCAGCACGATGAAGTCGGCACGGTGCCCGTTGGTGATGTAGGTCTTCGCGCCGTCGATCACCCACTCGTCCCCATCGCGCACGGCGCGCGTGCGGATGCCAGCGACGTCCGAGCCGGCGTCGGGCTCCGTGATCCCGAGGCAGGAGATCCGCTCCCCGGCGATCGCGGGGACGAGGTAGCGCTGCTTCTGCTCCTCCGTGCCGAACAGGTGGACCGGCGGCGTGGCCATGTCCGTGTGCACCGCGACGCCCATGGCGAGCCCGCCGGAGTCGCAGTGGGTCATCTCCTCGGCCAGGACGAGGTTGCAGAAGTAGTCGCCGCCCTGGCCGCCGTACTCCTCGGGGTAGGAGAGGCCGAGCAGCCCCAGCTCGCCCATCCGGCGGAAGACGGAGTCCGGGAACGTCGTCTCCTCCCACTCCTCGGCGTGCGGCGCCAGCTCCCTCGTCACGAAGGCGTGGATCGACTCACGCAGGCGGTCGTGCTCCTCCGTGAAGATGAAGTGCCGCCGGGAGGCGGCGAAGTCGGGCTTGAGGACGTCGGCGGCCGGGGTTCCCATGAAAGTGGACAGTAGGACTTCTCACTTTCCATGGCAACCCCGGCCCCGGGGTCTCGCCTACCGGCAGCGATCGGCGAGGTAGAACGTGCCCTTCTTCGCGAACCGGCCCTGCTTGCGGGCGACGGTCACGCGCCGCACGTCCGTGCGCCCGGCCGCGTCCTTGACGCTGAACCGCACGACGTAGACGCCGTTGGTCAGCGACCGCCGGCCGCCCCAGGTGAACGACGCGGCCTTGCCGGTGAAGCGCGCGACGCGCTTCTGCTTGATGATCCGCCGGCCCTTGGACGTCTGGGAGACGGTGACCGTCACCAGCCCGGCCCCGGCCTTGCGCGTGAACGCCAGGCGCAGGCCGCGCCGGCCGGCGCGGCGCGCGTCGACGGCGGCGAACCCGTCCGGCAGCGTGCACGAGGTCTGCGGGTCACCGGGCCCGGAGCCCGCGCCGCACGTCAAGCCGAGGTTGACGAGCTGGCTGCGCGCCGCGAACACCTGGCGCGTCTCGAGCACGTTGCCCGCGCCGTCCTCGCACGTGAGCGTCCACGCCGTCTCGGCGGCGTTGGGCTGCGTGGAGGGGTTGATCGTCCACGTGAACCTGCCCGTCGCGCCGACCGTCAGCGTCGAGTTGCGCGGCTCCGTGATCTCCGTCACCGGGAACTGGACGCCGTTGTCGTCGGGCAGCGCGCTCGTGCGGTAGACGGCGTTCTTGCGCAGCCGCAGGACCCGGCCCGCGGGGGCGCTGCCGTCGAGCTTGGCCGCGATCCCGTTCGCCGGCGCGCCGGCGGCGTCGATCACCGACTGGCCGGCGAGGACGTACGCCTCGCGCAGGCCGCCGAGGGTCCTGCCCGTCGGGTTGCCGTCGGCGTCGAGCTCGGGCTGGCCCGTGTACTCCGGGATGAAGCCCGTCGTGAACGCCGGGTGGAACTCCACCTTGCCGATCTCCGGCGTGTAGCTGAAGCCGCCCAGCGCGCCGTAGATGTAGTCGTCGGTGGTGCCCGAGGTGTCGTACAGCTGGTAGGAGAACTGCGAGATGTAGTCCGTCTCGGTCGCCATCGCGTCGCCGATCGCCCGCAGGCGGTCCTCGTCGGGCACCGGCGCCTGCGCGGCCGTGCCCGGCGGGCGCAGGAGCAGGCCCGTGTACGTGTGGTTCGTGACCAGGAGCGTCGGCTGGTGGTCGCGCAGCCAGCGGCGCATGGCCTCCGTCTCGGACTCCGACCACGGCGCCGGGCCATGGTAGGTCTGGCCCTCGATGTCGCTCTCGGTGCCGGGGCCGCCCCACTCGACGCCGTAGTTGCGGTTCGGGTCGACGCCGCGGTCGACGAAGCCCGTCTGCGTGGTGGCGTCGTAGGTGCGCGCCAGGCACGTGCCCGGTGCGGGCGGGGTCGGGGCCTCGCGGTCCGAGCACGTCTTGCGCTTGTAGGCGCCGGACGCATCGCCGGCGTCGCCCGACGTCCCGCCGGAGTCGACGGGGTCGCTCAGGGAGCCGTCCGGGTTCAGGCCCTCGGACTCGATCGAGGCGTTGAACCCGTCCACGTTCAGCACGGGGACGATGTACGTCCGCGCCCCCTTGACGAGGTTGACCATCCGCGGATCGCCGCCGCTCTTGTACGCGTTGATCAGGTCGATGCCGAACTCGAACGCGGCCTCGTTGGCCGGCCACTCACGCGCGTGGTGGGTGCCCACCTGGATGTACTCGGGCCGCCCGTCCGGCGGGGTGAGCACGTTCTCCGCGATCTCGATGCCCATGATGTCGCGGCCCTCGTAGCTCTTCAGCGGGAGCGTGAACAGCCGCACGAACCCCGGGTTGGCCAGGGCCAGGGCCTTCAGCTCGTCCTGGATCTCGGGCAGCGTCCGGTAGGAGGTCCGGCCGCTCGGGAGCGCGGCCGCCTGCTTCAGCGACCGCGACCGGCCGTCCCGGCGCTCCTTGAGCCGGTTGGCCCGCGAGCGGCGGAGCAGGTCCGCGATGCGCGTGTCGAACTGGAGCCCGGAGGCGCGCAGCTTGGCCTCGTCGGCGGCGGAGTGGAGGATGACGTCCTGCCAGGAGGGGCCGGGATGGTCGGTCGTGTCGAGCCCGAGCGCCGCCAGCTTCTCCTGCTCGGCGGGGCCGGTCATGCCGGAGACGCGCACGACCTTGGTCGTGTAGCCCTCGCCGAGCTCCTTGAAGTCGACCTTGATGAACGTGACCTTCACGCGCACGGAGCGCGTGCTCCCGCTCCGGCGGCAGGCCTGGACCACGATCCGCTGCCCCCGGTCGACGCGCGTGTCGGCGAGCTCGTCAGCGACAGGACCGGCCGAGCCGTTGAGCGTCTGCTTCGTGACCTTGTCGACGAGTCCGAGGTCCCAGTCGCCGGCGCCCGCGCCGCGCAGCCGCACGGAGACGACCCCGTCGGCGGGAGCCGTGACGGTCCGCCGGGCGATGCTCGCGCCGCGCACGAAGTCGACGGCACAGCTCGCGGCCCCCGCGGTCTGCGCGGCCAGCGAGAAGGACTTGGCGGGGTACAGCTTCGCGGCCGCGGCATCCGCCGGAGCGGCGCAGATGGCCGCGGCGGCGATGGCTCCGACGGAGGCTGCACGTAGAGACGACAAACGCATGGACGCCCTTGGTCGCGGGTGGGACGTGGGTGGGGCAGGACGCGACCGGAACCCGCCGGTTGCAGCTTGAAACCGGTGGTTCCGGACGAGGCTCCCCTTTCCCTGAGGGCGTGCATAATGCCACGATCTCGTCGAGCCAAGGAGCCGCTGTGAGTCGCTGGTCCAAGTTGGTCGCCGCCGTCGCGGCGTGCATCGTGGTGTCGCTCGCCTCGTCGGCCGCGGCCGTCGCGCAGGGACCGACGGCCGGCTTCGCGATCGGGCATGACGACACGCTGGATCCGGGCGACGTGCAGTCCGGCTTCTTCCAGCTGCTGCCCTTCGACACGTCGCTGCAGCCCGACGCCCAGCGCACCGACATGGCGCTGTTCCTGGACACGAACTACGACAACACCGGGACGTCGGGCACCCCGCCCGGCACGACGCGCGGGAACAACAACTTCACCGTGCCCGCCGACCCGGGCGCGCCGACCGACAACACGGGCTGGTCGTGGGAGAAGCGCCGCTTCGTGATCGCGCCGGGTGACGTCAACGGCTCGTTCTCGGTCTCGATCCGCTGGGCCAGCGCCGAGCTGGACTTCGACCTCGCCGTCTACCGCGAGCGCGGCGACGGCACGCTCGACCCGACGCCGATCGCGACCTCGGCGCAGGGCGGGACGACGGAGGAGACCGCGACCGTCGTGCCCGACCGCGTCGACACCCCCGTGACGCCCGGGGCGTACTGGGTCTACGTGGACAACTGGTGCACCGCCGACGACGACCTGCTGGACCTCGAGATCATCGAGGACTTCGGCGCGGACCTCGAGCAGTGCGCGCCGAGCCCGGCCGCGGAGGCCGACGGGGACGACTGGCTCGGCGAGGTGACGTTCTCCCCGCTCGTGCTCCAGAACAAGAAGCCGGTCGTGGGCGGGATCGCCGGGCCGACCTCCGCGAGCACCGGCCAGGCCCTCAGCTACACCGTCAACGCCTCCGACGCGGACGGGACGATCCAGAACTACGCGTTCGACCTCGACGGCGACGGCCGGTTCGAGTACGACAACGGCCTGAGCAACGTCGTGGCGACGCGCTACGACACGGCGGGCGTGCGCAACCTCGGCGTCCGCGTGCTCGACGATCGCGGCGGCGTGACCTACGGCAGCATCAGCGTGAGCATCGTCGGCGCCGCGCAGCCCGGGGGCAAGACCGCCCCAGGGCTCGTCAAGGCGTTCCGGCTCAACCGGCCGGTGTTCGGCGGGACCAGGAAGCGCAGCCTCCGGCTCGCCTACTCCGTGCGCGAGAACGCGCGGGTCACGATCTCGCTCTACCGCGGCAAGAAGCGCGTGAAGCGGCTCGTGCGCGACCGCCCGCGCGTCGCCGGCCGGGTGTACCGGCTCACGATCCGGTCCAAGGGCAAGAAGCGCGGCACCTACACGCTCCGCATGCGCGCGGTGGGCGCGGACGGCAAGACGCAGCGGGCGCGGCTCACCGCAACGCGCCTCTAGCGGGGCGGCCTCGGCGCGGGGGCACCCGTGGGCCCTCCCGCAGCGTTCCACCCGGAACCGGCGCGCGCCGATCACCGCCAGGCGGCGTCCTCGACCCTCGAAATACCAGGGGTATCCCTTCGGGTCTGCGTCCTTGCCTGGCGGCGCCGGCGCGCGGTCTTCCGGGCGTAACGCCACGGGAGGACCCACTAGGCTCCCGCGCGCATGGCGTACGAGACCCTCCGCTACGAGGTCGCCGGCGGCATCGCGACCGTCGCGCTCGACCAGCCCGAGACGCGCAACGCGCTGTCGGACGCCGTCCTCGGCGAGCTCCTCGACGCGTTCGCGGCGGCGAAGGCGGACGACGCGGTGCGCTGCGTCGTGCTCACCTCGACGCACGAGAAGGTCTTCTCCTCGGGCGGCAACCTCGCCGGCTTCGCCGCCGACGTGCCGCTGATCGAGAAGCACCTCGAGACGGGCGCGCGGTTCCCCGCCCTGTTCCGGGCCATCGGGGAGCTCGGCAAGCCGACGCTGTGCGCCGCCAACGGGCACGTCCTGGCCGGGGCGCTCGGCCTGGCGCTGGCCTGCGACCTGATCGTCGCGCGCGAGGGCGTGCGGTTCGGGACGCCGGAGATCGACGTCGGCGTGTTCCCGTTCATGATCATGGCGCTCATCTACCGCAACGTCGGCCGCAAGAAGACGAACGAGCTGCTGCTGCTCGGCGAGCAGATCTCCGCCGAGGAGGCCGAGCGGATCGGGATCGTCAACCGGGTCGTGCCCGCGGAGGAGTTCGACGCGGCGGTCGCCGGCTGGGCGCAGCGGCTCGCGGCGAAGTCGCCGGTGATGATGCGGCTCGGCAAGGACGCGATGTTCCGCCAGCAGGACATGGCGCTCGCCGACGCCCTCGCGTTCCTGCAGGCGCAGCTGACGATCGCCTTCTCCACGGAGGACATCCAGGAGGGCGTCAAGGCGTTCTTCGAGAAGCGCGACCCCGTCTGGACCGGACGGTGAGCGCGCGGATCGTCGCGCTGCTGGGCCGTACGTCGGACCGGTCGGGGCTCGGCGCGGCGGGCGCCGCCGCGCTCGGCGCCGCGCTGGGGACCCGGCTGGGGCTGGAGGCCGAGCGCGTGGGGGAGCCCGGGGCGCCGCGCGAGGGCCGCTGGGCCGACGACCTGCGCGACGGCCGCGGCGCGATCGCCGCGGCCGGCACGGCGCTGGAGCGGGCGCTCGACGCCGGCGCGTTCCCCGTCCTGCTCGCGTCGGACTGCACGATCGCGATGGCGACGCTGCCGCTGCTCGCCGCCCGCGATCGATCGGTCCGGCTCGTGTGGCTCGACGCCCACGGGGACTTCAACACGCCCGACACCACCGCGTCGGGCTTCCTCGGCGGCATGTGCCTGTCGGCGGCCTGCGGGCGCTGGGACGCGGGCTTCCCGGGCGCGTTCGACCCCGCGCGCGTCGTGCTCGGGGACGCGCGCGACCTCGACCCGGACGAGCGGCTCGAGCTCGACCGCGCCGGGGTCACGCGGATGCCGCCCGCGGACATGGCCGCCGCGGTGCGCGGCGAGCGGGTGTTCCTGCACGTCGACCTCGACGTGCTCGACCCGTCCGAGATGCCGTTCAGCTTCCCGGCCGCGCACGGGCTGTCGCTCGGGGCGCTGCGGACCGTGCTGGCCGAGCTGGCGTCGGCCGCGGACGTCGTCGGCGTCGAGGTGGCGTCGATCGCGCCCGAGGCGGCCGGCCGGCTGGCCGCGGCGTTCGAGCCGGTGCTCGGCTAGCCGTGGACCACCTCGCGCTCCCACGCGTCCGGCGCCTGCGCGTGCAGGCGCCAGTAGTGGTCGGCGATCGCGTCGGGGTCGTAGGCCGTGCCCGGCGCCACGACGCCGCCGACGGTGACCGTGGCCACGTGGATGCCGGCCGGCGCGTACTGCTCCGCCAGCAGCTGCGTGAGCGCGCGCACACCGGCCTTGCCGAGCGAGAGGCTCGCCACGTCGGGCACCGGCGTCGGCATCCCGCCGGTGAGGACGATGGTGCCGCCGCCGGCGCCGGCCATCCGCGGGCCGAGGTGCGCCACCGACGTGATGGCGCCGACGACGTTGACCGCCCAGGCCTGCAGGTGCTGGTCGGCGGTGAGGTCGCCGATCGTGTCGCCGCGGATCAGCGCCGCGTTGTACACGAGGACCTCGGGCACGCCCTGGCGCTCGACGATGTCGTCGAGCGCGCCCCGCAGCGCGGCCTCGTCCGTGACGTCGGCGGTGGCGCCGATCGCGCCCGGCACGGCGGCGAGGATCGCTTCCACGGTCGCGCGCGAGCGGGCGACGACGCCGACCGGGAGTCCCTCGCGGGCGAGCCGGCGCGCGACGGCCGCGCCGATCCCGGGTCCGGCTCCGATCACGATTGCACCTGGCATGACGAGCTCCTTCTGGCTGGGGAGGGGATGGGGAGGGGAGTGGATACGAGAATGCTTACGGATGGTAAGCGATCGTGAGCCGCATGCGGACGCTCGCCGAGGATCTGGCCGCGCGCCGCGCGGCGGCGCGGCTCGGCGGTGGCGAGGAGCGCATCGCCCGCCAGCATGCGGCCGGCAAGCTGACGGCGCGGGAGCGGATCGCCCTCCTGCTCGACGACGGCACGTTCACGGAGCTCGGCATCCACGCCCAGCCGCACTTCTCCCAGCGCGCGATGGACGGTCGCGAGGCGCCGGCCGACGGCGTGGTCACCGGCCACGGGCGCGTCGACGGGCGGATGGTCGCCGTGTGCGCGTACGACTTCACGGTGATGGCCGGCTCGATGGGCATGACGGGCGAGCTGAAGGTCGCGCGCCTGCGCGAGCTCGCGCTGACGCACCGGATCCCGTTCGTGTGGCTGCTGGACTCCGCGGGCGCGCGCATCCAGGAGGCGGTCGGCTCGCTCTTCGCCGGCTCGGGACACTTGTTCCGCGAGGAGGTCGTGATGAGCGGGGTGGTCCCGCAGGTGGCCGCCCTGATGGGGCCGTGCGCGGCAGGGACCGCGTACATCCCGGGGCTCGCCGACTTCGTGCCGATGGTCAAGGGCCGCGGCTCGATGGCGCTCGCCGGCCCGCACCTCGTGCGCGCCGCGATCGGCGAGGACGTCACCCAGGAGGAGCTGGGCGGCTCCCGCGTGCACTGCCGCAAGTCGGGCGTCGGGGACATCGAGGTCGCCGACGACGAGGAGTGCATCGCGCGCGTCCGGCAGTACCTCTCCTACTTCCCCTCGCACTGCGAGGAGCGCCCGCCGGTGCGCCCGGTGTCCGATCCGGCCGACCGCATGGACGACGCGCTGCTCGACGTGCTCCCCGAGACGAACCGCAAGCCCTACGACATGTACGAGGTGATCCGCCGCATCGTCGACGACGGCGAGTGGCTCGACCTCAAGGGCGCGTGGGCGCGCACGATCATCACCTGCCTCGCGCGCATGGGCGGCCGGCCCGTGGGGATCGTCGCCAACCAGCCCAAGCACCTGGGAGGGATCCTCGACAACGACTCCGCCGACAAGGCCGCGCGCTTCGTGAACCTCTGCAACGCGTTCGGGATCCCGCTCGTGTTCCTCCAGGACGTGCCGGGCTTCATGGTCGGCACGAAGGTCGAGCAGGCCGGGATCATCCGGCACGGCGCGAAGATGCTGCACGCGGTCGCGGCCGCCACGGTGCCGAAGGTGACCGTCGTGCTGCGCAAGGCGTACGGCGCGGGCTACTACGTGATGTGCGGCCGCGCCTACGAGCCGGACCTGCTGGTCGCGTGGCCGACGGCGGAGATCTCGGTCATGGGCGCCGAGGGCGCGGTGGAGATCGTGTTCCGCAAGCAGGTCGAGGAGGCCGACGACCCGGTCGCCAAGAAGGCCGAGCTGATCGACGCCTACCGCGGCCTGATCGACGTCTACGTCGCCGCGCGCAACGACATGGTCGACGACGTGATCGACCCGCGCGAGACGCGGCCGGCGATCATCCGCGCGCTCGAGCTCGCGGAGGGCAAGCGCGTCGAGCGGCCGTGGAAGCGCCACGGCGTCGTGCCCGTCTGACGCCCGCGGCCGAGCGCAGGAGGACACCCAGCACTTGACAACGCCGAGCGGCGCGGGTGTGCTGCGCCCATCGTGCGCACCATCTTGCGGTGGATCGTGGTGGCAGCGGTGCTCGGCGGCCTTGCCGGCTACTTCAAGCTCGGGGACGAGCTCGGGCTCGGGCGCGATGACGAGCTGGGCCGCGAGCAGGTGGCAGAGCGGGGCGAGCCGCGGCCGAAGGCGCAGAACAGGTTCATCGGCGACAAGGACCGGCGCGCGCTCCTGGCCGTCGTCGTCGACCGCTGCCGGGCCGCGGGCGACGGCGAGTGCGACGGCATCCTCGGACCGCTGCCCGGGCTGTACTTCGGACGCCGCGGCGACCGGTTCTGGGCGATCGCGAGCTTCCGCCACCCGGTGCACGGCGTCGAGGGCCAGCCGCTCGTCCTGCGGCGCGACGGCGCCGAGTCGTGGACCGTCGCGGCGGAGACGGACGGGACGGTCTGCCGGCCCCTGCCCGTCGCCATGGCCCGCGTCTGGGACCTCGACCCGGCGGCGGGCGACGAGGACTGCTTCGCCGTGGCGCCGCCGGAGGCCGAGGTCGAGGGCTCGGCGCGGACGCTCGCGGAGCTCCGCGGCTCGGCGGAGGAGATCGTGACGGAGCTCGACGCGTACTGGTCCGGGGTCACCGAAGAGACCTTCGGCGCCGAGTACCGCCCGCCCGAGGTGCGCGGCGCCTACGGCGCCGACGACGCGCCGAGCTGCGGCGGCGAGCCGCTCGGCCTGAACAACGCCTACTACTGCATCCCCGAGCGCTACATCGCGTGGGACGAGCGCGGGCTGATGGCGCCCGTCTACGAGGAGTTCGGCTGGCCGGCGCCCGCGATCGTCCTCGCCCACGAGTACGGCCACGCGATGCAGTCGATGCTCGGCTGGGAGTTCGGCTTCACGATCCACTCAGAGCTCAACGCCGACTGCCTGGCCGGGGCGTGGATGAAGGCGGCGAACGACCTCACGACGGCCGGGTTCGGCGCGGTCGATCTCGACGAGGCGATCGATCCCCTGTTCCGGTTCCGCGATCCCGAGGGATCGGAGTGGTTCGACCCCGACGCCCACGGCACCGCGCTGCAGCGCATCGCGGCGTTCCAGTACGGCACGGCGGGCGACGTGCGCGAGCAGTGCGAGCCGACGCCGGAGCGCCCGGCGGGGTTCCCGGGCGCGCCGAAGGCGCCGCCCGAGGGGGAGTAGGCCGGCGATGAGTCCGGCGGCCGGCGGCCGTCATACCCCCATGCGAGCAGCGATCAACGGCGCCGAGCTGTGCATCGACACCTTCGGCGACCCCACCGACCCGGCCGTCCTCCTGATCCACGGAGGGGCCGCCTCGATGGACCGCTGGGAAACGCCGTTCTGCGAGCGGCTCGCCGCCGCGGGCCGGTACGTGATCCGCTACGACCACCGCGACACCGGCGGCTCGACGAGCTGGCCGCCGGGCGAGCCCGGCTATACGGGCGACGACCTGCTGGCCGACATCCTCGGCGTCCTCGACCACGTCGGCGCGGCGCGCGCGCACCTCGTCGGCATCTCGATGGGCGGCGCCCTGGCGCAGCAATTCGCCGTCGACCACCCCGAGCGGATCCTGAGCCTCACGCTCATGTCCACGAGCCCGGCCGGCACGGGCGGGCCCGGGCGGGAGGAGCTCCCACCGATGTCCGACGAGCTGCGCGCCCTGTTCGCGGGCGAGGGCCAGCCGCCCGAGCCGGACTGGGCGGATCGCGAGGCGGCGATCGACTACCTGGTCGAGGTCGAGCGGCCGTACGCCGGCACCCGCGGGTTCGACGCGGAGGCCACGCGCGAGCTGATCGGGCGGGTCTACGACCGCTCCGTGAGCATGCCGAGCGCCAACAACCACTTCATGCTCGAGGGCACGCCGATGGATCGGGACCGGCTCGGGGACATCGCGGTGCCGGTGCTCGTCGTCCACGGCACGGCCGATCCGCTCTTCCCGCCCGCCCACGGCGAGGCGCTCGCGCGCGAGATCCCGGGCGCCCGGCTGCTGCTGCTCGACGGCGTCGGGCACGAGCTCCCGCCCTCGGCGTGGGACGAGGTGCTGCCGCCGCTGATCGCGCTGACGGCGTAGCCGCGTGCCCGAACGGCGGCCCGGCCGGCCCTTGCGCCGGCCCGGGCGGTGTGGTCCGATCCCCGAGCGTGGACGAGCAGCCCCGGACCTTCGCCTTCGACGAGGCCAGCGTCACGCTGCCGCTGCCCGCCGACGCCGCGTTCGCCGAGCTCGAGGGTCTCGAGGACGGCGCGCGGCACCTGACCTGGGCGCCGGCCCCGGAGGGGTACTTCATGGTCTCCGCCGGCACGAGCCCGGGCCACACGGCCGACGGGCTGCTCGGCGGGGAGGCGCAGCGCGAGGCGGGGCTCCGCGTGACGTCCGACGCGCCGGCGCCGCTTGCGGGGCCGGGCGCGCGGCGGGTCGCCTACAGCGTGCTCCGGCGCCGCCCGCGGGAGCTGCGCGAGGCGCCCGGCGGCGCGCGGGTCACCGTGTCCGAGCGCGAGATCCGCGAGCTGAGCGACCTGCTCTTCGTGCCCGGCGAGCGCCAGCACCTGCGGATCGGCTACCGGGTCGACGAGGACGCCCCGGACGCCGTGCGGGCGCAGCTCGCGCACATGCTCGACCGCGCCGAGGTGGTGCGGGCCGGTGCGTGAGCGCGACGAGGCCGAGCGCGACCGCGCCGAGGATCCCGCGCAGGCGCCGTCCGCGCCGGCGGCGCCGGCGATCCAGCACGTCATGGCCATGCAGCGCTCTGCGGGCAACCGGGCGGTCGCCGCGGCGCTCGCCCGCCATGCCGAGGACCGCGCGCCCGAGCAGGTCCCGCCGGGCGCGGGGGCGGCGCCCGCGCTCACCCAGGCCGCCCAGGAGGCCGAGGCGGTCCGGACCTGGGGGATCCTGCGGACGGTGCACCAGCTGATGCTCGCCAGCCCGGACACGCGGACCCGCAACACGGGCCTGATGCTCGATCCCCCCGGCGAGGCGGGCCAGGGGCACCGCGTCCACGTGCAGCCGATGACGCTGCGGTCGGACTCGGCGCAGCTCGTGGCCGACCGCGGCGACAACGCGACGCAGACCGCCTACTACTTCTACGGCTCGACCCAGGACAACGAGCACCGGCACGGACCGACCACCCTCGGCACGATCATGGGCGGCAACACGGTGCTCGTGCGCGGCCGGCGGGCCGGCGGGGACTGGCAGACGAACGAGAACGTCATGGGCGCGCTCGTGCACGAGACGAGCCACATCCTGGTCAAGGACTACGGCGAGCACCCCGGGACGGCGACGGATTCTGCGAGCTTCGACCGCTACCGCGACGAGTTCCGGGCCTACTTCGTCGAGCCGCACGGCAACTTCGAGGGGCGCGTGGGCGCCGACCGGGTGGCCGCGATCCGGACGCACCTCGTCGGGACGAGCGCCACCGCGGGCGGCTACCCCGACCTGCGCGCGGCCTACTGGGCGCTGCCGGCGGCGACGAACACGTTCAAGCAGCAGGTCGACGCCCACACGGCGCCCGACGGCTTCAACCTCGACAACAGCCCGCTGCTCGACCGCCTCGTGGCGCTCCTGCGCGACGAGCGCGCCGGCCGGGCCACGGTCGAGGCCACGCTGTTCCAGGTCACCGTGCTCTCCGCGGCCGAGCGCCAGGAGGCGGCCGGCGCGAGCCTGATCGCGTCGCTGCTCGCCGCGCTGCCGCCCGCCGACGCGCAGCGCATCCGCCAGGCGCTGACCTCGCCCGCCGCCGTCGGCTTCGGGCGCGAGCTCAACCCGAACCAGGTGCCGGAGATCACCGCGTTCCTCGAGGCCGTCGGCACGAAGGCGCCCGACCGGATCGTCGAGACCTACCGGGCGTGCCCGGCCGCCGCCCGCGGCGACATCGCCATGAACGCGCACGTGCTGACGTGGCTCGGGCGGACGCTGGCGAACGAGCAGCTGCTGCGCACGTGCGTGACGTGCATGGTCACCGGCCGCTCGTTCGCGTACTTCGAGCGCGTGGCGACGTTCGCCCGCGCCTGCAGCGCCGCGGCGGGCGCGGCGGCGATGCCGGACGCGCTGCGCTCCGCGCTGCGCGGCCTGAGCCTCGACGTGCGGCTCGCCTACTACCGCTTCTGCGAGGACGACTACCGCGACCGCGTGCTGCCGCTGGAGGAGCCCGTCCGTCGCGAGGTGACGGCGATCCTGCGCGGCGACGCCGACGCCTGATCAGCCCCGCAGCGCGTCGATCGCCGCCAGCTCGTCCGGCGCGAGCGGGCCGGCCGCCTCGGCGGCGAGGCACTCCTCCAGCTCGGCGCGGTTCTTCACGCCGAGCACGACGGTGGCGACGCCGGGGAGCGAGAGCGCGTAGCGGTGCGCGAGGAACGCGGCGCTCTCGCCGCGCTCCGCCGCGAGCGCGCGGAATCCCGCGGCGGCCGCGAAGTCGCGTGCCGCCGGGTGGCCGGGATCGACGTCGCGGTCGAGCGCGTCGGCGAGCGAGCCCGCCGCGACCGCGCGGATGCCGATGACCGGCACGGCGGCGGCGGCCGCGGCCGCGCGCACGGCGGCGTTGTCGGGCCGCGCGCCGTCGTCGTACACCCACATGTCCCCGGTCATGTCGAGCGCGTTGGCGACGCACTGGACCGCGTCCGGGCGCGGCGCCTCGGCGAGCACGGCGGCGACCGTCTCCGTCATGCCGACGGCGGTCAGGCCCCAGGCGCGGATCGCGCCCGCGTCGCGGAGCCGCTCGAAGGCGGGGCGCACGGTGTCCCGGTAGGGCGTCTCGCTGAGCAGCGGCACCGTCGCCGCCGAGGCCACGTCGGGCTGCACCTGCGAGTGGCACAGCAGGAGGTCGATGCGATCGGTCCGCAGCCGCTCGCGGCTCTCGGCCAGGCTCGTCTCGATGGTCCGCTCGAGCTCGTCCGGCGGGGCGTCGGGCAGCGACACCTTCGTGGTGATCAGGACGTCGTCGGCCCTGGTCCCGCCGAGCGCCTCCCCGACCACGAGCTCCGCCTCGCCCGGCCCGTAGGTCGGGGCGACGTCGAGGTGCGTGATGCCCGCGTCGAGCGCCGCGCGGACGGTGGCCACCGCCTCCGCGCGCTCCACGCGACCCCAGACGTTCCCGATGCCGCCGCCCCCGAGCGTGAGGGCGCTGACCTCGCCGAGCCTGCCGAACGATCGTGTCTGCATGCCTTCACCATGGCGCAGGCCGGGCAGCATCTCCCATCATGTCTTCGGCAGCATGATAAGCGAGGCTTATGCGGTGACCGGCCGGGCCTGGAGCACGAACAGCTCCCCGCCCTCGATCGCCCACTCGATGTCCTGCGGACCGCCGAGCCGCTCCTCGAGGTCGCGGCCGACCTCGGCGAGCTGCGCCAGCTGGTCCTCGTCGAGCGTCTGCGCCGCGCCGCGCTCCTCGCTGAGCGGCTCCTCGCGCGTGCCGCCGTCCGGGTCGCGCACCACGGCGTGCGGCTGCGTGGTCAGGCGCGCCTTCTTCAGCCGGCCGTCGCGGGCGAGCACGTAGTGGTCGGGCGTGACCTCGCCCGACACGACCGCCTCGCCCAGCCCGAACACCGCCTCCACGAGCATGCGGTCCCGCCGCCCGCGCGTCGGGTCGATCGTGAACAGCACCCCGGCGACGTCGGCGTCGACCATCCGCTGCACGACGACCGCCATCCCCAGGTCGTCGAGCGCGCCCTTCCGGCTGCGGTAGAACAGCGCGCGCTCGGTGAAGAACGAGCCCCAGCAGTCGCGGACCCGGCGCAGCACGTCGCCGGCTCCGCGGACGTGCAGGTAGGTCTCCTGCTGGCCGGCGAAGCTCGCCGCCTCGGAGTCCTCCGCGCACGCGCTCGAGCGGACCGCGACGGGCACGTCGTCCCCCAGCGCCGCGTAGGACGACGCGATCGAGTCGCGCAGCTCCGCGGGCGGCTCGACCTCCCGCACGAGCGCCTGGGCCGCCTCGGCCATCGCCGCGTCCGGCGCGCGGTCGGCGAGCAGCGCGCGCAGCGCGTCGCCGCCGTCCGGCAGCCCTTCGGCGAGGCACGAGGCCGGCACGACGAAGCCCGGCGGCACCGGCAGCCCGAGCGCGGCCATCCGCGCCAGCGACGCGCCCTTGCCGCCCGCGTGCGCCAGCTCCAGGCAGCGCTCGTCCTCGAACGGCACCACGCGCACGGCTACAGGCCGCCGCGGTCGTCGCCGAGGGTCGTGTAGAAGGCGCGCTCGCGCGCCTCCAGCAGGTCGGGGATCGCCTCCTCCTTGACGAGCCGCGTGAAGTGCTCGGAGGCCATGTGCGCCTCGTAGGCGGCCTCGTCCTCGTACTGCTCGTAGAGGTAGAACTGGCGCGGGTCGTCGACCGCGACCTGCGCCTGGTAGAAGCGGTTGCCGGGCTCGGCGCGCGACGGCGCGGTCATCTCGTCGATGACCTCCGCCAGCCGCTGCTCCTTGCCCTCCTTCGCCCGCCAGAGGGCGGAGACGACGTACGCCATTTGTGGTTCAGCTCCCTTTCGTCGCGATGCGGTTGCGCAGGATCCCGATGCCGTCGACCTCGAGCTCGACGACGTCCCCGGGTGCCAGCCAGCGGTCGAGCTCGAGCCCCGAGCCGCCCGCCGCGGTGCCGGAGCCGAGCACCTCGCCGGCGTGCAGCGTCTGGCCCTGGGAGACGTAGGCGATCATGTCCGCGAAGGTGTGATGCATGCTCGCGGGGGTGTCCTGCCCCCAGACCTCGCCGTTCACGCGGACCTGCATGCGGGCCGTGGCGAGATCGAGCTCGTCGGGCGTGACGATGCACGGTCCCAGCACGTTGCTGCCGTCCCAGTCCTTGGCCTTGCCGGGCCCCATGCCGACGGGCAGCTCGCGCGCCTGCACGTCGCGGGCGGACAGGTCGTTCCAGATCGTGTAGCCGAAGATCGCGGTGGGCGCGTCGGCCGCCGTCAGGTCCCGGCCGCCCGCGCCGATCACGGCGGCCAGCTCGAGCTCGTGGTCGAGCTTGTCCGTCCAAGCCGGCCACGGGACCTCGTCCTCGGGGCCGATCACCGTGTCCGGCATGCCCTTGTAGTAGGCGGGGACGGCGTACCACTCGTCCGGGATCTCGCGGCCGAGCCGGGCGTAGGCGTTCTTCAGGTGGCCCTCGAAGGCGAGGAAGTCGCGCAGCGAGCGGGGCCGCAGCGGTGCGAGCAGGCGCGCCGCGCCGACGGGCGTCGTGGCCCCGGCCGGCGCGCCCGCGGCGATGAACGCGACCATGTCGCCGTCGAATCCCGCGTCGAGCACGGTGTCGCCGTCGAGCACGCCGACGCGCGGCCCGGCCGCCGCGGCGTAGGTCACGTAGCGCACCGGACCTCCTCCGGGATGAGCGACGCCGGGTCGAGCGGCTCGCCGCTCACATCCTCGTATCGCCGCGCCACGGCATCGGCGTCGACGGGGGCGAGCATGCCGTCGGCGTAGGGGTAGCCCAGCGCATGGAAGTGCGCGCTCGCCGCCTCCGTGTCGTAGGCGGTCCGGTGCAGGTCGACGTCCGGCCCGAGCCGCAGCCAGTACGCGCCCGGGCCGTGCTCGTAGGGCCGTCCGACGCTGCCCGCGTTGACCATCCGCCGCCCGCCTGCCGTGCGGTCGAACTGGCGGTGGGTGTGGCCGCCGACGAGGATCGGCGCGCCCGCCTCCTCCAGGACGCGGGCGAGCCGGTGCTCGGGCGTGCACACGGTCACGCGCTCCTCGTCGCTGCGGGCGGTCGCGTGGCAGAAGAGGACGGGCCCGACGCCGTCGACCGCGAAGCGGAGGAGCAGCGGGAGCGTGTCGAGGAAGTCGCGGTCGGCGCGCGACAGGAACGTGGCCGTCCAGGCGTCGGCGGCGAACAGCGGGTGCTCGAGCAGGGCCGCCGGGATCGTCCCGTCGAAGCCCATGACCACGAAGCGGTCGGCGTTGCCGCGCAGCCAGTGCACCGGCCAGGGGAGCGAGCGCAGCCGCGCGAGCACCTCGACCGGCTGCGGGCCGGCCGCGGAGTCGCCGCCGACGATCACCGCGCCGGGCGGGTCGGCCTCCAGCTCGGCGACGACGGCCTCGAGCGCGGGCAGGTTGCCGTGGATGTCGCAGAGGACCGCGACGGAATCGAGCGCGGTCATGGCTGCCGCACCGTGGGGTGCGCGCCGTCGTGGCGGAGCATCATCGCCGCCGCCCCGCACCGTGCGCCCCGTCGCCGGCGGATCATCGCCGCCGCCGGAGGACGACCGCGGCCGCCGCGGCTGCCACGCCGAGCGCGGCGACCGGGGCCACGCGCTTGAGGACTGCCGCGCGCGATGCGGCGCCGAGGTCCAGGACCTCGGCTGAGCGGCGCGCGCGGGAGGCCCCGCCCGCCTCGGAGCCGCCCGCGCTCGCCGCTTCGCCGCCGCCGACGATCGCGACGCCGTCCGCCCCGGCCCGGCCCGCCGCGCCCGGCTCCGCCGCCGCCAGCGCCGCGTCGCCGGCGGGCCCCAGCGGGAGGCGGCCGACGCGCGTGTCCTCGTACGCGATCGCGCTGCTCGCGGCCGCGGCGGAGGTCGCGGCGGCCGCGCCGCCGGTCACCGCCGCGCCGCTCGCCACGCCGAGCTCCTCGGCGAGGCACTCCGCGAACGCCTGCATCAGGCGGCCGGAGACGTCCTGCATGACGCCGCGGCCGAACTGCGCGGCCGGGCCGCCGAGCTGGAGATCGGTCGCGACCTGCACGCGCGTGCCGTCGCCCTCCGGCGTGAGCTCGGTGGTGATCGTCGCCGCGGCCGTGCCGGCGCGGGCGTCCCGGGCGCTCGCGCGGAGCACGGCGCGCCGCGCGTCCACGTCGGCCTCCGCGATCTCGACCGTGCCGTGGTAGCGGCTCTTCACCGGCCCGAGCTTGATCGTCATGGTGCCGGAGTACGTGGTGCCGTCGCCGCCCTCGAGCGCAGCGCCGGGCAGGCAGGGCGCGACGCGCTCGACGTCGAGCAGCACCGACCACGCCTGATCCACCGGCGCGGGCACGGTGAAGGCGTTCTCCAGCCTCATTGCGGGAGGACCATAGATCATCGATGATCGGTGCACAACCGGCTACGGCGAGCCCGGCGAACGTCAACACCGGCATTGAGGGAGGCGGGTCCGGAGCGGCCGGCGACAGTGATTGTCACGGCAGGCCCAATAATCGGGGTCAAGGCGACAGTCGGTACGAAACCCAGCCATGTCATGGGTTTCGTACCGAGGACCGCCCGGGCGGGGCGCGCCGCCCTCCCCGGGACCTCCCCCTCAATGCCGGTGTTGACGTTCGCCGGAGCTACGGTGCGTGCGTGCGGATGCGCGCGGCGATCGCGGTGCTCGCGGCGGTGCTGCTCGCCGGCTGCTCCGCGGGCGGGGACGACGCGCGCGGCGGCCGCACCGGCGACGAGGGCGGGCGGACGGCGGCGCAGGTCGACCACGTCGTCGACGGCGACACGATCGTCGTGCGGCTCGGCGATCGCGAGGAGCGCGTCCGGATGCTCGGGATCGACGCGCCCGAGGCGTCGGACACGCGCTTCGGCGCGCCCGAGTGCGGCGGCCGCGCGGCGGCGGACTTCCTCCGCGAGCGGCTCCGCGCGGGCGACGGCGTCGCGCTGGTCGCCGACGCGTCGCAGGGCGACCGCGACCGCTACGACCGGCTGCTGCGGTACGTCGAGCGCGACGGGGACGACCTGGGCGGCGCCGCACTCGCGGCCGGCCGCGTCGCCGTCTACCGGACCCGCGACCCGTTCGCCCGTCAGGACGCCTACCGCATGGCCGCGGATGCCGCCCGTGACGCTCGCCGCGGGGTATGGCGCGCCTGCGGCGGCGACTTCCACAGCGCCGCGGGCTGAGGCGGCGCGCGCCGCGGGTTGACAGCGATCATCGTTTATTTATGATTGCCCGGCTTGGGGAGCTGAGAGAGGAGCGGACGATGGCCGACGGCCAGACCGATGGGGCGCTGGGCACGTTCTTCGGATCGGACGAGTTCCCGATCGACTGGCTGGAGGGGGAGAAGGAGCTCTTCTGGATCCTCGACGACCTCCACTGCCCGAACCCGGTGTCGCCGCTGTTCTTCGACATCGGCGGCTGGTGGCTCACGTGCGATCACATGTTCCGCCGCTTCGGCACGCCGTTCGCGTCGGACTGGATCGCGAAGAACATCAACGGCTACGTCTACACGGCGGCGGTCCCGGCCGACCCGGCCGTCCGCGCCGAGGCGACCGAGTACGAGGCGCGCTACGTGCCCCGCGTCCCGCGCGACGAGGCCTACGCCGGCAGGATCGGCGCGTACCTCGGATGGGTGCTCCCGAGCTACGCCGCCAACTTCCTCGACTGGTGGCGCGACCGTCTGCGCCCCGAGCTCGAGCGCAACTTCGAGCGCCTCGACACCTACGACACCGAGAACGCGACGCTGCTCGACCTGGCGATCCTGTTCGAGGACGCGATCGACATCCACGACCGCGCCTGGAAGATCCACTGGATGCTCAACTTCGCCCAGTTCTCCTCGACGACGGCGCTCAACGCGACGATCGAGGAGGTCCGCGGCGAGGCCGATCCGGCGCTGATGGGCCGGCTGCAGTCCTCCGTGGAGGACCGCAACTGGGACTCGATCGAGGACCTCTGGAAGATGAAGAACGAGATCGCGGGCGACGACGAGCTGCGCGGGATCTTCGAGGGCGGCGACACCGCCGCCGACGTCCTGCGCGGCCTGGAGGGCTCCGAGCGCGGCCGCCGCTTCGTCGCCGAGAAGCTCGAGCCCCACCAGCAGGCGTTCGGCTACAAGTCGATCTGGTCGCACGAGTTCGTGTTCAAGACCTGGGTCGAGAACCCGGCGCCGATCATCGAGGCCGTCCGCGGCTACCTCGCCACGGACTACGACTACCCGGCCAACATCAAGGCCGTCGCCGACGACCTCGAGCGGGCCAAGGCCGAGGTCATGGAGGGCCTCGAGGGCGAGCAGCGCGACAAGCTCCAGCAGGCGCTCGACCTGTCGCTGGGCATGAACCCGCTCACGCCCGACCACCACTTCTACATCGACCAGGGCGCGAACGCGCGCGTGCGGCTCGTCGCGATCGCGATCGGCCGCAAGCTCGTCGAGGCCGGGGCGATCGACGACCCGGAGGACGTGATCTTCCTCCACTACAACGAGCTGCGGCTGCTGATGGCCGACCAGGGGGCGTTCGACGCCCGCGAGCTCGTGTCCGACCGCCGCGACGAGCAGGAGGAGGCGTATGAGCGCAGGCCGCCGTCGTGGGCCGGCACCGCCACCGAGGAGGCGCTGGCGTTCCCGTACAACGCCCTGTGGGGCTTCCCCGACAAGTTCTACGCGGGCGAGCCCGCCACGACCGGCGAGGTCAAGGGCCTGGCCGCGTCGCCGGGCGTGATCGAGGGACCGGCGCGCTACGTGTCCTCGCTCGACGAGTTCGACCAGGTCGAGCAGGGCGACATCCTCGTCTGCCGCATGACGAACCCCGCGTGGGTCGTCCTGTTCACGAAGATCTCGGGGCTCGTCACGGAGGCCGGCGGCGCCGTCTCGCACCCCGCCGTCGTGGCGCGCGAGTTCGGGATCCCGGCGGTGGTCGGCACGAGCAACGCCGGCCAGCGGATCAAGACGGGCGACCGGATCAGGGTGAACGGCTCGACGGGCGTCGTGGAGCTGCTGTCCTGACGCGGTGGCTGGCCCCCACCTCGCTCGACGAGGCGCTCGCGCTGCGCGCGGAGCACGGCGACGGCGCGACGGTGCTGGCGGGCGGGACGTTCCTCGGGATCCTCATGAACCAGGGCTTCATCGAGCCGGAGGCGCTGCTCAGCCTGGGCGACGTCGACGAGCTCGCGGGGCTCGCGGTGGACGAGGACGGGCTGCGCGTCGGCGCGATGGTCACGCACCGCGCGCTCGAGCGCGCGCCGGAGGCGGCCGCCTGGCCGGCGCTGAGGCGCGCGTTCTCGCTCGTGGCCAGCCCGCGCGTGCGCAACCAGGCGACCGTCGGCGGCGTGCTGGCCGACGCCGACTACGCCTCGGACCCGCCCGCGATGCTCGCGGCGCTCGGCGCCCGCGCCGTCCTGCGCTCGCCCCGCGGGGAGCGCGCGGTGACGGTCGAGGAGCTGATCCTCGGCCACTACGAGACCTGCCTGGAGCCGGACGAGCTGCTCGTCGGGGTGCGCGTGCCGGCCGAGCCCCGCCGCGCGGTCTACCGCAAGTTCCGCTCGCGCTCGGCGGAGGACCGGCCGTGCGTGGCGGTCGCCGCCGCGCACGGGGAGGACGGGCTGCGGGTCGTGGTCGGCGCGGTCGCCGGCACGCCGCAGTCGTTCCCGGACGTGTGCGCGCTCGCCGCCGGCGCGTCGCTGGACGCGGACCTCGCGACGGAGATCGGGCGCCGCTACGCCGAGCGGATCGAGCCGATCTCCGACGCGCGCGGCTCGGCCGCGTACCGCCGCCGCGTCGTCGCCGTCGAGGTGCGCCGCGCGCTGGAGGCGCTGGCATGACGACGCCGTCGATCCTCGCCGTGGAGATCCGCCGCGCGCCGGAGGCGCTCGCATGACCGCGCCGGGGATCGACGCCCGCCTCACCGGCGCGCAGCGCTACGCCGCCCACGTCGAGGCCCCGGGCATGTGGCACGCCGCGTTCGTGCGGTCCCCGCACGCGCACGCGCGCGTGGAGCGCGTCGACGCCTCCGCGGTGCCCGCCGGCTGCGTCGTGCTGCTCCCCGAGGACGTCGCCGACACCCGCCCGTACGGCTGCCAGGCGCGCGACCAGCGGATCCTCGCGGACGTCGCCCGGCACGTCGGCGACGTCGTCGCCGCCGTCGCCGCCCCGACCCGCGCGCAGGCGCTCGCCGCCGCGCGCGCCGTCGACGTGGCCTACGCCGAGCTGCCGGCGGTGTTCGACGCGGTCGAGGCCGTCGCCCCCGGCGCGCCGCTGCTGCACCCGGACCCGGCCGAGGCGGCGGGCGAGCAGGTGTCGATCGGCGTGCGCGCGCTGCCGGGCACGAACGTCTGCCACCGCTTCCGGATCCGCCACGGCGACGTCGCCGCCGGCTTCGAGGAGGCCGACGTCGTCGTCCAGCGCGAGTTCCGCACGCCGTCCGCCGCGCACGCCCCGATGGAGCCGCACGCCACGCTCGCCGCGTGGGAGGACGGGCGGCTGACCCTGACCACGGGCACGCAGACGCCGTTCAACCTGCGCACCGACGTCGCGCACGCGTTCGGCCTGGACGAGGACGCGGTGCGCGTGATCGCCCCGCCGATGGGCGGCTCGTTCGGGGCCAAGACGTTCGTGCGCACGGAGGCGGTCGTCGCCGCGCTCGCCCGCAAGGCCGGCCGGCCGGTCAAGGCCGTGCTCGACCGCACGGAGGAGTTCGTCACGCTCAACCGCCATCCGGCGACCATGCGCGTGCGGCTCGGGGCGCGGCGCGACGGCACGCTCGTCGCGAAGGAGCTCGACTGCTGGGTCGACACGGGCGCCTACGCCGACTGCGGCCCGGGCGTCGCCACCAAGCTGGGCTACGCCGGGGTCGGCCCGTACCGCATCCCGCACGTGCGCGTGGACGCGCTCGCCGTCTACACGAACCTGCCGCCGAACGGCGCCTACCGCGGCTACGGCGCGATGCAGTCCGTGTGGGCGTCGGAGCGCGCGATGGACGCGCTCGCGCACGAGCTGGACATGAGCCCGCTCGAGCTGCGCCGGATGAACCTCCTGCGCGACGGCGACGCGTTCGCCACGGGGGAGGTCATGCACGACGTCCACTTCGAGGAGTGCCTGCAGGCGGCGGCCGACGCCGTCGGCTACGCGGACGACCCACGCGGCGCCGGGCTGTGCGTGCTGCTCAAGGGCATGCAGACGCCGAGCCGCGCGGCGATCGCCGTCGAGCGCACGCCGATCGGCTACGTCGTCCGCAGCGCCTCGTGCGAGATGGGGCAGGGCGTGAAGGCGTCGATCCGCCTCATGGCGGCCGAGCAGCTCGGCTGCGAGCCCGGCCAGATCGAGCTGCCAGACCCCGACACGGACACGACTCCGTACGACACGCGGACGACGTCGAGCCGGTCGACGCACATGATGGGCCGGGCGCTCGAGGCGGCCGTCGCCGACCTGCGCGCGAACGGCGGCGAGCGCGGCTTCGGCGAGGTCGTCAACGCGGGCGGGCTCGATCCCGACACCGGCCAGGGGGTGGCCTCGACGCACTGGCACCAGGGCGCCGCGGCCGCGCGCGTCCACGTCGACGAGGAGACGGGCAAGGTCGCCGTCGAGCACGTCCACGGGGTCGCCTACGCCGGGCGCGTGGTCGACCGCGCCGGCGCCGAGCTGCAGAACGAGGGCTCGATGATCATGGGCCTCGGCACCGCGCTCTTCGAGGCGATCGACTTCGCCGGCGGCCAGGTCGCCAACGCGAACCTGTCGGACTACAACGTCCCCGCCGCGGGCGACCTGCCGACCCGCTTCACGCACGAGCTGCTCGAGCGCGAGGGCGCCGAGGTCCACGGGCTGGGCGAGACGGTGCTGCCGCCCGTGCCCGCCGCGATCGGCAACGCGCTGCACTCGCTCGGCCTCGACCTGCACGAGCTGCCGATGACCGCCGAGCGGGTCCTGGAGGCGATCGACCGCCGATGAAGGCCGAATGCACGCTCAACGGCCGGCGGCACGAGTACGAGTGCGAGCCGACCGAGATGCTGCTCGGCGTGCTCGAGCGCGCGGGCCTGACCTCCGCGCGGGCCACGTGCGGGATCGGCGTCTGCGGCGCCTGCACCGTGCTCGTCGACGGCGCGCCCGTGTCCGGCTGCCTGACGCTCGCGGCGCGCGCCGCCGGCCGCGAGGTGACGACGGCGGAGGGCCTGCCTGGGTCGGACCCCGTCGTGCGCGCGTTCGCCGCCGAGCGCGCGTTCCAGTGCGGCTGGTGCACGCCGGGCTTCGTCCTCACCGTGCGCGCGCTGCTGGCCGAGAACCCCGAGCCCGACGACGCGGAGATCGCCGAGGCGCTCGGCGGCAACCTGTGCCGCTGCGGCTGCTACGTGAAGATCGCCGACGCCGTACGGACCGCGGCGCGCGAGCTGCGGGGCGCGGCATGACCGCGCTGGTCGACGCCGCCCGGGCGTGGGTGGAGGACGTCCATCCGCACGCGCGGCACCTCGTGCGCACGCTCGAGTGGGTCGACATGCTCGACCCGGGCGCCTCCGAGGCCCTGCGCATCGCCGCCGTCACCCACGACATCGAGCGCGCGTTCCCCGACCCGGACGCGACCTGGGACTCCGCCCGCGACTGGGACGACGCGGCCTACAACCGCTGGCACCAGGACCGCTGCGCCGACCAGGTCGCCGCCTGGCTCCGCGAGCAGGGCGCGGACCCCGCGCTCGTGCGCGACGCGGACGCGCTCGTGCGCATGCACGAGGACGGCGGGACGCCGGAGGCCGACCTGCTGCAGGCCGCCGACTCGCTGTCGTTCCTGGACACGATGGTCCCGCTCGTCCTGGCCTGGTCCGAGCGCGGCTACGGCGACAACGCGGCGGCCAAGCTCCGGCACTCGCTCCACCGCATCGCGCCGGGGCTGACCCGCGCCCGCGCGGAGGCGGCCCCGCGGGTGGCCCGGGCGCTGGCGCAGCTGCGCGGCGACCCCGCCCGCGGCATCGTGCGCCCGGGCACGCCGGCCGCCGACGCCGCCGCGCCCGATCCGGCGCGCGTGCTCGCCGCCACCGCGCTCGTGCGCGCGGGCCGCATCTACCGGCTCGCCGGCGAGCGCTTCCCCGGCATGCCCCTGTTCCCCGGCCACCCGCCGTTCCAGGTCCTCTCCTACCGCACCCCGCAGGGGATCCGCGCCGCCGGCGACGAGCCGTGGGGCCCGGTCAACGACGCCGGCCTGGGCTACATGAGCGAGCTCGTGCTCGGCAGCCAGCACACGGGCGCCCACATCGACGCCCACGGGCACATGACGGTCGGGGCGGAGGACCGCTGGCACGGCGGGAGCGCGGACACCGACCTCGGCGACTTCGGGCCGCTCGTCGGCGACGCGACCGAGATCCCGCCGCTGTGGCGGCGCGGCGTGCTCTACGACGTGCCGGGCCACCGCGGCGTCGCCGCGCTGCCCGCGGGCGAGGCGGTGACGGAGGCGGAGCTGCGCGCGATCGAGGCGGCGACCGGGGTCGCGGCCGGCGCGGGCGACGTCGCCCTGGTCCGCACGGGCTACCTGAGCGTGTGGCCAGACGCCGACGCGCTCGCCCGCCACCGCGGGGCGGGCCCCGACATCTCCGCCGCGCGGCTGCTCGCCGAGCGCGGCGTCGCCGCCGTGGGGAGCGACACCGAGACGTTCGAGGTCCAGCCCGCGCCCGACCCGGGCGAGCCGGCGAACCCGCAGCCCGTCCACACCCTCCTGCTGATCGAGAAAGGCGTGTACATCATGGAGAGCCTGGACCTCGAGGCGCTCGCCGCCGCGCAGGTGCGCGAGTTCCTGTTCGTCGCGCTGCCGCTGGCCATCCGCGGCGCCACCGGCTCGATGATCGACCCGGTGGCGGTGGTCTGATGCGCGCGCTGGTCGTGCGCGCGCCGGACGCGTTCGCGATCGAGGACGTGCCGCGCCCGTCGCCGGGGCCCTATGAGGTCCTCTGCAAGGTGCGCACGGTCACGATCTGCGGCACCGACCCGCACATCATCCAGGGCCACTTCCCGGGCTTCTGGCCGAAGGAGTGGCCGCTCGTACCGGGGCACGAATGGTGCGGGGACGTCGTCGAGCTCGGCCCCGGCGCCGAGGACCTGGGGTGGGCGGTCGGCACGCGCGTGGCCGGCACGTCGCACGCCCCGTGCGGCTACTGCCGCAAGTGCATCGCCGGCCGCTACAACCTGTGCGAGAACTTCGGCGACGACCGGCTGCACCACCAGTACGGGCACAACACCGACGGCGCCTACGCCGACTACGTCGTGCACTCGGTGCGCAGCGTCTTCCCGGTGCCCGACGCCCTCTCCGACGCCGAGGCGGCGATGCTCGACCCCGCCGCGATCGCACTGCACACCGTCAAGCGCGGCGGCCAGGCGCCCGGCGACACGGTCGTGGTGGTCGGGCCGGGCGTGATGGGGCTGCTCGTGGCGGAGTGCGCGCGGGCGCTCGGCGCGGGCCGCGTGATCGTGGTCGGCCGCGGTGCGCGGCTGGAGAAGGCCGCGGCGCTGGGGCACGAGACGGTCGACTTCACGGCCGGCGACCCGGTGGCGGCCGTGCGCGAGCTGACGGGCGGGCACGGGCCCGAGGTGGCGCTGGAGTGCTCGGGCGACGCCGCCGCGCTCGGCCAGTGCGTGGCGATGCTGCGCAAGGGCGGCCGCGTCGCGGTGATCGGGATCCCGCACGAGGATGCCGCGATCCCGCTCCAGCGCGTCGTGCTCGACGAGATCGAGATCGCCGGCGTGCGCGCCGCGGCGGGCGAGATGCCCGAGGTGATCGCGCTCGTCGCGGCGGGCCGCGTGCGGCTGGGCGAGCTGATCACGCACTCGTTCACGCTCGAGGAGTTCCCGGACGCCTACAAGACGTTCACGGAGCGGATCGGCGGCGCGCTCAAGGTGGTGGTGCAGCCGTGAAGGAGGCGCCCGTCTTCTGCTCCTGCGCCATCACGGGCGGCATGAGCGTGCCCGGCCAGAGCGCCGCGATCCCCGTCACCCCCGAGGAGATCGTCGACTCGGCGGTCGCCGCGAGCGCGGCCGGTGCGGCGATCGTCCACATCCATGTGCGCGAGCCGGACACGGGCAAGCCGATCGCCGACCTCGGCCTGTTCCGGGAGGTGCTCGCCGGCATCGGCGAGCGCTGCGACGCGATCGTCCAGCCGACCAGCGGCGGCGGCGTGGGGATGTCGATCGAGGAGCGCGCCCGCGTCGTGACCGAGTGCCGCCCCGAGATGGCGACGTTCAACTGCGGCTCGTTCAACTTCGGCATCTTCAAGGCGCGGCAGCGGCCGGAGATGGCGCCGTGGGAGGTCGAGTACCTCGAGGGCACGCGCGACTACGTCTTCAAGAACACGTTCGCCGACATGCACGGGCTCGCCGGGCTGTTCCGCGCGGCCGGGACGAAGCCGGAGTACGAGGTCTACGACGTCGGCCATCTCTACAACCTCGCCCACCTGGCGGACGAGGGGCTCGTCGACTTCCCGATCCACGTGCAGTTCGTGCTCGGCGTGCTCGGCGCGAACGCGGCCTCGATCGACCAGCTCGGGCACATGCGCCGCACGGCGACCGAGCTGTTCGGGGACCGCTACACGTGGTCGGCCGCGGGGGTCGGCTACCCCGGCCAGTTCCACCTCGCGGCGGCGGCGCTGATGCTCGGCGGGCACATGCGCGTCGGCCTCGAGGACAACCTGCGCGTCACCGCCGACCGCCGGGCGGCGTCCAACGCCGAGCTCGTCGAGAAGGCGATGACGCTCGCCCCGCTGCTCGACCGCGCGCCGGTGGACGCGGCGGGCGCCCGCGGGCTACTGGGCCTGGCGTAGGTTCTCGGCGGCCTGCATCAGGTGCTCGTGCATCGCCGCGGCGGCCCGTTCGCCGTCGCGGGCCTTCAGCGCCTCGAGCACCGGGAGGTGTGCCTCGGAGACCGCGACGAGGTCGATGCCGGGCTGCGAGACCGTCACGAACGTGCGCGAGTAGGGCTCGAGGAACGACCACTGGCGCTCGAGCGTGGCGTTGCGCGCGCCGCGGGTGACGGCGGCGTGGAACGCCGCGTCGGCCTGCGACTGCTCGTGCGCGTCGCCGGCGCGCGCCGCCGCCAGCATCGCGTCGTAGCGCGCGTCGAGCTCGCGCAGCTCGGCGTCGGTCATCTGCGCGGCGGCCAGCCGCGCGGCGAGCGACTCCAGCGCGGCCCGGACCGGGAACGCCTCGAGCAGCTCGTCGAGCGAGAAGCTGCGCACCGAGCAGCCGCGATAGGGCTCGTAGACGACGCACCCGATGTGCTCGAGGTCGCGCAGCGCCTCCCGCACGGAGGCCTGCGACACGCGCAGCTCCTGCGCGATGCGCGTCTCCACCAACCGCGAGCCCGGCTCGTACACCCCCGCCACGATGCGCTGGAGCATCACGTCCTTGATGCGCTCGCGCAGGCTGCTCCGGAGCAGCGGCGAGTCGCTCGGTTCAGCCACCATCGAAAATCGATTCTCGCGGAGGTGCCGGACGTTTTCAACCTCGGGCGCGCTCGCGGCGATCTGCTGAACTGACAGCCGGATGGTCCGCTTCATCGTGCTCGCCGCGCTCGCCGCCGGCGCCGGGGCGATCGCGGTGGCGCTGACGAGCGACCACCGCGACGCGCAGGTCGCCTGGGCGGTCTTCGGCCCCGCCGTGGGCTGGAGCTTCGTGTTCACGGGGCTCTACGCATGGCGCCGCCGGCCGGAGAGCCGCATCGGCGTGCTGATGGTGTGGCTCGGCTTCGCCTGGTTCCTGACCACGCTGGAGTCGTCCGACGCGGCCCTGCCCTACACGGCGGCGCTCGTCTTCAGCGGCGTGTGGGGCGGCGTGCTGCTGCACATCGGCGTGAGCTTCCCGAGCGGGCGCCCGACGGCCTGGGAGGACCGGGCGCTCGTGCTCGTCGGCTACCCGGTGATCACCTTCGGCCTCGTCCCGGCCCTGTTCTTCGCCGGCCCGCCGGAGCTGGGCTGCGACGCGTGCCCCGAGAACCTGCTGCTGATCGACCGCGACCCCGGCCTCGCGAGCTTCGGCACGGCGCTCGGCGTGGTGCTCTACGCGCTGCTGCTCGCCGCCGTGCTCGCCCGCACGACGGTCAAGCTGCGCGCCGCGACGCCGGAGGAGCGGCTGCAGCTGATCCCGGTCTACGCGTGCGCGCTGCTGACGTTCGTGCTCGTGACGGCCGCCCGGGCGGGCGCCGGCGACGCGGCCTTCTGGGCGGCGATCGTCTCGACGGCCCTGCTGCCGTTCGCGTTCCTGGGCAGCCTGCTGCGCACGCACGTCTCGCACCTCGACGCGGAGCTGCGCGAGAGCCTGGAGGAGCTGCGGGCGTCGCGCGCGCGGCTCGTCGAGGCGGGCGACGCGGCGCGGCGGCGCCTGGAGCGCGACCTGCACGACGGCGCGCAGTCGCGCCTGGTCGCGCTCGCCATGCTGCTGCGCACCGCGCGGCGCCGGGCGGGTGAGGACGCGGAGCTCGCCGGCCTGCTCGACACCGCGCAGGAGGAGCTGCAGACGAGCCTCGCCGAGCTGCGCGAGCTGGCGCGCGGGATCCACCCCGCCGTCCTCACCGAGCGCGGGCTCGAGCCGGCGCTGCGGACGCTCGTGGCGCGCGCGCCGGTGCCCGTCGCGGTCGTGGCCGACGTCGCGGGGCGGCTCCCCGGGCCCGTCGAGTCCGCCGCCTACTTCGTCGTCTCGGAGGCGCTCGCCAACGTGGCCAAGTACGCGCAGGCGACCGAGGCGAGCGTGACCGTGCGCGGGCGCAACGGCCGCGTGAGCGTGCTCGTCGAGGACGACGGCGTCGGCGGCGCCGACGCGGCGCGCGGCTCGGGCCTGCGCGGGCTGGCCGACCGCCTGGCCGCGCTCGACGGCACGCTGGCGCTCGACAGCCCGGCGGGGCGGGGGACCCGGCTGCGCGCCGAGATCCCCCTCCGCTCGAGCTAGACGGCGGTGCGGCCGGTGCCGGCCGGGGTGCGGTCGCCGCGGCCCGCGATCTGGCGCCAGATGAACAGCACGATCATGGTGCCGATGATGCTGCCGAGGATCCCGCCGAGGTCGAACTTGTCGTCGTCGCCGATGTTGAGCAGCTGCGTGAAGATGAAGTAGCCGACGAGCGCGCCGAGGATGCCCGCGGCCACGGTCCCCACGAAGCCCATCGGGTCCTTGCCGGGCAGCAGCAGCCGTCCGAGGTAGCCCGCGATGATGCCGATGAAGATCGCGGCGATGATGTTGCCGATCACGTTGGTGCCTTTCTCCAGTGGTTCCTTCCGCGGAGAGGGATACCCGACGGCGGGCCGATCCTATGCTTGCGAGCCGCCGGGGCGTGCGGCAGAGTGAGGAGTGGCACGTTTCACTCTCCAGAAGGAGCCCATGGCCGCCGACGATCCCGTCCTGCTCACCTGCGCCATCTCCGGCGCGGTCGCGAACCGCGACCAGTGCCCGGCGATCCCGTACACCCCCGAGGAGTATGCGGCCGAGGCGCGGCGGGCGGTCGACGAGGGCGCGGGCATGATCCACATCCACGCCCGGCGGCCGGACGGGACGCCGAGCTACGCCACCGAGGACTTCCGCGCCATCACGGAGGCGATCACGGCCGAGGTCGACGTGGTCGTCAACTACTCGACGGGCACGATCGGCGTGCCACTGGAGGACCGGATCGCCTACCTGCGCGCGCTGCGCCCGGCGGTCGCAGCGCTGAACATGGGCTCGATGAACTACGCGAAGTACTCGCGCAGCCGGCGCGACTTCGTGTTCTCGATGCTGTTCGCGAACCCGTTCGAGGAGATCGTCGCCCTGCTCGAGGCCATGAACGAGCTCGGCATCAAGCCCGAGCACGAGTGCTTCGACCTCGGGCACGTCGGCTCGCTCGAGCCGCTCGTGCACAAGGGCGTGCTGCACCCGCCGCTGCACGTGTCGTGCGTGATGGGCGTGCTCGGCGGGGTGCCGCCGACGGCGCGCAACCTCGCCGCGATGGTCGACAACGTGCCGGCCGGCAGCCACTGGGGGCTGATCGGGATCGGGCGCGGCCAGTGGCCGCTGATCGCGGGCGCGCTCGCCCTGGGCGGGTCGGTCCGCGTCGGCCTGGAGGACAACTTCTACCTGCCGGACGGGGCGATGGCCCGGTCGAACGGCGACCTGGTGGCACGTGCCGCGCGCATGACGCGCGACGCCGGCCGGCGGGTGGCCACGGTCGCGGAGGCCCGGGAGCTGCTGGGGATCGCGGCGTGAGCGGGCCGCTGGCCGGGATCCGCGTGCTCGACCTCTCGCGCCTGCTGCCGGGCGGCTACTGCTCGCTGCTGCTGGCCGACTACGGCGCCGAGGTGCTCAAGGTCGAGGACACCGGGGCCGGCGACTACCTCCGCTGGGCGCCGCCGCAGCACCCGGGCGCGCAGCCGAGCGCGGCGTCGGCGATGTTCCTCGCGCTCAACCGCGGGAAGCAATCCATCAGGCTCAACTTGAAGGTGAGAGAAGGTCAGGAGGTGCTGCTCCGGCTCGTCCGCGAGCACGACGTGCTGCTCGAGTCGTTCCGGCCCGGCGTCATGGACCGCCTCGGCGTCGGCTACGAGCGCCTGCGGGCCGAGCATCCCGGCCTCGTGTACTGCGCGATCACCGGCTACGGCCAGGACGGCCCCGACCGCGACCGGCCCGGCCACGACCTCAACTACCTCGCCCGCGGCGGCCTGCTCGGGCTGACCGGCGAGCGCGACGGGCCTCCGGTCGCCGCCGCCGGCCAGATCGCCGACCTCGGCGGCGGCGCCCTGATGGCCGCGTTCGGCATCCTGGCCGCCCTGCACGAGCGCGACCGGTCGGGCGAGGGCCAGCTGGTCGACGTGAGCATGACCCGCGGCGCGCAGAGCTGGCTGGCGATGGTCGCGGCCCGCTACTTCGCCGACGCCGCCGTCCCGCGCCGCGGCGAGCTCGAGCTGGCCGGCGGGCTCGCCTGCTACCGGACCTACGCGTGCGCCGACGGCTGGGTCGCGCTCGGGGCGCTCGAGCCGAAGTTCTGGCAGGCGCTGTGCGCGGGCCTCGCCCGCCCGGACCTGGAGGACCGCCAGCTGGACCCGGCGGTCGCCGGCGAGCTGGAGGCGGTCTTCGCGGCGCGGACCCGCGCCGAGTGGGCGGCGTTCGCCGGCGCGCACCCGTGCTGCCTGGAGCCCGTGCTCGACCTCGACGAGGCGCTCGATGCCGATCCCGGCGCCGTCGTCACCGTCGACCAGCCGGGCGCGGAGCGTCCCGTGCGGCTGCTCGGCCCGCCGGTCGCGCTCTCGCGCACGCCGCCGGACGGGACGCGCCCCGGCCCGGCGCTCGGCGCCGACACGGACGCGGTGCTCGCCGCCCTCGGCTACGACGCCGGCGCGGTCGAGGAGCTCAGGGCCGCCGGCGCGGTGGCCGGCCCCGACGACGTGACGGCGGGGAGCTTCCTGGCATGAGCGTCCGGCCCGGCCTGAAGATGAGCGAGCTGGCCGACGCCTCGGGCGTCTCGGCCGGCACGATCAAGCACTACCTGCGCGAGGGCCTGCTCGGCGACCAGGACGGGATCGTCCGCACGTCGCGCAACATGGCCTGGTACCCGCCGGAGTACGTCGAGCGGATCCGGCTCATCAAGCGGCTCCAGGAGGAGCGCTTCCTGCCGCTCCGGCTGATCAAGGAGCTCCTGGCCGAGCGCCCGCCGCGCACGCCGCGCGACGCCGTCGAGCTGCCGGACAACGTGCTGGACCGCCTCGCCGAGCTCGGCGTGCTCACGCCCGACGACGACGGCTACGACCCCGACGACGTCGCGGTCATCGCCGCGATCGCCCGCTTCCGGGCGGGTGGCTACGACGAGGCGCTCGGCTTCACCGTGTACGACACGCTCCGCTACCGCGACGCGCTGCGCCCGCTCGTCGAGAAGGAGATCGAGGTGCTCGTGGCGCGCCTCGGGGAGATCGACCCCGAGCGCGCGGCGGCGCTCGTCCGCGCGGGCCGCGAGCCGCTGCGCGAGCTGATCGGCGCCATGCACTCCAAGATGCTGCTCGAGGAGCTGCGGCGGGTCACCAGCGCACGCGGTGGCGCTCCATGACGCCCCACCCCGCGCGCAGGTCGCCGGCGACCGGGAGCGCGCCGGCGAACGTGCCGAACGGCTGCTCGTAGTCCGAGGCGATCACGAGCAGGTTCTCCCTGCGCGCGCGGGTCGCCAGCGCCGTGAAGCGGAGGTCGCCGACGCCGGCCAGGCCGTGGAAGGGCTGCGGCGGCACGTGCTGCGGGACGCCGTCGACCCAGACCGCCCGCTCGGAGCCCTCGGCGCCGTCGTGCAGGCCGTCGACGAGGTTCCACGTCACCGGGCGCCCGTCGGCCAGCTCGCCGGCGCCGGCCGACCACCACCAGGCCATCCGGCGCGGGTGCCGCCCGGCGGACTCGTCGACCAGGCCGGCCAGGTCGACGGCGCGCCCGAGCGCCGTGCCCTGCACGCGCGCGGGCCGCTTGCGCGTCCACATGGCGCCCGTGCGCACCGCCCACGGCGCGCCCGGCTCGACGGCCAGGTCGAGCACGCCCGGCACCTGCACGCGGCCCGGCGTCGCGACGACCGGCCCATGGCGCCGGTACGTGCGGCCGTGCAGGCGCTCGCCGTCCCACACCGCCCACCACGCGGTCCGCGCGGGCCCGACCCGCGCGGTCGCGGCGCACAGCATGACGTCGGGCCCGAAGGCCCCCACCCACGTCCAGCTCTTGTGCATCGGCATCCGGGGTATCCTCGCTCCTCCGGGGTTGACTGACGAGTCAATCTGCGCCCGAGGAGGAGATCGCCATGCGCGCCGCAGCCGTGCAGCTCAGCTCTACGCCAGACCGCGACCGCAACCTCGAGGCGGCCGACCGGCTCACCCGCGCCGCCGCCGCCGCAGGCGCCGAGCTCGTCGTGCTCCCCGAGAAGTGGCCCGTGCTGGGCACGCCGGAGCAGACCGCGGCGGGCGCCGAGCCGCTCGACGGCCCCGCCCTCGCCTGGGCGCGCGCGACGGCGCGCGAGCTCGGCGTCGACCTCGTCGCCGGCTCGATCGCCGAGCGGGTCGAGGGCGCCGACCGCGGCGCCAACACCAGCGTCCACATCGGGCCCGACGGCGAGGACCGCGCCACCTACCGCAAGATCCACATGTTCGACGTCGAGGTCGGCGGGCGCACCTACCGCGAGTCCGAGCACGAGGCGCCCGGCGACGTGCCGGCCACCTCGGCGCTCGCCGACGGCACCGGGCTGGGGCTGACCATCTGCTACGACCTGCGCTTCCCCGAGCTGTTCCGCATCCTCGCGGTCCGCGGCGCCAAGGTGATGACCGTCCCGGCCGCGTTCACCGAGACGACGACGCGCGACCACTGGGAGGTCCTGCTGCGCGCGCGGGCGATCGAGGACCAGTGCTTCGTGGTGGCCGCGAACCAGATCGGCGAGTTCGCGCCGGGGCTGCGCGCCGGCGGGCGCTCGATGATCGTCGACCCCTGGGGCCTCGTGCTGGCGCAGGCGCCCGACGCCGAGACGTTCGTCGTCGCCGACCTCGACCTCGACCGGCTCGAGGCGATCCGGACGAAGCTGCCCTCGCTCGCCAACCGGCAGGCGGCCGCCTACCGGTGGCCCGAGGAGGCCCGCGCGTGAAGGCCGCCGCGGTCGACAAGCGGCGGCTGATCCTCGACGCGGCCGTGCGCGTGTTCGCGCGGCAGGGGTTCCACACGTGTCGCGTCTCGGACATCGCCGACGAGGCCGGCGTCGCCTACGGGCTCGTCTACCACTACTTCCAGTCCAAGGACGAGGTGCTCGACACGCTGTTCCTCGAGCGCTGGGAGCTGATGCTCGCCGCCATCGACGAGATCGACGCCCAGCCGATCGGCCCGCGGGAGAAGCTGGCGGCGATCGCGTCGTTCATCGTCGACTCCTACCGCCACGACCGCGAGCTGATGAAGGTGATCATCGTCGAGGTCACGCGCGCCGCGAACACGTTCGGGCAGACGCACCTGCACGAGATCCGCAAGGCCTATGTGCGGATCGCTGACATCGTCGAGGGCGCCCAGGCGGCCGGGACGTTCCGCGACGCGGTCAGCCCGCAGTTCGCCGCGATGGCGTTCTACGGCGCGATCGAGCAGGTCCTGACGGGGTGGATCTTCGGACTGCTCGAGGAGGGCGAGGACGACTACGGCCGCGCCAAGCGGTACATCGTGGAGACGATCTGCGACGGCCTCGACGCGCATCCCGACGGGGCGCGTGCCTAGACTGCCCGGCCATGACCGACAACGACATGGTCAAGCGCCTGATGTACTCGGGCCTGCTGGCCGGGCTGGGTGCGCTCGCCTCCATCGCCACCACGAAGCTCGCGAACGCGATTTGGGTCCGGGCCTTCGGGGAAGATCCTCCCGAGTGAGCCAGGAACCCGAGAACCAGCCAGGCGCGCACGCCGCGAGCGAGGAGGCCTCCACCCAGGAGTGGTCGGCCGAGCGCGCCCAGGAGACCGCCGCACGCGACGAGGCCGGCGCACAGGCCGATCGCACCGACGCCGAGGCCCGCGCCGCCGAGCTGCGCGCCGAGACGGCGATCACCGACGAGCGCCGGGCCGAGGAGGAGCAGGCCAAGGCGCAGGAGGCCGTCGCCGAGGCGGAGCAGGCCGAGTCCAAGAAGGACCGCAAGCGCCGCGAGGCCGAGGAGCGCAAGCAGGCCGCGCTCCAGGAGGCCGAGGAGCAGCGTGCGCAGGCCGAGCGGGCCGCCGAGGCCGCGCAGGCCACGAAGTCGGAGGGGCGCACGGCCACCGTGTCCGGCGCGACCGTGGCGTCGCCGGGCCTCGGCATCGGCTCCGACCCGAAGGCCAGCGCCGCGGCGCGCGCCGGCGCGCACGCGCGCCCCGAGCCCGCCGGACCCCCGGCCGCCGAGTCCGCCGACGGGCCCGACAAGCCCGAGCTGTACGTCGCCGCCGCATTCGCCGGCGCGTTCCTGTTCGCCCGGATCCTCAAGAAGATCGCCGACTGATGCCCGAGAACGACACCAGCGAGCTCGCTCGCGCCATCCAGGACGTCACCCAGAAGGCCCAGCTCCTCGTCCACGAGGAGATCGAGCTGGCCAAGGCGGAGATGACCGACAAGATCACGAAGCTCGTCAAGGGCGCCGTGTTCGGGATCGTCGCCGGCATCTTCGCCGTGTTCGCGCTGATCTACCTGCTGCACTCGTTCGCCTGGGGCCTGTGGGAGCTCATCGGCGTGGGCGACAGCCCGTGGCTCGGCTTCCTCATCGTCGGGGTCCTGATCCTCCTGATCGGGGCCATCGCGGGCATGCTCGCGATGCGCTTCGTCAAGAAGGGATCGCCGCCGACGCCGCAGATGGCCATCGAGGAGGCGCAGCTGATCAAGGGCACGCTGACCGCGAAGCCTGCGGGCCATGCGGTCGGCAAGCCGGCGCCGAGGGAGGTGGCGCGCTGATGGCGGCCACCCGCAGCCCGGAGGAGATCCGGCGCTCGATCGAGGCCAACCGCGCCGAGCTCGGCCTCGCCGTCGATCGCCTGCGCGCCGAGGTGACCGAGGCCACCGACTGGCGCAAGCAGCTGCGCAAGCACCGCAAGCAGGTGCTGATCGGCGCCGCCGTGGCGGGCTTCGTGCTCGGCGGCGGCATCGCCGCGCTCGTCGGCCTCGTGAGCGGCGACGACGACTAGGCCGCAGGCGCCGGCAGCGGCGTGCTCGGCGGTGCGGATGGGGGCGGCTCGTCGCCGTCCCCGCCCACCGGCAGGATGGGCTCGCGGAAGCGGCTGTACTCGACGATCGAGATCTGGATCGCGGCCGCGACCGGGATCGCCAGCAGCGCGCCGAGCACGCCGAACAGCGTCGAGCCGAACAGCACCGAGGTGAGCACCACGAAGGGGTGCACCTGCACGGCCTTGGCCTGGATGCGCGGCTGGATGATGTTGTTCTCGACCTGCTGGTAGACGATCGACCAGATCGTCCAGATGATCGTGTCCGTCGGGAAGTCGTTGAACACCGTGATGATCCCGACGATGATCGCGCCGAGCGTCGCGCCGACGAGCGGCACGAGGTCGAGCAGGAAGATCACCACCGCGAGCGACCCGGCGTACGGGATGCCCAGGATGCGCAGCACGAGGTAGGCGAGGATGCCGGCGACGAGCGCCTGGCCGAGCGCACCGGCGACGTAGTTGCCGACGGCGTTGCCGATCCGGTCGAACAGGTTCTTCAGCCACGCGTCGCGACCGGGACCCTGACGCTCGGCGAGCCAGTCGAGCCACGTGCGGCCGGACCCGATCATGAACAGGCTCAGGACGAGGATCGTCACGCCGGCGAAGATCGAGTTGACGAGGCCGAGCCCGATGTCGGAGAGGATGCCGGCGGCGTCGCCCACGCGCCCGGTGAGCGAGGCCGCCTGCTTCTGCAGCTCGGCGGTGATGTTGTAGTCCGTCTCGAGCTCGCGAAGGCGGTCGTTCTCCGCGACGAACTCCTGCAGGTCGTCGACGTAGGCGGGCAGGTTCTGGATCAGGTTGTTGAGCTGCTCGACGATCGGCGGGATGAGCAGCGCCGCGATCAGCACGGGGACGAGGATCAGTGCGACGTAGACGAGCGCGATCGACAGCCCGCGCCTGCCGGTCCGCCGGGTCAGCCAGTTCACGGGGCCGGACAGCGCGATGGCGAGGAAGCCCGCGATGAAGATCCACGTCAGCGGCCGGCGCAGCAGGTAGATCAGGTACAGCGACAGGACGACGAGGACGATCACCAGCACGGTGCGCAGGACCGTGCGCGCCGTCAGGTGCGGCGGCGCGAGCTTGACCTCGCGGGGGATCGACGTCATCGCCGATCCCTTTCGCTCCGCGGGTGGCGCCTCCTGCTTGCTACACGGGGCCGAGCACGTCGTGGCGCATGGCGGTCACGCCGATCAGGCCCGGGCCGGCGTGCGCGCCGATCACCGGGCCCATCTCCGAGACGAACTCGGGCGGCCGGCCGTAGATCGCCTCGCCGCGCTGCGCGAGCTTCTCCGCCTGGTCGGCCGCCTGGATGTGCTGGACGAAGAAGCGGTCGTTGCCGTCCTCGCGCAGCGCGCTGAGGTGGTCGACCATGCGCTCGAAGGCGCGCCCCCACGTCCGCACGCGCTCGATCGGCACGATCTCCGACTCGATCGCGAGGATCGGCTTGATCCGCAGCGTCGAGCCGATCCACGCCTGGGCGCCGCCGATCCGCCCGCCGCGGCGCAGGAACTCGAGCGTGTCGACGGCGAAGAGGATCTTCAGCTGCTCGCGCGCGGCGCGGGCACGGGCCACGGCCCCGGCGAGGTCCGCCCCCTCGTGGACCGCGTTCGCCGCCGCGACCGCCATCAGGCCCTCGCCGGCGCATACGCTCGCGCTGTCGAGGACCACGATCCGGCCGGCGTCGACCCCCTGCTCGACGAGCTGGTCGCGCGCCTGCTCGGCCGACCGCACGGTGCCGGAGATCCCGCCGGAGAGATGGATCGAGAGGATGTCCGAGCCGGCCTCGATCAGCGGCTCGTAGACGGCGAGGAAGTCGCCGACCGACGGCTGCGAGGTCGTCGGCAGCTCGCGCGCCGTGCGCAGGTGGTCGTAGAAGGCGTCGAAGTCGGGCAGGTCGGCCTCGCGGTCGTCGCGCGGCGGGTCCCCCCAGCGCACGTAGAGCGAGACGGTGTGGAACCCGTGCCGCTCGGTGATCTCGCGCGGCATGTAGTGCGTCGAGTCCGTGACGATGGCGACCGGCATTCGATCACCCTATTGGCTATCCGGTGCTCGACGTCCGGCTGACCGAGTCGAACAGAGGAATCGTCAAGAGGGCAGCCTCCCGTCTGCGCTCCGGGAGGTACGGTGCGGCGATGACGGTCAGCCTCGTCACCGGAGCGAGCGGGTTCGTCGGGTCGCACGTCGCCCGGGCGCTCGTGGCGCGCGGCGACCGGGTCCGGGTGGCGCTGCGGGCGAGCTCGTCGCGCGAGGCGCTGGCCGGGCTCGACGTCGAGGCCGTCACCGCGCAGCTCGGCGACCGCGCCGCGCTGCGGCGGGCGCTGCGCGGGGTCGACCGCGTCTTCCACGTCGCGGGCACGACGCACCTGCGCGCGACGCCCGCCGAGCTCTCGCGCGTCAACGTCGAGGGCACGCGCACGGTGCTGGAGGAGGCGCTCCGCTCAGGCGTCGAGCGCGTCGTCCACACCTCCTCGATCGGCGCCGTCGGCCCGGCGCGGCCGCACGGCGCCGTCGACGAGCGCAGCCCGTTCCCGGCGGGGCTCGGCGTGCCCTACGCCGAGTCCAAGCACGCCGCCGAGACCGAGGCGCTGCGCGTCGCCGCGCACGGCCTGCCCGTCGTCATCGTCTGCCCCGCGCACGTCTTCGGCCGCGGGGACCTCGGCCCGAGCTCGACGGGCGTCGTGCGCCGCTTCCTGCTGCGCCGCATCCCGGCCTACGTCCCGGGTGCGATCAACGTGGTCGACGTCGCCGACGTCGCCGCCGGCCATCTGCTCGCCGACGAGCGCGGCACGCCGGGCGAGCGCTACATCCTCGGCACGCGCAACTACACGTGGGAGCGGCTGTTCGCCGAGCTGAGCCGGCTCTCTGGGATCGAGGCGCCCGCGCTCGAGCTGCCGGTGCGCGTCGCGCTGGCGCTGGCCGAGGCGGGCGAGCGCGGTCCGCTCCCGGCACCGGTCAGCACGGCCGAGGTCCGCGCGGCCGGCCTCTGGTGGACCTGCCGGTCGGCCAAGGCGCGGCGCGAGCTGGGCTGGACGACGCGGCCGCACGAGGACACGGTCGAGGAGACCGTGCGGTGGTGGGAGGAGCGGCTCGGGGAGCGGCTGCGCCGCGCGCCGCGCTCGCAGCCCGTCGGCTGGAAGCTCGCGGCCGCCGCCGCCCGCGCCGTCGGGGAGGTCGGTGGCCGCGTCCTCCCCTGAGCGAATCGTGCTCTACCGCTGCCGCACGCCGACCGACCGGCTGTGCGCCTGCGGGCGGGTGGCCCGCGCGCTGCAGCGCGGCGGCTACGACGTCGAGGAGCGGCGCGTGCCGTGGCGGCGCGCGGAGCGCGACGAGGTCGACGCGCTCACGGGCCAGCGCGTCGTGCCCGTCGCGGTGCTGGGGCGCGAGGCGATCTGCGACTCGCGGCGGATCCTGGAGCACTTGCGCTTCCGCGCCGTGTGAGAGGCTCCCGCGGCGATGAGCCTGCTCGATCGCGTGATCGCCGTCGTCAACGTCCTCGGGAAGCCGTTCTGGTGGCTGGAGACGGCCGGGTCCGACGGCCGGCTCAAGCGGGCCGGCAGGCTGGCCCGCGACGGGACGGCGGCGAGCGGCGTGATCGTGGGCATCGGGCGCGACTCCAGCGACGACACGACGACCGAGGTGCTCGCCCTCCAGGTCACGGGCGGGCCGCTGGCGGGCTGCGAGCCGCTGGTCGCCCCGATCGGGCGGTTGCGGCTCGGGATGCCGGTGCTCGTGCGCCACGACGACAAGCACGCCGTGCTCGACTGGCCCGCGATGTGCGCGCGCTGGGGCCTGCATCCCGGATCGCCGGCCTACCGGCGCCGCCGTCCGCCGGAGGAGGGGGTGCGCGACCGGGCGCTCGACGCGCGCGTGCGCAAGCGGTTGGAGCAGTGGGCGCCGGCCCGGGCCGAGATCCTCGGCTTCCGGCGCAAGGTGGTGCTCGGGATGGAGACGGAGAACTGGGACATGGTGCTCGCGCTGCCGGGCGGCCGCGAGGCGGCGGCGGGCGACCACGTCCCGTTCTACGCGCGCTGGATCGCGGCGCCCGGCGTCAGCGTGCCCGTGGTGGTCGATCCGCGCGACGCCGCGCGCGTCGTCGTCGACTGGCCCGCGGCGGCGGTCGAGTGGCGGGCGCGCGCCGGCGGGCTGGACGACGCGCCGCCGCCCGGCAGCATCGCGGAGCTCGACGAGCAGCGGGGCGCCGAGCGGCAGGCGGCGATGGACGCCCCGCCGCCGCCTCCGCCGCCCCCGCCCGACACCGGGTCGATCGAGGGCGTGACGCTCGAGACCTGGGCCGCGGTCGAGATCGGCGTCGGGCGCGACCGCGTGCCGCCCGCCGACTACGACGCCTACGCGCAGCGCCACGGCGTCCCCGCGGGCCGCTGGGCCGCGATCGACGCGGCGTGGAAGGCGCGCATGACGAGCGACTGGCGCATCGGGGCGCAGATGGGCGAGGCGCTCGAGGCCGCGCGCAAGCGCCGCTGATTCAGGCCCCGGTCACGTCCGCGACGGTCGCCGCGCCGACGGGCCGCGCGACGCCGCGCTCGGTGACGAGCGCCCAGACGAGCGCCGCGGGCGTGACGTCGAAGGCCGGGTTGCGGACCGGCGTGCCGGGCACGGTCAGGGGCGTGCCGAGGGCGGTCCGGACCTCCTCGCCGTCGCGCTCCTCGATCTCGATCCCGTCGCCGGTCGCCAGCGTCGCGTCGAGCGACGACGACGGGCCGGCAGCGACGAAGGGGATCCCCGCGGCACCCGCCGCGAGCGCGAGGCCGTAGGTGCCGACCTTGTTCGCGACGTCGCCGTTCGCCGCCACCCGGTCGAAGCCGGTGACGACGGCGTCGACGGCGCCCGTGCGGATCAGGCCCGCGGCCGCCGAGTCGACCACCAGCGCGTGCTCGATCCCGAGCCGCCCGAGCTCCCAGACCGTCAGGCGCGCGCCCTGGAGCAGCGGCCGCGCCTCGCACGCCAGCACCACCACCGGGCGGCGGTCGGCGAGCGCGGCGATCACGCCGAGGCCCGTGCCGCGGCCCGAGGCCGCGAGCGCGCCCGAGTTGCAATGGGTCATGACCGTCACCGGCCCCGGGGGCAGCGTCGCGTCGAGCAGGGCGGCGCCGTGCTCGGCCAGCGCGGCGCTCGCCGCCTCGTCCTCGCGGGCGATCGCCTCCGCTGCCGCCAGCGCGGCGCCGGCGAGCCGGACCGGCCCGGCGGCCAGGGCGGCGGCGCGCACGCGCTCGACCGCCCAGGCGAGGTTGCGCGCGGTCGGCCGGCACGTGCCCAGCCGCTCCGCGCCGCGCTCCAGCGCGCCCAGCGTCGGCTCGCGCGCGACCTCCATGGCCAGCCCGTAGGCCGCCGCGACGCCGATCAGCGGCGCCCCGCGCACGGCCAGGCGCTCGATCGCCCGCGCGGTGTCCTCCGCGCCCTCCAGCACGAGCACCTCCTCATGCGCCGGCAGCCGCGTCTGATCGAGCACGTGGAGCCGTGCGCCGTCCCAGCGCAGCGGGGGCATGGAGCGCGTCGCGGCCATCGCCCTGCGATCCTACGCGCGGATGGCCCCCGTCCTGTCGGTCACGGGCCTGCGCAAGGCCTACGGGTCCGTGCAGGCGCTGCGCGGCGTCGATCTCGAGCTCGGCCCCGGCGAGCTGTTCGGCCTGCTCGGGCCCAACGGCGCCGGGAAGTCGACCCTGGTGAAGATCGCCTGCGGGCTCGTGCGCCCCACCGGCGGGAGCGCGGCGGTGTGCGGCCACCCGGCGGGCTCGCCCGCCGCGCACGCCTCGCTCGGCTACCTCGCCGAGCTGTTCCGCTTCCCCGACTGGTGCACCGCCGACGAGCTGCTCGCCCTGCACCAGCGGCTGACCGGGTCGGCCGGCGGGGCCGAGGAGCGCCGCGCGCTGCTCGAGCTCGTGGAGCTCGGACACGTCCCCGACCGGCGCGTGGGCGCGATGTCCAAGGGGATGCAGCAGCGCCTCGGCCTCGCCCAGGCCCTGATCGGCGATCCCCGGCTGCTGCTGCTCGACGAGCCGACGAGCGCGCTCGACCCCGCCGGGCGCCACATGGTCCGCGCGCTGATGGAGCGCCTGCGCGAGCGCGGCGTCACCGTGCTGCTCAACTCGCATCTCCTGTCCGAGGTCGAGCTGGTGTGCGACCGCGTGGCGATCATCGACGGCGGCGCGGTCGTCGCCGCCGGCACGCCCGCGGAGCTGAGCCGCGCCGGCGGCGTGGAGGTCGAGACGGCCGAGGGCTGGCGGACGCTGCCCGACGCCCGGCGCGAGGACGCGCCCCGGATCGTGCGCGACCTCGTCGCGGCCGGCGAGGACGTCTACGGCGTGCGGATCCTCACCTCGACGCTCGAGGACGCCTACCTCGAGGCGGTCGGGCGCACGGCGCAGGAGCCGGTCGCGTGAGCGTGACGGTCGCACCCGACCCGCCCGGCGAGCTGCGCGGCGCGCTGATCGTCGCCGGGTTCTCGCTGCGCGAGTCGCTGCGCCGGCGCGTGTTCGTGGTCATCGGCCTGCTGACGCTCGTCTTCCTCGTGCTCTACGGCCTCGCGACGTGGCAGGCGTTCGAGGCCGCCGACGAGTTCGGCCCGACCGAGTCGGGCGTCGAGCCCGACGCCGTGATCGGCGCCACGCTCGCCGGCCTGGCCATGTTCGCGATCCTCTTCCTCGGCGCGATCCTCGCCGTGTTCCTGACGCTCGGCGCCGTGCGCGGCGATGCCGACCGCGGCCTGCTGCAGCCGCTGCTCGTGCGCCCGCTGCCGCGCCGGACGCTGCTGCTCGGCCGCTGGCTCGGCGCCACGTCGGTCTGCGCGCCGTACGTGATCGTGGTGGCGCTCAGCGCGTTCGTGATCACGCACGCGCTCGGCGGCTGGTGGCCGGACCGCACGCTGGTGCCGCTGCTGACGCTGGCGGCCGGCGTGGCGATCCTCGCCGCGCTCTCGCTCGCCGGCTCGATCGTGCTCGCCGCCACGGCGAACGGCATCGCCGTGTTCATGCTGTTCGGCGCCGGCCTGACCGCGGGCCTGCTCGGCCAGATCGGGGAGGCGATCGGCTCCGACAGCCTGCAGGACGTCGCCAGGATCGCGACGTGGGCGCTGCCGTTCGAGGCGCTCTACCAGGCGGGCCTGTCCGACCTGACCGCGGACACCGTCGGCTTCACCCGGCTCGCGATCGACCTGGGGCCGTTCGGCGGCGCCCAGGCGGCGGGCGCCGGGCTGTGGCTCTGGTCGCTCGCCTACCTGGTGGCCGTCGGCGCGGTCTCGGTGGCGGCCTTCCGCCGCCGGGACCTCTAGTTAGTTCAGGCGGTTCTCGATGGTCATCGGCGCGCCGGCCTCCGTGGCCGCGGGCGCGTCGTCCGGCGCGGCGGCGGGCGGCTGGACGCCGAGCGTCTCCGCCAGCTCACCCGACTCGTACATCTCGGTGATGATGTCGCAGCCGCCGACCAGCTCGCCGCGCACGAAGAGCTGCGGGATCGTCGGCCAGTTCGAGAGCGCGGACAGCTCCTGGCGGATGCGCGGGTCGGGCAGGATGTCGACCGCCGCGAACGGCGTGCCGAGCGCCTCGAGCGCCGCGACGCTGCGCGCGGAGAACCCGCAGCGGGGCGCCTCGGGGGTGCCCTTCATGAAGAGGATGACCTCGTTGCCGGCGATGGCCTCCTGGATCGCCGTGCTGATCTGCTGCTCGGGGGAGGTGCTCATGAGAGGAAAGACTCCTAGCCTTCGGCTCGGGTGACGAGTGAGAGCGCGTGGATCGGGCCGCCGATGTCGGGTCCGAAGACCGCATAGACGCGCCGGTGCTGCTCGATGCGGCTCAACCCGGCGAACTCGGGGGCGATGACCGTGGCACGGAAGTGATCGCCACCGCCGTTGAGGTCGACGACCTCGGCCCGCGCCCCCGGGATGGACGTCTCGATGCGCTGCCTGAGCTCGTCGGTGGTCGGCACATCCGTAGCGTAGCGGGGTCCGTCGGACTCGCTACACTTCGTAAAGCATTGGACCTCCCGACGGAGACCCAGGAGTCGCGAAACGTGATCACCTTCACCGAAAAGGGCGCTGAGAAGGTCAAGGAGTTCCTGGCCTCCCAGGGCGCCGACATGGACACCTCCGGGCTGCGCGTCGGCGTGCGCGGCGGTGGCTGCTCGGGCTTCCAGTACGCCCTGGCCTTCGACACCGTGCGCGACGGCGACGAGATCTTCGAGGATCACGGCCTGCGCCTGCTCGTCGACGGCCCGAGCCTCCCGTACGTCAAGGGCGCGATCGTCGACTACGTCGAGAGCCTCCAGGGTGCCGGCTTCAAGGTCGAGAACCCGAACGTCATCGCGGCCTGCGGCTGCGGATCCTCCTTCCGCGTCGCGGAAGAGGAAGAGGTCTCCGCCGTCTAGCAACGCCCCCGGCGCCCTACGGGCGTCGTCGGGTAGTGTCGCGCGGTGCGCCGGGTCCTCCTGCTCACCGCCGCCATCGCGCTGCACGCGTCCACGGCCGGCGCCGCGGTCGTGCAGCTCCGGCCGGTCACGCCCGGCGGGCCGCTCGTGCAGCTCCAGGTCATCGCCCTGCCGGGTGAGACGAACGTCCTCGCGCTGACCGCGCCCGGCGACGGCTCCGTCGTCGTGGCGGACGCCGCGGCACCGCTCCACGCCGGAGCCGGCTGCGCCGGGGGCGGCGCGACGGTGCGCTGCACCCCCGCCGCCGGTCTGGTCGTCGTCGTCACGGGCGGCGCCGGGAGCCGGCGCGTCTCGCTGGAGCAGCTCGCGGGCTACGAGCGCGGCGAGCTGTCGGGCGGCGCGGGCGCGGACGCCCTCCTCGGCGGCGCCGCCGACGACGACCTGACCGGCGGCGCGGGCGACGACGTGCTGTCCGGCGGTCCGGGCGCCGACCGGGTCTCGCCGGGTCCGGGCGCGGATGTCGTGCGCGGCGGGCCCGGGACCGATCAGGTCGACTTCGGCGCGCAGGACGCGCCGATGACGATCACGCTCGACGACCGGCCGGGCGACGGCGCGCCCGGCGAGGGCGACGACATCGGGGCGGACGTCGAGACCGTGCGGGGCGGCCGCGGGCCGGACCGCATCGTCGGGTCGCCCGCGGCGGACGAGCTGGACGGCGCCGAGGGCGCCGACGACCTCGACGGCGGCCCCGGCGACGACGTGCTCGTCGACCGGGGCTACGAGGACGCGGGGCGGGTGACCGGCGGGCCGGGGCGCGACCGGATCACGGCGGCGCTCGGCTCCACGGTGGACGCCCGCGATGGCGAGCGCGACACGGTGCGCTGCGACGAGGGCCTGGCGCGGCCGCTGCTCGCCGATCCCGTCGACGTGCTCGAGCGCTGCGTGCCCCCGGTGCAGGTCGCGGCCCGCCGCACGCGCGTCCGCGGCGGGCGGGTCCCCGTGCGGCTCACCTGCGGCGCGGAGGCGCAGGACTGCCGGGTCCGGCTCGAGCTGCGTCGCGGCGCGGTGCGGCTCGCCCGGCGCACGGTCACGCGGGAGCCCGGGACCTCGACGGTGCGCCTGCGCCTGGGCGCGCGCGGCCGCGCGCTCGTGTCCGCGGGCGCCGTGCGCGCCTGCCTCAGCGCCACGAGCGTGCGGATCGCGCCGGCGGCCGAGGCCGCGACCGGCTGCGTCCGGATCGTGCTGGCGGGTGGCGCGTGAGGGCGCGGCGCGCGGCCGTCGCCGCGGCGGCGATCGCCGCCGCCCTGCCCGCCGCCGCCCGCGCCGCGAGCGTCGAGGTCCGCGGCGCCGGGAGCCCGGCCGTGCGCTACGTGGCCGGTCCCGGCGAGCGCAACGACCTCACGATCGCCCAGATCGACGACGCCTGGCCGGCCGCCTTCACCGTCAGCGACCCCGGCGCCGCGATCGCTCCCGGCACCGGTTGCGTCGGCGTCGACGCCCATCTGGCGGTCTGCTCGTCGGTGAGCGGCGACATGTACCACCTGCAGGTGGCGCTCGGCGACGGCGACGACGTCCTGCGGCCGGGCGGATTCGAGCTGATCCGCGCGAACGGCGGGCCCGGCGCGGACCACCTCTCCGGCGGGACCTGGGACGACCGGCTCGACGGGGGCGGCGGCGCCGACGAGCTGCGCGGCGGCGAGGGCGCCGACGTGCTGGCCGACGGCGACGCCGAGCCCGGCCCCGACGTGCTGGACGGCGGTCCCGGCGACGACGAGATCAGCTACGCGGGGCGCAGCGCGCCGGTGACGGTGGACCTCGCCGATCCTGGCCCGGACGGCGCGCCCGGCGAAGGGGACGTGCTGACGAGCTTCGTGCATGTGACCGGCGGGCGCGCCGGCGACCGGCTCGCCGGCGACGCCGCCGCCAACGGCATCGACGGGGGCGGCGGCGCCGACGACATCGCCGGGCGCGCGGGCGACGATCGCATCCGGATCGCGGGCGCGGGCGACGTCGACTGCGGCACCGGCGAGGAGACGGTCCGCGGCGTGCGGCGGCCCGCGATCCTCGACCGGAGCTGCGAGACCGTCGCGCGCCAGGTCGAGGACGACGACTTCACGGCCGACGTGGCGCCGCGCGCGGGCGGCCGGTTCGCCGTGACGTGCCCGGAGCTCGACGGCGAGCCCATCCCGTGCGGCGGATCCGTGGTCTTCACGGAGGCCGCGGGCGCGGGGCGCCGGCTCGGGCGCGGCCGCCTCTCGCGTGGCGGCGGCCGGCGCGTGGCGCGGGTCCGCCTGACGGCGACGGGCCGGCGGCTGGTGCGCGGCGGGCCGGTGCGCGCCGTGGTCGAGCTGCGCGGCGACCTCGAGCACCTCGCCTGGACGACCGAGCTGCGCTAGCTCGCGGCCTGCGCGAGCAGCCAGAGCGCCAGCGAGGTGAAGCCGACCATCACGGCGAGCATCCAGTACTGCGAGCGCACTGCGAGCTGCGCGTCGCGGTAGAGCGCGAGCGCGCGGTCGTGCGCCAGGATCAGGGCCGCCACGTGCCCGATCACCACGACGGCGACCTGGACGTACCACGTCGCGTTCTGGCTCAGGTACGTGTAGTCGATCGCGCGCGACGCGGTGCCGAACAGGTCCCAGCCCTCCCCGAACGGGTCCGAGGCGAGGTAGAACGTCGCCTGGCCCTCGAACAGCAGGAACGTCAGGTAGTGCGCCGCGACGTAGACCATCGCGATCGGCACGAGCGTGTGGATGAAGCGCGCGCGCAGCTCGGCGGCGCCGAGGTCGCCGCCGACGGAGCGGGCCCCGTCGATCCCCAGCCGGTAGAAGAGCCCGATCGCGCCGACCGCGAGGAGCAGGCCGAGCGTGGCGACCACCTTGGGCGCCGCCTCCAGCCCGACGATCCCGTCGATCGCCCCGGCGAGGTCGACCGACGCGTCCGTCCACAGCTGTCCCTGGCTGAAGCCGTCGAACGTGACGGTGCCGATCATCACGACCACGAACGGCACCGTCCCGGGGACCGGATCCAGCCGCGGCAGGCCGCCGAGCGGCGGGCGCAGCCCGACCACGCGGTCGCGCGTCTCCCACGGCGAGAGCCGCGCGAAGAGGCTGAAGTAGACGGCGAAGCCCTCGCCGTGGCGCGTCCACGCCTCCGTGCCGAACAGCGCCTGCATGGCGAGCGTGTAGACCGTGTAGCCGACCGCCGCGTTCGTCAGGTCGACCGGCGCCTCCCCCCAGCCGGACACCAGCTCGATCCAGGTGAACACGAGGATCGCCAGCGCCGCCGGCCAGCGGCCCCACCGCTCGGGGTAGGGCCGGACGCCCGGCAGCCGGATGGCCCGCCACGGGCTGAAGGCGCGGAACACGTCGCCGAACAGCACGCTCGCGAAGACGAGCCCGACCCAGAAGTCGATCAGGATGAACGTCGGCGCGAGGTTGTCGAGCGCGGAGCCCTTGCCGAGGTAGCCCGCGCCGATGACGACGCCGAGCAGGAGGAGCCCGGCGAGCGCGCACAGGACCTCCACCGGCCGGCTCCCGAGGACCCGGCCGAGCCAGGGCAGCGGGCGCCACGGCGGCTCCTGGAGCCGCGGCCGCGGCCAGAGCACGGCGAGCGCCGCGAACGAGGCGACCAGCACGATCGCGGCCGCCCACCCGAACAGCCACTCCGGGATCGGCAGGTTCGTGCGCTGGACGAGCCCGTGGGCCTGCGCCGGCGCCGCGGGGAGCGCGGCGGCGGCCGCCGCGCCGGCCAGGACGGCGAGCCCGGCGCGGCGCGTCACAGCGCGGTCTTGAGCGCCTGCTCGAACGCGTCGAGCCCGAACGAGCCCTCCAGCCGCGCGGTGATCCTGCCGTCCTTGCCGACGACGAAGAGCCACGGCTCCGTCGGCAGGTTGAACTCCTGGAGCGGCTTGCGCAGGCCCTTGTTCGGGTCGTTGTCCGTGTAGACCTCCTGGTGGATGAAGTCCACCTGGTCGCCGTAGCGGGCGCGGAGCTGGAGGCCGACGTCGACGACGGGGCCGCACACGCGCGACTGGCACAGCTGCGGCGTCGCGAACAGGAGCGCCACGGGCTTCTTGCCGACGACGCCGGCGAAGTCGCCGTGCATGTCGCTCGTCGGGCGGCGGGTGTCGATCGCCTCGGCGTCGCCGCCGGCGGACGCGACCGTGTCGGTGTGCGCCTTCGGGGCGGGATCGCCGACCTGGGGGATCTTGTCGTCGGCCGGGTCGATCACCGTGACCTGCCCGGGCGCGGCCACGGGCTTGCCGTCCACCAGCGTGACGGCCATCACGGAGTACTGGCCGGGCTGCTCGAACGGCACGTGGGCCGCGTAGACGGCCGCGAACGGGTCGGCCTCGGTGGCCGCCTGCTCGGAGCGGTAGGGCGCGTCCGTGACGAGGACGTCCGCCGGGGCCACGAACGGGCCCTTCGCCGGGGCCTTCGGGGTCTTGGCGTAGTAGAGCGCGGTCCTGCCGTAGAGGAAGCCGGCTTCCTGATCGATCACGCCGAACGCGACGCGGTTCTCCTGGCCGGCGAGGAAGATCGAGCCGGCGAGGCCCATCTCCGGGCCGCCGCCGATCGCGTCGGCGAGCGCCTGGAGCGTCCTGCCGCCTGGCTTCGGGAAGTCGGCCGCCCGCGGGTCGCGCGCCGCGCGCACCTTCTGCTGCAGGCCGCTCGGGACCTGGGCGACCGGATCCTCGGGCGCCGCATCGCCTGCGTCGTCGCCGCCGCCGCACCCGGCGGCGGCGAGCACGAGCGCGGCGAGGACGGCCAGGACCGGCGTGCCCCTCATGCTCACGCGGCGGGCAGGGCGTCGGCCAGCGGCGTGCCGTCCAGGGCGCTCAGCGCCCGCTCGACGGAGGTGGCGACGCACGTGAACGTGGGCGTGTCGCGCTTGGTGTAGGCCGACGCCTCGGTCGTGCGCAGGCGCTGCACGAGGTCGAGGAAGCGCGCGGGCTCGTCGGCCTCGAAGGCGACGACGAACTCCTGGTCGTCGAGCCCGAACGAGTAGGACGTGTTCAGGTCGATGTCCGGGTACTCCTTGCCGACCCGGATGTGCTCCTGCATGATCCGCCAGCGCTCGTCGGGCGGCTTCGCGTACCACTCGCGCGTCTTGACGAACGGGTAGACGAAGAGGTAGCGGCCGTGCGCGGGGCGGACCTCGAGGCGCGACTCGTCGGAGTACTCCGACGGCTTGGTCATCGCCAGGTAGGAGTAGGGCTGCGAGCACCACTTCATGAGCCCGCTCTGGGCGAGCACGACGTGGAACTCGTGGATCCGCTCCAGGTTCGTGGCCTGCGTGAGCAGCAGCAGATCGGTGTCCCCGCGCGTGCCGACGGTCGAGAACGCGCGCAGCAGCCGCTCGGCCGCGAAGTCCTCGCAGGCGGCGAGGAACTCGCGCTTGTCCTCGGCGCGCTGCGCGTCCGGAAGCCGCCTCCAGGCAGGATCCACCGCCAAGAAGGTGTATTTGACGAAATGCCGCTCTGGCACGGCCGACAGGATAGTGACGAGGTGTTAGGCGTCGCTAAGGTGCGGATGCCCGAACCGGAACCGTGGGTCCGGTCGCTTAGGATGCCGTCATGCGAGTAGCGCTCGTCTCCCCCTACTCGTGGACGTACCCTGGCGGGGTTGCACGGCACATCGAGGCGCTGGCGGGCGAGCTGCTCGCGGCCGGCCACGACGTGAAGGTGCTCACGCCGTACGACCACGACGACCGCCGTGCGGCGTGGACGCATCGTGGCGCGCGGCCGCAGCGCCGTCCGGTCCCCGAGTGGCTGGTCCCGCTCGGGCCGACGATCGGGTGGGCGTCGAACGGGGCCGTCTCCAACCTCTCCCACACGCCGACGGCCATCGCGCGGCTGCGGCGCGAGCTGCGCGCGGGGCGCTTCGACGTCGTGCACGTCCACGAGCCGGTCACGCCCGTCGTGGGCTGGGACGTCCTGACCTCCGCCGACGCGCCGCTCGTCGGCACGTTCCACTGCTACTCCGAGAGCCGGCCGCCGCACGCCGTCGCCAACCTCATGGGCGCGCGCCGCAAGCTCAACCACCTCGCCGTCCGGATCGCGGTCTCCGAGGCCGCGGCCTGGACCGGCCGGCGCTTCTACGGCGGCGCGTACCGGATCGTGCCCAACGGCGTCCGCCTGCCCGACGGCGGCGTGCCCGCGCCGCGCCTGCGCGCGCCCGGCGAGCCGCTGGAGATCGCCTTCGTCGGCCAGGCCGTCGAGCGCAAGGGCCTGTCCGTCCTCCTGCGCGCCTTCGAGGCGCTGCACGAGCACGTGCCCGCGCGGCTCACGATCGTCGGCGCCTCGGAGCCCGAGGTCGCGCCGCTGCTCGTCGAGCGCGACGGCGTGACCGTGCTCGGCCGCGTCTCCGACGAGGAGAAGCGCGCCGCGCTCGAGGCCGCCGACGTGCTCGCCGCCCCGTCGCTCGGGGGCGAGTCGTTCGGCATGGTCCTCACCGAGGGCTTCGCGGCCGGCACGCCCGTCGTCGCCTCCGACATCGCGGGCTACCGCGACGTGGTGCGCGACGGCGTCGACGGCCTGCTGGTGCCCCGCGGCGACGCGACGGCGCTGGCGCACACGCTGCGCGAGCTCGCGCTCGACCCGGGGCGGACCCGGTCGCTCGGCACGGCCGCCGCCGCGAGCGCCGAGCGATTCGCGTGGCCGAAGGTCGCCGCCCAGGTCGTCGGGGCCTACGAGGACGCGCGCGCGGTGCCCGAGCCGGAGGGCGTGCGGGCGCGCGCCGCCGTGCGCATCGGCCTGCGCGCCGCCGACCTCGGCCCGCGCCGGCCGGCGCAGCGGCTCCCGTCCCTCGATCCGCTGCCGCAGGTGAGCGCGAGCCGCCGCACCGGGCAGGTGCTGCGGCGCGGCGCCCTGGCGCTCGCCGGCGCGGCGACGCTCGGCGGCGCCTACCTCGCGGTGGAGCACATCGGCGTGGACCGGATCGGCCGCTCGCTCGTGACCTCGAGCCCCACCTGGGTGCTCGTCGGGCTGGCGCTGATGTGCCTCTCGATGCTCTTCCGCGCCGTCTCCTGGCACGCGATCCTCAAGGCCGCGCTGCCCGACACGCGCCCGCGCCTGCGCGACGCCTGGCAGGGCACGGCCGTCGGCGTGCTCATGTCGGCGACGCTGCCCGCCCGGCTCGGCGAGCCGTCGCGCGCGCTGATCGTGGCGCGCCGGCTGGGCCGGCCGCGCGAGGCGCTGCCGGTCGTGATCGGCACGCTCGTGTCCCAGACGCTGCTCAACGTGCTCGCGCTCGTGATCCTCGGCGCGGTCATGTTCTCCACGGTCGGCCTCTTCGCGGGCCGCGAGCAGGCGCTCATCTGGTACGCCGTCGCCCCGGTCGTCGTGCTGCTCGCCGTGCTCGCCGCGCCGGCGCTCGTGCGCTCCGGCCTGCCCAAGCGGTCCGCCCGCGTGGCGCGCTGGCTGCGCCAGGCGCGGGCCGCGGCCACACGCGTGCGCCACGGCCTGATCGTCTTCCGCCGCGCCCGCATGGGCAGCGCGGCGGTGACGATGCAGCTCGGCGCGTGGGCGCTCCAGCTCGTCTCCTGCTACGTGCTCATGGTCGCGCTCGGGCTCGACGCCAAGGGCGCCGACCTCGGCGCCGCGGCGGCGGTGCTGTTCGCGGTCAACGTGTCCGCCGTGCTGCCGTTGACGCCGTCCAACCTGGGCGTCTTCCAGGCCGCGTGCGTGCTCGTGCTCAACCGGGCCTACGGGATCTCCTACTCCGACGCGCTCGCCTACGGGATCATCCTGCAGGCGGTCGAGGTGGCCACCGCGGTCGTGCTCGGCATGCCGGCGCTGGTCAAGGAGGGCGTCTCCTGGCGCGAGATCCGGCTCCGCGCGCTCCACACGGCGCCGGTGCAGCTGCCGGCGCTCCCGCGCGGCGCCGAGGCCCGGGCGCGCGGGTAGCGGTCTGCCGCGGGGCGCGAGCGGCGGCCCTGGCGAACGTCAAAGGCGGGCACGGAGGGGGAGGGTCCGGGATGGGTGGCGCGTGTGCGGCACGAAACCCATGACATGGCTGGGTTTCGTACCGATTGTCGCCGCCACGAGCGCCTGAAGGGGCGCCGCTTCCACCCGCGCTCCCCTACATGCGGCCGTTGACGTTCGCCGGGGCCGCCGCTCGCGCAGCGGCAGACTACTGCGCTCAGGCGGCGAGGATGGCGCAGGCCCGGTCGAGCTCGGCCCCGGACGCGGCGATCAGCCGGTCGGCCTCCGTGCGCAGGTCGGCGAGGTTCTGGGGGCTCGCGTCGTCGAGGTCGTCCGAGGCGACCGTCAGCTCGGTCTGCAGGCGGATGTAGCGCTCGCCCATGAGCGTGCGCGCCTCGTACTGGATCGTGTCCGCGACGCCGTCGAAGACCATGTTCAGCGCCGGCCGCGCCCAGCCCAGCTGCCCCCACCAGCGGGCCTCGTCGAACGTGTACGCGCGGGTCTGCGCGCCCGTGCCGAGGGAGAGCATCAGCGCCAGCTCGTCCAGGCGGCCCGACGCGGCCACGTCCGCGAAGGCGCACATCGACGGGTTGACGGCGTAGATGCCGCCGTCGATCAGCGGGTAGGTGCGGGCGCCCGCCACGTCGGTGACCTCGGCCGGCTCGAAGTACGTCGGGGCGGCCGCCGTCGCGCGCGCGACGCGCACGAGCGGGAAGTCGTAGGCGGGGTCGGTGCGGGCGCGGGCGGAGCGGAAGAAGAACGCGAAGCGGTCGTGGATGTCGTAGGCGGTGACGAACACGTCGCACAGCGCGCCGGACAGCCGCTCGTCACCCAGGTAGCGGTCCAGCGCCGCGTTCAGCCCGTCGTCCTCGTAGCGCTCGTCCACCCAGCCGCCGACCGAGAACACGCGCTTGAGCAGGCTGCGGCGGAAGATCGCCGGTCCCTCCTCGACGTAGATCCCGGCCAGCTCCTCGGCGCTGTAGAGCGGCGCGCCGTCCGGCCCGGGGCGCGTCAGCGCGCACGCCAGCACGCCGCCGGTCGAGGTCCCGGCGACCAGGTCGAAGAGCTCGGCGACGCGGCGGCCGGTCCTGCGCTCGATCTGCGCCAGCACCAGCGCGGGGATCAGCCCCCGGATGCCGCCGCCGTCGATGCACAGGACCTTCACGCCGCGGCGGCCGCGCTCAGGACCCGTAGTCGAATCGGATCGTCTTGAACAGCTCGTCGCCGTCGCTCGCCTTGCTGCAGCGGGCGAAGCGCAGCTCCGGCGCGGCGCGGGCGAACAGGCACGAGAAGCCGCGCACGGTGCACGAGCCGTTGGCCCGGCTGCCGCCCGGATCGCACTTGCCCGGGAGGCGGCGGGCGACCTTCCTGGCCGCAGGGCACGTGACGTTGCGGGCGAGGACGTCGCCGACGAGGAGCCCGTTGCCGGCCTCCAGGTCCCCGCAGGACTTCATGTCGTCGCGGTCCTGGGCGGATGCGGCGGGCGCGCCGGCGAGCAGCAGGCCGAGGGCGATGAGGACGGTGGGGAGGATGGTCTTCATGCCGCCTACCCTCCCATACGACCCCCGTCTCAGGCCTCGCGGCCGTGCTCGGCGGCGCTCGGCGCCTTGAAGCGCACGAGCCGGTGGGTGCCGTCGCAGAACGGGCGCAGGCGCGACTTCCCGCACCGGCACAGCGCGACGGTCTCGCGGCCGGCCTCGATCGCGTTGCCGTCCTGGTCGAGGATGCGGAACGGGCCGCGCACGAGGAGCGGGCCGTCGCGGTACGGGGTGATCGTCACGTCCTCCATCCTCCTCGCCCTACCCGGGGCGGGAGCGACTCAGGCAGCGCGGGCGCGGGGCGCGGACGTGAAGCCGTGCGCGAGCAGGGCACGCGGCGCGGCAACCGCCGGCGCGTCGTCCGCGACGCCGTGCGCGGCCAGCACCTCGAGCGCGGCGGACAGCTGCGGGGGGCGCGACGTGCCGTGGGCGTCGGAGGCGATCACGTCCGCGCGGCCGCTGCGCAGCAGCTCGAGCCCCCACGCGCGGGCGCTCGCCGTGTGGCGGCCGGTGAGCGAGGAGGCGTTGACCTGGAGCCGCGCGCCGGCGGCGCGCTCGGCATCGATCGCGCCCTCGGTCCGCATCAGCTCCTCGCAGCGCTCGGGATGCCCGATCAGCGTGCCGAAGCCGCGCGCCCGCAGCTCCGCGGTCGCCGCGAGGAACGCCGGCGCGTCGCCGAACAGCGGCGCCTCGATCAGCACCCAGCGCCGCCCGGCCGGCCCGTGCGCGATCGCCTCGAGCTGCCGGTCGTCGAGCGCGGCCACGTCGTCGTGGGCCAGCTCCGCGCCGGCCTGCACCTCGAGCTCGACCCGCGCGCGCCGCAGCGCCTCCTGCACCTCGCGCACGAGCCCCGGGAGCGCGGGGAGCGCATCGGCCGCGAGCACGTCGCGGACGTGCGGCGTGACCGTGACGACGCCGGTGCCGTCGGCGACGGCCATCCGCGCCAGCTCGACGGCGCCGGCCAGGTCGGCCGGCCCGTCGTCGATGCCGGGCAGCAGGTGGAAGTGGAGCTCGGTGCGTCGCACGTCCCCCTTACCGTGACACACGCCCGGCGACGTCCTGTGACCGCGGTGTCACTCCGCCCGCAGTGCGCGCGCCGGCGCGAGCGCGGCGGCGCGCCGTGCGGCGAGGGCGCTCACGGCCGCGGTGACGAGCAGCCCCGCGGGCAGGGCGAGCGCGAGCAGCAGCGGGGACGGCACGACGACGACGTCGGGGCCGTCGGACGGATCGGTGCGGGCGACGAGGAAGCCGAGCAGCCAGGCGCCGGCCGGCACGCCGAGCAGCGCGCCGGGGACGGCGAGCGCCGCGCCGCCGGCGAGCACGGTCCCGGCCACCTGCCGTGGCGTCGCGCCGATCGTCCCGAGCACGGCGAGGTCGCGCTCGCGCTCGCGGAGCCCGAGCAGCAGCGTGGTGAGGAGGTTGACGAGGCCGATCGCGACCACGAGCCCCGTCACGCCGTAGACGATCGGCCGCAGCTCGCCGGCCTCGCGCTGCAGCGAGACCCGCGGCCGGCCGACGCCGATGCGCCCGCCCCCGGCCCGCGCGAGCGCGTCCGCCACCGCGGCCTCGTCCGCGCCGTCGCGGAGCCGCAGCACCCAGGCGGGGTCGTGCAGCAGCGCGCGGGTGGCCGGCGGCAGGGTCGCGGGGGTCAGCACGACCGCGCGGCCGCCGGCGTCCGGCTCCACGTGCCGGCCGACGATGCGGGCCGAGAACGGCATCCCGCGGACGCTGAGCTCGATGCGGTCGCCGACCCGCGCGCCCAGCGCCTCCAGCAGCCCGCGGCCCGCGGTGACCTCGCCCGGCCCGTCGACCCCGCGGCCCTCCGGCACGGCGAAGCGGAACGGCGCGAGCGGCCCGTCCACGACCCGCGCGCGGACCTCGGCCGCGGCGGCCGGCGCGATCAGCGGGAGCTCGCCGACGCGGGCGACCGCGCGCACGGACGGCCCGCCGGCAGCGGCGATCAGCCGCTCCATCTCCCGCGCCGGCACGCCGGCGGGCGAGAGCGAGATGTCCCACGGCCGCGCGCGCAGCGCCGGGTCGCCGGCCAGCCGGTCCATCGTCGCCTCGAACCCGAGGGCGCACACGACGAGCACGGCGGCCATCGCGAGCGAGCCGAGCGTGAGCAGCGAGCGCGCCCGCTGGGCGAACGCGTCCTTGATCCCGAGCCCCACGACCGCGGGGAGCCGCAGGCGGCGGGCGAGCGCCGCGAGGCGCGAGGCGCGGGCGCTGGTCACGTCGCGGCCCAGCGCGAGGCCGGAGACGGGCGAGCGGCGGCCGGCCCGCGCCGCCGGCAGGGCCGTCGCGGCGATCACCACGAGCAGCGTGGCGGCGAAGGCGACCGCCGCCGCGCCGCCGCCCGGGCGGCCCGGGGCGGCGGTGCCGATGAACGGCCCGTCCTCCAGCAGGGCGGGCGCGAGCAGCGCACCCAGCGCCAGGCCCGGCACCGCGGCGACGGCGGCGAGCGCCGCGTAGAAGCCGATCAGCAGCAGCGCGGCCTGGCCCGGGGTCAGGCCCACGGCGCGCAGAAGCGCCACCTGCCGCCGCTGCGCGATCACCCGGCCACCGATCGCGGTGGCGAGCGTGAACGCCGTGCCGAGGAGCGCGAGCAGCGTCGCGGTGGCCATGATCGCCACCCGGCGCTCGGCCGACTCGGTGAAGTCGGCGCGCCACGTGGCGGCCTGCCCGATCCGCACGGTCGCGGCCCGGGCGCGGCCGGGGGCGGTGCCCGCGAAGCGCGCCGACGCGGCAGGATCGCGCAGCCGCAGCGGCGCCGACACCCGGCGGACGCCGCCGGGCGGGGCGAGCGCGCGCACGTCGTCGGCGAGCGCCCAGCCGCCGCCGACGAAGCGTCCCAGCGAGGCGAGGCCGACGACGCGCAGCGTGCGCCGCCGCGCGCCCGCGCCGACCTGCAGCACGGCGCCGGGCGCGATCCCGTGCTGGTCGGCGAGCGCTGGGTCGACCAGCACCTCGCCGCGGTCGCGAAGCCCGCGGCCCGCGAAGACGAGCGGGCGGTCGAGCGCCGGTCGCGCGGGCAGTCCGGTGAGCGTGATCCGCTGGAGCGACGTGCCGGGCGCCCGCGCCGCGGCCTCGACCACCGGGCGCAGCGCGCCGGCCCGCGCCACCTCGGGCAGCGCCGCGACGCGGGCGACCGCGGCCGGCGTGCCGTCGGCGACGACGTCGGGCCCCGCCGTGGCACGCACGAGGTCGTCCCACGGCGCGTCGAACGCGGCGCGCACGTGGAGCGTGACGAGCACCGTGCCCGCCGCGAGCGCGACGACCAGGCCGGTCATCAGCGCCTGGCCGGGGCGGGCGCGCAGGTCGGCCCGGATGAGCCGCAGCGCCGCGCGTCCCATCAGGCCTCCAGCGCCACCAGCCGCGCCAGCGCGGCGCGCGGGTCGCCGCCCTCCAGCGCGGTCTCGCCCGCGATCCGGCCGTCGCGCATGCGCACCACGCGGTCGGCGGCGCTCGCCACCCGCAGGTCGTGGGTCACGAGGACGATCGCCTGCCCCTCGGCATGGCGCTCGCGCAGCACGGCCATGACCTCGCGCGCCGCCTCCGTGTCGAGGTTGCCGGTCGGCTCGTCGGCGAGCAGCACGGCCGGCCGGTTCACGAGCGCCCGCGCGATCGCGACGCGCTGCTGCTGGCCGCCCGAAAGGTCGCCCGGGATGCGCCGCGCCGCGTCCGCGAGCCCCAGCCGGTGCAGCAGCGCGGCGGCCCGGCGGCGCGCCTCGCGCGTCGGCACCCCGGCGAGCAGGGCGGGCAGCTCCACGTTGTCGGTGACCGTGAGGTTGGCGATCAGGTTGAAGAACTGGAAGACGAAGCCGAGCTCGCGGCGGCGCAGCTTCGCGCGGCGCGCCTCGCCCGCGTCGTCGAGCCGCTCGCCGGCGAGCCGGATCTCGCCCGCGGTCGGCCGGTCGAGCCCGCCGAGCACGTTGAGCAGCGTCGACTTGCCGCAGCCGCTCGGCCCGGTCACGGCCACGAACTCGCCGTGGCGCACCTCGAGGTCGACGGCGCGCAGCGCGGCCACCGCGTGCGGCCCGCTGCCGTGCACGCGATCCACGCCGGTCGCCGTCAGCAGCGCGCTCACGGGGCGAGCACCGCCTCGCAGCGGTCGAGCCAGCGCAGGTCCGCCTCCAGGTGCAGGGCCGCGCCCTCCACGAGCAGCGCGGTGACCGGCTCCTCGCCGCCGCCCTCCAGGACCCGCTCGAGCTCGCCGAGGGCGCCGAGGTAGGCCGCGCGCTGCGCCGCGATCAGCGCGGCCGGGTCGGCGAGGCCGAGGTCGTGCGCGAAGTGGAGCTTCATGAAGAAGTCGTCGCGCAGCCGGGTCGGCGCGCTCGGCGCGCCCATCCATTCGCGCAGCGCGGCGCGGCCCGTGTCGGTCAGGCGGTAGACGCGCTTGTCCGGGCGGCCGTCCTGGTGCACGGCGTCGTCGCGCACGAGCTCGTCGCGCTGGAGGCGCTGCAGGGTCGTGTAGACCTGGCCGGCGTTGAGCGGCGCCAGCACGGCGCCGAAGCGCTCCTCGAGCGCCCGCCGGATCTCGTAGCCGTGGGCCGGCGCGTCCGCCAGCAGGGCGAGGACGGGGTACCGCATACTTGCTATGGATAACGAGTATCTATGCGAGTGTCAAGCCGCAACCTTGCCACACCTTTGTCAAGGTTCGCTATCTTGGTTGGCAATGCGCGATTACCTGGCTGCCACCCGTGACCGCGTCGTCGTCTTCGACGGGAGCATGGGCGCGACGCTCGAGCAGTTCGACCTCTCCCTCGAGCACGACTACAAGCTGCCCGGGCGCGCGCACGAGGCGCTCGTCCTCAACCGTCCCGACGTCATCGGCGCCCTGCACGCCTCCATGGTCGACGTGGGCGCCGAGGTCGTGGAGACCGACACGTTCCAGGCCTCCCGCATCAAGCTCGAGGAATGGGGCCTGGAGGACCACACCTACGAGATCAACCGCAAGGCCGCCGAGATCGCGCGCGCCGCGATCGGCGAGCAGCGGTTCGTCGCCGGCTCGATCGGCCCGACCGGCCATCTGCCCGCGTCCGACGACCCCACGCTCGGGAAGATCACGTTCCGCGAGCTCGTCGCCGTGTTCGAGGAGCAGGCCCGCGGCCTGATCGACGGCGGGTCGGACCTGCTGATCATCGAGACGGCGCAGGACATCCTCGAGGTCAAGGCCGCCGTGTTCGGGGCTCGCGAGGCGTTCAAGGCCGCCGGCCGCTCGGTGCCGATCCAGACCTCGGTCTCGCTGCTGCCGAACGGCGGCAAGATGCTGCTCGGCACGGACATCTCGGCCGTGCTGGCCACGCTCGAGGCGCTCAGGGTCGACGTCATCGGCCTGAACTGCTCGACCGGCCCCGAGGACATGCGCGACGCGATCCGCTTCCTCGGCGAGTTCTGCCCGCTGCCGGTGCAGTGCATCCCGAACGCCGGCATCCCGCACCAGGGGCCGGAGGGCGAGACGATCTTCCCCGAGGGCCCCGACACCCTGGCCGACACGCTCGGCGAGTTCGTCGAGCGCTACGGCGTGTCGATCGTCGGCGGCTGCTGCGGCACCACCACCGAGCACATCGCGGCGATCGTCGAGCGCGTCGGCGGCCGCGGCCCGGGCGAGCGCCCCGCGCCGCGCGCGCCGCACGTCTCCTCGATGATGACGGCGACCCCGCTCGCCCAGGACCCGGCTCCGACGCTGGTCGGCGAGCGCGTGAACTCGCAGGGCTCGCGCAAGGCCAAGGAAATGCTGCTCGCCGACGACTACGACGGCATCGTCCAGGTCGCCGAGGACCAGGTGGAGGGCGGGGCGCACGTGCTCGACCTGTGCGTCGCGCTGACCGAGCGCCAGGACGAGGACGAGCAGATGCGCCTCGTCGCCAAGAAGGTGTCGCTCACGCAGCCCGCGCCGATCCAGGTCGACTCGACCGAGCCCGACGTGATCGAGCTCGCGCTCGAGCAGATCCCGGGCCGCGCGATCGTCAACTCGATCAACCTCGAGGCCGGCCGCGACAAGCTCGACCGCGTCGCGCCGATCGCCAGGGCGCACGGCGCCGCGCTGATCGCGCTGACCATCGACGAGGTCGGGATGGCCAAGACGCGCGAGCGCAAGGTCGAGATCGCGGAGCGCATCCACGGGCTCGTGTGCGAGGAGCACGGGATCGAGCCGGAGCTGCTCATCTTCGACCTGCTCACGTTCACGCTCACCACGGGCGACGAGGAGTGGCGGCCGTCCGCGGTCGAGACGATCGAGGGCATCCGGATGGTCAAGGAGGCGCTGCCCGGCGTGCTCACGTCGCTCGGCGTGTCGAACGTGTCGTTCGGCGTCGGGCTCGCGGCCCGCTCCGTCCTGAACTCCGTCTTCCTGCACCACTGCGTCGAGGCCGGGCTGGACCTCGCGATGGTCAACCCCAACCACATCACGCCCTACGCGGAGATCGACGAGCTCGAGCGCAAGCTCGCCGACGACCTCGTGCTCAACCGCAGCGAGGATGCGCTCGAGCACTTCATCGCGCACTTCGAGGGCAAGGCCGCGGGCGCCGACGAGGCCGAGGCGGCGGACCCCACCGCGGGCATGGAGCCCGAGGAGGCGCTGCACTGGCACATCCTGCGCCGCAAGAAGGACGGCGTGGAGGGGCAGATCGACCTCTCCGTGGAGAAGATCGGCGCGGTGCCGACGCTCAACGACGTGCTGCTGCCCGCCATGAAGGAGGTCGGCGACAAGTTCGGCGCCGGCGAGCTGATCCTGCCGTTCGTGCTCCAGAGCGCCGAGGTGATGAAGCGCGCCGTCGCGCAGCTCGAGAAGTACCTCGACAAGCTCGAGGGCTACACGAAGGGCACCGTCGTGCTCGCCACCGTGTTCGGCGACGTGCACGACATCGGCAAGTCGCTCGTCAACACCATCCTCACCAACAACGGCTACACGGTCGTCGACCTCGGCAAGCAGGTCCCGATCGGCACGATCCTCGATGCCGCGCGCGAGCACGACGCGACCGCGATCGGGCTGAGCGCGCTGCTCGTCTCGACCTCCAAGCAGATGCCGCTGTGCGTCTCCGAGCTGCACTCGCACGGCATGGAGTTCCCGCTGCTGGTCGGCGGCGCCGCGATCAACCGCAAGTTCGGGCTGCGCGCCAACTACCCCGACGGCAAGGAGTCCGACGCGATCTACGGGCCGGGCGTCTTCTACTGCAAGGATGCCTTCGAGGGGCTCGCCGTGATGGACAAGCTCGTCGACGCCGACGCGCGCGGCGCGCTGGTCGAGAAGCTCCGCGAGGATGCGCGCAAGCTGCGCGAGGAGGGCGAGGTCGAGGTCGTGCACAACTTCGCCGACGACTCGGTCCGCTCCCCCGTCGCCACCGACGCGCCGGTCCCCGAGCCGCCGTTCTGGGGCGTGCGGGAGATCGAGGTCGACCTCGACGAGGTCTACCCGCACCTCGACACCCACGTGCTGTTCAAGCTCCACTGGGGCGGGCGCGGCGTGAAGGGCGACGCGTGGCGCGACCTGCTCGCGAACGACTTCCGGCCGCGGCTCGAGCGCATGTGGGCCGAGCAGGACTGGCTGCATCCGCGCGCGCTGCTGGGCTACTTCCCCTGCTACTCCGAGGGCAACGAGATCGTGGTGCTCGACCCGGACGACCGGGCGACCGAGCGGACCCGGCTCGTCTGCCCGCGCCAGCCCAACGGCGACCGCATCTGCCTGGCCGACTTCTACCGGCCGAAGGACAGCGGCGAGCTCGACGTGATCGCGCTCCAGGCCGTGACGGTGGGCGACGAGGTCACCGAGCTTATGGCGCAGCTGGAGACCGACGGCGAGTTCGCCGAGCAGCTCTTCACCCACGGGCTCGGCGTGCAGGTCGCCGAGGGCCTGGCGGAGTGGCTGCACTGGCGCGTCCGCCGCGACCTCGGGATCGACGAGACCCAGGGCCGCCGCTACTCGTGGGGCTACCCGGCGATCCCGGACCAGTCCGAGCACGAGAAGGTCGACACGCTGCTGGGCCTGGAGCAGATCGGGATGCGCCTGACCGACGGCTACGCGCCGACGCCCGAGCAGTCCACGCTCGCGGTCATCGCGCACCACCCCGAGGCGATCTACTTCGGCACCACGAGCGGGCGGCTCCTGCCGGACGGCCACAAGGGCCGGCGCGACGACGTCATCAAGGGCTCGCCGCGCGACCCGTCGCGCCTCGAGGCCGCCGCAGCGCTGGAGTAGGGGGGCGAATCCCGCTCCGTTGCGCCTCGATCCCGCTATGCGGGATCAGAACGCAACGGATGCAGCGATCGCGATGCTCGCCGTCCGTCAGGGCGGGGTCGTCGATCACGGGCAGCTGCGCGTGATCGGGCTCAGCTCGAGCGGCATCGGCCGGCGCGTTGACTGCGGGCGGCTGCATCGACTCCATCGCGGCGTCTACGCCGTCGGACACCCGCAGGTAGGAGAGGCGGGGAGACGATGGGCGGCGGTGCTCGCGTGCGGGCCGGAAGCGGTGCTGAGCCATCGCAGTGCGGCTGCCGCGTGGGATCTGATGCGCGGTGGCGGCGTGATCCACGTGACAGTCGGCCGCGGCGGACGGAGGGCGCCCGCCGGCGTCCGGCTCCACCGGACCCGGGTGGGATCGCCCAGCGAGCTCACGATCCTGCGCGGGCTGCCGATCACCACGCCCGCCCGCACGCTCCTGGACCTCGCGGCCAGCGGAGTCCGCGACCGCCGGCTCGAACGTCTCGTTGACCGCGCGGAGTTGCTCGGCCTCGTGGACTTCGCGCAGCTTCGCGCGATGAGCCGCCACCGCCCCGGATCCGCTCCCCTCAATGCGGTGTTGTCCCGGTACGCCCCCGGTCCCGTCGACACGCGCAGCCGCCTCGAGGAGATCGTGTACGAGCTGTGTGACGCGCACGGTCTGCCGCGGCCGAACGTCAACACCATCATTGAGGGAGACGTTCGCGATTTCGCCTGGCCGCAGCGGCGCCTCGTGGTCGAGGCGGATTCGTACACGTGGCACCGCTCGCCGAGCGCCCTGAACGACGACCGAGCACGCGACGTCCCCCTCGTCCTGGCGGGATGGCGCGTCCTGCGCTTCACCTGGGATCAGGTCACCAAGCGCCGCGGATGGGTGATCCGGGCGCTGCATCAGGCACTCGTGGCGCCTTGACCTCGCTATGCGAGGTCAAGGCGCCACGAATAGCTCACGCGGCGGCCGTCTCGCGGAGGGGGCGGAGGAGGGAGGTGCGGTCGTCCGCCCACGCGTCCAGCAGCCGCCGCGCCCAGCGCGCCTCCACGGTGACGAGCGCGCTCGCGCCCCAGAGGATGTCCCGCGCGAGCGCCGGCTCGAGCCGCGCCAGCCCGCCGGCGAGGTCGACCGCCGCGACGGCCTCGTGGACCGCGTCGGCCTCCACGTGCTCGTCGAAGAAGGCCGTCGCCGCGGGGTCGTCGACGCCCAGGCGCCGCAGCCCCGTCGCGTAGCGCCGGTTCGGGATCGAGGACGTCATCTCGAACAGCGCGAGGTGGCCGACGATCGCCCCCCGCAGCCGCCGGTGCAGCCCGCACAGCGACATGAGGTTGACCGTGGCGAGCGTCTCGGCCGGCAGCAGGTCGAGGTACGCGCCGTAGCGGGCGTCCAGGCCCAGCGCCGCCATCGCGTCGGCGAACAGCTGCGCGTGCACGCGCTCGGGCCGGCCGCCGCCGTACTCGTCGGCCTGGATCTCGACGAGCGCCGCCTTCGGCGGCCCGCTGAGGCGGGCGATCGCCCACGAGTGCGGGTCGGCCTCCTTGAGCTGGTAGGCGGAGCGGTGCGCGAGGAACTCGAGCACCTGGTCGAGCGTGGCCTCGCGCTCGACGTACCGAGAGAGCGAGGGGCCGTCGTCGGCGTCCGCGATCGCGCGCAGCGCGACGTCCATCTCCGCGGGCGCGGGGGCGGCTGGGACCGCGCCGACCGCGTCGCGCAGCGCCGCCTCGAAGCGCGCCTCGAGCTCCGCGCGCAGCGCGAGCAGTGACGGCGACCACTCCCAGCGCTCGTCCACGCCCGGCAGCCCGCGGTAGTGGAGCTCGTAGCAGCAGTACAGGGCGAGCTGCAGGTCCTCGTCGGCGAGCGGATCGGGCCCGCCGGGGAGCGGGATCGGCGGGAGCTCGGGGGGTGCCGCGCGAAGCGCGGCGAGCAGCGCGTCGGTGGTGGCGCCGCGGGGCGTGGGAAGCGTCAGCACGGCGCACTGCTTCCCGCGCCGGCGAGGACGTAGTCGGCGCTCGGCACGTAGGCGTCAGCGAGCCACGCGGCGATGGCGCGCGGACCGCCCTTCGCGGCCAGCTCGCGCTGGCGGACGGCGCCGTTGCGCGCCGCCAGGGGCGCGACGGCCGCGAGCTCCGCCGCCGAGCCGAGCCGCGTCGCGACCGGCTCGAGATCGGCGAGCAGGTCCTCGAGGCAGGTGCGGGCGGGGACCGCCTCGCCCGTGGCGAGATCGGCGAGCTCCGCGTCCATGCCCCAGCGCGCCGCGCGCCAGCGGTTCTCCTCGAGCCGCCAGGTGTCGGCGCCGGCGAGCCGCTCGCCGGCGTCGTGGCGCTCGGACAGCCAGGCGATCAGGGTGTGCACCAGGGCGACGACGGCGCCCGCCTCGGCCACCGTGGACTGCGCGTCGGGCACGCGCACCTCGAGCGTCCCGTAGACCGGGTGCGGGCGCAGCTCCCACCACCAGCGTCGCGGCTCGGGGACCGCCCCGGACGCCGCGCCCCAGGCGAGCGCCGCGGCGAACGCGTCCCACGAGGCGATCTCGGGCGGGATGCCCTGGCGCGGCAGCTGCTCGCCGATCTTGGGGCGGATCGAGGCCAGGCCCGTGTCCCGGCCGGCGTGGAACGGCGCGTTGGCGGCGAGGGCGGCCACGAGCGGCAGCCACGGCCGCAGGCCGTTGTAGACCGCGAGCGTGCGGTCGGCGCCGCCGACGGCGACGTGGATCTGGAGCGCGCAGACGAGCTGGCTGCGCGCGATGTCGCCGTACTCGTCCTCGGTCAGCGCGTAGCGCTCGCCCGCGTTCAGCTCGCCCAGCGGCGCCGCGAACGGGTGCACGCCCGCGGCGGCGAGCCGGCCGTACGGCTGCGCGACGGCGGCGAGGTCGCGGCGGGCCGCCGCGAGGGCGGCGACGGCCTCCGGCACGCCGGACGCGGGCGGCAGGCTCAGCTCGAGCTGCGCGGCGGGGAGCTCGAGCTTGATCCGCGGGTCACCCGCGGCGGCGACGACCGCCTCGGCCCGGGGGAGCAGGTCGAGCGACTCGGGGTCCAGGAGCATCAGCTCCTCCTCGAGGCCCAGCGTGAGCGGCTCCGGGGCGTCGAAGGCGGCACGCAGCGCGGCGGCGTTCATGATCGGCTCCGGCATCGCACCCCTGTCCTCCCCGCGCCGGCACCCGCGTAGTCAGCGGCGCTACCCCCGGGGCCCGCGGCTGGCGCCCTGGCGGTGTGGCACGCTGCGCCCCGACGGCTTCTCGGCGCGCAGGTCGCCCTCGGTGCGCTTGTGCTCGAGCGACCGCTGGAGCTTCTCGGGCAGCACCGGGCGGGCGGGCTGCGGCTTCTTCGTGCGCTTGGCCATCGTGCCTGCATCCTAGGCCCCCGGCCGGGAACGACGAGGGCCCCGCCGTCCCCGGCGGGGCCCTCGCCACCCCCACGGCTCGCCCGAGCCGCTACTTGATGAAGAGGATCTCGGAGTACTTCGGGAGCGGCCAGAGCGAGTCGGGCACGACCGACTCGAGCTGGTCGGCCACCTCGCGCACGGCGTCCATGGCCGGAACGACGGTGTTCTGGACGTACTTGGCCGCGTCGAGCGGCGTCCCCTGCGGGTGGCTGGCGTTCGCCTCGCCGAGCGCCGCGATGGCCTCGACGAACGCGTCGACGAGCCCCGTGACCTCGGACGCGATCGTCGCCACGCCGGCCGAATCGCCGGCCAGCCCCAGCTCGCCCAGGTAGCGGATCGCCGCGGGGAGCAGGAGCGTCTTGGCCATCGCGAACGTCGTCTCGCCCTCGATGTTGAGCTTCGCCACGTACTGCTCGACGAAGACCTCGTAGCGTGACTCCAGCTCGCGCTCGGACAGCACGTCGTAGGTGCCCATGACCTCGACCGCCGACTCCGAGATCAGCGCGGGGAGCGCGTCCGGGGTCTGCGGCAGGTTCGAGAGCCCGCGCTGCTCGGCCTCGGCGTGCCACTCCTCCGTGTAGTTGTCGCCGTTGAACACGATCCGCTTGTGGCCGGCGTAGCCCTCCTTGACCACGGCGAGCACCGCCTCGGCCACCTCGGCCCCGCCCGCGAGCTGGGCCTCGAGCGCGTCCGACAGCCGGTCGATGGCCTGCGCGGCGATCGTGTTGAGCACCGTGTTCGGCAGCCCCGGCGACATCGACGAGCCGAGCGCCCGGAACTCGAACTTGTTGCCCGTGAAGGCGAACGGCGAGGTCCGGTTGCGGTCGCCGCCGTGCATCGGCAGGTGCGGCAGCACGCTCGCCCCGAGCTTCAGGTAGCTCGACGGCGTCGCGGCGTCGCCCGAGCCGCTCTCGATCGCGTCGTAGATCTTCTGCAGCTCGGCGCCGAGGAAGACCGACAGGATCGCCGGCGGCGCCTCGTTGGCGCCGAGGCGGTGGTCCTGGCCCGGCGAGGCGATCGACGCCCGCAGCAGCTCCTGATGGTCGTCCACCGCGGCCAGCACGGCGGTGCAGAAGAACAGGAACTGGAGGTTCTCGTGCGGCGTGGCGCCCGGCTCGAGCAGGTTGTTGCCCGTGTCGGTGCCGAACGACCAGTTGTTGTGCTTGCCCGAGCCGTTGACGCCGGCGAACGGCTTCTCGTGCAGCAGGCACACGAGCCCGTAGTTGCGGGCCACGCTCTGGAGGATCTGCATGCAGAGCTGCTGGTGGTCGGAGCCGACGTTGGAGTTCTCGAACACCGGCGCGAACTCGTACTGCGCCGGCGCGACCTCGTTGTGGCGCGTCTTGATCGGGATGCCGAGCTTGGCCATCTCCTTCTCGGCGTCGAGCATGAACGCGAGCACGCGCTCCGGGATCGACCCGAAGTAGTGGTCGTCGAGCTCGTGTCCCTTCGGCGGCTTCGCGCCGAACAGGGTGCGGCCGGTCGTGACGAGGTCCGGGCGCTCGAAGTAGAAGCGCTCGTCGATCAGGAAGTACTCCTGCTCGGGCCCGATCGTGGTGAACACGCGCGAGGCGTCCTCGTCGCCGAGCAGCTTGAGCGCGCGCACCGCCGAGCGCGACAGCGCGTCCATCGAGCGCAGCAGCGGGATCTTGTGGTCGAGCGCCTCGCCCGTCCACGACGCGAACGCCGTCGGGATGCAGAGCAGGGCGCCGTTCGGGTTCTCGAGGATGAAGGCGGGCGAGGACGGGTCCCACGCCGTGTAGCCGCGGGCCTCGAACGTGGCCCGGATGCCGCCGGTCGGGAACGAGGACGCGTCCGGCTCGCCCTGGATCAGCTCCTTGCCCGAGAACTCGGCCAGCGCGTTGCCGTCGCCCGTCGGGTTGTAGAACGAGTCGTGCTTCTCCGCCGTGGAGCCCGTGAGCGGCTGGAACCAGTGCGTGAAGTGGGTGCAGCCCCGCTCCATCGCCCATTCCTTCATCGCCGACGCGACGGCGTCGGCGAGCGCGGGATCGAGGGCGAGCCCGCTCTCCAGCGTCTCCTGCAGCTTCTTGTACGCGGCCTTCGGCAGGCGCTGGCGCTGGATCGCCGTGGAGAAGACGTTGTCGCCGAAGCCGTAGGCGCCGGCCTGGGTCAGGTCCGACTGGCCCATGGCGCCCCCGTTGGGGCTCCACTGGGCGGCTGAGACGTTGGTGGCACGGGTGCGGGGCATTGCGTCGAGCATCCTCCTCGAATTCAGGGCGAGCGCGCATCAGCCTAGTTCCGCCGCGGCGCGGCGGCGTTGTCCATGTGGCCAAAGATCGGGGGGCCCGATGCTCCGCCAGGTGGCCGATCGACCGTCTGGAGAATCGGGCGGGCCGCATTCTCGACGTGTGGACAAAGACCGTCCGGGCGTGGGCGCCGACCCTATGCGGCATGCTCGGACCGATCTCTGGACGGCGCCTGCGGCTCGCCGGCGCCACGCTCTGTGCGGGAGCGGCGACGCTCGCGCTGCCGGCGGTCGCGTCGGCCGACAGCCTGGAGGCCTACAACAACGGGGTCCTGCCGGACTCCGTCGCGATCAACACGCTCTGGGTGATCGTCGCCGGCCTCGTCGTGATGTTCATGCAGGCGGGCTTCGCCTTCCTCGAGATCGGCTTCTCCCGCGGCAAGAACGCGGGCACCGTGATCGCCAAGATCCTCACGAACTTCTCGATCGCGGCGCTCATGTACTACGCGATCGGCTTCGCCTTCGCGTTCGGGCCCGGCGACCTCATCGGCTCCGACGGCTTCTTCCTGCGCGACTACGGCGATCCCCAGGAGACCTTCGCGGTCATGGGCCTGTCGAACGCGACGATCGAGTCGAAGTGGTTCTTCCAGTTCGTCTTCTGCGCCGTCTCGCTGGCGATCGTCTGGGGCACGACGCTCGAGCGGATCAAGTTCGGCGTCTACATCATCTACGCCGTCGTCTTCGCGGGCTTCATCTACCCGGTCGCCTCGCACTGGGTGTTCGGCGGCGGCTGGCTGCAGGTCAACATCGGCATGCAGGACTTCGCCGGCTCCACGGCGGTCCACATGATCGGCGCCACCGGCGCGCTGGCGGTGCTCCTGCTGCTCGGGCCGCGCCGCGGCAAGTACGGCCGCGACGGCGAGCCGCGGGCGATCCCCGGCCACAACATGCCGCTGTTCGGCCTCGGCGTGCTGATCCTGTGGCTCGGCTGGTTCGGCTTCAACCCGGGCTCGACGCTCAACGCCCAGGACGGGCGCTTCCCCGAGATCCTGCTCGTGACGCAGCTCGCGGCCGCGGCCGGCGTGCTCACCGCGATCGTCACCGCCGCCTGGAAGACGAAGTCGATCGACATCGGCATGGCCGGCAACGGCGCGATCGGCGCGCTCGTGGCGATCACCGCCCCGTCGGGCTACGTGGAGCTGTGGACGGCGCCGATCATCGGCGGCATCGCCGGCGTCATCGTCCCGCTCTCGATCTACGCGATCGACAAGAGGCTCGACGATCCCGTCGGCGCGCTCTCCGCGCACGGCATCGCCGGCATCTGGGGCACGCTCTCGTGCGGCTTCTTCACCTCGCCCCGGCTGGCGCAGTACAACGCGTTCGGCAACCCGGACGGCGGCCTGCTCTACTCGGGCTCGTTCGCGCAGCTCGGGTACCAGGCGCTCGGCATCGTCGTCGTCTTCTCGTTCGTGTTCGCGCTGTCGTTCGCCACGTTCTACGCGATCAAGCGGACCTACGGCCTCCGCGTGAGCGCCGAGGAGGAGGAAGCCGGACTGGACATCTCCGAGCACGGCATGTACGGGTATCCCGAGCAGTTCATCCCCGCGCCCGAGCTGATCGGCTACTCCGTGGCCCCAGGGTCACGCGACATCCCGGCGCCGTCGCCGTCAACCAAGGAGGTCCCCGCATCATGAAGAAGGTCGAAGCGTTCGTCCGGCACGAGGCGTTCGAGCCCATCCGCATGGAGCTCCTCACCCTCGGCTTCCCCTCGCTCTCCATCATGGAGGTCAAGGGATCCGGCCGCCAGAAGGGCATCACGGAGCGCTACCGGGGGGCGGAGCTGACCAACTACCTGCGCCCGAAGGTCAAGATCGAGTGCGTCGTCGCCTCCGGCGACGTGCAGACCGTCGTCGACACGATCCTCAAGCACGCCCGCACCGGTTCGATCGGCGACGGCAAGGTGTTCGTCCTGCCCGTCGACGAGGCGTACCGGATCCGCACGGGCGAGTCCGGCGAGGAGACCCTGCAGGCCCACCCCGGCGCCGCCACAGAGGCGGAGCAGGTCGCGTAGGAGCCCGATGGCGGCAGCGCAGCCGATGGAGCCCGCGCGCGGCGGGACGCTCGTCGAGCGCCTCCGGGCGGTCCATCTCGAGATGGTCGACGCGGTGCTCGGCGGCGACGGCCTCGGCCGCGTCGCGCAGCTCGCCGCCGACGCGGCCGGCGGGACGGTCGCGATCGTCGTCCCGCGCCTCGGGGCGGCGGTCACGTCGTCGGGCGGGCCGAGCGACCTCGGGCCGCTCCGCCGCTACGTCGGCGACCGCTCGAAGGACCGGCCGGCGCCCGTGCCGCCGGGGATCCTCGGCGAGGTGCCGATCGCCTCGGGCGACGACGTGATCGGCAGCGTGCTCCTGCTCGGCGACGTGCCGGCGTCCTCACCCGACGCGACCGAGTTCCTCCACCTCGCCGCGGTGGCCTCGCTCACCGAGGTCGCGGTCGAGGAGGCCAAGGAGGAGGTCGAGCAGAACCTGCGCGGGTCGTTCCTGGAGGAGCTGCGCGCCAAGCCCGACGAGCTCGACCCGCGGGAGGTGGTGCGGCGCGCCGCCCGCCTCGGCTGCGACCTGGCGCGCGGCGCGATCGTGCTGTGCGCGGAGCTCTCGACCGACCGGCCGCGCCATGTCGTCGCCACGATCGCCGGGGAGCATCCCGGGGCGCTCGCCCAGCACATGGAGCTGCCCGGCGACGCCCCGCGCGTGTACGCGCTGCTGCCCGCCGCCGGCGGCGACGAGGCGCCGGAGGCGACGCTGGCCGCCGCGCGCCGGCTCGCCACGCGGCTGCAGCGCCACGGCACGGTCGGCCTGTCGAGCTTCTACGCCGACCCGGCCGAGCTGGGCCGTGCGATCCAGGAGGCCGAGCTGGTGCTGGACGTCCTGCGCCGCTCGGACGTGCCGATCGCCGAGGACATCGGGACGGGCACCTACCGGCTCCTGTTCCGCGTGCTCGCCTCGCATCCCGAGGAGGTCCGCTCGTTCTACGAGGACACGGTGGCGCCGATCGTCAAGTACGACGACCAGTACGCGACCGACCTGGTCGGCACGCTGGAGGCCTACCTCGAGCAGAACTGCAACATGAACGCGACGGCCGCGGCGATCTACGCCCACCGCCACACCGTGGCCTACCGCCTGGATCGCGTGAAGGAGCTGACGAGCCTGGACCCGATGCAGTCCGAGGACCGCGAGCGGCTGGGGCTGGGTCTGAAGGCGTACCGCATCATCGCGCCGCGCCTGCCGCGCTGACCCGGCAGGTTGACGCTCGCCGGGCCGGGTACCGTGAGGGTGCATGCGGTTCCGATCCGTGCTCGCCGCCGGGGCGGTGGCGGCGCTCCTGGGCGCCGCGCCGGCGCGTGCCGTCGAGACCGGCGTCAACGAGACGCTCGGCCAGACGGTCTCGACCGTGGAGAAGGCGCCGCGCCTCGGCGCCGACTGGGTGCGGGTCTGGGCGCTCTGGCAGGACCTCGAGCCGGCGCCCGGGCAGTACACGGAGCACCTCGTCGCCGACCTGCAGCACAAGGCCGCGGCGCTCGAGGCCCGCGGCATCAAGGTGCTCGTCGTCATCCACCGCGCGCCGGCCTGGGCGTCGGGCGGCCGCGGCGGGATCGCGCCGCCGACCGATCCCGCGACCTTCGCGCGCTTCATGCGCACGCTCGCCCAGCGCGTGCCCGCGGCCGACGCCTGGGAGCTCTGGAACGAGCCGGACGGGCCGGAGTTCTGGGCCGGCGCGCCCGATCCCGCGGGCTACGCCGCGCTGCTGCGGGCCGCCTATCCCGCGATCAAGTCGGTCGCGCCGGACGACGTCGTGGTCACGGGCGGCACGGTCGGCAACCACATCGACTTCGTCCGGGCGCTGTACGACCACGGCGCGGGCGGCTCGTTCGACGCCGTCGGCGTGCACACCGACACGGCCTGCCTCGTCGACGGCCCGGGGAGCTACTACCGCGACGAGCAGGGCCGGATCGGTCGCTACACGTTCTCCTCCTACCGCGAGGTGCACGCGGTGATGAGCGACCACGGCGACGGGGCCAAGCCGATCTGGATGACCGAGCTGGGCTGGAACACGCAGGCCACCGGGCCGCGTTCCTGCAACGTCGGCGCGTGGGAGGGCCAGAAGCCGCTCGGCGTCTCGCGGGCGCGGCAGGCGCGCTACCTGCGGGCCGCGTACCGCTGCCTGGCCACGGACCCGTTCGTCGGCCCGGCCTTCTGGTTCGGCATGCAGGACATCGAGGGCTCGCGGCATGCGGGCGGCTACGGGCTCTACCGCCGCAGCGGGCGCGGCAAGGCGTCGGCGAAGGCGTTCCGGCGGCTGCAGCGCGGGATCCCGCCGCGGCGCTGCGGCGGCGCGGTCGACCGCACGCCGCCCGTCATCAGCGTGCGCGAGCCCGCGGACGGCGCGCGCTTCTCCGGCAAGCTCTCCGTGCGCGTCCGCGCCTCCGACCGCGGCGGCACCGGGCTGCAGCGGATCTACCTCGCGGCGGACGGGCAGCACGTCCGCACCTGGGGCGGCACCGGCGGCTCGATCGACCCCTGGTGGGCCACCGAGAAGTGGCGGCCCGGCCCGCACACGCTGACCTTCCGCGTGCGCGACAACGCGCTGAACGAGACGACGGTGAGCATCACGGTGGTCAAGATCCGGCGCTGAACCGTCGATCAAGAGGAGGACATGCGCAGCCGCCTCCTCCCCTTCCTGATCGCCGTCGCCGCCTCCCTCGCGCTGACCGCCGCTCCCGCCCACGCCGCCGAGACCGGCATCAACGAGACGCTCGGGCAGACCATCCCCAGCGCGCAGGCCGCGCCGGCGCTCGGCGCCGACTGGGTGCGCGTGTGGGCGCTGTGGAAGGACCTCGAGCAGCGGCCGGGCGTGTACACCGAGCACCTGCTCGTCGACCTCGAGACGCGCATCGCCGCGCTCAAGGCGCGCGGAGTGAAGGTCGTGCTGGTCGTGCACCGCGCGCCGGCGTGGGCGAGCGGCAAGTCCAGCCCGATCGCGCCGCCCGCCGATCCGGCGACGTTCGCGCGCTTCATGGGGATGATGGCCCAGCGCCTGCCCGCCGTCGACGCGTGGGAGCTGTGGAACGAGCAGGACGGCGCCGAGTTCTGGCTGGGTGGCCCCGATCCCGCCGGCTACGCGGCGCTGCTCAAGGCGACCTACCCGGCGATCAAGTCCGTCCAGCCGGGCGACACCGTCGTCACGGGCGGCACCGTCGGCAACGACATGGACTTCGTCGAGGCGCTCTACGCCCGCGGCGCCAAGGGCTCCTTCGACGCCGTCGGCGTGCACACGGACACCGCGTGCCTGGTCGACGGACCCGACTTCAACTACCGCGACGAGCAGGGCCGCGTCGCGCGCTACGTGTTCAGCGGCTACCGCGAGGTCCACGCGGTGATGGCGCGCCACGGCGACGGCGACAAGCCGATCTGGATGACCGAGCTGGGCTGGAACACGCAGACGAGCGCCCCGAACTCCTGCCCCGTGGGTATGTGGGCCGGCAAGAAGCCGCTCGGCGTCACCGAGGCCCAGCAGGCCGAGTTCCTCGGCCAGGCCTACCGCTGCCTCGCCGCCGACCCGATCGTCGGGGTGGCGCTGTGGTTCGGCATGCAGGACATCCCGGGCTCGGCGCATGCGGGCGGCTTCGGCCTCTACCGCGCCGACGGCTCGGCCAAGCCCTCGGCCGCCGCGTTCCGCGCGCTGGACGGCGGCGTGGCGCCCCAGTCGTGCGGCGGCGTGATCGACACGGGCGGCCCCGACATCCAGGTCGCCCAGCCGCTCGACGGGCTGAAGTTCGTCGACATGTTCGACGTCAGGGCCAAGGCGGTCGACACCGCCGGCGGCGTCGGCATCCGCCGGCTCGAGTTCTACGCCGACGGCAAGTTCGTGCGCTCGTTCGGCAACGGCGTCGCCAGCATCTCGCCGTGGTGGGACTCGCGCTACTGGAAGCGCGGCAAGCACACGCTGACGTTCAAGGCGGAGGACGAGGCCGGCAACAAGACGTCGAAGACGATCGCCGTCTACAAGGTCAAGCGGCTCCCGAAGGTCAGGACCTCCGCCGCGCTCGCGCTCGAGCAGCTCGACGCGCGCACCGTGAAGGTCACGGGCGGGGTCACGCCGCGCACGGCGCACGCCGCGACCAAGCTGCGCGGCAAGGCCTTCGTGGTCTTCCAGAAGAAGTCCGGTCGCAAGTGGCGGACGGCCCACAAGCTCCGCACCCGCGCCGGCCGCTCCGTGTCGATCACCAGGTCGCTCAAGCCGGGCTCCTGGCGCGTGTACCTGAACTACCCGGGCGTCAAGGGCTTCAAGAAATCCCGCTCCAAGCCGGTCCGCTTCAGCATCAGCTAGATGACTGATTCCACGACTCGCGCCCACGGCCTCGCGGAATCAATCATCTAGGAACGGCGGGCAGCCGCGCCGGTTCGCCGGCCGCGGCCGCGTGACCCCGCGCCCCGCCTTCAGCCACTGGAGGCGGGCGACGGACGGCGTGCCGGTCGTCGGCCACGCCACGACGCCGCGGCCGCGCGCGTCGACCGCCAGGCTGATCGGGCCGGGCCGCGCCGACCGCTTGCGGGTCCGGACGACCGAGACCGCGCGCGTGAACCAGCGGTGCCGGCGCGAGCGCGCGTAGGCGATGCACGTCATCCGGCCGCTGTCGGTCGTGCCCACGATCGCCGCATGCAGCCGGCCGCGCGCGTCCTGCACGAGATCGGTGGACGCGGTGCGCGCGTTGACCTCGCTGAGGAGGCCGCGCGGGCGCGCCCAGCGCGTGCCGCGCAGCCGGCGGATCACCTGGGGCGACGCGCCGTAGGCCTGCTCGAGCGGCCCGACCCCGTACATCACGTAGGTCCCGCGCGGGCCCGACGCCCCGCGGGGCTCCTGCGAGGTGGCGGTCACGCGCCGCGCCGGCCAGGGCGTCCACGCTGCGGCGGCGAACGGGTCGGCGCCGGTGAGGACGCGGAAGGCGAACCCGGCCGACGGGGCGGCGAGGAAGGCCAGCGTCGCGCCGTTGCGCATCCGCACGAGGCCACCGGGGCGGTCGAAGCCCGTGGTGGCGCCCGCCGGGTCGGTGGCGAGGTTCAGCGTGGCGGCCACCGGCGGTCCGGCGACCGGCGCGCGCTGGAAGAGGTTGACGTCCGAGTCGGCGGCGAGCAGGTCGACCGCGGCGCCGTCCGGGGTGAGGCTCGCCGCGTCGAACGCGCCGATGCCGGCGCCGATCTGCGCCGGGCCGGACCAGGTCACGCCGTCGGGTGACGTGAAGGCCCAGACCGACCCGTCGGGCTCGGCGTCCACGTCGCTGCGGCCGGCGAGGACGATCAGCAGCCCGTCCTGGGGCCGGCGCAGGATCGCGGGCCGGCCGGTCCGCGCGTCGAGCGAGAAGCGCGCGCCCGCCGCGCAGGTGCGCGCGCCGCGCGGCAGCGCGCAGTAGCCCATGACGTCCTCGGCGATGCCCCAGACGACGTGGGCGGTGCCGGCGGGGTCCATCGCGACGCTCGGGCTGGTCCCGTCACCGGGACCGAGGTCGACCGGGGCGCGGTCGAACGCGGCGCTCGCAGGAGCGGCTGCGATCAGCGCTGCCAGCACCCCCGCGACCGTCGCCCAGCACCTGCGCACGCGGCGCACCATACTCCTCGCCGATGAGCGAGGACACGCAGCCGGGCCGCCCGCCGGCGAGCGGCGAGGAGCGGAGCATCGCGGCGCAGCCGGGCCGCCCGCCGGCGAGCGGCGAGGAGCGGAGCATCGCGGCGCAGCCGGGCCGCCCGCCGGCGAGCGGCGAGGAGCGGAGCATCGCGGCGACGCGTGCGCCCGTGACGCGCGCGCGGATCGCGGACGACCTGCGCGCCCTCGGCGTCCGGCCGGGCAGCGTGACGCTCGTGCACAGCTCGGTCTCCGCGCTCGGCTGGGTGTGCGGCGGCGCGCAGGCGGTCGTCGAGGCGCTCCGCGACGCGCTCGGGCCCGACGGGACGCTCGTGGTCCCCACGCACACCGGCGGGAACTCGGACCCCGCGGACTGGCAGCACCCGCCCGTCCCGGAGGCGTGGTGGCCCGTGATCCGCGCCGAGATGCCGGCGTTCGACCCGGCGCTCACGCCCGTCCGCGGGCTCGGCGCGGTGGTGGAGCTGGTCCGCGCGCTGCCCGGCGCGCTGCGCAGCGCGCACCCGCAGGTCTCCTTCGCGGCGATCGGGCCGCAGGCCGCGCCGGTGACCGAGGACCACGCGCTGGACTCCGGCTTCGGAGAGCGCTCCCCGCTCGGCCGGATCCACGAGCTCGACGGCGACGTGCTCCTGCTCGGCGCCGGCCACGGCACGAACTCCTCGCTGCATCTGGCCGAGTACCGCGTGCCGGTGCCGCAGCGGGAGACCAGCAGCGCGGCGGTCACCGGCCCGGACGGGAGGCGCTGGGTCACGTGGGAGGACGTCGTGGCGGACGAGAGCGACTTCGAGGAGCTGGGCGCGGCCTTCGACGCGACCGGGTCCGTGTCGACCGGGCCGGTGGGGGAGGGTGAGGCGCGGTTGATGCGCCAGCGCGAGCTGGTGGACTTCGCCGTGGCGTGGATGACGGAGCATCGGGCGCCCTGAGCTCCTGCCGCGGCGGCTGCGGGCGTGATGGCGGGCGCTCCGCGCACGTCAACGGCGGACATCGAGGGGAGGGTCCGGTGGGCAGGCGCTCCCGTGGAACCGCTTCCACGGAGCGATTGTCGCCCTGGGTGTCATATGGACCCCCAAGCCGACAATCATCCGAGTGGAACCGCTTCCACGGAGCGATTGTCACGTTGTGCCCAATTATTGGGGTCGAGGCGACAATCGCTCGCCACCACCCCCGGAACCCTTCCCCTCAATGCCGGTGTTGACGTTCGCCCCGCGCCCGCCATCACGCGAACGGAGATCGCACGGGAGCGCCACGCAACCCCGGAACCCTTCCCCTCAATGCCGCCGTCGACGTTCGCCCCGAGCCCGCCATCACGCCGCGGCAGACCGTCGTCAGCGCCCAGCCTCCTCGCCCCGCACGACCTCGCCGTCGCCGTTCACCCGCGCGGGCACCGGCTCGTCGGTGATCGTGACCGCGAACTCCCCGCGGGTGCGGTCGCCGGCGAGCTCGACGTCGCCCTCCAGCGCGGGCGCGAGCCGCCAGGCGATCGTGTAGCGGCCCGGCTTGACCGCCGTCAGCCGCCACTCCACCGTGCGCGACTGCCCGCGTCCCACCGGGCCGACCGCCCAGGTGTTGGCGTAGGCGGAGTCGCCGCCGGCGGGGCCCTCGTCGACGATCCACACGGGCCGGTCGCCGGCCGCGAGCGTCGGGTCGGCGTCGCGCTGCCCGAACGCCACGGGCGCGTCGCCGTCCGCGGCCGGCGCGGTCTCGACCGTCACGGCCAGGTCGGGCACCGCGCGGTCGCCGCGGTTCGCGACCTCCAGCCGCAGCGTCGCGGCCTCGCTGATCCGCTGCTCGGCGGGGAACGACGCGCGCGTCACCTCGAGGTCGAAGCGCCCCGACGGCGCGCCGGCGTCCTGGCGCTCACCGCCGCATCCCGCGGCCGCGAGCGCCCCGGCGACGAGCACGGCGGCGGCGCGTGGGCGCGAGCTCCCCATCCCGGCGGCGACCATACCAGCGGGAACGCGCCCCGGCGGCGGATCTGGCGGGCGGGGGGATCGGCCATCCGTCGAGCCGGGCGCAAGATCGGGCGACGGTTCCCGTTTGCGGCTGTAGAAACCCGTCCGTAGTCTTCGAGGAGGGACGCGCCGGCGATCGGTGCTTTGCGAGGGGAGCGAATTGGTACGAGGCGTCGCCGATAGGGCATTCCTACCGGCAAAGGGCCTGCTGGAGGAAGTGGGCGACATGATGATCCTCACCGGGAAGACCATCGTGTCGGCCATCCGCCCGCCGTACCCCTACGGCGGCGAGTTCGTGTCCCAGTTCCTCTTCGCCCTCAAGCTGTGCTGGTTCCCGCTCGTCGTCTCCACGGTGGCCTTCGGCTACGCGGCGCCGGGGCTCCAGGCGGCCAACTTCCTCGTGCTGTTCGGCGCGCTGGACCGCCTCGGCGGCTTCTTCGTCCTGGCCTCGATCCGCGAGTTCGCGCCGTTCGTGACGGCGATCGTGCTGGCCGGCGTGGCCGGCACGGCGATCACCGCGGACCTCGGCGCCCGCAAGATCCGCGAGGAGCTCGACGCGCTGCAGGTGCTCGGCGTCGACCCGGTGAAGAACCTCGTCGTCCCGCGCTTCCTCGCGCTGATGCTCGTGACGGGCCTGTTCGACATCTACGCGATCCTCTTCGGCGTCTTCGGCGGCATCGTCACGACGCTCGTCTACGACCAGCCGCTCGGCCCCTTCCGCGCCACCTTCCTCACGAACGCGTCCGTCGTGGACCTGTGGGGCTCGGTGCTCAAGTGCACGATGTTCGGCGCCATCATCGCCATCGTCTGCTGCTACAAGGGCATGACGGCCACGGGCGGCGCCGCGGGGGTCGGCCGCGCCGTCAACCAGGCGGTCGTGATCGCGATCCTCGGCGTGTTCTCGTTCAACTACGTCTTCACGCAGACGCTCCTGGCCACCCATCCCGAGATCCTGAACCTGAAGTGAGCGGCTGGCTGGCCATCCCGAAGGAGTGGGTCGCCTCCTTCGGCGACATCGTGAAGTTCTGCGCGCGCGTCGTCGGCGAGGTCTTCAGCCTGAAGGTGCTGCGGTTCTTCGGCGAGGCGCTGCGCCAGGCCGGCCTGCTGATCCTCTCCTCGACGCTCGTGATCTGGGGTCTGATCTTCATCATCGGCCTGCAGTGCGGGATCGAGGGCGCCTACTTCAACCGCGCCGTCGGCTCGCCGGCCTACGCGGGCGTGTTCGCCGCGTGGTGCGACCTGCGCGAGCTGGTGCCGTACGCGTTCGGCTACATGATGGCCGCGAAGGTCGGCACCGGCATCGTGGCCGAGCTGGGCTCGATGCGGATCTCCGACGAGATCGACGCGCTCGAGGTCATGGGCATCTCCTCGATGACGTTCCTGTGCGCCACGCGCCTGGTCGCCGCCTGGCTCGTGCTGCCGTTCATGTACCTCGCGGGGATCGGAGCGGGCTTCTTCGCCTCCTACCTGGCCGTGGTCCAGCAGATCGGGGAGGTGTCGTCGGGCGGGTTCTTCCTGATCTTCTGGATGTTCCAGAACCCGCCGGACCTGCTGTACAGCGTGATCAAGGCGATGGCCATGGCCACCGTGATCGTGCTCGTCGGGTGCTACTACGGCTACAACGCCTCGGGCGGGCCCGTCGGCGTCGGCACGGCGACGGCGAAGTCGATGGTGCTGAACATCGTGCTCGTGCACCTGATCGGCATGCTGGGCACCCAGATCTTCTGGGGTGCGAACCCGCGAGCCCCCATCGGAGGCTGACCGTGGCCGAGGACCGCAACCCGCCGCTGATCCGCCGCGAGGGCGGCGCGGACGACGAGTACCAGTGGCACACGGGCGAGCAGCGCCCGACGGGCGTCGAGGACGCGGTCGAGTTCGTCGAGGTGCACAAGGCGTTCGGCCGCAACAAGATCCTGCGCGGGCTCAACCTCGGCATCCCGAACGACAAGATCTCGATGATCCTCGGTCCCTCGGGGACCGGGAAGTCCGTGTGCATCAAGCACATGGTCGGCCTGCTCTACCCCGACGAGGGCGATGTGCTGGTGCACGGCGAGTCCGTGCCCAACATGGCCGACGAGGAGCTGTTCGCCATGCGCAAGAAGTTCGGCGTCCTGTTCCAGGACGGCGCGCTCTTCGGCTCGATGGACCTCTACGACAACGTCGCGTTCCCGCTCCGCCAGCACACGGACAAGGGCGAGGACGAGATCGAGGACATCGTCATGCGGCGCCTCCGCGAGGTCGGGCTCGAGCACTCGCGCGACAAGGCCCCGAACGAGCTCTCGGGTGGGATGCGCAAGCGCGCCGGCTTCGCCCGTGCGCTCGTGCTCGACCCCGACATCGTGCTCTTCGACGAGCCCGACTCGGGCCTGGACCCGGTGCGCACGGCGCTGCTGTGCGAGCTGATCGAGGAGGTCCACGCCGAGAACGGCGGCGCCTACGTCGTGATCACGCACGACATCATGTCCGCCAAGCGCGTGGCGGAGTACATCGCCGTGCTCTGGAAGGGCAGGATCGTGGAGTCCGGCCCGGCGGACGAGCTGTTCAACTCGGAGAACCAGTTCGTCCGCCAGTTCCTGGCGGGCGCGTCCCAGGGTCCGCTGGGGATGGAGTGACGGTCGCCCGCGCCGCCGCCGTCCTCGCCCTCGCCCTGCTCGTCGCACTGGCGGCGTGGCTGCTGGTGCTCCGCGGCGGCGGCGGGACCGAGTACACGCTCCTGTTCGAGAACGCGGGCCAGCTCGTGCCCGACAACGACGTCCAGGTGGGCGGCCGGCGCGTGGGGGCCGTCCAGTCGATCGAGCTCACGCCCGACAACCAGGCGGCCGTGCGCATCCGGGTCGAGGAGCCCGTGGCGCCGCTGCGCGAGGGCACCAAGGCGACGATCCGGCTCACCTCCCTGTCGGGCATCGCGAACCGCTACGTCGCGCTGACGCCGGCCCCGGAGCAGGCCGAGGCGCTCGACGACGGCGCCACGCTGACCACCGCCTCGACGACGCCGGTGGTCGACCTCGACCAGATCTTCGACACGCTCGACGAGCAGACCCGCGGCGACCTCCAGGACGTGGTCAAGGGCTTCGCCACGCAGTACAGCGGCAAGGGCCAGGAGGCCGGGGAGGCGGCGGAGTACTTCAACCCGCTGCTGTCCACCTCGCGCCGGCTCGTGGGCGAGCTGACCGAGGACGAGGGCTCGCTGACCCGCTTCATCGCCGACTCCTCCCAGCTCGTCACCGCCCTCGCCGAACGGCGCGACGACCTCTCGGGGCTCGTCGGCAACGCGAACGCGACGGCGCAGGCGATCGGCAGCGAGAACGTCGCGCTGGCGCGCGCCCTCGGCCTGCTGCCGACGACGCTGCGCCGCGCCAACACCACGTTCGTGAACCTGCGCGCCACGCTCGACGACCTCGACGTGCTCGTCGCCGAGTCCAAGCCGGCCACCAGGGACCTCGCCCCGTTCCTGCGCGAGCTGCGCCCGCTCGTGGCCGACGCGCGGCCGACGATCCGCGACCTGCGCACGCTGATCCGGCGCGACGGCGACGACAACGACCTGGTCGAGGCGACGCGCAAGATGCCGCCGCTGCAGCGCGTCGCGACGCCCGCCTTCGACGACGGGCGCGAGGCGCTCGTCAAGGCGCAGCCCGTGCTCGAGTTCCTGCGCCCCTACACGCCGGACCTCGCGGGCTGGCTGCGCGACTTCGGCGCCGGCGCCGCCAACTACGACGCGAACGGCCACTACGCGCGGATCCAGCCGATCTTCAACGCGTTCAACTTCGACGACAACGCCGCGGGCGGCGTGCTCACGCCGATCCCGCCGTCCCAGCGCTTCGACGGGCTCGAGACGAACCAGCTCCGGCGCTGCCCGGGCGCCGCGTCGCAGGCCAACGCGGACGGCTCGGCGCCGTGGCGCGACGTGAGCGGCACGCTCGACTGCGACCCGAACCAGGTGCCGCCCGGGCCATGAGGACCGCCGTCCCCGTCGCCGCCGTCCTGCTCGTCGCCGCGCTCGCGGCCTTCGTCCTCGTCACGCGCGAGGAGGAGGACGCCTACCGCGTGCGGGCGATCTTCGACAACGCCGGCTTCATCATCCCCGGCGAGGACGTCAAGGTGGCCGGCGTGAAGGTCGGCTCGATCGACGCGGTCGAGGTGACGCCGGACTTCAAGGCCGCCGTCGTGCTGAAGATCGACGACCCGGGCTACCAGGACTTCCGCGCCGACGCGCAGTGCACGGTCCGCCCGCAGTCGCTGATCGGCGAGAAGTTCGTCGAGTGCGAGCCGACCCGGAAGCGCGCGGTGGACGCCGAGGCGCCCGGCCCGCTGCGCCGCATCGAGGACGGGCCGGGCGAGGGCCAGTACCTGCTGCCCGTGGAGAACACGCAGCAGTCGGTCGACCTCGATCTGCTCAACAACATCATGCGCGAGCCCGAGCGGGCCCGCCTCTCGATCATCCTCAACGAGCTCGGCGTCGGCCTGGCGGGCCGCGGCCAGGACCTCAACGAGGTCATCCGGCGCGCCAACCCGGCGCTCAAGGAGATCGACGAGGTGCTGCGCCTGCTCGCACGCCAGAACGATCAGCTCGAGCAGCTCGCCGTCGACTCGGACACGATCATGGCGCCGCTCGCCCGCGAGCGGACGCACGTGTCGTCGGCGATCGAGAACGCGAGCGCGGTGGCCGAGGCGACGGCCGAGCGCCGCGTCGACCTCGAGGCCGACATCCAGAAGCTGCCGGCGTTCCTGCGCGAGCTGCGGCCGACGATGACGCGGCTCGGCGCGCTCTCGGACGAGATGACGCCGGTGGTCTCGGACCTCGGCGACGTCGCGCCCGACATCAACCGCTTCCTGCTCGAGCTCGGCCCGTTCTCGCAGGCCGCGATCCCGTCGCTCGACTCCCTCGGCGAGGCGTCGGAGATCGGCACGCCGGCGATCACGAACGCGCGCCCGATCATCCGCGACCTCGGGACCTTCGCGAAGGCGGCCCGGCCCGCCGGCAAGCGGCTCGCCGACGTGCTCGTCTCGTTCCGCCGCAACGACGGCATCGAGCGGCTGATGGACTACCTGTTCTTCCAGGCCGCCGCCGTCAACGGCTTCGACTCGTTCGGCCACTACCTGCGCGCCGGCCTGATCGTCAACCAGTGCTCGACGTATGCCGTCCAGGCGACGACGGGCTGCTCGGCGAACTTCCGCCGCGCGTCGACCACGAGCACCGCCGCGGCCGCGTCGATGCCGCGCGACTCCGTGCTGGCCTGGACCGCGCGCGTGCTCCAGGGGCTCGATCCCGACCCGCCGGCCGAGCGCCGCCGCAAGGGGAACCGCCGCGACAAGCCGTCCGAGCGCCGTGCGGGCGGACGGCAGCGGCGGACGGGGACGGGCCGCAAGGGCGTCCGGCGCGGCGGCGCGCCGGGCCGTGCCGCCCCGCCGGCGCCGACCCCGGCGCCGGCGCCGAGCGCGACGCCCGCGCCGGCGCAGCCGCAGGCCCCCGCGGCCTCCCCGCAGCCGGCCGCGCCGGCCCCGACCGCCACGCCGGCCCCCGCCGGCGACGCGCCGAGCCAGCCGCTCCTGGACTACCTGTTCGGGGGTGACGACTGATGGGCGGGCGCAACGCCGGGATCGCCGGCAACCCCGTGCTGATCGGCGCGGCGACCGTGCTCGTCGTGCTGGTCGCGGTCTTCCTCTCCTACAACGCCAACCAGGGGCTCCCGTTCGTCCCCACCTACCAGCTCAAGGCGGAGACGCCGAGCGCGGCGAACCTCGTGCGCGGCAACGAGGTGCGGATCGGCGGCACGCGCGTCGGCTCGGTCGACGAGATCGGCGTGGAGCGGCGTGACGACGGCACGAGCGTCGCCGTGCTCGGCCTCAAGCTCGAGCGCTCGGTCGACCCGCTGCCGAAGGACTCGACGGTGCTGATCCGGCCGCGCTCCGCGCTCGGCCTGAAGTACGTCGAGCTGACGCGCGGCACGTCGGACCAGGGCTTCGAGGACGGCGACACCATCCCGCTGGCCCAGGCCACGCCCGCGCCGGTCGAGTTCGACGACTTCGTGAACATGTTCGACGAGGACACGCGCGACGCCGCGAGCGCGAACCTCGAGGGCTTCGGCGACGCGCTGGCCGGCCGCGGGTCGAGCCTCAACCAGGCGATCGGCGCCTTCCGGCCGCTGCTGCGCGACATCATCCCCGTCGCCCAGAACCTGTCGAGCGCGGAGACGAACCTGCCGCGCTTCATCGGCTCGCTGGCGGACGCCGCGCGGATCGTCGCGCCCGCGGCCGAGAGCCAGGCGTCCCTGTTCGTGAACCTCGACCGCACGTTCGGCGCGCTGCGCGACGTGGCGCGCCCGTACATCCAGGAGTCGATCTCCGAGGGGCCCGAGACGCTCGACGCGGCGATCGCGGGGCTGCCGCGGCAGCGGCCGTTCCTGGCCAACACCGAGGGCCTCTTCCGCGAGCTGCGGCCCGGCGTGCGCGCGCTGCGCGGCGCCGCCCCCGATCTCGCCGACGCGCTCGAGATCGGCACCCCGACGCTGCGCCGCACGCCGCCCTTCAACCGCCGCCTGGCGTCGCTGCTGACCGAGCTCGAGCGGTTCGGCGAGGACCCGCTCGTGCCGCGCGGCGTGCGCCGGCTGACCGACACGGTGCGGTCGCTGAACCCGACGCTGCGGTTCCTGGCGCCGACGCAGACCACCTGCAACTACATCGCGCACTGGTTCCGCAACATCTCCTCGCTGCTGTCCGAGGGCGACATGAACGGGACCTGGCAGCGGTTCATCATCATCGCCACGCCGCAGGGCCCGAACGCCGAGGGCGGGCCCGCCTCGGCGCCCGCCGACGGGCCGACGCTCGAGAACCACGTCCACACGAACCCGTACCCGAACACCGCGGCGCCGGGCCAGCCGCGCGAGTGCGAGGCCGGCAACGAGACCTATGTGCAGGGCAAGACGGTGCTGTCCAACGTGCCCGGCACGCAGCAGGCCGCGACGGAGGGCAAGCCCTGATGGCGCGCACCCGCCGCCCCGGCCGCCGCCGCCCGCGCTCCCCGTTCGCGGTGGGGCTCTTCGCCCTCGTCGTGATCGTGATCCTCGTCTTCCTCGGCTTCACCAAGGACATCCCGTTCACGCGGCCCTACGAGGTCCAGGCGGTCTTCACGTCGTCGAACGGCCTGCGCCCGGACTCGCCCGTGCGGATCGCGGGCGTCCAGGTCGGCAAGGTCAAGCGCATCGCCGCGCAGGACGACAGCCCGAACACCGTCGTGACGATGGCGATCGACGACGAGGGGCGGCCGCTGCACGAGGACGCCACGGCGAAGATCCGCCCGCGCATCTTCCTCGAGGGCAACTTCTTCGTCGACCTGGCGCCCGGCACGCCCGGCACGCCCGAGCTCGACGACGGCGGCACGCTGAAGGTGACGCAGACCTCGACGCCGGTGCAGCTCGACCAGGTGCTCAGCGCGCTGCAGTCCGACTCGCGCCAGGACCTCAAGGACGTGCTCGAGGGCCTCGGCACCGCGCTCACCTCGGAGCCGAGCGCGGCCGACGACCGCGACGCCGACCCGTCGGCGCGCGGCGAGACCGCGGCGAAGTCCTGGAACGACGCCTACGACGACATCGGTCCTGCCGAGCGCGCGCAGTCGCAGGTCAACGAGGCGCTGCTCGGCGTCGAGCCCGAGCAGGACCTCAGCCGGCTCGTCGAGGGCGCGGGCAGGACCGCGGCCGGCCTCGTGCGCAACGAGACGCAGCTCAAGGACCTCGTCACCAACTTCAACGGGACGATGGCGGCGCTCGCCTCCGAGTCGGGCAACCTGCGCAGCTCGATCCGCGAGCTCGCACCGACGCTCGAGAGCGCCAACGCGGCGCTCGCGTCGCTGAACGCGGCGTTCCCGCCCACGCGCGCGTTCGCGCGCGAGATCCTGCCCGGCGTGCGCGAGACGCCCGCGACGATCGAGGCGTCGTTCCCGTGGATCCGGGTGGCCCGCGGCCTGATGAGCGAGGCCGAGCTGCAGGGCCTCGCCCGCGACCTCTCGCCGGCCACGCGCGACCTCGCGCGGCTGACCGACAGCGCGATCCGGCTGCTCCCGCAGACCGACCTCGTGTCCAAGTGCGCGCGCGACGTGCTCCTGCCGACCGGCGACGTCGTGATCCGCGACGAGTTCGAGACCGGCCGGGAGAACTACAAGGACTTCTTCTACGCGATGGCCGGCCTCGCCGGCGAGGGCCAGAACTTCGACGGCAACGGCATGTACGTGCGCTTCCAGACCGGCGGCGGCTCGCAGTCGGTCTCGCTCGGCGACGGCGACGCCGGCTTCCCGCCGCAGTTCGGCGGGCTGCCGACGCCGCCGCTCGGCAACCGCCCGGCCTACCCGGGCAAGCTGCCGCCGTACGTCTCGGACCAGCCGTGCCACCGCCAGCAGCTGCCCGACCTCAACGGGCCGGCCGCGCGCAAGACGGCGCCGCTCGTGCCGGGCGGGTCGACGACGAGCACGCAGGCCGTCAAGCAGGGCGAGCTCGAGCAGATCCGCGGCAAGCTGCAGCCGTTCGGGACGCGGGAGGGCGTGAAGTGACCGCCATCCGCAAGCACCTCGTCGACGTCCTCGCCATCGTCGGCCTGATCGTCGTCGCGCTCGCCGTGGCCTCGGTGATCCTCGCCAACCAGCGGCTCGCCCTGCCGGGCTGGATGCCGGTGCTGGGCCAGGACTTCACGGAGGTCGACGCCGAGCTGTCGAGCGCGCAGGCGGTCACCCCGGGCCAGGGCCAGACGGTCAACGTCGCCGGCGTCGAGGTCGGCGAGATCTCGCGCGTGCGGCTCGAGGGCGGCAAGGCGATCGTGACGCTGAAGCTCGAGGAGGACTCGGTTCCCGTCTACAAGGACGCGAGCGTGCTGCTGCGGCCCAAGACCGGCCTGAAGGACATGGTCGCCGAGCTCACCCCGGGCACGCGCGCGGCGGGCGAGCTCGAGGCCGGCCAGCGGATCCCGATCGGCCAGACGCTGCCCGACGTCAACCTCGACGAGATCCTCGCCTCGCTGGACGGCGACACGCGCACCTACCTGCAGCTGCTGCTGTCCGACGGCGCGCAGGCGCTCGGCGGCAACGGCCGCGCGCTGGCCAACACGATCCGCCGCTTCGAGCCCACCGCGCGCGACACCCGCCTGGTCGCCGAGCAGCTCGCCACGCGGCGCCGGAACATCAAGCGCGTCATCCACAACTTCTCGCTCGTCGTCGACGAGCTGGGCGGCCGCGACGACCAGCTCGCCGAGTTCGTCGAGAACTCCAACGCGGTGTTCGCGACGCTGGCGGGTCAGGACGCGAGCCTGCGCGCGACGCTGCAGGAGCTGCCCTCGACGCTCGACGCGACGCAGAGCGCGCTCGGCAAGACCAGGACGCTGGCCGACGAGCTCGGCCCGACGCTGCAGGCGCTGCGTCCCGGCGCTCGCGCGCTCGGCCCGGCGCTCGTGCAGACGCGCCCGTTCCTCGAGCAGACCACGCCCGTCATCCAGGACGAGATCCGCCCGTTCGTGCGCGCCGCGCGGCCCGCCGTCAAGGAGCTGCGGCCGGCGATGCGCGACCTCTCGGCGCTGACGCCCGACCTGCTGCGCACGTTCAGGGTCGTCAACCGGCTGGTCAACACGCTCGCCTACAACCCGCCGGGCTCCGCCGACGAGGGCTTCCTCTTCTGGGCCTCGTGGGTGAACCACCTCGGGCCGGCGATCTTCTCCAACCAGGACGCGCACGGCCCGATCCGGCGCGGCCTCGTCGTGGTCAGCTGCCAGAGCCTCCAGATCCTCGAGAACATCATCCTCGGCAACCCGCAGCTCGGCGTGCTCACGCAGCTGCTCGAGGCGCCCGACCGGCTCGACGTGTGCCCGGAGTCCGCCGCGCCTCCGGGTGCGGGCGCGCCCCAGACCGGGACGGGCGGCTGAATGCAGAAGGCCGCTCCCAACGTCGGCCGGATCGCGCTCATGGTGGGCTTCGCGCTCTCCTGCTTCGCGCTCGTGCTGTTCCTGTGGCTCGCCTTCGGCGGCCCCGTGCCGCTCAAGCCCAAGGGCTACCGCGTCAGCGCGTCGTTCACCGAGGCCTCGCAGCTCGCGACGGAGGCCGACGTGCGGATCTCCGGCGTCCGGGTCGGCAAGGTCAAGACGATCGCGCCGGACGCGCGGACCGGCCGTTCGCTGGTGACCTTCGAGCTGCAGGCCAAGTACGCGCCGCTGCCGTCCGACGCGAAGGCGATCCTGCGCCAGAAGACGCTGCTCGGCGAGACCTACGTGGAGCTCTCGCCCGGCACCGAGTCCGCGCGCAAGGTGCCCGAGGGCGGCCGGCTCCCCGACGGGGCGGTGTCCGAGACCGTCGAGCTCGACGAGATCCTGCGCACGTTCGACCCGGAGACGCGCGCCGCGTTCCGCGAGTGGACGCAGACGCAGGCCGAGGCGATCACCGGCCACGGGCGCGACCTCAACGACGCGCTCGGCAACCTCGGCCCGTTCGCCGAGGACGCCGCCGAGCTCGTCGACATCCTCAACCGCCAGGAGCCGGCGGTGCGGCGGCTGATCTCCGACACCGGCGTGGTCTTCGAGGCGCTCACGGAGCGCGACGGGCAGCTGCGCGACCTGATCGAGAACTCGAACACGGTGTTCGCGACGACCGCCGCGCGCGACCGGGAGCTGCGCGAGACGTTCATCGCGCTGCCCACGTTCGAGCGCGAGTCGCGCGAGACGATCACGCGCCTGACCGAGTTCGCCGAGGACACGGACCCGCTCGTCACGCAGCTGCGGCCCGCGGCGCGCGAGCTGTCGCCGACGCTGCGGGACCTCTCGGCGCTCGCCCCGGACCTGAAGGGCTTCTTCCGCGAGCTCGGGCCGCTGATCGACGCCTCGCGCGCCGGCTTCCCGGCCGCCGAGCAGGTGCTCGAGGACCTCCGCCCGCTGCTCGCGCAGGTCGACCCGGCGCTGCGTCAGCTCAACCCCGTGCTCGACTACGCCGGGCTCTACAAGCGCGAGCTCGCGACGTTCTTCGCCAACACCGTCGCGGCGACGCAGGCGACCACGGTCTCGAACGAGGGCCCGATCCACTACCTGCGCACGACGAACCCGCTCAACGCGGAGAACCTCGCCGTCTATCCGACGCGCCTGCCCACGAACCGCCCGAACCCGTACACGCTGCCCGGGCACTTCGACAAGCTCCAGACCGGGCTGCCGTCCTACGAGACGCGCCAGTGCGACAACGGGCCGCTGCCGTCGATCTCGAACGTCGCGCGCCAGGTCGTCCCGCCGACGCTGCCCGACCTGCCGCTGCCGGTCGAGATCCCGCCGCTGCTGCCGGACGCCGACGTGGTCGACGGCCTCTTCTCCTATCCGGACGCGCTGATCGCCGACATCATCAAGTTCGGGTTCCCGGGCGGCGCGGGCGTCCCCGGCGTCGCGCCGGCGTGCACACAGCAGGCGCCGTTCGACGTGTCCGGCGAGCAGACGCAGTTCCCGCACCTCAAGCCGGCCCCGTAGTGGTCCGTCACGAGACGGACCACTGATGGCGGTGGCGCTGCAGCGCGTGGTGGGCGCGGCGGCCGGGCGGCCGCGTGCGGTGCTGGCCGTGCTCGCGGTGCTGTGCGCGGGCGCCGCGGCGCTCGCCCTCGGCCTGCAGCCGAGCGCGGCGACGAGCACGCTGGCCGGGCGCTCGTCGGACACCTACCAGGCGACGGAGCGCTACCGGGAGCGCTTCGGCGACCATGCGATCGTGGTGCTCGTGCGCGGGCCGCTGCAGCAGCTCGTGCTGACGGAGAACCTCGGCCGGCTGCTCGGGCTCGAGGGCTGCCTGTCGGGCAACCGGCCGGACGGGCAGCCGGCGCCGGGCGGCGAGCGCGGGCCGTGCGCCGAGCTGGCGCGCACGAAGCCCGTCCAGGTGGTCTACGGGCCGGGCACGTTCATCAACTCGGCGGTGGGGGAGATCCAGGACCAGCTCAGGGCGCAGCTCGACGCCAAGGGCGCGGAGGCCCGCAAGGCCGCGGCGGCGGCGCGCGGGCTCGCGCGCCGCCAGGGCAAGTCGGCGGCGGCGCAGGCGCGTGTGGCGCGGTCGGCCGAGCAGCTCGTCTACGCGCAGTTCGTGCGTGACCTGCTCGAGCTGAACCTGAAGTACGGGCTGGGCGTGGACGAGACGCCGCGGCTCGACGACCCCGACTTCGTCTCCGCGCTCGTCTTCGACCCGAGCCGCGGGGCGACCACGCCCAAGGCGCGCTTCGCCTACCTGTTCCCGTCGTCGGAGTCGGCGGCGATCCAGGTGCGGCTCAAGCCCGGGCTGAGCGACGCGGAGCGCGAGCGGGCGACCGCGCTGGTGCGCCGGGCGGTGACGATGCCCGACTTCGCGCTGCGCAACGCGGACGGCTACACGGTGACGGGCGTCCCCGTGCTGGCCGAGGACCTCTCCGACGCGCTGATCGGCTCGGTGACGCGGCTGCTGCTCGTCGCCGTCGTGGTGATGGCCCTGGTGCTCGCGCTCGTGTTCCGGCGCCGGCTGCGGCTCGTGCCGCTCGCGGTCGCGCTCGGCGCCGTCACGCTCACGTTCGGGCTGATGGCGCTCGTGGGCGCGCCGCTGACCATGGCCTCGATCGCGGTGCTGCCGGTCCTGCTCGGGCTCGGGGTGGACTACGCGATCCAGTACCAGGCCCGGATCGGCGACCCGCCGACCCCCGCGGCGGTCGAGCGTGCGGCCCGGGCCGGGCTGCCGACGATCGCCACCGCGGCGCTCGCGACCGCGGCCGGCTTCCTCGTGCTGCTGCTCTCGCCGGTGCCGATGGTGCGCGGCTTCGGCGTGCTGCTCGTCATCGGCGTCGGGGTCGCGTTCGCGTGCTCGCTCACGGGCGGGACGGCCGCGCTCGTCACGCTCGGCGCGCGCCGCCGGCGCGCCGGCGCGCTGACGCGGTCCGCCCGCGGCGCGGGTGAGCTGCTCGGCGCCGCGGGCCGCCCGGCCGCGCGGCTCGCGCGCCCGGCCGGCCGGGTGGGGGAGGCGGTCCTGCGCGCGGCGCTCGCGCGGCCGGGCCGCGTGCTCGCGCTCGCCCTGGCGGTCGCGGCGCTCGGCTGGGTGGCCGACACGCGGACCGAGGTGCGCTCCGACCTCCAGGCGCTCGTGCCGCAGGACCTCCCCGCGGTCCGCGACCTCGACACGCTGCAGCGGACCACGGGCGTCGCGGGCGAGGTCGACGTCGTGGTCGAGGGCCGCGACCTCGGCGACCCGGACGTCGTCGCCTGGATGCGCTCCTTCCAGGCGCGCGTGCTGCGCGAGGCGCGCTACTCGGAGGACCGCGGCTGCGGCGAGGCGGCGCTCTGCCCGGCGCTGTCGCTGCCCGACCTGTTCCGGGGCGATGCGGGCGCGGACCGCGCGAGGATCGACGCGCTGCTCGACGCCGTGCCGCCCTACTTCTCGCGGGCGGTCATCACCGCCGACCGGCGCACGGCCAACCTCGCGTTCGGGATCCGGCTCATGCCGCTCGACGAGCAGCACGCGGTGATCGAGCGGGTGCGCGCGGCGCTGGACCCGCCGCCGGGGGTCACGGCGCGGGTGGCCGGGCTGCCGGTCCTGGCGGCCGAGGCCAACGACGCGCTCGCGTCGCCGTGGCGGCGGATCGGCACGCTGCTGGCCGGCCTGCTTGCGGTCGCTCTCGTGCTGGCGCTCGTGCACCGGCGGGCCGAGCGCGCGTGGGTGCCGCTCGTGCCGATCGCGCTGGCGACGGGCTGGTCGGCGGCCGTGCTGTTCGCGCTGCGGATCCCGCTCAACCCGATGTCGGCGACGCTCGGCGCGCTCGTGATCGCGCTCTCGACCGAGTTCGCCGTGCTGCTCGACGGGCGCTACCGGGAGGAGCGCGCCGCCGGCTGGGAGCCCGCCGCGGCGCTGCGGCGCACGTACGCTTCGACGGGCGCCGCGGTGCTCGCGTCGGGGGCGACGGCGATCGCGGGCTTCGCCGTGCTGGCCTGCTCCGACGTGCGCATGCTGCAGGAGTTCGGCATCGTCACGGTCGTGGACCTCTCCGTGTCGCTGCTCGGGGTGCTCGCCGTCCTGCCGGCGACGCTGGTGCTGGCCGAGCGCCGGGCGGCGCGAGCGCGGTCCCGCGCGCACGCCGTCCGCGATCCGGCCGTGCCCGCGTGAAGGGCGGCTGGCTCGTCGGCGCGGTCGGCGTCATCGTGCTCGGCTACATCTTCCTGAACTCGATCTTCACCGAGGGCGCCGGGTCGCGCGGGCTCGCGCCCGGGACGCGGCTGCCGCCGTTCGCGATGCCGCTCGCGGGGAGCCGCTCCGACGCGGACGCGAACATCGCGGTGCGGCCGGACAGCGGGCCTGAGGGCGCCCGGCCGGCCTGCGCGGTGCGCGGCCCGGACGTGCTCAACGTGTGCGAGCTCGCCGAGGCGGGTCCGGTGGTGCTCGCGTTCCTCGCGCTCCGCTCCGGGCGCTGCGAGGACCAGGTCGACGTGCTCGACCGGGTCGCGCCGCGCTTCCCCGCGCTCCGCTTCGCGGCGGTGGCGATCCGCGGGGACCACGACGACCTCCGCGACGTGGTGCGCGAGCGCGGCTGGTCGATCCCCGTCGGCTACGACCACGACGGCGCGGTGGCGAACCTGTACGGCGTGGCGATCTGCCCGACGATCACGTTCGCCCGGCGGGGCGGGAAGGTCGCGGGCACGGCGCTCGAGCTCATGGACGAGGCGGCGCTGACGCGCGCCGCGCAGGCGCTCGCGGACGGCGCGCCGCTGCCGCCGGAGGCGGGCGGGTGAGCACCGGGGATCCCGTGCTCGAGGCCGTCGCGATCGACCCGCGCATCGCGCAGGAGCATCCCGGGCTGCGGGTCTGGACCGCCCGCGTGCCGGGCGGCGCCGGGCGCACGCCGCACGAGCTGCGCGAGCGCCTCGCGCTCGCCGCCGACCGGCTGCGCGGTCCGCAGGCGGTGGCCATGCGCGCCCGCCCGGTGCCGTGGGCCTACCGCGTCCTGTTCCGCCACCTCGGCCTGGACCCGGACGTCACCCGCACGCCGGTCGAGGCGCTCGTGGTCGACCGGCTCCTCCATGGCGGGCACGCCTCGCGCGGGATGCCCGACGACGCGCTCGCGCTCGCCACGCTCGAGACCGGCGTGCCCGTGCAGGCGGTCGACGCCGCGCGCGTCGGGCCGCTCGCCCTGGCGCCGGACGCCGGCGGCCGGTTGACGCTCGCCGACGACGCCGGGCCCGTCGCGCCGCTGTTCGGGCCGCCGCTGCCCGACCGCGCGCCGGCACGGGGGACGCGCGCGCTGCTGCTCTACGCGGTCCAGGCCCCCGGCGTGGACGACCTGGTGGTCGAGGAGTGCGTGTGGACGGCGGCCGCGGCGATCCATACGATTGACGCGACGTCATGAGAACCGCCCTCGCCGCGCTCGTCCTCTCCCTCCTGCTCGCGGCGCCCGCGGCGGCGCAGGACGTGCAGACCCTCCACTACGAGTTCGGCCCGATCGAGATCAAGCCGGGCCAGAACACGATCGAGCTCGACGACAACGCGCTCAAGCCGCCGGTCGACGGCTGGATCACCCGCTTCGCGCCGAACCTCGTGCGCAAGGACGGCAGCGTCCCGCGCGTCGACGTCATCCACCTGCATCACGGCGTGTGGCTCAGCAACAAGCAGCCGCTGTTCGCCGCCGGGCGAGGAGAAGACGACGATCAGCGCGCCGCCCGGCTACGGCTGGCGCCACCGGACCACCGACGCGTGGGTCATGAACCACATGATCCACAACCTCACGCCGACGCCGGAGGAGGTCTACATCACCTACGACCTCGACTTCGTCCCGGACGGCACGGCGACCGCGGCGGCGATGACCGAGATCGAGACCGTGTGGCTCGACACCGTCGGCGGCGCCTACCCGGTGTTCGACGCGAAGCGCGGCACGGGCGGTCGCGACCGCCGGACGGAGTTCCCCGACGAGGTCCGCGGGGCGCGGCGCAACGGCTGGGTGGTGCCAGAGGACGGGGCGATCGTCGGCACCGCCGGGCACCTGCATCCGGGCGGGCTGTGGACGGACCTCAAGCTCACGCGCGACGGGCGCACGACGCGCCTGTTCCGCTCGCGCGCCGAGTACTACGAGCCGGCGGGCGCCGTGTCCTGGGACGTCTCGATGACGGTGACGCCGCCCGACTGGCGCGTCGGGCTGCGCAAGGGCGACGTGCTCAGCATCTCCGGCACCTACGACACCGCGAAGGCGTCGTGGTACGAGTCGATGGCCATCATGCCGACGATGTTCGACGCGGGCGGGACCGGCGCCGACCCGTTCACGACCGACGTCGACGTCGAGGGCGCGGTCACGCACGGGCACCTGCCCGAGAACGACGGGCACGGCGGCAGCCGCCTGACCGGCCTGTCCGACCCGCGCGAGCTGCTCGCACGGCCGGTCGGCGGCCGCGGCAGGGTGGCGATCTCCGGCTTCGTCTACGGCCAGGGCGATCTCAGCAGCGTCGGGCGGCGGGGCAAGCCCGCGCGCGTGCGCCGCGGTCGCGGGCTCACGTTCGTCAATCGCGACGCCGGGCGCGAGATCTTCCACACGATCACCGCGTGCCGAGCGCCGTGCAACCGCACGACCGGGATCGCCTACCCGCTGGCCGACGGCAAGGTCGACTTCGACTCCGGCGAGCTCGGCTTCGGGCCCAAGGGCTTCACCGCCGCGGCGAACCGCGACACCTGGACGACGCCGAAGCGGCTGCGGCCGGGCACCTACACGTACTTCTGCCGCGTGCACCCGTTCATGCGCGGGGCGTTCAAGGTCGCGCAGCGCAAGCGCTGACCGTCACCCCGCCAGCGCCGCGGCGAGCCGGTCGACGGCGGCCGGTCCGGGCAGCGCCGCCCGCACGTGCCGCTCGTCCCCCCACAGCCGCCCGGGCGCGACGAAGACCTGCGCCGCCGCGAGCCGGGCCGCGAGCGCCGGCCCGTCCTCGTCGCTCGAGGACAGCCACGCGAACGGCGCGGCGGACGGCGCGGCCGAGACCGGCGAGCCGGCGAGCGCCGCCGCGAGCCGGGCGTGCATCGCCGCCGCGGCGTCCCGTCGCCGGCCGGCGATCTCCCGGCCGCGCTCGGACACCGCCCAGGCCACGGCGGCCTGCGCCGGCGCGCTCATGCCGCCGCTCGGCGCGAGCTCGGCCACGAGCGCGGCCGGCCCGAGCGCGGCGCCCGCGCGCAGCCCCGCCATCGCGTGCGCCTTGGAGAACGAGCGCACGACGACGAGGTTGCCGAGCTCCGCGACGAGCGGCGCCGCGTCCTCGCCGTCGGGCGCGAACTCGGCGAGCGCCTCGTCGACCACGACGACGGCGCCCTCCGGGAGGCGCTCGCACAGGCTCTGCAGCGCGCTCCGGGCGAAGCGGTCGCCCACCGGGTCGCCGGGCGAGCACAGCAGCACCGCGCGCGTGGACGCGTCCGCGTGGTCGAGGATCGCGCCCGGGGTCGCCGGGACCGGGATCGCCCGCCCGCCCGCGGCCTCCACGAGGCCGGGCAGCGGCTGCCAGGCCGGCCAGGCGACGAGCGCGTCGCCGCCGCGGGCGACCGCGCCGCACACCCCCCGCAGCAGCTCGCCCGCGCCGTGCCCGAGCACCACCTGGTCCGCGGCCACGCCGTGCCGCGCGCCGACCGCCTCGCGCAGCGCGGTGGCGGACCGGTCGGGGTACGCGTTGAGCGCCCGGCGCAGCGCGAACGTGGCCGCGTTGACCGCCTCGGGATGCGGCGGCTCGTGCCACTCCGCGCCGGACAGGTCGAGCGCGTCGATGCGGCTGAGCGCGCGGCGCTTCTCCTCGTCGCGGCGGGCGCGCAGCTCCAGCGAGACCTCCTCGGGCGGCATCGCCTCGAACTGCCGGTAGTACTCGCGGAACCGCCGCACGACCGCTCAGCGCGGGGCGATCGAGGAGCCGGGGCCCTCGATGAGGAGGAACCACGCCGTGAACGCCGCGGCCGCCACCACGGCGGTGACGACGAAGATCCGGCCGAGCACGCCGTCGCGCTGGTCGTGGCCGGCCGCGCGGCGCAGCAGGCGCCAGACGTGGTCCAGGCGCGTGGCCACGACGAGCGTGACGATCAGCGAGGCGACGAGCCCGAGGAACGCGGCCGTGATGCCCAGGAACACGCTGTCGGCCCGGGGCTCGAGCTGCGATCCGACCCACATCCACGCCACCGGCTGCGGTCCCCAGAGGCTGAGCACGACGAGCGTCTCGAGCGCCAGCACCGCGCCGGCGAGGGCGGCGTCGGCGCGCCGCCGCGGGCCGCCGGCCCGCTCGGGCGGCGTGCGGTAGCGGACCGGTGCCGTGCCCGGGCGCCGGCCGATGAACAGGCCGCCGGTGTCGGTCGGGTCGTTGCGCGGCACGCACACCAGTATGGCGGCGACACCCGGGCCGCGGCGCGGTACATTGCGGGCTCCAAGGAGGTCCCGGTGCCCGTCATCACCCACGCAGCGCCCAGCGTCGCCGGCGAGCGCGCCGCCCGCCGCGACCTGTGCGACCAGATCGCCCGGCTCGAGGGGGAGCTCGCGCGGACGCTCGCCGCCGTGTTCCCGCGCCGCGAGCCCGAGCGCCCCGGCCCGTCCGCGTCGGCCCAGGCCGGGCCCCGGCTGCTCACGCTCGGGCAGCTCGAGCGCATCCGGGACGAGCTCGCCGGGCGGGTCGCCGCGCTGCACGACCGCCGCGGCGAGGCGCTCCTGGCCGCGATGCACGCCGCGCCCGCCGAGCACCGCTGGATTCGGGTGACGAGCGCGGAGCTCGGGCTGCCGGGCTGCCGCTCGTGGCAGGTGCGGCCGCGCCTCGGGCCGCTCGGCCGGCTCATGGGCTGGTGGCGCGTGAAGGTCTCCTCCGGCTGCCCCTTAGCCTGATGGGCAAGCGCAGCCGCAAGCGCGGCGGGGCGACGCTGCCGGCGCCCGCCGAGCCACGACGTGCCGCGCCTGCGCGCGACGCGCGGCCGCGCGCGCCGTGGCATCCGCTCCCGCTCGTCGAGCTGTGCGTGCTCGCCGGGCTGGTGATGCTCGTGTGGGGCGTGATCCGGCGCGACGACGAGCTCGGCCGCGCGCTGCTCGTCGGCGGCATGGCGCTCGCCTCGCTCGGCGGCCTCGAGACCGCGCTGCGCGAGCACTTCTCCGGCCACGCCCAGCACGCCGTCCTGCTCGGCGCGATCCCGGCGGTCGCCGCCGCCGCCGTGCTGTTCTTCGCGCGCGCCCCCTGGATCGCCGTGCCGCTCGCGGCGCTCCTGGTCCTCGTCGGGGCCAGCACCGCCCTCCGGCGCACCTTCCGCCCGCGCAGCTAGGCTCCACGGGCGATGGCCACCGAAGAGAAGCGCATGCAGCTGCGCGGGCTCCACCACGTGACGGCGATCTGCCGCGACGCCGAGCGGACGATCGCGTTCTACCGCGACCTCATGGGGCTCGCCGTGGTGCACGACGGCCCGTCGGACGACGATCCGGATTCGCGCCACGTCTGGTTCGGGGCGCAGGACGGGCGGGCGGGCATGCTCGTCTCGTTCATGCAGTACCCCGAGCTGCCGACCGGCGTGGTCGGCGTCGGCTCCACCCACCACTTCGCCTTCGTGGTGGAGAGCACGGAGGAGCAGGAGGCCTGGCGCGACTACCTCCGCGGCCAGGGCGTCGAGTGCACGGACCTGTTCGACCGCGGCGCGTTCAGCTCGATCTACATCCGCGACCCCGACGGGCACATCGTCGAGATCGCGACCAGCGGGCCCGGCTTCCCCGCCGGCGGTCCGTCCGCGTAGGGCGGGCGGACCGCCGGTGGTCCCCTGCCGGCCTCCCGTCTAGCCCTGCGCGGCCCAGCTCATGCCGGCCAGGGCGAACGTGTCCATCTGCTCCGCCTCGGCCAGGTCCCCGCTGAGGCGCGCGGCGAGCGCGCGGCGCTGGCGATCCGTCATCGAGCCGATCGTCTTCGTCTCGGACATCGGGATCGACGCGAGGAACCGGCGGCAGCGCGTACGCCCCCATCGGTGCTGGCTCAGCAGCAGATCGGCGATCGACATGCTGTCGGCCTCCCAGGGGCACTCGAGCACGATCTCGCCCACGGTGGACTCCCCCTCTGCCACCTGTCGCTTGAGCTCAGCCCGAGCCAGGCGGACACGATTCGCCTGTGCCAGCGCGCGCATATGCTGCGGCGCTGGGGCCGTCGCTGTTGCGTCCATGGAACCTCCCCGCTGCCCGGCATCCTCGCCGGGCATCTCGTTTATGTGTGTCATCCGGCCGGGGCCGCGCGGGACCGCCACCATCGCCACCCGCCTCCTCCAGGCGAATGCCCCGGCGATGCTGAGTCCTGTCCCTGGCGCTCCCCGGAGAGCGCCTGAGCGCTCGACCGGATGCGCAGGCTAGCCACCCCCATCGCCGTTTATCAACGTCGCCGTGAGCACATCATTCGCAAACAGCGGGTGATTCGTGCGCCGCCCCACCTTGTGCACGAATGGACAAGGTGAGGGTCCGCAATCCACGCGCCAGAGCCGAATTTGTGCTAACGCCTAAAAACGGGCGCAATGAGCGAGCGCTTACGCGCCCGGACCCGGCAGCGGACCGTGCTCGGCCTCGAACGCGGCCTTGACCGACGCGAACCGCTCCAGGGCGCGATCCAGCGTGGCGCGGTCGTGCGTCGCCATCACGCTCGTGCGCAGCAGGGCGCCCGCCGGCGGCACCGCCGGGTGCAGCGCGACGTTGACGAAGACGCCCGCGTCGTAGAGCGCGCGCCACAGCAGGACGGCCTTCCAGTCGTCCCCGACCACGACGGGGACGATCGGGGTGACGACGGTCGACCCGTCGGGCAGCGGCTGCGGCTCGACGACCGCGAAGCCGAGCTCGTGCAGCCCGCGGTTGAGGTAGGCGGCGTTCTCGAGCACGCGGGCGAACAGCGGCGGGCCGTCCTCGGAGCGGATCACCCGCAGCGCGGCGAGCGCGGCGCCCACGGCGGCCGGCACGGCGGCGGCGGTGAACAGGAACGCCCGCGACTGGATGCGCAGGAAGTCGATCACCTCGTGCGAGCCGGCGATGAAGCCGCCGCACGACGCGAGCGACTTCGAGAACGTGCCCATGCGCAGGTCCACGCCGTCCTCGACGCCGAACAGCTCGGCGGTGCCGGCCCCGCGCGCGCCCAGCACGCCGGCGCCGTGCGCCTCGTCGACCATCAGGCGCGCACCGTGCGCGCGGCACAGCTCGACGATCTGCGGGAGCGGCGCGACGTCGCCCTCCATCGAGAACACGCCGTCGACCACCACGAGCACCCCGCCGCCGTCGTCGGCGGCACGCTCGAGCATCTTCTCGAGCTTGTCGAGCCGGTTGTGGCGGAAGGGACGCAGCTTGGCCCGCGAGAGCAGGCAGCCGTCGAGGATCGAGGCGTGGTCGCCGGAGTCGGCGATCACCGTGTCGCCGGGCGCGAGGATCGTCCCGAGCGTGCCCACGTTGGCCTGGTGCCCGGTGGTGAAGACGATCGCCTCCTCGGTGCCCATCCACTCGGCGATCTCGCGCTCGAGCTCGAGGTGCAGCGAGAGCGTGCCGTTGAGCAGCCGCGAGCCGGTGAGCCCGGTGCCGTAGCGCTCCAGCGCGTCGCGCGCGCCCTGCATGACCCGGGGGTCGGCGGTGAGCCCGAGGTAGTTGTTCGAGCCGAGCATGATCCGCTCGGCCCCCTCCATCTCGACCACCGGCGCGGCAGCCGACTCGAGGGTCCGGAAGTAGGGGAGCAGGTCCGCCTCACGGGCGGCCCGGAGCTGCTCGGAGCGCTCGTGGCCGCGCACCTTGCTGAACACGTCGATGGCTGTCGGCATTGCTAGCCTGCCCGCCTCCATGGGGTCGCTCGAGATCCGGCCGGTCCATTCTACGGCCGACCTCCGCCGGTTCATCCGGCTCCCGTTCCGCCTCTACCGGGACGAGCCCAACTGGGTGGCCCCGCTCCTCTTCGAGCGCAGGCGGTTCCTGGACCGCCGGAAGAACCCGTTCTTCGCGCACGGCCGCGCCGAGTACTTCCTCGCCCTGCGCGACGGCCGGCCGGTGGGCCGCATCAGCGCGCAGGTCGACGACAACTTCCAGCGCTTCCAGGAGAACCGCTGGGGCTGGTTCGGCTTCTTCGAGTGCGAGGAGGACCCGGAGGCGGCACGGGCGCTGCTGGACCGCGCCGAGCAGTGGCTGCGGGGCCAGGGCTGCGACCGCATGGTCGGCCCGGCCGACTTCACGACGAACGACGAGTGCGGCGTGCTGCTCGAGGGCCACGAGCGGACGCCGCTGATCCTCTCCCCGTGGACCCACCGCTACTACCCGGCGCTGCTCGAGGGCGCCGGCGTGGCGAAGGCGATGGACCTGCTCATGTGGGAGCTGCACATCACCGGCCGCGACAAGGTCAACCCGGTGATCTGGAAGCTCGCCGACCAGGTCGAGCCGCGCTACGGCGTGGTCGTGCGCCCGTTCCGCAAGCGCGACATCCAGGCGGAGATCTCGCGCTTCATGGAGGTCTACAACGCGGCCTGGGAGAAGAACTGGGGCTTCGTGCCGCTGACCGAAGCGGAGGTGCGCCACTACGCGGCGCAGCTCAAGCCGTTCCTCGACGAGAACTGGGCCTACGTGGCCGAGAAGGACGGCGAGACCGTCGGCGCCGCGCTCACGCTGCCCGACTACAACCAGGTGCTGCTGCACCTGAACGGGCGGATCCTGCCGTTCGGGTGGGCGAAGTTCCTCTGGTACCGCCGCAAGATCGACCGCGTGCGCGTGTTCGCGCTCGGCGTCAAGCCCGACTGGCAGCACACGGGCGTCGCCGCGAAGTTCTACGAGCGCCACTTCGAGGCCGCGACGCGCACGCCGCAGACGTCCGGGGAGATGGGCTGGATCCTCGAGACGAACAAGAACATGAACAAGGCGATGGAGGCGATGGGCGGCGAGGTCGTGCGCCGCTTCCGGCTCTACGAGCGCGAGCTGGGCGGCTAACCCCACCGAGCCGGCGCAGGCCATGCTTTAGGGTTGCCTCATGCGGCGTTCCGAGCTCTTGAAGGCCTCCCCACCGATGTTCCAGTCGCCGTGGCTCGATCGGTTCACCCGGGTGCATCCGATCGTCCCGGTGCTCCTCTATGTCCCCGCCATCGTCGCCCTGTTCGCCTGGGGCGCCGACCGCACCGGCGCCCTCAACGCGATCGCCCTCGCCATGGGCGGCTACGCGGTCTGGACGCTCACCGAGTACTGGCTGCACCGCGTCGTGTTCCACTTCGAGCCCGAGCAGGGCATCGGCGCGCGGCTGCACTGGATGATCCACGGCGTCCACCACGAGCATCCGAACGACCCGCTCCGGCTGGTCATGCCCCCGTCCGCCTCGGTGCCGCTGGCGCTGATGTTCGCCGGCCTGTTCTGGCTGGTGCTCGGCGAGCAGTGGTTCATGCCGTTCCTGAGCGGCTTCCTGGCGGGCTACCTGATCTACGACATGATCCACTACCACGTGCACCACCACCGGCCGCGGACGCGGGTCGGGCGGCGGCTGCGCGAGCTGCACATGCGCCACCACTTCCAGGACGACGAGCGCGGCTTCGGCGTGAGCGCGCCGTACTGGGATCACGTGTTCGGGACCCCGCCGGACCGGCCTTCGCGTTGAAGCCGTCCCCCGGGACCGTCACACTGCTCGGCTGAGTGAGCCTCGAGCCCGACAGCCAGCCGGAGTACGAGGAGGGGGAGGTCGTCGACGGCCTCCCCGTCCCGGCCCCGCCACCACCCGTCCCCGAGCCGGTCCGCGTCGCCCAGGTGCCCGCGCGCCAGGCCGCCGCGCTGGCCGCCACCGGCTTCGTCGCGGGCGCGGCGACCGTCGCCGTCGTCGCGCACCGCCGCTCGCGCGTCAGCCGCCGCAGGCGCAGGAAGAGCAAGGGCGCGCTCGGCGAGATCGTCGGGTCGAACTCGTTCCTCGTCGACGTGCATCTCGTTCGCCGCGATTAGCGCCGGCGGGCGCGTCGTGCCGGTGTTGACGTTCGCCCGCGGAGAGCGGCCTTCGCCGGCGCGACCCGCCGCCGCGACCGGTAGAACCCCGGCCATGCAGCACGAGCTCCGCGTCGAGGTCGCCCCGCCCTGGCCGTTCCGGCTCGCGGGCGGGTCGGCGAACGGGCTGACGCGGCGGCGCGGCGCGTCGGTCCAGCGGCTGCTCCACCGCGGCGACCGGCCGGTCCACGTCGCCGTGATCCAGCCCGCGCCGGGCCGCGTGATCTTCGGCGCCCGCGCGGCGTCGGAGCCCGACGCGATGTGGGGCATCCGGCGGATGCGCTTCGCCACCGGCGTCGATGACGACCTGCGCCCGTTCTACGACGCGTTCCGCGACGACCCGGTGATCGGCCGGGCGGTGCGGAGCGCCCCGCACGTCCGCCTCCGGCGCACGCCCGTGCCGTGGGAGGCGCTGCTGGCCGCGGTGTGCGAGCAGCTGATCGAGATCGAGCGCGCGATCCAGATCCAGCGGCGGCTGATCGCCCGCCACGGCGTGCGCTGCGACCGCACCGGCCTGCGCGACCTGCCGTCGCCGGCCGCCGTCGCCGCGCTCGCGCCGGCCGAGCTCGCCGCGTTCGACCTCGCGCCGGCGCGGGCGCTCACCCTGCGGCGCGCGGCCGCCGACGTCGCCGCCGGCCGGATCGACCTGCTCGCGGACGACCCGATGCCGGGCTGGCGCAGGCTGCGCGCGATCCCGGGGATCGGGCCGTGGACGCTCGAGATGCTCGCCGGCTTCGGCCAGGGCCGCTACGACCGCGTCGCCGCGGGCGACCTCGGCTTCCTCAAGCTCGTCGGCCGCATCACCACCGGCAACCCGCGCGCCCGCGCCACCGAGGAGGAGGTGCGCGCGTTCTTCGCGCCCTACGGGGACTGGAAGGCGCTGGCCGGCGCGCACCTGGTGCGGGCCGCCGGCGCCGGGCTGCTCAGCCTCGATCCGCCGACCATCGTGGATGCATCCCCGTCGTGGGCGCGGTCCAGGGTCGATCGGCGGCGCACGCACAGGGTGGTCCCTTTGCAAGCCGCCGATCGGCGCTGGGCCGTGATGCACGGCGGGGAGGCGCCGCGGGAATCGGTGGATTGAGGCTCAGTCCTGCTCCAGCGCGTCGCGCGGATCCAGCCCTTCGCCTGCCAGGAACTCGTTCGTCATCGCCTGCTCGGCGCTCTGCCGCTCGCTGATCAGGCCCTGCTCGTCCATCCAGTCGATGTAGCGCTGCCAGTCCGCCGGGTCCTGGTAGCCGAACGCGTTGTCGGCGTCGGCCGGGAAGAACACGGGCAGCGTCGCCTTCACGACCGCCTCCTGCAGCCCCCGATCCAGACCCTCGTCGGCCTGCATGAGGCCGTCGAGCGCGCCGTCCGGGTCCTCGCGCAGCGCGACGTGCCCGCGCGCGGTGGCCTGCATGAAGCGCCGTACCTTGGCGCCGAACTCCTCCGAGAGGTCGCGCCGGCGCACGACGAACACGAGCTCGGCGTAGGTCGGCACGCCGAGGTTCTCCATCCGCTGGATGACTGGCTTGCGGCCGCGCCGCGCCAGGTCGACGCCCTCGTAGTTCCAGAACGCGCCGAGCGTGGCGTCGACCTTGCCCGACAGCATCGCGGGCACGAGGTTGAAGCCGACGTTCGTCTCCTTGACGCTCCCCGGGTCGACGCCGGCGGTGTCGAGGATCGTCTTCAGGTACGCGCTCTGGTACGGGATCCCGGAGGTGCCGACGCGCTTGCCGCGCAGGTCGCGCGGCGTGCGCACGCCGGCCTTGCCGACGGCCATCAGCGAGGTGAGCGGCCGCTGCACGAGCGCGCCGACCGACACGAGCTCCGCCCCCTTGTCGCGCGCGAGCAGCAGCTCCGGCTCGTAGGAGACCGCGATGTCGGTCCGGCCGGCGAGCAGCAGCTTGAGCGGCGCCGAGGGGTCCGGCGGCGGCGTGATCGTCACGTCGAGGCCGGCCTTCGCGTAGGCGCCGGTCTCCCGCGCCGCGTAGATCCCGGCGTGGTCGGCGTTCGGGAAGTAGTCGAGCACGACGCGCAGCGGCTCGGTCTTCCCGGCCGCACCCACCGACGCGGGGTCGGGCTCGGGCTTCTCGCCGCAGGCGGGCAGGACGGCGAGCAGCAGCAGCAGCGGAAGCAGGCGGCGGGTCATGATCCTCCGGGATCGGTGCGTGGGAGCCAGTCGACCACGCGCCGCTCGAGCAGCGCGCAGGCGGCGTAGAGGGCGATGGCGAGCAGGAAGAGCAGGAGCACGGCGGCGAAGGCGCGCGCCGTGGCGAGCTGGCCGTTGGCGGTGATGAGCGTGCGCCCGAGGCCGGACTCGGCCCCGGCCCACTCGGCGAAGACGGCGCCGATGACCGCGACCGCGGCGGCCACCTTCAGGCCGGTGAACGCGGCGGGCAGGGCGGCGGGCGCCTCGACCAGCCGCAGCGACTGCCAGCGCGTGGCCTGGAGCGAGCGCATCAGCCGGCGGGCATCGGGGTCGGCGGCGCGCAGCCCGTCGTAGAGGTTGATCGTGATCGGGAAGAAGCAGACGAGCGCGACGAGCAGCACCTTGGGCGCGAGGCCGAAGCCGAGCACGAGGATCACCAGCGGCGCGAGCACGGGGACCGGGACCGCCTGCGAGCCGATCACGAACGGGTGCAGCGCGCGGCGGACGCCGGGCCACAGGTGCATCGCGACGCCGAGCGCCGCGCCGGACACCGTCGCGGCGAGCAGCCCGAGCACGACCTCGTAGCTCGTCGTCCACAGGTCGGGCGCGAGCAGCGACCGGTCCTCCCACAGCGCCTCGAGCACCTGCGTCGGCGCGGGCAGGATCAGCTCGTCGACGCCGCCGGTGCGCACGAGCGCCTCCCAGCCGCCGAGCAGGGCGAGCAGCACGAGGAGCGCGATCACGGCGCCCCCAGCGCGTGCAGCGCGCGCTCGCGCAGCGCGACCACGGCGCCGTCGTCCCGGCGCCGCGGCCGCGGGCGGTCGACCGCGAGCGTCTCGACGACGCGGCCGGGCCGGGGCGAGAGCAGGACGACGCGGTCCGCGAGCAGGATCGCCTCCTCGACGTCGTGCGTCACGAGCAGCACGGTCCGCGGCTCGTGCGCCAGCGCAGCGGCGAGCCAGGCCTGCACCTGCAGCCGGGTGAGCGCGTCGAGCGCGCTGAACGGCTCGTCGAGGCAGAGGACGGGCCGGCCCGCCAGGAGCGTGCGCAGGAACGCGATGCGCTGGCGCATCCCGCCCGAGAGCGCCGCCGGGCGGGCGTGCTCGAACCCCTCGAGCCCGAAGGCGGCGAAGTGCTCGTGCGCGCGCGCCCGCGCCTCCGCGCGCGACGCGCCGGCCACGCGCAGCGCGAGCCCGGCGTTGTCGAGCGCGCTCAGCCACGGCAGCAGGGCGTCGCGCTGCGGCATGAGCGCGGCGGGGCCGGCCGCGACGCGCCCGGCGTCCGGCGCCACGAGGCCGCAGACGAGCTCGAGCAGCGTCGACTTGCCGCAGCCGCTCGGCCCGGCCAGCGCCACGATCTCGCCTGCCGCGACATGCAGCGACACGCCGCGCAGCGCCTCCACGGTGCCGTAGGACTTGTCCACGGCGTCGAGCTCGACCTCGCTCTGCAACGCTCCCTCCGCGGGCATTACCCCGAACAGGTTCGAAGGGTCAGATCCAGCGCGGACCTATCTCAGCCGGGCGTTCTCCCCAGCCCCCCTGATGACACTCCAAGGCCTCTAGGCTACCGCCTCGTGCTGCGCCCGGCGTACCCGATCACGACCGAGCGGCTCGTCCTGCGCCCGTTCGAGGAGCGCGACCTCGACTGGCTCCTCACCCTGCACCGCGACCCGGAGGTGATCCGCCACGTCCCGTGGGACCCGCGCACGCGCGAGGAGCTCCTGCCCAAGCTCGGGCGGACCGCGCTCGAGCAGGAGGGCGACGCGCTGAACCTGGCGGCGGTCGTCGCAGCCACGGGCGAGCCGGTGGGCGACCTGTCGCTGTTCTGGACGAGCGCGGAGCACCGCCAGGGCGAGCTCGGCTACCTGCTCGATCCCGCCCACCAGGGCCGCGGCTACGCGACCGAGGCGGCTCGTGCGCTGCTCGCGGTCGGCTTCGAGGCCGCGGGGTTCCACCGCATTACCGCTCGCCTGGACGCGCGCAACACGGCCTCGGCCAGGGTCGCCGAGCGGCTCGGCATGCGGCGCGAGGCGCACCTCGTGCAGAACGAGCGCATGAAGGGCGAGTGGGTCGACGAGCTCGTCTACGCCATGCTGGCGAGCGAGTGGGCGACCTCGGCCGAGGTGCTCTCGAACCGCAGCGCGTAGACGCCGTAGCGCTGCTCGCGCAGCACGCGGGCGGACCCGTCCACGACCTGGCCGGGGGAGAGGGGGAGGTCGAAGAACACGACCTCGTCCTGCGCGAGCGGCCGGTTCGTCGTCACCGACATGCCGCCCGGCCCGAGGTCGAGCGTGCGCGCCTCGATCGGCGATCCCTTCTGGCGGCGCAGCGTGCACGCCACCGACAGCTCGATCCGGGGACCGCCGCGCCGCTCCATGCCCCGATCATCGCCCCCGGCGTGCGGCACCACAAGCGCGGCGGTCAGAACGTCGCGTCAGGAGCCCCGGACGCCCTGGTCGTGGCGCTGGGAGGAGCGTTTCGGCACCCGGCTGCCGCGCCGGGCCACGAACGTCCACACGGCGCCGATGACGAGCACGGCGGCGAGCACCGTCGCGAGGATCACGAGGAAGCCCCAGCCGCCGGAGTCCTCGGCGCTTGAGGCGAGCACGGTGAGGAGAGGGGTCATGCCGGTGGGCTACCCGGCGCGCGGCCGGCTCAGGCGTGGCGCGGCCGCGTGAGCGCCTTGACGAACTCCTCGAGCTGGCGCGTGGTCCAGCACTCGTGGAGCTCGCAGAACGGGGCGTAGGCCTGCACGACCGAGTCGCCGTAGTTCCAGTACAGCTGCGGCTCGGGGTTGAGCCAGAACGTCCGCCCGGCGCGGGCGGCGATGCGGGCGAAGGCGTCGGCGCGCGGGTCGCGGCCGTTCGTGCGCGCGTCGCCGAGCACGATCACCGTGGCCCGCGGGTGCAGATCCTCCTCGACCAGCGCCAGGAACTCGCGCCAGACGCGCCCGTAGTCCGTGTAGCCCGACACGTCGGCGACGCCCGCGTCCCGCCCGATCGCCTCCGAGACGGCCTTGAAGTTGCGCTCGCGGGCGAAGACGTCGGTGACCTCGCTGATCCGCTCCACGAAGACGAACGAGCGCATCTTGCGGAACGAGTCGTGCAGGGCGTGCAGGACGGAGAGGAAGAAGACCGAGGCGCTCGTGACGCTCGTCGAGACGTCGCAGAGCACGTAGAGCTCGGGCCGCCGCGGCCGCTGCGGGCGGTACTTGAGCACGACGGGCACGCCGCCGGTCTGGAGCGAGGCGCGCATCGTGCGGCGGACGTCCACGTGGGCGTGGGCGCGCCGGCCGCGCGCCTCGTGGCCCTGCGTGGCGAGCCGGCGCTTGAGCTGCATCACGACCCGGTGCACGGCCGCGAGATCCTGGAGCGGGCCCGACGGCAGCGCGCGGTCGAGCTCGTTCAGCGGCCGGGCCGGCGGGAGGGTCTGCGTGCGCTCGATCTGGTCGCGCTCCAGCTCGCGCCGCAGCTGCTGCTCGAAGCGGCGGATCTGGTCGCGCGTGAGCGGCTCGGCGCCGTCCTCGCGCGGCTGGTCGGTGCGCAGGTCGAGCGCCCGGCGGATGCGCTGGACGTCGACCCCGAGCACGCCCGAGCCCTCGCCGCGGCGCGCGAAGGCGGCGATGGCGAGCCTGGCGAGGTCGCGCATCGCGCTCTCGTCGCCGTCGCGGATGGCCTGGATCGCCTGCTCGCGCAGGTTGTCGAGGTCGATCTGCTCGCCGCCGGTGATGCCGTCGGACTCGCCCTGCTCGCGGACGCCGTGCGCCACGGCCTGCTCCTCGACGGCGCGGAAGAAGAACCGCTCGAACACGAGGTCGAACACGCGCCGGTCGTCGGGCGACTTGGCCAGCGTCGCCGCCAGCGCCTCGCGGAACGGCGCGCGGTCGGTCCACTCCACCTCGTCGAGCGCGGCGAACGCGTCGAGCAGCTCGGACGTCCCGATCGCGACGCCCTCGGCCCGCAGGGCCTCGCCGAAGTCGACGATCCGGGCCGGCAGGCTCACGTCGCGCGCGGCGCGAGGCCGAGCCGCACGCCGACGCGCTCGGCGACCACGTCGAGGTCGGTCCGGTGCTTGACGATGATCGACATCGTCGAGCGGAAGACGTCCTCGTCGATGTCGTCGGCGCCGAGCAGCAGCAGCGCGCGCGCCCAGTCGATCGACTCCGCGATCGACGGCGGCTTCTTGAGGTCGAGGTCGCGGACCTGGGCGATCACCTCGACGAGCTTCGCGGCGACCGTCTCGGGCAGCTCGGGGGCGTGCAGCCGGACGATCTCCAGCTCGTGCTCCCGGCTCGGGTAGTCGAGCCAGAGGTAGAGGCAGCGGCGCTTGAGCGCCTCGGTGAGCTCGCGCGAGTTGTTCGAGGTGAGCAGCACGACCGGGTGCGTGCGCGCCTCGATGCGGCCCAGCTCGGGGATCGTGATCTGGAAATCCGACAGGAGCTCGAGCAGCATCGCCTCGAACTCCTGGTCGGTCTTGTCGATCTCGTCGATCAGGAGCACCACCGGCTCCGCGGAGGTGATCGCGTGCATGAGCGGGCGCTCGAGCAGGAACTCCTCGCCGAAGATGTCGTCCTGCACCGCGTCCCAGCCCGTGCCCGCGGCCTCGGCCTGGATCCGGAGCAGCTGCTTGCGGTAGTTCCACTCGTACAGCGCCTTGGCCTCGTCGAGGCCCTCGTAGCACTGCAGCCGCACGAGCGTGCGGCCGAGGTAGGCGGCGAGCGCCTTGGCCAGCTCCGTCTTGCCGACGCCCGCCGGGCCCTCGACGAGCACGGGCTTGCCGAGCCGGGCGGCGAGGTAGGCCACGAGCGCGGTCGACTCGCCGGGCAGGTAGCCGACGCGGCGCAGGCCGGCGTCGAGGTCGTGGACCGTCTCTGGGGAGGGCATCGGGACCGGCAAGGATAATTGGCCGCGTGCCGCTCGCCGCGTTCGCGCCGTCGCCCGTCCCGTTCATCCTCCTGATGGCGCTCGGCTTCGCGATCGGGGTCGGCGGGCACATCTACCGCTCCCGCCCCGCGATCGCGACCGGGATCGGGCTCATCTTCATCGCCACGCTGCTGCTGCCGCTGGTGATCTACGGGACCGACTAGGGAAGGACACGAGCATGAGCGAGTCATCCGGCACCGCCGAGGAGCTGCTGCGCGCCGCCGACGGCGAGGCCCGCGAGCAGCCGGGCTCCGTCCGCGCCGCCCTGGCCAACGCGATGGTCGGGCTGAAGAAGCAGTACTACGGCCTCGGCCCGACGGCGGCGCGCGCGTGGCTGCTCGACGACTACGTGTTCGTCGCGATGGAGGGCGGGCTCACGCGCAACGAGCAGACCCTGCTGGCCGACGGCAAGGCCGACGTGGTGCGCAGCTACCGCCTGAGCTTCCAGGAGACGGTGCGCGAGACGCTCACCTCGGCGGTGGAGGAGATCGTCGGCCGAAAGGTGCTCGACTACCACAGCCAGATCGTCTTCGAGCCGCCGCGGACGTTCGAGATCTTCGTGCTGGCGCCGCAGGAGTCGTCCGACCGCGCGGGGTGACGATACCCTGACCGGCGAACGTCGGCGGGGCCGCGGGAGCGGAACCGTCGCGCGCATCGCCGGCAGGCGGGCAGTCGCCGCTCTTCCCAGGAGCGGAGGCGCCTCCTCACCAGATCACGCCCCGAGGAGGCACCGCCGTGCTCACCGAACCATCACGCGACCGACTGCACGAGCTCGATCCCGAGCTCGCCGCCGCACTGGGCAACCTGCCCGTCCCGATCCGGCACGTCCGGCGCGGGCCCATGACCCTGCCGCCCCGGCACAGCGACCCGCTGCTCGGCGCGGTGCTCATCGACGGGCTCCTGGCGCAGGAGGTCCTGCTCGCCGACAACGTGAGCCACGAGCTGCTCGGCCCCGGCGACGTGCTGCTGCCGTGGCCGGACGACGACCCGACGGCGCTCGTGCCGGCCCAGGCCCGCTGGACCGCGTTCGCGCCGGTGCGGCTCGCGCTCGTCCATGCGCGGCTGGCCCTCGTGGCGCCGGACGTCACCGGGGTGCTGGTGCGGCGCGCCGCGGAGCGCTCGCGGCGGCAGAGCCTCGCCCAGGCGGTGGCGCAGCTCAACGGCGTCGACCGCCGGGTGCTCGCGCTGTTCTGGCTGCTCGCCGAGCGCTGGGGCCGGGTCACGCGGGACGGCGTCGCGGTCCAGGTGTCGGTGCCGCACCGGGTCATCGCCGGCCTGGTCGGCGCGCGGCGGCCGACCGTGTCCTCCGCCCTGATCCGCCTGCAGGCCGAGGGCCGGCTCGTGCGCCGCGCGGCGGACTGGCTGCTCACCGGGGATCCGGTCGGGGCGCCAGTGGCCGACGTCGTGCGGATCATCGCGGTCCGCAACGCGCACGCGGCGTAGCGCGGCGGCCCTCAGAACAGGCGCTCGGCCTCGGGCGGCGGCGGGTCGCCGTCGTCGGGGCCGTCGGCGCCCGCCTCCCGGGCGGCCTGCCGGCGCGCGGACCGCTCCGCCGGCCCCGGCGCCCCGGTCCGCGGGGCGGCCGGCTCGACGCGGCCCGGGGCCTCGGGGACGTCGCCCTCCCAGCCCGGCGGCTCGCGCAGCACCTCGGTCACGGCCGTGGCCTCGCCCTGGCGCGGCGCGCGCCGCTCGCCGCGCTCGGGTCGCGGCGGGCGCTCCCAGCCCGCGTCGTCGGCCGCCGGGTTCGGCGGCTCCGGCCGGTGCGCCGCCCGCACCCGCGCGCCGGCCGCGGTCAGCACGCCCGCGACGAGCAGCGCGACGAACATGCCCCACTGGATGCCGACGTTCGCGGCCTGGTCGTTGACGTCCGGCTTGTCGAACAGGCGCCACACGAGCAGGGCGACGGCCCAGGCCCCGGCCCCCATGATCACCGTGCCGTCGCCGCCGGGGAGGTGGAACGCCTTGCGCTGCGCGCGCGCCCACACGAGGTAGAGCACGCCCGCGGCGACGAGCAGCACCGCGGCCTCCACGAACGAGAACACGCCGAACGCCGACAGGTTCGCGGTCTTCGCCTCGCCGCCGGCGACGAACGACTTCTCGTACCAGGGCAGGAACATGGTCAGCCCGAGGCCGGCGGCGGCGCCGGCGGCCTGCTGCAGCTCGCGCGGGAGCGCGCGGAAGGCGGGGATGGCGGCCGTCACCGTGAAGCTGAGTCTACGTCCCGCGTCAGTCCAGCGGGATGTCCTCGACCTCGACGCCGGCGCGTCGCGGGCCGGGCTCCCCGAGCCGCTCCAGGTACCAGTCGAGCAGCGCGCGCAGGGCGGCCAGCAGGTCGCGCAGCGCCTCGGCGAGCTGGCGCGACAGCTCCGCGGGGATGGCGTCGCGCACCGCGTCGACGAGCAGCAGCAGCGACCTGAGGTCGGGCCCGGAGGCCGGCGGCGGGGTGCTGCCCGTGCTGTCCCAGCCGCGCGGCGGCACGGCCTCGGCGCCGGACTCCTCGGCCTGGCGCTGCGCCTCGCGCACGAGCCGGTCGGCCGCGGCGTGCGCCTCGTCCAGGTGCACGCGGACGGCGTCCAGGTCGTCGCGCTCAGGCAAAGCGCACCACCAGCGCGCCGTCGTCGAGCGCCGCGCCCGACGGCCGGAGCGCCGCCAGCGCGGGCGGCAGCACGACCGTGCGCTTGCGCCCGTCCACGCGGACGACCAGCTCGTCGCCGACCTTCTTGAGCGACACGTCGCCCTTCTCGGCGAACGGCACGGCGAGGCGCACGTAGCCGACGCCGTCGTCGAGGCCGAACTCCTGCGCGAGCCCGGTGTGGAGCAGCGCGGCTGGGTCGCCGTCGCCGAACACGGCGCCGGCCAGCCGGTCGAGCATCCCGGGCCCCACGACCTCGGACTCGAAGTAGGGCGCCCGCAGCACGGGGACGGGCGCGAACCCCTCGCGCACCCGGACCAGCTCCTCCTGCTGGCGCGCGCGCCACGCGCCGAAGTAGGTGCCCGCCAGCTCGTCCGGGAAGACGCGGTTCACGATCACGGCATCGGTCAGGTACCCGTACAGGCTCAGGTAGGTGAACGTGCGCATCGCCTCGGCGACGACCATCCGGTCGGGCGTCATCACGAGCCGGAGCGACACGGCGTCGCGGTCGCGCAGGAGGTCGTGCATGGCGACGAGGTTCGCGGCGAGCCCCTGCACCTCGCCCATGACGTCCTCGTCCGGGAGGCGCAGGTCCAGGAACGCGCGCGCGAGCGGGCGCGCCGCCGCGAGCAGCTGCGTCTCGCGCCCGACGAGCTTGCCGAGCCACCAGCGCGCGGCCTCGGGGAACGAGAGCAGCCGCAGCGTCTCGCCCGTGGGCGCGCAGTCGACGACGATCACGTCCCAGTCGCCCGACTCGACGTGGCGCTTGAGCCGCAGCAGGCTGAAGAGCTCGTCGCCGCCGGGCGGGACGGTCAGCTCCTCGGCGGCGATCCGGTCCACGCCGCGCTCCACCAGGACCTGCCCGAGCCAGCCCTGCACCGCGGACCAGTGCCGCTCGAGCTCGACCTGCGCCGAGACCTGCTGCGCCCACAGGTTCGGCGCCAGCTCGCCCGGCTCGTCGCCGACCGGCGCCTCGAGGACGTCGGCGAGCGAGTGCGCCGGATCCGTCGAGAGCACGACCGTGCGCAGGCCCGCCGCGGCGCAGCGGCGGGCGGTGGCGGCGGCGACGGACGTCTTGCCGACGCCGCCCTTGCCCGTGTAGAGGATGGTGCGCGGGGCCATGGCCGGCCCCGAGCCTACTTCGCGGGGCGCCGGCGCTTCGCCCTGAGCACCTCGACGGGCGCCTCGACGCTCGCCGCGTTGCCGGCCAGATCGGTCGCGTCGACGCGGACGACGTAGCCGCCCCTGCGGCGCGGCACGTCCCAGCTCACGGTGCGCGTCCCGCGCCCGACCGTGCCGGCGGCGACCGACAGCACGCGCTCCCCGTCCGGCGCGGTCACGGTGATCGTGGTGCGCGCGATCTTCGAGAGCGAGAACCGCAGCACGGCGTCGGTGCCGCCGCGGACGCGACGTGTCCGGACGGCCAGCTCCGGCGGGGTCGTCAGGTACGCGGTGAAGTGCGCCTCGGCGCCGCAGTAGACCTCGGCGCCCGTGCGGTCGCACAGGCCGGCGAGGAAGTCGCGCAGCAGCGTGTGGTAGCCCAGATCGGACTCGCGGGTGATCGCGCCGCGCGAGTAGAGCGACCACGCGCCGGTGTCGAACGCCGGCACCTCGCGCCGGGCGGCCAGCTCGCCCTCCGCGAACAGCTGCGCGGCGCGCGGGTCGCCGGTCAGGTCCGCGACGTCCCAGAGGCCGACGAGCGACTGCACGAAGCCGTTGAGGATGTGCAGCGACGGCCAGAACGAGTACTGCGCGTAGTGCACGCCCTGGCCGTCCTGCGCCGGGACCCGCACGCCCGTCGGCGGCGCCTGCTCGAACAGCTTCAGCCCGTCCTGGATGCGCGGCAGCAGCTCCGGCATCCGCCCGAGCTTCACGGCGGAGCGCGCGATCGCCTGCAGTCCCGTGCCCTGCGCGAGCCCGGAGACCCACGGGGGCCTGCCGCCGTCGAACGTGAAGTAGTACTCCCACGCGAGCCCCCCGCCGCGCGGCACGGCCACGGCCATCAGCTCGTCGAGCAGCACGGTGTTGCGCGCGTTGTTGCGCCGGCTGCCCTTCGCGTAGGCGTTGAGCTTGCCGAAGTTCGCGAGCGGATGGAGCTGGATGCCCTGGCCCGGGACGTACTGCCAGACGAGCTCGGAGCCCTCGAAGGTGACGCGCTGGCCGTTGGCGAGCAGCGGCTCGGCCGACCACCACTCGGCGTTGCGCTGGAGCGTGAGGAAGAGCGGGAACAGCCGGCCGGCGCGCAGCTGTCCGCGCTGCGCGATGCCGACCACGGCCTTCAGCGCGCCCTTGAGCTCCACCTTGCGCGCGCCCGTCAGCGACCGGATGCGGCGCTTGACGTCGGCGTGGATCGCGCGGTCGGCGTCGTAGGTCGCCTGGTCGATCGAGCCGGCCTGGTAGAGCCGCGCGAGCTCCCGCGGGATCGTACGGCGCGGCTTGGCGTCGGCCGCCTGGGGCCCGCCGAGCAGGACAACCAGCGCAACACAGGCGCAACTGAGTAAAGCTTTGAACGGCATGATCCGATGCTAGGCTCGCCTGGCCGGCTCGCCACCCGCTGCAACACAGCCTGCGGCCGTCCGTTTCGCCATCACAGGAGACCTGTCACTGATGACCCGCCTTCGCCCCGCCGTGCTCTCGCTGCTGTTCCTGGGGGTGGTGGCGCTCCTCTTCACCGCCTGCGGCGGCGACGACGGAGGAGGCGGCGCAGAGGGCAAGGAGGCGTCCGCCTCGACCGACGTGAACACGCTCCTGGAGCAGACCTTCACGGGGTCCAAGGAGGTCAAGTCGGGCAACCTGAAGCTGGCCATGAGCATCAAGGCCCAGGGCGGCGACGCCGAGGAGCTGGAGGGCCCGGTCAACCTCAGCCTCGAGGGCCCCTTCCAGGCCCAGGGCAAGGGCAAGCTGCCCAAGTTCAAGCTCGACGCGTCCTTCGAGGGCGCCGGCCAGAAGCTCTCCGCGGGCGCGACCTCGACGGGCGAGAAGGGCTACGTCTCCTTCCAGGGCACCGACTACGTGCTCGAGGACCAGATCTTCCAGCAGTTCAGGGCCGGCTTCGAGGAGGCCCAGAAGCAGGGCGGCGGCGAGGAGAACCAGAGCTTCGCGTCGCTGGGCATGGACCCGCGCAAGTGGCTCACGGGCGCCAAGAACGCGGGCGACGCGAAGGTCGGTGACGAGGACACGATCAAGATCACCGGCGGCGTCGACATGGCCAAGCTGCTCGACGACGTCAACACCGCGCTCGGCAAGGCCTCGTCGCTCGGCCTCGGCGCCACCGGCGAGGTGCCGGAGAAGCTCACGGCCGACCAGCGCAAGCAGGTCCTCGACGCGGTCAAGGACCCCAAGGTCGAGATCTACACCGGCAAGGACGACTCGATCCTGCGCCGGCTCGTGGTCGACCTCGGCATCGAGGAGGCCTCGAGCGGCACGACCGGGACGATCGCGTTCGACGTCTCGATCGAGAACCTCAACGAGGACCAGGAGATCGCCGAGCCCTCGGACGCCAAGCCGTTCAACGAGCTGCTCGGGCAGCTCGGCGGTCTCGGCGCGCTGAGCGGCGGCTCCGGCGCGAGCGGGAGCGGCTCCTCCGACGACGGCGGCGCGGCCGCTGGCGGCTCAACGGAGGATCTCGAGGCGTACTCGAAGTGCCTGACGGACGCCGGCAGCGACGTCGACGCGGCGCGTAAGTGCGCCGACCTCCTGACCGGCTGAACGACACGTTGTCGTAGACGAGCCGGCGGTCGGGTCGCGCGCACCGCTAAGGTCCCGCGCCTATGACCGCCGGAGCGCCCCAGGGTGGCTTCAACCTGCGCCGCTTCCTGCTCAGCGGCAATGGCTGGCCGTACCTGCTCGTCCCCTTCATCGCGATCGCGATCGTGCTGGAGTTCTCGCACGCCTCGCCGTCGCTGATCTTCATCACCTCGGCGCTCGGGGTGATCCCCACCGCGGCGCTGATGGGCCGCGCGACGGAGGAGCTGGCCGCCCGTTCGGGCCCCGGCATCGGCGGTTTCCTGAACGTCACGTTCGGCAACGCCCCCGAGCTGATCATCGCGTTCTTCGCCCTCAACGAGGGCCTCCAGGAGGTCGTCAAGGCCTCGCTGATCGGCTCGATCCTGGGCAACATCCTGCTCGTGATGGGCGCGGCCATGCTCATCGGCGGGCGCAACCGCGAGCGTCAGACCTTCGACCGCACCGCGGCGAACGTGACGTCCCTCATGCTCCTGCTGGCCGTCGTGGCGCTGATCATGCCCGCGCTGTTCGAGCTCGTGCAGGGCACCGGCCTGCCGCGCCCGGACGCCGAGGCCGTGAACTACGACGCCGACGTCGAGCACCTCTCGATCGGCGTCGCGCTCGTGCTGCTGCTCACCTACGGCGCCGGCCTGCTCTTCTCGCTCAAGACCCACAGGGACCTCTTCAACCCGGAGCACGACGAGGAGGACCACGTCGGCGAGCCGTGGAGCGTGCGCAAGTCGGTGCTGATGCTCGCGGGCGCCGGCGTGGCGGTCGGCGTGATGTCGGAGATCCTCGTCGGATCGATCACCGAGGCGTCGGAGTCGATCGGCCTGTCGCCGTTCTTCGTCGGCGTGATCGTCGTGGCGATCGTCGGCAACGCCGCCGAGCACTGGGTCGCGATCTACTTCGCCGCGCGCGACAAGATGGACCTCGCGGTCAACATCGCGATCGGCTCGGCCGCCCAGATCGCGCTGTTCGCGGCGCCGGTCCTCGTCCTGCTGTCGCTGTTCGTCGGCGACTTCCCGCTCGCGCTGGTCTTCAACGGCTTCGAGCTGGGCGCGCTCGTCTTCGCGGTGCTGATCGCGCTCCAGGTCACGCAGGAGGGCGAGTCGACGTGGTTCGAGGGGCTCCAGCTGCTCGCGGTGTACGCGGTGCTGGCCCTCACCTTCTACTTCGTCTGATGGCCGTTCAGTTCGCGTTCCTCTCCGGCCCGGGGCCCTGGGCCGTCCTCGCGGCTGCCACGATCGTCTTCCTCTGGGTCGACCTGCACTTCTTCGCGCGCGGCCGCGAGCCGAGCTTCCGCGAGGGCGTGGTCTGGAGCATCGGCTGGCTCGTCGTCTCGCTGCTCGCCGCGGTCGTGGTGTGGGTCCTCTCCAGCGAGGACGACGCGGTCACCTACACGACCGTCTACTTCATCGAGCGCTCGCTCTCGCTCGACAACCTGTTCGTCTTCATCCTGCTGTTCTCGTACTTCGGGGTGCCCGAGGAGCGGCGGGCGCGGCTGCTGTTCTGGGGCATCGTCGCGGCGCTCGTGCTGCGCGGCCTGGCCATCCTGGGCGGCGTCGCGCTGATCGAGCAGTTCCACTTCGTCATCTACGTGCTCGGCGTCCTGCTGCTCGTGCTCGCCTACCGGATCCTGAAGGGCGTCTCCGAGAACGTCGACCCGGACAAGAACTTCGTCGTCCGGCTCGTACGGCGCATCTTCCCCGTCACCAGCGAGTACCACGGCAAGCGCTGGTTCGTGCGGCAGGACGGCACGCGCCACGTCACGCCGCTGTTCCTGTGCCTCGCGGCGATCGTGGCGGCGGACATCGCGTTCGCCGTCGACTCGATCCCGGCGGCCTTCGCGATCACGCGCGACTCCGTCCTGATCTGGATGGGCAACGTGTTCGCCCTGCTCGGCATGCGGGCGCTGTTCGTGCTCGTCGAGGGTCTGATCCGCCGCTTCCGCTACCTCGACGAGACGATCGCGGTGGTGCTCGCCGCCGTGGCGGTCAAGCTGCTGATCGAGGACCTCTACAAGATCGGCCCGGAGGCGTCGCTCGGCATCGTCGCCCTCTGCTTCGTGGTGGGCATCACGGCCTCCGTGATCGCCGACGCGCGCGATCCCGACGCGGAGGCCAAGCGGGCGGAGCGGGCGCCCCACTCCGAGCACGACGCCGAGGCGGATGCCGAGGCCGAGGCCGCCGAGCGCAGCGGCTAGCGCAGCGCGGGCCTCAGTACTCGTCCGGGTCGGGGTCCGGCTCGAGCTCCTGCTCCTCCTCGACCTCCTCGTCGTCGTCGAGCTCGTCGCTCTCGACCGCCCGCGCCGCGCTGACCTCCAGGCGCTCGAGCAGCTCGTCGCGCTGCAGGTCGTCGAGCGGCACCTCGTCGCCGACGAGGATCCAGTCGCCGTCGTCGAGCTCGTCGGCGAGCTGGGCGCCGGGGTGCGCGGAGTCGTCGACGACGATGAGGATCTCGGTCTCGGGGTTGAAGTACGTGCCCGGACGGGCGGAGAGCTCGTCCAGGTCGAAACGGCGAAGGCGTGCCATGCCGCGGAATGTATAGCCCCTGCGGGCATCCGGGCCCGCAAACAAGAGCGAAGCGGTTCCTGAGACCGGATGCCGGCAGAGGCGGTCAGATCTGCGGGCCGGACGCCCGCAGGGGCTAATCCTCCGCGAGGAGCCGCCTCAGCACCTCCGCCTCGACGTCCAGGGGCGGCTCGCCGCGCGCCACCCGCCGCGCGTTGCGCGCCTCGAGGACCTGCCGGACCTCGGCGGCCACGTCCGCCCGCGGCTCGTCCTCGGCCGGCGCGATCCCGCCGCGCCCGATCGCGTCGTAGGCGCCGCCGCTGGTCGCCAGCGTGACGAGCGCGATCACGAACGCGAGCGGCGGCACGGCGATCAACACGACGAGCAGGGCGTCGTCCATGCACCCATGATCCCCCATCCGTCGAGGATGCGGCGCGGCCCGGCATGGGGTGGGGTACCCTTGCCGAAGCAGATGTTGACTGACCAGTCAATCTAGGAGCGTCGAACCCGTGGTCGACTTCACCCTCACCGACGAGCAGAAGGCGCTGCGCGAGATGGCGCACGACTTCGCCGCCAAGGAGATCCGCCCCGTCGCCTGGGAGTACGACCGCGACGGCGACTGGCCCGACGCCGTGCTGCGCAAGGCGTGGGAGCTCGGGCTGATGAACACCCACGTGCCCGAGGAGTACGGCGGTCCCGGCGCCTCCTACCTCGACGGCTGCATCATCGAGGAGGAGCTCTCCTGGGGCTGCTCCGGCATCACGACGTCCATCAGCGCGAACGGCCTGGCCTCGGCGCCGCTCGCGCTCGGCGGCTCGGAGGAGCTCAAGCAGCGCTACCTCGGGATGCTCACCGAGGACTTCAAGCTCGCCTCGTTCTGCCTGACCGAGCCCGACGCCGGCTCCGACGTGTCCGGCATGCGCACCACCGCCGTGCGCAAGGGCGACAAGTACGTCATCAACGGCTCGAAGTGCTTCATCACCAACGGCGGCTACGCCGACTGGTACACGGTCTACGCCAAGACCGACAAGGACGCCGGGCACCGCGGCATCTCCTGCTTCCTCGTCCCGCGTGACGCGACGGTCACCGTGGACAAGAAGGAGGACAAGATGGGCCAGCGGGCGTCCAACACCGCGACCATCACGTTCAACGAGACCGAGATCCCCGCCGACCACCTGATCGGCGAGGAGAACAAGGGCTTCAAGCTGGCGATGATGACGCTGGACCGCACGCGGCCCGGCGTGGCGGCGATGGCCACCGGCATCGCCCGCGCGGCGTTCGAGTTCGCCACGAACTACTCCAAGGAGCGCGTGCAGTTCGGCGTGCCGATCGCCATGCACCAGGGGATCCAGTTCATGATCGCCGACATGGCGACGAAGGTGCACCTCTCGCGGCTGGCCACCTGGAACTCGGCCGTCCTGCTCGACCAGGGGTCGCGCAACACGATCGAGTCCTCGCACGCCAAGCGGTTCGCGGCCGACACGGCGATGGAGGTCGCGACCGACGCCGTCCAGGTCTACGGCGGCTACGGCTTCATCAAGGACTACCCGGTCGAGAAGCTGATGCGCGACGCCAAGATCATGCAGCTCTACGAGGGGACGTCGCAGATCCAGCGCCTCGTGATCGCGCGCGAGACGCTGCTCCCGCGGCGGATCGAGGAGCCCGCCGCCGCCTAGGAGGGGCCGAACGCCGGCGGCGTGGCGAGCGCCGCCGGCAGCCCTGCCAGGTAGGCCTCGCGCGCCACGTCGCGCGCGCCCATCGCGCGCAGGTGCGCGGTCGTCCACTGCACGTCCAGGACGCGCGTGCCGCCGGCCTCCCGCAGCCGCGCGACGAGCGTGGCGAGCGCCACCTTGGAGGCGTCCGTGCGGACGTGGAACTTCGACTCGGCGGCGAACAGGCCGCCGATCTCGACGCCGTAGAGGCCGCCGGCGAGCGCGCCGTCCTCGTCCCACACCTCGATCGAGTGCGCCCACCCGAGCCGATGGAGGCCGGCGTAGGCGTCGTGGATCGCGGGCGTGATCCAGCCCCCCGGCCGGCGCGGGTCCGCGCAGCCGGCCACGACGTCCTCGAACGCCCGGTCCGCGGTGACCGTGAAGCGCCGCATCGAGCGCCGCAGCGAGCGCGACACCCGGAACGTCTCGAGCGGCACGACGCCGCGCGGGTCGGGGCTGAACCACGCCAGCTCGCGGACGCCGGTCAGCGGCATCGGGAAGATGCCGGCCCGGTAGGCGGCGAGCAGCGTGCCGGGCGCGAGGTCGGCGCCGAGCGCGAGCAGCCCCTCCGCGTCAGCCGCGCCGGGGGACGGGAACGCCCACTGGCACGGCGGCGGCTCGAGCGGCATCGGGCCCATCCTAAGAGGGCGGGGCCCGGTCTCGACCGGACCGAGGCGAAGCCGGTGGTGAGGCCTCCGGCCGAGACAGAAGGTCCGGCGCTGCCATCAGAACGCGGTCCGGACGACCCGCGGAGCACTACGATCCCGCGATGCTGGAGCACCAGCCCGTGTGGGGCGATCCGAGCGCATGGGACAACCCCGCGCCGCTCGACGGGCCCGTCGAGGCGGACGTCTGCGTCGTCGGGCTGGGCGGCTCGGGGCTCGCCGCGGTCGGCGCGGCGCTCGAGGCGGGCGCGCGCGTGGTCGGGATCGACGCCGGGCCGGTCGCGGGCGGCGCCGCCGGGCGCAACGGCGGCTTCCTGCTCGCCGGCGGCGCGCGGTTCCACCACGACGCGGTCGCCGCGTGGGGCGAGGAGCGGGCGGTCGGGATCTACGAGGAGTCGCTCGCCGAGCTCGACCGGCTCGCCGCCGAGCTGGGGCCGGAGCTCGTCCGGCGCGTCGGCTCGCTCCGGATCCCGGCCTCGCCCGAGGAGGAGGCCGACTGCGCGGCGCAGCTCGCCGCCCTCGAGCGCCACGGGCTGCCCGCACGCGCCGCCGACGGGCCGAGCGGCGCCGGCGTGTTCATCCCGGGCGACGGATCGGTCCAGCCGCTCGAGCGCTGCCGGCTGCTCGCCGGCCGGGTGCTGGCGGCCGGCGCCCGCCTGCACTGCGGCACGCCGGCGACGGCGGTGGCCGGCGATCGCGTCGCCACGCCGGGCGGCGAGGTGCGCTGCCGCGCCGTGGTCGTCTGCGTCGACGGCTGGATCGAGCGGCTGCTCCCGGAGCTCGCCGGGCACGCGCGGTCCTCCCGGCTGCAGATGCTCGCCACCGCCCCGGTCGCGCCGGGGACGGTGCCGTGCCCGGTCTACGACAACTGGGGCTACGAGTACTGGCAGCAGGTCCCCGGCGGCGGGATCGCGCTCGGCGGCGGGCGCGGCACGTACGGCGACCGCGAGTGGGGGCGCGAGGCCGAGCCGGGCGGCGACGTCCAGGCCCTGCTCGACCGCCTGCTGCGCGAGCGCGTCGGCGTCGACGCGCCGGTGACGCACCGGTGGGCCGGCGTGATCGCCTACACCGAGGACCGCCTGCCGGTGTTCGCCGAGGTGCGGCCCGGCGTGATCGCGGTGGGCGGGCACTCGGGCCACGGCAACGTCCTCGGGTCGGCCGCCGCCCGGGCGGCCGTGGCGATCGCGCTCGGGGGCGCGCCGCCGCGGCTCGCGCGGCTGCTGCGCCCCGAGCAGTGGGGGGTCTAGATCACGGGCCGAACAGCATCGCTCCACCTCCTTCCACGGGGTCCTGGGGGCACGGGGTCAAGCGCGGGCGAGCAGGAACAGCGCCTTGCGGTCGCGCGCCTCGTCCAGCACGGGTGCCAGCACGCCGCCGGCCCGCTGGCCGCACACGGCCGCCACGCGCAGGCCGGCGGCGCGGGCGAGCCGGCGGATCTCGTGCACGGGCCAGTGGCGGTGCTGCTGCTGCATCCGGTGGCGCGACCACAGGCCGTCGCCGCGCTCGGTGAACAGGTCGACCACGATCTCCGCGGTGCCGCCGGGCTGCGCGAGGCGGGCGCCGGCGCCGCGCCACAGCACGACGCGGCCCTCGCCCTCGACCACCGTGTCGGCCGCCGCGGCGTAGGCGGCGAGCAGCGTCACGTCGAAGGCGATCAGCCCGCCCGGCGCCAGGTTCCCGCGCATCCCCTCGAGCGCGGCGACCACCTCGGCGGGCTCGAGCAGGTGGCACAGCGCGTCGTCGAGGCAGGTGACGAGATCGAACGCGCCGAGCACCGGCAGCGCGCGCATGTCCGCGACGCGTACGTCGGCGCCGGTCCGCGCCCGCGCCTGCTCGACCATCCCGGGCGACGCGTCGCAGCCGATCACGGCGTAGCCGCGCGCCAGCAGCGGCGCGAAGCTCTTGCCCGTGCCGCAGGCCACGTCGAGCAGCCGGTTCCCGCCCAGGCCGTGGGCCTTCGCCAGCAGCTCGATCCCGTCGAGCCAGGTGGCGTGGTCGTGGCCCGCGGTGAGGAGGTCGTAGGCCGGCGCGAGGACGTCGTAGGGATGGTCGGTCAGGTCGGTCATCACGATGAGAGTCGAAGACCGATGGAGAGATCTGACCAAAAGACTGAGCGAATGATTGGGCGCCCTTTACTTCGGGTGCGCCACAATCTGGTTAGAGTGCGCCCCCGAACCGAGTGAGACCTGTGACCAACATCGATGACCCGCGCTACGTCAAGGCGCTGAGCCACCCGCTGCGGGTGCGGATCCTCGCGCTGCTGCAGGAGCGCACGGCATCGCCGCGCGAGCTCGCCGAGTGGCTCGACGCGACCCTGGGCACCGTGAGCTATCACGTGCGCACGCTGCACGACTTCGGCCTGATCGAGCTGGTCAAGACGACGCAGGTGCGCGGCGCGATCGCGCACCACTACAAGGCGAAGGTGCGTCCGCGGGTGTCCGACGAGGCGTGGGCCTCGGCGGCGCCGATCGTCAAGCAGGCGGCGGTCGGTGCCGCGCTGCAGACGGTCGACGACTACGCCCGGGCGTCGGCGGCGGCCGGCGGCTTCGACCGCGCCGAGGCGCATCTGTCGCGGACGAACCTGCGGCTGGACGCCAAGGGCTGGCAGCAGGCGGCGCGGGCGTGCGAGAAGCTGCTCGGCGACCTCAACCGGATCGAGGAGAGCGCGGGCAAGCGCCTGGCCAAGGACCCGCACGCCGACGGGGTGTCGGACGCCGCGCTCGTGCTGCTGCTGTTCGACGCGATCCGGCTCAGCGAGCCCGAGCCCGCGGCGCCCCCGCGCCGCGCGAAGGCCAAGAGCCCGCGGCGCCGGCGGACCGCGTCCGCCGAGAGCGCTGCCTGAACCTCAGGTCGAGCGTGAGATCATGGCGATCTCCGGTGATCCGCTCATCGGAGATCTGCGGCGGGCGGGCCTGCTGCCGCTGCTGGTGCTCCACTACACGGCCGTGGAGCCGTGCTACGGCAACCAGCTGATGGACCGCATCGCCGCCCTGACCGGCGGCGCGCTGGCGGTGAACCCGAACACGATGTATCCGCTCCTGCGCTCGCTCGAGGCACAGGGCTTCCTGGCCGGAGCGTGGGAGCACCCAGAGCGGCGCTCCCGCCGCTTCTACGCGATCACCGACGCCGGCCGGGCCGAGCGCGCGCGGCTGGCCGCCGAGCTCGGGCCCCGGCTCGACCGGATCGCGGCCTCGATCGAGGCGATCCGGATCGAGGTGCTGGGCTGATGGGGCGGGCGCGGGCGTCGCTGCGCGTGCCCGGGCTCGCCTCCGAGGCCGAGGCCCTCTGGTACGACCCCGTCCGCTGGGCGGCGTGGATCGACGGGTTCGGCCACGTGGTCGAGCTGCCGGACGGCTGGCCCGCGGAGGGCCGGCTCGTGTGGGACAGCCTGCCCGGCGGCCGCGGCCGGGTGGCCGAGACGGTCACCGCCTACGAGGCGCGCGCGGGCCAGACGCTGGCCGTCGAGGACGCCCGCCTGCGGGGCACGCAGCGCGTCGCGTTCGCGCCCGGGCCGGACACCGTCGAGATCACCCTCTCGCTCGACTACGAGCTCAAGGACCGGGCGCCGCTGATCGTGCTCACGGACCTCCTGTTCGTGCGCCGCGAGGTGACCGCGTCGCTGCGCCGGACGCTCGCCCGCTTCGCCCGCGAGCGCCGGGCGGATACGGAGCTCGACGCGGTCACGAGCCGCTAGGGTCGAGCCCATGTTCGTGTTCAAGGCCGCGGTCGTCGGCGCCGGCGTCATGGGCGGCGAGATCGCGCAGGTCATCGCAGCGGCAGACATCCCCGTCATCCTCAAGGACGTCGACCGGCGGTTCGTCGACACCGGCCTCGAGAAGGCCCGCGAGGTGACGCAGAACCAGGCCGACAAGCTCGTCAACAAGGGCAAGCTCACCCAGGAGCAGGGCGAGGCGCAGGTGCGCCGGATCCTGGGCAACATCACCGGCGCGACGGAGTACGACGGCTTCGGCGCCGTGGACTTCGCGATCGAGGCCGTGCCCGAGAAGATGGCGATCAAGCACCAGGTGCTCGCCGAGCTCGACGCGGTGACGCCGGGCCACGCGATCCTCGCGTCCAACACCTCGGGGCTCTCGATCACCGAGATCGCCGACGCGACGCAGCGGCCCGACCAGGTCGTGGGCTTCCACTTCTTCTGGCCGGCGTCCGTCATGCGCCTGGTCGAGGTCATCGAGGGCGAGGAGACCTCGCCCGACACGGTCCAGGCCGCGAGCACCTTCGCCCAGCAGATCCGCAAGATGCCGATCCGGGCCGCCGAGTGCCCGGGCTTCGTGGTCAACCGGATCCTCGTCTCCACCGCCTCGGAGATCTGGCGCTACCAGGACGAGACCGGCCTGCCCGTCGAGGAGATCGACGAGCTGGTCAAGACGCAGGCCCAGATGCCCATGGGCCCGTTCCGCGTGGCGGACATGTCCGGCCTGGACACGGTCGTCAAGGTGGCGCGCGACATGCGCGACGCCTACGGCGACCGCTTCTACGTCCACCAGGGCATGGAGGAGCGCCTCGAGCGCGGAGAGCTCGGCGCCAAGACCGGGAAGGGGTTCTATGAGCACTGAGCCGAAGGCCCAGCTGGACGAGCGCCTCGCCGAGCGCTTCACGCTCAAGGCGATCGTCGAGGCCTGCCTCGTGCTCGAGGAGGGCATCGCCGGGGTGCGCGAGATCGACCTCGGCCTGATGATGGGCACGGGCATGGTGCCCGGGCCGTTCGCGCGGGCGGACTTCCGCGGGCTCGACGAGGTGCTCGCCGCGCTCGAGCGGGCGGAGGCGGAGTGGGGCGAGCACTTCGCGCCGCCGCTGGTCCTGCGCCGGCTCGTCGGCCAGGGGCGCCTGGGCGCGAAGTCCGGCCAGGGGTTCTACCCCTACCCGCAGCCCGAGCCCGGCTACGAGACCGCTCCGGTCAAGCTCGACCGCCGCGGCGACGAGCTCGCCGTCCTGTGGCTCGACAACCCGCCGGCCAACTCGCTCGCGCCGGCCGTGATCGAGGCGCTGGAGCAGGCGTGGGACGAGGTCGACGGCAGCGCCAGGGCGGTCATCGTCGCCTCCCCGAACCCCGCGCTGTTCTGCGCCGGCGCCGACATCAAGGCGTTCACCCAGCTCGACGCGGCGGCGGGCCGCGACCTGCTCGACCGCGCGCACGCGCTGTTCCGGCGCTTCGAGGCGTCGCGCACGATGACGATCGCCGCCGTCAACGGCATGGCGCTCGGCGGCGGGTGCGAGCTGGCGATGGCGTGCGACATCCGCCTGGCCGCGTTCTCGGCCTCGTTCGGCCAGCCCGAGATCGACCTCGGGCTCATCCCCGGCTTCGGCGGCACGCAGCGGCTGCCGCGGCTCGTCGGCCCCGCCAAGGCGCTCGAGATGAACACGACGGGCGACCCGATCGCGGCCGAGGAGGCGTACTCGTTCGGGCTCGTCAACCGCGTCGTGGCCGACCACGAGCTGTTCGACACCGCGCTGGCCTGGGGGCGCAAGTTCGCCCAGAAGCCGCCGGTCGCGCTCGAGCAGATCAAGCGCGTGTCGCACCGCGGCGATCTCGACGAGGGCATCGAGGCGGAGAAGGCCGGCTTCCTCGAGGTGTTCCAGAGCGAGGACGCGCGCGAGGGGATCGGCGCCTTCCTCGGCAAGCGCACCCCGCGCTTCAAGGGCGCTTGAGCGCGCCGGCGGGCACCGGGACCGCCCGGCTGGCCGAGCTCGTGCGCTCGGCCGACCGGGTCGTCGCGCTCACCGGCGCCGGCGTGTCGGTCCCCTCGGGGATCCCCGACTTCCGCTCGCCGGGCACGGGGCTGTGGGCGGACGTGAACCCGATGGAGGTCGCGCACATCGACGTGTTCCGGCGCGACCCCGGGCGCTTCTGGCAGTTCTACGGCCACCGCTTCCAGGCGCTGCGCGACAAGGTCCCCAACGGCGCGCACCGCGCGCTGGCCGAGCTCGAGCGGCGCGGGCACCTCGAGGCGGTCGTGACCCAGAACATCGACGGCCTGCACCGGGCCGCGGGCACGCGCGACCTGATCGAGGTCCACGGCACGATCGGGACGTCCTCGTGCCTCGCGTGCGGCGCCCGCCACGAGCTGGCGGACGTGCGCCGGCGGCTGGAGGCGGCGCACGACGGCGTGCCGCGCTGCGACTGCGGCCGCCCGCTCAAGCCCGACGTGGTGCTGTTCGGCGAGCTGCTGCCGGAGGCGGCGCTGACCCGCGCCTCGGCGCTGGCGGCGGCCGCCGACCTGCTGCTCTGCGCCGGCTCCTCGCTCGAGGTGTACCCCGTCGCCCAGCTGCCCGAGATCACGCTCGCGGCGGGCGGCGCGGTCGCCCTGGTGACGATGGGCCCGACGCCCTACGACGCCGAGGCGGCGGTCAAGCTCTGCGGCGACGTCGAGGTCGAGCTCGAGGCGCTCGTCGCCGCGCTCTGATCATTCGCCGGTGATCTGCCGCAACGCGGCGACGTGGGCCGCGAACGCCTGCCGGCCGGCGGGCGTGAGCGCGATCCACGTCCGCACGCGGCCGTTGCCGGTCGGCTTGCTCAGCTTCGCGTAGCCGGCCCGCTCGAGCACGCGTACGTGCTTGCTCGTGACGGAGTCGGACACGCCGAGCAGGTCGCGCAGCGTGCCGAACTCGGCCGCGTCCGTGGCGGCCAGGAACGCGCAGATCCGCAACCGGTGCGGAGCGTGGATCGTCTCGTCGAGCGCGGCGGTCACCGCTCTCCCCGGAGCTCCGCGCGCAGAACGGCGTCGTAGTGCCGGCCGAGACCCACGCAGGCCGCGAAGGCGCACGCCGCCGCGAGCACGACCCACGCGGCGCCCGCGACGTGGGAGAGGACGACCGCCGCCATCATCGTCACGGCGATGAGCACGCCGATCGTGATCGCGGACCGCCGCGCCCGGCCGGGGCGCAGACCGGAGACCCAGACGCCGGTCATCCGCTTGTACGCCTGGGCGAGCACGCCGATGCCGACGACGTAGACCACCAGGCAGACGGCCCGCACGGCGCTGGCGCCGAGGCCGTAGCCGAGGACGAGCTGGGCCGCCAGCAGGCCGAGGATCGGGTGGTACCACCACGGCGTGACGAGGCGGTCGGCGGCCGCGGCGCGGGCGCCGGCGACCAGGTCGAGGGATTCGCGTGCGGAACGACTTTCCATAGTGGAAAGTAAGTCACTTTCCACAGTGGAAAGTCAACGGCGGGTGTCAGAACCCCACGGCCGCGTCAGAACTGCGCGTGCGCCGTGCGGGCGCGGAGCGCCGCCTCCAGGCGCGCGAGGGCGTGCCCGACCGTCTCGACGGCGCCCGCCTCGAGCGGCCCCGTGCGGGCGGCCGCAGCGGCCTCGGCCACGCGGGGCACCAGCGCCGCCAGCTCGTCCAGCCGGGCGGGCATGCTGTCGAGCTCGCGCCATCCCTCCAGCTCGCCGAGCGCGGCGCCCAGCGCGGCGTCGAGCTGCAGCGCCGCCTCGCGCGCGCGCCCGTGGTCGAGGTCCAGCCGCGCCCGCAGCGCGAGCAGCTCGGCCGCCAGCGCGACGTCGCGCCCCGCCAGCAGCGCGGCGAACCGCTCCTGCGGGCGCAGCGCGGCCTCGCGCCGCGTCCCGTCGCGCTCGGGCGGCAGCTCGCGCGCCGCCGTCCACTGCCCGTCGGCGACCTCCTCGCCGGTGCCGTACCCGACGCGCGTGACGAGGGCGTGCCGGGCGGCGAGCTCGCTCGCGAACGGGTCGGCCGCGGCGATCCGCCGGGCGTGGAGCGCGGCGTTGAGCACGGCCAGGGCGTCGCGCGCCACCGCCTCGTCGCCCGCCGCGCGCGCCAGCCACGCCTCCGCGGCCGGCTCGCCGTCGAGCCGCCCGGCGGCGACCACCGTCGCGCGCGTCACGTCGACCGGCGCCGCCCCGTCCTCGGCGGGGCGGGCACGGCGGCGGGCGCGGCGCGGCGCGGCGAGCCCGCCGATGACCACGACGTGCTGGGCCTCGTCGCCCGCGTAGCGGCGCACCACGTAGCGGCCGGGATCCGGACCGTGCCGCCCCGGCAGCTCCCACTGCACGAAGCCGAAGTACGCCGGCGTGCTACTCGCCCTTGTGGGCCGGGCTGGCGCGCTCGCCCGTCTTGACGGCGTACTTCGACGGCTTGCGCGGGACCTCGGGGTTGTCGATCTCGTCGAGCCGCTCGATCAGCTTGATCCACTGCTCGGGCTTGAGGATCGCGTCGACCTGCTTCGCCGTGTCCTCGTTCGCCCCGTAGAGCGGGCGGAAGCCGACGTGGATGTGGTCGTCGTGGTCGGCCATCGCGAGCGTGTTGTCGGTGCCCGGGAACCGCATCAGCGAGATGATCTGGTGCGGCTTCATCGTGCCCTGCAGGGTCAGCAGGCGCTGGACGGTCAGCTCGGCGATCGACCCCGCGCCCTGGTGGCCCACGATCGGCACGCCGTTGATCGCCGCGATGTCGACCGCGGTGCCGGTCGAGTGCTCCGAGACGTTGCCCGACGCCGTCAGGAAGGAGTGGCCGCAGCGCAGCGACGTGACCGTCGGCTTGAGGCCGGAGGCCACGAGGAACTCGAGCGTCGCCAGCACGCGCCGGTCGATCTGGCCGCTGCGGATGTCCGAGCGCCCGCACCCGTAGATCTGCACGTTCGGGTCGGCGAGCACGCGCTGGGCGAGCGACTCCTTGCTCATCAGCAGGATCTGGCCGATCGACGGCGTCTGCGCGTCCTTGCCCACGAACGGGTTGCGGCCCGCCGCGCGGTAGATCGCGGTCGACTCGAGCAGCTTCCAGCCGTCGAGGATCGGCTTCGGGTCGATCCGCGGGGCGCCGCGGCCGGCGGGGCGGATCTCGAAGAGCAGGTGCGGCGCGTTGCGCTCGGAGATGCGGCCGACGCGGCCCAGGACCGTGCCCGAGGTGACGCGGGCGCCACGCTTCAGCGGCTTCATGACCACGTCGGCGCGGTCGAGGCCGAAGACGCGGTTCAGGTAGGAGCCGAAGCCCTCGGAGAGCTCGTCGGCCTGCGCCGCGCCGCCGGCCGCCGCCGCGTTCGGGCGGTCCGGGTTGGCGAACAGGCGCTCCTTGGCCGCCTCCTGCACGACGGTCCCGCGGCGCCGCTTCGACGTCGGCACCTTCGCCGCCCGCGCCCGGCGGCGCGCCTTCGCCTCGGCCTCGGTCGTCTCGGAGGCGGGCTTGCGCGGGGCGGCGTCGCGCGACGGCAGCTGCAGCTCGCGCTCGACCTCCTTGGGGTCGACGCGCTGGGGCTTGGGCGTCGGGTAGCGGTCCACGACCGACTTCAGGTGGCCGTACGTGTACGTGTTGCCGTAGACGTCCTGGAGCGTCACGTAGTTGCCGAGCCGGCGGCTGTGGCCGGTGCGGACGATGCGCCCGTCGTTGACGGCGACGACCGGGGCGCCGGCCTTGGCGAAGATCTTGATGCCCTTGCGGTTGCTGCTCGACTCGACGACGTAGGCCGGGTTCTGGCCGGCGTCGGCCTCGAGGTCCTTGCGCCGGACCTCCTTCGCGTACGTCGCCTTGGCCTGCACCGGGAAGCGGCCCTGGGTCAGCCCGGAGAGCGAGCCGACGAGGTCGGCGGGCAGGCCGCCGATGTAGCGCGCGCGCAGGATGACCGAGTCGACGTACCAGTCGGCGTGGTTGTAGGCGAAGATCGCCGTGCGCAGGTCCGTGTCGGCGCCGGCGGCGCGCAGGTAGCGCGCGGCGGCGAAGATCGCGTCGACCGGGTTGTAGGGATCCTTCAGGCCGTCCTGGTTGCCGTCGACGCCGTAGGCGTCCCAGGTGGAGGGCATGAACTGCATCCACCCGAGCGCGCCGGCGGACGAGACGTTGAGGTTGCGGCCGTAGTCGGTCTCGATCTCGTTGATCGCCGCCAGGACCTCCCAGCGCACGCCGTACTCGATGCCCGCGGCCTGGTAGATCGGGAGCAGGAACGGCGGGATGCGGAACTTCTCGATGAAGAAGTTCGGGACGCCGATGCGGGCGGGCCCCGGCTCGGCGAGCGACACCGTCGGGTTCTCGAGCGTCGGGGACCCGTCGGTGTTGCGGGTCGGGTTGCGCCGGTCCACCTCGGGCTCGGCCGCCTCGGCCTGCTCCTCGAGCTCGCCGGTCAGCGCCTCGGCGTTCGGGTCCAGCCGGCCGGGCTGCTGCGCCTGCTCCTGGGAGCCGTGCCTGCCTCCGCCTCTGTTCCCGCGCGCGCGGGCGTCGTCCTCGCCGGCAGGGGGCTCGGTCGGCGCGGGAGTCGCGGTCTGGGACGGGGTCTCGGCCGGCGCGGGCGCGGCCGGGGTCGCCGTGGCGGTGGGGGAGGGGGTGGCGGTGCTGACGGGGCCGAGGTCGACGACCGACTGCACGGGCGCGGGCAGGCCCGGGATCTGGATCGATTCGACCGGCGTGCCGGGCGGGACGTCGACGGTGAGCGTGACCTTCTGCCCCGTGATCAGGGTCACGGTGACGCGGTGGAGCTCGGCGGACGCGGGCACGGACAGCACGCCGAAGATGGCGGCGGCTGCGACCGTGATGACCAGCTTCCGTCGTCTCATTGGATGGTGCGAAGCTCCCCTTCCCCGCAGTATCGGCGCGCTCTGCTGCCCCGTGCGCCGGTACCCCCGGGCCCGACGGGGGTCGCCGCACCGTACTGGTGGACTATGGCTTGTGCAATTCAGGAACGGTTAAACGCGCCTCGACTTGCGCCATTCCCGTGCACCGGGTCGAAGCTCACCCTCGACCTCAGGTTCAGGTACGGCATACGGGGCGGTCTGCGCTACGTTCCCCGCCACGGCGGTCTTCGAACCAAGGGTGACAGGAGGCAGTGATGGCAGACGGCGACGCCGGCGGCGACAACCTGCGCGGACGGATCGCCCGCCAGGGCGAGGACGCGCTGGGCAAGCTCGCCCAGGACCTCCTGGAGAACCCGCTCGTCACGGGCGCGATCAGCCGCGCCTTCGAGGCGCGCGAGCGTGCCGTGTCGGCCCAGGAGACGGCGATGAGCGCGCTCAACCTGCCCTCGGCCGCGGATCTCGAGCGGCTCACGCGCCGGCTGCGCTCGGTGTCCCAGCGGCTCGAGGGGCTCGAGGACGGGGTCGACCGGCTCGACCGCCGCTTCGAGGAGGTGGCGCGCACCGCCCAGCCGCCCGACGACCGGCTCGCGGCCATCGAGGCGCAGCTCTCCAAGCTCGCGATGGAGGTGTCGCACCTCGCGCACGCCCTTGACACCTCGCCCGCTCCCGTGCCGCGGGAGCAGGAGCGGCTCGAGGTCGACCGGCCGCCGGCGAGGCCCAGGCCGAAGGCGGCGGCGAAGAAGCGCGCGGCGAAGAAGCGGGCGGCGAAGAAGCGGTAGGCACCGGCGCCTGATCCTGGTCTCACGCGAACGCCGCGAAGCCCGCGGCGCCGAGCGCGGCCTCGAGGTCGTCGAGCCGCTCGTCCGCGAGCCGCTCCCCGCCCGCGCGGGTGACGGCGAGCAGGGCGCCGGCGCGAGCGCCCTGGTGCGCGGCCGACGCGAGCACCGCCGCGGTGGCGAGGTCGAAGGCGAGGGCGCCGGCCGCCACCCAGGTCGCCGCGAGCACGGGGTCGTGGATGTCGGCCGACGCGACCAGCCCGTGCAGGAGCGGGGCGGCGGCCTCCGGCGCGCCCGCGCTCGCAAGGGCCGCGGCCAGGGCGGTGTCGGCCTCGATCCGCTCGCCGGCGCCGAGGGCCCGGCTCGTCCCGTCGGCGGCGAGCGCGGCGTCGGCGGACACCAGCGCGCCGAGGGGCGTGGCGCCGAGGCCGGCCGCCGTGCCGATCCGTACCAGGCGCCGGGCACCGAGCGCCACGAGCTCGGCCACGACCGCGGCCGCGCTCGGACCGCCCAGGCCGGTGCTCTGGATCGTCAGCGGCGCGCCGTCGGCGGCCGCGCCGCTGTAGCCCCACAGACCGCGGTGGTGGTTGAGCATGCGCGGCCCCTCCAGCAGCTGCTGCGCGAGACGCAGCGCGCGGCCCGGATCGCCCGGCAGCAGCACGCGCTCGGCGACCGGCTCGTGCGGCTTGAGGATCACGGGCGCGTGGGGCATGTGCAGCCCATTCAAGCTAGGATCGCGCGGCCATGGCGAAGAAAGACAAGAAGGACAAGAAGAAGGGCGGCAAGGACAAGGCCGCTGCCGGCGCCGTCGAGGCGGTCGACGCAGTCCGCGCCGCCGTCGAGCGCGGGCTCGAGGGAGCGCAGCATCTGCGCGGCCCGGCCCAGGAGCTCGCGGGCGAGATCGGCGTGGCCGCCGGCCGCCTGCGCGACACGATCGAGGGCCGGCTCCTCGAGGAGCTCAAGGGCCTGCGCCGCGACGTCGAGGGGCTCGCGCGCCGCGTGTCCAGCCTCGAGGGCCGGGGCACCACCGCCACGGCGAGGCCCGCGGCGAAGAAGCGCGCGGCGAAGAAGCGTGCGGCGAAGAAGCGCGCCGCCGCGAAGCGCCCGGCCGCCAAGCGCGCGGCGAGCTCGGCCGCCGCGTCGAGCGCCGGCGGGTCGGCGGCCGCGAAGCCCGCGGCGAAGAAGCGCGCGGCGAAGAAGCGCGCGGCGACCAAGCGCGCCGCCGCGAAGCGCCCGGCCGCCAAGCGCGCGGCGAGCTCGACTGCCGCGTCGAGCGCCGGCGGGTCGGCGTCCGCGAAGCCCGCGGCGAAGCAGCGCGCGGCGAAGAAGCGCGCCGCCGCGAAGCGCCCGGCCGCCAAGCGGGCCGCGACCAAGCGCCCGGCCGTCAAGCGCGCCGCAAAGCAGCGCGCCGCGGCCAGGCCGAAGGCCGCAGCGAAGCCGACGCCCGTCCTCGCGGCGCCCAAGCCCGCCGCCGCGCCGCCGAAGCCCGCCGCGGGCTCCTAGCCCATGGGCGCGGGCTTCGACTCCCCCAAGGAGTTCAAGGCCGTCATGGACCGGGTCTTCGCGATGATGAGCGAGGACCCGGACATGGGCCCGAAGCTGCGCGACGCCGACGTGCCGATGCGCTACGAGTTCGAGGACCTCGACCTCGTCGCCAACATCCGGGCCGCCCGCAGCGGCGAGGAGGGCAACCTGCACTGGGAATGGTCCGACGACGTGGACTGGGACCCGCAGGTGAAGATGGCCATGTCCTCCGAGACCGCGAACAAGTACTTCCAGGGCAAGGAGAACATCGCCATGGCGATCGCCCGGCGGCGGATCAAGTCGGGCGGCGACGTCAAGGCCGCGCTCGCGCTCATGCCGATCACGAAGCCCGTCTTCGCGCAGTACCGGGCGATGCTCGAGCGCGAGTACCCGCACCTCGTGGTCTGATCGGCACATCCGGCGTTGACAGGCCGGGCCGCCCCCGGTACACCTTGCGGCACCAACCAAGGCAATAGGTCGGGAAGTGGAGGGCGGTAGTCCTCCGCAAGGCGTCGCGAACATCACGAACGCCGCCGGCCGAGGCAGCGGGCCGCATTGCCCGCGTAGCGGCGGGGACTTCATCTGAAGCTCCGCCGCTTTTCTTTTCCCGGTGCCGCTAGCGTGCGGCCCATGGGCGACCTGCTGGAGCGCGTCCGTGCCGGCGGGCTGCTCGCGCCGGACCGTCCCGTGCTCGTGCTCCTCTCGGGCGGACGCGACTCGGTCTGCCTGCTCGACCTGGCCGCACGGCTCGCCGGCCACGTCGAGGCGCTGCACTGCGACTACGGCCTGCGGGCGGAGTCGGGGGCGGACGCCGCGCACTGCGCCGCGCTGTGCGAGCGGCTCGGCGTGGCGCTCCACGTGCACCGCCCGGGCGGGCCCGCGGGCAACGTCCAGGCCTGGGCCCGCGACGCCCGCTACGCCGAGGCCGCGCGTCTCGCGCGCGGTGACGTCGCGGCCGGGCACACCGCCTCCGACCAGGTCGAGACCGTGCTCTACCGGCTCGCGGCCTCGCCCGGCCGGCGCGCGCTGCTCGGCATGGCCGCGCGCGACGGGCGGCTGATCCGGCCGCTGCTCGGCGTCACCCGCGAGGAGACGGCGGCGCACTGCGAGGCCCGCGGGCTGCCCTGGCGCGAGGACGCGTCGAACCCCGCCTCCGCGCGCGGCCGGATCCGCGCCGACGTGCTGCCCGCGCTGCGCGCGCTGCACCCGGCCGCCGACGCGAACGTCCTGCGCACCCTCGACGTGCTGCGCGACGAGGCCGCGGTGCTCGACGGCGCCGTCCACGCGGCGCTCGCCGCCGCCGGCGACCCGCCGCCGATCGCGGCGCTGCGCGCGCTCCCGCCGGCGCTGGCCCGCCTGGCGGTCCAGCGGCTCGCCGAGCAGGCGGCGGCCCGCGACGCCCCCGCCCTGCACGCGGACCGCGCCGGCGCGCCCGCGATCGGCGAGCGGACGGCCGAGGTCCTCGCCCTGCGCGAGGGCGGCGCCCTCGACCTCGGCGGCGGGCTGCGGGCCGAGGTGCGCGGCGGCGCGCTCGGCTTCGGGCGCAGCCGCGGACCGGCGGCGCCGCACCGCGACCGCGCTCCCTCGTAGGATGCGCGCTCGTGCTCCGCGATCCCAGCATCGGCGAGATCCTCGTCCAGGCCGACGACCTGCAGCACCGCGTCCGCCAGCTCGGGGCCGAGATCTCGCGCGACTACGCGGAGCGCGACCTGCTGCTGATCGGCGTCCTCAAGGGCGCGGTCTTCTTCCTGGCCGACCTGATGCGGGAGATCGAGTGCCCGTGCGAGGTCGACTTCATGGCCGTCGCGTCCTACGGCTCGGCGACCGAGTCCTCCGGCGTCGTGCGGATCCTCAAGGACCTCGACACGCCGATCGAGGGCCGCGACGTGCTGATCGTCGAGGACATCGTGGACAGCGGTCTCACGCTGCAGTACCTGCTGCGCACCCTCGAGGCCCGCGGGCCGGCCTCCCTGGAGGTGTGCGCGCTCCTGACGAAGCCCGAGCGGCGCACGGTCGACCTGCCGACGCGCTACATCGGCTTCGAGATCCCCGACAAGTTCGCCATCGGGTACGGGCTCGACCACGCGGAGCGCTATCGCAACCTGCCGTACGTCGCTGCGTTATCCATCGCATAGGTGGCGCGGCGAGACTGAGCCGCCCCCGGGCCGGGCTGCGTATGCGTCATACCGCCAGGCACCCTGCAGGTGCAGGGACGACCCACTGATACCTTTGGACGACATATGAGCCGGTTCTTCAAGAGCGCCGCGTTCCCGATCCTGATCGTGATCGTGCTCGCGTTCTTCGCCTCCAAGCTGATCTCCAACCAGGATCAGGCCAAGCCCGCGACCTTCTCGCAGTTCCTCACGCAGCTCGACAACGGCGAGGTGCGCGAGGTCACGCTGCGCACGAAGGACAACTCGATGCAGGTCACGCTCGACAAGGCCGAGAAGAACGAGTACACGCTCGGCTACCCGCCGTTCTACGCCGAGGTGCTGGTCAACCAGCTCCGCACGGCGGAGGCGGAGGGCGACCTGCAGGGCTTCAACGTCAAGCCGGCGCGATCGAACGTGATCGTCAGCCTGCTCACGTACATCCTGCCCTTCATCATCTTCATCGGGTTCTGGATCTTCCTGATGAACCAGGTCCAGGGCGGCGGCTCGAAGGTCATGTCGTTCGGCAAGTCGCGCGCCAAGCGCATGTCGGTCGACTCGCCGAAGATCACGTTCCGCGACGTCGCGGGGGTCGACGAGGCGGTGGAGGAGCTCCACGAGATCAAGGAGTTCCTCGAGAACCCGAAGAAGTTCCAGGCGCTCGGCGCCAGGATCCCGAAGGGCGTGCTGCTCTACGGCCCGCCAGGCACCGGCAAGACGCTGCTCGCCCGCGCGGTCGCCGGCGAGGCGGGCGTCCCGTTCTTCTCGATCTCCGGCTCGGACTTCGTGGAGATGTTCGTGGGCGTCGGCGCCTCCCGCGTGCGCGACCTGTTCGAGCAGGCCAAGCAGAACTCGCCCTGCATCATCTTCATGGACGAGATCGACGCCGTCGGCCGCCATCGCGGCGCCGGCATGGGCGGCGGCCACGACGAGCGCGAGCAGACGCTCAACCAGCTCCTCGTGGAGATGGACGGCTTCGAGGCCAAGGACAACATCATCATGATCGCGGCCACGAACCGGCCCGACATCCTCGATCCCGCCCTGCTGCGCCCCGGGCGCTTCGACCGCCAGATCACCGTCGACCGTCCCGACCGCAAGGGCCGCGCCAAGATCCTCGAGGTCCACACCCGCGGCAAGCCGCTGGCCAAGGACATCGAGACGGACGCGCTCGCGGGCCAGACGCCCGGCTTCACCGGCGCCGACCTCTCCAACCTCGTCAACGAGGCCGCGCTGCTCGCCGCCCGCACGGGCAAGAAGGAGATCACTCAGACGGAGCTGGAAGAGGGCATCATGCGCGTCGTCGCCGGCCCGGAGAAGAAGACCCGGGTCATGGGCGAGAAGGAGCGCCTGATCACCGCCTACCACGAGATGGGCCACGCGATCGTCGGCCACTTCCTCGAGCACTCCGACCCGGTCCACAAGATCTCGATCATCTCCCGCGGCCAGGCGCTCGGGTACACGATCTCGATGCCGTCGGAGGACAAGTTCCTCACGACGCGCGCGGAGCTCAACGACACGATGGCGATGACCCTCGGCGGCCGCGCCGCGGAGGAGATCGTCTTCGGCGAGATCACCACCGGCGCGTCGAACGACCTCGAGAAGGTCACCGCGACCGCGAAGCAGATGGTCATGCGCTTCGGCATGAGCGAGAAGCTCGGCCCGCGCGTGTTCGGCCACGACCACGGCCAGCCGTTCCTCGGCCGGGAGTTCTCCTCCGAGCCCGACTACTCCGACGAGATCGCGCGCGAGATCGACGACGAGATCCGGCGCATCGTCGAGGCCGCACACCAGGTCGCGAAGGACATGCTGCTCGAGCACCGCGAGGCGCTCACCAAGATCTCCGAGCTGCTGCTCAAGCGCGAGACGATCGAGAGCGCGGAGTTCGAGGCGCTGCTCGCCGGGAAGTCCGAGGAAGAGGTCTTCGGCCCCGACGACATGCCCACGGGCGCCGGCACGCCGGAGCGCCCCGAGCTGCCGAGCGCGGCCGACCGCGCCGCGGGCAAGCTCGGCCTGCCGCGCCCCGGCCTGGCCGGCGGCGCGACCGAGGCCCGCGGCCTCGAGCTGCCCGAGAAGCCCGAGCTCGCGTAGCTACACGAGCCCGGTCACGCACCACGCCCGCGCGCGCAGCGTGAACGCGCCGCGCGGGTCGCCGAGCCGCGCGCGCAGCTCGTCGCGCAGGGCGTCCCGCCGGCCGGGGTCGAGCGCGGCCGCGTAGGCGCCGGACGGCGCGACGCCGAGCGGGAACGGCTCCCACAGCGCGTCGAAGCCGTCGTAGCGTGCGCTCGCCTCGAGCGCGCGCTCGGTCACGTCGCGCAGCCCGGCGCCGCGCCACAGCGCGGCCAGCTCGCCGGGGCGGCAATAGGGCATCACGCGGCCCTCGTCGCGGGCTGCGGCGCCCTCGGGGTCCACGGCGAGCGCGGCGTCCCAGAAGCGGCGCAGCAGCGTCATGCCGTCCGCGTAGTCCCACACGCAGGCGGCGACGACCGCCCCCGGCCGCGCGACCCGGCGCAGCTCCGCCACCCCCGCCGGCGCGTCGGCGAGGAAGTTCACGACGAGCTGGGAGAGGACGGCGTCGAACGCGCCGTCGGCGAACGGCAGCGCCTCCGCCGCGCCCTCGCGGACGTCGGCGCCCGGGACCCGGTCGCGGCAGGCCGCCACGAACGGCCGCGACGGGTCGACCGCCGCCACGTGCCCGGCGCCGACCACGCCGGCCAGCGCGCGCGTCAGCGCGCCCGGGCCGCACCCGACGTCCAGCGCGCGCATCCCGGGCGCGACGCCGGCGGCGGCGATCAGCGCCTCGGCCAGCTCGCCCGCGTAGCGGCCGACCAGCTTGTCGTAGACCTCCGCGGGGGCGTGGAACGTCCCGGCGCCCGGCGGCTCGGGCATGCGCGCAGCCTCGCGGCGCGCCCGCCGCGCGTCAAGCCTCGAGCAGGCCCTGCGCGGCCGTCGAGAGCTCGAGGATGACCTCGGCGTGCTGCGCAGGCGTCGCGGCGCCGGACAGCGGCTGCGACTGCGCGTGCTCGACCGTCGCACGGGCGCTCACCAGCGCCATGGCCTGGATCTGCAGCGCGGCGGCGGCCTCGACGTTCATGGGGTCGGGATCGGCGCGGCCGGCGCGCAGCCCGAGCGGGACGGCCCGGGCTGGACGGATCGCGGTACCGTCGGGAGCCGTGTACCGCATCATGGGCGTGGTCAACGTCACGCCGGACTCCTTCTCGGACGGCGGCGCCTTCCTCGACCGCGACGCCGCCGTCGCCCACGGGCTGCGGCTCGCCTTCGAGGGCGCCGACCTGCTCGACGTCGGCGGCGAGTCGACGCGCCCCGGGGCCGACCCGGTCGGCGAGCGCGACGAGCTGGCGCGCGTGATCCCCGTGATCGAGGGCATCCGCGCCGGCGACCCGCGCGTGCGGATCTCGATCGACACGTCCAAGGCCGCGGTCGCCGCCGCCGCGCTGGACGCGGGCGCGGACTACGTCAACGACGTCACCGCGCTCCGCGGCGACCCCGACATGGCGGCCCTCGTGGCCGAGCGCGGCGTCGACGTCTGCCTCATGCACATGCTCGGGACGCCGCGCACGATGCAGTCCGAGGCGCGCTACGACGACGTCGTCGCCGACGTCCGCGCCTTCCTGGAGGAGCGCGTCGCGGCCGCCGCGGCCGCCGGGATCGCGCCGGAGCGGATCGAGGTCGATCCGGGCATCGGCTTCGCCAAGACGCTCGAGCACAACCTCGAGCTGCTGCGGCGGCTGCACGAGCTGACGGCGCTCGGCCGGCCGATCGTGCTGGGGACCTCGCGCAAGTCGTTCCTCGGCCGGATCACCGGCCGCGAGACCGCCGAGCGGATCCCGGCGACGCTCGCCACGATCGTCATGGCCTACGAGCGCGGCGCCGAGGTGTTCCGGGTGCACGACGTCGCTCCCGCGCGCGACGCCCTCGCGGTGGCTGCTGCTACGTTGGCGCGCGAATGGCCGACGACGCCGAGGACTACGACGACGACGAGCTGAACGACGACGAGGAGTCGGAGGGCCCCGAGGTCGGGGTCACGATCGAGATCGTCGGGCTGTCGCTCTACACCCATCACGGCGTCACCGCGGCCGAGCGCGAGATCGGCCAGCGGCTCGTGCTCGACGTCCGCTTCGACGTCGGCGAGCCGGACGCGCTCGTGACCGACCGCGTCGAGGACACCGTCGACTACGGCGAGGTCTGCCAGGTCATCGCCCTGATCGCCCAGCAGCGCTCCTACAAGACGCTGGAGCGGCTCTGCGCGGTGATCGCCGACCGCCTCGCCTCCCAGTTCAACGCCGACAGCGTGACCGTCAAGGCCTCCAAGCCGGAGCCGCCCATCCCGCTCCCCGTGGAAGAGGTCTCCGTCGAGGTCTGGCGCGAAGAGCGGTAGTGCTCCGCGGGTCATCCTGACCGCGTTCTGATGGGATTGCCAGACATTCTGCCTCGGCCGGCGGCCTCGTCACCGGCTTCGCCTCGGTCTGGGCTTGACCGCGCTTCGCCCTCTATATCGCGGTCCCGCGGATGGAGGTCTGTCCGCGCTTGACCTGCCAGCGGAAGCCCGTCGTCGGCATGATCCCGACGTTGGGCTGCTTGACGGTCCAGAGCCGGTTGAGGATGACGTCGAACGCCGACTGCGACGCGGTCGCGATGCCGTAGCCGTGGTGGTCGAGGTCGAGCTGCTCGAGCCACGGGTTGAGCCCGCGGTAGTGGGCCTGGATCTCCGGCGGCGTCTGCGGGTTCGCGTCGTTGCCGGGGATCAGCTGCCGGCCGGGCAGGCGCCAGTTCGACTCGCCGACGGACGCCGACGTGACCGAGCCCGCCGCGAACTCGACGGCCGCCGGCGGCCCGGCGCCCATTCCGGTCAGCACGTCGCCCGCCATCACCGTGTGCACGTCGCCGGTGAGGAAGACGACGTCCTTGATCCCGGTCTGGAGGATGTGCTGGAGCAGGTGCTCGCGCTCCTGCGGATAGCCCTGCCACGAGTCGAAGCGCTGGTACTCGCCGTCGTGCACGCGGTTGGGCATCATCAGCGACTGGCCGCCGACGACCTTCCAGGCGGCGCGGGAGTTGGCCAGCCGCCCCTCCAGGAACGCGAGCTGGCGGCGGCCCAGCAGCGAGCGCGGCCGGTTCCAGCTGCGGCACGGCAGGGCGATCGCGTCGCCGCAGGGCTGGTCGGCCCGGTACTGGCGCTCGTCGAGCATCATCAGGTCGAGCGTCCGGCCGTGCGCCTGGGTGCGGAAGATCCGCGAGCGCCCGCGCGGGAAGACCGGCATCGCCTCGAACCACGCCTGGTAGGCGGCGTCGCGGCGGGCGCGCGAGTAGCCCGTCCGCAGCGCGAGGCCGCCGTCGGGCGCGTCGTTGGCGTAGTTGTTGAGCACCTCGTGGTCGTCCCAGGTGGCGACGACCGGGTGCGCCGCGTGCAGCTTGCGCAGCGCCGCGTCGCTCCGGTAGAGCGCGTACTTGCGTCGGTACTCGGGCAGGGTCGCCGCCTCGCGCACGACCGTGCGGTAGTAGCGCTGCGGCCGGCCGATCGGGTCGTCGCGCACCGCCCGACCGTCGCCGACCCGCGCGTAGGTCTCCGCGTAGATGTAGTCGCCGAGGCAGACGATGAAGTCCAGGTCCTCGGAGGCCAGGCGCTCGTAGGCGTTGAAGTACCCGTGGGTGTAGTCCGCGCAGGAGAAGAAGCCGAAGCGCACCGCCGCTCGCGAGTCCGGCGGGAGCGCCGTCTGGAAGCGGCCGACCGGGCTGTGCCGGTCGCGCGTCTCGAAGCGGTACCAGTACCGGTGGTGCGGCCGCAGCCCCGTGACGCGCGCCTTCACCGAGTGGTGGATCGCCGGGGTCGTGAGGATGTCGCGGCGCGCGACCACGTGGCGGAACCCCGGGTCGCGCGCGACCTCGAGCCGCACCCTGCCGGTGCCGCCGGCGCCGTCGACGAGCGTGAGCAGCGTGATCGCGTCGGGCGCCGGATCGCCCGACAGCACGCCCTGCGAGAACCGCCCGCCGCGCAGCATGTTGGCCGGTCGCCGCTCGCGCCGCTTGCGTTTCGCGGCCAGCGCCTCCTGCGGTGCGAGCACCGCCACGGCTGCGGCGGCGCCCGTGCGCCCGATGAACTCCCTGCGCGTCGCCATGTCCAGCACCTCAACACATCCGCCGGGCGGATGACGCGGTCCTTGACTTTGGAGTGAGTCGTTACTAACCTGTGCGCCATGCCCGGCGCCGACACACCGACGAAGGTCCGCAAGTCCGCGGAGGAGCGGCGCGAGGAGATCGTGGCGATCGCCATCGAGCAGTTCGCGCTGAGCGGCTACAAGGGCACGTCGACCGAGACGATCGCGCGCGACGCCGGGATCTCCCAGCCCTACCTCTTCCGGCTCTTCAAGACCAAGCGCGACCTGTTCCTCGCGTGCTACGACGTGTCGCACGACCGGCTCCTGGCGACGTTCCGGCGCGCCGCCGCCGGCGTCCCGCAGGAGGAGGCGCTCAAGGCGATGGGCCACGCCTACGTCCACGAGCTGCTCGCCGACCAGCACGCCCTGCTGTTCCAGATGCAGAGCTACGCCGCCTGCTCGGACCCCGTGATCCAGGCGCGCGTGCGCGACTGCTACGGCACGGTGGTCAAGGAGGTCACGCGCCTCTCGGGCGCCGCGCCCGAGGAGGTGTGGCAGTTCTTCTCCCACGGCATGCTCCTCAACGTCGTCGCGTCGCTGGACCTCGCCTCGATCGCCGACCGGGAGCCGTGGGCCAGGGACTGGTGCGAGCCCGGCGGCCTGATCGAGCAGACCGCCGGGTAGGTGCTCGGGTCCCTCGCCCGCCTGCTGCACCGGCGCCGGCGCCGCGTCCTGGCCGGGGCGGTCGCGCTGGTGGTGGTCGCCGGCGCCGTGGGCGGGCCCGTGGCCGGGCTGCTGGACTCCGACGACGACTTCGACCCTCCGTCGGCGGAGGCCGTGCAGGCGCGCGAGGCGATCGCGCGCGCGACCGGCGCCTCGGCCACGCCCGACGTCGTCGCCCTCGTCCGCCTCGGTGCGCCCGCCGCTTCGGGTGCCGGCCAGGCCACCCTGCAGGGCGTGGTCCGCGCGGCGCGGGGGCCGGAGGTCGCGCGCGTCGACGCCTACCGCCCGGGCGGCCCGGCCGAGCTCGTCTCGCGCGACGGCCGCTCGACGTACGTCGCCGTGACGCTGCGCGACGGCGCGGACGCCGACGGCGTCGTCGACCGCCTGGAGGGCCGGCCCGGCGTGCTGCTCGGCGGCGGCGCGGTGCTGCAGGAGCAGGTGGGCGAGCAGGTCCAGGAGGACCTCGCCCGCGCCGAGCTGTACGCGTTCCCGCTGCTGTTCCTCGTCTCGTTGCTGGTCTTCCGCGGGCTCGTCGCGGCGCTGCTCCCGCTCGCCGTCGGGATGACGACGGTGCTGACCACGTTCCTGCTCATGCGCGGCGTGAACGCGGTGGAGCCGATGTCGATCTTCGCGCTGAACCTGATCATCGGGCTCGGCCTCGGGCTGGCGATCGACTACTCGCTGTTCGTCGTCTCGCGCTTCCGCGAGGAGCTCGAGCGGGGCCGCGACACCGCCGAGGCGCTGTCGGTGACGCTGCGGACCGCCGGGCGGACCGTGCTGTTCAGCGCCGCCACCGTCGCGGCGGCGCTCGCCTCGCTGCTGGTGTTCGAGCAGCGCTTCCTGTTCTCGATGGGCGCCGGCGGGATCCTCGTCACGCTCGTCGCCGCGCTGGTCTCGCTGACCATCCTCCCGGCGCTGCTGGCCGCGCTCGGACCGCGCGTCAACGCGCTGTCGCCGGCGCGCTGGCGCGCTGCCATCCACCGCGAGGCGGGCCGCGCCGAGTCGGGCTTCTGGTACCGGCTCTCGGGCTGGGTGATGCGCCGCGCCGCGCTCGTCGCCGCGTCCACCGCCGTGCTGCTGATCGCGCTCGGCCTGCCGTTCACGCAGATCGCCTTCACGGGCGTCGACGCCAGCGTGCTGGGCGCCTCGCACTCCGCGCGGGTCGTCGACGACGCGCTGCGGACCGAGTTCCCGCCCAACCGGACGACGCCGGTGATCGTCGCCGCGACCGCCCCCGCGTCGGCGTCGGCCGAGGTGCGCGCCTACGCGCAGCGGCTCGGCGAGCTGCCGGGGGTGCTCGCGGTGCAGGAGCCCGTCGCCGCGGGCGGGCTGTGGCGGATCGGCGTCGTGGCGCCCGGGCAGCGGCTCGACCCGGCGGCCAGGGCCGTGGTGCGCGAGGTGCGCGCCGCCGGCGCGCCGTTCCCGGTCCGCGTGGGGGGCTCGACGGCCGAGTACCTCGACCAGCAGTCCGCGCTCGCGGACCGGATCGCGCCCGCGCTGGCGATCCTCGCCACGACGACGCTCGTCATCCTGTTCCTGATGACCGGGTCGGTCGTGCTCCCCGTCAAGACGCTGATCATGAACCTGCTGACGATCAGCGCCGCGTTCGGCATCCTCAAGCTGATCTTCCAGGACGGCCGGCTCGAGGGCCTGCTCGCGTACACGAGCCAGGGTGCCCTGGAGTCCTCGCAGCCGATCCTCCTCTTCGCGATCGCCTTCGGGCTCTCGACCGACTACGGCGTGTTCCTGCTCACGCGCATCAAGGAGGCGCACGACGCCGGCCTGCCGAACGACGAGGCCGTCGCGGTCGGCCTGCAGCGGACGGGCCGGATCGTGACCGCGGCCGCGGTGCTGTTCTGCATCGCGATCGGCGCGTTCGTGACCTCGGAGATGGTGTTCATCAAGCAGCTCGGGCTCGGCACCGCGCTCGCCGTGCTGATCGACGCGACGATCGTGCGCGCGCTGCTGGTGCCCTCGCTGATGCGGCTGCTGGGCGAGTGGAACTGGTGGGCGCCGAAGCCGCTCGCGCGGCTGCACGCACGCATCGGCCTGCGGGAGACGGCCGCGACGTGACGCTGGCGCCGCCCCATCCCTTCGACGTGGACACCGCGCTCGAGCCCGCGGGCGACGGCCGCTGGCGCGCCACGCCGCCCGAGCACTGGTTCGTCGCGCGCGGGCCCAACGGCGGCTACCTGGCGGCGGTCGCCGCGCGCGCCGCCGAGGCCGCCGCCGGCCGCCCGCTGCGCTCGCTCACGCTGCACTTCGTCGCGCCGCCGGTGGTCGGGCCGCTGGACGTGACGGCCACGGTCGAGCGCGAGGGCGGCCGCTTCTCCGCCGCGACGATCCGCATCGAGCAGGCGGGGGAGCCGATGACGCTGGCGCTCGCGACGCTCGGCGAGCTGCCCGAGGAGGGCGCCGCGTGGGACGCCGTCCGCGCGCCCGAGCCGCAGCCGCTGGAGACCACCGAGCCGCTGGCGGCCGACCACCCGGACGTGCCGGCCTTCATGGTCAACTACGACATGCGCTGGGCGCTGCCCGCGGAGGGCGAGACGCCCGGCTGGGGCGGCTGGATCCGCACGCGCGAGCCGCGCGCGCTCGACGCGCCGCTCGTGGCGGCGATGGTTGACGCGTGGGCGCCCGCGGCCTTCGCCGCGCTCGGCCGCTTCGCCTTCGCGCCGACGCTCGACCTCACGATCCACATCCGCCGCCCCCTCCCGCCGGCCGGGATGACGGCGGAGTCGCATGCGCTCTGCCACTTCTCCAGCCGCCTGTCGGTGGCGGGCGTCTGGGAGGAGGACGGCGCTCTGTGGACGCCGGCCGGCGAGCTGATCGCGCACTCGCGCCAGCTCGCCCTCGTGCGGGAGCTGCGAACGTGAGCCGGGAGGGCTACCTCGGGCTCGGATCCAACGTCGGCGACCGGCGCGCGAACCTGCAGGCCGCCGCCGACCGGCTGCCGGCGCACGGCGTCGAGGTGCTCGCCGCGTCGTCCGTCTACGACACCGAGCCGGTCGGCGAGGTGCTCGACCAGCCCGACTTCCTCAACGCCTGCCTGCGGATCCGCACGGCGCTCGCGCCCGAGGCCCTGCTCGACGCGTGCAAGGCCGTGGAGCGCGAGCTGGGGCGGGCGGCGGGCGGCGTGCGTCACGGGCCGCGGCCGATCGACGTCGACCTGCTGCTGCTCGGGGCCGAGACGTTCCGCTCCGCGCGGCTCTCGCTGCCGCACGAGCAGGTGACGAGCCGCCGCTTCGTGCTCGTCCCGCTGCTCGAGCTGGCGCCCGACCTCGTCGTGCCGGGCGCCGGGCCGGCCGCCGCGGCGCTCGCCGCGCTGGGTCCGGAAGGGGACGTGCGCCGCGCGGGGCCGCCGCTCGAGGTGGACGGCGCCGGACCTCCGGCATAGCCTTGGCCGCGTGAGGAGGCCGGACCTGCACGGGCCTGCCCGCCGGCCGGCCCTCATCGCCGCCGCCGTGTCCGCGCTGCTCCTGGCGCCCGCGGCGCCGGCTGCGGCCGAGACCTACTGCGTCGGGTTCGCGCGCGCCGGCTGCGTGAACGACCTCACTGCAGCGGACGCCTTCGCCGCCGCCGCGGCCGACGCCGACGCGGACCGCATCGAGCTCGGCGAGGTCGCGCCCGAGGCGGCGCTCTCCGACGGCGGCATGCCGCTCGACGTCGCGGGCTCCGGCGAGGGGATCACCGAGCTGCGCGGGGGCCTGACCCTGTCGGATCCCGCGTCGCGGCTGCTCGACGCGACGGTGGCCGAGCTGGCGCTGAGCGGCGCTGCGCGCCAGGTGGACGTGTCCGGCGCCGCCGCGCTGCGCGGCACGGCCGTGCTGGAGGCCGCGCTCGTGCGCGGCGGGGTGGACGCCCTGGACGGCACGCCGCGCGTGGCGTCGTCCGTGGTCGGGCGCGAGGCGGGACCGGCGCTGCGCGTCCGCTGCGGCGCGGGCGCCGCCGCGCGGCTGGACGCGCGCCACGTCACGCTCGCCGGGACGCCCGGCGCGCTCGTCCAGACGGACTGCGAGGCCGCCGCGGCGCGGATCGCCGACAGCATCCTGTGGGCGCCGGCCGGCGTGGGCTTCGACGGCCCGGGATCCATGACCACCGCCCGCACCGACTACCGCGCGCAGGCCGGGCGGCCCGACGGGCCGGGCGACCTGCACGTCGAGCCCGGGTTCGCGCCCGGCGGCCTGCGGCTCAGCGCCGGCTCGCCGATGGTCGACGCCGGCGCGCCCGACCCGGTCGGCGGGCAGGAGGGGTCCGAGGACCGCGGCGGGCTGCCGCGCGTGGCCGACGGCGACGGCGACGCCGCGCTCGCACGCGACCTCGGCGCCTACGAGCTGCCGCCGCCGGCCGTCGCGCTCCCGGCCGGCAACCTGATCGGCGACCCGAGCGCGGAGCGGGGCGCCGGCTGGGCCTTCTCGGGCGGGTTCACGCGCGAGCGCTACGGCGCCTTCGCGCTGCCCACGGCGGCGGCGGGCGGGGCGCTCGCGGCCGGCGACCTGTTCTTCTCCGGCGGCCCGAGCGCCGCGGGCAGCGCCGCCCAGCGCGTGCTGGTCGTGGCGCTCGCGCCCGAGATCGACCTCGGCCGGGCGACGGCCTCGCTCTCCGGGCTGCTCGGCGGCTACCGCGCGGACGCGGACCGCGGCGTCCTGCGGGCCGCGTTCCTCGGGCCCGCCGGCCAGCCGCTCGGCGCCGTGCGGCTGGCCTCGCCGGACCCGGCCGCCCGCGGCAACGCGACCGCCCTGCTCGCACGCTCGCGGAGCGACCCCGTGCCGCCGCTCACGCGCTCGATCCTGGTCACGCTCGAGGCGCGCCGCGGCCCGGGCGGCGGCACGTACGACGACGCGTACTTCGACAACCTCGGGCTCACCGTCACGGCCCCCGGCGCGCCCGCCCCGCCCGGTCCGCCCCCGCCCGGCGCGAGGCCGTTCCCCGGCCTGCTCGTGCTGGCCGGCCGGGCGCGGCTCGACCGGCGGGGGCGCGTGCCCGTGCGGATCGCCTGCGCCGACGCGACGGTCGGGCGCTGCACCGGCGTCGTGACGCTGTTCGGCGCGCTGCGCCGCCACGGCGGCCCGGCGGTGCTCGCCAAGGCCCCGATCGCCCTGCGCGCCGGCCGCGCGCGCTACGCGCGCCTGCGGCTCGACCGGGGCGAGCGCAGGGCGATCCGGCGGCGCGGCCGGATCCGCCTGAAGCTGTTCACGTCGGCCCGCGACGGCCAGGGCCTCACGCGCGTCAGCACCGTGCCGCTCACCGTGCGGCCGCGCAGGCGCTAGGCCGCGTCAGGCGGCAGCCAGGCCGCGGGCAGCGACCCGGCCGGCACGGCGCCGGGGTAGTCCGGGAAGGCGCGCAGCGCCAGCGCGCGGGCCGGGCGCGCTCCGAGGGCGCCCGCGACGTCCCCGACGGTGGACAGCAGGCGCACCGACGCGGCGACCTGCAGGTCGCCGGCGTGCAGCACGGCGCCGCCGAGCGTCCCGTCCGCGAGCCACGCGTCGATGCGGTCCAGGTGGCCCGGCAGCGCGCGCAGGTCGGCGCGCACGGGGATGTCGCCGGCCCCGTTGGAGGCCTGCGCCATGCGGGCGACGAGCGGTGCGCTGAGGCGCGCGACCGGGCGTGGCACGGGCAGCCGCGCGCCCTCGGTGTAGCTCTCCGTGGCCTGCGGGACGCGGCGGATCGCGGCCCACAGGACGCGGCGCACGAGCGGCTGGAGCACCTGGTCGCCCCATTCCTCCGCCCGCTCGGCGCGGGCGCGCAGGTCCGGGTCGGCGGGCAGCAGCGGCGGGTCGGGCGCGCGCGCCTCCAGCTCCCGCACGAGCGCCCGCGAGCCGAGCCTGCGCGTGCCGTCCTCGAAGCGCACGGCGGGCACGGTCGTGCTGCCGAAGCGCAGCTTGAGCGGCACCTTGTGCAGCACGGGGATCAGCTCGACCCGGCGGTAGGGGACCGCCTTGAGCTGCAGCGCGCGCTCGACGACGGCGCAGGGATGCGACGCGGGGATGGCGTACAGGACGGCCGGCATGGCGCGCCGAGCATAATCCCCCATCCGTGCTCCTCGTCGTCGACGTCGGCAACACGCAGACCCACCTCGGCGCGTTCCGCGGCGAGCAGCTCGTGCACGACTGGCGCTTCGCCACGGTGCGCGAGTCGACGGCGGACGAGCTGGGCGCGCGCCTGCGCAACCTGCTCGCGCTGCGCGATCTCGCGTTCTCGGACCTCGAGGCGTCGATCCTCTCCTCGACGGTGCCGCAGCTGCGGCCGGAGTGGACGGCGATGGCCGAGCGCTACCTGGGGCACGAGATGCCCGTCGTCGGGCCGGGCGTGCGCACCGGCATGCCGATCCGGATGGACAACCCGCGCGAGGTCGGCGCCGACCGGCTCGTCAACGCGGTCGCGGCCTACGACCGGGTCGGCGGCCCGTGCGTCGTCGTCGACTTCGGCACGGCGATCACGTTCGACTGCGTCGGCGCGGCGGGCGAGTACATCGGGGGCATCATCGCCCCGGGCGTCGAGATCTCGATGGAGGCGCTCACGAGCCGGGCGGCGGCGATCCCGAAGATCGACCTCACGCCGCCGCGCGCGCTGATCGGCAAGTCGACGGTCGAGGCGATCCGGTCCGGCGTGATCTACGGCTTCGCCGCGCAGGTGGACGGCATCCTCGCGCGGTTGCGGGAGGAGCTGGGCGACGAGATCGAGGCGATCGCCACCGGCGGGCTCGCGAACGCGATCGTCCCGTTCTGCGAGCACATCGACCACGTCGACCAGCTGCTTACCTTGACGGGGTTGCGACTGATCCACGAGAGAAACACGTAACGTCGCCGAAGGCAAGTGCGAGGAACGAGCATCTTGACTGGCAGGCGAAACCGTTCTCTCACCGATCCCTGGGAGCTCGGCGGGATCACGATCCCCAACCGGGTCGTGCTCGCGCCCCTGGCCGGGATCGGCAACTGGTTCGTGCGGCTCCAGGCCAAGCGCTACGGCGCGGGGCTCGCGGTCAGCGAGATGGTGTCGAGCCACGCGATCCACTACGGCAACCGCAAGACGCTCGACGAGCTGCTCGTCGTGCACCCGGACGAGCGTGCCGGCGGCCCCGTGTCGATCCAGCTCTTCGGCCAGGACCCCGAGATCATGCGCTCGGCCGCGGCGGTCGCCGCCGCGCGGGGCGCGGACCTGATCGACCTCAACATGGGCTGCCCGGTCCCGAAGGTGATGAAGACGGGCGCCGGCGCCGCGCTGATCAGGGATCCCGACGCGGCCGTCGCCGTGGCCCGCGCGGCCGCCGAGGGCTCCGGCCTGCCGGTGACCGTCAAGCTGCGCGCCGCGCTGCAGCCCGGCGGCGTCGAGGGGTTCGAGCTCGCACGCCGGCTCGTCGAGGACGCGGGCGTGGCGGGGCTGAGCTTCCACCCGCGCTCCGCCGCGGTGCGCCACAAGGGCACGCCGGACTACGAGCTGGCGGCCCGCCTCGTCGCCGACCTGCCGGTGCCGGTGATCGTCTCCGGCGGGATGGAGGGCGCGGAGCACATCCGCGCCGTGTTCGAGTCCACCGGCTGCGCCGCGGTGATGCTCGCGCGCGGCGCGCTGGGCAATCCATGGCTGTTCGCCCAGGTGCTGGGCCGGCGCACGGAGGAGCCCACGCGCGAGGAGATCGTCGACGAGTGGCGCTGGGTGCTCGACCGCGCGGTGGAGCACCTCGGGCCGGACCGCGCGGCGCGCTACCTGCGCAAGTTCCACCCCTGGTACGTCGAGCGGCTGGGGGAGGGGCGCGCGCTGCAGGCCGCCCTCCAGGAGGCGGACTCGATCGACGAGCAGCGCGCCGTCATCGACGGGCTCCACCCGCTCCTGCCCGCGTAGTGGATTCGTCCGTGAGTCGTGTGGGTTCGCCGCCGGAAACCCGCAGGACTTGCGGACGGGTCCACTGGCGAACGCTGCTACCATCCGGCGCCGTCCGGCCCGCCCTCAGCGCGGGTCGTTGTTTTCCCAGGACCCCACCAAGGACGACGCATGCAGAAGGACGTCATCCTCACCCCCGAGGGACTCGAGAAGCTCAAGCAGGAGATCGAGCACCTCTCCGTCACCCGTCGGCGTGAGGTCGCCGAGCGCATCAAGGAAGCGCGCGAGTTCGGCGACATCTCCGAGAACTCCGAGTACGACGACGCCAAGAACGAGCAGGCGATGCTCGAGTCGCGCATCGCGCAGCTCGAGGACAAGCTCCGCTCGGCGCAGGTCATCAACGCCTCCGAGCTGGACAGCAACCTGGTCCGGGTCGGCTCGCTGGTCGCCGGCAAGGACGACAAGGGCAAGTCGTTCGAGTACGCCATCGTCGGCTCGACGGAGGCGGACCCGATCAACGGCCGGCTCTCCAACGAGTCGCCCGTCGGCAAGGCGCTGATCGGGCGCAAGAAGGGCGACACGGTCGCGGTGCCGACGCCCAAGGGCGAGCGCAAGCTCACCATCTCGAAGATCAGCGTCGCCTAGGGTCGCCGCGGTGTCCGAGGGCCCTGAGCTCTCGCAGGTCCTGCTCGACCGGCGGCGCAAGCTCGAGGAGCTGCGCGCCGCCGGCATCGACCCGTTCCCGCACGCCTATCCGGGCGTGGCGCCGATCGCGGACGTCAAGGCGCCGCACGCCGACCTCGCCGACGGCGAGGAGACCGAGGACCGCGCCCGCGTCGCGGGGCGCCTGGCCGCCCGTCGCGGCCAGGGCAAGGCCGCGTTCCTCGACGTCGTCGACCGCTCCGGCCGGATCCAGCTGATGGCGCGCGTGGACGTGCTCGGCGACGAGGCCATGGCCCGGCTGCTCGACCTCGACCTGGGCGACCTGATCGGCGCCGACGGCACGGTGTTCCGCACCCGCCGCGGCGAGCTGTCGCTGCGGATCGCCGGCTTCGCGCTGCTCGCGAAGTCGCTGCGGCCGCCGCCCGACAAGCACCACGGCCTGGCCGACGTCGAGACGCGCCACCGCCATCGCGAGCTCGACCTGATGGCGAGCGAGGAGACGCGCGAGGTGTTCATCAAGCGCGCGCGCATCATCGCGGCGATCCGGCGCTTCCTCGACGACGCCGGCTTCGTCGAGGTCGAGACGCCGGTGCTCCAGCCGATCTACGGCGGCGCGGCCGCGCGCCCGTTCGTCACGCACCACAACCAGCTCGCGCGCGACTTCTACCTGCGGATCGCCACCGAGCTCTACCTCAAGCGGATGATCGTGGGCGGGCTCGAGCGGGTGTACGAGCTGGGCAAGGACTTCCGCAACGAGGGCGTCTCGTTCAAGCACAACCCCGAGTTCACGATGCTCGAGTGGTACGAGGCCTACGCGGACTACCAGGACATCGCCGCGCGCTGCGAGCAGCTCGTCGCCGCCGCGGCGCAGGCCGCCGGCTACGCCGGCGAGGTCGACTTCACGCCGCCCTGGCGGCGCGAGACGCTCGTCGGGGCCATCCTCGACCGGACCGGCGTGGACATCCTCGCCCACCGCGACCTCGCCGCGCTGCAGGCCGCGATGCGCGAGCACGGGCTCGAGGTGCCCGACGAGGACACCTGGGCGCAGCTCGTCGACCACCTCCTGACCAAGCACGTCGAGCCCGAGCTGGTCCAGCCCACGTTCCTCCTGGACTACCCCGTGGAGCTGTCGCCGTTCGCCAAGCGCCACCGCGACAAGGAGGGCCTCACCGAGCGGTTCGAGGCCTACGCGAGCGGCATGGAGATCGCCAACGCGTTCACCGAGCTCAACGATCCCGACGACCAGCGGGCGCGCTTCGAGGAGCAGCGGCGGTTCGCCGCGGCGGGCGACGCGGAGGCCCATCCGTTCGACGAGGCCTACCTGCAGGCGCTGGAGCACGGCATGCCCCCGACGGGCGGGATCGGCATCGGGATCGACCGCCTGGTGATGCTCCTGACGGGTCAGCGTACGATCAGGGAAGTGGTGCTCTTCCCCGCCATGCGCTGACTCCGCGAAGCCTGGCCCACAGCCGCGCTCCGGGCGTCCGCCCCCTTGGTAGACTGCCCCATGGCCGTCAGCCGACCCCGACTTCGCTCATCCGACCCGGCTCCAGTGCCGAATAGGTGGTTGCGAGGCGGGGTATTTTCGTCTTCCGGCTCGCACCGGAATCAGCCCTCCAACCGTCCAGAGAACACCGACTAGACCGAGCGCTAGGGCAGACACTTAGCAGGAAGGAAGCACAGCGCCACCATGTTCGAGCGATTTACAGAGCGAGCCCGTCAGGTGGTCGTCCTCGCCCAGGAGGAGGCGCGGACGCTGAAGCACAACTACATCGGGACCGAGCACATCCTCCTCGGCCTCCTCCGTGAGGAGGAGGGCCTCGCTGCTCGCGTCCTGGAGAGCCTCGACATCACCGTGGAGCGTGTGCGCGCGCAGGTCGTGCGCATCGTCGGCTCCGGTGAGGAGGTCACCTCCGGTCAGATCCCGTTCACCCCGCGCGCCAAGAAGGTGCTGGAGCTCGCCCTGCGCGAGGCCCTGTCCCTCGGCCACAACTACATCGGCACGGAGCACATCCTGCTCGGCCTGGTGCGGGAGAACGAGGGCGTCGCCGCACGGATCCTGCTCGACTTCGACGCGGACTCCGAGAAGATCCGCAACGAGGTCATCCGCATGCTGTCCGGGCCCGGCGGCCGCCGCCAGGGCTCCGGCCAGGGCGCGGGCACCGCCGGCGCCGCCGGTGCCGCCGGCCAGACCGGCGAGGGCAAGAAGTCCTCGAAGCTGCTCGACCAGTTCGGGCGAAACCTCACCAAGCTGGCCTCCGACGGCAAGCTGGACCCCGTCGTCGGGCGCGAGACCGAGATCGAGCGGATCATGCAGATCCTCTCCCGCCGCACGAAGAACAACCCCGTGCTCGTGGGCGAGCCGGGCGTCGGCAAGACCGCCGTGGTCGAGGGCCTGGCCCAGCGGATCACGAACGGCGACGTGCCGGAGCTGCTGAAGAACAAGCAGATCTACACGCTCGACCTGGCCGCCCTGGTCGCGGGCTCCAAGTACCGCGGCGAGTTCGAGGAGCGGCTGAAGAAGGTGATGAAGGAGATCACCCAGCGCGGCGACATCATCCTGTTCATCGACGAGCTCCACAACCTCGTCGGCGCGGGTGCCGCGGAGGGCGCGATCGACGCCGCCTCGATCCTCAAGCCGGCGCTGGCGCGCGGCGAGCTGCAGACCGTGGGCGCCACGACGCTCGACGAGTACCGCAAGTACCTGGAGCGCGACTCCGCCCTGGAGCGGCGCTTCCAGAAGATCGTCGTCGACCAGCCGTCGCTCGAGGAGTGCGTGCAGATCCTCAAGGGCCTGCGCGACCGCTACGAGGCGCACCACAAGGTCAACATCACCGACGAGGCCCTCGAGGCCGCCGCGGAGCTGGCCGACCGCTACATCTCCGACCGGTTCCTGCCGGACAAGGCGATCGACCTCATCGACGAGGCCGCGTCGCGCATGCGCATCAAGTCGATGTCCTCGCCCCCGATCTACCGGGAGCTCGAGGAGGAGATCGAGACGACGCGGCGCGACAAGGAATCCGCGATCGAGAACCAGGAGTTCGAGAAGGCCGCGCAGCTGCGCGACCAGGAGCGGCGCCTCACGAACAAGAAGCGCGAGCTCGAGGACGCCTGGGAGTCGGGCGAGAGCGGCGAGCGCCCCGCCATCGGCGAGGAGGAGATCGCGGACATCGTCTCGATGTGGACGGGGATCCCGGTCTTCAAGCTCACCGAGGCCGAGACGCAGAAGCTGATGCGCATGGAGGAGGAGCTCCACAAGCGCGTCATCGGGCAGCACCAGGCCGTCGACGTCATCTCGAAGGCGATCCGCCGCTCGCGGGCCGGCCTGAAGGACCCGAAGCGGCCGACCGGCTCGTTCGTCTTCCTCGGCCCGTCGGGCGTGGGCAAGACGGAGCTGGCGCGGACGCTGGCCGAGTTCCTGTTCGGCGACGAGGACGCCATGGTGCGCATCGACATGTCGGAGTACATGGAGAAGCACGCCGTGTCCCGGCTCGTCGGCTCGCCCCCCGGCTACGTCGGCTACGACGAGGGCGGCCAGCTCACCGAGGCGGTGCGCCGCAAGCCGTACTCCGTGCTCCTGCTCGACGAGATCGAGAAGGCCCACCCGGACGTGTTCAACATCCTCCTGCAGATCCTGGAGGACGGGCGCCTGACCGACTCGCAGGGCCGGACGGTCGACTTCCGGCACGCGATCGTGATCATGACCTCGAACATCGGGGCCAGCGAGATCGCGCGGAACACGCCGCTCGGCTTCGCGGTCTCCGACGACGAGACGGGGATCACGTACGACGACATGAAGACGCGGATCATGGGCGAGCTCAAGAAGGTCTTCCGGCCCGAGTTCCTCAACCGCATCGACGACGTCATCGTGTTCCACAAGCTGCAGAAGGAGGAGATCAAGCAGATCGTCGACCTCCTCCTGCGCCGCATCCGCGGATCGCTCGCGGAGCGGGACCTGCAGCTCGAGCTCACGGAGGGCGCCGAGGACTTCCTGGTCGAGAAGGGCTGGGACCCGTCCATGGGCGCACGGCCGCTGCGCCGCGCGATCCAGCGCTACATCGAGGATCCGCTCGCGGACTTCGTGCTCAAGTCCGAGCTGGTGGCGGGCGCGACCGTGATGGTCGAGCCGGCGCCCGAGGGCGACGAGCGCGAGATGCTGCTCTCCATCGTCAAGCCCGAGACCCCGGCGCCGGTCGCCGTCGGCGGCCGCGAGGGCGAGGGCGAGGGCGACGAGAAGGCGATCGACGACGGCGGGGCGCTGGACCAGCCCGCCGTGGAACCGCCGGCGGAAGACGCCTAGCCCAACCTGCGCAACAGACGCTCCGCGACCCCGCGGAGCGTCTGCTTGCCGTACCGGTGCGACGGGCTGCCCGTCGTGAGGATCGCGACCGCCACGCGCTCCTCTGCGCGCGTGAGCAGGGCGACCTGGTGCTCGACGAGCCCGGTCCCCGAGCCCCAGCCGCCCTTGAACTGCAGCACCCAGCCGGGCGGCAGCGCGACGCGACCGAAGCCCCAGCGCTGGCGCGGCACGATCGTCCGCAGCAGCTGCATCGCGGCGGGGCGGTGCCGCGCGGGCACGAAGGACTCGAAGCGCAGCCACAGGCGCGTCTGGTCGCGCGCGCTGATCCGCGAGAGCCCCCAGATCGGGTGGACCGCGAACCGCGTCATGCGCGCGCGGCGGGCCAGCGCGACGAGGGCCGCGTTGCCCACGAGGTCGCGGACGTGCGTGGCGGCGCGGTTGCCCGAGCGGCGGATCATCGGATCCAGCAGGGCGTGGTCGGCGGCGGTCAGGTCACGTCCGCGCACGTCCGCGCGGCGCAGGTAGGCGACCATCAGCATCGCCTTGATCACGCTGGCCGAGGGCACGGTGCGGTCGGCGTCGCGCGACCAGCGGTCGCGCTCCGTGCGCACGTGGAAGCTGATGACGCCCTGCCGCGCCTCGGCGTAGCGGTTCGCGGCGGCGACGTCCGGCGCCCAGCCCGCGGGCGGGGTGAGCGCAGCGAGTGCGGCGATCACCCCGAGCAGGGCGCTCATCCGAGCGGCAGCTCCTGCTCCAGCGTCCCCAGCACGTGGTCCGCGCCCGCCTCGCGGAGCGCGGCTTCGTCGTACTTCCCGGTGGCGACCCCGACGGCGGTGCAGCCCGCGGCGTGCGCGGCCTGGACGTCGAGCGGCGTGTCGCCGACCACGAGGATCTCGCGATCGGGGACGTCGCGGCCGAGGAAGGCCTCGCCGCGGCGCACCGCCTCGCGGACGATGCCCGCCCGGTCCATCCCGCCGGTGGCGTAGGCGCCGAACGTGAACCAGCGGTTGAGGTCGCCCCGCGCGAGCTTGATGTGCGCGGCGCCGTCGCCGTTGCCGGTGATGATGCCGAGCAGGTTCCCGTCCCGGCTCAACTGCCGCAGCCGCTCCGCCGCGCCGGGCAGCACGCGGTAGCCCGCGCTGGCGGCGATCGCCTCCGGGAGGTGCTCGAGGCGCCGCTGCACGAGCTGCGCGAGCTCGTCCGCCGTCGGGTCGCGGTGCAGCACCGCGGCGAACGTCTTCGCCCCGACGTCCGGATCGGTCATGCCCGCGTCCGTGTACTGCCCGATGTCGGCCGGGATGCCGTGCAGCTCCTCGAACGCGCGGCGCCAGGCGACGGCGCCCGCGCCGCCCGTGGTCACGAGCGTGCCGTCGATGTCGAACAGGATGATGCGGTGGCTTGCCATGAGCGAGGGAATAGGCCGCGCGGGACGACGTCCCGGAGGATCATGAGCGACAACACCGGCATTCCCTCCTTCGTCCTGGCCTACGCCGTCATCGTGGCCTTCCTGCTGGCCGCGGGCCTGCTGGGCTAGGCAGCCCGAGCTCCGCGGCGGCGGCCCGCGCCGCGGCGGCCTCGCGCTCGGCCCCCGCGGCGTCGCCCGCCGCGGCGAGCGCGTCCGCGAGGCACGCGCGGGTGCGCACGGACCAGGCGGCGGCGCCCATCCGCTCCTGCGCCGCGAGCGCTGCGGCGTAGTGGCGCACGGCGTCGGCAGGCCGGCCGGCCGTCGCGGCCAGCCGCCCCAGGTAGTGCTCCATCGAGCCCTGGCAGCAGATCGCCCGGCCGGCGACCATCGGCCGGTCCGCGTAGGGCAGCGCGAGCGCGTGGAGCGAGGCGGCGAGCTCGGCGTCGCCGAGCAGCGCGATCGCCTCGGCGCTCTCCCCGACCGCCGAGAGCCAGTTGAAGTCGAACGGCAGCCGCGACCAGCCGTCGTGCGCCAGCCACGCGATGTCGGCGCGCGCCGCGTCGAGCCGGCCCGTCTCGGCGAGCGCCCAGGCACGCGAGCTGCGGTATGCGGGGCCGGCCGGCGAGTTGGCGATCCGCTCGCCGGCGAAGTCGTGGTCATAGCCGTCCTCGAAGCGCCCCTCCTGGATGGCCAGCTGGAGCTCGAGCATCTTCGCGCACAGCTCCGCGTGGCCGTCGCCGGCGCGCTGGCCGACGGTGAGCGCCTGCGCGCTCAGCCTGCGGGCGGCGGCATGATCGCCCCGGACCGTGGCCAGCGCGGCGCGCCACATCGGCGCGTACCAGCGGAAGGTCGGCAGGCGGAGCCGTTCGGCGAGCGCCTCGTGCGCCGTCAGCTCGGCCTCGAAGGCGGCGAGGTCGCCCGTCTCCCACAGGTCGACGGCGCGCCAGTTGCGGCCTTGCAGCTCGTCCTCGGGGCGGTCGTGCGCGGCGGCGAGGACGATCAGCTCGCCGGCCACGGCGATCCGCTCCGCCAGCCCGTCGGGATGCCAGAGCGCGACGTGGCGCGCGTTCAGGGCGGCGAGCAGCGCGCCGGCGTCGCCGCTGGCGCGGGCGGCGGCGACGGCGGCCTCGCTGAGCGGGCCGCTGCGGTCGCGGGCCGGGGCGTAGACGAGCTCGATCGCCAACCGGGCGAGCAGCCGGGCGCGGAGCGCCTCCGCGCGGGATCCGAGCGTCCCGCCCGGCGCGCTGTCGCCGAGCGCGGCGATCGCCTCCTCCAGCAGCGCGGCGCGGGCGCGGTCGACGGCGATGATCGTCACCCCGACGCCGCAGGCGCCGAGCGCGGCCAGGCCGAGCCGCTCGGCGTCCCCGGCGCCGCGCGCGAGCTCGCGCGCGGCCGCGAACACCGCCGGTGCCTCCGGGTCCGCCGCGCGGGCGAGCGCGTCGCCGCGCGCGAGCAGGAGGTCCGTGCGCTCGAGCGGGTCCGCGGCCGGGTCCAGCTCGAGCGCCTGCAGCGCGCGGGCCAGGTGGGCGGCGGCCGCCTCGTAGTCGAGCCCGGCGAGCGCCGCGGCCGCGGCCTCACGGCCGAGGGCGACCGCTCGCCGCGGGCCCTCGAGCGCCGCGGCCTCGAACGCGTGGAGCGCCGCCTCCGCGGGCGGGCGCCCCGCGCGCACGAGCGCGTCGGCGACCGCGGCGTGCAGCCGCGTGCGCCGCAGGGAGGAGAGCTCGTCGTACAGCGCCTCGCGCACGAGCGCGTGCGAGAACGACCAGCGCCCGGCGCCCGCCGGCCGGACGAGCTGCGCGCGCTCGGCCTCCTCCAGCCCGTCGAGCACGACGTCGCGTGCCAGCAGCCCGCTCCCCGCCAGGACCTGGAAGTCGAAGTCGCGACCGTCGACCGCGGCGAGCTCGAGCACCGCGACGGCGTCGTCGGACAGCCGCTCGACGCGGCGCCCGATCACCTCGCGCACGCTCTCGGGCACGGAGAGCGGGCCATCCGCGCGCCACCGCCCGCCCTCGCGCACGAGCGCCCCGTCCTCGACGAGGTCGCGCAGGACCTCCTCGATGAAGAACGGGTTGCCCTCGGTCTCGGCCCGGAGCCGGGGCGCGAGCCCGGGGCCGGCCTCGTCGCCGACCCAGCCGGCGATGAGGCGCGCCGCGGCGGCGGCGTCGAGCCCGGTGAGCGCGATGCGCTCGGTCCGCGGCTCGCGGCGCAGGTCGGCGAGCACGGCGGCGAGCGGGTGGCGGCGCCCCAGATCGGTCTGGCGGTAGGTGCCGGCGATGAGCAGCGGCGCGGCCTCCGGAGCCGTGGCGAGGTGGGTCAGCAGGCGCAGCGTGGCCCGGTCGGCCCAGTGCAGGTCGTCGAGCACGAGGAGCACGGGCGGCGGCGCTCCGGCGAGCAGCGCGGCGGCCTCGTCGAACAGCCGCAGGCGCGCGGCGCCGGCGTCGGCGGCCGGCTCGGGGCGCAGCGCGCCGAGCGGCCGCAGCGCCTCGACGAACGGCGCGAACGGCCCGAGCGGCTCCTCCTGGCAGCGGCCGGCGAGCACGGTGGCGCCGCCCGCGTGCGCGCGTCGTGCGGCCTCGGCGACGAGCCGCGACTTGCCGATCCCGGGCTCGCCGGCCACCAGCACGAGGCGCCGCTCGCCGCCCCGCACGCCGTCGAGCGCGGCGAGCAGCCGGTCGCCCTCCGCGTCGCGCCCGACGAACGCGGAACGCTCGCGGCGGGCCGCGAACAGCGCCGGGAGCGGCGGCTGCACGGCGCCCGCGGGCGCCTCCTCTCCGGCGCGCAGCCGCGCCACGAGCGCGCGGGTCTCCGGCGAGGGTGCGAGCCCCAGCTCCGTGCGCAGCCGGTCGGCGAACCGGGCGGCGGCGGCGACCGCGGCGGCGCGGTCGCCCGCCGCGGCGAGCCGGCCGATGAGGTCGCGGTGCGCGGCCTCGGACAGCGGCTCGAGCGCGACCCGCTCACGGGCGTGCGCGACCGCAGCCGCATGGTCGCCGGCCGCGGCCGCGCGCTCTGCGAGCGTGCGGACGAGGTCGCCGCGCACGGCCTGCTGCTCGTCGCGGGCGGCGGCCACCCAGTCGCCGGCCTCGAGCCCGGCGAGCAGCTCCCCGCGCCACAACGCGAGCGCCTCGGCCGTGCGGCCCTCCGACGCGAGCGCTGCCGCGGCGCCGAGATCCGTCCACACGTCGCGCAGGCCGACGTGCTGGCGGCTCGCCTCCAGGTGGGCGTCCCCGGCCGGGCCCAGCGCGCGGCGGAGGTCGGCGAGCGCCCCGCGCAGGCTCGTGCGCGCGGACTCGTCGAGCACGTCCGGCCAGAGCCGTGCCGCGAGCGCCGCCCGCGCGTGCCGGCCGGGATGGAGCGCGAGGTAGGCGAGCAACGCGCGCGCCGGGCGTCCGGCCGGCAGCGGCAGCGGCTCCCCGCCCGACTCGACGGCGAGCTCGCCCAGCACGAGGACGCGCAGCATCGCCCGACACTAACCCGCCGCTACGCGCCGCGGAGCCCCTGCACGACGCTGCGCGACCGCACGACCGTGCCGACGAGCCTCCGGTCGAGGCGTCGCACGAGCCGCGCCGCCACACCCCGGAGCGTCTCGGCGCCGTACGCGTCCGAGGGGTTGTCGGCGGTCAGCACCGCCACCGCGACCCGCTCCCGCCCGCGGGTGAGCAGGGCGGCCTGATGGTCGACCTGGCGCGTCACGCCGCGGCCCCAGCCGCTCTTGAAGGCGATCGCCCAGCCGCGCGGGACGGCCGCCGCGATGCCCCAGCGCTGCGCCGGCACGATCCCGCGCAGCAGCCGCATCGCATAGGCGCGGTGCCGGCGGGGGACGAGCCGATCGATGCGCAGGAACAGGCGCGCCTGGTCGGCGGCGGTGACGAGCGAGCCGCCCCACACGGGGTGGGGGAGGAAGCCGCGCATCCCCGCCCGGCGGGCGAGCGCGGAGAGCGCCGGCAGCCCGACGCGCGCGTGCACCGCGTCGGCCGCGCGGTTGTCCGAGCGGCGCACCATCGGGTCCAGCAGGGCCTGCTCGCCGGCACGGAGCGGGCGCCCGCGCACGTCGCCGCGGCCCAGGTAGGCGACGAGCAGCATCGCCTTGACGAGGCTCGCCGAGCGGTACGGCGTCGTGCCGCGCCGGCTCCACGCGTGTCCACGGACGCGGACGGCGAAGCTCACGTCGCCCCCGCGCACCGCGGCGTAGCGGGCCGCGGCCCGCACGTCCGGGCGCCAGTGCGGCGGCGGCGCCGCCGCGGCGGGCGCCGCCAGGGCGAGCAGGACCGGCAGCGTGGCGGCGATGCGGCGCACCGCCCGGCAGGCTAGCCTTCCGGGCCAGTGAGCGACGCGGAGTTCCTCCACACGCTGACGCCCGCCGAGAGCGACGCGCTCGAGGACATGGGCGAGCCCGGCACCTATCCGCCCGGCGCGGTCATCTTCGAGCAGGGCGGCACGGCGGACTGCGTGCTGCTCGTCCGGGCGGGGCGCGTGCGCGTGGCCGCCCACGGCGCCGACGGCGCCGAGCTCGTGCTCGCCGAGCGCGGCCCGGGCGAGCTGCTCGGCGACCTCTCCGGGATCGACGGCCAGCCGCGCTCGGCCTCGGTCACCGCCCTCGAGGAGGTGCGCGGCCTCGTGGTGCCGCTGCGCGCCTTCCGCGGCTTCCTGATGGACCACCCGCGCGCCGCGATCTCCCTGCTCGAGCTCATCTCGCGCCGGCTGCGCGAGGCCGAGGCCCGGCGGGCCTCGTAGCGCCGGGTCCCGCGACGCGTCCGGCACCCGTTCCCGGAGGACATCCCGAGGACGCGGAGGACCTCGTCGCCGACGTCGCGCAGGCGCTCGACCACAGCTGAGGGGCCCGCCGGTCGGCGGGCCCCTCGCAATGCGGTGCGCAGGGGCCCCGGGGGTCGTAGGGGCGCTACGCGGGCTGAAGGCGCGACGTCCATGTCGCTGCGGCCTCCTCGGATCTGGAAGGTCCGTGGGGGGCCGCGTGCGAGCATCTTCCGCGACGGACCTTGGCGGGACCTTGGCGTCTCCTTGGCAGGGCGATAGCGTCCCCGCGAGGTGGAAGGTTCGGAGTCAGGGTGGGACATCCGGCTCTGCGGGCCGGTCGAGGTGCGCGCTGCCGATCGCGAGCTGTCCGGTCGCCTGCCGGGCCGCCAGGGCCGCCTGCTCCTCGCCTACCTGGCGGTCCACCGCGACCGGCCGTGCACGCGGGGCGAGCTGATCGATGCGCTGTGGCCCGACGAGCCGCCCGCCCGGCCCGACGCGGCGCTCAGCGCGCTCCTCTCCAAGCTGCGGCGCGTGCTCGGCGAGGGCGCGCTGGCCGGCCGCTCGGAGGTGCAGCTCACGCTCGACGGACCCGTCCGGCTCGACGTCGAGGAGGCCGCGGCCGCCGCCCGGCGCGCCGAGGCCGCGCTCCACGACGCCGCGTGGACCGAGGCCGGCGCGGCCGCCCGCGCGGTGCTCGGCGTCTGCGCCGCCGACCTGCTGCCCGGCAGCGACGGCCCCTGGCTGCGCGAGCAGCGGGGTGCGCTGGCGGGCCTGCGCGTGCGCGCGCTCGAGGCGCTCGCGGCGGCGTCGCTGGAGGGCGGCGAGCTGGGCGAGGCGCTGGCCGCTGCGCGCGCCGCCGTCGCAACCGCGCCGTTCCGCGAGTCCGCCCACCTGCTGCTCATGCGCGCGCACGAGGCCGCCGGCAACCCGGCCGAGGCGCTGCGCGCGTTCGACGACCTGCGCCGGCTGCTGCGCGACGAGCTGGGCGCGGCGCCGGGGCCCGCCGCGCTCGCCGCCCACGAGCGCCTGCTCCACGGCGGCGCGCCCGCGCCGGAGGCGGCGCCGGTCACGCGCCGCTGGCCCGCCGCGCTCGACGCCCTGCGGAGCCGTCACGCGTTCGTCGGCCGCGCCGCGGAGGCGGGCGCGCTGCAGCGCGCCTGGGCCGGCGTCGTCGCGGGCGGCCGCGGCGTCGTGGTGCTCACGGGCGAGGCGGGGATCGGGAAGACGCGGCTGGCCGCGGAGCTCGGCGGGCACGCGCACGCCGGCGGCGCCGTCGTGCTCTACGGGCGCCTCGACGACGAGGGGCCCGCGCCCTACCAGCCGTTCGTGCAGATGGTGCGCGGCTGGGCGGGCGGCGCGTCGCTCGCGCCGCTGGCTGCGCGGCTCGGCGCCCGGGGCGCGGAGCTCGGCGGCATGCTGCCCGAGCTCGGGGCGTCCGCGGCCGGCGAGGACGGCACGCTGCGCGACCGGGAGTTCGACGCGCAGCGGCTGCGGCTGTTCGACGCCCTCGCCGCGCTGCTGGCCGAGATCGCGGGCGAGGCGCCGCTGCTCGTCGTGCTCGACGACGTCCACTGGGCGGACCGGCCGACGCTCCAGCTCCTCGGCCATCTCGCGCGCGCCCCCGCGCCCGAGCGGATGCTCCTCCTCGCCACCGCCCGCGCCGACGAGGGCGGCGAGGCGCTCGCGGCGCAGCTCGCCGCACTGCGGCGCGACGGCCTGCTCGAGCAGGTCGAGCTCTCCGGCCTGGACGTGCCCGAGACGGGGGCGCTCGTCGCCTCGCTGGGCGGCCGTCCCGCGACGCCGGCGTTCGTCGGCGAGCTGCACGGCGAGACCGACGGGAACCCGTTCTTCATCGAGGAGGTCGTGCACCACCTGGCCGACGCCGACGGGCGGCTCGGCGGCGCGGTCGCGCTGCACGAGGCCGGCGTGCCGGTCGGCGTCCGGGAGGTCACGGGCCGGCGCCTCGCGCGGCTCGCCGAGCCGACGCGCCGGATGCTCGCCACGGCGGCGGTCATCGGGCGCGCGTTCGACTTCGACGTGCTCGAGGAGGTCGGGCCGCTGCGCGGCGACGAGCTGGTCGCCGCGCTCGAGGAGGCGACCGCGACGCGGATGCTGCGCGAGGATCCCGAGCGCGTCGGGCGCTACTCGTTCGGCCACGCGCTCGTGCGCGCGACGCTCTACGACGGCCTCTCGGCGCTCCGCCGCGCGCGCCTGCACAGCCGCGTCGGCGAGGCGCTGATCGCGCGCCGCGGCCACCAGCTCGACCCGCACCTGGGCCAGCTCGCCCACCACTTCGCGCTCGCTGCCCCGGTCGACCGGCCCGAGCGCGCCGTCGACTTCGCGCTCGCCGCCGGCCGGCGCGCGGACCGGCTGCTGGCGTGGGAGGAGGCGGCGGGGCACTACGCGGCGGCGCTGCAGGCGCGCGAGCTGGCCGGCGCGCCCGAGGACCGGCTGCGCGGCGAGCTGCTGCTCGCGCTGGGCGCCTCGCAGGAGCGGGCCGGCGCGCCCGAGGCGCGCGACACCTTCGCGCAGGCCGCGACCACGGCGCGCACGCTCGGCGACACCGCGCTGCTCGGCCGGGCGGCCCTCGGCTACGCCGGGCGCTGGTCGCAGCTGGGGCGGGTCGAGGAGGACGTGGCGGGCCGGCTGCAGGAGGCGCTGGGGGCGCTCGGGTCCGAGGACTCGCCGCTGCGCGCGCGGCTGCTCGCCCGCCTCGCGCTCGAGCTCTACTACGCGGGCGACGCCGGGCGCCGGCTCGCGCTCTCCGAGGAGGCGGTGGCGCTGGCGCGCCGGCTCGGCGACCCGCCCACGCTCGCCGCCTGCCTCGACGCCCGGCACTACGCGCTGTGGCGGCCCGAGACGGTGCACGAGCGCCTCGAGGTGGCGTCCGAGCTGCGCCGGATCGCCGAGGCCGTCGGCGATCACGAGCTCGAGCTCGAGGGCGCCGGGTGGACGGTGGTGGACCTGCTGGAGCTGGGCGACGTGGCCGGCGCGGACATCCAGATCGCGGCGGCGTCACGCCTGGCGGCCGCGCTGCACCGGCCGCTGTACGAGTGGTGGGCGTCGCTGTTCCGCTGCGCGCGGGCGCAGCTCGACGGGCGCTTCGAGGAGGCGGAGCGGCTCGCGGACGAGACGCTCGCCATCGGGCGGCGCGGGCACGCCGAGAACGCCCTGCACGTCTACGCGCAGGCCATGTTCAACATCCGCCGCGAGCAGGGCCGGCTCGGCGAGGTGCAGGACGCCGTGGCCGGCTTCATCGCGCTGTACCCGGCCGTGCCGGCGTGGCGCTGCTCGCTCGCGCTGCTGCATCTCGAGCTGGGGCGCGAGGACGCCGCTCGGGCGGAGTTCGAGTCGCTCGCGGCGCAGGGCCTCGGCGCGCTGCCGCGCGACGCGAACTGGCTCATCGCCGTCTCGCTCCTCGCCGAGGTCTGCGCGCGCGTCGGCGACGCGGCCCGCGCCGCGGAGCTGTACGACGCGCTGGCGCCCTATGCGGGGCGCAACGTCGTCGTGGGCCGGGCGGCGACCTGCAACGGCTCGGCCTCGCGGCCGCTGGGGATGCTCGCCGCCGTGCAGGGGGAGTGGGCGCGCGCGGAGCGCCACTTCGCCGACGCGCTGGCCATGCACGCGGCGATGGGCGCGCGGCCGTTCACGGCGCGCACGCAGCTCGCCTGGGCGGAGCTGGAGCTGGCGCGCGGGTGCCCGGAGGCGGCCGCCGAGCGGCTCGCGGCGGCGCGGGCGATCGCGGACGAGCTGGGCATGGTGGCGGTGGGCGCGCGGGTGCGGGCGTTGCTTGGCTGACGTTCGCCGCGAGGGGGGCGAGGACGTCCGGCTCCCCGCCTACCGTGCCTACACCCATGCCCCGCCCGACGACCGTCTTCACCTGCTCCTCGTGCGGCCACGAGGAGGCCAAGTGGCATGGGCGCTGCCCCGGGTGCGGCGAGTGGAACACGCTCGCCGAGGAGCGGCGCGCGCCGGCCCCCGCCCGGCGCGGCGGCGGGACGGGCGCTGCGGCCGCGCGCGGCGCGGCGCGGCCCGTCCGGCTCGCCGACGTCCAGGCCGTCCAGGTCGCGCGCCTGAAGACCGGGATCGGTGAGCTCGACCGCGTGCTCGGCGGCGGCCTCGTGCCCGGCTCGCTCGTGCTGCTCGGCGGCTCGCCCGGCATCGGCAAGTCGACGCTGACCTCGATGGCGCTCGGCAACCTCGCCGGCGCGGGGCGGCGCACCCTCTACGTGTCCGGCGAGGAGTCCGCGGCGCAGATCAAGCTGCGCGCCGAGCGGCTGCCCGGCGCGGCCCTCGACGTGCCCGTGCTGGCCGAGACCGACCTCGACACGGTGCTCGCCACGCTCGAGGCCGAGCGCCCCGAGGTCTGCGTCATCGACTCCGTGCAGACGCTCCACGCGGGCGACCTGACCGGCGCGGCCGGCTCGGTCGGCCAGGTGCGCGAGGTCGCCGACCGCATCACGCGGCTGGCCAAGGCGCGCGACATCGCGGTCCTGCTCGTCGGCCACGTCACCAAGGAGGGGGCGCTCGCGGGCCCCCGCGTGCTCGAGCACCTCGTCGACTGCGTGCTCCAGTTCGAGGGCGAGCGCGAGCGCACCTATCGCACGGTGCGGGCGCTCAAGAACCGCTTCGGCTCGACGAGCGAGGCCGGCGTCTTCGAGATGCGCCAGGGCGGCCTGGTCGAGGTCCAGGACGCGAGCGCGCGCTTCGTCGGCGAGGCCACCCGCGCGCCCGGCAGCGTCGTGCTCGCGGCCATGGAGGGCTCGCGCCCGCTGCTGGTCGAGGTCCAGGCGCTCGTCTCTCCGTCCGAGCTCGTGCCGCCGCGGCGGATCGCCAACGGCATCGACCGCAACCGGCTCGCGCTCGTGCTCGCCGTGCTCGGGCGCCACGCGGGCGTGGGCGTCGGCAGCGCGGACGTGTTCGTCAACGTGGCGGGCGGCGTCCGCGTCGACGAGCCCGGCGCCGACCTGGCCGTCGCGCTCGCGGTGGCCAGCGCCGCGCGCGGCGTCGTGGCCGGCGCCGGCCAGCGGCCGGTCGCCTGCTTCGGCGAGATCGGGCTGACCGGCGAGCTGCGCAGCGTCGCCCACCCGGAGCGGCGCCTGGCCGAGGCGGCGAAGTTCGGGCTGGATCCGACCGTGGCCCCGGCGGGGGCCGGTCGCGGCGCGACCGAGGCGCCCACCCTGCGGCACGCGCTGACGGCCGCCCTGGGCGCCGCTGCGCGGGCCCGTGCGGCCTGACGGCTAGCACGTTCAGATCGCATTTACAACCCTCGCATTTGGCTCTGCAGAGCCAAACCTACGGCTAAACCACGAGTAAACGGGATGCTAGAATTATCCCGAGATGACGCCGCGATCAGGGGAAGAGCTCAATGAGCTCGAAGCGCGTCAGGAGCCCAGGCTCGTCAAGGCACTCGAGATGGTGGCGCCGGGATCGGCGGTGCGCGAGGGGATCGACAACATCGTCCACGCGCGGACCGGCGGCCTGATCGTCATCGGCGACCCGGACGAGCTCGCGTTCCTGTTCTCGGGCGGGATCAAGCTCGACATCGACTACTCGCCCGCGCTGCTCTACCAGCTGGCGAAGATGGACGGCGCGATCGCGCTGAACGCGAACGCCACGAAGATCCCCTGGTGCAACGTCCAGCTGATGCCGGACCCGACGATCCTGACCACGGAGACGGGCACGCGCCACCGCACGGCCGAGCGCGTGTCCAAGCAGACCGACGCCCTGGTCATCGCGGTCTCGCAGCGGCGCGACGTCGTCTCGCTCTACGTCGACGGCGCGAAGTACATCCTCGAGGAGATCCCGGCCGTCCTCGCGAAGGCCAACCAGGCGCTCGCGACGCTGGACAAGTACCGCAGCCGCCTCGACCAGGTCTCCACCCGCCTCACGGCGCTCGAGTTCGAAGGCGGCGTCACGCTCCACGACGTCCTCACCGTCCTGCAGCGCGCCGAGCTGGTGACGCGCATGGCCGTCGAGATCGAGCGCTACATCGTCGAGCTGGGCACCGAGGGCCGGCTGATCGAGATGCAGCTCGAGGAGACGATGGTCGGCGTCGCCGCCGACAAGGCCGCGCTGCTGCACGACTACCTCGCCGAGCCGGAGGACGACGCGTTCGCCAACGCGCTCGACGGCATCGCCAGACTTCCCCATCAGGACCTGCTCGACTTCGGCCGGCTGGCCGAGATCTCGGGCTACGACCGCAAGGTCAACACGCTGGACTATCCCGTCTCGCCCCGTGGCTACCGCATCCTCGGCCGGATCCCCCGGCTGCCGAAGCTGGTGGTCCAGAACATCGTCCGCGAGTTCCGCGGGCTGGACGAGATCCTGGCCGCGACCGACCCCGAGCTGGAGTCGGTCGACGGCGTGGGGGAGATCCGTGCGAAGGACATCCGCGAGGGCCTTCGCCGGTTGCAGGAGATCAACCTCGTGGACCGCTACCTGCAGACATGAACCGCCCGGTGGTCCGGCATCCGGACCGACCCCGATGAAGGAGGACACCATCCCCGAGACCATCGATCAGATCGAGGACCTGGAGCTCGAGCGCGAGGTCGAGTGCATCGACTTCCAGATCGGCGACCATGTGGTGTACCCGCATCATGGCGCCGGGCAGGTGCTGAAGAAGGAGGACAAGGAGATCCTCGGCGAGGTGCGCCAGTACCTGACGATCAAGATCCTGCACAACGACATGACCGTCATGGTGCCGTGCGAGAACGCCGGCAAGGCCGGCCTGCGCCGCATCATCGACGCCGAGACCGTCAAGAAGGTGCTGGGCGTGCTCTCCGACGACATCTCGGAGATGCCGAAGAACTGGAACCGCCGCTTCAAGCACAACCGCGACAAGATCAAGACCGGCGACATCTACGAGCTCGCCGAGGTCGTCCGCAACCTTGCGATCCGTGAGCAGGACAAGGGCCTGTCCACGGGCGAGAAGCAGATGTACACCCGCGCGAAGAAGATCCTCGCCTCCGAGCTGATGTACGCGCTCGAGAAGTCCGAGGACGAGGCCGAGGCCTACCTCGACCACGTCCTGACGCGCGAGAAGCTGGCGACCGCCGGCTAGCAGCAGCCCCGGCTTCGACGCACGATCCGCGGTCACCATGTGGCCCCCGGCTCGTGCGTCGGAGCAGATGTCCCTCGAGACCGCCGCGATCGTCGTCGCGGCGGGCAGCGGCGAGCGGCTCGGCGCCGGCCGGCCGAAGGCGTTCGTCGCCCTCGCAGGGCGCCCGATGGTCGCCTGGTCGCTCGACGCGCTCGCCGCCGCGGGCGTGCCGCGCGTCGTCGTCGCCGTGCCGCCCGGGCACGGCGCCGCGGCCGAGGAGACGCTCGCCGGCGCGGCCGGCGACTTCCCGCTCGGCTTCGTCCTGGTCGAGGGCGGCGCCACGCGCTCGGCGTCCGTGCGCAACGCGCTCGCCGCCGCCGGCGACGTCGCGGCCGTGGCGGTCCACGACGCGGCGCGGCCGCTCGTCGACCCGGCGCTGTTCACGCGCACGCTCGAGGCGCTCGCAGGCGCCGACGGCGCGGTCGCCGCGGCGCGGGTGACCGACACGGTCAAGGAGGCCGGGGACGACGGCGTCGTGGTGCGCACGCACGACCGCGCGCGGCTGTGGGCGATCCAGACGCCGCAGGCGTTCCGGGCGGACGTGCTGCGCCGGGCGCTGGACGTGCCGGACGACGTGCTCGCCGCGGCGACCGACGACGCCTGGCTCGTGGAGCGGGCCGGCGGGCGGATCGTCGTGGTCGAGGCCGCGCCCGGCAACTTCAAGGTCACCACGGCCCACGACCTCGCCGTGGCCGAGGTCCGGCTCGCGGGGCCGTAGAGTTCCCGCCCGTGCTGACCGACTACCACGTCCACCTGCGGCCCGACGAGCCGGACACGCCGCCGGCGCGCTACTTCACGGCCGCCAACGCCGAGCGCTACCGCGAGGCGGCGGAGGAGCGCGGGATCGCCGAGCTGGGCGTCGCCGAGCACATCCACCGCTTCTCGCAGAGCCTGGAGATCTGGGAGCACCCGTGGTGGCGCAACTGGGCGCGCGACGACGTGGACGGGTACTGCTCGTTCGTCCGCCAGGAGACCGACCTCCGGCTCGGCATCGAGGCCGACTACGTCGCCGGCCGCGAGGATCGCATCGCGCGGTTCCTGGAGGCGCGCGAGTGGGACTACGTGGTCGGCTCGGTGCACTTCGTCGGCGACGAGGCGGTCGACCTCGAGGGCGAGCGGTGGGATCACGTGTGGCGGCGCGAGACGCGCCCCGACAAGATCTGGGAGCGCTACTTCGAGACGCTCGCCCAGGCCGCCGGATCCGGGCTCTACGACATCATGGCCCACCCGGACCTGGTGAAGGTGTGGGGCCGGGCGCGGCCGCAGCCCGAGCGCGACCCGCGCCACTACTACGAGCCCGCGGTGCAGGCGATGCTCGACGCGGGCGTGGCGATGGAGCTGTCCACCGCCGGGCTGCGCAAGCCCGTGGGCGAGCTCTACCCTGGCCCGGCGCTGCTCGAGATGGCGGTCGACGCGGGGCTGCCGATCGCGCTGTCCTCCGACGCGCACGTGCCGGAGCAGCTCGGCTTCCGCTACGACGACGCGCTCACCGCGCTGCGCGAGGCCGGCGTGACCGAGCTGTGCGTGTTCGAGGGGCGCGTGCGGCGGATGGAGCCCCTCGGTTGATCCGCACCGGGCTGGGGATCGATACGCACGCGTTCGCGCCCGGCCGGCCGCTGATCCTCGGCGGCGTCGACATCCCGCACGAGGAGGGCCTGGCCGGGCACTCCGACGCCGACGTGCTGACCCACGCCGTGATCGACGCGCTCCTGGGCGCCGCCGCGCTCGGCGACATCGGCTCGCACTTCCCCGACACGGACGAGCGCTTCAAGGACGCCGACTCGATCGGGCTGCTGCGCGCCGTGGTCGCCCGGCTCGCCGCCGACGGCTGGGCGATCGGCAACGTCGACGCCACGGTGGTGCTCGAGCGGCCGAAGCTCGCACCGCATCGCGAGGCGATCCGCGCGCGGCTCGCCGAGGCGCTCGGGCTCCCCCTCGACGCCGTCAACGTCAAGGCGACGACGGGCGAGCGGATCGGCTTCGTCGGGCGCGGCGAGGGCGCGGCGGCGATGGCGGTGGCGACGATCGACCGCGCCTGACGGCCGCGCCTGCGACGGCGCGTCGGGTTTGCGACACCTGGGCGCCGCGCCGCGCCCTGCGGGTCGGGTTTGCGACCGCGCAGGCGATGGCGCGGGCGCACGAGGGTAGGCCGACGGCAGAGCCTTCGAGCTCTTCCTCGCGGGCGTCATCCCTCCCCTGGCCGCCCGCCTTCGTCCCGCGGAGGGGCCGGCCCAGCGCCGGCCCCTCCGCCCGACATATCCTCTCCGCCGTGCGCACCATCCGCCTGCACGACACGAAGACCGGGAAGCTGACCGAGCTGCGGCCGCGCGACGGCCGCAAGGTCGGGATCTACGCGTGCGGCCCGACCGTCTACGGGCGCATCCACGTCGGCAACGCCCGCCCGTTCGTGGTCTTCAGCCTGCTCAAGCGCTTCCTCGCCCGCGAGGGCTACGAGCCGACGCTCGTCGCCAACATCACGGACATCAACGACAAGATCTACGACGCCGCCCGCCCGGCCGGCCGGCCGTCGGCGGAGCTGGCCGCGGAGATGACGGCGCACTACCTCGCCGACACGGAGCGGCTCGGGATCGGCCGCCCGGACCACGAGCCGCAGGCGACGCTGATGGTGGAGGAGATCGTCGACCTCATCGCCGACCTGATCGAGCGCGAGCATGCCTACGTCGCCGACGGCGACGTGTACTTCCGCGTGCGCTCGCTGCCGGAGTACGGCGCGCTCTCGCACCGTGACATCGAGCAGATGGACCAGGGCGAGGGCCTCGAGGGGGAGGGCCGCAAGGAGGATCCGCTCGACTTCGCGCTGTGGAAGGCGCGCAAGCCGATGGAGGACACCTGGTGGCAGGCGCCGTGGGGCGAGGGCCGCCCCGGCTGGCACATCGAGTGCTCCGCGATGGCCGAGGCCACGCTCGGCGCGCCGTTCGAGATCCACGGCGGCGGCAACGACCTGATCTTCCCGCACCACGAGAACGAGGCCGCCCAGACCCTGGCCGCGCGCGGGCGCGAGCTGGCCCAGATCTGGATGCACAACGGCATGCTCGAGATGGGCGGCAAGATGTCCAAGTCGGTCGGGAACATCCGCGGCCTCGCGGAGGTGCTCGACGAGGCGGGGCGCGAGGCGCTGCTGATGTTCTTCGCCGAGGGCCACTACCGGCAGCCGCTGGCGTTCTCGCCCGAGAAGCTTGAGGACGCGGCCCGCCGCGTCGAAGGGATCCGCAACGCGGGGCGCCGGCTGGAGCCGGGCGACTCGCCGGAGGCGCTCGCGCCGCATCGCGACGCCTTCTTCGACGCGCTGGCCGACGACTACAACACGCCGCGGGCGCTCGCCGCCCTCGCGGAGTGGATCCGCGAGGCCAACAGCGCCGCCGCGCCCGTCGGGGACGCGCACCTGCGCGAGATGCTGGCCATGCTCGGCCTCGAGGACCTGCTCGACCGCGGCGCGGGCCCGCCCGCGGAGGCGACCGCGCTCGCCGAGCGCCGGGAGGCCGCCCGCGCTGCGCGCGACTTCGCCGAGGCCGACCGCTTGCGCGACGAGCTGCGCGCGCGCGGGTGGGAGGTCCGCGACGGGCCGTCCGGCCCCGAGCTCGTGCCGATCGGGCCGTGATCCCCCGCGACGCGGTGCTCCGCGCGTGATCGTCTACGGCCGCAACGCCGTGCGCGAGGCGATCCGCGGGCCGCGGCGGGTGCACACGGTCTGGGCGACGAAGGGCGCGGCCGGCGACTTCCCCGGCGCGCAGCCCGCGCGCGCCGAGGAGATCGCGCAGCGCGCCGGCGCCGAGGCCCACCAGGGCGTGTGCGCCGACGTCGAGGCGTACCGCTACGCCGACGCCGCGGTGCTCCTGGCCGAGCCCGACCCCGTGCTCGTCGCGCTCGACGAGGTGACCGACCCGCAGAACCTCGGCGCGGTGGCCCGCACCGCCGAGTGCACGGGCTCGACCGGCCTGATCCTGCCCGAGCGCCGCTCCGCCGAGGTGACGGCGGCGGTCTGCAAGGCGTCGGCCGGCGCGGTCGAGCACCTGCCGATCGCGCAGGTGCGCAACCTCGCCGACTTCCTCGCCGACGCGAAGGCGGCCGGCTGCTGGACCTACGGCGCCGCGGCCGGCGCGGGCACGGGCTACCGCGACGTGGACTGGCGCGGCGGGGTCGTCCTGGTGCTCGGTGCCGAGGGGCGCGGACTGCGGCCGCGCGTCGCGGCGGCGTGCGACGGCCTCATCGCGCTGCCCCTGCGCGGACGGATCGGCTCGCTCAACGTGAGCGCCACCGCGGCAGTGCTGCTGTACGAGATTTTGCAGCAACGCCTTGACGCGTCCACATAAGCGTGCCACACTCCCGCGCATCAGGTTGAGCTTGAGGGTTAGCGATGGTCCTCGAAACTCATCAATAGGCGCCGGGGGAGGTGTGCGCCACGACCATTTCGCGGGCTGACCGCTCGGGAGAGGACGCTTCGTGGCCAAGATCTCCGCAAAGTCTCAATCTCAGGTTCAGGTTGATGACGGTTACCTGCTCGCACTGGCCAAGCAGGGCAGTCCCGACGCCTACGAGCGCCTCGTGCGCCGCTACTACTCGTTCGTGCGCCTGAAGGCGTCCTCGTACTTCCTCATCGGGGGCGATTCCGACGACCTGATCCAGGAAGGGCTCGTCGGGCTCTACAAGGCGATCCGCGACTACCGCACCGACCGCGAGTCCTCCTTCCGCAACTTCGCGGAGCTGTGCATCACCCGCCAGATCATCACGGCGGTGAAGACGGCCACCCGCAACAAGCACACGCCGCTCAACGGCTACGTGTCGTTCTCCTCCACGCCCGCCGGCGCGACCGACAACGAGCCGACGCTCGACGAGATGCTGCCGGGGCCGACCGTCCACGACCCGGTCAACCAGGTCATCTCCTCGGAGGAGCTGCGCTCGCTGGTCGCCTGCCTCTCCACGGTGCTCTCCGAGCTCGAGTCGCACGTCCTCGGGCTCTACCTCGACGGGCACTCCTACACCGGCATCGGGGAGCAGCTCGGCTGCGACTGCAAGACGGTCGACAACGCGCTGCAGCGGGTCAAGCGCAAGGTGGGCGCGCACCTGCGCTCGCGCGACGTCCTGCTGTAATCCCGGGTCATGCCGACCTGGCTCGTGATCGTCATCGTCGTGTTCGTCCTGCTCGTCGCCGTGCTCGCGGCCGGCGGGATCGTCGGGCGCCAGCGCCAGCTCGCGCGCTCGCAGGGCCGCTTCGACGAGCATCTGGCGGCGGTCAACCGCGAGCTCGCCGCCGCGCACGCCGACGACCGCGGCTGGGCCCGCGAGGGGCTCGAGACCGCTGCGCGCGAGGCCTACGCCGCGGAGCGCGGCACCGCGCCGGACGAGCTGACGCTCGTGCAGATCGTCGACCAGCCGGGGACCGACGACGACAAGGCGATCTTCCAGATCGGCCTGGAGCGGCTGACGCTCGGGCGCAGCGGCGGCGCATGGGTGTTCGAGCGGCTGGGCTGACGCGCGGCTAGGCTCGCGCGGTGCCCCGGCTCTTCACCCCCGTCGGCCTCGGCCCGGTCACGCTCGCCAACCGCGTCGTCTCGACGTCGCACCAGACGGGGCTCGTCGACGAGCACCTCCCGACCGACGACCTGCGGGCCTACCACGCCGCGCGCGCCCGCGGCGGCGTCGGGGCGATCTTCCTCGAGGCGACCGCGGTCGACCCGACCGGCCTGCTGACCTCGCACACGCTCGGCGGCTTCCTGCCGGGGATCGTGCCCGGGTACGCGCGGCTCGCCGACGCGGTCCACGAGCACGGCAGCGCGCTGTTCGTGCAGCTCTTCCACGGCGGCCGCGAGCAGATCTCCGCGGCGCCGCGGGCCCCGGCGGTCGCGCCGTCCGCCGTGCCGTCGCCGCGCTACAAGAGCGAGCCGCGCGCGCTGACCGCGCTGGAGCTGCGCGCGCTGGTCGACGGCTACGCGACCGCCGCGCGGCACTGTCGCGAGGGCGGGATCGACGGGATCGAGATCTCGATGGCGCACGGCTACCTCATCGCGCAGTTCTTCAGCCCGCGCTCGAACCGCCGCGGGGACGCGTACGGCGCCGCCGGCCGGCTGCGCTTCGCCGAGGAGGTGCTCGGCGCCGTGCGCGCGGTTGCCGGCCCCGGTCTGGCGGTGGGCGTCCGGCTCGCGGCCGACGAGCTGGCGCCGGAGGGCCTCGACGCGCCGGCGTGCGCCGAGCTGGCGGGTGCGCTGTGCGCCACCGGGCTGGCCGACTTCGCCTCGTTCGCGCTGGGCCACTCCGCCTACGTCCCGGCCTCGAGCTGGATCGCGCCGCCGCCGCCGGCCGAGGAGGCCGCGATCGCCGGCCCGCTGGCGCTCATGCGGGCCGCGGTCGGCGCCGTGCCGGTGATCGGGACCACGCGCGTCGTCGACGTCGCCGCCGCCGAGCGGCTCGTCGCCTCGGGCGACGCCGACGCCGTCGGCATGACGCGCGCGCTGATCGCCGATCCCGACCTCGTGGAGAAGGCGCGCGACGGGCGGACCGCCGAGGTGCTCGCCTGCGTCGGCTGCAACCAGGGCTGCATCGGGCACTACCACGCGGGGGTCCCGATCGGCTGCCTCGTGAACCCGCGCACCGGGCGCGAGCGGACGCTGCCGCGCCGCGTGGGCGGTGCGCGGCGGCTCGCCGTCGCCGTGATCGGCGCCGGCCCGGCGGGCGTCGCGGCGGCCGTCGAGGCGGCGGGGCACGGCGACGCGGTCACGCTCTACGAGCGCGGCGCCGACATCGGCGGCCAGCTGCGGCTCGCCGGCCGCGCGCCGGCGCATGGCGAGCTGTGGCGCCGCTGGCACGCGAACGCCTCGGGGCAGCTCGCCCGCGCGGGCGTCGACCTGCGCCTGGGGGTCGAGGCCGGACCGGGCGACGTCGCGGGCGCGGACGTCGTGATCCTGGCCGCGGGCGCGCGGCCGCACCGGCCGGAGTGGGCGCGCGAGCCGGCCGCCGCCGATCCGTTCGTGGTGGACCGCGCCGGCGGGCCGGCGACGGTCGACGCCTGGACGGCGATCGCGAACCCGCCGGCGCTCGCGGGGCCGGTGCTCGTCGCCGACTGGGGCGGCGGCTGGGAGGGGCTCGACGCCGCCGAGGTGCTCGCCGAGCACGGGCTCGAGGTCACGCTCGTCTGCGCCGCGCCGTGCCCCGGCGAGACGCTGCACCAGTACCAGCGCAACCTCTACCTCGCCCGCTTCGACGCGCGCGGCATCGTGATCCTGCACCACACCGAGGTCGTCGACGGCCGGCTGCGCCACCTCTTCTCGGGCCGCGTCTCGCGCCTGCCCGACGTGCGCACGATCGTGTACGCGCAGGGGCGCGAGCCCGAGGACGGGCTCTGGACCGAGCTCGAGGGAGCGCCGGGCCGGACCCGGGCCGGCGACGTGCTCGGGCCGCGGTCGGCGGAGGAGGCGACGCTCGAGGGCGTCACCACGTTCCAGGCGATGCGGGCGGCCGTCGCCTCGGGCCAGGGCTCGGGCTCGGGCTCGGGCTCGGGCTCGGGCTCGGGCTAGGGCTCGGGCTCGGGCTCGGGCTCGGGCTCGGGCTCAGGAGACGGTTCCGGTGCTCGGCCTCCGGCTGACGGTGTCGTGCTCCGTGACGTCTCTAGGGCAGCCTCCGGCCTGCGCTCCGGGGGTTACACGAGCGCGTCGAGACCGAGGCGGTGCGCGACGCCCGCCGCCTCGGTGCGGGAGCGCACGTCGAGCTTGGCGAGGATCCGCGAGACGTGGACGCTCGCGGTCTTCTCGGCCATGTACAGCTGCTTGCCGATCTCGCGGTTCGTCGCGCCCGCCGACACCAGCGCGAGCACCTGGCGCTCCCGCGGGGTGAGGCCGAACGGGTCGTCCCCGTCGTCGCCGGCCTGCGGGCGCCCGCCGGGCTCGACGTCGGCGGCGTCCAGCCGCAGCCGCGCCCGTGCGGCCAGGCTCTCGATCTCGCCCGCGAGCCAGGCGGCGCCCAGGCGCTCGGCGCACTCCAGCGCCTGGGCGGCCGGGGCGACGGCGGCCTCGCGGTCGCCCGCGGCCACGAGCGCCTCGGCCTGGCGCCAGCGCGCGACGGCGGCCGGGTAGGGCCGGCCGAGGTCGCTCCACGCCGCCGCAGCGGCCACCCAGCGGCGATCCTGGTCGGAGTCGACCGCGCGGCAGTGGTCGGCCTCGGCATGGGCGAGGTAGGCCTGCTCGAGCGGGCCGCCGTCCTCCGCGCACGCACGCACGCGGGCGATGAGCAGCTCGGCGTGGGTGAGCGCCGCGGCGACGGCCTCCTCGTCGCCGAGGTCGCGGGCGTGCTGCGCGGCCGACGCCTCGGACGCGAGCCCGGCCGCCGACACCATCGCCATGCGCAGCGCGTCGTCGGAGCAGAACTCGATCCGGTCGAGCGCCTCGTCGACCGCTGCGCGCGCGCCGGCGGTGTCGCCCTCGCGCGCCGCGAGCTCCGCCTGGAGCGCACCGAGCACGCCGAGGTACTGGGGCTCGCGCGAGTCGACCGCGAGCTCGGCGGCCCGGGCGAGCTCCGTGCGCGCGTCGTCGCGCTCGTCGCGGCCGAGCGCCAGCTCGGCGTGGCGCAGGCACGCGTTGAGCTCCGAGCTGCCGCCGGAGTAGCGCCGCCCCCGGGCGGCGAGCGCGGCGTCGGCCGTCTCCCAGTCGCCCGTGTCGAACGCGTACTGGGCGATGGCGAGCGAGAGCCACAGCTGCCGCGTGGGCAGCGACCCGAGCTCGCCGTGCGCCGCGCGCGCGACCTCGAGCGCCTCGGGGCTGCGGCCCACCCGGTGCAGCGCCTCGCTCAGGTTCACGGCGGCCGCGGCCATGTCCTGCAGCCGGCCGTGCTCGATCGCCATGTCGAGCGCCTTGCGCAGCGCGGCGGCGCCGTCGTCGATCTCGCCCGTGGCCGCGAGCGACACGCCGAGCGCGTTGAGCGCGCCGGCCGCGTCGAGGTGGCCCGCCTCGCCGGACGGCAGCTCGGCCTGCTCGGCGAGCGAGCGGCGCGCCACGCGCACGGCGCGGTGGTAGCGCGACTGGAGCATCAGCATCCGCGCCTGCTGCGCGAGCAGCCCGGCGCGCTCGGCGCTCGGCCCGTCGTCGGCGAGCAGCGCCAGCCCGCGGTCGAGCGCGGCGACCGCCTCGTCCGACTTGAGCATCGCCCACAGCGCGCGGTGCAGGAGCGCGTAGATGAACGCGACGCGGCGGGGCGCGGCCTCCTCGTCGATCAGCGTCAGCGCGCGCCGCGACAGCGTGACCGAGCGCGCGAGGTCGTCGGAGTAGAAGTGACAGGCGGCGGCGCGCTCGAGCAGCTCGGGCTCGTCGGCGCCGGTCAGGCCGGCCGCGTCCGGCACGCGGTCCCACAGCTCGAGCGCGCGCTCGTAGAGCGCCGCGCCCTCGCGGTAGGCCTGCACGCGCATCGCGGCGCCGCCGGCGCGCACGGCGGCGGCCAGGGCGGCGGGCTGGTCGCCCGCGGTGGCGTAGTGGTGCGCGATCGCCGCTGCGCGCTGGGCGCTCGGCTCAGGCCCGGAATCCTGCTCCAGCGCCCGCGCGAGCGCCCGGTGCAGCTCGGCCCGCTCGCCCGGCAGCAGCTCGTCGTGCACCGCCTCGCGCACGAGCGCGTGCCGCAGGGTGTAGCGGTCGCCCTCGAGCACGACGATGTGGCTGCCGACCGCCTCGCGCACGCCCTCGCGCAGCGCGCGGCGGTCCAGGCCGGAGACCTCGGCGAGCACCGCATCGTCGAGCTGCCCGCCGGCGGAGAGCACCCGGACGATCTCCTGGGCGTCGTCGCCGAGCCGCTCGATCCGCAGCGCCAGCGCGTCGGCGAGGCTGGGCGGCACCGCCCCGAGCCCGTCGAGGCCGGCGGCCAGGAGCTCCTCGGCGAACAGCGGGTTGCCCTCGCTGCGGGCGAACAGCCGGTCGAGCAGCGGGCCGTCGGGCGGGGCGCCGAGGATGTCGGCGAGCTGCTCTGCGAGCTCGTCGCGCGAGAGCCCGGTGAGGTCGATGCGCAGCGCGCGCACCCGCTCGAGCTCGGCCAGCAGCGGGCGCAGCGGGTGGCGCCGGTGCAGCTCGTCCGGCCGGTAGGTCGCGAGCACGAGCAGCGGCTCGCTGCCGAGCGTCGCCGCGAGGAAGCGGAGGAACGCGCGCGTCGAGGCGTCGGCCCAGTGCAGGTCCTCGACGACCAGCAGGACCGGTGCCTCGCGCGTGAGCCCGTCGAGCACCGCGAGCAGCGCCTCGAAGACCCGGCCCTGGTCGCCCGCGCCCCGCGCGCGCTCACGCGCGGCGCCGAGGCCGGGCAGCAGCGTGGCCAGCTCGGCGGTGATGTCGGCCGGCAGGTCGGCGAGGACGGGGTCGCGGTCGCGCACGAGCGGGCGGAGCGCCGTGACGAGCGGCGCGTAGGCCAGCTCCCCCTCGCCCAGCTCGACGCAGTCGCCGCTCAGCACGCGCGTCCCGCCCGCGGCGGCGCGCGCCTCCAGCTCGCGCACGAGCCGGCTCTTGCCGACGCCGGACTCCCCGACGACGAACGCGAGCGACGGCTGGCCGCCCGCGGCGTCGGCGAGCGCGGCTTCGAGCTGCGCCAGCTCGAGCGAGCGGCCGACGAGTCGGGATGAGGTGACGCCGGTCGCCATGCCCTCCAGGATCGCAGAGCGGGCGGATCAGGCGGCGGTGCGCGGCCGCCGGTGCTCGGCGGCCTGGACGATCCGCAGCACCTCGGCGACGCTGTCGGTCACGCACAGCGTGTCGACGTCGAAGTCGGAGACGTTGCCGCGCTGCGCGACCGGCGTGCGGAGCCAGTCGATCAGGCCGTTCCAGTACGTGGAGCCGAAGAGCACGATCGGGAAGTGGCGGATCTTGCCGGTCTGCCGCAGGGTCGCGGCCTCGAAGAGCTCGTCGAGCGTCCCGAAGCCGCCGGGGAAGACGACGAACGCGCTCGCGTAGCGGACGAACATGATCTTGCGCGCGAAGAAGTAGTGGAAGCTCAGCCCGATGTCGACGTGCTGGTTCTCGAACTGCTCGTGCGGCAGCTCGATGTCCAGCCCGATCGAGGGCACGCCGGCGTCGCGCGCGCCGCGGTTGCCGGCCTCCATGATCCCCGGGCCGCCGCCGGTGATGATCGCGAAGCCCGCGCCGCCCAGCACGGCGGCCGTCTCGCGCGCCTTGGCGTACATCTTGTCGTCGCGCGGGGTGCGCGCGGAGCCGAAGATCGACACGGCCTTGCCGATGTGCGACAGCGTCCGGAAGCCGATCCGCAGCTCCTCGGCGATCCGCTCGACCCGGGCCTCGTCGTCGAGCCGGGAGACGATCGCCGGGGTGTCGGCCTCGAGCAGCTCCTCGTCGTCGGACGTCGGCGGCCGCGGGTGCGTCCGCCGGAACTCCGCCTCGTCGGCCTCGGTCCACTCCGCGCCGCGGCGGGGCTCGTCCTGCTCCATGGCTCCAGGGTATCCGGGCCCATCCGTCCGGCGGGTGCGGGTCGCCGCGACACTCCATAGTCTGGTGCACGTGACGCCGGCACGCATCGCCATCGGCACGCTCCTCGCGCTCGCCCTGGCGGCCGGCCCCGCGGCCGCCATGCCCGCGGCCCGGAACGCCAAGCCGAAGATCCTCCGCGCCTCGATCGACAAGCACGGGCGCGCCGTGCACGTCGACGTCGTCGCGCGCGACCGCAACGACGTGATCCGCGGCAGCCAGATCGAGTGGGGCCGCGGCCTGCCGTCGCAGGACCTCAGCTCGTGCGAGTCCGCCCGCCGCGGCCGCAAGCAGCGGCTGCGGCTCGGCTACACCTACCCGGCGGCGGGCCGCTACCGGATCCGGGTGCGCGTGATCTCGGGCGGCTGCCGCAAGCGGCCGCAGCAGCACTCGCGGTGGCGCCGGATCATCGTGCGGGTCCGCTGACGAGCCCGCCGCGCATCCGCTGCCAGGCGAACGAGCCGGCGAGCAGCAGGAGCCCGAGCGCGAGGCACGATCCGACGCGGTACAGCGACGTGAGCGAGGCGAGGTCGACCAGGAAGACCTTGGCCGCCGCGACGCCGATCAGCGCCAGCGCCCCGAGCCGCAGCGCCCGCCGGTCGGCCATCAGCCCGGCGACCAGCCCGCCGACGCCGGCGAGCGCCCACAGCCCGCTGAGCAGCGCCTGGCCCTGCTGGCGCACGTCGAGCAATTCGAGCGGGAGCGCCGCCGTCTCGGCGCCCGGCTGGAACGGCGTGACGACGAGGACCGAGGCGAGGTAGAGCGCGACGAGCGCGGACACGGCCGCGAGCGCCCCGCGGTCCGCGTCGCCGGTCGCCGCCCGCGCGAGCAGCCCGGCGGCGGCGCTCACGGCGCCGAGGCCGGCGATCGCCGGCAGCACGGCCTCGAGCCCGCCCACCAGCGCCTCCGGCGGGGCCAGGACGACGAGGGCGTGGCCGAGCGCGACGCCCAGGAACGCGGTCGCCGCGGGCAGGGGGATCGGGTCGCGGCGCTGCCGCGCGAGGGCGCCGAGCGCGACCGCCTCGCCGGCGAGGGCGAGGGTGAGCGCGGCGCCGTCGAGCAGCACGGCCGACAGGACGGCGACCGCGGTGAGCGCGACGGCGTCGAGGCCGACGCGCAGCTCCGGGCGACGCGGCTCGACCAGGCGGGCCGCGGCCCACGCGGCGGCCGCGAGCGCGGCCAGCGCCGGGGCGGCGAGGGCGTGATCGCCCCCGCCGTCCCACACGGCCTCGAGCGGGACGACGCCGGTCAGCGCGGTCGCGAGCGCGAGCAGGAGGTGCCCGCCGAGGCCGGTCAGGGCGACGGCCTCGTCCGCCGTCCGGCGCGCCGCGCGGGCGAGCGCCGAGCAGGCGACGGCGCCGGCGGCCCAGCCGGCCACGAGCGGGAGCCCGTCGGCGACGGCGGCGAAGGCGACGTCGGCCACGACGACGCCGAGCGTGAGCAGCACGAGGCCGAGCTCGCTGCGGCTGCCGGCGTCCGCTCGGCGGCGGGCGAGCACGCCCGCGGCGGCGTGGGCGGCGGCCAGCGCGGCGAGCCATCCGGGCGCGGCGTCGCCGCCGAGCGCGAGCACGCCGAGGGACGCCACGGCGAGCGCGTTGAGCCCGAGCAGCACCGAGGCCGAGACCCGCAGCCGCGCGCTGCGGGCGCGGAGCTCGAAGCCGGCGGCGGCAGCCGCGGTCACGAGGCCGAACACGGCGAGCGCGGCGATCGCCGCGGGTGCGGGCGCGCCGGCACCCAGCCAGGCGGCGAGCTGCGGGACGGCGACGAGGAAGGCGGCGAAGGCGAGCGCGTGCCAGCGCTGCCAGAGCAGCACGGCCGCGGCGGCGCCGTAGGCGACGAGCATCGGCGCGACGCCCGCGCCGTCGCCGAGCGCGCCGACCAGGGCGGGGGAGGCGAGCGCGCCGAGGATCCCGAGCCAGGCGATCCCGGGCGCCGACCAGCGCAGCGCGAGCGCCGTGGCGGCGGCGCCGATTGCGAGCGCGAGCGCCAGCGCGGGGAGCGCGGGGATCAGCCCGTACACGGGACCCGCGACGACCGTGGTGGCGAACAGCCCCGCGATGCCGGTCGCGGCCGCGGCCAGCGCCGCCTCCGTGCGGCCCCGCCGCTCGCGCAGCCGCACGCCGCCGGCGAGGAGGGCGAGCGATCCCGCGCCGGCCATGAGAACGCGCGCGCCCTCGCCGATCCAGCCGTGCGACGCGGCGATGACGAGGAAGAAGATCAGGCCGAGCAGGACCGTCGCCCCGCCGAGCCACCCGAGCACGCGCCCGCCGAGCAGGTCCTCGAGGTCGGGGCCGGCGGGCCGGGCCGGAACGGAGGCGGGCGCGGGCGGGGCGACGCTGCGCGCGGGGGCCGGGCGCGCCGTCCCGGCCGGGCGCTCGGGCGCGGGCGCCGGGACCGGCGGCGCCGCCTGCGCGTCCAGCCGCGTCATCCGCGCCTCCAGCCGCGCCGTGCGCGCCTCCAACGCCGCCATGCGCTCCTCGGTGACCACCATCCGACCCAGACCTCCACATCGCTCGTTGACCATCGGTCAACGAAGCTAGCATGCCTACCGACCGCCGGTCAAGAAGCTGTCGACCGACGGTCGGCTAGCATCCCGGCATGCCCTCCCGCGTCCCTGCCTACCAGCGGCTCGGCGTCGACGAGCGCCGCCGCCGGCTGCTCGAGCTCGGCGCGGACCTGTTCACGCGCCACTCCTACGCCGAGCTGTCGATGTCGGCGATCGCCCGCGAGGCCGGCATCTCCAAGGCGCTGCTCTACCACTACTTCCCCAGCAAGCAGGCCTTCTTCGTGGCCACGCTGGAGCAGGGCGCCGGGGAGCTCGCAGGGCTCGTCGCGCCCGACCCGTCGCTGCCGCCCGTGGAGCAGCTCGCCAAGGCGCTCGACGCGTTCCTCGGCTGGGTCGAGGAGCACGCAGAGGCGTACGGGAAGTTCCTCGAGGGCGCCACCACCCACGCGGAGGTGCGCGAGCTGGTCGATCAGGTGCGCGGGGGCACGGCCGACCAGGTCCTCGCCGGGCTCACGCCCGGCGAGGCGCCGCCGCCCGCGCTGCGGGCCGCGGTCCACGGCTGGCTCTGGTTCATGGACGGCGTGCTGCTCGACTGGCTCGCGCACCGCGACCTGGAGCGGCCGCAGCTGCAGGGCCTGCTGCTCGGCACCCTGCTGGGCGCCGTGACGGCCTCCGGGACGCCCGGGCTGACCGAGCGCCTCGCCGGCGGCGTCTAGCCGATCTTCACGAGGTCGACGACGAAGACCAGCGTCTCGTTCGGGGCGATGTCGGGGCTCGGGCTCTGCGCGCCGTAGGCGAGGTCCGGCGGGATCACGAGCAGCCGGCGGCCGCCCTCCTTCATCCCGGCCACGCCCTGGTCCCAGCCCGCGATGACCCGGCCGGCCCCGAGCGGGAACGCGAACGGCTCCGCGCCGCGGTCCCACGAGGAGTCGAACTGCACGCCGGTCGACCAGGAGACGCCGACGTACTGCACGGAGACGGAGTCGCCGGCCTTCGCGGCCTTGCCCTTGCCCAGCACGACGTCCTTGCTCTGCAGCTCCGCGGGCGGGTCGCCCGACGGCTTGGCGATCTCCGGCTTCTTCGCGAGGTCCTTGCTGATCGTGCCGACGTCGGCGGCGCCGGCGGGTGCCTCGGGCGTGGCCTCGGCGGTGGGCGTCGCGGCCGGCGCGGCGGCCTCCTGCTCGTCGTCGCCGCAGGCGGCGAGCACGGCGAGGGCGAGGCAGGCGAGGGCGATCGGCAGGCGGCTCATGGGGTCCAGGATAGGAACCGGCCGCGGCGCTCAAGCTCGCGCGGGCGGAGGACGATATGCAGAAAGATGGCCGCATCGACGGGCTCGCGCCACGCTGACGCCTCTGCGCTGCAGGCTCTGGTCGATGCCGCGGCCGGGATCCTCGCCGCCGACTCGCTCTCCGACACGCTCGGGCGGATCGCGCACCACCTGGGCGAGCTGCTCGAGTTCGACGAGCTCTCCGTGTACGAGGTCGACTACGCGGCCGGCATGCTCGTGCCGGTCTTCGCGCTCGGCGCCTACGCCGAGGAGGTGATGGCCGACACGTTCCCGGTCGGCGAGGGCGTGACCGGCTGGGTCGTCGCCCACCGCCGCACGCGCAACGTGGAGCGCGCGGATCAGGATCCGATCGTCGCCGTCGTCGAGGGGACCGAGATGGAGCCCGAGTCGCTCGTCTCCGTGCCGCTCATCGTCGGCGACCGCGTGGTGGCGGCGCTCAACGTCTACCGGATCGGGCTCGACAAGCAGTTCAGGCTCGCCGAGGTCGCCACCGTCGAGCGCTTCGCCACCATGGCCGCGCTCGCCTTCGACTCCGCCCGCCAGCGCGACACGCTGCGCGAGCAGGCGCGCACGGACGGGCTCACCGGGCTGCTCAACCACCGCGCCTGCCACGAGCGGCTGCAGGAGGAGGTCGCGCGCGCGGCCAGCCTCAGCCGGCCGCTCGCCGTCGTCGTGCTCGACCTCGACCACTTCAAGGCCGTCAACGACGCCTACGGCCACGCCGAGGGCGACAAGGTGCTCGTCGCCGCCGCGGCGCGGCTGCGCTCCGCGGTGCGCGAGGGCGACCTCGTCGCGCGGCTCGGCGGCGAGGAGTTCGCGCTGATCCTGCCGGGCGTCGACGGGACGCAGGCGGCCGAGGCCGCCGAGCGCGCGCGGGCGGCGGTCGCCGAGGTGCTCGTCGGCGGGCGGTCGCTGACGTGCTCGGCCGGCGTGGCCTCGTTCCCCGACGACGGGCACGAGGCCGTGCGGCTGCTCGAGCTCGCCGACGGCGCCCTGTACTGGGCGAAGCGCTCGGGCCGCGACCAGAGCCGCCGGTACGACAGCCGGTTCGCCGGCCAGCTCTCGGGCGACGGCCAGCGGGCCGAGATCGAGGCGCTGCTCGCCGACGACGGCGCGATCGTGCCGGTCTTCCAGCCCGTGCTGGAGCTCGCGACCGGCCGCGTGGCCGGCTACGAGGCGCTGGCGCGGATGCCCGAGGGGCCGTTCCGCCCGCCCGACCACTGGTTCAACCAGGCGCACCGCGCCGGGCTGGGCGCGGCGCTGGAGGCCGCGGCGCTGCGCGCCGCGCTGCGAGCCCACGGCCGTCCCGACCGGACGTTCCTCGCCCTCAACGTGAGCCCGGGCGCGCTGCTCTCGCCCGAGGTCCGCGCGGCGCTGCCCGAGGACCTCGACGGGATCGTCATCGAGCTCACCGAGCACGAGCTGTTCTCGACCGACGCGGCGCTCGACCGCGAGCTCACGGCGCTGCGGGCGCGCGGCGCGCGGATCGCGCTCGACGACGCGGGCAACGGCTACGCCGGGCTCCAGCAGATCATCCGCATCGCCCCCGACATCCTCAAGCTCGACCGCTCGCTCGTGGACGGCGTCCACGACGACCCGCACCGGTTCGCGCTGCTCGAGGCGCTCATCTCGTTCGCGGCCACCACCCGCGCGGCCGTCTGCGCCGAGGGGGTCGAGACGCTCGAGGACCTCGCGGTGCTCGCCGGGCTCGACGTCACCTACGCCCAGGGCTGGGCGCTCGCCCGGCCCGACGCGCCGTGGGCCGTGCCGTCCCCGCAGGCGTCGGCCGCCGCGTCGGCCGAGGTGCGGATCGGCATGCGCGTCATGCGCGAGCCCGGCGGCGAGGGCGCGAGCACGCTCGGCGACCTGATCGCCCGGCTCGCCGCCGTGAGCTGCACGGACGACATCTCCCGCGTCGCCGCGCTGATCCCCGCCGTGCTCAGCGCCGACGAGGCCGCCGTCTCGCGCGTCGTGCCCGGCGAGGACTGCCTCGAGGACCTCAGCCGCCACGGCTGGTCGCAGCCGGGGGAGCGCTACCGGCTCGCCGACTACCCCGCGACCGCCTACGTGCTGCGCACGCGCACGGCGGGGCAGGTCGTCTCGGGCGACAGCGCGTCCGACCCGTCCGAGGTCGCGCTGCTCGAGCGCTCGGGCTACCAGGCCGTGCTCATGGTGCCGCTCGTGTTCGGCGGCCGCGACGTCGGGCTGCTCGAGCTCTATCGCCGCCACGCGCAGCCGTTCAGCAGCGGCGAGGTCGAGCGGGCGCAGCTGCTGGCGCACCAGCTCGGCGCGGTCATCGACCTGCTGTCGCGAACCGCCGCCTGACCCCGTGCACGTCTGCAAGCCTCCGTTGATCGCGATGGCGATCCTGGTCGACGAGCTGCGGGAGTACCCGGGCGTCGCGCTCCCGTTCACGACGTGGTGCCACATGGCCACCGACGGGGACTTCGAGGAGTTGCACGCGTTCGCGGCGACGCTGGGCCTGCGGCGGTCGTGGTTCCAGCGCGACCACTACGACCTGCCGCCGCACGGGCGGATCGCGGCGATCGCCGCCGGCGCCGAGCCCGTCGAGACCGGCGAGCTGCTGCTCCGCATGAGCGGGGCGCGCGGCGACCGGGCACGCCGCCGCGCGCTGGCGCCCGCCGGCGGCGTGACGTGGCTGCGGGGCACCGAGGGGCCCGCCGTCCTCCGCTACCCCGCGGGGGCCCTCGTCGTGCTGGGCGGGCCGCCGGGCGCCGGCAAGTCGACGCTCGCCGCCCGCGCCGTCGACGGCGCCCGCGTCCCCGTGCTCGATCCCGACGCCGCCCTCGCCGACGGCGACGGGACGTGGGAGGAGGCGCTCGCGGCGTGGCGCGCCGACGTCCGCGCCGCGCTCGCGGCCGGAAGCGGGGCCGTGGCGGTGACGACGGCGCTGCGCCACGGCCACCGGCTCGGGATGGCGAAGGCGGCCGCCGCGGCCGGCGTCCCCGCCCACCTCGTCCTGCTCGACGCCGACGCGGCCGCCTGCCGCGCCGGCCGCGCCGCCCAGGGCAAGGCCCGGATCACGCTCGGGCTCTTCGAGCACCTGCTGCACGAGTGGGCGGCGTACCGCCGCTCGCTCGAGGGCGACGGCGCCGACCCCTTCCCGTTCGCGTCGATCACGGTCCTCGACCGCCCGGCGGCGGAGCGCCTCCGCCGCGTGGCGATCGCACGCTCGACCCAGGGTTGAGGAATTGCAACAATTATGCTGCAAATCGGGAGGTTCGCTGTCGTCCCAGGCATGATGGCGGTATGCCCTTCCCGCCGCCGGCGAAGCCGCCTCGGAACCACCCCGTGGACGTCGGGACGCGCAGCGAGGCGGCGATCCTGCTGCGCTTCATCGAGCTCGGCTACGACGTGCTCGTGCCGCACGGCGTCAACCACCGCTACGACTTCGTCATCGACCAGGGCGACGGCTTCCTCCGGATCCAGTGCAAGACGGGTCGGCTCCGGAACGGGGCGGTCGAGTTCAACGTGGCGAGCGTACGTAGCAACACGAAGCAGGTTCTCTCTCGATCGTACGTCGGGGAGGTTGACTACTTCGGCGTCTTCTGCCCGCAAAACGGTGGGGTGTACATGGTGCCGTGCGACGAGCGCACGCAGCGCATGGTCACCCTGCGCGTGAAACCCTGCGCGAACAATCAGCGGCGGCGGGTCCGGCAGGCCGTTGACTACGAACTGCCCAAGCCGGAGAGGGGAATCGAACCCCTGGCCTCGAAATTACAAGTTTCGCGCTCTACCAACTGAGCTACTCCGGCGAGTGGGACGAGTGTAGGCCCGGGCGGGGCGCGCCGATACCTGCTGCGTGCAGCGACGCGGACACCCCGTGACGCCCGTGTGGGTCAAGCTGACGGCGCTCGCCGTGCTGGTCGCGGCCGCGACGTGGTGGATCGCCGACCGGCAGGACCGCCGCGGCAACGAGCGGCGGCTGAGCGCGATCGCGTCCCAGATCGCCGGGCGGCCGGTCGAGGTCCGCTGCCCCGGCCCCCTCGGCCGCGTGCTCGGCTGGGACATCGTCGAGGGCAGCGTCCGCTTCGACGCCGACGGCACGCCGCACGACGAGACGAGGATCCGCACGCAGTCGTGCGCCGAGCTCGACGCGCTCGCCGAGGGCCGGCGGAGCCGGGAGCTCGCCTGCATCGGCCGCACGTCGATCGCCTGCGGGCGGCACGGGCGGGAGACGACGATGGCCGTCGACGTGCTCGCGCACGAGTCCTGGCACCTGCACGGGATCGTCGACGAGGGGGAGACGGAGTGCCGCTCGCTCCAGACGATGGCCTGGGCGGCGCAGCAGCTGGGCGCGACGCTCGCGCAGGGCCAGGCGCTCGCCCGCGCGCAGTTCGACGGCTCCTACCGCGACATGCCGGCGCGCTACCAGGCGGCCGGGTGCGTCGAGGGCGGCCCGCTCGACCTGCGGCCGGACGACGCCCGCTTCCCGTAGCTACTCGTGCACGCGGTCGCCGGCGCGGCCGGCGCGGATCTCCTCGCGCCACCATGCGACGGAGTCCGCCAGCGTCCGCTCGAGCGGCAGCTCCGGCACCCAGCCCGTGGCCGCGCGCAGCCGCTCCGCCGTCCCGCGCACCTCCATCACCTCGTGCGCGCGCACGAGCGACTCGTCGACCACGTGCTCGACCGCGACCCCGGCCACGCGGCCGAGGAGGGCGATCAGCTCGCGGGCGGACGCCGAGCGGCCCGAGCAGACGTTGACCGGCCGCGCCTCGCCGGCGTCCGCGAGCAGCCGGTAGGCGCGCACCACGTCGCGCACGTCCGTGTAGTCGCGCCGCGCGTCGGGATTGCCCGTGACGACGCGGATCGGGTCGTCCCCGGCCTCGAGCCCGGCCGCGACCTGGCGCGCGAACGACGCGAGCGCGTAGATCGGCGGCTGGCCCGGCCCGGAGTGGTTGAACGGGCGCGGGCGGGCGACGCGCAGGCCGTGGGCGTCGGCGTAGAAGCCGGCGAGCAGGTCGCCCGCCGCCTTGGAGACGGCATAGGGGTTCTGCGGCCGCAGCGCGGCGGACTCGTCGAGCGGCAGCGCCTCCGGCCGGCCGTAGATCTCGCCGGAGGAGACGGCGACGACGGCGGCCTCCGGCGCCTCGCGGCGCACCGCCTCGAGCACGTTGAGCGTCATCGCCTGGTTCTGCGCGAGCGTGGCGCCCGGATCGGCCCAGGACCGGCCGACGTGCGCGAGCGCGGCGAGGTGGTAGACGACGTCGGGCGCCGCCGCGGCGATCGCGGCGCGCGCGGCCGCGGCGTCCGCGAGGTCGACGGCGACGCCGCCGGTCCCGCGCCCCGAGCGCGTGAGCGACGTCACCTCGTCCCCCGCGGCGAGGCAGGCCGCGGCGAGATGGCCGCCTGCGAAGCCCGAGCCGCCGGTGATGACGACGCGCGTGCTCAGGGTCAGGCCGGTCCCGGGGCGACCAGGTGCTCGACCGAGCCGTGCCCGTTCGTCGAGGCGACCGTGTCGTCGACCGGGGCCAGGATGTCCTCGGGCGGGTTGAGCCGCCGCTCGAGCTCGCCGAGCACGAAGCCGAAGAGCACGTGGCGCCAGGTGGCCTGGGCGAACGCGCGGCCCGAGCCCCAGAGCTGCGGCAGGTCCGACCGCGCGGGGTGCACGCGCTCGATCACCGCGGTGCCGGGCCAGGTCGCGAGATGCTCCGCGAGCCCGGCGAGCGGACCGCGCAGGCCGGCCGGGACGGGCAGCGAGGGCGCGACGTTCGCGTAGACCGCCCCGAAGAGGGCGCCGTTGGCCACGTGCATGCCCAGGCCGGCCGCCTGCCACCCGTCGCCGGGCGACACCACCCAGCGCCCGAGCAGCTCGGTGTCGTCGTAGGGGACGCCGAAGACGCGGCGGTCGAGCGGCTGCTGCGCCGCCCAGACGGCGGCGGCCGCCGCGCCCGCGAGCGCGCCGCGCAGGGTTCGCGTTGCCGACAGGGCCATCCCACGACTGTAACGAGCCGCTCCCGTACGGGTAACCAAGAACGTGAGGAGCGAAGCCGAGCACGGCCTGCACGACGCGCTCCATGCGCGTGCGCGCACCAGGGGCGTCAACCCGCTGGTCTACTGGCTGGCCCGCGCCGTGCTGCAGCCGTTCTTCCACCTCTACTTCCGGCTCTCGCGCATCGGCCGCGAGCACGTGCCCGACCAGGGCGGCGTCATCTACTGCGCCAACCACCGCTCGTTCCTCGACCCGTTCGTGATCGGCACCGTCGCGCGCCGGCCGATGTACTACGTGGCCAAGTCCGAGCTGTTCCGCTACCGCGTGGCGGGCTGGTTCCTCAACGCCCTCGGCGCCTTCCCGGTCCAGCGCGGCACCGGCGATCAGGACATGCTCGAGACCGCCAAGGCGATCCTCGCGCGCGGGGACAGCGTCCTCATGTTCGCCGAGGGCACGCGCATCCGCCCCGGCGCGCTCGGCCGGCCCAAGCGCGGCGTCGGCCGGCTGGCGCTGGAGACCGGCGCGCCCGTGGTGCCCGTCGCCATCATCGGCACGGAGGCCGTGCGCCGCGGCTGGCGCATCCGCCCGCACAAGGTGCGGGTGCGGATCGGACCGCCGCTCACCTTCCCGAAGGTCGAGCACGCCTCGCCGCAGCTCGCCGCCGCCGTGACCGACCGGATCTGGCCGAACGTGATGCTCCAGTGGGAGTGGCTGGGCGGCCTGCCCCCGCTCCGCCGCGCCGCCGTGCTCGGATCCGGCGCCCGGGCCACCGAGCTCGCCGGCGTGCTCGCGCGTGCCGGGCTGGAGGTGGAGCGCGACGCGCGCCAGCTCTCGCGCCACGACCTCGTCTGCTTCGCCGACCCGCCCGGCGCGCTGTCCGCCGCGATCGCCGAGCACGGTCCCCGCGTGCCGCACCGCGCCGGCGTGCTCGTGCTCTCCGCCGGCGTCGCGCCCACGCTCGGCGCGGCCGCCGTGGCGGAGCACACCGACAGCTGGGCCGTGGGCCTGCTCGGCCGCGCCGACGGCGCGCTCGTGCTGGCCGCCGCGGACCCCGCCTTCCGCCGCCAGGTCGCCGACGCGCTGCGCGCGGCGGGCGCGCGCGTGGTCGAGGGCGACGCCGCACCGGAGCCGTGGATCGCGCCCCGGGCGGAGGCCGGGCGCAGGGAGCAGGTCGAGGCGGCGTGAAGGGTCTAGCCTCCGTGACGCATGACCGCGGCGGACCAGTCGGAGAAGGCCAGGCTCGACGAGGCGTTCTCGGCGCTGTACAAGGCGCATCTGCGCGACGTCTACTCGTACGCGTACTACCGGGTGGGCAACCACCACGACGCCGAGGACCTGACGGAGCAGACCTTCCTGCAGGCGTACCGGCACTTCGACCGGGCCCAGCGCGAATCCGAAGGGCGCCCGCTGCGGCCGTGGCTGATCCGCATCGCCCACAACCTGGCGGCGAACTACTACCGCGACCGCTCGCGCAAGCCGCAGACGCCGATCGACGACGCGGGCGTGCTCTCGGCGCCGCACACGACGGAGTCGCTGGTCGAGGACCGCGACGACCTCAAGCGCATCCTGGCGGGCGTGGAGCAGCTGCCGGACGACCGGCGGGAGGCGCTGATCATGCGCTTCGCGCTCGGGATGGACAACCGCGAGATCGCGCGGGCGCTCGGCCGCACGGACGGCGCCACGAAGGTGCTGCTGCACCGCGCCATCCGGCAGCTCGAGGAGATCGTCAAGCAGGCCGAGGGGCCGACTGAGCCATGAGCGAGTACGCCGACTTCGAGTCGCTGCTCAAGCGCGCGCTGTCGCCGGTCGATCCGCCGAAGGAGCTCGAGGCGCGCCTGGAGGGCACGCTCGGCTCGCTCGTCGACCTGGCCGCCGAGGAGCTCGACTCGTGGGAGCTGGTGGCCATGCGCGATCCGCGCAACTGGGTCCGCCCGGTGGCCGCCGCCGCGATCGGGTCGGGTGCCGCGGTCGGGCTCGTCCTCGTCCGCACGCAGCGCCGCCGGCACAAGCGCCGGCGCGAGGCGCACGGCTCCGTCGACCTGTTGAACCGCACGCTGCGCGACCTCGCCCGCGAGGCCCGGCGCGTCGCCGACGACGTCTTCTGATCCGGCCGCGCGGGAACCGCGTAGGAAGCCGGAAGAGATGTCACACCACCTCCGCTCCCTTGCCGACGAGGACCTCATGCAACTGGTCCAGCGCGGGCAGGCGGAGGCCTTCGAGGTGATCTACGAGCGGCACAGCCAGGCGGCCTTCTCGCTCGCCTACCGGATCGCCGGCTCGCGCGGCGTCGCCGAGGACGTCGTCCAGGAGGCGTTCCTCAACCTCTGGCGCTCCGGCGCGCGCTACGAGCGCACGCGCGGCTCCGTCCGCACGTGGATCCTCGGCATCGTCCACCACCGCGGCATCGACGCCCTGCGGCGCTCGTTCGTCCACGAGAGGCGCCGGGCGAGCGACGAGGGCCTCGAGGAGACGATGGAGACGGGCGAGCGGACCGACGTCGAGGCCGCCCGGCACGAGGAGGCCGCCACCGTGCGCGCCGCCCTCGGGCACCTGCCGTCCGAGCAGAGCCAGGTGATCGAGCTGGCCTACTTCGGCGGCTTCACCCACACGGAGATCGCCGAGCTGCTCGAGACCCCGGTCGGCACGATCAAGGGCCGCATGCGCCTGGGGCTGGAGAAGATGCGCCATGCGCTCGGCGGCGGGCAGGTGAGCCTCGGATGAGCACGACCGGACCCGGGCACGAGCGCTGGGCCGACGCCGTCGGCTCCTACCTGCTCGGCGCCCTCCCCGAGGACGAGCAGACCGGCTTCGAGGCGCACCTGACCGACTGCGAGGCGTGCCGCGCCGACGTCGAGGACCTGCGGGTCGCCGCCGACGCGCTCCCGGTCTCCGTGCCGCCCGTCGCGCCGCCGCCGGCGCTCAAGCAGCGCATCATGGCCGTCGTCAACGCCGAGGCGGAGCTGCTCGCCGCCGCCGGGGCGCGCGCGGACGCACCACCGGCGCGGCCCGCGCCCGCGCCGGGCCGCCGGCGGTCGCTCGGCTCCTGGTTCTCGCGGCCGGGCCTGGCGCTCGCCTGCGCGCTCGCCCTGCTCGTCGTCGGCGGCCTGGGCGGCGTCCTGCTCGCGGGCGGCGAGGACACGCGCACCGTCGTCGCCCGGACGCAGTCGCCGGGCGCCGACGTCCGGCTGGAGGTCGGCGACGACGGCGCGACCCTGGTGGCGCGCAACATGCCCGCGCCGCCGCAGGGGCGCATCTACCAGGTGTGGCTCAAGCGTCCCGGCAGGGATCCGGAGCCCACCTCGGTGCTCTGGTCCACGCGCACGGACGGGTCGGCCGACGTCGCGGTCCCCGGATCGCTCGACGGGGTCGAGGCCGTGCTCGTCACCGACGAGCCCGAGGGAGGCTCCGACGTGCCCACCCGGCCGCCGGTGATCACCGCCGCCACCGCTTGAGCCGCCGGTGAAGAACGGCTGCTAGGTTCGGCGCCGCATGGCCACCTGCTACCGCCATCCCTCGCGCGAGACGGGCGTCTCGTGCTCCAACTGCGGCAAGCCGATCTGCCCCGACTGCATGACCACGACGCCCGTCGGCATGCGCTGCCCGGACTGCGCGGGCCGCAAGCAGCAGGTCCACACGATGCGCTCGCTGCACGCCGATCCGACGGCGACGTACGTGCTGATCGCGATCAACGTGCTGCTGTTCCTCGGCGCGGGCGCCGGCGGCTCGATCCTGACCGGCGGGGGCGGCGGCGGCTCGCAGGTGTTCAACGACCTCGCGCTGTGGGGCCCGGCGATCGACCTCGGCCACGACTACTGGCGCCTGATCACGGCCGGCTTCCTGCACTCCGGCCTGCTCCACATCGGCTTCAACATGTACATCCTGTACTGGCTGGGGACGATGCTCGAGCCCTCGCTCGGCCATGCGCGCTTCCTCGCCCTCTACTTCGCCTCGCTGCTGGCCGGCTCGTTCGGCGCGCTCCTGCTGTCGCCCAACTCGGTGACGGTCGGGGCCTCCGGCGCCGTCTTCGGCCTCATGGGCGCCGCGTTCGTGATGCAGCGCGCGCGCGGCATCGACCCGATGCAGTCCGGCATCGGCCCGGTGATCCTCTTCAACCTCGCGATCAGCTTCATCATCCCCAACATCTCGATCGGGGGGCACCTCGGCGGGCTCGTCGGCGGCGTGCTCGCCGCGCTGGCGATGGAGCAGCTCGGCCGGACCCGGCGCGGGCTCGTGCTCCAGATCGCCGCCTGCGTCGTCGTGGGGCTCGTGGCCGCCGCCGCCGGGATCGCGGTGTCGGGACGCGACTCGCCCTTCGCGGGATAGGTTCCCGGCGATGTCGGACAACCTGGTCGCGGTCGTCGAGATCCCGAAGGGGTCCTCGAACAAGTACGAGTGGGACGAGGAGCTCGGGGCGATCAAGCTCGACCGGCTGCTCTTCTCCTCGCTCGGCTACCCGACCGACTACGGCTTCTTCCGCGACACGCTCGCCTCCGACGGCGACCCCCTCGACGCCATGATCGCGGTGTCCGAGCCGACGTTCCCCGGCTGCCTGATCGAGGTCAAGCCGGTCGCCCTGTTCCGCATGCGCGACCAGAACGCGGAGGACAACAAGATCCTCTGCGTCCCGTACACGGATCCGAACTGGTCGCACATCGAGCGGCTCGACGACCTGTCGATGACGCTGCGCGACGAGATCTCCCACTTCTTCTCGATCTACAAGACGCCCGAGTGGAAGGTCGTCAAGGTCGACGGCTGGTACCCCCGCGAGGACGCGGTGCAGTCGATCGAACGGGCACGCCGGCGCTTCCGCGAGGCCCGGGCCGGGTCCTAGAGCCCGAACACCGCCCGCGCGTTCGCGCCGAGGAAGCGGCGGCAGGCATCCGGCTCGAGCTGGAGGTCGTCGATGCCCTCCAGCGCATGCTCGGGGGCGATCATCGGCCAGTTCGAGCCGAACATGACCTTGCCGCGCCCGTCGGCGCGCAGGTAGCGGACGAGCTCGGGCGGGTAGCGCCGCACGGTGTAGGCCGACGTGTCGATGTGCACGTTGGCGTGCTTGCGAGCGAGCGCCACCATCTCCTCCGTCCACGGGTAGCCGATGTGGCCGGCGACGATCACCAGCTCGGGGAAGTCGAGCGCGACGTCGTCGAGGTAGGGGATCGGCCGGCCGGTCTCCGAGCTGCGCAGCGGCCCGGTGTGGCCGACCTGGGTGCAGAACGGCACGCCGAGCTCGACGCAGGCCGCGTAGAGCGGGTAGTAGCGGCGGTCGTTCGGCGGCAGCTCCCACAGCCACGGCACGACGCGCAGGCCCTTGAACCCGAGCTCGAGCACGCAGCGCCGCAGCTCGCGCACCCCGCCCATCGGGTCGCGCAGGTCGACCGCCGCGAGGCCGCTGAAGCGGCCGGGCCGCGCGGCGGCGAACGCCGCGACCTCGTCGTTGGAGATGAGCGCCCCCTGCGGCCCGTGCCACGCGCTGAGCAGGCCGTGGTCGATCCCCCCGGCGTCCATGGCCGCGACGGTGGCGTCGAGCGGCACGTCGTCCTCCGGGAGCGCCTGGCCCGTCCAGCGGCGCAGGGGGGCGAGGAAGTCCGAGCGGAGGAAGCGGCGGGTCGGATGCTGCATCCAGACGTCGACAAGCATTGGAGCGCCACTCTAGAGCATCGCTCCAGTCCCTGCGCTACCGTACCGGCCCGTGAGCCGGCGCGACGACATCCTCGAGGCCGCGCGGGCGTGCTTCGAGGAGCACGGCTACGCGGCGACGACGATCGAGCTGATCGCCGCCCGCTCCGGCGCCTCCAACGGCTCCATCTACCACCACTTCGGCGCGAAGGAGGGGATCCTCGCCGCCGTGTACCTGTCCGCGCTGACGCGGTACCAGGACGGGCTGCTCGGCATCCTGCGCACCCACGCCGGCGACGCGGAGGGCGGCATCCGCGGGGCGGTCGAGCACCATCTCGGCTGGGTCGAGGCCAACCCGCGCGACGCGCGCGTGCTGTTCGAGCACCGCCAGGCGCTCGACCGCTCCACCCGGCGCGAGGTCAACCGCCCCGTGCTCGCCGAGGTCAACGCCTGGCTGGAGGCGCACGTCGCGGCCGGCGCGATCCGCGACCTGGGGGACGCGTCGGGCGCGGTCTGGTACGGCCCGGCGCAGGCGGTCGCGCGCGACTGGATCGCGGGCCGGACGCGCGCGGCTCCGTCCACCCTCGCGCCGGCGCTCGCCGAAGCGGCGTGGCGCTCCTTCCGCGCCTAGATGCGGACGTCGAGCACCGCGGCCGGCGCCTCGGGCACCAGGTCGGGGTGGAGGATGTGCGCCATCAGCTCGAGCCCGTCGACGAGGCGCGGGCCCGGGCGGGAGAAGTACGCGGAGGCGTCGACGGCCACGATCCGCTTCGCGCCGATCGCCTCGAGCTCGTCGGCGTAGGCCTCGGCCTCCTCCAGCGCGCGCTCCGCGTCGTAGCCGCACGGCATCACGACGACGACCTCGGGCCGCGCGGCCGCGACCTCCTCCCAGCTGCGCGTCTCGGACTTCTCGCCCGGCAGGCCGAGCAGGTCGATGCCGCCGGCGTACTCGATCAGCTGCGGCGTCCAGTGCCCGGCGACGAACACCGGGTCGAGCCACTCGAGCGCCGCGACGCCGACCGGGGGCGCGTCGCGCACGGCGAGCCGCACGCGGTCGATCCGCGCGGCCGACTCCTGGACGAGCGCGACGCCCGCGTCCTTGCGGTCGGTCGCCCGGGCGAGCGTCCGCACGTCGCCCAGCATCTCGCCGAGCGTGGTCGGGTCGAGCGAGAGCACCTGCGGCGGCGGGTCCATCCGCTCGGCGACCGCGCGCACGTCGTCGTAGGAGACGGCGCAGACCGCGCACAGCGCCTGGGTGACGATCAGGTCGGGCTGGAGGCTCAGGAGCGCGCGCTCGTCGAGCTCGTAGATGGCGCGACCCTCCTCGGTCAAGGCCCGCACCGCGCGGTCGATCTCGTCGGGCGGCAGGCCCGGGCCGAGCACGTCGCGCGTGATCCTGGGCAGCTCCAGCGCCGCGGGCGGGTGGTCGCACTCGTGGGTGACGGCGGTAACCTCGTCGCCCACGCCGAGCGCGAAGAGCAGCTCGGTGGCCGACGGGACGAGGGAGACGATGCGCACCCGACAAGTATGGACGGCGAGATGAGCGAGTGGTCACAGCGCCCCGACGCGCTCGAGCGCGACTTCGAGTTCGACGACTTCGCGGGGGCGATGGCCTTCGTGAACCGCGTCGCGGACGCCGCGGAGGAGGCGAACCACCACCCCGACATCTTCGTGCACGGGTGGAACAAGGTGCGGCTGACGCTCTCGACGCACACCGAGGGCGGGCTCACCGAAGCCGACCACGCGCTGGCACGGCGAATCGACGCGCTCATCGGCGGGTAGTCACCCTCCCGGTGATCCCCAGGCTGCTTGCTACTCTCGCGTCGTCGCCCTGATGAACGACGACGACGCATCCCGAAGTAGCGGCGCGCCGCCCCGGCGCAGCCGTTCACGCGCATGACCACGGCGCTCCTCCTCCTCGCCGTCCTCGTGCTGGTGCTCCTCAACGGGTTCTTCGTCGCGGCGGAGTTCGCGTTCGTGCGCGCACGCAAGTCGCAGCTCGAGGCCGAGGCCATGGAGGGCAAGCGCGGCGCCGCGCTCGCGGCGCAGATCACCGACGAGCTCTCGCGCTACCTGTCGGCCTGCCAGCTCGGGATCACGCTGACCTCGCTCGGCATCGGCTTCCTCGGCGAGCCGGCGATCGCCACGATCTTCGAGGACCTGATCGGGGACAGCATCTCGCACGGCTTGTCGCTCGCGATCTCGCTGGCGCTGGCGCTGGCGATCACGACGGCGCTCCACATCACGCTGGGCGAGCAGGTGCCCAAGATCTGGGCGATCCAGAAGTGGGAGATCGCCGCGCGCGCGGTCGCCCGGCCGCTCTACCTCTTCACGCGGGCCTTCCACCCGTTCATCGTCGCGCTCAACACCGCGTCGAACGCGATCCTGCGCCTGATCGGCGTGCGCACGAGCGGCAACCTCGAGGACGGGGAGACGCCCGAGGACCTCAAGCTGCTGATCCAGCAGTCCCTCATGGGCGGCAAGCTGGACGCGGGCGAGGCCGGCATGCTCACCGGCGTCTTCCACCTGCACGAGCAGGAGGCGCGCCAGGTCATGACGCCGGCGCCCGCGGTCGTCACCGTCGACCTGTCCGAGGACGTCGAGACCGCGCTGCGGCGCTGCGTCTCCTCCGGCCACACCCGGCTCGTCGTGACCGAGGACGAGAACCACGACCGCGTGAAGGGCATCGTGCACGCCAACGCGCTCGCACAGCTCCTGCTCACCGACGGCCCCGACGCGACGATCGAGGGCCTCGTGCGGGAGGCGCCGATCGTCCCCGAGACCAAGCCGCTCGACGACCTGCTCGCCGACCTGCAGCGCCAGCGCACGTCGCTCGCGATCGTCATCGACGAGTACGGCCGCACGGCCGGCATCGTCACCGTCGAGGACATCATCGAGGAGGTCGTCGGCGAGATCGACGACGAGACCGATCCGCTCGGCGGCGCCGTCCGCCGGCTGGCGAACGGCGACTGGTTCGTCCGCGGGCACGTGGCGATCACGGACCTCGAGGACTACGGCCTGCACCTTCCCGTCGACTCCGACGCCTACAACTCGGTCGGCGGCTTCGTGTTCGGCGAGCTGGGGCGGCTGCCCAAGCGCGGCGACACGATCCAGCACAACGGGTACTCGATCCGCGTGGAATCCGTGCGGGAGAACAGGATCGAGGCGGTTCGCATCCGGTCGCGGACAGAGTCCCCTGCACCTGGGGTGTAACCCGGTAGTGAAACACTACCGTCCGTTGCAGATTGCACAAGTGCGCAAGACGCGCTACCTTGCCCGCCAACCGACTGGACCGCTTCGGCGGTTGAGGAGGAGAGAGGGAGATCCTGGGGAGGATCGACCGAGAGAAACACATAAGGCCGCCGGACTCAGGGGAGCGAGTCCGGCGGCCTTAGTGTTTCTGGAGGAGGGGTTGCGATGAGGGGTACGTTCGTCGCAATCGGCATGCTCCCAACGCCACCTCAATCTGTCCTAAACATTTCTCAGTACGGGTAGAAGCCCCGCCCGGCCTTCTTCCCGAGCGCGCCGTCGGCGATCATGGCCAGCACGAGCGAGGGCACCGTGGCGCCGATCGAGCGGCCGATCGCGGCCGCCACGTCGAGCCCGACGTAGTCGAGCAGCGCGAGCGGGCCCATCGGGTGCCCGGCGCCCAGCGCCATGCAGTCGTCGATGGCCTTCGGCTCGAGCCCGCTCTCCTCGAGCAGCGCGACGGCGTCGAACAGGTACGGGAACAGCAGCCGGTTGACGACGAAGCCCGGGGTGTCGGGCACCTCGACCGCGGTCTTGCCGAGGGCCGCGCACAGCGCACGGGCCCGGGCGCGCGTCTCGTCGTCGGCCTGCGGCGGGAAGACGAGCTCGATCAGGTCCATCTTCGGGACCGGGTTGAACACGTGCAGGCCGACGAAGCGCTCCGGCCGGCCGGTCTCCACCGCCAGCGCACCGATGCTCAGCGCGGAGGTGGTGGTGGCGAGGATCGTGCCGTTCGTCGCCGCGCCGCCGAGCCGGCGCAGCAGGTCGGCCTTGACGGCCAGCTCCTCGGTGATCGCCTCGACCACGAAGGTCGCGTCGCGCAGCACGTCGAGATCGCTCGAGACCGATACGTTGCCCGCGCCCAGCCCGCCGCGCTTCTCGATCAGCCGCTCGACCTTGGCGGTGGCGGCGTCCGGCCGGCGCGCCCACAGCACGACCTGGCCGTGCTCGGCCGCGACGCATGCGAGCCCGGAGGCGATGGCGCCGCCCCCGGCGATCCCGATCCGTTCTGACACGGTGTCGATCTCCCTGGTTGACTGGTCAGTCAAGGCCTAGACTACGCGGCCCAACGTCGCCCGCGCGGAGGTTCACCCAGACATGGAATCCGGACGTGAAGTGGTCATCGTCGAGGCGGTCCGCACGCCGATCGGCCGCGGCCACCCCGAGAAGGGCTATTACAAGGACACGCACCCGAACGAGCTGCTGGGCCGCACGTTCACCGAGGTGATCGAGCGGGCCGGGATCGAGCCCGGCCTCGTCGAGGACGTGATCGGCGGCTGCGTGCAGCAGTACGGCGAGCAGATGTTCAACGTGACGCGCAACGCCTGGCTGCAGGCGGGGCTGCCGATCGAGACGCCGGCCACGACCGTCGACCGCCAGTGCGGCTCGGCGCAGCAGGCGGTCAACTTCGGCGCCGCGCTGATCGCGGCGGGCGTGCACGACGTCGTCATCGGCGGCGGCGTGGAGCACATGGGGCACATCCCGATGGGCGTCGGCTTCAAGTGGGTCGACGAGGTCGGCTCCCCCTGGCCGCCGGCCGTCCTCGAGCGCTACAACCTCGTGCCGCAGGGCATCTCGGCGGAGATGATCGCCGACCAGTGGGAGATCCCGCGGTCGGAGATGGACGAGCTCGCGGTCCGCTCCCACCAGCGCGCGGCGCGCGCGACGGAGGAGGGGCGCTTCGAGCGCGAGACGATCCCGTTCGCGGTCAACGGCGACACGTACGCGGCCGACCAGGGGATCCGGCCCGACACGAGCCTCGAGGCGCTCGCGGGGCTCAAGCCCGCGTTCAAGCCCGACGGCAAGGTGACGGCCGGCAACGCGTCGCAGATCTCCGACGGCGCGGCGTCCGTGCTGCTCATGTCCGCCGACAAGGCGCGCGAGCTGGGCCTGACGCCGCGCGCGCGGATCGTCGACCAGACGACCGTCGGCGTCGACCCGGTGATGATGCTGACCGGGCCGATCCCCGCGACGCGCAAGCTGCTCGAGCGCACCGGGATGACGATCGGCGACATCGACCTGTTCGAGGTCAACGAGGCGTTCGCGCCGGTCGTGCTCGCCTGGCAGCGCGAGCTGTCGCCCGACATGGACCGCGTCAACGTCAACGGCGGCGCGATGGCGCTCGGGCACCCGCTCGGCTCCACCGGCGCGCGCCTGATCACGACGCTCCTGCACGAGCTGGAACGCAGCGACAAGGAGACCGGGCTCGTGACGATGTGCTGCGGCGGCGGCCTCGGCACGGGCACGATCATCCAGCGCGTGTAGCTAGTCCTTGTAGGGGTCGTGGGTCTCGGCCGGCGCCATCGCGACGCCGACCGGGATCAGCCGGTGCAGCACGCGGACCGTGCCGGCGTGGTGGGCGAGGACCTCGTCGAGGCGCTTGTAGGCGCCCGGCGCCTCGTCCGCCGCGCCGCCGCGCAGCTCGATCCCGGCCGCGGCGAGCTCGGCCCGCACGGCCGCGAAGTCGATCGCGCCCGGCCGGATCCGGCCGCGCCGCTTCATCAGCCGGGCGCCGGGGTGGTCGGGGCAGCGCGTCGCCTCCGTCAGGTCCTTGCGGGCGACCCAGAAGGCGCAGTCGCGGACGGAGCACTCCATCCGCACGCCGAGCTTCCCCGCCGCCTGCGTGCGCGACATCGCGCGGCCGGCGCCGTGGATGGTCGAGTGCAGCGCGGCGCGCGACGCCGGCGAGTCGACGCCCTCCAGGATCACCGCCGGCTCGCCCATGCTCGCCCCGACGAACCCGCGCTGGCCGGGGAAGGCGGGCGTCGCGCCCTTGCGCACGACCCAGGCGGGCGCGCCGCCGACGTCCTCGCGCCAGGCGTAGTTGTGGTGGTTGTGGACCTCGAGGTCGGCCTCGGCGCCGAGCAGCGCGAGCACCTCGGCGCAGACCACGTCGCGGCCGGCGTACGCGTAGCGGCCCGCGAGCGCCATCGCCTCCGCGTAGGCCTCGCCGAGACCGGAGTCCGCCGCGAAGACGACCGGCGGGCTCATCATGCCGCCCTCCCGCGCGCGCCCCTCGAAGGGCTCGCCCGCCGCGAGGGCGAGGAAGCCGGACGCCGTCTTGTGGCCGAAGCCGCGCGAGCCGAAGTGCACGCCGATCCAGACGCGGTCGTCGTCGGCGTCGCGGAACAGGTCGACGTAGTGATTGCCGGCGCCGACGGTGCCGAGCTGCCTGGCCGCGAGGCCGGCGAGCTGCCGCTGCGGCGCGAACGGCGCGGCGCGGATCGCGTCGACGACCTCGTGGTCGGCGGCGCGGCCGTCGCCGCGGCCGATGCCGAAGGAGATGCGGGCGAAGAGCTCGTCCATGATCCGCGGCAGGTCGGCGGCGATGTCGGCGTGGGTGAGGGTCGTGCGCACGGCCTTGTTGCCGCAGCCGATGTCGAACCCGACGCCGGACGGGCTGAGGTGCTCGCGATAGGCGACGACGCCGCCGATCGGCATGGAGTAGCCGAGGTGGCCGTCGGCGCACAGCACGCCCTCGGCACCCTCCTCCGCCGCCACGCAGGTCTCGAGCTGCTCGAGCGTGCGCTCGTCGTGGTCGCCGAAGACGTGGATGCCCATGCGGCCACGGTACGAGAGCGCGCGCCGGCGGCGGGCGGTGCCGCGGCGGGCGCGCCGCGCGGGTTCGAGCCCGTCCCTGCTCGAAAACCCGTCCTTTCGGGCTCGCGGTGGGCCTCGCGGCTCCCTAGAATCGGGGGCATATGAGCGAGCTCTACGGCAGTGCCTACCGGGCCGACGCGCGCCCGGCGGCGATCTCCGCGACCAAGCTGCTGGGACAGGTGATGTTCCTGGTGGCGATCGCCCTCGCGTTCGCCGCGCTGGGCACCTGGGTCGGGCGCGACCTGGCGCCGGGCACGGCGCGGATCCTGACCTTCGCCGGGTTCGGGATGCTGATGGTGTCGTCGTTCGCCGGCGAGCGCTTCCGGGTCGGCTCCTTCGCGATGGGCTGGCTGTTCGCGACGGCGCTCGTGATCGGGCTCGGGCTCGGGCCGGTGATCGCCTACTTCGCGACGGTCGAGACCGGCGCGCTCACGCAGGCGTTCGCCGGGACGGCGGCCACGGTCGCCGGGGCCGGCGCGCTCGGGTTCTTCCTGTCCAAGGACCTCGCCCCGTGGATGCGGCCGCTGTCGCTGGTCGTCTTCGCGGCCTGCCTGGCGACGATCGTGATCTCGCTCGCCGCCGGGTCGGTGAGCCCGCTCATCAGCGGCGGCATCTACCTGCTGTCGGCGGCGCTGATCGTGGTCGACTTCAACGTGCTGCGCAAGCACGGCACCGAGGCGGACGCGATCTGGCTCGCCACCGGCATCTTCGTCTCGATCATCAACATCTTCGTGTCGCTCCTCAACATCTTCTCGCGCTGATGGAGACCCCGCTCGCGCTCGACCTCGCGTCCCCCGACGACCTCCAGGCGCGCCGGGAGGCCGAGAAGCGCGGCGAGCCGTTCCTGCTGCTGCGCGACGACGGCGGCGCCCAGAAGATCGTCTCGCTCGACGACACGCACGCCTCGGTCACGATCGGGCGGCGGCTCGAGGCCGACGTCCCGCTGTCGTGGGACCCCGAGGTGTCGCGGCTGCACGCGGAGCTGGAGTTCAAGTCCGGCGAGTGGACCCTGTGCGACGACGGCTTCTCGCAGAACGGGACCTACGTCAACGGCCTGCGGATCCATGGGCGCCGACGGCTGACCGACGGCGACCTCGTCCGCATCGGGCAGACGACGATCGCCTTCTGCGACCCGGGGCTCAGCGGCCTCGGGGTGACGCTCGCGCCGGGCGAGCTCGGGGTCGCCCCGAAGTTCTCCGAGCAGCAGCAGCGCATCCTGCGCGAGCTCTGCCGTCCGCTGATGGGCGACGGGGAGGGCGTGAACCCCACGCCCGACGACGTCATCGGCACCGCGACCGGGATCGCCGAGGACGTCGTGACGACCGAGCTCGACCACCTCGGGCGCTCGTTCGGCCTGCAGGACATGCCGCCGGCCGACCAGCGCGCGGAGATCGCGCTGCTCGCGCTGCGCTCGGGCCTGGTGAAGGCCGACGAGGGTTAAGGTCAGGCGGCCGCGGCGCGGCCGCCGGTCTCGAGCCGCGCGACGAGCTCGTCGAGCCGCAGCTCCTCGAGCCCGCGGCCGACCGCCTCGAGCTCGGCGGCGCAGAACTCCACGAGCCGCCGGCCCTCCTGGCAGAGCTCGAGCGTCTCGCGCAGCCCGGCCTCGCCGGAGTCCAGTCGCCGGATGATCGCCTCGATGCGGGCGCAGGCGGTCTCGTAGGTCAGCGTCGTCTCGGACATGGGACGGGAAGCGTAGGCACTGCCCAGGACGGACTCACGCGGGGTCGTGACGCGCCGCGGGGCCGGCGTCCGCGGTCCCGGCCGGTCCCGCGGGTGCGGTCGGTGCGGCCCGTTCGGGGCGCACCGGGACCGTGCCGTCCGCCAGGCGCAGCGTGAGGCGCGCCTCGCCGCGCGCGGCGTCCGCGCTCGTGACGGGGGCGCCAGCGTCGTCCTCGACGAGGGCGTAGCCGCGCTCGAGCGTCCGCTGCGGGTCGTGCGCGTCGAGGGCCAGCCGCAACCGCTCCAGCGCCTCCGTGCGCCGCGTCAGCGCCGTCGCGGCGCTCCGGTCCAGCCCGGCCGCGTCGGTCCCGGCGCGTGCCGCGCCGCGCGCGACGGCGTGCGCCGCGGCCCCGGCGCGCCGGTCGAGCGCGAGCGCGTGGCCGCCGAGCGCGCGCTGCTCGGCGGCGACGCCGCGGCGCGCGCTCGCCCGCAGCTCGCGCAGATGCTGGTGCAGGCGGACGCGGTGGCGCGCGACGTGGTCGGCCGGCGCGCGCGAGAGCCGGGCCAGCGTGCGGGCGCGCTCCACGATCGCGCGGCGCCCCTGGCGCTCGAGCCGGGCGGCGAGGCCGTGCAGGGCGGCGCGGGCGGCGGCGCAGTCGACGGGGACGGCGGCCTCGGCGGCGTGGGTCGGTGTCGAGCACGAGACGGCGGCGACGTCGTCGATCAGCGTCCGGTCGGTGTGGTGGCCGACCGAGGCGATGACCGGCACCCGCAGCATCGCCACCGTGCGGCACAGCGTCTCGTCGCAGAAGGCGAACAGGTCGGCGAGGGAGCCGCCGCCGCGGGCGACGATCACGACCTCGACCTCCGGGCACGCGGCGAGGTCCTGGAGCGCCCGGGTGACCGCCGGGGCCGCGCGGCGGTCCTGGACGGGCGCGAACGCCCACACGACACGGCCCGCCCAGCCGCGGCGGCGCAGGCCGGCGACGATGTCGTCGCGCGCCTTGCCGCCCTCGCCCGTGACGACACCGATGCAGCGCGGCAGCGGCGGGATCGGCAGCCCCTTCTGCGGCGCGAACAGGCCCTCGGCATGGAGCGCGCGGCGCAGCCGGTCGAGCTGTGCGAGCAGGTCGCCCTCGCCCGCGACGCGCACGTCGGCCACGGCGAAGGAGAACGAGGGCGAGGCCGTCCGCGAGCCGGGGTAGTAGTCGCAGCCGCCGGCGGCCACCACCCGCTGGCCGTCGGCGAGCGGGATCGCCATGCGGTCGAAGTCCTCGCGCCACATCGAGCACGGCAGGGCGCCGCGCTCGTCGCGCAGCTCGAACCACACCCGGGCGCGGCCGGGGCGGAGGTTGAAGACCTCGCCGAAGACCTGCACGCGCGAGAACGAGCGCAAGCGGTCGCGGAGGCGCTCCGCGTACTGGCCGACCGGCCACGGACCGCTCAGGCCGGAGCCGGGGATGCCGTCGGGGCGCCCCGGCTGCGGCCGCAGCTCACGCGGGGGCGGAAGGTCGCCGCCGGGGCGGCCGGGCTCGGAGCGCGGGTCGGGGGACATGACGTGATGGACCGTACAAGGAGGCGCAGCGGGATCCGGGCGTTGTGGCAGGCTTTCTACGGATGCGGCACGATCTCGGCACGTTCTTCGTCTGGGCCTTGCGTGCCCAGGCGGGAGACGGGCCGCACGCGGAGCTCGCCCGCCAGGTCGTCCTCGCCGTGCTCGTCGCGCAGCTCATCGCCGGAGCGCAGCACGACGGGCCGCCGCACGCGGCCCGGCGCCCGCCGCGCTCGGCCCGGCCGCGGCGGGAGCGGACGGCCTACCGCGAGTCGCTCGCCGGGCGGCGACCGCGCGGGTAGGCGGGCCGCGGCGCCCTCGTCCGCCGGCGTGATGGCGGGCGCCGGGGCGCAGGTCTGCCGTACGCGTGATGGCGGGCGCCGGGGCGCAGGTCTGCCGCACGCGTGATGGCGGGCGCCGGGGCGCAGGTCTGCCGCACGCGTGATGGCGGGCGCCGCCGTACGTCAACGGCCGCATTGAGGGGAAGGGTCGGGGGGCTTGTGGCCAGCGAGTGGCACGTAACCCATGACATACATGGGTTTCGTGCCGATCGGCGGTGATTGTCACGCCAAGCCCGATAGTTGGGCGCGCGGCGACAATCGCTCGCCACCGACCCCGGACCTGCCTCCTCAATGCCGCCTTTGACGTACGGCGGCGCCCGCCATCACGCCCGCGGCGGAAGCGGACGGCCTATCGCGAGTCGCTCGCCGGGCGGCGGCCGCGGCGGTAGCTCTTCCCACGCGGTCATGGCCGGCGCCGCCGAACGATTGTCGGCTTGGGTGTCATATAGACCCCGTAGCCGACAATCGAGCGCTGGGAGCGCGGGCCGACCACCCGACGGAGCGCCACCCGCACCAGACCCGCCTCCTCAATGCTGCTTTTGACGTACGGCGGCGCCCGCCATCACGCCCGCGGAGACCGCGGCGCAAGCCCTCAGCCCCGCGTCGGGCCCTCCACGTACCGCGTCGGCTCGTCCTCGCCCAGGCTCGGCATCCGCCGCTGCCCCGGCTGCTCGTCGTCGCCCCGGAACTCGCCCGCGAAGGCCAGCCGCGTCAGCCGCGCGATCTCCTGCTCGCCCAGCAGCCGGGCGGGGTCCTCGGGTGGCAGCGGCGCGACCAGCTTGCGGATCCGGTTGCGGATCTGGAGGGCGAAGTGGGGGGTGGAGGCGCCCATGAGCTGGCGCACGTCGTCGACGGTGACGACGTGCCCGGGACGCCGGCGCTCGGGCTGCTCGGCTTCGGCCATGCGCGGGAGTCTACGAGCCCGAAGGGCGATCCACGGCCTGGATCTCGAGCAGCGCGTCGATGCGCGCCTGGACGTCGACCGAGATCGCCGCCTCGTCCCCGATCAGCCAGCCGTGGTTGTAGACGCCGCGCACCGGATCGTCGTCGTAGCCCGGCTGGATGTCGAGCAGGTAGTCCTGCAGCGGCGCGGGCAGCGCGTTGGCCGCGGTCACGAGCAGGAGCGGGCCGTAGGTGCCCGAGGCCGACAGGGGCGCGGCCGCGGCGGCGTCGAGCGGCCGCTGCGTGGTCGCGAAGACGAGCCCGTGCCCGGGGTCGACGACGTTCCAGCCGAACGTGCCGTCGGAGAAGCGCGCGAAGGCGATCGCGTTCGCGACCGGGTCGGGCCCGGAGATCCGGCGGGCGGTGCCGAGCTCGTCGAGCTGCCCGAGCACGGTCTTCGACACCGCCGACTCCGGGCCGAGCACGTAGATCTTCGGCCGCTTGTGCGCGGTGATCGCCGCGCGCGTGGCCGGCGGGATCGCGTCGCGCGTGACCCAGAGCACCGGGTGCCCCGACTTCGCCGCCCACGCCGCCGCGGGCATGGAGAAGCCGGGCTGCTCGGAGGACGCCACGACGACGGCCGGCGACGGCTTGCCGGCCGCGGCGGTCTGGAGCCGGTCGATCGCCTGGGCGATCGCGGCGTAGTCGGCGCCCTCGACCGCCGTCGTCTTGTAGCCCTCGGCGACGGCGGCGTCGCCGATGCGGATCACCTGCGCGCCGCCGGCCTGCTCGGCGCCGGTGGGGATGAGCCGGCCCAGCGCCTGCTCGGTGGCCGCCGGCAGGGCGTCGCCGTCGGAGAAGAGCACGGGCGCACGCAGCGGTGCGCTCATCAGCTGGGCGGCCGAGACCGCGACCCGCCAGTCCGTCGCGTCGACGAGGGCGACGGCGCCGGGGCGCGTGTCGTCGTCCCTGGCCGGGAACACGGCCTGGGCGGCCGCCGCCGCGTCGGCGATCGGATCGGCGCCGCCGATCCGCGTCGTGTTCTTCGTGGCGAAGGCCGGAAAGCCCAGCTCGGTCGCCGCACGCTCGTCATCGCCCTCCTGGCCGAGCACCGGAGCGTCCGGCGAGTCCCCCGTGCGGGGGGTGTCCGCGCCGTCGCCGCCACCCCCTCCGCACCCCGCGAGCAATAACCCCAAAAACAGCGTTAGGAGCAGGCGAAGCACGGGCACTAACGCTAGCGTCCGGGGAGGACCAGGCCGGCGAGCGTCGAACTTCTGCACGAAGTGATCGCTTGTTATGACTTGCGTTCGCCGCCGGATTTTGTACAGTGCCCGGCCAAGCCGAACCCCCGGAGGGATTCCGGGGGGCGGGGGAACCAAGAAGTTGGGGCGAACCACGACGTGAGGGTCGTGGAGCGCGAGCTCTTTCAGCGCTAGCCCGTCAGCTAACCCCGCAGGCCGACGAAAGAGGTCTATGTCGCCGTACCTGCGGGCATGCGTCCCGTTCTTCATCGCCATGCTGTGCGCCGTCATCGCCCCGTCCGGGGCCATGGCCCAGTCCCCGACCGGCGGGACCGCGTTCGAGGAGGAGCCGCCGCCGCCCGAGATGCTCGAGCCCGGCGCGTTTACCGGCCCGGAGGTCCCCGGCGACGTCGCGGTGCTGCAGGCCGACGGGACCGCCGCCGCCCCGGCCGACGCGCCGGAGCAGGTCAAGCAGGCGATCTGGGCCGCCAACTCGCTCCAGGAGCTGCCGTATCGCTACGGCGGCGGGCACAACCTCAAGTTCGACGTCGCCGACGGCGCCGACTGCTCGGGCACCGTGTCGTTCGCGCTCAAGGCGGCCGGCCTGCTCAAGGCGCCGCTGGACTCCGGCTCGTTCATGAAGTGGGGCGAGAAGGGCAAGGGCGCCTGGATCACGGTCTTCACGAACCCCGGCCACGCCTACGTCGTGATCGCCGGCCTCCGGCTCGACACGAGCGTCGGCACCGGCACCTACGCCGCGCGCGCCAAGGGCACGGCTCGCAAGGCGTTCGAGCGCGGCCCCCGCTGGCGCCCCTGGAAGCGCCCGGGCAAGGCGTTCAAGAAGCGGCACCCCCTCTCCTTCTAGCCGACCGGGCACCGCGGCCTGCTCGGCCGCCGGGTAGGCTGTGATGACGAGTCGAACGCGGAGGTAGCCGTGCCCGGGCTGGGCGGACGCATGTCCACCGTCATCAAGGCGAAGATCAACAAGATGCTCGACAAGGCGGAGGATCCCTCCGAGACGCTCGAGTACTCCTATGCCAAGCAGATGGAGCTGCTGCAGAACGTCAAGAAGGGCATCGCCGACGTCGTCACGGCGAAGAAGCGGCTCCAGCTCCAGCAGCAGAAGCTCGAGCAGCAGGTCGTGAAGCTCGACACGCAGGCGCGCCAGGCGCTCGCGTCGGGCCGCGAGGACCTCGCGCGCACGGCGCTGGAGCGCAAGCAGTTCGCCCAGACCGAGCTCCAGACGCTCGACCAGCAGGTCGCCGAGCTCGAGGCGCAGCAGCAGGGCCTGATCGACAAGGAGCAGAAGCTGCGCTCCAAGCTCGAGCAGTTCCGCACCAAGAAGGAGGTCATCAAGGCGCAGTACTCGGCCGCCGAGGCGCAGGTGAAGATCTCGGAGGCCGCGACCGGCGTGGGCGAGGAGATGGCCGACGTCGGCATGGCGATGCAGCGCGCGATGGACAAGACGGAGGGCATGCGGGCCCGCGCGAGCGCGATGGACGAGCTCGAGGCCGCCGGTGCGTTCGACGACAATCTCACGCTGACCCCGGGCCAGGACGACATCGACCGCCAGCTCGCCGAGCTCACGTCCGGCAGCCAGGTCGAGGACGACCTCGCGAAGATGAAGGCCGAGCTCGGCCAGGGCAGCGCGCCCGCCCCTGAGGCGCTGGGCGAGGGCACGCCCGCCGACCAGCAGACCCAGGGCGGCCAGGCGTGATCGTCCGGATCGCGACGGAGGACCAGTACCGCCTCCCGGACGAGGACGCCGATCGGCTCAACGAGCTCGACAACGCGGCCGTCGCAGCCGTCGAGGCCGACGACGAGGACATGTTCCACGAGGTCTTCGAGTCGATGATCGACCTCGTCCGCACCCACGGGAAGCGGCTCGGCGACGACGAGCTCGAGGAGTCCGACGCGATCATCCCGCCGCCGGACCTCTCGTTCACCGAGGCCCACCACGAGTTCAACGGCGAGGGCCTGATCCCCGACTAGAGCACGGCCCCGGGGTTCAACAGCCCCGCGGGGTCCAGCGCCGCCTTGAGCGCGCGCATCGCGGCGAGCTCCTCCGGCGTGCGCGTGAGCCCGAGCCAGCGCCGCTTCGCGACGCCGACGCCGTGCTCGGCGCTGATCGACCCGCCGTGCGCCGCGACGACCTGCAGGACGGCGTCGTCGACTTCCTCGTCGTCGGGCTCCGGCCCGAGCACGTTGACGTGCAGGTTGCCGTCGCCGAGGTGGCCGTAGAGGTACAGGCGCGCGCCCGCCGCGACGACCGCCGCGCGGATCTCCTCCGCCGCGCCGGCGATGCTCGCGAGCGGGAGCGACACGTCGAGCTTGTGCGGGACGCCCTGCGCGTTGAGCGCCTCGTTGTGCGCCTCGCGGTACGTCCACAGCGCCGCGCGCCGCGCGGTGTCGTCGGCGACGGCCACGTCGAGCACCGCCGCCTCGTCGGCCAGCGCGGCGGCGAGCGCCTCCGTCGGGTCCTCCGCCGCGCCGCACTCGACGAGCACGTAGACCGGGTGCGCGGCCGCGAACGGCGGCGCCAGGGCGCGGTGGTCGCAGACGAGCCGCAGCCCGTCGTCGAGGAAGAAGTCGGCCGCCTGCAGCGACGGCAGGCGGTCGCGCAGCCGCGCGACGATCGCGACCGCCTCGGCGAGCGAGCCGACGGCCAGCAGCGCGGTCACCACCCGCCGCGGCACCGGCACGAGCGCGAGCCGCACCGCCGTGATGACCGCGAGCGTCCCCTCCGAGCCGACGAGCAGCGCGGGCAGGTCGTAGCCCGCGTTGTCCTTCACGAGGCCGGACAGCCGCCGCACGACCTGCCCGCCGGCGAGCACCGCCTCCAGCCCGGCCACGCGCGCCCGCATCGTGCCGTGCCGCAGCACCTGCGCGCCGCCGGCGTCCGTGGCGGTCATCCCCCCGATCGTCGCCGAGTCGCGCGCCGCGAAGTCCACGCCGAGCGCCAGCCCGCTCCCGCGCAGCGCCGTGGCCAGCGCGCCCGGGGTCACGCCGGCGCCGACCGTGATCTGCGCCGCCGTCGCGTCGACCTCGCCGATCGCGTCGAGGCGCGCGAGCGAGAGCACGACCTCGCCCGCGCGCGGGACCTGGCCGCCGACGAGCCCGGTGTTGCCGCCCTGCGGCACGAGCGCCGCGCCCGCCTCCGCGCACGCGGCGACGACCGCTGCCACCTCCGCGGTGCTGCCCGGCCGCACGACCGCGGCCGCGGAGCCGCCGAAGCGCCCGGTGACGTCGCGCTCGTAGCCCGCGGTCAGCTCGGGATCGGCGAGCACGTGGCGCTCGCCGACCAGCTCGGCCAGTCGTGCGCGGAGCGCGGGCTCCACTAGATGGGGATGCCCCAGAGGGGGAACCAGCGCTCGAGCTCGGCCTCGACCGGCAGCTCGTGTCCGATCTGCGCCTTCAGCCGCAGCTCGCGCTCGGTGTCGCGCCGCTGGTCGCCGCCGGCGGGCACGAACGGGTAGAACGCGCCGCGCTTGTAGTTGTAGATCCAGTACACCGGGCCGTCGTGGGCGTCGCGGAAGGCGAAGACCGCGCACAGCACGCGATCGCCGTAGCCGCCGTCCTGGAGCGCCTGCGACACGACGTTGATCCCCACGACGAGATCCTCGAAGTCGGGGTCGGCGAGCACCATCCAGCGGTAGCCGAACGAGTCGTCGGTCGAGTCCACGCTCGTTCCCGTGTCCTCGCCCGTGCCGCGCAGGACCTCCTCCATGTCGCGCACGATCGACGTGAAGTCGGCCGTGGCGAGCGGCTGGAAGACGATCGCCGCCTTGCCCGAGCTCTTGAGCTCGAGCGTCATCTCCAGCGTGATCGCGGCGGTGGACATCGCGAACAGGCGGCTCTCGGCCGGCGGCTTGACCTTGCGCTTGCCCGTGAGGATGTCCAGGAAGCCCATGCGGCTAGGCCGTGCCCTGGAGCTGGCGCTCGAGCCGCTCGAGGGCGGCGATCCGCTTCTCCATCGGCGGATGCGTGGAGAACAGGCCGCCGATCGCGCTCTTGACGTTCGGCGGGAAGATGTAGAACGCGCTCAGCTCGGTGCTGGCGCGCAGGTCGCGCTGCGGGATCCGGTCCATGCCGCTCGAGATCCGCTGGAGCGCCGACGAGAGCGCGCTCGGGCGGCCCGTGATCATTGCGGCGCCGCGGTCGGCTGCGAACTCGCGGTAGCGCGACAGCGCCTGCATGAGCAGGAACGAGATGATGTAGACGCCGATCGAGACGAGGAAGAGCACCATCGCGCTCGGGTTGTCGTCGTCGTCCCCGTGGCCGCCGCCGAACAGGAAGCCGAACTGCACCACGTAGGCGGCGATCGTCGCGAAGAAGCCCGCGAGCGTCATCACCAGCACGTCGCGGTTGGCCACGTGGGTCAGCTCGTGGGCCATGACGCCCTCGAGCTCGGCCGGGCTGAGGATCTCCATGATCCCCGTGGTCGCGCAGACCGTCGCCGACTTGGGCGAGCGGCCGATCGCGAACGCGTTCGGCATGCGCGTGTCCGCGACGGCCACCTTGGGCTTGGGCAGGTCGGCCTGGATGCACAGGCGCTCGATCATGGCGTGGAGCTCGGGCGCCTCCGCGGGCGTGACCTCGCGGGCGCCCATGGCGCGCAGCGCCAGCTTGTCCGAGCCGAACAGCTGGAACGCCGCGAGACCGCCGGCGATGATCGCGATCGTCACCCCGTTCGCGCCGGACGCCAGCAGTGCCACGATCAGGACCACGTAGACGAGGCCGAGCAGGAACATGGTGAGGGTCATCCGGATCTGGAGTCCGGTGTCCTTGCCGAATGAGGTGGGGCGGGGCATGAGTGCCTCCATTCTGGCAGTCGCACCTGCCACTTGATGGAGGTTTTAGGTAGGGTCCGCCCCGCCGAGTCCCGTCCGTCGCACGGACGGGAGCGGGGGACCCATGTGCAGTCCCTGGGGCGAGTCCGGGCCGTGGCGCCCGGTAGCGCACGTGCGCGAGCCCGTCAGCTAACCCCGTAGGCGACGCCCATGAGGAAATCCCTGCAAGCCGCAAGGTTCGTTGCATGCTCCATAAGCGGGCCCGGATTTGTCGTGCCCGGGGGCGGTGGCGCCTAGCATGCCCCGCCGGATGTCCCGACGCGCCCTCCAGTTCGTCGCCCTGCTGGCGACGCCGCTCACGCTGTGGCTGTTCGTGCCCGTGCTCTCCGACGGCGCACCGCTGCAGTCGCGGATCGAGGAGAAGCGCAACGAGATCGAGGCCAAGAAGCAGCGCGAGCGCGTCCTCACCACCACGATCGCCGGCTACACCGATCGCATCAACGACCTCCAGGGCGACATCACCGGCCTGCAGTCGCGGCAGATCCGGATCGAGGCCGACCTGACCCGCAAGCGCGCGGAGCTCGCCCGGCTGCAGGAGGAGCTCCGGAGGGAGCGCATCCACCTCGTCCGCCTGCGCGCCCGGCTCGCGGAGTCCCGCGCCGCGCTGGGCGACCGCCTCGTGCAGCGCTACAAGGCCGACGAGCCGGACGTGGTGACGGTGATCCTCGAGGCCGACGGCTTCGCCGACCTGCTCGAGCGGACCGAGTTCATGGAGCGCGTCTCCCAGCAGGACCGGCGGATCATCGAGCGCGTCCGCCGCGCCAAGGCCGAGTCCGTCGCGGCCGAGCGGCGGCTCGACACGCTCGAGACACGCCAGCGCGAGGTCACGGCGATCGTCGAGCGCCGCCGCCAGGAGGTCGTCGAGGTCAAGGACCGCCTCGTCGACCAGCGCCAGCAGTACGCGGGCGTGCGCGCCGACAAGCACGCCGCGCTCGTCTCGACCCGCGACGACCGCCAGGAGCTCGAGACCCACCTCGCTTCGCTCGAGCGCGAGCAGGCGAAGGTCCAGGCGCGGCTCGCCGGCACGACGCCGCTGGCCGCCGGCCCCATCCGGGAGGGGTCCGGGAGCCTGATCTGGCCGGCCGACGGGACGTTCACGTCGCCGTTCGGCTATCGCTGGGGGCGCCTGCACGCGGGCATCGACATCGCCCTGCCCGAGGGCACGCCGCTCCGTGCGGCCGCCGCGGGCTCCGTCGTGATCGCGGGCTGGACCGGCGGCTACGGCAACTACACCTGCATCCAGCACGGCGGCGCCATGTCGACGTGCTACGGCCACCAGTCGCGCATCGCCGTCTCCGTGGGCACGCGGGTGAGCCAGGGGCAGGTCATCGGCTACAGCGGCAACACCGGCAACTCGACCGGCCCGCATCTCCACTTCGAGGTCCGGATCAACGGCGTGCCGCAGGACCCGATGGGCTATCTGTAGCCCCTACCGGCATCCGGCCGGCAGATCTGAGACTGCCTGACGGCATCCGGCCGTCAGTGACCGCTGCGCTCTAGGCTGTTGGAGCATGCTGCCGGAGATCCATCTCGGCCCCCTGACCCTGCAGAGCTTCGGGCTGATGATGGGCCTCGGGTTCGTCGTCGCGGGCATCCTCGCCTCCAAGCGGCTCAAGGAGGTCGGGCGCCCGGCGGACTGGGCCTACGAGATGGTCTTCGCGGCGCTGGTGGGCGGCATCGCCGGCGCACGCGCCTGGTCGGTGATCGAGAACTGGGACGAGGCGAAGGACGATCTGCTCGGGTCGATCTTCTCCGGCTCGGGCCTCGTGTTCTACGGCGGCCTGTTCGGCGGCGCGCTCGGCGTGCTCCTCTGGGCGAAGTGGCGCGGCGTGCTGGACGCGGTGACCTGCGACGTCGCGGCGCCCGGACTCGCCGCCGCCTACGCGATCGGGCGGATCGGCTGCCAGCTCGCCGGCGACGGCGACTACGGCAAGGCCTGGGACGGGCCGTGGGCGATGGCCTACCCCGACGGGACGGTGCCGACCACCGAGCAGGTCCACCCGACGCCCGTCTACGAGACCCTGACGATGGGCCTCGTCGCGTGGTTCCTGTGGCGCAAGCGCGACAGCTACCGGCCGGGCGGCCTGTTCGCCCTGTACCTCGTGCTCGCCGGCGCCGAGCGGTTCCTCGTCGAGTTCCTGCGCCGCAACGACCCCGTCGCGGCCGGGCTCACGCTGCCGCAGCTCGTCGCGCTCGCGATGGTGCTGATCGGCGGCGCGTGGCTCGCCCGCCTGCGCAGCAGCGGCGTGCCGGCGCCCGCGCGCTCCTAGCGCAGCACGTCGCCCAGCCAGTCGAGCGCCGCGCGCTGGGCCGCGGGGTCGTGCTGGACCGAGCGGTGGTCGCCGCCCGGCGTGACGTCGAGGCGCGACGCGGGATGGCGCAGCCGCGGCGCCAGCGCGCGCGAGTCCGCGACGGGCACCTCCTCGTCGTCCTCGGCGTGCTGGATCAGCACGGGGATCTCCAGCGCGTCCGCCGCGGACTCGAGCGGATGGGCGGCGAGCAGGGCCTCGAGCGTCGCGACCTCGGCGGCGAACAGCAGCTCGCCGCGCCGCAGGCCGCTCGCCAGCAGCGCCGACGACGCCGGGCAGACCGCGATCACCGCCGCGGCGCCCGCCTCCGCCGCGGCGGCCAGCGCGAGGTAGCCGCCCATGCTCGACCCGCGCAGGACGACCGGGGCGGGCACCAGCGCCGCGGCGGCGGCGACGTCCGCGATCGCCCGCCCGTCCATCCGCCCGCCGCTCTCGCCATGCCCGCGCATGTCGAACCGGAGCGCCGCGAACCCCGCGCCGGCGGCCGCCCGGGCCATGTCCGCGTGGTTCTCCTTGCGCGAGCCGGCGCCGTGCAGGATCACCATGCCGCCCCGCGGCTCCCCCTCCGGCCGGTCGAGCGCGTGGGCGAGGGGGAAGGGGGCCGGATGCGTCATGCTTCCGCCCGATCATGGCCGCCGCCACCCACGCCGTCTACCCCGAGGCGTCCTCCGTGCAGGACGGCCGGCTCCTCCTCGGGGGGTGCGACGCGGTCGACCTGGCGCGCGAGTTCGGCACGCCGGCGTACGTGATGGCGGAGGACGATCTGCGCGGCCGGGCGCGCGAGTTCCGCACCGCGCTGGAGACCCACCACGGCGCGCACGGCGAGGTCGTCTTCGCCTCCAAGGCGTGCCCCGTCACGGCCGTGCTGCGCCTCTTCGCCGAGGAGGGACTGGGCGTCGACGTCGCCTCGGGCGGCGAGCTGCACCTGGCGCTCAAGGCCGGGTTCGAGCCCGCCCGGATCTACCTGCACGGCAACGCGAAGGCCGCCGACGAGCTGCGCGCGGCCGTCGAGGCGGGCGTCGGGTGCATCGTGGTCGACAACCACGAGGACGTGGCCAAGCTCGCCGCCGTGCTCCCGGACGGCGCGCGCCAGCGGGTGCTGCTGCGGATCCGCCCCGGGGTGGACGCCGACACGCACGCCGCCATCCTCACCGGCCACGCCGAGTCCAAGTTCGGCCTCGACCCGCGCGAGGCGCGCGCGCTCGCGGCCGATCCGCCCGCGCACCTCGACGTGCGGGGCTTCCACTTCCACCTCGGCTCCCAGCTCAACGACCCGACGCCCTACCGCGCGGCCGTCGGCGTCCTGGCCGGCCTCGGCGACCTGCCCGTCTACAGCCTCGGCGGCGGCTTCGCGGTGGCCTACACGGCCGACGACCGGCCGCCCGGGATCGAGCGCTCGGTCGCCGCCGTGGTCGAGGCCGCGCACGACCTGCTCGGCCCGGACAAGCAGCTCGTGATCGAGCCGGGCCGCTCGCTCGTCGCCAACGCGGGGGTCACGCTCTACACCGTCGAGTCGGTCAAGCGGCTGCCCGGCGGCGCGCGCATCGTCGCCGTGGACGGCGGGATGTCCGACAATCCGCGGCCGATGCTCTACGACGCGGTCTACGACGCGGAGGCCGCCGACCGCTTCGGCGCCGAGGGGGAGCCGGCCACCGTGGTCGGCAAGCACTGCGAGTCCGGGGACGTGCTCGTGCGCCGCACGCGGCTGCCGGAGGTCGAGCCCGGCGACGTGCTCGTCACGCCGGTCACCGGCGCCTACGGGCACGCGATGGCCTCCAACTACAACGGCCTGCGCCGCCCGCCCGTCGTGTTCTGCGCCGAGGGCGAGGCCCGCGCCGTCGTCCGCCGCGAGACCTACGAGGAGCTGGGTGCCCGAGACCTTTAGCGTCGGCCTGCTCGGCTACGGCACGGTCGGCTCGGCGTTCGCCGCCCTCGTCGAGCAGCGCGCGGAGGCGATCGCGCGGATCACCGGGCTGCGGCCGGAGGTGTGCGGCGTGCTCACGCGCTCGCGCGGCGAGTTCGAGGACATCCTCGGGCGCTCGGACCTGATCGTGGAGGTGATGGGCGGCGTCGACCCGGCACGCGACTACGTGCTGCGGGCCATGCGCGCCGGGCGGCACGTCGTCTCCGCCAACAAGCTGCTGCTCTCCCAGCACGGGGAGGAGCTGTGGGCGTGCGCCCGCGAGCACGGCGTGCAGCTGCGCTTCGAGGCCGCCGTGGCCGGGGTGGTCCCGGTCATCCGCGTGCTGCAGGAGTCGCTGGCCGCCGCGCACGTGGAGCGGATCCACGGCATCGTCAACGGCACGACGAACTACATCCTCACCGAGATGGCGCGCGCCGGGATGTCCTACGAGGCGGCGCTCGGCCAGGCCCAGGAGCTCGGCTACGCCGAGGCCGACCCGACCGACGACGTGACGGGCCGCGACGCCGCCGCCAAGATGGCGATCCTCGCCCGGCTCGCGTTCGACACGCCCGTGCACCTCGACCAGGTCCGCTACGAGGGCATCGAGCACATCACGCCCGACGACATCGCCTACGCGCACCAGCTCGGGCTCGGCCTCAAGCTGATCGGCACGGCCGAGCGCGTCGACGGCGGGCTCTCCGTGCGCGTCCATCCCGCGTTCCTCTACGGCGGGCACCCGCTGGCCTCGGTCAACGGGCCGTTCAACGCCGTCACCGTGGAGTCCGACGCGATCACGGAGATCACCATGTCGGGGCCGGGCGCAGGCGGGCCGCAGACCGCCTCGGCGGTGCTCGGCGACGTGATCAGCGCGATGATCCCGCCCGCCACGACGCCGGAGACGAGCGAGGAGCTCGAGATCGTCAACGACGTGGAGAGCGCGTTCTACCTGCACATGGAGGTCGCCGACCGCCCCGGCGTGCTCGCGCAGGTGGCCGAGCTGCTCGGCATGCAGGGCGGCTCGATCAAGTCGGTCGTGCAGCGCGGGCTGGGCGACAACGCGTCGCTCGTGATGGTCCTGCATCCGCTGCTGGAGTCGCGCTTCTACGGTGCGATGCGGCTGATCGGCCAGCTCGACTTCATGCGCTCGGCGCCGCGCGCGATCCGGGTCATCGAGGAGGAGTTCCTCTGAGTCGCGTCGGGCTGATCGAGCGCTACCGCGACCGGCTCCCGTTCGCCCCGGAGGACCCGGTCGTCTCGCTGCTGGAGGGCTCGACGCCGCTGATCCTCGCCGAGCGGGTGTCCGAGCGCGTCGGGGCCGAGGTGTGGCTGAAGTTCGAGGGCCTGAACCCGACCGGCTCGTTCAAGGACCGGGGGATGACGTGCGCGGTGTCGGCCGCCGTGCGGGAGGGCGCGCAGGCCGTCATCTGCGCCTCCACCGGCAACACGGCAGCGAGCGCCGCCGCCTACGCCGCGCGCGCCGGCCTCACGGGCGCGGTGATCGTCCCGGAGGGCAAGATCGCCACGGGCAAGCTCGCCCAGGCGCTCATGCACGGCGCGCGGGTGATCGCGCTGCGCGGCAACTTCGACGAGGCGCTGAAGCTGGTGCGGCAGCTGGCCGAGCGCCATCCGATCGCGCTCGTCAACTCGGTCAACCCGTTCCGGCTGGAGGGCCAGAAGACGGCGGCCTTCGAGCTCGTGGAGGAGCTCGGCGAGGAGCTCGACGCGCTGTGCGTCCCGGTCGGGAACGCGGGCAACATCACCGCGTACTGGAAGGGCTTCGAGGAGTCCGGGGTCCGCCCGCGGATGCTCGGCTGGCAGGCCGAGGGCGCCGCGCCGCTGGTCCACGGCGCGCCGGTCGCGTCGCCCGAGACGGTCGCGAGCGCGATCCGGATCGGCAACCCGGCGCGCTGGGAGGAGGCGATGGGGGCGATGGCGGCCTCCCACGGCGCGATCCGCGCGGTGTCCGACGAGGAGATCCTCGACGCCTACCGCTTCCTCGCCGCGCACGAGGGCGTGTTCTGCGAGCCGGCCTCGGCCGCGGGCGTCGCCGGGCTGCTCAAGCACGGGGCCGAGGGCGCGCGCCGGGTGGCGTGCGTGCTCACCGGGCACGGGCTCAAGGACCCCCAGACGGCGCTCTCGCGGGCCGGGTCGGTCGTCCCCTGCGAGCCGGAGCTGCCGGCCGTCGAGCGCGCCGTCCTGAGGTGACGGTGCGGCGCAGGACCGTTCGCGTCCCGGCCTCCTCGGCGAACCTGGGGCCGGGCTTCGACGTGCTCGCGTGCGCGCTCGGGCTCCACGTGGAGGTCGAGGCGGTGGAGACCGGGCGCTTCGGGGTGGTGACCGGCCTGGCGATCGCGCGCGACCGGCGCAACCTCGCCGTGCGGGCGTTCGAGCTGCTCGCGCCGGTCGAGGGGATCGAGTTCCGGATCCGGTCGGATGTGCCGCTCTCCGGCGGCCTGGGCACGAGCGCGGCGGCGATCGTGGCCGGGCTCGTCGCGGCCGACTCGCTGTACGAGCTCGACGCAGACCTGCTGGCGCTGGCCACGCAGATGGAGGGCCATCCCGACAACGTCGCGGCCGCGCTGCTCGGCGGGTTCGTGCTGTGCGCCGACGGCCGCGCGGAGCGCTTCGACGTGCCCGCGGGCCTGGAGGCGGTCCTCGTGGTCCCGCACGAGCCGGTCCGCACCGCCGCCGCCCGCGCCGCGCTGCCGGCGGAGGTGCCGATGGCCGACGCCGTGTTCAACGTCGCCCACACGGGCCTGCTCGTGCTCGGCCTCGTCCGCGGGGACTGGGACCTCGTGGCGCGCGGGCTGGACGACCGGCTCCACCAGCCGCGCCGCGCGCCGCTCTACCCGCGGTCGATGGAGCTCGTGGCGGACGCGCGGTCGCTCGGCGCGCTGGGCGCGACGATCTCCGGGGCAGGCCCGACGGTGGTGCTGTGGTGCGCCTACGACGCGACCGGCGCCGTGGTGGCCGCGCTCGAGTCGCGCTGCGCGGGCTGGGCGGACGTGCGGCGGGTGGCGTTCGAGGCGCGCGGCGCGGAGGTCGTGGCGTTCTGAGGGTTCTCGCTCGCGTCCGTGCGGCGCGAGCGGCGGCCCCGGCGGGCGTCAGCGGCGGGCATCGAGGGGGCGGCTCGGTTGGGGCGGCGTTCCTGCGCGGCGCGAGCGGCGGCCCCGGCGGGCGTCAGCGGCGGGCGTTGGGGGGGCGGCTCGGTTGGGGCGGCGTTCCTGCGCGGCGCGAGCGGCGGCCCCGGCGCACGTCAACGGCGGGCATTGAGGAGGCGGGTTCGGTGGGGGCGGCGTTCCCGCCGGCGTGGAACCGCTTCCACGCCGGGCGCGATCCATCCGTGACGACTTAGTCCCGCATAGCGAGGTCAACTCGTCACGGATGCCCGTGGAACCGCTTCCACGGAGGCAAGTCGACGCGGCCGGCGAGTTGACCGCAGATATCGCGGCGAACTCGCCAGCGACCTCGATCGAAGCAGTTCCCCGCCAGAAGGAGCGCCACCCCCACCGAACCCGCCCCCTCGATGCCCGTCGTTGACGTTCGCCGGGGCCGCCGCTCGCGCCCCGCGGGAACGCCACCCCCACCGAACCCGCCCCCTCGATGCCCGCGTTGACGTTCGCCGGGGCCGCCGCTCGCGCCCCGCGGGAACGCCACTCCCACCGAACCCGCCCCCTCAGTGCCCGCGGTTGACGTTCGCCGGGGCCGCCGCTCGCGCCCCGCGGGAACGCCACTCCCACCGAACCCGCCCCCTCAGTGCCCGCGGTTGACGTTCGCCGGGACCGCCGCTCGCGCCCCGCGGGAGAATACGAACGAATCAGCGCACGACCCGCACCGGCGTCCCCAGCGGCACCGTGCGCATCAGCCGCCGTAGGTCCCGCGCCGTCGCGCGGGCGCAGCCGTTCGAGGCCGCCCGGCCCAGCGCCTCGGGGACGCGCGTGCCGTGGATCGCCACCCGGCCGCCGGCCAGCGCGCCGCGCGTCTGGATCACGCTGAGCGCGAGCGCGCAGCAGCCGTAGATCGACCCGCGCTCCATCCACAGCTTGTCCGTGACCGCGAAGCGGCCGAGCGGCGTGGGGGAGGACGGTGCGCCGACGGTCACGAGCATCCGCTCGGCGACGCGGCCGGACCGCCGGACCGTGAGGCGCCGTGCGGAGCGGTCGATGGTGATGCGGAAGCGCGTGCTGCCGAGCACGGCGTGCTCGGCGGCGATCCAGCCCGTGCGGCCGGCCGGCAGCTCCGGCGCCAGCACGCCGAGCCAGTCCCCGCGGCGGCCGACGACGCGGTAGACGCGCTTGCCGCCGTACTCCGTGTGCGTGCCCACGCCCGCGATCACGCGCCCCGCCGGCGCCGCGCGGAGCTGCGCGCGCTCCGTGACGCGCGCGGTCAGCGTCGCGCCGGGCGGCGGCGTCGCGCCGGCGCAGCCGGCGACGGCGGCCGAGACGAGCAGGCATGCGGCGGGGATCGCCATGCCCGGGTGATCGACCGGAGGCCGCTCGGGTCACAACGCGCCCGGCGCCCCGGGCGGGCGGGTCAGCCCTGCAGCAGCGGGGTGAGCTTGCGCCGCCAGCCGTTCAGGCCGGTCCGCTTGAGGACCTCGCCCGCGAGCTGCAGGTAGTCCTGGCCCAGGTCGGGCCGGTGCTCGAGGATCGAGCGGCCGCTCTCGGCGGACTCCGCATAGGCGATCGAGGCGCGGATCACGGTCTCGAACACCTGCTCGCCGAAGTGCCCCTTGAGGGCTTCGTAGGCCTCGCGCGAGTGCACGGTGCGCATGTCGGCGATGTTCAGCACGACCCCGAGGAACTCCAGGTCGTCGTTGTAGAACTCCTTCGCCTGCCCGACCACCTCGAGCGCGCCGTTCACGCCCTGCAGCGCGAAGTACTGCGCCTCGGAGGAGATCATCGCCCAGTCGGCCGCCACGAGCCCGTTGATGGTCAGCAGGCCGAGCGCCGGCGGGCAGTCGATGAGGATGAGGTCGTGCTGCTTGCGGGCGTCCTTGAGCGCCTTGCGCAGCACCAGCTCGCGCCCGATCTTGCCGCTCAGGCCGCGCTCGACCTCGGCCAGGATGGGCGTGGCGGGGATGATCCCGTCGTGCGTCGCCGCCTTCGCCTTGGCCGCGCCGGAGAGGACGTCGGCGATGGTCGGCGTGGCGTCGGCGGGCACGTCGAAGTAGTCCGACAGGTTGCCCTGCGGGTCGAGGTCCACGCACAGGACGTCCAGCCCGATGCGGCGGAAGACGTCCGCGAGCGTGCGGACGGTGGTGGTCTTGCCCGTGCCGCCCTTCAGCGACAGGACCGCGATGGTCTCGGCCATGACGGCCGAGACTAGCGAGACTCCTCCGTGGCGGGACTACTCCGCGACGGCGGCGGGCGGCGAGTCGGCCGACGAGCCGCCGGCGGCCGCCGCCTCCATGTAGTGCAGGGTGTGGCGGCCCACCACGATCTCGTCGCCGTCGGCCAGCGGCGACCACTCGACGCGCCTCCCGTTCACGTACACGCCGTTGAGCGACCGGTCGTCCAGGACCCGCACGCCGTCGGCCTGCGCGACGATCAGCGCGTGGCGCCGCGAGACGGTCGCGTCGTCGAAGCGGACGTCGGCGGCCAGGGAGCGGCCGATCCGCGTCCACTCGCGGGATACGGGTACGACGACGCGCCGGCCGGCGTCTTCATAGGCGATGTACTTCCCGGGCACCGACAGGTTCGCCCGCGCCTCGTCGATCCAGTCCGGGCGGGTGGGCGCGACCGGCTCCGTGGCGGAGGTCAGGGGCACGGTGCCGTCGCCGGCCACGGGGAGCGTGCCGGTCGCCTCGATCTCGCCTGGCGTGCGTGAATCCATCTACGTCTCTCCTTTGGGCACGGGTGGCACGTGCCCTCCCGGCGACCCTACCTCCATCGGGAATTGTACGGAGAGGGTCAATGGGGCCGTGACCTCATAGCCGGATGGGGAGGCGTTGCGCGCCTCGCGTCGAAGCACGACGGACCATGCCGACGATCAGCCTCCGCCGCACCCCGCAGCCCGACCGCGCGCCGCTGGAGCAGCTCCTGCTGCGCCGCAGCGTGGGCGAGCAGGAGGCGCACCGGCACCGGTGCGTCCACTGCCACCGCACCCCCCTGACGGGCGAGGCGGTCCACGTGTACGCGGTCGCCGCCGGCGAGCGCATGGTCTGCGAGCTGTGCCGCCCGCTGCGCCGCGAGGCGCCCGCCCGGACCGAGCTGATGCACGCCCCCGAGCACGAGCGCTCCGTGCGGATCACGCGCCGCGCCGCCTGACGGCACGGTCCACTACGCTTCCGGGCGCCGTGGACCCCGTCACGCTGCACGTCAACATCGACCGCCCGCGGGAGGACGTGTTCGACTACCTGTCGGACGTCGCCAACCACCCCGAGTTCACCGACCACTTCCTCACGGACTGGCGGCTCACGCGCGAGGAGTCCCAGGGCCGCGGCGCCGGCGCACGCTACAAGCAGGGCGGCCGCTTCGACCGCTTCGGCTACTACGACCTGAACCTGGCCGAGCTCGACGCCCCCTTCCGGATCGTCGGCGTGGGGCGCGGCGGCAAGTACAACCGCATCAGGACCTTCCATCAGTGGACGCTCGAGCCGTCCGCGGGCGGGACCCGGCTCGAGTACGTCTACGAGACCGAGCCGCCGCTGCCGACGGACCGCCTCGTGGACGCGCTGAGCGGCCGCCGCCGCTGGTACCGGCGCAACGGCGGCAAGGCCCTCCGGCGCCTCCAGAGCATCCTCGAGGAGAACCGGGATCGCGGCGCGCGGGCGACCGTCGGCGGACTAGACTGACGCGCCGGATGCGCCGCCCCGCCCGCCTCGCCTCCCTCCTGCTCGTGGCCGCCGCCGCGCTCGGCGCCGCGGGCTGCTTCAACAAGGAGGAGCAGACCACGCTCGGCGAGACCGAGGGCATCTACGTGACGGTCGACGACCTCAAGTACCAGGTCCAGATCTCGCGCATCCTCGACCCGGCGTCCCCCGAGGACTCGGCGTACCTGCGCGGCGTCTCCGGCGGCGAGGCGCAGCCGGGCCAGGACGAGGTGTGGTTCGCCGTGTTCATGCGGGTGGAGAACGACTCCGGGGAGCCGCACGAGACGGCGGAGGAGTTCGTCATCAAGGACACGCAGGACAACGAGTTCGAGCCGGTCGAGCTGGATCCGGAGCTGAACCTCTACGGCTACGAGCCGGAGGAGCTCGCGCCGGGCAAGCTGATCCCCGAGCTCGACTCCCCTGCCGCGGACAACACCATCCGCGGCCGGCTCCTGCTCTACCGGCTCCAGGCCGAGTCGCTCGGCAATCGCCCCGTCGAGCTGGAGATCGCCAGCCCGACCGGCGGCGAGGGCGCGGTCATCGACCTCGACATCTAGATTCCTAGCGGTCCAGGCCCGCGATGAGCACCTGCCGCGCCACGGGCGCGGCGGTGTCGCCGCCGGCGCCCTGGCCGACGAGCATCACCGCGACGGCCACGCGCGGCTTGCGGGCCGGCGCGTAGGCCGCGAACCACGCGTTCGTGTCGGTCGTGTCGTCCGGCGGCGGCGCGTCGGGGTCGTTCGGGTCGGGGTCGTCGTTCGTCGTGTCGCGCAGCTCGGCGGTGCCGGTCTTGCCGGCGACCTTGACGCCCGGGATCGCCGCGCTGACCCCGGTGCCCGACGTGACCACGGCGCGCATGAACGCGCCGATCGTGCGGGCGACGGGCTCGGGGATCGCCCGCGTGCGCTCGGGCGAGGCGCCCTTGCGCAGCGTCGGCCGCACGCGGAGGCCGCCCTCGGCGATCGCGGCGGCGACGCCGGCCATCTCGAGCGGGGTGGCGAGCACCTTGCCCTGCCCGATCGCGGTCGACCCGACCGCCAGGTCGTCGCCGATCTCGCCGGCCGCGGGGATCGTCGAGCGCATGGCGCCCGCCAGCCCCGGGTCCTCGTTGAAGCCGAACTTCTCGGCGGTCGCCACCAGCCGCTCGGCGCCCAGCTGCGCCCCCATCGGCGCGAACACGGAGTTGCAGGAGTGGGCGAAGCTCTCCTTGAGCGACCCGCCGCACGACTCGCCGTTGGCGTTCTCGAGCGAGACGCCCTCGAGGACCGCCTCCGTCTGCACCGGGTAGCGCCCCGACCGCTTGGCGATGCCCGCGTCGAGCGCCCCGGCGAGCGTGATGATCTTGAACACGGAGCCGGGCGGCTGCGGCGCGGAGTAGGCGATCCCGGCGAGCGCGAGCACCTCGCCGTCGCTCGGGCGCAGCACCGCAACGCCGCCGAAGCGGCCCGCGAGCGCCTCGACGGCGGCGCGCTGGATGTCGGGGTCGATCGTCGTGCGCACCGCGCTGCCCCGCTTGGCCTCCGCGGAGGCGATCACGCGCCCGCCCGCCCGCAGCTCCCCGCCGGGGGTGCCGGCCAGCTCGGTGTCGAACTCGCGCTCCAGCCCGGTCAGGCCCACGGGCGCCCCCTTCGGCACGCCGCGCCGCTCCAGCTCGGCCGCCCGCTCGGGCGGCGCCGGCCCGACGCGCCCCGCGATCTCCGACGCGAGCGCGCCGAGCTCCGAGAGCCGTGCCTCGCCCTCGGCCAGCGGCGTCCCGTCGCGCGCCTGGATCGCGGCGCGCTGCGGCATCGTCGTCTCGCGGCTGAGCTTCTCGCCCGGCCGGAGGCCGGGGTGCACGAGGTGGCCGCCCCAGTCGACCGCCGCCGCCTCCCCCTGCTCGACGACGGGCAGGACGAGCGACCCGCGGATCGTCCCGAACAGGCGGGTGCGCAGGCTGACGGGCACGACGACGGTGCCGTCCTCGGCCGGCTCCCCGGCGCGCCCGGCGGTGACCGAGGCGAGCGTGGCGATGCGCGCCGCGTTGCGGTACGCGTTGGAGAAGCGGCGCTGCGGGACGCGCTCCCGGTCCTCCCGCGTCAGGAGCGCGCGCATCGAGATGTAGTCGCCGCGCGCCCACGCATCGGCGAACGCCTGCGCCGTGGTGCGGCGTGGATCGTCGCCCCCGCGGCCCACCGCCACGCCGGCCGCGAACGCGACGAGGGCCGCGATCAGCAGGGGGGACAGGCGCGACCAGACGACCCGTCGCCGGCGGCGTGGAGGGGCGCCGGCGGGGGGAGTCCGGCGCTCGGGACGGGTGGGGGCCGACATCTTGCGGGACAATCTTGACGGGGTACGGCCGCGGGCGCGCAACGGAGCGGCTTGTACGCTCGTCAGTCCCGTGACGGGCGTCGACTGGATCATCGTGGCCCTCGTGCTGCTGCTGGCGCTCTTCGGCTGGGCCCAGGGCTTCGTGTCGGGCGTGCTCGCCTTCGCCGGCCTGGCCCTCGGGGCGTGGATCGGGACGCGCGTCGGCCCCCTCGTGCTGAGCGAGGGCGCCCACTCGCAGTGGGCCCCGGCCTTCGGGCTGCTGGGCGCGCTGCTCGTCGGCGCGACGCTCGCCGGCCTCTTCGAGGCGTTCGGCGGCCCGGTCCGCAGCGCGCTGCGGAGGCTGCCCGGCTTCGGCGCCGCCGACGGGGCGCTCGGGGCGGTCCTGATCGCCGGCGCGGGCCTCGGGGTCGTCTGGATCCTCGGCGCGCTCGCCGTGCAGAGCGGCACCTACCGGATCCGCACCGAGGTCCAGCGCTCGGTCATCCTCCAGCGCCTCAACACCGTGCTGCCCCCGTCGGGCCCGCTGCTGAACTCGCTGCGCCGGCTCGACCCGTTCCCGCGGATCGACGGGCCCGAGGCGCGCGTGGCGCCGCCGGAGACCGGGATCACGCGCGATCCCGAGGTCCAGGCGGCCGCCGCCAGCGTGGTGAAGATCCTCGGCACGGCGTGCGGCCTGGGCGTCGCCGGGTCGGGCTGGGTCGCGGAGGGCGGGCTCGTCGTCACGAACGCCCACGTCGTGGCCGGGGAGGACGACACGCGCGTCCTGCCCGGCGGCCGCGAGCCGGGGCGGACCGCGCAGGCCGTCTACTTCGACGCGCGCAACGACATCGCGATCCTGCGCGTGGACGGGCTCACCGAGCAGCCGCTCGACCTCGCGGCCGACCCCGCGCCGAGCACGTCGGCGGCGATCCTCGGCTTCCCGCTCAACGGGCCGTTCGACGCCCGCGCCGGCCGGCTCGGCGTGACCCGTCGGGTCCAGTCCTCCGACGCCTACGGCAACGGCCCGGTGGAGCGCTCGATGACCGCGCTGCGCGGCCTGGTGCGGCCCGGCAACTCCGGAGGGCCGATGGTGGACGGCGACGGCCGGGTGGTCACGACGATCTTCGCCGCCACCACGAACGGCCCGCGCGGCGGCTACGGCGTGCCGAACGCGGTGGTGCGCCGGGCGCTGCGGGCCGCGGGCGGGCCGGTCGACACCGGCCCCTGCAGCGGGTAGCGCTACCCTCCGGCGGTCGTGGGCAAGACGCTCGTCATCGCCGAGAAGCCATCCGTGGGCCGCGACCTCTCGCGCGTCCTCCCCGGCGCGTTCCAGAAGCACGAGGGCTACCTGGAGACCGACACGCACGTGATGACGTGGGCGGTCGGGCACCTCGTGCAGCTCGCCGAGCCGGACGAGTACGACCCGAAGTACAAGAAGTGGCGCATGGCCGATCTGCCGATCGTGCCCGACGAGTTCAAGCTCGTGGTGCGCGACGAGCGCTCCAAGAAGCAGATGAGCGTCATCACCAGGCTGCTCAAGCGCGACGACGTCGACCGCGTGGTCAACGCCTGCGACGCCGGCCGCGAGGGCGAGCTGATCTTCGCCTGGACGTTCGAGAAGGCCAACGCCAGGAAGCCGGTCGAGCGCCTCTGGCTCTCCTCGATGACCACGGCCGCGATCAAGAGCGCGCTCGGCGACCTGCGGCCGAGGGACGACTTCGCGCGCCTCGAGGAGGCGGCGCGGTCGCGCTCGGAGGCGGACTGGATCGTCGGCATGAACGCGACGCGCGCCGCGACCATCCGGCTGCGCTCGTCGTTCGACGGCGCCGTGTCGCTCGGGCGGGTGCAGACGCCGACGCTGGCGCTGATCGCCCGCCGCGAGGAGGAGATCCGGGCCTTCAAGCCGGAGAAGTACTGGCTCGTCGACGCCCGGTTCGAGCCGACCGGCGGGGAGCCGGGGCGCCGCTACGCGGGCCGCTTCCACGCCGGCGCCCAGCCGCGCCTGAAGACCGCGGCCGAGGCCGAGGCGGTCGTCGCGGCCGTGCAGGGGCGCGAGGGCACGATCACCAAGCTCGAGAAGACGACGAAGCAGGAGCGCGCGCCGCTCCTCTACGACCTCACGACGCTCCAGCGCGAGGCGAACAACCGCTTCGGCTTCTCCGCCCGCCGCACGCTGGCCGCCGCCCAGCGGCTCTACGAGGAGCACAAGGCGCTCACGTACCCGCGCACGAACTCCCGCTTCCTCACCGGCGACATGGCCGGGGAGATCAAGCCCACGGCCGAGCTGGTCGGCAGGCAGCGCGAGTACGCGCGCGCCGCCGCCTACGTGACCGGGCTCGACACGCTGCCGCTCGGGCGGGTGGTCAACGACGCCAAGGTCACCGACCACCACGCGATCATCCCCACCAAGGCCGAGCACCGCACGGAGAAGATGTCCGACGACGACAAGCGCGTCTACGACATGGTCGTGCGCCGCTTCCTCGCCGTCTTCCACCCCGAGGCCGTCTTCGAGAACACGCGGCTGGAGACGACCGTCGCCGAGCACGTGTTCCGCACCCGCGGCCGGGTGCTCGTCGTGCCGGGCTGGCGCGGCGTCTACGGCGAGGGGTTCGAGGACCGTTCCGCGCAGGACGACGACGAGGGCACGGAGCAGGCGCTCCCGAAGGTCGAGCAGGGCGAGCCGGCGCGCACGCTCGAGATCGGCGCCGAGGAGAAGGAGACCAAGCCGCCGCGGCGCTACTCCGACGCGTCGCTGCTCGCCGCGATGGAGACGGCCGGCAAGCTCGTCGACGACGACGAGCTGCGCGAGGCGATGAAGGACTCAGGGATCGGCACGCCGGCCACGCGCGCCGCCATCATCGAGCGGCTCATCGACGTGGGCTACATCGAGCGCGACGGGCGCGCCCTGGCGGCGACCGAGAAGGGCCTGAACGTCATCCGCCTGCTGGACGGCCACGCGCTCACCTCGCCGGGGATGACGGGCGACTGGGAGCACCGGCTGGGCAGGATCGAGCAGGGCGACGAGACGCGCGAGCGCTTCATGAAGGACATCGCCGAGTTCGCGCGCGGCACGGTGACCGAGCTCGACGCCAAGCTCAAGGAGGTCCGCATCCCGCGGGCCAACCTCGGCCCGTGCCCGGTGTGCGGGCAGGACATCGTCGAGAACCGCAAGGGCTTCTCCTGCTGGTCGCGCGAGGATCCGGGCTGCGGCTTCGTGATCTGGAAGAGCAAGGCGGGCAAGACGCTGCCGATGGCCGTCGCCAAGGAGCTGATCGCGACGGGCCGGACCGCGCGTCCCGTGACCGGCTTCAAGGGCCGCTCCGGCAAGTCGTTCCGGGCGCGGCTGGCGCTGCAGCAGACGCCCGACGGCAAGTGGCGCGTCGAGTTCGACGAGCCCTGGGCCCGCGACGGCGCGAAGCCCCCCGAGGGCGAGGAGGCCGCGGGCGCCGCAGAGACGCCAGCGACGGCCGCCGCCGCCGAAGCTGCCTAGGCAGCGCGGCCCTGGAGCGCTACGCCGCCGGCTTGGGGGCCGGCAGCTCGGCGATGGGACGGCGGGCGAGGGCCGGGGAGGCGTCGCGGCCGCGCAGGGCGGCCCACAGCTCGCGAGCGGCCTGCACGACGAGGGCGAGGGTGCCGCGCGCGGTCGGGACGGGGTCGCGCAGCATGGCGGGGATCGCCGGCGCGGCCTGCCCGCGCTCGGGCGTCCAGGCGACGTAGAGCTCGGCGCTGGCGACCAGCTCCGCGATCTGGCCCGCGAGGACGAGGTCGGCTTCGGTGTGGTCGGCGGGCAGGTAGAGCTGCGGCATGGGGTCCTCCGTGGACGTCTCCTTGCCCGGTGGTAACGGCCGGCCAGGGCTTGAGCTTGAGCCCTGAAGTTCGAAAATATGTCGAATTTGCGGACGTTTGGGCGCCAATTCGTGCGTTTTGGCACAGAACCGCCGCTCCGTCTGGGGCGACCGCTTGAGTAAGGGGCCGCATGCCCCTGACCCTGATCACCGGACCGGCGAACGCCGCGAAGGCCGGCGCCGTCTTCGAGCGGCTCCGCGCGGCGCTGCCGCGCGATCCGCTCCTGGTGGTCCCGACGAGCGCCGACCGCGAGCACTACCAGCGCGAGCTGGCCGGGTCCGGGATCGTGTTCGGCGCCGAGGTCGTGCGCTTCGACCGGCTCGTGGCCCTCGTCGCCGCGGCCGCCGGCCTCACCGTACGGCCGCTCGGCCCGGTGGCGCGCGACCGGGTCGTGCACGCCGCGGTGGCCGGCGTCCCGCTGCAGGCGCTCGCCCGCTCGGCGGCGACGCCGGGCTTCGCGCGCGCCGCCGGCGAGCTGTTCGCCGAGCTGCAGCGCTCGCTCGTCACCCCGGCGCGGTTCACGTCGGCGCTGCGGGCGTGGGGCGGCGGGCGCGGCCGCTACGCCGGCGAGCTCGCGGCGCTCTACTCGGCCTACCGCCGCCGGCTCGAGCAGCTGGGGCGCCCCGACCGCGAGGGCCATGCGTGGGCGGCGCTCGACGCGCTGCGCGCTGACCCGGCGGCGTGGGGCGGGCGCCCGGTCTTCTTCTACGGGTTCGACGACCTCACCCCGACGCAGCGCGACGCCGTCGAGACGCTGTCCGTCCACGCCGGCGCCGACGTCGTCGTGGCGCTGCCCTACGAGCCCGGCCGCGTCGCCTTCGCCGGCCGCGCCGCGACGGTCGAGGAGCTGCGCCCGCTCGCGACGGTGGTGCACCTGCCGGAGCGCTCCGAGCACTATGCGCCCTCCGCCCGGCCGGCCCTGCACCACCTCGAGCGCGCCCTGTTCGAGCCCGGCGCGGTCCGGCGCCCGCCCAACGGCGCGGTGCGGCTGCTCGAGGCGGGCGGCGAGCGCGCCGAGGCCGAGCTCGTCGGCGCCGAGGTGCTCGAGCTGATGCGCCACGGGATCGAGGCGCGCGACATCGCCGTGCTGCTCCGCGGCGACGCGGGGACCACCGCGCTCTTCGCCCAGGTGCTCGCCGGCTACGGCATCCCCGTGTCGCACGACCGCCGGGTCGCGCTGGCCGAGACGCGGCTCGGCGCCGGCGTGCTCGCGGGCGCCCGGGCGGCGCTCCCCGGGGGCACGCCGGCCGACCTGCTCACCTGGCTGCGCACGCCGGGCCGGGTCGCCGACCCCGCGCGCGCCGACGCGCTCGAGGTGCGCGTGCGCCGCGGCGAGGTGCGCAGCGTCGGCGCGGCGCGGCTGGCCTGGGAGCAGCGGCTCGGCGGTCCGTCGCTGTCCGCGCTCGACGTGCTCGCGGCGGCGTCGTCGGAAGGGCCGGAGGCGCTGCTCGCGGCGCTGGAGGCCGAGGCCGAGGGGATCTGGACGGCGCCGCACCGGCGCCGCGCCGACGTCCTCGGCGCGGAGGACCTCGCCGATGCGCGCGTGGCGGCCGCGCTGCGCGGGGCGGCGTCCGAGCTGCGCGGCCTCGCCCGCGAGGATCCCGAGCTGCTGGGCTCGCCGCACGAGCTGCTGGAGGCGCTCGCGGCCGTCGAGGTGCGCGAGCCCTCCGCGATCGCCGGCGCGGCCCCGCCGGGCGCGCCGGCGCCCGCCGGCGTGCTGCTCGCCCAGCCGCTCGAGATCCGCGCCCGCCGCTTCCGCGCCGTCTTCGTCTGCGGCCTGCAGGACGGCGAGTTCCCGGGGCGCCCGCAGCCGGACCCGTTCCTGTCCGACGACGACCGGCGCGGGCTGATGGCCGCCGCCGGGCTCCGGCTCCCGCTCCACGAGGACGTGCTCGACCGGGAGCGCTCGCTGTTCTACTCGGCCGTGTCGCGGCCGGAGGACGTGCTCTTCCTGTCATGGCGGTCGTCGGACGAGGAGGGCGATCCGCAGGCGCCGTCGGCGTTCCTCGACGACGTCCGCGCCCTGTTCACCGAGGATCTGTGGACCGAGCGCGGCACGCGCCTGCTCGCGGACGTGACGTGGGCGCCGCGCGACGCCCCGACGCCGCACGAGCTGCGCCGCGCCTACGCCGCGGCGCAGGAGCGGCCTGAGCCGGCGCCGCTCGGCGCCCCGCGCTCCGCGGCGGCGCTCGGCCTGCTGGCCGGCCGCGAGACCGAGCCTGCGCGCGGGCTGGAGGCGTTCGCCGCATGCGGCACGCGGTGGCTGATCGAGCAGCTGCTGCGCCCGGACCGCACCGAGCCCGACCCGGAGCCGCTGCAGCGCGGCTCGCTGGCGCACGCGGTCCTGGAGCGCACGCTCGAGCTGCTGCGCGAGCGGACCGGCTCGGCGCGGCTGGCGCCCGAGCGGCTCGACGCGGCGCTCGGCTGCCTGGCCGACGCGCTGGCCGAGCGCGCGCGCGGCGGTCCGGCAGCGCGCTCCCGTGCGCTCCTGCGCGGCCTGGAGGCCGATCTGGAGCGCTACCTGCGCACGGAGGCGGAGTGCGGCGCGGCCTTCGAGCCGAGCATGCTGGAGTGGTCGTTCGGGCGCGAGCAGGACGCCCACGGCCCGCTGCCGCTGGGGGACGGCGCCGGCTCGGTGTCGGGCCGCGTCGACCGCGTCGACGTCGGGCCGGACGGCGCCGCGATCGTGCGCGACTACAAGCACCGGGTCGTCGTCGGCGGCACCAAGTGGGGGGACGAGCTGCAGCTGCAGGTCGCGCTCTACCTGCTGGCCGTGCGCGAGCTGCTCGGCCTCGAGCCGGTGGCCGGGCTCTACCAGCCGCTGACCGGGCGCAAGCTCGGCGCCCGCGGGCTCGTGCGCGACGACGTGCCGGGGCGCTACACCCGGACCGACCTCGTCGACGACGACGCGTTCGCCGCCGCGCTGGACGCGGCGCGCGCGCTGGCCGCGCGGACCGCCGCCGACCTGCACGCAGGGCGCCTGGCGCCCTGCCCGGAGCGCTGCTCGAGCCGCGGCTGCCGCTATCCCGGCATCTGCCGCGGCGGCGAGCCGACCCGCGAGGTGCCCGTATGAGGGGCACCCCTGAGCAGCGCGCCGCGATCGCGGATCGCGGGCGCTCGTCGCTCCTGGCCGCCGGCGCGGGATCGGGCAAGACCGCGGTCATGGTCGAGCGCTTCGCCGAGGCCGTCCTGCACGACGGCGTCGCCGTCGGCTCGATCCTGACGCTGACCTTCACCGAGAAGGCGGCCGCGGAGCTGCGCGAGCGGATCCGCCGCCGCTTCACCGAGCTGGGCGCGGACGAGGAGGCCCGCTCGGTCGACGCGGCCTGGATCGGGACCATCCACGGCTTCTGCGCCCGCGTGCTGCGCAGCCAGCCGCTCGCGGCCGGGCTCGACCCGCGCTTCGTCGTGCTCGACGAGGCGGCGGCGCGCCGGCTCGCGTCGGCGGCGTTCGAGACCGCGCTGGAGACGTGGATGACCGCCCACGGCGCGCCTGCCGTCGACCTCGCCGCCGCCTACAGCTGGGACCTGGAGACGATGGTCACGAACGCCCACGCCGCGCTCCGCAGCCGCGGTGCGACGCGCCCGCGGCTCGCGATCCCGCCCGCCGCCGACCCGCCCGACCCGGCGCCGCTCGCCGCGGCCGCCGTCGCCGCCGCCGCGGCGCTGCGCGGCGCCTCGGGCGCCCGCGTGCTCGCCGCGCGCGAGGCGCTGGAGGCGTGCGAGCGGCTGACCGGCGCGGCCGCGCCGCCGCTCCCTGGCGCGCTCGACGCGGCGAAGGTCCCCGTGGGCGCGAAGGCGCTCGAGCACGCCGACTGCGCCGCCTACCGCACGGCCTGGACCGCGTATCGGGCGGCATGCGCGGACCACCACGCGCGGCCCGTGCTCGTGCTGCTCGACGCCCTGCTGACCGCGTTCGGCGCGGCCTACGCGGCGGCGAAGGACGCCCGCGCCGGCGTCGACTTCGAGGATCTCGAGCTGCGGGTGCGCGACCTGCTGGCGGGCGACGCCGGCCTGCGCGAGCGCTGGTCGGAGCGCTTCGCGCTGATCATGGTCGACGAGTTCCAGGACACGAACCGGCTGCAGCTCGACGTGCTGGAGGGGCTCGAGCGGGATACCCACTCGCCTTCGGCGACGGGCACAGGCAACCTGTTCGCCGTCGGCGACGAGGCGCAGTCGATCTACGGGTTCCGCCACGCCGACGTGTCCATCTTCCGCGCCCGCCGGGCCGCCCTCGGTGCGGGCGGCGTGCGCGGTCTCACGGTCAACTTCAGGTCGAGACCCGAGATCCTCGACGTCGTCAACGCCACGTTCGCGCCGGTCCTCGGCGACGGGTTCACGCCGCTCGTGTCCGGCCGCGCGCCCGAGGAGCTGCGCCTGTTCGCGCCGGACCCCCCGGAGGAGCCGCGGGTCGAGCTGCTCGCCGTCGAGACGTCCGGCTGGGAGGAGCGCGAGCCCGAGCTCGGCCTGGCCGCGCTCGCGACGCAGCCGTGGCGGCGCGCCGAGGCGCGCGCGGTCGCTGCGCGGCTGCGGGCGGAGGTCGACGCCGGCCGGCCCCAGCGCGACGTCGTGGTGCTCGTGCGCGCCACCAGCTCGCTGCGGCTCTACGAGCAGGCGCTGGAGGAGCAGGGCCTGAGCACGTACGTCGTCGGCGGTCGCGGCTACTGGGGCCAGGAGCAGGTCCGCGACGGCATCGCCTACCTCTCGCTCCTGGCCAACCCGCACGACGAGTCGGCGCTGTACGCCGCGCTGGCGTCGCCGTTCTGCGGCGTCGGGACCGACGCGCTGATGCTCCTCGCCGAGGCGGGCCGCGCCGAGGGCGACGGCGCCTGGACGGCGCTCCGCCGGGCGGTCGCCGCACCGGACGACGCCGGCGGCGTGCCGGGGTACGCGGTCGCCGCACCGGACGACGCCGGCGGCGAGCCGACGGACGCGGCCGGCGCGCCGGGGGACGGCGCCGGCTGGCTCGCGCGGCTGGCGGAGGAGGACGCGGGCCGCCTGCGCGCGTTCGCCCGCTTCGCGGCCGGCGAGCGGCTCCGCGCGGAGCGGCTCCCCGTCGAGTTGCTGCTCGAGCGTGCGATCGCCGCGACCGGCTACGACCTCGCGATCCTCGCCCGGTCCGGCGGCGACCGGCGGCTGGCCAACCTGCGCAAGCTGATGCGCCTGGCGCGCGAGTACGAGCGCGCGGAGGGGCGCGACCTGCGCGGCTTCCTCGCCTACGCGGTCCAGCAGGACCTCACCGAGGCCCGCGAGGGCGAGGCGGCGCTCGAGTCCGAGGGCCTCGACGCGGTGCGGCTGATGACGATCCACCGCGCCAAGGGGCTCGAGTTCCCCGTGGTGTGCGTGGCCGACCTCGGCCGGACGGGCGCGGCGGGCCGCGGCCGGCTCCTGATCGGGCCCGACGGCGGCGCCGGCCTGCGCCTGGCGACGCTCGCCGGGGGCGACCCGGTCCCCGCGCTCGGCTGGGAGGCGATCGCGGAGGGGCTCGCCGTCTCCGAGTCGGCCGAGGAGCGGCGCCTGCTCTACGTCGCCGCCACGCGCGCCGAGGAGCGGCTCATCCTCTCCGGCGGCATCGACACCGCGAGGTGGCCCGCTCCGCGCCCGGGCGGCCCGCCGCTGGACTGGCTCGCCCCCGCGCTGCTGGGCGACTCCGCCGCGGTCCTCGGCGAGCCCGCCACGGTCCTCGGCGAGCCCGCCGCGGTCCTCGGCGAGCCCGCCACGGTCCTCGGCGACCCCGCCACGGTCCTCGGCGACGCCGCCGCAGCCGGCGGACCCGCGGCGTGGGTTGACGCCGCCGACGGTCCCGGCGCGGCGGGGTCCGGCGGGCGCGTCGTCCGCTGCGGCGAGGGCGCCGTCGTCGCCCGCCTCGTGACCGCGGCGTCGCTCCCGCCCGGGGCGGCTGCGCCGGCGCCGCGGGAGCGGACGTCCGCGCCGGGCACCGCGCTGCCCGCCGAGCCGAAGGTGATCCCGGCGGGCGGGCGGCCGCAGCCGGCGCAGCGGCGGCTCTCCTACTCGTCGCTGCAGGACTACGCGCGCTGCGGGTACCGCTTCTACCTCGGCCGCGTGCTCGGGCTGCCGCGCGTCGAGGCGCCGCCGCTCGCCGCCGCCGACGAGGAGGCGGGGGAGGTCGCGCCGCTGGAGGGGCGGATCCGCGGCTCGCTCGTGCACCGGCTGCTGGAGGAGCTCGACTTCGCCCGGCCGGCGCCGCCGCCGGCCGAGGCCGTGCTCGCGCTGGCCGCCGACCACGGCCTGGAGCTGGAGCCCGGACAGGTCGAGGACATCCGGAGCCAGGTGGCGGCCTTCGCCGCCTCGCCGCTGTGCGCGCGGCTGGCGGCCGCCCGCGGCGTGCGCCGCGAGGCCGGCTTCGCCTTCGCGCTCGAGCCCGACGGCGGCGGGCCGCTCGTCAACGGCTTCATCGACGTGCTCGCCCGCGAGCCCGACGGCACGGTGCTGGTCGTGGACTACAAGACCGACCGGCTCGACGAGGACGACACGCCGGCCGCGCTGATCGAGCGCGCCTACACGATCCAGCGCAAGGTCTACGCGCTCGCGGCGCTGCAGGAGGGCGCCGAGCGCGTCGAGGTCGCCTACGCGCTCACGGAGCGCCCCGGCGAGCCCGTCACGGCCGCCTTCGGCCAGGCCGACCGGCCGGCGCTCGCCGAGGCCCTGCACGAGCTCGCGGCGGGGGTCCTCGCCGAGCACTGGCCCGTCGCCGAGCGCCCGCACCGCGAGCTGTGCGGCGAGTGCCCCGGGCGCGCGACGCTGTGCTCGTGGCCCGAGACGATGACGCTGCGCCCGCCCGAGGAGGCCTACGCCGAGTCGGCCGGCACCTTGGCGGGCAGCGGCGGCCCCTCGTAGCCGGCCGGCAGCTCGGGGGAGCGGCGGACGTCGATCGCGGCGTTGAGCTCGGCGCCGAACAGCAGCACCACGTTCGTGAGCCACAGCCACACGAGCAGGATCACCGCCGCGGCGAACGCGCCGTAGGTGGCCGAGTACGACGAGAAGTTCGAGACGTAGAAGAAGAACAGCGCCGAGGCCAGGATCCACGTGAGCACGCCGAACACGGCCCCGGGCGTGATCCACTGGAAGCGGCGCACCTCGACGTTGGGGGCGGCGTAGTAGACGACCGCGTAGACGAGCATCGCCGAGAGCAGCGCCGCCGGCCAGCGCGCGACCCGCCACACGCCCGCCGCGGTCTCGCCGAGCCCGAGCCGGCCGAGCACGTCGGACGCGAGCCCGCCACCGAGGAAGATCAGCACGAACGTGACCATCACGAGCGCGAGGACGATGAGCGTCCACACCAGGTCGTTCGCCTTCCTGCGCGCGAACCCGCGCCCCTCGTCGACGCGCCACACGCGGTTCAGCGCCCGCCCGGCCGCGCCGAACGCGCCGGAGGCGCTGTTGAGCGAGAGCGCGAGCCCGAGCACGAGCGCGGTGATCGCGGTGCCCTTCTGCGACTGCGCGGAGTCGAGCGCCGAGGTGACGGAGTCGATCGTGTCCTCGGGCGCGCCCGCGTCGCGCAGGTAGTCGGCGGCGTCGGTGATCAGCCCCTGCTGGCCGAACACGCCGAGCACCGCCACGGCGAACAGGAGCGCCGGGAACAGCGACATCAGCGAGTAGTAGGTGAGCGCCGCCGCGCGGTCGCTCATCTCGTCGGCCTGGAAGCGCTTGAACGCGGCCTTGAAGTCCGCCAGCACCACGGCCTTGCCCGGGCGGCCGTCCTCGACGATCTCCCGGAGCGCTCCGTTGCCGCTGTCGGCGCCCGCGGTCACAGCCCGAGTGTTCCCGCCGCGGCCGCGCGTCAGTCGCGCTTCGGCAGCAGCGCGTGGCCGCTGGTCACCGCGCTCGCGACGTCCACCACCCGCCGGCTCTGCCCCCGCGCGTGGTCGCGCAGCAGCTCGAACGCCTCGCGCTCCTCGAGCCCGTGGCGCTCCATCAGGATCCCCTTCGCGCGCTCGATCACGGAGCGCCGCTCGAGCGCCGACTCGAGCTGGTCGACCTTCGTCTGCAGCCGCGCGGTCTCCTCGTAGCGGCGCAGCGCCACCTCGATCGCCCCCTGGACGATCTCGGGCGTCTGCGACTCGATCCAGGCCGACACGCCCCGCTCCGCGGCGCGGGCCACGAACTCGGGATCGCCGTTGTTGCGCGTCTGGGCGATCACGGGGCCGGAGGCGTACTCGACGGTCTCCTGGATGAGGGCGAGCGCGTGATCGTCGTCCTGATGCACGACGACGATGGCCAGGTCGGGGTCCTCGGTCGAGATCAGCTCGATCGCCTCGGCCACCGAGACCGCGTAGGGAGCGACCTCGTGCCCGAGATCCTCGAGCACCCCGCCGAGCTGCCGGAGCGCGTCGCGGTCCTCGTCGGCGATCAGGACCCGCAGGTGCCGCTGCCCCGGGGAGCGGTGCGTCGAGGTCATCGAGACCGCACGATAGAATGTGAAGCGCTCCGGCCCAGCCACCCGCCGGATCTCGTACCGCGCCCCTGCGCCCCGGCGCGCTTCTTCCTGGAGATCAGCGTCATGATGGGCGTGGAGAGCATCGACGATCGACCCGAACCGGTCCCTGCGGGGACTGCATCACCCTATCCGACGGGCGACCGCGCGATGCGAGCCCAGGAGGATCGCCGGCTGCTCGTGCGCTACCACCGCGAGGGCGATCCCGCGGCCCGCGAGCAGCTCGTGGAGCGGTTCCTGCCGCTCGCGCGCCAGCTCGCGCGGCGCTACCAGCGCGGCGGCGAGCAGCTCGACGATCTCGTGCAGGTCGCGTCGCTCGGTCTGCTCAAGGCGATCGACCGCTTCGATCCGGCGCGCGAGACGGCGTTCTCCTCGTTCGCCGTCCCGACGATCCTCGGCGAGCTCAAGCGCCACTTCCGCGACAAGGGCTGGTCCGTCCGCGTGCCGCGCGACCTGCAGGAGCTGTCGGTCAAGGTCGACCGGGTGTCCGACGACATGTCGCGCACCCTCGGCCGCACCCCCACGCCGGCCGAGGTGGCCGAGGAGACGGGCACGTCGCTCGAGCAGGTGCTCGAGGCGCGCGAGGCGTCCGGGGCCTACCGCGCCGTGTCGCTGGACCGCCCGCGGACGGAGGACGAGGACGACGGCGACTCCTACGCGGACGCGGTCGGGGACGAGGACCCGGGCTACGGGATCGCGGAGGCGTCGGCGACGGTCCAGCGGCTCATGCGCGTGCTGTCCGAGCGCGAGCGCGAGGTGCTGCGGCTGCGCTTCGAGGAGGACCTGACCCAGTCCGAGATCGGGAGCCGCGTCGGCGTCTCGCAGATGCACGTCTCGCGCCTGATCCGCCAGTCGATCGCCCGGCTGCGGGACGAGGCCGGCCGGCCCGATTGAGGTACGTTCGGTCCCATGGATCACTGGGACCTCACCACGCTCGACGTGCAGCCGCACCATCCGCAGGTCCTCCACTCGTCGCGGGGCGAGTCGCGGACGATCGCCATCCGCCTGCCGGCCGGGGAGCTGCTCCAGGACCATGAGGTCCACGAGCGCGCGCATCTCGTGGTCGTGGCCGGCGAGGTCGACGTCGACGCGGACGGGGGCACCACCCACGGCGGGCCGGGGTTCCTCGCGATCTTCGATCCAGCCGAGCGCCACGAGGTCCGCGCCACGGCGGACGCCCAGCTGCTCCTCGTGCTCGCCCCCTGGCCCGGGCAGGGCCACCCGGGCGCGCGGGATTAGCGAAGCGGTCACACACGGCACGGAAGCCGTGTTCCGGGTCAGACGCCGTCCGGATGACCGGCGGAGCTACTCCTACTCCTGGCGCCGGTGCCGGCGCGACCCGCGCCGGCGCCGCTCGACGCCCTGCAGGCGGTCGAGGACCTCGTCGCTCCACTCGTGCGTGCGGAGCAGCTCGTAGCGCGCGGCGACGACCCGCATGTACGCGTCGCCGTCGGCCTCGCCGTCGCGGACGAAGTCGCCGGCGCGCAGCGTCGCCACGACCGGGTTGAAGTCCTCCTCGTACCAGAGCCGCGCGATCTCCTCCCGGTCCATGTACTCGCGCCGCTCCTGCATGGCGCGGAAGCCCCACGCCTCGACGGCCTCGGCGATGCGCCCGTAGTCCCACGGGTCCGACGGTGCGACGCGCGCGTGCGCGTCCTGGTCGAGCGGCACGCGCTCGTGGAACATGCGCTCGTGGTCCTTGAGCGGCAGGTCCGCCAGCCGCAGCGCGTCGCCGGCTCCGATCCGCGTGCGCACGTCCGTCACGTAGGCGTCGATGTCGTCGCGGCCGAGCGACTTCGCGACCGACACGCGATGGTGCCCGTCGCGCACGAAGTGCAGGTCGCCGATCCGGTACACGGAGATCGGCGGGAACGACTCGCCGCGCCGCTGGGCGGCCGCGATGCGCTGCCACCGGCCGCGCACCCGCGGCGTCGTCGGCCGGAAGCCGCGGTCGAAGTCGCGCGTGCGGTCGACGGTGCCGACGACCGAGTGCAGCGGGATCGTCTGGAGCCCGAGCTCGGTCTCGCCGACCATGCCGAGCGCCTCGACCACCTCGTCGAACGGCAGGATCAGCGCGACGTCGTCGGGCTCCCGCCGCAGGCGGCGGCCGAGGTCGGCGAGCAGCTGCGCGCGCCGCGCGCGCGTGAAGTCGTCCTGCGCGTCCGCGCTGGGGAAGCCGGTGCCGCCGTCCACCGGCGGAAGGCTACGCCGCTTCGGCGTTCTCGCCGAGCGCGGCTTCCGGCGTGCTGACCAGCACGAAGACGCTGTCGAGGCCGGTGATGCGGAAGGTCTTGACGATCGCGTCGGTGTCGCAGGCGACCACGAGCCGCCCGCCGCGCGCCTTCAGCCGGCGATGCGCGCCGATCAGGACGCCGAGGCTCGAGGAGTCGATGAACGTCGTCTGCGTGAGGTCGACGATCACGCGCTCGACGCCGGCGAGGATGGGCGCCATCAGGCGCTGCTTGAACTCCGGGGCGGTGAACAGGTCGATCTCCCCGGTCACGGCCACCACGTGGGTGTCGTCGTCGGGCCGCCGGTCGTCTATCGCGAACTCGATCGCCATCGCCTCCAGCCTCTTCCCGGCCTGTGCAGTTCCTAATCCCGCCGGGCGGCTAATCCCGGCCGCCGTACGCGAGCCGGACGCGCAGGTAGTCGTAGCCGTCCTCGGTCTCGACGTCGAGCGCGTCCGCCAGCCGCTCGATCACGTTGCCCACGCCGGGCACGGCGGCGTCGACCACGAGCGCCTTGCCGCCGCCCGCCCGCAGCGGGCCGACGCGGAGGTCGAGCGAGCGGGTGCTGGACGCCAGCTGCACGTCGACCGTCTCGCCGGCCACGTGCGCCGGCGCGCGGGCGGCGACGAGGTCGGCGACGAGCACGGCGTCGTCGAGGCGGTCGAGCGGGAGGTCGGCGCGGGCGGCGAACATCCCGACGACCCGCCGCAGCACCGGGCCGACGAGCGGACCGGACGCGATCGACACGCGCGTCGGCGCCTCGCCGTCCGTCACGCGAGCCCCAGGGCGGGGGCGGGGTGGCTGCGCCGGAAGCGCATGCACAGCCGGCGGCCGGCGCGCGGCGTGTGCTCGACCTTGAAGTCGTCCGCCAGGGCCGCGATCAGCGGCAGGCCGAGACCGGGGCCGGCGGTGTCGCTGCTCGGCCCGGCGCCCTCGCCCGTGTCGGCCACGATCACCTCGAGCGCGTCGCCCTGCGGGCGCACGATGACGTCGATGCTGCCGTTCTCGTCCGCGTAGGCGTGCCGGACGACGTTCGTGCAGGCCTCGGTGACGGCGAGCCGCAGGTCGTCGGTCACGGAGCGCGGCAGGCCGAGCACCTCGGCGAGGGCGCCCAGCACGTGCCGGACCACCGCGACGTTCTCGGGCCGCGCGGGGAGCGTGAGGCGGATGTCGGAGCCGAGGGCGGGGACCGGGGCGGCCGTGGAGCGGCTGCTGACCGCGGTGGGGAGGTCGCGGTCGCCCGGCTCGGTGCCCCGGACTCCATGCGGTGCGTCCAGGGAGTGGTGGGGAGCCATGCTGGTCAGTCCTGTACCCAGGCCGCGAACGCGCCTAACGCGCCGCTGCGAGTGTTGCCGTGCTGACACAGATCGCCCAGCCGCGCGGGCGTTCACACGCGACGCTCCGCACCGTAGTATTCGCGCCGCCGGATGGACGAGCACGCGACTGAGAGATCGACCGTCGACGCCCTCGGGATCCGCCCGCCTTGCGCGTACGCGGTCGAGTCGTGCACCACGCCGGCGGGGGACGTCGTGCTGACGTTCGCGGGCGAGCTGGACCTCGCCGCCGCACCCGTGGTGCGTGAGCAGCTGGAGGCCGCCGCGGCCACCGGCGCGCGCACGGTCGTGCTCGACATGACCGCGGTCACGTTCGTGGACTCGTCGGCCCTGCGCGAGCTGCTCCGCGCCGACGGCGCGCTGCGCCTCGCCGGCGGGACGCTCGTCCTCGCGGCGGTGCCCCCGGCGGTCGTGCGCCTCCTCGAGCTGACGCGGACCGACGACGTGCTCGCGTCCGCGCCCTCGGTCGAGGCCGCGCTCAGGCGGCCCTGAGGCCGGCTCCGCGCTCGGCCTCACGCGCGCGCGTCTGCTCGGCGTTGGCCCTCGCGCACAGCAGGGAGTATCCGGTCTGGAGCATGTCGTTGCCGGCGGACGCGGCGAGGACGGCGGCGACCGTCCGGCCGGCGGCCGGCGACTGCATGCGGAGCGCGACGAGGCCGAGCGCGCTCCACGCGCCCATGCACCGGGTGCAGTCGAGGAGCTCGCCGACGGCGTAGCGCAGGCGCCGCCCCCGCGGGCGCCGGCGGCCCTCGGCCGGCTCCGCGACGAACGGGCGGCGCAGCCACGTCTCGACCTTCTCGTGGACGATCAGCTTGGAGAGGGCGAACGTCGCCGCCCCGAGCGGCACCAGCTCGGCGCGCGGGATCGGCTCGCGGCCCCGCGAGGCGTGGGCCACGCCGGCGAGCAGCGCGCCGTAGACGACCGTCAGGACGGCGTAGTCCGCCGCCTCGGTGGGCGTCTGCTCGACGGTCCGCACGTCAGATCGGCAGCGGGTTGGGGTCGGGCGGCAGCGGGTCCGGCCCCGGCGTGGGGGTCGGCGGCGCCGGATCCGGTCCGGGGACCGGCGCCGGGTCGGGCCCGGGGATGGGCGGCAGTGGATGGGGGGTCATGTCACGCGGGCTACCCGGCGACCTGGCCCCGAAACGGACCGAGGCGCCCGGGGGCGCCTCGGCCATGAGGAGGAGGGTGTTGCGCCTACCGGGTGATGTGGAGGGCATCCGGAACTTGAAGCGACGCGACGCGATACTGATGCCCGGGATCTCCAGCCACAAACATCTTGACGCAAGAAGATCTCAATCTGACCTGAACATGGCGGAAGCGCTCACGGCTCGCGGTTGGCGAGCCGCTCGGAGGCGGGCGGCGCCGCCTCCTCCCCCTCGGCCTCGCCGGGCCGGATGCGGCCGTCTGCGCCGCCGTCGCCGGGGCGCTCCGCAGAAGGCTCGTCGGCGCCGCCCTCCGGGCTCTCGACGGTCCGGCCCTGCGCGTCCTGCTCGCCTGCGTGCTGCGTCGTGTCGCCCAGCGGCGTCTCGTCCGGGCCGATGCCCGGTGCTTCGTCCGACGTCGCGACGGGGCCGCTCTTCTTCGTCGCGTTGAGCACCATGAACGTCACGAAGCCCGCGACGATCAGCAGCACCAGGACCAGGGGGATGAGGTACTCCATGGGCCTGGGCTACCCGGGCGGTCTGGGAGCAAACGGCGCGACCCGTGCCAGGTTTGCGGCGAACGGGAGTGGTCGATCCTTCTCGGGACCACCGCGACCGAGAGGAGCCGGCATGGCCGGAGCGCTGCAGGGCAAGACGATCGCGTTCATCGCCACCGACGGCGTCGAGCAGGTCGAGCTCACGGATCCGTGGCAGGCCGTCGAGAAGGCCGGCGGCACGCCCGAGCTGGTCTCGCTCGAGGCCGGGCACATCCAGGGCTTCAACCACCTCGACAAGGGCGACACCTTCGCGGTCGACCACACCGTCGAGGAGGCCGACGCCTCCCGCTACGACGGCCTCGTGATGCCGGGCGGCGTCGCCAACCCGGACTTCCTGCGCGCCGACCCGGCCGCGGTCGCCTTCGTGCGGGCGTTCTTCGACCAGGCGAAGCCGGTGGCGGCGATCTGCCACGGCCCGTGGACGCTGATCGACGCCGAGGTGGTGCGCGGCCGTACGCTGACGTCCTGGCCGTCGCTGCGGACGGACCTCAGCAACGCCGGCGCGACCTGGGTCGACGAGGAGGTCCACGTCGACCAGGGGCTCGTCACCTCGCGCAAGCCGGACGACCTGGAGGCGTTCACCGCGAAGCTCGTGGAGGAGTTCGCCGAGGGCCGGCACGAGGCCCAGCGCCCCCAGGGCTAGTACCGAGACCGGTCTGTCTCCCAGTTCCGTCAGGAATGGGACTGGGAGCCAAAGGTCGTGGCCGGAGCGGATCGCTGCTAAAGATGTCTGCAGCACCGCTTCGCCCCTCGGCCGCCCAGGAGAGGATTGGAACCGAGTCAGCAGCGGACGGCCCCCGTCGATCCGCAACCGACGACAGACCACTCCGCCGCGCCGAACGGCGTCGATGACGGGGGCGTGTCCCGCGCGCAGGAGGATCGGCGGCTGCTGATCCGCTACCACCGCCACGGCGACCAGCAGGCCCGCGAATCGCTCGTGGAGCGGCTGCTGCCCCTGGCGCGCCGGATGGCCCGGCGCTACCGGCGCTCCGACGAGCCGCTCGACGACCTCGTCCAGGTGGCCACGCTCGGCCTGATCAAGGCGATCGACCGGTTCGACCCCGCGCGCGAGACCGCGTTCTCGTCCTACGCCGTGCCGACGATGCTCGGCGAGCTCAAGCGGTACTTCCGCGACAACGGATGGGCCGTGCACGTCCCGCGCGGGATGCAGGAGCGCGTGATGCAGGTCGACAACGCCGTCAAGGACCTGTCCCGCCGCAAGGGACGCTCGCCCTCGGCTGCGGAGGTGGCCGACGCGCTCGAGCTCTCCACCGAGCAGGTGCTGGAGGCGATGGAGGCCGCCGGCGCCTACGACGCCGTCTCGCTCGAGTCCTACCGGTTCGGCGACGAGGGCGACGGCGAGACCTACGCGGAGTCGATCGGCGTCGAGGACGGCCGGTTCGAGCTCGTCGAGTACGGCGCCACGATCGCACCGACGCTCGCGGCGCTGCCGGCGCGCGACCGCCTCGTGCTGCACCTGCGCTTCGTCGAGGACCTCACGCAGGCCGAGATCGCGGAGCGCGTCGGCGTCTCCCAGATGCACGTGTCGCGCCTGATCCGCCGCGCGCTCGAGCGGCTGCGGACCGTGGCCGAGCACAACGGCTGAGACGTCCTGGGCGTGACGTGCGGCGTTTCCCGCGGCCCGGCGCCGGTGAGGCTCACCGCATGGGAATCACCGACAAGATCAGCGGACGCGTCAAGCAGGCCGTGGGCGATCTCACGGACGACGCCGACACCCGCCGTGAGGGCCGCCTGGAGGAGCGCAAGGGCGAGGCCAAGGACGAGCGGGCGCGCCACGAGGAGCGGGCGGACGAGAAGGCCGCCGAGGTCGACGACCTCGAGCGCAGGACGTGAGCTCCGAGCCGTTCGACCAGCCCGACTCGGGCTATCCCGAGGAGGGCCCGCCGGGCGCCTCGCCGGACGACGCGCGCGAGGACGGCGAGTCCGCCGTGCGCGAGCAGTCGCGCCCGGACGCCGACCCGCCCGACAACGACGACGGCAAGGCGACGGGCAACCCCCGGAACTGACCTCGCCGCGGCCATCCGGCCGCGGCGCGGCGTCCTAGCCGCGCGCGCGCAGGGCGAGCAGGGCGATGTCGTCGCGCGGCGGCGTGCCCTCCTTGCCCACCGCGAGCGCCGCCAGCTGCTCCACGATCCGCTGCGCCGAGCCCGGCGGGACCGCCGCCAGCGCGGCCAGCAGCTCCGCGTCGCCCAGGATCCGCTCCGGCGCCCGGGCCTCCGTGATGCCGTCCGTGTAGAGGACGAGCGCGTCGCCCGCGCCGAGCTCGGCCGCCTCGTCCGTGAGCTGCGGGTCGGGCACGAGCCCGAGCAGCGTGCCGGGCGCGCCCACCGTCTCGACGCGCCCGTCCTCTCGCCGCAGCAGCGCCGGGGGATGGCCGCCGCACGCGACCCGTGCGCGGATCACCGTCCGCGACGTGTCCAGGTGCACGCAGGCGATCGTGCAGAAGCGGCCGTCGAGGTCCTGGCGCCGCATGTCGTCGTTGAGCCAGCGCAGGATGGCCGCGGGGGAGCGCCGCCGGACCGCGGCGGTGCGGATCGTGTAGCGCGCCAGCGCCGTCACGGCCGCCGCCTCGGCGCCCTTGCCGCAGACGTCGCCCATGACCGCGATCCACTCGTCGTCGGCGACGGTGAACAGGTCGTAGAAGTCCCCGCCGACGTCGGTGCCCTCGCCCGCCGCGCGGTACAGCGCCGCCGTCTCGACGCCCGCGATCTCGGGCAGCACCGGCGGCAGCAGCGAGTTCTGCAGCGTCCGGGCGATCGCGCTGCGCTGGCGGTGCAGCCGCGCGTTGTCCACCGCGACCGCGGCGCGGCGGCCGAGCTCCTCGAGCACGACGAGCTCCTCCGGGCCGAGCCGGCGGCCCGAGTCGGTCGTGGACAGCGTCATCACGCCGAGGCGCTGGCCGCGCAGCGTCAGCGGCACGCTGCACGCCGAGCGCACGCCGAGCTCGCGGATCGCCGCGTGGTGCGCGGGGTTGAGCGCGGTGCGGCGCAGATGGTCCTCGTCGACCACGGGGTACAGCTCGGCGCGGCCGGTGCGGGCGGCCGCCGCGGGCCCGATCTTCGCGGTGGGGTCGATGAAGATGCCCTGCATGCGGTGCGCGTGCTCGCTGCGCGCGGGGTCGGCGCAGGCCACGGCGACGCGCTCGAGCCCGCGGTCGGTGAAGATGTCGACCATGCACCAGTCGGCGAGGTCGGGCACCGCGAGCCAGGCCACCCGGCGCAGCGTCTCCTCGTAGTCCAGCGAGCCGGCCAGCACGCGCCCGGCATCGGCCAGCAGCCGCTGGGTCAGCTCGGCCTGCTTGAGGTCGGTGATGTCCTCGATGACGTTGATCGCACGGGTCACGGTGCCCGCCGGCGAGCGCATCGGCCGGGCCTTCACGCGCGACCAGCGGCGTTCGCCGGTGGCGCGGACGACGTAGCAGACGATCAGGGGCTCCGGCTCCTCGCCCATGAGCGCCCGGCGCCCCGGGAGCTTGTCGACCGCGAGCGGGCGGCCGTCCTCGTCGAGCATCTCGAAGCCGGCCGCGAGCTCGTTCGGCTCGGCGGCGAGCAGGCTCGCGCGATCCGGACGGCCGATCTGCTCGCCCAGGAGCCGCACTGCCGCGTCGTTGACGTAGACCAGGCGCCCGCGGGTGTCCTGCACGGTCACGGCGTCGGCGACGCCGGTAAGGATCGCCTCGAGCTCGTCGCGGGCGAGCGCGTCGGCGCGGCGCCCCGAGGCGAGCTCGGTCACGTCCTCGAAGGTGAGGACCGCGACCGGCGGGCGCCCCGGCGGCACGACGATGCCGCCCGAGGCCACGAGCGAGCGGTCCCCGTCGGGCGTCGGCCACTCGACCTGGAGGTTCTCGATCCGTTCACCCGCCGCGACGCGGGCGTACTCGGGGCGCTCGAGCTCGAGCGGGAACGATCCCCCGGCCATCCGGTGCGCCGCGCGGTTCGCGAAGAAGACGCGCGCGCTCTCGACGTCGATCAGCAGCAGCGGCGAAGGCAGCAGGTCGAGCAGCGGCTCGTACCAGCCGCTGCCCGCTGCGGTCTCCGTCTTCCATGCGGTGATGCTGAAAGTCTATTTCGCCTGCCAGGCGAGCGTGCTCGTTCCTCGCCGCTCGCCTTCGGCGACGTTACTCACGCGAGCCCCTCGGCTTCGTACTCGCGCAGGTAGCCCTCGAAGAGCCGGCGGTGGCCCTCCTCGTCGCGCAGGATCGCGATGACCATGTCCTGCGTGACGAAGTCCACGCCGTCGGTGAACTCGATGATGCGGTTGTAGTGCTCGATCGCGCCGGTCTCGGCCTCGATCACGCCCCTGATGACGTGCGTGATGTCGGTCTGGTGCTCGGGCGGCTGCAGGTAGGACTGCTCGGGTGTGAACTCGAGCGAGCCCGGCACGACGCCGTAGAGCTCCTTGATGCGGTTCGCGAACTGCTGCGCGTGCCCGAGCTCCTCCTGGATGTCCTCCTGCAGGGACTCGACGATCTCCTGCGCGCGCACGCCGTCGGGATTGACCGAGTTGGTGATGTAGCTGATCACCGTCTCGAGCTCCATCCAGTAGGCCTTCTTGAGCATCTCCACGAGCTCTTCGCGCTTCTCGGCGCGCTCGTCGGAGAGGATGCCCTCCGAGGCGTTGCGGACGGTCATGGGATGCGTCTCCTGTCGGTCGGGGTTCCGGGTGCGTCGTACCCGGTGCCCGGCCGGGCGACGCTAGCCGGTGCCCACCGGGGCGCTGCCGCGCGTGAAGCGCCGCGCGGGACGCAGCAGGTCGCCGACCCGCGCGTGGCGGGCGGCGTTGCGCTCCAGCGTCGAAGCGTCCGGCGGATCGCCGCGCAGCAGCCAGGAGCCGTCGGCGCGGCGGACCAGCTCGTCGCGCTCGGCGAGCTCGCTCAGCGCGGTCGAGACGGTCGGCCGGCGCGCGCCGACGAGCTGCCCGAGGATGCGGTGGGTCAGCGCGAGCGGGATCACCACGCCCTCGCCGCCGACGCGGCCCCAGCGCTCGGCGAGGTGCCAGAAGAGCGCCTTGAGCCGGCGGTCGACGCGCGTGAGCTGGGAGATCGCCTGCGTGGTGGCGAGCCGCAGCGAGCGCTCCGAGAGCCGGTCGAACAGCGCGGCCGTGATCTCGGGGTACTGCGAGACCTCGGCGGCGAAGCGTCGGTCGAGCACGGCGAGCGTCGAGGGGGAGAGCACGCTCCACTCCGCGTCCACGGGCAGCAGCTCGCTCTTGGACGCGGCCTGCCACGGGCGCAGCAGATCGCCCGGGCCGAGCAGCTCGGCGCTGACGTGGTCGGCCACGATCAGCTCGCGGGCGATCACGCCCTCGAGCACGAGCAGGCCGATGTGGTCGGCGCTCGCGCCCGACAGCCGCGAGACGTCCCACGGGCCGACGCCGAGGCGGTGCGTGCTCACGAGCAGGCGGCGCTCGGCGTCCGAGCGGCGCGGCTCGGCGAGGAGGCCTCCGAGATCGGGGTCCGCCTTGAGCAGCGGGATCTGTTCGGTCCTCATGCGCGGGCTCGCGGTTGGGGGGCGTACGGCTGGTGCGGCAATTGGTCCTCCCGGGCAGTCCCCTGCCGGACTGCGGTTCGTCCTCCACGCCCCGGCCGCGCCGGGACGCTTCGGCAGTGTCTCATGGCTTACCCGGCGGGGCGCGAAGTGATGCGCGCCGCGGCCTCGGCGTCAGTCGATGAAGCCGGCCCGGTCGACGCGGCGGTGGTAGCGCTCGCCGACCTTGCCGCCGGCGACCGCGGCGAGCGCGGTGCCGATCAGGATGGCGGCGATGGCGATGACCGCGCCCGACGCGAACGACTGGTCGCCGACGGGCAGCGACGGCAGGTTCAGGCCCTCGAGCACGTTGTACTCGTCGCCCAGGATCACGCCCACGACGGCGAGCCCGACGGTCACGACCAGGCCGATCGCCCAGGTGGCCATCCCCTGGCGGGCGCCGTCGAAGCGCGACATCCGCCCTGCGACGTAGCCGCCGGCGTAGTACGCGACGATCAGGGCCGCGAGCAGCGCGATGCCGCCGAGGAGGCCGATCTCGTCCGCGCGCGCCACCGCGGAGTCGGTGACGGTCAGGCCGATCGACGCGCCCGCCGAGGCGAGCAGCGCGGTGAGCAGCGTCGCCACGCCGATCGTGACGAGCCAGCCGAAGAAGCTGGCGCCCCAGTTGATGCCGCCGAACTCGTCCCGCTGGCGGGCGCGGGCGACCTCCAGCGCGGACGGCGTGGCGGGGCCCGGAACGCGGGCATCTTCGCGCGCCGCGCGCCGCGCGGTACGCTCCTCATCGGTGACGTGGTCCTGGACGGCGGTGTCGTCCGGCCGCTCGGCGGTAGCCACGCCACCGGTCCGGTGAATCCCCCCGTCGTCGGAGCTGCGCTTGAATCGTTCGAGCATGAAATCCCCTCCGTTCGTCGCAACCGGGGTTCCACGAGCGCGCTCGATACAAACGCCACGACCGTCCGGGGGCGTTTACGACCATCCTCTTCGGGACACCAATTCACCGGAATGGCCTTGACCAGCGGCACGGACGCGCTCGGGGGACCAATCGCCGCTCTGCTGGACCGCGGGGAGCAGCAGGGCTGTGTCAGCCTGTCCGAAGTCGATGAGCTGGTCCAGGCCCTCGACCTCGCCGAGACCGACCTCGAGCAGCTCTACGAGCAGCTCGACAAGCGCGGCATCGAGCTGCGCGACGACTGCGGCCGCGAGAACGAGCAGCTCCCGCTCGACGACGTCGCGCTCGCGACGGCCACGACCGACGCGCTGCAGCTGTTCCTCAACGAGATCGGCCGCCACCGGCTGCTGACCCCGTCGGAGGAGATCGACCTCGCCAAGCGGATCGAGCGCGGCGACCTCGACGCCAAGGACCGCATGATCAACGCGAACCTGCGCCTGGTCGTGTCGATCGCCAAGAAGTACCAGGGCTCCGAGCTCACGCTGCTCGACCTCATCCAGGAGGGCATCCTCGGCCTGATCCGCGCGGTCGAGAAGTTCGACTGGCGCAAGGGCTACCGCTTCTCGACCTATGCGACCTGGTGGATCCGCCAGGCGGTCGAGCGCGGGATGGACGCCAAGGCCCGCACGATCAAGCTGCCGATCAACCTCGTGCGCAACCAGCGCAAGCTCGCGCGTGCCGAGAACGCGCTCGCGCTCAAGCTCGACCGCGCGCCGACCGACGCCGAGCTGGCCGTCGAGGCCGACCTCTCGATCGAGGAGCTGCGCGCGCTGCGCGATGCGGCCCGGGCCGTCACGTCGCTCGACCGGCCGCTCGGCGAGGAGGACGACGCCGCCTTCGGCGACCTGCTGCCGTCCGACGGGCCCGCCCCCGAGGACGAGGTCCACGTCTCGCTCCGCACCGAGGCGCTGCACCTCGCGCTGCACGAGCTGCCCGAGCGCGAGCGCAAGGTCGTGGAGCTGCGCTACGGCATCGCCGGCAGCGAGCCGACGCCGCTGCGCGAGATCGGCCGCCAGCTCGGCATCACGCCCGAGCGGGTGCGCCAGATCGAGTCGCGCGCGCTCGGCCGGCTGGGGCGGATGCGCGAGCTCGCGGCGCTGCGCGAGGCCGCCTAGAGCCCGAACACCGCCGCGGCCTGCGCCTGTCCGGCGCGGCGGCACACCTCGGCGAGGAGCCGGCGCGCGTCCTCCGGCCGCTCGGGCAGGGCATCGAGTGCGGCCGCCGCCCGGCTGAGGTCCTCGAGGTCGACGCGCGTGCGCTGCTCCAGGCAGAGCCGGCCGAGCCACCGGATCGCCGCGCGCTCGTACTGCTCCGGGTCCGCGCGCTGGATCACGAGCAGCATCGCCGCCGCCTCGGCCACCCCGATCCGCGGCAGCTCGGCGGCCGCCGAGCGGATCAGGGTGAGGTTGCCGGTGACGAGGGCGCGCTGGAACCGCGCGTACGGGGAGCCCGAGGAGGTCATATGCGAACACATGTTCGCACCGACGCCCTCCGGGTTCAACGCCCTCGCTGGCGATACAGCCGGCGCTGCTCCTTATGGATCTGCTTCGTGACGCGCTGGCGCTCCGACCGCGCCCGCTGGTCGCGCCGCGTCGCCAGCCACGCTTCCTCGCGCGCCAGCTTCTCGAGCCCGTCGAGGCGGCCGGGGTCGAGCCGCCCGTCCGCGATCGCCGCCGCGACGGCGCACCCCGGCTCGCCGCGATGCGAGCAGTCGCCGAAGCGGCAATGCTGCGCAAGGTCGTCGACGTCGGCGAACACGCTGCGCAGCCCGGCCGCCTGCTCCCAGATGCGCGGGAGGCGCAGCCCCGGGGTGTCGATCACGAGCGCACCGCTGGCGAGCGGGACGAGCTCGCGATGGCTCGTCGTGTGCCGGCCTCGGTCGTCGTCGGCGCGGACCGGCAGCGTCGGCCGCTCCTCGCCGGTCAGGTGGTTGAGCAGCGTCGTCTTGCCGACGCCGGAGGATCCGAGCAGCACCGCGGTGCGGCCGGGCCGCAGCCACGCGCCCAGCGCCTCCATCCCGGTGCCGTCCACCACGCTCAGCGCCAGCACGGGCACAGTCCCGCCGAGCGCGGCGCGCACGTCCAGCACCGCGGCGGCGGCGTCCTCGGAGAGGTCGGCCTTGGAGAGCACCACGAGCGGCTCGGCCTCCGCATCGGCGGCCAGCGTGAGGAACCGCTCGATGCGTCTCAGGTTGAAGTCGAGATTGAGGGATCCGATGATGAGCGCCACGTCGACGTTCGCGGCGAGCACCTGCGGCTCGGCGCGGTCGAGCGCCGCGGCGCGCGCGATCCCGCCCTGGCGCGGCAGCAGCGCGTGGACGGTCCCGGTCGCGGGGTCGGCGGCCACCCAGTCGCCGACGGACGGCAGGTCGGCCGCGGTCGCCGCCTCATGGGTCATGCGGCCCGACGGCAGGCCGGTGAGCGCGCCGTCCGCGATCACGAGGTCGAGCCGCCCGCGATGGACCGCGGCGACGCGGGCGGGGATCAGGTCGGGGCGCCCGAGCGCCGCGAAGGCGGCCTCGAGGCGCGGGGTCCAGCCGAGGGCGGTCAGGCCGCCCGGGAAGTGCGATGACAACGGTGGGTCTCCAGTGCGCGAAAGGGTGCAGCGCGCCGGGGGGCGCGCGTGAGGGACGGGCTCAGGGACCGGCGGCGGGAGCGCAGGGCGCGGGCGGCACAGGGTGCCGGGCGCCGGCGCAGGTCAGCGGCCGGTCGTGTGAGCCGCGGGCGCGGCGTGGATGAGACGGGAGGTGCGCAGAGGCCTTCGCACACCAAGGTAGCGGCGGCCGGGCCGCATGTCGAGGCGGTTGCCCGTACCCCGGCTCAGCCGTGCGGCGTCTCGCGCGCCGCACCCGGGTCCCAGCGACCGTCGAGCCCGACGGTGCCCTGGACCGGGTTGTCGGCGACCGGGTCGGCGTCGCGCGCGTAGTGGAACGTCATCTGGACCTCGGTGCCCTGCCCGGAGCTGCCGCGCAGCTCGAACGCGTCCGACAGCGCGGCGATCAGCGGCAGCCCGAGCCCCAGCGCGGGCACCTCGCGGGTGCGCTCGGCGCCGGGCTGGATGCCGCTGCCGTGATCGCGGACGCGGATCGTGAGGCCGTGCTCGTCGGCCGCCATCTCGACCTCGATGAACCCGTCGGCGTGGTCGTAGGCGTGGACGACGACGTTCGTGCACGCCTCCGACACGGCCATCTTCATGTCCGCGAGGACGGCGGCGTCGAAGTCGAGCGCGTCGGCCATCCCCGCGAGCGCCTGCCGGACGACCGCCACGCCCTCCGGCCGGGCGGGCATCGTGAGACGCACGTCCGGGACGGCGGCGGCCATCATCCGCCTGCGCCGTTGCCGTTGGCGCGCGCGGCCTCGATCGCCGCGTCGCGGCCGTTGATGACCGGCAGGACGGGCACGAGGCCCGTGATGTCGAGGATGCGCTGCACGCCGGGCTCGACGGCGTCGCCGAGGCACACCACGAAGCCCTGGTGCGCCTCGAGGGCCCGGCGGCGGGCGTCCAGGAGCGCGCCGAGGACCGACGAGTCGACGAAGGTCGCGCCCGTCAGGTCGACCACCACGCCGCCGCCGCGGGCGATCGCCTCGTCGAGCCGGTCGCGGAGCGTGGGTGCGGTGTAGATGTCGTGCTCGCCCTCGACGACGACGACCACCACGTCACCGGCGGCGTCGTCCAGCACGATCGGATTGGCGTCCATGTGCGGCCGAACGATACCCGCAACGCCGACGTCCTAACCCGTGCGGGGACGCACCGACCGCGGATCGGGTAAGACTGGCGGATGGCGGACCCGCTCGAGCGCTATCGCCACAAGCGCGATCCCGGGGCGACCCCTGAGCCGCCCGGGGACCCCGTACCCGCTTCCGGCGCGTCGGATGCACCCCGTTTCGTGGTCCAGGAGCACCACGCGCGCGCCCTGCACTGGGACCTCCGGCTCGAGCACGACGGCGTCCTCGCCTCCTGGGCGGTGCCCCGAGGCATCCCGCCCGGCCCCGAGCGCAACCACCTCGCCGTGCGCACCGAGGACCACCCGCTCGAGTACCTCGAGTTCCACGGCGAGATCCCCGCCGGCCAGTACGGGGCCGGGACGATGAAGATCTGGGACGCCGGCACGTTCGAGCTGCACAAGTTCCGCGACGACGAGGTCATGGTCACGTTCCACGGCGAGCGCGTCCGCGGGCGCTACGTGCTGTTCCGCACGCGCGGTGACGACTGGATGATCCACCGCATGGACCCGCCGGACGATCCGGACCGGGAGCCCATGCCCGAGAAGCTCGAGCCGATGCTCGCGCGCACCGGCGACCTGCCGCGCGACGAGGGCGACTGGGCGTACGAGATCAAGTGGGACGGCGTGCGGGCCATCGCCTTCGTGCAGGGCGGCCGGCTGAGGCTCCAGGCGCGCAGCGGCCGCGACATCACCCCCCGCTACCCGGAGCTGCGCCCGCTCGCGCAGGCGCTCGCCGGGCACGAGGTGATCCTCGACGGCGAGGTCGTCGCCTTCGACGGCGCCCGGCCCAGCTTCCAGAAGCTCCAGGGCCGCATGCACCTCGCGTCCGACCATGCGATCCGGCGGCTCGCCCAGCAGGACCCCGTGCACTACATCGCGTTCGACCTGCTCTACCTCGACGGCCGCTCGCTGATGGCGCTGCGCTACGACGAGCGGCGCGACGCGCTCGCGGCGCTCGAGCTGCAGGGGCCGACGTGGCAGGCGCCCGCCCACCACGTGGGGGACGGCGCCGCGCTGCTGGCGGCGACGCGGGCGCAGCAGCTCGAGGGGGTGATCGCCAAGCGGCTGGACTGCCCCTACACCCCCGGCCGCCGCACGTCGGGCTGGGTGAAGGTCAAGAACATCGGCACCACGGACGTCGTGATCGGCGGCTGGCTCGCCGGCGAGGGCGGCCGCTCCGGCCGGCTCGGCGCGCTCGTGATCGGGATCCCCGACGAGGAGGGGGTGCTGCGGTACGCCGGCCGCGTGGGGACCGGCTTCACCGAGGCCGAGCTGATCCGCCTCGGCCGGCTGCTCGAGCCGCTGAGCACCGACACGAGCCCGTTCGCCGGCCGCCAGCCGCCGAAACCCACGCAGCTCGTGCGGCCCGAGCTCGTCGCGCGCGTCGACTTCACCGAGCGCACGACCGCCGGCACGCTGCGCCAGCCCTCCTACAAGGGGCTGCGCGACGACGTGGCGCCCGAAGATGTGCGCTTCGGGTAGCCCTGGCACATGACCCAGACCCGAACCCTCGGCGACGCCGAGGTCTTCCCCATCGGCCTCGGCGGCATGCCGCTGTCCGTCAGCGGCCGCCCGGACGAGGACCGCGCCATCCGGACGATCCACGCCGCGCTCGGCGCCGGCGTGAACCTGATCGACACCGCCGACGCCTACTGCCTCGGCGAGGCGGACTTCGGCCACAACGAGCGGCTGATCGCCAAGGCGCTCAAGGGCCGGCGCGACGGCGTCCTGATCGCCACGAAGGGCGGCCACACCCGGGAGGGCGGCGCCTGGAACCTCAACGGCCGCCCCGAGTACCTGCGCCGCGCATGCGAGGCGTCGCTGCAGGCGCTCGAGACCGACCGCATCGACCTCTACCAGTTCCACCGCCCGGACCCCGACGTGCCCTACGCGGAGTCGGTCGGCGCGCTCAAGGAGCTCCTCGACGAGGGCAAGATCCGCTGGGCCGGGATCTCCAACGCCGACACCGCCCAGATCGAGGAGGCGCGCGGGATCGTCGAGCTCACGAGCGTCCAGAACCAGCTCGCGCTCGACTTCACCTCCCCGATCGGGAACGGCGAGGTGGCGCTGACGGCGCAGCACGGGCTCGCCTTCCTGCCGTGGTCGCCGCTCGGCGGCATCGGCAACGCGGACGGGACGTCCGAGGTCTCGCCGGTGGCCGACGCCGCCGAGGCGCACGGCGTGTCGCCCCAGCAGGTCGTGCTGGCCTGGCTGCTCGCGCTGAGCCCGACGGTGATCCCGATCCCCGGTTCGTCGCGGCCGGAGACGATCGCCGACTCGGCGCGCGCCGCCGAGCTGACGCTGTCGCCCGAGGAGATCGACGCGGTGACCGACGCGGTGGGCGCCGGCTGAGCCCGCCGTTCGAGCTCGTCTTCCCGCCGCAGCCCGCGCGCGACGCCGGCGGCGAGCTGGTCGAGGTCCGTCACGCGGGCGGCCGCGTGGAGCGCCTGCGGATCCACGAGTACGCCCGCGTCTACGCCGTGCCCGGCCTGTACGAGGAGATCGTCATGCGGCGGCTCGGCTGCCGCACGCCGGCGCGGCTGGCGGGGCTGCTCGCGCAGGCCGCGGGCGAGCTGGGCCTCGACCCGGGGGCGGTGCGCGTGCTCGACGCGGGGGCGGGCAACGGCGTGTCCGGCGAGGCGCTCGCGGCGGCGGGACTCGACCCCGTCGTCGGGCTCGACCTGCTCCCGGAGGCGCGCGCCGCGGCGCTCCGGGACCGGCCCGGCCTCTACGGCGCATACCTCGCCGCCGACCTGACGGCGCTCGCACCGGACGAGGTGGATGCCGTGCGGGCGGCGCGGCCCAACGCCATGGCCTGCGTCGGCTCGGTGGGCGGCGGGCACCTCCCGCCGGAGGCCGTCGCGGCCGGGCTCGCGCTGCTCGAGCCGCCCCGCCTGCTGGCCTACGCCTTCGACGTCGCCTTCGGCGCGGACCCGCTCGCGCCGCTCCTGGACGGCGCCCGCGAGCTGCGCCGCGGCCGCGCGCTGCACCGGCGCACGGTCACCGGCGGCGAGCGGATCTGGGAGGCCGCGGTCGTGCTGCCAGCGCCGCCTCGATCGCCTCGGTGACCGCGGTCACGTCGCGCTCGGGCACCGTGCCGGCGATCCGCGCCGCGACGGCGGCGCACGCGGCCTCGACGCGGACCGCGGCAGCGCGGCCCTCCCGCGTCGGCTCGATCAGCGTCGAGCGGCGGTCGCGCGGGTTCGGCCGCCGCGCCACGAGCCCGCGCGCCTCGAGCCGGTCGAGCACGCCGGTGAGCGTCGACGGCCGCTGCGCCGTCGCCGCGGCGAGCTCGGTGGCCGTGCGCGGGCCGTCCGCGAGCGCCGCGAGCGCGTTGACCTCGGCCGCGGGCAGCCCGAGCCCGGCCAGCTCGGCGTCGAGCGCCGCCAGCAGCCGGTGCGTCGCCCGCTGCCAGCCGGCGATCACGCCGCCGCCGCGATGCGGCGCTCCCAGTCGCGCATCATCGCCGGGAAGCCCGCCTCGAAGTCGCCGAGCGCGGCGGCGGGGGAGAGCGCCGTGAGGTCGTACGCGACATGGGCACGGGTGCCGCCCTGCTCGGGCTCGAGGCGCACGGACACGGTCCCGGCCTGCACGCCGGGCGTGACGCGGGCGTAGTGCAGCGCGCCGAGCGCGAGCCACACCGTCGCACCGTCGTGCGTCGTGAACACCGGACCGTCCGGGCCGCCCGGGTACGCCGGATCCCAGCCCGGCGCCCAGGCGCGCTCGCCCTCGGGCGTGAAGAGGGCGGCCGCCCGGTCGGGCGGCAGCGCGACGTGGAAGGAGCCCTCGCAGACCGTTCTCATACGGATCCGGATAATACGGACCCGTAGCAGATACGCAACTCACCATGCGGTGATTGCGGGACTTCCGGCCGTTTCGCCACAATGGGGGCATGCCACGGTCGATCTGGAGCGGCGCCATCTCCTTCGGGCTCGTCAACGTGCCCGTGAAGCTCTACTCGTCGGTGAGCCGCAAGACCGTGCGCTTCCACCAGCTCAACGGCAAGACCGGCCACCGCATCGCGCAGAAGCGCGTCGATTCCGACACCGGCGACGAGATCGCCTACGAGGACATCGTCAAGGGCTACGAGCTGACGAAGGACCGCTACGTCGTGATCACGCCCGACGAGCTGGAGTCGCTCGACCCGGAGAAGACGCGCTCGATCGACATCGAGGACTTCGTCGACCTGCAGGACATCGACCCGGTCTACTACGACCACCCCTACTACCTCGTCCCGGACAAGGGCGCGTCGAAGGCCTACGGTCTGCTGCTGCACGCGATGGAGGAGGCGGACAAGGTCGCCATCGCCCGCGTCGTGATCCGGTCCAAGGAGCAGCTCGTGGCCATCCGCCCCGCGTTCGGCCGCGCGCTGATGATGGAGACGATGGTCTTCGCCGACGAGGTCGTCTCCCCGGAGGACATCGACGATCTCCCCGAGGCCGACGACCTCAAGATCTCCGACCGCGAGCTGAAGATGGCGCAGCAGCTGATCGACTCGCTCTCGTCCGAGTTCGCGCCGGAGAAGTACAAGGACGAGTACCGCGAGAAGGTGCTCGAGCTGATCGAGCGCAAGGCCGCCGGCGAGGAGATCGCGGTCCAGCCCGAGGCCCCGCAGCCCAAGAAGGTGCCCGACCTCATGGCCGCGCTCGAGGCGAGCCTCGCGGCGGTCAAGGGGGACGACGGCAAGGCCGAGAAGAAGCCGTCCTCCGCGAAGGGGCGGTCGTCGGGCAAGAAGGCCGCCGCGTAGCGGGGGGCGCGGCTCAGGTGGCGTCGCGGTCCAGCTCGAACCAGACCCGGGTCTCGGCGCTGCGCTCGACGCCCCAGCGGTCCGAGAGCTCGCGCACGAGGTAGAGCCCCCAGCCGGAGGGCCGCATCGGGTCGGGCTCGGGCTCGCTCACCTCGAAGCCGCGGCCCGGGTCGCAGACCTCGATCCGCAGCGCGCGCTCGGCGGTGACGAGCACGAGGAGGATCACGTCGTCGTCGCCGAGGCCCGCATGGCGGATGGCGTTCGTGACCAGCTCGGAGACGAGCAGCCGCGCATCCTCGAGCCGGCGCGGCGAGAGGTGGTCGGCCACCTCGCCGAGCGCCCGCCGCGCCTCGGCGGCGGAGTCGGGGTCCCGCGAGAGCTCGACCTCGAGCCTCATGGTCCCGGCGCCTGCTCCCCGGGCGGGGCGACGAAGACCAGCCGCTCGCGCATGCGGGTGATGTCGAACACGCGCATCACCTCCTCCGGCCCCTCGACCAGCGCGAACGAGCGGCCCGCGGCCTCCGCGCGCTGGGCGGCCATGGCGATCGAGCGCAGCCCGCTCGAGTCCATGAACACGAGGCCGCGCAGGTCGAGCACGACGGGGCCCTCCGCGCGGCCCAGCTCCTGCTCGAGCGCGGACGCGCCGGCGAGGTCGAGCTCGCCTGCGACCGCGACGACGGTGGCCGGTCCCTGGGTGGACGTCTCGATCGTGAGCGGAGGCACGCCTGCGGAAGCCTAAAGCCAGGCGCCAGGGGAAGAACGCAGTCATGCCGCCCCGCCTCCGCCGCGCCGACTGCTCCGGGCCCGGGATCCGCCGCCGGCGGCGCGGCCGCGGCTTCAGCTACGAGGACGACACCGGCCGCAAGGTCGACGAGCCGGAGGTCCTCACCCGGATCGCCGAGCTGGCGATCCCGCCCGCCTGGGCGGACGTGTGGATCTGCCCGTATCCCAACGGGCATCTGCAGGCGACGGGCACCGACGCCGCCGGGCGCAAGCAGTACCGCTACCACGATGCCTGGCGTACGCGCCGCGACCACGAGAAGTTCGCGGAGATGGAGCGCTTCGCCCACGCGCTGCCGAAGCTGCGCCGGCGGGTGGAGCGCGATCTCGGCGCATGCTCCGCGCTCGACCGCTCGTGCGTGCTCGCCGCCGCGATGCGCCTGCTGGAGCGGGGCTTCTTCCGGATCGGCTCGGAGGAGTACGCGGCCGAGAACGACTCCTACGGCCTCGCGACGCTGCGCAAGGAGCACGTCGTGGTCGAGCCGGACGGCCTGATGGTGTTCGACTTCCCGGCCAAGAGCGGCCAGCGGCGCCGGCAGGGCGTCGAGGACGAACGGGTCAGCGCGATCATCGCCGCGCTCAAGCGGCGGCGCGGCGGCGGCGAGGAGCTGCTCGCCTACAAGGCCGGCCGGCAGTGGCGCGACCTGCGCTCGGAGGACATCAACGACTACGTCAAGGCGGCGACCGGCGGCGACTTCTCCGCCAAGGACTTCCGCACGTGGAACGCGACCGCGCTCGCCGCGGTCGCGCTGGCGGTCTCCTACGAGGCGACGGCGACGAAGACCGCCCGCAAGCGCGCCGTGCGGCGCGCGATCGAGGAGGTGTCACGCTACCTCGGCAACACGCCCGCCGTCTGCCGCGCGTCCTACATCGACCCGCGCGTGTTCGACGCCTATGCGGCCGGCCTGACCATCCGGCCGGCGCTCGAGCGGGTCGCCGCCAGGGTCCGGCCGGGCGAGCTGCCGATCCACCAGCCGGCCCTGGAGGCGGCGGTGCTCGACCTCATCGCGGAGCGGATCGACTCGGCTGCCGTGGAGCGGGCCGCCGCCTGAGCAGCAGGCGGCGCAGCGACGGGCCGGCCGTCAGGCCGTGCACGACGATCGACACGAGCACGGCGGCGATGCAGGTCCAGACGACGACCTCCTGCTCGGCGGCGTCCAGCGCACCGGCGGCGACGATCGCCGCGAGGTAGTAGAGCGTGCCGACCCCGCGCACGCCGAACCACGCGACGAACGCCTTCTCCTCCGCGTGGTCCATCTTGGACCCGACGAGCGACAGGAGCGTCGCGAGCGGCCGGACGGCGACCAGGAGCAGCACGGCGACGAGCCAGCCCTCCCAGCCGATCACGCCGAGCCCCGTGGCGGTGAGCATCGAGCCGAGCAGCAGGATCACCGAGAGCTCCAGCAGCTTCTCCATCCGCTCGGCCCCCTCGTGGACCGACTTGTTCAGCTCGTGGTCGCGCTCGTAGCGGCGGAAGGCGAGCCCGCCGGCGAAGACGGCGAGGAAGCCGTAGCCGCCCGCGAGCTCCGCGAGCCCGTAGATCACGAGCGCGGTCGCGATGGCGTGGAACCCGTCGAACGTGGCCACGAGCATGCCGTGGCTGTGCAGGCGCTTCACGCTCCAGGCGGCGAGCAGGCCGACGCCGGCCCCGATCGCGATCCCGATCCCGACGGCCCAGACCAGGTCGGCGGCGAGCCACCGCCAGGCCCAGTCGCCGCCGCCCTCCTCGGCCACGAAGATGCCGAGCAGGACGAACGGGGCGGCCAGCCCGTCGTTGAGCCCGGCCTCGGCGGTGAGGGCGAAGTTCGGCTCGTGCTCGTCCTCGTCGCCCGGCGGCCCGACGCCGATGTCGCCGGCCAGCACCGGGTCGGTCGGCGCGAGCGCCGCGCCGAGCAGGAGCGCGCCGGCGGCCGACAGGCCCAGCAGCCCGGCGCCGAGCAGCGCCACCGCGCCGATCGTCACCGGCATCGCGAGCAGCAGGAGCCGCGCCGTGCTGCTCCAGTCGCGGAACGTCAGGGGGCGGTCGAGCTTGAGCCCGGCGGAGAAGAGCGCCATCACGAGCGCCGCCTCCGCGAGGTGCTCGACCAGCTCGGCGTCGTCGATCGGGTCGATCCAGCCGATCTCGAGCCAGGTGATGACGAGCGCCGCGCCGGCGCCGAGGCCGAGGTAGATCAGCGACGCCGAGAAGGCGCGCTCACGCTGGTGCGACAGCGCGCCGACGGCCGCGAAGACCGCGATCCCGACGAACAGGACTCCGAGGTCGAAGGTGTCGAGGAAGTCCCAGCCGGGCTTGAGCGCGAACGTCAATCCGTCTCGGGCCCACCCGGGTCCGGACTCGGCACCTCAGGGCCGTCCGGCTCCGGCGGGAGCGGATCGTCGGGCGTCGGCGCGTCCGGGCCGTCGGGCAGGTCCGGCGCCTCGGGGCCGGGCACCGGATCGGCCGGCACCGTCGGGATCTCCGGGACGATCGGCCCGGTCGGGTCCGACGGATTCGGGATCTCGAGCGTGGCAGGCATGCCTCCGGGCTACCCGTGGGTATGCCCGCCGAACCATGGACCCCTACACGGACGGCTTCGCCGAGCTGACCCTGGAGACCGCCGACCTCGGGCGGCTCGTGACGTTCTACGCCGACGTGCTCGGACTCGAGGTCCTGTCGCGCGAGGACGACCGCGTCTGGCTCGCGGCGGGCGAGCACGCGCGGCTCGGGCTGTGGTCCCCGGGCGAGAAGGAGTACGGCGACCGCGGCGGCCGGCACGTCCACTTCGCCTTCTCGGCGGCGCCCGGCCGGCTGGACGCGCTCGCCGGCCGGCTGCGCGCCCACGGCGCCGGCGTGCGCGGCCCCGAGGAGCACGAGGGCGGCGACCGCTCGCTCTACGTCGAGGATCCCGAGGGCAACGTCGTCGAGGTGTGGGACTTCTTCGCCCGCGGCCGCCGGGTCGAGGGCCTGGGCGAGTAGGTACGGTCCCCGGCGTGGCGGCCAAGCGCGTGGAGGTCGAGGTCGAGGGGCGCACGCTGTCGCTCTCGAACCTCGACAAGGTGTTCTATCCCGCGACGGGGTTCACCAAGGGCGAGCTGATCGACTACTACACGCGCGTCTCGCCCGTCCTGCTGCCGCACCTGCGCGACCGGGCCCTCACGCTGAAGCGCTACCCGAACGGCGTGACGGGCCAGTTCTTCTACGAGAAGCAGTGCCCGAGCCACGCGCCGGACTGGGTCCGCACGGCCACGATCCACTCGCGCTCGAACGCGCGCGACATCGACTACGTCGTCGCCGGCGACCTGGCGACGCTCGTCTGGCTGGCCAACCTCGCCGACCTGGAGCTGCACACGCCGCTCGCCCGCGTGGAGGACCCGAAGGCGCCCACGATGATCGCCTTCGACCTGGACCCGGGCCCGCCGGCGACGGTCGTCGAGTGCGCCGAGGTCGCCTGCCGGCTGCGCGACGCGTTCGACCACTTCGGCCTCGAGGCGTTCCCGAAGACGTCGGGCTCCAAGGGCATGCAGCTCTACGTCCCGCTCAACACGCCGGCCACGTACGACCGGACGAAGACGTTCGCCATGGGGATCGCGCAGGTGCTGGAGCGCCGCCACCCGGACCTGATCGTGTCGGAGATGACGAAGGCCAAGCGCGGGGGCAAGGTGTTCATCGACTGGAGCCAGAACGACGAGCACAAGACGACGGTCTGCGTCTACTCGCTGCGCGCGCGCGACGCCCCGACGGTCTCGACCCCGGTGGCCTGGGACGAGGTCGAGGCCGTGGCCGCCTCCGGCGACCCGGACGACCTGACGTTCACGAGCGCCGAGGTGCTGGCGCGCGTCGCCGAGCGCGGCGACCCGTTCGCGCCCGTGCTCGAGCTCGAGCAGGAGCTGCCGGGATGAGGCGGCTGCTCCTGACCGGCGCCGCGGGCGGGATCGCGACGGTCCTCCGGCCCGAGCTGCTCGAGCTCGCCGGCGAGGTGGTCCTGACCGACCGCGACGCGCCCACCGGCCTGCGGCCCGGCGAGCGCTTCGCGCCGGCCGATCTCGCCGACCCCGCCCCGTGGCCCGGGCTCGCGCGGGGCTGCGACGCGATCGTCCATCTCGGCGCGGTGCCGGACGAGGCCCCGTTCGACGTGCTCGCCGGCCCGAACCTGCACGGGGCGTTCCACGTCTACGACGCGGCGCGCCGGGCGGGCGTGCGGCGCGTGGTCGCCGCCTCGTCGGGCCGGGCGACGGGCTTCCGCCGCGTCGGCGAGCGGCTGGACGGCGACGCCACGCCGCGTCCGGACGGCCTCTACGCGGCGACGAAGGTGTTCTCGGAGGCGCTCGGCCGGCTCTACGCGGACAAGTTCGGGCTCGAGGTCGTGGCGCTGCGGATCGGCACGTTCCTGCCCCGCCCCGTCACGGAGCGCGACCTCTCGACCTGGCTCAGCCACGACGACGCCCGCCGCCTCGTCCGGGCCGCGCTGACCGGGCCCGTGGACGGGTTCGTGTGCGTCTACGGCGTCTCCGCCAACACGCGCGGGTGGTGGGACCTCCCGCCGGAGCTGGGCTACGTGCCGCAGGACGACGCCGAGGCGTGGGCCGGCGACGTGGAGCCGGGCGACGGCATCCCGTTCCAGGGCGGGCCGACGACGGCCCGCGACCACGGCGGCTGGGCGGACTAGCCGATGCGGATCCGCCGCACGCGGACGGCGTACTCGTCGTCGATGGCGTTCGGCGCCGGGTCGGCGTCGAAGAAGCGCGGCACGCCGGTCGCCCGCGCGTAGCGCGCGTTCGGGTTGCCGCCGCGGTCGAGCTCCTCGTCGATCCGCTCGAACAGCTCCTCGACGGTGTCGAACGCCTTCAGCCGGCGCGGCGTGTCGCGCGGCCGGCCGTCGCGGACCCGGATCGTCACCGGGTCGCGGTCCGGGCAGAAGCAGGTCAGGCGGATCCGGTAGCGGTAGTCCCGCGCGTCCTGCTGCGCCCAGCGCTCGGCGGCCTTCGCCCAGCGCGTGCGCTGGTCGGCCGCGGCGGCGGGCGCCGCGGCGACCAGCGCGCCGGCGAGGAGCGCGCCGGCAAGGAGCGCGCGGCGGATCAGCCGACCTTCTCCCGCGCGAGCGACCGCGCCGCGTCGGCGATGCCGTCGGCGTCGATCCCGGCCCAGTGCAGCAGCTCGTCGGGCGTGCCCGAGGTCGGCATCTCGCGGACGGCGAGCTTGTGGACGGGCGGGCGGTCGTCGGCCTCCGCCAGCGCCTCCAGCACCGCGTCGCCCAGTCCGCCCTCGGGCCAGTGGTCCTCGGCGGTGACGATCGCGCCGCACTCGCGCGCCGCGGCGCGCAGCGTGTCCGCGTCGATCGGCTTGATCGAGTACGCGTCGATCACGCGCGCCGAGATGCCGTCGCCGGCGAGCCGCTCGGCGGCCGCGACCGCCTGGTCGACCGTGATGCCGCAGGCGACGATGGCGACGTCGTCGCCGTCGCGCACGACGCGCGAGCCGCCGATCGGCACGTCCTCGTCGGCCGGGGTGCGCACCTCGGTCTTGCCGCGCAGCGTGCGCAGGAACGCGATCCCCTCGCGATCCGCCAGCGCCGCGACGAGCTTCGCCGTCTGGTTGGCGTCGGACGGGTGCAGCACCGTCGAGCCGTGGATCGCGCGGAACGCCGCGAGGTCCTCGAGCGCCATCTGCGACGGGCCGTCCTCGCCGATCGAGACGCCCGCGTGGGAGCCCGACAGCACGAGGCTCGCCCGCGAGATCGCCGCCATGCGGACGAAGTCGTAGGCGCGCGACAGGAAGGCCGCGAACGTCGAGGCGTAGGGCTTCCAGCCGCGGACCTGCAGGCCGACGGCGGCGGCCACCATCTGCTGCTCGGCGATGAACATCTCGAAGTAGCGGTCCGGGTGCGCCTCGCGGAACAGCTCGGAGTGCGTCGAGTTGGAGACCTCGCCGTCGAGCGCCACCACGTCCCCGCGCATCGCGCCGAGCGCGGTCAGCGCCTCGCCGTAGGCCTTGCGCGTCGCCTCCTGCTCGCCGAGCTCCCAGGTGGGCAGCTCGCCGCCGGCCGCGGCAAAGACGTGCGCCTCGCCGGGCTCCGGGCGCGCGAGCTGCACGGTGAGCCGGCGCTCGCCGCCGAGCTCCTCGATCGCGGCGCCGGCGTCCTCGAGCGGCTTGCCGTGCTTGCCGGGCTGGTCCTCCACCGCCGCGACGCCCTTGCCCTTCTTCGTGCGGGCGATGATGACCGTCGGCCTGCCCGTCGTCGCGACCGCCTCGTCGTAGGCGGCGGCGATCGCGTCGACGTCGTGCCCGTCGATCGCGATCGCGTGCCAGCCGAACGCCTCGGCGCGGCGCCGGTAGGTGTCGAGGTCCCAGCCGACCATCGTCTCGCGCGTCTGCCCGAGCCGGTTGACGTCGATGATCGCGACGAGGTTGTCGAGCTCCGCGAACGCGGCGTGCTCGAATGCCTCCCACATCGAGCCCTCGGCCATCTCCGAGTCGCCGCACAGGCACCAGACGCGGTAGGGCAGGCGGTCGAGCCGCTTGCCGGCGAGCGCGACGCCGACGGCGATCGGCAGACCCTGGCCGAGCGAGCCGGTCGCCACGTCGGTGGGCGGGATGAGCGGCGTCGGATGCCCCTCGAGCCGCGAGCCGAGCTTGCGGAAGGTGGCGAACTCCTCGTCGCCGACGATGCCCGCGGCCTTGAGCACGGAGTAGTACAGCGGCGACGCGTGGCCCTTGGAGAAGATCAGGTGGTCGTTCGCCGGGTTGTCGAGCCGCTCCGTGTCGAGCCGCAGGTAGCCGCCGTCGAGCAGCACCGCCATCAGGTCGGCGGCCGACATGGACGACGTGGGATGGCCGGAGCCGGCCACGTCGCTGACGCGGACGGAGTCCACGCGCAGCTGCTGGCCGAGCTCCCGCCGGTGGTCGGACGCGGCGCTCATGAGGCCGCCGCCATCAGCTGGTCGCGCTTGGCCTCGACGTCCGCGAACAGCTGGTCGAACGACTTGGCGAACTTCTCCACGCCCTCGCGCTCGAGCGTCTCGACGACGTCGTCGTAGTCGATCCCCGCCGCGGCGAAGGCGTCGAGCGTGGCGCGCGCGCCGTCGACGTCCTCGAGCAGCGTGTCGCCGCGGACGACACCGTGGTCCTGGAAGGCCTCGACCGTCTCGCGCGGCATCGTGTTCACGGTGTCGGGCCCGATCAGCTCCTCGACGTAGATCACGTCGCGATAGTCGGGGTTCTTCGTCGACGTGGACGCCCACAGGCAGCGCTGCGCCGAGGCGCCCTTCGCCCGCAGGGCCTCCCACTGCTCGGTCGCGAAGATCTCCTGGTAGGTCTGGTAGGCGAGCTTCGCGTTGGCGATCGCGAGCGTGCCCTTGAGCTCGTCGTGGCCGCCGGCGGCGTCGAGGCGCTTGTCGGCCTCGGTGTCGACGCGCGAGACGAAGAACGAGGCCACGGAGGCCATCGCCTCGAGGTCTCCGCCGGCCTCGGCGAGGCGCTGCACGCCGCGGATGTAGGCCTCGGCGACCTCGCGGTGGCGCTGGAGCGAGAAGATCAGCGTCACGTTGACCGGGATGCCGGCGGCGATCGTCTCCTCGATCGCGGGCAGCCCCGCCTTCGTGGCCGGGATCTTGATGAAGAGGTTCGGGCGGTCGACGAGGGCGTGCAGCCGCTTGGCCTCCTCGATCGTGCCCTCGGTGTCGTGGGCGAGGCGCGGGTCGACCTCGAGCGAGACCCAGCCGTCGCGGGCGTTCTCGCCGACCACGTCCCACTGCGGGCGCAGGATGTCGCAGGCGCCGCGGATGTCCTCCACGGCGACCGCCAGGAAGACCTCCTTGGGCTCGGTCTCGTCCTTGAGCACCTCGCGCAGCTGCTCGTCGTAGGCGTCGCCCTCGGCGATCGCCGACTGGAAGATCGTGGGGTTCGAGGTGACGCCGTTCACGCCCTCGCGCACGAGCCCTTCGAGGTCGCCGTCCCGGACGAACGTGCGCGACAGGAAGTCGATCCAGACGCTCTGCCCGCGGGCGGAGAGCTGGTTCAGCGGAGTCTCGGGCATGTGTGCCTCCAGGCGACGGTGCCGATGGGAATTCGTGGGGTCGACGTCAAGGATGGCACTCGGCCATCCTCTCGTCGGCTACCCACGCCCGCTGCCCGCTAACGGGCGGTGTCAGCGAGTGCGCCCGGCGAGCTCGCGCAGCCAGGCGGCGACCGCCTGCTCGTCCCGGCGGGCTTCGCGTCGCCTGGCCGCGCGGGCCTGGCTGGCCGTCACCGAGTTGGTCCGCGGCAGGGTCGGCGCGGGCCGCAGCCCGGGCCTCGGAGCGGAGGGAGCGAAGCGTCCCGTGCGGTTGCCCTCGAAGGCCGTGTCCACGAGGGCGACCATACCCTCCTGGTCCCGGAAGGACAAGAACCAATTGGTTTATTGTGCGCACTGTCGAATCGGGCCGGACGGGCGGTCCAGCAGCCGGCCGTTTCAGCGGCCGATCAGCGCGTGCGTGATGGGGATGCCGAACCGCTCCTCGGCCTCGGCCAGGCCCGCGTCCTCGCGGTAGTCGCGCTCGCCGTCGGGGTGCGAGAAGACGACGATGCGGTCGGCCGCGAACGTGGCGAGGGCGTCCTGCAGGGCGACCGCCGGCTCGCTCTCGCCGGTGTCCCCGGCGGCGTCCACGCCGTCCTCCTCGAGCCGCTCGACCGTCTCCTCCTGGGCGCGGTCGGCCTCGGCGATCGCCTCGTCGGGGTCCGAGACCCAGAAGGCGAGCTTGGACTGGTTCGTGGCGGGTGAGACGACCAGCACCTCGGCGCCCTCGACCTCGTCTCCGAGGGTCTCGCGCAGCAGGTCGGCGTCGACGGGTTCGGGCGTGAGGACGAGCAGCTTCATCTCGTCCCGGCGTACCCGGACGGCGCGCCCGGCACGCTCGCGAGGTCGTCGTACGTGACGGCGGTGCGCGACGCCGCGCGTCGCAGGACCGATTCGAGCGCGAGCACGTGGCGCGGGCGGTCGAGATCCCCGGGATGGACGTCGAGCCGGAGCAGCCCGCCCGCGGCAAGGGCCGCGGTGCGCAGCGCGAGCGGCGAGCGCCGCAGCGAGACCGCCGGGGCGACGGCGGCCCGCTCGCGCCCGACGAGGCGCGTGAACGTCGCCCACCAGTCGAAGTCGGCCGACAGCACGCGCCGCAGGACCGGCGTGTAGGCGTAGGCGGGCGCGACGAAGCCGCGCGGCGCGACGCCGGCGAGCGTGAGCATGCGCCGCCCGGCGGCGAGGCTCGCCGCGGTGTCGCCCGCGCTCAGGCCCGCGAACTCGGCCGGCCGGTGCTGGAGGCCGTGCTGGGCGATCGCGTCGCCGTGGTCGCGGCAGTCGAGCAGCCACGCCGTGAGGTCGCGGTCCAGGAAGAACGGGTGCAGGCGGGGCGCGGGGATGACGAGCAGGGTCACGCGGTCGACGCCGTGGTCGGCCAGCCAGTCGCGGATCAGCGCGCAGCGCTCGAAGGTCGAGGGCTCGACGTCGTGGATCGCGACCGCGATGCATTGCCCGTGGCTCATCGGAACCAAGAATCCGCTGCAGGCGCGCTCTTTCCGTGAACGTCCGGGCAACGACTCGTGACCGCCCTGTGAACGCTCGGCGGCTCGGAGTCCTAGGGGTCGAAGGGGGCGAAGACGTTCGCCATCGCCACCCGGCTGTAGCCGGCGCCGAGGCACGCCATGAGCGTGATCCGCGCGGCGGCCGGGGAGAGCGCCGGCGCGAGGATCAGCCCGGCCGCCCGCACGTCGCGCTCGCCGCCCTCGAAGCCGTACGTGCCGGTGAGGATGCGGCCGGCCTCCGGGCGCACGCAGCCGACGACGGGCACGCGCGCGGTCGCGGCGCGGCACGCCGCCAGGAACGGCGGCGGCGCGTGCCCGGCGCCGAGCAGCACCGCGACCAGCCCGTCGGCCCCGGCCGCGATCGCGGCCTCGAGCAGCGCCCCGTCGCTCCCCAGCCCGGCGGGCACGACCTCGACGCGCGCGTCGAGGTGCGCCACGGGCAGCGGCGGGCGCCGCACGCTCCCGCCCCAGACCTCGACGCGCTCCTCGCTCACGCGCCCGAGCGCGCCCGAGCGCGGGGACGCGAACGCGCGCGGGGAGACCGAGTCGGCCTTGCGCACCCGCTGCGCCGCGTGCAGCTCGCCGGCGAACGCCACGAGCGTGCCGAGGCCGGCGGTGGCCGCGTGGCCGGCCGCGCGGACCGCGTCGAGCAGGTTCGCGGCCCCGTCCGCGCCGGTGACCACGATCGGCGCGTCACCGCCGTGCAGCAGGTCGCAGAGCACGGCGGTCTCCTCGAGCGTGTCCGTGCCGTGGGTGATCACCACCCCACGGCCGCCCGCGGCCTCCGCGGCGGCCGCCCGCGCGATCTCCAGCGCGTCCGCGGCGCTCACGCCGACGCCCGGCCACGCCCCGAGCGTGCGCGCGCGCAGGCCAGCCACGCCGGCCAGCGCGGGCACGCCGGCGACCAGCGCGTCCGCGTCGAGCGCGGGCGCCGCGTCGCCCCGCGCCGCGGCCTCGCCGCCCGCCGCCAGGACCGTGACCTCCCGCTCCGGCGCCATGGCGGCGGACCCTACCCCGCGCGCCGCTTCGTGTCGTGCGCGGCGCGCTCCCACGCAAGATCGTTGCGTCAGGGTCCCGATCGGGCCGCAAGACGTTCGTACAGCACGCACCAGATCGCCGTCCTCGGGGGCCACGCGGCGCCCGCTCACTGCTACCTTTCCGGCTCCAAGTGCCCACGCCGCGCCCCTTGGGAGCAGTCCGTTGCCGCCACGCCCGCGGCCGACCGAGCCGGTCGGCCTCTACGACCCGTCGAACGAGCACGATGCCTGCGGCGTCGCGTTCGTCGCGCGGCTGAGCGGCGACCCGAGCCACGAGACGGTCCAGCGGGCGATCACCGCCCTCGAGAACCTCGAGCACCGCGGCGCGGCCGGCGCCGACCCGAACACGGGCGACGGCGCGGGCGTGCTGCTCCAGCTCCCCGACGAGCTGCTGCGCGGCCTGATCGGACCCGACCTCCCGCCCGCGGGCGAGTACGGCGTCGCGATGTGCTTCCTGCCCCAGGACGAGGAGCGCCGGCACGAGCTCGAGCGGCTGCTCACCGAGACGGTCGAGGCCGAGGGGCAGCGCATCGTCACCTGGCGCGACATCCCGGTCGAGAAGGACTACGTCGGGATCACCGCCAACTGGTTCGCGCCGTACATCAAGCAGCTGGTGGTGGCGGCCTCGCCCGAGCTCGCGGGCGACCAGGACGCGTTCGAGCGCAAGCTCTACGTGATCCGCCGCGTGGCCGAGCTGGCCGCCGGCCCGGACCTCGTGATCCCGTCCTTCTCGAGCCGCACGATCGTCTACAAGGGCATGCTCACGGCCCCGCAGCTGCTGGGCTACTACCCCGACCTGCAGGACCCGCGGACGAAGAGCGCGCTCGCCCTGGTCCACTCCCGCTTCTCGACGAACACGTTCCCGAGCTGGGAGCTGGCGCACCCGTACCGCTACATCGCGCACAACGGCGAGATCAACACGCTGCGCGGCAACGTGAACTGGATGCGCGCGCGCGAGTCGCAGCTCGCCTCGGAGCTGTTCGGCGCCGACCTCGAGAAGGTCCTGCCGGTGGTGCGGCCCGGCGGCTCGGACTCGGCCACGCTCGACAACGTGCTCGAGCTGCTCGTGCTCGCGGGCCGGACGCTCCCGCACGCGCTGATGATGATGGTGCCGGAGGCGTGGGAGGAGCGCGACGACCTGCCCGAGCACCTGCGCGCGTTCTACGCGTTCCACTCGTGCGTGATGGAGCCCTGGGACGGCCCGGCGGCGATCTGCTTCACCGACGGCCGCGTGATCGGCGCGACGCTCGACCGCAACGGCCTGCGGCCCGGTCGCTGGATGGAGACGAAGGACGGCTGGGTCGTGCTCGGCTCGGAGTCCGGCGTGCTCGACGAGCCCGCCGCCAACATCCTGCGCAAGGGCCGCCTGCAGCCCGGCAAGCTGTTCCTGGTCGACCTCGCGGAGGGCCGCATCGTGGCCGACGAGGAGGTCAAGCGCGACATCGCCACCCGGCGCCCCTACGGCGCCTGGTACGACGAGGGCGTCGTGCGCCTCGCGGACCTGCCCGAGCGCCAGGCGCGCGTGCCGCGCGAGCCGCTGCGCACCCGCCAGCTCGCCTTCGGCTACACGCAGGAGGACCTGCGGGTGCTGCTGGCGCCGATGGCGGCCAAGGGCGAGGAGCCGATCGGCTCGATGGGCAACGACGTCGCGCTCGCGGTGCTCTCCGACCAGGCGCCGCCGCTGTTCTCCTACTTCAAGCAGCTGTTCGCGCAGGTCACGAACCCGCCGATCGACCCGATCCGCGAGAACGTCGTGATGTCGATCCGCACGGCGGTCGGCTCGGAGAGCAACCTGCTCACGGAGAGCGCCGACCACGCGCACCAGCTCGTGATCCCGCAGCCGATCCTGCGCAACGCGGAGCTCGAGTCGCTGCGCGGCGTCGACTCGTCCGTGTTCCGCGCGCACACCATCCCGATCACCTGGCCCGTCGCGGACGGCGCGCAGGGGATGGCGACCGCGGTCGAGCGGATCTGCGGGCAGGCGGCCGAGGCGATCGCCTACGGCGCGAACATCCTCGTGCTGTCGGACCGCGGCGTCGGCCCGACGCGCGCGGCGATCCCGTCGCTGCTCGCCGTCGCCGCCGTCCACCACCACCTGGTGCGCGAGGGCACGCGCCTGCAGGCCGGCCTCGTGCTCGAGTCGGGCGAGCCGCGCGAGGTGCACCACTTCGCGACGCTGATCGGCTACGGCGCGTCGGCCATCAACCCGTACCTGATGCTGGAGTCGCTCGAGGACGTCGTCGCCGAGCGAAGCGGTGACGAGGCCTCCGGCCGAGGCAGGAGCGAGCTGGAGCAGGGCGAGCGCAACGTCGTCAAGGCGATCGGCAAGGGGCTGCTCAAGACGCTCTCCAAGATGGGCATCTCGACGATCCAGTCCTACAACGGGGCGCAGATCTTCGAGGCCGTGGGCCTGGAGTCCGGGCTGATCGACCGTCACTTCACGGGCACGGCGTCGCGCATCGGCGGCATCGGGCTCGACGTCATCGGGCGCGAGACGCTCGCGCGCCACGTGCGCGCGTATCCCGAGGCCGGCGAGCTGCTGCCGGTCGGCGGCATCTACGCGTGGCGCAGGGACGGCGAGCACCACATGTGGAACCCGGACGCGATCGCCAAGCTCCAGCACGCGGTCCGCCACGGCGGGCGGCCGGGCTACGACGAGTGGGCGGCCGAGATGAACGAGGGGTCGGCGCGGCGCGCGTCGCTGCGCGGGCTGATCGGCTTCAGGTTCCCGCAGGCCGGCATCCCCCTCGAGGACGTCGAGCCCGCGAGCGAGATCGTCAAGCGCTTCGCCACCGGCGCGATGTCGCTCGGCTCCCTGTCGCGCGAGGCGCACGAGACGCTCGCCATCGCCATGAACCGGATCGGCGGCAGGTCGAACACCGGCGAGGGCGGGGAGGACGCGGCACGCTACCTCGCCGACCCCAACGGCGACTCGCGCCGCTCGTCGATCAAGCAGGTGGCCTCGGGCCGCTTCGGCGTCACGATCCACTACCTCACGAACGCCGACGAGATCCAGATCAAGATGGCGCAGGGCGCCAAGCCGGGCGAGGGCGGCCAGCTGCCCGGCCACAAGGTCGACGGCTACATCGGCAAGATCCGCGCCTCGACGCCCGGCGTCGGCCTGATCTCGCCGCCGCCCCACCACGACATCTACTCGATCGAGGATCTCAAGCAGCTGATCTACGACCTGCGCTGCGCCAACCCGGGCGCGCGCGTCTCGGTCAAGCTCGTCGCCGAGGTCGGGGTCGGCACCGTGGCCGCCGGCGTGGCCAAGGCGAACGCGGACCACATCCTCATCTCGGGCCACGACGGCGGCACCGGCGCGTCGCCGCTGTCCTCGCTGCAGGCCGCGGGCGTCCCGTGGGAGATCGGCCTGGCCGAGACCCAGCAGACGCTCGTGCTCAACGACCTGCGCTCGCGCGTCTGGGTCCAGGCCGACGGGCAGATGAAGACCGGGCGCGACGTCGTCGTCGCCGCGCTGCTCGGCGCCGACGAGGTCGGCTTCTCGACCGCCCCGTTGATCGCGGCCGGCTGCATCATGATGCGCGCCTGCCATCTCAACACCTGCCCGGTCGGGATCGCCACGCAGGACCCCGAGCTGCGGCGGCGCTTCGAGGGCACGCCCGAGCACGTCGTCAACTACCTGTTCTTCGTCGCCGAGGAGGCCCGCGAGCTGATGGCCCGGCTCGGCGTGCGCCGCTACGACGAGCTGATCGGCCGCACCGAGCTGCTCGAGGCCGCACCGGCCGTCGACCACTGGAAGGCGCGCGGGATCGATCTCTCCCTCCTGCTGGCCGCGCCCGACGCGCCGCCGGACGCGCCGCGCCGGCGCGTGCGCCCGCAGCTCTCGCCGCTCCCGGGCGCGCTCGACTGGGATCTGATCGAGGCCGCGCGCGACGCGATCGACCACCGCCGCCCCGTGACGGGCGAGTTCGCCGTGCGCAACGTCAACCGCACGATCGGCGGGCTGCTGTCGCACTGGGTCGCGAAGGTCCACGGCGCCGCCGGGCTGCCGCCCGAGACGATCCGCTTCGGCCTGCACGGCTCCGCCGGCCAGTCCTTCGGCGCCTGGCTGGCGCCCGGCGTCGAGCTGTCGCTCGTCGGCGATGCGAACGACTACGCGGCCAAGGGCCTGTCGGGCGGCGTGCTGTCCGTCCGCCCGCACGCGGAGGCGGGCTTCGCCGCCGAGGAGAACGTGATCGTCGGCAATACCGTGCTCTACGGCGCGACGTCCGGGCGGGCGTACTTCCGCGGCCTCGCCGGCGAGCGCTTCGCCGTGCGCAACTCGGGCGCGAGCGCGGTCGTCGAGGGCGTCGGCGACCACGGCTGCGAGTACATGACCGGCGGGCGGATCGTCATCCTCGGCGAGACCGGGCGCAACTTCGCGGCGGGCATGAGCGGCGGGATCGCGTACGTGCTCGACCCCGGCGGGGTGTTCCCGGCGCGCTGCAACATGGAGCTGGTGGGCTTCGACGAGATCGGCGCGGCCGACGCGATCGAGCTGCACGAGCTGATCGAGGAGCACCACCTGCGCACGCTGTCGCCCGTCGCGGCGCGGATCCTCGAGGACTGGGGCGGGTGGCTGCCGCACTTCGTCAAGGTCATGCCGCACGACTACAAGCGCGCGCTGCAGGACCTTTCGAAGGCCGAGCGAGCGATGCGGGCGGACGCCGAGGAGGACGCCGTCGGCCATCCCGTCGGCGTGCCCCAGACGGGAACGAGCCGGCAGTCGTGAGACGCCGGGCCGTGCTGCTGCTCGGCCCGCTCCTCGCCGTGCTGCCCGCCTGCGGAGGCGGCGGCGAGCGCCACCCCTTCCCCGATCCGCCGCCGTCCTACGAGGCGCTCGAGGAGTACGGCGTGAGCGTGAAGGCGCCGCCGGGCTGGGCGCCGGCCCGCAGCGCCCGGGCGGCGCTCGAGCGGATCGAGTGGACGCCGCCCGGCGACGACCCGCAGGCCGGCGACGTGCCGCTCGTGGCGATCTCCGCCGTGCCGCTCAACGGCGCGGACTTCGACCAGCGCATCCACGACGCCAACGAGGTGGCCGACGCCTTCATCTCCTACCGGTCGCCGGTCCGGCGCGAGCTGCCCTACGAGGCCGACGGCGCCGCGCAGAGCCATGCACAGCTGCGCGAGTACTCGACCGGGGACGGGGAGCGCTACGTGACCTACACCGTGGACCTGCTGCTCAAGGACGGCCGCATGGTCGTCGTCAGCGCCGGGGCGCCGAAGGGCGACCGCCGGCTCGATCCCGCGGCGATCGCCGGCTCGGTGCGGGTGGAGGCGCGATGAGCTTCCTCGCCGTCCTCGCGGTGCTCGCGGCGGAAGGGCTCGTCGTCGGCGCGTTCGCGCGGCTGGCCCTGCCGGGCAAGGATCCGCTGACGCTGCTGCAGACGATGGGCGTCGGCCTCGCCGGCTCGTTCCTCGCCGGGCTCGTCGTCTACGCCGTCTCCGGCTCGGAAGCGACGCCGTCGCTGCTCGTCGCGCTGGTCTTCGCGGTCGGGATCCTCTACGTGATCCGGCGCCGGCGCGGCGGCGGGCTGACGTCGCCGGACGCGCAGGCGGCGGAGGAGCGCCGCCGGCGCGGCTACTGAGCCGCCGCGTCGGCCGCGGTCCGCAGCGCGGCGGCGACGGCCTCCACGGCCGGGGTGCGCGCGCTGCGCGTGAGCAGGAAGACGGCGCGCCCGACGGTCCCCTCGGCCAGCCCGCGGACCGCGACGCCGGGGGCGCCGGCGCGCAGCACCAGGTCGGGCAGCAGCGCGCACGCGCCCGCGGCGCGGACGAGCTCGAACAGGATCAGGAAGTCGTCGGAGGCGTGCCGCACGTCGGGCTCGAAGCCGCCGAGCCGCCGGCACGTGCCGATGAGCATCTCGCGGTGCCCGGTCCCGGGCTGGCACGCCGCCCAGCCGGCGTCCGCCAGCCGCGCGAGCGGGACGCGCCGGCGCCGGGCGAGGGGATGCGAGGCGGGGAGCACGAGCCGCACCTGCTCGCCGAGGAGCGGCTCGCGGACGAGGTCGGCGTGGATCGCGCGCGGCTGGCCCTCGTACTCGTCGCCGACGACCGCGTCGAGCTGCTGGAGGCGCAGGGCCGGCACGGCGCCCTCGACCTCCGCCTCGACGGCCTCGACGCGCACGTCGGGATGGCTGTGCGCGAGCGCGGCGATGGCCGGCGCCACGATCCGCAGCAGCGCGGACTGGAACGAGGCGATGCGGACCGTGCCCGCCGGCCGGCCCGCGGCGATCGCGGCCAGCTCGGCCTCGGCGGCCTCCATGCCGTCGAGCAGCGTCGCGGCGTGGCGGACGAGGACGCGGCCGGCGTCGGTCAGGCGGACGTTGCGACCGGCGCGCTCGAGCAGCGCCGTACCGGCCTCGCGCTCGAGCACCGCGAGCTGCTGGGAGATCGCGCTGGGCGTGTAGTCGAGCGCCCGGGCCGCGCCGTGGACCGTCCCGCGGGCCTCGAGCTCGCGCAGCAGGCGGAGGCGGCGGAGGTCGAGCATCCGTGTACGAACGCTACACGGTCGTGTGCAGGAATGGTCGATGGACGTGAACGGTCTGCGCTGCCAGCATCGTCGTCGTGGGTGCGTTCCTCTGCCTCCTCTCCGCCGCCGCCTTCGGGGCGCTGGCCATCTTCGGCAAGCTCGCCTACGACGATGGGGTCGAGCTGGGCGACCTGCTGCTCGTGCGCTTCGCGCTCGCGGCGGCGGTGCTGCTCGCCGTCGCGTGGGGCACCGGCGCGCTGCGGGGCCTGGCGCGCCGGCCGGTGCTGGCGGCGCTCGCGATGGGCGCGGTCGGCTACGCGACGCAGTCGGGGCTCTTCTTCGGGGCGCTGGAGCGGATGGACGCCTCGCTGCTCGCGCTCGTGCTCTACGCCTACCCGGCGCTCGTGCTGGTGGCGGCGGTGGCGATCGGCCGGGAGCGCGTGACCGTTCGGCGCGTCGCCGCGCTCGCGGTCGCCAGCGCCGGCACCGCGCTCGTCCTGCTTGGCGCGGCGAGCGGCACGCTCGACCCGCTCGGCACCGTCATGGGCTTCGGCGCCGCGCTCGCCTACACGGGCTACATCCTGGTGGGCGACCGCGTCGTCGCCGGGGTGCCCCCGGTCGCCCTCGCCGCGCTCGTGTGCACTGGTGCGACCGGGACGTTCGCCGCCGCCGCGGTGGTGACGGGCGGTCCGGGGCTCGGCTTCGCCGCGGCGGGCTGGGGCTGGCTCGCGGCGATCGCGCTCGTCTCGACGGTGGGCGCGATCCTCGCCTTCTTCGCCGGCCTCGCGCGCGTCGGCCCGTCGGCGGCGTCGATCCTCTCCACGCTGGAGCCGGTCGTCACGGTCGCCCTCGCGGCGGCGGCGTTCGGCGAGACGCTCGGCGCGGTGCAGCTCGTGGGCGGGGCGCTCGTCCTGTCGGCGGTGGTGGTGATGCAGTGGCCGGCTGGGGCGCCGTCCCGGCGGGGTTCCCCGCGCGTGCAGGTCGCGCCGGCGAACGTCGACGGCGGGGGTTGAGGGGGCGGGTCCGGCTGGGTGGCGTTCCTGTGGTGCGCGAGCGGCGGCCCCGGCGAACGTCAACGGCGGGCATTGAGGAGGCGGGTCCGGTTGGGTGGCGTTCGTGTGGTGCGCGAGCGGCGGCCCCGGCGAACGTCGACGGCGGGCACTGAGGAGGCGGGTCCGGGTGTGGGCGGCGTTCCTGTGGTGCGCGAGCGGCGGCCCCGGCGAACGTCGACGGCGGGCATTGAGGAGGCGGGTCCGGTTGGGTGGCGTTCGTGTGGTGCGCGAGCGGCGGCCCCGGCGAACGTCGACGGCGGGCACTGAGGGGGCGGGTCCGGGTGTGGGCGGCGTTCCTGTGGTGCGCGAGCGGCGGCCCCGGCGAACGTCGACGGCGGGCATTGAGGGGGCGGGTCCGGGTGTGGGTGGCGTTCGTGTGGTGCGCGAGCGGCGGCCCCGGCGAACGTCAACGGCGGGCACTGAGGAGGCGGGTCCGGTAGGTGCGTCGCCCCCAACGTCCCATGCCGTCCGGATCGCCGAGCCGATGTGACGTTGGGGGTGCTATAGGCCCCCAACGTCACACGGCGCCCGGATCGTCGAGTCCATGTGACGTTGGGGGGCGGGTTCGGCTGGCGGGGTGCTTCCCAACGTCGTAATCGTCCGGTGATGAGGAGCGGATACGACGTTCGGGTCCTATACGACCCCCACCGTCGTATCCGCACCGGATGGCGCCGCAGTTACGACGTTGGGGGAACACTCCCAACCGACCCGCCTCCCTCAATGCCCGCCGTACGCTGGCACCGCCCCGCGTGTGGACGTTGCCGCGCGGGCTTGCGCCGCGGAGCCGGGGTGACCGCGGCACCCGAACCCGCCTCCCTCAATGCCCGCCGTACGCAAGCGCTGGCACCGCCCCGCGTGTGGCCGTTGCCGCGCGGGCTCGCGCCGCGGAGCCGGGGTGACCGCGGCACCCGCACCCGCCTCCCTCAATGCCCGCCGTACGCAAGCGCTGGCGCCGCCCCGCGTGTGGACGTTGCCGCGCGGGCTCGCGCCGCGGAGCCGGGGTGGCCGCGGCACCCGAACCCGCCTCCCTCAATGCCCGCCGTACGCAAGCGAAGGCGCCCGCCCAGCGTGTGGACGTTCCCGCGCGGGCTCGCGCCGCGGAGCCGGGGTTGCCGCGGCACCCGAACCCGCCTCCTCAATGCCCGCCGTACGCAAGCGCTGGCACCGCCCCGCGGATGGACGTTGCCGCGCGGGCTCGCGCCGCGGAGCCGGGGTGGCCGCGGCACCCGAACCCGCCTCCCTCAATGCCCGCCGTACGCAAGCGAAGGCGCCCGCCCCGCGTGTGGACGTTGCCGCGCGGGCTCGCGCCGCAGCGCCCCGCGGGTGGACGCTCCCGCGCGGACCGCGCCGCGGCGCCGGCGTCACCGGCTACGCCGGCGTCTCCGCCTCGGCGGCCGCGCCGCCACCGGCCGCAGCACCCTCCGCGACCGCTCGCACCGCCTCGACCAGCCGCCGCGCGTCGTCCTCGTCGTTGTAGTGCACGAACCCCGCGCGCACCGCGCCGTGCGGGTCCAGGCCGAGGAAGCGCTCGAGCTCGTGCGCGTAGTAGTTGCCGTCCCACACCGCCACCTCCCGCGCGGCCAGCGCGTCCGCGACCTCGGCGGACGTGTGCCCGGCGACGTTGAACATGAGCGTCGGCACGCGGTCCGGCGGATCGCCGTACAGCGTCACGCCCTCGATCTCCGCGAGGCCGGCCGTGGCGATCGCCATCAGCGCCTCCTCGTGCGCGCGGATCGCGTCGAAGCCGACCTCCAGCACGTACTCGGCCGCCGCGGTGACCCCGGCGAGCGACTCGAACGGGAGCGTCCCGAGCTCGAACCGGTCGGGCGCCTCCTCGGGCGACGGCGCGAGCTTGTCCGGCCGCAGCTCCTCGAGCAGCGCCGGGGAGGCGCAGAGGATCCCGATGTGCGGGCCGTACCACTTGTAGGCCGAGCAGGCGAGCGTGTCGGCCCCGAGCGCGGCGAGCGAGAGCGGGCGGTGCGGCGCGGCGGCGACGGCGTCGATCGAGATGCGCGCGCCGGCGGCGTGCGCGGCGGCGACGATCCGGTCGAGCTCCGGCACCGTGCCGCACGCGTTCGAGGCCGCGGTCACGGCGACCCAGCGCGTGTGGTCGGAGAGCACGGCCTCGACGGCGGCCGCCGGCAGGGCGAGCGTGTCGCGGTCCGGCTCGGCCCACCGCACCGTCGCCCCGGCGCGCTCGGCGGCGATCACCCACGGCCGCACGTTCGCGTCGTGGTCCAGGCGGGTCACGACGACCTCGTCGCCGGGGCCCAGCGTGCGGCCGACCGCGGCCGACACCCGCATGGTCAGCGCCGTCATCGAGGGCCCGAAGGCGACGCCGGCCGGCTCGGCGCCGAGCAGGCGCGCGACGGCGTCGCGCGCCGCCTCCACGCACGCGTCGGTGGCGTGCGCGGCGGCGAACCGGCCGCCGTGGTTGGCGTTGTCGCCGGAGCGCATGAAGGCGGTCATCGCGTCGATCGCGCGGTCGACCATCTGCGTCCCGGCCGGCCCGTCGAGCCGCGCCCAGCCGTTCTGCAGCCCGGGGAACCGGTCGCGGTTCACAGGTGCGCTCCGGCGGCGCGCACGACGGCCGCGTCGTGCGGATAGCTGAGCAGCCCGGAGGCCGCCTCGAAGTCCACCCAGCGCATCTCGTCCACCTCGTCGTTCGGCGTGAAGGGCGCGTCGGCGTCCTCCGGCTCCATGAGCCAGTAGCGGACGACCTTCGCGCGCCCCTTGTGGTCGTCGTAGCCCACCTGCGGCAGCTCCGGGCCGAGCCGGCAGCGCAGCCCGACCTCCTCCTCGACCTCGCGCAGCGCGGCCTGCTCCCACGACTCGCCGGGGTCGAGCTTGCCCTTGGGCAGCGACCAGTCGTCGTAGCGCGGGCGGTGCACCAGCACGAGCTGGACGCGCCCGGCGAGCGTGCGGCGCCAGACGACGCCACCCGACGCCTGCACCTCGGCCGCCGCGGGATCCATGCCGCCCATCCTCGCAGCCGGGAAAGGTGACGCACCCGTCATCTTTCGGTACGGTGCGCGGAGATGTCGCTGTTGCCGACGGTGTGCGTGATCGGAGCGGGCTCCTCGGGGATCGCCGCCGCCAAGGCGCTGCACGAGCGCGGGTTCGCCTTCGACTGCTTCGAGGCGTCCGACCGCGTCGGCGGGAACTGGGTGTTCGGCAACCGCAACGGCATGTCCTCGGCGTACCGCTCGCTGCACATCAACACCTCGCGCGAGCGGATGGAGTTCTCGGACTTCCCGATGCCGCCGACCCTCCCGGACTTCCCGCACCACACGCACATCGCCGCCTACTTCGACGCCTACGTCGACCACTTCGGGCTGCGCGACCGGATCACCTTCGAGACACGGGTCACGCGCGCCGAGCGCCGCCCCGACGGCGCCTGGGAGGTCACGACCGACCGCACGGGGACGCGCACGTACGACGCCCTCGTCGTGGCCAACGGCCACCACTGGGACCCGCGCTGGCCCGAGCCGGCCTTCCCCGGGCAGGAGGACTTCGCCGGCGTGCAGATGCACTCGCACGACTACACGGGCGCTGACCCCGACCTGTTCCGCGACCGCCACGTCGTGATCCTCGGCATGGGCAACTCGGCGATGGACATCGCGGTCGAGGCGTCGTTCGTGGCGCGCAGCACCTACCTCGCGGCCCGCCGCGGCGCGTGGATCATCCCGAAGTACCTGCTCGGCCGCCCGCTCGACACCCTCGGCCTGCCGGCGCAGGTGCCGCTCGCGGTGCGCCGGCGGATGCAGCGCGCGATGCTCCGCACGCTCGTCGGCGACATGGAGCGCTACGGCCTGCCCCGGCCGGACCACGCCTTCGGCTCCGCGCACCCGACGGTCTCCGACGACGCGCTGTCGCGCATCGCGCACGGCGAGATCACGCCGAAGCCGAACCTCGCGTCGCTCGGCGCGCGCACGGTGCGCTTCGCCGACGGGAGCGAGGTGGACGCGGACGTCGTGGTCTACTGCACGGGCTACAAGGTGACGTTCCCGTTCCTGGACCCGGACCTGATCTCCGCCCCGGGCAACGACCTGCCGCTCTTCCGGCGCGTCTTCCATCCCACGGTCGGCGGGATCTCCTTCGTCGGGCTGCTCCAGCCGCTCGGCGCGATCATGCCGCTCGCCGAGCTGCAGTCGCAGTGGATCTGCGACCACCTCGCCGGGCGCTACCACCTCCCGCCGCCGGAAGCGCTGCGCGCCGACATCGAGGCCGAGCGGGCCGCGATGTTCAAGCGCTACGTCGCGTCGAAGCGGCACACGATGCAGGTCGACTTCGAGGACTACGTGCTCGCCCTGCGCCGCGAGCGCCGGCGCGGCGCCGCGCGCGCCGAGCTGGCGGGCGGGCGGCTGCCCGTCCCGCCGCGCGGCGGCACCCCGGTGCCCGCGTGAGCGAGCTCGCGACGGCCGGCCGCCGCGCGCGCACCAAGGCGGCCAACCGCGCCGCGCTCGTCGCGGCGGCGCGCGACGCGTTCGGCGAGCTCGGCTACGAGGCGGTCGGCGTGCGCGACATCGTGCGCCGCACGGACCTCGCCTCGGGCACGTTCTACAACTACTTCCCCGACAAGGAGGCGGTCTTCCGCGCCGTCGTCGAGACGACCGGCGCAGAGGCGCGGCGCCGCGTGCACGAGGCCCGCGCGGGCGAGCGCGAGCTGGAGGGGTTCGTCGCCGCCGGCTACCGCGCCTACTTCGCCTTCATCGTCGAGGATCCGGCGACGTTCGCCTTCCTGCGCCGCAACGTCGGCACGCTCGCCACCGCGGGCCTCGAGCACGTGCTGCCGCTGGGCGCCGCCGAGCTCGAGGCCGACCTCGCCGCGCTCGTGGCCAGCGGCGCCCTGCCCGCGCTCGACCTCGACTACTGGGCCCACGCCATGGTCGCGGTCGGCGTCGAGCTGGGCGCGCGCATGGCCGAGCGCGACCCGCCGGACGTCGAGGGCGCGACGCGCTTCGCCACCGAGCTGTTCCTCGGGGCGCTCCGGCGCGCCTGACTAGGCTGCCCGGGATGCCGGACGACCCCCTGGCCGCCGCGCGGCGGCTCTTCTCGCCCGAGGGCGCGTACCTCAACACCGCGACCTACGGGCTGCCCCCGCGCACCGCGTTCGACGCGCTCGCCGTCGCCGCCGACGAGTGGCGCCACGGACGCACCGGCTTCGACGGCTGGGATCGGTCGGTCGGCGCGGCCCGGGCGCGCTTCGCCGGGCTCGCGGGCGTGGCGGAGGACGACGTGGCGATCGGCAGCGCCGCCTCGATGTTCACCGGCCTCGTCGCCGCCGCGCTGCCCCGCGGGGCGCGCGTGCTCGCCGTCGAGGGCGACTTCACCAGCGTGCTCTTCCCGTTCCTCGCCCAGGAGGGGCGGGGCGTGACCGTGGAGCTCGTCGCGCTCGAGCGCCTCGCGGAGGCGCTGGGCCCCGAGCACGACCTGGTCGCCTTCAGCGCCGCCCAGAGCGCCGACGGGCGGCTGGCCGACATGCCCGCGATCGCCGCCGCGGCCGCGGCGCACGACGTGCGCACCTTCGTCGACACCACGCAGGCCATGGGCTGGCTCCCGCTCGACTGCGCGCCGTTCGACTACACGACGTGTGCGGCCTACAAGTGGCTGCTGAGCCCGCGCGGCACCGCGTTCTTCACGATCCGGCCCGAGCGCCGCGACGACCTGATCCCGCACGCCGCCGGCTGGTACGCCGGCGAGGACGTCCCGTCGTCCTACTACGGCGCCCCGCTGCGCCTCGCCGCCGGCGCGCGCCGCTTCGACCTCTCGCCGGCGTGGCTGAACTGGATCGGGACCGAGGCCGCGCTCGCGTTGATCGAGGACGTCGGGATCGACGCGATCCACGCGCATGACGTCGCCCTGTCGGCACGGCTCGCCCAGGGCCTCGGGCTGCCGCCGACGGGGACGGCGTTCGTGTCGGTCGGCGGGCTCGCGGGCGACGCTGCGGACCGGCTGCGCGCCGCGGGGGTGATGGCGGCCGGCCGGGGCGGCGCGCTGCGGCTCTCCTGCCACCTCTACAACACCGAGGCGGACGTCGACCGCGCGCTCGCGGTCCTGACCTAGGCGCGCCGCCTGCGGTAGAGCACGTGGGGGAGGCCCGCGTGCAGGATGTCGCGCTCGTAGGCGAAGCCGAGCTTCTCCATCACGCGCCGCGACGCGAGGTTGTCGTGCAGGGTGTAGGACACGACGTCGACGAGCCCGAGCGGGCCGAACGCGACGTCGAGCGAGGCCGCGCCCAGCTCGGTCGCGAGTCCCTGGCCCCAGCGGTCGGCGGCGACCGTCCAGCCGATCTCGACCTCCTCGACGCCCTCCACGCACGCGGGATGGGGCCCGCCGCGGGCCACGAGCGCGCCGGTCCCGCGGTCGACGAACGCGTACCAGCCGAAGCCGTGCACGTCCCAGTCGCGCACGACGCCGGCGATGTGCGCGTCGACCATCGCCGGGGTGGCGACGCCGCCGAGCGTCGCTCCGACGCGCGGGTCGGCGAGCATCGCGAGCAGCCCGTCCCGGTGCTGCGGGCCGACGGGCTCGCCGACCATCCTGGCGGTCCGCAGGCGCGCGATCGACACGGGCCGACACCATACTTCCGGGGGTCGCGGCGGAGTGGCCGCGCGCCATAGCGTCGCCCGATGCGCCTCCTCCGCCTCGTCGTCCTCGCCGCTGCCGTCATCGCGGCGCTGCCCGCCACCGCCGGCGCCGTCGTGCCGGCGGGCTTCCAGGAGACGACGGTCTGGAGCGGTCTGGTCAACCCGACCTCCGTGCGGTTCGCCGACGACGGCCGCGTGTTCGTGGCCGAGAAGCGCGGCCGCATCCTCGAGTACGACTCGCTCGCGGATCCGGCCCCGACCGTGTTCGCCGACCTCTCGACGGCCGTCCACGACTTCTGGGACCGCGGCCTGCTCGGCATGGCGCTCGACCCGCAGTTCACGAGCGGCCGGCCCTATGTCTACGTGCTCTACACGTACAACAAGGACCCCTCGAACGCGACGGTGCCGCGCTGGGGTGACGAGTGCCCGACGCCGCCGGGCGCCACGGCCGACGGCTGCGTCGTGTCCGGCCGGCTGTCGCGCCTCGGGCCGGGCGGCGTGGAGACGCCGCTGATCACCGACTGGTGCCAGCAGTACCCGAGCCACTCCGTCGGCGACCTCGTCTTCGGGCCCGGGCGGGCGCTCTACGTGTCCGCCGGCGACGGCGCCTCGTTCAACTTCGCCGACTACGGGCAGGACGGCGCCCCGGTCAACCCGTGCGGCGACCCGCCGGGCGGCACCCTCACGCCGCCCACCGCGGAGGGCGGGGCGCTGCGCAGCCAGGACGTGCGCACGACGGGCGACGCGACGGGCGCCGACGGCGCGATCCTGCGCGTGAACCCCGACACGGGCGACGCGCTGCCCGACAACCCGGCGGCCGGCGCCGCCGACCCGATGACGCGCCGGATCGTCGCGCACGGCTTCCGCAACCCGTTCCGCCTGACGCTCCGTCCGGGCACCGGCGAGGTCTGGGCCGGCGACGTCGGCTGGAACGAGTGGGAGGAGGTCGACCGCCTCGCGGCGCCGACCGCCGCGGTCGGCAACCACGGCTGGCCGTGCTACGAGGGCGCGGGGCGCATGCCGTCCTACGACAACCTGAACCTGAACCTGTGCGAGACGCTCTACGCGCAGGGCGCCGCCGCGCACGCCGCGCCGCACTACACCTACCGGCACGCCGACAAGGTGATCGCGGGCGAGGCGTGCCCGTCGGGCACCTCGTCGATCGCCGGCCTGGCGTTCTACACGGGCAGCCGCTTCCCGGCGCGCTACCGCGACGGGCTGTTCTTCGCCGACTACTCGCGCAGCTGCCTGTGGTTCATGCCGGCCGGCGCGAACGGCCTGCCCGACCCGGCGCAGCGCGAGAGCTTCGGCTCGGGGATCGTGGGGATCGTGAACCTCGTCCAGGGACCGGACGGCTCGCTCTACTACCCCGACCTCAACAACGGCGCGGTGCGCCGGATCAGCTACGGCGCCCCGAACGACGGGCCGACCGCACGGGCCACCGCGACGCCGGCGAGCGGCGCCGTGCCGCTGGCCGTGCAGTTCGACGGCACGGGCTCCACCGATCCGAACGGCGACACGCTCGCCTACGCCTGGGACCTCGACGGCGACGGCGCCTACGACGACGCCACGGGCGCGCGCCCGACCCGGAGCTACACGGCGCCCGGCGTCGTGACGGTCGGACTGCGCGTGACCGACAGCGGCGGCCTGCAGGGCACGACCACGGTGACGGTGACCGCCGGCGCCCCGCCCGTCGCGACGATCGCGACCCCGGCGGCCGGCACGACGTGGGCGGTCGGCGACCCGCTCTCCTTCTCCGGCAGCGCGCGCGACTGGCAGGACACGGCGCTGCCCGCCGCGCGGCTCGCGTGGAAGCTGCTGCTGCAGCACTGCGGCGCCGGCGGCGAGGACTGCCACACGCACACCGTCCAGACCTGGAGCGGCGTCGCGTCCGGCACGTTCGTCGCCCCCGATCACGAGTACCCGTCCTACCTGGAGCTGGAGCTGACGGCGACCGACGCGTCGGGCCTGACCAGCACGGTCCGGCGCCGGCTGGACCCGAAGACGGTGGCGCTCACGTTCGAGACCGCGCCGGCCGGCCTGCAGCTCTCGGTCGGCTCGTTCAGCGGCGCGGCGCCGTTCACGCGCACGGTCATCCAGGGTTCGACCCAGGGGCTCAGCGCGCCCGGGCCGCAGACGCTCGGCGGCCGCACGTACGCCTTCACCGGCTGGTCGGACGGGGGCGCCGCGAGCCACACGATCACCGCGCCCGCCGCGCCGGCGACCTACCGGGCCACGTTCGCGGAGCAGGGCGGCGCGCCGGCCGGGCTCGTCGGCGCCTGGGGCTTCGACGAAGCGGCGGGAGCCCAGGCATCGGACACCTCGGGCCGCGGCAACCACGGGACGATCAGCGGCGCCGCGCGCGCGCCGGCCGGGCGCTTCGGCGCCGCGCTCAGCTTCGACGGGACGAACGACTGGGTGACGGTGCCCGACGCGGCCTCGCTGGACCTGAGCACGGGGATGACGCTCGAGGCGTGGGTCAATCCGGCCGCGCTCGGGACGGCGTGGCGGACCGCGCTGCTCAAGGAGCACGGCGGCACGCTCGCCTACGCCCTCTACGCGCACGACGGCGGGACCGGCCCGGCCGGGTACGTCAACGCGACGCAGGACCTAGGGGCGACCGCGTCCCCGGCGCTGGCGCTCAACACGTGGACGCACGTCGCGACGACGTACGACGGCGCGACGGTGCGCGTCTACGTCGGCGGGGTCCAGGTCGCCACGCGCGCGGTGACCGGGGCGCTGCAGAACGGCACCGGGCCGCTGCGGATCGGCGGCAACGGCGTCTGGCCCGGCGAGTTCTTCTCCGGGCGGATCGACGAGGTCCGCGTCTACAGCCGCGCGCTGAGCGCCGCCGAGGTGGCGGCCGACGTGACGCGGCCCGTGGGGCCGGGTGAGCCGCCGCGGCTGGCGGTGACGCCGGCATCGTTGGCCTTCGCGGCGGTGTCCGGCGGGCCGCAGCCGGCCGCGCGGACGCTCGACATCGCCAACGGCGGCGGCGGTGCGCTGCCGTTCACGGTGACCGACGACGCGGCGTGGCTCACGGTGACGCCGGCGAGCGGCGCCGCCCCGCAGGCGCTGACGGTCACGGCCAACACGACCGGGCTCGCGCAGGGCACGTACACGGCGACCGTGACGGTGGCCGCGCCCGGCGTGACGGGCGCGCCCGCGGCGATTCCGGTGACGCTGACGGTCGGCGCGCCCGCGCCGCCCGCGCTGGCCGTGACGCCCGCGTCGCTCGCGTTCGCCGCGACCGTCGGCGGGGCCGCGCCCGCGGCGAAGCCGCTGAGCGTGGCGAACACCGGCGGCGGGACGCTCACCTTCACGGCGTCCGACGACGCCCCGTGGCTGACCGTCGCGCCGGGCACCGGCACGGCACCGCGGTCGCTCGACGTCACGGCTTCCCCCGCCGGCCTGGCCGCCGGCACCTACACGGGCACGGTGACCGTGACCGCGAGCGGCGCGACGGGCTCACCGAAGACGATCCCGGTCACCTTCACGGTGAGCGCGGCGCCGACCGGGCTGGTCGCCGCCTACGGCTTCGACGAGAGCGGCGCGACGGCCACGGACAGCTCGGGCGCCGGGAACACCGGCACGATCAGCGGCGCCGTGCGCACGGCGAGCGGGCGCTTCGGCGGGGCGCTGACGTTCGACGGCGTCAACGACCGGGTGACGGTGCCGCACGCGCCTTCGCTGGCGCTCACCACGGGCATGACGATGGAGGCGTGGGTCGCGCCGTCCGCGCTCGGCGGCTGGCGCACCGTGCTGCTCAAGGAGCGCGCCGGCGGGCTGAGCTGGGCGCTCTACGGCTCGGGCGACACGAGCGTGCCGTCGGCGTACGCGACCGGCGCCTCCGAGCTGGGGGCGCCCGGGACCGCCGCGCTGTCGCTCACCGCGTGGACCCACGTGGCCGGCACGTACGACGGGGCGACGCTGCGGCTGTACGTGAACGGCGTCCAGGCGGCGACGCGGCCGCTGACCGGTGCGCTCGCCGCGGGCACGGCGCCGCTGTCGATCGGCGGCAACGGCGTCTGGGGCGAGTGGTTCGCGGGGCGGATCGACGAGGTCCGGGTCTACAACCGGGCGCTGGGCGCCGCGGACATCGCGCTCGACATGGACCGGCGGGTGACGCCGGGGACGTAACGCAGGTCAGGGATCCGGGAACGGGGCCACGGGCACGCCGTGGTCGCGCTCCCGGACGCCCAGCTCGTAGACGGCGCCGTGGGCGGTGGCCAGCGTGCGCCCGCCGGCCGTCAGCTCGAGCGCGGCGATCGAGCAGTTGAGCGCGTGGTGCTCGCCGCCGGGCGGATCGGCGTAGACCCAGGCGACGGTCTGCCCCGGCGGCGCGGTGACGCGGATGCGCACATCGCCCAGCGCCAGCTCGGCGCCCCCGGGGCGCGCGGCGACGACCGGCCGTGCGCGCGGGCCGCCGAGCCGGTGCCGGCGGCCGTCGTGCGCGTAGGCGCCGTTGGCGATCCACGGCGTCGTGGCGCCCGCGACGCGCACCCGGCCCGCCACGAGATCGAGCCAGGCGCCGGGGGCGTCGTCGAACGCGGCGTGGAGCCAGAGCCAGCGCTCGGCGTGCTGCGTCCCCCAGTTGTGGCCCGTCATGCCGGGCCAGCCGTCGGGCGCGAGCCGCCGCCCGCCCGCCTCGACGGTGCCGGACAGCCGCGCCAGCGGCGCGGGGCTCTCCAGCTTCGTGCGCGGCAGCGGGGCGCGGTACAGCGGACCCGGGAGGTGACGGAGGGGCGGCTCGGCGTCGTGCACGGCCAGGTCCCACGCGGCGCGCTGCGGCCCGGCGGCGATCGCGGCCGTGACGCGGGCCGGGTGGAAGCGGGCGGCGCCCGTGCGCAGCCCGTCGCCGTCGGGGAGCGCGAGGGCCGGCGTCGCCTTGACGGTGACCGGCGGGCCGGCGCCGGCGTCCCAGACCGTGCACCACAGCGAGCCCGCGGGGGCGCCGCCGGGGCGCTGCAGGACGGTGTGGCGGATCCACGCGCCGCGCGGGGCGCCCGGGTCGACCACGCGCAGGTAGCGCGACTCGTAGCGACCGCTCATCGCCGGCCGTGCCGCCAGCCGAGCCAGAGCCACAGCGGGTAGCTCGCGAAGAGCCCGGCGGCGACGGCGTGCGTGCCTGGCCCGGCGGCGGCGGGGTCGAGCCGCAGCACGCCGGAGTTGAGCATCCAGTCGCGCCCGTCGCGGGCGCGGCACGCGCGCCACAGCGGGCGCGTCCAGGGGCGGTTCGCGTACAGCGCGATCGACACCGCCCAGAACGCGGCGACCGTCGCCGCCCCGGCCGCCGCGGCGGTCCGGCCCTGCGCGCGCTCCGGGGCGAGCGCGGCGTAGGCGCGCCCGTTCGCGTACAGCCACGGCGGGTCGATCAGGAAGGACACGGGGCTCCTCTCAGGTGGAAGGCCAGGCGGGTCGCCAGAGCCATGATCGTGATCTGCGGGTTCACGCCGAGCGGGCCGGGCACGGCGGCCCCGTCGGCGATGTGGACGTTCTCCGTCCCGTGCACGCGCAGGTCGCCGTCGACGACGCCGCGGCCCGGGTCGGCGTCCGCGCCGGCGGTCCCGAGCGGGTGGAAGGCCATCAGCTTGAGGTCGCGGCGGCGGAGCGCGGCCGCGCGCAGCGGCGCCGGATCGGCGTCCGGGAGCTCGGGCAGGCGCGCGAGCGGGAGGATCAGCGAGCGCGCGCCGGCCGCGGCGAGCAGCTCGGCCAGCCGCACGAGGCCGTGGTGGATCGTGGCGACGTCCGCGCGGCACAGGTCGTAGCGGATGAGCGGGGCGCCCGGGCGGCCGCGCACCGTGCCGCGCGAGCGGTCGGAGACCATGAGGCCGCACTGGCCGACGTGGCGGTAGCGGAGCATGAGCGCGCGGTGGCGGTCGCCGGTGAACGGCACCGACATCGCCAGGTGGTCCGGCGGCCCCGCGATCCCCTCGAGCATGATCCCGGCCGCGGCGAACTCGTCGACGCAGTAGGACTGCGGGACGCCGCGGACCATGTCGACCTCCTCGTCGAACAGGCCCCACACCGCGGTGGCGGGATGGATGCTGAGGTTGCGGCCGAGCCGCCCGGAGCCGCCGCCGAGGCCGCTCGCGCCGAGCAGCAGCGGCGTGTGGATCGCGCCCGCCGCGACCACGACGGCGTCCGCGTGGACGGTCAGCCGTCCGGCGGCCTCGACGGCGACGGCGCGCCGGCCGCGCATGACGATCCGCGTCGCCCGGGCGCCGGGCACGACCACCGCGCCCGCTGCGCGGGCGGGCGCGAGGTAGGCGTCGCCGGCGTGCTGCTTGGCGCCCGTGGGGCAGCCGTAGGCGCAGACGCCGCTCCCCTGGCAGCCGCGCGCGTTGCGGCGCAGGTGGCCGCCCGACCAGCCCAGCCGCTCGGCGCCGCGGCGGATCAGCGCGGCGTTCGCGCCGGCGAGCTCGGGCGGGACCTCCGCGACGCCCAGCGCCGCCTCGACGCGGTCGAAGCACGGCGCGAGCGCCGCGGGCGTGAGCTCGTGCAGGCCGTGCTCGGCACGCCAGGCGGCGAGCACGCGGTCGGGGGTGCGGAAGCAGGTGCCGGAGTTGACGAGCGTCGTGCCGCCGAGGCCGCGGCCGAGCGGGAGCAGGATCGGGGGCCGCCCGGCGGTGGCGATCTGCCCGCCGTCGCGGTAGAGGCGGGTGAGCATGTCCCGCGGGCGCCCGGTCAGCGTCGCGGCGGGATGCGCCCCGCCCTCCTCGAGCACGACGACGCGGGCTCCCCCCTCGGCGAGCTCCCGGGCGACGACGGCCCCGCCCGCCCCGGCCCCGATGACGCACACGTCGGCGCGCAGGGTCCGCGGCGCGGCGCCGGACTGCGGCGCAGCACGTTGCCGGCCGGCGGCGGGCGGCGCGGCGCCGGGTGGCCCCGTCGTCGCGTCCCGCGCGGTGTCCGGCCCCTCCACGCCGGTCTCCCGCGCCCGCCGGGCGCGGACCTCCGCCACGCGCGCGGCCGCGTCGTACCCGAGCGCGGCCATGACCGACGCGTCGCCGTGGTAGCTCAGCAGCGCGGCGGCGCGGAGCGCCTCCGCGAGCTGCGGCACCGGCGGGAGCGGGACGCGCCGCAGCCGCTCCAGCGCGCGCAGCCTCCCCGCGCGGTCGCGGGCGCGGAAGCGCCGCCGGCCGCTCGCGCGCTCGAGCCCGAGCAGCGCGGCCCGCAGCGCGAGGCGGTTGCGGCGCGGCGCGGCGGCGAGCCACGCGTCGAACGCCGCGGCGGCGTCGGTCGCGGCCACGGCCGGCAGGGGCGGCAGGGGCGCCGCGGCCGCGTCCGCGAGGGCGGCGAGGATCGACGCCTCGCGCCGCCCGATCACCGCGAACTGGCCGGTCACGCGAGCGCCTCCAGCAGCCGCGCCTCCTGCTCGGCCGCGAGCGCGGCCATCGCGGTGCGCGCCGCGCCCGCGTCGCCCGCCGCGATCGCCGCGGCGACCCCGTCGTAGTCCAGCGTCGCGCGGCGGGCGACGATCGCGCGGAACAGGTCGAGCCGCTGGAGGTAGACGTCGCGGATCGAGTTCGCGATGAGCGAGAACGCGACGTTGCCCGCCGCCTCGATCACGGTGCCCATGAAGGCGAGGTCGAGGCCCTGTGCCGCGGGGTCGTCGCGCACCGCGGCGAGCTCGGCCGCGAGCCGGGCCAGCAGCGCCCACTGCTCGTCGGTCCGCCGCGCGGCCGCCAGCGCGGCGGCCTCGGCCAGCAGCAGCCGGCGCGCCTCGAACACCTCGGCCACGAGCGCGCGGTCGAGCGCCGCCCCCTCGGCCACCGCGTGGACCAGCACGTCGAGCCCGCCCTGCGCGCGCCAGTCCGCCACCCGCATCCCGTCGCCGTGCCGCGTGGCGACGAGCCGCAGCTGCTCGAGCCGCTTCACTCCCTCCCGGATCGAGGTCATGTTCACCCCGAGCTCGGCGGCCAGCGCGCGCTGGGCGGGCAGGCGCTCGCCCGGCGCGTACCGGCCGGAGAGGACGTCGCCGACGAGGCGGCGGAAGACCTGGTCGGGGAGGGAAGTTCGCGGAAGCTGCGGCAAGGGCGTTCCAGAGCGGAGTTCAGGTGTTCGGAACAATTTACCCGGGAGATGCGCTCCGTGCGCCGCAACCCCGCTGCGGGGCGCCATCCGTGCCGTCCGACCCGCCCCGTACCTTGCGCCCCATGCCCCTGTGCTTCATCGAACCGCAGGACGCCATCCGCGTCATCGCCGAGTCGGTGGGCCGCGAGGCCCGGCGGCAGCTGCTGGGCGAGCTCGTCCGCGCCTGGGTCGACGAGATCCCGGAGGAGGAGCTGGCCTCGCACTACGCCAAGGCCGTCGACGACCTCGACGAGCACGACCTGTCGATGCTCGCGGCCTGGCACGCGTCGATGGAGGTCGGCACGCCGATCGCCAACAAGGACTTCCTCGTCAACGCGTTCCCGACCCTGGGCGACAACCGGCGCGAGGCGCTGAAGATCGCCGCGGGCCTGCGCGGCGAGGACGCGTTCAACGCCGGCGTGGCCGAGGAGCAGGCGCTCGAGACGGTCCTGCCGTGGCTGTCGCGCAACCGCTGCGAGGAGCTGGTCGCCGAATGCCTCGAGCTGTACTGCTGGGACCGGCTCGGCTCCGACAACTAGATGGGGGATTCTGCGAGGCCGTGCCCGTGAGGACGTGCACGGGCGGATGCTGGGCGCCGCACGCATCCGAAGGGAATCCTGGTTGGATTTCCGAGGGTGCGGGTGGCGATCTAGCGCCGGCCGGGTGCGTCCTCGCGGGTACGAGTCGCGGAATCGCTCATCTGGCCCGGCGGCGCCGGTGGCGCGGCTGGTGGCTGCCGCGCCTGCGGCTGCGGCTCAACTGATCCGGTCGAAGGCCGGCGCGTAGCGGAAGCCGCCCCGGATCGCCGGGTCGTACGCGGGCAGCCGGTACGCGAGCCAGCACTCGGACGGCGCGGGGTAGGGGCACGCGAGCCCGAGCGGCGCGGCCGCCTCGAAGCCGAACCGCGGGTAGTAGCCCGCGTGGCCGAGCAGCGCGACGAGCGGGTACGCCGTGTCCGCCGCGGCGGCGAGCACGGCGCGCATCAGCGCGGATCCGACGCCTTCGCCCTGGCGCGCGGGCAGCACGCCGATCGGGCCGAGCGCGAGCACCTCGACCGCGCCGTCCGCGGAGGGGGCCGGCGCGACCCACGCGCGGCTGATCGCCACGTGGCCCACCGGCTCGCCGTCCACCTCCGCGGTGAGCGAGAGGCGCGGCAGGACGTCGCCGTCGGCCCGCAGCGCGTCGAGCAGCGGCGCCTCGACGGTCGACGGAGCGAATGCGGCGGCGTGCACGGCGCGGATGGCCGCGTGCTCGTCCGCGCGCTCGGGGCGGACGATCATCCCGCCACGACACGGTCGAGGTCGGCGATCGCCTGGTCCGTGTCGCGGAAGTGGACCGTCGCGAAGCCCAGCTCGCGCGCCGCGTCGACGTTGCGCTCCAGGTCGTCCACGAACACGCACGCGCCCGCGGGCAGCCCGAGGCGGTCGAGCACGAGCGCGTAGATCGCCGGGTCGGGCTTGCGGACCCCGGCGAAGCCGGAGTCGACGACGATCTCGAACAGCTCGTCGACCGGCAGCTTGGCCCGCCACAGGGGCTCCCACTCCCGCACGTTGTTCGTGCAGAGCGCGAGCCGCAGCCCGCGCTCGCGCAGCGTGCGCAGGTGCTCGATGAACGGCGCGTTCGGCGCGAGCGCGCCCATGTAGCGCTGCGCGAAGCCGTGCAGCGCGACGGGCCGGCCGAGCGCGCCGGCCAGCTCGCGCTCCAGCGTGGCGATGAACTCCGCCTCGGAGATGGCCCCCACCTCGACCGCGTGGAGGGGGTTGCGCCCGTCGGCCGCCGCCGCGGTGGCGAGGGCGGCGCCGAACGCCTCGGGCGCGATGTCCAGGTCGGCCTGGATCTGCGCGAACGCGTGCATCAGCGGCACGGTGAGCACGCCGCCGAAGTCCGAGACGACGGCGCGGATCACGCGGCGACGGCGCGGCGCAGGACGTCGTACCGGCCGACGCCCTCGCGCCCCTCGAGGTGCCAGCGGAAGAACGAGCAGTCCAGGCGCAGCGCGCCGAGGTCGAGCGAGGAGCCGCAGAGCACCTCGCCGGCCCCGCGCCGCGCCCACTCCTCGTCCCCCGCCGGCCACAGCTCCAGGCCGGCGCGGCGCGTGTGGCCGTCCGCGTCGTAGGTGGTGGACAGGCGGCCGTCCTCGATCTCGAGCAGGCGCTCGGGCTCCCACAGCGCCGCCCACGTCGCCTCGTCCGCGTGGCTGCGCGCCCCCGCGGGGCGGATCGCGGTCAGCGACGCGCTCGCGCCGTCCGTCCACGCGGTCACGGTGCGGGCGAGCTCGATCCGCTCCCAGTCGGGCGCTCCCCACGAGTGCCCGCGCTGGCCGAGGGCGTCGACCTCGCGGGCGCGGCCGCCCGCGCGCACCGTCCCGCGCACCCGGCACGGCTGGTCGTAGCCGGCCATGCCGCCGAGCCGGGCGGCCGGCTCGTCCTCGCCGAGCGCGGCCGGGTCGCCGACCGCCTCGAACACGAGGTCGAACCCCTGGCCGTCGGCTGCGTCGAAAGCGACGGTCCAGCGCGTCAGCGGCGCCTCGACCGCGGTCCGCAGCCCGTCGAGCTCCAGCGCGTCCCAGGACGCGCCTGCGGCGACGGGGACCGCTCCGCGGGCGAGCGCCGCCACCGGCTCGCGCCCGGAGAACAGCACGGCGAGCGCGCTGCCCTGCGGCTCGCCCTCGGGCGCGGGCGACAGGCCGATCCGCGCGAGGCCGTAGAGCTGCGCGCGCGGGTCGCCGAAGGCGAAGGTGACGCTGTCGGTGGCCGCGTCGCGCCGCGCCTCGTCGGCGCCCGTGACGCTCACGCCTCGAGCCCCGGCCGCCCGTTCCGGGGACGCGGATCGACGTCCACCGCGGTGCCCTCCACGTCGTCGGACCGCGCGGGGCCGGTCGCGCCGAACGGGCCGCGCGGCACGGCCGCGCCGGCCATGGAGACCGTGATGCGCTTCATCGCCTGGCGCAGGAACACCCGCCGGATCACCGCGCGCGTGGGCGGGAGCAGGAACAGCAGCCCGAAGATGTCGGAGAGGAAGCCCGGCGTCAGCAGCAGCGCGCCGCCGAAGATCACGAGCACGCCGTCGGCGACCTCGCGGGCGGGGACGCGGCCGGTCTGCAGCGCCTCGTTGAAGCGCCGCCACGCGGCGCGGCCCTGCGAGCGCATCAGCAGCGAGCCGAGGACGGAGTCCGCGATCAGGATCGCGATCGTCCACCAGACGCCGATGGCCTGGCCGACCTGGATGATCACCGCCAGCTCGGCGATGGGGACGAGGATGAACAGCGCGACGAGCAGGATGGGCATCGCCTGGAGAGGCTACGCCCCCGCGGTCAAGCGCAGCTAACCGGCGACCGCGACGCCCGCCGGGCGCGCCGCGATCACGCGCACCGACGGCAGCCGGTGCAGTCCGACCATCTCGATCAGCGTGCGGATGTGCGGCTGCGGATGGCGCAGCGAGAGCGTGCGGCCGTGCGCCCGCAGGCGCTGCGCGAGGCACGCGAGATCGATCATCAGCGATGGGTCGGCGAAGGTCAGCTCGGAGAGATCGACGATGACGTCCCGCGTGGCCCGCAGCGCCACCGAGATGGGCCGGCGGCGGCGACCGCTCGTGGTGCGGTCCTCGTCCCCGGACATCCGCAGGACTCCGAGTTGTTCGTCGAACGAGACGATGGGCGGGAACCTAGACAAATCGGGAGCTAGACTCAAGCGGATGGTCGACGAAGACGACGTCATCGACGCGCTCTCCAACGTGATCGATCCAGAGCTGGGACTCGACTTCGTCGAGCTCGGCCTGATCTACGGCATCGAGATCGACGGCGGGACCGTGAACGTCACGTTCACGCTCACCACGCCCGCGTGCCCGATCGGCCCGCAGGTCTCCGAGCAGATGCAGGAGTTCGTGGGCGATCTCCCCGAGGTGACGGAGGTCGTCACCTCGATGGTGTTCACGCCTCCGTGGTCGCCCGAGAAGATGTCCGAGGACGCGAAGTTCGCGCTCGGCTACTAGGTGGGCCTTCTCGCGACGGTCCACCCGAGATCGGCGCGCGCCGATCACCGCCAGGCGGCGTCCTCGACCACTTGAAATCCCTAGGGGATTCCTGCGGGTCTGCGTCCTTGCCTGTCGGCGCCGCCGCGCGGTCTCTCGGGCGGAACGTCACGAGAAGACCCACGCGCGCGCTTCCCGTTCACCGCCCCCGCGGCCGCGTCCGCGGCCGCCAGCAGCTCCTGCAGGCTCTCGTCGAGCAGCTCGCCGATGCGCTCGAGGTCGGGCATCGCGTCGTAGTCGCCGAGCAGGCCGAAGTCCATCCCGCCGTCGTAGGACATGATCGCCACGGCGAGCGCATGGCGCTTGGGCAGGAAGGCGACGGGGAAGAGGTCCTCCAGCCGGCGGCCGAGCACGTAGAGCGGCAGCTGCGGGCCGGGCACGTTCGTGACGAGCAGGTTGAACAGGCGCGTGGAGAAGTTCAGCCGCGAGGCCTGGGCGAAGATCGTCGGCGGCGCGAGCGCCTGCACGCCGGCGAGCACCTCGGCGCCGAGCGCCTGCTTGGAGTCCTTCAGGCCGTCCATCGCCTGGCGCACGACCTGCAGCCGCGCGACCGGGTCCTCGACGTAGACCGGCAGCGGCCCGCGCATCGCGGCGATGCGGTTGCCGAGCTGGTGGTGCTCGTCGCGGGCGCGGATCGACACGGGCACGAGCGCGCGCAGCTCCAGCCCCTCCGTGCGCACGCCGCGCGAGCGCAGCCACTTCTGCAGCGCGCCCGCGACCGTGGCGAGCACGACGTCGTTGACCGTGCCCCCGAGCGCGTTCTTGACGCGCTTGAAGTCGGCCAGCTCCTGGCGCACCCAGACGAGCCGCCGGTGCGGCCCGATCTCGACGTTGAGCGGCGTCTCGGGGGCCGGGTTCATCCCGGCCCACACGACCTCGCCGAGCCCTTCGAGCGCCTCGCGCGTCTCCTGCAGCGCCTCGCCCGGGCGGCTCGCCGCGGCGACGACGCGCGCCGCGGTGCCGAACGGGAGGGACACGAGCCCGCGCACGCCGCGCGCGGCCATGTCGAGGCGGCTCGGCGTCGGCTGCGGCGTCCAGGCGCGGTCGGGGTGCTCGACCGGCGCCGGCTCCGGCGTGAGGTCGAACAGCACGGTGGCGAGGTCGACGCCCGACACGCCGTCGACGAGCGCGTGGTGCGTCTTGGTGATGAGCGCGAAGCGCCCGCCCTCGAGGCCGTGCACGAGCCACATCTCCCACAGCGGCTTCGTGCGGTCGAGCGCCTGCGAGTGCACGCGCGCGGCGAGCGCGCGCAGCTGGGCCTCGGATCCGGGCGCCGGCAGCGCGGTGTCGCGCACGTGGTACTCGAGGTTGAAGCTGGCGTCGTCGATCCACAGCGGGCGCCCGGTCTCGACGGGCGGGAACGCGAGCTTCTGGCGGAAGCGCGGCACGAGGTGCAGGCGCGAGCGCACGTGGTCGGCGAGCCGCTCGTAGGCGGGGGCCGTGCCCTCGAAGATCATCACCGCGCCGACGTGCATGTGGGCCGTCGGGCCCTCCTGCGCGATGAAGGACGCATCCACCGCGGTCAGCCGGTCGCCGTGCTCCTGGGCCATGCGCTGAGCCTATAGCTCACAGGAGCACGGTGAGCAGGCCCGTCGCGACCGCCGTCACGAGGACGACCGTGAGCACTCGCTCGTACGAGCGGCCCGCCGCGAGGCGCCGGAACGCGGGCCGTCCGGCGAGGTGGCCGAGCGCGGCGGGCGGCACGAGCGCGGCGACCCAGGCCGCCTCCGGCACCGCTCCGCCCGCGCCGGAGAGCGCCAGCGCCGTCGTGGTCACCGCGGCGAAGCCGACGAACGACGCGGTGAGCGTGTCGCGCACCGCGGCCGGCGGCAGCCCGCGCGAGAGCAGCAGCAGGACGACCGGCGGGCCGCCGGTGGTCGTCGACGTGTTGAGCGCGCCCGACACGAGCCCTGCGGCCGGCCGGGCCCAGCGCGGCGGCTCGTGCGGCGCGCCCGGCCCTGCCGCGCGGCGCGCGGCGCGCCGGTTCACCACGAGGGCGAGCACGACGCCCCCGGTGACGAGCAGCTGCAGCGCGACGTCGTCGAGCGCGCGCAGCACGGCGATCCCGGCCAGCGCACCCGGCAGCGACCACGGCACGACGGTCGCCACGTCGCGCCACACCGGCGCGGGCCGCCGGCCCTCGGAGAGGAGCGTGAGCAGGTTGATCTCCAGGCCGACCAGCGTCATCAGCCCGACGGCCTGCTCGGGCGAGGGCGCCGCGGCGTAGACGAGCGGCGCGGCCACGATCGCGAAGCCGAAGCCCACGGCCGACTGCAGCGCGGCGCCCGCCATCACCGCGGCGGCCGCGGCCACCGCGAGGAGCGTCATCGCGTGTCACCCTACCCCGAGCGTGGCGTTTGGACCTCACCCCCGAGCCCGATGCCTGAGCGGCGGCTCGCCCTGATCGCCGGGATCGGTGCGGCCCTGCTCACCGGCGCGGTCGTCGCCGTCGTCGCGCTGGCCGGCGGGTCCGACCCCGAGCCGCCGGCGAACCGCGCCGCGGCGCCGAAGGCCGACCGCTTCGACTCCGGCCGCGCCTGGGCCGAGCTGCGCCGCCAGGTCGAGCTGGGACCGCGCCCGGCCGGCTCGCGCGTCCTGCGGCGGCTCGCCGCGCGCCTGCGGCGGGAGCTGCCGCGCGGCCGCTTCGAGCGCGTGCCCGGCCATCCCGGGCTGCGGAACGTGATCGGCACCGTCCCGGGCCGCAGGCCCGCGATCGCGATCGCCGCGCATCACGACACGAAGCGCCTCCCGGGCTTCGTCGGCGCCAACGACGGCGCCGCCGGGACCGCGGCGGTGATGGAGCTCGCCCGCGCCCTCGCCGCCGCCGACCGGCCGCCCGGCGCGCCCGAGCTGCGCTTCGTGCTGTTCGACGGCGAGGAGGCGACGGACGACACGCGCGCGTTCGAGGCGACGGGCCTGCGCGGCTCGCGCGCCTACGCGCGGCGCCACGCCGACGAGCTGCGCGCGCTGATCCTGCTCGACTTCGTCGCCGGCAAGGGCATGCGCATCCGGCGCGAGTCGACCTCGAGCCTCGAGCTGTGGGGCAGGCTGCGCCGCGCGGCGCGGACCGTCGGCGCGGCCGCCGCCTTCCCCGAGGGCGCCGGGGCGGTGGTGACCGACGACCACACGCCGTTCCTGGAGCGCGGCGTGCCCGCGATCGACCTGATCGAGTGGCCGTACGACTGCTGGCACAAGCCCTGCGACGACCTCTCCGCCGTGAGCGAGCGCTCGCTCGACCAGACGGGTGAGACCGTCTACGAGCTCGTTCGTACACTCAGCAGGTAGATGACCGCCGCCCCCGAGAAGCTCCTCCTCGCCGCCCCGCGCGGCTACTGCGCCGGCGTCGACCGTGCCGTCCAGACGGTCGAGCGCGCGCTCGAGCTGCACGGCGCGCCCGTGTACGTGCGCAAGGAGATCGTCCACAACAAGCACGTCGTGGAGGAGCTGCGCGGCCGCGGGGCCATCTTCGTCGACGAGCTGAGCGACGCGATCCCGGAGGGCGCGGTCACCGTGTTCTCCGCCCACGGCGTCTCGCCGGCCGTGCACGCCGACGCGCAGGAGCGCGGGCTGCGGACGATCGACGCGACCTGCCCGCTCGTGACGAAGGTCCACCGCGAGGCGGTCAAGTTCGCCCAGGACGGCTACACGATCGTGCTCGTCGGCCACGCCGGCCACGAGGAGGTCGAGGGCACGATGGGCGAGGTGCCCGGCTCGATCGTGCTCGTCGAGTCCGAGGCCGACGCCGACGCGCTGGAGGTCGAGGACCCGTCGCGGATCGCCTACCTCACGCAGACGACGCTGTCGGTCGACGAGACGGCCGCGATCATCGGCCGCCTGCGCGAGCGGTTCCCCGCCATCACCGGGCCGCGCACCGACGACATCTGCTACGCCACGACGAACCGCCAGCTCGCCGTCCGCCAGATGGCCGGGCAGTGCGACCTCGTCCTGGTGATCGGCTCGCGCAACTCGTCGAACTCCAACCGGCTCGTCGACGTCGCGCGCGACCACGGCGCCGCGTCGTACCTGATCGACAACGAGACCGAGGTGCAGGAGGAGTGGCTCGAGGGCGTCCGCGTCGTCGGCATCTCCTCCGGCGCCAGCGCGCCCGAGGAGCTCGTCGAGCGGCTCGTGGGGTTCTTCCGCGACCGCGGGACCGAGGACGTCAGCGAGTTCGAGGTCCTGCGCGAGGACGTCCGCTTCATGCTGCCGAAGGTCATCCGCCAGGCGGCGGCCCGGACCTGAGCCAGGCGCGCAGCGCGTCCCCGTGCTCGTCGAGCGACGGCGGGGGGCGGCGGATCGGCGGGCGCTCCCCGTCCAGGCGCAGCGGCGGCGCCGGCAGCGGCATCCCCCCGACCTCGCGCACCGGCTCCATCCCGAGCGCCTCGGCGAGCGCGTAGGCCTCGGCCACGTCGTTGATCGGGCCCGCCGGCACGGCTGCCGCGCGGAGCGCCTCGATCCACTCCGCCGCCGGCCGCGTCCGCAGGACCGCCTCGAGCCGCGCGGCGAGCTCGTCCGCGTGCGCGACGCGCGCGCTGTTCGTGGCGAAGCGCTCGTCGCCCGGCAGCTCCGGCAGCCCGACGGCCTCGCACAGCCGCGCGAACAGCCGGTCGTTGCCGACGGCGACCGCGATCGGGCGGTCGGCGGCCGCGAACGTCTCGTACGGCGTGATGCTCGGATGCCGGTTGCCGCGCCGGTGCGGGACGACGCCGCCGAGCACCCAGCCCGACCCCTGGTTGAGCAGCGACATCAGCGCGGCGTCCATCAGCGAGACCTCGACGTGGCGCCCCCGGCCGGTGCGCGCCCGCTCGGCCAGCGCGGCCTGGATCCCGATCACCGCGAGCAGCCCGCAGACGAGGTCGACGACGGCGGCGCCCGTCTTCAGCGGCGGGCCGTCCGGCTCGCCGGTGACGCTCATCAGCCCGCCCATCGCCTGCGCGAGGAAGTCGTAGCCCGGCAGCGCGCGCGCCTCCTCGGCCGTGCCGAACGCGGTCACCGAGCACGTGACAAGGGCCGGGTTCGCCGCGCGCAGCGTCTCGCCGTCGAGCCCCCAGCGCGCCATCAGGCCCGGCCGGAAGGACTCGATCAGCACGTCGGCGCGGCTCGCGAGCCGGCGCGCGAGCTCGACGTCGCGCTCGTCACCGAGGTCGAGCGCGAGCGAGCGCTTGTTGCGGTTCAGCCCGAGGTAGTAGGTCGCGTCCGGGCCGCGCCACGGCGGTCCCCAGGCGCGCGTGTCGTCGCCGCCGTCGGGCCGCTCGACCTTGACGACGTCGGCGCCGAGGTCGCCCAGCAGCATCGCCGCGAGCGGGCCGGCGAGCACGCGCGAGAAGTCGGCGACGAGGATGCCGTCGAGGGGCGCCATGGTCCCGGCACACTAGAGGGGTGCGGACGATCGTCATCTCCGACCTGCACCTCGGCGCCGCGTCCGGCAAGGACCTGGCCAGGCGGCCCGAGCTGCGCGCCCCGCTGCTCGCCGCCCTGCGCGACGCCGACCGCCTCGTCGTCCTCGGCGACGGCCTGGAGCTGCGCGAGGCGCCGCACCGCGACGCGGCGGAGCTTGCGGGCCCGTTCTTCGCCGACGCGGGCCGCGCGCTCGGCCCGGAGGGCGAGATCCTCATGCTGGCCGGCAACCACGACCACGGGCTCGTCGCCGGCTGGATCGACACGCGGCTGCAGTCCGAGCCGTCCGGCTTCCTCGGCCTGTCCGAGCCGGTCGACCCGGTCGCCGCCGGCCCGCTGGCGGTCCGCCTCGCCGAGCTCGCCGCGCCCGCCCGGCTGCGGATCGCCTACCCGGGCGTGTGGCTCCGCGACGACGTCTACGCGATCCACGGGCACTACCTCGACCTGCACTCGACGACGCCGACGTTCGAGCGGCTCGCCGCCGGGGCGATGGCCCGCTGGGTCGTGCGGCTGCCCGAGACGGGGGCGCGGCCCGACGACTACGAGGCGGCGCTCGCGCCCCTCTACGCGTTCCTGCACCAGCTCACGCAGCGCTCCGCCCACGCCGCGGTCAGCGCCGGCGCGGGCGCCTCGGCGCGCGCGTGGGTCGCGATGGCGGGGGAGGGCCGGGCGCGCCATCCGCTGCGCGCGGCGACGCTCGGCACGGCCTACGTCGCCGCCGTCGCGGTGATCAACCGGCTCGGGCTCGGGCCCGTCGACCGCGACCTCTCCGGCGGCGCGCTGCGCCGCGGCGGGCTGCGCGGCATCCGCGAGGTGCTCACCCGGCTCGGCGTGACCGCGCCGCACGTCGTCTTCGGCCACACGCACCGCTCCGGCCCGTGGCCGCGCGACGACCCCGGGGAGTGGCGCACGCCCGCCGGCACGCGCCTGCACAACACCGGCTCGTGGGTCTACCAGCCGCACTTCCTGTCGGCCGAGCCGAACGCGTCCCCCTACTGGCCCGGCACCGCCGTGGTGCTCGAGGACGGCGGGGCCCCGCGGCTCATCCGGATGCTGGGCGAGCGGAGCCACCCGGAGCTGCGACCCCGGGGGTGAAGCAGGTCGCGTGGCAGGTCACGCCGGGGCCGATCGCGAGGTCGAGCACGCCCTCGGTGTGGTGCGGGTGCTCGATCAGCGGGACGCAGCCGGGGCCGTCCACCGCGACGGTGCGGCCGCCGGCCGTGACCTCGCCCGCGCCGTCGAGCACCGCCCAGACGCCGCCGGCCTCGTAGGGGCCGCTGTAGGCGCCCGGCTGGTCCTCGGTCTGCGCCGGGAGCAGCACGCCCTCCGCGTCCTCCGGGCGCACGGGCGGGACGAGCTCGCGCTCGACGCCGAGCAGCGCCTGGATCTCGCGCTCGGTCTCGTGGTAGGCGCCCTCGCCGTAGTGCAGCGAGTACAGCGCCCCCTGCTGGTCCCACAGGTACCGCGCCGGCCAGCCCTCGTTGCCGTAGAGGTCCCAGATCTCGAGCTGCTCGTCGATCACGACGGGGTACTCGATCCCGAGCCGGCCGACCGCGGCGACGGCGTGCTCCGTCACGCGCGCGGGCAGGAAGCCGCCGGTGTGCACGCCGATCACCCGCAGCCCGTCGGCGGCGTAGCGCGCGTGCCACGCCTTGAGGTAGGGCATGGTGCGCAGCGAGTTCACGCGGCAGAAGTCCCAGAACTCCACGAGCACCGGGCGGCCGCGCTGCTTGTCCATGCGCAGCGACGCGACGTTGACCCACGGCAGCCGGCCGGGGAACGGGGGCGCCGGGATGGCGTGCTCCGGAGCGCGCATCGCGAGCGAAGCTAGCAGCGCCGCCGCCGGGAATTGGCACGACCGGCGCAACTTCTGGCGCCTACGGTGTTCTATTCGCAGTCACGGGCCGTTCTGGCCCGAGTACCACCTTCTGAGGAGGAGAACCACTTGCGCAAGCTGCTCACCGGTGCGCTCGCCGTGTCCGCCACGCTCGCGATCGGCGTCGCCGGCGTCGGAGTCGCGACCGCCGACCCCAACGACGGCGAGGCCACGCTCGAGGTCACGGCCAAGCCGACCAACGCGGGGACGAAGAGGAAGCCGAAGAACACGACCGTCGGTTTCGATCTCAAGGTCAACAAGCCCGCCACGACCGTCGAGGTCATCGAGGTCGAGCTGCCCGCCGGCCTGAAGTTCTCGGGCAAGGGCCTGAAGAAGTGCGACGTCGAGGATCTTGCCTTCGAGGGCATCGGCGCCTGCCCGCCCGGCTCGAGCGCCGGCCCCAAGGGCTCCGCGACCGCCGTCGTCGGGCCCGCGAGCGCCCCGCTGAACTTCGACGTCTACCCGTTCGTCGAGAACAACTCGACGTTCGCGTTCTACCTGTCGCAGATCGGCGGCGCGCTGCAGAGCGTCGTGCACGGCAAGATCACGAACGGCGGCCGCAAGCTGTCGATCACGATCCCGCTCGAGCTGCGCCAGCCGGGCGGGCTCGACGCCTCGCTGACCGGCATCAACCAGACGTTCAAGGGCAAGGTCAAGAAGAAGTACGTCGTCTCCAGCACGAAGTGCCCGAAGGGCGGCTGGGAGTTCGGCGGCAACCTGGTGTTCGCGACCCGCAAGGACGGCACGCCTCCGCCGCCGCGCGAGGACCGCGAGGTCACCGTCAAGTGCAAGAAGTAGCGCGGAGCAGCTCGCGCTGATGCAGTCCTCGACGGCCCCGCCCCGGCGGGGCCGTCGTCGTTTCTAGACTCGTCCGCCGTGCTCGTCTTCGCCCACGGGATCGTCGGCCGGGCCGATCTCCCGATCCCCGAGGCGGTGTTCGGCGCCGCGGCGGCCGGCGTGCTCGTCGTGTCCTTCCTGGCGCTCGCGACGCTGTGGTCGGCGCCGCGGCTGCAGCGCTGGCCGGAGCGCCGGCTCCTCCGGGTCCCGCTCGCGGCCGACGTGGCGGCCGGCGCCCTGGGCGTGCTCGTGCTGGCCGTGACCGCCTACGCGGGGCTCGCCGGGGTCGACAACCAGCGCGACAACCTCGCGCCGTGGATGGTCTACGTCGCGATCTGGGTCGGCGTCCCCTGCTGCTCGCTCCTGCTCGGCGACGTGTGGCGGGCGGTCAGCCCGTGGCGTGCACTCGGCCGCGCCGCGGGCTGGGTGGCCGCGCGCGCCGGCGGCGGCGACGCCGTGCCCGCCGCGCTCGAGTACCCCGCCCGGCTCGGCCGCTGGCCCGCCGCCGCGGGCGTGCTGGGGTTCGGCGTCTGCGAGCTGTGCTGGGGCGCCGCGCGCGACCCGCAGCCGCTCGCCGTGATCGTGCTCCTCTACGTCGTGGTCATGCTCGTCGGCATGAGCCTCTACGGGGTCGAGGCCTGGACGCGCAACGCCGATCCGCTCGGCGTCTACTTCGGCCTGTTCGCGGCGCTCGCCCCGCTCGAGCGGCGCGACGGCGTGCTGCACCTGCGCCCGCCCGTCGTCGGCGCCGGGCGGCTCGGCGGCCCGGGCCTCGCAGCGGTGCTCGTCGCCGGGATCGGCGTGACCGCGTTCGACGGCGCGAGCGAGGGGCCGCTGTTCAACGACCTCCTGCCCCACCTGCAGGACCTCTTCGGCGGCCTCGGCTTCGGGCCGGCGCCCGCGCTCGAGCTGAGCTTCACCCTCGGGCTGCTCGGCGCGGTCGCGCTCGTCGGCGCGATCTGGTGGGCCGCGCTGCTGGGGATGCCCCGGCTGCGCGGCGGCGCGCCGCGACGGCCGGCGATCGAGCTCGCCCACGCGCTCGTCCCGATCCTCGCCGCCTATGTCGCCGCCCACTACTTCTCGCTGCTCGTCTACAACGGCCAGGACGTGGTGCGGCTGGCGTCGGACCCGCTGGGCCGGGGCAGCGACCTGTTCGGCGGGGCGGGCGCGACGATCGACTACGGCGTCGTGACGGCGACGGCGATCTGGTACGTGCAGGTCGCCGCGCTCGTGCTGGGCCACGTCGCCGCGCTCGTGCTCGCGCACGACCGCGCGCTCGTGCTCTACGGCAGCCATCGCGACGCGACGCGCAGCCAGGTCGTCATGCTGGTCCTCATGGTGGCCTTCACCTGCCTGGGCCTCTGGCTCCTGTCGGCGGCGAACGGATGACGGTCCCCCCGCTCGCGCACGCGGGGCACTGGCTCGCGCAGATCGCGTACCTGCTCCCGCTCGTCCTGCTGGTCGTGATGCTCGTGCTCGGCAAGCTGCGCGAGCGGCGGGAACGTCAGGGCGCGAACCCGCCCGGCTCCTGAGACCGCATGAAGTCGCATACGCGCTGCGTTGGACGCCTCCTATAGGGGAAAGGTGCGATGCAACCGGAACGGGGCGTCGCGCGTAACCGGGGGTAGGACACATGAGCCTCACCGAGCTGAAAGCCCTCCTCGACCAGGTCGCCGACACCCGCGAGCTGGTCCTCCGCCGCGCCGCCTCGCTCGGCCCGGCGTTCAACGCGCTGTACGACGCGTGGTCGGACGCGCACGAGGAGGCGGAGGAGGCGCTGTTCGCCTGGCTCCGCTCCGGCGGGGCCGAGGACTTCGCCGTCTACCGCGCCGCGGCGGACCGCGAGGACGCGGCCCAGGACACGCTCGCGGCCGCGCGCCGCTAGCCCCGCTGGACCAGCCTCTGCAGGTCGTGCCCGAGCGCCTCGGGCGTGAGCTGGTCGTGCGGGAAGCCGACGCGCTGGCGCCCCGCGCCGTCGACGAGCACGACGCCCGACGTGTGGTCGAGGTCGCCCTCCTGCGGCTGCACGCCGTAGCCCTTCCAGACCGGTGCGAGCTGCGCCTCGGTGCCGAGCACGAACCGCGCGCGGCCGGTCATCCGCCGCTCGGCGAGGAACCGCTTCGCGCGCGCGGGCGTGTCGTTGACGGGATCGACGGAGATCGCCAGCAGCGGCACGTCGGCGCCCGTGTCGTCGAGCGCGCCCCGCACCTGGTCGACGAGCGCCGGGCACGTGTCCTCGCAGGTCGAGTACACGAACGTGACGGCCACCGGCCGCCCGCGGTACTCGTCCATCGAGACCGGCTCGCCGTCCTGGTCGCGCAGCGCGAAGTCCGGCGCCGTCGCGCCGGGCGGGCGCACGAAGCCGGCCCAGCCCGTCGTGCCGACGGCGACGCCGGCGCCGCCGTCGTCGCCGCGCGAGGCGATCCACACGCCGGCCACCGCCGCGGTCGCGCACAGCGTCAGGGTCAGCAGGGCGAAGGCGAGCCGCGCGGGCACGCCTCCCAGGCTACCTACGCCTCGGTGAGCCCCCGCCGGATCGCGTAGCGCACCAGCTCCACGCGGTCGCGCATGCCGAGCTTGCGCAGCAGGTTCGCCCGGTGCGACTCGACCGTCTTCTCGGCGAGGTGGAGGATCTCGGCGATCTGCTTGTTCGTATGCGCCTCGGCGATCAGCTTGAGGACCTCCTGCTCGCGCGGGGAGAGCGGCTCGTCGGGGCCCTCGGCGTCGTCGGACATCCAGTCGCGGATCAGCGAGCGCTCGACGGCGTTGGTGAGGAACGCGTCGCCGCGATGGACGGCGCGGATCGCGCTCAGCAGCGCCTGGTCGACCTCGCGCTTGAGCACGTAGCCCGACGCGCCCGCCTTGAGCGCGTCGAACACGTAGCGCTCGTCGTCGTGCATCGAGAGGGCGAGCACCTGCGTCGCCGGCAGGTGGGCGCGGATCTGGCGCGCGGCCTGCAGCCCGGTCATGCGCGGCATCGACACGTCCATCACGCACAGGTCCGGCTTGGTCTGCAGCGCCTGCTCGAAGGCGTCGACGCCGTCCTCGGCCTCGGCCACCACCTCCATGTCGGGCTGGCGCTCGATCAGCAGCCGCAGGCCGCCCCGCACGATGCCGTGGTCGTCGGCGATCAGGATCCTCATGTCACTCCCATGGTCAGCTCGATGGTGGTGCCCGCGCCCGGCGCGGTGAAGACGTCCAGCTGGCCCCCGACGAGCAGCGCGCGCTCGCGCATGCCGTTGAGGCCGAGCCCTCCGGGACGGCCGCGGACGCGGCCGCCGTTGCGGCCCGCGGCCGCGCCCACGAAGCCGCTGCCGTCGTCGCGCACGCGCAACAGCGTGCGCCCGACGAACGAGAGCTCCACGTCGACGCCCTTGGCGCCGGCGTGCTTGGCGATGTTGGAGAGGCTCTCCTGCGTCACGCGGAAGATCACGAGCTGCTCCTCGTCCGACAGGGCGGGGAGGTCGCCGTGGTAGTGGAAGCGCGCCTGCGTGCCCGTGCGCTGGCCGAAGTCCGAGACCTGCGAGGCGAGCGCGGCGACGAGGCCGTGGTCGTCGAGGGCGGTGGGGCGCAGCTGGCGGGCGAGCGTGAGCAGCTCGTCCATCGCCTGGCTCACGAGCTCCTGCGTCTGCTGCAGCTCGGAGCGCAGGCCCCACGGCGCGTCCTGGATCGTCGCCGAGAGGCGCAGCAGGATCGCGGTCAGGGCCTGGTTGACCTCGTCGTGGAGGTCCTGGGCGATGCGGCTGCGCTCCTGCTCCTGCGCGCGCAGCACGGCGCGGCCGGACTCGCGCCGCTCGTCCTCGAGGCGCGCGAGCATGCGGTTGAAGCCGTCCGTGAGGACGTGCAGCTCCTTCGCCGCGCGGGCCGGGGCGCTGGCGCGCATGCCGGGTCGCGAGAGGTCGACGTCCGACATCGCCCGGACCAGGCGCTCCATCGGCTCGAGCCGTGCGCGGATCAGCAGCGAGTTCAGGAGCACCGCGCTGGAGACGGTCAATCCGAGCACGAGCAGGCCGTCGCCGCTGGTCACGTCGGGCAGGCGGTCACGCGCCACGATCGCGGCGATGACGGCCGTGACGCCGACCAGGAGGGCGTTGACGGCGAGGACCTGCGTGAGGAGGGTGCTGCGGCGCATCGGAACGGTGCTCTCCTCATCGGCAGGAACCCGTGAAAGGCTTATGCGGGGGAGACCCCATCCCTCGCTATCCTTCCTGAAGTATTGAAAGCCGACCGACTTCAAGAGGAATCCACATGAGCCCGTCCGGAGCCGAGGTCATCCGGCAGATCAAGCAGCAGGTCCAGGAGGTCGACCCCGCCGAGGTCTCCGAGCACCTCGGCGACGGGATCACCCTGATCGACGTGCGCGAGTCGGAGGAGTGGGACCGCGGCCACATCCCGGGCGCCGTGCACGTCCCGCGCGGGTACCTGGAGTCGCGCATCGACGCGAACGTGGCCGACCGCGACAAGCCGGTCGTCCTCTACTGCGCCTCGGGCCAGCGCTCCGCGCTCGCCGCCCACACGCTCACCGAGCTGCTCGGCTTCAGCGACGTGCGCTCGATGACGGGCGGCATCACGCTGTGGAAGGACCGCGGCTACAAGGTCGACGTCCCGAAGGTCCTCACGGCCGAGCAGAAGGAGCGCTACGGGCGCCACATCCTGCTCCCCGAGGTCGGGGCCGAGGGCCAGGCCAAGCTGCTCGACGCGAAGGTGCTGCTGCTGGGCGCCGGCGGCCTCGGCGCGCCGACCGCGCTCTACCTCGCCGCGGCGGGCGTGGGGACGCTCGGCATCGTCGACGACGACGTCGTCGACCTCTCCAACCTGCAGCGCCAGGTCATCCACTCCACCAAGACGATCGGCACGCCCAAGGTCGACTCGGCCGAGGCGACGATCAAGGCGCTCAACCCCGACGTCGACGTGGTCAAGTACCCCGTCCGCCTCGACGCCTCCAACATCATGGAGATCATCGAGGGCTACGACGTGATCGTCGACGGCGTCGACAACTTCCCGACGCGCTACCTGCTCAACGACGCGACGGTCCGCCTCGACATCCCGGTCGTGTCGGCCTCGATCCTCGGCTTCGACGGCCAGCTGTCCGTCTTCAAGCCGCACGACGGCCCCTGCTACCGCTGCCTCTACCCCGTGCCACCGCCGGCCGAGCTCGCCCCGTCCTGCGGCGCCAACGGCGTGCTCGGCGTGCTCCCGGGCACGATGGGCATGCTGCAGGCGACCGAGGTCGTCAAGCTGGTCACGGGCATCGGCGAGCCGCTGGTCGGCCGGCTCCTGCTCTACGAGGCGCTCGGCGCGACGTTCACCGAGCTCAAGGTCCGGCGCGACCCGGAGTGCCCGATCTGCTCCAAGGACCCCGCCGACATCTCCGACGAGGAGCTGGGCGTGTTCCCCGACTACGAGGCGTTCTGCGCCGCGGCCGGATAGCCTCGGCCGACCATGGCACTCATCAAGATCCCGCCCGTCCTGCGCGCGTCCGTGGGCGGCGAGAAGGAGGTGACGGCGGACGGCGGCGACGTCGGCGCCGTCCTCCGCGCGCTCGCCGCGCAGCACCCGGACACCCAGTCGCAGCTCTTCGGGCCCGACGGGTCGCTGAACCGCTACGTGAACGTGTACCTCAACGACGAGGACGTGCGCGTGCTCGACGGGCTGGACACGAGCGTCGGCGAGCGCGACGTGCTGGTCATCCTGCCCGCCATGGCGGGCGGCGCGACGTAGCGGAGTTCGTCCGAACTCCGCACGTTGCAGTCCTCGATCCGGCAGTTGTTCGTGCGAGGACTTGACAAAGCCCCGCTCGGCAAGTCAGGATCCCGACCGGATGAGGAGGGAGAGGTCCGAGGGCTCGCTGGCGTCCCTGCGCCGGCTCAACCGACGGCGCGTCATCGGCGCGCTGCGGCAGCACGGCATGATCAGCCGGGCGGAGATCGCTCGCCGTACGGGCCTGTCGCGCTCCACCGTCTCGAGCCTCGTGTCCGAGCTGCAGTCCGACGGCCTCGTGATCGAGCGGGAGGAGACGGGGGCGGCGCACGGCGAGCACGGCGGGCGCCCGCCGATCCTGCTCTCGTTCGACGCCTCGGCGGGCGCGGCGCTCGGCATCGACTTCGGCCACAGCCACGTCCGCGTGGCCGTCAGCGACCTCAACTCGACGATCCGCGCCGAGCGCGCGGAGCCGCTCGACACGGACCACGCGGCCCACGAGGGCCTCGACGCCGCGCTCGACCTGATCGAGGAGGTGCTCGGCGAGGCCGGCATCGAGCGCTCGCGGGTGATCGGCGCCGGCCTCGGGCTGCCCGGCCCGATCGACCAGTCCGACGGCGTGATCGGCTCCTCGGCGATCCTGCCCGGCTGGGTCGGCGTGGCTGCGGCGGAGGAGATGCGCCGCCGGCTCGACGTGCCGGTGAACGTCGACAACGACGCCAACCTCGGCGCGCTGGCCGAGCTGACCCGCGGCGCCGGGCGCGGCGCGACCGACCTCGTCTACCTGAAGGTGTCCTCGGGCATCGGCGCGGGCCTGATCCTCAACGGCCGCCTGTACCGCGGCTGGTGCGGGATGGCCGGCGAGCTCGGCCACGTGCTGGTCGACCCCGAGGGCGCGGTGTGCCGCTGCGGCAACCGCGGCTGCCTCGAGACCGCCGCCTCCACCGGCGCGCTGCTCGACATGCTGCGCCGCAGCCACGGCGACCTCACCGTCGGCGAGATGCTCCACCTCGCGCACGAGGGCGACCTCGGCTGCCGCCGGGTGATCGCCGACGCCGGACGCGTCGTCGGCAGCGCCGCGGCCTTCGTCTTCAACATGCTCAACCCGCAGCGGCTCGTCGTCGGCGGCGACCTGGCCGCGGCCGGGGACCTGCTGCTCGACGGCGTGCGCGAGTCCGTGCGCCTCGCGGCGCTCCCCGCGGCGGCCGACGGCGCCCGCGTCGTCGCCGGCGTGCTCGGCGAGCGCGCGCAGGTGCTCGGCGCGCTCGCGCTCGCGGTCGGCGAGGCCGACGCGGCGCTCGACTTTCCCGAATCCATCAACCAACCAATTCCCGGAGGGGGAGTTCCATGAAGAAGGGAGCCGTCTGGCTCGTCACCGCAGCGGTGGCGATGAGCGGCGTGGTCGCCGCATGCGGCGACGACGAGGAGCCCAGTGGCGGAGGTGGCGGCGCGAGCACCGAGGAGTCGGGCGGCGACGTCGGCAAGGTCGCGGTCCTGCTGCCGGACTCCAAGTCGTCCGTGCGCTGGGAGACCTACGACCGTCCGCTGCTGAAGGCGGCGTTCGACGCCGCCGGCGTCGAGGTCGAGATCCAGAACGCGGAGGGCGACAAGTCCACGCAGCAGCAGCAGGCCGAGCAGGCCATCACCAACGGGGCGAAGGTCATCCTGCTGGTCAACCTCGACTCGGGCTCGGGTGCCGCGATCGAGGCGAACGCCGCGTCGCAGGGCGTCAAGGTCATCGACTACGACCGCCTGACGCTCAAGTCCGACGCGACGGACTACTACGTCTCGTTCGACAACGAGGCGGTCGGCAAGCTCCAGGGCGAGGGCATCGTCGACTGCATGGGGGACAAGAAGGGCGCGGAGGTCGCGGTCCTCAACGGGTCCCCGACGGACAACAACGCCACGCTGTTCAAGCAGGGCTACGACTCCGTCATCAACCCGAAGTTCGACTCGGGTGAGTGGAAGGAGATCGACGACCAGTCCGTGCCCGACTGGGACAACCAGAAGGCGCTGACGATCTTCGAGCAGATCCTGCAGAAGAACAACAACAAGATCGACGGCGTCGTGGCCGCCAACGACGGCCTCGCGAACGCCGCGATCTCCGCGCTCAAGCAGCGCAAGCTGCCGCAGGTCCCCGTGACCGGGCAGGACGCGACGCTGCAGGGCCTGCAGAACATCGTCAACGGCGATCAGTGCATGAGCGTCTACAAGGCGACCAAGAAGGAGGCCGACGCGGCCGCCGAGCTGGCGATCGCGCTGGCGAAGGGCGAGGAGCCCACGGTCGAGACGACCCCGGTCAACAACGAGAGCAAGGACGTCCCGTCCGTGCTGCTCGAGCCGGTCCCGGTGACGAAGGACAACATGAAGGACTACCTCGGCGAGGTGGACTTCCCGAAGGTGGAGGAGATCTGCGCCGGCGAGGTTGCCGCCAAGTGCAAGGAACTCGGCCTGGAGTAGCGAAGCCATGGGGGCGCCCCGTCCGGGGCGCCCCCGGCTTCCGCCACGGGCGAAAGGAACTGACAGGTGACCGACGACACCCCGGTCCTGGAACTGCAGGGAGTCTCGAAGAGCTTCGGAGCGGTCCAGGCCCTGTTCGAGGTCGACTTCCACGTGTCGCCGGGCGAGGTCATGGCCCTCGTCGGTGACAACGGCGCGGGCAAGTCGACCCTCATCAAGTGCATCGCGGGCATCCACCCGATCGACGGCGGCGAGGTCCGCTTCGAGGGGCAGCCGGTGCACATCCACGGGCCGAAGGACTCGGCCCGCCTCGGCATCGAGGTCGTCTACCAGGACCTCGCCCTGTGCGACAACCTGGACGTGGTCCAGAACATGTACCTGGGCCGCGAGCTGACGGACGGCGTCCGCCGGCTCGACGAGACGGCGATGGAGGCCAAGGCGCAGGACACGCTCAAGGGCCTCTCCGTCACGACCATCCGGTCCGTGCGCCAGACGGTGGCCGGCCTCTCGGGCGGCCAGCGGCAGTCCGTCGCGGTGGCCAAGGCCGTGATGTGGAACTCCAAGCTCGTCATCCTCGACGAGCCGACGGCGGCGCTCGGCGTGGCACAGACCGCCCAGGTGCTCGACCTCGTCAAGCGGCTCGGCGAGCAGGGGCTCGCGGTGATCCTCATCTCGCACAACCTCCACGACATCTTCCAGGTCGCGGACTCGATCACCGTGCTGCGCCTCGGCCAGAACGTCGCCGAGTACCGCCGCACGGAGACCACGCAGCAGCAGGTCGTCGAGGCGATCACGGCGGGCAAGCTGTCCAAGGTGCCCGGCCAGCAGGCGGAGGCGATGGCATGAGCACGGTCGCCGAACCGCCCGTCTCGCCCGACGCGCCGGCGCGCGACTCCGTCAGCGCGTACGCGCGGCGCTGGCTGACCGACGTCAAGAGCGGCGAGCTCGGCTCGCTGCCCATCATCGTCGGCCTGATCATCATCGCGATCGTCTTCCAGATCCAGAACGACCGCTTCCTCACGGCGGGCAACTTCGTCAACCTGATCGTGCAGACGGCGCCGTACGCCGTCATCGCGATGGGCGTGACGTTCGCGCTCCTGCTCGGGGAGATCGACCTGTCGATCGGCTTCGTCTCGGGCGTCGGCGGCGTGCTCGTCGCGCTGCTGCTCACCCCGGACGGCAACGAGGTCCCGACCGCCGTGGCGATCGCCCTCGCGCTGGCCGCCGGCCTCGGGATCGGCGTGCTGCACGGGCTGATCATCACGAAGGTCGGCGTCCCGTCGTTCGTCGTCACGCTGGCGGGCCTGCTGGCCTGGAACGGCGTCGTGCTGCTGCTCATCGGCAGCCGCGGCACCGTGATCCTGCAGAACGACTTCGTCGTCGGCCTCGCCAACGACTTCATGGAGCCCGGGTTCGCCTGGGTGGTGTGGGCGATCTGCGTCGGGCTCTACGCCGCGGTGCAGCTCGTCCGCCTGCGCAACCGCACCAAGGCCGGGCTGGCCGTCGACCCCGTCGTCATCGTCGGGCTGCGGATCGCCGGCCTCGCGGTCGCGCTCGGGCTCGTCGTGCTGATCGCCAACGAGGACCGCGGCGTGCCCTACGTCGGGCTGCTCGTCGGCGCCCTGCTCGTGTTCTGGACCTACGTCCTGAACCGCACGCGGTTCGGGCGCCACGTCTACGCCGTCGGCGGCAACGCCGAGGGCGCGCGGCGCGCGGGCATCAACGTCGACAACGTGCGGATCGCGTGCTTCGCCATCGTCTCGGTGATGGCGGTGCTGGGCGGCATCATCCTCGCCTCGCGCCTGCGCTCGGTCGACACGAACACCGGCGGCGGGCAGGCGCTGCTGTACCCGATCGCCGCGGCGGTCATCGGCGGCACCTCGCTGTTCGGCGGGCGCGGCACGATGAAGGCCGCGCTGCTCGGCGCGATCGTCATGATCGGCATCGACAACGGGCTCGGCCTGCTCGGGCTGTCGTCGGGCACGAAGTTCGTCGTCACCGGCGGCGTGCTGCTGCTCGCCGTCACCGTCGACTCGATCTCGCGCCGCGGGCGCGCATCGTCCGGACGAGCATGACGCTGCGCCTCGGCCTGCTCTCGACCGCGGCCATCAACCGCAAGCTCCTCGGCGGCGCGCGCGTCGCCGAGGGGGTCGAGGTCGTCGCGGTGGCCAGCCGCGACCGGGAGCGGGCCGAGGCGTACGCGGCCGAGCACGGGCTCGGCCGCGCGCACGGGAGCTACGAGGACCTGCTGGCCGACCCGGAGGTCGACGCGGTCTACGTGTCGCTGCCGAACTCCCTGCACGTGCCGTGGTCGATCAAGGCGCTCCAGGCCGGCAAGCACGTGCTGGCGGAGAAGCCGCTGACGCGCCGCCCCGAGGAGGCGCAGAGCGCGTTCGACGCCGCCGAGCGGGCCGGACGCGTGCTGGCGGAGGCGTTCATGTGGCGCCACCATCCCCAGGCGCGCCGGGTGCGGGAGCTGCTGCGCGAGCAGGCCGTGGGGACGGTGCGGATGATCCGCGCGAGCTTCTCGTTCGACATCTTCGCGGCGCCCGACCGCGGGGACGACGTGCGCCTGCAGGCCGGCCTCGACGGCGGCGGGCTGATGGACGTCGGCTGCTACTGCGTGAGCGCCATGCGGCTGCTCGGGGGCGAGCCCGAGCGCGTGAGCGGGCGCCAGGTCACGCGCGACGGCGTCGACGTGCGCTTCGCCGGGACGCTCGCGCTCCCGGGCGGCGTGCTCGGGGTGCTCGACTGCGGGCTCGACATGGTCGACGCGTCGCGGCTCGAGGTGGTCGGGACCCACGGCTCGATCGTGGTGCCCGATCCGTGGCACTCGCGGGCGGGCCGGATCGAGGTCCACCGCCCCGGCGGGACCGAGGTGCTGACCGTGCCGCCCACCGATCCCTACGCCTGCGAGCTCGAGGACCTCGCCGCGGCGGTCCGCGGCGAGCGCCCGCATCCGTTCGGCCGCGACGACGCGGTCGCGCAGGCGCGGACGATCGACGCGCTGTATCGCTCGGCCGAGTTCGGCTCCGACGCGGCGCCCTGACGCCCGCTACCGTTCGCGGGCCGTGGACGGTCAGCTCCGGCCGCTCGGCATCGGCGAGATCCTCGATGCCGGCATCAAGCTCTTCATGGCCCATTGGCGCACGCTCGTCCTGAGCGTCGTCGGCCTGATCCTGCCCGTGCAGATCGTCTCCGTGCTGATCACGGCGTCGGTCGCGCCCGAGCAGCTCGACTGGACGACGAGCGAGACGGGCGTGGAGGAGGGGGAGGAGGGCGCGTTCCTCGTCGGCCAGGCCGCGATCCTGCTGCTCACGCTCGTGAGCGTGCTGCTCGCCACGGCGGTGTGCTTCAAGGCGGTGGCCGACGCGTACCTGGGCGGCACGCCGGACTGGCGCCGATCGCTGCGCTTCGCGGTGCGGCGGCTCGGCGGGCTGCTCGGCATGTCGCTGCTCGGCGGCGTGCTGATCCTGCTCGGGCTGATCGCGCTGATCGTCCCGGGGATCTGGCTCGCCGTCGCCTTCGCGGCGGGCGTGCCGGCGCTGCTGCTCGAGCGGATCGGGCCGTGGGCCGCGCTGCGGCGCTCCTACCGGCTGGTGCGCGGGCGCTGGTGGCCGACCGCGGGGGTGCTCGTCGTCGGGTACCTGCTGATCGCCGTGATCGGCGCGCTGCTGCAGGGCGTGATCATGATCGTGCCGAGCATCCTGGCGGACGGGAACACGCTGGTCTCGGCGCTGGGCGCCGTCGTCGGCGGGACGGTCTCGTCGGCCCTGACCACGCCCTACTCGGCCGCGGTGGTCACGCTCGTCTACTTCGACCTGCGCGTGCGCAAGGAGGGCCTCGACCTCCAGCTGCTGGCGGCGGACGCCGGGGTGGAGCGTGACCTCGACGCGCCGCTGCCCGCCCCGCTGGCGGCCGACGAGTACACGCCGGAGGAGCGCGCGGAGGCGCCGTTCTGGCCGCCGCCCCCGGGCTGGACGCCCCCGTCGCGGGCGCGCGCGGCGTGGGACCGCGAGCCGAGCCCGAGCCGGAGCCCGCGCCGTCGTGGCGCCCGGCCTCGGAGGCGCCGCCGCAGTCCTCGGGCTGGCTCCCGCCGCGCCCCGAGCGCCCCGACGCGGGGGCCTCGGGCGAGTGACCCCGGCGCGCCGGCTCGCGCAGCTCGGCCTCGCGCTGCCGGCGCGGTCCCGTCTCGCGTCGCCCGCGCGGCGCCTCGCCGGCGTGCTCGCCGCGTGCTCGGCGCTCGCGTCGCCTGCGCGGCGCCTCGCCGGCGTGCTCGCCGCGTGCTCGGCGCTCGCGTCGCCTGCGCGGCGCCTCGCCGGCGTGCTCGCCGCGTGCTCGGCGCTCGCGTCGCCTGCGCGGCGCCTCGCCGGCGTGCTCGCCGCGGCCGCGCTCGCAGCGTGCCCGGCGGTCGCGCACGCGGAGGCGGTCGGCGGCGCCGAGCTGCGCGACCTCGCCGCGCGGGCCGCGGAGGATCCCGGCGCGCTCGAGCGGCTGCGGGGCGTCGACGCCGTCGACGGACGGCCCGTCGACGTCGGGGCCGCGCTCGGCGACGCGCGCGGCGCCGAGCTGCGCGCGCGGCTGGACGTGCTCGCAGGGCCCGCCCGTGCCGCGCGCGACCCCGCACGCGCCCGGGCGGCCGCGCGCGACGTCCTCGCCGGGAGCCGCTTCTCCCCGCCGGAGGTGCCGGGCCCGTTCCGCGGCGTGCTGCGCCGGATCGCGTCGTGGATCTCGCCGGCGCTCGACCTCGTGCCGGCGCTCGACGACCTGCTGCCCGGCGGCCGGCCCGTCGTGTGGGCGATCATCGTCGCGCTGGTCGGGGCGCTCACGGCGCTGCTCGCCGGCCGGACGCTGCAGCGCGGCACGACCGGCCCGCGGGCGCGCAGCGCGCCCGGCGCCGTGCCCGAGGACCCCGACGCGCTGGAGCGCCGCGCGCGCGAGGCGGCCGCGCGCGGGGACCACGAGCTGGCGCTGCGCCTCGGCTTCCGCGCCGGGATCGCCCGGCTCGATCGCCGCGGCGTGATCGAGCTGCGGCCGTCGCTGTCCACCGGCGAGGTCGCGCGGGCGGTCCAGCGGCCGGCCTTCGACCGCACGGCCGCGCGCTTCGACGAGGTCGTCTACGGCGGGCGCCCGGCGGCGGCGGGCGACGTCGCGGCGGCCCAGGCCGCCTGGGCTGAGGCACTGACGGGCGAGCGCGCCGCGTGACGCGTCCACCCGCCACCGTGCCGTGCGACGCGACACGGCGCTCCGCCGCGCCGGAGCGCGCGTGACGCGCCCGGTCCGCATCCTGCTGGCGCTCGTCGCGCTCTTCGCGGTCGCGGTCGTCGCCATCGACCGCTTGGCGCCCACGCCCGGCGGGCCGGAGGGCTCGTCGTACGCGACCGCGGCAGAGGGCGCCGCCGCCTACGCCGAGCTGCTGCGGCGCGACGGCCGCGCCGTCCGCCGCGTCCGTGAGCCGCTGGCCGAGGCCGCGCTCGACCCCGGCTCCACGCTCGTCGTGCTCGACCCCGAGCGGATGGAGCGCGACGAGGCACGCGCGATCGGGCGCTTCGTGCGCGCCGGCGGGCGCCTCGTGGCCGCCGGCGCGCTGGTGCGCTGGCTCGGCGCGGTGCTGCCGGAGGCGCCCGCCTGGGCCCCGGCCGCGCCGGGACGGGCGACCGTGGTGGCGCCCGTGCCCGAGACGGCCGGCGTCGGCTCGGTCGCCTTCGACGAGGGCGGCCGTTGGGCGGCCCTGGGCGGCACGCTGCCCGTGCTGGCCACCCCCGCGGGGCCGGTCGCGGCCGTCGCGCGCTCCGGCCGCGGCCGGGTCGTGCTGCTCGCCGACGCCGAGCCGCTGCTGAACCGGGGCCTCCCGCGCGCCGACGATGCCGCCTTCGCGCTCGCCGTGGCGGGCGAGCCGGGGCGCCCGGTCGCGTTCCTCGAGACCGTGCACGGCTACGGCGAGACGACCGGGCTGGCGGCGCTGCCGTCCCGCGCGCTGTGGGTGCTCGCCGGGCTCGCGCTCGCGGCGCTCGCGCTCGTCTGGGGCATGTCGCGGCGGCTCGGGCCGCCGGAGGACGAGGCGCGCGCGCTCGCGCCGCCGCGGCGCGCCTACGTCGACGCGGTCGCGCACGCGCTCGTCGCGTCGGGCGACCGGCACGGCGTGGCGGAGGCGGCGGCGCGCGCCGCCCGGCGGCGGCTGGAGGCGCGCGCCGGGCTCCCGGCCGGCGCGGGCGAGCCGGCGCTGCGCGAGGCCGCGGCGCGGCTCGGCCTGAGCGCGGCCGAGACCGACGCGGTCCTCGGCACGGGTGACGGCGACGACCTGGTGGCCGGCCGCGCGCTCGCGCGCCTGGCGGGACGGCAGTAGGGACGAGGAGGCTGGATGCAGGAGCTCCACCGGCGCGTCGCGGACGAGGTCGGCAAGGTCGTGGTCGGGCAGGACGAGCCGCTCGAGGTGATGCTCGGTGCGCTCGCCATCGGCGGCCACGTGCTGCTCGAGGGGCCGCCCGGGGTCGCGAAGACGCTGCTCGCGAACGCCATGGCGCGCGCGCTCGGGCTCGGCTTCCGCCGGATCCAGTTCACGCCGGACATGCTGCCGTCGGACGTGACCGGGACGATGGCCCTGCGCGGCGGCGAGCTGCGGTTCCGCCCGGGCCCGGTGTTCGCCAACCTCGTGCTCGCCGACGAGATCAACCGCACGCCGCCCAAGACGCAGGCCGCGCTGCTCGAGGCGATGCAGGAGGGCCAGGTGACCGTCGACGGCGAGCCGCACCCGCTGCCGGATCCCTTCCTCGTCGTCGCCACGCAGAACCCCGTCGAGTACGAGGGCACCTACCCGCTGCCGGAGGCCCAGCGCGACCGCTTCCTCGTGCGCGTCGACGTCGGGTATCCGAGCGAGGCGTCGGAGCGGGCGCTGCTCCGGCTCCCCCGCCGCGGGCTCGCGCCGGGCGGCCTCGAGGCGATCGCGCCGGTCGCCGGCGCCGCGGAGCTGCTCGCGGCGCGCGACGCCGTCGACGCCACGGCCGTCGCGCCCGAGGTGCTCGACTACCTGGTCGCGGTCGTGCGCCGGACGCGCGAGCTGCCGAGCGTCGCGCTCGGCGCGAGCCCGCGCGCGGCCGTGCACCTGCTCGGCGCCGCGAAGGCCTCGGCCCGGCTGGCGGGGCGCGACTTCGTCACGCCCGACGACGTCGGGCGGATGGCCCTCCCGGTGCTCCGCCACCGGCTCGTCCTCACCCCGGAGGCGGAGCTCGAGCGCTACACGGCCGCGAGCGCCGTCCGCGGCGCCCTCGACGCGGTCCCCGTCCCGCGCTGACGTGCGCCGCGTGCCGCCGAGCCGCGCCGTCCTCCCGCGGGCCGCGGCGTGACGCCGACGCCGCGCAGCACCATCCTCTCGCGGGCCGTTGCGTGACGTCGGCGCCGGGCAGCACCGTCCTTTCGCGGGCCGCGGCGTGACGCCGACGCCGGGCAGCACCGGCCTTTCGCGGGCCGCGGCGTGACGCCGACGCCGCGCACGGCGGCATTGATCGCGGCGATCGCGGTGTCGATCGCAGTGGTCGGCGAGCTCGCGGCGCTCGGCGCGGTGGCGCTGCTCGTGGCCTTCGCGGTCGACGCGCGCGCGGTGCGGCAGGCGCCGGCGGTCGCCCGCGACGTGCCGGGCACGCTCTCGCGCGGCGTGCCGGTCGCGCTCGTGGCCGAGGTGCGCGCGCCCGGCGGGGTCGCCGTGCGGGTCCGGCAGGCGGCGCCGCCGGACCTGGATCTGTCCCCGCGGGAGGGGGACGGCGGGCTGCGGGCGACGCTCGTCGCCCGCCGCCGCGGCCGCCACGAGCTGCCCGCGCCGGCCACCCGCAGCGTCGGGCCGCTCGGGCTGGCGGCCCGTCACCATCGCCCGGGCGCGCCGGCGACGGTGTCGGTCTACCCCGATCTGGTCGCGGCGCGCCGGCTCGCGCTGTCGGTCCGCCGCGGGCAGTTCCGGGCGCCCGGCGTCTCGGCGCGCGGCCCGCTCGGCCTCGGCACGGACTTCGAGCTGGTGCGCGACTACCTGCCCGACGACGACGTGCGGCAGGTCAACTGGCGCGCGACCGCGCGGCTCGGGCGCCCGATGAGCAACCAGTACCGCGTCGAGCAGGACCGCGACGTCGTCCTGCTCGTGGACGCCGGCCGGCTCGCGGCCGCGGCGCTGCCCGCGGCGGCGGACGACGAGCGCCCGCGCGGGACGGTGCTCGACGCCGCGCTCGACGCGGTCGCGGCCGTCGCGCTCGTCGCCGACGAGGTCGGCGACCGCTGCGGCGCGATCGCCTTCGACCACGAAGTGCGCGCCGCACTGCCGCCGCGGCGGGCGGGCGGCAAGGTCGTGGTCCGCGCCCTGCACGACCTCGAGCCGCGGCTCACCGACTCGGACTTCGAGGCCGCCTTCCGGCGCGTGGAGGGAGCCAAGCGCGCGTTCGTGCTGATCCTCTGCGACCTGCTGGAGCCCGTTGCGGCGCGGTCGCTCGCAGACGCGGCGGGCGTGCTCGCCCGCCGGCACGCGGTCGTGGTCGCCGGGCCGGCCGATCCGTCCCTCGCCGCGCTGGCGGCGGCCGAGCCGGCGGGCTCCGCCGACGTCGCGCGGGCGGTCGCCGCGGCGGAGGTGCAGGACGCGCGCGCGGCCGCCGCCGCGCGCGTCCGCGCCGCCGGCGCCGGGGTGATCGACGCGCCTCCGGGCGCGCTCGCGCGCGCGTGCGTGGCGGCCTACCTGCGGGCCAAGGCGCGGGCGCAGCTGTAGGTGGCTTCTGCCGGCGTGATGGCGGGCGCCGGCGAACGTCAACAGCGGCTCTGAGGGGATGGCCGGGTGGAGATGGCGTTTCGCGGGGGCCGCGGAAGCGCTTCCACGATGGCGGGATGCCCCCAACGTCGCACAGGCGCCCGCCGGCATGGCGCGTGCGACGTTGGGGTCCTATACCCCCCTCAACGTCGCATCGCCCAGGCCGCGCCGACACCGTGCGACGTTGGGAACACCGCCCCGACCGCACCCACCCCTCGATGCCGCCGTTGACGTACGTGGAGCGCCCGCCATCACCCCGGCGGAGAACGGTACCCGCGCCACACGACGAGCGCCCAGAACACACCCGCGAGCCCGAGCCCGAGCGCGACCTGGAACCAGAGCGGCAGCTCGGGCCCCGTCGCGAGGCCCTCGAGGAACCCGCAGAGCACGAGCCAGGGCGCGGTCCCGACGGCCAGCTCCACGCTGCGCCGCGCCTCGCGCTGCAGGGACCGCGTGCGCGTGCGCGCCCCGGGCACGAGCAGCGCGTGGCCGAGGCGCAGGCCGGCGATCCCGCCGACCACGATGCAGGAGAGCTCCAGCGGGCCGTGCGAGGAGATGAGCCGGACGAACGCGGTGCCGTTGCCCGCGTCGAAGGCGAGCCCGCCGATGACGCCGAGCAGCAGCCCGTTGAAGACGAGCGCCGCCGCCGTCCCCAGCCCGAACAGCAGCCCGCCCGCGAATGCGAGGAGCGTGACCTGGATGTTGTTGAGGAGCACCTGCGTCGCGAACACGCTGCCCTCGCCCGCGCCGAAGTCGCGCCCCTCCGCCGGCGGGTCCGCGGCGGCCGCGAACCGGCCCGGGACGAGCCCGGCCGCCGCCCCCGGGTCCGCCAGGCCCCAGATCGCCCCGGCAGCGGCCGGCACGAGCAGCAGCGCCCAGGCCAGCGCCACGATCCCCGGGCGCTCCGCGAGCCGGCGCCAGTACCCGCGCAGGAGGAAGTCCGCGGCGCCGCCGCGCGCCGCGCGCCCGTAGACCGCGGCCCGCCCGCGCGTGACCAGCGCCTCCAGGCGGCCGACGACCGGGTCGCCCGGGAACCGCCGTCGCGCGTAGGCCAGGTCGGCCGCCGCGCCGCGGTACAGCGCGCCCAGCTCGAGCACGCCGGTCGCGCCCAGGCGCCGCCGCCCGCGGCGGCCCGCGGCCCGGCCCAGCAGGGTCTCCAGGCGCGCCCAGTCCGGGCCGCGCTGGGACTCGAAACGCTCTAGGTTCACCGCCCATGCAGTATGAGGAGCACACGCGCATCGCCACGCCTGAGGGCGTGGAGCTGGAGCTCGTCCTCGCGGGCCTGGCCTCGCGCTTCATGGCCGAGGCGCTCGACACGCTGATCCTCCTCCTGGCGCTCGGCGCGGTCGTGGCCTTCGCCCTGATCGCCGGCGGCGCGGCGGGCCTGCTGCTGCTGTCGGTCGTGCTCGGCGGCTGGCTGCTGCTCTCCGTCGCCTTCCACGTCGCGTTCGAGGTGCTCGCCGGGGGACGCACGCCGGGCAAGCGCGCGTGCGGGCTGCGCGTGGTCGAGGAGGGCGGGCAGGCGATCGGCCCGCGCGCGAGCGCCGTGCGCAACCTGCTGCGCCTGCTCGAGGGCCCACCCACGTTCTACGTCCCCGCGATCGTCTCCGTCCTCGCGACGACGCGCAACCAGCGCCTCGGCGACCTGGCGGCCGGCACCCTCGTCGTCCGCGAGCCGCGCGCCCCGCGGCGGCAGGACGCCCCGCCCAGCGCCGCCGCCCGCCGCCTGCGCACCGCGGAGTGGGACGTCTCCGCGATCACCGCGGCGGAGCTCGCGGCGATCCGCTCCTTCCTCGACCGCCGCGACAGCTTCACGCCGGACGCCCGGCGCGGGCTGGCGCGCGACCTCGCGGCGCGGCTCGGCGCCAAGGTCGCCGGCCCGCCGCCCGGGCTTCCCGCCGAGGTGCTCCTCGAAGGGATCGCGCAGGCGAAGTCCGCTCGATCCTGAATACTCAGCAGAACGCGAGAAGGAGGCAGTCGGTGTCGGAGGAGTGGAGGACGAGCAGTGGCAGCCCGCTGGGCGAGCCGCAACCGCAGACGCAGGCGCCGGCGGGCAGGGGGTCCGGTCCGCGCGCGGGCTTCTGGCGCCGCTTCGGCGCGCTCTTCATCGACGGCCTGATCCTGGCCATCCCGAACACGATCCTCATCCTGCTCCTGGATGACAACGTGGCGCAGCTGCTCAACCTGATCATCGACATCGGGTACTTCTCCTACTTCGAGGGCGGGACCACGGGGCAGACGCTCGGCAAGCGGGCGCTCGGGATCCGCGTGATCGACCTGCGGGCCGGCGGCCCGATCGGGTACGGGCGCGCCGTCGTGCGCTACCTCGGCCGGATCATCTCCACGATCCCGCTGCTCCTGGGCTACTTCTGGATGCTCTGGGACGGCGAGCGCCAGACCTGGCACGACAAGTTCGCGACGTCGATCGTGGTGCCCGTCGACGCGTACCCGGTCCGCTAGCGGCAGGGCGGCGAGGGCTCGTCGCGCCCGTAGAGGCGAGCGACGGCGGCGACGTCGCCCGACGCGGGGCCGCACGGGAGCGGCCCCTCGTCGGAGCCCACGCCGCTGAACGTGCACGCGTCGTCGTAGGCCTGCGCGTTCATCACCGAGCACGAGCCCTCGCGGTGGCGCAGCCCGAGCACGTGCCCGAGCTCGTGCATCGCGACCCACACGCTCAGGCCGGTCGGGCGTCCCGTGATCTCCTGGCCGAGCAGCACGGTCACGCGGCCGCCGGCCGGGCGGCCGATGCTCGAGGAGAGCCCGAGGCAGCGCGCGCCGCAGCGCGCGTGCAGGCGGCGGCGGGCGGCGACGAAGACCACGTCCGCGCTCGCGCGGTCGGGCGCGGCGGACAGCTGCACCCGCGCGCCGGAGCGGTTCCAGCGGCGGGCCGCCGCGGCGACCGCCTGGCGCGAGCCCGACGCGTCGAACCAGGTCAGCCGCCCGCCCGGCCACACGCGCGGCTCGTCGTGCGACGCGACGGGCAGCACCGGCCACGCGCCGAGGCCGAGGACGAGCGCGGCGAGGAACGGGGCGACGGACCGCGGACGGGGATGCCGCAGCCGCCGCAGGAGAGTGCGAGCGGATGACATGGGCGGGGGACGACCGAGGGGCGCCGGCGACGCGATGCGAGGACCGGGCGCGAGGCGCGCGCCGGACTTCCCCTGCCCTATGCATTCCACGGGAGTCGCGCCGTGAAACCGGACGGGTTGTGGTACGAATCGCCATGACATGTCCCGTTTCTCACGCTCCCCCGATCCCGACCGCCCCGGCCAGCTGCTGCTGCAGGGCGGCGAGCCCGTCGCGATCGTCTACTGGTCGCACGACTTCGCGGAGCGCGACCAGACCGGCTGGTTCCTGACGATCCTCGATGACGAGGGGGAGCCCGACGGCCGCCCGCCGCTGCGGCTCGAGGTCTCCGGCGACGTCGCCGGGCTGATCGCTGACGACCGCCTGGACCGCACGGCGTGGCTCGCGCGGGCCGAGGCCGTGGAGCTCGTCTCCGCCGCCGCGGCACTCGAGGCGGGCGAGCGCCGGCTCGAGCAGGTGCTCGACGGCCATCGCACCTGAAAACGTTCGTACGCGGACATCGGTGTCGCGGCGCCTCCACGGCCGTTAGGGTGCCGCCGTGGCCCACGACGATCTCCGCCACGCCCCGGCGAACCAGCGCTCGGTCCGCCGGCACAACCTCGGCGTCGTCCTCCGGCACGTCGCGGATCGCGGGCCGCGCTCGCGCGCCGCGATCGCGCAGGAGACCGGGCTGAACAAGACGACGGTGTCGAGCCTCGTCGGCGAGCTGATCGACTTCGGCCTCGTGCGCGAGACCGAGGTGGAGCTGCGCGGCACCGTCGGCCGCCCCGCGCTGCCGGTCGAGCTGAGCGGGCACGGCGTCGTCGGTCTCGGGCTCGAGATCGGCGTCGACTTCCTCGCCGCGCGCGCCGCCGACCTGGCGGGCGACCAGCGCCACGCGGCGCTCGAGACGGTCGACAACCGCGGCCGCCCGGTCGACGCCGTGCTGGCCGACCTCGCCCGCCTGGCGGAGGAGGCGCTCGCCGTGACGCGCGAGCAGGGCATGGTCACCGCGGGCGCCACGATCGCCCTCCCCGGCCTGGTCGACAGCCGCGGGCTGCTGCTCGTGGCGCCGAACCTCGGCTGGACCGGCGTCGAGGTCCCCGGCCTGCTGCGCGAGCGCCTTGGGGCGCCGTCGTTCCCGCTGCACGTCGAGAACGAGGCGAACCTCGGCGCGCTCGCCGAGCTGTGGCAGGGCGCCGGGCGCGAGTTCCGCGACTTCATCTACGTCTCCGGAGAGCTCGGCATCGGCGCGGGCATCATCGTCGGGGGCGAGCTGTTCCGCGGCGCACACGGGTTCGGCGGGGAGCTGGGCCACGTCACGGTCGAGCCGGAGGGCGAGATGTGCGCGTGCGGCAACCGCGGCTGCCTCGAGACGCGCGTCGCGCTCGGCGCGATCCTGCGCGCGGCCGGGCTGGGGCCGACGGCGCGCGTGACCGAGCTCGCCGAGCGCGCCGAGGCCGGCGACGCCCGCGCGGTCGAGGCGCTCTCCCAGGCGGGCTGCTGGCTCGGCATGGGCGTCGCCTCCGCCGCCAACCTCCTCAACCCCCGCGGCGTCGTCATCGGCGGCTACTTCGCCACGCTCTCGCGCTGGCTGGCGCCCGCGCTCCGGACCGAGCTGGAAGAGCGGGTGCTGTCGGCCGAGTGGGACGCGCCGGGCGTCGTGACGTCGGCGCTCGGCGCCGAGGCCGCCGTGCGCGGCGCGGCCGCGTCGGCGCTGCGGCGGGTCTTCGCCGACCCGGCGCTCGTCGCCGAGCTGCGCGCGAGCGCCTAGCGGGCGCCCATCAGGACGTCGACCACGAGCTGGTCGAGCGCCTCGTTGTAGTAGCCGCGCTGCGCGAGCGCGTCGAGGTTCGCCGGCTCGGCCTCGGCCTTCAGCGCGTCGGCCTCGCCGGCGCCGCTCGTCGTCGTCTCGCCCAGCTCCGGCGTCGAGGCGGCGGCGAGCGCCTCCTGGACCTCCGGGAGCGAGTCGAAGTGGCGCGCCTTCTCGGCCAGCGCCAGGTACGTGCGCATGCACCCGCGCGCGAAGTCCCAGACGCCCTCGGCGTCCTCGTTGCGGTAGGCGTGCGCGTCGAAGTGGCGCGGCCCGGTGTAGCCCGCGCGCTCGAGCAGGCGCACGATCAGGAACGCCTCCTTGAGGTCCTCGCCGCCGAAGCGGAAGTCCTGGTCGTAGCGTCCGACGTCCTGCGCGTTGAGGTCGACGTGGAACAGCTTGCCCGCCCACAGCGCCTGCCCGATCGCGTGGACGAAGGAGAGGCCCGCCATCGTCTCGTGCGCGACCTCGGGGTTCACGCCGACCATGTCGGGCCGGTCGAGCGTCGAGATGAAGTGCAGCGCGTGCCCGACCGTCGGCAGGAAGATGTCGCCGCGCGGCTCGTTCGGCTTGGGCTCCATCGCGAACCGCAGGTCGTAGCCCTGCTCGACGACGTAGTCGCTGAGCACGTTGATCGCCTCGCGGTAGCGCTCGAGCGCGTCGCGCGGGTCCTTGGCCACCCCGGCCTCGGTGCCCTCGCGGCCGCCCCAGAAGACGTAGACCTCGGCGTTCAGCTCGGCCCCGAGGTCGATCGAGCGCATCGCCTTGCCGATCGCGGCACGGCGCACGCCACGGTCGTTGGAGGTGAAGGCGCCGTCCTTGAAGACGGGCTGGCCGAACAGGTTCGTGGTGGCCATCCCGACGCCGAGGCCGGTCTCCTCGAGCGCGGCCTTGAAGCGCGCGACGATGCGATCGCGCTCGGCGGCGGAGGAGCCGTGCGGCACGAGGTCCTCGTCGTGGAGCGAGATGCCCCACGCGCCGAGCTCGGCGAGCTTGCGCACGGAGTCGACCGGGTCGACGGGGGCTCGGGTCGGCCCGCCGAACGGGTCGCGGCCGGGATTGCCGACCGTCCAGAGCCCGAAGGTGAAACGGTGTGCCGGATTGGGGATGAGGGCGTCGTCAGCGAGGCTCATGGGATCACCGTACTGCGGATTGCGCCGGAACGCGGAATAATCTTTCACAGATGCGCGCGCTCATCGGTCTCGATATCGGTACTTCAGCGGTCAAGGCGCTCGCGGTGCGGGAGGAGGACGGTGCCGTCCTCGCCGGCCACGAGGTCGAGTACCCGCTCTCGACGCCGCAGCCGGGTTGGGCCGAGCAGGATCCGGAGGACTGGTGGCGCGCGACGGAGGAGGCGCTCGCCGCGCTCGCCGTCGACGAGGTCGCGGGCATCGGCCTCAGCGGTCAGATGCACGGATTGGTGGCGCTGGACGGGCAGGATCGCGTGATCCGGCCGGCGATCCTTTGGAACGACGGGCGGACCGCCGCCGAGTGCGCCGAGATCGAGTCGAAGGTCGGCCTCGACCGGCTGATCGCCCTGACCGGCAACCGGGCGCTCACCGGGTTCACCGCGCCGAAGCTGCTCTGGCTGCGCCGGCACGAGCCCGAGCACTACGCGCGCATCGCCCGGATCATGCTGCCGAAGGACTACGTGAGGCTGCGCCTGTGCGGGGAGCACGCGATCGACATGGCCGACGCGTCGGGCACGCTCCTGCTGGACGTGGCCGGGCGGCGCTGGAGCGACGAGGTGCTCGACGTGCTCGAGCTCGACCCCGCCTGGCTCCCGCGGCTGCTCGAGTCGCCCGAGGTCTCCGGCCGCACGCCGGACGGCGTCGCGGTGGCGGCCGGCGCGGGCGACCAGGCGGCCGGCGCGCTCGGCGTCGGCGTCGACCGCCCGGGCCCGCTCTCGATCGCGCTCGGGACGAGCGGCGTCGTGTTCGCCGCGCTGCCCGCGTTCGCCGCGGACGAGCGCGCGCGCGTGCACGCCTTCTGCCACGCCGTCCCGGGCGGCTGGCACGCGATGGGCGTGATGCTGTCCGCCGCCGGCTCGCTGCGCTGGCTGCGCGACGTCGTCGCGCCGGGCACGGGGTTCGAAGCGCTCGTCGCGGAGGCGGAGCGGTGGGGGCCGGGCGCCGAGGGCGTCACGTTCCTGCCCTACCTGGCCGGGGAGCGCACGCCGCACGCCGACCCGGATGCGCGCGGCGCGTTCAGCGGCCTCTCGCTGCGCCACGACCGCGGCGCGCTCACCCGCGCCGTGCTCGAGGGCGTCGCGTACGGCCTGCGCGACTCGCTCGACCTGCTGCGCGAGATGGGGGTCGCGCCGGAGCGCGGTCGCGTCTCGGGCGGCGGCGCGCGGTCGGAGCTGTGGCTGCGGATCCTCGCCTCGGTGCTCGAGCTGCCGCTCGAGCGCCCGGTGGTCGAGGAGGGCGCCGCCTACGGCGCCGCGCTGCTCGGCGGCGTGGCGGGCGGCACGTGGCCGGACACGGCGACGGCCGTGGCCGCGACGGTGCGCACCCGCGGCGACGTCGATCCCGAGCCGGCGTGGATCGCGCCCTACGCCGAAGGCCGCGAGCGCTTCCGGGCGCTCTACCCGGCGCTGCGCGCCGTCACCTGAGGCGGACCGCCGCCCGGAGCTGGTCGAGCTGCGCGGCCAGGCGCGCCTCGCCGCGCCCGATCGCGGCGCCGGCGCGCGCCGCCGCGCGCGGCGCGCGCACCCGCTCGGCCGCGGCCAGCGCGCGGTGCGCGCGTGCGAGGGCGTCGAGCGCGGCCGTGAGCGGCAGCGCCGCCCCCGCCGCCAGCGGTCGCAGGCGCTCCGCCGCCGCCGCGTAGCCCGCGGCCAGGCGCGTGGCCGCGCCGCTGCGCGCCAGCGGCGCGCGCGCCGCGGCCAGTCGCGGCCGCTCGCGCGTGCGGACGCGGTTGAGCTGCGCGATCACGCCCGGCGCCGCGATCGCCGCGGCGGCCCCGGGATCGGGCGCGAGCGCCGCGGCGCCCTCGAGCCGCAGCCCGGCCATCGCCTGCTCGCAGCCGGCGGTCGTCCGGTCGAGCTGCGCCGCGGGGGCGCTGCACGCGATGGTCACGACCCCGGCCGTGCTGGGGAGGACGAGTGCGACCGCAGCCGTCCCCGGCCGCGGCTCGCCCAGGGCATAGCGCCACACGCTGCGCTCGCCGAGCCGGCGCGGCTCCGGGCTCTCGAACAGCGCCGGCGTGACGCCGCCCGGCAACAGCGAGGCGTCCTCCGGCATGCGGATGTCGAGCGCCGCCTCGCCGTGGCCGGTGCGGACCGCGGTCGCGGTCTCGAGCCCCGGCAGCGTCGAGCGACGGTGCAGCGGCTTCCAGCCCGGGGGCAGCGGCAGCCGGGCGGGGCCGCTGGCCAGCCCGATGCGCGGAGCGGGCGGCGGCGCGGAGGGCAAGGCGACCTGCGGCTCGTCGCCCGCGAGCACGGCCCCCGCCGCGACGCCGGCGAGCGCGGCCAGCACGGTCGCGGCGGCGTGCCGCCACGGGACGGGACGGGGCCGCGCGAGGGTGGTGCTCACGGCGTGGCGCCGGCGCTGTCGAACGTCGGGCCGCTGCCGGCATCGTCGAAGGTCGGCGCCGGCTCGCGCGGCGGCGCGGCTGTGGGCTGCGGCGTGGGGGCGGGCGCCGCCGACGTCGCCGTCGGCGTGGGGGTGGCGACGGGCGTCGGCGCGGGCGTGGCCGCCGGGGCGGCCCGCGGGGCGACACGGACGGGTGGCGCCAGCGGCTCGGGCAGGGGCGGCACCGCCGCGAGCCGCGGCCGGGGCGGCGGCGCGGCCGCCGGCTCCGTCCCGGGCCGCTGGCCGGCCGCGGCGACGGTCACGGAGGCCGGCGCCGGCGCGGGCGCGGCGGGGATCGCCGCCGCGGCGCGCTCCGGCGCGCCCTGGGGCGCCTGCGCGCCGCCCGCGCCGATTGCCGCGGCGGCCGCGAAGGCGACGAGGAAGGCTCCCGCCGGGAGCAGCGCACGCCCGCCGGGCAGCCGGCGCAGGCCGATGCGGGGCGACCGCCGGGCGGTCACCCGGATCAGGCTGGTGGACACGGCGCGGGCCCGCGGTCGCCGGCGACGAGGCACGCGTCGCGCCGCTTGGGCGCGCGACCGTCGCGGATCACGAGGCGCACGTACTTGCCGACGGTGCCCCGCTTCGTGACGCGGATGGTGACCCGCACCCCGGCGCGCAGGAAGCGCTCGAGCGGCTTCACGCGGCGGCCGCCGGACGAGCGCCGGTGCAGCTTGCACCCCGGGCCGTCGCAGCGGACGTCGACCGTGGCCGACGCGGGGGCGCGGACCCGCAGCAGGCTGATGCGCGCGCCGCCGGGCACCAGGCTCCCCTTGACGCGGACGACGGGGTAGGGCCGCAGGTAGGTCGAGAACACGTCCCCGGCGGCGCCCGCCGGCGGCAGGCTCGAGACCGACGGCGTCCCGCCGCTCTGGACGAACGCGGGCGGGTCCTTATCGTCCACCGGCTCCTCGTCCTCCGGGTCCGGCGTCGGCTCCGGGCTCGGGTCCGGCGTCGCGGTCGGCGAGGGCACGGGGGTCGGGGTGGGCGTCGGCGCCGGAGTCGGCGTCGGGGTCGGCGCCGTGCCGGGGACGACCGCCGTGAGCGCCGAGAAGAGCGCCTCCTTCACGCCGGCGGCGTCCGCGAGCACGCGGACGGCCAGGCGGCTGCCGGCATCCTGCGGCTCGACGGTGTAGGTCGCGGCGTTGTTGCCCTTGATGCGCTCGCACGAGCCCTGCTTGTCGGTCTTGCACCGCTGCCAGCGGTACTCGAGCTTCGTCGGCGGCACGGCCGGATCGGTCAGCGTGACCTCGGCGGTGAGCACCGAGCCGACCGCCGGGTCGCCCTTGATGGCCACGGACTGCAGCACGGCGGCGGTCGCCGGGAGCGCCACGACGCCCACGCCGATCACGGCCATCATGCACACCACGGTCCTCGCGATCCCTACCCGGCTCATCGTCTGCCCCTTCCCCTCGCCAGTCGGGTCGAGCGGACCCTAATCCGCTCCGGACCCGGGGGAACTGAGCGGAAGGCTAGGTCTTGCCGGCCGCGCGTCCGTGCGGTGACCGCCCGGGGCGGGGGCCGTCAGCCCGGCGACCCGGCCACCCGGACGATCCGGCGGCCGAGCCTCCGCTCGCCCCGGACGATGCGCGCGCCGGAGCGCCGCGCCGCGCGCGGCTGCCGCCGCGCGCTCGCCGCCCCGAGGTTGCGGTACTTGCGCATCAGCGCGTCGAGCGTGGCGACGAGCTGCCGCGCCCGCCCCGCGGCGAGCGGCCGCAGCCGGCCGGCCGCCCTGGCGTACGCGCGCGCCACGCGCAGCGCCGCCGCGCGCCGGCGCGCGGGCGAGCGCGTCGCGGCGAGGCTGCGCCGGCCGGCGCGCCGCTCGGCGTTCAGGCGCGCGACGGTGACGGGGAGCACGATCCGGACGGCGGCCTCGGGCGCGGCCCGGAGCGCGCCGGCGCCGTCGAGCTCCACCGCGCTCATCGCGTCCGTGCACTCGCGCAGGCCGAGCCGCAGCTCGGCTTCGTCGGTCTCGCAGGCGATCGTCACGACGCCGCGCGTGGTGGGCAGCGAGAGCGAGACCGCGCGCGTCCCGTCGACCTCGCCGGGCAGCTCGTAGCCCCAGACGCGGCGGGTGCCGACCCGGCGCGGCTCCGGGGCCGGGCGCGCGCGCGGGAACCGGCGGACGGCGGCGAGCGGCAGGAGCGAGGCGTGCTCCGGGGCGCGGAGGTCGAGCGCGACGGTCGAGTGCGCCGCCTGCACCGCGGTGGCGGCCTTGAAGCCGGGCAGCGCGGAGTGACGCCGCAGCGGCTCCCAGCCGGCCGGCAGCGGCAGCCGGACCGGCCCGCGCGCGAGCCCGACCCGCGGCGCCGGCTCGGGCGTCGGGGTGGGCGCCACGACGGCGCGGTCGGCGGGCCGCGGGGTGTCGCCGCCGGCGAGCGCGCTCCCCAGCGCGACGCCGGTCGCCGCGGCGCACACGGTGGAGAGCACGAGCCACGGGAGTCCGGCGCGCATCACCCGCCGCCGTCGTCGTCGAACCCGGGGCCGCTGCCGGAGCTGTCGAACGTCGGCGCGGGGGTCGCCGCCGGGACGGGCGGCGCCGGCGTCGGCGCAGGGGCGACGGGTGCCGCGGGCGCGGGCGCGCGGGGCGCCGGTGACGGTGCCGGCGCCGGGACGGCGCGGACGGGGGCGGGGGCGGCGCGCACCGGCACTGCGGCGGGCGGCGCGATGCGCCGGGGCGCGGCGAGCGGCCGCGGCAGCGGCGGCGCCGCGGCGAGCCGCGGGGCGGGCGGGGCCGCCGCGCGGCGCGGGGCTGCCGGCCGGCGCGCGGGCTCCCATTCCCCGGACGCCGTCACGTCCTGCGATGCGACGGCGCGGACGGGCGCCGCGGTCCCGCCGCGCGCCGGCTGCGCGCCCGCCTGCAGGGCGGTCGTGGCGGCGAGCGTCCCGGCGAACGCGAGCACCGGGACGACGAGGGCGCTCGGCGGGCGTCTCATGCGGCCGGGCAGCGGATCGACGCGACCCTGCCGGTCAGCGCGCACGCGTCGCGCCGGAACGGCGCCTTGCCGTCGCGGATCACGAACCGGACGTGCTTGCCGATCGTCCCGGGCCGTGCGACGCGGATCGTGATCCGGGTCCCGGCGCGCAGGTACCGCTCGAGCGTGCCGATGCGGCCGGGCCGGGCGGTCCAGCGCCGGCGCGGGCAGCCGCGGCCCTCGCAGCGCACGAGCACGGCGGCGCCGGTCGCGGCGCGGACCTGCAGCAGGGTCACGCGCGCGCCGCCCGGCGCGAGCGCGCCCTTGATGCGCACGACGGGGAAGGGGTCCAGCAGCGGGAGCGCGGGCGCCTGCCCGGCCGCGCCGGACCCGGCGCCGCCGGCGGGTGCGGAGGGCGCCGCGGGCGGCCGCACCGGGGCCGGCTTCGGCGCGGGGCGCGGCCCCGGCTGGGGCGTCGGCTGCGGCGTGGGGACCGGGCTCGGCGCCGGCGTGGGGGTCGGTGTCGGCGAGGGCGTGGGCGTCGGCGTGGGCGTGGGCACCGGCACGACCAGCAGCACGGGCAGCGTCAGCTCGGAGCGCTTGGCGCCGTCAGGCTCGCCGCTCGGCCACACGCGCACGGCGAGCCGCGCGCCGACGTCGGCCTGCACGGGGCGGTAGACGTCCGTCGTCGCCCCGGCGATCGGCTTGCAGTTGGCGGAGCCGATCGCGGAGCAGCGCTCCCAGCTCCACACGACCACGCCGTCCTTGGAGACAGTGGTGCTCGCCGTGAGCCGCTGGCCCAGGGCCGCGATCCCCGCGATCGTGGGCTTCGTGACGGTATGTGCGAGCGCGGCCGCGGCGCAGAGGAGCACGGCGCCCAGCGCGACGAGACCCCCGAACCACCGTCCAGCCTTGGACGTCCTCATCTTCAGCCCTCCTGGCATTTCCACCTGCAGCGGGTCAGGGTACGGCCAAAGCCCTGCGCACGCCGCTATCTTTCGTGTAGTAATGGCTCAACGGCTCGGAAACCGCCCGTGCGGCGGCCGCTACGGCGACATCGTCCAGGCGATCGGCAACACGCCCCTCGTCGAGCTCAAGCGCCTCTCGCCCAAGCCCGGCGTGCGCATCTGGGCCAAGCTCGAGTCGTTCAACCCGACGGGCTCGGTCAAGGACCGCGTCGCCCGCGCGCTGATCGAGGACGCCGAGGAGAAGGGCGCCATCGCGCCCGGCCAGACCATCCTCGAGCCGACGTCCGGGAACACCGGCATCTCGCTCGCGATGATCTGCTCGCACAAGGGCTACCGCCTCAAGGTCGTCATGCCCGACAACGTGACGCCCGAGCGCACCCAGCTGCTGCAGATGTACGGCGCCGAGATCGTCTACTCGCCCGGCGACCAGGGCTCCAACGGCGCCGTCGCGCTGGCGCTGGAGATGGCGGCCGCCGACGCCTCGTACTACATGCCCTACCAGTACGGCAACCAGGCGAACCCGAACGCGCACTACCACGGCACGGCGCCGGAGATCATCGAGGAGCTCGACGAGGTGACGGCGTTCGTGGCGGGCCTCGGCACGGGCGGCACGCTGATGGGCAACGGCCGGCGCCTGCGCGAGGAATACGGGGACGCCGTGAAGATCGTCGCCGCCGAGCCGATGCAGGGCGAGCCGGTGCAGGGGCTCCGCTCGCTCGACGACGGCTTCATCCCGCCGATCATCGACATCTCCCTGCTGGACCGGAAGATCTTCGTCACGAACCACGACGCCGTCGTCTGGACGCGGCGGCTGCTCGACGAGGAGGGCATCTTCGCCGGCGTCTCGTCCGGCGCGATCGCCTCGATCGCCGTGCGGATCGCCAACGAGATGGACGAGGGCAACGTCGTCTTCATCGTCTGCGACGACGGCTGGAAGTACCTCTCGTCAGGCATCTACACGCGCCCGGTGGAGGAGATCGAGAACCTGGACTCCACCGTGTGGTGGTGAGAAATCGGGTCGGGGCCGATACCCTGAACGGGAACCCATCGAAGGGAAGCGGAAGCCACCATGCCATTCAACGTCGGTCCGCTCGAGCTCGTGATCGTGCTCGTCATCGCCCTCGTGATCCTGGGCCCGAAGCGGCTGCCCGAGGTGGGCAAGTCGATCGGCAACGGGATGCGGGAGTTCAAGGACGCCATCTCCGGCAACTCCAAGGACGATGACGACGACGAGATCACCACGCTGAAGGCGTCCGAGCGCAGCGGCACCTGAGCGCCGCGGCGGACCCCTTCCAGCGTCGCCGCCGGATGCGCATCGCTCGCTCGATGCTCGACCAGATCGTGGCCCAGGCGCGCGCCGAGGCGCCGAACGAGTGCTGCGGGATGATCGCCACCTCCGGTGACGCGGCCGTCGCCGTGCACCCCGCGCGCAACGCCGCCGCGAGCCCGCTGCGCTACGAGATCGACGGCATGGAGCAGTACCGGATCCAGTCCGCGATCGAGGAGGCGGGCCACGAGCTCGGCGCGATCTACCACTCGCACACGCGCTCGGACCCGCTGCCGTCGCAGACGGACATCAACCTCGCGTTCTACCCCGACGCGGTCTACCTGATCGTGGGCGTCAAGGACGCTGCCGCCGACGACGTCCGCGCCTGGCACATCCGCGACGGCAAGGTCTCCGCGGCGCCGCTCGAGATCGACGAGGGCTGACGTGGCGCAGCCGCTCGTGTGCCCGGCGTGCGGCACCGGCGGCGACCGCGACGAGCGCTTCTGCACGCGCTGCGGATCGCCCCTGGTCCACGCGCCCGGGTCGGTCGGCCTGCCGCGGGAGGACGAGGCGACGGTGCGCGCGCGCAAGGTCCGCGCCGCCTACGCCGAGGGCGAGCCCGTGCGCGTGGCGACCGCCCACAACCAGCCCGAGGCCGAGCTCCTGCAGGGCCTGCTGCTGGAGTCCGGGATCCCGTCGCTGGTCCGTCGCTCCGGCGGCTTCGACGTGCCCGACTTCCTCGCCGCCGGGCCGCGCGACATCCTCGTGCCCCACGGCGGCGAGGCGGCGGCCCGCGACGTGCTGGGCACGCAGGCCGGCGCGCCCGTCCCGGCCGCGCCCCGCACGCCGGCGCGCCCGTGGGTTCGGATGCTGGCGCTCGCGCTCGCGCTGATCGTGATCGCGATCGTCGTCGCCGGCGTGATCGCCGCGGTCGCCGGCGTCTAGACGGCCGCCGGGGCAACGCGGCGCCCGACGAGCAGCCCGCCCGCGGCGGCAGCCGCGCCGGTCGCGAAGACGAGCACCAGCGCCGTGACCGCGTCCCACCCGCGGTCGAGCCCCAGTGCGATCAGCGCGCCGCCCACGCCGGTGAAGACCGCGACGGCGATCGTCTCCGCCAGCTGCAGGGCCGCCGAGACGCCGCCCTCCTCGCCGCCCGGCGCGGCCGACAGGACCAGGGCGCCGATCGACGGGTAACCGATCCCGATGCCCAGCCCGGCGACGCTCCAGCCCGCGACGACCACGGCCACCGGGATCGCCTCGTCCAGCACCCCGGCGCCGGTCACCGCGATGCCTGCGAGCAGGACCGCGAGGCCGGCAAGCAGCCGGCGCGGGCGGCCCGCCCCGTGATCCCCGCGATCCAGCCGCGCCTGCAGGAACGAGCCGAGGCTCCAGCTCAGCGACGCGGCGCTGATCACGAGGCCCGCCTGCGAGGAGCTGAACCCGCGCAGCTCCGTCAGCGCGAGCGGCATGAAGGCGTCGCAGCCGAGGAACGCGACCGCGAGCAGCCCGCGCACGACGATCCCCGCCGGCAGGCCGCGCGCGGCCCGCAGCGTGCCGGGCGGCATCAGCGCACGGGCCGCGCGGAGCGCCAGCAGCGCGCCCGCGCCCGCGAGGACGAGCACGCCCGCCGCCCGGTCGAGCTCGAGCGCGCTGAGGAAGAGCCCGATGCCGGCGGCGAGCATGAGCGCCTGCGGCAGCCGCCGGAGCCGCGCGGCGGCCGCGGGCGCGGCGAGCGCGCGCAGCCCCGGGAGCGTCAGCAGCACGGCGACGGGCAGGAACGGCAGCAGGAGCACGAAGACCCAGCGCCAGGTCGTGTGGTCGGCGACGAGCCCCGCCACCGCGGGCCCCGCGAGCGAGGGCAGCACCCACGCCGACGACATGAGGGCCAGCATGCGGCCGTACATCTCCGGCGGGTACGCGCGCGAGGCCGACGCGTACGTGACCACGCCGAGCGCGCCGGCGCCCAGGCCCTCCAGCACGCGCCCGGCGAGCAGTACGGTCCACGTGCCGGCCACGGCGGCGAGCACGCTGCCGGCGGCGAACGAGCCGACGGCGCCGAGGTAGGCCCGCACCGGGCCGGCGCGGTCCGTGTCCTGCCCGGCGGCCACCGACCCGACGACGCTCGCGAGCATGAACGCGCTGAACGCCCAGCCGTAGTGCGCGAGGCCGCCGAGGTCGCGCGCGACCGCGGGCATCACGGTGCCGACGCCGAGCGCCTGGAAGGCGACGATGCTCACGCTCATGAGCACGCCGATGCTCATGGCGCGGTAGCGCGGGGCGAAGACCGAGTCGCTCACCGGCGCAGTATGCGCCTCAGCGCACGCGCCGGGTCCGCGGCGCGCCCTCGGCCAGGCGCGCGAGGTGCGACCGCCACGCGGCCTCCGTGTGGCGCACGGCGCGCCCGCCGAACGCCCGCTGCAGCGCGCCCCGCGGGCCGTCGCGGTGCGGGCCGCAGGCGAGCCCGACGCAGGCGCGCTCGCCCTCCTCCCGGGCGAGCAGGTCGAACACCGTGCCGCCGAGCAGCGCCGCGTCGCGGCGGCCGGGCGGGAAGGACGGCGGGCCGCCCTCGCGCAGCCGCCGCGTCACCGCGGGGCGGACGTGCTGCACCTGGCCGGAGAAGTACTGCGCCGCGCCCTCCAGCAGCCACGCCCAGCGCAGCCAGCGCGCGAAGCTGCGCGGCCCGAACGGCGGCGGCATGCCGGGATGGTTGGCGGCGACGTAGCGCCGGGCGAGCAGGGCGGAGGGCGCGAGCATGAGCAGCTCCAGCGACCCCTCCACGTTGGACGCGCGCTGGGCGAGCAGGCGCGGGGCGAGCACGTGCAGCTCGCGCTCGGCGGCCCAGCCGACGTGGTAGCGGCGCCCGGCGGCGGCGGTCAGGCGCCGCTGGAGCGGCAGCCAGGGCTCGGCGGCGTCGAGCTGCGCGGCGGAGCCGTGGACCACGACGGCGAGCTCCCCGAGCCGCTGCGGGAAGCGCCCGTCGAGCCGCGCGCGCGTGTGCTCGAGCTGCGCGAGGACGCGCTCCACGTCAGGCGCGTCGCGCTCGTCATGCCGCGCGACGAAGGTGTCCGAGGTGGTCTCGAGCCAAGTCAACCTACCGGCGCGCAGGCGGGAGGCTGCCCGGCGCGGCGCTCCGCGATGCCGAGACGGTCAGCCGGACGCCGAGCACCGGGGCGTTCTCACGCGTAAGCCGGCACGCCCTCTTGCACGATCCCCATGATCTCCTCCGAGGCGCGCTCGAACTCCTCGTCGGACAGGACCGGCGTGCCCTCGAACGGCAGGTCGCGGGTGATCTCGAGCCACGAGCGGCAGCCGCCGTGGTCGTCGCGCACCTTGACGGTGACGGGACGGGGGATGCGGTACGTCCGCAGGAGCAGCACGTGCAGCGGGTGCCGGCGCTTCCACGCGAGCCGCTTCTCGGCGTAGTCCGGCGTCCAGACGTAGAAGGGCGAGAGCGCGTCGACCGCGCGGCGGTCGGTGACGGTCCAGGCCCCGGCGACCTCGGCCCAGGCCCGGATGCGGACCCGGTCGGGCTGCGCGATCCCGCCGTCGATGCTCAGGGCGTGGGCCGGCGGCTCGCCGTCCGCCCAGACCCCCTCCTCGAGCGCCCGGCGCATCTCCGGCTGGTGGGACTCGCGTACGAGGTCACGCCGCTGATGGTCGAACGTCGGGTAGAGGAAGAAGCGCTCGTGGTCGAGCGAGAAGTGCTTGCCGGGCTCACGGATGCCCCCCTTCCGGAGGGTGACGAGCTGCTCGCCCTCGGCGAGCGCGCGCACCGTGACAGCCCATTCCTTGAAAGCGATCGGCATAGAGAACTCGGTCGGAGGGAGGGGACCTTCGTACCTGCGATCCCCGGTGCGCAAACCTGCGCCTCCTGCCTGGTCGCCGCAGCGACTTCCGCAAGCACCGGAGGGATCGTCACATACTATGCACAAACCCTCGCGATCCCATAATCCGCCTGCAAACCAGGGAGTTTCGCTGACATACAAGCGGCGTTTGATGACAGCGTGTCAGATCGCTGGCAGCGCTACGCGGCGAGCCCGACCTCTTCGGTCTCGGCGAGGTGCTGGTGCGACGGGCAGTAGCCGTTGTGGGGGAGCGGCAGCCGCTGGCACGGGGTGCCCTTGCGGGTGGTCGCACGACAGTCCAGCCGGCGGCCGGTGAGCTCCATCGCCGCCGTCGGCCGCGTGGCCAGGTACTGGGCGGCGAAGCTGAGGTAGCGGTCCACGACGCGGTAGACGTGGAGCTGCGCGGACATCGGGAAGTACGTGCGGATGTCGTTGAAGAGCGTCCGCGACGGGCGCGCGAAGTAGTGCCGGTCCGTGGTGAGGCGGTGCACGCACGCCTCGCACGCGCGCAGCACGCGCTCGTGGTTGCTCGGGCCATCCCCGCGTGGGCGGTCCTCGACGATCTCAGCCTCGAGCTCCCGGTAGATGGAGCGGCTGATCTGGTACATGGGCGAACCTCCTGATCTCGGCTCTGAGCGAGGCCGTCCCCACTGAACCCCAGAGTTCATCCGACCTCTGCGAGGGGACCCTTGCGTGCTCTCGTGAAGTCCGAAACGAATGCTCTGTTGAGTTGACGTTAAGCGCCGAACGCTCACGTCCACTTGAGGGCCGCGCTCGTCGCGGCGGTCGCGGCGATGACGCTGTGGCGCCCGTCCAGCGCGGGATCGGTGGCGGGGAAGTCGGCCCGCACGTGCGCCCCGCGGCTCTCCTCGCGGGCGAGCGCGGAGGCGGCGACGAGGCGCGCGAGCGGGTGCTCGTCCTCGAGCAGGCGGCGCAGCCCGGCAGCCGTGCGCTCGAGCCCGGCGTCGCGCCACATCGCCGCGCGCGTCGCCCGGGACGGCGGCGGGGCGAGGTCGCCCGCGGGCGGCGCGGGAAGGACGCCGGGCGGGGGCTCGTCGAGCGCCGCGAGCGCCGCCCGGCGCCCGAACACGAAGCACTCGGTGAGCGAGTTGGAGGCGAGCCGGTTGGCGCCGTGCAGCCCCGTGCACGCGCACTCCCCGACGGCGTAGAGGCCGGCGACCGTGCTGCGCCCGTGCAGGTCGCTCGTGATCCCGCCCATCACGTAGTGGCTCGCGGGGGAGACCGGGATGCGCTCCGTGGCAGGGTCGTGCCCGGCCTCGCGCAGCGCTGCGACGACGTTCGGGAAGCGCGCGGGGTCGATCCCCGTCATGTCGAGGTACACGGCGCGCTCGCCCCGCTCCACGAGCAGCCGGTGGATCGCGCGCGTGACCGCGTCGCGCGGCTGCAGCTCGTCCACGAACCGCGCGCCGGCGGCGTCGTGGAGCGTCGCGCCCTCACCGCGCACCGCCTCGCTGACGAGGAAGCCCTCGCGCCCCGCGATCCCGACCACCGCCGTGGGATGGAACTGCGCGAACTCGAGGTCGGCCAGCTCGGCGCCCGCCGCGCGCGCCAGCAGCAGGCCCGAGCCGTAGGAGCCGGGCGGGTTGGTGGTACGCGACCACAGCGCCGCGGCGCCGCCCGAGGCGAGGATCACCGCGCGGGCGGCGACGGCGCGGCCGTCGTCGCAGGCGACGCCGGTCACGCGGCCGTCGTCGCCGGCGAGCAGCGCGCGCACGCGCCGGCCCTCCAGGACCTCGATCCGCTCCTCCTCGACGACGCACGCGGAGAGCTGGCGCAGGATCCGGCGGCCGGTCGCGCTGCCGCCCGCGTGGACCACGCGGCGGATGCCGTGGCCCCCCTCGAGCCCGAGGGCGAGGTTGCCGTGGCGGTCGGCGTCGAAGCGCACGCCGAGCGCCTCGAGGTCGGCGAAGCGCGCGGGCGCCTCCTCGCACAGGACCTCGGCGGCGCTGCGGCGGGTGAGGCCGCGCCCGGCCGTCAGCGTGTCGGCGAGGTGCTGGGCGGGCGAGTCGTCCTCCGCGAGCGCGGCCGCGAGCCCGCCCTGCGCCCAGTAGGACGCGGTCTCGGCCAGCGGCCGCGCCGAGACGAGCGTGACCCGGGCGCCGCGGGAGGCGGCGGTCAGGGAGGCGAACAACCCGGCGGCTCCCGCGCCGACCACGACGAGATCGCTCGGCGGCGGCTCCACGGCCGGTACGGTATCCGTCGTGCCGTCGCCGCCCTGGTTCCGCCACGACGCGGGCTCCGCCCACGACATCCCCGGCCACCCCGAGCGGCCGGAGCGGATCGCCGGGCTCGAAGCGGAGATGGCGCGCCGCGACTGGTTCGGCTGGGAGCGCCTGGACGCGCCGCGCGCGACGCGCGAGCAGCTCGAGCGCGTGCACTCGGCCGCGCACGTCGACGCGATCGAGGCGCTGTCGGCGCGCGGAGGCGGCCAGATCGACATGGACACCGCGGCGGTCGCGGGGACCTACGAGGCGGCGCTGCGGGCGGCCGGCGGGGCGGTCGCCCTGACCGACGCCCTGCTCGCCGGGGGCGCGCCGTGCGCCGTGTCGGCGCAGCGGCCGCCGGGCCATCACGCCACGGCGACGCGCGCCATGGGCTTCTGCTTCTTCAACAGCGTGGCGGTCGCCGCCGCGCACGCGCGGGCGGCGCACGGGCTCGAGCGGGTGCTGATCTTCGACTGGGACGTGCACCACGGCAACGGCACGAACGACATCTTCCACGCGGACGACGCCGTGCTGTTCAGCTCGATCCACGAATGGCCGCTGTACCCGGGGACCGGGGCGGCGGAGGACGCGGGGTCGGGCGACGGCGAGGGCTACACCGTCAACCTGCCGGTCCCGGGCGGGTCGGGCGACGCGGTGCACGGCTCGCTCGTGGCGCACGTCGTCGCGCCGCTGATCCGCCACTGGGCGCCGCAGCTCGTGCTGCTCTCGGCCGGCTTCGACGCGCACCGCGCCGACCCGCTCGCGACGTGCACGCTGACCGAGGCCGGCTTCGCGGAGATGACGGCCTCGGTGCGCAACGCGTCCGCCGAGGTGGGCGCGCCGGTCGGGCTCGTGCTCGAGGGCGGCTACTCGGTCGAGGCGCTCGCCGTGTCCATGGCCGCGGTCGTGCCGGTGCTCGGCGCGCCCGAGGTGCCCGAGGCGCCGGATCCCGCGGTCCATCCGCTGGCCGTCCGGGCGCGCGAGCGGCTCGCGCGCTGGTGGCCCGCTCAGTCGGGGACGATGCGGCGGATGTAGGCGTCCTTCGCGTCGATGCCGTCGAGGGCGTCGCTCGCGTCGGACTGCGTGTCGTACTGGCCGGAGAAGACCACCCAGAAGCCGCTCTTGAGCGACGAGAAGTCGTCCGAGTGGAGCACGCCGACGCCGGAGATCCCGTCGGCCGCGAACCCGTCGGCCTTGTCCTCGGCCGCGGACCGGCTCGCGTCGGAGGAGAGCACGACGGTCCAGCCCGACTTGCCGGATGGCCATTCGGCGGTCGCCGAGCCGCTGCTCTCGGGCGTGCTGCTCGGGGTCGCGCTCGGCGACGGCGTGGCGGACGGGGTGGCCTCGGCGCTCGGGGTCGGGTCGGGCGTGAAGCCGGGATCCGGGGTCGCCGACGGCGCGGCCGTCGGGACGGGCGTCGGCGTCGCCTGCACGGTGGCGGGCGGGTTCTCGGCGACCTGGTCGGTGTCGTCCGCGAGCTGGATGATGGCCACCGCGACGGCGATCGCGGCGACGGCGACGAGCACGCCCGCGAGGACGATCGGCGCGCGCCAGCCCGGGGCGGCCACGACCCGCGTCCCGACCGCGGCGCCGCAGGTCAGGCACCACTCCTGCTCGTCGGTCATGCCGGCGCCGCAGCGCGGGCACCGGCGCCCGGTCGGCTGCTGCTCGGGCGCCGGGGTCTCGACGGCGCTCACGTGCCCGTCCTCCGCGTGACGAGCGGGTCGCCGGAGGAGAGGCCGGGCGGGGTCTGATCCTCGGCGCGGCCGTTGCCCATGCCGGTGAACGGGTTGCGCGGGGCGTCGCCGTCGGCGGGCGGCTGGCCGGCGGCGTCCTCGGCGGCCCGCTGCTCCTCGGTGGCGCTCTCGGCCGCGTCGGCGGGCTGCTCCTCCGAGGGTGGTGCGTCTGCGGCGGGCTGCTCCTCGGGCGGCTCGGCCGGTGCGTCGGCGGCTGGCTGCTCCGTGGTGGCGTCCGCGGCGGGCTGCTCCTCGGGCGGCTCCGCCGGTGGGTCGGCGGCTGGCTGCTCCGTGGTGGCGTCCGCGGCGGGGGGCTGCTCCTCGGAGGCGTCTGCGGTGCGCTGCTCAGGGGTGGCGTCCGCGGCGGCGGGCTGCTCTTCGGCGGACGCCTTCGATGCCGCCGGAGCGTCGGTCGGCGCCGGCACGGCGTCGCCGCCGGGCGCGAGCACCGCGGTCGCGTCGTCGGTCGGCGCGTCCGCGGCGGCCTCGCCGGAGACGGGCATCGGCGGCACCTTGCGGCGCTGCCAGAACCTCCGCCCGCGCGGCACTGCCGGCGGCGCGGCCGCGGGCTCCGCCACCGCGGCCTCGCCCGTGACGGGCGTCGCCACGGCCGCGTCGACCGACGTGCCGCAGGCGGCGCAGAACCGCGCCTCGCTCGGGAACAGCGCGCCGCAGTGGCCGCACGTGCCGCCGACGCCCGGCTGGAAGAGGACGGTCTCGGCGCGCGGGGAGGCGAGCGCGGCCTCGAGCGCGTGCGCCTCCTGGTCGAGGCCGGCGATGCGCTGGACCTTCGCGTCGACGATCGTGGCGTGCGCCGCGACGTCGCCACCGCCGGTGCGGTGCACCTCGTAGAGCAGCCCGCCCAGGTCGCGCAGCATCAGCTCGCGCGCCCGGCGCAGGTAGCGGAGCCGGCGGCGCAGGCGGCCGCGGCGCCCGGCGGGCGGGCGCAGCGGGGCGGCGGCGGGGTCGACGCCGGCCGGCACGTTCGGGTCGGCGAGGAGCACGGGCGGCTCGGCCGCAGGCGCCGGCGCGGTGGCGGGCGCGGGCGCCGGCGCGGCGGCGGGCGCCGGCTCGGGCCCGTGGACCGGCGGCGGCGCGGGACCGAAGACCGGGGGCTCGGCCGTGCTGGGCGCTCCCTCCGGCGCGGCGGCCTGGCCCTCCGGGAGGGGCTCGCCGGCGTCGGCGGGGCGCGAGCGCTTGATGCGTCGCAGGAGTCCGCTCATGGTCGGTCGGGAGCCCGGTCGCCTGTGCCCCCGAAACCCCGAGTATAGGCGGGTGCCCGGGCGCCCCGTCGGGGTCCGGCGGCCGCGGCGGCGACCGCGTGCCACGCCACGACGACCCGCTCGGCCATCCGGTCGGCGGAGAAGAGCTCGGCGCGCGCGCGCCCGTCGACGCGGGGATCGGGCGCCGCGAGCGCCGGCGCCAGCGCCGCGCGCCAGCGGGCGGCGTCCCACTCCCCGCAGTACGCGCCGTCGATCCCGTGGAGGGCGACGGGGTGGATGCCGACCGGGGTCCCGAACGCCGGCACGCCGCAGGCGAGCGCCTCGATGACCGACAGCCCGAACCCCTCGTCCTGCGAGGGCACGAGCACCGCGTTGGCGGCGTTGATCCAGTACGGGACCTCCTCGGGCGGGACGGCGCCCAGGGTGAGCAGCGGCACGTCGCCGGCGGCCTCCCGCGCGCGGTCGAACCGCTTCAGCGGGCGTGCCGGATCGTGCGGGAACAGCAGGTAGGGGCCGGCGGGGTCGAGCCCGAGCCGCGCGCGGGCCTCCGCGCGGGGGATCGGGCGGAAGCGCTCGAGCGCGATCCCCACCGGCAGCACGGCGACCCGCCGCCGCGTCCCCGCGCCGGGCACGTTGCGGCTGAACGCGCGCGAGACCGCGGCCGGCAGCGCGCAGAAGGGGAGCGCCGCGCGCGTGACGAGGCGCGAACGGCGGACGAAGAGGTCGTTGCCGTGCAGCGTCACCACCACCGGCCCGCGCCGCGCCGCCAGGGCCGGCAGCGCCGCGAGCCCGAAGTGGGCGTGGACGACGTCGAAGCGCTGCCCCCGCGTGGCCCGGCGGATCGTCGCGATCGCGCGCAGGAGCGCCCGCGGCCCGTGCGCGAAGGCGAAGACCTCGACCTCGACGCCGGGCCGCCGGCGCAGCGCCTCGACCTGGTCGCGCACGAACACGCCCCGCTGCGGTGCGGCGTCCGACGGCCACATGTTGGTCACGACGAGCGCGCGCACCGGGCCGAGCGTACTTTCGTCACGGACACGTCGCACATTCGTCACCAACACGTCTGGATCCGTTCCGACGCGGCGCCGACCATCGCCAGAGGCTCCGCCCGACCGGTGGCGGGGGACGAGCGGGAGGTCGGCGGTGCAGCGGCTGTACGGATGGCAGGGGCGGGCGCATGCGGCGCTCGCGCCGCGGGCGCGGGACGCGCGGGGGCAGGGGACGGTCGAGTACGTCGGGCTGATCCTGCTCGTGGCGGTGATCCTCGCCGGCGTCGTCAAGGCGAGCGGCGGGCTCAAGGACTCCACGATCGCCGAGGCGGTGATCGAGAAGCTCAAGGGGGCGATCGACTCGGTCGGCGAGGGCTAGATGGTTGATTCCACGACTCGCGCCCGCGAGGACGCACCCGGCCGGCGCTGGATCGCCACCCGCACCCTCGGAAATCCAACCAGGATTCCCTTCGGATGCGTGCGGCGCCCAGCATCCGCCCGTGCGGCGCCCTCGCGGGCACGGCCTCGTGGAATCAACCACCTAGGGGAGCCGGCGGCGCGACGCCTGCCAGACTCACCCGCGATGAGCGCGAACGAGCGAGACGCGCCGGTGGCGGCATGACCGCGGGGCGCAGTGGCGGCCGCACCGCGGGCGACCTGCGGCCGGTGACCATGCAGCCGGGCTTCGTCGCCACGGCGACGGGCTCGGTGCTCATCGCGTGCGGCGAGACGCGCGTGATCTGCACCGCCTCGGTGCAGGAGTCGGTGCCCCGCTGGATGGCCGGCCGCGGCCGCGGGTGGGTCACGGCCGAGTACGGGATGCTCCCCGCCTCGACGGGCGACCGCAAGCCGCGCGACGTGTCCAAGGGGCGCCCGGACGGCCGCACCGTGGAGATCCAGCGGCTGATCGGCCGCTGCCTCCGCGGGGTCGTCGACTTCGAGGCGCTCGGCGAGCGCACGGTCTACGTGGACTGCGACGTGCTGACGGCCGACGGCGGCACGCGCTGCGCGTCGATCACCGGCGGCTACGTCGCGCTCGAGCTGGCGCTGCGCCGGCTGGCGGACGAGGGCAAGCTGCCGGTCGTCCCGCTGACTGGCACGGTCGCCGCGGTGTCGTGCGGGATCGTCGAGGGCACGCCGCTGCTCGACCTCGACTACGCCGAGGACTCCTCCGCGGAGGTCGACGCGAACGTGGTCATGACCGGCGAGGGCGGCCTCGTCGAGGTCCAGGCCACCGCGGAGCGCACGCCCCTGTCGCGCGCGCACCTGGACGAGCTGCTCGCGCTGGCCCAGCACGGCATCGAGGGCCTGCGCGCGGCGCAGACGGCGGCCATCGGGTAGGAGGGACACCATGCGGCTGGTGCTCGCCACCCGCAACGACCACAAGGTGCGCGAGCTCGCGCGCATGATGGACGGGGTGCGGATCGACCCGCTGCCGGCGGACGTCGCGCTGCCGCCCGAGGACGGCGACACGTACGCCGCCAACGCGCTGGGCAAGGCGCGCGCCGCGGCGGCCGCCCTCGGCCGCCCCGCCATCGCCGATGACTCCGGCGTCGAGGCCGCCGCGCTGGACGGCGCCCCCGGCATCTTCTCGGCGCGCTTCGCCGGCCCGGACGCGACGGACGCCGAGAACCTCGCGAAGCTGCGTGCGGAGGCCCCCGCCGGCTCGGCGCTGCGCTACGTCTGCGTGATGGCCTACGCAGCGCCCGGCGGCGAGGAGCGGACGTTCACCGGCGTGTGCGACGGCACGCTCGCGGCGGACGCGCGCGGCAGCGGCGGCTTCGGCTACGACCCCGCCTTCCTGCCGGCGGAGGTGGCCGGCGCCCGCACGATGGCCGAGCTCTCCGACGCCGAGAAGGACGCGATCTCCCATCGCGGCCGGGCCGCCCGCGCGCTGCTGGCCTGGCTCGGCGGCGAGGAGGGGCGCGCATGAGCCGGTCCGGGGCCGCGGACGCGACCGCCGACGGGACCGAGGTGCACGCCGCGCCGTCGGCGGAGCTCGACCGGATCGCCGCCGAGGCGCGCCGCCGGTCGGCGCGCTTCAGCGTCGCCGCGGCGGCGTTCCTCGTCGCGCTCAAGCTCGGCACCGGGCTGATCACCGGCTCGATCGCCTTCCTCGCGGAGGCGGCGCACTCGGCCACCGACCTCGTCGCGGCGCTGCTCACCCTGTTCGCGGTCCGCGTCGCCACCCGCCCGCCCGACGAGCAGCATCACTACGGCCACGGCAAGGCCGAGCACCTCGGCGCCCTCGCCGAGAGCGCGATCCTCCTGCTGCTGGCGCTGGCCATCGGCACGGAGTCCGTCCGCCGGCTCGCGAGCGGCCACGCCGAGGGCGTCGAGGCGACGTGGTGGGCGTTCGTCGTCCTCGCCGTCGTGATCGCCGTCGACGTGTCGCGCATGGTCGCGAGCGGTCGCAGCGCGCGCCGCTACGGCTCGCCCGCGCTGGCCGCCAACGCCGTGCACTTCGCGTCCGACCTCGCCGGCTCCACCGCGGTGCTCGCGGGCACGATCCTCGTCGCCACGGGCCATCCGGTCGGCGACGCGGTGGCCGGCCTGCTCGTCGCGCTGCTCGTCGTCGGCCTCGCCGTGCGGCTCATGTCGCAGTCCGTGCAGGTGCTGATGGACCGCACGTCGGCCGAGGCGGAGGAGACGATCCGGGCCGCGCTGGCCGCGCTGCGCGAGCCGCTCGAGCTGCGCCGGATCCGCGTCCGGCACGCGGCGGACACCGTCTTCGCCGACCTCGTCGTGGGCGTCGCCGCCGACAAGGGCGTCGGCCAGGCCCACGCCACCGCCGACGCGATCGAGGACCTCGTCCGCGACGCGCTCGGCCACGCCGACGTCGTCGTGCACGTCGAGCCCGTCGCGCCCGAGGGCGGCCTGCGCGAGCGCGCCACGGCGGCGGCCGCGGCCGTGCCCGAGGTGCGCGAGGTCCACAACGTGCGGGTGATGCGCGTCGGCGCCGCGAACGAGGTGTCGCTGCACGTCAAGCTCCCGCGCGAGCTCAACCTGGCCGAGGCGCACGACGTGATCGAGCGGCTCGAGTCGGCCGTGCGCGGCGCGGTGCCGGAGATCCACAGCGTCCACACGCACATCGAGCCGCTCGCCCGCACGGACTGGGCGTCGGCGCCGCCGGAGGGCGACACCGCCGTCGAGCACGCCGCGGTCGAGGAGGCCGTCCGCGGCATCACCGGCGCGCTGCCGGCCGCCGTGCGCTTCCGCGACGCCGAGCGCGGCCGCGTCGCGCTCGTCACCATCAAGCTGCCCGGCGAGCAGCCGCTCCCGTCCGCGCACCACCACGCGGGGCGCATCGAGGAGGCCGTGCGCGACCGCTGCCCGGGGCTGGCGGACGTGATCGTCCATACCGAGCCGGAGGGCGGCGAGGTCCCGGCGGGCGACGTCCGCTGAGGCGGCGCGGATCCCGGGCTCAGCGCAGGTTGATCGCCGCCGAGATGGCGATCGCGAGCAGGACCCCGGCGTAGCCGAGGTAGCCCGAGATCAGCAGGATCAGGCTGATGATCAGGCAGATGCCGACGGTGGTCAGCCAGGCGAGGCGGTTGAGCGGCACGGCTCCCTATTCTGCGCGACGCGGATGCCGCCTGCCCTGACCCCCGCCCTGGCCGCCGACTACGTGCGGGAGCTGTCGGCCGACGTGCGCGCCGTCGTCGTGCTCGGCGCGGACGGCGCGCTCGCCGCCGGGCCCGCTCCCCTGGCCGAGGCCGCGCGCGGCCTGCTGGCCGCCGGCGAGGCCGCCGAGCTCGAGGCCGTCACGGCGGACGGGGTCGTCTGCGCCGTCCGCTCGTCCGCCCACGCGGCCGTCGCCGTCTGCGGGCCCCACGCGCTCCCCGGGATCGTCCGCGCGGACCTCCGCGCGGCGGTCGCCGCACTGCGGGGCGCGCCGCCGCCGGACGCCCCCGCGGGCGCCGCGGACCCCGCCCCGGAGCCCGTCCGGGCCGCTGCGGAGCGTCTGATCTCCGCGCTCCAGGGCGGTTCTGGGGCGTAATCGCCCCAACCTGCGCGCCGGGTTAACCCCGCAATTTGCGGGTTTTTCCGGGCAAACCACGGTCTAGAGCCAAAACAGCGTCCGGACCCCTTGTTAGCTTCGCGCCGACCACGACCCAACAAGGGACGAAGGAGGAGTCATGACGAAGTCGGAATTCGTCGACAAGGTCGCCGATACGAGTGGCCTGTCCAAGAAGGACGCCGGCGCGGCGGTCGACGCGGTCATCAAGTCGATCGAGAATGCGCTCTCGTCGGGTGAAGAGGTCTCGTTCACGGGCTTCGGCAAGTTCCACGTCGCCCAGCGCGGCGCGCGCGAGGGACGCAACCCCCGCACGGGCGAGACGATGCAGATCGCGGCGAGCAAGGTCCCGCGCTTCACGGCGGGCTCGGGCCTCAAGAAGGCCATCAAGTAGCCGGCCGGCGGGCGACGCGTTGTCGGTCCACGGCGAGGCGTCGCCCGTCACCCCGTTCGGCGACCGTCTGGCAACGGCGGTCGCCGAGCGCGAGTCCCAGATCGTCCTGGGCATCGACCCCGACCCGTCGCGCCTGTGGGCCGACGCGGTCGAGGGCCTCGCCGAGTCGCGCGCGCGCCTGGCGATGGCGCTCGCCGACGTCGAGCGCTCCGCCGCCCTCGACCTGGGCGAGACGGGGCGCGCGCCGCGGCTCAACGCCGCGGCCGCGGTCCTCGGCCACTGCCTCGCGCTGATCGACGCCGCGGGCCCTGCCTGCGTCGCGGTCAAGCCGCAGCTGGCCTGCTTCGAGCGCCTGGGATTCCCCGGCTGGCTCGCACTGGAGGCGACCGTCAGCCACGCGCACGCCCAGGGCCTGCTCGTCATCGCCGACGCCAAGCGCGGGGACATCGACGCCAGCGCGCGCGCCTACGCGCAGGCCGTCTACACCGGGCTCGACACGCCGTTCGGCCCCAGCGCCGGCCTGTGCGCGGACGCGGTCACGCTCAACCCGCTGCTCGGCCGCGACGCGGTCGCCCCGTTCCTCGACGCCGCGCACGAGGCGGGCGCCGGCGCCTTCGTCCTCGTCCGGACCTCCAACCCGGGCGCCGCCGATCTGTTCGACCTCGAGCTCGCCGCCGGCGGCCCGCTGTGGGAGCGCCTCGCCGGGCTCGTGGCGGCGATGGGGCGGCCGGGGCCCGCGTCCGGCCTCGCGGCGATCGGCGCGGTGGCCGGCGCCACCGCCCCGCAGCACCTCGCGCGCATGCGCGAGCTGATGCCGCACGCCCCGTTCCTGCTGCCGGGCATCGGCGCCCAGGGCGGCAGCGTCGCCGGCCTGGCGCCGGCGTTCGCCCCCGGGCGGGCGGCCGGCCTGGTCACCGCGTCGCGCTCGATCGCCAACGCCCACGAGGCCGGCGGCGCCGCGCCCGGGGAGGCGGCGCGGGCCGAGGCGGAACGGCTGCGCGAGGAGGCCTGGGCGCTCGCCTGAGCGCCCGCCGTGCCGCGGATCCGCCCGGGGCGGCGGGTATCATCGACCGCGATGGCCGGACGCAGCCCCGCGCGCTTCATCGCGCCGCTCGCCCTGGTGGCCTTCGCGCTGGCCCTGTTCCTCGTCGTCCAGAGCACGACCAAGGACGACGCGGGGTCGCCCGGCGCGCAGGACGCCCAGCCCGCGGCGGAATCGACCCCTCGGCCCGGTGACGGGAAGAAGGCGAAGCGCAAGACCCGCAAGACCTACACGGTGAAGACCGGCGACACCCCCTCGGGCATCGCCGAGAAGGTCGACGTCCCGCTGGACACGATCCTCGAGCTCAACCCGGACCTCGATCCGCAGACGCTGACGCCCGGCACCCGGATCAAGCTGCGATGACCCGCGCCCGTCCCGTCGTGCTGCTCGTCGCCGTGCTCGCGGCGGTCGCCGGCCTCGCCGCCCCCGCAGCGGCCGCACCGCCGCAGATCAGCGCGCCCGCGGCGATCCTGATCGAGGCCAGGACGGGCGACGTGCTGTACGAGCGCGCCGCGGACAGGCGGCGGCCGATCGCCTCGACCACGAAGCTCATGACCGCGCTGCTGACGATGGAGCGGACGAAGCTGTCCGACGACGTGGAGGCGTCGAGCTACATCGCCGTCCCCGATCGAGTCCAAGCTGGGCCTGCGCCCCGGCGAGGTGCTGTCGGTCGCCGACCTGCTGCGCGGGCTGATGCTCGAGTCCGCCAACGACGCCGCGGTCACGCTCGCCGAGCACGTCAGCGGCTCGCGCGCCGCGTTCGTGCGGCTGATGAACAAGCGCGCGCGCGAGCTCGGGCTCGAGGACACGCACTACGACAACCCGATCGGGCTCGACGGCGCGGGCAACTGGTCCTCGGCGCACGACCTCGCGCGGCTCGCCGTGATCCTGCGCAAGCACTCGTTCATCCGCAAGATCGCCAACCGCACCTCGGCGACGCTGACCACGGGCTTCCGGCCACGCACGATCCGCAACCGCAACACGCTGCTGGGCCGCGACACGGCCATCAACGGGCTGAAGACCGGGCACACTTCGACCGCGGGCTACGTGCTGGTGGGGACGCGCACCATGGACCGCGTCACGCTCGTCTCGGTGGTGCTCGGCACCTCCTCGCTCGCGGCGCGCGACGCCGACTCGCTGGCGCTCCTGAAGTGGGGCGAGGGACGGTACGAGCAGATCCACCCCGTGACCAGGGGCACGATCGTCGGCACCCCCGAGATCGAGTTCCGGCGCGGCGCCACGACGCGGCTGGTCACCGCCGGCTCGGTGACGCGCACGGTGCCCAAGGGCGCGAAGATCACGTTCAACGACGTGGGCGTGCCGCGGATGGTCACCGGGCCCGTCGCCCGCGGGCAGGAGTTCGGCTACCGCGAGGTCTTCGCCGACGGCAAGCGGATCGCGGCGGTGCCGATCGTGTCCGAGTTCTTCGTCCCGGCGGCCGACCTCGAGCAGAAGACGAAGGACTGGTTCACGCGTCCGGGGGCGATCCTCCTGGCCGTGCTGGTGCTGGGCGGTACGGTGCTGGTGGCACGTCGACTCCGGCGAGGCCCGCCACGGCGCCGGACCCGCTCGGAGCCCGAGACCGCATGATCCTCACCGTCACGCTCAACACGGCCATCGACAAGACGCTCGCCGTGCCGAACTTCCGGCTGGGCCGGCGCCACCGCACCGTCGAGCAGACGACGATGCCGGGCGGCAAGGGCGTGAACGTCGCGCGCGTGCTCAAGACGCTCGGCGCGCCGGTGATCGCCACCGGGCTCGCCGGCGGCGCGACCGGCACGCGGCTCGTCGAGCAGCTGACGGACTTCGCGGTGCTGTCGGACTTCGTGCGGATCCGCGAGGAGTCGCGCACGAACACCGCGGTGATCGACCCGACCACGGGCGAGCAGACCGAGATCAACGAGCGCGGCCCGTCGGTCTCGGCGCAGGAGATCGACCTGTTCGTCGACAAGCTGCTCTACCTGGCCAAGGGCGCCTCGATGTGCGTGTTCGCCGGCTCGCTGCCGCGGAACGTCGACGTCGACGTCTACGCCGGGCTGATCCGCGAGCTCAAGCGCCTGGGCGTCTTCTGCGTCGTCGACACCGACGGCGACCCGCTGCGCCGCGCCGTGCGCGCCGAGCCCGACGTGATCTCCCCGAACGTGCTCGAGGCCGAGGAGCTCGTCGGCCACGAGTTCAACGACGAGGAGGACCACTGCATCGCCGTGCGCGAGATGGTGGAGCTGGGCGCGCGCGAGGCGATCATGACCGCGCCGGACGGCTGCTACGCGCAGATGGCCCCGCAGGAGCCCTCGGGGCCCCCGCGCCTGTACCGGCTGCGCGTGCGCTCCGGGGTGATCGAGCCGCGCGCCACCGTCGGCTCGGGCGACGCCTTCCTCGCCGGCCTCGTCGCCGCCCGCTACAACGGCCTTGGCACGGAGGCGTGCCTGGTCCACGCGGTCGCCTGCGGAGCGCAGTCCACCCAGCACCTCGGCGCCGGCCTGATCGACCCGGCGCAGGTCGACCGTCTCGCGGCGGAGGTCGAGATCGAGCGCCCGGTGGTCCAGGCCGAGGTCACATAGCGGGCCCACAAACCTCGCTGGTAGCGTGGTTGCCGCTTCAAACGTCCGCCACGAGACCTAGGATCCCGCCATGGAAGTTGAGATCGGCCGAGGCAAGAAGGCGCGCCGCGCCTATGGATTCGACGACATCGCGATCGTGCCCTCGCGGCGCACGCGGGACCCGGACGACGTGGACGTCTCGTGGACCCTCGGGCCCTACCGGTTCGAGCTTCCGCTGCTCGCGTCGGCGATGGACGGGGTGGTCTCGCCCGAGACGGCCGGCATCGTCGGCAAGCTCGGCGGCCTCGCGGTCCTGAACCTCGAGGGGATCTGGACCCGCTACGAGGACGCGGACGCCCAGCTGGAGCGGATCGCGCACCTCGACCGCGACGAGGCGACCCGGGAGATGCAGGAGATCTACCAGGAGCCCGTCAAGGAGGAGCTGATCGCCCAGCGGATCCAGGAGATCAAGGCGCACGGCGTCGTGGCCGCCGCCTCCCTGACCCCGCAGAAGGTCGAGCGCTACTACGAGCTCGTCCTGGACGCGGGCCTGGACATCCTGGTCATCCAGGGCACCGTCATCTCGGCCGAGCACGTCTCGACGCAGGGGCACGTGCTCAACCTCAAGGAGTTCGTGGCGGAGCTCCCGATCCCGGTCGTGCTCGGCGGCTGTGCCAGCTACCACACGGGCCTGCACCTCATGCGCACGGGCGCTGCGGCGGTGCTGGTGGGCGTCGGCCCCGGCGCGGCGTGCACCACGCGCGGCGTCCTCGGCATCGGCGTCCCGCAGGCCACGGCGATCGCCGACGTCGCGGCCGCCCGCTCCCAGCACATGCTCGAGACGGGCGAGTACTGCAAGGTCATCGCCGACGGCGGCATGCGCAACGGCGGCGACGTCGCGAAGGCGATCGCCTGCGGCGCCGACGCGGTGATGATCGGCTCGCCGCTCGCCCGCGCCTACGAGGCGCCCGGCCACGGCTTCCACTGGGGCATGGCGACGTTCCACCCGACGCTCCCGCGCGGCGCGCGGGTGCGCACGACCCAGAACGGCTCGCTGCAGGAGATCATCACCGGGCCGGCGCGCGAGAACGACGGCACCTTCAACCTGATGGGCGCGCTGCGGACGTCGATGGCGACCTGCGGCTACCGCGACATCGCCGAGTTCAACCGCGCGGAGCTGATGATCGCGCCGTCGCTGCAGAGCGAGGGCAAGCAGCTGCAGCGCGACCAGGCGGTGGGCATGGGCGCCCGCAGCGGGGCGATGGCCCTGGCGGCGACGGAGTAACGGGACGTGGAGGTCCGCGGCACGACCGTCGCCGACCAGCCGGTCGAGGAGCTCGCGCTCGAGCGGGCGGTCGCCGCGGACGAGGTCATCGTCCTCGACTACGGCGGCCAGTACTCGCAGCTGATCGCCCGGCGGGTGCGCGAGCTCGGCGTCTTCTCCGAGCTGCTGCCCCACCACGTCGGGGTCGAGGAGGTGCGCAAGCGCCGCCCGAAGGGCCTGATCCTGTCGGGCGGCCCCGCCTCGGTGTACGCCGAGGGCGCGCCGCGGCTCGACCCGGAGCTGCTCGAGCTCGGCATCCCCGTGCTGGGCATCTGCTACGGCATGCAGGCGATCGTGCTCACGCTCGGCGGGCGCGTCGAGGGCGCCGAGGTGGGCGAGTTCGGCCGCTCGCGGCTGACCGTCGCCGATCCCGGCCGCCTGCTGGCCGGCACGCCGGCCGAGCAGTCGTGCTGGATGTCGCATCGCGACACGGTGTTCGAGCCGCCGCCGGGCTACACGGCGCTGGCCTCGTCGACCGAGTCGCCGGTCGCGGCGCTCGAGGACGTCGAGCGCGGGATCTACGGGATCCAGTTCCATCCCGAGGTCGTCCACACGCCGTACGGGCAGCAGATCCTCACGACGTTCCTCGAGGACATCTGCGGGTGCGAGCGGACCTGGAGCGCGGCCTCGATCATCGAGGAGCAGATCGCCGCGATCCGCGCCCAGGTGGGGGACGGGCGGGTCGTCTGCGGGCTCTCGGGCGGCGTCGACTCCTCGGTCGCCGCGCTGCTCGTGCACCGCGCGATCGGCGACCAGCTCACGTGCGTGTTCGTCGACCACGGGCTGATGCGCAAGAACGAGGGCGAGCAGGTCATCTCCGCGTTCCGCGACCACTTCAAGGTCCCGCTCGTGGCGGTCGACGCCGAGGACCGCTTCCTCGGCCGGCTCGCCGGGCTCAGCGATCCCGAGGCCAAGCGCAAGGCGATCGGCGCGGAGTTCATCCGCGTCTTCGAGGAGGAGGCCGCCAAGCTGGGCGACGCCGCGTTCCTCGTACAGGGCACGCTCTACTCCGACGTGATCGAGTCGGGCGGCGGCACGGGCGCGGCGACGATCAAGTCGCACCACAACGTGGGCGGGCTTCCGGACGACCTGCAGTTCGCGCTCGTCGAGCCGCTCCGCGCGCTGTTCAAGGACGAGGTGCGTGCCGTGGGCGCCGAGCTCGGGCTGCCCGAGCGGCTCGTCTGGCGCCAGCCGTTCCCCGGGCCGGGGCTGGCGATCCGGGTCGTCGGCGGCGAGGCGACCAAGCAGCGCCTCGACACGCTGCGCAACGCCGACTTCATCCTGCAGGACGAGATCCGCAAGGCGGGCCTGTACCGCGAGCTGTGGCAGTCGTTCTGCGTGCTGCCCGACGTGCGGACGGTGGGCGTGCAGGGCGACGAGCGCACGTACGGCTACGTCGTCGCGATCCGGGCGGTCACGTCCGACGACGCGATGACCGCCGACTGGGCGCGGCTGCCCTACGACCTGCTCGAGCAGATCGCCTCGCGCATGATCGGCGAGATCCGCGAGGTCAACCGGGTCGTGCTGGACATCACGTCCAAGCCGCCCGGCACCATCGAGTGGGAGTGAGCTAGCCGCGGCGGCCGACGGGCCGCGGGGCCGTGACGTCGCGCTGGAAGCGGATGTCCCACGCGACCCGGCCGGTACCCGTCTGGTGCCAGCCGTCCGCCGTGAGGTCGGCGACGAGCGCGCGCAGGGCGTCGGCAGGCCCGATGCCGTGCTCGCCGTCGCGCTGCTTGACGCGGAAGTAGGGCGAGCGCGCGATCACCGGGCCGCCCTCGTAGGCGACGGCGTAGAAGTGGCTCTTGATCGCGCGGCTGTGGACCTTGATGCGGCACGTCTCCCACTCGACGAAGGGCTCGTGGTGCGTGCTGCGTGCGACGGCGGGCTCGCGGACGGGCGGCTCCGCGCTGCGGCCGATGCGGGGCGGCTCGGGCAGCGCCTCGTGCTCGTCGCGGTCACGGCGGCGGCCCTCCTCGCGGGCGCGGCCGAACCGCGGCGGCTCGACGGCGGGCTCCTCCGGGGCGGCCGGCGCCTCGGCCTCGACCGGGGCGGGCTCCTCCGGGGCAGCCGGCGCCTCGGCCTCGACCGGGGCGGGCTCGTCGGCGGGCGCCGTGTCGGCGGCAGGCTCCTCAGCAGGCGTGGGCGGCTCGACCGGGGCGGCTTCGGCGACCGGCTCGGCGGCCGGCGTGGGCGGCTCGACCGGGGCGGCTTCGGCGACCGGCTCGGCGGCCGGCGTGGGCGGCGCGGTTTCGGCGACCGGCTCGGCGGCCGGCGTGGGCGGCTCGACCGGGGCGGCTTCGGCGACCGGCTCGGCGGCCGGCGTGGGCGGCGCGGTTTCGGCGACGGGCTCGTCTGCAGGCGTGGTCGGCTCGACCGGGGCGGCTTCGGCGACCGGCTCGGCGGCGGGCGTGGGCGGCGGCGGTCTCGGCGACGGGCTCGTCTGCAGGCGTGGGCGGCTCGACCGGGGCGGTCTCGGCGACGGGCTCGTCCGCACGCGTCGGCGGCTCGACCCGGGCTGCTTCGGCGACCGGCTCCGCAGCGGGCGGGGCGGTCTCGGCGACGGGCTCCGGCGCAGGCGTGGGCGGCGCGGTCTCGGCGACAGGCGCGTGCGGCGCGGTCTCGGCGATCGGCTCGGCGGCGGGCGTGGGCGGCGCGATCGAGGCGGCTTCGGCGACCGGCGCCGGCTGCGGCGCGGCCTTCGGCCGGCGGGTCCGCCGCGGCTTCGGCGCGGGCTGCTCGGCCGCGGCCTCGGCGGCCTTGGCCTCCGCGCTCGCGGTGACGGCCGGCTTCGGCGCGGCCTTCGTGCGGCGGGTCTGGCGCGGCTTGGGCGCCGGCTTCTCCGTGGCCGCTGAGGTCTCGACCGTCTCGGCTTCCGCGGCGGCCGCCCGCTTGGCGGCGCGGCGCTTCGGCGCGGGCTTGCGCTTGGCGGTGGCCTTCGCGGCGGACTTGGCGCGGCGGGCCGCGCGGCGCTTGGCCGCCGGCGTCTCCGGGGCGGGCTTGCCCGCGGGGGCGGCGTCCGCGGCGCCGGCCACGGCATCCGTCGCGACGGTCTCGGCCGCGGCGGCGTCGGCAGCGGAGCGATCGGGCGCCTCGGCCGCGGTGCGCTCGGCGGGCGCCTCGGCTGCGGTGCGCGTCGCGCGCGTCTCGGCTGCGGTGCGCTCGGCGGGCGTTTCGGCCGCGGTCCGCGCGGCGCGCGCCTCGGCTGCGGTGCGCGTCGCGCGCGTCTCGGCTGCGGTGCGCTCGGCGGGCGTTTCGGCCGCGGTCCGCGCGGCGCGCGCCTCGGCTGCGGTGCGCGTCGCGCGCGTCTCGGCCGTGGTGCGCTCGGCGCGCGTCTCGGCCGCCGTGCGCTCGGCGCGGTTCGCCCGGCGCGCGGCCTTGCCGCCGCGCCCGGCCTTGGCGGCTGGGGCGAGCGGCTGCGGCGCGGCCTCCTGCTCCGACTGCCGGCCGGCGCGCCGCGTCTCCGCCTCCTCCGCGCGCGCCGGCTTGGCCGCGGGTGGCGGCATCGCCGGGCGGCGCGGGCGCTTCTCCGCCTTGCCGGGGGCCGGCGGCGGCGGGGCGGGCGGCGGCACGGACGAGGCGCGCTCGGGCAGGATCAGGCGGGCGTGCCGGCGAGCGGCGATCTCGTCGGGCGGGCGCCGCACGCGGCGGGGCGCCTCGATGGCGATCGTCGCGGGGCGCGCCACGCGCTTGCGCCGCCGGCCGGCCGTGTGCGCAGCCAGGGCTCCGAGCGCGGCGGCGCCCGCGAGCAGCGGGATGAGGATCGTCTGCGACAGCCCGCCGCCGTCGTCGGCCGGCGCGGCCGGGGTCGCAGCGGGCGGCTGGGCCGTCGCGGCGGGCGTCGCCTGCGGGGTCGGCGTCGGCGTCGGCTCGAGCGGGAACTCGTCCCAGAGCCGCTCGGGCTGGGTCTTGTCGGTCTGCCCCGACGCGGACGTCCCGATGGCGAGGAACGTCACGCCGATCACGGCCAGGCAGCACACGATGGTGTAGACGAACGCGCGCATCACGGAATCAACGGATCTCGACGGTGGTTCCTACCGGCATCCGCCGGGCGAGTTCGAGCATGTCCGAATTCCGCAGGCGGATGCAACCGTGCGACACCCGTCCGGGGATGAGACCGGGGCGGTCGGTGCCGTGGATGCCGATGAATCCGCCCGCGGGCCAGTCCGTCAGCGTCGCGGACCGGCCGCTCGTGCCGAAGGCCACCGGCCCGTAGGCGCGGCTGGTGTAGCCCGCGAGCCGGTTGCGGACGAGGAACGTCCCGCGCGGGGTGGGCCAGCGGTCCTGCCCGATCCCGACCGGTGCGCGCTGCACGACGCGCCCGCGGGCGTACAGGGTGAGCCGCAGCCGCGCGCGGTCGACCACGAGCCGGTGCCGGCTGATCTCGTACCCGCCGACGGCGCGGCGCGGGACCCAGGCGCGGGTCCCGTTGGGCAGCACCGGCAGCGTGACCCGCAGCCACACCCGGCCGTCGCGCCCGTGGCGCCGCCCGTCGACCGGCAGCGCGGTCACGGTGCCCTCGGGCGTGCGCCGCGCCACGCGCGCCACCTTCGCCGCCCCCCGGCGCGGATGCGCCCGGGCGACCACCGCGCGGCGGACGTGGGTCCAGGTGGTCACGCCCGCGCCGTCGGCCAGCCCGTGCGGCGCGGGGACGTCGAGCGCCGACCGGGCGGGCTCCGCGAGCGTCCCGCGCGGCGGCGGCGGAGGCGGTGCCGGTCCCTCCTGCTCGGCAGCCCCCGCGATCACGGCCGCGCCGCCCATCAGGCCGGCGGCGAACCCGACCGCGATCGCCCCACGCCGCCGGCCCGCACCGGCCGCCGGGACGGTGCGGCCGCGGCGGCTCACGCCGGGAGCTCCCGTGCGGCGATGCGGCGGGTCGGGCCGGGGAGGGGCATCGCCCCCCGTCTACCCGGAAAAGCGTGGTTTGCGGCTGCTCTTGGTCTCCGGGCGCGGCGCCACGAACCCGGTGGAGCGCACGATGCCGTTGATCTCCTTGCGGTTCAGCGGCAGGTCGAACGCGTTCACGGCGGGCGTGTTGCCGTTCAGGTAGCGCATCCAGGCGGCATGGCGGGCCTCCACGGTGTGGATGCCGAGCGCCGACGTGATCACCGCCTTCGAGCGCAGCCGCCGTGCCTGCCCCTTGTAGGCGGCCACGGCGAGGTCCTCGAACGCGACCGCGGTCTTGAGGAACGGCTTGTTCGCCTCGGTCACGCCGCGGAAGTCGAAGTGCGGCCGGCCGACGGCCTTCTTGCCGAGGATGTCGCGGAACGCCTTCACGTGCGCGCGCTCGACCGCGCCGACGGTCTTCGCCGCGTCGGCGGCACGGCCCTTGAGGCCCTTGGAGCGCTCCGCCTCGGTGTAGAAGGCGGCCTGCAGGTACTCGAGCACGAGGGCGTAGTTGAGGACGTCCTCGTCCGAGGCCGGCAGCTTCTGGGCATGGGCGGCGGGGGCGCCGAGCGCCAGGGCCCCGAGCGCCGCGGTCCCGGCCACGATGAACCCGGAGCGGGTCAGGCCCTCGTGGGCCTCCTGCAGGGCGCCGTCGACGTCGAGCTCTTCGATCCGGAGGGTCATGTCGACAGCCCCAGCTGGGCGAGCTCGCTCCGGACGCGCTTCTCGTTGTAGGGCACGTCGACGGCGTCCGGTGCCGGGTCGCCGTCGCCGATGCTGCGGATCCACGCGGCGTGCCGCGCCTCCACGGAGACGATCCGCGCCGCCGCGAGGAACGCGCCGGGCGTGACGTTCGCGGCCTGGCCGTTGTAGGCGCCGACCGCGACGTCCTCGAGCTGCGCCGCCGCCTTGGCGAACGCGTCGGCGTCGGCCGTGACCTCGGCGAAGTCGAGCGTCGGCGCGGGCTCGGCCTCCTCGGCGAGCGCGCTCTCGAGGTAGGCGACGTGCTCGCGCTCGTGGGCGAGCACGGCCGACGCGTACTCCTTCAGCTCGCCGGTCAGGCCGGCGTCCTTCAGCGCGGCCTCGTAGAAGCCCTGCTCGACGCGCTCCACGAGGAGCAGCAGGTTCAGCACCTTGACGTCCTGCTCGGCGGACGGTGCGGCGGACAGCCGGTCGGCGGCTCCGAGCGCGGCGACGGTGGCGAGTGCACCCCCTGCGGCAAGGGCGCCGGCTCTCAGCGCGCTGCCGCGGGTGATGCCGGACTCGGCGTCCCTGCTCGAGATCCCGGCGGGGTGGTTCTGCATGATGACTCCCCTGCACGATAGACAGACGGCTGGAGTTTCGCCGCGAGCGGGGCTTTCGCACAACTCCCCATCGGTCGAGGACCTGCACCAAACCTGCCCCGGATCGTAGCCCGGGGCCGGGGCGACGGCGGTGCGTGCCACCATGCCCGCCGTGACCCGGACGCAGATGGCCCTGGTCGGCGCGTTCTTCGGCGCCGCGTTCGCGCTCAGCACCGCGCTGCGGGGCAACGTCCTGCCGGGCATCGTGGCCGGCGCGCTCGCCGCCGTGGTCGTGTTCCTCGTGCTCCAGCGCGTGCAGGAGCACAACGACGCGGTCCGGCGCCGCCGCGAGCGGCGCGAGCGCGGCGAAGACGCCTGAAGAAGTCCCGGGCCCTCCGGCCCGTTGATCGATCGATGACCCGCGTCCGCGTGTTCGTGCTGGTCGCCCTCGCCTGCCTCGTGGCGAGCGGCGCGGCGATCGCGTCCGCCGTGATCGGCGCCAGGCCCGCCAAGACCTCCGACGGCGTGCGCGGCGCGCTCGCCGCGGCACGCGCCGAGGACCGTCCCGCGGTCGTGTTCCGCAGCCTCGCGAAGTCCACGCGCGACCAGATCGGCATCGCCCCGGCCGACGCGGCCGACGGCGTCGCCCAGCTCTCCGCGCTGCGCTGCGAGCGCGTCCACTTCGACGCCGGCGCCGGCCTCTGCGTGGCACGCGGCGGCGGGTTCGCGGCCGGCTACCGCGCCCGCATCTTCGGCCCCGACCTGCGGGTCCGCCACGACGTCGACATCGCCGGCGTCCCGAGCCGGGCGCGCGTGTCGCGCGACGGCCGCTGGGGTGCCGTGACGATGTTCGTCACCGGCCACGCCTACGCCGACGCCGGCAGCTTCTCGACCCAGACCACGCTGATCGACCTCCGCAGCGGCACGGCGGCCGGCGAGCTCGAGTCGTTCACCACCTCCCGCCGCGGCCGCGTGGTCACGGCCGAGGACGTCAACTACTGGGGGGTCACGTTCGCCGCCGACGGCGACACGTTCTACGCGACGATGGCGACCGGGGGGAGGACCTACCTGGTGCGCGGCTCGATCCACGACCGCACCCTGCGCACGCTGCACGAGAACGTCGAGTGCCCCTCGCTCTCGCCCGACGGCACCCGGATCGCCTACAAGAAGCGCATCGACGGCGGCGCGGAGGAGCCCTGGCGGCTCACCGTGCTCGACCTCGCGACGATGCGCGAGACGCCGCTGGGCGAGACCGCCGGCTTCGACGACCAGGCCGAGTGGCTCGACGACGAGCACGTCCTCTACGGCCTCGACGGCGAGATCCGCGTGGTCGCCGCCGACGGCTCCGGCGCCCCCCGGCGCTACCGCGCGGGCGCGGACTCGCCCGCGGTCGTCCGCTGGTGAGATCGCCGCGGAAGCGCGCCGGGTTCCGGCCCGTTGATCGCCCATGAGTACTTCTTTGCGTGGCTCCCGTGTCCTGATCACGGGCGGCGCCGGCGCGATCGGATCGAACCTGTGTGATCTCGTGGTCAAGGCCGGCGCCCGCGACATCGTGGTCCTGGACAACTTCGTCCGGGGGCGGCGCGACAACCTCGCGTGGGCCGAGGCCAACGGCCCCGTGCAGGTGATCGACGGAGACATCTGCGATCGCGCGCTCGTCGACGAGCTGACCCAGGGCATCGACATCGTCTTCCACCAGGCCGCCATCCGCATCACGCAGTGCGCGGAGGAGCCCCGGCTGGCCAAGGACGTGATGATCGACGGCACCTACAACGTGCTCGAGTCCGCCGTGCGCCACAACGTCCCCAAGGTCGTCGCCGCGTCGTCGGCCTCGGTCTACGGGCTGGCCGAGACGTTCCCGACCACGGAGGCGCACCACCCCTATGCCAACGACACGCTGTACGGCGCGGCGAAGGTGTTCAACGAGGGGCTGCTCCGCAGCTTCCACGCCATGTACGGCCTCGACTACGTGGCGCTTCGCTACTTCAACGTCTACGGGCCGCGGATGGACATCCACGGCGTCTACACGGAGGTCCTGGTCCGCTGGATGGAGCGGATCACGCAGGGCACGCCGCCGCTGATCCTCGGCGACGGGTCCCAGACGATGGACTTCGTCTACATCCCCGAGGTGGCCCGGGCCAACATCCTCGCCGCCGAGGCGGGCGTGACCGATCAGGTCTACAACATCGCCTGCGGCGTCGAGACGAGCCTGCTCGAGCTGGCCCAGCTGCTGCTCAAGGTGATGGGCGCCGAGGGCCTCGAGATCGAGTTCGGCCCCGAGCGCGCCGTCAACCGCGTGCCGCGCCGCCTGGCCGACACGACGGCCGCCGCGCGCGACCTGGGCTTCACGGCCGAGGTCGACATCGAGGCCGGCCTGCGCGGCCTGGTCGAGTGGTGGCGCGCCGAGCGCGCCCCCAGCCTGGCGGGTGCCAAGTGAACATCCCGATCTCCAAGCCGTACCTGACCGGGGACGAGGGCGCCGCCGTCGCGGCGGTCGTCGCCTCCGGCTGGGTCTCGCAGGGCCCGCGCGTGCGCGAGTTCGAGCAGGCCTTCGCCGAGCGCGTCGGCGCCGCCGACGCAGTCGCCGTGACGAGCTGCACGACCGCGCTGCACCTCGCGCTGTACGCCTCGGGTGTCGGCCCCGGCGACGAGGTCATCGTGCCCTCGCTCTCGTTCATCGCCACGGCCAACGCGGTCTGGCAGTGCGGCGCGACGCCGGTCTTCGCCGACGTCGACCCGCGCACGTACAACCTCGACCCGGCGGCCGCCGAGCGCGCGATCACCCCGCGCACGAAGGCGATCATGCCGGTCCACCAGGTCGGCCTGCCCGCCGACATGGACGCGTTCCTCGAGCTCGGCCGGCGCCACGGCCTGGTCGTCGTCGAGGACGCGGCCTGCGCGATCGGCGCGACCTACAAGGGGCAGCCGATCGGCTCGCTCGGCCCGCTGGCGTGCTTCTCGCTGCACCCGCGCAAGGTGATCACCACCGGCGAGGGCGGCATCATCGCCGTCCAGGACCCGGAGATGGCCGCCCAGCTGCGCTTGCTGCGCCAGCACGCGATGGACGTCTCGGACCTCGCGCGCCACAGCGCGAAGGACGTGGTCATCGAGCGCTATCCGGCGCGCGGCTGGAACTACCGCATGACCGACATGCAGGCCGCCCTCGGGCTCTGCCAGATGGAGGTGCTCGACGAGATCCTCGAGCACCGCCGCCGGCTCGCGGACCGGTACACGGCGGCGCTGGAACAGCTGCCGGCGCTGCACGCCCCGTACGACCCGGAGGACTCCGAGCGCACGTGGCAGTCCTACAGCGTCCGCGTCGACCCGGCCTCCCCCGTGGAGCGCACGGAGCTGATGCGGCTGCTGCTGGCCGACGGCATCGCGACCCGGCGCGGCGTGATGGCGATCCATCACGAGGACGCCTACGCCGAGCTGGGGCCGTTCGACCTCCCGCACACGGACGAGGCGGCCGCCGACGTGCTGATGCTGCCGCTCTACGCGGGGCTGACGGACGCCGAGCAGGACTTCGTGATCGAGCGGCTCTTCGCGCACGCGGCCGACGGAGCGGTCGCGTTCACCACCGCGGGCGACGGAATCGCCCTGAGCTGATGGAGGAGGCGAGCGTGAGCACGATGGACGGCGGCAACCTCGGCACGGTCCTGGTCGGCCGGCGCGAGCGGACGGCGACCGACGTCGCCTGCCGCACGCTGGACCTGATCGCCGTCGTCGTGCTGGTCGTCCTGCTCGCGCCGCTGCTCCTCGTGCTCGCCGTGCTCGTGCGCCTGGACACGCCCGGACCCGTGCTGTTCCGCCAGCAGCGCGTGGGCCGGGACCGCAAGCTGTTCTGGGTCGCCAAGTTCCGCACGATGCACCATGGCGCGAGCGACGACGTGCACCGCGGCCACGTCCTCGCGCTGATCGAGTCGGGCACGAAGGCGGGCAAGCTCGCGGCCGACTCGCGCGTGACCCGCATCGGCGGGTTCCTGCGCCGCACCAGCCTCGACGAGCTGCCGCAGCTCTGGAACGTGCTGCGCGGGGAGATGTCGCTCGTCGGCCCGCGCCCGCCGATCCCGTACGAGGTCGACGCGTACCCGCCGCACTGGCTCGGCCGCTTCGCGGTCAAGCCCGGCGTGACGGGGCTGTGGCAGGTCAGCGGCCGCTCCGAGGTGAGCCTCGAGGAGATGATCGAGCTCGACGTCGAGTACGTGCGCCGCCGGTCCGTGATGTTCAACCTCTGGATCCTCCTGCGGACGATCCCGGCCGTGCTGTCCATGAGAGGAGCGGGATGACCGTGCGCCGGATCCTGTCCATCGCGCCGGCGCTCCTGCCGGCGTTCGTGCTTGTCGGGCTGGCGCTCCCGGGCGCCGCGTCCGCGCAGGGCAACCCGTGCGCCGCCCCCGTGACCAACGAGGTCGCGTGCGAGAACACCAAGGCCGGCAACCCCGAGTCCGAGTGGGGGCTGTCCAACACCACCGGCGACGAGTCGCTCCAGGGCTTCGCCACGAGCATGAGCGTCAACCGCGGCTCGGCGATCTCGTTCAAGATCGACACGACCGCACCGGGCTACACGATCGACATCTACCGGATCGGCTACTACAACGGCGACGGCGCCCGCCGCGTCGTCACCGGCCTCGCCCACAGCGCGCCGCAGAACCAGCCCAACTGCCAGACGACGGCCGCCACCGGGCTGATCGACTGCGGCAACTGGGCGGTCTCGGCGACCTGGAACGTCCCCACGACGATGGTCTCGGGCCTGTACGTCGCGAACCTGACGCGGACGGACGACGGCGGCAGCAGCCACATCACGTTCGTCGTCCGCAACGACACGAGCAGCTCCGACGTGACGGTGCAGACGTCCGACACGACGTGGCAGGCCTACAACACCTACGGCGGCAACAGCCTCTACCAGTGCCAGGTCGCCTGCCCGAACGTCAACCCGGACGGCTACTTCGCGGCGCTCGCCGTCTCCTACAACCGGCCCTTCCAGACGGCCAGCGTGCCGTCGTGGTGGACGTCGGCGGAGTACCCGATGATCCGCTTCCTCGAGGCGAACGGGTACAACCTCAACTACGTCTCGGGCGTCGACGTGCACGCGCGCGGCAACCTGCTCCAGGGCAAGAAGGCCTTCATCGCCACCGGGCACGACGAGTACTGGTCCGCGAGCCAGCGCAACAGCGTCAAGGCGGCGCGCGACAGCGGCACCAGCCTGGCCTTCTTCACCGGCAACGACATCTTCTGGAAGACGCGCTGGGCGGACAGCGCGCTCGGGACGACCGACCGCGCCAGCCGCACGATGATCTCCTACAAGGACACCCACTTCCAGGGCCGCGCCGACCCGGTCGAGTGGACCGGCACCTGGCGCGACCCGCGCTTCGCCGCGCTGCCCGAGATGGAGCCGGAGAACTCGCTGACCGGGCAGTCGTTCATCGTCAACAGCGGCTCCGCGGCGATCACCGTGCCGTGGACCTACAAGGCGATGCGGATGTGGCGCAACACGCCCGTCGCGAGCCTCGCCACGGGCCAGAGCGCGACGCTGTCGCCCCAGACGCTCGGCTACGAGTGGGACGAGGACCCCGACAACGGCTTCCGCCCCGCCGGCCAGTTCCGCCTGTCCTCGACCACCGTCTCCGGCGTCGAGATCTTCACCGACCACGGCACCACGACGGCGATCGGCACCGCGACGCACAACATGACGATGCACAAGAAGGGCAACGCGCTCGTCTTCGGCGCCGGCACCGTGCAGTGGTCCTGGGGCCTGGACAGCGCGAACCCGATCGGCAACGCGCCGAACACGACGATGCGCCAGGCGACGGTCAACCTGCTCGCCGACATGGGGGCGCAGCCGTTCGCCCCCGCCAGCGGGCTGACGCGCGCCACCAAGACGACCGACACGACCGCCCCGGTGGCGACGCTGACCGCGCCCGCCAACAACGCGACCGTGGCCGACGGCGCGGCCGTGACCGTCTCCGGCACCGCGACCGACGCGGGCGGCGCCGTCGCCGGCGTCGAGGTCTCGACCGACGGCGGCGCGACCTGGCACCCGGCGACGGGCACCACGAGCTGGAGCTACACGTGGGCCGCGCACGGCGCGCCGACCTCGAACCTGCGCGTGCGCGCCGTCGACGACAGCGGCAACCTGCAGACGGCGGGCGCCGGCATCACCGTCAACGTCACCTGCCCCTGCTCGCTGTGGGGCAACCAGATCACCCCGGCCACGGCCAACCGCGACTCCGGCGACCCCGGCGCGATCGAGCTGGGCCTGAAGTTCCGCTCCGACGTCTACGGCGCCGTCACCGGCGTGCGCTTCTACAAGTCGGCCGCCAACACCGGCACGCACATCGGCAGCCTGTGGAACGAGGCCGGCGACCGCCTGGCCCAGGTCACCTTCCCGAACGAGACCGCCTCCGGCTGGCAGCAGGCGACGTTCTCCCAGCCGGTCCAGATCCAGCCCAACACGACCTACGTCATCTCCTACTTCGCGCCGAACGGGCACTACGCGGCCACGAAGGACTACCTGTGGCCCGGCCCGTCGCCGGGGCCCAGCGGGCTGAGCACGATCGACGCCAAGCCGCTGCACGCGGTCAAGAACTTCGGCGCCGCGACGAACGGCCTGTACGCCTACGGCACGTCGAGCACGTTCCCGACCGGGACGTTCTCGGCGACCAACTACTGGGTCGACCCGATGTTCACGCCGACGCCCGCGCCCGGCACGGTGACGAACGTCACCGCCACCGCGGCCGGCACCAACTCGGCGACCGTCTCGTGGACCGCGCCCGCCACGGGCGGCACCCCGGCGTCCTACCGGATCACGCCCTACGTCGGCGCGACGGCCCAGGCGGCGACGACGATCACCGGCACCCCGCCGGCGACCTCGGCGACCGTGACCGGCCTGACCACGGGGACGACCTACCGCTTCACCGTGCAGGCGATCAACCCCGCGGGGTCCGGCCCGGCGTCGGCCCAGTCCAACGCGGTGACGCCGCTCACCGCGGTCGCGCCGAGCGCGCCGACCAACGTCGTCGCGCGGCCGGTCACGGCCTCGGCCCAGGTGGAGTGGACCGCGCCCGCCAGCAACGGCGACAGCGCGATCACCGGCTACACGATCACGCCGTACGTCGGCGCGACCGCGCAGCCGTCGACGACCGCCGCGGCGGGCACGACGAGCAAGGTCGTGACCGGCCTCACGAACGGCACGGCCTACACGTTCCGCGTGACCGCGACCAACGCGGTGGGGACGAGCCCCGCGTCGGCGGCCTCGAACGCCGCGACGCCGCAGAACACGATCTTCGAGCTGGCCACGCCCAGCGTCGTCGACGGCGCCGACACCGGCGCGGTGACGCTCGGCGTCAAGTTCCGCTCGGACGTGACCGGCACGGTCACGGGCGTGCGTTTCTACAAGGCCGCGGCGAACACCGGGACGCACACCGGCGCGCTGTGGCCCGCGACCGGCGGGGCGCCGCTCGCCACGGCCACGTTCACGAACGAGAGCGCGTCAGGCTGGCAGACCGTGACGTTCGCGACGCCGGTCCCCGTCACCGCGGGCACGACCTACGTCGCTTCCTACCACACGACGAACGGCCACTACTCGATCACGGGCGGCGGCCTGGCCAACGGCGCCGACAACGCGCCGCTGCACGCGCTGGCGAACAGCACGTCGGCGAACGGCGTGTACGCCTACGGGAGCGCGAGCACCTTCCCGGCCAGCACGTACAACGCGGCGAGCTACGGGGTCGACGTCCTGTTCTCCGTCCCGGTCCCCGGCGCGGTGGGCAACGTCGCCGCGGCCGCGGCGGGCGCGAGCTCCGCGAACGTGACGTGGACCGCCCCGACCACGGGCGGCGGGCCGACCTCCTACCGGATCACGCCCTACGCCGGCGCGACGGCGCTCGCCGCCACGACGGTCGCGGCGCCGGCGGTCAAGAAGAAGATCGACGGCCTCACGTCCGGCACCACGTACCGCTTCACGGTGCAGGCGCTCAACGGCAGCGGCGGCGGCCCCGTCTCGGCGCAGTCCAACGCCGTCACGCCCCAGCAGCCGCTGCCGCCCGGCGCGCCGACCGCGGTGATCGCGCGCCCGGCGACGAGCTCGGCGCAGGTCAGCTGGACCGCGCCCGAGGACGACGGCGAGAGCCCGATCACCGGCTACACGATCACGCCCTCCATCGCGGGCGTCGCCCAGACGCCGATCCAGTCCTCCGGCACGGGGACGAGCCGGACGATCACCGGCCTGTCCAACGGCACCGCCTACACGTTCCGCGTGTCGGCCACGAACGCGATCGGCACCGGCGCCCTGTCGGCGGCGTCCGATCCCGCGACGCCGGGCTACACCCTGTTCGAGCACGTCACGCCGGGCACGCCGGACTCCGGTGACACGGGCGCGGTCGAGATCGGCGTGAAGTTCCGCGCCGACCGGGCCGGCAAGGCCACCGGCATCCGCTTCTACAAGGCGGCCGCGAACACGGGCACGCACGTCGGCAACCTGTGGAGCGCCACGGGCGCCCCGCTCGCCTCGGCGACGTTCACGAACGAGAGCGCCTCCGGCTGGCAGACCGTCCGCTTCGCCTCGCCGGTCACGCTCACCCCGAACACGACCTACGTCGCCTCCTACCACGCGCCCGCCGGCCATTACGCCGTCACCGGCCAGGGGCTGGCCGCCGCCGTCGACAACGGGCCGCTGCACTCGCTGGCGGGCACGACCACCGACAACGGCGTCTACGCCTACGGCACGAGCCGCTTCCCGTCGGCGTCCTACAACGACGCGAACTACTGGGTCGACGTCCTCTTCGAGGGCGAGGCGGTGCCGGGCGCGCCGACGGGCGTGACCGCGACCGCCGGCCAGGCCTCGGCGACCCTGTCCTGGACCGCCCCGGCTAGCGGCGGCGCGCCGACCTCCTACGAGGTGACGCCGTACATCGGCGCCACCGCGCAGGCGCCGAAGACCGTCACCGGCACGCCGCCGGCGACGTCGACGACCGTCACGGGCCTCGCCGCGGGCACGGCGTACACGTTCCGCGTGCGCGCCGCCAACATCGAGGGCGACGGGCCGCAGTCGGCCGCCTCGAACGCCGTGACGCCGACGAGCGCCGGCCTGCCGGCCGCGCCGACGGGCGTCACCGCGGCGCCGGACGCCGAGGCCGCGGTCGTCCGCTGGACCCCGGCCGGCGACGGCGGCAGCGCCCTGACCACCTACACCGTCACGCCGTATGTCGGCGGGGTCGCCCAGGCGGCGACGACGGTCGACGCCCCGGCGAGCCGGGCGACGGTGACCGGCCTGACCCTCGGCACGAGCTACACCTTCCGCGTCCGCGCGAACAACGCGAACGGCGCCGGCACGCAGTCCGCCGAGACGGCCGCCGTCAGCCCGATGCGGTCGATCTTCGGCTTCGCGGCGCCGGTCACCGCCGACGGCGGCGACGGCGGCTCCGTCGAGCTCGGCGTCCGCTTCCAGAGCAGCCAGGCCGGGACGGTCGCCGGCATCCGCTTCTACAAGGCGGCGGCCAACACCGGGACGCACGTCGGCACGCTGTGGTCCGCGACGGGCGAGCAGCAGGCGCGGGCCACGTTCACCGGCGAGGGCCCGTCCGGCTGGCAGAGCGTCCTGTTCAGCACGCCGGTGGCGGTCACCGCCAACACCACGTACGTGGCGAGCTACCACGCGCCCGCGGGGCACTACTCGGTGTCCGGGCACGCGTTCGACAGCGTCGTGGCCAACCCGCCGCTGTCCGCGCTCGCCGACGCCGGCGGGGGCAACGGCCTCTATCGCTACACGGCTGCGCCGGACTTCCCGACGAGCAGCTTCAACGCCACGAACTACTACGTCGACGTCCTCTACCAGTCCGGACCGTGATCCAACGCACCTTGACATCCCCTCCCGCCGCACGGCGCGCCCTCGGCGCGCTCATCGCGGCCGCCTGCCTGGCCACCACCGCCGCGTGCGGCGGGTCTGACCCCGAGCCCGCCGCCAAGGCGGCGCTCGGGAGCCCCGAGAACCCGGTCCAGGCCGTGCAGCCGACCGACGAGGGCGTCACGAGCGAGACGTCGGGCACGGCGACGAAGCCGGGCTTCAAGAGCCTGGTCGAGCAGCAGGCCGGCAAGCCGGTGGAGCGGGACCGCTCCAACCCGTGCGCGCTCGTCACCAAGGCGCAGGCGCAGGCGATCCTCGGCGGGCGGCTGCTGGACCCGGTGCTCGCACCCCAGGGACCGACGTGCATCTACCGCGACCGCTCGGGGCAGAGCTTCGCGACGCTCGCCTTCCAGGCCGTCGACATCGCCGCGCTGCGGCGCCAGAGCAACCGCGTGCGCGCGGTGGAGGTCGCCGACCGGCGCGCCTACTGCGGCGTCAACGGCGCGCCGGTCCTCTACCTTCCCGTGGGGAGCAATCGCGTCCTGAGCGTCAACGCCCAGTGCGAGATCGCGATGCGCTTCGCCAGTCGTGCCGTGCCGCGTCTCGCCGGCTGAACCGCCCCCGAGGACAGACCGTGCATATCCTGATCGCGTTGCAGAACGAGCCCTACCCCTGGGACCGGCGGGTCCGCCAGGAGGCCGAGGCGCTCATCGCCGATGGGCATTCCGTCACCGTGTGCGGACCCACCGGCTTCGGGTTCGACGAGCCCGAGGAGACCATCGACGGCGTCCGCGTCCTGCGCCACCCGCAGCCGCCCGCGGGCCGCGGGGTGCTGAGCTACCTGCGCGAGTACGCGGTGTCGCTCTACCGGATCGGCCGCCTGCTGCGGCGCGTCCAGCGCGAGGACCCCGTCGACGTCGTCATCACCTGCGCCCCGCCCGACCTGCTCGTGCTGCCCGCGCTGCCGCTGCAGCGCGCGGGCGCCGCGCTCGTCTTCGACCACCACGACCTCTCGCCCGAGCTGTTCGCGCTGAAGTTCGGCGACCGGCCGCCGCTGCAGGCGGTCGTGCGGGCGGCGGAGCGCTTCGCGCTGCGGCGCGCCGACGCGGTGATCGCCACGAACGGCACCTACGCCGACGTGGCGCGCTGGCGCGGCGGGGTGGAGCCGGAGCGCATCTTCACCGTCCGCAACGGCCCCGATCCCGAGCGGATCTACCCCGTGGAGCCGCGCGACGAGCTGCGGCACGGGCACGAGAAGCTGATCTGCTGGGTCGGGATCATGTCGGACCAGGAGGGCCTGCACCACGTCCTCGACGCGGCGGACCACCTGGTCAACGCGCGCGGCCGCACCGACGTCGGCGTCGCGATCGTCGGCACCGGCGACGCCCTCGACGGCCTCGTCGCCGACACGGAGCGGCGCGGGCTGTCCGCGCACGTGCACTTCCCCGGCCGAGCGGACGACGAGCTCCTGCGCGCGTACATGTCGACGGCCGACGTCTGCGTCGGCGTGGACGAGCCGAATCCGATGAACGACGCGTCCACGATGACGAAGGTGATCGAGTACATGGTGATGGGCAGGCCGATCGTGCAGTTCCCGCTCCAGGAGACGAGCCGCGTGTGCGGCGACACCTGCCTGTACGCCCGCCCGGGCGACGCCGTCCACATGGCGGAGCTGATCGAGCAGCTGCTCGACGACCCCGATCGCGCGGCGCGGCTCGGCGGCGAGGCGCGCGAGCGCGCGCTCGCCGGCCTGCTCTGGCCCCAGCAGGTACCGCACCTGCTCGAGACCGTCGCCGCCGCCCCCGGCCTGAGGAGGCGCGCGGCATGAACGTCGAGACGCTGGATCCCCTGCGCGACCCGCGCTGGCAGCGGCTGGTGGACGCCGCCCCGGGGCCGACGGTGTTCGCGCACCCTGCCTGGCTCGAGCTGGTCGGGCGCCGCTACCGCTACGACATGACCGCGCTCGGCGTGGTCGACGGCGACGAGCTCGTGACGGGCCTGCCGCTCGCGCGCGTCGAGAGCCGCCTGACCGGCAAGCGCATCGTCGCGCTCCCGTTCTCCGACGTCTGCCCGCCGCTGCACCGCGACGGCGCCGACGCCGCCGCCGCCGTCAGCGCGCTCGCCGGCGCGCTGGCCGCCGAGCGGCGCTCCACCGGCCTGGACATCGAGGTGCGCGACGCGCTGCACGGCATCCCCGGCGCGCACGTCGTGCCGCGCTTCCTCGTGCACCGGCTCGCCCTGGAGGCCGACGCGGCGGCCGTCCTCGCCCGCACGTCGAAGTCGCAGATCCGGCGCGGGATCAAGAAGGCGGAGCGCGAGGGCGTGACGATCCAGGCGCGCACCGACCGCGCCGCGCTGCAGGACTTCTACCGCCTCCACTTGCGCACGCGCCGGCGCCAGGGCGTGCCGATCCAGCCCAAGGGCTTCATCCTCGGCTTCGAGGCGCTGTTCGCCCGCGGCCTGGGCCGCGTGCTGACCGCGCACCACGAGGGCCGGACGATCTCGGCCGCCGTGTTCCTCGAGCACGGCGACACCGTGATCTACAAGTACGGCGCGTCCGACGAGCGCTTCCTCGGCGTGCGCCCGAACAACCTGCTGTTCGCCGAGGCGATCCGCATCGGCTGCGCGGCCGGCCACCGCACGCTGGACTTCGGCCGCACCGACACCGACAACGAGGGCCTGGCGGCGTTCAAGCGCGCATGGGGCGCGGACGAGGAGGAGCTGTCCTACACCTACCTCGCCGAGCACGCCCCGCGCGACGGGGGCGGCCTCGCGCACAAGGCCCTCGCCGAGGTGATCCGCCGCGGGCCCGAGAAGACCGGCCAGGTGATCGGCACCGCGCTGTACCGCCACGTCGGATGACGGATCCGGACGACCTCCGCCACGAGCGCTACGTCGAGGCGGGCGGCCGCTCCGCCAAGCTCGAGCTCTACTACCGGTTGAAGCCGCTGATGCCGCGGCGGCTGCAGCTCGCGCTGCGGCGCGCGTACGCGCCGCGGCAGGCGCGCCGGGCGTTCCCGGCCTGGCCGTTCGAGCCGGCGCTCGTCGAGCACCGCGACGCGGACCTGCTCGCGCAGCTCGAGGCGTCGGGCGCCGACACGCTGGAGATCGTCAACTACTGGCCCGAGCGCGGCCGCTACGCCACGATCCTCACGCACGACGTCGAGGGCCCGGCGGGCGTCGCCAACGTGCAGCGCGTGATCGAGCTCGAGCAGCGCCACGGCTTCCGCTCGAGCTGGAACTTCGTCGCCGAGTGGTACCCGATCCCGGACGGGCTGTTCGACGCGATCCGCGCCGCCGGGTGCGAGGTCGGCCTGCACGGGATCCTCCACGACGGCAAGCTGTTCTCCAGCCGCGAGAGCTTCGAGGCCAACCTGCCCAAGATCCGCGACTACGCCGAGCGCTGGGGCACCGTCGGCTTCCGCTCGCCGGCCACCCACCGCAACGCCGCCTGGATGCACGAGCTGCCCGTCGAGTACGACAGCTCGTTCCCCGACAGCGACCCGTTCGAGCCGCAGGCGGGCGGGTGCTGCTCGATCATGCCCTTCCGCTTCGGCGACGTCGTCGAGCTGCCGCTGACGATGATGCAGGACCACACGATGTTCGAGATCCTGCGCGAGCCCGGCATCGAGCGATGGACCGAGAAGGCGGAGTGGATCATGCGCCACCACGGGCTGATCACGATGAACGTGCATCCCGACTACGTCGTCGAGCAGCGCTACCTGGACCGCTACGAGGCGTTCCTCGCCTGGCTGGCGGAGCGGCGCGACGGCGGCTGGCACGCGCTGCCGCGCGACGCCGCGCGCTGGTGGCGCCAGCGCGAGGGGCTCGCGGTCGGCGCGGGCGGGACGATCGCGGGGGAGACGGACTACGCCGCGACCGTCGCTCAGGTCCGCGCGCAGGACGGCCGCGCGGTCATCGAGCCGTAGCGGCCGCTACCAGTGCACGCCGGCCGGCTTGCGGAAGCCGATCGGCTCCTGGCCGGGCGGGTTGCACGCCGGCACGGTGCAGTCGCCGTCGGCGTCGAGCGTGTAGGCGCCGCCGACCAGGTTGTCCCGGGCCGTCGCGTTGAACCCGCTCTCGTTGCCGAGCTTGTTGTTGACGACGTTGCGCTCGAACAGGTTGCCCGAGCCGCCGCACAGCCGCCAGAAGAGGTCCATCTGCTCGCTGCCGCCGAAGAGCGTGCCGTTGTTGAAGAACGAGTTGCGGCGGAACGTCAGGTTCGAGCGCTCGCAGCCGCCCGTGCCGAGCGCGCCGACCTGCATGAAGTTCAGCTCGTCGCGCACGAGGTTGTTCTCGAACAGCATCGGCAGCGCCCCGCCGGCGTGGATGTACGGGCCGGAGCCGCCACTGCGCGGACCGTTCGCCGTGAAGTACCCGTTGTGGTGCAGGTAGTTGTTCGTCATCCGCAGGTTCGGGCCCGCGAAGACGATCTGGATGTCGTCCGCGTGCTCGTCCGAGCTCTGCGGGGGCGCGATGTAGGCGAACTCGTTGCGGTCGATCAGGACGTTCGCGCCGCCGCCGCTGAGCTGGATGCCGTCCGCGGCGATGTGATGGAAGCGGTTGCGCTCCACGTGCAGGTCGTCCATGTCCTCGTAGGCGCGCAGGCCGTAGCCCGTGTTGCCCGAGTCGTCCGCGGTCGTCCAGCCGATGTCGCTGTCGCGGATGGTGACGTTCTTCGACCCGTCCGGCATGAAGATGAGCTGGTCGTCGACCCGGCTGCTCTCGCTGCCGCCGATGATCGACTGCTCGATCGTCACGTTCGTCGAGCGGCGGATGATGATCGAGCGGAAGCGGGCGCGCAGGGTGAGCCCGCTGGCGCCGTTGACCTCGATCGAGCCGATCGAGCCGGCGCCCTGGGTGCCGATGTGGCCGGAGGCGCTGCCCAGGTTCAGGTTGCCGATCGCGGCCGTCACGCACGCGGCCCGACCGGAGCGCAGGGTGGAGACGAGGGCCCCTGTGCTGGTGACGGGCGTGGCGCCGGCGGCGCAGGCCGGGGCGGCGATCGACGGGATCGGGCCCGGGGCGGGCGGCGCGGGCGGCCGGTTCGGCTCGGGCGCGGAGCCCTGCGCGCGCCGGACGCGCACCGACTTGAAGCGCCGCGTCTTCTCGCCGCGGCGGTCGATCACCGTGAGCCGGATCACGCGGACGCCGCGGCGCCGGAACGTGTGGCGCAGCACCCGGCCCCCGCCGAGGGGCTGCTTGAGCCTGTGCCGCTTGGACACCACGGCCCAGCGGAAGTGGCACCCGTCGCACCCGGGCGCGCGGCCGATCAGCCGGAGCGCCGTGCCGGCGCGCGGCTTGCGCGGCCGCACCTTGAACGCCGCGCGCGGCGCGGCCGCTGCGGCCTCGGCCGGCTGATCCTGGGAGTCCACCCGTGGCGCCGACGACCCGTGCCCGAAGGCGACCGTCAACGACACGAACGTGACCGCGGCGAGCGCCTTGAGCACGGCGCCAGCGTATCACCGGATTCCATCGCATCGGAACCGGAGGACCCGCGGAAGGTCGAGCGGTCCCGCTGCGTTGGTTGCACATGGCCGATCTGACCAAGGCTGCGGCGGTGGCGATCCCGCGGCGTTACCGCCCGGCGCTCCGGCGCACCGTCCGTCCCTTCCTGCACCGCGGCGACGCCGTCGCCTGCCCGTGCTGCGGCGGGACGTTCAGCCGCTTCGTCGCCCACCGCACGCGCCCGCACGCCAAGTGCCCGCGCTGCGCGTCGCTCGAGCGCCACCGGCTCCTCCAGCTGTACATCATGGAGCGCACCGAGCTGCCCGACGGCAAGCTCTCGGTGCTGCACTTCGCGCCCGAGCTCGAGCTCCAACGCTACCTGCGCGACCGGCCGAACCTGACCCACCGCAGCGCGGACATCGACTCCCCGCTCGCCGACGACAAGGTCGACATCGTCGACCTGCCGTACGCCGACGCCTCCTTCGACGCCGTGATCTGCCTGCACGTCCTCGAGCACATCCCGGACGACGCCAAGGCGATGTCCGAGCTGCATCGCGTGCTCGTCCCCGGCGGCAAGGCGATCGTGATGGTCCCGATCGACCACCGGCGCGAGACGACGCTCGAGGACCCGTCCGTCACCTCGGAGGAGGATCGTGCGCGGGTCTTCGGCCAGTTCGACCACGTGCGCCTGTACGGGCGCGACTTCGGCGACCGGCTGGTCGCGGCCGGCTTCGACGTCCGCGTCGACGCCTTCCTCGACGAGCTCCCGCCCGAGCGGGTCGCCCGTCTCGGCCTGCGCCGCGACCAGGAGCAGTTCGGCCGCGAGGACGTCTACCTGTGCACGAAGCCGGCGGCGTGACCGAGCGCCTGCTCATCGTCTCGCCGGTCCGCAACGAGGCGGCCCACATCGAGCGCATCGCGCGCTCGGTGGGCGCCCAGACGGTCCCGCCGGCGGTCTGGATGGTCGTCGACGACGGGTCCGACGACGGCACGCGCGAGCGGCTCGAGGCGCTGGCCGCCGAGATCCCCTGCCTGCGGCTGGTCTCGACGCCGGCCGACTTCACCGTGTCGGCGACGGGCGACCGCCTCGCCGCCGCCGCGGCGCCGCGCGCCTTCAACTTCGGCCTGCGCGCGGCGGGCGGGCCGGACGGCTTCACGCACATCGGCAAGCTCGACGGCGACACCGAGCTGCCGCCCGACTACTTCGAGCGCCTGCTGGCCGAGTTCCGCGCCGACCCCACGCTGGGGATCGGCGGCGGCGTGCGGCTCGAGCCCGACGGCGCCGACGGCTGGCGCTCGCTCCCGATCCCGCGCTCCCACGTGCCGGGCGCGCTGAAGCTCTACACGGCGCCCTGCTTCGACGCGATCGGCGGCATGCTGGAGATCCTCGGCTGGGACGCGATCGACGAGACGTACGCGCGCATGCGCGGCTACGCGACGCGCTCGTTCCCGGAGCTGGAGACCTGGCACCACCGCGGCTGGGGCACGGCCGACGGCCGGCTGCGCGGCCGCGTCCGCTACGGGCAGTCGAGCTACGTCGCCCGCCAGGGCGCGCTGTGGGTGACGCTGAAGTCGTTCAAGGTCGCCGCCCTGCCGCCGGTCGGGCTCTCGGGCGCGGCCTACCTCTACGGCTACGCGCGGGCCTGGGCCCGCCGCGCGCCGCGCATCGAGGACCCCGCCTTCGCGCGCTTCGTCCGCCGCGACCTGCGCGAGCGCGTGCTCGATCGCGGCCGCTCCCTCCTCAACCTCCGCCGCCGCGGACTCGTCCATGGAACTGGGCAAGCACCTTCGTGAGCTCTTCAGGCTGCGGATCGGCGTCACGATCTGCCTCCTGCTCGCCACCTACGCGGCGCTGACCGCGTCCTACAAGGTGTCCCTGCTCCCGCCGTCGCTGGAGCCGCGCGACGTCGAGATCGCCTCGGCGACGTCCGAGGTGCTGGTGGACACGCCGCTCAGCACGGCGGTCGACCTGCGCCAGGGGAGCACCGACATCGAGGCGATGACGAAGCGGGCCACGCTGCTCGGCAACGTGATCGCGACCCCGCCGGTGGTCGAGTTCATCGCGAGGCGCGCCGGCGTGGATCCGTCGCAGATCATCGCGCAGGCCCCGCTCACCGCGGACTTCCCGCGCCCCGTGGCCGAGCCGGGCCAGGAGCGATCGTCGCGCGACCTGCTCAAGATCCGCGAGGAGTACCGCATCAACGTCCAGGTGGACCCGTCGGTGCCCGTCCTGCGGATCATCTCCCAGGCCCCGTCGGCCAAGAGGGCCGACGTGCTCGCCAACGCGGCCGTCGACGGCCTGCAGGACTACCTCGACGACGTCGCGAGCACGCAGGGCACCGAGCCCAAGGACCGCGTGCGGCTCGAGCCGCTGGGCCGCGCCCAGGGCACCGTGATCAACTCCGGCGTGCGGGTGCAGCTCTCGCTCGTGGCCTTCTTCGTGGTGTTCGGCCTCTCGGCCGCCGCCGCGGTCTTCCTCTCCCGCGTGCGCCTCGGCTGGCGCCAGGCGCGCGACGACGAGGACGACGACCCGCGCTTCGTCCCCCAGCCCTCCTGAGACGCACATGGCCATCAACGGATTCCGCCGCCCCGACCTGAGCATCGTCGTCGTCACCCATCAGGGCCGCGACAAGGCGCTCGAGGTGCTCGAGGCCGCCCACGAGCGGCTCGGCCCGATCACCGCGGAGTGGCTCGTCGTCGACAGCGGCTCCACCGACGGCACGCCCGACGCGATCGAGGCCGTGTTCCCGCACATCGTCGTCTTCCGGCGCCCGAACATCGGCTTCGCCGCCGCCAACAACGTGGCCCTGCGGGTCGCGCGCGGCCGGCACCTGCTGGCGCTCAACCCGGACATGGAGATCGTGCGGGGCACGCTCGCCGAGCTCGTGGCCCAGATGGACGCGCGGCCCGAGGTGGGCGTGGCCAGCGCCGTCACCTACTACCCCGACGGGCTGCACCAGCCGACGATCCGCCGCTTCCCGTCGCCCGCCCGCCAGCTCGGCGAGGCGCTGATGCTCACGAAGCTGCGCGCCTTCGAGCGCCTCCAGGAGGAGGACAAGGTCGAGGCCCACTACGCGCGCGAGCAGCGGGCCGACTGGGTCGCCGGCGGCTTCATGCTCATCCGGCGCGAGGCCTACGAGCAGACCGGCGGCTTCGACGAGCGGTTCTTCCTGTTCTCCGAGGAGACGGACTGGTGCTACCGCATCCGGGCCGCCGGGTGGGAGATCCGGCACCTCCCGGGCATGGTGCTCACGCACCACACGGGGCGCGCCTCGCGGCCCGACCTCTATGCGCAGAACTCGTACGCCAAGACGCTCTACGCGCGCAAGCACATGACGCCGGCGGCCGCGTCCGCGTTCCGCGCCGCGCTCGCCCTGCGCCACGCGCTCCGCTACGCCGGCTTCGCACCGCGGGCGCGCAGCCGGCCCGACCTGGAGCAGCGCGTGGCCGCCGAGCGGCGCGCCCTGCGCGTGGTGCTCGGCCTCGAGCCGCCGCCGTACCGGCCCTACGCCGAGTCGCCCGCGGCCGCCGAGCCGCTCGCCGTCGCGGCCTGAACGTCCAGGCCGGAAGGAACGCCGCCACGGCCCCGTTGGTCTGGGGATGTGCGGAATCATCGGACAGGCCCGCTTCGACGGGCGGCCAGTGGAGACAGAGCTGCCGGCGCGCATGTGCGCCGGGCTGGAGCATCGCGGGCCCGACTCGCGGGGCATCCACGTCGACGACGGGGTCGCGCTGGGCATCCAGCGGCTCCGGGTCGTCGACCTCAGCACGGGTGATCAGCCGATCTACAACGAGGACCGCTCGGTCGTCGTCGTGATGAACGGCGAGATCTACAACTACCGCGAGCTGCGCGAGGAGCTGCGGTCCCGCGGCCATGTCCTCGCCACCAAGGGCGACACCGAGGTCATCGTGCACCTCTACGAGGAGTACGGCGTCGACTGCGTGCGCCGCCTCCACGGCATGTTCGCCTTCGCGCTGTGGGACGCGCGCCGCCGCCGGCTCGTCGTGGCCCGCGACCGCATCGGCAAGAAGCCGCTCGTCTACGCGCTGCGCGACGGCGTGCTCAGCTTCGCCTCCGAGATGGGCGCGCTGCTGGCCGACACGGGCATCCCGCGCGAGGTCGACCAGACCGCGATCGACGCCTACCTCGCCCTCGGGTACGTGCCCGGCCCGCTGACCGCGCTGCGCGGCGTCCAGAAGCTGCCGCCGGCCCACACGCTCGTGCTCGAGGACGGCCGGGCGACGATCGAGCGCTACTGGCGGCTCGACTACTCCCAGAAGGACGACCTGCCCGTCGAGGAGTGGTGCGAGCGCATCCGCGCCGCCCTGCGCGAGGCCACCCGCAAGCGCATGGTCGCCGACGTCCCGCTGGGCGTCTTCCTCTCGGGCGGGATCGACTCGTCGGCGGTCGTCGCCGCGATGGCCGAGCAGTCGAGCGAGCCCGTGCGCACGTTCTCGATCGGCTTCGGCACGCACGACGTGGACGAGCTGCCCTACGCCCGCCGCATCGCCGAGCAGTTCGGCGCGGTGCACGAGGAGTTCCAGGTCGAGCCCGGCGCGGTCGACATCGCGCCGCAGATCGTGCGCCACTACGGCGAGCCGTTCGCCGACGCGACGGCGATCCCCAGCTTCCACCTCTCCGAGCTGACCCGGCGCCACGTCACCGTCGCGCTCAACGGCGACGGCGGCGACGAGTCGTTCGGCGGCTACACGCGCTACGTCGCGAACGCCCTGGCCGGCCGCCTGGACCGGCTGCCGCGGCCCGTTCGCCGCGCCGCCGGCGCGCTGGGGCGCCGGCTGCCCGAGGGCGGCCACATCTCCAGCCCGCGGAACCGCGCGCGGCGGCTCTCGATGACGCTCGCGCTCGACGCCCCGGCCCGCTACGCCCGCTACAAGGAGCTGTTCGACGTCCCGCTGCGCGGCTCGCTCTACGAGCCCGCCTTCGCGGCGGACGCCGAGCGCGGGCGCCGCGACGCGATCGCGGAGTCCTGGGCGGGGACCTCGGGCGAGCACATCGTCGACAAGATGCTCGAGGTCGACGTCGAGACCTTCCTGGCCGGCGACCTGATCCCGAAGGTCGACATCGCCACCATGGCCTACGCGCTCGAGGCGCGCTCGCCGTTCCTCGACCACGAGCTGATGGAGCTCGCGGCGCGGATCCCGGCCGGTCTGAAGGTCCGCGGCTCCGAGAAGAAGTGGATCCTGCGCGAGGCGCTGCGCGGCTGGCTGCCCGACGACATCCTCGACCGGCCCAAGCAGGGCTTCGTCGTGCCGCTGTCGTCGTGGCTGCGCGGCGACCTGCGGACCTGGGCGCGCGACATCCTGCTCGACCCCGGCACGCTGGCGCGCGGCTACTTCCGGCCCGACGCCCTCGAGGGCCTGCTCGACCGCCATGCCGCCGGCGCGGACGCCGACGACAAGCGCATCTGGTCGCTCGTGATGCTCGAGCTGTGGCACCGGGAGTTCGTGGACGCGCCGGCGCCCGGCGCCGCCGGGCCGCTGATCGCGGCCGGCGACGTCCACGGGCCGCTCGGGTGAGCCGCACGGCAGAAGTCCGGGACCCCGCCGAGCGTTCATCCGACGGTATGCCCGAGACCGTCGAGCAGATCGCCGAGGCGCCGCAGGAGGAGCTCGGGACGACCGCCCGCCGCGCGCTGTGGTGGAGCGTCGCCAACAACATGGTGGGCCGGGTGGGGACGACGCTCATGGGCATCGTCCTGGCGCGCATCCTCGTGCCCGAGGACTATGGCGTCTACGCCGTCGCGCTCGTCGCGCTCAACACGCTGTGGAGCATGAACGAGCTGGGCGTCAGCCTCGCCGTCGTGCGCTGGCCGGGCGATCCCGGCCGGATCGCGCCGACGGTGCAGACGCTCGCCTTCGGCTCGAGCGTGCTGCTGTGGATCGCCATCTTCGCCTGCGCGCCGCTCGTGGCCTCCGCGCTCAACACGCCCGACGCCGTCTGGCTCGTCCGGATCCTCACCTTCGCCGTGCTGATCGACGCGATCACGGCGGTCCCCGCCGCGCTGATGACGCGGGAGTTCATGCAGCGCGAGCGGATGATCGTCGACACGGTCGGCTTCGGGGTCGGCTTCGCCGCGGCGATCGTGATGGCCGTGCTCGGCGCCGGCGCCTGGGCGCTCGTGGCCAGCGCGCTGCTCGGCAACGTCGTCAACGCGCTGTTCATCCTGCGCTACGCGCCGAAGCGCTACCCCTACGGCTGGGACCTCGGGATCGCCAAGGAGCTGCTCGGCTTCGGCGTGCCGCTCGCCGTGGCCAGCCTGATGATGATGGCGATGCTGAACATCGACTACGTCGTCATCGGCGCGGTGCTCGGCCCGCTCCAGCTCGGCTTCTACCTGCTGGCCTTCAACCTGTCCGCGTGGCCGGTGAACATGTTCTCGGCCCCGGCCCGGCGCATCTCGCTGCCGCTCTTCGCCCGGCTGCACGCCGGCGAGACCTCCGCCTCGGCGGCCTTCGTCCCGGTCTGCGCCGCGCTGCTGCTCGTGACGCTGCCGGCCTGCCTCATGCTCGCGGTCTTCGCCGAGCCGATCGTGCGCACGGTCTACGGCGGCACCTGGGCCGCCGCGGCGGCCGCGCTGCCGTGGCTGATGGTGCTGGCCATCGCGCGCGTGCTCGGCGAGCTCGTCTACGACTTCCTCGTCGCGCTCGGCGCCTCGCGGACGAACCTCGTCGTGCAGACGGTCTGGTTCGTCGCGCTGCTCGCCGCGCTGCCGGTCGCCGCCCACCAGGGCGGGATCGAGGCGGTGGCGATGGCCCACGCCGGCGTCGCGCTGATGATCGTCATCCCCGCCTACGGCATCGCCCTCGCACGCTCCGGCGTGTCCCTGCGCGCCGTCGCCGGGCAGCTCGCCCGGCCCGTGGCGGGCGGCGCGCTCGCCGCCGCGGCGGGCGTCGCGATCGTGCTGTGGGTCGGCGACGACCTGCTCGCGCTGGTCGGCGGGTGCGCGCTCGTCGGGCTCGTCTACGGCGCCGTCGTCTATCCGATGCGCGCGGTCCTCAAGGCCTCGGCGGTGACGGCATGACCGGCCACGAGGAGCTGGTGGTGATCGTCGCGGGCACGTCGTGGGACGGCATCTGGAACTCGGAGCGCCACGTCGCGCTGCACCTGGCCGAGCGCCGGCCCGTGCTGTGGGTCGACCCCCAGATCTCGTGCCTCAGCCCGCTGCGCGACCGCAGGGCGCTCAAGGCGCTGCGCGAGCCGCGCCTGCGCCGCGTGGCGCCGAACATCATGCGGCTCACGCCGGTGACGGTGCCGGGCGTGACCCGCCCCGTGCTGCGCGACCTGGCCGCCCGCCAGGCGCGCCGCGCCGTCGCCCGCGCGGTGCGTGAGCTGGGCGGCCGCGTGCACACGACGCTCGTCGCCTCGCTCAACGACATGCTCGACGCGGTGCCGGCGGACCGGCGCGTGTTCTACGGCACCGACGACTTCGTCGCCGGGGCGAAGCTGATGGGCACCGACGCCCGCTGGCTCGAGGCCTCCACCCGCCGCCAGCTCGAGCGCGCGGACGTCGTGATCGCGATCTCCCCCGAGCTGCGCGAGACGTGGTCCGTGCAGCGCACCGACATCGCCGTGATCCCGAACGGCTGCGACGCCGCGGCGTTCGCCGCCGCCGACGAGGCGCCGCTGCCCGCCGACGTCACGCTGCCCGGGCCGATCGCCGGGTTCGTCGGGCACATGTCCGAGCGCATCGACCTGGAGATGCTCGAGGCCGTCGCCGACAGCGGCGTCTCGCTGCTGCTCGTCGGCCCGCGCCAGCCGACGTTCGAGATCGCCAAGATGGACGCGCTGTTCGCGCGGCCCAACGTCCAGTGGGTCGGCGCCAAGCCGTTCGCCGAGCTGCCCTCCTACCTGCGCATGATCGACGTCGGGCTGACGCCCTACCGCTCGTCCGCGTTCAACCGCGCGAGCGTGCCGCTCAAGACGCTCGAGTACCTCGCGGCCGGGCGCCCCGTGGTGGCCAGCGACCTGCCGGCGCACCGGCGGCTGGACGCGGACCACGTCACGCTGGCGGCGACGCCCGCCGAGTTCGCCGCGCGCGTCGCCGAGCGGCTCGCCGCGCCTGCCCGCCCGGAGGACGCCGCGGCGCGCCGCGCGCTCGGCGCGGAGCACAGCTGGGCTGCGCGGACCGCCGACATCGCACGACTCGTAGGACTCGACGACGGCGCGGCCGTCCTGATGGAGGCGGCCTGACCATGCCCGATCGACCCCGTGACCTGCTGCTGGCGGGGGCCGGCGGCTTCTCGCGCGAGACCGCCGAGGCGGTCCGCGCGATCAACGCCGTGCGCCCGACATGGAACCTGCTCGGCTTCCTCGACGACAACCCGGCCGCGCACGGCCGCCTCGTCGATGGCCTGCCCGTGCTCGGCCCGATCGAGCTGGTCCACGAGCGCCCGGACGCGCAGGTCGTGCTGACCACGGGCCGCCCGGACAACTACATCAGCCGCCGGGTGATCGCCGACCGGCTCGGGATCGGCGACGAGCGCTACGCGACGATCGTGCACCCGACGGCGAGCGTCGGGACGACCTGCCGGATCGGCGCCGGCTCGGTGCTGCTCTCCCACGTGGACCTCACCGCCTCGGTGGAGGTCGGCCGCCACGTGGCGATCATGCCGCAGGTCGTGCTGCCGCACGACGCCCGGGTCGACGACTACGCCACGCTGACGTCGGGCGTGCGCGTCGGCGGCGCCTGCCACGTCCGCGAGGGCGCGTACGTCGGGAGCGGCGCGCTGCTGCGCGAGGGCCTCACCGTCGGCGCCTGGGCGATGGTCGGGATGGGCTCCGTCGTCACCCGCGACGTGCCCGCCCGGCGGCTCTGGATGGGCACGCCGGCCCGCGATGCCGGCCCCGCCCCGCTGCCCACGCTGCTGCTGGAGACCGCATGAGGATCGTCGTCTACCCGCACGTCCTGGAGCTCGGCGGGAGCCAGCTCAACGCGATCGAGCTCGCGGCCGGCGTGCGCGACCTCGGCCACGACGTCGTCGTCTTCGGCCAGCCCGGGCCGCTGCGCAGCCGGATCGACGCGCTGGGCCTGGAGTTCGTGACCGCCCCGCGCCCGCGCGGGCGGCCCTCGCCCTGGGTCATGAAGGCGATGGGCGACCTGATCGCCCGCCGCCGCGTGGACGTCGTGCACGGCTACGAGTGGACGACCGCGCTCGAGGCCTACTGGGGCGCGCAGGTCCGCTTCGGCGTGCCCGCCGTGGCCACCGTCATGTCGATGGCCGTCGCCCCGTTCATCCCGCACGACCTCTCGCTCGTCGTCGGCACGGAGCAGATCGCCGACCACGAGCGCGGCCTCGGCCGCCCGGACGTGCACGTGATCGAGCCGCCCGTCGACCTGGCGCACAACGCGCCCGGCGCCGTCGACGCCGACGCGTTCCGGCGCGCGCACCGGCTCGACCCCGACGCGCTGACGGTCGTCTGCGTGACCCGCCTGGCCGCCGAGCTGAAGCTGGAGGGGCTGCTCGCGGCGATCGACGCGGCGGCCGACCTGGCGCCCGAGGCGCCGGTCCAGCTCGTCGTCGTCGGCGACGGCCCCGTGCGGGCGCAGGTGGAGGCGCACGCCGCGCGCGCGAACGCCCGCGCCGGCCGCCGCGCCGTCGTGCTGACCGGGTCGCTCGACGACCCGCGGCCCGCCTACGCCGCCGCCGACGTGTGCCTCGGCATGGGCGGCTCGGCCCTGCGCGCGCTCGCCTTCGCCCGCCCGCTCGTGGTCCAGGGCGAGCACGGCTTCTGGGAGCTGCTCACGCCCGGGACGTTCGAGCGCTTCGCCTGGACCGGCTGGTACGGGGTCGGCGACGGCGCCGCGCACGGCAGCGCCCGGCTGGCCGCGATCCTGCGCGACCTGGCCGGCGACCCCGGCCGCCGCACCTGGCTCGGCGCCTACGGCCTCAAGCTCGTGCAGGACCGCTTCTCGCTCGCGCGCGCCGCCGATCGCCAGCTCGAGATCTACGAGCGCGCGGGCACCGGCGTGCCGCGCGACCGGCGGCAGCGCATCACGGTCGCCGCCCCGTCGGCCGCCGGGATCACGGCGTACCGCACGCGGCGCCGCGTCGACGACCTGCTCGGGCGCGCCAGCACCGACGACTTCAACTCCAGGCCGGTGGCGGCGCTCGCCACCCGCGCCGGCGCGGGACGCGCCTGAGGGCAGGTCGTGCTCCGGCGTCCTCGGCTCAGGAAGGGACTGGTGCTCGCGGCGTGCGCGCTGTTCGCGCTGGCCTGCGCCGTCTACAACGTCGCCCACATCAGCCTGCTGCCGCCCGGCATCGAGGCCCGCCAGCTCGACGTGGCGGGCGCCACGACGCGCGTCACGCTCGACCTGCCGGCCGACCTGCGCAACGACGCGCTCGCGACCGAGGCCTCCTACCAGGACCTGCAGGCCCGCGCCGTCCTGATCGCCAACCTGATGACGAGCGAGCGCGCGCTCGAGTTCACCAGCCGCCGCACGGGCATCCCGCGCGCCGACATCGCGGCCACCACCCGCGTGATGGTCAACGTGCAGACCGCGATGCTCGAGCCCGACGCCGAGCGCCGCGCGGCGCAGCTCGCCGACTCGCACAAGCCGTACCAGCTCGAGGTCCGCCCCGACCCCTACCGCCCCAAGCTCACGCTCTACACGCAGGCGCCGACCATCGCCGAGGCCGAGAAGCTCGCCGACGGCGCGATCCCCGGCGTGCAGGACTTCCTCGCCGACCTGGCCCGCAAGCAGGGCGGCGACCCGGCGAAGCAGGTCGAGTTCCAGCAGCTCGGGCGTGCGGCGGGCTCGATGCTCAACGGCGGCACCACCAAGGAGATCTTCGGGCTCACCTTCCTCCTGGCCTTCGCCGGCGCGTGCCTGGTCGCGCTGGGCGTCGCGCGGCTGCTCCGGCGCGCACCCGCCGATCCCGCAGAGCCCGGCGCCGCCGCCTCCGGCGGGGGCGGGCGTGCGCCGGCGGTCGTGTTCGCCTCGAGCGACGTGTTCCGCCCGGCGAACGGGCTCGGGCCGGCCGTGGCGCTGCCGGCGGGCGGGCTGGCGGCGGGCCGCCTGCCGTTCGCGCGCGCTGCCGCGCTGGCGGCGCGGGCGGGCGACTGGCCGCGCACCGGCCGCGCGCTGCCGTGGCTCGTCGCCGCGTTCATGGTCGTGATCTGGCTGATCCCCTTCAACGAGATCCAGCTCGCGGTCTCGCTTCCGATCGACCTGAAGTTCGACCGGCTCGTGCTGCCCGTGCTCGCCGGCGTGTGGGTGCTCGTGCTCGCCGCGGGCGGCCGGGACCGCCCGACGCTGCGCCTCACGTGGATCCACGTCGCGGTCGGGGCCGTCGTCTTCGCCGCCTGCCTCAGCCTCGTCCTCGCCGCGCACTCGCTCGCCGAGACGCTCGAGTTCGACACCGCGGTCAAGAAGCTCACGCTCCTCGGCTCCTACGCGATGATGTTCGTGATCGTCGCCAGCGTGGTGCGGCGCACCGAGGTCCACGCGTTCATGAGCTTCACGCTCGTGCTCGCGTCGCTCTGCGCGCTGGGCACGATCATCGAGTACCGGTTCAGCTTCAACGTGTTCTTCTGGGCCGCCGGCACGTTCCTGCCCGGCCCGTTCGAGATCGGGCAGGTGACGCCGGACGGCGTCGACGAGATCGGCCGCCGGCTCATCCGCGGGCCCGGCCAGGTGTCGCTGGAGACGGTGGCCATGCTCGCCATGGCGCTGCCGATCGCCCTCTCGCGGCTGCTCGGCTCGCGCGAGCGCCGGCAGAAGCTCATCTACGCCGCGGTCACCGCGCTGCTCATGGCGGCGATGGTCTCGACCTTCCGCAAGACCGCGCTGATCGCGCCGGTCTCGGTGTGCCTGACCTTCGCGTACTTCCGCCGGCGCGAGCTGCTCAAGCTCGCGCCGCTCGGGATCGTGCTCGTCCTCATCATCCAGGTGCTCTCACCGGGCGCCCTGACCGGGGTCACGAGCCAGCTCGACCGCAGTCGGCTCGGCGTCACCACGGTGAGCGACCGGACCGCGGACTACGACGCGATCCGGCCCGACCTGTGGACGCACCTCGCGTTCGGCCGCGGCTACGGCAGCTACGAGCACACGAGCTACCGGATCCTCGACATGGAGCTGCTGCGCCAGATCATCGAGGTGGGGGTGATCGGGCTGATCGCGTACGCGTTCATGGCCATCGCCGTGATCGCCGTGGCGCGCGGCCCGATCCGCGCGCGCGGGCCCGACGCGCCGGTCGCGCTCGCCGTGGCGGCGTCGGCCGTGTGCTTCCTGGTCGTGTCGACCCTCTTCGACGTGATGTCGTTCCCGCACGTGCCGTACATCTTCCTGTGGATGGCCGCGATGCTCGCGGTCACCACGACGCCGGACCGGGAGGAGGCGGCATGGAGACCCTGAGCGTCCTGCGCATCCTCGTGCGCCACCGCCTGCTCGTCCTGCTCGGCGCGCTGGGGGCGCTGGCCGCCGGCGTCGCGGCGACCGGCGCGTCCGGCGTCGGGCCGTTCGACGGCGCGACGCTGCACTCGTGGAGCGCGACCGTCGAGGTCCAGGTCGACACCCCGCGCCCGCTCGTCGCCGACGCGATGGCCAGCGCCGCCACGATCCAGACCCAGACGATCCTGCTCGCCGACTACCTGACGAGCGACGCGACGCGCGCCGAGATCGCGCGCGACGCCGGGCTCGACCCCGCGGCGCTCGCCGTCTCCCCGGCGGCGATCGACACGCCGATCCGGCAGAGCCCGCTGGTCGTGCGGGCCGGCGAGGCGGCCCTCGTGCCGATGACGACCTACCGGGTCACGCCCACCACGGCCGAGCTGTCGCCGCTGATGGGCTTCGTGGCCACGGGCCCGGACCGCGCCGTGACCGAGGCGCTCGCCCGCGCCACGGTCACGGCCGCGCGGTCGACCGCCGGCGCGAGCGCGGCCGGCGCGACGCACCGCCTCGCCGTCAAGGAGCTCGGGCCGGTGCGGCTCGCGGAGCACAGCTCGGGCGGCGTCCAGCTCCCGCTCGGGATCGCCCTGGGGCTCTTCCTCTTCGTCGGCTGGTGCGTGACGGTCGTCCTCGCGAGCGGCATCGCGCGCGTGTGGCGGGCGCCGCGCGCGCCGGCGGCCGCCTGAGCGGCCGCCGGTCCTACCAGTGCACGCCGCCCGGGCGGCGGAAGCCGATGGCCTCCTGGCCGGCCGGGTTGCAGGCGGCGCTGATGCAGTTGCCGCTCGCGTCGAGCGTCGCGCCCGACCAGAGGTTGCTGCTGAACAGGGCGGCCGAGAGCGACCCGCTCTGGGCGAAGCCGCCGTCCGGGTCGATGGCGACGTTGCGCTCCACCACGTTCCCGCTGCCGCCGTCGATGTCCCACTCGAAGCCGGGGAAGCCGGTGAACGCCCGGCCCAGGTCGGTGAACGTGTTGCGGCGCACCGTGATGGCCGAGCGGCTCGTGCCGCCCGTCCCGAGGCCGCCGATCTCGACGCGCCCCTGGGCCGTCTGCACGAGGTTGTTCTCGTAGGTGATCGCGCCGCCGCCCCCGCCGTGGATGTAGGTGGCGCCGGCGTTGCCGACCGTGGAGCCGTTGTAGTAGCCCTGGTGGTGGATCCAGTTGTTCGTGATCCGCAGGTTCGACCCGTTGCCGGTGATCTGGATGTTGTCGGAGTGCTCGCTCGAGCCCGGGTTCGCGCCGACCGGGCCGATCTCGTTGCGGTCGATCAGGACGTCGGCGCCGCCGACGCCCTGGAACCCGTCGGCCGCGATGTCGTGGACCTTGTTGCGCTCGAAGCGCAGGCGCGTGTTCGTGCCGTAGCAGCGGCATCCGTAGCCCGTGTTGCCCGAGTTGTCCGCGAGCGTCCAGCCGATGTCGTTGTCGCGGATGGTGACGTCGCTCGTGTTGTCCGGCATGAAGATCAGCTGGTCGTACACGCGCGCGGTGGACGTGCCGCCGATGATCGACTGCTCGATCGTCACGAACGACGAGCCGCCGCGGATGATCGCCGAGCGGAACCGCGCGCGAATGGTGATCCGCGAGGAGCCGGAGAGGCTGATCGCGCCCATCGAGCCGAGCCCGCTCGTGCCGACGGTGCGCACGGCGGAGCTCGTCAGGCCGTCGAGGTTGACGTTGCCGATCGCGGCGGTCACGCACACGTTCTGGCCGGCCTGGACCGCGGAGCGGACCGCGGCCGCGGTGGCTGCCGCCGTCGCGCCCGCCGTGCAGGACGGGCGGCCGAGCGGCGGGAGCCCGCCGGGCTCCGGGGTGGGGGTGGGCGTCGGCTGCGGCGTCGGCGTCGGGGTGGGCTGCGGCGTGGGGGAGGGCGTCGGCTGCGGGGTGGGCTGCGGCGTCGGCGTGGGCTGCGGCGTCGGCGTGGGCTGCGGCGTGGGCGTCGGCTCCGGGGTGGGCGTGGGCTGCGGCGTGGGCGTCGGCTCCGGGGTGGGCGTCGGCTCCGGCGTGGGCTCCGGTGTCGGCTCCGGATCCGGTGCGGTGCTGCTGCTCCGCACGCGCAGGCTGCGCTCGGCGTCGTCGGACCGGTTCGCCGCGTCCGTGACGATCAGCCGGACGTGCTTCGTGCCCGCGCGCGTGAAGCGGAAGGTGAGGGTCTCGCCGGAGCCCAGCGGCCAGGCGTCGCCGCCGCGGCCGTCGCCGCCGTCGTCGATCCAGCGGTACTCGCACGGCTCGGCGTAGCACGACGAGGGCGTGCCGTCGAAGGTGACGAGCTGACCCACGCGCGGCCGCGTGGACGTCGTGAACGCGGCGTCCGGCGGCGGCGGGCTGCCGTCAGGCTCAGGCTGAGGTCCAGGTGCGCCCGGCCCGCTCGGCCGGCTGCCGGGATCGCGCGGGTCGGTCCCGGCGCGCACCTCGTCGCCGTCGCTGACGCCGTCGCCGTCGCTGTCGCGCCGCCGCGGGTTCGTCCGGAACCGGCGCACCTCGGCGCCGTCGCGGAGGCTGTCGCGGTCGGTGTCGGCGCGCCGCGGGTTGGTGCGCGCGCGCAGCTCGCCGCGGTTGCGCAGGGCGTCGCGGTCGGGATCGCCGGCCGCCGACGCGCTCCGCAGGGACAGCTCGTGCTTTCGCTCCCAGCGGTCCGGCAGGCCGTCGCGATCACGGTCACGGGCCTTCGCGTCCGCGGCGGCGGGGAGCGCGAAGCAGGACACGGCCATGGCGATGAGGACCAGCAGGCGCTTCGGCATTGAGGCAGGGCTCCTTGGGACGCGCGGCAGCTGCCCCGCTCATCGGCAGCAGGCACGTCTGATCCACGGCAGCGCGCCGAAACTGGACGTTCGGTCGAGCAGCCGGCATTGACCGCGATCCGGTTTCCTCCCCAGCCGTGGCGGACCGCGAACGGCATGCCGCGCTCCCTGCGGCTACGCCGGGCCTCCCCCGGCAGCGCGTCAGCTTACAGACCTGTCAAGCGATACGCCAATCCGGTGCATCGAACCGTGCTGCAGGAGGGCTACGTGCGCACGTGCTGGCCCGCCGCGCCGAGCGCCTCGGCGCGCTCCTCGTCGGGCTCGAGGAACGGGTCGGCGGGCACGGCCCGGCGCGCCGCAGCGGCGTCGGCCTCGCTGACCTCGCGCCACATCTCCACGATGCGCGGGCGCATCAGGATCGTGCCGCACCACAGCGCGAGCACGAACAGGAACGCGACGCCCGCGTAGAGGCGGCGGGGGCCCATGACGACGGTCTGCGCCGGCGCCTCGCTGACGCGCGCGAGCGCGAGCTGGTAGTTCGGCGGGACGGCGCCCTCGGTCGCGGCCTCGGCGACGTGGGCGCTCAGCTCCTTGACCGCGGCGCGGGCCGCGCGGCCGGCGGTGTCCGCGTCGGGGGCGCGCACGTTCATGGCGATGATCGGCAGCGTCTCGTCGACGAACAGGTCGATCGCGGTCATCTCCCGGTCGGCGGCGAGCGTCTTGGCCGCCTCGGGGTCGTCAGGCACGGGATCGTCGCCCGTGGGGGCGATGACCACGAAGCGGTCCGCGGGGATGCCGGCCGCCGCGGCGACCTGCTCGCGCAGCGGGCTCCGCGCCATCAGCGCGGCGAGCAGATGCGCGCGCGCGCCGAGCCCGGCGAGGTCGGTCGCCTGCCCGGGCTCCTCCGCGTTGCCGCCGCCGAGGTCGACGACCTGCGAGGTGGGGGAGTCGACGAGCACCTCCGCGCCGGCCACGCCGGCCGTGTACTGCCGGCTCTTCAGCGACGGCGGGACGCCGGGCTCCACGCTGTAGAGCAGCAGCACCGCCGCGGCCAGGCCGACGGCGGCGCCCACCAGCACCGAGCGCCTGCGGCGCCAGAGATCGCGCAGGGTCGCGACGATGATCATCGCTCGACCAACGGTCGGGGCGGCCGCGTTCTCGCGCGCCCCGTCAGGCGTTCAGGAGCGGGCGTCCCAGGCGCGCAGGTCGGGCAGCGGATCGAAGGCGCTGCCCCCGCCGTACCAGCCCGGTCCGGACCACTCCTCGAAGTGCAGGTGGCACCCGTCGGCGCGGCCCGTGTCGCCGACGTACCCGATCAGCTGCCCGGTCCGGACGCGGTCGCCCTTCCCGACGACCGCCGCCTCGCGCAGGTGCATGTAGACGAAGTCGGTGGCGGTCTTCTCGCCGTCGATGACGAGGTAGTAGCCCGCGCGGGAGTGGTACTGCTTGAACTTCACGACGCCGCCGCGGGCCGCCACGAGCGGCGTGCCGCACGCCGCGAACACGTCCTGGCCCTGGTGCCCGCGGCCCCCGCCGAACGCGGCCGCGCCGTCGCCGAACCGGTGGGCGCCCTGGATCGGGAAGCGGTAGCCGTGGAACGTGAAGGCGCCCGGGTCGTCCTCGGGGGCGGGCGGCTCCTGGCTCGAGACCGCGCGCGCGCCGGTCGCGTCGGTCGCGGTCACGCGGAACCGGTACGTGCCGTCCCGCTGGACCTTGCCCGCCGCCGTGCCGTTCCAGCGCACGGTCTGCGGCTCGCCCGGCGCCACCGCCGCGGCCGACCACTGCTCGATCGCGAGGCCGTCGCTGTCGCGGACGAGCTCGACGAGCACGTCGGCCGGCGCGGCGCCGCCGACGACGTAGGAGAGCTCCGCGGGACGCGGCGAGCCGAAGAAGACCTTGTGGCCCTGCACCTCGGCGTCGATCACGCCGGCCGGCAGGGTCGTCGGCACCGGCTGCACGGTCAGCGGGGCGGCCGTCGCGGGCGAGCGCGTGCCGTCCGCGCGCTCCACGGAGACGCGGCCGGAGATCGCCGTGCGCGGCACGCGGGCGAGCAGCGACCGGCGGGCGGTCGAGCGGGGGGCGACGGAGGCGTCGTCGGCCGCGTCCGCGTCGGCGCCGAGGAACGTGACCTCGTCGATCCGCCGCAGCCCCTTCCCGTACACGCGCACGAGGGAGCCGGGACGGACCTCGCCGGCCGGGCCGCAGCCGGTCCGGCAGTCGAGCCGGCGGATGCGCGGCGCCGGGCGCCCGTAGAGGTTCGCGGTCGGGGCGGGCGCGGCGGGCGCGCGCTTCCCGGCCGGGGCGGGCGAGCTGGGGGCGGTGCCCCCGGTCTGGGCGGCCGCGGGCGCCGCGGCGAGCACGAGCCCGGCGACGCCGAGCGCGGCGGAGCGACGCAGCATGCGGCCCGCTGTGGGGCCGTACGCGCTCGCGTATGCAGTTGTGCCCCACGACGGGGCGACCGCGTATCGCGGCATGCGCTCCTCTCGTCGGCCTACGGGGTTAGCTGACGGGCTCGCGCGTTCGTGCGCTACCAGGCGGCAGTGCCTGGATTCGCCCCATGGACCCTCACGTCCTCTGGATCCCCCGCTCCGTCCTCCCCAGGACGGACTCGGCTGGCGTTATGAACCGGCGGGAGTATAAACACGGCGCGGTCGGATTCCGACGTGCCGCCTCCCCCTTCCGTGCCGCTATCATGCTGCGCCGCTGCCGCGCATCCCGCGCGGCTCCTCCCATGCCCGCCTTGACCATGAAGACGTACGTCGCCACACCACTTGACCGCGAGCGCAACTGGCTGCTCGTCGACGCCGAGGGGCAGACCCTCGGCCGGCTCGCCACGCAGCTCGCGGACGCGCTGCGCGGCAAGCGCAAGCCCACCTACACGCCGCACGTCGACGTCGGCGACTTCGTCGTGGTCGTCAACGCGGAGAAGATCACCGTGACGGGCTCGAAGCTGCACGAGAAGATGTACTACCGCCACTCGGGCTACCCGGGCGGGCTCAAGAAGCGGACGCTCAACGACATGCTCGAGCGCCGGCCGGAGGAGGTCATCCGCCTCGCCGTGCGCGGCATGCTCCCCAAGAACCGGCTCGCCCGCAAGCAGCTGACCAAGCTCAAGGTCTACGCGGGGCCCGAGCATCCGCACGAGGCGCAGAAGCCGCAGAAGCTGGAGATCACCACCCGATGACCGACGACGAGAAGCGCGACGACGTCACCCCCGAGGAGCCGGCCGCCGAGACGCCGGCCGACGAGCCGCAGCCCGAGCCCGTCGCCGAGGAGTCCCCCGCCGAGGAGACGCCCGCGGAGGTCGCCGAGGAGCCCGTCGCCGAGGTCGTCGAGGAGCCCGTCGCCGAGACGCCGGCCGCCGAGACGCCGGCCGCCGAGGACGACGACGAGGAGTTCGTCGAGGCGACCCCGCGCGTCAAGCCGGAGATCCCCGGCATGGACCTCGAGGTCGACATCGTGCGCGAGGGCGAGGAGGCCCTGCGCGGCGAGGACGACGACGAGTACGGCGACGGCGACGAGGACTCCGCCGAGGAGGACCTGACCCAGCCGATCGCCGACGCGTCGATCGACCTGGCCGCGGGCGCCCGCTACACGGCGACCGGCAAGCGCAAGACCGCGGTCGCGCGCGTGATCCTCAAGCCCGGCACCGGGAACTACGAGATCAACGGGCGCACGCTCGACGTCTTCTTCCCCCGCCCGGCGCTGCAGCGCACGATCCGCACCGCGCTCGAGACCGTCGGCCTGGAGGAGAAGATCGACGTCGTCGCGTCGATGCACGGCGGCGGCGTGTCGGCCCAGGCCGGCGCCCTGCGCCACGGCATCTCCAAGGCGCTCGTCGACGCCGACCCGAATCTCCGCTCCGAGCTCAAGCGCCGCGGCTTCCTCACGCGCGACGCGCGCGTGAAGGAGCGCAAGAAGGCCGGCCTCAAGAAGGCCCGCAAGCGGCCCCAGTTCTCCAAGCGCTAGGTGGCGCTCGGAACCACTCCCTTGGCCCGTCAGCTCTTCGGGACCGACGGGGTCCGGGGCGTCGCCGGGGAGTTCCTGTCGGCCGATCTCTCGCTGCGCCTCGCGCGCGCCGCCGCGCAGCGCGTCGGCGGGGGCGCGCCGCGGGTGCTCGTGATCCGCGACACGCGCGAGTCGGGCGACATGCTGGAGGCCGCCGTGGCCGCCGGCATCGCCGCCGCCGGCGGCGAGGCGCTGCTCGGCGGCGTGCTGCCCACCCCCGCGGCGCCGCTGCTGATCGACCGCTACGGCCTCGACCTCGGCGTCGTCCTAAGCGCGTCGCACAACCCCTATCGCGACAACGGCATCAAGTTCTTCGGCGGCGACGGCTTCAAGCTGTCCGACGCCGTCGAGCTGGAGATCGAGCGCACGCTCGACGCGCCGCCGGAGGACCAGGGGCGCATCGGGCGCGTGCGCCGGCTCAACGGGGCCCACGAGGACTACCTGCGCGCGCTCCATGAGCGCTTCGCCGGGCTCGACCTGCGCGGCGCCCGCATCGCGCTGGACTGCGCCAACGGCGCCACCCACCAGGCGGCCCCCGAGATCTTCCGGCGGCTCGGCGCCGACGTCGACGTGCTCGCCGACGCCCCGGACGGGCGCAACATCAACGCCGGCTGCGGATCCACCCACGTCGACGCCCTGGCCGCGCACGTGCGCGCCGGCGGTCACGACGCCGGCTTCGCGTTCGACGGCGACGGCGACCGCGTGCTCGCCGTGGACCGCACGGGCGCCGTCGTCGACGGCGACGAGCTGATCGCGCTCGCCGCGCTGCACCTGCGCGGCGCCGGCCGGCTCCCCGGCGACGGCGTCGCGGTGACCGTCATGACGAACTACGGCTTCCACACCGCGATGGCCGACGCCGGCGTGCACGTCGCGGTGACGCCGGTCGGCGACCGCTACGTGCTCGAGGCGCTGCGCGAGCGCGGCTGGGCCCTCGGCGGCGAGCAGTCCGGGCACATCATCGACACCGGCTTCGTCCCGTCGGGCGACGGCATCGCCGCCGCGCTGCTCACGCTCGAGTCGCTCGAGGGCGGCGACCTGGCCGAGCGCCACGCGATGGAGAAGCTGCCCCAGCGCCTCGTGAACGTCCGCTTCGCCGACCGCGCGGCGCTCACCGGCGCGGTCGCGGCGATCGAGGGCGACACGGAGGCCGAGGCCGCCGCGCTGAGCGGCCGCGGGCGCGTGCTGGTGCGGCCGAGCGGCACCGAGCCGCTCGTGCGCGTGATGGTCGAGGCGCCGACCGCCGAGGAGGCCGACGCCGTCTGCGGCCGCCTCGTGGCCGCCGTCGAGGCCGCTGCGCCGTAGCGGGATCGGCGAACGTCAACAGCAGCATCGAAGGGGGCGGGATCGAGGTGCCCGGCGAGTTGACCGCACATATGACGGTCAACTCGCCGCCGATGTCGACTCGACCACCTATGCGGTGGCGAAGTCGACAACGACCGCGGGAACGCCATGCACACCGGGACCCGTCTCCTCGATGCTGGTGTTGACGTTCGCTGATCCTGCCGCAGCGCCTAGCGCGCCCGCGCCGGCACGCCGGCCACCGTGGCGCCCGGGGGCACGTCGCGCGTGACGACCGCGCCGGCGCCGACGAGCGCGCCGGCCCCGATCCGCACCCCGCCGAGGACCACGGCGCCCGACCCGATGCTCGCGCCGTCCTCGACGATCGTCTCCATCAGCTCCCAGTCGGCCTCGGTCTGCAGCCCGCCGCCCGTCGCCGTCGCGGCCGGGCGCTTGTCGTTGACGAACATCACGCCGTGCCCGACGAACACGCCGTCGCCGATCGTGATGCCGTCGCAGATGAACGTGTGGCTCTGGATCTTGCAGCGCGCGCCGATCACCGCGCCGCGCTGGATCTCGACGAACGTGCCGATCCGCGAGTCGTCGCCGATCCGGCAGCCGTAGAGGTTGGTGAAGGCGTAGACGATCACGCCGGTGCCGAGCTCGACGTCGTTGATCAGGCGATGGGGGGCGTCGTTCACAGGTCCTTGGTCCATCCGCCCAGCGTAGTTGCGCTGACCTGCGGCGGCGGGAGGAGCCGTGACCCGCGGATAGAATCCGCCCCCATGTGCGGCATCGTCGGCTACGTCGGTAGCCGCCCGGTGCAGGAGATCCTCCTGGCCGGGCTCGAGAAGCTCGAATACCGCGGCTACGACTCCGCCGGCATCACGCTGCAGGGCCCCGGCGGCCTCGAGGCCGTGCGCGCCGTCGGCAACCTCGCGCACCTGCGCGAGGCCGTCGAGCGCGACGCCGAAGCCGACGCCGACGGCGGGGTCGCCGTGCTCGCCCCGCCCGCCACCACCGGCATCGGCCACACGCGCTGGGCCACCCACGGGCGCGTGTCGGAGGAGAACGCCCACCCGCACTTCGACGACGCCGACCGCGTCCACGTCGTGGTCAACGGCATCGTCGAGAACTACATGGAGCTCAAGCAGGAGCTGCTCGACGACGGCGCCGTCTTCACGTCCGAGACCGACGCCGAGGTCATCGCGCACCTCGTCTCGCGCCACCTCGACGGCACGCTCGAGGACGCGGTCCGCCGCACCTACGCACGCCTGCGCGGCCACTACGCGTTCGTCGCGGTCACCGCCGACGAGCCCGGCGTGATCGTGGCCGCCCGGAAGGAGTGCCCGCTCGTCGTCGGCCGCGGCGACGGCGAGCAGTTCCTCGGCTCGGCGATCCCCGCCTTCCTCGCCCACACCCGCCACGTCCAGCTGATCGAGAACGACGAGATCGTCGTCGTGACCGCCGACGACGTCCGCTTCACGACCGCCGACGGGACGCCGGTCGAGCGGGCCGTGGAGGAGGTCGACTGGAGCGCCGAGGTGGCCGAGAAGGGCGGCTACGAGACGTTCATGCTCAAGGAGATCCACGAGCAGGCGGGCGCCGTGGCCGAGACGATCGCCGACCGCACCGCGCGCGGCGTCGGCGTCGACCTCGGCGACCTGGGCGCGATCGACGACGAGGTGCTGCGCACCGCGCGCCGCGTCGTGGTGGTGGCCTGCGGCACCTCGTACCACGCCGGCCTGATCGGGCGCTACGCGATCGAGGAGTGGGCCCGCCTCGGCGTCGAGATGGACATCGCCAGCGAGTACCGCTACCGCAACCCGGTCATCGGGCCGGGCGATCTCGTGGTGGGGATCTCGCAGTCGGGCGAGACGGCCGACACGCTCGCGGCCATGCGGCTCGCCCGCGACAGGGGCGCGACCGTGCTGGCGCTGACGAACGGCTTGGGCTCGCAGGCCACGCGCGACGCGCACGGCGTGCTCTTCACGCGCTCGGGGCTCGAGGTGAGCGTCGCCGCGACCAAGACGTTCGTCGCCCAGGTCTCGGCGATGTACCTGCTCGCGCTGCGGCTCGCCGAGGTGCGCGGCACGCTCGCCCCCGAGCGGCTCGCCGAGCTGGTCGCCGCGCTCAAGCGCATGCCGCACTGCATCGAGGAGCTGCTCGGCTCCGTCGAGGAGGCCGTCGAGCGCAGCGCGCAGGCGCATCACGCGTCGGACTTCTTTCTCTACCTGGGCCGCCACGTGGGCCTGCCGGTCGCCCTGGAGGGCGCGCTCAAGCTGAAGGAGATCTCCTACATCGCGACCGACGCGTACGCCGCGGGGGAGATGAAGCACGGGCCGATCGCGCTGCTCGACGACGAGACGCCCGTCGTCTGCGTGGCCACCGACTCACCCGTACTGGAGAAGGTCGTCTCGAACATGCAGGAGGTCCGCGCCCGCGGCGCGCACGTGATCGCGGTCGCGACGCAGGGCAACGAGGAGATCGCGCGGCACGCCGACGAGGTCCTCTGGGTGCCCCGCACCGACTGGATGCTCCAGCCGCTGCTCGCGGTCATCCCGTTGCAGCTGCTCGCCTACCGGATCGCCCGGCTGCGCGGCCTCAACGTCGACCAGCCGCGCAACCTGGCCAAGACGGTCACAGTCGAGTAATCGCAGGCTCGGACGGGTTGCGCAGGAACATGACCGCGGTCAGGGCGACCGCGGCGACGAGCGCCACGCCGAAGCACACGAGCGCGGTGTCGATCCCCCAGAGCGCCCACAGCCCGCCGAACGCGAGCGAGGCGAACAGGCGCGCGAGGCTGGTGGCGGTGCCGAGCAGCGCCAGGCCGCTCCCGCGCACGTCCTCGGGGACGATGGCGCTGCCCAGCGCCATCAGGACCCCGTCGGTGGCGGCGTAGTACGCGCCGAGCATGCCGAGCGCGACGACGAGCAGGACCCAGCCGCCGAGCGGCGCGAGCAGGGCGGCGTAGACGCCGAGCAGCAGGGCGTAGCCGCCGAGCAGCACGCGGCCGCGGCCGACGCGGTCGGCGAGCCGGCCGAGCGGGACGGCGAGCACCATGTACGTGCCGGCGCTGCCGACGAAGAGCAGCGGGAACAGCGACGCGCCGAGGTCGAGCTGCTCCTGGAGCACGAGGAAGATGAACGCGTCGCTCGCCGTGGCGAGGCTCAGCGCGGCGCCGGCCACCAGGAGCGCCCGGTAGCGGCGGATCCCGAGCAGGGCGAACGCGCTGCGCAGCGACGGCGCGGCCGCGGGCACGCCCGCCTCCGCCTTCGGGGCCCGCGGGCGCACGAACAGCACGAGCACGGCGAAGCCGAGCACGGCGATGCAGAAGGACACGAGGAAGATCGAGTCGAAGGCGAGCGGCGAGAGCGCCAGCAGGCCGAACGCGACGAGCGGGCCGATCATCGCCCCGGTCGTGTCCATCGCGCGGTGCACGCCGAACGCGGTGCCCAGATGCTCCTTCGGCGTGGAGAGCGAGATCATCGCGTCGCGCGGTGCGGTGCGGATCCCCTTGCCCGCGCGGTCGAGCAGCACGACGGCGCCGATCGCCGACACGGCGGTGCCGACCATGAGGAGGAGCAGCTTGCACAGCGCGGAGAGGCCGTATCCGGTCGCGGCGACCTCCTTGTGGCGCTGCCAGCGGTCCCCGGCGAAGCCGCTCGCGAGCCGCACGATCGCGGTCGCGCCGTTGTAGATGCCGTCGATCAGCCCGAAGGCGAGCGGCGAGAAGCCGCCGACGTACACGAGGTAGAGCGGGAGCACCGTGACGACCATCTCGGAGGAGATGTCCGTGAGCAGGCTGGTGAGGCCGAGGAGGACGACCGTCCGGCCCACGACGGGCTGGCTGTGGTCGCGTGTGAGGAGCCGGCGGCCGCCGCGCACCATCGCGCCGGAGTTCGAGACCGAGTACACGCCGGAGAAACGGCGGTCGAGTCCGTATCCTTCCGAGGACGTCCGTGCACGTACGCGCGCGCGTGGCCACGTGGAAGGAACGCGCCCCGCGGGGCGTTGGATGCCCTGGAATGGAAACCGCCATCACGATCCTCCGCGAGCTCTGGTACCGCCGTGCCGTGGTCGCGATCTTCGCCGCTGTTGCGATCGTCGTCGGTGGGCTCGTCGCCTACCGCCCCTCGCTCCCCCCCGAGAGCCGCAAGTACGAGGTCGGCGAGGCGACCGCACGCATCCTGCTCGACACCCCCGCCTCCCAGGCCGTCGAGGTCGCCCCGAAGGGCTCCGAGACGCTCGGGGCGCGCGCGAACCTCCTCGCGAACCTCATGGCGGAGGGTGACATCAAGGCGGCGATCGCCAAGCGCGCCGGCCTGCGGGCCGACAAGCTCTACGCGTCCGGCCCCTCGTCGGTCGGCGCCAGCCCCGTGGCCCCGGAGGCGCTCCGCGACCACGACGCGAACATCCTCACCATGAGCGTGCTGACGGACGACATCGGCGGCCAGCTGCCGATCATCGACATCGACGCCCAGGCCGTCGACGCCAAGCGGGCGGCCGCCCTGGCCAACGCGGCGGTCACGGGCCTCCAGGACTACCTGGCCACGAAGGCGGCGGCCGACAAGGTCGACGACGCCCGGCGGCTCCAGGCGCGCGCGCTCGGCGCCGCGCAGGCGGCCGACGTCGCCCGCGGCCCGAGTCCCGTCCTCGCGGCGTTCGCCGCGATCCTGCTCTTCGGCCTCCTCTGCGGCCTCCTGCTCGTCGTCAGCGCCCTCGTGCGGGTCTGGCGCGTGGCCTCCGACGTGGAGGGCGAGCTCAGCGCCGCGCTGGCCGACGACGACTGGGGGCTGGAGTCCTTCGGCGCCGTCGACGGCGACCGCGACGCCGCCGCGAGCGGCGACGACGCAAAGGCCTCGGCCGGCCGCTTCTAGCGGCCGGCGGTGCGGTCGCCCTCGCGGGCGACCGCCGCTCAGGCGACGGTGACCTCGGCCCCGTCGCCGACCGAGAGGCGCATCGCGGTCGGGACGCCGAAGCTGCGGTTCACGCGGGCGCCCCGGCCGAGCACGCTCGACTCGAGCCGCGGCCCGATGTGGAGGAGCTCGGCGCGGTCGAGCACGATCGAGTGCTCGATCTGCGACCCGTCGATGGTCACGCCCGCGCCGATCGCGGTGTACGGCCCGACGTAGGCGTGCGAGAGGCGGGCGCCGGCCCCGATGATCGCGGGCCCGCGCACGAGCGTGTGGTCGAGCACCGCCGTCGGGTGGACGCTCACCGGGCCCTGGAACTCGCAGCTCGGGTGCGCGGCCGGGTCGACGTCGCCGCGCAGCTCCTCGAGCATGCGCCGGTTGGCCTCGAGCAGGCGCTCCTGGCCGCCGTGGCAGGGGAGGCAGCCGTCGCTGTCCTGGACCCGGACCAGGCCGCCCTGCTCGCGCAGGCCGGCGAGCGGGTCGGCGGTCATGCCCGGGCGGTCGAGCAGCAGCGCGGTGGCGCGCGGGCTCAGCAGGTAGCCGCCGGGCACCGGCTCGCCGCCGCCGTTGGACGGCGCGCCCGGCAGGCGCAGGGCCATCAGGTCGAGATGCTCCTCGGCGAAGGCGGCGATGTGCGGGCGCAGGTGCTCGCGGTGGAGCGCGTCGCCCGGGCCGACGAGCACGGGCTCGTCGCCGACGAAGTCGCGCGCGGCGGCGAGCGCGCCGCCGACGCCGGTGGACGGCATCCACTCGACGCAGCGCAGGGACATGTCCCAGGCCGAGCCGTCGCCGAGGGCGTCGCAGATGGCGCGCGCGCTGCGCGGCTCGATCGCGACGGTCACCTCGCGCATGCCGCTGCGGCGCAGCGCCTCGAGGCCGTGGAAGAGGATGGGGCGGTTCGCGACCGGCACCAGGTGCTTCGGGCCGGACTTGATGCTCGGCCACGGGCGGTCGTGGGTCGTCCGCCCGGCGAGGATCAGTGCCTTTGCGATCTCCACACCGAACAACGGTCCAGCGGGGCCAGTTTCACCGCGCCCCGCACACAAGAAGGGGCGGGCGCCATGCGGCGCCCGCCCCTTCCTCCCTCCGGTGGTCCTGCAAGCTGCTGCGTCAGGCGGCGGCGCGCACCAGCGCGGGCGCCAGGGCGATGGGCTCGCCGTTGTGGCGGAGCGACGTCTCGGCCGCCTCGATCACGGCGACCGTCTCCAGGCCGAGCTGCGCGTGGGAGCGCGGCACGACGCCGGTGCGGATCGAGCGCGCGAAGTCCTGCAGCTCGAGGCTGAGCGGCTCGGCGGCCTCCACGCGCGGGACGACGATGTCGCCGCTGCGGTAGCTGAGCTGGAACTCGCCGAAGTTCGCCGGCGCCTCCACCTCCATGCCGCGGTCGAAGACGCGGACGGACTCGTCGGCCGCCGTGTCGTCGTACTGGACCATGCGCTTGCTGCCGACGATCACCATCTCGCGCACCTTGCGCGGGGCGAGCCAGGAGATCTGGATGTTCGCCGTCACGCCGCTCGCGAAGGTGAGCGTGAGGAACGCGACCTCCGGGTTGTGCTCGCGGAAGATGCTGCGCGCGGACGCGCTCACCTGGGTCACGGGCTGGTCGAGCAGGTACAGCAGGATCGAGATGTCGTGCGGCGCGAGGTCGCAGATGACCCCGTCGGGCTGGTACTTGCCCAGGTTCATGCGCGACGACGTGACGAAGTAGACCTCGCCGAGCTTGCCGTGGTCGATCAGCTCGCGCACCTTGTTGACGGGCGGGCTGTAGAGGAACGTGTGGCCGGGCATCAGCACGAGGCCGTTGTCCGTGGCCAGCTCCACCAGGTCCGTCGCCTCGGCGACCGTGCGGGCCAGCGGCTTCTCCACGAGCACGTGCTTGCCCGCGCTGAGCGCGGCGCTGGCGATCGCGTGGTGCGTCCGCGGCGGCGTGGCCACCAGGACGGCGTCGATCGTCTCGTCGGCGAGCACCGTGTCGAGGTCCGCGTGCACCGGCACGTCGGGCACCTTCTGCAGGAAGGCCGCCGCACGGGCGTCGTCGCGCTCGCACAGGGCGGCGAGCTCCAGCTCGGGCCGCTCGATCACGTTGCGGACGAGGTTCGGGCCCCAGTAGCCGTACCCGACGACCGCGATGCGGAGCGGCGGGTGCTGCTCGAGGGAGGGCGCGAACCGCCGCCCGGTCAGGTGCTTGCGCGCGGTCATGACAGCTCCATGTCGAAGTCCTGGACAGCGCCGACGACGCGTGCGACCTCGTCGTCGGACATCATCGGGAACAGCGGCAACGTGCAGATCTGCTCGGCGAGCCGCTCTGCCACCGGCAGGCTGCCCTCTCCGAGGCCGAGCTCCGCGTAGGCGCCGGTTCGGTGGATCGGGATCGGGTAATGCACCGCGGTCGCGACGCCCCGCTCGCCCAGGAAGGCTCGCAGCGCCTCGCGACGGGGGGTCCGCGCGATGAACAGGTGGTACACGTGGTCGCCGGCGGGCGACGCGGCGCCGGGAAGCTCGAGGCTCGTCCCCACGAGCCCCTCGCGCAGCGCCGCACCGACGCGCCGCCGGTCCTCGTTCCAGCCGTCGAGACGGCGGAGCTTGACCCGCAGCAGCGCGGCCTGGAGCGCGTCGAGGCGCGCCGTCGTGCCGACCATGCTGTGGTGGTACCGGGGACCTTCGCCGTGCGAGCGCAGCAGGCGCACCCGCTGGGCGAGCTGCGGATCGGCGGTCACCACGCCGCCGCCGTCACCCCACGCCCCGAGGTTCTTGGTGGGGTAGAACGAGAAGCAGCCGAGGTCGCCGAACGTGCCGACGCGCTGCCCGCTGACGCGGGCGCCGTGCGCCTGCGCGCAGTCCTCGATGACGAACAGGCCGGCCGCGCGGGCCACCGCCATCAGCGGGGCCATCTCGACGGTCGAGCCCATCAGGTGGACCGGGATCACGCAGCGGGTGCGCGGGCCGATCGCGGCCTGGACGGCCTCGGCGGTGATCAGGTGCGTGTGCGGGTCGACGTCGACGAGGCGCGGGGTCGCGCCGGCGAGGCTCACGGCCTCCGCGGTCGCGATGAACGAGTTCGCCGGGACGATGACCTCGTCGCCGGGGCCGATCTCGAGCGCCTTGAGCGCCAGCACGATCGCCTCGGTGCCCGAGGACACGCCGATCGAGAAGTCGGTCTCGCAGTACGCGGCGAACTCGGCCTCGAAGGCCTCGAGCTCGCTGCCCATCGTGAACGCGCCCGTGGAGGCGACGCGGCCGACGACCTCGAGCAGCTCCTCGAGCAGCGCGGGATCGGCGGGGTCGAGCTTGAGCAGCGGCAGGTTCGGCGCCGTCGTGGTGGAGACGGGGGCCATCACGCCGCCGCCTTCGCACGCACGGCCGGAGCGCACTCGCGCTCGGCCAGGGCGGACCGGAGGCTGCCGCGGCCGCGGTGGTGCAGGCCGTGGACGGAGGGCTCGCTCTTGCCGAGCCGCCCGGCGATCTCGCCCGGGGTCAGGCCGACGAGGTGGCGCAGGACGATGACCTGGCGCTGGTCGTCCGGCAGCGTCTCGAGCGCCTCGCGGAGGCCGATCGAGGTCTGCTGGGCGTCGCCGTGGTCCTTGCGCTGGTCGAGCTCGCGGACCTCCTCGCAGGGGATCGCGCGGCGCTGGCGCATGTGGTCGACCGCGACGTTGCGGGCGACGCGCAGGATCCAGGCGGCGAACGGCACCGAGCGCTGCTCGTACTTCGGCAGGACCGTCATCAGCTTCGCGAACACGTGCTGGGTGACGTCCTCGGCCTCGTAGTCGTCGCGGACGATGCTGCGGACGTAGCCGTAGACGTTGTCGGCGTACTGCATGTACAGGAAGCGCACGGCCTCCTGGTCGCCCGCCTTGGCGCGGGCCACGGCCTGGGCGACGACGCGGTCGCGACGACCACCCTCGGCCAACGTGGTGTTCGGGCGGAAGCGCCCTGCCGGCCGGGTGGTACCCAGCTCGTCGGCGCGGGCGCGGAACGCGTTGATCATGCTTGTCTGGCCTTCCATGTTCGTGCGGTGCATCCGTGCGTCAGGCGGCGAGGCCTGTACGGGGGGTCGTGTCGAGGAGTCCGTGGACGTAGGCGTGGTGGCTCGCCTCGGTCCGGTTGGAGACGCCGAGCTTCCGGTAGACCTTCGACAGGTGGAACTTGACGGTCTGCTCGGTGATCCAGAGCTGGGCCGCGATGCGGCTGTTCGGCGCGCCGGCGGCGACGAGGCGCAGGACCTCGAGCTCGCGGTCGGTGAGCGTCGGCATGCCGGGCGGGGCCGGGACGGGCCGCAGGCGGGCGTGCGGGGCGCCGAACGCGTGGTACACGTTGCCCGCCGCGACCTCGCGGACGAGGGCGCCGAGTCCCTCAAGGCGGAAGGTCTTGGCGATCGCGGCGTCGATGCCGGCGCCGGCGGCCTCGGAGAGCCACGTGGGCTCCATCCGGGCCGGCAGCAGGACGATCTTGGCGGCGGGCACCGCGGCGCGGGCCTCGCCGATGCGGGCGATCGTGCCCTCGCGCGACTGCATGTGGTCGACGACCACGACCTCGGGCGCGTGGGCGGCGATCGTGGCGCCGCAGGGCGCGCGGCCCTCGACGTAGCCGTCCATGACCTCGAAGGCGGACGTCGCGCGGAGCGCGCGGCGCAGGGCGGAGGCGGAGAGCGGGTCGTCCGCGACCAGCATCAGGCGCACGCTCATGCCGCCACCTCCACGATCGTGTCGACGGTGGGCAGCTCGGCCGGCGCGGCGAGCACCTCGCGCAGCACGACGCCCAGCGTCTGCGGCTCGAGGGTGCCCGGGAGGACGGCGGAGGCGTGCGCGCGGAGCGCGTCGGCCAGCCAGCTCGCCTCGGGCGTGGAGCTGAGCACCACGACCTTGGCCGCGGGGCAGGCGCTGCGCACCTCGGCGAGCCGCGCCAGCGCGTGGGCCGGGACGAGCAGGTCGCCGATCACGACGAGATCGGGGCGGAGCGGGGCGAGCAGCCGGTCGAGCGGAGCGGCGCTGTTGCCGTGCCGCACGATGTAGGCGCCCGGGACGGTCCCGACGGCGGCCGTGAGGCTCGCCAGCACGGGGCCGCTGTCGGCGATGACGACGACGCGAGTCACGTGGTACCTCCCTGCGCGGCCGCCCGCTGGTCCAGATGCTCACGGAGGCGGTCGAGGACGTCCGAGCACGACCGGCGCTCGGCCTCCGCGAGATTGCGGAATGCGGCGGCGCATTCCTCGTAGCCCTCCGAGCCGGCCTCCCACTCGAACACCGGCAGGCTGGCGCAGAGCTCGAGCTTGGCGCTCACGACGCCGAGCAGGTTGCGCAGCGTCGCGTCCGCGGGCTGCGCGCGCCGCAGGTCGCTGAGGCGCCGCGTCGCATCGCTGGGTTCGGTCCGACTGATCACGAGGATCAGCTTGGCCTGAGAAGGACGCACCGGAAAGGTGAACATTCCCCGGGGACGGGGGGAAGTCTGTGCCGTGCGTGGGGTACAGGAAAGGGGTGTATCGGGGGGGAGGACTAGACGGAAGTCCAGGGTGAGAAATCTGCCCCACGGCGGTGAGACGTCTCACCCGCGACCCCAAAAGCCGCCGCGGATCGGCTAGCGTGGTGGCCTTGTCCACTGCCCCGTCAGACGAGGACGAACCGCCCGAGGAGGTCACGGTCCGCGCGATCATCGCGGACGACGACCCCTTCGCGCGCAAGATGATCAAGGAGTCGCTGCAGCGCGCCGGGGTCATCGTGATCGCCGAGGCGCACAACGGCCGCCAGGCCATCGACCTGACGCGCCACTACCGGCCCGACGTGGTCCTCATGGACGTCGTGATGCCCGAGCTCGACGGCATCGCCGCGACGCGCCGGATCGTCAAGGAGAACCCCGATCAGGTCGTGGTGATCCTCACGACGGCCGACGACGACGAGATCGGGCTGCTCGGGCTGCGGGCCGGCGCCTCGGGGTTCCTGGCCAAGGACGTGGACATCGAGGTGCTGCCGCGCACCCTCCAGGGCGTGCTCAACGGCGAGGCCGCGATCTCGCGCCGGCTCGGCATGCGGCTGATCGAGCAGATGCGGCGCGCGCCGGGAGGGGGCGGGGGCCTGCGGCCGATCAAGTCGCCGCTGACGCCGCGGGAGTGGGAGGTCGTCGACCTGCTCGCCGAGAGCAAGACGACCGACCAGATCGCCGACCAGCTCGTGCTCTCGAGCGAGACGGTGCGCTCGCACGTCAAGAACATCCTGCGCAAGCTCGACGCCCGCTCCCGCGACGAGGCCGTGGCCGCCGCGCAGCGCATGCGCGGCCAGGACCCGGAGTAAGGAGCCTGTCGGCGGCTACGCCGGCAGGGTGAAGAAGAACTGGTTGCCGCTGCCGCTCGGTGACGTCACGCCGACCTGGCCGCCGTGACGCTCGACCACCTGGCGGACGATCGCGAGGCCCAGGCCGACGCCGCGCGATCGGCGCTCGCCCCAGCCGCGCTGCCACGGCTCGAAGATGCGCTGGCGGTCGCGCTCGGGGATCGCGGGGCCGGGGCTGTCGACCGAGAACGTCCAGCCGGCGTCCGAGCGCTCCGCGGATACGTGGATCTCTCCACCGGACCGCGGACCGTATTGAAGTGCGTTGGAGAGCAGGTTGCCGAACACACCGGTGAGGAGGGCGGCATCGCCCGGCACCACCGGCATGGGATCGAAGTCGATCTTGACCTCGCGGGCGCGGATCTCGGCGTCGAGCATGTCGACGCAGTCCTTGAGGATCTCGCCGGTGTCGACGGACTGCCGCTTGAGCGGCTCGGCGCCGGGGCGGGCGTCCATCAGCATCGTCTCGACGAGCAGCCGCATGCGGGACGAGATGCGGATCAGGGTGTCGACGTCGCGGCGCGTGTCGAGATCCAGCCCGTGGCCGCCGCGCTCCGCGATCATCGTCGCGAACGCCTCGGTCATGACGAGCGGCTTGAGGACCTCGTGCGCGGCCATGGCCGCGAAGCGGTCCAGCTTGGCCGCCTCCACCTGGGAGTGCTCGAGCTCGGCTTCGAGCTGCTCGACGCGCGCCGTCAGGCGCGCGACGTCACGCTCGAGCACGGGCCGCGGCTTGGCCTGTCCGAAGTCCACGCGCCGCGTCGCGCACGTCCTGTCCTGCAGGGTTCCGTCCTCGTACGATCGCTCCGCCTGATCCATATGGGGCTTCCTTGTCTCAGTTGCCCGAGCCCACCGGAATCCGTTCGGTTGGGGGGAATGCTCAGGCTAGTAAACAGCCACGGCCATCATGGTCGCAGCCCCATGTTCGCGATCGAACCTGAGAACGTCAACCAGAAATGGACGAAAGGACACCTGTTGGTCACGTTCGGGCAGGCGTCCCGCTCGGGTAGCCTGCCGCCGCGATGACCGGTGTTGGCCTCGACCTTCTAGAGATCGACCGCCTGGCGCGTGCGCTTGAGCGGCGCCCCCGTCTGGCGGAGCGCCTGTTCACCCCCGGCGAGCGCGCGTTCGCGGCGGCGCGGGGCGAGCCGGCGCGCCATCTCGCGGTCCGCTTCTGCGCCAAGGAGGCCGTGGCCAAGGCGCTCGCGCTGCGCGACGGGGACTGGCTCGACGTGGAGGTGCTGGGCGGCGGCGACGGCCCGCCCTCGGTCCGTCTGTCGGGCCGGGCGGCCGCCCGGGCGGGCGAGCTCGGCGTCCGAGTGGACATCTCGCTGACGCATTCCAAGGGCATGGCGGGCGCCGTGGCGGTCCTGCGATGAGCCGCCCGCGCTGGCTGGAGCCGCTGCCGGACGCCGCGCTGATGCGCGAGCACGACCGCTGGGCGATCGAGACCAAGGGGATCCCGTCGCTGGAGCTGATGGAGCGGGCCGGGGAGGGCCTGGCCCGCGTGGTCGCCGAGCGGGTCCCGGCGGGCCGGATCGCCGTCGTGTGCGGCAAGGGCAACAACGGCGGGGACGGGCTCGTCGCCGCCCGGCTGCTGCGCCAGGCCGGCCGCGAGGTCGAGGTGCTGCTCGTGTGGCCCGCCGAGTGGCTGAGCGACGACGCCAAGGCCCAGCTCGCCAAGCTGCCCGGCGCCGCCGCCGAGGCCTACGACGCGGCGCGGCTGGCCCGGGCGCACGGCCTGGTCGACGCGCTGCTCGGCACGGGCTCGAGCGGCGCTCCGAAGGACCCGCTCGCCGGGGTGATCGCGGCGATGAACGGCGCGCGCGGCAAGGTCGTCGCCGCCGACGTGCCCAGCGGCGTCGACGCGAGCACCGGGGAGGTGGCCGGCGCGGCGATCGAGGCCGTGGCCACGGCGGCCTTCCACGCGGCCAAGCCGGGCCTCTGGATCCGGCCGGGCAAGGCGCACGCCGGCGCCGTGCACGTGATCGACATCGGGATCCCGCGCGGCGCGCCGGGCGAGGCCGACTGCGGCCTGGTCACGGCCGAGGTCCTGCGCGGCGTCCCGCGCCGCGGCGCGGCGTCGACGAAGTTCACCGCGGGCACGGTCGTGGTCGTCGGCGGCTCGCGCGGGCTCACCGGCGCGCCCAGCATGGCCGCGCTCGCAGCGATGCGGGCCGGCGCGGGCTACGTGACGGTCGCCGCCCCCGGCTCGCTCGTGCTGCCGTTCGCGACGCGCCTGCTGGAGTCGATGTTCGTCGGGCTGCCCGAGGAGGACGGCGCGCTCGCGCCCGAGGCGCTCCAGGACGCGCTGCGCGCCGTGGGGCGGGCCGACGCGGTCGTGCTCGGGCCGGGCCTCGGGCGGGCGGAGGGCACCCGGGCGCTCGTGCGCGAGCTCGCGCAGCGGGTCGACGTGCCGCTCGTGCTCGACGCCGACGGCCTCAACGCGCTCGCCGGCGAGCTCGACGAGCTGCGCCACCGCCGCTGGCCGACCGTGCTGACCCCGCACGCGGGCGAGCTCGGGCGGCTGCTCGAGGTCGAGTCGGCCGAGGTCGAGCGGGCGCGGCTGCACCACGCCCGCGCGGCCGCCGCGCGCGCCAAGGCGCTCGTCGTGCTCAAGGGGGACGACACGCTCGTCTCGGCGCCGTCGGGGCGCGTGGCGGTCTCGCCGGGCGGCGCGCCGGCGCTCGCCACCGCCGGCACCGGCGACGTGCTCGCGGGCCTCACCGGCGCGATGCTGGCGAAGGGACTCTCGCCGGCCCATGCGGCGTGCGCGGCCGTGTACGCCCACGTGCTGGCCGGCCGGCTGGCCGCGGAGCCGCACGGGCCCGACGGGGTGATCGCCTCCGACGTGATCGCCGCCCTTCCAGCCGCGCTCTCCGCGTAGGATCACGGCCGATGCCGCTCACCGTCGGGGACATCATGGAGACGATGACGCCGACGGTGGAGCCGGAGGACACCGTCGAGACGGTGCTGCGCGTGATGCGCGACCACGACCTGCCGGGCGTCGTGGTGGTCAATCCCGGCGGCCGCTGCGTCGGCATCATCACGGACGCCGACCTGGTGATGACCGGGGAGGACGCCGACCTGCACCTCCCGCACTACTTCGAGCTGTTCGGCGGCTTCGTGTTCCTCGAGTCCCTCGGGCACTTCGAGGAGCGCCTGCGCAAGGCGACCGCCGCCCTGGCGCGCGACCTGATGACCGAGGACCCGGTCACGATCGAGCCGAGCGCGACCGTGCAGGACGCGGCGCGCCTGATCTCGCGCTCGAAGCACAACCGGCTGCCCGTCGTCGAGCACGGCCGCCTCGTGGGCGTCGTCACGCGGGTCGACGTCCTCGAGGCGCTAACACGACGGGAGTGACAATGCTTCGGGCGGTCGCCCGGATCGACGTCGCCGCCGTCCGGCGCAACTGCGCCCTGCTCGCGCGCGCGGCCGCGCCGGCGGCGCTGTGCGTCGTCGTCAAGGCGGACGGCTACGGCCACGGGGCGGTCCAGGCCGCCCGTGCGGCGCAGGCCGCGGGCGCGCCGTGGCTGGCGGTCGCCACGGCGGAGGAGGCGGCCGGGCTGCGCGCGGCCGGGATCGCCGGGCCGCTGCTCGTCATGGGCGCCCTGTCGCCCGCGGAGCTGACCGTCGCGCTGCGGGCCCGGGCGGACGTGGTCCTCTGGCGGCCGGAGGACGTCGCGGCGCTCGCGGCGCACCCGGACGCGGGCGGCGCCCGCGTGCACGTCAAGCTCGACACCGGCATGGGCCGGCTCGGGACACGCGACGCGGCCGAGGCGACGCGAACCGCCGAGGCGGTCGCCGCCGACCCGCGCCTGCGGCTCGTCGGCGCGATGACGCACTTCGCCACCGCCGACGACGACCCCGCGTTCGCGCGCGAGCAGCTCGCCCGCTTCCTGCCCTGGGCCGAGGCGCTCCGCGCGGCGCACCCGGGCCTGCTGCTGCACGCCGCCAACTCCGCCGCCACGCTCGGCGTCCCCGAGGCGCGGCTCGACCTCGTGCGCTGCGGGATCGCGGCCTACGGCCTGGACCCGTTCGGGCGCGACCCGGCGGACCACGGCCTGGCGCCGGCGCTGGAGCTGCGCTCCTACCTCGCCGAGGTCAAGCCGATCGCCGCGGGGGAGAGCACGGGCTACGGCCGGCGCTTCGTGGCGCCGGCCCCGACCTGGATCGGCACCGTGCCGGTCGGCTACGGCGACGGCGTGCGGCGCGCGCTGACGAACGACTGCGACGTGCTCGTCGGCGGCCGCCGCGTGCCGCTCGTCGGCACCGTCTCGATGGACAACGTCACGGTCGACCTGGGGCCCGACCCGCCGCCGCGCGGCGCCGAGGTCGTGCTGATCGGCGCGCAGGGCGGCGAGCGCATCCTCGCCGAGGAGTGGGCGCGGCGGCTGGCGACGATCAACTACGAGATCACCTGCGGGATCAGCGCCCGCGTGCCGCGCGACCACGGGGACGGCGCATGACGCCGGGCGTTCCGCTCGAGGCCGTCCGCGACGCCCTCGCCGGGCGCGCGGCGTGGATCGTCGGCGGCGCGGTGCGCGACCGGCTGCTGGGCCGCCCGACGACCGACCTCGACCTCGCGGTCCCCGAGGACCCCAGGGCGGTGGCGCGGGGGCTGGCCCGCGCCACCGGCGGCGCCGCGTTCCGGCTCTCCGGCGCGTTCGGCGCCTGGCGCGTGGTCGGCCCGGAGCACGCCTGGCACGTCGATCTGGTCGTGCTGCGCGAGGGGGACATCGACGCCGACCTCGCGGCCCGCGACTTCACCGTCAACGCGATGGCCGAGCCGCTGGCGGGCGGCGAGCTGCTCGATCCGCACGGCGGCCGCGCCGACCTCGAGGCGCGCCGCCTGCGCATGGTCTCCCCGGCGGCCCTGGCCGAGGACCCGCTGCGGACGCTGCGGGCGGTGCGGCTTGCAGTCGACCTCGACCTGACCATCGACGCGGACACGGCCGCCGCGATCGGCCGCGAGGCGCCCGGGCTGGAGCGGATCGCCGCCGAGCGGATCTTCGGCGAGCTCAAGCAGGTGATCCGCTCGCCCGCCGTCCGCACCGGGCTGCAGCTGATGGACGCGCACGGGATCACCGCCCAGGTGCTGCCCGAGCTGAGCGCCCTGCACGGGGTGGAGCAGAACGAGTTCCACCACCTCGACGTCCACGGCCACACGCTCGAGGTGCTCGACATGGTCGCCGCGATCGAGCGCGATCCGTCCGCGGCGGGCCTGGGCGAGCACGCCGAGGCGGTCGCGGCGGTCCTGCGCGAGCCGCTGGCCGACGAGCTGACCCGCGGCGACGCGATGCGGATCGCCGCGCTGCTGCACGACGCGGCGAAGCCGTGGACGCGCGCCGACGGCCCCGGCGGGCGCTTCGGCTTCCCCGGCCACGACCGCGAGGGCGCGGAGCTCGCCCGCAGGGTGCTGCGGCGGCTGCGGGCGTCCGAGAAGCTCGTCGAGCACGTCGCCGCGCTCTGCCTGCACCACCTGCGGCTCGGCTTCCTGGTCCACGAGGCCCCGCTGGACCGGCGCGGCGTGTGGCGCTACCTGCGGGCGACCGAGCCCTACGCGGTCGAGGTGACCGTGTTCACCGTCGCCGACCGGCTGGCCACCCGGGGGCGCAACGCCGAGCCGGCGATCGCCGCCCACCTCGAGCTGGCGCGCGCCGTGCTGGGGCCCGCGCTCGCCCGCCGGGGCGCCGGCCGCACGGAACCGCTCGTGCGCGGCGACGAGCTGGCCCGCGTGCTCGGCATCCCCCCGGGCCCGCGCCTGGGGGAGCTGCTCGAGCAGCTCGAGGAGGACCGCTACGCGGGCGCGATCGCGACGCGGGCGGACGCCATCGAGCGGGCGCGCCGGCTCATGTCCTGAGCGAGCGCACGGCCTCGAGGCAGACCGCGGCGACGCCGGCGACGGTCGCGAGGTCGAGGTTCGCGGCCACGTCGCCGTGCGAGTGGTAGTGCGGGGCCATCTTGTAGCGATCGATCGCGGCGAGCACGCCGGTGGGGTAGCCGGCCTTGAGCGCGATCAGCGCGTCGGTGGCGAAGCCCGAGCGCAGCCCGCGGCGCAGCGGGTGCCCGGCGCGCTCCCCGCACGCCGCGAGCCAGTCGCGCACCGCGGGCGTGTAGTCGTGCATGCGCAGCATCCCCTCGCCCTCGAGCACGATCGCCTCCGGGCCGCCGACGCACTCCAGCACGACGAAGCGCGTGCGCTCGGGGTCGAGCGCGCCGGCGTGGCGGGCGACGAAGCCGCGCATCCCCTCCATGAACGACTCCTCGGCGCCCGTCGAGACCAGCAGCACGCGCACGCCCGCCGGCGGGTCGTCGCGCAGCAGGCGCGCGAGCTCCGCGAGCACGGCGACGGCGGCGAGGTTGTCGTTGGCGCCGGGGACGACGGGGCGGCGGGCGATGTCGCCGACGGCCAGCGCCGACAGCAGCGCGAGGACGCCGCCGGCCCGCCGCAGCCGGCGCCGGCCGAGCAGCGCGCCCAGGCCGGCCAGCGCCGGGCCGGCCACCACGAGCCGCATCAGCGGCGGCGAGGTCTCCTGGCGGGCGTACCAGTCCGGGAAGGCGTCGGCGATCGCGCGAGTCGGGCCGGGATGGAACACCAGGCCGCCCTGGGCCGCGTCGTGGTGGGCGACGAAGACGACCGTCTCCGCCCCGTCCGGGTCGCCGGCCTCCGCGACGACGTTGTGCGTGGCGCGGCGCGGCAGCACGCGCCGGAACAGGTGCGGGCCGGCGGACACGTCGTCGGCGATCAGGGCGGCCGCGGCGAGCCCCGCGACGGCGCCGGCCGGGCGGGCGCCGCGGGCGAGTCCTGCAGCCGCCCCCAGCGCGCTCAGGAGCGCGACGGGGACCGCGAAGGACCCGGTCGCGGGCTCGGCCTCGACCCGCGCGGGCGCGCCCAGCGCCTCGAGGTGGTCGCGCAGCCATTCCGCGGCGCGCCGCTCCCCCGCCGACGCGGGCGGGCGCTCGATCGCCTCCAGGTGCTCGACGAGGGCGCGCAGGCGGTGCGGGTCCGGCGGCATGGCCGGGGCAGGCTAGTACGGTCCGCGCATGAGCGACCCCGACTGCCTGTTCTGCAAGATCGTCGCGGGCGAGATCCCGGCGACGCGCGTCCGCGAGGACGAGCGCACGATCGCCTTCATGGACATCAACCCGGCCACCCGCGGTCACCTGCTCGTGATCCCCAGGGCGCACTCCGCCGACCTCCTCGAGATCGGCGCCGAGGACCTCGCGGCCTGCGCCGCCGCCGCCCAGGAGCTGGCGGTCCGAGTGAAGACGAGGCTCGGGGCCGACGGGGTCAACCTCATGAACTCCTGCGGGGCCGCCGCATGGCAGACCGTGTTCCACTTCCACGTGCACGTGATCCCGCGCTACGCCGCCGATCCGCTGCGCCTCCCGTGGGCCCCGGAGCCGGGTGACCGCGAGGAGATCGCCGCGGCCGCGGAGGCCCTCGCTTCCGGCGACTGAAAACCTGTCCGTTCGGACGCTTGCTTTGACGCTGCCGTTCTGAATAGGTTTGTCAGCGTTGGGACCGGCGGTACTGACCGGTCGTCACCAGGGGGCTCGATCGAGCGCCGGAGTGTGGGGAATGCAAGGCATGGCTTCAGGGACGGTCAAGTGGTTCTCTGACGACAAGGGGTTCGGCTTCATCACGCCCGACGAGGGCGGCCGTGACCTCTTCGTCCATTTCTCGGGGATCATCGGCGACGGCTACCGCTCGCTGCCCGAGGGCTCCAAGGTCACCTACGACGAGGAGAACGGCGAGAAGGGCCCCAAGGCAGTCAACGTCCAGAAGGTCTGATCGCGCTGGGGGCGGTGGGCGAGGTCGCCGCCCCCGACAGCAACCTTGACCGGCGGCTCGTGTTGAATGCGGGCATGCACAGGACGTTCTCCAGGCTGATCTGCACGGCCTTCGTCGCGGCGCTCGCGCTGCCCGGAGTGGCGTCGGCCCGCATCATCGAGGTGGGAGCCATCGGCACGCCGCCGGTGGCGAGCTGCCCCACGAGCCCGTGCGAGGTCATCTCCCGCACGACGGCGTACCAGTTCCGCGTCGGCGCCAAGCGCGGCGTCTTCGTGGCCCCGGCCGACGGCCGCATCGTGGCCTGGTCGATCACCCTCGGCGCGCCCGGCAAGAAGCAGCGCGCGTTCTTCGAGGAGAACCTCGGCGGCGCCTCGCAGGCCGGCATCAGCGTGCTCAGGCCGGGCAAGCGCTACTTCGGCCGCGTGACGGCCGCGAGCCCGCTCCAGGCCCTCACGCCGTACTTCGGCCAGACCGTGCAGTTCCCGCTCACGACCTCGCTGGACGTCAAGAAGGGCAACATCGTCGCCCTGTCGGTGCCGACCTGGGCGCCCGCGCTGGGCCTCGGGCTCGGCAGGGACCACTCGTGGAAGGCGAGCCGCCAGAAGACGGCCTGCGACGACACGCAGACCCAGAGCGTCCAGCTCGACGTGACCGACCTCGCGCAGTACAAGTGCGCCTACCGGACGGCGCGCCTGAGCTACAGCGCGACGCTGATCACGACGCCGGTCCCGCCCGAGCCGCCCAAGAAGCCGAAGCCGAAGCCCTAGACGCCGCTCGCCGTCCCGGCCGCGGCGCACGTCAACGGCGGGCATCGAGTGGGTCGGTCCGATGGCGGCGGGATTTCGTCGCGCGCAGCCACTCCTCGGGCGAGCGCGCGACGTTCACCATCGTATAGGTGGCAAACGTCGCGTCGGCGTGAGCGCCGGACACGGACGCGACGTTGTGCGGCTATAGCGCGCACAACGTCACACGAGCCGCTCTCGCGCCGGCGAATGTGACGTTTTGCAGGCACCCCCGGACCCGCCCCCTCGATGCCCGCCGTTGATGTGCGCCGGGGCCGCCGCTCGCGACCCACGGAGCGCAGCGGCCGGTCCACGGATCGGCCCCTAGGCGTAGCCGAGCAGGTCGAGCAGGGCCTCGACGATCTGCGGATCGAACTGCGTGCCCGAGAGGGCGCGCAGCTCGGCGACGGCGTCGTCCTGCTCGAGCGCGGCGCGGTAGGGCCGCGAGGCGATCATGGCCACGTAGGCGTCGCAGGCGAGCACGATGCGCGAGCCGATCGGGATCTGCGTGCCGGCCAGCCCGTCGGGATAGCCCGTGCCGTCCCAGTGCTCGTGCTCGTGGCGCACGATCGGCGCCAGCGGGGCGAGCTGGGGGAGCCGGCGCAGGATGCCCTCGCCGATCACGGGGTGCTGGGCCATGACGTCCCACTCGGCGTCGTCGAGCACGCCGTCCTTCTGGAGGATCTCCGGCGGGATGCCGAGCTTGCCGACGTCGTGCAGCAGCGCGCCGTGGCCGACGCGCTCGACGGCGTCGGCGGTCAGGCCGAGCAGCATGGCCACGCCGGTGGCGAGGCGGACGACCTGCTCCGAGTGCCCGGCGGTGCGGCTGTCGCGCGCGTCGATCGCGGCGGCGAGCGCCTGCACGGCGGCGGGCGAGCCGTCGGAGTCCTGCAGCCGGGCCAGCTCCTCCTCGGCGTCCGGGTTGGCGACCGCGACGCGGCCCTTGCCCGTGCGCTTGGCCAGCAGCAGGGCGCGGTCGGCGGCCGCGAGCAGCTCGTCGGCGCCCATCGTCGCGTCCCACGCGGACACGCCGATCGAGCAGCTCCCGCTCGGGCCGTGCGGCATGCGCGGCGAGCCGGCCCGCACGCGCTCCTGGACGCGCTCGGCGACGGCGCGCGCCGCCTGCTCCTCGGTGCCGGGCAGCACGAGCACGAACTCGTCGCCGCCGTAGCGGGCGACCTGGTCGTACGGGCGCACCTCGGCGCGCAGCGCGTCGGCGACCCGGCGCAGCAGCGCGTCGCCCGCGGGATGGCCGAGCTCGTCGTTGACGCGCTTGAAGTTGTCGAGGTCGATCAGGACGCAGGAGAGCGGCAGCCGGTCGCGCGCGGCGCGGGCGATCTCCTCGCGCACGCGCACCTGCATGGCGCCGTGGTTGAGCAGGCCGGTGAGGGCGTCGGTGCTCGCCGCGGTGCGGACGTCGTCGTAGGCCTCGGCGTTGTGGCAGGCGACCACGGCGAGGTCGGCGATCGCCTCGAGCACGTGCAGGTCGTCGGGGGCCAGGTCGCGCTCGTCCGCGAAGCCGATCGAGAGCGCCCCGCGCAGCTCGCCGTTCCACCGCATCGGCACGCCGACGCCGGCGCGGACCGCGGGCATCCGGCGGGCCGCGGCGGTGATCGCGAGGTCCTCGCGCCGGATCGGCAGCGCGACGGTGCGGCCCGTGGCGAGCACCTGGCCGGCGATGCCCTCGCCGGGCTCGAGCCGGGAGCCGAACCACTCCTGGGGGCAGTTGTGCCCGGCCGTGGCCAGCGCGGTGCCGTCCTCGTCGAGGAGGTAGACGCCCGCGAGCTCGCCGCCGACGGCGAGGCTGGCCTCGCGGGCCAGGGTGTCGAGCACGGCCTGCAGCTCGAGCGAGACGTTCAGCGCGTGCGCGGCGCGCGCGAGGGCGCCGTCGCGATGCGCCTGCTCGATGCGCCGCTGCTCGGACTCGAGCCGCGCCAGGCCGAGCGCGGCCTGGTTGGCGAAGGTCTCGGCGAGCAGGAGCTCGTCGTCCGCCCACGGCTGCGCGACGCTGCGGGCGAGGACCGCGACGTGGTGGACGTCGCCGGCCCAGGCGACGGGCACGAGCAGGGCGGTGCGGGCCGCCAGGCGGGTGGCCAGGTCGGCGCCCAGCTCGTCGACGGTGCGGCCCTCGTCGAGGGCGAGCGTGCGGGCGGTGGCGACGACGTGGGCCACGCCCTGCGGGACGGGCGCGCCGTCGGCGGGGACGGGCAGCAGCTCGAAGCCCTCGACCTGGAGCGCGTCGCGGATCTCGGCGACGAACGTCGCCAGGATCTCGGCCGGATCGGCGGCCGAGAGGGCCGCCTCGGAGAGGCGGCGCAGGGGAGCGTGCGCGGCGTGCGCCCGGATGCGTGCGGTGGTCGTCAGGGGAGTGGGTACTGCGGTCAGCCGAGAGAGGCGATGCCCGTTCGGTATCGGCCCCGGGTGGGCCGTTCTTGATGAGTAACGGGCGCGGAGACGGCCGCTGTGCGCGGGATATTCGTCCAGGTCGCGCCAGCGGGCGCGCTAGCAGGCGCCGGCGTTCTGCGCGCAGAAGTCCTCGAACTGCTGGGCTTCCGAGCCCGCCGGCGGCGGGGTGTCGTTCGAGGCGGAGTCCTCGGGCACTGCCGTGGCCTCGGGGACGGCGGCCCCGCCGCTGTCGTCGGCGGGCGGGGTCGTGGTGCCGCTGTCGGCGCCGCTGTCGTCGGTCGTGCCGTCGTCGGTGGTGCCGGAGTCCGTGCTGTCGTCCGTGCTCGAGTCGTCGGCCGTGCCGTCCCCGGTGGCCGTGCCGCTGCCGCCGGCGCCGAGCTCGGCGTCGGTCGGGACGGTCAGCTCGGGCGGGTTGCCCGGCACCTCGTCCGCGCTGACCTGACCCCCGCCGCAGCCGGCCGCGGCGAACGCGGCGATGGCCAGGACGGCCGTCAGGAGTGTGCGCAGGTGGCGCATGGGCAGCACGTGGGGGTCAGCGGGGCAGGGCGGCCATGCGGCGGCCGCAGTGCGGGCAGTCGTTGAGGTCCTTCTGCGCGAGCTGGTCGCACCAGTTGCAGAATCGGAGGTTCTCGACGGACCATGCCAGCGACGACTTCGACGGCGCGGCGGGGAGGACCTTCCCCACGACGTCCATCGGCTCCCCCGTGTCGCGGTCGCGGTAGACCTGACCCTCCTCGGCGGGGAGCAGCACCTCGCGCCCGGTGGACGGAGTGCGCAGCCGGTAGAGCTGGCGCTCGCTCATCGGCGATGAGCCTAGCAACGGGCCCGGTCGGCGCGGCGCGCGCCGGGTCCGCAGCGGTAGCCTCGCCCGTCGTGCGCGTGCTCATCTTCCACGGCTACCTGCTGCGCGGGACCGGCTCCAATGTCTACAACGCGGCGCTGGCGGAGGCGTTCGCCCGCAACGGTCACGAGGTGCACCTGCTCTGTCAGGACCGGGCGCCGCTCGAGCTGCGCTGGGTCGACGCCGCCGGCGACTGGGACGGCGGCGCCCTGGAGCTGCACGTGCGCCGCGATCCGCCGCGGGCGACGGTCTACCGCCCCGACCTCGGCGGGCTTCTCCCGGTCTACGTGGCCGACCGCTACGAGGGCGTCGAGGCCCGCCCCTATCCCGAGCTGAGCGAGGCCGAGGTCGCCGCCTACGTCGAGCGCAACGTCGCGGCCGTGCGCGAGGTCGCGGCCCGCGCGCGGCCAGACGTCGCGCTGGCCAACCACCTCGTGATGGGCCCGCTGATCCTCGCGCGCGCGCTCGCGGGCACCGGCGTGCCCTACGCGGTCAAGATCCACGGCAGCGCGCTGGAGTACACGGTCAAGCCGCACCCGCGGTTCCTGCCCGCGGCGCGGGAGGGGCTGGCGCCGGCGCGCGGCGTGCTGGTCGGCTCGCGCCACACGGGGGAGAGCCTGTGGGCCGCGATGGACGAGCCGGGCCTGGAGGACAAGACCCGGCTCGGGCCGCCGGGCGTGGACGTCGGGCGCTTCGCGCCGCGCACGCCGGAGGACGCCGCGGCGGGCTACGAGCGGTTGCGCGCCACGCTCGCGGATGCGGCGCCACCGCCCGCCGCCGCCGGGGAGGCGTCGTCGTTCTCGCGCTCCGCCGCGGAGGCGGCCGCGGCGCTGGGCGAGCTCGACCCGCGCCGGGACCGCATCGTGCTCTTCATCGGCAAGCTGATCGCGTCCAAGGGCGTCGAGCTGCTGCTGGCCGCGTGGCCGCTCGTGCGCGCGCGGGCGCCGGACGCGCGCCTCCTGATCGTCGGCTTCGGGGCCTTCCGGGCGCAGCTGCAGGAGCTCGCGGACGCGCTCTCGCGCGGCGACCTCGAGGCCGCGCGCGCCCTGCGCGCCGAGGACGGGCGCGCGCTGCCGGAGCTGGCCGCGTTCCTCGACGCGCTCGGCGCCGAGGCCTCCGCCTACCGTGCCGCCGCGGACGGCATGGCCGCGAGCGTGCACTGGGCGGGCCGGCTGGAGCACGACGAGCTGGTCGACGTGATCCCGGCGGCCGAGGCGCTCGCGATGCCGAGCACGTTCCCCGAGGCGTTCGGCATGGTGGCCGCGGAGGCGGCCGCCGGCGGCGCGCTGCCGGTGGTCGCCGGGCACTCGGGCATGGCCGAGGTCGCCGACGCGCTCGCCGCGGCCGTGCCGCCCGAGGTCCGGCCGTGGCTCACCTTCCAGGTGGGGCCGCACGCGGTCGCGCAGCTGGCCGAGGGGCTCGCCTCCTGGCTCGCAGCGCCCGCCGGCCTGCGGGCCCGCACGCGCGACGCGATCGTCGACGTGGCGCGCGAACGCTACTCGTGGGACGGCGTCGCCCGGACGGTCGTCGCGGCCGCCGAGGGGCGCCTGGACGGCATTCCGCGCCCCTAGTCGCCGCCGCTCCGGGCGCGGCTCGCGCCGCCCCGCGGAAAGGTAGGATGCCGCGCCATGAGAGGACGGGTGCGGATGCTGCTCGTCGCCGCGTTCGGCGTGCTCGCGCTGACCGGCTGCGAGCTCAAGGACGACGGCGACAACCTCGTCAACGGGAAGACCTTGTTCGTGGAGAAGTGCGCGGCCTGCCACGCGCTCGACCGCGCGGGCGCCAAGGGCGTCGTCGGGCCGAGCCTCGACCAGGCCTGGCAGCAGGCCAACACCGACGGCTTCGGCCGCTCCACGTACGAGGGCATCGTCCACCGTCAGATCCTCCAGCCCAACCGCCGCCAGCAGGTCGACCCGGCCACCGGCAAGGCGCTGCCGCTGATGCCGGCGAACCTCGTCACCGGCGACGACGCGCAGGACGTCGCCGCCTACGTCGCCTACGCCGCGGACGCGGGCGGCAAGGACGCCGGCAGGCTCGCCACCGCCGGCGCCGCCGAGCAGGAGGAGCTCGCGAAGGCCGAGGGCGGCAAGCTCTCGATCCCGGCCGACCCGAACGGGCGGACGCTCTACACGTTCAAGAACGCCGAGGCGCCCGCCGGCGCGCTCGAGATCGACTCGAAGAACGATGCGACGGTCGACCACAACATCGCCCTCGAGGGCGGCGGCGTCAACGAGGTGGGCGACGTCGTCAAGGACGGCGGCACCTCGACGATCCGGGTCGACGTGCAGCCCGGCGAGTACTCGTTCTACTGCTCCGTGGCCGGGCACCGGGCGGCCGGCATGGAGGGCAAGCTCACCGTCAAGTAGGTCAGGTGGCGGCGCGGGCGCGCTCCGCCGCCTCGTCGCGGTCGTGCTGGCGCGCCGCCTGCCAGAAGAAGAACGCCAGCGCGAAGACCATGATGAGGATGTCGACGGCGACCATCAGGGCGCCGGCGGTCTGCTGGTCGGCGAGCGCGCCCACCCCGCGCCGCTCCCCGCTCCCGTAGACGCCGGTGTAGATCGGCGCGCGGATGAGTACGAAGGCCATCCCGAGGAACATGCCGATCATCCGCGCGGCGAGGATGTGGCCGATCTTCCACAGCTCCCCGCGCAGCTGGCGGCGCTTGGGCTCGACCGCCGACCACCACACGAGCACGCCCGCGAGGACGAAGCTCGCGTGCTGGGCGACGTGCACGAGCTCGTGCCGCACGGCGCCCTCGAAGGCGAACGTCGTGTGCCAGCCGTACAGCACGACGGTGTAGACGGGCAGCGCCACGAGCGGGCGCTTCAGGATCCGGAACGCGCGGCGCAGCCGCGACCGGGCGAGCGGCACGAGCACCGCGCGCGGCAGGAAGAACGCGAGCACGGGGTTGCGCACGCCGGCCAGCAGCAGCGGCGCCCCGAGGTCGGCGAGCAGGATGTGCTCGGCCATGTGCGCGCTCAGGAGGTCGTCGGCGAGCGAGCCCAGCGGCGAGAGCAGCGCGACGGCCTGCAGGCCGAGGCCCAGGTGCCACAGGACGACCTGGCCGCGCGGCACGGCCACGCCGCGCCGCCCCAGGATGCGCAGCGCGCGCACGTAGAGCGCCTCGGCCACGATGAGCCAGACGACGATCGCCATGGGACCCAGTGTGGCTTACAGCGACTGCACGACGAGCGCCACGATCACCACGACGACCGCGACCGCGATGACGTAGAGCAGGACCCGGAAGGCGCCCGCCTCGGTGCGCAGCGGGTTCTCCACGGTCCTCCTAGAGGATGTAGACGGTCACGTAGACGACGATCCACATGACGTCGACGAAGTGCCAGTAGATCCCGGGCACCTCGATCCCGCGGTGGTCCTCCGCCGTGAAGTGCCCGCGGAACGCCCGGATGGTGACGAAGAGCAGCAGCGTCAGGCCGACGAAGACGTGCGCGCCGTGCAGGCCGGTGAGGCCGTAGAAGATCGTCCCCTGCGCGTGGTCCTGCGGCGCGAAGCCGATGTGCACGTACTCGTTGACCTGGATGAACAGGAACGTCAGGCCGAGCAGGAAGGTCGTCAGGATGCCCGCCTGCAGGCCGCGCCGGTTGCCCATCTTGTGCGCGTGCTCGGCCCAGTGCAGCGTGAACGACGACGAGATCAGGATCGCCGTGTTGACGCCCGCGATCAGCTTCGGGAGATGGGTCCCGTCGGCGGGCCAGTCGGCGCCCTGCACGACCCGCACGAAGAAGTAGGCCGTGAAGAAGGCCCCGAAGACCATCACCTCGGAGATGATGAAGAGCAGCATCCCGAGCAGGGACGGGTCCACGCGCGACGAGCGGTTGGCCTCGGGCGGGCCGTGGTGCTCGTGCTCGTGGTGGCCGTGCGCGACGGCGGCGGCCTCCATCAGGTGCCCGCCTCCACCGGCTCGGCCGAGCTCTCGATGTGCTCGACCGGCTTGCCGGTCGCGTCGGCGACGCGCTCGGTCAGCTTGTCGGCCACCCACTTCGACGAGCCCTCCGGCAGCGTCGAGATGACGATCTCCGAGACGAGGAAGAACTGCACCGCGTTCATCACGGCGGTGTAGGGATCAGGGTCGCCGATCATGCCCGCCGCCACGAGCCCGTCCTCCTCCAGGGAGGCGAGCAGCGCGCGCAGGCGCTCGCGGGCGGCCTTGACCGCGCGCCCGTCGCCGCTGTCCTGCGGGACGACGATGATGAAGCGCCGCGGCCCCTGCGCCGCGAGCTCCTCGAGCCGCGTCACGAGCTCCTTGCCCGCCACGGTCTGGTTCGCCACGACGAGCGTGACGTCGAACGGCAGGCCCTCGGCCGCGAGGTCGACCACGACGTGCTTGACCGGCAGCCCCGTGTCGTTCTCGAGCGCCTCGATCAGGTCGCGCTTCATCCACCCCGACGTGGACGCCGGCAGCGTGGAGATGATGATCTCGTCGATCCCGTACTCGGCGATGGCGTCGTGCGCGGCGTTCAGCGGGTCGCCGTCGCCGACCTCGCCGCTGCCGTGGATGCCCTCCTCGCGCATGAACGCGAGCGCGAGGTCGACGCGGACCTGCGCCGAGCTGCGCACGGCGTCGTCGTAGATGACGTTGCCGTGGCGCGGGCGCGTGAGCGGGACGACCACGTGGAAGTTCGCGTCACCCTCCGCGGACCGCTCGCGGATCGCGTCGAGGACGTTCTTGCCGCCGATGGTCTCGTTGGCGAGGACGAGGATCTCAGCCATCACGCGCTCCTGAATCGCCGGCCGCGACGGCCGGTTGCTTGGCCTCTTCGCCCGCGGGCTGGAAGATCCCGTGGACGGCGCCGGGCACGCCGTACTCGTACGGCCCGCCGACGACGGTCGGCACCCGGTCGAAGTTGAAGATCGGCGGCGGCGACGAGACCTGCCACTCGAGCGTGAGCGCGCGCCACGGGTTGGCCTCCGCGCGCCGGCCGGTGCGCCAGGAGCGGACGATGTTGTAGACGAACACCAGGGTCGAGAGCCCGAGCACGAACGAGGCGAGCGAGATGAACAGGTTCCACGACGCGAACTGGTCGGGGTAGTCGGCGACGCGCCGCGGCATGCCCTGCACGCCGATCACGTGCATCGGGGCGAACGTGGCGTTGAACGCGACGAACGTCATCCAGAAGTGCAGCTTGCCCAGGCGCTCGTCGATCATCCGGCCCGTCATCTTCGGGAACCAGTAGTAGACGCCGGCGTAGATCGTGAACAGCGAGCCGCCGTACAGCACGTAGTGGATGTGGGCGACGATGAAGTACGTGTCGCTGACGTGGATCGTCACCGGCAGCATCGCCAGCATCACGCCCGAGATCCCGCCCAGCGTGAACATGGTCAGGAAGCCGAGCGCGAAGAGCATCGCCGTGTCGACGTGGATCACGCCCCGCCACAGCGTGGCCAGCCAGGAGAAGATCTTGATCCCGGTGGGCACGGCGATGATCGCGGTGGTGACCATCATCGGGATGCGGATCCAGCTCTGCATGCCGGACACGAACATGTGGTGCGCCCATACCGTGAACCCGAGCAGCACGATGGCGAGCAGCGAGAAGGCCATCATGCGGTAGCCGAAGATCGGCTTGCGCGCCTTCACCGACAGGACCTCGGAGATGATCCCGAAGCCCGGCAGCATCATGATGTACACCGCCGGGTGCGAGTAGAACCAGAAGACGTGCTGGTACATCAGCACGTCCCCGCCCCGTGCCGGGTTGAAGAAGTTGAACCCGAGCGCGTAGTCGAGCAGGACGAAGAACTGCGAGGCCGCGACGAACGGGGTGGCGATGACGACGAGCAGCGACGTCGAGAAGTTCGCCCACACGAGCAGCGGCATGCGCCAGAAGCTCATCCCCGGCGCGCGCATCGTGATGATCGTCACGAGGAAGTTCAGCGCCGTGGCGATCGACGACGCGCCCGCGAACTGCACGCCGATGGTGAAGAACAGCTGGCCGATCGGGACGTCGGTCGACAGCGGCGCGTAGGCCGTCCAGCCCGTGGCGAACGAGCCGCCGGGGGCGAAGAACGACGCCGTCATCATCAGGCCGGCGAGCGGCAGCATCCAGAACGACAGCGCGTTCAGCCGCGGGAAGGCCATGTCCGGCGCGCCGATCATGAGCGGCAGGACGAAGTTCGCCAGCCCGGCGAAGACCGGGATGATGAACAGGAAGATCATCAGCGACGCGTGGACGCTGAACAGGCCGTTGTAGGCGTTCGCGTCGACGAACTGCGAGCCCGGCGCGGCGAGCTCCGCACGGACCAGCATCGCCAGCAGGCCGCCGACGAGCATGAAGAAGAACGACGTGACGACGTACTGGATCCCGATGACCTTGTGGTCGGTGTTGACCCGGAAGTAGTCGCGCCAGCTGTGCGCGCCGTGGCTCGAGTGGTCCTCGGGGCGCGTCGGCCGCCCGGCCGCCCAGTAGAACCAGTAGTCGAACGCGCCCAGGCCGACGAGGAAGAACAGCGGGGCGGCGAGGAGCGAGACGATCAGCACCGCGTTCTGCCACTTCGCGTCCCAGCCGTCGGCGCCGTCGAACGGCGTCGAGAAGCCGTAGGCGAGGCGGACCGCGGTGACGAGCGCGGCGGCGAACAGGACGCCGCCGACGATGTAGGCGCCGGCCCGGTACCAGCCGGGTGCGCGCAGGCTCGCGGTCATCGAGGTCCCTCCATCATCCCGTCACCTCGGCAAGGTACTTGACCAGGGCGTCCAGCTCGGCCGGTTGGAGCGAGTTGCCGAACGTCGCGGGCATCAGCCCGTCCGAGTAGCCCTGGGCGATCTCGGCGCTCGGATCCACGATGCTCTCC
>CAWHAP010000019.1:0-7822 GCA_963827335.1 uncultured Solirubrobacteraceae bacterium
GGACGCCGCTCAGGAACGTGCTCCGCTGGGGTTGGCGCACGCGTGCAGTCTCGCGCAGCGGGTAGATGCGAGCCCGATGGCGCAGGAGCCCCACCGGCCCGAGCAGACGATGTCCGTGCTGACCTACCGCACGGGCGTGCAGGACGCCAACATCGCCGGCAACGTGCACGGCGGACAGATCATGAAGCTGTGCGACGACGCCGCGGCGATCGCCGCGACCCGCCTCGCCGGCGGCCGCGTCGTCACGGCGGCGGTCGACGGGATGCGGTTCCTCTCGCCCGTCCACGTCGGCGACGTCATCACGCTGCGCTCGGCGGTCAACGCCGTCTGGCGGACCTCGATGGAGGTCGGCGTCCGCGTCGACTCCGAGGACCTGAACCAGGGCAAGACCCGGCACACCCTCACGGCCTACTTCACGATGGTCGCCCTCGACGGCGACGGGAAGGCGCTGCCGCTGCCGCCGCTCACCCCGGCGAGCGCCGAGGACGAGCGCCGTCACGGCGAGGCCTGCCACCGCCGCGAGGTCCGGCTCGCCAAGCCGGGCGAGCTCCGGCGCACGACCGGCTGAGCGTCAGCCGCGGTAGGCGATGCAGTCGAACTCGACCTTCGCGTCGAACAGCAGCGACGCGCAGCCGACCGCGATGCGCGCCGGCGTGTGAGGGCCGAAGACCTCCAGATAGGCCTCGTTCATCTCGGCCCACTCGTCGAGGTCGGTCAGGTAGCAGGTGACCTTCACGATGTCGGCCAGCGAGGCGTCGCAGCCCAGGAGGATCCGCTCGACGTTGGCGAAGGCGTGGCGCGTCTCCGCGCCGATGCCGCCCTCGATGACGCCGGACCCCTTCTCGTCGACGGCCAGCATGCCGGCCACGTAGATGTGCGGGCCGGCCACGGCCGCGTGGGCGAAGGCCGGGAACTCCTGGATCTCGGGGACGTTGACCCGCTGCCAGCTCGGCATCTCGCGCAGGGTAACCGCCGGGCGGGGACCGTGTGTCCCCGCCCGGCCCGCACGCGTCAGCGCGGCGCGATCGCGATGATCCGCAGCGGTCCGCCCGAGCCACCCTCGATCTTCATCGGCAACGCGACGACGAGGAAGTTCCGGCGCGGCAGCCGGCGCACGTTGGCGACGTTCTCGAAGACCGGCACGCCGGCGGCGCCCAGCACCCGATGGCTCTCGAACCGCTTCGACTGGCCGTAGTCGATGCTCGCCGTGTCGAGGCCGACCGCACGGATCCGGCGTCGCACCAGCCAGCGCGCGGCGTCGGGATGAAGGCCCGGGAAATGGAGCTTGGGGACGGCCTGCTCGCCGAGCTCCGCCGTGCCCATGTAGCGCTCGCGATCGGGCCAGAACCGCTCGTAGCCCGTCCGCAGCAGCACGATCGCGCCGCGACCGATGCGCCCGTGCCGGCGCTCGTGCGCCCGCAGGTCCGAGACGGCGACCTGATAGTCGCGATCGGCCAGCGCGCGCTTGGTCACGTCCACGACGGTGCCGCGGCCGACCAGCCGCCGCAGCGGGATCTTGTCCGCCGTGTCGCCGCCGCGTGCGAAGTGCACCGGCGCGTCCAGGTGCGTGCCGCCGTGCTCGGCCGCCGAGAAGTTGTTGGCCGCGTAGAAGTAGCCCTGCTCGGTCTCGCCCTCGGCGACCTTCTCGAGCTTGAACGTCGCGGCGGTCGGCCAGTAGATCGCCCGCTCGTTGAACGGGTGCGACAGGTCGATGAGCCTGCCGTCGGGGAACGCCGGCGCGCGCGCCGGCGCCTGCGCGGGCTTCGCCGTTCCGCCGGCCGAACCGGCCCATCCGATGATGGCCCCGGCCGCCAGCAGCGCGGCCGTGACGCAGATCCGCCTGATCATCGCCACCTCCCAGTGGTGTGTGGTCCGCGCAAAGGTTAAGCACTCACCCCGCGGGGCGGGGCGCCGGTCAGCCCACGGGCTCGACGTGCACGATCACGGGGTGCTCGTCGCCGTCCCGCCAGCGCGAGCGGAGGGTGACCTCGCCGCTGTCGCCGGTGTAGCGGATCCGCGCCACGCTCTCGTCCTCCGCGAAGTCGAGGCTGAGCACGGCGGCCTCCGTGACGGGCATCGGCAGGCCTGCGGCGAGCTGGGGGGCCTGCGGCTGCAGCTCCTCGGACAGGTCGGCGACGACGGTGTCCATGTCGCCGCGCACGACGGCATCGGCGTGCGCCTGGATGTGGTCCCTCGTAGTCTGTTCGTCCATCGCGGGAACGTACCGCTCACGGCACGCTGGAGCGGGTCGGGCTGCCGCAGCCAGCCCTCGAGCTCGCTCGACCGGCAGCGGGCGCGCGAGATCCGCGGGGCAGCTCAGCGGCCGATGACGCGCTCGAGCTCGTGGGCGCGGCCCGGCAGCGGGCCGACGAGCGCGCGGATCTCGGCGAGCCCGGCGCGCAGCGTCGCGTCGCCGACCTCGACCGGCATCATCGAGTCCTGGATCTCCGCCAGCAGGTGCTCGGTCTCGCCGATCGCCTCCGCCGCGGTGTCGAGGAAGCTCTTCGCGCCCTGCGAGACGCGCCCGGCCGTCGAGGGATCGAACTTCCGCCCCGGCAGCCCGAAGCGCTCGGCGAAGCCGGCGTGGGTGCGCTGGGCGCGCCCGTAGGCGACCTGGACGGGCCGGAACAGCTCCGCCTCGAGCTGGTCGGCGGCCCGCTCGTCGAGCAGCTCATAGGCGGCGCCGAGCGCCGCGAGCGCGACGCCCAGCTCGTCGATCGCGTGCGCGATGTCGTCGAGGAGCTGGACCCGCGCCTCTTCGGTCGAGTAGGCCATGAGGCCAGGGTATTCGCCCGGCGTCCGCGGCTACGCGCTCCGCGACCTTGATCCTGTCGGTGGCGAAGATCCAGGTTCTGCCCATTCGCTTACGAAAGGTTAGCTCGACTCCGAGGGCTGGCAGCGCGGGCACCAGTAGGTCGTGCGCCCGCCGATCGTGTCGCGTTCGAGCGGGGTCCGGCAGCGCGGGCAGGTGCCGCCGCGCTCGCGCGCGGGCATGAAGCGGCCGGTGTGCACGCCGCCGTTGCGGATCGCGTCGCGGACCGCCGCCCGCAGCTCGCGGCGCAGCAGGTCGAGCTGCTCGACCGACAGCTCGCCCGCGACCCGCCGGGGCGAGAGCCTGGCGCGCCAGAGCGTCTCGTCGGCGAGCAGGTTGCCGACGCCCGCGATCACGCCCTGGTCGAGCAGCCGCGCCTTCAGCGCCGTCGTGCCGCGGCCGACGCGGTCGCGAAAGACGTCGCGACCGACCTCGGCGGCGTCCGGGCCGACGTGCGAGAAGTCGGGGTCGATCACCGCGCGGCCGAGCCGCCGCTTGTCGCGCAGCGCCATCCGGCCGCCGTCGGCGAACTCGAGCGCGAAGCGGTCCCAGCGCCGCGGCGCCTCCTCCTCGTCGATCGCGATCCGGCCCGCCATGCCGAGGTGCAGCCCGAGGTCGGGGCCCTCGTCGGTCTCGACCCATAGGAACTTCCCGCGCCGGTGCGCCCGCGTCAGCCGGTGGCCGGTCAGCGCCGAGGCGATCTCGCCTGGTGGGTGCGGGCGGCAGACGTAGGTGTCGCGGTCGTCGACGGCGACGATCTCGCGGCCCAGCGCGCGCTCGATCTGCTGCCGCGCGCGCTCGGCCTCGGGCAGCTCGGGCATGCCCTGAGGCTATCCGCGGTCCCAGGCCAGCTCGAGCGACCCGCCGAGGAAGCCGGCGAGCCGCTCCGCCTCGGCCGTGGCGGCCTCGCGCGCCCACATCGGCACGCGCGCGAACGTCTCGACCGCGACGAGCAGCCGCTTGCCCTTGCGCTCGTGGCGCCAGACGCCGGCCATCCGGCCGCCGACGAGCAGCACGGGGGAGACCCAGCCCTGCGGGCGGTGCACGCGCGCCTTGAACGGGCCCGGCATCAGCGCATCGGCGTGCCGCGTCGCCGCGATCACGAACTGGTCGAAGCCCGGCAGCAGCCGCACCGAGCGCAGCGGCTCGGCCGCGGCCGCCTCGGTGACGTGCTCGCGCAGCAGGAGCATCGGCGCGCCCTCGACCGTCACGGGCGCGACCTCGTCGCCGAGCCCCTTGAGCACCCGTCCGGCCTCGGCGGGCGTGGCGCCCCACCAGCGCGCGACGTCTTCGCGCGTCACCGGCCCACCGGAGCCGAGGTAGCGGCGCACGGCTTCCGCGACCGCCGCATCCGGATCCTCGGGCGACCAGTCCGGGCGGGTGAAGCGCACCTTCTGGCCGTCGCTGCGCGCGAACACGAGCTGGCCCGCCGCCGCGGCCGGCTTGAGCATCGAGCCCCAGCTCTCGAGCAGCCGCTCGTCGCCGACCGCCGCGGCGAGCTCCGCGCGCGTGAGCTCGCGGCCGTCGAGCGCCTCGCCGATCGCGGCGATCAGCTCCACCGCCGCGGCGCGCGTGAAGCCGAAGTACTTCTGGCGCGCGCGGTTGAGGAACTGGCGCTCGATGCGCGTGCGCAGGGCCGTGATCCACAGGCTGAGCTCGGCCGCGGGCAGCAGGTGCAGCGTGCCGCGCATCGCCCACGTCTTGACCAGCGTCCGCTCCTCCCACAGCGCGCTCGCGACCGCGTCGGGCTCGAGCCCCTCGACCCGCGCCCACACCGCCAGCTCCGCCGAGGACATCACCTGGGCATGCACCCCGGCCAGCCGCGAGACGACCTCGAGCATCGCCGGACGCGGCGCGCGCTCGTGCAGGTACTGGCGGCGCGCCCGCCAGGCGGCGACCTGCGCCCAGCTCAGCTCGGTGTCAGAGGGTGGTGCCGTCGTCGTAGAGCTTGCGGACGGTGACCGTGCCGGGCGGCGCGGCGTCGATGCAGAGGCGGCAGAGCACGCACTCGTCGAGGTTGTCCTCGACGATCCGCAGCTTGCCGTCGTCGCCCTGGGCGTAGATGTCGACGGGGCAGACCTCGGTCAGCTTGGCCGCGACGGCGGGGTCCTCGGCGGCCTCCGGGGCGACCTCGACGTCGATGAACAGCGCCATCTAGACCGCCGCCGCCGCGATCTTGTCGCGCACGAGGCCCGGGATGTCCTCGATCCGCTCGGCCACCACGATCCCGGCGTCGGCGAGGCGCGCGATCTTCTCGGTCGCGGTGTCCTGCTTGCCCTCGACGATCGTGCCGGCGTGCCCGAAGGACATGCCCGGCATCTCGTCCATGAAGCGCCCGGCCATGAAGGCCACGACCGGCAGCCGCGAGTCGTTCGCCGTGACCCAGTCCGACAGCTGGGCCTCCATACGGCCGCCGGGCTCGGTGTAGATGACGATCGCCTCGGTCTCCGCGTCGGCCTCGAAGAGCGGCATCAGCTCGGCGTAGGTCTGGCCGATGATCGCGTCGCCGCCGATCGAGACGGCGGTCGACTGGCCGAGGCCCGCCGCGCTCAAAGTCGAGGACATCTCGGTCGTCATGCCGCCCGAGCGCGAGATCACGCCGACGGGGCCGGGGGAGTAGGACTTCGCGGCGTCCTTGGCCGGGCCGCCGATGCCGCCCATCTTGATGACGTCGGGGACGATGATCCCGAGGCAGTTGGGGCCGATGATGCGGGCGTCATGCTCGGCCGCGAACTCGACCATCTGCGCCACGTCGCCGCGCGGGATCCGCTCGGTGACGATCACGACCAGGCGCACGCCGTTGGCGATCGCCTCGATGACCGCGTCCTTGGTGAAGGCGGGCGGGACGGTGACGACCGAGCCGTCGATCGGCGCACCGTGGTGCTCGACGGCTTGGCCGACGGTGTCGAACACCGGCACGCCGTGGACCTCGCGGCCGAGGCGGCCCGGCGTGACGCCGCCGACGATCTTCGCCCCGGCGCCGTAGTCGAGGCACTCGCGCGTGAGGTTGACCGCCTCGCGGCCCGTGATGCCCTGGACGATGAAGGTCGTGTCGGCGTCGACCAGAATCGACATCAGCCGGCCACCGCCATCCGCGCGGCCTCGTTCAAGGACACGCTGCGGTCGGCGTAGCGGACGCCGTACTTCTCGAGGATCTTGAAGCCCTCCTCCTCCCACGCTCCGGGGATGCGGAAGATCGAGATCTTCTCCGCCGGGTCGTGGCCGAGCTCGATGCAGGCCTTGATGACGCCGCGCGCGACGATGTCCACGCGGGTGTTGGAGACGATCGACATCATCACCGCGATCTTGTCCACGCCCGGCTTGGAGAGCACGAGCTTGGCGAGGCCGCAGGCCTTCGCGACCGACGGGTTGCCGCCGATCTCGCAGTAGTTCGCGGGCTTGCCGCCGTGGGCGCGGACGGCGTCGAAGAGCGTCAGCGAGCCGCCACCGGCCCCGATCACGAGCCCGAGGTCGCCGTCGAACTCGGTCACGTTGCCGGCCACCCCGCGGTGGTCCTGCTGGTCGACGGCCTCGCCGGCGAGCTCGAACGCCGTCGCCTCGCGCGCCTGGCGCGTCTCCTCGTCGCCGACCCCGAGCTCCTTGAGCAGTGCGCGCTGGCGCGGGCGCGCCTCGTTCTCCATGTCCATGTGCGCGTCGACGGCGACGAACGAGCCGTCGGCGAGCTGGGCGAGCGGGTTGATCTCGGCCAGCGTCATGTCGTAGTCGGTGAACAGCCGCGCGAGGCGGGCGAGGATCGGCGTCAGGCGCGTCAGCGCGCGGCCCGTGACGCCGACCGACGCGATCACCTGCTTGGCCTCGTAGTCCGAGAACGGGCGCAGCGTGGAGAAGTGGGCGCGGCCGACGTGGTCGGGGTGGGTCTCGGCGACCTCCTCGATGTCGATCCCGCCCATGTCGGAGAAGATCAGCACCGGGCGCTTGCGCGTCCCGTCCCAGGTCACGCCCGCGTAGTACTCCTGGACGACGTCGACGCGGGAGTCCACGAGCACGCCGCGCGGCATGTGGCCGTTGATCTCGAGCTCCAGGATGTCCGCGGCATGACGCTCCGCCTCCTCCGGCGTATCGGCGAACTTCACGCCGCCCGCCTTCATCCTCCCGCCGGTCAGGACCTGCGACTTGATGACCGTCGGCGCGCCGAGCTCTGCGGCGATCCGTCTGGCCTCCGCCGGTGTTGTGGCATAGCCATGACCCGACACCGGAATGCCCGCCTTGGCCACGACCTGGCGCGATTCGAACTCGAAGAACCTCATGCGGCGCGGAACCCTAGCGTCACGGGTGTGTCTAGGCTCAACGCCGTGCTCCGACCACTGATCCTCGCCCTGCTCGCCCTCGCGCTCATCCCTGCTGCCGCCTCCGCGGCCGTCGTGGAGATCGAGATCAGCCCTGCCGGAGGCGCCGATTTCGGCGAGACCCACGCCGTCACCGGCAAGCTCACCGGCCCCTACGGCGCCCCGCTCGTGGGGCGTCAGGTGCAACTCGAGATCCGCCGTTACCCCTACCGGAGGCCGTTCGTGCCCGCCGGCACGGCCACGACCGGGCTCGACGGCCGCTTCGCGTTCGAGCACGAGTTCGACCGCAACCACCAGGTGCGCGTGCTCGCCCCCGAGTTCGGGGATCGCAGCGCGCTCGCGCCCGTCTACGTCTTCCCGCGCACCAACCTCACGTTCTCGCTGGTGCGTCGCAACGTGATCCGGATCGTCCAGACCTACCGCACGCCCCGGTCGATCCGCCTCACCGCGCCGACGCTGTTCTACGTCGGCCGCTCCGGGCGGCCGCGGGCCCCGCTGGCCGCACGGGCGAAGACGAAGCGTGTCACGCGCAAGGTCAGGGGCAAGCGCAAGCGCCAGGTCGTCAAGGGCCGCTTCCGCGCCACGGCGCGGGTCCGCATCCCCAGGGCCTGGAAGGGCCGCTTCCGCTACGCGAGCTGCTTCCCGTACAACGCGGGCATGGGCAACCCGAAGCTGGGCTGCCCGAAGAAGCGCTACAAGTTCT
>CAWHAP010000020.1:0-255655 GCA_963827335.1 uncultured Solirubrobacteraceae bacterium
CGGCCGGCGTCGTGGGATCGGCCGGACGTCGTCGGCACGGTCGGCGTCGTCGGATCGGCCGGCGTCGTCGGATCCGCCGGCGTGGCCGGATCGGCCGGCTTCGTCGGCGTCGCCGGTGCGGTGGGCGTCGTCTCGCGCGGCGGCGACGCGGCGTCGCTCGCGCGCCCCACCGCGCGGCGGAAGCGGCCGACGCGGTTGCCCGCCGCGTCTCGCAGCGCGCGCACCGATCCGGACGCGACCACGCGGCGCGGGAGCACGCGGAGCCGTTGCCGCACGACGGTGCGGGCGCCGCGGGGCGCCGCGAGGCGGGCCGTGACCGTGCGCCGCGCGAGCACGAGCCGGACGGCGGGCCGGCCGCCGGGCGCGGCGATGAGCCGCTCGGACCACACGAGCACGGGCCGCCCGCCGCGGAGGACGACGCCGGTCAGCGCCGGCGCCGCGCCGTCGCGGACGCGCGCCCGGCGGCCGCCGGACCGCACGCGGAGCAGCGCGCCGGTGTCGGGCCGCGCGCCCTCGCGGAGCCGCAGCCGCGTCCAGGCGCCGCGCCGGAGGGGCGCGCCGGCGGCAGGCCGGCCCGTGACGCGCGCGGCGGCGGCGACGCGCAGCGAGCGCGTCTTCAAGTCGACGGCGTCGATCCGCCCGTCCCGGTCGGCGTCGCGCGTCACCGCGGCGATCCCGCCGCCCGCGGCCGCGGCGCGCAAGCTCGGCGCCGCGATCCCGCCGCCCGCGGCCGCGGCGTCGCGCGTCACGGCATCGATCCCGCCGCCCGCGGCCGCGGCGTCGCGCGTCACGGCATCGATCCCGCCGCCCGCGGCCGCGGCGTCGCGCGTCACGGCATCGATCCCGCGGCCCGCGGCAGCGGCGCGCACGCTCGGCGCCGCGATCCCGCCGCCGGCGGTCGCGATCCGCCCATCGCGGTCGGCGTCACGCGTCACCGCCGCGGTCGCGGCGCGCGCGTCCGGTGCCGCGCCGGCGAGCAGCGCCGCGAGGACGAGGGCGCGGAGGATCCTGCGTGGCGGAACGGTCACCGCCCGGTAATCGGCGCATCGGGCCGCATCCACTGCCGGACCGGACATGCGTCCGGGCACCCGCTGCGCGGCCCTTCAGGGCCGGCGGGCGCCGCCGATAACCCGCGCCGGCGCTTCACACGTGCCGGCGCGGTGTCTGCTACCTGTCCGCTGGTGCCGCGCTACACGATCTTCGTCCCGCATCCGTCCAACTTCCTGACGGATCACCGCCCGTACGGGGACGGGCTGCTCGCCTGGGGCTTCCTGGAGCGGCTCGCCGACCGCGGGCACCGGCTGCACGTCGCCTGTCAGCGGGTGGACGTCGCCGCGCCGCCGCGGGACGACCTGCGCCTGTATCCGCTGACCGACGCCCCGAAGCTGGGCGGGCGGCGGCGGATCCGGTACATGGGCCGCGTGCGCCGGCTCTACGCGGCGATCGCCGAGCGCGAGCGGATCGATCTCGTGCACCAGCTCAACCCCGTCGACATCGGCCTCTCGCTCGCCGTGCCCCGCAGCGCGGCACCGGTCGTGCTCGGGCCGTACGTCCCCGACTGGCCGGGCGGCAGCAGCCGGCTCGACGCCGGCGTGGAGGAAGCGGGCGTGCGCGACCGCGCGTCGACCGGGCTCCGCGCCGCCGCGCGGCGGCTGCAGCAGCACCGCGCCGCGCTCGTGCTGCTCTCCTCCGAGGGCGCCCGGACCAAGGTGGCGCCCGGCGTGCCCGGCGACCGCGTGGCGATCGTGCCGCCCGGGATCGAGGCCGAGCGGTTCGGGCCGGGCGCGGGCGGACGCAACGGCGCCGCCGCGGACCGGCCGCCCACGGTCCTCTTCCTCGCCAACGTGCAGGTCCGCAAGGGCGTCTTCACGCTCGTGGATGCGTTCGAGACCGTCGCGGAAGCGCTGCCCGAGGCGCGGCTCGTCGTGGCCGGCGGCGGGGTGGACGCCGACGCGCTGCGCCGGCGGGTCGCGGGCTCACCGGCCGCGGGCCGCGTCGAGCTGCTCGGCAGCGTCGGCCGCGAGGCGATCGCCGAGACGCTCGGCCGGGCCGACGTCTACTGCCTGCCGTCGTTCGGCGAGCCGTTCGGGATCAGCGCGCTCGAGGCCATGGCGGCCGGGCTCCCGCTCGTCACCACGAGCGCCGGCGGCCTCGCCCACCTCGTGCCGCCCTCCGGCGGCCTGCAGGTCCCGCCCCGCGACGCCGGCGCGCTCGCCTCCGCGCTGCTGACGCTCCTGCGCGATCCCGCCCGCCGTGCCGCGATGGGCGCCGCGAACCGCGCGACGGTCGCGGACGCGTTCGAGTGGGATCGCGTGATCGACCGGCTCGAAGCGCTCTACGCCCGCGTGCTCGCCGCCTAGTGCCGGACCCAGTCGGCGTCCGCGCGGAGCTCGCGCCGCGGCGTCGCCGGGTTGCCGGCCACGAGCGTGCGCTCCGGCACGTCGCGGGTGACGATCGAGCCCGCGGCCACGACGGCGTGGTCGCCGATCGACACGCCGGGCAGGACGACGGCGTTGCGGCCGATCCACACGTTGCGCCCGATCCGCACCGGCGCGGCGCGCACGGGGTCGCCCTCCTCGATCTCGTGGAAGTTCGTGTCGTGCACCGTGACGTGGTCGGCGATCCGGGTGTGGTCGCCGATCTCGACCAGCTCGGCGGCGTAGACCGTCGAGCCGCGGTTGAAGAAGACGTCGTCGCCGACGAGCAGGCGGCCGCGGGGGCCGGCGCCGAAGTCGACCTGCGACTGGAGCCCGTCGACCCGGAAGCGGCGGCCGACGCGGACCTCGCCGCGGGCGTTTACCCGCGGCAGGCGCCCCTGGATGTAGGGCAGGCCGCGGTGCTGCACGCCGTGGAGCCGGTAGAAGGCCATCGCGCGCAGCACGCGGAGCCCCTTGCGCAGGATCTGCCTCATGTCAGCCCTCCTCCCCCGTCCGGGGGCGCTTGAACATCGATCGGAGCCGGGCGGCGAACCGCCGCAGCAGCGCGGCGACCGTCGCGGCGTCCGCGCGCAGCGGGACGAGGCACTCGCGCGGCGTCACGGCGGTGGCCCGCGTGAACTGCGCGACCGAGACCGCGGCGATGAACGTCGCCGACGCGACCGCCGCCCACGCCGCGCCGAGCGCACCCAGCGGGCCCACGAGCGCAAGCAGCAGACCGACGTTGACGGCGAGACCGGCCACCTGCGCGACCGAGCGGGCGCGCGGCCGCCCGACGCTGAGCAGGCCGGCGCCGACGATCATCCCGATGCCGGCCGGGATGCAGGCCAGGAACAGGATCTGCGCCATCCGCACCGCGGGCTCGAAGTCGTCGCCGAACAGCAGCGGCAGCACGAGCGGGCAGGCGATCGCCCCAGCCACGGCGAGCCCGCCGCTCAGCAGCATGAGGATGCGGTTGCTCCGCGCGATCAGGTGCGGATCGCCGCGGTCCGTGGCCGTCGGGAACATCACGTCGCGCATGGCGAGCTGCAGCGTCGAGGGGACCTCGGCGAGCGACACGGCCACCGCGTAGAACCCGAGCTGCGCCGCGCCGACGAGCGGCGCGAGCACCGCCTGGTCCAGCCTGAGCACGAGGATGCTCGCGACCGTGCCGATCCACGCCTGGGCGCCGAACGTCAGCAGCTTGCGCTCGAGCCGCGGGGCCCGCGGCACCGGCGGCTCGTCGCGCTCCCGCAGGACGTACCAGAGCACCATCATCGCCACGACGCCCGTCGCGTACGTCGCGAGCGCCGCCGACGTCACCGTGAGCGCCCCGGCCACCGCGAGCACGAGCAGCAGCGGCACCCGCGTGAGCACGCTCAGCCACCGCTCGGCGTTGCTCAGGTCGAACCGCCCGCGGCCCTGCGCCGCGGCCCGCACCGCCGCCATCGCCATCGAGACGACGACGAGCACGGTCATCCAGCGCATCAGCCCGACGTACTCCGGCGAGTTGCGCAGCAGCACCGGCGCGAGCGGCCAGATCACGGCGGCCGAGGCCACGCCGCTCGCGAACCCGATCGCGAGGCCGGCGCGCAGCACCTGCCGCAGCGGCGCGAGCCGCGCGGCGACCGCGTAGGTCACCGCCTCCGGGAGCCCGACGGCGCCGAGCAGCGTCACCAGCGTCAGCGGGACCACGACCGCGGCGAGCGTGCCGCGGTCGGCCGGCCCCAGGTAGCGGGCGAGCAGGGGCCCGGTCAGCAGGGCCGACAGGGGCACGGCGACGTTCGCCGCCGTCGTCCGCGCCACGGTGGCGCCGAGGGACGACGGACGGCGACGGCGCGGCGCCGCCAGCTTCAACGGGGTGCGCTGCGTGGTCATCGTGGCGCCGACCCACGATAGAGTCGCCCGTTGCCCGGATCCCGCCGCACGCCCGTGCAGGACCCGCCGCACGAGCGCATCGACGCCGCGCTGGACGCCCACCGGCGCCGGCTCACGCAGCTCGCCGTTGCCCTCGTCGCCGCCGTCGCCGCCGCCGTCGTCGTGACGAAGACGACGGACTGGCTGCCCGGCGTGCCCGGCCTGGCGCCGTGGGACGTGCGCCCCACGCTGCCCGCCGTCGTGCGCGCCGCCATCGACGCCGTGCTCGTGCTCTGCACGCCGGCGGTCGCCGCCGCCACCGTGCTCGGGCTCGCGGCCGTCGCGTGGTGGCGGTCCGGTCCGCGCCTCGCGCTCGTCGCGCCGGCGGCCGCCGCGGTGGTGGCGCTCACGACGGTGGTCAAGCACGCGGGAACCGACACCTCCCTGCCGAGCGGGCACGCCGCGTACGCCGCCGCCGTGCTCGGCTTCGCGGGCTGGCTCGCGCTGCGCGCGGGGCGGCGGTGGCTCGCCGCGGCCCTCTGGACGCTGCCGCCGGCCATCGCCGCCGCCCGGGTGGTGGAGGGCGCGCACTGGCCGGCCGACGTGCTCGCCGGCCTCGCCCTCGGGGCCGGCTGGCTGCTCGCCCTGCTGCTGGCCGAGCGGGCTACCGCGCGGCCCTGACGGCCTGGAAGACGTACATGCCGAGGTGCGCCAGCTCCAGCGCGGCGGCGACCGCCACGGCGATCACCGGGAACCCGACGAGCGGGCCGATCGTGAACGCGAGCGCCTCGACGTCCACCGTGGTGCCGGGCGGGCCGCTGCGGCGCGGCGCGGCCCGCAGCACCGCGAGGCCGCGTGCGGGCACCGTCACCGACTCCGAGCGCGACGGCGCGCCGCGCGCCTCGGCGATCGCGAGCACGCCGAAGCGCAGGCTGACGTAGGCCATCACGAGCGGGGCGGCGACGGCGGCCTCCTCGCGCAGGGCGATGATCAGCCCGATGCTGCAGGCGATCAGGCGCACCGTGTCGCCGATCACGTCGTACCAGCCGCCCAGCGGGTTCGTCAGCTGGCGCTGCTTGGCGAGCTTGCCGTCCATGCAGTCGAGCAGGAACGAGAGCTGGTAGATCAGGGCGCCCGCGACCAGCTCGCCCAGCGCGAACGCGGTGCCGGCGAGGATCGCCACGAGCGCGGACGCCACCGTGAGCCGGTTCGGCGTGACGGCACGGAAGCGGGCGACGACGCGCACGAGCGGCACGGCGATCGGGTCGATCGCCGTGACGGTCCAGACCGCGTCGCGGGCCTTCAGGGGAACCGCCGCTGCGGCGGGTGCTCCTGTGAACGTCATGCGTCCATCCTGGCATCAGCGAGTTGACGCGCCGTCGCGAGCGCCTCGTCGTCGCTCTCGCTCCAGTGCGCGAGCGGCGACTCCCCCGTCCACTGCTCGTAGCAGCCGCGGAGCTTGCCGGTGGCGTTGTCGCGCAGCACGTGGGGCACCCCGCAGAGCAGGCTGAGGATGTGCGCGTGCAGACGATCGGTCACGACCGCTCCCGCTCCGGCGAGGAGGTCGATCCCGGTCGCGAGCCGCTCGCCGGCCAGGCGCGCATAGAGGCCCGTCGCCGGCCGCCAGAAGCGCCCGCCCACCGGCAGCGTGGACACGGCGAAGCTGGCGCGGCGGCTCACCATGCGGCGCCGGTGCCAGAGGAACGTCGGCCGCGGCCAGTCGGCGACGCGCACGCCCGGCGGCGGCGTGGGCGTGCCGCCGACGGACTCGTCGTCGGTCCGGGCGAGCCACAGCACCCCCTCGCCGGGCGGCACCTGCCGCGCGCCGAGGCAGAACGCCGAGTCGGGGCAGAGCGGCGCCTCGAGCCCGAGCCGGTCGCCGAACCAGCGCTGCGTCGCGGCGTCGCGCGCCAGCACCCGCAGCCGCTCGTGGCGCTGGACGAGCCGCCGCATGCGCGCCTCGGTGTCCGGGCTCATGCGGGCCACGGTCTGCGGGAGCTGCAGCGTCAGGTGGCCGGGGAAGTCGGCGAGGATCCGCTCGCGGAGCCGCTGGAAGAGCGGATAGAGGTCGCCGAGGTTGCCGCCGCCGTGGAGCAGGATCGCGCCATCGGCGCCGAGCGCGGCGCGGAGGTGGGCGGGCACGTAGCTCCGCTGGTCACAGGCGTAGACGACCTCGATCCCCAGGCTCCGGAGCACCGCGACCTCGCCGAGCCAGATCGCGGAGTCGCCGATGTTGGGGTGGTTGGGGAAGTCGACCAGCGCCACGCGGCGGACGCCCTCGAGCTCGCCGGAGAGCGTGCTCCGGACGAGGCCGTCGAGCCGTGCGACCAGGGGATCAGGGCGCGCCGTGCGGGGGGTCAGGGCGTGCAGTTGCGTCATGAAGTCGCATCCAGGCTACGAGGTGCGGCCGCTACCTTCGGAGCGATGGAGCCCGCCCCCCTCACGGTGGCGGCGCTGGTCCCCACCCTGCGCCGCCCCGACGACCTCCGGCGCTGCCTGGCCGGGATCGCCGCGCAGACGCGGCGTCCCGACCGCGTGATCGTGGTCGCACGGCCCGACGACGAGGCGACGCGCGCCGCGCTCGACGCGGCGCCCCCGGAGCTCCCGCTGGCGGTCGTCGCGGTGCGCCGCCCGGGGCAGGTCGCCGCGCTCAACGCCGGGCTCGCCGCCGTCGAGGAGGACGTCGTCGCGATCACCGACGACGACAGCGTCCCGCGGCCGGACTGGCTCGCCCGGATCGCCGCGCGGTTCGAGCGGGAGCCGGGGGTCGGCGCCGTCGGCGGGCGCGACTGGGTGCGCCACGGCGGGGAGCCGGTGCACGGTGAGGAGGAGGTCGTCGGGCGGGTCACGTGGTACGGGCGCTTCCTCGCGTTCCACCACCTCGGCGTCGGGCCGGCGCGGGACGTCGAGTTCCTCAAGGGCGTGAACATGGCCTACCGGCGGGCGGCGCTGCCCGGCTTCGACACGGCGCTCCGCGGCAGCGGGGCCGAGCACCTCAACGACTGGACGGCGTCGCTGCACGTGCACCACGACGGCTGGCGGGTCGTCTACGACCCCGCGATCGCGGTCGACCACTACGAGGGCGAGCGAGCCGGCCTGGACCCGCGGCTCTCGGCCGACCCGGCGGTCGCCGCCGACTTCGTCCACAACCAGACGTACGCCGCGGTGCGCTACCTGCCGCGCCGGAAGGCGGCGATGCACCTGCTCTTCGTGGTCCTGATCGGCACGACCGCGGCGCCCGGCCTCGCGCTCACGGCGCGCAACGTGCTCCGCGGCGAGGCGCCGGGCGCCGCCCTGCGCCGGCTGCGGACCGGGCTCGGCGGACGCCTCGCCGGCCTGCGCACCGCGCGCCGGGCGGGGCGCTAGGCCGCGAGCTGCTCGATCCGCTCGACGGGATCCACCGAGCGCCCGCCGAACCAGCCCTGGATCTCCTCCGGCCCGACGTCCATGCCGGTCGCCCGCTTGTGCCCGCGGCCGCTCTTGCCGCCGAAGTGCACGAGCAGCTCGTCGTGCTCGCGCACGGCTCGCACCGGATGGCCGTCCCGCAGCAGCCGGGCCTGCAGCTTCGTGACGCCCCACCACCACTGGTGCGTCTCGTCGAGCCATACCTGCTCGTACAGGTCGCGGTCCACGAGGAAGCAGTAGCCGTCGGCGCGCGGCACCGGCCCGGAGTCCACGAAGCCGAGCGACGTCACGCCGCGCCGGTGCGCGTCGAGCAGCCGCCGGAGCCACAGCGGGTCGCGCACCTCGACGTCGGAGTTGAGCAGCAGCACGCGCGGCGCCGCCCGGCTCGCCGCGGCGACGCCGACGTTGTTGCCCTCGGCGAACAGGGTGTTGCGATCGAGCAGGCAGAGCCGGTTGATCCGCCCGGTCAGGGCGAGGGCCATGAGGAGCAGCCGCGTCGGCAGCCGCGAGCGGTTGTCGACGACCACCACCTCGTAGGCGACGTCGCGCGTCCGCGGCAGCGAGCGGAAGAGCTTCACGCAGTAGGCGAACGCGTTGCGGGTGACGATGACGATGCTGACCTCGGGCGTCATGCCGCCACCAGGTCCAGCTCCTCGTCGACCACCCGCTCGAGCCGGTCGAGGAACGTTCCGGCGCTGTAGCCCTCGGCGTGCGTCGCGAGCCGGTCGGGCGACCAGGTCGTGCCGAGCGCGCGCTCCAGCCCGGCCGCCGCGTCCTCCGGCGCCTGGCGGCCGAACAGCACCCCGGTGTCGCCGTCGCGGACCGTCTCCAGCGCACCGCCGGCGCCATAGGCGACGACGGGCCTGCCGGCCGCGTTGGCCTCCAGCGGCGTGATGCCGAAGTCCTCCTCGCCGCCGAGGAAGAACGCCGACGCGCCGGCGTACAGGCCCGGGATCGCGTCGTCGTCGACGCGGCCGAGGAACGTCGTGTCCGGTCCGGCGAGCGCCTCCAGCCGCTTGCGGTCCGGACCGTCGCCGGCCACCACGGCGGGCATGCCGACGCGCCGTGCCGCCTCGATGGCGAGATCGACGCGCTTGTAGGGCAGCAGCCGGCTCAGCACGAGCAGGTACCCGTTCGCCGGCAGCGGGCTGGGTGCGAGCCGGCCCGTGTTGATCGGCGGCGGCAGCACGTCGGCCGGGCGGCCGTAGGCGCGCTCGATCCGGCCGCGCACGTTCTCGCTGTTCGCCAGGTAGCGGGTCGGGCGGCGGGCCGCCGCCTGGTCCCAGCGCCGCAGCAGCGCGAGCAGCGGCCCCAGGAGGGTGCGCAGCAGCGGGTTGCCGATGTAGCGCTCGGCGTCGTAGAGCCAGCGCGCCGGGTTGTGGCAGTAGCAGACGTGCGGGATCCCCTCGGCGACCGGGATGCCGTGCGCCCAGCCGCTCGACGAGCTGATCACCACGTCGGCCTCGCCCGGGCCGACGGCGAGGCTGCGCGTCGCCAGCGGGAGCACCGGGAGCAGGGCGCGATGCGAGGCGCGGCCCGCGACGCGCTGCAGCGGGCTGGTGACCGGCGCATGGTCGTTGAACTCGGGGAACGTGCCGTCGGCGTCGTGGACGAGCGTCCGCAGCTCGGCGTCGGGCCACCGCTCCAGCATCGTCGCGACGACGCGCTCGGCGCCGCCCGGCTGGGTCAGGTAGTCGTGCAGGATCACAACCTTCATGCCGGGCCACGGTACCCACGGCCTCACGCGCGAGGACCGGTTCGATCAATGACAATGGGCAAGCTGGCGCAACCATTCGGCCGTTCGTGTGTTGTCCTGTGAAGCCGCGGATCTCTTCGGAGCCGCGAGCCGATGCACCTGTGCGGCCAGTGACGGCCCGTGCGTCGGAAGAAGGATCGACCGGGAGGAGGGCCCGGTGATGGGGAAGCGCTTCGCGCTCGCCCCTGCCACGGCGCCGCCGCGTCGATCCTTTGCCCGTTCCCCAAACCCCCCCACCCCCCGGATGACGACGCCAGACCACCCCGCTCCCCAGCACCCGCTCACGCGCCTGCCGCGGCGTCCCCCCCGCCCCCGGCGGGGCGAGAAGCCGCGCCCGCCCGCGGCGCACCGGATCTCTGTCGAGGCCGCCGCGCCGGCCGGCGTCCGGCGCCGCGACGGGGTGCACCGGCTCGGGATCATCGTCGCCGACGTGCTCGCCGCCGGCGTGGTCGCCGCCCTGGCGATGACCTGGGCGCCGAGCCGCGAGCTCGCGCTCACGGTGCTCGCGCTCCCCGTCCTGCTGCCCCTGATCGCCTGGGCGAACGGCCTCTACCAGCGCGACGAGCAGATGCTCAACAAGAGCACGCTCGACGAGGCGCCGACGATCTTCCGGGCCACGACCCTCACCGCGGTGGTGGGCTACCTCCTCGCGAGTTGGCTCCTCACCGAGCCGATCGGCGCCAAGGCCGTCGGCTTCGTGTGGCTCGGGCTCACGCTCGCGGTCCCCGTCTGGCGGTCGGTCGCCCGGGCGGCCAGCCGTCGCGGGCTCGCGCCGGAGCGCTGCCTCGTGGTCGGCGACCACGACCAGGGGCGCCGGCTCGCCGACAAGCTGGTCGGCGAGGCCGGCATGAACAGCGAGATGGTCGGCGTGATGCCGCTGGGCGACGCCGCCCTGCCGGCGAGCCGCGCCGGCGACCGGCCGAGCCGGCTGGCCGAGACGGTGCGCGAGCGCGACGTCCATCGCGTCGTGATCGCGGCCGGCGCCGAGTCGGGCCCGGCCGAGCTGGAGGCCATCCAGGCCGCGAAGGCGCTGGGCGTGAAGGTGAGCGTGCTGCCGCGCGTGCTCGAGGTGGTCGGCTCGGCCGCGACGTTCGACTACGTCGACGGCCTCACGCTGCTCGGCGTGCCGCGCTTCGGCCTCTCGCGCCCGGCGGAGGTGGCCAAGCGCTGCCTCGACCTCGCGGGGGCGGCCGCGGTGCTGCTCGTCGCAGGGCCGCTGATGCTGGCCATCGCCCTCGCCGTCCGGCTCAGCGGGCCGGGCTCCGTGTTCTTCCGCCAGACGCGCATCGGACGCAACGGCCACCCGTTCTCGGTCCTGAAGTTCCGGTCCATGCACGACGGCGCCGACGCGCTGAAGGACTCGCTGCGCGACCGCAACGAGCAGGAGGGGCTGTTCAAGATCGACGACGACCCGCGCGTCACCCGCGTCGGGCGCTTCCTGCGCCGCACGTCGCTCGACGAGCTGCCGCAGCTCCTGAACGTCGTGCGCGGGGAGATGAGCCTCGTCGGCCCGCGGCCGCTCGTGCCCGAGGAGGACCGGCAGATCCGCGGCTGGCACCGCCGCCGGCTGCACCTCACCCCGGGGATGACCGGGCCGTGGCAGGTGCTCGGCTCCTCGCGGATCCCGATGCAGGAGATGGTGACGCTCGACTACCTGTACGTCGCGAACTGGTCGCTCTGGAGCGACATCAAGATCCTGCTGCGGACGGTCGGGACCGTCGTCGCCCGGCGCGGGCGGTGACGGCCTACATGCCGCGCCTCGCCACCAGGTGCGGGACGGTGCGCAGGAGGATCTTGACGTCCGTCCACAGCGACCAGTTCGCGACGTACAGGTAGTCGATCCCGACCATCTCGTGCATCGGTACGCGGGTCGGCCCGAGGATCTGCCAGTGGCCCGTCATGCCCGGCGTGAGGTGCAGCCGGTGGCGGTCGTAGCCGTGCACCAGCGCGTCCTCGTCCACGACGAGCGGCCGGGGCCCGACGAGGCTCATCTCGCCGCGCACGACGTTCAGGAGCTGCGGCAGCTCGTCGAGCGACGTGCGGCGCAGGAAGCGCCCGACGCGGGTGACGCGCGGGTCGGCGGCGATCTTGAACAGGCCCACCGTCTCGTTGAGGTGCCGCAGCTCGTCCTTGCGCTGCTCGGCGTCGACGATCATCGACCGGAACTTGACGATCTCGAAGCGCCGGCCGTCGCGCCCGACGCGGGTCTGGCGGAACAGCAGCGGACCGCCGTCGTCGAGCTTCACCGCTAGCCACACCGCCGCCAGGACCGGGGCGACGAGGATCAGCAGCAGCACCCCGCCGGCGAGGTCGAAGCTCCGCTTGAGCAGGTGCGAGGAGCGCGAGAGCCCGAAGCGCCGGACGCCCAGCACGGTGAGGCCGTCGAGGTCGTCGAACGCCACGGAGGAGCCGACGACCTCGAGCAGGCGCGGGAGCACGCTGACGTGGACCCCCGCGTGCTTGGCGACGCGGACGAGGTCGACCGTCTCAGCCGAGCCGCCCGGGGCCGGCGCGACGATCACGCGCTGCACGTGGTGCTCGTGCACTCTGGTGCGCAGGGCGGCGGCGAGGTCGGGCGCCGGCTCGGGGCCGAGCTCGAGCGTGGCGACGACGGCAGCATCGATCCGCGCACCCGCCAGCTTCTCGCGCACGCCGGCGATGCTCGCGGGCTCGCCCACGACCAGCACCCGCTCCGTGCCGGCGAGCGCACGCGCCGTCGCGCGCGCGCACGTGCGCGCGAGCAGCAGGAGCGCGCTCATCGCGGTCCAGACGGCGACGACGTCGGATGCGTCGAGCTCGATCGCGCTCCAGGCGTCGAGGACGAGCCACAGCAGCAGCGAGAAGAGGCCCGAGATCTGGACGAGGACCGGTGCCTCGTCGAGCGTGCTCTTCCTCATGACCAGCTCGTCGCGGTCGTAGAGCCCGACGACCTTGTCGACGAGGACGAGCAGCGGCACCGCCCCGAGCGCCGTCAGGGGTGCAGGGTCCGCCACGAGCGGCAGCACGACGAGCACGACGACGGCCGCGACGACGGCGTCGGCCAGCGCGAGGGTGCGCCGGTAGATCCCTTCCCGCAGCCTCGTCTCGGGCGGCTCGGGCCCCTCGCGCACCGGCGGCTCGTCCCGCGGGCGCACGCGCGCTCGGTCCTGCAATCCACTCGTGGAGGCCATCCCCCGGCCACCTCCTGCCGATCACCTATCCCCTGACAGTGACCCCCTGCTCCCGTTACGGAGATGTAATCGCGGGCGGGCCCGGGCGGCATCCGACACGGGGCCAGAACTTGGGCCGGGGACGCCAACCGCAGGTCGAACTTGAAAGCAGCGCGCCGTTCAACGACGAAGGGCGCCCTTGCGGACGCCCTTCGAATCACATGCGGAGAACGGAGCGGTCTACTTGACCTCGACGGAGGCGCCGGCCTCCTCGAGCTCGGCCTTGAGCTTGTCGGCCTCGTCGCGCTCGACGCCCTCCTTGATGGCCTTGGGGGCCTCGTCGACGAGCGCCTTGGCCTCCTTGAGGCCGAGGCCGGTCGCCGCGCGGACGACCTTGATGACCTGGATCTTCTTCTCGCCGGCGCCGGTGAGGACGACGTCGAACGCCGTCTGCTCCTCCTCGGCCTCGGCGACCTCGCCGCCGCCGCCGCCCGCCGGGGCGGCCGCCGCGACGGCCGTCGCCGACACGCCGAACTCCTCCTCGAGCGCCTTGATGCGCTCGGAGAGCTCGAGCACGGAGATGCCCTTGAGCTCGTCGATCCACTCCTGGGTGCTGCTGGCCATGTCCTAGTCCTCCTGGGTCTCAGTCTGGGTTTCGGCCTCGGGGGCCGGAGTCTCCTCGGGCTCGGCGGCCGGAGCCGCCTCCGCCGCGGGCGCCGGGGCGTCGCCGCCCACCAGGCCCTGGTCGGCCATCGCCTGCAGCTGGCGGGCGAGCCCGCCGATCAGGCCGCCCATCGCGCTCGCCAGGCCCGTGAGCGGCGAGGCGACCATGCCGACGAGGCGCCCGTAGAGGACCTCGCGGGTCGGCAGCTTGGCGATCGCGTCGACCTGCTCGGCCGACAGCACGTCGCCGTTCATCCAGCCGCCCTTGAAGGCGAGCAGGCCCGACGTGCGGCGGAAGTCCGAGAGCGTCTTCGCCGCCATGGCGGCGTCGCCCTGGACGAACACGAGCGCGGTCGGGCCCTCGAGGTACGGCTTGAGGGCCTCGGCGCCGGCGGCGTCGGCCGCGCGCTCGGTCAGCGTGTTCTTGACGACCCGGAAGCGCGTGTCGGACTCGCGCAGCTTGGTGCGCAGCTCCGCGGCCTGGGGCACGGACGTGCCGCGGTAGTCGACCGCGTACACGGCCTCCGCGTCACGCAGCTGGGTGGTCACCTCGTCGATGACCGCGGCTTTCTGGTCTCGGTTCAAACTGCTCCTCCTGTCCCGGTCTTACTGGTCGCCGGGGGTCTTTGGGGGAACCCGGAGCTGCAGGCTCCGGATATGGGTTTCGCCTGCCAGGCGATCGCGACGCAGGGCAACTGCCTGCTAGGCCGCGACCTCCTCGCGATCGCCTTCGGCGACGTTACGTGCTGAGGGATCGACCTTGACGCCCGGCCCCTGCGTGGAGGCCATGACGATCGTGCGCAGGTACTTGCCCTTGGCCGCGGACGGCTTCGCGCGGATGAGCTCCTCGATCACGGCCTGGTAGTTCTCCAGGAGCTGCTGATCGGGGAACGAGGTCTTGCCGACCGTCATGTGGACGATCGCGGTGCGGTCGGTGCGGTACTCGACCTTGCCGGCCTTGGACTCCTCGACGGCCTTGGCGACGTCCATCGTCACGGTGCCGACCTTCGGGTTCGGCATCTTGCCCTGCGGGCCGAGGATGCGGCCGAGCCGGCCGACGACGGGCATCATGTCCGGCGTCGCGATCGCGACGTCGAAGTCGGTGAAGCCGTCGTTCTGGATCCGCTCTGCGAGGTCCTCGGCGCCCACGATGTCGGCGCCGGCCTCCTCGGCCTCCTTCGCCTTGTCGCCCCGGGCGAACACGGCGATCTTGACCTCCTTGCCGAGCCCGTGCGGCAGCGCGATCGTGCCGCGCAGCTGCTCGTCGGCGTGGCGCACGTTCAGGCCGGTGCGGACGTGGATCTCGACCGACTCGTCGAACTTCGCGCGCTTGAGCTCCTTGACGAGCTTGACGGCCTCGGTGGGGGTGTACTCGCGGTTGCGGTCCACCTTCTCCTTCGCGTCCTTGTAGGTCTTGCCCCGGCCGGCCATCACGCGAGCACCTCCACGCCCATCGAGCGGGCCGTGCCGGCGATGATCTTCGCCGCCTGGTCGACGTCGTGGGCGTTGAGGTCGTCGAGCTTCTTCTCGGCGATCTGGCGGACCTGCTCGCTCGTGATCGTGCCGACCTTGGTGCGGTTCGGCTCGCCGGAGCCCTTCTCGATCCCGATCGCCTGGCGGATCAGCACCGCGGCGGGCGGGGTCTTCGTGATGAAGGTGAACGAGCGGTCCTCGTAGACCGTGATGACGACCGGGATCGTCGTGCCCATGTCGTTCGACGTCTGGGCGTTGAACGCCTTGACGAACTCCATGATGTTGATGCCGTGCTGGCCCAGGGCGGGGCCCACGGGCGGCGCGGGCGAAGCTTGTCCGCCGGGCGCCTGCAGCTTGATGGTTGTGAGGACTTTCTTGGCCATTTAGATCTTCTTCACCTGATCGTAGCCGACCTCGACCGGCGTCTCCCGGCCGAAGATGGACACGAGGACCTTGAGCTTCGCGGCGTCCTCGTTGATCTCCGAGATCTCGCCGGAGAAGTCCGACAGCGGGCCGGAGATGACCTTGACGGACTCGCCGATCGCGAACTGCGCGCGCGACGGGGCGCGGACCGCGACCTCGCGGTGCAGCAGCCGGTCGACCTCCGCCTGGGTCAGCGGGATCGGCTCGTTCGACGCGCCGACGAAGCCGGTCACGCCGGGCGTGCCCTTCACGACCTGCCAGGAGTCCTCGTTGAGGTCCATGTTCACCAGCACGTAGCCGGGCATGGTGCGCTTCTCGACGGAGATCTTCTGGTTGTCCTTCATCTCCTGGACCGTCTCCGTGGGGACGACGACCTGGCGCACGGAGCGGGTCTGGTTGAGCGACGAGACGCGGTGCTCGAGGTTCTGCTTGACCTTCTTCTCGTGCCCGGAGTAGGTGTTGATGACGTACCAGCGGAACATGGATTCAGAGCTCTTCGGTTCTAGAGGATGGCTTCGATGAGCGGCTGCCAGAGCGCGTCGAGCAACCCGAGGTAGCCGCCTGCGATCACGACGAAGCCGAGGACGACGGCGGTCGCCTGGCCGACCTGCCGGCGGTTGGGCCACTGCACGCGCCGCAGCTCGTCGATGCAGTGCCCCAGGAAGGTGATGACGCGGCCGCGCCGGCGCCGCGGGCCGTGCTCGTGCTCGATCGCCCTGGCGCGGTCGCGGGCGGAGACGGCGTCGCCCTCGATGGCGTCGTCGGCGCGGCCGGGACGGTCGTCGTCGAGCTCGTCGGCGTAGATCTCGGCGCCCAGGTCGTCGTCGTCGCCGGGCGGGGGCGCGCCGGCCTCGGCCATGCGGGCCTCGTCGACGTCAGGCGTGGCCCCCTGCAGCGGGTCGGGCGCACCGGTGCCCTCGCCCAGGGGCGAGTCGACGGCGTCGTCGCCGCCGGCGGCACGGCGCTCTGCACGGCGCTTCTTCGCGCGCTCTCGGTCCCGGGCCACAGCTCAGGTCCCGCTCAGCGCGTCTCGCGATGCGGAGTGTGCTTCCGGCACCACTTGCAGTACTTGCGCAGCCCGATGCGATCCGGGTTGTTGCGCTTGGACTTGTTGGTCTGGTAGTTCCGGCGCTTGCACTCCTCGCATGCGAGGGTGACGGCGATCCGGACGTCTCCGCGGGCCATGCTTGCGGCGCTCCGTCAGAAGAAGGTCGATGAAAGCGGCGCCGGGCAAAGGAAAACCCCGCACCCGGCGCGAGGTCGGCAAGGAAGGATAGCGTCTATGCCGATGCCCTCGCTGCCCGGGCTCGCGGGCGTTCGCCACGCCGACCACCAGCTGCCCACAGGGGTGACGCTGCACGTGGCGGAGGCGGGCGACCCCGGCGCGCCGCCGATCCTCGCCGTGCACGGCTGGCCGCAGCACTGGTGGCTGTGGCGCGACGTCCTCCCCGTGCTCGCCGCGACCCACCGCGTGATCTGCCCGGACCTGCGCGGCTTCGGCTGGAGCGGGCAGCCCGCCGACGGCGACTTCGCCAAGGACCGGCTCGCCGACGACATGCTGGCGCTGCTCGACGTGCTCGGCCTCGACCGCGTCGGGTACCTCGGCCACGACTGGGGCGGATGGACCGGCTGGCTCGCCGCCATCCGGGCACCCGAGCGGTTCACGCGGCTGCTGCTCGTGAGCATCGTCCATCCCTGGGCCCCGCGCGTGCCGACGCTGCTGAACGCATGGCGGCTGGCGTACCAGTACCCGATCGCGGCGCCGGTGCTCGGGCCGGCGATCGTCCGCGACGGCCGCTTCGTCCGCCGCTTCCTCGGCCGCGTGATCGACGACGGGACCGCGGCGGTGTTCGCGGACGTGCTCCGCGAGCCCGCGCGCGCCGAGGCCTCCAGCCGGCTGTACCGCCATTTCCAGCTGCGCGACCTGCCCGCGCTCGCGACCGGCCGGCTCGCGGGCGCGCGCGTGGAGGTGCCGGTGAAGGTGCTCTTCCCGCGCGGTGACGCGGCGCAGCACGTCTCCCAGCTGGGCGGCCTCGAGCGCCACGCCCCGCTGGCCGAGATCGAGGTCGTCGATGGGGGGCACTTCCTCGTCGACGAGCAGCCCGAGCTCGTGTCCGGCCGGGCCGCCGCATGGTTCGGCTGATCACCTGGAACGTCGCGCGCCGGGTGGAGGCGCTGGCGGCGCAGGCCGCGGCGCTCGGGGAGCGCGAGCCGGACGTGATCGCGCTCCAGGAGGTGACCGCACGCACGCTGCCGCTGTGGACGGCGGCGTGCACCACGCTGGGCCTGTCGCACGTCGCCTGCACGCTGCCCGGCGCGGACCCTGCGCGCGTGCCGGCGGGGCCGCGGCGGACCGGCGTGCTGCTCGCGGCGCGCGCCCCGCTGGAACCGGCCGCGGCGCTGGACGTGCCGTGGCCGGAGAGCGCGCTCGCGGCCCGGGTCGCGGGGATCGAGGTCCACACCGTCCACGTCCCGAACGCCGCCAACGGCGAGATCAAGCCGCGCACGCTCGCGGCGGTCCGCGCGGGGCTGGCCGAGCGCGCAGCGGCCGAGCGCGGCGCGCGCGTGCTCTGCGGCGACCTCAACACGCCGCGCCGCGAGCATCCGGACGGCACCGTCTGGTCCTTCGCGCGCGACGGGCGCGGGCGCGTGCGCGAGGCGCGCGCGGGCTTCTGGGACGAAGCCGAGCTCGGTGTCGTGCCCGGCCTGCGCGACCTGGGCTACAGCGACGCCTTCCGGGCGGTGGCCGGCTACGCGTCGCGCGAGCCGAGCTGGACGTTCCGGCGCATCTCGGGTCACGGCGGCGGCTGGCGGCTCGACCACATCTTCTGCTCGGCGGAGCTCGTCCCGGTCGCCTGCGCCTACCACCACGACTGGCGCGACGCCGGGCTGAGCGACCACTCCGCGCTCGAGGCCGACCTCGAAGCGCGCGGGTAGCCTGCACGGCGATGCTCGCCCTCTGTGACGTCGGCCCGCGCGACGGGCTGCAGAACGATCCCGCCACGCTGCCCCCCGCGACGCGCGCCGAGCTGTGCCGCCGGCTCGCCGCCACGGGACTCGGCCGCATCGAGGCGGCGAGCTTCGTCCACCCGCGGCTCGTCCCGCAGATGGCCGGCGCGGAGGAGGTGCTCGCCGCGCTCGACGGCAACGGGCGCACGGCGTACTCGGCGCTCGTGCTCAACCCGAAGGGGCTCGAGCGGGCGATCGCCGCCGGCGCGCGCGAGGTGCACCTCGCCTACCCGCTGACGGACACCTTCGCCCAGCGGAACCAGAACACGACGGTCGCGCAGGCTGCGACCGGTGCGACCGCGATGCTCCGCGCGGCGCACGACAGCGGGCTGCGCGCCACCGTGACGCTCTCGGTCGCGTTCGGCTGCCCGTTCGAAGGGCGCGTGGATCCCGGCGTGGTCGTCGACCATGCCGCGCGCATGGCCGCCGCGGGCGCGGACGAGATCATGCTCGCCGACACGATCGGCGTGGCCGTCCCGCGCCAGGTCCGCGGGGTCGTGTCCTCCGCGCAGGTCGCGGCGGGCGGCGTCCCCGTCGGCCTGCACCTGCACAACACGCGCAACACGGGCTACGCGAACGCCGTCGCCGGCCTCGACGTCGGCGTCAAGCTGCTCGACGCCTCGGTCGGCGGCCTCGGCGGCTGCCCGTTCGCGCCCCGCGCCACGGGCAACATCGCGACGGAGGACCTCGTGTACCTGCTCGAGGGCGAGGGCGTCGTGACGGGCGTCGACCTCGACGCGCTGCTCGGCGTGACCGAGTGGCTCGCGGGCGTGCTCGGCCGCGACCTGCCCGGGCTCGTGCACCGCGCCGGCGGCTTCCCCTAGCGCGTGGCCGAGCTCGCGGAGTTCGTCGCGACGCTGCGCTGGGCGGAGCTGCCGCCCGCGGTGCGGAGCCGCTGCGAGGCGCTGGTGCGCGACCTCGCGGCCGTGTGCGCCGCCGGTCGCGCGACCCCCACCGCGAAGCTCGCGGCCGCGTACGCCCGGCACCAGCATCCCGGCGACGAGGCCGCGCTGCTCCTCGACGGCGGGCGCGTCGCCGCCACGGGCGCCGCGTTCGCGAACGGCGTGCTCGCCAACGCGCTGGACTTCGACGACGGCCACCGGCTCGTCAAGGGCCACCCCGGGGCGATCGTGATCCCGGCCGCGCTCGCGGCCTCAGAGGTCGCGGACGCGCCGGCGGAGGAGACGCTCGCGGCGATCGTCGTCGGGTACGAGGTCGCCGTCCGCGCCGGGATGGAGCTCCACGCCCGCAGCGACCCGTTCCTCTACCACGGGTCGGGCGCGTGGGGCGCGGTGGGCGCCGCCGCGGCGGCGGCCCGGCTGCTCGGGCTCGACCGCGGCCGGCTGGGCCACGCGCTCGGGCTCGCCGAGTACCACGCGCCGCTCTCGTACGTCATGCGGTCGGTGGCCGAGCCGGCGATGACCAAGGACGCATGCGGCTGGGGCGCGAAGGTCGGCGTCGAGTCGGCGCTGCTCGCCGCGCGCGGCTTCACCGCGCTCTCCAGCCTGTTCGCCTCGACGCCGGCGGCGACCGCCGGCCTCGGCCGCACGTGGCACGTCCTCGACGTCTACGTCAAGGCCTTCCCGTGCTGCCGCTGGTCGCAGCCCGCCGTGCAGGCCGCGCTGGCGCTGCGCAGGGACGGAGCGCCCGACCCGGCGGCGATCGAGCGCGTGCTCGTGCGCACCTTCCCGGCCGCGACCGCGATCGCCGGCGCGCGGCCCGCGACCACGGAGCAGGCGCAGTACAGCGTCGCCTGGCCCGTCGCGGTCGCGCTCGCGCACGGGCGCTTCGAGGTCGAGCACGTGCTCGAGGACGCGCTGGGCGACCCCGCCGCGGCGGCGCTGCACGACCGCGTCGAGCTGGTCGTCGACGAGCGCTGCGCCGCGGCCTTCCCCGGGCGGCGGCTGTCCGAGCTGACCGTCGCACTGCGCGACGGGACCTCGGTGTCCTCCGGACTGGTGGAGGCGCCCGGCGAGCCCGACGACCCCGGCTGGGCGGACGTCGTCGCCGCCAAGGCGGCGCGCCATGCAGCGCTCCCGGAGCCGTTCGCGCGGCTGCTCTGAGCGGTCAGGACGGCGCCGCCGCCGCCACCTCCTCGGCCACCCGGTGGCCGCTCTCGATCGCGCCGTCCATGAACGAGGGCCAGCGCAGCGCGGTGTGCGCGCCCGCGAAGTGGACGCGGCCCTCCGGCGCGCGCAGGGCGGACCAGGCGTCGTGCACCTGGCCGGGGCGCAGCACGGCCCACGTGCCGCGCGCGTAGGGGTCGCCCGCCCAGTCGTGGGCGCGGACCGCGACGACCTCCGCCTCGGGCGCCAGCTCGCGGACGGCCTCGGCGACCGCCGCGTGATCGCGGACGTCGAGGTCGGCGGCCGAGGGCCCGAAGCAGACCAGCAGGACGCCGTCGTCGCTGGTCGCCATCGCCGCGGCGAAGTCGAACCGGGTGCCCTGGCCCATCGCGCACAGGTCGTCCGGCACGCCCCGGGCGATCGCCCAGGCCTTGACGCCCTGGCCGGCGTGGTTGCGCTCGCCGGCCGCGCGCTTGGCCGCAGACAGCGGCGGCGAGAAGGCCAGCGAGGGCAGCACGCCGACCGGCACCGTGACGACGGCGCGCGCCGCGCGGTGGCGCTCCCCGGCCGCGGTGACGACGGTCACGCCATCGCCGTCCTGCTCGACCGCGGCGACCGGCGTGCCGAGGCGCACCTCCCCGCTCACTTCCGCGGCGACCGCCTCGTAGAGCGCGGCAGTGCCGGCGGGGAAGCGCCATCCGAGCACGGCCGCCTCGAGATGGCGCCACAGCGAGTGGTCCGCGGCCGAGATCCACCGCAGGAACTCGAGCATCGACGTGTCGGCCGCGCGCGCCGACGCGCAGGCGCTCACCCAGAAGTCGAGCAGCGCCTCCACGCGCGGCGGCAGGCGCAGCGCGGCGATCCAGTCGCTCGCGGGCACGTCGAGGTCCTCGAGGCCCTGTGCGTCCGGCGGGCGGTCGGCGTCGTGGCGGCGGGCCGCGCCGAGCAGCGCGGCGACGGCGCGCTCCAGCTCGCCCAGGTCGGCCACGTCGACGGGCAGCGCCCGCGTGTCGCGCTCGTCCCCGAACCGCCAGCGCACGCTGGCCGGCAGCGCGTCGTGCTCGCGCACCACGCCGTAGCGGTCGGCCTCCGCCCACACGAAGCGCTGCACGTCGGCGACCCACGCGCCGCCCATGTCGAGGTCCAGCCCGCGGAGGGCGCCGCGCTGCAGCCAGAGCCGCCCGCCGATCCGGTCGCGCGCCTCGAGCACCAGCACGGCGCGGCCGCGCGCCTCGAGTTCGCGGGCGGCCACGAGCCCGGCGAGGCCGGCGCCGATGACGATGACGTCGGCCATCGGGCGCAGTATCGCGAGAAATGCGCGCGCCAGGTGGAACGCTCGGCGAACGTCAACACCGGCATCGAGGAGGCGGGTTCCGTTGTGCCGGCGCGTCCGTGGGAGCGAGCGGCGGCCCGGGCGAACGTCAACACCAGCATTGAGGGGCCGGATCGGCTGGGGTGGCGGGTCGCCGAGCGTGACGAGTTCGCCCCGCATAGCGGGGTCAGCTCGTCACGCGTGGCGCTTTGACCTCGGATAGCGAGGTTAAGGCGCCACGGATGCTCGTGGAACCGGTTCCACGAGCGCGATTCGCCAGCACCACCGGACCGCCTCCTCAATGCTGCCGTTGACGTGCGCCCGCGCCCGCCATCACGCCGGCGATCGCCGCGAGCGGGCGCGTCAGGCGCTGGCCGGGGTCCGGTCGCGCGCGGCCTCGCGCGACGTGCCGCGCTTGCCCCACTTGGCCAGGTCGGCGTAGTCCATCAGCGTGTCGAAGTACGACTTCAGCGGCGGCGCCTGCAGGCCGAGCTGCTCGCGCGTCCGCGTGTCGTCGAACACGACCTCCATGTCGAAGTACGGCAGGAACACCGCGCCGTGCTGGTCGGCCGCCGCGCCCGCCGAGTCGCCCGCCTGCGCATACGGCGGGCGTGGCCGGCCGAAGTGCGTGCAGGCCATGTCGGACAGGTCCTCGACCGTCGCCGCGTCGGCGCCGGCCACGAGGTTGAACGTGCCGGTCGCGTCGACCTCGATGAGCTTCGCGATGCCGTCGGCGACGTAGTCGACCGGCACGACGTCCACGCGGCCGTCAGGGAGCGCGGGCACCTGCTCGAAGAGCCCGCGGGCGAACGCCCGCAGCGGCCAGTAGAGGACGTTGAACGCGGGCGTCCAGCCGGTGTCGGACTCGCCCATGACGATGCTCGGCCGGGCGATCGCGACCGCCATGTCGTCGACCTCCCCGACGACGCGCTCGGCCTCGCACTTCGTCTGCTCGTACGTGTTGCGGAACTCGGTCCCGAGCATGTCCTCGGTGAAGCGGCCGCGGTGGGTGCCCGCGACGTACGCCGTCGAGACGTGCACGAAGCGGCGGGCGCCCGCGTTGCGGGCCAGCGCGAGCATCGAGCGCGTGCCCTCGACGTTGATCTCGCGCGCCTCCTCCAGCGGGAGGTCGAACGTGATCGACGCGGCGCAGTGGCAGACGACGTCGACGGGCTCGTCGGGCGCGCGCACGCCCGACGTGAGGTCGCCGTGGAGCGCGCTGACGCGCGCGCGGAAGGGCGACGGGTCGTGGTAGAGCGTCGAGAGCACGCCGTCCAGCCGCGCCTCGGCGGCGTCGTGGTCGGCGGCGCGGACGACGCACAGCACCTCGCGGTCGGTGCGCTCGAGCAGCCGCGCGAGCACCTCCATGCCGAGGAAGCCCGTCGCGCCGGTGAGGAGGACTCGGCTCGAGAGACGTTGCCGCTTCCTCGAGCGGGCGCTCGGCCGTGCCGTCCATGCCCTCGAGCGCGGTGCCCATGGCGTGGAAGCCGCCGTCGACGTGGAGGATCTCGGCGGTCATGGCACGTGCGAGGTCCGACAGGAGGAAGCAGACCGTGCCGGCGACGGGGCCGGCGTCGTCGGTCGACCAGCCGAGCGGCGCCTGCTTCTCCCAGGCGTCGGCGAGCTGGGAGAACCCGGGGATGCCGCGGGCGGCGATCGTGCCGAGCGGCCCGGCGCTGACGAGGTTCACGCGTACGCCGCGCGGACCCAGGTCGCGCGCGAGGTATCGCGAGGTCGCCTCGAGCGCGGCCTTGGCCACGCCCATCCAGTCGTAGACCGGCCAGGCGACCGAGGCGTCGAAGTCCATCCCGACGACGCTCGCCCCCTCCTCGGGGTAGAGCTCGGTGAGGGCGACGGCCAGCGCCTTGAACGAGAACGCGCTCGTCTGGAACGCGGTGATCGCGCTCTCGGCGGGCGTGGACAGGAACTTGCCGCCCAGCGCGTCCTCCGGCGCGAAGGCGATCGCGTGCAGCACGCCGTCGACGCGGCCCCAGCGCTCGCCGAGCTCGGCCGCGACCGCCTCGAGGTCCTCGGGCTTGTTCACGTCGAGCTCGAGCACGTCCGGCGGGTCGGGCAGCTGCTTGGCGGCGCGATCGGTGAGGCGCTTCGCGCGGCCGAAGCCGGTCAGCACCACCTCCGCGCCCGCCTCCTGCGCCTGGCGGGCGACCTCCCACGCGATCGAGTCGCGCGTGATGACCCCCGTGATCAGGAGCTTCTTGTCTTTGAGCATGGTCACAGTGGGATGTTCCTTACCCCGTGCGAGGCGTGCGGCACCGCCTCGAGCGACCGCAGGGCCTCGATCAGACGCCGGCGCGTGTCGGCGGGCGCGACGATCTCGTCGATGTAGCCCTCCTCGGCGGCGACCGACGAGGTGAGGTGCTCGTCGCGGTACTCGTCGGCGAGCGCGTCGCGCGCCGCCTCGGGGTCGTCGGCGGCGGCGATCGCGCGGCGGCCGACGATGCCGACCGCCTGCTTGGCGCCCATCACCCCGAGCGTGGCCTGCGGCCAGGCGAACGTGTAGTCCGCCCCGAGGTCGCGCGAGTTCATGGCGATGAACGCGCCGCCGAACGCCTTGCGCAGCACGAGGGTCACCGTCGGCACGCTCGCCTCGGCGAACGCGTGCACGAGCTTCGCGCCGTGGCGGATCACGCCGCCCTTCTCCTGCTTGGTCCCCGGCATGAAGCCGGGCGTGTCGACGAACACGAGCATGGGGATGCCGAACGCGTTGCAGGTGCGCACGAACCGGGCGGCCTTGGAGGCCGACTCGGAGTCGAGCACGCCGCCCATGTAGCGCGGCTGGTTGGCGATCACCCCGACGGGCTTGCCGTCGAGCCGGGAGAAGCCGCAGACGATGTTGCGCGCCCAGCGGGTCCCCCACTCGAGCAGGCGGCCGCCGTCGACGGTGCCGCGGATCACGTCGCGGACGTCGTAGACCATGCGCTCCGAGGCCGGCACGGGATCGCTCGGGTCGTAGCCGGGCGGCTCGCACGCGGGCCAGCCGGGCGGTGCGGCGCCGGCGTAGGAGGGCAGGTGGTCCAGCAGGTCGCGCACGAGCAGCGCGGCGTCGAAGTCGGTGCGCGCGACGAAGTGCGCCACGCCGTTGCGCTCGTGCACCTTGGGCCCGCCGAGCTCGAAGGCGCCGACGTCCTCGCCCATGACCTCCTTCACGACCGCGGGACCGGTGAGGAACATGTTCGCGCGCTCCGTCATCACGACGAAGTCGGTCAGCGCCGGCGAGTACGAGCCGCCGCCGGCCGACGCGCCGCAGATCACCGAGATCTGCGGGACGCGGCCCGAGAGCGCCACGTGCTCCTTGAAGATGCGCGCGTAGCCCGCGAGGGCGGCGAGGCCCTCCTGCATGCGGGCGCCGCCGGACTCGATGAAGCCGACCACGGGCGTGCCCGCGCGGCCCGCGAGCCGCAGCACGCGGACGATCGAGTCCGCGTGCTGCTCGCCGAGCGAGCCACCCAGGTACGTCGGGTCCTGCGCGTAGCAGAACACCGGGCGGCCGTCGACGCGGCCGGCGCCGGCGATCACGCCGTCGCCGGCGCGGGCCTTCTCGCCCATCCGGCGCGAGCGCACGTCGGAGCGGAGCAGGGTCAGGGATCCCTCGTCGCAGAGCGCCTCCAGGCGCTCGACCGGCGAGAGCTTGTCCTCGACCTGAGGGACGAACTCGAGCGTCATGCGGCCTCCAGGCACAGGACCGCGTTGTGGCCGCCGAAGCCGAAGGCGTTCGACAGCCCCACCGCGGGCTTGCCGTCGATGTCCAGGGGACGGGCCTTGCCCGGGACGTAGTCCAGGTCCAGGCCCTCGTCGGCCTCTTCGTAGCCGAGCGTCGGGGGGGCGATCCGGTCGCGCAGGGCGAGGATCGTCGCCACGGCTTCCACCGCGCCGGCGGCGCCGAGCAGATGCCCGATCGCCGACTTGGTGGAGGACACGGGGATGTTCTTGGCGGCGTCGCCGAGCGCCGTCTTGAGCGCGAGCGTCTCGGCACGGTCGTTGAGGGGGGTGGACGTGCCGTGCGCGTTGACGTACACGATGTCCTCCGGCGTCAGGCCGGCGTCCTCGAGCGCGACGCGGATGGCCTCCGCGGCGCCCGTGCCCTCCTTGTCGGGGGCGGTCAGGTGGTACGCGTCCGTGGTCGCGCCGTAGCCGCGCACGTAGGCGAGGATGTTGGCCCCGCGCTCGCGCGCCTGCTCGGCGTCCTCGAAGACGAGCACGGCGGCGCCCTCGCCCATCACGAAGCCGTCGCGGCGGGCGTCGAACGGGCGGGAGATGCCGAGGTCCGACATCGCGTCGAGCGCGCTGAACGCGGCCCGCGCGAGCGGGACGAGGGCGGCCTCCGAGCCGCCGGCGACGACGGCGTCGGCGCGGCCGGACTCGATCAGCTCGACGGCCTCGCCGATCGCGTGCGCCCCGGCCGCGCAGGCCGAGAGCGGTGCGAACGACGGCCCGCGGAGCTTGTGGCGCATGGCCACGGCGCCCGCGCCGGCGTTGCCCATCATGAGCGGGATCGAGAGCGGCGAGACCTTCTTCGCGCCCTGCTCCAGCAGCACCTGGTGGTTGTGCGTCAGCGTGCCGATGCCACCGATCCCGGTGCCGATGATGCAGCCGATGCGGCGCTCGTCGTACGGCTTCTCGCCGTCCCAGCCCGCGGACTTCAGCGCCTCGTCGGAGGCGACCAGCGCGAACTGGGTGAAGCGGTCGGCCCGGCGCACCTCCTTGACGGAGAGGTGCTCGGTGGGCTCGAACTCCGACGCCGTGCCCTCGCCGTCCTCGATGCCCGAGGTGCCGGCGATCCAGCGTTCGTGGAGGGTGCGGGCGCCGACCCCCAGCGGGGTGACGGCGCCCAGTCCGGTGACGGCGATCTCGCGCTTCATCCGGCGCGGCTCACCACCAGGTCGACCGCGTCGCCGACGGTCTTGATCTTGCCGACGTCGTCGCCCTTGAGCTGGACACCGAACTCGTCCTCGATGATCTGCGAGAGCTCGGCGAGGTCGAGCGAGTCGACGTCGAGGTCCTCGAACGTGGCCTCGCGGGTGATCTCGCTCGGATCGGCGCCGAACTGCGGGAGGGCGTCCATGACGACCTTCTCGACGGCCTCGGGGGTGACGGCAGTGGCCATGTGGTTGCTCCTTGGTCTCTTGGTCAGGGTCAGGCGGACATGCCGCCGTCGACGAACAGGGTCGTGCCGGTGACGTACGCGGCGTCGTCGGAGGCGAGGAACCGCACCGCGGCCGCGACCTCCTCCGGCTGGCCCGCACGGCGGGCCGGGATCGCCTTCACGACGTCGGCGATCAGGTCCTTCGTCATGTCGGTCTCGATGAAGCCCGGCGCGACGGCGTTGACCGTGATGCCGCGCCGCGCGACCTCGTGCGACACCGTCTTGGTGAGGCCGATCAGGCCGGCCTTCGCCGCCGCGTAGTTCGCCTGGCCGGCGTTGGCCCGCGGGCCGACGACGGAGGCGATGTTCACGATCCGGCCGTAGCGCGCCTTCAGCATCGGCCTCAGCGAGCGCTTCGTCAGGCGGAAGGCGGCGGAGAGGTTGGTGTTGAGGACCGTGTCCCAGTCCTCGTCCTCGATCTGCAGGGCGAGGTTGTCGGCGCGCACGCCCGCGTTGTTGACGAGCGCGAGCACGGGGCCGCCGAGCGCCTCCTCGGCCTCGGCGAACAGCGCGTCGGGCGCGCCGTTCGCGATGTCGCCGCCGAGCGCGGCGGCCTTGCCGCCCGCCTCCTCGATGGCCTTGACGGTCTCGTTGGCGCCGGCCTCGTCCGAGCGGTAGTTCACCGCGACGGCCCAGCCGTCGGCGGCGAGCGCCCTGGCGATGGCGGAGCCGATGCCCTTGGAGGCGCCCGTGACGAGCGCGACAGCGCCGTCAGGTCGCGTCATCAGCGGACACCCCACTCCACGACGCCCGCGCCCCAGGTGAAGCCGGCGCCGACCGCGGAGACCAGCACGCGCTGGCCGGGCCGCAGGCGGCCGTCCTCGCGCAGGAGGCTGAGCGTGAGCGGGATCGAGGCGGCCGACGTGTTGCCGGTCTCCCCCACGTAGTCCGCGACGCGCTCGTCGGGCAGCTCGAGCTTCTCGGCGACGGTCTTGAGGATGCGGCCGTTCGCCTGGTGGTAGACGAACAGGTCGATGTCGTCGAGCGTGAGCCCGGCGGCGTCGACGGCGTCGCGCGTGGAGTCGACGAGGACCTTGACGGCCATGTTGAACGTCGTGTGCCCGTCCATCTCGAGCAGGCGCTCGGTGTGGCTCGCGGTGATCGTGTCGCCCATGCTCCCGTCCGAGGCGAGCAGGATCGGGCCGATCGCGCCCTCGCCGTCGGGGCTGAGGACCACCGCGCCGGCGCCGTCGCCGAACAGCGAGGCGGTGCGCTTGTCGTCCGGGTTCGTGAGGCGCGACAGCGTCTCGGCGCCGATCACGAGCACGCACTGGGCGCGGCCGGTCTCGATCTGCGCGGCGCCGACCGAGAGGGCGGACAGCCAGCCGGTGCAGGCGGCGCCGATGTCGAACGCGCCGACCCGCAGGCCGAGCGCCTCGGCGACGAGCGGGGCGGTGTTCGGCGTCAGCTCGTCCGGCGTCATCGTCGCCACGAGCACGAGGTCCACGTCGGAGGCCTTGAGGCCGGCGTCGGACAGCGCGCGCTTGGCGGAGGCGAGCGCCAGGTCGGCGGTGCGCTCGTCAGGCGCGGCGTACCGGCGCGAGCGGATGCCGGTGCGGCGCTCGATCCAGTCCGAGTCGACGCCGATGCGCTCCGCGATCGGCCCGTTCGGGACGACGCGGTCGGGCAGCTTGTGGCCGAGGCCGACGATGCGGGCCGTGCGTGCGGGGGCGCGCAGGCCGTTCAGGGTCTCGGGCTTCTCTGTGGTCAGTGTCTCAGACATGGGCTTCCTGCTTTGAGGGATCGGGATCGGCCTTGGCGGCGCGCTCCTCGGCTGGGGTCTCGACCTTGGTTCCGGGCACGATCCGCTTGGCGAGGCGCGCGAGCACCTTGCCGGGACCGACCTCGATGAAGCGGGTGGCGCCGGCGTCGTGCAGCGCGGTGAACGTCTCGCGCCAGCGGACGGGGCGGATGAGGGCGCGCGCGAGCTCGTCGCGGACATCCTCGAACGGCTGCGCCGACGCGCACGAGTAGACGGTGAAGCGCGGCTCGCCCAGCTCGACCTCGTCGAGCGCGGCGCGGAACGGCGCGACGGCCGGGGCCATCGAGGGCGAGTGGAACGCGCCCGCGACCGGCAGCCGGATGGCGCGCTTGCCGAGCTCGCCGGCGATCTCCTCGACGCGGTCGAACCGCTCGCGGTCGCCGGCCAGGACGATCTGGCCCGGGGCGTTGTCGTTCGCGACGGTCAGGCCGGCGTCGTCGGCGATCTTCGCGGCCTCGTCGGCGTCGGCGCCCACGAGGGCGATCATCGAGCCGGTGGCGTCGGCCTCGGCCATCAGGCGGCCGCGCAGGACGACGAGCTCGAGCGCGTCGTCGAGCGTCAGGACGCCCGCGGCGGCCAGGGCGGCCAGCTCGCCGAGCGAGTGGCCGGAGGCGGCGCCCGGCTCGACGTCGTCGGCCAGCTCCTCCCAGACGGCGATCGAGGCGCAGAAGATGGCGGGCTGCTGGAAGCGGGTGGACTCGGCGACCTTGGCGAACGGGTCCTCGCCCACGAGCGCGGTGACGCGCTCGAGCAGCTCGGGCGCGCGGTCGGCGACGAGGTCGCGCATGTCGTCGGTCTGGCTCCCCTGCCCGGGGAACAGCAATGCGGTGTCGGTGGGCAAGCTCACGGGGAACACCCTTGCTCGCGCGGGTATGGAATCCCGGTCGTTGCACCGAGGGACCCCCCGGTCGGGGGGATGTCCGACGCGGGGTGGGGGGTGCCGTGCGCACGCGCCAGGACCTGCGCGGTCTGCACGACGACCTTCAGCGTCTCGTCATGCACCTGCCGCCAGGTGAACCGGACCACTGCGTAGCCGGCCGCGGCGAGCATCGCGTCGCGCGCGCGGTCGTCCTCGAAGGCCGCACGGTGGGCGTGGGTCTGCCAGCCGTCGGTCTCGACGACCACGCGGTGATCGGGCCACAGGAAGTCGACCATGCGGCCGCCGACGAATGCGTTCACGTCGGGGCGCGGGAGGCCGGCACGGCGCAGCGCGTCGAGGAAGCGGTCCTCCAGCTCGCTGCGGGTGGGCTCGGCGTGGTCGTCGGCGGAGCGGGGGACGAGGCCGAGGACGAGCGCCTGGGCGTGGGCTCGGTCGGCTTCGGGGGATCGGAGTTGCGCCAGGGTCTGCTGCGGCGTGGTCGTCGGCAGGCCGTGGCGTCGCGTCGTCTGCAGGGTGGTGGCTTCGTGGATCACGAGGCCCGGGCGGCTGCGGCGCCTGCGGTCGGTGGTGGTGACCTCGACGAACTGCGGCATCGAGGGGATGAGGGACCAGAGGTACGCGGCGGTGCGGTGGGAGAGCGCCGTGCCGGGTCCGGCGGCGAGGAGGGCGGCGATCATGCGTCCCTTGTCGCCGATGGCCTCGTGGCCGACGGCGTAGACGCCGCGGTGGATGGAGATCAGCCGGCCGGTGGCGCGCTGCGTCGCGATCTCGTCACGCGTGCGCCCGAGTGCGAGAAGCTGCTGGCGGCTCACAACCCCGCACTGACGAGTGGCCAGCCGGACCTGCACAACGTCGAGATACGCCCGCCCCCGGTCCGCCGCTCGACGTTGTGCGGCCATACGGCGCAAAACGTCGAGGGAGACCGGGAGGTCGATCGGATCTCGACGTTGTGCGGGCATCCGCCCACGATCGCGGACCCGACCCGCCGATCCCGCCGGCGGCACACACCTGACGCTCTCTCAATGCGCAGTTGGAACGAACGGCGCGCTCACGCGATGAGACCGAGCCGCTGCGCCTTCTGCACCGCCTCCGCCCGGTTGCGCACCGACAGCTTGCGGTACAGCGACGACGTGTGCTCCTTGACCGTGTGCGGCGACAGGAACAGCTGCTCCGCGATCTCGCGGTTCGTCGCGCCCGAGCCGATCAGGTCGAGCACCTCGCGCTCGCGGTCGGTCAGCGGTGGGCCCGTGGGGGCCTCGTTCGGGCGGAAGACGGTCATGCCCAGGCCGACCATGCGCACCGCGCCGGCGATGTCGGCCGCCGGCCAGTCCTTGGAGATGAACCCCGCCGCGCCGGCCGCCCGGGCGGCGTTCGGGCTGATCCGGCCCGCGCCGGAGATCAGCAGGACGTTCGTGTTCGGCGACGCCGCCCGGATGCGCTCGCAGATCTCCGCGCCCGACTCCTGCCCGATGAAGAGGTCGACGAGGGCGACGTGGGGCTGGTAGCGGGCCAGGAGCGTCATCGCCTCCTCGCCGTTGCGCGCGCTGAGGCAGCGCTCGACCCACGGCTGCTCGCCGAGCATGAGCCGCAGGCCCCAGTGCACGACCTCATGGTCGTCGACGACGAGCACGCGCAGCTTGCGGTCGCCCGACCCGGAGGCGATCCGGCTGGGGCTGACGTCAGGGACGCTCATGTGGCACCGCCAGCCGCACCCGCCAGGACCCGGGCTCGCGCTCGCCGAACTCGACCAGCCCGCCGACCTGCAGCGCCTCGAGCGCCGCGAGCCGGAGGCCCATGCCCGAGACCGTCCGCGCGTGCCCGTGCACGCCGTCGTTGCACACCTCCATCACCCACGCCCCCTCCTGTCGCTGCAGGCTCACCTCGACCCGGCTGGGCGAGGCGTGCTTGTGCGCGTTGCGCACCGCCTCGGCGAACACCGACTGCGCGAGCGGCTCGAGCTCGGCCGGCACGGCGACCGCGTCGCTCCCCGGCGTCAGCACGATGCCCAGGTCGGGATGCACGTCGCGCATGCGCGCGACCTCGGCCTTCAGGGTCGTCTCCGTCGCGCGCGCCATCCGGCCGAGCGGGCGCTGCAGCGCGCGCCGCAGGTCGCGCAGCCCCGCCTGCAGCTCGACGGTGATGCGCTCGCGCGCCTCCGGCGGCAGCGGCGCGTCGCTCGACACGGCCAGCAGCACGCCGAACAGCCGCTGGATCACGCCCTCGTGCACCTCGCGGGCGAAGTCGATCCGCTCCTGGAGCTGGCGTGCCTTCTCGCCCTGGAACGTCGCGTGGCGCGCGGCCTCGGCCAGCGCGGCCGTCTTGCCGAGCGTCCACAGGAGGTCGCGCTCCCCGTCGGAGAGCGGGCGGCGCGGCCGGCGGTCGGCGAGGATCACGCCGCTCCAGCGGCCGCCGGCCGACAGGGGCACGGCGGCGAGCGTGGCGCCGTCGAGCAGGTCGCGGAAGCGCTCGGGGACCTCGCGCGCGACGGTCTCGGCGTCCATCTCGATGACCCGGTCCTCCACGAGCGCCTGGCGCGCGATCGGCGCGGACTCGACGGTCACGTGGGACTCGTCGAAGCGGTGCAGGTCGAGCCCGTAGGCGCCCGCGGCGCGCACGCGGCGGCGCGCCTCGTCGTAGCGGAAGATGACCGCGCGGTCCATCGAGGTCTGCCGGCAGACCGCCTCGCAGAGCGATGAGTAGAACGCGTCGGAGGAGCCGTCGTCCTCCGCGCGCGTGAGCAGCTCGACGAACGTCTCCAGGACGTCGACGCGGACGACGGGCGCATCCGTCTCGTTCAGCGTCGTGTCCGGCCGGCCCATGCGCACAGCATCTCGTACCCCACGGTCGGCGTCAGGTCACGCGGACCCGGAAGACCGCGCGGGCCGGCACGCCCGGCTGCGCCAGCTCGAGCTCGTCGCCGTCCGACAGGGCGGCGACCGGCGCCATCATCGGCTCGAGGCAGACCACGTCGAGCTCGGCCGGCGCGAAGACCTGCGCGTAGCGGTACCCGCCGGCCCATTCGACGGCGACCTCCCGGCCGCCGCCCGCCAGCGCGTAGCGCGCGTCCTCCGCCACGCGGGCGTGGTCGTCGAGCACGCGGTCGCCGAGCGGCGCGCGCTCGGCGCCGGCGGCGGACCGCTCGCCCGTCGGCAGCCCGCGCGCGTCGAGCGCGATCGCCTCGCGCGCGGGCTGGGCGAGCTCCCACGCCGCGCGCGGCACGCCCGGCAGCGACAGCCACGGATGCCAGCCGAAGGCGAGCGGCACCGGGCCGCCTTCCGCCACCACGGTCGTCGCCACGGTCAAGACCGTCTCCTCGATGCGCAGGTCGAGCGCCACGCGGTGAGGAAACGGGAACACGGCGAGCCGGTCGTCGCGCCGCCCGTAGTCGAGCGAGGCCGCGAGCCACGCGGCGTCCCCGTCGGCGCCCGTGTCGTCCACGTCCCAGTCGGCCGCCGCCGCGAGCGCGCCGTGGATCGGGAGCCCGTTGCCGTCGGCCCGCACGATCCCGTCCTCCATGTCGATCGCCACCGCGCGCCCGGCCACGGCGTAGCGGTGGTCGCGCAGCCGGTTGGCCCACGGGTGCAGCAGCGGGAGCCCGAACGACCTGCCGGTGCCGCGCCAGGCGCCGAGCCCGCCGCGCTGGACCAGGAGCTCCTCGCCGCGGTGCGTGAGCGAGCAGCCGATCATGCCGGCGAGCGGCACGAACGTGGCCCGCAGGTCGCCGGCCGCGAGGACGACGGCCTCGAGCTGCCCGAGCGGGATGCGCTCCAGCGTGGCCACGGGTGCAGCCTACGTGACAGACTGCCGCGGCCATGCGCCTCCTCCCGCGCGAGCAGGACCGCCTGCTGCTGTTCCTCGCCGCCGAGCTGGCGCGCAAGCGGCGCGCGCGCGGGCTCAAGCTCAACCAGGCCGAGGCCGTCGCGCTGATCGCCGACGACGTCTGCGAGGCCGCCCGCGACGGGCGCGCCTACGCGGAGGCCGAGGCCGCGGGCTACCGCGCGCTCGGGCCGGGCGACGTGCTCGACGGCGTGCCCGAGCTCGTGCGGCGCGTCGAGGTCGAGGCGCTGTTCGCCGACGGCAGCCGGCTGCTCGTGCTGCACGACCCGCTGACCGCGACGGCGCCGCCCCCGCAGGGCGAGACCGGCCAGGACTGGCTCGTGCAGGACGTCCCGCTCGCCGTCGTCAACGAGGGCGAGGTGCCGGTCGGCGTGACCTCGCACTTCCACTTCTTCGAGGCGAACCGGGCGCTGCGCTTCGACCGCGCGGCCGCGTGGGGCATGCGGCTCGCCGTCGCCCCCGGGGAGAAGGTCTTCTTCGATCCCGGCCTGCCCAGCAAGGTCTACCTCGTGCCGTTCGGCGGGGCGCGCGTGATCCGCGGCCACGCCGGCCTGGCCGACGGGCCGCTCGACGCGCCGGGCGCGCGCGAGGCGGCGCTGGCGCTGGCCCGCGAGCGGGGGTACCGCGGTGCCTGAGGATCGAGGCGTCCGCCTCGCCGACAGCGACCTCTGGCTCGTGCCCGAGGGCGACGACACCGGCGGCCCCGACCGGATCCTCCCCGGCTTCGGCAACACGATGCGCGACGGCCTCGGCGTGCGCGCCGAGCGCGGCGGCGTCGAGCTGGCGATCGTCGGGGGGCTCGTCGCCGACCCCGTCCTGGGCGTGCGCCACACGAGCCTCGGCATTGCGGGCGGGCGGATCGTCGCGATCGGCCGCGCCGGCAACCCGGACACCATGGACGGGGTCGGCGTGGTGCTCGACACCGGCACCTCCGTGGTCGACGCCACCGGGATGATCGTGACCCCGGGCGGCGTGGACCCGCACGTCCACTGGCTCTCGCCCCAGGTGATGGACGCGGCGCTCGCGGGTGGGCTGACGACGCTCGTCATCCAGGACTACGGCCCGGTGTGGAACCTCGGCAACAACCCAGCCGAGGGGCTCGCCGCCACCTGGGCGGCGCTGGAGGCGCACCCGGTCAACGCGGCGCTCCTGGTGCGCGCGTCCTCGGCGCGGCCCGAGCCGGTGGAGGCGGCCCTGCGCGCGGGCGGCGGCGGCCTGAAGATCCACGAGGACGTGAGCGCGGGGCCCGAGCAGATCCGCTGCGCGCTGGATCTCGCCGACCGCCACGACGTCCAGCTCGCGATCCACACGGACGGGCTCAACGAGGCGCTGTCCGTGCTCGACACGCTCGACGCGTTCGGCGGGCGCACGATCCACGCGTTCCACATCGAGGGCTGCGGCGGCGGCCACGCCCCCAACCTGCTCGACCTGGCCGGGCGCGACCGGGTGCTGACCTCCTCCACCTCCCCGACCGTCCCGTTCGGCGTCGGCGCGGAGGCCGAGCACCTCGCGATGGTCGCGGCCGTGCACGTGCTGGCGCCCGGCGGGCGCGCCGGCGACTGGACCGCGCTGCGCCACCGCGTGCGGCCGCGCACGATGGCGGCCGAGGGCGTGCTCCACGACCTCGGCGTGATCGCGATGCTCTCGTCCGACTCCCAGGGCATGGGCCGGATCGGCGAGGTCTACCGGCGCGCGCTGCAGAACGCCGCGGCGATGAAGGCCGTGCGCGGCGGGGATCCCGGCCGTTCCGGGGACAACGAGCGCGTGCTGCGCCACCTCGCGAAGGTCACGCTCAACCCGGCGATCACCCACGGGCTCGCCCGCCACGTCGGCTCGCTGGAGGTCGGAAAGGTCGCCGACGCCGTCCTGTGGTGGCCGCAGTACATGGGCGTGCGGCCCGAGCTCGTGCTCAAGAGCGGGATCTCGGCGTGGGGCGCGTCGGGCGACGGCAACGCGACGACCGCGCTGTCGGAGCCCGTGACCGTGCGCCGCCAGGTCGGCGCCGAGGGCGCGGCCGCGGCGCGGCTCTCGCTCGCGTTCCTCGCACGCGAGGCGATGGACGCGGACCTGCCGACCACGCGGCCGCGGGCGCAGGTCGAGGGCTGCCGCGACCTCACCGCCGCCGACATGGTGCGCAACACGCGCACGGGCACCGTCCGGGTCGACCCCCGCAGCCACGAGGTGACGCTCGACGGCGAGCCGGTGTCGGCCCCGCCCGTGGAGCGCGTCGCCTTCTCGGACCGCTTCCTGCTGGGCTGAGCGCTCAGGCGCTGGACGTCGGCAGCGTGAAGTGGAAGCGGCTGCCGCCGCCCGGGGCCGGCTCGACCCAGATGCGCCCGCGGTGGCGCTCGACGACCGTCTTGCAGACCGTGAGGCCGATGCCGCTGCCCGGCACCTCGTCGTCGCGGTGCAGGCGCTGGCCGAAGTCGAACACCCGCTCGGCGTACTCCGGCTCGATCCCGATGCCGTTGTCGGTCACCGTGAACTCCCAGATCGCCTCGCCCGGACGCGCGGTGATGGCGATCACCGGCGGCTGCTCGGCGCGGAACTTCACGGCGTTGGCGATCAGGTTCTGGAACAGCTGGGCGAGCTGGACGGCGTGCGCGGGGAGCCGCGGCAGCGCGCCGACGCGCACCTCGGCGCCGGCTGCCTCGAGGTCGGCCGCGAGCGAGGCCAGCGCACCGTCGACCACGGCGCGGCAGTCGACCTCCGCGAGCTCGTCCTCGCCGGCGCGCACGCGCGAGTACTCGCGGATGCCGTCGAGCAGCGCCGACATGCGGTGGACGCCGCCGACGAGGTGGTCGAGCAGCTCGCGCTGCTCGGGGTCGAGCTGGCCGGACATGCGGCGCTCGAGGATCCGCGCGCAGCCTGCGATCACGCGCAGCGGGGACTGCAGGTCGTGCGACACGACGCCCGCGAAGCGGTCCAGGTCGGCGTTCGAGCGGGCGAGCTCACCGGCGTGGCGGGCGGCGGCCTGCTCGGAGCGGCGGCGCTCCGTGAGGTCCTCGACCCACGCGAGCCAGTAGAGCTGCTGCCCCTCCTCGTCGCGCGCGGCCATCATGTCGACACCCGCGGGGAAGACGCTGCCGTCGGTGCGGACGTGCTCGGAGTCGTAGCTGAGGAAGCCCTGCTCGTCGATCTCCTCGCCGAGGCTGTCGAGCCGCTCGGCCGAGCCGGGCGCCAGGACGCACGCCACCGGCAGGCCGACGAAGTCCTCGACCTCGCCGCCGTGCATCGCGGCGTAGGCGGGGTTGACCGCGACGAGCACCTGCGAGCGCGGATCGGTCACGGCGATGCCGCGGCGCGTGAGGCGGAAGAGCACCTCCCACTGGGCGCGCAGCTCGTCCGAGCGGCGCCGGTCGGAGGCGTCGCGGACGGTGACGTGGTGCTCGGCGATCGCGCCGTCGGCGTCGCGGACGGCGTCGAACCGGACGTCGGCCCGCAGCAGGGACCCGTCCTCGCGGATCAGCCGGAGGCGCAGGCTCAGCGTGTCCGACACCGCGAGCCCCGCACGCAGGGTGCGCGCGACGTCGGCGCGGTCGTCCGGATGGACGAGCTCGAGCGCGGCACGGCCCTCGAGCTCCGCCGGCTCGTAGCCCAGGACGACCTCGGACGACGGCGACGCGCCGATCCAGCGGCCGTCGAGCCCCTGGCGGAGCTGGACGTCGGGGGTGAGCTTGGCGAGCAGCCGAAGCTCGTCCTTGGGAGGGAGAACGGGCAAGGTGGTGGAGGACCAAACGAAACCGGTCGCGTTCTCCTTCGGTCTTCCGGCGCCCGGGCTTGAGTCCTGCGGGCCGCCGGGTCCGGTGCCCGACCTCTCGCCGGTCATCGCCAGCGGTGCCCCGCGAACACCGGCTCGGGCTCCAGGCGCACGCCGAACGCGGCCTCGACGCCCGCCGCGATCTCGCGCGCGAGCGCGACGAGCTGGTCCGTCGTGCCCGCGCCGCGGTTGGTCAGCGCGAGCGTGTGCTTGCCCGAGATCGCGACCGTCGCCGGGTCGCCGTGCCCGCGCGCGAAGCCGGCCCGCTCGATCAGCCACGCCGCCGACGTCTTGACCGTGCCGTCGGCCTGCGGGAAGCGCGGCGGGCGGGCCTCGGACCCGAGCCGCTCGCGGGCGCGCGCCTCCAGCGCGGCGAAGGCCGCCGCGTCGAGCACGGGGTTGGTGAAGAACGAGCCGGCCGAGACCGAGTCGGGGTCGGCCGGGTCGATGACCATGCCCTTGCGGCGGCGCAGCCCGAGCACGGCCTCCCGGACCTCCGCGAGCGGCGCCGTCTCCCCCACGGCGATGCCGAGCGCGCCCGCCAGCTCCGCGTAGCGGACCGGGCGCGAGGCCGCCGCGTGCGGGAGGTCGAACGCGACCTCCAGCACGACCCAGCGCCCGGGCGTGCGCTTGAAGCGGCTTGAGCGGTAGGCGAACCCGCACTCGTCGGGCGCCAGCTCGACCACGGCGCCCGCCGCGCGGTCGTAGGCGCGGACCGTCGCGATCGTCTCGGAGACCTCCTGGCCGTAGGCCCCGACGTTCTGGATCGGCGTCGCGCCGACCGAGCCCGGGATCCCGGCCAGGCACTCGACCCCGGCGCGGCCCGCGGCGACGCAGCGCGCGACGAACGGGTCCCACGGCTCGCCGGCGGCGACGGTCAGCCGGTCGCCGTCCGCGCGCACGCCGCGCGTCGCGATGCGCAGCACCGTGCCCGGGAAGCCGGCGTCCGCCACCACGAGGTTCGAGCCGCCCGCGACGATCAGCAGCGGCGCGCCGGCCTCGTCCGCCGCGCGCACCGCAGCGACGACGGCCGCCTCGTCGGCGGCCTCCACGTAGCGCCCGGCCGGGCCGCCGAGGCGCAGCGTGGTCAGCTCGGCGAGCACAGGCGGCACAGGCTCAGCGTAGGAGGACGTCGCCTGCATGACCGTCACCCGTCCGAAGGACCAGAAGATCGTCCATTCGGATGACGCCCGCAGGAACAATCGCCTCTACGTTCTCGTCTCCCACACGAACCCGCACACAAGCGGGCCTCGAACCTGCAAGGAGGACCCATCGCCATGACCCGTCGCCTGACGGTCGCCGCCGCCGCCCTCGTGGCGATCGGCGTCGCCGCACCGTCCGCCCAGGCGGCCAAGAAGAACGAGATCCGCATCGTCGGCGGCACCGTCTTCAAGGCCGGCAAGTTCGTCAAGGACAACGTGCGCTTCGCGCCCGCGAAGCTCAAGGTCAAGTCGGGCGCCACGGTGACCCTGCGCAACAAGGGCACCGACCCCGCCCCGCACACGATCTCGTTCGTGAAGCAGGCGTTCATGCCCAAGAGCTTCGAGTTCGCCGCCGCGGAGCCGCTCTTCGTGGCCCACCAGGTCGACGAGACGAACGAGGAGGCGCCGCCAGCCGTCATCAAGGTCGACAACGGCGCGGCCGCGGCCGACCAGAACGCTCCGCTCAGCGTCGATCAGCTCGGAGACGACAAGCAGGCGGGCGACTCGCAGTTCATCTTCCCGGACGAGAAGTCGATCACGTTCAAGGTGACCGCGAAGAAGGGCGCCAAGCTCCCGTACTACTGCGCCGTGCATCCCTGGATGCAGGGCAGGATCACGGTGAAGTAGCCCTGCGGCGCAGGCGCTGCACCCGTGCGCTCCGAGGGCTGGCGGCCGTCGTGCTGCCGGCCCTCCTCGCCGTTCCCGCCTCCGCCGAGGCGCGGACCGTCCACGCATGGGTGGCGGCGGTGCCGCAGACCTGGAACGCCGTGCCCAACGCCCGCGACGCGATCCACGGCACGCAGTTCGACCCGGCCCAGACCACGTTCCCGACCGTCGTCTACCGGCGCTACACGAGGGGCTGGCGCAAGCCGCTGGCGCTGCCGTACGAGCGCGGCGCCGGCGTCGGGCGCATCCCCGGCCCGCTGATCCGCGCCCGGGTCGGCGACGAGCTGCGCATCCACTTCAAGAACATGGACACCCTCCGCAACCAGCCCCACTCGATGCACTTCCACGGCGTCGAGTACAAGCCCGCCTCCGACGGCGTGTGGCTGCCGCTGTTCTCCGGCAAGGGCGGCAACGTCAAGCCCGGGCAGACGTTCACGTACCGGCTGACGGCGGGCAAGGGCTCGGCCGGCGTATGGCCGTACCACGACCACTCGGCCTCGATGGAGGACTCGCTGGCCGGCGGCCTGTTCGGCGCGCTGTCCATCGCCGGCCGGCGCGAGCCGCGCGCCGACCGCGAGTACGTCGTCGCCTTCGCCCCCTGGCACGGCTTCCAGACGATCAACGGGCGCGCGTTCGTCGGCAACACGCCCGTGTTCACCGCCCGCGTCGGCCAGACCGTGCAATGGGACGTGTTCGCGATCGGCGACGAGTTCCACACGTTCCACGTCCACGGGCACCGCTGGCGCACCGACGGCGGCACGCCCGAGGACACGCGCGGGCTCGGCCCCGCCGAGTCCTTCCGCGTGCGCTGGCGCGAGGACGCGCCCGGCACGTGGCTCTACCACTGCCACGTCGAGTCGCACATGGCGCAGGGCATGATCGGCCTCTACAAGGTGCGGCCGTGAGGCGCCTGATCGCGCCCCTCGCGCTCGCCGGCGCGCTCGCCGCGCCCGCGGCGGCAGCCGCCGAGGACGTCACCGTCCGCATGCCCGGCAAGTTCTTCGAGCCCGCCCGGCTCACCACGGTCGCGGGCGACCGGCTCACGTTCAGGAACAACGACCTCACGACGCACGACGTGAAGATCGGCGGCGGGCTGTTCGAGTCCGGCCCGATCGGGCGCTTCACGCAGTGGAGCCAGCCGGTCGAGCAGCCGGGCGAGTACCCCTTCGTCTGCACCCTGCACGCGTTCATGTCCGGCAACCTCAGCGTCGTCGCGGCGACGGCGAAGGCCGCGCCCCAGGGCGTGCTGGCCGGCGAGCTGCTGACCGTGTCGGGCCGGACGCGCACCGGCGCGGGGCCGCTCGCGCTCGAGCGCTCGGTCGCGGGCGGCGCGTGGGAGGTGGTCGACCCGGCCGTGGCCGTGGACGCCGACGGCGCCTACGCGGCGAGGACGCCCGCGGTCGAGGGCGCGTCCTATCGCGTCGCGACGCCGGCCGGTCCCGGCCAGGTGGTGACGCCGTCCGTCACCGCCAAGGTCGAGGTCGGCGTCATCGTCCACGACGGGATGCTGCACGTGACGGCCAAGGGCGCCCCGAAGGGGATGGTGGCCACGCTCGAGCGCTACTCGCGCTGGCACTTCCGCTGGCGCGCGCGGCGCAGCCGGCCGGTCCGCGACGGCGCGGCCATGTTCATGCTCGGCGCCCGGCGCAGCTACGTGCGCGTCGCGCTGCGGCGCAGCGCGGACGGGCCCGCGCTCGTGCGCAGCGGCGTGGTGAAGTCGTGGAGCGGCCGCCCGGCCCGGGACCCCGACTCGATCCTGCCCCCGGTCGCCGGGCACCACGGCGGCGGCGGGGACGAGGGCGGCTCAGGCGGGCACGGCGGGCATTAGTCCACCGGCCACGTGTGCACCGGCTCGTTCGAGTGCATGTGGTCGCGGTAGCGCACGGTCATCCCGCGCAGCGCCTCGACGCGGTCGAGCCCGGCGCCGTCGTAGAGCGCCCGGAACTGGCGGCTCTGCCAGCTCGCGCCGTTGGCCTCGAGGACGCAGCGCCGCTCGATGATCTCCATCAGGCGGTCGCGCGCGTGGGGGTCGACGCCGTAGGCCTCCAGCCCCTGGTGGGCGAGCGGGAGCAGCCGGCGCAGCACGAGCTCGGTGACGGGGACGTCGCCGACGCCCGGCCAGTAGACGCGCGCGTCGAGCCCGTCGCGCGCGCCCGCGTGCAGGTTGTCCTCCGCCGCCGAGAACGACATCTGCGACCAGATCGGCCGCTCGCTCTCCACGAGCGTGCGCACGAGCCCGTAGTAGAACGCGGCGTTGGCGAGCGTGTCGACCACGGTCGGCCCCGACGGCAGCACGCGGTTCTCCACCCGCACGTGCGGGCGCCCGCGCACGACCTCGTAGACCGGGCGGTTCCAGCGGTACACGGTGCCGTTGTGCAGCTTGAGCTCGCCGAGCGTGGGCGTGTCGCCGCGCTCGAGCACCTCGACGGGGTCCTCGTCGTCGCACAGCGGCAGCAGCGACGGGAAGTAGCGCACGTTCTCCTCGAACAGGTCGAAGATCGACGTGATCCAGCGCTCGCCGAACCACACGCGCGGGCGCACGCCCTGCGCCTTGAGCTCCTCGGGCCGCGTGTCGGTGGCCTGCTCGAACAGCGCGATCCGCGTCTCGCGCCACAGCTCCTTGCCGAAGAAGAAGGGCGAGTTGGCCCCGACCGCGACCTGCACGCCCGCGATCGCCTGCGCGGCGTTCCAGTGGCGCGCGAAGTCCTCGGGATGCACGAGCTGGTGCAGCTGCACGCTCGTGCAGGCCGCCTCGGGGGCGATCGAGTCCGCGTGCACGTTGAGCCGCTCGCCGCCCGTGATGGAGATCTCCAGGTCCTCCCCGCGGGCCGCGAAGATCTGCTCGTTGAGGAGCTTGTAGCGCGGGTTGGCGCTCAGCGTGCGCGCGTGCAGGTGCTGCTCGAGCAGCGTGGGCAGGATGCCCACGATCATCATGTGCGCGCCCGTCTCGCGCGCCTTGTCCTCGGCGGCGTTGAGCGAGTCGCGGATCTGCTGCTCGAGCGCCGCGAAGACGTCGTCCTCGAGCAGCCGCGGCGGGATGTTGATCTCGATGTTGAACTGGCCGAGCTCGGTCACGAACGCGGGGTCGGCGATGCGCTCGAGCACCTGCTCGTTCGCCATCGCCGGCAGGCCGGCCTCGTCGGTCAGGTTGAGCTCGATCTCGAGCCCGATCGAGCGGCTGTCCGCGTCGAAGCGCGACTCGCGCAGCATCCGCGCGAAGACGTCCAGGTTGCGCTTGACCTTGTCGCGGTAGCGCTGCCGGTCCTCGCGGCTGAAGACCGTGGCGGTGACGTCCTCCCCCATGCTGCGCTGAGCCTACCCGCTAGGAGCCGTTGCGCTGCTCCTGCACGGCGGAGGTCACGCCGAGCACGAGGCCGAGCAGGCCCAGGCCGGCGACGGCGACGATCTCCCAGGTGCGTGGGACGTCGAGGATCCAGACGAAGGCCGCGCGCCCGAGCCACGCGCCGACGAACGCGCCGAACAGGGCCGAGCCGAGGGTTCTCGCGGTGAGCATGGGGCCAGGATCGGCCGTCCGGGCGGCGGCGACCACCGCCCGAGGTCGATCCCGGCCCCCTCCCCAGGTCGACTATCCGACCGCCTCGCGGAGGACGCGCGTGAGCATGTCGGTGCCCTGCTCGAGCGACTCGACGGCGATCCGCTCGTCGTTGCCGTGCATGGCCTGCAGGTCGCCGTGCGAGATGGGGTACGGGTAGACGCCGTACACCGGGATCCCGCGCGCGCGCCACGGCGTCGCGTCCGTGCCGGCCTCGAACAGCTCGGGCGTGACCTCGACGCCGGGCCACTGGCGGCGGCCCTCCCGGACGAGGCTGCGGAAGAGCTCGGTGTCGGTGCTCGACGCGGGCTGGACGGCGCGCTTGTCGAACGCGTCGAGCGTCTCCTCGACCGTCGCGTCGCCCGTCACGATCGGCGTGATCTCCACCTCGGGGTCGTCGACCGCCCGCCGCAGCTCGCGGATCAGCGGCCGGGGCTTCTGCCCGGGCAGCATGCGCATGTTCACCGTCGCCTCGGCCGTGCCGGGCAGCACGTTCGCGCGGAAGCCGCCGCCGACGATGGTCGGCACGAAGATGTTGCGCACGAGACCGTCGAACAGCTCGCCGAAGCGGCCGTCGCGCAGCTTGTCGGCAACGCGCCGGCGGACGCCGGGGCGACGGGTGCGCAGCAGCGTGTCGAGCCGCCGCGCCGTCTTCCCGGTGGACACCTTCGCCCACGTCCGCAGGTAGGTCCGCGCGACCGGGGTGATCCGCGGCGCGGTGTCGTAGTGCTCCACGCGGTTGAGCGCGCGGGCCAGGCGGCGCAGCGCGCTGTCGCGCAGGGGCCGCGAGGAGTGCGTCGACGTGCCGCGCGTGCGGAACGTGACCGACAGCGAGTTCTTGTCGATCGTCGTGATCCCCATCAGCCGCGCGCCGCCCGCGCCGCCCCTGAAGATCCAGCCGCCCTCGTTGATCGAGACGCCGGCGTCGATCTTGTCCCAGTGGTTCTCGGCGAGCCAGGTCGTGCCGTAGGCGCCGCCCTCCTCGTCGGCTTCGGAGAGCAGGATGAGGTCGCGGGTGCGCGGCGTCGCCTCGCGCGCGATCCGCTCGGCGGCGATCGTGAACGCGGCCAGGCCGCCCTTGAAGTCCATCGCGCCGCGGCCGTAGATGAGGCCGTCCTGGATCAGCCCGCCGAACGGGTCGACGGTCCAGAGCGGCCGCTCGACCCCGACGACGTCGGCGTGGCCCGCGAGCAGGATCGGCTTGTCCGTCACCGGCGCCGTGGCGGGGAGCCGCGCGATCAGGTGCGCCTTGCCCGGCGCCGGGGTCGGCACGATCTCGACCTGGAACCCGAGCGGCGCGAGCCGCGCCCGCAGGAGCTCGGCGACCTGCGCCTCGTTGCCCGGCGGGTTGGACGTGTCGGTCCGGATGAGCTGCTGGAGCAGCGAGACGACCTCGCTGTCCTGCGCCCGCGCCGGGGCGGCGGATGCTCCTGCGAGGAGTGCGACGGTGCCCGCGATCGCCGCGAGCCGGGTACGACGGTGCATGCTGCCTCCCTGGAGCGCCTGTGCCTGCCGGGAGTGGCCGTACCCGTTTGCCGGGGGATAACCCCAACCGAGGTCCGGGGGCGGGCAGCGGGCGACACGCCCCCGCGCCCCAGCGACGCGGGCGGGCGGCGGCGCGACCGTGGGGGCATGCCACTCCAAGCCCTCGTCCGAGGCGCGACCCGGCGCCCGAAGACCACCATCGCCCTCTGGCTCCTGCTCGTCGTCGGCTGCACCGCGATGGGCGCGATGACCGGCACCCGCACCATCGGCTTCTCCGAGGGCGGGACCGGCGAGTCGGCGCGCGCCGACAAGCTGATCGAGGCCGCCGGCCTGCAGGACCCGGCAGCCGAGCAGGTGCTCGTCCGCTCCGGCGACCCCGCCGCGACGCGCGCCGCGGCGACCGCCGTGACCGCACGGCTCGCCGCCCTGCCCGAGGTGGCCGGCGCCATCGGTCCCGCCGACGCTCCAGAGCTCTCCGCCGACGGCGGGCGCACCGTGCTCGTCGTGGCCCGCCTGCGGGGGGACCCCGCCGACGCGTCCGACCACGTCGCCCCGCTCCAGCGCGCCGTCGCCGCCGAGCGCGCCGAGCATCCCGGCGTGTCGCTGCGGCAGGCCGGCGCCGGGTCCGGCGAGAAGGAGGTCGACGAGATCCTCGAGGAGGACCTCGGCAAGGCCGGCATGCTCTCGCTCCCCGTCACCGCGATCGTGCTGCTGCTGGCGTTCGGCGCCGTCGTCGCCGCGTTCGTGCCGCTGCTGCTCGGCCTGACGTCCGTCGCCGCCGCCATGGGCGCCTTCGGCGTCGTGTCGCAGTTCGCCCCGGACGGCGGCTCGACCGGCCCGGTGGTGCTGCTGATCGGCCTGGCCGTCGGCGTCGACTACTCGCTCTTCTACATCCGCCGCGAGCGCGAGGAGCGCCGCGCCGGCCGCGGCCCCGAGGCCGCGCTGGACATCGCCGCGGCCACGGCCGGGCGGGCGATCGTCGTCTCCGGCGCGACCGTCGTCGTCTCGCTCGCCGGCCTGCTCATCACCGGCCTCGACGTGTTCACGTCGATGGCGCTCGGCACGATCGTCGTCGTCGCCATCGCGGTGCTCGGCTCGCTGACCGTGCTCCCCGCCGTGCTGTCCCTGCTGGGCGACCGGATCGACGCCGGCTCCCTGCCGTTCGCCCGCCGGCTGCGCGCCCGCCGGCGCACCCGCCCGGGGCTGTGGGCGCGGGTGGCCGCCGCGGTCACGCGCCGCCCCGCGGCGTGGCTGGTCACCGCCGTCTGCGTGCTCGGCGCGCTGGCCCTGCCCGCCCTGCAGCTCGACACGGGCGAGACGCCGCTGCCGGCCGGCCTGCCGGTCAACGAGACCGAGCAGGCGATCGAGCGCACGTTCCCCGGCGCGCCCGAGGACGCGCAGCTCGTCGTGCGCGGCACGCGGCTCGACGGCCCGCGCGCCCAGCGGGCGCTGCACGCGCTGGGCGACCGGGCGCTCGACGTCACCGGCGGCCGCGGCCAGATCCGCGTCGAGACCGCGCGCGACGCCCGCACCGCGGTCGTCGCCGTGCCGATGCCCGACCGGCCCGACGGCGCGATGAAGGACACCGTCGCCGCGCTCCGCGACCGCGTCGCACCGACCGCGGCCGCCGTCGGCCCGGGCGCCACGGCGCTCGTCACCGGCCCCTCGGCGGAGGACGCCGACTTCGACGACCGGCTGGCCGCGCGCACGCCGTTCGTGCTGGCGTTCGTGCTCGGGCTCGCGTTCGTGCTGCTGCTCGCCGCGTTCCGCTCGGTGCGGCTCGCCGCCGCGATGATCGGCCTGAACATCCTGTCGATCGGCGCCACGTACGGGATCCTCAGCGCCGTGTTCCAGCACGAGTGGGCCGAGGGCCTGCTCGGCTTCGAGTCCAACGGCATGGTCACCACGTGGCTGCCGCTGTTCGCGTTCGTGATCCTCTTCGGGCTCTCGATGGACTACACGATCCTCGTGCTGGAGCGGATGCGCGAGGCGCGCCGCAACGGGCGCAGCGCCCGCGCGGCGGCCGCGGAGGGCGTCGCGGCGACCGGCGGCACCGTGACGAGCGCCGCGCTCGTGATGGTCGCCGTGTTCGCCGTCTTCGCCACGCTGCGGATGGTCGAGAACAAGCAGCTGGGCGTCGGCCTGGCGGCGGCGATCCTGATCGACGCCACGCTCGTGCGCGGCGTCGCCATGCCCGCCGTCGTCGCCCTGCTGGGCGATCGCGGCTGGCGCGTCCGGCGGCCGCGCCCGCACGCCTGGGATCATGGGCGTCCCGTGTCCGCCCCGACCCCGCTCCCGTCCGATGTCCGCTGAGGCCGGCAGCCCGTGGCTCGCGCTCCAGGCCGCCGTCTCGGCGGTCCTGGGGTTCGTCGTCACGCTGATCTGGCTGACCACGGGCGCAGGCGCCTTCTGGCCCGGCTGGGTGTGGACGGCGTTCGCCGCCGCGCTCGCGCTGCACGGCGCCCTGCGCTGGGCGATCCCGCTCAGCCCGGTCGGCGTGCGCGCGGTGGCGATCCTCGGCTCGCTCACGGCGATCCTCTTCGGGACGCACTTCCTGATCTGGGCGCTCAGCGGCGGCGGCTTCTTCTGGCCGCTGTTCCCGGCGCTCGTGCTCGGGACGGCGACGGCGATCCTCGCGATCGTCGTGTACCGCGACCGCATCTGGGGCGACGGCCGCGCGCAGGAGCTGACCGAGCGCGTCGACGAGCTCACCCGGACGCGGCGCGGCGCCGTCGAGGTGCAGGCGGCCGAGCTGCGGCGGATCGAGCGCGACCTGCACGACGGCGCGCAGGCCCGGCTCGTCGCGCTGAGCATGCAGCTCGGGCGGGCGGAGGAGCGGCTCGCCGACCAGCCGGAGGTCGCCGACCTCGTGCGCCGCGCCCGCGGCGAGGCCGGGGCGGCGATCGCCGAGCTGCGCGACCTCGCCCGCGGGATCGCGCCGCCCGTGCTGGCCGACCGCGGCCTGGCCGCCGCGGTCGAGTCGCTCGGGCAGCGCGCCGCGATCCCCGTCACGGTCACCGCCGAGCTCGACGGCCGGCCGCTGCCGGTCGTCGAGACGGCGGCGTACTTCGTCGTCGCCGAGTCGCTCACCAACGTCGCCAAGCACGCCCCCGGCGCCTCCGCGCACGTGACCCTGCGCCAGCACGACAGCCGCCTGCTGGTGCAGATCGCCGACGACGGTCCCGGCGGCGCCGATCCGCACGGCGCCGGCCTGACCGGCCTGCGCCATCGCGCCGAGGCGCTGGACGGGTCGCTCGCGGTCATCGGCGGGCCGGGATCGGGCACCGTGATCCGCGTGGAGCTGCCGTGCGGATCGTGATCGCCGAGGACAACGCGCTGCTGCGCGAGGGCCTCGTCGCGCTCGTGCGCGAGCGCGGGATCGAGGTCGTGGCGATCGCCGAGGACGGCCCCGGCCTGCTCCGGATCGTCAACGCGCACAAGCCCGACCTGGCGATCGTCGACGTGCGGCTCCCGCCCTCGTTCACCGACGAGGGCGTGCGCGCGGCGATCGAGCTGCGCGCCCGCCATCCGGAGACCGGCATCCTCATCCTGAGCCAGTACGTGGAGCCCGTCTACACCGCGGAGCTGCTCGCCGCAGGCGCGGGAGGCTTCGGCTACCTGCTCAAGGAGCGCGTCGGTGACGTGCGCGCGTTCGTCGACGCGATCGAGCGCGTCGCCGCGGGCGGCACGGCGCTCGACGGCGAGGTCGTCTCCGAGCTGTTCCGCAACCGCGACGGCGGCGGGGACGGCAGCGCGCTCGCCGCGCTCACGCCGCGCGAGCGCGAGGTGATCGCGCTGATGGCCGAGGGCCGCACGAACGCGGCGATCGCGCGCGAGCTCGTGGTGACGGGCGGCGCCGTCGAGAAGCACATCTCGTCGATCTTCGGGAAGCTCGACCTGCCGGCCACCGACGACGACCACCGCCGCGTGCTCGCCGTCCTCGCCTACCTGCGGGCGGGCTAGTGGACCCGTCCGCAAGCCCTGCGGGTTTCCGGCGGCGTCGGCGAACCCACACGACTCACGGACGGATCCACTAGATGGACCTGCGCGACGGGGTGGCCGTGGTGACCGGCGCCGCGGCGGGCACGGGCCGGGCGGTCGCGCGGCGGCTCGGAGCCGACGGCGCGGTGGTCGTGGTGGCGGACATCGACGCGGAGGGCGGCGAGGCGACCGCCGCCGCGATCGCCGCGGACGGCGGGCGCGCCGCGTTCGTGCACGCCGACCTGACCGAGGCGGGCGACATCGCGGCGCTGATCGACGCGGCGGCCGCGCAGGGTCCGCTGCGCGCGCTCGTCAACAACGCCGGCGGCGGCGGGCACGTCCCGCCGCACTGGCCCGACGCGGAGCCGGCCGTCTGGGGCGCCTGGCTCGACCTCAACCTGCGCGGACCGATGCTCGCGACGCAGCTCGCGCTCGGCCCGATGCGCGCCGCCGGCGGCGGCGCGGTCGTCAACGTGGCCTCGACCTCCGGCCTCGGCCTCGCGCCGTACGTGTCGCCCGAGTACGGGGCGGCCAAGGCGGGCCTGATCCGCTTCACGTCGACGCTGGCGGACCTGGAGGGCGTCCGGGTGAACTGCGTGGTCCCCGACTGGATCGAGACGGAGCGCGTCACGGACGCGGAGCGCGCGGCCGCGGACCGCGCGCCGATCCCGCTCGCCGACGTGGCCGACGCCGTCGTCGGCATGCTCGCCGACGACGCCCTGGCCGGGCGCGTGACGGTCCTGCTGCCGGGCGAGCCGCCGCGGCTCCTCGACGCCGAGTAGGGCGCCGGCGAACGTCAAGACCGGCTTTGAGGGAGGTGGGTCGGCTCGCACGGCGGGCTGGGCACGCGGACGAACGTCAACCCCCGCATTGAGGAGGCGGGCCGGAGGGGGGCGGCGGTTCGCGAGGCGTGGAAGCGCTTCCACGACCATCCGTGGCGCTTTGATCTCGCTATGCGAGATCAAGGCGCCACGCGTGACGAACTCGCCCCACTATCCGGGTCCAACGCATCACACGCCGCCAACCCCGCCCTGCGAACCGCCGCCCTCACGGCCCGCCTCCTCAAAGCGAGCCGTTGACGTGCGCCGGGGCCGCCGCTCGCGATCCGGGCAGGCGCCGCACGGCCGGGGCCGCCGCTCGCGATCCGGGCAGGCGCCGCACGGCCGGGGCCGCCGCTCGCGATCCGGGCAGGCGCCGCACGGCCGGGGCCGCCGCTCGCACGCCGAGTCGGGCGCCGCGCGGAGAGGTCACCGCCGCCTGGCGCATCACGAGTGATCCAGCCGGATCCGCGGCACCACGCGCTCGAGGCGGGGCGGCAGCGCCCACGCGTGGCGCCCGAAGGCCCGCATCAGCGCCGGCAGGAGCACGAGGCGGACGAGCATCGCGTCGAGCAGCACGGAGATGCCGAGGATCACCCCCATCTCCTTCGGCGGCAGCGGCCCCGAGAGCGCGAACGTGAAGAACACGGCGACCATCACCGCCGCCGCGGCGAAGATCACGCGCCCCGTGTCAGCGAGGCCGCCGACCGCCGCCGCGCGCGGGTCGCGCGTGCGGTCCCAGTGCTCCCTGGCCGTCGCGAGCAGGAAGACCGTGTAGTCCATCGAGATGGCGAAGATCATCGCGAAGAAGAACACCGGCGCCCATGCGTCCATGAACCCCTGCGGCTCGAAGCCGAGCAGGCCGCGGCCGTGCCCGTCCTGGAAGATCAGCCGCCCGGCGCCGAAGGCGGCGCCGGTCGCGAGCAGGTTCGTGACGACGGCCGCCGCGGCGATCAGCGGGGCGCGGACCACCACGAGCAGGACGAGGAACCCGAGCGCGAGCACGGCGCCGATCACGAGCGGGGTCCTGCGGCGCAGGGCGCTCGCGAGATCGTGGTTCTCGGCAGCGTGGCCGCCGACGAGGGCGCCCGGCGGAAGCACGGCGCGGAGGCGGTCGATCGTCCGCCCCGTCGCCGCGCTCGACGGATCGGTACGCGGGAAGGCCCCGATCAGCGCGAAGCCGCCCGCGCCGGGCTCCGGCGCGAGCACGCGCCCGACGCCCGGATCGCGGCGGGCGACCGCCGCCGCGGCGGCGGCCTCGCGCTGCGGCACGGCGATCTGGAGGGCTCCCGGCGCGCCGGGGCCGAAGGCCCGCTGCAGCTGCGCATAGCCGATCCGGGCGCCGTCGTCCTGGGGGACGACCTTGATCGACGGCATGCCGGTCTTCATCCCGAGCACGGGCAGCGCGAGCACGACCAGCACGACCGCCGCGGCCGGCCCGTACAGGTGCGCATGGCGCCAGAGCCGCTCGCCCCAGCGCGCCGCCCGCGGCGCCCGGTCCGCCCGCGAGCGCGCACGACCAAGCGGGAGCGCGTCGATCCTGGGCCCCAGCGTCGCGAGCACGGCGGGCAGGAGGGTCAGCGTCGCCGCGAGCACGAAGACGACGCTGAGCATGATCCCGAGCGCCGTCGACCGGAACGCCGGGCTCGGGACGAGCAGCACGGCGGAGAGCGAGACGAGCACCGTCAGCGCCGAGAACAGGACGGCCTGCCCCGCCGTGTCCATCGTCGCGACGACCGCGTCGCGGACACCCGCCCGCGAGCCCTGCAGCGAGGCCCGGAAGCGGTACACGATGAAGAGCGCGTAGTCGATCCCGAGCGCGAGCGAGAACATCAGCGCGAAGTTCATCGCCCAGATCGAGATGTCGAACGCGCCGGTCAGCAGCGCCAGCAGCCCGGCCGACGAGACGAGCCCGAGGATCGTCAGCAACAGCGGCAGGCCCGCGGCGACGAGCGAGCCGAAGGCGAGCGCGATGATGGCCATCGTCACCGGCCAGGAGAGGAGCTCGGACTTCATCATCGCCGTCTTGTTCGCGGTGTTGAACGCGCTCCAGATGGCGGGTGAGCCGGTCAGCGCGACGCCGACGCCCGGGCCGCCGGCCCGCTCGAGCCGCGGCGCGAGCGCCTCGGCGGCGGAGACCATGGCCTTCGGGTCGCCCTGCGCGCCGGCCGTCACCACGGCGGTGCGGCGGTCGGCGGAGATCGTCGCTCCCGGGCGCGGCAGCTGCACGGCGGCGACGCGCCCGTCAGCCGCGAGCACGCGCTCCACGCGCAGCAGCGCGGCACGGAACGCGGGCGCGGAGGTCGTCAGGGACGCGGAGTGGACGACCACCGTCAGCGCCGAGCTCGATCGCCCGGCGAAGCTCCGGTCGATCAGCGCGCGGGCGTGCACGGACTCCGAGCCGTCCGCCTGCCAGCCGGCGCCGGAGAGCGCCGTCTCGACCTTCGGAGCGAACGCCGCGAGGACGAGGGCGGCAAGCGCCCACGCGACGGCGATCGCTCGCGCGTGGTCGGCGGCGAGACCGCCGAGCCGGCCGATCGGGCCGACGGTCCGCGCGCGGGAGCGCGGGATGTCCATGAGGGTCGTCATGCCGGACGACGCTAGGTCCGGCGCGGCCCGCGTTCATCGGGCGTTCGCCCGATCTTCGGCTAAGCCTCAATCCACCGATTCTCGCGGCGCCTCCCCGCCGTGGATCACGGCCAGACGGGGATGCATCCACGATGATCGGTGGATCGAGGCTAATCAGTGCCGATGAGGCCGTGCTTGACGGCGAACAGGCTGGCGCGCGCCCGGTTCGACACCCCGATCTTCGCGTAGATGTGCTCGACGTGGCTGCCCGCCGTCCGGCGGGAGATCACCAGCTGCTCGGCGATCTCCTTGTTCGACAGGCCGCGCACGAGGAGCCGCAGGACCTCGACCTCGCGGCGCGTGAGCCCCGCGGGCCATTCGCGCCGGCGCTTGCCCGCATGGCCCGCGGCGTGCAGCACCGCGTCGGCGGCGTCGCCGTCGAAGTGCGCCGCGCGGACGCCGGCGCGCAGCTCCGCCGCCGCCTCCGCGGGGGTGAGCGCCGCGCGATGCGGCCGCGGCTCCGTCATCGCCCGGTAGGCGTCGGCCGCCGCGAGCACCCGCCCGGCGGGCGTCAGGGCGTCGCCGGTGAGCCCGCGGGGATAGCCGGAGCCGTCGAGCCGCTCGTGGTGCTGGACCGCGATCGCGCCGAGCGGCGCCAGCGCCGCCGACGACGCGAGCATCCGCTCGGTCAGGTACGGGTGCAGGCGCACCCGCTCGCGCTCCGTGGGGGTGAGCGGTCCGGGCTTGTCCCAGATGGCGTTGGAGACGCCCAGCCGGCCCAGGTCGTGCACCAGGCCGGCCCGGCGCACGAGCGTCGCGTCGCGCACGGGGAGCCCGCAGCGGGCCGCGGCCGCCGACGCGAGGCCGGCCACCCCGCGCGAGTGGCCGAGCGTCCACGGCGACTTCAGGTCGGTGAAGTCGGCGATCGCCTCCAGGGCCGACTCGAGCTCCGCGTCGGAGAGCACGATCTCGAGCGCCGGCTCCGCCTCGATCACCGCGTGCCACGTCGTCGCCGCGTCGATGTCGTCGAACAGCGCGTCCGCCTCGGCGCAGAAGACGTCCACGAGCTCCGGGTCGAACTGCGTGCCGCGGCGCTCGCGGGCGACCGCGACCGCCGCCTCCACCCCGCCGCTGCGGTGGTAGATCTCGACGACGTCGGCGAGGGTCACCAGCCGCGCGGGGACGAGGATGTCCTCGCCGCGGGACTCCGCCGGCACGCCCTTGCCGTCCCAGCGCTCGAACGTCTGGTAGACGGCCCCGCGCACGTCCTCGCCGAGCCCCAGCGCCGCCGCCAGCTCGTTCGTCGCGACCCAGTGGTTCTCGATCATCGTGCCGGCGACGTGGCGGCCCTCGGCCGCGAACCGCAGCCCCACGCGGGCGCGGTCCACCGGCCCGCGGCCGGCGCCCAGGTGCCGCAGGACGAACGCGCGTGCAGCCGTCCCCGCCATGTCCACCCGCCGGTAGTCCGCCTTGAGCGCCTGGTCGTCGCCGAACCACTTCGCCTGCTCGTACGCGTCCACGTGGCATCCGACCCAGCCCAGCAGCCCGGCGTAGTACACGACCGCCCGCGTCCCCTCGTCGAGGCCGAGCCGTTCGGCGAGGCGGAGCGCGATCACCGACTGGCGCATCACGTGCTCCATCGACTGCCCCATCCCCAGGTCGGTCCCGAGCGAGATCATCGCGATCAGCTCTGCGAGCCGGACCCGCGCGCCGGTCGAGGGCGCCGCCATGGCGCGAGTCTACGGGCCGTCAGGTCTGCGCCTGCAGCCACAGCTCGAGCAGGCCGAGCTGCCAGAGCGTCGATCCGTCGAGGTTGGTGCGGTGCGCGTCGGGATCGGCCAGCATCGCCGCGACGACCTCGGGCCGGAACAGCCCGCGGTCGCGGGCGGCGGCGGAGGTGAGGGCGTCGCGCACCAGCTCGAGCACCGGCCCGTCCAGGTGCGAGAGGGCGGGCACGGGGAAGTAGCCCTTCGGCCGGTCGATCACGGCGTCCGGGACGAGGCCGCGGGCGGCGCGCTTGAGCACGCCCTTGCCCCCGTCGGCCAGCTTGAGCTCCGGCGGGCAGCGGGCGGCGAGCTCGACCAGGTCGTGGTCGAGGAACGGCGTGCGGGCCTCGAGCCCGTGGGCCATGGTCATGTTGTCCACGCGCTTGACGGGATCGTCGACGAGCATGACCTCGGCGTCGATCCGGAGGGCGCGGTCGACCGGCGCGTCCGCGCCCGGCGCAGCGAACCACGCGGCGGCGAACGCGCGCGTCGGGTCGTGCTCCGCGCGCCGGCCGGCGGCGACGAGCGCGGCCACCCCCGCGTCGTCGCGGTCGAAGAACGCGTCCGCGTAGGCGTCGAGCCCGTCGCCGGGCGCATCGAGCATCGGCGGGTACCAGTAGTAGCCGCCGAGCACCTCGTCGGCGCCCTGCCCGGACTGCACGACCTTGCGGTCGCGCGCGACCTCCAGGCCGAGCAGGTAGAAGGCGACGGCGTCGTGGCTGACCATCGGCTCGCTCATCGCCGCGATCGCGTGCGGGAGCGCCGCCACCAGCCGGTCGGCGCCGACCCGGATCTGCCGGTGATCGGTGCCGAACTCGCGCGCGACGAGGTCGGAGAAGGCGAACTCGTCGCCCTCGCGGTCGCCGGCGTCGGGGAAGCCGATCGAGAACGTCGCCAGCCCGCGCTGGCCGGACTCGGCGAGCAGCGCGACGATCAGCGACGAGTCGAGCCCGCCGGAGAGCAGCACGCCGACGGGGACGTCGGCGACCATGCGGCGGTCCACGGCGGTGCGCAGGGCGTCGAGCAGCGCGCCCTCCCAGTCGGCCTCGGTCCAGCCGGCGCGCGCCGCGTCGCGCGTGAACGGCGGGTCCCACCAGCGCCGCTCGCGGCGCCGGCCGTCCGGCTCGAGGACGAGGAGCGACGCCGGCGGCAGCTTGCGCACGCCGCGCAGGATCGTGCGCGGGGCGGGCACGATCGAGTGCAGGCTGAGGTAGTGGTGCAGCGCGACCGGGTCGACCGCCGTGTCGACGCCGCCGCCCGCCAGCAGCGCCGGCAGCGTGGAGGCGAAGCGCAGCGACCCGCCCGGGCCGTCGCATAGGTACAGCGGCTTGACGCCGAGCCGGTCGCGGGCGAGCACGACGCGGCCGCTGTCGCGCTCGGCCAGCGCGAAGGCGAACATGCCCGCGAGCCGGTCGAGCATGCCCTCGCCCCACTCGGCCCAGCCCTTGAGCAGCACCTCGGTGTCGGCGTCGGACGCGAACGCGTGCCCCGCGCGCTCGAGCTCGGCGCGCAGCTCGCGGTGGTTGTAGATGCAGCCGTTGAACACGACGGCGAGGCCGAGGCCATCGTCGACCATCGGCTGCGCCCCGCGCGCGGAGAGGTCGATGACGGCCAGCCGCCGGTGCGCCAGCCCGACCGGACCCTCGATCCACAGGCCCTGTCCGTCGGGGCCGCGCGGCTCCAGCACCGCCTGCATCCGCTCGAGCGCCGCCCGGTCGGGCGGACCGCTGCGCCGGAGCTCCCCGGCGAAGCCGCACATCGCCTATGCGGCCTGCAAGCTGCGCGCGCGGCCCGCCGCGTCGACGAGCGTCTCGAACAGCGCCAGGTGCTCGGCGCGCCCGACGAGCCCCTCCGCGTGCCACTGGACGCCGAGCACGAACCGCTCGCCGTCGCCCTCGACCCCCTCGATCGTGCCGTCGGGCGCCGTGGCCACGCAGGTCAGGCCCTCGCCGAGCCGCGCGATCGCCTGGTGGTGGAACGAGTTCACGCGCGTCGCCGTGGTGCCGAGGATGTCCGCCAGCCGCGAGCCGGGGACGATGTCGACGTCGTGCGTCGCGACGTGGCCGGGCTCGAGCTGGCGGTGGTCGATGCTGCCGTCCGTCACGTCGGGGAGGTGCTGGTGCAGCGTGCCCCCGCGCGCGACGTTGAGCGCCTGCACCCCGCGGCAGATGCCCAGCACCGGCAGCCCGAGCCGGTCGGCCTCGCGCACGATCGCCACCTCGAACTCGTCCAGGCCCGGCTCGGTCGGCCCCAGCTCGGCGTGCGGCTCGGCGCCGTAGCCGGCGGGCGCGAGGTCCGGCCCGCCGGACAGGCAGACGCCGGCGAGCTGGGCGACGAGCGGCGCGACGCGCTCCGGCGCCAGCGGAGGCAGCACGACGGGCAGCCCGCCCGCCAGCTCCACCGCGCGCATGTAGACCATGCCGAGCGCCATCTCGATCTGCGGCGGGTCGCCCTCGCGCAGCGGCCGGGTGAGCACCGCGGCGCGCAGCTCGGACGTCGTGACCCCGATCAGCGGGGCGGCGGGCAGCACGGCGGTCCCTCCTCGATTCGGTACGGAGCGCAAGCATGGTGCCTTCCCCAGATGGAACCGGATCATGTCCTCGACACGGCCCTCGGGAGCGCGATCGGCGGGTCGCTAAGGTCCGGCGCGTGACCGCGCCCGAGGCGACCGCCCGCCGCCCAGCCCTGCTCGTCGTCGACGACGAGCCGCCCGTCCTGCGCGCCGTGCAGCGCGACCTGCGCGGCCGCTTCGGCGAGGAGTACCGCGTGCTGCGCGCGAGCTCCGGCGCGGAGGCCGACGAGCTCATGCGCGAGCTGCGCCGGCGCGGCGAGGCGCTCGCGCTCGTGCTGGCCGACCAGCGCATGCCGGGGATGACCGGCGTCGAGCTGCTCGAGGGCGCGCGGGAGCTGTTCCCGAAGGCCAAGCGCGCGCTCCTGACCGCCTACGCGGACACGGACGCCGCGATCGCCGCCATCAACCGCGCGCAGATCGACTACTACCTGCAGAAGCCGTGGGACCCGCCGGAGGAGCGGCTGTTCCCGACGCTGGAGGACCTGCTCGGCGACTGGGAGGCGGACGCGGCGGCGCAGTCCGACCCCGAGGCGCGGGTGGTCGGCCACCGCTTCTCGCGCGCGTCGCACGAGGCGCGCGACTTCCTCGCCCGCAACCGCGTGCCCTACGAGTGGGTCGAGCTCGACCGCGACGACGAGGCGCGGCAGCTGCTCGACGTCGCCGGCATCGCGGCCGACCGGCTGCCCGCCGTCTTCCTGCGCGACGGTACCGTGCTGGAGGCGCCGACGACGCTCGAGCTGGCCGGGCGGCTCGGCCTGCCGACGCAGGCCGAGCTGGACTTCTACGACCTCGTGATCGTGGGCGGCGGCCCGGCCGGCCTCGCCGCGGCGGTCTACGGCGCGTCCGAGGGCCTGCGCACGGTCCTCGTCGAGCGCGAGGCGCCCGGCGGCCAGGCCGGGCAGAGCTCGCGGATCGAGAACTACCTCGGCTTCCCCAACGGCATCTCGGGCGCCGACCTGGCGCGCCGCGCCCACGACCAGGCGCGCCGCTTCGGCGCCGAGCTGCTGTCCGTGCAGGACGTCACCGGCCTGGAGGCGCGCGGCCCGCAGCGGGTCGTGACGCTCGCCGGCGGCGGCGAGCTCGCCGCCCACAGCGTGCTCGTCGCGACCGGCGTCGCGTACCGCAGGCTCGACGCGCCCGGCGTCGCGGCGCTGGAGGGCCGCGGCGTCTACTACGGCGCCTCGGTCGTGGAGGCGGAGGCGTGCGCGGAGCAGACGGTGATCGTCGTCGGCGCCGCCAACTCCGCCGGCCAGGCCGCGGTGTTCCTGGCGCGCCGCGCCGGTCGGGTGCTGCTGCTCGCGCGCGGCGACTCGCTCGCGAAGTCGATGTCGTCCTACCTGATCGAGCAGATCGCGGCGCTGCCGAACATCGAGGTGCGGACGAACACGCGCGTGGCGGGCGCCGAGGGCGACGACCACCTGGACGAGGTGCGGCTCGCCGGGCCCGCCGGCGAGGAGACGGTCGGCGCGGCCGCGATGTTCATCTTCATCGGCGCCGCCCCGTACACGGACTGGCTCGGCGAGCAGGTGGGCCGCGACGAGCGCGGCTTCGTGCTCGCGGGCCCGGACGCCGCCGGGCGCCGCTGGCCGCTCGAGCGCGACCCGTTCCTGCTGGAGACGACGCTGCCCGGGGTGTTCGTGGCCGGCGACGTCCGGCACCGCTCGATCAAGCGCGTGGCGAGCGCGGTCGGCGAGGGCTCGATGAGCGTCCAGTTCATCCACCAGTACCTGGCGGACCCGTGAGCGTCACGGTCGAGGACCTCCGCCGCGTCGACCTCTTCGACGGCGTCGACGACGAGGCGCTGCTGGCGCGCTGGGCGGCGGCGGCGCGGGAGCAGTGGTACGAGCCGGGGGAGCTGCTCGTCGCCGCCGGCGAGACGACGACGCCGTTCAAGCTGATCCTCGACGGGACGGTCAACGGCTACCTGACGGTCGACGGCCGCGAGGAATGGGACCACCTGCAGGTCGCGCCGACGTGGGCGGGGGGGATCCTCGCGCTGAGCGAGAACCCGTCGAGGGTGACGATGCGCGCCGCCGAGCGCGCGCGGATCGGCCTGATCGACGCGCCCGAGTTCCGCCGCCTGCTGTTCGACACGCCCGTCGCGTTCAGGAAGGTGATCCGCGCGTTCGGGCCGGTGATGGAGCGGCTCGGCGCCGCCGAGCAGCAGCGCGAGAAGCTCGCCGCCCTCGGCCGGATGTCGGCCGGCCTCGCGCACGAGCTCAACAACCCGGTCGCGGCCGCCAAGCGCACCGCCTCCGGGCTGGCCGACGCGCTCGACGTGCTCGACGGCGTGATGCGCGAGTTCGTCGAGTCGGGCGTGGAGCGCGACGAGGCCGCCTGCTTCCTCCAGCTCAAGGCCGAGGCGCTCGAGCGGGCGAAGGTGGCCGCGCCGCAGGGCGGGCTCGAGGCGTCCGACGCCGAGGACGCGATCGGCGATTGGCTGGAGGAGCACGCCGTCCCGGACCCGTGGCAGCTCGCCGAGCCGCTGGCCTCGGCCGGGCTCGACCCGGCCTGGCTCGACGCCGTCGCGGCCCAGGCGGGCAAGGCGCTGCCGACGGCGGTGCGCTGGATCGCCACGACGCTCAGCGCCCGCTCGCTCAGCGACGACCTGCGCGACTCGACCCAGCGCATGTCCGAGCTCGTGGCGGCGATCAAGGCCTACACCTACATGGATCAGGCGGCGCTCCAGGAGGTCGACGTCCACGAGGGCCTCGAGGCCACGCTGACGATCCTCAACCACAAGCTCAAGCACACCCGGATCGCCGTCGAGCGCGAGTACGCCGCAGACCTGCCGCGGGTGTGCGTGTACGGCTCAGAGCTCAACCAGGTGTGGACGAACCTGCTCGACAACGCGATCGACGCGCTCGGGGAGACGGGCACGATCCGGATCGCGACCGCCCCGTGGCACGACAACGGCGTCGAGGTGCGCATCAGCGACGACGGCCCGGGCATCTCGGCCGATCAGCAGCACCACGTGTTCGAGCCGTTCTTCACCACCAAGCCGGTCGGCTCGGGCACCGGCCTGGGCCTCGACACGACGCGCCGGATCGTGCGCGAGCGCCACGACGGCGACGTGCGCCTCGACTCGCGCCCGGGGCTGACCACGTTCACCGTGCGCCTGCCGCGCGCCCCCGGCAAGGGCTAGGCGGCGACGGAGGCGAGCGCCGCCACGGCGCGCTCGTAGTGCTCGGGCCGCAGCCGGATGTGCGACTGCTGGCTCATCGAGCGCGGGGCGACGCCGATCGCCTCCACGGGCGGCGCAGCGTCGAGGACCGGCACCACGAGCAGCGGCTCGACGGCGATCGTCCACGGCCAGCGCGGGTGCTCGCGCGGCTCGGGCTCGGCGATCGCCTCGACCACCGCGAACACGCGACGCCACACCGACGCGTAGTAGACGAGCCGGTCGCCGGGGACGATCCGCGGCCGGCGCGGGAACCCGGTCCGCCGCAGCAGCTCGGGCCGCGTGTCGAGCCAGTCCTCGGCCAGCGGGCCGCGCGCATGCCCGATCGCCTTGAGCCAGTGGCCGCGCGGGCTCCCGTCCATGCCCGACAGCATGCCGACTTGCCAATGAGAAGATATCTTCCTATTCTTCGCGCATGCCTCGGCGCAAACCAGGGACGCTGCTGCCCATCGAGCTCGAGATCCTCGGCGCGGCGCTGTCGCGGCGCCGCTCGGGGCACCCCGACTTCCACGGGTTCGGCCTCGCCCAGACGATGCGCGAGCAGCGCGGGTCGCGGGCGCTGACGGGCCACGGAACGCTGTACAAGGCGCTGGGCCGGCTCGAGGAGCTCGGCCTGCTCGCCTCCCGCTGGGAGGACGCCCCCGCGGTCGACGGGCGGCCGCGCCGGCGGCTGTACGAGCTGACCGGCCAGGGCGCCCGCGCGGCCGAGCAGGCGCTGGCCGACGCCGCTCCCCGGGCCACGGGCCGTGCCCCGCGCGCCGCATCGGAGCCCGCATGACGCCCGAGCGCATGGCCGCGCTGGTGGCACGCTGGGTACGGCGCTACACGCGCAACCTGCCCCGGCCTATCGCCGAGCGGCGGATCGGCGAGATCGACGCCGACCTGCATGACCACATCACCCACGAGCGCGCCCACGGAGCCGGCGACCGGCGCATCGCCCTGGGCATCGCGGCCCGGATGGTCCGCGGCCTGCCCGCCGACGCGTCGTGGCGCGCCCAGACGAAGGAGAAGCACATGCCCGGCAACCGATCCGCCGTCCGCGTCGCGCTCGTGACGGCCGCAATCCTGCTGGCGACCCTGGTGGCGATGCAGGTCACCGACGAGGTCGACTGGGGCGTGGCCGACTTCGTCCTCGCCGGCGTCCTCCTCGGGGGCACCGGCATGCTGCTCGAGCTGGCGGCCAGGAAGCCGGCCGCCGTCATCCACCGGGTCGCCGCCGCCGGGATCGGCGTCGCCGCCATGGTGCTCGGGGAGGCCGACGACGCGCCCGGCCTCGTGCTCTTCGGCCTCCTGCTGATCGCCGGCGCCGCCGCGCTGACGGTCAGGGCCCAGCGGAGCCGGTAGCGCGCGCGTAGACGACGACGCCGTCGCGCTCCTCGGCCGCGACGGCGCCGCGGTCCTCGAGCAGGTCGAGGTGGCCGAGCACCTCCGAGAGGACGAGGTAGGCCTGCGTGACCGGCACGTGGCGCCAGAGGTCGCGGCCGACGTCGGCGGCCGTGCGCGGGCGGTCGAGCGCCGCGAGGATCTTCTCCGCGCGGCGCTCGGTCATGCCCGCGCGCTTCGCGACGAGCGCGGCGGCGCCGGTGAACGGGTCGCCGTGGCCGGGCAGGATCAGCTCCCCGCGGTCATCGGCGGCGGTGGCGGCCTGGGACGCGAGGTACGTGACGAGGGTGCGGGGCCGGTCCGGGGCCGACGCGAGCGCGATCGGGTCGGCGGCGCCGATCGCGACGTGGGCGATCGGGTTCGAGGAGATCTTCTCCAGCAGGTGGTCGCCGGCGAGCACCATCTCCCCGCCCACCAGGATCGTGTCGGTCGGGCTGTGGCCCGGCCGCTCGCGGACGCGCCAGGTCCGCCCGCCGGCCACGAGCTCGTCGCCGTCGGCGACGAGCCGGTCGACCTCGACGTCGGCGACGTACTGGCGGAACGCGCGGCTGATCCCGGCGAGCGTCGCGACCGTCTTCTCCGTCACGCCGTGCCGGCGCATCAGGGCGACCGAGTAGGCGTCGTCCTCGTCCATGCTCGCCGCGACGTCGGCGAGGCAGGCCGCCAGCGCCGCGGTGCCGGCGACCGCGGCGCCCGAGCGGCGCCGCAGCTCGCCCGCCAGCCCGACGTGGTCGTCGTGCTGGTGCGTGAGCACGATCAGCTCGAGGTCCTCGACCCGCAGGCCGAGCTCCGCGAGCCCGGCCTCGAGCCGCGCCTCCGTCTCCTCCATCAGCGGGCCGGCGTCGACGAGCGTCAGCGGGTCGCCCCGCAGCAGCCACGCGTTGACGTCGCCGATCTGGAACGGCGTCGGCAGCGGGATCCGGTGGACGTCCGGCGGCAGCACGGCCGCGGAGGCTACCGCCGTTCTTCATCGACTCTTATCCGGGGCGCGCATGGTCTTGGCATGAGACGCACACGCATCGCCGCCATCTCGGCGGTCGCGACGCTCGCGGCCGCCGGCACCGGCGTCGCGGTGGCGACCAGCCGCTCCGACGACGCGAAGCAGCGCGAGCAGGCGGTCCTCGCCGACGCCGCGAAGCGCCTGGACGTGACCCCATCCGAGCTGCGCGACGCGCTCTCCAAGGCGCAGGACGACCAGCTCGCCGCCGACGTCAAGGCCGGTCGGCTGACCCAGGAGCAGGCCGACGCCATCAAGGCGCGCCGCAAGGAGTCGGGCGTCGTGCTCGGCGGCGGCGGTCCGTTCCTGCATCACCGCCGACCCGGACCCGGCTTCGGCGGTCCGGGCCGCGGACCGGGGAAGGTGATCGAGGCCGCCGCGAAGGCGCTCGGCCTCTCCCAGTCCGAGCTGTTCGAGCAGTTCCGCGACGGCAAGTCGCTGGAGGAGGTCGCCAAGGCGCAGGGCAAGGACATCGCCGACGTGAAGGCCGCGATCAAGGCCGCCGTCAAGGCGGAGCTCGCCGCCGAGGTCAAGGCCGGCCGCTTCACGCAGGAGCAGGCCGACGACATGCTCGAGCGCCTGACGGTGCACCTGGACGACTTCGGCGTCCGCGTCGAGGTCCATCGCCACAGCCCCGGCGGCGACTGGGACCGCCACGGGCCGCCCGTCCCGCCGGACATGCCCTAGCTGCACGACCTCGTGCAGCCCGTCGGGGCCGGCTCGTACGGTCCGGCGCGTGCTGCGCGAGGTCAAGGACGCGGAGTTCGGCCGGCGGCGGACGCTCGCCGGCTGGCGCTACCACGCGAGCTGGGACGAGGACGCGAGCTGGAGCGGGCGGGCGTTCCGCGTGCTCCAGGCCCGCCAGCCGGCCGAGCCGGTCGTGCTCCACGACGCCGGCCGGCGCCGCTACTGGCTCTACGCGGATCGCGTCTACTGGGAGGACGACGGCCTCGCGGCCGCCGACGTGCGCGCCCTGGTGCACGAGCGCGCCGACCGCCTCCGGCGCCGGCTCGAGCGCGCCCACGCCGCGGCCGCGACGGCCCGCGCGCCCGCTGCCCGGCGCCGCCCGATCCCGCGCGCGCTGCGGGCCGCGGTGTGGGCGCGCGACGGCGGCGCGTGCGCCGAGTGCGGCGCACGCTTCGACCTGCAGTACGACCACGTGATCCCGCTCGCGCTGGGCGGCGCCACCACGGTGGAGAACCTGCAGGTGCTGTGCGCGCCGTGCAACCAGCGCAAGGGCGCCGCGCTGGGTTGACGGTTGACGGAACCCGCCGTCGCGCGTAGCCTCTGTGCACCAAGCGGTCATCTGCTGACCGCATATCGGTCACCGCTGTGCTCATCGACTGCGACCAGCACGTCACCTACGGCTCGCTGAAGGAGCTCGTTCCCTTCGCGGATCCGCACACGGCCGAGCTGATCGAGCGCTCGGGCGTCGCAGGGCTGAGCATGCCGACCTACCCGTGGGTCCATCCGTCGGGCTGGATCCGGCGCGACACGTACGACGCCGAGGCGGTCGAGGCCGGCTCCATGTTCCCCGGGTTCTCGCTCGACCAGCTGCGCGCCCAGGTGCTCGACCCGTTCGAGGTGATCTTCGCGCTCGCCAACCCGGACGAGGCGGCGAGCTTCTCCGTGCTGCCGAACCCGCGGCTGGCCGCCGGCCTGGCCCGCGCCTACAACGACTGGCTCGTGGAGACCTGGCTCCGGCACGAGCCGCGGCTGCGCGGGGCGCTCGTCGTGCCCGCGCAGTGGCCCGAGGCGGCGGCCGCCGAGATCCGCCGCCACGGCGGCGACGGTCGCTTCGCCTCGATCTTCCTGCCGGGGGCGGCGCGGATCCCCTACGGCAACCCCGTCTACGACCCGATCTGGGAGGCGGCCGCCGAGGTGGGCCTGCCGGTCGCCGTCCACGTGCACTACGAGGGCGTCGGGACGTCCGGCCCGCTCACCGGCGCCGGGATGCCGGACTTCTACACGGAGTTCCACACGCTCAACGGCAGCTCGCTCCACGGCCATCTCGTGTCGATCCTGTGCCACGGCGTGTTCGAGCGCCATCCGGGCGCCCGCGTCGTGTTCATGGAGGGCGGCCTGGTCGGCTACGTCGGCATCCTCTGGCGGCTCGACCAGAACTGGCGCGCGACGCGCTCGGAGATCCCGTGGTGCCGGCGCCGGCCGTCCGACTACGTCTGGGACCACGTGCGCTTCACGACCCAGCCGCTGGAGTCGCCCGACGACCCGGAGCAGCTCGCGCAGGCGCTCGCGCCGCTGCATCCGGAGCGGACGCTGATGTACGCGACCGACTACCCGCACTGGGACTTCGACGACCCGGAGCAGACGCTGCGCACCCTGCCGGAGGCGTGGCGCGACCCGATCCGCTTCCGCACCGCGGCCGAGCTGTTCGGGGTCCCCGTGCCCGCGGCGGCATGAGGACGCTCCGTTTCCCCCGCGCCGCCGCGCCGGCGCCCGGCCGCGTGGGCACGGTGGAGGCGGGCGGCCGGCGGATCGGCCTCGTCTGGGTCGACGGCGAGCTCCACGGCCTCGCCGACGCCTGCCCGCACCGCGGCGCGCCGCTGTGCTCGGCCGGCACGCTCGTGCACCGCGTCGAGAGCGACGGCGCGCGCGTCGTGCGGCGCGAGCCGGCGGATCAGCTGCGCTGCCCGTGGCACAAGTGGGAGTTCGACGTCCGCAGCGGCGTGTGCGCCGAGGCGCCGCGGATGCGGGTGCGGCGCTACCGCGTGTGGCTCGAGGACGACGCGCTCGTCGTCTCGCTCGCCCCCGTCAGGGACTGAGCCGCCGCGTCCAGGGCGCCGAAGGCGCGCTCGCGCATCGCGGCGTCCAGCCGGGCGGTCGGGAGGTACACGGCGAGCAGCGCCGGCACGTGCCCGCCCTCCCGCAGCGGGACCGCGAGCCCCGCGAGCCCGTCCTCGTACTCGTCGACGACCTCCGCCCGCCCGGCCGCCGCGATCCGGTCGAGCTCGGCCAGCAGCGCCTCCGGGTCGACGATCGTCGCGGGCGTGTGGGCGACGAGCCGCAGGCCCGCCACCGCGTGGCGCCGCGCCGCGGGCTCCAGCGCGGCCAGCCGCATCCGGACGAAGCCCGAGGCGGGATCCTCGACGGTCCGGCCGAGCCAGGAGCCGACGCCGACCATGCGCGCGCCGGCCACCTCGGCGACGATGCGCGCGCCCGCCGCGCCGACCGGCTCGGCGAGCATCACCGTCTCCCCCAGCTCCGCCGCGAGCCCCGCCAGGACCGGAGCGGCGCGCTCGGCGAGCGGCGGCTCGACGGCGCGCGCGAGCCGCGCGACGCGCGGGCCCAGCCGCCAGCCGCCGCCGGCGCGCACGGCCGCGTCCTCGTCGGCCAGCGAGGCGAGCACGCGCGTGACCGTCGCCCGCGGCAGGCCGGTGGCGCGGGCGATCGCGGCCACCGAGGCGCCGGGCTCCTCCGCGAGGCGCTCGAGCACCTGGAACGCGCGCCGGATCGACTGGGTGCGCCCGGCGCCGGCGAGTTGTGGCGGCTCGTCGGCCAAGGCGACGGACTCTAGCCCGCGATCATCTAGAGTCGCGCGGCCGATGACCGGCCCCGACGCCCTCCAGACCGAAGCCGTCGCGCTGCTGCGCGAGCTGCTCCGCGTCGACACCTCGAATCCTCCCGGCAACGAGACCGCGGCGGCCGAGCTGCTGCGCGACTACCTCGTGCGCTTCGGCGTCGAGTGCGAGCTCGTCGCGCGCGTGCCGGGCCGCGCCAACCTCGTCGCCCGGATCCGGGGCAGCGGCGGCGGCCCGTCGCTCGCGCTGACCGGCCACACCGACGTGGTTCCCGCAGACGCGCGCGACTGGCAGCGGCCGCCGTTCGGCGGCGAGCTGGACGGGGACGGCTACGTCTGGGGCCGCGGCGCGGTCGACATGAAGAACCAGACGGCCACGAACGCCGTCGCGCTCGCCACGCTGGCGCGCGACGGGTTCCGGCCGCGCGGCGACGTCCTGCTCATCGCCCAGGCCGACGAGGAGGACGGCACCGCGGCCGTGGGGATGCAGTGGCTGGTCGAGGCGCGGCCGGACCTGCGCGTCGACTACGCCGTCGACGAGGGCGGCGGCGACCGGATCGAGCTCGCCGACGGCAGGGTCGCCGTGTCGATCGGCGTCGCCGAGAAGGCCTGCCTCCCCGTGCGCGTCACGGCGCTCGGCGAGGCCGGGCACGCCTCCATGCCGCACCTCGCCGCGAACGCCGTCCCGCGCCTCGCCACGCTGATCGACCGGATCGCGCGCCACCGCCCACAGCGCCGCGTGCTCCCGGTGGTGGAGCAGATGATCCGCGGGCTGGGCGGCGACCCGTCCGGGGACCTCGACGCGGCGCTCGCCGCCGTCCGGGCCAACCATCGCGAGTGCGGCGGCGAGGTGCCGAGCCTGCTGTCGATGACGCTCGCGCCGACGCGCCTGCACGGCTCGGACGCCCTCAACGTGCTGCCGGCGCGCGCGACCGTCGACGTCGACGCCCGGCTGCTCCCCGGCGAGACGCAGGCCGACCTCGAGCGCGAGCTGCGCGCGGCGCTGGGCGACGACCTGCCCTACGAGCTCGACTACCCCGAGCCGCTGACGGGCGGGACGGTGTCCGACCTCGACACGCCGCTCTACGCGGCCTGCGCGTCGTTCCTGGCCGAGCACGACCCCGGTGCGGCCCTGCTCCCCAGGGTCAGCGCCGGGTTCGTGGACTCGTTCTTCATGCGCCGCGCGTGGGGGACCCACTGCTACGGCTTCTGGCCCACGCGGTACACCCCGCCCGCCGTGGTGCAGGCGGGGGTGCACAACCGCGACGAGCGGGTCCACGTCGACGACGTCGGCTACGCGGCGCGCTTCATGCTGCACGCCGCGCGCACCGTCGCCGGATAGCGCCACGGAGCCAGTCGAAGAGGTCGGCACACCTGGTGCCGACCCCAGGCGCACCGCCTGTTCTTCGACAGACTCCTAGCGGCGCACCGTGATGTCGATCGTCCGGCCCGCGCCGGCCACGTACTGCGGCTGCGAGGGCGACGCGACCGCGCGGAAGTCGCCGCTGCGGAACAGCTTCACGCGCAGCTTGAACCGCGAGCTCGTGCTGCTCCTGTGCTTGGCCCGCGTGTGCGCGATCGTCGTCCAGACGCCCGCGCGGAGCTTCTGGATGTCGACGCGCGCCCCGTCCGTGGCCGGCGACACGGTGCCGCTGAAGCGCACGGTCACGCTGTGGCGGCCGCGCTTGACCTTCTTCGTGTCCGTCTTGACCTGGACGGCGGCGCCGACGACGACGATCGGGCTCACGACCTCCGGCTTGGTCGGCATCTGCACCTGGTACTGCGTCGTCACCGGCACGGCGAGGACGGGGAACGCGAAGCTGCCGTCCGCGGCCGTCACCTGCGGGTTGCTGACCGGCACGAAGCCGCCCGTGTAGGGGTAGGCGTTGCCGAGCAGCGTGACCTGGCGGCCGGCGTTGTTCGTGCCGGTGAGCTGGCCGGCGAGCGTCGTCGCCCCGCCGGGGGCGACCGTGGCGGGCGCCGCCGCGAGGGTCACGCCGAGCGGCTGCACCCGCGTCTTGAACGTCCGGTCCTTGCCCAACGTGAGCCCGTCGGGGTTCCGCGCGACGAGGCGGTAGTGGTAGACCGTCGACGGCGCGAGCCCCGTCACCGGGACGCTGACCCGCGACGGGTTCGCCCCCGCCCCTGCGGGCGTCTCGGCCGTGTTGCTGCCGTAGAGCCGCGTCGTCCCGACCTGGAAGAAGTAGGTCGTCGCCTTGCGGTTGGGATCGACCTTCCCGTTCAGCGTGACGGTGCTCGGCGTGATGCTCGCCGCCCCGCCCGTCGTGACCGCCGGTCTGGCGGCACTCGCAGTCGCCGGCGCGAGCAGACCAAGCGCCAGCGCAACACCCATGACCCGTCGGAACATCGTCCCTCCCGTGTGAAATTACCCCTATCCGCGACGTCACAACACCACAGCGGTGCGGATGTCGCGCCGTCGTCGGAGGGAATTCGCCGTCGGCACTCGGACTCCTGACGTCAGCGCATGAACCACCCCTGCCGATGTACAACCTGTCGCCATGGCTCCGCACCGCCCCGTCCCGGCGCGCGCGACGCGCGCGCACGTCCCCGTCTACCGCGGCCCGTTCCGCCGCGCCCAGGCGGAGCGGCTGCTGTGGCGCGCGGGCTTCGGCCCCGAGCAGGGCCAGTCCGAGCGCTTCGCCGACCTCGGGCTGGAGGGCGCCGTGCACGCGCTCACCCACCCGCGGTCGCGCCGCCTGAGCGGCCCGGACCCGAAGGTCGACGGCCGCGGGCTCGCGCCGCTCGACGTCTGGGGCCACGACGTCCTCTGGTGGCTCGACCGCATGGTCCGGACGAAGGCGCCGCTCGTGGAGCGCATGACGCTCGTCTGGCACGACTGGTTCGCCACGAGCAAGGCTGGCGTGGACGGGAAGTGGATGCTGCGCCAGAACGCGCTGCTGCGCGACCACGCGCTCGGCAACTTCCGCTCGCTGCTGCGGGCCGTGACCAAGGACCCGGCGATGCTGGTCTGGCTCAACGGGATCGAGAACCGCGAGGACGCGCCGAACGAGAACTACGCCCGCGAGCTGCAGGAGCTGTTCACGCTCGGCGCCGGCCGCGGCTACACCGAGCGCGACGTGCGCCAGATGGCGCGGGCGCTCACCGGCTGGCGCGCGGACTGGCGCGACGGCGCCGGGCTCGTCGACTTCCGCTTCGACCGCGCGCTCCACGACCGCAAGGCGATGCGGATCTACGGCAAGCACGGCCACTACGACTGGCGCGACGCGGCCGACCTCGCGGTGCGCAACGCCAAGCACCCGAGCTTCTTCGTCACCAAGCTGTGGAGCTACTTCATCCCCACCCCGCCGCCCCCCGCCACGCGGCGCGGGCTCGAGCGGCTCTACAAGCGGTCCGGGCACGACATCCGCCCGGTGGTGGCCGCCATCCTCAAGCACCCCGCGCTCCACACCGGCCCGCGCATGGTCAAGCCGCCGATCGTCTACACGGCGGGCCTGCTGCGCGCGCTCGGCCGCGGGATCGACACCGGCTCCTGGTCGTGGCTGACCGAGATGACGGGCCAGACGCTGTTCGCGCCGCCGAACGTCGCCGGCTGGGACGACACCCGCTGGATCGACACCGCGACCTGGCGCGGGCGCTGGATGGTGGCCAACTACGCGCTGGAGGGCCGCACGCTGAACCCGGATCCCGAGCGGACGAAGTACCCGGGCACGAACAAGCAGAGCCCCCGCGCGGCCGTCGCCGCCGCCCACCGCTTCTGGGGCCGGCCGTCCCTGTCGCGCGCCACGCAGCGCGAGCTCGTCGGCTTCGCCCAGCGCGCCGCGGCCGCCGCCGACCAGCCGTGGAAGAAGGAGCAGTACGCGATCCTGCGCCAGAACGCCCTGCGCATGCTGATCGCGACGTCCCCCGACCTGCACACGAGCTGATGGCCCACCACTGCCGCGACTACGAACGCACCGCGCAGCTGCGCGCCGCCGCCGGCGCCGGCCTGCCGGTGGTCGAGCCGGGCATGCCGACCCCCGCGGGCACCGGCCTCTCTCGGCGCTCGTTCCTGCTGCGCTCGGCGGGCCTCGCGCTGTCGGTCTACGGCGCCGGGAGGCTCGGCCCGCTGCAGGCGGAGGAGGCGATCGCGCAGGGCGGCGGCGCGGGGCCCGTGCTCGTCCAGGTCTTCCTGGCCGGCGGGATCGACTCCGTCTCGTTCCTCGCGCCGACCGAGGACGGCGCCTATGCGCGGCTGCGGCCGAAGCTCGCCCTGCCGCCCGGCACGGGCTCCGCGTTCGCCGAGGACGCGCGCCTGCGCTGGCACCCGTCCGCGGCCGCGATCGCGAAGCTGCACGGGGAGGGCAAGGTCTCCGTCATGCCCGCCGTCGGCTACGAGCACCCCGACCAGTCGCACTTCGTGTCGCGCCACTTCTACGAGGTGGGCGCGCTGGACCCGCGGCTGGGGAGCGGCTGGCTCGGCCGCTACCTCGACCGCGTCGGCACGCCCGACAACCCGCTCCAGGGGCTCGCGCTCGACAACTCGCTCGCGCCGGCGCTCGCGACCGCCCGCGTGCCCGTCGCCGCCGTCGACACGCCGACGAGCTACGACTTCTGGGCGCGCGACGTGTGGGGCGACGTCGACGCGCTGATGCTCGACGCGACGGCCCGGATCGGGGCGGCGCACCGGCGCAGCGACCGCGCGATGGCGCAGGTGGCGGGCGCCGCCATGCACACCGGGGCGCTGCGCACGCAGCTCGCTCCGCTGCGGCCCGGCGAGAACGACGCGCCCGCGTTCACCAGCCCCGTCGCCTATCCGGCCTCGGAGGACTCCGACTTCCCGGAGCGGCTCGCCGCGCTCGCCCAGATGCTCGCCATGGGCCTGCCGTTGCGCTGCGTGACCATCACCGCCCCCGGCGACTACGACACGCACGCCAACCAGGTCGAGGTGCTCGGCGAGCCGCTCACGCTCGCCTGCGACGCGCTCGCCGCCTTCCAGCGCGACCTCGAGGCGCGCGGGCTGGCCGACCGCGTGCTGATCCACGTCTGGTCCGAGTTCGGCCGCCGGGCGGCCGAGAACTCCGAGGGCACCGACCACGGGGCCGCCGGGCTCGGGCTCCTGATCGGCACGCGGGCCGCGGGGCGCATGATCGGCGAGTTCCCGGGGCTCGACGTGCTCGACGACCACGGCAACCTGCGCGCCACCTCCGACTTCCGCGGCGTCTACGCCGGGCTGCTGGAGCAGTGGCTGGGGACGGAGGCCGCCGGGATCATCCCCGACGCCGCGCGCGTGGCGCGGCCGCAGCTCGTCAAGTGAGGGCGCTGCTCGCCGCGGCGGCCCTGCTGGCGGCGCTCGCCGCGCCCGCCGGTGCTGCCGGGCGCCCGCCGGCGCGCATGCTGGTCACGGCGGACGAGTGGATGCTGATCGCCTCGCGCCAGTCGATCCGGGCGGGGAGGCTGGCGATCCAGGTCTACAACCGGGGGGAGGACGCGCACGACCTGGCCGCCCGCCGCGTCACCCGGCTCGGCGCGCGCGTGGGGAGGACGTACCGGGTGCGCGAGACGAAGCCGGATGAGCTGGGCGAGGCGACCTGGAGGCTGCGGTCCGGGAAGTACAGGCTCTGGTGCACCCTGCCAGGACACGAGGCGGCGGGGATGCGCGCGACCCTGCGGGTGCGGTCGCGCACCGGCTAGCTCCAGGCGGGGTGGTCGTAGCCCGCCTTGGGGAACACGCGCGGCAGGTCGCGCGTGCGGCGCCGGCCGTTGCCGCGGCGCAGCTGCTGCGCGCGGGTCGTCAGCAGGGCGAGGAGCTCGCCGGTCGGGTGGAACGGGTCGGCGACGCCGTGGCCGTCGTCGAGCGACACGGCGGCCCAGAGGTCGCCCTCGACGTCGGCCACGAGGACCGGCCCGCGGGGGGCGCGGCGCGAGTCGAGCTGTGCGAGCCGCTCGATCTGCTCGATGTCGGCATCCCCGGCGAGGCGCATCTCGACGTCGGCGGCGCTGCCGCTCGGGAGTCCCTGGACGGGGCCGCGGAGCCACTGGAGGACCTTGGTGGGAGTGGTGGTGTTCATGGACTGAATGATCCTCTGAGCACCCCTTTTCCACATCGGGCGAATGGCGCCGATCCGCCCCCGGGACCCCTTACCTGAGGCGGTACCCCCCTTACCCCCTCAGGCCATCGCCACCGCCTGCTCCTCGACCGCCTCGGCCGACTCGAAGAAGTGCAGCTTCGAGCACTTCGGACAGTGCACGGCCATGCGCACGGACGCCTCCGCGTCGTCGACGGTCATCGCCGTCAGCACCTTGCCGGTCTCGGGGCATGCGAACGTCAGCCTGGTCATCCTGATCTCCTCGGGAGCTCGTTCCTCACGGTCCCGCAAGGCTGCTCGGCGGCGGGGCCGGTTGTTAGGTCCCGCCGGGCCGAGGCGGTTCGACCGACGGTCGGCCGCTAGCGTTGCGCGACCGATCATGCGCGTGCTGTCGCGACGAGAGCTCAACCGCGCGCTGCTGGCCCGGCAGGGCCTGCTGGAGCGCCTCGCCCTGCCCCTCCCGCGTGCGCTCGAGCACGCCGGCGGGATCCAGGCGCAGTACGCGCCGTCGATGTACGTCGGCCTCTGGTCGCGGCTCGCCGGGCTCGAGCGCGCCGCCCTCACGCGCGCGCTGGAGGACCGCTCGGCCGTCCAGGCGACGCTCATGCGCGTGACCATCCACCTCGTGTCGCGCGAGGACTTCTGGCCGCTCGCGCTCGCCACCCGCGCCGCGCGCCGCGAGCTGTGGCTGCGCACGCGGCCGGAGCCGACCACGGCCGCCGCGATGGCCGCCGCCGCGCGGACGGTGCGCGCGCGGCTGGCGGACGGCGGCGTGCTGGCGCGCAAGGAGCTCGAGGCGCTCGTCGGCCGGCAGCGCGCCGCGGGCGTCGGGCTCTGGGTCGATCTCGTGCGCGCCCCGCCGTCGGGCACGTGGGAGCGCCGCCGCGCCGACCTGTTCGCGCTCGCCGAGGCGTGGGTCGGCCCCGAGCCGGAGCAGACCGCGGCGGAGGCCGGCGCGCAGCTCGTCGCCCGCTACCTGGCCGCGTTCGGGCCGGCCACGCGCAAGGACGTCGCGAGCTTCACGGGCCTGGCGCTGCGGCCGCTCGACCGGATCCTCGCGGGCATGGCGCTCGAGCGGCTGCGCAGCGAGGAGGGCGAGGACCTGCTCGACGTCCCGGACGGGCTGCTCCCGGACGGCGAGGCGCCCGCGCCGCCGCGCTTCCTGCCGACGTGGGACGCGACGCTGCTCGTGCACGCGCGGCGCACCGGCGTGCTCCCCGAGGCGTACCGCCCGCGCCTGTTCAACACGAAGGCGCCGGCGTCGTTCCCGAGCTTCCTCGTCGACGGCGCGGTGGCGGGGACGTGGCGCCACCAGGACGGCGAGATCCGGCTGGAGCCCTTCGCGCCGCTGTCGAAGGCCGACAGGGCCGGGCTCGACGAGGAGGCCGCGCGGCTCGCGGCCTTCCACGCCTGAGTCAGACGGCGAGGAGCTCCTCGGTGGGCAGGTCCCAGGCCGGCGCCGCGGCCTCGGGCGGCGCGTGCAGCGCCTCGGCGGCGCGGACGAGGTCGACCGCCACCGAGCGTACCTGGCCGACGATCTGGGTCGTCAGCAGCGACGGCTCGCGCTCGTGGATCTCCTCGGCACGCTGCGCCGCCGCGACGGCCACGTCGCGCAGGTCGCTCGTGCGGTGGGGCTGCTCGTAGACGGCGGCGAGCACCCACACCGCCGAGGCCAGCTCGCGAACCGCGCCGCCCAGCTGCGGAGCCGCGTCGCCCTGGCGCACCTGGCGCGCCGCGTAGCGCGCCAGCACGCGGGTGTTGCGGACCGCGAAGTCCAGCTGCGGCATCGTCGCCTCGTAGCGCTGCATGAGCCCCAGCTCGCTGCGCCGGGTCGGGGCGAAGCGCGCCGTCTCGACCGCCACGGACAGCACCTCCTCGAGCTCGTGCACGTCGGCGTCGAGCGCGCGCACCGAGATCAGGGCGTGCTCGGCCCGGCCGGGGTCGCCGGCCTCGAGCGCGTCCGCCGTCTCCTCGAGCGCGCGCCCGAGCTTGCCGAACACGGTCTGCGCGACCTGGCCGACCATCGTGGCCGGATCGGGCGGGAGCAGGAGCGAGGCGACGGCGAGGCCGACGCCGCCGCCGATGAGGCCCTCGAGGATCCGGTCGGCCGAGAAGCCGGACGTGGCCGGCTCGATCGACGCGAGCAGGATGGCCGAGATCGCCGCCTCGTTCGTGAGCAGCTCGCCGCCGCGGAACACGAGTGCGGCGCTCATCGCGAGGACGACGAGCAGGGCGATCTGCAGCGGGCCCGTGCCGATCACGAAGATGAGCACGCTGGCGATCGCGATGCCGAGCACGACGCCGCTGATGAGCTCGACCGCGCGGCGGCGGCGCTGGCCGTACGTGGCGCCGAGGCAGATGATCGCGGCGATCGACGCGAACGCCGGGCGCTCGGTCGGCAGCAGCAGGAGCGCGAGGCACCACGCGCCGACGGCAGCGGTCGCCGTCTGCACGACGGCGACCATGTGCGGGCGCACACGGCGGCGCACGGTGGTGGCCGCGGCGCGCGGGGCGAAGCGGGGCTTGGCGGGGAGGATCGGCATTAAGTTGGGAAGGTTGCTTTTCCTACCTACCCTCGGACCGCCGCGAGGTTTCGTGAGCGGGCCGGTCAGAAGAGTTGCCGCATCCCCTCGCCGACGGGTAAAGATCCGGGGCATGATCGTCGAGCGGAGCAACGTCGTGCGCCGGATCTCCGGCTGGGCGGCGATCATCACCGTCCCGACGTTCATCGCCTCCTTCTACGGCATGAACTTCGAGCACATGCCCGAGCTGCGCTGGAGGGCGCCTACCCGCTCGTCGTCGCGCTGATGGTCGTGACCGCGTTCGCGCTGCACCGCGGCTTCAAGCGCGCGGGCTGGCTGTGACTAGCGGCGGACGGGCGCGATCGGGATCGTGCGCACGCGCTCGTACCGGTCGTGCAGGAACACCCGGTGCACGCCGCGGGCGACGGCGGCGCGCCGCGCCTCCAGCTCGGCCTGGTCGGCCGTCGCGTGGCGCGACATCGCGGGGCTCGACGCGTCCTTGCCGACGATCCAGGTCCCGGCGTCGGGCAGCACGTGAAGCTCGGCAGCGGGCATGTCCCCCATGGCAGCACGCGGACCCCGGTCCGCCAATGGGCCGCCGGTCCGGAGCATCCGCAATCTGACAGGACCGCCGGTCCCATGGGCCCGCTTGTGCGGATCGGCACACGAACATCTGTTCGCTTCCGCTTCCCTCCGGGTAGGACAACCGGAGACCTCAAGAGACATCGTGGAAGGAACGAACCCCATGGCCAACGCCACCCAGAAGATCGTGCAGTACCTCGAGGAGGCGCATGCGAGCGAGCACGGGCTCACCCGCGTGCTGCAGTCCCAGATCGCGATGACGCCGCGCGGCGCCTACCGCACGGCGCTCGAGCGCCACCTGCGCGAGACCCAGGACCATGCCGAGCGGCTCGAGGCCCGCCTCGACGAGCTGGGCCACGGCGGCAACCCGCTGCAGGCCGGCATCGGCATCGCCGAGAGCGTGATCGCCCAGGCCCTCGCGCTCGGCAAGACCCCGATCGATCTCCTGCGCGGCTCCGGCGGCGAGGAGAAGGTGCTCAAGAACGCCAAGGACGCGGCGGCGACCGAGGCGCTCGAGATCGCGACCTACACGGCGATCGAGCGCCTCGCGACGGCGGTCGGCGACGACCAGACGGCGCGCCTCGCCGCCTCGATCCGCAAGGACGAGGAGCGCATGCTCGAGCAGGTCCTCGCCCAGATCCCGCAGCTGACGGACGCCGTCGTGGGCAGCGACGTGCGCGGCAACGGCACCTACGACGTGACGAAGACGGGTGCGGCGGACGCGACCCGCGCCGCGGCGCGCAGCGCGAAGACGACGGCCGGCTCGACCGCCCGCAAGACCGCGCGCAAGGGCGCCGCGAAGGCCCGCAAGGCGCCGGCCGTCGCGCGTGCCGAGGGCACGGCCAGGGGCGTCGTCGCGTCCGAGGGCGACCTGCCGATCGCGCGGTACGGCAGCCTGACCGCCGACGAGATCGTCGCGCGCCTGCCCGGCCTCTCCCAGGTCGACCTCGCCAAGGTCGAGGCCTTCGAGCGCAAGGGCGAGAACCGGACGACGGTGACCGCGCGGATCCGCACGTTGCGGGCGAGCGAGCCGTGGGCGGGCTACGACGCGCAGACGGTCGAGGAGATCCGCACCGCCCTCGGCAAGGCGTCCGACGACGAGGCGAAGGCCGTGCGCGAGTACGAGCGCGCGCACAAGGACCGCGCCGGCGTGGTCGAGGCCGCCGAGCGCGAGCTCGCCACCGCGTGACGCCCGGCTCCGGGTGCTGGCGCAACACTTTCTGTTGCGCTAGCATCCGGGGCATGCCCGTGACGACCGCCGAGAAGGTGCAGGCCCTCAGCCGCGACTTCGGCTCCCAGCGCCGGCTCGCCGAGCTGCTCGGCGTCAGCCCCGCGCAGGTCACGCGCTGGCGCCAGGGCCAGGGGATCGACGAGCTCAACGCCGAGCGCGTCGACCTGCTCGAGCTCGTGATGTCGAACCTGCTGCGCCTCTACCCCACGGCGGCCGCCGAGCGCTGGCTGCTGGGGCTGAACCCCGGGCTGGGCGACCGGCGCCCGCTCGACCTCATCCGGCGCGGGCAGGCGCGCGAGCTGCTGGACGCGATCGCGTCCGAGCGGGCCGGCTCGTTCGCGTGATCCTCTGGCGGGTCCTGCCCTGGGACCCGTCGGCCCGGCCACGCGGCGCCCGGCGGCGCGCTGTGGTTCCCGCGCCCGTTCCAGGGCACGGCGCGGCACGACGCCCCGGCGCGCTACGGCTGCCTGTACGTGACCGAGGCGGCGGTCTCGGCCGTGACGGAGGCGCTCGCGCCGTTCCGCGGCACCGGCGACCTGCGCCCCGAGCTGCTCGAGCGCGCGGGGCGCGCGCTGGCGCTGGCCGAGCTCGAGCTGTCCGCCGGCGCGTCGCTGCTCGACCTCGACGATCCCGCGGTGCTGGCGGCCGAGGCGCTGCGCCCGTCCACCGTCGCCACCACGCGCCGCGCCGCCACCCAGGCCTACGCCGTGCGGCTGTTCGACGACCATCCCGGTGCCGACGGCCTGCGCTGGTGGTCGACGCTGGAGGCCGGCTGGCTCAACGTGACGCTCTTCGACCGCGCCGTGCCGCGGCTCGCCGTGCGCGCCGTGCACCCGCTCGCCCCGGCCGACGAGGTCGTGCGCGACGCCGCGCGCTTCCTCGGGCTCGGCGCGTAGGGTGGCCGGCATGCGCCTCGTGCGGATCGGGCTTCCGGCGCTGATCGCGCTCGCGGGGATCGTCCTGCTCGTGGTGGGGGACGAGACGGGCCAGGGCGCGGGCGTGGCGCTGCTCGGCGTCGCCCTGCTCGTGGTGCTCGCGAACGTGTTCGTGCGCCTCACGATCTCGAGCGAGCGCGAGCGCGAGGAGGAGGAGCGCAACCGCGAGGCGGGCGTCTGGCCCGACGAGGACTGACGCCGCTCAGACGCGGGCGTGATGGCGGCGCCGGCGAACGTCAACGGCGGGCATTGAGGGGGCGGGTCCGGGTGGGTGCGGTCGCGCCCCCGACGTCGCACGCCGCCCGGATCGCCGAGCCGATGCGACGTTGGGGGTGCTATAGGACCCAAACGTCGCACGGCGCCCAGATCGTCGAGCGGATGTGACGTTGGGGGCACGCCCACCCGGACTCGCCCCCCTCAATGCCGGTGTTGACGTTCGCCGGCGCCCTCCGAGCGCGTCACACCAGCGCGACCGCCTCGGCCAGCGTCCGGATCGACCGCTCCGTGATCGGGTCGGCGACGAGGATCACCTCGTCGGCCCCCGCCTCCCCCAGCTCGCGGATGCGCGCCGCGATCGCCTCCGGGCCGCCCGTCAGCGGCGCCACCTCGTGCGGCCGCTCCCCGGCCCCGTCCAGGGCGACGAGCGCGCACGCGCTGCGCGCGATCTCCGCCGGATCGCGGCCGGCGGCCCGCGCCGCGTCCGAGATGCGCGCGTCCAGCGCGGCGAACCCCTCGGCCGTGTTGCCGTAGTCGTCGAACCAGGTGTTCCACGCGTCGGCGTGCGGGAGCGCGATGCCGAGCATGCGCGGGCCGTTGGACCCGATCATCAGCGGGATGCGCGCGGCCGGGCGCGGGAGCAGCACGGCGTCGTCGGCCTGCCACCAGCGCCCGTCGAGCGTCACGCGCTCGCCCGCCAGCAGCCCGCGCACGATCGCGAAGGCCTCCTCGAAGCGCCCGACGCGGTGGTCGTAGGGGATCCCGAAGGCGCGGTACTCCGCCGCGTTCCAGCCCGCGCCGAGCCCGAGCGTGAAGCGCCCGCCGCTGACCTCGCCGACGGTCGCGGCCATCTTGGCGATCAGGCCCGGCGGGTGGAAGCCGGCGCAGGCCACGAGCGGGCCGAGCCGCACCCGCTCCGTCGCCGCCGCGAGCGCGGCCAGCAGCGTCCACGCCTCCCACGGCCCGCGCTCGCCGCTGCCCTCCTCGCGGTAGAGCAGGTGATCGCCGAGCCAGATCGAGTCGAAGCCGCCCTGCTCCGCGGCCCGGGCCATGGCCAGGTACTCGGGCCAGCGGACCTCGCGCTCCACCTCGGGGAGCTGGATGCCGACGCGCACGTTCAATAGCGTGCGCCGACGGCGGGCGGGGCGGCGTCGAGCTCCGCCAGGTCCTCGGCGGCGAGCGCGAGCGTCGCCGCGCCGGCGTTCTCCTCCACGCGCTCGGGCTTCGTCGTCCCCGGGATCGGCACGATCAGCTCGTCCTGCGCGAGCACCCAGGCGAGCGCGACCTGGGCGGCGGTCGCGCCGTGGCGCTCCGCCACCGCCCGGACCCGGTCGACGATCGCGAGGTTGGCGTCGAGCGCCGCGCGCGTGAAGCGCGGGTTGCGCGCCCGGAAGTCGCGGTCGCCGAACGAGTCGGCCGTGACCTTCCCGGTCAGGTAGCCGCGGCCGAGCGGCGCGAACGGGATGAACGCGACGTCGTGCGCGCGGCACCACGGCACCACGTCGTCGAGCCGGTCGCGCGTCCACAGCGACAGCTCGGACTGCACCGAGGCCACGGGGTGGATCGCGTGCGCCGCCTCGAGCTGCTCGACCGTGACCTCGGACAGCCCGATCGCCCTCGCCTTGCCGGCGGCGACGACCTCGGCCAGCGCGCCCCAGGTCTCCTCGAGCGGCACGTGCTCGTCGACGCGGTGCAGCTGGTAGAGGTCGACGTGGTCGGTGCGGAGGCGGCCCAGCGACGCGTCGATCCCCTCGCGCACGTGCTCCGGGCGGCCGTCGCGGACCATCGCGTACGTCGCGACGTCCTCGACCACGAGCCCGACCTTCGTGGCGAGCACGACCTCGTCGCGGCGGCCCTCGAGCGCGGCGCCGACGACCTCCTCGTTCGTGAACGGCCCGTACATGTCGGCCGTGTCGATCAGCGTCACCCCGAGCTCGATGGCCCGGTGGATCGTCGCCGCCGAGCGCGCGTCGTCGCGCTCGCCGCCGTAGGCCCACGTCATGCCCATGCAGCCGAGCCCGATCGCCCCGGCGTGCAGCCCGCTCGCGCCGAGCCGGCGCTGCGGGATCCCCTGTTCCGTCGTCATGCCTCCGACGATAGTGTCCGCGGCATGCAGGTGCGGGTGCGTCTGGGCGCCGGGCTCTCCCGGCTCTCCGCGGCGCCGCTACTGACCGTCGAGCTCGCGGACGGCGCCACGGTCGCCGACCTCTACGCGCGCCTGCGCGACACCCATCCCGACCTCGCCCCCGCGCTGCGCTCCGTCCTGCCCGTGGTGGCGGGGGAGCACGTCCCGACCGCGCGGCCCCTCGCCCACCGCGAGGAGGTCGCCCTCCTGCTGCCGGTCTCCGGCGGCTGACCTCAGGAGCCCCCATGGCCATCCAGGACCAGACCACCGCGCATCCGACCGTCTTCGTCGACACGTTCACCGACGGGCTGCTGGGCCCCGACGTGGAGCAGCTCGGTCCCGTCGCCGACGGCGGCCACATCGTCTGGAACCCCGCGCCGGGGTGCTGGGGGCCGATGATCACGCCGGCGATCCGCGGCGGCCACGAGGTCTGCCGCCCGGTCGCCGTCGCGGGCGCCGAGCCCGGCGACGCGATCGCCATCCGCATCAAGGCCATCGCCGTCACCTCGGCCGCGACCGCCTCGGGCAACGACCAGGCGATGGAGGGCCGCTTCAACGGCGACCCCTACTGCGCGGCGGTGTGCGCCGGCTGCGGCGCCGAATGGCCCGAGACGCGGCTCGAGGGGATCGGCGAGGGCGCGGTGCGCTGCGCGGGCTGCGGCGCCGACGCCACCCCGTTCACGTTCACGAACGGCTACACGATCGCCTTCGACGACCGCCGCCGCGTCGGCGTGACGCTGCCGGGCGAGCCGGCCGAGGCGCTCGCGCGCGACGCCGCCCGCGTCGCGGCGCTGCCGGAGCACTCCGTCCAGAACCCGATCCTCACGTTCGCGCCGCACGACATCGTCGGCCTCGCCACGCGCCTGCGGCCGTTCCTCGGCCAGCTCGGGACCTCGCCGTCGACGACGATCCCCGACTCGCACAACGCGGGCGACTTCGGCGCCTTCCTCGTCGGCGCGCCGCACCGCTACGCGCTCGACGCGCAGGAGCTCCAGCGTCACAAGACCGACGGGCACCTCGACGTCGACGCGGTCCGCGCGGGCGCCATCCTGGTCTGCCCGGTCAAGGTCCCGGGCGGCGGCGTCTACCTCGGCGACATGCACGCGCTCCAGGGCGACGGCGAGATCGCCGGGCACACCGCCGACGTGTCGGGCACGGTCACGCTCCAGGTCGAGGTGCTCAAGGGGCTCGGCATCGACGGGCCGGTCCTCTTCCCGGTCGCCGAGGACCTCCCGTACCTCGCGCAGCCGCTGTCGGCGACCGAGCGCGCGCAGGCGCTCGCCGTGGCGCGGCGGCACGGCATGACCGCGCTCGAGGAGTCCCACCCGATCTCCGTGATCGGCACCGGCCCGGATCTGAACTCGGCGACCGACAACGGCCTCGCGCGCGCCGCGGACCTGCTCGGCGTGCCCGTGCCCGAGGTGATGAACCGCGCCACGATCTCGGGCGCGATCGAGATCGGCCGCCACCCCGGCGTCGTCCAGGTCACGTTCCGCGCGCCGGCCGAGCGGCTCGAGGCGTGCGGGCTGCTCGGGTACGCCGAGGAGCAGTACGGGTCCGTCTGAGCGGTCTGATGGGATCGGCGTCATGGAGGCAGTGGCGCTGTTCGACGACGGATGGGCGATCCGGGCACTCCCGCCCGGCCGCAGGGATCTCGGCTGCTTCGAGCTGTGGGACCGCTCGCTCGCCCGGTCGCGGCGCCGGCGCGAGCGGGCCGCCCGGAGGACGGCGACGCCCGTGCGCGCGGTGTCGGCCGCGCTGATCACGGCCACCGTCGTCGCCCCCGCCGCCGACCTCGCGACGTCCCCGGACGCCGTCGCCGCCACGCACGCCGGCATGCTCGAGCGCGGCGCCCGCGGCCCCGACGTCGCGGCGGTCCAGCGCGCGCTCGGCATCGCCGCGGACGGCGCCTTCGGGCGCCAGACGCGCGCGGCGGTGCGCGCGTTCCAGGCCCGCAACGGGCTCGAGGTCGACGGCGTGGTCGGCCCGATCACGCGCGCCGCGCTCGGCGGCGGCGGGCAGTCGGAGGCCGGGGTGACGACGGCGCTCCAGCAGGCGCTCGGCGTGGCCGCCGACGGTGAGTACGGGCCGATCACGCGCGCCGCGGTGCGCAGCTACCAGGTGGCCCACGGCCTCGAGATCGACGGCATCGCCGGCCCGGAGACGCTCGGCGCGCTCGGCCTGCCGACCGGCTACATGCTGGGCGAGCGGTCGGTCGCGGGCTCGGCCGTCGCCGGCAGCGTCATCGGCGCCGCCCGCGCGCAGGTCGGCAAGCCGTACGAGTGGGCCGGCAACGGGCCGGCGACGTTCGACTGCTCCGGGCTGACCGTCTGGGCGTTCCGGTCGGTCGGCATCGCGCTGCCGCGGACCACCTACGGCCAGGTCGGGATGGGCGTGCCGGTCTCCCAGGCGGGCATCCAGCCCGGCGACCTCGTCTTCTTCGACACGGACGGCTCGGGCCCGTCGCACGTCGGCATCGCGACGAGCGCCACGACGGTCATCTCGGCCACGTCGAGCGCCGGCGTGATCGAGCACACCATCACCGGCCCGTACTGGGGCGAGCGCTACGTGACGGCGCGCCGCGTCGGCTGATCGTCGCGCAGGGTCAGCAGCAGCGTCGCGCGCAGCGGGCGCCCCTCGGAGGAGAACAGGTCGAGCTCCTCCTCGATCGCCGCGATCCGGCCGTCGAAGTTGAACGTGCCCCAGCGGAACACGACGCGCGGCAGCCCGGCGAGCGCGGCGATCGGCTCGGTCAGGCGGCGCACGTCGTCCTCCGCGCCGGCGTCGAGGTCGAGCCGGAGGCGCAGCGTCGCGCGCCCGTCCTCCCCGTGGCTCAGGCGCAGGGACTCCGGGTTGAACGGCACGACGACGCGGCGCTTCGGCTCCACGCCGGTCTCGGAGGGCGCGAGCAGCTCGGCCTTCACCTTGGGGCCGGCGGGCGGCTTGCGGCCGGGGCGGTCGAGCGTGAGCGCCTCGCACGCGAGCTGCAGCTCCTCGATCGCCACCACGCCGTCGACCGCGTCCAGGCGCGGCGCGCGCAGCCGCACCGGCAGGCAGCGGTGCAGCAGGAACCGCACGTGCTCGGCCTCGCCGTCCGGCGCGAGCAGGATCACGCGGGCGTCGGCGCGGACGCCGGGATCGCGCGCGACGAGCGCGCACCAGTCCCACAGGTCGAACGACGGCGTCATGCCGCGCCGCAGCGTCACCTCGCCGTAGGACGCGGGGCCCGCGACGAGGCGCTGGCGGACGTTGTCACCGCCCTCGCGCAGCGCGCGCACGTCGAAGCGCAGCTCGAGCCCGTCGCACTCGGCGAAGGCGGCGTCGCACAGCGGCGCCTGCGCGCCCGGCAGCAGGATCTCGACCCGGAACCGGTACGCCGTGAACGGCTCGCTCACTCGATCTCCAGCCGCTCGTAGGCGAGCGTCAGCTCCTCCATCGCGACGTCCGTGCCCTTCGCGTTGAACGGGCCGGACGTGTGCTTGACGATGCGGGCGCGCAGCAGCCGCCACACGAGGACCGCGCCCGTGTGGTCCTCGCTCATGAGCTGGATCGTCACCGTGCGCGTCGACTGGTCGCCGTCGCGCACCTGGCGGATCCACTCGAAGAGCGCCGTCGAGCCGATGACCCCGCGCTTCAGCGTCACGTCGGACACCTTCGTGAGGCCGGCGATCTTGCGCGGGCTGTTCTCCTTGTCGTTGCCGTTGCGGTACTCGGCGACCGCGACCTCCATGCCGATCTGGGAGACCTCCTGGAACCCGCCGTCGGGGCCGTCGGTGTCGCCCGTGCCGAGGTCGACGAGGAAGTTGAACTGCCCGTAGGGGTGGTCACGCAGCACGGCCATCGACAGGCGCTCCTTGCTCGGGGTCTGCGTAGTCCTACAGGGGCGGACCGCGCCGTGCACGCGGGTGCGATTGGATACGCGGGTGCCGTGCCGGGGGACACGAGGGGCATGACGGCCGAGCGCCTGTCCGCGCTGGACGCGTCCTTCCTCGCCGTGGAGGGTCCGCGCACCCCGATGCACGTCGGCTGGGTGGCCCTGCTGGAGCCGCCGGAGGCCGAGCCGCGGCCGGGCCACGGCGAGCTCGCCGAGCACGTCGCGCAGCGGCTGGCGGGCGCGCGGCGCTACCGCCAGCGCCTGGCGGAGGTCCCCTTCGGCCTGCACGAGCCGGTGTGGGCCGACGACCCGGGCTACGACCCGGTCCGCCATCTGCGCCACGCGCCCGGCGAGGACCTGGACGCGATCGTCGACCGGATCCTCTCGGTGCCGCTGCCGCGCGACCGGCCGCTGTGGGAGATCCACGTCGCCGACGAGCTGGCCGACGGGCGCATCGCGCTCGTCGGCAAGATGCACCACTGCATGGTCGACGGCGCCGCCGTGGCCGAGCTGGGCAACCGGCTGCTCGACCGCGAGCCGGCTGACTGGCGCGCGCCGGCGGAGCTCGACGGCGACGGCTGGGTGCCGGCCCCCGCGCCCTCGCGCCGCGAGCGGCTGACCCGCGCGGTGGCCGAGCGCGCCGGCGACGGCGTCGCGCTCGCGCTCGCCCCGGCGCGGCTCGCGGCCTCGCCGGCGCGCGTGCGCGCGCTGCCGGCCGCCGCGGGCCGCGGCGTGCGCACGCTCGGGCACACCCTGCTCCCGCCCGCACCGGGCTCCTCGCTGAACCGGCCGGGGTCCGCGCGCCGCCGGCACGTCCGGACGAGCCGGCCGCTCGACGACATCCGGGCCGTCCGCCGCCGCTTCGGGGTGACGCCGAACGACGTCGTGCTCGCCGCCTGCGCCGGCGGGCTGCGGCGCTTCGCCCAGCGCCGCGGCGAGCCGCCGCAGCGCCTGAAGGCGATGGTCCCGGCCGACGTGCGCACGGGCGAGGACGATGCCGGCAGCGGCAACCGGATCGCGTTCCTGTTCATCGCGCTGCCGTGCGACGAGCCCGACCCGGTCGCGCGGCTGCTGGAGATCAACCGCGCCACCGCGCAGCGCCGCGAGGACGGCGAGGCCGACGACGTCGACGCCGCGTTCCGCGCGCTCGCCCGCTCGCCGCGCTCGCTGCAGCGCGCGCTCGCCCGCGCCTTCGGGCACCCGCGGCTGTTCAACCTGACCGTCTCGAGCGTGCCCGGGCCCGCGGTGCCGCGCTTCCTGCGCGGCTGCCGCCTGGCCGCCGTGCACTCCGCCGTGCCCCTGGCCGGCCGCCACGCCGTCTCGATCGGGGTGGTCACCGTGGCCGGGCAGGCGTGCTTCGGCATCTACGCCGACGCCGAGACGCTGCCCGACGCCGACGCGCTGGCGGCCGACGTCCACGCCGCGCTCGACGAGCTGCTGGAGGCCGAGGCGTGAGCGCCCCGCAGCGCCCGTTCTCGCGCCTGGCCATCGTCAACCGCGGCGAGGCGGCCATGCGCGCCATCAACGCGGTCCGCGAGCTCAACGAGGAGCGCGACGAGCCGATCGCGGTGATCGCGCTCTACACCGAGGACGAGCGCCACGCGCTGTTCGTGCGCCAGGCCGACGAGTCGCACTGCCTCGGCCCGGCGGCCTGGACCGACGCCGAGGGCCGTCGCAGCTCCGCCTACCTCGACTACGACGCGCTCGAGCGCGCGCTGACCGAGACGCGGGCCGACGCGGCCTGGGTCGGCTGGGGCTTCGTCGCCGAGCACCCGCAGTTCGCCGAGCTGTGCGAGCGGCTCGACATCGTCTTCGCCGGGCCCGACGCCGACGTGATGCGCGCGCTCGGCGACAAGGTCGAGGCCAAGAAGCTCGCGGAGGAGGCCGGCGTGCCGGTCGCGCCGTGGAGCGGCGGCCCGGTCGAGGACACCGACGCCGCGGTCCGCCACGGCGAGCAGATCGGCTACCCGCTCATGGTCAAGGCCGCGGCCGGCGGCGGCGGCCGCGGGATGCGCCGCGTCGAGCGCGCCGAGGACCTTCCGTCGGCGTTCGAGCGCGCCCGCGAGGAGGCGGCGCAGAGCTTCGGCGATCCGACGGTGCTGATGGAGCGGGTCGTGCCCGTCGCCCGCCACGTCGAGGTGCAGCTGATGGCCGACGGCCACGGCCACGTGTGGGCGCTGGGCGTGCGCGACTGCAGCTACCAGCGCCGGCACCAGAAGGTCGTCGAGGAGTCGGCCAGCCCCGCGCTCGACGCCGGCCAGGAGCGCGAGGTCTCGGACGCCGCTGCGCGCCTGGCGAAGCTCGCCGGCTACCGCGGCGCGGGCACGGTCGAGTTCCTCTACGAGCCCGAGGGCGGGCGCTTCTCGTTCATGGAGGTCAACACGCGCCTGCAGGTCGAGCACCCGGTCACCGAGGCCGTCACCGGCGCCGACCTCGTCAAGCTGCAGCTGCACGTCGCCGCCGGCGGCCGGCTCGAGGGCGATCCGCCCCCGCCCCGCGGCCACGCGATCGAGGCGCGGCTGAACGCGGAGGACCCCGGCCGCGGGTTCGCGCCCTCGCCCGGCCGCATCTCGGTGCTGCGGCTCCCCACCGGCCCGGGCGTGCGCGTCGACACCGGCGTCGCGGAGGGCGACACGGTGCCGCCGGAGTTCGACTCGATGATCGCCAAGATCATCGCCCACGGCGCGACGCGCGCGGAGGCGATCGCGCGCCTGCGCCGGGCGCTCGCCGACACGATGGCGATGATCGAGGAGGGCACGACGAACCAGGGCTTCCTGCTCGAGCTGCTCAGCCGCCCCGAGGTCGTCTCCGGCGACGTCGACACGGGCTGGCTGGACCGCCTCCAGGGCGCGGGGGACGTCGAGTCGGCCCGCCACGCCGACGTGGCGCTGCTGCGGGCGGCGATCGCGCTGCGCGACGCGGCGACCGCGACCGACCGGTCGCAGTTCTACGCGTTCGCGCGGCGCGGGCGCCCGCACGCCGAGGCGAAGGTGCGCGAGACGATCGACCTCCGCCACCAGGGCGCGAGCTACTCGTTCGGCGTCTGCCAGCTCGGGCCCGGGCGCTACGAGGTCGAGGTGGACGGCGCGCGCATCGAGGTGGAGCTCGAGCGCGTCTCCGAGCACGAGTCGCGGCTCGGGTACGCCGGCCGCTCCTATCGCACGGTCACCGCCGTCCAGGACGCCGACCTGCTCGTCGAGGTCAACGGCGTGCCCCACCGCGTGTCGCGCGACGAGGGCGGCCTGGTCCGCGCGCACGCCCCCGCCGTCGTCGTCGCCATCCCGGTCGCCGAGGGCGACGAGGTGCAGGCCGGCGACGTGGTCGCCGTGACCGAGGCGATGAAGATGGAGGCGTCGCTCACGTCGCCGGTCCACGGCCGCGTGCGCCAGGTGCTGGTGGCGCCGAACACCCACGTGCCCGCCGGGCGGCCGCTGGTCCAGATCGACGCGGTCGAGGACGAGCGCGGCAGCGACGAGGACGTGCGCCGGGTCGCGTTCGACGCAGCCGGGGAGCACGGACCGGGCGACCTGCAGCGGCTGCTCTGGCTCGTGCTCGGCTACGACGTCGACGAGGGCGACGCCGCCGCGATCGCCGCGCGGCTCGCCGGCGCGCCGGTCGACGCCGAGGGGGAGCGGGCGCTGCTCGAGGCGTACGCCGACGTGCGCGCGCTCGACCGCCCGCACAGCGACGACGCCGGGCTCGGCAGCCCGCAGGAGCGGCTGCACGCGTTCCTGCGCTCGCTCGACCCGGCCGCGGAGGGCCTGCCCGAGCGCTTCGTCGCGGCGCTCGAGCGCGCGCTCGCGCACTACGGCGTCGGCGGCCTGGAGCGCACGCCGTCGCTCGAGGCCGCGTGCTACCGGCTGTTCGTGAGCCAGCTGCGCGCGCCCGCCGCGCGGCGCGCCATCCAGGCGGTGCTGGCCCGCCACCTCGAGCATCCCGGCGACCGCGCCGACTGGGCCGACGACCGCTACCGCGCCGTGCTCGACCGGCTGGAGGACACGCTCTCCGCCCGCGAGCCCGCGCTCGCCGAGCTGGCGCGCGAGCTGCGCTGGACGGCGTTCGACCGCCCGCTCGTCGAGGCGACGCGCGAGGAGACCTATGCGGAGATGGACGAGCACCTGCGCGCGCTCGCCGACGGCTGCGGCGACGAGGAGCGCGAGCGGCGCGTGAACGCGCTCGTCGGCTGCCAGCTGCCGCTCGCCCCGCTGCTGGCCCGCCGCAGCGGGGACACGGGCGGCGCCGCGCGCGAGGCGCTCGTGGAGGCGATGACGCGGCGCTACTTCCGCATCCGCCCGCTCCAGGACGTCGCCCACACCGAGCTCGGCGGCCTGCCGTTCGTGACCGCGTCCTACGTGCACGGCGGCGTGCCGCACCACATCGCCGCCGCGTGGGTGGAGCCCGACGACCTCCGGCGCGCGCTGGCCGCACTCGCCGACCACGCGCGCACGTTCCCGGCGGGCGAGCTCGTGCTCGCCGACCTCTACGCCCGGGCCGACGGCGGGACGGGCGAGCTCGAGGGCCTGCTGGCCGGCGCCGCGCTGCCCGAGACGGTGGCGCGCGTCGTCTTCGCCGCGGTCGATCCCGGGGGCAGCGCCGACGGGGTGGCGCTGACCAGCTTCACCCGCCCGGCGGGCGGCGGGCCGTTCGCCGAGGACGTCGACTTCCGCGGCCTGCACCCGATGATGGCCCAGCGGCTGGACCTCTGGCGGCTGTCGAACTTCGCGCTGGAGCGGCTGCCCGCGCCGCCCGACGTCTATCTCTTCCGCGCCGTCGCGCGCGAGCAGGAGCGCGACACGCGGCTCGTCGCCGTCGCGGAGGTGCGCGACCTCACGCCGGTGCTCGACGCCGAGGGCCGCATCACCGCGCTGCCGGAGCTCGAGCGGATCGCGCGCGGCGCCTTCGAGGCGATGCGCGCCTACCAGTCGCGCCGCCCGCCGCGCGAGCGGCCGCGCTGGAACCGCCTGATGCTCTACGCGTGGCCGACGCTCGAGCTCGATCCCGAAGCGGCGCGCGGCGTCATCACGCGGTACGCCCGCCTGAGCGGCGAGCTGGGCCTGGAGCTGGTCCAGATGCGCGTGCGCATGCGCGACGGCCGCAACCGCGTGCTGCGCTTCATCAGCCCCGCCGGGCGCGGCGTGGCGATGGAGATCGACGATCCGCCGACCGAGCCGCTGCGCGAGCTCGACGAGGGCGCGGCCCGGATCGTCTCGGCCCGCCGGCGCGGCACCGTCCACCCCGCGGAGATCGTCAAGCTGCTCGCGCCCGAACGCGCGGAGCCCGGCGCGACGATCCCGCCCGGGGACTTCGTCGAGCACGATCTGGCCGACGAGCGAAGCGGTGACGAGGGCTCTGCCCGAGGCAGGAGGACGCTCGTGCCCGTCGAGCGCCCGCCGGCCACGAACAGCGCGAGCATCGTCGTCGGGCTGGTGCGCAACCGCACCGAGCGCCACCCGGAGGGGATGCTGCGCGTGGCGCTGCTCGGCGACCCGACGCGGTCGCTGGGCTCGCTCGCCGAGCCCGAGTGCCGGCGCGTGATCGCCGCGCTCGACCTCGCGGAGGAGCTCGGCGTGCCGGTCGAGTGGTTCGCGCTCTCGGCCGGCGCCAAGATCGCGATGGACTCGGGCACCGAGAACATGGACTGGGTGGCGGCGGCGCTGCGCCGGATCGTCCGCTTCACCGAGGCCGGCGGCGAGATCAACGTGGTCGTCTCCGGCATCAACGTCGGCGCGCAGCCGTACTGGAACGCCGAGGCGACGATGCTCATGCACACGCGCGGCATCCTCGTGATGACGCCGGAGAGCGCGATGGTGCTGACCGGCAAGCAGGCGCTCGACTACTCCGGCGGCGTCTCCGCGGAGGACAACTTCGGCATCGGCGGCTACGAGCGGATCATGGGCCCGAACGGGCAGGCGCAGTACCGCGCGCCCGACCTGGCCGGCGCCTGCGCGGTCCTGCTCGCCTACTACGAGCGCACCTACGTCGCGCCCGGCGAGCGGTTCCCGCGGCGCGCGCACACCGACGACCCGCTCGACCGCGACGTCGGCGACTCGCCGCACGAGGCGCCCGACTCCGATCTCGAGACCGTCGGCGCGATCTTCTCCCAGGAGACGAACCCGGGCCGCAAGAAGCCGTTCGACATCCGCTCGGTGATGCGCGCGGTCGCCGACCGCGACCACGCGCCGCTCGAGCGCTGGGCGGGGATGCGCGAGGCGGAGGCGGCGGTGGTGTGGGACACGTCGCTCGGCGGCTGGCCCGTGGCCATGATCGGCATCGAGTCGCGCCCGCTCCCGCGCTTCGGCCCGGTCTCGGCCGACGGGCCCGGGAGCTGGAGCGCGGGCACGCTCTTCCCCCTCGCCTCGAAGAAGATCGCGCGCGCCATCAACGCCGCCTCGGGGCGCCGGCCGCTCGTCGTGCTCGCCAACCTCGCGGGCTTCGACGGCTCGCCCGAGTCGATGCGGCGGCTGCAGCTCGAGTACGGCGCCGAGATCGGGCGCGCGGTCGTGAACTTCGCGGGGCCGATCGTCTTCTGCGTCATCTCCCGCTTCCACGGCGGCGCCTTCGTCGTCTTCTCGCGCGCGCTCAACGACGGGCTCGAGACCCTCGCGCTCGAGGGCGCGCATGCCTCGGTGATCGGCGGCGCGCCGGCGGCCGCGGTCGTCTTCGCGCGCGAGGTCGACGTGCGCACGCGGCGCGATCCGCGGATCGCCGAGCTCGACGAGCAGATCGCCGTGGCGGACGGCGGCGAGCGCCAGCGGCTGCGCGGCGAGCGGGAGGCGCGCTGGGCCGAGGTCCGGTCGGAGAAGCTCGGCGAGCTGGCCGCGGAGTTCGACGCGATCCACTCCGTCGAGCGCGCCGTGGAGGTCGGCTCGGTCGACCGGATCGTGCCGTCCGCGCGCCTGCGGCCGTCGCTGATCGAGGCGGTCGAGCGCGGGATGGCGCGCGACGGCTAGCGCGTGGCCTCTGCGACGCGCAGCAGCAGGTCGTGCAGCTGCTGCTGCTCGGCCGCGTCGAGCACGCCGAACGTGCGCGCGTTCTCCTCGTCGGCCAGCTCGAGCACCCGGGCGAGCGCCGCGCGGCCCTTCGCCGTGAGATGGATCGCCTGGATGCGGCGGTCGGCGTCGCTGCGGCGGCGCTCGGCGAGGCCGAGCCGCTCGAGGTCGTCGAGCACCCCGACCATCGGGCTCTTGTCGATCCGCAGCCGGCGGCCCAGCGCGCGCTGCGACATCGGGCCCTCGGCGTCGATCACGACGAGCACCGACGCGTGCTTGCTGCGGATCCCGTGCGAGCCGATCGCGCGCTCGAAGCGGTCCGTCGCGTGCTCGGCGATGAACGTCAGCAGGTAGCCGGGCCAGTACGTCAGCGCGGGCGGGAGTCCGGAGGCGACGGCGGTGGCGGACGACACGTCATGGACCGTACCGAATCAAGAACGTCTTGACAAGAGACGATCGGTCCGTCACACTCCGTGTGCAGCCGTTCCCGCCCGAGACAGGTGATCGCGATGCTCGCCGATGTCGTCCGACTCCCGGTTCAGACCGCGGCCGAGCCGCGCCCGATCCAGCGGGTCCTGCTCGCCTTCGACGGCTCGCCGGGCGCGTGGGCCGCGCTCGAGCGCGCGATCGACGTGGCCGCCGGCCAGCGCGCGCTCCTGACGATCGTCGGCGTCGTGCCCGAGCCGACCGTGTGGCTCGGCTTCGGCCCCGCCGCGCTGCCGTTCACGCAGGAGATGATCCGCCGCGACCTCGAGCGCGAGATGGAGCGCATGCTCGCCGCCGCCCGCGACGAGATCCCGGCGACCGTCTCCGTCACCACGCGGCTGCTCCACGGCCGGCCGGCGACGGTCCTCGCGGACCTCGCGCGCACGGGCGGCTTCGACCTCGTGGTCGTCGGCCCGCGCCGCGGCGGGTTCCTGCGGCGCATGCTGGGGCGCAGCGTCTCGCACCGCCTGCTCACGCGCAGCAGCGCCTCGGTGCTCGCGGTCAAGCGCGCCGTCGCCTGAGGGGTCCCACGCGCAAGTTGGGTCCTGCGGCCCTTGTGAGCGGCGCCGCCGTCCGGCAGCCTGCTCGGCGCAACGCCTGACCGGCGCCGGGGTGCGACGTCCCCCGGGTCCCGGCCCGGGCGTCGTCGTACCCACAACCGAAGGAGGAACGAGATGCGCCTTGCGCTTCGCGTCCTGGCGGCCGGTGTCCTGGCCGCCGCGGTCACCCTGTCCATCGCCGGCCCGTCGACGGCCGGCACGAACGCCGGCTGCGCGGGATCGCTCGTGGAATCGCGCAACCTGACCGTGGGCGGCAAGAAGGTGGGCGAGCTGAACGTCTACTACAACGCCGCCACCGGCAGGAACTGCGCCAAGATGAACCACGCCGGCTCGACCTGGGGCAAGCGCCTCAAGACCCGTGTCTGGGTCGGCATCTGCTCCGAGCGCACGCCGTCGGACGGCACGTGCCACTACAACCGCAAGACCGACGCGGTCGATGTCGGGACCTTCAAGTACTACGCGGGTCCGGCGACCACGAAGACGTCCGCCAAGGGCCGCTGCATCGCGGCGAGCGGCTACCTGTGGATCGACGGCAAGCGCCACGCCGTGGGCACCAGCCCCTGGGTCGGCCACTGCGGCTGAGCTAGCCCGTGCCGAGGAGCGCGAGCAGCGACGCGCTGTGGCGCTCGACGAACGAGGGCCCGATGCCCTTGATGTCGAGCAGCTCGCGCTCCGAGGCCGGCGCGCGGCGGACGATCTCGCGGAGCGTCGCGTCCGTCGCCACCGTGTAGGCGGGCTTGCCGTCGGCGCGCTCGCGCCGCCACTCCTTGAGCGGCGCCAGCTCGGCGTCGCTCACGGGGCGGCTCCTGCCTCGGCCGGAGGCCTCGTCACCGCTTCGCTCGTCCTCGGCGGCGGCGGCCGCGCGCCGCCGCGGCGCGACCGTGACCGCGGGCAGCCAGTCCGGCGGGTCGCAGACGTCGCAGCAGCGCCCGGACGCGCGCGCCGGGCTGTCGTCGCCGAAGTGGTCGAGGATCTGGCGGCGCCGGCACACGTCGGCGGTGGCGGCGAAGCGCTCGATGCTGCGGTAGGACTCCCAGCGCCGGTTCGCCGCGGCACGGCACAGCCGCGCAGCTGCGGCGGCGTCGAGCCCGCGGTCGGACAGCTCGACGCGCATCCGCCCGCGCTCGCCGGGGGCCAGCGTCAGCGCGCCGGCCTGCTCGGCCACGGAGAGCGCGACGCGGTCGCGGTCGTCGCCCGCCGCGTCGAGCTCGACGGCCCGCCGGTCCCCGTTCCCCTCGCCGGCCCGCGCGGCGAGGCGCGCCACGAGCGCGCCGACGGCGCCGACCGACACCTCGGCCTCGCGGATGAAGCGGACGAGCCGGCCGAGGTCCGAGCGCGACGCCAGCAGGACCGCCCGCGCGGGCGCGCCGTCGCGGCCCCCGCGGCCGGCCTCCTGGTAATAGGACTCGAGGCTCGACGGCAGCGCCCAGTGCCAGACCGAGCGCACGTCGGCCTTGTCGACGCCCATCCCGAACGCGTTCGTGGCGACCACGACGTCGGCCGCGCCGTCCATGAACGCGGTCTGGCTCGCGACGCGCGCCTCCGCGCCCATGCCGGCGTGGTAGGCGACGGCCGGGCACCCGCCCTCGGTCAGCAGCGCGGCGATCTCCTCCGTGCTCTTGCGCGTGCCGCAGTACACGACCGCGGGCCGGTTCTCCGGCATCTGCACCCCGGCGAGGAGCGTCGCGCGCTTGCGGGCGACGGAGCCCTCGCCGTCGAACGGGAGCACGTCGAAGGAGAGGTTCGGGCGGTCGAAGCCGGAGCGCACGCGCTCGGGCTCGCGCAGCCCGAGGCGCGCGACGATCTCGTCGGCGACCTTCGGCGTGGCCGTGGCGGTGCACGCCATCACCGGCGGGCGTCCCAGCTCCTCGATCACGGGCCGCAGGCGCAGGTAGTCGGGCCGGAAGTCGTGGCCCCACTCGCTCACGCAGTGCGCCTCGTCGACCACGAACAGCGCGAGCCGGCGGCGGGCGAGCGCGGCGCGGAACGCGCCCGAGGCGAAGCGCTCGGGCGCGGCGAAGACGAGCTGCGCGCGCCCGTCGCGGATGCCGTCGAGCGCGGCCCGGTTGTCCTCGTCCTGGCCCGAGGCGAGCATCACCGCGGGGTGGCCGAGGCCCGTCAGGCGCTCGCACTGGTCGCGCATGAGCGCGATCAGCGGGCTGACGATCACCGTCAGCGCGTCCGATGCGATCCCCGGCAGCTGGTAGCAGAGGCTCTTGCCGCCGCCGGTCGGCATGACGACGAGGCTGTCGCGGCCGGCGAGCGCGGCGGCGACCGCTTCGCGCTGGCCAGGACGGAACCGCGCGAGCCCGAACTGCGCGAGCAGCGTCTCCGGCGTCGCGCCGTCCGCCGGCGGCGCGGCGTCGCGCGGCGCCGGCTCGGGCGGCGCCGGCTCGGGCGGCGCCGGCTCAGGCGCCGGCGCGATGCGCCGGGCGAGCAGCTGCGCGACCGGCGTGAGGGCCGCCTGCTCCTCGCGGCTCAGGTCCGGCCAGCGGGCGCGCAGCGCGTCGAGCGCGGCGTCGTCGCCGCCGGCCGCGGAGGCGAGCAGGAGGAGGGCGTCATGCACGCCCTCCAGCCTACGCGGGGGTCAGGACCCGATCCTCGCGCTTCTTCGCCGCGATCTGCTCCGGCTTGGGCTGCTTGACGTTCCAGACCAGGCCGAGCTTCGCCAGCGTCTTGATGACGGCGTAGGACGGGTCGAGCTGCTTCGGGTTGAGCCCGTGGCGGGCCGACGTCGGGAAGGCGTGGTGGCTGTGGTGCCAGCCCTCGCCCAGCGAGACCATGGCCACGGCCCAGTTGTCGCGGGCCTCGTCCTCGGACTCGAACGTCTGGCGGCCGTACATGTGGCAGATCGAGTTGACGCTCCACGTGGCGTGGTGCAGCAGGAAGACGCGCACGAGGCCGGCCCACACGAACGCCGTGAAGCCGGCGAACAGCGAGCCGCCCGACAGCGCGAAGCCGAGCACGAAGGGGATCGCGAGCCCCAGCAGCACCCACAGCGGGAAGAGGCGGTCGATGCGGCGGATCAGCGGGTCCTTCTTGAGGTCCGGCGCGAAGCGGCTCGCCGACGAGCGCTGGTCCTCGAACAGCCAGCCCATGTGCGAGTGCCAGAGGCCGCTCAGCACGCCGCGCACGCCCTCGCCCGAGTGCGTGTGGGGGCTGTGCGGGTCGCCCTCCTCGTCCGTGAAGGTGTGGTGCTTGCGATGGTCGGCGACCCAGTGGATCACCGCGCCCTGGACCGACATGGACCCGAGGATCGCGAACGTGGCGCGCACCCAGGGCTTCGCGTCGAACGAGCGGTGCGTCAGCATGCGATGGAAGCCGATCGTCACGCCGAAGCCGACGGCCGCGTACATCACGGCGAGGATGGCGAGATCGAGTCCGGTGACGAAGCCGCCCCACAGGAGATAGAGCGAGGCGAGGAAGCCGAGGAAGGGGATGATGACGGCGACGATCGTGATTCGACGCTCGAGCGCGGAGGCGTGCGGGTGATGGTGTGTGTCGGTCACATCTAGAAGGATGCTCGTATCCAGCCCCAATTCATCCCCGTCTCATGCGGGATTTCGCATGAATTTTCATCATGAGACTACAAAATCTGCCCGCATCGCGGCACTTGTTACCAGGTTGGTAGTCTCCGGCACTTGCCTACCGCTGCCCTCACCCTCTTCGGCTACCTCGATCCCGGCTCGGGGAGCCTGCTCGCGCAGCTGCTGGTCGGCGGCGTCGCCGCCGCCGCCGTCGCGGTGAAGCTGTACTGGTACCGCCTGTTGCGGCTGCTGCGCATCCGCAGGGACGACGAGCCCGAGCTGCGTCCTCTCGAGCCGGACCAGGAACGCTGAGCGCAGACCCCGGCTCGTTCCGCGACCACCCGATCGGCTTCCCGCAGGCGGCGCTGCACCTCGGCGCCCTGTGGGCGCTCGCGTTCGCGCAGCCGCTGCTCGGCCTGCTCGGCCGCAACGCTGAGTTCTTCGTCGCGCGCGGGAGCACGCGCGGCGACATCCTGCTGCTCGCCTTCGGCTACGCCCTCGTGCCGCCGCTGGCGGGCGCGGCGCTCGTGTGGGGGCTCGGGCGGATCCGGCCGGCGGCCGGGTGGGCGGCGCAGCTCGTGCTGGTCGCGCTGCTGATCGCGGCGCTGCTGCTGCCGCCGGCCGGGGACGTGCTCGGCGGATCGGGGCTCGCGCTGCTCGTCGTGCCGGTGCTCGGCGCGCTCGGCGCGGCGCTGTACGCGCGCGTCACGGCGGTGCGGACGTTCGCGACCCTGCTCTCCCCCTCCCCCGTCATCGTGCTGCTGCTCTTCCTGATCTTCTCCCCTGCCGCCGACCTCCTGGCGCTGGGCGACGGCACGGCGGCCGTCGCCGGCCCGGCCCGCTCGGACGTGCCGATCGTCCACGTCGTGCTCGACGAGCTCCCGGTCACGACGATCACCGACGGATCCGGCCGGATCGACGCCGCGCTCTTCCCGAACCTGGCGGCGCTCGCCGCCGACGGCACCTGGTACCGCCGGGCGACCACCGTCGACGACCTCACCACGGAGGCGGTGCCCTCCCAGCTCACCGGCATGCAGCCGCGCGCCGGGAACCTGCCCACGGCGCGCCAGCACCCGCGCAGCCTGTTCTCGCTCTTCGCCCACAGCCACGAGCTGATCGTCGTCGAGCCGATCACCGAGCTGTGCCCGGAGCGGCTCTGCGGCAGCGAGCGCCCGTCCAGCGGCGACCGCCTGCGGGCGCTCGAGGCCGATCTGGAGATCGTCGTCCAGCACCTGCTCCTCCCGGAGGACCTGCGGCGCGACCTGCCGGCCATCGACCGCGTGTGGGAGGGGTTCGAGCAGGGGTCCGCCGACCCCGGCGGGCTGCACGGCGGGTCGGGCCTCAAGCGCGACGTGCTGGCGCGGCTCGCCGACGACGACGCGGCCGCCGGCTTCGCCCGCGCCGTCGAGGCGCTCGCCCGGCCCCGCCGCCGCCCGCCGCTCGTCTTCGTCCACTCGACGCTCCCCCACGCCTCGTGGCGGCACCTGCCCGACGGGCGCGTGTACCCGATGCGGCCGGTCCCGACCGTCGGGCTCGGCAGCAAGGGCTGGACCGGCCCGCAGTGGCAGGTCGACCAGCACTTCGGGCGCCACGTCCTGCAGGCGCAGTACGCCGACCGGCTCGTCGGCGAGCTGATGGACGCGCTGCGCGCGGACGGGCTCTACGACGACGCCGTGATCGTCGTCGCCGCGGACCACGGCGCGTCGTTCCGGACGGGCCAGCCGCGCCGCCCGGCGAACACGGTCAACGCGGCCGACATCGCCGGGGTGCCGCTCATCGTCAAGTCCCCCGGGCAGCGCGCGGGGCGCGTGGACGACCGCTCGGTGCGCACGATCGACGTGCTGCCGACGATCGCCAAGGCCGCCGGCGCGCGGATCCCCTGGCGCACCGACGGCGTGCCCGCCGACGAGCGCCGCGTCGATCCCGGCGCGCCGATCGACGTCTCCCACGCCGGCGTGGACGCGATCGAGGAGCCGCTGTCCGTGCTGCTCGCCGAGCGGGCGGAGCGCGAGGCGGTGGAGGCCCGCCTGCTGCGGGACGGCCCGTACGCGATCGGCCCGGCGCCGCAGCTGATCGGCAGGACCGTGGCGGCCGGCGCGCCGGAGCGCGGCGGCCCGCGGGCGACGGTCGACGGCGCCGGCGACCTGCGCGACGTCGATCCCGGCTCGCGGGTCGTCCCGGCGCTCGTCGCGGGCACCGTCGACGGCCTCGGCCCCGACGCCGTGCTCGCCGTCGCGGTGAACGGCCGGATCGAGGCGACGACGCGCACGTTCGCCGACGGCGACCGGATCGGCTACTCCGCGATGGTCCGGCCGGCGTCGCTGCGGCCGGGCCGCAACCGCGTCGCGATCCTGCAGGCCGGCCCGGGCGGCGCGCTGCGCCCGCTCGGCGGCGCCTAGCCGGGCAGGGCCGGCAGGGCGGGCTCGTCGCCCGCGCCCGCGCCCGCGCGCGTGCGGCGCGCGACGCCGGTCGCGACCGCGGCGTTCGCCACGCCCTCGGCGACGGCCTCGGCCACGCGGCGGTTGAAGACGCTCGGGACGATGTAGTCGGCGTGCAGCTCGTCGACCGGGATCACGCCCGCGATCGCCTGCGCCGCCGCCAGCTTCATCTCCTCGTTGATGGTGCGCGCGCGTACCTCGAGCGCGCCCTTGAACACGCCGGGGAAGGCGAGGACGTTGTTGATCTGGTTCGGGTAGTCCGAGCGGCCCGTGGCCATGATCGCGACGTCGTCGCGCACCTCCTCCGGATGCACCTCGGGCACCGGGTTGGCGAGCGCGAAGACGATCGCGTCCGCGGCCATCGCCCGCACGCCCGCGGGGGTGAACGCGCCCGGGCCCGAGACGCCGATCACGACGTCGGCGCCGGCGAGCACCTGGTCGGCGCTGCCGGTGCGGCGCGCGCGGTTCGTGCGCGCCGCCAGCTCCGCGCGCTCGGGCGTGAGCACGGGGTCGCCGGCGACGAGCGCCCCCTCGCGATCGACGACGATCACGTCGCCGACGCCCTGCGCCAGCATGATCTCCGTGCACGCGACACCGGCCGCGCCCGCGCCGACGGCGACCACCGTCACGTCCTCGGGCCGCTTGCCGACGATCCGCAGCGCGTTGAGCAGCGCGGCGAGCACGATGATCGCCGTGCCGTGCTGGTCGTCGTGGAAGACGGGGATGTCGAGCTCGGCGCGCAGCCGCCGCTCGATCTCGAAGCAGCGCGGCGCGGCGATGTCCTCGAGGTTGATGCCGCCGAACGTGGGCGCGGCCGCCTTCACGAACGCGACGATCTCGTCCACGTCCTTCGTGGCGATGCAGAGCGGGAAGGCGTCCACGCCGGCGAACTCCTTGAAGAGCATCGCCTTGCCCTCCATCACCGGCATCGCGGCCTCCGGCCCGATGTCGCCGAGCCCGAGCACGGCGGTGCCGTCGGAGACGACCGCGACGGTGTTGCCCTTGATGGTCAGCGTCCACGCCGCCGTCGGGTCCTCGGCGATGGCCGAGCAGACGCGGGCCACGCCGGGCGTGTAGGCCATCGAGAGGTCGTCGCGCGTCCTGAGCGGCAGCTTCGGCCGGATCTCGATCTTGCCGCCCTTGTGCATGAGGAACGTGCGGTCGGAGACGCTCTCGACGGTGACGCCGTCGAGCGCGCGCACGGCGCCGACCACGGCGTCCGCGTGGGCCGAGTCGACGCACGCGACGGTCACGTCGCGGATCACGCTCCTGGACTCGACGCGCACGAGGTCGATCGCCCCGAGCATCGCGCCGGTCTCGGCGATGGCGTGCGCGACGCGCGCGAAGGCGCCGCTGTGCTGCGGGATGTGCATCCGCATCGTGAAGCTGTAGGACGCGGACGTCTGGAGTCGGGCGGCGGGCGCGCCCATCGGGTCGTCGGCCACGTCGACCAGGGTAGACGCCGACGGGGTCAAGACCCCATCAAGCCGGTCGGCGTGGGTGTCGAAAGATGAGCATGGACGTACTGACTGACCCTTCCCTCGCCTTCCGACTGGAGGAGGAGGCCCTCGGTTCCACGGGGGTCGTCTTCACGGCGCACGGCGAGCTCGACATGGCCACCGCCCCCGCGCTGCGGGAGCGGATGACCGCGGCGATCGCCGACGGCAGGCGCCGCCTCGTGATCGACCTGCGGCCGATCGGGTTCCTCGACTCCGTCGCGGTCGCCGCGATCCTCCAGGCCCGCCGCCGGCTCGGCGACGGCGGTCGCCTCGCCGTGATCGTCGACCCCGACTCCTACACCCGGATGGTCTTCGAGATCGCCGGGCTCCCGCAGTGCCTCGACGTGGTCGAGACCCGCGAGGCGGCGCTGGCCGTCGTCGGCGCATAGCAGCGCGTCATCGAGCGGACGCCCCGGGCGGCCACCGTGAGAACGGGGCCGCCCGCGCCGTTGGTGCCCTCGTGAGGCGTCCGCCTCCGCCCCCTGGACCGTTCCCCAAGGGAGACATGATGTTGCTGCGCCGTACCCGAATCGCCCTCGCCGGCCTGATCGCGCTGCTCGCGTGCGCCGCCCCGGCGGGCGCCCAGGATCCCGATGCGCCCGGCACCGGGCCCGGCGGCCCCGTGCTGGTCGCCGCCGGCGACGGGGACGCCTTCAGCCGCTACTACGCGGAGATCCTGCGCGCCGAGGGCCTGAACGCCTTCGCGGTGACCGAGGGGGAGCTGACCGCGTCGACGCTCGCCGCCTACCGCGTCGTCGTGCTCGGCCGCCCGGACCCGACCGCCGCCGAGGTCGCCGCGCTCACGACGTGGGTGCAGAACGGAGGCGCCCTCATCGCGATGCGGCCCGGCGCGCAGCTCGCGCCGCTCCTCGGCCTTGCCGCGGGCGGCGGCACCATCGAGCAGGGATACCTCGACGTCACGACGACGAGCGGGCCGGGAAAGGGGATCACCGGCGTGCCGATGCAGTTCCACGGGGTGGCCGACCGGTGGGTCCTCGCCGGCGCCCAGCCCGTGGCCTCGCTGCAGACGGGTCCCGGCGTCGAGACGGGCGCCCCCGCCGTGACGCTGCGCAGCGTCGGCAGCAAGGGCGGCCAGGCAGCCGCCTTCGCCTACGACCTCGCGGCCTCCGTGATCGAGACCCGGCAGGGCAACCCGGACTGGTCGGGCGACGAGCGCGACGGCGTCTCCGGCATCCGCCCGGACGACCTCTTCTTCCCCGACTGGGTCGACTTCGCGAACATCCGCATCCCGCAGGCCGACGAGCAGCAGCGCCTGCTCGCGAACCTGATCACGGACATGTCGCTCGACGCCCTGCCGATGCCGCGCTTCTGGTACCTCCCGCGCGACGAGCGGGCGGCCGTGGTCATGACGGGCGACGACCACCAGACCGACGGCGGCACGATCCCCCAGTTCACCTGGTTCGACGACGCCGGGAACAGCCCGGCCGGCTGCTCCGTGGCGGAGTGGCAGTGCGTGCGGGCGACGTCCTACCTGTACACCGGCACGTCGATGCAGCCGGCGACGTCGCAGGTGTGGGCCGATCGCGGCTTCGAGATCGCGGTGCACCTCAACACGAGCGAGTGCGCCATGACGGCCGCCGAGGTCGACGGCCGCATCGCGAGCCAGCGCGCGACCTTCGAGGCCAACGTCGGCCGGCTCTCGCGCACCATGCGCAGCCACTGCGCGGCGTGGCCGGACTGGGCCTCCACGGCCAAGGCGGAGGCGGCCCACGGCATCCGCCTGGACACGAACTACTACTACTGGCCCGCGGCGTGGGTGGCCGACCGCCCCGGCATGTTCACCGGCTCGGGCTTCCCGATGCGCTTCAGCGACGTGGACGGCACGATCTACGACACGTACCAGGCGACGACCCAGGTCACCGACGAGATCGACACGCCGCCGAACTTCCCGGTGGTCGGCGATCATGTCGCGGCGCTGCTCGACGGCGCGATCGACGACGGGTTCTACGGCACGTTCACCGTGAACATGCACACGGACGAGGACCAGCACCTCGGCGCACGCGCGATCGTGGCCGAGGCCAAGGAGCGCGGCGTCCCCGTGATCTCCGCCGAGCAGCTGCTCGACTGGACCGACGGGCGCAACGAGTCGACGTTCACCGGGCTGTCGTACGCCGGTGGCGCCCTCAGCTTCACCGTCGTCAAGGGCGACGGCGCAACGGGGCTGCAGGGCATGGTCCCGGCGGCGACCGCCGCCGGCGCGCTGCAGGGGATCACGCGCAACGGGGCCCCGGTCGCGGGGAAGGCGTGGACCGTCAAGGGCATCGCCTACGTGAAGTTCGACGCCCAGCCCGGCGCCTACGTCGCGCGGTACACGTCCGCGGGCGGCCCGGGCCAGCCCCCGCCGACGGGCCCGAGCGGCAACCCGCCGGCGCCCGACACGACGAAGCCGTACCTGACGCTGCGCAAGCGCTTCGTCCGCGCGAACCGCAAGGGACGCGTGGTGTTCGTCGCCACCTGCCCGGCGAGCGAGGCGCGCTGCGCCGTCGACTTCCGGATCGTGCGCAAGGGCAAGCGCCTGGCCCGCACGCGGCTGACGCTGGCCGGCGGGAAGACGGCGAAGGTGCGGCTCAAGCTCTCGCGCGCCGCGCGCCGGAAGCTGGCCCGCAAGAGCCCGCTCGTCGCGCGTGCCGTGATCCGCATCACCGACGCGTCCGGGAACACCGCGACCCAGCGCACGCCCGTGACGCTGTACGGCCCGCGCAGGCGCTGACCGGACGTATCCTGACGGCGGTGGCGATGCCGTCCGACGGGTTCCCGAGCGACCTCCTCGTCGATCTGCGCCGCAGCAACGGGCGCGGCCTGCGCGAGCAGCTGGAGCACGGATTGCGCTCCGCGATCCAGGACGGGCGGCTCGCGCCGGGCAGCGCGCTGCCGGCGAGCCGCGTGCTCGCGGCCGAGCTGGCGATCTCCCGCAGCGCGGTCACCGAGGCCTACGGCAACCTGCAGGCCGCCGGGTACCTCGAGGCCCGGCGCGGCGCCGGCACGCGCGTCCGGCACGACGCGCGCCGCCCGGCCGCACCGGCCGCGGCGCCGGGACGGCCGCTCGACCTGGCCGGCTTCTTCACGCGACCGCGGGAGACCCTGCGCCGGCCCGACGGGCCGCTCCGGCTGCTCGGCGGGCTCCCCGACCCGGCGCTGTTCCCGCGCGAGCGGTGGGGGCGCCACTACCGGGCGGCGCTCGCCGAGGCGCCCGACGCCGACGTCACGTACCCGGACGTCTTCGGCGCGACCGCGCTGCGGACGGCGCTGGACGCCTACCTCGGCCGCGTGCGCGGCGTCGACACGGTGCCGGAGCGCCTGCTCGTGTGCGCGGGCATCACCCAGGGCCTGACGCTCACCTGCCGGGCGCTGGGGCGCGCGGGCGTGCGCCGGATCGCGGTCGAGGACCCGTGCTTCGCCGTGCACCGCCGGGCGATCGCGATGACCGGGCTGGAGCCCGTGCCGATCCCCTCCGGCGAGCACGGCCTCGACCCCGACCTGCTGGAGGAGGCGAACGTGGGCGCCGTGGTCGTCACGCCCGCCCACTCCTATCCCGCCGGCGGCACGCTCACGCCCGCCCGCCGGCACGCGCTGCTCGACTGGGCGCGGCGCCACGACGCCGTGATCGTCGAGGACGACTACGACGCCGAGCTGCGCTACGACCGGACCCCGATCGGCGCCCTCCAGGGGCACGCCCCGGACCGCGTGGTCTACCTCGGCTCGGCGAGCAAGACGGTGAGCCCGGCGCTGCGCCTCGGGTGGCTCGCGGCGCCCGCCGGCCTCGTCGACGCGATCGCCGACGAGAAGCACGTCGACGACATGGGCTCGACCCTGTTCGAGCAGCTGGCCTTCGCGCGCTTCCTCGCGGCCGGCGACTTCACCCGTCACCTGCGCCGCATCCGCCCGGTGTACCGTGCGCGCCGCGACGCGACGGCCCGCGCCGTCGCCGAGCTGCTGCCGGACGCGCGCCCGCGCGGGGCCGACGCCGGCCTGCACCTGTTCGTCGCGCTGCCCGAGGCGATCGACGAGCGTGCGGCCGCCGCCGCCGCGCTCGACCGCGGCCTCCTGGTCGAGACCGGCGCGCGGCACTGGGCCGATCGCGCACGGGGCGAGCCCTCGATCGTCCTCGGCTACGGCGCGCTCACCGAGCCGGCGATCCCACGCGTGATCGCGGCGCTGGCCGAGGCCGTGGCGATCAGCAGCGCGCCTGGGCCTCGGAGCGGTCGACCCCGATCCACAGGCTGACCGCCGACAGGCTGCCCCACGTGCGCTTCGGGTGCACGCCGGCTGGCGCGGCCGTCGCGGGACGGTGGCACGCGCCGGCCTCGGCGGGCGCCGCCGGCGCGAGCGCGACCGCCGCGGCGAAGGCCACGGTCGTCACGGCCACCATCGCGGCCAGCCGCTGCGCGTCCCGGACCGCGCGCGTGCATGGGAGCCCGTCCCGCATCGCTGGATCGTGACCTCCTCGGTGGTCCGGGTCAATGACCAATCCCGGCCGCTTCGGGCAGGCCAATCCGCGCGACCCCGGCTCACGCGGCGCGATGGCGCGGCGCCAGGGCGCGGGCCGCGGCCAGCAGCGGCGCGTCGACCGCGGCCGGCGTCAGCGCGCCCGCCCGCGCGCGGATCGCGTCCGCCACGCGCGCCGGCGTGGCGCCCGGCGCGCCCTCGTCGACCGCGCCCGCCGTCCCCGTGTCCGTCACGAGCCCGAGCGCGTCGTAGAGCGCGCCGATCAGCGCCCGCAGCGCCGGCCCGCCGCCGGCGACCACGACCGCGGTGGTCAGCGCGCCGTGCCGGATCGCCCGCTGCGCGATGCCCGCGACCTTGATCCTGCCGCCGAGGTTGATGCTGTGCGCGCCGGCGCAGTACTCGCCCGGGAGCTCGCCGATGCGCGCGTCGGCGCCGAGGTCCGCCAGCGCGTCGCGCAGCAGCGCGGCCTGCGCCGCGAACCGCGCCTCCAGGCCCGCGGTCACGTCCTCCTCGCGCGTCAGGTGCTCGACGATCAGGCAATCCGGCCCGTAGACGGCGGCGTGCCCGCCGGCCGGCCGCACGACGGGCACGTGGCCGTGCGCGCGCGCCACGTCGCACGCGCGGGCGAACCCCGGCCGGAGCGCGTCGAGCCGGCCGAAGGCGACGGTCGGCCCGGGGACGAACAGGCGCAGCGACGGCGGCCGGCGGCCGGCCGCGACCTCCCGCAGCAGCGCGTGCGAGAGCGCGATGTCGAGCACCGGGTCCTGCGGGGTCGCGTGCGTGATCAGGTCCATGACGGTCCGGGGGTGATAGCTTCGCGCGTCGTACCCCCCGGGGAGGCAGGTTCTGGTGTCGGAGTCGATCGCGCACACGACCCGCTCGTCGGTGCCGTCGCCCGGTCCCGAGGCGCCGGCCCGTGCGATCGCGGGCGGCCGCTACCGGATCGGCCGCTTCCTCGGGCGCGGAGCGAGCAAGCAGGTGTTCCTCGCCGAGGACACGGCGCTCGGCCGCGAGGTGGCGATCAGCTTCGTGGGGCGGGTGGCCAGCGACGCCGCCCAGCTGCGCTACCAGCGCGAGGTGCGCGCGATGGCGCGGCTCGGCGACCACCCGAACGTCGTCAGCATCCACGACGTCGGCACGGAGGACGGCACGACCTACATCGTCGCGCAGTACGTGCGCGGCGGCTCGCTGGCCGACCTGATGCGGACGCTGCCGCGCCGCCGCATGGGCGTGGCCCGGGCGCTGGCCGTCGCCCGCGACGTGGCCGCGGCGCTCGCGCACGCCCACGCGCTCGGCGTCGTGCACCGCGACGTCAAGCCCGGCAACGTGCTGCTCGGCGAGGGCGACGCCGCGCTGCTCACCGACTTCGGCGTCGCGCACACGCTCGCCGACCTGCGGCTCACCGGCGAGCACCTGCACGTCGGGACCGTGCCGTACATGCCGCCCGAGCAGGCGCGCGGCGCGGCGCCCGACCCGCGGGGCGACCTCTACGCGCTCGGCGCGATGCTGTTCGAGCTGCTGTGCGGCGAGCTGCCCTTCCCCGGCAGCGACGCGGCCGCGATCCTCGCGCAGCACGCCGGCGCGCCGCGGCCCAGCGTCGCCGTCCGCAACCCGGCGATCGCGCCGCCGCTCGACGCGCTCGTCGCCCAGCTGATGGCGATCGACCCCGCCGGGCGCCCGCCGTCGGCCGCCGCGCTGCTCGAGCGGCTCGATGCGCTCTCGCCCGACGGGCCGGCGCCGGTCCCGCCCCGGCCCGTGCGCCCGCTCGCCGAGGCCGTCCGGCTCCCGCCCGCGCTCGCCGGCGGCCGCCAGGCCGCCTTCGTCGGGCGCACGGGCGCGCTCGGCGAGCTGCGCGACACCTGGCGCCGCGCGCTCGCCGGGGAGCCGGGCGTCGTGCTCGTGCGCGGCAACGCCGGGATCGGCAAGACGCGGCTCTGCACCCAGTTCGCCCGCGAGGTCCACGCCGAGGGCGGGACGGTCCTCTATGGGCGCTGCGAGGAGGAGGCGCTGGCCCCGTACGGCCCGTTCGTGGAGGCGCTGCGGCAGTTCGCCGTCCACCAGCCCGACCTGCCCCAGCAGCTCGACCTCCCGGCCGGCTTCGCGCTCGCGCGGCTCGGCTGGCCCGTGCCAGGCGCGGCGTCGCAGGCCCCGCCGGAGCCGCGCTCCGACCGCGCCGCGGGCCGCTACCAGCTGTTCGAGACCGCCGTCATGCTCGTCGCCGCCATGGCGGCCCACGCGCCGCTGCTGGTGATCTTCGACGACGTGCACTGGGCCGACGTGCCGACGCTGCGCCTGCTGCGCCACCTCGTGCGCTTCGTCGGGACCGGCCCGGTGATGCTCGTGTGCACGCTGCGCGACGACGAGCCCGAGCACGACGAGCGCCGCAGCCGCGCGCTCGAGGAGATCCGCCGCGAGCCGATCGCCCGCACGCTCGACCTCGAGGGCCTGAGCGAGACCGAGACGGCGGAGCTCGTCGTCGCCTGCGGCCAGGCGCCCGCGGCCGGGGACGTGGTGAGCCGCCTGCGCGAGCGGACCGCGGGCAACCCGTTCTACATCGAGGAGACGCTGCACGGCGTGCGCGACCTCGCCGAGCTGCGCGACGAGGACCCGGCCTCGGGCCTCGTGCTCCAGGCCGTGCCGAGCGGCATCGAGGCGCTGATCCGGCGGCGGCTGGCCCGGCTGGACCCGCGGACCCGCGCCGTGCTCGGCGCCGCCGCGGTCGCCGGCCGCGAGTTCGGCGTCGAGCTGCTGGCCGCGCTCGGGGACTGGGACGCGCCGGCGGTCAGCGACGCGCTCCAGGAGGCGATCCGCGACGGCATCGTCGTCGAGGTCCCGGGCCGCATGGACCGCTTCGCCTTCCGCCACGCCCTCGTGCGCATGACGCTCTACGCCGATCAGGCGCCGAGCCGGCGGATGGCGCTGCACGCCCGCTGCGGCGAGGCGCTGGAGGCGGGCGACGCGCGCGCCGCCGAGCTCGCGCACCACTTCTACGCGGCGCGCCACGCCGGGTACGCCGAACGCGCGCTGCGCCACTCGCTCGCCGCCGCGCAGTGGGCGTCCGACGCGCTCGCCTTCGAGGAGGCCGTGGCCCATCGCGACCGCGCGCTCGAGCTGCTCGCCTCCGCCGGGCCGGAGCGCGACGGCGAGCGCTGCGACGTGCTGCTCTCCCGCGGGCGGGCGCTGTGGCGCTCCGGCGAGGCGGCCGAGGCGCAGCGCACGTACCTGGCCGCCGCCGAGCTGGCCCGTGCGCTCGGCGATCCGGGCCGCTTCGCGAGCGCCGCGCTGGGCTACGGGCGCCGCCACTACGACCCGGGCGAGACGCAGCCGCAGCTCGTGGCGCTGCTCGAGGAGGCGCTCGAGCGGCTCGGGCCGGCCGACAGCGGCCCGCGCGCCCGCGTGCTCGCCGGGCTCGCCGACGCGCTCCACTTCCGCGAGCCGCCCGAGCGCGTGCAGGCCTACAGCCGCGAGGCGGTGGCCATGGCGCGGCGGCTGGGCGACGACGACGCGCTCGCCGTCGCGCTCGCCGGCCTGCACGGCGCGCTGCTCCACACGGCCTACCTGGAGGAGCGGCTGCCGATCGGCCTCGAGCTGCTCGCGCTCGTCGGCGACGGCCGGCCGAGCGAGCACGGGGCCACCGCGCTGCACTGGCGCCTGTACGACCTGTTCGAGGCGGGCGACATCGCCACGGCGCGCCGCGAGCACGCGCGCCTGGTCGAGCTCGCCGAGCGGCTCGGCCAGCCGCTCTACCGGCACTTCGCCGCGGCCTGGGAGGCGAAGTGGCTCCAGACCGCCGGGCGCTTCGCGGAGGCGGAGGAGCAGGCGCGCCGCTCGCTCGACTTCGCGCGCCGCGCGCACATGCCCTACGCGGAGAGCAACCACGCCGGGCAGCTCTTCGGCCTGCGCCGCGAGCAGGGCACGCTCGAGACGCTCCCCGCCGAGGTGCGCGGCGCGATCGGCGACCGCCCGCGGCTCCCGGTGTGGCGCGCGGGGATGGTGCTCGCGCACCTCGACGCGGGCGACCACGCGCGGGCCCGGGCCGACTACGAGGCGCTCGCGGCTGGCGGCTTCGAGGCGATCCCCGCCGACGTCTTCTGGCTCGGCTCGATGTGCCTGCTGACGGAGGCGTGCAGCCGGCTCGCGGACGCCGCCCGCGCCGCCGACCTCTCCGCGCGCCTCGCGCCGTACGCCGCGCGCAACGCGCAGATCGGGCTCGCCGTCTCCGTCGGCCCCGTCCACCGTCACCTCGGGCTGCTCGCGGCGCTGCAGCGCGACTGGGCCGTGGCCGAGCGCCACTTCGAGGCGGCAATCGCGCGGAGCGACGAGCTGGGCGCCGTGCCGTCGCTCGCCCACACCCGCTGCGACTTCGCCGACCTGCTGCTCGCGCGCGGCGGCCCGGGCGACCGCGACCGCGCGGCGGAGCACGTCGTGCGCGCCGAGCGCGTGGCCACCGAGCTGCGCATCCCGCGGCTCGCGCAGCGCGCGGCGGAGCTCGCGCGCGCACTCGCCGCGTAGCGATCACGCGCGGCTCACGCTGGACACACGCAGCGGGGGCAGACTGCGGGCCGTGTCGATCCTCCGTCTCCGCGACGTCCGCCTGCTCGTCGGCGCCGTCGGGCTCTCCGCCCTCGGCGACGGCGTGCTGTGGATCCTGCTCAGCTTCCACGTCGGCACGACGGCCGGCTCGGCGCTCGCGGTCTCGGCGCTGTTCATCTGCCTGTGGGGCCCGGTCGTGGTGCTCGGCGGCGTGGCGGGCCGGCTCGTCGACCGCTGCGAGAACCGGCGCCTGCTGATCGGCGTGTCGCTCGCGCAGGCCGCCGTCGTCGCGGCCATGGCCCCCGCCGCCGGCTCGCTCCCCGCGCTGCTCGGCCTGTGCGTGCTGCTCGGCGCCGGCGTGGCGGTCGGCTCGCCCGCCGAGTTCGCGCTGCTCCCCGCCGCGGCGGGCGAGGATCGGGTCGCGGAGGCCAACGGCCACGTCGAGGCGGCCCGGTATCTCGGGTTGACCGCCGGCCCGGTGCTCGGCGGCGTGCTCGCCGCCGCCGGATCGATCGAGGTCGGGCTGCTGCTCGACGCCGCCTCGTTCCTCGCCGTCGCCGCGGCCGGGCTGGCGCTGCGCGTCCGGCGCGCGCCGCGGTCCGCGGGCGGCGGGGATCGCGTCGGCGCCCGCGCGGGCATCGGCGTGCTGCTGGCCGGCGACCGCACGCTGGCGATCGCGCTCGCCGCGGCGATCGGCTCGCTGCTCTTCTTCACGATCTCCGTCTCGGCCGAGGTGTTCTTCGCCACCGACGTGCTCGAGGCCGGCGCGGCGGGCTACGGCATGCTGATGGCGGCGTGGACGCTCGGCATGGTGGCCGGCGCCCTCGGCCTGGCCCGGCTCGTGCCGCCGGGCCGGCTCGCCGTCGCCGCGCTGGCCGGCGTCGCGCTCCAGGGCGCCGGGCTGCTCGGCGCCGCGGCCGGCGCCACGCTGGCGCTCGCCCTGCTCGGCCTGGCGGTCGGCGGCGTCGCGCACGGCGTCAAGAACGTCGTGCTGCGCACCCTGATCCACGAGCGCGTGCCCGAGGAGCTGCGCGGGCGCGCCTTCGCCGCCTACAACGCGGCCCGCAACGCCGCCGAGCTCGGCGCGCTGGGCGCCGGCGGCGTGCTGGTCGGCGTGCTCGGCGCCCAGCTCGCGCTCGCGCTGTCGGGCGCGATCCCGCTCGCGATCGCCGTCTGCGCCCTGCTGCTCCTGTCCCGCCGGCACCCCGTCACCGCGCCGAGGCCCGCCTACGCCCACGAGGGCTGACCCATCACCGCCGTCGCGGGCCCGATACTGCGGGGATGACCGGCGACGAGGCGAGAGCGCTGTTCGCGACCGCCCGCGTCGCGCGGCTGGCGACCGCCGATGCGGACGGCCGCCCGCATGTCGTGCCGCTCGTGTTCGCCCTGGACGGCGACGTCCTGCTCAGCGCGGTCGACGCGAAGCCCAAGCGCACGACCGCGCTGCGGCGGCTCGCCAACGTGCGCGAGAACCCGCGGGTGGCCGTGCTGGCCGACCACTACGACGACGCGGACTGGACCGCGCTGTGGTGGGCGCGGGCCGACGGGACGGCGCGCGTGCTCGGCGATGCCGAGCCGGCCGCGGCGCGCGCGCGGGCGCTGCTCGCCGCGCGCTACGCGCAGTACCGGGAGGCGCCGCCGCAGGGGCCGGTGCTCGCCGTCGCCGTGACGCGCTGGTCCGGCTGGCGGGGCGGCTGACGCCGAGAGCCCGTCGAAGAAGTCGGCACACCTGGTGCCGGCCGCTGACGCATCGCCAGGCGCACCGCCTGTTCTTCGACAGACTCTCAGCCGCGCGTGAGGCCGCGCACGAAGCGGCGGAGCCGCTCGAGCGGGCCGATGACGACGGCCCTGAGGGAGACGGTGCCGTCCGCGTTCCGAGTGGGGATGAGCTCGATGTGTGCCATGGGGAGTGTCGGAAGCGTGACGGTGGAACCTGAGGCGGAGATCAAGGTCTCCGACAGAGTGTCGGCATCCCGCCCCGATTCCTCAACCCGCGTCGCCGCATCAGGGCGCCGCGTCGCCCCACAGGCGCCAGCGCAGCCCGGATGCGCGCGCCGCCGGGCGGGCCACGGCGGCACGCACCGTCGCCTCCGTGCCCACCAGCACCAGCCGCTCGCGCGCGCGGGTCACCGCCGTGTAGAGCAGCTCGCGCGTGAGCACCTGCGACGCGGGCGTCGGGAGCAGCACCGCCGCGGTGTGGAACTGCGAGCCCTGGCTCTTGTGGACGGTCATCGCGTAGACGGTGTCCACGGCGCCGAGGCGGGCCGGGCTGTAGCCCACGGGCTCGCCGCGGCGCTCGAACACGGCGCTGAGCCCGCCCTCCCCGGTCGCGACGACCACCCCCGTGTCGCCGTTGTTGAGCCGCAGCCCGTAGTCGTTCTCGGTCACGAGCAGCGGCCGGCCGGCGTACCACGGGAGGTCGGCCGCGAACGCGTCGAGCTCGGCGGCGAGCCACGCCTCGACGCGCGCCATCCACGTCGCGACGCCGTGCGCGCCGCGCCGGTGCGCGCACAGCAGCCGGAACGCCCCGAGCGCGTCGAGCGCGCGCGCGGCGTCGCCGGCCCGCGCCGCCTCGACCACGGCGCGCGCCGCCACGACGGCGTCCGCCCGCACGGGCGCGAGCGCGGCCTCGGCCTCGGGGTCGCCGGCGTCGACGGGCAGCCAGGTCACGCCGGGCGGCGCGTCGGCGAGGACGGCCACCGCCGCGTCGGCGTCGCCGCGGCGCACGGCGGCGGCGAGCGCGGCGATCCCGGCGCCGAAGCGGTGCACCCGGTCGAGCACGACGATGCTCTCGCCGAGCGCGCCGCTCCCGGGCCCGTCCGAGGCCGGCCCCACGATGTCGCCGAGCACGGCGCCCGCCTCGATCGACGTCAGCTGCCCGGGATCGCCGACCAGGATCAGGCGCGCCCCGGGCCGCACGGCCTCGACGAGCCGTCCCATCAGCGAGAGCGAGACCATCGACGTCTCGTCGACGACGACCACGTCGTGCGGGAGGCGGTTGCCGCGGTGGTGGCGGAAGCGGCTGTGCGTGCGCGGCTGCCGGCCGAGCAGCCGGTGCAGCGTCACGCCGCCGAGCGCGAGCAGCTGCGCGCGCACGTCCTCGGCCGCGTCGAGCTCGCGCGCGGCGGCGTGGACCGCCTCCTCGAGCCGGGCGGCGGCCTTGCCGGTCGGCGCGGCCAGCGCGACGTGCGGCGCGGCGGCGCCGGCCGCCGCGGCCTGCTCGGCCAGCAGGGCGACGATCCGCGCGACCGTCGTCGTCTTGCCCGTGCCGGGTCCGCCGGCGACCACCGCGAAGCGGCGGCGCACGGCGGTCGTCGCCGCGCGGCGCTGGCCGCCGTCGCCGGGCAGCAGGCGCGCGAGCCCGTCCGCGAGCACGTCCTCCCGCACTCCGGCCGGCGCGGCCGCCGCGAGCGCGAGCAGGTCGGCGGCCAGGCGCCGCTCCTCGCGCCAGTAGCGGTCGAGGTACAGGCGGGAGCCGACGAGCCGGAGCGGGCGGTCCACGGCGCCGTCGTCCTCGCCCGCGGCGACGAGCGGGCTCGCCGCCAGCCGGGCCGTCCAGCCGGCGGCGTCCGGCCACGGCAGCGCGCCGACGTCGACGGGCTCGTCGGCCTCGACCGCGGCGGTGCCGCGCACGGTCGCGAGGTCGACGTAGACGTGGCCGAGGCGGGGCCCGCGCACGGCGAGCGCCGCCGCCAGCAGCACCTCGGGGTCGTCGTCGTCCCCGAGCGCGGCGATCCGCAGCGCGACGTGCACGTCGGCGGCGGCGAGCACGCCGGCGGCGTTGAAGACGCCGAGCAGGGCGGGCGCGCGCCGCGCGCGGCGGACGTCGAACAGGTCCGGGCCGGCCGGGTCCTCGATCACGTCCCGCTCCCCTGCGCGAGCAGCTCGCTCAGCGCCACGACGAGGGCGGCGGGCGGCTTCCAGGCGAAGACCCCGCAGGGCGCCCCGTCCACGAGCGGCGTGTCGGGCCCGGTCATGCCGCGCACGAACAGATAGACGACGCCCGCGAGGTGGCGCTCGGGGTCGTAGCCGGGAAGGCGCCACGCGAGGTGGCGGTGCATGGCGACGGTGTAGAGCAGCGCCTGCAGGCCGTAGTGGGCGCGCTCCATCTCCGCGGCCAGCGCGGCGGGGCGGTGGTGCCAGGCGCTCAGCTCCTCGCCGGGCGGGGCGAGCCAGTTCGTCTTGTAGTCGGCGATCGCGAAGGCCCCGCCCGTCCGGACCACGAGGTCGATGCTGCCCGTGAGGTAGCCGCGCACGCTCCGCCGCAGCGCCGGGTCGGCGAGCCGGTCGGCGTACCCGGCGAGCGGATCGCCCGGCGGGAGGTGCGCGCGCAGGACCGCGGCGATCGCGTCGAGCGCGAGCCGTCCCGTCGGCGCGTCGCCGCCCGCGAGCGGCAGCTCGAAGGCGAGCTCGTCGAGCCGGTCGGCGCGGCGCACGTCCCGGAGCCGCAGGCCGCCGAGCAGCGGGCCGAGCGGGGTCTCGAGCGCGGCGGCGAGCCCGCGGGCGACGGCCAGCTCGTCCCCGATCTCGAGGTGCCGGCGGGCTTGCGCGACCTGCGCCGCCAGCTCGGCCTCGAGGTCGGGCGCGGCGAAGTCCGCCCGCTCGAGCACGCGGTGCACGAACGTGCCGGGGTGCACGCCGGCGGGCATCCCTGCCAGCAGCGAGGGGACGGCGCGGAGCGCCTCGTCCCCGCCGCCGGGATCGGCGGGGAGCACCGGCGGCGCCGGCTCGTCCTCGAGCACCGGCTCCTCCGGCTCGCTCGCCACGCGCGCATCGTGCGCGGCGGCGGTGAGATCGCTGTAGGAGGTGCGGCGCCAGCGCCGGTCGAGGTCGCGCGCGAAGCGCGCGGCCGCGAGCTCGGCCGGCGCCCGCGGCGGGCCCGACCACGTGCGCGCGAGCCGGCGCTCCGCCCGCTCGACGCTGATCCGGCCGGGCGCCGCGGCGGCCAGCGCCTCGAGCCGCTCGACCGCCTCGGCGTCCTCCTTCGGCGGCCCCGAGGCCGCGACGTCGCCGTCCGGCCCGCGCGCGAAGAGCAGCCGCCCCAGCGGCGAGGTGCGGCTGTCGTACGAGCCCGCCCACCAGACGACGGCCTGGTGCTGCGCGCGGGTCAGCGCCACGTAGGCGAGCCGCAGGTCCTCGCCGCGCTCCTCGACGACCTGCTGCCGGCGGTGGCGCTGGAAGCCGGCGCCCTCGAGCCCGACGTCGAGCGTGCGCAGGTCGCCGGCGCCGGCGTCGTGGTAGACCACGGGGACGCCCTTGGGCTCGTAGCCGGTCTCCCACAGGAAGGGGTAGTAGACGATCGGGAACTCGAGCCCCTTGCTGCGGTGGATGGTGAGGACCTGGACGGCCTCGGCGTCGGACTCCAGGCGCCGGCTGCGCTCCTCGTCGGCGGTGTCGCGCTCGGCCTCCGCGATCCGCCGGCGCAGCCACGAGGTCAGTGCCGTGGCGCCCAGCTGCTCGGCCGTGGCCGTGGCGTGCAGGAGCTGGCCGACGTGGCGCAGGTCGGTGAGCGTGCGCTCGCCGTCGGCGGTGGCGAGCACCCGTGCCGCCAGCCCCTCGCCGAGCATGATCGCCTCGGTCAGGCTGGCCACGCCGCGCTCGCGCAGCACGCGCGCCCAGCCGTGCAGCCGGCGGTGGACGGCCTCCCACTCGCCGTCGCCGGCCGCCGCGACCTCGGCGGCGCGCCAGCCGAGGAACGGCGTGAGCGCCGCCGCGCGGGCGCGCGGCGGCGACGTCGGCCGCTCGATCGCCTCGAGCAGCCGCAGCCAGTCGCGCGCGGATGCGGTGCCGAACACGCTGCCGGCGCCGTTGATCACCGCCGGGATCCCGACGGCATCGAGCGCGTCGCGGATCAGGGCGGCGTTGAGGTGCCTGCGGACGAGCACGGCGACGTGCCCGGGCTGCACGGGCTCCGTGGCGGCCGGCGCGCCGCCGGGGCCGCGCCGCTCGATCCGCGCCCCCGAGCTCAGGAGGTCCACGAGGTCGCCGGCGACGTCCTCGGCGATCCGCTCGCGCGCGGACGCGTTGGAGGGGAACCCGCGGGCGGTCCGCGTGACGCCGGGCTGGTCGCGGTGCAGGACGCGGACGCGCAGCGGCGCGGCCACGGGCGCGCCGGCGAGCCGCGGGGCGCGGTTCGCGTCGGCCGCCCGGACCTCGCGGTACTCGATCCCGGCCTGGCCGAGCCGCGCGCCGCCGAACAGCGCGTCGTACGCGTCGATCAGCCCCTGGTCGCTGCGCCAGTTGACCCGCAGCGTGGCCCGCGCGCCGGCCGCGCGCGCCGCGGCGAGGTAGGCGTAGACGTCGGCGCCGCGGAACGCGTAGATCGCCTGCTTGGGGTCGCCGATCAGCACGAGCGTGGTCGCGCCGTCGCCGAACGCGCGGCGCATGATGTCCCACTGGACCGGATCGGTGTCCTGGAACTCGTCGACCAGGACGACGCGGTAGCGGGCGCGCAGCCGGCGGGCGACGTCGTCCCCGCGCGGTCCGGCGAGCGTCGCCTGCAGCCGGATGAGCAGGTCGTCGTAGGTCATCACCGCTGCCCGGTGCTTGCGCACGTCCAGCTCGACGCGGACCGCCTCCGCCAGGCGCCGCCGCATCGCCGGCACCGAGTCGTCCGGCTGGTCGACGGGCGCGATCGGCGCCGCCGGGTTGGCGACCGCGACGTGGGCGATGCGCAGCGCCTCGGCCCTCGCGAACGGCGGCACGCCCTGCCGGTGGAAGCGGCGCACGTAGAGGTCGTCGACGACCTCCTCGACGAGGTCGCGCACGTCCTCGACCAGCTCGCAGCCGCGCTCGACGTCGCCCGTCACGCCGAGGCCGCCGAGCACCTCCTGGCAGAAGCCGTGCGTGGTGGCGATCGTGGCCGCGTCGAAGTCGGCGAGCGCGCGCTCGAGCCGCGCCCGCCGCTCGGCCACGACCGCGGGCGCGCCGTCCGCGAGCAGCGCCGCCACCGTGTCGCGCGCCGGCACGGGCGCGCCGTCGAGCACGTCGGCGAGCGCCTGCTCGACGTCGACGAGCCGCTCGCGCACCCGCTCGCGCAGCTCGCCCGTGGCCATCCGCGTGAACGTCACGAGCAGCAGGTCGCGCAGCGGCGTGCCCTCGGCGACGTAACGGGCGGCGAGCGCCGCGATCGTGTACGTCTTGCCCGTCCCCGCGCTCGCCTCCAGCACCGTCACGCCGGTCGGGAGCGGGCCGGCGAGGTCGAAGGCGCGGCTGTCCGGCGCGTCGCTCATCGCTCCTCGATCTCCTCGCAGGCCAGCAGGCCCTCCCACAGCCGCCGCGCATAGCGCCCGAAGCGCGAGCGGCCGCGGCCGTCCCACGCCTCGCCGTGCTCGTCGGCCCGCGGCGGCGCCTCGATCAGCTCCGCGAACGTGCGCACCCCGCCGAGCACCAGCACGTGCTCGGGCTCCTTGTCCTCGCGGTCGAAGGAGAACGTCGACTCCCAGGCCTCGCGGCCGGCCGCGAGCCCGGCGCTGCCCGCCGCCGCCACGGCGGCGGAGGTGCGGCAGTAGAGCGGGAGCGGCTCGCGCATCCCGCGGTCGTAGAGGTCGAGCAGCGTCGCGAGGTGGGCGCGCGCGACGGCGGGCTCGACGGGCGGGATGCGCGCCACGGCGACGCGGCCGCCGCTGCCCCGCCCGACGGTCACCGCGTCGAAGCCGCGCCCGGCATGGGCGACGGTCAGGGCGAGCAGCCGCACCCAGGCGGCCATCCGCTGGCGCGGGTTCACCCGCGCGTAGGTCGCGGCCCGCAGCGTCGTCCCGTCGATGCCGGGGACGGTGCCGCTCAGCGCGCGGCCGCCGGGCAGGGCGATCTTCACGTCGAGCGACGTCCGGTCACCCGCGCCCGCCGCGGCGACGATCTGCTCGACCACCGGCATCACGCGGTCGAGCACCGGCCTGCCGAGCACCCCGGGCGGAAGGCTGCCGCGTGCGATCTCGGCGAGCGCCGCGGTCCGGCTGTCGCTGCCCGCGAGCCGCGCCTCGAGCAGGCGCTGGCCGATCCCCCACTCGTCGAGCGCGTCGAGCTCGACCGGCAGGGCGTCCGCGACCTCGTCGTCGTGGTCGCCGACGCCGATCCCGAGCCGCTGGCGCAGGAAGGCGCGGACGGGATGGCCGGTGAACCGCACGAGGTCCTCGACCTCGAGCAGCGCCGGCGCGCCGCCGGGCAGCGGGCCGGCGAGGAACGGGCCGGGCGCCGTGCGCTCGCCCACGAGCGCGCGGGCGCCGTCGAGCGCGACGGGGTCGAAGCTCCACGACCGGCCCGGCAGGAGCGCGCCTGGCGTGAAGTTGCGGGCGTCGAACGGCTGCAGCGGATGGCGCACGACGACCCGCGCCCGGGCCGGGCCGGCCGCGGCCCGCACGGTGCGGTCGACGACGTCGAGCAGCTCGCCGACGGGGACGGCGGGCGGCCGCTCGAGGTTCGTGCGCTCGTCGTTGCTCGTGTAGGTGACGATGAGCCGGTCCGTCGCCGCCATCAGCGCGTCGAGCAGCATCTGGCGGTCCTCGGCGCGCGGGTCGCGCTCGCCGACGTGGGGCTCGTCGAGCAGCCGGTCGTCGCCGTCGCGCGGCGAGCGGCGCGGGAAGGCCGCGTCGTCGAGCCCGAGCAGGCAGACGACGCGGTGCGGCACCGAGCGCATCGGGACGAGCGTGCAGACGGTCAGGTGCCCGGTGCGGAAGTTCGCCCGCGTGGGCCGGCCGGCGAGCCGCTCGGCCAGCAGGTCGCGGACCTCGGGCAGCGCGAGCGGCGTGTCCTGCACCGCGCCGCCGTCGTCCGAGGCCTCGGCGACGACGTCGTCGAGCAGCCGCTGCAGCTCGGCGCGCTGCCAGGCGTCGCGCGGGGCGGTGGCGCAGAACGCATCGGCGGCGGCGGCGATCGCGTCCGCCCAGGCGCCGACCGGCTGGGTCCGGCCGAGCGCGGCGAGCGCGTGCTCGAGCCGGTCGACGAGCTCGGCGAAGCGCCCGGCGAGCTCGATCGCCCCGCTGTCGACGTCGTCGAGCGGGAGCACGCCGGCGAACAGCCGCTGCTCGTCCTCGGTCATCGTCACGCCCACCAGCACGCGATCCAGGCCCGAGCGCCACGTGCCGGAGGGCAGCGCCTCGAGCTTGAACGGCGCGCGGTGCGGCGCGTCCAGCCCCCAGCGGATGCCGGCCGCGGCGACCCAGTCCTCGAGCCGCACGAGGTCGTCGTCGTCGAACCGGAAGCGCCGCCGGACCGGCTCGCGGTCGGCCAGGTCGAGCACCTGCGACGCGGTCAGGCGCTGGTCGGCGAGGTCGAGCAGCCGCGCGACGGCGCCGAGCACCGGGTTCGTCTGGCGCAGCGACCGGTCCGCGAGCCGGACGCGCAGATCGGGCGCCGCGCCCTCCGGCGCCGCCGCCTCGCCCTCGTCCTCCTCGACCGCCTCGCCGGCCCCGAACGTGGCCTGGATGAGCGGGGCGAACGTCTCGATGTCCGGGCAGAGCACGATCACGTCGCGCGGCTCGAGCGCCGGATCCGCGGCGAGCTCGTGCAGGATCGCGTTGCGCAGCACCTCGACCTGGCGCGCCCGGCCGTGGCAGGCATGGACCTGCACGCTGCGGTCGCCCGGGTCGAGCGCGGGCCGGTCCTCGCCGCCGCTCGGCCGGCGGTCGGCGCGCACGTCGGCCTGGATGCGCCCGAGCAGCGACGCGGCGGGCGCCGCGACCGGATGGTGGTGGTCGGCGTGCCCGCCGGCCTGGGCGAGCACGAGCTGGAGCTCGCGCACGTCGTGGCCCCACGAGGCGAGCAGGCGGCTCTCCGCGCGCGTCGCGGTCGGGTCGTCGCGCCGCCGCACCACGGGCGGCTCGCCGGCGAGCCGCGCCCACAGCGCGGGCGAGGGATGCAGCAGGAAGAGGTGCACGTCGCGCCCTTCGGCGAGCGCCCGGAGGATCGCGAGGTGGCCGGCCGGCAGCCGCGTGAGCCCGAACAGCGACACGCGCGGCGGCAGCGCGAGCAGCCCCGGGTCGGCGCGCAGGCGCGCCGCGGCGCGCTCCAGCCGCTCGGCCGGGCCGGGCACGCCGATCCGCGCGCGCAGGGCGCGCCACAGCTCCGCCTGCCAGTCCCCGGCCGACCCGCCCGCCGCCCAGGCGAGGACCAGCCCGGGCCGGTGCAGCGCGTAGCGGTCGAACAGCTCGGCGAGGTGGCGCACGCTGCCGAGCCGGCGCGCGCGCCGAGCGAGCGAAGCGCTGCCAAGCCCTCCGGTCGAGGCAAGTGGAGCGGTGACGAGGCCTCCGGCCGAGGCAGATTCTCCTCCCTCCCCCAGGTGCGCGGCGAGCGTCGCCGCCCACGGCTCGGCGAGCGACGCGTCGACGACCTCGAGCAGCGGCCACACCATGCGGGCGGGCAGCCACGGGTCCCGCTCGGGCGCGACCCCGGAGGCGGTGGCGATCGCGTCGCCGACGAGCGCGCGCGGCGGCGGGAAGTCCACGTTGGCGCAGATCCCCAGGCGGTCGGCGACGCGCTGGGTCAGCCAGCGCTCCATCCCGCGCGTCGGGACGGACACGACCTCGGGCGCGAACGGGTCGCCGAGCGGCTCGGCGAGCAGCCCGCACAGCGCGTCGACGAGGCCGTCGGCCCGCTCGGCTCGGTGGACGTGGAGCACCCCGACAGAATGGCGGGCATGCTCGACGACATGCCCGGCGCCCCGTTCGAGGGCGAGGTGCTGATCCGGCGCCTGCGCTGGGCGAGCGACGAGACCGGCTTCGCCGTGGTCGACGCGGAGCGCGACGGCGACGAGCTCGTGCTCGTCGGGGCGATCGCGCACCTGGAGGAGCGCGAGCGCGTCCGGGTCGCCGGCGTCTGGCAGGACGACCGGCGCTTCGGCCTCCAGGTGCGCGTCGCGACGGCCGAGCCGCTGCCGCCGTCCGGCGACGCCGCGCTGCTGGCCTACCTGCGGCGCGTGCGCCACGTCGGGCCGGCGCGGGCCGCGCGGCTGCTCGACCGCTACGGCCCCGGCGTCCTCGACGCGATCGACCGCGACCCGCACGGGGCGCTGCGCGCGGCCGGGCTCAACCCGACGCGCACGTCCGAGGCCGTCCGCTCGTGGCACGCGCTGCGCTCCACCCGTGCGCTGCACCTGCTGCTCGCGCCGCACGGGCTCGCCTGGCTCGTCCCGCGCATCGCAGAGGTCCACGGGGACCGCGCCCACCAGGTCGTGCGCGAGCGCCCGTACGAGCTGACGAGCGTGTTCGGCGTCGGCTTCCGCACCGCCGACACCATCGCGCGGGCCGGCGGCGCCGGGCCGGACGCGCCCGCCCGCACGCGCGCCGGCGTCGTCCACGTGCTCGCCGAGGCCGAGCGCGACGGCTCCACGTGCCTGCCCGCCGGGGAGCTGGCGGCGCGCGCGGCCGAGCTGCTCGGCACGGACGCGCCGGACGCCGCGCTGCTGCGGGCCATGGCCGGGGAGGATGCCCTGGTGCTGGAGGTCGACGCCGCCGGCGCCGTGTGGGCCTACCGGCCGGAGACCGCGGCGCTCGAGGCCGAGCTGGCCGGGCAGGTGCGGGAGCTGGCGGGCGGCAAGGCCCGGCTGAAGGCGCCGGGGCAGCCACCCGGCGACGACGTCGTGCCCGCACCCGAGCAGTGGGCGGCGGTCCGCGCGGGGCTCACGTCCCGGCTCTCCGTGGTGACGGGCGGGCCGGGCACCGGCAAGACGGCCACGATCCGGCTCCTGTGCGCCGCGGCGGCGGAGCAGGACGCGTCGGTCGCGCTCGTCGCGCCCACGGGCCGCGCCGCCCGGCGCATGGCCGAGTCGACCGGCGCCGGGGCGACGACGATCCACGCCGCGCTCGGCTGGGTCCCGGGCCAGGGGCCGACGCGCGACGAGCTCGAGACCGACCTGCTGATCGTCGACGAGACCTCGATGGCGAACCTCGAGCTGCTCGTGACGCTGCTGCGGGCGGTCGGCCCGCGCACCCACGTCGTGCTCGTCGGCGACGCGGACCAGCTCGCCCCGGTCGGGGCGGGCAAGCCGTTCGCGGAGCTGGTGGCGGCCGGCGCGGTGCCGGTCGCCGAGCTCACGCACATCTTCCGCCAGGCGGCCGGGAGCATGATCGTGCGCGGCGCCCACGCCGTGCGCACCGGCGCCGCGCCCTCGTTCGAGGCCGGCGACCGCCTGACCCGCGACCTCTTCCTGATCGAGCGCGACGACCCGCGCGCGGCGCTCGACGAGGTGGTGTCGCTGGTCGCCGAGCGGCTGCCGGCGCACTACGGCATCGACCCGCTCGCCGACCTCCAGGTCTTCTCGCCGGTCTACCGCGGCGCGCTCGGGATCGACGCGCTGAACGCGCGGCTGCGGGCGGCGCTGAACCCGGACGGGCGGCCGGTGCTCGGCGGGCGGCTGCGGATCGGCGACAAGCTGATGCTCTCGGGCCGCAACCTGCACGAGCTGGGGCTGATGAACGGCACGATCCTGCGGCTGCTCGAGCACCGCGAGGACGACGAGGTGCTCGTCGTCTCGGCCGACGGCGCCGTCATCCGCCTGCCGGAGGAGGAGGCGCCGCGGCTCCAGCTCGCCTACGCGTGCTCGGTCCACAAGGGCCAGGGGATCGAGCTGCCCGTCGCCCTGGTGATCGCGCACGCCGCCGCCGGCGCGTGGTTCCTGCGGCGCGAGATGCTCTACACGGCGATGACGCGCGCGCGGACGGCGACCCTGATCGTCGGCCAGCGGGCGGTGGTGGCGCGGGCGGCCGCGACGCCGGACACCTCGCGGCGCCACGCGCGGCTGGGCGCGCGGCTCACCAGCTGATCGGCGCGCCGGCGCGCACGCTGGCCTTGTAGGCGCGCTTGGCCGCCTGGTACTCGGCGAGCGCCGCCGCGGAGTCGACGTCGCCCAGCGTCGGGTGCGGCGGGACCAGCGGCTCGGCCATGGCCACGCCGAAGCGCTTCGCGAGCACCGCGGCGAGCGCCTTGACCTTCATCTCCCCGAAGCCCGGCAGCGCCGCGATGCGCGCCTTGAGGTCCTCGGGCGACGCGGCCTCGGTCCAGACCCGCCGCGCGTCGCCGTCGTAGCGCTCGGCCACGTGGGCGGCGAGCGCCGCGACGCGCTTCGCCATGTTCGCGGGGTAGCGGTGGACGGCGGGCACCTGCCGGAAGACGGGCTCGAGGTCGGTCGCCGCGAGGGCGGACGGGTCGAGCGTGCCGACGCGCTCGCGGATGGCGAGCGGGCCGGCGAACGCCTTCTGCACGGTGACCTGCTGGTCGAGGACGAATCCGACCAGCAGCGCGAACGGCTCCTGCGCGATCAGGGCGTTGCTCGCATCGTCGTCGGTGAAGTGCAGGCGCTCGACCATGGGGCGATCGTACCGGTCGGCCGTGTACCGTCTGGGCGCGTGCCCCTCCCCGAGACCGTCCGGGACGCCGCCGTCCGCCAGCTCGATCGCTACTGCGACCGCCGCGAAGCCGAGGACCTGCGCGTCGAGTACGTGATCCGCGGCGACGCGATCACGCTCGTCGCGCGCCGCCCGCCGTGGCGGCCGATGCGCGGCGCCGAGTGGACGAGCTCGAACGTCGCGCAGTTCCGCTTCGACGAGACGGCGGGGACCTGGTCGCTGTACCGGCCGCGGCCGACCGGGCAGTGGGACGAGATCGACGGCGTGCGGCCCGCACGCGGGCTCGAGTCGCTCCTGCGCGAGGTCGAGGCGCGCCCGCCGGCCTGAGGTGAGCGCGCCCGAGCTCGTCATCGCCGACGCGAGCTACCCCGACGATGCGGTCGAGCGCGCGGCGGCGGCGGCGCACGGCGTCGCGGTGCGCCGCGCGGGCGTCGCCGACGCGGACGGGCTGCCGGCCGCGGTCGAGGGCGCGGCGGGCGTGCTGGTGCAGCTCCTTCCGGTCGGCGCCGCCCTGCTGGACGCCTGCCCGTCGCTGCGCGTGCTCGGCCGCTACGGGGTCGGCTACGACGACATCGACGTGGCGGCCGCGACCGCCCGCGGCGTGGCCGTGGTCACCGTGCCCGACTACGCGAGCGAGGAGGTCGCGTCGCACGCCGCGGCGCTGATCCTCGCGGTCGCTCGGCGGCTGCCCGAAGCCGACCGGCTCGCCCGCTCGGGGCGCTGGGACGACTGGCCGGCGCTGCGCCCGATGGCGCCGCTGTCGGAGTCCACGCTCGGGCTCGTCGGCGTCGGCCGGATCGGGACCGAGCTGGTGCGGCAGGTCGGGCCGCTGTTCGGGACGGTGCTCGCCGCCGATCCGTCGCCGGCCGCGTGGCCCGAGCGGATCGAGCGCGTGGCGCTCGACGAGCTGCTCGCGCGCAGCGACGTGGTGACGCTGCACCTGCCGCTGACGGCCGCGACGCGCGGGCTGATCGGCGCCGCGGCGCTCGCGGCCATGAAGCCCGGTGCAGCGCTCGTCAACGTCTCGCGCGGTGGCCTGGTCGACCAGGCGGCGCTGACGGAGGCGCTCGCGCGCGGGCGTCCGCGCTTCGCGGCGCTCGACGTGCTCGACCCCGAGCCCCCGGCGGGCGACGAGCCCCTGCTGCGCTCGGACCGCGTGCTGCTCAGCAACCACGTCGCGTGGTACTCCGAGCGCGCGATGCACCGGCTCCGCCACGAGCTCGCCGACCGCTGCGCGCGCGTGCTGCACGGCGAGCGCGTGCCGGGCCTGATCAACCCGGAGGTGCTGTGACCGGGCTGGCCGGGACCCGCGTGCGCCTGCTCCCCGTGGTCCCGGCGGACGCCGAGGCGCTGCGCGCGATCCACGCCGATCCCCTCGTGGCGCGCTGGTGGGACCTGCCCGACCCGCACTTCCCGCTCGCCGAGCGAAGCGGTGACGAGGCCTCCGGCCGAGGCAGGAAGCCCGGCGCGGTGCGCTTCACCATCCACCACCGCGGCGAGGTCGCGGGCATGATCCAGTACGGCGAGGAGACCGAGCCGAAGTACCGCCACGCCTCGGTCGACCTCTTCGTCGCGCCCTCCCACCAGCGCCAGGGCGTGGCGAGCGAGGCGATCGGCCTCGTCGTCGAGCACCTGATCGGCACGTGCGGCCACCACCGCATCACGATCGACCCCGCCGCCGCGAACACGCCGGCGATCGGCTGCTACACGAAGGCGGGCTTCCGCCCGGTCGGGCTGATGCGGCGCGCCGAGCGCGACGCCGACGGCGGCGGCTGGCACGACGTGCTGCTGATGGAGCTGGTGGTCGAGGGCTGAGTCGTCCGCGGGCGTTGACGGCGGGCGCTCCGCGAACGTCAACACCGGCACTGAGGGGAAGGGTCCCCTGCGCGATTGTTGGCTTGGGTGTCATATAGACGCCCAAGCCGACAATCGCTCGCCACCCGCCCCGAACCCCTCCCGTGGATGCCGCTGTTGACGTGCGCCGGGGCCGCCGCTCGCGCTACGCGGAGAACGAATCGATCGCGGCGTTGAACGTCGCGCTCGGCCGCATGACCGCCGTCGCCTTCTCGCGGTCGACGAAGTAGTGGCCGCCGAGGTCGACCGGCGCGCCCTGCACGGACGCCAGCTCCTCGACGATCGTCTCCTCGTCCGCCGCGAGCCGCTCCGCCAGCGGCGCGAAGCGCTCCGCCAGTGCCGCGTCCTCGTCCTGGGCCGCGAGCGCCTGCGCCCAGTAGAGCGCGAGGTAGAAGTGGCTGCCGCGGTTGTCGAGCTCCCCCACGCTCCGGGACGGCGAGCGGCCCTCGTCGAGCAGCCGGCCCGTCGCCGCGTCGAGCGTGCGCGCGAGCACCTCCGCGCCGGCCTTCTCCAGCGACACGGCGAGCGCGAGGAACTCGCCCAGCGAGTCCCAGCGCAGGTGGTTCTCCTTGACGAGCTGCTGCACGTGCTTGGGCGCCGAGCCCCCTGCGCCCGTCTCGAACAGGCCGCCGCCGTTCATCAGCGGGACGATCGAGAGCATCTTCGCGCTCGTCCCCAGCTCGAGGATCGGGAACAGGTCCGTGAGGTAGTCGCGCAGCACGTTGCCGGTGACCGAGATCGTGTCCTCGCCGCGGGCGGCGCGCTCGAGCGTGAAGCGCGTCGCCTCGGCCACGGGCAGGATCTCGATCTGCAGGCCGTCGGTGTCGGCCTCCGCCAGCTCGCGCTCGACCTTCGCGAGCACCTCCGCGTCGTGCGGCCGCGACGCGTCGAGCCAGAACACGGCCGGCGCGCCCGTGGCCCGTGCGCGCCGCACGGCGAGCCGGACCCAGTCGGCCACCGGCGCGTCCTTCGTCTGGCAGGCGCGCCACAGGTCGCCGGGCTCGACGTCGTGCTCGAGCAGCGTCGCGCCCGACCCGTCGACCACGCGCACGGTGCCGGCGGCCTCGATCTCGAACGTCTTGTCGTGGCTGCCGTACTCCTCGGCCTTCTGGGCCATGAGGCCGACGTTCGGCGTCGTGCCCATGGTGGCCGGGTCGAACGCGCCGTGCTCGCGGCAGAAGGCGATCGTCTCGGCGTACAGCGCCGCGTAGCTCGAGTCGGGGATGACCGCCTTGGCGTCCTGCTGCTCGCCGTCGGCGTTCCACATCTGGCCCGAGCTGCGGATCATCGCCGGCATCGAGGCGTCGACGATCACGTCGCTCGGCACGTGCAGGTTCGTGATGCCGCGGTCGGAGTCGACCATGGCCAGGCGCGGCGCGGTCTCGTAGGTGGCGTCGATCGCCGCCCCGATCGCCGCGCGGCGGTCGTCCGGCAGCCGCTCGATCGCGGTCAGGATGCTGGCGAGGCCGTGGTTGGGGCTCGCACCCGCCTCCTCGAGCGTGTCCCCGTGCTCGGCGAACACGTCCGCGAAGAAGGTCCGCACGGCGTGGCCGAAGATGATCGGGTCCGACACCTTCATCATCGTCGCCTTCAGGTGCAGGGAGAAGAGCACCCCCTGCGCGCGGGCGTCGTCGATCTGGGCGGCGAGGAAGGCGTCGAGCGCCGTACGGCGCATCACGGCGCCGTCCACGATCTCGCCGGCCTGGACGGCGATGCCGTCCTTGAGCGGCGTGACCGTGCCGTCGGCGGCGACGTGCTCGATCCGCAGCTCGCCCGGCTCGGCGACCGTGACGGAGCGCTCCGTCGAGCGGAAGTCGCCGTCGTCCATCGTCGCGACGTGCGTCGCCGACTCCGGGGACCACGCGCCCATCGCGTGCGGGTGCTTGCGCGCGAAGGCCTTGACGGACGCGGGCGCGCGCCGGTCGGAGTTGCCCTCGCGCAGCACCGGGTTGACCGCGCTGCCCTTCACGCGGTCGTACGCCTCGCGCGCGTCCTCGTACTCCGGCAGGTCGTGGCCGGCGTCCTGGAGCTCCTTGATCGCCGCCTTGAGCTGCGGGATCGAGGCGCTGATGTTCGGCAGCTTGACGATGTTGGCGTCGGGCGTCGTGGCCAGCTCGCCCAGCTCGGCGAGCGCGTCGGGGGCGAGCTCGAACTGGGCCAGGATGCGCCCGGCGAGCGAGATGTCGCGGAGCTCGACGTCGACGCCGGCGGCGCCCGCGAACGCCTCGACGACGGGCAGGAGGGAGTGGGTCGCGAGGGCGGGAGCCTCGTCGGTGTACGTGTAGATGACCGTCATGGAGGTGCGACACGCTAGCGGCCGCGATACAACCTTCCCCGATGACGTTCGCGCCGCCCGCCCGGCACCTCCTCCGCGCCAAGGACCTCGCCGACGCGCGCTACACCGAGCCGCTCGACGTCGACGACCTCGCGTCCGCCGCCGGGCTGTCGCGCGCGCACTTCAGCCGCGAGTTCCGCCGCACGTTCGGCGAGTCGCCGCACGTCTACCTGCTCACGCGCCGGCTCGAGCGGGCGGCCACGCTGCTGCGGATCACCGACCGCTCCGTCGCCGACGTCTGCTTCTCGGTCGGGCTCCAGAGCGTCGGCTCGTTCACGACGAGCTTCAAGCGCGCCTACGGCCTCACGCCGACCGCCTACCGCGGGCAGTTCCCGCCTGCAGCCGTGCACGCCGTGGTGCCGAGCTGCGTGGTCCGCGCCTACGGCCGCCCGCAACACCGCACGTTTCGAGAAGACAGCCCGGCGCAGCCCGATTAGCTTGACGGGCGTCACTGCTCTTCCCCTTCAGGAGGCTCCCGCCATGATCAGGATCGCCCACTCGCAGCTCTGGGTCCACGACCAGGACGAAGCGCTCGCGTTCTACACCGAGAAGCTCGGCTGGGAGGTCCGCGCCGACGTCACGATGGCCGAGATGGGCGACTTCCGCTGGCTGACGGTCGGCCCCGCGGACGGCAGCGAGTTCGCCGTGACCCTCATGGCCATCCCCGGCCCGCCCGTGTTCGACGCCGAGTCGGCCGACCAGCTCCGCGAGCTGGTGAGCAAGGGCATGGCCGGCACGCTGTTCCTCACGACGGACGACGTCCGCTCCGACTACCAGGCGCTCAAGGCCCGCGGCGTCGAGTTCACGGAGGAGCCGGAGGAGCGCCCGTACGGGATCGACGCCGGCTTCCGCGACCCGTCCGGCAACTCGTTCCGCCTCACGCAGGTCACCGAGATCGCGCAGGTCTAGCCTGTCCGGCCGCCCGGGGTCGGCCTTCCCGACCCTGGAGCGGCTGATCGGTTGCCATCGAACCCTTCGATCTCGAAGCTTCTCCATGTGCCTCACGCTCCGCGCCTACGCAGCGGCCCACTCGTCGGCCTCACGTTCCTCGGCGGCATCGGCGGCGGCCTCGCCCGCTCCGAGCACCCGTATCCGCGACCCGGCGCCGATGCCGCGGCGATCCGCCGCTCCATCTTCCAGCCGAACGGCGCGCCGCGCATCAGCGCAGCCGGACAGCTCCTCTCTGCGGCGAGCCTGATCGCGTGCACCGCGGACGTGGCCCGGCTCGCCGGGCCGGGGGAGCGGGCCGCCGCGATCGCCGGCGGCCCGACCCACGGCGCCGGCTTCGGGCTCCTGCTCGGCACGCTCGGCCTCGCCGGCCGGCGTACCGGCGCGCTGCCGCGGCGGCTCGCGGACGCCGCGCTGGCCACGGCGGTGCCGAACCTGCTCTCGCCGCTCTACCTCGTGGCGGACCCGGCGGCCTGGCTGATCCCCATCGGCCGGTTCCCCGGCCTCGTCGTCTGCGCTATCGCAGGCGCACGCGGCGGCGGCGCTCGGTGAGCAGCCCGGCCTCGTCGACCAGCGTCAGCACGAGCGTGTAGCGGCCGGCGCCGAGCCGCCTGCCGCGGAAGCGCAGGACGGCGCGGCGGTCGTGCACGGCGCGGTTCGCGACGGCGACGACGCGGCCGCGGCGGACGAGCTGGCCGTGCACGCGCACGGCTCCGGCGGACGGCAGGAGCGCGACCGTGACGCGGGCGCCGCGGGCGGTGCGGCGCGCGGCGATCCGGCGCAGCAGGCGGCCGCGGCGGGGGGCGGCGGCGGGTGCGGCGAGCGGTGCGGCGAGCTCCGGGGCGGCCGGCGCCTGCGGCACCGACCTCGGCACGCCGACGGAGCGGTCGACGACGACCTCGTAGCGGCGGTCGGCGCGCGGCGTCTCGACCGGGGAGACGAACAGCTCGACGGCGCCGAGCGACGGGTGGCGGAACGTGTGGATGCCCGCGGGCAGCGGCTGGCCGAGCGGGCCGGAGAAGGCGAGCGCGAAGGCGTCCTGGCTGCCGGTCAGCCGCGCGTCCACCGCGGCGCCGGCGACGTCGGCGACCGACAGCAGGCGCAGCGCGACGGGCCCGGCGGCGATGCGCTGCCCGGTGAGCCCGGCGTAGGCCGAGCGGACGAGGTGGCCCGGCCCGGCGGCCGCGGGTGCGGCGGTCCGCAGACCGGCGAGCGTGGCGGCGCCGGCGGCGCCGGCGCCCAGCAGCGCGCGGCGGGTGAGGTTCGGGGGCAGCGTCATCGAACGTCCTCTCCCTGGAGCATCGGCAGGAGCGCGTCGGCGCCTGAGCGCGCTTGTACGATCCGCGCGTGCTGGACGCCCTGACCGTGGACGCCTTCGCGCCGCTGGTCGGCGCGACCTTCGCGCTGCACGACGAGGCGGCGGGCCGGCTCGAGCTCGAGCTCGTCGAGGCGCGCGCGACCGGGCCCGGCGCAGCGCCGCGCGACGCGACCGGCCGGCGCACGCCGTTCGCCCTGCTCTTCCACGGGCCGCCCGAGCCCGTGCTGGCGCAGCGGATCCGCCGCCTGGAGCACGACGCGCTCGGCGTGCTGGAGATCTTCATCGTCCCGGTGGGGCGGGACGCGCAGGCCGTGCACTACGAGGCCATCTTCGCCTGAGCCGCGGCGGGCTCCCACGCCATGCGCAGGTGGACGCCGTGCTCGCCGGCGGGCCGGAAGCCGAGCCGCTCGTAGAGGCCCAGCGCGCGGTTCTCGCGCTCGACGTGGATGCTGAGCGCCTTGCCCGCCGCCTCCGCCTCGGCCATCAGCGTGGCCAGCAGGTGCGTGCCGGCGCCCGCGCCGCGGTGCTCGGGCAGCAGCGCGATGTCGACGATCCGGATCTCCTCCGCCCAGCGCGCCACGAGCAGCCGGCCCGCGGCGACGCCGCCGAGCTCGATCACGTCGGCGGTCATGCCGTCGTAGTGCTGCGCGTAGTGCGCGCTCTGCGCGGCGAACTGCTGCGCGACGAAGGCGGCCTTCTGCTCCGCGGTCCACGGCACGGGCGCGAGCTCCCCGGCGCGCGTGCTCGCGTACACGCGCAGCAGGAAGGCCTCGTCCGCCGGGCGGATCGGCCGCAGCGCGACGTCAGGAACGGGGCGGGAAGACACCCTGGAGCGCGATGTTGAAGTTCAGCGTCAGGTACGGCTGGAGGTTGTTGTGGGGCTGGTCGCCGCCCGCCGGCGCGAGCGCCTGGCCCGACAGCTGCACCACCGGCTGCCCCGCCGGCGCCTTGTAGGCGTTCGCGTTCTGGGACCGCGCGAGCGAGCGCGCGGGCGTCGGGGACTGGACGTCGGCGAAGTCGGTGTTCGCCCGCAACGTGTGCGCGTGTGCCGGGATCTCGGACTCCAGCAGCGTCACGGTCTGCGAGCCGCCGGTCTCGCCCAGGTCGTGCAGGCTGAGCCCAGGGCCCTGGCCCGGGTGCATCGGCGCCCGGCCCTGGAGGTCGGGGAGCGCGAAGTTCGACTTCCCGTTCCCTCCGTACGTCGTGCCCAGCAGCGAGAACAGCGCCGTGTTCTGCGACAGGGGCAGGAGCTGCCCGTCGCAGAAGGCCCAGCCGTTGGGCGCGAAGTTGAACGGGAAGATGCGGATCTCGGCGACGAAGGGATCGGCCATGGGTGCGGGGTCCTAGGTCGGGGAGGGGAAGATGCCGAACAGCGAGATGATGAAGTCGACGCAGAGGTAGGGCTGGTAGTTCGTGTGCGGCTGGCTGCCGCCCACCGGCCCGATCGCCGACGGCGCGAGCGCCGCGGTGGCCGTGTCCTCGATGTAGAGATCGGCGGCGGTCGACTGCGCGACGACGTTGTTGGCGGGCGAGGACTGGTTGGCGACCCCGGTGCTCGCGAGCAGCGGATGGCCGTGCGCGGCGATCTGGTTGACCGTCAGCGTGATCTCCTCGGCCCCGCCCGTCTCCGCCAGGATGAAGCCGTTGCCCTGGTGGATCGGGAGCCGGCCGCGCAGGTCGGGGAGGTTGAAGGTCGACTCGCCGTCGCCGCCGTAGGTCGTGCCGATGAGCTGGAACAGCGTCTCGTTCTCGGAGATCGGCAGCTGCTGGCCCTCGCAGAACATCCAGCCCGCGGGGGCGAAGTTGCCCGCGAACATCCGGATCTCGCCGACGTATGGCTGTGCCATCTGGCTGCGTCTCCTAGGTCGGGCTCGGGAAGATGGCGCTGTTGATCGCGATGCAGAACATGAGCGACAGGAACGGCTGCATGTTCAGGTGCGCCTGGCTGCCGCCCACGTTCGTGACCGTCGTCGCGCTCAGGGCGGTGAGCGCGCCCGGCGAGCGGTAGAGCTGGCTGGGCGAGTCGGCGAGCAGGTTCCCGGGCGCGACGGGGGTGTCGCCCGTGGCGCTCGTCGCCTGCGCGACGTGGGTGTGCGTCGGCAGCTCGGCGATCGAGACCGTGTGGGCCTGCGCCCCGCCCTGCTCGCCCAGGGTGTGCCCGCCGCCGACGTGGATCGGCACCCGCCCGCGCAGGTCCGGCAGCGCGAAGGTCGTCTGGCCGTTCCCGCCGAACGTCGTGCCGAGCAGGCTGAACAGCGCCTGGTTCTGGTTGATCGGCAGGAACTGGCCGTTGCACTGCGCCCAGTCGCGCGGCGCGAAGTTGAAGCTCATGAGGCGGATCTCGCCGAGGAAGGGTTCAGCCATCGCGGGGCTCCGTTCGGATCATGGCGGCGTCGGGCAGTCGGCCGTGCTGGTGAAGCCGGCGCCGCCGTGGTCGGCGCTCGCCGTCGCGGCGTTGTTGGTGCCGGAGAGGAACGCCTGGACGGCGGCGTCGTCGGTCGGAGCGCCGGCGTAGTCCTCGAGGATGTACGACGTGCCGGGGAAGCGCTGACGGACCCGGATGCCGAACAGCCCGACGGCCGTCGTGGACGCCGTGTTGCCGCGGATGTCGGCGCAGATCGTCGTCGTGTCCGTGCTCACCGAGCCTGCGTCCACGCGGATGGCGTCGGCGGCGAGCGCGTCGTTCAGCGTCACGCTGTTGTCCGCGACCGTCGCGTTGATGCGGTTGCTGCCGTCGCGCGCGATGACCTCGATGCCGCGGTTGGCGACCTGGCTGATGGTGTTCGACTGGAGCAGCGCCGTCATCGTCGCGGTCCCGTTGCCGATCACCCGGATGCCGGGACCGGTCGTCGAGTTCGAGTTCGTCAGCGTGTTCCCGGTCACGGTGCCGTTCATCGTCGTCGTGGCGCCCGTCGCGAGGTTGAGGTTGATCGGCGACGCGCTGCCGCCGGTGCCGGGCGCGACGTCGATCCCGTCGATCGTCAGGTCGCGCACGGCGTAGGAGAACGTCCCCGACGCGTTGTGGGCGATGCTGACGCCGATGTTGTTGTCGTCGAACGTGCTCTGCGCGCCGGCGCTGTCGTCGACCTCGACGTTCATCGACCCGGTCCCGTTCGTGATCACCTGCAGCCCGTTGGCGCGGTTGCGCAGGAACGTCGATCCGAGCACGTCGGCGGTGATCGCGCCGCCGTCGGCCTGCAGCAGCAGCCCGTCGTTGCCGGGGGAGGCGGTGTCCGTGTCGCGGAACGTGCTGTCGGTCACGTCGAGCTGCGTGAGCGTCGCGGAGGCGTTGACGATCCGCGCGTTGTCCTCGGGCGAGTTGGCCACGAGCGTGCGGACGACCGACGAGGTCCCCGCGAGGTCGGTGAGGTGCAGCCCCGCCTCGTCGGTCGCGGCGTCGTCGCCGTTGTTGTCGACGACGCTGTCGGCCAGCGCCAGGTTCGTGACGGCGTCGCCGCGGATGCCGTTCCCGAGGCTGTTGCGGATCTTCATGCGCGTGAGCGAGACGGTGCGCGTCGTCGCGAGGGACAGCGCGTCGCCCGTCGTGCTCTGGATCGTCCCGCCGGTGCAGGCGTCGGCGGTCGTCGCGCACGCGCCGCCCACGCCCGTGACCGTGAGCCCGGCGGCCGTGCCGGTGTTGTCGAGCACGATGCCGTTCGCGGCGCCGTTGGCGGCGACGCGCTGGAACGTGACCCCGGCCGCGGCGATGCTCGTGTCGGCGACGTTCACCGCGGTGCCGGTGCCGGTGTCGACGGTGTTGCCCGAGCCGCTCACCTGGAGGGTGCCGCCGCCGGTCGCGATCAGTCCGGCGCCCGACGTCGTGTCGAGATCCAGGCCGCCGCCCGAGAACACGTACGTGTGGCCGGCGTTCCCGGTGGCGTTGATCGCCGGCTGGGCGCCCGTGTTGAGGACCTTGGCCGCGCCCGAGAAGACCGTCGCCCCTCCGGTGCTGCCCGACAGCGCGATGCCGCCGCCGGCGTCGCCGCCGTCGTTGAGCGACCCGCTCAGGCTCACCACGCCGCCGGTGCGGCCCGTGACGCTCGCGGTCGACCCGGTGCCGTCGCCGACGCTGCCGGGGTAGGTGATGGCGCCGCTGCCGGCGTTGAGCCGGAACGCGATGCCGGCGGCGCCCGTCAGCGTGCCGCCGGACGCGCTGAACGCGCCCGGGCCGAGGCCGTCGAGGTTGATGCCGTTGCCGGCGCTGTTCGTCGAGCTGACGGTGTCGAAGACCAGCGTCGGGCCGCTCGTGCCGCTGACGTCGACGGCGGGCCCGCCGGTCGCGCTGACGTTCGCCGTGCCGCCGCTCGGAACCGTGACGTTGCCCGCGTTGCCGAGCAGGAAGGCCGCGGTGCTGCCGGACGTGGTGGTCAGCGCGAGGTTGCCGAAGGTCGTCGTGCCGGTGGTGCCGGTCAGCGACACGCCGCCGCTGCCCGAGGCCGTGACGGTGATGCTGTCGACCTCGCTGCCGGCACCGAGGCTCGTGCCCGCGGCCTCCAGGCCGCGCGCGCCCTTCGTGGTGATCGAGATCGTGCCGGCCGAGGCGAGGTTGACCGTGCCGGCGTTGTTGAGGCGCACGCCGACCGATCCGCTGGTCGGGGCGGTCGCGGCGCTGTTGTCGACCGTGAGGGAGGAGACGTCGAACGTGCCCGCCGTGCCGTCGAGCTCGAGGCCGGGCTGCGTGCCCGCCGTGCCGGTGTCGACGATGCGGACGTCGTCGATCGTGCCGCCGCCGGTGTCGCCCGAGGCGCCGGCGATGCCGCTGCCGGCGCCCTGCGGGTCGACCTCGATCCCGCGCACGACGTTGCCGTCGTCGAGCGCGACGACGTCGGCGCCGGTGTCGGTGAGCGTCGGGCGCGCCGCCGGGTCGGCGGTCTGGAGCACGTCGGAGCCGATCTGGAGCGTGGCCGCCTCTCCGAGCAGCCGCTGGCCGCTCTTGAGGTCGATGCCCGCCGTGTAGCCCGTGGTCGTGCCGTCGCCGTCGAGGACGAAGACCGTGTGGCCGGCGGCCGAGGCGGACTCCGCCTGCGCGAGCGTGTCGAACGGCGCCGTCGAGGTGCCCGCGTTGCCCGGGTCGTCGTTGTCGACGTACCAGACGCAGCCGGTCAGCGTGATGGTCACGCGGCCCGTGTCGGTGCCCGGCGTACCGGGGTTGCCGTCGCTGACCGTGTAGTCGAAGAAGTCGGACGGCTCGCTGCAGCTCGTGCCCGCAGCGGGCGTGAACGTGAAGTCGCCGTCGGCCTCGATCACGACCGTGCCGCCGTCGTCGGACGCGAAGGTGCCCGGCACGACGCTCAGGCCCGGCGGGCCGTCGATGTCGGTGTCGCCGGCCAGCACGTCGCCGGAGATGCTCTTCCGCGGCGCGGCGAGCGCGGGCGGGCCGTCGGTCGGATCGTCGACGATCAGCGCGGTGTTGCCGACGGCCGCGAACGTCTCGTCGTCCGCGACGGGAGCGTCGTTGACGCACGTGACCGTCATCGAGACCGTCGCCGAGGCGCCGCCGGGCGTCAGGGTGTAGGTGAACGTGTCCGCTGTCGTGCCGGGCGGGTCGTTGCAGACGTCCGCGTCCGGCGCGTAGGTCAAGCCGGTGCCGCCCCCGGTGATCACGACCGTGCCGTCCGCCGGCTGGGTCACCGACGCCACGGCGATCGGGCCGCCGTCGACGTCCGTGTCGTTCGCGAGCACGGGGACGGCGGTCGCCCCCGCGTCCTCGAGCACGGTGGCGCCGTCGTCCACCGCGACCGGCGGGTCGTCGGCCGCGGCGACCGTGATGGCCTTCGTGTCGGATCCGGACAGGGCCGTGGCGTCCGTGACGGTGAACGTCGCGGTGCGCGCGAGCGCGGACGGCGTCTCCGAGCTGTTGACGTACGTCACGGCACGCAGCGCGGCCTGGTACGCCGCGGGGGTCGCGGTGCCCGTCAGGGTCAGCGTGTCCCCGCTGAGGCCCGCCGTGATGGGGCCGTGCGAGCCCGACAGCGCCAGGACGTCCTGCCCGGCGGCGAAGTTCGCCGTGATCTGCACGGTGGCGCCGGAGATCTGCGTGCCCGCGTCGGGATCGGTGACGGTCACGCCGGGGTCGATCGGCTCCGCCGCGCCGTTCTCCGTGTACGCGGTCGCACCGGCCGACGCGTCGACGACCGGGGCGTCCGCCGCGCACGTCACGGTGACCGAGACGGTCGCGGTGTCACCGCCGGTCACCGTGTAGGTGAACGTGTCCGGCGCCGAGCCGGGCGGGTCGTTGCAGTAGTCCGCGGCCGGCGCGTAGGAGACGTTCGTGTCGTTGTCGACGACGGTGCCGTTCGCCGGCTGGGTCACCCCGGTCACCAGCAGCGCGCCGCCGTCGGGATCGGTGTCGTTGCCGAGGACGTCGAGCGGGCTCGCGCCGGAGTCCTCGGCGACGGTCGCGGCGTCGTCGACCGCGCTGGGCACGTCGTCGGCGCAGGTCACGGTCATCGACACGGTGGCGACCGAGCCGCCGGGAGACAGCATGTACGTGAACGTGTCCGGCGTGGTGCCGGGCGGGCTGTTGCAGTACTCGGCGCTCGGGGCGTAGCTCAGGCCCGTCCCGCCGCCGGTGATGGCGACCGTGCCGTTGGCCGGCTGGGTGACGGAGGCGACGCCGATCGCGCCGGCGTCGACGTCGGTGTCGTTGGCGAGCACGTCGACCGCGTTCGTCCCGGAGTCCTCGGCGACCGTCGCGGAGTCGTCCACGGCGGAGGGGTCGTCGCCGACGCAGGTGACGGTCATCGACACCGTCGCGCTCGCGCCGCCGGGGGTCAGCGTGTACGTGAACGTGTCGGGCGTCGTGCCGGGCGGGTCGTTGCAGACGTTCGCGTCCGGCGCGTAGGTCAGCCCCGTGCCGCCGCCGGTGATCACGACCGTGCCGTCCGCCGGCTGGGTGACCGAGGCGATCGAGCGCGGCCCGACGTCGGCGTCGGTGTCGTTGGCCAGCACGGGGACCGCCGTCGCCGCCGCGTCCTCGAGCACGGTTGCGCCGTCGTCGACCGCGACCGGAGCGTCGTCGACGGCGGCGACCGTGACGGCGTGGGTGTCCGCTCCCCCGAATCCGCCCGCGTCCCTGGCCTGGAAGGTCACGGTCCGCGTCGCGGTCGAGGGGGCGTCGGACGTGTTCTCGTACGTCACGGCGCGCAGCGCGTCCTGGTACTCGGCGACCGTGGCGGTCCCCGACAGCGTCAGCGTGTCGCCGCTGAAGACGCCGGTGATCGCCGGTTGGCCGGGGAGCGAGAGCGCGTCCTCCCCCGCGGCGAAGTTGCCCGTGATGCGCACGGTCGCGCCGGTCAGGTTCGCGCTGTCGGCGTCGGTCACCGTCAGGCCCGTGTCGATCGCCGTCGCCGGATCGTCCTCCGTATAGGCGAGGGCGCCGGCAGACGCGTCGACGTCCGGGGCATCGTCCACGCACGTGACCGTGACGGAGACCGTGGCCGTGGCCGTCGGGATGCCGTTGAGCTCGTAGGTGAAGTCGTCGGTGCCGCAGAAGCCCGCGTCGGGCTGGTAGGTCAGTCCGGTCCCGCCGCCCGTGATCGCGGCGGCGCCGTCCGCGGGCTGCGTCACCGCGGTGATCGTCTTCGGGCCGCCGTCCACGTCGGTGTCGTTGGCGAGCACGTCGACCGCGGTGGCGGGGTCGTTCTCGACGACGCCGGCGGCGTCGTCCACGGCGACGGGCGCGTTGTCGACCGGCGTCACGACGACGTCGCGCGTCGCCGGCGGGCCGGAGGCGTCGGCGTCCCGCGCCGAGAACTCGATCCGGCGGACGGCGGCGGCGGGATCGGCCCCCGCGGCGCGGAAGCGCACGAGGCGCAGCGCGGCCTGGTAGGCGGCGACGGGGAGCGTGCCGTCCAGGGTCAGGATCCCGTCCGCGGCGTCGTACGTCTCGGTCATGCCCGGCTGGTCGGTGAGCTCGAGGACGTCGCCCACGCTGAAGCCGGCGGCGATCTGGATGCGCGCACCCGTCAGCTCGGCGTCGTCGGCGTCGGTGACGGTCAGGCCCGGGTCGACGACCGCGTCGGGTCCGCCCTCGGTCCAGGACGCGGTCCCGGCCGACGTGGTCACGACCGGCGCCGCGCCCGTCCCGCGCACGATGACCGTGACCGTCGCGGAGGCCGTGCCGCCGTGGCCGTCGCCGATCGCGTAGGTGAACGTGTCGGTCTGCTGCCCGCCCGCCGCGACGTCGACGGCGCCGCGCGGGTCGTAGCCCACGGTGCCGTCAGGGTTCAGCGCGACGGCGCCGTGCGTGCCCGCCGTGTCCAGCGCGGTGACGCGCAGGAGGTCGCCCGTGTCCGGGTCGGAGTCGTTGGCCAGGACGGCGATCGTCACCGGCGTGCGCTCGTCGGTGGCGGCGCCGTCCGCGGCGGCGAGCGGTCCGTCGTTGACGCCCCGCACCGTCACCGTCACGGTCGCGCGGTCGCGCAGGCGTCCGTCCGTGGCGCGGTAGGAGAACGTCTCGGTGGCGGACGCGCCGGCGCCGAGCGCGGTGAAGCGCCCGCTCGGGTCGTAGGCGGCCGCCCGGCGGCCCGGGGCGACGGCGACGGTGCCGGTCGCGGTGCCGCGATCGACGGACGCGACGCGCAGCCGGTCGCCGTCCGGATCGGTGTCGTTGTCCAGGACGCGGATGGTCGCGACGGCGGTCGCATCGGTGGAGGCGACGTCGCGCTCGGCGCGCGGGCGCCGGTTCGCGCGCTGCACGAACACGCGCCGCTCCTCGTCCTTGCAGCTGCTGTCCCCGGGGCGCGGGTGCCGCTCCCCTTCGTACGGCGCGTGCGCGGTCGAGCGGAGGACGCCGCCGTCGCGGTCGGCGCAGAAGCTCGTGGGCGCCCGCCCGGGGATCGCGAGCGCGAGGCTCGGGCGGTTCGGCGCGCGCCGGCAGGCGGCACGGCCGGCGACCCGGTAGACGGAGCCACCGCGCCGCGCGCAGGCGACGATGCGGGTGCGGTCGAACCGGATGGCGCGCTCGGATGAGCGGCAGGCACGGGCACGGGCGGCGTAGCGCAGCTGGCCGTCGCCGTTGCGCTCGCAGGCGACGCGCATCTCCTTGCCGTCGCGGCTCGGAGCGGCCTGCGCGACGGACACGACGGCGGACGCGGCAGCGACCACGATCGCCAGGACGAGCGCGGAGCGCCGCCTGGACCAGCTACGAACCGACACGATTCTCCCTGCCGCAGATTCCCGAGACGTCGGCGCGAGCGCACGACGGTCGGGAACGTCGCACGGCGCGGGAGGCGCCACAACCCGATCATTCGTCCAGGGGTGCGCGCAAGAACGACGGCCGTTGAGGCGTTAATGGCCCTCGGGCCAGAGCAGCGCCCGGACGAGCGCGTCGGCCGCCTCGTTCTCCCCGCGCGGATGCCAGCGCCAGCGGACGGCCGTGAACCCGGCCGCCGCCGCGTGGATCTCGGCGACGAGGGCGGCGAGCGCCGCGTCGCCGGGCGTCGCGCCGCGCAGCGCGGCGACGGCGAGGCGGGAGTCGCTGCGGACCTCCAGCGGGTCGGCGCCGTGCGCCGCCGCGAGCGCGAGCCCGAGCAGGATCGCGCGGTACTCCGCCTCGGCGGCGCCCGCGTGGCCGATCAGCTCGGCGCGCTCGCCGAGGCGCGCGCCGTCCGGGCCCACGAGCACGGCGCCGACCGCGGCGGTCCCCGGGTTCCCGCGCGACCCGCCGTCGCAGAGCAGGCAGGCGCGGCCCGTCGCCGGCAGCGGCGGGGCGGCGGGATGGCGGGACGCCCGGGCCAGCTGGCGGCGCTCGCCGTCGCGCAGCGTCCCGCCCTTGCGCCGGACGCCCTTGGGCACGGCGTCAGACCTGCGCCGGCGCCTGGACGCCGGCCTGGACCTTGTCGAGCAGGTCGGCGAGCTGCTCGATCTCCGCGTCGCTCAGCCCGGAGCGCAGCCGCGCGTCGTGGGCCATGGCGGCGCCGCGCAGCTGGTCGAAGAGCGCGACGCCGGCGTCCGTGAGCTCGACGCGCTGGACGCGGCGGTTGGCCTCCTCGCGCCAGCGGCGGACGAGGCCATGGGACTCCATCGCGTTCAGATGATGGGTGAGCGTGGCGCCCGTCACGCCCATCGCCTCGGCCAGCTCGGACTGCGTGCCCCACTGCTGCGAGCGCACCAGGACGAGCACCTGCCAGGTGGACGCCGAGCCGCCGGCCTCGGCCATCGCCCGCTCGAACGCCTGGGTGGCGACGCGGGCGGTCCTGGCCAGGCGCAGGCCGATCGGCGGGAGGACCGGAGGTCGATCCATGACGTCATCGTAGCACGACCCATTGACATCTAATAGTTAGATGTCTAAGTTTCCCAGCATGCCCGCTACGTCCTCCAGAACCGTCCCGTTCGCCGCGATCGTCCTCGCGATGCTCCCGGCCGTGCTCGACCAGACGATCCTGTCGACGGCGCTGCCGACGATCGCCGACGACCTCGGCCGGCTGTCCGACGTCTCCTGGGTCGTCACCGCCTACGTCGTCGCCGCTGCCGCCACCACGCCGCTGTGGGGCAAGCTCGGCGACCGCCACGGCCGCAAGCGCCTGCTCGAGCTCGCGCTGCTGCTGTTCCTCGCCGCGTCGGCCGTGTGCGGCCTCGCGCAGGACATCACCATGCTGATCGTCGCGCGCGGCATCCAGGGCGCCGGGGCCGGCGGCCTCATGACGCTCGCCATGGCCGCCGTCGGCGATCTCGTCTCCCCGCGCGAGCGCGCCCGCTACCAGGGCTACATCGCGGCGACGTTCGCCGTGGCCACCGTCGCCGGCCCGCTCGTCGGCGGCCTGCTCGTCGACCACGCCGACTGGCGCTGGGTCTTCTACGTGAACCTGCCGCTGGGCGTCGCGGCGCTGGCCGGGCTGCACCTGCGGCTGCCGGCGCCCGCGCTCGACCGCCGGTCCGGCGCGCTCGACCTGCCCGGTGCCGCCCTGCTCGCCGCGGGCACCACCGCGCTGATGCTCGCCTGCATCTGGGGCGGGACGCGCTACGCCTGGGACTCGGCGACGATCGTCGCCCTCCTGGCCGGCGCCGCGCTGCTCGCGGGCGCCCTGATCGCGCGCGAGCGCCGCGCCGCCGACCCCGTCGTGCCGCTCGACCTGCTGCGCACGCGCACCGTCGCCGTCGCGTCGATCGCGTTCTTCCTCACGACGGCCTCGCTGTTCGCCGTCAACGTCTTCGTCCCGCTCTACCTGCAGACGACCACGGGCGCGAGCCCGACCGAGGCCGGCCTGCTGCTCGTGCCGATGATGCTCGGCATGGTGGTGTCGACGAACCTCGCCGGGCGCGCGATCGAGCGCACGGGGCGCTACAAGCGCTATCCGCTCGCCGGGCTCGCGCTGATGACCGTCGCGCTGCTCGGGCTGGCGCTCGTCGCGCCGGACCCGTCGCAGACCGCCGTCGGCCTCGCGCTCGCCGTGTTCGGCCTCGGCTTCGGGCTCGTCGGCCAGGTGCTGACCGTCGCCGTGCAGAACGGCGTCGACCGGCGCCGGCTCGGCGTCGCGATGGCGACGACGAACTTCTTCCGCGGCCTGGGCGGCGCGGTCGGCGCCGCCGCCCTCGGCGCCGTGTTCGCGGCGCAGGCGACGACGGCCGCCGCCGGCGACGTGGCCGACGGCGTCCAGGTCGTCTTCCTCGTCGCCGCCCCGATCGCCGCGCTCGCGCTGGCCACCGTGGCGCTGCTGCGCGAGGAGCCGCTGCACGGCGCCGCGCCCGCGCCATCATCCACCGCCAAGACCGCCTGACGAGGGAGCCACGCAATGCCGACCACCATCACCCGGGACGACCTGCGCGCCGCGCTCGACGCGGGCGCGGTGACCGTCGTCGACGCCCTCCCCGCCGCGCCGTACGGCAAGCGCCACCTCCCCGGCGCCCGCAACGTCGTGGCCGAGGACGCCGACGAGCGGGTGGCCGAGCTGCTGCCGGACCGCGGCGCGGCGATCGTCACCTACTCGACCGACCGCGACTGCACGCGCGGCCCCGAGCTCGCGCAGCGGCTCGAGGCGCTCGGCTACGAGGACGTGCGCCTCTACCGCGACGGGATCGAGGACTGGGTCGCCGCCGGGCTCCCGCTCGCCCGTCCGAGCGCCGCCCGGTTCGACCTCGCGGACCTCGCGATGAGCCCGACCGCGTTCCTGTTCGAGGGCCACCCCCGCGCGGGCGTCGACATCACGATGTTCGTCACGAGGACGCCGCCCGGCCGGTTCGTCGAGCTGCACGTGCACCCGTACGCCGAGACGTTCCTGCTGCTGGCGGGCAACGGGCGCTGGACGGTGGGCGACGAGGTCGTCGAGCTCGGGCCGGAGCAGATGGTCGTCGTGCCGCCCGACACGCTGCACGGCTTCCGCAACATCGGCGAGGAGCCGCTGCTCGTCGTGTCGGTCCACGAGCGCGGCACGCTCGACCAGACCTTCACCGACGACGAGCCGGCCTGAGCGGGCCCCGCTAGGCGGAGGCGCCCAGGCGGAAGTGGCCGATCAGGCGCTCGAGCTCCTCGGCGGACCGTGCGAGCTCCTGCGCCGTCGAGGCGATCTCCTGCGTGGATGCGCTGGTCTGCTGCGTGGTCGCCGAGACCTGCTGCGTCGACGCCGAGGACTGCTCGGCCACCGCGGCGACGTCGGCGACGCCGCCGGCGATCCCCTCCACGCCGCGCGAGATCTGCTCCGCCGCCGTCGCGATGCGCGACGCGCGCGCCGACATGTCCTCGACGGCGACCCCGATGCTGACGAACGCGGCACGCGCCTTCTCGACGATCGCGGTGCCGTCATCGGTGCGCCGCGCGCCGTCCTCGACCATGCCGACGACGGCCTGCGTCTCGCGCTGGATCTCCTCGATCAGGCCCGCGACCGTCGCCGCCGCCTCCTGGGAGCCCTCTGCGAGCTTGCGGACCTCGTCGGCGACCACGGCGAAGCCGCGGCCCTGCTCGCCCGCGCGGGCGGCCTCGATCGCCGCGTTGAGCGCGAGGAGGTTCGTCTGGTCGGAGATGCCCGTGATCGTCTCGATGATCGAGCTGATCTGCTCGGACTTGCCGGCGAGCGCCTGGATCGCCTCGCTGGCGGAGCCGGACGAGCCGGCGAGCGCGCGCATGGCGGCGGCCATCTCGTCGACCGAGGCGACGCCGTCGCGTGCGACGGCTTGGGCGTCCTCGGCCACCTCGGCGGACTCGCGTGCCTGGTCGGCCGCGTCGCGCGCGGCGGCGGCGGCCTCGTCGGCGGAGCCGCGGACCGCGGCGACCTTCTGCACCTGCTGCTGCGCCCCTGCGGCCATCGTGCCGGCGGCCTCCGCGATGTCGCCGACCGCGCGGCCGGCCTCGTCCGAGGTCGCGGCCATCTCCTGCGAGGAGGCGGCCACACCCGACGCGGTGCTCGACACGTTGCCGAGCAGCCGCCTGAGGTCGTCGACGAGCTTGCGGAACGCGGTGCCCAGGAGGTCGCGCTCGGAGCGCGGCTGCACCTCGACGGTCAGGTCGCCGGCCGCGACCCGCTCGACCGCGTCGGCCTGCTCGCGCAGGTAGTCGACGGTGCGGTCGAACGCGGCGGCCATGCGCCCGATCTCGTCGTCGGAGCGCACGCTGAGCGTCACCCCCACATCGCCCTCGCTGACGCGCTCGGCCGCCTCGGTGACCTCGGCGATCGGTGCGGTCAGCCTCCGCGCGACGAGCACGACGACGGCGGTGATGGCCACGAGGACGAGCAGCGCGACGAGCAGCAGCTGCGTGCGCAGGTGCCCGACACCGGCGAAGATCTCGGCCTTCGGGGCCACGGAGACGAAGCCCCAGCGGCTGCTGCCGACCGGCGCCCAGGAGAACACCACGTCCTTGCCGGTCCACGGATCGGTCCCCTCGAGCTGACCCGCGCGGCCGGACGCGACGCCGGCGGCGATGCGCTCGAGCGCCGGGTCCTGCTCCGCCTTGGCCACGTCAGCCAGCGTCTTCTTGCCGATCAGGGCCTTGTCGCGCGCGGAGACGAAGATGCCCGTGCGGCTGACGAGGAGGCCGTATCCGCTGTCGAGCACCTTGACGCGCGAGACCGCCTTGTCGATCGCGGTGAGCGAGCGGTCGACGCCGCCGATGCCGATGAACTTGCCGTCGCGCTCGATCGGCGTGATGTAGCTCGTCATCAGCACGCCGTCGTAGAGGTACGGCTCCATGATCGTGTCGCGGCCCGTGTCCTTCGGGATGTTCCAGTAGTCCTGGGCCTCCAGGTCGGTCAGCGGGTCCAGCGCCGGCTTGCCGGCCAGCGTGTTCCAGTACGGCCCGTACCGGCCGCCCTTGTCGGACCCCGGGGCGTTGCGGTGCTGCGCGTCGGCGGCGTCGAACGCGTCCGGCTCGAACGCCACGTACGTGCCCAGGATGTGCGGATTGCGGTCGAGCGCGTCGCGGAGGATCGCGTTGACCTGCGTGCGGTCCCCGCCGACCGACGCGGCGCCGAGCGACGCCATCGCGCGGCCGAGCGCCTGCGCGTCGCGCGTGTCGGCCTGGAACGCGTTCGCATGGCGCTGGGAGAGCTGGGCGAGCTCACGATGCGCGCTCGAGCGCGTCTCCGAGGTCGCACGGGAGATGCCCAGCACCGTCACGGCGGCGAAGGCGAGGCAGATCGGCGGGAGCAGGAGCAGCAGGAGCTTGCCGCGGAGCGAACGGGGCCTGGGCATGGCCCAGGTCCTCGGCAGCCCCCGCGACGACTTGAAATCCCGCGTCGGTTCGCGGACAGGCGGCGCGGATTGCGATGATTGCGGGCGGTCGCGCCGGTCTGCACTGCGAACGACGAAAGGAGCACCCCATGCTCGCGGACAGCAAGGCCTTCAGCGGCTTCGCCGTGGACGACATCGACCGGGCCCAGCGGTTCTACGCCGAGACGCTGGGCCTGAGGACGAGCGAGGAGCACGAGCAGCTGACGCTGCACCTCGCCGGCGACCGGCCCACGTTCGTCTACCCCAAGCCCGACCACGTGCCGGCCGGGTACACGATCCTCAACTTCCCCGTGGAGGACATCGACGCCGCCGTCGACGGGCTGACCGCCCGCGGCGTGGCCTTCGAGCACTACGACGGGATGCCGCACCAGGACGAGCGCGGGATCATGCGCGGGCGCCGGAACGACATGGGCCCCGACATCGCCTGGTTCAAGGACCCGGCGGGCAACATCCTCTCGGTCCTCCAGCTGGACTAGCAGCCCGGCGACGCGCCGGCGAGGGCGGCCGCCGACCGCGGCCCGCGCCGGCGGAGCCCGCCGGCGACGAGCAGCGCGGCCGCGGCGATGATCGCGCCGCTCACGGTCGCGGCGACCTGCAGGCCCTGGGTGAACGCCTCCCGGGCCGGCTCGAGCGCGCCGGGGCGCAGCGCGGCGGGCAGCCGCTCCGCCGCGACCACGGCGCCGCCGAGGGTCTCGCCCGCCTCGCCGGGGGCGTCGCCCATCGCGCCGCGGTAGACGGCGGCGCCGATCGTGCCGAGCAGCGCGATGCCGAGCGCGCCGCCCAGCTCGGAGCTGGTCTCGGAGATGCCCGCCGCCGCGCCTGCCCGTTCGGGCGGCGACGCGCCCACGGCGACGTCGGCCGCGAGCGTGAAGACCGGCGCCAGGCCCAGCGAGACGACCGTGACCCCGGCCACGACGACCTCCGGGCCGCCGGCGGTCCCGGCCGTCGCGAGCGCCGCGGCGCCCACCAGGGCGACCACGAGCCCGCCGAGCATCACCGGCGCGGGCTCCAGGCGCGCCGCGAGCGGCGCCGTGAGCTGCGATCCCACGATGAACGCGCCCGCGACCGGGAGCCCCCAGAGCCCCGCGGTGAGCGGTGAGAGCCCGAGCACCAGCTGCAGGTACTGGGCGGTCAGCACCTCGAGCCCGAAGACGACCGCGAAGGCCAGCGTGTTCGCCCCGAGCGCCGGCCCGAAGCCGGGGGTGCGGAACAGCGCGAGGTCGACCATCGGCGCGGCGAGGCGGCGCTGGCGGTCCAGGAACGCCGCGCCCGCCGCGCTCCCGCCGAGGATGGGCGCGACGCCGCCCGGCGCGACGCCGTGGGTCGCGACCGTCTTCGCGCCGTAGACGACCGCGAGCACGGCGACGAGCGAGAGCGCGACGCTCGCGAGGTCGATCCGGCCCGGCTCCGGCTCGCGGTACTCGGGCAGCAGCCGCGGGCCGACCGCCAGCAGCAGCGCCATCACCGGCACCGCGGGCAGGAAGACCGAGCCCCACCAGAAGTGCTCGAGCAGGAGGCCGCCGGCGAGCGGGCCGACCGCGGCGCCCGCGGAGAAGCTCGTGACCCAGATGCCGACGGCGACGGATCGCTGCCGCGGGTCGTGGAACATGTTGCGGATCAGCGAGAGCGTCGAGGGCGCGACCGTCGCGCCGGCGACGCCCAGCAGCGCGCGCGACGCGATCAGCGCCCCGGGGCTCGCCGCGAACGCCGCGACGACGGACGCGGCGCCGAACGCGGCGGCGCCGATGAACAGCATCCGGCGGCGGCCGATCCGGTCGCCGAGCACGCCCATGGTGATCAGCAGCCCGGCGACGAGGAAGCCGTAGATGTCGGCGATCCAGAGCAGCTCGGCGGCGCTCGGGCGCAGGTCGGCCGTGATCGAGGGCACCGCGAGCGTGAGCACCGTCAGGTCCATCGCGTACACGAGGCACGGGAGCGCGATGACCGCGAGCCCGATCCACTCGCGCCGGCCGGCTCGCGCGTGGTGCTGTGCGTGGGAGGTCATGCCCCCACTGTTCCGGGGAGGGCTTCGGGCGTTACGGCCGCGCGTCGTGGAACGCCGCGAGGATCGCCGCCCGCAGCCCGGCCGGCAGCGCGTCGTCGCGCAGCCCGCCGAGGCCGCCGGCGAGCGCGCGCATCTGCTCGAGGTACGCCGTGCAGCCGTCGCAGGCGGCCAGGTGCCGCTCGAGCCGGCCGGCCTGCGCGTCCGGCAGCGCGCCCTCGAGGTAGTCGGTGATCAGCTCGACCTCCTCGGTGCACGGCGGGTCGTCGTGGGGGAGCGGCTCGGTCACGCCGCACCAGTGTCGCGCGTCAGGGCCTCGTAGTCGACGACCTCGACCGCGCCGAGGTGCGCCTCGATCGCGGCACGGACGCGGCTGCGCGCCCGGTGGAGCAGGACGCGCTGGTTGCCGGCCGACAGCTCGAGCGCTGCGCAGACCTCCTCGGCGGGCCAGCCCTCGACGTCGCGCAGGGCCAGCACCGTGCGCTGCGCGACGGGGAGCGCGCCGATGGCCGCGACCACCACGGCGCGCAGCTCGCCCGCGAGCAGGCCCTCCTCGGGCGTCGGCCAGCGGGCCGGCGCGATCACCCAGTGCCCGGGGTACCGGCCGTGGTCCGCCGGCAGGAACCGCTCGGGGTCGACCGCCGGCTCGCCGGTGTCCTCGGCGGCGGCGAGCGCGGCGAACGGCACGCTGCGGCGCTCGCGCGCTCCGCTCTTCATCGCGAGGTTGGTGAGGATGCGGAAGATCCAGGTCTTGAGCGAGGAGCGGCCGGCGAACCCGTCGATGCCGCGCAGCACCGCGACCCAGGTCTCCTGCACGACCTCCTCGGCGACGGACCGGCTCGGCACGAACGCGAGCGCCACGCGCACCATCGCCGGGCCGTGGCGGTCGACGAGCCCGGCGAACGCGGCGGCATCGCCCGCGCGGATCGCGGCGACCAGCTCGGCGTCGTCGGGTTGCGACATGGTCAGAACGATGATGCCGGGACCGCGGGCGCGGCGGGCTGCGGGGTACGGACCGCGTCATGGCACGGGGGTTGACGCGCCGCCGCTTCGTGGCGACGGGGAGCGCCGCGGTGGCGGCGCTGTACGCGGCGGGCAGTCCGGCGCGGGCGCGCGCGGCGCGCGCGAGCTTCGTCCTCCCCGGCCTGTCGGCGCCCGGCGAGATCCTCGTGGACCGCTGGGGGATCCCGCACATCTACGGCGCGACCCAGCCCGATGCGTTCCTGCTCCAGGGCTTCAACGCGGCGCGCGACCGGCTCTGGCAGATCGACCTGTGGCGGCGCCGCGGGCTCGGGCGGCTGTCGGCCGCGCTCGGCCGCGACTACGTCGAGCAGGACCGCGCGGCGCGCCTGTTCCTCTACCGCGGCGACCTCGCGCGCGAGTTCGCCTCCTACGGCGACGACGCCGGGCAGATCGCCGCCGCCTTCGCCGCGGGCATCAACGCCTACATCGACGAGATCGAGCGCGGGAGCGCGCCGCTGCCGGTCGAGTTCGAGGCGCTCGGCTACCGGCCGGAGCGGTGGGCGCCCGAGGACGTCGTGCGGATCCGCAGCCACGGGCTCGTCTCCAACCTCGCCGACCAGGTCGAGCGCGCGCTCGTCCTGCGCGACTTCGGCCGCGAGGCGGAGGCGCTGCGCAAGCGGCTCGAGCCGGCCTGGCGCTACGAGGTCCCCGAGGGCCTCGACCTCGACGACATCCCCGCCGACGTGCTCGACGTGTACGACCTCGCGATCGCGCCGGTCGAGTTCGCCGCGCCCGGCGGCGGCGCGCGGGCGCGCGGGAAGCAGGGCTCGAACAACTGGACGATCGCCGGCCGGCGCACGAGCACGGGCCGGCCGATCCTCGCCAACGACCCGCACCGCACCCAGGGCGTGCCGTCGCTGCGCTATCTCGCGCACCTGTCCGCCCCGGGGCTGGACGTCATCGGGGCCGGCGAGCCCGCGCTCCCGGGCATCTCGATCGGCCACAACCGGGACATCGCCTTCGGCCTGACCATCTTCGCGATCGACCAGGAGGACCTCTACGTCTACGAGACGCGACCGGGCGCGCCGGGCGAGTACCGCTACGGCGCCGGCTTCGAGCCGATGACGGTGATCGAGGAGGACATCCCGGTCAAGGACGCCGCGCCCGAGCGCGTGCAGCTGCGGTTCACCCGCCACGGCCCCGTGATCGCGGCCGACGAGCAGCGCCGGCGGGCCTTCGCCGTGCGCTCGGTCTGGTTCGAGCCGGGTACCTCGGCCTACTTCGCGTCGATCTCGTACATGCGCGCGCGCGACTGGGACGAGTTCCGGGCCGGGCTGCGCCGCTGGGGCGCGCCGGGCGAGAACCAGGTCTACGCCGACAAGACCGGCCACATCGGCTGGCAGCCGTGCGGGCTCACGCCGGTCCGGCGCAACTGGGACGGGCTCCTGCCCGTGCCCGGCGACGGGCGCTACGAGTGGGACGGCTTCCTCGACCCGGACCTGCTCCCGGCCGCGCGCGACCCCGGCCGCGGATGGATCGCGACCGCCAACGCGGAGAACCTCCCGCGCGGCTATCCGTACCGGCGCCGGCGGATCGGCTTCGAGTGGGCCGCGCCGTTCCGGCTGCGCCGCATCCAGGCGGTGCTGCGGCGCGACCGGCAGCACAGCGTGGACGACTCGCGGCGGCTGCAGAGCGACCACCGGTCGCTCCAGGCGGCGCGGATCGTGCCGCTCCTGGCCGGCCTCGAGCCGGCCGACCGGCGCACCGCGCGCGCGATCCGGCTGCTGCGGCGCTGGGACCGCCGGCTCGACCCCGACTCGGCGGCGGCGGCGCTGTTCGAGGTCTGGAACGGCATCGAGCTGCCCACCGCGGTGCTGCGCGCCGCGCTCGGGGACCAGGACGCCGTCGACGCGATCTGGCCGGGCGACCCGGTGGTGCTCCTCGAGCTGCTCGAGCACCCCGACCGGCGGCTCGGGGCGCATCCGCGCCGGACGCGCGACCGCGTGCTGCTCGAGAGCCTCGCCGCTGCGGTCGACCGCACGGAGGCGCTGCTCGGCCGCCGCTGGTCGCGCTGGGCCTGGGGGCGCCTGCACGTGGCGGCCTTCGAGCATCCGATCGCGCCGGCCGTGGACGCGAAGCTGGCGGCCCGGCTCGCGGTCGGGCCGGTCCCGGTGGGCGGGGGCGGCGAGACGGTGGGCGACACGGGCTACAGCACGGACGGCCCGCCCGAGGGCGAGGAGGCGACGCGCGCCTTCTTCGCGGTCGCGTCCGGCGCCTCGTTCCGCCAGGTGATCGACGTGGGGGCCTGGGACCGCTCGATCACCATGAACAACCCCGGTCAGTCGGGCGACCCCGCGAGCCGCCACTACAAGGACCTGATCGGCCGCTGGGCGAAGGGCCGCGGGATCCCGATGCTGTTCACGCGCGGGCGCGTCGAGGACGCGACCGAGCTGCAGATCACCTGCACGCCACGCTAGCCGCCGAGCGCGCGCTCGAGGGCGCGCGCCTGCTCACCGCAGCGCGCGGCCAGCGCGGCCGCGGCTTGGCGGTCGAGCCGGTACTCCGGACCCGACACGCAGAGGGCGGCGATGCACCCGCCGCCCTCGCGCACGGGCACGGCGACGCCGACGAGGCCGTGCTCGAACTCGCTCTCGGAGATCGCGTAGCCGTCCGCGCGCACGGCCCGCAGCTCCCGCGCCAGCGCGTCCGGGTCCACGAGCGTGCGATCGGTGCAGCGCGCGAGCGCACCGCGGACGGGGGCGACGGCGTCGTAGGCGAGCAGCACCTTGCCGTCCGCCGTGCAATGCACCGGCGTGCGCTGCCCGACCCACTTGCCGGACGTCACGAAGTGCCCGCCGTCGGCCTGCGCGAGCGTCAGCGCCTCCGTGCCCGCCGGAGCGGCGAGCGTGACGGTCTCGCCCGTGTCGGCCGCCAGCCGCTCGAGCAGCGGCTGCGCGGTCGCCGCCAGCTCGCGGCCCGCGAGCGCGACCCGCCCCAGCCGGGCGAGCTCCGGGCCCAGGCGGACGAGGTCGCCGACCGCCGTGCGCTCGACGAAGCCGCGCGCCCCGAGCGTCGACACGAGCCGCGACGCGCTGCTGCGGTGGATGCCCAGCCGCTCGGCGAGCTCGGTCACCGACAGGGCGTCGTCGGGCGCCCGGAACTGCTGCAGGACCTGCAGGGCGCGATCGACGGTCTGGAGCGGCTCGCTCATACGCCTCCTTGCGTTTTGCGCACGGTGTATTACGATATTGCACGCTCGTGCGCTTTGCAACAAGCGCCTGGTCGGGGTGCGAAAGGGGCGGTGGGACACGTGAAACGGCTGATCCGGGGGGTCGACCCCCTCGTCTTCTGGGGCTCGACGGGGATCTCGACGGCCTTCGTCCTCTGGGGGGTCCTGGGGACCGACAGCCTGGCCTCGGTCATGGGGTCGGTGCTCGACTGGGTGATCACGAACTTCGGCTGGGCGTTCGTGCTGATCGCGACGGGCGCGCTGATCTTCTGCGTCGTCCTCGCCATCAGCCCGTACGGGCGCATCCGCCTGGGGCCGGACGACAGCCGGCCCGAGTTCCGCACCGTCTCCTGGGTGGCGATGATGTTCGCCGCGGGCCTCGGCCTCGGGCTGATGTTCTACGGCGTCGCCGAGCCGATCTCGCACTACGCGGCGCCGCCGCACGGGCTCGCCGAGCCGCGCACGCCGGAGGCGGCCCAGGTCGCGCTCGAGACGACGTACTTCCACTGGGGCTTCAACGGCTGGGCGATCTACGCGATCATGGGCCTCGCGCTGGCGTACTTCACGTACCGGCGCGGCGGCAAGAACCTCGTCAGCGCCACGTTCGTCCCGCTGCTCGGCGCGAACGCCAGCGAGCGCCCGATCGGCCGCGTCATCGACGGCCTCGCGATCTTCGCCACGCTGTTCGGCACCGCGACGTCGCTCGGCCTCGGCGCGCTGCAGATCAACAGCGGCATGAACTTCCTCTGGGACGTCCCGGTCTCCAACGCGATCGGCGTCACCATCATCGCGGTCATCACGGCGCTGTTCGTGATCTCCGCGGTGTCGGGCGTGGAGAAGGGCATCCAGCTGCTCTCCAACCTCAGCGGCGCCGCGACGATCGCGCTGATGGTCTTCTTCCTCTTCGCCGGGCCGACCGTGTTCATCATCGGCACGTCGATCGAGACGATCGGCGGCTACGTCCTCAACGTGCTCCCGATGAGCCTGCGGATGGACACGTTCACCAGCTCGGACTGGATGGCGGCATGGACGATCTTCTACTGGGCCTGGTGGATCTCGTGGGCGCCGTTCGTCGGCACCTTCGTGGCGCGCATCTCGCGCGGGCGCACGATCCGCGAGTTCATCATCGGCGTCGTGGCGATGCCGACCGGCATGGGCTTCATCTGGTTCGCGATCGTCGGCTCGGCCGGCATCGACATGCAGATCAGCGGCGCCGCGGACCTGATCGCGACGACCTCGACGCCCGAGCTGTCGCTGTTCACCGCGCTCGAGCAGCTGCCGTTCTCGACGTTCACGTCGGTGCTCTCGATGATCCTCATCGCGTTCTTCTTCATCAGCGGCGCGGACGCGGCGGCGATCGTCATGGGCATGCTCGCCTCGCGCGGGATCCTCGAGCCGGCCCGGACCGTGACGGCGACGATGGGCGTCCTCATGGGCGCGATCGGCTCGGCCCTGCTGCTCGTGGGCGGGCTGGGCGCGCTGCAGCAGGGCGCGGTCCTGGCCTCGGTCCCGTTCACGTTCGTCCTCGTCGGGCTGACGTACTGCCTGACCAAGGCGATACGCGAGGAGGAGGTGCCGCAGGCCGTGCCGCGGCCCGCGACCCTGCGCGCCCCCGCCCCCGCCCCCGCCCCGCTCCCGGAAGAGGGGTGAGCGCGATGCGACGGTCCGGCCTCGCACTGGTGCTCGCGGGCGCGCTCGCGCTCGGGGCCTGCGGCGACGACGAGCGCAACCGCGGCGGCTCGGCCCAGCCGCAGGGCGCGACGCTGCGGATCACGCTCGGGACCCAGGACTTCCCCGAGGCGCGCCTGCTCGGGGAGCTGTGGCGGCAGGCGCTCGCCGTCAACGGCTACACGGTCAACCTGCGCAAGCGCATCGGCCCGGCCGAGGACCTCGACCGGGCGCTGCGCGACGGCGACATCGACGGCCACGTCGCCTACACCGGCACGGTGCTCTCGATCGTCGCCGGCGAGGACGTCTCGGGCCTGGATCCCGAGACGACGTTCGACCAGGTGAAGGCGTTCTACGCCACGCGCAACATGGAGACGAGCGCGATGACGCCGTTCGAGGACGTGGACGCGATCGCCACGACGGACGCCTTCGCGCAGGAGCACGGCCTCAGGACGATCCGGGACCTGCGCGAGCTCGACGCGTTCACGCTCGGCGCCCGGCCGGAGTTCGAGTCGCTCTACCTCGGGCTCGAAGGGCTCGAGCAGGTCTACGGGCTCACGAACGCGACGTTCGAGGGCGTCACGCTCGGCGCGCAGTACACGGCGCTGGACGAGGGCGACGTCGACGCCGCGAACGTGTTCACCACCGACCCGCAGCTCGAGAGCGGCGACTACCGGGTGCTCGAGGATCCCGAGTCGCTGTTCGGCGCGCAGAACGCGGTGATGGTCGTCGACTCCGACAAGCTCGAGAGCGTCGGCAAGGCGCAGTTCCTCCGCGTGGTCGACGCCGTCAACCGGCGGCTCACGACGGAGGTCATCGTCGGGCTCAACAAGCAGGTCACCGACGGGCAGGACGACGGCGCGGTCGCGCGGGCCTTCCTCCGCGAGGAGGGGCTGCTCGAACCGCTCGAGGCGGACGAGAGGTAGGCATGGCCGACACGCGCAACCCGTTCGAAGGGGTCACCGACTTCTTCACCGAGCTCAGCCGGATCCGCGAGGTGGGGCGCCACGGCGTCGGCCACGCGGGCGTGGAGGAGCGCGAGCGCACCGAGGCGACGGCCTGGGTGCCGGCGACGGACATCTTCGCGCGCGAGCGCGACCTGGTGATCCGCGTCGAGGTGGCGGGCGTGGCGCCCGAGGACGTGGCGATCACGTTCAACGGCGGCGTGCTCACCGTCTCCGGCGTGCGCCGGACCGAGCTGGGCTCCGCCAGCACGGACAGCTTCTACATCCGCGAGCGCCCGTACGGCACGTTCCGCCGCACGCTCACGCTGCCGCCGGGCACGCGGGAGGATCAGATCTCGGCGGAGATCCGCGACGGGCTCGTCGAGATCACGGTGCGCGACGGCTGCGCCGGCGCCGAGCCGCAGCGGATCGCCGTCAAGGACGCGTCGAGCGGGCCGGAGCGGCGGACGCTCGGCTGACGCGGGCGGTCGATCAGGCGGCGAGCGCGGCGACGGCCGCGCCGGAGAGCTCGGCCTTGGGGATGAACCCGCGCGCGCCCGAGTCCGCGAGCAGCGTCTGGTAGTCACACGCGTCGCGGCTGGAGGTGAGGACGATGGCCAGGCCGCGGTCCATCGTCATGAGCCGCAGGGCGACCTCGAACCCATCGAGGTCGGGCAACCCGATGTCGAGCAGCACGAGCTCGGGCCGGAAGCGCTGCACCGCATCGATCGCCTCGCTGCCGGTGGCGCTCTCGGCGATCACGTCGAACCCCTCGAGCTCGAGCACCGTCCGCGCGACGCGCCGGAATCCGGCATGGTCGTCGACGATGAGGACGGTCATGGGCATGTCTCAACGATGCCCAATGCGGACGTTCCCGAAAAGCGCGCTATCCCCCCAGCGCGGGTGAGCTAGCCGCACGGTGCCGGAGGTAAAGGCGCGAGTTTCGCGCCCTGAGCCGTCCGCCATCAGCCGACCAGACCCTGCTCGCGCGCCCGGGCTGCGGCCTCCGTGCGCGACCGGGCGTCCAGCTTGCGCAGGATGTTGCGGACGTGCATGTCCACTGTGCGCGGGCTGAGGAACAGCGCCTGCGCGATCTGGCGGTTGGTGTCGCCGCCGGCCACGTGGCGCAGCACCTCGCGCTCCCGGCGCGAGAGGCCGCCGCCCGCGGCGTCGGCGTCCGCGCGCACGCCGAGCCGCGCCGCGACCGGCTCGCCCAGCGCCTTCACCGCACCCGCCGCCTCGGCCGCGAGCGGCCGCGCGCCGAGCCGGCGGGCGGCGCGGTAGGCGTCGCCCAGCCGTTCCAGCGCGGCCTCGCGCTCGCCCGCGGCGGCCAGCGCGGCCCCCGCCCGGAGCTCGATCTGGGCGCGCTCGAAGGGCAGGTCGAGCTCCCGGTGCAGCTCGACCGCGCGGCCGAGCTGGGCGGCGGCGGCCGCCGCGTCCCCCTCGAGCAGCGCCGTCTCGCCGAGCGCGTGCGCCAGCGCCGCGAGCGCGTCCGGGTGCCCCGTGGACGCCGCGATGCGCGACAGCGCCTCGGTGCAGGCGTGCGCGGCCGCCCGGTCGCCGGCCACCGCGAGGAAGGCCGCCGCCCAGCGCAAGCCGCCGATCGCGTAGTGGCGGTCGTCGCTGTCCTCCCAGCGCGCGAGCACCGCGCGGCAGTGGGCGGCCGCGGCCTCGGCGTCGCCCTGCGCGGCGGCGACGCGCGCGAGCGCCGCGGTCGTGTCGACGGTCATGTTGTAGTGGCGCAGGCCCGCCGCGGCGGCGAGCGAGGACGCGAGCAGGCGGCGGGCGGAGCCGTAGCGGCCCTCGTAGGCGTGGATCGATCCGAGCATGCCCTGGGCCACGTACACCGCGCGGCCCTCTGCGATCAGCTCACGGCTCAGCTCCCCCGCGCGCGCCCAGGACCCGCGCTCGCGCAGCACGTAGGCCATGCACGTCACGCAGGCCACCTCGGTGCCGGCGTCCGGGCTCGCGCGGCAGAGCGCCAGCGCGGTGTCGAGCGCGGCCTCGGCCGGCGGCAGCTCGGCGCCCTCGTAGAGCGTCACGCTCAGACGCTGGTAGAGCTCGGCGGCGACCGCCGTGAGGTCGTGCTCGAGCGCGAGCGCGAGCCCGTTGCGGACCGTCGCGAGCCCGGCGCGGTAGTCGTCGTGCTTGGCCTGCGCCATGCCCTCGAGCCCCATCGCGCGCAGCTGCAGGTCCAGCCGGCCCGCGGCGTCGGCGTCGGCGCGCGCGGTGCGGGCCAGCGCGACGGCCTCGCCGAGCTGCGACGACAGCCGGCGCTGGTTGGCGATGGCGAGCCGCTCCACGGCGGCCTCCGCCGGGGCGCCCGTCGCGGCGAACGCCTCCGCCGCCGCCGTCCGCGCGGCCAGCGCCGCGTCGCGCTCGCCCGCCAGCTCGAGCGCGGCGGCGAGCCCGCGCTGCGCCTCGGCGACGGCCCGCCGGTCGCCGGCGGCCGTGCGGAGCGCGACGAGCTCGCGCCAGGCCCCGGCGGCCTCGGCCAGGTCGCCGGCCGGCTGGCAGCAGCGCGCGTAGCGCTCGAGCGCCTCCGCCCGCCGGGCGCCGTCGGCGCCGGGCGGCCACAGCTCGAGCGCCCGCCGGCCCGCCAGCGCCGCGTCGCGGTAGGCGTGCACGGCCTCGGACTCGGACGCCGCGCGCAGCAGCGCGGCGCGGGCGCGCTCGGGCTCGCGCGCGCCCAGCCAGTGCTCGGCCACCTCGCCGCTGTGGCCGCCCGCCCGCTCCAGCTCCTCGGCGAGCGCGCGGTGCAGCGTGCGCCGCCGCGCCCAGGGCACGTCGGCGTAGAGCGCCTCGCGGGCCAGCTGGTGGCGGAAGCAGGTCGCTCCGGTCGGGCCCTCGTACACCAGCCCGCGCTCGAGCAGCTCGCCGAGCCCGGCGTCGCCGGCGAGCGCCGCCACCTGCTCGGGGGCGAAGGCCTCGCCCGCGACGGCGGCGACCTCCGCCGCCGCGCGCCCGTCCGGCGACAGCTCGGCCGCGGCCACGAGCACCGCGTCGCGCACGGTGTCCGGCAGGCCGTGCGGCGCGTCGCCGCGCCGGACCGCCGCGGCCAGCTCCTCGGCGAAGAACGGGATCCCCTCCGAGCGCGCGTGGATCGCGGCCGCGAGCGCCGGGTCGGGCGCGGCGCCGAGCGCCTCCGCGAGCAGCTCCGCCGTCTCCTCCTCCGCGAGCGGGCCGAGCACGAGCTCCTCGAGCGTGCCCGCGCGGCGCAGGTCGTTGCGCAGCCGGCGGAGGCCGTGGCTGCGCGGCAGGCCGTCCGACCGGTAGGCGGCGAGCACGAGGAGCGGCAGCTCGCCGAGCGGCTCCGCGAGCGCGGCGAGCACCTCGAGGGTCGCCTCGTCGGACCACTGCAGGTCGTCGAGCAGCACGACGGCGGGCGCGGCGGCGGCCAGGTGGGCGTAGCCCGCGCGGAGCGCCTCGAACAGCGTCGGACGGTCGGCCGCCGTGGCCGGCTCGCCCAGCTCGGGGAGCAGCATGGCGAGCTGCGCGCGCAGCGCCCCGACGCCGTCCAGCGCGCCCGGCTGCACCCGGAGCCGGCTCCGGAGCGCGGCCACGAGCGGTCCGTACGGCGGCGTCCCGCCCTGCGTCGCCGTGCCGCGCAGCACGGTCAGCCCGGCGTCCGCGGCGACCGCGGCCGCCAGCCGCGTCTTGCCGGCGCCTGCCTCGCCCGCGAGCAGGACGAGCGCGCCCGACCCGCCGCGGGCACGGTCGAGCAGCGCCTGCAGGCGGGCCCGTTCGCCGTGGCGACCGACGAGGCGCTCGGTCATGGCGCAAGCCTACGTACGGCATGCCGCCACGGGAAATACGGCAATCCGGCCGATGTGCGGGGCCGGCGCGGGCCGTAGCTTCGACGCACCCAGAGAACAGGGCCGCCCATCGGCCCGAAAGGAGACTCCCCGAATGCAGCTCTACGTCATCCCCCGTCGCAACGGCTTCACCGACGGCGACGACCTGCAGGCCAAGGCGGCCCGCTCGGCGTCCGTCGGCGACCAGGCCGATTCCGGCGTCCGCTGGATCCGCAGCTACGTCGTCACCGAGCCGAACGGCGGGCTCGGCACCTTCTGCATCTACGAGGGCGACAGCCCCGAGGCGATCCGCGCCCACGCGGAGGCCTCCGGCCTGACGGCCGACGAGGTCGTGCCGGTCGCCGACACGGTGGTCGTGCGCCCGGATCCCGTCGCCGCGGAGGCGTGACCCGGCCGGGGCGTGGGACGCGCTAGCGGACGCGGGCCTCGAGCCAGTCCACGAGCGCGTCCCGCACCCCGGCCTCGGCGAGCAGCGCGACGCCGTGGCCCGCCCCGGCGGACCGGATCGCCTCCGAGCGCACCGCGCCGTCCAGCATCCCCTCGGCGCTCGGCGCCTCCCGCTCGTCGGAGACGAACAGGACGTCATGGGGGCGGTAGCGCCCGTCGTCCTGCAGCGACCAGATGTCCGACGAGTCGGGCGGCGAGAGCGCGACGGCGGCGTCCACCGTCCGCCGTGCGCCCGTCGCCATCGCCAGCACGGCGGTGGAGGCGCCGATGCTCGCGCCGACCAGCGCGATCCGTTGCGGGTCGACGTCGCGGCGGCCGCGCAGCCAGCGGACGGCGCCCAGCGCGTCGGGGAGCCGCTCGCGCTCGATCGCCGAGGCGCGCGACGCGTACGCGAGCGTCGCGAACCCCGCCGCGTGGAGCGTGCCCGTCAGCGGCGCCCACTGGTCCGGCCCGCCGCGGATCTCGTGGAGCAGCACCACGGCCGGCACCGCGCGCCCGGCGGCGACGTACCGCGCCCGCACCGGCGCCCCGTCCGCGGCGCGGAAGCGGACCGCCCTGGCGCGCGGCGCCGGCGGCGGCGGCGTGGCGGCCGCGGTCGCGGTGGGGGTCGCCTCCGCGCGCGGCGGGGTCGCGGGAGCATCGGGCTCGTCCGCGCCGCCGCAGCCGGCCGCCAGGGCCGCCGCCGCGAGCGCCAGCGCCGCGGGGAGCCAGCGGCGGCGACGCGCCGCGGCGGCGGAGTGCGGTGGGGCGGCGGAGGTCAGCGGTCCTCCAGCTCCGCGACCGGCGCGATCGCGACGAGGGTCTCGTCCGCCCACGCGCGGGTCGCCTCCATCAGCGCGATCCCCAGCCGGAGGCTGTGGAGGCGGTGCAGCGCGGCGGTGTCCGGCTCGCCGTCGAAGCTGCCCTCGATCTCCCGATAGGTCGCGAGCCGCGCCTCGACGCGCGCCCGGTAGTCGGTCAGCTGCGCGCGGCCGGCGTCCGCGTCGCCCAGCGCCCCGAAGAACAGCTTCAGCAGCATGCCGTCCCGGTCCTCGGGCTCGATCGGCTCCACCCGGTCGAGCCAGGCGCGCAGCGTGGCCGCACCCGCGTCGGTGATGCTGAAGCTGCGCTTGTCGGGGCGGTCGGCCTGCTCGACGTGGCGGCCGGCGACCAGGCCGTCCTGCGCGAGACGCTTGAGCACGGCGTAGAGCTGGCTGCGCGCGGGCTTCCAGATGAAGCCGACGGTGCGGCCCGCCAGCTGGTGGAGCTCGTAGCCGGACCGCTCGCCGCCCCATGCGAGCAGTCCGAGCGCGGCGAGCTCGGTCCGCGTGGCGCTTCCGATAGTCCGGTCCGTCATAGTCCTGCGCAGCATACTCCGCGGAGGACCTCCCACAACCCCGCCCGTACGCCGCACGTCGTACGCGCGAAGCCGACGCCTGCCCGACGACGGAGCCGGCGGAGGCGGCGACGGTGTCGCCATGAGACTCTCGCCACCGGCGCGCCGCGCCGTGCTCACCATCCACATCGTCGCGTCCGTGGGCCTGATGGGCGAGGTCGCAGGCTTCCTCGCCGTCGCCGTGCGCGCCGCCGCCGCCGACGACCCCGCCTTCGCGGCCGCGTCCTACGACCTGCTCGCGATGTTCAGCCTGCTGTTCGGCATCCCGCTCAGCTTCGCCACGCTCTTCTCCGGACTGGCGCTCGGGCTCGGCGGGAAGTGGGGCGTGCTCCGCTACCCGTGGGTGACGATCAAGCTCGGCCTGATCGCCACCGTGATCCTCGTCGGCGCGTTCGTCCTCGGCCCGTCGGTCGACGCGATGCGCGACGGCGGCGACGTCGCCGGGCGGGTCGTCGCCGGCGCGGCTTGGAACCTCACCGCGCTCCTGGCCGCCACGGGCCTGTCCGTGTACAAGCCCGGGCGCGCCCGCGTACGCCGCACCGCGTAGCTGCGAAGCCGCCCGGCGCCCGACGACAGGAACGCGCACACACCGGACGCTGTGGGAGACCCCGAACCAAGGAGGCTCCCCATGGCAGCGACGATCGACAACCCCGTGACCGGCGAGCGCATCACCTTCCTGCACGACGACGGCGAGCGGCTCGCGTTCGAGCTCGAGCTCGCCGCCGACGGCCGGGTGCCGGGCGCGCACGTGCATCCCGAGCAGCAGGAGACGTTCCACGTGCTCGAGGGCGCGATGCGCTTCCGGCTCGGACTGCGCACGATCGTCGCCGAGGCCGGCGAGACGGTCGTCGTGCCCAGGGGCCGGGTGCACCGCTTCGCCAACGCGGGAGCGGGACCGGCGCGGGCGCGCGTCGAGGTCGAGCCCGCGCTCGACATGGAGGAGCTGCTGCGGACCACCGCGGAGCTCGCCCACGAGGGCGCGGTGCTGCGCTCCGGCATGCCGAAGCCGCTCCACCTGGCGCTGTTCGTCCGCCGCTTCCGGCGCGAGGTGCGGGCGCCGTTCCCGCCGCCGTGGGCGGTGCGGGCCATGCTCTCCCCCCTCGCCGCGCTGGCGCGGCGGCGCGGGCTCGAAGCGCGCTACGCCTAGGGCGTCAGGACGAGCTTGCCGCGGACGTCGCCCGCCGCCAGGCGGGCGACGGCCGCCGGCGTCTCCCCGAGGTCGAGCACGTCCTCGATCTCGGGCCGCAGGTCGCGCTCGACGCAGAACCGGACGAGCCGGCCGAGCTCCTCCCGCGTGCCCATCGTCGAGCCGGCGATCCGCAGGTTCAGGCGGAACACGCGCGCGAGCTCGACCTCGGCGACGTAGCCGCCGGTCGCGCCGGAGCTGACGAGCACCCCCCCGCGCTTCAGGGCGCGGATCGAATGCTTGAACGTGGGCGCGCCGACCGAGTCCATGACCGCGTCGACCCGCTCGGGCAGGCGCGCGCCGGACTCGAACGTCGCGTGTGCGCCGAGCTGCTCGGCGAAACGCCGCTTCTCCGCGTCGCGCCCGGTCACCCACACGCGCAGCCCGGCGGCGACCCCGAGCCGGATCAGCGCGTTGGCGAGGCCGCCCGACGCGCCCTGCACGAGCACCGTGTCCCCCGGCTTGAGCTCCCCGCGCACGAACAGCATGCGGTAGGCGGTGAGCCACGCCGTCGGCAGGCACGCGGCCTGCTCGAAGCTCAGCTCGGCCGGCTTGGGGACGAGGTTGCCCGCGGGCACGGCCACCCGCTCGGCCAGCGCGCCCTGCGGGCCCTCGGAGAGCAGCGCGAGCTTCGGGTCGAGCTCCTCCGGCCCGACCCACGCCGGGTCGTTGACCACGCCGTGGACGACGACCTCGTTGCCGTCGGGGTCGAGCCCCGCGGCGTCGCAGCCGAGGATCATCGGCAGCTGCCCCTCCGCCAGGCCGATGCCCCGCGCGGACCAGACGTCGTGGTGGTTGAGCGCGGCGGCGCGGACGTCGACGACGACCCAGCCGTCCGGAGGCGACGGCTCGGGTCGATCGCCGACGTGGACCACGGCGGCGGGGTCGTCGGCGTCGAAGGAGGTGATGTAGGCGGCGCGCATGGGCGGGACGGTACCGGGCGTCGTAGGCTGGACCGATGGGCGTCTACGGCGAGCAGATCCTCCCGCGCGTGCTCGACCGGGCCTGCGCGAGGGCGTCGGCCGACCGGCTGCGCCGGCGCGTGTGCGCCGGCCTGGCGGGCCACGTCGTCGAGATCGGATTCGGATCCGGCCTGAACGTGCCGTTCTACCCGCGCGAGGTCGCCGAGGTCGCGGCGGTCGAGCCGTCCGACGTCGCCTGGGGGCTGGCCGCGGACCGCGTCGCGGCGGCGGGCGTGCCGATCCGGCGCTCCGGCCTCGACGGCGCGTCGCTGCCGTTCGCCGAGGACCGCTTCGATGCCGCGGTCTCCACGTGGACGATGTGCACGATCCCCGACCTCGGGGCCGCGCTCGCCGAGCTGCGGCGGGTGCTCAAGCCCGGCGGCACCCTGCACTTCGTCGAGCACGGCCTGGCGCCGGACGCGGGCGTCCAGCGCTGGCAGCGCCGGCTCGAGCCCGCGCAGCGGCGCCTCGTCGGCGGCTGCCGCCTCACGCGCCCGATCGCCGACCTGATCGCCGGCGCCGGCTTCGCGATGGCCGAGCTCGACGTCTTCTACGAGGCGCGGACGCCGAAGGTCCTCGGCGCGAACTCGCTCGGCGTCGCGCGCGCGGCGTGATGAGCCGCGCGCGCCCCGCCGGACGATCAGTTCACGACGCCGCCGCCACCTCCGTCGTCGCCGCCGCCGTCGTCGCCCCCGCCGCCGTCGGTGGTGGTGGGTCCGCACTCGCGCAGCGCGGGCGAGTGCTGGGCGGCGTTCAGGACGCCGGCGCCGGCGCCCACGCGCATCTGCGAGCCGCGCAGGAACGCGGGCGGGTCGGGGTCGACGATGCCGCCGGAGACGGTGTAGCCGCCGCGCTGGGAGCTCTCGGCCTCGTTGCAGACCGGGACGGCGCCGGCGGTCGCCGGAGCGGCCGCGGCGGGCGCGGCCAGGGACGCGAGCGCGAGCGCGAGCGCCGGGATGGTGCGGAAGGGTCTGATGGGATGCCTCCAGGGCGTCGGGGGGTCCGGTCTGGATCGGCACGCGGGTTCGCATGCCGGATGCCCGGCTCCCTCGAATGGACAGACGTGCCGCCGTCCGGCGGGACGTAAGCTGCGCCGTTGATGACCTTCCCCGAGCGAGGCCGCCGGATCGTCGACGCGGCCGCGACGCAGCTCGCCGCCGCCATCCCCGGCGCGCGCCGCGGGCGCGACCGGGTGCTCGCCGGCAACGCCGCGGTCTACGTGCACTTCGACGACGCCGAGCTGCCGCAGCACCTCGCCGTGTGGCTCTTCGTCGCGGAGGCGGGGACGACGTACTCCGTGCCCGGCGTCGCGGACGCCATCGGCGTGGGGATCAAGCACGACGCCGACGAGGAGCTCGGCCGCGGCGCGTGGCGGTTCCGGCGGCTGCTGCCGTTCGCGTGGCGCCAGCACGTCGATCCGCGGCACGAGGGCTACCGCTGGTTCTGCCCGGCCGCCGATCTCGACGACGACGACACGGCCGCCGGGGCGCAGATCAGCGAACGGGTCCTGCGCACGCTGCGCGCCGCGCGGGCGATCAGGGAGGACCCACCTTCGTGAGGTGCTAGACCCGGTAGAGGAAGGAGTAGCGCGCCGACGGACCCGACTGCGTCCACTCCGCGAGGGTGTAGCGGCACAGGGTGCCGTCGTCGGCGCGCACCTCGACCGTGCTCGGCGGCCGGCCCTGGACCAGCTCGGCGTCGACGCTCCGGCCCTGCAGCGGGCCGTCGGTGAGCAGCGCGGTCACCGTCGGCGCTCCTGTCCCGTCCGGCTCGGGCATCTAGGACCGGGTCCGGACGGCCGGTCCGCGCGGCGGCAGCGTCGTGTCGAGCCGGAGCGTGCCCACGCCCCGGAGTGTGCCACGCCGGCGCACGCCGGGGGGTATGGTCCGGCGCATGCTCCCTCGGCTGCTCGTCGCGTTCCTGCTCACGGCCGCATGGGCCGCCGCCCTGGCGCCGCAGGCGCTCGGCGCGCCGAAGGCCAAGCGCGACGTGCTCGTCGTCAGCAACAACTGGGCCGGGACCGCCGACCTCGTCGACCCGCGCCGGTTCAAGCGCATCAAGCGGATCGACGTGATCCCGGACGCCGCGCGGCGGATCGCGGAGATCGAGGCCGATCCGACGGCGAAGTTCTACTACGACAACGTCCGGACGCTCGTCGGCGAGGGACATGACCAGTACGTCGACGACGGCTTCGTCTCCCGCGACGGGCGCGTCATCTACTTCTCGCGGCCGAGCTTCGCCGACGTCGTCGCCATCGACGTCCGCACCGGCAGGATCCGCTGGCGCACCCACGTCGACGGCTACCGCGCGGACCACATGGCGCTGGCGCCGGACGGGCGCAGGCTGCTCGTGTCGGCGTCGACGGCCGCCACCGTGAACGTGATCGACACGTCCGACGGCGAGATCGTCGGCCGCATCCCGTCGGGCGACTCGCCGCACGAGAGCAACTTCTCCCGCGACGGCAAGCGGATCTTCCACGCCAGCATCGGGACGGTCTACAGCGACACGGACGACCCGTCCGAGGACGCCACGAAGGGCCGGCGCGTCTTCGAGATCATCGACGCGCGGACGCTCGAGGTCCTCAAGACGCTCGACATGGGCCAGAAGCTGGCCGAGGCGGGCCACCCCGGGATGAGCTCGGCCGTGCGCCCGATGGCGATCTCGCGCGACGAGCGGTTCGTGTACTTCCAGCTGTCGTTCCTCCACGGCTTCGTCGAGTACGACCTTGCGCTCGACCGCGTGACGCGGGTGGCCACGCTGCCGCTGAGCGACGAGGCCGCCGGCCTCCCCCGGCAGGAGTACCTGCTCGACTCCGCGCATCACGGGCTCGCCATGAACCCGAAGGGGACGAAGCTGTGCGCGGCGGGCACGATGTCCGGGTACGCGGCGATCGTGCGGCGCAGCACGCTCGCGGTGCAGCGCATCGTGCGGGTCGGGCGCACGCCGTACTGGTCGGCGGCCGGGACCGACGGCCGTCACTGCTTCGTCTCGGTGGCCGGCGACGACCGGGTCGCGGTGATCTCGTTCAGGACGGCGCGCGAGGTCGGGAGCATCCGCGTCGGCGACCATCCGCAGCGCATGCGGACGGGCAGGGTGCTCCGGCGCGCGCTGCGCTGAGGCCGGGCATCCGGTAACCGCGGCGGAACTGGGGCCAGCCGGTCTGTCGCGGTACGGGTACCCCGTGCGACCGGGGGGCGGAGCCCCGGTAGCTTCGGCGTATGCGCAACCTCGCCGCCTGGTGCCACGACCGGCGCCGCACCGTGATCGGCCTCTGGGTCGGGGCGTTCGTCCTCGCCGCCGTGTTGTGGGGTGCCGCCGCCGGCGGATTCGTCAACAACTTCCAGCTTCCGGGGACGGAGTCGCAGCGGGCCTACGACCTGCTCAGCGAACGCTTCCCCGAGCAGTCGGGCGACACCGCCAACGCCGTCTTCGCGGTGGACAAGGGCAGCGTGCTCGACCCCGCCAACAAGCCGCGGATCGAGGCGGTCCGCGCGGAGATCGAGAAGTCCCCCGAGGTGCTCGCGGTCGCCGATCCCTTCGCGAAGGGCGCGCCCGTCTCGCAGGACGGCCGGATCACCTTCGCGCAGATCCAGTTCCGCAAGCAGGCGGGCGAGGTCGACGCCGCCGAGGTCAAGAAGATGGCCGAGAACACGCTCGCGCTCGACGGCAAGGGCGGCGTGCAGGTCGCGCTCGGCGGGGACACGATCCACTGGTCGACCGCCGAGCAGGGCGGCGCCGGCGAGATCTTCGGCCTGCTCGTGGCGGCGATCGTGCTCTTCCTCACGCTCGGCGTGGTGGCGATGGGGCTGCCGCTGCTCAACGCCCTGTTCGCGATGATCGTGAGCCTCAGCCTGATGGCCGTGATCGGCACCCGCCTGATCGACGTCGTCGACTGGACGCCGCAGCTCGCGGCGATGATCGGGATCGGCGTCGGCATCGACTACGCGCTGCTGATCCTCAACCGCTTCCGCCTGGAACGCGGCGCCGGCCGCGACGTGCGCGACGCGACGCTGATCTCGCTCGACACGTCCGGTCGCGCCGTCCTGTTCGCGGGCGTCGTGGTCGTGATCGCGATGCTCGGCATGCTGCTGCTCGGCATCTCGTTCCTCTACGGTCCCGCGATCGGCGCCGCGCTCTCCGTGCTGTTCACGATGGGCGCCGCGCTGACGCTGATGCCGGCGATCATGGGCACCAGGATCGGCCGGCGGATCAAGCCGGCGAAGAGCGAGGGCGACGACGGCGACCTGGCCGACCGCGAGCGCGGGTTCGCCGCGCGCTGGAGCGCCTTCGTGGCGCGCCGGCCGCTTCCCGTCGCCGCGCTCGCCCTCGTCGTGCTGATCGCGCTCGCCTGGCCCGCCACGCACATGCGGCTGGCCACGAGCGACGCCAGCACGTACAAGAAGGACGACACCACGCGGATCGCCTACGACCTGCTCAAGGAGGGCTTCGGGCCCGGCTTCAACGCGCCGCTGCTGCTCGCGGTCGAGCTGCCGGAGGCGGGCGACGCCGCGGCGCTGACGCAGATCGGCGACGCGCTGGGCGCCCAGGACGGGATCGCCCGGGTCCTGCCGCCGCTGCTCAACGAGCGCGGCGACACGGCGACCATGATCGCCTACCCGGAGACCACGCCCCAGGACGAGCGGACCGACGAGGTCGTCCGCGCGGCGCGTGACGTGACCCTGCCCCCGATCGAGCGGGAGACCGGCGCGCGCGTGTCCATCGGCGGCACGACGGCGAGCAACCTCGACTTCGCCCAGACGATCCGCGACAAGCTGCCGCTGTTCATCGGCGTCGTGGTCGGGCTCTCGCTGCTGCTGCTCGCGGTCGTCTTCCGGTCGCTGCTGATCCCGATCAAGGCCGGCATCTTCAACCTGCTCTCGATCGCGGGCGCGTTCGGCGTCGTGACGCTGATCTTCCAGGACGGCAACCTGGCGGGCCTGTTCGGCGACGCCACCGGGCCGATCGAGTCGTTCCTGCCGATCATGGTCTTCGCCGTCGTCTTCGGCCTGTCGATGGACTACGAGGTGTTCCTCGTCTCGCGCATGCACGAGGAGTGGGTCCACACGAAGGACGCGAAGTACGCGGTGCAGCACGGGCTCGCGATGACCGGGCGCGTGGTGACGGCGGCGGCGATCATCATGATCGCGGTCTTCGGCGCCTTCGCGATCGGCAACGAGCGGGCGCTGGCGATGATGGGCGTCGGCTTCGCGTCGGCGATCTTCATCGACGCGTTCATCATCCGGCTGCTGCTGCTCCCGGCGGTCATGCACCTGGCCGGCCCGGCGATGTGGTGGATGCCCGAGTGGCTGGACAAGCGCCTGCCGCACCTCCACATCGAGCGCCCCGACGCCGAGCCGCCCGCGGACGACGGCGTGCCGGGCGCGCGCGAGCCGGCGCCCGTCTCCGGCTGAGGCTCCGTCAGCCACGCGGCGGGGGGTGCGACCCTCCCCGCGTGGCACGCCATGACGAGGAGCACCTGCGGCAGTTCGTGGCCGCGCGGAAGCGGGGGGACGCGGCGGAGATGCGCCGCTGCTGGGAGGAGCTCGTGGTCGACTTCTACGACCGCGTCGACGGGCTCGTCGGGGTGGCCCACCGGGGCCGCCTCGACGCGGACGAGCACGATCTCGCGGTCGCGATGTGCATGGCGCGGTTCTCGCAGCGGCTCGTGCACACGTTCGAGGGCGTGTCGATCGGCGAGCTCGTCAACGCCTGCAGGACGATGGCGCAGTGGATCTGCACCGACGTCCAGCGCAAGTCGGTCCGCGACCGCCGGCACGACGCCGGGTCGCTCGACGCCCGCTGGGACGACGCGGCTCCGGGCGGCGGCTGGGAGGCGGAGGCGGCGGAGCGCCGGTTCCGCGACGAGGAAGCCGCGGCGGAGGCCCGCGACTTCCTCGCCTGGGCGCTGCCGCAGCTCAAGGAGGAGTGGCAGCGTGTCCTGGAGCTCACGATCCACGGCGCCGAGCTGCCCGAGATCACGGAGGAGCTCGGCATCTCCCGCGACAACGCGTACCAGCGCCGCTCGCGTGGACTGTGCGCCCTCAGGCGGCTCAAGGAGGAGTACGACGCATGAGCACCCCCGACCGGGTCCTCGCCGACTTCGTCGACGCATGGAGTGCCGGCCGGCGCCCGCGCGTCCTCGACTACCTCGCCCGGGTTCCCGGCGCGGCGGAGCGCGACGAGCTGGCCGACCGGATCGCCGCCTGGCTCCTGGTCGCCCCGGCGCCGGTGCTCGACGACGTCACGCGCGCCCAGATCCGCCGCGAGCCCGTCGTGGCGGGCGTGCTGCGCGCCGCGGACGAGCTCGCGGGCGCGTGGCCCCAGCTCGTGTCGCGGCTGCGGGCGCGCGCCGGCCTGTCGGTGCGCGACGTCGCCGCGCGGATCGTCGAGCGCTTCGGGCTGCGGAGCGAGGACACCGGGCGGACCGAGGGCTATCTCGTGCAGCTCGAGCGGGGCGCGCTCGAGCCGTCGCGCGTGTCGCATCGACTCCTCGACGCGCTGGGCGAGACGATCGGGGCGGGCGGGCGCGCGCTGCGCGACGCCGCCACGTTCGGCGCGGGCCTGCAGCCGGCGGCGTCACCGCGCTGGCGGGCCGAAGAGGACGAGCTCGACCGCCTGTTCACGGGCGGCCCGGACGGCTAGTCGCCGTTCTCCGCGGCGCGCCTGAACGGCCCGGGCTTCGGCCGCGGCCGGCCGCCCGGCAGCGCGAGGCGCAGGATCGTCCGCTGCACCGTGGCCCACTGCTTGAGGAACGGCCCGCTGTTGTAGGGCAGCTCGTAGCGCTCGCAGATCTCCTTGACCTGCGGCGCGATCTCCGAGTAGCGCGTGCTCGGCATGTCGGGATACAGGTGGTGCTCGACCTGGTAGCCGAGGTTGCCGCTGATGACGTGGAACAGCGGGCTTCCCTCGATGTTCGCCGCGCCGATCAGCTGGCGGACGTAGAAGCGCCCGCGGTTCTCGCCGGCGACCTCGTCCTCGCTGAACGTGTACGTCTGATCGGGGAAGTGGCCGCAGAAGATGATCGCGTGCGCCCACATGTTGCGGATGATGTTGGCGGTGACATCGGCGGCGAGCGTGCTCTTGAAGCCCTTGCGGCCGGAGAGCAGCGGATAGGCGATGTAGTCCTTGGCGATCTGGCGGCCGGCCTTGCGCGCCATGCCCTTGAGCTCGCGCTTGAGCGCCTTGCTGGACTTCTCGCCCTTCCTGATCGCGTCGAGGTCGAGGTCGTGGAAGGCGACGCCCCACTCGAAGAACGCCATGAGCAGCACGTTGTAGGCCGGCTGGAGCAGGTAGATCGGGACCCACTTCTGGTGCGGGTCGATCCGCATGATCTTGTAGCCGAGGTCCTTGTCCTTGCCGCGGATGTTCGTGTAGGTGTGGTGGATGTAGTTGTGGGAGTGCTTCCAGGCCTCGGGCGTCGACGCCGAGTCCCAGTCCCACGAGGAGGAGTGGATGTACGGGTCCTGCATCCAGTCCCACTGGCCGTGCATGACGTTGTGGCCGATCTCCATGTTCTCGAGGATCTTGGCCAGCGACAGCGTCGCCGTCCCGGCCACCCATGCCGGCTTGTAGCGCGAGGCGAACAGCAGCACCCGGCCGAGCACCGCCAGGCGGCGGTGCATCTCGATCATGCTCGTGATGTAGCGCCGGTCGCGGTCGCCGAGCTCGGCGAACACCTCGTCGTGGATCGCGTCGAACTCGCGCGCGAGGTCGTCGACCTGCTCGTCGGTCAGGCGGGCCAGGGGGCTCTCGATCATGGTGTCCACGGCGTTCCGCCTTCGGTTCAGAGGTCGATCTCGACCGGGCCTTCGGGGGCGTTGATGCAGGTGCGGACCATCTCGCCCTCGGTGCCCGACACCTTGCCGGTCCGCAGGTCGCGGACACGGCCGGAGCACAGACGACCGACGCAGGTATGACAGATCCCCATGCGACAGCCGAACGGGAGGGCGGCGCCGGCCTCCTCGCCCGCGACCAGGATCGGCGTGCCGCCGTCCGCGTGCGCCTCCTCGCCGCTGGCCAGAAAGGAGATCACGCCGCCCTCCCCGCCGGCGGCGTCGCCCCCGATCACCGGCTGGAAGCGCTCCATGTGCAGGCGCGCGGCGTCGGCGTGCTCCTCCCAGTGGGCCTGCATCGCGTCGAGCATCGCGCCGGGGCCGCTGAGGAACGCCTCGCGCTCGCGCCAGTCCGGGCACAGGCGGTCCAGGTCGACGGGTGCGAGCCGCCCGGACTCGCCGGTGTGCTGCAGGTGCAGCCGGTACCCATCGTGCCGCGCGTCCAGCCTCCGCAGCTGCTCGCCGAAGATGACGCCGTCGGGCGTGCGCGCCGAGTGCAGATGCGCGACGTCCTGGAGCGCGCCGCGCCGGGCGAGGTCGCGCAGCATGCTCATGATCGGCGTGACGCCGCTGCCGGCGCTGATGAAGAGCAGCCGCCGCGGCACCGGGTCCGGCAGCGTGAACGTCCCCTCCACCCCGCCCAGCCGCACGATCGTGCCCGCATGCGCCTGACGGACCAGGTACGGCGTCACCTTGCCGGCCTCGACCAGCTTCGGCGTGATCGAGATGAAGCCGTCCGGGCGCCCGGGATCCGAGGTGATCGAGTAGGCGCGCCAGTGATGCACGCCGTCGACGATCACCCCGACGCGCAGGTACTGCCCCGGCTCGTGCCCCTCCCAGACCCAGCCGGGCCGGATCGTCACCGTCACCGCGTCGGCCGTCTCCCTCGAGATCGACTCGATCCGGCCGCGGAGCTCGCGGCTCGACCACAGCGGATCGATCAGCTCCAGGTAGTCGTCGGGCAGCAGCGGCGTGAAGAAGACGCGCGCCGCCCGCAACAGGCGGCGACGAGCCGCCGGCACACGCGGCCGCGCCCCGTGCTCAGCCATGCCGAGCGCCGTGGAGTTGACTGCAGCGCGCCATCGATGCCACGTCTACCCGATCGCGGTCAGAAGCGTCAGCGTCTCGTGCAGTAGGGTCGCCGCATGGTCGAGCTCGGCCTCATGCGGGGCTTCCCACCGCCGGCCGAGCGGCTCGTGACCTCCGACAACTGGGTCGAGGGCCCCTTCAACCGCTGGGGCTTCCTCCACGTCCGCGAGCTCGCGCGCACCGCCCGCATCGCGCGCGGCGACGGCCCCGTGCTGGAGCTGCCCGAGGATCCCTACGACCTCGGCGCCGTCCGCGTGCCGTTCGAGGGATCGGTGACATCGTTCGCGGCGTCGCTGGATCAGACGTACACGGACGGCGTCTGCGTCGTGCAGGACGGCCGCCTGGTCTTCGAGCACTACGTCGACGGGATGGACCCGGGCGACACGCACCTGCTGATGTCCGTGTCGAAGTCGCTCACCGCGACGCTGATCGGCGTCCTCGCCGGCGAAGGCGTGCTGGACCCGGACGCCGCCGTGACCACGTACGTCGGCGCGCTGCGCGGCACGGCCTGGGAGGGCTGCACGCTGCAGCATCTGCTCGACATGCGGGCCGGCACCCGCTTCGACGAGGAGGACTACGGCGACCCCGACAGCGACGGCGTCCTCATCGACGAGATCTCCGGGTACCGGACGCGTCGCCGCCCCGACCTGCCGCCGGACACGTACGCGTGGATCGTGGGGCTCGACAACGACCGCGAGCACGGCAGCGCGTTCAAGTACCGCTCGATCCTCACCGACGTGCTCGCCTGGGCGGCGGCCGAGGCGACGGGCATGCGCTTCCCGGACCTGTACGCCGATCGGATCTGGAGCCGGATCGGCGCCGAGCGCGACGCGGAGATCATCGTCGACGCCGCCGGCTTCGCCGCTGCGGAAGGCGGGTTCTGCACGACGCTGCGCGACCTCGCTCGCTTCGGGCTGATGCACCTCCGGCGCGGCGAGACCGGCGGCCGCCGCGTCGTGCCGGCTGCGTGGATCGACCGCGTCCTCGCCCGCGACAACGAGCTGATCGCCGCCTTCGACCATGACGCGTTCCCCGACCGCCCGCACGCGTTCTACCACGACGCATGGTGGGTCTGGGACGGCGCCGCAGGGATCTACAGCGGGTACGGGATCAACGGTCAGCAACTGCTCGTCCATCATCCGTCGCGCACCGTGATCGCCCGCTTCTCGACCTGGCCCACTCGGTGGGACGATCGCCTGTCGGACTTCGCCGACGCCGCGAACCTCGCGGTGCTCGAGCACCTCAGCGGGTAGCCGCCGGCACCAGCCCCTGCGGCCGGAGGAGCATCACCAGCACGAGGATCGCGCCGTAGATCCCGGAGCTGACCTCCGACAGGTCGAACGCCAGGCCGAGCCTGCCCGGCACGTCGAACAGGACCTCGGGCAGCAGGTAGTTGTTGACGACCGAGAGGACGATCGCGCCGATCACGACCCCCGGGATCGATCCGAGGCCGCCCAGCACGACCATCGCGAGGATGAAGATCGAGAACGAGAACTGGAACTGGGCCGGGTTGACGACGCCCAGGTACGAGGCGAAGAACGCGCCCGCCATCCCGCCGAAGGCGCCGCCCGTCCCGTACGCGAGCAGCTTGGTGCGGACGATCGGGATCCCGGCGGACGCGGCGGCCGGCTCGTCCGTGCGCAGCGCGATCCACGCCCGGCCGATGCGCGAGTGGCGCAGGCGGACGTTCGCGACGAGCGCGAGCGCGACCAGCCCCAGCGCGAACCAGTACCAGGGACGGAGGTCCAGCACGCCGAAGCGGCCGAGCAGCGGCAGGTCGATGCGGTCGACGGGCGTGATGCCGATCGGGCCGGAGGTGAGCGTGCCGCCGAAGAGCTCGATCTGGCGGCCGTGGAACACGAGCTGGCCGATGATCTCGCCGAACGCGAGCGTGACGATCGCGACGTGCTCGCCGCGCAGCCGCAGCGTGGGCACGCCGATCAGGACGCCGGCGGCGGTGGTCGCCGCGACGGCGAGCGGCAGCACGAGCAGGAAGCTCACGTGGATCCCGGGCGTGCCGGCCACGGCGTCGCCGGCCAGGATGGCGATGCCGCGCCCGCCGGACCCGGCGTGGGCCCAGAAGCCCGACCCGAGGTAGGCGGCCGTGTACGCGCCGATCGCGAAGAACGCGACGTAGCCCAGATCGATCAGGCCGGCGTAGCCCACGATGACGTTGAGCCCGAGCGCCATCACCACGTAGAAGGCGGCCAGGACCATGTTGTTCACGACGTCGCCGCCCGCGCTGAAGCAGAGCGGCGCGACCGCCGCGAGCGCGAACACGGCCGCCACCCGCGCGCGCGGGCCGATCCCGGAGATATATGCCCCAGGCATATACAAAGCGTACCCGCCGGCCGGCCCCGGAACCAGCGGCTCCGGAGCCGGCCGGGCCTGGATCAGGAGGCCAGGGTGCGCTTGAGCTGGCCCAGCTTGGCGCGGGGCAGCGTCCGCTTGGCGCCCTCGACCTTGAGCACGGTCCTGCCCCTGACGGTGCGGGCGTGCTTCGCCAGCCACCCCTTCTTCACGGCGGTCGCCGACGTCACGGCGTTGGCGGCGAAGCTGTCGAGCACGACGTTGTCGCCGGCGCCGCCGTCGATCGTGTCGGAGCCCGGCCCGCCGATGAGCACGTCGTCGCCCGCGCGGCCGAGGAGCGTGTCGTCGCCCGCGCCGCCCAGCAGCACGTCGGCGCCCTCGCCGCCGTCCAGGGTGAGCAGCGCCGCGGAGGCGGCGAGCCCGGAGGCGTCGAGGACGTCGTCGCCGGCGAGCGCGTTGACCGTGACCCGGTCGCTGCCGGCGACCCCGCCCGACACCGACACCCGGGCGGCGAGCCCGGTGACCTGCACGTTCGCTCCGGCGCCCCCGACGGTCGCGACGTCGTCGCCGTTCGTGGCGTCGGCGATGACGTTGTCGGGCTGCAGGTCGTCGCCGCCGCCGCTCGCGGCGAGGTCGGCCGTGACGCCGTCGACGTCGGTGCCGGACAGGTCGTTGACGACGACGTTGTCGGCGCCGCCCAGCGTGCGGGCGACGATCGACTCGACGTCGTCGAGGTCCATCGTGATGTTCGCGATGTTGCGCGTGAACCGCACGCGCCCGCCGTTCGCGGAGACGTCCATGATCTCGTTGGCCGCGGAGCCGTTGAACGGCATCGTGTCGGTGCCGTCCTGGCCCTCGATCACGTCGCTGCCGTCGCCCGGGTCCCACTGGAACGTGTCGTCGCCCGCGCCGAGCAGCGCGACGTCGTCGCCCTGCTGGCCGTCGGCGAAGTCGTCGCCGTTGCCGCCGAGCAGGAGATCGACGCCGTTGCTGCCGAGGAGCGTGTCGCCGCCCGCGCCGCCGTCGACGGTGATGGCGATGAGCGCGGCCAGGTTGCCGGTCGCGCTGAAGCGATCCTCGCCGCCGCCGGCGTTGAGGACGAGCTTCTCCGACGTGCCGATGTCGATCGCGAACGGCGCCGGGTCGAGCCGGTCGAAGCGGACGCGGGTGCCGTTGGCCGTGGTGGTGAACTGCTCGGCGCCGGTGCCGCCGTTGACCTCGACCGTGTCGACGGCCGCGCCGCCCTCGTTGAGGTCGGTGTCGTCGCGCGGGTTCCAGACCATCCGGTCGGCGCCGCCCTGCCCGAAGACCTGGTCGTCGGCGTCGCCGCCGGTCAGCACGTCGTTCTCGTCGCCGCCGAACACCAGGTCGGAGCCGCCGCGGCCGAGCAGCGTGTCGTCGCCGCCCTGGCCGAAGAGCTGATCGCCGCCCGAGCCGCCCGTGAGGGTGTCCTCGCCGGCGGCGCCGAACAGGTTGGCCGCCGGCAGCGCGCCGTTGGCCTCGTTGAGCGCGACGACGTCGCCGCCGCCCTGCCCGAAGATCCGGATCAGCGCGGTGTTGGCGACCGTCGGGGTGCCGCCGGCGACGGCGATCGCGCCGCCGTTCACGAGGATCCTCCCCGCCGCATTGCGGCTGACGGTGATCGAGTTGTCGGCGCCGTCGCCGAACACGCTCAGGGTGCCGGCGTCGAAGCTCGCGGTGGTCGCCGCGTGCGCCGGCGCCGTCGTGGCGGCGAGGATGCCGGCCGAGAGCACGGCACCGGCGAGCAACCTGCGCGCCGGCCGCTTGTCACGTCTTGGGTTCATCGGGTCTCCTTTGGGAGACGCCCGCCGCCGGCCGGCGGCTGTTCCATCCCTGGTCGCTGATCGAGGGCGTCAACGGAGAGGGACTACGGAGGCATCGCCCGCATTCCCGGCGCGCCGGCCACGCTCAGCCCCCGGCGGGCTCGCAGAGCGGTCCGCAGCGCGGGAGCGTCCGCGCCTCCGTCCCGGACGCGGGCGAGAGGTGCACCGCCTGCCCGCCCCCGCCCGCCATCGCGGCGATCAGGGTGTCGCGGCCGGTCACGACGACCTTGCTGATCCGGACCTCGTCCGGGTTGGTCTCCAGGTCGGTGCCCGGCGCGTCGCCGTAGATCGTCGCCACGTACGGCCGGTGCCGGCCGAGGAAGCGCAGCGGGACCGAGAGCGTGTCGCCCTGCTCGTCGGTCAGGCTGCCCACGAACCAGTCCCGTCCGCTGCGCCGCGCGACGGTGACGTGGTCGCCGATCCGGCCGTTGATCGCCTTCGTGTCGTCCCACGTCGTCGGGACCTGCTCGAGGAACGCGAGCTCGGGCTCGCCCTCGTAGTGCTCCGGGACGTCGGCCAGCATCTGCAGGCCGCTCAGGTACACGGGGTAGATCGCGAGCTGCGCGGCGCGGGTCGAGTGCACGCGCGTGTGCTCGAGGGTCCGCCACGGCGGGCGCCCCGGCCCTCCCGGATCCCACGTCACGTCGAAGATCCCCGGCGTGTAGCTCATCGGGCCGGCGAGCATGCGCGTGAACGGGAGCTCGACCAGGTGCTCGGGCGGGTTGCCCTCGCTCCACGCCTCCCATTCCATGCCGCGGACGGCCTCGCGCGTGAGGATGTTCGGGTACGTGCGGCGCTCGCCCGTGTCCTTGACGATCTCGTGCGCCTCGATGCTCAGGTGATGGCGCGCGGCCCGCCGGATCGTGTCGCGGTAGTGGTTGACCATCGCCTGGTCGTAGTGGTTGTGCTCGACGCCGTCGATCGTCGTGCCGCCCGCGTAGCCGGTCTTGACGCCGTGCAGGCCGAGCCGCTCGTAGAGCGCGTAGGCCGGCTCGATCTGGTCGAGGTAGTTGGTGACGTTGCCTCCGGTCTCGTTGTGCGCGAGCCAGCTGACACCCCTGTCCTCGGCGTACTCGACGATCTCCTCGAGGTCGAAGTCCGGCGTCGGCGTGAGGAAGTCCTGGGTCGTGTAGCGGTCCGCCCAGCCGACGTTCCAGCCCTCGGCGAGCACGTACGGGATGCCGTGCGCGGCGGCGAAGTCGATGTAGCGCTTGACGTTCTCGGTCGACGCGCCATGCGGCAGCGCGGCGCCCGTCGCCCACTCCGACAGGCCCTTGTGGATCTCCCACCAGACGCCGACGTACTTGCCCGGCTTGATCCACGACGTGTCGCGGCCGCAGATCGCGCACGGGTCGTTGAGGTTCAGCGTCAGCGTCGACTCGATCAGCTCGGCGGGGGTGTCGCCGACGATCAGCGTGCGCCAGGGCGATGCGTGCGGCGCCGTGCCGCGGACCTTGACGCCGTCGGGGAGCGCGACCAGCTCGGAGCGGAGCGCCGGTGTCGCGGCCTCGTCGTCGATCGCCGGCGCGACGTTCATCGCCGCGTAGTCGATGAGGTCGGCCTCGTGCAGGGTGGCGAAGCCGGCGTCGCCCGCATCGACCGTGACCGGCGTCGCGGCCGCGTCCATCGCGCTCAGCGGCGTGGTGCGGAACAGCTCCTCGTCGCCGCTGCCGGGGCCGAACTGAGCGGGGATCCACCAGGCCGTGAAGTCATCGGCGAACGCGAACTCGGTGTCCTCGGACGTGATGGCGAAGTCGCCGATCGCGCGCTGGCGCGGCAGGATGTAGCGGAAGCCGACGCCGTCGTCGAAGACGCGGAACTGCACCCGGAGCGAGCGCCGCGGGGCGACCTGCTCGCGCAGGTCGACGGTCAGCTCGTTGTAGCGGTTGCGGATCGTCCTGTACTCGCCCCACACCGGGCGCCAGACCGCGTCGTGGCGACGGCGCGCGGCGCTGCGGACCGCCAGGCCGGCGGCGAGCGGCGGGGCGTCCGCGAAGTGGAAGCCGAGCGACGAGTCGGCGAGCAGCGGGGCGCCGTGGTGCGCGACGCGGTAGACGGCCCTGCCGTCGTCGTCGAGCCCGAACGCGACCTCGATGCTGCGGTCGGGCGACGACACGGTGAACGCGTCGCGCTCCGCGGCGTCGGCCGTCGGCGCGAGTGCCGCCAGCGGTGTTGCGACGAGCGCGACCGCCAGCGAGCGCCAAGCGTTGCGTCCCATGAGCGCTACCTCCCTCGGATCTGCGACACTCGGCCGCTTGCAACGTTTTTCTCCGGGTCGAGCTTTGCAACGTTTTTCTAGGCGCGCAAGCGTTCCGCCGGCGGTCGGTTCGGAAGGCGACCGATGACGGGTCCGCGGCGGCCGGGCGTGGTCGCGGTGGCACGTGCGGTGGGCGTGTCGCCGAGCACGGTGTCCAACGCGTTCAACCGCCCCGAGCGGCTCTCACCCGAGCTGCGCGAGCGGGTGCTGCGCGCGGCCGCCGAGCTCGGCTACGGCGGACCGGACCCCGTCGCCCGGTCCCTGCGCAGCGGCCGGGCGGGCGCGCTCGGCGTCGTCTTCCGGCGGCGGCTGGCCGACGCGTTCGACGAGCCGCCGACCGTGGAGCTGCTGCGCGGCATGTCCGACGTGACGGACGCGCGCGAGCTGGCGCTGCTGCTCGTGCCGGGACGCCCGCAGGAGCACCCGTCGATCGGCCCGGCCGTCAGCAACGCCGCGGTCGACGGGCTGGTCGTGTACTCGATGTCCGCCGACGATCCGCTGTTCGCGGCGGCGCGGCGGCGGCGGCTGCCGACGGTCGTCGTCGACTCGCCGGCCCCTGCCGACCTGCCGGGCGGCGGGGCGCTCGACTTCGTCGGGATCGACGACCGGGCGGCGGCGGAGACCGCGGTGCGGCACCTGCTCGACCTGGGACATCGGCGTCTCGGCGTGGTGAGCTTCGGGCTGACGGCGCAGCCGCACGCCGGGCCGGCCGACGCGCGGCTCCAGGCGGAGGCGGTGGCCAGCGTGCCGCGGGCGCGGCTGGAGGGCGCGGCGCGCGCGGTCGCGGCCGCCGGCCTGGACTGGTCGGACGTCCCGGTCGAGATGGTGCCGATCACGAGCGCGGAGGGGTGCCTCGCCGGCGCCCGCGCGCTGCTCGATCGCGCGCCCGGCGTCACGGCGCTGTTCGCGTTCAGCGATCCGCTCGCGCTGGCCGCCCGTCAGGCCGCACGCGAGCGGGGCCTCGCCGTGCCGGGCGACCTCTCGATCGTCGGCTTCGACGACACGGCGCCCGCGGGGGAAGGCCTCACGACGATCCACCAGCCGCTCAGGGAGAAGGGCCGGATCGCGGCCGAGCGGCTGCTCCACGCGCTGGGGCAGGAGCCGCCGCTCGCGGCCGGCGAGCTGCTGGCGACCCGGCTCGTGGTCCGTGGCTCCACCGCCCCGCCGAGCCGCCGGCGCGACGGGCGTGGAGGTTCCACCGGAACCCCCGGCTCCTGACGCAGCTGTCACGACGCTGCCAGGACGCAGGGCAAGCGTTTGAGCGCCATGCGTGCCAGGAAGCCTTCGATCGGCGCACGACGCGCTCGAGCAATTCCACCGTTTCTCGAAGGGAGACATCACATGAGCACCCCATCGGCGACCCGATCGACGTCGCGCGAGCTCGACGGCGAGCACCTGGCTTCACGCCACCCCGTTCGGCGGGTGAGCACGGAGACCAAGGCGTCGTTCAAGACGAGCGAGCTCTTCGCCTACCTCGCCGTCGTCGTCGGCCTCCTGATCGCCGGGAACACCATCGAGGGCCAGGAGGGCGGAGGCGACTACTTCGCCGCGGACAAGGTCTGGCTCTACATCACGCTGCTCACCGTCGGCTACATGATCAGCCGCGGCCTCGCCAAGGCCGGCAGCCGCGAGCCGTACGACGAGCAGCACTAGATCGCCGTTGCACGCCCGGGAGACCGATCGAGTCGTGTCTCCCGGGCTCGCCGGATCGGCGACACCGGTTGCTGCGGCTCACATCCTGCGCCCGGGGTCGAAGGGCGCGAGCTCGGGCGCGGCTCGGCCGTCCAGCACGAGCGGGGCGAGCAGATCGGCCGTCGCGGGAGCGAGCGTGACGCCGAGCATCCCGTGCCCGGCGGCGAGATAGAGGCCGTCGAGGCCGCGGAGGGCGCCGATCAGCGGCAGCCCGTCCGGGGTGGCGGGCCGCAGGCCGGCCCACGCCTCGGCAGGTGCGCCGGCGTCGGGCTGCCAGCCGGACAGGTACGGACGCGCCGCGGCCAGCAGCCGCTCGCCTGCGCCCGGCGCGACGTCGGTCCTGCGCGCGCCGAGCTCGAACACGCCGGCGACCCGCACGCCGCCGTCGAAGGGGCTCAGGCCGAGCTTCGCCTCGGCCAGGTAGAGCGCGTGGCGCGGCGGGGTGCCGCGGCCGGGGACCGTGACGCTGTAGCCGCGCGCGCCCATGAGCGCCACGCGCACCCCGAGCCGGCGCAGCAGCGGGGCGGTCGCCAGGCCCGCCGCGACGACGACCCGCCGCGCCGACACCGGCTCGCCCGAGGACACCGCGAGCCTCCAGCCGCCGGCGTGCGGCTCGAGCGCGCGCAGCTCGGCGTCCTCGCGGATCTCCACCCCGCCGTCGCGCAGGTGCGCCGCGAGGCCGGCCGTCAGCTCCTCCGGGCGCACGAACCGGTCGACCCGCGCGTGCAGGCCCGCGACGACCTCGGCCGGGGCGAGCGCGGGCTCGAGCGCCGCGACCGCCGGACCGTCGAGCTCGTCGATCGCTCCGCCCTCGTAGCCCAGCTCGCGCAGCCGCCGGAAGATCCTGCGGTACAGGTCCAGCCCGCCGGGCGTGCGCGCGGCCACGACGAGCCCGGCCGTGTGCATCTCGAACGCGACGCCGGCGCTGCGGTAGGCATCGAACAGCTCGAGCGTGCGGCGGTTGAGCGCGAGCAGCGCGCGGACGCCGGCGTCGAACCGCGTGCTGCTGCAGCTGCGCCGGAAGGTCCAGAGCCAGCGCACGAACGCCGGATCCAGGCTCGGCCGCAGCACGAACGCCTCGCCGCCGGTGACGAGCTGGCGCAGGCCCTCGCGCACCATCCCGGGCGCCGGGAGCGGATAGGTGAAGCTCGGCGACACCCAGCCCGTGTTGCCGCGCGAGGCACCGCCGCCGACCGCCCCGCGCTCGAGCACGACGACCTCGGCGCCGCGGCGCCGCAGCTCCCACGCGCAGGCGAGTCCGATCACGCCGCCGCCGACGACGGCGACCTCCGCGTCGCTCATGCCGCCGCGCTCAGTCCTTCCAGTTCGTGAACCGCGCCGCCTGCTCGCGCACGTCCTCGCCGAGCACCGGATGGCGGGCCATGTCGGGCGAGTACCGGCTCGCGGGGACCGTGCGCCCCAGCCGCTCGGCCATCGCGCGGACGTGGTGCGGCGCGCCGCCGCAGCAGAGCCCGAGGTAGGTGGCGCCCAGCTCGGTCGCGGCGGCGGCGAACTCGGCCGCGTCGGAGCGCGTGCACAGGAACGGGTCGAGCCCGATCGGGAACCCGCGCGCCCCGTCCGCGCCTCTGAGCGACTGGAACGTCGGCTGCTCGGGCGTCGTCCGGTACGGGACCGGCACCGCCGCCACGTGGCAGTCGACGGCGGCCCTGACGCGCTCGAGGATCGGCAGCAGCGTCTGCGGGCCGCGCGAGCAGTTGAGCCCGACCACGTCGGCGCCCTGGTCCGCCAGCCGCCGGCACGCGTCGTCGAGCTCGTACCCGTCGATCGTCTGCTCGCTCGTCGAGGCGAACATGACGACCGACGGCAGCGCGAACTCCTGGATCACCTCGAGGGCGATCGCCGCCTCCCCCAGGTAGTCGTTCGTCTCGGCGACGATGAAGTCGGCTCCCTCCTCGGCCGCCCAGCCGACCTGCTCGCGGTACATCTCGCGCACCGTCGCGCCCGAGCGCTCGGGGTCCTGCGGGTCGTAGACCCACGTGTTGCAGATGTTGCCGGCGACGAGCGCGTCGCCCTCGGCGGCGACCTCGCGCGCCAGCCGCAGCGCGTTCCGGTTGAGCGGCTCGAGGTCCCCCTCGCGCCCGATCGACCGCAGCTTGTCGCGGTGCCCGTAGTACGTGAACGCCACCATCACGTCCGAGCCCGCGCGCAGGAACTCGCGATGGAGCTCGCGCACCGCGTCGGGGAAGTCCAGCACGACCTCCGGGACGAACGGCCCGCTCTTGACGTAGCCCCGGCGTTCGAGCTCGAACAGATATCCCTCGGCTCCCAGGACGACGTCCCCGCGCCCGAGGCGCTCGCGAATCCCGTTCATGGCGCCATGATCGTACGCGCTCGGCATCTGACCACCGGCCGACGGCCCCGGGGCAGAGGGATAGGCTCGCCGCACCGGCCAGCACGGAGGACACGATGCCGAGCGGGGAGTGAGGCGGACGGGACGGGTCATCCAGGCCAAGCTGGCGGTGCCCGGTCTCGCCGAGCAGCGCGTCCCGCGTCCCCGCCTCGCGCGCCGGCTCGCCGAGCTGCTCGAGCGTCATCGCGTGGTCGTCGTGTCCGCCACGCCGGGCGCCGGCAAGACGACGGCGGTGGCCGGCGCGCTGCTCGGCCTCGGCCGGCCCGCGGCGTGGCTCACGGTGGACCGCACCGACACGGCGCCCGGCCGCCTCGTCAGCTACCTCGAGGCCGCGCTGGCGCAGGCGGTGCCCGCGGTCGAGGGGGCCGCGACCGAGGCGCTCAGCGCGGGGATCCCGCATGCCGAGGCGGCCGGGCTGCTGGCCGAGGCGGCCGGGGACGCCGAGTTCGTGCTCGTGATCGATGAGCTGGAGCGCCTGGCCGACGCCGGCGCGGCGTGGCAGGTGATCGAGTCGCTGCTGCGCTACGCGCCGGCGGGCATGCGCGTGGTGCTGATCAGCCGGCGCGCCGTGCCGGCGCTGGCGGGGCTCGCGCCGGCCGAGGCCGCCTCGCTGGGCGAGCTGGAGCTCGCGTTCACCACCGAGGAGGCGGCCGAGGCCCTCGCGCAGCGCGGCCTCGGCGCGATCGACGCGCACGCGGCCGTCGACGCGACCGGCGGCTGGGTCACCGGCGTGCTGTTCGAAGCCTGGACCGTGTCGGCCGAGCTCGCCGGCGCCGGCGGCGACGCCGATCCGCTGCACGGCTACCTCTCCGCGCACATCCTCGACGAGCTGCCCGCCGCGGCGCGCGACTTCCTCGTCACCACGTCCGTGCTCGACGAGGTGACCGCGACGCGCGCCCACGCGCTGGGGATCGCCGACGCGGTCGGCGTCCTCGGCGCGCTGCGGTCGGAGCGCCTGCCTGTCACGTGGACGCGCCGTGGGCGCGCGTTGCGCTGCCACTCGCGCTTCCGCGAGTACCTGCTCGAGCGGCTCGAGGAGCGCGGGCCCGAGGCGATGCGGGCGCTGCGCATCGCCCACGGCCACCTGCTCGCGCGCGAGGGACTGGAGGAGGAGGCCGTCGAGGAGCTGCTGGCGGCGGACGCGCCGGCCGAGGCGCTCCCGTACGCCGAAGCGGCCGTCGTACCGGTCATGGAGCGGCTCGACGTCGCGCTCGCGGAGCGCTGGCTCGCGCGGCTCGCCGGCGTCGCGCCCGCGGCGTCGCCCGCGCTCGTCGCCGCCGAGCTGCTGCTCGCGATCGGCGGGGAGGACTTCCGGCGCGCGGATCTCGTCGTCGACCGCGTCACCGCCGCAGGCGAGCGCGAGCGCCTGGCGGGCTCCTCCCCGCTGGTCGCCGCCCTGATGGCCTGGTCCTGCGTGATCATGGCGCGGCCGGCGGAAGCCATGGCCCTGCTGGACATCGCGCCGGACGACCCGACCGTCGCCGCGATGCGCTACGGCCTCTCGCACGTCGTCCGCGGCCCGCCCGCGCCGCGGCCCGCGTTGACGGGCGGCCCGCTCGACGCGCTCGTGCTCGCGACCGACTACTTCTACGGGCGGCTGAGCGAGCTGGCGGAGCACGAGGGCTCGCGCTTCGTGGACGCGGTCGCAGCCGCGCCGCGCCGCATCGCCGTGCTGCGGGCGCTCGGACGGACGCAGCGGGCGCTGGAGGTCTACGAGGCGACGCTGGCGCGCAGCGGGCCCACGCTCCAGGTCGAGGGGTACGTCGGCCCCGAGCTGCTCACCGACGCCGGGCGCCGCGACGACGCGCTCGCCGCCCTCGCGCGGGGCCGCGCGCTGGCGCGCGCGAGCGGCTCGGCGTTCTTCGAGGCCAGCACGGAGGTGGCCGACGCGCGGTTCCGGCTCCGCCTCGAGCACGACCCGCACGGCGCCCGCGCGGTGCTCGATCGCGCCGAGCGCGACCTGGGCGGGCGCTCCGTCACGTTCATCGCGGAGAACATCGACACCTGGTACGGGCTCGCGCTGCTGCAGCTCGGCGAGGACGGAGAGGCGCTCGTCCGGCTCCGGCGCGCCGTGGCGGACATGCTCACCGGGCAGCGCGTGCTCGAGCTGCCGACGGCGGCGGTCTACCTGGCCGAGGCGGAGTGGCGCGCGGGCGACGAGGACGCCGCCGACCGCGCCGCCGACGTCGCGCTCGACGCCGCGCGCCGCCAGGGCTCCAACCACATGCTGCTGCAGGCGCTGGCCGACTTCCCGGCCGTCGTGTCGCGCCGCATCGACGCGGAGCCGCGCGCCAGCTCGCCGTGGCACGAGCTCGGCCGTGCCCTCATCGCCCAGGGCACGCCGGTGGCGGCGCAGATCCGCGCGGCGGTCGAGCTGCTCGAGTTCGGCCGCAGCGCGATCGTCGTCGACGGCGTCGAGCGGCGCCCGCGGATCGCCAAGACCTACGAGCTGCTGGCGTATCTCGCCGTAAGCCGCGACGCCCGCGCCGGCCGCGACGAGCTGCTCGACGCGCTGTTCGACGGCCGCACCGACGATTCCACCCGCGCCTACCTGCGCCAGGCGGTGCGGTGGCTGCGCAGCGTCCTCCCGCAGGAGGACGCCGTGATCGCCGACCGCGGCGCCGTCCAGCTGGGCGACGCCGTCGCGGTCAGCTCGGAGTCCGTGCGCTTCCAGGCGCTGCTGTCCGAGGCGGCGCGGCGACAGGGCGAGCAGCGGCTCGCCGCGACGGTCACCGCGCTGGAGCTGCACGACCGGGGCGACTACCTGCCCGACGGCCGCTCGCGCTGGGTGGAACGGCGCCGCTCGGAGCTGGACGCGCTCGCCGCCGACGCGCGCGCCGACGCCGCGGAGCTGGCCTTTGCCGCCGGACGGCTGGACGACGCCGACCGGCTGGCGCAGGCCGTCCTGCGCGTCGAGCCGTTCCGCGAGCGCGCCTGGCGCGTGACGATGCAGGTCGCCGGCGCGCTGGGCGACCACGACGGCGTGCTGCGCGCCTACCAGGCGTGCGAGCGCGAGCTGGCCGCGCTCGGCACGACGCCGTCGCCCGGCACGCGCGAGCTGCTGGACCGCCTGCGCCGCTGAACGCGCGAGCGCCGAGCCGACCGGTTTCGGCTCGGTTCACGCGCGCCGCCGATAGTGCGTGCCGGGAGCCGAGTGACGTGGACGCCCTCCAATTCATCGAGCCCCCGTCCAGGGGGAAGCGGCCGGCCGGTGTACCCGCCACGCCGGCCGGCCGCCGATCCTTGCGACGCGAGGCGGTGCGCGATGCCGCATAGGCCGCCGGCCGCCGACGGCCGGCGCGTCGTCCGCCTGCTGCTGGCCGGCGGCGGGCCGCTGCGCGCGCGCGTGCGCGCCATGCTCGCGCCGGACGCCGGGATCGTGATCGTCGGCGAGGCCGGGACCGACGACGAGACGCTCGTCATCGCACACGAGGCGCGGCCGCACGTCGTGCTGATCGACTGCGACGACGGCTTCCACGTGCTCGCGACCGCGAAGCGGCTGTTCGCCGAGCCCGAGCTCGACGGCATCGAGGTGCTCCTGCTCGGGGCGTTCGAGCGCGACGAGCAGGTCCTCGCCGCGTGGCGCAGCGGGATCGGCGGGCTCGTGCAGCGCGACGTCGCGGCCGACGACCTGGCACGCGCGGTGCGGATGTCGGCCAGCGGCGCGGCCTTCGTCGTGCCGCCGAACAAGCGCCATCGCCGCCCCCCGGGCGACGCCCGGACATGAGGTGCTGTGGAGCCCGCTGTCAGCGCGGTTGCGCGAGGGTCGCGGCGAGTGCGTCGCGGGCGCCGATGCCGGCGACCTGCCCGGTGAGCTCGCGGTCGAGCAGCTCGCTGAGCCGGCTGACGACGAACGGCATCACGGCGACACGCTCGGGGTCGCCGGTCGCCTGACTGCGGCCGGCGGGCATGCGGATCGCGTTCCACCAGAGGTGATCGGCCGCGGTGGCGCGGGGGTCGGTGACGGCGTCGTGCGCTGCGAGGGCGCCGCGATACTCGCCCGGGCGCATGGTGACGACCACGGGGCGGTCGTCGGCGTACGGGAACAGCCGGAACAGGTCGAGCTCGGTGACGGGGCCTGCGGGCAGGCTCGAGATCGCCCCGTCGAGCGGCGCCTGCGTGTTGTGCTGCCCGCCGGGGACGAGGGCGGCGTCGGCACCCGTCGCCGTCCGCAGGGCGGAGGCGACCAGATCGGGGAGGTAGCGCGCGGCGCCCGTCCTGCCGAGCCACGCATCGCGTGCTTCGCCCACGACCCGGCCGGCGGCCGCGTCGACGGCGGCGACGGCGGGATTCGGGCGCTCGGGCCGTCGTGGCGGCACGCGACCGCATCCGCGGACGATCGGCTCGGCAGGCGCAGCCGGCAGGTCGACGACGAGCACGGAGGACTCGAACGCGTACGCATGACCCGCCGGTGTCCCGCTGATGCGGCCGCTCCACGCGCCGAGCATGTGCCCGCCGAGGAGCAGGTCGACGTGGCCGGCGAGCGGCTCGGCGAAGCGTGCCCAGCGCTCCGGCCGCGCGGCCGTCGCCCCCTGCGCCTGCGGCCACCAGGCGGCCCCCTCGTGCTGCAGCGCGACCACCCAGCGCGCGCCGTCGGCACGGAGCTGCCGGGCGAGCACGGGCACCCGGTCGGCCCAGTCGTCGGCCGGCGCCGGCGCATCGGTGAACCGGTGGATGTGCGGACTGGTGAGGCCGATCACGCCCACCGGCCCGGCGCCGGAGTCCAGCAGCGCGGTCGCGGGCAGCCCGACGTCGACGTTCGCGCACAGGATCGGGAAGGGGATCGTGGAGGCCGCGTGCAGCAGCGCCTCCACGCCGTCGTCGAGGTCGTGGTTGCCGGCTGCCGCGGCCGCGATCGGCAGCGCCGCGATCTCCGGCCATGGCCGTCTCCCGAGCAGGGGCGTGACCGGTCCGAACGCGAAGTCGCCCGCGTCGAGCCAGAGCGTCGGCTGCTGCGCGCGCTCGCGCTCCAGCAGCCCGGCGATCCCCGCACACGTGCCGCTCGCGCCGAAGCTGGTCCGCACCGGCGCGAACGTCGCGCCCAGGTCGTTCGTCGCGAGGATGCGGAGTGCCGTGCCCGGACGGCTGGGCGGAAGCGCTTCGACGGGATCCATGCCTACCGCGACCCCATCCCCCGCGCCGTCGCGCTTCAGTCGCGACCGGCCCCCGGGAGATGCTCGTCGAAGAACGCGACGACGCGCTGCTCGTAGGCCTCCGGGTACTGGCGCAGCGCGGCCGTGTGCGCAGCGTCCGGCAGGTACCAGAGCTCGGAGCGATCGCCGCCGGCGCGGTCGTAGAGCTCGCCCCAGCGGCGCTCCGGCTCCCCGGCGGAGATGATCAGGTGCGGCGCATGGCTCTCGGCGATCCGGTCGGCGAGCGACACGTCGGGTCCCGAGCGGCCCTGGATCACCTCGATCGACTTGAACAGGACCCACATCGGTGCGCGGTTGAGCGGGTTGTCCGTGTAGGCCTGGATGTCCTCGTATCCGATCGCGGCGGCGCCGTCGGCCACCACGGCGTTCAGGTCGTCGCGGCTGCCGGCGACGTCGATCGCGATGTCCGCGCCGGTGGACAGCCCGAGCGCGCCGACGCGCCCCGGCTCGACGTCGTCGCGCCGGGCGAGGAAGTCGAGCGCCGCGGCGGCGTCCTGCTCGAGCCCCCAGCCGTAGGAGTTCACCGTGCCCTCGCTGTTGCCGCTGCCGCGCGCGTCGTACACGAGCACGCCGTAGCCGTGGCGCTCGAGCATGCGGGCGTGCTTGAGCCCGCCCATGCGGTTGCCGCCCCCGCCCGAGAGCACGAGGACCGACGCGCCGTTCTGCGACGGCCGGTACCAGCCCTCGAGCTCGACGCCGTCGGCCGCCGTGAAGGCGACGGTCTCGTAGGCGGCGTTCGGCGGGCTGCCGAGCGGCTTGCGCAGCGAGTGGATGTCCACGATGCCCATGCCGGCCGGTACGAAGAAGAAGGCCAGGGCGAGCAGCGCCGCGGGCACCATGAGGACGCGGACCGCCCAGCGCCGCGCGGGGCCGGCGGCCCCTTCGCCGCGGTGGCGGAACGGGATCCAGGCGGCGAGCGCGACGAGGGCGACGCCGGCGGCCGCCGCGACCGCACCGGTCAGGTCGTTGGCCGTCGTGCCCTCCGTGAGCATGTGATGGACGTGACGGCCGCCGTTGACGAGGGCGAGCGCGCCGAACGTGAAGGCGGTCGCGGCGCGGAGGCCGGGTCGCAGCGACGGGAACGTGGCGGCGGCGGCCACCGTGGCGACGAGCGCGATCGCGGCGGCGAGCGCGTGCTGGGTGAGCGGGACGCCCGGTCCCGGGAGCAGGAAGGCGTCGTCGAACGCGTGGGCCAGCGCGAGCACCGCGGCCAAGCGGAACACGAGGGCCTCGGTCGTGCGAGCGCGGACGGCCGTCCAGCTGCGGGTGAGCGGCGATGCGACGCGCGCCGGCGTCGCCACGGCGAGGTCGGTCATCGTTCTCTCTCCGTCGGGGGCACGACCCGAAGCGTGCCCAGCGCCGGCGCACCCGGCCAGGGAGGAGCCAGGCGTCGCCTATGCGTCTGCACGCCCAGCCGTGCGGTGCGGCTGCCCACACCGCGCGCAGGCGTGCGCCCGGCGCTCAGGTGACGGACGCCGACGATTGAACACAGGACGATCCGAGTACGCGGGGAGCTGTGTCCAGGCCCCTGCTCGCCGTCTTCGTCGCGGTCGCCGCGCTGTGGGGCGTGCCGTACGCGCTGATCGCGGTCGCGCTCGACCACGGCGCCGAGCCGCTCCTGATCGCCTGGGCGCGCGTCGCCATCGGCGCGGCGATCCTGCTCGCGGCGGCGGGCGCCCGCGGCGAGCTCCGGGGCCTGCGCCCGCACGCCGGCGTCCTCGCCGTGGTCGCCGTCTGCGACATCGCCGCCCCGTTCGCGGCGCTCTCCTACGGCGAGCAGCACGTCTCCTCCGCGCTGGCCGGCATCCTCGTCGGCTCGACGCCGCTCTTCGTCGGCGCTCTGGCCGCCGCGTTCGATCCCGCCGAGCGGCCGGACCGGCGCGGCTGGCTCGGGCTCGCGATCGGCTTCGCCGGCGTCGTGGCGCTGTTCGGCCTCGGCGTCGGCGGCGCGGCATGGGCCGCCGGGCTCGTGTTGCTGGCCGCGCTCGGGTATGCGATCGCGACGCTGCTGATCCGCGCGCGCCTGCACGACGTGCCGACCCTCGCGGTCAGCGCCGCGGCGCTGGCGCTCGCCTCCCTGCTCCTCGCTCCCGGCGCCGCGCTCAGCCTGCCCACCGAGGCGGACGGCTCCGCCTGGGCGGCGATCGCCGCCCTCGGGGTCGGATGCACCGCCGCCGCGTTCGCGCTCTACTACCTGCTCATCGCGCAGGCCGGCGCGACCACCGCCGCGCTCACCACCTACCTCGCCCCCGTGTTCTCGGTCGCGGTGGGTGCGCTCGCGCTCGGCGAGGCGATCGGGGCCAGCGCCGTCCTGGGACTCGCGCTCATCCTGGTCGGCTCCCGGCTCGCACGCTGAGCCGGGAGCAGCGTTCGCCGCGGGCGTCCGAGCTCAGGACGCCCGTGCGCGGCGCTTCTGGCCGACGGCTCGGACCAGCTGCGCCTTACCCATCTTCGAGCGGCCGTCGATCCCGAGTCGCGCCGCCTCCCGGCGCAGCTCCGTCACCGTCATGGCCCCGGCGCCGGTGCCGGTGCCCTTCGACGCGCCGCGCTTGCGAGCCGCCGCCTTGGCGCCCTCGCGCCCCAGCGCCGAGCGCGTCTCCTGGGAGAGGTTCGAGATCGTGCGCTGCTTGCGCGCACCGGTCTGCGCCTTCTTGACGTTCTTGCGTGCGGTCTCACGCTGCTTCTGCGTCGCCATCGCGGCCTCGCCTTCTGTCGCGTACACCGATGGATTACCCCGCGAGCGACTCCGGAACTCGGGCTGCGCGGCGGCGGACGCGGAGGCGCAGGAGATGCGTCGTGCTCGCGGCGGCGATGCCCAGGGCGGCGACGATCGACAACGAGACGGGCGCCCAGGGGAACGGGTCCGACGGAGCCGGCTCCTGCGGGAGCGTGAGCGGCTCCGCGTCGCCGTAGGACGAGTAGTAGCGCTCCTGGGAGAGGGCCGCGGCCGTCTGCGGATCGTCGATCGGCCGGGCGGCGGCCGCGCTCGCGAGCGCGCCGGCGAGCAGCGTGCAGAGGACGGCGGTGCGGACGGTGCGGCGTGCGAGGGACATGTGGCCTCCTGGGCTGGTCTGGCCGGCGCTGCACGGCCGGCGATGTGGACGAGCCGCAACGTTGGCCCGGACCGGTCTACGCCCGATCTGCGCCCGGTCGCAGCACGGGGTCTGCCGGGCCGCCGGCTCCGGGCTTAGACCAGCCGTAGACCGCGCCGAGGCACGCTTGCCGCCGCCGGTTGATCGGTCCCGCACGAGGTGGTTGGGTTGGTCGCGCACGCGCATCACGACATTCGCCGCTCCATGCAGATCCGCGTCCTCGGACATCTAGAGGCCAGCGTCGACGACCGCCCGATCGGATTGGGGGGCGCGAAGCAGCGCGCCGTGCTCGCGATGCTGGGGCTCGAGGCCAATCGCACGGTGACGGCGGACCGCCTGATCGAGGGGCTCTGGGGTGAAGCGCCGCCCGCGAGCGCCACGAAGATGGTCCAGAACTACGTCTGGCGGCTGCGCGGCGTGCTGGCCGCGGACGGCGGGGCGGAGATCTTCACGCACGGACGCGGCTACGAGCTGCGGATCGATCCGGACGGGGTGGACGTCCATCGCCTCGAACGGCTCGTCACCGAGGCCGGGCGTGCGGCCGAGGCGGGCGAGCCCGGGGTCGCGGCACGCGAGGCGCTGGCGCTGTTCCGCGGCGATCCGCTGGCCGATCTGGCCGGCGAGCCGTTCGCCGCCGCCGAGATCCGCAGGCTCGGAGAGCTGCGCGAGACGGCGGCGGAGCTCGCGATCGACGCGGACCTCGCCGCCGGCCGCCATCAGGAGGTCGTGGGCGAGATCGATGCGCTGCTGACCGGGAACCCGCTGCGCGAGCGGCTGCACGCGCAGCGGATGCTGGCGCTGTATCGGTGCGGGCGTCAGGCCGAGGCGCTCGAGGCCTACCGCGTCGCCAGGCACAGGCTGGTCGAGGAGATCGGGGTCGAGCCGGGTCCGCAGCTGCGGACCCTGCACGACTCGATCCTGCGCCAGGACCCGTCGCTGGACGTGGACCCCGCCGTCACCGAGCTCCCGCGCGAGCTCGACGCGACGTCCTCGGCTCCGCTGACCGGCCGCGACGACACGATGCGGCGGATCCACGCGCACTGGCGGCGGGCCGCCGGGGGCGCCGGCGCGCTGGTGACGGTCGTCGGCGGGTACGGGATGGGCAAGACGAGGGTCGCCGCGGCGATCGCGGGCGACGCGCACCGTGAGGGGGCGGCCGTGCTCTACGCGGCCGGGACCGGACCTCCTGAAGCGGCGCTCGCCGCGATCGCGCGCACGCTCGGCGCTCGGCGGCCCACCCTGCTCGTCCTCGACGACCTGGACCGCGCGCCCGTCGAGGTGCATGCCGCGCTGCGCGACCTCGCCCCGCGCCTCGTCGCGCTGCCCGCCCTCGTCGTCGCCACCGGCCAGGAGGCAGCAGGGCCCGAGCCGCGCGACGCCGTCGCGCTCGAGCCGCTCGAGGTGGGGGCCGTGCGGGAGATCGCGGGCTTGTACGCCTCGGGCGCCGACGCCGGCGCGATCCCCGTCGACGCGCTCTTCGGGGCGAGCCGCGGCGTCCCGCGGCGCGTCCACGAGGCGGCGAGCGAGTGGGCGCGGCAAGAGGCCAGGCGCCGCGTCGACGCCGTGGCGGGCCGGACGGCGCTCGGTCGCAGCCAGGCCCGGGCGCTGGAGGTCGAGCTGACCGGCAGCGTCGTCGACCTGCAGTCGGCGCGCGAGCGCGCCCGGCGGGTGATCGGAGGCGACGAGGACGCCGAGGCGCCGGTGGTCTGCCCGTACAAGGGCCTGGCGACCTTCGACACGGACGACGCCGGCCACTTCTTCGGGCGCGAGCAGCTCGTGGCCGAGATGGTCGCGCGGCTCGTCGGCGCGCCCCTGCTCGGCGTGGTCGGTGCGTCGGGCAGCGGCAAGTCGTCGGCCGTCCGGGCCGGTCTGCTGCACGCGCTCGCAGGCGGCGTGCTGCCGGGCAGCGACGGATGGCCGCGTGTCCTGCTCCGGCCCGGCGCGCATCCGATGTCCGAGCTCCGCCGCGCGGTCGGCCACCTCGGCGGCGAGCAGCGCGCCGTGCTCGCCGTCGATCAGTTCGAGGAGCTGTTCACCGCCTGCCGCGACGAGGGCGAGCGCAGCGAGTTCGTGGCGGAGCTCGTCCGCGCCGCGCGCGATCCGGATCGCGGCGGCGTCGTGCTCGCGGTGCGCGCCGACTTCTACGGCCGCTGCGCCGCCTATCCCGACCTCTCGCACCTGCTCGGCGCGAACACCGTCCTCGTCGGCGGGATGACACGGCAGGAGCTCCGGCGTGCGATCGAGCGGCCGGCGCAGCGGGTCGGCCTGCAGGTCGAGCCGGAGCTCGTCGACGCGCTGCTGTCCGACGTCGACGGCGAGCCCGGCGCCCTGCCGCTCCTCTCGACCGCGCTGCTCGAGCTCTGGCGCCGGCGCGACGGGCGGCGCTTGACGCTCGCCGCGTACACGCAGAGCGGCGGCGTCCGGGGTGCCGTCGGGCGGCTCGCCGAGGACGCGTTCACGCAGCTCGACGCGAGCGCGCAGGGCGTGGCTCGCAACGTGCTGCTGCGGCTCGCCGGCGAGGACGAGGGCCACGTGATCGTGCGCCGCCGGATCGCGCTCTCGGAGCTGGAGGTCGAGCGCCGCCCGGACGTCGCCGAGGTCCTCGCGCGGCTCACCCAGAGCCGCCTCGTGACGATCGGCGACGGCGCCGTCGAGGTCGCGCACGAGGCGCTGCTGCGCGAATGGCCGCGGCTGCGCGGCTGGCTCGAGGAGGACGCGCAGGGCCGGCGCGTCCACCACCAGATCACCGACGCCGCCCATGCGTGGGACGCGGACGGTCGCGACCCCGGCGGCCTGTATCGGGGAGCGCGGCTCTCCGCGGCGCTCGAGTGGCGCTCCGTCCACGAGGAGCAGCTGAACGACACGGAGCGCGCGTTCCTCGACGCGGGCCGTGCCGCCGGGGAGCGTGCGCAGCGCCGGCTGCAGCTCGTCCTGGCGTCGGTGTCGCTGCTGCTCCTGGCGGCCGTGGTCGCAGGGCTCGTGGCGCTCGACGAGCGCGGCAACGCACGCACCGAGGCCCGCATCGCCGTGGCGCAGCGGCTCGGCGCCCAGGGGCTCTCCGAGCCCGCGCTGGACCGCTCCTTGCTGCTCGCCCGGCAGGCCGTCGCGCTCGACGACTCCCCCGCCGCGCGGGGCACCCTGCTGGCCGCGCTGCTGCGCAGCCCGGCGGCGATCCGCGTGCTGCGCGGCGACGGCGGCCGCATGCTCGCGGTCGCCGTGGCACCGAGCGGGCGGACCGTCGTGGCCGGTGACAACAACGGCAACGTGCTGGCCTTCGACGCCACGACCTGGCGGCGGCAAGCCTCGTTCAAGACCGGCCTCCCGGTGCGCGAGCTCCAGTTCAGCCCCGACGGCGCGCGGCTCGCGATCGCGAGCGGACACGAGGGCGCCGGCCGACTCGACCTGCTCGGCGCGCCGAGCCTCCGACCGGTGGCACATCGCCGGCTCGGCCCGGGCCCGCACCCGTTCGAGGCGATCGCGTTCTCACCCGACTCCCGCGTCCTCGTGTCGGGCTACGCGAAGTGGGACCAGGCGGCGTCGCGCATGCGCCGGGGTCTGCTCGCGCGCTGGGACGCGCGCACCGGCCGTTCGCTGGGCGCTCCACAGCCGGTCGCCGGAGCCGGGGAGGAGCTCCTGGTGGCCTTCGCCGGCGCCGGCCGGCTCGTGACCATGGGCGAGACCGGCAGCGCGATGGTCGTGCGCGACGCGCGCACGCTGCGCCCCATCCGCCGGGTGCCGGCCCGTGGCCTGACCTGGGCTTCGACGGTGAGCCCGGACGGGCGGCACGCCGCGCTCGTGCAGGACGACGGCTCGCTCCGGCTGGTGGACCTGCAGAGCGGACGCTCGCGGACGCCCGCGGGGCGCCACGACGCGCCGATCCAGAGCGCCGCCTTCAGCGCCGACGGGAGCACCCTCGTCACGGGCGGCGACGACGCGCGGCTGATCGTGTGGGACGTGCGCGACGCGACCCCGCGGGCGACGTTCGAGGGTCACGCAGGGCGCATCAACGGCGTGGCGCTCTCGCCCGATGGCAGCTCGGCGTTCACCGCCAGCCTCGACGGGACCGTGATCGTCTGGGACCTCGCCGGGGCGCGGCGGCTCGGCCGGCCGTTCGCCGCCGCTCCGCGCGACGACGTGCGGACGGTGTCGGAGACCGGCACTGCGGGGCTGACGCCCGCGTCGTACAACCTCAGCGTCTCGCCCGACGGCAACACGCTCACCGTGGGCCAGGGCGACGGCCACGTGAACCTGATCGACAGCCGGACGCTCCGGCCCGTCGCCCGGATCGAGCCCACGCCCGGCGCGTCGGTCGGCGGCGCCGCGTTCACGCCGGACGGCCGGACGATGGCGACCGCGGACGGGGCGGGCGTCGTGCGGTTCTGGGATGTCCGGACGCGCGCGCCGCTCGGGGCTCCGCTCGAGTTGAGCGACGCGCCGCTCTGGCCGCCCAGCTTCAGCGGCGACGGCCGCTGGCTGGCCGTCGCGGGCCAGGACGCCGTCGTCCGGCTGCTCGACGCGCGGCGCCGGACCGTGGTCGGGCAGGTCGAGATGGACCAGCTCCCCAGGGACATCGCGATGCGCCCGGACGGCAAGGTGCTCGCCGTGCCCGCGACGTGGGGGCCGGGCGAGGGGTACGTCGACATCCTCTCCGTGCCGTCGCTGAGGCGCGTGGCGCGCATCGCGATGCCCTACGGCCGCTGGAGCCGCTTCTCCCGGGACGGCCGGCTGCTGATCCTCGGCGATCACGAGGGCCGCGCCCGGATCTACGACGGCGGCACGTTCGAGCCGCACGGACGACCGCTGCTCGGACACGCCGGCTTCATCCTCACCGCCGACTTCAGCCCTGACGGCCGGATGGTGGCGACGAGCTCCAGCGACGGGACGACACGGCTCTGGGAGACCGCGTCCGGCCGCCCGATCGGCAACCCGCTCCCCGGGATCCCGAACGTGCAGGTGGGCGCCGTGTTCACCCGCGGCGGCACCCACGTCGCGGCCGTCTACGAGAACGGCCAGGGCTACTCGTGGGACGTGCGGCCGTCGTCGTGGGCGCGGCACGCATGCGCCGTCGCCGGGCGCCCGCTGACGCGCGCGGAGTGGGACGAGGCGCTGCCCGAGCGACCGTACGAGCCGGCATGCGCGCCGTGATCGCCTGCGCCGATCACGGCGGCCGGCGGAACAGCTCGCGGATGCCGTCGAGATCGCCGGTCGTGTCGCGCCGCAGATGCGCGTCGATGCCCGTGCGGTACTTCGAGAGCGCCACGCGACGCGCCTCGAGGGCCCGCAACGCGTGGTCGGCGGGCGCCTCGCCGTCCTCGCTCTTGGACTCGACCAGTGCGAGATCGTCGCGCAGCCGCACGACGTCGCCGCCCGGCCCCGTGAGCTGCACGCCGAGGTCGATGGTCGTCCGGGCGGGGCCGTGCCGGTGGGCGAGCGTGATGCGATCGAAGCTGGTGCGCAGGACCGGATCGAGGCTGGCCGGCGGCTCGATCGCCGCCCTGCGCAGGACCGCGTCCAGGTGCTCTCGCGCCGCCGCGTCGAGCTCGTCGGCGGCGGCGTGGTGCTCGCGTTGGTGCTTGTCGGTCTCGTCGCCGGCGTGCTTCACCTTGACCTCGAACACGCACGCGCCCGAGTCGAGGTAGTGCCGGACGCGCGCCTTGAAGCGCGGGGTGACGGCGTCTGCGTGCTCGGTGAAGCAGCGCAGCTCCGGGGTGTCGAAGTAGACCGTCTCGTACGCGAACGCGTGGCGTCCGTGGATGGTGAGCACGTCGTGATCGCCGGCGAGCGCGTCGATCAGCCTGTCGAGCCGCGGACGCGTGATGACGTACTTGACGTCGACGCGCCGCAGGAGCGCGGCGCGCGCCTCGAGCTGCTCGAGCGAGATGTTCCGGAAGCGGCTGAGACCGTGCACGCCGGCAAGCATGACGGACCCGCGTCAGCGCTTGGCGAGCCGGGCAGCGCGCACCACGACGAAGTCGCTGTCGCCCGGCACGGGCGCATGGCGTGGTAGCCGAGCAAGCCGCCGGGGGGCCGCTCGTTACGCGGCGGTGACCGCGATGGAGCGACGCGCCGGAGGGCGGCTAGGTTGAGGGGAGTGGTGTCCTCCCCCCAGCCACCCGGCACGCACCGACGGCACGCGCCCGTGATCTCGCAGCCGGCGGCCGAGCCCTGGAGTGCGGCGCTCGCACCGAGCCAGCGGCGTGCCGCGGACCATCGGTGGCGCGCCGGGCAGCGGCGAACGGCACAGCAGTGGCTGCGCCGGCTCGCCGGCGAGTCGGGGCGCGTGCGCTAGCACTACTGGCCGTTCTCGGGCGGCAAGGGTGACCTGCAGGAGGGCGGGATCCCGCGCGGCCCGCGGACGGGGCGGAGCAAGCCCGGCGCGGAGCGTTCTCGGCGCCGGCGTTGCGCGACGATAATGGGACCGATGGGGCACCGTCTCGCGCTCGCCGGCCTGGTGCTCCTCGCGGGCTGCGGCGGCGACCCCGCGCCGGCCCCGCGCAGCACGCCGGCGCCGGCCGCCCGTGGCGCGGCGACCCCGCCGCCCGCGCCGCCGCACCGCACCATGCGCTTCCGCGCCAGCGACGGCCATCGGCTGCACGGCGAGCTGACGCCGGCCGCCCGCCGCCACGCCCCCGCGGTCGTGCTCGTCCACGGCCTGTACGGCGAGCCCGCGCAGTGGAAGGAGTTCGTCGGTCACCTGCACCGCGCCGGCTTCGCGACGCTGGCCTACGCCTCACGCAGCGCCGACGAGGTCGACGAGGCCGTCCTCGCCCGCGACCTGACCGGGGCGGTGCGCGCACTGCGGGGCCGGCCGGAGGTCGACCCCGACCGGATCGTGCTCGCCGGCGCGAGCGTCGGCGGATCGACGGTCGCCTACGCGCTCGGCACCCGGCCCGACCTGCCGGCCCGCGGCGGCGTCGGCTTCTCGGCGCTCGAGGGCCCGCGCGAGGCGGCGCTGGCGAAGCGCGGGGCGTTCCGCCCGCACGGCCTGCTGCTGATCTCCGACCACCGGGAGGCCCAGAACGCCCGCGACCTGCGCGCCGACGCGCACGGCAAGGGCGTCACGACCTACGTCGTCGAGACGACCGGCCACGGCGTCGCGCTGCTGCCCGACGCCGGCGTGCGCGCCCGCGCGATCGCCTGGTTCGAGCGACTGACGGCCTGAGCCGCGCCGTCATGCGGAGTCGTGGAGATCCGCCGCGGCCGGGTCCAGCACGCGCGCGAGGAACCTCCGCGTCCGCTCGTTGGCGGGGCTTCCGATCACCTGCTGGGCGTCCCCCTCCTCGACGATGACGCCGTCGTCCATGAACACGACGCGGTCGGCCACCTCGCGCGCGAAGCTCATCTCGTGCGTGACGACGATCATCGTCATGCCCTCGTCCGCCAGCCCGCGCATGACCGCCAGCACGTCGCCGACGATCTCGGGGTCCAGCGCGGAGGTGGGCTCGTCGAACAGCATCAGCTCCGGTCCCATCGCGAGCGCCCGCGCGATCGCGGCCCGCTGCTGCTGTCCGCCCGAGAGCTGGGCCGGGTAGGCGCCGGCCTTGTCGGACAGCCCCACGCGCTCGAGGTTCGCGGCGGCCACCCGCTCGGCCTCCGCCTTGTCCCGGCCCAGCACGCGCCGCTGCGCGATGGTCACGTTCTCGGTCACGGTCAGGTGCGGGAACAGGTTGAACTGCTGGAACACCATGCCGATCCGGCGCCGGATCGCGTCGATGTCGACGTCCGGGTCGGTGATCTCGTCCTTGCCGATCAGCACCTGGCCGGAGCTCGGCTCCTCGAGCCGGTTGATGCAGCGCAGCAGCGTGGACTTCCCCGAGCCCGACGGGCCGATCACGCAGACGACCTCGCCCTGCGCGACGCTGAAGTCGATGCCCTTGAGCACGTCGAGCTCGCCGAACGACTTGTGCAGGTCCCGGATCGCGATCATCGGGCCTTGGCCTGCTGGGCCTCGAGCCGGCGGACCACGATGCCCAGCGGCACGGTGATGATGAGGTACGCCAGCCCCGCGATCAGGATCGGCGTCATGCTCACGTACTGGTTGAGCGAGTCGCGGCCGAACTTCGCGAGCTCGCGCGTCGGGAGCGTCACGCCCAGCAGGTAGACGAGCGAGGAGTCCTTCGTGAGCAGGATGAGCTCGTTCGTCAGCGGCGGCAGGATGATCCGGAACGCCTGCGGGATGACGATCGAGAGCATCGCGCGCGGGTGCGACATGCCGAGCGAGCGCGCCGCCTCCATCTGGCCCTTCGGCACCGCCTGGATGCCCGCGCGGAACGTCTCGGCCATGTACGCCGCCGCGACCAGGCCGAGCGCGATGGTGATCGTGCCGAGCACCCCGCCCGGCACCTCGGTGTTCAGCGCGATGGGAATGCCGTAGCCGAACCCGATCAGCACGAGCAGCGCCGGGACCCCGCGGAAGAACTCGATGTAGACCGTCGCCATCGCCCGGTAGGCGGCGACGGGCGACAAGCGCATCAGGGCGATCACGAGCCCGAGGACGAGGCCGAAGGCGAACGCGCAGAGCGTGTAGAGCACCGTGTTCTTGAGCGCGACGGTGATGATCTCGGGGAACAGCTCCCCGATCACGTCGACGTCGAAGAACGCGTCGCCGATCCGCTGCCAGTCGGCGAGCGCCGCGAGGGCGCCCGCCGCGACGAGGAGCACGAGGTACTGCGCGGCGCGGATCGCCCGCGCCCGCTGCCGCCGGGTCATGGCGCTACTCCGGCTTGGCGCCGAACCACTTCTCGTAGATCCGGTCGTACGTGCCGTCGGCCCTGGCCTGCTCGATCACGGCGTTGACGGTCTGCTCGAGCTTCTGGCTCGTGCCCTTCTTCATGCCGAAGCCGTACTGCTCGCCGGTCTCGAACTGCGCCGCGACCTCGAGCTCCGGGTTGTCCTTGACGTAGTCCAGCAGGACCGGGATGTCGTTGATCGCGGCGGGGACCTGGCCGCTCTTGACGCTGCTCAGCTCGAGCGCCACGTCCTCGTAGTCCTTGAGCTGCGCGTCGTCCGGCGCGTGCTCCTCGGCGTACATCTTGCCCGTGGTCCCCGACTGCACGCCGAGCGTCTTGCCCGCCAGGTCGTCGAGCGACGCGATCCCGCTGTCCTTCTTGACGAGCAGCGCCTGGTTGGCGTCGAAGTACGGCGCCGAGAACGCGATCTTCTCGGCGCGCTCGGGCGTGATCGTCATCGCGGCCGCGGCGATGTCGCACTTGCGCGCGTTGAGGTCCTCGCCCGACTGGATGCCCTCGAACGGCGTGTCGACGATGCTCTGCTTGACGCCGAGCTTCTTCGCGACCAGGTCGATCATGTCGACGTCGAAGCCGACGATCTTCCCGCCCTGCTCGAACTGGAACGGCTTGTACGGCATGTGCGTGCAGGTGGTGATCTCCCCGTCGTTGATCAGGTCGACCCCGGTGTCGGCGGCCTTGTCGCCGCCGCCGCCGGTCTCGTCGTCCCCGCACCCGCCGAGCGCGATCGCCGCTGCCGCGAGCATCGCGCCCGCCCTCACAGATCCCCGTCGCATGGTCCTGCCTTCCTGCCTGAAGTCCAGCCGATCGGTCCCGTCCGATCGGCTCCGAGCAAGCTCGGGACTGTAGCCAGGCTCGCGATGAGCCCTCGCGTCGTACGTTGTCGGTGTTCGGACCTCCGGGTGCGTCGTGCGGCCGCAGCGCGGAATAGTCGAGGGCCCGCTCCCCTCGCATCTGGTGGATGGCAGGCGTGACCAACCCGGAGCCGCAGATGCCGGCGCCGACGGATCAGTACCGATTAGAGCCGGCGACGTTGGCCGAGCACCGGCCGCGGCTGCTCCGCGCGGCGTACGCCATGTGCGGGTCCCACCACGACGCCGAGGATCTCGTCCAGGAGACGTTCGAGCGGGTGCTGCGCCGCCCACGGTTCGTGCAGCGCGACCGGGACGTGGCGTACCTGCTCCGGGTGCTCAGGCACACATGCGGGGCGCACGCCGGCACGGCGGCGCGGCGCCGGACCGCGCCGATCGCACCGGAGGAGCTCGAGTGGGTCACCGACGCCCGCGCGGGCCCCGAGCTCGCCATGGACGCGCAGCTCGCCTACGCGGCGATGGCGGATCTCTCGGAGCCGCTGCGGGCGACGATCGTGGCCGTCGACATCGTCGGGTTGTCCTACAAGGAGGCCGCGCGGTCGCTGCGCACGCGCACCGGCACGATCATGAGCCGCCTCTACCGCGCCCGCCAGCAGGTGGCCGACGCACTGGAGGCGACATGACCGAGCATCGCCTCGAACCCGGTCTCTCGCGGCGCGACGAGGCGCTGCTCGTGCGGCTCGCCGACGGCGCGCTCGGTGACGCGGCACGCCGGCGGGCCGAAGCGCGCGTGCGTGCGATCCCGGACGCCGAGCGGCTGATCGACCGCCAGCGCCGCGTCGCGCGAGCGCTCGGTGCTCCGGACGCCCGCGCGCAGCCGGTGCGCGCGACGCCGTCCCGGCGGCTTGCACCGTGGCTGCTGCCGGCCACCGCGATCGCCACCGCGCTCCTCCTGCTCGCCGTGCTCGTGCCCGGCGGTGGGCCGTCGACGGTGCAGCGCGCCGCCGACCTCGCCCGGCAGCCCGCCACGCAGCCCGCGCCCGCGGCAGCCGGCGCGGTCCTGCGCGCGGAGGTCGACGGCGTGCCCTTCCCCGACTGGGGACCCGACTTCGGCTGGCACGAGACGGGCATGCGCCGGGACCGCCTCGACGGCCGGCGGACGACCACCGTCTACTACGAGCACACCGGCCACCGGCTGGCGTACACGATCATCTCCGGGCCGCCCCTTCCGCGCCCGGACGCGGCGCGGATCGTCCGGCGCGACGGGCTCGAGATCGCGCTCTACCGGGACCCCGGCCACGGCGGCCACGACGTCGCCGTCTTCGAGCGCGGCGGCCGCACCTGCGTGGTGGCCGGGCACGTGCGCGAGCTCGACACGCTGCTGAAGCTCGCCACTTGGAAGGGCGCGGGCAGCATCCGCTCCTGAGCGCGGAATAACCGCGCGGGCGGCCCGCTCGGTTAAGGCAGCGGGCGCCCTTCGCCCGCGCTCACCTCACCGCAGAGGAGGCATGATGCACGACCTTCGACGCGCGGCGATCGCCGCTGCGCTCACCTTCGCCATGCTCGCCGCCGGAGCGGCGGCGTCACAGGCGCATCCCGGCCCCGGCCATGCCGAGGCGCGACCGGGTGACGACCTGCGGCGCGCGCGGATGGCCACGCGGGTCTTCCGCGACGTCGACGCGGCGCGCGCGGCCGGCTACGCCACGACGGGCGAATGCGCCGAGGACCCCAAGTACGGCGGCATGGGCATCCACTACACGAACCCGGAGCGCATCGCCGACGGGAAGCTCGACGTGACGAAGCCCGAGATCCTCGTCTATCAGCCCGATCGCCGCGGCAGGCTCCGGCTGGGCGCCGTCGAGTACTTCCAGGCCGACGCCGACCAGGACCTCGCGACCGACGAGGATCGGCCGTGGCTGTTCGGCATGCCGTTCGACGGCCCGATGCTCGGCCACGACGACGGCATGCCGATCCACTACGACCTGCACGTCTGGCTGTACCGGCACAACCCGGCGGGTACGTTCGCCATGTGGAACCCGAACGTCCGCTGCCCGGACGCCGCGCATGACCGATGAGGCGTTCGCCCTGCGGATCCTCAACGGCTTTCGCCTGTCCCGGGCGGTGTGGCTCGCCGCGCGGCTGAGGCTCGCGGATCTCGTCGGCGACGGGCCGGCCGCCGCGGCCGACGTCGCCGCCGCGAGCGAGACCGACGCGGACGCGGTCGAGCGCCTCATGCGGGCGCTCGCCGCGTTCGGCGTCTTCCGTGCCGACGCCGACGGCCGGTTCCTCCCCACCCCCACGTCCGACCTCCTGCGGTCCGACCATCCGCGCTCGCAGCGGGCGTGGATCGACTGCCTGCTCGGCGGAGAGATGTTCGCGGCCTGGGGCGACATCGAATCGGCGGTGCGCACCGGCCGGCCGTCCTTCGACGCCGTGCACGGCGTCTCGTGGGTCGAGTACTACCGCGAGCACGACGACGCGGCCGCCCTGTTCGCCGACGCCATGAGCGCGACCACGCGCGCGTTCGACGAGGCGCTCCTGAGCGCGGATGCCTTCCCGCCGTTCTCGCTCGCCGTCGACGTCGGCGGGAGCCAGGGGAGCCTCCTGCGCGGCCTGCTCGAGCGCACGCCCGCGGCGAGCGGCATGCTGTTCGACCTGCCGGAGGTGATCGAGCGCCGGCGTGCCGAGCAGCGGGACGACCTCGACGGCCGCCTCAGCGCGGTCGCGGGGGACTTCTTCGCGCGCGTCCCCGTGGGCGGGGACCTCTACGTCCTCAAGTTCATCCTGCACGACTGGGACGACGAGCGCGCGGGCGCGATCCTGCGCCGGGTGCGCGAGGCCGTCGACCCGGGCGGCCGGATCGCGATCGTCGAGGCCGTGCTGCCGGACACGCCGGCGGAGCACACGGGATGGCTGTTCGACCTCAACATGCTGGCCGTCACGGGCGGTCGCGAGCGCACCGGGCGGGAGTTCGCCGCCCTGCTGGAGGGCGCGGGATGCCGGATCGAACGCATCACGCCCACCGCCTCGCCGTTGAGCGTGATCGTGTGCGCGCCGCGGTGAGCCGCCGCCGACGCCGCGGCCGGTGACGCGTGGGCGCCCGCGCGCGTGCGGCGCGCGTCATGCTCGTCGTGGCCGGCATCGCCGCCGGCTGGACGGGCTGCGGCGGCGACGACCGGCCGGAGCCCCGCGTCCCCGGGTGCGACCCCCGCCCCGCGCGCGTCGACGTCGTGCCGGCGACCGGCGCGACCACCCTCCCCGTGCCGGGACAGCCGTTCGACGTCGTGCTCGACCCGACCGGGCGCTGGGCGTTCGCGTCGCTGCCCTCGACCGAGGGGGACGCCAAGCTGGCGGTGCTGCGCCGGGACGGCGGCCGGTTGCGCGTGGCCCGGCTCGTCGGCCTGGATCCCGACCTGCAGCCGTTCGGCCTCCACCTCACCCGCGACGGGCGGCTGCTCGTCGCGGCGGGCGCCGCGGTCATCAGCATGGACGCGGCGAGCCTGGCGCTGGGTCGCGTCCCTGCCCCGACCCGGCTCGCCGGCGGCCAGGGCCTGATCGGCGTGACGGCGACGCGGGACGGGCGCACCGTGTTCGCGACGGACGAGTCGCGCGCGGAGCTGGTCGCGGTCCGCGACGGCGGCCCCGCGTCCCGCGTCGAGCTCGCCCCGGCGCCCGTCGGCCTCGCGCTGTCCGGCGACGAGCGGCACGTCCTCGTGACGAGCGAGTTCGACGAGGACCACCACGACACGGGCGTCGTGTCGGTGGTGGACGCGCGCCGCGCCGTGCGCGGCGACGCCGGCGCGGTCCACGGGGTCGCACCCGCGGGATGCCATCCCGTCCGGGCGGTCCTCGACGCCGCGCGCGACGTGCTCTGGGTCAGCGCGCGCGAGAGCGACGCGGTGATCGCGTTCGACGCCTCGGCGCTCACCGAGCGACCGGACGAGGCGCTGCTCGCCGCCGTCCCGGTCGGCCCCGCACCCGTCGACGTCGCGATCGCGCCGGCCGGAGATCAGCTCGTGGTCGCGCTCTCGGACCGGTTCGGCGCCCGTGCTGGACGCATCGCCCTGCTCGACATCCGCGCAGCCCCGGCGCGGCGCGACGTCCCCGTCACCGCCCTCCCGGTCGGGCGATTCCCGCGCGCGCTCGCCTTCGCGCCCGACGGGCAGCTGCTCGTGGCCAACTTCGCGTCACGGTCGATCCAGGCGATCCCGCCCACGACGCTTGCCGGAGGTTCGTAAGGGGTTGTACTATTACATCGTGGGTCGGCCACCTCGCACGGCGGACGGGGACGCGTTCCGGTTCCGGGCGGGACGTCCGTGCCTGGACCTGTGCTCCACGCTGCTGTGGCGCTACCGGGCGCCGACCGAGCTGCTCCGGGCGCCTGCCGACCTCGCCCGGTGGATCGACGAGGCCGGTGTGCGTCCCGCCCCGGCGACGGTGAGCGAGGAGGCGTTGCACGCCGCCCGGCGCCTGCGTGAGTCCATCTACGCCCTGGTGCACGACCGTCTCGGCGGCCGGACGCTCGCGCAGGAGCACGTCGCGATCGTCAACGCGGCCGCCGCGCGCCCGGACCCGGTGCCGTCGATCGGCGCCGGCGGCGAGCTCGCCTGGGACGCCGCGGACCCTGCGGCTGCGGCGCTGTCGAGTGTTGCGCGAGACGCGATCGAGCTGCTGACCGGCCCGTCCGCCGCGCGCCTGGGCGAGTGCGCCGCCCCCGACTGCGCGTTCCTGTTCCTCGACACCTCCCGCGCGGGGCGGCGGGTGTGGTGTGCCATGGATCGCTGCGGCAACCGCGAGCATGTCCGCGAGCACCGCCGCCGGCAGCGGCTCGAAGGATGACGGCGGGCGTCGGCTGGGGCGCCGTCGGCGTGCTCTGCTTCAGCGGCACGGCACCGGCGACGCGCGTCGCGTCGGATTCCTGCGGGCGCTCCCCGGGTTCCTGCGCCCAGACGCGGCGAGTCAGGCGCGAGCGACCGAGGTCGTGCTCCCCCGGCTCCGCGCGATCGCGGGGCGCTGAGTCACGCGCCTGGCTCACCTCCGCTCGCCCGCGGCGGCCTGATCAGGGATCGAAGGCGGCGTCCTGTGCGACCACGACCTCCAGCACGATCGGGGCGGCCCGTCCGGCCAGCTCCGGCAGCAGCGCGTCGAGCCGCGCCTCCAGGTCGGCGAGCCGCTCGACGCGGACCGTCTCGCACCCCTGCGCGCGCGCCAGCGCGCCGATGTCGATCGCGTCGACCGCCGGCCAGGGACCGCCTTCGCCGCCGGACCGCTCCGCCAGGCGGTCCATGATCGCGTAGCCGCCGTTGACGAGCACGACGAACAGCACGCCTGCCCCGTAGCGCGCGGCGCTCCACAGAGCCTGGATCTGGTAGAGCGAGGACCCGTCGCCGACGACCGCGAGCACCGGCCGGCCGGGCAGCGCCATGCGCAGGCCGATCGCCGCCGGCAGCGCGAACCCGAGCATGCCCGTGGCGCTCACGAAGCCCAGCGGCTCGGTCGCCGGGATGCGGGCATGCAGCTCGGGACGGCTCGACGGCGTCTCCTCGACGAGCACCGCGTCGCGTGGCAGCCGCGCAGCGAGCGCGGCGAGGACGTGGCCGGGCAGCAGCGGCTCGCCGTCGCCGGGCGGGGGCGGCGGCGCGAGCGGCCGGCGGCCGGCGGCGGCCGGGCCGGGGCGCGCGGCGACCGCGCCGGCGAGCGCGGCGCAGACGGCGGCGGGGCCGCCGAGCACGGCGAGCTCGACCGGGCTCCGGTGCGCCTCGTCCGCGTCCTGCGTGACGACCGCGACGCGCGTGCCCGGCTCGACGAACGGCCCTTCGTCGTACGGGTACTGGCGGAACGCCGCGGTCCCGACGACGAGCACGGCGTCGTGCGCGGCGAGCGCCGAGCGCACGCGCGCGCGCCGCGCGGGCAGGTGGCCGGCGAACTGCGGGTGGTCCTGCGGGAACCCGGCCTGCGCGCCGAACGGCTCCTGCCAGACGGGGCAGCCGAGCCGCTCCGCCAGCGCGGTCAGCGCGGCCCAGCCCGCCGCCCCGTCGGCGCCGGCGCCGGCGACGATCACGGGCGCGCGCGCCTCGTCGAGCAGCTCGGCCAGCGCCCGGACGGCGTCGGGGTCGGCGGCCGCCGAGCGCAGCAGCCGCAGCGGCCCCTGCGCCTCGTGCGCCGCGGGCGCGGGCGCGAGCCAGTCGTCCATCGGCACGATCACCAGCGCGGGGCCCCGGCCCGTGACGGCCTCGTGGTGGGCGCGCGCGATCGCGCCCGGCACGTCCTGTGCGCGCACCGGCAGGTCGACCCGCACCGGGTAGTCCCCGGCGAGCCCCTCCAGGCGGCCGGCGAGGAACGGCTCGTGGACCAGGTGCCGGCGGTCCTGCTGGCCGACGATCACGACGAGCGGCGCCCGGTTCGTCCGCGCGGTCGCGAGCGCGGCGACCGCGTTCCCCAGCCCCGGCGTCGAGTGCAGCAGGGCGAGCGCGGGCGCGCCGCGGCCGATCGCGTAGCCGGCGGCCATCCCGACGACGGAGCCCTCGTGCAGCGCCAGCACGAACTCGATGTCGTCCGGCAGATCGACGAGGAACGGGACCTCGGTCGAGCCGGGGTTGGAGAAGATCGTCGTCAGCCCGAGCCGGCGCAGCACGCCGATCGTCGCGTCGCGGACGGTTGGCTCGCCGGGCACCGCCGCAGCGTACGGCAGCGGCGAGGGCGTGCGATCAGCCCCCTGACACCGTGCGCCAGCCTGGCACGAACGGACTTCGCGGCCGGGTAACCGGCAGGCATCCAACGCGAGACGGAGGCCGGCATGGCGGACGAGTTCAAGCAGGGTGACAAGGTCGTGTGGAGCTCGCACGGCGAGGACGACACGCCCGGTGTCGTGGAGCGCAAGATCACCTCGGACACCGAGGCGGGCGGGCGCAAGGTCAAGGCGTCCAAGGAGGAGCCGCAGTACCTCGTGCGCAGCGAGAAGGGCGGCGGCGAGGCCGTGCACAAGCCGTCCGCGCTCAAGCGCCGCTGATGTCCGCCGACGACGTCCGGCACGATTTCGACGACGCGGTCAACATGACGCCGAAGGAGCTCGAGGACTGGCTGGGGACCGAGGAGTCGCGGGCGGTCGGGTGGGGCGGCGACGGCGGCGAGTCCGTCGGCCACGAGTCCGGGCGCCGGATCGTCGCCATCAAGCGCAAGCGCAAGGACGACCTCGACGATGACGACCTCGCCCACATGCGCAAGGTCGTCGGCTACATCCGGCGCCACATGGCCCAGGGCGGGCCCGGCGAGGACAGGGAGCACTCCAAGTGGCGGTACTCCCTCATGAACTGGGGGCACGACCCGCTCAAGTAGCGCCGTGCACGGCGGCCGGCCACGTGGGCCGGCCGCCCGCAGGGCAGTCGCTAGCGCTGCTCGCCGCGCCAGGCGCCCGTCTCGCGGCCGCCGCGCTCGTCGAGGACCTCCTCGAAGCGTTCGAGGTCGCTCGCGATCTGGCGGTCGTCGAAGCCGAGCGCGCCGCCGATCTTCTCCTTGAGCCCCTCGGGCTCCCAGCTCATCTCCACCGTGACCTCGGTCTTGTCGGCCTCGGCCGGGCGGAACGTCACCTGGCCGGCGTTCGTCTTGCCGTCGATGGAGCGCCAGGCGATGCGCTGGTCGGGCACCTGCTCGGTGATCTCGGCGTCCCACTCGTGCTGGTTGCCGCCGAAGGAGGCGACCCAGTGCAGCCGCCGGTCGTCGAGCTGCTCGATGCGGTCCACGCCCTTCATGAAGCGCGGGAACTCCTCGAACTGCGTCCACTGGTTGTAGACGGTGTGGACATCATGATCGATGACCTTGGTCTTCGTGGCGGTCGGCATACCGCTCCTTTCGCTCGTTCTCTTCGTTCACCAGAAGCCTTTCCGCCACCGCGAGCGGGCAGACGGCGGCTCGTCACCCCGCGGACGTCCGGTCGCCAACGTGGCGCACGGCTATGTCCCTTGTGCCGTCCGGATCCGCGGATCCAGCCGCAGCAGCGCGAACTCCACCGCCAGGCTGAGCAGGACGACGAAGATCGAGCCCCAGATCGCGATCCCCACGAGCATCTCGTAGTCGATCACGGGCGGGCGGCGGAAGCTGTCGGAGTGGCCGGTCGCCCGCCACGTGTGCACGAAGAAGCCGGGCACCGCGAAGACCCGCTCCACGAGGATCAGGTTCAGCACCACGAGCGGCGCGGTCACGCCGACGAACGACGCGGTCGCCGCGTGCGCGAACGGCCCGGCGTGGTGTCGGATGACCCGGCGGTGCGGCACGCCCTTCGCGATCGCGGTCCGCACGTGATCGGTGTGCAGCTGCTCGCGGACGAGCGCGGCGACGAGCCGCAGGCACATGGCGGCCAGCGGCGCAGCCGCCACGACCCAGGGCACGAGCATCGTGCGGAACCAGTCCCACGGCGAGGAGAGCGGCGACGCCCAGACCGGCGCCGCGTCGAAGAAGTACGGCACGGGCACGATGCCGAACGTCCCGTTGAACAGCAGGAGCATCCAGAACCCGAACACGTACACCGGCCCGCAGTACAGGATCGTGGCGGCGACCTCGAGCACGCGCGCGCGGCGCGAGCCCGCCCGCGCCGCGCACCACAGGCCGAGCGCGAACCCGGCCCCGACGCCGATCGCCACGGTCCCCAGCAGCATCGACACGTCGGCGACGTAGCCGCGCGCCCACATGTCGCGGACCGGCGGGCAGCCCGGCCATCCGCACGCCACGCCGAAGTCGAGGTGGAGGAAGGCCCGGCCCATGGCGCGGATCACGCCGTCGACGCCCGTCTCGCCGGCGTAGAGGTCCGGTCGCGCCCAGCGCGGGATGGCGATCGCGATCGCCGTCACGACGACGACGACGCCCACCGCGAGCGCGAGGCGCGCGAGGAACGTCGCCAGGAGCCGCACCGCCCGGAGGCTACCCGGGCCGCCTCGAGGCCGAGGACGACGAGCGCGACCGGCACCGTCGCCGGCACCGTGTCGACGGCGAAGAACAGCCCGTCCCACGCGATCGAGACCCCGAGCACCAGCCCGGCGGCGACGAGCTGCGCCCGCCGCTCGGCGGCGAGCAGGCCGCCCAGCACGCCCGCCACGAACACGTCGCCGTAGCCCATGCTCGCGTGGTGGAGGTCGAGGAACTGCAGCTGCGGCAGCCCGGCCGCCGGCGCCGCCGCGTTCAGCACCGCGTTCGGCCCCTGCAGCTGCTGCCCGAACACGAGCACCGCGTCGATCGCGGCCATCGCCACGATGCCCGCCTTCAGCGCGAGCCCGGGCACCGCCCCGGCCAGGAGCCGGCCGAGCGTGACGCAGCTCAGGGCGGTGAGCGCGGCCGCGCTCGCGTCGCCCGCGAGGCCGCCGGCGCCCGCGACGGCCAGCACGAGCAGCGGAACGGCGAGCAGGGCGAGCCACGGGCGTGCCCCGCGCAGCGCCCAGCCGAGCGCGGCGGCCGCGAGGAGCGGGATCGCGAGCAGCGCGAGCCAGGTCAGCCCGTCCGCCACGCCCGGCTCGGCGGCGATCGCCGCGACGACGACCGCGATCGACAGCGGCAGCACGAGCGACCACCCCCGCCCGCCGAAGCGCACGAGCCGGCGCGGGATCCCCCTCCCAGGGGCGGCGACCAGCACGGCCTGGGTGAGCACGAGCACGGAGTTGGCGACCACGAACCCGCTGGACACGCCGTCGAAGGTGACGCACGCGCCTCAGCGGCCGCTAATCGCCGCCGCTGTGGTGCGTCGCGCGCCCGCACTCGGGGTACCACCCCCCGCATGCCCCCGTCCACGACACCGCCTGCGCCGCCGCTGGCGCCACCCGAGCGACTGCTGTGCGGCCCAGGCCCCACGAACGTCGAGCCGTCGGTGCTGGACGCGATGCGCGCGCCGATGCTCGGTCACCTCGATCACGTGTTGCACGACCTGCTGCTCCAGCTCGTCGAGATGCAGCGGGCGGTCTACGGCGCGCACGACGGCGTGACGCTGCCGTTGCAGGCGACCGGGATGTCGGGGATGGAGACCGGCATCGTGAACCTCGTGTCGCCCGGCGACGTGGTCATCGTCGGGTACGCCGGCTTCTTCGGTCGCCGGATCGCGCAGATGGCGGCGCTCCACGGCGCGGAGGTCGTCGAGGTCACGCGCCCGTGGGGGAAGACGGTCCCGAACGACGCGCTGCTCGACGCGCTCGACCAGCGGCCCGAGGCGCGGCTCGTCGCGGTCGTCCACGCGGAGACGTCGACGGGCGCGCAGCACCCGCTGGAGGAGCTCGGCGCAGCGCTGCGCGATCGCGACACGCTGCTGTTCGCCGACTGCGTCACGTCGCTCGGCGGCATCCCGCTCGCCTTCGACGAGTGGGGCATCGACTACGCGTACTCGTGCACGCAGAAGGCGCTCGGCGCCCCGCCTGGCATGTCCCCGATCGCGCTCTCTGCCCGCGCACTCGAGCGCGCGCGGACGATCGATCGTCCCGTCCCGTTCTCGTTCGACATCCAGCAGCTGCTCGACTACTGGGTCGAGCGTCCGATCACGTATCACCACACGGCGCCGATCCTCCACATCTACGCGCTCTACCAGGCGCTGCGCCACGCGCTCGACGAGGGCCTCGAGGCCCGCTGGGCGCGCCACGAGGAGGCGGGACGGTACCTCCAGCAGGAAGTCCGCAGCCGCGGCTACGACCTGCTCGCCGACCCGGACCACCAGCTGCCGCAGCTGACCGCCGTGCGGGTGCCCGAGGGCATCGACGGACCGCGCGTGCAGAAGCGCCTGCTCGACGAGCACGGGATCGAGATCGGCGGGGGCCTGGGACCCGACGCCCCACCGATGTGGCGCATCGGCCTGATGGGACCGAACGCGTCGCCCGCCGTCGCGGATCGCGTGCTGGCCGCGCTCGACTCCGTGCTCGCGGACGAGCCGGTCGCGGCTGCGTCCCGCTGACCGGGCTCCCGCGGTCAGGCGTAGTAGCCGTCGATCGGAGCGCGGGCCTCGCCGAACAGGGCGGGGCCCTCGTAGGCGACCTGCGCCGCGTCCGGGCTGGCGGCTCCGGGCGGCTTGAGCTCGGCCAGCTGGTCGCCCGAGAGCGCGAAGACGATGCGCCCGAGTCCGGAGCGCGCGATCGCGCCCGTGCACATGGGGCACGGCTGGCAACTGGTGTACATCGTGGTCTGCCGCGCCGCGGCGGCGTCGAGGTGGCGAGCCGCCCAGCGGGCGAGCTTGAGCTCGGGGTGGGCCGTGATGTCCTTGTCGGTGAGGACCGTGTTGCGGTCCTCGGCGAGCACATCGCCCGCGGGCCCCACGAGGAGGGATCCGTACGGCATGTCGCCGCCGGCGCGCGCCGCGGCCGCGAGCGCGATCGCCCGGCGCAGGTGGCGTTCGTCGGCTTCGGTCATCGCTGTCCTCCGTAGATCGTGTTCGCTGCTCGACGACGCGCGGAGCGCGCTCAGACGGTGAGCGTGCCCTCCGCCACGACGATGCTCGCCCCGCCGATGCGGACGCGCTCGCCGCTCACCTGCACCTGGATCCGGCTCGGACGTCCGATGGCGTGGCCCTGCTCGACGAGCACGGACGCCCCGTCGGGCACCACGCCGCGTGCGACCAGGCGGCTGACGAGCGGACCGGCGGCGCTGCCGGTCGCGGGATCCTCCCAGATGCCGACCGTCGGGTTGAAGAACCGCGCGTGCGCCACCGCGGCCGGATCGACGGGATCCAGGCAGTAGACGTAACAGCCCTGGCCGCCGGCCTCCGCGAGCGCCGCCGCGAGCCGGGGCGCGTCGGGCCGCGCGCGATCGAGGACCGCGCGGTCGCGCACGGGCACCAGGAGGTGCGCCGCGCCGGTCGAGACGACCTCCGCCGGCACGTCGCCGACCAGGTCGGCGCCGCCCGGCTCGAACCCGAGCGACGCCGCGAGCTCGTCGCGATCGGTCACGCTGCGCCCGAGCTCCGGCGGCGCCTGGTCGATCACGATCGCCTCGGGGCGTCCGTTCCGGCCGCTCACCCGCAGGGGCAGGACGCGGTCTCCGATCTCCTGTGCGACCGCCGCCCCGCCCTCGGCGTCGAGCTCGATCCGCCCGGTCGTGGCGAGCCACCACCACGCGCCCAGCACGTTGTGGCCGGCGCCGACGACCTCGGCGCCGGTCGGCGTGAACGAGCGCAGGCGCCAGGTCGCTCCGGGCCGCGTCGGGGGCAGCACGAACGTCGTCTCGGACTGGTTGAACTCGCGCGCGACGACCCGCATCACCGCTTCGTCCAGCCGTTCGGCGTCGGCGACGACCGCGAGCGGGTTCCCGGTCAGCGGCGCGTCGGCGAACACGTCGACCAGGGCGAAGGGAACGGAGGTGCTCATGGCGATCCGGCGTGGCTCATCGCCCGGCGTCCGTCCGCTCGACGTAGGAGCCGAACCGGTCCAGGCGGCCCTGCCAGGTGCGCCGGTACTCGTCGATCCACTCCGTCGCGTCCTCGAGCTGGGCGGGACCCAGCTGGCACCGGCGAGCGCGCCCGACCTTCGCCGTGACCACGAGATCGACCTCCTCGAGGATCCCCACGTGCTTCTTCACCCCGTTGAGGGTGAGCCCGGACGGCTGGGCCAGCTCGCCGATCGTCGCCGGTCCGCGCCCGAGGCGCTCGAGGATGCCCCGGCGGGTCGGGTCCGAGAGGGCGAAGAACGTGCGGTCGAGGGTCGCGTCAGAGTGCACCGATCGGCGCACTATAACGGCGCGAACGGGACCTGCAACGGCGTGTCGGGTCCCTGGCAGCGGCGCTCCGGCGTCACGCGCAGGGCGACCGGCCGGGCCGGCGGGATGCGCAGTCGCACCGGGCGGAGCCTTTCGGGGCGCAGCCGCTCCATGCGGGCCTCGTCGCGCGCGGTCCGGAGCGTCAGCGTGCAGGAGCCGCGGCGGAGGAACCTGGCCCCGGCGCCGACGTCGACGCTGAGCCATCCGCCGCGGACCGACCACCCGCGCAGGCGCAGGAAGGAGCTCTCGAGCCGCTCGCAGTCGACGGGGAGCAGCGGCAGCGTCCGGTTCCGCCACAGCCGCGCCTGCGTCCTGATCTCGTCGGCGCCCGTCCCGCACGCGAGCCGGTCGCTGGTGCGGCCGGCCGTCCCGGGGTGGAGGGCGTCGTCGTCCTCGCCGCCGTCGAGCACGTCGCTGCCGGACGAGCCGGCGAGCGCGTCACGTCCCGCGCCGCCCGTCAGGGTGTCGCCTCCGGCGCCGCCGTCGAGCCGGTCGTCCCCTGCGCGCCCGTCGATCACGTCGCGGCCCCGGTGCCCGTTCAGCGTGTCGCCGGCGGGTCCGCCGAGCAGCACGTCGCGGCCGCGGTCGGAGCCGTTGACCTCCTCGACGCCGCCGAGGAGGTCGTGCTCGCCGGGCCCGCCCCCGGTCCCGAGCGCGAGGTCGACCCAGATCCCGTCCGCGCGATCGTTGTAGCTCAGGGCGTCCCGGCCAGGACCGCCTTCGATCGCGTCGTCGCCCGCGCCGCCGTCCAGGACGTCCTCGCCGGGGCCGCCCGTCAGCACGTCGCTGCCGTCGCCGCCGTCGAGGCCCGAGCCCGTGGACGTGGAGGCCAGGAGGCGATCGTCCCCGGCGCCGCCGCTCAGGCGCAGGAACCCGATCCGGTGGGCGAAGCCGTCGAGCGTGTCGGCGCCGGCGCCGCCGTCGACGAGCACCGAGCCGGGCTGCGAGTCGACGCGCGCGCGATCGTCGCCGTCGCCCAGCTCCACCGACGTCCTCCGCTCCTCGGCCGTGAAGTGGCAGCGGACGACGTGCTCGCCTTCGGCGACGCAGCCGGCGCCCGCCGTGATCGTCGCCCCCGGGTCGCTGAAGGTGAGCGTCGACGGCCCGTAGGGGTCGCCCGCCGACGCGTCGCCGCCCAGCGTGAGGTCGTTCGCCTCGCCGGGCGCGGCCGCGTAGACGGCGGTCTGGGACCGGTACGTCCCGCCGCGGTTGCCGGTCTCGATCGTCGTCACGGAGACGGTCGCGGCGGAGGCCTGGGCGGGAACGCTCCCGAGCAGGACGACGGCGAGCACGATCCGATGCATGACCGCAACAACGGGTGCCGGCGCGCGAAGTTGCAGGGTGGCCCGTCGTCACCGCCGCGGACGACGAGGCCTGACGGTCGTCACAGACGGAGGAGCACGCCTCGCCGCGCTACGGGGCGTGCGCGGGAGCCGGGCCGGCCGGAGCCGAGCCCGAGACGCTCACGCTCCCGAACCCGAACGCCGCCACCGCGATCACCGCAGTGGCGGCCCGGAGCCGCCGTGGCGTCAGCCAGCGTGCCCGGAGGGATTGCAGGCCGGTCCGGGCGCCGGTCGCACCGGCGGCTGCGACCATCACGCATACGCCGCACATGCGGTCAGCGTAGGGTCACAGCCGCCTTCGACATGTCGTAGACGGGGTGAGCGCTCAGCAGCCCGCGGGGTAGGCGGGGTACGCGGGGTCGAGGTTGGTGATCCGGTCGACGGCGCCGCACGGGTAGTCCGTGCCGCTGATCGTGCCCTCGAGCCCGCCGTCCGCCGCCGGCGCGGTGATGAAGTCGAACAACGCCTGCTGATAGCCCACGCTGGGCTGCAGCGTCTGGGTCGGGATCCCGCGGAACGGATACCCGTCGCCGCCGGCCGCCGTGAAGTTGTTCGTCACCAGCGTCAGGGCCGCCCCGGGCACGACGGCGCCCGCCGTCACGATCGCGGCGCCCGGCGAGCCGTCCGGGTTGATGAGCGTGACCGTCCGCACGCGCTGCCCTGGTGTGGTCACGACGCCCGCCGCGTCGGTCACCTGCGCCTGCTCGCGGCTGTCGTAGACGACCTTGAAGCCCGCGATCTGCGGGAACCGGCCGTTGGAAGCGGCCGGGGCGACGGTCGCGAACCCGTGCTCGAGCAGCTCCTTGAACTGCGCGCGCGACAGGTTCGGCACGGTCACGGTCGTGTTGTCGAAGGGCAGCACCTGGAACGTGTTCTTCTCGGTGATGTCCCCGGCGGGGAGGATGCTGCTGTTGCGGATGCCGCCCGAGTTGGTGAGCGCGATGTCGGGCTGCGGGCGGCTGTTGAGCGTCGCGTCGCGGCGGCCGGCGAAGAGGAACGAGTCGGCGACGAGGTCGCCGAGGTTGGTCTCGCGCTTGCGGATCGTCTCCCCGCTCGCGTTGCGGCCGTCGAGCCCCACGTCCGACGTCGCGATCACGTTCGCCGACAGGCTCGCGTCATAGACGTTGAGCGGGTCCGTCACCGATGCCTTGAGCGTCTGGTCCTCGGCAGCGAGATCGGGCTGACCGGCGGTGCCGGACACGCGGACCGGGCCCGAGCGCCCGTCGTCGACCGACGTCAGCTTCCCGGCGGCGTCGAACTCGGCCGTGAGCCGGCCCACGTACCGGTACTCGCCCTGGGTCGTCACCACCGGGACGGCGCGGCCATCGGCGTCGTCCACGAGCGACGGGTACGCGCCGACCGCGGACGCGCCGGGGATCAGCGTGTCGTCCGGGTTCGCGAGCAGGTCGTCGCCGCCGCCCGCGATGTCGATGTCGATGCCGCGCAGCAGCGGCAGCAGCTGCCGGTCGGCGGCGTTGGACTGCATGTGGCTGGACAGGATCACGATGTTCACGCCCGCCGCGTCGAGCTTCGCCGCCTCCGCGTTGACCACCGTCGCGATCTCGGGGACCGACGTCGCGGTCTGCACCACCGGCGCGGGCGAGGAGATCGAGGCCAGCTCAGGCGGGGAGATGCCGATGATCCCGATCCGGCGGCCGCCCTTCTCCACCACCACGGAGCTGCGCACGCGTCCCGAGTCCACCAGGGCCTGCAGGTCCGGGCTCGCCGAGAAGTCCAGGCTCGCCGACAGGAACGGCGCCCCGCTGGTGTCCTGCTCGATGAAGTCCGCGGCGCGCGCGGGACCGAAGTCGAACTCGTGGTTCCCGATCGTCGCCGCGTCGAAGCCGAGCCGCGAGAACACGTAGGAGTCGTAGAACGTGCCCGCGTTCTGGTTCACGCCCGCCTGGTAGTTGATCCCCGCGAGGAAGTTGTCGCCCGAGGAGACCAGCAGCGTGCCCTTCGTCTTCTTGCCGGCCTCCAGCGCGGCGTCGCTGTAGTTCTCCGCTTCGCGACGCAGCCGCGCGACCACGGTGGCGAAGCGTGCCGCGCCGCCGTAGCCGGTCATGGAGTCGCCCGTGCGCATCTTGGACTCGAAGTCGTTCGCGTGCAGCAGCGTCAACCGGACCGGCTTCGTCACCGGCACCTCGACCGTGGGCCCGGGCACCGGCACCGGCACGGGCACCGTCACCGTCACGACGACGGTCTCCTTCTCCTTGTAGACGCGGACGATCTTCACCTTGCCGCGGCAGTAGCGGATCGTCGTGCGGTATCCCCCGCCCGCGTACTGCTTGGTCCGGCGCGAGCGGATGTACTTCGCCGTGTGCCCCTTGCACGAGCGCTTCGCGATGTTGCGCGGAGGCGGCGGAACCTCTTTCAGCGTGCGGCTGATCCGCTTCACCCTGGGTCCGTCGGCGACGCGCGCGACGGCCGGCGCGGCACCCGCGGCGGTGACGCAGGCGGCCGCGAGCACGGCCGCGCCGAACCTGCGATGGGAACTCGGCACTGGGGACCTCCAGAGAGACGACACGCTGCGAATTGGTATCAGCGGGGGGCGCGAGCTCCTAGTGGACGGCACCCGGTTCGTGTCGAAAATGGCACCGCGCGGTGGGTGCTTCGACACGTCGTAGAAGCACGTTCGCCCCGCCGCTTGCCGGCGTGCGCGCGGTAGCGTTGCCGCGATGCCGTCGCCCCGTCGCCCGCCCCCGATCCCGCGGTTCGAGCGCGAGATCATGGAGCACGCCTGGCGGCAGGGCCCGACGTCCGTGCGTGCGGTCATGGAGGCGGTCAACGACGATGCGTCGCGGTCGCCCCGCGCCTACACGACGGTGCTCACCGTGATGCAGCGGCTCGAGACGAAGGGGCTGCTGCGCCGCCGTCGCCGCCGCGGGCGGAAGTTCGACGTCTACGCGCCGATCCTCGATCGCGCTTCCTACCTGCGCGCCTGCGCGGACGCAGAGGTCGACGAGATGATCGCCAACTACGGGGAGATCGCGCTGATCGAGTTCGCCCGCAGATCCGCTGCGCTGGACCCCGAGCGTCGCGAGGAGCTGCGGCGGCTCGCCGAGCAATGAGCGGCCGCTCCGGCACGCGCAGGACCGAAGCGGTCGTGGCCGCCACGGTGGCCATCGCCGTGCTGCTGCTCGTCGTCGTCGCGCTGGACGCGCTCCGCTTCCACCTGCCGGCGCTGATCCGCGGGGAGGGCATCGAGGTGGATGCGCACACCGTCGTGCTCGGCGCGTTCCTCGGCCTCGAGGCGCTCGTGCTCCTCCGCGTCGCCGGCTCGCTCCGACGGCGCCTGGCCACGCATCGACGGCTGGGACGGCTGGACGTCCTGGCGATCCATCAGGTCGGCGCACATCGCGTGCGCGTCGTCGGGGGGTCGCGGCCGGCCGCGTTCTGCGCCGGCCTGGTTCGTCCCCGGGTCTACATCACCGAGTGCGCCGTCTCCCGTCTCGCGCGCGATGAGCTGCGCGCCGTGGTCGAGCACGAGGCGGCGCACGCACGGCGGGGCGACCCGCTCCGGCTGGCGATCGCGGGGGTCACGGCCGACGCGCTCGGGTTCATCCCCGCCCTCCGCGGGCTCGCCCGCGCCCAGGCCAACGTCGCCGACCTCGCCGCCGATCGCGCCACGATCGCGATCGTCGGCGCCCCACCGCTCGCGTCCGCGATGCTCCAGCTGCAGGAACCGGTCCCCGAGCGCGTCGACCACCTGCTCCGTCGCGTGTCGCCCGGCCCGCGGCATGCGGCGTACGCCGCCTCGTTCGTGCTCCTGCTCAGCCTGCTCGTGCTCGCCGGCGCGCTGGCCGTGATCCCGCACGATGCCGGTCTGCCATTGACCCTCGCGGTCGTGCTTTCCCTGCCCGCGCTGCTCGTGTCACAGGCGGCACGCCGGTGATCGATCGACCCACGCATGGGGGATAGACGGGTTGTATCGTTCGCCCCAATCCGCAGGGGTGCGAGGAAGGGAGCACGCATGAGGAAGTACATCGCCGGGGCAGCCGTCGTCGCCGTGGGCGCCGTCGGGGGGTTCCTGGTGTCAGCCAGCGCGGGCGCGGCGGGGGGCAAGGCCGCGGGCTCGCAGAAGTACGTCGTCGTCTACGCGAAGGGCGCCTCGGCACAGGCCGCGCACGCCGCGATCAAGGCGGCGGGAGGCAAGATCGTCAAGGAGAACCGCGCGGTCGGCGTCGCCACCGTGCGCAGCGCCAACGCAAGCTTCGTCGCCGACGCCGCCGCGACCGCGGCGATCGAGGGCGCGGCGCACAACCAGGTCATCGGCTCCGCGCCGGACCGGGCCGTCGGCGCCGCCGGCGAGGCGCAGAAGTTCGATCCGGCGCAAGCCGATCTCGACGCGGCCGTCGCCGGTCACCGGTCCGGCCGCCACGGCAAGGCGTCCTCCGGCAAGCGCGAGGAGCCGCTCGCAGGCCTGCAGTGGGACATGGCGCAGATCGGCGCGACCGCGAAGGGCTCGCAGCGCTACGAGCAGGGCAAGGGCGTGCGCGTCGGCATCATCGACACGGGCGTCGACGGGACGCACCCGGACATCGCGCCGAACTTCAACGGGTCCCTGAGCCGCAACTTCACGACCGACATCCCGGCCGACGCCAACGGCGCCGTGATCGACGGGCCCTGCGAGGTGCCGAGCTGCGTCGATCCGCCGAACGTCGACGACGACGGCCACGGCACGCACGTGGCGTCCACGATCGCGTCGCCGGTCAACCGCTTCGGGATCGCCGGCGTGGCGCCCAGGGCGGAGATCGTCAACCTCCGCGCGGGGCAGGATTCGGGCTTCTTCTTCCTGCAGCCGTCCGTGGACGCGCTGACCTACGCGGGCGACAGCGGCATCGACGTCGTGAACATGAGCTACTACGTCGACCCGTGGCTGTTCAACTGCACGAACAACCCCGCCGACTCGCCTCAGGACCAGGCGGAGCAGCGCACGATCGTCGAGGCGATGCAGCGGGCGCTCGACTACGCCCACCGGCGCGGCGTCACGCTCGTGTCGGCGGCCGGCAACGGCGCGACGGACTACACGAAGACGATCGTGGACGACTCGAGCCCGGATTTCGCCGATGAGCCCGGTGAGGCGCCCTACGAGCGGACGATCCCGCCGTCGTGCATCTCGATGCCGTCCGAGGGCAACCACGTGCTCTCGATCAGCAGCACGGGCATCAGCAAGCGCAAGGCGTACTACTCGGACTACGGCAACGGCTACATCGACCTCGCGGCCCCGGGCGGCGACGTCTACGACACCGCCGACAACAACCGCGACATCACCAAGGCGGTGCTGGCTGCGTACCCGCAGCGGCTCGCCGAGCTGGCGGGCGAGCTCAACCCCGATGGCACGCCGAACACGCCCAACGTCGTACGGGACTGCCGCCCCAACGGGACGTGCGCGTACTTCCAGTACCTCCAGGGCACGTCGATGGCGTCACCGCACGCGACCGGCGTCGCGGCGCTCGCCGTCGGCAGGTGGGGCTTCCGTGACCGGCGCAACGGCGGCAAGGCCGCCTTCCCGGACGCGGTGGAGTGGATCCTGCGCCGGACCGCGACGGACACACCGTGCCCGACGCCCCCGGCGTTCACCTACACCCGGAACGTCCCGCAGGCAGACGGGTCGATCCAGACCGTGACGGCCACGCACGTGTGCGAGGGCACCACGGACAACAACGGGTTCTACGGCGACGGGATCGTCGACGCCAAGCGGGTCGCCCGGGGCTACTGAGCCCTGCAGCTGACGGCGCCGGCCGGGTCCTCCCGGCCGGCGCCCGCTGCCGTCACGCGCAGACGATGCGCACGGAAGTGCGCCCGAACGGTCGTTGACCCGACCGCGAGGGCTGCGGGACCATCGGTGCGGGATGGAACCCGCATCGATCCGCGAGGAGGCGCAGGAGGCGCAGCAGGACGCGGTCATCGCGCGGCCGCCCGCACCGCAGGGCCACGTGGCGCTGCTGCGCGGGACGAGCAACGCGGCCGTCTCGACCTGGATCGCGCGCAACGCCACCGTGGCGCGGGAGACCAGGACGGCCGACCGCGAGGCGATGGAGGCGCTCGAGCAGCGCATGGCCGCGATCAAGGAGGCCGCGAGCGCACGCTCGACCTCGCTCGCCGAGATCAGCGACCAGTGCGTCAAGGACCTCCAGGCGGCCACGAAGCACCTCAAGGCGTCCAACGAGAACTACAAGGCGGCCTACAGCCAGTTCAAGGGCGTGCTCGATCAGGCGGACGAGACCTTCGAGATGGAGGAGGCGATCGTCGACGCCGTCCAGGGCATCCTGATCGCGGCGGCGCTCGCGATCATCGGCCCGGAGACGCTGCTCGTCGGCGGGGCGATCAGGGGGCTCGAGGCGGCCGCCGTCAGGAACTCCGGCAAGCTCGCCGGCTACGGCTTCACGGCGGGCGCCAAGGCGCTCGGGGGCGGCGCGGGCGAGATCGGCGAGCAGATCGCCGGCGGCGCGCTGACCGCCGGCCAGGATCCGGTCAGGCCGAGCGCGACCGCTGCGGCGGCCGGCGCCACGACGGGCGACAAGTACGAGGAGGCGTTCGGCAAGCTGGACGTGATCGTCGGCACGATGCCGAGGCTGGGCAAGCCGACGATCCTTGCCAAGGACATCGCGGTGGCGGCCGGTGACCTCGCGACGGAGGCCGTGCGCCTCGCGGCCGGCACCACGGGCAAGTGGACGGAGTCCGAGGTCAAGGAGAAGAGCGACGGCGTCGCGGCGATCAACGACAGCTCGTCGGGCGACCTGCTCAACGCCAGGCTCGCCGGCGGCCAGGTCCTCGGGCTCAAGAACGCGATCGTCGGCGTGGAGATCAAGGACGTCGACGCGATCGAGCGCATGCTGTGGCTGAACTGGATGGCGAGCCTCGAAGGCGGCAAGGACGAGGCGCTCGACAACGACGACATCCAGGAGCACCTCGAGGGCATGGGCATGATCGACGCCGGCGACTGGATGTCCGACAGCGACCAGGCCGAGATCGTCGGCCAGGCGCGCAGGGACTGGCTCGCGGCGCGCGGGATCGAGGTCCCGGAACGCCGGCTGCTCGTCGACAACCTGTACCGGCGCGAGATGAAGCTCGACGAGCTCGAGCGCAGGCTGCTCGGCATGCACGGCGTCATCTCGTCGACGAACCGGGTGACCGTCGACGGGAAGGTCTTCCACGCCACGGGGATGATGGGCGGCGAGGTCGGCGACGAGGTCGTGGTCTCGTTCATCCGCGTCAAGGACCACCTGCAGGACCCGGGCACGCTGAACGCGCACTGGGCCGACACCGACTACGAGGTGATGGGCAGCACCGTGGCGGCGCTGGACAACGCGGGCAGGGGCTGACGCACCCTGATCGCGGAGCGCATCACGGCCTCCGGATGACGACGTTGCCGACGGTCGTGCGGGCCCGCACCTCGACCCGCTCGGCCGACGGCCCGGGGGAGTCGGCGGCGGTGAGCGCGTTGTGCACCTTGCCGGCCCTGGCGCCGACGTCGAGCCAGGCGGCGGTGCCTTCGCGGATTCCGACCTCGAGGTCGCCCATGGAGGTCTCGAGCGCGACCGAGCCGCGGACGACCTCGCCCAGGCGCACGTCGCCGTTGGCGGTCTTGGCGACGATGCCGGCGTTGGCGACGTCGACGGCGATGCTGCCGTTGGCGGCGTTCAGGCGCACGTCTCCTGCGGCGACGCCGACCCACGTGTCGCCGTTGGAGTTCTTGATCACCGCGCCGTCGTCGAGCTCGCGCACGCGGACCTCTCCGGATCCGGCGGTGAGCTCCGCGGCGCCCGTCACGTGGTCCACGGTGATGTCGCCGGCCCCGCTCTTGAGGTGCAGGCGGTCGGCGTGCTCGACGGCGATGTCGCCCAGGCCGGTCTTGATCCGGCACGTGCCGAGCCGGCCGTCGCAGCGGAAGTCCGCGGAGGCCGCGGCGGCGTCGAGGTTCGAGCCGGCGGGCAGCTCGACCGTCACGTCGACCGATCCGCCGTCGCCGCGAGCCGGCCACTGGCGCATCTTCGGCGCCTTGATCAGCAGCTGCTCGCTCGCGAGCTCGATCCGGGTCGCGCCGGCGGCCCGGGTGTCCCCGTCGTTCGACGAGTCGCTCGGACGCACGTCGACGGTGGTGGTGGCACGGTCGCCGGCGATGATCCGCACGTCGCCGAGGCGGAGGTCGATCGTGACCGAGATCGGGTTGGGTGTGTCGAAAGCCGGCATGGGGCGCCCTCCTGCAGTTCAGGTTCGAAGCGATGGGTGGTGGTTCGGGTGCCGGGCGGGCGCTCAGCGCGCCCAGCCGGTGTAGGACTCGCCGAGGCGCCCGCCGCGCGGGCGCGGGCGGCGATCGCCGTTCGCGACCGCCGCGGCGGCGGCACGGACGAGCCACGTGTTGACGGACATCCGCTCGCGGCCGGCGGCCTGCTCGATGCCGGCCTTGAGCTGCTCCGGCAGGCGCAGGTTGATGCGCGCCGTCGCCCCCTCGTCGGCGTCCGGCGGGGCGGGCGGCGCAGGCTCCTCCTCCTCGTCGGCGGGCGCCTGCGCGACGACGAAGCCGGGCTCGCCGCTGCGCAGCCGTAGCTCGACGGAGCCCGGCGCGAGCTCGCGCGTGATCTCGTCGGCGGCGGCTGAGAGCGCATCGAGCAGCACCAGCCGAACCGCCGCGTCGAGCGGAGCGGTCAGCCGATCGGCGAGCTCGCGGGCGTCGTCGCCGCCCGCCGCGGCGGCGACGGCCAGCTCGCCCCGAAGCCGTTCCACATACTGCGTCAGGTCCATGCCACCAATATAGCGCCACTATGGTGCCATTGCAAGATCAGTCTGGCACCAACGTGGTGCGGACCGGCCTGGGACGCGCATGTATGGTGCGGCGCCGTGAACGGTTCTCATCAGCTCGACGACCACTTCGGCGGGGAGGTCATCCGGCCCGGCGATCCCGGCTACGACGCGGCGCGTGTGGTCTGGAACGGCATGATCGACCGCCGCCCGGCGCTGATCGTGCGGCCGACGACCGCCGACGACGTCGCCACGGCGCTGCGCTTCGCGCGGGAGCGCGAGCTCGTCGTCGCCGTGCGAGGTGGCGGCCACAGCATCCCGGGGCTCTCGACGTGCGACGACGGCATCGTGATCGATCTGTCCCGCATGGGCGGGGCCGAGGTCGATCCGCAGGCGCGCACCGCGCGCATGGGTGGCGGGGCGCTGCTGGGTGCGCTCGACGACGCGGCGCAGCGGCACGGCCTCGTGTGCCCGGTGGGCGTCGTCTCGCACACGGGCGTCGGTGGCTTGACGCTCGGCGGCGGGATGGGCCGGCTCCAGCGCCGTTTCGGGTTGACGATCGACAACGTCCTCGCCGTGGAGCTCGTCACGGCCGACGGCCGCCGCGTCCGCGCGAGCCGGGAGGAGGAGCCGGACCTGTTCTGGGGCCTGCGCGGCGCGGGCGCGAACTTCGGGATCGCCACCGCGTTCGAGCTCCGGCTCCACGAGCTCGAGGGCACGGTCACGCACGGCTTCGTCATCCATCCGGCCGAGCGCGCCGCCGCGCTGGCCGAGCGGTACCGGGAGCTCGTCGACGGGCCGGATGCCGTCTGGGCCTCGTTCGGGGTCGCGTCCTCAGCCGACGGCGACGGCATCGTCGCCTTCGTCGCCGTGCTGCACTCGGGCACGGTCGCGGAGGCGGAGCGCGACCTCGCGTCGCTCCGCGGGCTCGCAGGAGCGGCCTCGGACTCGATCGAGGCGAAGCCGTACCTGACGACCCAGCGGATGAACGACGAGGCGACGGCCTGGGGGCACCGCTTCTCCATGCGCAGCGACTTCCTCCGCACGATGCCCGACGACCTCGTCGACGCCTGGGTCGAGCGCGTCGCCGGCCTCCCGGCGGGCGCCGACGGCGGGTACTCCGTCTGGTCGTGCGGCGGCGCGATCGCGCGCGTGCCCGACGAGGACGCCGCGTTCACGGGGCGCGGCGGGCTGTACTGGGCGGCTGCGGAGATCCAGTGGGACGACCCGGAGCTCGACGACGCCTGCCGCGCCTGGGGTCGCGCCGCGCTCACCGAAGCGCAGCCGTACGAGGCGGCCGGCCGCTACGTGAACGACGTCGCCGAGGTCAACGAGGACATGGCACGCACGATCTACGGCGACGCGAAGTACGAGCGGCTCCTCGCGCTCAAGCGCGCGTGGGACCCGGACAACGTGTTCCGGCTCAACCAGAACATCCGGCCTTGACCTGGATCGAAGCTCGGATTGACTGAACCAGCCCCGCTTCCCTAGGGCTTGCGCTTCGACAGCGACCTTCCGCCCGTGGCCATCCTGTGCACCATGTCGAGCGCGGGCTGGTACAGCCCCCCGGCCTTGTCCAGGTGCACCATCCACGCCGCCAGGTTCTGGCACTGCGCCGGAGCTTTCTTGTCGCAGTACTCCTTGACCTGCTTCTCGGACTCGGGAAGGACGGCGTTCGCGCTCTCCCGCATCGCGAGGTTCTCCTCCGGGATCCCCTTGCGATTCTTCGGAAGGCCGCCGCTGTTGATCCGCGCCTTCTGGTACTCCTTCGTGAAGCCCTCGAAGTGGGCGAGCCACGCGGGGGTTCCCGTGCCCGGCGCCGCGATCGGCGTGTAGAAGAACGCGCTCAAGAAGCCCTCGGCGTACGCCACGACCTCGTCCATGTGCCCGCCGAAGAAGCGGTCCTTGACCAGGGCCTTGTCGGTCCCGGCGACCTTCTTGTCGACGTACTGCGTGAAGGAGAGAACCTTCCGGCTTCTGCTTCCAGTCCGCGAGGTGCTTGACCGTGAGCCGCATCAGCCGGGCGTGCACCATCTCGTGGCGGATCGCCGCGACCATGTAGTCCTCGTCCTCGAACCGCGACGCGTTGACGTTCACGAGGATCGCGACGCCGGTGACCGTCTCGGGCGGGGCGCCGCCGCTCGCGCGGCCCGCCGCGTCGACGAAGTCCGTCTTCGCGGGGACGTCGCTCGCCTGCTTGAGCGGGACCAGGTTCAGACCGTCCTTGACGAGGCCCGAGTCGGACACCACGGCCGGGTCCATGTTCACGGCTCCGGTCCCGGCGATCCTGGCGTAGGCCTTGACGCGCTCGACGGGCTTGACGCCGGTCAGCTTGGCGAGGTCGTCGATCGGCCTGCGGTCCTTGACCGGCGGGCCGCCGGCCTGGTTGCGGGCGAGCAGCTGCGCCACCGCGTGGTTGCCGGCGGTGCGCTGGAGCCGGAGGAGGGCGGCGGGGCCGGCGTCCGGCGCCTTGACCGGCGCGTCCTCGCGCTCCGGCTCCTCGTCACGTGCGGTTTTTCGGTGCGTCGCGCGTGACATGCGCCGGACGCTATGCGGCGGCACGCGGGCGGCGCAAACTCGACGCTGTCCAGCGCGCTGCCGGAGCCCGCTGTCTAGGCCTCGGCGAGCGCCTTGAGGCGCACGAGCGAAGCCTCTGCCTCGCGCTCCGCGGACCCGGCGACCACGCCGCCGGCTGCCTCGCCGATCGCTCCGGCGGGGAGCGTGAACTCGTTCTCGTAGGCGAAGCGCGTGCCGTCGCCGGCGGCCGCGAGCGAGTACGTCGTGCGCGCGGTCGTGCCGACGGGGCCTGTGCCCTCCCAGGAGAGCCGCTCCGGGTTGTGGACCTCGACTGCGGTCCACTCGACCTTGAACGGCGTGCCGGCCACGGAGAGCGTCTGCTCGAACCGGGTGCCGGTCTCGACCTCGGCGGGCGGCGGGGTGGGGAAGTCGCGATGGATGCTGACCCACTCACCGATGCGATCGAGGTCGCAGACGAGCTCCCAGACGTCCCTCACGGGAGCCTGGATGTCGATCGACGTGGAGATGGTGGCCATGGGGGCCTCCTGAGGTTGCACTGCGGGATCAAGTGGGTGGCTGCGAGCTCAGCGGTGCTCGGCGGCAGCGCCGCGCGGCGCTCGTGGATGCCGCGCGACGGGGCTCAGGTTCGAGTCCTCGGTCTCGCTGCCCTCGGTGTGCACCGGTTCCTCACCGAGGGGGGTGATCAGGATCATGCCGGCGACCACGAGGCCCATGACCGACAGTCCCGCGCCGGCAAGCAGGAGCTCCAGGGCGGTCATCGGGCGCGCACCGCGGTCGTCCAGAACGCGCCGGCGGCGAGGATGGACGGCACCCAGAGCCCGACGAAGACGCCCTCCTCGCGGTGCTCCGTGAACCAGAGCCCGATCGAGAGCGCGAAGGAGCCGAGGGCGGCCGCGAGAAACAGGGTGATGCCGAGGCGGTAGCGATGGGACACGTCCTGACTACGGCGTCCGTCACCACCGGGACCGCCGTGCGGCGCGTCATGGCGCGTAAGCCGCACCTTCTCCAGGCCGTCGCCACGTAGCCTCGACCTTGGCCGCGGCAGGGTCGCCGCCCTGCGACCGTGCGTGGGCTTGCTCCCGAGCGCATCGGGAGTAGCCTCAGGAGCGCACCGCAGAGAGGAGCAGCCATGACGTTCGAAGTCGGAGAGCGGGTCGTCGCCGAGGCGGAGTCCACCGAACGGCGACCTCGGGCGGGCACAGTACGCGAGGTCGTGCGCGAGAGCCCCGCGCGCTATCGGATCGAGTGGGACGACGGCCACGAGTCGATCTACACGCCGTCGTCCGGAGCGCTCCACCCCGAGCGCAGCGCTGCGGGCACGCCAGGGTAGTCGCGCTCGACGGCGCCGTCAGCTCGAGGCGGCGACCGGTCGCGCACGCTTCTTCGCCGTCACCACGGTCACGGGGAATCCCAGTCGCTGAACGCGCGCGGGGAGATCGACGTGGAGCCAGTGCGAGACCCGCGCCGGAAGGGTCGAGATGATCACCTCGTCGTAGTGTCCGCTCGCGAGGACGCCCGAGACTGCGTGGAAGACATCGCCCTCGCCGGTCAGGCCCGCGACGGGCCGCCCGGCTGCCTCCTCGAGCAGCGGGATCGCCAACTCGAGCGTGATCTCCGCCTCCTCCGTATCAGCGTCCATCAGCGGTCGCGGCACCAGCAGCGTGAAGCTGCAGGCGTCCGCCGCGGCACGCGTTCGCACCTGTTCCAGGAGCGCCGGGGTCGCCGCCGTCCGGTGGGCGACGATCAGCACGCGGGGCGGATGAGCGGCCTCCATGGCGCCGCCTTCAACTCCGCGCTGCGGACCGGGATCCGCGGGCGCCGGCTCGTGCTCGGCGAGCGCCTGTCCGAACTCCGCGCACGCCTCGTTGCGGCACTCCCAGCCGTGCTCCGGGCCGGCCAGTGCCTGACTGGCAGGCTGCCCGCACGACGGACACAGCGGCGGGGTCGAGGACATGCGCCCGTACTACTCCGCGCCGTCGCGGAGGTCAAGGCCGAGGAGGCAGTGATGCCGATGACGTCCGATCGTTGCGCGGGCTCCTAGCTGGTGTGGAGCCCCTTGATCACGAACGCGTAGACGGTGCCGCGAGGCATCCGCCGGGACATGAACACCATGCTGCGCTTGCCGTTGCCGCGAGCGGTGGACAGGGCGCCGCGGCGGTCGCGCAGCTGGACGAGGGCGTTGCGGCGCAACTGGCGGTTGAACCGGCAGACCGTCCGTGCGCCGCTGCCATGGGACTTCGTCTCGCAACGGACCCGGATGCGAGCCGCGTCTGTGGCGTTCCTGCCCCTCTTGCTCCTCTTGCCCTTCGCGCCGTCGGCGCCGTCGGTGCCGTCGATGCCGGCCGTGCCGGGGGCACCGTTGGTGCCCGAGGTGCCGTTGGTGCCGTTGGTGCCGGCCGTGCCCGGGGTGCCGGGCGCACCGGGGGCGCCAGGCGTGGCGGGAGCGCCCTGCGGCAGGTCGCCGCCGACGCCGTGCAGCGGAACGTTGGAGCCGGTGCTCGACGAGAAGCGCAGCTTCGCGACGAGGGCGCCCGCAGCCGACGGGATGAAGCGGACCTTGGCCGTGCATGTCGTCGTGGTCGAGGGCGCCGCGAGGGGGCACGTCTCGGAGAGCAGCCAGAAGTCATCCGCGTTGGGCCCGACGACCTCCATCGGACCGAGATACGGCTCCATCGGTCCCATGAACGTCGGCCGGGCGGCCACGCCGGGGATCGTGATCGTGACGGTGCGGGTGGCCGACACGGTGTCTCGAGCCTGCGTGCCGAAGTCCAGCGGGTCCGGCGAGCCGCTCGCCAGGCTGTCGATGGCGTTCACCGTCAGCTGCGCGAAGTCCCCGGTCCAGGCGCCGTCCCCGAGGTACGCGCTGACCGAGACGGCCCGGCCCTTGATGGGCACGGCGTTCCGGCCGTCGCTCCACGACGCGACGAGCGTGGCGTCCGACGCGAGGGTCGGAGCAGTGTTCAAGCCGAGCGAGTTCAGCTCGTCGACGCCCGCCATCAGCGGGTGGGTGGCGTCGTGGACGCCGAGCGTCACCCCCTGGTTCGTGTTCGGCCCGCCGACGAAGGCAGCGTAGCCGCCACTCGCCCACCGTCCCTGCGGTGCGGCGAAGAAGTTGTTCCAGTTGTCGTACGCGTACTGGATGACGTGGCCGCCGCCGTCGACGTAGTCCGCGAGGCGATCGCCGTAGACGTGGATCTGCGGATAGCCGCACGAGCTCATCGAGACGACGAGGTCGTTGGCGGCGAGCAGCGCGGCCGTCGGGATTCCGCTGCCGAACTCGGACACCGTTCCAACCGCGGGGTTGGCCTCGAGCTCGGTCTTGATCTGGCCGGACGGACTGCAGCCGCCGTTGACCACCAGGATGTCGGAGCCGGCCGAGGCTTGCGCGGCGAACGCCAGGGTGGCGAACACTGCTGCGCACGCCGCGATGACGAGGGAACGGGACCTCAAATGCCGAGCACTTCCTTCGATCAGGTGTGGCGCTGGCATCCCGAAGGCATGCGAACCCAGCTTCGGGTTCCACCGGGTATCGACACGCGGTCGCCGGAGCATGAGCCCGCCGCCGGTTGCCCGAGTGTCGACCTCGGCACCCCCGGAGGATCGTGGACGTCATGACGGGCTCAGGGGGTTCTCGAGCGCGATCCGCCAGCTTCCGTCGGGCTGGCGGCGGGAGACGATCGTGCCCCGTCCGGCGAGCTCGATCACCTGTCCGTCCGGCTGTGACGCCGTCAGGGCCCAGCGCGTGTGGATCAACGCGAGCTCTCCGGCCTCGAGCTTCGCGACGCACTCGTTCTCGATCGTCGGGGAGAGGTCGAAGATCGGCTCGAGCGCGCCGCGGATCTCCTTCGCGCCACTGACGACGCGTCCGTCCGTCGGGACGATCGAGCGCGCGTCGGGCTCGTGGAGCTCGATGAATGCGTCGATGTCGCCGGCGTTGATCGCCGCAGCGAGCAGCGGGAGGATCTCTTCTGGGGTGGTGGCGGGCATCTGCACCAAGGACCGTGCCGCAATCCGACCGGCGGTGCCTATCCCAGATTCCTGGGTGCTTGCTCGTTGGCAGCCGATCTGCCATCGGCCTTTGCCACAATCGATCGATGGCGACCGTGTCTCCGCAGCGCCTGCGAGACGACATCGTCAGACTGGGCCACCAAGGCCTTGGCGTCCGCGACTTCTCCCTCGCCGCCGGCCGCGTGCTGCGACGAGGCCTGCCGCATGACGGCTTGTGCGTCCTGACGCTGGATCCGGCCACCGGGCTTCCAACCCATGAGGTGATCGAGAACGGGCTACCTGCAGCGGCGGCCGAGCGGCTCACCGAAATCGAGATCGGCGAGCCGGACTTCAACAAGTTCAGCGAGCTCGCACGACGACATCGGCCCGCGGCGACCCTGAGCCAGGCGACCGATCACGCGCTTGATCGCAGCCGGCGTCACCGCGAGGTCAAGCGGCCGAACGGATTCGAGGACGAGCTTCGTGGTGCGCTCGTCGGCGACTCGCAACCGTGGGGCGCGATCACCCTGCTGCGTGAGACAGGCAGCCCGAACTTCACCGACGCCGACGCGGGTCTGCTGGCGACGCTGTCGCCCTACCTGGCCGAGGGACTTCGTCACGCGATCCTGCAGGCGTCGCTGTCGACGACAGGTGACGCCGACCCGGCCGTGGGCCTCGTCGTGCTCGATGACGACAACTCGATCGGGAGCGCCAACTCGGCGGGAGAATCCTGGCTCGACGAGCTCGGCGCCGACGACAGCCTGCCGGTGGTCATCCGCGCGGTCGCCGGCCGGGCTCGAAGCGCCGGAGCGGGCGAACAGGGCGGTGCCTCGATAGCTCGTGCCCTCGTGCGGGCCCCATCGGGCCGGTGGCTGATGGTGCGGGGATCGATGCTCGGTGACCGCGCCGCCTTGATCCTCGAGCCTGCCCGCTCGCCGGAGCTCGCTCCGCTGATCGCCGACGCATACGGGTTGACCGAGCGTGAGCGGCGGGTGACTCAGCTCGTCGCAAGAGGCCTGATGACGCGGGAGATCGCCCAGGAACTCCACCTCTCGCCCTACACGGTTCAGGATCACCTGAAGGCGATCTTCGAGAAGGCCGACGTCTCGAGTCGCGGCGAATTGGTGGCGCGCCTGTTCTTCGAGCACTACGCACCGCGGCTCACGTCGGACCAGTACTGAGTCACCCAGGAATCTGGGATCGACGCGGTCGTCGGTCGGCGGCACCGTCGGTTGAGGTGTGCTCAGGCCTGCGATGAGTCGGGCTCGTTCGCCGGGGCCGCCGCCTGCCGTGGCGCCCCGAGCAAGTCCCCCTGCACGGACCGAAAGGAGAAGAGATTGACCAGCCAGATCCGCGACTCGATAAGTCGCGTCCGCCTGAGCTTCGAGCCCCAGGGCGAGAACCTGATCGTCGACTGCTGGGTCGAGCCCGATGGCTCGCTGCCCGCGCACTTCCACCCGCGCCAGGAGGAGCGCTGGTCGGTCGTAGATGGGAGCGTGCGCTTCCGGCTCGGCGACCGGAAGCGGATGATCGGCCCCGCCGACGGTGAGATCGTCGTCCCGACGGGCACGGTTCACGGCGTCGAGAGCGCCACGGACCGCGAGGCCCACCTGCGATGCCTGGTGACACCGGCCCTGCGGCTCCAGGAGTTCCTCGAGGAGAGCACCCGCGCCGGAGATGAGGGCCTCTTCACCGCAAGTGGGCGGCCTCGCGGCATGCGCGGCGCCCGGTGGGCTGCCCGATTCCTCAAGCGCTACCGCGATGAGACCGTGTTCGTCTCCCCTCCGCAGTTGGCTCAGCGGGCGCTGTTCGCGCTCTTCGCCCGGGACATCTGACGGCGCGGTCCGGGAGGCCTCAGACGGTCAGGCCGCGCAACGAGCAGGGTGCACCTCAGTTCCCGGTGCGAAGCAGCGCGCTGCCGTAGTCGTACGTGCCGTCACCGTAGGGGCGGCCCCATTCGCGCCACCACTTCTGTGCCGGTGCACCGGCGGTGGCCTTCTCGTCCAGGTATGCGACGTGCTGGTAGATGCGGTAGTACTGACCGTTCCAGACCTGCTCGTACTTGAGGCAGTCCTGCCAGCGGTACCAGCCGGCCCTGACGCGCAGCCACCGGCTCGGGCTCCACGTGGGGTTCTCGGGATGCGCCCAGTGCGCGCTGTACAGCCGCCAGCGGTACTCGCCGGCGCCGAGGTAGATGTCGCGCTGTGCGCATTTGCGCCCGAACGCCGGGGACGACGGAAAGCGCAGATACTCCGCGCCGCTGTTCCATGCGTCTGCGGACGCCGTAGACACGGGTCCGCCTGCGGAGAAGAACGACCCCACGACAAGCGCCGCGACGAGCGCCCTGACCGGACGTGCCGCACAGGTACGCAAAGGCTTCCTCAAAGTGATGGTCGACATTCAATGCTCCTCGTGAGCCGGTCGAAGGTTGGGATATCCCACCGTGCGCGCGCCGGGCGAATCGACGAGTCGACGCCCCAAGGGCCAGCGCTCGTCGTGTCCCGATGGCCGGGCTGCGGGTGGCCTCGATCGTGGACGACGAGTCGCCGCCTGCCTATCCCAGGATCCTGGGTGGGAGCGACCGGCCTGCGTCACGGTCCCGGCGCATCTACGGGCCGCCGGCACGCAAGTTACGTAGCGCGCTACTGAGGACGTACGGGGCATCCGGTCCGAGAGTGGCGGTCATCACCTCCCACCCCAAGGAGTCCGACCATGACCGCCACCCCGCCCACCGTCCCCGATATGCCCAGCAGGCACGGCGGCGGCATCTTCTTCGCCCTTGAGCTGGCGGCCATCGCGTTCGGCTCGCTCCTCTCCGTGCCGTTCACCGAGCAGTACGCCCGTGAGTCCATCCCGCAGCAGGCCTGGTCCTCGCCGGCGTTCAAGACCGTCAACCGGCGGCTCACCGTCATGTGGGGCTCGGTGTTCGTCGCCATGGCGCCGCTGCACCTCATCGCCGGGGCGCTGGACACGCAGCCGGCGAACCTGCTCTGCAACTGGGCCATCCCGGTCGGACTCGTCCTCTGGGCCGTCAAGCGCACCGGCGCGGTCGCCGACGCGCCGCACACCCTGACCCCGGTCTCCCTCTAGGCGACGGGCGGACGAACCATGCGCACGCACACTCTCCCCGGCAGGACCACCACGGCGGAGTCCCGCCGTCCCTCGCACCGCGGCGCGGCGCCCCAGCCGCGCCCGCAGCAGTCGTCGAAGCGCTGGTGGGTGCTCGCGACGATGACCGGCTCGCTGTCGATGATCATGATCGACCAGACCGTCGTCAGCGTGGCGCTGCCGACCATGCAGCGCGACCTCGCCCTCTCGGCGAGCGGCGTGCAGTGGATCGTCAACGCCTACCTCCTCGCGCTCGCCGTGCTCGTCGCCATGGGCGGCCGCGTCTCCGACCTCCTCGGCCCGGAGCGGGTGTTCCGCGCCGGCGCCACGATCTTCGTCGGCGCCTCCGCGCTGTGCGGCCTGGCAGGCGGCGAGGCCTGGATCATCGCCGCCCGCATCGTCCAGGGCCTCGGCGCCGCGCTGATGGTGCCCGCGACCTCGGCGATCATCGTCGGCGCCTTCGACCCGCGCGAGCGCGGCAAGGCGATGGGCATCTTCACCGGCGTCTCGATGATCTTCCTCGCGCTCGGACCGCTCGTCGGCGGCCTGCTCACCGAGGGCGTGAGCTGGCGCGGCGTCTTCTACGTCAACCTCCCGATCGGCGTCGCGATGCTGGTCGCCGCACGGTTCACGCTGCCCGCGCCCCCGCGGGAGCGCGTGCCGCGCGGAGCCATCGACTGGGTTGGGATCCCGCTCCTCGTCGGCGCGCTCGGCACCCTCGTCCTCGGCCTGATGCAGGGCCAGGCCTGGGGCTGGGGCTCCCCGGTGATCCTCGCGCTGCTCGGCGGCGGCGCGGTGCTCGCACCGGTCTTCGTCTGGTGGGAGCGGCGCTGCCGGCAGCCGCTCGTCCGGCTCTCGCTGCTCGGGCTGAAGAACGTGCGGCCGGACGCCGCGCTCCTCGGCGGCGTGCAGTTCGCCCTCGTGGGCGCGTCGGTCTTCGGTGCCATCTGGGCGCAACACGTGCTCGGCTACAGCCCGATCCGGGCCGGCGCCGCGCTGCTGCCGCTGACGCTGCCGCTCCTCGTCGTCGCCCCGCTCGCCGGCCGGCTCTACGACCGCATCGGCCCGCGTCCGCTCCTGACGGTGGGGCCGCTGCTGATCGCCGCGGGCCTCGGGTGGATGGCCTTCTGGCTGCACGAGCACGAATACGCCGTGCTCGTGCCCGGCTACGTGACGCTCGGCGCCGGCCTCGGGCTGACGATCTCCCCCGCGACGACGGACGCCCTCTCGGCCGCGTCGCCTGACGATCGCAGCCAGGCCAGCGGGCTCGTGCAGACCGTGCGCCAGGTCGGCGGCGTGATCGGCATCGCCGTGCTCGGCGCGATCGTGCAGGCCGTCTCGCACGTCGCGCCGGACGCCACCCCCGTCCAGCGGATCGACGCGAGCACGTCCGCCGTTGCCGCCGCCTACTGCGTCGGCGCCGGCGTGATGGTCGTCATGGCGGTCGCCGCGTTCACCCTCGTGCGCCGCCGCCCGGTGTCGTCATGAGCGCGACGATCGACCTGCACGACCGCGACGCCGTCGCCGCCGAGCGCGACCGCCGGCTCGCCAAGCTCGAGGCGCTGCGCGACCAGGGCGTCGAGCCCTATCCCCCGGTCTACGCGCGCGACCACACGGTGGGCGCGCTGCGCGAGCGGTTCGCCGGCCTCGCCCCGGACGCGTCCACCGGCGCGCCGGCGCACGTGGCCGGGCGGCTCATGCTGATCCGCCGCCACGGCGGTGCGGTGTTCGCCACACTCGAGGACCAGACGGGCAGCATCCAGTTGCTCGCGTCGCGGGACGCGCTCGGCGCTTCGGCGTTCGAGGCGATCGAGGCGCTCGACCGCGGCGACTGGGTCGGCGCCGCCGGCACCGTCATGACCACGCACACCGGCGAGCTCACCGTCGAGGTGTCGGAGGTCCGGCTGCTCGCCAAGGCGCTCCGCGCGCTGCCGGACAAGCACCGCGGGCTGACCGATCCCGAGGTCCGCCTGCGCGAGCGCTACCTCGACCTGATCGCGAACCACGAGACGCGGCGCGTGTTCGACACGCGGTCCGCAGTGATCGCCGCGATCCGCGAGACGCTCGTCGAGCGCGGCTTCACCGAGGTCGAGACGCCGGTGCTCGAGACCGACGCGGGCGGTGCCGCCGCCCGCCCGTTCGTCACCCACCACAACGCGCTGAACCGCGACATGTACCTGCGGATCGCGCTCGAGCTGCACCTCAAGCGGCTCGTCGTCGGCGGGTTCGAGCGCGTGTTCGAGCTCGGCCGGGTCTTCCGCAACGAGGGCCTCGACACCCGGCACAACCCGGAGTTCACGCTGCTCGAGGCCTACCAGGCGCTCGCGGACTACCGCGACATGATGGAGCTGGTCGAGACGCTCGTGTCGCGCGCGGCGATCGCCGCGAACGGCACGACGCTGATCGAGCTCGAGGGCCGGACCGTGGATCTCGCGCCGCCGTGGCGGCGCGTGACCATGGCCGACCTGGTCGCCGAGCGCACCGGCGAGCGCATGCACCCCGCGATGCCGATCGCGCATGCGCGTGCGATCTGCGACCGACTCGGGATCGCGTACGAGGACGGCTGGGGCGCCGGCCGGCTGATGGCGGAGGTCTACGACGAGACGGCCGAGCACGGGCTGATCGAGCCGACGTTCGTGCTCGACCACCCGCGCGAGACGTCGCCGCTCGCCCGGCCGCACCGCGACGACCCGGACCTCGTCGAGCGCTTCGAGGTCGTCGTCGGCGGCCGCGAGCTGGCCAACGCCTACAGCGAGCTCAACGACCCGGTCGACCAGCGGCAGCGGTTCGAGGCCGAGGCGGCGGCGAAGGCCGCCGGCGACGAGGAGGCCGGCGACGTCGACGAGGACTACCTGCGCGCGCTCGAGTACGGGCTCCCGCCCACCGGCGGGCTCGGCATCGGGATCGACCGGCTCGTGATGCTGATCGCGGGCGTGCCGGCGATCCGCGACGCGATCCTCTTCCCGGCCATGCGCCCGGAGGCCGGCGACGCCGGAACGCAAGCGCCGGTCGTCGCGCCCGCTCCGGCTCTGCCGGCCCCGCCGCCCGCGGCCGCCGTCGCCCCGGTGCTCGTCCGGGCACCGGGGCAGCGCGCCCCGCGCGTGCTCGGCCTGCTGACCGCCCTGGTCGGCCTGCTCCTCCTGTGCGCCGACGTGATCGGCGCAGGGCGGCTGATCGACGCCGTCGACGGCGGTGTGGCCGGCCACGTGGCGACTGCCGTCGCCGGCTTCGGGCTGCTGCTTGTCGCCGGGCAGCTGCGGCGCGGCAAGCGCCGGGCCTGGCAGGTCGCCGCCGTGCTCACGGCGGCGGCCGGGGGCGCCGCGTGGCTCCGAGGACCGGACCCGCTCGTCGTGCTCGCGGCCACCGCGATGCTGGTCGCGCTCGTCTGGCACCGCGCGGCCTTCACCGGCCGGCCCGATCCGGGCTCGCTGCTCGACGTCGCGCGCTTCCTTCCCCGGTTCCTCGTGCTCGCGCTCGCGTTCGGGCTCGTCGCGCACCACGTCGACGGCGGCCGCTCGTTCACGGCGACGCTGCTCGCCCTCGGCCTGAGCGGCGTGCTGGGCGTCTCCCTGCTCGCCTTCCGCGCGGTCCGCGCGGACGGCCCGCCGGAGGACCGCGAGCGCGCCCGCGCGCTCGTGCGCGCCCACGGCGACGACACGCTCGACTACTTCGCGCTGCGTCCGGACAAGCGCGCGTTCTTCAGCGCGGCGGGCGACGCGATGCTCGCCTACGCCGTCCTCGACGGCCACGCGCTGGTGTCAGCCGACCCGATCGGCCCGCCGGACGCACGCGGACGCGTGGTCGAGGAGTTCCTCGCCCACTGCCGCGAGCGCGGCCTGCGCGTGGCCTTCCTCGCGGCGCGCGAGCGCGACCTGCCGCTCTACCGACGGCTCGGCCTGCACGGCATGTACCTGGGTGACGAGGCCGTGGTCCGCTGCGACACGTTCTCGCTGGCCGGCAGCAGCATGAAGGGCGTGCGCTCCGCGGTCGCCCGCGTCGGCCGCGCCTGCGAGTTCCGGCTCCTGCCGGAGACGGAGGCCGCGCCGGAGCTGCTCACCGCGCTCAACGCGCTGCGGGCGCGCTGGCGCGACGGCGAGGCCGAGCGCGGCTTCACGATGGAGCTGGGCGGTGACGTCCGCGGTGACGATCCCGACCTCCTGCTGGCGGTCGCCACCGGGCCGGACGGGCACCCGCTCGGCTTCCTGCGGCTCGCTCCGTGCTTCGGCGCGGATCCCGGCTGGTCGCTGGATCTCATGCAGCACGACCCGGACGCGCCCAACGGCATGACGGAGTACCTGATCGCGATGACGGCGCAGGAGCTCGGCGCGCGCGGCTACCGGCGGCTCTCGCTGAACTTCGCCGCCTGGGGCCGGCTGTTCGCGCCGGACGCGCGGCTGTCACCGGTCCAGCGCCTGCAGCGGCGCCTCGGGCTGGCGTTCAGCTCGTCGTTCCAGATCGCCTCGCTGCGCGACTTCAACGCGAAGTTCGACCCCGAGTGGGTGCCGCGCAGCATCGTCGTCGAGAGTCGCGACGACCTCCCGCGCGTCGCGCTGCTGTACGCGACCGTCGAGGGGTTCCTGCGGATCCCGCTGATCGGGGCGCGGCGATGAGCGCCACCGCGCGGCGGATGGACCTGATCCTGCGCCAGGCGCGCCGCGACCGCGAGCGGCTCGACGGCCGCGCGTTCGGGACGTGGGGACTGACGGCGCTCGGGATCGCGAGCGTCGTGGGCGCCGGCATCTTCGTCAGCACGGGCGTCGCCGCCGCCCAGGACGCGGGCCCGGCCGTCGTGCTGTCCTTCGCGCTCGCCGGCATCGCCGCCGCGGCGACGGCGCTCTGCTACGCGGAGCTGGCGGCCATGATGCCGGTCGCCGGCAGCACCTACTCGTACGCGTTCGTCGCCTTCGGGCTGCTGCCCGCGTGGATCGTCGGCTGGGACCTGCTGATCGAGTACCTGTTCGCGGCCGCCACCGTCGCCGTGGGCTGGAGCGGCTACGCGGTGAGCCTCCTGGGCTCGGCGGGCGTGCATGTGCCGCACGCGCTGGCGGCGTCGCCGTTCGGCGCGCACGGCGGCCTCGTGAACCTGCCCGCGGTCCTCGTCGTCGCCGCGTGCACAGCGCTGCTCGTGGCGGGGACGCGCGAGTCGGCACGGGCGAACGCCGTGATCGTGGCGCTCAAGCTCGGCGTCCTGCTCCTGGTCATCGTCGTGGGCGCGTTCCACGTGCACACCGGGGACTGGTCGCCGTTCGTGCCCGCCAGCACCGGCGGCTTCGGCGAGTTCGGGGCGACGGGCGTCCTGCGCGGCGCCGGCGTGCTCTTCTTCGCCTACGTGGGCTTCGATGCCGTCTCGACGGCCGCCGCGGAGGCGCGCGACCCGCGCCGGACCGTCCCCCGCGCGCTGCTGGGGACCGTCGCCGTCGCGACGCTGCTCTACATCGGCATCGGCCTGGTCCTCACCGGGCTCGTGCCGTACCGCGCGCTGGACGTCGCCGATCCGATCTCACGCGCGCTCGCCGCCGCCGGCGGGCTCGGGTGGCTGAACGACCTGGTCGGCACGACCGCCGTCGTCGGCCTGTTCGCCACCGTGCTGGTCACGCTCTACGGCCAGGTCCGCATCCTCATGCGCATGGCCGCCGACGGCCTGCTCCCGCCGGTGTTCGCGCGGATCGACCCGCGCCGGCGCACCCCCGTCGCCACCACGGTGCTGTGCGGCGTCGTCGCGGCCGGGGTCGCGGCGCTCGTGCCGATCGACGTGCTCGGCGACCTCGTCTCGATCGGGACGCTGCTCGCCTTCGCGCTCGTCTGCACCGGCGTGCTGGTCCTGCGGCGCTCGCTCCCGGACGCCGACCGTCCGGTGCGCGTGCCGCACATCGGCGTGGTCGCCGCGGTCGGGCTCGCGGGGGCGCTCGGCCTGATGGCCACGCTCCCGCTCGCCACGTGGCTCCGGCTCGCGGTCTGGCTGCTGCTCGGCCTCGCGGTGTTCCTCGGCTACGCGCGCCGCCACGCGCTCGCCCCCGCCGCCGCGCGGCCCATGCCGGCAGGCGCGCCGGTCCCGGCGGGGAGCTAGCGGTGCAGGTCGGGCTCGCCCTCGCCGCCGCGCTGCTGTTCACGCTCGGGACGGTGCTCCAGCAGCGCGCCGGGCTCGACGCCCCGGGGCCGGGCGGCGCCGGGCTGCTCGTGCGGATGGCGCGGCGGCCCGTCTGGCTCGCAGGTCTCGCCGCCGACGCGCTCGGCTTCGCCGCTCAGGCGGCCGCGCTCACGGTCGGCCGCCTCTCGGTGGTGCAGCCGCTGCTCGTCGTCGGCCTCGTCTTCGCGCTGCCGCTCGGGGCCCGTCTCACCGGCCAGGTCGTCCGGCGCGCGGACGTCGCCGCCGCCGTCGCCGTGACCGCCGCGCTCGGCGCCTTCCTCGTCCTCGCCGCCCCGTCCGGCGGGCGCGACGATGCCACACCGGCCGCCTGGCTGGCGGCCGGGCTCGCGGCGGCGCTCGCGTGCGGGGCGCTCGTGCTCGCCGCGCGGCGTTCAGGTCCCGCGTGCCGGGCGGCGCTCCTCGGCATGGCGACCGGCGTGCTCTTCGCGTTCTGCGCCGCGCTGACCAAGGCGGTCGGCGACCGGCTGGGCGACGGCCTCGTGGCCGTGCTCGCGGACTGGCACCTGTACGCCCTCGCGGCCACGGGCTTCGCCTCCATGACGCTGAGCCAGTTGTCGCTGCAGACGGGACGCCTCGCACCGGCCGTCGCCACCGCCACGGCGCTCGACCCGCTGGTCTCCGTGCTGCTCGGGACGGCGCTGCTCGGCGAGACGCTGCACGCCGGTCTGGCGGCGCCCGCTGCTCTGCTGCTCGTGCTCGCCGCCGGGATCGCCGTGCTCGCGCGCCCGCCGGCTCACCGGGCCGTCCGGGCGCCGACGCCCGCGCCGATGGCGAGCGCCAGCAGGTGCTCGACGCCCAGCCAGTCGAGCGTCGTGAGCCAGAACAGCACGGCGAGCGCCGTGCCCGCGAGGACGGCGGCGTCGAGCGGCGAGCGGCGGCGGACGCCGTGGACGCAGAGGACGCCGAGCAGAGCCGCGAGCACGCACGAGACGCCGTAGTCGGGCGCGCCGCCGGCGCGGTCCGCCGAATCCGAGCCGAGCGCGGCCGCCGCGCCGATCAGGCCGTAGGCGAGCAGCGTCGAGCCGACGTGCCCGGCGAGCGCCGCCGCCCACCACGTCGCCGCGCCCGCGCGCGCGAGCACCAGCGCCGTCACCGCGGCCAGGACGGCGACCTGCAGCAGGGGCAACTTGCCGGCGACCACGAGCGCGCTGGCGGGCAGGCGCCACAGCGCCCCGGCCGTGAGCCGATCGGGGCCGGCCGCCACGGCGTCCGGCTCGGGCGTGCCCGTGCACACGATCACAGCGACCGCGGCGAGCCAGGCGAGTGCGAGCGCCGTCAGGGTCCGGTGGCCGCGCCGCGTCATGCCCCCAGCGTGCGTCATGCCGGGCACCGGCGCGTCCGTAGCCGGCTACGGCATCTCGTACGCGGCCGGCGCGAAAGTGCAGTAGTGAGGTACTGAGGACGCCGGCGCGTGCCCGCGAGAGGCTGCCGCCATGCTCAAGACCACGCTCCTCCCCACCCCCTCCCCGCGGCGCCTGCGCGCTGCCCTTCTCGCCGCCGGGGCGCTCGCCGTGTCCGCAGGTACGGCGGCCGGTGCGCTGTCGGCCGTCCCAGCGTCCGCCGCCCCGGTGCCGGCCGCGGCCGGCACCTGCCCTGCCACGTTCCGCGTCCTGCACGACGACCACATCGGGCAGCTCGCGATCCCGAAGGGGGCCTACACGATCACGACCCAGGGCATGACCTGCGCGCGCGCCGCCAACCGGCTCGCGGCGTTCCTGCAGGACTTCGACGGCCGCCTCCCCGGCACGTGGGCCGTCGATCCCGCCGCCGCCGTGTTCGTGCGCGGCGCGACCGGGGCCGGGTTCACGCTCGCGCCCGCCCCGCGGCCCACGCCCACGCCCGCCCCGGCCGGCGGCGGGACCTCGCCCGAGGGCCGGCAGTGCCCGGGCACGTTCCAGGTCGACCACGACGACCGGATCGGTGCGCTGCGCCTGCCGGCCGGGCCGTACCGGATGACGATCGCCGCGAGCGGGCGGCCGGGCTGCCGCGCCGGCGCGCGCCTGCTGGCGCGCTTCCTCGACCGGCCCGACGGGCGGCTCCCCGGCGCCTGGACGGTGAACGCGGCCACCGGCACGTTCGCGAAGGGCGCCGCCGGATTCCGGATCAAGCCGATGCGGGCAAGCTGATGCCGCCGTTCGCGGAGATCGTCAGCGTCGATCCCTTCGCCGACCGGATGCAGCCCGGGCCCGGCGCGGCGTTCGTCGTGCTGGTCGCCTTCCTGCTCTCCTTCCTCGCCATCCGGACGAGCGCGCGGCTCACGCGCAGCGTGTCCTGGTGGCCTGGCGGGCTGGAGACCGACGGCGGCGTCCACATCCACCACCTCGTGTGGGGGATCGGGCTCACGATGCTGTGCGGCTTCATCGCCTTCGCGTTCCCGCTCGACGCGCCGTGGTGGCACCTCGTGGCGGTCGGCTTCGGCGTCGGCGCCGGCTTCACGCTCGACGAGTTCGCGCTGTGGGTCCGGCTCGAGGACGTCTACTGGCGCGACGAGGGGCGCGCGTCCTTCGACGCCGTCGTCTGCTCCTGCGCCTTCGCCGCGCTCGTGGTCGTCGGCACGCGCCCGTTCGGGCTCGACGACCCCGGCTCGGTCTGGGCGACCGCGCTCGTCGTGTCCGTCGTGCTGGCGCTCGCGCTGGTCAGCTTCGCGAAGGGCCGCGTCGTGCTCGGGGTGATCGGGCTGTTCGTGCCGCTCGTCGCGCTCGTCGCGGCCGTGCGCCTGGCCCATCCCGCCTCCCCGTGGGCGCGCCATCGCTACCGCGGGCGCAGGTTGGAGCGGGCGGAGGCGCGGTTCGCCCCGTCGCGGCCGCTCAGCCGGGCGCACCGGCGGGTGGGCGACCTGGTCGCCGGCGCCCCGGATCCCGCCCAGGAGGGGTCGCGCGCCGCGTAGACTCGCGGCGAGGTGTCCCCCCAGATGTCACCGGCGCCCTCCCCGGCCACAGGCGTGTGGCCGCTGGTGGGGCGTGAGACCGAGCTGGAGGACATCGCCCGCGCGCGCGGGGACCCGGGCTGTCGCGGCATCGTGGTCAGCGCGGGGCCGGGCGTCGGCAAGTCGCGGCTGGCCCGTGAGGCGCAGGCCGCCGCCCTACGCGACGGCGCGCTCGTCGACTGGGTCCAGGCGACGAGCAGCGCTGCGGCCGTGCCGCTCGGCGCGTTCGCCGGCCTGATCCCCGACGACGTGCGCTCGGACGACGCGCTGGAGCTCATGTGGCGCAGCACGGACGCGCTGCGCGCACGCGCACACGGGAGACGCATCGTCCTCGGGCTCGACGACGCGCAGCTGCTGGACCCCGTCTCCGCCGCGCTCGTCCTGCACCTCACGCAGACCGACAGCGCGTTCGTGGTCGCGACCGTCCGGGCCGGCGAGTCGTGCCCGGACGCGATCGAGTCCCTGTGGAAGGACGCCGGCGCGTGGCGGATGGAGCTCGGCGCGCTGACCGACGATGCCGTCACCACCCTGGTGGAGGCGGCGCTCGGCGCGCCGCTGGAGCAGGTCGCGCGGCGGTGGGTCGTCGACCGCAGCCGTGGCAACGCGCTCTACCTGCGCGAGCTCGTGCTCGGGGCCATCGAGTCGGGCACGCTCACGCTCGAGCGCGGCCTGTGGCACCTCACGGGCCGGCCGCCGGTCACGCGCACGCTCATCGAGCTGGTCGCCCAGCGGATGTCCGGGTTGACCGCGGAAGCACGCGCCGCCGTCGAGGCGCTGGCGATCGGCGAGCCGCTGCTGGTGGGCGAGGTCGCCGGGCTCGCCGATCTCGAGGGCCTCGTGGAGGCCGAGGCGCGAGGGCTCGTCGTCGTCGAGGGCGACCGCGTCGGCCTCGCGCACCCGCTCTACGGGGAGGTCGTGCGCGCGGCGTTGCCCACGCTCCGGGCGCGCGCGCTGCGCATCGCGGTCGCCGGCGCGCTCCGGACACGCGCGCCGCTCGCGGCAGCCGACGCGCTGCGCGTCGCCCGGCTGCTGATCGACGCGGGCGAGCCGGTCCCGTCCGACCTGCTGGTCGACGCCGCGCGGGCCGCGAACCTGGCCGGCGACCCGGCGCTCGGCGCGCAGCTCGCGGAGGCCGCGCTCGCCGACGGCGCCGGGCTCGCGGCCGCGCTGCCGCTGGCGCGCGCCCACGCCGTGCGCAAGCGCTACGCAGAGGCGGAGGCGGTCCTCGCCGCCGCCGCGCCGCTCGCCGGTCCGGACGCCGCCGGCGGCGAGTACCTCGAGCAGCGCGCGCACGCGCTGTTCTGGGGCCTGGACCGGCAGGCGGAGACCCACGCGCTGCTCGAGGAGGCCCGCAGCTGGTCCGCGGCGGCCGCGTGGCAGCAGCGGGTCGAGCCGCTCCGCGCCGCCTATGCCGCGATCGTCGACGGCGCGGGCGTCGCGCTCGACACGATCTCGACCGTCCTCGCCGCACCGGGACTCGACGACCAGACGCGCCGCCTCGCCGAGCGGCGGCTGGCGCTGTCGCTGTTCTTCGCCGGCCGCACGCGCGAGGCGACCACGCTCGCGCACCGGGTCCGGCCGGCCATCCCGCTGCGCGGCGACAGCGACGCGCTCGCGCTCGGGCTGTGGCGCCTGCTCGGGTTCGAGACCGGCGAGGACTGGCCGGGCCTGCAGGCGTCGATGGCGCAGACGCTCCGCGACGCGGTGCACGCGAACGATCACGAGGCCGCCGGGCACGCCGCGTTCACGCTCGGCTACCTGCGCTTCCTGGCCGGGCGCTTCCGCGACGCCGCGCGCTGGTTCGCCGAGGCCGAGCTGCACTTCGAGCACCAGGACACGTTCGGCAGCCTCATCCACGTCCGCGCCTTCGGCGTCGGCGTGGAGCTCTTCACGGGCGAGCTCGGCGCGGCGGCCGCGGCGCGCGACCGGATGCACGAGGCGCTCGGCGGCCGCGCGCCCCGCTCGAGCCAGATCCCCTACGTCGCGCGCGCCGAGGGCTGGGCGGCGCGGGCCCGGAGCGACGCCGCCGGCGCCGAGCGGCTGCTCGCGGACGCAGACGCGCTGAGGGCCGAGCTGCCCGGCTACGCCGCGCAGCTCGCCTACGAAGCGCTCCGGTCCGGCGCCGCGCCGGGTCAGGTCGCCGACCGGCTCGACACGCTCGGCGTGCGCTGCGATGCGCGGCTCGTCGCTGCCTACGTCGCGCACGCCGCCGCGCTGGCCGCGCGCAACGGGGAGGCACTGCTCGCCGTTACCGAGGAGCTCGCCGCCATCGGCGCGCTGCGCTACGCGATGGAGGCCGCCGTGCACGCCGCCGAGGCGTTCGTGCGTGACGGCCGCCAGGACTCCGCGCGCCGTGCGGCCGCGCGCGCCGAGGAGCTCCACGCCCCGAACCAGGGGGCACCGCTCCCGGCCGTCGACGGCCTCGACGCGACCGCCGTCGGCCTCACCCGGCGCGAGTCGCAGGTCGCCGCGCTCGCCGGCCGGGGGCTCAGCAACGCCGAGATCGCCGATCAGCTCGTGCTGTCGGTCCGGACCGTCGAGACGCACGTCTACCGCGCGATGCAGAAGCGCGGCGTCGGCGACCGGCGCGACCTCTGAGCGCCCCTACGTAGCCACTCGCGCAGGATCCGTAGCGCGCTACGGACGACCGTGCGCCCGGCGATCCCGAAGCTTCGCGGTGCATCTTCCACCCGTCACAGGAGCCGATCCCCAATGCACCGTTCCCTCCGCCGTCCCGCCGCCGTCGTCGCCCTCTCGCTCGCGGCCGCCGCCCTCGTCGCGCCGGCCGCCGAGGCCCAGGGCCCCGACGCTCCCGAGCTGTACGTCGCGACCACCGCCGGCGGCAAGCTCACCCAGACCCACACGCCGGGCGTCTACCGCCTGAAGCTGATCGATCCGGCCCAGTCCGTGTCCGCGTTCACCGACCACCCGGTCCGCGGCGCGTCCACCGAGACGCTCGAGCAGTGGGTCGCCGACTGGACGCAGAACGGCTTCGCCGCCGACCCGCCGAACGCCGCGCTGGTCCTCGACCACGCGCCCAGCTCGCGCGACGTCTACACGTTCGCCCTCTCGAACCCGCGCCTCGGCCGCTCGGGCGCGCTCACGTTCCGCGCGCAGCGCATCGGCGCGCCGTCGACCGGCCCGCTCGAGCAGCTCGGCAAGCGCGCCGACCGGCCGACCGCACGCGGATTCGGCCGCGCGAGCCTGTTCATCGACGACAGCGCGCCCCAGACCCCGATCGCGGTCTCCGTCAGCGGCATCCCCGCCGGCCAGGTCGTCGTGCTGAACCTCGACCAGGAGCTCTCGCTCGACGCCGGCCAGTCGTTCCAGCCCGACATCACCGTGCAGGGCTCGGCGCGCGTGCTGCTGCCCGGCAACGCCGTGATCGTCGGCGGCAGCACGGGCACGCTCAGCGGCCAGCTCGGCCTCGCCGTCGCCGGCAGCGACGTGTCCGGCACGGCGCAGATCCCCGCGGGGGCCACCGTGACCATCTCGGTCAACGGCGGCGCCACCCACGCCATCGCCAACGGCAAGTTCAGCATCGGAGGCTGACCATGACCCTGTTCCTCGTCCTCGCCGTGCTGCTGCCCTGGTCGCTCTGGCGGCAGATGCACGAGCACCGCATCACCCGCAGCGGGCTGATCAAGCTGCCCGTGATCTTCGCCGCCATCGGCGCCCTGTCGCTCACGCGGCAGGACGTGCCGGCGGACGCCGCAGCCGCCCTGTACGTGCTGTGCAGCCTGGGCCTGTCGGTCGGCCTGGGCCTCTGGCGCGGTGCGGTCATCCCGGTCTGGCAGGCCTCCGACGGCAGCTGGATGAGCAAGGGCAACGCCCTGACCATCACGCTGTGGGTCGCGCTCGTGGGCGCCAAGTTCGCGATGGGGACCGTCGCCGACCTGACCGGCTGGTTCCCCGCCACCGGCGCCGGGGAGGTCTTCCTGTTCCTGGGCATCTCGTTCGCCGTCCAGAACCTGATCGTCGCCCAGCGGACCCTCGCGCGCGGGCGCGACGTCGCGGTCGCCTGACCGGCAGAGCGGGACCTGCGTCAGCCCTGAGGGCGCAGGTCCCGCCGGTCGGTCACGCCGAGCTTGTGCATCGCGCGGTACAGATGCGACTCCACCGTGCGCACCGAGAGCACGAGCCGCTCGGCGATCTCCGCGTTGCTGAGGCCCCGCGCGGCCAGCTCGACCAGCTGCGCCTCGCGCGCGGTCAGCACCGAGCCCGCGGGATCGAGCCCCGGCATCGCCGGCAGCGTCCCGCCCTGGTCGGGATGGTGCAGCTCACGGCACCGCGCCGCCGCACGGCGCGCCGAGTCCTCGCGGCCGTCGGCCGCGAACGCCTCGGCAGCGTGCGCGGCCGCTTCGCAGGCGAAGCGCGTCGCGCCGAGGGCGTCGAAGGCCTCGGCCGCGGCGAGCAGCGCGGTCGCATCGGCCGCGGCCTGCGCCTCGACGTGGGCGAGGTAGACGTCGACGATGCGGGCGTCGCACCGTGCATGCGCGGAGCGCAGCGCCGGGAGCAGGTCCCGGGCGGGCGCGCCGGCCCGGAGCGCCTCGTAGTGCAGGACGGCGTCGTAGATCGGCAGCTCGGCGTGCCGGTCGGCCGCTGCGAGCAGGGTTCGCTGCGCGGCCTGGAGCTCGCCCGCCGCCACCTGCGCCGACGCCGCGCCGCGGAGCAGCCAGACCCGCTCGGTGGGGTGCGCGAGCGCCTCGTCGAGCGCCTCGGCCGCTGCCGCGGCGGCGGCTGCCGCCCGATCGGCGTCGCCGAGCTCACGCGCGACGCCCGCGACCACCGAGAGCGCGAGGCCAAGGAAGCCGAACGTGTCCCGGCGCTCGAAGTGCGCGACCGCCTCGTCCGCCCAGCGCGCCGCATCGGTGAAGCGACCCGCGATGCGGCGGATCTCGGCGAGGTGCATGGCCGCGATGGCCGCCGCGGTCTGATCGTTGGTCCGCACGCCTGCGTCGAGTGTCTGCACCAGCCACGTGTCGTGCTCGCGCAGGTCCTCGCCGGCGTCGAGCCCGACGACGGCGCACACGTCCAGCGCGACCTCCTCGTGCACGTCGCGCAACGGTGCGACCGGCCGCAGCCGGCGGCACAGCGCCTGTCCCTCCCGGCCGCGCCCGGTGAACCCCAGGTTCGCGCCGTGCACCACCTCGATGCGCCGGCGGGCCTGCGGATCGTCCGGCGGATCGGCCAGTGCGCGCTCCGTCTCGACGAGGGACGCCGCCGGGCCGGCGGCGAGGAAGATCAGGTAGAGCCGGAGCGGCTCCAGCCGGCGACGCCACGCCGGGTCCGGCCAGCGAGCCGCCGCGCGGTCGACCGCGGCCAGCGCGTCGGCCGAGCGACGCAGCGCCCAGAAGAGCATCGGCGCGCGGAACTCGACGTGGGCGAGCGCGAGGTCCTGATCGGCGAGCCCGTCCTCCATCGCGGCCAGCACCGCCTCGGCCGCCTCCGGCCGGTTGCGCTGCGCCTCCGCACGCGCCAGCAGCAGCGCCGCCGCCGGGCCGGCGCCGTCGTCGAGCGCCAGCTGCGCGAGCCGCGCGCCCAGCTCGGCATCGCCCGCGAGCACCGCCGCGCCGGCCGCCTCGACGCCGAGCGCCGCCGGTACCGGCTGGCCTGCGTCGAGCAGCCAGCGTGCGATGCGCAGCGCGTCGCCGGGCTCCCGATCGGCGCGCTCGCCGACGAGCCGCGCGAGCTTCAACCGCGCATCGTGCGCGCGCAGCACCGACATCGAGCCGCGCACGACCTCGCCGTAGAGCGGGTGGGCGACGCGCACCGCCCCCGCCTCGACCGCGATCAACCCGCGCGCCTCGACGCCGGAGAGCGCGTCGATCCCGACGAGGCGGCTCAGCTCGTCGGGCCGCAGCGGCTCGCCGAGCGCGAGCAGCTCGAGCGCGCGCGCCTCGTCGCGGCCGAGCTCCGCGAGCCGCGTGCCGATCACGTCGACGAGGGACGCGCTCGGCAGCGGGCGGCGCGCGAGCCGCCAGAACCCCTGGCGGTCCTCGAGGGCGCCCTCGGCCAGCGCGCCGACGAGGAGCTCGCGCACGTACAGCACGTTGCCGCGGCTGCTCTCGTGCATCCAGCGGCGCGCCGCGCGCTCGACCGGCGCGCCGAGCACCGTCTCCACCAGCCGGCCGGTCTCCGGCTCGCCCAGCGGCTCGAGCTCCAGGCGCGCGACGCCGGCGTCCTTCCACAGCGACTGCACCGCGTCGGGGACCGGCTCGCCGCTGCGCACCGTCACGACGACGAACGCCGCACCGGTCAGGACGATATGCAGGACGAGCGCCGCGGACGTGGCGTCGAGCAGCTGCGCGTCGTCCACGCCCAGCACGACCGATCGGCCGCCCGCCCGCTCCTGCAGGCGGTCCGCCATCCGCCGCATGACCGCCAGCGTGCTGTCGGCCACCCCGTCGTCCGGGATCAGCGCCGCAAAGGCGCCGAGCGGGACGGCCGCGGCGCTGCGGGTCGCCTGCACCCACGCGGTGTGCTCTCCATCGGCCTTGGCCGCGGCCACCGCGTGGCGGGCGAGGCTCGACTTGCCCACACCGGCCGGGGCGCCGATGAGCACCCCCGGGTACGCCCCGGAGTGCCGGAGCTCCGCGACCCGCGTGAGCTCGTCGTCCCGGCCGATCAACGGCCATTCGAGCGCCTCCGGCGTCCCGTGACGCATCGGGCGCAGCCTATGCCGCCGCCGCGCCCCGATCAATCGCCGGGGCGCGGCGGGCAGCGGTCAGGCGGTGCCGCGCGCGCTGATCTGCAGCGCCAGCGGGCGCGCGAGCTTCGCCGTGCGCACGGTGACGGTGACGACACGGCCGTCGAAGCCCGAGCGCAGCACGGTGGCTCCGAGGTAGGCCTTGCGGCGGCCGTCGTGGCGGCCGATCGCGTGGTCGACCGCGAAGCCGGGACCCGTGCGCGGGTAGAGCGTGTAGCCCACCGGGTCCGGCGTCGGGGCCGTGACGAACCCGGCCGGGAGGCGCAGGCGGTACGTGCGGGTGCGCTGCGGGTGCAGCCGGACCGTGCGCGACCAGGACCGGACCTGATCGGCGCCGTGGTGGACCGTCGCCGCGACGGGCGCGGCCTGCGCCTCACCGGCGGCGAGGGCCGCGACGGCGAGGGCAGCGCAGGTGAGCTTGGGCAGGGTGATGGACACGGGGTGCCTCCTTGGGGAGATCGGCGGGAACGATCGACAGCCTCGCCCCGCGCCGGCCCGCCCGCATCCGTACCGCACTACTGATCTCTCCCGCGCGGACTGCGTAGCCGATGCCGCACGGCGTCATTCGAGCGGCTGCGACGCGCCGCGCTCGGGCTCGGCCCGCGGATGGCCGGTCGCCCTCGGGGTGGCGACGTCGTGGATGCTCGCCTCGCGCCTGCGCATGCTGGATTCCGCACTGCGCCGGGGAATACGCCGCAAGCCCTCTGACGGACTCGAACCGGCGACCCCTTCCTTACGTCGAAACCAAGGGGTCGCATGCATCCCAGACGTGGCCGTCCAGAGCGGTCCGGACCGGACCCGAGCGACTCCGAAAGACCCGAAACGACACGGCGGCTGTCCCCAAGACGCCCCCACGACCGGTCCTCAGGCGCCTTCGGCAAACCACCGTGAGCTGAAGGAGGTCGCGACAAGCGCCTCCAGCACCGATACTGGCCACGGGTGTGACGATGGTGTTCGGCGAGCTCGTTCCCCAAGAACCTGGCGATCGCCAGGCCGTTGGCGACCGCGCTGGCCGTGCAGGGCTTCCAGCGCGGCTTCACGCGCGCGACCGCGACACTGCTGCAGCGCTCGCTGACGTTCGGCGACCGGCGCGCCGCCGACGTGATGACGCCGCGCGGCAGGATGCAGACGCTCCAGGCCGACGCGCCCGTGCTCACGGTCTTGCGCAAGGCGCAGTCAGCTGCGGAAGGACGTGCTCGGCGAAGAGCTCGTTCGAGCGCGCGAGCTCGGTAGGGCCGGTGTCGAGCGAGCCGGGGACCACGATGAACCGCTCGATGCCGGCCGCGGCGACCGCCTGCAGGCGTTCGGTGGCCTCGCCGGGCGATCCGACGACCGCGAACCGGTCGATCAGGTCGTCGTCGAGGCCGCGCGCGAGCGGGTTCGTCGTCGCCCCGTGACGCTGCGGGTCGTAACGGCCGGCCGGGTCTCGCGCGCGCCGGCCGAAGCGCATGAAGGTGGCGGCACTGCCGCGCACCAGGTCGCGCGCGCGGCGGCGATCCGAGTCGACGCCGACGTTGAGGTAGGCGCCGATCGACGGGTGCCGCTGGCCGGCGGCCTCACGAACGCGCTCGACGGCCGGGCGCAGCCGGTCCGGATCGGCCCCGACGGTCAGGTCCACGCCGTCGGCGTGACGCGCGGCCGCGGCGATCAATCGTGGGCCCGTTGCGGCCACGTGCAGCGGGACCTTCGTGTGCCCGTCGGGCAGCCAGCGCACCGCGCTCGCGTGTCCGTCGAACATCACTTCTCCACCCGACAGCAGGCGCTGCAGCTGCTCGATGTCGCGCTCGAATTCGGTCGCGGACGGTGACGAGAGACCGACCTGGCTGAGCGCGGAATCGCCGCGGGCGAGGCCGAGCACCGCCCGGCCGCCCGTCTCGGCCTGCAGCGTCGCTGCCGCCGCCGCGGTCACGACGACGTGCCGCGTGCGGGTGTTCGTCACGCCAGGACCGACGCGCAGCCGTGAGGTCGCGGCGCCGGCCAGCGCGAGCTCGACCCAGACGTCGGACGTCAGGGACTGGCTGTCGGCGACGAGCACGCCGGTGAAGCCCGCTCGCTCGGCCCAGCGCGCCGCCTCCACCACCCGGCCGGGTACTGCGAACGTGTGCAGCCACACCTCGGTCACGGACGACTCCTCTCGACGTCCGGTCGCGCGGCGGCGCGCCCGGAGCGTGGTGTGAGCTCACGGCGGTCACGCACCCCGAGCTTCTGCATCGCGCGGTAGAGGTGGGACTCGACGGTGCGGACGGAGAGGATGAGGCGGTCGGCGATCTCCGCGTTGGTGAGGCCGGAGGCGGCGAGGTCGACGAACTGCGCCTCGCGGGGTGTCAGCTCGACGGACTTCAGGTCGAGCCCGCGGATGACCGGCAGCGCGCCGCCCTGGCCGAGCGCGTGGAGGTCGTAGGAACGGCGGGCGGCGCGCCGAGCCGCGTCGGCATCGCCGGCCGCGGCGAACGACTCGGCGGCCGCTGCCGCCGCCTCGCTGGCCCAGTGCACTGTGCCGACCGCCGCGAGCTGCTCGGCGGCCGCGAGCAGCGCCGCCGCATCGCCGGCGGCCGCGGCGCGCACGTGGGAGGCGAACGCGCCGGCCAAGCGGGCGTCGCAGTGCGGGATCACCTTCTGGACCACCATCGATGCCTCGGCCGGTGGCGCGCCGTATCGCATCGCCTCCCACGCGAGACGCATCGAGTAGAGCGGGTGAGCGACGCGCTGCGCCGCATCGAGCAGGACCCGTCGGGCGCCGACCGCATCGCCGGCGGCCAGCAGCGCCCACGCGTCCGCGCGCGCCCGGTTCGGCTGCTCGGGCACGTCGATCACGGACCCGGGGATGGTCTCGGCGCTGCGTGCGCTGGCCGCGGCCGCGGTCTCGTAGTCGTCGCGCTCCAGGGCGATCCCGGCGGCCAGGGCGTGCGTCAGGGACAGGTACCCGAACGGGTCGCGGCGGGAGAACTGCGCGGTCGCCTCCGCGATCCAGCGCTCGGCGTCATCCAGGCGGGCGGTCAGGCGGCAGAGCTCGGCGAGCGACCACGCGGCGAGGCCGGCGGCCACGTCGTCGCGGGAGGCGACCGCCGCCGCCAGGCTGTCCGAGAGCCAGCGTTCGGTCTCGACGAGGTCCTCGGCGGTCTCGAGGTCGATCATCGCGCAGTCGTCGAACGTGATCTGCTCGTGCGTGCCGGCCAGGGGAATAGCGGGTCGCAGCGGGCGAGCGAGCGCGTGCGCCTCCCGCCCGCGTCCTGCGTAGAAGAGCGCCCCGGCGCGCACGATCGAGAGCCGCGGACGGACGTCGTCCGGGGTCGCCGGATGCCCGAGCTGCGCCGCGGTGGCGTCGATGACGAGCGCCGGCTCGCTCCAGATCAGCAGGTAGAGCCGGACTGACTCGACCCGCGCCCGCCACGCGTGGTCCGACCAGCGCGTCGCCGCGCGCTCGATGAACGCGAGCGCGTCCGCGGGGCGGTGCAGCGCCCAGTAGAGCAGCGTCACGCGGTGCTCCAGCGCCCGGAGCGCAGGCTCCTGATCGGTGAACTGCTCCTCTGCGTCGGCGAGGACGGCCTCGGCCTCGGCGAACTGCTTGCGCATCGCGTGCGCGCGCGCCAGCTGCAGCGCCGCCTCCGCCTTGCGCGGGCCGGCGAACGCGAGCTCGGCCAGCCGGCCGCCGAGCTCGGGGTCGCCGGCGAGGTTGGCGGCGCCTGCGGCCTCCACGGCGACGTCCGGGGGAACGGGCGCGCCGGCGTCGAGCAGCCACCGTGCGACCCGGAGCTGGTCGTCCGGCCCGCGCCGGGGCCGCGCCTGCACGACCTCGGCGATCCGGAGCCGCGTCGCGCGCGCGTGCAACGACGACATGGATGCGCGGACCACCTCGCCGTACAGCGGATGGGACAGGCGGACCGGGCTGTCCGGGCGAGCCCGTCGGCGACGATGAGCCCGCGCCCCTCGACGGCCGCCAGCGGCTCGGCGCCGGCCAGCTCCATGACCTCGCCCAACGGCAGCGGCTCGGCGAGCGCGAGCAGCTCCAGCGATCGCCGCTCGTCGCCGGCGATGCCCTCGAGCCGCGCACCGACCAGTTCGGCCAGCGACGCGCTCGGCGGTGGCTCCCGCACCAGGCACCAGAACCGGCCGCGATCCTCCAGCGCGCCGTCTGCCAGGGCGCCGGCCAGCAGCTCGCGGACGTACAGGAGGTTCCCGCGGCTGCTGTTGAACGCCCAACGGCGAACCCGTTCCTCGGCGGGCGACGCGAGTGCCGCCTCGACGACCTGGGCTGTCTGTGCTTCGTCGAGCGCGCCGAGGTCCAGGAGCTCGAGCCCGGCGTCCTTCCAGAGGGCATCCACCGCGTCCGGCCTGGTCTCTCCGTCGCGGACGGTGGCGAGCACGAACGCGACTCCGGTCAGCGCGACGTGGAGTATCAGCGCGGCGGACGTGGGGTCGAGCAGTTGCGCGTCGTCGACCCCGAGCACGACGGGCCGGTCCCCGGCTGCGTCGCGCAGCGCCGCGGCGGTGGCGCGCATCAGCCCGAGCGCGTCCTCGGCCTGCGCGTCGCGCGGGATGATCCCCGTGCAGGCGCCGAGTGGGACGGCTGCCGCGCTGCGCGTCGCCTGGACCCAGGCGACGTGGGCGCCGTCGCGCTCCGCGGCGTCCACGGCGAGCCGCGCGAGCCGTGACTTCCCGACGCCGGCGCCGGCCAGCAGGACGATTCCAGGTCTACCGCAGCGGCGGGCGCCGGCGATGCGGTCGAGCTCGCCTGTGCGGCCGATGAACGGCCACTCGGACGACGGCGGGGGCGCGTAGTCGACCATTGCGCTTCGCCTCAGAGGTCCCTGCGATCGTTCACGCCGCGCTTCTGCATGGCGCGGTAGACGTGGCTCTCGACGGTTCGTACCGACAGGCCGAGCCGCTCGGCGATCTCCGCGTTGGAGGCGCCCTGTCCGGCGAGCGCGGCCGCCTGCGCCTCCCGGCGGGTGAGGCCGACCGCGACACCGCCGAGCCCGTCGACGTCGGGCGGCGGCGCGCCTTCCCCGGCGACGTGTAGCTCGCGCGCGCGCGACAGAGCGCGACGCGCGGAGGCCTGTCGGCCGGCATGCGCGAACGTCTGCGCCGCGTCGGTCGCGGCCTCGGACCCGTAGCGGAGCGCGCCGGCCGCGGCGAGCTCCTCGGCGACCTCCAGGAGCCCTTCGCCGTCGCGGGCCGCGAGCGCCGCGGCGTGGCGCGCGTACCCGCCGACGAGGCGAGCGTCGCAGCGGGCGGCGACCGCGGCGAGCCCGAGCTTCGACGGGGCGCGCCCGCTCGCAGCGCCTCGTAGATGAGCTGCGCGGCGTAGACGGGCATCTGCGCCTCGAGCCGCGCGGCGTCCGCGAGCAGTCGCTCCGCCGCCTCGGCGTCGCTGCGCACGCGCGCGGCCCAGCCGCGGGCACGCGCGACGTAGGGCGCCTGCGTGGAGAGCGGCGCGCGGTCCCCCAGCGCGTGCTCGAGCCGCGCCGCGGCCGCCGTCGTGCCGTCGAGATCGCCGCGGTGGAACGCGACACCGACCTGCACGGCGCGCACGTGGATGAGCGTGCCGAACGTGTCGTGGTGCTCGAAGTGCAGCTCGGCCTCGGCGAGCCAACGGGCGGCGTTCCGGTGCCGCCCGGCCATGAACGCGACGTAGCCAAGGCTGAACGCGGCATGGCCGGCCGCCTCGTGGTCGTTCAGGCGAACGGCGTCGTCCAGCGTGGTACGCATGAACTCGTCGAGGTCGTCCCAGCCCTCGCCGGTCTCGAACGCGAGCAGGCGCCAGAGCCCGAGCGCGAGCGCGTCGTGGTAGCCGCGCAGCGGGATGTCGGGCAGCACCGCCGCGACGCGCTCGCGCGCCTCGCGCGTCCGGCCGGCGAGGAACAGGCGCAGCGCGAAGCGGCGCTCGGCCATCGTCCGCGTCGACGCGTCGGCATCGCGATCGGCCACCGCCGCGGCGAGGGCGTCGAGCCCGTCGTCGCCCTCCACGAACGCGGCGCGGAGCGGCTCGAGCCGCCGCTGCCACTCCCGCGCGGGCGACCAGGCGCGCGCGTCCTCGATCAGCTCTCGCGCGTCGTCGCTGCGGTGGAGCCCCCAATGCAGCACGTGCGCGCGCTGCTCCAGGTAGTCGATTCCTGCGTCGTCCGGGCCGGTGGCGGACGCGACCGCCGCGAGCACCTCCTCGGCTTCCGCGAAGCGCCTGCGCACGGTGTGCGCACGGCTGAGCAGGAGCGCGGCCGGCAGCCCGGCGCCGTCCTGGAGCGCCGACGCGGCGAGCGTGGCGCCGAGGTCGGGGTCGCCGGCGAGGTTCGCCGCCCGCGCCGCCGGCACTCGCAGCTCGGCCGGGATCTCGGTGCCCGCGTCGAGCAGCAGCCGCGCGACGCGCAGCGAGTCCGCGCCCGAGAGCGGCTCGCGCCGCCGGATGACGTCTGCGACTCGGCCCCGCAACTGCCGGCCGCGCAGGAGCGGGAGCCGGCTGCGGACGACATCGCCGTACAGCGGATGCGCGAGCCGGACTGCCGATCCGTCGGGCTCCACCGCAAGGAGCCCGGCCGTCTCCACCGCCGCGACGGCATCGATGTCGCCGAGCGCGGCGAGCTCGTTTACGCTCAGCGGCTCGGCGAGCGCGAGCGCCTCGAGCGGGGCGCGCTCGGTGTCGCTGAGCGCGTCGAGTCGACCGGTGACGAGCTCCATCAGCGATCGCGTGACCGGCGGCGTGCCGCTCAGCCGCCACAGGTCGCCGGTGTTCGCAAACGTGCCCGAGCTGATCGCGCCCAGCACCAGCTCGCGGAGATAGAGCGCGTTGCCGCCGCTGCGCTCCACCAGCCAGCGCAGCGTGCCCTGCTCCACCGGCCCGCCGAGCGCGGCCTCGACGAGGCGGCCCACCGCGTGGTCGCTCAGGCGCATGAGCTCGAGCCGGCGCGCGCCCGCGTCCTTCCACAACGAGACGATCGCGTCCGGGCACGGCTCGGCCGATCGCACGGTCGCGACGACAAACGCCGTGCCCGTGACGGTCAGGTGCAGGATCAGCGCCGCGGAGACGGGGTCCAGGAGCTGAGCGTCGTCGAGCCCGAGCACGATGCGGCCGCCGTTCGCTCGGGCGCGCAGGACGTCGCTGCTGCGGCGCATCAGCTCCAGTGCATCGTCCGTGCGAACCTCCTCGGGGATCACGCCCGCGAGCGCACCCAGCGACACCGTGGCCGCGCTGCGCGTCGCCTGAATCCAGTCGACGGGCGCGCCGTCGCGGGCGGCCGCTGCGCACGCCTCGCGGACGAGGCGCGACTTGCCGATGCCGGCGGCCGCGCGCACGACGACGCCCGCGCACGCGGCGTCGGCGCGGGCCCGGGCGATGCCCGCCAGCTCGGCGTCGCGGCCGAGCAGCGGCCAGTTCGCACTGAGCGGTGTGGGGGGACCGGGCATGACCGCATCGCCGACTCTACGCCATGCGAATTGCGTAGCGGAATACGGAGGAACGGCGGGGACGCGCAACCAGAGTGAACGGCGTGTTCTCCGATCCCGCCTTCCGCAAGCAGCTCGAGGATCTGCTCGCTGCAGCCCGCTGGGGCGCGGCCGATCCGGATGCGCTGCTCGGAACCGCCGCGCGCGTCCCTGATGGCGATCGCGACGCCTGGCTGCGCGAGTGGACGTCCGCCGGCGGCGATGCCTGGGCGGCTGGCGCGTACCTCCGCGCGGCCGCGTGCTACGGCGCCGCGCTCGCGCTGATCGGCGGCACCGACGGCTCCGTCGCCGAGCACGACCTTTGGGGGCGCCAGCTCGCCTGCTGGGACCGTGCGATCCCTCCCTCTGGCCATCCTCGCCGTCCCTACCGGCGGGCCTGCGCGTCGTTCTTCCCCGCGGCCCCTTCGCCCGCCTCTGTCGGCGGCGAGCTTCCCGCGGTGCACGCTTGGGCGGCGGCGGGTGCCGCGGCACGCGCGCTCGGGTACCACTGGATGACGTTCGAGCGGCCGTGGCCGCTGCGCCCGGACTGGGAGGCGGTGCTCTCGTCGGTCGCCGGCGCGATGGCCGCGCGTCCGGACGTGGACGCCGTCCGGATGGCCGTGATCGGCATTGGCCATGCCGGTTACGGCGTGGCACGGGCGCTGGCCTACGAGCACCGCTTCGCCGCGGCGGCCGTGGTGCTTGGCGTGGTCGACGCCGCGACCGAGTGGACGGACCTCCTGCCCGAGGCGGCCCTCGCGGCGCTGCGCCGCCGCGATCCCGCGGCGTTCGAGCGGGAGCTGCGCCTTGAAGCGTTGTTCTCGCCTGAGCGGTCGATGGCGCTGCGCCGCCGCGCCCGGCCCTACGGCCCCGACCGGCTTCCGGGCTACGCGCGCTGGCGGCGGGTCCGCTGCTTCCGGCTCGACGGGGAGGCCGAGCGGATCGCCAGCCCGCTGCTCATCTGCCGCCGCGCCGGCGAGCGGCGCTGGCCCGGCCAGGCGGAGCGCCTGCACGCCATGGCCCCGGCGGCGGAGCGGCTCGTCACGCTGGGCGCAGACACGCTTACGGCGTGGGTCCGTTCGCGCTTGTGAGCACACGACCGGCCGGCGCGGCGGTGCCGCCCCGCGCCGGCCGTTCGTTCGCCGCTCAGCCCTTTAGCGGGCGCCGAACGTCAGCTTGATCGCGGTGGCGACGTCACCGCCGCGCAGCTTGCACGTGAAGCTCGCGTTCTGGCCGGTCACCGACGGCGTGCAGCGGTAGCCCTGGGCCGTGTACAGCATATGGTCATTGCCGTTGACGCCCTTGCGGACGACCTTCGCGATCGTGCCCTTGCTCCACCAGTTCGCGACGCTGGACTCGGGGTTGCGGACGACGACCTTCGCCTGAGCCGCGTTCCCCTTGGCGAGGATGCCGGGCTGCACGCTCACCTCGTAGGTGCGGACAATCTTCGACTGCGACGCGGCCGCGGTCGAAGGAGCTGCGGTCGCGACGGCCGGAGCGGCCGCCGCGAGGACGAGACCGGTGGCGACGGCGGCACGAAGGGCGATGCTGGACATGCGAGCCTCCTGTGGCTGGGTGGTGTGCGGAACAGGGGCAGCCTCCGGCCCAGCGGCCCTCCGGTCGTCGGTCACGAGCTACTGCACCCGGCGACGGGTTGCGTAGGTGACTACTGACGACCGCAGTGCGGATCGGTCGGAAGCTGGCAATCGCTTCACACCCCCGACCCAAGGAGTCATCCGATGCCGAAGCACCTCCGCACCGCGTCGATCGCCGCCACCTCGCTGGCGGCGCTCGCCGTCGCCGCACCCGCGGCGACCGCCGCCAGCCGTACGCGGCGCAGAACCTGTACGTCGCCACCGCTGACGGCGTCAAGCTCGCGCGCACAGCGGCCGCAGGTCGCGCTGCAGCGCTCGGACTTGGAGGGTGAGCTCGCGGATCCGGCTCAGCAGCTCGCGGCAGATGCGCAGCAGCATGCTCGGTGGTTGCTTGCCCAGCCGGCGCTTGAGCCGCTCCAAGGACCTGCATGTTGTCCAACGAGCGGCCGGCGAGCTCGATCGTTGGGTCCAGCTCAAAGAGCAGCCAGCGCAACCGCGACTGCAGCCGGGTGCGCTCGACGATCAGGTTCGCGCGATGATCGAGCACCAGCGCAATCTCGCGCTCGGGCCCCGCGAGCTGCGCGACCGGCAGGTCGGGCTCGCGCAGCGCCGCCCGAGCGATCGCCAGCGCGTCGATCGGGTCTGACTTGCCGAACGTCGCGCCGACTTGCGGGCCCCGGCCATCAGCTTCGGAGGCACACGACTAACCCGCTCGCCCGCCTTCAGCAGCGCCGCCTCTAGATGCCGGGACAGATTGCGGCAGTCCTCGATCGCCCAGTCACGCTCCTCGTCGAGTCCTTCGCGAACTCCAGCAGCCGGCGGTACCCCGCCTCATCGGCCCTGACGGTCAGCTCCTCGAGCTGGCGGCCGGTGCCCGCATCGACGGCCACGACCGTGTGCGAGCGCATGTGCGCGTCGACTCCGATCACGATCAACGGTCGGTCCTCCTGACTCGACATCTGCAATAGCGGACGGCCGGCGGACAGCACATCGTCAAGGCCACAAAGGGCCAAACTCCTATCAAGTCACGCCAGCAATCCTCCGACGCGGCGGGCGACATGACTCATTAGCGGTCAGCCACGACAACCGCGGCGACATGCAAGTGCCGGGTCAACCCGCCGCGCCGAAGCTACGAGCCCCCCCGGACGCCAACGGCCTCCCGAAGGGGGTACCCGCACGATGTGCAAGTGCGTGCCCGCTGTTGTCGTCTCGTAGTTCCTTGCCCGTAGGACGTCTCAGCGGCCTAAGGGTTGGTGCTCTCGATCGGCAAGCTGGCTTCTGGGCAGGCGGACTACTACCTCGAGCAGGCGGGCGGCCGTGTTGATCGTGCGCTGAGCGTCTCGTCGGGCGTCGAGGACTACTACTCGGACGGCGGAGACTCGGACGGCGTCTGGATGGGTGCGGGTGCAGCAGAGCTGAAGCTCACCGATGGCGTCGACGGCGCCGCGCTCCGGCGGGTGCTCGAAGGAGCCGACCCGGCGACCGGCGATCCGCTCGGGCGTCACGCCGCAGCGCGCGTCCCAGGCTTCGACGTCAGCTTCTCGGCGCCGAAGAGCGTCAGCGTGCTCTTCGGGATCGGGGACGAGCGAATGCGGGCGACGATCCGCTGCGCCCATGAGACGGCCGTGCGCGACGCGTTCGCCTATCTCGAACGGGAGGCTGCGGTTGCGCGTCGCGGCGCCGCCGGCGCGATCAGCGTGCGTGGGCGCGGCTTCGTTGCGGCGGCGTTCCGGCACCGGATCTCCCGCGCCGGTGATCCGCAACTGCACACGCACGTCCTCGTCGCCAATCTCGTCCAGGCGGACGACGGGCGCTGGTCGGCGCTCGACGGGCGTCGCCTCTACGCGCATGGCAAGACCGCCGGCTATCTGTACGAGGCGAGGCTGCGGGCGGAGCTGACGCGCGAGCTCGGCGTCGCGTGGACGCCGGTGCGCAACGGGATCGCGGACGTCGATGGCGTGCCGGCGGACGTCCTGCGCGCCTTCTCGCGGCGCCGGGCGCAGATCGAGGCCGCGCTCGAGGAGCGCGGGGCGTCCGGACCGCGGGCAGCGCAGGCCGCCGCCCTCGACACCCGGCGACGCAAGGAGCACGACGTCGACCCGGCCACGCTCGTGTCGGCGTGGCGAGCGCGCGCCGAGGAGCTCGGGTTCAGCTCCGAGCAGCTCGAGGCGCTTCTCGGCCGCGAAGCTCCGTCACTGGACGGCGAGCTTCTCGCCTCGGTCGCCCGTGAGCTCGCTGGCGAGCGCGGCTTGACAGAGCACAAGTCGTCGTTCTCCCGGCGCGATGCGCTCCAGGCCTGGGCTTCACGGCTGCCCGCCGGCGCGCCGGTGGACATTGCGATGCTCGAGCGCATCGCCGATCACTCGGCGGGCGTGGGTGGGTGCGTACCGAACCATGGATGCCTACCGCCGGTCGCGCCCGATCCGCACGCTTGGAGGCGTCAACTCCGTCCCAGGCGCGCCGGGCGGCGCGCGAAAGGAGAACCACCGATGGACAGACGTCGCCAGATGCGGGGAAGGGGGGACCGTCACGGCCCCTGAGAGGTGTGTCGCGCGCTCATGGCCGAGCATGGTTCGCATCCGTCGCGCTGCGTCCTTGCTGGGCGCGGGCCTCCTCGCTGCGCTGTGCCTTGCTACGACCGCGCAGGCCAACAGCGGCAGCCTCACCGCGAACTGCAACTACAGCTGGGTGGAGCGCCTCACCGGCCCGCACGTCAGCATCGAGAGCAGCGATCTGTTGCCGCTGCCGGGCTACGACCAGCAGTGGGTCGCCGCGAAGGAGTACATCTACAACTACGAGACCGGGACGTGGCGGTCCGGCGACTGGAACAGATACCTCGCCGACCGGATCGGCAAGACGATCACGGTTGGCGGTCCTGACTTCTGGCTGGGCCGGGGATGGTATGCCGCGTATGTGGTCGCCTATGCGTGGAACCCGTCCACGCGCTCCTGGGGCAGGCCGACCACTCAGCAGTACGTGCCGTTCGAGGAAGGTGGCTGGTGGTGTCACGGCTCATGAGCAGCTTCATCCGCCCCGGCCGTGCGTGGCCGTACATGCTCGCGCTCGGCGCCCTTGCCGCGGGTGGCGCCGCAAGTTCCGCGCCGGCGCACGACGGCGCGGCGCCGGGGACGCAGGCAGCGCTGGGACAGCCCCGTGCCGCCGACGCGGCGCCTCGGCGGGCAGATGCGACACGCAGCCTCGCCGACCTCCGCGTCGTCACGGTGAAGACCGGGGCGGAAACGATCGTGGCGGGCGGTAGCGTGTCTGTGAACGTCACGATCGCCAACCGTGGCAGCGCAAGGGCCGCTCGGTCGAGGACGGCCTACTACCTGTCGCGTGACCGGCGCCGCGGCGCGGACGTCAGACTCCACGGTGAGCTTTCGGATCAGTTCACGTCTGCGCTCGGCCGGCTCGCCCGCTGGAAGCGGCAGGGCTCGCTGCGGGTGCCCGTAGGTGTCGAGCAAGGCCGTACCGGCTGCTCGTGTGTGCCGACGTGCGCAAGCGCGTCA
>CAWHAP010000021.1:0-126455 GCA_963827335.1 uncultured Solirubrobacteraceae bacterium
CGGTGTCGTCGAGCGCGAAGGCCGCCGCGCCCCGCTCCATCATCGCCACCGTCCACGTCGGGTGCGAGTGCGGCCGGTAGGCGTGCGTCACGAAGCTCGCGTGCAGCGCCTCCACGCCCGCCAGGCCGGCGGGGCGGAAGTAGGTCGTGGCCTCACGGGGCGAGGCGCTCGGACCGCCAGCCGTCACCCTCGCGACGGTACACGACGCGCTCGTGCAGCCGGTTGGGCCGGCCCTGCCAGAGCTCGACGGCGTCCGGGCGCAGCAGGTAACCGCCCCAGTGCGGCGGGCGCGGCACCGCGTCCGGGTAGCGGTCGCCGACCTCGACCACGCGCCGCTCGAGCGTCGCGTGGTCCGGGATCGGCGCGCTCTGCTCCGACGCCCAGGCGCTGAGCTGGCTGCCGCGGCCGCGGCCGGCGAAGTAGGCGTCGGACTCCTCCTCCGGCACCGGCTCGACGCGGCCCTCGAGCCGGATCTGGCGCTGCACGGCGTGCCAGTGGATCGTCACGGCCGCGAACGGGTTCTCTGCCAGCTCGCGCCCCTTGCGGCTCCTGCGGTTCGTGTAGAAGACGACGCCCCGGTCGTCGATTCCGCGGATCAGCACCATCCGCGCGGAGGGCCGGCCCTCCGCGCTCGCCGTGGCCAGCGCGGCCGCCTCGGGCTCCGGCACGCCCTCGGCGCGCGCGAGCTCGTACCACTCCCGCACCGTGTCCAGCGGCGTGCTCACATCGCCATCGCCACGTACTTCGTCTCGAGGTACTCGTCGATGCCCTCCTTGCCGCCCTCGCGGCCGAAGCCGGAGGCCTTCACGCCGCCGAACGGCGCCGCGGCGTTGGAGACCATGCCCTGGTTGAGGCCGACCATGCCGGTCTCGAGCCCCTCGATCACGCGGAACGCCCGCTTGATGTCGGACGTGTAGACGTAGGCGACGAGCCCGTACTGGGTGTCGTTGGCGGCGGCGATCGCCGCCTCCTCGTCGTCGAACCCGATGACCGGGGCGACGGGGCCGAAGATCTCCTCGCGCAGCAGGTCGGCGTCCGGGGTGACGCCGGCGAGCACGGTGGGGTCGTAGAAGTAGCCCGCGCCGTCGCGCTCCGTGCCGCCGACGACGGCCTGCGCGCCCTTGCCCAGGGCGTCGCGCACCAGCTCGGCGACCTTGTCGCGCTGGCTCGCGTCGATCAGCGGCCCGACCTTGACGTCGTCCTCCGTGCCGCGCCCGACCTTCATGGCGCCGAGCTTGGCCGCGAGCTTCTCGGCGAACTCCTCCTGCACGCGGCCGGCGACGTGGAAGCGGTTCGCGGCCGTGCAGGCCTCGCCCATGTTGCGCATCTTGGCGATCACGGCGCCCTCGACCGCGGCGTCGACGTCGGCGTCGGCGAAGACGAGGAACGGCGCGTTGCCGCCCAGCTCCATCGACGTGCGCAGCAGACCCTGCGCGGACTGCTCGACGAGCTTGCGCCCGACCTCCGTCGAGCCCGTGAACGTCAGCTTGCGCAGGCGCGGGTCGCCGATGATCGGCTTGGAGACCTCGCTCGAGGAGCGCGACGTGAGGACGCTCAGCACGCCCGCCGGCAGGCCGGCCTCCTCGAGGATCCTCGCCAGCGCGAGCATCGAGAGCGGCGTCTGCTGCGCCGGCTTGATGACCATCGTGCAGCCGGCCGCGATCGCCGGGCCGATCTTGCGCGTGCCCATCGCCATCGGGAAGTTCCACGGCGTGATCGCGTAGCACGGCCCGACGGGCTGGCGCATCGTGATCAGCCGCCCCTGGCCGTTCGGCGCGGTCGCGAAGCGCCCCTCGATCCGCACCGCCTCCTCGGCGAACCAGCGCAGGAACTCCGACGCGTAGGTCACCTCGGCCTTGGACTCCGCGACGGGCTTGCCCATCTCCAGCGTCATCAGCAGCGCGAGCTCGTCGGCGCGCGCGGTGATCGCCTCGAACGCCCGGCGCAGGATCTCCCCGCGCTCGCGCGGCGCGTGCGCCGCCCACTCGTGCTGGACCGCGCATGCGGCGTCCAGCGCCGCGGACGCGTCCTCGGGCGTCGCGTCGGCGATCTCCACGAGCGTCTCGCCCGTCGCCGGGTCCTCGACGCCGAGCGTGGCGCCGCCCGAGGCGTCGCGCCACTCCCCGCCGACGAACAGCTGGTGCGGGACGGCCTCGAGGACGGCCTGCTCCTGGGATGCGGTGATGCTCATGCGGCGACGGTCTCCGTTCCGAGTTCATGTGAGATGGCGACGTCCAGCGAGTAGTCGATCGGCAGCACGATCAGCGACGGGACGTCGAGGTCGAGGGCGCGGCGCAGCGTGGGGCCGAAGTCGTCGACCGCCTCGATGCGCCAGGCCGGCATGCCGAACGCGGCCGCGAGGCCGACGAAGTCCGGGTTGGTGAAGTCCGTCCCGAAATGGCGGCCGAACTTCTTGTCCTGCTTCCACACGATCGAGCCGTACTGGCGGTTCTCCCAGATCACGTTGACGATCGGGGTGCGGAGCCGCACGGCGGTCTCGAGCTCCTGCACGTTCATGAGGAAGCCGCCGTCGCCGTTGACGGTGACGACCTTGCGCTCCGGGTGCACGAGCTTGGCGGCGATCGCCGTCGGCAGCGCGACGCCCATGCCGGCCAGGCCGTTGGCGATCATCACCGTGTCGGGCTCGTGGGCGGGGAACATGCGGGCGATCCACAGCTTGTGGAGCCCGACGTCGGAGATCAGCATGTCCTCCCGGCCGAGCGCCTGGCGGATCTCCCACAGCGCGCGCGGCGGGCGGACCGGGAAGGCGTCGTCGCCGCGGCCGGCCTCGAAGCGCCCGAGGATCAGGTCGTTGAGGCGCGAGTGCCGCAGGGCCCAGCCGCCGTCGCGCAGCTCCTCGGCCAGGCGCGAGAGGATGTGGTAGATGTCGCCGACGAGGTCGACCTCGGTCATGAAGTGCTCGTCGACCTCGGCCGAGACCGTGTCGATGCAGACGATCTTCTTGTCGCCGTGCGGGTTCCAGTGCTTCGGCGCGTGCTCGACGAGGTCGTAGCCGACGGTGATCACGACGTCCGCGTCCTCGAACCCCGCGAGCGTGTAGTCGCGCGACTGCAGCCCGACGGTGCCGAGCGCCCGCGGGTCCTCGTAGTCGAGGAGGCCCTTGCCCATGAACGTCTCGGCGACGCCGATCCCGGTCGCGCGGGCGAACTCGCGCAGCGCGGCCGCGGCGCCGACGCGCGCCACGCCGTTGCCGGCGAGCACGATCGGGTTGGACGCGCTGCGGATCACCTCGGTCGCCTCCAGCAGCTCGCGGCCGCTGGGCTCCGGGCGGCGCACGCGCACCTGCGCCGGCAGCGGCGCGGCGTCGACCATGTCGGCCATCACGTCCTCGGGCAGCTCGATGTGCGTCGGGCCGGGCTTCTGCGCCTGCGCCACCTTGAAGGCCTTGCGCACGACCTCGGGGATCACCCGGGAGGACTGCAGGCGCACGTTCCACTTCGTCACCGGCTTGAACATGGAGACGACGTCGATGTGCTGGTGGGACTCCTTGTGCATCCGCTCGAGGTCCGCCTGCCCGGTCAGGGCGACGAGCGGCGAGCGGTCCAGGAACGCGTCGGCGACGCCGGTGATGAGGTTCGTCGCGCCCGGCCCGAGCGTGCCGAGGCACACGCCGGCGCGCCGCGTGAGGCGGCCGTACATGTCGGCCATGTAGGCGCCGCCCTGCTCGTGGCGCACGGGGATGAAGGTGATCGACGACCGCTCGAGCGACTCGTTGAGGTCCAGCGTCTCCTCTCCGGGGATCCCGAAGACGTGCTTGACCCCCTCGGCCTCGAGGCACTCCACGAACAGATCAGACGCCCTGCGCTCCGCCACGGCTCCCTTTCGCTTGCGCAACTTCCCGCCGGTCCGGGTGTCCGGCTACCTTAGGGACGTTCCCGGCCCACCATGACTCGGAACCTCAGCACGATCGCCATCACCCTCGCCGTCGCAGGCGGGCTCGCCGCACCTGCCGATGCGGCCAAGCGCTTCACGATCCGCGGGGCGGGCTTCGGCCACGGCGTGGGCATGAGCCAGTACGGCGCCATGGGCTACGCGTCCCACGGCTGGGACTACAAGCGGATCCTCGCCCACTACTACACGGGCACGGCGCTCGGCACGCTCGACCAGCCGCGCGAGGTGCGCGTCCTGCTGCAGTCCACGAGCGGCAGCGCGTCGTTCTCCGGCGCCACGCGGGCCGGCGGCAGACCGCTCTCGCCGAACAAGACCTACGTCGTGCGCGGGCGGGCCGGCGGCCAGGTGCAGCTGACGAGCCGGAGCGGGCGCGTGCTCGCCACCGTCCCGGCGCCGCTGCGCGCGACCGGGCAGCAGCCGCTCACGCTCAAGGGGCGCGCCGGCAACGGGCGCGTGAACGGGACCTACCGCGGCGCGCTCGAGTTCCGCGCCGGCACGTTCGGCGGGATCAACGCGATCAACGCCGTCGACGTCGACGACTACGTCCAGGGCGTCGTGCCGCTCGAGTCGCCGTCCTCGTGGCCGATCGAGGCGCTCAAGGCCCAGGCCGTCGCGGCGCGCACCTACGCGCTCACGACGACGAAGGGCGGCGACGGCTTCGACCACTACCCCGACACGCGCTCGCAGGTCTACGGCGGCGCGGCCGTCGAGGTCGCGTCCACGAACGAGGCGACCCAGGCGACCGCCGACCAGCTCGTCATCTACCAGGGGCGCCCCGTCGCCACGTACTTCTTCTCCACCTCCGGCGGGCGCACCGAGGACGTCGAGAACACGTCGCTGGGCGACACGCCGCAGCCGTGGCTCAAGTCGGTCGTCGACGAGTTCGACAGCGTGTCCCCGCGCCACCGCTGGGGCCCGATCCGCATGAGCTACGCGAGCGCCCGCGCCAGGCTCGGCTCGCTGGTGCGCGGGCGCTTCAAGGGGATCAAGGTCGTCACGCGCGGCCGCTCGCCGCGGATCGTCGCCGCCGACGTGGTCGGATCGCGCGGCCGCACCCGGGTGACGGGCGCGACGCTGCGCGCCGAGTTCGGCCTCTACGACACGTGGGCCTACTTCACGTCGATCAGGACGCGCAAGGCGCCCAGGCCGCTGCCGCCCGGCGACGGCGACGGGGGCACCGAGGCGCCGCTGATCGCGCGGGCGCCGAAGATCGCCGCGCTCGCGGGCAGCGTCATCCCCGCCCGCCGCGGCGACGCGATCACGGTCCAGCGGCGCGTCGGCGGCACGTGGATCGTCGCCGGCACGGCCACGGCCCGCCGCGGCGGCCGCTACCGCTACGGCGTCACCGCCCCGGGCCTGTACCGCGTCCGCCACAGGGGCGACGCGGGCCCAGCCGTCCGCATCCGCTAGGTAGCCTCATACACCCGGGCGATCTCGTCCGCGACGCAGACGGGCTTGTCGCCGCCCTCGACCTCGAAAGTGGCCTGGACGGTCATCTGCGCCCCGCCGGGGACCTCGGACACCTCGGTGAGCTTCGCGTGCAGGCGCACGCGCTTGCCGACGGGCAGCGGCGCCGGGAACCGGACCTTGTTGAGGCCGTAGTTGATCGCGAACGCGAAGCCCTCGAGCGCGAAGACCTGCTCGGTCAGCATCGGCGCGAGCGAGAGCGTGTAGTAGCCGTGGGCGATCGTGCCGCCGAACGGCGTCTGCTTCGCGCGCTCGACGTCGACGTGGATCCACTGGTGGTCGCCGGTGACGTCGGCGAACGTGTCGATCGCCTGCTGGGTGACCTCGTGCCAGTCGGAGGTGCCGAGGTCCTGGCCCTCGGCGTCCTTGAGCTCTGCGAGTCCGGTGATCGTGCGCATGGGCGCGGACCCTATCCTCCGCGGTCATGCCGCAACCCCTGTTGCTCGCCGACACGCCCCACCTGCTCTACCGCGCGTTCTTCGCGCTGCCGGACACCATCACCGGCACCGACGGCCGGCCGGTCAACGCGCTGCTCGGCTCGGTCAACCAGCTGCTGTGGTGCGTGGACCGCTACGCGCCGCGCGCGGTCGTGTGCTGCTTCGGACAGGAGTCGGCCACGTACCGGACCGACCTCTACCCGCCGTACCACGCGCACCGGCCGCCGATGCCGGACCCGCTCGCCGACCAGTGGGAGCGCGCGCCGGCCTTCTACGAGGCGCTCGGGTTCACCGTGACCGGGCATGACGACCTCGAGGCCGACGACCTGATGTACGCCTACGCCAAGGCCGAGGTGGCGGCGGGCGGCGCCGCGCAGATCCTCACGGGCGACCGCGACATGTTCCAGTGCGCCGGGGACGGGATCACCATCCTGCTCCAGCGCGCGCGCCAGGAGGGCCCCGACGAGATGGGCGCCGCGGAGGTCGAGGAGCGCTACGGCATCCCGCCCGCGGCCGTGCCGGACTTCATCGCCCTGCGCGGGGACCCGTCGGACGGGCTGCCGGGCGCCAAGGGCATCGGCGAGAAGACCGCCGCGGACCTGCTGCGCCGCCACGGCACGCTCGAGGCGGCGATCGCCGGCGCGGTGCGCGAGAAGCCGTCGGTGCGGCGCGCGCTGATCGAGCAGGCGGACGAGCTGCGCGGCTTCAAGGACATCGCGACGCTGCGCGACGCCGACGTGGAGCGCCCGCCGGACCGGCCGCTCGATCGCGAGGGCGGCGCGGCCGCCGCGCGCGAGCTCGGGATGGAGCGGCTCGCGGTCCGGCTCGAGGAGGGCTAGAGCGAAGCGGTCACTGACGGCCGGATGCCGTCAGACCGGGTCAGATCTGCGGGCCGGATGCCCGCAGGGGCACTACTTTTCGGGACGCACGGTTCCGCGGCCGGCGTCCTTGGCCTGGTAGACGGAGCGGTCGGCGCGCGCGAGCAGGTCGCCCGGCGTGTCGCCGGACCAGTGCGCCCAGCCGACGGAGACGGTGACCGGGACGGACGCGCCCTCGACCTCGAAGGGCGCTTCCGCGACGGCGGCGCGCAGCCGCTCGGCGGCGCGCAGCGCCCCGTCGCGGTCGGTGTCGGGCAGGATGGCCACGAACTCGTCGCCGCCCCAGCGGGCCACGCGGTCGCCGCCGCGGACCGCGTCGCCCAGCCGCCGCGCGACCTCCGCGAGGACCGCGTCGCCGGCGGCGTGGCCGTGGCCGTCGTTGATCCGCTTGAAATGGTCGACGTCGACCCGGGCGAGCGCCAGCGCGTGGCCGTGGCGTACGGCGAGGGCCACCGCGCGCTCGAGCTCGAGCGTCCCGGCGCGCCGGTTCGGCAGCCCGGTCAGGTCGTCGGTCAGCGCCTGCGCGGCGAGCCGCCGGTTCGCGTCGAGCAGCGCGTCGTGCAGCGACTTGACGCGCAGCGCGGCGGCCACGCGCGCGTCCAGCTCGGCGGGGTCGAACGGCTCGACCAGGTAGTCGTGGGCGCCGCGGTGCAGCGCATCGACCAGCTCGCCGCGGTCGCGGTCGTCGGTGAGCATGATCACCGGGACCGCCGCCAGCCCGTCGTCGGCCCGCAGCCGGTCGAGCACCTCCATGCCGCCGAGGCCGGGCAGCCGGTGGTCGAGCAGGATCGCGTCCGGCCGGCGCTCGGCCACGCGGGCCAGGACGGCCTCGCCGTCCGCAGCCGCCGCGACGTCGTAGCCGCGCTCGCCGAGCTGGCGCACGAGGACCTCGCGGATCGTGTCCGAGCCTTCCGCGACGAGGACGAGGGAAGCGCGCATCTTCCCCTCGTGTAACGGCTGTTACGGCGTGAACTTGACGGTGATGACGTCGCCGTCGGCCATCGGATAGTCGCGGCCCTCCAGGCGCAGCACGCCCTTGTCGCGCGCGCCGGCGTATCCGCCGGCGTCCACGAGCGCCTCCCAGCCGATCACCTCGGCGCGCACGAACCCGCGCTGGATGTCCGAGTGGATCGCGCCTGCCGCGTGCCAGGCCGTGAGCCCGCGGCGCAGGTGCCAGCTCTGCGCCGGCTTGGCCTCCCCCGCCGTGAAGAAGGCGATCAGGTCGAGCAGGCCGAACGCCCCGCGCACGACGCGGTCCAGGCCGGTCTCGCCGACCCCGAGCTCCTCGCGCATGACCGCGGCCTCGTCGTCGTCGAGCTCGGACAGCTCGGCCTCGATGCGCGACGAGACCGCCACGGCGGCCGCGCCGACGGCCGCGGCGTGATCGGCGACGACCGACGGCACGCCGTCGTCGCCTTCGTCGACGTTGGCGACGTAGAGGACCGGCTTGCCGGTGAGCGGCGACAGGTTGCGCAGGGCGGCGGGCGCCGCGTCGGGCACGGGCACGGTGCGGGCCGGCTCGCCGCGCTGGAGCGCCGCGATGATCCGGCCGAGCCAGGCCTCCTCGGCCACGGCCGCCTTGTCGCCGCCGCGCGCCTCGCGCACGACGCGCGCGTGGCGCCGCTCGGCCGCCTCGAGGTCGGCGAAGACGAGCTCGGTCTCGATCGTCTCCATGTCGGCCGCCGGGTCGACGCGGCCCTCGGGGTGGATGACGCCCTCGTCGTGGTGGCAGCGCACGACGTGCAGGAGCGCGTCGGTCTCGCGGATGTTCGCGAGGAACTGGTTGCCGAGCCCCTCGCCCTTGTGCGCGCCGGCGACGAGCCCGGCGATGTCGTGGAAGTCGATCGTGTCCGGGACGATGTTCGACGCCCCGACGGTCGCGGCGACCGCGTCCAGCCGCGGGTCGCGCACGGGCACGACGGCGACGTTCGGCTCGATCGTCGTGAACGGGTAGTTCGCGGCCTCCGCCCCCGCGCGGGTCAGCGCGTTGAACAGGGAGGACTTGCCGGCGTTGGGCATGCCGACGATCCCGACCTTCATCGCCCGAGGCTCCCGAGGACGGTGCCGAGCGCCGCGCCCGCCGCGACGTCGGACGGGTAGTGCACGCCGAGGTAGAGCCGCGACATGCCCATCGCGACGGCGGCGAGGTAGAGCGCGGGCGACGGCACGAGGCGCCCGAACGCGCGCGCGGCGGCGAAGCTCGACGTCGCGTGCGAGGAGGGGAACGAGAGGCCGGTCGGCGTCGCCATCAGGTGCGGCAGGTCCTCGACCGCCGGGCGCCGGCGCCCGACCGCCAGCTTGATCGACGTGGAGACGAGGTAGGCGCCGCCGACGCTCGCGGTCGCGCGGGCCCAGCGGCCGCGCCGCGGGCCGTCGAGCGCCGTGCCGGCCGCCCCGGCCGCGAGCCACAGGGCGCCGTGCTCGCCCAGCCGCGAGTAGCTGCGGACCCAGCGGACCGAGTCCGGCGTGCGGGCGACGCTCCGCACCCGGCGGTAGAGCGCGAGGTCGAGCTTGTTGACGCGGACGCGGAGGCCGGGCACGCGGCGAGACTGTAGAGCCAAGCGGCCACCGGCGGCCGGACGCGGCCGGGCCTGCGGGCCGGATGCCCGCAGGCGCTCAGAATCCGACGCGGTGCTCGTCGGATTCCACGCGCAGGTACACGACCTGGGAGAGATCGAGCACGACGGCGCCGTCGGCCGCCTCGACCTCGCGCCAGCCGCCGCTGCCGCCACCGCCGGACAGCGCCGAGCGCAGCTCCGTCAGGTTGTCCTCAGAGATGCGCAGGGAGAGCACCTGCCCGCCCTGGAAGCCGATCGCCGCTCGTCTCGCCGTCATGCAGGGAACGTAGCGGGTTGGACCAGCTCGGTCAGCACCGACGCGCTCCCCGCCGGGTGGAGGAAGGCGACGCGCGACCCGCGGATGCCGATCCGCGGGACCTCGTCGATGAGGCGGACGCCCTGGTCGCGCAGCTCCGCGAGGGCCGTCTCGATGTCCGCCACCTCATAGGCGACGTGGTGCAGCCCCGGGCCGCGCTTCGCGAGGAAGCGGCCGACGGGCGTGTCGCCCGCCAGCGGGCGCAGCAGCTCGACGTGGTTCTCGCCGACGTCGAGCAGGACCGCCTCGACGCCCTGGTCGGTCACGGTCTCGCGATGCACGACGGGCATCCCGTAGGTCACGGCATGGAGCTCCACAGCAGCGTCGAGATCGTCGACGGCCACGCCGATGTGGTCGATGCGCTCAAACACGCGCCAGAGGGTAGCTCCGCGGGTCATCCGGACCGCGTCCTGACCGCGCTGCCGGGCGTCCATGCCCGGGCTTGACCGGGCTTCGCCCTCTAGGCTGGGCACGGTGCGCGTGGCGCTGATCGCGAATCGGGCCTCCGGGGGCGGGCTCGACCCCGAGCCCCTGGTCCGGGCCATGGACGCCGACGTGTCCGTCTTCGGCTGCGAGACCGAGGAGCTGGAGCGCGCGGCCGCGACCGCGCCCGAGCGGCTCGTCGTGGCCGGCGGCGACGGGACGGTCGCCGCGGTCGCGGAGCTCGCCGGGCGGCTGGGCGTCCCGCTCGGCGTGATCCCGGGCGGGACGGCGAACGACTACGTGCGCGCCACCGGGTTGCCGCTCGACCCGCTCGAGGCGGCCCGCCTCGCCGGGAGCGGGACCAGGACGAGGGCGTTCGAGCTGGGCCGGCTCGGCGACGGCCGCCCGTTCGTCAACGTGGCGAGCGCGGGGCTCGCCTCGGTCGCCGCCCGCCGCGCCGCGCCGCTCAAGCCGCGGCTCGGCCCGCTCGCCTACGCCGCCGGCGCGCTGCGCGCCGCCGCGACGACCCCGCCCATGCCATGCACGGTGCGCGCCGACGGTGAGACCGTGCACGAGGGCGCCGCGTGGCAGGTGATCGTCGCCGTCACCGGCGCGTTCGGCGGCGGCTCCCAGGTCGGCGCCGCGGACCCCGGCGACGGCGTGCTCGACGTCGCGATCCTCCCGGCCGGCTCGCGCCTGGGCCTCGCCCGCCGCGCGTGGGGGCTCAAGCGCGGGACGATCGCCGAGCAGGCCGGCGTCGCCCACCACCGCGGCGACCTGATCGAGGTCGCGCTGCCGGACGGCGCCGAGTTCAACGCCGACGGCGAGGTCCGCGAGCGCGGCCTCGAGCGCGTGACGGTCGAGCGCGACGCCTACGTGCTCGTCGTCGGCTGAATCGGCTGGGCCGCCACGATGCGCAGGCCGCCGGCCCCGCGGCGGAACCGCGCCGTCCCGGCCATGATCCGATCGATGTCGACGCGCTCGAGCACCTCGTGGCGCAGCAGCGCGTGCGCCATCTCGTCGAGCTGCTCGCGGTGGTCGACGATCAGCTGCGTCGCGGCGCGGCGCGCCTCGTCGGCGAGGTGCTGCTGCTCCTCGTCGCGCAGCTCGCGCGTCCGGTCGGACACCTCGCCGCCGTGCGACGCGATCTCGCGCGACGTGATCGACGTGCCCATCGCCCACTCGTGGATCATCGAGCGCGAGATCTCGGCCACCTTGCGCAGGTCGTCCGCGGCCCCGGTGGTGACGGCGCCGAACACGATCTCCTCGGCGACGCGGCCGCCGAGCAGCATCGTCATGTGGTCGATCAGCTCCTCGCGCGTCTTGAGGTAGCGGTCCTCGTCGGGGAGGTTGAGCGTGTACCCCAGCGCCTGGCCGCGCGGCACGATCGAGATCTTGTGGGCGCGGTTGACGCACGGGAGCAGCTCCGCGCACACCGCGTGGCCCGCCTCGTGCCAGGCCACGACCCGGCGCTCGTGCTCGGTCAGCGTGCGGCGCGACTGCATGCCGGCGACGACGCGCTCGACGGCGCTGTCGAAGTCGGCGTGGATCAGATGGCGGCGGTGCCCGCGCGCGGCGAAGATGGCGGCCTCGTTGCACAGGTTCGCGAGGTCGGCGCCGGCGAGGCCGGCGGTCTGGCGCGCGATCAGCTCCAGGTCGACGTCCGGCCCGAGCGGCTTGCCCTCCGTGTGGACGCGCATGATCTGCTCGCGGCCGGCGATGCCCGGCGGCGACACGAGGATCTGGCGATCGAACCGGCCCGGGCGCAGCAGCGCGGGGTCGAGCTTCTCGAGCAGGTTGGACGCGGCGATCACGACGAGCGACCCGGTCGAGTGGAAGCCGTCCATCTCGACGAGCAGCTGGTTGAGCGTCTGCTCGCGCTCGGAGTTGTTGTCGGTGCCGCGCTGGGCGCCGACGGCGTCGAGCTCGTCGATGAAGATGATCGCCGTCTTCGCCTTGCGCGCCTCGTTGAACAGCCGGCGGATGCGGGCCGCGCCCAGGCCGGCGAACATCTCGACGAACGACGCGGCGGACTGGGAGAAGAACTCCGCGCCGGACTCCCCGGCGACGGCCTTCGCGAGCAGGGTCTTGCCGGTGCCGGGCGGCCCGTGGAGCAGGATCCCCTTCGGGACCTTGGCGCCGAGCTCGTGGAACCGCGCCGGGTCGCGGAGGAACTCGACGACCTCCATGAGCTCGGCCTTGGCCTCGTCGGCGCCCGCGACCGCGCCCCACGTCACCGAGTCCGACGACTCCGGCTTGATCTGCTGCGGCTTGGTCCGCGGCATCAGCTTGAGCGTCCGCCAGATGAAGACGACGATCAGGAACATGAAGATGATCGGCGCCCACGTGATGATCTCGGGCTCGAGGTGGCTCCACTCGTACCAGTGCGACTCCTGGACGCTGGTCGTGGCCGGCTGCGCCACGACCTCGACGGTCTGGCGAGGACGCCAGTTGGAGCCTTCGATCATCCAGGCAGTATGCCCGGACCGGGGCGCCTTGGCCTAGGGTCTGGACCCCATATGTTCGTCCAGCTGGCACTGGCCGCCGCCCTCGCGGCGCCCGCGCAGGCCGCGCCGCAGACGGTCCTCGTGGTCACCGACACAGCCGGCTACCGGCACGCGTCGATCCCCGCCGCCCGCGCGGCGCTGGAGCGGCTCGAGGGGCCGGGGCTCGACGTCCGCGACGTCGACGCCGCCGACCTGACCGGCCCACGGCTGCGCGGCGCCGACGCCGTCGTCTTCGCGCTCACGAACGGCGACATCCCCGGCGACCGGCGGGCGCTGCGGCGCTTCGTGCGCCGCGGCGGCGGGCTCGCCGGCTTCCACTCCGCGACCGGCACGTACCGGTCCTGGCCGGGCTGGGAGACGCTGCTCGGCGGGCGCTTCGACCATCACGAGGAACCCGGCGCGACGGAGACGGCGACGGTCGTCGACCCGGGGCACCCGGCCGTCCGCGGCGTGCCGGCGACGTTCCGCCTGCGCGAGGAGTGGTACGTGCACGAACCCGGCGTCGCCCGTCGCGCACAGGTTCTCCTGCGCTGGGGCGTCGCGCGCCGTCCGCTGGTCTGGGTCCGCAGCCCGGGCCGCGGGCGCGTCTTCTACGACGCGCTCGGCCACCACCCCGCCACCTGGGCGGACCCGCGGCACGAGGCGCTCGTGCGCTCCGGGCTGCGCTGGGTGCTGCGCCGCTAGGCCGCCGGAGGCGGCTCGACCCGCAGGATCTCGGCCAGCGCGGCGCGGCCGACCTCGAGCTGGCGCTCGTCGGGCTCGCGCGTGCCGACGAGGCGCTGGATCTCGAAGCCGGGGCGCTTGAGCGCGCGCGCCATGCGGGTCTCCGCGTTGCGCTCGCACCAGGCGAACACCTCGACGGCGGCGGCCGTGGAGACCAGCGCGACGGCGCCGCCGGCCAGCGGCCCCGGCCGCTCGACCGCCCGCCGCAGGAGCAGCGTGCCGGCGAGGTTGGACGCCAGCATCGGCGCGACGAGGTGCGAGCCGCAGCGCTCGTGCTCCTTCGTCGCGTCGCGGGCGTCCTCGTCGTCGGCCTCGTAGGCCCCGATCGCCTTGTGCTCGACGCCGTGGTAGGCGGCGAGCTCGCCGCCGCGCAGCGCGAACAGGGCGGGGAGGAACGAGATCCCGGCGGCGGCGACCTCGCCCCCCGCGCCGCGCACGCGGCGGCGCAGCAGCGTGCCGCCGAGCGACGCGCCCGCGGCGACCGCGAGCACGGAGGGGTCCTGGAACGGCAGCCTGATCTCGGGCAGCCCGCGCTTGACGAGCGGGATCACCGCCATCGCCTCCCCCAGGCGGACCACGCCGCGCACCCCCGGGATCCCGTCCGCGGCGCGCAGCCGCGGCTTGCGTCCCGAGGCGGCCTTGACCTCGCCGGCGTCGGTCCGCACCGCCGCGGCCCAGTGCGTCGGGCCGTGCACGAGCAGGCCGTTGCGCAGCGCCATGCCGCCGAGCCGGAGCTTGGTGGGGGTCGTCATGTGAGCAGCCTCCTGGGCAGGTCGGCGAAGCATTCGGTGGCGAATCCGAGGTCGCGCACGTCGAGGCGCTCGTCGGCGGAGTGCATGAGCGGCCAGGACGTGAACAGGTCCTGGTGGCGCTGCGGGAAGAAGCCGTAGGCGACGCAGTCCGGGAACGCGGCGCGGAACCAGCGCGAGTCGGTGAAGGCCGGCAGCACGACCGGCACGGCCTCGCCGCCCGGGTCGGCCTCGCCCACCCAGTCGGAGATCGCGGCCATCAGCGGCGTGTCGATCGCGGAGCGGTTGCCGACGACGGCCTCGGTGAACTCGAGCTCGAGCTCCCCGTCGACGCCGTCGAGCAGCTCGCGCGCACGCCGCTCGGCGACCTCGCCGCCCAGGCCGGGCGGGAGCCGGCAGTCGACGGCGAACTCGGCCCGGGCCGGGATCACGTTGATCTTCGAGCCGGCCGAGATGAGCGTCGGCGCGAACGTCGCCGAGAGCGTCGGCTCGACGATCGCGGCGAGCCGCGGGTCGACCGCGCGCAGGCGCTCGACCGCGCCCGCCGGGTCGGCGGGATCCTCCCCGATCGCGCGCAGGAACGCGCGCGGCTCGTCGACCACGTCGTACGCCGCGCGGCCGCCTCCGAGCCGCTCGAGCGCGGGCAGGAGCTTGAGCAGCGCGTTGTCGGCGAGCGCCGGGACCGAGGCGTGGCCGGCGCGGCCGCGGGCGCGCACGCGGAAGCGGAACGTGCCCTTCTCGGCGCAGCACACGCCGTAGAGCCGCCGGTCGCCGTAGGGGATGACCGCGCCGCCGCCCTCGTTGAGGAGCATGTCGACGCGCGCCGCGTCGGGATGCTGCTCGGTGAGGAACTGGGCGCCGAGCGCGCCGCCCGTCTCCTCGTCGACGACGGAGATCACCTTGAGCTCGCCGCGCGGCGGGCGCCAGCCCTGGCGGGCGAGGTGCGCGGCGGCCACCACCTCGGCGGCCGTCTGCGACTTCATGTCGACGGCGCCGCGGCCCCACAGCGCGCCGTCGTGGACCTCGCCCGACCACGGGTCGTGGCGCCAGTCGGCGGCGTCGGCGAGCACCGTGTCGACGTGCGAGAGGTAGCCGAGCACCGGGCCGTCGGCCTCGCCCTCGAGCCGGGCGATCAGGTTCGGCCGCTCGGGTGCCCCGTCGGCGGCGATCAGCTCGCACGTGAGGCCCGCGTCCTCCAGGTACGCCTTCAGCCACTCCTGGCAGGCGCGCTCGTTCCCGGGCGGGTTGACCGTGTCGAAGCGGATGAGGCGGGAGAGGACGTCGGTCGCCTCGGCCTGGAGATCCATCCGCAAGACGGTAGCCCCTGCCGGCCTCAGCCCGGGAGCGGTCCGCCCGCGAGGGCGACGGCGAGGCCGGCCAGCGCGCCCGCCGCGAGCGCCAGCAGCGGCGCCGGGCGCGCGAGCAGCAGGCCGCCCGCGACGCCCAGCACGGCCAGCTGCCAGGCCTCGTCGAGGCCGCCGAGCAGCGGCACCGCGGCGCCCGCGATCGCGCCGGCCGCCGCCGGTGCGGCGCCGTCGAGGAACGCGCGCGCGGTGCGGTTGTCCCGCAGGCGCCCGAACCGCTCGCCGCCGATGAGGATCATCAGGAACGAGGGGGCGAACGCGATCGCGGAGGCGAGCAGCGCCCCGCCCATGCCGGCCGCCGCCCAGCCGACGAGCGCGACCGTGTGCGTGACCGGGCCGGGCGTGAGCTGGCCGAAGGCGACCGCGTTCACGAACTCCGTCGCCGTCATCCAGCCGTGCCGGTCGACGGCGTCGCCCTGCATGAGCGGGATGACCACGAAGCCCCCGCCGTAGGAGAGCGCCCCGACCTTGATCGCCATCCACGCCACCCCGGGGAGCGCCGCGGTGCCCGCGAGCAGGACCGGCCAGGCGTGGACCGTCGCCCAGCCGCGGCGGCGCCACGCCAGCTCGAGCAGCCCGGACCCCACCAGCGCGAGCACGACGTACGGCCCGGCGAGCGCGGCCGCCGCGGCGGCCACCAGCGCGTACGCCAGGCCGCGGCGGTCGCGCCGCCCGCTCAGCGTGCTGCGGCCCAGCACGGCCGCCGCCTGGAGGATCACGGCGATCACCGCCGCGCCCGCGCCGGCGCCGACGCCGAGGATCCACTCCGGCGGCGCGTCGCCGAGCAGGATCGCGGCGATCACGAGCGTCATCAGGAGCCCGGGGAGGATGAAGCCGGCGCCGCCGGCGAGGGCGCCCCGCATCCCGGCGACCCGTCCGGCGCAGTAGATCGCGAGCTGCGTCGACCCCGGGCCCGGGCAGCAGCTGGCACGCCGCGTTGGCGTCGTCGAACTCCTCCGCGGTCATCCACGCGCGGCGCTCCACCACGAGCTCGCGCAGCAGCAGCACGTGCGCGGGCGGGCCGCCGAAGCCGATCAGCCCGAGGCGGCCCCATTCGCGGAGCACGGTGCGGAGCGGGACGCGCATCGGCGGTCCCGCAGGCTATACCCGGAGCTCAGCCGGACGGCCGCAGCGCGATCGTCCAGGCCATGACGATCCAGCGGAGGTCCGGCTCGACCCGCACGATCTTCACCCCGAGGCGCTCGATCTCCTCGGGCGCGATCCGGCGCGCCCTCGGCACCGGCACGGCGACATAGCGGCGCCCGCGGCGCATGCGGGCAGTGTGCTGCGCGAGCAGCCGGCCGTTCGCGCGCAGCTCGATGTCCAGCGTGCAGCGGCGCCCGCGCCGCGGCACGCACGGCAGCTGCAGGACCACCGCGCCGCGCCGGATGCGCACCGGCGCCGCCGGCAGCTCGGCGGGCTCGGCGCCGCCGAGGCCCTCGGACAGGAGCCGCTCGCAGTCGGCGGCGACCCGGTCGAAGCGGACGTTGGCGAGATCGTCGCCCGGCCCGCACGCGACGCGGTTCCCGTGGTCTCCGACGGCGGCGAAGCCGGTCGCGCCGAGCCGGTCGTCTCCCTCGCCGCCGTCGAGCCGATCGCGCCCGCCGTCGCCGTCGAGCGTGTCGTCGCCGGCCCCGCCGGTCAGCCGGTCGCGCCCTCCGCTCCCGCGCAGCGTGTCGTCGCCGCCCTCGCCGGCGAGCGCGTCGGTGCCCGCCGCGCCGTCGATGGTGTCGGCGCCCTCGCCGCCCGCGAGACGGTCGGCCCCCAGCCCGCCCTCGAGCTCGTTCACCCCCGCGTCGCCTGTGAGCACGTCGGCGAACCGGCTGCCGGTCACGTGCTCGATCCCCACGAGGACGTCGCCCTCGGCGTCGCCGCCCGACGCGCTCGCGGGCAGCGCGACCCGGACCGGAGCCGCCGAGGTCACGTAGGAGGCGGTCGCCTCGGCCGCGGCGCCGTCGAGCCGATCGGCGCCCGAGCCGCCCACCAGCGACGCCGGGCCCCGGCTGCCGTCCAGCGACTCCGTGTCCACCCCCGTCAGCGTGTCGGCCCCGTCACCGCCGTCGAGCGAGTTGCCCACGAGCCGGTCGTCGCCGGGGCCGCCGTCGATCGACACGCCGGGCGCGGCGGTCGCATCGCCGGCGTCTTCGCCGTCGCCGAGCTTCGCGCTGTACAGCGCGAAGCCGAAGGTCGAGCAGCGCACGGCGAAGGCGTCGACGCGCGCGCAGCTCGCCGGCGCCACGGTGATCGGCACGACGTCGCGGAACTCCTGGCCGCCGGGTCCCGACGTGACGGTGAGGCGGTTCGCCTCGCCGGACGCGGCGGTGTACTGCAGGTGCGGCGGCGGCGGGGAGCAGCCGCCGCCCGTGTCGGTCGGGCAGGAGTACGCCGGCGGCAGCTCCTGGACCGTCGCCGCGCCGGCCGGGGCGGCGAGGGCGAGCAGCGCGGCGGCGGCGAGGAGGAACCGGCGGATCACGGCGCGACCGTGACATCCCCGGTCCGCCGCGACAACCACCCAAGGGTCTACCGTCTCGGCGGTGGACACCCTCTTCGAGCCCGAGCCGGAGCCCGACGACGCGCGGCCCGAGCCGCCGCCGGTCGACGGCCCGCTGGCCGCGCGCATGCGCCCGCGCGCGCTCGACGACTACGTCGGCCAGGAGCACCTGCTCGGGCCGGGCTCCGCGCTGCGGACGTCGATCGAGTCCGGGCACCCGCACTCGATGGTGCTGTTCGGGCCGCCCGGGACGGGCAAGACGACGCTCGCGCGCATGACCGCGGAGCACGCCGACGCCGCGTTCGAGGAGCTCTCCGCCGTCAACGCCGGGCGCCCCGAGGTGCGCGAGGTGATCGCCCGCGCGCGCGAGCGCCGCCGCGCCGGGCGGTCCACGATCTTCTTCCTCGACGAGATCCACCGCTTCAACAAGGCCCAGCAGGACGCGCTGCTGCCGGCCGTCGAGGAGGGCACGATCACGCTCATCGGCGCCACGACCGAGAACCCGTACTTCGAGGTCAACTCCGCGTTGCTGTCCCGCGCCCAGGTCTACGAGCTGCACGCGCTCGGCGCCGCCGACGTCGAGGGCCTCCTGCGGCGCGCGCTGGACCGCGGCGAGTGCGGCGAGACCGCGGTCGACGACGACGCCATCGCCTTCCTCGCGGCCCGCTCGGGCGGCGACGCGCGCGCCGCGCTGAACGCCCTCGAGCTCGCCTGCGAGACCGTCGGGCGCGCCGGCGACGGGTGGGGGCGCGTCACGGTGCAGGACGCCGAGGACGCGATGCAGCGCAAGGCCGTGCTCTACGACAAGGGCGGCGACCAGCACTACGACTACATCTCGGCCTGGATCAAGTCGACGCGCGGCTCGGACCCGGACGCGTCGCTCTACTACCTCGCCGCGATGCTCGAGGGCGGCGAGGACCCGCGCTACATCGCCCGCCGCATGATCATCCTCGCCTCCGAGGACATCGGGAACGCCGACCCGCAGGCGCTCGTGGTGGCCGTGGCCGCCGCCCAGGCGGTGGAGCACGTCGGCCTGCCCGAGGGGCAGTACGCGCTCAGCCAGGCGGCGATCTACCTGTCGCTCGCGCCGAAGTCCAACGCCGCGACGCGGGCGATCGGCGCCGCACGGGCGCACATCGCCGAAGCCGGCACCGCGACGCCGCCCGGGCCGCTGCGCACCGCCGCCTACCCCGCGGCGCGCAAGCTCGGCCGCGGGCAGGGCTACGAGTACCCGCACGGCGCGCCGGGCCACGTCAACGACCAGGAGCACCTCCCCGAGGGCCTGGAGCACCTGCGCTTCTACGCGCCCGACGACGCCGAGGCGGCGCAGCGCGAGCGGCTGGAGGCGCTGCGGCGGGCGCGCGGCCGTGACGAGTGAGCGGTACGACGCGATCGGCGGGTCCTACACCGGCACCCGCGCCGAGGACCCGCGCATCGCGGCCGCGATCCACGCCGCCCTGGGCGACGCCCGGACGGTCCTGAACGTCGGCGCCGGCGCCGGCGCCTACGAGCCGCGCGACCGGGAGGTCACGGCGGTCGAGCCGTCCGCGGTGATGCGCGCCCAGCGGCCGCCCGGCGCCGCGCCGTGCGTCGACGCGCGGGCCGAGGCGCTGCCGTTCCCCGACGGCGCGTTCGACGCCGCGATGGCCGTCCTCTCCGACCACCACTGGACCGACCGGGCGGCCGGGCTGCGCGAGCTGCGGCGGGTCGCGCGCCGCGCGGTCGTCTTCCAGTGGGATCCCGCGTACCGCGACGCGTTCTGGCTCGTCCGCGACCACCTGCCCGACTTCGCGGCCGGGATGCGCGGGACGTTCGACGTGCTGCGCGACGCGCTCGGCGCGCCGCGCGAGATCCCGGTGCCGATCCCGCACGACTGCCGCGACGGGTTCCTGATGGCCTACTGGCGCCGGCCGGAGGCGTACCTCGACCCGGCGGTCCGGGCGAACATCTCCGTCTTCGCGCTGCTGCCGCCGGCGCAGGTCGACGCCATGGTCGCGTCGCTCCGCGCCGACCTGGAGAGCGGCGCCTGGGCGGCACGCCATGCCGACCTCCTCGACCGCGAGGCGCTCGACCTCGGCTACCGCGTCGTGGTCTCCGGGTGAGCGCGGGCGACGCCGAGCGGCGCGGGCGCGTCGCGGCGCAGCTGCTCGACGGCGGGGCGCGCGTCCCGCACGACGCGGTCGCGCACCTGCTGGCCGTGCAGGCGCAGGACCTGCGCTCGGCGCGCCTCGCCCTGCGCGCCCGGGGCGCGGCGGCGCGCGCGGCCGACGTCGACGCCGCGCTCGCCGACCGCTCGCTCGTGGTCGCCTGGCTGATGCGCGGCACGCTCCACCTCGTCGCGGCCGAGGACCACGGCTGGCTGCACGCGCTCACCGCGCGCCAGACCGCGGCGACGATCGAGCGACGGCTCGGGCAGCTCGACGTGACGCCGGACGCGGCGGATCGGGCCGCGGACGTGCTCGTGGCCGCGCTGGCGGACGGGCCGCTGGCGCGCCCGCAGCTCGCGGAGCGGCTCGCTGCGGCGGGCATCCCCACCGCAGGCCAGCGCATGCCGCACCTGCTCGCGCGCACCGCCGCCCGCGGGCTGATCGTGCACGGCCCGCTGCTCCCCGAGGGCCACGGGTTCGTGCTGACCGCCGACTGGCTCGGCCCGCAGCCGGCAGCGCGCGAGCGCGACGCCGCCCTCGCCGAGCTGGCCCGCCGCTACCTGCGGGGGCACGCTCCGGCCGCGCCGGAGGACCTCGCCGCCTGGTCGGGGATCGGGCTGCGCGACGCCCGCGCCGCGTTCGCGGCGGCCCTCGAGGACGGGCCAGGGACGCCGCGCGCCGCGCGCGGCGAACTGCCGCCGCGGCTGCTCCCTGCGTTCGACCCCTACCTGCTCGGCTGGCGCGACCGGGCGCACGCGGTCGCGCCCGAGCATGCCCGCCGCGTCCATCCCGGGGGCGGGATGCTGCGCGCGACGGCGATCGCCGACGGCCGCGCCGTCGCGACGTGGACGGCGCCCCGCGGCGTCGTGGCGCTCGACCCGTTCGCGCCGCTCGACCCTCGCGTGGCGGCCGCGCTCGACGCCGAGGCGGAGGCCGTCGCCCGCTTCGCGGACGACTAGGCGGCGACCACGCGGATCCGCGGCCGGGCGTTGTTCACGTAGCCCTTCGGGTTCCACAGCGCGGCCTCGTCCTCGGGCTGGGTCGCGGCGGACGAGTCCCACGCGCGCACGACGATCTCGTGCCCGCCCGGCGCAAGGTCGAGCGTGATCCGCCACTGCCGCCAGGCCCAGCGGCCGAGGTCGTCGAGCAGCTCGGCCTGCCGCCACGTCGCCCCGCCGTCGAGCGACACGTCGACGCGCGCGACGTGGCGCTCCCCGCCCGCGAACGCGTAGCCGCGCACCTCGACCGGCCCGGCCGCGACGGTCGCGCCGTCGGCCGGGGCGAGGATGTCGGCGTTCAGCGCCACGAGCCCGAGGGGCATGCCGCGGCCCGGCCCGGGCGTGTCGTCCTCGGGCAGCAGCCGGTAGACGACCTGCTGGAAGTACCCCACCCACGGCGCGGAGCGGACCTCGATCCGCTCGAGCCACTTGACGCTGCGCGCGCCGATGTAGCCGGGCACCACGACGCGCAGCGGCGCGCCGTGCACCGGGCTCAGCGGTTCGCCGTTCATCGCCCACGCCAGCAGCACCTCGGGGCGGCGGGCCTTGTCGAGCGGGATCGAGCCGCCGAAGCGCTGCGGCGGCTTCGCCTCCGGGCACAGGTCGGCGCCGTCGAAGCCGACGTGCGCCGCCTCCGGCAGCGGCTTGGCCAGCGCGAGCACGTCGGCGAGCGGCACGCCCGTCCAGGTCGCGGTGCCCGTCGCGCCCGGTCCCCACGGCGCCTCGCCCGGGATGTCGCGGATCGCCATCAGGCCGGCCCGCCGGTTCCCCGCGCACTGGAGCGTCGCCGTCACCTCGCACGCGCGGAACGCCTCGCGCAGCGTCGAGAGCGAGAGCGACAGCTCGCGCTCCACGAGCCCGCCGACGATCAGGTGGAAGGCGCCGGCGTCGACCTCGGGCACGGCGCCGTGGCCGCGCACGTAGAACGCGTCGGTCGCGGTGAGCGGCCCGTCGGCCAGCGCGGCGGCGCACGTCTCGACGTTGAACGGGTCGAGCTCGTGGACGATGACGTCCTGGCGCTTTCCGTAACGTCGCCCGGACATCAGCGCCCGCCCTCGAGGCGAGTCCGGGGCGCCGCCGCGGTCAGGCGATGATGGGAGGGCGGAACGGCTCTCACGATTGCGAGGATAGGTGCGATGGCAAACCTCGAGGAAGCAATCGCCGCGCAGCCGATGTGGGCGCTCGTCCCGGCGCGCCATCGCGCGCGCTACCTGCGCCGGGCCGCGAAGGCCGTCCTGGACGAGCTCGACCCGCTGGCCGACCTCCTCGCCGCCGAGACCGGGCAGCCGCGCAGCGAGGCGACGCTCGCCGAGCTGCTGCCGTCGGTGGGCGGGCTGCACGGGCTCGCCGCCGAGGGCCCGGACGCGCTCGCCGACCGCCGGCTCGGCCCCGTCCCGGCGCTCCGGGCGGGCCGGCGCTCCACGCTCGTGCAGGCGCCGTTCGGCGTCGCCGGCGTCCACGTGCGCGACGGCTCGGCCTGGAACGCGCCGCTGCTCGAGGTCGGCGCCGCCCTGCTCGCCGGCAACGCCGTGCTGCTGGCACCCGCCGCGCCGCGCGCCGCCGCCGCCATGCGCGGCGCGTTCGTCCGCGCCGGCCTGCCCGAGGAGCTGCTCGCGATCGTCGCGCCGGACGCGCTCGCCGGCGCCGCCCACGTCGTGACGCTCGACCCGCCGCCGGGCGAGGGCACGATGCTCGTGCTCGACGGCGCGCCGCTGGACCGCGCCGTCACCGGCGCGGTCTGGGCCGCCTTCGCCAACGGCGGCCGCGGGCACGCCGGCATCGGCCGCGCGATCGCCGTGCCGCCCCTGGCCGGCGCGCTCGCGAGCGGGGTCGCGGACGCCGCGCGGCACCTGCGCGTGGGCGACCCGCGCGCGCCGGAGACCGAGGTCGGACCGCTCGCCGGACCCGCCGACCGGGAGCGGATCGAGGCGCTCGTCGCGGCCGCCGAGGCGAGCGGCGCGACCCGGCTGTGCGGCGGGCCGCTCGACGTGCCGGGCGTGGCGGGGACGTTCTACGCCCCGGTCGTGCTGCGCTCGGTGCCGCCGGACGCCGCGCTGCTGCGCGAGCCGGCGCCCGGCCCCGTGCTCGCCGTCGTCGAGGCGGGCTCGCAGGCGGAGGCGATCGCGCTGGCCGCGGGCGCGCGCGGCACGCTGTCGGTGTGGACCGGGGATCGCGCGCACGGCGAGCGGGTCGCCCGCGGGCTGGGCGCGGCGCTCGCGTGGGTCAACGAGCACGGCGTGCCCACGCCGGCCGCGCCGGTCCGGCTGGCGCGCTACGTGGCGCCGCGCCAGCTCGCGTCGCAGCCGACGCGCCTGCGCTCGGCGCGCTGGCTGCCCTACGACCCGGCGCTGCTGCAGGCCGCGACGGCCTCCGCGCGGCTGCTGCACGGGCGCGAGTCCGAGCGCTGGCGAACGCTGCGCGCCGGCGCGCTCCCGCTCGCGCGCACGGCGGTGCGGCTCGGGCGCGAGGCGCGGGGGCGCTAGCGCAGCCGCGTCTGCGATGCTCCCGGACCGCCCTTCGATGTCCACGCCCGACCCTCCCGACCCGACGTTCTGGATCTGCGAGACCTGCGCGGTCGAGCACGCCGAGCGACCCGACGTCTGCGCGATCTGCGCCGACGAGCGCCAGTGGACGCCGGCCGCCGGGCAGCGCTGGACCACCCTCGAGCAGCTCGCCGCCGCCGGGCACCGCACCGTCGTCGAGGAGCTGGAGCCGGACCTCCTGGGCATCGAGGCGATCCCGAAGGTCGGCATCGGCCAGCAGACGAAGGTGGTGGTCACGCCGGACGGGCTGCTGCTGTGGGATCCGATCGGCTTCGTCGACGATGCCGCCGTGCAGCGGATCCGCGCGCACGGCGAGGTGCGGGCGATCGCGGCGAGCCATCCGCACATGTACGGCGTGCAGGTGGAGTGGAGCCGGGCGCTCGGGGGCGCCGAGGTCCTCGTCCCCGAGGCCGACCGCGCCTGGGTCGCCCGGCCCGATCCGGTCGTGCGGACCTGGAGCGGCACGCTCGAGGTGCTCCCGGGCGTCACGCTGAGCCAGCCGGGCGGGCACTTCCCCGGGAGCACGGTGGTGCACTGGTCCGCGGGGGCCGAGGGGCGCGGCGTGCTCCTGTCGAGCGACACCGTCTTCGCGAACCCGGACCGCGTGTCGGTGGCGTTCATGCGCAGCTACCCGAACCACCTTCCGCTGTCGGGCGGCGTGGCCGAGCGGGTCGCCAGCCACCTGGCGCAGTACGCGTTCGACCGGCTCTACGGCAACTTCGCGAACGTCATCCCGGCCGACGCCCGGGCGGTCGTCCGGCGGTCGGCCGATCGTCACGCCGCCTGGACCCGCGGCGAGCGCGACGATCTGACCTGATCAGGCGGTGGCGGCGCCCGGGGCCGGCGTGCCCGCGGCGGGCGACGGCGCGGAGACGGGCGTCACGGCGATCCGGACCGCGAACCCGACGAGCGTGTTCACGGCGACGACGACGGCCGCGATCCCGGCCTCGTCGATCTGGACCACGCCGAGCAGCACGAGGACGGGCATGACGGAGGCGACGAGCGTGCCGACGGCGGCGGGCTCGCGCTGGAGGACGGCCTTGAGATTGCGCATTCGTGCGCTCCTTCGTGCGGGGGGGTTCCTGCGACGCCATCCAGCTTCCCCGTGCGCGCGGCCCGCGGACATCCCCCTCAGGGATGAACCGGCTCCGCCGCTCGCGCGCTCGGCACGAGGCGCACCCGCTCGGGCAGCAGCGGCACCACGACGCGCTTGACGTACTCCGCCCCGCCGCGGAGCGCGAGCGCGCGCGCCGGATCCCAGCGCAGGCCGTACTGGCGCCGGACCGGGCCGGGGAGCAGGCCGACCGTGATCTGGTTGGCCAGCTCGAGCAGCGGCCGCGCCGTCAGCGGCACCGGCGGCTTGAGCACGATCTGCACCGCGAGCTCGCGCGCCTCCGGCGTCACGTGCAGGTCGCCGCCGCGCAGCATGCCGTCCATGTAGGCGTCGAAGCCCTCGATCGAGTCCGGCATGTCGCGGTCCGCCAGCCCGAAGAGGCGGCCGACCTGGCGGTAGTCGCGCCAGTAGGCGTCGCGCTCGTCGCGGTGCAGCGAGCCGACGTAGCGCTGGTAGACGACGAGCGCCGAGTCGGCCAGGCAGGCGAGGATCCACAGCAGGAGCGCCGGGTCGTCGGCCGCGTACGGCGTGCCGGCCGGGAAGCGGCCGGCCGGCGCGGCGGTGACGCCGCGGACGCGCCGGTGCATGGCGCGCACGCGCCGGGTCGCGCGGTCCGCGTCGGCGCGGCTGCCGAAGCCGATCGTGTCCATCACCATCGCCGTGCGGGCCAGGCGCTCGTACGGCTCGTCGAGCGCTCCCGTGTGCGCGAAGAAGCCGGCGAAGGCGACCGGGTGCGCCGCCTGCATCAGCAGCGCCCGCGGGCCGGAGAGCGCCACGGGGCGCTCGCGGTGCACGCGGCGCAGCATCGCGTCGTCGTCGAAGTAGCCCATCCCTGCATGGATACGGGCCGTAGTACCGTGGAGATCGCATGCCGGCCGCCGCGTACAAGGGCAAGGAGTGCGTCTGCCAGTTCCGCCGTGGACTGTGCGACCAGACCTGCGTCCAGGGGATGCTCGAGACCCCGTTCTACATCGCCTGCCTCAAGCTCACGGGGCGGCGCTGCCTCGTCGTGGGCGGCGGCGAGATCGGGCTCGAGAAGGTCGAGGGGCTGCTCGCCTGCGACGGCCGCGTCGTGCTCGTCGCGCCCGACGCGGTGCCCGAGCTGCGGGCGCTGGCCGGCGAGGGCTCGATCGAGTGGATCCGCCGCGAGTACCTGCCCGAGGACCTCGAGCGCACGTTCATCGCGATCGCCGCGACCGACGACACGGACACGAACATCCGCGTCTACGAGGACGCCGAGCGCCGCGCGATGCTGGTCAACATCGTCGACGTCCCGCCGCTGTGCAACTTCATCCTCCCGGCGATCGTCCGCACCGGCCCGCTCGCGATCGCGATCTCCACGGCGGGCGCGTCGCCGGCGCTCGCCAAGCGCATCAAGCGCCAGGTCGCGGAGGAGTTCGGCGAGGAGTACGCCCGGCTCGCCGTGCTGCTCAACGAGGTCCGCGGATGGGCCAAGGGGACGCTGCCGACCTACCAGGACCGCAAGGCGTTCTTCGAGGGCATCGTCAACGGCCGGCCCGACCCCATCGCGCTGCTGCGGGCGGGCGACGAGCGCGCCGTGCTGGACCTCATCGCGGCGGCGCAGCGCACGCACACGTCCGCCGCGGCGTGATCGGCCTCGACGACGTCCGCCGGGCCGCCGCGCGCATCGACGGCGTGGCGCACCGCACGCCCGTCGTCACGTCGCGCACGCTGGACGAGCGCACGGGCGCCACGGTCCGGCTCAAGCCCGAGAACCTGCAGCGGGTCGGCGCCTTCAAGTTCCGCGGCGCCTACAACGCGGTCGCGGCGCTCGCCCCGGAGGAGCGCGCCCGCGGCGTCGTCACCGCCTCCTCGGGCAACCACGCGCAGGCGCTGGCGCTCTCCGCGGCGCTGCACGACATCCCGGCGACGATCCTGATGCCCGAGGACGCGCCCGCCTCGAAGGCCGCGGCGACCGAGGGCTACGGCGCCCGGATCGTGCGCTTCGACCGCTACTCGGCCGACCGCGAGGCGCTGATCGCGGAGTGGTCCGAGCGCGAGGGCCTGACGCCCGTGCACCCGTACGACGACGAGCGGATCATGGCCGGGCAGGGCACGGCGACGCTCGAGCTGATCGAGGACGGGGGCGACCTGGACCTGCTGCTGGTGCCGGTCGGGGGCGGCGGCCTGATCTCCGGGTCGGCGACGGCCGCCGCGGCGCTGTGCCCGGGCTGTCGCGTCGTGGGCGTGGAGCCCGAGGTCGGCGACGACACGGCCCGCTCGCTCGCCGCCGGCGAGCGCGTGCGCGTCCCGGTCGGCCGCACGATCGCCGACGGGCAGCAGCTCGACATCCCCGGGGAGCGGACCTTCCCGGTGGTGCTCGAGCGCGTCGCCGCCGTCGTGACCGTCTCCGACGCGGAGATCGTCGCGGCCATGCGCTTCGCGTTCGAGCGGCTCAAGCTCGTGCTCGAGCCGAGCGGCGCGTCCGCGCTGGCCGCGCTCCTGCACGGCCGCGCCGGCGCCGCTGGCACGCGCTGCGGGGTCATCCTGTCCGGCGGCAACGTGGACGTCGCGCGGTTCCGCGCCCTCACGGGCTGACGGACGGCTACGCTCAGCGCGGTGCGCACCGCGATCCTCACCGTCTCCACGTCGGTCGCCAACCGGTCGAGCGAGGACCGCTCGGGCCCGGTGCTCGCCGGCCTGGCCGAGGGGGCGGGCTGCGAGATCGTCGGCATGGAGGTCGTGCCCGACGACTTCGCGCTGATCGAGGACCGGCTGCACCACTTCGTCGACATGAGCTGCGACCTCATCTTCACCACGGGCGGGACGGGCATGACGCCCGACGACATCACGCCCGAGGCGACCCGCGTGATCATCCACCGCGAGGCGCCCGGCCTCGCCGAGGCGCTGCGCGCCGAGTCGGTCAAGCACACGCCGCTGGGGATCCTCACGCGCGGCGTCGCCGGCATCGCCGAGTCCACCCTGATCGTGAACTTCCCGGGCAGCCCGCGCGCGGTCGAGCAGCTCTTCCCCGTCATCGCCCCGGTGCTCGAGCACGCGGTGCAGACGCTGCGCGGGGACTCCAGCCATGGCAACGGCCGCGCCGGCGGTCCGTAGCGACGCCGTCGCGCTGGAGGGGGTGGGCCGCGCCTACGGGGAGCGCGTGGCGCTCCGCGACGTCTCGTTCGCGCTCCCGGCCGGGGCGACCGTCGCCGTGTTCGGGGCCAACGGCGCGGGCAAGACCACGCTGCTGCGCGTCCTGGCCGGCCTGCTGCGGCCCCACGCGGGCCGCGCCACCGTGCTCGGCGCCGAGCTGCCCCGCGAGGCCTACCGCGTGCGCGGGCGGATCGGGCTGCTCGGCCACGAGCCGCTGCTGTACCGCGAGCTGACCGTCCGCGAGAACCTGCGGTTCCACGCGCGCCTGCACGGCGTCGAGGCCGGCCGCGCCGACGCCCTGGTGGAGCAGGTCGGGCTCGGCGCGCGGGCCGACGACCCGGTGCGCACGCTCTCGCGCGGCATGACGCAGCGGGCCGCGATCTGCCGCGCGGTGCTCCACTCACCCGACCTCCTGCTGCTCGACGAGCCGCTCGCGAGCCTCGACCCGGGCGGCGCGGCGGCCGTGGCGCCGCTGATCGGGCGCGGGGCCGGCGGGGGACGGATCACGCGGGTGCTCATCTCCCACGACGCCGAGCAGGGGCTGGCCGACGCCGACCACGTGCTCGGCCTGCGCGGGGGGCGGCGCGCGCTGTGGGCGCCGGCGTCCGACGTCTCGCTCGCCGACGTGCGGGGGCTCTACGCGTGAGGGACACCGTCGCCGCCCTCGTCCGCAAGGACCTGCAGCTCGAGCGGCGCTCGTTCGAGTCCGTCCCGGCGATGCTGCTGTTCAGCATCTCGGCCTTCGTGCTGTTCCGCTTCGGGCTCGACCGGGAGTCGCTCGAGGGCGACCTCGCCTCGGGCGTCCTGTGGGTGACCCTGCTGCTCGCCGCCGTGCTCGGCATGAACCGGCTGTTCGTGTCCGAGCGCGAGCAGGGCGGCTTCGACGGCTTCCTGATGGCGCCCGTGGACCGGACGGCGCTGTTCGTGGCCAAGGCGCTCGTGCTCTTCGCGTTCCTCTGCGCGGTCGAGCTCGTCGCCGTGCCCGCGTTCGCGCTGCTGCTGCTCCAGCCGGGGCCGGGCCAGGCGCTCCCCGGGCTGCTGGCGGTGCTCGTGCTCGCCAACGCCGGGATCGCGGTGATCGGGACGCTGATCGGCGCGCTCGGCGTCCAGACCCGGGCCCGCGACCTGATCATCCCGCTGATGGCCCTGCCGCTCCTCGTGCCGGTCGTGATCGGGGCCGCGCAGGCCACCGCGCCGCTGTTCGCGGGCGGTGGCGCGGAGGCGCTCCCGGGGCGGTGGCTGGCGATGCTGGCCCTCTATGATGCGGTGTTCGGGCTCCTCGCCTACGCCGTCTTCGACTTCCTGCTGGAGGAGTAGCGCCGACGTCATGACCTTCGGCCGCGGGCTCCGCGCCCTGTCCATCGCTTCCGTCGTCCTGATCTGCGGGGCCTTCGCGCTCGTGTTCTTCTACGCGCCGAACGACGCCGACCAGGGCTTCGTGCAGAAGATCTTCTACGTCCACGTGCCGCTCGCCATCGTGGCCCTGTGCGGCTTCGTGGCCGGCGGCGTGTTCGGCATCAAGCACCTGCGCAGCGGCGACCGCGCCGACGACCTGCGCTCCTACGTCGCCATCCACATCTCGCTCATCTTCGCCGTCGCCGTGCTGATCACGGGGTCGATCTGGGCGCGCGCGGCCTGGGGCCAGTGGTGGGTGTGGGACGAGCCGACGCTCGTGTCGTTCCTGATCGTCTTCCTGCTCTACGCGTGCTACCAGCCGTTGCGGTTCTCGATCGAGGACCCCGAGCGCCAGGCGCGCTACGCGTCGGTGTTCGCGATCGTCTGCGGCGCCTTCGTGCCGCTGAACTTCATGGCCGTCCGGATGGCCGAGTCGCTCGTGCACCCGCGGGTGCTCGGCACGACCGGCGGCTCGATGCCCGGCGACATGCGGCTGACGTTCCTCGTCGCGATCGCCGGCATGACGTGCCTGTTCATCACCCTGTGGAAGTACGAGCTCGCGTCCAAGTCCGCCACGATCCAGCTGCGCTCGCTCAAGCGCCGCCTCGCCGGAGACGACGGCCTGGCCCCGCTGCAGCGCAGCGCCGCGCCGCAGCAGCTGTAGATGCCCGCGCTCCCGCTCGACGACGCCGGCCCGTACGTCGCGGCCGCCTACCTGGTCTTCCTGGCCCTTATCCTCGTCTACGTGGCGATCATGGCGACGAAGCTCGTGCGCATCGAGCGCGAGATCTCCGAGCTCTCGGAGCTGGTCGAGCGGCGCGAGGCCGGGGCCGGGCGCGCCCACGAGGAGGAGCGCGTGTGAGCGAGCTGCTGCTGCTCGGCACGTCGCACAAGACGGCGCCGCTCGCGGTGCGCGAGCGCGTCGCGCTCACCGAGGTGCGCGCCGAGGCGTTCCTGCGGGAGCTGGCGGAGCATCCCGAGATCCGCGAGGCCGTCGTCCTCTCCACGTGCAACCGGACCGAGCTCTACGTCGTCGTCGGCGACCCGGTCGAGGCCGAGACGACCGTGCTCGGCATGCTCGCCCGCCACGCCGGCCTGCGCCCGACGGAGCTGCTCGACGGCATCTACGCGCATCGCAACTGCGACGCCGCGCGCCACCTCTACCGCGTCACGGGCGGCCTGGAGTCGATGATCCTCGGCGAGGCCGAGGTGCAGGGGCAGGTCAAGCGCGCCTACGAGTCCGCGCTCGCCGCACGGACCACCGGACCGCTCACGAACAAGCTGTTCCGCGCGGCGCTGGCCACCGGCAAGCGGGTCCGCTCGGAGACCGCGATCGGCGCCGGCGGCGCGAGCGTCGCCTCGGTCGCCGTCGAGGCCGCGCGCAGCGCGCTCGGCGAGCTCGCCAGCCGCCACGTGCTGATCATCGGCGCGGGCGAGACGGCCGAGCTGACCGCGCGGGCGCTCTCCGAGCAGGGCGTCTCGACCATCTTCGTCGCCAACCGCCGGCGCGAGCGCGCGATCGCGCTGGCCCAGCGCTTCGGCGGCGACACGATCGCCTTCGACGCGCTGCCCGGGGAGCTGGAGAGCGCCGACATCGTCGTCGCCTCGACCGCGTCCCCGCACGCGATCGTCGGCGCCGAGGAGCTCGCCCTCGTCATCGCCGCCCGCGGCGGCAAGCCGCTGCTCCTGCTCGACCTCGCCGTGCCGCGCGACATCGAGCCGGAGTGCGCCACGCTGCCGGGCGTGACCCTCGTCGACATCGACGGCCTGCAGGCGCAGGTCGCCCGCACCCACAGCGAGCGCCGGCTCGAGGCGCGCCGCGCCGAGGGCATCGTCGAGGAGGAGATCCAGACGTTCGCCGGCTGGCTCGGCACGCTCGAGGTGCTGCCGACCATCGCCGCGCTGCGCGGCCGGGCCGACGCGCTCGTCGCCGAGCTGCTGGCCGAGAACGAGCCGCGCTGGGAGGCGCTCGGCGAGCGCGACCGCGAGCGTGTCGAGGCGATGCTGCGCGCCGCCGTCAAGCGGCTGCTGCACGAGCCGACGCAGCGGCTGAAGTCGCTCGACGGCGACCGGCGGCACGCGCGCCTCTCCCTGCTGCGCGAGCTCTTCGGGCTCGAGGACGCGCCCGCCGCCGCGGAGCAGGATCCCGCGGTGGTGCACGAGCTGCGCCGCTCTTGACCCTGCGGCTCGGGACGCGGGGCAGCCCGCTCGCGCTCGCCCAGGCGCGCTGGGTGGCCGAGCGGCTCGACGGGGACGTCGAGCTCGTCGAGATCGCGACCGCCGGGGACCTGCGCGGCGCGGCGGCGGGCGACAAGTCGCGCTGGACCGGCGCGCTGGAGCAGGCGCTGCTCGAGGGCGCGATCGACGTCGCCGTGCACAGCGCCAAGGACGTGCCGGGCGAGCTCGCAGAGGGCACCGGGATCGCGGCCGTGCCGCCGCGCGCCGACCCGCGCGACGTGCTCGTCGGCGTCCCCTCGCTCGCGGCGCTGCCCGAGGGCGCGCGCGTCGGCACGAGCGCCCTGCGGCGGCGCGCGCAGCTGCTCGCCACCCGCCCCGACCTCGACGTGGTCGAGCTGCGCGGCAACGTCGACACGCGGCTGCGCAAGCTCGCGGCCGGCGAGGCCGACGCGCTCGTGCTCGCCGCCGCCGGCCTCGCCCGCCTGGGCCGCGACGACGTGGTGGCGACGCCGCTCGAGGGCGACGTCTTCGTGCCCGCGCCGGGCCAGGGCTGCCTGGCGCTGCAGGCGCGGACCGGGGCCCGCTTCGCCGCGGTCGACGATCCCGCGGCCCACGCGGCGCTCGACGCCGAGCGCGCCGTCGTCGCGCGCTTCGGGGCGTCCTGCCACACGCCCGTCGGCGTCCATCACGGGCCGTTCGGGCTGCGCGGGTTCGTCGGGCTGCCCGACGGCTCCGCGTGGCTGATCGACGACGCGCCCGACGCGGATGCGCTCGCCGAGCGGATGCTCGCGGCCGGCGCCGCCGACCTGCTCGCCCGCGCCGAGGCGATGGCGTGAGCGCCGGCACCGTCCACCTCGTCGGCGCCGGGCCCGGCGACCCGGGGCTGCTCACCGTCCGCGCGGCCGAGCTGATCGCGCGCGCCGACGTCATCCTCTACGACCGGCTGATCCCCGCCGCCGCGCTCGACGGAGCGCGGGCGGGCGCGGAGCTCGTGTACGTCGGCAAGCAGGGCGGCGGGCCGCAGATGCCGCAGGAGGAGATCCACCGGCTGCTGCTCGCCCACGCGGGCGCCGGGCGCGACGTCGTGCGGCTGAAGGGCGGCGACCCGTTCGTGTTCGGCCGCGGCGGCGAGGAGGCGCTCGTGTGCCTGGAGGCCGGGATCCCGTTCGAGGTCGTCCCCGGGGTCACCGCGGGCGTCGCGGCACCGGCGTACGCCGGCATCCCCGTGACCCACCGCGAGCTCGCCTCGGGCGTGGCCTTCGTCACCGGGCACGAGCACCCCGACAAGCCGGAGACCGCGCTCGACTGGCCCGCCCTGGCCGCGTTCCCGGGCACGCTCGTGTTCTACATGGGCGTGCGCGCGCTGCCGCGGATCGCCGAGCAGCTCGTGGCCGGCGGGCGGCCCGCGGACGAGCCGGTCGCGGTGGTCGAGCGGGGCACGCTGCCCGGCCAGCGCACGCTGCTCGCCACGCTGGCCGACGTGGCCGAGCGCGCGGCGGCGGAGCGGATCACGGCCCCGGCGATCACGCTCGTCGGACCCGTGGCCGGACTTCGCGAGCAGCTCGCCTGGCTCGAGCGGCGGCCCCTGCACGGCCGCACCGTCGCCGTGACGCGGGCGCGGCCGCAGGCGAGCGCGCTCGCCGCGCGGCTGCGTGAGCTGGGCGCGGAGGTCGTCGAGGCGCCCGCGATCCGGACGCGCGCGCTGGAGGCGGCGCTGCCGGACGTCCGCGGCCACGACCTCGTCTGCGTGACGTCGCCGAACGGCGCCCACGCGCTGTTCGAGCGGCTCGACGCGGCGGGCCTCGACGCGCGGGCGCTCGCGGGCCGCGCGGTCGCGGCGATCGGGCCGGGCACCGCGCGGGCGCTGCGCGAGCACGGCGTGCGGGCGGACGTGGTCCCCGAGCGCGCGGTCGCCGAGGGCCTGGTCGAGGCGCTCGCCGGCCTCGCCGTCCGGCGCGCGCTGATCGTGCGCGGGCGCGGGGGCCGCGACGTGCTGCCGGAGGCGCTGCGGGCCCGCGGCGCGGCGGTCGACGTGCTCGAGCTCTACGAGACCGTCGCCGAGCCGCTGGACGAGCCCACCGCCCACGCCGCGGCGGCCGCGGACTACGTGACGTTCACCTCCGCGTCGACGGTGCGCTTCTTCCTCGCCGCCGCGGGCGGCCTCGACGGCCCGCGGATCGCCTCGATCGGGCCGGCCACGAGCGCGGCGCTGCGCGAGGCCGGCCACGCGCCGGACCTGGAGGCCGACCCGCACACGCCGGACGGCCTGGTCGCCGCGCTCGTCGCGGACGCGGCCGCACAGGCCCGCGCGTGAGCCTCGGGCGGCCGCGGCTCCACCTGCGGGAGACGACGTCCACGAACGACCGCGCGCGGGAGCTGGCCGCGGCCGGCGCGCCGCACGGCGCGCTCGTCACCGCCGATGCGCAGTCGGCCGGCCGCGGGCGCCAGGGCCGCACGTGGTCGGCGCCGCCGGGGCGCGCGCTGCTCTGCTCGCTCGTGCTCCGCCGGCACGACGCGCTGCTGCCGCTGCGCGCCGGGCTCGCGGTGGCCGACCTCGCCGGGGAGGCCGCGCGCGTGAAGTGGCCCAACGACGTGCTGCTCGGCGGCCGCAAGCTCGCCGGCGTCCTCGTCGAGGCGCGGCCCCAGGACGGCTGGGCGGTGCTCGGGATCGGCGTCAACGTCGCGGTCGCGCCCGAGGATCTCCCCCCGGAGCTGCGCGACCGTGCGGCGACGCTGGGCCGCCCGCCCGGCGCGCTCGAGCCGACGCTGGACGCGCTGCTGGAACGGCTCGCCGCGCGCCTCGGCGAGCCCGCCCCCGCCTGCCTGGCCGCGCTCCGGGCGCGCGACGCCCTGCGCGACCGCCCCGTGCGCTGGGCCGGCGGCGCCGGCACGGGCGCGGGGATCGACGACGCCGGCGCCCTGCTCGTCCGGCTCGCGGACGGGACGGTCCGGACGCTCGAGTCCGGCGAGGTGCACCTGCGCTAGAACAGGGCGGGCGCTGCCGCGCCCTCGATCTCGAGCATGCGGCGCTTCGTGTCGAGGCCGCCGGGCGCCGAGAAGCCGTGCAGGCTGCCGTCGGCCGCGAGCACGCGGTGGCATGGCACGACGATCGGGACGGGGTTGCGGCCGAGGGCCTGGCCGACGGCCTGCGCCGATCCCGGCTCGCCGACGAGCGCGGCGACGTCGCCGTAGGAGCGCGTGCTCCCGGGCGGGATGGTGCGGGCGGCCGCGTACACGCGGCGGTGGAACGCGGGGACGCCGGAGAGGTCGAGCCGGACGCCGGTCAGGTCGTCGGGCGCGCCCGCGAGCAGGGCCGTGACGCGCTCGATCGCCGCGGCGACGCCGGCGGGCGGCGTCCCGATCCGCGCGCCGGGCCGTGCGCGCAGGATGCGCCGGCGCGTGGCCGCGTCGTCGGCCCCGGGGAGCTCGAGGGCGACGATGCCGTCCTCGCCCCAGGCGATCGCGCAGCGGCCGAGCGGGGTGCTGAAGAACGTGTAGGCGATATCGGGCATGCTTCCCCTCGAACGTACCAGCGGGCCCGGGCGTGAGCGCTCTGTGACCGGTCGCACAGAATGCCGCCGTCAATTCCGCCGTCCTCCGGCCGAACACCTGGTACGTATGACGCTCACCGCTCTCCTCTCCACCTGCGCCATGGTCATGGGCCTCGGCGGCATCGTGCCGCAGCTCGTGCGCATGGTCCGCACCCGCTCCGCGGGCGGCCAGGCCCTGGCCGGCTGGGGGCTCGGGACGGCGGCCCACGCGTCGATGACGTACGTGAACCTCGTCGGCTTCCACTCGGTCGTGCTCGGCGCCTACAGCATCACCGCCGGCTCGCTGTGCGCGGCGGCGATGGCGCTGATCGCGACCCTGCAGCGCCGCGGCGAGCCGGCCGCCGCTCAGGCGCTCGCCGTCGACGACCTGGCCACGCACGAGTTCGCCGCCGTGCGCGCGGCGGTGCTCGCTAGGGACGATCGGTCCCGAACGTGTCGCAGTCAGCCGGCTCGCCACGCTCGCGGCCGCGCTCGAACCATGCGCGCCGCTGCGCCGACGTCCCGTGCGTGAACGAGTCGGGGTCGACGGACCCGCCCGCCCGGCGCTGTAGCCGGTCGTCGCCGACCGCCTCGGCGGCGCGGAACGCCTCGTCGAGGTCGCCGGGCTCGAGGTCGTCGATGACGGTGGTCGACCACACCCCGGCGTAGCAGTCGGCCTGCAGCTCGAGCCGGACCGACGCGTCGTTCGCGCGGTCGGGATCGTCGCGCCGGACGCGCGCGACCTCGTCGCTCGTGCCGAGCTGCTGCTGCACGTGGTGGCCCATCTCGTGGGCGATGACGTAGGCCCAGGCGAAGTCCCCGCCCGCGTCGAGCTGCTTGGCCATGTCGCGGTAGAACGACAGGTCGAGGTACACGTAGCGGTCGCCGGGGCAGTAGAACGGGCCGACGGCGGAGGTGGCGCCGCCGCAGGCGGTGTCCACGGCGTCGCGGTAGAGGACGAGCTTGGCCCGCTCGTACTCGATCTTCTGCGCGGCGAAGGTGCCCTGCCACGTCTGCTGGGTCGAGTTGAACACCGAGACGGAGAAGTCCTTCAGCTCGGCGTCGGGGTCCTGGCCGGCGGGGATCGGCTCGCCGCTCGGCGCGCGCGTGGAGGCGTCGAAGCCGGCGGGGATGTCGAAGCCGCTCGCCCCGCTGCCGCCGAGGAGCTGGATGGCGAGGAAGAGGATCACGCCGACGACGCCGAGCCCGCCGCCGACCGGCAGCGCCGCGCCGCCGCGCCGGCCGCCTCCGCCGCCGCGGACGTCGATCACGTCCTTCGTCGATGCCCCCCGCTTCCACTTCATGGTGCGACCGTACCCGGCTGCGGCGGTTACGCGGCCTCGGGCTTCGCGACGCGCTTGCGGGCCGTGCGCTTGGGCTGCGCGGCCGGCTTCTTCGCGGCGGCCGGCTGCTTCTTCGCGGCCGGCTTCCTCTTCGCGGCCGGCTTCTTCGTGGCGGCCGGCTTCTTGGCGGCGGCCGGCTTCTTGGCGGCGGCCGGCTTGTTGGCGGCGGCCGGCTTGTTGGCGGCGGCCGGCTTCTTCGTGGCGGGCCGCTTGGCGGCCGCAGGCTTCCTCGCGGCAGGCTTCTTCGCGGCGGCGGGCTTCTTCGCGGCGGACTTCCCGGCGGCCGGCTTCTTGGCAGCCGGCTTCCGCGGGGCGGGCTTGCGCTTCGCCGCCGGCTTCCTCGCCGCGGACTGCGCGACCGCCTCGACGGACTCGACCGCCGCGGCGATCTCGGCCGCGACCACGGGCTCCGCGGGCGGCTTCGCGGCGCGCCTGCGCGCCGGCTTGCGCGCCGGGGCCTTCTTCGCCGCCGGCTTCCTCCCGGCCGCGCGCTTGCGGCCCGCGGGCTGCGGCTGGTCCTCCTCGTCGATCAGCACGCGGCGCGGCCTGGCCTGCGTGCCGGCCGCCGCAGCGGTCGCGGCGGCGGTCGCGGCGGCCTCGACCGCCGCGGCGGCCGCGAGCAGCGGCGAGGGCGGGCCCTCGGGGACGACCGGCTTGCGCCGCGCGCGGCGCGGGGCCGGCTTCGGCGCGACGGCGTCGGCGTCGGGGCCCGCGGCGTCCGCGTCCGCGTCGGCGGCCCTGCGCGCGCGGCGCGAGCGCGGCTTGCGCGCGGGCGCCTCGTCGGTGTCCTCGGACCGCTCCGGCTCGAGGCCGTCCGGATCGGCGTCCAGCACGCCGTCGTCGAGCAGCATGCCGTCGAGCGCCAGCTCGGCCTCGGGCGCCAGGCCCTCCGCGCCCTTCTTCTTGCGCCGCCGCGTCCCGCGCCGGCCCTTGCCGCCCTTGGGGAAGTTGCGCAGCAGCTCGCGCGCCAGCGCGGCCGGCTTGCGCGACATGCGCGTCCGCGCGCCGTTGACGACCTCGCCCGCCTCGGCGGTGTGCGGGATCGCCGCGGCGAGCAGCGCGGCCGACAGCCGCCGGTCCTGCTGGCGCGACGCGTGCACGAGCCGGCGCGCGTTGCGGGCGTGCGCGCCGCCGCTCGAGTTCACGAGCAGGCCGAGCAGGCGCTTCGTCTCCGGCCAGCGCTGCACGGCGTACTCCTCGTGCACCTCGCGCGTCATGTTCGCGCAGCGCCAGATCCAGTTGTTGGCCTGGTCGCGCCGCCCGATCTTCTTCTCGGCGAGCGCCTGGAGCACGACCTTCACGCCCTCGCGCTTGTCCTCGCGCGGCCAGGACTCGACGAAGTCCAGCGCGCGGTCGAACGCCTCGGCGTCGCGCGACGCCGCGATCTCCTGCAGCGCGCGCAGCCGCAGCTGCGCGTTCTTGTTGCGGTCGACGGCGGTGATGAGGAACGTGCGCTTGAGCTCGCCGCCCTGATCGAAGTGCAGCATCGCCCGCGCCCGGCGCCAGCCGGCCGGCGCGACGCGCGCGCCGGCGAGCGCCGCCCACTGCACCTGCTCGCCGTAGTCGAGGTGCTCCACGGCGATCCGCCAGAGCTCGCGCTCGAAGACCTCGATCCGGCGGTTCTCGTCGGCCGTCACGGGCAGCACGCGGCGCTCGACGCGCAGGCGGCGCCCGCGGCCGCGGCGCACCGGGCCGACGACGATCGCGCCGCCGCGGTAGACCTCGCGGTCGAGCAGCGAGTGCAGCGTCACGACCGGGTCGTCGTGCTTCGTCGCGGGATGGACGAAGTCGACGACGATGCCGGCCTCCTTGCCGGGATGCCGGCGCGTGACGCGCCCGACGCGCTGCTGGTAGATGCGCTTGGAGGCGGTCGGCGCCAGGTGCATGCAGACCGTGGCGCGCGGGGAGTTCCAGCCCTCGGCGAGCAGCTGGGCGTTGACGAGCACGTCGATGTCGCCGCGCTCGTAGCGGGCGAGGATCTCGGCCAGCTCGCGCTTCGGCGTCTCGCCCGACACCGCCTGCGCCTTCATCCCCACGTCGCGGAACGCCGCCGCGACGTTGTAGGCGTGGCGCACGCCCGCGGAGTAGACGACGCCGGGGACGCCGTTGAAGCGCGTCTTGTAGAGGTCGGCGACCGCGAGGTTGAACGGCAGCTGGTCGAGCAGCTCGGCCAGCATCTCCTGGTCGAACTCCGTGTCCACCTCGCCGCGGCGCAGCGGCACCTTGGCGATCGTGCGCACGCCCGGGCCCGGCGGGATGCGGACGCAGCGCAGCGGGGAGATGACGCCGCGGCGCGCGGCCTGCGCGAGGTCGAAGCGCGACGTCTGCGTCGGGAAGAGGTCGGTGACGTGGCGGGCGATCAGCGCGCCCGTGGCGGTCATGCCGACGAACACCGGCTCGTGCCAGTTGCGGATCGACGCCGACGTCTTCTCGCCCAGCGCCGTGTGCGCCTCGTCGCAGATGACGATCGTGTACGCGTCGGAGACGTTCCCGGCGTTGCGGACGAACCACTGGTAGGTCTCGACCGTCACCGGGCCGTCCGCGCGGTCCTGGCCGCGCACGAGCGGCGGCGCGATCCGCTTGCCGTAGCCGCGATCGCGCAGCTCGCCGAGGAACTGGTCGACGAGGTTGCGGCGATGGGTGAGGATCAGCGTGCCGCCGGTGCGCGAGCCCTCGACGAAGCCGAGCGCCGCGACGGTCTTGCCGGCGCCGGTCGCGTGCTCGAACCAGAAGCGCTTGGCGGCGTTCGGGTCCTCGGGCGCCTCCGGGAGCTGGCGCTCGTCCTCGGCGTCGGCGACCGGCTCGTCCTCCCAGTCCTGCGGCTCCTCCGGCTCGTCCTCGTCGTCGAGGTCCTCCTCGCCGGGGATCCCGGCGGAGGCGAGCGCGGCGGCCGGCTCGCGCGCGGGCGCCGCGCCGTTCGACCCGCCGTTGGCCGCCTCGGCGAGCAGCGCGGTCAGCGTGCCGGAGAGCGCGTCCACCTGGTGGGCCGAGAGGACCGTGCCGTCGACGAGCTTCGGCTCGTCCTCGCTCAGCAGCCGGTCGAGGCCGAGCAGGAGCGACCAGCGCTGCCGCCAGGCGACCGACGGGACCTTGGCGCCGGCGTCCAGCTCGGCCAGCGCGGCGTCGAGCGCACGGCGGCGCGCCGAGCCGGGCGCGAGGGCCGCTGCGGCCGACTCCCCCTCGAGCAGGAACGGCTCACGGGTGAAGGCGGCGGCGCGGTCGATCGCGTCGTCGCTCGGGACGGGGATGGCAGGCGCGGCCTCGAGGGCCACTGACGTGGGTTCGGCCAACGCAGGCTCGGTGGGTGACAAAGGTGTGGGAGCCGCGCCCGGACTGGTGAGCGGCCCCGCGAATCCGCGGGCCGAAGATCCGAGGCCTGGTCTGCAGGGGGCGACCCGAGGGCCTCGAGGATCGGTACTCCGCGAGTCCCACAATTGAAGCAGAACGCGCGGAGGAGTCCATTCCCGGACGGCTTTCTGCCACCGTATGGGGCGTGAAGCGCGCCCTCCCCTGGCTCCTCGGCGTCGCGATCCTGACCGTCGTGCTGGTTGTCGGGCTGTCGCAGGCCGGCGGGAAGGACGGCGGCGACGCGCCGACCACCGCGCCGCCGTTCGACCTGCAGGCCGCCAAGGAGCAGCTCGCCGGCGCGCCCGCGCCGCTGGCCGCGCTGCACGCGCAGTCCGCCGCGCTGCTCCAGGGCGGCGTGCCGGCGTTCGAGCGGCGTCTCGCCGCGCTGAAGGGCACGCCCGTCGTGATCAACAAGTGGGCCTCGTGGTGCAACCCGTGCCGCGCGGAGTTCCCGGCCTTCCAGCGCGTGGCCACGGAGCGCGGGCGCGAGATCGCCTTCCTGGGCGTCAACGGCCACGACAGCACCGTGCCGGCGGAGAAGTTCCTGCGCCGGTACCCGATCCCGTTCCCGTCCTACGTCGACCCCGACGAGAAGATCGCGCAGAAGATCCGCGCGCCCGCCAACTACCCCATCACGGTGTTCGTGGACGCCGCGGGCGAGACGGCCTTCATCCACCAGGGCGGCTACACGTCGGAGCAGGCGCTCGAGGACGACATCGACCGCTACCTGGGCTGATGAATACCCAACCGACTTCGTCGGCGGGCACAGGCGAGATCCGCGTCGACCCGCTCTCCGGGCTCAAGGCGATCATCGCCGCCGCCCGCAAGGACCGCCCCGGCGGCGACTTCGACCTCGTCCCGGAGCCGCCGATCGACGAGGCGCGCGACCCGTTCCTGCCCGGCCACGAGGACCGCACGCCGCCCGAGGTCTACGCCGTCCGGCCCGGCGGCGGCGCACCCGACACGCCCGGCTGGACCGTGCGCGCCGTGCCCAACCTCTACCCCGCGCTGGCGCCCGCGGCGGACGACGTGCCGGCCGAGGCGCAGCCCGACCTGTTCGGCGCGCAGCCGGCGACCGGCGCCCACGAGGTGATCGTCAACGCGCCCGAGGCGGTCACGTCGCTGGCCGACGTCGCGCCCGAGCAGGTCGCCGTGGCGATGGAGGCCTGGCGCGCGCGCATGCGCGCCCACGCCGGGGCGGCGTGCGTCCACGTGCTCGTCAACGAGGGCCACCTCGGCGGCGCGTCGCTGCCGCACACGCACGCGCAGCTCTACGCGCTGGACTTCGTGCCGGCGGCCGTCGCGCGCGAGCGCGAGCGCTTCGGCGCCCATGCGACGCGCACGATGGGCGGCAACCTGCTCGGCGACCTCGTGCAGGAGGAGGTGCGCCGGCGCGAGCGCGTCGTGGCGATCGACGAGGAGGCGGTGCTGATCGCGCCGTACGCCTCGCGGCTGCCGTTCCAGCTGATGATCGCCCCGCGCCGCCCGCGGGCGCGCTTCGAGGACGACGGGCCGCTCGGCGCGCACCTGGTGCACGACGCGCTCTCCCGCCTGCGCCGCCGGCTCGGCGCGATCCCGCCGCTCAACCTCTGGGTGCGCACCGCGCCGCGCGGGGCCGAGCACTTCTGCTGGCGGATCGACATCGTGCCGCGGCTCACGCACCTGGCCGGCCTCGAGCTCGGCACCGGCGTGCATCTCTGCGTCGTCGCGCCGGAGACGGCGGCGGCCGAGCTGCGCGACGCCTGAGCCGTCCCGCTCCAGCCGGCGTCGTCCGGACCGATTACCCGCGGAATGGGATCGGGACGATTCAGGGGCAGCGCGCTCACGCCGCTCGTCGCCGTGCTCGGGCTCGCCGCCTCCGTGGTGACGACCGGCGCGACGTGGCAGGCGGCGCAGCGCAGCGCCGACGCCGAGCGCCGCGCGCAGGCCACCGTGCTCCGCGAGCGCCTCGACGGCGCGCTCGACGACGCCGGGGCGCGCCTGGACGACCTGGCCGTCGCGGTCGACGCCGCGCGCGACGCCGAGCACGGCGGCTTCTACCCGCTCGGCGGCCGGATCGTCCTCGAGACGTCGCTCGCCTCGCTCGGCTACCTGCGCCACGTCCCGGCCCGCCACGTCGAGGCGTTCGAGGAGGCGCGCGGGGTCGCGATCGAGGAGCGGCTCCCCGACGGCACGCCCGCACCGGCGCGCCCGCACCGGCGCGTGCACTACCCCTCCGTGTCCGCCGTCGGCACCCACGCCGGCCTGTTCGACGCGGGGGCCGACCCGGCCGCCCGCAACCCGCCGCTGGGCGCCGCGCTCGTCGCGGCCCGAGGATGGGGCGGCGCGCGCATGACGGCGCCCCTGCGGATGCCGGGCGCGCTCGGCGTCGCCCTGGGCTTCGTGGCGCCGGCCGGCACCCGCGGCTACGTCGTCGGCTTCCTCCCGGTCGCGACGCTGCAGGAGCGGCTCGCCGCCGAGACCCCCGACGCGCGCTTCACGCTCCGGCCCGGCCCTGGAGAGGGCGGGCTCTCGCTCGTGGTCGCCCGGCCCGCGCCGGCGCCCGGCCGCACGCTCGCCGTCGCGATCATCGCGCTGCTGGCGACGCTGGCCGTCGGCCTCGCCAGCCGGCTCATCGCCCGCCGCGAGCGCCAGGCCCAGGCCGACCGGATCGCCGCCGAGGAGCGCTCCCGGCAGCTCGCCGAGACCTCGACCGACGTGCTCGTCGTGCACGACGCCCGGGGGCGGCTCACCTACCTCTCGCCCGCCTGCCGCGAGCTGCTCGGCTGCGAGCCCGCCGCGCTGCTGGGCCGCAGCCCGCGCGAGCTCGCGCACCCGGATGACCTGCACCGGTGGTCGGCCGCGCTGGCGGAGATCGCGGCCGGCGCCGACCGGCTCACCGCCACCGTGCGGCTTGCGCGCGCCGACGGCACCTGGGTGTGGACCGAGGTGCGCCTGCGCGTGCTGCGCGACGCGCGCGGCGCCGTCGCCGAGTCGCACGCGACCGTGCGCGACATCACCGAGCGGATGGACGCGCAGACCGCGCTGGAGGCGGCCGAGGTGCGCTTCCGCTCCACGTTCGAGCGCGCGCCGATCGGCATGGCGATCACCGGCGTCGACGGCTGCTTCCTGCGCGTCAACGACGCGCTCGCCGCGCTCATGGGCCGGTCCCGCGACGAGCTCGAGGGCACGCGCGTGCGCTCGGTGACCCACCGCGCCGACGCCGATGCGGACATGGACGCCATGGCGCGGCTCGCCGCCGGCGAGATCGACGTCTACAAGACCGAGAAGCGCTACCTGCACGCCGACGGCTCCCCGGTCTGGGCTGCGCTGCAGGCCTGCGTGGTGCGGAGCCCGGACGGCACGCCGCTGCACTTCCTCAGCCAGATGCAGGACATCACCGATCGGCGGCGCCACGAGGAGGAGCTGCGCCACCTGGCCGACCACGACCCGCTCACCGGCCTGCTCAACCGCCGCTCGTTCGAGCGCGAGCTCGAGCGCCACGTCGCGCAGGTCGAGCGCTACGGCCCGCGCGGCGCCGCGATCGTGCTCGACCTCGACCACTTCAAGACGATCAACGACACGCTCGGGCACGGCGTCGGCGACGAGCTCATCGTGCACGTCGCCCACGCCCTGCGCGGGCGGCTGCGCGACTCCGACGTGCTGGCGCGCCTGGGCGGGGACGAGTTCGCGGTGCTGCTGCCCGAGGGCGGCCGCGCCGAGGCGGAGGCCGTCGCCGCGAGCGTGCTCGACGCCGTCCGCAGCCAGGCGGTGCTCGCCCGGTCGGGCCACGCGCGGCGCGTCACCGCGAGCCTCGGCGTGGCGCTCTTCACCCAGCACCGGCGCCTCACGCCGGACGCGGTGCTCGTCGAGGCCGACCTGGCCATGTACGAGGCCAAGGACGCGGGCCGCGACCGGTACGCGATCGCCGACGGCACGACGACCGACAGCCGGGTCGGCGGGCGCCTGTCCTGGGCCGACCAGATCCGCGACGCGCTCGACGAGGACCGCTTCGTGCTCCACGCGCAGCCGATCGTCGACCTCGCCACGGGCCGGACCGGCCAGTACGAGCTGCTGCTGCGGATGATCGACCCGGCCGGCGAGCTGATCGCGCCAGGGGCCTTCCTCCCCGTGGCCGAGCGCTACGACCTGATCGGCCAGATCGACCGCTGGGTCGTGCGCCGGGCGATCGCGATGCTGGCCGAGTCCGGCGCCGCCGGCCACGCGATCACCGTCGAGGTCAACCTGTCCGGCGGCTCCACCGGCGACCCGGAGCTGCTCGCGCTGATCGAGGGCGAGCTGCGCGACACCGAGGTCGATCCCGCCCGGCTCATCTTCGAGATCACCGAGACCACGGCGGTGGCCAACATCCCGGCCGCGCAGCACTTCGCCGCGCGGCTCGCCGAGCTCGGCTGCCGCTTCGCGCTCGACGACTTCGGCGCGGGCTTCGGCTCGTTCTACTACCTCAAGCACCTGCCGTTCGACTACCTCAAGATCGACGGCGAGTTCGTGCGCCACTGCGCGAGCGACCGCACGGACCAGCTCGTGATCGAGTCCGTCGTGGGCATCGCGCGCGGCCTGGGCAAGCGCACGATCGCCGAGCAGGCCGGCGACGACGCGACCCTCGCGCTGCTCGCCCGCATGGGCGTCGACCAGGCCCAGGGCTACTTCCTCGGCCGCCCCGCCCCGCTCGAGGAGTGGCTCGCGAAGGCCGGGACGGACCGCGCGGGCGTCTAGCATCGCCCGCGTGCGGGCCCTGGTCCAGCGCGTCAGCCGCGCCTCCGTCACCATCGCCGGGGAGCGCGTGGCGGCGATCGGCCCCGGCCTGCTCGTGCTGCTCGGCGTGACGCACGACGACGGGCCGGCGGACGCCGACCGGCTCGCCGACAAGGTCCGCGCCCTGCGCGTGTTCCCCGACGGCGAGGGCCGCATGAACGAGCCGCTGGGCGAGCGCGCGGTCCTGTGCGTCTCGCAGTTCACGCTCTACGGCGATGCCCGCCGCGGGAACCGCCCGTCCTACGTCGCGGCCGCGCGGCCCGAGCACGCCGAGCCGCTCTACGAGCGCTTCGCCGACCGGCTCGGCGCGGCGCGCGGCGTGTTCGGCGCCGACATGGCCGTCGAGCTCGTCAACGACGGCCCGGTGACCGTGCTGCTGGAGCTTTGACTAGGCTTCGGCCGCGATGCCGCCCGTCGAACGCTTCGTGTGCCGCTTCGCGGCCGAGCCCTCCCAGGAGGCCCTGCCGCACGGCGCGTGGGCCCAGACGCTGCAGGCCGAGTTCCTCTCGGCCTGTCTCCGCATCGACAGCGAGGGGCAGGACCTCGGCGAGGCGCGCGAGCTGCGCTACTTCCCGGACCGCACCTGGAACGGGCGCACGTACGTGCCGGTGACGGCGCGGACGACGACCGAGCTCGAGCTGTTCGGCTTCGTCTCGTTCGTCCCCGCCGACGCCGACGAGCACGGCTCGGAGGCCGGCGCATTCGAGTCGAGCGCGGACTTCACCGACGAGACCGCCGAGCGCAACCCCGACTGGCGCATCGACCTCTGCGAGGAGGTCGTCGGCCGCTGGCGCGGCGAGGGCGGGCGCACGGCCGACATGACGCTCGTGTGGGGCGTGCCCCTGCTCGCCGCGGCCCGCGTGGCGACGGCGGAGCTGGCCGGGCTCGCGGTCGACCAGTGCCCGCTGGTCGAGGACCGCTTCACGCTGATCGCGCCGGACAACTTCCGCTCGGACTTCCTCGACGTGAAGCTGTGGGACGCCGACGGGCGCGAGCTCGCCTCCGAGTCGCTCTACGTCGACGACGACGAGGACGACGACGACCCGGCGTAGCGGCCTCGAGCGGCGGTGGACCGGCCGCCTGCGGACGCGCCAACTCGCGCGCGGAACGACCGGCGCGGCGCCGCGCCCCGTAGCGCAGGCATGAAACGTCTCATCCCACTCGTCGCCGCCGGCGCGCTGCTCGCCGCCGCGCCGGCCGCGCATGCGGCCGTCGACCTCTCCGGCGGCAAGACCCGCCTCACCCTCGACAAGGGCACCGCGAGCGCGCTCGCCGGTCTCGGCGTGAAGGTCACGCCGACCGGGCCCGCGTCCGCGAAGGGCCGCCACGTCACGTTCCCCGTCACCGGCGGCGCGATCGATCCCGCGACCGCGGCGGGCACCATCCGGCATCGCGGCGGGCTGCGCCTGTCCGCCGGCGGCACGCGCGTCACGCTGAAGAACTACCGCGTCGACGTCGGCCGGAAGATCACCCTGTCGGCCAAGCTCGGTGCCGGCCGGGTCACCATCCTCGACCTGACGGGCACGCCCAGGGTCACCCGCAGCGGGTTCGGCACCAACGTCGCGGGCCTGACGGCGAAGCTGAACCGGGCGGCCGCGAAGGCGCTCAACGGGGCGTTCGGCGTCAAGGCCTTCAAGAAGGGCCTGAAGCTGGGCAAGGTCCGCGTCCAGGCGACGCCCTCGACCACCGAGCTGCTGGCCCAGGGCCAGACCGCGCTGGCGCTCGATCCGGCCGTGGTCCAGGCGCTCGCGTCGCTGGGCATCTCCCCGGGCGTGATCGCGCCCGCGACGCTCGACGCCGGGACGCTCACGGCGAGCTTCCCGATCACGGGCGGCAGCGCGGCGCTCGACCTGAGCGCGGCCGAGGTGACGCACTCGGGCGGGATCTCGCTCACGAAGGGCGCGACGGTGGTCAACCTCACGGCCTTCGACGTCCGCGTCGCCGCGGCGCCGCAGCTGTTCGCCTCGCTCAACGGGGGCACGGACAAGGTCGCGATCATCGACCTCGACCTCACCGGCGTGACCCCCGCCGTCTCGGGGCGTACGGTGACGCTGGCCGGCGTCGGGGCGAAGCTGACCCAGGGCGCGGCCGACGCGCTCAACGCCGCCTTCGGCACGACCGCCTTCGCGGGCGGGCTCGCGCTCGGCAGGGCGACGGTCACCGCCACCGGCAAGTAGCCGACCGGGGGCTCCCACCCACCCCCGACCACCCGCCCGGCGCCCGAGCGCCGGGCGGTCCGCCTGCGTCAGCGCCCGTTGCCGTTGCCGCCGTTGCGGTCCACGTGGACGCGGTCGATCAGGCCGTACGCGACGGCCTCCTCGGGCGTGAAGAAGCGGTCGCGCTCCATGTCCTCGCGCAGCTGCTCCGGCGGCTTGCCCGTGTGCTCGGCGTAGATCTCCTCGAGCCGGCGGCGCAGGAACGCCGACTCGCGCGCATGGATCTCGATGTCGGTCGTCTGCCCCTGGAAGCCGCCGGTCGGCTGGTGGATGAGGATGCGCGAGTTGGGCAGGGCCTGGCGCTTGCCGGGCGCGCCGCCGGCGAGGATCACCGAGCCCATCGACATGGCGATCCCGCAGCAGATCGTCCGCACGTCGGGCTTGATGAAGCGCATGGTGTCGTAGATCGCGAGGCCCGCGTACACGACCCCGCCGGGGCAGTTGATGTAGAGCTGGATCTCCTTGTCGGGGTCCGCCGCCTCCAGGTGCAGCAGCTGGGCGTTGACGACGTTGGCGACCTCGTCGTCCACCGCGCTGCCGAGGAACACGACCCGCTCGTTGAGCAGCCGCGAGTAGATGTCGAACGAGCGCTCGCCGCGCGCGTCCTGCTGGATGACCATGGGGATGAGGGGCATGCGACCTCCGCGTAGTGCAACCGTTGGGTTGCACATGCTAGCCTATGCGCAACCAACCAGTTGCAGGAGGCCGTATCCCGTGTCCACCGTCCGCCGAGAGATCGTCCTGCCCGTCGAGCGCGAGCGCGCCTGGGCGCTGCTCACCGAGCCCGGCGAGCTCAGCGAGTGGCTGGCCGACGAGGTCGACCTCGAGCCCGAGGAGGGCGCGCCGCTGCGCGTGACGTGGGCCACCGGCGAGACCCGCGAGGGCGTGGTCGAGGAGGTCGAGGCCGAGCGGCTGCTGCGCTTCCGCTGGGACGACGACGCGACCGGCATCCCGTCACGGGTCGAATGGACGCTCGACGACCACCCGGACGGGACGCGCGTGGTCGTCGTGGAGCGCCCGCTCGTGCCGCTCGAGGTCGCCGGCGTGCCGCTGCACTGGCGCCCGCGCGCGACGGGGACGACGGCGCTGGCGCGGGCGGCCGCGCTGGCGTACGCGTGAACGTCGACGCCGTCTTCGCCGCGCTCTCCGATCCCACCCGGCGCGCGGTCATCGGCCGGCTCGCGCAGGAGCCGCTGAGCGCGTCCGGCCTCGCGGGCGAGCTGCCCGTCAGCCGCCAGGCGATCGCCAAGCACCTCGCGGCGCTCGACCGCGCGGGCCTCGTCGAGGCCCGCCGCGTCGGCCGCGAGACGCGCTACCGGCTCCACCCGGAGCCGATGGGCGAGGCGATGGCCTGGATGGCCTCCGTCGGCGCGCAGTGGGACGACCGCCTGGCCCGCCTGGCGAAGCGGGCCGGCGCGTGAACGTCAACACCAGGCATCGAAGGGGCGCCCGCAGAGTGGTTGGCGACTTGACCGCGCATATCGCGGTCAAGTCGACGATGACCTTGCGGCCCGGTTGGACCGCCTCCTCGATGCCGGTGTTGACGTGCGCCGCCGACGCGGCTAGTTGATCATCACCTTGGGAAAGCCCAGGGTGATGACGCCGCCGTGGGCGGTCTGGTCGCCCATGCGCGCGGCGGGCTTGCCGCCGATCATGACCTTCTGCGAGCCCATGAGGATGGCGTCCGGCGGGCCGACGCAGGTCGCCATGTCGCCCACGCGCGCCGCGGGCATCCCCCCGATCAGCACGGTCGGCGCGCCCGGGGGCAGGATCGGCCCGCCGACGTGCGGCTTCGGGCCGTCGCTCATGGGGCAGGTGTGCATGTCGCCGACGCGGGCTGCGGGGGGCATCTCGGGACCCATTGTCCCGGGACGCCCGCGGGCGGTCAAGGGGCGCCGGCGGCCGGGGCGGTCGGCACGCGCTCGGCGACCTCGGCATCCGTGAGCGGGAAGTGGCAGGCGGCGATGTTGCCGCCGTCCTTGGGCTCGAGCAGCGGCTCCTGCGTCCGGCAGATCTCCTGAGCCTTCCAGCAGCGCGTGTGGAAGCGGCAGGCGGGCGGGGGGTTGGTCGGCGACGGCACGTCGCCCGCGAGGATCTGGCGCTTCTTCGTCGCCGCGACCGCGGGGTCCGCGACCGGCACGGCCGACATGAGCGCGCCGGTGTACGGCATGCGCGGATGGCTGTAGAGCTGATCGGACTCGGCCAGCTCGACGATCTTGCCCAGGTACATGACCGCCACGCGGTCGCACATGTGGCGCACGACCGACAGGTCGTGGGCGATGAAGATGAGCGTGAGCCCGAGATCGCGCTGGAGGTCGCGGAGCAGGTTGAGCACCTGCGCCTGGATCGACACGTCGAGCGCGGAGACCGGCTCGTCCGCGACGATCACCTTCGGCTTGAGCGCGAGCGCGCGCGCCACGCCGATGCGCTGGCGCTGGCCGCCGGAGAACTCGTGCGGGTAGCGGTTGTAGTGCTCCGGGTTGAGCCCGACGCGGTCCATGAGGTCCTGGACGGCGCGCTTGCGCTCGGCCTTGCCCTCCTTGATGCCGTGGATCAGGAACGGCTCGGAGATGATCGTGCCGACCGTGCGCCGCGGGTTCAGCGACGAGTACGGGTCCTGGAAGATCATCTGCATCTCGCGCCGCAGCGGCTTCATCTCCTTCGCGGGGAGGCCCGCGATCTCGCGGCCGTCGAAGCGCACGGATCCCGACGTCGGATCCAGCAGGCGCAGCAGCAGCCGCGCCGTCGTCGACTTGCCGCAGCCGCTCTCCCCCACGATGCCGAACGTCTCGCCGCGCTTGACGTCGAACGACACGCCGTCGACGGCGTGCACGGCGCCGAGCTGGCGCCGCACGAGGTAGCTGCCCTTGATCGGGAACTCCTTGACGAGGTCGCGGACCTCGAAGATGGCCTCGCCGGCGGTGCGCGAGCGGTGCGGGTCCTGCGTCGTCGCGTCCACGCTCATCGGGGGGCGTCCCCCATCGGCACGGCGGCGCGGGCGTGCTCGGGCTGCTCGCCGGCGCGCAGGCGGCTCCACAGCTCGGTGCGCGTCGGCGGCGGCAGCAGGCAGGCGACGGCGTGGTCGCCGCGGCCCTCCACCGGCTCCAGCTGCGGGTCGATGCGCTTGTGGGCCTCGCGGACGAACGGGCAGCGCGGGTGGAAGGCGCATCCGGGCGGGCGGTTGATCAGCGACGGCGGGCGGCCCTCGATCGGGACAAGCTCCTCGTCGCGCGGCGCGTCGAGCCGCGGGATGGAGCGCAGCAGGCCCCACGTGTAGGGATGCTGGGGCGCCGAGAAGAGCTCCCTGGTCGCGGCGCGCTCGACGACCCGGCCGGCGTACATCACCGCGATGTCGTCCGTCACCTCCGCGACCACGCCGAGGTCGTGGGTGATCATGATCACCGCGGTCCCGGTCTCGCTCTGCAGCCGCTCGATCAGCTCGAGGATCTGCGCCTGGACCGTCACGTCGAGCGCCGTCGTCGGCTCGTCGGCGATCAGCAGCTTCGGCTCGTTGATGAGCGCCATGGCGATCATCGCGCGCTGGCGCATGCCGCCCGAGAACTCGTGGGGGTAGCTGTCGACGCGCGTCCGCGGCTCGGGGATCCCGACGAGCTGGAGCATCTCGATCGCGCGGTCGCGGGCCGCCTTCTTGGAGACGTCGTGATGCGCCCGGACGGCCTCCACGAGCTGCGCCCCGACGCGGTAGAACGGGTGCAGCGACGAGAGCGGGTCCTGGAAGATCATCGCGATCTCCTCGCCGCGGATCCGGCGCAGCTCCTCCTCGCCCATGCTCAGGAGATCGCGGCCGTCGAACAGCACCTCGCCGCTGAACGCCGTGTTCGCGCCGCGGGTCAGGCCGAGCACGGTGAGGTTCGAGACGCTCTTGCCGGAGCCGGACTCGCCGACGATGCCGAGCGAGCGCCCGGCGTCGACGGAGAAGGAGACGCCGTCGACGGCGCGCACCACGCCGTCGTCCGTCTGGAACCGGACCTCGAGGTCGCGGACGTCGAGCAGCGGCATGGCTAGTAGCGGACCCTCGGGTCGAGGAAGGCGTACAGGATGTCCACGATCAGGTTCATGATGATGATGAAGAAGGCGCCGAACAAGACGGTGCCCTGCACGATCGGGAGGTCTCCGCGGATGATCGCGTCGTAGGCCAGCCGGCCGACGCCGGGGATGTTGAACACGGACTCGGTCAGGATGGCCCCGCCGAGCAGGATGCCGATGTCGAGGCCGAGCACGGTGACGACCGGCGTGATCGCCGACCGCACCCCGTGCTTGAGCACGACGGCGCGCTCGCTGAGCCCCTTGGCGCGCGCGGTGCGGATGTAGTCCTCGTTGAGGACCTCCAGCAGCGACCCCCGGAGCAGCCGCGCATAGACCGCCGCGAACGTCGTCGCGAGCACGAACCACGGCAGGATCAGCGACTGGAACCACTTGCCCGGGTCCTCGGAGAACGGCACGTAGGAGCCCTGCCCGCCGAGGAAGCCGATCCCGAACGTGCCGAAGTCGGGCGCGAACAGGTAGAGCGAGACGAGTCCGAGCCAGTAGACCGGCGCCGAGATGGCGATCAGCGAGAGCCCGATCGCCAGGCGGTCGAAGATCGAGCGGTGGCGGACCGCGGAGATGATGCCGATCGAGAGGCCGAACGTCAGCCACACGATCACGCCGCCGATCGCGAGCGAGATCGTCGCCGGCAGGTTCTGCCTGATCTGGTCGAGCACCTTGACGTTCGCCACGTAGCTCTGGCCGAAGTCCTGGTGGGCGAAGACGTCCCAGATGTAGCTGCCGAACTGGACGATCAACGGGCGGTCGAGGCCGAGGTCGCTGCGGATCTGCGCGATCACCTCGGGCGTCGGCTGGCGACCGGCGCGCAGCGCAGCCGGATCGGTCGACGGGAAGACGTTGAAGATGATGAAGGTGACCGCGCTGACGAGGATCAGCAGCAGCACCATGCCGAAGAGTCGGCGGATGATGTATTGGGCCATGCGATTCGCTCAGGCGAGTGAAGCGGGGCGGCCGGCCCGCCGCGCGAGGGCGGCGGGCCGGCCGGCTCCGGATGGTTCGGTCGGGACCTCTTACCTGATCGAGGTGAAGTTGAGGTCCCAGGTGGTGCTGTAGCCGTTCTGCACGCCGCGCACGTTCGGCGAGGCGACCACGGACTGGTAGTCCCACATGTACGGGATCGTCGGGGCCTGCTCCATGATCAGCTTGTTCACGTCGGCCCACGCCTGCGCGCGCTCGGCCGGGTCGGTCACGAGCTTGGCGTCGTCGATGGCCTTGTTGACCTCCGGGACGTCGAGCTCGGGCCAGTTGGAGTTCTGCGACGGGATGATGTTCTCGCCGTTGAACGTCGGGTCGAGCATCGTCTGCGGGTCCGAGAAGTCCTGCGCCCAGCCCACGGAGGGGCAGACGTTGACGTCGGACGCCGGCACGTTGCAGAACTTCGTGAACATGGTGTCGCGGGTGACGAGCCGCAGCGTCGTCTCGAAGCCCATCTCGTTGAGCTGCTGCTCGGTGATCTGGGCGATCGACTTCTCCGGCTCGGCGTTGTCCGCGACCAGGAGCAGCTTCTCGCTGCCCTCGTACTTGCCCGATGCCATGCCGGCCGCCTTGAAGTACTCGGCCGACTTGGCACGGTCGCCCTCCGGCTTGGCGAGCCAGTCCATCTCGTCGACCCAGCCGTCCACGCCGTTGGACTCCTCGAAGCCGGCCATGCCCGGCGGGATGAGGTGCTGGGCGATCGGCCCGAGCGCCTCGCCGCCGCGCTGCTGGCGGACCGCGTTGCGGTCGAAGCCCGCGATCACGGCCTTGCGGACGTCGATGTCGTCGAACGGCGGGCGGCTGTTGTCCATCGAGATCATGCGCCAACCGCCGCCCGGAACCGCCGACAGCTCGGTCTTGTTGTTCTGCAGCAGGGTCTTGAGCTGGCTCGCCGGCGGCTCGATCTCACCCGAGATCATGTTCTCGCCGGAGAGGATGCGGCGCGTCGCCACGGCCGTGTCGTCGTTGCCCGCCTGGATGTCGATCTCGTCGACGTTCGCAGGACGGAAGTCGTCGACCGCGGCGTACTCCGGGTTGCGCACCAGGTGGATGCGCTTGCCGGGGACGTAGCCGATGGCCTTGCCCTGGTCGTCGGACTCGACCATGTACGGGCCGGTGTAGACCGCGTTGCCCTCGCCGTAGGTCGACGGGTTCTTGGCGTCGAACTCCTCGGCGTACTCCTTCGGCACCGGGACCGAGATGGGCATGGCGAGCGCGCCGGCGAGCGCGGCGCCCGTGCCCTTGGTGAGCTTGAAGACGATCGTCTGGTCGTCGGGGGTCGTGATGCCCTCGAGGTCCTTGTACTTGCCCGGCTCCTTCGGCACGCCGACGATGTCGCCCAGGTAGACCCGGGCGTAGCCGTTGGCGACCGAGGCCATGAACGCGCGCTCGATGCCGTACTTCACGTCCTTGGACGTGACCTCGCGGCTGACCGGCTTGGAGAACATCACGCCCTTCTTGATCTTCACCGTGACGGTCTTGCCGTCCTCGGAGATCTCGGGCATGCCCTCGGCCAGGTCCGGCACCGGCTCGAGCGGGTCGGCCGGCGGATAGGCGTAGAGCCCGCGGTGGATCGCGTTGATGATGCCGATCGCGTACGTGTAGTACGTCTTCTGCGGATCCATGTAGTCGACATCACCCGCGGAGAGGACGGTCAGCTTGCCGCCCTTCTTCGCACCCTCGGTGGGGTTGGCGATGTTGTCGGCGGCGCTGCCCGCGAAGAGCTGCTCCGTGACGTTGGCGTCGGCCGACTCGGCAGGAGTGCCGCTGTCGGTGTTGCCGCCGGTGGTGCCCTCGTCGTCATCCCCGCCGCAGGCGCTGAGTGCCAGCGCGGCGACGATCGCGGCGAGGGCCATGAAGGTCTTCCAGAGAGACCTCGACATGGCTTCGTCCTTTCGTTGTTTGGGTGCTTCGAATGTGTGCGCGGCCATCGTCCTCACCGCCGGCGGGGGTCGAGCGCGTCCTGCAGCCCGTCGCCCACCAGGTTGAAGGCCAGCACGGTGAACAGCAGTGCGAGACCGGGGAAGAGCATGAACCACCACGCCTCGGGGAAGAGGCTGGTGGCCTCGGAGATCATCCCGCCCCACGAGGGGGTGCCACCGCCGACGCCGACGCCCAGGAACGACAGGGCGGCCTCGAGCAGGATGTTGGCCGGGATCAGCAGGGAGGAGTAGACGATGAGCGGCGCGAGCAGGTTCGGCAGGATCTCGCGGACGAGGATCCGGCGGTTGGAGGCGCCCAGGGAGCGGGCCGCCTCCACGAACTCCTTCTCGCGCAGCGACAGGACCTGCCCGCGGACGATGCGCGCGATGTAGGTCCAGTTGATGATCGCGATCACCATGATCACGACGGGGAGCCCGGGCTCGATCAGGCCGCCGAAGCAGCCGTTGGCGCCCGAGCAGGCCGCCGCAAGGCCGAGGCCGAGCAGCAGGATCGGGAAGGCGAGGACGACGTCGATCAGGCGGGACAGCAGCGTGTCCACCCAGCCGCGGTAGAAGCCGGCGACGAGGCCGACGACGACGCCGATGAGCACGGCGAGGCCCGTCGCGATGAAGGCCACCTCGAGGGACACCCGCGCGCCGTAGATCGTGCGTGAGAAGACGTCGCGGCCGACGCGGTCGACGCCGAACGGGTGCTCGCCCGACGGGCCGGTCGGCGTGCCGAACAGGTCGAGCGCCTCCGAGCTCTGGACCTTCGGGCCGGGCGTGCCGGCGATGCTGACGATCACCGGTGCGAGGATCGCCATGGCGACGAGGAGGACGATGAACGCGAGCGCCGTGATCGCGACGCGGTCCCGGCGCAGGCGGCGCCAGAACAGCTGCATCGGCGAGCGCGCCGTGATGGTCTGCGTGCTCGGCCCGGCGCCCTCGACGACGACGGCGAGGTCGTCCTCCTCATGCATGAGCCCGGCGGGATCGCCGGTACTCACGTGCGCGACTCCGCGCTGCGTGCTGCGCTGATGATGATGTTGCCCTCCTGCGCCACGGCGTTCCCCGGCCGTGCGCTACGAACGTTCCCCATGTCCTCCCGGCGGCGCCGTTCCCCGCGGCCGTCCGCCGGCGCGGCAGTCTAGTCACTGCCGCCTATGTGCACTACGCCTTCCAGGACTACGATTCCTGCCTCGGCCCCGATAGCTCAGTCGGATAGAGCGACTCCCTCCTAAGGAGTAGGCCGCAGGTTCGAATCCTGCTCGGGGCGTTGTAGCCACTTTTGCCACGCAGGGTGGTTCCCTCCGTGTTACCTAGGCCTACCGGGGTTACCGATCGGGGCGGTCGGGATACAGCTCGTCGATCGTGACGAGCGGGGCATAGGGCGCGGTGCCCGCCGCCAGCCGGATCGCCTCCGCCCCGCCCGCCAGCCGGTCGAGCACGCTGACGACGCCGCAGACGTCGTGGCCCTCCGCCTGCACCGCCTCGATCGCCTGCACGGTCGAGCCGCCCGACGTGACGACGTCCTCGACGATCAGGCAGCGCTCACCGGGCTCGAGCGGCGGTCCCTCGACGCGCCGCTGCAACCCGTGCGCCTTGGCCTCCTTGCGCACGAAGAACGCCTTGACGTCTGCCCCGCCCGCGAGCGCGGCGCAGGCCGGCGCGTCCGCGCCCAGGGTCAGGCCGCCCACGGCCGTGGCCTCCCACTGGCGCGCATAGCCCGCGACCAGCTCCGCCAGCGCAGCGAAGCCCGCCGGGCGCAGGATCGCGCGCTTGGCGTCGACGTAGTACTGGGCGGTGGCGCCGCTCGTCAGCGTGACCTCGCCCAGGATCAGGGCGTGGCGGCGCAGCTCCTCAAGGAGCGTCCCTCGTGCGTCCGGCATATGCCCTGAACGCTATTACGGGTAGACGATGACGCGGGTCCCCATCGACGCCCAGGCGTAGATCCGGGCCGCGTCGGGGATCGGCACGCGCAGGCACCCGTGGCTGGCGTTGAACGCGGGCACGTCGACGTAGCCGTGGATCGCGTAGCCGCGGATGAAGTACGACGACTTGACCATGCCCTTGGCGTTGATCCCCGGGTCCTTCATGTAGACCCGGAAGGTCCCGATCACCGTCGGCGTCGCGGGCGCGCCCGTGGACGTGTGGTAGGTGTCGACGACCTTGCCGCCCTCGACCAGGGCGAGCACCTGGCGCGAGATGTCGGCCTCGACGTGGTGGCCGGCCTCGGGGTGCCGGGGCTTGAAGCCGCCCTTGCCCGCGAGCACCTTCTCGATCACGGCGCGGTCGGCGTCGTAGCTGCGCGCCATCCCGTTGACCTTGCGGAAGGCCATCACCGCGCGGCCGGTCGCGGCGTCGTAGGCATCGTTGCGCGGGACGGCGTAGTGCAGCTCGTCCAGGCCGCGCTGGAGCAGGCGCACGATCGAGCCCCCCGAGCCGATCGACGCGCGCGGCTCGACCACCTGGACGCTCTCCTTCGGGCCCTTGGCGGCGGCGAGCGCCGGCGTCGCGTCGTGCCAGGCGCGCACGCTGTAGCGGCCCGCGCGCCGGTGCTTGAAGCGCCGGGAGAACGTGCCGTCGGCCTGCACCACGGCGCGCACGTTCTTGCGCTTCCTGCCGTTGCGGAACAGCTCCAGCCGGACCTTGTCGCCCGCCACGGCCGGCGTGATCGCGCCGTTCAGGCGCCACGCGCGCTTGCGCAGCACGACCTGGGTCTTGCCCGCGACGTGGACCTTGCCGGCCTCGAGCGAGATCGACGGGACGGGCGCCTGCGCCGCGGCGGTCGCGGGGACCAGCAGCGCGAGGAGCAGGGCGGGGACGACGGCACGCGTCATGCGTGGATTCCTTCCGGGCGACGGGAGAACGGGAGGCAGATCAGGACGACGGCCACGGCCGCCGCGGCCATCGCCGCGACGGTCGCCGCGCCCCACTCCTCGGAGACCCCGAGGGCGAGCGCGTTGTTGAGCGCGTGCAGGACGATGCACGGCAGCAGCGAGTCCGTCCAGACGTAGAGCAGGCAGAGGAAGAAGCCGAAGACCATGAGCGGGACGATGAACTCGATGTCGGTGCCGCCCAGGTGGATGGCGCCGAAGATCATGCCCGTGACGACGGCGGCAGGCAACATGCCGATGGTCCTGCGCAGCGCCGTGAAGCAGAAGGCGCGGAAGAACAGCTCCTCGGCGATCGGCGCGAGCACGCACACGAGCACCGCCACCGCGACGAGCGCGAGCGTCGAGCTGTCGACGCCCAGCTCCGCGGGCAGGTCGTCGTTCTCGGTGATGTCGAGCGCCTGCGCCCAGATCGCCGAGAACACGAAGAAGCCCGCCCAGGCGAGCAGCGTCCACCCCACCGCGGAGCGCAGCACCGGCAGGCGCAGGCCGAACTTCCCCGGCGTGGCCGGCGGGTCGAGCACGCGGGCGAGCAGCACGGCGACGCCGATCAGCGCGAGGTCCTGCACGTAGGTGCCGCCGATCGTCACGCCAGGCGGGGCGTCGCCGGACGTGTCGACGCCGGCGACCTCCGCGATCAGCGCGATCACGCCGACGCCGACGAGCGCGACCACGAGCGTGCCCAGCATGCCGGCGAACGGCGCCCACAGCGGCCACCGCGGGAGCCCGTCGCGGCGCGACGGCGGCGGGGGCGGGGGCGGCTCGGGGCGCCAGACGCCGTCCGGCAGCTCGGGACGCGAGGGGAGCGAGCCGGGCGGGCCGGCGGACGGTGGCTGGAAGCTCATGCGGGCCGGGAAGACTAGGGCGCCCGGCTCAACACGAGCTCAGGCAATTCGTCCAGACCCGTGAGCACCGGCACGCCGGGCAGGTCGGGCGGGTCGCCGTCGCGGTGCACGAGCACGGGCCGGATCCCGGCCGCGAGCGCGCCCTCGACGTCCGCGCCCACGTCGTCGCCGGCGTGCCAGGCGTCCGCCGCGCCCACGCCGGCCAGCTCGAGCGCCCGCGCGAAGATCGCCGGATCGGGCTTGGCCGCGCCGAGCTCTGCGGACGCGACGGCGCCGTCCACGAGCGCGGCGAGGCCGGTCTCGGCCAGGCGCTCGTGCAGCGACACGTCCCAGTTGGAGACCACGACGAGCGCGCACCCGTGCGCGCGCAGCGCGCGCAACGCGGGCGGGGCGTCCGGGAACGCGGAGAAGGCGATCGCGTCGAGCAGGGCCGCGGTCAGCGTGCCGGGCGCGGCGCCGGCGAGCGGCGCGCCGAGCGCGGGCCGCATCGCCTCCGCGGCGCGGGCGCGCAGGTCCGCCAGCGACGCCGCGTCGCGTCCCTCGTGCAGGTGCGCGCGGTAGTAGGCGATCTCGGCGCGGATCGCCGCCCGCGCGGCGGCGTGCCCGACGTCCGCGCCGCAGCGCTCGCGCAGCGCGTCGCGCAGGCGCGGGACCGGGTCCTCGAAGCGCAGCAGCGTGCCCATCGCGTCGAGCAGCACCGCCGTTCTCCCGCCGCTAGTCTCGCCCGCCATGCCCGCTGCGGATCTTGCCATGCCGCTGCTCGCCGCCGCCGCGGACACGGGTCCGACGACGGGGGACTGGGTCGCGGCCGGGGTCGCGATCCTCGTCGCGCTGATCGTCGCCTTCGTGCTCGACCGCCTCCTCGCCCGCCGCGGGCTGGCCTTCGCCGAGGCGGTCACGCGCGGCCAGCTCTCGCCCGAGACCGACACGCGGCTGCGCTTCGTGCGGCGGCTCGTCTACGCGGTGATCATCCTGCTCGGCGTCGCCGTGGCGCTGTCGAACTTCGGCAGCATCAGCCGGCTCGCGGCGTCGCTGCTCGCCTCCGGCGCGATCGCCGCGGCGGTCCTCGGCTTCGCGGCGCGGCAGACGCTCGCCAACTTCGTGGCGGGGATCATGCTCGCCGTCACCCAGCCGCTGCGCGTCGGCGACTGGGTGTTCTTCGAGGACCAGTACGGCGTCGTCGAGGACATCCGCCTCACCTACACGTTCCTGCGCACGCCGGCCGGCCAGCAGGTCGTGATCCCGAACGAGAAGCTGGCGAGCGGGATCCTGCGCAACGACACGCTCGGCGGCGGCCGGATCGGGCTCGACGTGCAGCTGTGGCTCCCGCCGGGCGCGGACGTCGGCCGCGCGGTCGCGGCGCTCGCGGACGAGACGGGCCAGGACGTCAGCGTGGCCGAGAGCACCGTGGAGGGCGTCCGCCTGACCGTCGGCGGCGATCCCGTCGCTCCGCCCGAGCGCGCCGCGCGCGAGGCCGAGCTGCGCCTCGCCTGCCTCGCGCGGCTGCAGGCCGACGGGCTCTTAGCGCCGCCGGGGTAGGGCTTTCCCGGCCCGGGTCGAATCCGGTCAGGCGTCCTACACTCCAGGGCTCGCCCGCATGAGTCACGCCCAGCGAACGAGGCGGCGCCGCCGCGGCAGCGGCGGTCCGCGGAACAAGGCCTTCCTCGGCCTCACGGTGGTGGGGATCCTCGCCGTGCTCGCGGGCCTCGGCGGCGTCGGCTACGTCGTGTCGATCGCCGCCTCCGCACCGCCGCTGTCCTCGCTCAAGCCGAAGGCGACCGGCGACAACACGCGCGTGTTCGCCGCCGACGGGCGCCCCCTCGGCTTCATCCAGGCCGACGAGCTGCACCTGCCGCTGCGCACGACCGACATCCCGCAGGTCGTCAAGGACGCGACGATCGCGATCGAGGACGAGCGCTTCTACGAGCACAAGGGCGTCGACTACGAGGGCGTCGTGCGCGCGGCGTTCAAGAACCTGGCCTCGCGCAAGACCGTGCAGGGCGGCTCGACGATCACCATGCAGCTCGTCCGCTCGCTCTACATCTCGAGCGAGCGCACCTACACGCGCAAGATCCGCGAGGCGAAGCTGGCCGAGGAGCTCGAGGACGAGCACTCGAAGGAGTGGATCCTCGAGAAGTACCTGGACTCGATCCCCTACGGCACCGTCGGCGGGCAGTCCGCGATCGGCATCAAGGCCGCGGCCAAGATCTACTTCTCCAAGGACCTCAAGGACCTCAACCTCAACCAGGCCGCGCTGCTCGCCGGCCTGCCCCAGGCGCCGTCGGACTACTCGCCGACGCGCAGCAAGGGCGCGGCCAAGAAGCGCCGCAACGAGGTGCTGCGCAAGATGGCCGAGCTGGGGATGATCACCCAGGCGAAGGCCGACGCGACGATCGCCAGGCCGCTCGGCGTGAAGCTCTCGACCTACTTCTCCAAGCGCCGCGAGGAGTACTTCTTCGACTACGTGAAGGACCAGCTCTTCCGCCAGTACGGCGCCCAGACGGTGCGCGAGGGCGGGATGAAGGTCTACACGACGATCGACCTCGAGAAGCAGGCCGAGGCGCGCGACACGATCGCCGACCACCTCGCCGGCGTCGGGCCCTCGTCGGCGATCGTCACGATCAATCCGCGCAACGGCTACATCGAGGCGATGGCGTCGTCGGGCGACTACGGCGAGTCGAACTTCAACCTCGCCGCCCAGGGCCACCGCCGGCCCGGCTCGACGTTCAAGGTGATGGCGCTGATGACGGCGCTGCGGCGCGGCGTCGACCCGGACGCCACGCACTACACGTCGCGCTCCCCGACGATCATCGACGACCCGCTCTACGGCCACATCGACATCAAGACCTACGGCGGCACGAGCGGCGGCAACATGAGCCTGCGCCGCGCGACGCTGGCGTCCGACAACTCCGTCTACATGCAGCTCGCGCTCGACCTCGGGCCCGACGAGGTCGCCAAGACGGCGCGCGACATGGGCATCACCTCGACGCTGAAGGGCTACCCCTCCGAGACGCTGGGCGGGCTCGAGAACGGCGTCTCGCCGCTCGAGATGGCCACCGCCTACGCCAGCATCGCGTCGGGCGGCTACCGGCTGCGCCCGACGGCGATCAAGAAGATCAAGTTCGCGGACGGCCGCGTCGAGGAGGGCAAGGAGCTGCCCAGGCGCTTCCGGGTGAAGAAGGTGCGCATCTTCACCGACGGCGTCGCCGCCGAGGCCAGGGAGATCCTCGAGCAGAACATCCAGGGCGGCACGGGGACGCACGCGGCGATCGGGTGCCCGGCGGCCGGCAAGACCGGCACCACGGACAACAACACGGACGCCTGGTTCGTCGGCTTCACCCCGCGGATGACGACCGCCGTCTGGGTGGGCTATCCGAAGGACGACATCCAGATGAACGGCCTGTACTTCGGCCGCAACGTCGACGGCGGCACGTTCCCCGCCGACATCTGGGGCGACTACATGGGCCGCGTCAAGGGCAGCTACTGCGGCGACTTCACGCCCCCGAAGGAGCCGTTCGTCGGGTCGCCGTTCACCGCGAAGTACGCCAGCTCCGGCGGCGGGGCCGACGACGAGGAGTCGACGGACGGCACCGCGGCGCCCGAGGACGAGTCCGAGACCGACGGCGAGGTCACCCCCGACGACACGGGCGGCGAGGACGGGCCGGACGGCGGCACGCCGGACGAGGGCTTCGATCCCGGCGCCTACGAGACGCCGCCGCAGCCCGAGCCGGACACGGTCGCGCCCCCGCCCGCCGACGGCGACGGCGGCGCGACGGCGCCCGGTTGATCACACGGATCCGGGCGGCGCTGGTATAACCCCGCCCGTTGTGTCCGCCGCTCGCGGCGGTCGAAGCATGCGGGAAGGCAGTGCCCGGCAGCACCCCTCGCGCATCGGACCAGCAGTGAGGAGGTGTTGTATGGCAACAGGTGTCGTCAAGTGGTTCAGCGACGAGAAGGGCTTCGGCTTCATCACCCCGGACGACGGGGGGAAGGATGCGTTCGTGCACTTCTCGGGTATCTCGGGTGACGGCTTCCGCACGCTCGCGGAGGGCGCGAAGGTCGAATATGAGCTGGGCGAGTCCGGCAAGGGCCCCCAGGCAACGAACGTCAGGGTCATCTAGCTCTTGGCCAAAGAAGAGAAAGTCGAATTCGAAGGCGAGGTCGTCGAGGCGCTCCCGAACGCGATGTTCCGGGTGCAGCTCGACAACGGCCACGAGGTGCTCGGCCATGTGGCCGGCAAGATGCGGCGCTTCCGCATCCGGATCCTGCCGGGGGATCGGGTGCGCGTCGAGGTCTCTCCGTACGACCTCAACCGCGCCCGCATCGTGTACCGCCATCGCTAGCACGTGCGCGAGCTGGCGCTGATCGAGGCGATCGGCGCCGCGCTCGCGCGCCGCGACGGCGCGCGCGTCGTGCGCTGGCTCGGCGACGACGCCGCCGTGGTGCGCGGCGACGCGTTCGCCGTCACCTCCGTCGACGTCATGGTCGACGGCACCCACTTCCGGCTCGGCCAGGCCGCGCCGGCCGACATCGGCCACCGCGCGCTCGCCGCCGCGCTGTCCGACCTCGCCGCCATGGGCGCGGCGCCCGGCGAGGCCTACCTCGGGGTGGTCCTGCCGCCCGAGCTGCCCGACGCGCAGGCGCTCGCGCTGCACGAGGGCGCCGAGGCGCTCGCCGCCGCGACCGGGACCACGATCGCGGGCGGCGACATCGTCGCCGGCCCGTGCCTGACCCTCGCCGTGACCGTCGTGGGCTGGGCCGGTGCGGACGAGCCCCTCGTCGGGCGCACGGGCGCGCAGCCGGGCGACCTCGTCGGCGTGACCGGCACGCTCGGCGCCGCCGCGGCGGGGCTCGCCCTGCTCGAGGGCCGCGCGCAGGAGGCCGGCGTGTCGCCCGCGGCCGGCCACGGCGCGGACCTGATCGCGCGGTTCCTGCGGCCCGTGCCGCGGCTGGCCGAGGGCCGCGCGCTCGCCGCGGCGGGCGTCCACGCGATGATCGACCTGTCCGACGGGCTGGCCTCCGACGCGCGCCGGCTGGCCGAGGCGGGCGGCGTCCATCTGACGCTCGAGGCGGCCGCTCTGCCGCTCGCGCCCGGCGTGGCCGAGGTCGCGCACGCGCTCAGCCGCGATCCGGCCGAGCTCGGCGCCACCGGCGGCGAGGACTTCGAGCTGTGCGTCTGCGTGGCGCCCGAGGACCGGGCGGCCGCCGAGGCGGCCGCGCCGCTCACGTGGATCGGCGCGGTCTCGGACGGCGCCGTGGGCGTCAGCTGGTCAGGCCCGGACGACGCAACCGCCTGGCGCGGCTTCGAGCACTAGAGGGCGAAGCCCGGTCTCGACCGGACATGGATGTCCGGCGCCGCCATCAGAACGCGGTCCGGATGACCCGCGGAGCACTCCTATTTCGCGGGGGGCCGCGCTCCTCCGGCGAGAAGCCGGTTCACGATCGCCGCGGCAACCGCATCGGCGTCGACCTCGTAGTCCAGGCGCTCGAAGCGCTCCGCCTCCGTCTGCATCGGCGTCCTTGCGTCCGTCGTCGGCTCGTCGGCGCCCCGGACGTCCCGTCCGAAGCGACCCTTCCGCTGATTGTGTCGGAGTGCGGTCTGCATGGCATGAGCAGCATCGGCAGCGATCGGATCCTGGTCCATGGGGTCCTCACCGGAAGCGTTCGAGGCGGGCGGAGACGACGATGCGCTCGGCAGCCGAGTACAGGGGATGGCAGGCGGTGAGCACGAGGCGATCGTAGGCCATGCGGCGCGTGACCCACGTCGCGTCCGGTGCGACGATGCGGACCGACTCGACGTGGTAGGTGAACCGGCCGTACGGCATCGCCAGCTCGATCCGGTCGCCGCGCTCGAGGTCGTCCAGGTGGCGGAAGGGCGCGCCGTACGTCGTGCGGTGCCCGGCGATCGCCACGGTGCCGCGCTGCCCGGGGAGCACGCTGCCGGGGTAGTGGCCGGGCCCGCGCCGCAGGTCGCCGGCGTCCGTGCCCTCCAGCACGACCGCCCCGATCCCGGCGGACGGCGCCTTCAGCCGCCCGAGCGCGTCCCCCGCCTCCGTGCGGCGCGCCAGCGCCCCCGCCGCGGCGCCCATGCGGCGCAGCGGGTCCGGCTCCGCGGCGATCACGCGCCGCTCCTCCGGGGTCGGGACAGCCCGCTCGAGCGCCGCGAGCTCGTCGTCGAGCCGGCCCTGCTGGACGCGCGCGTAGACGGCGGTGAGCGGCTCGCCCCACAGCAGCGTCACGCCCGCGTCGGCGACGAGCAGCGCGCCGAGCACGATCAGGACGGTGGAGAGCCGGCGCAGCCTCATCGCCGCAGCGCCGATTCGGTCCCGCCGAGCGAGCCCGGCCCGGCATAGCTCCCCGGCCCGCGCGTGCGCGGCCGCTCCTCCGGCGTCGCGGCGACGATCCGGCGCCGGGCGAGCAGGACGCGGACGAGCGCCGCGACGCACCCGCACAGCGCCCCGGCGGCGAGCGCGGCCCACATCGACACGTGCCCGCCGGCGGTCGCCACCAGCCACAGCCGGGCGAGCTCGAGCGGGTCGAGCCGGAGCGCCTGGCTCTCCGCGACGAGCACGAGCGCCGGCGCGAGCAGCCCGCCGGCGAGCGCCGCCCAGCCCAGCGGGCCGCGCATGCGCGTCTGCGGCGCGCCGACCAGCAGCCACAGGTGCGCGGCGGGGAGCAGCAGCGCCGCCGCGTAGGGGTTGAAGAGCCAGACCGCGAAGGCCAGGCCGCAGACGATCGCCCCGACGGCGGCGCCCGCCGCGCCCGCGGCCGGGTTGCCCCGCGCCGCGCGCTGCGGCCGGACGAGCGCGCGCGCCACGAGCACGGCGCCGGCGAGGGCGAGCACGACGGAGGCGAGCGCCGCGGCCTCGCTGGAGCTCAGCGGCAGGCTCGCGGGCAGCACCGGGGCGCGCGGCGCCGGGATGGCGCCCGTGATCCCCAGCACCCGCAGCCAGGCCCAGCCGATCGGCACCGCGACGCCCGCGGCGAGCGCCCAGCCGAACCAGGCGCCGGTGCGCAGGTGATGGCGCCGCGCGCGGAAGAACGCGTCGAGCGCGGCCAGCAGGGCGGGCAGGAGCAGGCAGAGGACGATCAGCCGCACGCTCCAGCCCGGCAGCACGTTGCGCAGCGTGACGATCCCCGCGGGCTCGCCGGCGAACGGCGGGAGCGTCTCGCCGGCGCGCGCCGGCCGGCCGGCCTCGTCGACCGCGATCACGGACCGCAGCGCGGCGCGGCCCATCGTGGTGAAGCGCGTCCGCGAGACGCGCGCGTCCGGCGCCGGCCCGCGCTCGCCGCTGACCTGCAGCAGCACGGCGGGCAGCCCGGCGCGGTTCACCTCGCCCTGCTCGCCGACCGTGACGGGCAGGGCGCGGCGGGCCCACTGCGCCGTCGCGCGCGAGCCGCCGGGGTCCACGCCGGTCTCCTGGCGCGCCGCGGTCTCCACCGTGCGCTGCCAGCCGAGCGGCGGCTGCGCGTGCCCGTTCGACCACGGCACGACCCACGGCTTGTGCCACTCCGCCGACGCGAGGTCGCCGAGCACCAGCACGGCGTCGATGCCGGCACCCTCCTGCGCGCGCGCCCAGGCCCGGGCCCCCGCGCCGCCGCCGGTCCCGCCCGAGGTGGACACGAGCACGAGCGTCTTGGCGAGGTCGCGCCCGACGAGCTGGGGACGGCCGGGCGCGGTCTGCTCCGCCTCGTCGGACGGCACCTGCGTGCGGAAGATGCGCGCCAGCTCGAGCAGCGCCGCCGTCCCGGACAGCTCCGCCAGCCCCGGCGAGCCGAGGCCGTCGCGGTGCGCCAGGATCACGATCCGCCGGCTGGAGCGGCCCGGCCGCACGCCGACGACCGTCTCGAGATCGGCGGGCCCGTCGACGGTCCGCCCCTCCTCCGTGCTGCGGTCGACGTCGAAGCCCGCCGCCCCGAGCACGTCGCCGACGCGGTCGGCGAGCGCCGCGTCACCCGAGGAGCCGGGCCGCCGGTCCGGGTAGGCCGCGCCGAGCTGGAGCAGCGAGTCGCGGATCGCGGGCGTCCCGAACGCCCGCGCCGGATCGAAGGCGTCGGCGATGGCGCGCGTACGGGCGGGAGAGGGCCGTCCCTGGAGCGAGAAGGCGACCACGAACAGGGCGAGCAGGGCCGGGACGAAGGCCGCCCGGTAGACCCGGAGGTCGAGCACCTTATGCACGGTATCTACGCTTCCGGTATGCCGGACCGTCCTGCGCGCATCCTCCTGGTCGACGACGAGCAGCCGATCCAGACGCTGCTGTCCTTCCCGCTGCAGCGCGACGGGTACGAGGTGGTGCAGGCGTCGGACGGCCGCGAGGCGCTCGCGCGCTTCGCCGAGCAGACGTTCGACCTCGTCGTGCTGGACGTGATGCTGCCCAAGATGGACGGCCTGGAGGTGTGCCGCCGGCTCCGCGCCCGCTCCTCGGTCCCGATCATCATGCTCACCGCCAAGTCCGAGGAGATCGACAAGGTCCTCGGGCTCGAGCTGGGCGCGGACGACTACATCACCAAGCCGTTCTCGATGCGCGAGTTCCGCTCGCGCGTGAAGGCGGCGCTGCGGCGCGCCGGGATGGCGCGGCCGGAGGAGGGCGAGGAGGAGCCGATCGAGGTGCTCTCGCTGCGGATCGATCCGCCGAAGCGGACGGTCACGCTGGACGGCAAGCCGGTCGCGACCACGTTCGTCGAGTTCGAGATCCTCGCCTCGCTCGCCTCGAACCCGGGCCGCGTCTACACGCGCGACATGCTGCTCTCCCGCGTCTGGGGCGACTCCGCGTACCGCGACCCCCGCACGATCGACGTGCACATCCGCCACCTGCGCGAGAAGATCGAGGTGGACGCCAAGGAGCCGGAGTACATCTTCACGGTCCGCGGCGTCGGCTACCGCTTCCGGGACACCGACGAGGAGTGACGATGCCGCGGCCGCTGCGGTCGCTCCGCAACCGCCTGACCGTGATCTTCGCCCTGATCGTGGCCGCGGCGATCGGGATCGTCTACTTCTACGTCACGCCGCGGCTCGAGGACGAGCTGGTCGCGCAGAAGCTCCAGCGCCTCGGCGCCGAGGCGCGGCGCGAGTCCGAGTCCCTGCGGATGGTGATCGCCAACCGCGAGGGCGACACGATCGTGCGCGCCGCGATCGAGGCCTCGCGCCAGTCCAGCGCCGAGGTCTCGGTGCTCGGCGTGAACACCACCACGAACCAGCCGCCCTACCCGATCGCCCAGTCCAAGCCGGGCGCGATCGCGCAGCCCGACGTGGAGGCCGTCGCGGTCGCCGCCGTCGAGCAGCGGCGCACGGTGACCTCGACGGAGCAGACGGGGGTCGGCCGCCAGGCCGTCGCGGCCGTGCCGCTGATCCGCGGGGACGGGAAGCGCATCCGCGGCGTCGCCGTGTTCGTCGACGCGCTCGACGACGTCGAGGCCAACGTCGAGCTGATCCGCGGTCGCATCCTCGCCGCGGGCGCGCTGGCGCTCGTGCTCGCCGCGATCGGCGGCTACCTCGTCGCGCGCGCCCTCACCGCGCGCATCAAGCGGCTCGAGCGGGCCGCGCGGAAGGTGGCGGCCGGCGACTTCTCCAACCCGATCCAGGCCGACGCCGACGACGAGCTGGGCGAGCTCGCGGCCGCGTTCGACGACATGCAGCGCCAGCTCGCCCGGCTCGACACGGCGCGCAAGCAGTTCATCGCCTCGGCGTCGCACGAGCTGCGCACGCCGATCTTCTCGCTCGGCGGCTTCCTCGAGCTGCTCGAGGACGAGGAGCTCGACGAGGAGACCCGCGCCCAGTTCCTCGGCCAGCTGCGCGGCCAGGTGGCGCGCATGCGCAAGCTCGCGACGGAGCTGCTCGACCTGTCGCGGCTCGAGTCCGGGGCGCTGGAGCTGCGGCCGGAGCCGACCGACGTCGGCCAGCTCGCGCGCGAGGTCGTGAGCGAGTTCACGCCCGCCATCACGGCCCACGACGCCGAGCTGCACGTGCGCACGGCGTCGGCGCCGATCGAGATCGAGTGCGACCCCGAGCGCGTCGCCCAGGTCATGCGGATCCTGCTCGACAACGCGCTCGTGCACACGCCGGCGGGCACCTCCATCGTGGTTTCGGCCGCGCGCGAGGACGGGCATGTCACCCTGGAGGTCGCCGACTCCGGCCTCGGGATACGCCACAACACCATGCCGCACATCTTCGAGCCCTTCTTCACGTCCGCGGACGGCGCGCGCGGCGCGGGCCTGGGGCTGGCGATCGCCCGCGAGCTGGCCGGGCAGATGCGGGGCGAGCTGAGCGTGCGCTCCGGCCCGGGGCAGACGGCCTTCAAGCTGACGCTGCCCGCATGAGCCGCCGCGCCGCCGTCCTCCTCGCGGCGCTCGCCGCCGCCGTCGGCAGCGCCGGCTGCGGCTTCGGCGGCGGGGACGAGGGGAACCCGCCCAAGGCGGAGACCCGCGTCGAGGTGATCCGCAGCAACGGCGACGGCGACGGCGAGGTCGCGTTCGACCCGCAGGCGATCTACCAGCAGGAGGCGCCCGGCGTCGTCACCGTGGTGTCGCTGTTCGGCTCGGAGTCGCTCGAGGACCTCGATTCGAGCGCCGGCGGCGTGGGCTCCGGCTTCGTCCTCAACGGCGAGGGCGAGATCGCCACGAACACGCACGTCGTCACGACGGGCGAGGTGCCCGACCTGCGCGAGGCGCGCACGGTCTACGTGGAGTTCGCCGACGGCAACCAGGTCGAGGCGGACGTCAAGGGCTATGACCCGGAGTCCGACGTCGCGCTGCTCCAGGTCGACCCGGAGGGGCTGACGCTGCGGCCGCTGCCGCTCGGCGACGCCGAGGACGTCAAGGTCGGCATGCCCGTGGCCGCGATCGGCTCCCCGTTCTCCGAGCGCCAGTCGCTGTCGGTCGGCGTCGTGTCGGCGATCGACCGGTCGATCACCGGGCTCACGGCGTTCCAGATCGCGGGCGCGATCCAGACCGACGCCGCGATCAACCCGGGCAACTCGGGCGGCCCGCTGGTGGACTCGGCCGGGCGCGTGATCGGGATCAACCAGCAGATCAAGACGAGCTCCGGGGGCGGCGAGGGCGTCGGCTTCGCGGTCCCGGTCGACGTCGTGCGGCGGGCGCTGGAGCAGCTGCGCGAGCACGGCGAGGTCTCCTACGCCTACCTCGGCGTCGAGACGGTCGCGATCTACCCGCAGCTCGTCGAGCGCTTCGACCTCCCGGTGGAGAAGGGCGCCTGGCTGCAGGACGTGGCGGCCGGAGGCCCGGCCGAGCGGGCCGGCCTGCGCGGCGGCGACGGCGACACCGTCTTCCAGGTCCGCACCTACGCCACCGGCGGCGACGTGATCACGAAGATCGACGGCCGCCCGGTCGAGGATCCCGACGACCTCTCGCGCGCGGTGTCGCTGCTCGACCCCGGCGCGACCGTGCCGGTCGAGGCGTGGCGGGGAGGCGAGCGCCGCACCGTCAGGGTCAAGCTCGGCGACCGGCCGCTCTCGGGGCTGCAGGACGCGGGCTGAGCGGCCGGGAAGTAGGGTCTCCCGCCCGTGCTCCAGCCCGTCCCCCTCGCCAGCAAGAGCCTCGCGGACTACACCCATCTCGTGGGCCGGCCGCTCGTGGAGGAGGTGCGTGAGCTCGCCGAGCCGCTCAAGGGCCGCCGCGTCGTGCATCTCTCGGCCACGGCGTTCGGCGGCGGGGTCTCGGAGATCCTCTACACGCTCGTCCCGCTGATGCGCGACGTCGGGCTCGAGGTCGAGTGGCAGGTCATCTACGGCCGCGAGGAGTTCTTCAACGCCACGAAGCTCATGCACAACGCGCTGCAGGGCAGTCCGCACGACCTCACCGAGCAGCAGTGGGAGACCTGGGCGCAGTACAACGAGATGAACGCGCGCGAGCTGTCGGACGGCTGGGACGTCTGCATCGTGCACGACCCGCAGCCGGCGGCGCTGATGTCGCTCGTGCCGGAGAAGGCGGCGGCGTGGATCTGGCGCTGCCACATCGACGTCTCCACCCCGAACCCGGCGACCATGGCCCGCCTGCTGCCGTGGATCCAGACCTACCCGGCGTCGCTCTTCCACGTGGCCGGATACGTGCCGAAGGGGATGGACGGCGGCGTCCACATCGTCCCGCCCGCGATCGACCCGCTCGCGCCGAAGAACATGGCGCTCTCGCTCGAGGACGCCGAGTTCGTGTGCGCCCAGTTCGGGATCGACACGGACCGCCCGATGCTCTGCCAGGTCTCGCGCTTCGACCCCTGGAAGGACCCGATGGGCGTGATCGACGCCTACCGCCTCGTCAAGGAGCGGCGGCCCGACGTGCAGCTCGCGCTCGTCGGCTCGATGGCCTCCGACGACCCGGAGGGCTGGGACTTCTACAACTCGACGCTCGCGCACGCCGACGGCGACCCGGACATCCACATCCTCAACAACTTCTCCAACGTCGGGGCGATCGAGGTCAACGCCTTCCAGTCGCTCGCGGACGTCGTGATCCAGAAGTCCACCCGCGAGGGCTTCGGGCTGACGGTCTCCGAGGCGCTGTGGAAGGGCCGGCCGTTCATCGGCGGCGACGTCGGCGGGATCCCGCTGCAGGTGCAGGACGGCCAGAGCGGCTACCTCGTGTCGACCGTCGAGGACTGCGCGGCGCGGGCGCTGGAGGTGATCGAGGATCCGGCGCTCGGCAAGGCGCTGGGACGCCGCGGCAAGGAGCACGTGCGGACGCACTTCCTCACGCCGCGCTACCTGCGCGACTATCTCAAGATCATGCACGAGGTGCTTCCGACCGTATGACCGACAGCGGCGCCCCACTCGTCCTCGTCTCCAACCGCGGACCCGTCACCTACCAGGAGGACGGCTCGGCCAAGCGCGGCACCGGCGGGCTGGCCACGGCCCTGATCGGCCTGGCCTCGCACCGCGACGCGGTCTGGATCGCGTCGACGATGACCGACCAGGACGTGAGCGTCGCCGAGGAGCACGGCGGCGAGGCGTTCGAGATCGAGGCGCCCGACGGCGGCGAGTTCCGCGTGCGCTTCGTCGCCTCCGACCCCGAGGCCTACGACCGCTTCTACAACATCTTCGCCAACCCGATGCTCTGGTTCATCCAGCACTACCTGTGGGACCAGAGCAACGCGCCGGACATCCGCCGGCACGAGGTCGAGGCGTTCGAGCTCGGCTACAACGTCGTCAACCGGGACCTCGCCGACGCGGTGCTCGAGGAGATCGACGGCCTCGACGAGCCGGTCGTGATGGTCCACGACTACCAGCTCTACACGCTGCCGGCGATGGTCCGCGAGGCGCGGCCCGACGCGTTCCTGCACCACTTCGTGCACATCCCGTGGACGCAGTCGGACGCCTGGCGCGTGCTGCCCACCGGCATCCGCGACGAGATCTACCGCGGGCTGCTGGCCAACGACATCATCGGGTTCCACACGCGCTCGTACCGGCGCAACTTCCTGCAGTGCTGCCGCGACCTGCTGGAGCTCGAGGTCGACATGAAGCGCGGCGTGGTGGAGGTCGACGACCGCGAGGTCTGGGTCCGCGCCTACCCGCTCCCGATCGACTGGCGGGCGACGCAGGGCGTCGCCCGGCGCGACGCCGTGACGGACTTCGAGGAGCGGCTGCTGGCCCGCCGGCGCGAGTTCTCGATCCTGCGCGTGGACCGTGCGGACCTGTCGAAGAACGTCCTGCGCGGGTTCACCGCCTTCGACATCTTCCTCGAGCAGCACCCGGAGTTCTCCGAGCGGATCACGTTCACCGCCCAGCTGATGCCGTCGCGGACGGACGTGCCGGAGTACGCCGAGTACCTCGAGCGGATCGAGGCGCTCGTGGCGGTCGTCAACCACCGGCACGGCACGCCGGACTGGATGCCGATCGACCTCAAGCTGCGCGACGACCTGTCCGAGGCGGTCGCCTCCTACAAGCACTACGACGTGATGATGGTCAACGCCATGTTCGACGGGATGAACCTGGTGGCGAAGGAGGGCCCGCTCGTCAACGAGCGCGACGGCGTCTCGATCCTGAGCGAGAACACGGGCGCGCACGAGGAGCTGGGCGAGTTCGCCCTCTCGGTGAACCCCTTCGACGTGCAGGAGCTCGCGGACTCGATCTACGAGGCGCTGACGATGGCCGCCGAGGAGCGGGCGCGGCGGGCGAAGGGGCTGAAGGAGATCGTCACGTCGCGCGACCCGGGCGACTGGATCGACGAGCAGATCGCGGACATCCGCAAGAAGGCGCGGGGCGGGGCGGCGGAGATCTGAGCCGTCGGCGCTCGTGGCGGGCTCGGCGAACGTCAACACCGGCATCGAGGGGAAGGGTCCGGGGGCGAGTGGCGGTCTCGTGGAACCGCTTCCAACAGGACGATTGTCGGCTAGGCGGTCCATATGACACCCAATCCGACAATCGCTCCCTGCGATTGTCGCCGCGAACCCGAGGATCGGGGCTCCGGCAACAATCGTCCATCGACGGGAGCGCCATGCTCACCCGCGCTCCCCTCGATGCGCCGTTGACGTTCGCCGGCGCCACCGTCACCCCTCGAAGCCGAACTCCCGCTCCGCAGCGTCGACCGCGGGCGGGGCAGGACGCGGCGCCGCGGCCGGGGGCGGCGTGGACGGCGGCGCGCCGGCCGGGGACTCGGCGGCAGGCGGCGACGAGGCCGGCGCCTCGGCGGCAGGCGGCGATGGCGCAGGGGAGGCGGGCCGCGCCGCCTCCCGACCCGGCGACGACCCGCTCGGCGGCTTCCCGGCCCGGCGCGCCCGCGTGCTGCCCGGCCGCACTCGCTCCGCTCGCGGCCGCCCGCTCCCCACGCCGCGCCCGCCGGCGCGCGCAGCAGGACCGCGAGCTGCGGGCCCGAGCGGCGGCGCCGCCTCGTCGTCGCCCCGCCGCTCCGGCCCACGCGGCGGCGGCGCCGTCGCCACCGGCTCCACCGCGCCGCCGGGGGCGACCGGCACGGGCGACGCGAGCCGCGGCCACGCCACGACGACCACGACCGCCGCGACCGGCCCGAGGACCCGCCCGACGTTGCCCCAGCGCACGCGCCCCCGCATGCCCGGCGTAGGCGGGCAGGGGCGGCCGTTCGCCCCCACGTTGCTAGCATGGCCCGCCGCGATGGCCACCGAGCAGCCCACCTACGACCTCGTCCTCCTCCTCGATCCCGAGGCGGAGGAGGAGCGCCGCACGAACATCCTCGCCAGCCTCGAGCAGATCATCGAGCGCCAGGGCGCGATCGTCTCGCGCCACGACTGGGGGCTCCGGCCCACGGCGTACGAGATCCGCAAGCGCGCCGACGCGGACTACCACCTGCTCCAGTTCCAGGGCCCCTCCGAGCTGCTCGAGCAGCTCGGCCACGCGCTGAAGATCACGGACGGCGTCAACCGCTTCCGGATCATCAAGCTGCGCAAGGGCACGCCCGATCCGCCGGACCTGCGCATGTCGGCCGCCGCCGCCGCGGCCGCCGAGCAGCAGCCGGTCGAGATCGAGCGCTAGACCGCTCCCGCTCTGCGTCGTCTCTGCGACGGCTGCAACAGCGCTGTCAAGAAATCCGCCCAACTTGCGACCCTTCCTCGGGTCGCGCCGGGTCGGCACCTAGACTCGGCCACCCAAGAGACTTCGTAAAGGGAAAGGAGCCCCTCGTGGCGGCCACCAACATCAACCGCGTCGTGCTCACCGGGAACCTGACGCGGGACCCTGAGCTTCGATCGCTGCCGAGCGGCATGTCCGTCTGCTCGCTGCGCATCGCCTGCAACACCCGCCGGAAGAACAACTCCACCGGCGAGTGGGAGGACAAGCCGAACTACTTCGACGTCACCGTGTGGGGCGCCCAGGGCGAGAACTGCGCCCGGTTCCTCTCCAAGGGCCGGCCGGTCGCCCTCGACGGCCGCCTGGAGTGGCGCGAGTGGGAGGAGCGCGAGACCGGCAACAAGCGCCAGGCGATCGACATCATCGCCGACGCCGTGCAGTTCCTCGGCGGCCGCGACGACGCCCCGCCGTCGGGCGGCGGCGGCTTCACGCCGCGCTCCGACGTCCCGGTCGACGACCGCGACTTCCAGCCGGTCGCCGCCCCCTCGAGCGGCAACGGCAGCAGCGCCGCGGACGACGACATCCCGTTCTAGGCCGCGACAGCCCGCAGCCTCCCGTCCGGCGCCTCCATCGGGGCGCCGGACGCCGTTCCGGGCGACCTCGTACACTGGGAGTCCCGCGCCATCCAGCGCGCGCACTCCGCTGCGGTGAGTGCGACCGTCTTCTTCGAGCGAGGTCTTTTCAACAGTGGCGAAGCAGCGCAGCCGGCCGACGCGCCGGCGAGACAAGAAGGGCGGGCCCGGCTCCGGCCGCCGCAAGTCCTGTGGGTACTGCCGGGACAAGGTCGACCAGGTCGACTACAAGGACGTCACGACCCTGAAGAAGTACGTGTCCGACCGCGGCAAGATCCGCTCGCGGCGGATCACGGGCGCGTGCCGCCGGCACCAGAACCAGATCGCCACGGCGGTCAAGCGTGCGCGCGAGATCGCGCTGCTGCCCTACGTCGGCGACAACCGCGAGGACCGCGACGAGCGCGGGCGGCCGCGCCGCGACGACCGCGACCGCGACCGGGAGCGCTAGGAGCGTCATGCCCCAGGCCATCCTCCTCGCCGATCACGAGAACCTCGGCACCAAGGGCACCGTCGTGGACGTGTCCAAGGGCTACCTGCGCAACTACCTGATCCCGCGCAGGCTCGCCGAGCCGGCCACGCGCGGCGCGATCGCCGCCGCCGAGCGGCGCGCCGTCGCCGCCGAGAAGGCCGTCGCCTCCGCGACCGCCAAGGCGGAGGAGAGCGCCGCCCTGCTCAACAAGACGGTGCTCACCATCGCCCACCAGGCCGGCGACGACGGCCGCCTGTTCGGCTCGGTGACGTCGCAGGACATCGCCGACGCCATCAAGGAGGCGCGCGGCATCACGATCGACAAGCGCGACGTCCACCTGGACGAGCCGATCAAGACCATCGGCACCCGCATGGTCGTCGTCGGGGTCGAGCACGGCGTGACCGCGACGGTCAAGACCATGGTGGTCGAGCAGAAGTAGACGGCGTCCGCCGCACCGCAGCTTCGCCGGACGGCCGCCCACCGGGCGGCCGTTCGCGTTCCGGCCGGAGTTTGCGGGACAGAACAGGTGTTCGGTCCGATCCTGAGCCTAGACTCGGCGGCCCGTGAGCCTCCCGGAACGGACCACGAACGGCCACAGCCCGGCGCCCCGCATGCCGGACGGCCCCGTCGCGCCGCCGCAGAACCTCGACGCGGAGCAGTCCGTGCTCGGCGCGGTGCTGCTGTCGGACACGGCGCTCCCGGCGCTCATCATCGACGAGCGGCTCCACCCCGAGGACTTCTACCGCGAGGCCCACGGGATCGTCTTCGCCGCGATGCTGGACCTGCACAACGGCGGCGAGCCGGTCGACGCGCTGACGATCGTCGAGCACCTCAAGCAGGCCGGGCAGCTCGACGCGGCGGGCGGCCGAGCGGCGATCGACCTGCTGGCGGCGAGCGTGCCGGCCGTCGGCCACGTCCGCCAGTACGCGCGGATCGTCCGCGAGAACGCGATGCTGCGCCGGCTGCTGCGCGCGGCGTACGACATCCAGGCTCGCGTCCACGCGCACGACGCGCCGCCGCGCGAGCTCGTCGACATCGCCGAGCGCTCGATCCTCGAGGTCGCGCACGAGGACAGCCGGAAGGACTTCCGCCCGGTCAACGACGTGCTGTCCACCGAGCTCGACAAGCTCGAGGAGCTCTCGCGCGAGGGCAAGGCGATCACCGGCACGCCGTCCGGGTTCGAGGATCTCGACGCGATCACCGGCGGCTTCCAGCCCGGCAACCTGATCATCCTCGCCGCGCGCCCCTCCATGGGGAAGTCCGCGCTGATGGCGAACTTCGCCGAGAACGCGGCGCTCAACACGGGCGGCAAGGCCGTCGCCCTGTTCTCGCTCGAGATGTCCGAGTCCGAGCTGGCCCAGCGCTTCATCGCCTCGCAGGCCTCGATCAAGGGCGACGACCTGCGCAAGGGCCGCGTGCCGGGCTCGCGCTGGGGCAAGATCATGGAGGCGTCCAACCGGCTCGCGAAGTCGCCGCTGTTCATCGACGACTCGTCCGACCTGTCGGTGCTCGACGTGCGCGCCAAGGCCCGGCGGCTGCTCCAGCAGCACGCGGACGGCCTCGGGCTGATCCTCATCGACTACCTGCAGCTCATGCGCGGCGACGGGCGGACGGACAACCGCGTCGAGCAGATCGGCCAGATCTCGCGCGGGCTCAAGACGCTCGCGCGCGAGCTCGAATGCCCGGTCATCGCGCTCTCCCAGCTCAACCGCGGCGTCGAGCAGCGGACCGACAAGCGCCCGGTGCTCTCCGACCTGCGCGAGAGCGGCTCCATCGAGCAGGACGCCGACCTCGTCATGTTCATCTACCGCGACGAGTACTACGACCGCGAGTCCGAGCGGGAGGGGATCGCGGACGTGATCATCTCCAAGCACCGCAACGGCGGCCTGGGCACGATCGAGCTGACGTTCCAGAAGGAGTACCCGCGGTTCATGTCCTACGTCGGCGACGACCGCTACTGATGCGCGCATGAGCACCTGCCCGGACGGACGCTGCGACGGCTCCGGCTTCCTCTACGACGAGGCGGCCCGGATCGCGCGGCCCTGCTCCTGCCGCCCCGCGCGGCTCGCCCGCAAGCGCGCCGCCGCGCTCGAGGGCCGGATCCCCAAGCGCTACCGCGAGGTGTCGCTCGACCGCGAGCCGCTGATCTCGATCGAGCGGGTCAACCAGAGCGTGGTCCGCGAGGTGCGCCAGTACGTCCGCGCGGTCGCCGAGCGGCTCGACACGGGCCAGGGGATCTGGTTCACGGGGGACGTCGGGACCGGCAAGACGACGCTCGCCATGCTCATCTCGCGCGCGGCGATGGAGGCCGACCGCACGGTCGCCATCTACTCGCTCCCGCGCCTGCTCGCGCTGCTGCGCGACACCTACCAGGACGACGCGCGCTACTCGCTGAACGAGCTCATCGACCGCCTCTCCGCCGTCGACCTGCTGCACGTCGACGACGTCGGGGCCGAGCAGACGTCCGCCTGGGTGCTCGAGCAGCTCTACACGATCGTCAACACCCGCTACGAGGACGGGAGGGCGATCATGGTCACCACGAACCTGATCACCCCCGAGGGCGACGGCGCGCTGGTCGAGCAGATCGGGCAGCGCACGGTGTCGCGCCTGTACGAGATCTGCGGGGATCCGAAGCCGATGTTCGGCGAGGACCAGCGCCGCGAGGTCCGGTACGAGCCGCCGGCCGGGGACTGGTCGCCCGGGGACCTCGCCTACGGCGAGGCGCGGGCGGGCGGGCGCGGGTTCGCCTCGTAGACTGGACGGAGGAATGCCTGGCATCGTGATAGTCGGCGCCCAGTGGGGCGACGAGGGCAAGGGCAAGATCACCGACCTCCTCGCCGAGCACGCGGATCTCGTGATCCGCTTCCAGGGCGGGAACAACGCCGGGCACACGATCGTGCGCGACGGCGTCAAGTGGAAGTTCCACCTGATCCCGTCGGGGATCCTCTACGCCGGCAAGCCGTGCGCGATCGGCAACGGCGTCGTGATCGACCCGAAGGTCCTCACGGACGAGCTGGACGACCTGCGCGCCAAGGGCGTCGACCTCTCCGGCCTCAAGATCAGCGCCAACGCGCACCTGATCATGCCGTACCACATGCTGCTCGACCACGCGGGCGAGACGAAGCTCGGCAAGCTCCAGATCGGCACCACGCGGCGCGGCATCGGGCCCGCCTACGCCGACAAGGCCGCCCGGCTCGGCATCCGCGTGCAGGACCTGCTCGACGAGAAGATCCTCAAGAAGAAGATCATGGCCGCGATGGACCCGAAGCGCCTGGCGCTGCGGCCCTACGCGAAGTCGCCCGACCTCGACCTGCAGGGCATGACCGAGGACTACGTGACCTACGGCCACCGGATCGAGCAGTACATCGCCGACACGGCGCGGCTGACCTGGAAGCACCTCGACGACGGCGGCCACGTGATCTTCGAGGGCGCGCAGGGCACGCTGCTGGACATCGACCACGGCACCTATCCGTTCGTCACCTCGTCGAACCCCGTCTCCGCGAGCGCCGCCACCGGCACGGGCGCCGGGCCGAAGGACCTCGACGAGATCTGGGGCGTGACCAAGGCCTACGCCACGCGCGTCGGCGCGGGCCCGTTCCCGACGGAGCTCGACGACGATCTGGGCGCCACGATGCGCGAGGCCGGCGGCGAGTACGGCACCACGACGGGGCGCGCGCGCCGCGTGGGCTGGATCGACCTCGTCGCCCTGCGCTACGCCGCGCGCCTCAACACGCTCACGCACCTGGCCGTCACGAAGCTCGACGTGCTCTCCGGGCTCGGCCCTCTGCGCGTCTGCACGCGCTACCAGAGCCCGAACGAGGCGAGCTTCGACCACTTCCCCTACCACCAGTCCGTGCTGCATCACGCCGGCGGCATCTACGAAGAGCTGCCGGGCTGGGACGAGGACATCACCGAGGCGCGCAGCGAGACCGACCTGCCGCAGACCGCGCGCGACTACCTCGCCTACATCTCCGAGTTCGTCGGGGTGCCGATCGCGCTGATCAGCGTCGGGCCCGGCCGCGAGCAGATCATCTGGACCGACGAGGGCCGCGAGTCGGCGGCCTTCCACCGGGCCGTCGCCGCGTAGGCGCCGCTCAGGCGCGCACGACGCGCGTGTCCACGATGAAGTCGTGCAGCGCGCGGTTCTCGTCGTCGAACAGCGGCCAGAGCACGTCGGCGAGGCTCGCCAGCCCGAACGTGAACGAGCTCACGATGCCGAACAGGAGCGCCTTGACCGCGACCTCGCGCAGCATCGCGAAGCCGAACGTCATCGGCCCGCCGTGGTTGCGCACGACCCGGATCCCGACCGCCATGCGCCCGAGGGTCTGGCCGTTGGTCCGCGACATGAGCAGCGGCGCGTAGATCAGCGCGACGATGGCGATCGAGATCACCGCGAGGAACATGCCGAGGATGAACCCGGCGATGCCCGCCTCGTCGGAGGCGAAGAACCCGACCGAGAACACCGAGCCGAAGAGCGCGAGGATGAGGACCGCCCCGATGCTGACGATGATGCCGTCGATGATCTGGGCGCCGACGCGCGACCACCAGCCCGCGAGCTGGTGCCCGCCCGCCGCGACGGTCGCCGGCCCGGCGGGCGCGCCGAACGCGCCGGGCGGCGGCGGCGAGGTGTAGCCGCCCTCGAAGCCGCCGGACGCGGGCGGCGGCGACGGCGAGGGCTCCCAGCCGGGCAGCCCCGACGCGTGCTGGGGCGCCTCCGGCCGCGGGGCCAGCGGGTCGCCGGGGGTCAGGCCAGGGTCGCGCGGCTCGTCGCTCATGGCGCCAACGCTACCGCCAGCGCTCGACGAGGTCACCGTCGGGCACCTCGCGCACGACGCGCGCGGGCACGCCCATCACGAGCGCGCGTCGTGGCACGTCGCGCGTCACCACCGCGCCCGCGGCGACGAACGCCTCCTCGCCGACCTCGACGCCCGGGCAGAGCACCGCCCCGCCCCCGATCCGGCACGCCCGGCGCAGCCGCGCCCCGCGCAGCGCGTACTCCGGGCCGTGGCGCGACATCGTGTCGTCGTTCGTCGTGCACGCGCCGGGGCCGACGAACACGTCGTCCTCGATCTCGGAGAACGCGGTCAGGTAGACGTCGGTCTGCACCCGCACGCGCGCGCCGACGACGACGTCGTTGTCGACCGCCGAGCCCCGCCCGATCACGGTGCCGTCGCCGATCCGCGCGCGCTCGCGCACGAACGACTGGTCGCCGAGGATGCACCCGGCCCCGACCGCGGCGCCCGCGAAGACGATCGCGCGCGCGCAGACCACGGTGCCGGCGCCGAGGGCCAGCGGCGCCGCGGGCCGGCCGGCCGCCGCGGAGTGGCGGGCGAGCTTGGGCGGCTTGCCGAGGAGGGCGCCGTCCTGGATCTCGCAGCCGTCCCCGATCTCCGTCCCGGCGTGGACGACGACGTAGGCGCCGAAGCGGACGCCCGCGCCGACCCGGACGTCCGCGCCGAGCAGCAGGCCGGGGCCGAGGTCGGACGGCTGCAGGGCGCTCACGCGGCCATCCTACGGGCGAGCGCCGCCACGACCCGGTCGCCGGCGCGGCCGTCGCCGTAGAGCGGCGGGCGGGCCTCCGGCGCGCGCCGCGCCAGGGCGGTCGCGGCCGCCTCCGCGTCGAGGTCGACGAGCGCGTTCCAGCCGGCGTCCACGGTCTCGGTCCACTCCGTGCTGGCGCGCAGCGTGACGCACGGCACCCCGGCGAGATACGCCTCCTTCTGGACGCCGCCCGAGTCGGTCAGCAGGGCGCGCGCATGGTGCAGCAGAGCCGTGAAGTCGAGATAGCCCAGGGGCGGCGCGAGCACGACGCCGGCCGCCACGAGCCGCTCGCGCAGCCCGGCGGCGTCCAGGCGCGCCGCGGTGCGCGGGTGCAGCGGCAGCACCACGGGCCCGGGGACCGCGGCGAGCAGCGCCACCAGGCGCTCCAGGCGTGCGGGGTCGTCGACGTTGCCGGCGCGGTGCGCCGTGGCCAGCACGTAGGCGCCCGGCGCCACGCCGAAGCGCTCGAGCACCTCCGTGCGCGCGGCGGCGCGCGGGCCGAGCAGCTGCGCCACGTCGACCATCACGTCCCCGACCACCTCGACCGTGCCGGCGACCCGCTCCGCGCGGAGCGTCGCCGCCGGCGCCGCGGACGAGCACAGGAGCAGGTCGCTCGCGTGGTCGGCCAGGACGCGGTTGAGCTCCTCCGGCATCGTCCGGTCGTACGAGCGCATCCCGGCCTCCACGTGCGCGACCGGGATGCCCGCCTGCGCGCCGGCGAGCGCGCCGGCCAGCGTCGAGTTCGTGTCCCCGTAGACGAGCACGAGGCCGGGCGCCTCCGCGGCGAGCAGCGGCCCGAGGGCAGCGAGCATCCGCGCCGTCTGCGCGGTGTTGGTGCCTCCGCCGAGCTCGAGCCGGTGCTCGGGCCGGGGCAGGCCGAGCTCGTCGAAGAACACCTGCGAGAGCGCGTCGTCGTAGTGCTGGCCGGTGTGGACGAGCACCTCGTCCGCGACGGCGCGGAGGGGCCCGGACACCGCGGCGGCCTTGATGAACTGCGGCCGATTTCCGATCACCGTCAGCACCCGGGCGTTTTGCCCCGTTTTCCGGGGGTAAAGCTCTGGAATGCTCGCGTTCAAGGTCCGCGACACGGTACAGGGCGTCGTCGGCGCCTCCCGGCACCTGCTCTGGTACCTCGAGTTCCAGATGGGCGGGGCCGCGCCGCGGTCCTCGCCGGCGCGCGCGGGGCGCGCCCTGCGCCGCGCCGCCTGACCCGCCGTCGCGAGCCGGCTCCGGCGGCCGGGCCGCTACCGTGGACGGTCTATGCGCGTCGCCGAGCCTGCGCCCAACGTCGAGTTGCGCGACGACCGGCACGGCCACGCGCACGTCGTCTTCTCCTTTCCCTACCGCGCCGACATCGTCGACGCCGTGCGCGCCATCCCGGGCCGCCGCTTCGACTGGGACGCGAAGGAGTGGTGGGCCCCCCAGGCCGAGGCGACCGCGCCCTACGTCAAGGGCGTGATCGAGCGCCACCCGTCGCTGCTGGTGGCCGACCCCGTCACCGCGTGGCTGTCGGAGGCGACGTCCGGGTGGGTCGGCCGGGCCGGCGCCGCCCGGCTGCGCGGCAAGGGCGCGTTCGTGCTCGAGACGATCGCCGGGGAGCTGCCCGACGAGCTGGCCGCGATCGCCGAGGACACCGGCGGGCGGCTCTGGCTGCCGTTCTCGCAGGACATCGCGGAGGCGCTGCTCGAGCTCCGCGGCGCGCGGCTCGACAAACGGGCGCTGCGCTGCGCGATGAAGCTCCAGGTCGGCCTGGAGCCCGCCCCCGCGACGCTCGCCCTCGTCGACAGCGTCGGCGAGGCGCGCTTCACGCTCGACGTCAACTGGGATCCCGACACGATCCCCGGGTTCCTCGCCCTGCCCGCGTGCGAGGCGCACGGCCGGTCGCTGCCGCTCGACCCGTACCTCGTCGAGCCGCTGGAGCACTACCTGCGCACGCACGGCGTCGAGGTCGCCGCGAACGCCGGCGACGTCCTGGCGCGGCTGCGGACCGAGCACGACGAGGCGATCGAGCACGTCCGCCGCTCCCGGGCGCACGACGCGCAGCCGCTGGCCACCGAGGAGCGGCTCGGCGGCGAGCTGCGCCCGTTCCAGCGCGCGGGCGTCGCCTACGTGCTCGAGGCGCGGCGGACGTTCCTGGCCGACGAGCAGGGCCTGGGGAAGACCGTCCAGGCGCTCGCCGCGCTCGAGGAGGACGACGCCTTCCCCGCGGTGATCGTGTGCCCCGCGAGCCTCAAGCTCAACTGGCAGCGCGAGGCGGAGCGCTGGCTGCCGCACCGCTCCAGCACCGTCGTGTCGGGCACCGGCACCGTGGCGGCCGCCGCGGACCTGACGATCGTCAACTACGACATCATCCACGCGCACCGCACGCGGCTCGCGCTGCGGCGGCCCAAGGCGCTCGTGCTCGACGAGTCGCACTACGTCAAGAACCCGCGCGCCAAGCGGACGGTCGCCGTCCGGCGCCTGGCGGAGTCGCTGGAGCCGGGGGCGCTGCGGCTCGCGCTCACGGGCACGCCGGTGATGAACCACGCCGAGGAGCTCATCCCGCAGCTGCGGATCCTCGGCCGGCTGGAGGACTTCGGCTCCGGCGCCCGCTTCGCGCGGCGCTTCCAGGGCATCGGGGCGGAGGAGCGGATCCACTGGCATCTGCGCCGGAGCTGCTTCGTGCGGCGCTCGAAGGCCGACGTGCTGCCCCAGCTCCCCGCCAAGCGCCACGTCGCCGTGCCCGTGGCGCTCGACAACGAGCGCGACTACCGGCTGGCCGAGGAGGACGTGATCGCCTGGTTGCGCGAGCAGCCGCTCGACCTGCGCGAGCTGGAGAGCAAGGTCGCCGCCGCGCTGCGCGCCGAGCGCCTCGCCCAGCTCAACGCGCTGCGGCGGCTCGCCTCGCGCGGCAAGGGCAACGCGGCGATGGCCTGGGTGGAGGACTTCCTCGCCTCGGACGAGCCGCTCGTCGTGTTCGCGGGGCACCGCGAGGTCCAGGACCGGCTCGTCGAGCGCTTCCCGGACGCCCTGCACCTGCTCGGCCGCGACTCGATCGGTCGGCGCGAGGCGGCGGTACGGGCCTTCCAGGCCGGCGAGTCGCAGCTGCTCGTCTGCGCCACGCGCGTCGCGGGGCAGGGGATCACGCTCACGCGCGCGTCGAACGTCGCCTTCCTCGACCTCGAGTGGACGCCGGCCATGCACGACCAGGCCGAGGACCGCTGCCATCGGATCGGCCAGCACGACGCGGTCACCGCCTGGTACCTGCTCGCCGCGAAGACGATCGACGAGACGATGCTCGAGCTGATCGAGCGCAAGCGCCGGATCATCGACGCCGTGACCGACGGGCGCGCCGCCGACGACGAAGCCGTGCTCGAGGGCGTCGTCCGCGCGCTGCGCGGCCGCCCCCTGCGGCACCTGCGCGTCGCCGGATAGCGCTACAGCCAGGTCGTGTCGAAGCGCGGGCTGACGTGGATGTCGATCTGCTTGAGCGGACCGTCGCCGTCGTTGACGAAGGCGTGCGGGACCTCGGCGGGCACGACGAGGATGTCGCCCGCCCCGGCGGGGATCGCCTCGTCGCCGACGGTGAACGTGCACGTCCCCTCCTGCACGATGAACACCTCCTCGTAGGGATGCGTGTGCAGGCCCGGGCCGCCGCCCGGCGGTGCGTCGACGAAGATGAGGCAGACGCCGGCGCCGTGCAGGTGGCCCTCGAGCTCGCGGGCGATGGAGCTGAGCGGCAGGCGGTCGAGCTTGATCACGGACATGGCCGCAGTCTCCCCGGCCGCGGGCGCCGCGGCCAGGGCCATCGCGGGCCCGTGCGGCGGGACCAGCGTCAGCCCACGAGCGCGACCCAGTCCTCCTCGGCGCCGATCACGCTCAGCACCGCGGCGAGCTGGGCCATGCCGCGCGCGAGCCAGATGTCGCCGGGATCGGGGGCGCCGCGGGCGAGCAGCGCGAAGACCTCCGGAAGCCGGCGCAGGGCACGCGCTCCGACCGTCTCCAGCGCGGCGCCGTCCACGCGGGCGGGGCCGGCGACGAGATCGCCGAGCAGCTCGCGCAGCAGCACGTGCGCGTCGTCGGCGCTCGCCGCGTCGGGGAGCAGGCCGAGCTCCGCGTGGACGGCGCGGGCGAACGGCGCCGGGTCGCCGTCGCGCAGCGCGGCGGGCAGGGTGAGCAGGCCGGAGAGCCGCCCGCGATCCGCCGCGACCGCGTTGCCGGTGCCGAGGAGGCCGACGCGGCCGTCCTCGAGCAGCACGACGTGGTTGGGGCGGGGGTCGATCAGCACCAGCCCGCCGCGGGCGGCGGTCACGTGCGCCGCGACGAGCGCCACCGCGACCGCGGACGGGTCGGCGGGATCGTGGTCGGCCAGCGTCGGGCCGTCGAGCCACCCGGACACGAGCACGGCGCCGCCCGCCAGCTCGGAGTGGGTCGTGGGCACGACCACGCCCGCGACGTCGCGCAGCGCGCGGCCCACCGCGCGCTGCTGGGCCGCCTCGTGCTCGAGGTCGAGCTCGTCGAGCGCCTGCTCGCGGATCCGGCGGAGCAGCATGCCGGCGTCCAGCGAGGGGAACGCGCCGCGGAGCGGCGGCCGCAGGGCGTCGAGCAGGGAGAGGTCGGCGCGGACGGCGTTGTCGAGGCCGGCACGGCGCACCTTGACGGCGACGGGCGCGCCGCCGAGCACGCCGCGGTGGACCTGGGCCAGCGGGGTGATCGCGACCGGCGCGCCGAGGTCGAGGTCGTCGAGCACCTTGCCCGGCGGCCGGCCCCAGGCCGAGCGCAGCGCCTTCTCCACCTGCTTGGGCGCCACCGGCTCGCTCCCCTGCTCGCGCGCGCGGGCCAGCGCCGCCTCGAGCGGCTCCAGCGCGGCGGGGAACGCCTCCGGCAGGACGATCCCGGAGGCGCGGCCGAGCAGCAGCCGGCCGTTGGCCGACTGGCGCAGCAGCGCCGCGCCCACGTCGAGGAGGGCGCGCAGCGCGGGCGGGACGTCGGTGCGCATCGCTAGCGCGCGGCGCCGGCGCGCAGGAGGCTGCCGCGGCCCGTCGGCCAGGGCAGGCGGTTCGGGCGCGAGCGGGGCACGCGGTACACGTCGATGCCGTGGTCGAACGTGGTGAGCACGATCTCCAGGCGGCGGTCGCCGTCGAGGTCGGCGATCGAGGGCGCCGCGGGCACGCCGATGCCGTTCCCGTTCTCGCCCTGGTTGCGGAGCCGGAGGTCGAACAGCCGGCGGCCGGAGGCGGAGAGCACGACGAGCCGCCCGGCGCCCGCCCCGGGTCCGTACGTGCCGAACACGAGCTCGGGCCGCCCGTCGCGGTTCAGGTCGGCGGCGGCGACCTCAGACGCGAACGTCTTCGCCGCGCCGCGCGCGTAGTCGTGGCGCCAGAGCCGCCGGCCGGTCGGTCCGACGGCGTACACCGCGCCGTCGGGGACCGCCGCCACGATCTCCGGCCGGCGGTCGCCGCGCAGGTCCACGAGGGTCGGCGCGGGGATCCCGCTCGGCGGGTAGTAGTCGCCCTCCGGCCGGACGGCCGGCTTGCGGGTCAGCGGAAGCCGGCGGAAGCCCGCGTGCCGCCGCGCGGACCGCCGCCCATCGCCGTACGCGCCGTCGAGCGCCATGAACGCGTAGGCCTGCGTCTCGTACGGCTCCTTGCGCTCCACGTTGGGCAGGCCGACGACCTCGTTGCGCCCGTCGCGATCGAGGTCGGCGATCGACGGCGGCGAGGCCGTCCACTGCAGCCACGGCGTCGTGCGCACGTCGGGCCAGGGCCCCGTGTGGCGGTGGTAGTGGTCGCGCTCCACGCGCGGGCTCAGCCAGCGGATGAACTGGCCCCAGCCGAGCCGCGCGCCGGCGTGGCCGCTCTGCCGGTTGGTGAACCACGGCGAGGCGAGCACCGACGTGCCGTCGTGGTTGAAGACGTTGATCTGGTGGTTGTCGAAGGTGACGACGAGCTCGAGCTGCGGATCGTCGTCGAGCTGGCCGATCCCCACGTTCTCGCCGTAGGCGCCGTAGCCGTGGTTGCCGATGCCGTTGAAGGTGGCGTCGTCGCCCGTGTTGTAGCGGGGCCAGGCGGCCCCCCCGCCCGCCGGCCGGTAGGGCCTGCCGGCCGCGTCGAACACGAAGACCTGCGCGCCGGTCGGCGCCGTGTTCGTCGTGGTCACGGCGACCTCGACGCGGCCGTCCCCGTCGAGGTCCGCGGCCGCCATGCCCCGCGCCTCCGGGCACTGACCGGCGCTGCAGGTCGACGCCGGCCACCCGGCCTTGACCTGGAGCCGGCCGGCGATCAGCTCGTACGCGGCGACGGTGCCGCCGTTGCCGCCGGCGACGATCTCCTTGCGCCCGTCGGCGTCCAGGTCGGCGACCACCGCGGGCGCGTAGACCCGCCCGCTCGTCGCGGTCCCCTTCCCGAGCTGCCGGCCGCGGGCGTCGAACACGAACGTGGAGTAGAACGGCGCGACGATCTCCAGCCGCCGGTCCCCGTCGAGGTCGGCGAGGCCGGGGGACGAGAACCAGCCGGTCTCCCCGGTGGCGATGGTCCGGACGAAGCGCGGCTTGGCGACCGGCCTGGCGTCGGCGACGGCGGGGCCTGCGGCGAGCACCAGTGCGAGCAGCACCGCGGGGGAGCGCATCCCGGCAACCTACCCATAACCCGGCGCACCGGACGCGCCGGGCATGATGCCGCCATGCATCGCGCCGTGATCCTCGGCGGCGTCGCCGCCGCGGCCCTTGCCGCCGGCGCGCTCGCGGGTCCGCGTGGCCCGGCGCCGCCCCGCACGGCACCGCCGGATCCTCCGCGCGGCGTGGCGGCCGCGCCGGGCTGGCGCGCACTCCCGCCGCCGCCGCTCGGCCCGCGCGAGCTCGCCGCAGGGCTGTGGACCGGCCGCGAGGTGCTCGTGGCCGGCGGGAGCGACACGCCGCCCTGCCCGCCGAGCGCCGGCTGCGTGCCCGCGGGCCGCGCGCCACTGCGCGACGGCGCCGCGTTCGATCCCGCGACGGGCCGCTGGCGGCGGATCGCCCGCGCACCCGTGGCGTTCGCCTTCGCGTCCACGGCGCTCGCCGGGCGGACCGCCTACCTGCTCGCGCCGGGCGACGCGTCGCGGCCGCGTGCGCCGCGCGCGCTCCTGGCCTACCGCGTCGACCGGGACCGCTGGCGCCGGCTCCGGCCCCCGCGCCGCCGCGACACGCTCATCGCCGCGGGCGGGCGGCTCGTGGCCGCGGCATGGGACGCGCGGCCCCAGGTCCGGGTCCGCGGGCGCTGGCGCTCCCTGCCGCGCGACCCGCTGGGCGGGGGCATCCGCGGGCGCTCGTTCGCCTGGACGGGCAGCGAGCTCGTGCAGATCGCCTGCGCGAGCGCATCGCCCGTCGACGGCCCCTGTCTCCTGCGGGCCGCGGCCTACGACTTCGGCACCGGCGCCTGGCGGCGCCTCCCGGACGCCGCGATCCAGTACTCGGAGCCCTGGGCCGCCGCGGGCGGCGTGATCGTGAACCCGACGCTCGGCACGAGCGACGGCGGCGAGACGAACGGCTGGGGCCGCGCCTATCCGAACGGCGGCATCCTCGATCCCGCGGCCGGCACCTGGTCGCCCCTGCCGAGCCCGCCGAGCGCCGGCCACCCGCAGGCGGCCGGCGTCCTGTGGGCGGATGGGGCTGCCTACTCCGCCGACGCGGGCTTCGTGCTCGACGTCCCGAGCGGCACGTGGCTCGCGGTGCCGAGGCGCGGGGCGGCGGTCTCGGGCGAGACGGTCGTCAGCGCCGGCCGGGACCTGTTCGTCTTCGGCGGCGCGCGGTTCAGCCCCGCGCACCCGCGCGGGCGGCTGCTGCGGACGGCGCGACGCTGGTCACCGTGACCCGCCGGCCGCGCATGCGGCCAACCCTGCGGGCGCGCCGCGGGTCCTCTCCCCCGACACGCATCCAGTCTCGGGAAAGGAACCCACCATGCCCAGCATGACCCGCAAGCGCTCAGCCCTGATCCTCGCACTCGCCACCGGCCTGCTCGCCGCCGCCGCGCCCGCCCACGCCGGCATCGCCGTCGGGAACCCGCCCGGGACGGGGGCCGCGTCGATCGTCTCGCCGCGGGACACGAACTCGGGGCAGGCGACGGGCGTCGTCGGCCACGGCGGCCGGCAGCCGGTCGCGGTCCTCGACGCGCACATGGAGATCTGACGGGCGCTCAGCGCTTCGCGTAGACCGAGACGTGTGCGGGGCTGAGCGCCGTGAACGGCTCCCGTCGCCATCCGGCCCACCGGTCCTCGAGGCGCATGCCGGCCAGGCGAGCCATCAGATCCAGCTCGGCGGGCCACGCGTACCGCATCTCCGTCGGGCTCGCCTGGACCCGGCCGTCGACCAGGTCGTAGTGCTGGCCGCTCAGCCGCTGCGTGACGACGTCGTAGACGTAGTACGACATCCCGCCGGGGTCGGCCCGCCACGGCAGGACGGTCTGGCCGAGCGGCAGCCGCTGCAACTCCGGGACGCGCGCCTCGACCACGAATCGCCCCCCGCTGCGCAGATGCGCCGCCGCGTTCGCGAAGCACGCCACCTGGCCGTCCTGCGTGGTCAGGTTGAAGATCGTGTTGAAGACGAGATAGACCAGCGAGAACTCGCCGTCGACGCGCGTCGACGCCATGTCCCCGGCCGTCGCCTCGACCCGTTCGGCCCCGGGCTTCTCGCGCAGGCGGGCCAGCATCGCCTCGGAGCTGTCGATGCCGACGACGCGCACGCCGCGCTCGGCGAGCGGGAGCGCGATCCGGCCGGTGCCGATCGCGAACTCCAGGGCGGCGGCGTCGCCCGCGAGCTCGTGCAGCATCTCGACGGCCGGCTCGACCACGGCCGGGTCGAACATGCTGGCCGAGTGCTCGTCGTACACCGCCGCGACGCGCTCGCCGAAGTACCCCTCGTCCGCTCCCACGGGCGGCAGTCTGCCAGCCCGTGCCGGAGCGCGGCTTCAGAGAGTGCCCCCGCCAGGAATCGAACCTGGAACCTTCGGATTAAGAGTCCGCTGCTCTGCCAGTTGAGCTACAAGGGCGCGGCGTCGGATGATAGCGGCCTGAGGGCTACTTCTCCGGCGTCTCGGTGGGCGCCGGGGTCGCGCTCGCGGCCCCCTCCTGGGCGGCCTGGAGCGTCGCCTGCTGCTTGGCCTGCTCGAGCTGGCCCCTGAGCGCCTCGCGCATGTCGGGCTCGGTCAGCTCGAGCGCCTTGTCGGTCGCGAGGTCGCCCTTGCGGATCTGGTTCGCCTGGTACGCCAGGGTCGCGAGCGTGGCGTAGGCCCCGGCGGAGTCGCGCTCCTCCGCGATGATCTCCTGCGCCGCGGTCGCCTTGTCGAGCTCGCCGAGTCCCGCGTAGGCCTGGACCATGAGGCTCGCCACGCGCGAGTCCGGGCGCTTGCCCGCGAGCTTGACGTGCTCGTCCCACGCGCGGCCGGCCGAGCGCAGCTGCGCGGCGCCGGCGTCCGTGTAGTTGCCGGTGTTCTGGTCGATGTTCTCGCCCGAGTTGGCGAGGTTGAAGCGCGCGCGGGCGACCGCGGCCCAGGCCGCGGCGTCGGTCGGGTTGGCGCGGGCCTTGGCGGTCGCCGCCTTCTCCTGGTCGCGGAACCGGTCGGTGCCGCTGTCGCCGCCGCTGCCGCCCTGCGTGATCGCGTCCACCAGGCCGCCCGGCAGCGCGCCGCCCCCGCCGATGCCGAAGAACACGAGGCCGCCCCCCATCAGGAACGCGAGGGTGATGTACACGATCTTGACCACCCGGCGGCGGCCAGAGCCTCTGAGGTCGAAGAGCATTCAGTCGTCGTCGTCGTCGAACGGGGTGAGGTCGGTGGCGGCCTCCGCCTCCTCTGCGGCGCGCGCCTTCGCGGCGCGCCGGTCGAGGATGCGGGCGAGAACAATAGAACCCTCGTACAGGAAGAGGATCGGGACCATCATGAGGATCATCGTCACCGGGTCGCCGCCCGGCAGCAGGGCGGCGACGATGGCGATCACGAGGATCGCGTAGCGCCGGTGCTTCGCCAGCTGGCTCGGGGTCAGGATCCCCATCCGCGTGATGGCGAGGATCAGCACGGGGAGCTGGAACAGCAGGCCCATCGCCCCCAGGACCATGATCGCGAACTTGTTGTAGTCGCGCGCCTGCAGGAGCACGTCGTAGTTGTCGTCGTTGAAGTTCTGCAGGAAGTCCACGGCCGCCGGCAGCACGAGGAAGTACGCGAAGACCACGCCGGCGTAGAAGAGGAACGGCACCATGATCATCAGCGGCAGCGCCACCTTGCGCTCCGTCGGCGAGAACGCCGGTAAGACGAACGCGTACGCCTGGTAGAGCAGCAGCGGCAGCGTGAGCAGCAGCGCGGCGTACCCGGCGACGATGAGCGTCGCGGTCAGCGGCTCGCCCACGCCGAGCGTGACCGGCAGCTTCTTCGCGGTGTTCGGGGTGATCGCGGCCGCCGCCCTGGCCGCGGCGGCCAGGTCCTCCGCCTGCTCGCGGAGCGCGACCGAGCCCTCCGCCGAGGCGGCGAGCGACGTCGCCGCGCGCGCGATCTCGTCGTTGACCTTCTTCTGTGCCAGCTGCCAGCAGTCGACCTGCTCCAGCGGGTCGCGCGTCTCGTCGCACGGCTTGTTGTTCGCGACGTCCGCGAGCGGCTTGTTGACCGTCTTGAGGACCCAGTCCTCCTGCCACAGGCAGACGCCGCCCGCGATGAGCAGCGCGGTGACGCAGATGATGATGCGCGTCCGCAGCTCCGTCAGGTGCTCGACGAGCGAGAGCCGGTCGTCGTGCGCGATGGGCTTGAGCCGGGTGGCCATGGCGCTGCGGCGGTGCGGCGGCGGGGTGCGCTAGGAGCGCTCGCGCACGACTTCGCCGTCCACCGTGGTCTCCTCCTCGGCGGCGGGGCGTCCGAGCGCGGCCTGCGCGCTGTCGCGGCTGTCGTCGTCGTCGAAGTGCTCGTCGGCCTTCTTCGTCACGGAGTCCTTGAACTCGCGCATCCCGCCGCCGAGCTGGCGGCCGAGCTGCGGCAGCCGCTTCCCGCCCACGATGACGAGCACGATGAGCAGGATGATGGCCAGCTCCAGGGGTCCCAGGCCGGCGATGAAGGCGATGGTCATGACGTTCACGGCTCCTCCCTGAGAGTACGCGCAGGGTAGCGGCTGCGGATGCCTCGTCGGATAAACGACGAGTCGCTCTCAAGTCCGCCGCGGGGGGACCGATGTAGGGCGCAGACCCCATCAAGCCTTCCTCGGAATCGCCATGAGCCAGCCCAACAACTCCAACTACGTCCGCCGTGTCGTGCTGCCGTCCGGCCGCGCCATCGAGGTCGTCTACTTCGAGAACCAGCCGGCGCACGCTCCGACGCCCGAGGCGGCCGTCCAGCAGCACGCGCTCGACCTCCACGTCTGCCCCGAGTGCAGCAAGGCGCTCGTGTATCCCGTGGAGTGGGAGGAGGCCTCGGCGACGCACTGGGAGGTCCAGCTCCGCTGCCCCAACTGCGAGTGGATGACCGTCGGCATGTACGACCAGGAGACCGTCGACCGCTTCGACGAGGAGCTCGACCACGGCACCGAGGCGCTCGTCCGCGACCTCAAGCGCCTCACGCGGGCCAACATGGAGGAGGAGGTGGAGCGCTTCTCGAGCGCCCTGTCCTCCGACGCCATCTGGCCGATGGACTTCTAGGACGCCCTAGGCGTACCGGTCGGCGACCGAGTCGGCCACCAGCTCCAGCGCCGCGCGCTGCCCGTCCGGCAGCTCCGGCAGGTCCGCCTTCGCGGCGGCCACCATCTCCAGCGCCTCCGTGCGCGCCTCCTCCAGCACGCCCGTCGCCGCCACGCGGTCGCAGACCGCCTCCGCCTGCGCCGGAGTGCGCACGCTGCGCAGGTCGAGCGCCGCGAGCTCCGCATCGCGCTCCCGGGCGAGGATGAAGGGCAGGGTGACCGTGCCGTCGAGCAGGTCCGTGCCGCGGTGCTTGCCGGTCCGCTCTGCCGGTCCCGAGACGTCGAGCACGTCGTCGAGGAGCTGGAAGGCGAGCCCGATGCGGCGGCCGAAGTCCCCGAGCGCGTCGGCCTGGCCCGCGCCCTCGAGCGCGCCCAGCCGGCAGGCCGCCTGGAACAGGCGGGCCGTCTTGAGATCGCACCGGTGCAGGTAGCGCTCGCGCGACACGCCGACGTTCCATGCGTCCTCGCGCTGCAGCAGCTCCCCCTCCGCGAGGCCCGACGAGGCGTCCGACAGCACCCGGATCTCGTCCGGCCGGCCGTTCCCGGACAGCTCGGCGAAGGCCCGCGAGAAGAGCAGGTCGCCCGTCGCGGTCGCGATCGCGCGCCCGGCGGTGGCGACGACGGTCGGGCGCCCCCGGCGAAGCGGCGCCGCGTCGAGCACGTCGTCGTGCACCAGCGTCGCCGAGTGGATCAGCTCGACGGCGACCGCGGCGCGCAGCACCCCGTCGTGGTTGGGCTCGGCGCGCTCGCCGGCGGCGAGGAAGACGAGCAGCGGGCGCAGGCGCTTGCCGCCGGCGCGGATCGTCGCGCCCGCGTGCTCGGCCAGCAGCTCCCCGTGCGACGTGGCGAGCGCCTCCAGGCGCCGCTCGAGCCGGTGCATGAGCTCCGGCACGTGCGCGCCGCCGGCCTCCACGAGGGCGAGCACCTCCTCGGCGCTGCTCACTGCACCGTCCCGACGTGGAGCGCGATGATGCCGCCCGCGGTGAGGATCCAGCGGACGTCGCCCAGCCCGGCCGCGGCCATGCGGGCCCCGAGCGCCTGGGGATCCGGGAAGCGCTTGACCGAGCTCGGCAGGTAGGCGTAGGCCTCCGGGTCGCCGGCGAGCCTGCCGAGCGCGGGGACGACGCGGTCGAACCAGACGGAGAAGAAGGTGGAGAGCGGGGGGCGCTGCGGCGTCGTGATCTCGAGCACGACCACGCGCCCGCCGGGCCGCACGACCCGCGCCATCTCGGCGAGCCCGCGGTCGAGGTCGGAGAAGTTGCGAGCGCCGAACCCCACCGTGGCCGCGTCGAAGCCGTCGTCGGGATACGGCAGCTCCAGCGCGTTGGCCCACTCCCACGTCACGGCCGCCGACTTCCGGCGCGCGAGCTCGAGCATCCCCTCGGAGAAGTCGGTGCCGACGACCGTCCCGCCCGGACCGACGCGGCGCGCGAGCTCGACCGCCAGATCGCCGGTGCCGGAGGCGACGTCGAGCACCCGGTCCCCGGGCCCGGCGGCGGCCAGGTCGGCGGCCCGCTCGCGCCAGCGGTGGTGCATCCCCGCCGTCATGACGGAGTTCATGAGGTCGTAGACGCGGGCGATGCGGTCGAACATCGCGCGCACCTGGCCCTCTTCCAAGGTGCCCGTCCTGGCCTGGGTGGACGCCATGGCGGCGTGAGGGTACTACTGCTCGCCGCGGAGCTGCGAGAGGAAGTCGACCATCGCGCTCTTCTTCTCCTCGGGCAGCCCCGCGAACGACGGCATCGGCGCCGTCGGGTTCTCGAGCGTGCGCAGGATCGCCGCCTTGGGCAGCTTGTTCGCGATGTCGGTGAGATCCGGGCCCGGTCCGCCGTTGCCGTTCTCACCGATCTTGTGGCACGCGAGGCAGCCCGACTGGGCCACGATCAGCTTGCCCTCCTCGTACTGCGCCGGCACCGGGTACTCGATCTCGTTGGGCGAGCCGGCCGCCGCGCCGAGGTAGGTCAGGTAGCCCATGGCGAAGATCGTGAGGATGCCGGCGATCGTGGCGATCGGGCGCCGCTCGGGCCGGCGCTCGGGGCCGCGGTCGAAGAACGGCAGCAGGATCAGCAGGACCATGCACAGCGTCGGCACGCCGATCGTGGCCACCGGGGTGAGCACGGCCGGCTTGATGACCCGGAGCACCTCGAAGAGGAAGAAGAAGTACCACTCCGGCCGCGGCACGTACGTGGTCGTCGTCGGATCGGCCTTCGGCCCGAGCTCGGCGCCGAACATCAGCGACATGCCGATGATCGACAGGAGCACGACGCAGGCCATCACCGAGTCCTTGGCCACCGCGTAGGGGAAGAACGGCTTCCCCTGCGCCTTCAGCAGCGAGTACTCGCGGAGGTAGAGCTCCTTCTCGCGCTGGTTCACGCTAGACCCGCTCCTCCGCGTGGCCCTCGCTGCGGGCCGGCTTGAGCCACGGCGGGGCCGTGGTGCCGAGCCGCGTGACCAGGTACAGGTGCGCGCCGATCATGGCGGCGATCGCGCCCGGGACGAGCAGCATGTGGATCGCGTAGAACCGCGACAGCGTCGTCGCCCCGAACTCGGCGCCGCCGCGCAGGAAGTCGGACAGGAACGGACCGACGAGCGGGCCGGTGCCGTTGATGTTCACGCCGACGATGGTGGCCCAGTAGGAGCGCTGGTCGAACGGCAGCAGGTAGCCCGTGAAGGACATCGTGAACGTGAGGATCAGCAGCACGACGCCGATCACCCAGTTCAGCTCCCGCGGGTACTTGTAGGCGCCGAAGAAGAAGGTCCTGGCCATGTGGAGGCAGACCAGGATCACCATCACCGACGAGCCCCACTTGTGCATGCCGCGCACGAACTCGCCGAGGAACACCTCGTTGGTGATGTGCCGCGCCGACTCGTACGCGTTCGTGACGCTCGGGTCGTAGTACATCGCCAGGAAGACGCCGGTCACCGCCTGGGAGAGGAACGCGAACAGGGACGCCGAGCCCAGCGTGTAGAACCAGTTGGTCCCCTTCGGGACCTTGCGGAACATCAGCCAGCGCGCGCCGCCCGACAGGGAGGTGCGCTCGTCGATCCAGTCGACGGTCGCGATGCCCGCCTCCTTGGCCTGGTCGAGCGGCTTGACCTTCTCGGCCTCGCCGGGACGCTTCGGCTTGGGCTGGAGTGCGGCGGGAAGGGGCGGGAGCGGAAGCTTCATGCGACTAGTCCATCTTGGGCGTGGAGAACCGGCCGGGGTACAGGTACTGGCCGATGCCGTCGAGATCCTGCGCCGGGTCGCGGTACGAGGGGAAGCGGCGGAACTCGCTGTTGACCGAGAAGCGCGGCCCGACCTCGACCTGCCCGTTGCGGACGCGGGTGTAGAAGCGGTCGAGCGGGCGCACGGGAGGCCCGCCGTCGACCTTGCCGGTGAAGTCGTAGACGCCGCCGTGGCACGGGCACACGAAGCGCTCGGCGGCCGCGATGAAGCGGACGGGGCAGCCCAGGTGCATGCAGCGCGTGGAGAGCGCGATGAACTGCTCGTCGTAGCCCGACGGGTTCGGCGGGTCGTCGATCTTCTCGTTGTACGCCCGGATGTAGACCGTCGTCTTGCCGACCTGGCCGATGCCGGCGACCTCGGTGATCACGCGCGGCAGGTACGTGTCGTCGTGGAACTCGTCGGGCGCGCCGACGGGGTCCCACGAGACGGGCGGCCGGTCGAACAGCGCCGAGCCCGCGGCGAAGCCGAGCGTCGGCAGGGCGAACGCGGACACGGCGATGGCGCCCGCGCCGTGGGCGGTGAGCGTCATGAACCGGCGCCGGGTGACCGTCTCGCCTTCGAAGGCGCCGGGCATCCCACGGTCGGCCGTGTACTTGCTCTTCGGGTCTCTGCGTCCGTCAGCCATGGGCGGGGATCGGAACAATATCGACGTGCGGCCCTCGCCGGGCGCACCTGGCGCCGCGGGATCTGGGCGAGGTCAGCGTGCTGGCGCGGTGGCCCGCAGCTGGTGCGCCGCGCCGTCGGCTCCGGCGCGCGCCGCGGCCTTGGCCGCCTCGTGCTCCGGCCCGGATCCGTGGCCCACCGCGGCCGCGCCGGCGGTCCACACGGCGGCCGCCCGCTCGGCGTCGCCCTCGGCGTGCGCCTGGGCGGCCAGGGAGATGACGTCGGCCAGCTCCGCGACGGCGTCCAGGTCCCCCAGCTCGGCCAGGCGGGCGAGCCCGAGCGCGTACAGGCGGTCGCCCGCGAGCAGCGCGAGGTCCGGGTCGTCCGGGCGCATCACGCGCCCGGTTCCGTAGTGCTGCAGGTAGCCCTCGACGATCGCCTCGACGAGCAGCGCGTAGTCCTCCTCGTGGCCGGCGGCGCGCGGCCCGGCCGCCGCCGCGGCGCCGAGCGTGCCGTCGACGGGCGCCGGGTCGGCCACGACGTCGGCCATCAGGCCGCCGCCGCTGCGCAGCTCGGTGGCGAGTCGGTCCAGCGCGCTCATGCCTCCGCTCCGCAGGGCCGCGGCGTGACCGGGGACGGCTGTCGCGCCGGTCGCTCCATCACGCGATCTCGGAGAACGCCGCCGCGGCGACCTCGAGCGTGCGGGACACGTGCTCCGGCGTGTGGGCGAGGGACGGGAACCACGCCTCGAACTGCGAAGGGGGCGGATAGACCCCGCGGGCGAGCAGGGCGCGGCACCAGGCGGCGTAGGCCTCGGTGTCGCACGCCGCGGCGCCGGCGTAGTCCCGCACGGGCTCGTCCGAGAAGAACACGGTCAGCAGCCCGGGCGCCCACTCCACCTGGACCGGCCGGTCGCCCGCTGCGTCGCCCAGGCCCGCGGCCAGCGCCTGCGTCGTGGCCGCGAGGTCGACGTAGGCGTCCTCGTCGAGCCGCGCCAGCGTCGCCAGGCCGGCGGCGACCGCCAGCGGGTTGCCGCTCAGCGTTCCGGCCTGGTAGACGTCGCCGGCCGGCGCGATCCGGTTCATCAGCTCGCTCGAGGCGCCGTACGCCGCCGCGGGCAGCCCGCCGCCGATCACCTTGCCCATGACCGTGATGTCGGGCAGCACGCCGGTCAGCTCCTGCGCGCCGCCGCTCGACACGCGGAAGCCCGTGATGACCTCGTCGAAGACCAGCAGCGCGCCGTGCTCGGTCGCGAGCTCCCGGAGCAGCTCGAGGAAGCCCGGCGCCGGCAGCACGAGCCCCATGTTCGCCGGGTAGGGCTCGGCGAGGAGCGCGGCGACCTCGTGCCCGGCGAGCGCGGCGCGCACCGCGGCCTCGTCGTTCCAGGGGACGATGACCGTCCCGCGGGTCGCCGACTCGGGGACGCCGGGCGAGGCCGGGATCCCCTGCGTGGCGAGCCCGGAGCCGGCCTCGGCGAGGAGCCCGTCGACGTGCCCGTGGTAGGCGCCGGCGAACTTGACCAGCGTCTCGCGCCCGGTCGCCGCGCGGGCCAGGCGTATCGCGCTCATCGTCGCCTCGGTGCCCGAGGAGGTCATGCGCAGCATGTCGACCGCCGGCATCCGCTGGGAGACATGCTCGGCCAGCTCGACCTCGCCGGCCGTCGGCGCGCCGTAGCTCGTGCCGAGCGCGGCCGCCTCGGCGATCGCGTCGAGCACGTCGGGGTGCGCGTGGCCGAGGATCATGGGGCCCCACGAGCAGACGTAGTCGATGAACGTGTTGCCGTCGACGTCCATGATCTCCGCCCCGGACGCGCGCTCGATGAAGATCGGGTCGCGCCCGATCGACCGCATGGCGCGCACGGGCGAGTTCACCCCGCCGGGGAGGACGTGGACCGCGCGGTGGTAGAGCTCGGCGGACCGGGTGTCGGAGAGCGACGTGCTCAGGGCGCGTGCTCCTCTTCCCAGCGCTTGAACGCGTCGGTGAAGTAGAGCATCCGCACCTTCTTGAACTCCGTGCTCGAGTAGAGCGTGGCCCGCTCGGTGATCCCGGTGGCCGCGGAGATCGAGTCGAGGATCGCGTCGCACTCCTCCTTGGACCGTCCGTGGGCCATGGTGAAGACCGAGTAGGGCCAGTCCGGGTACGTCGGCCGCTCGTAGCAGTGGGAGATGCCGCGGAACGCGGCCATCCGCTTGCCCGTCTCGAGGATCTCGCCCTCGGGCACAGCCCAGACGCCCATGCCGTTGGCCGAGAAGCCGGCGCGGCGGTGGTAGAGGATCGCGGCCACGCGGCGCAGGCCCGCACGCTCCTTGAGCGAGGCGAGGCGCTCGAGCACGGTGTCCACGGGCACGCCGAGCCGCTCGGCGGCGGGCGCGAAGGGCTCCGGGACGACGGGCATCGGGCCCTGCGTGGCGCGCACGGTCGCGATGTCGTCCTCAGTGAGCTCGATCGGGGCGAGCTCCATCGGCTCGGCGGCCTCGCCGGCGGCGGAGAGCGCGTCCGTGCCGCCCTCCATCTCCAGGTCCATGCGGATCTTGAACAGCTTGAGCGTGGGCAGCTGGCGGATCGACTCCGCGCCGGTGCGCTCGGCCATCACGTCGAGCGTCCCCTGCAGGCCGAGCCGGGACTCGCGCTCCACGGCGATCGTGAACCACAGGTTGAACTCGTGGTCGCGCAGGTAGTTGTGGGTGACGCCGGGGTGGGAGTTGATGAACTGCGCCGCGCGATGCGGGTACGCGGGGTCGACCTTCGCGGCGACGAGCATCGACGCGTAGCCGAAGGCCCGCGTGTCGAAGATCGGCGTGATCTCGCGGATGATCCGCTTGTCGAGCAGGTACGCGACGCGCTCGAGGACCTCCGCCTCCTCGAGTCCGGCGAGCTCGGCGACGCGGGCGAACGGGCGCGGGTCGAGCGGGAACCGGCCCTGCAGGAGGTTGAGGAGCTGCTTGTCGGTGTCGTCCAGGGGGACCGCGGCGCCGCCCTTGCGGGACCGCACCTTGGCCCGTGCTAGCTGAGCCATCCGGCCACATCCTTCGCGTGATAGGTGATGACGATGTCCGCGCCGGCCCGGCGGATGCCGGTGAGCGCCTCGAGGACGGCGGCTCGCTCGTCGAGCAGCCCGGCAGCGACGGCGGCCTTCAGCATCGCGTACTCGCCGCTGACGTTGTAGGCGGCGACCGGCAGGCTGGTGGCGTCCTTGACCATGCGGATCACGTCGAGGTAGGGCAGCGCCGGCTTGACCATGAGCACGTCCGCGCCCTCGGCGGCGTCCAGCTCGGCCTCGCGCAGAGCCTCGCGCGCGTTGGCGGGATCCATCTGGTAGCCGCGCCGGTCTCCGCGCGAGGGGGCGGACTCGGCCGCCTCGCGGAACGGCCCGTAGAACGCGGATGCGTACTTCGCCGAGTAGGCCATGATCGGCGTCTCGTCCAGCCCGTGCTCGTCGAGCGCCGCGCGGAGGGCGCCCACGCGCCCGTCCATCATGTCGCTGGGCGCCACGAGATCCGCGCCCGCCTCGGCCTGGGACACCGCGGTGCGTGCGAGCAGCTCGAGCGTCAGGTCGTTGTCGACGACGCCGTCGTCGCGCAGCACGCCGCAGTGGCCGTGCGAGGTGTACTCGCACAGGCAGAGGTCGGTGATGACCAGGAGGTCGGGGTGGGCGGCCTTGATCGCGCGGGTGGCGAGCTGGACGACGCCCTCGTCGTCCCATGCGCCCGATCCCTCGTCGTCCTTCGCGGCCGGCAGGCCGAAGAGGAGCACGGCGGGGATCCCGAGCGCGGCCGCCTCGCCGGCCTCCTCGACGGCCGCCGAGATCGACAGGTGGTCGATCCCCGGCATGCTCGGGATCGGGACGCGCCCGTCGAGGCCGTGGCGCACGAACATGGGGTACACGAGGTGTGCCGCGGACAGCTCGGTCTCCCGCACCAGGCCGCGCAGCAGGCCGGTCTTGCGCAGGCGGCGCATGCGGGTGGCGGGAAACACGCCTGCCAGCTTAGACCGGCCTAGGCGAAGCGGCGCAGCGCGAGCCGCGCGAGCAGCGTGAAGCCGACGGTCAGCGCGCCGAGGTGCAGCAGCGGCACGAGCAGCGCGCCACCGCTCAGCGCGGCGTCGAGCGCGTTCAGCGCCGGCTTGAACGGGAACGCGCCCGACACGATCCGGATGACGTCGTAGAGCGTGCCGTTCACGGCGCCCGAGGGCACGAGCGCCAGGGCGGCGACCGGCAGCGCGAGCATGAAGGCGAGCAGCGACGCCGCGCGCACCTCGCGCGCGAGCCCGCCGATGGCGACGCCGAGCGCCCCGAAGGCCAGCGCCGCGAACGCCAGCGCGAGCAGCCACGCGGGCGTCCGCGCCCAGTCGAGGTCGAGGAACCCCGAGAGCACGGCCAGCATCACCGCCGCGAGCACCCACGCGCACAGGGCGGCGAGCCCCACCTTCTCCACGAGCAGCCCGGTCCGGGACACGAGGCCGCGCACGAGGCGCCCGAACGCGTGCTCCTCGCGCTCGAGCGCCAGCATCCCCGCCGCGAGCAGGAGCGTGACGAACATGAGCGAGATGACGACGGCGACCTCGACGCCGAACACGTCCAGGTCGGCGTCCGACCCGGCGATCGAGGTCTCCTTCACCACGACGGGGTTGGCGATCGAGCCGAGGATCGGCTTGGAGACGTCGAGGTTGTCGGCGGCCAGCCTGGCGAAGCGGGAGACCTGCTGCAGGGCGGCGCGCGAGGCCGAGTCCGGCGGCAGGCCCGTGATCGCCGCGTCGATGATCCGCTGCGCGTTGCGCAGCCCGAGGATGTCGACGTCGCCGACCACGGGCAGCGAGATCTCGCCCCCGGCCACGATCAGGTTCAGGTAGCCGGCCGCCTCCTTGAAGATCTCGTCCGCGAGCGCCTTGTTCGCGTCCGCGAGCGTGGCGTCGATGGTGGACTCGACGTAGCGCCGCTTGAGCGGGTTCTCGGCGCTGAAGTAGACCTCGACGGTGGGCGGGTCGCCGCCGCCGAGCGCGAGCGACGACTGGAGGCGCTCGATCACGTCCGGCGGGATGACCAGGGCGCCGAGCGCTTCGCCGGACTCGACCTTGGCGATCGCCTCCGCACGCGAGTCGACGCGGATCGGATCCACGTTCTTGAACAGCTCCTCGGCGTACGTCGTCGCGTCCAGCCGCTGCCCGCCGAGGTCGATCCTCGCTTCGCCCGGCGGCACGAGGTTCGCGAAGGCGACCTTCGGCTTCGACGGGCCCGAGGACAGCGCCGCGCCGACGAGCAGCGCGACCACGAGCGGATAGACCACGAGCAGCGCGAGCAGCAGCGGCGAGCGGCGCAGGATCTGCAGGTCCTTGAGCAGCAGCCAGCGCACGTCAGTGGCCCCGGCTGCGCAGGAAGCGCACGAAGGCGCCCTCGAAGTCGAGCGCGTCGTGCTCGCCCGTCGCGCGCTCGAGCTCCGCCGGCGTCCCGGTGAACAGCAGCTCGCCGTCGGCGAGGACGAGGAGCCGGTCGGCGTAGCGCTCCGCCTCGGCGACGTTGTGCGTCGAGTAGACGACGGTCGTCCCGGCGCGGGCGAGCGTGGACACGAACTCCCAGAGGCGCGCGCGCTGGCGCGGGTCCAGCGACGACGACGGCTCGTCGAGCAGCAGCACTGCCGGGTCGCCGAGCAGTCCGACGGCGATGTTCACCCGCTGCTGGTTGCCACCCGACAGCGTCCCGACCGCGTCGTCGGCGCGGTCGTCGAGCCCGCTCTGGTCGAGCATCCGCGCGACCGTCGCATCGACGTCGGCGACCCGCTCGAGCCGCGCGAAGAGGCGCAGGTTCTCCCGGACCGAGAGCTTGGAGTAGACCGCAGGCTGCTGGGGCACCCAGCCGACCTCGCGGCGGTCGAGCGACACGGAGCCCCCGGACGGCTCGAGCGAGCCGGCGAGTATCTGGAGCAGCGTCGTCTTGCCCGCGCCGTTGGGCCCGATGATCGCGATCAGCTCGCCCGCGGCCGCGGCGAACGAGACGTCCTGGAGCGCGCGGCGGTCGCCGTAGGCCTTCGCGAGCCGATCTGCCCTGAGCGCCGCGGGTGCATCGGTCCGTGACGCCGCCATCGCGGATCAGGCTAGCTACGAGGGTGCGGCCGAGGTGGCGGCAGCGGCCTCGTCGGCGCCGGCGAGCTCCGTGCCGCACGCCTTGCAGAAGGCCGCGCCCCCCTCGGCGGGCGTGCCGCACTCCGGGCAGGACCGGGGCGGCGGCAGGTCGTCCTCCGGCGCCCGGGCCGCGAATCCCAGCTCGGCGGCGGTCGCCGTACGCCACGGCTCGAGCACGAGGTGCTCGCGCAGGTAGACCACGCTCTCGCGCAGCACGGCGGCGAGCGGCAGCGCCAGGAACGCCCCGGCGAACCCGTACAGCCGGCCCCCGATGAGCAGCGCGAAGATCACGAGGAGCGGGTTGATGCGCAGCGCCTGGGAGAAGACCGTCGGCGCCACGACGTGGCCCTCGAGCTGCTGCAGGACGGTGAACATGATCGCCAGCCACAACGCGTCGACCGGGTTGTCGGAGAAGAGCGCGACGACCATCGGCGGGGTCGCGCCGATCGCGGGTCCCACGTACGGGATCAGCTCGGCGAAGCCGAAGAAGGCGCCGAACGCGAGCGCGTAGGTCCGCCCGTCCGGGAACACGCCGAGCGAGCCGGCGACCCACAGCATCACGCCGGCGCTGGTGCCCATGATCACCGAGAACAGGAGCTGGCCGCGGACGTAGCCGAAGACCGCACGCTGCACCCGGGTCGGGTAGTCGTCCTCCGGCGTCCCGTTCCCGCGCGGGACGACCGAGCGCACCACCGCGCCGATCCGCTCCCCGTAGAGCAGCATGTAGACGGAGAGGACGATGATCAGGATCAGGGCGATCGAGCCCTCGATGATCGTCGTGACCGCCTCGCGGGTGAAGGAGACGAGCTCGCCGGATCCCTCGGTGACGCGCGCGCCGAGCGTCTCGAACGCCGTCTTGCCCTGCTCGGCGACCTCGACGTCGATCCCGTTGTCGTCGAGCCAGTCCTGCAGGTCCGAGAGCTCGGCGTTGGCGTCGTCGACGATGCCCGGAACGCTGTCGGAGAAGCGCGAGACCTGATCCCCGATCGGGTCGGCGAGCACGGCCACGGCGCCGGCGACCGCCACGATCAGGCCGAGGAAGACACACAGCACGGCGAGCCCGCGCGGGAAGCGCGCGCGCTGCAGCATGACCACGAACGGGTTGAGCAGCAGCGCGACGAGGGCGGCGACGATGAAGATGAGCGCGACCGGACCCGCTGCCTTGAGGAGCAGGAACATGCCGACGATGGCCAGCGGGAGGACGACCGCCTGGATCCAGCGCGGCACGACCACCGGCTCGACCGGCGCCACCGGCGCGCCCGCAGCCGGCGGCGTCCGCGTGGCCGCGGGCGCCGCCTCCGGCGCCTCGACCTCTGCGCGGGGTTCGTCCTGCGGCTCCTCCATGACCGAAGTATGCGCGCCCCGGTCCCCGAACATGCGTGGCCGGGCGGCCGTGCACTAGCGTCTGCGCCTTGACCGCGATCCTCTTCGTCGGCGACGTCGTCGGCTCGACCGGCCGCCGCGTGGCCCGGCGCATGCTCGGCGACCTGCGCGCGGAGCTCGGCGCCGACTTCGTCGTGGTCAACGGCGAGAACGCATCGGGCGGGATCGGCATCACCCCGAAGCACGCCGACGAGCTGTTCGCGGCGGGCGCCGACGTGATCACGCTCGGCAACCACACCTATCGCCACCGCGAGGTCTGGCCGTATCTCGAGGCCCGCCGCGACATCATCCGGCCCGCGAACTTCCTGCCAGGTCAGCCCGGCCGCGGCACCGTCCTCGTCGAGCGCGAGGGGACGACGCTCGGCGTCGTGAACCTCGCCGGGAACCTCTACATGAACCAAGCCGCCCCGGCGCTCCTGGCGGCGGACGATGCGCTCAGGGAGGTCTCGAGCGCCGACCTCGTCCTCGTCGACATCCACGCCGAGGCGACCAGCGAGAAGGTGGCGCTGGGCTGGCACCTCGACGGCCGGGTGGCCGCCGTCGTCGGAACCCACACGCACGTGCCCACGGCGGACGCCCGCGTCCTTCCGGGCGGCACCGCCTACATCACCGACGTCGGGATGACCGGTGCCCGCGGGGGGGTGATCGGCGTGCGCCGCGAGCAGTCGATCGCGGTCATGCGCACGCACATGCCCCAGCGCTACGACCCCGCAGAGGACGACCCGTGGATCAATGCGGTGGTCATCCGGTGCGGCGCGGACGGGCGCGCGACGGCGATCGAGCCGGTGGTCCGTCCGGAGCCGTGACGCCGCTCGCGCCCAGCAGCGCGATCAGCAGGAACGGCAGGAACCAGACGATGTACAGGTAGAACCAGTGCGTGACCGCGAGCTGGAGCGCGATCAGCACGGCGGCTCCGAGCGCCGCGACGGTCAGCTCGTCGCGGCGGCGGGGGACGAACGCGACCGCCACGGCCAGGGCGGCCGCGGCGGCGGTGACCACGGTCTGGATCGCGTCCAGGCCGTCGTAGAGCCCCCAGATCGAGAACGGCGAGTCGCGCCCCGCCTGGAACCCGAGGGTGCGATCCCAGAAGCGCGCCAGACCGCCCGGCGACAGCGCGATGGGCGCCAGCACGACGGCGGCGGCGCCCACCGCGGCGACGAGGCTGCGCGCGCGCCCGGGCCGGAACGTGAGGAAGAGCGGTGCGAGCGCGAGCGGCGCGAACTTGGTCAAGGCCGCGAGGGTGGCCAGGGAACCACGCGCGGCCGGGCGGCGGAGACATAAGAACGCCGCCAGGACGAGCGCAGCGACCAAGGCGTCGTTGGCGCCCGAGTTGACGACCAGGAGCGTGAAGGGGCAGGCAACCCACAGGTAGGCCAGGAGCAGGCCCAGCGTGGGACCGCCGGCGCGCCGGCCGGCGAGCCACATCCCGGCGATGCAGGCCAGGTCGAAGGCGACGGCGGCCCCGTGCGCCGCGGGCAGGTCGTCCCAGGTGCCGCCCCAGCCGAAGAGCAGGACGAACGGCGCATAGACCGCGTAGGCGATCGGCCCGTAGGTGTCGCCGGTGGCGTTGTCGGACGGGAACGTCCCGTAGAGCGCGTCCCCGTGCAGCAGCCGATCGCCGCCGATGACCCCGGCGTATCCGACGTCGATCACGTTGCCGTTCGTGATGTTCAGCACGACCCGGAAGCCGACGAGGAACACCAGCCCGAGCAGGAGGAACCCGGACGGGACCGCCAACCGGACGGGTTCCGGCGTACCCGGCCGCCGGAAGCCGGCCACCAGCATGCGCGCCAGCAGGTAGATGAGAAGCGGATAGGCGGACGGCACCGATACGTCGAGATCGGCGGCTCCGAAGAACGCGTACGAGACGGAGAACGCCAGGAGCACGGCGAGATCGAGGTGCAGCAGCCGGAAGGGCCGGCGGGCGAACGGCGCCACGAACAGGGCGCAGAGCCCGATCCAGACCCAAGGGGCGTTGACGGCACGGCCGAACTGGCCGGGGATCCCGCGTGCCATGGGCCAGGCCACCTGCGGCCCGGTCCACGTCTCGAGGACGCGCCCACTGCGGTCGTCGACGACGACCTGCGCGATCTCCTCGCTGCGCGTCTGCCCACTGCCACGCGGCGGTGGGACGTAGAACGAGACCTGCCAGCGGCGGGCACCGCTCGTGTACGCCCGCGAATAGGCAGGGCGATGCTCGTCGCGTGCCGAGCGCACCGCGGGCTGCCGGGCCGCCAGGCGCGTCGCGGCATTGGCCGTCAGGCGATGGCCCGGCGGCGGCACGTCGGCGCGCTCGGGTAGGACCAGCTCGGGCAGCTGATTGCGCGGCTCCTCGGCCGCCCGGCTCGGAGCGGCGGCCGTGCCACACAGCGCGATCGCAACCGCCGACACCACCGCGGACGCGGTCAGCGCTCGGCGACGTCGAGAGCAGCGCACGAGCGGGGACGCTACGCGGCGGAGCGGCTCGCGCCGCCGCGGGGCCCCGTTTCACGTGAAACCTGCGGGAGGCCGTGCCGAGCGGCTCTCGCCCTGGGACGACGACGTTTCACGTGAAACATGCGGGAGGGCCGTACCACCCCGGCTCCGCCGAGGAGGCGGCGAACCGTTTCACGTGAGACACGGCGGCTCGCGGGGCGGATCGCGCTCCGGACGGCAGCGGACCGTTTCACGTGAACACGCGGCCTGGCGGGCAGCGACCATCAGTGATCGTGCGGCTCCAGCGAGCGGATCGCCGCGCTCCGGGCAGGAGGAGACCGTTTCACGTGAACACGCGGCTTGGCGCGCGGATCGCCGCGCGGAGGCCAGCAGCGGACCGTTTCACGTGAAACGCCGCTGGCGGCGCGCCCTGCTGCGAGAACCGTTCAGCGCGCGAGGTCGAAGTGGTCCAGGATCATCGGGACGACGTCGCGCAGCGTCCATTGCTCGCGGGCGGACGGGTCCTCCGGTCCTGTTCCGCACCAGAGCAGGGAGCCGAGCGAGTCGTTCGCGTGGAGCGAGCCATGCGACCCGCCGCCGATGTGGTGCGCGCGGCCCCAGTCGAGGAACTCCCATCCGGGCTTCGCCGACGCGACGACCTCGCCCGAGGTCCTGCACCGCAGGGACGACCAGACGCGCCCCAGCGCGTCCGGATAGCGATCCGAGGTCACCCGACCGTCACGGATGTCGAGGGCGAGGACCTCGGTATCGCCCTCGACGCTCCAGGTCTCGCCGCGGAGATCGCTCAGGTCGCCGCGGGGGGCGAATCGCACCTCGCCGCGGCTCGAGTGCACGGCGGCTTCGCCGTCCGGGTGATCCGTGAGGTGCATGACGAGGTCCACGCCCTCGAGTCCGAGCATCCTGCGCACCACGCGCCGGATCAGGAGCGCGCGATCGTCCCGGTCGAGGATGTAGACCTGCGCGGCGCGGGAGCTCGGGCACAGGGCGATCTCCGCGGTCACGCCCTTGGTCTCGCGCGCGCCGCTGGGCGGGAGCACCGCGAATCCTTCGAACGCGCGGAACAGGTCGATCTCGTCCACGACCTCCGACTGCGAATGGTCCGAGCAGACGATCACGGCATGGCTCGCCAGGAACGCGTCCGGCCCGCCGGCGGCATGCATGAGACGCTCGATCTGCTGGTCGGCCGCCGCGAGCGACGTCACCTGGGCCTCGGGTCCCTGCTTGTGCGAGTGCGTGTCGTTGTCGGGGAGCGACAGCAGCAGGAAGTCGAACAGGTCGTGCTCGACGAGGTACTGCCCGACGCAGCCGGCATGCTGGTCGCGCACGCCCGGCAGCCCGAGCTGGGACCGGCAGCCGGTCCTGCGCGAGGCGAAGATGTCCGCGTAGAAGAACTCGCGCGGTCCCTGCACCGGCTGCTTGAACACCGCCGAGGCGATCCTGGTGAGCGTCGTGTCCGTGCTCGGCTCGTGCCGATGCCGCCCGCGGTACATCAGGTACGTCGTGCCGGCCGTGCGCACGTCGGCGTCGTCGAGGGTCTCGAACACCGTCGGCGTCTCCGCCGAGAGGTGCTCGGCGTTCATGTTGTAGATCGTGTCGGTGAGCGAGCGCTTGAAGCCGAAGGCCTGCGATGCCTTGAAGCTCGTCCCGTATTCGACGTAGCGGGACTCGCCCCGGTGGTACCAGTTCATCGACGGGATGAGGTGCCGATCGGGCGCCGCGCCGGTCGCGATCGACGCCGAGCAGACAGGCGTGACCGAGGGGAACGCCGCGACGCAGTCGCTCACGTGATGGCCACGCTCCATGAGGAGCTGCATCGCCGGGGCGCGACCGGCGGCGACCGCCTGGTCGAGCATGGCGGGCTTCATCGCGTCGACCACCGCGAGGACGAGCTTCTTGCGGTCGGGCACGGTGCTCAGCGCAGGATGCGCAGACCGGCGTACTTCTCGCCGCTGCGGCGACGCCCGCCCGCCAGGAGCCACACCAGCGCGGCGATCACCCCGATGGCCAGCGGCGGGAACAGGATGGACAGGCCGGCTGCGGCGAGGGCGACGCCTTCGGCATAGACCGGCAGCGCGCTCGCCGCCTGCGCGTCGAGCCGCTGCCGGACGCGGCCGAACAGCGAGCGTGCCGCCTGGAAGCCGAGCGCGGCGCATGCGAGGCCGGCGATGGCTCCGGCCCACCACTCGTCCGAGCGGTCCGCGACCGATCCCGCGGCGACGAGCGCGCCGAACGCCAGTGCGATCGCCAGCAGCACGTAGAGCAGCGGCGGCCGATCCGTCGCGTCGCGGCCCGCGCGCCGGGCGGCGGCGTCGACGCCCAGGACGAGCACCAGCGCGGCAAGCAGGAACGGCCAGGTCTCGAGGAAGCTGAAGTCGGTGCCGCCGAAGTCGACGCCGAGATCCGCCGAGGCGAGCGCGCCGACGAGCAGCACGGGAAGGAAGGGCCGGATCCCGATCGCGGCGGCCAGTCCGGCGCCCTGGAGGAGGTCGAGGATGAAGTCCATGCGCGATAGCCTGCCCGAGGCGGCATGACGATAGACGAGACGCCAAGGGGCCCGGGCGCCGGCGCCGAATCCCCCGGTATGGAGCGGTCGCGCACCACGGCACGCGATCTCGAGCGCTACGCCGGGCTGTTCGCGCGCCGCACGCAGGGCATGAAGTCCTCAGCCATGCGCGACCTGATGGCGATCACCGCGCGGCCCGAGGTCATCTCGCTCGCCGGCGGACTGCCCGACACGAGCGTCTTCCCCCCCGAGGACATGGCGGCGCTCATGGCCCGCGTCGCCGCCGACGCCTCCGCCAAGGCGCTCCAGTACGGCCCGACGGACGGGATGGACGAGCTCAAGGAGTGCATCGTCCGGGTCATGGCCGAGGAGGGCATGGACGTCGGGACCGACGAGCTGCTCGTCACCACCGGCGGCCAGCAGGTGATCGACCTCGTCTGCAAGGCGCTGATCGACCCCGGCGACATCATCCTCGCCGAGGGTCCGACGTACCCGGGGGCGGTGCCGACCTTCGGCGCCTACGAGGCGGACGTCGTCCAGATCGAGATGGATCGCGACGGCATGCGCATCGATCTCCTCGAGGAGGCGCTCGACCGGCTCGCCGCGGAGGGGCGCTCGCCGAAGTTCATCTACACCGTCCCGACGTTCCAGAACCCGGCCGGCGTGACGATGTCCCTGGATCGCCGCCGCCGGCTCGTCCAGATCGCCAAGCAGCGCGAGATCCTCGTGCTCGAGGACAATCCCTACGGCCTGCTGCGCTACGAGGGCGAGGCGCTCCCGCCGCTCTACGCGCTCGACCGCGGCGAGTACGTGATCTACCTGGGCACGTTCTCGAAGATCCTGTCGGCCGGGCTCCGCCTCGGCTGGACCGCCGCCCCGCGCCCCGTGCTCGAGAAGCTCAACCTGGGCAAGCAGGGCGCCGACCTCTGCTCGTCGCCGTTCGCCCAGTCCTTCGTCATCGAGTACTTCGCGCAGCGCGACTGGCGCGACATGCTCGCCGTCCTGCGCGGCCACTACCGGCGGCGGCGCGACGTGCTGCTCGAGGCGCTCGACGAGCACTTCCCGGCGGAGGCGGAGTGGACCCGGCCGGGCGGCGGGCTGTTCATCTGGGCGACGCTCCCCGCCTACATCGACACCACCGACCTGCTCGCGCGCGCCCTGCGCGAGCACGTGGCGTTCGTCCCCGGCCGCGCCGCGTTCCTCGACGGCCGCGGGGGCTCGTCCATGCGGCTCAACTTCTCGGGTGTCGGCGAGGACGACCTGCGCGAGGGCGTGCAGCGCATCGGCACGGTCATCAGCGAGCAGGTGCGGCTCTACTCGACGCTGACCGGCGCCGAGCCCGCTGCGCCGCGGCGTCCACCGCAGTCCGCGGCTGATCCTGCGGACGCACCCGGCGCCCGCGTGCTGCCGCTGCGGCGACGCGCAGGCGGCGAGCGATGAGCCGCGTCGCGGTCCTCGCAGGCGGACAGTCGCTCGAGCGACAGGTGTCGCTGCGCTCGGGCGGCCGCGTGCGCGATGCCCTGGAACGGCTCGGCCACGAGGTGCTCGCGATCGACGTCGGGCCGGATCTCGTCGAGCGGCTGGAGGCCGTACGACCGGACGTGGCCTTCGTCGCGCTCCACGGGCGGGACGGCGAGGACGGGACGGTCCAGGAGATCCTCGAGCTGGTCGGCGTTCCCTACACGGCGTCCGGTCCGTCGGCGTGCATGCGCTGCATGGACAAGGTGCTGGCCAAGCACGCGTTCCGCGACGCCGGCCTGCCGACGCCCGACTTCTACGCCTTCAGCCAGACCGCCTTCGAGTCGCTGGGCGCGGCGCACGCGCTCCCGGCGATCGAGGAGCGGCTGGACTTCCCCGTCGTCGTGAAGCCGGCGGCGCAGGGCTCCGCGCTCGGCATCCGCTTCGCGCCCACCGCCGCCGAGGTGCCCGCCGCGATCGTCGCCGCCTTCTCGTATGACACCAAGGTCCTGCTCGAGCGCCACGTCGCCGGCCGGGAGGTCGCGGTCTCCGTGCTGGACGGACCCGCGGGGCCGGAGGCGCTCCCGCTGGTCGAGGCGATCCCGCGCGGCGGCGACCGCTACGACTTCGAGGCGCGCTACGAGATCGGGCGCACCGACTTCGTGTGCCCCGCCGACCTCGACGCCGAGCTCACGCAGAGCGCGCAGTCGCTGGCGCTCGAGGTCTACCGGGTCCTCGGCTGCTACGGGTTCGCGCGCGTCGATCTGATGCTCGACGCGACGACCGGTGCCTTCACGGTCCTCGAGGCCAACGCCATCCCCGGGCTCACCGAGACGTCGCTGCTGCCGCAGGCCGCCGAGGCGGCCGGGATCTCGTTCGACGACTTCGTCGAACGCGTGCTCGACCTGGCGCTCGCGCGCGCGCCGGCCTGAGCGGCTACTCGCTGCCGCCCTGGAAGTCCTCGGGCGAGACCTGGTCGAGGAACTCCTTGAACTTGTCGACGACCTCCTCGGTGTCCTCGACCTCGTGCTCGAACTCGATCGCGGACTCCGCGATGACATCCTCGGCGGCGAAGATCGGCGCCCCGGAGCGGACGGCGAGGGCGAGCGCGTCGCTCGGGCGAGAGTCGATCTCGACTTCGCGGCCGTTGACGGTCAGCGTGATCGACGCGTAGAAGGTGTTCTCCCGCAGCTCGGTGACGGAGACGCGCGAGCAGTTCACGTCGAGCTCCCCGAGCATCTCGAAGAGGAGATCGTGGGTCATCGGCCGCGGCGTCGAGGCGCCCTGCAGCTTCATCAGGATCGCCGCCGCCTCAGGATGGCCGATCCAGATCGGCAGGAATTTGTTCGTGTCGACGGCTTTGAGCAAGACGATCGGCTGCTTGCCGACCATGTCGAAGCTCACGCCGTAGATGACCATCTCCTGCAAGCGGGCGCTCCTAAGAACCAGGGTCCGGACGCCTCAGTATAGGCCCCGGGGGCAGCGCCGAGAGGGTCCCGTCCCGCGCCTCCGCCGCCGCAGCATCCGTGGAGCGGGCTCATGCGAATAGCGGGGAAGAACGCCAAACCGGTGTGCCTCCTCCGGGCCGAAAGTGGTCCCATCTGCTCGCTCGGCGGCCGGCCCGGCCGGCGGTCCTCGCGATCGACATCCGGCCCAGGAACGACGAAGGCCCGCGACGGCGGGCCTCGGCATGGGCGATCCAGGATTCGAACCTGGGACCTCTTCCTTATCAGAGAAGCGCTCTAACCGACTGAGCTAATCGCCCGTGGGGCGCGGATGATAGCGAGCGTGGGACGCCCGTGGACGGCGTTCAGGCGGTCGCCGTGACCCCGAGCCGCTCGGCCACCTCGAGTGCCTCGTCGAGCGACTCGAACGCCAACTGGACCCGGTAGCCGTTCGCCCGCGGCGTGACGCGAACGTCGGTGCCGAGCGCACGGCCGAAGGCCTCGCCCAGCCGCTCCGCGGCCTCGACCTGGTCCGGGTGCAGCGTGCGCGGGCCGCGGCTCGCCCTGATCTCGGCCTCCTCGCGGCCGGCGGCCGCGCGGGCGCGCGCCTCGGTCTGCCGGACCGACCAGCCCTGCGCGCCGGCGTCGCGGGCGAGCCGGCGCCGCTCGCCGTGGTCCGGCGCCATCAGCAGCGCACGGCCGTGCCCCTCGGTGAGCGTGCCGTCCTCGATCAGCGCAAGCGCCTCGTCAGGCAGCTCCAGCAGGCGGATGAGGTTCGAGACGGCGACCCGCGACCGCCCGACGCGCCGGCCCACCTCCTCGCGCGTCAGACCGAGCTCCTCGACGAGCGCCGTGACCGCTCGGGCCTCCTCCAGCGGGTTGAGGTCCTCACGCGCCATGTTCTCGATCAGCGCAAGCTCCAGCGAGGCCGCGTCGCCGTCCGGCCGGATCATGGCCGGGACGGTCTCGAGCTCGGCGAGCTGTGCGGCGCGCCAGCGGCGCTCGCCGGCGATGAGCTCGTAGGTGCCGCCCGGGATCGGCCGCACGAGGACCGGCTGCAGCACGCCGCGGTCGCGCAACGAGTCGGCCAGCGAGACGAGCGCCTGCTCGTCGAACCGCCGACGAGGCTGGCTCGGGTTCGGCGCGATCAGCTCCACCGGCAGCTCACGGAGCTCCGACTCGCCCTCGCCCTGCGTGGTGGACAGGATCGCCGCGAGGCCGCGGCCCATGCCGCGGGAGCGCTCAGCCACGCGCGGCCACCTCCTTGGCAAGCTCGAAATAGGCGTCCGACCCGGCGCAGTGCGGATCGTGATGGATCACCGGCCGTCCGAAGCTCGGCGCTTCACCGAGCCGGACGTTGCGCGGGATCACCGTGTCGAACACGAGCGACGGGAAGTGCCGGCGCACCTCCGCCTCGACGTCCTGGGCCAGCTTGGTCCGCGCGTCGTGCATGGTCAACAGCATGCCCGCAACGGTCAGCCGGGGGTTCAGCTCGCGCTGGATCAGGGCGAGCGTGTCCAGCAGGCCGGCCAGGCCCTCGAGCGCGAAGTACTCCGTCTGGACCGGCACGATCACCCGGTCGGCGGCCACGAGGGCGTTCACGGTGAGCGGCCCGAGCGACGGCGGGCAGTCCAGGAGCGTGTAGGAGTACGCGTCGCGCACGGACGCGAGCGCGTCGCGCAGGCGCAGCTCCGAGCCGGGCAGGCGCGGGAGCTCCATGGCGGCTCCGGCCAGGTCCGGCGTGGACGCCAGCAGGGAGAGCCGGTCGATCGACGTCGCGCGGACGGCGTCGCTGGCCTCGGCGCCGCCGCTCAGCACGTCGTAGAGCCCGACGCCCTCCTGCCGGTCCACCCCGACGCCCACGGTGGCGTTCCCCTGCGGGTCCACGTCCACGAGCAGCGTCTCGTAGCCGGCTTCGGCGATGCACGCCGCGACGTTGACCGCGGTGGTGGTCTTCCCGACCCCGCCCTTCTGATTCGCGATGGCGTACACGATCCCCATGACGGCGCCCGACGCTAGCGGCGTGCGCGGCGGATCTGGCCGGACGGCGCCGGATCCGCGCATGTTGGTGCGCTCTCAGCGCACATTTTCCGCAGACAGCGGGCGTTTCGTCGCCATCCCCGGCCGCCGCGGGAACTCCGGCGGCGTGGGCGCCGTCTTGCGCAGCACGTGGAGCGTCCGCCGCTCCGAGCCGGGGAACGGGACCACGGCGCGGACGGGATCCGCCGTGAGGCCGAGCCGGCGGGCCGCGGCAGCGGCGTCGCCGGCCTCCGGGTCTCCGACCGCGCCCTTCCAGGCCACCAGGACCCCGCCGTCGCGCAGCAGCGGCGCCGCGTACTCGCACAGCACCGGGAGGGCGGCGAGCGCGCGGGCGGAGACCACGTCGCACCGCCCGATCCCGTCGGACCACGACTCGGCGCGCTCGCAGACGACCTCGACGTTCACGAGGCCCATCGCCGCCGCCGTGTCCCGCAGGAAGTCGCACTTGCGCCCGACCGACTCGACGAGGGCCACGCGGGCGGAGGGGAGGACCGCCGCGAGCACGAGGCCCGGCAGCCCCGCGCCTGCGCCCAGGTCGGCGATCTGGCCGGCGGTGCCGAAGGCAGGCACCTCGAGTCCGGCCAGCGAGTCGGCCACGTGCACGTCGACCCCTTGCGCGGGCTCGTGCACGGAGGTCGGCGACGCCGGGTCCGCGAGCCGGTCGAGCAGGATCTCCAGCGGCCGGACGGCGGCGGCCGGCGCGCCGTGCTCGCGGAGGAGCACGCCGATGCGCTCGCGCGGCGTCACGACGGCGCGAGCGCGTCGCGTGCACCGCGGTCAGTGACCGCGGCCGAGCGGGCGGCGGCGGTGCAGCGACGCGGGTGTTTCAGGCGAACAGCAGTCGGCGGGATGGACGGATGGGCGCCCTCGGTGCAACGACGCGAGCATTTCAGACGAACAGCAGTCGGCGGAGTCGCCGAATGGACGCCCTCCATCCAGCGGCGCGAACGTTTCACGTGAAACGCGGTCGGCGGGACGGCCGGACGGCCGGCGTCAGTCCAGCGGCGCGACGACGAGATGGCGATCCGGCTCCGTGCCCTCGGAGTACGTCTCGACGTCGTCGCGGTCCTTGAGGTACTCGTGCACGACCTTGCGCTCGGTCGCGCTCATGGCGTCCAGCGCCACCGGCCGCGAAGAGCGGATCGCGTCCGCTGCCGCCTGGTCGGCCTGCCGCTCGAGCGCCTGGCGCCGGCGGTCGCGGTAGCCCGCGGCGTCGACCTCCACCTTCGGCGCCGGGGCGCGCCCGTGCGCGGCCACCTTGAAGGCGAGGTGCTGGACCGCATCGATCGTTGCTCCATGGCGCCCGATGAACAGTCCCATGTCGTCGCCGTGGAGCACCCCGCGGATGCGGTCGTCCTCCTCGAGGACCTCGACCTCGGCCTCCAGCTCGAGCGCCACGTTCACGTGCTCGAGCAACTCGCGCACGCGTTCGGCGGAACTGCGGTCCTGCTCGCTCATCGACGCCTCCCGGAGCGTTTCTTCTTCTTGCGGGGGGACGGCGGCGGCGGGGCGGCCGGGCGGCTCTTGGGCTTCGGCGCCTCCGAATTCCCCTCGCCCGATGACGAAGGAGCGGACGCGGCCGCCGGCGCGTGCGGACTACCGCCGCGGTGGAGCATGCGATCCATGATCGACATCGGCGCGTCTTCGGAGGGCGGTCGCATCGGCCCGAGCCGCTTGCGCACGATCGACTGCTGCACGATCGTCCAGAAGTTCGTCGTGATCCAGTAGACCAGCAGGCCGGCCGGGAAGTTGATCACGAAGATCACGAAGACGAACGGCAGCGCGAGGAAGATGATCCGCTGCGTCTTGTCCGTCGCGGTCGACATCAGCACCGTCGACAGCAGCTGCGACCCGACGTAGAGCACGATCAACGTGACCAGGACGCCGCCGGTCGCCTTGTCGGTGATGTCCGGGATGAACAGGAACTGCGCCGCACCACCATCGCCGCACGGCTGCGGGCTCTCCGTGCCCCGCGGGTTGATCCCCGGGCACACGCGCAGGCGCAGGTCCTCCTGGAGCATGTAGAACAGCGCGAGGAAGACCGGTAGCTGGGCCAGCAGCGGGAGACACGAGGCGAACGGGTTCACCTTGTTCTCCTTGTAGAACTTCATCATCTCCTGGTTGAGCCGCTCGCGGTCGCCCTTGTAGCGCTCCTGCAGCTTCTTGATCTCGGGCTGGAACTTCGCCATGTTCTGCATGGACTTGAACTGCTTGAGCGTCAGCGGCAGGAGCGCCGCGCGGACGAGCACGGTCAGCGCCACGATGGACGCGCCCCAGCCGAATCCCACGGTGTCGTGGAAGAAGACGAGGATCGCCTCGAAGAAGTTGATGAGGGGGGCGAAGACGTCAGACACGGTTCAGGAGCGGGTGGAGTCGGTCGGGCGCGGGGCGGTGCGCGGGAAGAGCGTCTGCGCGGACACCGGGTCGTACCCCCCGTGGCTGAACGGATTGCATCGGAGGAGGCGCCACGCCGCGAGCACGGCGCCGCGCAGTATGCCGTAGGAGTGGATGGCCTGCACCGCGTAGGCCGAGCAGGTCGGGTGGTACTTGCAGCGACGCGGGAACGCGGGCGAGATCACGCGCTGGTACGCGCGGATCGGCGCGGTCGCCATGCGCCGCAGGAGCCCGCTGCCGGTGGCGCGGCCGGCCGTGCGATCGGCCGGCGTCGCTGGGCCGCTCAGGCGACGGGCAGCCGTGTGGCGCGGCGCCGCGGGCCCGCTCGGGCGACGGGCAGCCGTGTCGCCGGGCGGCGTTGCCATCCCGCTCACCGTGCCGCCTCCCGGCCGGTGCCCAGCGCGTCGACGAGCTCGGCCAAGGCGGACCGCACGCCGGGCATGCCCTCCCGCTCGGCGAGGTCCCGCGCGTCCGGCCGCGCGACGACGACGTAGTCCGCGCCCTCGGGGAGGCGCGCCGCCTCCGCCCAGAACGCCTCGCGCAGGACGCGCTTCACGCGCGTGCGATCGACCGCGCCGCCGACCCGCCGCGACACGGACAGGCCGAGCCGCGGGCCCTCGGCGTCATCGCGCTCGGCATCCTCCTCGCGGGGGAAGGCGTACAGCACGAGGAACCGGTTGGCCTTCGACCGGCCCTGGCGGTAGACACGCTCGAACTCGGCGCTGCGTGACAGCCGGCGCCGCTTCGGGGCCCGCCCGCCGCTCGGGCGTCCGGTCACTAGACGGTGAGCCGCTTACGGCCCTTGTCGCGGCGCCGCTTGAGCACGATGCGGCCGGCACGGGTGCTCATCCGGGCGCGGAAGCCGTGGGTGCGGGCGCGCTTGCGCTTCTTGGGCTGGTAGGTGCGCTTCATAAGCCGTAAGGGTCCGGCGCGCCGGGTGCGCGCAGCGGGCGACAGAATAGCCGACCACCCGCGCGGGCCGGAGTCGCGCCCCGGCGGCGAGGCTCCCGGCGAGCTGCCCGATCGCACGTGCCGGGGGCTCCGTCCACAGGTTCGTGCACATCCCGCGCGCCGCCGTGCACAGGCCGCAAACCCGCGCCGGGAGCCGCCTCACCACCTTTTCCGCGCGATTTGCGACGCGGTTCCGCGGGCCTCCGGACGCGGCCGTCAGCCCATGCTATGTTCGCCGTTCCGGGCCCATTGCGGGCCCCCCGATCCACCAGTCTCCGCCCGCCCCGCCCAGCGAGGAGGGTCTTCCGCGCGCCCGTGAACGACGACGAGCACCCAGCCGCCTGGCGCCAGATCCGCGCCGAGCTGCAACGCGCGGTGCCGGAGTCCACGTGGCAGCAGTGGCTCGAGCCGCTCGCCGCCCGAGCCCTGCGCGACGACGTCCTGGCCGTCGAGGCGCCCGACGCGATCCGCGCCTGGGTCGGACAGCGCTACGGCCGGCTGCTCCGCGACTGCGCCGGCGCCGTGCTCGGGCCGGCCGTGACCGTGGAGCTCATCCCGCCCGGGGACGACGCCCGCGCCGAGGCGACCCGGCGGACGCCGGAGGAGACCCGCGCCGCCGCCTTCAACCCCCGCCACACGTTCGAGCAGTTCGTGATCGGCGACTCCAACCGGCTCGCCCACGCCGCCGCGCTGGCCGTCGCCGAGATGCCCGGCCTCGCCTACAACCCGCTGTTCATCTGCGGTCCCCCGGGCCTCGGCAAGACGCATCTGCTCCACTCGATCGCCAACTACGTCACGGACTACGGCGGCGGCACCACGGTGCGCTACACGACGGCCGAGTCCTTCACGAACCACTTCCTCGGCGCGCTCCACGGCCATGACACGGAGCGCTTCAAGGCGGCCTATCGCGGCGTCGATGTCCTGCTCGTCGACGACGTCCAGTTCCTGCAGGCCAAGGCCCGCACCGAGCAGGAGTTCTTCCACACCTTCAACGCCCTGCACGAGTCCGGCGCGCAGCTCGTGCTCACCTCCGACCGCCTCCCGCGGGACCTCGGCGACATGGAGGAGCGGCTGCGCGAGCGCTTCGAGGCCGGGCTCGTCTGCGACGTGCGCTCGCCCGATCCGGCCACGCGCCTGACGATCCTGCGAAAGCGCGTGCAGCAGGACCGCCTCGCCGCCCCCGAGCACGCCGCCCTCGAGCTGATCGCCGACCGCGTGACCGACAACGTCAGGGCGCTCGAGGGCGCGCTGGTCCGCATCGTCGCCTTCGGCTCCCTCACCGGCAGGCCCGTCACCGAGGCGCTCGCCGAGGAGGTGCTGGCCGGCCTGTATCCCGATCTGAAGGCGCGCGCCCGGGCGATGACGGTGCGCGAGATCCAGGAGCGGACCGCCGAGGCGTTCGGCCTCTCGGTCGAGGTCCTCGTCTCCTCCAGCCGCGCCGGCGCGGTCGCGTGGCCGCGGCAGGTGGCGATGTACCTCGCGCGCGAGCTGACCGACCAGACCCTGCCCGCGATCGGGCGGGCCTTCGGCGGGCGCAACCACACCACCGTGCTGCACGCCTACCGGCGCACCGCCCAGCGCATCGCCGCCGACGCCGACGCGTTCGAGACCGTCCGCCGCCTCACCGAGCTCCTCCGCGGGACGTGACGCCGCCGCGGCTGACAGACTCCACCGCTCGTGTGCACACGCGCCGCACAGCTCTCAGGCCGCACCGTGCGGCTTCTCCGGCCGTTGCGCACATCATCCACACCCTTATGACGGTGACCTCTTCTATGAGTAGTCACCGGAATCGACTGTGAAGCAGGCAACGAGATGAAACTTTCCACGCAGCGCGACACGTTGTTCGCGCAACTGCAGACCGTCACCCGCGCCGCCTCGACCCGCAGCGCCGTCCAGGCGCTCTCGGGCGTGCAGATCCTCGCATCCACCGACGGCGTCGAGCTCCGGGCGACCGACATGGAGATCGGCCTCCGCGTCCCGCTCACCGGCGAGGTCGTCCGCGAGGGCTCGGTCGTCCTGCCCGCACGGCTCCTCGTCGACGTCATCCGCTCGCTGCCCGGCGACTCCGTCACGCTGGAGCTCCGCACCGCCGAGCAGGACGTCGAGATCGTCGCCGGCGCGGCCACGTTCCACATCCGCACCCTGCGGCTCGAGGACTTCCCGCCGTTCCCCGAGCCGGACGACTCCGGGCGCGTGCAGGTCCCGGCGGCCGCCTTCGTGGCCACGGTGGCCAAGGTCCAGCGCTCCGCCTCCCGCGACGAGACCCGTCCGGTCCTGACCGGCATCCTCGTCTCGGCGAACGGGGACGAGCTGCGGATGGTCGCGACCGACTCCTACCGCCTCTCGGTCAAGGAGACCAAGCTCGAGGAGCCGCTCGCCGGCTCGTTCGAGGCCAACGTGCCGGCGCGGGCCCTGCAGGAGCTGAGCCGCATCGTCGGCCAGGCGGCCGAGGACGTGCTGAACGTCGCGGTGCGCACGAACCAGGTCGTGTTCGAGGCCGGGGGCATCGTGCTGTCGTCGCGGCTCATCGACGGGCAGTTCCCCAACCACCGCCAGCTGATCCCCGACGCCTTCGAACACGAGCTGCAGCTCGCCGGCCCGGAGATCACCGACGTCGTGCGGCGCATCTCGCTGCTCGCGCAGAAGAACGCCCCGCTGCGGCTGGCCTTCAGCGAGGGGGAGCTGACGGTCTCGGCGCGCACGCCGGACGTGGGCGAGGCGCGCGAGACGCTGCCGGTCCCGTTCCGCGGCGAGCCGCTCGAGATCGGCTTCAACCCCGAGTTCCTGCGCGACGGCCTGGAGGCGGTGGACTCCGGCGACGTGATGCTCAGGCTCATCTCGCCGCTGCGGCCGGGGCTCGTCGAGGCGGCGGACGGCAGCGGCTTCGTCTACCTCCTCATGCCGATCCGCCTCAACGTGTAGCGGTCGCGTGCTCGCCACGCGGCTCACCGTCCGCGACTTCCGCACCTACGCCGCGGCGGACGTGCAGCTCGGTCCCGGCCTGACGGTGGTCACCGGGCGCAACGGCGCGGGCAAGACGAACCTGCTCGAGGCGGTGTACTTCGCCTGCACGGGCCGCTCGTGCCGGACCGCGAACGAGCGCGAGTGCGTGCGCTTCGGCGCCACGCTGACGCGCCTGGAGCTCCGCTGCGAGGACGCCGGGCAGCAGCACGAGCTGAGCGTCGGGTTCCAGCCTGGCGAGCCGAAGCGCCTCCGCGTGGACGGGGCGGCGGTCGAGCGGCTCACGGACGTCGCGAGCCGGCCGCTCGTCTCCGTCTTCCTGCCGGACCGGCTCGAGCTCGTGACCGGGGCCCCGGCGCTCCGGCGCGCGCACCTCGACCAGGTCGTCGCCGCGCTGCGTCCAGCCCGCGCCGCCACGCGCCGCGCGTACTCGGCGGCCCTGGCCCAGCGCAACGCGCTCGTGGCCGCGATCCGCGCCGGCCGCGCCGGCCGGGGGTCGCTGCCCGCCTGGGACGCCGAGTTGGCCCGCCACGGGATCGCGCTCATGCAGGACCGCGCCGCCGCCGTCGAGGAGCTGCGCCCGCGCTTCGCGGAGCACGCGGAGGGGCTCGGGCTGACGGGGGACCCGGACGTCGCCTACCGCCCGCGGTCGAAGGCGGACACGGCCGAGCTGCTCGCCGCCGAGCTGGCCGAGCGCCTGGAGTCCGACCTCGAGCGGGGGTTCACGGGCCACGGACCGCACCGCGACGACCTCGTCCTGCGCCGCGACGGCCGCGAGCTGCGCGCCTACGGGTCCCGCGGGCAGCAGCGGCTCGGCCTCCTCGCCCTGCTGCTCGCCGAGCGCGAGGCGCTGACCGACGCGCGCGGGACCCCGCCGCTGATGCTGCTCGACGACGTGATGAGCGAGCTCGACGCGGGCCGCCGCGCCCGGCTCGTCGGCGTGCTGCGGGGCGGCGGGCAGAGCCTGATCACCACGACGGATCTCGCCCACGTGCCGGGCGGCGAGGAGGCCGGCGTGGCGCGCCTGGCCATCGCCGAGGGCGCCGTCCTCCAGGAGGCCGCGTGAGGCGCCGAGGGCCCCGCCCGGTGGCGACGGCGCTGGACCGCCTGACCGGCGACCTGGCCCCCGCGACCCTGCTCGCGGAGGTCCAGCGGGCCTGGGCCGAGGCGGCGGGCGAGGCGTTCGCGGCGCAGTCCGAGCCGGTCTCCGAACGCGACGGCACGGTCACCGTCGCGTGCGCCTCGGCGGTGTGGGCGCAGGAGCTCGACCTCCTCTCCGAGCGGGTCGTCGAACGCCTCAACGAGCGCCTCGGGCGACCCGCGATCCGGGGGCTGCGCCCGCAGGCGCGTCCGGCGCCCCACCGCTGACGCTCTTTTGTTGCGATTTGCAGCACTTTATTCGCACTTGACCCTGCGGTTCCGAGGGGTCGTTGTGCTAGTCTTATGGGCACTGTTCCGCCACGCCCCGGCTGCGGAGGAGCCTCCTTCCCGCCGGGGCGTCGCGTGTGTGTGACTCGGAGGACCCTTTGGCAGACGACCCCGCAGAGAACGACCAGCCGCGCACCGGCTACGACGCCCAGGACATCACCGTCCTCGAGGGCCTCGAAGCCGTGCGCAAGAGGCCGGGCATGTACATCGGCTCGACCGGTGTGCGCGGCCTGCACCACCTGGTCTACGAGGTCGTCGACAACTCCGTCGACGAGGCGCTGGCCGGGCACTGCGACACGGTGGCGGTCACGATCCACCCCGACAACTCCATCACCGTCGTCGACAACGGCCGCGGCATCCCGGTCGACACGATGGAGAAGGAGGGCAAGTCGGCGCTGGAGGTCGTGCTGACCGTCCTGCACGCCGGCGGCAAGTTCGGCGACGGCGGCGGCTACAAGGTGTCCGGCGGCCTGCACGGCGTCGGCGTCTCGGTGGTCAACGCGCTGTCGGAGGAGCTCCACGTCGAGGTCCGGCGCGACGGCTTCACGTGGACGCAGGACTACGTCCGCGGCGTGCCGCAGGGGCCCGATCGCCAAGGGCGCGCCCACGACGGAGACCGGCACCACCACCACCTTCCTGCCGGACGCCGAGGTCTTCGAGACGCTCGTGTTCGAGTTCTCCACCCTCGAGCAGCGCCTCCGCGAGACCGCGTTCCTCACGCGCGGCCTGCGCATCTCGATCAACGACACGCGCGCCGAGGGCCACAAGGCCGAGTTCCACTACGAGGGCGGCATCCGCGACTTCGTCGCCTACCTGAACGAGAACAAGGACCCCGTCCAGCGCAAGATCATCTACTTCGAGCAGGAGAGCGACGAGGGCGCCGTCGAGGTCGCGATGCAGTGGAACTCCTCCTACCAGGAGTCGATCTTCGCCTTCGCGAACAACATCAACACGCACGAGGGCGGCTCGCACCTGTCGGGCTTCCGCTCGGCGCTGACCCGCACGCTGAACCGCTTCGCGCGCGACAAGGGGCACCTGAAGGAGAAGGACGACAACCTCTCGGGCGAGGACGTGCGCGAGGGCCTGACCGCCGTCATCTCGGTCAAGCTCGCCGATCCGCAGTTCGAGGGGCAGACGAAGACCAAGCTCGGCAACCCGGGCATGGAGGGCTTCGTCGCCTCCGTCGTCAACGCGGCGCTCGCCGAGTTCCTCGAGGAGAACCCGACGGAGGGCAACGCGGTCATCCGCAAGGCCGTCTCGGCCGCCCAGGCCCGCGCGGCCGCCCGCAAGGCGCGCGACCTCACGCGCCGCAAGTCCGCGCTGGAGAACTCCGCGCTGCCGGGCAAGCTCGCCGACTGCTCGATCCGCGACCCCTCGCTGACCGAGCTGTTCGTCGTCGAGGGCGACTCCGCCGGCGGCTCGGCCAAGCAGGGCCGCGACCGCGCGACCCAGGCGGTGCTCCCGCTGCGCGGCAAGATCCTCAACGTCGAGAAGGCGCGGATCGACAAGGTCCTGCAGAACAACGAGATCCAGGCGCTGATCACCGCGCTCGGCACCGGCATCCGCGACGAGTTCGACACGGAGCGCCTGCGCTACCACAAGATCATCCTGATGACGGACGCCGACGTGGACGGCGCGCACATCCGCACGCTGATCCTCACGCTCCTGTTCCGCGAGATGCAGGAGCTGATCGAGGCGGGCTACATCTACATCGCCAAGCCGCCGCTGTACAAGCTCAAGCAGGGCCAGCAGGAGCGCTACATCGAGAAGGACTCCGAGCTGGAGGAGATCCTGCTCGGCGACAAGCTCGACCGCTTCGAGATCGCCGACCACGTCGGCGAGCAGTTCAAGCTGACCGAGACCCGCTGGCTGCGCTACTGCCGGCTGCTCAAGCAGTACGAGGGCTGGTCGTCGGCGCTGCGCGCCGAGCACGGGCACGACACCGTCACGTTCCTCGAGGAGTCGCAGATCCTCGACGAGCAGGTCAAGAACCTCGAGGAGCTCGACGCGCTGCTCCAGCGCGAGACCCCCGAGGGCGAGCCGTACACGACCGAGCTGCTCGCGCCGGAGAACGGCTACGTCCGGATCAAGGCCGTCGAGCGCAAGACGAACCTCGCGCGCACCTACCAGCTGCGCGCTCGCTGTTCGAGGCGAACGAGTACCGGCAGCTCGCGCGCGTGCACGCCGAGCTCGTGAAGATGGCCGGCACCCCGCCGTTCACCGTCGTGCTCGGCAACGAGCCCGACGAGGCGCTGTCCTTCGAGGGCCTGCGGCGCACGGTGATGGAGATCGCCGCCAAGGGCATCGCGCTGCAGCGCTTCAAGGGCCTCGGCGAGATGAACGCCGACCAGCTGCGCGAGACCACCATGGACCCCGAGACGCGGACGCTCATGCAGGTCACGATGGACGACGCCGCCGCCGCCGACCGCCTGTTCACCATGCTGATGGGGGACAAGGTCGAGCCGCGGCGCGAGTTCATCGAGGAGAACGCCCGCGTCGCCACCCTCGACGTCTGATCCCGGAGGTGACGACGAATGGCCACCTCTGATCTGATCGGCGGCGGGAACATCGAGCCCCGCGGGCTCGAGGAGGAGATGCGCTCCTCCTACCTGGACTACGCGATGTCCGTGATCGTCGGGCGCGCGCTGCCCGACGTCCGCGACGGCCTGAAGCCCGTCCACCGCCGCGTCCTCTTCGCCATGAACGAGGCCGGCCTGCAGCCCAACCGGCCGTACTCGAAGTGCGCCCGCGTCGTCGGCGACGTGATGGGCAACTACCACCCGCACGGCGACTCGTCGATCTACGACACGCTCGTGCGGCTGGCGCAGGACTTCTCGATGCGCAACCCGCTCGTCGACGGCCAGGGCAACTTCGGCTCCGTCGACGACGACCCCGCGGCCGCGATGCGGTACACCGAGGCGCGGCTGCCCCGCTCGCGCGGGAGATGCTGCGCGACCTCGACGCGGACACCGTCGACTTCGTCGCCCAACTACGACGGCCGCAAGCAGGAGCCGATCGTCCTGCCGTCGCGCTTCCCGAACCTGCTGGTCAACGGCTCCTCCGGCATCGCCGTCGGCATGGCCACGAACATCCCGCCGCACAACCTGCGCGAGTCGATCGCCGCCATCATCGCCTACATCGAGGACCCGGAGATCGACACCGCCGGCCTGATGCAGCACATCAAGGGCCCCGACTTCCCGACCGGCGGCGTGATCCTCGGCGTGACCGGGATCCGCGAGGCCTACGAGACCGGCCGCGGCCGCGTCGCGTGCGTGCGCGCGCGCACTCCGAGGACATCGGCCAGGGCAAGGAGGCGATCATCGTCACCGAGCTGCCCTTCATGGTGAAGAAGGGCGGCGACGGCGGCCTGATCCGCAAGATCGCCGATCTCGTCCACGAGAAGAAGATCACCGAGATCTCCGACCTGCGCGACGAGTCCGACCGCAAGGGCATGCGGATCGTGATCGAGCTCAAGCGCGGCGTGATCCCCAAGGTCGTGCTCAACAAGCTCTACAAGCACACCGCGATGCAGACGACGTTCGGCGTCAACGCCGTCGCGCTGGTCGACAACGTGCCGCGGACGCTGCCGCTGCGCTCGATCATCCACAACTACGTCCAGCACCAGCGCGAGGTCATCGTCCGCCGCTCGAAGCACGAGCTGCGGACGCTCGAGGCGCAGGTCCACCGCCTCGAGGGCCTGCTCATCGCGCTCGACAACCTCGACGCGGTGATCGAGCTGATCCGCGGCTCGCGCGACCGCGACGTCGCGCGCGCGGGCCTGATGGAGCAGTTCGGGCTGAGCTACATCCAGGCCCAGGCGATCCTCGAGCTGCGCCTGCAGCAGCTGACCGCGCTCGAGGCCGACGCGATCAAGCGCGAGCACGCCGACAAGGTCGAGCGGATCCGCGAGCTGCGCGTGCTGCTCGGCGACGAGGGCAAGGTGCTCGGGCTGATCAAGGAGGAGCTGAACGAGATCGCCGACCGCTACGGCGACGACCGCCGCACGCAGATCACCTTCGCCGAGGACGACCTCGACATCGAGGACCTGATCCAGGACCAGCAGATGGTGATCACGATCACCAAGTCGGGCTACATCAAGTCGATGCCCCTGGCCACCTACCGCCAGCAGCGCCGCGGCGGCGTCGGCGTGACCGGCATGGGGATGAAGGACGAGGACTACATCGAGCACCTCTTCGTCACCTCGACGCACGACTACCTGCTCTTCTTCACGAACCGCGGCAAGGTCTACCGCTCGAAGGTCTACGACCTGCCCGACGCGCCGTCGCGCCAGTCCAAGGGCCGGCACCTCGGCAACGTGCTGCCGCTGCGCGAGGGCGAGCGGGTGCAGTCCGTGCTCGCCACCCGCGACTACGGCGAGTCCAAGTTCCTGATGTTCGCCACGCGCTGCGGCACGGTCAAGAAGACCGAGCTGCAGGCCTACAACACGCCGATCAAGGCCGACGGCATCATCGCGATCAACATCCGCGACGAGCGACGAGCTCGTCGCCGTCCGCCGGGTCGACGAGGGCGACGAGGTCCTGATGGTCTCCAAGGCCGGCCTGACCGTCCGCTTCTCCGAGGACGACGCGCGCTCGATGGGCCGCGACACCTCCGGCGTGCGCGGCATGGACGTGGCAAGGGCAACGAGGTCATCGCGATGGACATCGCGCGCGACGACCAGTACCTGCTCGTGGTCACCGAGAACGGCTTCGGCAAGCGCTCGCTCGTCGCGGACTACCGCAAGACGAGCCGCGGCGCCAAGGGCGTCAAGACGATCTCGCTGACCGACGCGAAGGGCGGGCTCGCCGCGGCGCTCGTCGTGCGCGACCACCACCAGCTGCTCTTCATCTCCCAGAACGGGATGGTGCAGCGGATCGCCGTGCGCGAGCTGCGCCCGCTCGGCCGCAACGCCCAGGGCTTCCGGCTGATGAACGTGCGCGAGGACGACCTCGTCTCCGCCGTGGCGCTCGTCATGGAGTCCGAGACGCCCGAGGTCGTGCCCGAGGACGCCGCCGAGCTGCCGCTCGGCGAGGTCGAGCTGGCGAGGGCCGACGGCGACGGCCCGACGGCGTGATCGCCGCCGACCCGGACGCCGAGGAGCTGCTCGACGTGCCCGAGGTCGCCTCGGACGACATGCCCGACTCCGACATCGAGGAGTAGCCCGTTAACCCCGAGGGCCCCGGTCGACACCGGGGCCCTCGGGAACTCCTTGCTGGACTACTTGGCCGTCGCCAGCTGGTCTAGCGGCCGGGGGGACGAGCTCCGGCACTGACGGCGGCGGTGCCACGGTGTGGATTCCGCTGACCAGCGGGTCCAGCACCAGGCTGGTACTAGCGGCCGGGTACCTCCAGGGTCCCGTAAAAACTGTCACTCAACTTCGGACCACCCCCTTTCTCTGGTCTCCGCAGAGTAGCGAAACGAGGGGACGGGCAGAAGGGGGGGCGCACGCCGAAGTCAGGCGCCGGCGAGAGCTGCACTGTCCGTGACCCGCGGCGCACTTCGCACCGGTCCGTGAAGGGGAAACCTGCGGAGCGCTCGACCCGAGCTAGGCGGCTTCCGGCAGCAGGTATTGCTTCCAGGTCGCCGGGATCGTCGGCGACGCGAGCTGGATGAAGACGTTCGGGCTGGGCATGCGCGGCTTGACCCGCGGATGCATCCCGATCTGGTGCGGCAGCCGGTCGCCCTTGCGCCGGTTGCACGGCGCGCACGAGGCGACGATGTTCTCCCAGTCCGACCCGCCGCCCTTCGAGCGCGGGATCACGTGGTCGACCGTCAGGCTCGTCCGCGCGCCGCAGTACATGCACTGCCAGCCGTCGCGGGCGAACACCGCCCGGCGGGTGATCTTGCGCTTGTGCGTGTCGCGCGGGATCCGCACGTAGGTGATGAGCCGGATCACGACCGGCTTGGTCATCGACCCGCGCGCCCAGTGCAGGTCGTGCGGGCCGATCTCGATGACCTCGGCCTTCTCCTTGAGCAGGAGCACCGTCGCGCGGCGCACCGTGCAGACGTTGATGGGCTCGTACGTCGCGTTGAGCACCAGCACACGACCACCTGACCAACGGCCTGAGCCGTCGGCGTCGATCCGTGCCGCTGGTGGTCGGCGAGCGGCACGGACCCCACTGGCGCTGGGGGTACGGCTGTGGCCATCGCTGGCCGGAGTGTAGTGGGTGGCTCCGGCGGCTCAGGCGGCCGCCGGGAACGACCCGAGCACCCGCACCGCCTCGCAATGGCCGCGCAGCCCGGCGATCGCGTCGGCGACCGCAGGATTCGAAGCCGGGCCCTCGAGGTCGCAGAAGAACATGTAGTGCCCGAGCCCGATCCGGCGCGGCCGCGACTCGATCCGCGTCAGGTTGATCGCAGCGCGAGGAGAACTCCGTGAGGCAGTCCACGAGCCAGCCGGGCGTGACGTCGCCGCCGCCCCAGAAGACCAGCGCGGTCTTGACCGCGCCGGCGCGGCGCGGGGATCGCCGGGCCGCCCGGCTCCGCCCGGCGCCCGCGGCACCCCGTCCGCC
>CAWHAP010000022.1:0-163469 GCA_963827335.1 uncultured Solirubrobacteraceae bacterium
CTACGTTGACAGCCCGGCTAAGGGAGATCGGGGACGTCATCGGCACCTCGGGGCCGGCCATCAGCCAGAGCTTTACCCTGACCGACCGCGCCGTAGCGCGCGTCATTGCGAGGTAGGAGCTGGCCCGCAGGATGATGGACGGTGGTGGAGCGCGCATGGAGCCCCTCAAGGCCGTCCAACACTCTCGCAGACCCACCGAGTGCCCCAAAGACTTCTTTCCCTACCTGAGGTGGTGCAAGGCCGATCAGGCGCTTCTCGCCGCCTACCGGATGCACGCGCAGCTCCGCGACGACTACCCGATGGCGCGGCGCATCAGCCGCCCTGGTATTCCAGCGCCGCTGAGCGAATCCCTCGTGGCCGCGGCGGCACCGCACATCTTCGGCAGCGCGGCCTCGATCAGCTACGGCGGGACGGCGGCCGACCTGATAGTTGACGCCGGCGGCGCGTCGCCGGCCTACGTGGAGGTCAAGGCCACCGGTAGCGGCGAGTTCCAGGAGATCAAGGCCCGGGACCTTGCCGCCGATGTACTCGTTTGGGTCGCCTTCGGGCGCCGCTACGAACTCGGCCATGGGCCTATCGACGTCTTCGTCCTTACGCGACCACAAAGGTTCCGCCCGGCGCTAGACGCGAGCGGCCAGCCGCGGCGGAAGCTCATGCTCAACAAGTTCTTGGAGCAGGCTCGAGTGCTAGACGGATTCTCGGCATTGGTATTCTTATGACATCGACGCTTCGCCCGAATGGTTTCCGCCGTCGAGCAACTAGCCTGATCAGGCGAATCGTCGTTCCTGTAGGGCGAGGAAGTCACCGCTGGCGCGCGGGCATCCGACTCGAAGTGCTCGGGTCCCTAACGACCGCTCGGGCTCGCACGGTCCGTCTGTCTCGTAGGTGGCGACAGCACGGTCGGCGTGATCGGCAAGTCGAGTGGCAGTCGCTGGTCTACGAATGTTGGCTCGCAGTTGTGCGTCCTGAGGTCGTCTGCACAGACTCCCTTCCTAGAGGGAAAGAAGTACGAGTTGAGACGGTCTGACAAGCCCACTACGGCACTTTTCGCGAGAAGTGCAAGTGCGTGCCCGCTGTTGTCGTGTCGTAGTTCCTTGCCCGCTAGGGCGTCTCAGCGGCCTGAGGGTTGGTGCTCTCGATCGGCAAGCTGGCTTCTGGGCAGGCGGACTACTACCTCGAGCAGGCAGGCGGCCGTGTTGATCGTGCTCTGAGCGTCTCGTCGGGCGTCGAGGACTACTACTCGGACGGCGGAGACTCGGACGGCGTCTGGATGGGCGCGGGTGCAGCAGCGCTGAAGCTCGCCGACGGCGTCGACGGCGCCGCGCTCCGGCGGGTGCTCGAAGGAGCCGACCCGTCGACCGGCGACCCGCTCGGCCGTCATGCCGCTGCGCGCGTCCCGGGCTTCGACGTCACGTTCTCGGCGCCCAAGAGCGTCAGCGTGCTCTTCGGCATCGGGGACGAGCGACTGCGCGCGACGATTCGCCGCGCCCATGACGCCGCCGTGCGCGACGCCTTCGCCTATCTCGAGCGGGAGGCCGCGGTCGCGCGTCGCGGCGCGGCCGGCGCGATCAGCGTGCGAGGGCGCGGGTTCGTCGCGGCGGCGTTCCGGCACCGGACGTCGCGCGCCGGCGATCCGCAGCTGCACACGCACGTCCTCGTCGCCAACCTCGTCCAGGCCGACGACGGGCGCTGGTCGGCGCTCGACGGGCGCCGGCTCTACGCGCACGGCAAGACCGCGGGCTACCTCTACGAGGCGCGGCTGCGAGCGGAGCTGACGCGCGAGCTCGGCGTCGCATGGACGCCGGTGCGCAACGGGATCGCGGACATCGACGGCGTGCCGGCGGACGTCCTGCGCGCCTTCTCACGGCGTCGCGCGCAGATCGAGGCCGAGCTCGAAGCGCGCGGGACGACTGGAGCCTCGGGCGGCGCAGGCCGCCGCGCTCGACACGCGGCGGCGCAAGGATCACGACGTCGATCCGGCGATGCTCGTGTCGGCGTGGCGAGCGCGCGCCGAGGAGCTCGGGTTCGGCCGCGAGCAGCTCGAGGCCGCTCGTCGGCCGCGACGCACCGTCGCTGGACGCGCGAGCTGCTCGCCTCGGTGGCTCGTGAGCTGGCCGGCGCGCGCGGCCTGACGGAGCACAAGTCGTCGTTCACGCGGCGCGACGCACTCCAGGCGTGGTGCTGCGCGGCTGCCTGCCGGCGCGCCAGTCGATGTCGCGCTGCTCGAGCGCCTCGCCGATCACTTCCTCGCGTCGCCCGACGCCGTGCCGCTGGCGGTCGGCGAGGCGGTCAGCTCGCGCGACGCGCTCCTGCGCCGGCAGGACGGAACGGCTGGTGCGGGCGCTGCCCGACGAGCGGCGGTACTCGACGCCGGCGCTGCTGCTGCAGGAGCGCCGGCTGCTCGACCGGGCGCGCGAGGGCGTCGCGAGCGGCCGCGGGCTCGCGTCGGCCGAGGCGGTCGGCGCCGCGATCGCCGGCCGGCCGACGCTCTCGGAGGAGCAGGCCGCGATGGTCTCGCGGCTCACCCGCGATGGTGACGCCTTCGCCGTCGTCGTCGGCCAGGCCGGCGCCGGCAAGACGTTCGCGCTCGCGACCGCCCGGGAGGCGTGGGAGGCGAGCGGCGTCCCGGTGGTCGGCGCCGCGGTCGCGTGGCGGGCGGCGCGAGGGCTCGAGCGCGAGGCCGGCATCCCGAGCACCAGCCTCGCCGCACTGCTCGAACGCTCGCGGAGCCATCCCCTGCCTCGTCGCTGCGTCGTCGTGCTCGACGAGGCGGCGATGGTCGGGACGCGGCAGCTCGTCGAGCTGTCCGAGCGCGTCGGGCGAGCGGACGGGAAGCTGGTGCTCGTCGGCGATCATCACCAGCTGCCGGAGATCGACGCCGGCGGCGCCTTCCGTGCGCTGCGCCGCCTGCTGCCGGTGATCGAGCTCAAGGAGAACCGGCGCCAGGTCGAGGCCTGGGAGCGCGACGCGCTCGCGCAGCTCCGCGACGGGCAGGGACTCGACGCGCTGCCCGGCCTACGCGGCGCACGGCCGGATCACGACGGGCGGCGACGAGGAGATCCGTGCGCGGCTCGTCGCCGACTGGGCGGCGATCGGCGACCCGGGACCGCGCCGTGATGATCGCCTTCCGGCGCTCGGACGTCGACGATCTCAACGCGCGCGCGAGGAGCCTGCGGCGCGACGCGGGATTGGTCGTCCGGCGACGAGATCGAGATCGACGGCCGCCGCTTCGCCGCCGGCGATCACGTCGTGCTGCGGCGCAACGACCGCCGCCGCGGGATCGCGAACGGCGATCGCGGGGTCGTGACGCGCGCGCACCCGGAGCTCGCTCTCGCTGACGGTCGAGATCGACGGCCGCGAGGTCCGGCTCGCGCGCGACTACCTGCGAAGCGCCGGCGAGCGGGCGTCGCTGCAGCACGGCTACGCGGTCACGGGCCACGTGATGCAGGGCTCGACCGTCGATCGGACGTTCGTGCTGGCGACCGAGGACGTCGGCCGCGAGTGGCTGTACACCGCGATGAGCCGCGGGCGGCTCGCGAACCGGCTCTACGTGACCAGCCTGCCGCGCGAGCGGGACCAGTTCGCGCCGGCCGAGCCTAGACGCGATGCCGCCGAAGTCCTGGCGCTCGCCGTCGAGCGCTCGAGCGCGCAGCATCTGGCCGTCGAGACGCAGCAGCGTTCGCGTGGCTTCGGCATCGAGCGCTGACCGCGATCCGCTCGCCCGATACGCGCTCTCAGCGGCTTGACCAGCACGATGACCGAACGCCTCCTCACTCCAGTCGACGTCGCCGACCGCTGCCAGATCAGCGCCAAGACGGTGCTGCGCGCGATCCACCGCGGGCAGCTCAGGGCGAGCCGGCTCGGCACGCAGCGCGCCTACCGGATGCGCGAGGCCGACGTCGAGCAGTGGATCGAGACCTCGGTCCTCGCTCCCCCGCCGGCCCGGCGCGTGCCCGACGTCCCGGCCGCGCGGGCTCCGGAGCCGGGCACGATCGGGCGGCTCAGCCTGACGCCCGACATGGGCCGGCACTGAGCGCGGGGCCAACTTCCCCGCGCTCGCCGCTACTCCTCGAGACCATCCACATCGAAGCGCCCCGGGCGACGCGTGAACGTCCCCGGGGCCGGCACAGGAGCGTCAACTCCCATGCACGCCCACCGTAACGGAGGGCCGCCGCCGCGGCCGCCCGGCGCACGACACGATCGCGTACCGCGCCGAGCAGGTGGTGATCCTCGAGCTCGTCGTCTGCCCGCCGGAGCAAGGGCGACCGGCTCGGCGAGCTGATCGAGCGGCTCGGCGTGCCCGCTGCCTCCGTCGAGCCGGCGGTCACCGCGCTCGAACGGGCGGGGCTCGCCCGGCGCGACGGCGACGTCGTCCGCGCGAGCCATGCCGCGCTGTACTTCGAGCACCTCTGGCGGGTGAAGCCGTGAGCGAGGACGCCTTCGACGTGCTCGAGCTGCTGCTCGAGCACCAGCCGGCGCTGCTCTCGGTCGACGAGGTGATCCGCGCCATGACCGCGGGGGCCGAGGGGTTCGCTCCGCGTGACCGCGTCGAGAACGCGCTGCGCGACCTGGTCGCGGTCGGCCTCGCGCATCGCCTCGGCGCGTTCGTCTTCGCCACGCGCGCCGCGGTGTGGATGCGCGCGCTGGACGAGCGCTGAGGGAAGGGGTCAATTCTCCCGCCGTGCGCCCTACATGAGGTCGGAGACCGCGACCGGAGAGGCAGCATGATCGACAAGCGCGAGCGCCGGCGGCGCGACGGCACCGTCTACTTCGTCTGGCGCACCCGCTGGCGCGACGAGACCGGGGCCGAGCGCAGCAAGACGTTCGACCGCGCCGGCGACGCCCGCGCGTACGAGGCCAAGATCCGCACGCTCAAGCGCAGCGGCGTCCTGGCCGACCTCGACGCCGGCCAGGAGACGCTCGCCGAGTTCGTCGACGAGTGGTGGACGGTCTACGCCGGCCCCAACCTCGAGCGCGCGACGCTGCGCGTGTACCGCGACATGTGGAACGGCCACGCGCTGCCGCGGCTGGGCCACATCCCGCTGCGCGAGCTGCGGCCGCTGACGATCGCGCGCTTCCGTGCCGAGCTCGAGGCCGACGGCGTCGGCACCGAGGCGATCCGCAAGACGATGAGCATGCTCCAGGGCATCGTGCAGCGCGCGGTCGAGTGGGGCCGCGTGCCGGCCAACGCCGTCAAGGCCACCCGCAAGCCGCACAAGCCCCACCGGCCGGCCGTGCAGGCCATCCCGCCGTCGCTGATCGAGGTCATGCGCGCACGGCTGCTCGAACAGGACCGGCTGCGCGACGCGACGCTGCTCGTGGTGCTCGCCTACGCCGGGTTGCGGCCGCAGGAGGCGCTCGCGCTCGAATGGCGTCACGTGCGCGAGCGCACGCTGCTCGTCGAGCGCGCGCTCAGCGACGGGCAGCTCAAGGCGCTCAAGAACCGGCGCCAGCCGCGCACCATCTCGCTGCTCGCGCCGCTGCGCGAGGACCTCACGGCATGGCGCGAGGCACAGGCGCCCGTGCATCCGACCACGCCGGTGTTCCCCTCGGCCGCGGGAACGTTCTGGCGAGCCACGGACTGGCGCAACTGGCGCAAGCGGAGCTACAAGCCGGTCGCCGAGGCCGTCGGCATCAACGGCGCCCGACCGTACGACCTCCGACACGCCTTCGCCTCGCTCCTGATCCACGAGGGCCGGCTGTCCGTCGTCGAGATCGCCACGCAGCTCGGGCACAACCCGACCGTCTGCCTGGATACGTACGCGCACGTGATGGCCGAGCAGGACGGCGGCGAGCGCGTCAGCGCGGCGGCACAGATCGCACTCGCGCGAGCCGAGCTGAATCCCGATCGCGTCAGGGATCATCAGCTCTCCTTCGACTCGCTCTGTGAGTCGTCCACGTCGACAACTCTCGACCGCCTGCCGTGACCACGATCGTCTGCATCTCCGATCTCCACGAGAACCTCGTCGAGATCCCTGCGTGTGATCTTCTGCTCATCGCAGGTGACGTGTCGTTCGCCGTCAAGGGGGACCTGCCGGCGAAGCAGGCGTTCCTGATCGGCAGGTTCAAGAACTGGCTCGATCGAGTCGCGGCCGAGGAGGTCGTGCTCGTGGCCGGAAACCACGACCAGTCGATCGAAGCATGGGGCCTCCCGCCCGGGCTGCGCTGCCACTACCTCGAAGACGAGCGCATCGAGCTCTTCGGCCTCAAGGTCTGGGGCACGCCCTGGCAGCCCTGGTTCAACGACTGGGCGTTCAACGCACCGAGGCGCGATGGCGAGCGGTTCCTCGCGTCGAAGTTCGGCCTCATCCCGCCGGACATCGACATCGTCGTCTGCCACGGCCCGCCGTACGGCCACGGCGATCACAACGGCGAGCTCGGCATGGGCGCCCACGTCGGCTCCACCGCGATGACGGAGGCGCTCGAGCGGGTCCAGCCGCGGCTCGCGGTCTGCGGCCACATCCACTCCGGCTACGGGCGCTACGCGCTCGGCGGCACCGAGATCATCAACGCGTCGCTCGTCGACAACGACTACAGACCCGTCAATCCCGTCGTTCAGATCTCGTTGTGAGGCAACGTCGCTGGCGGCGGGGTCGTCCATCAATGTGACTCCGGGCTGGCCGCGGTTGGCGCCAATGCGCTCGCGAGAGCCGGCAATGGTCGGTCCGAAATCACCAGCCGTGAAATCCGAAATGGTCGATCGAGGATTCCGAAACGGACAGGCGTAGATTCCGAAACTGTCGGGAGCTTCCGCTAGGGGAAGATGTGCGCCGTGGAAGCCGAAGCCCCGTCCTTTACGCCCGACCTGTTCGCATTCCTGCGCGAGCTCGCCGTGAACAACGACCGCGAGTGGTTCGCAGCGAACAAGACCCGCTACGTCGCCGACGTCCAGGAGCCGGCACTCGCCTTCATCGAGGACGTCGGCGTGCGCCTTCCCGAGGTCAGCGGCCATTTTGTAGCCGACGCGCGAACCGTCGGCGGCTCGCTGTTTCGGATCTATCGCGACACGCGCTTCTCGAAGGACAAGACGCCGTACAAGACCCAGGTCGGTATCCAGTTCCGCCACGAGCGTGCCAAGGACGCACACGCGCCCGGCTTCTACCTGCACTTGGAGCCCGGAAGCGTCTTCATGGCATGCGGCACGTGGCATCCGGACGGCGACACGCTGCGAGCCATCCGCACCGCGATCGCCGCGGACGCGGATCGCTGGCGGGCGATCGTCGCCGACGAGGCGTTTGCCGCCCGCTTTCGGCTCGGCGGCGAGACGCTCAAGCGAGCGCCCGCCGGCTTTGACCGGGATCACCCGCTGATCGAGGACATCAAGCGGAAGGACTTCATCGCGATCACGGACCTCAGCGAGAGCGATGCGACCTCGAGCGGCTTCCTTTCGAGGTTCCTGGGACTCTGCGCCGAGTCGGCAGGGTTCATGCGGTTCCTCTGTGACGCGGCCCGCGTTCCCTTCTGACAGGCGCGTCGCCACTCCCGCGGGATGTGGGAAGGTTCTGCGTCGGATCTAATCCACGTATGAGCGCGCACGTGCAGCAACACGACGCCCAGGTCCTGCTCAGGACCGAGCATGCGGTCGCTCGCGTCCTGACCGAAGCGTGCGACGAGGCGACCGCTTTCCCCCGGCTGCTCGCCGCGATCGGCGAGTCGCTCGGGTGGGACGCCGGGGCGCTCTGGAAGGAGACCGACGCGGTCACCGGCGCGCTGTGCTGCGTCGAGACCTGGCGCGGGCCCGAGCCGTTCGAGCAAACCACCCGGAGCACGCTGCTGGCGCCCGGAGAAGGGCTGCCCGGCAGGGTGTGGGCGAGCGGGAAGCCGGCATGGGTCGCAGACGTGGGCGCCGACGCGAACTTCCCCCGTGGCCCGAGCGCGGTCGAGGCGGGTCTGCGCGCGGCGTTCTGCTTCCCGATCTGCGGCGCGACGGGCGTGCTCGGAGCGGTCGAGTTTCTCGCCGTCGAGCAACGGGAGCCCGACGACAGCCTGCTCCAGACGATGACCAGCCTCGGCAGTCGCATCGGCCAGTGCGTGGAGCGCTGGCGGGCGGAGGACCGCCTCCGCGAGAGCGACGCGCGCAAGAGCGCGATCCTCAACGCCGCCTTCGACTCGATCATCACGATGGACGCCGATGGCCGCGTCGTCGAGGTCAACCAAGCCACGGAGCGGATGTTCGGCTACGTCGCGAGCGAGATGGTCGGGCGCGACCTGGCCGAGCTGATCATCCCGCCGGAGCTGCGCGAGCCGCACCGGCGCGGCCTCGAGCGCTACGTGACGACCGGCCACGGGAGGATGGTCGGGCATCCGGTGGAGCTTCCCGCGATGCGCGCCGACGGCAGCGAGTTCCCGGTCGAGATCGCGATCACGCGGCCGCGGGTCGCCGGGCCGCCGCTGTTCACCGGGTTCCTGCGCGACGTCACGCGACGCAAGCGCGACGAGCAGGCGCTCCGCTCACTGGCCGAGCAGCAGGCCGCGCTGCGGCGGGTCGCGACGCTCGTGGCGAGCGAGGCCGAGCAGGAGCGGGTATTCGGGGTCGTGACAGAGGAGGTCGGCCGGCTGCTGGAGGCCGCGACGTGCAACATGGTGCGCTACGAGCCCGACGGGACCGGCGTGGTGGCGGGCGCCTGGAGCACCGGCGGCGTGCGCGCAGTTGCCGTGGGAACGCGCGTGGCGCTCGACGGCCCGACGGTGGCCGCGCGGATCCGTCGAACCCGGCAGCCGGAACGGGTCGACAGCTACGAGGGCATGGCCGGCTCGACCGCCGAGCTGCTTCGCGGCCTTGGCTTCCGATCGGCCGTCGGCGCGCCGATCAAGCTCGGAGGCCGGCTGTGGGGCGCGGTCATGGTCTCGACGGTGGACGAGAAGCCGTTCCCGCCGGGATCTGAGCAGCGCGTCGCCGACTTCAGCGAGCTCGTCGCGCTGGCGCTGGCCAACGCCGAGGCGCGCGAGGAGCTGGCGGCATCCCGCGCGCGCATCGTCGCGGCGGGCGACGATGAGCGGCGGCGGCTCGAGCGCAACCTGCACGACGGCGCGCAGCAACGGCTCGTCGCGCTCTCGCTGATGCTGCGCGTGATCGGCATGAAGCTGGCCGGAGGCGACCCCGAGGCGCCGTCGCTGCTCCGACGCGCCGAAGCGGAGCTCGCCGAGGCGCTCGAGGAGCTGCGGGAGCTCGCCCGCGGCATCCATCCGTCGATCCTCACGGACCGCGGGCTCGTGCCGGCCCTCGAGATGCTGGCGGGCCGCGCCAGCCTCCCCGTCGAGCTGTCCGTCACGCTCGACGAGCGGCTGCCCGTCCCGGTCGAGGCGGCGGCGTACTACATCGTCGCCGAGGCGCTCACGAACGCCTCCAAGCACGCCCGCGCGTCCCGCGTACGGGTGGGCCTCAGTCGTTCCGACGGCAGCGTGCTCCTCGAGGTGGCCGACGACGGCGTCGGTGGCGCCGACCGGCGCAAGGGCTCGGGCGTGCGCGGCCTCGGTGACCGCGTCGAGGCGCTCGGCGGCAAGCTCGAGCTGCGCAGCCCCGCCGGCTCCGGCACGACGCTCAGCGCGCATATCCCGTGCCGGTGAGAGCGGGCGCCGACGCCGGTCGGGCTGATGGATCTTCACGCGGCGGACCCTTGGCGGGGATCTTCACCGCCACTTCACCCTGGACCCGGCGCGTGTCCGCGGCTCGCTGTAGCACTGCCGCCTGCGCGAGCCGCGCGACGTCAAGGACCGAGGAGCGCCGCCGGCACGACGGCGATGCCGTCGGGCCGGCGGTAGGCCTCGGTACCGGTGGTCACGACCAGCGCGTCGAGCAGATCGGCCCCCATCTGCGCGCGCAACCACTGCAGGTGGGCGACGTCCTTGTCGGACACGACGGGGTGGAGCTTGACCTCGATCGCTACCACGCGTCCGTCGCCTCGCTCGACGATGAGGTCGACCTCGCGCTCCCCAGCGAAAGTGCGCAGGTGGCCCACGGCGGCCTCCGCCGCCTGCGCGTACACACGTACGGACTGGGTGACGAGCGACTCGAACAACGCGCCGAGAAAGCTGCCGTCGCGGGGGATGGCGACGGCCGGCCCCTCACCGGCGAGCAACTGCTCGCTGGTGAGGCCCAACAGCGTGGTGGCCAACGCCGGATCGGCCAGATGATGCTTGGGCGGCTCCGTCAGGCGGGCGATGCGGTTGCGAGTCGGCTTCCACCCCGGCACCGGGTCTAGCACGTACAAGCGCTCGAGGACGTCGCGATACGGCATGACCGTGGTGCGCGCTGGCTTCTGCGACTCACCGCTGGTCGCCGCATCACGCACCTTCTCCCAGCTGGTTGTTGTTGCGGTCGCTGCGGCGTAGGCCAGCATCCACCGCCGAAGTGCCGCCGGGTTCCGCGGCTGGCGCCCGAGCTCAGGGAAGTCCTTGTCGATCACGCGCTCGATGTACCCGTCCAGCTGCGCCCGCCGGAGCCTTGCTGGGAGGTCACGCAGACCTGGGAAACCCGACGAGAACAGCTCCTCGGTGTAGTCGGCGAGCCCGAACGAACTGGTGCCGCTGACCGGCGCCTGCTCGCCGCCGAGCAGCTCGCGCAAGCTCACGGACGCACTGCCCGGCCAGCGCTCGGCAAGCGAAAGCGGTCGCATGCGCATCGCGATGATGCGCCCCGCTCCCGTGTGGATACCGGTGCCCTTCGGCGCAACCGATCCGGTGAGCAGAAACGGCCCTGGCGGATCACGGTCATCCACCGCGCGACGGACGCGGTCCCAGACCGGCGGATAATGCTGCCACTCGTCGATGAGCACCGGTGCTGGCCGCGCCAGCGCAAGACCCATATCCGCCGAGACCACGGCGAGCTGCGACTGGTCGTCGAACTCATAGCGGGTCGCAGCGCGCTCTCCCGCGGTCGAGGTCTTCCCAACTGCTCGCGCTCCTTCGAGCGCAACCGCGACGGTGACGCCTGGGACCGACTCGAGAAGCTCGTCCAGCTCGTCGTCGACGACGCGACGACGGTAGGGGGGTGCAGGTGACACTTCTCAGCGTACAGCGCTCGCCCGGTTGCGCTACAGATTCTCGGCTTTTTACGCTACAGATTCTCGGCGCTGGAGACTCCAAATTCTCGCTCCGCCGCTTTGAGCGACATGCTCGCGCTCCTCGGCCTCTTGAGCGCCGTTGACCCCGTGTTGACCTCGAGCAGCCGCGCGAGCCGGGAGGTCGAGGACGAGCCACTCCGGGATGCGGTCGAGCGAGAGATCACGGGTCGCTCGTCGACGGTGCGATGTGCTCGAGGTAGACGGTCGGCTCGCCCGCTGCGACGCCGAGCCGCTCGACCTCGTCGATGGCAGGCCGGGCCCGTGCTGGTATCACACTGATACCATCATTCGCATGGCCATGACACTCCGTCTCACCGACGACCAGGCCGCCGCGCTGCGCGCGCGAGCGGAACGGGAGGGCAGGAGCATGCAGCAGGTCGCCGTCGCGGCGCTCGATGACTATCTCCTCCGTGCCGAGGACGACGAGCTCACCGACCGGCTGACTGCGCAGGGCGCGGCCCGGTTCGCCGATCTGCTGCGCCGGCTCGGCGAGTGACGCGGTACCTGACGGTCGAGCAGGCGCTCCGCATCGCGCGCGCCGCGGTCGGCGGCCCGATCGAGGTGCGCGACATCGGGCTGCTCGAGTCCGCCGTCCACCGGCCACGAGCGAGCGTCCTCGGCCAGGACGCCTACCCCGATCTCTTCACGAAGGCGGCCGCGCTGATGCACTCGCTCGCCGGCAACCACCCGCTCGTCGACGGCAACAAGCGCCTCGCCTGGCTCGCGACCTACGTGTTCCTGGCCAAGAACGGGGTGGAGCTCGACCCGGACGACAACGATGCGTACGCGTTCGTGATCGCCGTCGCCGCCGGCGAGATCGACGACGTCGGCGAGATCGCGACCGTCCTGGCCTCGTGGCGAGCCGGCGGATGACCCGTTCCGGAGGGGCCGCAGACGCGCGCTTACGAATCGTATGCGGCCCAAAAGCGGCCCACGAAATCGAATCGGCGCAACGCGGCCGCCGTCCCGGGCAAAGAAAAACCCCGCCTGAGCGGGGCTTTCCGAGAAGCCCTCTGACGGACTCGAACCGTCGACCCCTTCCTTACCATGGAAGTGCTCTACCAACTGAGCTAAGAGGGCGGGGCGCTGAAGGGTAGCGTTCGCGCACCCACCACGCCATGCCCGTTCTCAACCCTGCGCTGCACGACGCGAAGTACTGCCCCCGGTGCGGGAAGGCCGCGCACATCGACTACCCGCGGCGGATCGTGTGCCCGCACTGCGGGTTCGCCGCCTACTACAACCCGAAGCCGGTGGCCTGCGCGATCCCGGTCACCGAGCGGGGCGAGATCGTCCTGCTCAGGCGCGCGTTCGATCCCGGCAGGGACCTCTGGACGTTCCCCGGCGGGTTCGTCGACCTCGGCGAGTCCGTCGAGGACGCCGCGCACCGGGAGACGCGCGAGGAGCTGGAGATCGGGATCGAGCTGACGGGGCTCGTCGGCGTCTACAGCCAGCCGGACTCCCCCATCGTGCTCGTCGTCTTCGCCGCGACCACGAAGGAGGCGCCCAGGACGACCGAGGAGGCCAGCGAGGTCCGGACCTTCGATCCCGCCGGCCTGCCCTGGGACGAGCTGGCGTTCTGGTCCACCAGCCAGGCGCTGCGGGACTTCCTCAGCGCGCCCTGACCTGCCCGTCCAGTCCCCGGACCACCCGCAGCACGGCGTCCAGCGCCGCCGACCGCGGCCCGTCGCGGTACGCGAGCCCGAACGGGAAGCTCGCCGGCGGCTCGACCGGCACGAACGCGGAGCCGGCCACCTCGGGCGGGAACGCGCTGCGCACGTAGACGACGATGCCCAGCCGCTCCCGTACCGCCTGCAGCCCGAGGTCGGGGTACGGATCCGGGCGCGTCGACGGCTCGAAGCCGCGCGCGCGGCACAGCGTCAGGACCCGGTCCGTGAAGCCGCCGCTCTCCCCGCCCTCGGCGACGAGGAACGTCTCCTCCGCCAGCTCCTCCAGCGCGACCGACGCCCGTGCGGCCAGCGGATGGTCGTCCCAGAGATGCACGATCGCCGGCTCGGCGCGCAGGTCCTCGACACCCGGCGCGCAGAACACCACCGCGAGATCGAGCCGCCCGCCGCGCACGTCGCGCAGCAGCGCACCCGTCGCGTCCTCGCTCGGGTAGAGCATCACCCCGGGCGCCTCGGCGGCGCACGCCGCCAGCAGCTCCCGCCCGAGCCCGTAGCGCGCCGTCGGCGTCAGCCCCACGCGCAGCCGCCCGACCGGCGCCCGGTCGAGTCCCCGCACCGCATCGAAGACGCCGTCGGCGGCGGCCAGCAGGCCGCGCCCCTCGCGCAGCAGCAGCTCGCCCGCCGGCGTCACCTGCAGCACCCGGTCGGACCGGTCCAGCAGCGCGACGCCGAGCTGCGCCTCGAGCTGCCTCACGGCCGCGCTCAGCGCGGGCTGGCTGAGGTGCAGCCGCTCCGCCGCCCGCGTGATGTTGCCCTCCTCGGCGACGGCGACCCAGTAGCGCACCAGCCTGAGCTCCGGCTGCATCGGCGCAGCCTATGGCACCCCAACCGACCCGTCTTGGACGCGGCGGCCGGACGCCCGCACCATGGTCCCATGACCCCCACCACGAAGATCTCCCGCGCCGCGCTCGCCCAGCTCATCGACGCGAACGCCGCCGTCGTCGTCGAGACCCTGCCGGCCTCCTACTACGAGGACGCCCACCTGCCGGGCGCGATCAACATCCCCCACACCGAGGTCCGCGACCTCGCCCCTGCGCTCCTCCCCGACAAGGACGCGCTCATCGTGACCTACTGCAAGAACCTCCCGTGCCCCAACTCGGAGATCGCCGCGATCGTCCTCGGCAAGCTCGGCTACACGAACGTGCGGGAGTACGCCGAGGGCAAGGAGGACTGGCGCGACGCGGGCCTGCCGCTCGAGCAGGGCGCTCCCGTCGGCGCCTGAGCCATCATGGAGGCGTGGTCGCGACGGACCCCGCCCCCTCCGCCCCGGCGCGCCACGGACGACCGTGGCGCGTCGCGGCGCGCGCCCTGACCATCCTCGCGGTCGTCGCCGCCACGCTCGCCGGCGGCTACTTCGCCTTCGTCTCCTTCCGCCAGGACCGCGAGCTGTCGATCGGCGGGATCCGCCTGTCCGTCTCCCCCGGGCACACGGGCTCGCTCGACGTCTACGTCCCCCTCGTGGACTGGGGAGCGCGGTTCGAGTCGATCCGCCTCCCGGCCCGCCTGCGCGTCGACGTGCGGACGATCGACCGCACCGCGCTGCGCAAGGTCGCCGACGGCGGCGCCCTCGACGTCGGCGACGTGCGCACCGAGGCGCGCGACGCGATCGCCGCCTACCTGCGCACCCTGATCGGCGTCGTCGCCTTCTTCGCCCTCGCGCTCGGCCTCCTCACGGCCTTCGCGGTCCGCAACCGCGCCGGCCCCAAGCTGCGCTACACCACCCTCGCCGCGGTGCTCACCACCGTGGGCATCGGCGTCGGCCTCGTCGTGCTGCTCCCGCCGCGCGGCCAGATCGACGAGCCGCAGTACTACGCCTACGGCGCCGACATCCCGCGCGCGCTGGACGCCGTCGCGGCCGTGCGGCGCTCGGGCGAGCAGCTCGACCAGGAGCTCGACGCGCAGCTCGTCGGCCTCGCCCGGCTCGTGACGGCGCCGGCCGGTCGCACCCCCGTCGAGGGCCGCCCGCGGATCACGATCGCCTCCGACCTGCACAACAACGTCATCTCCATCCCGATCCTGGAGCGCGCCGCCGACCGCGGGCCGGTGTTCTTCGCCGGCGACCTCAACGACCGCGGCACGCCGCTCGAGTCGGCGCTCGTCCGCCGCGTCGCCCGCATCGGCAGCGCCTTCGTGTTCGTCACGGGGAACCACGACTCCGACCGCTCGGCGCAGGAGCTGGCCGACGACGGCGCCGTCGTGCTCACCCAGTTCGGGCGGCTCAAGCCGGGGGGCGGCTACGGCCCGGTGATCAACGAGATCGCGGGGCTGCGCGTGGCGGGCTACTCGGACCCGTACACGCGCCGCGCGTCGGAGGGCTACCGCGACCGCTTCACCGACGAGCTGACGCCGGCGCAGCAGCGCACGTTCGCCGACTGGCTCGACCAGCAGCTCGGCCGGGTGGACGTCGTCATGGTCCACGAGCCGGGGCTGATCGGCATGGCGCTGGCCCGGCTCGAGGAGGACCCGCCGGCCGCGCCCCTCGTCTTCCTCGTCGGCCACACCCATCGCACCGGCCTGGAGATCCAGCCCAACGTCTCCGTCATCAACGGCGGCTCGATCGGCGGCGGCGGCACGGGCAACCTCGCCGACGGCACCACGGACGTCGGCCTGGCCCGCATGACCTTCACCACCGACCCGCGCTTCCACCCGCTCGCCGCCGACCTCGTCTCGATCGATCCCGGCACCGGCGCGGCGACCGCGCGGCGCGAGCGGCTCGACGAGCCCTAGGTCCGGCCGATCGCCTCGGCCACCTCGTAGACGCCGCCGATCCGCATCGACAGCTCGAGCGGCGCGAGCCGCCGCAGCCGGCGCTCCTCCGCGGCGAGCCACGCCGGGTCGTCGCGCAGCGCCTCGAAGTCCTCCATGGTCACGTCGTAGAACGCGAACGAGATGACCTCGTCGGCGTCGTCGGCCGACCGCAGGTGGTAGCCGCGCTCGAATCCCGGCCACCACTCGTCGGGCCGCCAGGCCTCGCGGAACGCGTCATAGGACCCCGGCTTGAGCCGGCGGTGGGTCAGCACGCAGAGCAACGCAACCTCCCTTTCGCGGCGAGCGTATAGCCTCGGTGGCGGTGGAAGCACAGCGCTTCGTGTCCGAGGAGGTCATCCCGCGGCTGCGGGGGCTCCTGCACGCCCACGCCGCGTGGGTGGCGGGCGCCGCGTCGATCGTCCTGGTGGCGCTCGCGCCGACGGCCGCCGCGCGCGTCGCCGCCGTGATCTACGGGGCCGGGCTGATCGCGCTCTTCTCCGCCAGCGCGCTCTATCACCGCTGGCCCGGCGACCCGCGCTGGAAGCCCTGGCTGCGGCGGCTGGACCACTCCACGATCTTCGTATTCATCGCCGCCTCGTACACGCCGATCGGGCTGCTCGTCCTCGACGGGACGCTGCAGCTCGTGGTCCTGATCTCCGTCTGGTCGGGCGCGCTCGTGGGCGTGATCCTCAGCATCGCGTGGATCGGGGCGCCGCGGTGGCTGCAGGCCGCCTCCTACCTCGCGGTGGGCTGGGTGGCCGTCGTCGCGCTGCCGGAGCTGGCCCGCACCGCCGGCGTCGCGCCGTTCGTGCTGCTCGCGGTCGGCGGCGCGCTCTACTCGCTCGGCGCCGCCGTCTACGCGATGCAGAAGCCGAACCTGTGGCCGCGCACCTACGGCTTCCACGAGGTGTTCCACACGCTCGTCGTCGCCGCCGCGCTCGTGCACTTCATCGCGATGGCGGGCTGGGTCGTGCCGAGCGCGGGGAGCTGAGGAGCGCCAGCACGCGTGCGGCGGGGCGCGCAGCGGGCATACGATGGGGATGGTGTCGGATTCCGGTGAACTGCGGCTCGGCGACCTGCTCGGCGCGCTGTCGTACGCCCTGGACCTGACGGAGGGCCAGGATGCCGGCCACACGCTCCGCAGCTGCCTGATCGGGATGACGGTCGGCGAGCGCCTCGGCCTGGACGACGAGCAGCGCTCCGAGCTCTACTACGCGCTGCTGCTCAAGGACATCGGCTGCTCGACGAACTCGGCGCGCACCGCCGCCCTGCTCTCCGCCGACGACCAGGGCGCCAAGCAGGCCCACAAGCTGAGCGACTGGACGAAGCGCTCCGGCCGCTTCCGCTGGGCGGCCCGCGTCGTCGGGCGCGAGGACCCCACGGTCGAGCGCCTGCAGCGGCTGCGCATGCTCGGCCGGCGGGAGGGCACGACGCGCGAGTTCATCCTCCTGCGCTGCGAGCGCGGCGCGCAGATCGCGGAGGACCTCGGGTTCCCGCCCGCGACGTCGACCGCGATCTACTTCCTCGACGAGCACTGGGACGGCACGGGCCACCCGTTCGGCCGCCGCGGCCGGGAGATCCCGCTGCTCGCCCGCATCGCGTGCCTGTCGCAGACGATGGAGGTCTTCACGTCGGCGGAGGGCGCCCGCGCGGCGCTGCAGGTCGCCCGCCAGCGGCGCGGCCGCTGGTTCGACCCTGAGCTGGTCGACCGGCTCGACCTCGAGACGCTGACCGAGCTGCCCTACGAGGCGCCGGCGCTCGCCGCCGCGGTGAGCGAGCACGAGCCGCCCGAGCACATCGTGCACGCCGACGAGGCGCGCGTGAGCGCCGTCGCGCACGCGTTCGCCGAGGTCATCGACGCGAAGTCCCCCGACACCGGGGGACACTCGCACCGGGTCGCGGCGCTCGCCGGCGCCGCCGCCGAGCAGCTCGGCCTCCCCGTCGACCGCGGGTTCCTGCGCGCCGCCCTGCTGCACGACATCGGCAAGCTCGGCGTCTCCAACCGGATCCTCGACAAGCCGGGCCCGCTCGAGCCCGACGAGTGGGCCGCGATCCGCACGCACCCCCTCCGCACGCACGAGCTGCTGATGCGCGTCCCCGCGCTGCGCGAGCACGCCGGGATCGCCGCCGCCCACCACGAGCGGCTGGACGGCAGCGGCTACCCGCACGGCCTGAGCGGGGACGACCTGCCGCTCGAGGCGCGCGTGATCGCCGTGGCCGACGTCTACGAGGCGCTCACCGCGACGCGGCCCTACCGCGCGGCGATCGCGAGGGACGACGCGCTGGCGCTGCTGCGCGGCGAGGCCGCCGCGGGACGGCTGGACGGCGACTGCGTCGAGGCGCTCGCGGCGTTCGTCGACGACCCGCACCGCGAGCACGGCGCGCCGACCGTCGGCTGAGTCCTACACGCCGGCGGCGAGGACCCGGCGCAGCGGCGCGGGGACCCGCAGGTGATGCATGCGCGGCTCGGGCGCGGGCACGGCCTCCGAGCGGCGCTCCTGCGCCACGACGGTGCGCGCGGCCAGGACGATCCGCGGGTCCAGCCGCACGCCGGCTGCGGCCTCGAGGTGCGAGAGCGCCTCGTCGTGCCCGAGGCCGGGGCTGCCCTCGGCGGTCAGCGCCGCCCAGGTCCGCGCGACGGCGGCGATGCGTGCCGACTGGGGGATGATCGTGCCGGGCACGCCGGCGGGGCCGCCGGCGCCGTTCCACCACTCGGTCACGTGGCCGGCGGCGCAGGAGACCTCGCTCCAGTCCACGACCGTGTGGCTCAGGTGCTTGCCCGGGTCGCCGTCGACGTCGCGGCTGTGGGCGAGCCGCAGGACGGCGTCGAGCTCCTTGCGCTGCGGGCGGTCGAGGTCCAGGTGCATGGCCATCGCACGCGCGTAGCGGCGGGCCGCGGTCAGCGGGTCGAGTGCGGCGACGGGACGGGTGCGGGCCGCGTAGGTGAGCGCGCTCTGGGGGAGCACGGCGACGATCGCGAACAGGGCGAGGGCGACGACGCCGACGGCCGTGTAGGCGACGACGGTCACCGCGCCGAGCAGCACCATCACCGTGGCCGCGGGCGCCATGTCGCGCAGCGCCTCGGCCATCCGCGGCAGCGGGACGCCGAGCCACAGCGGGCCGTAGACGGCCGGGCCGACGGCCCAGCCCAGGACGAACAGGATCGCGCCGGCGGCGACGCCCAGGGCGACGGCCTCGGGGGCCGCGGCGTCCGCGAACCCGGCGGCCTGCAGCAGCAGCGCGGCCGCGACGGCCTGCCACCCGCCGGAGGCGAGGTTGGCGAGGTTACCCGCGCGGAGCATGCGCTCGTGCCCGGTCAGGGCGTTCACGACCACGGGCGCGAGATAGACGCCGAGCGCGGGCAACGGGCCGGCGAGCGCGACGCACAAGAGCATCAGGGCGATCGTCGCGTCGAAGCGGACGCCCGCCGGGAGCGGCACGTCGCTGCGATCCGCGATGACCGAGAGCGTCCAGAGGACGAGCACCAGGAGCGAGTCGTCCCAGTGCGAAGCCGGGGCGACGTAGAGGTACGCGGGGATCAGCGCGACGCTCGCGAGGAGGTGGACGCCAAGACCTGTTCTCTGGCGCGCGGAGACCCCCGCGACACGGTTCCCGCCGCCGATCGTCACGAGGTCCTTTTCGGCGCGTCAGCCGACGCGCTTGAGCCAGGGCCGCCCATCTGGCCTACATCTAGCACTTCCAGCCCATGGCTGTCATCCCCCTTTCGGTTGTCCGTAGCCCCTAGCGGACAGGTGGTCGACGCCGGTCAAGGTACTCCAGCGACCTGCGGCCACGTAATGCCAGTTTCCTGGCATTTGTGCCCTCGCCGGACCAAGTCCAGGGCCGAGAAGAGGTCCCCAGCCGGCCGCGCTCAGAGCGCGGCGGTGTCGATCTCGAGGAAGTCCGAGACCTCCGCGTCCCACCGGTCGGCGACGAACGCGACGTGGTCGGGGTGCTCGTTATAGCCGGAGTAGGCCGAGGCGTCGGCGAACTCCATGGTGAGCGCGAAGGCGAACCCGTTCTTCGGGCTCACCTCGCGCATCAGCTCGAATGCCTCGACACCGGGGATCGACGCGAGCCGCGCGATCGCGTCGAGGAAGTCGGATTCGGCCTCAGAACCCGCTGGATGCGCCAGCGAGAAGGCCACGCCGTGCCGGATGCGGCCGTCGGTCAGGAGGGGCATGGCCGGAGCCTATTCGTCGCCCGCCCCGGCCCATCGGCCGGCTGATCGGAGCTAGGCGCCGACCTTGAAGCGCGCCACGAGGCCCGCGAGGTCCTCCGCGGTGCGCGCCAGGTCGGCGGCCCCCGCGGCGATCTCCTGGGTCGAGGCGCTGGTCTCCTCCGTGGAGGCGGAGACCTGCTCGGTGGCGGCCGACGACTGCTCCGCGACGGCGGCCACCTCGGCGATGTCGGTCTCCGCGCGCCGGGCCTCGGCGGAGATCTGCTCGATGGACGCGACGATGTCCGAGATCCGACCGGTCATATCCTCGACCGCGTCGCCGATCCGCTCGAACGCCGCGCGGGTCTGGTGGACGCTGGTGACGCTGTCCTCGGTGCGGCCGGCGGCGCCCTCGACGGACGCGACCACCTGGCCGGTCTCGGTCTGCATCTCCGCGATCAGGCCCGAGATCTCGGCGGCCGCGGACTGCGACTCCTCGGCGAGCTTGCGCACCTCCTCGGCGACGACCGCGAACCCGCGGCCCTGCTCACCGGCGCGCGCGGCCTCGATCGCGGCGTTGAGCGCCAGCAGGTTGGTCTGCTCGGCGATGCCCGTGATCGTGCCGACGATGCCGCCGATCCGCTCGGACTTGCCCGACAGCGCCTGGATGCCCTCGCTGACCTGGGCCGAGGACTCGGCGAGCATCGCGATCGAGTCCGAGGCGACCTGGGCCGCGGCGACGCCCTCGCGGGCGATCTCGCGCGTCTGCTCGGCGGCCGCGGCCGTCTCCTGGGCGGCGGAGGCGGAGACGCCGGCGGCGCGGGAGGCCTCCTGCATCGCGTTGCGCGTGGACTCGACCATGCGCACCTGGCGCTCGGCGCCGGCGGCGACCTCGCCGACGGCGGAGGCGATCTCGCCGGTCGCCCGGCCCGCCTCGTCGGACGTGGAGGCCATCTCCTCGGAGGCGGCGCTGACCGTGCCCGCGTTGCGCGACACGTCGCCGATCAGCGTGCCGAGCTGCGTGCGCATGTCGCCGTAGCCGTCGATCGAGCGCTGGGCCTTGTCGACCATGCCGTTGAACCTGGCGGCGAGGCGGCCGAGCTCGTCCTTGCCCTCGACCGGGACGTGCGTGGTGGCGAAGGCGACCTCGACGGTGAGGTCGCCCTGGGCGACGGCGGCGAGGCCGTGCTCGAGGCCGGCCAGGTCGTGCTCGTCGAGCGAGGCGAGGCGGTCGGCGATCGCCGCGACCGGGCGCGTGACGGTGCGGGTGATCCACAGGGCGAGCGCGGCCGCGGCGACGAACGCCAGCAGGGCGACGATGAGGATCGTCCGCTGCGCGGACGCGGCGCCGTTCCCGGCGGCCGTGGCGGCGGCGTCGGCGGAGGCGTCGACCTTCTCCTGCAGCGCGGCGGCGGCGGCGGTCACGGCCGCGCCGGCCGGGAGGACGGTCTCGAGGTAGTAGGTGCGCGAGGCATCGCGCTCCTCGACGGCGTCGACGGTCTCCTTGCGCGAGCGCTCGATGACCTCGTCGACCGTCTTGTCGAACGTGGCGCGCGCGGCGGCGAAGGCCTTGGCCTCGTCGGCGCCGGACGTGCCGGCCAGCAGGGCCTGGAGGGTGCGCGCGTCGCGCTCGTTCGCGGCCTCGAGGTCCTCGATCAACTTCGCCACCTTGTCCTCCGTGGCGAGGTCGCCGTCGTAGACGTAGAGGTGCTGCGCGACCTTGGCGCCCAAGCTCTCCTCGCGCGCGCTCATGCCGCCGGACAGCTCGGCCGCGCGCAGCGACACCCGGTCGATCTCGCGCACGTCGCCGCCGAGGGCGCCGAGCTTGGCGCTGCCGAGGGCCGCGATGGCGATCATCGCGAGGGCGAGCGCGCCGAAGCCGAGGCCGAGGCGGGCCGCGAGCGGGAGGTCCTTGAGTCGCTGCATGGGAAGTGGGTCCGTCTCTCGGTCGGAAGGAAGGGGAGGCTCTCGCTGGTGGTCGTCCCCCGACACCCTGTCGTTGAGCCTCCTGGACGGGTGTTCGAGCGCCGGGCGGCGCAGCTCAAGTCGCGAAGCGGACCGCGCGCGGGCGCTCGGCGGCGAACGCCAGCAGCCGCTCGCCCTCCGCGCGCACCGCCGCCCGCTCCGCGCGGGCGAGCCTGCGCAGCGGGGCGATCTCGAGCGTCCCGTCGTCGATCCGCCACGTCCCGGCGAGGAAGCCGTCCACGAGCAGCGTGTGGCTGTCGACGATCCGCGGCGGATGATCGTCGCCGAGGATCCGCGTGCGGTCGGCGTGCGCGAGCAGCGCGTTGTCGAAGACCGGGAGGAAGCGCGGCGGCGCAGGGGTGTCCGGATCGGGCAGCGGCGCGTCCGGGAGGTCGAGCAGCTCCCGCCCGCGATCGTCGCGGAACGTGCGCAGCTCCGGCCGCAGGCGGTCGACCGCCGCGGCCATGCCGGTCAGCCCCGACCACGCGCGCACGTCGGCGGTCGCCGCCGGGCCGAAGGCCGCGAGGTAGCGCCGGAGCAGGTCGTCGTGGGTCGCGTCCGTGTCCAGCGGGGCGCCGAGCCAGGCCTCGGCCGTGGTCAGCACCACCCGGCCCCGCTCGCGCCAGCGGCCGCGCGGCGGCTGCTGGAGCACGGGGAGCAGGAAGTTGGCCGCGTAGCCCAGCACGCGCGGGTCGTGGTCGGGCCAGCGCGCGGCGATCGCCCGGCCGACGGCGAGCGCACCGGACGGCTCGGCCTCGAGGGCGGCGCGGGCGGCGGCCTCGAGCTCGGCGAGGTCGACGCCCTCGAGCTGCCGGCGGAAGCCGCCGAGGAGCGCGCGCTCGGCGACCGGGCGGAACAGCGTGCGCCAGGCCAGGTAGTCACGCGCGGCCGCGAGATGGAGCGTGCAGCGGTGCAGCCAGCCGCGCACGGCGGTGCGGTCGTCGAGCAGGCCGGACATCGCCGCCGGGTCGAACGGATCGAGCCGCGACCACAGGCCGAGGTAGGGCGCCTGCGGCTCCTGGGCCTGCACGACGAGGAGGTGGCGGATCGCCTCGAGCGGCGTGCGCCCGTCGCGGCGCAGCAGCAGCTGGCGCTCCAGCAGCGCACGGTTGAGTCGTCGGCGATCAAGCACGGACATCGTTTTCGCCCTCCCATCTTCGCCTGACCGCGGCGACGGGCCCGGCCGCCCATCGGGCAGGCGCTGATGTACGGTCGACGTTACAAATGACCGCCCATGCCGACCGCGACCTCGTCACCGCGGCGCGCGACGGGGACGGGGACGCGTACCAGCGGCTGGTGGAGCCCTACCAGCGCGAGCTGCACGCGCACTGCTACCGGATGCTCGGCTCGCTGCACGACGCCGAGGACGCGCTGCAGGACGCGCTCCTGCGGGCGTGGCGCGGCCTCGGGCGCTTCGAGGGCCGCAGCAGCCTGCGCTCGTGGCTGTACCGGATCGCCACCAACACGTGCCTCGACCTGATCGGCAAGCGGCCCAAGCGCGTGCTGCCGATCGACCACGGCCCGACCACCGATCCCCACGAGGGGCCCGGCCGGCCGCTGTCGGAGACGGTCTGGATCGAGCCCTACCCCGACCAGCTCGTCGCCGCCGAGCCGGCGCCCGACGCCCGCTACGAGCAGCGCGAGAGCGTCGAGCTCGCGTTCATCGCCGCGCTCCAGCACCTGCCCGCGCGCCAGCGCGCGGCGCTGATCCTGCGCGACGTGCTCGGCTACAGCGCGCGCGAGACCGCCGAGCAGCTCGACACGAGCACCGCCGCCGCCAACAGCGCGCTGCAGCGTGCGCGCGCGACGATGGACGACAAGCTCCCCGACCAGTCCCAGCAGGCCACGCTCCGGGAGCTCGGCGACGACGAGCTGGCGGCGATCGTCACGCGCTACACGGACGCGTGGGAGCGCGGTGACGTCGATGCCGTCGCGTCGATGCTCACCGAGGACGCGGCGCTGACGATGCCGCCGATGGCAACGTGGTTCCGCGGCGAGGGCGTGCTCGTCTTCCTGCGCGAGTGGGCGTTCTCCGGGCGCGCCTACCACGCCGAGGGGCGCCGCGACGTGCGCGTCGTCCCCACGACGGCGAGCGGCCAGCCGGCGTTCGCCACCTACAGCTACGACGAGACGAGCGGGCGGCACCTGCCGGCCGTGCTGCAGGTCCTCACGCTCCGCGGCGGCCGGATCGAGGAGATCACCGGCTTCGTCTCGCCGCCGCTGTTCGCCCGGCTCGGGCTGCCCGAGGCGCTCGGCTAGGGCGCCGGCTTCGGCTTCGGCTTCGCCTTGGGCTTGGGCTTGGGCTTCGGCTTGTGCGGCGGGATCGTCTCCACGGGCGGCGGCGCGTCGGGCCACACCAGCAGCACGCGGCACGGCGCATGGTCGACGACGAAGCGCGCCGGGGGCGCGAGGCTGTGCGGGCCGAGCCGGTCGTGATCCCCGTCGCGCGCGAGGACGAGCAGGTCGCAGTCCTCCGCGGCGGCCACCACCTCGCGCTCGACCCGGCCGTGCACGGCGAGCAGCCGCGCGTCGCGGCCCAGCCGCCCGCGCGCGTCCTCGAGCAGCGCCGCGGCGGCGGCGCCGGCGAGCTCGCGGTAGGGCACGGCCGGGTCGCCGCGGCGGCGCCCGAGCAGCCCGTTGCGCGCGCCGCCGGCCACGGCCTCGGCATCCGCGCCGGCGACGTGGAGCAGCGTGATCTCCGCGTCCGCGGGCAGCAGGTCAGCGGCCTCGTCGACCGTGGCCTCCCAGGTGTCCTCGACGATCCAGACGAGCGCGCGCATGGTCAGAGCAGGATGCCCCCGCCCAACCATAGGGCGAGCGTCGCCGCGGCGATGCCCGCGGGCACGGTCCGCAGCCCCAGCAGGACGAACTCGCGCAGCTCGACCGCCTCGTCGGAGCGATGCAGCACGCGCCGCCACAGCAGCGTGGCCAGCGAGCCGACGTAGGTCAGGTTCGGCCCGACGTTCACGCCGATCAGCACCGCCAGCACCGGCGCCGGCCCGGCGGCGGCCGCCACCGGCACGAGGATCAGCGTCGCCGGGAGGTTGTTGACGAGGTTGGCCAGCACGGCGGCCGCGAACGCGACGAGCAGCAGCGCTGGGAGCCCGTCGCCCTCCGGGAGGATGGCCGCGACGGCGTCCGCGAGCCCCCGGTCGCTCGCCGCCGCGACGATCACGCCGAGGCCGAGCACGAACACCAGGAACCCGGGCTCGGCTGCTCGCGCGAGCCCGGCGGGCGCGACCTCGCGGCGGACCGCCGCGGCGCCGGTCAGGACCATCGCGCCGGCGAGCGCCACCCAGACGGGCTCGACCCCCAGCGCCGAGCCGGCGGCGAAGCCGGCCAGCGTCAGGCCCAGCACGGCGAGCACGAGGCGGGGCAGCGGCGCGGTGTCGCGGGGCGCAGGCGCGGGCCGGCGCGGGCGGTCCAGCTCGCCGGCGAAGAAGCGCGAGAGCACGACCCACTCCACGGCGAGCACCGCCAGCGTGGGCAACAGCATCAGCGCCGCGAAGCGCGTGAACGAGAGGCCGCTCGCGTGGAACGCGAGCAGGTTCGTGAGGTTCGAGACGGGGAGCAGCAGCGACGCCGAGTTGGCGAGGTGCGAGCACGCGTACGCGTGCGGCCGCGGGGACATGCGCAGCCGGCCCGCCGTCGCGAACACGATCGGGGTGAGCAGGACGACCGTCGCGTCGAGGCTCAGCACCGCCGTGACGAGCGCGGCGACCGCGAACACGAGCGCGAGCAGCCGCCGCGGCCGGCCCTCCGCGCGGCGCGCGAGCAGCGCCCCGATCGCGTCGAACAGCCCCGCGCGGCGGCAGTGCTCGGCGATGACGAGCAGCGCGGCGAGGAACGCCACGGTCGGGGCGAGCTCCCAGGCGGCGTCGCCGGCGGCGTCGAGCCCGATCGCCCCGGCCGCGACGAGCAGCGCCGCGCCGCCCGCCGCTGCGGCGGACTCGGGCAGCCACGCGGGGCGCGCGATCGCCGCGCCGAGCGCCGCGGCGAGCGCCGCGAGCGAGAGGATCAGCGCGATCGGGTCGGACACGGACGGTGCCGGGACGGACGTGCGACGCGGCGGGACGCTGCCTCAGGCGCGGCGCAGCGGCGAAGACGTGGTCAGCCGGCCTGCGCCGACGCGCCGTCGAGCCAGCCGCGGACCGTCGCGTGGTGGTGGGACCACGCGGCCCATACGCTGGCGGCCCAGGCCTCGGCGGACGCGATGTACTCGTCCCCCGGGCCGGCCTCCAGGACGTCGGCGGCGGTCAGCGCGCCGGCGAAGTCCGGCGGCTCCAGCCAGCGGAAGACGCTCGCCCGGCGGGCGGGCGCCCGCCCCGGGACCGGGACCGGCTGGCGCGCGTCGGCACCGCGCTCGACGAGCACGCACAGCCCCATGAGGTGCACCGCGACGGACTGGATCGAGCGCCGCTGCGGCACGCCGGGGTGCTGCGCGGCGTACGCGTCGACGACGAGCCGGCGCAGCAGCGTGCCCTCGCGGCGGGCGAACGGGTCGGCCGAGAGCCGCGCGAACAGATGCCAGCACGCGGGCGAGGCGCCGACGTAGGCGTGCGTCGGGCCCAGGTGCACCGGCAGCGCGAGGCCACACCCCGGGCATGTCGTGCGCGTGCCCTGGGACGACAGGATCGTCGGCCGGCGCACCGGCGCGGCCGTCACCGGCCTGAGCCCCGCTTGGGCCGCGGCGGCTGTGGCGGGTACTTCGCGCGTTCCTCTTCCGTCATCTTGCGCACGGTCAGCCCGCCCTCGCGGATCTGGCGGTCGACTTCGTCGAGCTTCACCTGACGGCGGTCGGCCTTGCGTTCGTCGGGGGTCGGCATTCAGATCCTTTCCGGTGCTGGAGTGGGGAACGGGTCGATCGGTGCGAGCACGGCCACGGCGCGACGGCTGCGCCGGACCAGCAGGTCGGTGGCCGCCCAGGCGGCGAAGGCGAGCGCGCCCACGGTGCCGGTCGCAGTGAGCAGGACGCCGGCGGCGGCGGTCGCCGCGACGCCTCCGGCGCCGAGGATGAGCACCACGGCGGCGGCGCCCACGCCCGGCCCGAGCGGCAGCTGGCTGAGCGTGACGAGGCAGATGAGGACGGCCACGGCGTCGAACAGCGACGCGTCGACGCCGACGGCGTTGAGCATCAGCCAGTTGCGCCCGATCTGCGCCGCGACGGCGACCAGCACGAAGACGAGCAGGCGGTTGCGCCCGCGCACGGAGCGCAGGACCGCGAGGCCGCACCAGAAGCCGCGCCGGCGCCGGCCCGCGAGCCGGCCGAGGCCCGTGACGGCGAGCCCCGCGACGGCCAGCGCGACGAGCGGCAGCCACCACGGCAGCCCGAGCGGGCCGACGAGCGTGAACGACGTGAGCGCGGCGAGCGTCGCCTCGAGCGAGACGATCGGCACCTCGGCGGTCACGAGGCCGCCGACGCGCGGCGTGGTGTCGGGCGCCGTGCGCCGGAGCATCGCGATCCGCCCCGCCGCGCCGAGGTTGGTGTTCAGGAGGCTGCCGAGGTTGCCCAGCCCCGAGGCCCGGTAGACGAGCGAGCGCGGGGCCGTGCCGCCGGCCGCGCGCACGCACAGGTGCCAGGCCTCGCTGCGCGAGACCAGCGCGAGGAGCTGCAGGCCGACGGCCGCGGCGAGGATGCCGGCGGGCGCCGCCCCGAGCGACGTGGCGAAGGCGGCGCGATCGTCGGCGAGCACGACGGCGAGCAGGGCGCCGACGCCGGCCGTCCCGAGGAGCGTCAGCGCGACGCTGCGGCGCGTCCTGCCCCGGGTCCACGCGGGGCGGGGATCAGGCCGGCACGGCACCTCGGACACCTGCGGGAACCCCTCGCTGTCGCGACTCTCGAGGTTCAGGTGGCGTCCACGCCCGGTGCGCCGCCGCGCGCCGGATCGGGCGACGTCAAGTGCGCCCCAGGACCATGGACCCTATCACCGCGGGTGCTCCCGCCGGCGCCTAGACTGGCCGTATGGGAACCGCACGATGAAGCGACGCAGCATGCTCGAGGCGGTGCGCGAGCGGATGCGTCACCAACGCGCGGCCGACGCCGCCGAGCCCGAGGATCCGCCGCCCGCGCCGGCGCCCGCGCCGGCCGCGCCTCCCGCCCGGCTCCCCGTCGAGGACATGGAGCAGCTGACCGCCGAGGCGCGCTACCACCGCGACCGCTACGAGCTCTACCACGCGCGGGTGATCAGCGGCAGCCAGCGCGCCACGAGCCCCGTGCGGCTGCGCGAGCTCGAGCATGCCGCGACCGCGGCCGAGGAGCGGCTCGCGAACGCCCGCCGCCGGTGAGGATCGCGCGGCTCGGGCCCGGCGACGAGGCGGTCGTCCTGGCCGGCGCGGACCTGTTCGACGCGCCGCCGTCGCGGGCGTGGGCCGAGGAGTTCCTCGCGCGGGCGGGCCACCACCTGCTCGTGGCGGTGGACGACGACGGCACGCCCGCCGGCTTCGTCAGCGGCGTCGAGACGTGCCATCCCGACAAGGGCACCGAGCTGTTCCTCTACGAGCTCTCCGTCGGCGAGACGCGCCGGCGCCGGGGCATCGGCACGGCGCTCGTCACCGCGCTCGCGGCGCTCGCACGCGAACGGGGCTGCCACGGCATGTGGGTCGGCACCGAGGCCGGCAACACGGCCGCGCTCGCGACGTACCGCGCCGCCGGGGCCGGGCCGCCCGAGCCCTGCGTCACGCTCACCTGGACGTTCTAGCCGCCCTCGTACTCCGCCCACGGCGCGCGCTCGAGCGCGGCCTCGTAGCCGGCGCGGTCGTGGACGGGCTCGCCGTGGGAGACGAGCACGTGCTCGAACGGCAGCGCGAGCAGCTCGCGCAGCGCCGGTAGCACCCGCTCCTCGTGCCACGGCGTCGCCCACACGCGCAGCTCGCCGCCCGGCGCGGTCATGCCGTCGGCGAAGACGAGCGCCCGCTGCTCCGGCAGGTAGAGCGGCGTCTCCATCATCCCGCGGCCGTCGCTGTGGGCCTGCAGCCCGCCCGGCAGCTCGTCGCCCGGCCGCACGGGCTCGAGCTCGGTCCGCGGGACGTCGTCGCGCCAGTACAGATACGGGCCGAGCGCCCGCACGCCGTACCAGCGGGCGAACAGGTCGACGTCGCGGATGTGGTCGGGCTTGAGGATCACGGCGACGTCCGGGGCGAACGCGTCGATGCGCGCCCAGGCCGCGCGCGCCGACGGCGGCGGCAGCAGCGGGTCGAGCACGATCCGCGCGCCGCGCGAGGCGACCGCGAACGACGAGACCTCCGGCTCCCAGTCGTCGCCCTCCTGCCAGGCCGGATGCGGCTGGCGCCACAGCCACAGCCCGTCCGCCACGTCGCGCAGCTCGACCGCCATGGGCGGCGAGGATACGAGCCGTGCGCGCCCCTGATCGATGAGGGTCCCCTAAGTTGCCCGCCATGAGACGGAGTGGTATCCCTTCGACCGGGCGGTCTTTCGCCCACTTCCCGGTGAGAGGGGATGCAGCACCATGTGCCTGGCCGTACCCGGTCAGATCGTGGAGGTGGTCGACGACGTCAACCGCCTCGCCAAGGTGGAGATCGCGGGCGTGCACCGCAACGTCAACATCGGCCTGCTCGACACCGAGAGCACGAGCGTCGGGCCCGGCGACTGGGTCCTGATCCACGTCGGCTTCGCGATCTCGCAGGTCGACGAGGAGGAGGCGCTCGCCACGCGGCGCCTGCTGGAGCAGATGGGCGCCGAGTACGAGCAGGAGCTCGAAGAGCTCAAGGCCAGCGTGATCGAGTGAGCGAGAGCCGCGTGATCTGAGTGGATCCGGACACCTTCTCCGTCGCGCAGTGCGAGACGCATCACGGGTGCATCACCTGTGGCGACGAGGCGGTGTCGATGGTCGTCCGGCGGGTCGACGAGGACCGCGGCCTGGCGCTGTGCGAGGACGGCGAGGGTCGCAGCTCCAGCGTGGAGACCGCGCTCGTCGATCCCGTCGCGCCCGGTGAGACGCTGCTCGTGCACGCCGGCACGGCGATCGCGAAGGCGGCGGCGTGAAGTACGTCGACGAGTTCCGCGACGCCGCGCTGGGGCGCGCGGTGGCGGGCGAGATCCTCGCCGCGGTCGAGCCCGGCCGCCACTACAAGCTGATGGAGGTCTGCGGCGGGCACACGCACTCGATCTACAAGTACGGGATCGACGACCTGCTGCCGGAGAACGTCGAGCTCGTGCACGGCCCCGGCTGCCCGGTCTGCGTGATCCCGATGGGCCGGGTGGACGACGGGATCGCCCTCGCCCACCAGCCCGGCGTGATCTTCACCTGCTTCGGCGACATGCTGCGGATCCCGGGCTCGAACGGCTCGCTGCAGGACGCCAAGGCGCAGGGCGCCGACGTGCGCATGGTCTACTCGCCGCTCGACGCGCTGCGGATCGCGAAGGCCAACCCGGACCGCGACGTCGTGTTCTACGCGATCGGCTTCGAGACCACCGCGCCGTCGACCGCGCTCACGCTGAAGCGCGCCAAGGCCGAGGGCGTGCCCAACTTCCTCGTGATGTCCAACCACGTGACGATCGTGCCGCCGCTGCGCGCGCTGCTCGACTCGCCCGACCTGCGGCTCGACGGCTTCGTCGGCCCCGGGCACGTCTCCACCGTCGTGGGCGCGCGGCCGTTCGAGTTCATCCCGGCCGACTACGGCAAGCCGATCGTCGTCGCCGGCTTCGAGCCGCTCGACGTACTGCACGCGGTCCACATGATCCTGCGCCAGATCGCCGACGGCCGCTGCGAGGTCGAGAACCAGTACACGCGCGTCGTGCCCTACGAGGGCAACCTGCGGGCGCTCGAGGTCCTGGCCGAGGTGTTCGCGCTGCGGCCCCACTTCGAGTGGCGCGGGATGGGCTTCATCTCGCAGAGCGGGCTGCGGCTGTCGGACGCCTACGCCGACTTCGACGCCGAGCTGAAGTACGCCGTGCCCGGCGTCCGCGTGGCCGACCCCAAGGCGTGCCAGTGCGGCGAGGTGCTGAAGGGCGTCATCAAGCCGTTCGAGTGCAAGGTCTTCGGCACCGCCTGCACGCCGGAGCGCCCGATCGGCACGTGCATGGTGTCGAGCGAGGGCGCCTGCGCCGCCTACTACAACTTCGGGCGGTTCGCGCGAGAGCGCGAGGTCGTATGAGCGGCTCCGTCAGCGAGCGCGAGGCCAGGGTCCTCGGCATCATCGAGACCGCGCGCGCCAAGCGCGGGAAGTTCCGCGACGAGCGGATCACCATGACGCACGGTGCGGGCGGCAAGGCGACGCAGTCGCTGATCGAGGGCCTGCTCGCGCCCGCGTTCGGCATGCCCGAGCTGGCCGACGCGGCGACGGTCCAGGGCTTCGCGCTGACGACCGACGCGTTCGTCGTCAAGCCGCTGCGCTTCCCCGGCGGGTCGATCGGCGACCTCGCCGTCAACGGGACGGTCAACGACCTCGCGATGGCCGGCGCCCGGCCGCTCGCGCTCACGCTGTCGCTGATCCTCGAGGAGGGCCTGCCGGCGGAGACGCTGCGCGAGGAGGTCGCGGCGCTCGCCGCGGCGGCCGCGGCGGCCGGCGTCCGGATCGTGACCGGCGACACCAAGGTCGTCGAGCGCGGCCACGCCGACGGGATGTACGTCACGACGACCGGGCTCGGCGCCGTCGACCCGCGCGCCCGGCTGTCGCCCGCGGCGCTGCGGCGGGGCGATCGCATCCTGCTCTCCGGCCGGGTCGGCGACCACGGCACCGCGATCATGCTCGCGCGCGGCGAGTTCGAGCTGGGCGCGACGATCGAGTCCGACACGCGCTCGCTGTGGCCCGCGGTCGACGCGCTGCTCGACGCGGCCGGCGCCGAGCTCCACTGCCTGCGCGACGCGACCCGCGGCGGCGTCGCCTCCGTCCTGAACGAGCTGGCCCGCGCGTCCGGCGTGGCGATCGTCGTGCGCGAGGCCGACGTGCCCGTGCACCCGGCGGTCGCGGGCGCCTGCGAGATCCTCGGCATCGACCCGATGTACGTCGCCAACGAGGGCAAGCTCGTCGCCTTCGTGGCGCCGGCGGCCGCGGACGCGGCGCTCGCAGCGCTCCGGGCGGCGCCCGGCGGCGAGGACGCCGCGGACATCGGCGAGGTCAGGACCGAGCCCGTGGGCATGGTGCTCGTCGAGACCGCGTTCGGCGGCAAGCGGGTGATGGACCAGCTCGTCGGCGACCCCCTGCCGAGGATCTGCTAGTGGCCCCTCCCGGCACATCACACCCGGGATCGGCGGCCGCCGATCGACCGGTCTCCCGGGCGTGCCGTACCGGGAGGAACCACTGATGCACGAGCTCTCGATCGCGGGCGCGATCGCCGAGATCGCCGTGCGGCACGCCGCCGGGCGGCCCGTCGCCCGGGTCGACGTGCGGGTCGGGCACCTGCGCCAGGTCGTGCCCGACGCCCTCGACTTCGCCTTCACGCTCGTGGCGGAGGGCACCGTGCTGGAGGGCGCCGAGCTGGTGCTGGAGGAGGTCCCCGCCGCCGGCCGCTGCCGGCGCTGCGGGACCGAGAGCGAGTTGCCGGGCTTCCCGCTGGCGTGCGCGGCGTGCGGGAGCGCGGACCTCGAGCTGGTGCGCGGCGAGGAGCTGCTCGTCGACGCGCTCGAGCTCGAGGAGCCGGTGTTGACGAACGGAGGGAGCGCTGATGACGCCTGAACCGATCGGCCCCGGGGTGGACGAGGTCCACATCCTCTGGATCTCGGAGGGCATGAGCTGCGACGGCGACAGCGTGTCGATCACCGCGGCCGGCCAGCCCGGCATCGAGGACGTCCTGCTCGGGGCGATCCCCGGGCTGCCCAAGGTGCATCTGCACAACAAGGTGCTCTCCCCCACGCTCGGCGGCGAGGAGTTCCTCAAGCCGTTCCGCCAGGCGCTCGTCGACGAGCTGGACGCGCCGTTCGTGCTCGTCATCGAGGGCTCGATCCCGAACGAGAAGATCAACGGCGACGGCTACTGGACGTCGTTCGGCAACGACGAGGCGACCGGCGAGCCGCTCACGCTGAACTGGTGGATCGACCGGCTCGCGCCCAAGGCGTGGGGCGTCGTCGCCATCGGCACGTGCGCCACCTACGGCGGCATCCACGCGATGGCCGGCAATCCGACGGGCTCGATGGGCCTCGCCGACTACCTCGGCTGGGACTTCCGCTCGGCCGCCGACCTGCCGATCGTCAACGTGCCCGGCTGCCCGGTCCAGCCAGAGAACTTCATGGAGACGCTGACCTGGCTGCTCTACCAGGCCGCCGGGCTCGCGCCCGTGATCCCGCTCGACGACCAGCTGCGCCCGCAGTGGATCTTCGGCAAGACCGTGCACGAGGGCTGCGACCGGGCGGGCTACTACGAGCAGGGCGACTTCGCCGAGGACTACAACTCGCCGAAGTGCCTCGTGAAGATCGGCTGCTGGGGGCCGGTCGTCAACTGCAACGTGCCCAAGCGCGGCTGGATGGCGGGGATCGGGGGCTGCCCGAACGTGGGCGGCATCTGCATCGGCTGCACGATGCCGGGCTTCCCCGACAAGTTCATGCCGTTCATGGACGCGCCTCCCGGCGGGATGGTCAGCTCCACGATGACGGGCGCCTACGGCAAGGTCATCCGCCGCCTGCGCACGATCACGAACAAGACGGTCAACAAGGAACCGAAGTGGCGGCACAACAACGACGAGCTCACGACGGGCTACGCGCCCCGGTGGGGGAACTGAGGGACCATGGCGACACGCGAGAAGCTCACGCCGGAGGCGGGCCAGATCGTCGACATGGCCTGGGATCCGATCACGCGGATCGTCGGCAACCTCGGGATCTACACGAAGATCGACTTCGCGAACAAGGAGGTGGTGTCGTGCAAGGCGACCTCGTCCCTGTTCCGCGGCTACAGCGTGTTCATGAAGGGCAAGGACCCGCGCGACGCGCACTTCATCACGAGCCGCATCTGCGGCATCTGCGGTGACAACCACGCCGTCTGCTCGTGCTACGCGCAGCAGATGGCCTACGGCGTCAAGCCACCGCCCCTGGCCGAGTGGATCGTCAACCTCGGCGAGGCCGCGGAGTACATCTTCGACCACATCATCTTCCAGGACAACCTGGTGTTCGTGGACTTCTGCGAGCAGATGGTCAAGGAGACGAACCCGAGCGTCTGGGCCAAGGCGGAGAAGACCGAGGCGCCCGGCGCGAACACGCACGGGTACCGCACGATCGGCGACATCATGCGCTCCTACAACCCGTTCACGGGCGAGACGTACAAGGAAGCGCTGCACATGAGCCGGATCGGGCGCGAGATGATCTGCCTGATGGAGGGGCGGCACGTCCACCCGTCCACGATCTATCCGGGCGGCGTCGGGACGATGCCGACGCCGACGCTGATCACGGACTACCTGTCGCGGCTGCTCCGCACGCTCGACTTCATCAAGAAGGCCGTCGCCATGAACGACGACGTCTTCGACTTCTTCTACGAGGCGCTGCCGGGCTACGAGGAGGTCGGCCGGCGCCGCATCCTGCTCGGGTGCTGGGGCGCGTTCAACAACCCCGATCACGTCAACTACAAGTACGAGGACATGGACGACTGGGGGAACGAGATGTTCGTCACCCCGGGCGTGATCGTCGACGGCGAGCTGGTCACGACCAACCTCGTCGACATCAACGTCGGCCTGCGCATCATGCTGGGCTCGAGCTACTACCAGGACTGGGTGAGCGAGGAGACGTTCGTCTCGCACGACCCGCTCGGCAACCCGATCGACCAGCGGCACCCGTGGAACCAGACCACGATCCCCAAGCCGCAGAAGCGCGACCTGGACGGCGGCAACTACTCCTGGGTGATGAGCCCGCGCTGGTACGACAAGCGCACGGGCGACCACCTCGCGCTCGACACGGGCGGCGGGGCGCTCGCGCGGCTGTGGGCGACGGCGCTGGCCAACAAGGTCAAGACGCCGTACGTCGAGGCGACGGGCTCGAGCGTGAAGATGACGCTGCCCCAGACGCCGAACACGCCCGAGGTCGACCTCGAGTGGAAGATCCCGCAGTGGTCCAACGCGATCGAGCGCGACCGCGCGCGGATCTACTTCGTCGCCTACGCGGCCGGCATGGCGCTGCACTTCTGCAACAAGGCGTTCGAGTCGATCCGCTCCGGCCAGACGAAGGTGTTCGAGGACTTCGACGTCCCCGACGAGGCCATCGGCTGCGGGTTCCACGAGGCCGTCCGCGGCGTGCTGTCGCACCACATGGTGATCCGCGACGGCAAGATCGCCAACTACCACCCGTACCCGCCGACCCCCTGGAACGGCAGCCCGACCGACTCCTACGGCACCCCGGGCCCCTACGAGGACGCGTGCATGGGCATGCCGATCTTCGAGGAGGCGGGGCCGGACACGTTCCGCGGCATCGACGTGATGCGCGCGGTGCGCTCGTTCGACCCGTGCCTGCCCTGCGGCGTGCACATGTACCTGGGCGGCGGCAAGACGATCCGCCAGGTGCACTCGCCGATGTTCGGGGAGCACGGATGAGCGTCGTCACCCCCGAGCGCATCGAGGTCCTCCTGGAGCAGGTGGAGGGCCTCGCCGACGCCGAGGCCCGCGCCGCCTCGCTCGAGCTGGTCGGCGGCCTGCTCGACCTCTACGGCGAGGGCCTCGCGCGCATGGTCGGGCACATCGCCGAGCGCGACGACGGGACGCTGGCCGCCGCGCTCGCGGCCGACGAGGTCGTCGCACATCTGCTGCTGCTGCACGGGCTGCATCCCGTCCCGCTCGAGGAGCGCGTGCGCGGCGCGCTCGCCGAGGTGCGGCCCTACCTCGAGACCCACGGCGGCAACGTCGAGCTGCTCGGCGTCGAGGACGGCGTCGTGCGGCTGGCGCTGGAGGGCAGCTGCAGCGGCTGCCCGTCGTCGGCGATGACGCTGAAGCTGGCGATCGAGGCGGCGATCCACAAGGCCGCGCCGGACGTGCAGGACGTGGTGGCCGAGGACGCGGAGCGACCGGCGCTGATCCAGCTGGAGGTCTATACGGCGTGCCCGGCGCCGATGCACCCCTGACGCGGACGCGGCTCGGGCAGCTCGCCCGGCGCGGCGCCGCGGCGCGCGAGGCCGCGCTCGAGCGCTGCGAGCTGTGCGGCGCGTCGATCCCGGCCGAGCATCGGCACATGCTCGACACCGAGCGGCGCGCGGTCATGTGCGCGTGCCGCCCCTGCTCCATCCTGTTCGCCTCCGGCGCGGCGAGCAGGGGCCACTACAAGCTCATCCCGGACCGCCGCCTGCGGATCGACGACCTCGAGCTCAGCGACGTCGCGTGGGAGGAGCTGCGGCTCCCGGTGGAGATGGCGTACTTCTTCCGCAACGCGGCGGCCGGGCGCGTGCAGGCCTTCTACCCGAGCCCGATGGGTCCGACCGAGTCGCTGCTCGGGCTGGAGGCGTGGGATGCGCTGGTCGCCGCGAACCCGGTGCTCGGCACGCTCGCGCCCGACACCGAGGCGCTGCTGGTGCACCGCGTGCGCGGCGCCCGCGACCACTGGATCGTGCCGATCGACGAGTGCTTCGCGCTCGTCGGCCTGATCCGCGTGCACTGGCGCGGCCTGACCGGCGGCGCCGAGGTGCGGGGGCAGATGCAGGCGTTCTTCGAGGAGCTCGACCGGCGCGCCCGCCCGGCGAGCCGCAACGACGGAGAGGGGACCTAGATGAAGTTCGGCCCGTTCCAATCGAAGACCGAGCGCCCCACGGGCACGCCCGGCACGAAGCACGGCAACAGCGTCGGGAACTACGAGAAGATGGACGGGCACCTGCCCGACGGCACGGCGACCGCCGAGCGCTCCACCGGCATCGACGCCGCGGGGCGCCAGCCGATCGACCCCCGGATGCCGAACCTCCCGCCGGCCTGACGCCGCTGATGACCGCGGCGCGGCCGCTCACCGGCACCGTCCCCGAGCTGTCCTTCACCGTGCTCGACGCCGCGCGGCTGGAGCTCGCCGCCGCGCCGACGATCGCCTTCACGGTGCGGGTGGAGAGCCCCGGGACGGAGCCGATCCGGTCCGTGCTGCTGGAGACGCAGGTGCAGATCGCGGCGCGGCGGCGCGCGTACGACGCGGCATCGCATGCGCGGCTGTTCGAGCTGTTCGGCCACGTCAAGGACTGGGGCACGACGCTGCGCACGCTGCTGTGGGCGCGGCTGACCGTGTCGGTGCCGCCGTTCACCGGCAGCACGGAGATCGCGCTGCACGTGCCGTGCAGCTACGACCTCGACGTGCTCGCCACGCGCTACTTCTCCGCGCTCGACGACGGCGAGGTGCCGCTCGAGCTCCTGTTCAGCGGCACCGTGTTCTACGCGGGGCCCGGCGGGCAGCTCCAGGCGGGGCGGATCTCGTGGGAGCAGGACGCGGAGTACCGGCTGCCCGTGCGCGTCTGGCGCGAGACGATCGACCACCACTTCCGCGACACCGCCTGGCTGCGCCTGCGGACCGCCCAGTACGAGGCGCTGTGCGCCTACCGGGCGCGGCACGGGCTGACGAGCTGGGAGGCCACGGTCGAGGCGCTGCTGGCGGCGGAGGACTGAGCCATGGACCCCGTCCGCGCGATCGCCGACGCCGTGCTCTACGAGGGCTACCTGCTGTGGCCCTACCGGCGCTCGGCGACCAAGAACCAGCGCCGCTGGACGTTCGGCGGCGTCTTCCCGCCCGCCCACGCCCGCCGCCACCCCGACGACCGCGCCGTCGTGCACGCGGCGTGCCTGCACGAGGGCGGCGGGAGCGTCCGTGCCGACGTCCGGTTCCTGCACGTGGTCGCCCGCCGGGCGCTGCGCGACGGGGTGCCGGTCGACGAGCACGCCGGCCACCTGTCGTGGGACGAGGCGGTCGAGCGGGAGGTCCGCGTCGCGGGCCCCGGCCGCGCGCCGGTCGCCGTCGCGGCCGGGCGCGCCGAAGCGCCGCTGCCGGGCGGCGCGCTCGTCCGCTCGTGGGAGGCGCTCGACGGCACGGTCGAGCTGCGCTGCGAGCCGGTCGCCGACGGGTTGCGGCGCGTGTCGGTGACGCTCGCCAACACGACGCCGTGGGACGGGACGGACCGCGAGGACGCGCTGCGCCGCACGTGCTGCTCGGCGCACGTCGTGCTGCGCTGCGACGCCGGCGCCTTCGTGTCGCAGGCCGATCCGCCGGCGGCGCTCCGCGACGCCGCCGCGACCTGCCGCAGCGACGGCCTCTGGCCCGTGCTCGTCGACGACCGCACCGTGCTCGCGTCGCCGATCATCCTCGAGGATCGCCCGCGGATCGCGCCCGAGAGCCCGGGCGACCTGTTCGACGGCGGCGAGATCGACCAGCTGCTCGTCCTGAACATCCTCAGCCTCACGGACGAGGAGAAGGCCGAGATGCGCGCGACCGACCCGCGCGCACGGGAGATCCTCGACCGCTGCGAGGCGCTGACGCCCGAGCAGCTCATGCGCCTGCACGGCACGGTCCGCGAGGTGATGGCGCGGTGAGCTGGGACGAGCTGCAGCGGCCCGCGCCCGAGGCGGTCACCGTCGCCGGCGTCGAGGTGCGCCGCGGCAGCCGCGTGCGACTGCGCCCGCGCCGCGGCGCCGACGTGTTCGACCTCGCGCTCGCCGGCAAGCTCGCCGTCGTCGAGGCGATCGAGGAGGACATGGAGGGCGCCGTCCATCTCGTGGTGTGCGTGGACGACGACCCGGGACGCGACCTCGGCGTCGCCGCCCAGCTCGCCCACCGCTTCTTCTTCACGCCCGAGGAGATCGAGCCGCAGGCGCGCGTGCGCGTCCTCGTGGCCGGGATCGGCAACGTGTTCCTCGGCGACGACGGCTTCGGCTGCGCGCTCGCCGAGCGGCTCGCCGGGCGCCCGCTCCCCGCCGGGGTCGAGGTCGTCGACTACGGCATCCGCGGCATGGACCTCGCCTACGCGCTCGGCGACGGCTGGACGGCCGTCGTGCTGCTCGACGCCGCGCCGACCGGGCAGCCGCCCGGCACGCTCTCGCTGATCGAGCCGGAGCTGGACGCCGTCGAGCCGGGCGTCGACGCGCACGGCATGGATCCCGTCAAGGTGCTCGGCCTGGCCCGCGCGCTCGGCGGCCCGCTGCCGCGCACGCTCGTGGTGGCCTGCGCGCCCGAGACCATCCTGTCCGGCGAGGACGAGGAGATCCTCGCCGAGCTGTCCGCGCCCGTGCGCGCCGCCCTCGACGCCGGCGTGGAGCTGGTCGAGACGCTGCTGCACGAGCTCACCGCACCCGAGGAGGAACCACCGTGAAGCCCTCGCCCGCACTCCTGCTGCTCGTCGCCTTCCTGGGCGCCCTGGGCGCGCTCGTCGCCGTGTCGCTGCCCGAGGTGCAGCGCTACCTGAAGATCCGGTCCATGTAGATGCACCGGACCAAGGTGAGGATCGTCGAGGACGCGCTCGACGCCAACAACACCATCGCGCGCGCGAACCGGGACGACTTCGACCGCCACGGCGTCGCGGTCGTGAACCTGATGTCCGCGCCCGGGGCGGGCAAGACCCGGCTGCTCGAGCGCGCGCTCGCCGATCTGCCGGGCGGCGTGCGGGCCGGCGTGCTCGAGGGCGACGTGGCCGGCTCGTTCGACGCCGACCGGCTGTCGCTCCTGCACATCCCGGTGACGCAGCTCAACACCGGCAACGGCTTCGGGGGCGAGTGCCACCTCGACGCGAACATGGTCCGCTCCGCGCTGCCGTCGCTGCCGCTCGGCGACATCGACCTGCTGGTGATCGAGAACGTCGGCAACCTCGTGTGCCCGGCCGAGTTCCGCGTCGGCGAGGATGCGCGGATCATGGTCTGCTCGGTCGCCGAGGGCGAGGACAAGCCGCTCAAGTACCCGCTCATGTTCCGCGCCTGCGAGCTGGTCCTGATCAACAAGATCGATCTGCTGCCGCACCTCGACGTCGACGTCGAGCGGCTGCTCGCCAACCTCGACGCGGTCCATCCCGGCGTCCCGCGGATGCTCGTGAGCGCGCGCACCGGCGAGGGCGTGGACGCGTTCCGCGACTGGCTCGACCGCGGTCCCGGCCCGGGCGGGCGCCGCCGCATGAGCGTGGCGCGGTCCGGCGGGGCGCGCCCGGCGGGGGACGCGGCGTGGCTCGCCGCGTTCGCCGGCGAGCGCGTGGCGGCGGGCGAGCGCTTCTTCGGGGCCGAGGCCGACCGGATCGCGCGGCTGTGCCACCGCGCCGCCGAGCGCTTCGCGCGCGGCGGGCGGCTGCTCGCGCTGGGGCGCTCGCCGGCCGCGCGCTCGGACGCACGCCACGTGGCGGTCGAGTTCGTCCACCCCGTGATCGTCGGCAAGCGCGCCCTGCCCGCCCTGGCGCTGTGCGCCGAGGGCGGCCCGCTGCCGGCGCAGGTCGCGCTCGTCGCCGAGCCGGACGACCTGGTGATCGCCTTCGACGCAGGCGACGCCGAGACCGGCGCGGCGCTCGACCTGGCCGTCGCGCGCGGGTGCCTGCCGATCGCCTTCGACCCGCCGGGCGACGCGTTCGTGCGCCAGGAGCTGACCGAGACGGGCTACCACGTGCTGTGGGAGCTCGTGCACGTGTTCTTCGAGCACCGCGGCCTGCTCGAGGGGCGGCGCGCGGCGGCCGTCCACGACACCGGCGCATCGGCCTTCCTCTACCCGTTCCTCGCCGAGCAGGAGGACGACCTCGAGGCGGTCGTCGCCGACGTGCGCGCCTCGGTCCTCGCCAAGGCCGCCGAGACGGCGGCGCTGCGCGCGCGCACGCTCGACGAGTGCGCCGCGGAGCTCGCCGGAGCCGGTGCGGCGCTGCGCGCCGCGTTCGCCGGCGGGGGCCGGCTGCTCGCGCTCGGCTGCGGCGGCTCGGCGACCGACGCGATGGACGTCGTCGCCGACCTGCACGCCGCGGGCCGCCCGGCGCTCGACCTGACCGAGGATCCGGCGATCCTCACCGCGATCGCGAACGACATCGGGCCCGACGCGATGTTCGCGCGCCAGGTGATCGCCCACGCGCGGCCCGGCGACGTCCTGCTCGCGCTGTCCACCAGCGGCACGTCGGGGAGCGTCATCGCGGCGCTCGCCGAAGCGCGGCGGCGCGGCGTGACCACCGTCGCCATGGTCGGCTACGACGGCGGGCGCGTGGCGGCCGACGCGCTCGCCGACCACGTGGTCGTCTGCCGCTCGGAGCACATCCCGCGGATCCAGGAGGCGCAGGCGACGGCGTACCACGCGCTGCTCGCGCTCGCGGAGGCGCCGTGAGCCTGCGGGCCCGCGCGCGCGTCGAGGGCACGGTCCAGGGCGTCGGCTTCCGGCCGTACGTCTACCGGCTCGCGCGCGACGAGCGGCTCGGCGGCTGGGTGCGCAACGACGAGCGCGGCGTCGTGCTCGAGGTCGAGGGCGCCCCGGAGGCGGTGGAGCGCTTCCTCGCGCGGCTCCCGCGCGAGGCGCCGCCCCGCGCGGCCGTGGAGCACGTCGACAGCTGCACGCTCGGGTGCCTGGGCGAGCAGGAGTTCCTGATCGTCGAGAGCGCGCGCCGCGGGGTGCCGGCCACGCCGGTCGCGGCCGACGCGGCGACGTGCGACGCGTGCCTGGCGGAGCTGCGCGATCCGGCGGATCGCCGCTACCGCTATCCGTTCGCGAACTGCACCGACTGCGGGCCGCGGTTCACGATCGTCCGCGGCGTCCCCTACGACCGGGCGCGCACGACGATGGCGGGCTTCGCGATGTGCGCGGCGTGCCGCGCGGAGTACGAGGACCCGCTCGACCGCCGCTTCCACGCCGAGCCGAACGCGTGCCCCGCGTGCGGGCCGCAGGCGCGGCTGCTGGACGCGGACGGCGCCGCGCTCGCGGCGCGAGACGGCGAGGGCGCGCCGGCGGACGACGCGGTGGCCGCCGCAGCGGCGGCGCTGCGAGGCGGCGCGATCGTCGCGGTCAAGGGGGTCGGCGGCTACCACCTCGCGTGCCTCGCGTCCGACGAGGACGCGGTCTCGACGCTGCGTGCCCGCAAGCGCCGCGAGGACCGGCCGTTCGCGCTCATGGCCGCGGACCTCGGCGCCGCGCGCGCGCTGGTCGACCTGACCGGGGACGAGGCCGCGCTCCTGCTGGGCCACGACCGGCCGATCGTGATCGCGCCGCGCGGCCGGGCCGCGCGCGTCGCCGCGACGGTCGCGCCCGGCGTGCGCGAGCTCGGCGTGATGCTGCCCTACTCGCCGCTGCACCACCTGCTGCTCGCCGACGTCGGCGCGCCGCTCGTGATGACGAGCGGCAACGTCTCCGACGAGCCGATCGCCTACCGCGACGAGGACGCGCTCGCGCGGCTCGGCGGCCTGGCGGACCGCTTCCTCGTCCACGACCGCCCGATCGAGACGCGCACGGACGACTCGGTGCTGCGCGGGCGCCAGGTGCTGCGCCGCTCGCGCGGGCGCGTGCCCGACGGCATGGCGCTGCCCGTCCCCGCCGCCCGCCCGATCCTCGCCTGCGGCGCCGAGCTCAAGAGCACGTTCTGCCTCGCCCGCGGCCGGCGCGCCTGGGTCGGGCACCACATCGGCGACCTCCAGAACTGGGAGACGCTCGCCTCCTACCGGGAGGGCGTCGCGCACTTCGAGCGGCTGTTCGCCGTCGCGCCCGAGGTGATCGCGCACGACCTGCACCCGGACTACCGCTCCACCGCGTACGCGCTCGGGCGCGACGCCGCCGCGCACGTCGCGGTCCAGCACCATCACGCGCACCTCGCCGCGTGCCTGGCCGAGCACGGCGAGACCGGCCCGGCGGTCGGCGCGATCTTCGACGGCGCCGGCCTCGGCACGGACGGCACGGTCTGGGGCGGCGAGCTGCTCGCCGGCGACCTCGCCGGGTTCGAGCGCGCCGCGCACCTGTGGCCCGTGCGGCTGCCGGGCGGGGACGCGGCGGTGCGGGAGCCGTGGCGGATGGCGCTCGCGTGGCTTGCGGCCGCGGACGTGCCGCCGCCCCCCGCGCTCGCGCGGCGGATCGACGCGGCGCGCTGGTCGGCGGTCGCGTCGCTGGTCCGCACCGGAACGGCCGCGCCGGTCACGACGAGCGCCGGCCGTCTCTTCGACGCGGTGGCTGCGCTCTGCGGCCTGCGCGACGCGGTCACGTACGAGGGCCAGGCCGCGGTCGAGCTGGAGGCGGCGTGCGACCCGACGGTCCGCGACGCGTACCCGCTGCCCGTGATGGCGGGCGTCGCCGGGCGTGCAGGCGACGACGCAGCGGGCGGCAAGGCCGCGCGAGCGGGCGACGACGCGCTCGTGCTCGACGCGCGTGCGGCGATCGCCGCCGTCGTGGACGACGTCCGCGCGGGCGTCGGTGCCGGCGTGATCGCCGCACGGTTCCACCATGCGCTCGCGGACGCCACGGCCGAGGCCGCCGCGCGCGTCGCGTCCGCGCGCGGGCTCGACACCGTCGTGCTGTCCGGCGGCGTGTTCCAGAACCGCGTGCTGCTCGACCGCACCGTCGCGAGCCTCGCCTCCGCCGGGTTGCGCGTGCTGATCCCCGAGCGGCTGCCCGCCAACGACGGCGGGATCGCCTTCGGACAGGCCGCGGTCGCCGCCGCCCGCACGAGAGACTGGGACCGTGCTCGGACTGGATGACCTGATCGCCGGATGGGGCGCGGACGGCGGGCCGGCCCTCGCGCTGCTCATCGCCGTGCTGCTGGGGCTGCGCCACGCCACGGACCCGGACCACCTCACGGCGGTGTCGAGCATGGTCCTGAGCGAGCGCCGGGGCTGCCGCCGCGGCGCCGGTGCGCTCGGGCTCGCCTGGGGCGCCGGCCACGCGACCACGCTGCTCGCCCTCGGCCTGCCGTTCGTGCTGTGGGGCGACGCGCTGCCCGCCCCCGTGCACCGGATCGCCGAGCTCGCGATCGGCGCGCTCATCACCGGCCTGGCCGTCCGCCTGCTCCTCCGCTGGCGGCGCGGCTACTTCCACGTCCACCCGCACCGGCACGGCGACGTGGTGCACGCCCACCCGCACGTCCACGAGCACGCGCCGCTCGCCGCGCATCCCGCCGGGCACGAGCACCCGCACGCCGAGGCGCTCGGCCGCACGCCGCTCGCCGCGTACGGGATCGGCCTCGTCCACGGGATCGGCGGCTCCGCCGGCGCGGGCATCCTGATCGTCGGCTCGATCGGGGGCGGCGCCGAGGCCGCGCTCGCCCTCGTGCTGTTCGCGCTCGGGACCGCCGCGTCGATGGGCGCCGCGACGCTCGTGTTCGGCCACGTGCTCGCACGCGAACGCGTGGCCGTGCGCCTGGAGTCCGCGATCCCCGTGCTCGGCGTGTCCGGGATGCTGTTCGGCGCGTGGTACGCGCTCGGCAGCCTCGAGGCCGTGCCCTACGTGTTCTGATCGCGCGCGTGCGATGCTGGCCGCGCGATGACGGACGTCATCGAAGCACGCGAACGCGGCCGCGCGGCCTACGCGCGGCGGGCCTGGATCGAGGCGCACGACGCCCTCGCGCTCGCCGACGCGGCCGAGCCGCTCGCGCCGGACGACCTCGAGCGGCTCGCGACGGCCGCCTACATGCTCGGCCGCGACGACGCCCACGCGCAGGCGATGGAGCGCGCGCACCACCGCCGGCTCGGCGAGGACGACGTGCCGGGTGCCGCGCGCTGCGCGTTCTGGATCGGCATCCATCTCCTCCTGCGCGGGGAGGGCGGACCCGCAGCGGGGTGGTTCGGCCGCGCGGGACGCCTCGTGGAGCGCGCCGGACGCGACTGCGTCGAGCGCGGCTTCCTCCTCATCCCGCGCGTGTTCGAGCATGCGGCGGCCGGCGAGCGCGACGCGGCGATCGCCGTCGCGGGCGAGGCGGCGGCGATCGGCGAGCGCTTCGGCGAGCCCGACCTCTTCGCCCTCGCGAGCCACGAGCAGGGGCTCCTGCTGATCCGGGACGGCCGCGTCGCCGAGGGCCTGCGGCTGCTCGACGAGGCGATGGTCGCCGTCACGGCCGGCGAGCTCTCGCCGATCGTGAACGGCTTCGTGTACTGCGGGGTGATCACGGGCTGCCAGGCGGCCTACGAGCCGCGCCGCGCCCAGGAGTGGACGGCCGCGCTGACGCGCTGGTGCGCCGAGCAGCCCGACCTCGTGAGCTTCAGCGGCACGTGCCTCGTGCACCGCGCCGAGATCATGCAGCTGCGCGGCGCGTGGCCCGACGCGCTCGCGGAGGCGCGCCGCGCCGCCGAGCGCAGCGGCCTGGCCGCGAACCGGGCCGCCGCCGCCGAGGCGGCCTACCGGCAGGGCGAGGTCCATCGCCTGCGGGGGGAGTCGGCCGCGGCCGAGGCGGCGTATCGCGCGGCGCGCCGCGACGGGCACGAGCCGCAGCCCGGGCTGGCCCTCCTCCGGCTCGACGAGGGGAGCGGCGACGCGGCGGCGGCCGCCATCCGGCGCGCCCTGGGCGAGACCACCGACCGCGCGGCCCGCGCCGGGCTGCTGCCCGCCTACGTGGAGATCATGCTCGCGACCGGCGACGTCGGCGCGGCGCGCGCGGGGTGCGACGAGCTCGACGCGATCGCCGGGCGCTGGCGGAGCGACCTGCTGGGCGCGATGGCCGCGCACGCACGCGGGGCGGTCGCGCTGGCCGACGGCGACGCGCGGGCGGCGCTCGTCTCCCTGCGGCGCGCCGCGCAGGCCTGGCGCGCGCTCGAGGCGCCCTACGAGACCGCGCGGGCGCGGGTGCTCGTGGGGCTCGCCTGCCGCGCGCTCGGCGACGGCGACACGGCCGGCCTCGAGCTGGCGGCGGCGGCCGACGCGTTCGCGGAGCTGGGCGCCGCGCCGGATCTCGCGCGGGCCCGCGCGCACGCCGGCGCGGCCGCGCCGCGCGACGCGTACGGCGGCCTGACCACGCGCGAGCTCGAGGTGCTCCGCCTGGTGGCGGCCGGACGGAGCAACCGCGCGATCGCCGCCGAGCTCGTGATCAGCGAGCACACGGTCGCCCGCCACGTGCAGAACCTGTTCGCCAAGCTCGGCGTGTCGTCGCGTGCGGCGGCCACCGCTGCGGCGTTCGAGCACGAGCTGCTCTGAACGCCGCGCATGGTCAGGATCGACCATGCCCGCCGGGGTGAAGTTGGTGCATCCGGGCGACGACGCGCGTGCGCGCCCGCCGTAGCTTCGGACCGTCCCCCCAGACGAGCGAAGGACGGAGCCCGGCATGACGACGCAGCAGACGATGGAGACGCGGGACGGCACCGGCGACGACGCGCGGGCGCGCCTGCTGGCCGGGCTCCCCGTGACGGAGCGAGAGCTGCCGCTGGCCGGGGTCGCGACCGCGCTGCTCGAGGGCGGCGCCGGCGCGCCGGTGGTGCTCCTGCACGGCCCGGCGGCGAGCGCCGCCCACTGGCTGCGGGTCATCCCCGGCCTCGCCGCCACGCACCGCGTGATCGCGCCGGACCTCCCCGGCCACGGCGCCTCGGCGCTCGCGGACGGCGCCGAGCTGGACGCCGAGCGGATGCTCGCGTGGCTCGGCGCGCTGATCGAGCGGACCTGCGCCGCCCCGCCCGTCCTGGTCGGCTACGCGCTGGGCGGCGCCGTCGCCGCGCGCTTCGCGGCCGCACAGCCCGACCGCCTCGCGGGGCTGGTGCTCGTCGACGCGCTCGGCCTGGCGCCGTTCGCGCCGGCGCCGGCCTTCCACCAGGCGCTCGAGGCGTTCCTCACCGAGCCCGGCGAGGCGAGCCACGACGCGCTGTGGCAGCACTGCGCGCTCGACCTGGACGCGCTGCGCGCGCACATGGGCCCGCAGTGGGAGCCGTTCCGCGCCTACAACGTGGACCGCGTCCGCACGCCGAGCGTGCTCGGCGCGCTCGGGGCGGCGATGGCGCACTTCGGGATGCCGGCCATCCCCGGCGAGGAGCTCGAGCGCATCGGCGTCCGCACCACGCTCATCTGGGGCCGGCACGATCTCGCGACGCCGGTCGCCGTCGCCGAGGCCGCGAGCGCGCGGTACGGCTGGCCGCTGCGGGTGATCGACGACGCCGCGGACGATCCGCCCGTCGAGCAGCCGGCCGCGTTCCTGGACGCGCTGCGCGAGGCGCTCGAGCCGGCGCTCGCCGACGACCTGGCGGCCGGCGGCTTCCGCGGCGAGGCGGTCGGGCCCGGCCACGTCCGCTACCACGAGCTGCGCCGCGTCTTCAACGGGATGATCGATCGGCGCCCCGCCGTGATCGCCCGCTGCGGGACGGCCGGCGACGTCGCGGCCGCGCTCGCCCTCGCCCGCGATCGCGGCCTCCCCGTCTCGGTCTACGGCGGCGGGCACAACGTGACCGGCAACGCCGTCTGCGCCGGCGGCGTGACGATCGACCTGCGGCCGATGAAGGCGCTCGCGATCGACGTCGACGACCGCACCTGCCACGCCGGCGCCGGGCTCACCTGGGGCGAGCTCGACGCCGCCACCCAGCGCCACGGGCTGGCGGTCACCGGCGGGCGGATGTCGACGACCGGCCTGGGCGGGCTCGCCCTCGGCGGCGGCTCGGGATGGATCGAGCGGCAGTGCGGCTACACGGTCGACAACCTCCTCGAGGTCGAGGTCGTGACGGCGGACGGCCGCATCGTCACGGCCTCCGAGCACGAGCACCCGGAGCTGTTCTGGGGCACGCGCGGGGGCGGCGGCAACTTCGGCGTCGTGACGCGCTTCACGCTGCGGCTGCACCCGATCGGCCCGACCGTCCTGGGCGGGATGCTCCTCTACCCGGCAGCGGACGCGGCCGCGGTGCTGCGCAACTTCCGCGACGCGATGGCCGGCGCGCCCGACGCCGTCGGCGCCGGCGTGGCGCTCGTCACCGCGCCGGACGCGCCGTTCGTCCCCGCGGCGCTGCGGGGGCGGCCGGCGGCCGGGGTGATCGTCTGCCACGCCGGCGCACCCGGCGACGCGGACGCGGACCTGCGCCCGCTGCGCGCGTTCGGGCCGCCCGCCGCCGACCTCGTCGGGCCGATGCCGTACGTCGAGCTGCAGCGGCTGATCGACGAGAGCTACCCGGCCGGCATGCGCAACCACTGGACCGGCGACTTCCTCGCCGGGCTGCCGGACGCGGCGATCGACGTGCTCTGCGCGCACCACGGCACCGTGCCGTCGCCGCACACCGGGGTCCTCCTGCTCCCCGGCGGCGGCGCCGCGGCCCGCGTGCCGGACGGCACGATGGCGGTGAGCGAGCGGACGGCGCCGTTCAACGTCCACATCACGTCGCTCTGGGCGGACCCCGCCGACGACGCCGCGAACATCCGCTGGACCCGCGAGCTGGCCGCGGCGCTGAAGCCGTTCACGACGGGGCGCGTCTACGTCAACTTCCTCGACGACGAGGGCGAGGAGCGCGTCGTCGCCTCCTTCGGCGCGGCGGGCTATGCGCGCTTGCAGGCGCTCAAGGCCGAGTGGGACCCTGACAACGTGTTCCGCAGCAACCAGAACATCCGCCCGCGATGACGCAGGTGCGGGTACAGGCCGAGCGCGGCTTCCCCGTCGCGCTCGACGAGGGGTTCGCCTACATCACCGATCCGGCCCGCTGGCCGGAGTACTGGCCGCGCTTCGTCGCGCTGGATCCCGGGTCGCGCTGGAGGGAGCCCGGCGACCGGGCCCGGGTGACGCTGCGGATGCTGGGACGCGACGTGGAGCTCGCGATGACCCTCCGGCGGCTCGAGCCCGGGCGGCTGGTCGAGTACGAGAGCGAGCAGCGCGGATTCCCCGGGCTCGCGCACCGGCGCCGCTTCGACGCGGTGGACGGCGAGCTGCAGCTCACCATCTCGGTCGAGTACACGCCGCGCCGCGGCTGGCGCGGCGGCTTCGACCGGCTCGTCCTCCGCCGCGCGGTCACGCGCGCGGTGGCGGAGACGCTCGACAACCTCGACCGCCGCTTCGCCGCGCGCTGATCAGCCCACGACGGTGACCGGCGCGCCGGCCGCGCGCAGCGCCCCGGACTCGGCGTCGTCCAGGCCGTGGGCGAGCACCGCGGACACCTCGGCGACCGACGCGACGACGCTGAGCCCCCGCACGGCGAGCTTGGAGCGGTCGACGAGCAGCGTCGCCTCGCCGGCCTGCGCGATCATCGTGCGCTTCACCTCGGCCTCGAGCGCGTCCGCGTCGGTCATCACGCCCTGCTCGGTCAGCCCCTTCACGCTGAGGAACAGCCGGTCGGCGAAGTGGCCCTCGACCGTGCGCACCGCGAACGGCCCGACGAACGAGCGCGTGAGCCGGCGCAGGGTGCCGCCGACGCCGATCAGCTCCACGTCGGTGCCGCCCTCGCTGAACACGAGCTCCATCACCGGCAGGCTGTTCGTGAGCACGGTGACCGGGAGCCCGCGGGCGATCGCCGCGCGCGCCACGAAGTAGCTCGTCGTCGAGGAGTCGAGGAAGATCGTCTCGCGCGGGGCGAGCAGGTCGACCGCGGCCGCGGCCAGGCGCTCCTTGGCCTCGGTCTCCACGCGCAGCCGGCGCGCGAACGAATCCTCGTGGGCGGAGGTCGTCGGCAGCACCGCCCCGCCGTGCGTGCGGCGCAGCACGCCGCGCCGCTCGAGCTCGTCGAGGTCGCGCCGGGCCGTCATGGGCGAGACGCCGAACCGGGCCTGCACGTCGGCGACCGCGATCGAGCCGGTGGCCCGCAGCGCCTCGGCGATCGCCCGCCGGCGCGTCTCCGCCAGCACCGTCCGGCCGTCCTCGCGATCTTCGTGTGCGTTTGTGATCGTTTCCCCCCGAGTCGTGGGCGTTCGGCAGATCATGGCAGGCGGAGGTGACGCTTGACAGGGAGATAGCGGTCTGTTGTGATTGTTTACGGTCGAAACGGGAGGAGAGTCCAGGGTGATCGACCACAAGCCGCCAGCTGTTGGCGGCCCGCTCGTCGAGTTGTCGCAGGCCACGAAGTCCTACGGTGCCGTGCGCGCGCTGCGCGACGGCGACCTGGTGCTGCGTCCCGGCGAGGTGCGCGCGCTGATGGGCGAGAACGGCGCGGGCAAGTCGACGCTGGTCAAGGTGCTCGGCGGCGTGGTCCGCCGGGACGGCGGCGCGATGCTGGTGGACGGCGCGCCCGCCGACTTCGGCTCGCCGCACGACGCGCGCGACGCCGGCATCGCCGTGATCTACCAGGAGCCGACGCTCTTCCCGGACCTGAGCATCGCGGAGAACGTCGTGATGGGCTACCACCCGCTCGGCGGATTCGGCCGCATCGACCGCAGGGCGATGCACGCGCAGGTCCAGGGCCTGCTCGACCGCCTCGGCGTGCGGCTGGACTCCGACCGCCCCGTGCGCGGCCTCTCGATCGCCGACCAGCAGATCGTCGAGATCGCCAAGGCGCTGAGCTTCGACGCGCGCGTGCTGATCATGGACGAGCCGACCGCGGCGCTCTCGGGCCCCGAGGTCGAGCGGCTGTTCTCCGTCGTGCGCACCCTGCGCGAGCAGGGCGCCGCGATCCTCTTCATCTCCCACCGCCTCGACGAGGTGTTCGCGCTCTGCGACACGGTCACGGTCATGCGCGACGGCGCCGTCGTGCACGACGCCCGGATCGCCGACATGACGCCCGACGACCTCGTCCGCCGCATGGTCGGCCGTGAGCTGAGCGCGCTCTTCCCCAAGCAGGACACCGCCGTCGGGAGCACGATGCTCTCCGTCCACCGGCTCACCCGCGAGGGCGTGTTCTTCGACGTGAGCTTCGAGGTGCGCGCCGGCGAGATCGTCGCGCTCGCCGGGCTCGTGGGCGCGGGCCGCAGCGAGGTGGCGCGCGCGATCTTCGGGATCGACCGCGCCGACGCCGGCCACGTCGAGGTCGACGGGCAGCGGCTGCGGCCCGCGCGGCCGCTGGCGGCGATGCGCGCCGGGCTCGGCTTCGTCCCCGAGGACCGGCGCCAGCAGGGGCTGGTCATGGACCTCTCGATCGCGCGCAACGCCACGATGACGCGCACGCGCGCCCTGACGCGCATGGGCCTGATCCGCGGCGGCGCCGAGCGGGCGCTGGCGCGCGAGTGGGCCACGCGCCTGCAGCTCAAGTTCCACAAGCTCGACGACCCGGCGGGGTTCCTGTCGGGCGGCAACCAGCAGAAGGTCGTGCTCGCCAAGTGGCTCGCGACGGAGCCCAAGGTGCTGATCCTCGACGAGCCGACCCGCGGCATCGACGTCGGGACGAAGGCCGAGGTGCACCGGCTGATGAGCGAGCTGGCGGGGCGCGGCGTCGCCGTGCTGATGATCTCCAGCGAGCTGCCCGAGGTGCTCGGCATGGCCGACCGCGTGCTCGTGATGCACGAGGGCCGGCTGACCGGCGAGCTGTCGCGCGCCGAGGCCGACGAGGAGCGCGTCATCCGGCTCGCCACCGGTCAGGCCGGGGCGGCCGCGGCATGAGCGCGCCCCCCGTCGAGGGCGCCCGCGCGCGGCGCCTCACCGAGCGGGTCTTCCGCGTCCGCGAGCTGGGCATCGTCGTCGCGCTGGCGCTGCTGATCGCGGTCACCGCGATCCTCGAGCCGCGCTTCGTCGAGGCCGACTCGCTGCGCAACCTCGCGCTCAACGCCTCGATCTTCGCCATCCTCGCCGCGGGCCAGACGCTGGTCATCGTCACCCGCAACGTCGACCTGTCCGTGGGCTCCGTGCTGGGGCTCACCGCGTTCCTGGCCGGCGACCTGCTGTCCGGCAACCCGGACATGCCGCTCGTGCTGGTGTTCGCGCTCGGCATGCTCATGGGCGCGGCGTGCGGCCTGCTCAACGGGGTGCTCGTGACGTGGGGCCAGGTCCCCGCGCTCGTGGTCACGCTCGGCACCCTGTACGCGTTCCGCGGGCTCGCGTTCCTGTGGACCGACGGCCGCCAGATCAACGCGGAGACGCTGCCCGATCCGTTCCTGGACCTCGGCACCGACTCGCTCCTCGGCGTGCCGATCCCGGTGATCATGGCGCTCGTCGTCATGCTCGCCGTCGGCCAGTGGCTGCGCGACTACCGCGCCGGGCGCGAGCTCTACGCGATCGGCTCGAACCCCGAGGGCGCGCGGCTCGCCGGCGTCCGCTCCGAGCGCCGCGTGCTGACCGCGTTCGTGCTCGCCGGTGCGCTCGCCGGGCTCGGCGGCGTGCTGTTCACGGCGCGCTTCGGCACCGTCGACGCCACCGCGGGCACGGGCTACGAGCTGACGGTCATCGCCGCGGCCGTCGTCGGCGGCGTGGCCATCTTCGGCGGCACGGGCAGCGTGTACGGCGCCGCGCTCGGCGCGCTGCTGCTCGGCACGATCACCTCGTCGCTGATCGTCCTGCGCGTGGAGGCGTTCTGGCAGCAGGCCGCGATCGGCGCGCTGCTGCTGCTCGCGATCGCGTTCGACCGCCTCGTCGGCCTGCGCGTCGACGCCGCCCTGCGGAGGAGGAGCGCGCGCCGTGCCGGCTGACACCGCCGCGACCCCGCCCGCCGCCGCCCCGGCGCAGCCCACCCCGCCCGCGGGCGACGGCCTCGCCGCGCGCGCCCGCGCCGCCGCCGGGCGCTGGGAGGCGCTGCTGCTCGGCCTCATCGTCGTCGCCTGCGTGTTCGGCACGGGGATCTCGTCGGAGTTCCTCACCGCCGACTCGTTCACCACGGGGTCGCTCGACTTCTCCGAGGTGGCGCTGATGGCGCTGCCGCTCGCGCTCGTCATCATCGCGGCCGAGATCGACCTGTCGGTCGCCTCGGTGCTCGCGCTGTCGAGCGCGCTGATGGCCTCGCTGTGGAACAGCGGCATGCCGCTCGAGCTGATCATGCCGATCTGCCTCGTCGCCGGCGCGGCCTGCGGCGCGTTCAACGGCATCCTCGTGACGCGGCTCGGGCTCCCGTCGCTCGCGGTCACGATCGGCACGCTCGCCCTGTTCCGCGGGCTCGCCTACGTGGTCATCGGCGACGAGTCGGTGACGGACTTCCCGGCGGTCTGGACGGACCGCGGCTTCGGCAACTTCGCCGGCACCGCCGTCCCGAACACGATCGTCCTGTTCGCGATCCTCGCGGTCGCGTTCGGCGTGCTCCTGCACGCCACGCCGTTCGGGCGCGCGGTCTACGCGATCGGCGCCAACGAGGAGGCCGCGTACTTCAGCGGCCTGCGCGTGAAGCGCATCAAGCTCTGGCTGTTCGTGCTCTCGGGCACGGTCGCGGCGCTGGCGGGGATCGTCATCTCGCTGCGCAACTCCACCGCCGCGGCGAACGTCGGCCAGGGCTTCGAGCTGACCGCGATCACCGCGGTGCTGCTCGGCGGCGTGTCGATCTTCGGCGGTCGCGGCACGATCGCCGGGGTCATCCTCGCGCTGTTCCTGCTGGGCGCCATCCAGAAGGCGCTGCTGCTGTCGGAGTCCATCTCGTCGTACTGGATCCAGATCGTGACCGGCATCCTGCTGGTCGGCTCGGTCCTCGGTCCCAACCTCGCCCGCCGTATCGCGGACGCACGTCGTCGCCGGTCAAGGCAAACCCCTGAGGAGGGTCAATGATCACGTCGGAAACCGCGCGCGTCCTGCGCGCGCTCATCACCGCGCTCGCCCTGGTGGCGGCGCTCGCGTTCGCCGCCTGCGGCGAGACCAAGGACGACGAGTCGTCCTCCGGCGGCGCGGCCGCGGAGTCCACGCCGGCCGGCGACGAGGCGGACCCGAGCGCCCCGATCAAGGAGGGGCTGAAGACCGTCTCGATCCCGAAGCAGCTCGGCAACCCGTACGAGGAGTTCGAGCACTCCGGCGTCGACGAGGCGCTCGAGGAGCTCGGCGGCTCGAACCAGATCAAGGGCCCGACCGACGCCGGCGCGTCGTCGCAGATCGCCATCATCAACGCCGCCGCGCAGGGCAAGCCGGACGCGATCATCATCGCCGGCAACGACCCGAACGCCGTGGCCCCCGCGCTCAAGCAGGCCGCGTCGCGCGGCGTGAAGATCGTCGGCATGGACTCCGACGTGGCGCCCGACGCCCGCAGCGTGTTCGTCAACCAGGTGACGACGCAGCTCGTGGGCGAGAACCAGGTCGAGTCGATCGCGAAGCAGATCGGCAACAAGGGCGAGATCGCGATCCTCTCCGCGACGGCCAACGCGACGAACCAGAACGCCTGGATCGACGTGATGAAGGAGACGCTGGAGAAGCCCGAGTACAAGGACATCAAGCTCGTGAAGGTCGCCTACGGCGACGACGACGACCAGAAGTCCTTCCAGGAGACGCAGGGCCTGATCCAGGCCTATCCGAACCTCAAGGGGATCATCTCGCCGACCACGGTGGGCGTCGCCGCGGCCGCGCGCTACCTCTCGAAGTCGCCGCAGAAGGGCAAGGTCAAGCTGACCGGCCTCGGCTTCCCGAACCAGATGCGCAAGTTCGTCAAGGACGGCACCGTCGAGCAGTTCCAGCTGTGGGTGCCGAAGGACGTCGGGTACCTGGCCGGCCAGGCCGCCGCGGCGCTCGCCTCGGGCCGGATCACCGGCAAGGAGGGCGAGAAGTTCGAGGCCGGCCGCCTCGGCGAGTACACGATCGGCGCGAACGGCGAGATCGTGCTCGGGCCGCTGACCACGTTCGACAAGGACAACATCGACGACTTCGACTTCTGAGTCGATGGGCGCTCGCATCGGCATCTTCGGCATCGGGCTGGCGACCTACTGGCCGCAGTTCGAAGGGCTGCGCGAGCGCATCGCGGGCTACCAGGCGCGCGTCGAGGCGCGCGTCGCGGAGCTCGGCGGCGAGGTGGTGTCGGCGGGGCTCGTCGACACCGAGCAGGGCGCGCGGGAGGCCGGCGACCGCTTCGCGGCGGCGCAGGTCGACCTCGTGCTCTGCCACGCCGTGACGTACGCCACCAGCAGCACGGTGCTGCCGGTGGCGCAGGCGGCGGGCGTGCCGGTCGTGCTGCTCGGGCTGCAGCCGACGGCGACGCTCGACTACGAGCACGTCGACACCGGCGAGTGGCTGGCGAACTGCGCGGCCTGCTGCGTGCCCGAGATCGCAGGCGCCTTCACGCGCGCGGGGATCCCCTACGACACGGTCGCGGGGACGATCGAGGACGAGCGGGCGTGGGAGCGGATCGGCGCCTGGGTGCGCGCGGCGGGCGTCGCGCGCACCCTGCGGCGTGCGCGGATCGGCTTCCTGGGGCACGTGTATCCGGGGATGCTCGACATGTACACCGACTTCACCGCCGTGCACGCGCAGGTCGGCGCGCACGTCGAGGTGCTCGAGATCGACGACCTCGGCGTCCGCGTCGCCCAGGTCGGCGACGACGAGGCCGCCGCCAAGACGGCGGAGATCGAGGCGATGTTCGCCTTCGCCGATCCGTCGGGCGACCCGATCGCCGGCCCGATCGAGCCCGAGCAGCTGGACTGGTCGGCGCGCGTCGCCGCGGGGCTGGACCGCCTGGTCGCGGACTTCGAGCTCGACGCGCTGACGTACTACTACCGCGGCGCGGACGGCAACGAGGCCGAGCGGCTCGGCGCCGGCGTGATCGTCGGCAACTCGATGCTCACCGCGCGCGGGATCCCGACCGCCGGCGAGGCCGACCTCAAGACGAACGTGGCGCAGCTGATCCTCGACCGGCTCGGCGCGGGCGGATCGTACACGGAGTACTACGCGCTGGACCTCGAGGAGGACTTCGTGCTGATGGGCCACGACGGCCCGGGGCACATCGCGATCGCGCAGGAGCAGCCGACCCTGCGCGCGCTCAAGCTCTACCACGGCAAGCGCGGCGCGGGGCTGAGCGTCGAGTTCAAGGTCCGCTACGGCCCCGTGACGATCGTCGGCTGCACGCAGACGCGCGACGGGCGGCTCAAGCTGCTCGCGGCCGAGGGCGAGTCGATCCCCGGTGCGACGTTCCGGATCGGCAACACGAACAGCCGCCTGCGCTTCGCCCACCCGCCGGCGGAGTTCCTCGAGCGCTGGTGCGCCGAAGGGCCGACGCACCACGTCGCGCTCGGCGTCGGGCACGTCGCGCGCGAGGTGCGCAACGTCGCCCGCCTGCTCGACCTCGAGTACGCCGAGCCGGCGTAGTGCGCCCCCTCGCAACAGTGCACCCGCGAGCGGCGACCGCCGATCACCGCGATGCGGCGTCCTCGACCCTTGAAATCCCCGAGGGATTCCTGCGGGCCTGCGTCCTTGCCTGGCGGCGCCGGCGGTCGGTCTCGCAGGCGCACCGTCACGAGGAGACGCACTGATGGAGCGCGTCTGCTTCCAGCTGCACGTGCGGCCCGAGCGCCTCGACGAGTACCGGGAGCGGCACACCGCCGTGTGGCCCGAGATGCTCGACGCGCTGCGCGCCGCGGGCTGGACGAACTACTCGCTGTTCCTGCGCCCCGACGGCCTGCTGATCGGCTACCTCGAGACCGAGGACTTCGCGGCGGCGACGGCGGCCATGGAGGCCACCGACGTCAACGCCCGCTGGCAGGCCGAGATGGCCCCGTTCTTCTCCCGGGAGCTCGCGTTCGAGCGGCTCGACGAGGTGTTCCACCTTGCCTGACGCCCCCGTCTACGGCGCGATCGACCTGGGCGCGTCGAGCGGCCGGGTGGTCGCCGGGCGCCTCGACGGCGGGCGGGTCGTGCTCGACGAGCTCCACCGCTTCCCGAACCGGCCGGTCGCGCTGCCCGACGGGCTGCGCTGGAACCTGCTGCACCTGTTCACCGAGGCGCTCGAGGGCCTGCGCGGCGCCGGCCCGCTCGCGGGGGTCGGCGTCGACACCTGGGGCGTCGACTACGCGCTGCTCGACGGCCGCGGCCGCGTGCTGGGCCTGCCGTTCCACTACCGCGACGCCCGTACGGACGGGATGGTCGAGCGCGCCTTCGCGCGCGTGCCCCAGCGCGACCTCTACGCCGCCACCGGCATCCAGACGATGCCGATCAACACGGTGTTCCAGCTGCTGGCCGACGAGGGCTCGAGCGCGCTCGCCGCCGCCGAGGGCCTCGCGCTCGTGCCCGACCTGCTCGCGTTCTGGCTCTCGGGCGAGCTGGCCAACGAGGCGACGGCCGCCTCGACGACCGGGCTGCTCGACGCGCGCACCGGCGCATGGGCGCTCGACCTCGTCGCCCGGCTCGGCCTCCCCACGCGCCCCTTCGGCCGGCTCGTCGAGCCCGGCACGCCGCTCGGCCCCGCGCTGGACCACCACGACCTCGGCGGCGCGCCGGTGTTCGCGGTCGCGGGCCACGACACCGCCTCGGCGTTCGTCGCGGCGCCGGTCGCCGACGAGCACGCCGCGATCCTCTCCAGCGGCACCTGGTGCCTGCTCGGCGTCGAGCTGCCGGAGCCCGTGCTGACCGAGGCCGCGCGCGCGGCGAACCTGACGAACGAGCGCGGGGTCGACGGCACGACACGGCTGCTGAAGAACGTCATGGGCCTGTGGCTCGAGCAGGAGTGCGCGCGCGCATGGGACCTGCCGTTCCCGGACGTCCATGCGCTCGCCGGGGCGGCACCGGACGACGTCCCGCTGTTCGACCCCGACGACGACGCGTTCCTCGCGCCCGGCGACATGCCGGCGCGGATCGCGGCGGCCTGCGCGCGCGGCCGTCAGCGCGAGCCGCGCGACCGCGGCGAGACCGCGCGCGCGATCCTCGTCTCGCTCGCGTGCAAGTACCGCTTCGTGCTCGAGCGGCTCGAGGCCGTCACCGGGCGCACGATCACGAGCGTCCACGCGATCGGCGGCGGCGTCCGCAACGAGCTGCTGTGCCGGCTCACCGCCGACGTGACCGGCCGCGAGGTGGTCGTCGGCGCGGTCGAGGCGACCGCGCTCGGCAACGTCCTCGTCCAGGCCCGCGCCGCGGGCGAGCTCGGCTCGCTCGCCGACATGCGCGCCGTCGCGGCCGCGTCGACGGCGCCGATGTCCCACGACCCAGACCCCGACCGCGACCGGGCCGAGGCGACCTACCGCCGGTTCCTCGACGTGACCGGACTCGCCACGCCCACCGCCGTTTAGGAGACCCATGCCCCGCTCATCCGACGAGATCGTCGCCCGCCTGCGCCGGCTGGTGATCGAGACCCCCTCGTGGGGCTACGGCGACTCCGGGACGCGCTTCGGCGTCTTCCCCCAGCCGGGCCGGCCGCGCGACGTGTACGAGAAGGTCGACGACGCCGCCGAGGTCCACCGGCTCACGGGGACCGCGGGGGCGGTCGCGCTGCACTTCCCGTGGGACGCCGTCGAGGACTACGACGGGCTGCGCGCGCACATCGAGGGCCGCGGGCTGCGGGTCGGCGCGGTCAACCCCAACCTGTTCCAGGACCACGAGTACAAGCTGGGGTCGCTCACCCACCCCGACGCGGCGGTGCGCGACCGCGCGGTCGCGCACATGCTCGAGTGCCTGGAGATCGCCGCGGCGCTCGGGGCGACCGCCCAGTCCTTGTGGCTCGCCGACGGCACGAACTACGCCGGCCAGGACGACCTGCGCGCGCGCCGGCACCGGCTGCTCGAGACGCTCGGCACCGTCTACGCGGCGCTGCCCGACGACCAGGAGCTGCTGGTCGAGTACAAGTTCTTCGAGCCCGCCTTCTACGCCACCGACCTGGCGGACTGGGGCTCGGCCGTGCTGCTGTGCCAGCGCCTCGGCGAGCGCGCGAAGGTGCTCGTCGACCTCGGTCACCACGCCCAGGGCGTCAACGTCGAGCAGATCGTCGCGCTGATGGCCGACGAGGGCCGGCTCGGCGGCTTCCACTTCAACAACCGCAAGTACGCCGACGACGACCTGATCGTCGGCTCGGTCAACCCGTTCGAGCTGTTCCTGATCTTCTGCGAGCTCGCCGCGGATGCGGATCCCGACCACCCGCTCCCGCGCCTGACCATCGACCAGTCCCACAACGTCGAGGCGAAGGTCGAGGCGATGGTGCTGAGCGTGGTGCAGCTGCAGGAGGCCTACGCGAAGGCGCTGCTCGTCGACCGCGACGCGCTCTCCGCGTTCCAGCAGGCCGGCGACGTGCTCGGCGGCCACGAGGTGCTGCTCGACGCCTTCCGCACCGACGTCCGCCCGCTGTGCGCCGCCGCGCGCGCCGCAGCCGGCGCGGCCGAGGATCCCGTCGCCGAGCTGCGCGCGTCGGGCTACACCACCCGCGTCGCGGCCGAGCGCGCAGCGCATGAGGAGATCACCCGATGAGCACCGTCACCCCCCTGATCGACCCCGTCGACGACCTCTGGCCGCGCGACGGCGGCCCGCCCGACGGCGACCTCCTGGCGCAGCTCGTGCTCGCCTCGCACCTGCTCGGCGCGAACCGCGCGGTGTCGAACTTCGGCGGCGGCAACACGTCGGCCAAGGGCACGGCGACCGACCACGCCGGCCGCGAGACGCCGGTGATGTGGGTCAAGGGCTCGGGCTCGGATCTCGCCACGATGGGCCCGGAGCACTTCACGGGCCTGCGCCTGGACGAGGTGCTGCCGCTGTTCGAGCGCGACGCGATGAGCGACGAGGAGATGGTCGCCTATCTCGCCCGCTGCCAGCTCGACCCCGCGATGCCGCGCTGCTCGATCGAGACGCTGCTGCACGCGTTCGTGCCGGCGCCGCACGTCCATCACACCCACCCCGACGGCATCAACGTGCTCGCGGGCACGGCCGACGGCGAGCGGCTCGTGCGCGAGTGCTTCGGCGACGAGGCGGCGTGGATCCCCTACATCCGCCCCGGCTTCACGCTCTCCAAGCAGGTCGGCGAGGCCGCGCGGGCCAACCCGGACCTCAAGCTCGTGGTGCTCGCCAAGCACGGGCTCGTGGTCTGGGGCGACACGGCCGAGGAGGCCTACCGCCGCACGATCGAGGTCGTCAACCAGGCGGTCGCCTTCGTCAACGAGCGCACGGGCGACCGGCCGCGCTTCGGCGGCGCGCACGCCGCGGCCGGGCGGCTGGACCCCGGGCGCCGCGCGACGCTGCTGGCCGAGCTGCTCCCGGCGATCCGCGGCGCGGTGTCGAGCGAGCGGCCGAAGCTGCTCGAGGCCGACGCCTCCCCGCGGGCGCTCGAGTTCGTCGCCTCCGCCCAGGCCGAGCGGCTCGTGACCGTGGGCGCGCCGTGCCCCGACCACCTCGTCCACACGAAGCGCACGCCGCTGTGGATCCCGTTCGACCCGGACGCCGACGACGCCGACGCGCTGCGCGCGCGCATCCGGGAGGGGGCGGCGGCGTTCCGCGACGACTACCGCGCCTACGTGGAGGCCCACGGCGACGAGACGACCGAGCCGGCCGACCCCGACCCGCGCATCGTGCTCGTCCAGCACGTCGGCCTCGTGGCGACCGGGACGACGGCCAAGCAGGCGCGGGTCTCGCGCGACCTGTACCACCGCGCGATCGAGGTGATGGCGGGCGCCGAGGCGCTCGGGCGGTTCGTGTCGCTCGACGCCGGGGAGAGCTTCGCGATCGAGTACTGGCCGCTCGAGCTCTACAAGCTCGCGCAGGCGCCGCCGCCCGGGGAGCTGCAGGGCCGGGTCGCGCTCGTCACCGGCGGCGCGGGCGGCATCGGCCGCGCGATCGGCGACGCGCTCTGCGCCGCGGGCGCGAGCATCGTCGCCTTCGACCTCGACCAGGAGGGCGCGGAGGCCGCCGTCTCCGGCTACGGCGACCAGGGGCTCGCGGTCAGCGGCGACGTCACGAGCGAGGCGTCCGTGGCGGGCGCGTTCGCGGCCGCGGTCGAGCGCTTCGGCGGCGTCGACATCGTCATCTCCAACGCGGGCGTCGCCTCGAGCGCCGCGCTCGAGGACACGTCGCTGGACGAGTGGCGGCGCAACCACGAGATCCTCGTGACGGGCTACTTCCTGGTCGCGCGCGAGGCCTTCCGCGTGTTCAAGCAGCAGGAGCGCGGCGGCGCGATCGTGTTCGTGGCCTCCAAGAACGCGGTGGTCGCCGGCAAGAACGCCGCCGCCTACTCGTCGGCCAAGGCGGCCGAGCTGCACCTCGCCCGCTGCCTGGCCGAGGAGGGCGGGGCGGAAGGCATCCGCGTGAACACGGTGAACCCCGACGCGGTGCTCCAGGGCTCGCGCATCTGGGACTCCTCCTGGCGCGAGGAGCGCGCGGCGGCGTACGGGATCGAACCCGACGAGCTCGAGGAGCACTACCGCAAGCGCACCACGCTGAACGTCAACGTGCTGCCCGGGGACATCGCCCAGGCGGTGCTGCACTTCGCCTCCCCGGCGCGGTCCGGCAAGAGCACCGGGAACATGCTCAACGTCGACGGGGGCGTGCCCGCGGCCTACGCCCGCTGACCGCGCGGCATAGGATCGGGGCGTGGACGTCCTGCGCCGCCACAACGTCGCGTTCTCCGGGCCCGAGGGGGCGCCGCCGATCGTGTTCGCCCACGGGTACGGGTGCGACCAGCACCTGTGGCGCCTCGTCGCGCCGGCGTTCGCCGGCGATCACCGGGTGGTCCTGTTCGACCACGCCGGCGCCGGGGAGGCCGACCCGGCCGCCTACGACCCCGAGCGGCACGGCTCGCTCGACGGCTACGCCGAGGACGTGCTGGAGCTGCTCGCCGCGCTCGACCTCGGTCCGGTGGTCTTCGTCGGGCACTCCGTGAGCTCGATGATCGGCGTGCTCGCTGCGGTGCGCGAGCCGGCGCGGTTCGCGAAGCTCGTGCTCGTCGGGCCGTCGCCGCGCTACCTCGACGACGGGGGCTACACGGGCGGGTTCAGCCCCGCGGACATCGACGAGCTGCTCGAGTCCCTCGAGAGCAACTTCCTCGGCTGGTCGCGGGCCATGGCGCCGGTGATCATGGGCACGCCCGACCGGCCGGAGCTGGGCGAGGAGCTGACGAACAGCTTCTGCCGCACGGACCCGGATATCGCCGCGCGCTTCGCCCGCGTGACGTTCCTGTCGGACAACCGCGACGACCTCGCGGCGGTGACCGTCCCGACCCTCGTGCTCCAGACGCGCGAGGACGCGATCGCCCCGCCCGCCGTGGGCCGGTACGTGCACGAGGCCATCCCCGGCTCCGCGTTCGCGCTGCTCGACGCGACGGGCCACTGCCCGAACCTGAGCGCCCCGGAGGAGACCATCGCCGCGATCCGGGCCTTCCTGTGAACGCCGAGGACCTCCACGAGGACGCGGCCGACCTCTACGAGCACGCGCCGTGCGGCTACCTGACCACGGACCCCGACGGCGTGATCGTGCGCGTCAACCGCACGTTCCTCGAGTGGACCGGCCACCGCCACGAGGACCTCGTCGGCGTGCGCCGGTGGCAGGACCTGCTCAGCGTGGGCGGCCGGATCTACCACGAGACGCACTACGCGCCGCTGCTGCGGATGCAGGACACCGTCCGCGAGATCGCGCTCGACGTCGTGCGCGCGGACGGCACGCGCATGCCGACGCTCGTCAACGCGGTCGTCCACCGCGACGCCGACGGCGAGCCGCGCCTGATCCGCACGACGATCTTCGACGCCACCGAGCGGCGGCGCTACGAGCGCGAGCTGGTCGGCGCGCGCGACCGCGAGCGGCTCGCGCGCGAGCACGCCGAGCGGCTCCAGCGGCTCAGCGCGACGCTGGCCGCGGCGCCGGACGCCCCCGCCGTCGGCGCGGTGGCGTGCGACGAGCTCGCCGCCACGCTGGGCGCCGCACGTGCGGGGCTCGCGATCGGCGACCGCGTGGTCCACGCGCTCGGCGGCGCGGGCGTCCCGCCGCCGCTGCCCTCGCGAGCCGCCTTCCCGGTCGGGGGCGCGCACGTCACGGGCGTGCTCTGGGTCGAGCACGACCCGCCGCGCGACCTCGGGCTCGAGGAGCGCGCCCTCGCCGCGGCCGTGGCCGCCCAGGTCACGCTCGCCCTCGACCGCGCGCTGCTGTTCGAGGAGCAGCGCGACGTCGCGCACCGGCTCCAGCAGGCGATGCTGGCGGGCGCGCCGCCCGAGGACGAGCGGTTCACGGTCTCCGCGCTCTACCGGCCTGCGGGGATGACCCTCGAGGTCGGCGGCGACTGGCACGACACGTTCGCGCTCCCGGACGGGAGGGTCGCGGTCGTGATCGGCGACGTGGTCGGGCGCGGGCTCGGCGCGGCCAGCGCGATGGGCCAGCTGCGCAGCGCGCTGCGCGCGCTGGCCGGCGCGGGCCATGGGCCGGCGGTCGTGCTCGGCCACCTGGACACGTTCGTCGAGCAGGTGCCCGACGCGCGCTACGCCACGGTCGCCTACGCGGAGGTCGACCCGGACGGCGGCGGCGTCTGCTTCGCCTCGGCGGGCCACCTGCCGCCGCTGCTGCTCCCGCGCGCGGAGCTGTTCCTCGACGGCGGCTCGCCGCCGCTCGGCGTCGTGCTGCCCGGGCAACCGCGCGGGCAGGCGGAGCTGACGCTCGCCGCCGGCGAGGGCCTGCTGCTCTACACCGACGGGCTGGTCGAGCGCCGCGGGGAGTCGCTCGACACGGGACTCGACCGCCTCGTCGCCGCCGTGCGCGATCGGGCCGGCGCGCAGCCCGACGAGCTCGTCGTGGCGCTGTACGACGAGCTGCTGAGCGACGCCGCCGGCGACGACGACGTCTGCCTCCTCTCCTTCCAGCGGTGCCCCTGACGGGCGCGTCGCGTCCGTGAACGTGCAGACGATCCTGTCGGTCGGCCGCCGATCGCTCGCCCGCTTCGTCGCGCTCGAGGGCTTCGACCGCGCCATGGCGCTGGCCGGCCAGGCCTTCGCGGCGCTGCTGCCGCTGCTGCTCGTCGTGAGCGTGTTCTCGCGCGACAGCGGCCGGGAGCTCTCGGGCGAGCTGACCGAACGCTTCAACCTGAAGGGCAGCTCCGCGGACGCCCTCGACGCCGCGGTCGGCGGACCCGACGGCGTGCACGTGAGCGTCAGCGCGCTGGGCGTCCTGATCCTGGTCCTGTCGGCGCTCTCGTTCACGCGCGCGCTGCAGCGGCTCTACGTCAAGGCCTGGAACCTCGGCAAGCTCGGCCTGCGCGGGAACCTCTGGGGGCTGCTGTGGATCCTCGCCTTCCTCCTGTACTTCGCGCTCCAGCCGGCCATCGTCGGCCTGCTCGACGGGGCCGCGGCCGTGGCCGCGTCGCTGGCCCTCAGCTGCGGGCTGTGGCTGTTCACGCCCTGGCTGCTCGTCGGTCGCGCGATCGCCTGGCGGCGCCTCGTCCCGCAGGCGATGCTCACGGCGCTCTCGCTCGCGGCGTTCGGCGTCGCCTCCGTGATCTACATGCCGCACGCCGTCGGGACCGCGGCCGGGGAGTTCGGCATGATCGGCGTCGCCTTCGCGCTGCTGTCGTGGCTGTTCATCGGCTGCTGGATCCTCGTCGCGACGGCCGCGCTCGGCGCGACGCTCGCCGAGGATCCGGGCGCCGCGGCGTTCGGTGGGTGAGCGGCGACGCGCCAACTCCGACCAGCGGTGTCCGGTCGCGCCACCCTCGCGCGTCGTGGCATCGACACGATCACGACGACCACGGAGGTCACCATGCACTACCTGATCATGCTCCACTTCCCCGAGGGCGCCGGCGCGCAGGAGGGCACCCCCGAGTTCGACGCCGAGATGGCCCGCTGGGGCGAGCTCAACGAGGAGATGAAGCAGGCCGGCGTCATGGTCGGAGGCAGCGGCCTGGAGATCGACGCGGTCACCACCGTCCGCCGGCGCGACGGCGAGGTGGCCGTGACCGACGGCCCGTACGCCGAGACCAAGGAGATCCTCTTCTCGTTCTACATCATCGACGTCGCGGATCTCGACGAGGCCACGAAGTGGGCCGCCAAGATGCCGAGCGCCGAGTACGGCTCGAACGAGGTGCGCCCGATGACGCATTTCGAGTTCGCGTGAACCCGGCCGCGGGCGCGCTCGAGCGCGCCTTCCGCGACGAGCGCGCCGCCGTCCTGGCCGCCGTCACCCGGCGGCTGGACGGCGACCTCGCGCTCGCCGAGGACGTCGTGCAGGACGCGTTCGTCGCCGCGGCGGTCGAGTGGGACCGCCGCGGCGTGCCCGACCGCCCCGGCGCCTGGCTCACCACCACCGCGTGGCGCCGGGCGCTCGACCGCCTGCGCCACGAGCGCGTCGCCGCCGCCCACGCACCCGACCTCGCCCCGCCCGTGACCTACGACCCCGAGCCCGACTTCGAGCGCTCCGCGCTGGACGCCGACGACCAGCTGGCCATGCTGTTCACGTGCTGCCACCCGGCGCTCGCCGCGGACGCCCGCATGGCGCTGACGCTGCGCAGCGTCGCCGGGCTCACGGTGCCCGAGATCGCCCGCGCGTTCCTGTCGAGCGAGAGCGCGATGGAGCGGCGGCTCGTGCGCGCGCGCCGCAAGGTCACCCGCGCGCGGATCCCGTTCCGCGTGCCGCCCGACGACCTGCTCCCCGAGCGGCTGGCCGGCGTGCTGCGCGTCGTCTACCTGATCTACACCGAGGGCCACACCGCCACGCGCGGGACCGCGCCCGTGCGCGGCGACCTGTGCGAGGAAGCGCTCCGGCTCGCGCGCCTGATCGCCGGGCTGATGCCGGACGAGGCCGAGGCGCTCGGGCTGCTCGCGCTGCTCCTGCTCACGGACGCGCGCCGCACGGCGCGCGTGCGCACGGACGGATCGCTCGTCGCGCTCGAGGAGCAGGACCGCACCGCATGGGACACGGCGCGGATCGCCGAGGGCACCGGCGTGCTGGAGCGCGCGCTCCGGCTCGGAGGCGCCGGACCGTACGCGGTGCAGGCCGCGATCGCCGCGCTGCACGACCGGGCCGCCTCGTGGGCGGCGACCGACTGGCCGCAGATCGCCGGGCTCTACGCCGCGCTCGAGCGGCTCGATCCCTCGCCGGTGGTGACCGTCAACCGCGCGGTCGCCGTCGCGTTCGCCGAGGGGCCCCGGGCCGGGCTCGCGGTGCTCGACGGGCTCGCGGAGGACGCGCGGCTCGCGCGGTACCAGCCGCTGCACGCGGCGCGCGCGGAGCTGTGCCGGCGCGCCGGGGATGCGGCCGCTGCCGCCGCGGCCTACGACGAGGCGATCGCGCTCACGGAGAACGAAGCCGAGCGCGCCGCGCTGCGGGCCCGCCGCGACGCGGGGTGACGGCGCGCTCCCCTAAGCTACACACCATAGCTATGGCCCGCGACGAGCTCACCATGTTCTCCTACGAGATCCTCGGCCTCGTCGGCGACACGGGCGCCGGCGCCCACGACCTGCTGACGATGGCCCGGCGCGACCGCCTGCTCGACTGGGCCGGCGAGAGCCAGTACTACGTCGAGCCCAAGCGCCTCGCCCGGCTCGGCTACCTCGAGACGCACAAGGAACCCGGCCGCACGCGCGAGCGCACGGTCTACACGCTCACGGAGCAGGGCCTGGAGGCGCTGCGCGCCTACGCGCGCACGCCCGTGCAGGTGGCGCCGATCAGGAGCGACGCGCTGCTGCGCCTGCTGATCTGCGATCTCGTCGGCGAGCCGCCGACGCGCGCGAGCCTGGGGACCCTGCGGGCGGATGTCGCCGACCTGTCGGCGCGGCTGGACGAGGCCGAGGCGCGCGCCGCGACGCTCCCGCACCGCGAGAAGTACCTGCGGCTCACCCTCGGCTTCCTGCGCGGCCTGCTCGCGCTCCATCTCGAGCTGGTGGACGAGGTGGAACGCGAGCTGGCCGCGGACGGGCAGGGCGATCCGCCACGCGCGGGCTAGCCGCTCGCGGCTTGGCGCCCGCGGGGCGGGACGGCGGGCGCCGGTGCAGCGGGCCGCCGCAGACGAAGGGCGAAGAGGCGGGGGCGGCGGCGCGGACGGCGCGGCGCCGGGGCGGGCTGGTGGCTCAGGGCGCGGGCCACGAGCAGTGCGCTGGGTGCGTTGAACATGCCACCAACGACACGCGCGGACCCGGGATATTCCCGCGCGCATACTGATGCGGTGATCGAGGAGATCGAGCCCAGCGCCGCCGTGGACCGCGCCGTGCGCCTCGCCGCCGCCGGCGGCCGGCGCCTCCTCGGGATCGCCGGCGCGCCCGGCGCGGGCAAGTCCACGCTCGCGGCGCAGCTCGCCGGCGCGCTCGGCGACCGCGCCGCGGTCGTGCCGATGGACGGCTTCCACCTCGCGCAGGCCGAGCTCGAGCGGCTCGGGCGCGCCGACCGCAAGGGCGCGCAGGACACGTTCGATCCCGGCGGCCTCGTGACGCTGCTCGCGCGGCTGCGGGCGGCGGACGAGCCCGTCGTCTACGCGCCCGCCTTCCGGCGCGAGATCGAGGAGCCGATCGCCGGCGCGATCCCCGTCCCCGCGGACGTGCCGCTCGTCGTCTGCGAGGGCAACTACCTGCTGCTCGCGGACGGCGCCTGGCGCGGCGTGCGGCCGCTGCTGGACGCGTGCTGGTTCGTCGAGAGCGACGAGCGCGTGCGGCTCGACCGGCTCGTGCGGCGACACGTCGCGTTCGGCAAGGCGCCCGCCTATGCCGCCGCGTGGGTCGAGCGCAGCGACCAGGTCAACGCCCGGCTGGTCGCGACCACGCGGGCGCGCGCCGACCTCGTCGTGCGCGTGAATTAGGGCGGCGTCAGGAGCCGGTGGGGCGCGCGCAGGGCGCGGCTGACCGGATCGGTGCGCGGCGCGGCCGGGCGGCCGGGGCCCGGGCGCATGACGAGCTCGGCCGGCCCGGGCGCGCGGTCGCACGCGGCGCAGCACCCGGCGTCGTCGAGGTCGGTGCCGCAGACGGCGTGGGCGAAGATGCGGCCCGCGCCGCCGTCGGCGCCGTAGTGGCGGTCGCCCCAGCGCAGCAGCCCGTAGACGACCGGCCACAGCTCGAGCCCGCGCTCCGTCAGATGCAGCTCGTCGCGGCCGGGACGGTACGGCCGGCGCTCGACGAGCCCCTCCGCGACGAGCGTCGCGAGCCGGGCCGAGAGCACCGCCCGCGGGATGTCGAGGTGGGCCTGCAGCGCGCCGAAGCGGCGCACGCCGAAGAACAGGTCGCGGAGGATGAGCAGCGTCCAGCGCTCGCCGACGACCTCCAGCGACCGCGCGAGCGAGCAGTTCTGACCCCCGTAGTCGGTGCCGAGCGGCATCGCCGGGAACGTAGCAGGTTCGGTTCAATGACTGAACCGAACATGATACGGTCCGGCCGGCATGAGCTCGACCCCCTGGTGGCGCAGCCGCACCGTGGTGATCGCCGCGGGCTGCCTGATCGCGATCATCACCTTCGGCACGCGGACGAGCTTCGGCCTGTTCACCGACCCGCTGTCGGACCTGCGCGGCTGGGACCGCGAGACGTTCGCGGTCGCGATCGCCATCCAGAACCTGCTGTGGGGGCTCGGCCAGCCGTTCGCGGGCGCCGTCGCCGACCGGTACGGCGCGGGCCGGGTCCTCGCGGCGGGCGGCGCCGCGTATGCGCTCGGGGTCGCGCTCATGTCGGCGAGCACGAGCGGCGCGGCGTTCGCGCTGAGCGGCGGCGTCCTGATCGGGCTCGGGCTGTCGGGCGGCTCGTTCACGATCGTCATCGCCGCGTTCGCGCGGCTCGTGCCCGAGGACCGCCGATCGTGGGCGATGGGGCTCGCCACGGCGGCCGGCTCGATGGGCCAGTTCCTGTTCGCGCCGCTCGGTCAGGGCTTCATCTCCGCCTACGGGCCGGCCACGGCGCTGCTGCTGCTCGGCGGATTCGTCGCGCTCGTCCCGATCCTGGCCGTCGCGCTGAGCGGGCGCGGCGCGGGTGACGACGCGGCGGCGGGCGAGCCGGCCGAGTCGACGCGCGCGGCGCTGCGGCGCGCGTTCGGCCACCCGAGCTACCTGCTGCTCACGGCCGGCTTCTTCGTCTGCGGGTTCCACATCGCGTTCATCTCGACGCACCTGCCGCCCTACCTGACCGACCTCGGGCTGAGCACGAGCCTCGCGGCGTGGGCGCTCGGCCTGATCGGGCTGTTCAACGTGATCGGCGCCTACAGCGCCGGCGTGCTCGGCGGCACCCACCCCAAGCGGCTGCTGCTGAGCGGCATCTACCTCGGCCGCGGGGTCGCCTTCGCGCTCTTCTTCCTCCTCCCGCAGTCCGCGTTCACCGTGCTCCTGTTCGCCGCGGCGATCGGGCTGCTGTGGCTCTCGACCGTGCCGCTGACCTCCGGGCTCGTCGCGCTCATGTTCGGCACGCGCCACGTGGGGATGCTGTTCGGCGTCGTCTTCCTCAGCCACCAGGTCGGCGCGTTCGCCGGCGTGTGGCTGGGCGGCGTCGTCTACGAGCGCACGGGCGCGTACGACGCGATGTGGGTGCTCTGCATCGCGCTCAGCCTGTTCGCCGCGGCCGTGCACCTCCCGATCCTCGAGCGGCGCGCGCCGCGGATCGCCGCGAGCCCGGCATGAGCCGGCGCGCCCGCGACCTGCTGCTCGGCGTCGCCCTCGCGCTCGTCACGTTCGCCGGCGTCGCCTGGCAGGCCGGCGCGACCGCCGCGGACGGCGCGCACCGCGAGCTCCCGCCCCTGATCTGCCCCCTGCATTAGGGTCCGCCGCCATGCCCAATCTCTTCGAGCCCGAGTGGGACGCGGAGCGCGACGAAGCGCCGTTCCACTGGCGCCGCGCGTTCGTCGGCCGGCAGGCCGGGGCGCAGCAGCTCGGCGCGTCGCTGTTCGCCGTCCCGCCGGGCGGCGCCACGTTCCCGCTGCACGCGCATCTCGCGAACGAGGAGCTCCTGCTCGTCCTCGCCGGGCGCCCGACGCTCGTCGCGCCCGGCGGCGAGCGCGAGCTCCCCGCCGGCGAGGTCGTCGCGTTCCCGGCAGGCCGCGACGGTGCGCACCGGCTGGAGAACCGCACGGACGCGGAGGTCCGCGTCGTGCTCGTGTCCACGATGCGCGCGCCCGAGGTCAACCTGATGCTCGAGGACAACACGACCTGGGTGCGCGACTACGTGCCGGGCACGGAGCCGCCGCCCGGCGCCGTCGACTTCCGGGCCCCGATGCCCTAGCCGCATGGAGCCGTTCCGCCTCGCGGTGCCCGACGCCGACCTCGACGACCTGCGCGAGCGGCTCCGCCGCACGCGCTGGCCGGAGCGCGAGACGGTCCCCGACCGATCGCAGGGCGTCCCGCTCGCCGACCTGCAGGCGCTCTGCCGCCACTGGGCCGAGGCCTATGACTGGCGGGCGACCGAAGCGCGCCTGAACGCGCTGCCGCAGTTCCGGACCGAGCTCGACGGGCTCGGGATCCACCTGCTGCACGTCCGCTCGCCGCACCGCGACGCGCTCCCGCTGATCCTCACGCACGGCTGGCCCGGATCGGTCGTCGAGTTCCTCGACGTGCTCGGCCCGCTGACCGAGCCCGAGGCGCACGGCGGCGACGCCGCCGACGCGTTCCACGTCGTCTGCCCGTCGCTGCCCGGCTACGGCTTCAGCGACAAGCCGTCCGAGCCGGGCTGGGGCGTCGAGCGCATCGCGCGCGCGTGGGCGGCCCTGATGGCGCGGCTCGGCTACGCGCGCTACGGGGCGGGCGGCGGCGACTGGGGCACCAGCATCGCCGCGAGCCTCGCGCAGCAGGACCCCGAGCACGTCGCCGCGATCCACCTCGTGCCGCCGCTCGCGCCGCCCGACCCCGCGACGCTGGACGACCTCACCGAGGCGGAGCGCGCGGCGCTCGCCTCACTGCGCCACGCCGACGAGTGGGACTCGGGCTACTCGACCGAGCACGCGACGCGACCGCAGACGGTCGGGTACGGGCTGGTCGACTCGCCGGCCGCGCTGTGCGCCTGGATCGCCGAGAAGTTCTGGGCCTGGACCGACCACGACGGGGACCTCGAGGCGGTGGTCCCGCGCGACCGGCTGCTCGACAACCTGATGCTCTACTGGCTGCCCGGCACCGGCGCGTCGTCCGCGCGGCTGTACTGGGAGAGCATCCGGCAGGTGCGCGAGCTGATCGGCGGCACGCCGGGCCCGCCGATCGACGTGCCGGCCGGCTGCACGGTGTTCCCGAAGGAGCTGCAGCGGCCGTCGCGGCGCTGGGCCGCGCGGCGCTTCACGGACATCCGGCACTGGGGCGAGCCCGAGCGCGGCGGGCACTTCGCCGCGCTCGAGCAGCCCGCGTCGTACGTGGACGAGGTCCGCGCGGTCTTCCGCCACGTCCGCTGAGCTCATGCGGCGACGGCCGCCGGCGCCGCCTCGAACAGGTCGCCGTGCGCGGGCGCGAGCCGGTCGAGCAGCCACCGCAGCGAGCCGCGGTCGCCGCAGACGGCCTCCATGCCGTCGAGGTCGTCGAGCACCTCGGCGATCGTGCGTCGGTGGGCGATCACCTCGACGCGGCCGCCGCCGGGCAGGCCCTCGTGCTGCATGACGTAGATCTCGCCGGTGGCGACCACGTAGGCGGCCCGGAAGCGCGGGCCGTTGAAGGACATCGTCCGCCACCAGAGGCCGAGGTCGAGCTCGGGCGAGGTGAGCCGGCGGACGTCGGCGAGGTAGAACTCGCCGAGGGTGGGATGGGTGGGAGAGGCAGGCATGGCTCCAGCATCGGCCCCCGTCGTGAGCGCGCCCTCAGAGCTGCCTGAGAGATGGCTGAGGGATTCGCTACCGTCCGCGGCCGTGGCCGGCCGGCACGTTGAGCTGTGGTCCGACGCGATCGGCGCGAACGGATCCGTGGTCGCCTACGGCCACTGGGGCCGCCCGGTGCTGGCGTTTCCGGCCGAGCGCGGCGGCGCGTGGGAGTACGAGCAGCGCGGCGTCGTCGACGCCGTCGGCGGGCTGATCGAGGCCGGCCGGATGAAGCTCTACTGCGTCGACTCGTTCGACGGCGCGTCGTGGTCGGACGGGACGATCCCGCTCGAGGCGCGGGCGCGCGAGCACGGCCGCTACGAGTCCTGGATCCTCGACCGCGTCGTGCCCTGGATCCAGGACGACTGCGGCGGCGCGGCGGAGATCGCGACCGCCGGCGTGAGCCTCGGCGCCTACCACGCCGTCAACTTCGCGTGCAAGCGCGCCGACCTCTTCCCGCTCGCGCTCGGGCTGTCGGGCAACTACGACCCGGCGGCCTGGGGCGCGTGGGGGGAGCGCGGCGAGGCGACGTACTTCAACAACCCGACCGATTACGTCGCGCACCTGCACGGCGACCACCTCGACTGGCTGCGCGGGCGGCTCAGCGTCGTGCTCGTGTGCGGCCAGGGCCAGTGGGAGGACACGACCGGCGCGCTCGACAGCTCGCGCCGCCTCGCCGGGCTGCTGGCCGAGAAGGGCATCCCCCACGAGCTCGACCTGTGGGGCCACGACGTGCCGCACGACTGGCCGTCGTGGCGCGCGCAGCTCGCGCACCACCTGCCGCGCTTCTGCTGAGCGTCACGCCGGCCGCGTCGCGCGCAGGGCGTCGATCGTCGCCTGTCGCAGCTTCCGCGGGGAATCGACCAGCCGCGCCCCTTGGCGCAGGATCCGCTTCATCCGCTTGTCGCCGCGCTCGATCGCCTTCGAGATGTCGAAGATCGCGAACGGGTCGCCGGCGGGTGGCGGCGACAGGTCGAGCCCCTTGAAGTGGGCGACCATGCGGCTCCGCGTTCGCTCCAGCATCGGCGGCACCGGACGCGCGAGCAGCTTCAGCGCCCAGGTGCGCAGGCGACGCGCTCGTCGCAGCTCGCGCGTGGTCACGACGTAGTGGTTCATGAGCTCGAGGCCGACGTCGCGGAGCTCGGCATAGGGGTTGCGCGCGTCCGAGAGGCCCTGGAGCGCGATCGTGCTCCGCGCGTCCTCGTAGGCGTCGCGCGGCGTCCCTTCGAGCTGCGCCAGCCGGTACAGCATCCACTGCTGGCGGGCGACGATCGCCTCGCGGCGCTTCACCTTGCGCAGGGGGCTGACGAAGGACCGCACGATGGCGCGCCGGTAGGCATCCCCCACCGCCGGCGACCGCGGTCCGAGCTCCTCCGCCCCCCGCAGGCGCCGGGCGTCCCGCCGCAGCCCGCGCACGAGCCGCTTGCGCTGGTTGTACGGCTCCGCGATCACGACGGGCCAGCGCGACGCCTGGCCGTACGCGCGCGCCTGGTAGTAGCCGTCGTGCGTCGACTCCGGTGACTCGCGACGCAGGTGGCCGAGGAACTCCCGCATCACCGCGATCGAGCGGCGCCACTCGGCGAGCTGGAAGTCGCGCGCGGAGCGGGCCATCGCGCCGCGCGCCCGGACCCGCGCGAGCTTGGCGGCGTACCGTCTCCAGACCGGGACGAGCGTGGCCCACTCCCGTCGCTGGCTGCGCTGCTGGAACGCGGCGAATCGGCTGCCCAGCCCGGACGCCGTGAGCTGCGCGGTCATCCGCTCGAGCATGTCGGAGTCGGCCTGGAAGTGCCTGGAGCCGAGCTCCAGCGCGAGCCCGTCCAGCTCGTAGAAGAGGTTGGTCACCCTGCGCGGCTTCAGCGCGCGCAGGGCACGCACCTCCGCCTGGATGGCGTCCCGCCGGTCGGCCACGGCGGCCCGCGCCGCGGCGGCCGGGTCGGCCGTCTCCTCGGGGGCGCCGGACGGCGACGGCGTCGTCGACGCGGACGGCTTCGCACCGTCGCCGCCGCCGCCGCAGCCGCAGAGCGCGGCGAGCACGAGCACCAGGGGCACCAGTCGAGCGAGCACCCTGCCCGGAGTACCCGATTCCGGCAGGTCGCGCGCGCCGGCTCAGTGCGGTGCGGCGCCGAGCCGCGCGCCGAGCGCGAGCAGCACGGCGCCGACCGTGCCGTTGACCGCGCGGGCCGTGCGGCGGCGCCGCAGCGCCCGGCTCAGCCGCCCCGCGAGGTGCGCGTAGCCCGCCAGCCAGGCGAAGGCCATGGCGGTCATCGCCGCCACCATGGCGACCGGGAGCAGGGCGTCGCTGCCGGGACCGGCGAACTGCGGCACGAGCGCGGTCCAGAAGAGGCCGACCTTGACGTTGAGGAGGTCGCTCGCCAGCCCGCGGCGAAAGCTCGCGCCGCGTGCGGCGACGCGTCGCTCGCCGGCCTCCGGCGCGAGCGCGTCGCCGCGCCACGCGGCGACCAGCGCCTGCAGGCCGAGGACCGCGAGGTAGGCGGCGCCGGCGAGCTTGAGCACGGCGAACGCGACGCCGGACGCGGCGAGCAGCGCGGCCACGCCGAGAGCGGACGCGGCGCCCCACACGAGGTTGCCCGCCGCCGAGCCGGCGGCCGCCCACGTGCCGGCGCGCGGCCCGTCGGCGAGCGCGGTCCGCAGCACGACGAACGTGTCGGGCCCGGGGACGACGAGGGCGAGGGCGGCGACGGCGAGGAAGCTCGGGAACGTTCCCATGCCGTGCATCGTCGCCGCCTCGAGAGTTGAGTACAAGCGAATGCTTCTTTGGTCGAAGCATAAGCGATACTGCAACGATGCTCTCCCCGCGACGCCTGGCCGTGCTGCGCGAGTTCGCCGGGCGCGGGACGATCGCCGCGGCGGCCGAGGCGCTCGCCTTCACGCCGTCGGCGGTCTCGCAGCAGCTCGCGCAGCTCCAGCGCGAGGCCGGGGTCGAGCTGTTCCGCAAGGTCGGCCGGCGGCTCGAGCTGACCGACGCGGGCCGCATGCTCGCCGAGCGCGGCGGCGAGCTGCTCGCGCGCGTCGAGGAGATCGAGGCCGAGCTCGCCGCGCAGTCGGCCGACGTGCGCGGGACCGTGCGCGTCGCCGCCTTCCAGACGGCCGCGCAGGCGCTCGCGGTGCCCGCGCTGGACCGGCTCGCCGCGGCCCATCCGGACCTGCGCGTGGAGCTCGCCGAGGTCGAGGCCGAGGAGTCGCTGCCGCTGCTCGCCCGCGCCGGGCTCGACGTCGCGATCGCGGAGGAGTACGAGCACGCCCCGCGCCCGCGGCTGCCGCAGCTGCACCGCGTGGAGCTCGAGCCGGACGAGCTGCTGCTCGCGCTGCCGCGCGACCATCCGGCCCTGGAGGGCGACGGGCCCGTCGCCCTCGCCGGCCTGCGCACCGCGGCCTGGGCGAGCGGGCGGACCGGCACGGCCTACGCGGACATGTTCGCCGGCATCTGCCGCGCCGCCGGCTTCGAGCCCGACGTGCCCTACCGCGTGAACGACCTCCGCCTGCTGCTCGACCTCGTCGCCGCCGGCCGGGCGGCCGCGCTGGTGCCGGCGCTCGGCCGTCCCGAGCGCGACGAGCGCGTGGCCGTGCGCCGCATCGCCGAAGGCCGCTACGACCGCGCGCTGTTCGCCGCCGTGCGGGCGAGCGACCGCGCGCGCCCGGCCACCGCCGCCGTGGTCGACGCGCTGCGCCGCGCGGCCGCGGCCTGAGCCGCGACCGCGCGGGACGCTATTCGCGCACCCGCAGCGCGGCGAGCGGCGTGACGCGCAGCGCGAGGCGCGCAGCGACGACCGTGGCCGCCAGGCCCAGCCCGGCGATCCCGGCGACGAGGCCGAGCGCGAGCTGCTCCGGCACCACGAGCGCCACGCCGGTCACGCCGCGCGGGACGCCGCCGACGGCGACCCACACGACGGCCGCGCCGGCGACCAGCGCCACGCCGACGGTGGCCGCCATCTCGAGCGCGAGCATCCGCACGACCTGTCCGGGCGTGCCGCCGAGCAGGCGGATGGTGGCCAGCTCGGACCCGCGCTCGGCCGTGGCCATCGCCGTGGCGTTGACGAGCGCAAGGGCGGCGAACAGGGCGGTCAGCCCGATGATCAGCCAGATGCCCCAGGCGTCCTCCTGGTTGGCGGCGCGCACGGTGCCCAGGTAGCGGTCACGGCCGGCGACGTCCACGCCGGCGTCCGCCGCGAACGCGGCGAGCGAGCGCCCGGCGGCCGGACCGCCTGCGACGAACACCGTCGCCGCCGACGGGTCGACGGTGTGCCGGCGGGCCAGCGCCGCGTCGAGCACCACGTCGCCGAGCCCGGCCGCGCGGTCGTAGACGGCGACGACGCGGAGCGTCCGCCGGGCGGTGTCGGCCAGCCGGACGGAGAGCGCGTCCCCGACCTCGAGGCCGCCGTCGTGGGCGACCACGCGGCTCACGCCGATGCCGTCGCCGCGCACGTCGCGCAGATCGCCCGCGACGACGCCGAGGTCCAGCGCCGGCGCGCCCGCGGCCGCCAGGCCGGCGGCGCGCCACGGGCTCTCGCCGCCGAGGCCGTGGTCGAGCCCGTACACCTCGGTCGGGACGACCTCGGCGACGCCGCGCACGCCGCCGAGCGAGGCCACCCGCGCGGCGGTGCCCGCTGCGAGCGGACCGCCGTCGCCACCCCGGACCACGTGGTCCGCGGTCACCCGCGCGGCCGTCGTGCGCTCCGTGTCGCGCTGATCGCTGTGCTGGACGAGCCCCTGCGTGCCGGCGAGCATCGCGATGAGCACGACCGGCGTGGCGAGCGCGGCCGTGCGCCAGCGGTTGGCCGCCAGGCCGGTGCTCGCGAGCAGGCCCGGCGCGCCGAGCGCGCGCAGCGGCCAGGCCGCGATGGCGGCCGGCACGCCGAGCGTCAGCCGGCCGAGCAGTCCGACGCCGGCCGCCAGCAGCATGCCGCCGAGCACGGCGAACGCCTGCGCCCAGATCCCGGAGAAGGCGAGCGCGAGCGTCGCGCCCCCGGCGAGGCTCAGGACGCCCGCGAGGACCTGGGGCGCACCGGGGCGGGCATGCTCGATCGCCGCCTCGCGCAGCGCCTCGGCCGGGGCCGTCCGGCCCGCCCGCCGCGCGGCGGCGACGACGGCCAGCTGGGCGATGCCGAGGCCCATGGCGACGGCGCCCGCGAGCGGGATCCACGATCCGACGGGCGCGAAGCCGCGCGGGACGGTGCCGTGGTCGGCGAGCAGGGCGACGATCTCCCGCGCGAGCGGCGCGCCGGCGGCGACGCCGAGCGCGGTCGCGACCGCGGATACGAGCAGCGCCTCCGCCGCGATCAGCCGCCGCACCTGGCGGGGCGTCGCGCCGAGGGCGCGCAGCACCGCCGTCTCCCGGCGCCGCTGGGCGATCGCGAGCGCGAACGTCCCGGCGACGACGAACAGCGCGACGACGCCAGCGATGCCGGCAAGCGTGCCGAACATGGCGATCAGCTGGTCGCGGTCGCCGGCGAGCGGCGATCCCGGGTCCGCGTCGGCGGCGTGCGCGCGATCGAGCACCTCGACGCCGCCGCCGAGCGCCGCGCCCAGGCGCGCCTGGAGCGCCGCGGGGGCGACGCCGTCCGCGGCCACGACGCCGATCGCCGTGACGTGCCCTGGCGCCCCGGACAGGGCGCGGGCCCGGGCCGAGCTGAAGAACAGCGCCGCCTGGTCGGGATCCGCGCCGGGCGCGGCGTGCGCGATGCCGCTGACGCGGAAGGCGCCGCCGCCCGCGGCGGTCGTCACGCGCACCCGGTCGCCGACGCGCAGGCCGAGGCGGGCCTCGGCGACGACGTCGCGCGGCCCCGACGGCGCGGCGCCCGCATCGAGCGCGAACGGCGTCAGGACGGCGCCGCTCCAGTCGTGCCCGTGGACGTGCTCGCCCACCGCCGCGCCGTGCGCGTCGCGCAGGCCGGCGGGGAACACGACGTCGCCGACCGCGCGGGCGACGCCGGGCACGGCGGCGGCCCGCTCGACCAGGTCCGCGCCGAGGCGCGGCGCGGGCAGCACGTCGACGCCGCCGAGGTCGCCGCCGAGCTGCACGGTCGGATCGGCACGGACGACGGCGTCGGCCGCGTCGTAGCGGCCGGGGCCCGGCGCGCTCAGCGCACCGGTCATGAGGAGGCCGGCCGCGTACGCCAGCGTGACGGCCAGCCAGATGGCGACGAACGCGCCGGCGAGCGAGGCGCGCCGCGAGCGCAGGGTCTGCCAGGCGATGCGGAGCATGGCTCAGCCCTCCAGCCCGTTGAGGTGGTCGGCGACCTGCTCGGCGGTCGGCGCGTGCAGCTCGCCGGCCAGCCGGCCGTCGGCCATGAACACGACCCGGTCGGCCCAGGCGGCGGCTGACGCGTCGTGCGTGACCATCACGAGCGTCCGCCCGCCCGCGTCGACGGTCTCGCGCAGCAGGCCCAGCACGTCGCGGCCCGAGCGCCGGTCCAGCGCGCCCGTCGGCTCGTCGGCGAAGATCAGCTCGGGCTCGCCGACGAGGGCGCGGGCGATCGCCACGCGCTGCTGCTGCCCGCCCGAGAGCTGCGCGGGCCGGTGGCCGGCGCGGTCGGCGAGGCCGACGCGCGCGAGCGCGGCCGCGACCTCGCCGCGGCCGAGCCGGCGCCCGGCGAGCCGCGACGGGAGCGCGACGTTCTGCGCCGCGGTCAGCGCGCCGAGCAGGTTGAAGGACTGGAACACGAAGCCGATGCGGTCGCGCCGGAGCCGGGCGAGGGTGCGCTCGCTCATCGCGGCCAGGTCGGCGTCGCCGAGCTGGATGCGGCCGGCGGTCGGGCGGTCCAGGCCGGCGGCGAGCTGGAGCAGCGTCGACTTGCCGGAGCCCGACGGGCCCATCACGGCGGTGAACGTGCCGCGGCCGAACGCGAGGGTGACGTCGTCGAGGGCGCGGACGGCGCCCTCGCCGCGGCCGAAGACGCGCACGGCGCCGTCGAGGCGCAGCACAGCGTCGCCGCCCCCGTAGGGGACGCCGGGCGTGTCGTGGGGATGGGGTGCGACAGGGGTCTGCATGGGGGACGCTCCGTGGCTCGTGGGGTGGTCCGTCAACGGTGCCCGTCCGCGGGCCTGGGGTCTGTGAGGCGCAGGGGACAGCGCGAGTGCGGCTGACCGCACCGGGGCAGCGGCGTAGGCTCGCGCCCGATGGGGACCGACCGCACCCGCACCGCGCTGCTCACCGCCGTGGTGCTCGCGGCGCTGGCGCTCGGCGGCGCGCTGCTCGCGCTCGCGCCCGGCGCGACGCGGCTGCCCGCCGGCGGCCGCGCGGTGCCGGTGCTCGTCGTCGTGATCGGCTGGGCGTTCGCCGCCGTCGGCGTCCTCGCCTGGCACCGCCGGCCCGCCAACCGCACGGGCGCGCTGCTCGTCGCCTTCGGGGGCACCGTCCTGCTCAGCGGGCTGGTGATCTCCGACGCCGCCCTCCCCTACCTCGTCTCCGCGATCGCCGACCCGCTTGCGATCGCGGTCTTCCTGCACCTGCTGCTCGCGTTCCCGTCCGGGCGGGTCGGGGCGCGGGGGCCGCGGCTGGTGGTGGCCACGGCCTACGCCGTCGCGCTCGGCACCGAGCTGCTGGTCGTGCTGTTCGACGCCGACCTCGGCGACCCGGACTGCCGCGGCTGCCCGCGCAACCTCCTGCTCGTGACCGACGTGGAGTCGCTGGCCGGTGCCGCGCAGGCCGTGCAGCGCGCCGGCGGGCTCGTGCTGGTCGTGCTCGGCATCGCCCTGACGCTCCGGCGCCGCCGGGCGGCAGGCGCGGCCGGCCGGCGCGGCCTGGACCCGCTGCTCGCCGCCGGCGCCGCGGTGCTCGCCCTCGGCACGCTGTCGGCGGTCGCGCAGGACGCCGGCGCGAGCGAGGACGTGCAGCAGGCCGCCCAGCTCGTGTTCATCGCCGCCTTCGCCCTCCTGCCCGTCGCGTTCCTGCGCGGCCTGATGCGCACCCAGTTCTTCCGCGTCGCGGAGCTGGCGGTGGAGAACGTCCGGCTCGAGGACGCGCTGCGCGCGCAGGTCGTCGCCCTGCGCGAGTCGCGCGCGCGGATCGTCGAGACCGGCGACCGCGAACGCCGGCGGCTCGGGCGCGACCTCCACGACGGCGCCCAGCAGCGGCTGGTCTCCGTGCTCATCGAGCTGCAGCTTGCCGAGCAGCGCTGGGACGATCCGGGCGCCGCCCGCGAGCGCGTCGGCCGGGCGCTGGCCGACGCCCGCGCCGCCGTCGGGGAGCTGCGCGAGCTGGCCGGCGGCATCCATCCCGCCGTGCTCTCCCAGCGCGGGCTCGACGCCGCGCTCGAGTCGCTCGCTGCGCGTGCTGCGATCCCCGTCGAGCTCGACGTCGCGCTGCCCGAGCGCCTGCCCGCCGGGGTCGAGACGGCGGCGTACTTCGTCGTCGCCGAGGCGCTCACCAACGTCGCCAAGCACGCCGGGGCGACGCACGCCCGCGTGACCGTCCGGCGCGCGCCGCCGGACGGCGCCGTGGTCGAGATCGCCGACGACGGCGCCGGCGGGGCGGCGTTCGGGGGCGGCACCGGGCTGCGCGGGCTGGAGGATCGCGTCGGCGCGCTCGACGGGACGCTCGAGCTGGAGAGCCCGGCGGGCGGCGGCACGCTCGTCCGGGCATGCTTCCCCCTGGGATGACCGAACCGCTGCGCATCGTGCTGGCGGAGGACCAGGTGCTACTGCGCCAGGGGATCGCGCGGCTGCTCGGGGACGCGGGCTTCGAGGTCGTGGCGGAGGCGGGCGACGCGATCGACCTGCTGCGCAAGGTCGCGGCGCATCGCCCGGACGTCGCGATCGTCGACGTCCAGATGCCGCCCGACCTGACCGACGACGGGCTGCGCGCGGCGATCGAGATCCGGGCGCGCCATCCCGGCGTCGGCGTGCTCGTGCTCTCCCAGTTCGTCGAGCAGCGCTACGCGATCGACCTGATCGGCGCGAGCGCCGAGCGCGTCGGCTACCTGCTCAAGGACCGCGTCGGCGACTTCGCGGGCTTCGCCGACGCCGTCCGCCGCGTCGCCGCCGGCGGCTCGGCGCTCGACCCGGCGGTCGTCGCCGAGATGCTCGGGCGGCGGCGGCGCGACGACCCGCTGGACGCGCTGACCCCGCGCGAGCGCGACGTGCTCGAGCTGATGGCCGAGGGCCGCTCGAACCGCGGCATCGCGGAGGTGCTCGTGGTCACGCCGCACGCGGTCGAGCGGCACGTCACCGGGATCTTCGCCAAGCTCGGCGTGGGCGAGGAGCCGGTCGACCATCGCCGCGTCCAGGCCGTCCTCGCCTTCCTGCGGGGCACATGATCCGGATCACGCACATCGGCGGGCCGACCGTCCTCATCGAGGCCGCCGGCTGGCGGCTGCTCACCGACCCGACGTTCGACCCGGCCGGCGGCAGCTACCGCTTCGGCTGGGGCACCGGCTCGCGCAAGCTCGCCGGTCCGGCGGTCGCCGCCGCCGACCTGGGGCCGATCGACGCCGTCCTGCTCACCCACGACCACCACGAGGACAACCTCGACGCCGCCGGGCGTGCGCTGCTGCCGGCGGCGGGCGTCGTGGTGACGACCGTGCCCGGCGCCGGCCGGCTCGGCGGGGGCGCGCGCGGGCTCGGCCCGTGGCAGGCGACGACGCTCGACGCGCCGGGCCGCCCGGCCGTCGAGGTCACCGCCACCCCGTGCCGGCACGGGCCGCCGCTGAGCCGCCCGATCGTCGGCGACGTGATCGGCTTCGCCGTGCGCTGGGACGGGCAGGAAGGCGGCGTCCTGTGGGTCTCGGGCGACACCGTGCTCTACGACGGCGTGCGCGAGGTGCCCGAGCGTCTGGCGGTCGACGTCGCGCTCCTGCACCTCGGCGGCGTGCGGTTCCCGGTCACCGGCCCCATCCGCTACACGATGACCGCGGCCGACGCCGTCGAGCTCGCCGCGCTCGTCCGCCCGCGCCTGGCGATCCCGATCCACTACGAGGGCTGGAAGCACTTCCGCCAGGGCCGCGACGCCGTCGAGCGCGAGCTGGCGCGGGCGCCCCAGGACGTGCGCGCGCGCTTCCGGTGGGTCCCGATCGGGGAGCCGGCGGACCTGGGCTAGTCGGGCTCGAGGCCGCGCGTCTCCCACCACTCGCGGCCGTAGTCGATCGTGAGCTCCTCGCCGGGCTCGATGTCGCGCAGGGCCAGGAAGGCGATCAGCCGGTCGCCGGCCTCGACGTACTCGAGGTTGGCGTCGGCGTCGTGGTTGTAGAGCATCCCGAAGCCGAGCAGCAGCAGCGAGGCGCCCTCGTTGCCCGAGCCGAACACGTAGTCGCCCAGCAGGCCGGTGATCGTGTCGTCGGGCAGCTCGAGCGTCGGGCACACCTCGACCTCCTCGCCCTCGGCGAAGTGCCGCGCAGCGAACACGCCGCGGCCGTGACGGCCCGTCTTCACGGCCAGCCCCGGCCGCTCCGCGAGGATCTCCTGCTCGGTCACGCGGCGCCACCCTAGCGCCCCACGCCAAGAAATCCCGCACGCGCGCGGGCGGCTGGTTAGGGTTGGGCGGTGACGGGTGCGCTGTACCGGCTCGGGCGCACCTGCGTCCACCGCAGGTGGATCGTGCTGGGCGCATGGCTGGCGGTGTTCGCGGTGCTCGCGGTCTGGGCCCGCAGCGCCGGCCCGGACGTGAACGACAACCTGACGCTGCCGGGCAGCGACAGCCAGGCCGCGACGGCGCTGCTCGAGCAGCGCTTCCCGTCGCAGGCCAACGGCACGAACCCGGTCGTGCTGCGCGCGCCGGCCGGGAAGAAGATCACCGCGTCGGCCTACAAGCAGCCGATCGACGACACCGTCCAAGCGCTCAAGGCCGACCCCGACGTGCGCGACGCGACGAGCCCGCTGTCCGACACCGGGTCCGCGTTCCTCGGGAAGGACAAGACCACCGGGTACATCGCGCTGCGCCTCAAGCCGGGTCCGAGCGACCTGACGACCGACGACGCGGAGCGGATCGTCGCGCTCGCCGACCCGGCGCGCCGCGCCGGGCTCGAGGTCGGCTTCGGCGGCTACGTCGGCCAGAAGGTCTCCAAGCCCGACACGCATCTGAGCGAGGTCATCGGCCTGAGCATGGCCGTGCTCGTCCTGCTGGTCACGTTCGGCACGTTCGTCGCGATGGGCCTGCCGATCGTCACGGCGCTGATCGGGCTCGTGTGCGGGCTCTCCATCATCACGCTGCTCAGCCACGTCGCCGAAGTGCCGACGGTGGCGCCGACGCTCGCCACGATGATCGGGCTCGGGGTGGGGATCGACTACGCCCTGTTCATCGTGACCCGCCATCTCGAGCAGCGCCGCGACGGGATGGGCACCGCGGAGTCGATCGCGCGGGCGAGCGCGACCTCGGGCGGCGCGGTGGTCTTCGCGGGCTGCACGGTGATGGTCGCGCTGCTCTCCCTGGCCGTCGTGCAGATCCCGCTCGTGACGACGCTGGGCTACACCGCCGCGCTCGTGGTCGCCGTGGCCATCGTGGCCGCGATCACCCTCCTGCCCGCGCTGCTGGGCGTGGTCGGGGACCGCATCGACCGGCTGCGCCTGCCGCTGCCCCAGGGCCGGGCCGACGGGCATCCGCACGGCTGGCTGCGCTGGGGCGCCTTCGTCGCGCGGCACCCGCTGCCCTCCGCGCTGGTCGCGCTCGTGGTGCTCGTCGCGCTCGCGCTGCCGGCGCTCGACCTCTACCTGGGCCAGCAGGACAACGGCGCGCTCCCGCGCAGCACCGACGCGCGGCGCGCGTACGACGGGATGACCGCCGCGTTCGGCCCGGGCGCCAACGGCCCGCTGCTCGTCAGCGTCGACCTGTCCGCCAAGCCCGCCAAGCCCGACAAGAAGAACCTCGACAAGCTGAGCTCGGACGAACAGGACCAGAAGGACAAGGCCAACAAGCAGGCGACGGCCAAGGAGGGGCAGATCGCCGGCGGGCTCGAGGCGCAGGGCGTGCCGCCCGCGCAGGCCCAGGAACAGGCGAAGTCCCAGGTGCAGCCCGGCCTCGACAAGCAGCTCGACAAGATCAAGCAGCAGTCGGCCGACAAGCGCAAGCAGCTCGAGCAGCCGGCGACCGATCCGCGGCTGCAGGACCTCAAGAAGGCGATCAAGCAGACGTCCGGCGTCAAGTCGGTCACCGAGCCGCTCGTGAACTCCGACGGCACGGCCGCCGTGCTCAGCACGACGCCGACCACGGCGCCGTCCGACCGCGCCACGGCCGACCTGGTCGAGCGCCTGCGCGACGACACGCTCCCGAAGGCCACGGCCGGCAAGGACCTGCGCGCCGACGTGGGCGGGACCACCGCGGGCTACGTCGACCTGGCCGCTGAGATCAGCGGCCGGCTGATCATCACCATCGTCGTGGTGGTCGGCCTGAGCTTCCTCCTGCTCATGCTCGCGTTCCGCTCCGTGGTGATCCCACTCACCGCTGGGCTCATGAACCTCGTGTCGATCGGCGCCGCGTTCGGCGTCGTCTCCGCCGTGTTCGAGAAGGGCTGGGGCGCCGGCCTCGTCGGCCTCGACGGCGAGGTGCCGATCGTCTCGTTCGTCCCGCTGATGATGTTCGCGATCCTCTTCGGCCTCTCGATGGACTACGAGGTGTTCCTGATGACGCACATCAGGGAGGCGTGGCTGGAGAAGGGCGACAACCGCGCCGCCGTGATCACGGGCGTCGGGACGACCGGGCGGGTCATCACGTCGGCGGCGCTGATCATGGTCAGCGTCTTCTTCGCCTTCATCATCAACGGCGACCCGACCGTGAAGCAGTTCGGCGTCGGCATGGGCGTCGCCGTGGCCGTGGACGCCACGCTCGTGCGCTGCCTGCTCGTGCCCGCCGTGATGGTGCTGATCGGCCCGGCCAACTGGTGGTTCCCGCGGGTGCTGGACCGCATCGTGCCGAACTTCTCGATCGAGGGCGAGGAGTGGTTCCGGGAGCGCGACGCCGCGGCCGCCGCGGCGGTCGCCGCCGACGACGCGCGCCCGCCGGTTCCCACGTAGCGCTTGCCGGGTCGCGCCGGCCGGGGTACCCTGGGAGCCGGCGCCCGTCCCAGCGCCCAACCCCCGGCTCCGGTGCTCGCGCCACCGGCCCAGCGGGGGCAAAGGTGGCCTCGAGCCGCCGGGACGCAGGTCCGGCAGCTGCCCCTTTCCCGGCGGGGAGCCACGAGCGTGAGTCGCGGGTCCGCCGCCGTCGAGAGGAGCACGACATGACCCGCGAGCAGTCCTTCAAGCGCCTCGTCCGCGCGCGGATGGAGAAGACCGGCGAGCGCTACACCGCCGCGCGCGCGGCGCTGCTGCAGGCCACGCCCGAGCCGAGCGCGGCGAAGCCGTGGCTGGCGACGTCCGACGCGGCCATCCGCGAGCGCACCGGGCGCGGCTGGGAGGCGTGGTTCGACGCGCTCGACGCGTGGGGCGCCGCGCAGCGCACCCACCGCGAGACCGCGCGCTGGGTCGCGGCCGAGCTGGGCATCGACCCGCTCGCCTGGAACGCGCAGGCGATCACGCACAGCTACGAGCGCGTCCGCGGCCTGCGGGCGCCCGGCGAGCACGCCGACGGGTTCACGGTCACGGCCTCCAAGACGGTCGCCGTGCCGGTCGAGGCGCTCTACGCCGCGTTCGCCGACCCGGTGCAGCGCGCGCGCTGGCTGCCCGGCGCCGACCTGCGCGAGCGCACGTCGCGGCCGCCGCGGTCCGCGCGCTTCGACTGGGGCGACGGCCCGGGGCGCGTGCACGTCGCGCTGGCCGCGAAGGGCGACGCGCGCAGCACCGCGTCGGTCCAGCACGCCCGGCTCGCCGACGCCGCGGAGGCGGAGCGGATGAAGGCGTTCTGGCGCGAGCGCGTCGCCGCGCTCAAGACGACGCTCGAGGCATGAGCAGCGCGATCCGCCGCTCGATCGGCGGGTGCGTCGCCAGCGCCCGCTCGAGCCGGCCCTCCGGGGCCGGCTCGTCGAGCGTCGCGTAGAGGCGGGCCAGCGGCTCGCGGTAGCCCCAGTCGGCCGCGGCGCGGTCGGCCGCGTACTCGGACACGCGCGACGCCCACAGCGCCAGGAGCTTGCCCACGTAGTAGAGCCACATCACGACCGCCTGCCAGAGCAGCAGCACCGCGGTCAGCGCGAAGGCGAGCGGCCGGATCCGCCCGGCCACGCGCGCCGCGAGCCGCCGGAGCGCGCGGTAGACCGCCGCGAGCGCCTCGCCGGGCAGCGAGACCCACCAGACGAGCGCGGTGGCGACCGGGTGCAGGCCGCGGTGGTGGCCGAGCTCGTGCGCGAGCAGCGCCTCGAGCTCGGGGTCGCGCCGCCGCAGGGCGGCGGTGGTGACGAACAGCAGATGCGCCGCGCCGGCCGCGGCGTTGAGCACGTCCGCGTCCTGCACGCGCACGATCAGCCGGCGCGGGTCGATCCCCGCGCGCTCGCCGAGGCGCGCGAGCAGCGCGTCGAGCCGGGCGTGCTCGGCGGGCTCCGGCGCCCGCGACGGGGCGAGCAGGCCGGCGACGCGCAGCTCCACCGGGCGGACGAAGAGCAGCGCGGCGCCGGCCACGGAGAGGACGGTCGCCACGAGCGCGAACTCCGCGGGCCGGTCGAAGAGCAGCCCGATCAGGGAGACGGGCGCGTCGACGCGCCCCGCGCCGAACGCGATGCACAGGACGAGCGGCGGCAGCACCGCCAGCAGCCCCACGTCGGGCCGGCGGCGCAGGTCATCCCCCGTTCAGCGCGGCGGCGACCCGGAACAGGTCGCCGTGCCGGTAGAAGTCGACGGCGAGCAGATTGACGTGCCGCCCGCGGATCTGCGCGCACGCGCGGGCGCGCGCCAGCAGCGGCTCGTAGGCGTTGACCAGGGCCGCGTTGCTCGGCCGCGGGACCGGGTCGGTGTTGACCCAGTGGTTCATCAGGAACAGGGGCGCGTCGTCGGGCCCCCGGTTCGGCACGCAGCTCGCCGGCCGGTCCGCCGGCAGGGTGAGCGACGCGGTGGACGGGAACTCGTACGGCGTCTCCTGCACGAGCCGGTCGTAGGCGAGCTGGTACCACGGCGCGCCGCCCGCGGCGTTCTCTGCGACCACGAGCAGGCGCCGGTCCTTGGCGACGAGCTCCCCCAGCGTCGGCCACGGCGCCCCGGGCGCGGGCGGCGTGATCGCGTACCGCGCCAGGCCGGCCTCGCCGATCGCCGCGACGAAGTCCTGCGGTGTGATCGCGTCCTGGTGGACGATGACGAGGACGTCCGCGGGATGGGTGACGAGGAACGCGCGGAGGTCCTCCAGCACGGCCGCGAGCGGGGTCGCCCCCAGCTCGCAGAACGTGTGGCACAGGTACACGCCGCGCTCGCCCTCGCCGCGGAAGCCGAGCCGGTCGCGCAGCCGCAGCGCCGCCTCCTCGCTGTCCGCGCTCACGCCGTCCTGCTGGATCGCCGCGCTGAGGTCGCCCGGCGTCGCGTAGAACGTCCGCACGCGCCCGTTGTCGAGCCGGTCGGCGTAGTGGGTGTCGATCAGCAGGCCGCGGACGCCGTCGGTGAGCTGGACCGCGATCGGCTCCTCCTGCAGCGACGAGAACCATCCGGGCTGCGGCGCCGACATCGCGTTGTGGGTCGCAGGGAACGTGACCTCGTCGAGCGGCCGGTCGCACAGCGCGGCCAGCCCGTTGCAGCGGGAGAGGTCGGCCGCCGGCGCGGCGGCGCCGCCGCTGCCGACGAAGGCGGCGCACGCCGCCCCGACGAGCACGGCGGCGAGCACCGAGACCGCGATGCGCGGGGAGGGCAGGCGGAGACGGCGCGCGGGCGCCTCGGCCGGCTCGGGCGCCCGGGGCCGCGCGAGCACGTGCATGATCGCCTCGACGCCCTTGTAGAGGACGTAGACGCCCGCGAGCGTCGCGGCGAGCCGCACCGCGGTTGTGGGCTGGAGGATCACGAGCGTGCCGACGACGACGAGGCCGGCGCCGCGGACCAGCCGCAGCGCGGGCCGTTCCGGCTCCGTGACGACGATCCGCCAGGCCGCGACGAGCGGGCCCTCGACGTCGACGGGGCGGATCAGCGACGCCGCCGCCGCCGCGACCACGGCGCCGCTGCCGGAGAGCAGCCAGCCCGTCGTGCGCAGGTCGCCGAGGAACGCGTCCCACACGCCGCGCGCCGCCGCCCGGTCGACCGGATCGGCGATCCGGTCGAGCGCGAGCGCCCGGGCCACCAGGTCGGCGCACACGACGAGCAGGCCGGCGGCGATCATCGCCTTGCCGAGCGCCTCCACGGTCTCGCGCTTGTCCGCGGCCAGGGCGATCGCCGCGGCCGCCACGGCGACCAGGAGCACCGCGAGCACGATCGCGAGCGCGCGCAGCTGGCGGGCGCGCCGGGCCACCTCCCCGGTCGCGCCGCCCACGTCGCGGCGGAGCAGCTGCACGCGGCCGCTCGCGTCCTCGAGCCGCGCGGCCTGGGCGGGCGCGAGCCGGCGCGCGGCCTCGCTCGCCACGATGCCGACGTCGACGAGCGTGAGCGTCACCGTGTTGCGGTCGGCGTGGAACACGGCGCGGTGCACGTCGCGCACGCCGCGGCGGAACAGGCTCGCGAACGCGTCGCCGCCGATCACGCCCGCGACGGCCGAGGCGACGAGTGGGCGGGCGGCGAGCAGGTCGGGCTCCTGGCGCAGGACGACGTCGTCGGTGACGCGCTCGGCGATCGCCGCGCGGACGCCCTGGTCGTCCAGCGCCGCCGTGGCCCGGTCGACGAAGCGGTCGGCGTCGAACAGGGCGAGCCAGGCGTAGGAGGTGGCGGTCGCGCCGACGAGCAGGAACGTCGCCACGACCACCAGCACCCGCACGGAGATGGCGCGCACGGACGGAGCCTACGCGCCTGCCGGGCGGTCGTCATGATCCCCGCGAACGCGCACGAGGAGGCAGGCAGGTGGGCTGGGAGCGGATCAACGCGCCGGGGGTCCCGGAGTTCCCCGCGTTCGCGCACGCGGCGGTGGCGGGCGACACGCTCCACCTCGCCGGCATGCTCGGGATGGCGGACGACGCCGGCGGCATCGTCGAGGGCGGCGTCGGCGCCGAGACGACGCAGGCGTTCGTGCTCGTCGAACGGATCCTGCGCGCCTGCGGCGCCGGCCTGGAGGACATCGTCAAGGTCAGCGTCTACCTGACGGACCTCGCCGAGTGGGACGAGATGAACCGCGCCTACCTCGAGGTGTTCGGGGAGCGCACGCCGGCGCGGATCGCGGTCGGCTGCGCCTCGCTCCTCTTCGGCGCGCGGGTCGAGTTCGACTGCGTCGCCTACCGTGCGTGACGGCGCTCCTTCCGCGTGATCTCGTACACCGTCCCGGCGCTCAGCGAGACCACGTAGAGGTCGCCGTCGGGGCCGGTCTGGATGTCCGTCGCGGTCCCGAAGTTCCGGCCGAAGAGCAGGCTCTCGCTCTCCGTCAGCTCCCACTTCGCGACGTTGTCCGCCACACCGTCCTCCAGCCGCGGGTCGTCGACGTCGACCGCCCTGCGGTCCCGGGTCAGGTCGAAGCGGAACAGGTGCCCGCCCTCGAGCAGGTCGCGCGAGCCGCCCATGAACAGGTCGCCGTCGTAGCGGCGGCCGAGGTCGTCGCCGTCGAGGAAGCCGATGCCGCCGGGCCCGACCTCGTACTTCCAGGCCAGCTCCGGATCGCTGAACCGCGCGCCCGGGAGCATGAACAGGCGCGCGAGCGCCTCCGCCGGCGTGTCGGCGATGTTGGTCGGCGGCCAGCGGAGCTGCTGCAGGCCGAAGTAGCCGTTCGGCGCGTTGGGCTGCGGGACCGTGGGGTCGGTCTCGATCGCCTTGAACTGCGCGACGCGCGACGCGGGGCCCATGATCTGGATCCAGCCCGAGTTCATGCCCTTCTCGACGCGGTTGAGCTCGCTGAAGCTGTCGTCGCCGTTCTCCTGCTCCCACAGGTTGCCCGTGCGCGGGTCGACGGCCAGGCCGAACGAGTTGCGGATGCCGTAGGCGTAGACCCGCTGGAGGTTCGCGCCGACCTCGCCGCCGAGCGCGCGGCCGGTCGTCCAGAACGGGTTGTCGCGCGGAGCGCCGCCGTCGTCGTCGAGCCGCAGCACGACGCCGGTCAGGTGCAGGTCGTCGGGCTCGGGACCGCCGAACTGGTCGTCCGGGATGTCCGGCCCGAACGGCCCGTCCACGAGGTTCTGCATCTGCCCGCGGCGGCCCGTGTCGCCGACGATCGCGTAGAGCTTGCCGTCGGCGCCGAAGCGGATCACCCCGCCGTCGTGGTTGCCGCGCAGCGGCTGGTCCGCGTCGGCCTGGAAGGCCCGGAACCGCTGGATGTTGCGGTCGAACGCCAGCGTGCCGCGATGCCACTCGAAGCGGTCGATCCGGTTCGCGGACAGCCGCACGTCGGCGAGCTCGGCGGAGTCCTCGCCGGTCCGGCTCTCGCTCCAGAACAGGTACACCCAGCCGTTGCGGCGGAACTTCGGGTGCAGGGCGATGCCGAGGAGCCCGCGCTCGGACGCCGAGTTCACGTCCAGGTCCAGCACGGTCGTCGTCACGCCACCGCGGACGCGCTTGACCTGCCCGCTCGCCTTCTCGAGCACGAGCATGTCGCGGTGCCCGAGGAAGGCGATCGACGTGGGCTGGATCAGCCCGGTCGCGGCCTCCTTCACGGTCAGCGCCGGGTCCAGCACCTCGGGCGCCTGGGCCTCCGCGGGTGCGGCGCAGACCAGCGCCAGCGCTCCGGCGAGCCACATCGATCGCTTCCGTCGCATGTGTGCGAACCCTCCCCCTGATCGGACTGCGGTCCCGGGGCACTACGCACTACGACACGCCGTCGTTCGACGGCCGGCGAGATCCGGTCAGCGATCCGCACCGCGTTCAGCGTGGCGGCGCCGTCGTCGCGCCGACCACGAGCCGGGTCGGCAGCAGCTCGCGCCGCGGCGCCGGCCGGTCCGGGCCGAGCCCCGCCACCAGCCGGTCGGCGGCCAGGCGCCCCTTGTCCCGCTGGGACTGGTGGATGCTCGTGAGGCCCTCCGCCGCCGGCGCGGTGCCGTCGAACCCGACGATCGAGAGGTCGCCTGGCACCGACAGGCCCCGCTCGCCGGCGGCGGCCTTGGCGCCGAGCGCGATCGGGTCGCTGAACGCGAACACCGCCGTGCAGTCCGTGCGGTCGAGCAGCGCGTGGGCGCCGGCGCGACCGGCCTCGATGCTCGACACCGCGCACTCCTGCAGCGGTGGATCCGGCGCCCCGGCGAGCGCCTGGCGGCAGCCGGCGAGGCGGCGGCGGGCGACGCTGTCGGGACCCTCGCCCAGGGGGAAGCTGAGCAGCCCGATGCGGCGGTGGCCGAGCGCGAGCAGGTGCCGGACCGCCTCGGCGGCGGCCGCCGCGTCGTCGATCCCGACGAAGTCCACGCCGTCGAGGAGCGGGGCGTCCACGAGCACGGTCGGCAGCCGGCGCTCCACCGTGGCGGCGAACAGCGGGTCGCCGGCGTCCAGGCCGTGGAGCACGAACCCGTCGACCGCCGCGTCGCGCACCGCGTCGCCCTTCGCCTCGCCGTCGGGCAGGCCCGGTACCAGCACGACCGCGAGGCCGCGCTCGTCGGTCGCGGCCGTGAAGCCCTGCAGGAAGAGGACGGCGGCCGGATCGTCGAACGCGCGCGCCAGGCGGTCGTGGAACACGACGCCCACCGCGGCGGCACGGCCGCGGCGGAGGCTGCGGGCGACCGGGTCGGGACCGGCGTAGCCCAGCTCCGACGCGGTCTGCAGGACCCGCTCCCGCAGCGCCGCCGACAGCTGGTCCGGCCGGTTGTAGGCGTTGGAGACCGTGCTGGGCGACACGCCGAGCGTGCGCGCGACGGCGACGAGGCCGGCCTTCCTCGGCGCCCTGCCCGGCCGCGGTGCATCGCTGCCGCTTGACATCGCGCGTAGCCTACTGGAACGTTTCAGTCTGAAACGTTCCAGAGGGGAGAGGGATGTCGCCGGAACCCGTGACGGTGCCCGCACCGCACGGCGCGATGACGGTCGCCGGGGCACCGGCGGGAGAGCTCTGGATGCCCCCGCTCGACGCCCCCTGCGCCGACGCCGCCGACCGCCTCGTCACCCTCGCGAACCGGAACGCCGCGCACGTGACCGTGCAGCTCCCCGGCGACGCCGTCGACCGCGCCGAGCTCGTCACCTCGACCGACCCGGACCGCGCCGCCGGCGCGGTCGACCCGGAGCGGTTCATCCTGCTGCCCGGCGAGGTCGTCGTGCTGCTCGTCGGGAGCGGGCGGCGCCCGGATCGGTGATGGGCGGCACGCCCGGGCCCCGGGCCCCGGCGCAGGGCGGCGGCGCTCGTCATCGACGCGCCCAGCCCCGTCGGCGCCGCGGTGTGCCGCGAGCTCGCCGGCGACGGCCGGCTCGTCGTGCTGCACTACGCCGAGGACGACGGCGCATCGTCCGGCTCACGCCGATGCCCGACGAGCCGCACCCGTCCCGGCTGGCCGAGCTCGGCGTCGTCGCCGCGCCGCGGCTCGCACGCCACGGGATCACGCTCAACACCGTCGCCACGGGCTGGATCGACGCGGGCCGGCGTCCGGGCGGGTCGCGGGAGTCGTTCGCGCACATCCCCGCGCGTCGTCCCGGGACGCCGGAGGAGGTCGCCGCCTGCGTCGGCTTCCTCGCGAGCAGCGGCGCCGCCTACGTCACCGGCCAGGTGCTCGCCGTCGACGGCGGCGTCTCGGCCACCCGCGGCGCCCAGCTCGCCGTGGCCGCGCCTGACGCTCAGCCGCGCACGCCGAGCCTCGCGCTTCACGGCCGGTCCTCGTCGCGGAGCGGGATGAGGCGGACGGCCTCGGGCGCGACGACCGCGTAGGCCGTGGCGCCCCGGTCGAGCGCGGGTGCGGCGGTCGAGCGCTCGGCGAGCAGCTCGCCGACGCGGACCCGCGTGCGGCCGCCGTGCAGCGTGGAGGTCCCGACGGTGCCGGCGACCGCGTTGGCCTCGCCGCGCGGCGCGGCCTCCGCCACCGCGACGTCCCACGGGTGGATCGCGACGCCGACGCGCCCCTCCGCCTGCTCGGCCGAGCGCAGCACCGCGCCCCCCGCCAGGCGCACCTCGCTGCCGCCCTCCGGCAGCGGGTGCGCCTCGCCGACCAGCAGGTTGCCGCCCGTGAGGCTGGCGACGAACGCGTCGGCGGGGCGGGCGAGCAGCTCCTCGGGCGTGCCGAGCTGCCGCAGCCGGCCGTCGACCACGACGCCGACGCGCCCCGCGAGCGCCGCGGCGTCGGTGAAGTCGTGCGTGACCAGCAGCGCCGGGATCGCCAGACCCGCGAGCACGTCGGCGAGCTGCTCGCGCACCTCGGCGCGGGTGTGGGCGTCCAGCGCGGCGAGCGGCTCGTCCAGCAGCAGCACCCCGGGATCGCGTGCGAGCGCGCGGGCGACCGCGACGCGCTGGCGCTCCCCGCCCGACAGCCGCCCCGGCCGCTCGCCGGCGAGCCGCGCGATGCCGAGCCGCTCGAGCAGCTCGTCGGCCCGCTCAGCCCCGCCGAAGGCCACGTTGGCGCGCACGCTCATGTGCGGGAACAGGGCGTACTCCTGGAAGACGAGGCCGACGGAGCGGCGGTCGGGCGGCCGGTCGATGCCGCGCGCGGCGTCGAACCACACCTCGTCGCCGAGCGCGATCCGGCCGCCCGCCGGGCGGTGCAGCCCCGCGACCGCGCGCAGCACGGTCGTCTTCCCGGCGCCCGACGGCCCGACGAGCGCGACCGTCTCCGCGCCGGCGGTCAGCGCGACATCGACGCTGAAGGCGCGAAGCGGGACGGAGAGGTCGAGGTCGAGCTGCGCCAATGGGAGAGGAGCTTGAACGAGAGCAGGACGGCGGCGCTGAGCACCACGAGCAGGATGCTGATCGAGAGCGCGATGTCGAAGTCGGCCTCGAGCTGCTCGTAGACGGCGAGCGTCAGCGTCTGGGTCTCGCCGCGCACGTTGCCGGCGAACAGGATCGTCGCACCGAACTCCCCCACCCCGCGCGCGAAGGCCAGCACCCAACCCGCGGCGAGCCCGCCGGCCGCGAGCGGCAGCGCGATCCGCCGGAACGTGCGCAGCGGGGAGGCGCCGAGCGTCCGGGCCGCGTCGGTGAGCGCCGGATCGACGCCCTCGAACGCCGTGATCGCCTGGCGCAGGTAGAACGGGGACGCCACGAACGTGACCGCGAGCACGACGGCCCACTCGGTGAAGGGCAGGACGATGCCGGCGTCCGCGAGCCCCGGGCCGAACAGGCCGCCCGCGCCGAACGCGGCGAGCAGCGCGATGCCGGCCACCGCGGGCGGGAGCACGAGCGGCAGCTCGACGAGCGTGATGACCAGCGACCGTCCGGGGAAGCGGCGCGTCGCGAGGACGTACGCGGCCGGCGTGCCGAAGCCGAGGATCAGCGCGTTCGCGACCGCGTTCGTGCGCGCCGTCGTCTCGATCGCGTCCCGCACCGCCGGCTCGCGCAGCAGGCCCGGCACGTCGCGCAGCGGGACCTCGGTGAACAGCGCGACGATCGGCACCGCGAGGAACGTGAGGACGACGCCCAGGCTCAGCGCCAGGAGCGCGGTGAAGCCGGCGCGCACGTCACCCACCTCGCGGCGGCACGCCGAAGTCGAATCGCTGCAGCGTGCGGCGGCCCGAGCGCGAGGTCACGCGCCGGATGAACGCCTGCGCGCCCGCGGTGTCCGCGCCCGCCCGGCGCACGGCGCACAGCTGGTAGCGGACCGGCGGCTGCGCCCACGTCGGGATCCGGATCCGCTCGACGCGCCGCCCGGCGACGGTGGCGTCGGTCCTGTAGGCGAAGCCGGCGTCGGCCGACCCGAGCGCGACCTTGGAGGTCACGTTGGCCACGTTCGTCTCGAGCGACACGGTGTTGCGCTCGAGGATCGCGCTCAGCCGCATGCGGGCGAGGAGGCGGCGCGTGTAGTCGCCGACCGGCACGCCCGGCGCGGCGACGGCGAGCCGCTTGCGGCTGCCGCGGTTCAGGTCGTCGACCGAGCGGATGCCCGCCGGGTTCTCCGCCGGCACGAGCACGATGACCTCGTTGGTGGCGAACGTGACCGGGCGCGTGCAGCGCCCCGCCGCGTAGAGCGCCTGGGCCTCCTTCGTGCTCGCGGCGGCGAACACGTCCGCGGGCGCGCCGTTCTCGATCTGCTGCTGCAGGACGTTGGAGCCGGCGAAGTTGTACGTCGCAGCGTCCTCGATCGCGGGGAACGCATCGCGGAGCGAGGCCGCCGCGTACACGGTCGGCTGCGCGTCGCCGCCGTCCCCGCCGCACCCGCCGAGTGCCAGGGCGGCGACGAGAGGGATGAGCGCAGACGTCCGTGTCACGCCCGCAGCGTACGTGATTCCCGGGCCTCTTGCATGGGCAGTGCCTAGGCAGAGCGTTCCGAGCCGCAACATGGCACGATCGGTGCCGTGGCCACCGTGCGCACCGCCCGCACCGCCGACCTCGGGCCCGCCGAGCTCGCCGCCGCGCGGGCGCTGGTGGATGTCGCCTTCGACGGCGGCTTCACCGACCTGGACTGGGCGAACGCGCTCGGCGGCCTCCACGCCCTCGCCTCCGAGGACGGAGCGCTCGTCGCCCATGCGGCGTTGGCCCCGCGCCTCCTGCGCTACGACGGGCGGCCGCTCCGCACGGGCTACGTCGAGGCCGTCGCGGTGCGGCCGGACCGGCGGCGGCGCGGGCTCGGCGCACAGGTCATGGCCCCGCTGGAGCGGGCGATCCGCGCCGGCTTCGACGCCGGCGCGCTGAGCGCGACCGACGACGGTGCGCCGCTCTACGCGGCGCGCGGATGGATCCGCTGGTCCGGCCCGACCTCGGTGCTCACCGCGGCGGGCCCCGTGCGCACCGAGGACGACGACGGCTCGGTCTACGTGCTCCGCGCCGGCGTGCCGCTCGACCCGTCGCGGCCGCTCGCCTGCGACTGGCGCGAGGGCGACGTCTGGTGACTCAGCCCCGGACGCCCGTGCCCTTGAAGAACGTGTAGCAGAAGGTCCCGTCGGGCCCCGTCGTCCGGTGCAGCGCCTCCACGCCGGCGTCGAAGCTCGGCGCGTCGATCAGGCCGGCCGCGAGCGCCGGCGCGCGCACGCCCTCGATCATCGCCGTGAACGTCCTGCGCGTGAAGCCGTCGACCAGGCCGGGCCGGGACGCATCGGCATAGACCATGCGCGGCGAGACGCGCACGGCGTCGAGCCCCGCCGCGACCATCAGCGGGTAGACCTGCCGGCCGATCAGGGCGTCCCCACCCGCGCGCGCCTGCAGCTCGACCTGGCAGCGGATCGCCTCGTGCGCGGCGGGGCTGTCCGGGTGGAAGTAGGCCGAGCCGTGATCGCCCTCGATCACCGTGACCGTCCCGCCGGGCTTCAGGAGCGCCGCGAGCACGGCCAGCGCCGCGGCCGGCCGCGCGAGGTGCTCGAGCACGAAGCAGACGAAGACGTGGTCGAACGAGGCGGGCGCGAACGGCAGCGCGAAGATGTCGGCCCGGCGCAGCTCCACGTTGTGCAGGCCCGCCGCCGCGACGCGCTCGCGCGCCGCGGCGACCGACTCCTCCGACACGTCCACGGAGGTGAACCGGGCACCCGGGCTGCGGCTCGCGAGCGTCACCGTCTGCGCCCCGACGCCGCAGCCGGCTTCGAGCACGGCGCTGCCGTCCGGATAGGTCGTGTCGTGGTGCAGCAGGTCGACGAGCGTGCCGGCCTGGTCCTGCAGGCGCTCGCTCTCGCGTGGGTCGTACCCGTGGACGTAGTCGCTCATCTCCGTCCGAGTGATATCGGAAGCCGCGCTACCGGCGGTGCCGCACGACGTCCACGACGTGGTCGAACGCGACCACCTCGCCGTCGAAGTCGACGGTGTTCACGACGTGGTGGGTCCCGAGGCCGAGCCGCCACACGATCGCCTCCCAGCCGTGCGCGGTGAGCGTCCACGGGCCCGGCCCGGCGCCGAACCCGTTGTCAGCCGGGAGCAGGAACGTCTGCTGCGGCGACACAAGCTCGAAGCGCGGCCGGCGCAGGTCGATGGCGGGGGCGCCGTCGATGCTCAGGGTCGAGGACCGGATGAGCGCCCGGTCGGTCGCGATCGCGCAGCGGCGCTGCGCCCGCGCGCCGACGGCGTATGTGGGCGGCTCGTCGAGATCGCTGCACGCGGTGCCGGCCCCCAGGAGCAGCGCCTCGTCACGCTCGAGCGTGCAGCGCGCAACGCCGTACGCCCGCACCACGCGGCGGGTGAGATGCACGCACGGGTCGGCGGGACCGGCGGGCGGGAACTGGTAGCCCCGCACCCAGGTCTCGCCCAGCAGGTCGCCGTTGCTCGGCGTCACGACGGGATCCCCGTGCGCGGCGGCGACGGTGGGGACGGCGGCCAGCGCGATCAGCGCGGTCGCCAGGACGGTACGGCGCGGCAGCCTCATGGCTCCTCCTGGAATCGACGAGCCGGACGCTGCCGCAGGCCGGTTCACGAACGGTAGACCGGCGGTTTACTCCCGCTCCGGCCGGGTGTAGCGTCGGCTGAGCGTCGCCATGGACCTCCACCTCCTAGGGCCGACGGAGGCGCTCCTGGACGGGCGGCGGATCGCCCTCGGCCCCCGCAAGCAGCGAGCCGTCCTCGCGATGCTCGCGTTGCGGCTCGGCGAGACCGTCGGGGCGGAGCGGCTCGCCGAGGGCTTGTGGGGTGACGCGCCGCCGCCGAGCGCGGCCAAGATGGTCCAGGCCTACGTGTCGCACCTGCGCCGCGCGCTCGCCGGCAACGGCGCGGCGATCGCGACGCGTGGCAGCGGGTACGAGCTGCGGCTCGACGGGGGCGACGTCGACGCGCTGCATTTCGAGCGGCTCGTGGCGGCCGGGCAGCCGCGCGAGGCGCTCGCGCTGTGGCGCGGCGACGCGCTGGCCGACGTCGCCGACGAGCCGTTCGCCGGACCGGAGATCCGGCGGCTGGAGGAGCTGCGGGCGGGCGCGGCCGAGGCGGCCGTCGAGGCCGACCTGGCCGCGGGCCGGCACGCCGACGTGATCGCCGAGCTCGACGCGCTCGTGGCCGCGCACCCGCTGCGCGAGCGGCTCCACGCGCAGCGGATGCTCGCGCTGTACCGGTCCGGCCGCCAGGCGGAGGCGCTCGCCGCGTACCGCGTCGCGCGCGCCACGCTCGTGGAGCAGATCGGCGTGGAGCCCGGTCCGGAGCTGCACCGGCTCCATGACGAGGTGCTGCACCACGATCCGGCGCTCGACCTCGCCGCCCCGCCGGCCCGGGCGGGCCGCGCGCCGCCCCGCCCTCCGCCACGCCGTCCGATGCGGATCCTCGCCGCGGGTGCCGCGCTCCTCGCCGCCGCCGGGCTCGCGACGCTCGGTGCGATGCGCCTCGGGCAGCCCGAGCGGCTGCCCCGGATCGGCGAGGACGCCGTCGGGATGATCGACCCGGAGGACGGCCGGATCGCCGCGCGGCACGCCGTCGGCCACGGCCCGGCGGCGCTCGTCGCCGGCGGCGGCTCGCTGTGGACGGCGAACGCGCACGACGGGACCGTGTCGCGGATCGACCGTGCGCGCGACCACCAGGTCGTGAGCATCGACGTGGGCGGCGAGCCGGGCGCCGTCGCGTACGGCGCCGGCTCGCTGTGGGTCGCCGACGGCGCGGGCCGGACGGTCGCCCAGGTCGACCCCGGCGCCAACCGGGTCGTCCAGGAGCTGCCGGCGGGAAACGCGCCGAACGCGCTCGCCGCCGGGTACGGCGCGCTCTGGGCGGCGTCCGCGGCCGACGGACGCGTCCGGCGCATCGACCTGGCCGACTCCGACCGCGTCCGCTCGATCGCGCTGGCGGCCGGGCCGACCGCGCTCGCCGCCGGCGCCGGCGCGGTCTGGGTCACGAGCGAGGAGGCGGGCACCGTCAGCCGGCTCGACCCGGCGACCGGCGCGCTCGCCGCCTCGGTCAACGTGGGCAACGGGCCGAGCGCGATCGCCGCAGGCGCCGGCGGCGTCTGGGTCGTCAACCGGACGGACGGGACGCTGTCGCGGATCGACCCCGCGACCGACGCCGTCGCCTGGACGGTCCCGGTGGGCGCCGATCCCGTGGCGGTCGCGGCGGGCGACGAGGGCGTCTGGGTGGCGGGCGGCGACGAGCAGCTGCTCGTCCGGATCGATCCCGCGACCGGTGCCCGGGCCGACCGGATCGAGGTCGGGAGCAGCGCCTCGGCCATCGTGCTCGACCACGGGGCGGTGTGGGCGGCCGCCGTCGCACCGCAGACCCGCCACCGCGGCGGCACGCTGCGCGTGCTCTCCCCGGTCGTCGCACCGGGGACCGTGCCGATCGACTGGCTCACCAAGGACGCCTACTCCGTCGAGTCCAACCAGGTCCTCTCGCTCGCCTACGACGGGCTGGTCGGCTACCGGCGCGTGGCCGGCGCCGCCGGAGCGACGATCGTCGGCGCGCTCGCGACCGTCGCGCCGCGGCCGGCCGACGCCGCGCGCACCTATCGCTTCACGCTCCGGCGCGGGCTGCGGTACTCCGACGGCGGGGCCGTACGGCCGTCCGACTTCCGCGCCTCGCTCGAGCGCTTCCTCCAGGTCTCGCGTCGCGCCGACTTCCCGCCGCTCTACGCGGGGATCGCCGGCGCCCGACGGTGCATGACCCGTGCGGGGCGCTGCGACCTGTCCGCGGGGATCGAGACCGACGACCGTGCGCGCACGATCACGATCCATCTGACCCGGCCGGACGCCGAGCTCCTGCACAAGCTCACGTTCCAGTTCGCCTACGTCGTGCCGGCGGACACCCCCCGCCGGCACACGGGCGACCGGCCGCCGCCGGGGACGGGCCCGTACCGCATCGCCGCATGGGACCGCCGCCGCGGCGGGCTGCTCGTCCGCAACCCGGCGTTCCGGACGTCGTCCCCCCGCTCGCGGCCGGCCGGCTTCGCCGAGCGCGTCGCGGTCGAGGTGCGCAGTCCGCGCGACGTCGGGGCACAGCTCGCCGCCGTCGAGCGCGGCCGCGCGGACGTGGCGGTCGCGGCGAACCTCTTCAGGCCGCTGTACCCGCCGGAGCGCCTCGACGCCGTCGCGGTCCGCGCACCGGGACGGTTGCGTCGCCACACCGAGGCCTCGCTCAGCTACATGTTCCTCAATGTCCGGCGGCCGCCGTTCGCCGACGTCCGCGTCCGCCGAGCGCTGAACCTCGCGGTCGACCGGCGGCGCATCGTCGCGCTCGAGGGGGGCGGGACGCTCTCGGAGATCACCTGCCAGATCCTCCCGGCCGCCTTCCCGGGCCACGAGCCCTATTGCCCGTACACGGCGCGGCCCGGCCCGGGCCGCCCGTGGACCGCACCGGACCTCCCGCGGGCGCGCATGCTGGTCGCCGCCTCCGGCACGGCGGGCGCGCGCGTGACGGTCGTCGTGCCGCGCTTCAAGCGCGGCCTCGGCCGCTACTTCGCGCGGCTGCTCGCCCGGCTGGGCTATCGCGCCGCGCTGCGCGTGCTCCCCGTCGACCCCTTCTTCGACGCGATCTACGACCCGGCCTCGCGCATCCAGATCGGGTTCAACGGCTGGTACCCGGACTACGCCAGCCCGTCCACGTTCTTCGAGCCGAACTTCGACTGCGCCGCGGCCAACCTGTCGCACTTCTGCGATCGCGGCGTGTCGCGCGACATCGACCGTGCGCTCGGCGCCTCCGGCGCCGAGGCGAGCGCGCGGTGGGCCGCGTTGGACCGCCGCGTCACCGATCTCGCCCCGGCCGTGCCGCTCACGAACCGGCGGTCGGCCGAGCTCGTGTCGGCGCGCGTCGGCAACGTGCAGCACCACGTGCGGGGCATCACGCTGCTCGACCAGCTCTGGGTGCGCTAGCCGTGCACCGCGGCGATGAATCCCGCGCGGCCGGGCAGTCTTGATCCCATGACGAACGATCCCTCCCCCTCTTTCGACGCCCGCTTCAGCGACCCCGCCGCGGACGCGACGCCGTGGGACGAGGTCGACCGCGCGCTCGCCGGGGCCGAGCTCTACTGGCTCACCACCGTGCGCGCCGACGGCCGGCCGCACGTGACCCCGCTGATCGGCGTGCAGCACGGCGGGCTCCAGCACTTCTGCACCGGCCTGCGCGAGCAGAAGGCGCGCAACCTCGAGCACAACCCCCGCGTGGCGCTGACCACCGGCGCGAACCGCTGGGCCGAGGGCCTCGACGTCGTGGTCGAGGGCACGGCCGTCCGCGTCACGGACCACGACGAGCTGCAGCGGCTCGCCGACGCCTACGAGGCCAAGTACGGCAGCGCCTGGCACTTCGACGTCGGCGACGGCGCGTTCGGCGCGGGCGAGGACGCCGCCGCCGTGTTCCGGATCGACCCCGACAAGGTGATCGCCTTCGCCAAGCAGCCGCACGGGCAGACGACGTTCCGCCTGCCATCGTGAAGGGGGCATGCCCGGCGACATCGAGACCCGCGACGACTGCGAGCGGCTGGTCCGCGCGTTCTACGGGCGGGCGTTCGAGGATCCCATCATCGGCTTCCTGTTCGTCGACGTGGCGCGGCTCGACCTCGAGGCCCACGTCCCGCAGATCACGTCGTTCTGGGAGACGGTCCTGCTCGGCGCGCAGTCCTACCGCGGCGGCGCCTTCCGCCCGCACGCCGAGCTGCACTCCAAGGCCGGGCTGCGCGGGGGCCACTTCGCGCAGTGGCTGCACCTGTGGGACGGCACGGTCGACGAGCTCTACGCCGGCCCGCGGGCCGACCTGGCCAAGGCGCACGCGCACCGCGTCGGCGACGCGTTCCTGCGGCGGCTGCGGCAGCTGCCCGGCCCGGCGCCGGCGCCGGGCGGCCTCGCCGTCACGCGGCACGGCCCTCAGCGGTAGCCGGCGTCGCCGGCGGGCAGCCCCGCCTCCTGGACCTCGACGAGATAGCGCCAGCAGTCGGGCCGCGTCCCGTCGAGGTCGGTGAAGCCGTAGACCTGCGCGAGCCCGCCGCTGGAGAGCGACTGGCCGTTCCAGCGGGCGACGTCCGGGTCGCCGGCGAGCGCGGCGACCGCACGCCCGACGTAGCGCGGCGTCTCGGAGATGCAGAAGTGCGGCGTGCGCTCCAGGGCCTCGCGCCAGTCCGCCTCGCGCACGGCATGGTGCTCGAGCATCGCCTCCGACCGCATCCAGCCCGGCGTCAGCGCCACCGCCGTCGCTCCGCGCGGCCCGAGCTCCTGCCCCAGCGCCCACGCCATCCGCAGCACCGTCGCCTTCGCGAGGTCGTAGAACATCGACACCCGGTAGCGCTCCGCGTTGTAGGCGGCGGTGCCGTCGGTCATCTCCACCACGAGCCCGCCCGGCTCGCGCAGCAGCAGCGGCAGCGCGTGGTGGCTCGTGACGAGGTGCGTCTCGACGGCGAGGCGCAGGAGCCGCAGGCCGTCCGCCAGGTCGTGCTCCCATACCGGCGTGCTCCAGCCGAACAGGTGCTCGGCGCCCCAGATGTCGTTGACGAGCACGTCGAGCCGGCCCTGCTCGGCGTCGATCCGGCCCACGAGCTCGCGCACCTGATCGGGCTCGAGGTGATCGACCGGGACGGCGATGCCCGTGCCGCCCGCCGCGGTGACGAGCTCCGCGGTCTCCTCGATCGTCTCGGGCCGGTCGACCTCGGAGCGCCGGCCGCGGGCGCTGCGCCCCGTCGCGTAGACGGTGGCGCCGGCCTCGCCCAGCGCGGTCGCGATGCCGCGCCCGGCGCCGCGCGTCGCACCGGCGACGAGGGCGATCCGGCCGGTCAGTGGTCGTGTCATCAGGACAGCCTCCCGGCAGTGGCGGTGGTGGGGACGGGACGGAGCCGCGGCCGCACGCAGAGCACCAGCACGGCGGCCAGGACGAGCGCCCCGCCGGCGAGCTGGACGCCGCGCAGCAGCTCGCCGAAGACGGCGAAGGCCAGCAGCACGGTGACGAGCGGCTCGACCGTGGCGAGGATCGACGCGGTCGTCGGGCCGACGCGGCGCAGCCCGGCGAAGAACAGGCTGATCGAGGCCACCGTGGAGATCGCGGCGAGGCAGGCGATCCAGCCCCAGCCCGCCGCGGTCAGGTCGCCCGGCCGCAGCTGGCCGAGCAGCGCCGCGCCCGCGGCCAGCGTCACGGCCGCGCCGGTGCACACGAGCGCGGAGAGCACGCGCGGGCGCAGCCGCGACGCGATGCCCTCGCTGACGAGGATGTACGTGCTGTAGAGCAGCGCGGCCGCGATGCCGAGCGCGGCCCCGAGCGGGTCCAGCGCGCCGGCGCCCGCGCCCGCCACGACGAGCGCGAGCCCGCCGGACGCCAGCGCGAGCGCGGCCAGGCGGCGCCCGTCGGCGCGCTCGCGGCCGAGGGCGATGGCCGCCACGGCCACGATGGCGGGGAACGTGTAGAGCAGGAGCGACAGCAGGCCGGCGTCGATCCGCTCGAGCGCCGCGAAGTAGCAGCCGGCCTGGGCGGCGTAGCCGCACGCGCCGAGCGCGAGCGCGGCGCCGGCGTCGCGGCGGCCGAGCGCGCGCAGCTCGCGGCCGGCGCCGTCCGCGGCCAGCAGCGCCCAGAAGATCGCGGCGGCGAGCGCGAAGCGGACGGCGAGCAGCGTCCCGACCGTCGCGCCCTCGCCGTAGGCGAGCTTGCCGAAGACGGCCATCGCGCCGAACGCGGCGGCCGAGCCGATGCACATGAGGGTTCCGGGGGAGGGCACGGACGGCATCGTGCCCCACGGACTCATCAGGATCGACTCCGATTCATGACGGTTATCCGGTAGCGTTGCCACCGGATGCTCGACCTGCGCCGCCTCCGCCTGCTGCACGAGCTGAGCGAGCGCGGCACGATCGCGGCCGTCGCCGACGCGCTGCAGTTCACGCCGTCGGCCGTCTCGCAGCAGCTCGCCATGCTCGAGCGCGAGGCCGGGGTGCCCCTGCTCGAGCGCGCCGGTCGCGGCGTCCGCCTCACCGATCCCGCCCTGGTCCTCGTCGGGCACGCGGGCGCGCTGCTGGAGCGCGCTGCGCTCGCCGAGGCCGACCTCGCGGCCGCGGCCGGCACCGTCACCGGCCGCGCGCGCATCGCGGGCTTCCAGTCCGTCGCCCTGCGCATCGCGCTGCCGGTGATCGCGGCGCTCGCCGAGGAGGCGCCCCGGCTGCGCTGCGAGCTCGTCGAGGCCGAGCCCGAGGACGCGCTGCCCGCCCTCGCGCGCGGCGACCTCGACCTCGTGCTGGGCGACGAGTGGCAGCACCAGCCCTGGCGCCTGCCGGCGGGCCTCGAGCGTCACGCGCTGCTGCGCGACCCCGTCCACCTCGTCCTGCCCGCGGACCACCCCGTCGCGCGGCGGCACCCCGCGACCGTGCCGCTCGGCGAGCTCGAGCACGCCGCCTGGGCCGCCGGGCATGCCGGGATGGGCTGGGAGGAGATGATCCAGCGCGCATGCCGCGCGGCCGGCGGCTTCGAGCCCGACATCCGCCACCGGGCGAACGACGCGACCGTCGCGCTCGCCGCGGTCGAGCGCGGGCTGGCCGTGACGATGCTGCCGGGCCTGCCGCTGGCAGGCCGCGGCCCGGGGATCGCGCTGCGCGCGATCGCCGGCCACCGGCTCGAGCGGGCGATCCTGGCCGTGACCCGGTCGGCCGACGCGGCCCGGCCCTCGACGCGGGCGCTCCTGGCCGCGGTGGTGCAGACTGCCGGGCGATGCCGGCCCTGACCATCGCGGAGGTCCTCGCGGTCCCGGCCGCCGGGGGCTACTTCGCCGACGACCAGGCGGCGATCGGGGCCGGCGCGCCGCGCGACGGGCTCGCCTATCACGGCGCCCCCGTGACCCCGGGCTTCGACGCCATCCGCGCGCCCGCCGAGGCGGTCTCGGTGCTGCTGGTCCTGAGCGACGGCCACGTCGCCCACGGCGACTGCGTGAGCGTGCAGTACGGCGGCGTCGGCGGGCGCGAGCCGCGCCTGCGCGCCGCCGCCCTCGCGGAGCGCCTGGCCCGCGACGTCGCCCCCATGCTGCGCGGCTCCGCGGTGACGGCGTTCCGGCCCGCCGCCGCGCTCGCCGACCGGGTCGCGGCCGAGCACGGCGCCGCCGCGGCGTACGGCCTCTCGCAGGCCCTGCTCGACGCGGCCGCGCACCGCGCCGGCGTCACGATGGCCGCCGCCGTCCGCGACGAGTGGGAGCTGGACGGGCCGCTCCGCCGGGTGCCCGTGTTCGCCCAGACCGGCGAGGACCGCCGCGCCGGCGTCGACAAGATGATCCTCAAGCGGGTCGACTCGCTCCCGCACGGCCTGATCAACGCGCCCGCGCTCGTCGGCGAGGACGGCGCCGCGCTCGCCGGGTACGTGCGCTGGGTGCGCGACCGCGTGCTCGCGCTGCGGCCCGACGACGGCTACGCGCCCATCCTCCACGTCGACGTCTACGGGCAGATCGGGGCGCTGTGCGGCGGCGACCTCGCGCGCGTGGCCGAGGTGCTGCTCGTGCTCGGCGACGCGGCCGCGCCGCTCGCGCTGCGGGTCGAGCACCCGCTCGACGCGGGCTCGCGCGACGCCCAGATCGAGGCCCTCGCGGCGCTGCGCGCCCGCGTCGCGGGGCGCGTCGGGATCGTGGCGGACGAGTGGGCGAACACCGTCGAGGACATCCGCGCCTTCAACCGCGCGGGCGCCGCCGACGTCGTCCAGATCAAGGCGCCGGACCTCGGCTCGGTGCACCACGTCGTCGAGGCGGTGCTCGACTGCCGGCGCCACGGCGTCGTGGCGCACCTCGGCGGCTCGTGCTGCGAGACCGAGCGCGCCGCCCAGGTCTGCGCCCACCTGGCGATGGGCGCCGGGGCCGACCAGCTGCTGGCCAAGCCCGGCATGGGCGTGGACGAGGGGCTCGCGATCGTCCGCAACGAGATGGCACGCACGCTCGCGCTCAGCGCGGCGACCCGACAGGAGGTCCCATGATCGACTTCACCGGCCGCATCGCGCTCGTCACCGGGGCCGCCGGCGGGATCGGCGCCGCCACCGCCCGCACGATCGCCGGCGCGGGCGGCGCCGTCGTGGTGCACGACCTGCGCGCGGACGGCCGCCTCGCCGAGCTCGCCGCCGAGCTCGGCGAGCGGGGGCACGCCGTCGCCGCCGACCTCGCCGACCCGGCCTCGATCCCAGCGCTGTGGGAGCAGGCGGTGGCCTGGCGCGGCCGCGTCGACGTGCTCGTCAACAACGCCGGCATCTACGCGCCCGCCTCGATCGAGGACCCGATCGAGGCCTGGACCGCCGCGTGGGAGCGGATGCTCGCGATCTGCCTCGTCGCGCCCGCGACGCTGTGCCGCGAGGCGATCCGGACGTTCCGCGCGCAGGACGGCGGCGGCACGATCGTGAACCTCGCCAGCCGCGCCGCCTGGCGCGGGGAGGACCCCGATTACTGGCACTACGCCGCGGCCAAGGCCGGCGTGGTCGCGATGACGAAGACCATCGCGCGCCAGTACGGCCGCGACGGCGTGACCGCCTACGCGGTGGCGCCGGGCTTCGTGAACACGCCGTTCAACGACGCGCTGGTCGAGCGCTACGGCCTGGACTTCTTCGCCGACGACACCGGCCTGGGCGAGGTCGCGGGCCCGCAGGACCTCGCCAACGTGATCGCGTTCCTCGCCTCCGGCCTGGCCCGTCATGCGACCGGCACGACCGTCGACGTCAACGGCGCGAGCTATGTCCGCTGAGCTCGACGTCCGCCTGTTCGTCGCCGGCGCGTGGCGCGCGGGCGGCGCCGGCGTCCTCCCCGTGACCGACCCGGCGACGGGCGAGCGTGCCGGCCAGGTCGCGTCGGCCGACCAGCGCGACGTGCGCGAGGCGGTCGCCGCGGCCGACGCCGCGTTCCCGGCCTGGGCGGCGCTGCCCGCCGCCGAGCGCGGCGCGGTGCTCGCGCGGGCGGCGGCGCTGCTCGCCGAGCGCAGCGACGAGATCGCGGTGCTGCTGAGCCGCGAGGGCGGCAAGCTCGAGGCCGAGGCGCGCGGCGAGCTGGGCCGCGCCGTGGAGACGCTGGCGTGGAACGGCGAGGAGGCCGGGCGGATCGAGGGCCGCGTGATCGCCGGCAGGACGGCGGGCAGCCGGCGCCTCTCCGTGCCGACGCCGGTCGGCGTCGTCGCCGCGTTCACCGCCTGGAACTTCCCGGCCGTGCTCGCCACGCGCAAGCTCGGCGCGATCCTCGCCGCCGGCTGCACCGCCGTGCTCAAGGCGGCCGAGGCGACGCCGGCCACGGCGGCCGAGGTGGTCCGCGCGATCGCCGACGCCGGCGCGCCGCCCGGCGTCGTGAACCTCCTGTTCGGCGACCCCGCCGCCGTGTCGGAGCACCTGATCGGCGAGCACGCGGTGCGCGCGGTCACGTTCACCGGCTCGACCGCCGTGGGGCGCATCGTCGCCGGGCACGCCGCGCGCGGGCCCAAGCGCACCGTGCTCGAGCTCGGCGGGCACGCCCCGGTGATCGTCGACGCGGACGCCGACGTCGACCTGGCGGTCGCCGCCACGCTGCCCGCGAAGTTCGGCTCGGCCGGGCAGTCGTGCGTCGCCCCCGGCCGCTACTACGTGCACGAGGCGCAGGCCGAGGCGTTCACCGAGCGCTTCACCGCGGCCGTCGCCGCGCTGCGCCCCGGCGCCGACGTCGGCCCGGTGATCGACGCGGGCCGCGTCGCCGCGCTCGAGCGCATGACCGCCGACGCCCTCGCGCGCGGCGCGCACCTCCTGTGCGGCGGCGAGCGCGTCGACCGGCCGGGCTTCTTCTTCGCCCCGACCGTCCTCGCCGACGTGCCGGGCGACGCCGAGCTGATGCGCGAGGAGCCCTTCGGGCCGATCGCGGCGATCAACCGCTTCGCCGACCTGGGCGACGCGATCGCGCACGCGAACGCGACCGAGTACGCGTTCGCCGCCTACGTGTTCACCGGCTCGCTGCACACCCGCGAGCGCGTGCTCGCCGAGCTGCAGGCGTCCAACCTCGGCATCAACCAGATGGCCCCGTCGCTGCCCGACGCGCCGCTCGGCGGCATGCGGGCGAGCGGCGTCGGCCACGAGGGCGGCCGCGACGGGATCGCGGCCTTCCAGCACCTGCGTCTCATCAGCGAGACGGCATGAGCCGTCGTCGTCCACCGATCACAGGGAGTGGTCCCATGCGTAGCAGGATCTGCAGGGCAGCGCTGGCCGCGTTCGCGGTCGCGCTCATCGTGCCGGGCAGCGCCCCGGCGAAGCAGAGCGATCTCTGGAAGGCGTACAACCAGACGCTCAGCAAGGCGCGCTACATCGACCTGACGCACACCATCACGCCCGACCAGCCGGTGTGGAAGGGCTTCGGGCCGGCGAAGTTCCTGCCGACGGTCAACCCGCTCACCGGCCAGCCGTACACCTACGCCACGGACGGGTTCGAGGCCACCGCGTACCAGCTCTCGACCGACCAGTTCGGCACGCAGTTCGATCCCCCCGCGCACTGGGCGCCCGAGCAGGCGGCGATCGACGAGGTGCCGGCGAGCTACTCCGTGCGGCCGCTCGTGGTCATCAACACGGTGCCGCAGGTCGCCCAGGACCCGAAGGACTTCCTCACCGTCCCGGAGGTCAAGCAGTGGGAGCGCCGGCACGGCCGGATCCCGGCCGGCTCGGTCGTGATGGTGCGCTCGGACTGGTCCAAGCGCTGGACGACCGACCCCGTCGGCGCGAAGGAGCTCGCGGCGGACGGGAACTTCCCGAGCGTCGCGCTGGACACGCTGAAGTTCCTGCACCGCAAGCGCCACATCCTGTTCCACGGCCACGAGCCGCTCGACACCGACTCGACGCCGACGCTCGAGGGCGAGTACTGGCTGATGCACAACGGCTTCGCGCAGGCCGAGGGCGTCGACAATCTCGACGGCGTGCCGGCGACGGGCTGCCTGGTGTCGTTCGGGTCGCCGAAGTTCGCCGGCGGCCTCGGCGGCTACGCGCGCTACATCGCGATCTGCCCGCCGCGGACCGGCAAGGGCGTGCGGATCTCGCGCGACGACGCGCCGCTGCCGGAGTTCGACAGCCCGCTGCACTGGGACCCGGCGGTCGGCTACCGCGTGCGCTGAGCGTCCGCGCGGAGGGGGCGCACTCCGCGCCCCCTCCGCGGGCGTGGCGGCGGAGCGGCAGCGCTCAACGTCGTAACGCTCGTCGAGCACCGGACGCCTACGACGTTGGGGGTCGTATAGGCACTCAACGTCGTACGCGGACGGTTCGTCCCGATCCGTACGACGTTGAGCGTGCCACCCGCAAACCGACGCGCCTCCCTCGATGCCGGTGTTGACGTTCGCCCCGCGCCCGCCATCGCGACCGCGGCCGCCGCATGAAGGAGAGCCCGCGCCCGGCGCCCGGCCCGATCGCCCGCGTGGTAGACAGGGGCGATGGAGCTGCGCCCCGCGACCCACGACGAGTTCGAGGAGTTCAGCCGCACGACGCTGCGCGCGTTCCACCGCGAGCTGACCGACGACGACCGCGCGCGCTACCCGCGCATCGACGAGCCGGAGCGGTCGCTCGCCTGGTTCGACGACGGGCGCATCGTCGCCACGACCGGCGCGTTCACGCGCGTGCTGACCGTGCCGGGCGGGACGGTGCCGTGCGCCGCCGTCACCGCGGTCGGCGTCCTGCCGACGCATCGCCGGCGCGGGCTGCTGACCGCGATGATGCGGCGCCAGCTCGACGACGTGCGCGGCCGCGGCGAGCCGGTCGCAGCGCTGTGGGCGTCGGAGGGGACGATCTACGGGCGCTTCGGGTACGCGCCCGCGACGCGGCGGGCGACCCTGCGCGCGGAGCGCCCGGGCGCGCGCATCGCGGCGGTTCCCGAGGGGCCGCTGCAGGCCGGCCACGCGGCCGAGCATCTCGACGCGATGCGCCCCGTCTACGAGCAGGTCCGGGCGCTGCGGCCGGGGATGCTCGACCGGCCCGGGCCGTGGTGGGGCGACCGGCTCCACGACCCGGAGGGCGACCGCGACGGCGCGGAGGCGCTCCAGGCCGTCGTGTGCGAGGACGGCTACGCGCTCTACGCCACGCGGCCCCGGTGGGAGGACGAGCGGCCGGTCGGCGAGGTCCGGGTGCGCGAGGTCGTCGCGGCCACGCCGGCGGCGCACGCGCGCCTGTGGGCGTTCCTGCTCGACCAGGACCTCACGCGCTCGGTCGTGTGGGAGCTCGCGCCCGCCGACGAGCCGCTGTGGCTGGCGCTCGCCGATCCGCGCGCGGTCCGCATGGCGGTCGCGGACGCGCTGTGGGTCCGGCTCGTCGACGTGGGCGCCGCGCTCTCCGCGCGGTCCTACGCGCACGACCCGGGCGCCGTCCTGGAGGTCGCCGACCCGTTCTGCCCATGGAACGAGGGGCGCTGGCGGCTGGCGGGCGGCACCTGCGAGCGCACGGACAACGCCGCCGATCTCGAGCTCGACGCCGTCGCGCTCGGCTCCGCCTACCTCGGCGGCGTCACCCTGCACGAGCTCGCGGCCGCGGGGCGCGTGACCGAGCGCTCGCCGGGTGCGCTCGCGCGGGTCTCCGCCGCGTTCCGCGGCGACGTCGCGCCGTGGTGCCCCGAGGAGTTCTGAGCGGCCGTGGACTTCACCCGGGGGCTCGGGCAGTATCGCCGCCATGAGCGACTATCTCTCCGGGCTGTTCGGGCTGGACGGCAAGCGGGCGGTCGTCACGGGCGCGACCAGCGGGCTCGGGGCGGCGATGGCGGCGGCGCTGGCGCGGGCCGGCGCGGAGGTCGTCGTCGGAGGGCGCGACGCGGCGCGCGCCGACGCGGTCGTCGCGGGCATCCGCGGCGACGGCGGGCACGCCACGGCGCTGCTCGCCGACCTCGCCGACGCCGGCGCCGCCGAGGCGTTCGCGGCGGAGGCGGAGGCGGGCGGGCCCGTCGACATCCTGCTCAACTCGGCCGGCCTGTTCGAGCGCGCCGCCGGCGAGGACACGCCGCTGGCGATGTGGGAGCGCGCGCTCGCCGTCAACGCGACGGCCACGTTCCTGCTCTGCCAGGCCTTCGGGCGCGGGATGCTCGCGCGCGGGCGCGGCAAGATCATCAACATCGGCTCGACGGACGGGATCGTCGGCGTGCCCGACCAGGTGGCGTACTGCGCGAGCAAGGGCGCGGTCGTGCAGCTCACGCGGACGCTCGGCGCCGAGTGGATCAAGCAGGGGGTCAACGTCAACGCGATCGGGCCGTGCGACTTCGACACGCCGATGATCGCCGGCGCGCTCGACGACCCCGAGTACGCCGACTGGATCCTGCAGGCGATCCCCGCCGGGCGGATCGGCCAGGCGCGCGAGCTCGCGGGGGCGGTCGTCTACCTCGCCTCGCCGGCCTCCGACCTGGTGGCCGGCCACATGCTGATGGTCGACGGCGGGCGCACGATCATCTGACCCCACGCCCGCGCGGGTTCGAACCCTCCCTGCGCGCCCGGGGCCGGCCGCAGGGCCGGCTCCGCCTATCCTCGGCAGGGTCCGTTCCCCCCGACTCCGAGAAGGAGCCACGCATGCGCCAGACGCTCATGTCCGTCCAGCCCAACCCGACCCTCTCGGAGGACATGACGCGCAGTGCGAATGCTCAATCTGGGGATATTGGCGCACGTCGACGCCGGTAAGACCAGCCTCACCGAGCGGCTCCTCCACGCCGCCGGAGTCATCGACGAACCCGGCAGCGTCGACGCCGGCAACACGCAGACCGACTCGCTGGCGCTCGAGCGCCAGCGCGGCATCACGATCAGGTCCGCCGTCGTGGCCTTCACGGTCGGCGACGTCGCGGTCAACCTGATCGACACGCCCGGGCACCCGGACTTCATCGCCGAGGTCGAGCGCGTCCTGAGCGTGCTCGACGGCGCGGTGCTCGTCGTCTCGGCCGTCGAGGGCGTCCAGGCGCAGACGCGCGTGCTGATGCGCGCGCTGCAGCGGCTGCGCGTGCCGACGCTGCTCTTCGTCAACAAGCTCGACCGCCGCGGCGCGCGCGACGCAGAGGTCGTCGCGGCGATCGCGGAGCGGCTCTCGCCCGCGGTCGTGGCGATGGGGCGCGCGACCGGCCTCGGGAGCCGGGCGGCGGCGTTCGCGCCGTACGGCCCGGAGGACGGCGCGTTCACCCGCCGGCTCGTCGACCTGCTGGCCGATCACGACGACGCCTTCCTCGCCGCCTACGTCGACGACGAGGCGGCGATCGACCCGGCGGAGCTCCGCCGCCGGCTGGCCGCCCAGGCGCGGCGGGCGCGCGTGCATCCCCTGTTCTTCGGCTCCGCGCGCACCGGCGCCGGCGTCGAGGCGCTGATGGCCGGCCTGACCGAGCTGCTGCCGGCCGCCGAGGGCGACGCCGCCGCTCCCGCCGCGGGCACGGTGTTCAAGATCGAGCGCGGCCCGGCCGGCGAGAAGATCGCCTACGTCCGCATGCGCGCCGGCGCGGTGCGCACGCGCGACCGGCTCCGGATCGGCGACGCCGCCGAGGAGGCGAAGGTCACGGCGATCGAGGTGTTCGAGGCCGGCGCGGCGACCGCGCGCCCGGCGGTCTCCGCGGGCCAGATCGGGCGGCTCTGGGGCCTGGCCGACGCGCGCATCGGCGACGCGATCGGCGCGGTGCCGGCCGAGGACGGCCGGCACTTCGCGCCGCCGACGCTGGAGACGGTCGTGATCCCGCAGCGACCGGAGGACCGGCGGGCGCTGCGCGTCGCGCTCGGGCAGCTCGCCGAGCAGGACCCGCTGATCGACGTGCGCCAGGACGAGCTGCGCCAGGAGCTCTCCGTCTCGCTCTACGGCGAGATGCAGAAGCAGGTCATCCAGGCCACGCTCGCGACCGACTTCGGCGTCGACGTCCGGTTCCGCCCCACGACCACGATCTGCATCGAGCGGCCCGCTGGCCGCGGCGCCGCGGCGGAGATCATGGAGGAGGATCCGAACCCGTTCCTCGCCACCGTCGGGCTGCGCGTCGAGCCGGCGCCGGCCGGGGCGGGCATCACCTTCGCGCTCGAGGTCGAGCTGGGCTCGATGCCGTCGGCCTTCTTCACCGCGGTCGAGGAGACCGTCCACCGCACGCTGCGGCAGGGCCTGCACGGCTGGCAGGTGATTGACTGCGCGGTGACGATGACGCACTCGGGCTACGCGGCCCGGCAGAGCCACTCGCACGCGACGTTCGACAAGAGCATGTCGAGCACCGCGGGGGACTTCCGGAACCTGACGCCGCTCGTCCTGATGCGCGCGCTGCGCGAGGCCGGCACGATCGTCTCCGAGCCCGTGCACCGCTTCCACCTGGAGCTGCCGGCGGACACGGCCGGCCCGGTGCTGCCGGTGCTCGCGCAGCTCGGCGCCGTCCCGGAGCCGCCCGTGATCCAGGGCGCCGCGTGCACGGTCGAGGGCACGATCCCGGCAGCGCACGTGCACGCGCTGCGCGGGCAGCTGCCGGCACTGACGCGTGGCGAGGCGATGCTCGAGAGCGCGTTCGACCGTCACGAGCCGGTCCGCGGCAAGCCGCCGGAGCGGCCGCGCACGGACCACGATCCGCTCGACCGCGAGGCCTACCTGCGCCGGGTCAGCCGCCCACGTCTGCAGCCATGAACGTCACGTCGTCCCCCTCGGCGAGCGGCTCGAGGGGGTCGCGCGTGGTCTGCGCGCCGTTGACCGCGGCGAGCATGTGCGCGCCCAGCGCGACGCCCACGGCATCGGCGGCGGCGCCGACCGTCGCCGCCCGGACGTCGGCCCGCGGCCGGCTGCCCGGCCCGAACGAGCGCACGTGGACCGCGGGCAGCGGCTCGGCGAGCGCGGCCGCGTAGTCCTCGGGCGCGCGTACGCTCTCCGGGTGGGGCAGGTCGTCGAGCAGCCGCGCGTCGCAGCGGTCGAGCAGCGCCGCCGGCTCGCGGCGTCCCTGGGCGACCAGCTCGCCCAGCAGGGGGGCGAGCGCCGTGCGGTAGGCGGCGGCGAGCGGCTGCGGCCGCCCGTCCACGACGGGAACCGCGGCGTCCGCGCCGCCGGCGGCGGCGCAGACCGCCGCCACGAAGGCGGGGTGGAGGAACGGCAGGCCGGCGGCGGCGGCGCAGGCGAGGTCCCCGTCGACCGCCTCCAGGCCGGCGAGCAGCGCCGCCAGGGGGCCTTCGCCGGCGCGCGGGTCGACCACCGCGCGCACGCCGTCCGGCAGCGCGGGCGGCTCGCGGCCGGGCTCGTGCACCAGGACGACCGGGCCGCCGGCGCCGCGCGCCAAGATGGCGCAGGTGCGGTGCAGCAGCGTCGTACCGTGCCAGTCGCCCCACGCCTCCGGCGCGCCGCCCGCGAGCACGATCCCCGACGCCATGCCCCCAGGCTATCCGAGCGCCCACGTACCGCGACGTACGGGCGGAGTGGATAGTTCACCATGTCAGTGGATATAGTCGCGATCACATGACGCCGACCCGCTCGTACTTCGTCTGCGCCACACCCCGGAGCGGGAGCACGCTCCTGTGCCACCTGCTCGACCAGACCGGGATCGCCGGGCACCCGGAGGAGTACTTCGAGGCGCTGCGCCAGTCGGGCGTCCCGCGCCGCCCGCACGAGTACTTCGACCCCGCGCGGCACGCGAACATCATCGAGCGGCTCGCGTTCCGCGAGCTGCCCGACGGCAGCGAGCACACGCCGAGCCCGCTGTGGGATCCCGGCAGCTACGACCGTTACGTGCAGTGGGCGCTCGAGCAGGGCACGACCGACAACGGCGTGTTCGGCGCCAAGCTCATGTGGGGCTACCTCGGCGACTTCGCCGACCTGCTCCGCGGCATGCCGGGCAACGCCGGGCTCGCCGTCCCCGACCTGCTCGCGCGGATCTTCCCCGGCGTGCGCTACGTCCGGATCACCCGGCAGGACAAGATCCGCCAGGCCGTGTCGCTGTGGAAGGCGGTGCAGACCCAGGCGTGGCGCGAGGAGGAGCGGGCCGGCGGCGCCCCGGCCGCCGAGCCGGTGTTCTCGTTCCGCGCGATCAACTACCTCGTGCGGCTGCTGACGGCGCACGACGCGTCGTGGGACGCGTACTTCCTCGGCCTCGGCCTCGAGCCCCTGAAGGTCACCTACGAGGAGCTCGCCGAGGCCCCCGAGCCCGTGGTCCGGCGCGTGCTCGACGCGCTCGGCATCGCCGCGCCGCAGCACCTCGCGCTCGACGCCCCGGCGCTCAGGGTGCAGGCCGACGAGCGCTCCGAGGACTGGGTGCGGCGCGTCAACGAGCACCTCGTCGCGCTCGAGCGGCCCGACGTCGAGCCGGTCGCGACCGGCGCCTGAGCCGTCCACCCCGCCGCCACGCGCGTACGGTACGCGCGTGGAGCACGGGACGCTGACCTGGCGCGCGCTGACGACCGAGGACGTGCCGGCCCTGACCCGGGCATGGGCGGCCGTCGAGGCCGCGGACCGCACCGGCGAGCACTACTCCGAGCAGGATCTCCGCGACGCGCTCGCGGACGAGACGATCGACCTCGGCCGCGACACCCTCGCCGCGGTCGCCCCCGGCGGGGAGCTCGTCGCGTTCGCCTGGGTGCACGGCTCCCTCGAGGTCCACGACCTCGACCGGGTCGACGCCGAGGGCGCGGTGGTGCCCGCCGCCCGCCGCAGCGGCCTCGGCCGCCGGCTGCTCGCGTGGGCCGAGGAGCGCGCCGCGCGCCTGCACGCCGACCGCCACCCGGACGTCCCGGGGGCGGTCTGCGTCGACGTGCACGAGGACAACCCCGGCAAGCAGGCGCTGGTCCAGGCCGCCGGTTACGAGGCGACCCGCTGGTGGCACCGGATGGTGCGCGGCCTGGACGGCCCGCTACCGACCGTCCCGCCGACCCCGCCCGGCCTCACGCTGGCGCCCTACACGACGGACCGGGACGAGGCGGTCCGGCAGGCGCACCGGGAGGCGTTCGCCGGCCATTGGGGCGCCGCCCCGCCGGACGAGCAGGAATGGGCGCAGCGGCACACAGGGGCCCAGACGTTCCGGCCGGACGTGAGCTGGCTGGTGCTCGACGGCGATCTGGTCGTCGCGTATCTGCTCACGTCCTTCTGGGAGGCGGACGCGGCCGCCTCCGGCGTGCGCGAGGCGTTCGTGGGCGTGCTCGGGGTGCGGCCCGCGTGGCGCCGGCGCGGCCTCGGCGGCCTGCTGCTCGCCGCCGCGCTGGCGTCGTACCGGGCCGCCGGCTACGAGCGGTCGGTCCTCACCGTCGACACCGGGAACGCGACCGGCGCGCTCCGCGTGTACGAGCGCGCCGGCTACGCGGTGCAGGACGGATCCTGCGTCTGGACGAAGCCGCTCGGCTGACCGGCTGCGGGCATCGGTCATGAAGATGACGCGCGGCGACGGGAGGCGGGCTGCGGTGCTCGCCGCCGCGCTGGCGCTCGCCTCGGCGGCGGTCACCGCGTACTGGCTGGCCGGCGGCACCGCGGGGCTCGGAACCGTCGGGGGCGAGATCGAGCGGCTGGCCCGCGAGCGCAGCGCCGGCGCCGTGGCGGCGCTCGCGGCCACGCTCCTGCTCAAGCTCGCCGCAGCCGCGCTCGCGCTGCTCCTCGCCCGCAGCGGGCCGCCCCGCTTCGCGGTGCGGCTCGGGCTGGCGGGCGGCGCCCTGCTGGCGCTCTACGGCGGCCTGCTCGTCGCGGTCGGCGCGGTCGTCCTCGCCGGCGTGGGCGATCCCGCGAGCGACCCGGACGCGCTGCGCTGGCACGTCCTGTTCTGGGACCTGTGGTTCCTCGTGTGGGGCATCGCGTGGCTCCGCGCCGCGCGCGGCGCGGTGCGCGCGCCGTCCTGAGCGGGTAGGACGAGCGGATGGGAGACGACGATCAGCAGGACACCGGCGCCGGCGGCGCTCCGCCGCAGCCCGACGACACGGGCGAGCGCTGCCCCGAATGCGGCGGGTCGGGTGAGCGCGACGGCAGGACCTGCCCGGCCTGCGAGGGCACCGGCAACGTGATGCACGGGCTCGGCGGCGGCTGAAGTACCCTCGGCCCCATGCCTGCCGGGATCGTGCTCGCAGGCGGCCGCTCGAGCCGCATGGGCACGCCCAAGGCGTGGCTGGACTGGCACGGCGGCACGCTCCTGCACCGCACCTGCGCGATCGTCGCGCGCGGCACCGGCGGCCCGGTCGTGGTCGTGCGCGCTCCCGGCCAGGAGCTGCCCGAGCTGCCCGCCGGCGTGCGCGTCGCCGACGACGCCCGCGAGGGCAGGGGCCCGCTGCAGGGCCTGCTCGCGGGCCTGGAGGCCGCCGACGGGGAGCTGGCCTTCGCCGCCTCGACCGACCTGCCGTTCCTGCATCCGCGCTTCGTCGCGGCGGTCTGCGCCGCCGCCGACGGGGCGGACGCCGCCGTGCCGCGCCTCGGGGGGTTCCGCCAGCCGCTGGCGGCCGCCTACCGGACCGCGCTGGCCCCGCTCGTCGCCGAGCTCGTCGCCGAGGACCGGATGAAGCCGGCGTTCCTGTTCGAGCGCTGCGACACGCGCTGGATCGACGATCTCCCGCACCCCGAGAGCGTGCGCAACGTGAACGCGCGCGAGGACTACGAGGCCGCGCTCGCAGAGCCGCAGCCCACCGTGCGCGTCCGCTGCTTCGGGCCGCTGCGGCGGCCGGCGGCCGACGTGCGCGCCGCGACGCTCGGCGCCGCGGCCGCGGCGATGGGGATCGCGCTCGACGCCCACGTGCTCGCCGCGCTCAACGGCGACCAGATCGCCCGCCACCCGCTCGAGCCGCTGGCGGAGGGCGACGAGGTGGCCTTCATGGCCGCCGACGCCGGGGGCTGAGCAGGGCGCTGGGTACAGTGGATCGCATGCCCCCCGGCGGCTACTTCGGCAGGGCACTCGTCGTCGACCTCGACGACGGACGCAGCACCACGCTGCCGCTCGACGACGCACTGCTCCGCGCCACCCTCGGCGGCGTCGGCCTCGGCACGCACCTCGTGTCCGCGCTGGGACCGCCCGGCGTGGAGCCGCTCGCGCCCGAGGCGCCGCTCGCGTTCGTGTTCTCGCCGCTCGTCGGCACGCCCCTGACGACGAGCGCGAAGTTCGCCGTCGTGGCCAAGTCCCCGCTCACGGACCGGCTCAACGACGCGCTCGCGTCCAGTCATTTCGCGATCGCCGGCAAGCTGACGGGCCATGACGCGATCGTGGTGCGCGGCGCGTGTGCCGCGCCCTCCACGCTGATCGTGGACGGCGACGGCGCCCGCCTCGCCGACGCGAGCGACCTCTGGGGCCTGTCGGCCACGGAAGCGGAGACCCGGCTGCGGGCCGAGCTCGGGCCCGCCTATCGCGTCGCCGCCATCGGCTCCGCCGGTGAGCGGCTCGTCCGCTACGCGACGATCTCCCACGACGGGCGCCACGCCGGCCGCGGCGGGCTCGGCGCCGTGCTCGGCGCCAAGCAGCTCAAGGCCGTCGCCGTGCGCGCGGCCACCCGCTGCCCCGTCGCCGATCCCGACGCGGTGCTCGCGGCCTCCAAGGACCTGCGGGCACGCTCGTTCGGCCCGGCCACCGCGAAGTACCGCGACCTCGGGACGCTCGCCAACCTGCTCACCTTCAACGCGCTCTCGGCGCTCCCCGGGCACAACTTCGGCACGGAGACGACGGCGCTCGCGCTCGAGGACCGTGCCGCCGTGCGCGAGAGCTGCGCATCGTGCTCGATCGGCTGCGAGCGGATCATGACCTCCAAGCAGGGCCGCTCCGCGCGCGTGGAGTACGAGAGCGCGTTCGCTCTGGGACCGCTCGTCGGCGTCGACGACCCCGACGCCGTCCTGGACGCCAGCGCGCGCTGCGACGAGCTGGGGCTGGACACGATCTCGGCCGGCGGCACGATCGCCTGGGCGATGGAGGCGGGCGTCGCGGAGTGGCTGCGGTTCGGCGACGCCGGCGCGGTGCTGCGCGCGATCGAGCTGATCGGCGCGCGCGACGGGATCGGCGACCTGCTGGCCGAGGGCTCGCGCCGCGCCTCCGCGCGCTTCGGACGCGCCGATCTCGCGATGCACGTCAAGGGCCTCGAGCTGCCGGGCTACGAGCCCCGCACCCTGCATGCGATGGCCCTGGGGCTGGCCGTCAACTCCCGGGGCGCCGACCACAACCGCTCCGGCGCCTACGAGGCCGACCTGTCCGGCGAGCTCGACCGCCTCGACGGCGGCGTCGCCCACGTCGCGGCGGCGATCGAGACCGAGGACCGCGCGGCGGCGATGGACTCCATGATCTTCTGCAAGTTCCTGCGCGGCGTGTTCACCGAGCCCTGGGACGAGTGGGCCGCGCTGCTGGCGTCGGTGACCGGCTGGGACCTCGACGCCGCCGAGCTGCACGACACCGCACGCGGGATCGTCGCCGCCAAGCACGCGTTCAACCGCCGCGAGGGGTGGACGCGCGAGGAGGACACGCTGCCGGATCGCCTGCTCGACGTGCCGCTCACGCTCCCGTCGGGACGTGAAGCGTCGCTCTCGCGGGTACGACTGGACGCGATGGTCGACGAGTACCACCGCGCACGCGGACTAGACATATTTGTCCACGACCGTAATCCTGCGGAGCTGCCATGGCCCTGAGCGTCCCGCCCAAGACCGACGCGCCGACCGTCAGCTGCACGATCGACGGCGTCGACGTCACCGTGCCGGCCGGCACGACGATCTACACCGCGGCCAAGGAGGCCGGGATCGACATCCCGGTCCTGTGCCACGACGAGCGCTACGACCCGGTCGGGGTCTGCCGCATGTGCACCGTCGACGTCGGGGGCCGGGTCCTCGCGGCGGCGTGCGTGCGCCCCTGCGAGGACGGGATGGAGGTCAAGACCGCCACCGAGCAGGTCGAGCAGCAGCGCGCGGTCCTGACCGAGCTGCTGATGAGCGACCAGCCCGACGAGGACCCGAAGCAGATCGACGACCGGCGACAACATGCTGCTGGAGCTGGCGGTCCGCTACCAGACCGGGCACGCCGAGCGGCTGCCCCAGGCCCGCGGGCGCGGCGAGGATCACTCGAACCCGGTGATCAGCGTCAACCACGACGCGTGCATCCTGTGCGACCGCTGCGTGCGGGCCTGCGACGACATCCAGGGCAACGACGTGATCGGCCGCAGCGGCAAGGGCTATGAGTCGCGGATCGCGTTCGACCTCAACGATCCGATGGGCGAGTCGACGTGCGTGACGTGCGGCGAGTGCGTGGCCGCGTGTCCGACCGGTGCGCTGGTCAACAAGCCGATCCGCGACGTGCCGATCCGCCCGCGCGAGGAGCTCAAGTCGGTCGACTCGGTCTGCCCGTACTGCGGCGTCGGCTGCGCCCTGACCTACCACGTCGACGAGGAGCGCGGCGCGATCGCCTACGCCGACGGGCGCGACCAGCCCGGCAACCAGAGCCGGCTGTGCGTGAAGGGCCGCTACGGCTGGGACTACGCCGCGTCGAAGCAGCGGCTGACGGTGCCGCTGATCCGCGTGACCTACCCGAAGGCCGCCCTGTCGGGCGACGTGAAGGGCGAGGGCCGCGGGCGCAAGCGGCCGGGCGGGATCGTCGACTACGACGAGGTGCTGCCGCACTTCCGCGAGGCGACGTGGGAGGAGGCGCTCGACCTCGCCGCGTCCCGGCTCAAGGAGATCCACGACCGCGACGGCTCCGGCGCGATCGCCGGGTTCGGCTCGGCGAAGTGCTCCAACGAGGAGGCCTACCTCTTCCAGAAGCTGATCCGCGCCGGGTTCGGGACCAACAACGTCGACCACTGCACGCGCCTGTGCCACGCCTCGAGCGTCGCCGCGCTGCTCGAGGGCGTCGGCTCGGGCGCGGTCTCCACCACCTACGGCGACATCATCAACGCGGACGTCGCCATCCTCGCCGGCACGAACACGACGGCGAACCACCCCGTCGCGTCGTCGTTCTTCAAGCAGGCGCGCCGGCGCGGCACGAAGCTGATCGTCGTCGACCCGCGGCGCGAGCGGGTCGCCGACCACGCCGACGTGTTCTGCCAGATCAAGCCGGGCACCGACGTCGCGTTCTACAACGGCGTGCTGCACGAGATCATCCGGCTCGGGCTGGTCGACCGCGAGTTCATCCGCGACCGCGTGACCAACTACGGCGAGCTGGCCAAGCTCGTCAAGCAGTACCCGCCCGAGCGCGCCGCGCAGATCTGCGGCGTCGACGCGGCGATGATCCGCGAGGTCGCGCGCCTGTGGGGCGAGGCCGGCGCGGGCGTCATCTACTGGGGCATGGGCATCTCCCAGCACACGACCGGCACCGACAACGCGCGCTGCCTGATCGCGCTGTGCTCGATCACCGGCCACGTCGGCCGGCCCGGCACCGGGCTGCACCCGCTGCGCGGGCAGAACAACGTGCAGGGCGCCTCGGACGCGGGGCTGATCCCGATGATGTTCCCCGACTACCAGCGCGTGGACAGCGATGCCGCGCAGGAGAAGTTCCGCGAGGCGTGGGGCCGGGAGCTCGACGCCGAGCCGGGGCTCACCGTGACCGAGATCGTCGGCAGCGCGCTCAAGGGCGGGGTGCGCGGGATGTACATGATGGGCGAGAACCCGTTCCTGTCGGACCCCAACGTCAACAAGGTCCGCAAGGCGCTCGCCGCGCTGGAGTTCCTCGTCGTGCAGGACATCTTCCTGACCGAGACGGCCGAGTTCGCCGACGTGGTGCTGCCCGCGACGTCGTTCCTGGAGAAGGACGGGACCTACACGAACACCGACCGGCGCGTGCAGATCGGGCGCAAGGTGCTCGACCCGCCCGGCGACGCACGGCCCGACTGGGAGATCATCCGCGCGATCGCGACGCGGATCGGCCTGCCGATGGAGTACGACTCGGTCAGCGACGTGTTCGACGAGATGGTCGCGCTCTCGCCCGCCTACAGCGGGCTGGAGTACGCCAACCTCGGAGCGGTCGGCAAGCTCTATCCCAACGCGGATCCCGAGCACTCCGACGGCACCGTGGTGCTGTTCGGCGAGTCGTTCGCGACCGAGGACGGCAAGGCGCATCTCGTGCCGGCGGAGTGGCTGCCGGCGAAGGAGCTGCCCGACGAGGAGTACCCGTTCGTGCTCAACACCGGCCGGCTGCTCGAGCACTGGCACACGGGGTCGATGACGCGGCGCTCGTTCGCGCTCGACGCGATCCAGCCGGCCGCGATGGTCTTCGTCGCCGAGGAGGACGCGGCCCGGATGGGGATCTCGGACGGCGACTTCGTGCGCGTGACGTCGCGGCGAGGCTCGATCGAGGTGGCGGCGAAGGTCTCGCATCGCGAGACGCCCGGGTCGTGCTTCATCCCGTTCCACTTCCGCGAGGCGGCGGCGAACCTGCTGACGATCGACGAGATCGACCCCCTCGGGAAGATCCCCGAGTTCAAGTTCTGCGCCGTCAAGATCGAGACGACGGGCGGCGAGGCGGACGTCCTGCCCGATTCCGAGCAGGCGCTGCAGGGAGCGGGCTGATGGCCGGGGGCAACGGCCGCGTCCCTGGCGTGGAGGCGCGCGCCGGCAAGTTTCCGGGTCCGTCGTTGATCTCGCCGTTGACGGCGATCCAGCGTGAGCATGGGTGGTTGCCGCGTGAGGAGCTGGTGCGGTTGTCGCGCGATTGGCGGCGGCCGTTGTATGAGATCGAGGGGATCGTCTCGTTTTATCCGCATTTCCGGACTTCGCCGCCGGAGGGGTTGGAGGTGGCGGTGTGTCGTGATCTGTCGTGCTGGCTGGCGCGTGATCGGGCCGAGATCCCGCAGGGCGCGAGCGTGCACGAGGTCTCGTGCGTGGGCCGGTGTGATCAGGCGCCGGTCGCGATCGTGGAGGAGGCCTATCCGGAGGTGCGTCGCGGGGAGGGGCGGCGGCCGAACGACCCCTACGCCGGCGCGGAGGAGCATTACCGGGTGTATCGCTCGTTCGAGGGTGATCCGGTGCCGGTGCTCGACGAGTCCGGGATCAAGGGGATGGGCGGGGCGGGGTTCCCGACGGGGAAGAAGTGGGCGATGGTCCGCGGCCAGGAGGATCCGGTCAAGTACGTGATCTGCAACGCCGACGAGGCCGAGCCGGGCACGTTCAAGGATCGTCAGATCCTGGCCGAGCAGCCGCACCTGGTGATCGAGGGGATGCTGATCGCGATGCGCGCCGTGGGCGCGCAGCAGGCGTGGGTGTTCATCCGCCATGAGTACGAGCCCGAGGAGCGGGTGTTGCGTGAGGAGATCGAGCGTGCCCGCGCGGCGGGGCTGTTGGAGGATGTCTCGATCGACGTGTTCACGTCTCCGGGCGGTTACATCCTGGGTGAGGAGACCGCGCTGCTGGAATGCATGGAGGGCCATCGCGGCGAGCCGCGCAACAAGCCGCCGTTCCCGGGCGGCTACGGGCTGCATGGGCGGCCGACGTTGATGAACAACGTCGAGACCTTCGCCGCGGTCCCGGTCATCCTGCAGCGCGGCGCCCAATGGTGGAAGGAGCAGGGTGTCAACGGCGGTGCCGGGTTGAAGTTCTTCTCGGTCTCCGGGCATGTCGAGCAGCCGGGCGTGTTCTGCGTGCCGGCGGGCACACGGGTGTCTGAGGTGATCGCGCTGGCCGGCGGCGTGCGCGACGGCGCCGGGGTGGGTGCGGTGCAGCCCGGCGGCGCCTCGACGAACTTCCTCGGCCCCGACTGCGTCGATCTGCCGTTGACGTTCGACGCGGTCGCCGAGGCCGGATCGGCGCTCGGCACCGGCGCGATGGTCGTCCTGGCGGAGGGCACCGACCTGCTCGCGGCCGCCACCAACGTGCTCAACTTCTTTCGCAACGAGTCCTGCGGCAAGTGCGTGCCCTGCCGCGTCGGGTCCCATAAGGCCCAGCAGATCCTCGCCGACGTGCTCGAACGCGGCGGCAACGCCAACGACGTCGACCAGCGCATCGACGAGCTCGAAGAGACGATGCGCCTGACCTCCATCTGCGGACTCGGACAAGTCGCACTCGGCCCCGTCATGTCCGTCCTGCGCATGCAGCGCGAGCACGCTTAGCGGATGTTCCTGACCGTCATGACGGTGGCCGAGGCCCTCACGGCGCTCGGCCCGTCACGGCGCAGCGCGGTCGGGCACGTGGCTCCCGCACTCGGCGTCGTGCCCGCGCACGACGTCCTCGCGGCCGAGCAGCTGCCCGCGTGGCCGCGCGCGACCGTCGACGGCTACGCCGTCCGGGCCGCCGACACGTACGCCGCGGCGGAGACCCTCCCCGCCTTCCTGGAGCTCACCGGGGCGGTCGCGATGGGCCGCGCGCCGGACGCGGAGGTCGGCCCCGGCGGCGCCGTCGCGATCCCGACGGGCGGGCTGCTGCCCCGCGGCGCCGACGCCGTGGTGATGGTCGAGCACACGACGGAGCCGATGCCCGGCCACGTCGAGCTGATGCGGAGCGTCGCCCCCGGCGACGGCGTGCTCCAGCCCGGCGAGGAGGCCGAGCCCGGCGACCTGCTCGCGCGGGCGGGCCATCCGCTGCGCGCGGCGCAGCTCGGGCTGCTCGCCGCGGCGGGCGTGACCGCGCTGGCCGCGCACGCGCCACCGCGCGTCGGCATCGTCTCGACCGGCGACGAGGTGGTTCCGCCCGACACGGCGCGGCTCGCCCCCGGCCAGGTCCGCGACGCCTGCGCGCCCGCCCTCGCCGGGCTGGTCCGCGAGGCCGGCGGCGAGCCCGTCCTGCGCGGCATCGTGCCCGACGACGCCGACGCCCTCGCGGCGGTGCTCGCCGAGGCCGTCGCGCACGACGACCTCGTGGTCGTCTCCGCGGGCTCGTCCGTCGGCGCCCGCGACCTGACCGCGGCGGTGGCGGCGCAGCTCGGCGACGTCGTCTGCCACGGGCTCGCCGTCAAGCCCGGCAAGCCGACGCTGCTCGCCGACTGCGGCGGCGTCCCGCTCGTCGGGCTGCCGGGGAACCCGCGCTCGGCGCTCGTCGTCTTCCGGCTCGTCGGCATGCCGCTCGTGCGGACCGTCGCCGGGATCACGGCGGCCCCGGCGGCGGCGACCGTGCGCGCGGAGCTGGCGCGCGACGTGCCCAGCGCCGCCGGCCGGCTCGACATCGTGCAGGTGACGCTGCGCGACGGCGTGGCGACGCCGCGCTTCGGCTCGTCCGCGCTGCTCGGCCCGATGGTCGGGGCCGACGGCTGGATCCGCGTGCCCGAGGCGGCGACCGGCCTCGGCGCGGGGACGGCCGTCGACGTCGAGCTCTACGGCTGACGCGACGGTCATCCTGTGACCGTGCCGCGCGCCGCCCCGTTCCTGTCCGACATCCCCGCCGCCGAGGCGCTCGCGGCCTGGCTGGACGAGGTCCGCCGCGTCGAGGCCGTCGAGCTCGACCTCGCCGCCGCGCTCGGACGGGTGACGGCCGCGCCGGTCTGGGCCCTGCGCTCGTCACCCGCCTACGACGCGGCCGCGATGGACGGGATCGCCGTCCGCGCCGCCGACACCGTCGGGGCCACCGAGACCGCGCCGCGCGCGGTCGCCCGGTTCGCGCTCGTGGACACCGGCGACGCGCTGCCGGAGGGCTTCGACGCCGTCGTGATGCGCGAGCACGTGCACTGGGAGGACGACGTGCCGGAGGTGCGGGCCGCGGTCGCGCCGTGGCAGCACGTGCGCACGATCGGCGAGGACGTGAGCGCGACCGAGCTGCTGCTGCCCGAGGGGCACCGGCTGCGCCCGGTCGACCTGGCCGCGGCCGGCGCGGCGGGTCACACGGCGCTCACGGTGCGCCGGGCCCCGCACGTCGTCGTCATCCCCACCGGCGACGAGGTGCGGCCGCTCGGCGCCGACCCCGCGCCCGGGGAGCTCGTCGACACGAACTCGCTGATGCTCGCCGCGCAGGCGACGGAGATCGGATGCACGGCAGAGACGCTCCCGGTCGTGCGCGACGACCCGGCGCTGATCGAGGCCGCGCTGCGCGCCGCCACGGCGCGCGCCGACCTCGTGATCGTGGTCGCGGGGTCGAGCGCCGGTCGCGACGATCACACCGCGGCGGTCGTCGGGCAGGCCGGCACGGTGCTCGTCCACGGCGTCGCGGTCCGGCCCGGCCATCCGGTCGTCCTGGGCCGGGTCGGCGACACCGCCGTGCTCGGCGCGCCGGGCTACCCCGTCTCGGCCGCCCTGACCTTCGACATCTTCGCCGCCCCGCTGCTGGCGGCGCTCGAGGGCGCCGCGCCGGTGGACCGGCCCCGCGCGCGGGCGCGCCTGGCGCGGCGGCTCGCGTCGCCGCTCGGCGCGGACGACTGGATCCGCGTGCGCCTCGGCCGCGTCGGCGGCGGGCTCGTCGCCGCACCGCTGCCGCGGGGCGCCGGCGTGCTGACCTCGCTCGTGCGCGCCGACGGCCTGCTCGTCGTGCCCGCCAGCCTGGAGGGCCACGATGCCGGCGCGGAGGTCGAGGTGCGCCTGCTGCGCGACCTCGACGCCGTCGAGCGCACGATCGTCGCCATCGGATCCCACGACCCGGTGCTGGACCTCGCCGCGTCGCTGCTGCGCGCCCGCGATCCGCGGCAGACGCTCGTGAGCGGCATGGTCGGCTCGCTCGGGGGCCTCGTCGCGCTGCGCGACGGCCTCTGCCACGTCGCCGGCTGCCATCTGCTCGATCCGGCGACGGGCGAGTACACGCTGCCGTGGATCGCCAGGGTCCTGCCGGGGGAGGACGTGGCGGTGGTCCGGCTCGTGCACCGCGAGCAGGGGCTGATCGTCGCGCCCGGCAACCCGCTCGGCGTCGGCGGCCTCGCCGACCTGCCCCGGCTGCGCTACGTGAACCGCCAGCGCGGCGCCGGCACGCGCGTCCTGCTCGACCACGAGCTGGGGCGTGCCGGCCTCGACGGCGCCGCGGTCGACGGCTACGAGCGCGAGGAGCCGACGCATCTCGCGGTCGCCGCCGCGGTCGCCGCCGGCCGGGCCGACGCCGGCCTGGGCGTGCTGGCCGCGGCGCTCGCGTTCGGGCTCGACTTCGTCCCCGTCGCCCGCGAGCCGTTCGACCTCGTGATGCGTCCGGGCGAGCCCGCCGTCGCGCCGCTGCTCGCCCTGCTCGAGGACGACGGCTTCCGCGCGCAGGTGGAGGCGCTCGGCGGCTACGCCACGGCCGAGACCGGTCGCCGCATCGCCTGAGCGTCAGCGCGCCAGCTCGTACCCGCCCAACTGGGCGGCGAGCGCCGGCGCCCGGCTGTCGACCGCGGCGAGCAGCGGCTCGGCCAGCTCGAGCGCGTCGCGCGGCAGCGCCAGCTCGAACGGCTCCCACGCCAGCGACACGAACGCGAGACCGAATGCGCCGGCGGCGGCGCGGGTGGCCAGTCCGGCGCCGGCCGAGCCCGATGCGACCGCCATCGCGACCTCGAGGTGCGAGCCGTACACGGACCCGTGCAGCGCCGTCGCGTCGAGCCCGGCTGCGCCCACGAGCCGCTCGAACAGCACGCGCGTGCCGGTGCCGTGCGCCCGCTGCGCGAGCTCGACGCCGCCGAGCGCCTCCACGCCGTCGATGCCGCGGGGGTTGCCGGCAGGCAGGACGAGGCCCTGCTCGCGCCGCCACAACGGCACGAGCTGCGGCTCCCGCCCGGCGAGCGCCGAGCGCGCGAACGGCGCGTTGTAGCTCCCGTCGCGGTGACGGAGGTGCAGCGTCGCGGCGTCGGCCGTGCGCGCCCACAGCGCGCCGATCCCGGCGAAGCTGCCGCGGGCCGCGACGCGGTCGACCGCCGGCTGGCCCGTCAGCAGCAGGTCGAGCAGGGGATCGTCGCTGCCGGCGAGCCTGAGCGCGCGGCCGCCCGCGAGCGCACGCCGCGCACGGACGGGCCCGTCCGCCGACACCGTCGAGCGCCGGCGCGGACCGCCGCCGGCGACGCCCAGGCGCACGAGCTCGGCGTGCACGCGGGCCGCCGTCGTCGGCGCGACGCCCTCGCGCCGGGCGAGCTCGCGCACGCTCGGGAGCGGCGCGCCGGGTGCGAGCGCACCGCTCGCCACGTCCGCGAGGAGCCGCTCCACCAGCTCGAGATAGCGCGCCATCGCCCAGCATCGTACGATGCGCTCATCTGTGCTGGTACAGAAAGGATCACCATGCGTCGCTCAGCGATCGCCCTGTCGCTCCTCGCGCTGCTGCTCGCCGGCTGCGGCGACGACACCCGCGGAGGCCTCATCCTCGCGACCACCACGAGCACCCAGGACTCGGGTCTGCTCGACGAGCTCGTGCCGGCGTTCGAGGAGCAGAGCGGGTTCGCGGTCAAGACCGTCGCCGTCGGGAGCGGCGAGGCCATCGAGCTCGGCGAGCGCGGCGAGGCCGACGTGGTGCTCGTGCACTCGCCCGGGGCGGAGGAGGAGCTGATGGGCACCGGCAAGGCCGGCGACCGCCGGCTCGTCATGCACAACGACTTCGTCATCGTCGGGCCGGCCGACGACCCGGCCGGCATCCGCGGGAAGCCACCCACCGCGGCCTTCGCGGCGATCGCCGAGGGCGGGGACGCGCCGTTCGTCTCGCGCGCCGACGACTCGGGCACGCACGCCGCCGAGCTCGGCTTCTGGGAGGACGCGGGCGTCGATCCGCCGCGCGGCCGCTACGTCGAGACCGGCCAGGGCATGGGCGCGACCCTGCGGGTGGCCGACGAGCGCCGCGGCTACACGCTGGCCGACCGCGGGACCTACCTCACGCAGCCCGGCGACCTGAAGGTGCTCGTCGAGGACGACCCGGCTCTGCTGAACATCTATCACGTGATCGACATCACGAAGGACGCCGGCGACCAGGTCAACACTGAGGGGGCGCGGGCGTTCGCCCAATGGATCGTCTCGACCGAGGCGCAGGAGCAGATCGCCGGCTTCGGCCTCGAGCGCTACGGCGAGCCGCTGTTCACACCCGACGCCGGAAAGACGCTCGCGCAGGTCGAGTCCGGTGCCTGATGGACGTCCTCGCCGACGCCGTCCGCGACGCGGTCGAGCTGCTGCTCGGCGGTGACCGGGCCACGTGGGAGATCGTCTGGCGCTCGCTCCGGGTCTCGGGGACCGCGACGGCGATCGCCTTCGCGGCCGGTCTGCCGCTCGGCATGCTGCTGGCCTTCGGCCGCTTCCGCGGCCGGCGCGCGCTGCTCGCGCTCGTCAACACCGGCATGGGGCTCCCGCCGGTCGTCGTCGGCCTCGTCGTCACGGTGCTGCTCTGGCGCAGCGGTCCCCTCGGCGGGCTCGAGCTGCTGTTCACCCCGAGCGCCATGGTCATCGCCCAGGCGGCGATCGGCCTCCCGCTCGTGGCGGGACTCTCGGCAGCGGGGCTGCAGCAGGTCGACCCGGACTTCGCGACGCAGATGCAGGCGCTGGGCGCCTCGCGGGCGCGGGCGCTCTGGGAGGTCGCGCTCGAGGCGCGACTGCCGCTGCTCGCCGCGGGGATGGCCGCGTTCGGCGCGCTCATCTCCGAGGTCGGCGCGGCGATGATGGTCGGCGGCAACATCGCGGGCGAGACCCGAGTCCTCACCACCGCCGCCGTCCTCGAGGCCTCGCGCGGCGAGTTCGCTCTGGCGGTCGCCCTCGGTCTGATCCTGCTCGCGGTGGCGTTCTCGGTGAATCTCGCCCTCACCACGATCCAGCAGCGCGGCCGGCCGTGACCGGCGTGCAGGTGCGGCTCGAGGGGATCCGCGCCGAGGCCGGCGGCACCCGGATCCTCGACGTCCCGGCGCTCGAGCTCCCTGGCGGCGAGACGACCGCGGTGCTCGGGCCCAACGGCGCCGGCAAGTCCACGCTCGTGCGGATCGCGTCCGGCCTGCGCCCGGCCGAGACCGGACGGGTCCTGATCGACGGCCAGGCGGCAGCGCCCTCCGAGCGCCGGGCACTCGCCGCCGCAGTCCTCCAGCGGCCGCTCCTGGGCCGCGGGTCCGTCCGGCGCAACGTCGAGCTGGGACTGCGCTTCGCGCGCGTCGACCGCGTGGAGGCGCGCTCGCGCGGGCAGCGGTGGCTCGACCTGCTCGGCATCGCCCAGCTCGCCGACCGCCCGGCGCGCGGCCTCTCGGGCGGCGAGGCGCAGCGTGTGAGCCTCGCCCGCGCACTCGCGCTGGAGCCCCGGATGCTCGTGCTCGACGAGCCGTTCGCCGCGCTCGATCTCAGCACCCGCGCCGGCCTGCTCGGCGAGCTGCGGGCGCTGCTCGCCGCGGCCGCGACGACCGCGGTGCTCGTCACGCACGATCCCGGCGAAGCGGCTGCCCTCGCGTCGCACGTCGTCGTCCTCCAGGCGGGCGTGGTCCGCCAGGCCGGGCCGACGGCCGGCGTCTTCGCCCGGCCCGCGGACCGCGAGACCGCGCGGCTGCTCGGCTACGACAACGTCATCGGCCCGGCGGAGGCCGAGCAGCTCGGCCTGTCCACCGCGACCCCGGTCGCGTTCCGCGCCGCGGACCTGTCGATCTCCGCGGGCGATGGCGCCGGCGAGGCGCGCGTCGTGCGGAGCATCCCCGTCGCGGGCGCCTCGCAGGTGGTCGTCGCGCTCGGCGGTACGACGGTCGTCGGCACCAGCGCGTCGCTGGGAGGCTTCCCCGAGGGGAGCCCCGCGCGCGTGCGCCTCGCCGCCGAGCGCTGCGTGCCGGTCGGGGGCGCCGACCGGCACGCCGGCGGCACCCGTCGACGCTCGGACGCCGGCTCGCCGCGCGCCTAGCCGCGGCGCCGCAGCGGCGCGTCGTAGACCGACGCGAGGCGCGCGAGCGTGAGGGCGCCGAGCATCAGGCCGAAGTCGCGCAGCGCGATGTCGTAGTAGCCCGAGAGCGTGAGCAGGTTCAGGATGATCCCCGCGAGCCAGCCCGCGACGACGTAGGCGCCGTAGCGCGGCTTGAGCGCCACGAGCACGCCGGCGACGATCTCGATCGCGCCGACGGCGTACATGGCGTCCTGCGCCGAGCCGGGCACGATGTCGTCGATCCAGGGGGCGAGGTAGATCGGCCAGTCGACCAGCACGCCGGCGAACTTGTCGAGTCCGAAGGCGATCGGGGCGACGGCGAAGGCGATGCGCAGCAGCGCGAACGCCTGGTAGCGCGCATCCCCCCAGTCGGGGCGCGCGCCCGCATGGGCGGACTCCCCCGGGATGACGACGCGATCGGAAACTGCAGCCATGACGGGCCTCCTTCGACGTGGGCCGCACGATGGGTGCGGCGTTTCCCTTCTGCGTCGTCCGGGCCCGCTTCCTTACCCCTGCGCCGCGAGGAACGCCACGAGGCTGTCGTGGTCCTCGCGGCACGCGGGGCAGCCGTGCAGGTGCGGGCGCATGCCCGGCACCGCGGCGTCGGCGTCGGCGCCGGCGCGTTCGAGCTCGACGTATCGGTCGAGCTGGTCGAAGCACGCCTCGCACGTCAGCTCGGGCTCGCCGGGCCCGAGCAGCGCGGAGAGCGGCGGAGTGGGTGGTTCGCTCACGATCCTCCTTCCGGTCCGGTCAGGTGCCCGTCGGACGCCAGCCGCGCCCGCAGGCGGCGGCGGGCGTCGTGCAGGGCCTTGTAGAGCGCGCCGCGGGTCGTGTCCATCCGCTCGGCGAGCACGTCGATCGGCACGCCGTCGAGCGCGAGCGCGACCAGCACGGTCCGCTGGTGCGGCGTCAGCTCCGCGATCCCGGCCGCGATCGCGGAGAGCAGCTCGGCGGTCTCGAGATCGAGGTCGGGGGCCGAGCGCGCGGCGGCCAGCCGTGCCAGCCCCTCCTCCTCGAGCGGGACCTCGCGGGCCTGCCACGCACGCCGGCGGACGCGGACCGCCGCCTCGAGCAGCGCGAACTTGTACGCCCATGTCGTGAAGCGGCTGTCGCCGCGGTAGCCGGGCAGCTTGCGCAGGACGGCCATCAGCGCGTCGTCGGCCGCCTGCGTGGCGAGGTCGTCCAGGTCTCCGGTGCGCGCGCCGCCGCGCCGGCCGACCTCGAAGCGCGCCGCGCGCAGCAGCAGCGCGTGGAGCGCGGCGACCGCCGCCTCGTGCCGTTCGCCGTCGCCCGACAGGTCGCGCACCCAGGCACGCGACTCGGCGTCTGGGCCGCGCGGCTCGGAGCGGGACGGGACGTCGCACACGGCGGGTCCCGCCACGCTACCAGCGGGCTGCACGGGGAGCTCGGCGGAGCGCATCAGGTCGTTCGCGACCGACCATGCCCCCTTTCTTACCTGCGCGTGATGAGCGGCAACGCGCCAGTCTCGGATTTCGTCATCATGCCGAGCCGTGGAGCTGGTGGCGATCGGGATCGTGGAGTCGCCGCTCGTCGACCGGGCGGCGGCACCCAAGCAGGGCGACGAGGGCGCGCCGGACGCGTTGCTGCGCTTCGACCCGGCCTACGCCGACGGCCTCGACGGCCTCGCGGAGGGCGACGAGCTGCTCATCCTCACGTGGCTGGACCGCGCCGCGCGCGACGTGCTGCGCGTGATCCCCCGCAGCGATCCCGCGAACCCCGAGCGCGGCGTGTTCGGCACCCGCTCGCCGGACCGGCCCAACCCGATCGGGCTGCACCGCGTGACCGTGCTGGCCGTCGACGGGCTCCGGCTGCAGGTCAGCGGGATCGAGGCGCTCGACGGCACGCCGGTGGTCGACGTCAAGCCGGTGCTGCGCAGCATCGACGAGCGATGAGCGGCATGTCCCTTGGCTAGGCCGCGGGCGCGGACGGGTATGCCTGGCGCATGCGCACCGTGTTCGTCGTCTACCTGGCCATCATCGTGACCGGGCTGGCGTACTTCACCGTCATCGGCCTCACGCACCACTGATGCGCCGCCTGCTGCGCGAGCAGAGCCTCAGCCTCGTCTTCCTCGCCCTCTTCCTGGCCGCGCTGATCGGCCAGGCGATCGCGGGCTGGCACGAGTACAACAACCTCGAGACCTGGCACGCCCAGATGGCCGGCGAGACCCCGGAGACGTTGGGGCTGGGCCGCTATCTGACGTCCTCGAGCTTCGCGCAAGCGGTGACCGAGAACTGGCAGTCGGAGTACCTGCAGTTCACGCTCTTCATCCTCCTCACGGTCTGGTTCATCCAGAAGGGCTCGCCCGAGTCCAAGCAGCCGGGCGAGGAGGGCGGCGAGTCCGACGCCCAGCAGCACGTCGGCGCGCACATCCGGCCCGATTCGCCGCGCTGGGCACGTGCCGGCGGCTGGCGGCTCAAGGTCTACGAGAACTCGCTCGTGCTCGTGATGGCGACGATCTGGATCTGGTCGTGGTTCGCGCAGTCCGTGTCGGGCTGGAGCGAGCACAACGCCGAGCTGATCGAGCACGAGCAGCCGCCGCTGTCGTGGCTCGGCTATCTCGGGTCGGCCGACTTCTGGGAGACCACGCTGCAGAACTGGCAGTCCGAGTTCCTCGCCGTCGGCTCGATGGCCGTGCTGGCGATCTACCTGCGCCAGCGCGGCTCGCCGGAGTCCAAGCCCGTCGGCTGCCCGCACCGCACGACCTCCGTGGAGGGATGAGCCGCATGAGCCCCCCGGCCGTGGTCCTCGACGTCGACGGCACCCTCGTCGACAGCAACTACCAGCACGCGCTGAGCTGGCACCGCGCCTTCGCCCAGCACGGCTGCGCGGTGCCCGCGTGGCGCACGCACCGCGCGATCGGGATGGGCGGCGACATGCTCGTGCCCGCGCTCGCCGGCGAGGAGTGGGACGCCGAGCACGGCGACGACGTGCGGGCGGCGGAGTCGACGCTGTTCGGCGAGCTGATCGACCGCGTCGCCCCGCTGCCCGGCGCGCGCGCCTTCCTCGAGCTGCTCGGGCTGCGCGGGCATGCGGTCGTGCTGTCCTCCTCGGCGAAGGCGCACGAGCTCGAGCACTACCTCGACCTGCTCGGCGCGCGCGAGCTCGTGCAGGCGTGGACGACCTCGGCCGACGTCGAGCAGACCAAGCCCGAGCCCGACGTCGTCCACGCCGGGCTCGACAAGCTGGGCAAGCCGGAGCGCGCCGTCATGGTCGGCGACTCCGTCTACGACGTCGTGGCCGCCGGGCGCGCGGACCTGCCCACGATCGCCCTGCTCACCGGCGGCTTCGGCGCCGGCGAGCTCGAGGCGGCGGGCGCCGCCCAGGTGCTCGACGACCTGCCCGCGCTGATCCGGCAGATCGACGAGACCGCGCTGGCGGGGTGACCTACGGCGCGGGCACGACGCGCATGTACGGGAGCGGCGTCTCCCAGCCGTCGGGGTAGCGCTCCTTGGCCTGCTCGTCGCTCACGGAGCCGGCGATGATCACGTCCTCGCCCTGCTGCCACTGGGCCGGCGTCGCGACCTGGTGCTCGGCGGTCAGGCGGAGCGAGTCGATCACGCGCAGGACCTCGTCGAAGTTGCGGCCCGTCGTCATCGGATAGATGAGGATCAGCTTGATCTTCTTGTCCGGCCCGATCACGAACACGTTGCGCAGCGTCGCGTTCTGGGCGGGCGTGCGCTGCGTCGGGTCGCCCTCGACCTCGGCCGGCAGCATGCCGTAGGCCTTCGAGATCGAGAAGTCGGTGTCGGCGATCATCGGGTAGTTCGGCGCGGTGCCCTGGCTCGCCTTGATGTCGGCCGCCCACTTCTCGTGGTTGTCGACGGGATCGACGGAGAGGCCGATGATCTTCGTGCCGCGGGCGTCGAACTCGGGCTTGATCGAGGCCATGTAGCCGAGCTCGGTCGTGCAGACGGGCGTGAAGTCGCGCGGATGCGAGAACAGCACCGCCCAGCTGTCGCCGATCCACTCGTGGAAGGTGATCTCGCCCTCGGTCGTCTGGGCGGTGAAGTCGGGGGCGGTGTCGCCGATGGTCAGTGCCACTGTCGTCTCCTCGTACCGGTGGGGCAGAAGTCCGTTGGCCTAAAATCCTACCGACAATGTGGTAATTCGCCCCGGAGGGGCTGTCGCCGACCCTATCCCGCGCGGGCGGCGATGGCCAGCGGTCCGCGGGGGTACGGTGCCCGTACCCCGCCTGCCCGCCGCTCCGGCCTGCCGGAGTGCAGCCCGCACCCCTGCGGCGCCGGCGCCCGCGCGTCAGGCTGCATGGATGCCCCGCGCCCGCCATACGGTCGTCGTCGTCGGCGGCGGGATCGGCGGGCTGACCGCCGCGCTCGCCCTCCAGCGCGACGGGCACGAGGTGACCGTCGTGGAGCGCAGGACGGGCGACGAGCAGGAGGGCGCCGGCATCTCCCTGTGGCCCAACGCGATGCGCGTGCTCGAGCGGCTCGGCCTGGCCGCGGCGCTCGAGGCGTCCGCCGTCGCCGCGGTCCGCGGCGCGATCCGCACCCGTCGCGGCCGCGAGCTCTCCTCGATGGACGCGACGGCGATCGAGGCGCGCTTCGGCGGGCGCCTGGTCGTCGTGCACCGCGGCGCGCTCCTCACCCTCCTGCGCGGCTCGCTCGGCCCCGGCGTCCTGCGCACCGGCGCGGCGTGCACCGGGGTCGACGCCGACGGGGCGACCGCCGTGGCCCGGCTGGACAGCGGCGAGCAGCTCGAGGGCGACGTCATCGTGGCCGCGGACGGCGCCGGCTCGCGCTTCCGCGACGGCCCTCCGGCCACGCCGACCGGCCTGGTCGCCTGGCGCGCCGTGATCGCCCGCGGCGGCATCCCGCCGATCGCCGGCGAGACGTGGGGCGGCGGCGCCCTGTTCGGCGTGGCCCCGCTCGCCGACGACCGCTTCTACTGGTTCGCCTCCGCCCGCGCCGGCGACGCCGCGCTGCCCGCGGCCGAGGAGCATGCCGCGCTGATGGCGCGCTTCGGCGACTGGCACGACCCGATCCCGGCGATCCTCGCGGCCACCCCGCCCAGCGCCCTCATCCGCACGCCGCTGCGCGACCTGCCGCCCCAGCCCACGTGGCATCGCGGGCCGGCTCGTGCTGCTCGGCGACGCCGTCCACGCGATGCTGCCCAACCTCGGCCAGGGCGGCTGCCAGGCGATCGAGGACGGCGCCGCGCTGGCGGCGGCGCTGCGCGACGAGCCGGACGTCGCGACGGCGCTGGCCGCCTACGAGTCGGCGCGCAAGCCGCGCGCGGAGCGCGTCGCGCGCGAATCGCGCCGGATGAGCCGGATCGCGCTGCTCGGCAACCCCGTCGCCGCGGTGCGCGACCTCGCGATGCGCGCGACGCCCGCCGGCGCGGCGCTGCGCCGGGTCCTGGAGGAACTCCCGGCGCGCGAGCGGGTCGAGGCTGGCGACCGGCTCGTCCAGGAGCAGCAGCTCCGGGCGCTTGGCGACGCCCAGGGTGAGCGCCAGCTGGGCGCGCTGGCCGCCCGAGATGTTCCCCGCCCGATGCGCGGGGTCCAGCCCCAGGCGCCGGATCCGGTCACGCGCCAGCCGGTCGTCCCAGCTCGGGTTGAGGTGCGCGCCGAGGCGCAGGTGGTCCTCGACGCTCATCCGGGCGTGGGTGGGCGCGTCCTGGGCGACGAAGCCGACCTTGGCCAGCTGCGCCGGGCCTGCACCTGGGCGGCCGCCGAGCACCTCGATCGTGCCCGTGGTCGGCGTCAAGAGACCGACGGCGAGGTTGCCCAGCGTGGTCTTGCCGGCCCCGTTGGGGCCGACCAGCCCGATCACCTGGCCGGCGGGGAGGTCGAGCGTGCAGTCCGACAGCGCCGCTCGCCGCCGGTAGGTCTTGCCCAGCCCCCGGGCCCGCAGGACGGAGGTCACGCTACGCCCTGTCGGGCGCCGGCCCGAAAGGTGGTCATGAACAGGGGCTCGATGCTCTCGTCGTCCAGCCCGGCCATGCGCGCCTTGGTCAGCCAGCGCCCCAGGTCCTGGCGAAGCCCCGCGTGCGCGGCGAGCGTCGCGTCGGTCAGCGTCCGCGTGACGAATGTCCCGATCCCCGGGCGGGCGGCCACGAGCCCGTCGTGCTCGAGCTCCCGGTAGGCCTTGAGCACGGTGTTGGGGTTGATCGCCAGCCGCGCCACGACGTCCTTGACGGTGGGCAGCTGGTCGCCCTCGCGCAGCAGGCCGAGCCGCTACGAGCACATCAGGGTTCTGGCAACCACCGAGATCTGAGCTAGGCGGCGGCCGGGCGCGCGAACTCGGCGCGCCAGCGGCTGTAGGGCGATGCCCCGGCGTCGCGGAGGTGCTCGACGCGCACCGGCAGCAGTCCGTCCTGGGCGAAGGCGTCGATCTCCGCGCGCGTGAGCGGCCACGGGGGACCGTCGGCGTGCTCGCCGTCCGCGCGCGCTCCCGAGAGCACCAGCAGCGTCCCGCCCGGGGCGACCATGGCCGCGACCTGCGCGATGGCGCCGGCGTGCAGCCGCTCGGGCAGCGACTGGACGGTGATGCTCTCGATCACGAGGTCGAAGGCCGCGCGCCACTCGGCGGGCGGGTCGAGCAGGTCCGCCGTCCGGTACTCGACCGTGCTGTGCGGGAACCGCCGCCGCGCGGTCGCCACCGCCGTGGGCGCGATGTCGAACGCCAGGGTGTCGAAGCCGAGGCCCGCGACGTGCTCGGCGTCGTCGCCCAGGCCGGAGCCGACGACGAGCGCGCGGCGGCCGGCGCCGTCGGCGCCGGGGGCCCACTCCACGAGCAGCGGGTTCGGCCCGCCGCGGTCCCACGGCACGACCGCGTCGCCGTCGCGCGCCCGCGTGTAGAGCTGCTCGAACCAGCCCGTGGCCTCGTCGCCGGTGCCGCTCACGCGTCGCCCCCGCGGCGCAGCGGCACCTCGGCGTGCAGGGCCGTCCCCTCGCCGGGCGGGCTCGTCACCGTCAGCTGCCCGTCGAGCGCGGCGATGCGGTCGCTCAGGCCGGCGAGGCCGGTGCCGGCGGCGCTCGTGGCGGCGCCGCCCGTGCCGTCGTCGGTGACGTCGATGACGAGCCGGTCGCCGGCGGCGGCGATCCGCACCGCGGCCGACGCGGCGTCCGCGTGCTTGACCACGTTCGTGAGCGCCTCCATGACGAAGAAGTACAGGCTCGCCTCGACCGGGGCGGGCAGGCGCCCGCCCAGCGCGTCGGTCACGGTGACGGGCAGGGGGAGCCGCGACGCGAGCGCGTCGATCGCCGCGCCGAGCCCGCCGTCGCTGAGGATCCCGGGATGGATGCCGGCAGCGAGGTCGCGCAGCTCGGCGAGGCCGGCCCGGGTCTGCTCGAGCGCCATCTGCCGCAGCTCGGCGGCGCGCTCCGGGTGCTCCGGCGCCTGGCGCTCCGCGAGCTGGAGCGTGAGCACGGCGCTGACGAACTGCTGCTGCGCGCCGTCGTGCAGGTCGCGGGTGAGGCGGGCGCGGGCGGCGTCGGCGGCCTCGATGATGCGCCGCCGCGCCGCGCGCAGCTCCTCCGCGCGCGCCTCGGCGATGTCCCGGTCGCGCGCCGCCTGCGCCGCCGCGAGGTGCTCCTCGATGTCGGACCACGCGGTCACCGAACCCGGGCCGTCGGGCAGCTCGAACGGCGCCGACGAGTACGAGATCCGCACGATCGAGCCGTCCTTGCGCACGAGCCAGTCCTCGCGGTCCTGCATGCTCCGGCCCGCCTCGCGCGAGCGGGTGAGCGGGCAGTCCTCCGTGGGGTAGTGACGGCCGTCGGGATACTTGTAGTGCACCGTCTCGTGGCCGGGCCGGCCGATCAGCTCCGAGGCGTCGTCGTAGCCGAGCGTGCGCACCGCCGCCGGGTTGGCGTAGCGGAAGCAGCCGCGGCCGTCGACGACCCAGACCGGCTGGTCGACGCGGGACAGGATCTCCTCGCGCTGGCGCAGCCCCCGCTCGGCCTCGCGCTGCGCGGTCAGATCGACGAACGTGACCACGACCCCCATCCCCGTCGCGAGCTCGATCGGCAGCGACGTGTAGGAGACGGGGAAGAACGTGCCGTCGCGCCGGATGAACCAGTCCTCCTCGCTGCGCACCGGGAGGCCCGTGCGCGTCGGCTCGAGCACGCGGCACTCGGACGCCGGGAACGGCGTGCCGTCCGGGCGCGTGTGGTGGACCGTCTCGTGCCCGTTGCGCCCCTGCAGCTCGGACCGGTCGTCGTAGCCGAGCACGGCGACGGCCGCAGGGTTGGCGAGCACGACGAGCCCCTCGTGGTCCACGACCCAGACGGGCATGGCCACGCAGTCCAGGATCGCCTCGAGCGACACCTCCGCGTGCACAGCGCCGATGCTATCCGCGTCAGTAGAAGCCGTTGCGCGCGAGCGGCTCGACGAGCGCGCGCTCCTCGTAGGCGAAGTGGGAGCGCAGCGCGTCGGTCAGCAGGTCCATGATCCGCTGGACGCCGCCGATGCCGTCCCCGTCCGCAGCCACGAGCTCGAGCAGCGCCCGGTCCACGCGCTCGAGCAGCTCGGCGATCGTCTCGTGCTCGGCCTCGAGCCGATCGATCACCGGCGCGAGCGCGGCCTCGCTGCGCCGCAGGTGCGGAAACACGCTGCGGTCCTCGAGCACGTGGTGGTTGGCGACGGTGCGGCAGTAGGTCGCGCAGAACGTGCCGAGCGTCCACCCGTTCTGGCGGATCGCCATGCGGCTGAGGTAGGAGCGCACGGCGGCCGCATCGGTCGCGCCGCGCGCGACCTGCTCGACGAGGTCGCGCAGCTGCGCCAGCTCGGCCCGCAGGTGGTCGTGGACGTCGATCAGGTGGCGGCCCGCGGCCTGCTCGGCCGGTGTGTAGCGGCGGCCGGGATCGGGCGGCGCGAGCTCCGGCCGGCCGGCCTCGTCCCACGGCGCCTCGTCGCTCAGGCGCCGGCCGTCGTCCGGCGTCGGCACGGCGGCCAGCGGCGACGCGGGCGCGCCGGCGGCCTGCGACGGGGGGCTCGCGGCGCCCCGCCCGGCCGCCACGAGCTCGCGCACCGCGGGCGCGACCTCCTCGGCGAAGCGGCGCACGTCGTCCGGGGCGGACACGGCCAGGATGAACGTGCTCATCCCGTCGGCGAGCGCCAGCTCGGCGAGCTGCTCGGGCCACTCGCGCTCGCCGAGGCGCCCGTCGACGTTGAGGAGCCGGCGCACGGCCTCGGGGCGCCGCCCGGCCGCCTCGGCCGCCGCGTCGATCGCGGCGTTCAGCGCCGGCAGGCTCCGGGGCTCGAGCCGGCCGATGCTCGGCAGCCACCCGTCGGCCTGCGCGCCGGTCAGCGCGAGCATGCGGGGCTTGTAGGCGCCGAGCCAGATCTCCACCGGATGGGCGGGCGCCGGCCCGGGCCGCGCCCCGTCGATGCGGTAGTGGACGCCGTCGTGCCGGATCGGCTCGCCGCCCGGATCCCAGGCGGCGCGGATCAGCCCGATGGCCTCGGCGAGCGCGTCCACGCCCTGGCCCGGCGTCAGCCGCGGCCCGCCGGCCGCGGCGATCGCGTCCCAGAACGCCCCGGCGCCGAGGCCGAGCTCGACGCGGCCGCCGCTCAGCCGGTCGAGGCTCGCGACGCTGCGCGCCAGGACGAGCGGCGGGCGGAGCGGCAGGTTGGCGACGTTGGGCGCGACGCGGACGTTGGTGGTGACCGCCGCCACCGTCGCGAGCAGCGTCCACGCGTCGAGGAAGCGGGGCTGGTAGGGGTGGTCCTGGAAGCTGACGAGGTCGAGCCCGACCACGTCGGCGAGCCGCGCGAGCTCGACGACGGCGTCCGCGCGGTCGGCGTCCGGCGTGATGAAGACGCCGAAGCGGAGCTCGTGCCCGTAGTCGGTCACACGTCCGCGTGCGTGGCGACCATCGGCTCGGGCACGCGCGCCGGCACCGCGCACTCGCCGCCGGCGCAGATCTCGAAGGCGGCGTCCTTCGTCGACCAGCCGTGCCGCACCAGGAGGGCGTGGAGCTTGCAGCCGAGGCACAGGCCGAGCACCGACTCCATCCACATCAGGGTCAGGCAGACCAGGCAGATCGACCGCGGCAGCCAGCCGCGGATCCCGCTGTTCGTGATGATCATCATCGCGAACGACAGGCTCAGCCCGATCGTCCAGGCGAAGCGCTTGGGCTTGGCGGAGACCCAGTCGGGCGCCCGGCCGCGCGTCATGAGGTGCGCGAGGACGCCCATCGGGCTGTACTTGAGCCCGGCGGCGATCCGCACGAGGAACTCGACGAAGAACAGCGTCGAGGCGATCTGCAGCGGCACATAGTCCTCCGCGAAGTAGGCGGCGCTGAACGCGGCGGCGCCGATCATCATCGTCAGACCGGCGGCGGCGCGCACGGCGTTCTCGTCGAACACGGCGGCGCGCAGCTCGGTGCCGTCGACGGTGACGCCCGAGATGTGCTGGCCGAACGCGACGCGCATCGGCTCCGGCCTACCGCTCCGAGATCGAGGCCAGGATCTTGTCGACGATCTCGGGGGGGACCTCGTCCATGCCGTGCTCGTCGCGCGCGTGTGCGGCGATGTCCTGAAGGATCTCGTCCTCGGACTCCGCCGCGAAGGCGGCGCCGCATCCCGGCACGAGCTCGCCGCACCTGAACTCCTTCATGTGCATCTCCTCCGGTCGTTCCTCCGGGGGGAGGCTACCGGCGATTCCGACGCGCAACCATCCGCCATTTGGGCTATACGATCGCTCCGGTGTGCCGCGTCCTCGCGTATCTCGGGCAGCCGCTCTCGCTCGGGCACGTGCTGTACGAGACCGACAGCTCGCTCGTGCGCCAGTCCTACAGCCCGCGGATGATGGAGACGTTCCTCAACCTCGCCGGATTCGGCATGGTCGCGTGGGACCCGTGCTCGGTCCGGGCCGACGACCCGTTCGCCTACCGCGCGACCCGGCTGCCGGCCTTCGACCCGAACCTCCGCAACCTCGCGGGCAAGCTCGCCCCGACCTGCCTGATCGCCCACGTCCGCGGCGTCACCAACAGCGAGCACGAGATGGTCGCCGAGACGAACCTGCATCCGTTCGTCTTCCACGGGGCGGGCGTCGCGCTGGCCCACAACGGGCATCTGCGCGAGTTCGCCCGGATGCGCTACGACCTGCTCCCGCACATCCGGCCGGAGCTGGCGCAGCGCATCAGCGGGACGACGGACTCCGAGTGGATCTACGCGCTGGTGCTCTCGCAGCTGGAGGACCCGCTCGGGATGCCCGGGACGCGGGAGCTCGCCGACGCGGCGGCGGCCGCGCTGCGTCTGCTGCGCGACCTGCGGGCGCGGCACGGGATCGACACGTCCTCGCCGGTCAACCTGTTCCTCGCGACCGGCGAGGCGCTCGTCGCCACGCGGTTCTCGTTCGACTACGGCTGGTACCCGGACGACGACGCCCTGCTCGAGACCGACCTGCCCTACTGCAGCCTGTGGTACACGGTCGGCGGCGAGTACGTGCGGCGCAACGGCGGCTCGGCGATGGCCGGCGAGCAGCAGCGCTCGCTGCTGATCGCCTCCGAGCCGCTGACCCTCGACACGTCGACGTGGCTCGAGGTGCCGGAGTACTCGATGATCACCGCGGCGCTCACCCCCGGCGGGCTCGACTTCGAGACGCTGGACCTGGATGTCTGACGTCGCCGCCTTCCTCGCCTCGGTCCCCCTGCTGGAGGGCATCCCCGAGCCCGAGCTGGAGGACCTGGCCGGGCTCGTGCGCCGGCGCGTCGTGCCGGCGGGCCACCTCCTCTGGCGCCAGGGGCAGGAGGCGCAGGCGATGCTGATCATCGTCGAGGGCCACGTGTCGGTCTCGCTCTCCCTGCCCGGCGACCGCCGCGTCGAGGTCGACAGCCTCGGCCGAGGCGAGGTGCTCGGCGAGATCCCCCTGCTCGACGGCGGCCGGCACTCGGCCGACGCGCGCACGACGGAGCCCGCCACCGTGCTCCAGCTCAGCCGCGCCGACTTCAACGCGCTCGTCTCACGGCGCCATCCGACGTCGTTCATCCTCAAGCGGCGCATCGCCGGGGTCGGGTGCGCGCGGCTGCGCGCGCAGCTCGCCACCCTCGCGGCCTCGCTCGGGGACGTCGCCGGCTCGACGTCCGCGCCCGCGGCGCCGCCGCCGGCGGAGCTCGAGTTCTGCGGGCCGCCCGACAGCGGGTACGTGCGCCGGCTCGCCACCTTCCGCGCGTTCGACCAGCTCGCCCTCTGGGGCTTCCTCACCGCCGGCCGCTACGCGCGCTGCCCGGCCGGGCGCACCGTGGTCGCGGAGGGGACGACGTCGAGCGCCTGCCACCTGACGATCAACGGCGCGGTCGAGAAGGTGATCGTGCGCGGCGGCCGGCGCATCCGCGTCGGGCTGGCCGGCCCCGGCCAGGCGTTCGGGTACGAGAGCCTGATCGACGGCGGCCCGTCGCCGGTGAGCGCGATCACGCGCGAGCGCACGCTCCTGCTCGTGCTGCCCCGCGCGGCGTTCGAGCGGCTCTTCCACGGCGAGGAGGCCGGCTCGCACGTGTTCCTCGACGTCATCCACCGGGACCTGATGGCGGCGCTGCGCCAGGCGCTGCGCCCGCACGCGCGGCTGGCGTCGAGCGTCTAGTGGATCCGTCCGTGAGTCGTGTGGGTTCGCCGACGCCGCCGGAAACCCGCAGGACTTGCGGACGGGTCCACTAGCAGGCGAGCCGCGGCGGCAGGTCCGCCGGCACCTCGGTGACGTCGCAGAACTCCGTCGCGAACGCCATGAAGCGGTACACGTCGGCGAAGTTCGTCGCCAGGCCGAGCGACACCCGCACGGCGCCGCCGGTGGGCATGCCGACCAGCCGGATGTAGTCGTCGAGGATCATCCCCTCGGCGAACTCGGCGCCGATCAGCGTGTCCTTGGAGATCGAGAACGCGGTCTCCCCCGCGCCGGAGTTGCAGAAGCAGCCGGTCCGCACGGAGATGCGGTGGGCCGCCGCGACGACGTCGACGAAGCGCTCGTCGACGGCGCGGCCGTCGGGGTGCAGGAAGTTGAAGGCGATCGTCGCCCCGCGGCGGTCCCAGCCCGCGGGGCCGTAGACGCGCGCCGCCGGGCTGCCGTCGGCGTGGCGCAGCTGCTGCAGCGCCTCCAGCAGCCAGGTGCCGAGCAGCGCCACCCGCCGGGAGATCGTGTCGATGCCGATCCGTGCCAGGTGGTCCAGGCCGATCTCCACCGCCGGGATGCCCAGGTAGTTGACCGTGCCGTCCTCGAACAGCGCGTGGCCGGACAGCGGCACGACCAGGTCGCCCTGGACGTTCGCGGCGATCACGGTGCCCCCGCTGAACCACGGGCGCCGCAGCCGGGCGAGCGCGGCGCGCCGCGCGATCAGCGCGCCGAGGCCCGTCGGGTAGCCGAACATCTTGTAGAAGGAGATCGGGACGAAGTCCGGCTTCCACTGCGACAGGTCGAGCCGGCTGGTGGGCACGAACGCGGCCGAGTCGACGATCACGTCCCAGCCGCGCTCCTGCGCCGCCGCGATCCACTCGAGCGGGTGCTTGACGCCGGAGAAGTTCGACTGCGCGGGGAACGCGAACAGGTTGTGCCCGCCGGGCGCGGCGTCGTCGAGGTAACGCTCGAGCAGCCCGTCCGCCACGCGCAGGTCGGGCGCCTCGAGCGGCACGTACGCGGTCGCGGCGCCCTTCGCGCGGGCGAACTCGCGGATGCCGTTGACCGAGTTGTGGTTGTCGAACGTCGCCAGGAACCGGTCCCGCGGCCCGAACGGATACGCCTCGCCGACGAGCCGCAGCGCGCCGGTGGCGTTCGGCGTGAAGATGCACGCGTACTCGTCCTCGTCGGCCCCGAACCAGCGCAGCACCGCGGCGCGCGCCCGCTCCACGAGCACCGTGGCGGCCGACGACGTCGGGTTGACGGAGTGCGGGTTGCCGTAGACGGTGTCCTGCAGCATCCCCAGGTGCGCCGCGAGCTGCGACGCCGCGTAGAGGCTGCCGCCGGTGTAGTCGAGGTAGACGTCGCCGGCCGCGTCGAGGCGGCCGTACTCCGTCGCGCGCAGCGTGTCCAGGACGGCGGTCTCGCGATACGCCGGGTGCGCCGCGACGAACGCCGCCTCGGCTGCCTCCCGCCCATCCGGCGAGTCGGTCGCGGCGGGCGGTGGCGGGACCCTGGTCGACATCGACCGATCCTATCCGGCGCTGGGATACTGCGCGCGTGACCGTCCCGACGGCCTTCGACTCGCTGGAGCTGCCGAACCCCGACTTCAGCGCCGACGACGCGGTGGCGATCGTGCGCGAGCACTGGGGGCTCGAGTCGACCGCCGCGGAGGTCGGCAGCACGCAGGACCAGAACTTCCGCGTGCGCTGCGCGGACGGGCGGCAGTTCGTGCTCAAGATCGCCAGCCCCGGCTGGCGCCGGGCCGAGCTCGAGCTGCAGAACCACGCGATGCATCACGTCGCTGCGCAGCGCCCGGGCTTCGAGATCCCGGTGCCGGTGCCGGCGCGCGGCGGCGCCGAGATCGTGCACGTCCGCGGGCACGACGTGCGCCTCGTCGACTGGGTCCACGGCACGCCGCTGTGGGAGGCGCGCGCCACCGGCGAGGCGACGTGGCGGGAGCTCGGGCGGCTGGCCGCGGAGAGCGGCCGCGCGTTCACGGGGTTCGAGCACCCGGAGCTCGACCGGCCCTTCCAGTGGGACAGCCGGTGCGCGGCCGACGTCGTCGGCGCGCTCGCGCACCTCGCGGCCCCGGACGACCGCGCGCAGCTCGAGCGCGCGATGGCGCCGTTCCCCGGTCTGCTCGCCGGCGGGGACCGCCTGCCGGTGCAGCCGATCCACTGCGACGTCACGGACTACAACACCGTCGGCCGCGCCGAGGGCGCCGGGCCGATCCTCCCGGTCGGGCTGCTCGACTTCGGCGACGCCGTCCGCACGTGGCGCATGTGCGACCCCGCGAACGCGGCCGTCTCCACGGTCGCGCACGAGCTCGAGGACCCGCTCGGTGCGTGCCTCGCGGTGCTCGAGGGCTACCACGGGGAGACCCCGCTCGCCGAGGCGGAGGCCGACGCGTTCTGGCCGCTCGTGCTCGCGCGCGCCGCGGTCTGCGCGATCTTCGCCACGCAGCAGGCGCGGCTCTCGCCGGACAACGTGCTCGTCGGGGGCGCGGTGATCCACGACTGGGCGATCCTGCGCGCCGTCAACGCCGTGCCGCCCGCGCTCGGCGTCGCGGCGGCGCGCGCCGTGTGCGGCTTCGAGCCCAGCCCCGCGGGGGAGCGGCTCGCGGCGCACCTGCGCGCGGCGGACTGCGCCGCGGTCGTCGCGGGCGAGCTCGCGCCCGTCGACCTGTCCGTCGGCTCGGAGCGGCTGGCCTTCGGCGAGTGGCACGACGCCGGCGCGATGGCGGGCGTCGTGGCGGTCGCACCGGGACGCGTGGCGCTGGGGCGCTGGGCCGAGCCGCGCCCATGGGCCGGGGCGCCGGGGTTCGCACCCCCGGCGACGCTGCACCTCGGCGCCGACGTGCTCGCCGCGCCCGGCACGGAGGTGCGCGCGCCGCTCGACGGCACCGTCGGGGCCGGCCCCGAGCTCGTGCTGGCGTGCCCGCTCGGCGGCGACGTCCTGCACGTCGGGCTCGCCGGCGTCGACGCGTCGGTGGCGGCCGGGGACGTCGTCGCGCGCGGCCAGGCGATCGGCGTCGTCGCGGGCGCCGCGCACGACGGCCTGCCCCCGCACGTCCACGTGCAGGCCGCCGCCGCCCCCGGGCTCCCCCGGGCGGGCACGCCGCGCGAGCGGGCGGCCTGGCTCGCGCTCTGCCCCGATCCGTCGCCGCTCGTGGGCGCCGATGCGCGCGCACCGGACGCGCCGGACGCGGAGGCCGAGCGCGCGCGCCGGTCGCGCTCCGTCGCCGCGGCGCAGCGGCTCTACTACGAGCGGCCGCCCGCCTTCGTGCGCGGCTGGCGCCACCACCTCTACGACGCCGACGGCCGCGCGTACGTCGACGCGGTCAACAACGTCGCCGTCGTCGGCCACTCCCACCCGGCCGTCGCGGCGGCCGCCGCGCGCGGGTTCCGGCGGCTGAACACGAACTCGCGCTTCCTCTACGGCGCGATGTCGGAGTACGCCGAGCGCCTGAGCGCGCTGCTCCCGGACGAGCTCGACCGCGTGTTCCTCGTCAACTCCGGGAGCGAGGCCGTCGACCTCGCGCTGCGGCTGGCGCGCACGTTCACCGGCCGGCGCGACGTCGTCGCCCTCGAAGGCGCCTACCACGGCTGGACGACCGCCACCGACGAGCTCTGCACCAGCCCGATCGACCGGCCGGACTGGCGCGACGCGCTCCCGCCCCACGTGCACATCGCCGAGCAGCCGGACCCGTACCGCGGCCGCCACGGCGACGACGGGCCCGCCTACGCGGAGTCCGTGGCGCAGGCCTGCCGCGCGGCCGAGCCGCACGGCGGCGTCGCGGCGTTCCTCGCCGAGCCGCTGCTCGGCAACCAGGGCGGCGTCGTGCCCGCGCCCGGCTGGCTCGCGGCGGCGTACGCGATCACGCGCGCGGCGGGCGGGGTCTGCATCGCCGACGAGGTCCAGGTCGGCTACGGCCGCACCGGCGAGTCGTTCTGGGCGTTCACGCCCGAGGGCGTCGTCCCCGACATCGTCTGCGTCGCGAAGGCGACCGGGAACGGGCATCCCGTCGGCGCGGTGATCTGCCGCCGCGCGATCGCCGACGCGTTCGACGCCGCCGCGCCGTTCTTCTCCTCCACCGGCGGCGGGCCGGTCTCGTGCGCGATCGGCATCGCCGTGCTCGACGCGCTCGAGGGCGAGGGCCTGCAGGCGAACGCGCGCCGCGTCGGCGCCCGGCTCCGCGCCGGCTTCGAGGCCCTCGCCGCCGAGCACGAGCTGATCGGCGCCGTGCACGGCCGCGGCCTCTACCTCGGCGTCGACCTCGTGTCCGACCGCGCGGCGCGCACCCCGGCCCCGGAGGCCGCGCTCGCGGTCTGCGAGCGGCTCCGCACGCTCGGGGTGATCATGCAGCCGACCGGCGACGCGTTCAACGTGCTCAAGGTCAAGCCGCCGCTGTGCATCGACGACGCGGCGGCCGACCACGTGCTCGCAGCGCTCGCACGCGCACTCCCCTGAGCGTCACACCTTGCGGTAGCGCGCGTCGGCCACGGAGTAGGCGGCGAACGCGATCAGGCCCGCGGCGACGAGGCCGAGCAGCACCGGCCCGTAGGACGCGTGCCCGACCGCCGAGAGCGCGCCGTCCAGGCTCACGGCCTTGTCCGGGTCGAAGTCGATCGCCGCCCGCAGCACGAACCAGCCGATCAGGGCGAACACGACCATGCGCGCGAGGTGGCCGGCGACGCCGAGCGCGGTGAAGCCGCGCTCGACCCGCGCGCTCATCTGCTCGGTCTTCGACTTCTCGAGGAACCGGTGGGTGATCCCCTTGTAGCCCTGCTCCAGGCCGACGGCGATGATGATCAGGCCGGCCGCGCCGACGAGGTACTGCCCGCCCGGCCAGCCCAGCACGCCGCCGGTCGTCTTGTCCGGGCTGCCGCCCGAGCCGCCGCCGGAGCCGCCGAGGATCGAAATCGCGGTGACGCAGAGCATCGCGTAGGCGACGCCGCTGACGACCCCGTCGATGCGCTCCTTGAGGTCGTCCTCGCCGGACTCGGGGCCGCGGCCGATCGCGGCGCGCACGAGCCGCCAGATCGCGTAGCCCGCGAGGCCGACGATCATCAGCAGGAGCAGCACCTTGCCGAACGGCTGCTGCGCGATCTCCGCGAGCGCGCCCTGCTGGTTCGTCGTCTCCCCGCCGGCGCCGAACGCGAGCTTGATCGCGAGCACGCCGATGATGGCGTAGATCGCCCCGCGCGCGGCGATGCCGGCGCGGGCGAGCCATTCGAACTCGCGCGTGTGCGCGAGCGCCTCGCCCTTGGACTGCGCGCTGCGGACCGGCAACCGCCCGGCGCTCATGTTCATCCGGCTCGCCTCCCCTCGCGTCGCGGCACGCACACGCTGAGCGCGCCGGCCTCGACCTTGACCTTGAACGACTTCACCTTGCTGCGATCGCCGCCGTCGAGCTCGTAGCGGACCTTGCGGTCGAGCCGGACCTTGACCGACCGCGCCTTCGTGGTGCGGACGAACGGCGAGCGGTTCGGATCGCCGAACGCCGTGCGGGCGAGCGTCCGGGTCCACTGCAGCATGCCCTCGGCGCTCACGACGCCGAGCTCGAGCAGCCCGTCGTCGGGGCGGGCGTCCGGGAACAGGTCGACGCCGCCGAAGATGTCGCCGAGGTTGCCGAGCAGCACGCAGGTGGCGTCGCCCTCGTACCAGTCGGCGCCGTCCACCTCGATCTCCGCGTCGAACGCCTCGGCGCGCAGGTGGCGCGACCCGCTCCACAGGTAGGCCGCCCGGCCCACGCGGTCCTTGAGGTCGTCCGCGTCGCGGATCATCGCCGCGTCGAACCCGGCGCCGGCCATGACGGCGAACCGCTCGTCGCCGAAGCGCCCGACGTCGATCCGCCGGCGCTCGCCGCGCAGCCCGACGGCGACGGCGTGCTCGATGTCCTCCGGGATCCCCAGGTTGCCGGCGAACAGGTTCGCCGTGCCGGCCGGGACGACCGCGAGGCTCGCGTCCGTGCCGGCGAGCTCGCCGATGCAGCGCCGGACGGTCCCGTCCCCGCCCCAGGCGAAGACGAGCTCCGCGCCCTCGTCGAGGGCGCGCCGGACCTGGGCGGGCGCCTTCTTCGCCTTCGGGACCTCGTACCACAGCGGGTCCTCGACGCCCGCCGCCGCGAGCGTGCGGCGCAGCTCAGGCAGCCCGCCGCCGGCCGTCTTGCCGGCGTGGGCGACGACCGCGACCCTCATGCCAGCGCCCGGCCGGAGCGCCGGACGCGGGCCGTTCGCGGACTGCGCGCCAGGTGCGCGACGCCGGCGGCGCGGCAGGCGAACAGCAGCACCAGCAGCGCCCCGATCCCGATCACGAGCCCGGCGGCGAGGTCGAGCGGATGGTGCATGCCGCGGTACATGCGCGAGACCGCCACGACGACGGGCACGACGACGGCCACGATCCAGGCCAGCGCGCGCGTCCCGCGGGTGCGGAACCGCGACGTGACGAGCAGGACGAGGCCGGCGTAGACCGCGACGGCGGCGGCGGTGTGGCCGGACGGGAAGCTCGCGTCGGCGGGCAGGTCCTCGAGCCGCCGGACGTCCGGCCGCTCGCGCGGCACGAGGAGCGAGGCGACGCGGTACGTCGCGGACTCCACGACGAGCACGAACACGGCGAACGCGGCGATCCGCCACTCGCGCCGCACCGCGCACACGAGTGCGACGATGCCGACGAGGATCGGCAGCAGCGGGGCGCCGCCGAGCATCGAGCCCACCGACGAGGCGTCGGTGAGGAACGGCGTGCGCTCGGCGACGAGCGTCCGGACGGCGCTCTCGTCCGTGCCGGCGAGGCCGCCGGGCAGCAGCACGTCGGTGACGAGCAGCCCGAGCCCGACGGCGACGGACCCGAGCAGCACGAAGCCGGCGAGGACGGCGGCGAGGAACACCAGCGCGGGGTGGCGGCCGTGCAGGCGCGCCGCGAAGCGGTCGGCGCGCCCGCCGGGGCGCGCATCGAGGATCGGCACGTGGTGCCGGGTCCGTCCGTCCGACAACGAGCGCATCACGGTCTTCCTCCCCTATCGGCTGGGTACAACGAACCCGCGTCACCGACTTCCCGCCGGAGATCTACCCATGACCCTGCTGCTTCTAGTCATCGCTGCGCTCACCGCCGGCGCCGCCGTGGCCGCGGCGACGCTGCGCGCGTCGCGGCGGCCGGGGCGTCCCGGCGACCGCGCCGCGCACGCGGCGGGCGCCGCCATCGCCCGCCGGCCCGGCGGTCGCGGCCTGCTCGCCCGCCGCCTGGATCCGGAGGTCGCGACAGGGCTCGCGCTGACCGTGGCGCTCGTCCTGATCGTCGGCGGCGGCCTCCTGCTGGCGGTGCTCGCGTACCTCGTGCGCGGCGACACCGAGCTGGTGCGGATCGACCGGAGCGTCGCGATCTGGGGCGACCGGCACAGCACCGCGTTCTCGCACGACGCGCTCGAGGCCGTGACCACGCTGGGCGAGCCGTTCGTCGTCGGGATGCTCGCCGCCGCCGTGGCCGTCGCGGAGACCGTCCGCACCCGCAGCCGCTGGGTCGTGCCGTTCCTGCTCGTCGTGGTCGCGGGCAACGGCATCCTCACGACCACCGTCAAGCACCTCGCCGACCGCGTGCGGCCGGCGGTCGACCCGGTGGCCGAGACGCTCGGGCCGTCCTTCCCGAGCGGGCACTCCTCGTGGTCGGTCGCCTTCTTCGCCGCGACCGCGCTGCTGCTGGGGCGCGGGCGCGACCGGCGGACGCGCGCGGCGATCGCGGGGGTCGCCGCGGCGCTCGCCGTGACGGTCGCGGGCAGTCGCGTGCTCCTGAGCGTGCACTGGCTGAGCGACGTGCTCGCCGGACTGGCGCTCGGCGCGGCCTGGTTCTGCGTCTGCGCGGTCGCGTTCGGCGGGCGCCTGCTCCGCTTCGGCGCGCCCGCGGAGGAGGTCGCCCGCGCCGCTGATGAGTTCCCGGCGCCGGCAGGGTCCCTACGCACATGACCGACGACGAGACCCGCATCCGCACCCTCATCGAGCAGTGGGCCGAGGCGGTGCACGCCGGCGACATGGACGCCGTGCTGGCCGATCACGCCGACGACATCGTGATGTTCGACGTGCCGCCGCCGGACGACGGCGTGCGCGGCCTCGCCGCCTACCGCGAGACGTGGCCCCCGTTCTTCGCGTGGCAGGCGGACGGCGCCGCGTTCGAGCTCGTCGACCTCGACGTGACGGCCGGGACGGACGTCGCCTTCGCCCATGCGCTCCTGCGCTGCGGGCGTCCCCAGGAGCTGGCCGCCCGCCCCGAGCGCCGCCTGCGGCTGACGCTCGGGCTGCGCAGGGACGCCGGCCGCTGGGTCGTCGCGCACGAGCACCACTCGTTCCCCATCGAGACCCCCTGATATGGCGCGACGGAGCCGGACGGGCGTCAGATGGTGGCGCTCGCCGTGCAGACCTCGCCGGACGGGCTGATCGCCTTCGCCTTGATGCGGTCGCTGCCGGCGGGGTCGGCGATCTTGCGCTCGACGGAGAACGACCCGCTCGGCGCGGTCGTGGTGGCGCGCGTGCGGACGACGAGCCTGCCGTCGCGGCGGATCCTGACCGCCCACTCGACGCCGTTGCGGTTCTGGTCGACCTCGAACTCGGCCTCGATGCGGCCGTCGTCGTGCTTGACCTTCAGCTTCGCCGTCGAGCCGCCGGTGCAGCTGCCGGCGACGCGCTGCTCGTCCTTCCGGTCGTCGCGGCCGCCGCCGTCGTCGTCGCCGCCGCGGTCGTCGCGCTGGCCCCCGTGATCGTCGCCGCCGCGGTCGTCGGCGCCGTGGTCGGCGAGGGCGGCGGTGGGCACGAGGCCGAGTGCGGCGACGGCCAGGGCGAGGGCGAGATTGCGGGTGAGATGCGGCATTGGTGGGCCTCCAGTCGGTTGCGGAGCCCATCCTGGGCCGCGCACGGTCCAGGTCTCAATGGGACCTTGGTCGCATGGCGCACCGGCTTCTCGTGCAACATCATGGGCGAGCGTGCTGTGGCGACCGATGACGCGGTTCATGCTGTCGAGCTTCGCGGCGATCGCCGTGATCGTCGTCGGCGGCTTCTTCGCCCTGCGCGCGGTGGCCGTCGACGAGGCCGAGCGCGGCACGCGCGAGCGGGTCGTCGCGGAGGCGCGGCTCGTCGAAGCCGCCGGCCTGCGGGACGGGATCCTGCGCGGCGACCGCGCCGCGATCGAGGAGCTGGACGCGCTGGTCCTCGGGCAGATCGTCACCGGCTCCGTGGTGCGCGTGAAGCTGTGGGCGAAGGACGGGACCATCCTCTACTCCGACGAGCCCGCGCTGATCGGGCAGCGGTTCGAGCTGGGCGAGGAGGAGCAGGAGCTGTTCGCGACGGGCGGCGCCGACGCGGAGCTGAGCGACCTCGCCGAGCCCGAGAACCGCTACGAGCGGCCCCAGGGCAAGCTGCTCGAGGCGCACACCGCGATCCGCACGCCCGACGGGACGCAGGTGCTGTTCGAGATCTATCAGCGCTTCGGCTCGGTGAGCGCGAGCGCCGAGCGGCTCCTCGGCGCCCTGGCGCCCCCACTGCTCGCCGGCGTCGCGGTCCTGCTCCTGCTCCAGCTCCCGCTGGCCTGGTCCATGGCGCGCCGCCTCCAGCGCGGGCATCGCGAGCGCGAGCGGCTGCTCGCCGGCGCCGTCGAGGCCTCCTCGCAGGAGCGCCGCCGGATCGCCGCCGACCTGCACGACGGCGTGGTCCAGGACCTCGCCGGCGTGGCCTTCGGGCTGGCGCCGCTGGCGGCCGACGCCGAGCGCCGTGGCGATCCCGAGGGAGCGCGCGCGCTCCGCGGGGCGGTCGGCACGCTGCGCCAGGGCGTGCGCGACCTGCGGACCCTGCTCGTGGAGATCCACCCGCCGAACCTCGAGTCCGCCGGCCTCGAGGTCGCGCTCAGCGACATCCTCAGCCCGCTCGAAGCCGCCGGGATCGCCACCGAGCTCGAGCTCGCCGGCGGCGCCGCGCCCGGCGGCGACGGCGACGCGCTCGTCTACCGCGTGGCGCGCGAGGCGATCCGCAACGCGCAGGCCCACGGCAAGCCGGCCACGGTGCGGGTCGCGGTCACGCGGCCGGTCCCCGGCACGGTCAGGCTCGTGGTGACCGACGACGGCCGCGGCTTCGCGCCCGCCGATCGGATGCGCGGCGCCGAGCGCGGCCACGTCGGGCTCACGCTGCTGGAAGGGCTCGTCGCGCAGGCGGGCGGGACGCTGTCCGTGCACTCCGAGCCGGGGCGGGGGACGACCGTCGAGCTGGAGGTGCCCGCCGGATGATCCGCGTCGTGCTGGCCGACGACCACGGCGTCATCCGCGACGGGCTCGGCCGGCTGATCGGCGCAGTCGACGACGTCGAGCTCGTCGGCGTGGCCGCGGACGGGCTGGAGGCGGTCGTGCGCTGCCGCGAGCTCGACCCGGACGTCGTGCTGATGGACCTCGACATGCCCGAGCTGGACGGCATCGAGGCCACCCGGCGCATCCTCGCCGAGCGGCCCGGGACGGCCGTGATCGTGCTGACGGCGTTCGCCGACCGCCCGCGGATCACGGGCGCGCTCGAGGCGGGCGCGTGCGGGTACCTGCTCAAGGACGTCGACGCCGACGTCGTGGCCGACGGGATCCGCGCCGCCGCGCGCGGCGAGTCGCCGCTGGACCCGCGGGCCGCCCGCACGATCCTGGAGGCGCGCGCGGCGCCGGACCCGCTGGCCGGCCTGTCGCAGCGCGAGCGCGAGGTCCTCGAGCTGCTCGTCGAGGGTCTCCCGAACAAGCTCATCGCCCGCCGGCTGGAGATCAGCGAGAAGACGGTGAAGTCGCACCTCACGCGCGTGTTCCGCGAGCTCGGCGTGACCGACCGGACGCAGGCGGCGCTCTGGGCCGAGCGCAACCGCCTCGCGGGTCGCTGAGCGCGACCAAAGTCCCATTGCGGCCAGGACCGCGGCGGCGCCACGATGGCGCCGTGTCCGTCCGCGCCCCCCTCGCCGCCGCCGCGGCCGCCCTCGCGCTGTGCCTCGCCGGCGCCGCGCCCGTCCTCGCCCACGGCGACGACGAGGCCCGCGCGGAGGGCACCTGCGGCAGCGGTGCGGATGCCGAGTTGCGCCTGAAGGCCGACCACGGGGCGATCCGGGTCGAGTTCGAGGTCGACAGCCGCCGCGCGCGCGAGCGCTGGCGGATCGTGCTCGTCCACGAGCGCCGCGTCGTCTGGCGCGGCCGCGCGCGCACGCGCGACGGCGGGTCGTTCCGCATCCGCCGCTCCGTGCCGGACTTCGACGGCGCCGACGCGGTCTCGGTCCGCGCCGCCGGACCGCGCGGCAACACGTGCCAGGCGTCCGCCACGCTGACCGCGGCTCAGGGGTAGGACATGAGCAGCGCGTAGTGCGCGGCGGGGAGCCCCTCGTAGACGTGGGGCACGTCGCCCGGGAACGTGACGAGGTCGCCCACCTGGAGCTCGACCGGCCCGGACGCGGGGCCGACCCGCAGCGCGCCCTCGACCACGAGCAGGTGCTCGATCACGCCCGCGTGGTGCGCGTCGGCGTGCCGCGCCTGCGCGCCGATGTCCATCGCGTAGAGCTCGAACGTCCCGCGGCGGTGCGACGCGGTCAGGAGCCGGCCGACCTGCGTCGTCTCCGCCGAACGCAGCTCCGGCGGCTCGGAGGCGCGCACGATCCGGAGCGCCGGCCCCTCCTCCTCGACCAGCTGCCCGAAGGGCACCCGCAGGGCGGCGGCGATCGCCCACAGGGTCTCGACGCTGGGGTTCCCCCTGCCCGACTCGAGCTGGGCGAGCGTCGACTTGCCGAGGCCCGCGGCGCCCGCGAGCTCGGCGAGCGTCAGGCCCGCCTGCTGGCGCAACCGCCGGATGTTCGTCGCCACCGTCCGGACGAACCGGTCCACGTCATTGGACAAAAGACCATTCCTGTGGCACAGTGTCCAGCATAGTGGAAGCAAACACCATCAGCGTGGAACGTACCATGGCGGCGGGCGCTCGCGACGTCGCCCCGATCGCGCTGGCGGCCCTCGTCATCGGCATGTCCTTCGGCATCCTCGCGCGCGACGCCGGCATGGGCGTGGTGGCGCCGATCGTCATGTCGCTCACCACGTTCGCCGGATCGGCGCAGATGGCCGCGGCCGGCGTGATCAACGACGGCGGCGCGGTGGCCGCCGCCGTCGTCGCGGCGATCCTGCTCAACCTCCGCTACGTGGCGATCGGCGTCTCGGTCGCTCCCTCCCTGCGCGGGCGGCGGGTCCGCCGCCTGGCCGAGTCGCAGCTCGCCACGGACGAGTCGTGGGCCATCTCCCAGGACGGCGGCCGGGTCGACCGCAACCGGCTCATCGGCGCCGGCCTCGTCCTGCTCCTCGCCTGGAACGCGGGCACCGTCGCCGGGGTGTTCGGCGGGAGCGTGCTCGGCGATCCCGCGACCTACGGGCTCGACGCGATGTTCCCGGCCCTGTTCCTCGCGCTCCTGGTCGGCCAGCTCGGGTCCTCGCGGGCGCGGGTCGCGGCCGTGGCCGGCGCGCTCATCGCGCTCGTCCTCACGCCGCTCGCGCCCCCCGGCGTCCCGATCGTCGCGGCGGCCGCGGCGGCGCTCGTCGCCCTGCGCCCCGAGCGTGCGGCATGAGCACGACGTGGCTGATCGTGGTGCTCGTGGGCGCCGCCACCGTGGCGCTCAAGGGCCTCGCGCCCGTCCTGCTCGGCGAGCGCGAGCTGCCCGCTCCGGTCACGCGGGTGAGCGGCGCGCTCGCGCCGGCGCTCCTCGCCGCCCTCGTCGTCGTCCAGACCGCGGGCGACGGTCAGGCGCTCACGGTCGACCCGCGCGTGGCCGGCGTCGCCGCCGCCGCGGTCGCCCTGCTCCTGCGGGCGCCGCTGCTGGTCGTGCTGGCGTCGTCGGCCGGCGTGGCGGCGGCGGTCAACGCGCTCACCTGACGGCGGCCCGCGCCGCGGCCTTCACGGCGCGCGTCAGCGTGGCGATGTCGTAGACGCCGTGGTGCCGGCGCCCGTTGACGAAGAACGTCGGGGTGCCGGAGACGCCGCTCTCGTCGGCGCTGCGCACGTCCTCGGCGACACGGCCCGCATGCCGGCGCCGGCGCAGGTCCTCCGCGAAGCGGCCGACATCGAGACCCAGCTCGGCGGCGTGGCGGTGGAGGTCCGCGGGCCCGAGCGCGTCCTGGGCCGCGAGCAGCCGGTCGTGCATCTCCCAGAACGCCCCCTGCGCCGAGGCGGCCTCGGCCGCCTCGGCGGCGAGCTGCGCGTTGGGGTGCACGTCGGTGAGCGGCAGGTGGCGGTACACGTAGCGCAGCTCGCCGGGCAGGTGGTCGAGCAGCTTGGCGATGACGGGGTCGGCCTCGGCGCAGTACGGGCACTCGAAGTCGCCGTACTGCAGCAGGGTGACCGGCGCGTCGGCGCGGCCGCGGACGTGGTCGCGCTCGAGATCGACCGGCTCGGCGAGGTCGACGATCGCCTCGACCGTGCCGCCGAGCTGGCGGGCGCGCGTCTCGGCCGGGAGGCGCCCGATCAGCTTGACGGCGCTCCAGGCCAGCGCCGGCGAGAGGACGGCGGTCACCAGCACGCCGACCTTCGCCTCGTCGAGCAGGGCGCCGTCGAAGGCGAGGGTCGCGACGAGCAGCGAGACGGTGAACCCGATCCCGGCCGACGTCGCCGCGACGGCGAGGGCGGGCCAGGTCACCGTCAGGCCGGCGCCGCCGAACATGGGGCGCGTCGCGAGCCACGCCGCCCCCATGATGCCCAGCGGCTTGCCGGCCACGTACGCCACCACGATCCCGAGCGTGACGGGCGAGGTCGCCGCCGCCGAGAGCAGGTCGCCGTCGAGGTGGATGCCGGCGTTGGCGAGCGCGAAGAGCGGGACGATCACGCGGCTCGTCCACGGGTGCAGCCGGTATTGCAGGCGCTCGTTGGGCGAGATCGCCGAGGTCAGGCTCGCCCGCGCCGAGTAGGCGAGCTCCGGCGTCGGCTGCTCGCGGAACGAGCGGGTCAGCTCGGTGCTGCGCTCGAGGTCGCTGCGGGCCGGCGGGTAGGCGCTCGTGACCAGGCCGACGGCGAGCCCGGCGATGACCGCGTCGACGCCGGACTCGAACATCGCGAGCCAGATCCCCACCCCGACGAGCACCGCGGCGGGGCCGCGCCACGATCCGGCCCAGCGCAGCGCGCCCAGCAGCGCGAACAGGCCGATCGCCACCGCGAGCGCGGTGAGCGAGACCTCCTCCGTGTAGCCGAACGCGATCACGAGCAGCGCGACCAGGTCGTCGATGACCACGACCGTGAGCAGCAGCACGCGCAGGCGGATCGCCCGCCCGCGGCTGACCAGCGCGAGCGCCCCGAGAGCCAGCGCCGTGTCGGTCGACACCGCCACGCCCCAGCCGGCGGCCCCGTCGCCGCCGGCGTTGATCGCGAGGTACAGGCCGCCGGCCACGACCATGCCGCCGAGCCCCGCGACGACCGGGACCGCGAGGCGCGAGCGCTCGCGCAGCTCGCCGAGGTCGAGCTCGCGCTTGGCCTCGAGGCCGACGACGAGGAAGAACAGCGTCATCAGCCCCTCGTTCACCCAGCCGCGCAGGTCGGTGGCCAGCTCGTGGTCGCCGAGCGCGATGGCCAGCCTCGTCTCCCACACCGACGCGTAGGAGTCCGGGGCGACGTTCGCCCACAGCAGCGCGGCGACGGCCGCGGCGACCAGGACGACCGCCCCGCCCGTCTCGGCGTAGAGGAAGCTCCGGATCGGCGACGCGAGGTTGCGCGCCCATGCGGTGCGGCCTCCGTCCGGGGCCGTGGCTGTGGTGTCCGCTGCGCTGATCCCGTGCATGGTGACGGGCGCGCCGCCCGGCCGCGGCCGCGCCCGGGCTCAGCCGCGCCGCGGAGGCGGCGCGGGCGGCGCCAGGACGCGCGCCAGGTCCTGCCGGCGCGTGACGCCGAGCTTGCGGTATGCGTGCTGCAGGTGGTTGTCGACCGTGCGCACGGAGACGACGAGCCGCGCCGCGATCTCGCGGCTGCTCGACCCGGCCGCGGCGAGGAGGGCGATCTCGCGCTCGCGCGCCGTCAGGCCGGCGGCGTCCGGCGCGGCGAGCAGCGTCGGCGGGCGCGCCCCCTCGCACTCCGCGAGCCACAGCCCGGCCCGGGCGGCGGCGGCGCGGGCGCTCGCCTGCCGGCCGGTCTCGCGGTGGGCCTCCGCCGCGGCGCCGGCCGCCTCCACGGCGACCAGCAGCGCGCCGTGCGCCGCGAACCGCTCGGCGACCTCCAGCAGCGCGTTCCCGTCGCGGGCGACGAGCGCTCCGGCGTGCGCGGCCGCCGTCGCGGCGTGCGGCCCGTCGGCGCGGCCCGCCAGCTCCGCGAGCTCCGGCGCCGCGGTCCCGGGGTCGCCCAGCCGGCAGAGCTCGTGCAGCGCCCGCACGGCGTAGGCGTCCTGGCCGTGGGACCGTGCCAGGGCGCCCGCGTCGCGGGCCAGCGCGCGGGCGCGGGTCAGCTCGCCGTGCGCGGCGGCGTCCCACGCACGCGCCAGCTCCAGCTCGACCGCGAACGCCTTGTGCCCCAGCGCGGTGCGCTGCAGCTCCGCGACCGCCGCCCGCGCCGCGTCGGGCTCGCCGGCCTGCGCCGCCGCCTGGCCGACGCCGGCGAGCGCGAAGGCCAGCATGCCGACGGGGTCGGCGTCGCGCAGCAGCGCGGCGCTCTCGCGGCAGAAGCGCAGCGCCGTCCGGACCCGGCCGCGGGCGAGCCAGATCAGGCCGAGCGAGTTCGCCTCGACCGCGATGGCCGTCGCCGACCGCCGCGTGAGATGGTGCGCGTACGCCTGCTCCGAGGTTGCCGTCGCCTCGGTCAGGCGGCCCGCGAGCCGCAAGGCGACCGGCCCCATGCCGGCGAGCACCGCCTCGGCCGACGGCAGCTCGTGCCGGAGCCGGCGCGCGACCGGCAGCCACGTCCCGGCCAGCTCGACCGCCGCGTCGCAGCGGCCCGAGGTGAACAGCGCCTCGACGGCGCCCATCGCCGCGGTCGTGCGCGCCCGCTCGTCGACGCCAGGGTCCTCCAAGAGCGGGAATGCGGCGGCGAGCGCCGCCGCCGGGCGGCCGTGCGCCGCCGTCAGCCGTGCCCGCTGCGCGGCCAGCTCGTGCCGCAGCGCGCCGTCGCGCACGACCTGCTCGGCGCCGCGCAGCGCGGCGTCGGCGTCGTCGGCGCGGTCGAGCGCCCAGAACAGGTTGCGCGCCCGCGCGACGGCGATCTCAGCCCGCCCGCGGTCGTCCTCCGCCCGTCCCGCGAGGCCGGCGAACCGCGCCTCGGCCTCGGCGCCGCGCCCGGCGACGGCGAGCGCGCGCCCGAGGGCCAGCTCGGCGCGGAAGCCCGCGCCCGCCTGCAGCGCGGCGCGGGCCAGGCGCTCGGCCAGGACGGCGTCGGGCGCGGCGAGCGCCCGGAAGGCCGCACGGGCGAACAGCGCGCCGTCCTCGCCCCCGCCCGACTCCAGCCGCCAGGTCGCGACCCGCAGCAGGTCGCCGCCGCGCCGCGCGCCGTGCGCGGTCACGTCGTCGGCGAGCCGCCGGTGCAGGGCCGCGAGGCGCGAGGGCGTCAGCCGTGCCCGCACCGCCTCGCCGTGCAGGGGGTGGGCGACGTCGACGGACCGCCGCCGCCCGTCGGCGCGGTGCTCCACCAGCTCGCCGCGCTCGAGCGCCTCCAGCCCGGCCTGGGCGCCGGGCCCGAGCTGCCCTGCGCGTAGGTCACTCGCCGGCCATCTCCTAGCATCGATCCGACGTGGCCTCCTTCGCGGATCGACTCGCACGCGGCCCGCTCGTGCTCGACGGCGGCCTCGCCACGGAGCTGGAGCGGCTCGGGCACGACCTGGGCGGCTCGCTGTGGTCGGCACGCCTGCTGCGCGACCACCCCGAGGACATCGAGGCCGTGCACCGCGCGTACTACGCGGCGGGGGCCGACGTGGCGATCACGGCGACCTACCAGGCCAGCTTCGAGGGGTTCGCCCGGGCCGGCGCCGGACGCGAGGAGACCGCGCGGCTGCTGCGCCTCGGCGTCGAGCTCGCCCGGCGCGCGCGCGACGCGGTGCGGCCCGACGGGCTGGTCGCCGCCTCGGTCGGTCCCTACGGCGTCGTCCTGGCGGACGGCAGCGAGTACACGGGCGACTACGGCGGCGTCCGGCCCGCGCAGCTCGCCGCGGTCCACCGCCCGCGCGTCGAGGCGCTGCTCGCGGCCGACCCCGACGTGCTCGCGTTCGAGACGATCCCGGCGATCGGCGAGGCCGCCGCGCTGGTGGAGCTGCTCGGCGAGTACGACGCCGTGGCGGCATGGATCACGTTCTGCTGCCGCGACGGCGCCGCGCTGAGCGACGGGACGCCGATCGAGGACGCCGTGCGGCTCGTCGCCGGCAGCGGGCGGCTCACCGCGCTGGGCGTCAATTGCACGGCGCCCGAGCACATCGACGCCCTGCTCGGGCGCATGCGCGCCGTCACCGACCTGCCGCTCCTGGTCTACCCGAACAGCGGTCGGGTCTGGGACGGCGAGCGCCGCGCCTGGCACGGCGCCGGCGTGGCGGGCTTCCCGCCGGGCTCGTCGCCGGCTGGGTCGAGCGCGGGGCGCGCGGCGTCGGCGGCTGCTGCGGGATCGGCCCGGCGGGGATCGCCGGCGTCGCCGGCGTGCTCGCGCCCTAACGGACGGTCGGCAGCGTCAGCGTGATCCTCGACGCCCTGAACGAGCCGCTCGCGCGCTGGGCCTGCCAGACCTTGGAGGCCGACACGATCTGCAGCACGTACCGGCCGCCCCTACGGCCGGACACCGCGATCGGGTGCAGCGGCCGGCCGACCTGCCGCCTGCGGCCGTCGAGCCGCAGCGGGATCGGCGTGACCTGGTTGCCGACGACGAGGCCACGTCGGACGTCGACAATCTCGGCGAGACGCGCACGTCGCTCGTGCTCGCGCGGCCCCGGTAGCAGAGGCGCAGCGCCGCGCGCCGGCGATCTGCGCGCTGCGCGGCAGGCGGAACGGATCTGCAGGGCGTGCCGGGGCTGCTCGGGCATGGCCTCGGTGGCCGCGCCGCTGCCCGGCCCCTTCACGAGCGTGGCGCGGCCGCGGCCCCTGACCCTGATCGGCTTGCCCGCCCGCGGCGGGTAGGCGGGTGCGGAGTGCCACTTCGCGTCGTCGGCGAGCCACTCGAAGCCGGGTCCGGTCGACGCGCCCGCGTCGCCGTCGAGGTACCTCGCGAACCAGGCGGTGATCGCCGTCGTGACGTGCCGGGAGGAGAGCAGGAGGAGCGCGTCGTCGGGCCCGTCGGGATCGCCGCTGCCGGTGTGGCACACGCCATGGCCGCCGCAGAACCAGATCATCTTCACCGGCACGCCGCGGCGCGCGAGGATCCGGTGGATCCTGATGTCCTCGTCGAGCGGGAACAGCGTGTCGACCGTGCCGCCGATCACCAGCGTCGGCGCCGTGATCCGCGCCACGTTGGCCGTGCCCGGGCCCCGGCTCCGCAGCCAGGCGAGGTCATCCGCGCCGACCTTGCCCGTCGCGACGCTGGACTCGTAGGCCGAGCCGATGTGCGGATCCAGGCCGCCGGTCTGCACGCCGGCGGCGCCGCCGGCCAGCCCGTCGTTCTCGGCCGCGGCCTTGCCCGATGCGTACAGCAGCCCGCTCCAGCCCTGCTTGAACGTGGCGTCCTTGTACAGCGCGGTCCCCAGGCTGTGCCATCCGACGACCGGCGTCAGCGCGTCGATCCGGTCGTCGCCGGCCGCCGTCGCGTACTGGATGCCCGCCCCGTAGCTCCCGCCCGCCATGCCCAGCCGCGGGTCGCCCGGCGCGTCGAGCTGCGCCCAGGGCTGCTGGGCGATCCAGTCGACGATCGCGCTGGTGTCGCGGCCCTCGATCGCCGGATCGTCGATGCTCACGATGCCGCCGGAGGCCCCGAACCCGCGCGGGTCCCACGTCACGACGTGGTAGCCCTGCGCCTGGAAGGCCAGCACGAACGCATCGTCCGCGGCCGCCCCGCGGTTGGACCAGCCCGGGCCGAGCAGCACCGTCGGCGCGGCGCCGCCCGCGGCCAGCGGGTACGGGTGCACGACGATCGGCGTGCCGTCGAAGGAGGTGACGACGGCGTCGTCGGCGGATGCCGCGGCCGGCGCGGCGGCGCAGGCCAGCGCGGTGAGCGCGGCCGTCAGGCGAGGGGACATGGGCACAGTGAAGCGGGAAGCGCGCGGATAGGGTCCGTCGCGCCATGACGAGACGACGATGATGACCGATCACGACACGGATCCGCTGCCCTGGATCGAGGCGCGCGCCGACGAGATGGCCGGCCTGCTCGAGGAGCTCGTGGCGCTCGACACGGAGAACCCGCCCGGCCGCGGGCTGGGCGCCTGCGCGTCCGCGCTGCACGGCGCCATGGACCGCCTCGGGCTCGCGCTGGAGGTGATCGAGCTGGCCCCGAGCGCCGCGCTCGAGGATCCATGCATCGTCCGCGGCGGCGTGGGTGACGGCCCGGGGACGATCTACTTCCACGGCCACTTCGACGCCGTCCCCGCCCAGTCGCGCGACCAGTTCCGCCCGCAGCGCCGCGACGGCAGGATCATCGGGCGCGGCGCCGCGGACATGAAGGGCGGCCTGGTCAGCATGCTCTACGGCGCCGCGGCGGTCGCAGCGCTCGGCCTCCTCGACGGCCGCCGGATCGTCCTGCACCTCGTCTGCGACGAGGAGACCGGGAGCGCGGCGGGCTCCGGCCACCTGCGCGCGGCCGGGATGATCGACGCCGGCGCGCTGGCCATGCTCACGCCCGAGCCGACCGGCGGGGTCGTGTGGCACGCCAGCCGCGGGGCGATCACCCTGCGGGTCGACCTGCTCGGCCGCGAGGCGCACGTCGGGCAGGCGCACCTCGGCGTCAACGCCTTCGAGCACATGATCGGCGTCGCGGCGCCGCTGACCCGGCTCGCGCACGAGCTGCTGGAACGCGGCTCGATGCTCGTCGTCGGCGGCGCGGCCGGCGCCGGCGCGAACTTCAACGTCGTGCCGGGGCCGGTGGTTCTCGCTGGACCGCCGCTTCAACCCGGAGGAGGACCTCGACAAGGAGCTCGCCCGACTGACCTGATCGGTGGCAGCCGGCGGAGGCCGTCGGCGCCGACGTGACCGTCGCGTCCCCCAGCTCCAGCCGGCGGCGCGACCGACCCGGCCATCCCGCCGCCACCCCACCGGCCCGCAGCATCGCCGCCGTCGAGCAGCGCGGACCGCGGGTCGAGCTGTGCGCCGGGGTCCTAGAGATCCGGTGGTACTCACAGCTCGACATCCCCGCCTTCGCCTACGGCGCGGGGCTCCTGGCTCTCCCACGGCCCGGACGAGACGTCGACGAAGCCGCGATGCGCCGGTGCGCCGCCGCCTACGCGCTGTTCGCGGCGTCCATGGGCGGTCGTCCGCCGGCGACTGGGCGCTAGCCGCGGAGGCCGCGCACCCACGCCCCCGGGGACGGCGCAGAGCGGTCCTCGAGGCTGAGTTGTCCGTCGGCGGTCAGGATGTCGTTGGACCGGACGGCTGCGGCGGACACGCGCGGGCGCCGCGCAGGCCGGTCCTTCGCGGCGGCGACGCGCGCAGGCGGCGGGACAGGCTCGGCGTCGAGCGTGCGGACCAGGCCGAACGGGACGGGGCTGGTCGTGCTGCCGGTGTCGACGGCGATGCCCGCGGGCACTGAACGCCGGAGGACCTGGTCGCGTGCCTCGCTCGCCGGCAGCGACGCGAGTCGATCCGCCAGGTCCCTCAGGTGCCTGACCCGCTCATCCCTGCGCATCCACGTCTCACGATCCTCGAAGGTGCCGCTGCCTGACGCCCTGCCCACCCCAAGCTAGTGCGCGCGGCGCCGGGGAAAAACTCGGTATCCGTCCACTGCGAGCGCGCGGCGGCCCAGGCCCGGGCTGTCCAAACGGCCGATCGTGCTGCTTCATCCTGCTCCAGGCCGCCTCTCGGCGGCGACATCGACGAAGCAGGGAGCCCACCAATGCACGGCCAGCCCATCGCCATCCAGATGGCCGCCCAGTCCACCCGGCGCCACGTCAGCGAGCCGCCGCGCGGGCGCGGCCGCTTCCTGGCCCTGATCGGCCCGACGCGCCGCTGAACATCCCACCCGCCCGTCACTCCTGCGCGGCCGGGCGCCGGAGCTCGAGGTAGCGCGCGCGGTCGGCGAAGACCGCGCGCAGGTCGCCGGTCATCTCGTCCAGGAACTCCTCGCGAAAAAGGCTAAGGGTCAGCACCGCCACGGAGTAGTAGAGGCCGCTCAGGGCGGCGATGCCGGCGCTGACGCGGAGCAGCTCGACGGTCATGCGCACGTCGATGTCGCCGAGATCCAGGGAGAGGATCTGCCGGCCCCGGGTGCCCGTCCAGGCCGTCGATGACGGCGGCCGAGATCACGAACGCGCCGAAGGCGAGGAAGAACGCGCCGACGGCCAGCGCGACGACCATGATCTGGAGCGCCTGCGTCACGAACAGGACGAGCCCGACGTTGATCCGCTGGTGGAGCTGCAGGGGCGGGCCGGCGGCGACGTCGCGCTCGACCTGCTCGACCTCGCGCGGCAGGCGGACGCCGAGGAACACGGACCCGACGAGGACGAGCATCGCCGCGGTGGCCACGATCGTCGCCGCGTTCATGCCCGCGAACACCTGCCACATCTCGGCGTTCACGAACAGGACGACGCTGAACAGCAGGAGCAGCGGGATCGCCCGTGCGAGCAGGTCGATCGCGGCCGCGAGCTGCTCGCCGACGCGCCGCCCGGTGAAGCGCAGGATCGACGCGATGCCGTAGGCGAACCACACGTACAGCACCACCAGCAGCCCGACGTTCAGCTCGGCGCACACCACCCATGCGCTCGTCGTC
>CAWHAP010000023.1:0-672310 GCA_963827335.1 uncultured Solirubrobacteraceae bacterium
CGCGCCCGCGCCCGTCCCCGGCCCGGAGCCGGGCGCCACGTCGCCCGAGCCGTCGCCCTCTTCCGCGACGGGCGGCGCGGGGGCGGCCTCCTCGCCGCCGTCCTCGTCGCCGTCCTCTGGGCCGGCATCGCCGCCGTTGCGGCTGTTGCGCCGCCCCGCCGCCCTCGCCGCCCTTGCTGCCCTTGCTGCCCTTGCCGCCACTCTCGCCGCCGGCCCCGTCGTCGCCTTCCTGCTTCCCGTCGTCGCCTTCCTGCTGCCCGTCGTCGTTCCCCCGGCCCGGGTCGTCGTCGTCCTCGCCGTCGCCGCCCTGGCCGCGATGGCGCCCGCGGTCCGGCGCCTCGTCGCGCTGCGCGTCGTGGTCGCCGGCGCCGTCGTCGTCGCGGCCGCCGCCGTCCCCGCCGCCGTGGCGCCGTGCGCCGTCGTCACCGCCGCCGCGCGCGGCACGCTCGCGGCCGGCCTTGCGCGAGTCGCGCCCGTCGCCGTCGCCGTCGCGCTCGCCGCCCGTCGGCGGCGTGCCCGCGGGTGCGCCGGCGCGCGGGGCGGCGGTCGCCGCCGGACGGGCCGTCGCGACCGCGACGGGGGCCGCCGGCACGGCTGGCGGCTCGCGGGTCGCGTCCGCGCGGGGCGCGGCGGCGGCGGCCCGCGGGGACTTCTTCCCGTGCCCGCCGATCTCGTCGACCACGGCCGGCCCGCCGACGACCCCGCCGGCCAGCACCGCGACGGTGCCGGCCTTGGCCAGCGTCGCGCCGGCCCCGGCGCCCGTCACGAGCTCCCCGATGCGGACGGCGACGTCGGCGCGGCCCCCGCCCGCCGTCGCGAGCCAGGTCGCCAGCGGCAGCGGGATCGCCGCGGTGGCCGCGGTGCGCAGGCTGGTCCGTGCGCGGTGGACGAGCTGCCGCACGCCGCCGGTCGACAGCCCGAGGTCCTGGGCGACCTCCTCCTGCGACCGCCCCTCGACGGCGATCGCGAGCAGTGCCTCGCGCTGGCGCTCGGGCAGCGCCGCGAGACCGGCCAGCGTACGCTGCACCACCGCGCGGTGCTCGGCGGCCTCCGCCGGCCCGCCGCGCGGGTCGGTGCTGACGAGGATCTCGCGCAGCTCCTCGTAGTCGTAGCCCGCCGCCCGGAGCGCGTTGAGCGCCGTGTTGTGGACGATCCGGTAGAGCCAGGGCCGCAGCGCCTGCACGTCGTCGCCGCGGCACAGCGCCGTCCAGGCGGCGACGAGCGCCTGCTGCAGCGCGTCCTCGGCGCGCGCCTCGGGCAGGTAGCGGCGGCAGTGGCGCAGCAGCGGGCGCCGGTAGCGCTCGACGATCGCCTCGAAGGCGCGCTCGTGCCCGGCGGCGGCGAGCGCCACGAGGCGCTCATCGCTCTGGGTGCGCAGGAGGGCGACGGAAGGCGATGGCATCGGCGGAACCTGTGACACGCGGCACGTGCCGCGCGTTACGCACCGTATTCCCTCAAGCGGGCTCTGGCAGCAGCTCGAGTCCGTGCTCGACCGTGTCGCGCACGACCCGCAGCGACTCGCGCTTGCGCTCGAACTCCGCGGGCGTGTAGCAGTGCACGTCGGCGGGGGCGCCCATCTCGTAGGCGTCCCACAGCGAGCCCGTCTGGTAGACGCGCTCGAGCCACGGCATGCCGTCGTAGTGCTCCGAGACGAACACGACGACGTACTCGGGCCCGCGCTCGCGCTGCGGTGGGGCGCCGTGCAGGTCGGCGACCCGGGCGCCGCCGAGCAGCGCCCGCTGTGCGGGCCATCGGTCCGTGACCCGCTGCACGTAGCGCTCGAGCTCCCGACGGTTGAGCTCTTCCTCCGTCACTCCCCGCCCATCATGTCGCACGCGGTGGCCGGGGCGCAAACCCCGTCCACCGATGCTTCACACGCCCCTAATCGGGGCTACGCGAACTCGGCGCGCTCGTGCGGGCCGACGCAGGCCACCGACGCCGCCTCGGAGATCCCGCGCGCGACCTCGGCGACCTGGTCGAAGGTGACCTCGTCGAGCGCGGCGATGGCGCCGTCCGGGTCGACCTCCTGGCCGTAGACGACCGTCTGCGTCGCGGCGTGGCGCGCCACGGCGTTCGTGTTCTCGAACGCGAGCACCCGGCGGCCGGCGGCATACGCGCGTGCCCGCTCGACCTCGTCCTCGCGCGGCCCGTCGGTGCGCAGCTCGTCGACGATCTCGCGCATGCGCGTGTAGGCCTCGGCGCACTTGCCGGACTCGAGCCCGGCCGAGAGCTGCAGGATCGGCACGTCGGCGAACGAGTGGTCGACCGAGTAGACGGAGTAGGCGAGCCCGCGCTGCTCGCGGATCTCGTCGAACAGGCGCGAGCCCATCGAGCCGCCCAGCAGCGTGCCGTAGACCGCGAGCGCGGCGCGGTCGCGCGCGGCGCGCGGGTCGATCGCGGGCCGGTAGGAGATGCGCAGGTGCGACTGGTTCGAGTCGCGCTGCTCGACGAGCGTCTGCGGCGTGAACGCGGGGGCGGGCTCCCACCCGCCGTTGGCCTGGATCGACGGGAAGCGCCCGAAGGTCTCGGCCAGCTCCTGGTTGCCGGGCACGTGCTCGAGGTTGCCGACGAGGAACGCGCCGCCGCGCGCGCCGGCCCACTGGCGCCGCCGGAAGGCGAGGATCGCGTCGCGGCTGAACGTCCGCAGGTGCTCCTCGGGCCCGAGCACGGGCCGCCCGAGCGGGTGATCGCCGAAGGCGGCGCGGTCGATCAGGTGCTCGGCGACGACGTTGGGCTGGTCGTTCGCGCGCGCGATCTCCTGGATCACGACGCCGCGCTCGCGGTCGAGCTCCTCCTGGTCGAGCCGCGGGCGCCCGACGAAGTCGGTCAGCAGGTCGATCGCCTCGCCCACGACCTCGGCGCGGCACGTGATGTGGAAGGCGACGAGATCGTGCGAGGTGTAGGCGTTGAGCATCGCGCCCATCCGCTCGGCCGTCTCGTTGACGCGGCGGTAGTCGCCGTACTTCTCCCCGCCCTTGAACACGAGGTGCTCGAGGAAGTGGGCCATGCCGTTCTCCTCCGGCCGCTCGGTCCGGGCGCCGGCCTCGAAGGCCACGAGCACGGTCACGGCGCGGGTGCCCGGCAGGTCGACCCGGTAGAGCGGCAGCCCGTTCGGGAGGGTGGAGGAGTGGATCTTGGCCATCCCGGTACGGTATCGAGCGCAATTCGCCTTGCAGGGAGGGGAGCCCGGCAACGGGGCGAATACCCTGCTGGTCGACCATGGCAGCCACCGAACGCCACATCCGCCGGCGCCGGGAGCGCCCGGAGCCCGCCCCGCCGCGCCAGCGCGTCGTCGGCGATCCGGTTCCCGGCGCGGTGATCGACTTCCGCTCGGTCTCCAAGAAGTACCCGAGCGGCGACCTCGGGCTCGAGGACGCGACGTTCGCCGTGCACCCGGGCGAGTTCGTCTTCCTCGTGGGCTCCACCGGGTCGGGCAAGTCGACGATCATGCGCCTGCTGATCAAGGAGATCGAGCCCAGCTACGGCTCGATCGCCGTCGCCGGCCGCGACCTCGCCGGCATCACGCGCAAGAAGATCCCGTACTACCGCCGCAACCTCGGCGTCGTCTTCCAGGACTTCAAGCTGCTGCCGAACCGGACGGTCTACGACAACGTCGCCTACGCGCTGCAGGTCACCGGCGGCTCGCGCCGCGACGTGCGCGACAAGGTGCCCGACATCCTGCGCCTCACGGGCCTGTCGACCAAGCTCCACAACCTCCCGGACCAGCTGTCCGGCGGCGAGCAGCAGCGCGTCTCGGTGGCGCGCGCGTTCGTGAACCACCCGCCGCTGCTGCTGGCCGACGAGCCCACGGGCAACCTCGATCCCGAGACCTCCGTGGGGATCATGCAGCTGCTCTACCGGATCAACCGGACCGGGACGACCGTCGTGGTCGCCACGCACGACAACGCGATGGTCGACCGCATGCGCCGCCGCGTGATCGAGGTGTCCGAGGGGCGGATCGTGCGCGACGAGCGGACGGGCGGCTACTCGGCCGATGACGACGGCCAGTCCACGCGCGAGTTCGGCGCCCTCTGGCGCGAGGGGCTCGAGTGAGGGTCTTCTTCTTCCGCGAGGCGCTCCGGGCGCTGCGGCGCAACGCCGTGCCCTCCTTCGCGGCCGTGGCCACCGTGCTCGTCACCGTCCTGGTGCTCGGCGTCTTCATCCCCGTCGTGCAGGCCACGACCGGGGCGGCGAACGACATCCGGGAGAAGGTCCTCGTCGACGTCTACCTCAAGCCGGACGCCGCGCAGGCCGACGTCGAGCGCGTCCGCGGGATCATCGAGAACGACACCCCCGGCGTCGGCAGCGTGCGCTTCATCTCCAAGGAGGAGGCCCTCAAGGAGGAGCGCAAGGAGGGCCGCGGCGAGTTCTACGACCTGCTCGGCTCCAACCCGCTCCCCGACCTCCTGCGCGTCACGCCCGACCGGCCGGAGGACATCGTCCAGGTGCGCGACGCGCTCGCGCCCGTCTCGCCGTCCGGCGCGCGCACCGTCGTCGACGCGTCGATCGACGAGGTCAAGGACCGCAAGGAGCAGACGGACAAGATCCTCACCGCCACGCGCGTGGTGAAGCTGACGATGGGGCTGCTCGCGGTCCTGCTGGCGCTCGCCTCCCTGCTGCTGGTGGCGAACACGATCCGGCTCTCGATGTACGCCCGCCGGCGCGAGATCGAGGTCATGAAGCTCGTGGGCGCGACCGACTGGTTCATCCGCTGGCCGTTCGTGATCGAGGGCGTCCTCGTCGGCGCGCTCGGCGGCATCACCGCGATCGTGCTGCTCGGCGTCGTCAAGGTCTCGCTCGTCGACCCGCTGGCCAGCGACTTCGCACTGATCGCGTCGCCGGACACGATGAACTTCCCGCTGCTCGTCGCGATCCTGCTGGCGGCCGCCGTCGGGGTCTCGGCGCTCGGCTCCGGGCTCTCGCTGCGGCGTTTCCTCCGGGTTTAGCCCGCCGCTCTACGGTGTTGCGTCGTGCGCCGTCGCCGCTCGTTCACGCCCCTGCTCGCCATCCTGGTGCCGGTCGTGCTCGTGCTGGGGGTGTGGCTCGGCGGGCACCCGGAGAACCTGCCGGGCTTCGCGCGCGACGCGCTGGTCGGCGACTCCGAGGGCCGCACGTACGACGAGGCCCTCGAGATGATCGCCGACAACTACTACCGGCCGGTCGACAAGGACAAGCTGCTCGACGAGGGCATCGGCGCGGGCGTCAAGTCGCTCGACGACCGCTTCTCCGCCTACTTCGACCCGAAGGCCTACAAGGAGTTCCAGGAGGCGACCGACGGCGCGTTCGAGGGCGTCGGCATGAACGTCGCCGAGGTCGAGCGCGGGCTGCGGGTCCTCACCGTGTTCGACGGCTCGCCGGCCAAGCGCGGCGGCCTGCGGCCCGGTGACGTGATCACCGAGGTCAACGGGACATCGCTCGCCGGCAAGACCTCCGAGCAGGCGACCACGCGGATCAAGGGCCCGGCGGGCACGAAGGTGACGCTGACCGTCGTCACCGGCAAGCAGGCGCCGCGCGAGGTCGTGCTCGAGCGCGCGCGGGTGGACGTCCCCGTCGTGGAGTCCGAGATGCAGGAGTCGGGCGGCGAGAAGATCGCCCACGTCCGGCTCTCCGGCTTCACCTCCGGCGCGCACGGCGCGGTCCGCAAGGCCATCGACGGGCTGCTCGGCAAGGGCGCGCAGGGCGTGGTCCTGGACCTGCGCGACAACGGCGGCGGGCTGCTGAACGAGGCGGTCCTCGTGTCCAGCATCTTCATCCCCGACGGGACGATCGTCTCGACGAAGGGCCGCGCGCGGGCCGAGCGCGTGTTCGAGGCGGCCGGGAACCCGATCGACCCGAAGATCCCCGTCGTCGTGCTCGTCAACCGGGAGTCGGCCTCGGCCTCGGAGATCGTCACGGGCGCGCTGCAGGACCGCGACCGCGCCGAGGTGGTGGGCACGCGCACGTTCGGCAAGGGCGTCTTCCAGGAGGTGCGGCAGCTCTCCAACGGCGGCGCGCTCGACATCACGGTCGGCGAGTACTTCACGCCCGACGGGCGCAACCTCGGCGGCGGCGGCGTCAAGCAGGGCGCGGGCATCAAGCCCGACATCGAGGCGGAGGACGACGAGAAGACCGCGAAGGAGGACGAGGCCCTCGAGGTCGCGGTCAAGACGGTCGCACGCGAGGCGACGTGAGCCCGCAACCGCGCCGGTCGCCCGCGTCCGGGGCGCTCGGCGGCGGCGCGCGCGCCGGGCCCGACCCGGTCGTCGCCGTGCTCGAGCGGCGCGGGCGCTTCCTGACGGCGGAGCCGTTCTTCGCGCGCGGGCGGCGGATCAACGTCGACCGGCCGCGGCAGAACCTGCACGCGAGCGTGGGCGACCTCGTGCTCGTGGCGCCGAGCGGCCCGCGGGCCGGGCACGGGCGGGTGCTCAAGCGGCTCGGCCGGCCCGACGTGGCGCGCGACGTGCTCGAGGGCCTGATGGTCGACCGCGGCCTGCGGCGGCGCTTCGACCCGCTCGTGGAGCGCGAGGCGCGCGCCGCCGCCGAGCGGCCGCCGCTCGACGTGCCCCGCACCGACCTGCGCGCGCTGCCGACGTTCACGATCGACCCGCCGACCGCGCGCGACTTCGACGATGCCATCAGCGCCGAGCGCACGGGCGGCGGCGTGATCCGCGTGTGGGTCCACATCGCCGACGTCTCCGCCTACGTGCGGCCCGGATCGGCCGTCGACCGCGAGGCGCACCGGCGCGCGACGAGCGTCTACGTCCCCGGCAAGGTCGAGCCGATGCTGCCGGAGGCGCTGTCCGACGACGCCTGCTCGCTCGTCCCGCACCAGGACCGCCTCGCGGTCACGGCCGAGCTCGACTTCCGCGGCGCCGAGCTGGTCCGCAGCGCGTTCCACCGCTCGCTGATCCGGTCCGACGCGCGCCTGGACTACCCGCGGGTCGACCGCGTCCTCGGCGGCGCCGAGCCGGCGGAGGCGCCCTGGGGCGAGCCGCTCGCCGCCGCGCGCGAGGTCGCCGCGGCGCTCGCGGAGCGGCGGGCGGCGCGCGGCGCGCTGGCCGTCGAGTCGGTCGAGCCGGAGTTCGCGTTCTCGCGCGACGGCCACGTGACGAGCCTCGAGCCGAACGCACAGACGGAGTCGCACCGGCTGATCGAGTACCTGATGATCGCCGCGAACGAGGCGGTCGCGACGCTGCTGGAGACGCGCAGGCTCCCGGCGCTCTACCGCGTGCACGAACGGCCGGAGCCGGCGCGCGTGCAGCGCCTGGCGGCGCAGCTGGAGGCGCTCGACGTCCCCACGCCGCCGCTGCCCGAGACGCTCACCCCGCAGCAGGCGGGCGACGCGGTCGCCGAGCTGGCCCAGCTCGTCGGCGTGCACGTGCGCCAGACCGGCCGCGGCCGCGCCGCGTTCACCTCGCTCGTGCTGCGCTCGCTCAAGCAGGCGCACTACACGCCCCGCAACGTCGGCCACTTCGGGCTGCGCTCGCCGCGCTACTGCCACTTCACGTCGCCGATCCGGCGCTATCCCGACGTGATCTGCCATCGGGCGCTGCTCGCCGCGATCGGGGCGGGAGAGGATGCGCCGGCGGCGCCCGCGCTGCAGGGCGCGGGCGAGTGGTGCTCGATGCGGGAGCGCGACGCGGCGGCGATCGAGCGCGCGGCCGACGACGTCGCGCGCTGCTTCCTGCTCGAGGCCGAGCTGTTCCGCGGCGGCTGGGAGCGCGAGTGGGCCGGCGAGGTGATCGGCGTGATCGGCGCCGGCGCGTTCGTGGCCTTCGGCGACGGCTACGAGGGACTGCTGCCCGCGCGGCGGCTGCGCGGCGACTGGTGGGAGCTCGACCCGCTCGAGGTGATGCTCGTCGGCACGCAGTCGGGCAAGGCGATCCGGCTCGGCGACCCGGTCGTGGTCCAGGCCGTGCGCGTCGAGCCCGCCCGCGGGCGCGCCGAGCTGTCCCCCGTAGAGTTGTAGGCCTGCCCATGGCCGACATCGCGTCCAACAAGCAGGCGTCCTACCGCTACCACCTCACGGAGAAGTGGGAGGCCGGCCTCGTGCTCACCGGCACCGAGGTCAAGTCGCTGCGCGGCGGCAAGGCGCAGCTCAAGGACGGCTACGCGCAGGTCCAGGACGGCGAGGTGTGGCTGCACAACGTCCACATCCCGCCCTACGGCCCGGCGACGCGCGAGAACCACGAGCCCGAGCGCCCGCGCAAGCTGCTCATGCACAAGCGCGAGATCGAGCGGCTGATCGGCAAGACGCGCGAGAAGGGGCTGACGCTCGTGCCGACGCGCCTGTACTTCAAGGGGCCGCGCGCGAAGGTCGAGATCGCGCTGGCGCAGGGCAAGAACGTCGGCGACAAGCGCCAGTCGATCAAGGAGCGCGAGATGAAGCGCGAGATGGAGCGCGCGCTGCGCCACCGCTGAGCGCCGTTTTCCCGAGATTGCGGGTTCGGCGTCCGGTGCCCTCTTGCCGACCTGGGCGGCCGCCCATATGTTGGTCCCAGACGCGGAGGACGAGCCGCAAAGAGCGAGGCCACCGAGGTGAGAGGCCCGCCGCCCCAGAAGCTCCGGCGCTTGCGCGGGAGTGGAGGGCTCCTCGAGCGGCTCTCCTCTGCGTCGCCTTTCGACCGCCTCTCGGGGCGGTCGAATCGTTTAACGGCCGCTGCCACACTGAGGGCCGTGACCGAGTGGCTCCCGCCGCATTCCGCCCGCGCCCCCGCCCCCGCGCCCGCGCCGCCGGCGCCCGCGCGCAAGCCGCAGCGCACGGGCTGGCGCCGCTACGCGACGCCGCTCTTCTTCGGCTTCCTCGCGCTCCTGAAGTGGGGCAAGGCGCTGCTGCTCCTGCTGCCCAAGGCGAAGCTGCTCACGACGTCGGCCTCGATGCTCGTCTCCGTCGGCGCGTACGCGCTGATCTGGGGCCTCCCGTTCGCCGCCGGCTTCGTCGCGCTGCTCTTCCTGCACGAGCTCGGCCACTACATCCAGCTGCGGCGCGAGGGCGTGAAGCCGACGGGCATGGTCTTCATCCCGTTCCTCGGCGCGGCCGTCGGCACCCGCTCGCTGGGCGGCAGCGCGCTCGCCGAGGCCCGCGTCGGCCTGGCCGGCCCGATCCTCGGCACGCTCGCGACCGCGGCGCTGCTGCCGATCGCGGCGGCGACCGACAACGACTTCTGGCGCGCGCTCGCCTTCACCGGGTTCTTCCTCAACCTGTTCAACCTCGCGCCGGTCGTGCCGCTCGACGGCGGGCGCGCGATGGCGGCGATGGCGCCGTGGATGTGGTTCGTCGGCTTCGGCGCGCTGCTGGCCCTGCTGCTCGTCTGGCCGAACCCGATCCTGCTGCTGATCGTGCTGCTCGGCGGGTTCGAGACCTACCGGCGCTGGAAGCACCGCAAGCGCGGCTACGACGGCAACGAGTCCTACTACAAGGTCAAGCCCGCGCACCGGCTGCTCGTGGCCGGCGTCTACATCGGCCTGATCGCGCTGCTGGCGATCGGCATGGACGCCACGCATGTCGAGCGCACGTTCTCCGACGTCTGATTTCTCCGCAGCGTGCGGGAAGCTCGACCTCCGAGGGGTTGCGCCGGATCCGGGGCCCCGCTTAGGGTTCACCCAGACGCGGAGGACGAGCCGCAGAGAGCGAGGCCACCGAGGTGAGAGGCCCGCCGCCCAGAGGGTCCCGGCGCTTGCGCTGGACCGGAGGGCTCCTCAAGCGGCTCTCCACCGCGTCGCTAGTTGCTCCGCCGGTCATCCAGACGGCGGTCTGATCCGGAGGAAGACATCCGTGTCTTCCTTGACCGGGCTTCGCCCTTCCCTGGCAGCCTTTCGGGGCGCCGGGAAACGCTTCGGCCGCCTCTCGGGGCGGCCGAGGTCGTTTAATGGTCCGGGTGGAGATCCGACCTGCACGGCCCGGCGAGTCCGGCGCCATCACCGCGCTGTCGTTGCGCTCCAAGGCGCACTGGGGCTACGACGACGCCTTCATGGCGCAATGCGCGACCGAGCTGCGCTGGGACGAGGAGGACCTCGGCCGCCTGCTGGTGCACGTCGCCGAGCAGGGCGGCGAGCTGCTCGGCTTCGCGGCCGTCGACCCCGCCGCCGACCCGCCCGAGCTCGACGCGCTGTTCGTCGAGCCGCGCGCGATGGGCGCCGGCGTGGGCCGTGCGCTGCTGGCCACGGCGCGCGCCGCCGCCGTCGAGGAGGGCATCGCGGAGCTGGCGATCGACTCCGACCCCGAGGCTGAGGCGTTCTACCTCCGCGCCGGTGCGCGGCGCATCGGCGAGGCGCGTTCGCCCTCGACCGGCCGGCTGCTGCCGCGGCTGGTGATCGCCACGGCATGAGCGATGCCCGGCGCCGCTCCCTGACGCTCGTCCTGTGCTGCCTCGCGCAGTTCATGGTCGTCCTCGACGTCTCGATCGTCAACGTCGCGCTGCCCTCGATCGCGGACGACCTCGGCTTCACGCCCGCCAGCCTCGCCTGGGTGGTGAACGCCTACACGCTGGCCTTCGCCGGGTTCCTGCTGCTCGGCGGGCGGGCGGCCGACCTGCTCGGGCGGCGCGAGGTGTTCGCGGGCGGCCTCGCGCTGTTCGCGCTCGCCTCGCTCGCCGGCGGGCTGGCGCAGAGCGAGCTGACGCTGGTCGGCGCGCGCGCGGCCCAGGGGCTCGGCGGCGCCGTGGTCGCGCCGGCCACGCTGTCGATCCTCACCACCGCGTTCCGCGAGGGCGCCGAGCGCAACCGGGCGCTCGGCCTGTGGGGCGCCATGGGCGCGATCGGGGGCGCCTCGGGCGCGCTGGTCGGCGGCATCCTCACCCAGACGCTCAACTGGCGCTGGATCCTGATCATCAACGTGCCGATCGGCCTGCTCGGCGCGCTCGCGGCGCTGCACGTCGTGCGCACGGCGGCCCGCAGCACGGACGCGACGCGCCACTTCGACCTCGCGGGCGCGCTCTCGGTGACCATCGGGCTCGTCGTGCTGACCTACGGGATCGTCGAGTCCGAGTCCTACGGCTGGGGCTCAGCGCGCACGCTGCTCACGCTCGCCGCCGGCGCCGTGCTGCTCGTCGTGTTCGTGCTCGTCGAGGGCCGCTTCGCCCGCCGCCCGCTCGTCCCGCTGCGGATCTTCGCCTCGCGCATCCTCACGGGCGCGAACATCGTCGTGTTCTGCCTCGGCGGCAGCGTGTTCGCCATGTGGTACTTCCTCTCGCTCTACATGCAGCAGGTGCTCGGCTACTCGCCGATCGAGGCCGGGCTCGCGTTCCTTCCGATGCCGCTGACCATCGCGGCGTGCACGCAGGCGGCGACGCGGCTCACGGGCCGGCACGGCGCCGGGCCGGTGCTCGCGGGCGGCATGACCCTGATCGCGATCGGGATGCTGCTGTTCACCGGCATCGGGCCGACGGGCGACTACCTGTCCGACGTGCTCGCGCCGTCGCTGCTCTGCGCCGCCGGCATCGGCTTCGCCTTCGTCCCGGTGACGATCGCGGCCACCGCCGGGGTGGAGCGCCACGACGCCGGGCTCGCCTCCGGGCTCGTCAACACGTCGCGGCAGATGGGCGGGTCGCTGGGGCTCGCGCTGCTGGCGACGGTCGCCACGCAGCGGACCGCCGACCTCGCGGGCGACGTGCCGCGGGCCGAGGCGCTGACCGAGGGCTTCCACCGCGCGTTCGCGCTCGGCGGCGCGGTGGCGCTGATCGGCGCGCTGGTGAGCGTGCTCGTGCTCAGCCGCGTCCGCCCGGCGTCCACGCCTAGAGGCCGAGCCGGTTGAACAGCTGCAGCCAGATCTCGCTGCGCGTGGGGAACGCCGGGACGGCGTGGCGCAGGCGCGCGATCGGGACCTCGCCGACGATGGCGATCGTCGCCGCCTGCAGGAAGTCCGCCACCTCCGAGCCGGTGATCGTCGCGCCGACCAGCACGCCGCGCTCCTCGTCGACGAGGAAGCGGCTCGTGCCGCGCGCGCCGCGGCCGTAGAACGAGCCGCCGGCGTTGCCGGACGTCTCGATGTCGATCACCTGGACCGTCAGCCCCGCCTCCTCCGCCGTGCGCGTGTTGTGCCCCACGGAGCAGACCTGGGGATCGGTGAAGATCACGCGCGGCGCGTTCGGCCCGTCCGCGCAGTGCGCGAGCACGCTGTCCTTGCCGAGCACGTCGTCGCAGGCGATGGCCGCCTGGTACTTCGCCATGTGCGTGAACGCCGCGCGGCCGTTGAGGTCGCCGATCACGTACAGCCAGTCGTGCCCGGGGACGCGGCAGTAGGGGTCGGCGTCGATGTAGCCGTCCGGCTCCAGCCCGATCGTCTCGAGCCCGAGGCCCTCGACCTGCGGCTGCCGCCCGACGGCCACGAGCAGCTCGTCGCCGGTGACGTCCGCGCCGTCGTCCAGCGTCACGGTCACCGTGCCGGCCTCGCGCCGCACCCGGGTGGCCTTGCGGCCCGTGCGGATGTCGACGCCCTGCTCGGCGAGCGCCTCCGTCACCTGCTCGCAGGCGAACTCCTCCTCGGTCGCCAGCAGCCGGCGCGCGCCCTCGATCAGCGTCACCTGCGCGCCGAGCGTCGTGTACGCCTGCGCCATCTCCGAGCCGACGACGCCGCCGCCCATGATGAGCAGGCTGCCCGGGATCGCGTGCGTCGTCGTCGCTTCGCGGTTCGTCCACGGCTCGGCCTCGGCGAGGCCGTCGATCGGCGGGATGGCCGGCGTCGTGCCGCCCGCGAGGAACACCGCGCGGCGCACCTCGATGGTCTCGTCGCCGACGACCACCCGCTGCTCGCCGTCGAGCCGGCCCCAGCCGCGGATGAGGGTGATGCCGTGATCCTCCAGCCACGGGAGCTGCGCGGAGTCGTCGAGGTCGTGGATCACCTCGTCGCGGCGCTCGAGGGTGGCCTCGACGTCGAGCGTGCCGGTCACGGCCTCCGCCGCGCCCGGGACGCGCGCGGTCTCGGCGAGCAGCTCGCCGGGGCGCAGCAGCGCCTTGGACGGCATGCAGGCCCAGAACGAGCACTCGCCGCCGACCTTGCGGTCCTCCACGATCGCGACCTCCAGGCCGGCCTCGGCCAGCCGGCCCGCCGCCACCTCGCCGCCGGGCCCGGCGCCGATCACCACCACGTCGAAGCTGCGCATCCCGCGAGGCTACCGGGGTCCGCTTATCGGGAACTTAGTGCGGCTTGACGGCGGCCTCAGCGAAGCCGCCCAGACTCATGGCGTGCGCCTCACCTATCCCGACAACGCCGTCGTCGTCATCGCCGGCCTCCCTGGCGCCGGCAAGACGACGCTGATCCGCCGTACGGTGGATCGGCGGACGGTCCGGGTCGTCGATACCGACGATCAGCGCCGGGACGGTGGACGCGCCTCGAATGTGCGCCATTACGGCCACATCGTGGCGGCTGTGTGGGGCCGGCGACCGGTCGTGATCCACTCGCGGGGGACTCTGGGGACGCTCCGCCGCGGTGTCACGCTGGTCGCCGCCCTGCGCGGTCGTCCTGCTCATCTGGTCCTGCTCGACGCGCCGCGCGCGGCGGCCGAGGCCGGCCAGCGCCGGCGCGGCCGCACCGTGTCCCAGCGGCGCATGGACCGCGAGGTCGCGCGCTGGTCGCGGCTCCGGCGCCGCGGGGTGCGGCGCGAGGGCTGGCGGTCCGTGACCGTCCTCGACCGCTCTTCCGCCGCGACGGTCGAGGTCGTACAATGGACGGCGAAGGAACATTCCCGGGGACGACAGGCTTCGACGTGGTCGGTTCGTGGGGGTGGTTGCGAGTCGAGGTGCCGGAGGCCTCGTAAAACCCCGGCACAAACACAAGTGCGGAGTCTCACGACTTCCAGCTCGCTGCCTAGCACAAACTAGGTAGATGAGCCTTCGCCCCCGGGGCCTGCACCGGGAATCGGCGGAGTCAGAAGCAGGCCAATGCCCCCGAGACGCCTGCCTGAGCCGACCGGGGGCACATTCGATCAGGCTGGCCCTTCGCAACCTCGCCGGCGTCAGCGAGCGAAGGGCGAGATCCAGAGCGCCGGACACACTCGTAGACGCCACCTTTCACGCGATTGCGGACGTGGGTTCAATTCCCACCGTCTCCACCTTTCGGAGTACCGACGAGGCGCCCTTCGGGCGCCTCGTTCGCGATCGGGGCCGCGCGTGACCGATGATTGTTCCGCGCCGTGCTGGTCCGCACGCCGAGAACCGACGCACGGGAGGCTGACGCCATGCGGAAACTGACCTACGGCATGAACCTGAGCCTGGACGGCTACATCGCCGCGCCCGGCGACGACATCGGCTGGAGCGTGCCGAGCGACGAGCTGTTCCAGTGGTGGTCCGACCGGGTGGGGGCGACGGGCCTGGCGCTGTACGGGCGCAGGCTGTGGGAGACGATGAGCTCCCACTGGCCGACCGCCGACCAGCAGCCGGACGCCACACCGGCGCAGATCGAGTTCGCCCGCCGCTGGCGGGACATGCCGAAGGTGGTGTTCTCCTCGACGACCAGCACGGTCGACTGGAACACCCGCCTGGTCACCGGCGACGCGGTCGCCGAGATCACCAGGCTCAAGGCCGACGACGGCGGCCCGATGGACATCGCCGGCGCCACACTCGCCGCGGCGGCCATGCAGGCCGGGCTGATCGACGAGTACGTGCTGGTCACGCATCCGGTCCTGGTGGGCGGCGGCACGCCGTTCTTCACGGCCCTGGACAGCTGGGTGAACCTGACCCTGGTGGAGACCCGGACGTTTCCCGACGGCTTGCTCCTGACCAGGTACGAGACCAGGCGCTGATCAGCGTCGCTTCGGCCGCTTGACGGTGAACCGGACCGTCTTGGCGGAGCTGAGGTTGCCCGCGGCGTCGCGCGCGACGAGCACCGCCCGGTCGGACCCGGGCTTCAGCTTCTTCCTGCCGATCCTGTTCTTGAAGGCGATGTCGTTCGCGCCCGCGTTGCCGGCGGCCGTGAGCGCACCGATCCGCTTGAGCCGGACGCACTGCCTGGCCCTGCGCAGGTTCGGGCTCGGCTTGACGCAGCGCGTGCCCTGCCTGCGGCCCGCGCGGCGTCGCGAGACGGTGATCGTGAGCCTGGCCGCCTCGCTGATCGTCGCGCGGAACGCTCTCTTCGACAGCGACACCTTCGACGGCGACGGCTTCGTCGTGTCCGCCGGCGTCGGGGTGGGCGGCGTCGGCGTCGGCGCCGGCGATCTGCCGACCACCGGTACCGGCACGGTCGAGCCGGAGCCGGCCGCCTCGTTGCCGAGCTTGCCGTGCTGGTTGTGGCCCCAGCACCACGCCTGCCTGCCGCCGGCCATCGCGCACGTGTGCGAGCCGGCGGTCGCGATCGAGGTCACGCCCGTGAGGCCGACGACCGCGACCGGGACCGACGACGTCTGACCCGCCGGTTGCCACGGCACGCCGTTGCCGAGCTGGCCGTAGTGGTTGTCGCCCCAGCACAGCACCCGGCCCCCCCGCACCGCGCAGCCGTGCTCCCAGTTGATCGAGATGTCGGTCACGCCCGAGTCGAGGCCGGCCACCTGCTGGGGGACGATCGTGTTCCCGGTCTGGCCGTTCCCGAGCCTGCCATGGCTCCCGAAGCCCCAGCACCACACGGCTCCGCCCTGCGTGATCGCGCAGTTGACGTCGCCGCCCGCGGAGATCTCCACGAACGGCGGGAAGGTCATCGGCGTCTGGTCCGTGCCCACGCCGGTGATGGGCCGGGGCACGTACCTGTACGGCGTGCTGTACGGGCCGGTATAGCCGAGCTGCCCGTTGGTGTTGTCGCCCCAGCACTTGACGACGCCGTCCTGGATCGCGCAGATGTGGCGCCAGCCGACGGCGACGTCCTGCACGCCGCTGGCCAGGCCGGCCGGCACGACGGGCGTCAGGCTGCTGTTCCCGTCGCCGGCGCCCAGGTCTCCGCCGCCCCAGCGCTTCGAGCCGCCGTTCTGGATCGCACAGGCCCTCGAGGCGTGGACCGAGACCTTGGTGACGCCGCTGCCCAGCCCGGGCGGGGCGACGGGCGTGCTGCGCGCCGTCGTCGTGCCGTCTCCCAGCCGGCCGCCGGTGTTCTGGCCCCAGCAGCGCACGCCCCCCGACACCACTGCGCACCCACCGCCGGCGGAGCCGCCGCCGCTGTTGGACATCGCCACGTCCGTCACGCCGGCGCCGAGGCGAGCGCGGCCGCCGTACACAGGATTGAGGAGTTTTGCGCGTGCATGCGGGTTCGACCGAACTCGCGGGCAACCCGAGCGGATACTGGACGCCCGCCCAGTGATCGCGCGGGCGGGTGCGCGGGCGGCGCCTGTCGATGCCGGCCGCCCCGTGATCCCGGCGTCCGAAACCTTCAAGAACCGGTGCGGCCGCCGGCGCAGAATGCCCGGCATGGCACAGATCGAGATGACGCTCGGCTGGGTGATCGCATACGTCGACGACCCCGCCGCGACGGTTGCGTTCTACGAGCGCACCTTCGGGTTGCGCACGGACTTCGTCGTCCCCGGCGAGTACGCCCAGATGGACACCGGGCCGACGAAGCTCGGCTTCGCGACCTACGCGCTGGCGCGCAGCAACTTCGACGGCGGCGTGCATCCGGCCGGGAGCGACGGGCCGCCGCCGAACGTGGAGATCGCGCTCGTCGCCGAGGACGTGGACGCGGCATACCGGATCGCGCTCGGCGCCGGCTGCGAGCCGCTCGCCGCGCCGGTCGACAAGCCGCAGGGCCAGCGCGTCGGCTACGTGCGCGACCCGTTCGGATTGCTGGTCGAGCTCGCCACGCCGCTGTAGGCGACGGCAGCGACGTGTGACCCAGGACGGCGATGACGCGAGCAGCACGCAGTGCGAGACTCGCGGCGTGTTCGCAGTCGTGCTGACCGGTCCGCCCGGGGCGGGGAAGACGGCGGCGTTGACCGCCATGAGCGACGCGCTCGTCGAGGACCGGGTGGCCCATGCCGCCGTCGACGTGGACGAGATCGCATGGACGTATCCGTTTCCGAGCCTCGCGCAGCGCTGCGACCATCTGCGGGCCTGGTGCACGCCGCACCGCCGGGCGGGTCACGACGTGCTCCTCGTGGCCGAGGTGATCGAGTCCCCCGCTCATCTGGGCGACGTGCTCTCCTCGCTCGGGGCCGACGAGCATCTCCTCGTCCGCTTGGACGCCGCCCCGGCCACCCTGCGTCAGCGCATCGTCGACCGCGAACCGCCCGGCTGGTCGAGCCTCGCCTGGCTCCTGGAACAGACGCCGCGGCTGCAGGCCGCGGTCGCCGGGTTGGAGGGCGTGCACCTCGCGATCGACACCGATCGCGTCCCGTTGCCGGAGATCGTCGCCCGGATCCGGTCCGCCGGTCCCGACAGCATCGCGCACAGCCCGAGCTGACGGCAGGCGGGGCCTCCGACTGCCGGCGATGGCTTCGCCGGGCGGGCGGTGGTCATGCCACGACGAGGGCTTGCGGGGCAGCCTCCTTGATCCGGCTGCGCGCCCACTTGAGCTGCATCCCGGTCTCCGGCGCGCACGCCTCGACCACGCCGAGGAGCTCGGTGTCGCGCACGCCCTGCGCGGCCTGGCCGACCACGGCCCAGGCGAGGTCGCACTCGGCGGCCATGAGGTAGAGGTCCTGCAGGTCGCGGAGCAGGCCGAGGCCGCCCTCGCGCGGCCCCTGGAAGATCGCGGAGTGCAGCCGGTCGGGCTCGTCGTCGGCGGCCTCGCCGTAGCGCGCGGCGAACGGCGCGAGGCGCTCGGCATGCGTGTCGCACTGCTCGGCCAGGCGCCGGCACATGTGGAACACGTCGACCTCGTCCGAGCGGCCCGCCCCCACCTCCCGGAAGGCATCGGCGAGCCGGTCCTCGGCGGCGTGCAGCAGGCCGAGGTAGTGCGCGAGCTGCATCAGCCCACCCGCTCCACGGCGACGGCCGCGACCTTGAACATCGGCTGCTTGGAGACGGGATCCCACGACGTGATCGTGAGCTCGTTCGCGGCGCGCGCCGGCTCGTCGCCGGCGGCATCCCAGTAGCCGTAGTGGAACGGGACGAAGACGACGCCGGGCCGGATGCCCCCGACCCGCGCGGGCCCTTCGATCGCGCCGCGCGGGGAGCGGACGCGGACGCGGTCGCCGTCGGCGATGCCGAGCGCCGCGGCGTCCGCGTCGCTCAGCTCGACCCAGACCCCGGGCGCCGCGGCCTGCAGCTCCGGCGCGCGGGCCGTCTTCGTCCGCGTGTGGAAGTGGTAGACGGTCCGCCCGGTCGTGAGCGTCAGCGGGTACGCATCGCCCGGCACCTCGGGTGACGGGTGATAGGCGGCGGCGTGCAGGAACGCGCGTCCGCGCGGCTGCTTGGCGCGGTACTCGTCCTCCGTCGCCGGCGCGCCGGTCACGAGGTCCTGCCCGTAGGTCTCGGCGACGGCCGGATCGGTGTTGAACACGCCGTCGACGTAGAGGCGCTCGGTGCCGTCGGGCGCGTCGGCGGTGCAGGGCCACTGGATGCCCGGGCCGCCGCGCAGCTTCTCGTAGCTCAGCCCCGAGTAGTCGCACGGCCGGCCCTCCGAGCACGCCTTCCACGCCTCGAAGGCGCCCTCCGCGTCGCGCCATCCGACGAGCGGCTCGCCGTCGCGGTCGCGGAAGTCCATGCGGGCCGCGTAGTCGAGCAGGATGTCGAGATCGGCGCGCGCCTCGCCCGGCGGGTCGGCGGCGCGCTCGGACAGGTGCACCGTGCGGTCGGCGTTCGTGAACGTCCCGGTCTTCTCCCCCCAGGTCGCCCCGGGCAGGACGACGTCGGCCAGCGCCGCGGTCTCGGTCATGAACAGGTCCTGCACGACGACCATGAGGTCCTCGCGGGCGAGGATCCGGCGGATCCGCGCGAGGTCGGGCAGCGACACGGCAGGGTTGGTCGCCGTGATCCACAGCAGCCGGATCGAGCCCTGCTCGGCGTAGCGCCAGATCTGCATCGCGTGCGTGGGCGGCGACCAGCTGGGGATGGTCATCGGATCGACGTTCCACAGCGCTGCGAGCTCCGCGACGTGGGCCGTGTTCTCCCAGTTGCGGAACCCGGGGAGGTCGCCGTCGGCGCCGGTCTCGCGCGTGTTCTGCGCCGTCGGCTGCCCGTTCATCTGGTAGACGCCCGCGCCGGGGCGCCCGAGCATCCCGCGGAGGAGGTGGATGTTGTTGACGGCGCACGCCGCGGCCGTCGCCTGGTTGGACTGGTAGAAGCCCTGCAGGACCGTGGAGAGCAGCCGGTCGGCCGTGCCGATCAGCTCGGCCGCCGCCTCGAGGTCGGCCTCGGCGACGTCGCAGATCTCGCGCACGCGCGCGGGCGCGTAGCCGTCGACGGCGGCCTCGAGCGCCTCGAGGCCGATGGCGTGCTCGCGGACCCAGGCCTCGTCGATCCACCCGCGCCGCAGCAGCTCGCGCTGCAGGCCGTTCATCAGCGCGAGGTTCGTCCCCGCGCGCGGCGCGAGCACCACGTCGGCCTCGCGCGCCACCGGCGTGTCCCGCGGGTCGACGCACAGCATCCGCGGCGGGTCGGCGCCGCGGCGGCGGTCGAGCATCCGCATCCACAGGACGGCCTGGGTCTCGGCGACGTTGTGCCCGTAGAGCGCGATCGCGTCGCAGTGGTCGATGTCGGTGTAGGAGCCGGGCTGCCCGTCGCTCCCGAACGACGCCTTGAGCGCCGCCGCCGCGGTCGCCGTGCAGAGTCTGGTGTTGCCGTCCATGTGCGGCGTGCCGATGCCCGCCTTGCCGATCACCGCGAGCGTGTAGTACTCCTCGAGGAAGAGCTGCCCGGTCGTGTAGAAGCCGATCCGCCCCCAGCCGCCGGGCTCGGCCAGCAGCTCGCGCGAGCGGCCGGCGATCCGCTCCATCGCCGTGTCCCAATCGCACTCGACGAGCCGCTCTCCCTCCCGCACGAGCGGCCGCGTCAGCCGGTCGCGGGCGTTGTTGGCCTGCCAGCCGTAGAGGTCCTTCGGGTCGAGCCGGCCGTGGTTCACCCGGTCGCCGGCGCGGCCGCGGACCCCGGCGATCCGGCCGTCGCGCACGGCGATGTCGATCCCGTCGCCGTTGGAGTGCAGGACCGACGCCGTCGCGACCCAGCGCTCGACGTCACGCGCCTCGAGCCCGGCCTCGAGCTGCATGTCGACGCGCTCGGGCCAGGACTCCCCGCGCCCGTACGGCGTCCGCTCACCCCACGGGTCCGCGATGCGGTCGATCATGATGGCCCGGGTACCCGGGATGCGGGAGCGACGATGCGTCGAGCCCGCGCTCCGGCGTCCGGCCGAGAAGGGCAGCACTCCGGGCACACCCGCGGCCGCGGGTTGACGCCGTCCTCGCGGCGGCAAGATACTCGGCGCATGCACGAGCGCGAGTCGGCCGTCGGCCGGGCGGAGGTCGCGGTAAGGCCGGCCGCCGCGCCGGCACCCCTCGCACGGGCGGAGGTCGCGCAGGTGATGCGGCTGCAGCACAGCGCGGGCAACGCCGCGGTCGCGCAGTACCTGATGGGCTCGGGAGGGATGCCCGCGCGCTCCCCGGCGCTGGCACGGGAGGCCGCGGAGGCGGCGCCCCCCGGCGCCGCGTCGCCGGTCGCCGGCCTCGCCAGGCGCGCCGGCAGCCCGGCCGCGCTGCGCGCCACGCTCGCCGCCGGCCCGGCCCTGGCCCAGGAGATCGCCGCCTTCTTCGCGGCCGGCAACGAGGACGCCGAGCTCAACGCGCTGATGGGGCAGGCGTTCGCGCCCGCGACGGCGGAGGGCGCGGATGCGCCCGCCGCGAGCGAGGAGAAGAACCCGGCCGATCCCACCGTTCCGCTCCCGGCCGAGCGCAAGGGCGACAAGAAGCTCGCGAAGGGCCAGATGAAGTGGACCCTCAAGCCCGAGAACCACAGCAGCGCCCGGGCCGACGTCGACTTCAAGCCCGACGCGACCAAGGTGGAGGCGAAGAACGTCAGCTTCGGTCAGACGGTCCTGAACCAGGTCGGCGCCATCCGCGCCTACGCGGGAGGCACCGCCACGGATCCCGGGAAGAACAAGGCGAAGTTCGAGCCGTTCGAGGAGTCCGCGTCGAAGAAGCGCGTGGATCACATCGTCGACACGGAGAACGACCCCTTCTACGGCGCCGAGTGGGATCAGGGCGCGAAGAAATGGAAGCGGGAGGGCGGCTCCGTGGCCGTCGGGTCGTCGCAGAAGGGCGGCACGTCGAGCTCGGCGACCATGAACGACACGCCGTCGCTGCCATGGGCCCGCGAGGGACTCGGCGACGCGGCGATCGAGTTCGAGACCGTGGCGGTGGTGCTCGAGACGGCCGAGCCGCTGGGCGCGTTGAAGTGGGGATTCAAGGTGAAGGACGCGACGGATGCCCCGATCGAGCTGACGGGGGCCGAGGATGCCGACTGCACCGACGCCCCGTCGGCCGACTGGGGCGCCACGATGGAGAAGTTCTACGAGGCCAAGTTCGCCGAGATCCTCGACGACTTCGACGTCGGGAAGTCCGATCTCAAGCCGGATCACAAGACGAAGCTCGAGGGCGTCGCGACGACGATGAAGGCCAAGGCCGCGCTGAAGGCCCAGCTGGGCGGCGCGGCCGACCTCACGGGCGACCCGAAGGTGAACGAGGCCCTGAGCAAGAAGCGGGCCGAGGCGGTGCGCGACCATCTCGTCGGCAAGGGCATCGACGCGGCCCGCTTCGAGATCCAGAGCTACGGCGCCGACTGGGCGCGCGTGCAGGCGGAGGCGGGGAAGAGCGAGGGCAAGAACCGGCGGGTGCAGGTGTGGCTGCACTGAGCGGGAGGCGGGAACCGCCGCTCCCGGAGGAGCTCGAGGCCGAGCTCGAGGCGATCCGGGCGGATCCGGTCGAGTCGGTCGGCTTCGGCGAGAAGGCGTTCATCCCCTACGAGCCCAACGTCGCCCACTGGCTGGTGACGAGCGACGACCCGGCGGTCACCGAGCGGCTGCTGGCCGAGGCGACCGGGGATCCCGATCGCGTGTTCCGGCTCGCCGTGCTCCAGGTCCTCGGCAAGCGGTCGGACCCGACCGTCGATGCCGCGCTGATGACGACGCTCGAGGATCCCGAGCTCCGCGCGACGAGCGCGTACCTCCTCGGGCGGCCCGGCTACAAGGGCTATCCCGAGCGGCCGCGGGACGGGGAGGCGATCCGCGCGGCGCTGCGGCGCCACCTCGACGACGACGGCACGTTCGACGACCCCTTCCACCGGCGCACCTTCCGGACGCAGGACTTCGTGCTCGCCGCCTTCGTCCGCGTCACCGGCCCGGAGCGGTTCCGGATCCCGGACACCGCCTTCGCCGACCTGATCGGCTACACGCTGCCGGAGTTCGACGCCGAGACCCGCGCCGACCTGCTCGCGCAGGCGAAGCGGTCCTGACGCCTGCGGCTGCTCCGCCCGGTTTGTCGCGGCCGGGGCGCGGGCACCGTGGAGACCGTGCCCCGGATCGCGCTCCTCACCCTGCTGCTCGTGCTCGCCCTCCCGGCCGCGGCGTCGTCCGCCCACGACCGCCACCATCCGCTGCGCTGGACGCCGGTGCCGACCGGCTCGGACCAGCAGTACCGGGGGCTCGACGCGGTCGACAAGCGCACTGCGTGGGTCGGCGGCAGCGCCGGCGAGGTGCTCCGGACGACCGACGGCGGGCGGACCTGGAAGGACGTGTCGCCGCCCGGCAGCGCGGGCCTGCTGTTCCGCGACGTCGAGGCGCAGAGCGCCTGGCGAGCGAGCGTCCTGTCGATCGGCGCGAGCGACGCGTCGCGGATCTACACCACGACCGACGGCGGCCGCACCTGGCGGACGGCGTTCGTCAACGACGACCCGCTCGCGTTCTACGACTGCATGGACTTCTACGCCGGCGGCCGCCGCGGCCTCGCGCTGAGCGACCCGGTCGGCGGGAAGTTCCGCATCGCGGCGACCGACGACTGGGGACGCAGCTGGCACGTGCTCCCGGACGCCGGCATGCCGCCGGCCGTCCCGGGCGAGTTCGCGTTCGCCGCGAGCGGCACGTGCCTCGTGACGAGCGGCCGCGACGCCTGGTTCGCGAGCGGCGGCGGCGCCGCGCGCGTGTTCCGGTCGCGCGACGGCGGGCGCACCTGGACGGTGACCGCGGCGCCGATCCCGGCGGCCGCGGCCGGCGGCGTGTTCTCACTCGCCTTCCGCAACCCGCGCGACGGCGTGATGGTCGGCGGCGACTTCACCGCGCCGGAGAACGGCGCCGACGCGTCGGGCTACAGCCGCGACGGCGGCGCGAGCTGGCGCGCCGGCGGCGACCTCAGCGGCTACCGCTCCGGCGTCGACTGGGTGTCCGGCGCGCGCGCGACGCTGATCGCCGTCGGGCCCACCGGATCGGACGTGAGCACGGACGGCGGGCGCAGCTGGCGGCCCTTCGACACCGCCGCCTACGACGCCGTGGACTGCGTGCCGGGGACCTGCTGGGCGAGCGGCCCGGCCGGCGCCGTCGCCGTGCTCGGGCGCTGAGCCCCGGCCGCCGCGCTGCGCGTCAGCCCGCGCGGTGGACGACCCGGCCGTCCACGAGCGTGAGCTCGACCTGCGCGTCGGGCACCGCCTCGGGCGGGACGCCGAGGAGGTCGCGGTCGAGCACGATCAGGTCGGCCGCCAGGCCGGTCGCGATCCGGCCCGTCAGCGCCTCCTGGTGCAGCTGGAAGGCGGCGTCGCGCGTGTGCATCGCCAGCGAGGCGCGCAGGCTCAGCGCCTGGCCGGGGAACAGAGGCTCCGGATCGCCGCCCGGCACCGTCCGGCGCACGGCGGTCGCGATCTGGGTGAACGGCGCGAGCGGGTCCACGGGCCAGTCGCTCCCGCCGCACAGCCGCGCCCCGGCGCGGGCGAGGGCGGCCGCGGGATAGAGGTCGCGCCAGCGCTCGGGCCCGAGGTACGGGGCCACGTGCTCGACCGTGTAGGGGTCGCGGCGCGCCCACTGCAGCTGCAGGTCGGCCAGCACGTCCAGGTCGCCGAAGCGCGCGCGGTCGTCCGGGTGCACGAGCTCGAGGTGGGCGATCGTGTGGCGGTTGCCGGTCGGGCCGTTGCACGCACGCGCGTGCGCGAAGGCGTCGAGCGCCGAGCGGGCCGCGCGGTCGCCGATCGCGTGCACGTGCACCTGCCAGCCGGCGGCGTCGAGCGCGGCGACCGCGCGGTCGGCGACCGGCTGGGGGAAGTAGGTGGGGCCGCGGCTGTCGCCCGGGGCGCCGTCGACCAGGTAGGGCTCGAGCAGGGCCGCCGTCTGCGTCGGGTGCTCGATCACGCCGTCGAAGAACAGCTTCGCCGTGCGGATCGCGACGTCCGGGCGCCCGTGCTCCGCGCGCAGCGCGTCGAGCTCGGCGAGCATCGCCGCGGGGTCCCCGGCGAGCTCCGGGCTGACGAGGAGCGCGGCCGAGGGCCGCGCCAGCAGCCCGCCCGCGTCGCTGAGCGCGGCGACCGCCGCGAGCTCGGTGCGCCCCGCGGAGGCATCGAGGTACGACGTGACACCGTGGCGGACGAGCGCCTCGTGCGCCGTCCGGAGCGCGGCCGCGTCCTGCTCGGCCGTGGGCTCGGGAAGCAGGCGGGCGACGAGGTCGGCCGCGTGGTCGAGCAGGATCCCGGTCGGCTCGCCGGTGGCCGTCCGGGCGATCACGCCGCCCGGTGGGTCCGGCATGCCGGCGTGCACGCCCGCGAGCGCGAGCGCGCGCGAGCTCGCCAGCGCGATGTGGCCGTCGAGCGAGACCACGAGGATCGGCCGCGCCGTGCCGAGCCGGTCGAGGTCCTCCTTGACCGGCTGCTCGTCCATCCCGGTGGCGTCCCACAGCTCGACGACGAGCCAGTCGCCGGGACCGGCATCGGCACTGCCCGCGAGCAGCTCCACGATCGCCGCGAGCAGCTCGGCCTTGTCGAGCCGGCGGTAGTCGAGCGTGGGCGAGGACAGCAGCCGCCCGCCGGAGAGGGGGTGCAGGTGCGCGTCGTGGATCCCCGGCAGCACCATGCGCCCGCCGAGCTCGACGACCTCGGTCCCCGGCCCGGCGTGGGCCTGCGCGCCGGCGCTCGTCCCCACGTACGCGATGCGGCCCCCGCGGACCGCGACGGCCTCGGCCTCCGCGTCCCCGTCGAGCGTCAGGACGCGCCCGCCGCGGAGCACGAGGTCGGCGGCCGCGGTCACCCCGCGGCGCGGCGGAAGCCCGTCGGCGCGGGCGCGGGCGGCAGCGGGCTCGCGGGCAGGTCGGCCGCCGGCGTGTCGGCGTTGTAGCCGCCGGGCGCGGTGTCGTTGGGCGCGTCCGCATGGAACAGCGAGGCCAGCAGCTGGATCTGCCCGCGGCCGACGTCCAGCTCGCCCATCCCGCCGCCGTAGGTGAGCAGCCCGCGCGCCGCGCACGCGTCGTAGATGTCGAACAGCGAGCGCAGGTCCCCGACGCGGCACGGCTTGACGTTGACCGCGACCGGCGCCAGCGGCGTCGTGTCGAGCCCCGCGACTGCGTGGACCGGCGCGTCGTAGGAGATGCGGTGCGCCTCGGGCGCGAGCAGCGCGGCGACCTCCGGCAGGTCGTGGGCGTCCTCGAGGAGCGCGTCCGGGAACGCCGCGATCACGCGCTCGTACATCGCGAGCAGGTCGGGCAGCTCGCCCGTCTCCATGCCGTAGTGGCCCTTGAAGTCGATGATCTCGACCGCGCCGGTCGCGGCGACCTCGTCGATCAGCGCGGGCGTCCAGTCCGGCTTCGCGTCGAGCTTGAAGCGCAGCCCCGGGTGGTGCTCGAGCCGGCGCGCGAGCGGGTCGAAGCCGGGCGGCTCCCCCAGGCCGAGCGAGTTGACGAAGCGCAGCGGGGCGGGCTCCCGCCCGAGCACCTCGTGCAGCGCGCGCCCCGCCTGGTTGAGCGCGAGGTCGAGCGCCGCCGACTCGAACGCCCAGTTGCGCCAGCGCCGCTGCATGTCGCCCCACTCCGGCGGGACCGGCCACTGGTCGGTCGCGGCGACCTGGTCGCAGAAGCGCTCGAGCGTCCACGCGCCCACGAGCCCGAGGTCGGGCGCCGTCACGTGCAGCGTGTCGTCCTCGTCCTCGTAGGGCGACACGTCCTCGCCGCGGCCGTCGACGCCGCCGCCCGCGAGCACGACCACGGTCGTGACGCGCTCGAAGCCGTAGCCCATCAGCGCCGTGCGGCGCTCGTACGCGTAGGACTCCACGTGGAGCGGCAGGCCGCCGAGCGCGTCCCAGGCGGCGCTCATCGGCCCATCTCGCGGGCGATGATCACGCGCTGGATCTCGTTCGTGCCCTCGTAGATCTGGGTGATCTTGGCGTCGCGCATCATGCGCTCGACCGGGTACTCGGAGACGTAGCCGTAGCCGCCGAGGACCTGCACCGCCTCCACGGTCACGCGCATCGCGTTGTCGGAGGCGAACAGCTTGGCCATCGAGCCGTACTTGGCGGCGGCGGGGTCCTCCGCGTCGGCGAGCGCGCAGGCCCGGTAGAGCAGCTCGCGCGCGGCGGCGGTCCCGGTCTCCATGTCGGCGAGCTTGAACTGGATCCCCTGGAGGTCGGCGATCGGGCGTCCGCCCACGAGCCGCTCGCGGGCATAGGCGCTGGCGTAGTCCGTGGCGCCCTGGGCGATCCCGACGGCCTGGGCGGCGGCGCCGAGGCGCGTGCGCTGCAGCGTGGCGAGGGCCACCGCGAGGCCGCGGCCGACCTCGCCGATCACGTTCTCCGCGGGCACGCGGACGCCGTCGAAGACCGGCGAGCCGGTGGGGGAGCCCTTGATCCCGAGCTTGTGCTCGAGCTTGCCGACGGACACGCCGGGGCGGTCGGCCTCCACCACGAACGCGGTGATGCGCCGCGCCTCCCGGTCGGTGATCGCGAACACGACGTAGAAGTCGGCGATGCCGGTGTTCGTGATCCAGGCCTTGACGCCGTCGATCACCCAGTCGTCCCCGTCGCGCACGGCGGTGGTGCGCATGTCGGCGGGGTTCGATCCGGCGTCGGCCTCCGAGAGCGCGAAGGCGGGGCTCCACTCGCCGGTCGCGCAGCGCGGGAGCAGGCGCTGCTTGAGCTCCTCGGTCCCGAAGAGCTGGATCGGCAGCGTGCCGAGCTCCTGGACCATGAGGATGAGCGCGCTCGACGCGCACGCGTGGGCGATCTCCTCGATCGCCATCTGGAGCAGCAGCGTGCCGGTGCCGGTGCCGCCGTGCTCCTCGTCGAACGGGAGCGCGAGCACGTCGTTGCCGGCGAGCAGCCGCCGCACGTCCCACGGGTACTCCCCGGTGGCGTCGATCTCCGCGGCGCGGGGCGCGATCCGCTCGCGCGCCATCTGCCGGATCGTGTCCCGGATGTCGAGGTGCTCGTCGGGGATGGCGTAGCCGGCGACGGTCATGTGGAGGCTACGGTACGAGATCGCGCGCGATCTCGTGCACCGCGTCCACGGGCAGGCCGGCGGCGGAGGCGTGGTCGCGGACGGCCTGCTCGCTGGGCGCGGCGTAGATGCAGTAGGAGATGAGCCCCGCGCCGTCGTGCACGACGTGCGAGTGCTCCCACGTGATCTCGGGGAACTGCGCCTCGCGGACGCGGCTGGACTCGGCGGCGGCGTCGTCGAGCTGCTCGTCGCTGATCGTGCCGAGGGTGCGGGAGATGAGGAAGCGCGGCATGCGGTGCAGCATCTCAGGCGTAGGCGTCGATGCCCAGCTTGAGCGCGAGCGCGAGCCCGGCGAGGCCGATCAGGGCGCGCAGCACGCCCGCGTCGCTGTGGCGCACGACGACGGGGCCGAGGCGCCCGCCCGCCAGCAGCCCGGCGGCGAGCGGCGCGGCCGTGGCCCAGTCGACGTCCGCGAGCACGGCGAAGCCGATCGCGGCGGTCGCGTTGGCGATCCCCAGGACGGCGTTCTTGAGCGCGTTGCTGCGCGCAAGCGTGTCGTGGGTGCCCGCGAGCAGCAGGGCGAGCAGCACGACGCCCGCCGCCGCGCCGAAGTAGCCGCCGTAGATGCCGACGAGGAACACGGCGCCGGTCAGCCGCGCGCCCGTGGCGCGCGGTCCGCGCGGGTCGCCCGGCGGCGGCTCCGTCCGCCGGCGCAGCAGGATGGCCAGCGACGCTCCGGCGATCAGCCACGGGGCGATCCGCTCGAACGTCGCAGGCTCGGTGACGAGCAGCAGCCCGGCGCCGGACGCGCCGCCCGCGACGGCGGCCGCGGCCAGCCGGCGCACGGTCGGCGCCTGGCCGCGCAGCTCGTGGCGCGACCCGAGCGTGGCGCCGACGCTGCTGCCCACGAGCGCGACCGTGTTCGTCACGTTCGCCTGCACCGGGCCGAGGCCGGCCGCGAGCAGCGCGGGGTAGCTCACGAGCGAGGCGAGGCCGGCGATGCTGCCCGCGAGGCCGCCGCCCACGCCGGCGCAGGCCAGCAGGAGCGCTTCGAGGGCCGACACGCGGATCGCGCCGCGCGCTCAGGCGGCGGCGAGCGTGGTCTCGAGGGCCGCGCCGCCTGTCAGCGTCTGGTAGACGACGCAGTAGCGCTCGGTCAGGCGGCGCAGGGTCGCGAGCTCCTCCTCGCCGGCGTCCGTGTCGAGCTCGAACGCGAGCCGGATCGCGACGAACCCGACGGAGGCCTCGCGGTCGACGCCGAGCGTGCCGCGGAAGTCGAGGTCGCCCTCCGCGCGCACGCGCCCGGACGCGACGGGGATCCCGAGCGAGGTCGCGACCGCCTGCAGCGTCACGCCCGCGCAGGCGACGAGCGCCTCGAGCAGCATGTCGCCGGAGCACAGCAGCGCGCCGTCGCCACCCGTCGCCGGGTGCAGGCCGGCGGTGGCGAGCGCGCGTCCCGTCTCGACGGAGCAGGAGACGCCCTCGCCGAGCGATCCGCCGGCGGCGAGCGTCACGAGCGCCGCCTCCGGCTCGCCCGCGTACCGCTCCTTCAGCGGCGCCTGCAGCGCCCGCAGCTCTTCGCGGTCCATGGCGCAGATGCTAGTGGCCCGTCCCCGGCTCCTCTCCGCAGGCGAACGCCTGCTCGAGCACGGGCCGGAGCCGCCGGAGCGCTGCCGCGTCGCGCGCCGAGAACGGCAGCGACCCGTGCGTGCGGAGGAGCAGGATCGAGGCGGCGACGTGGCCCGACACGCGCGCGTGGACGCTCGCGTGGTCGGCGATGCCCATGCTCGGAAGGTGGGGGCGGCAGCCGCGCCCCTCGTGCTCGAGCGCCGGGCGCGCGTACCGGCGCCACGCCTCCGCCACGGAGAAGTCGAGGTCGTCGCACTGGAGCGCGACGCCCGCGACGGGATCGGAGCGCCCGTCGACGCTGGCGAGCACGGCGAGCGCCGCCGGCACGGCCGCGACCACCGCGCTCAGCGCGTGCGCGCGCACGCGCAGGGTGGGGTCGGGATCGGCTGCCGCCACGCTCCATGGCAGCAGTGGCGGGTCGGCCCCACCGGCCGGCTCGTGCCGGCGCGCCAGGCAGGTCTCCACCGTGGCCTCGCTCATGCCGAGGGCGAACGCGATCGCCGCGACGCTCGCGCCGGTCTCCGCGAGCACGGCGACCTCGTGCTCGGGCTGCGTGAGGCCGCAGCCGCGCCGGGACGGCGCGCCGGAGCGGAGCCTGGGGCCCCCGGCGAAGCCGTGCTCGAGCAGCGGCTGGATCCCGCTGAGCACGCGGGCCTCCGCGGCGGCGAACTCGGGGGCGTCGGCGGTCCGCACGAGGGCGACGCCCGCGACGATCCGCCCGTCGCGCCGGAAGTACGCGATGAGCGGCGCGCGCAGGCGGTGGCGCGCGAGCTGCCGGCCGTAGCGGGTCCGCGCCAGCGCCGCGGGCCCGCCGACGTCGGCGACCGAGCGCACGCGCGCGCCGGCCGCGTGCGCATGGCGCACCGCGAACGGGTCGATCTCCTCGAGCCGGGCGAGCTGCGGGACGACCCGGTCGAGCGTGCGCCGGTGCAGCGATGCGGCGCGCGCCAGCTCGGGGCTGCGGATGCCTTCCGCGTCGACGCGGAAGGCGAGCGCGACCGCGGCGGGGATGATCTCCAGCAGCGCGTCGAGCGCGTCCGCGCGCAGCCGGTCGCGCGCGTCGTGCGAGGACCGCGCCGCCTCGAAGGCGGCCTCGAGCCCGCCGGATCGGATGCCGCCGAAGCGCCGGGTGGGCGCGGAGCCGTCGGTGCGGTGCGTGCGTCCGGCTCGCCGCCGCGTCGGGGGAGGGGGGCATGCATGTGCAAACGCCGCCGCGGCGCGAACCTTGTGCCAATCCGCATCGCCGGCCGGAGCGTGCTACCCGGCGGGCTTCGTCGAGGCGACGAAGCCGCGCACCTCCGCCGCCGGCTCGGAGTAGGCGTCCCCGAGCACCTCCTCGATCGCGCTCATGTACGCCTCGGCCCAGGCCGGGAACTCGTAGTCGATCGCACGCAGGAACTCGAGCGTCGCGGCCAGCCGGATGTCGGCGATCGACGGCGCGTCGCCGCCGATGAACCGCCTGCCGTCGAGGAAGAACGCGCGGTAGACGTCCAGCGGCTCCGCGAGCGCGGCCGCGGCGTCCCGCGCCGCCTGCGCCTTGAGCTCCTCGCTCGCCTCCGAGGTTGCGACCTCTCCGGGGTACTGCGGGAAGCCGAGCGTCGGGTAGGTCGCGCGCGCGACGAGCGGATAGAGCGTGCCGATCAGGTAGAACATCGCGCTGTCGACCATCGCCCGCCGGCCGGGGTCCGGCGGGTAGAGCCCGTCCAGGCCGTGCTTGTTGCAGAGGTACTGCATGATCGCGCAGCTCTCCCACAGCGAGCCGCGCGGGAGTCCCGCCTCCTCGAGCATCGGCGTCAGGTGCGCGGGGTCCTTGGCGAGGAACTCGGGGGTGGTCGTCTGTCCCCAGACGTCCTGCTCCTCGAACTCCAGCCCGGCGGCGCGGACGAAGATCCGCACCGTCAGGTTGTTCACGCTCGGCCGGAGGATGCTCAGCGTGTGCTCGGCCATGTCCGTCCTCCTCAGCGGTGGTAGGGATCCTGCGGGGAGCGGTCGTCCGACAGCGATCGCGTGCGCCCGGCGAGCGCCTCGATCGCGTCCGCCACGTGCACGCGGTCGATGTGGTCGTCGCTGCGCGCGGTGCGGATCAGGTGCGCCTCGAGGAGCACGTCCGCATGGGTGTGGCCGTGCGGCGGCTCGAAGCGGTACGACGCGAGCTCGATCAGGAGCCCGAGCGGGTCCTCGAAGTAGATCGAGTCCATGAAGCCGCGGTCCTTCACCCCGCTGTGGCGGATCCCGCGCTCGTCGAGCCGGGCCACGGCCTGGTGGAACGTGGCCTGGGAGAGCGCGAACGCGAGGTGGTGGACGCAGCCGGGGTCGGTGGGCGTGCGCTCGGGGTCCGGCACGCGGCCCTCGTCGGTGAAGATCGTGATCAGCCGCCCGTCGCCGGGGTCGAAGTAGAGGTGGCTCTCCGAGGCGTTGTCGAGGTTGGGCTGCTCGAACACGAACGGCATGCCGAGCACCCCCTCCCAGAAGCCGATCGACGTCTGCCGGTCGGCGCCGACGATCGTGATGTGGTGGACGCCCTGGCTCTGCAGCTTCTGCATCACTGCTCCAATTGTGGTTCGTCTCGTGACGGTCGGTCGACTCTTGCGGGACGGGCCACGAGTCTGGATTTGTACTCGCTGCGCCGCAGGCTGCCCCAGGGCACGAGCTCCACGTCGAGCTGAACGACCAGCACGCTGCGCAGCCGCTCGCCGATCGCGTCGGCGAGCGCCGGATCGGCGTCCGCGCCGCGGGCGAGCTCGACGCTGACGGGCAGCGGCGGCTCCTGCTTGGTGCCCGGTGCGCGCGGGCGCACGAGGATGTGGCCGCTGACCGCCGGTGCGAACCCGCCGACCACCTCGCGCACCGCGGCGGGGAAGAGGTTGACGCCGCGCACGATCAGCATGTCGTCGGTGCGGCCGATGCAGCGGATGCGCGGGCCGGTGCGGCCGCACGGGCACGGGGCGGTGCGCACGACGACGTGGTCGCGGGTGCGGAAGCGCAGGAGCGGCGCGGCGCGGTGGCGCAGGTGCGTCAGCACGAGCTCGCCCGACGCCTCGTCCTCCAGCGGCACCGGCGCGCCCGTCGCCGGGTCGATCAGCTCGGGGTGCACGTAGCCGCGCGCGCCCAGGTGCATGCCGTCCTGCGCCTCGCACTCGCCCCACAGCGACACGCCGATGTCGCCGATCCCCATCGCCTCCGTCACGCGCGCGCCCCAGCCCTCCTCCAGCGCGGCGCGGAACGCCGGCTCGCCGCCGCCCGGCTCGCCCGCCACGAGGACGCGCTCCACGCTCGCGGCGCGCAGGTCCACGCCACGGTCGGCCGCCCACTCGACCAGGTACGCCGCGTAGGAGGGCGTCAGCACCGCCGCTTCAGGCCGCAGCTGCTCGACGGCGCGCATGAGCCGCTCGCTGTTGCCCGTGCCGACGGGCACGTGGCAGAGCCCGATGCGCTCGAACGCGGCGAGCGCGGCACCCGCCGCGAACGGGCCGGCGTTGTAGGTGGAGACGATGCGCTGGCCGGCGCGCACGCCCGAGGCGGCGTAGCTGCGCGCGGAGCCCGTGACCCAGTGCTCGATGTCGCCCGCGGTGAGCGGCACGTAGCTCGGCGTGCCGGTGGTGCCGCTCGTGGAGTAGATCCGCGCGATCTCCTCCGGGGCCGCGCACAGGTGCGCGCCGATCGGCGCCTCGGGCGTGCAGGTCGCCTTGACCTCCTGCTTCTCCGTCAGCGGGAGCGCCGCGATGTCGGCGAGCCCGCCCGCGGCCTCCGCCGAGCCCACGTCCGCGAGCTTGGCGCGGTAGAACTGCGAGCGCTCGAACAGGTACGCGAGCTGCGCGCGGTAGTGCGCGTCGTCGGCCGCGCGCTGCTCCTCCCAGGGTCGCGTCTCCTCCGCGGACGGCGCGCTCATCGCTCGACGTACTCGACCGCGTGGTCGGCGATCGCGGCCAGGGTCAGGCCAGCGGGCAGCTCGCGCTCCTCGGCGAGGTGGGCGAGCAGGCTCGCGGTGCGGGCGAGGATCGGCACGGCCTTCACGGCGGCGGCGGGGAACCCGACGTCGAGCATGACCGCGGCGATCGGCATCGACACGTTCATGGTCAGCGGCCGGCCCCAGGCCGCCGCGGCCGCGTCGCGGAAGTGGCGGGCGAGCGCGACGTGCGGGCCGCTCGCGCCGCGCGCGTCGGCCAGCTCGAGGATCCGCTCGGCGCGCGGGTCGAGCGGCTTGTGCACCGGATGACCGAAGCCCGGCAGGCGCTCGCCCGCCGTGCGCACCGCCCGTGCGGCCTCCTCCGCGGCGGCCGCCGCCGTCGCGGTCCCGGCCGCGACCCGCTCCTGCGCCTGCACCAGCAGCCGCGCGCAGGCCTCCGACGTGCCGAGGACGACCGGACCGCAGCCGAGGATCCCCGCCGCCACGGCGCCCTGGAGCGAGCCGGGATCGGCGGCCAGCGTCATCCGCGCCGCGACGTTCGTCGGCATCATCCCGTGCTCGGCGATGGCGACGAGCAGCAGGTCGAGGAAGTAGCGCTGCTCCTCGGTCGGCTCCTCCCCGCAGAGCAGGAGATGGAAGTACTCCGTGAAGCTGAGCCGGCCCATGAGGTCGCCGGTCAGGTCGCGCCCGCGCACCGCGACCCGGTCCGGATAGGCCTGACTGATGTGGCTGACCGGGCGGCGATCGGGGTGCACGCCCGCGCGACGCTACGCGCCGTGCGCGCAAGCGTCAAGACCGCCGGGGGCGCGCAGTAGGGTGTGGCGCGATGAGCGCGACCGACGGCCTCGACGACCGCACCTCCCCCGAGCTGCACGCGCTCGCCGTCGGGCGCGCGAAGCGCCATCTCGACGTGCGCTTCTTCTGGGACCTGCTGCGGCTGCTGCCCGCGGCGGAGGCCGGCGCGGGCGAGCTCGGCGAGGCCGAGGACGACGTGATGCACCTGAGCGCGCACGTCGACGACGTGACGGACGCCGGCCGCGGCGAGGTCGCCGACCTGCTGCGCCCGTTCTACCTCGAGTACCTGCGCGAGCACGGCGTCACCGCCGACTGACGGCGCGCAGGGGCAACGCCCCTTGACTTCAAGCGCACTTGAAGTTGTAGCGTGGCCGCATGACACCGAGCGAGCAGATCACCAGCGAGGTCACGTCCTGGCCCGGCGTCGAGGCGGGCATGGGCGAGCGCGGCGAGTTCGGCTTCCGCGTCGACGGCAACGAGATCGGCCACCTGCACGGCGACCGGGTGGCGCACTTCGGCTTCCCCCGCGACGTCGGCGCCGCGCTGCGCGAGGCGGGCCGCGTCGGGCCGCACCCCGTCAACCGGCACTCCACCCGGCTGGCGGCCCGCGCGATCGAGGGGGAAGACGACGTGCAGGACGTCATCGCCCTCATGCGCCTGAACTATGATCGCGTCATGGCCCCGGCCGACCGATGAGTCTGCGGCCGCGCCGCGGTCGACACATCAGATGACCGACTCCCCACTCGCGATCGAGGCCACCGGCCTCGCCAAGTCGTTCGGCGCCACCCGCGCCGTCGACGGCGTCGACCTCGCCGTCCGCACGGGCTCCGTGTACGGCGTGCTCGGGCCGAACGGCGCCGGCAAGACGACGACCATCCGCATGCTCGCCACGCTGCTGCGCCCCGACGCGGGCTCGGCGCGCGTGCTCGGGCACGACATCGTGCGCGACGCCGACGCGGTGCGCGGCCTCGTGTCGCTCACGGGCCAGCTCGCCTCCGTCGACGAGGACCTGACCGGACGCGAGAACCTGATCCTCCTGGGCCGGCTGCTCGGCCTCCGGCGGGCGGGCGCCCGGACGCGCGCGGCCGAGCTGCTCGAGGCCTTCGGGCTCGAGGAGGCCGCCGGCCGCCTCGTCAAGCACTACTCCGGCGGCATGCGGCGGCGGCTCGACATCGCCGCCAGCATCGTCGTCACGCCCGAGCTCATGTTCCTCGACGAGCCCACGACCGGGCTCGACCCGCGCTCGCGCAACCAGGTGTGGGACATCGTGCGCGCGCTGGTCGCGGAAGGGACGACGATCCTCCTCTGCACCCAGTACCTCGAGGAAGCGGACCAGCTCGCCGACGGCATCGCCGTGATCGACCACGGGCGCGTGATCGCGGAGGGCACGCCGGCGCAGCTCAAGGCGTCGGTGGGCTCGGGCGCGCTGCGCGTGCGGCTGCTCGATCCCGAGCAGCGGCCCGACGCGGAGCGCATCCTGGAGCAGCGCCTCGAGGCCGTGCACCGCGAGCCGGACCCCGCGGCGCTCTCGGCGCCGTGCTCGGACGCCGACCGGGCCGCCGAGGCGGTCGCCGAGCTCGCCCGCGCCGGGGTGCGGATCGCCGACTTCTCGCTCGGCCAGCCGAGCCTCGACGAGGTGTTCCTCGCGCTGACCGGCCATACGGCCGAGCAAGCGGACACGGCCGGCGACGCGACCCTGGAGGAGCAGCGGGCATGACCGACGACCTGGCCCTGCGCAAGGCGCTCGCCGCCACCCCGCGCCCGCCCCGGGCGAGCGCGCTGTCCGCCGCCCTCACCTTCGGCTGGCGCGGCATGCTGAAGGTCAAGCACGTGCCCGAGCAGCTGCTCGACGTGACCATCACGCCGGTGATGTTCGTGCTCATGTTCACCTACCTGTTCGGCGGCGCGATCTCCGGCTCGACCGGTGCGTACCTCGACTACATCCTGCCCGGGATCCTCGTCATGTCGGTGCTGTTCACGACCGTCTACTCGGGCGTCGCGCTCAACACCGACCTGACCAAGGGCGTGGTCGACCGCTTCCGCTCCCTGCCGATCTCGCGCCCCGCGCCGCTGCTCGGGTCCGTGCTGGGCGACAGCGTGCGCTACGTGATCGCGGGCACGGTGATCATCGTGCTCGGCGTGGTGCTCGGCTACCGGCCCGGCGCTGGCGTGCCGGGCGTGGTCGCGGCGCTGGCCCTGGTGATCGTCTTCGCCTTCGGCCTGTCGTGGGTGTTCACGACCCTGGGGCTGCTCCTGCGCTCGCCCAACGCGGTGATGAACGCCGGCTTCATGGGCATCTTCCCGCTGACGTTCCTCAGCAACGTGTTCGTGGACCCCGAGACGCTGCCGAAGGTGCTGAAGGGGTTCGTCGACGTGAACCCGATCTCGATCCTCGCGACGGCGTCGCGCGGGCTGATGGAGGGCGACGCGGCGGCGGGCGACGTGATCGTCGTGCTCGCCACCGCCGCCGCGCTCACCGCCGTCTTCGCGCCGCTCACGACGCACCTCTACCGCACGCGCAGCTGAGCTCAGCGGCGCGCCGTCCAGGTCGCGCGGGCGCGCGAGCAGGGTGGGGTTCATGCGGCCACCATCCCGGCTGCGGGCCCGCCCGTCATCGGTGCGGACCCCGGGCCACCCCCCTGATCCGGGCGGCTACCTCAGGCGGCTCCTGATGTACGCGGTCGCCGACTTCGCGCCCTCGTCGACGATCGCGCCGTGGCTGACGTCCGGGTAGCTCTTGTACGTGACGCGGACGCCGGCCTGCCGGTAGTCCGCGACGAGCTGGTCGGTGAACGTCTTGAACACCGTGGCGTCCGCGTCGCCCTGCTCGATCCGCACCGGCGTCCGGATCGCGAGGTGCTCGGGATCGCTCGTCCCGACCGCGGCGAGCAGCCCGGCGAGGTCGGCGCCGGGCTGGAACACCTGGTTGAGCGGCAGGCCCCCGAACGACGACGGCTCGGAGAGCGCGTCGTAGCAGACGGTCTCCGTCTGCGGGTAGAGCGCCGCGGCCTGCGGCGTGAGCAGCCCGGGCACGGCGAGCGCCGGGTTCGCGAGGTCCACGGCCCTGATCCCGAGGCCGACGATCGCCCCGAGCCCGCCGCCGGGCGTGGCGATCGTGAGCGTCGCCTCGAACTGGGTCTCGAGGTGCGAGGCGGGTGCGAACGCGACGGTCCCGCGCACCTTCAGCTCCGGCGTCCAGTCGGGCGCGAGCGAGGCGGCGTAGAGCGCGGCGTGGCCGCCCTGCGAGTGGCCGGCGACGATGACCCGCTTCGAGATCTTCCGCGGGGCGAACGCCCGGGCGGCGCGCGCGGCGTCGAGCACGCTGCGGCCCTCCGAGGTGCCGAGCAGGTAGTGGTGCGTGCCGGGCGTGCCGAGACCCTCGTAGTCCGTGCGCACCACGGCGTAGCCGGCCTTGAGCCAGCGTCCGAGCAGCGGGTAGGCGTAGGACACGAGGCCGCCGGCGTCGTAGCCGCGGCTCGGGGCGCACGCGTCGGCCGCGCCGGTCGTGCCGTGCGCGTAGGTGATCAGCGGCCAGCCGCCCTTCGGGGGCTTGCCCTTCGGCAGCGCGAGCGAGCCGGACACGGCGATCCTCCCGCCGTCCAGGCCGGTCGAGCGGTAGAGCAGCAGCGCGTTGCGCGAGGCCTGCGCGAGCGCGTCGGGGCCCGTGTGCCTGCGCGCCCACACGAGCGCGCCGTGCTTGCCCTTCAGCGTCGTCGGCGGCGTGTAGAACGCGGCGCCCTTCGGGCCCGGCTTCACCTTGGCGGCGGCGGGTGCCGCCGCCACGGCGGCCGGGACGAGGAGCAGGGCGAGGGCGATGCAGGCTCGGCGCATGCGGCCCACGCTACCGCGCGGCAGACGACCCTGGCGCGGCTTCCGTCGTCCCTTCCCGGATGAACCGTCCGCCCCGCGCCGGGCGCTCGGCCGTCTCGCGCAGGTCGCGGCCGGTCGTCTCGGGCGCGAACAGCACGCCGACGAGCCCGCTGACGGCGAGCATCCCGAAGAGGATCACCGACAGGGTCCGGAAGCCCGCGTCCTGGATCACCGGCAGCAGGAGGATCCAGCCGCCGAGCGCGATCCGCACCACGCCGAACATGAACCCCTGCGCGGTGCTGCGCAGGAGCGTCGGGAACAGCTCGCCGCTCCAGAGCTGGAACAGCGACTGCTGGCCGATGCCCGCGCCGGCGCCGAAGAGCACGACGTTGATCAGCGCCGTGGTGAACGTGACGTCGAAGAAGATGAAGGGGACGAACGCCGCGAGCTGCAGGATCGAGCTCGCGATCAGCATCCTGCGCCGGCTCACCCGGTCGATCAGCGGCATGTAGACGCAGGCCACGGCCAGCGCCGTGGCGACGAACCAGATCGCCTGCAGCGTCAGGTTCGCGCGGTCGCTGGTGTTGCCGACGGCGTCGAGGATGTACGGGAAGAACAGGCCGTACGTGCCGGCCACGAGGTTCCACACGCCGTACATGACGATCAGGAACGCGAGGGCGCGGGCGTGGCCGCCCGTCAGCAGCCGGCCGATCGCGCGGCCGCCGTGGCGCTCCCCGTCGTCGTCCCGTGCGTCCTGCCACAGCGCCGACTCGGTCATGCCCTGGCGCATCGCCCACGTGATCAGCGCGACGACGAGCAGGTGCGCGAAGATGATCCTGGTCGCGTCGATGCCGAGGTCGAGCAGCGCGAGGCCGAGCAGCAGCGGCGCGATCGCGCCCACGTACCAGAGCACCTGGGCGAGGCCGGCGAAGCGCCCGCGGCGCTCGTTCGGGGCCGTCTCGGTGATCAGGGTCCACGACGCGGGGACGTCGGCGCCGACGGTCACGCCGACGATGAAGAAGCCGATCACGAGCATCCACGGCTGGACGGCGCAGACGATCCACAGCGTGCCGAACGCGTAGAGCAGCAGGTCCCACTGGTAGATCTTCTTGCGGCCGAGCAGGTCGCAGATCCGGCCGCCGATCAGGGCGCCGATGCCCGCGGCGATCGCGTTCGAGCTGAACGCGCCGAGGAACGAGACGAACGAGTCGCCGAAGCCGTAGTGCTCGGCCCAGATGGGGAGCGCCACCGCCCCCGCGACGATCGATCCGGCGTCGATGTAGTTGGCCATCGCGGCCAGCAACGTCCTGCGCCACATGGCGCCTCCTCGCCTCGACTGCGCACACGCGTACCCGACCACAAACGCACAGAAACAACCGGTGCGTTCTGCGCGGCGGGCCCATGCGGATGCGCGCGCCCTATGTTGTGCGCCATGAAGCGGACGATGCTCGCCCTGGCCCTGCTCCTGTTGATCCCGGCCGCCGCACGCGCCGACCGGGTCACGATCGGCTCGGACCTCGCCGCCCCGGCGACGGCGGCTCGCAGCGACCCGAACGACATCGTGTTCTGGCACCGCTCGCTGCCGGGCGGCACCGTCGACGTGCCCGTGCGCGGACAGGCGATCATCATGCGGCTCAAGGGCGGCACGCAGCAGCCCGACGGACCCTCGTCGCAGCCGGACTACGACCAGATGCGGTTCGTCGTGCTGCGGCCGCAGGGCGACGGCACCTGGCGCACCACGGCGACCTCGGTCCCGCACCGCGCGCCGGTGATCGGCAAGGGCGCCGACGCGAACACGATCACCGAGTTCACGTCCGTCGACCCGCTCTGCGTCGAGCAGGGCGACCGCATCGGCCTCGTGAGCGTGGGCGGCTACGACGCCCGGCTGTTCCCGCGCGGGCTCCCGTACCAGGTGTTCGCCCCGGCTCCCGGGGCGGTCATGAACGAGTTCCGCGCGGGCGGCGCGATCGCGCAGGGCCAGACCGTGGTGCGCGCCGCGGGCGTTGCCGACGCGCAGCTGCTCCTGCAGGTGGTCGTGGGGACGGGCCCGAGCGCCCGCCCGACGTGCGGCGGCACCGCGCCGTCGGGCTCGGATCCCGGCACGTTCCCGGAGCCCTCCGACCCGCCCGGGACGGGGACCCCGGGGGCGACGGGGCGCGTGCGGATCGCCAAGCCGGACCGCGCGCCGCGGATGTTCGACGGCAAGGTCCGCCTGACGCTGGGCTGCCCCGGCTCCGCGCGGTGCGCCGGCGTGCTGTCGCTGTGGGCGAAGGGCAAGCGCATCGGCCGCCGCGCCTACGCGTTCGACGCGGGCGAGCGCGACGGCGTGTCGGTGAAGCTCACGCGCAAGGGGCGGCGCATGGCCCGCCGGGCCGGCCGCCTGCGCGTGATCGCCCGCGCGACCTGGGCCGGCGGGACGGCGACGCGGGTCGTGCGCGTCAAGGCCTGAGCGTCAGCGCGTCGCCGGCGCCGCGGGCGCCTCCGTGCCCGGGAGGTGCAGCAGGTTCCGGACGGCCTGGACGCCGTCGACGGCCTCGGCCTCGCTCCCGAGCCGGTCGATCCAGGCCTGGTCGTCCACCTGGCCGCGGAGGAAGACGACGCCGTGCTCGGCGTTCACGCTGACCTGGCCCTTGGGCGCGTCGGCCGGGCGGAAGATCGCGGACTCGACCTTGCGCGCGAGCGTGACGTCGTCCGGCTCGTCCGACGAGCCGACCTTGCTCTGGGCCTTGGCGGCGGCGTCCTTGGCCGTCGCGGCGGCGCCCTTCGCCGTGCTGGCGGCCTCGGTCGCGGTCGACTTCACGGTCGCGATGGTGGTGTCCCGCCGGCGCGGGTCCAGGAGGTAGGTGGCCGCGGCTCCGAGGGTGGCGCCGACGGCGAAGGCGATGGGGGTGCGCATGTCCTTCGCGTACCGGGCGCGCGCCGTGCGCAAACGGAGCTTCGCGGCGCACGCGGCTCGCGGTCACGACCCCGACGTGGGCCGGGCTACGCCGGGAGCGGCAGAGGGCCGGGGCGCTTCACGGTCCGCAGTGCGAAGTTGGAGCGCACGTCGCCGACGTTCGGCAGCTTCAGGAGCGTGTCGAACAGGAGGCGCTCGTATGCCGCCAGGTCGGTCACGACGACCTCGAGCAGGAAGTCCGCCGAGCCGGAGACGACGTACGCGGACACGACCTCCGGCGCGGCGGCGAGCGCCTCGGTGATCGCCGTGGCGGTGCGATCCGAGTGGCTCTCCACCCTGAGCTCGACGAACACCGTGAGGCCGAGCCCGAGGATCGTCCGGTCGAGCACCGCGCGGTAGCCGGCGATCACCCCGTCGCGCTCGAGCGCTCGCATCCGCCGCAGGCACGGAGACGGGGAGAGGTGCAGCCGCTCCGCCAGCGCGGCGTTCGAGATCCGGCCCTCCTCCTGCAGGATCTTCAGCATGCGGCGGTCGAGACGGTCCAAGGGCATGATCGCTCCTGTCGTCGGGATTTGCGGATGGATCATTGCGCAAGCGGGCGTCGTCGCGGCAAGAAAGGCAGAAATCGCCCTGGCGCGCGCGCGACAATTCAACGATGTCCGGCACGCTCTCCACCCGCTCCGGGACCGCGCTCTACGTCGGGGCGGTCCTCGGTCCGGGCGTGCTCCTGATGCCGTCGCTCGCCGCCGAAGCGGCGGGCCCGGCGTCGGTGGTGTCGTGGGGCGCGCTGCTGGTCCTGTCGGCGCCGCTGGCGGCCGTGTTCGCGGCGCTCGGCGTCGCCTATCCGGAGGCGGGCGGCACGGCGGCGTATGCACGCGCGGCGTTCGGGCGCGCGACGGGGGCGGTCACCGGGTGGTGGTTCCTCGCGGGGGTCCTTCTCGGCGCGCCGGCGGTCGCGCTCATCGGAGGCTTCTACGTCGCCGACCTGCTGGACGCCGGGCAGGGGGCGGCGCTCGCCGTCGCGGCGGCGATGGTCGCCGGCGTGCTCGCGGCGAACGCCGTCGGGCTCCACACCACCGCCCGGCTCCAGCTCGGGCTCGCCGCGGCCCTCGCGACCTTGCTGCTCGTCGCGGTCGTCACCGCGCTGCCCGAGGGACAGGCCGCGCACTGGACGCCGTTCGCGCCGCACGGCTGGACCGGGATCGGCGCCGCGGCAAGCCTCCTGATGTTCTCGTTCATCGGCTGGGAGGCCGGCTCGCACCTGGCGGCCGACTTCCGCGATCCGGCGCGCCAGCTCCCGCGTGCGCTCCTGGCCGCGCTGGCGATCGTCGTGGTCCTCTACATCGGCCTCGCCGTCGCGACCGTCGGCGTGCTGGGGACCTCGGCGGCATCCGACGTGCCGCTCGCCGACCTGATGGCCGCCGGCCTCGGCGCGCCGGGACGCGCCGCCACCGCGGTGCTCGCGGTGCTGCTCACGATGGGGACGATGAACGCGTACGTGGCGGCGGCGACGAAGCTCGCCGGCGCGCTGAGCGGCGAAGGGGTGGCCCCGGCGCGGTTCGCCCGTCCGCGCGTCGGCCTCGGGCTGCTCGGGGCGGTCGCGGCCGGCGAGCTGGCGCTGCTCGCCGCCGGCGTGCTCGACGTCGAGGGCCTCATCCGCGCCTCGAGCGCGTCGTTCGTCGCCGTCTACGCGCCCGCGACCGCGGCCGGCGTCCGGCTGCTGCGCGGCGGCGTGCGATGGGCCGCGGGCGTGTCGTTCGCCGCGATGCTGGTGATCCTCGCGTTCTCAGGCCCGTATCTGCTCGTGCCCGTGGCGGTCGCGACGATCGCGTGCCGGTCCGCTCAGCGTCCGCGCGCGCCCTCGCCCAGGGCTGCGCGCACGCGTCATGGAGCCTGCGCTGCCGACAGTCCGGGCTGAGGCAGGGGTGCCCGGCGTGATGGCGGGCGCTCCACGTACGTCAACGGCGGGCATTGAGGGGGGCGAGTACGGGTGGGCGTGCCCCCAACGTCGCATCGGCTCGACGAACCGGGCGCCGTGCGACGTTTGGGTCCTATAGCACCCCCAACGTCGCATCGGCTCGGCGATCCGGACGGCGTGCGACGTTGGGGGCGCGACCGCACCCCATCGGACCCGCCCCCCTCATGCCCGCCGTTGACGTGCGCCGGGGCCGCCGCTCGCGCGACACGGCAGACCGGCACAGGCCGTTCCGTCCTCTCGGTTTTCGCCCGCCCTCACGGCAGCGGATGCTCGGCGAAGAAGCGCCAGAACTCCGGCGCCGCCGCGAACCCCGCCGGGTTGTTGCGCCCGTTGGGGTACTGGTGGCGGACGCCGCCCAGCATCGTGAAGCGGAAGCGCGGATCGGTTGCCGGCCATGCGAGCTCGGTCAGCCGCGGCCGCGCGGTCGCCGTGTAGTGCGCCGGGTCCAGGCCCAGCGCGGCCAGGTGCAGCTCGAGCTCGGCGTCGAGGACCGGCTGGGTGAGGATCTCGACGGGGTCGAGCGGGAGCGTCGCGAGGCCCGTGAGCGCGAGCACGCGGTCGTCGCGGGTGCCGAGCGACATGGCCATCGGGATCGGGCGCGCCGGCGCCGCCGGGCCGTGCAGCCCGCCGGCCGAGAAGCCCGCCGCGGCGAGGACGGTCGAGCGCTCGACCGCGAGGTGGGCGGTGAAGTCGGCGCCGTTGGAGAAGCCCGAGGCGAAGAGGCGGCGCCCGTCGATCGGGAGATGGGCGTCGAGGTCGGCGAGGATCGCGTCGGTGAACCCGACGTCGTCCGCCGGGAACGGCGCGTCCGCGGGATAGCCGGCGGGGCGCTCGTCCAGGTCGACCTTGCCGGCCAGGTCGCCGTCGTTCCACTTCGTGCTGCGGCGCCCGTTCTCGAGGATCCGGTAGCGCAGGCCCGTCGGGAAGACCGCGACGAGGCCGGTGGCGTCGGCCTGCTCGCGCCAGCCGGAGATGTTCAGGAACTGCCCGCCGGATCCCGAGCTGCCGTGGTACATGACGACGACCGGCCGGCGCCGGCCGGTCTCCGGGCGCGTGGTCGGGACGTAGGCGAGGAAGTCGCGCGCGGCGCCGTCGACCTCGATCTGGCGGCAGTTCACGCCGGCGGCGTAGGCGCCGCTCGTGGTGGCGCAGTCGACCGGCGGCGGGGCCGCCTGCGCGGCCGGCGCGAGGACGGCGGGCGCGGCGAGGAGCGCGAGGGTGACGAGGAGCCTGCGGCGGGGCATCGGGGATCGACCTCTCTGGAGCCGGATGGACGGGTTCACCCGGCATGACCCCGCCGCACCCGCCCGGGTTGGCGGGTTGCGCGTGGACGTTGCTCAGGGCGTCGGCGCCGGCTGCGGCGACGGCGCCGCGAGCGGGTCCTGCTCGGGCTCGGCCGCGGGGGTCGGGGCGGCCTCCGCGGTCACCTCGGGCGTGGCCTCCGGGGCGGGCTCGGCGGTCGGGGCGGGGGTGGGGACGGGGGCCGGGACGGGGGGCGGTGGGCGCCGCCGGCGCCGCCGGCGCTGCTCGGGCGTCGGGGTCGGGGCGGGTGTCGCCTCGGGCGCGAGCGTCGTCTCCGGCGCGGTCACCGGATCCGGGGCGGCGGGCTGCCGCCGGCGCCGCCGGCGCTCGGGCGCGGCGTCGTCGACGAGCGCGCCGATCACCGGCCCGGCGCCCGCGCGCCGGATCCGCCGGCGCACGCGCCGCCGGACGGCCGGGTCGGCGTTGCGCAGGCGGCGGCGGATGCGCCGCGTGACGGCCGGGTCGCCGTCCTGCAGCGCGCGCCGGACGCGGCGCAGGGTCACCGGGCCGCCCGTGCCCGGGGGCGCGGCGACGCGGCGCGCCCGGCGGCGGCCCGGGCGCGCGTCGTCCTCCGCGGGCACGGTCTCGCCGGCGCCCGCGTCCGCGGCGAAGGTCTCCGGGACGGCCGCGCGCGAGGGCGCGGCGGGCCGTCCGGCCGGGGGCCGCTCGGCCGCACGCTCGATCGTCGCGGCGCGCACGGGCTCGTCGCGCACGCGCTCGTGGACGGCGACGCCGCCGCCCGCGGCGCCGGCGCCGATCGCCACGGCGACGGCGGCCTTGGCCGCCAGCGTCTTGACCGCGACGCCGCCGGCCGTGGCGGCGCCGCCCGCGAGGCCGGCACCGCCCGCCGCGGCTCCCGCCCCGCCGGCCGCGCCGCCGCCCCCCGCGCCGCCGGTGAGGCCGATGCCCCCCGCGATCCCGGCGGCCGCGGCGGTCTCGGCCGCGCCGCCGCCCAGCCCGCCCGCCGCGGCCAGCACCGCCGCCTTGAGACCTGCGGTCGGTGCGACCGGCATGATGAGCGCGAGGCCGGTGCGGCGGCCCTCGACGGCCAGCCGGTAGGCGGCGCAGGGGTCGCACTGGCTCAGGTGGCGCCGCAGCGAGCCGCGTCGCAGCAGGCCGCCGCGCGCGGTCTCGAGCAGGGTCCGGATCTCGTCGCACGGCGTGCGCCGCGCGTCGCGGTCCGCGACCAGGGAGGTGCGGGCCTGGAAGACGAGCGCCTTCACCTTGGCGGGCGAGCAGCCGATCACGCGGGCGATCTCGGGGTGGCTGAAGTCGCCCAGCTCGGCCAGCACGAGCGCGCCGCGCTGGTCCTCGGGCAGGCGCCCGAGGTCGGTGACGAGCTCGCGCAGGTCGGCGCGGCGCTGCACGTCCTCGGCGAGCCCGTCGAAGCTCGGCTCGACGTCCTCGACGGGGACCGCCGCGTCGCGGCGGGCGGCGATCAGCGTGAGGCAGCGGTTGCGCGCGATCGCGAACAGCCACGGGCGGACGCGGTCCGGCGCCCGGCCGTCGCACAGCGCCTTGTGCGCGCGCAGGAACGCCTGCTGCAGCACGTCCTCGCCGTCCTCGCGGCTGCCGACCATGTGGCGGCAGAACGCGAGCAGCGGCGCGTGATGGCGGTCGTACAGCGTCTCGAACGCCGCGCTGTCGCCACGTCCGACGAGCCCGGCGAGCTGTTCGTCATCGAGGCGATGGAGCCGGGTCTTCATGGCACCAAGGACATCCGCGGGGTGCCGGTATTCCCGTAGCCTCCGCGACGACGCCGATGGACCGCTTCGCCGCAGAGCGCCTGGTGACCGAGCGGCTCGCGCTCGATCCGCTGCGCGTCGACGACGCGGCCGAGCTCGCGCCGCTCCTCGACGACCCCGCGCTGCACGCGTTCACCGGCGGCGCGCCGGCCGGCGCGGCGGAGCTGCGTGCGCGCTTCGCGCGGCAGGTCGCGGGCCGGTCGCCGGACGGCACCGCGCGCTGGCTGAACTGGGTCGTGCGGCTGCGTGCGACCGGCGAGGCGGCGGGCACCGTGCAGGCCACGGTGGCCCCCGAGGGGGATCGGCTCGCGGCCCAGGTCGCGTGGGTGATCGCCACGCCGCATCAGCGGCGCGGCTACGCGCGCGAGGCCGCGGTCGCGCTCGTCGACTGGCTCGGCGCCCGCGGCGCCGGCGTGGTCGTGGCCCACGTCCACCCAGCGCATGCCGCCTCGAACGCGGTCGCACGGGCCGCGGGGCTCCGTCCCACGGACCGGTCGGTCGACGGCGAGGTGCGCTGGGAGCGGTCGGGCTAGCGCCGGCAGCCGCGCAAGCGGCCAACCCGTGCGGCCCTCCCGGGGTCACAGCGGTCGACCACCTCGACCCACCGGAGATCGCCATGACCGCCCTCGCCGCCACCCCGCTCCGTCCTCGCCCGCTCCCGCGCACGCGCCGCCGCATCCCTTCCGCCGCCGGGCGGATCACGCCCGTGACGCGCGTGCTCGCGGCCGTCGTCCTCTTCTTCCTCGTGGACGCCGTCCAGCTCCTGCTGCTCCTGCCGCATCGAACGGCCGAGCTGTTCGCCTGGCCGATCGCTCCGCACACCACGTCGTACGTGCTCGGCGCCGCCTACGTGGCCGGCGCGGTCTTCTTCGCCCACGTGCTGCGCGGCGGGGGGTGGGCGCGCGTCGCCGCCGGCTTCCCGCCCGTGATCGTCTTCGTGTGGCTCGCCGCGCTCGCCACGGCGCTGCACCTCGACCGCTTCACGCACGACCGGGCCGCGTTCGCCGCGTGGGCGGGGATCTACCTCGTCGCGCCCGTCGGGCTGCCGCTGCTGGTGCGCGCGCAGCGGCGGCGCGCCGCCCCTTCCGGGACCGGCGACCCGCTGCCGCCGCGCCTGCGCACGGCGCTGCTCGTCGCGGGCGGCGTGGTCACGGCGCTGGCCCTCGTCGTGTTCGCGGCGCCCCAGCTCGCGCTCGGCGCGTGGCCGTGGGCGCTGACGGAGCTGACCGCGCGGATCGTCGCGACCGTCGCCGCGCTGTTCGGCAGCCTGTGGGTCTCGATCGCGCTGCACCGGGACCGCTCCGCGGCACGGATCCCGCTCCAGGCGCACGCGGCCGGGCTGGTGTTCCTGCTGCTCGCCGCGGTCCGCGGCCACGGCGACGTCGCGTGGGGCGAGCCGCTCGCGCCGCTGCTCGCGGCGGGCGTCGCGGCCATGCTCGCCGTCGACCTGGCCGTCCTGGCCGGAGCCGCGCGCAGGCGGTAGGGTCGGCGGACCGTGCCCATGGCCCCGGGCAGCCGAGGGATGCCGCTCGTCGGCTGCCGCGACGAGCTGGCCGGGCTGACCGCGGCCCTCGGCGGGCTGCGCTCGCGCGGCACCCGCTGGCTCGCCGTGACCGGCGAGCCGGGCATCGGCAAGACGCGCCTGCTCGCGGAGCTGTGCGCGCAGGCCGAGGCGCGCGACCACCTCGTGCTCGTGGGCAGCGGCGCCGAGCTGGAGCGCGAGCTCCCGTTCGGCGTCTGGGTCGCCGCGCTCGACGACCACGTCGCGGGGCTCGGGCATGCCCGCGTGGAGGCGCTCGTGGGGGACCGCATGACCGAGCTCGCGCGCGTGCTGCCCTCCGCCGGCGACGCGCCGCCGGGCGGCCTGCACGACGAGCGCTTCCGCGCGCACCGGGCGGTGCGGGCGCTGCTCCAGGCGCTGGCCGAGCGGCGCCCGGTCGTGCTCGTGCTCGACGACGTGCACTGGGCCGACGACGCCTCCGTCGAGCTGATCGCGCATCTCCTGCGCCGGCCCGCCGCCGCACGGCTGCTCATCGCGCTCGCCTTCCGCGAGGGCGGCGTCCCCGCCGGGCTCCGCGCCGCGCTCGAGGCGGCGGCGCGGGAGGGCGGCCTGACCGAGCTGCGGCTCGCCCCGCTCTCGCGCGACGACGCCGACGCGCTCATGGGCGACACGCTGCCGGCGAGCCTGCGCGACCGGATCTACCACCAGAGCGGCGGCAACCCGTTCTACGTCGAGCAGCTCGCCCGCGCGCACGGCGAGGAGGCGCGTCCCAGCGCGGAGCCGGCGCCGGACGGGGTGCCCGCCGCGGTCGCGGTCGCGCTCGCGCAGGAGATCCGGCTGCTCGGCGAGCCGGCGCGCCGGCTCGCGTGGGGCGCCGCCGTCGCCGGGGATCCCGCCGAGCTGGAGCTCGCCGCCGCGGCCGCGGGGCTGTCGGAGGCCGAGGCGCTCGGCGCGATCGACGAGCTCGTGGAGCGCGACGTGCTGCGGCGGACGGCCGTCGCGCGCCGCTACGCGTTCCGCCACCCGCTCGTGCGGCATTCGGTCTACGAGGGCGCCGGGGAGGCCTGGCGGCTGGCCGCGCACGCCCGCGCCGCGGACGCCCTCGCGGCACTGCCGGGCGCGCTCGTCGCGCGGGCGCACCATCTCGAGCGGTGCGCCGCGCCGGGCGACGCCGAGGCGGCGGCGGTGCTCGAGCGCGCCGCCCACCGGTCCGCGGCGCGCGCGCCGGCCGTCGCCGCGAGCCTGTTCGCCGCGGCGCTGCGCACGCTGACCGGTGAGGACGGCGACCGGCGGCTGGGGCTGCTCGTGGCGCTCGCGACGGCGCAGGCCGCGAGCGGCCGGCTGCCCGAGGCCCTGGAGAGCCTCCTCGCCTCGCTCGCGCTGGTGCCGGCGGAGCGGGCCGAGCTGCGCGTGCGCCTGATCGCCGCGTGCGCGTCGTGCGAGAACGTGCTGGGGCGCCACGAGGCGGCGCACGCGCGGCTCCTGCGCGCGCTCGCGGAGCTGCCCGGCGACGGTCCGGCGGCGGCCGAGCTCCAGGTCGAGCTCGCCGCGGACGCGCTCTTCCACTCCGACTTCGCGGCGATGGCGCGCTGGGCCGACACCGCGGCCGCGTCGGTCCGCGCGCTCGACGACCGCGGCCTGCAGGCCGTCGCCGACGCGCTCGTCTGCTTCGCGGCCTACGGCACGGGCCGGCCCGCGGCCGCCGAGGCGGCGTGCGACGCCGCGGCGGCCGGGCTCGACGCGCTGCCCGACGAGGAGCTCGCCGCGCGGCTGGACCTGCCCTACTACCTCGGCTTCGCGGAGTACTTCTGCGAGCGCTACGAGGACGCGGCGCGCCACCTGCGGCGGGGGATCGCCGTCGCGCGCACCGCGGGGCACGGCCGCTTCGTGGTCTTCACCATGGTCGGCCTCGCGCAGGCGCTCGAGCGGCTCGGCCGGATCGACGAGGCGCTCTCCACCGCCGAGGCGGCGCTCGAGGCGGCGCGCCTGAGCGGCAACCCGCAGGCGGTCGGATTCGCGCTCGTGGCCGAGGCGTGGACCGCGGCGGAGGCGGGCGACGTCGAGCACGCGCGCGCCGCCGCGGAGGAGGCGGTCGCCGTCCTCGACGGGCTCGACGAGAGCGTGCTCACGCGCGCGACGCACGCCCACGTCGGCGTGATCTGGCTCGAGATCGGCGATCCGGCGCGCTGCGTCGAGCAGCTCCGCGTCGCAGGGCTGCCGGACCTGCCCCAGATCGAGCCCGGGCGCCGCGGCTGGCTCTACGCGGTGCTCGCGCGCGCCGAGCTGGGGCGCGGGGACCGCGTCGCCGCTGCGGCCTGGGCGGAGCGGAGCACGGCGACGGTCGCCGGCCTCGGGCTCCCGCTCGCGGAGGCCTGGTCGCTGCACGCGCGGGCGCTGCTCGCGCTCGACGCCGGCGACGCGCCCGCGGCCGCGGAGCTCGCGCTCGCCGCCGCCGAACGCGCCGAGGCCGTCCGCACGCCGGTGCCCGCGGCGCGCTGCCGGGCGCTCGCCGGCGTCGCGCTCGCGGCTGCGGGCGACCGCGACGGCGCCCTGCGCCTGCTCGCCCGCGCCGAGGGGGAGCTCGCCGCCTGCCACGCCGAGCGCCACCGCGACGAGGTCGCCCGCGAGCTGCGCCGCCTCGGGCACCGGGTGAGCGCGCGCCCGCGGCGCTTCGAGCGCCGCCAGGCGCTCGGCGACCTGAGCCGGCGCGAGCTGGAGATCGCCGAGCGGGTCGCCCTGGGGCGCACGAACCGGGAGATCGCGGGGCAGCTGTTCCTCTCCGAGAAGACCGTCGAGGGCTACCTCACGAACGTCTTCACGAAGCTCGGGGTCTCCTCGCGCGCGGAGGTCGCCGAGGCGGTCGGCCGCTCGCGCCCGGCAGAATGACCGGCGTGCCGACGACGGAAGCCGCGTTCTCCGAGCTGGCCGAGCGCCACCGCCGCGAGCTGCACGTCCACTGCTACCGCATGCTCGGCAACTTCGAGGAGGCCGAGGACCTCGTCCAGGAGACGCTGCTGCGCGCCTGGCGCGGCCGGGAGGGGCTCGAGCACGAGCAGTGGTTCCGCGCCTGGGCGTACAAGATCGCCACGAACGCCTGCCTCGACGCGATCAAGCGCTCCGGCCGGCGGGTGCCGTCGCTCGGCTCGCCCAAGGACGTCCCGTGGCTGCAGCCGTATCCGGACCGCCTGCTGGAGCAGGCGGCGCCCGCGGCCGACGAGCCGGACGCCGCCGTGATCGGGCGCGAGACGATCGAGCTCACGTTCCTCGCCGTGATCCAGCTGCTGCCGCCGCGCCAGCGCGCCGTGCTGATCCTCCGCGACGTGCTCGGCTGGCCCGCGCGCGACGTCGCCGAGCTGCTGGACCTCGGCGTGGCGGCGGTCAACAGCGCGCTCCAGCGGGCCCGCGCGACGCTGCGCGACCAGCTCCCCGCCGACCGGCGCGACGCCTGGACCGCGCCCGAGATCAGCGCGGAGGAGCGTGCGCTGCTCGACGGGTTCATCGACACCCACGAGCGCGGCGACGAGGCCGGCGCGCTCGCGCTGATCAGCGAGGACATCCGCATCACGATGCCGCCGCACCCGTTCCTCTACGAGGGGGTCGAGGCGTTCCGCGGCCTCCTGCAGCGGGCGTTCGGGCCCGAGCTGGCCGGCACGTGGCGGCTCGTGCCGACCCGGGCCAACCGGCAGCCCGCGGCCGCGAGCTACCTGCGCGCGGACGGGGACGACACGTTCCGCGCGTTCAAGCTCGACGTCCTGCGCGTGCGCGACGGCAGGATCGCCGAGATCACGACGTTCGACGCCGCGCTGTTCGAGGCCTTCGGGCTCGCGCCCGTGCTCTAGTCCTGGTCCCCGCGCCGGTCCTGCGCGTCCTCGCGGCGCTGCTCCTGCGCGTCGATCCGCTGGTCCTGGCGCTCCTCGCGCGCCTCCTGCTCGGCCGTGCTCGTGGGGCCGAACCGGGCGGTGACGACGAGGATCGCGACGACGACGATGACGACGGCCGCGAGCAGCGATCCGAGCAGCTGGCGGCTCATGCGAGGAAGCTCCCGGCCGAGGTCGTCCAGGTCACGCACAGCAGCGCGAACACCGTGAGGCCGAGCAGGGGCAGGAAGCGGCCGAGCCCGAAGTCGCGCCGGACGACGCACACCTTCAACGCGAGCACGGCGAGGAGCGCGGTGCCGGCGATCGCGTGGCCGCGCGCGTCGTCGTCGAACCCGTAGACCGACACGCACATGACGCCCGTGCAGAGCAGGAGGAGCGCGATCGTGTCGCCCACCGCGCGGTGCGCCTGCAGGGCCGGCGGCGCGGCGAGGAACGGGAGCCGGACCTTGCCGTAGCCGACGGCGATGACCGCGAGCTGGTACACGGCGAGCGCGAGCGCCACGGAGGCGAGGATCACCTTGACCTCCGTGGGGTTCCCGCGCGTCAGGCCGTCGACGACGTCGTCCATCGCCCACGGCTACCCGCCGCACTCGCAGGGAATGCTCGGGATCGTCCGGCGGGTCGAGCGCTATGCCGGGACGCGCGGCTCCGCGGGCTCGGCGCCGGGCGTGTCGAGGCCCTGCACGAGGTGGCCCTCGAGCGACACGTTCGGCAGCAGCCGGTCGAGCCAGCCGGGCAGCCACCACGCGCGGTCGCCCAGCAGCGTGACCACGGCCGGCGCGATCACCATGCGCACGATCACCACGTCGATCAGGATCGCCAGGCCGAGGCCGACGCCGAACATCTTCCCGATGATGTCGGGCTGCGTGACGAAGGCGAGGAACACCGAGGCCATGATCAGGCCGGCGAACAGGACGACCTTGCCGATCCTCGCCATGCCGTGGATCACGCTCTCGCGCGGTGCGTCGCCCTCGTTGTAGGCCTCGTGGATCCGCGAGAGCAGGAAGACGTTGTAGTCCATGCTCAGCCCGAACAGGATCGCGAACAGCATCACCGGGATGAAGGACACGACCGGCACGCCGCTGTCGGCGCCGACGAGGCTCGCCCCGATGCCCTCCTGGAAGACGGCGACCACGATGCCGTACGCCGCGCCGACGGAGAGCAGGTTGAAGACCGCCGACACGAGCGGGATCCAGAGCGAGCGGAAGGCCGCGATCAGCAGGAGCACGGAGAGCCCGATGACGACGCCGATGAACAGCGGCAGCCGCGCGGCGACCTTGTCCGAGAAGTCCTCGAAGCCGGCCGTGTTGCCGCCCACGTAGACCTTGAGCGGCGTGCCGGCGACGGCCGCCGGGATCACGTCCTCGCGCAGCCGGGCGAGCAGGTCGGAGGTCTTGGCGTCCTGCGGCGCGGTGGTCGGGATGGCGAAGATCGTCGCCATCTCGCCGTCCTCGCTGGGCTGGGCGGGCGGGACGTCCGCGATGCCCGGCGTGCCGGCGATCGCCTGCTGGAGCTTCGTGAGCTGCGCCTCCGTGTCGGGCGCGCCGTTCGGCGTGTCGACCGCGAGCAGGAACGGGCCGTTGGCGCCGGCGCCGAACGCCTTGCTCTGCAGGTCGTAGGCGACGCGCTGGGTGCGCGACTCCGGCTGGTTGCCGTCGTCGGGCTGGCCGAGGCGCAGCTGCGTGACGGGGAAGGCGAAGATCAGCAGCACGAGCACGCCCGCGCCGATCGAGGCCCACGGGCGCGCGGTGACGCGCTCGCCCCAGCGCGTGAACGCCCGCGAGGGGAGCACGTGCTCGGGCTTCTTCGGCTTCAGCCAGCGCTTGAACGCCCCGATCATGATCGGCAGCACGGTGATCGCCGAGATGACGACGCCGCCGACGCCGATCGCCGCGCCGATGCCGAGCTTGCCGATGAACGGCACCCCGATGACGAGCAGGCCGGCGATCGCCACCATGACGATCAGGCCCGCGGCGACCACGGAGGCGCCGGACGTCGCCGCCGCCTTCGCGGAGGCGTCGCGCGGGGTGTCCCCGCCCGCCACCTGCTCCCGGTATCGCCCGATGATCAGCAGCGCGTAGTCGATGCCGGCGCCGAGGCCGAGCATGACCGCGATGACCGAGGCGAAGGACGGCAGGCCGAGCGGCTTCGCGAGCGCGGTGAGCAGGATCTGCCCGACCATCACGCCGATCAGGGCGCCGATCAGCGTGGCGCCCATCGCCGCGAACGAGCGGAACAGCAGCGTCAGCAGGACGATCGCGATGGCGACGCCGATCAGCTCGCCGACCGGGGCCTCCTGCTCGGAGGCCAGGTCGATCAGCATGCCGCGCGCGTTGACCTGCACCCCGTTGCCCTCGGCGGCGTCGGCCGCCTTCAGCAGCGCCTCCCCGTCCGACTTCTCGAGGTCGGCGGGGTCCGTCGTGTAGCGGACGTCGACGGCGGCGATGCGCCCGTCCTGGGAGACCGTGGCGCCCTCGCCGAACGGGTCGGCGACCTGCGCGACGCCCTTCAGGTCGGCGACCTTCGCGAGCGCCCCCTCGATCGCGCTGCGCCGCTCGGGATCGGACAGCCGGCCGTCCGCGACGCTGAAGACGATCGTCGAGTCGGCGCCGCCGAACGCGGGGCTGTGCGCCCGGAAGAGGTCGATCGCCTGCTGGGACTCGGTGCCCGGGATCTCGAAGTCGTCGACGGCCTCGCCGCCGGCGCCGGCGGCCGCGCCCAGGAGCACGAGCACGACGAGCGCGCCCGCGAGGCTGCGCTTCCAGTGGTGGGTCAGGGTGCGCGCGAGCCGCGCGAGGAGCAGGGACATGGGTCTCCAGAGAGGGTCCGACGGGGAGCGCCGGAAGCTTAGGCGGAGATCCGGGCGCGCAGGGTTCGGTCAGCCCTACTTCGCGTCCGGGGCGCCGACGAGCGCGGCGAGCCGCCCGGCGAGGTCCTGGAAGCCGTCGGCGTCGCGCGGCTTCTCGAGATGCAGGTCGGCGCCCAGCGCGAGCGACTGCTCGCGGTCGGCCGGCAGCTCTGAGGACGTCACGACCGCGACCGGCACCTCGGCCAGCCGCGCGTCGCCCGCGCGGTCGCGCAGGAGCTCGTGCCCGCTGCGGCCCGGAAGATCGAGGTCGAGCACGAGGAGGGCGGGCGGCGGCTGGGCGGGATCGAGCAGCCGGTCCGCCGCGTTCCGCCCGTTGTCGAACAGCTCGACCGCGCATCCCGAGAGTGCCCGCTCGAGCGCGCCACGGAGCAGACGCGCGTGCAGCGCGTGGTCTTCGACCACGATGACGAGTCGTGATGGTCCGATTTTCAGATGATTGCGCAAGCTGACGTTCGCCTTGGCAGAGCCTCCCCCGAACGGGTATTCCTCCCGGCGGCAGTCCCCAATCTCCGAGGAAACCAGAATGCCCAAGCGGGTGCTGGTGGTCGACGATTATCCGGGTATCTCGCTCGCGCTGAAGGCGGCGTTCCGGGTGGACGGCCGCTTCGAGCTCACCGACAGCGCGGCCACGGCGGCGGAAGGGCTCGAGAAGCTGCACACCCAGGACGCGGTCCTGCTCGACTTCAACCTCCCGGACATGGAGGGCGTCGACGTCGTGCGCGCCTTCCGCTTCCGCCGGCCGGAGACGCCGCTGATCCTGCACTCGGCCTCCGACGACACGCCGGAGATCCGGTCGATCCGGTCGCTCGTGGACGCCGTCGTCGTCAAGAGCCGCACCGACGATCTCCTCGCGGCGCTGGCGCGTCTCACCGGGGCATGAGCGCCGGCGCGTCCGTGCGATGACGCCCCCCCGCTGGGACGAGGGCGCCGAAGAGCTCCGCGCGATGTTCGACGGTGCGCCGTTCGAGCTCCGCTACGCGCTGCACGGACGCGCGGCGGTGCGCGTGCTCGCCCCGTCGGGTCCGGTCGCCGCCCGCCACGTGGAGCCGCCGGAGGTGTCGGCGCCGTGGGCGGTCACGGCGCGCTGCGGCGAGGCCGCGGGCTGGCTGCTGGCCGGGGCCGCGCCCGCCGGCGGCGGCGAGCGCGCCCGCGCGGCGCTGCGGGCCGCGATCGACCGCCACACGGCGCTCGCGCTGCAGGAGCTCGAGGCCGTGCGCGCCGCGCTCGCCGCCGACCTGCTCGAGTCGCTCACCCACCGTCTGCGCACGGACGTCAGCACGCTGCAGGCCGTCGCGGAGGGCGCCCTCGCCGGGGTGTTCACCGACGACGAGCTCGAGCAGATCCCGGCCGAGCTCAAGGTCGCGGGCGGCGAGGCGCAGCGGCGGCTCTCCCAGGCGCGCGAGATCATGGGCGCGCTGCGGCCCGAGGCGCCGTGGCGCGCCGAGCCGGTCGCCGGGATCCTCGAGGCCGAGCTCGAGGGGGCCGGCGCCGCGGTGCGCGTCGGCGGCGTGGACGGGGAGATCCCGCTCGCGCTCGGCCGGGGCGCCGGCTGGGGCGCGTGCGCGCGGCTGCTGGCGGCGGCGCTCGCGCGCGACGCGCGGCTCGGTGGCGAGCGGGCGGAGGTGACGGTCGCCGCGGACCCGGGCGGCTGGGCCGTGACCGCCGGCGCGGCGGGGGAGGCCGAGCGCGTCGCGTGGACCGGGCGCGCGCTCGGCGAGCTGGTCCACGCGGGGCCGATCGTCGCCGCCGCCGGCGGGTCGGTGAGCGTCGCGCGCGTGGCCGGCGAGGGCGTCCGCGTCCGGCTCGTGCTGCCGGCCGCGCCGCCGGGTGACGCGCTTCACCCATAGGGGGGAGGACGTCAGAACGTCCTGCACGTTGCGAGACATCTTGCGGCGTCATGCGTCGAACCCCCCGCCTCGTCCTGATCCTCGCCGCCCTCCTCGCTGCGCCGGCGAGCGCCCAGGCCGCCACCGCCGCCGACCGCCTGCTCGCCCCCGTCGGCGCGTGCGGCGCCCAGCTGGATCAGACCGCCTCGGCGCGCACCCAGGAGCGGGCGATGCGCTGCATGGTCAACCACGCCCGCCGCGCAGCCGGCCTGGCGTCGCTGCGCAGCCGCGGGACGCATCTCGGCCGCGCCGCCGACCGCAAGGCCGCCGACATCCTGTCCTGCGGCTTCTCGCACACCGCCTGCGGTAACGCCTTCACCCTGCGGATGGCCCAGGCGGGCTACGCCCGCGGCTGCTTCGCGGCGGGCGAGAACATCGCCTGGGGCTCCGGCCCGCTCGGCTCGGTCCGCGGCGTGATGGAGAGCTGGCTCTCGTCGCCCGGTCATCGTGCGAACCTGCTGAGCCCGCGCTTCGCCGACCACGGGATCGCGCTGCGCACCGGCGTGCTCGCGGGCGAGGATAATGCCGCGGTGTGGGTCCACCAGCTCGGTCACGCCTGCTGACGACGCCGCCCGGGGGCGGCTAGCGCCGCCATGTCCGGTGCCGTGCCCCTCGTCGTGCTCGACGACCACCAGATGGTCGTCCTGGGCCTGCGGACGCTGTTCCACAGCCGGCCCGAGGTCGAGGTCGTGGCGTGGGCCCACGACGCCGAGGATGCGCTCGCCGCCTGCCGGCGCCACCGCCCGCGCGTCGCGGTGCTCGACGTGGCGCTCGAGGGCTCGGCGATGGACGGGATCGAGATCTGCGGCCGGCTGCGCGAGGAGCTGCCCGAGGTCGAGGTCGTCTTCTACACGGGGATGGAGGAGATCGGGCTGGCGGAGCGCGCGTTCGCCGCCGGCGCGCAGGCGGTCGTCTCCAAGGGCGACCGGCTGGGCGATCTGCTCAAGGCGGTGCTGCTCGCCTCGCGCGGCCGGCGCTACACGTCGCCGGTGTTCGCGGCGCGCGCGGAGGGCCGCGACTTCGAGGAGCTCTCGCCCAAGCAGCTCGCCGTGCTGCGGCTCCTCGCCCAGGGCCGGGAGCGCCGGCAGATCGCCGAGGAGATGGGCATCGGCGAGGAGACCGTCAAGTCGCACCTCGCCGAGATCCGCCGCAAGCTCGGCGCGCGCACGTCGGCGCAGGCGGTGGCCATCGGCCTGATCAACTCGCTCTTCGCGTATCCCGACGAGGACTGAGCGCGATGGACGACCTGATCGCGGTCACCGGGGCGACCGGCGTCGTGGGCGGCGGCGTCGCGCGCCGGCTCGCCGACCGCGGCGCGGCGCAGCGGCTCGTCGTGCGCGACCCCGGGCGCGCGCCCCAGCTCACCGGCGCCGAGGTCCGGGTCGCGTCCGCCTACGGGGCGGGGGAGGAGATGCGCGCCGCCCTGGAGGGCGCGACGACGCTGTTCCTCGTCCCGGCCGCGGAGTCCACGGACCGCGTCGACCAGCACCGCACCGCGATCGACGCGGCGGCCGCGGCCGGCGTGCGCCGGATCGTCTACCTCTCGTTCGTGGGCGCGTCGCCCGACGCGACGTTCACGCTCGTCCGCGACCACTGGGCGACCGAGGAGCACGTCCGCGCGTCCGGCCTGGCGTTCACGTTCGCCCGCATGAGCCTCTACCTCGACTTCGTGCCGGTTATGGCGGGCGCCGACGGGACGATCGCCGGCCCGGCCGGGGAGGGCCGCGTCGCGCTGGTGACCCGCGCCGACGTCGCGGACGTGGTGGCCGCCGTCGTGACGGGCGACGGCCACGACGGTGCGAGCTACGACGTCACGGGCGGCGAGGCGCTCACGCTGGGCGAGATCGCGGCCACGCTGGCCGTGGCGTCGGGCAAGCCGATCACCTACAAGGACGAGACCCTCGCCGAGGCGCGCGCGTCGCGCGCGCGCTTCGGCGCGCCCGAGTGGGAGGTCGAGGCCTGGATCAGCACGTACACGGCGATCGCCGCGGGCGAGGTCGACGTGGTCAGCGACGTCGTCGAGCGGCTCGCCGGCCATCCGCCGCAGACGCTCGCCGAGTACCTGCGGGCGCATCCGGACGCGCTCGACCACGTGGCGTCCTGACGTCGCGCTTCAGAACATCCGTCCAGCTGCCGACTACACTGTTCAGTGCACGAAGGACCGGAACGCCGCGCCTCGCCAACGGCGCGCTCCGGAGAAAGGAGGTCCGAATGAGTCGGATCCGTTGCCTGAGCTGCCTGCGACTCTGGTTCGCCGACCGCGTCGAGAACAGGGCCAGTTGCCCGTTCTGCGGTGGGGCGCTCGAAGAGCGCCGGTAGTGAATTCGGGAGCCGGGCGGTCTGGATGGCCGCCCGGTACCTGAGGCATCCCCGCGCCGCCGCTCAGCGGCGGGCGCCGGCGGCGTACATCTGCTCGACGTAGTCGCGCATCATCCGGCTCGCCGAGAACTCGGGGCCGTTCGTCTTCAGCGACGCCTTGACGCGGGCGATCCACGCGCGCGGGATCCCCGCGGCGTCGCGGTCGTAGAACTCGCGCTGGACCTCCTCGTCGAGGAGCCGGTGCAGCTCGGTCGCGTCGCGGCGGTCCTGCGCGCCGTGGTCCGCGTCCTCCTCGCCCGAGAGCGCCCAGCCGTTCGTGCCGTCGTAGCCCTCGGCCCACCAGCCGTCGAGCACGCTGAGCTGGAGCCCGCCGTTGACGGCGGACTTCATCCCGCTCGTCCCGCTCGCCTCCAGCGGCGGCCGGGGCAGGTTGAGCCAGACGTCGCAGCCGCGCACCATGCGGGCGGCGCTCGAGAGGTCGTAGTCGTCGAGGTAGACGACGCGGCCGCCGATCTCCGGCGCCCACTTGAACGTGAAGAGGTGCTGCACCATCTTCTTGCCGCCCTCGTCGCGCGGGTGCGCCTTGCCGGCCAGCACGAGCTGCACCGCGCGGCCGTTGGAGAGCAGCTTCAGCGCCCGCTGGGCGTCCTCGACGAGCAGGTGCAGGCGCTTGTAGGTGGCGAGCCGGCGGGCGAACCCGATGGTCAGCGCATCCGGGTCGAAGGCGGTCGCGGCGGACTCGACGTAGCCGCGCGGCTCGTCGCGCCCGAGCCGGTCGAGCACGCTCTTGCTCCGGACCCACTCGACGAAGTCGCTGCGCTGCTGCGAGCGGACCGCCCAGAGGTCCTCGTCGGGGATGTCGTCGACGCCGGCCCACGTGGCCGGGTCGGCCTGGTGCTCCATCCAGCCGTCGCCGAGGTGGCGGTCGAGCAGCTCGCGCATCGGGCCGCCGAGCCAGGTCGGCACGTGGACGCCGTTGGTGACGTGCCCGATGGGGACGTCGTCGGCCGCGCGCTCGGGCCAGAGGTCGTTCCACATGCCGCGCGCGACCTCGCCGTGGCGGCGGCTCACGCCGTTCGCCGCGCGGCTCGCGCGCAGCGCGAACTGGCTGATCCCGAACGGCTCGCCGGCGTCGCCGGGCCGGGTGCGGCCCAGGCTGATGATCGCCTCGGCGTCGACCTTGGTCGCCCCGGTCAGGCCGCTCAGCGCCTCGACCACCTGCTCGGCGGGGTACGTGTCGTTGCCCGCCGGGACCGGCGTGTGGGTGGTGAAGATCGTCTTGGCGCGCACGGCCTCGAGGCCGGCGTCGAGCGGGCCGCCGTGGACCCGCGCCCGCTCGAGCGCCATGAACGCGGCGTGGCCCTCGTTGAGGTGGACGAGGCCGGGCTCGATCCCAAGCGCGGCCAGCGCGCGGGTGCCGCCGACGCCGAGCAGGATGTACTGCGCCAGCCGCGCGTCCGGCTCGCCGATGTACAGGCGCGACGTGATCCAGCGCGCCGCGAGGTCGTTCTCGGGCCGCTCCGCGTCGAGCAGGTAGAGCGGCACGCGGCCGACGTCGACCCGCCAGATCTGCGCCGTGACCTCCATTTCGCGCACGGGGACGGTGATCGTGAGCGGCTCGCCGTCGGCGCCGGTCACGAGCGCGGCGGGCAGGCGCTCCGGGTCGGTGTCGACCCAGTACTCGTGCTGCCAGCCGCCGCTGTCGATGCGCTGGCGGAAGTAGCCCTGGCGGTACATGAGGCCGATGGCCGCGAGCGGCAGCGCGAGGTCGGAGGCCTCCTTGAGGATGTCGCCCGCGAGCGCGCCGAGACCGCCGGAGTAGACCGGCAGCGAGCGGTGCACGCCGAACTCCGCGCAGAAGTAGGCGATCGGGTGCTCGGCGCTGGCCGGGCTGTCGGCGACCGGGCGCGCGAGGTCGGCGTCGACGGCCGCCGCGACGGCGGCGATGCCGTCGAGCACGGCGGAGTCGGCCGCCGCGCGGTCGAGGGTCGCGGCGTCGACCTCGCCGAGCAGGCGGACGGGGTTCTCCCCGCAGCGCTCCCAGCGGACGGGATCGATCGAGGCGAACAGCTCGGGGCCGCCCGGGGTCCAGGACCAGCGGTAGTTGTACGCGAGGCGCGCAAGGCCGGCGAGCGGCTGGGGCACGCGGGCCGCCAGCGCCTCGGCGGCGCGCAGGAGATCGTCGGTGCCGGCAGTCATCGGTCGGCCATGATGGCACCGTCGTCGCGCGCGGCGTTGTCCGGTTCGGCAGTGGGCCATCCGTCACCCTGGGGCGATGGACGACGCCCGGGCCATCCCGCTCCCCGCCGCGGCCCGCGCGCCGGGCATCGCGCTGGCCGTGGCGTCGATGACGACGATCCAGCTGGGCGCGGCGCTGTCGGAGCCGCTGTTCGACCGCGTCGGCGCGTCGGGCACCGTCGCGCTGCGGCTCGCGTTCGCCGCCCTGATCCTCCTCCCGCTCGCCCGGCCGCGGCTGCGCGGGCGTTCGCGCTCCGATCTCGCCGCGGCGGGCGCGCTCGGCGCGTGCACCGGCATCCTGACCCTGGCGTTCTTCGAGGCCATCGCGCGCATCCCGCTGGGGGTCGCCGTGACGATCGAGTTCCTCGGCCCGCTCAGCGTCGCGCTCGCCGGCTCCCGCCACGCGCGCGACGTGGCCTGGGTCGCGCTGGCGACCGCGGGGGTGGCGCTGTTGACGCTCGGTGACGGCGCGGGCGGCCCGCTCGACGCCACGGGCGTCGGCTTCGCGTGCGTCTCGGCCGTGTGCTGGGCCGCGTACATCCTCCTCACGAAGCGGGTGGGCGCGCGCTGGGCCGGTCTGGAAGGGCTGGCGGTGTCGCTCAGCGTCGCCGCGCTCATCGCGTTGCCGGTCGGCGCGGTGAGCGGGGGGAGCGAGCTGCTGGTGCCCGAGGTGCTGCTGGCCGGCGTCGGTCTCGCGCTGCTGATCCCGCTCCTGCCGTTCTCGTTCGAGCTGATCGCGCTGCGGCGGCTGCCCACGGCGCTGTTCGGGGTGATCATGAGCCTGGAGCCGGCGATCGCCGCCCTGCTCGGGTTCCTGATCCTCGAGCAGGACCTCGCGACCGCGGGCGTGCTCGCCATCGGGATGGTCGTGGCCGCCAGCGTGGGGGCGACGCTCGGGTCGCGCGCGCCGGCCGAGGACGCCCCGCCGCACGCGGCCTAGCGTGCGCGCACCGCGAAGCGGACCTCGCGACCGCGCGCCCGGACCTCGAGGTCGGAGCGCCAGAGGTCCAGCGAGCCGCTGGACGCGAACGGCCCGCTGAGCGCCACGGTCGCCGCGGCGGACGCGCGGGTGCCGGCCGGGCCTGCGGTCACGCCGCGCGCCGTGGGCCGCGGCCGGCCGGCGGTCAGCGCCGAGTACACGATGCGGTCGCCCCTGCGGGTCGGGACCACGACCCGGGCGCCGCGCGCCACGGGCACGAAGCGGAACGTCACGCGCTTGCGCACCCAGCGGCCGCCCGCCACCCAGCCGCCGTGGACGAGGATCCGGTCGCGGCGCACCTCGATCTCCCGCCCGGCCGGTCGCGCGAGGGCGCCGGAGCGCAGCCGCAGGAACGGGCCGAAGCTGCCCGGCGGCCCGCCGGCGACCTGCGGCGCGGCGGGCACGAGCTCGGTCCAGCGGCCGTCGCGGCCGCGATGCTCGAGCGCGCGGATCCCGAACGCGGCGCGGCCGTCGGGCGGCTGGGAGGACTGCTTGACGGCCAGCCACACGCGCCCGGCGCGGACGGTCGCGAAGCGCGCGTCCTCGAACGGGAGGCGCGCAGCGCCGCCGCGCCGTGCGGCGAGCGTGCGACCGGGCCGGCAGCCGCTCGGGCGCGCGCCCGCCGCCCACCCGAGTGCGGTCAGCGTGAGCCCGTTGTAGACGACCTCGCTCGCGTAGTCGTCGATCGCCGGGACGGTCGCGGGGCCGTCCGCCGCGGGCACGATCGCCATCCCGCCCGCGCCGATCGGATGCCGGGCGGCGAGCCGGCCGAGCGCGCGGTCCGCGACGCCCTGGAACGCGCGGGGCCGCGGGCCGCACGGGCCCGGCGCGGCGGCGCGGATCGCGGCGTACGCCCCGAGCGCCGGCGCCCACGACTGGCCCTGGCTGCGCCCGAAGTAGGCGAGGTCGCCGTCGGGCGCCTGGTAGGCCCACATCGTGCGGACCCCGATCCGCAGCGCCCGGCGGGCGGCGCGCGACCCGGCCGGGCCCGCGACGTCGATCGCCCGCGCCAGCAGCCCGGCGGTCAGCGCGTGATAGGCGAGCGGCTGGCGCCGGCGGTCCGACAGCGCGGTCACGCGGTGCCCGGCCACCGTCGCGCGCAGCGAGCGGATCCGCGCGGGGACGATCCGGTCCAGGATGTCGCGGCCGCGGCGGCGCGCCTCGCCGGGCGTGGCCAGGACGGCACCGGGCACGTCGGAGCGCAGCCCGCTGCGGGCGAGCTCGAAGTTGGCGACGGCCTCGACGATGTACTTGTTCGAGTGCAGCTGCGGCGCGTCCACGCGCGCGTTGTAGACGGGCTTGATCCCGCGCAGGTACTCCTCCCACAGGCCGGGCTGGGCGGCGAACGCCGGGGTCGTGGGCGCGCGGCGGCGCAGCAGGTTGTAGCCCGAGGCCATCAGCATGCTCTCGAAGACCGAGAGCCGGTCGACGGCGTGCACGGCGGCGTAGGCCTGCGCGCGGGCGCCCGCCTCGATCCAGTCGGGGCGGGCGGTACGGACGCCGGCCAGGATCAGGCCGTAGCCGACGCCGGCCTCGCCGTAGCGGCCCCAGGTGTGGGTGCCGGGGCGGATCGAGTCAGGGAACGTCCCGTCCGCGTTCTGGACGGCGGCCCAGTGCGCGGCGAGCGGGTCGGCGAGCTCGGCCGGCGTCGTCGCCGCGGCGGCCGTGCCGCACAGCGCGAGCAGCCACACGGCGGCGAGGGCGGTGATCCGGGCGCGGCGCACGACCGCGTCAGCGTAGAAGGGGTCGCTCAGGCGGGAGCGAGCGTGCCGCGGCGCGCGGCGACGACCGCGAGCGCCGCGACGCCCGCCGCCCCCGCGACCAGGAGCGCCGCATCCGCGCCGCGCGCCTCCGCCGCCCAGCCGCCGAGCGCGCCGCCCGCCGCCAGCCCCGCCGCGATGCCCGTGCCCAGCCACGCGAACGCCTCGGTCATCGCCCCGGGCGGTGCCAGGCCGTCGGTGAGCGCGAACGTGGCGGCGAAGCTCGGCGCGATCGACAGGCCCGCGACGAGCAGCAGCGCGCCGAGCGCGAGCAGGCCGGGAGCGGCGGCCAGCAGCAGGTGACCGGCCGCCAGGGCGGCGATCGTGGCGGTCAGCCGCGCGCGCGGGCCCGCGGGGCGGCGCAGCCGCATGGCGAGCAGGCCGCCGAGCATCGAGCCGAGCCCCCACGCGCTGAGGAGCGGGCCGGCCGCGCCGCGGTGCCCCGCGGCCTCGGCCGCGGCGGGCACGCCGACCTCGACCGCGCCGAAGGCGAGCCCCACCAGCGCCAGCAGGACGCACAGCGTGCGCACGCCCGGGCTGCGCATCGCGCCGAGCAGCCCGTGCCCGGCGGGCGGCGCCGCCGCCGGCCGCCAGGCGCGCGACGCCGGCGTGGCGAGGAAGGCCACCGTCCCGGCGAGCAGGAGTGCGGAGCACGCGAGCGCCGCCGCCGTCGTCGACCACGCGGCGAGCGCGCCGGCCAGCACGAGCGGGCCGACGACGTAGGTGATCTCCAGCGCGGACGACTCGAGCGCGAACGCCGCGCGCAGCCGCTCGGGATCGCCCATCACGCCGGGGAGCAGCGTGCGCAGCGCCGCGCCGAGCGGCGGCGTGGCGAGCCCGGCGACGAGGGTCGTCGCGAGGATCAGGCCGAGCGGCGTGCCCGCGGGGAGGAGCGCGAAGACGGCGAGCGCCGCCGCGGCGACCGCCGCGCCGGGCAGCAGGATCCGCGCCTGCCCGCGGCGGTCGACGAGCCGGGCGAGCAGCGGCTGGCTGAGCCCGGAGGCGAGCGCCCCGGCGGCCGCCGCCGCGCCGCCCGCCGCGAAGGAGCCGGTCAGCTCGTGCGTCCGCAGGATCATCACGATCCCCATCGCCGCGAGCGGCACGCGCGCGAGGATCGAGGTCGCGAACAGCCGTGCCACGGCCGGGGTGCCGAGCACGCTGCGGACGGTGGGCGCGGGGACGGCGGCGACGGCCATGGGGCGAGCATGCGGGGCGGGCGGGGTGGACGTCCAACGATTCGGGGGTCCCCGAATCGGGGTACGGTTCCTCGGGTGTGCGTCGACTCCCCACGCGAGCGGCGGCCCCGGCGAACGTCAACACCCGGCATTGAGGGGGAGGGTCCCGGGGGGAGCGGCAGGTCCCTGGTACGAAACCCATGACATGCATGGGTTTCGTACCGGGCTCACAGTTCCCACGGGAGCGCCACTCCCACCCGCGCTCCCCTACATGCGGCCGTTGACGTGCGCGGAGCGCCCGCCATCACGCTCGCGGAGACCCAGGCCCCGTGATCCGCTACGTCTTCGGCCCCGAGGACCTCGGCCGCGTCCGCTTCGCCATCTCGCCGCTGTTCGAGCTGGCCGCGAGCGTCGAGGTGCTGCGCGCGCCCGGGCCGCACGGGCTCCACGCGCCGTGGGCCCGCGCTGCGCGGCGGCGGCTCGGCGGGCTCGACATCTCGCTGCTCGACGCGGTCCTGCCCGAGCGCGGCTACCGCCCGGACTTCCTGACGCCGCCGCCGGAGTCGCCGCGCGCGGAGCTCGCCGCCGAGCTCGCGCGCGTCCGCGCGACGCCCGCCGCGCAGGTCCGGCGCGAGCTCGGCTGGGCGTTCCCCGGCGGGCGGATGCCCGCGCCGGCGCAGGCCCTGCGCGACGATCCGGCGGCGGGGCTCGCCGCGCTCGCCGCGCAGATGGCCGCGTACTGGGAGCGGGCGATCGCGCCGGACTGGGAGCGCCTCGTCGCGGCGCTGGAGGAGGACGTCGCCCACCGCGCGCGCGGCCTCGCCGCGGGCGGGCCGCTCGCGGCGTTCGCCGGGCTCCACCCGCGCGTGCGCTGGCGCGACGGGGCGGTCGAGGTGGAGCAGCAGTACGACGCCGAGGTCGAGCTGGCCGGGCGCGGGCTCCTGCTCGTGCCCGCCGCCTTCGTCTGGCCCGGCGTCTGGTCGATGCTCGACCCGCCGTGGCAGCCGGCGATCATCTACGCGCCGCGCGGGATCGGCGCCCTCTGGGAGCCGGCCCGCCGCCCGCGCACGGGTGCGCTCGACGCGCTCCTGGGCCGGCGCCGCGCGCGCATCCTGGCCGAGCTCGCCGCACCCGCCTCGACGCAGGAGCTGGCCGCGCGGCTGGGCGCGAGCCCGGGCGGGGTGTCAGAGCACCTCGGGGTGCTGCGGCGGGCGGGCCTGATCACCGCGCGGCGGGACGGGCGTGCGGTGCGCTACGAGCGGACGCCCGCAGGGGACGCGCTGCTCCGCGCGCCCGGGTCCGGGCCCTGACGCGGCCGTGGCACGCGCCGGCGTGATGGCGGGCGCCGCCGAACGTCAACACCGGCATCGAGGAGGCGGGTCCTGGTGGCGGCGGTCGGCACGAACGACGGAAGCGGTTCGAGCGGATGATTGCTGGCTTGGGGGTCCATATACCACCCAATCCGACAATCGCTCGGTGAAACCGGTTCCACGGGAGCGCTGCCGCCACCGGACCCGCCCTCAAAGCCAGTCGTTGACGTGCGCGGAGCGCCCGCCATCACACGGGGCGGACGCGACACGCGGAGCTCCGCCAGCCGCTGCGTCAGCAGAGCTGCCGTCGCCCTTGACAACTTGTGAGTGAGTGCTAACAATGCACAGCATGTGCCACTCCCGCCACCGCTCCGCCGACCGGCCGGCCGCGGCGCCGGCCCCGACCGCACCGCCCGCCCCGCGCGACCCCGGCCTGCGCGCCTCGGACGCCGAGCGCGAGACCGCCGTGAGCGAGCTCCGCGAGCACGGCGCCGCCGGGCGGCTCGACGTCGAGGAGCTCGAGCAGCGGGTCGGCGCCGCCTACGGCGCACGCACCCACGGCGAGCTCCAGGCGCTGCTCCGGGACCTCCCGTCCGCCGCCGCGCCGCCGGCGCGCCGCCGCGCCGCCCCCGCTCCGCACCGTCCCCGCCACGTCCGCCACGACGGCGGATGGCACGCCTTCCTGGCGGTCGGCGTCCTCCTGATCGCGATCTGGGCGCTGTCGGGCGCGGGCTACTTCTGGCCGGCCTGGGCGCTCGGCTGGTGGGCCCTCGCGCTGGTGCTGCAGTCCCCGGCCTCGCGCAAGGCGCTCGTGCCCGCGTCGCTCGCGCGGCGCCTCAGGCCGCGGTGAGCACGATCGGCTGATCGCGCGTGACGACGATCGTGTGCTCCGCATGGGCGGAGCGCGCGCCGTCGCGCGTGCGGATCGTCCAGCCGTCGCCGGTCTCCACGACCGCGCGGCCGCCCGCGCCGATGATCGGCTCGATCGTCATCACGAGCCCCTCGGTGAGCGGCGCGCCCGCCCACGGCGCGTCCCAGCTCGGCACCTCCGGCGGCTCGTGGATCGCGCGCCCGACGCCGTGGCCCTGCAGGTCGCGCAGCACGGAGAAGCCGCGCGCCTCGACGAGGCGCTCGACCGCCGCGCCGACCTCGCGCACGGGCGTGCCCGCGCGGGCGGCCGACATGCCGCGCCGCAGCGCCGCATCCGCGGTCGTGCGCAGCCGCTCGGTCGAGCGCGACACCGTGCCCACCCCGATCGACTCGCACGCGTCGGCGACGTAGCCGTCGAGCTCGGCGGTCACGTCGACCTTCACCAGGTCGCCGGCGCGGAGCACGCGCTCGCCCGGGATGCCGTGGACGGCCTCGTCGTTGACCGAGAGGCAGAGGCACCCGGGGAACCCGTACGTGTCCCGCGGGGCCGAGCGCGCGCCGTGGCGCGCGAAGACCTCCTCGCCGATGCCGTCGAGCTCCGCGGTGGTCATGCCCGGGCACAGGCGCCGCCGCGCCTCGGCGATCGTCTCGGCGACGACGCGGCCGACGCGCCGGAGCGCATCGAGGTCGGCCTGGGTCTCGATCGACATGGGATCCATGGTAACCGGCACCGCGGGCCGGGGTATCCTTGTCTACCAACGGTCAACAAGGAGCCGAAGTCGCATGCCCGCCGTCGCCGCCACCGCCACCGCCACCCGAGAGAAGGCCTTCCTGCTCGCCCGCCCCGAGGCGCGCGTGCTGGAGTGGATCGCCCGTCGCCTGCCGAGCCGCGTGCTGCCCGACCACCTGACGCTGCTCGCGCTGCTCTCCGCGCTGGGGATCGCCGCCGCCTACGTGCTCTCCGACGGCGACCGGACCTGGCTGTGGGCCGCGAGCGCCCTGCTCGTCGTGCACTGGCTCGGCGACTCGCTCGACGGCACGCTCGCCCGCGTCCGCCGGATCGAGCGCCCGACCTACGGCTACTACCTCGACCATCTCGCCGACGCGATCGCCACCGCGGTCATCGGCATCGGCCTCGGCCTCTCGCCGTACCTGCTCCTGGCCACGGGCATGGTCCTCGTCATCGCCTACCTGACCCTCTCGATCAACACCTACCTCGAGACCCAGGCGCTCGGCGTGCTCCGGCTCGGCTACGGCCGGCTCGGCCCGACCGAGGCGCGGCTCCTGCTCATCGGGCTCAACACGGCGCTCGCGCTGGGCGCGCCGCTCGGCTTCGAGCTGCTCGGGGTCGGCATGACCGTCCTCGACGTCGCCCTGCTCGGGCTCGCGGGCGTCATGGCGGGCGCGCTGGCCGTGCGCGCCGCGTCGACCCTCCGGACCCTCGCGGTGCGGGAGCCGGCGCCTACGCCGGCAGCAGCCGATCGATGAGCGCGTCGAAGACGACCAGGATGCGGTCGCTCTCCATCTCGCGCTGCCGGCACCAGTAGACGAACGAGTCCGCCGACAGGGGGGCCAGCACGACGTCGGTCAGCAGCTCCCAGTCGGCCAGCGGGTCGGCGTCGCGGATCAGCATCCCCACGTGCATGCGCAGGAACAGGTAGGGGCCGGTGTTGAAGCGCGCGGCCGGCCGGCCCGCCTCGGCCGCGGCGATCAGGTCGACGTGATCCTCCATGAGCGCGATCTGCGCGCGGGCCAGCGCCTTGAGCCGCTCCTGGGGCGGCGCGCCGGGCCCGAGCGGCGCGGGGCCGCGGATGGCGGCCTCCTGCAGCGCGCGGGTCTGCTCCTGGAGCAGGGCGGAGGCGAGGCCGGCACGGTCGCCGAAGCGGCGGAACAGCGTGCCCTTGCCGACGCCGGCGGCGGCCGCGATGGCGTCCATCGAGACGTTCTCGACGCCCTCCTCGGCGAACAGGCGGGCCGCGGCGCAGAGCACCTTCTCGCGGTTGCGCTGCGCGTCGGCGCGCTCACGCGGCTCGGCGTCGACGATCGGCAGATCCAAGGGGATGAGACCTTGTTCGACCGTCGTCGCCATACCGCGCAGTATGCCAGTGCATCAGGCGATCGCCATGGGGTTACCCCCCGCTTAGGCAGGGGCCGTGGCACGCGTCCGCGCGGGCAGCGCGACCTCCTCCGGCGCGCCCGTGAGCTGGCCGCCGGGGCACCTCCCCGCGGCGGTCGGGCGCCGCGGGTTGCGCAGCAGCACGCCGCCGAGCAGGCCCGCCGCGAGCAGCATCCCGGCCCCGATCAGCGCGGCGAGGTGGAACGTCGCCACGCCCGCGTCCTCGACCGCCGCTGCGACCACGGCCGCCTCGTCGGAGGGCATCCCGGACGTGTCGGCGGGCGCGAGCGCCCGGTCGCGGGCCAGCGCGACCTGCGCCTGCGATGCAGGGGACAGATCGCGGCCGGCGAGCTCGTCGTCCAGCCGCGCCGCGTACGACGAGGCGAGGACCGCGCCGATCGCCGCCGTGGCGAGCAGCCCCGCCGTGCGCGCGATCGCGTTGTTGATCGCCGAGGCGATGCCGGCGTCGTGCTCGTCGGCGTCGGCGAGCACGGTGGCCGTGAGCGGCGAGACGGTGATGGCCAGCCCGAGCGAGTACACGACGAGCGCGGGCAGCAGGTCCCCCAGCCAGGAGGCGTCGCCGTCGAGCCGCAGCATCAGCAGGAACCCGCCGGCCACGAAGCACGGGCCGACGGTCATGAACCAGCGCGGCCCGTAGCGGTCCGCGAGCCGGCCGGAGCGCCGCGAGAGCGCGAACATCGTGAGCGTCGGCACGAGGTTCGCCGCGCCCGCCTCGGTCGCGCTGAAGCCGGCGACCTGCTGCAGGAACAGGATGAGGAAGAACCCCTGCAGCGCCATCCCGCCGTACATGAGGAACGTCTCGGCGTTGGCCACCGAGAAGTTGCGCCGGCCGAACAGCGCGAGCGGCAGCATCGGCTCGCGCGTGCGGCGCTCGTAGACGAGGAACGCGGCGAACAGCGCCGCGCCCGCCACGAGCGGCCCGGCGACGCCAGGGTCCGACCAGCCGCGCAGCGGCTGCTCGATCAGCCCGAAGGAGATCCCCGCGAGCCCGAGCGCGCACAGCAGCGCGCCGGTCAGGTCGAGGTGCCGGCGCGGCTCGTCCCCACCGCGCCCGGCCGGGACGTACTGCCGCGCGAGCGCGAGCGTGAGCAGGGCCAGCGGGAGGTTGAGGAAGAACACCCAGCGCCACGACGCCTGGTCGACGAGCTGGCCGCCGAGCAGCGGGCCGGCGAGGTAGCCGATCCCGCCCCACGCCGTCCAGCTGCCGATCGCCGCGCCGCGCTCGTTCTCCGGGAAGGCGGTGACGATGATCGCGAGCGACGCCGGCGTCAGCAGCGCGCCGAACACGCCCTGCAGGCCGCGGGCGACGACGAGCAGCTCGATCGTCGGGGCGACCGCGCAGAGCAGCGAAGCGAGCCCGAAGCCCGCGACGCCGAGGCTGAAGATCCGCCGCTCCCCGTAGAGATCCGCGAGCGAGCCGGAGACGAGGATCAGGGACGCGAGCGTGAGCAGATAGGCGTTCGACACCCACTGCTGCCCGGCCAGGCCGCCGCCGAGGTCGTCGGCGATCGTCGGCAGCGCGACGTTCACGGCGGTCGCGTCGACGCCGACGACGGCGGAGCCGAGGATCGCCGCCAGCAGGGCGCCGCGCTTCATGTCCACGGCAGTCTAAGCCTCAACTCGAGGGTCAGGTTCGGCGGCCAGTTGCGCCACGAGCCAGGCGTCGAGCTCGCCCAGCACGCGCTCCCGGTCGGGCTCCCGCTCGTTGAACAGCTCGTGGTAGAGGTCGTCGTGCCAGTGCACCGTGCCGACCCCGGCGGGCAGCGCGTCCGCGAACTCGCGCGCGCCGCGCGCGTCGACGAGGCGGTCGGCGCCCGCGACGAGCAGCAGCGTGGGCACGGCGAACCGCGCCGCGTCGCGCCGGGCGGCCGCGCCGGCCTCGGCGAGGAAGTCGTAGAGCCGCGGCGCGATCCGGTCGTGGACGAGCGGGTCGGCGCGATACGCCGCGACCACGGCCGGGTCGTGGGAGATGCGCTCGACGGGCAGCCGGTTGGGGAACCCCGTGCCGGGGAGCAGCCGCCGCGCGACCGCGAGCAGCGCGGCCTGCCCGCGCCCGATCCGGGGCAGCCGCAGCGCCGGCGAGGAGAGGATCAGGCCGCGCGGCGCGGCCCAGCCGCCCGTCGCCGCCCGCGCGGCGATCGCGCCGCCCATGCTGTGGCCGAGCAGGAACGGCGGCGGTCCGTCGCCCGCCAGCGCGCCGAAGGCGGCGGCGAGCTCGTCGAGCAGCGCCTCGGGGCGGTCGAGGCCGCCGCGCGCGCCCGCCGACCGGCCGTGCCCGGCGAGGTCGTAGCCGCGCGCCTCGAGCCCGTGCGCGGCGAGCCGGGCGCCGACGTGCTCGTAGCGGCCGCTGTGCTCCCCGAGCCCGTGCACGAGCAGGACCGACCCGCGCCGGGCGACGCCGCCGGGCACCGGCCAGTCGCGGGTGAAGGGGGCGGGCACCGCCGCAGCCTATCCCGCCGCAGGGAGGACCCCGGCGCGGCGCAGCAGCGCGCCGGCGTCGGCATCCTCCGGGACCGCATCGGCGACGGCGGCGGCGAACGCGGCGGTGGTGAGGACGCCGTCGCGGTGCGTGCGCACCAGGTCGCGCAGGAGCCGGTCGAGCCGCGCCCGGCCCATCCCGCGCTCCAGCACGCCGAGCGCGCACGCCCCGCCGTCGTAGATCGCCGCGAAGATCCGGCGCGGCGACCGCTCCAGCTGCGCCACGGTCGCCGTGAGCGGCGGCGACGACGGGCGCGCGTCGCAGGGCGGCTCGTAGCCGACGAGGCGGTACTGCGCGTACGTGGCCAGGCCCTCGTCGAGCCACGGCTCGGCCCACTCGTCGTTGCCGACGATGGCGTAGAACCACTGGTGGGCGACCTCGTGGGCGAGCACGCGGAACCGCGCCGGCGAGAGCACGAGCTCGGGGTACTCCATGCCGAGCCCGGCCCCGCGGGCGTACGCGCGCGGGCCTTCCACGACGTCGAGCTCCTCGCGGCCGTACGGACCGAGGCGCCGCTCGTAGCCCGCGAGCGCGCGGGCGGCCATGCCGAGGGCGCGGCCGGCGGCGCCCGGCCCCTCGCCGCCGCGGGGCAGCGACCAGTGGCGCAGCGTCACGCCCCCGGCGCGGCGCACGGCCTCACGCAGCGGCCCCGCGACGATCATGAAGTCCCGCGCCCGCTCCGCGACGGAGCGCGCCGCCGCTGCGCCGGCGTCGCGCTCGGTCCCGGTCATCGCCGCGCGCGTCCCCGCGGGCAGCCGCAGCGTGACGTCCCAGGCCGCGGCGAGGCTGAAGAAGCTCTCGCCCTTGAACGTGTACGCCGGCAGGTGCCAGCCGTCCTCGTCGGCGACCGCCATGACCGGCAGCGCGTTGCCGAAGTACGCGGCGCCCGCGTAGCGCCCGAAGCGGTCCGGCCGCTCCGGCGCGGTCACCACGATCGCCAGCGTGAGCGTCGTGCGCGCCCCCGGGGCCAGCGGCCGGTCGAGCACGACCTCGAGCGCCGTGCAGTCCCTGCGCTCGGCGCCGGCCCGCCCGCCCCCGGTCACCTGGACGTCGACGTACCGCCGCTCGCAGCCGCCGAAGGCGTTGCCCCAGAGCCGCACCCAGACCTGCTCCAGCGGCGCCGGCCCGGTGTTCGCGAAGGTGATCCGCTCGACCCCGCCGAGCGTTCCCCGGGCGTAGTCGAGCTCGAGGTCGTAGCGCGACGGCGCCGGCCAGCGCTCGGCGGTCGCAGGCCGCGCCGCGGGCGTGCCGGGCGGGCCTTCCCCGCCACCCCCGCAGCCGGCGAGCAGCATCGCGGCGAGCAGGACGGCACGGCGCATCGTCCCGAGCGTAGATGGTCGATCCAGCCGTGGAAGCAACGCTGGGAGCCGTCACCAGCGATCCGAATGGCGCGCGCTCCCTGCGGCCGTCAGGCTGCGCCCCATGCTCCGCCTCTACACCATCCCCTACTCCACGAACGTCGAGCGCGTGGGCCTCGCGCTCGCCCACAAGGGCCTCGAGGTCGAGCGCGTGCCGGTCGACCCGGCCGACCGCTCGCCGGTGCGGGAGGTCAGCGGTCAGGACCTCGTCCCGGTCCTGGTCGACGGCGACACGGTGCTCGCCGACTCCTCGCGCATCCTGCACCACCTGGAGGCGCGCCATCCCGACCCGCCGCTGTTCCCGGCCGACCCCGCGGCCGCCGCCGAGGTGGAGATCTTCATCGACTGGTTCAACCGCGCGTGGAAGCGCGAGCCCAACCTGATCACCGACGCGCGCGAAGCGGGCTCCGGGGAGACGGAGGAGCTCCGGCGCTGGGCCGGGCGGATGCAGCGCCGGCTCGACCTCTTCGAGGGTCTGCTGTCCGGGCGCGATCACCTGTACGGCGACTTCGGCGCGGCGGACTGCGCGGCGTGGCCGTTCCTGCGCTACGCCGTCGGCGAGCTCGAGCCCGACGACGACGAGCCGTTCCACCGGGTCCTGGTCGAGGCGATGACCCTGACGGACCGCCACGAGCGCCTGCGCGCGTGGATCGCGCGCGTGGCGGAGCGCCCCATCGTGTAGCGCTCAGGGCCCTTGTCGGGTACGGTCGCGCGATGGAGGCGCACTCGGCCGGTCGACGAGCGCGAGCGCGCGCCATCGGTTGGCTGGTCGCGGGCGGGGCGGCGATGGTCCTCATCTGGGTCGCGCTCCCGCACGCGGACGCGGTGGACGACGGGCCCGTGATCGCGCTGGTGGTGGCGACCTGGGTGCTCGCGGGGCTGCTGCTCGCCGGCCGCTTCGACCGCGCCTCGCGGCTCGGCACGACCGTCGTCCTCGCCGTCGCCGCGACCCTGATCTCCGGGACGCTGCTGGCCATCGGCGACCCGGCCAGCGGCTTCGCCCTGTTCTACGTCTGCCTCGCGCCGTACGCGTTCGCGGCGACCGCCCAGCGCTACGCGATCGGGTTGACGGTGTTCATCGCCGTGCTCTACGCCGCCGTCCTGATCGCGCTCGCCGCCGACGAGCCGGACGTCGTCGTCGCCGACGCCCTCGCGGGCCGCTGGCTCGTCGTGGTGTGCGGCTGCGTCGCGCTCGGGCTGTTCGCGCGGCACCTCGCCACCCTGCGGCGCGTCAGCGAGGACCGCTTCCAGCGGGGCTTCGCGGACTCCCCGGTCGGGATGGCGATCATCAGCGCGGACTGGCGCTGGGCCGAGGTCAACGACGCGCTGTGCCGGCTGCTCGGCCGCCCCCGCGAGCAGCTGATCGGCCGCTCGCCGGCCGAGTTCACGCACCCCGAGGACATCGGGCGCAGCCGCGCGGTCGTCGAGGGCGGCATCGCCGGCGCGGCGCAGCAGGACCTGGTCAAGCGCTACCTGCGCCCGGACGGCGAGGTCGTGTGGGCGGCCGTCGACTCGATCTTCGTGCCCGGACGGCGCGGCGAGGGCTGGTTCTACGCCCACGTCCAGGACATCACCGCGAAGCGGGCCGCGGAGGAGGCCGTGCGGCGCCAGGCGCGCCAGCAGTCGGCCGTGGCGGCGCTCGGGCGCTTCGCGCTCGACGAGCAGGACCTCGAGGCGGTCATGGACCGCGTCGCCGAGACCGTCGCCGCGACGCTCGACGTGGAGCTGTGCGAGGTGTTCGAGATCACCCCGCGCGGCACCGCCCTGCGCCTGGTCGCGGGCGTCGGCTGGCCCGACGGGCTCGTGCGCCGCGCCCTCGTGCCCGCCGGGCCCGCGACGCAGGTCGGCTACACGCTCGAGCAGCAGGAGCCGGTCGTGACGCCCGACATCGGGGAGGAGACCCGCTTCGCCTTCCCGGCCGCGTTCGCCGAGGCCGGCGCCCGCGCGGGCCTGTCCGTGGTGATCGCCGCGCGCGGCGGCGCCTGGGGCGTGCTCGGCGCCCACGCCCGCGCCGCGCGCCGGTTCGCGCCCGACGAGGCCGACTTCCTGCGCTCGGTGGCCAACGTCGTCTCGAGTGCCGTCGACCGCAACCGCGTCGACGAGGAGGTCCGCCACCGGGCCATGCACGACCCGCTGACCGGCCTGCCGAACCGGGCGCTCGCGCTCGACCGGCTCGGGGGGGCGCTCGCCCGCCGGCGCCGCGACGGCCGCGCGGTCGCGGTCCTGCTCGCCGACCTCGACCAGTTCAAGCTCGTCAACGACTCGATGGGGCACCGCGCGGGCGACGACCTGCTCGTCGCGCTCGCGCCGCGCCTGCACGACGCGGTCCGCCCCTCCGACACGGTGGCCCGCCTCGGCGGCGACGAGTTCCTCGTCGTCTGCGAGCAGCTCGACGGTCCGCACGAGGCGATCCGGGTGGCCGAGCGCGTCGCGCAGGCGATCAACCAGCCGATCGTGCTCGCGGCGGGTGAGCACTTCGTCACCGCGAGCATCGGGATCGCCGTGGCCGACCGCGCCGACGCCGACCCTGCCGACCTGCTGCGCGACGCCGACGCCGCGATGTACCGCGCGAAGGAGCGCGGCCGCGGCCGCTTCGAGCTGTTCGACGACGTGCTGCGCAAGCGGGTGCTGACCCGGCTGCGGACCGAGAACGAGCTGCGGCGCGGGATCGAGCACGACGAGCTGCGCGTCGTCTACCAGCCGGTGATCGAGCTCTCCGACGGCTCGGTGACCGCGGTCGAGGCGCTCGTGCGCTGGCAGCACCCCGAGCGCGGCACGGTCGATCCCGTCGACTTCATCGGCGTCGCGGAGGAGTCGGGGCTGATCGGCGCGCTCGGCGACTGGGTGCTCACCGCCGCCTGCCGTGACGGCGCGGCGTGGCAGGCGCGCTACCCGCGCGCGGAGCCGCTGCTCGTGTGCGTCAACACGAGCCCGCGCCAGCTCGCGAACGGCGCGTTCCCCGCGCGCGTGGCCGACATCATGGGGCGCCACGGGCTCGCGCCCGGCTCGCTCGCGCTCGAGATCACCGAGAGCGTGCTGATGGAGGAGGCGCACGCGCCGGTGACCGTGCTGGCGTCGCTGCGCGAGTACGGCCTGAGGTTGATGCTCGACGACTTCGGGACGGGCTACTCCTCGCTGTCCTACCTGAAGCGCTTCCCGCTCGACGTGCTCAAGATCGACCGCTCGTTCGTGGCAGGGCTCGGCCGCGACGAGGAGGACTCGGCGATCGTGGCGGCGATCGTGCAGATGGCCCAGACGCTCGGGTTGATGGTCATCGCGGAGGGCGTGGAGCGGCCCGAGCAGCTCGAGCGGCTGCGCGAGCTCGGCTGCGACCGCGCGCAGGGCCGACTGATCGCGGGGCCGATGCCGGCCGACCGCGTCGACCGCCTCATGGCGTCGGCGACCGCCGGATCGTGATGCGCGTCTTCGACGGGCACAACGACGTGCTCTCCAAGCGCGTCGCCGAGAGCACCCTCGGCTTCCTCGAGGGCGACGGCGACGGGCACCTCGACCTGCCGCGGGCCGAGGCGGCGGGGCTGGCCGGCGGCTGCTTCGCGGTGTTCACCGGCAGCCCGCCCGAGGACGCCTACGCGTCGGGTGCGTACTTCGCGGCGATCGACCCCGACCGGGCGCGGCTCGAGGCGCTCGCGCAGGTCGCGTACCTGCTCCGGCTCGAGCGCGGGTCCGGCGGGCGCCTGCGCGTCGCGCGCACCGCGGCCGACCTCGACGGCGACGGGCTCGCCGCCGTGCTGCACGCCGAGGGCGCCGAGCCGATCGGGACCGGGCTCGACGAGCTGCTCGTGCTCCACGCCGCCGGGCTGCGCTCGCTCGGGCTCGTCTGGAGCCGGCCGAACGCGTTCGCGACGGGCGTCCCGTTCGGCTTCCCCGGCGTGCCCGACCAGGGACCGGGGCTGACCGACGCGGGCCGTGCGCTCGTGCGCGCGTGCGGCGAGCTGGGGATCCTCGTCGACGTCTCCCATCTCAACGCGAATGGGTTCTGGGAGGTCGCCGAGCTGGGTGCGGGCCCGCTCGTCGCCTCGCACTCGGGCGCGCACGCGCTGTGCGCCTCGCCGCGCAACCTCAAGGACGACCAGCTGCGCGCGATCGGGGAGCGCGACGGGCTCGTGGGCATCAACTTCCACGTCGGGTTCCTGCGCGCGGACGGGTGCGAGGACGCCGACACGCCGCTCGCGCGGATCGCCGAGCACGCGGCCCACGTCGCCGAGGTCGCGGGGGCGCGCTGCGTCGCGCTGGGGTCGGACTTCGACGGGGCGATCATGCCCGCGGCGCTCGGCGACGTGTCCGGCCTGCCGCGGCTGCTCGACGCCCTCCGCGCCGCCGGCTTCGCCGGGGCGGAGCTCGAGGGCCTGGCCTGGGGCAACTGGCGGCGGGTGCTCGCCGCCGCCTGGGACGCCTAGATCCGGCCGGCCTCGCGCGCGGCGGCCTCGGCCGCCTCGAGCTGGCGCTCGACGAGGTCGAGCCCGCGGTCCCAGAAGCCGGGATCCGCCAGGTCGATGCCGACCATCCGGCCCAGCTCCTCCGGCGGCTTCGAGCCGCCCGCCGCGAGCAGGTCCATATACGCGGGCGCGAAGCGCTCGCCCTCCTCCTCGTAGCGGCCGTAGACGGCCAGCGCGAGCAGCTGCCCGTAGGCGTACGCGTAGACGTAGCCCGGCGAGTTGATGAAGTGCGGCACGTAGGACCACCACGAGTGGTAGCCCTCGGTCACCTCGACCGCGTCCCCGAGCAGCTCGCGCTGGGACTCGGCCCACAGCTCGCCGATCCGCTCGATCGAGAGCTCGCCCTGCTCGCGCCGCTCGGTGTGCGCGAGGTGCTCGAAGCGGTTCATCGCGACCTGGCGGAAGACGGTGGCGATCGACCCCTCGATGCTCTCGGCGAGCAGGCCGAGCCGCGACGCGGGCGTCGGCGCCTCGTCGAGCAGGCGGCCGAACACGAGCGTCTCGCCGAACACGCTCGCCGTCTCGGCGAGGGTCAGCGGCGTGGCGAAGTGGTAGACGCCCTGCGGCCGCGCGAGCGCTGCGTGCACGCCGTGGCCGAGCTCGTGGGCGAGGGTGAGCACGTCGCGCCGGCGCGACGTGTAGTTGAGCATCACGTACGGGGCCGCGCTCGGCACGGTGTAGGAGCAGAACGCGCCGCCGCGCTTGCCCGGGCGCACCGGGGCGTCGATCCGCCGCTCGTCGAAGAACGCGCGGGCGCTCGCGGCGAGGTCGGGGGAGAAGTCCTCGAAGGAGTCCAGCACCATGTCCTTGGCGCGCGCCCACGGGATCGACTCGTCCTCGTCGGTCACGGCGGCCATGCGGTCGTAGTCCGCCAGCCGGTCGACGCCGAGCAGCCCGGCCTTCAGCCGGTACCAGCGGCGCGGCAGCTCGTAGCGCCCGCGGACGGCCTCGATCAGCGCCGCGACGGACTCGTCGGACGCCTCGTTGGAGAGGTTGCGGCTGGCGAGCCAGTGCGGGTACGACCGCAGACGGTCGTCGACCATCTTCTCCGCGAGCAGCGTGTTGAGGACGAAGCCGCGCACGCGCAGCCCGGGCTGCAGCGCGGCGGTGACGGCCTCGGCGGTCGTGCGGCGCTCGTCGCGGTCGCCCGAGAACAGGCGGCTGAGCGCGATCTCGAGCGCGACCGGCTCCTCGGCGCCGGGCAGGTCGACGGCGATCGCCGCCGCCTGCTCCTCGAACAGCCGCGACCAGGCGCTGCTCGAGGTCAGCGACTTCTCGGCGAGGATGCGCTCCTCGGGCTCGGACAGCAGGTGCGGGCGGTAGCGCCGCGCGGTGCGCAGGTGGTGGCGGCAGAAGTCGAGGCCCTCGTGGGCGAGCAGCGCCTCGGCCTGGTCGTCCTCCAGGCCGGCCCACTCGAGCTCGAAGAAGAGCAGCGCGGTCTCGATCTGGGTGCCGCGCTCCTGGACCCGCTGCAGCAGCGCGCCGCGCTCGGGATCGGCCGTCGCGGTGGTGAAGCGCAGCATCGCGTAGGAGCCGGCGCGGCCGACGAGCTCCTGCAGCACCGCGAGCTCGCGCATCGCGGCGGCGAGACCGGGGCCGTCGAGCGCGGCGACCTTGCCGGCATGGGCGGCGGCGAAGGCGGTGGCGCGCTCGAGCGCGTCGTCGAGCAGCGCCTCGACGCCCGCGGCGCCCTCGCCGGCGCCGTCCAGCAGGGGGTCGAGGTCCCAGGCGATCCCCTCGACGTCGGGATCGGCGACGTTCTCTGTGGCCATGCGGAGAGGTTACGACGCCGGAGCGCGCAGCCCGTCCAGCATGATCGTCAGGTGGCGGCGCCAGGCCTCCGACGGGTGGTTGCGCATCACCGAGGCCGTCGCCGACATCATGATCGGGACGTCCTCGTCGGTGGCGTCGAGCCGCATCCGGCCCTGCCCCTGCGCCCGGTGCATCAGGTCCTGGGTCATGTGGCCGAGCCCGGACGCGGCGACGATCTCCGAGCAGTCGGTGAAGGCGACGGCGTCGCAGAAGGCGCGGTCCTCGGCGTTGCGCTCGGCGCCGCGCCAGATGAGCTCGCAGAAGCCCTCCCAGGCGTCCTCGTGGCGCAGCGCCTCCTTGGCGAACTGCGCGATCTCGGAGAAGCGCTCGCGCACGAGCGCGTCGAGCAGGGCCTCCTTGGTCGGGAAGTGGCGGTAGACCGTGCCCACGCCGACCTTGGCCCGCTTGGCCACGTCGTCGATCTGCGCGTCGATCCCCTCGCTGCCGAACACGGCGCGGGCGGCCTTGAGGATGCGCTCGCGATTGCGCCGGGCGTCCGCCCGCTGCGGCTTGACCGCACAGCCCGGGTCGATGGGGATGAGGGGCCGCGCCGGGGACGTCATGAAGTGAGGATAGCCACACTTGCAACCGGAATCCAAGTTCCGTATCGTGCCGAACCGAAACCGGAACTCCCGTTCCACTTGAGTCCCCATCCGAGGAGTTTCCCCACGTGTCTCCCCAAGCTCTCCCGCAGGACAAGAAGTGGCTCGCGCTGGCCCTGCTCGCGCTCGCCCAGTTCGTCGTCGTGCTCGACGCGTCGATCGTGAACGTGGCCCTGCCGTCGATCGGCACGGACCTGAAGTTCGCCCAGGACGACCTGTCCTGGGTCGTCAACGGCTACACCCTCTTCTTCGGCGGCTTCCTGCTCCTCGGCGGGCGGTTGGCCGACCTCCTCGGTCGACGGCGCATGTTCGTCGCCGGCCTGATCCTGTTCGCGCTGGCCTCGCTGGCCGGCGGTCTCGCCACCTCTCCCGGCCTGCTGATCGCAGCCCGGGCCGTCCAGGGTCTCGGCGCCGCGCTGCTCTCACCGGCCGCGCTGTCGCTCGTGACCGTCATCTTCGCCGAAGGCGCAGAGCGCAACAAGGCGATGGGCGTCTGGGGCGCGGTGGCCGGCTCCGGCGGCGCCGCCGGCGTGCTGCTCGGCGGCATCCTCACCGAGTACGCCGGGTGGGAGTGGGTCCTGTTCGTCAACGTGCCGATCGGCCTGGCCGCCGCGTTCTTCGCGCTGCGCCTGCTGCCCGAGAGCCGCAACGAGGGCGAGCGCCGCTTCGACGTGGCGGGCGCCGTCACGGTGACCGCGGGCCTCTCGCTGCTCGTCTACACGCTGGTCGACGCCAACGACGCGGGCTGGACCTCGGGCCAGACGCTCGGCCTGGGCGCGATCGCGGTCGCGCTCCTCGGCGGGTTCTACATCGTCGAGCGCGCCTCGAAGGCGCCGCTCGTCCCGTTCTCGATCTTCCGCAAGCGGACGATCACCGGGACCAACGCGGTCGCCCTGCTCGTGGCCATGGCGCTGTTCTCGATGTTCTTCTTCATCTCGCTGTACATGCAGCAGGTGCTCGGCTACAGCGCGATCAAGTCCGGCCTCTCGTACCTGCCGCTGGCGGTCGGGATCATCGTGTCGGCGGGCATCGCCTCCGGCCTGGTCACCAAGGTCGGGTTCAAGCCGGTGCTCGTCGCCGGGCTCGTGCTCACCGCGATCGGCCTCGTGTGGTTCGCGCAGGTCGACACGGACGGCACCTACCTCGGCGACATCCTGTTCCCGTCGCTGCTGGCGGCCGTCGGCCTCGGGTTCGCGTTCGTGTCGATGACGATCGCGGCCGTGAGCGGCATCGAGCACGAGCAGACGGGCCTCGCGTCCGGGCTCATCAACACGTCGCAGCAGGTCGGCGGCGCGCTGGGCCTGGCCATCCTGGCCTCGATCGCGAACTCGCGCACGGACAGCCTCATGCAGGACGCGGGCGGCGCCGCCTCGGCGCTGCCGGACGCCCTGACGCAGGGCTTCCAGACCGCGTTCATGGTCGGCGCCGGGTTCGCCGTCCTGGGCGCGATCCTCGCCGCGACGCTGATCTCGTCGCGCGAGAGTCGCGAGCACGCGGAGGCCGCGCAGCGCGGCGACGCCGCGCCGGTGCCGGTCGCCGTCTAGCCGCCGTCCCGGACCGCCGCCCTCCAGGCCCATGCGACCAGCAGGGCCTGGAGGGGCAGGCGGGCCCACAGCAGCCAGGCCGGGATGCCGCGGAACCGCTCGCTCGCGAGCGCCATGTTCACGTTCGCGGGGAAGATCCCGATCAGCGTCGCGATCAGCCACCACCCGCCGGCCCGCCGGGTGGCGGGATGCAGGACCGCGGCGCCGCCGATCAGCTCGGCGGCGCCGCTCGCGTACACGAGCTCCCGCTTGGCCGGGAGGGCGCGGGGCATCATCGCCTCGTACACCCGCGGGCGGAGGAAGTGCAGCGTGCCCGCGACGAGGTAGAACACGGCGAGCGGGACGTGGCGGGGCATCGGCGCTGGAGTGTGACGCGCTCAGCGCCGCACGAACAGGCGCGCGTTGCGGTCCTCGGCGGCGCCCGCGAAGCCCTGCGGCCGCCCGCCCTGCGCATCCAGGTACGCGAGCTCGCGCGCCACGCCCGCGACGCCGCGGCCGTCGTGGTCGATCATCCACGTCTCCAGCACGTGGCCGTCCGCGGTCTCGCGCAGCCGGAGCGCCCGCGCCTGCTGCGGATGGTCGGCGAGCGAGGACGTGCTGATCCGCCAGAAGCCGCGGGCGTCCGGCCGGATGCGGTTGCGGTGCGAGTTGCCGGCGATCACGGCCACCACGCCCGGCGAGGCCGCCAGCGCGGCGAGGGCCTCGTCGCCGCCGGCCGTGTCGTCGAGCGGGTTGTGGGTGAAGACGAGCAGCGCGCGCCCGCCCGCCGCGGCGAGCCGGGCCCGCAGCCAGGCGAGCTGCGCGGGGCGCAGCAGCCCGCGCGAGCCGCCCGCGCGGTCGACCGTGTCGAGCACGAGCGCGCGCACGCCCGCCGCGGGATCGAAGGCGTAGTCGAGCGTGGGGCGGCCCGCAGCGCCCCGCAGCTCGGGCGGGGCGTCGTCGCGGCCGGTCAGCCGCCCGATCAGGGCGGCGGGGGAGAGGAGGCGGCGATCCGGGTCGGCCGGGACGGCCAGCGACCGGCCCGGTGCGCCCTCGGCGAGGAGCGCGTCGACGGCCGCCGCCGTGTCGACCCCGGCGCGCGGGCGCAGCCCCGGGTCCAGCCCCACGACCATCCGCGTGCCCGTGGCGAACGCGGCGAGCCGCGGCGTCGGCGGCGTCTCGCCCTGCACCAGCAGGTCGTGGTTGCCGAGCGCCGGATACCAGGGCGCGTCGAGGCCGGGCGAGCGGAAGCCGCGCGCGGCCGCCGTAAGGAGCCCGGGATGCCGCGGGGCGTCCAGGGCGGGCCGGTAGAAGAGCGGGTCGGGGTCGTCGGCCGCCTGGACGCCGTCGTAGCCGGGCGCGCCCGTGTCGGGGTCGACCGGCCCGCCGTCGAGCACGGCGAGCGCCTGGTCGAGCTCCGCCTGCGCGGCGGAGTCGATCAGGTCGCCCGTGACCACGGTGGCGTCGGGTCCGAGCCGGTTGACCGCGCGCACGGCGGCGGCGAGCACCTGCGGGCTCAGCGCCTCCTGCGGCCGGAACGTCGACGTGAACGGGTCGCCGAGCCGGTCGAGGAACGGCACGCGCGCCGGGGACTCCTCGTCGCGCACGTGCGCGTCCGTGATCTGCGCGAGCGTCACGAGCGTGCGGCCCGGGCGCGCGGTGGGCGCCAGCTCCGTCCGGTCGCGCAGCGGCTCGCCCGGGCCGCGCTCGAGCGCGCCGTCCCCGTCGCGGTCGACGAAGGTCGCCTCGAGCGTCGATGGCGCGGGCGCCACCGGGTCCGCGCCGCCGCACGCGGCGAGCGCGGCGGCGACGCAGACGGCGGCGGCGAGGCCGCGGGCTGCGCGGCGCGCGCTCATTCCTCACGCAGCCCTTCGATGACGGGCTCGCGCATGGTCCGGCGGGCGACGACCGCCGTCGCGGCGGCGGCCAGCGCCAGCAGGCTGCCGACGACGAGCGCCGCCTGCCCGGCCGACGGGGCGAGCGGCAGCTCGGCATAGCCCGCCGCGAGCCGCGAGACGACCGGGCCGAAGACGAACCGCTCGAGCGCCACGCCGAGGATCGCCGCCGGCAGCGCGACGACGAGCGCCGCGCCCGCGAGCACGGTGGCGACCGTCGGCGCGTCGCCGCCGCAGGCGCGCAGGAGGGCGACCGCGCCGCGCCGCTCGCGCGCCGTCATCGCCAGCGCCTGCACGAGCGCGTAGAGGCAGACGAGCCCGACCGCGAGCCCGACGCCTCGCAGCACGGCCGCGAGCACCCCGAGGAACGCGGCGTTGCGCGTCGTCGCCGCGGTGGCGGACTGCGGTGGCGCCCCGAGCGCCGTCAACCGCCGCTCGACCGCGGCGCGATCGGCCCCGGGCGCGAGCCGCACGGCGATCGTCGAGCCGACGCGCGGCTGCGCGGCGAGCAGCCGCGCCGGGCGCACGTAGGCCATCCGCCCGTCGTGCTCGAGCGCGCGGACGACGCCGGCCACGCGGAAGCGCGCCTCGCCGCCGCCCTCCGCCTGCACCGCGAGCGTCGCGCCCGGCCGGAGCCCGAGCGCATCGGCGAGCCCGACGCCGACCTCCGCCTCGCCGTCGGTCCGGAGCCGCCGGCCCGCGGCGAGCGGCGGCGCCTCGAACGCCGTGTGGTCGCCGGGGTAGGCGACCATGCGCAGCGGCTCGCCGAGCCGGTAGGAGTCCGCGACGTCGGCCTGGTAGCGCTCGGACGCCGCCTCGACGCCAGGGATGGCCCGCACGGCGCCGACCTCGAACGGGTTGAGCCGCACGGTCAGCTCGTAGCGCTTGCCGACCGTCCCCGGGTCGTCGCGCAGCCGCTGCAGGAGCGACGCGAGCGCGAGCATCAGCGTCACGACGCCCGCGCAGACGGCGACCGTCGCGACGGTCGCGGCGAAGCGCCCGCGCGCGGCGACGGCGAAGCGCGCGCCGGTGGCGAGCAGCCCGGCGCCGGCACCCGGGGATCGCGGCGATCGCGGCGCCAGATCCCCGCCGCGGAGGATCTCCGCCGGCGGGCGGCGCGCGGCGCGCCAGGCGGGCCAGGTCGCCGCCGCGGTGACGATCGCGACGATCGCCAGCAGGCAGGCGGCGAGCACGGGCAGCAGCGCGGCGCCCGGCGGGAGCTCGTTGAGCTGCGCGAGCAGGGCCGCCGACGGGCCGCGCACCGCGAGCGCGCCCACGGCCAGTCCCGCGACGGCCGCCGGGGCCGCGACCCGGGCCGCCGCTGCCGCCTGCTGCGCGGCGAGCGCGCCGGCGGTGAAGCCCAGCGCCCGCTGCACGCCGATGGCGGGCAGCCGCCGCTGCACGTCCGCCTGCGCCGTCGCGGCGAGCATCGTCCCCGCCGCGACGAGCGCGACGAGCGAGAACGCACCGAGCAGGGCGATGACGATCCCGGCCGCCTGCCCGAGCAGGACCTCGATCCCCGCGCGCGTCACGAACGACAGGCCGCCGATCCCGAACGTCGTGGCGCGCGCCTGCGCGAGCGTGATGTCGGCGCGCGCCGGGTCGGCGAGCCAGAGCATTGCGAGGTTGACCGGCACCGGGCCGTCCCAGGACGCGTCGGACGCGTAGATGCGCGGCGTGACGGTGAGCGGGAAGGCGACGTTGTCGGGCTCGACCGCGACGCCGACGACCCGCACGTCCCAGCCGCGGAACACCTCCATGCGGTCCCCGGGGGCGAGGTCCCACTCGCGCGCGAGGCCGCGCTCCACGAGCACCTCGTCCGGGCCGCGGAGGTCGCGGCCCTCGACGACCGCGTAGCCGCGCCGCCCGCCGGCGGTGATGTGGACGACGCCCTTGCGCGTCGCGTGCCCGTTCGCCCGCAGGCCGACGTTCTTCTCCTCGTGCCGGTAGGAGCGCGCGGCGAGGTTCGGGAGCGCGCGGACCCGCGCGTCCACCCGCGCGCGATCCTCACTGTCGAAGCGCGCGATCACGTGGGGGAGGTCCGCGCGCGCGGCGGCGCGGTCGAACCCCGTCGCGAGCCCGTAGCCCACGGTCGCCGCCGTCCCGACGACGAGCGCCGCCGCGAAGACGCCGAGCGCCGCGAGCCATCGCCGCCCGCGCGCGCTCACGCCGGCACCAGCTTCCCGCCCTCGAGCCGCAGCACGCGGTCGGCGATCTCCGCCGCAGCCCGCTCGTGCGTGACGAGCACGACCGCGCGGCCCTCGTCGGCGAGCTCGCGCAGCAGCGCGAGGACGCCGGCGCCCGCCTCGACGTCGAGGTTGCCCGTCGGCTCGTCGGCCAGCAGCAGCGAGGGGTCGTTGACGAGCGCGCGGGCGATCGCGAAGCGCTGCTGCTCCCCGCCGGAGAGCTGGTGCGGCAGCGACGCGGCCACGTCGCGCAGCCCGAGCCGGTCGACGAGCGCCCCGCCCCGCGCCGCCGCGTCGGGCCGCGCCCCGCGGACGCGGCCGGCGAGCAGCACGTTCGCCTCCCCGCTCAGCTCCGGGAGCAGGTGGAAGAACTGGAAGACGAAGCCGATGTGGCGGCGCCGCAGCGCCGAGAGCGCGCGCTCGCCCACCCCGGTCACCGGGCTCCCCGCCACCGAGACGTTCCCCGCCTCGGGCCGGTCGAGCCCGCCGAGCACGTGCAGCAGCGTCGACTTCCCCGACCCGGAGCGCCCGAGCACCGCGACGACCTCGCCCGCCTCCACGTCGAGATCGGCCCCGTCGAGCACCCGCCGCGCGGCACGGCCCTCGCCGAAGGTCCGGACCAGCCCGCGCGCGCAGACGAGCGCCATCGGCTCCACGGTAGGGGCTACGCAGGCGGGGGCGTGCCGGGTTCGATCGGGCAGATCGCACGACCTCGGGAATACGACCCCGGGGCGGTCGTCGTAGGGGGCATGACCGCATCCATCCCCCACATGGAGACCGGGACAGTCCTCGGCGGCTATCGCATCGACGGCGTGGCAGGCCAGGGCGGCATGGGCGTGGTCTACCGCGCCACCCAGCTCGGCCTCGACCGTCAGGTCGCGCTCAAGGTGATCGCCGCCGAGTTCGCCGAGAACCTGGACTTCCGGAACCGCTTCAAGTCCGAGGCGCAGCTCGCCGCCTCGATCGACCACCCGAACGTCGTGCCGATCTTCGAGACCGGTGAGTCCGAGGGCACGCTCTACCTGGCCATGCGCTACGTCGAGGGCACCGACCTGCGCACGCTGGTCGAGTCGCAGGGTGGGCTGGACGCCGAGCGCGCGGTCCGCATCATCTGGCAGGTCGGCGCCGCGCTCGACGCCGCCCATCGCCGCGGCCTCGTCCACCGCGACGTCAAGCCGCCGAACGTGCTGATCGCCCACGAGGGCGAGGAGCACGCCTACCTGACCGACTTCGGGCTGACCAAGCACGCGGCGGCGGCCTCCGCCGGGTTCACCCGCACGGGCCACTTCGTCGGCACGCCGGACTTCGCCGCCCCCGAGCAGATCCGCGGCGAGCAGGCCGACGCCCGCGCCGACGTGTACGCGCTCGGCGCGCTGCTCTTCCACACGCTGACCGGGCGCGTCCCGTTCCCGCGCGACAGCGAGCTGGCGAAGATGTACGCCCACCTCAACGACCCGGCGCCCGCCGCCTCCCCGCTCGCGCGGCCCGGCACGCCCACCGGGCTGGACGTCGTGATCGGCACGGCGATGGGGAAGGACCCCGCCGAGCGCTACGAGTCGGCCGGCGACCTCGCACGCGCCGCCTGGGCCGCGCTGCAGGGCGAGGTCATGCCCGCCCCGATGGGCAGCGTCGCGACCGGCGCCGCCGCCGAGCAGGCGCAGCCCGCGCCCGACACCCCGGCCCCGCGCACGCCGCCGCCGGCCTCGGTCGCCCCCTCCTCCCCGAACGGCACGGCCGGTGCGTCGTCCCCTGCCTCCTCTCCCGGCGCACCGGCCACGCCGCCCAAGCGGCCGCAGGGACCCGCGGGCTGGCCCAGGGGCCGCCGCATCGCCCTGCTGCTCGTCCTCCCGCTGCTGCTCGTCGGCGCGATCGCCGTGGCCGCGCTCGGCGTGCTCGGCGGCGACAAGGAGCAGGACGCCGGCAACGCCGCCGCGGCGCAGCCGCCCGCGCAGACCGAGGACCCGCCGGCCGGCCAGCAGGCGGAGGGGCAGGGGCAGGCCAGGGTCGTGAACACGATCAAGGTCGGCGACGGCCCCGACGGCATCGCCGCCGACGGCAAGCGCATCTTCGTGTCGCACGCGAAGGACGGCACGCTGCGCGAGATCGACGCCGACCTCGACCAGGTCGTCGGCGACCCCGTCGAGGTCGGGAGCAACCCCGACCAGATCGCCGCGGGCAAGGGCACGCTGTGGGTCGTCGACGCGTCGAGCAACCAGCTCCAGCGGCTCCAGAGCGAGCCGGCGCTGCAGCCGACCGCGACGATCCCGATCGGCAAGAACGCGCAGGGCATCTCGCTCGGCGCGCAGCTGGCCTGGGTCGCCAACACCGGCGACGACACCGTCCAGCGCATCGACCGCGCGCAGGCCCAGACGGTCGGCGACCCGATCGGCGTCGGCGACCACCCGATCGGCATCTTCGTCGGCTCGAAGGTGTGGGTGACCAACTTCAAGGACGGGACGCTGTCGAAGATCGACACCACCACCGCCCAGGTCGAGGGCGCACCGCTCGAGGTTGGCGCCGGCGCCCGCGGGGTGACCGAGGCCTTCGGCGGCGTGTGGGTCTCGAACCTGCACGACGACACGGTCACCCGCGTCGACCCCGAGACGTTCGAGGTCGTGGCCCGGATCCCCGTCGGCAAGGAGCCGAAGGAGCTCGTGCAGGCGTTCGGGTCGATCTGGGTCGTCAACAGCAGGTCGAACACCGTCACCCGCATCGATCCCGAGACGAACCGCGTGTCGGGGAGCCCGATCCCGGTGGGCCGGAACCCGATCGGCATCACGGCGACCAAGGGCGCCGTGTGGGTGACGAACTTCGCCGACGACACCGTGAGCGCGATCAAGTGACCATGGACACCACCGGCTTCTTCGACTACCCCACGCTGCCCGCCGGCTCCGTCCCGGAGCCGGCGCAGACCCCGCCGGCCACCTCCTCCGACCCCGGCTTCCTCCCCTACGCCACGGTGGCGGAGTGGGACGCCGTGCTGGCCGCCACCGAGACGCTCCGCTTCCACCCGGGCGACACGGTGCTGCGTGCCGGCGAGCGCGACCGCGCGTTCTACCTGCTGCTCGACGGCCGGCTGACCGCCGAGGGCGGCGACGAGGTGATCGCTCCAGCGGCGATCGGCGTCGCGGCGTTCCTCGACGGCGAGCCGCGCGCGGTCACCCTGCACGCCGGCACGCACGGCGAGCTGGCCCGCATGAGCTGGGACGCCTACGAGGCCCTCGCGGCCCGCGACGCGCGGCTCGGGCGCACGATCCTGTGCGACCTCGGCCGCGGCCTCGCCGCCCGCCTCCGCGCCGCCGGCGCGGCCCTTCCCGCGTGGACGGGCTGATCATGACCGCCTTCCCGAACTACACGCAGATCCCGACGCGTCTGCCGGTCGGCGCATGGCAGGCCATCCGCGTCGGCTCGCTGCTCGGCGCCATCGGCCTGGCCATGGCCCTCGTGGCCGCCCCGGACGACGGCCTGTTCGTCCTCTGGAAGCTCGTCATCCCCATGCTGCCGCTGCTGTGGCTCGTCGTGCCGGGGCTGTGGCGCAACATCTGCCCGCTGTCGGCCTCGAACCAGACGCCGCGCGTGCTCGGCCTCTCCAAGGCGCTGACCGCGCCGGACTGGCTGAAGGAGTACGGCTTCGTGATCGCGGCCGGGCTCTTCATCCTGTTCGTCTCGCTGCGCAAGGTCGGCCTCGACGACTCCGGCCCGGCGAGCGCCCTGCTGCTGCTCGGCGCCCTGACGGGCGGCTTCGTCGGCGGCATGCTGCTGAAGGGCAAGAGCGGCTGGTGCTCGTCGATCTGCCCGCTGCTCCCGATCCAGCGCCTGTACGGCCAGACGCCGTACAAGCTGGTCGCGAACTCGCACTGCACGCCGTGCGTCGGCTGCACCAAGTCCTGCTACGACTTCAACCCGAAGGTCGCGTTCCTCGCCGATCTCAACGACCCCGATATATCCGTACCCGCCCAGCGCAAGCTGTTCGCGGCCGCCTTCCCGGGGCTCGTGCTCGCCTTCTTCAACCTGCCCGAGGCGCGCGGCGGCGAGGAGATCCTCGAGCTCTACGGCCAGTTCGGCCTGTACCTGGCCGCGAGCATCGCCGTGTTCTACGCGCTCGACTCGCTGCTGAAGGTCTCCACCCACAAGGTGACGACGCTCTACGGCGCGCTCGGCTTCTCGCTCTTCTACTGGTACGGCGGGCCGCTGTTCGTCGACGCGGTCGCGGGCTCGGTGCCCGAGGCCGCGACGTGGGGCGTGCGCGCCGTCGCCATCCTGCTCGCCGCCGGCTGGCTGCTGCGCACCTACGCCAAGGAGAAGGCGTTCGCCGCCCAGGCCGCCGCGCACGAGCCCGTGCGCAGGAAGCCGTCCGTCAAGCCGCTCGCCGACATCGCCGCCAGCCGCTCGATGGCCTCGCACCGCGCGCTCAACGTCGGCGCGCCCGAGGTGACGTTCGCGCCAGAGGGCAAGCACGTCGTGGCCAAGCCCGGCATGACGCTGCTCGAGGCCGCCGAGGCCGGCGGGCTCCAGATCGAGTCGGGCTGCCGCATGGGCGTCTGCGGCGCCGACCCGGTCTGCGTGTCGGATGGGATGGAGCACCTGTCGGCGATCTCGGACGACGAGCGCTCCACGCTCGACCGGCTCGGCTTCGCCGACAACACGCGGATGGCCTGCTGCGCCCGCGTCCAGGGCCCGGTGACCATGAAGCTCGAGCCCGAGAAGCCGGCCAAGCCGTCGCTCTCGCGGATCGCGGCCTTCAAGTACGACCGCTCGGTCGAGCGCGTGGTCGTGCTCGGCAACGGGATCGCCGGCGTGACCGCCGCCGACCACGTCCGCCGGCGCCACCCGATGGCCCAGATCGACCTGGTCGCCGACGAGGCCCACCACCTGTACAACCGCATGGGCATCGCCCGCCTCATCTACGGCCGCTCGGCGATGCAGGGCCTCTACCTCAACCCGGAGAAGTGGTACGACGAGCACGCGATCACGCCGTGGCTGAACACGCGCGCGCGCTCGATCGACCGCCTCAAGCAGGAGGTCGCGCTCGGCACGGGCGAGAAGCTCCGCTACGACCGCCTCATCCTCGCCACCGGCTCGAGCTCGTTCGTGCCCGACATCGAGGGCTTCGGCGCGCCGGGCACGTTCGTGCTGCGGACCGCGGACGACGCGCTCGGCCTGCGGGCGTTCGCCCAGCGCCACGGCGCGCAGCGGGCGGTCGTCGCCGGCGGCGGGCTGCTCGGGCTCGAGGCGGCCTACGCGCTGCACAAGCTCGGCCTGCGCACCACGGTGCTCGAGCGCGGCGACCGGCTGCTGCGGCGCCAGCTCGACGCGCGCGCCTCGGCGCTCCTGCAGGCCTACCTCGAAGGCCTCGGCCTGCAGATCCTGTGCAACGCCGAGACCGTCGCGCTCGACGGCAACGGCCGCGTGAACCTGGCGCTGCTGGCCGACAACCGCGCGCTCGAGGTCGACGTGTTCCTCGCCGCGGCCGGGATCGCCCCGAACGCCGGGCTGGCGAAGTCGGCCGGCCTCGCGGTCAACCGCGGCGTGCTCGTCGACGAGCGGATGCGGACGATGGACTACAACATCCTCGCCGCGGGCGACGTCGCCGAGCACGCGGGCCGCGTGCACGGGCTCTGGCCCGTCGCGGTCGAGCAGGCCGAGGTCGCGGCCGACAACGCGGTCGGCGGCGACAAGGAGTACCGCGGCTCGATCCCGTTCACGATGCTCAAGGTCGTGGGCGTCGAGCTGACCTCCGTCGGGCGCTTCGAGGAGCAGGCCGGCGACCAGGTCGTCTCGCTCGAGGAGCCGGGCGGCAAGTACCGCAAGCTCGTGATCGAGGAGGGACGGATCGTCGGCGCGATCCTCCTGGGCTACTCGCAGGAGGTGGCGGCGGTGCGGACCGCGATCAACCGCGGGTTCCCCGTCGGCGGCGTCATGGATGCGCTGCGCGCCGGCCGGTGGAGCGCGCTGGCCGAGCTGTCGGGCGAGCGCCCGCTGCTCGCCGGCGCACCGACCGGGGCGGCCTGAGCGGCCGCCCCGGCGCGGACCGCGTCTAGCCCTGCTGCTCGAACCCGAGCGAGCAGGAGTTCATGCAGTACCGCATGCCGCCCTTGTCGCGCGGGCCGTCGTCGAAGACGTGGCCGAGGTGCCCGCCGCAGCGGCGGCACACGACCTCGGTGCGGCGCATGCCGAGGGAGCCGTCCTCACGCAGCTCGACGGCCTCGGCCACCTTCGGCTCGGTGAAGCTCGGCCAGCCGGAGCCGGACTCGAACTTGGTGTCCGAGTCGAACAGCTCGGCGCCGCAGCCGGCGCACGTGTAGACGCCGTCCGCCTTGTTGTTCAGGAGCGCGCCCGTGAACGGCCGCTCGGTGCCCGCCTCGCGCAGGACGTGGTACTGCTCGGGAGTGAGCTCGGCGCGCCACTCCGCGTCGGTCTTCTGGATCTCGGTCGCCATGCCGTACAGGGTATGACCGAGATGCTGCGAACTCCTAACGCGCCGCGCCGGCCAGGCCCAGCCGGTGCGCGACGGCCGCCGCCTCGACGCGCCCGTGGACGCCGAGCTTGGCCAGGATCCGCGAGACGTGCACCGACGCGGTCTTCTCGCTCATGAACAGCACCTCCCCGATCGCGCGGTTGGTGCGGCCCTCGGCGACGAGCAGGAGCACCTCGAGCTCGCGCGGGGTCAGGCCCAGCCGGGCGACCGGCGAGTCGTCGGGCTCGGGCTCCGGCTCGGGCCCGGCCTCGGCGAGGTCGATCCGCGCGCGGCGCGCGAGCGCCTCGACGTCGGCGGTCAGGAGCGCGGCGCCCATCCCGGCCGCCGTCGCGGCGGCCTCGCGCAGCGGGCCGGCGGCGGCGCCGCGGTCGCCGGCCGTGACGTGCGCCTCGGCCGCGCGGTAGCGCGCGTAGGTCATGGGGATGGGGAGCGAGAGCGCGGCGAACATCCCCGCCGCCCGCTCCCACGGCCCGGGGTCGGCGGGCGCCTCGCCGAGCATGGTGCGCCGGCGCTGCAGCTCGGCCTCGGCCAGCTCGCCCCAGCCGCGCGCCTCGTCGAACTGCGGGCGCGCGTCCGCACGCTCGCGCAGCACGGCGGCGACGTCGTCGAGCTTCGGCGCATACGGCTCCCCGAGCGCCTGTGCGCGCCCGGCCGTCTCGGCCTCGGCGCGTTGCGCCATCCACGTCAGACGCACCAGCCGCGTCGCCTCGTCGGACCCGACGAGGCGCGGGACGGCGCGCAGCACGATCTCGCGCGCGTCGTCCGGGCGGTCCTCGCGGATGGCCATCTCGACCTCCATCTCGGTCCGCGGCTCCACCCACTGCGGCTCGAGGGCCGCCTCGCTGAGCCGGCACAGCTCGACCAGCTCCTCGCGCGCCGCGTCGAGGTCGCCTTCGAGCAGCGCCAGCCGTGCGCGGCTGTCGCGCCAGAAGATCCCGGTGTAGGAGACGGCCTCGCCCGGGACCCGCGGCGGCAGCAGCTCGCGCGCCTCCGCGAGCCGCCCGAGCCGCACGAGCAGGTTGACGCCCTGCATGACGAGGAACGCGTCGAAGCTCGTGCGCTCCGGCCGCCGGCGGGTGTCCTCGATCTCGGAGCGCACCACCTCGAGCGCCTCCTCCGTGCTGCCGGTGAGGTCGAGCGCCTCGGCGAGGTTGACGGCCGCGCGCGAGCAGTCGGCCGGCGACGTCGCCCCGTGGGCGCGCGCGTGCGCCGCGCGCATCGTGGCGATGCCCTCCTCGACGTGGCCGAGCCCCGCGCGCAGGAAGCCGTGCGTGATGAGCGCGCGCACCTCGGTCGTCTCGTCGCCGGCGGCGCGGGCCTCCGCGAGCGTGGCCTCGGCGGTGGTGAGCGCCTGGGCGAAGTCGCCCAGCAGCATCTCCACGCGCGCCCGCTCCTCCAGGACGTGTGCGCGCTCGGCGCTGGGCCCCGACGGGAGCAGGGCGACCGCGGCGTCGAACGCGGCGAAGCTCTCGCCGCCCTTGCCCGCCTGGCGCAGGAAGTGTCCGAGCCGCTGGTGGAGCCCTGCGGCGCGGATCGGCTCGGCCGCCGGGTCGAGCGCCTCGAGCGCCTTGCGCAGGAGGGCGACGGCGCGCGACGCCTTGCCCGTCGCGCCCGCCGCGACCGCGGCCAGGCGGAGCAGCTCGGCCCGGTCCGTCCCCGCTCGCTCCTCGGCGTCCGGCACGCGTTCCCACAGCTCGAGCGCGCGCTCGAACTGCCGCAGCGCGACCTCGTAGGCGTAGACGCGCTTGGCCGCCATGCCGGCCTTGACGCTCGCGCCGAGCGCGCGGCCCAGCTCGTGCGCGCTCTTCCAGTGGCAGGCCAGCTCGGCGGCGACGTCGGCGTCGGTCACGTCGCCGAGCAGCTCCGGGCGCGTGTCGATCGCGCGGGCGATCGCCGCGTGCAGCGCCGTGTCCTCGCCGGGGAGCAGGTCGCCGTGCACGGCCTCGCCGACGAGCGCGTGACGGAACGCGTAGTACCCGCGCGCGTCGATCACGAGGACCTGGTGCGCGACCGCCTCGCGCGCGCCCTCCATGACCGCGTCCGGCGGCAGGTCGGACACCGCCTCGAGCAGCGCATGCGTGGCGGGCCGGTCGAGCACGGCGGCGATCCCCACGATGGCCTGCGCCGCGTCCGACAAGCGCTCGATCCGGGCGAGCAGCACGTCGCGCAGCGTCTCCGGCAGCAGCCAGCTGTAGCCGTCCTCGAGCGCTGCCAGCAGCTCCTCGGTGTAGAGCGGGTTGCCCTTGGAGCGCGCGTAGAGCCGCTCGGCCAGGTCGGCCGGCGCCGGCTCCTGGTAGATGCCCGCGAGCTGTGCGGCGACCTCGTCGCGGTCGAAGCGCTCCAGCGCGAGCCGGTCGACGCCGGCCGCGCGCTCGAGCTCGGCCAGGAGCGGGCGCAGCGGGTGGCGCCGGTGCAGCTCGTCCGAGCGGTAGGTGACGACGAGGCAGAGCGGCTCCTCGCGCGCGCTGCGCACCAGGAAGGTGATGAAGTCGCGCGTGGCGCCGTCGGCCCAGTGCAGGTCCTCGATCGCCAGCAGCACCGGGCCCGTGCGGCCGAGCCGCTCGAGCAGCGTGAGCATCGCCTCGAACAGGCGGCCCTGGCGGACGCTGTCGTCCTCGTCGGTCCGCGAGTCCGTCCCGCCCAGCTCGGGCAGCAGCTCGGCCAGCGCGTTGCGGGCGGACAGCGGCAGCGTCTCGGCCTCCTCGGCCGCGAGGCCGCGGGCCAGTGGCCGGAGCGCCGAGACGAGCGGGGCATAGGCGATCTGGGCGCCGCCGAGCTCGAGGCACTGCCCGAGCAGCACGCGCGCGCCCCGGTCCTGCGCGGAGGACTCGAACTCGCGCAGCAGGCGCGTCTTCCCGACCCCGGACTCGCCGCCGACGAAGACGAACGCCGGCCGTCCGTCCGCGGCGCGGTCGAGCGCGTTCCCGAGCAGCGCGAGCTCGGCGCCGCGCCCGACGAAGGTGGAGGAGGACACGCGGCGCGACACGCCCCCATTGTCGCGCACGCCGCGTTGTATGGTCGGCGGCGATGGTTGCCGTGTCATCCGCAGCTCCTGCGGTCGGGGATCTGCTCCGCGGCTGGCGGCGCCGCCGCGGCCTGAGCCAGCTGGAGGTCTCGCTCGACGCCGCCGTCTCGGCGCGGCACCTGAGCTTCGTGGAGACGGGCCGCGCGCGGCCGAGCCGCGAGCTGGTGCTCCACCTCGCCGAGCACTTCGACGTCCCGCTGCGCGAGCGCAACGCGCTGCTGCTGGCCGCCGGCTACGCGCCCGCCTACGGCGAGACGCCGCTCGACGCCGAGGCCATGGCGCCCGTGCGGGCCGCGCTCGACAAGGTGCTCGCCGGGCACGCGCCGTACCCGGCGCTGATCGTGGACCGCCGCTGGGACCTGGTCTCGGCGAACGCGCCGGCGCTCGGACTGCTCTCCGACGGCGTCGCGCCCGAGCTGCTCGCCCCGCCGGCGAACGCCATCCGGGCCTGCCTGCACCCGGACGGGCTCGCGCCGCGGATCGCGAACCTGGAGGAGTACGGCGCGCACCTGATCGGGCGCCTGGAGCGCCAGCTCGCGGCGGCGCCCGACGCCGGGACGGCCGAGCTGCTCGACGAGCTGCGCGCCTACGTGCCGGACCGGCCGGAGATCGAGCCGGGCGAGCTGCTGGTCACGCCGCTGCGGCTGCGCGCGCTGGGGACGGAGCTGCGGCTGTTCAGCGCGCTGGCGACGTTCGGGACGGCGATGGACGTGACGGTCGCCGAGCTGGCGATCGAGTCGTTCTTCCCGGCCGACCCGGAGACCGAGGCCGCGCTGCGCGCGGCCTTCGGGGAGCACCTCAGCGCGGCGCCCGCTCGGGGAAGCGGGCGCCGCTGAGGAGCACTGCGGGGACGTTCATCGACCGCGGAGGTGTGCGGTCGGTGCGGCGCGCGGCGGGATGCCGTGCGCAGCAGCGGCGCGGCGCCCGATCCGGGACACGGCCGTGCCGAACGGGCGGCGGAGGCTCGACGCCAGCCGGGCGCGCTCGCCCGCCTCGCGGCGGCTGCGGTCGGCTTCGGTGGCGTAGATGAGATGGAGCGAGCCGTGCATGGTGGTGAGGCCTTTCAACGGGGGATCCGACGTACTCGAAGGTACGGCTGAGGGAGGGGGGCCACATCGGGCAGACGCTCCGACTTGTGGGCCCCGACCCCTTACCGTGGACGAGCCGACCCCTTAGGCCATTCCGCTACACGGTTCCCTCGTCCTGAGGGGGCTCGGCCCCCGGCTCCTCGGCGAGGATCCGGTAGAGCGAGCGGCGGGTCTCGGCGAGCACGTCCTTGGCCGCCTCCTGCTGGGCCTCGCTGCCCGAGTGGGTGAGCTGGAAGAGCGCCATGCCGATGTGGCGCATCGCGCCCATCAGCTCCCAGGCGCCGTCGCCCATGTCGCCCTTGACGGCGTCCCACGGGGTGCCGAGCGACTCGGCGTGCTCCTCGACGTGGGCGCGGCCCTGGTCGGTGAGCGCGTAGGCCTTGCGGCCCTCGCCGGCGCCCTTGGCGATCAGCCCTTCGTCCTCGAGCTGCTGCAGCGCCGGGTAGACCGAGCCGGGGCTCGGGCGCCAGACGCCGTCGGAGCGCTGCTCGATCTCCTGCATCAGCTGGTAGCCGTTGCGGGGCTCCTCGGCGAGGAGCACGAGCAGGGCGGCGCGGACGTCGCCGCGCCGGGCGCGGGGTCCGCGCGGAGGGCCGAAGCCGGGGAACCCGAACTCCCGCCCGCCGTGCCGGCCGCCACCGCGCCGCGGGCCGGGCCCGCGGCCGCGGCCCATGGCCATCCAGCCGAGGACCCGCGGGTCGAATGCGTGTTGATGATGCATCGCGTCACCTTTCTTCTTCGTACTTACGCGATGCGTCAACGATATATCGGAAGTGTTCGGTATGTCAAGCCCCCGCCCCGGGTACCAGCGGTGGCATGGGAGACGCGGCAGCCACACCAGAGCTTCAGAAGGGCCTCAGGCAGCGCCACATGACGATGATCTCGCTGGGCGGGGTGATCGGCGCGGGCCTGTTCGTCGGCAGCGGGGCGGTGATGAACCAGACCGGGCCGTCGGCGATCCTGTCCTACCTCGCGGCGGGCCTGCTGGTCGTGCTCGTGATGCGGATGCTCGGCGAGATGGCCGTGGCCAACCCGCGGGTCGGCTCGTTCATGGAGTACGCCCGCGAGGCGATGGGGAACTGGGCCGGCTTCTCGGTCGGCTGGCTCTACTGGTACTTCTGGGCGATCGTGCTCGCGGTGGAGGCCGTCGCCGGCGCGGAGATCCTCCAGAACTGGCTGCCCGGGATCCCGATGTGGGTCATGAGCTTCGTGCTGATGAGCCTGCTGACGCTCACGAACCTGTGGTCGGTGCGCTCGTTCGGCGAGTTCGAGTTCTGGTTCGCCTCGATCAAGGTGGCCGCGATCATCGTGTTCATCGCGATCGGCGTGGGCTGGCTGCTCGGGATCGGCGGCGGCGACTCGCCCGGGCTCTCCAACCTGACCGCGCACGGCGGCTTCTTCCCCGAGGGCGGCGTGACCGTGCTGTCGGGGATCGTGGTGGTGATCTTCGCCTTCGTCGGTGCGGAGATCGTGACCATCGCCGCCGCGGAGTCCGACGAGCCCGAGCGCGCGGTCGCGCGCGCGACCAACGCGGTCGTCTGGCGCGTGCTCGTCTTCTACGTGCTCGCCGTCGCGGTCGTCGTCGCGATCGTGCCCTGGAACAACACGGAGCTCGGCAACTCCCCGTTCATCGCCGCGCTCGAGACGATCGGGATCTCCGGCTCGGCCGACATCATGAACGCGATCGTCGTGACGGCCGTGCTGTCGTGCCTGAACTCGGGCATCTACACGGGCTCGCGCATGCTCTTCGCCCTCGCGCGCCGCGGCGACGCCCCGCAGGCGCTGCTCGAGACCAACGCCCGCGGCGTGCCCGTCAAGGCGATCCTGCTCACGGTCTCGATCGGGTTCTTCTCGGTCATCCTCGCCGCGATCTGGCCCGAGTCCGTGTTCATCTGGCTCGTCAACTCGTCGGGCGCGGTGGCGCTGTTCTGCTACGTGCTGATCGCCTGCGCGCAGCTGCGCATGCGGCGCAGGCTCGAGCGCGAGGCGCCCGATCGCCTGACGCTGAAGATGTGGGGCTTCCCGTGGCTGACCTACGCCAGCATCGCCGCCATGGTCGCGGTGATCCTCGCCATGGCGCTCGTCGACGAGGTCCGCGCCCAGCTCTGGTGGAGCCTCGGCTCGCTCGCCGTCGTGCTCCTCGCGGCGTGGCTGCACACGCGGCGGTCGGAGGCGCCGCAGCGGGCGCGCCCGGGGCAGACGGCGATGCCGCGCGCGTGAGCAGCGGTCTGCCGCGTTGCGTGAGCGGCGGCCCCGGCGAACGTCAACGGCGGCATTGAGGGAGGCGGGTCCGGGGTTGGTGGCGAGCGATTGTCGGCTTGGGGGTCCATATGACACCCAAAGCGACAATCGCACGATTGGAACCGCTTCCACGCCCCGCGAACCGCCGTCAACCCCGGAACCCTTCCCCTCAATGCGGCCGTTGACGTTCGCCGGGGCCGCCGCTCGCGCCTCACGGCAGACCGCCTACGCGCCGCCCGGGGACCACCAGTTCCCCGAAGCGACGAGCAGCGACTGCAGCCGGATCGAGTCGGGGTAGTAGCCGTCCGGCGGCGCGGCCGCCACGGCGCGCCACAGCCGGTCGCGCCACCGCGCCCCCGCCCGCCCGGAGTCGCTCATCGCGGCCACGAGGAACGGGGCGGTGAACGCCATCGAGCCGTACCGCACGAGGGGCTTGCCGCCCAGCGTGTAGCCGGCCCTGATACGTCCGGGGCGCCCGTCCGTCCGCCGGCGCGCCCAGCGGCTCAGCTTCGCCGCCGCCGCGCGCGACCGCGCGTCGCCGGTCAGCGCAGCGTCGGTCCCGATCCGCCACGGCGTGCGGCACGCGTTCCAGGAGAACCGGCCGTCGTCGCGGCTCTCCAGGAACCCCGGCCCGGCGGGCCGGGGCCGGCCGTCGGTGCGGACGAAGTCGGGCAGCAGCCCGGTCCGGCCGGGGAGCCGCCGGATCAGCCGCAGGTGCGCTGCGCGCACCGCGTCCCAGCGCGGCTCGCCGGTGACCGCGGCGAACGCGGAGAAGTGCTGCGGCATCCAGTCCGACGGGCGGGTCGCGTGCCAGTGGCGCGGGTCGTCGCTCGCGGTCCAGTCGCCGAGCGTGGTCAGGTTCGTCGCGGGATGCACGTCCTCGGCGAGGATCCCCGCGAGCATGCGCCGCGCGGCGCCGAGGTAGTCGATCGCGCCGGCCGAGCCCCACTGCGCGTGGGCGAGAAGGAGGCCGTAGGCGGCGTCGAGGTCGCCGTCGGTGGCCGAGTCGCCGCCTTGCACGTCGCGGCAGTCCGCGTCCTGCGCCCAGGCGAGCAGGCGCTCGTCGCCGCTGCTCGGGTGGGCGAGCGCGTAGCGCGCCAGGCCGTCGAACCGCTCGTGCGCCGCCGGGTCGTGCCCGGCCATCAGCGCCACGATCACCATGCCGTAGCCCTGGCCCTCGGACACCGTGTGCGCGGGCGCCTCCGGCCCGGCGTCCACGCGCCACTGCCCGGGGGTGCACGCCGGCTCCAGGTAGCGGCGCGCCCACTCGTCGTAGGCGGCCGCCGTCACGCGGTCGCGCTCGGCCGCAGGCACGCGCGGCTGGAGGGTCCCTCCCGCGAGCGCCACGGCGTGGCTCCCGAAGGGCCGCGCCGGCGCCTGGGCCGCCGCCGTGGCGGGCGCGGCGAGCGCGATGAGCAGGCACAGGAGAGCGGCGGCGGGCACGCCGGCCGATCATGACGCAGGCGCGCTCCGCACGGGCGATTTCGCGCCGCCGGGAATGCCCTGCCCGCAGGCCCGTCCCGTGATCACAGGGCTGGCCCCGGTCAGCGACCGGTCTTCGCTAGTTTCACGATCACGCAATCGATGCAGAGGAGCCGCATGACGGTGGGAACCGACCAGCGGGCGCTGGACGAGCTGTGCGTGAACTCGATCCGCACCCTGTCCATGGATGCCGTCCAGCAGGCGAACTCCGGCCATCCCGGGACGCCGATGGCGCTGGCTCCGATCGCCTACCTGCTCTACACGCGGATCATGCGCCACGATCCCGCGCATCCGGGCTGGCTGGGCCGCGACCGCTTCGTCCTCTCCTGCGGCCACGCGTCGATGCTCCTGTACTCGACGCTGTACCTCTCGGGCTACGACGTCACGCTCGACCAGATCAAGCGGTTCCGCCAGATCGACTCGCCGTGCGCCGGTCATCCCGAGTACGGCCACGTGCCCGGGGTGGAGACGACCACCGGCCCGCTGGGCCAGGGCATCTCGACCGCCGTCGGCATGGCGCTCGGCGAGCGCATGCTGGCCGCCCGCTTCAACCGCGGCGAGCACGCCCCGATCGACCACCACACCTACTTCATCGCCTCCGACGGCGACCTGGAGGAGGGCATCGCCTCCGAGGCCTCCTCGCTGGCCGGGCACCTCGGGCTCGGCAAGCTGATCGGCTTCTACGACGACAACCACATCTCGATCGAGGGCGACACCGCGCTCGCGTTCTCCGAGGACGTCGGCGCGCGCTACGAGGCCTACGGCTGGCACGTGCAGAACCTCGGCGAGTCGATCGCCCTGGAGGAGCTCGAGGCGGCGCTCGCCACCGCCCAGGAGGTCGACGACCGTCCCAGCCTGATCATCGTCCGGACGCACATCGCGCCCGGCTCGCCGAACAAGCAGGACACGCACGGCGCGCACGGCTCGCCGCTCGGCGAGGAGGAGATCAGGCTCACCAAGGAGGTCTACGGCTATCCGAGCGCCGAGCCCTTCTTCGTCCCCGACGAGGCGCTCGAGCACTTCCGCGGCGCCTTGGAGCGCGGGCGCGAGCAGCACGCCGACTGGGACGAGGCGTTCGCCGCCTACCGCGACGCGCATCCCGACGAGGCGGCCGAGCTGGAGCGCTACCAGGCACGGTCGCTGCCCGACGGCTTCGGCGACGACGTGCCGAAGAAGGGCCCGGACTCCGGCATGATCGCCACGCGCAAGGCCTCGCAGGAGGTCATCCAGTGGGCAGCGGCCGCGGTGCCCGAGCTCGTCGGCGGCTCGGCCGATCTCGCGCCCTCCACGCTCACCCTGATCGACGGCGGCGGCAGCGTCGAGGCGGGCGAGTACGGCGGGCGGAACCTGCACTTCGGCATCCGCGAGCACGCGATGGGCGCGGTCGTCAACGGCCTCACGCTGATGGGCTTCCGTGCCTTCGGCGCCGGCTTCCTCATCTTCAGCGACTACATGAAGGGCGCGATCCGGCTCGCGGCGATCATGCACATCCCGTCGACGTTCGTGTTCACGCACGACTCGATCGGCGTCGGCGAGGACGGCCCGACGCACCAGCCGATCGAGCAGCTGGTGACGCTGCGCGCGACGCCGAATCTCGACCTCGTGCGGCCCGCCGGCTTCAACGAGACCGCGCTCGCATGGCGCCATGCGCTGCGCCAGACCGACCGTCCGACGGCGCTCGCCCTGTCGCGCCAGGGCCTGCCGGTGTGGGACCCGTCCGGCGTGCCCGACGACGCGATCGAGCGCGGCGCCTACGTCCTGCACGACGCGGTGGGCGGCGACCCCGAGCTGATCCTCATGGGGACCGGCTCGGAGGTCCACATCGCCGACGACGCGCGCAAGCTGCTCGAGGCCGACGGCGTCCGGGTGCGGCTCGTGTCGATGCCCTGCCTCGACCGCTTCGCCGAGCAGGACGCCGCCTACCGCGACCAGGTCCTGCCGCCGTCGGTCCGCGCCCGCGTCGCCGTCGAGGCGGCCAGCCCGATCGGCTGGCACCGCTGGACCGGCGACCTCGGCGACGTCGTCGCCATGGAGGGGTTCGGCGCCTCCGCCCCCGCGAAGGTCCTCTACCAGCACTTCGGGCTCACCGGCGAGGCGGTCGCCGAGCGCGCCCGGGCGGTCCTCGCGAGGAGCGCGTCATGAGCATCGCCCCCGAGGTCAACGAGCGGCTCGCGGCGGTGACCGCCGCGGGGACCAGCGTCTGGCTGGACCAGATGCGCCGGAGCATGATCGAGAGCGGCGAGCTGGCCCGCATGGTCGTGGAGGACAGCCTGCGCGGCGTGACCTCGAACCCGGCGATCTTCGAGAAGGCGATCCTCGGCTCTCCCGACTACGACGCCGACCTGCAGGAGGGCGCGCGCGAGGGGCTCTCCGCGCGTGAGATCTACCGCAGGATGGCCGTGCGCGACGTGCAACTGGCAGCTGATGTGCTCCGCGGCGTCTACGACGAGTCGGACGGCGCGGACGGCTACGTCTCGCTCGAGGTCGCGCCGCGCCTGGCGCACGACACCGAAGGGACGCTCGAGCAGGGGCGCATGTACTGGGACCTCGTCGACCGGCCGAACCTGATGATCAAGATCCCCGCCACGCCCGAGGGGATCCCCGCGATCGAGACCGCCCTGTACGAGGGCATGAACGTCAACGTCACCCTGCTCTTCGGCGTCGCCGCCTACGAGGAGGTGATGCGCGCGTTCATCCGCGCGATGGCGCGCCGCCACGCGGAAGGGCTGCCGCTCGACCGTCACTCCGTGGCCTCCTTCTTCGTCTCGCGCGTCGACTCCGAGGTGGACAAGCGGCTCGCGGCGTTGGGCAACACCGAGCTGCAGGGCCGTGCCGGGCTCGCCAACGCCCGCAGCGCCTACCAGGCGTTCAAGCGCGTCTTCGGCGGCGACGAGTTCGCCGAGCTGCGCGCGGCCGGCTGCCCCGTCCAGCGCCCGCTGTGGGCCTCGACCGGCGTCAAGAACCCGGCCTACCCCGAGACGATGTACGTGTACGGGCTCGTCGGTCCCGACACCGTCAACACGGTGCCGCTGCCGACGCTGCAGGCCGCCGAGGGCGAGGGCGAGGTGACCGGCGCGACGGTCGACCTCGATCCCACGCCGGACCTGCGGGCGCTGGAAGCCGCCGGCGTGAACCTGCACGACGTGACGGACCAGCTGCTGCGCGAGGGCATCGACGCCTTCATGGTCCCGATGGCCAAGCTGCTCGCCGGCGTCGAGGCCAAGCGCGAGGCGATCGTCACCGACCGGCCGGCGTCGTTCGAGGCCGACCTGCCGCCCGAGCTCGAGCAGCCCGTCGCCGAGCGCCTGCGCAAGGCCCGCGACGAGGACGTCGTGCGCCGGATCTGGCGCCGCGACGGAACGCTGTGGGCGCCGGCGGGCACGCCCGAGCTGGAGGACCGCCTCGGCTGGCTGACGATCCCGGGCAAGGTCCTCGAGGACCTCGGCGCGGTCCGCCACCTGGTGACGGCCGCGCGCGCGGACGGCATGACCGACGTCGTGCTGCTCGGCATGGGCGGCTCGAGCCTCGCGCCCGAGGTGTTCCGGCGGTCGAGCCCGCCCGCCGCGGGCGCGCTCACGCTGCACGTGCTCGACTCCACCGAGCCGATCCAGGTGCGCCGCACCGCCGAGGCGATCGATGTCGCCACCACGCTCTTCGTCGTCTCCTCGAAGTCCGGCGGGACGATCGAGCCGAACGCGCTGCTCGCGTACTTCCGCGACCTGCAGCCCGACCCGGCCCACTTCGTCGCGATCACCGACCCGGGCACGTCGATGTTCCAGCTGGCGACCGACGCGGGCTTCCGCCACGTGTTCGTGTCCGACCCCGAGATCGGCGGCCGCTACTCCGCGCTCTCCCCGTTCGGGATCGTGCCGGCCGCGCTCGCGGGCGTCGACGTCCGGGCCGTGCTCGAGGGCGCGCTGGTGGCGGCCGAGAACTGCGAGCTGGCGGAGGGCAACTCGGGCCTCTGGCTCGGCGCCGCGCTCGGCGAGCTCGCCCTGCGGGGGCGCGACAAGCTGACCTTCGTGGTCGACCCGCCGCTCGGCTCGTTCGGCCTCTGGGCGGAGCAGCTCGTGGCCGAGTCCACGGGCAAGCAGGGCCGCGGCATCCTGCCGATCGCGGACGAGCCGCCGGCCGACGCGGCGGCCTACGGGAGCGACCGCGTGTTCCTGCACCTGCGCGACGCGGACGCGCCCGACCCGCGCCACGCCGAGGCGATCAAGGCGCTCGCGGCCGCCGGGCATCCGACGATCACGCTCACGGCATCGGGGGTGAACGACCTGGGCCGGGTGTTCTTCTACGCCGAGTTCGCCACCGCCGTGGCCGGCTGGGCGCTCGGGATCAACCCGTTCGACCAGCCCGACGTCCAGGAGGCGAAGGACAACACGGCCAGGGTGCTCGAGGAGGGCGTGCCCCAGGACCTCGAGGACGGCTCGCTGTCCGCGGTGCTCGACGGCCTGGCGCCGCCGGCGTACGTCGCGATCCTGGGCTACCTGCCCTACGACGACGCGGTCGACCGGGCGGTCGCCGGGCTGCGCAGGACGCTGATCGAGCGCGCGGGGGTGGCGACCACGTGGGGCTACGGGCCGCGCTACCTGCACTCCACCGGGCAGTTCCACAAGGGCGGCCCGCCGACCGGCCGCTTCGTCGAGCTCGTCCACGACGCGAGCGACGACCTCCCGGTGCCCGGCCGGCCCTACTCGTTCCGCACGCTGATCGACGCCCAGGCGGCGGGCGACCTGCAGACCCTGCGCTCGCACGACCGGCCGGCGGTGCGCGTGCGCCTCCCCGTCGGCGACGTCGCGGGCGCCATCACCCGACTCCAGGAAGAGCTCTGACATGCAACTCGGCTTCATCGGCCTCGGCAAGATGGGCGGCAACATGGTCCATCGCATCCACCGCGACTCGGACCATCAGGTCGTCGCCTTCGACTACAACGAGGAGGCCGTCAGCGCCGCGGAGGGCTTCGGGGCGACCGGCGTCCACTCGCTCGAGGACCTCGTGTCGGGGCTCGAGCAGCCGCGCACGATCTGGCTGATGGTCCCCTCGGGTGATCCCACGGAGCAGACGATCCAGACGCTGGCCCCGCTGCTCGACGCGGGCGACACGATCGTCGACGGCGGCAACACGAAGTGGCACGACGACGTGCGCCGCGCGGGCGAGCTCGACATCCAGGGGATCCACTACGTCGACGTCGGCACGTCCGGCGGCGTCTGGGGCCTCGACGTCGGCTACTGCATGATGGTCGGCGGCCACCGGCAGTCGGTCGAGCGGCTCGGCCCGGTCCTCGACGTGCTCGCGCCGCCGGACGGCTGGCGCCACTTCGGCGACGCCGGCGCCGGGCACTTCGTGAAGATGGTCCACAACGGCGTGGAGTACGGGATCATGCAGGCCTACGCCGAGGGCTTCGAGCTGATGTACAAGTCGAAGTTCCCGATCGAGCTCAGGGAGGTCTCTGGGCTCTGGATGCGCGGGTCGGTCGTGCGCTCCTGGCTGCTCGAGCTCGCGGAGCGCGCGTTCGAGAGCGAGGGCAACGACCTCGAGGCGATCAAGGGCCACGTGTCCGACTCCGGCGAGGGGCGCTGGGCGATCGCCGACGGGATCGACTTCGACGTGCCGACGCCGGTGATGGCGGCCTCGCTCTACGCGCGCTTCTACTCGCGCGGCGAGGGCGACTACACGCACAAGGTGCTCGCCGCCCTGCGCGGGCAGTTCGGCGGCCACGCGGTCGAGCGCACCGCGGGCGGAGGCTGAGCCGATGGCGGTCGGAACCGAGCGTGCGGGCGGCACCCTGGAGAACCCGCTCGTCGAGGGGCTGGAGCGCCTGCCGGTCCCGCCGACGACGCTCGTCATCTTCGGCGCCACCGGCGACCTGGCGCACCGCAAGCTGCTGCCGGCGCTCTACAACCTCGCCCACGAGGGGGCGCTGCCGGAGCGCTTCAACCTGGTCGGCGTCGCGCGGCGCGACAAGGAGCACTCCGACTTCCGCGGCGAGTGCCGCGAGTCGATCTGCACGTACTCGCGCCGCACGCCCAACGACGAGGTGCTCGACAGCCTGCTCGAGCACGTCTCCTACATCGCGTCGACCTTCGACGACCCGAAGGGCTACGAGCGGCTGGCGAAGAAGCTCGACAAGCTCGACGACGCGGCGGGCCAGCCGCTGAACCGCGACTACTACCTCTCGACCGCGCCCGAGTTCTTCCCGGTCATCGTCGAGCACCTCAAGGTCGCGGGGCTGCACCGGCACGAGAAGGCCGACGTGCGGTGCATCATCGAGAAGCCGTTCGGCACCGACCTCGCGTCGGCGCGCGACCTGCAGCAGGTCGTCTCGAGCGTGTTCCGCGAGCCGCAGGTCTTCCGCATCGACCACTACCTGGGCAAGGAGACGGTCCAGAACGTCATGGCGTTCCGCTTCGCCAACATGATGTTCGAGCCGATCTGGAACCGGAACTACATCGACCACATCCAGATCACCGCGTCCGAGGACATCGGGATCGGGACCCGTGCCGGCTATTACGACCAGGCGGGCGCGCTGCGCGACCTCGTGCAGAACCACATGCTCCAGCTCGTCGCGCTGACCTGCATGGAGCCGCCGGCGTCGTTCGAGGCCGACAAGGTGCGCGACGAGAAGGTGAAGGTGCTGACGGCGATCACGCCGCCGGACCCGGACGACACGGTGCGCGCGCAGTACACCGCCGGCACGTCGGGCGGCGAGGAGGCGGCGGGCTACCTCGACGAGGACGGCGTGCCCGGCGACTCGCACACCGAGACCTACGCCGCGCTCAAGCTCGAGGTCCACAACTGGCGCTGGGCCGGCGTGCCGATCTTCCTGCGCACGGGCAAGCGGCTCGCGCGCAAGGTGACCGAGATCGCGGTGCAGCTCAAGCCGGTGCCGCACCTCGCGTTCCAGACGCAGGGCTCCGTCGGCGTGCAGCCGAACCAGCTCATCCTCACCGTGCAGCCGAACGAGGGCGTCTCGCTCTCGCTCGGGGCGAAGATCCCCGGCTCGCGCATGCGGATCCGGCCGGTGAACATGGAGTTCCTCTACGGCAGCGCGTTCATGTCGCAGTCGCCCGAGGCCTACGAGCGGCTGATCCTGGACGCGATGCGCGGCGACGCCACGCTGTTCACCCGCAACGACGAGGTCGACGCGCAGTGGACGATCATCGACCCCGTCCTCGAGCGCTGGCACAAGACCGACGGCGACGGCCCGCTGCCGACGTACGGGTCCGGCACGGCCGGCCCGTCCGAGGCCGACGCGCTGCTCGGCGACCGCGAGTGGCGCAAGCTGTGAGTGTGGCCCCCCTCGCACCGTCGGACGTGAGATGGCGGGACGCCGATCACCGCCAGGCGGCGTCCTCGGTCGGGCCCGTGGCTCTGCCACTGTTCCCTCCCTGCGTCCTTGCCTGGCGGCGCCGGCGCCCCACCCTCTCACGTCCGACGGCACGAGGAGGACCACAGTGAGCGAGGACGTCTGGCACGCGCGGGACACGACGCCGAGCGCGATCGAGGCGGCGCTGCGCGAGCTGCTCGGCCGGCGCTACCAGGAGGACCGCACGTTCGTCCCCGCGCGCGTGATGAACCTCGTGGTGATCGTCGACCGCAGCTACCGCGGCGAGGTCGAGAACCGGCTCGCCCGCGTCGGCCGCTACCACCCGTCGCGGCTCGTCATCGCCGCCGTCGAGCAGGGCCGCACCCAGCTCGACGCGTGGGCGACGGTGGCCGCGGACGACGCCGTCCACAAGCCCGGCCACATCGCGGTGGGACGCGAGCGCGTCGAGGTCGACGTCGGTCCGCAGCACGTGGAGGTGCTGGACACGATCGTCGACCCGCTGCTCGTCTCCGACCTCGCCACGATGGTCTGGGCGCCGCACGGCCATCACGCCGCGGTCGAGTCCCTCCGCCGGCTGGCCAACATCGTGCTCGTCGACACCCAGGACGATCCCGAGGTGCCGGCCGCGTTCGAGCGCGTGCACGACCTGACGCACTCGGCCTACGTCGTCGACCTCGCGTGGCTGCGCTCGACGCCGTGGCGCGAGCGCGTGGCGGCGATGTTCGACCCGCCGGCGATGCGCCGCTGCCTCGGCGCGATCGAGAAGGTCACCGTGCGCCACCAGCGCGACTCGACCGCCGCCGGCGTGCTGTTCTGCGGCTGGCTCGCGTCGCGGCTCGGCTGGCGGCCCGAGGCGCTCGGCCACCGCGGCGAGGCGCTGACCGGCCACTGCCGCGCGCGCCGCGGCGAGGTGGCGCTCGAGCTGCGGCCCGAGGAGATGGGCTCGCCCGGGCTGGGCGGCGTGACGATCGAGATCGCCTCGGGCGAGTCCGTGTCGCTCGACCGCGGCCCGGGCGGGCTGCGCGCCGCGCGGCGCGCGCGCGACGGCAGCGAGCAGGCGTGGACGGTGCTCGGCGCCTCGCGCGGCGAGTCGGGGATCCTCGGCGAGGGCGTGCGCCAGGCGCTCCTGCGCGACCCCACGTACAAGCCCGCGCTGGAAGCTGGCAGGATGCTGGTCGCGTGAGGCGGGGGAGCCCCTCCTCGATTCGCTGATGATCGAGATCCGCATCGTCCAAGACCCGGCGGCCGAGGTCGCCGACCTGCTCGTCGACATCGCCTGCGCCGGCGGCCACGTCGCGCTGGCGGGCGGCTCGACGCCGCGGCGCACGTACGAGCTCGCCGCGGCGGGCGACGCCGACCTGAGCGCCGCGACGATGTGGCTCGGGGACGAGCGGCTGGTCCCGCCCGAGGACGAGCGGTCGAACGCGCGGCTCGTGCGCGAGTCGCTGATCGACCGGCTGCCCGAGGAGCGCCGGCCGCGGTTCATGGAGGTCGAGACCGCCCTGGGCCCGGACGCCGCCGCGGCGGCGTACGAGTCGCTCCTGCGCGAGACCGTCGGCAACCACCCGCGGCTCGATCTCGTGCTGCTCGGGCTCGGCCCGGACGCGCACACGGCGTCGCTGTTCCCCGGCAAGCCGGCGCTGCAGGAGAACCATCGCCTCGTCGCCGGCGTGCCCGAGCCGGGGATGGAGCCCCGCGTGCCCCGCGTGACGCTGACCTTCCCGGTGCTCAACCACGCGCGCGAGGTCGTGTTCCTCGTCTCCGGTGCGGACAAGGCGCCCGCCGTCCGGCGCGCGTTCGGCAGCGAGCCGGACGAGTCGGCGCCGGCCGCGCACGTGCGCCCCGGGGCCGGCACGCTCCTGGTCGTGCTCGACGAGGCCGCGGCCGCGGACCTCGACAGCGACGCGGTCACGCGCGCGCGGCGGAGTTCCGGCGGCAGGCTCCGGCCCAGCGCGGGCGAGGCGGGATGAGCGGCGACGGCCGGTTCCTGGGGATCGACGTCGGCGGCACGAAGATCGTCACGGCGGTGCTCGAGGACGGCGCGTTCGAGACGTTCGAGCCGGTGCCGACCCGCACGGACGCGAGCGACTCCCTCGTGGCCCAGATCGCCGAGGAGATCGAGCGCCACCGCGGCGCCGACGCGCGCGCGGTCGCCGTCGGCCTGCCGTCGATCATCGACAACGCCACGGGCCGCATCCGCCACTCGGTCAACCTGCCGCTGCAGGACCTGCCGCTGCGCGCGCTCCTCTCGGAGGCGGCAGGCCTGCCGGTGTACGTGGAGAACGACGCGTCGTGCGCGGCGCTCGCCGAGGCCTCCAACGCCGGCCAGATCGTGTCGGAGAACCTGATCATGTTCACGATCGGGACGGGCGTGGGCGGCGGCCTGGTCCTCAACGGCAAGCTCTACCGCGGCGCGACGAGCGCCGCCGAGCTCGGCCACACGATGATCGGGCTCGACCTGGCCGACGGCGCGCCGGCCGATCCGGGCAACTTCCCGCAGCCCGGCTCGCTGGAGACGCTCGCGTCGGGCCGGGCGCTGGACCGGCTGGCGCTGGAGTCCGCGCGCGCGCACCCGAAGTCGTTCCTCGGCCGCCGGCTCGCCAAGGGCGACGAGATCACGGGCCATGACGCGGTCGAGGGCGCGCGGGAGGGCGACGTGCACTGCCAGCACGTGCTCCGCGTGCTCGGCGAGCGGCTCGGCATCGGGATCGCCAACGCGATCAACACGTTCGACCCGGACGAGGTCGTGATCGGCGGCGGCGTGTCGCTCGCCGGCGACCTCCTGCTCGTGCCCGCCGAGCGCACGGCCCGCCGCCACACCGTGCCGGGGGCCGGCACGCAGACGAAGGTCCGGCTCGCGCGGCACGGCCCGGAGGCCGGCGTGCTGGGCGCGGCGACGGTCGCCGCTCAGGAGTGGGGCCATGACCGAGCGAAGACAGGAGCCGCATGAAGATCGCCTGCGCATTCGACCACGCTGGGTTCCCCCTGAAGCCCGTGGTGCTCGAGACGCTCGAGGCGGCCGGGCACGAGCCGATCGACCTCGGCACGTTCTCGACCGAGCCGGTCGACTACCCGGACACCGCGCGCAGCGCCGCCGAGGCGGTCCTCGACGGCCGGGCCGAACGGGCCGTCGTGGTCTGCGGCTCGGGCGCCGGGGTGGCGGTCGCCGCGTGCAAGATCCCGGGCATCCGCGCGGCGACGGCGCACGACACCTACACCGCGCACCAGGCGGTCGAGCACGACGACGTCAACGTGCTCTGCCTCGGGGCGCGGGTGATCGGCCCGGCCTACGCGGCGGAGATCATCGCGGCGTTCGCGCTGGCCTCGTTCTCGGGCGAGGAGCGCCACGTGCGCCGGCTGGAGAAGATCCTGGCCATCGAGCGCGAGCACACGGGCGGCAACTAGTCGTGGCCCGTCCTACGACGGTCGACACGAGATGCCGCACGTCGATCACCGACATGCGGCGTCCTCGACCACTCGAAATACCTGGGGTATTCCTTCGGGTCTGCGTCCTTGCCTGTCGGCGCCGCCGCACGACCTCTCGCGCCGACCGTCGTAGGACGGACCACTAGTGGCCGTCGCCGGCGAGCACGAGGGCGAGTACCTCCCGATCGCCGAGCACGGCCTCGTCGGGGACCTGCACACGATCGCGCTCGTCGGGACGAACGGCACGATCGACTGGTACTGCTGCCCGGCCTTCGACTCGCCGAGCGTGTTCGGGTCGATCCTCGACAAGGACCGCGGCGGCTTCTACGCGATCCGCCCCACGGGGGAGGACTGGACGTCCAAGCAGCTCTACTTCCCGGACACGAACGTCCTCATCACGCGCTTCTTCACGCCCGGCGGGGTCGGGGAGGTGCAGGACTTCATGCCGATCGAGGCGCAGCCCGACCTGCACCGCCACCGGCTGCTGCGCCGCGTCGTCGTCGTGCGCGGCACGATGGCGTTCCAGATCGAGGTGCAGCCGCGCTTCGACTACGCGCGCGAGGAGCACGAGGTCGAGCTGCACCCGCACGGGGTGCTGTTCCGCGCGCCGTCGCTCACGCTCGCGCTCGAGGGGGCGATCACGAAGACGATGGGCGGCGCGGACCGCGCGCTCCAGCGCATCGAGCAGGGCGTCCGGGCGACGTTCGAGGTGCACGCCGGCGACGCCCGGACGTTCGTGCTCGAGCGGGTGCCGGCGGATCACATCTGCCGCCCGTACCCGGAGCGCGAGACCGCCGCGGCGTTCGAGGCGACCGTCGCCTACTGGCGCCGGTGGCTGGAGCGCTCGCGCTACCGCGGCCGCTGGCGCGAGATGGTGCACCGCTCGGCGCTCACGCTGAAGCTGCTGACCTACGCGCCGACGGGCGCGCTCGTGGCCGCGCCGACCACGTCGCTCCCCGAGCAGCTGGGCGGCGAGCGCAACTGGGACTACCGCTACACGTGGATCCGCGACGCGGCGTTCTCGCTCTACGGGCTGCTGCGGCTCGGCTTCACCGACGAGGCGGCGGCCTTCATGAGCTGGCTGACCGATCGCACGCGCGAGTGGAAGATCGGGCCGTCGGGGCCGCTGCAGATCATGTACGGGATCGACGGCCGGTCCGAGCTGCCGGAGATCGAGCACCCGACGTGGTCGGGCTACCGCGACTCGGCGCCGGTGCGGATCGGCAACGCCGCGGCCGACCAGCGCCAGCTCGACATCTACGGCGAGCTGATCGACTCCGTGTACCTCTACAACAAGCACGGCGCGCCGATCTTCCACGAGACGTGGGGAAGCCTGCGGCGGATCGTCGACTGGCTGTGCGAGAACTGGGACAACACCGACGAGGGCATCTGGGAGACCCGCGGCGGCCAGAAGGACTTCACGTACTCGCGCCTCATGAGCTGGGTCGCGATCGAGCGCGCGATCCGCATGAACCGCGCGCGCGGGCTGCCCGGGGACATCGTGAAGTGGCTCGCCGAGCGCGACCGGATCTACAACCAGATCATGCAGAAGGGCTGGAGCTCCGAGCGCGGCGCGTTCGTCCAGCACTACGGGTCCGACGTGCTCGACGCGTCGATCCTGCTCATGCCGCTCGTGCTCTTCATCGCGCCGCGCGACCCGATGTGGCTGTCGACGCTCGACTCGATCTCCGAGGAGCTCGTGTCGGACTCGCTCGTCTACCGCTACAACGTCGAGGCCTCGCCGGACGGCCTGGCCGGGGACGAGGGGACGTTCTCGATCTGCTCGTTCTGGTACGTCGAGGCGCTCACGCGCGCCGGCCGGGTGGACGAGGCCCGGCTCGCCTTCGAGAAGATGCTGACCTATGCGAACCACCTCGGGCTGTACTCCGAGGAGATCGGGCCGACCGGGGAGCTGCTCGGCAACTTCCCGCAGGCCTTCACGCACCTGGCGCTGATCAGCGCCGCGTACAACCTGGACAAGGCGCTTGGATAGGAAGGGGGACCCCGATGCAGGTGATCGAGTGCGACGAGTGCGGTGAGACGCTGCAGGCGGCGGAGAACGAGGAGCTCGTGCGGATCCTCGGGCGGCACCTGCGGACCGAGCACGACATCGAGTCCGACGAGGAGGAGCTGACGGAGCTGGTGGAGTCCGACGCCTACGAGGCCATGGACTCCTGAGGCAGCGCGCGCACGTCGCGCACCAGCAGCGCCACGAGGAACAGGGCGGCGGTGAAGGCGGCGGCGCCGACCATCGCCTCGTGCAGGCCGACGGCTTCGCTGAGCGGTCCCGCGACCGCGTAGCCGAGCGGCATCAGCCCCACGGTGGTGAACCAGTCCAGCGAGGTGACCCGCGAGAGGGCGGTGCCGGGGATGAGCCGCCCGAGCGTCGTCTCCCACTGGGCGAAGCCGATCGCCACCGCGATCCCGGCGAGCGCCTCGAAGGCGGCGATGGCGGCGGTCGATCCGGCGAGGGCGATGATCGCGGGCTGCAGCGAGGCGCCGACGAACGCGATCGCGGCGACCCGCATCGGCCGCCGCGGCTTCCAGCGCAGGCCGATCGCCGACCCCAGGATCGTGCCCGCGCCGAAGCACGCCGAGATCACCGCCCACGGGCCGGCACCGCCCAGCTCCTCGTTGGCCAGCACCGCGCCGAGGCCGAGCACGCAGGGCAGCGCGACGAGGTGGTACGCCGAGAACCCGGGCATGAAGCCGAGCATCCACCGGCGCCGGCGGACCTCGGCGATCCCCTGCTTGAGCTCGTTCCAGAAGTGCGGGACGTGCTCGGGCGGGTGCGGCCTGCGGGCCGGCTCGCGCAGCACCATCAGGAACGCGGCGGAGACGACGAAGGTCGCGGCGTCGACGGCGAGCGCCGCGCCCGGGCTCATCACGACGATCAGCGCGCCCGCCGCGGCGGGGCCGACCACGTGCCCGACGTTCTGCGCGAGGCCGATCAGCGCGTTCGCCTGCTGGAGCTCGTCCGTCGGGACGAGCGCCGGGGTCAGGCCTCCCACGGCGGGGCGGAAGAACGCCTCGAGCCCGCCGTAGAGCCCTGAGAGGACGATCAGGTGCCAGAGCTCGGCGTCCCCGCTCAGCAGCAGCGCGGCGGTGAGGGCCTGCACGACGGCGCGGCCGAGGTCGGACACGAGCATCAGCCGGCGGCGCGACATCCGGTCCGCCCAGACGCCCGCGGGCAGGACGAGGAACGTCATCGGGATCACCTGCGCGGCGAGCACGAGGCCGAGCTGCCCGGCGGACCCGTCGAGCTCGTCGAGCACGGCGAAGGCGAGCGCGACGGGCAGCAGCGCGTCCCCTATCACCGACACGGCCTGACCCCAGAAGAGGAGCCGGAAGTCGCGGTGGCGGAGGACGGGCACGTGGCGCACGGCGCGTCATCATGGCGGGATGCGGCGTGCTGCGCTCGCGGCGGTGCTCCTGTCCGGCCTCGCCGGTTGCGGCGGGTCGGACGACGCTCGCGAGCAGCCGCGGCCCGCGCCGCCCGACCGGCTCGGCTTCGCGCCCGACCTGCGGACGGCAGACGCGCGCTCGCCGTTCGTCCTGGCCGGCGGGGCGGCGTGGCGCTGCGAGACCGGGGGCAGGCTCTGGCTCGCGATCAGCGAGCAGGGCGAGGTCGCCGCGAGCATCGGCGGCAGGACGCTCGCGTCGGTCTCCGCCGCCCGCGGCCTGATCAACCGGGCGTGCGATCGCGCGCCGCGGCCCCGGGCGCGCGGGCTGCCGTCGCAGAGCCGGCTCGGCGCGAGCATGCTGCGATGCAGCGTGCCGCCCGCGGTCGTCATCGACTTCGACGGCGGCGACGTGGCGGTGCGCGCGCCGGCCGGCCGCTTCGTGGCGGGCGCGGCGGTGCGTCCCGACCGCGTCGGCGTCACCTCGTACTGGAGCGGCGGCTGCAGGGAGGAGCGATAGCGGTCTCCGCGAGCGTGATGGCGGGCGCGGGACGAACGTCAACGGCGGGCATTGAGGAGGCGGGTCCGGGGTTGGTGGCGAGTCCCCGGTACGAAACCCATGACATGCATGGGTTTCGTGCCGATCGCCCTGCGATTGTCGGCTTGGATGTCATATCGACCCCCAAGCCGACAATCCCCCCGGTGGAACCGCTTCCACGCCCGCGCGAGATGCCGCTCCCACCCGCGCTCCCTCTCAATGCGGTAGTTGACGTTCGCGGAGCGCCCGCCATCACGCCGGCGGAGCTCACTGCCACACGGCCCGCCGCTGCGTATCGAAGCTCCACTCCTGCGCTGCCGCCTCGGCCAGCGCCTCCCGCCCCGGCCCGTCGCGCTGCGTGAAGCGGAGCTCGCAGGGGCCCAGCCAGCGCTGCCACGCGGCCGCGAGCGCCTCCGCGCGGTCCTTGCGCCGGCCGAGGTCGTCGGGGACGGCGTGCCACGCGACGACGAGCGGCGCGCGGGCGCCCGCGGCGATCCGGGCGAGCGCCGCGAGCGAGGGGTCCGGCGGGGCGATCAGGCGCGAGACGAGGTAGCGCGGCCGCTCCACGGGACCGAGCAGCGCGTCGAGCGCCGCCGTGACGCGGGCGGCCTCCTCGGGGGTCGCGTCGCGCAGACGGCAGCGGAGGTAGCCCGAGGCGCGCGGCTCGAACACGAGCGACGCCGCCGCCTCCGGCCGCAGCTCGCGCAGCGCCACGTACGCGTCGCAGACGGCGCGCGCGACGCGGTCCAGCGGCGCGGCGGCCGGGTACGCGGCGGCGACCCGCCGCGCGCGCACGAGCGCGATCGCGCCGAGGGCGGCCGCCGCCGGGAGGGCGGCGAGCGCGAGCGGACCCGCGGCGGCGGCGCCGGCCGCGCTCGCGAGCCCGCCGGCGGCGCCGAGCCCGAGCAGGCCGCGCTGCCCGAGGCGCAGGGCCGGCGGGCGCTCGGCCGGCCCGGTGGGCATCGCCGCGCGCCCGTCCCGCGGGTGCAGCACGAGCGTCTCGACCTCGTGCCCCTCGTAGGGTGCGCCGATCCGCCAGCGCTCGCGCGCGGCGTCGCGGTCGGCGGCGCGCGCCACCATGGCCCGCGCGATCTGGCCGAAGTGGTCGGCGGGCGGCGGCGCGAACGGCGAGAGGTCGGGATGGACGTGGCCGACGCCCGCCTCGAGCGTCCCGTCGTCGGCGGGCGCGTGGAGGTGGCGGTGCTTGCGGACGAAGCGGGCGTAGTCGGCCGCGCCCTGGGCGTGGTGCGGCGCGACGCAGACGACGTCCCAGTTCGACGCGACCTTGTCCGGATCGGCCGGATCCAGGCGCAGCGAGCGCCCGCGCATCTGGCGCACCGACACACCGGTGGCGGCGCTCGTCAGGTCGACCAGGCAGTTCACGCACGGCGCGTTCCAGCCCTCGCCGAGGAACGCACGCGTGCCGACGAGGGCGCGCACGTGCCCGGCCGCGAAGATCGAGGTCGCGAGTCCGACCCAGCGCCGCGGGCGCCACTCCCCGGGCCCGCGCAGCTCCGCGAGCCCATCGCCGGACGGCTCGGCGCGCCACCCTGCGCCGCCCCCGTCCGTGCCCCCTCTCGATGCGCCGTTCGTCCCGCCGCCTGTCGTCCCGCCGCCTGTCGTCGTGTCGCCTGTCGTCGTGTCGCCTGTCGTCGTGTCGCCCGCCGTCGTGTCGTCCGCTGCCGCGCCGTCCGCCGCCGCCAGCGCATCGAGCAGCGCCGGCGCGTCGTCCACCGCGCACCGCAGCCCGCGGCCGGACACGAGCAGCGGGCGCAGGACGGCGGTGCGGGTGTCGCCGGCCAGCGCTGCGACCGCCGCCCGGGCGGTCCCCGCGTCCGGGTCGAGCACCGCACGCAGCTCGCCGTCCGGGCGCGCCCCCGCCAGCTCGGCGTCGCAGAGGACGAGCGCGCGCAGGCCGGTGCCGCGCGCCTCGGCCTCGGCGCCCAGCACCTCCACGAGCGCGAGTGGCTTGGCGGCCGAGCTCGTGAGGAGCCGGTCCACGTCCGACGCCGCGCGCCGGATGCCCGTGCGCGTCAGGGTGTAGCCGAGGTCGCGCAGGGCCGCGGCGACCGCCTCGCGGCGCGCCGCCGCCGCAGGCTCCGCCCGCCCGTCGAGGCAGCGCAGCACCCAGTCCTCCAGCAGCACGACCCAGTCGGCGAGGTCGGGTGGACGGCGGTGGGCCTCGCCGCGCGGCGCCCCGGGCGGCAGGGGCAGTCCGGCCGAGCCGAGGAAGCGCACCCCGGCGGCGGCGAGCGCCGGATGGCGGCGCTGGAAGTCGCTCCACGGCACTTCGGCCTCGTCCTCGCCCGCCCGCGTCCGGTGCCGCAGCCGCGTGACGACCCACTGCCCGAGGTCGAGCGGGCCCTCGTCCTGGACGTCGAGCAGGCCCGTGACGAGCTCGCGGAAGCGGGTCTCGTGCTCGGCCAGCCACTGCTGCTCGCCCGCGAGCGGCTCGGTCAGCCAGGCCAGCTCCTGGTACGGGGCGAGGTGGCCGTCGCGGACCACCGCCGGCGTCGGCACCTGGAAGTCGACCGGGCCCAGCAGCGCGGCGTAGAGCTCCGCCTCCTGGGTCGTGAGCTCGTCGGGCGGCGTCGCCGTGAGCCCGACGACGTGCACGTCGCCCCCCAGCTCGCCGAGCACCGCCCGCACGACGTAGCCCCACAGCGATGCGAGGTGGTGGCACTCGTCGAGCACGATCGTCCGCACGCCGCCGGCCCGCAGCGCCGCGACCCGCTCGCGCGCGCCGGGCGCGAGCAGGTCGGCGAGCCGCACGCCGTCGCCCTGCGCGTGCTCGCCGCGCGCGATGTCGCGCTTCAGCGACGCCGCGATGCGCGCCAGCTCGCGCGTCCGGCGCTGCGCCGCCGCGCCCGTCCACGCCGCGGCCTCGGCAGCCACCGCCTCGGGCGCCTCGCCCGTGGCGGCGGCGCGCTCGGCCGCCCAGCGCGCCTCGGCCGCGCCGCGGAGCGCCGCGCCCGGATCGTCCAGCCGGGCGAGCGCCTGGTAGGTGAGGCACGCGACCGGGGCGCCGGGCGCGGCCGCGACGAGCCCCGGCGGCGCGCCGAACGCCTCGCCCGCGCGCGCCCACTGCGCCTGGATGGCCGAGTTCGGCGCGAGCACGAGCGCCGGCGCGGCGAGCCGGCGCAGGATCTCGAAGCCGAGCAGCGTCTTGCCCGAGCCGGGCGGCGCGACGACGTGCGTGGAGCGCCGCCGCGCGAGCCGGTCCGCCTCGAACGTCTCGAGCGCGAGCGTCTGGTAGTGGCGCCAGGTCCCCTCGAAGCGCAGGCCCGCGATCGCGTCCACGCGCGCATCATGCCCGAGCGCCGGGCGGGTCCTCCTCCTGGAGGACGGCGCCGAACGCGCGCTCGACCGCGTCGCCCATCGCCAGGCCGAAGACGGCCATCACGGCGTCCCCGGCCAGCGGGCGGAGGCGCTCGAGCGTCTCGCGCACCTCGGGCCAGCGCTCGGGCGGCCGGCCCGCCGCGTCGAACGGGCGCCACACGTGGTCGAGGAACAGGGTCACGAACAGCGCGGCGACGGCGTCGGCGTGCTCGCGCAGCTGCTCGACCACGTCGAGCGCCACGTCGGCGCCGGCTCCGAGCGCGGCGAGCTCCTCGCCGGCGCGGGCGAGCCGGGGGCTCGCGTCCTCGAAGCGGTCGCCGCCGAGCGGCCGCAGCAGCCCGAGCGCGACGGCGCGCTCCAGCAGGTCGGCGCGGCCCGCCGCCCCGAACCGCGCGGCGAGCTCCTCGCGGCCGACGACCTCGGTCGCCTCCGTCGCGAACGGCTCGCGCGCCGCGCGCGTGAACCGCAGCAGCTCCTCGCTCGAGCCGCCCGTCCGCTCGAGCAGGCGCCCGATCGACTCGAGCGTGAAGCCGTCGTCCTGCAGCGTCCGGATCAGCTCGAGGCGCGCCACGTGCTCGGCGCCGTAGTAGCCGGTCCGGGCGCGCACCTCGGGCGGAGGGAGCAGCCCGCGCGACTGGTGCGCGCGCACGTTGCGCACCGTCATGCCGACGCGGCGGGCGAGCTCGTCGACGGTCAGCTCCGCGGGTGTGGGATCCGTCACGGTGCCAATCTACCCGGTCCTATGTGACATGGATCGGTGTACCATCGACTCATGTACGTCATCGCCGCCGATCCGGCGGGCGGGGCGGCGCTCGACCAGGTGGCGCTGGCCACCGGCGGGGCGGTCGCCGCCCTCGGCGTCCTCTTCGCGCTGATCGCGCGCCACCGCGCCGGCCGCGCCCCCCGCTTCGCGGCGCTCGTCGCGCACGCGGAGCGCGTGTCCGGGCTGCCCGGCTGGGCGGTGGTGCCGACCGCGCTCTCGGGCGCGGCCCTGCAGATCGCGCTCCTCGGCATGTACTGGGACATCGCGCTGCACATCGACGACGGCCGCGACGCCGGCCCGCTCGCCAACCCGGCGCACCACCTGATCCTCGCCGGGCTGTTCGGCGTGTTCGCGGCCGGCGTGCTGGCCATGGCGATGCCGCGCGAGGCGTCCGGTCCCGCGGCGATCGCGGTGGGCTGGGGCTGGCGCGCGCCCGTGGGCGGCGTGCTGATCGCGGCCTGCGGGGCGTTCGCGCTCGCGGGGTTCCCGCTCGACGACGTCTGGCACCGCCTGTTCGGCCAGGACGTCACGCTCTGGGGCCCGACGCACCTGATGCTGATCGGCGGCGCCGGGATGACGCTCATCGGGCAGGCCGTGCTGCTCCAGGAGGGGCTGCGCGCGCGCCCGCCCCGTAGGGGCCGGGCGAGCCGCGCGCACGGGCTGCGCAAGGTCGCGCTGATGGGCGGCCTGCTGATCGGCCTGTCCACGTTCCAGGCGGAGTTCGACTTCGGCGTCCCGCAGTTCCGCGCGGTGCTCCAGCCCGCGCTGATCGCCATGGCGGCGGGCGTCGCGCTCGTCGCCGCACGGGTGTGGATCGGCCGCGGCGGCGCGCTCGGCGCCGTCGGGTTCTTCCTCGTGCTGCGCGGCACCGTGGCGCTCCTCGTCGGGCCCGTGCTCGGGCAGACGACGCCGGGCCTCCCGCTCTACGTCGGCGAGGCGCTCGCGGTCGAGGCCGCGGCGCTCGTGCTCGCACGGCGGCCGCTCGCGCTCGGCGCGGCGGGCGGGCTCGCGGCCGGGACGCTCGGCTTCGCGTCGGAGTGGGGCTGGACGCAGATCGCCATGCGGTTGCCCTGGGAGCCGGCGATCGTGCCCGAGGGGCTGGTGCTGGCGGCCGCAGCCGGCACCGCCGGCGGGGTCCTCGGTGCGCTGATCGGCACCGCGCTGCGCGGCGAGCTGCCGCGGCCGGCCGCGGCGCGGGCGGCCGGAGCGGCCGCGGCGGCCGCGCTGGTCGCGGTCGTGGCCGACGGCCTTCACGAGCCGGCGCCGGCGCCCGTGCGCGCGCTGATGACCGCGGACGGGGGCGGCGTCGCGCTGCGGCTCGAGCCGCGCGGCGCGGCAGCGGACGCGGCCTGGCTCCAGGTCACGGCGTGGCAGGGCGGCGGCCTCGTGGTCGACCGGCTCGTGCCCGACGGCGGCGGCTGGCGCACGACGCGCCCGATCCCGCTCGACGGGGCGTGGAAGGTCACGCTGCGGCTGCAGCGCGGGCGGGCCGTGCTCGGCGCACCGGTGCGCCTGCCCGCGGATCCGGCGATCCCCGCCGCCGCGGTGCCCGTCGCCGACGGCACCGCGCGGCGGCTCGTGCCCGACCGCACCCTGCTGCAGCGCGAGCGGCGGGCGAACGTCCCGCCATGGCTCTGGGGCGGCGCGTCGGCGGTGGTCCTGCTGCTCGCGCTGGGCTTCCTGGGCGCGCTCGCCTGGGGCCTCGGCCGCGTGGCCCGGATCCCCCGCCCCGCCGCCGCGCGGCGTACGATACATGTGTGAGTCATACAACGCTGAACGGGTTCGGCGCCCTCGTGCTGACGGTCGCCGACCGGATGCAGGAGGCCGTGGCCGAGGTGGCCGGCCACGGCGCCTCGGGACCCGCCGCGCTCGTCGCGCTGGACGGCCTCGCGGCCGGCGGGACGATCGATCTGCTGGCCCGCACGCTCGGGCTGACGCACTCCGGGACGGTCCGCCTGGTCGATCGCCTGGCGGCGGCCGGGCTCGTCGAGCGCCGGATCGGGCCCGACGCGCGGGCGCTGTCGCTCTCCCTCACACCGGCGGGCCGGCGTCTCGCACGGCGGGTCGGGACCGCACGCGAGGCCGCGCTGGAGCAGGTGCTGGCAAGCCTCTCGCCGGCCCGGCGCGAACAGCTGGAATCCCTGCTCAGCGCCATGTTCTCCGGGCTCGAGCTCAGCCCTGAGGAGGCGCGCAGGGCGTGCCGGCTGTGCGACGCGCGCGGGTGCGGCCACGGCACACCCTCATGTCCAGCGTCCGGGACCTAGTCTAACGCTCGACTCGAGCTTGATCCTGGCCGGCTCAGCGAGCGAGCAGCCGGCCGATCGCGCCCATCATCTCCTGGGTCAGCTCCTCCTGGCTGCCGGGACCGTGCCCCTCGACCACGCAGTGCTTGACATGGTCGTCGAGCAGGCCCAGGGCGACCTTGTCGAGGGCGGCCTGGATCGCGCTGATCTGGGTCAGGACGTCGATGCAGTAGCGGTCCTCCTCGACCATCTTCTGCACGCCGCGGGTCTGACCCTCGATGCGCTTGAGGCGGGCTTGGATCTGTTCCTTGGAGGCGGTGTAGGCGGGCACGCGCCACATCATACCCCCCAGGGGTGTCAGGTGAGCAGCAGCCCGCCGGTGCGCAGGAGTCCGGCCAGCGTCTCGAGCTCGGCGGCGAGGCTGCGGTCCTCCTCGAGCCGCGGCACGTGCTCGCGCACGCGGGCGAGCGCCGCCTCGAGCGCAGCGGTCGACCGCAGGGGCCGGTGGAACTCCAGCCCCTGGCAGGCGCAGACCAGCTCCGTGGCCACGACGTGGGCGGCGTGGGCGACCACCGTCCGCGCCTTCAGCGCGGCCCAGGCGCCCATCGAGTTGAAGTCCTCCATGCCGGCCGAGGTGGGGATCGACCCCGCGCCGGCCGGGTGCGCCAGCGTCTGGCACTCGTTGACGAGCGCGGCGGCAGCGTACTGGGCGATCATCAGCCCCGAGGAGAGGCCCGGGTGCGGCGTCAGGAACGCGGGCAGCCCGGCGTAGCTCGGCGTCAGCAGCGCGTACACGCGCCGCTCGGCGAAGCTCGCGAGCTCCGTCATGGCGAGCGCGAGGTGGTCCAGCGGCAGCGAGAGCGGCTGCCCGTGGAAGTTGCCGCCGGAGAGGATCTCGCGGTCGGCGGCGAACACGAGCGGGTTGTCGGTGACGGCGGTCAGCTCCCGCTCCAGGGCGGCGCCGGCGTAGTCCAGGCCGTCCGCGATCGCGCCGAGCACCTGCGGCGCGCAGCGCAGCGTGTAGGGGTCCTGCACCCGGCCGCAGTCGGCGTGCGAGGCGACGACGGGCGAGCCGTCGAGCAGGCGCCGCAGGCGCCCGGCCACGTCGGCCTGCCCCGGCTGGCCGCGCAGGTCGTGCAGCCGCGCGTCGAACGGGACGGTGGAGCCCTTGAACGCCTCGAGCGACAGCGCGACCGCGACGACGGCGGCGTCGAGGACGCGCCTCGCCTCGCGCAGGGCCAGCCCGCCGGCGGCGGCCATCAGGTGCGTGCCGTTGATCAGCGCGAGGCCCTCCTTGGCGGCGAGCACGACGGGCTCGAGGCCCGCGCGTGCCAGCGCCGCCGCGCCGGGCATCCGCTCGCCGTCGAGCTCGGCCTCGCCCTCGCCGATCAGCACGAGCGCGAGGTGCGCGAGGGGCGCGAGGTCGCCCGAGGAGCCCACCGACCCGCGGCTCGGGATCACCGGGACGACGCCGCGCTCCAGCAGCCCCAGCAGCAGCTCGACCAGCTCCAGGCGGACGCCCGAGTGCCCCCGCCGCAGCGACGACGCGAGCAGCAGCACCATGCCGCGCACGACCTCGGCCTCGAGCGGCGGGCCCGAGCCGACGGCGTGGGAGCGCAGCAGGTTCACCTGCAGCTGGGCCGCGTCGGCGGCGTCGATCCGCACCGACGAGAGCTGCCCGAAGCCGGTCGTGACGCCGTAGACCACGCGGCCCGTCGTCACCGCCTCCTCGACCACCGCGCGCCCGGCGGCGATCCGCTCGCGGTCGGCGGGCTCCAGCGGCGCGGGCGCGCCGCCGCGGGCGATCGCCTCCAGCTCGGCGAGGGTCGGCATCAGACGTCCATCTTCGCCTGCTCGATGCGGCGCGCCACGAAGTCGGCCCAGCCGGCGCCCGGCCAGCGCTCGCGCATGCGCGCCGCGCTCGCCGCGTGGTCGTAGGCGACGCGGCGGTGCTCGACCCGCCCGTCGTCGTGCACGAGCGCGTAGGCGGCACGCTGGTCGCCGTCGAACGGGAGGCCGACGGAGCCGGGGTTGACGAGCTCGATCCCGCCGGTGCTCGTCCGCCGGAACGGCAGGTGCGTGTGCCCGAAGACGAGGCGCGGCTCCGTCACGCCCGCGAGCAGCTCGGGCTCGTCGTCGTCCGGCTCGGGGAGGAAGGGGCGGACGTCCGACACGGGCGAGGCGTGGACGTAGCGCGTGTCGCCGTGCACGCTCGCCTCCGGGAGGGCGCCGAGGTCCTCGACGAGCGCGGCGCCGAGGGCGGCGCGGCACGCGTCGATCGCAGCGGGCACGACGGGGTTGTCCGGCGCCGCGTCCGGGTCGGCGGTCCAGCGCTCGCCGTTGCCGCGGATCCAGGTCGCCGGCGCGACCGCGCGCAGCCGCTCGACCGTCGCCTCGGGCTCCGGGCCGAAGAGCGCGTAGTCGCCGCCGAGCAGCCAGCGGTCCGCGCCCCGGGCCTGCGCGTCGGCCAGGACGGCGTCGAGCGCGGCCCGGTTCCCGTGCACGTCGTAGAGCAGGGCGAGCATCAGCGGCGTGTATAGCATCGGGGCGGTGCCGTCCGTCGCCGATCCGCTCGAGATCCAGGGTCCGCAGCTCACGCTCCGCTACGCGACACAGGACGACGCGCCGGCGCTGTTCGAGCTCGCGTCCGACCCGGCCGTGACGCGCTACTTCTCCTGGGGCCCGTACACGAGCCGCGACCAGCCGGAGGCCTACATCGCCGGCCTGGCGGGCAAGCGCGAGCGCGGCGAGCTGCTCGACTTCCTGATCGTGCACGCCGAGCACGGCCCGATCGGCGTGACCGGGCTCTCCGAGCTCTCGCGCCGCAACCGCCACGCGACGGTCGGCACGTGGTTCGGGCGCCGCTGGTGGGGGAGCGGGGCGAACCCGGAGTCAAAGGCGCTCGTCGCGGCGCTGGCGTTCGAGCACCTCCACCTCGACCGGCTGACCGCGTGGGCGAACACCCGCAACGGCCGTTCGCAGATCGCGCTGGAGCGGGTCGGCTTCCGGCGCGAGGGCGTGCTGGCGAGCTGGCACCGGCACGGCGACGAGCTGCACGACGTCGTCGTCTTCGGCATGCCGCGCGCCGTGTGGGAGCGCTCCCCGCTCAGGTCCGTGCCCGCGCAGGTTCGCGGCACGCCGCCCGCGGCGTTCGTGGTGGCCTGACGGCCACCCGCGCGCGCTGGGTCGCGGCGACGCTGGCCAGCACGCCGATGCCGGCGAGCAGCAGCACGGGGGACAGCGCCTCGCCGAGCACGAGCGCGCTCCACAGCACGGTGAGCAGCGGCTGGGAGAGCTGCACCTGGCCGATGCGCGCGACGCCGCCGCGCCCCAGCCCGGCGTACCAGGCGAAGAAGCCGAGGAACATGGAGACGACCGCCTGGTAGCCGAAGCCGAGCCAGGCGGTGAGGTCCGCGGTGTCCGGCGGGGCGAGCACGGTCACGAGCACCGTTACCGGAATCGTGAGCGGCAGCGATAACACGAGTGCCCAGCTGATCGTCTGCGGCCCGCTCATCTCGCGCGCGAGCGCGCCGCCCTCGGCGTAGCCGAAGGCGCACAGCGCCGTGCCGGCGAGCAGGTACGCGTCGGCCAGGGTGAGCGCGCCCGACGCCTCGTGCACGACGAACGCGAGCACGATCGCCAGCCCGGCGCCCGCGGCGAGCCAGAACATCGGCCGCGGCCGTTCGCCGGCGCGGGCGACGGCGGCCAGCGCGGTGGCGGCGGGCAGCACGGCGATCACCACCGCCCCGTGCGCGGCGTCGGTGCTGACGAGCGCGAGCGTCGTGAGGACGGGGAAGCCGACGATCACGCCGCCCGCGACGACGGCGAGCCGCGCGGCCTGGCGGCGCGTCGGGCGCGGGGCGCGCACGGCGTGCAGGTAGGCCGCCGCGAGCAGGCCGGCGACGGCCGCGCGGCCCAGCGCGATCAGCCACGGGTCGAACCCGTCGAGCGCCAGCTTGGCCGAGGGGAACGAGAACGAGAAGGCGAGGATGCCCAGACAGCCGAGCAGGAGGCCGGCGCGGCGCGACGAGGGCGTTACCGCGTCGGCGGCGATAGCGTTATCCTTCCTGCTCATGCTTGACGGTAACACGACGACGGCGGTTGCGGAAGAGCTCGAGGCGGTCGTCGCCGCCGCGCGACCCGGCGATCGGCTCCCCTCGGTGCGCGACCTCATGCGCCGGCACGGCGCCGGCCCGGCGACCGTGCAGCGGGCCGTGCACCAGCTGGTGGGCCGCGGGCTCGTGGAGGCGCGGCCCGGCCGGGGGACCTTCGTCGCGCGCGGACCCGCCGCCGGGGCGCCGGCGGCGCCCGACCATGGGTGGCAGACGGTGGCGCTGGGCGCCCGCACGCTCGACGCGGGCGCGCTCGAGGACCTCCTCCGGCTGGTGCCGCCCGGGACGCTCGCGCTGTCGTTCGGCTACCTGCCGGAGGACCTGCAGCCGCGCGGGGCGCTCGGGCAGGCGCTCGGCCGCGCGGCGCGCCGGCCTGGCGCCTGGGCCGCGATGCCGGCCGAGGGCCTGGCGCCGCTGCGCGCGCTGCTGGCGGCGCGGCTCGGGGGCGGGCACGCCGCGGAGGACGTGATCGTCACCGACGGCGGCCAGTCCGCGCTGGCCGCGTGCCTCCGCGGCCTGGCCCCGCCGGGCGGTGCGGTGGTCGTGGAGTCGCCGACCTACCTCGGCGCCCTCGCCGCGGCACGCGCGGCGAACCTCGTCCCGGTGCCCGTGCCGAGCGACGCCGGCGGCGTCCGGCCCGACCTCCTGGCCGGCGCGCTCGCGGCGTCGGGCGCGAAGCTCGTCTACCTGCAGCCGGCGATCGCCAACCCGCACGGCGCGGTGCTCGCCCCGGACCGGCGCGCCGATGTGCTCGCCGCGGTCCGCGCCGCGGGCGCGTTCCTGATCGAGGACGACGCGATGCGCGAGCTCGCCTTCGCCCCCGAGCGGCTGCCGCCGCCGCTGGCCGGCGAGGACCCGGACGGCCACGTGGTGCACATCGGCTCGCTCACCAAGGTCGCCGCGCCCGGGCTCCGGATCGGGGTGATCGCCGCCCGCGGCCCTGCGCTCGCTCGGCTCCGCGCGGCGCGGGTCGTCGAGGACTTCTTCGTGCCCGGCCCGCTCCAGGAGGCGGCGGTCGAGCTGCTCGGCTCGCCGGCCTGGCCACGGCACCTGCGGCGGCTGCGCGCGGGTCTGCGCGAGCGCCGCGACGCGCTCCTCGCCGCGATCGACGACACGCTCGGGCCCGGCCGCGTCGTCCCGCCCGCGGGCGGCATGCACGCCTGGGTGCGGCTCGACGCCGGCGAGGACGACATCGCGCTCGCCGAGCGCGCCTATGCGGCCGGCGTCAAGGTGTTCGCCGGGCGGCACTGGTTCCCGGCCGAGCCGCCGGGGCCGCACCTGCGGATCACCTACGCTGCGGAGCCGCCGGACCGGCTCCGCGAGGGGATGCGGCTGCTGGCGTCGGTGCGGTAGTCGTTCTCCGCCGGACGCGAGCGGCGGCCCCGGCGAACGTCAACGGCGGGCACTGAGGGAGACGGGTCTGGTGGGGCAGCGCTCCCGTGGAACCGCTTCCACCAGGGCGATTGTCGGCTTGGGTGTCATATGGACCCCCAAGCCGACAATCGCTCGCCGCCAACCCGGAGCCCTTCCCCTCGATGCCGGTGTTGACGTTCGCCCGCGCCCGCCATCACACCGGCGGGAGACCACTTGAACCGCCGGAAACCGGCGCATCTCAAACATCTCATGTCATGGTTGAAACCGGGTTGGCGGGGTAGGGACGGGGGACGGTCCGCGGGCCAGGGAGTCGCGGAGCGGGACCAGGAACACCAGGACCAGGGGAGGTCCGCCGGATGCGCCGCCGTGCCAGCGCGCCTCTTCATGGGGCGCGTCCAGATCGCCGTGCCCTGCCGCTCGCCGCGTGTGTCGCGCTGCCGGTCGTGCTCGCGCTCGCCGTCACGGCGGCGCCCGCCTCCGCCGCGACGTCCGCGCGCGCAGCCGCGTGCGCCGGCGCCGCCGCCGCCGTCGGCTCCGTCCCCGGCGCCGCCATGCGCGCCGCGCTGCAGTGCGTGGTCGACGCCGAGCGGGCGCGCCACGGCCTCGGCCCGCTCGGGTCCGACGCGCGCCTCGCCAGAGCCGCGCGGCGCCACGCGCGCGACATGGTCCGCCGCGGCTACTTCGCCCACGAGCGCGCGGGCTGGACGCTCGCCGGGCGGCTCCGCGCCGCGGGGTGGACCGGCGTACGCGCCGCCGAGGCGATCGCCTGGGGCTGCGGCGCCCGCGGCACCCCGCTCGCCACGGTGGCCTCCTGGCTCGCCAGCCCGCCGCACCGCGCGATCGTGCTCGGCCGCTACCGCCGCGCCGGGATCGGGCTCGCCGCCTCGGCCCCGACCGGGCGCTGTGCGGGCGGCGGCACCTGGGTCCTCGACACGGGCGCTTGACTACCTGCGCCGGCGGTCCCAGGAGAAGCCGCGTACCGCGAGCGCGATCCCGACCGCCGACCACAGCGCGAGCACGGCGAGGGCCGGGCCGTGGTGGCCCAGCCCCTCGCCGGTGACCATCGCCCCCGAGAGCCCGTCGATCAGGTGCTTGAGCGGCAGCGCCTCGGCGATCCCGCGCAGGAACCCGGGGGCGTTGTCGGCGTCGTAGAACACGCCCGAGATGAAGATGACCGGCAGGAACGCGGCGTTGACGTAGGCGGGCGCGGAGTCGAAGTTCGGGATCGCGTGCGAGAGCGCGACGCCCAGCGACGCGAAGCAGACCACCCCGAGCGCGACGAACACGGCGAGCGACGCCCAGTCCTGCGGCCAGTCGAGGCCGAAGACCACGGTGCCCGCGACGGTGATGAGCGCGACCTGCGACGCGGTGTTGGTGACCGCGTTGCCGGCGATCCCCGCCAGGTAGGCCGAGGTCGGCAGGGGCGTCCCGTGGATCCGCTTGAGCACGCCCGACTCGCGCAGGTACGTGATGTTCATCGCCAGCGCGGAGAACGTGGTGGACATCACCGCCATGCCGGCGATGCCCGGCACGATCACCTGCAGGTTGGCCTGCTCGTCGGCGAAGATGGCGCCGAACAGCGCCAGGAACAGCAGCGGCAGCAGGAAGTTGAAGAACGCGGCGCTCGGGTTGCGCCAGAACATCCGGCGCTCGAGCCGGTACTGCCGCCACGCCGCCCGGCGCCACGGCACGCGGGCGCGGTCCTCGAGCCGCGCCCGGCGCACGGGCTGGAGCGCGTGATCGCTCATGCGGCCGCCGCGTCCGCGGTGAGCTCGAGGTACACGTCCTCGAGGCTGGGCTGCGAGACGCTGAGGTCGTGGACCCGCTCGCCGCGCGCGAGCGCGGCGCCCGTCAGCTCGTGGAGCAGCTCCGTCGGGTCCTCGGTCTCGCGCTCGTGCGGCGTGCCGTCGGCGTCGCGCCAGGTGACGCGGTAGCTGCGCGTCGCCGCCCCGAGCTCGCCCGGCGCGCCCTCCGCGAGGATCGCGCCGTCCTTGATGATCGCCACGCGGTCGGCGAGCGCCTCCGCCTCGTCGAGGTAGTGCGTCGTGAGCAGGACGGTCTTGCCGAGCTCCTGCAGCGAGCGCACCGTGTCCCACGCCTGGCGGCGGGCCGCCGGGTCGAAGCCGGTGGTCGGCTCGTCGAGGAACACCAGCTCCGGGTCGCCGACGAGGGCGAGGGCGAAGTCCAGCCGGCGCTGCTGGCCGCCCGACAGCGTCACCGTGCGCTGCGCCGCCGCCGCCTCCAGCCCGCTCAGCGCGATCGTCTCCTCGACGTCGCGCGGCGCGTGGTAGAGCCCGGCCCAGTGGCTGACCGCCTCGCGCACGGTCAGGTGCCGGTAGAGCCCGCTCGACTGCAGCACGATGCCGATCCGCTCGCGCAGCGCGGCCGGCCGCGGCCCCGGGTCCATGCCGAGCACGGCGACGCGCCCGCCGCTGCGCTCGCGGAAGCCCTCGAGGATCTCCACGGTCGTCGTCTTGCCCGCCCCGTTGGGCCCGAGCAGGCCGAAGACCTCGCCGCGGCGCACGCTGAACGAGATGCCGCGCACGGCCTGATGGGGCCCGTAGGCCTTGCGCAGATCCTCGACCTCGATCGCGACATCGGACGCCATCGCCCCCATCATGGCAACCTTGCAGCCACGTCCATGCGCTGCGCCTGCATCGACATCGGGTCGAACACGACGCGGCTGCTCGTCGCGGACGTGGCGGACGGACGGCTCGCGCCCCACGTGGAGCGCCGCGTCTTCACGCGGATCGGGCGCGAGCTCGACGGCGCGGGCATGCTTCCCGACGAGGTGATCGCCGAGGTCGCAGCGGTCGTGGCCGCGCACTGCCGGGAGGCCGCGGAGGCGGGCGCGGAGCACGTCCGCGTGGTCGCCACGGCGGCGGTCCGGCGCGCCGCCAACCGCGCCGCGCTGCTGCACACCCTCCGCGCCGCGGCCGGCGCGGAGGTCGCCGTGCTCTCGGGCGACGACGAGGCGCGGCTGGCGTTCCGCGGCGCCACGAGCACGCTCCCCACGCCGCCGGAGGGGACGATCGCGGTGGTCGACGTCGGCGGGATGTCGACCGAGATCGCCGTCGGGACGCTCGCGGGCGGCGTGACGTGGTCGCAGTCGTTCCCGATCGGCTCGAGCGCGCTGCTCGGCCGCTGCCACGGCGATCCCCCCTCGCCCGGCGACCTCGCGACGATGCGGGCGGTCGCGCGCGACGCCTTCGCCGGCGCGCCGATCCCGCCCGCCGACGACGCCGTCGCCGTGGGCGGCAGCGCCGCGTCCCTGCCCACCCTGGTCGGCCCCGTGCTCGACGTGCCCGCGCTCGAGCGCGCGCTCGGCGTCCTGTGCGGCGCCCCCGCCGCGGACGTGGCGCGCCGCAACGGCCTGGCGCCCGAGCGCACCCAGCTGCTGCCCGCGGGCATCCTCGTCCTGGACGCCGCCGGCCGGCGGCTGGGGCGGCCGCTCAGGATCGCCCGCGGCGGGCTGCGCGAAGGAGTGGTCCTCGAGCTGGCGAAGCAGGGCTGAGCGAGCATGGCCAAGGCCGAGGACATCGACGTCGACCCCGGTGAGCCGTTCCGGCTCGCGGGCGCGCGCGTGGTCCGGATGCGCGCCGACGAGCTGTTCGCACACGCCGAGGGGGTGCTCGACACGGGCGACATCGAGCGCGTGCACGACATGCGCGTGGCGTCGCGGCGGCTCCGTGCCGTGCTCGAGATCTTCGCGCCCTGCTTCCCGGCGAGCGAGTTCAAGGGCGTCCTCAAGGACGTCAAGGACCTGGCCGACGCGCTCGGCGAGCGGCGCGACCCGGACGTCCACATCGACGCGCTGCAGGCGTTCTCCAAGGCGCTCACGCCCGCCAACCGGCACGGCGTGCGGCGCCTCGTCGAGGAGCAGCAGGCGCGCCAGGCCCACGGCAACGAGGTGCTGGCGGCCGAGCTCGAGCGGATCGAGGAGCGGGGGCTCCACGGCCGGCTGCTCGCCCTCGCCGACGCGGCCGATCCCGAGCAGCCCGAGGAGGAGCGGTGAAGGCCCGCAAGGTGCAGGGGCTCGAGCCCGACGAGCCGCTGGCCGACAACGCCGAGCGGATCGTGCTCGAGCGCCTCGACGAGCTGTGCGGCTTCATGCCGCGGGCGGCCGACCCGGACGAGGTCGTGGCGCTGCACGACATGCGGATCGCCGCCAAGCGCCTGCGCTACGTGCTCGAGGTCACCGGGCCGTGCTTCGGCCCGTACGCCGAGAAGGCCACGAAGCAGACCAAGGACCTGCAGGACCTGCTCGGCGAGATCCACGACTGCGACGTGCAGGTGCCCGAGACCGAGGCGTTCTCCGCCCGGCTGCTCGAGGAGGACGCGCGGGCGCTCCATGCGGCCGCCGGCGAGGCCGCCGACCTCGACCCCGCGCTGCTCCGCCAGGCCCCGCACGGCCGCGACCATGCGGGCCTCGCGGCGCTGCTGACGCACCTGCGCGCGCGCCGCCTGCTGCTGTTCGACCGCTTCCTCGAGCTGTGGGGGGACTACGAGCGCAAGGGCTTCCGCGCGCGGCTGGAGTTCGCCGTCGGTGAACGCCGGGACGTTCACATTCCCTGACGGCGTTAGCATCGGGAGACCGTGACGGATCTCGAGCAGCCAGAAGCACCGATCGAGGCCGCGCCGGACCTCAACGACCCCGCGCTCTTCTTCAACCGCGAGCTCTCCTGGCTCGACTTCAACGACCGCGTCCTGCAGCTCGCCGAGGACGCCTCGGTCCCGCTGCTGGAGCGCCTGAAGTTCTGCGCGATCTACTCGTCCAACCTCGACGAGTTCTTCATGGTGCGCGTCGCCGGGCTGCAGGAGTACGTGGATGCCGGGATCGAGAAGCCGCGCGAGGACGGCCGCAGCCCGGCCGAGACGATCGCGGCGATCGGCGAGACGGTCCGCGAGCAGACCCGGCGCCAGACCGCCTGCCTCGACGCGGACCTGCGGCCGGCGCTGGCCGCGCACGGGATCCGCATCCAGGACTGCTCCGAGGTCGACGCGCGCCACCGCGAGGAGCTCGGCGAGCGCTTCCGGCGCCAGATCTTCCCGGTCCTCACGCCGCTGGCCGTCGGCCTGGGCCGTCCCTTCCCGTACATCTCGAACCTCTCGCTCTCGCTCGCCGTGCTGGTGCGCGACCCCCAGACCGAGCAGGAGACCTTCGCGCGCGTGAAGGTGCCGAAGGAGATGCTCCCGCGGTTCGTCCCGATCGGCGACGGGCGCACGTTCGTGCCGCTGGAGAGCCTGATCGCCCAGCACCTGGACTCGCTGTTCCCGGGCATGGAGATCGTGGACTGCGACGTCTTCCGGGTCACCCGCGACGCCGACTTCACGGTCGACGACGAGGCCGACGACCTGCTGCGCGCCGTCGAGGCGGAGCTGCGCCGGCGGCGCTTCGGCGAGGTCGTGCGCGTCGAGGTCGGCGCCGGGATGAGCCATCGCCTGCGCGAGCCGCTCGTGCGCGCGCTCGACATCGACGAGGGCGAGCTGTTCGAGGTCGACGGCCTGCTCGACCTCAAGGACCTGTTCGGCATCACCCGCGTCCACGGCTTCGGCGACCTGCGCTACGAGGCGTGGTCGCCGGTGACGCAGCCGCGGCTGCAGTCGCCGAGCGAAGCGGTGGCGAGCCCGCAGGGCGAGGAGGGCGACGAGGAGCCCGACGTGATGGCCGCCATGCGCAAGGGCGACATCCTGGTCCACCACCCGTACGACTCGTTCAGCAGCTCCGTCGAGCGCCTCGTCGAGCAGGCGGTCGCGGACCCGAAGGTCCTGGCCATCAAGCAGACCGTGTACCGCACCAGCGACGACTCGCCCCTCGTCCCGGCGCTGATCCGCGCCGTCGGGAGCGGCAAGCAGGCCGTCTGCCTGGTGGAGCTCAAGGCGCGCTTCGACGAGCGCGCGAACATCGGCTGGGCGCGCTCGCTGGAGGAGGCGGGCGTGCACGTCGTCTACGGCCTGCCGACGCTCAAGACGCACGCCAAGTGCATCCTCATCATCCGCCGCGAGGGCGACGGCGTGCGCCACTACGTGCACGTCGGCACGGGCAACTACCACCCCGCGAACGCCCGCCTGTACACGGACTTCGGCCTGCTGACGTGCGACGAGAAGCTCGGCGCCGACGTCGCCGACATGTTCAACCAGCTCACCGGCTTCGCCCGCCCCGGCGCGTTCCGGCGGGTGCTCGTCGCGCCCGCGCACATGCGCGACGGGATCATCGAGGAGATCGACCGCACGATCGAGGCGAAGGCCGCCGGGCAGCCCGCCCGGATCGCCATGAAGATGAACTCGCTCGTCGACAAGCGCTGCATCCGGGCGCTCTACCGCGCCTCGCAGGCGGGCGTCGCGGTCGACCTCAACATCCGCGGGATCTGCTGCCTGCGGCCCGGCGTGCCCGGCGTCTCCGAGCAGATCCGCGTGCACTCGATCGTCGGCCGCTTCCTGGAGCACTCGCGCATCTACAGCTTCGAGCGCGGCGACGAGCACACGATCTACATCGGGTCCGCGGACCTGATGCCGCGCAACCTCGACACGCGGGTGGAGCTGCTCGCGCCGGTCCGCGACGAGCTGCTGCAGGCCGAGCTGCTCGACACGCTCGAGCGCTGCATGGCCGACAACACGAACGCGTGGGTGCTGGCCGAGGACGGCGCGTGGGCGCGCCGCTCGCCCGGCCCGGACGAGCCGCGCAACGCGCAGGACGAGCTGCTCGCGCAGCACGCCGTGCGCGCGGCCGAGGCCGCGCCCACCACCAGCTGACCGGCTACCAGTGCACGCCGCGCATGAGGTGCGCGAGCGCGGTCGCCTCGCCCGAGGCGCGGTCCTCCGCCTTCGTGTCGCCCTTCGCCGCCGAGGACTCCGGGAACACCTTGTAGGCCATGTGCAGGATCTGGTCGACCGCCTTCGGCGCGACCGCGTAGAGCACCTCGCCGAACGTCCCCAGCTTCGTGTTGATCTGCTTCGGCTTGGCCCGGATCGCCTCGCAGATCAGGTCGGCGGCCTGCTCGGGCGAGATCGTCGGGAACGAGTCGTACATCTTCGTCGGCGCGATCATCTCCGTCCGCACGAGCGGCATGTGGATGGTGGTGAACGTGACGTTGTCGCCGATCGTCTCCGAGCTCACCACGCGCGTGAACGCGTCGAGCGCCGACTTGGACGCGACGTAGGCCGAGAAGCGCGGCGGGTTGGTCTGCACGCCGATCGAGGAGACGTTGACGATGTGGCCGGCGCGCTTCTCGCGCATGTGCGGGAGCAGGCCGAGGATCAGCCGGATCGTGCCGAGGTAGTTGAGCTTGATCGTCCGCTCGTAGTCGTGGAAGCGGTCGTAGGAGAGCGCGACGGACCGGCGGATGGAGCGGCCCGCGTTGTTGACCAGGACGTCGATCGACGCGTGGTCGGCGAAGATCCGCTGCACCACCGAGTCGATCGACTCGTAGTCCGACAGGTCCGCGGGATAGCTGTACGCGGTGCCGCCGGCGGCCTCGATCTCGGCCTTCACCGCGTCGAGCTTCTCCGGGGTGCGCGCGACGAGCAGCGGGATGCCACCGGCCGCCGCGACCTTCAGCGCGGCCGCCTTGCCGATGCCGCTCGAGGCGCCGGTGATCACGACCGTCCTGCCGTTCACGGCGCCCTCGAACGAGCGGTCCTTGAACAGGTCGGGATCGAGGTTGCGCTCCCAGTAGTCCCACAGCTTGGCCGAGTAGCTCTCGAGCGGGGGGATCTCGATGCCGGTCCCCTCGAGCGCCCGCTTGGTGTCGCGGGCGTCGAAGCGCGGCACGAGCGCCATGTGCTCGATCACCGAGTCGGGGATGCCGAGGTCGGCGAGCACGTTGGTGCGGATGCCCTTGAGCGCCGGGAGCTTGAGCGCGAACGACAGGACCCCCTTGGGGAGCATGTCCGTCATCCGCTTGTCGATCCGGATCGCCATCTGCGGCGCGTGGCCTGCGCGCGCGAACGTGTTGAGCACGTCGCCCGCGCGCTGCCCGCGCGAGGTGAGGTGGAACGCGCGGCGGTCGTGGCCGGGCAGGTGCGCGATGTGGTCCATCGCCGCCGCGACGTAGTCGACCGGCACGAGGTTGGTCCAGCCGACCTCGAGCCCGATCAGCGGGAACCACTCGGGCAGCGCGTGCCGCGCCTTCTGGATCACCTTGAAGAAGTAGTAGGGCCCGTCGATCTTGTCCATCTCGCCGGTGCGCGAGTCGCCGACGACGATGCCCGGCCGGTACACGCGCCACTCGCCCTTGACGCGCTGGCGCACTGCCTGCTCCGACTCGTACTTCGTCCGGTGGTAGGCGGTGGGGAGCTTCTGCCCCTCGTCGAACATGTCCTCGGTGAAGTGGCCCTCGTACTCGCCGGCCACCGCGATCGAGGACGTGTGGTGGAACGTGCCCGCCTGCAGGTCGTTCGCGAGGTCGATCGCGTACTGGGTGCCGCCCACGTTGAGGAGCGCGTTCTCCGTCTCGTCCGCGGTCATGTCGTAGATCGCGGCGAGGTGGAAGAAGTGGTCCACGCGCCCCCGCAGCGCGTCGCGCGCCTCCGGCGCGACGCCGAGGTAGGGCTCCGAGAGGTCCCCGCGGACGGCGTGGATGCGGCCGGCGCCGCCGAGCCGCTCGACGACCGCCTCGAGCTTCTCCTCGCTGCCGGCGCGCACGAGCACGTGGATCTCGCCCTCGCGCGCGAGCAGCCGCTCGACCAGATGGCGGCCGATGAAGCCGGTCCCCCCCGTCACGAAGTAGGTCGCCACGTGTTCCTCTCCTCGGTGGTCGCGTGCACCCCGAGCGGCAGCCTATCGGCGCAGCGTCAGCGGACGTGCACGGTGACCGGGCGCGAGAAGCCGGTCTCGAACGGGTAGCGCCGCCCCGCGCGGATCTTGGCGCGGAAGCGGAAGTCACGGCCGCGCGAGCCGGCGGCCTGGAAGCGGTAGCCGACCCGGAAGCGCCCGCCCTTGCGGGTCTCGGTGTCCGCGAACGTGCGATAGCGCCCACCGCCGACCGGCCGGCCCTGCAGGATCACCGTGACGCCGCGCGCGGGCACCCGCAGGTGGCCGCGGAGCGTGACGCGCTGCCCGACCGCCGGGCTCCGCGTCGACGGGCGCAGCGTCGCGGTCGCCCGCGTGCCGAGGCGCAGCCCCGCCACGGCGGCGTAGTCGGGGTCGTTGACGTACGCCTTCCAGCCGATCTCCAGCCGCTGGGAGGCGCGCGCCCGCCAGCGCAGGCGGTAGGTCCCGTCGGGGGCGGTGCGGACCCGCTTGCGGGTGAAGGTGGAGGCGCCGGGCCGCTCGTTCGTGGTCAACAGCACGAGCTCGGCGCCCGCGACGGGCTGGCCCGACGCGTTGCGCAGCCGGCCCCGGATGCGCACGAGGTCGCCGTAGCCGACGGTGCGCGACGGGCGGCGGCGGCCGCGGAACCGGGCGGTCAGCGTGCCGCCGTCCGTCGCGCCGCTGCCGTTGCGCGCGCCACGGTCCGACGGCGTCGCGACGTCGACCGTGAACGGGCCACGGTCGACGCCGTTGCCGCCGGCGTCGATCGTCCGCACCAGCAGGCGGCGCACGCCGGCCTGGAGCGAGGTGGGCCGCACGCTCTCGCGGCTGAGCTCCGGGCACGTCCTGGCCAGCCTGGCGCTGCACGTCGCGCCCTGCTCCGTGCGCCCGGCGGTGTAGTCCTCGGAGCCGACGAGCCGCGCCGCGCCGGTGACGTCGTAGAGCTCCACCCGCCGGATCCCGGCGTTGTCGCCGGCGCTGAGCACGACGGGGTCCGAGCCGTTGCGCCGGCCGCCGGCCAGCAGGCCCTCGGCGGCGAGCTCGGGCACGGGCGGCCTGTCGTCGCGGACGGTCACGTCGACGCCGTAGAGCACGTGGTAGACGCGGCCGCCGGCCGGGGCGGAGCAGCTCGAGGCGCGGCGGAAGCAGCCGACGCGGAGCGCGAGCGTCCGCGCGTCGCCCGCGTACCCGGCCAGCGCGCCGAACTCGCGCAGCGAGTTGGTGCGGCGCCCGAACCGCGCGTCGCCCTGCGGGTGGCCGTACCAGCTGCCGAACGTCTTGAGGCGGTTGCGCGTGGCGTTGTCGAAGTCGCCCGCGCCGGCGAAGACGGTGTCGCCGAGCTGGTAGATCGCGTACAGCGGCCGCGTGTCCTTCAGCGGCGGGTTCGAGTTGAAGTCGAGCTGCCGCGTCAGCGCGAAGTCGGTGATGGCGGTGCCGGGCGGGCTCGTGAACACCAGCGACGCCGTCGCGCCGTTGGCGATCGCCCTGCCTCCGTCGATCCGGAGCCCGATCAGCACGCCCGCGCCGCTGCAGTTCGTGTCCACGACCATGCCGTTGACGCGCTCGCCGCTCCAGGACATGTTGCCCCAGTGCCCGCCGCCGGCCCCGCAGGCGTAGACGTGGTACGTGCCGGCGCCGGCGCTCGCGGGGGCGGCGGCGAGGGCGATGGCGGTGACGAGCAGGAGCAGGGAACGGCGCACGGCGGTACGGCTCATGGCGCCCGTCCTAAACCCGGTGCGCTGATGAAGTTGCGGCGGCTACCAGCCGCCGCGCACGTCGGCGCGGGCGGTGCGGGCCTTCGCGGCGGCCTTGCGCGCATCCTTGCGCTTCTCCAGGCGACCCTGGACGAAGCTCATGACGAAGATGAACAGCGGGAAGAACGCGATCAGGATGAAGCCGGCGTTCGTGATCACCTTGTCGTTCGTCTCGCCCCACCAGCCCTCGCCGCCGTCATGGGCGAGCGCCGCAGGGGCGGTCACGGCCAGCAGGGCGAGCGTGAGGAGCGTCGTGCGGACGGCGCGCATCGGACGTCACCGTACCATGAGGGCGTGGCCGTCGTCATCGCCTCCGACCTCGCCAAGGACATGGCGGGGAACCCCCTCCTGCGGGGCGTCTCCTTCAAGCTGGAGCGCCGCGACCGGCTGACCCTGTCGGGCCGCAACGGCTCGGGCAAGACGACGCTGCTGCGGATGCTCTCGGGCGAGACGTCGGTCGACGGCGGGCAGCTCGCGTTCGCCAAGGAGACCCGCGTCAAGCTGCACGACCAGCGCCCCCCGCGCGACCGCGACCTCTCGCTGCGCGACTACGTGCTCGGCGGCTGCGGCGACCTGCTGGCGCTCGAGGCGCGGCTGGCGGAGCTGGAGCACGCGATGGCCGAGGGCGCGATGGACGCGGGCACGCTCGACGCCTACGCGCGCGCCCAGGCCCGGCTGGAGCACGCCGGCGGCTACACCTGGCGCGAAGGCGTCAACAGCACGCTGCACGGGCTCGGCTTCCGCGACGCGCACCTCGACCGCGACCTCTCGACGTTCTCCGGCGGGGAGCTCACGCGCGCCTCGCTGGCCCGCGCGCTGGCGGGCGACCCGGACCTGCTGCTGCTCGACGAGCCGACGAACCACCTCGACATCGCCTCGCTCGAGTGGTTGGAGGCGCACCTGCAGTCGCTCGACGCCGCCGTCGTGCTCGTGGCGCACGACCGCTGGTTCCTCGAGGCGGTCGGCACCGCCGTGCTCGAGCTCGAGGGCGGGCGCTCGAAGTACTTCAAGGGCACCTGGCACGCCTGGCGCAAGGAGAAGGCCGCGCGCGAGCTGGCGCTCGGCCGCGCGATCGAGAAGCAGGAGGCGCAGATCGAGGCGCTCGAGCGCTTCGTCACGCGCTTCCGCGCCGGCACCCGCGCGCGCCAGGCGCAGTCGCGCGTCAAGCAGCTGGAGAAGATCGAGCGGATCGGCCGCGACCCCCGGGACGGCAAGGCGCTCGGCTTCGCCTTCAAGCCGCCCGAGCGGACCGGCCGCGTCGTCTACGAGATCGAGGGCGGCGCGCTGCGGATCGGCGAGCGCGAGCTCCTGCGCGACGCCGAGTTCTGGCTCGAGCGCGGGGAGCACGTCACGCTCGTCGGCGCCAACGGGACCGGCAAGACGACGCTCATCAAGGCGCTCGCGGGCGAGCGCGAGCTCGACGCGGGCAAGCTGCGCCGCGGGCACAACCTCAAGCTCGGCCTGCTGTCCCAGCACGCGGAGGAGCTGGGCTCGACCGGCACCGTGATCGAGGCCTGCCAGCGCGCGACGAAGCTCAAGCCGAACGAGGCGCGGGCGTTGCTGGGGCGCTTCCTGTTCAGCGGCGAGGAGGCCGAGAAGCCGCTCGACGGCCTGTCCGGCGGCGAGCGCCGGCGGCTGTCGATCGCCGTGCTCGTCCACTCGGGCGCCAACGTGCTGATCCTCGACGAGCCGACGAACCACCTCGACCTGGAGAGCCGCGAGGCGCTCGAGGCCGCGCTGCAGGACTTCCCCGGCGCGCTGCTCCTCATCTCCCACGACCGCGCGCTGCTCGACGCCGTCGGCACGCGCACGATCGCGGTGGAGGACCGGACGCTGCACTCCTACGTGGGCGGCTGGCCCGAGTACGTGCGGGTGCGCGAGGAGCGCGCGGAGCTCGAGCGGGAGGCCAGGGCGCGGGCGAAGGCGAAGCCGAGGGCGAACGGCCGGTCTGCCGCCCCGGCCCCGGCGCCGCCCGCGAGCTCGAAGAACCAGCAGCGCGAGGCGCGCCGGCTGGAGGCCGAGATCGAGCAGGCCGAGGCCGAGGTCGCGCGGATCGAGGAGGAGCTCGCCGACCCGCAGGCCTGGAACGACCCGCGCTCCGCGCAGAAGTCGACGCAGCGCCACAAGGCGGCGAAGGCCCGCGTCGAGGCGCTCTACGAGCAGCTCGAGACCGTCGCCGGCTGACCGGGTGGCGGATCACAGCGGGGCGGGCACGGCGCGCGTAGGGTCGCGCGATGCGCCTCCTGCTCGCCGCCGTCGCCGTGGTCCTCGCCGTCCCGGGAACGGCCGCCGCAGCGCCGTGGGTCGAGACGCCGTTCCTGCCCCTCGGCCACGACCGGACCGTCACCTGCCTCCAGGCGACCGGGCCCGGCGGCGCCGCGTACCTGGCCGAGGACCATGCCGGCGACGGCCGGGAGCGCGTGGAGCTGCTGCGCGTCGGGGCCGGCGGGACGCTCGCCCCCGACGGATCCGTCACGGCGCGCGCCTTCTTCGACTGCCCGGCCGTCGCGACGGCGCCGTCCGGCGCCGCGGTCGCGGCCGCTCCTGCGGTCGACCGCCGCGCGACCGCCATCGGCATCGCCGTGCGCGACGCGGGCGCTGCCTTCGGCCGGCCCCTGCTCATCGAGCGGGGCGCCCACCTGGCCGGCGGGTTCGTCGCGGCGATCGCCGCGGACGGGGCCGCCGTCGTGGCGTGGACCGAGACCGAGCTGCGCGACGGCGAGCTCCGCACGCGCATCCGCGCCGTCCGGCGTGCGCCCGGCGCGACGCTCGGGCGGCCCGAGACGGTGAGCACCCGCGGCGCCGCGTTCTCCGACGCCTACGCCGGCATCGACGAGCGCGGGCGCGCCGTGGTCGCCTGGCTCGGCAGGCGGGCGAACGGCCGCTACGTGGCGTGGGTCGCGACCGCCGCCGGCCCCGGCGCGCCGTTCGCGGCGCCGGAGCGGCTCGGCCCGGGCGAGGACTACATCGGCGGCCTGTCGCTCGCCGTGGCGCCGGGCGGCGGGGTGCTCGTGGCCCACGACAGCTTCGACGGCATCCGCGTGTTCGAGCGCCCGCAGGGCGCGCCGCGCTTCGTGCGCGCCGCGGACTTCCCCGCCGACTTCGACCGGGAGGATCCCGTCGCGGCGCTCGCCGACGACGGCACCGCCGCGGTCGGGTGGACGCTCGACGACGAGCGGTTCGACGACGTACCCGAGATCGCGCTGCGGCCGCCCGGCGGCGCCTTCGCGCCGGTGCGCCGCCTCGGCGCCGACGCGCTCGCGGGCGCGGCGCCGGCGTTCGAGGTCGCCGACGACGACCGCGCGCTGCAGCTCGCGGCCGGCCCGGCGGGCGCGGTGACGGCCGCGTGGCTGGAACGGCCGCTCGGCCCGGGCGACGACGCGCCGGCGCGGATCGCGCTCGCCTCCGCCGACGCCGGAGGCGCGTGGCACGACGCCACGCTGTTCGGGAGCCAGGCGCGGTCGGCCGCCGATCTGACGCTGCTCTCCACCCCGCCCGCCCTTCTCTGGGCCGACAACCTGCACGACCCCGACTTCGACCTCGACGAGGAGCCGCGTGCCGCCGGCCGCGTGCACGTCGCCGCGCCGGGCGCGCCGGCGCCGCCCGCCCTGCCGCTGCCCGCGCTCACCCTGTCCGCGCGGGCCCAGTCGGTGCGGGCCGGCGACCCGCTCTTCATCCGGGCGCGCTGCTCGGCCGCGTGCGACCTGCGCGCGGTGACGCGTGCGCGCGATCGCGTCTGGGAGGGACCCGCCGGCTCCGGCTCCGCCGAGCTGGGACGGGCCGGGACCGCGCGGATCCGGCTGGTCTCGTGGAGCGGCGACACCCTCGTGCCCGACCACGGCGGCCGGCCCACGATCGTCGTCACCGCGACCGCGCCCGGCGGCACGACGCCGGTCGTCCGCCGCATCGCGGTCGACGCCCGGCATGCACCGGTCCCGCCGCCGCGCCGCCCGGTCGACGTCCGCGCGGTGCGCGACGGCGCTCGGATCGTCGTCACCTGGCGCACGCTCCGCCCCGCCCGCGCCGAGCGCTTCGTGGTCAGCCCGCTGCGCGGCGGCGACGTGATCACGTCCGAGCTCGCGCTCGGCGGCGGCCGGACCCGCTTCCGCGCGGTCCTGGAGCGCTCCCGGCGCGCGCGCAGCGTCCAGATCGAGTGGGACTCGACCGAGCCGCGGTTCCCCACGCGCAGCCTGAGGGTGCGCTTGCGCTAGCGGTGCGCGCGCTTGATCGAGATGCCCTCGAGCACGTTCGCGACGGTCTCGCAGGCGTCGACGGCGGCCTCGAGCGTGTCGAAGATGTCCTTCCAGCGGATCAGCATCATCGGGTCGATGCCGTTCTGGAACAGCGTCGCGACCGCCTCGCGCTGCAGCCGGTCGCCCTCGTTCTCCAGCCGGTGGATCTCGACGAGGTGCGGGGTGAGCTCGGCCCCGTTGCGCAGCCCGCGCAGCGCGCCGGCGACCTCCTCGGCGCAGGCGACGAGCACGGCGGCGAGCCGCTCGGCCTGCTCCATCGGCGCCTCGACGCCGTAGAGGCCGAGCTGGTCGGCCGCCTCCTCGGCGAAGTCCACGATGTCGTCGAGCGCCCCCGCGAGGGCGTGGACGTCGGCGGCGTCGAGCGCCGCGCGGCGATGCCCGTTGCCCGCGAGCCGGTAGAGGATGTCGTGGGCGATCCGGTCGCCCTCCTGCTCGCACAGCAGGATCTCGCGCGCCAGCGCCGCCTGCTCGGGGTAGTCCGTGAGCAGGTCGCGCAGCAGCAGCGCGACGCGCTGGACGTTGCGCGCCGACTCCTCGAACAGGCCCAGCAGCTCGAGGTCGGGCTTGGGCTTCGTGCGCCACATCGCGGCGGACCCTAGCCCGCGCCCGCGGCCGCCCGACCGGCATTCACAACCTGATAACGAGGGGTTCACCGGCCGGTAACCGGGATGCCCGGCGCGGCCGCCAGATTCTCGTCCCGATGGAGTTGACGCAGAAGTCCGAGGTGCTCCGCGCCGGAGATCTGGAGGTCCGGCCGGACGACCATCTGGCCCTCGTGCGGGGGCAGGCGCTGTCGTTGTCGGTCCGCGAGCTCGACCTGCTGGCCGAGCTGGTCCGCAACGAGGGCCGCATCGTCCCGCGCGACGCGCTCTACGCCACCGTATGGGGCGCCCCCCTGCGCGCGCAGGACCGCTCCGTCGACGTGTACGTCCACAAGCTGCGGTCGAAGCTGGCCCGCGCCATCCCCGAGTGCCGCTTCATCCACACGCACTTCGGGTTCGGCTACCGCTTCGCGCCGGAGCCCATTCACCACAGGAACGGGAACCGATGAGGAAGAACCGACTGCTGCTGGCGCTCGCCGTCAGCGGCGCGCTGGCCTGCGGCGTCGCCGCGTGCGGCGACGACGACGAGAACGCCGCGAGCGGCGCCACGGGCGGCGAGTCGTCCGGCGAGCTCGCCGGCAAGATCGCCATCGACGGGTCGTCGACGGTCGCGCCGTTCGCCGAGGCCGCCGCCGAGCTGTTCAACGAGGAGCATCCCGACGTGCAGGTCACGGTCGGCACCTCGGGCACGGGCGGCGGCTTCGAGAAGTTCTGCGCCGGCGAGACCGACATCTCGGACGCCTCGCGCCCGATCAAGGACGACGAGGAGGCACCCGTCTGCGACAAGGGCGGCGTCAAGTACACGGAGGTCGTCATCGCGAACGACGGCATCGCCGTGGCCTCGAGCAAGGACCTCGCCGTCGACTGCCTGACGGTCGACCAGCTCAAGCAGGTCTGGAACAAGGGCTCGAAGGTCAAGTCGCTCTCCGAGGTCGACCCGAAGCTGCCCGACACCGAGCTGTCGCTCTACGGGCCGGGCACCGACTCCGGCACGTTCGACTTCTTCACGGACCAGATCAACGGCGAGGAGGGCGTCAGCCGCGAGGACTACGAGGCCTCCGAGGACGACAACCAGCTCGTGACGGGCGTGGCGGGCGACGACGGCGGCCTGGGCTACTTCGGCTTCTCCTACTACGAGGGCGCCGCGGACCAGCTCAACCTGATCGGCGTCGACCCGGGCGACGGCACCTGCGTCAAGCCGTCGACCGAGGCGATCCAGGACGGCTCCTACAAGCCGCTCTCGCGCCCGCTGTTCATGTACCCGAGCGCGAAGGCGATGGCGCGCCCCGAGGTGAAGGCGTTCATGGAGTTCGTCGTCGCCCAGGCGCCGCAGATCGCCGAGGCGGCCAAGATCGTGCCGCTGACCGAGGAGCAGGTCGCCACGTCGAAGGACGAGCTCGCCAAGGCCGAGAACGGCGCGTGAGCGACTCCCGTGGCTGACTACTCGGCAGCCGCAGCCGAAGGCGCGACGGGGCGCCGGACCAGCCTGGTCCGGCGCCCCTCGGGCCGTTCGCGCTTCGAGGCCGCGATCAAGGCGATCCTGTTCGGCGCGGCGATCGTGTCGGTCGCGACGACGCTCGCGATCGTCTTCTCGCTGCTCAAGGAGACGATCTCCTTCTTCGGCGACGTCCCGATCGGCGACTACCTGCTCGGGACGAAGTGGACGCCGCAGTTCGCCGGCGACCAGCAGTCCTTCGGCGTGCTCCCGCTCATCTGGGGGACGTTCTACCTGACCGGCATCGGCCTGATGGTGGCCATCCCGATCGGCATCCTCTCGGGCATGTACCTGGCGGAGTTCGCTCCGCGCCGGGTGCGCAAGATCGTCAAGCCCGTGCTCGAGCTGCTCGCGGGCGTGCCGACCATCGTGTTCGGCTACTTCGCGCTCACGTTCTTCACGCCGGAGGTCCTGCGCGGCGCGCTGGGCGTCGGCGTCAACCAGTTCAACGCGCTGTCGGCGGGCATCATCCTCGGCATCCTCGTGATCCCGACGATCGCGACGCTGGTGGAGGACTCGATGTCCGCGGTGCCGCAGTCGCTGCGCGAGGGCGCAGCGGGCCTGGGCGCCAACAAGGTGCAGACCGCGATCCGCGTCGTCTTCCCGGCGGCCCTCTCGGGCGTCGTCGCCGCGCTCGTGCTCGGCGCGTCGCGCGCGGTGGGCGAGACGGTGATCATCCTGATCGCCGGCGGGCAGACCGCCAACCTCTCCGTCAACCCGACCGAGTCCTACCAGTCGATGGCGGCGTTCATCGCGGCCACGGCGCGCGGCGACATCCCGACGGGCTCGATCGAGTACGAGACGATCTTCGTCGTCGGCATGACGCTGTTCGTGATCACGCTGGCGCTGAACATCGTCTCGATCCGGCTCGTCCGCAAGTACCGGCAGGTGTACGAATGACCGGCGCGCAGATCGCCGCGGGTGCCGCCCGCCGCTCCGTCATCCCGCAGGCGTCCGGCCAGGACCGCCTGTTCGCGCGGGTCTTCGGCGCGCTGATGTTCGGCGCCGTCGGGCTGACGATCCTCGCCCTGGCGACGCTGCTCTACGACGTCGCGCGCGACGGGATCCCGAAGCTCTCGTGGGACTTCCTCACGAGCTTCCCCTCGCGGATCATCCCGGAGAGCTCGGGCATCCAGTCCGCGATCTACGGGACGCTCTGGCTGATGGTCCTCACGGCCGTCATCGTCGTGCCGCTGGGCATCGCGACGGCGATCTACCTCGAGGAGTACGCGGACCGGACCCGGTGGTACAACCGGCTCGTCGAGGTCAACATCCAGAACCTCGCCGCCGTGCCCTCGGTGGTCTACGGCATCCTCGGCCTCGCGTTCATCGTGCGCGGACCGTTCGACCTGGGGCGCACCGTGCTGGCGGGCGGCATCACGCTCGCGCTGCTCGTGCTCCCGGTCGTGATCATCGTGTCGCGCGAGGCGATCCGGGCCGTGCCGCCGTCGATCCGCGAGGGATCGCTGGCGCTCGGGGCGACGCAGTGGCAGACCGTCTGGAAGCAGGTCCTGCCGGGCTCCGTCGCCGGCATCGCGACCGGCGTCATCCTCGCCCTCTCCCGCGCGATCGGGGAGACCGCGCCGCTGCTCGTCATCGGCGCCGCCGTGAACCCGCGCTTCAACCCGGACGGGATCGGCTCCGCGTTCACGGCGCTGCCGATCCAGATCTTCGCCTGGACGCAGGACCCCAACCGGGAGTTCGTCGACCTCGCAGCCGCAGCGATCCTCGTCATGATGGTCGTCCTGCTGCTGATGAACTCGGTCGCGATCTTCCTCCGCAACCGCTACGAGCAGAAGTGGTGATCGACCCTTGGCTGACAACGTGACGGACCAGGAGCGCCGGACCGACCCGGCGATCGAGGCGAAGCGGGAGGAGGGCCGGCGGTTCGCGCCCAGCGAGCCGGTGGCCGCGCCGCGCGACGTCATCTTCGACGTCGACGACATCAACGTCTACTACGGACCCAGCAAGGCGATCCGCAACGTGACGATGCAGCTGCACCGCAACGAGATCACGGCGCTGATCGGCCCGTCGGGCTGCGGGAAGTCCACGTTCATCCGCTGCCTGAACCGCATGAACGACCTGATCCCGAGCGCCCGCGTGGAGGGCCGGATCGTGTACCACGGCGAGGACCTGTACGCCAAGGACATCGACCCGGTCCAGGTCCGCAAGCGGATCGGCATGGTGTTCCAGAAGCCGAACCCGTTCCCCAAGTCGATCTACGACAACATCGCGTTCGGTCCCCGCGTGATGCGCATGAAGGGCGACATGGACGAGATCGTCGAGGGCGCGCTGCGCCGCGGCGCGCTGTGGGACGAGGTCAAGGACCGCCTGAAGTCGAACGCCTTCGGCATGTCGGGCGGCCAGCAGCAGCGCCTGTGCATCGCGCGCGCGCTCGCCACGCAGCCCGACGTGCTGCTCATGGACGAGCCGTGCTCGGCGCTGGACCCGATCTCCACCGGCCGGATCGAGGACCTCATGTCCGAGCTCAAGCAGGAGTACTCGATCGTGATCGTCACCCACAACATGCAGCAGGCGGCGCGCGTGTCCGACAAGACCGCGTTCTTCACCGTCGAGTTGAAGGACGACGGGCGCGACCGGACGGGGGCGGTGGTCGAGTTCGACGTGACCGACAAGATCTTCACGAACCCCGAGGACAAGCGCACGGAGGACTACGTGACCGGTAAGTTCGGATAGGTCATGGCCGAATCCCACCGTCTGCACTTCCAGGAGGAGCTCGCCCGGCTCGAGGAGCAGGCGCTCGGCGCCCTCGACCTCGTGGTGGCGACGCTCGACCGCACGCTCGAGGCGCTCGGGCACCGCGACATCGAGCTCGCCGCGATCGTCATCCAGGACGACGACCGGATCGACGGCCGCTACCTGGAGGTCCATCAGGGCATCCTCTCGCTGCTGGCGCTCCAGGCGCCGGTGGCGAGCGACCTGCGCGTGGTGGCGGCGCTGCTGCACGTGATCAAGCATGCCGAGCGCATGGGCGATCAGTGCGTGAACATCGCCAAGGTGCTCCCGATCACCGGCACAGAGCCGCCGACCGACGCGGAGATCCTGGAGAAGGTCTCGCGCATGGGCGCCCTCGCCCGCTCGGAGGTGTCGCAGTCCAAGCAGGCGTTCCTGCTGCGCGACGTCGCGCTGGCCGAGGATCTCGTGCGCCAGGACGAGGAGATCAACCAGCTCAACAAGGAGATCTTCGCGCGCGCGGTGGAGATCGGGACGGACCCCGACGTGCGTGAGTGGGCGATGACGATGATGCTCGTCGCGCGCGCGCTCGAGCGGATCGGCGACAACGCGGTCGACGTGGGCGAGCAGGTCGCCTTCGTGGTCTCCGGGCTCTTCCGGGAGTTCAGTGACGCATCGCACAGATGATTCCGCCGCCGGGCGGCGTTATCTCGTGACCAGGTTGTTACGCCGGATCGCGGTTCCGTGAACCGCAGCCCTATGCTCCACCTCAGATGAGCCAGCCAGCTCCGACCCGCATCGCCGTGCTCGATTCCGACACCGGCTTCCTGCAGGTGCTGTCCAAGCGCCTCGAGGGCGCCGGCTGGCAGTACCGCGTGCTCGCGAGCCCCGTCCCGCTCGACGCGATCGTGTCGATGCGGCTCAACGCCGTGGTGCTCGACCTCGCCGTCCTCGGTCCCCAGGGGTGGAACTACCTGGAGAAGCTGTGCACGCGCCTGCCCGGCCTGGGCGTCGTCGTGTGCACCGGGCGCTCCTCGGTCGCCCAGCGGGTGCGCGGGCTGCGGCTGGGCGCGGACGACTGGATGACCAAGCCGTGCCATCCGGAGGAGCTGATCGCGCGCGTCGAGGCCGTCGTGCGGCGGCGCAAGCGCGCCGAGGCCCGCGTGGACGCCGGCCCGCTCGTGATCGGCGAAGTGGAGATCCGGCCGGACCAGTTCCAGGCGTTCGTGGGCGGGGTCAGCGCCGACCTGACCCGGCGCGAGTTCGAGCTGATCGAGCTGCTCGCCGACGCGCGCGGGCAGGTCATGCAGCGCGAGGAGATCTACCAGCGGGTCTGGGGCTACGCGATGGTCCACGGCGACCGCTCGGTCGACGTGTTCGTGCGCAAGCTGCGCCAGAAGCTCGAGAAGGTGTCGCCGGGCTGGCGCTACATCCACACCCACTTCGGGATCGGGTACCGGTTCGCGGCCGAGCCGGTCGACGCCCCGATCGTGGAGACGGCGCCGGTGGTGCCGGCCGCCGCCGCCGCCGCCGCCGCGCGCCTGCGCCGCTCCCCGAGGCCGAGGCGCCCGCCGTCGTCGGCGCCTGAGCGCCCGGCGGCTATCGTTCACCGGGTCGTGGGCCCGGACCGCAACACGCACCTGCGCAACGCCGGCATCGTGCTGCTGCTCGCCGTCGCGCTCTGGCAGCTGCCGGGCGGCGACACCGCCGCCGACGTCATCGGCAACGTGCTCGGCATCGCCTTCGCGGCGGGGCTCGTCTTCTTCGCGTACCGGATGTACATGGAGAACCGGCAGTCGCTGTTCATGCTCGAGGACAAGGTGCGGGCCATCCTCTACGGCTCGTTCGTCCTCATCGTGCTCGCGCTCGTCGGCACGGACAAGCTGTGGGACGAGGGCGGCCTGGGCGTGCTCGTCTGGCTCGCGCTGATCGGCGCAGGCGCCTACGGCTGCGTCACGGTCTACCGCCTGTCGCGCGAGTACTAGCGCGGAGCGGGGGCGCCGCGGAATCCCGCCGCACTTCGGCGCGCAAATCGGCACCGTCGCGCGTAGATCCGCGCGCCCGGCCCGGCGACCCTCTCCGCCATGCCCTCCCTCCGGCGAGCCGACGGACAGGCGGCGGTCGAGCTCGTCGCCCTCCTCCCGCTCGCCGTGCTCCTGCTGGCGGGCGCGTGGCAGCTCGCGCTCGCCGGCCACGCCGCGTGGGCGGCGGACGCCGCGGCGCGCGCCGCGGCGCGCGCCGCCGCGGTCGGCGGGGATGCGCGGGCGGCCGCCCGGGCCGCGCTGCCGGGCGCCCTGCGCCGCGGGGCGTCGTCCGCGATCGCGGCGCCGGCGCCGTCGAGGTCACCGTGCGCGTCCCGCCCGTCCTCGGCCTGCCGGTCCTGGGCCGCACGTCCGGCCGCGCCCACTTCCGCCCGCAGCGATGACCGGCCGCGCGCTCAGAGGGGAGACGGGTCAGTCCTCGGTCGAGCTCGTCGCGCTGCTTCCGCTCGTGCTGATCGTGGGCCTGGCGGTGCTCACGCTGCTGGCCGCGCGCTCGGCCGCCGGCCAGGCCACCGCCGCCGCGCAGGCCGGCGCGATGGCGCTGATCCAGGACGCCGACGCCCGTGCGGCGGCCCGCGCCGCGCTCCCGGCGGCGGCGCGCCGCCGTGCCACCGTGCGCGTCCGCGGCCGGTCGGTCACCGTCACCGTCCGCCCGGCCGTTCGCCTGGGCTTCCTCGCGGGCCGGCTGGCGCGGACCTCGACCGCGAGCGCCGGGCCGGCGCCCGGGGCGCCATGACGTCCCGGCTCGGCCGGATCGGCGCGTACTTCCTCGAGCCGGCGGCGGCGCCCGAGCGCGAGGAGCGGCCGGCCGCCCCGTCGCGTCCCGGCGATGGTGGGGACGTGGCCGCGCCGGGCGCATGGACCTCCGCCGTCGTGCTCGGGGCGCATGCCGCCGTCGTGCCGGTCGCCGCCGCCTGCGCGGGCGAGCTCCGCGCGCGCGACCGGGCAGCAGCCGCGGCGCTGTGCGTCTGGCGGCCGGCGGGCTCGGCGAGCGCCGCCGGGCCGGCTCCACCTGGCGAGCCCATGGAGGCATCCGTCGCCGGATCGCAGGCTTCGCGGGTCCACGGCCCGGTCGAGGCATCCACCGCCGGACCGCACGCTCCGCCCGCTCGCGGTCCTGTCGAGGCGCCCGCCGTCGGATCGCACGCTCCGTCCGCTCGCGGCCCTGTCGAGGCATCCGCCGTCGGATCGCACGCTCCGTCCGCTCGCGGCCCTGTCGAGGCATCCGCCGTCGGATCGCACGCTCCGCCCGCTCGCGGCCCTGTCGAGGCGCCCGCCGCCCGCGCGCCCGCCGGGGCGACGACGCCCGGTGCGCGCCGGCTCGCCGCGCGCCTCGTGGCGCAGGGCCTCCCGGCCGCCGCGTGCGGGCGGCTCGCGTGGGTCGAGCTCGCGGCGGATCCGGACGTCGCGCGCGAGCAGGTCGCCCGCTGCCTCCGGGTCGCCGCGGCGCCGGCGGTCCTCGCCGTCGCCGGCCCGCGGCCCGCCGCGTTCGAGCCGCTGCTCGCCGCGCTGGATCTCGCGGTCGCGGTCCTGCCCGCGGAGGCCGGCCCGGCGTTGCGGGCGCTCGCGCTCCGCACCCCCGCCGGGAGGGAGCGTGCGATCGTCGCGCCGCTGGCGCCCGGCCCGCCGCGCTGGGCCGCGATGGCCGGCCTCGCCCGCCTCCGCTCGCTGCCGCCGCTCGGCGGCGGAGACGGTCGATGAGCGCGTCGCGCGCCGGCGCAGTGCCGTGCGGGATGTCTCGCTGCGCGGGTGCTTCCAGCGGTGTGCTCCACGGCGAACGCGGGCAGGTGGCGATCCTGCTGCTGGGCGGGATCCTCGCCGTCGCGCTCGGCACGCTCGTGCTCGGATCGGTCGCGCGCGGGCTCGGCGTCCGCGACCGCGCGCAGCGCGCGGCCGACCTCGCGGCGCTCGGCGGCGCCCGGGCGATGCACGACGCCTACGACCGGCTGTTCGAGCCGGCGCTCGTCGCGGGCCGTCCCAACCCGCGCCGGCTCGCGAAGGAGGACTACCTCGCGCTCGGACGGGCCGCCGCCGCACGGGTCGCCGCCGCGAACGGCGGCGCCGCCGCGCGGGTCGGCTTCCCCGACGGCGGCACGATCGCGCCGGTGCGCGTGCGCGTCGTCGTCGAGCGGCGGATCGTGGTCGCCGGGCAGGCGATCCGCGCCGCGGCGACGGCCGAGGCCGAGCTCGCCCCGCCCGCCGGCGCGCCGCCCGCCGCGTTCGGTGCCGGCGGCGGCTACGACGGTCCGCTCGCGTACCGCCAGGGCAAGCCGATGCGCCCCGATGTCGCGCGGGCCTTCGACCGCATGGCCGCCGCGGCGCGGCGCGACGGCGTCGACCTGGTCGTCGCGAGCGGCTTCCGCTCCGACGCCGAGCAGGCGGTCCTGTTCGCCCGCCATCCGGATCCCAAGTGGGTCGCGCCGCCGGGCGAGTCGCTCCATCGCAACGCGACCGAGCTCGACCTGGGGCCGCCCGGCGCCTACGCCTGGCTCGCGGCGAACGCGGGGCGCTTCCACTTCGTCCAGCGCTACGCCTGGGAGCCCTGGCACTACGGCTACACGCTGAACCCGCGCTCGTCGCCGCGGCCACCGGGCTCGTCGGAGGGCGTTCCGGCGGAGTCGCCCGGCTCGGGCGGCGACGGCGCTCGCGGCGGGCTGCCGGCGTTCGTGCCCGCGCGCTTCGCGCCCGCGATCAACCGGGCGGCGCAGCGCTGGAGCGTCTCGGCGGTCCTGCTGGCGGCGCAGCTGTATGCCGAGAGCAACTTCAACCCGTTCGTCACGAGCCCGGCGGGCGCACAGGGCATCGCCCAGTTCATGCCCGGCACCGCGCGCGGGCTCGGCCTGAAGGATCCGTTCGACCCGGACGCCGCGATCGACGCCCAGGGGCACCTGATGCGCGACCTGCTGCGGCAGTTCGGCGCCGTGCCGCTCGCGCTCGCGGCCTACAACGCCGGCCCGGCGCCGGTCGCCGCGTGCGGCTGCGTGCCGCCGTTCCCGGAGACGCGCGGGTACGTCGCCCGCATCCTCGGCCTGATGAGCGGGGCCGGCGAGCTCGTCGGCGGCACGGACGGCGGCCTGATCGTCCGGCTCGTCCGATGAACCCGCGCGCGGTCACGGCCCACGCAGGACATCGCTCACCGCGGCGCCCGGCGCAACTGAACCGCCGCAATTGGAGGCTCCGCTCCTCGAGAGGATGGTCTCGATGGCAGGACATCGTCGTAGCGACGAGCACTCGCGCCCCTGCTCGTCGACCAGGCCCGGGCCGGGTATCCTGTCGAAATCCGGTGGAGGGCACGATGCGGAGGTTGCGGCCTTGACCGATCGGCTCGATGTGGCGGTTGTCGGCGCAGGGCCGTTCGGGCTCTCCGTCGCCGCGCATCTCGCGCACCGGCGCGTGCGCGCCTTCGGGGAGCCGATGCAGACCTGGCGCACGCGAATGCCCCCCGACATGCGCTTACGATCGGATTGGGAGGAGACCTCGCTCTCGGCCCCGGGCGATCGCGGCTCGATCGACGTATGGGCGCGCGCCGCCGGTGAGCCGCGGGAGGAGCCGATCCCGCTGCCGACGTTCCTCCGCTACGCGGACTGGTTCCGCCAGACGTTCGTGCCCGAGCTCGATCCCTCCGATGTGGCGCACGTGGACCGCGCATCCGGCGTGTTCCGCGTGACCACGGCTGGGGGGGACGAGGCGGACGCCCGAAGCATCGTCCTCGCAGTCGGCGTGACGCCGTTCCCGTACGCCCCGCCGCCGTTCGCCGATGCGATGGGCGACGGGATCGGATTCGCGATCGACCGGCAGGACTATTCGGCTTGTCGTGGCGGCCGGGTCGTCGTGGTGGGAGGCGGCCAGGGCGGCCTCGAGGCGGCGGCGCTCGCGCGCCGTGCCGGAGCAGACGTCGAGCTCATCGTCCGCTCGCGAGTGCGCTGGTTCACCGATCGCGAGCCCTACAAGCCGCGGACACCGCTCCAGCGGCGTGTCTACCGCCTCGCGTATCCCGTGGTGGGTTACGGTCCTCCACCGCTCAACCGGCTCGCGCTCCACCCCGACGCGTTCGCCGCGCTGCCCCGTCCCGTTCGTCGGCGCGTTGCGCGGCGCATCCTGCGTGCGGGCGGCTCGCCGTGGGTGCGCGGCGAGATCGAGGGCAGGGTCGCGGTGACCGAGGGCGCCGCGGTGGAACGCGTCGAGCGGCGCGGCCAGCGCATCCGGCTGAGCCTCAGCGACGGCTCCGCCCGCGAGGCCGATGCCGTGGTCGTCTCGGCCGGCTTCCGCTTCGCGCTGGAGCGGATGACGTTCCTCTCACCCACCGTCGGCGCCGGGGTCGACCTGCGCGACGGCTGGCCGGTGCTGGACCGCTATTTCCGCTCGACCGATCGCGATCTGCTGTTCGTCGGCTTCGCCGCCGAGCGGCGGTTCGGCCCGATCGCCCGGTTCGTCTCAGGGAGCCGCTTCACCGCGTTCCGGGTGGGCGCGGCGTTCGACTAGCCTCGCGGACCGCACGACCAGGCGCCGCACGGGCGCGAGATCGTCGAAGTAGAGGCGATGCAAGCGGGCTGAGCGCTTGAGCCGGCGGCGCGTCCGGATGGCCGCGATGTGTGCGGCGGCGTAGGCGCGCCCGCGAATGCCCGATACGACTCCGAAGCCGTGGTAGAGCGGTGCGAAGCCGTCCGCGAGTTCGACCTTGTACCGCTCCCCGCCGCCGAGGAATTCCACGCGCGTCATCCCTTCCTCGGCCGCGGCTTCGATCGCGTCGAGCGTGTTCACCAGACCTGGTGACCAGCGGGCAACGCCCGGATCGAACGCCAGGCGGTGGACGTACATGCATCCCGCCAGCGCGAACCAGTAGTGGAACGCGATCGGCCGACCGTCGAGCCGCAGCGTGACGATCCGCGGCACGTCGAGTGCGGCCAGGCGACGCAGGACCGCACGGTGGAAGCGCATGCCGAGCGGCGTCGCGAATCCCGAGCCGTCGGGCCGTCCCTCCCAGCGGAGGGCGTGGAGCCGGAAGGCCTCCTCCAGCGCGGGCTCCAGCTCGTCCAGATCGCGAGCGACCGAGACGGTGAGCCGCCCCAGCTCGCCGAGTTGCCGGCGGCGGCGGCGGTGCAGGTTGCGCTTCTTGGACGTCGTCCTGGCGCGATAGACCGCGTCCCATCCGGCGGCGAGGTCGAGCACCGGCGCCTCGACGCGTTCGATGACGTCGAGCCGTTTGCCCAGCGCGACCGCGATGCGGCTGTCCGCCGGCAGCCCGTGGAGGTCCGCAACATGGCAGTGGCCCGCGGTGAGCGATTCGGTAAGGAGCATGCAGACCGATCTGTCGGCGTCGTCGGAGAGCAGCAGGTCGGGCAGCACCGCATGCCGGTCGCCCATGAAGCTGGCCACCCGGAGGCCGGCCCTCCGCCGGATGATCAGCGGAAGGGCGCCGACCAGACGGCCGTCGCGGCGGCAGAGGTCGACGGCGAGCTCGGCGCCGCCGCCGTAATGTCGCCACCACTCCGTCAACCAGCCGTGGAGCAGGAACGGGCTGGGACGTGGCATCGCTCGAACCAGGTCGTCCCACTGACCGGCGAGTGCCGCGAACGCCTCCGCGGTGGAGATCCTCTCGACGGACGTCGCGGAGCTGGAGATGACTGCCATGGCTCATCCCTCCCGGAAGGTGTTCAGATGGTCCTGCCTGACCCCTGCCGCCCCTTGATAGTCGTTGGCGTACGCGGCGTTGCCGTTGCCCCGGTAGTCGCCGATCCCGGCCCAGGCCTGGTTGATGAACGTGCTGCGCCGGATCGTGGTCCGCGTGGTCCCCTCATCCAGGTAGACCCCGGCGACCCTGCTGTCGAAGCGGCTGTCCTCGATGAGGTTGCCCACGCTCGCCGGCCGGCGGCCCCAGGCCGGATCAGCCCACTCAGCCGTCAGCCCGATCCTGACGTCAGGCCCGATGCGGAGGCGCCGGAATGTGCTGTCATGAGTGAAGTGCTCGATGTACACGCCGGTCGGGGTGTGGTCGACGTCGATCTCGTCGAAGGCTGCGCCGTGCGTTGCCGTTCCGGTCCAGAGGCCCGACCAGGCACAGGACCGGGCACGCACGCGGCGCACCGACCCGGTGTTGCCGATCCAGACGCAGGCCTCGGCGCGCCCGTTCGAGGAGCCGGGATTCCTACGGCCGACGCGGGCAACGTCGACGTCCTCGACCGTGAGCGGGTCGCGTAGCCTCCCGCGATCGACGTCGTTGGCGTCCGCGAGCACGCCGAAGTCGGTGAAGCCGCGCACGACGACACGCCGCACCACGAGGCCGTCCGGCCGTCGAGCGGCCACTCCGGCCGGCACGACGCCGTTGCCCCGCAGCGTGGTGTCGAGGATGCGCGAGCGCGAGCCCGTGCCCCACACCGCGATCGCTGCCCCGTCGACCGTCCGGCGCGGCTCGTCGACGTCGACCACGACGCCGCGCACGAGCGCCCCGCCGGCTCCTTCGTTCCCGCCCAGGCTGAGTCCTGCCCGGAGCACGGCTCCACCCGGCCGGGACCCATAGATCCGATGGCCGTATGGGTTGAAGAAGGGCTGCCGGCTGTCGTAGCTCCCGGGCGCCAACACGATTGACGTGCGCTTCCGCGCCGCCAGCGCCCTCCGGAACGCCGCGGAGTCCGAGACTCTGACGGCGTTCTGCGGCACCCGGTACCCCGCCGGCCGCTTCGGAGGCGAAAGGTGCCGCCAGGGCGGAGCGGTCCCGGCGACGGGTCCACGGATGCGGTCGTCCCCGCGTCCCACGACGACCAGGAGCAGGACGGCGCAGCCGGCGACGCAGCCGAGAAGCACCGGCTTCACCGCAGCGCGTGCTCTCTACGTGCCGGGCGTCGCGGCCGGACCACGCGGTGGGTGAAGACCACGAGCGCGAGCCGCGCCGTCCGCAGGCAGACGGCAACGTCGACGGCGAGGTTGCCGTGACGCATGTACCAGAAGTCGTGCGAGAGCTTTTCGGCGGCGGTCGCGCAATCGGAGGCATAGCCGCACCGGACCTGGGCCCATCCGGTCATGCCCGGCTTCATCAGCAGCCGCCGGCACCAGAACGGGACGCCCGCCTCGAGCATCGCGATGTGCTCCGGACGCTCCGGACGCGGGCCGACGATCGACATGTCGCCCTTGAGGACGTTCCAGAGCTGGGGCAGTTCGTCGAGATGCGTCTCGCGCAGGAAGCGCCCGATCCCGGTGGCTCGCGGGTCGCTCGCCTCGGCGAAAACCGGGCCAGCCTCCTCGGCGGTCGCGGTCATCGTGCGGAGCTTGTACATCGTGAAGCGCCGGCCGCCCTCGCCGACGCGGGTCTGACGGTAGATGACAGGACCGGGCGTGCGCGCGATCGCCAAGGCGAACCACGGCAAGAGCAGAGCCGTGAAGACAAGTCCGATAGCGGCGACCACGACATCGAAGAGCCGCTTTGACGGGCGGCGAGGCGCACGCTGGCGGACGTGGAGCAGGCTCAGGAACCACAGAGGTTTGAGCTCACGCAGCGGCACGCAGCCGAACGCGTACTCGTAGAAGCTCGTGAGGCTCGCCACGCGGAACCGGCGGTCGGTGATGTCCAGCAGCCGCTCGAGCGCCTGCGAGCAGGAATGCTCGTCGGCGAGCACGATCAGGTCAGGGCGTTGGGCGGCGACGACGGGCGCGAGATCCATCGGAAGCAGGGGTTCGGCGGCGCCGTCCGCTCGTTCCAGCAGCTCATCCGCCGGCACGATCTCGAACGGCGCCCGACGGCCGCGTTGGACAGCGGCCTCGAGATCGGCGACAGCGCTGACCCCGACGACCAGCACCCGACGCTTCGCGGTCCGCTCCAGCACTGCCTCCCAGGTCGCGCTCGAAAGGAAGATGCCGACCCACATGCCGAGCTGCGCGCTCAGCGGGAGGTGCAGGCCTGGCAGGTACGGGTTGAGGGCCGCGACGCAGACGAGCCCAGTCGTCGAGCCGATCGCCGCCGGCACCCATCGGCCGAGCACGTACGGCGCTCCGGCGGACGCCGCGTGAAGGCCGACGAGCCAGATCGCGGCCGCCACCGACACTCCCATCAGCCCGGCTGCGTCCATCGGCCGGTATGCGCCCGCAATCATCACCACGGCGAGCCACACCACCACGACCCGGCCGGTCGTCGCGATAAGCGGACGACTGATCCGGGCGCCTCTGTCCAGCTGCCTCAACGGCATCCTGGGCCTCGGGCCCGGGCCGGCCTCGCCGTGATGCCACATGCCCGCCAGCCGCCTTCGTGCCTCGCGGTCAGAATGACCTTCCCGGTGTCGGCTGACCGGAGACGGGCGACCATGGCCGTCCGCTTTCCGACGAGCGTCATGTAGGTCCCGGCGACGTCTCCGGTCCGGCCGCACTCGACGAAGACCCGCCCGCCGCGCCGGTTGATCTGGCAGCCGAGTCCGGCGCCATCGACGACGACGCTGTCGCCGACCCTGACCGTGACCTGCTGAGGAATGCCTGGACTCAGCCGGCCGGGGTCGACGGCGACCGGCGCCTGAGACACGGGCGGGTCCGGCAGCGGTGGCAGCGGATCGCCTGGCACGAGCTGCTGCAGCGCTGTGGGGCGCGCCGCGGCGCCGTTGCCGACCGCAGGGGTCAGCTGCGTCGCGGCGAGGCCGGCGAGTGTGAGCAGCGCCGCGCCCAGCAATGGTCGGCGAGTCATACGGTCACCCTGGCCCGGAATCGCTCGCCGCCGGGTGATCGTCGCCCGGAACTCCGGATTGCGGACCGCTTCGAGCGGGTTAGACTGAAGGGATGGGACGGGCAGAGCCTGACCCGAGCCGTGCCACGCCGCTCCCAGTCGCGACACGCACCGTCGTGTACGTCGACGCGGATGGACGGCCCACCGACGATCCCGAGGCGGCCGTTCGCGGCGAGATCGCCGAGTACGACGCTCGAGGCGACCTCCGTCGCCGCACTCGCTTCTTCCTCACGGAGCGACAGCTCCCGTGGCTGCCGGTCAGCGAACCGGCATTCCTGCTCTGGGTGCTCGTCGCGCTCATCCTGATCTGGCTCGCCGTCGGTTTCGCGCTGCGCCTGATCTAGTCGCGCGGTCGAATGGCGGGTCATGCGCGCAGGCCCCCGCGTCCGCGCGTGGCCCAGAACCACACGGCCAGGAAGCCCAGGTACACGAAGCCGAGCAGCATTCCGATCTGCGTCATCAACCGGCTGTCGCGCAGACCGTCCGGCGCCTCGTCCCGGACATCTCCTACGACCTCGTCGAATCCGTTGCGTGCCGCGTCGAGCAAGCCCTGCATCCCTTGGGCCATACGCGTCGGGGCGGGCGTCCTCGGGTGACCGCGCCGGCCCGTCGCGGCTGAGCTATCGGAGCCGGAGCCAGGCCCGCCGTGGAGCGCCTGCGCGGGTGCCCCGGAACCCCTTGCGACGAGATGCGTCAATACCTCTAGTTGGCGCTCGAAGCTCGCCTTGACGATGCACGGCAGGAGCCGGACGTTGGTGAACGCGATCTGTGCGGTCCCTCCGCCGCTCGAGCCCTGCGCACCGATGATCGACGCCCCGGCGATCGCAACGACCGCTGCGGACACCAGGACGCGGGCGTCGGGCGCGTAATCGGCGAACGTGGCGAGCGCCGAGCCGTCCCGTGGCTGCGGCAGCGTCGTCAGATCCATCGCCGGCGGACCGGCCGGCAGCGTCGCGTCGGCCACATCGGGGGCCGGAAACGCCGGACCATCCGTACCGGGTGCACCTTGCGTGGACCCGGGCATCCCCGGGAGCGCGCCGACGCCGGGCGTCTCTCTCATGAACGCCGCGGCGCCATCGGCGGTCGCCGGCGCCGCAGCGCTCGCGGCGCCATCGACCACCGCCTGGGGCTGCGATGAAGGCACGCTTGCGTCCGCGAGTCCCGGGCCACCGCCGGCTTCGACCGCGCTGTCAGCGGGGCCGGTGGCGCCGCCGGCCGGGCCGCCGGAGCCGTCGCCACCTACGGGAGCGGCCCCGTTCATGGCGTCGATCGTCGTCGTCAGAGGTCCGGTGGCGGGCGTGAAAGTGTCGACGAGCGGCAGGGCGGTCGCGTCGACCGTCGCCGTGAGAGGCCCGATTTCGCTGCTCAACGTATCGGTCAGGGGCACGGCGGCCGTGTCGACCGTCGCCGTCAGAGGCCCGCTGGCGCTGGTAAGCAAGTCCGCCACTGGGAGCGTCGTGTCTGCCGTCAGTTCGGAGAGCGGGTCGATTGCGCCGTTGAGCGCGTCGGTCACCGGGAGCGTGGTGTCTGACGCCAGCTCGGAGAGCGGCTCGATTGCGCCATTGAGCGCGTCGGTCACCGGGAGCGTTGTGTCTGACGCCAGTTCGGAGAGCGGGTCGATCGCGTCGTTGAGCGCGTCGGTCACCGGGAGCGTCGTGTCTGACGCCAGTTCGGAGAGCGGGTCGGTCGCGTCGTTGAGCGCGTCGGTCACCGGCAGCGTCGTGTCTGCCGCCAGTTCGGAGAGCGGGTCGGTTGCGTCGTTGAGCGCGTCGGTCACCGGCAGCGTTGTGTCTGCCGCGAGTTCGGAGAGCGGGTCGGTTGCGCCGTTGAGCGCGTCGGTCACCGGGAGCGTTGTGTCTGCCGCGAGTTCGGAGAGCGGGTCGGTGGCGCCGTTGAGCGCGTCGGTCACCGGCAGCGTCGTGTCTGCCGCGAGTTCGGAGAGCGGGTCGGTCGCGCCGTTGAGCGCGTCGGTCACCGGGAGCGTTGTGTCTGCCGCCAGTTCGGAGAGCGGGTCGGTTGCGCCGTTGAGCGCGTCGGTCACTGGCAGCGTCGTGTCTGACAGCAGATCCCCCGTCTCGGCGAGCGCGTCGGTCACCGGGAGCGTCGTGTCTGACGCGAGTTCGGAGAGCGGGTCGGTTGCGCCGTTGAGCGCGTCGGTCACTGGCAGCGTCGTGTCTGACAGCAGATCCCCCGTCTCGGCGAGCGCGTCGGTCACCGGCAGCGTCGTGTCTGCGGCGAGTTCGGAGAGCGGGTCGGTTGCGCCGTTGAGCGCGTCCGTTACCGGCAGCGTTGTGTCTGCCGCCAGTTCGGAGAGCGGGCTAGTCGCGCCGTTGAGCGCGTCGGTCACTGGCAGCGTTGTGTCTGCCGCCAGTTCGGAGAGCGGGTCGGTGGCGCCGTTGAGCGCGTCGGTCACCGGGAGCGTCGTGTCTGCCGCGAGTTCGGAGAGCGGGTCGATGGCGCCGTTGAGCGCGTCCGTTACCGGGAGCGTCGTGTCTGACGCGAGTTCGGAGAGCGGGTCGATGGCGCCGTTGAGCGCGTCCGTTACCGGGAGCGTCGTGTCTGACGCGAGTTCGGAGAGCGGGTCGATGGCGCCGTTGAGCGCGTCGGTCACTGGCAGTGTCGTGTCTGACAGCAGATCGCTTGCCCCGGCGAGCGTGTCGCTGGCCGGCAGCGTCGTGTCTGAGACCAGATCGGAGAGCGGGTCGATGGCGCCGTTGAGCGCGTCGGTCACCGGCAGCGTCGTGTCTGCGGCGAGTTCGGAGAGCGGGTCGGTTGCGTCGTTGAGCGCGTCGGTCACCGGCAGCGTTGTGTCTGCCGTCAGCTCGGAGAGCGGGTCGATTGCGTCGTTGAGCGCGTCGGTCACTGGCAGCGTCGTGTCTGCCGTCAGCTCGGTGAGCGGGTCGATGGCGCCGTTGAGCGCGTCGGTCACTGGCAGCGTCGTGTCTGCCGTCAGCTCGGTGAGCGGGTCGATGGCGCCGTTGAGCGCGTCAGTCACTGGCAGCGTCGTGTCTGACAGCAGGTCCGCTGTCCCGGCGAGCGCGTCCGTCGCTGGCAGCGTCATGTCTGCCGCCAGATCGGAGAGCGGGTCGATCGCGCCGTTGAGCGCGTCGCTGGCCGGCAGTGTCGTGTCTGACAGCAGATCGCCTGCCCCGGCGGGCGCGTCCGTCGTCGGCAGCGTCGTGTCTGACGCCAGATCGGAGAGCGGCTCGACTGCGTCGTTGAGCGCGTCGGTCACCGGGAGCGTCGTGTCTGACGCCAGATCGGAGAGCGGCTCGACTGCGTCGTTGAGCGCGTCGGTCACCGGGAGCGTCGTGTCTGACGCCAGATCGGAGAGCGGCTCGATTGCGTCGTTGAGCGCGTCGGTCACCGGCAGCGTCGTGTCCGACACCAGATCGGACACCGGATCGACAACGGTGCCAGCGCCGGTCAGGGCGTCAGTGCCTGCGCCGGTCACGACGTCGGCTACAGGCCGGGCGGCGTCCGCGACGCTGCCGAGGGCATCGTCGACCTGCTCTGCCACCTGACCGGCGGCGGTGCCGGAGCCGCCGATGACCGCGTCACCGACCGCACCGAGCGCATCGCCGACGCCGCCGCCGGGGTCGGCAGGCTGCACCGCGGTGGATGAGGTGGTGAGCGGGTCGGCGGTGCTCCCGATGACGGGGTCCGTGATCGGTGCGGCGCTCGCGTCTGTGGTTGTGAACGGCTCGCCGGTGCTGCCCAAGATGTCCGTGAGCGACGGCTCCGTGGAACCGTCGGCGCCGGTCGCGGCCACATCGCCCAGATTGCTGAGGAGGTCGGTGGAACCCGCCCCCACCTCGGGAGGATCGCCGGTGCCGGCAGCTGCAGCGACGGTATCGATACTGCTCAGCCCGACGTCCGGATCGCCGCTGGCGCCGGTGGTCAAGACCGAGTCGGGTCCCGAGCTCGGTCCGCCCGGCGATGTCGCCGCGGCCAAAGGCTCAGCGGGCCCGCCAGAGGCGGCGTTCTCGGGCGCGGCGCCGCTGGAGCCCGACGCAGTACTCACTTCGGGCTCCGCCGCCGCGGGCTCCGGCTCGCTCGTCCTGGGCTCGGGCGCCGCCCCTGCGGGCTCCGGCTCGCTCGTCTTGGGCTCGGGCTCCGCCGCCGCGGGCTCCGGCTCGCTCGTCTTGGGCTCGGGCTCCGCCGCCGCGGGCTCCGGCTCGCTCGTCTTGGGCTCGGGCTCCGCCGCCGCGGGCTCCGGCTCGCTCGTCTTGGGCTCGGGCTCCGCTACCGCGGGCTCCGGCTCGCTCGCGCTGGGCTCGGGCGCCGCCACCGCGGGCTCCGGCGCGGCCGGCGCGGTCTCCGGCGCCGGGGCCGGGGCCGGGGCCGGGGCGCTCGCGGTCGCGTCGACCGGTGGCGTGGGGTCCGGGGGGGAGGCCGTGACCTGCGTCAGGGGCTCCGTCACGCTCTGGCTCTCGGCTGCCGCCGGGGCCGTGGCCGAGATCGCCGGATCGGAGTTCGTCGCTACCGCCTGCGTAGCGGATCCAGCGGGAGCCGTGAGGCCCGTGTCGTCGCTCATCTTGCCGCCTTTGAGGACTTGAGTATCGCCGCTTACCGCTGGGGGCCTACCCATGTCGTGAGAGGGGGCAAAATCCGAAGAACGTCCTCTCTTTTTCTGGTGTATCCTAGGCACAAATGTGGACCCTCGCTCGAAGGGATCGGCGCCGAGGCGCTTCCGTCCCAGGTCGGAATTCGGGAGGGTGAAACAGAACTAAGAGCGCGTCCCCCCCGCAGCGTCCGAGCGCGCTGGGAGGCAGGAACATGGAGACCGCCGGTACGGTGCTGATCGCCGACGCGGACGACCGATCCCGCGCCCGGCTCGCGCAGGTGTTGAGCAGCGCCGGCTACGACGTCCTCGAGACCAATCGGGGCGACGAGGCGCTGGACCTCGCCCGCGCGACCCATCCGGCTGCGGTGATCCTCGAGATCCCGCTGGCAGGACTCTGCGGATACGAGATCTGCGACCGGCTGAAGTCGGAGCCGAGCTTCGAAGTGCCCGTCGTGTTCCTGTCCGGCACCCGCACCGAACCTTACGATCGAATCGCCGGTCTCCTCCTGAAGGCAGACGACTACATCGTCAGCCCGTACGAGGTCGGTGAGCTGCTGGCCCGCCTCGCCAACCTCATACGCCGGTTCCGGGCACGGGACGCCAGCGCCCGCGGCCGACTGACTCGGCGTGAAGGGCAGATCCTTGACCTCATGAGCGATGGTCTTCGCCACAATGAGATCGCTCAGCGGCTGGTGATCAGTCCCAAGACGGTCGCCACACACGTTGAACACATCCTGCGCAAGCTCGGGGTCCGCAGCAGCACGGAGGCCGTCGCGGTCGCCTTCCGCGAGGAGATCCTCCGCCCGAAGACGCGGCACGGCCCACCCACGCGCGCTGGCCCAGCCCTCCGTCGCTGACTACCGTTTGGCGTCCTGACGGGACGCCCGGAGCGTATCCAGGGTGCCGCCGACGAACCCGCGAACGTGGCCGAGTTCGCGTTCGCGTACCGAGTCGGCCAGCGCGAGCGCGGTCTCGGCGAGCAGGGAGAGCGCGAACGCCGCGAGCGTCAGCGGCGACCGGTCGAGGCGCCGAAGCCGGAAGTACGTCTCGCACCGCCCGCGGATGTACCACCGCGTGGCCGAAGCGCGCTCCCGCGGATCCCAGAGGTGAGTCCATCGCACCTCCGGCGTCTGCACCAGCGGCGCCGCCGCGCTGACGCGGAATGCCATCTCGAGGTCCTCGCCTGGAGCGTAGCCCGAGAAGCGCTCGTCGAAGGGGTGGGCGAGCACGAGCTCCGTCCGGTAGGCGGTAGCGCCGGCCCCGAGCACCGGGACCCGGACGGCTCCTCGCGGCTCCGGCACGTAGCGCACCTTGCCTGACCGCCGGAGCGTCATCGCGTCTGCTGAGGGATCGACGTAGTTGAGCATGGTCACGCGGCGCAGGACGCGCGCAACCGGTCCCTGGCGCGGAACGACCGCCGGCGTTCCCGCCATGCCGCCGAACGCCGCCAGGCCCGCAGCGGCCCAACGCTCGAGCAGCACCTCGGCGTAGTCCGGCGGGATCCGGACGTCGTCGTCGAGGAAGAGCACGACCGGCGTCTCGACGCGAAGGGCGCCAATGTTCCGCTGCGCCGACGTCGACGGCGAGCTCTCGACGACGACGAGGTCGACGCCGAGGCGCGCGGCCCGCTCGGCGAGCTCAGCAGCAGGCTCGTACGCGCGACTGCTCGCGTCCACGACGACGATCCGCTCCGGAGGGCGGGTCTGGCCGAGTAGGACCGCTACGGCAGCGTCGGCAGCCTCCTGCCGATCCTTCGTCGGGATGACGGCGGAGTACGCGAGCCGCCGCGGCGAGCGGGCCTCCGCTGGCACCGGGTAAGGTTACCTCGTGCAGTCCCAGCGCCTCCCGCGCAGCGAGGGGCCGCAGTCCCGCCGCGACTCCATCGTCGTGTACCACGCCATCGGCTCCGTCCCGCGCACGGCGCGGGAATGGAATGGGTTCGTGCGCCCGGAGCGCTTCGCCGCCCAGATGGCGTTCCTCGCCGAACACCGCGCGGTGGTCGATCTCGACGCGCTGTTCGGGCCCGAGCCCTCGCCGGGTCCGCCGCGGGTCGCGATCACGTTCGACGACGCCTATCGCAGCGTGCTGGAGCACGCCGTGCCGGTGCTGCGCGAGCTTGGGTTCCCCGCGGCCTTCTTCGTGCCGACGATGTGGATCGGCACCGCGAACGCCTGGGACCCACCGAGCGACCTGCCGCGCGAGCTCATGACCGGGGAGGAGCTCGCCGAGTTGGCGCGCAGCGGCTTCGCCGTCGAGAGCCACGGCCACGCCCACCTCGACTACGCCCGCGCCGAGCCCGGTGCGGTCGAGGACGACGTGCGGATGTCGGTCGAGCGGCTCACCGAGCTGATCGGCCGCCCGCCCCGGTATCTCGCCTACCCGTACGGCCGCGCCTCGCCGGTCGCCGCCGCGGCGGCCGCCAGGCTCGGGATGCGCGCCGCATTCGCGCTCGATCGCCCGCACAGCGTCGTCTCCGGGGACTTCGCGGTGAGAAGGATCCCGGTCGTCCCGGCCGACACCTGGCCCGTCTTCGCGCTGAAGACCGCCGGGCGCTACATCGCCTGGCGACAGAGCGCGCCCGTGCGTGCCGTCTACGAGACCGTCCGCCCAGTTGTCCGCAACCGCTGGCTCTGGCCGTAGCGCCGGGTGCTAGCGGGCCCTGCGGAAGGCCCGGCGTACCGCGCGGTGCACGCCTGCCGCCCGCAGCGTCCGGCGCGCCGAGGTCTGTACCCGGGCGGCGAGACCTGACGCCGCGCTCGTGCCCACGCGGCCCTCGCAGAGCGGCGTCGATCCGCTCGCCAGCACGTCTTTGGAGCGTGCCTCGCCCTTGCCGAGATCGATCTCCGCGATCCCGAGCGCCGTCGCGGCCTCGGCCAGTTCGAGCATGAGCAGGAGGCCCGGCGAGTACCGGTGAAGCTCGGGGTTGTATGCAGGGAACCAGGAGTGCCAAACCCGGCCGGAGCACAGACCGAGGTGGAGTGCGGCGACGGCGTCGCCCGCGTAGAGGACAGAGAGCGCCCCGCAGAAGTCAGCGCTTCGCGACTCGTGCACGAGCCGGAGCAGGTCACGGGACGCGGCATCAGCGAGGACATCTCTCACGCCCGTCTCGGCGTATTGCCGGCGCTTCCACTCGACGATCTGGTCGAGCAGGCCTGGAGCGTCGCTCCGCAGGACGAAGCGCAGCGGTCCCATGTCGCGAGCGAGCTTTCGCGCCTTGCGCAGGGAGCCCCGGATGTCCGAGCGCGCGCGCCGGCCCTCCAGGTAGCTCCCGAATCCCTGCGAGAGGTCGAGATACGGGCTCCGGCTGTGCGCGAGAACGTGCGGTGCGAACGCCGTCATCGCGGCCGGGAGGTGGTCGAACGACCATGCCGCCAGTCCGCAGGCGCGTACGAGCGCTCGCGGGTCGAGCCGCGCGGCGTCGTCGAGCACCGCGCCGTGGTAGTCGGAGAAGGGCCGTCCGACCGGCCGGCCTTGGCGCCGGCGGCCCACCTCGAACGGGAAGAAGCCGGCCACGGAGCCGGCGTCCTCGATCACCGCCACGCGCACGTCACGCAGCCGCGCGACCGCCATCGTGAACTCCGGCCGAAAGAACGGACTGCGGTAGAGCGGCCTCGCGCGCTGGAGCTCGGCCCAGCGGCTGAGCTCCGACGGCCCGAGGGCGGCGGCGGGCAGAACCTGGACCTTCACGCGCCGGCCCGAGCGAGCGAGAGCATGCGAGCCGCCACCACGCGCAAGAATCTCAGGTCCTCGCTGGTCGGGGCGAGCTGGGCCCAAGCGAACCCCGTGGTCCGTCTTCGGAAGAGCACGGCGCCGGTCACGCCGCCGGCAAGGAACGCCGCGCTGGCGGCGGCGGCGGCTCCGGCCGCTCCGAACGTGGGGATGAGCGCCAAGTCGAGGGCGACGCCCGCGCCGAGCGCCGCGGCGCTGCCCAACGACGACGACCCGGGGGCGCTCGACGCAAGCAGCGCGTTGGTGAAGATGCTGAGCGCCGTGTAGCCGAGCGCGCCGGGCAGCAGCCACATGAATGGCTCGACGGAGTCGCGATAGTCGGGGCCGAAGAGCAGCGGGATGGCGATCCACCCGGACGCGGCGGCGACGACGATGCTGGCGACGGTCAGGATCGTCGCCGACCTGAAGGTGCGCAAGGTGCGTTCGACGCTCGCCACGTCCTGATCGCGCGCCACCGCCGGCAGCAGCGACGTCGCGATGGCCGTCGGGAGGAAGAGCAGGATCTCGGCGCCGTTGACGGCGACGGCATAGAGGCCGAGCGCCACGTCGGATGCGATGAGTCCCACCAGGATCTGATCGAGCCGCGCATTCAGCAACAACGATGCGTTGCCCACCCATGCGCGTACGCCGAAGCGCACCGATTCCGCCAGCAGGCGCGGGCTCGGCGGGCTGAGCCCGGCCGCGCGCAGCCCGGCCAAGGCGAGGGCTGCGGCCCAGGCGAGGTGCGCCCCGGTCCATGCGAGCACCGCCGAGTCGACGCTGAGCCCCACGGTGGCGATCACAGCAGCGAGCGTGACCGCGTACAGCCATCCTCCGCCCGCCGAGATCGCGGCGGCCTCCCTCAGCCGGCCGCAGCCGATCAGGAAGCTGTCGTCGACGAGCGAGACGGCCACGATCCCGGCGATGAGGATCGTGAGTTGCGTCCGGTCGGTGCCCGCCGGCTCGGCCTCGAGGAGGTAGAGGCCGCCGACGATGACGACGCCGGCTGCGAGCGATGTGACGAGCGAGAAGGCGAGCAGGTTGGAGAGGAGCATCGCCCTCACGCCGGGCCGCTGCGCGGCGAGCACGCTCGTGGCTTGGCCGAGGCCAACCTTGGTGATCCCGGCGGTGACCAGGGCGGTGACCGTGATGAAGGCGACGCTCCCCCGCCCTGACGGGCCGAGTCCCCGCGCGAGGAGCAGGGCCGCGACAAGGAAGCCGGCTGCGCGTACCACACTGGCGACGAAGAGCAGAGCCGAGCCCTCGGCCACCGAGACGGGTGCGCTTCCGGAGTCCCGCGACCCGGCAGCCGTCGTGGGCGGGGCCGGATCAGACACAACGCCCTCCCCTCGTCGCCGTCGCGTCGACGCTCGTCACGATAGCCGCGCGTGCCGGACGGAAGGCTCCTCGGTGCTTTTCCCTAGGTCGATCACCCTGGTTTGAGCAGGCACCACTTTGTGGCAAGTTATCTCCGCCACGTAGCAAGGGGGCAGCCGTGAGCGCCGGGACTCCAATGCAGGTCCACCAGGTCGGCGACGAGGAGCCGACGGACGTGTCGCGCTACATCTCGGCGATCCGTCGCGGGGGTTGGCTCATCGCGCTCATCGTGATTCCTCTCACCGCGACCGTCCTCGTGCTCTCGCTCGTGCTGCCGAAGGGCTACTCGGCGACCGCGAGCATCGTCATCGAGGAGCGCGGCAGCGTGCTGGCGCCTGCGGACGCCGAGAGCGCCACTCGCCGCCTGGCCACGATCCGCACGCTGCTCACTTCCCCTGACGTCCTGGCCCGCGCCGCCCGTGACCTGCCCGGCGAGACGCAGGACACGCTGGAGGAGAAGGTCACGGCTGCAGTCGACGACGTCGCCAGCATCATCGAGGTCAAGGCCGATGACGGTGACCCCGCGGGCGCCGCCGCGATCGCCAACGGCGTGACGCGCACGTTCCTCGAGCTGCGCCGTGCCGCCGAGCGCAAGCGGCTTTCGGACGCGCGCAGCGCGCTCGAGCTCGCGCTGGATCGCGCCCGCACGGCGCGCGGCTCCGCCGACGAGGTGCGTGCGCTGCGCGAGCGGCTCACTGAGCTCAATGTGAACGAGGTGGCCACTGGGGACGAGTTGCAGGTCGGGCAGCCGGCGCGACCTCCTGAGGCGCCGGATTCGCCTCGGCCGCTGCAGAACACGCTCTTCGCCTTCATCGCCGCGCTGTTCGTCGCCGTGCTCGCGGCGCTGGCTCGCGACCTGGTCGCGCCACGGGTTCGGAGCCCGCGCGAGCTCACGACGCTGACGGGCCTGACGCCGCTTGTCGTGCTGCCCGCAACACGCGGTCGCCGCCGGCTCGCGCAGACGACCGAGGCCTACCAGGCGCTCGCGGCGTCGCTCCGCGTCCAGCTGTCGGAGTCCCAGCGCGTCGTGCTGATCACGAGTCCCACCGGCAACGAGGACCGGGCGGGCGTCGCCTTCGGCCTCGGCCGTGCCCTGGCGTCCAGCGACGTCCCGACGCTGCTGGTGTCGGCGGACCTGCGCCGGCCCGGGTTGCACAAGCAGCTCGGTGTCCCGCAGGCGCCGGGCCTGGGCGACGTGCTCGAGACGCTGGATCGCGGCGCCGGCGAAAGTGCCGCGGAGCTCGTCCGAGCCGTCACACGCGCACACGAGCATCCATCTCGCGGCGAGCTGCGCGGGCTGCCGAGCGGGGATCCGGCCCAGCATCCCGCCGCGGTGCTCTCCGGCGACTCGCTCGGCGTGATGTTCGAGGAGCTCAGCCACTCGGAGTACCGGTACGTCGTCGTCGAGGGGCCACCGCTGCTCGGGCCCATCGACGGCCAACTCGTCGCGCGCTGGGTCGATGCCGTGCTCGTCGTGTGCCGGCTCGATCGGCTCTGGCCGGGCGACGCGGCAGAGCTCGGCGAGGTGCTGGCGCGGCTCGAAGCGCCGGTGCTCGGATCGGTGGTGGTCGGCGGCACGCGGGTCCGCTACTCGCTGCCCGCGTGGACTCCCCGTCGCACGACACCGGTGGCGCCGGACGATTAGGGGCGAGCACGCCCACGCATCGTGCCCGCCCAGATCAGGGCCGCCACGAGCCACAGGTGTCGCCAGTGCAGCGTGTCGACGAATGCGCTGCTGGCGAGCACACCGCACCACGCCGCCAGCAGGGCGGCAGACCCGATCCCGTACGTGCTCCGGCCCCGTGCCGCGTTGCCGACGGCGAAGCTCAACGTGACCGCGAGCAGCGCGAGCACGACGAGGAGGCCGGGGAAGCCCTGCTCGCCCAGCGCTCGGGCGTACGTGCTGTGCGCCGAGATGCCCGCGACCGACTCGAACTGTCCCGGACCGGCGCCGAACGGGTAGACCTGCGCCGGCCGCAGCCCGGCCCGCTGGCCGCTGAAACGCTGGCTGTCGTATGCCTGCGACCGCGCCCGCTCGGCGAGGAAGTCCACCGACCCGGTCGCTGCCACGATCCCCCCGGCGACTGCGGCGGTGGCGACGGCAACCGCAACCAAGGCCAGAGCGCGCCTCGCGCCGCCCCGCCGCAACGTGAGGACCACGCCCAGGACCACCAGCGCGACAGCCAGGTTCAACCACGCGCCGCGCGAGTAGGAGAAGACCACGCCGAGCGCGAGCACGGCAAGTGTCAGCGCCTTCGTCGGCAGGCGCGCAGAGAGCAAGCGCGGCCGGAGGATCTCCTCGATGACGATGAGCACGGCCGGGATGAGGAACGGCCCGAACACATTCGGATCCTGGAAGAGCGCCCGCGCGCGGCCGCCCTCCGTGAGCAGCTCGGCGCCCGGAAGCGGCGCCACCAGCGCAAGAACGCCGGCAGCTGCCGACGTCACAGCCGCGACGAGGTAGGCGCGGACCAGCAGGCGGGCCCGCCCGCTCGAGGTGAGGTAGCCCGGAAGCCAGATGCCCAGGACCATCAGATAGAGCGTGATCGTGAAGTACACCGCCGCGCGGCCGGGATCGGCGACCTGGACAGCCGACATCAGGTTCAGGGTCGCGAAGACGGCGAGCAGCCCGCCCACCGGGCCTGGCACGTCGCGCAAGCTGAAGCGACCGGTCACGATGGCGACGGCGATCACGACGAGGAACACGGCGTCCGAGGGCGCCGGCTCGATCACGACCACCCCCAGGAGCATGACGGCGAGCGCGACCGCCGCGTGATACCTGGCGAGCGCCAGGGCGAGGACGCTGACCGCGCCCGCGCCGGCGGCGAGCACAGGCGCGAGCGGCAGTGGCGTCCGGGAGAGCGCGAGCCCGAGCGCAAGGCCGGCAGGGACGCTCGCGAGCACCGCGATGACCGGCAGAGTCCACGCCGCCGGCCGGGCTTCCCCGCCCGCGCGCATCGACCTCGCGCCCACCGTCATGCGCCGACCATCCGGACGCAGCCCGCCCCGAGCCCGAGGACCGGCCGGCAGCTGACCGGCCGGCGACCGAGCGGCCCCGGCACGGCCAGCCAGGCCAGCCGCTGCGCGACGTCGGGTGGTACCGGAATGCCCCGCTGCGCGGCCCTCAAGGCCGAGGCGATCGCGGGCTCGAGCGGGTTCATGCGACGAGCGTTGCTGAGGCGCGCGAGTGCGGCGTCCCGCCGCCCTTCGCCCAGATCGAGCAGCCCCAGTTGCGCCTCCGGGTACCAGTTCTGCGGGTCGCGGCCGAACGCCCGCCGGAACGAGCTGCGGGCCTGCCGGCGATTGCCGGCTTCGAGCGCAAGCGCACCGCTGATGAGGTCGGCCCGGTCGCTCAGCGGGTTCAGGCGCCGCGCCCGATCCAGCCCGCGCAGCGCGGCGGCCGGATCTGCGTCCCAGCGCCGGACAGCGCGCTCGATCTCCCGAGCGGCCAAGGCCGGCAGCGCAAAGGAGAGCGTGGCGGTGACCGCGACGGCGATGGCGACGACGCGTGCGAGCCGCCGCGGGGGTGGCGCCGGCGCGGGGGATGACTCGGCCCTCATGCTCAGCCCGGCGATCAGCCCGAGGCAGGCCATGGCCGGCGCGGCGAGCCCTGGCAGCTCCCACAGCCAGTCGACGGACGCGTGCGCCAGCCAGGCGACGGCGGAGACGAGCGCGGCGATCGCCACCGGCTCGTGCGCCCGCCCGCTCCCCGGCGTCCTGATCGCGAGGCACGCCATCGCCAGGAAGCCGCTGAGGAGCGCACCGCCCACGATGCCCGTTTGCCCGAATGTGCGTAGAACGATGCTGTGGGGATAGAGCGGCTCCTCCGCCCGGCGCCGTTCGCGCGTGTAATCGTGGGCGAAGTTGTCGGCTCCGGCGCCCTGGAGCGGCTGGCGCGCGAATTGCCGCGCAGCGACGCGCCAGAAGTCGTAGCGACCGGAATCGAGGCCCGACGTGAACCTGGAGTCGAGGGTGAGCCTCCGGTCGGCATCGGGCGAGGCGACCGCGACCGCGAGCCCGGCGATCGCCAGCGTGCCCGCAGCTGCCGCGACGATCCAACGCACCGGCGACCCGGTACGGCGCGGAGGCCCCGTGAAACGCCTGTCGAGGTAGCCGGAGGCGAATCCCGCCGCGAGTAGGACGATGGCCGACAGCGCGATGGCGACGCCGGCCGGGACCAGCGCGTCGCTGCCCTGTGCCACGTCGGCTTCGAAGACGGCGAGCAGAGCCGGCAGCGCGCCCGATGTGATGATGGCGAGGGCCGTCAGCGTGACCAGCAGACGTGCTCGCTCGCGGGTCAGCGCCAGGGCGAGCACCAACGCCGCCGTCCCGGCGATGAGCGAGCCCCTGCTCTGGGCCATGATGCAGAGGTCGACGAGCACCCCCGCGGCCGCCAGCAGGATGCCGCGGGCCGGCCACGGAGTGGCTCGCCGCGACGCGAGCAACACTGCCGGCCAGAACGCGGCGAGAAAGAGTGCGGCGCTGGCGTTCGCATAACCGACCGGGCCTGCGAGTCGCCCGCCGACGAAGGCCGCCGGATCGCTCCCGTCGATCGCCTGGATCAGCTCCGACGCTCCGGCTCCGGCGGTCGCCAGGGCGAATCCTGCGAGAAAGATCGCCGCCTCGACGGGCTTCCATGGCAGCGCGGCGAACAGCACGAAGACGGTGAGGTAGAGCAGCGTGCGGTTGGCTCCGTCCCATGCGTCGCCTCGTGCGTCGGCCCACGCGAGTGACAGGAAGCTCCAGGCAGTGAACGCCGCCATCATCGGCAGCGCCCAACGGGCCGGTGCCGGCAGGCGGCCCAGGGCGTCGCGGCGCGCGACGACCATGAGCGCGGCGAGGAAGACCAGCGCCCCGGCATACCAGGTTCCAGGGGCGGCGCCCCCCTCGTTCACCGCCCACCACGCGAAGACCGCGACGGCGAGCAGACCGACCACCACCGGCGGCACACGCCGGCCATCGCGCCACAACAGCCCGCGAAGGGCGATGTTCGGACCGCCGGCGGTCTCCGCGCCGGTCATGGCGGCAGGATAGTCCCGTGCCCGGTAGTGCGTGGAGGGACAGCGAGTGCCGCATCCCGAGGATCCTGATCCTCATCACGCTCGCGGAGACCGGTGGCGCCCAGGCGTACGTCGCTGCCCTCGTGCCCGCCCTGGCACCGCGCTTCGACGTCGTGGTGGCGGCGCACGGAGGAGGCCCGCTCGTCGATGCAGCGCGCGGCGCCGGCGTGCGGTTCGCGCCGCTCCGGCACGTGCGGCGCCCGCTGCAGCCGGCGCGCGATCTCCTCGGCCTGTTCGAGCTGGTCGCGCTGATCCGGCGCGAGCGACCGGACATCGTGCATGTCAACAGCTCCAAGGCCGGTGTCCTCGGCAGGATGGCCGCGGTGCTGACGCGGGTTCCGATCAGGGTCTTCACCGTTCACGGCTGGGCGTTCAAGGCGTACTCCGGCATGCCGTCCGCGCTGTACCGATCGGCCGACAGGCTCATGGCACGAGCGACCACGATCACCATCTGCGTGACGGAGACGGAGCGAGCTGCGGGCCTGGCGGCGCGCACGTGCTCCGCCGATCGGACCGTCGTGATCGCGAATGCCGTCGATGTCGAAGCGGCGCCGCGTGCGCGCCACGACGGCGACCCGCCGAGGATCGTCAGCGTCGGCCGGTTGGCCTGGCCCAAGGACCCGCTGACCCTCGTGCGCGCCCTCGCGCACGTGCGCGACCATCCGTTCTCCGCGCTCATCGTCGGCGACGGACCGGACCTGGCCACCGTGGACGGTGAGGTCCGCGAGCTCGGGCTCGAAGCCGCAGTGCAGCTCTCCGGCCCTCGCCGCGACGTTCCCGACCTGCTGGCGCAGTCGGATGTGTTCGCTCTTGCCAGCCGGTCCGAGGGCGGCCCCATATCCATCCTCGAGGCGATGGCCGCGGGTCTTCCGGTGGTCGCGTCCGATGTGGGCGGCGTCTCCGAGCTCGTCGTCGAGGGAGAGACAGGGTTGCTCGTCCCCGCGGGCGACGCCCGAGCGCTGGCAAAGGCGCTTGAACGCCTCCTCGCCGATCCCGAGCTGCGACGCCGCCTGGGGGCGGCGGGCCGCGAGCGCGTGCGCGAGCGCTTCGATCTGAACGCGCTGCGGAGCGCACATCTCGAGCTCTATGCGCGTGAGCTGGCGCGTCGCGGCGCACCGTCCTTCATCCCGTAGCGCAGCCTGCGATACGCGCCGCGCAGCGGCAGCGGCGTGTCATGCCCGCCGCCGACCTTGGCCCGGAAATCCACGAGCGCGTCACGGGCATCGATCTGCCGGCGATGGAGCGCGAAGCGGTCGGTGCCGGCCACGTTGACGCCCGGTTCGCATGAGACGGCAGCGCTGTACCCTGCGGCGGCGACCAAGCGACGTTCGCGATCGCCGAACAGACCGGCGGGATACGCGAACGCCGACACAGGGCGTCCAAGGCGGACGCCCAGCTCGCGTCTGGAGTCTCCTATCTCGGCAGCGGCCGTGGCGTCGTCGACGGAGAGCAGGTTGGGATGTGAAACGGTGTGCGCCTCGAACCGCAGCGTTCCCTCGCGGTCCAGCGCGAGAACGTCATCCCATCCGAGGACCGGCGGCTGGTGCTCGTACCAGGGGAATGACAGCCGTCCGTCCGTGACGCCGGTGGCGATGAACACCGTCGCCCGGAAGCCGTGTCTCGCGAGCACCGGCAACGCCTCGTCGCGCAGGTCAGCGAAACCGTCGTCGAACGTGAGGCCGACCGTGCGCGGCGCTACCGACTCGGAGTCGAGCAGCTCGAGCGCCTCCAGCAGGCTCACCACTCGGAACCCCTCCGACGCGAGGTAGTCCATCTGGTCGCGAAATCGCCGCGGTGGCACGGCGAGCGGATCGCGGTCGTCCGAGACGCGGTGATAGAGCAGGATCCGCACCGCCCGCTCGTCGGGATGCCCTCGGGTGCGTGCCAGCCAGACAGCCGAGCGGGCACGTGTCACACCCGCCTTGACGCTATAGGGCACCGCGAGCCCTCGAGGTCGCACAGCGCCATTCTGACGACGCCGCGACCGTGCCGGCGATGGGCGACCCCGCTGCGCCTCATCGCGCCGCTCGTCGCGTGCGGCTGCGTGCCGCCGCTCCCGCAAACGCGCGGGTACGTGGCCCGCACCTCGGCCTGACGGGTGGCGCCGGCGAGCCGCTCGCGCCCCGCGAGGGCGCGGGGCGGTCGTCCGCCTCGTGCGCTGAGCGGCGCAGACCCCGTCAAGGCGGACGCGCCGATCGCGCGCGCGAGGTTGTCGATGGCTACGACGCGTCCCCGTACGGCGCGTAGCGGTGGTGCAGCATGAGCTGGTTGCCGTCGGGGTCGGCGAAGATCGCCATGTGGCAGACGCCGGTGTCGAGCGTGTCGCCGAAGAAGGTCACGCCCTTGGACTCGAGCTCGGCGCGCGCGGCATGGACGTCCTCCACGCGGAGCGGCAGCGGGTTGCCGGTCTGGGCGACGAACTCCATCCCGACCTTCTCGGGCTCCCAGACGCCGAAGCAGGTGCTGCCCGCCCACTGCTCGTAGTCCGCATGCTCGTCGGGGCGCAGGCCGAGGACGTCGCGGTAGAAGCTGCGTGCGCGATCGGCGTCCTGCGAGGGGATGCCGATGAAGTCGAGCCCTTGGATGAGTGCCATGCGCGGGAGTCTGTCAACCAGCCCCGGCGTGCGCGTGCTGCACGCCCGTCGGCCCGGGGACTACGATCCGCGACGTGATCGCCGGGACGCACACGATCATCTTCGCGGAGGACGCCGAGCGGGCTCGAGCGTTCGTGCGCGACGTCCTGGGATTCGACGGCGTCGATGCGGGCGGTGGCTGGCTCATCTTCGCCCTGCCGCCGGGCGAGCTCGCGGTGCATCCGGGCGCGGCCGGCGGGCCGGCGCAGCACGCCCTGTACTTCATGTGCCACGACATCGAGCAGACCGTCCGGGAGCTCGAGGCCAAGGGCGTCGAGTTCGTCTCGCCGATCGAGGACGAGGGCTGGGGCCGGCTCGCCCGCTTCCTCATCCCCGGCGCGGGCGAGGTCGGGCTCTACGAGCCGCGGCATCCCAGCCCGCTCGCGGCGTTCGCGCCCGGCAGCTGAGGCGCCCGCCGCGGGGCGGCGCGCAGCGCCGCCCCGCGTGGACCACCGCGGCTCAGGCCGGGGCGAGCGCGGGCTCCGCGCCCGCCGGCGCCTCGACCTCGGCCGGCGCCGCGCCGAACCGCGGCGAGATCAGGAACCACGCAGTTACCGCGCCGGCCGCGGCCAGCCCGGCGCCGGCGTACAGCGCGTCGTGCAGGCCGTCGACGTACTCCTGCGGCGAGCCGCCGAACGCGGCCTGCGCCGGGACGAGCGCGCCGAGGGCCGCCACGCCGACGGCGATGCCGGCCTGGCGGAACGTGTCGTTGACCCCGGCCGCCACGCCGCTCTGGTCGCCCGACACCGTGCCGAGCGCGACGGCGGTGAGCGCCGGGTTGAACAGCCCGGTGCCGATCAGCGCGACGATCGCGCCCGGCAGGATCACCGTCCACGACGAGTCGACGTCGGCGAGCGTGAACAGCACCATGCCGACGGCGACGAGGGCGAGCCCGCCCCCGACCATCGCCCGGGCCGAGACCTTCGTCCCCAGCGTGCTGGTGGCGGCGCTCACGAACAGCATCGTGAGCGTCCCCGGCAGGTAGGTCAGGCCGGCCTCGATCGCCGACAGGCCGAGGATCTGCTGCAGGTACAGCGTCGTGTAGAGGAAGATCGCGAAGAACGACGCCGAGATGGCGAACGCGGCGATCTGCGCGCCGGTGAACGACCGGTCGCGGAACAGGGCGAGCGGGAGCATCGGCTCGGCGACGCGCGCCTCGATCGCCACGAACGCGCCGAGCAGCGCGAGGGCGCCGGCGAACTCGCCGAGGATGAGGCCGCTCGTCCAGCCGTCCTCGTGACCGCGCAGGAGGGCGAGCACGAGCAGGAACAGGCCCGCGGTCAGCGTGGTCTGGCCGGGCCAGTCGATCCGGCGGGCGGCCGGGTCGCGCGACTCCAGCACGAAGGCGCGGGTGAGCGCGATGCAGACCAGGCCGATGGGGAGGTTGATGAGGAAGATCCAGCGCCAGTCGAGGCCGCTGGTGAGCGCGCCGCCGACGAGCGGCCCGACGGCGAACGCCGCGCCGATCGTGGCACCGTAGGCGGCCAGCGCGCCTGCGCGCTGGCGCAGGTCCGGATAGGCGGCGGCGAGCAGCGCCAGCGAGACGGCGAACATGATCGCCGCGCCGACGCCCTGCACGGCGCGCATCCCGTTGAGCACGGCGATGTCGCCGGCCGCGGCACAACCGAGCGAACTGGCCGTGAACAGCGCCAGGCCGACGAGGAACAGCTTCCGGCGGCCGAGCCGGTCGGCGAGCGCGCCCGCGGTCAGGACCGTCGCGGCGAGCGCGAGGGTGTACGCGTCGACGACCCACTGCAGGCCGGAGAGGCCGGTGTCGAGGTCGACCGCGATGTCCGAGAGGGCCGTGTTGACCACGGCGATGTCCAGCATGAGCATCGCGGTGGCGGCACAGACCACGGCGAGCGTCCAGCGTTGCACTTGCATCGTGTGGGGCTCCAGAGACGAGGGAGGGGGACGGGGAGACTCGCCGCAGCGTGCCTGCCCGTCCCCCTGACGTCATCGGGGAACTCCCTATTCCAACCCCGATCGAGGGTCGGGGGTCCCGCTACCGCGCGTACTTCGCGGCCGACTTCTTGAACTGCCGGTACGCCTTGCGCGGCGAGCCGTCGGGGTTCACGAGCCCCGCATCGAAGCGCGCCGACCGCTCCACACCGGTCCACTGGTAGTTGTAGAGCCGCGTGATGCGCCCGCGCAGGCCGCTGCGCCGGCGGTCGTAGGTGTCGGCGAGCTTGAACATGTACTTCGTCCGGTTCGCCTGGCGCGACTCCGAGCGCGGGAAGCTCGGCAGGAACTTGAGGATGCCGCCGGTCTCGGTCAGCCACACCTCGCCCGGCGCGTTGCGCAGCATGAGGCGCGTGCTGGCCGAGGTCTTGCGGTTCACGCCCGTGTAGTTGTGCAGGCCGTAGATCCGCGCCTTGTTCCGGGCGTTGCGCTTGAACCGGGCGAGCCAGGTCGGCATCGCACTGGAGTCGAGCACGTCGGCGGCGACGATCTTGCAGGAGCGGCAGACGCTGCGCGCGGCCAGGAAGTACTTGGCGGCGAGCTTCGGCTTCCTCACCGTCGGCTGCGAGACGTGGTTGGCCTCGTTCCAGGCGCCGTAGGTCGTGACCCACGGGTACTCCGTGGCGAAGCGCTTCACCGCGGCCTTGTACGTGCGGACGCTCGGGGCGCGGCACGCCCGCTTCTTCGAGTAGCGGCCGTTGGTGTAGCAACCACGACGCGCCGTGAAGTGGACGAGGACGTCGGCGTTGTCCTGCCGGGCGAGCGCCATGAAGCCCTGCACCTCGGCGTTCTGGCCGGAGTGCTTGTACCAGTCCCACGGGACCAGGTAGCGGACGCGCTTGATGTTCAGGGACTGGAAGTCGGAGTCGGAGAACATGTTGCCGTCCTGGTCGCCGATCCCGACCTTGAAGTTCGCCTGCGCAGGGGCGGCGACGGCGGCGCACAGCAGGAGCGCCGCAAGGAGGATGAGTCGTCTGTGCATGGTCATCCCAACCGACGATAGCCAGGAGGGTTGCGGAATCGGGCGAGAATCCGCCCACCTGGGTCCTAAGCTGAACGAAACGTGGCCATCGAGACTCCCCGGAAGGACAAGCTCGCGGCACAGCGCCGCACGCTGCCCGACGAGCCCGGCGTCTACCTGTTCCGCGACGCCCGCGGGCGCGTCATCTACGTCGGCAAGGCCAAGTCGATCAAGAAGCGCGTCGCCTCGCACTTCAGCTCGCGCAGCACGATGTCGACGTTCATCGACCACATCGAGTCGCTGGTCGTGCAGACGGAGGCCGAGGCGCTGCTCACCGAGCAGCACTTCATCAAGCAGTACCGCCCGCGCTTCAACATCCGCCTGCGCGACGACAAGTCCTACCCGTACATCGCGATCAGCCTGGACGAGGACTTCCCGCGCGTCTACTTCACGCGCGAGCGCCACCGGCGCGACCGGGCCTACTTCGGCCCCTACTCGAGCGCCAAGCGGGTGCGCGGCACGCTCGACCTGCTCGGCAAGATCTTCCTCTTCCGCTCCTGCGAGGGGGCCGAGCCCGGCCGCCGCTCCGGCTCGCCGTGCCTGGACTACTACATCAAGCGCTGCGGGGCGCCCTGCGTGGGCTACGTGAGCAAGGAGGAGTACCGCGAGGGGATCGACGGCGTCGTCGCCTTCCTCTCGGGCCGCTTCCGCCAGATCGAGCGCGACCTCGAGCGGCGGATGCACTTCGCGTCCGGCGAGCAGGACTACGAGCAGGCCGCGCTGGAGCGCAACCGCCTCCACGCGGTGCGCGCCCTGCTGGAGCGCCAGCGCGTGGCGAGCGACGGCTCGGGCACGTTCGACGCCGTCGCGGTCGCCGTGGACGGCCAGGAGGCCAACGCGCAGGTCTTCCAGGTGCGCGACGGCGTGCTCTCGGACCGCCAGTCGTTCTACCTCGACAACCAGGGCGAGCAGGACACCGCGATCGTGGCCGAGGAGTTCATGCTCCAGTACTACACGAGCGCGCTCTCGATGCCGGCGCTGATCGTCGTCCAGCAGGAGCTCGCGGAGGGCTCCGAGCCCGCGGTCATGGCGCAGCTGCTGGGCGAGCGGCGCGGCGGCACGGTCGAGGTGCGCGCCGCCGAGCGCGGCGGCAAGCGCCGCATCCTCGAGCTGGCCGAGCGCAACGCGCGGCTCGCGCTCGACCAGGAGAAGCTCAAGGCCGAGCGCCGGCGCCAGCAGCGCGTCGAGGCCGTCGCCGGCCTGCAGCGGGCGCTCGGGCTCGACGCGCCCCCCGTGCGGATCGAGTGCTTCGACATCTCGCACGTCGGCGGCACGCACACGGTGGCCTCGATGGTCGTGTTCGAGGGCGGCGCGCCGAAGAAGGCCGACTACCGCCGGTTCACGATCCGTTCCCACGATGGCAACGACGACTTCGCTTCGATGAACGAGGTGCTCTCGCGTCGCTACGCCCAGTGGGAGAAGCAGCACGAGAAGTCGCCCTACGACTCGGATCGCGACGCGTCGTTCGCCGCGCTGCCGAACCTGGTCGTGATCGACGGCGGGCCGGGCCAGCTGTCGGCCGGGCTCGAGGCCGTGCAGGGCTTCCGCGACCGCGGCGTCGCCGTCGTCTCGCTCGCCAAGCGGATCGAGGAGGTGTTCGTGCCCGGCGTGCGCGCACCGCTGCGGATGGCCCACGAGACCCCCGAGCTGCAGCTGCTCCAGCGCGTGCGCGACGAGGCGCACCGGTTCGCGATCACGCACCACCGGATCCGCCGCGACAAGGCGATGACCGAATCGATCATGGACGACCTCCCCGGCATCGGGCCTACGCGCAAGCGCGCGCTGCTGCTGCACTTCGGCTCGCCCGAGGCCGTGCTCGGCGCGACGCGCGAGCAGCTGGAGGCGGTCCCGGGCGTCCCGGCCAAGGTCGGCCGCGACCTCTACCACCACCTGAACAAGACCGGTCGCTGATGCCGTCCACCCCGCGCGAGACGGTTCACGGATGCACCTGACCGACCTCGTGGTGATCTCGGGGTTCTCGGGGGCCGGCAAGTCCTCGGCCATGAACGTGTTCGAGGACGCCGGGTACTTCTGCGTGGACAACCTCCCGCCGGAGATGATCCGCTCGCTCGCGACGCTGTTCCTGCACGAGGGCTCGAAGGTGGAGCGCGCCTGCGTCGTCTCCGACCTGCGGGCCGGCGACTACTTCGAGGAGATCGTCGGCGTCCTCGACGAGCTCGACGTCGACCGCGGCTTCACGCGCGTGCTGTTCCTCGAGGCCGACGAGGACACGCTGCTGAGCCGCTACAAGGAGACCCGCCGCCGCCATCCCCAGGCGCGCAACGGCAACGTCGCGGACGGCATCCGGCGCGAGCGGGCGCTCCTGGCGCCGATCCGCGAGCGCGCGGACACCGTGCTCGACACCACCGGCCTGAGCGCCTCCGCGCTGCGCCGCAAGGTCGCGTCGGAGATGCTCGAGCCGTCCGAGCCCGGCCGCCTGGCGGTCACGTTCGGCTCGTTCGGGCACAAGCACGGCCCGGCGCGCGACGCCGACGTGGTGCTCGATGTCCGCTTCCTGCCCAATCCGCACTGGGAGCCCGAGCTGCGCGCCCTGACGGGCCACGACGCGCGGATCGTCGCCTACGTGGGCAGCGACGGGCGCTTGAAGGAGTTCTACGACCGCGTGCTGCCGCTGCTGGAGTACCTTCTGCCGCAGTACGTCGCCGAGGGCAAGGCGCACCTCGTGGTGGCCGTGGGGTGCACCGGCGGGCGCCACCGCTCCGTGGTCATCGCCGAGGACCTGGGCGCGCACTTCCGCGGCGACGGGCGCTACTTCGTCGAGGTCCAGCACCGCGACGTGGACCGCGCCCCAGTGCGGGCCTAGGTACCCTTCCGGCGCCTCCCCTTCGTCTCCGTCCAGGAAAGGGATCGAATCGCCATGCCAGTACGCGTCGGCATCAACGGCTTCGGCCGCATCGGCCGCAACGTCTTCCGCGCCGCGCACGAGTCGGGCGCCGACGTCGAGATCGTCGCCGTCAACGACATCACCGACAACGAGACGCTCGCGCACCTGCTCAAGTACGACTCGGTCTACGGGCCGTTCGCGGGCACGGTCGAGGTGGGGAGCGACTCGCTCGTCGTCGACGGCCGCGAGGTGAAGGCGCTCGAGGAGCGCGACCCGGCGGCGCTGCCGTGGAGCGACCTCGGCGTCGACGTCGTGATCGAGTCGACCGGCTTCTTCACGAAGCGCGCGGACGCCGCCAAGCACCTCGAGGCCGGCGCCAAGAAGGTCATCATCTCCGCGCCCGCCACCGAGCCGGACGCGACCGTGGTGCTCGGCGTGAACTTCGACGACGCGTACGACGCCGACGCGCACGACGTCATCTCCAACGCGTCGTGCACCACGAACTGCCTCGCGCCGGTGGTCAAGGTGCTGCACGACGGGATCGGCATCGAGCGCGGCCTGATGACGACGATCCACGCCTACACGGCCGACCAGCGCCTGCAGGACGCGCCGCACAAGGACCTCCGGCGGGCGCGCGCGGCGGCGGTGAACCTCGTGCCCGCCTCGTCCGGCGCCGCCAAGGCGATCGGGCTCGTGATCCCCGAGCTCAACGGCAAGCTGCACGGCGCGGCGGTCCGCGCCCCCGTGCCGACGGGCTCGGTGGTCGACCTGACCTTCCAGCCGGCGCGCGAGACGTCGGTGGACGAGATCAACGAGCTCGTCCGCGGCAAGGCCGACACCGGCGCGCTGGCGGGGATCCTCGCCTACACCGAGGACCCGATCGTGTCGTCCGACATCGTCAAGAACCCGTACTCGTCGATCTTCGACTCCGAGCTGACCTCGGTGCTCGAGGGCCGGCTGGTGAAGGTCATCGCCTGGTACGACAACGAGTGGGGGTACTCGAACCGCTGCGTCGACCTGGCCCAGAAGGTGCTGGTGCGTGCGCACGCTTGACGGCCTCGACGTCGCCGGCAAGCGGGTCCTCGTCCGGGTGGACTTCAACGTCCCCCTGGACGACGACGGCAGGATCACGGACGACGCGCGGATCCGCGCGGCGCTGCCGACCCTGACGGAGCTCAGGGAGAAGCACGCGCGGCTGCTGCTCGCCGCGCACCTGGGCCGGCCCAAGGGGCGCGAGGAGAAGTACTCCCTGCGCCCCGCGGCAGACCGCCTGGCGGAGCTGCTCCGCACGGAGGTGGTGCTGGCAGACTCGCTCGACGACGTGCCCGACGGCGACGTCGTGATGCTCGAGAACGTGCGCTTCGAGCCGGGGGAGACGAAGAACGATCCCGAGCTGGCGCGGCGCTACGCCGCGCTGGCCGACGTCTACGTCAACGACGCATTCGGCGCCGCCCACCGCGCGCACGCCTCCACGGAGGCGGTCGCGCACCTGCTGCCGAGCGCCGCCGGCCGCCTGCTCGAGCGCGAGGTGACGACGCTCACCGGGATCCTCGCGCATCCCGAGCGGCCGCTCGTGGCCGTCGTCGGCGGCGCCAAGGTGACGGACAAGATCGGCGTGCTCGAGGCGTTCCTGGCCCGCGCCGACCGGATCCTCGTCGGCGGCGCCATGTGCTTCCCGTTCTTCAAGGCCCAGGGCCACGACGTGGGCGCCTCGCTGTGCGAGGAGGAGGGGCTCGAGCCGGCGCGCGCGGTGCTCGCCGCCGGCGGCGACAAGCTGCGCCTGCCCGTCGACCTCGTCGCCGGCCGCGCCTTCGCCGCCGACACCGAGACGCAGGCGCTCGACGGCGTCGACGTGCCCGACGGCTGGATGGGCCTCGACGTCGGCCCCCGCACCGCGACGGGCTACGCCGAGGTGATCGCCGACGCGGGCACGGTCTTCTGGAACGGCCCGATGGGCGCGTTCGAGCTCGACCCGTTCGCGGCCGGGACCCGCACGGTGGCCGAGGCCGTCGCCGCGACCGACGCGGTCACGGTCGTCGGCGGCGGCGACTCCGCGGCGGCGATCGCCCAGTTCGGGCTCGCCGACCGGGTGACCCACCTGTCGACGGGCGGCGGCGCGTCGCTCGAGCTGATCGAGGGCAAGGCCCTCCCGGGCGTGGAGGCCCTGACATGAGCCGGATCCCGTTCATCGCCGGCAACTGGAAGCTGAACAAGACGATCGCCGAGAGCGAGCAGTACATCCAGGCGCTGCTGCCGCGCGTGGCCGCGGTCGACGGCGTGGAGATCGTCATCTGCCCGCCGTTCCTCGCGCTCCAGGCGCTCGTCGACTCCGCGCGCGGCTCGCAGGTGGGGATCTACGCCCAGACCATGGCGGCGGCCGACTCGGGCGCCCACACCGGCGAGGTGTCGGCCCCGATGCTGTCCGAGATCGACGTCCAGGGCGTCGTGCTCGGCCACTCAGAGCGGCGCGAGTACGACGGCGAGACCGACGAGGCGCTGCAGGCGAAGGTGCCGAAGGCGCTGGAGTACGGCCTCACGCCGATCCTCTGCGTCGGCGAGACCGAGGAGGAGCGCGAGCAGGGCGACACCGAGCGCAAGCTGCGCCACCAGGTCCAGGAGGGCCTGGAGAAGGTGCCGGCCGAGCGGCTCGCGGATGTCGTGATCGCCTACGAGCCGATCTGGGCGATCGGGACGGGCCGCACCGCCACGCCCGAGCAGGCGCAGGAGGCGATCGCCTTCGTGCGCGCGCTCGTCGCGAGCCGCGACGCCGCCGCGGCCGCCGCCGTGCGGATCCTCTACGGCGGCTCGTGCAAGCCGGACAACGCGGCCGAGCTGCTCGCGCTGCCCGACGTCGACGGCGCGCTCGTCGGCGGCGCCAGCCTCGACCCGGCCGACTTCACGGCGATCGTGGAGGCGGCCGCGGCGTGACCGTCCCGGCCGTGTGCCTCGTGGTGCTGGACGGCTGGGGCCTCGCGCCCGACGGCCCCGGCAACGCGGTCGCGCTCGCCGACACGCCGGTGTTCGACGAGCTGTGGTCCGCGCACCCGCACACGACGCTGACCGCCAAGGGCGAGGCCGTCGGGCTGCCCGAGGGCCAGATGGGCAACTCCGAGGTCGGCCATCTCAACCTGGGGGCGGGCGCGATCGTCCCGCAGGACCTGGCGCGCATCGACGCCGCGGTGCGCGACGGCACGCTCGCCGACAACGAGACGCTGCAGGCCGCGCTGCGCGGCGCCGAGCGCGTCCACCTGATCGGCCTCGTCTCCACCGGCGGGGTGCACTCCTCCGAGGAGCACCTGAAGGCCCTGATCCGGCTCGCCGCCGAGTGGAACGTGCCCGATCTCGTGATCCACGCGTTCACCGACGGCCGCGACACGTCGCCGACGTCGGGCGCCGCCTCGGTCGCGGCCGTCGAGGCCGCGTGCCGCGAGGCCGGGACCGGCCGCGTCGGCTCGGTCATCGGTCGCTACTTCGCGATGGACCGCGACCAGCGCTGGGACCGCACCCAGCAGGCGGTGGACCTGCTCTGCGAGGGCACGGCCGAGCACCACGCCGACACGGGCGAGGCAGCCGTGCGCGCCGCCTACGAGCGCGGCGAGACGGACGAGTTCATCACCGCGACGACCGTCGGCGAGGAGGCGCGGATCCGCCCCGGCGACGCCGTGCTGGCCTTCAACTTCCGCCCGGACCGGATGCGCCAGATCACCGCGAAGCTGTCCGAGGTGGTCGACGCCTACACGACGCTGACGTCCTACGAGGAGGACTGGTCGTTCCCGGTCGCGTTCCCGCCGCATCGCCCGGCGATCACGATCGCGAAGGTGATCGCGGACGCCGGCAGCGCGCAGCTGCACGTCGCCGAGACCGAGAAGTACCCGCATGTGACGTACTTCTTCAACGGCGGCGAGGAGCAGGCGTACCCGGGCGAGGTGCGCGAGCTCGCGCCGTCGCCGCGCGACGTCCCCACCTACGACCACAAGCCGGAGATGAGCGCGCGGGAGGCGACCGACGCGTTCCTGCGCCACTGGCAGGAGCAGGACTTCGCCTTCGCGATCATCAACTTCGCCAACGCCGACATGGTCGGCCACACGGGCGTGATCGAGGCGGCCGTCACGGCGGTCGAGACGGTCGACGCGTGCCTGGGACGGATCGTCGAGGCCGTGCACGCCAAGGGCGGCGCCTGCATCGTCACCGCCGACCACGGCAACGCGGACGAGATGCTCGAGGAGGACGGCTCGCCCGACACCGCCCACTCGCTCAACCCCGTGCCGATCGTCGTCACCGCCGGCGCCGGATCGCTCGACGGCGAGGGGATCCTCGCCGACGTCGCGCCGACGGCGCTCGCGCTGCTGGGGATCGACCAGCCCGAGCAGATGACGGGCCGCAGCCTGCTCGGCTGAGCCGAGCTCAGCGCCTGCGGCGCGTGAGCTTGACGGTCTTCGTCACCTTCTGCCCGTCGGGCAGCCGGAGCTCGAGCTTGACCTTGCGCGTGCGGCCGGGCCGGATCGCCTTGCGCCCCTTGCGGTTGAGGCGGAGCGACTTCCGCACGGTCTGGCCGGGGTGCACGGTCAGCCTCGTCTCGGCGAAGCGCCGCTTGCCGCTCAGGATCCTGAGCCGGGCCTTGCGGGCGGTGGGCGCGTCCGCTGCGAACCGCACGCGTACCTTGAGCCGGCCCTTGCGATCGGCCTTGAGCGCCTTGTCCGTGAGCGCGGTGGGGAGCGCGGGTGTCCCGGGTGGGTCCACCGTCGGCGGCGGAGCCGCCGTGGTGGTGAACGTCGCGTCGGCGCCCGCGTACCGGCGGCTCCCGCGCTGCGCGACGACGCGGTAGTGGTAGGTCGTGGACGGCTGCAGCCCGCCGATCCCCGCGCTGACCGGGATCCCGCCGGCGCCGCCCGCCGGCGTGGTGCCGGCCGCGACGGCGGCGCCGTAGCCCGCCGTCGTGCCGTACTCGAAGGAGATCTGCGCGGCGCCGCCGTGCGGCGCGACGGTGCCGGTGAGCGTCGCGGCGGTCGCGCCGACGTTGAGCGCGCCGCCGGTGTCGGCCGCGACGCCGAGCGGGGAGCCGGGCACCTTGCCGACCTGGAGCTCGGCGACGTCCACGAACTGCGCGCCCGCCGTGCCCGGCGCGGTGCTCTGGGGCGTCCTCGCGATCAGCTGGACGAAGCGCACGGCCTGCCGGTTGCCGCTGAACGCCGGGCGCAGCTCGCCGAGGTCGTCCTCGTCGAACGCGCCGGTGGCCAGCGACACGAACGGCCCGCCGCGGGCGGTCGCGACGAGCACCTGGTAGCCCCCGAGCGCGGCGCTGGCGTCGTCGCCGCAGCCGGCCGACGGGTCGATCTCGACGCCGGCGACGTCCACCGGAGCGCCCAGCTCGATCGTGATGCGCTGGCCGGCGGCCGCGCGCGACGTCCCCCAGACGGAGCGCGGGTCGTCGTCGATCAGGCCGCCGGGCCCGCAGCCGCTCGACGTGTTGTCGGGGCCGCTGAAGTCCCGCACCGCGCCGGAGAACACCGGCGAGGACCAGTCGCGCGTCAGCGTGAACGGCACCGTGGCGCTGCCACCGGCCGGCACGGTCACGTCCTCGACGCGGTCGTCGCCGTAGCCGGCCTTGCGGGCGCGGACCAGGGGGAAGGCGCGGTTGCCGTCCGTGCGGACGCCGGTGATCGCGTACGCGCCGTTCGCCGCCGTCTGGGCCACGTTGAGCGGCCCGAGCCCCGTGTCGAGCCCTGAGACGCCGACCACGGCGCCCGCGACGGGCGCGCCGTCCTCGTCGCGCACCGTGCCCGCGATCGAGCCCGTGCTGCCGAGCGTCGCCGGGTCGGTGAAGTCGGCGATCGGCTCGACGTCGTCGCTGTCGACGGTCGCGGCGAAGTAGCCCATGCCGCGCTTGGCGAACACGCTCCACAGCACGGGGTCGTCCGCGGCCGGGCTGGCCGCGAGGGTCGCGTTGCGCAGGTCGAGGAACGACGGCTCCGGCGGCGCGAGCCGCAGGCCCTCGGTGATGTAGTTGCGGGCGCGCCCGACGCCGTCGGCGCCGTGGGCGGCGATCAGGGCGGCGCGCAGCGACCACAGCGTCTGCGCCCAGATCTCGCCGTCGTCGTGCACCTCGGGGCCATCGCCGATCGCGCCGAAGTCGGCGTAGGTGAGCCCGTCCACGCGCGTGCCGGCGCCGCCCGTGCCGCGCTCCGGGCACTGCGCCGCGTTCGTGCCGCCCGGGAGCACCGGCTCGCAGTCGATCGGCTGGTTGCGGACCGCGCCCGAGAGCCCGTTGTTGTCGACGTACCGGCCGACGCGGACGTCCGGCGCGGCGCCGTCGGTCTGAAGCGACTGCGCGACCAGGTAGTCCATCGCGTAGTAGTCGCTGATCCCCTCGCCGAGCGCGCCGGCCTGCGCCGTGTTGAGCGCGCCGTAGCCGGCGGCGTCGGTGACGAGGCGGCCGGACAGCCCGTGGGCGTACTCGTGGAAGACGAGCGACGCGTCGTTGGCCCCGTCGTAGCTCCCGAACGGCGGGCGCCACAGGTACGTCTGGAGCAGGCCCGGCTGCCCGTCGGGCAGCGTGAGGAAGTTCGCGTTGTTGCGGTGCTCGGCGTCGGGGAAGCCGCTGCCGCCGTCGGCTCCGTCGAGCGTCTGGGCGAAGACCGGGTCGCTGTTCGCGGGATCCGGCTCGCCGTTCGGATCGCCGACCGGCCGGCCGGGGTTCGTGTGGAACCCGTCGAAGTCGATGTCGTCGCTGTCGCGCAGGTGGTCGTGGAACACGTTCACGAGGTGGAACAGCTGCGTGACGCTCTGGCGCGTGTTGACCGACCACGAGTAGCCGCCCGTCCCGAGGTCGGTGTCCCACGTGCACAGCGCGGTGGGCGCGGTCGGGGCGCCGGCGGGGCAGGCGTCGTAGGGCCGGTCCTCGACGGTCGTCAGGTCGAACAGGTAGTTGCCGCCGACGGCGGCGACGTCGCTGCCGCCCTCCGGGATGAGGTTGAACCCGGTCTGGCCCGGCCGGAAGGGGACGACGTCGTGGCGGTCGGCGAACGCGTACACGTTCGGCCCGGTGAGCTTCGACGACGACGTCAGCCACCCGGCCGGCCACGTCACGGTGGTGTGCGCGCTCATCCGCGGGCTGTACGGGAACACCTTCGCGGTGGCGAAGCTCACGCGGTTCGCGCGCCGCACGGTCGCGCCGCTGCGCGCGTCGATCAGCAGGTCGTACACGCCGGTCGAGCTGACAGGCGCGAGCACGCGCCAGGCCAGCCGGTAGCCGGTCGCGCCGCGGTAGAGCGCCAGCGACGCCGTGCCGCCGTCCGCGAAGCGCGTCGCCCGCTCGGTGCCCGTGCCGGCGCGCTCGACGCCGACCGCGGCCGCGCCGGCGCCGGCCCCGCGGCGCGCCGCCGCGTAGGCCGCCTGCGCCCCGATCGCGGGCTCGACCGAGCGGAGCGCGAGGTCGGGGGCCGGCGGTCCGGTCACGGAGACGAGCCGCCCGGCCCCGGTCACCGCCGCCTCGAGCCCCGCGTCGGCGACGGGGATGCCGCGGTAGCGCTGCTCCCACGTGAGGTGCTCGAGCCCGCCGGTCGTCGCGCGGCCGGTCAGGCGCAGCGCGTCGAGGTCGTCGCCGTCGAGGCCGAACGCGGTGGCGTGCTCGCGCACGTAGCCGAGCGCGACGGCGGCGCCGTCGCGGGTGCTCGGCGCCGTCAGGAAGCCGTCGAGCCGGCTGACCGCGCGCAGCGTGCCCGTCCGGTCGTCGAGGCTGAGCGCGCCGAGCCGGCCCAGGCGGTCGCGCAGCGCCGCGCGGGCCCGCGCGCCCGGCCCGGTCACCGCGCTCGCCGCCGGACCGGCCGCGCGCGCGTCGAAGTTGCCCGCCTCCGGCGTGTCGGCGCGCGCGACCGCGGGCAGCGCCAGCAGGATCGCCGCAGCCGCGAGCGCGCACAGCGGGGCGCGTGGCGGAGCGGCGGACAGCGTCAAATCGGGTCTTCCTCCGTGAAGGCAAGCGGAACGGCCCCGTCCAGGGTAATCGCCTCGTCGCGCCCGCACCAGCCCCTGCCACCGTGGTCCACGATCATGCCAACGCGCGCGCGGGCCGGACGATGCGGCGATCCGGACCGCAGAACCAGTTGCTGACGCAACGAGTTACGGGTTATCCTGTCGCCATGACGTCGCCCACCCACTCCACGGGGGAGCTCACGGCGGAGGAGCTGGGGGCCTGGCGCGGGCTCCTGCGCGTCCACACGGCGCTCGTGCGCGAGCTCGACACCGAGCTCGACGCGGCCCACGGCCTGCCGCTCTCCTCCTACGACGTGCTCATCTACCTCCAGTCCGCACCCGGCAGGCGCCTGCGCATGGCCGAGCTCGCCGACAGCGTGCTGCTGAGCCGCTCCGGCGTCACGCGCCTGGTCGACCGGCTCGAGCGCGACGGGCTGATCGTGCGCGACACCTGCACGTCCGACGGCCGCGGCTGCTTCGCGGTGCTCACCGACGCGGGGGAGGCGATGCTGGCCCGCGCCCGCCCCACCCACCTCGCCGGCGTGCGCGCCCGCTTCCTGCGCCACTTCTCCGACGACGAGCTGCGGCAGCTCGCCGAGTACTGGGAGCGGGTGCGCCCCGGCGCGGCAGAGACTTGATACGAGGCGACTGAGATCTTATACTCCCGGGTAGGTCACATGTTGTCGTCAAGCACCTACAAGGGGGTGGAGTCGTGACCATCGTCCGCTGGGAGCCGCTTCGTGAGCTCACCTCCCTTCAGTCCGAGATGAACCGCCTGTTCAACACCGCGTTCGACGCGCCGCAGGGCAACGCACCGGCCCGCCGCTGGGCCCCGCCGATGGATCTGCTCGAGACGGACGAGCACTTCGTGCTCCGCGCCGACCTCCCCGGGGTCTCCGAGGAGGACGTGACGATCGAGCTCGAGGACACCGTCCTCACCGTGTCGGGCGAGCGCAAGGCCGAGCACGAGGCGAACGGGGAGGGCTTCCACCGCGTGGAGCGCTCCTTCGGCCGCTTCTCGCGCTCGCTGACGCTGCCCAAGGGCGTCGACGCCGAGTCGGTGTCGGCCGCCTTCGACCACGGCGTGCTCGAGGTACGGATCCCCAAGCCCGCCGAGCGCAAGCCCCGCCGCATCAGCATCGGCGCCGCCGGGCAGCGCGACCTCGAGGGCAGCACCGCCTAGCGACACGCACCGTCACGCCGTTCCTGCGAGGGCCCGCTCCGGCGGGCCCTCTGCTTTCCTACGCCGCCCGTGGCGCCCACCTTCTCCATCCACGCGCGCGATCCGGGCTCGCGCGCCCGCACGGGGACGCTGGCACTGCACCGCGGGGAGGTCCGCACGCCCGCCTTCGTGCCGCTCGCGACCAAGGCGGTGGTGAAGACGCTCGAGGTCGCCGAGGCCGGCGACCTCGGCTACGACATGGTGCTCGCGAACACGTTCCATCTCTTCCTCGCGCCCGGGCCGGCCCTTGTCGAGCGCTTCGGCGGCGTGAGCGCCTTCATGCGCTGGGACCGGCCGGTGATCACCGACTCGGGCGGCTTCCAGGTCTTCTCGATGGGGCACGGGACGGTCGCCGACGAGATCAAGGGCCGAAATCCATCCCCACCCGCCGAGCGCACCGGGGCGATCCTCGGCATCGACGAGCAGGGCGTGCGCTTCCGCTCCTACGTCGACGGCGGGGAGCGGTTCATGGGCCCGGAGACGTCGATGCAGGTGCAGTCCGCGCTGGGCTCGGACATCGCGCTCGTGTTCGACGAGTGCCTGCCGTTCCACGTCACGCGCGAGTACACCGAGCGCTCCACCGAGCGGACCCACCGCTGGCTCGACCGGTGCCTCGCGTGGCACGCCGACCACGGGCCGGACTGGCAGGGCGTCTACGGCATCGTGCAGGGCGGTGTGGACGAGGACCTGCGCCGCTGGAGCGCGCGCGAGGTCGCCGCGCGCGACACGTTCGGCCTGGCCGTCGGCGGCACGCTCGGCCAGGACAAGGCGCAGATGTACGAGGTCGTCGGCTGGACGACCGAGGAGCTGCCCGAGGAGCGCCCGCGCCACCTGCTCGGGATCGGCGACGTCGACGACCTGCTGCGCGGCGTCGAGCTCGGCATCGACACCTTCGACTGTGCGATGCCGACGCGGATCGGCCGCCACGGCATGGCGATCGTGCCCGACCCGGAGCGCCGCTGGCGGGTCGACCTGGCCAAGGGCCGCTTCCGCGAGGCGGACGAGCCGCTGTGCGACGGCTGCCCGTGCGCGGCCTGCGCGCCGGGCTACTCGCGCGCGTACCTGCACTACCTGTTCCGGCTGCGGGAGACGACCGGCCCGCGGATCGTCACCCTGCACAACCTCGCCTACCTGCAGCAGCTGATGGCGGCCCTGCGCGCGGCGATCGACGCGGGCCGCCTCGGGGAGGCGGTCGCCGCCGCGCGCGGCGGGGCCGCCCCCTGGGCGATGTGAGTCACTCGAACTCGCGCAGGTAGCGCTCGAACTGCCGGAGGTGCCCCTCCTCGTCGCGCAGGATGTCGATCACCATGTCCTGCGTGGTCCAGTCGACGCCGTCGCAGGCCTCGATGATGCGGTTGTAGTGCTCGATCGCGCCGGCCTCGGCCGCGATCACGCCGCGGATCACGGTCACGACGTCCGTCGCGTCCTCGGGCGGCTGCAGCTCGGACTGCTCGGCCGTGAAGGCGAGCGAGCCGGGGGGCGTGCCGTAGAGCTCCTTGATGCGCGCCGCGAAGCTGCGTGCGTGGCCGAGCTCCTCGTCGACGTCGGCGCCGAGCGACTCGGCGACCTCCTCGGCGCGGATCCCGTCCAGCGCGGCGGCGTTCGCCACGTAGGACATCACCGTCTCCATCTCCATCCAGTACGCGCGCTCCAGGAGCTCGAGGATCTCCGAGCGCTTCGCTGCGTTGGCCGGCGCGAGGATGCCGGCGCCGACGTGACTCTGCGTCTTGGGCATGTCCGTGACTGTAGCAAGACATTCAAAATAACGATCCTGTTAGGGCAACCAAACCGTTGCGCTACGCTGGGAGCATGCCGGCACCGATCGAGGACGCGCTCGCGGCGGCCCTGCGGGACCGCGGGCAGCGCGTGACCCCCCAGCGCCTCGCAGTGGCCCGCGTGCTGGCCGGGCTCGACGGCCACGCGACCGCCGAGGCCGTGTACCGCGAGGTCGAGGCGCGGATGCCCGGCGTCTCGCTGCCGACGGTCTACGCGACGCTCGAGCTGCTCGACGGGCTGGGGCTGATCCGCCGCGTCGCGACCGAGCGCGGCGCCGTGGTCTACGACTCGCGCACCGCCGACCATCACCACCTCGCCTGCCGCCGCTGCGGCGCGATGGTCGACGTCGAGGCGACCGTCGAGGTCGCCGCGCTGCTGGACGCCGCGCGCGCGGCCGGCTTCGCGCCCGACCGGGCCGACGTCGTGATCCGCGGCCTCTGCGCCGCGTGCGCGGCGCGCTAGTCGCGCACGGCGCCGGCGGGCTCGGCGGCCCGCGTGGCGGTGAACACGGCGAAGCGCCCGGCGGGGGTGCGCAGCCAGGCCTCCAGGTCGCGCTCGAAGCGCGCGAGCTGCCGGGCGCGCGCGCCCGCCACGGGGAAGTCGGCTCGCTCCTCTTCCGGCACGCGCTCCATCTTAGGTCAGCCTAACACCGAGGCGGCTCAGCGCGTGTTGTCGGCGATCAGGTCCTGGATCTCCTGGACGGCGCGGTCGACGTTGCCCTCGACCTGCTCCTTGAGCTGCACGCCGCGCTGGGAGGACTCGGTGACGATGACGTAGGCGCCGACCGCGACGCCGGCGATCAGCACGAGCGCGAGCAGGTTGCGCACCATCCGCAGGGCGCCGCCGGGGCGCCGGCGCGGGGCGGCGGCCTGCGCGGGAGCGGGCCGGGCGGGCGCGGCGCTGCTGCGCCGCGGCGCCTCCGCGATCGGCTCCATGCGCCGGCGCCGGGCCGGCGCGGGCTTCGTCCGTGCCAGCGGCGTCGTGACGGACGTGCGGTCGAGCCTGCGCGTGGCGTCGGTGTCCTCGAGCGCCCGGGTCGCGGCGGTCGGCTCGGGCGCGACGCCGCGCAGGGCGGCCGCGAGCGCCTGCTCCATCGCCGCGGCGTCGGGGAAGCGGTCCTCGGGCGCGCGCTCGAGCGCGCGCGCCACGACCAGCGAGAGCGGCTTCGGGATCGCCGGGTCGAGCTCGTGCAGCGGGGTCGGTGCCGTGGTGTCCTGCTGGCGCGCGAGGTCGGTCAGCGAGGCCGCCTCGTACGGGAGGCGCCCGGCGAGCAGCTGGTAGGAGACGACGCCGAGCGCGTAGAGGTCCGCGGGCGGGCCGGCGGACTCGCCGCGCGCCTGCTCGGGCGAGAGATACGCCGCGGTGCCCAGCACGGAGCCGACCTTGGTCATGTCGGAGTGCTCGGCCGCCTTGGCGATCCCGAAGTCGGCGAGCTTGACCTGCCCGCCGTCGCGGCTGCGCAGCAGGTTGCCGGGCTTCACGTCACGGTGGATCACGCCGTTGCGGTGGGCGTAGTCGAGCCCGCGGCAGGCCTGCGTGAGGATCGACACGGCGTCCTCGGGGTCGAGCCGGCCCAGCTCGCGCAGGATCTCCGCGCAGCTCGAGCCGTCGACGAACTCCATCACGATGAAGTTGCGCCCGGTGCCCTCCTCCGCGCCGAAGTCGAAGACCTGGACGACGTTCGGATGCACGAGCCGGGCGGCGGCGAGCGCCTCGCGCCGGAAGCGCGAGACGAAGCTCGAGTCCTGCGCCAGGTGCTCGGCGAGCAGCTTGACCGCCACGTACCGCTCGAGCCGCGTGTCGAGCGCGAGCTGCACGGTGGCCATGCCGCCGGTCCCGAGGCGGCGTTCCAGGCGGTAGCGGTCTGCGAAGAGCGTGTCGGCGGTCATCCGTCTCCCGGAGGAACACCGCCGGAGCCCGACGGTTCCTCGGGCGGCGCCTCCTCGCCGCCGGTCCCGGGGTCGACGGTCGCCGTCGGCTCGGGCGTGGCGGTCGCCGTCGGCGTGGGCGTCTCGGTCGGCGTGGGCGTCTCGGTCGGCGTGGGCGTCTCGGTCGGCGTGGCGGTGGCGGTCGGCTCCGGCGTCTCCTCGGCCGCGGCCTCGCACTCCTCGCCGATCTGGTCCTCGAGGTGGGAGATCCAGTCGCGCAGGTTCGCCTTCAGCGCCTTGTCGGTGCGCCGCGGCAGCGCCCCGACCTGCTGCTGGGCGTCGCGCGCCGCCCGCCGCGCGGCGTCGCACTCGCCGGACGCTGACGCCTGCCCCGCGTCGGCGACGAGGGTGGAGATCTGGTCGGCCTTGTCCTGGGGGATGAGCGTGTCGTCCTGCGAGCCGCAACCGGCGAGCACGAGCGCGCCCACCCCGGCCGCGAGGAGCACGGAGCGGGGAGCCATCGCACCGAGCAGGTTAGGCGCTCCGTCCTCGGAGGCGGTCACTGCCCGTATTGCAGGCGCTCGGCGAGCGAGTCGGGCAGCCGCGCCGCGCGGATCGCGGCCTGCGCACCCGCGAGGTCGTAGTCGGACCGGCGCCACTCGGCCGTCCACGCCTGCGAGTCGAGCACGAGCCACGCCGCGCGCGGGTCGCCGTCGCGCGGCTGGCCGGTGGAGCCCGGGTTCAGGAGCCACTCGCCGGTGCCCAGGTCGAGCAGGTCGCCCTCGCGGCGGGTGGAGCCCGAGGCCGGCTCGCCCGCCGGGCGGTGGAAGGACAGCGCGACGTGGGAATGCCCGATGAGCGACACGCGGTGACCCGCCTTGTCGGCCGCGTCGAGGCACAGCTCCGCGGTCAGGCCGGAGAGCACGTACTCCCAGATCGGGTCGCGCGGCGAGGCGTGGTACAGGCCGACCCCGTCCGCCTCGCCCGACGGCGAGAGGCCGAGCAGGAACTCGCGCGTCTCGGGGCGGATCACGTCCTTGGTCCACTGCGCGGCGAGCGCGGCGCCGCGCGAGAAGTCCTCGAGCGAGAGCACGTCGACGACCGCGAGGTCGTGGTTGCCGGCGAGCACGATCGCGCAGTTCGCCTCGGCGAGCGCGACGCACGCGTCCGGCTCGGCGCCGTAGCCGACGAGGTCGCCGAGGCACCACAGCTCCTCGACCTGCGCGTCCTGCGCGGCGGCGATGACGGCCTCGAACGCGTGCCGGTTGCCGTGGATGTCGGACGCGATCGCGACGCGCATGCCTATTGTCTGTTCGGTGCTGAGGTCATGGCGCCTGCCGGTTGCGCTCGCCGCCGCGGTGGTGGTCGCGGAGCTCGCCGTGCTGGCGATGCGGCCGCGCGATCGCGGACCCGATCCGGTCCCCGTCGAGGCGCGAGCCTACTTCAGCCAGGCGCAGATCGAGAAGGCAGAGGCCTTCCGCACCGGCAACCTGTGGCTCTACCTGGGCCAGACGGCGATCGGGATCGGCGTGCTCGTCGCGTTCGTCCGGCGCCCCCCGGAGCGGCTCGCCGCGCTGCGGCGGCCGCTGCTCGCCGGAGCCGCGGTCGGGGTGGCGATCTCGGTTGCCGCCGGCCTCGCCGCGCTGCCGCTCTCGGCGGTCGCGCGCGAGCGGGCCAAGGACGTCGGCCTCGTCACCCAGGACTGGGTCGGGTGGGCGGGCGACCGGGCGAAGTCCGAGGCGATCGCGGCGGGCTTCGCGGCGCTGGGCGGCGCCGTGCTCGTGTTCGGGCTGCGCCGCTTCGGCGGCCGCTGGTGGATCCCCGGCGCGGTCGTCGTCGTGGCCTTCGGCGCGATCACGACCTATCTCAACCCGATCGTCTTCGACCCGCTCTTCAACGACTTCGAGCGCGTCCCGCGCGGCCAGCTGCGGTCCGACGTCCTCGAGCTCGCCCGCAAGGCCGGCGTCGGCGTCGGCGAGGTCTACGAGATGGACGCGTCGCGCCGCACGACGGCCGCCAACGCCTACGTCACCGGCCTCGGGCACACCAAGCGCGTCGTGCTCTACGACACGCTGGTGGACGACTTCACCCCGGGCGAGACGAACCTCGTCGTCGCCCACGAGCTCGGGCACGTGCGCCACCACGACGTCCGCAACGGGCTCATCTGGGTCGCGATCGTCGCGCCCTTCGGCACGCTCGCCGTGGCGCTGCTCACCCGGCGCCTCGCGCCGGGCGGCGGCGAGTGGGGCCCGCGCGCGGTGCCCGCGGCGGCGCTCGCGCTGGCGATCGTCGCGCCGGCGATCACCATGGTCTCGAACCAGCTCTCGCGCGACGTGGAACGCCGCGCGGACGCGTTCTCGCTCGAGCTGACGCGCGATCCCGCGACGTTCATCTCCTTCCAGCGCAGGATCGCGATCAAGAACGTCTCCGACCCGGACCCGCCGGGCGTCGCCCGCTTCCTGCTCGGCACCCACCCGACGACGATGGAGCGGATCGGGCTGGCCGAGGCCTTCCGCCGGTGAGGTACATGGTGCTGGCGGTCGGCCGGCTGCGCCCGCCCTACGTGGACGACGCCGAGCACTACCTGAAGATGCTCTCCGGCCACGCACGCGTCGACGTCGTCGAGGTGCGCGACGCGGCGGACGTCGCGCGCCGGATCCCGCAGCGCTGCCACCGGGTGCTGCTCGACAGCCGCGGGCGCGCGCGCGACTCCGTCGCCTTCGCACGCTGGCTGGAGGACCGGCGCCAGCGCGGGATCGACGTCTGCTTCGTGATCGGCGGCGCGGACGGGATCGAGCTCGAACCCGTCGACGAGCGGCTCTCGTTCGGGCCCATGACGTTCCCCCACCAGCTCGCACGCGTCATGCTGATCGAGCAGCTCTACCGCGCCCACAAGATCCTCGCCGGCGAGCCGTACCATCATTGACGCCCCGGATGTCCCCCTACGACGACCTCAAGTCCGCCGTCCAGGCCGCGGCCTCCGACCTGCGCGACGGTGGCGCCGCCGCCGACCGGCTCAGCCTCGAGCGGCCGAAGAAGGCCGGCTTCGGCGACTACTCCACGAACGCGGCGATGCTGCTCGCCCCCGCGCTGGGCGAGGCGCCGCGGGCCGTCGCCGAGCGGCTCGGCGTGGCGCTGCAGGAGCGCCTCGGGGCCGGCGTCGAGAAGGTCGAGGTCGCCGGGCCCGGGTTCCTGAACCTGTTCCTGGCCGACCCCTGGTACGTCGCCGCCGCCGACGCCCTGCTGGGCGCCGGCGACGCGTTCGGCGCGGGCGACGAGGGCAAGCGGGTCCAGGTCGAGTTCGTCTCCGCGAACCCGACCGGCCCCCTGACCGCCGCGTCGGGCCGGCACGCCGCGTTCGGTGACGCCCTCGCGCGGATCCTCGAGCTGGCGGGGAACGAGGTCCAGCGGGAGTACTACTTCAACGACGGCGGCGGCCAGGTCCAGCGGCTCGGCGCGTCGATCCTCGCCCGCGCTCGCGGCGAGGACCCGCCCGAGGACGGCTACCAGGGCGAGTACGTCGCCGCGCTCGCGGAGCAGATCCCGGACGCGGCCGCGCAGGACGCGACGGCACTCGCTGCGGCCGGCGTGGAGATCCTCATGGCGCGGATCCGCGACACGCTCGAGCGCTACCGCGTGCACTTCGACCGCTGGTACAGCGAGGCGACGCTCTACGCCGGCGAGCCGAGCGCGTGGGACCGGGCGCGCGAGAAGCTCGAGGCCGACGGGCTCGCCTACCGGCACGACGGCGCGCTGTGGCTGCGCACCACGCAGCTCGCGGGCGACGAGAAGGACCGGCCGCTCGTGCGCTCCACGGGGGAGCCGACCTACCTCGCCGCCGACGTCGCCTACCACTGGGACAAGCTCGACCGCGGCTACGACGTGCTCGTCAACGTGCTCGGCGCCGACCACCACAACTACGTGGTGCGCCTGCGGGCGATCGTCGCCGCGGCGGGCGCCGATCCCGACCGCCTCGTGGTGCCGCTGCTCCAGTTCGTCCACGTGGTGGAGGGCGGCGAGCGCGCCTCGATGTCCAAGCGGCGCGGCGACTTCGTGACGCTCGAGGAGCTGATCGACGAGATCGGCGTGGACGCCACGCGCTGGTTCATGCTCTCGCGCTCGGGCGACTCGACCGTCGACCTCGACCTGACGCTGGCGCGCGAGCAGTCCGCCGAGAACCCCGTGTACTACGTGCAGTACGCCCACGCGCGGATCGCGTCGGTGCTGCGCAAGGCCGGGGAGGAGCGCGTCGCCGCGGCCCTGGTCGCGCCCCGCGACGGCCTCGTGCTGGAGCCCGCCGAGCGCGAGCTCGTCAAGAAGCTGCTCGCGTTCCCGGCCGAGGTGGCCGAGGCCGCCGAGCGCCGTGCCCCGCACCGGATCGCCGTCTACGCCCTGGAGACCGCCCAGGCGTTCACGGCGTTCTACCGCGACTGCCGCGTGGTCGGCGCCGAGCCCGAGGGGCTCGAGTCGTTCCGCATCGCCCTGAGCGTCGCCGCCCAGCGCATCATCGCGCGGTCGCTGGCGCTGCTCGGCGTGGGGGCGCCAGCGTCGATGTGAGCAGCGGCGTGATCGCGTCGGCCGGCAGCGGCCGCGCGAAGTGGTAGCCCTGACCGAACCCGCAGCCGGCCGCGGCGCAGAACGCGAGCTGCTCGGCGGTCTCGATCCCCTCGGCCACGACGTCCATGCCGAGGCCGGCGCCCAGCGTGGCGATCGCGCGCACGATGGCGCCGGACGGGCCGTCCTCCGGCAGGTCGCGCAGGAACGAGCGGTCGACCTTGAGCACCTGGACCGGCAGGGCGCGCAAGCGTGAGAGCGACGAGTGCTCCGTGCCGAAGTCGTCGATCGCGAGCTTGACGCCGAGCCGGTGCAGGCGGCCGAGCATCTCCATCGTGCGATCGACCTCGTGGATCGCGGACTCGCGCACCTCGATGATGATCTGGGCGGGATCGAGGCCGTTGCGCTCGAGCGCGCCGGCGACGCGATCGGCGTAGCCCTCGTCGCGCAGCTCGCGCGGGGAGGCGTTCCAGCCGGCGCGCGGCCACAGCCCGGCCGCGGCCCACGCGGCGGTCTGGCGGCAGACCTCCTCGATCACCCAGGCGCCGATGCGCGTGATCAGCCCGGTCTGCTCCGCGTGCGGGATGAACTGGTCGGGCGGGATGAACCCCAGGTTGGGGTCCTCCCAGCGGATCAGCGCCTCGAGGCCGCACAGGTGGCCGGTGGCGAGGTCGTGGATCGGCTGGTAGTGCAGGACGAACTCGCCCTCGGCGAGCGCGCGGCGCAGGCGCGCGGTGAGGGTGAGCTTGCCGCGGCTGTCCTCGGCGCCGGCGCTGTAGAGCGCGTAGGAGTCGCGGCCCGCCCGCTTGGCGGCGTACATCGCGGTGTCGGCGTGCTTGAGCAGGTCCTCGGCGCCCGCGCCGTCCTCGGGGCCGACCGCGATGCCGATCGAGGCGCCGATCTGGAACTCGGCGCCGTCGAGCTGCAGCGTGTCGTCGAGCGCGTCGAGGATCTTCGTGGCCACGGCCTCGGCGCCGTTCGCGTCGAGGCCGGGGCAGATGAGCATGAACTCGTCGCCGCCGAGGCGCGCGAGCAGGTCGCCGGCGCGGGTGACGCCGTGGATGCGCCGCGCCACCTCGACGAGCACCTGGTCGCCGGCCGCGTGCCCGAGCGAGTCGTTGACGAGCTTGAAGTGATCGAGGTCGAGGTAGAGGGCCGAGACGCTCCCGCCCTCGCGCGTGGCGCGGGCGAGGTCGCGCGCGAGCTGCTCCTCGACGTTGGTGCGGTTCGGCAGCCCCGTCAGCGGGTCGTGGTAGGCGAGGTGCGCGAGCCGCGCCTCCGAGCGGTGGCGCTCGGTCACGTCGATCGCGATGCCGATCACCGAGCCGTCGTCGCAGGCCCGCCACGAGGTGTCGTAGGTGTGCTCGCCGAGCGTGCCGTGGGTGTCGAACGACTCCCCGGCCAGCGCGCGGCGCGCCTGCTGCTGGATCTCCCCGCTGTGCTCCGGCCCGAACAGGGACTGCCCGACCATCTGGCCCGGCTTCAGCCCCACGTTCTCGAGCGCCTTGCCCTCGGACAGCGTGATCGTGCCGTCGCGGTCGGCGGCGAAGAGGATCAGCGGCGCCGTGTTGACCACCGCGCTGATCTGCGCGCGCGCGGCCTCGAGCGCCTCGCGGGTCTGGCGCAGCGCGGTGATGTCGACGCAGATGCCCGACGAGCCCGGGGACTCGGGGACGACGACCTCGAGCTCCCAGATCCACAGCCAGCCGTCGCGGCCCCGCATCCGGTACTCGATGTCGAGCGTGCCGTCGCCGAAGTCGGCCGTCACCACGCGCTCGCGGTCCTCGGGGTGGAGCATCGTGTGCCAGAACGCGGCGTCCTCGGTCCAGCGGGACGCGGGCATGCCGGTCCAGTCCTCGATCTGAGGGCTGATGTACGTGATCCGATTGTCCGCGTCGCAGGTGTACGTCACGAGCGGGCAACGCTCGATCAGCGCACGGAACATCCCGGGATCGGGCTCCATGCCCACGGTGGTCGGCAGCGCGGCCCGCGGCTGAAGCGCCGGGATTCAGAGCTCGCCGAAGAGGTTCAATCCCAGACGGTCGAGCGCCTGCTGCGCCTCGACGTTCAGCCGTGTCAGCTCACCGGTCAGCAGCAGCACGCCCATCGTGATGAGCACGAGCCCGGAGATGGCCGTGATCGCGACGTAGCGGTCGCGCAGCCAGCGGAACGCACCCCACGCGCGCGTGAACGCGAACGCGGTGAGCAGGAAGGGCACGCTCAGCCCGAACGAGTAGAAGAGCAGCAGGATCGCCCCGTCGGACAGCGCGTCCTGCGTCGAGGCGGCGGTGAGGATCGCCCCGAGCGTCGGGCCGATGCACGGCGTCCAGGCGAACGCGAACGCCGCGCCGGCGATCAGCGGGCCGCCCGAGCCGGCGCGCGAGATCAGCGCCTCCGGCCGCCATTCGCGGTTGAGCTTCGGCACGAACGGCGTGATCAGGAACAGCACGCCGAGGGCGATGATGACCGCGCCGGCGACCTTGTCCAGCGTGCCGCGCGAGTCCTGCAGCGTCGAGCCGAGCCCGGTCGCCGTCATCCCGAGCGCGACGAAGACGACGGTGAACGAGAGGCAGAAGACGATCGCCGGGAGCAGCACCTTCACGAGCGACCGCTCGCCGCGCTGCAGCTCGCCGACGCTCACGCCGGAGACGGCCGAGAGGTAGCCGGGGACGAGCGGCAGCACGCATGGGGAGATGAACGAGACGAAGCCCACCGCGAACGCGGCCACGATCGTGGTGTCGACGCCGTCGCTCACCGGTCGTAGGCCGCGAGCTCGGCATCGAGGCGCCGCTCGTCGTCGGCGTCGAGCGACGGGCCTGCGCCGGCCGGTGCGGCGGCGCGGCCCGTGCCGCGCCAGCGCCGCGCGACGAGGAGCACGAGGGCGAGCGCGCCGAGCGCCGCCGCGATCGGCACCAGCCACGCGGTCAGCTGGAAGCCGTCGTCTCCGGGCTCGGCCAGCACGCGCGGGCCGTACTCGTCGACGAGGGCGGCCTTGATCTGGGCCTTCGTCCGGCCCTCGGCGATCAGCCCGGCGATGAAGTCGCGTTCCTGGTCGGCCACGTCGGAGGTGGAGACGTTCAGCGCCGTCCCGCATTCCAGGCACATGACCTCGTCCTCGATGTCGGGCAGCGAGGCGCGCGGCTCGGCGGGGGCGGCGGGCGCCGCGAGGAGGAGCGCGAGGAGGCCGGCGAGCAGCAGCCGGGTCACGACGACTCGTCCAGCAGCGGCCGCAGCGTCTCGTCCACCCACGCCTGGGTGATCGGCATGCGGCGCACGGCGGCGACCTTGCCGTCGCGGTCGATCACGTAGCTCTCGGGATAGCCCGTCTGGCCCCACTTGCGCACGAACGTGCCGTCGCGGTCGCGCAGGTTGGGGAACGAGAGCCCGAACTCGTCGACGGCCTCGAGCGCCGCGCCGGAGTTCTCCTTGACGTCGATGCCGAGCACGGTGCCGCCGCGCCGCGCCAGCATCGCGTGCGTCTTCTCGACGAGCGGCAGCTCGTCGCGACAGGGCTCGCACCACGAGGCCCACACGTTGACGAGCACGACCTTGCCCTTGTAGTCGGCCAGCGACCCGGCGCCGTCGCCGCCGAGGGTGGGCAGCGAGCCCGTGGCGGGCGGGTCGACGCGCTCGCCCTTCGTCATCGCGTCGTCGAGCGTGGTGTCCGTCCCGGTCGTCGTCAGGCCGTACGCGAGCAGGCCGACGAGCAGCGCAGCGGCGATGGTGACGGGCCAGTAGACGCGGGCGCGCATCCGTCCCTAGGGTACCTCCGCGCGAGCGGTATCCTCCTCGAGCTCCGCGGGCGTTGTCCAATGGCCAAGACGTTGGCTTCCCAAGCCAAAGATGGGGGTTCGATTCCCCTCGCCCGCTCTTCCCATCCCTATGGGGGATTGCAGGAAGTTCGGGTCGCGTCCGATCATCCTGGGCATGGACGAGCACGCACACCTCCATCACGCGGTCCGCGCGCTGCTGGAGCTCGTGTCTCGCTACGGCGAGCTCGTCGACGCCGCGCACGCCGCAGGGCTGCATCCGGCGCTGCTGGCCGGCATCGCCGACGCCGAGGCGCGGGCCGACGTGCCCGGCCTGCGCGCCGCGCTCGACCTCTGACCGCCTACCAGGCCTGCTCGGTGCCGCAGTGCGGGCAGTCGACCGAGGTGGTCACCGCCGCCTGGAAGGCGTAGCCGCACATGCACGAGTACAGGGCGTGGTCCTCGGGGCCGCCGCCGCGGCGCGCGTCACGCGTGCGTGAGGAGGCCTCGATGGGCTCGGCCTGGGGGGTCGCCGAGCGGCTGCTGCGCGTCGGCCGGGTCGATGCCCGGCGCTTGGGGAGGCGGGTGGTGAGCTGCATGAGCCGTGCACTCACAAGAACGCTCGTCATCGCCGTTGGTTTCGCCGTCCAGGCTCCGAAGGGTGTTAGCGGGTATTAAGGCTGCCATGCGGCGCGGACGGCAAGGCGACGCCCCGCCGCCATCCGACTCGCCATACTGGGAGGCGATGGACCCGTCCCGCAAGCGCAGAACGCGGCTGATCGTGGCGCTGAGCTGCGCCGTCGTCCTGGCCATGGCGCTCGTGTACACGAGCTTCTCCGCCGCCAGCGAGGCGCGCCAGCCCAGCCAGCTCGCCAATGCCGAGGCCGGCAGGACGTACCAGCTGACCGGCCGCGTGGCCGAGGGCAGCTGGAAGCACGAGGGCACGGTCCACACGTTCCGCGTCGAGGACCGGGACCGGAGCGCCGACGGGGCGACGGTGGCCGTCCGCTACGTCGGTCAGGTCCCCGACCCGTTCCGCGAGGGCCGCGAGATCGTGATCGACGTCAAGAAGGCGGGCGCCGGCTTCGAGGGGCAGCCCGACTCGCTCGTCACGAAGTGCCCGTCGAAGTTCTCGGCGGAGCCGACCACCTAGCCTGAGCCCATGGCGTCCGCCGGCTTCCTCTGCCTGGCCGCCGCCCTGGCCATCTGCCTCTACGGGATCGGCGCGTCGCTCTACGGCGCCCGCCGCGGGCGGCGCGACTTCGTCGACTCGGGCAGGCGCTCGGTCTACGCGCTGGCCGGGATGCTCGCATGCGCGATGCTCATCCTGCAGCTCGCGTTCGTGCGCTCGGACTTCTCCTTCGAGCTCGTCGCCACGCACTCGAGCACGACCACGCCGCTGTTCTACAAGCTGACCGCGGTGTGGTCCTCGCAGGAGGGCTCGCTGCTGCTGTGGGCGCTGCTGCTGTCGCTGTGGAGCACCGCGATCCTCTTCCTGACGCGGCGCAGGCTGCGCGAGGTGGCGCCGTACGCGACGGCCGTGCTGCTCGGCTTCGGCGCCTTCTTCGTCGGGATCATGGTCTTCCTGGAGTCGCCGTTCACGAGCGTCGCGCCCGTGGCCGAGGGCGCCGGGCTCAACCCGCTGCTGCGCCACCCGAGCATGATGATCCACCCGCCGATGCTCTACTCGGGCTACACGCTGTTCGCGATCCCGTTCGCGTTCGCGATCGGGGCGCTGATCACGCGGCGGCTGGGCTCGGAGTGGATCAGCAGCACGCGCCCGTTCACGCTCGCCGCGTGGCTGTTCCTCGGCTTCGGGATCATGCTCGGCGCGCGCTGGTCCTACATGGAGCTGGGCTGGGGCGGCTACTGGGCCTGGGACCCGGTCGAGAACGCGTCGCTGATGCCCTGGCTGACCGGCACCGCGTTCCTGCACTCGGTGATGATCCAGGAGAAGCGCGGGATGCTGAAGGTGTGGAACGTCTCGCTCGTGCTGGCCACGGGCGTGCTGGCCATCCTCGGCACGTTCCTCGTCCGCTCCGGGATCCTCGAGTCGATCCACGCCTTCGGCGCGTCCACGCTCGGGATCCCGTTCCTGCTCCTGATCGCGACGATGATCGGCGGCTCGATCGCCCTCGTGGCGAGCCGCGCCGAGTCGCTGCGCTCCGAGCACCGGCTGGACTCGCTGCTGTCGCGCGAGGCGGCGTTCCTGCTCAACAACCTCGTGCTCGTGGCGCTCTGCTTCGTCGTCTTCTGGGGCACGTTCTTCCCGCTCATCTCCGAGGCGCTCACGGGGGAGGAGGCGTCGGTCGGCCCGCCCTGGTTCAACCGCTACGTGACGCCGCTGGCCCTGGTGCTCGTGCTCCTCTCGGGGGTCGGGCCGCTGATCGCCTGGCGCCGCGCGACGGCCGCCAACCTGCGGCGCAACTTCGCGCTCCCGGTCGGTGCCGGCGTGGGCGCCGCGGTCGCGCTCGTGGCCGCCGGGGTGACCGGCTCCGTGCCCGCGCTGCTGATGTTCGCCTTCGGGACGTTCGTGCTCGGCGCGGTCGGCCAGGAGCTGTGGCGCGGGGTGCGCGCCCGGCGTGCGATGGCGCGCGGCTCGGTGCCCGCCGCGCTCGTCGCGCTCGTGCGGCGCAACCGGCGCCGCTACGGCGGCTACACGGTCCACGTCGGGATCGCCGTGATGTTCGTCGGCGTCGCGGCGTCGTCCGCGTTCCAGGACCAGCAGCTCGTCGAGCTGCGGCCCGGCCAGACGGACCGGATCGGCGACTACGCCGTCACCTACGTGCGGCCGACCTCCCGGCTCGTCGCCGCCGCGAACGGCCGGCTCGAGCGGATCGACCTCGGCGCGCGGCTGCGGGTGCGCAAGGGCGACGGCGCGCCGACGACGCTGAGCACCTACAAGTCCTACTTCCCCAGCACGGACCCGAGCCTCGGTCCCGTGTCGCGCTTCTTCGAGGGCGAGGCGACGTCCGAGGTGGCGCTCCAGGCCGGCCTGCGGCGGGACTTCTGGGCGGCGGTCGGCCCGGACATCGGGCGGCTGCGCCCGATCATCGACCGCGGCGACACCGTGCTCGCCGACCTCGACGACGCGCAGCTCAACCAGCTGCTGGGCGAGGTGCTGGGCGGGCTCGCGAACCGCTACGCCGCGAACCCGCCGCCCGCGACCTTCCGCTTCATCGCCTCGCCGCTCGTGAGCTGGATCTGGCTCGGCGGGCTGATCGTGCTCGGCGGCGCCGGGATCGCCCTGTGGCCCGCGGGCGCCGGGGCGCGCCGGCCGGCGACGGCGGCCGGCCTGGCCCGCGTCGCGCGCGAGCTCGAACACGCGTAGGGGGCCGGCGTGGAGATCCTGCTCGTGCTCGTCCTGGTGGCGGTCGCCGTGCTGGCGATCAGCGCGCCGCTGCGTCCCTCCCAGCGTGCCGGGAAGGAGGTCGCGGGCCGGGCCGAGCGGGCCGACCTGGAGGCGGCGCGCGACGCCAAGTACGCCGAGATCCGCGACGCCGAGATGGACTACCGGACGGGCAAGCTGAGCGAGGCCGACTGGCGCGCGCTGGACCGCCAGCTGCGGCACGAGGCGGTCGATCTGCTGCACCGCCTGGACGCGGCCGGCGGCGACCCCGACGCGCTACCCTGAGCGCCGCATGTACACGATCCTCTCGGTGGCGCAGGTCTTCATCGCCGTCGTCCTGATCTTCCTGGTGCTGCTGCACTCGGGCAAGGACGCGGGCATGTCCGGGGCGTTCGGCGTCGGCGTCGCCGGCGGCAGCACGGGCGGCTCGATGATGGAGCGCAACCTGGATCGCTGGACGATCCTGTTCTCGGTCGTGTTCGTGCTCAACACGGTCGCGCTGCTCAAGCTGTAAGGAGCTCGGCGAGCGCGACGAAGCGCGCGGTCCCGAGCGCGAGCGCGCGCGGGGCGACGAACGGGACCGGCAGCGCGGCGCCCGCCTCGCTCCCGTCCGGTCCGGTCAGGCGCACCGTCAGCGCGCTCTCGGGCCCGATCCGCCCGGCGTCGCCGAACGCCGCCGCGAACGGCAGCTCGATCGTCGCCACGAACCCGGGCGCGAGCTCGGTGTCGCCGGCCGCCGTGCCGCCGGCCGGGCCGTGCACGTCGACGCGGAGCGCCGCGGGCGCGGGCGCCGCGGTGCACGTCACGCGCACCGCCACGCGCGGTGCGAGCGCGTCGAGCGCCGCGCAGATCGCGGCGTGGGCTTCCACGTCGGCGGCCTGCGCGGGCAGCAGGTGGTCGAGCAGGTCGGCGGGCGGCGCGGCGAGCGCCTGCTCCGGCGTGGCGAAGCGGCCGAGCGTGGCGCCGACCTCGGACAGGATCGCCGCGTCGAGCCCGTCCGTCCAGCGCGCGAGCGCGCCGGTCGTCAGCCGGTTGCCGGCCGTGCGCTGCAGGTCGAGGACCTGGTCGGAGTCCAGGGGCGGCAGCCCGGCGGCCGCGGTGGCCAGCTCGCGGCCCCGCATGATGCGCGCGACCAGCGAGAGGCCGTGGACGGACGGCCCCGACGGGTCGGCGGGCGGCTCGAACGACGGCCCGGGGCGACCCGGGAGCCGCGTTCCGGGCTCGTGGCCGCCGGCCTCCATCACCCGATGATCGCGATCCCGCCCAGCGCGCGCAACGCGGGCGCGAGCGTCGCGCCGACGGTGAGCGCCGAGTCGTCGTCGGTCGGGACGAGCCGGCGCGCGCCGGTCAGCGCCTCGGTGGCGGCCAGCACCGCGAGCGGGTCGACCTCGGCGACCCCGGCGACCGGCCACGTGCGCTCGCCGTCCTCGACCAGCCGGGCGCCGTCGAGCAGCCAGTCCTCGCCGGTGAGGAGGAAGGCCGGGATGGCCAGCCCGAGCGCGACCGGCGCGGCGAGCTCGTCCTCGCCCGCCGCCTTGCCGCCCGCGAGCACCAGGTGCTCCGGCCACGGCTCGGCGTGACCGGGGCGGGTGGCGTGGCCGGTCGTGGCGCCCGACGCCGTGTCGCGCACGACGCCCTGCGCGACCCCGCCGGCGATCAGGGTCACCGCCGCGCGCGGGACGCCCTCGGCGTCGTAGCTGCGCGGCAGCGTCCCGGCGTGCCGTGCGTCGTCGGCGAGCGTGACGCACGGCGCCGCGAGCGGGGCGCCGCGGCGCGCGGCCAGCAGCGCCTCGGGTCCGGCGAGCTCGGGCTTGAGCGCCTCGAGCACCTGCGCGACCGCGACCGGGCCGAGCACGACCACGGGCTCGCCCGGCTCGGCCGTCTGCGGCGCGCCGTCGTGGAAGCCGGCCAGCGCAGCGGCGACGAGCGCCTCGAGGTCGAGCAGCGCGGGGCCGCGCGCCACCGCCACCGGACGCCCCGGCGCATGCACCTCGGCGGTGGCGAAGCTGCGCTGCTCGAAGGCCGCGACCCCGCGGCTGGAGGCGATCGCGACCCGCGCCGCGCCCGCGCGCAGCTCGATCGCCAGCCCGTCGCCCGCCGCATCGGCCAGAGCGCCGGCGAGCGTGACGGGATCGGCGTCGAGCACGGCCGGGTCCCAGCCGTCGTGGGGCGCGCCGGCCGCCGGCTCGGCCAGCCGGCGCGCGTCGGACGGCTCGCGGTCGAGCGCGGCGTGCGCCGCGGCGGCCGCCGCCGCGCGGGCCAGCCCGTCGGCGCCGAGGTCGGTCGTCGAGGCCGCCCCGACCCGCCCGTCGCGCAGCACCACGAGCTCGGCGGTCTGCTGCACGAGGTCGGAGACGCCGTGCTCGCCGACGGCGAGCCGGCGCTCCCACCACACGGTCGCCTGTCCCTCGCCGCCGAGCCCGTCGAGCGCCCGGGCGGCGAGGTCGGACAGCTGCGTCGCGCTCGGCGCCATGGGCGCGAGGGTAATGGTCAGCGGGCGGCCTCGTAGAGCGCCCGCAGCTCCGCCCGGTCGGGGCGCGGCGGCGTCGCGTCGAGCTGGGGACGCGCCGCCGCGGCCTCCACGCACGCCTCGAGCCGGCTCGCGGTCACGCCGAGGTCGCGCAGCCGCGTCGTCCCCGTGCGGGCGCAGAGCCGTGCGGCGGCGGCCGCGGGCGCCTCGCCGAGCACGCGGGCGAGGGCCGCGTCCCGCTCGGGGAAGCGGCGCGCGAGCGCCGCGGCGGTGTGCGGCAGCAGGATCGCGTTCGCCGGGCCGTGGGCGGCGAGCCCCTCGCGCACGAGCGTCTGCGCGAGCACGTGGTGCAGGCCGAAGCCGGTGGAGTCGAGCGCGTACCCGGCCAGCAGGGCGCCGAGCGCCAGCTCGTCGCGGTCGGGCGCCGGCCCGGCGAACGCGCCGACGAGGCGCCGCGCGGCGTCGTGCGCGGCGAGCGTCGCGACCGGGTTGGCGGCGACCGTGCACGGCCCCTCGATGGCGTGCGCCAGGGCGTTGAGCGCGCTCGCGGTCAGCTCGTCCTCGGGCTGGGAGGCGGCGAGCGCGGGGTCGCACACGACGATCGCGCAGCGCACGCGCGGCGTGGCCTCGTCGACGCCGGCGGCGTGCCGGTGGCCGGTCGTCAGCTCGGCCCCCGACAGCGTCGTGGGGACGGCCAGCGCGCGGGCGGGCGGGCCGAGCGCCGCCGCCACCGCCTTGGCGACGTCGATCACGCGCCCGCCGCCGAGCGCGGCGACGCGCCCGTCGCCGCCTTGCGCGCGCGCCCACGCGAGCGCGCCCGCGGCCAACTCGGGGACGGTCCCGCCAGGCACGTGGCGGACCGCGGCGGCGGCCCGGGCCAGGGCGGGGAGCGCGGCGTCGCCGCGCGGCGTCGTGAGCAGCAGGTAGCCCGGCCCGCCGAGCAGCTCGACGGCCTCGGCCGCCCTCCCGCGGCCGAACGCGATGCGGCGCTCACCGTCGCGCCAGGAGAACGGGTCCGTCATGTCCGGTTCATGATTGCCCGCTCGCCCCCGTCGCTCAACGCCGATGCGTTGCGCGGGTAGGCTTCCCGGCCTGCGATGGACGACATCGACCGTCAGATCGTTGCGCTGCTGCGCCAGGACGCCCGGCGCTCGTTCCAGGGCATCGGCCAGCAGGTGTCGCTCAGCGCGCCGGCCGTGAAGCGGCGCGTCGACCGGCTCGAGGCCGAGGGCGTGCTGCGCGGCTACACGGCCCTCGTCGACCCCGGGCGCTTCGGCTGGGGCACGCACGCGTTCGTGGCGCTGTACTGCGAGGGGCGCATGGCGGCGGCCGAGGTGCGCGCCGCGGTCGAGCGCCACCCCGAGGTCGAGGCCGCCTACACCGTCGCGGGCGAGGCGAGCGCCGTCCTGCACGTGCGGGCGCGCGACACCTCCCACCTGGAGGAGGCGCTCGAGCGGATCCGCGACCACCGCGGCGTCACCCGCACGCAGACGCAGATCGTGCTCTCGACGCTGTTCGAGCGGCCGTTCGACGAGGGCCGCGGATGAGGGTCCTCGACCTGACGCAGCCGCTCGACGAGCGGACCGTGCTGTGGCCGGGCTCCGAGCCGTTCGCCGCGGTCCCCGAGACCGAGGGCTACGACGAGTACGGCTTCTGGGCGCAGACCCTGCGCATGCCCGAGCACGCGGGCACGCACCTGGACGCGCCGCGCCACGTCGTGCCGGGCGGTACAGCGGTGGCGGACATCCCGGCCGCCGACCTGGTCCGCCCGGCGGTGCGGATCGACGCGCGCGAGCGCTGCGGCGGCGACCCGGCGTGGGTGCTGCGCGCGGCCGACGTCGAGGCCTGGGAGGCCGAGCACGGCCGCGTGCCCGCCGGTGCCGCGGTATTGCTCTGCACCGGGTGGGACGCGTATCGCGCCGACCCGGCCCGCTACCTGGGCGATCCGCTCGCGTTCCCCGGCTACGGGGCGGACGCGGCCGCGCTGCTGGTGGAGCGCGGGGTCGCCGGGCTCGGCATCGACACGCTCGGCATCGACCCGGGCCACCTGCCGGAGTCTCCCGTGCACCACCTGTCCCTGCCGGCCGGCCTCTGGCACCTCGAGGGCCTCGTCGGGCTCGAAGCGGTCCCCGCGACGGGCGCCACGCTCGTGGTCGGCGCGCTCAACCTCCCCGGCGCGTCCGGCACGCCGTCGCGCGTGTTCGCGCTCGTCCCCTAGCGCCGCGCGCGCTTGAGCTTCATCGGCTCGGAGATCGCCTTGGTCGTGCAGCACAACCCGCCGCCGGAGCTGACGATCGCGAAGCGCAGCGGCGCCGGTGCGGCGCCGCTGCTCACCCGCACCCGCGTGACCGCCCCGGCCCCGCGTGGCACGTACGTGTTCGCGACGATCTGGCCGTCGGGACCGTGCTCCGTCGACCACCACATGCAGTTGGCCATGCCCGTGTCGATGAAGGTGATGCTGCCGGCGCCGACCCCGATGTAGGGCCGCGCGCGGCACTGGTTCGCGCCGCCGGGCAGCACGAGGTTCGGGGGCGCCTGCAGGCTGCTCCCGTTCGTCGCCAGCACCGCTGCTGGGCACTCGCCGCGGCCGGCGCGAGAAGCGCGAGCAGGACGGCGGCGAGGAGCGTGCGGCGGGCGATCGTGCGACCGTACCGGGGAGGCGCCGCGGTGTCGCCCGCCGTTCGGTCAGGCGCCGCCGATCCGCCAGAGGTACGTCTCGGTCGGCCGCAGGCCGCGCCGCTCGTAGAAGCGCAGCGCGTCGTGGTTGTCGCTCATCACGGCGACCGCGAGGTCGGCGATGCCGAGCGCGGCGAGCCGCCGGTCGAGCTCGTCCATCAGCTGCGTGCCCACGCCCGCGCCGCGGGCCGGCGGAGCGACGGAGAGGGAGTACAGCTCGGCGTACCGGTCGCCGACCGCGAACGTGTCGTCCGGGCCGTCGTGCAGGTGCGCGACCGCGTAGCCCGCGAGCTCGCCGGCGCGCTCGGCGACCAGCACGAGCGCGTCGCCGTCCTCCATCCAGCCGCGGTACAGCGCCCGGCGCCGGGCCCACGAGGCGTCGTCGGCGACGAGCGTGCCCGGAGGGAGGACCGTCCGGTGGTGCCTGTGCAGCGCGAGCCACAGCGGCTCGAGAACGTCGAGCTCGGCAGGCTCCTCGATGGCGCGGACGGTCACGCCCCGGTGATGCTACGCCGTGCGCAGGTGGGGGATGCGCAGGCGGTGCCGGGCGCCGTGGCTGCGCGCCGCGCGGCCGGCGTGGATGCGCAGGAGCGCGACGACGTCGGAGGTCGGGCGGAACGGGTCGGCGATCACGCGGTCGCCGGCGAGGGCGGCGACGACGATGCCGTCCGCCTCGGCGAGCAGGACGTCGCCGGCCAGGGGGACCTGCGAGTCGAGCCGGGCGAGCGCCTCGAGGACGCCGTCGTCGGAGCCGCGCGCGGCGCGGATGAGGACGGAAGAATCGGTGGGGAGGTAGGACATGCGGTGCTCCTGGACGAGGTGGACTCTGGGGGTGTCATCAGTGTCGGCGACGAATGCCATCAGCACAAATGAACGTTCTCGGGGACTGGTATAAGATGCACTGATGCTCGACGTCCGCCGCATGCGCGTCCTGCGCGAGGTCGCCCTCCGGGGCTCGTTCTCCGCCGCAGCCGAGTCGCTCTCCTTCACCCAGTCCGCCGTCTCGCAGCAGATCGCCGCTCTCGAGCGGGAGGCCGGCGCCGTCCTCGTGGAGCGCAGCGCGCGCGGCGTGCGGCTCACCGACGCCGGCGAGGCCGTCGTCCGCCACGCCGAGGGGATCCTCTCCAAGCTGGCCGAGGCAGAGGCCGAGCTGGAGGCGATCGCCGGGCTGCGCGGCGGGCGCCTGCGGCTGGCCGCGTTCGAGTCGGCCGCGGCGACCGTGATGCCGATCGCCATCTCGGCGTTCGCGCAGCAGTACCCCGCCGTCGAGCTGTCGATGACGCTGCTGGAGCCTGAAGAGGCGGTCGCCGCGCTGCGCGCCGGCGACATCGACCTCGCGATCACGTTCGGCGCCGGCAAGCGCGAGGACCGCGACGGCGAGGGCGTGACGCACCACCACCTCCTCGAGGACCCGATGTACCTCGTCCTCCCGCCCAACCACCCGCTCGCGCGCAAGCGCGGCGTGCGGCTCGCCGACCTCGCCGACGAGCCCTGGATCGGCGGCGCGCCGGACTGCGAGTGCAACCGCATGATCAGCCAGGCCTGCCTGCGCTTCGGCTTCGACCCGCGGATCGCCTTCGAGACGGACGACTACTCGGCCGTGCAGGGCTTCGTGGCCGCCGGCGTCGGCGTCTCCCTGATCGCCGAGCTGGGCCTGCGGACCGTGCGCGACGACATCGTGATCCGGCCGCTCGGCCGCGACACGCCCGTGCGGCAGATCTTCGCGACCGCGCTGAAGGGCTACCGTTCGCCGGCGACCGCCGCGATGATCGACGTCCTGCGCGAGACCGGCGCCGCGCACGAGGCGCGCCGGCCCGTGCTCGAGCTCGTCTCCTAGCCTGAGCGGGATGAGCGAGGACAGCGGCCGGCCGGTCGGCTCCGTCGCGCGCGCGGTCGCGCTGCTCGACGCCCTGGCCGACGGTCCCGCCGGCGTCAACGCGCTCGCCCGGCGCATCGGGGTCAACCCGAGCACGGCCTCGCGGCTGCTGGCCACGCTCGAGCGCGGCGGCCTGGTCGAGCGCGAGCCGGGCGGGCCCTACCGGCTCGGCCTGCACCTGGTCGCGCTCGCCGACCGCGTCCTGGCGCGGCTCGACGTGCGCGAGCTCGCGCGCCCGCAGCTGCGCGCGCTCGTCGAGGCGACGGGCGAGACGGCGACGCTCTCGGTCCCGGACGGCGAGGAGGCGGTGACCGTCGACTTCGTCCCCGGCGGCTCCAGCGTCGTGAGCATGGCGCGCCTCGGCCGGCCGAGCGTCCCCCACGCCACGGCGACCGGGAAGGTGCTGCTCGCCCACACCGGCCGGGAGCCGGCCGCGCTCGCCCCCTTCACCGAGCGTACGCTGACCGACCCGGCGTCGCTCGCGGCCGAGCTGGCGGCCGTCCGCGCCCAGGGCTGGGCCGAGGCCGAGCGCGAGCGGGAGCCGGACCTCAACGCACTCGCCGCCCCGGTCGCGGGACGCGACGGGACGCTCGTGGCCATCCTCGGCCTGCAGGGACCGGCGGGGCGCTTCACGCCCGAGCGCCGCCGGGTGGTGCTGCCCGAGCTGCTCGCCGCCGCGGCGGCGGTCTCCCGCGCCCTGGGCGGCTGACTTTCGTCCGGAATCCTGTCGGAGGACTGCACGCCCGGCAGCAGCCGCCGACAACAGGAGGGTGACCGTTCCACGCCGTCTCCGGCTGCTCGTCCTCGTCCCCTGCCTGCTGCTCGGCCTGCCCGCCGCCGTGGCCGGGGCCCACGACGGACCGCACCTGTCCGACCCCGTCGCCCAGGGCACCAGGATCGTCGACGGCGAGCCCGTGGCCTATGCCTACCACTCCGACGCCGTGGCCGACGTGCCCGACGCGACGGTCGTCGCGCCGGTCGCCCGGGCGGAGCTGGCCGGCGTGCCGGGCGCGACGCTCGGGACGGCCGCCGCCGGGCTCGAGGAGACGTGGTGCGGCGACACCCCGCCGGCGCTCGACCCGGGCACCGGCACCCCCGACGACGTCGCCAACGCGGTGCACCCGCCGGCCACGCCCCAGTTCAAGGTCGTCTACGCCTACGCGTCGGACCGGACCAGCCGCTTCGACCAGCTGGCCGACCGGCTCCAGGCGAACGTGTCGCTGCTCTCGCGCTTCATCGCCGGCCAGTCCGGCGGGACGAAGACGATCCGCTTCGACATGGGGACCTCGTGCGGCGCCGGCAACGTCGACATCCAGGTCGTCCGCCTGCCGCGTCCCATCGCCGCCTACGGGGGGCCGAACTTCACCCAGCTCGCCGCCGACGTCCGCGCCGTCGTGGCGAGCCAGAGCGGCCCGCGCGACTGGATCGTCTACGCCGACGCCATGCGTCAGAGCTCGGTGGCCGGCACGGGCGAGTTCACCTACGGCCCCGCGGCCGAGGCGCCCGGGGCGGCGAGCCATGACGCCGGCCGGCTCGTGTCCGTCGTCTGGGGCCCGGCGTCCCTGCCGTCCTCGCCGTACGCGGACCCGACGACGATGCTGCACGAGATGGGGCACAACCTCGGCGCGGTCCAGGGCGGCGCGCCGCACACGACCGGCACCGTCGGGTCGCAGGTCGCCGGGCACTGCACGGACGAGTGGGACGTCATGTGCTACGCCGACGGCGGGTCGGACAACGCGCTCACCTACCCCTGTCCGCAGCAGTCCGAAGCGGTCACGGAGACGTTCGACTGCGGCGGCGACGACTACTTCAACCCGGCCCCGGCCGCCGGCTCGTGGCTCGCGTCGCACTGGAACGTGTACGCCTCGGCGATGCTCGGCGCGTGCGCCGGCCCGCTCGAGGTCGCCTGCGGCGTCGAGACCCCGGCGCCGCCGCTGCCCGTCAACCAGACGCCCGCCGCGCCGTCCGGCTGGGGAGCCGCGCCGTATGCCGTGACGCTCACCGGCACGAACGCGACGCAGTGGCAGTGGCGCGTCGACGGCGGAGCGGTCCGCACCGGCGCGCAGGCCACCGTCGCCGGCGGCGGCGTGCACACGCTCGAGACCCGGGTCGGCTCGGCCGGCGGCGTCTGGACGTCGTGGCGCTCGGAGCTCGTCCGGCTCGACGTCACCGCGCCCACGGTGCGGCTCGAATGCTTCCGCACGGTGGTGCCCGACTTCGCCTGCACGGCGAGCGGCGAGGACGCGGAGTCGGGGCTCGCCGACCTCGTCGTCTCGGACGGCCGCGGCGGCTGGGCCGACCTACTGAGCGGGCAGACCGTCCTGATCAGCGCGCCGGCGACGGTGACCGCGACCGGCACGGACCGCGTCGGCCTCGTGGGCATCGCGCAGCGCGAGATCGCGATGCCGGCGACCACGACCCTGCCGTCCGTCCCGCCGGTCCCCGCCGCGCCGCTGGTGCCGCCGCAGACGCGCACCGTGCCCGTCCGGGTCCGCGACCGCCGCGGCCGCGCCCGCGGCCGTGCGCAGCTGACGGTCACGACCGCCGGCACGGACCGCTCGGCGCGGCTGCGGCTCGGCCGCGTCAAGGCCCCCGCGGGCGCCTACCGGATCACGGCCTGCCTCGTCCAGCCGGGCCGCAAGCCTCGCTGCCGGACCCGGACCGCCCAGCTGCGGCGCGCGGGCAAGCTGCCCAGGCTCGCCGTCTCGGCCGCGCTCGTCCGGGGTCCCGTGCAGGCGCGGGTCGCGATCGCGCGCAAGCGCGGCGGCCGCTACGCCAGGCCGCTGGCCACGGCGCGCGCGTCGATCGTCTGACGCGCCGCGCCGCCGGGCGCGGTCACCCGGCATCATGGCGACCGTGACCGATCCCTTCAGCGGGCTGGAGCCCGAGCCGTTCTGGCGCCACTTCGCCGCGCTCACGCGCATCCCCCGGCCCTCCTACGAGGAGGACGCCGTCGTCGCGCACGTCGTCGCGTGGGCCGGCGGGCACGGCTTCGCGACGCGCCGCGACGCGACCGGCAACCTCGTCGTCGAGGTCCCGGGCACGGCGGGGCGGGAGGCCGCGCCCACGGTGATCCTCCAGGGCCACCTCGACATCGTCTGCGAGCGCGATCCGGACAGCCCGAACGATCCGCGCGCCGGGCGCATCGAGGTCGTCCGCGACGACGGCTGGCTGCGCGCCGCGGGGACCACGCTCGGCGCGGACAACGGCGTCGCGATCGCGGCGATGATGGCGCAGGCCGAGGACCGCGCCGCCGCGCACGGCCCGCTCGAGCTGCTGATGACCGTCGCCGAGGAGGTCGGCATGCCGGGCGCCTTCGCGCTCGACCCGGCGCTCATCAGCGGCAGCGTGCTGCTCAACCTCGACAGCGAGGAGGACGCGTCGCTGACCGTGGGCTGCGCCGGCGGCGCGGACACGGTCGTCAGCTTCCGCGCGCCGCGCACGCCGGCGGACGGCACGCCGCTGCGGGTGACGGTGGGCGGCGGCCTCGGCGGCCACTCCGGCGGCGACATCGCGCTCGGGCGGGCGAACGCGATCAAGCTGCTCGCACGCGTGCTGCGCGACGTGCCCGGCCTGCGGGTCGCGTCGCTCGACGGCGGTGCGGCGCGCAACGCGATCCCGCGCGACGCGACCGCGCTCGTGGTCGCCGCCGGCGCGGCGGCGATCGAGGCGAACGGCGCGGCGGCGCGCGCCGCCTACCGCACGACCGATCCGGGCCTGCGCGTCGAGGTGGCGCCGGCGGAGGCGGTGGCGGACGCGTGGGGCGCGGACGACAGCGCGCGGTTCCTCGACCTCGTCGGCGCGCTCCCGTCCGGGCCGCTCGGGATGAGCGCCGACTTCCCCGGCGTCGTGGAGACGAGCACGTCCGTCGGCCGCGCCGAGACCGAGGGGGACACGATCCGGCTCGGATCGCTGAGCCGCAGCGCGAACGACGCGCTGATGCCCGAGGTGCTCGCGCAGATCGGCGGTGCCGCACGCCTCGCCGGCGCGGACTACGAGCCCGGCCACGCCTACCCGGGCTGGCGGCCGGACCTGGCGTCGCCGGTGCTGGCGACGGCGCAGGCCGTGCACGAGCGGCTGTTCGGGGCGCCGCCGGCGGTGACGCTGACCCACGGCGGGCTCGAGGCGGCGATCATCGCCGCCAAGCGGCCGGGGATCGACCCGATCTCCTTCGGTCCCGAGATCCAGGGCCCGCACGCGCCGGGCGAGCGGCTCCACATCGCGTCGGCCGGCCGCTTCATGCGGCTGCTGGGCGGGCTCCTGGACGAGCTGTCGCGCTGACGAAGTCGGCGAAGACGGCGAGGAAGCGCTCGTCGTCCTTCCAGCTCTCCTGCAGCTCCCACTGCGCGGCCAGCACCCACGCGTCGCCCTCGAGCTCCACGGCCTCGACGACCCCGTCGTCGGCCCACGCCGTGGCCACGATGCCGTCGCCGAGCCGGTCGAGCGCCTGGTGGTGGTACGAGTTGACCCACGCCGTCTCGGTCCCGAGCGCGGCGGCGAGGCGCGAGCCGGGCGCGACGCGCAGCGGGTGCCCGGGGTGCTCGGGCACCGCATCGTCGGCGATCACCGCCAGCCGCACGAGGTTCCAGCGGTCCCAGTCCCCGCCCGGGTGCGGCGCCGCGTCGCCCACGAGCGTGCCGCCGCGCGCGACGTTGAGCACCTGCATGCCGCGGCAGATCCCCAGCACCGGCAGCCCGCGCGCGAGCGCGCCGCGCGCCAGCGCCAGCTCGAACGCGTCGCGGTGGCGCGAGTGCGGCGTCATCTTCGGGTGCGGCTCCCCGCCGTAGACGGCCGGGTCGAGATCCGAGCCGAACCCGAGCACGACGCCGTCGGCCACGTCCAGCACGCGGTCGACGTCGGTCAGGTACGGGAGCTGGAGCGGCAGCGCGCCGACCGCCTCGAGCGGCCGTGCGTAGGCCAGGCCCATGTAGTCCTCGTAGGCCGGGAACCCGGCGGAGACGGCGATGAGCGGCGCGCGCCCCATCCGTGCACTCTAGCTCCAGGGGTAGGGCGAGTGCGAGACGGGGTGCAGGTCGCCGGTCGCGAACCGCTCGTAGCGGAACGGGTACAGCAGCGACGAGTGCCCGCCGCGCAGGACCTCGGCGATCTCGCGGCCCACGGCGATCATCTTGTAGCCGTGGTTGGAGTCGGCGGCCACGTAGACGTTCGGGGCCATGTGGTCGAAGACGGGGAAGTTGTCGGCGGTGAACGCGCCGGCGCCGCCGGAGCGCACCTGGCGATAGCGGCCCCGCGCCCCCTCGAAGCGCCCGAGGCAGTGCGACAGCGACGCGCACCACAGGTCGGGGAACCCGTCCTCGACGGTGCCGGTGGGGTAGGGGTCGACGGTGAACGTCGGGCCGACCGTGAGCGGCGACGCGCCGCCCTGCACGCTCTCGCGGTCGGGCTTGAAGTAGACGCCCCACGGCTCGTCGGTGATCAGCGTGCCGTCGTCGGCGCGCAGCGGCGCGTCCGAGTCGACGTGCAGCACCGGCGACGGTGAACCGTCCGCCGTCACGAACTCCTCCGGGTCGAACTGGGCCTCGCCCTCCTGCAGGTACCAGTAGGTCCACATCGGCTGGTCGGCCGCGACCGAGCCGTCGGGCTGGTGGACGTCGAGCCGGTCGGGGAGGCCGAGCAGCGACCACAGCTGCGGCACCCACGGCCCGACGGCGATCACGACCTGCTCGACGGCGACGTCGCCCGCGCTCGTGTGCACGAGCGTCACGGCGCCGCTGTTGTCGCGCTCGAAGCCCGTCACCTCGACGCCCTCGGCGATCTCCGCGCCCGCCGCCCGCGCCTTGTCCGCCAGGCCGAGCATGGACTCCCGGTTGAACGCGAAGCCGCCGCGGTGCTCGTGCAGGCAGACGGTCAGGCCCTCGGCGCGCCAGTCGGGATAGAGCCCGCGCATGTGCTCGGCCACGGCGGCCTCGCCGGTGATCAGCTCCGAGTCGTAGCCGATCCGCCGGTGGCGCTCGTGCACCTCGACGAGGTCGGGCTCCTGCGCCGCGGGCCCGAGCGCGATGTAGCCCGAGCCGTGGTAGTGGAACGCCTCGGGATCGGACTCCCAGATCTCCACGCAGGCCGCCATCAGCTCCGCCATCGCCGGCTGGAAGTAGTTGTTGCGCACCACCCCGCACGCGATCCCGGAGGCGCCGGCGGCCACCGAGGTCTTGTCGACCACGAGCACCCGCTCGCCCTTCTGGGCCAGGTGCCAGGCCGTCGAGAGGCCGTGCACGCCCGCGCCGACGACGAGGACGGGGACGGAGGAAGGGAGGGCGCTCATGTGTTGCCTTTCACGCAATGGCGTTGCCGGGCATGGACTCTATACAAATTCGTTCACAGCGGCTAGGCTCGCCGCCGACTTCCCCGGAACGAGGAGCGATCAGTGGAGGGCAACGGCAACGTGGCGATCGATACGGTAGGGCGAGTCTTCGGCGGCACGGTGGACGACGTGCTGCGATCGAGCCGCATCGCGCCGGCCCCCACCACGCTGGAGGAGGCGCGCACCGCCCCCGGGCGGCGCGAGAAGATCCAGGCGATCACCGAGCGCATCGAGCGCGAGGGCATCAAGTACGTCTTCTTCCAGCAGGTCTCGATCACGGGCCGCGTCATGGGCAAGGGCGTGGTGGCGAACTTCTTCCCGCAGGTCGCCGAGAAGGGCTACCAGCTCGTCTACGGCGCGACCGCGAACCTCTTCACCGACCGCTACGGCGACTACATCGGGTTCGGGCCCGAGGAGTCCGAGCTGGCGGCGATCGCCGACCTCGACACGTTCGAGGTGCTGCCGTGGGATCCGCGCGTCGCGCGCGTGTACTGCGACTGCTACGACACCGAGACCGGCGACATCCTCGACGCCGACCCGCGCCAGAACCTCAAGCGGATCGCGCACGAGTTCGAGCAGGAGCTCGGGCTGCAGTTCCTGATCGGCATCGAGCCCGAGATGATGTGGCTCAAGAAGCCGGAGCCGGGGCAGGCGCCCGAGGGCGTCACGAAGCCCTACTGCTACCACATCCACCAGTTCGAGGAGCTGCGTCCGGTGCTCATGGACGTGGTCGAGTACGGCCAGGCGCTCGGCCTCGACATGAGCTACGGCGACCACGAGGACGCGCCGGGCCAGCTCGAGCTCAACTTCCGCTTCGACCGCCCCGTGCGGACGGCGGACAACATCACGACCTACCGCCAGGTCTGCGCCGCGGTCGGCCGCAAGCACGGCCTGCTGCCGACGTTCATGCCCAAGCCGTTCACGGGCGTGAGCGCCAACGGGCACCACCACCACTTCACGCTCTGCGACGAGGAGGGCAAGAACGTCTTCCACGATCCAGGAGGGCCCGCGCAGCTCTCCGACACCGCCCGCTACTTCCTCGGCGGCCTGCTCGAGCACTTCCACGGGCTGATGTGCATCGGCAACCCGACGGTCAACTCGTACTGCCGGATGTGGGACACGGGCTTCTGGGCCCCGATCTACAAGAACTGGGGCTGGCAGAACCGCACGACCACCGTGCGCGTCGCGTCCGGCGGCCGCTTCGAGTACCGCGGCGTCGACTCGTCCTGCAACCCGTACCTCACGACCGCGGCGCTGCTCGTGGCCGGCCTGGACGGGATCCGCAACAAGATCGATCCGGGCGAGCCCCAGCAGGGCAACACGTACGACCTGCTCCAGCAGGGCGTGGAGCTCGAGAAGGTCCCCGACTCGCTCGGCGCCGCGCTCGAGGCGCTGCACGCCGACGAGCTGCTCACCGGCACCGCCATGCCCGGCCGCCTCTACAAGGTCTTCCAGCACTACAAGCGCGACGAATGGGAGCGCTACCTCGCCGCCGTGACCGACTGGGAGCGCGACGAGTACCTGGAGGTGCTTCCGTAGATGTGCGGCATCGCCGGGATCATCAGCCGCAACGGCGAGCGCCAGATCGGGTCGGAGATGACCCGGATGCTCCAGTCGATGAAGCACCGCGGCCCGGACTCGACGGGATACGCGCTCTACGGGCCGGTCGAGGCGGGCTACGTCATGCGCGTCAAGCTCGCCGACGCCAACACCGAGCGCGACTACGAGTTCGAGGACCGGCTCAAGCGCAACAAGGCCGAGATCGAGCGCCGGCTCGCACAGCTCGGGGCGACGGTCGTGCGCACCGAGGACGCGACGGAGTACGCCTTCGAGGCGCACTTCGACTACGACGGCGACCTCAAGGCGCTGGCCGACCGGATCGAGGACGTGCGCGGCGCCGAGGTGCTGTCGCTCGGGCACTCGCTGCAGATCGTCAAGGACCTCGGCGACGCCGAGTCGGTCTCCGACCGCTACAAGCTCGGCAAGCTCGGCGGCACGCACGCCATCGGGCACGTGCGGATGGCGACGGAGTCCGACGTGGACATCTCCGGCGCGCATCCCTACTGGGCCTATCCGTTCTCCGACATCGCCGTCGTGCACAACGGGCAGCTCACGAACTACCACCAGTGGAAGCGCCGCCTGGAGCGGTCGGGCCACCGCTTCCAGTCCGAGTGCGACTCGGAGATCATCGCCGTCTACCTGGCGGAGAAGATGGCCGCGGGCGCCGACCTCGAGGCCGCGATGCGCGACTCCCTCGAGGAGCTCGACGGCGTGTTCACGTACATCTGCGTGACCGAGGACGCGCTGGGGATGGCCAAGGACGAGCTGGCCGCGAAGCCGCTCGTGCTCTACGAGGCCGACGACATCGTCGCGCTCGCGTCGGAGGAGATCGCGATCCGCGCCGTCGTCGACCGCGAGATCGACACGTACGACCCGTTCGAGGGGGAGGTGATGGTGTGGCAGCGCTGACCTACGACGCGCGCGGCCTCGTCGAGGTCGAGGGCTCCGCGCCCGGCATCGCCGAGATCGACGGCGCGACGGCGCAGTTCGACGCGCGGGAGCTCACGACGCGCAAGATCAACGCGGAGCTGCGCCGGCTCGTCTACGACGAGGGGATCCGCGACGTCACGATCCTCAACCCGGGCGCGCGGCATTCGCTCGGCGTCGGCATCCTGCAGCGCTGCAAGATCACCTTCGACGGCTCACTGGGCTACTTCGGGCTCGGCCTGATCGACGGGCCCGAGGTGCACGTGCGCGGCCGCGTCGGCTGGTCGGCGTGCGAGAACATGATGAGCGGCGTCGTGGTCGTCGACGGCAACGCGGGCTCGCTCACCGCGGCCGCGATCCGCGGCGGCGACGTGCTCGTGCGCGGCCGCGTCGGCGCCCGCACGGGCATCGACCAGAAGGGCGGCACGGTGATCATCCTCGGCGACGCCGGGTCGAACACCGGGTTCATGATGCAGCGCGGGCGCCAGATCATCCTCGGCAACGTCGGCCCCGGCCTGGGCGACTCGATGTACGACGGCGAGTTCTACGTCGGCGGGAAGGTCAAGAGCCTCGGCGTCGACTGCGTCCCCGGCGAGTGGACCGACAAGGACACCGAGTTCATCGCGCGCAAGTTCGCGATCTACGGGCTGGGCGACCCGCCCGAGCTGCAGAAGTTCGTATGCGGGAAGCAGCTCTACAACTACGACAACCTCGAGCCCTCCGAGCGAAAGCTGGTGCTGTGATGGCGGACGAGACGGCGCCCTCGGAGCGCACGGTCCTCGGGCGATCGAAGATCTTCACGCCCGAGGTCATCAACGACATCCACATGAAGGCCGAGCTCGGCCGCTACCGGATGCGCGGCTTCTCGATGTTCAAGAAGATCCCGCACTGGGACGAGCTCGTCTTCCTGCCCGGCACGCTCACGCGCTTCGTGATCGAGGGCTACCGGGAGAAGTGCGAGACCAGGACCGTCCTCGGCGGCCGCTTCGCGCAGAAGCCGATCGAGCTCGACATCCCGGTCTACATCACCGGCATGAGCTTCGGGGCGCTGTCGCTCGAGGCGAAGATGGCGCTCGCCAAGGGCGCGTCTATGGCCGGCACGGCGACGTGCTCGGGCGAGGGCGGCATGATCCCGCCCGAGCGCGACCTTTCGACGAAGTGGTACTACCAGGTGATCCAGAGCCGGTACGGGTTCAACCCGCACCACCTGATGCTCGCCGACGCGATCGAGTTCTTCATCGGCCAGGGCTGCAAGGTCGGCCTCGGTGGTCACCTCATGGGCCAGAAGGTGACCGAGCAGGTGGCCGAGATGCGCTCGCTGCCGGCCGGCATCGACCAGCGCTCGCCCGCACGCCACCCCGACTGGCTCGGGCCCGACGACCTCTCGCTGAAGATCCAGGAGATCCGCGAGGCGACGGACTACCAGGTGCCGATCCAGCTCAAGCTGGGCGCCGCGCGCGTGTACGACGACGTGCGCATGGCGGCCAAGTGCGGTCCGGACATCATCTACCTCGACGGCGCGGAGGGCGGCACCGGCGCCGGCCCGCACCTCGCCACGGAGGAGACCGGCATCCCGCTGATGGCGGCGATCCCGGAGGCGCGGCGCGCGCTCGAGGACGTCGGCCTGGCCGACGAGATCGACCTCGTGGTCGCGGGCGGCATCCGCAACGGCGGCGACATCGCCAAGTGCATCGCGCTCGGCGCCAAGGCCGTCGCGATCGGCCACTCCGCGCTCATGGCGCTCAACTGCAACAAGGAGATCCCGGGCGTCACCGACTACATGGGCTCCATGGGCGTCCCGGCGGGCGAGTGCTACCACTGCCACACCGGCCGCTGCCCCGTCGGGATCACCACGCAGGACCCCGAGCTGCGCAAGCGGCTCAACGTCGAGGACGCGGCCGACCGCGTCTACAACTTCCTCCACACGCTCACGATGGAGGTGCAGCTGATCGCGCGCGCCTGCGGGAAGACGAACATCCACTCGCTCGAGCCCGAGGACCTCGCGGCGCTGACCGTCGAGGCGGCGGCGATGGCGAAGGTGCCGCTGACCGGGACCGACTACATCCCGGGCGTGAGCGAGGAGCGGTCGCTGGCGCGCATCGAGCGGCTGCTGGAGCGCCACCTGGAGAACCCGATCGACCAGTTCGTCTCGGAGTCCGCGGGCGTCGGCGCCAACGGCCACCACGGGGAGGCGCCGGCATGAGCGCGCGCGACGAGCCGGAGAAGATCGTCTCGATCGACTCCGAGTACCTGTCCGGCCGCCGGTTCCCCTACCAGGAGGACCGCTCGCTCGTCGAGGACGTCGATCTCATGGCGTCGACCCCCGGCCAGGACATCAACTGGCTCGAGGACATCACGCTGCTGTCCGAGGACGGCGTCCCGGCGGTGTTCGACCGCTACTCCAACGCGTTCCTGAAGATCTACTTCGACATCCCCGCGGGGCGCGAGGACGAGCTGGCGCGCAAGGTGCTGATCAAGCACCTGCAGTCCGGCAACTCCTACGGGATCCAGCTCAAGGAGCAGCACGCCAAGTTCCCGCAGCCCGAGCTCGGCTCGTGGGTCGAGGACTCGAGGACCGTGGGCGCCGAGTGGAAGCCGGCCGTGCTCGAGGGCTGGGAGGCGCCGGCGGGCCACTAGGCGGCCCGTCGCGCGAACGGTCGAACCCCCATCCCGCCGGCGGCCGGCTTGGCTGTCACCCTGACCCAGCTCGCGGCGTTCGTCTGCGTGGTGCGCCACGGATCGGTGACGGCGGCCGCCGAGGAGCTGTTCGTCACGCAGCCGTCGGTGTCGGCGGCGGTCGCGGCGCTCGAGCGCGAGGTCGGCGCGAAGCTGCTCGAGCGCGACGGCCGCGGGCTGCGCCCGACGGCGGCCGGCGCGGCGTTCGCCCCGTACGCGACGCACGTGCTCGGCCTGCTGGAGCAGGGCGGGCGCGCGGCGCGCGAGGCCGTCGCCGGGGAGCGCGCGATGCTGCGCATCAGCGCGGTCACGTCGGCCGGCGACCACGTCGTGCCCCAGCTCATCCGCGCGTTCCGCGACGCGCACCCCGAGCTCGACATCGACCTGCACGTGGGCAACCGGCGCGAGGTCTTCGCGGGGGTGCTGGACCACTGGGCGGACGTCGCGATCACCGGCCGCGTGCCGGACGACGACCGGCTGCGCGGCGAGGCGTTCGGGGTCAACGAGATCGTGCTCGTGACGGCGCCCGACGATCCCCTGGCCAAGCGCCGCTGGGTGGCGGTCGAGGAGCTGGCCGCATGCCCGTGGCTGCTGCGCGAGCCGGGGTCGGGGTCGCGGGCGATGGCCGAGGAGTGGCTGCGCCAGCGCGGGCTCGTGCCCTCAGTGCTGACCCTCGGGTCCAACACCGCGGTGCGCGAGGCGGCGCGGGCGGGGCTCGGGATCGGGCTGGTGTCGCGCACCTCGGCGGCGCTCGAGCTGCGCATGGGGCTGCTCGGCACGATCCGCCCGCGCGGCGGGCTGCCGCAGCGCCAGTGGTTCGTCGTGCGGTCGACGGTGGGGCCGTCGCGCCCGGCGGCCGACGCGTTCGTGGCGTTCCTCGGGTCGGGGGCGGCGAAGCAGGTGCTCCAGCGGGTGCTGGAGATGCGCTGAGGCGCTGGTCCGCCCGCGGTCGTCCGCAGGCGCTCATGGCGGGCGCTCCGCGAACGTCAACACCGGCATTGAGGAGGCGGGTCCGGTGGCGGCGGCGCTCCCGTGGAACCGCTTCCACGGAGCGATTGTCGCCTTGGGTGTCATATGCACCCCCAAGCCGACAATCATCCGGGTTGAACCGCTTCCACGGAGCGATTGTCACGGCATGCCCAATTATCGGGCTCAAGGCGACAATCGCTCGCCACTAACCCCGGAACCCTTCTCCTCAATGCCGCCGTTGACGTGCGCGGAGCGCCCGCCATCACGCCGGCGGAGACAGTGGCTCAGGCCGCAGCCAGCGCCCGCGCCGCCCGATGCGCCCGCCACGCCGTGTTCGCGCCGAGCACGGCCAGCACCGCGTCGCGCCGCTCGCCGCTCATCCCGGGGGCGAAGGAGGGGACGATGTCGCACGCCGACCGCAGCCCCACGGCGTCGCCGCACGAGGACCCCGGTGAGAACATCCCGCTCCGGCGGGCGAGCCAGAGCGCGCACAGGACGTCGGAGGGCTGGACGACGTCCTCGACGACGAGCGCCGGCGGCGCCGCGGGCGCCGCTGCGGCCCGCCGCGCCGGGCCGTCGAGGCAGCCGGCGGTGAGCAGCGCCTGCCGCCACGGCTCGCGCGAGGCGTGCGCGAAGCCGGGCAGCAGCTCGGCGCACGCGGCGTGGAGCGCGCGGGCCGTCCGGCGCACGACGGTCGCCGCAGGCGCCGCCGCGTGCAGGAGGCCGATGTCCGGCGCGGGCGCAGACGGGGGCGCGGCTGCCGGCGAAGCCACGCCAGCGGACCGGGGCGCCGCGTGCACGCGGGCCAGGCCCGGCTCTGCGGCGAGGGCCGCTGCCGCGGTCATCGCGCCACCGCGAGGGGCGGCGCGGCGGCCTCGCGCGCCTCGATCTGCTCCAGCTTGTGCAGGAGCGTCTCGGCCATGCGCAGCGACGCGGCGTCGATCAGCCGCCCGTCGAGCGACACCGCGCCGCGGCCCTCGCGCGCCGCCTCCGCCATCGCCGCGACGATCCGGCGCGTCTTCTCCGCCGCCGCCGCGTCCGGGGTGAACACCTCGTTCGCGAGCGCGACCTGGGACGGGTGGATCGCCCACTTGCCCTCGTATCCGAGCACCGCGGCCCGCCGCGCCGCCGCGCGGTAGCCCTCGGGGTCGCCGAAGTCGCCGTAGGGCCCGTCGATCGGGCGCAGTCCGTGCGCCCGGCACGCCACCGCGATGCGCGCGAGCGGGTAGTGCCACTGGTCCCCCCAGTGCTCCGCGCCCGCCTCCGTGCGCACGGAGTACGCGGAGGTCGAGCCGCCGATCGACGTCGTGTGGCTCTGCAGCGAGGCGGCGTAGTCGGCGACGCCGAACACCATCGCCTCCATCCGGTCGGGGCAGGCGGCGGCGATCTCGTCGATGCGGTGCATGCCCGGCGCGGTCTCGATCAGCACGGTGATCCCGATCGGGTGGGGCAGCCGCATGGCCGCCTCGATCTGGCTGAGCAGCGTCGCGACGAGGTGGACGTCGCCGGCGCAGGACACCTTGGGGATGAGGATCGTGTCGAGCCGGCCGCCGGCCTGCTCGACGACGTCGACGACGTCGCGGTAGCACCAGTGCGTGTCGAGCCCGTTGATGCGCAGGGAGACCGAGCAGCCGGACCAGTCGAGATCGCGCAGGGCCTCGATGACCTGCGCGCGGGCCTGGACCTTGTCGTCCGGGGCGACGGCGTCCTCGAGGTCGAGCATGACGACGTCGGCACCGAGTGCCGGTGCCTTCTCGAGCATCCGGCGGTTGCTGCCCGGCACGGCGAGCTCGGAGCGGTGGAGTCGTGAGGAGGAAGGCATGGGCCGGGCAGTGTGGAGCCGCAGCGGCCTGCGCCGCAAGCGGTCATAGGGGAATTCGCATGGCCCGATCAGCGCAGTCGATCCATAGCCTGCGCTCGATGGATCCGCGCGGAATTGTTCGGTTGCGCCCAAAGCCGCGGCGCTTCACCCTCCGCCGCCATGCCGATCCCCCAGCTGGACCCGCCGCCCCGCCTGCTCTGCGGACCCGGCCCGTCGGACGTCGAGCCGGCGGTGCTCGAGGCCATGCACCGCCCGATGCTGGGTCATCTCGACCCGGCCTTCCACGCCGTGCTCGACGAGGTGGTCGCGCTGCTGCGCGCCGTCTGGCGGATGCCCGGCGGCGACGTCCTCGCCCTCCCGTCGACCGGGACCACGGCCATGGACGCCGGCCTGCACAACCTGCTCGATCCGGGCGACACGGCGATCGTCGCCGAGGCCGGCTTCTTCGGCAGGCGGCTCGCCGACATGGCCGAGCGCCGCGGCGCGACCGTCGTGCGCGTCACCGCGCCGTGGGGCGAGACCGTTCCGAACGCCGCGCTGCTCGACGCGCTCGACCGGCATCCCGAGGCGCGGCTCATCGCCGTCGTGCACGCGGAGACGTCGACCGGCGCGCTGCACCCGCTGCGCGAGCTCGCGACCGGCCTGTTCGGCTGCGACGTGCTGCTCATGGCCGACTGCGTCACCTCGCTCGGCGGCATCCCGCTCGACGTGGACGGCTGGGGCATCGACTACGCCTACAGCTGCACGCAGAAGTGCCTGGCGGCGCCGCCGGGCATGGCGCCGGTGGCGATCTCCGCGCGTGCCTGGCGGCGGATCGCGGCGCGCCGCGCACCCGTCCCGTTCGCGCTCGACCTCGAGCTGCTGCGGCGCTACTGGATCGACCGGCCCGCCGTCTACCACCACACCACGCCGATCCTCGGCGTCTACGCCCTGCACGAGGCGCTGCGGCTCGTGCTGGCCGAGGGCCTGGAGGCGCGCTGGGCACGCCACGCGGCGGCCGGCGCGCACGTGCAGACGGCGCTGCGCGGCCGCGGCTTCGAGCTGCTCGCCGATCCCGGGCGCCAGATGGCGCCGCTGACCGCCGTGCGCGTCCCCGACGGGGTCGACGGCAAGGCGGTCCAGGCACGGCTCCTCGCCGAGCACGGGATCGAGGTCGGCGGCGGGCTCGGGCCGGCGGCGCCGCCCATGTGGCGGATCGGGCTGATGGGACGCAACGCCACGACGGCGACGGCGACGCGCGTCCTCGCCGCGCTCGGCGCGGTGCTCGAGCGCGAGCCGGCGCTCGCTGCCGCATGAGCGCGACCGCCGCTCCGGACGCGGCCTGCGGCCCGCGACTGGCATAGTCCCGGCGCATGACCAGGATCGTCGTCACCCGCGGACTGCCCGAGCCGGCCCTGCGTACGCTTCGCGAGAGCGGCGCCGACGTATGGGTCTCGCCTGACGACCGTCCGCTGAGCACCGAGGAGCTGCACGCCGCCGTCCAGGGCGCCGACGCGATCGTGACGTTGCTCCACGATCGCGTCGACGACGGGCTGCTCGACGCCGCCGGCGAGCAGCTGCAGATCGTCGCGAACGTCGCCGTCGGCTACGACAACGTCGACCTCGACGCCGCCCGCCGGCACGGCGTGACCGTCACCAACACGCCGCGCGTGCTGACCGCCGCGACCGCGGACCTCGCGTTCGCGCTGCTGCTCGCGGTCACGCGCCGCCTGGGCGAGGGTGAGCGGCGGATCCGCTCGGGCGAGCCGTGGGCGTGGTCGATCGACTTCATGCTCGGGCGCGGCCTCGAGGGCAAGACGCTCGGGATCGTCGGATACGGCCAGATCGGCCAGGCCGTCGCCCAGCGGGCGCGCGCGTTCGGGATGGAGATCATCTACAGCGACGACATCCGCCGCGACGAGCCCGGCCAGGTCGAGCTCGAGGAGCTGCTCGAGCGCTCCCACGCTATCTCGCTGCACTGCCCGCTCACGCCCGAGACGCGACACCTGATCGACGCGGACGCGCTCGCCCGGATGCGCGACGACGCCTACCTCGTCAACACCTCGCGCGGCCCCGTGGTCGACGAGGCCGCGCTGGCGGCCGCGCTGCGCGACGGCGTGATCGCGGGCGCCGCGCTCGACGTGTTCGAGAACGAGCCCGACGTGCACCCGGACCTGATCGGGCTCGACAACGCCGTGCTCCTGCCGCATCTCGGCTCGGCCACGGTCGAGACGCGCACGGCGATGGCCGAGCTCGCGGCGGAGAACGTCGTGGCGGTGCTGGGCGGCGGGCGGCCGACGACGCCCGTGTACGAAGCGTAACCCTGGGGTTGCGCATCGACAGGAGTTGTGTAACCCTACGGTGACACGTTAACGCGACACCGGAGGTTCCCATGACCCCTGACACGATCGAACGCGAGATCACGATCGCTGCGCCCGTGGAGCGAGTGTGGTCGATCCTGACCGAGGCGCACCACATCGCCGGCTGGTTCGCCGACGCCGGCGCGGAGATCGAGCTGCGGCCGGGCGGCGCGCTCGAGCTCTCGTGGGCCGAGCACGGCAGCACCACCGCGCGGGTCGAGGTGGTCGACGCCCCGCACCGGTTCGCGTATCGCTGGAAGGCGCACGACGCGGGGCAGGACGAGGAGCCGGGCGAGGGCAACTCGACGCTCGTCGAGTTCACGCTCACCCCCGAGGGCGACGGCACGCGCCTGCGCGTCCACGAGAGCGGCTTCGCCTCCCTCGCCTACCCCGAGGAGCGCCGCAAGGCCAACCACGACGACAACGTGGGCGGCTGGGCGGAGATGACCCGCCGCGCCGCCGAGTACGCCGAGCGGGTGACGGCCTGACCGGCGCGCCCGGCGCGGAGGTCCTGAGCGCGCTGGCGGATCCCACGCGCTGGCGCGTGCTCGAGCTCATCGCCGAGCGCGGCGAGGGCACGGCGACGACGCTGGCGGGCGAGCTGCCCGTCAGCCGCGTCGCCGTGGTCAAGCATCTCGCCGTGCTCGACCGCGCCGGGCTGGTCGAGGGGCGCCGGGCGGGCCGCGAGGTCCGCTACACGGTGCGCCCCGAGCGGCTCGACGAGACCGCCCGCTGGATGGCCGGCCTGGCCAGTCGCTGGGATGCGCGGCTCGACGCGATCAAGCGCCTCGCCGAGGAGCGCTAGGCGCGCCGCGCCGTCATCGGCAGCCGCGAGCGCGTGAAGAGCGCGACCCCGGCGGCCGCCAGCGCGGGCACGCCGACGACGAGCGCGGCCAGCAGGAGCCACGGGACGTCGACGAACACGCCGGGCAGCTCGACCGGCCGGTCGCCCTGCGCCCGGGTGAGCGGGAACGCGATCGCGATCCCCGGGATCAGGCCCGCCAGGGCGCCGAGCAGCGCGCCGGCGAGCCCGACGGCTGCGGCGTAGGCGGCCGCGGTGGCGCGGCGGATCCCGGGCGTCGCGCCGATCGCCAGGAGCGTGCCGAAGTCCGGTCGCGCCTCGGAGAGCGCCAGCAGCGTGGCGGTCAGCGTCCCGCCGAGCACGAGCACGGCGCCGAGCCCGCCCAGCAGCAGGAGGACGAGCCCCAGGGCGTCCTCCGGGCCGCGCTCCACGACGATCCCGAGCCCGCCGCGCGTGCCGGCGAGCGCCTCGTTCAGGCGGTCCTCGGCGTCCGTGCCGATGGTCGCGCGCGCGACGAGCAGCGCGGTCGTCACCGGGCGCGCGCCGAGGTCCGCCGCAAGGCGCTCGGACAGCACCGCGGCGGTGAGGGCCATGCCCTTCGCGGGCGTCACGCGCAGCGCCCGCGCCGAGACGCGGGCGACGACGCGGGTGCGGGTCGACCCGTCGACCGGATCGGTGACGTCCTCGACGCGGGCGAGCGAGATCCGGCCGGCCGGCAGCGGCGCGTCCGCGTAGACCACGGCGCCGCCCGCGGCGAGCACGCGGCGCGCCCTGGCCTCCGCGGTGCGGCCCAGCTCCAGCACCGGCAGCGCCGAGGGGCCGACGAGCACCTGGCTGCCGAAGGCCGCCGAGGCCGGAGAGAGCCGGCACGCGTCCTGCTCCGCGCACAGCTCGATGCGCTCGTACGGCCCGTCCGGCGCCGCCGGGTCGTACGACGGCTCGGGGATCCCGGTGAGCGCGGTGATGCGCGCGCCGGGGAGCGCGCGCAGGGTGAGATCCTCGGCCTGCGCCCACGCCGCGTCGCCGGCGTTGCCCGCCGTGACGAGCCCCACGCCCGGCGGCGCCGAGGGCACGTAGGTCGCCGCGTTCTCGGCGGCGTCGCTCGAGGCGCCCACGCCCAGCGCCACGACGCCCGCGACGGTGGCCGCGATCGCGCCGACGGCGGGCGCCGTCCGCGCGTGCTGGCGCGAGGCGTCGCGCACGGCCAGCCGGGCCGCGAGCGGCAGCCGGTGCGCCACGCGCCCCGCACGGACCAGGAGCGCGGGGGCGAGCAGGACCGCGCCGAGCACGGTGGGGACCGCCGCGAGGGCGACGAAGAGCTCGCCCGCGCCGCGCGCGCCGAGGACCGCGCCGGCCGCGCCGGCGCCGAGCAGGATGAGCCCGGCGGTCAGCGAGCGCGTCGTCCCGCGCGGGGTCGCGCGCCGCCCCGCCAGGCCGGCGACGACGTCGGCGCGGCCGGCCGAGACCGCCGGTGCGAGCGCGGCGAGCACCGCGCTGCCCAGGCCGAACGCGGCGACGATCCCCACGTCGAGCGGCGCGACCTCGAACGGGCCCGGCTCGCCCTCGCTGCCGCCGAGCAGGCCGTGCGACGCGAAGGCCAGCGCGATCCCCGCCACGGTGCCGGACACGGCGGCGGCGCCGCCGATGACCACGCCGTCGGCGAGGACGACGCGGCGGACGTCGCGCGGCGTGCCGCCCGAGGCGGCCAGCAGCGCCAGTGCGCGCCGGCGCCGCTGCGCGCCGACGGCGAACGCCGGGCCGGCCAGGAGCACGACCTGCAGCAGGGCCATCGCCACGACGAGCGCGAGCACGGCGGCCGCCTGGCCCGACGTGTCGACCTGCGTCGTCGTCTCGGCGGGCAGCTCGTCCGCCGGCGGCGGATGCGCGGCGACGGCGCGCGACAGGACCGTCAGGCCGCGCGCGTTCAGTCCGCGCACCGTGTCCCAGCCGATCCCGCCGGGGTGCTCGGCGAGCCAGCGCGTCGGCCGCGCGAGCCCGAGCGTGGCGGGCGCGCCGAACACCACGCGGTTGCCGAGCTCGTCCTGCGGGCCGCGGAGCGTGCCGACGACGCGCACGCGCGCGCCGCCGGGCAGCCGGGCGGCGGCGCCGGGGACCAGCCCGAGCCGCGCGAGCCGCGGGGTCACGGCGATCTCGCCCGGCCCGTCAGGCACGCGCCCGGCGACGGGGCGGTACACGCTTGCGGGCAGCGGATCCGAGAAGTCGGCGCCGACGCCGAGGGCGACGACCGCCCCGCGCGCGGTGCGGAGCTCCATGTCGCCGTCGTGCAGCGCGACGACGCGCGAGCCGGCGGGGAGCCGCGCGAGCACGTCGCGCGAGTCCGGGGCGGGGAGCCGGCCGCCGCCGTCGCGCGGTCGCACGACGTCCGCGAGCGCGTCCTGGTCGAGCGGCACGCGCTCGCCGCCGTCGCGCACCAGGGCGTCGGCGTCGCCGACCTGCCGGTCGACCGACTCGCGAGGCGAGAGCTCGGAGGTGCGCGCGAGCGTGTCGACGGCGACGATCGCGGTGACCGGCAGCGCGATCATGCAGAACACGAGCGCGGTGCGCCCTCGCGCGCGGCGCGCCTCGCGCCGGGCGATCCGCAGCGCGATCCGCCACGAGGCGATCACGCCGCGTCCCGGGCGGTGGACCCACGCGTCGCAGGAGCGGCCGCCATACCGCGTCCTCGGCAGCGAGCGCGTTGCAGCGCGGCCGTCACGATGCGTCCTGCAGCAGCGACTCCGGGCCGGCCGCGCCCGTCTCGTCGACCGCGCGGCCGTCGCGCAGGAACAGCACGCGGTCGGCCCACGCGGCCGCGCGCGCCTCGTGCGTGACGAGCACGCCCGCCGCGCCCGCGTCGACCCGGGCGCGCAGGACGCGCAGGACGTTCTCGCCCATGCCGGAGTCGAGCGCGCCGGTGGGCTCGTCGGCCAGCACGAGCCGCCGCGCGCCGATCACGGCGCGCGCGATCGCCACCCGTTGCTGCTGGCCGCCGGACAGGTCGTCCGGGAAGCGGTCCGCGAGCTCGCCGATGCCGAGCTCGTCGAGCGCCGCGAGCGCATCGGTCCGCGCGGCCGCGGGCCGGGCGCCGTCGAGCTCGCGCGGCAGGGCGACGTTCTCCGCGGCCGTCAGGGCCGGGATCAGGTTGAAGTCCTGGAACACGTAGCCGACGGCGCGCCGTCGCAGCTCGGCGAGCGGGCGCGGTGCCAGCCCGCCCAGGGCCACGCCCTCGACGAGCACCTCGCCCGCCGTCGGCTGCGCCAGCCCGCCGGCGAGCGTCAGCAGCGTCGACTTGCCCGACCCCGACGGCCCCATCACCGCGACGAGCTCGCCGGCCGCCACGGACAGGTCGACGTCGCGCAGCGCCTCGACGGCCGTCGGGCCGCTGCCGTGGACGCGCGAGACGCAATGCAGCTCGAGCACGGCGGTCATCGCGGCGCCTCGGCCGGAGCGCGCGCCGGTGCGGGGGCGGCCACATGCGTCCCCGCGGCGCGCTCGACGCGCGCCTCGCAGTGGTCGAGCCAGCGGATCTCCGCCTCGGCGGCGAACAGCAGCGACTCGAGCACGAGCGACCAGGCGAGGTCCTGCTCGCCGGTCGCCCCCCGCTTGAGCCGGGTGTACTCCTGCAGCGTGCGCAGCGTCGCGGCGCGCTGCGTCTGGATCAGCGCGCGCACGTCCACGCCCGGCACCGTGACCGCGAGGGCGAGCTTGATCGCGAGCTCGTCGCGGGCGGGCGCCTCGCGCGCGACCGGCGCCGCCCACCATGCCTCGACCTCGGCCCGCCCGACGTCGGTCACCGCGTAGCGCGGCCGCCGCTGCTCGTCCTCGCCGGCGGCGGCGACGAGCCCGTCGCGCTGCAGGCGCGCCAGGGTCGTGTAGACCTGGCCGATGTTCAACGGCCACGTGCCGCCGGTCCGCCGCTCGAACTCCGTCTTCAGCTCGGCGCCGTAGCGCGGCCCCTCCACCAGCAGCGCCAGCAGTCCCCGCTTGACCGACATGCAGCCTCCATACTCGGTATGTCCGCGCGACCATACCGAGTATGCAGAGGCGGGTCAACCCACGATCAGCCCGGCCGTCGCTTCGGCCGCGTCAGGCGCACGGAATCGCCGGCGAGGGCGACGCGGCCCGCCTCGTCGACCGTCCGCACCGCGATGCCGAGCCGGTTCCCGCTCCGCTCGCGCAGCGCGCGCACGAGCCGCTTCGCGACGCGCAGCCTCACCTTGCGCTCCGTGCCGCGCGGGAGCCGGAACCCGCGCTTGACCAGCCGCGCTGGCCGGCCGTCGCGCTTCGTGTACGTGAGGACCACGCGCCCGCGGCAGCCGTCGTCGCCGGCCATCGGGCAGGCGAGGCGCACCCGCACGGCCCGCTTGCGCCGGGTCAGCGCGACGGACGGCGCGGCGGGCCGGACGAGCGTCTTCGCGCGCGGGCACGGCCCGGCCGGGGTGGCGCCGCCGGCGGGCACGCCGTCCGCGAGCGCGGTGTAGACGCACTCGGAGGACGCGAAGGCGACGCGGGTGCCGTCGAAGTCGAAGCCCGTCGGCGTCGCGATCGGGAACGAGGCCGGCACGAACGGGCCGTCGAGCGCCTGCACGACGATCTCGGCGGCGCCGGCCGACGTCGCCCGCGCGTAAGCGACGCGGTCGCCCGCCAGCGACAGGCCGAGGCGCCGCGTCCGCGCGACGAGCGTGTGCAGCCCGGTCTCGCCCGCGCGCACCCAGCCGATCTTCTGCTCGTCCGGCCCGAGCCGCTCGGCGACAGCGACGGTCCCGTCGGCCTGCACGTCGAACGTGTCGGGCGCCCGGGCGAACGCGAGGCGCGTCACCTCGGCGCCGGTCGTGCGGTCGGCGACCACGAGCGTCGCGGCGCCCGCGGCGGCGAGGACGGTGTAGGCGACGAAGTCCCCGGCCGCGCTCACGTGCGCGCCGAGGGTCGCGCTCGACGGGGCGACGAGCTCGGTCTCGGCCGTGCTCGCCGAGAGGTCCTGCACGGTGATCCGCGCAGGCCGGTCGTCGACGCCGCTCCGCGCGCCGGGGGCGGAGCGCACGGCCACGAGCACGTCGCCGGCCACGTCCGCTCCGTGGACGCGGTCGCCCGACGGCGCGTCGTCCGGGCTGCCGCCGCGGAAGGCGAGCGGCCCGGCGCTGGGACCGGCGAGCAGCCGGCTGTAGACGTAGGTCTGGCGCCCGGTCGCGTTCGGCGGCGAGTCCTCCTGGAACGCGAGCGCGGCGCGCGTGGGGGAGGCGGCGAGCGCGAGCGGCCGCGGCCAGTCGGCGCCGGCGGCGAGCAGCTTCTCGGCCCGGCCGCCGGTCACCGGCGCGCCGAACACGTCGAGCGCGACGATCCCGTCGATCCACAGCACGCGGTCGCCCGCGAGGGCGGGGGACTGGGCCAGATCGGGCCGGTAGGCGACCGCGACGGGCGCGCCCGCGCGCGCAGCCGGCGCGAGCGCAAGCGCCAGGACGGCGGTGAGCAGGAGGGAGAGCGGCTTCGGCATCCGCCGCGTCGTACCCGTCGCGCGGTGCACTACGCCTCGCCGATCCCGCCGCGACCGCTCATCGCTCCGCCAGCTCGTGCAGCTTGAGCACCGTGTTCCAGTTGCGCGCCGTCGCCGCCGCGCCCAGGTCGACCTTGCCCAGCAGCTTGCCCAGCGGGGACCGGTGGATGCCGTTCGCGTGCCAGCAGTACACCTCGCGCCCGATCACGGCGACCCGCTCGGGGGCGAGCTCGGCCGCCTCCAGCGCCCGCACGCCGGCCGCCCTGGGCTTCCCGTCGAGGAACGCGACCTGGTAGCGCTTGGGCTCGTCCACGAGGTCGCCGAACGGGTCGGAGGCGACGACCTTGGCGAGCTGGGCCCGCGTGCGCACGATCACCCGCGTGGTCACGCCGAAGTGCTCGAGGATCGCCGCCTCGAACTCCTCCGCCACGGCGGCGGCCGGCTTCCCCGTGTCCGCGACGACGTTGCCGCTCGCCACGACGGTGCGCACGTCGCGGTACCCGAGGTCCTCGAGCCGAGCGCGCAGCTCGGGCATCGGGACGCGGTTGCGCTTGGCGAGGTTGACGCCGCGGAGGAGGGCGATGACGCGGGCCATGCGGGCTCCACGTCTACCAGTTCGCGCGCGTGGCTGCCCGTCTCACGATGTGGAACTGCGTCGAGACGCTTGCGGCGATTGTACGAATTTGTATACGATCGCGGTCGTGTCCTTCCTGCTGACCTGCCCCCACTGCGGGGTGCGCGAGGTGACCGACTTCGGGTACGGCGGGGAGATCTCGGTGCGCCCGACCTCCCGCCCCGACCGCCGGCAGCTCAACGAGTACAACTACTTCCGCCGCAACGTGGCCGGGCCGCAGCGCGAATGGTGGTTCCACCGCTCCGGCTGCCGGGTCTGGTTCGTGGCCGAGCGCGACACGCGCACGAACGTCGTCGCGTGGACGGCGCTGCCCGCCGACGCCCCGCGCGCCGACGCCGCCGGCGGCGACAAGGCCATGACCGCGCCGCAGGGCCCTGCAGGGGGCGTCGCATGACCCGCCTGCCCGTCCAGCCCGGCGAGCGCATCGACCGCTCCCGCCCGATCACGTTCACGTTCGACGGCAAGGCCGTCCCGGCCTACGCGGGGGACACGATCGCCTCGGCGCTGTACGCCCACGGCCGGCGGACGTTCAGCCGCTCCTTCAAGTACCACCGCCCGCGCGGCGAGCTGTGCGGCTGCGGGCAGTGCGCGAACTCGCTCGTGCAGATCGGGGGCCGTCCCGGGGTGCGCGCCTGCGCCGAGCCCGCGACCGACGGCCTCGTCGTCACGCACACGAACGCGAAGCCCGGCCTGGACTTCGACGTGATGCGGGCGACCGACATCGTCGGCGGCCCGTTCACCCCGCCGGGCTTCTACTACAAGACGTTCATCCGCCCGCGCCGGCTGTGGCCGGTGTACGAGAAGGTCCTGCGCTCGGCCGCGGGCCTCGGCATCCTGCCCAAGCGGCAGGCCGACCGCGAGTGGCGCACGGAGTACCGGCGCCGCCACTGCGACGTGCTGGTCATCGGCGGCGGCATCGCCGGGCTCTCGGCCGCCCTGCGCGCGGCCGAGCTGGGCGCCGACGTCGTGCTCTGCGACGAGGACGCCGAGCCGGGTGGCGCCCTGCTCTGGGAGGGCGGCCACGCCCGGGCCCGCGCGCTGGCCGACCGTGCCGCGGCCGCCGGCGTGGAGATCCTCAGCCGCGCGCCCGCGCTCGGGTTCTTCGACGGGCTCGTGCCCGTCTGGCAGGGGCAGACGCTGCACCAGGTCCGCGCCGCGCGCCATATCGCGGCGACCGGGACGCTCGAGCAGCCGCTCGTGTTCCCGGACAACGACCTCCCCGGCGTGATGCTCGCGAGCGGCGCGCGGCGGCTCGCCTCGCTCTACAGCGTCAAGCCGGGCAACACGGCCGTCGTCGCCACGACGGGCGACGGAGGGCTCGACGCCGCGCTGGCGCTGCACGCCGCGGGCGTGCGCGTCGTCGCCGTCGCCGACCTGCGGCCCGACGCCGGCGGCGGCCCGCTGGCCGCCCGCATCGAGGCGCTCGGGATCGAGCTGCTGCGCGGCGCGACCGTCGTGCGCGGGCTCGGCCGCCAGGCCCTCACCGGCGCCGTCGTGGCGCCCGTCGACGCGGACGGCTACGCGATCGAGGGGCACGAGCGGCGCTTCCCGTGCGACCTGCTCGCCGTCTCGGGCGGCACCGCGCCGGCGACGTCGCTGCTGCTCCAGGGCGGGGCGAAGGCGCGCTACGACGAGGCCACCGGCCGCTTCGTCGCCGACGGGCTGCACGACATCGTGCTCGCCGCGGGCGCCGTCGCCGGCCACGAGGACGCCGACACCGCCGAGCTCTCGGGGCTCGTCGCCGGCGCCGAGGCGGCGCTGGCGCTCGGGTACGACGGCGCCGCGACCGCGGCGCTCGAGCAGGACCGCGCGCGCCTGCGCGACCGGCCCGCACCGCCGCCCGTCGCCACCCCGCCGGCGGTGGCGCGCGACCACCGCAAGGGCGGCAAGGCGTTCGTCGACCTCGACGAGGACGTCACGACCAAGGACATCGCGCTGGCCGCGAGCGAGGGCTACGACTCGATCGAGCTGTCCAAGCGCTACACGACGGTGACCATGGGCCCGTCGCAGGGACGCTTCTCCCAGCTCGCCTCGATCCGCGCGCTCGGCGCCCACACCGGGCTGACGCTCGGCGAGGTCGGCATGACCACGGCGCGGCCGCCGTGGGTGAGCGTGCCGATGGGCGTGCTCGCCGGCCGCCCGTTCGAGCCGGCCAAGCGCTCCTCGATCCACGGCCGCCAGCGCGAGCAGCGGGCGACCGTCAAGTGGGCGGGCGACTGGCGCCGCGCCTACGACTACGGCGACCCCGAGGCCGAGGCGCTCGCCGTGCACGAGTCCGCCGGCGTGATCGACGTCTCGACGCTCGGCAAGCTGATGGTGCGCGGCAAGGATGCGGGCGAGATCCTCGACCGGCTCTACCCGAACCGCTTCTCCAACCTCAAGCCCGGCCGCATCCGCTACGGGGTGATGACCTCGGACGCCGGGCGGATCATGGACGACGGCACCATCTGCCGGCTCGACGACGACGCGTTCTACGTGACCACCACGTCGAGCGGCGCCGGCGCGATCGAGGAGTGGTTCGGCTGGTGGCTCGCCACGTGGGGCCTCGACGCGCAGGTGACGGACGTGACCCAGGCGCTGTGCGCGGTCAACCTCGCCGGGCCCAGGGCGCGCGAGATCCTCGCGGAGCTGTCCGACCTCGACGTCTCGCCCGAGGCGTTCGCGTACCTCGACGGCAAGCGCGGCAAGGTCGCCGGGGTGGACGCGCTGCTGCTGCGGATCGGCTTCGTCGGCGAGGTGGGCTACGAGATCCACTTCCCCGCCGCCTACGGCGAGCACGTCTGGGACGCGCTGTGCGCCGCGGGCGCCCGGCCGTTCGGCCTGGAGCCCCAGCGGATCCTGCGGCTGCAGAAGCTGCACGTGATCGTCGGCCAGGACACCGACTCCGAGTCGACGCCCTACGGCGCCGCGATGCCGTGGATCGTCAAGCTCGACAAGGAGCAGGACTTCATCGGCCGCTGGGCGCTGGAGCACGCTGCGGAGCACGGCGCCGAGCACGCGCTCGTCGGCTTCACGATGGCCAACGGCCACGTGCCGACCGAGGGCGCGGTCGTGCTGCCCGGCGGCCAGGTCACGTCCTCGCGCCGCTCGCCGCAGCTGGGCAGGGTGATCGGGATGGCGTGGGTGCCGACCGGCCAGGCGGAGGACGGGGCCGGCATCACCATCTCCGACGAGGGCAGGACGTACGAGGCCACGGTCACCACCAGCCCGTTCTACGACCCCGACGGCGAGGTGCTGCGGTCATGAGCTACGAGTTCCTCGCCCCGAGCGCCGCCGAGGTCGTCGCGCGCTCGCCGATGGAGCGCCAGGCGCGCAAGGCGGGCGCCCGCTTCGAGGTGCGCGACGGCTGGAACGTCGCCGTCGCCTACGCGGGGGAGGCGAGCCGGCTGCGGTCCGTCGCCTTCGCCGACGCCTCCCACACGCGCAAGCACGAGGTCCAGGGCACGCTGCCGGACGGGCTCGAGTTCGGCCGCGCGACGATCGACGGCGACGCCACGTGGCTGCCGATGACCACGACGCGGGCGCTGATTCTGTCCCACCCACCCCGCGAGGCGCCTGCGGGCGCCCTGGACGTCACGACCGGCTTCGGCGCGCTGCGGCTCGCGGGTCCGCTCGCGCGCGAGACGTTCGCGCGCTTCACCGCGATCGACCTGCGCCCGCAGGTGACGAAGCCCGGGGACTGGCGCCCCGGTTCGGTCGCGCGGACGGGCGGCGGCATCCTCTGCGAGGCCGAGGACCGCTACCTGATGCTGTTCGGGTCCGCGCTCGGCCAGTACGTCTGGACCGTCGTCGCGGACGCCGCCGCGCACCTCGGCGGCGGCCCGGTCGGCGACGACGCCCTCGTGCGGGAGGCCGCCGGTGCTTGACATCTTCCGCAAGCGCCGCATGTGGCGGCCGCCGTCGGAGCTGAAGAAGCGCTACGACGTCGTGATCGTCGGCGGCGGCTCGCACGGCCTGGCCACCGCCTACTACCTCAAGCAGCGCGGGATCACCGACGTGGCGATCCTCGAGAAGAGCTACATCGGCTCGGGCGCCGCCGGGCGCAACACCACGATCCTGCGCTCGAACTACAAGACGCCCGAGGGCGCCCGCTTCTACGACGCCTCGGTGAAGCTCTACGAGGGCCTCTCGAAGGAGCTGAACTTCAACCTGCTGTTCAGCCAGTGCGGGCACCTGACCCTCGCGCACACCGACCGCGCGATGTTCGTGATGGCCAACCGCGCCGAGGTGAACCGCCTCGGCGGCATCGACACGCGCGTCATCGGCCCGGAGGAGGTCCAGCGGCTGGCGCCGGCGATGGACGTGTCCCCGGATGCGACGCACCCGATCATGGGCGCGCTCTACCACCCGCCCGGCGGCATCATCCGCCACGACGCCGTGGTCTGGGGGTTCGCGCGCGGCGCCGACTCCGGCGGCGCGGAGATCCACCCGTACACGGAGGTCACGGGCTTCGAGAAGGCGAACGGGCGCATCACGGCGGTGGAGACGAACCGCGGCCGGGTCGAGTGCGGCCAGGTGATCAACGCCACGGCGGGCTGGAGCACGCTCGTCAACGACATGGCCGGCGTCCCGCTGCCGATCACCACCCACATCCTGCAGGCGTGCGTGACCGAGCCGGTCAAGCCGCTGCTCGACGTCGTCATCGTCTCCTCGCAGATGCACGTCTACATCTCGCAGACCGATCGCGGCGAGTTCGTGATGGGCTCGGAGATCGAGCCGTGGACGACGTACCGGATGAACGGCACGCTCAACTTCCTCCAGGACCTGACCCGCCACACGCTCGAGCTGTTCCCGCAGCTCGAGCATGCGCGCATCCTGCGGGCATGGGCCGGGCTGTGCGACCTCAGTCCGGACTACTCTCCCATCCTCGGCCGGACCGAGGTCGAGAACTTCCACGTCAGCGCCGGCTGGGGGACCTACGGGTTCAAAGCCGCGCCGATCGTGGGCAGCACCCTCGCGGAGCTGGTCGACACCGGCCGCCAGCCCGAGCTCATCGAGCCGTTCAAGCTCGAGCGCTTCTACGAGGACAAGCTGGTGTCCGAGCTGGCCGCGGCCGCCGTCAGCCACTGATCCGGAGGGGCGACAGATGAAGAGCAGCCTGGAGATCGCGCAGGAAGCGGAGCTGATCCCGATCGAGATGATCGCGGAGTCCTGTGGTCTCCAGCCCGAGGAGATCGAGCCCTACGGGCGCTACAAGGGCAAGGTCGGGTTGAGCGTGATCGAGCGGCTCAAGGACCGCCCCGACGGCAAGCTCGTCTGCGTGACGGGCATGACGCCGACGAAGGCCGGCGAGGGCAAGACGACGACGCTCGTCGGCCTCACCCAGGGCCTCGGCCACATCGGCAAGCGGCCGGTCGCCTGCCTGCGCGAGCCGTCGCTCGGTCCCGTGTTCGGCATCAAGGGCGGCGCCGCCGGCGGCGGCATGACGCAGGTCGTGCCGATGGAGGACCTCAACCTCCACTTCACCGGCGACATCCACGCCATCGGGGCGGCGAACAACCTGCTGGCGGCGATGCTCGACGCGTCGATCCTGCACGGCAACCCGCACAAGATCGACCAGCTGCGGGTCGGGTGGCGGCGGGCGCTGGACATGAACGACCGCGCGCTGCGCAACATCTCGATCGGCCTCGGCGGCCGTGCCAACGGCTACCCGCGCGAGTCGGGCTTCGACATCACCGCCGCCTCCGAGGTGATGGCGATCCTCGCCGTCTCCAAGGACCTGCAGGACCTGCGCAAGCGGCTCGGGCGGATCACGGTCGCCTCCTCCTTCGACGGCGGCAAGCCGATCACGGCCGAGGACCTGGGCGCCGCGGGCGCGATGGCCGTGCTGCTCAAGGACGCGATCAAGCCGAACCTGATCCAGACGCTCGAGGGCCAGCCGTGCCTGATGCACTGCGGGCCGTTCGCGAACATCGCCCACGGCAACAACTCGCTCGTGGCCGACCAGGTCGGCATGAAGATCGCCGACTACGTCGTGACCGAGTCCGGCTTCGGCTCGGACATGGGCATGGAGAAGTTCTTCGACATCGTCTGCCGCTTCGGCGAGCTGCGGCCGAGCGCCGTCGTGCTGGTGACGACGGTGCGCGCGATCAAGCACCACGGCGGCGTCGAGGACGACCCGCGCGTGGACCGCTCGCAGGCGCTCTCCTCGATCGAGGTGGGCATGGCGAACGTGCGCCGCCACCTCGGGATCATCAGCGAGTTCGGCATGCCGGCCGTCGTGGCCGTCAACCGCCGCCCGGGCGACACGAACGAGGAGGTCGAGCTCGTCAAGCGCCTCGCGCTCGAGGCGGGCGCATTCGGCGCCGAGGCCAACGAGGGCTTCACGCGCGGCGGCGCGGGCGCCGCCGACCTGGCCAACGCCGTCGTCGAGGCGTGCGAGCAGGAGAACCAGTTCAAGCCGCTCTACGCCGACGACGAGCCGATCCAGGACAAGATCGAGGCGGTCGCCAAGCGGGTGTACGGTGCCAAGGACGTCTACTTCTACCCCGAGGCCGAGAAGAAGCTGACGCAGTTCACCGCCGACGGGTACGGGCACTTCCCGGTCTGCATGGCCAAGACGCACCTGTCCCTGTCGTCGGATCCGACGCTCCTGAACGCGCCCGAGCACTTCACGCTGCCCGTGCGCGACATCCGCGCGTACACCGGCGCGGGCTGGCTCGTCCCGCTGTGCGGCGACATCACGCAGATGCCCGGCCTGGGCAAGGCCCCGGCCGCGCTCAACGTCGACATCGACGCCGAGGGCCGCACCGTCGGCCTCTTCTAGCGGCCAGCGGCATGGGATGATCTCGGGCATGGATCCGGCCCCGCAGCGCTCCTCACTGGTGGACGACACCGAGCTGGCGCTGCGAGCGTGGCTGGCCACGGGCTCGCATCGCCCGGGCGACCGGCTCCCGCCCGAGCTCGAGCTGGCGGCGATGCTGGGCGTCTCCCGGGGCACGCTGCGCACCGCGCTGGACCGCCTCGAGGAGGCCGGCGAGATCACGCGCCGCCAGGGCTCGGGGACCTACGTGGGCCAGGCGGCGCGGCCGACCGCGTTCCACGAGGGGCTGGAGGTCCTGCGGCCCTACTCCGAGCTGGCCGAGCGGCGCGGCGTCACGTTGACGGTGCGTGCGCTCGACGTGGCCGAGCAGCGGCTCGGCGCCGAGGTCGGCGAGATCTTCGGGCTCCCGCCCGAGATGCCGGCGTGGACGGTCACGCGCACCGTCGTCGCGGACGGCGAGCCGGTGGCCGTGATGCGCGACGTCGTGCGCCCGGGCATCCCGCTCCCGGGCGACAAGCGGCTCAGGCGCGCGATCGAGAGCGGCAGCATGGTGCTCGACGTGCTGCTCGAGCTGGGCGTGCAGATCGCGTTCGCGGTGACGCACGTGCGCCCGCGCATGGTGTCCAACCGCGAGCCCGCCGGGCGATCGCTGAACGTGCAGGGCACGACGGCGGTGCTCGAGCTCGAGGAGATCATGCATCTCGGCTCAGGCGAGGCCGTCCAGCACTCCTCGGACCTCTTCGCCCCCGGCGGGATCGACCTGCAGGTGCGCCGCAACCTCGAGGTCGCGGCGCCCGCGCCGCTCGTGCGCGCGGTCGGCCGCGGGTAGCTCGGACCTCCCCGCTAACAGGCGTCGTAGCTGTAGCTGCCCGAGCCGGGGCGCGTCACGTCGCGGTCGCGCAGGACGACTGCGACGGACGCCCCCACCGCCCGGCAGGCCGCGTCGAAGTCCTGGCGCCGGTACTCGATCGCGACGACGCGGTCGCCGTAGACCGCGCGGTAGTCCTCGCACTCGTCGTAGCGCCCGCACTCCTCGGCGACGACGAAGTCGAAGCGGATCGTGCGCCGCGCCTGCCGGCGGGTCAGCTCGACGGTGTTCTTCTGGCCGGCGGCGAGGCCGAGCCGGTGGGCGCGCCGCGCAAGGAGCTTCGCGAAGGCGATCGCGTCGGCCTTGCCGAACGGCACGCTGCCCTCGCGCGGCGTGTCGTCGAAGCGCGTCCACGAGTCGAGGTTGTCGTACTCGACGGCCTCGAAGCCCTTGCGCTTGCAGGTGCGGATCATCGGCTGGATCCAGTTCGCCGCCCGCTTGCGCTTGCGTGCCGTGCTGATGTCCACGAGGTACTCGCCGCCCCAGTTCGGGTCGTCGCCGAGCTCCGTCAGCACGAGGCTGCGCGGCCACGCGGACCGCTCGTCGCGCCGCGACACGCCGGGCTCGTCGTCCTGCGTCTGGAACGCGTTGACGTAGCAGATCGCGTAGGCGTCCTTCGGCGCCGCGCCGATGAACCAGTCGCGCGACACGACGCCCACGCCCGCGGGCAGGGGGTAGTCGCCGCCGATCTGGTAGTCGAAGCCGGCGTTCGCCGGCGGCGGCGTCGCCGCCTGCGCGGGGGGCGCGGGCAGCGCGCAGGCCAGCAGGGAGAGCAGGACGGCTCGGCGTACCACTAGACCACCTCCACGGCGACGCCGGCGGCGGCGATCGCGTCGCGTTCCTCGGTCGCGCCGCCCGCGGTCGTGATGAGCGCGTGCAGCGACTCGCACGTGCAGATCCGCGCGAGCGCGATCCGCCCCAGCTTGGTGCTGTCGGCCACCGCCACCACGCGGCCGGCCCGCTCGAGCATCACCTGGTTCGTGTGCGCCTCGATCTCGCGATGCGTCGTCAGCCCCGCCCGCGCCGCGATCCCGTCGACGCCGACGAAGGCGATGTCCACGTGCACGTGGTCGAGCACGAGCTCCGCGAGCGGCCCGACCAGCTCGAAGGAGGCCGAGCGGGCGACGCCGCCGGTGACGACGAGGCGGATGTTCGAGCGCACGGCCAGCTCGGCCGCGATGTTGATCGCGTTGGTCACGATCGTGAGATCCTCGCGGCGGACGAGCGCCCGCGCGACCTCCGTCGTGGTGGTCCCGCCGGTCACCGCCACGGACATCCCGTCGCGCACGTGCGCGAGCGCGGCCTCGGCGATCCGCAGCTTGTCCTCCCGCTGCCGCGACGACCGGTAGCGCATCGGCAGCTCGTACAGCCCGCCGATCGCCACGGCGCCGCCGTGGGTGCGCTCGAGCAGGCGCTGCTCGTGCAGCGCCTGCAGGTCGCGGCGCACCGTCGCGGGGGAGACGTGGAGCGCCTGGGTGAGCGCCTCGACGTCGACGTTGCCGTGGTCCGCCAGGCGCTCCATGATGGCTCCCAGGCGCTCGGCGCGGTTCATCGGGCCGAGCCTAGCCGCAACACGGCCCGCGCCGCGAGCGCTCGCGCGCGACCGGGATCGAGCCGGCCGGCGCCCGCCTGCTCGGCGTTCGCGGCGCCCGCGCCGAGCGCGAGCGCCAGGGCGTCGCGCCACGCTCCTCCAGGCGCCGGCGCGGTGGTGAGCAGCCCTGCGAGGAACGCGTCACCGGACCCGACCGCGTACGGCGCGCGCACGTCGAGCGATCCCTGCAGCGCGTCGTCGCCCGCGAGCAGCAGCGCGCCGCGCTCGCCGAGCGTCACCGCGACGACGGGATGCGCCGCGTCGGCGGGGTCCGTGGCGACGCCGTGCGGCGGGCGCTCAGAGCGGCGGGACGCGTCCGTGGCGACACCGGCGATGCCGCGCGGCGCGTCCGGCGGGCGCCCAGCGGCGCCGAGCCGCGCGCGCAGCGCGATCGCGGCGGCGAGCGGGTCGGCCTCGCCGGTCAGCTCCTCCGCCTCGGCGGCATTGACCTTGACGAGGTCCGGGCCGGCGTCGAGCGCAGCTTCGAGCGTGGCGCCCGCGTGGTCCACGGCCACGCGCGCGCCGGCCGCCCGCGCGGCGGCGACGAGCCGGGCGGCCTCCGAAACGTCCACCCCCGGCGGCAGCGAGCCGCAGAGCGCGACCCATGCCGCCCGTCCGGCGACCGCGGCGACACGGGCGGCGAAGACCGCCCACACGTCGTCGCCCGGCGGGTCGCCGTGCTCGTAGAACTCGGTCAGCGCGCCGCCGGCGGCCACCGACAGGCAGGTCCGCGTCTCGCCGGCGCCCCAGATGAGGTCGGCCGGCACGCCGTCGGCGGCGAGCCGGTCCGCGATCCAGCGCCCGGCATGGCCCGCGACGAGCGCGACGGCGCGCACGTCGGCGCCGAGGACGTGCGCGGCGCGCGCCGCGTTCAGCCCCTTGCCGCCGGCGTCGGCGGTGGCCGCGTCGGGGCGATGGATCGCGCCGGGCAGGAGCGCGCTCGTCGCGAACAGCCGGTCGACGCTCGGGTTGGGCGCGGCGAACCCGCGATCACGCGCCGGCCTCCAGCGCGAGCGCCTCGGCCAGGGTGGGCTGTCCGGCGTCGCCGGCCGCGCGCAGGGAGAGCGCCCCGCATGCGCAGGCGAGCGCGGCGGCCGCGAGCGGCGTGCGCCCGTCGAGCAGCCCGCGGATGAAGCCCGCGTCGAACGCGTCGCCGGCCCCGACCGCGTCGACCACCGCCGGCGCGGGCGCCGCCGGCACCGTGCGGCACGCGCCGCCCTCGGCCACGAGCGCACCGTCCGCGCCGCACTTCACCACCACGAGCGGTCCGTGCGCCGACAGCGCAGCTGCCGCCGCGGCGACCTCGTCGCGGGCTCCGCCGCCCGTCGCGCTGTCCCGCGCGGCGCCCGCCTGGCGCGCTCCCGCGTACCGCGCGGCACCCGTCTCGCGCGCTGCCCCGGCGTCTTCCGCCCCCACCGCGAGCCGCACGGCCTCCCGCGCGTTCGGCAGCAGGACGTCGGCGTCGAACAGCCACGCGGGCGGCGCGAACGCGCCCGCCGGGTCGTCGTTCGTGTCCACCGACACGGTCGCCCCCGCCGCGCGCGCCGCGGCGACCACCTCGGCGCCGCGGTCCCGGAGCGCGCCCACGAGGTAGACGGAGGCGAGGTGCACGTGCCGCAGCCCCGGCGAGGCCTCGATCAGCGCGCGCGCCGCCGCCACGTCCAGGTCGTCGATCGCGCCGGTGCGGGTGAGCATCGCCCGGTCCTCGTCGCGCAGCAGGTGCACGGTGAGGCCGGTGGGGAGGCCCGAGCGCTGCAGCCCGTCCGTGGCGATCCCGCGCTCCGCGAGCCGCGCGGAGGTCAGCGCGCCGAGCTCGTCGGCCCCGAGCGCTGCCGCGAGCGCCGTCGGCACGCCGAGCCGGACGAGCGCCGCGGCCGCCAGCGCGCCCGAGCCGCCGAGGGCGAGCTCCGCGCCGACGTGCTGCTCGGCCTGCCCGAAGCGCGGGACGACGTCGCCGGTCAGCAGCAGGTCCGGGTTGGCGTCGCCGACGACGAGCACCTCGGCGCGCATCACCCGTCCTGGAGCCCCGCGGGCAGCGCGCCGGCGTGGGCGGCCAGCAGCTCGTCGACGACGGCGTCGATCGCCTCGAGCCCGAGCGCCCCCGACGTGTTCGGGTCGAGCATCGCGGCGTGGCGCACGTGGCGCACGTCCCCGGACAGCGCCGCCCGCACGGTGAGGTCGGCGACGTTGAGGAAGCTGCGGTTGAGCGCCGCGAGCTGCGGCGGGTAGTCGCGCACGATCGTCGGGTGCAGGCCGGTGCCGTCCACGAGGCAGGGCACCTCGACCGCGCACTGGGCCGGCAGCGCCGCGATCAGCCCGCCGTTCTGCACGTTGCCGTAGACGACGCGCTGCGTGCCGGTGACCATCGAGTGCACGATCTCGGGCGCGTACTCGAAGCTGCGCTCCAGCGGCAGCGCCTCGCCGCGCGCGAGCTTGCCGCGGACGTCTTCGTACTCCTGCAGGTTCTCCTCACTGCGGCGCACGTACTCGTTGGGCTCGAGCCGGTAGCGCGCGACGCAGGCGTCGTCGCGCAGGAACCAGGGCACGTACTCCGCGCCGTGCTCGCTCGACTCCGTCGGGTAGTAGCCGAAGCGGCGGTAGAGCTCGACGCGGACGCGCCGCCGCAGCTCGGGGTCGGCGGCGATCGCCGCGTCGAGCCGCGGGTACAGGTCCTCGCCGTCGCGCTCGAAGCGCAGGATGAACGCCTGGTGGTTCACGCCCGCCCCGGCGAACGCCACCTCCGCGAACGGCACGCCGCACAGCTCGGCGAGCTCGCGCGTGGTGTTCTGCACCGAGTGGCACAGGCCGACGATCTGCTTGTGCGGCGAGCCCTCGGCGTAGGCCTGGCAGAGGATGGCCATCGGGTTCGTGTAGTTCAACAGCCACGCGTCCGGGCTGACGGCGGCGAGGTCCTCCCCGATCCCGAGGAGCACGGGGATCGTGCGCAGCGCGCGGAAGATGCCGCCGACCCCGAGCGTGTCGCCGATCGTCTGGCGCAGCCCGTGCGCAGCCGGGAGCTCGAGGTCCTTCAGGGTCGCCGCGTGCATCCCGACCTGGACCATGTTGATGGCGAAGTCCGCACCGTCCAGCGCGGCGCGCCGCTCCGCGTGGGTCGTGATCGCGGCGCCGGCGCCGAGGTCCGCGTCGAGCGCGCGCGCGACGGCGGCGGCGGTCTCGAGCCGCTCCGCGTCGATGTCGTGCAGGGCGATCCGCAGCCCGCGCAGGTCCTCGTAGCCGAACAGGTCGGTGAGCAGCTCGCGCGTGAAGGTCACGCTGCCCGCCCCGATGAACGCGACTGTCGTCATGCGGCCGATCGTACACGAGCATGCTTGCTTTTGATCGTTTTGCCCGATAAGAATCACAATATGCGCACGACGATGGATCGGGAGATCGCCACGCAACCCGCGATCTGGGCTGCGGCCGCGGCGCTCGCGGCGACGGCCCCGCTCCCCGCCCCCGGCGAGCGCGTCTGCGTGATCGGCTGCGGGACCTCGCTGTTCATGGCCCAGGCCTACGCGGCGCTGCGCGAGCGCGCGGGCCACGGCTGGACCGACGCCTTCGCGGCCTCAGAGGCCCCGGCCGCCCGCCGCTACGACGTGCTCGTCGCGCTCTCGCGGTCGGGCACCACGAGCGAGGTGGCGCACGCGCTCGGGCGGGGGCTGGCGGACCGCACGGTCGCCGTCGTCGCCGACGCCGGCAGCCCGATCGGCGCGGCCGCGGACGCCGCCGTCGGGCTCCCGTTCGCCGACGAGGAGTCGATCGTGCAGACCCGCTTCGCCACCGGCGCGCTCTCGCTCCTGCGCGAGTCGGTCGCGCCCGGCGCCGCGGCCGCCGCCGCGGCCGACGCGGAGCGCGCCCTGGCAGCGCCGCTCCCCATCGCCGACCCGGCGGCGATCGAGCAGTGGACGTTCCTCGGCCACGGCTGGACGGTCGGCCTCGCCCACGAGGCCGCGCTGAAGCTGCGCGAGAGCGCGCAGGCGTGGACCGAGGCCTACCCGCTGTTCGAGTACCGGCACGGGCCGATCAGCATCGCCGCGCCCGGCCGGGTCATCTGGTCGCTCGGCCCGCTCGATCCGGCCGTCGCCGGCGAGCTGCGCGCGACCGGGGCGACGGTCGTCGACGAGGCCCTCGACCCGCTCGCCGGCCTCGTCCGCGCGCAGCGCGTCGCCGGCGCGCTGGCGCGGGCGCGCGGGCTCGACCCCGACCATCCCCGCAACCTGACCCGCTCCGTCGTGCTCGCCGAGCGCGACCTGGAGCGGCTGGCATGACGATCCCCACGGGAAGGAATGGCACCATGGCCGCGTTCAGGACGCTGCTCGCCGTCGCCGCGCTCGCGGCCCTCCTCGCCGGCTGCGGCGGCGGGGGCGACGACGACGGCGGCGATCAGGCCGCCGAGACCGGCGAGCCCGTCACGATCACGCTCTGGCACGGCCAGAACCAGTCGGCGCTCAAGGCGATCAAGGAGCTCGTCGCCAAGTTCAACGCCTCGCAGGACGAGATCACCGTCGATGCGCAGCTGGGAGCGCTCTCGGACGACCTGCTGCCGAAGATGACCGCCGCGCTCGCCGGCGGCAAGTACCCCGACGTCGTCTTCCAGTTCGGTCCCAACGTCGCCAACCTCGCGCGCAGCCCGAAGGCGGTCGACCTGACCGAGGCGGTGAAGCAGGAGGGCTGGGACTGGGACGACTTCTTCCCGCCCGCCCGCGACGCGGTGACCATCGACGGCAAGGTGCGCGCCATCCCGGCGCTGATCGACTCGATGGCCGTCATCTACAACAAGAAGCTCTTCCGCCAGGCGGGGATCGACCCGCCGCAGCCCGGCTGGACGTGGGACGAGTTCCGCGCCACCGCGGCGAAGCTGACCGATGCGGACGCGGGGCAGTTCGGCACGGGCTGGCCCGGGATCGGCGACGAGGACACGACATGGCGGATCTGGCCGATGGTCTGGAGCGCCGGCGGCGACGTGCTGTCCGAGGACGGGCAGAGCGTCGGCTTCGGCGGCGAGCCGGGGCAGCGCTCGCTCGACGTGATCGCCCAGCTGGCCCAGGACAAGTCGGTCTACATCGACAAGACCGTCGGCAGCGAGAAGATGTACGACGTCTTCTACAACGGCCGCATGGGGATGGTCCCGACCGGCCCCTGGCTGCTGCCGGACGTCCGCGCCGCGAAGGTGGACTACGGTGTCGTGCCGATGCCGGTGTTCGACGGCGACCCGGTCACGATCAGCGGCCCGGACACGTGGATGGTGTTCGACAACGGCGACGCGAAGGTGGCGGCCGCGACCGAGTTCGTGCGCTGGTTCACGCAGCCCGAGCAGGACGTGTTCTGGGACGTCGAGGCCGGCAGCCTGCCGCTGCGCGAGGCCACCGCGGCGCTCCCGGCCTGGCAGGACCATGTGAAGGGCGTCGACGGCCTGCAGACGTTCGTCGACGTGCTCGAGGAGGCGCGCGTGCGGCCCGTGATCGAGAACTACCCGCAGGTGTCCGAGGCGATCGGGCAGGCCATCGCGGCCGTGCTGCTCGGCGACGAGCAGCCGGCGGACGCGCTCGAGCAGGCCGTGGCCGCGGGCGACGAGGCGCTGCAGGACGGCTGACGCCGGGATGAGCACGGTCTTCGCGCAGGCGCCGCGGCCGAGCCGGACCCCGCCCACCCCGCGGCCCGGCCCGCCGCGCCGATCGCTCGCGCAGCGCGCGCTCGGGCAGAGCCCGAGCGCGTGGCTGTACGTGCTGCCGGCCGTGATCATCGTGATCGGGCTGGCGATCGTGCCGGTCGCCTGGTCGGCGCTGATCAGCGTCCAGGACAAGGACCCGATCGCCGAGACGACGAGCTACGTCGGCCTGGAGAACTACCGCGACCTGTTCGCCGACCCGCTGTTCCGCGGCGCCGTCGAGCACACGCTCGTCTACGCCGCGCTGTTCGTCCCGCTCTCGGTGGCCGGCGGCCTCGCGCTCGCCCTGGCCCTCAACCGCCGGATCCGGCTGATCGGGCTCTACCGGACGCTCGCCTTCGTCCCGGTCGTCGTCTCGGCGACGGTCCAGGGCGTGCTCTTCTCGTTCATCTTCGACGACCAGTTCGGCGTCGCCAACGCGCTGCTGGGGAAGGCCGGGATCCCGGCGCAGCCGTTCTTCGCCGACGGCGGGCAGGCGCTGATGCTGCTCGTGCTCGCCGCCCTGTGGGCGGGCACGAGCTGCATCAGCTTCTGCGCGGTCGTGCTGCTCGCCGCGCTCCAGGACGTGCCGCGCGAGCTCGCCGAGGCCGCGTCGATCGACGGCGCGCGGCGGGCGGGCGTGTTCCGCCACGTGACGCTGCCCGCGATCGCGCCCGTGCTCGCCTTCCTGCTGCTGTGGCAGCTGATCCAGGCCGTCCAGCTCTTCGACCTCGTCTACGGCTCCACCCGCGGCGGGCCCGGGCAGTCGACCGTGGTGGTGGTCTACTACATCTACCGCTCGATCCGCGACTCCGCCTACGGCATGGGCGCGGCCGCGTCCTACGCGGTCGCCGGCTCGCTGATGCTGCTCACCGCGCTCGCCATGGCCGGCCGGAGCCGCTGGAGCCGCCGCGCGTGAGCGTGCTCGCCGACCCCGCGCCGCGCCGCCGCCGGCTGCTGCCGTTCGACCCCTGGCACCTCGTGCTCGCGCCCGCGTGCGCGCTGCTCGCGCTGCCGCTCGTGTGGATGCTCGTGAGCTCGTTCATGACGCGCGCGCAGCTCAACCGCTTCCCGCCGACGATCGTCCCCGACTCGCTGCACGTCGACGGCTACCGCTACCTGTTCGAGAACGCCGAGCTGCCGACGTGGTTCATCAACTCGACGATCGTCAGCGGCGTCTGCGTGGTCGCCAACCTCGTGTTCTGCTCGATGGCCGGCTACGCGTTCGCGCGGCTCGACTTCCGCGGCTCGCGGCTGGTGCTGACGGCGATGATCGCGACGTTGCTGATCCCCTTCCAGCTCACGCTGATCCCCACCTTCATCATCATGCAGGAGCTCGGGCTGATCGACACGCTCGGGGCGCTGATCGTGCCGTCGCTGGTGATGCCGTTCGGCGTGGTGCTGCTGCGGCAGTTCTTCCTCGCCCTGCCGCGCGAGGTCGAGGAGGCGGCGTGGATCGACGGCTGCTCGCGCCGGATGATCCTGTGGCGGATCGTGCTGCCGCTGGCGCGGCCCGCCCTCGCGACGCTCGCCGTGATCACCTTCCTGCTCACCTGGAACGACGTGTCGTGGCCGGCCATCGCCATCTCCAGCGAGGAGCACAACACGCTGCCGCTCGGCGTCGCGAGCTTCAAGAGCCGGGCCGAGACGAACCCCTCGGCGATCATGGCCGCCAACGTGCTGGCCACGCTGCCGGTCCTGCTCGCGTTCCTCGCCGCGCAGCGCACGTTCGTGCGCTCGCTGGCGTCCTCGGCGGTGAAGGGCTGACATGGCCGCGATCGGGCTCGAGCACGTCTGGATGACCTACGAGAACGGCGTCGACGCCGTGCGCGACGTGTCGCTCGAGGTCGCCGCCGGGGAGTTCGTCGTGCTCGTCGGGCCGTCGGGCTGCGGCAAGTCGACGCTGCTGCGCGTGATCGCCGGGCTCGAGCAGCCGACCGCGGGCCGCGTCTCGATCGGGGAGCGCGACGTCACCCGCGTGGCGCCGCCCGACCGCGACATCGCCATGGTCTTCCAGAACTACGCGCTGTACCCGCACATGTCGGTGCGCCAGAACCTCGGGTTCGGGCTGCGCCAGCGCAAGGTGCCGGGTGCGGAGATCGACCGCCGGGTCGGCGAGATGGCGGCGATGCTCGGGCTCGGCGACCTGCTCGGCCGGCGTCCGAGCCAGCTCTCCGGCGGCCAGCGCCAGCGCGTCGCGATCGGCCGGGCGCTCGCGCGCGACCCCGCCGCGTTCCTGCTCGACGAGCCGCTCTCCAACCTCGACGCGAAGCTGCGCACGTCGATGCGCTCAGAGCTCGCCCGGCTGCACGAGCGACTGGGTGTGACGACGGTCTACGTGACGCACGACCAGGTCGAGGCGATGACGCTCGGGGACCGCGTGGTCGTGCTGCGCGACGGCGTGGTGCAGCAGTGCGACCGCCCGCAGGTGCTCTACGAGCGGCCCGCGAACCTGTTCGTCGCGGCCTTCATCGGCTCACCCGCGATGAACCTCGTCGAGGGCCGGGCGCTCGGCGACCGCGTCCGCTTCGGCGGCCACGAGGTGACGCTGCCGCCCGGCGCCCCGCTGCACGGGCTGCGCGGCGACGTCGTGCTCGGGCTCCGGCCGGCGGCGTTCACCGAGGACGGGCCGCTCGCGCCGGAGGCGTGGCCGCTGATGGAGGTGCGCGCCGAGCTCGCCGAGCACCTCGGCGACGAGGTCCACGCGGCCTTCGCGCTCGACGCGCCGCGCGTCACGGCGGACGCGGTCGTCGACGCCGCCGACATCGCCGGCGAGGACGCGCGGTTGCTCGCCGACGACGCCCGCGCGCGCTTCGTCGCCGTGCTGGACGGCCGCACGCGCGTGCAGGCGGGCGACACGCTGCGCCTCCGCGTCGACCCCCACCGCATGCATGCGTTCGACCCCGCGAGCGGGGAGGCGGTCAGGGCTCCCGCGTCGTCGTCGCCAGCACGTCCGCGTGCTTCGTCGCCAGCGCCCGGCGCACCAGGCCCGGCGTGACCGTGCGCAGCGCCGCGAGCACGGCGTAGCCGCGCGGGACGTAGCGCTCGGCCCGGCGCTCGAGCCCGGTCTCGGCGATCGCGTCGGCCGCCTGCTCCTCTGTCCCCAGCAGCCAGCGCGTCCGCCGGCGGGCCGCCAGCTCGCGCTGCGGGAAGCCCTCCGTGGGGATGAAGCCCGGCATCACGGTGCCGACGTGCACCCCGTGGGCGTGCTCCTCCGCGCGCAGCGCGTCGGCCCAGATCGCGAGCGCCGCCTTCGACGCCGAGTACGCGCCGACGCCGCCGCGGGCCACCCTTCCCGCGGTGCTCGCCACGTTGACGATCGCGCTCGGCGCCGACGCGCGCAGCAGCGGGAGCAGCGCCTCCGTCATCCGCACCTGGGCGTCGAAGTTGAGCTCCATCACCTCGTGCACGAGCGCGTAGCCCGTCTGGGCGAACGGGCCGCGTCCGCCGGCGCCCGCGTTGTTGATCAGCAGGTCGAGCCGCCCGCCGTGGTGCTCCTCGAGGTGGGCGCGGGCGGCCGCGGGCGCGTCGGCGTCGAGCAGGTCGAGCGGCAGCGCCGACGCTGCGCCCGACAGCTCGGCGGCGAGCGCCTCCAGCCGGTCGGCGCGGCGCGCGACCAGCACGAGCCGGAGGCCGGGCTCGCGCGCCAGGCGCCGCGCCGTCGCGGCGCCGAGCCCGCTCGACGCACCGGTGATGAGACCCACCCGCCCCACGCGCTCGTCCATGGCGCGGATCCTATGGCAGGCTTCCGCGCATGGTCGGCCGCATCGTCGCGCTCGTCGTCTGCGCGCTCGTCCTGTACGGCGTCGCCCCGGCCGTCCTCGGCGTGCTCGACGCGTGGCCGCGGGTCGTCGACATCGAGCCGTACTGGTTCGCGGCGATGATCGCCGCCCAGCTGGCGAGCTGGGGCTCGATGTGGCTGCTGCAGCGGCTCGCCGTCGGTGCGCGCTCGTGGTGGCCCGTGATCACGTCGAACCTGGCCTCCGGCGCGCTCGGGCGCGTCGTGCCCGGCGGCGCGGCGGCCGCGGGGGCGCTGCAGTACCGCATGCTCGCCCAGGCCGGCGTGCCCGGCTCGCTCGCCGGCCTGGGGATCGCCGTCGCGTCGATCGTCGTCGTCGCGACGCTCGCCGCCCTGCCCGTGCTCGCGCTGCCGGCGATCGTGCTCGGCGTCGCCGTCCCGGCGCGGCTGTGGCAGGCCACGATGGTGGGCCTCGGGCTGTTCGTCGCGCTGCTGGCGGTCGGGGCGACGCTGATGGCGTCCGACCGCGCCGTCGAGTGGGTCGGCCGCGCGATCGTGCGCGGCGGCCGGCGGCTGCGGCCGCGCAAGCCGCCGCCCGCGGACTTCCCCGAGCGCCTGCGCGACCAGCGCGACCTCGTGCGGCGCGCGTTCGGCGAGCGCTGGTGGGAGGCGGTCGCGGGCGCCGGGGGACGCTGGCTGTTCGACTGGCTGGTGCTGCTCACCGCGCTCGCGGCGATCGGGCAGCACCCGCGCCCGGCGCTCGTGCTGCTCGCCTTCTGCGCGGCCCAGCTGCTCGCCCAGATCCCGATCACGCCGGGCGGGCTCGGCGTCGTCGAGGCGGGCCTGACGGGCTTCCTGGTCGTGATCGGCGTCCCCGCGAGCGCGGCGGCCGTGGCCACGCTCGCCTACCGGCTCGTCTCGTACTGGCTCGCGCTCCCGGCCGGCGGCGCCGCCTACGTCGTGCACCGGCGCAAGGTGGCCGCGGGCAAGGAGAGCGTGCCGCGGATGGTGCCCGGATGATCCCGACACGGAGGAGATCGACATGACGGATGCCGCGACGCTGGAGGGGTTGGGGATGACGGACGAGGAGGCCGCGGTCTGGCTCGCGCTCGAGGACGTCGCCGCGCGGCTCGCGGCCCTGCCGCAGCTGCACCCGATGGCCGAGCACGAGACGCTGCACGCGCTGCACCGGCTGCAGGACCTGCTGCTGACGCGTCCCGGCATGCGCGCGCAGGGCTGGGGGGTGCCGGCCGAGGAGGCGCCGGACGCCGACGAGCGCCACCGGCGGCTGCTCGCCTACGGGATGGACGAGGCCGAGCTGGCGCTCTGGTACGACGTCGCGGGCATCGCGGGCCGGCTGCTGGAGCTGCCGGAGGCGGGGCCCGAGGACCGCCACGAGCTCGTCCACGGCATGCACCGCGTGCAGGACCAGCTGCTCGCGCGACCCGGCCGCCGCGCCGTCGGCGGCTGAGCGCGCGCGAGCAGCTCCGAGATCGCTACCCGTCGACCTCCAGGTCGCGGATCCGGACGTTGCGGAACGAGACGATGTCGTCCTCGCCTCCGTGCGCCTGCAGCCCGATGTAGCCCACGAGCCCGCGCGAGCTCGAGCCGGGGTCGTTCGGGCGACCGGGGATCTTCACGCCCGGCACGTTCTCGTACTCGTTGATGAGCACGCCGTCGCGCTTGATCGTGTAGTGCTGGCCCACGACCGTGATCTCCAGCTCGTTCCACGTGCCGGCCGGGGTGACGTGCGCCTGCGCGGCGTCCAGGTCGTCGAACCCGTAGATCGAGCCCGTCTTGCGCGCGTCGGCGGTGCCGCCGTCGGCGGAGTCGTTGATCTGGATCTCGTGGCCGCAGTTGACCGCGACCCAGGCGGGGTTGTCCTGCTCGGAGCCGTTGAACGTCGTCGGGCAGCCCGGGGTGGGCGACTTGGGCGCGGGGAACCGCACCTGCACGCCGCTGTTGGCGCGGACCGGGCCCGGCGCGTCGTCGCGGAACTGCAGCCGCAGCGAGAAGTCGCCGTACGGCCGCGCCGCGAACCACAGGACGCCGAGCCCGTCGCCGGCGCCGGTCCGGACCGTGCCGTCGCGCTGGAGCGTCGCGGAGGCGCCGCCCGCGTACCTCCACTGGGCGAAGCACTTGCGGCTGCCGTCGAGGATCTTCACGTAGCCCGGCTCGCGGCGGCTCTCGCGGCCGCACTTGCCGCGGTGCTTGCCCCAGCCGTGGTGGCCGCGCTTGTCGCCGTGCTTGTCGCGCTTGCCGTGATGCTGCGTGCCCGCCTGTGCGGGAAGCGCCACGAGCGCGATGGAGAGCGCCGCCGCAGCCGGCAGCGCGAGGATCTTGCGCATGGGTCTCTCCCTTCCCTGCGGCCCTCCCAGGCCGCGTTTCCCTGTCGGGGCGGCAGGCTACCCCTCTTCGCCCGGCCACGGCGGCACGGGCGGGGCGGACATGATCTCGACGCGGTGGCCCGCGGGGCAGTGGACGAACATCCGCGGCGCGTCCCAGGCGTTGCTGCCCTGCTCGAGCGCGAAGCCCGCCCCGCGCAGCGCGGCGAGCGCGGCCTCGTAGTCGTCCGGCACCACCGCCGTGTGGCCGCGCGACGGCACGACGGGATCCTCCACCGGCATGAGGTGGATCTGGGTACCGCGGTGGGCGACCCACGTGAAGCGGTCGCGCAGCGTGGGCGGCGCGAGCATCCACTCGAAGCCGAGCAGCGCCCAGAAGCGCACGCACGGCTCGAGCTGCTCGGGCCGGATCTCGAGCGTCACGTGCTGGAGCACGGCCTCACCCACACGGAGCAGTCGTGGAACACGGCGCCGCCGCCGAGGTCGGCGTCGCGCTCCTCGGTCGGGGCGTTGACGTTCTCGCCGCCGGCGAGCAGCTTGGGCCAGTGGCCCTTGGTCGTGGCCGCGACGCCGCGGCGGGCGGCGTCGCCCACGGCCAGCACGGCCTCGAAGGCGCCACGCTCGTTGCCGACGTGGATCCGCTGCCCGGCGGCGAGGCCGCGGGCGGCGGCGTCGTCGGGATGGAGCGCGACCGTCGGCGCCCCCGCGCGGCGCCGCTGCTCGGGCGCGTTGGCGAACATCGAGTTCAGGAACCAGTGCGAGGCGGCGGCGATCAGCGCGAGCCGGCCCTCGCCGGGGCTCGCGGCCTCCGCGGGCGGCGTGTAGCCGGGGAGGGGGTCGTGGCCGGCGGCGGCGGCGCGCTCGGAGTGCAGCTCGAGCCGCCCGGACGGCGTCGGGAACCCGTCCGCGAACGGCACGAGCGGGTCCGGGTGGCCGAGCCGGACCCAGCCCTCGCGGCGCAGCCGCTCGACCGTGATGCCCGCGAGCGTCGGATGGCCCGACTCGACCACCGTGCGCGCGAGCGTCAGGTCGTCGTCGTAGAGCGCCGGCTCCTCCAGGCCCATGGCGCGCGCGAGCCGGCGGAAGATCTCCGTGTGCGGCAGGCATTCGCCGGGCGGAGCGACGGCGGGCTCGTTCCAGGCCAGGTACAGGTGCCCGTAGCCGTCGTGGAGGTCGGCGTGCTCCGTCTGCATCGTCGACGGCAGCACGATGTCGGCGTAGTCGACGGTGTCCGTCGGCGCCTGCTCGATCACGACGGTGAAGAGGTCCTCGCGCGCGAGCGCGCGGCGCACCTTGCCCGTGTCCGGGTTGGACGCGAGCGGGTTGGCGCCGTAGACGACGAGCGCGCGCACGGGCGGGTCGGCGTCGCCGAGCAGCACGTCGCCGACGCGCGTCATGTTCAGCGAGCGGGCGGGCCGCGCGCGCAGGTCGTCGCGGAACAGCGCCGCGCGGTCGCCGTGGAAGTAGCCGCTGGTCGAGTAGGCGAGCCCGCCGCCGGGCAGCGCCCAGTCGCCCGTGACCGCCGGGATCGCGGCGAGGGTGCGCAGCGCCATGCCGCCGCCGGCGTGCCGCTGGATCCCCATCGTCGCGCGGATCGCCGTGGGCCGGGTGGTGGCGAGCCGCTCGCCGAGCGCCGCGATCCGCTCCTCGGGGACGTCGCAGATCGCCGCGACGCGCGCGGGCGGGTACTCCGCGATCCGGTCGCGGAACGCGTCCCAGCCGACGCAGCGGTCGCGCAGGAACGCCTCGTCGTGGGCGCCGCGGCGCACCACCTCGTGCATGAGGCCGAGCGCGAGCGCCGCGTCCGTGCCCGGCCGCGGCGCGAGGTGCTCGTCGGCGGCGGCGGCCGTGCGCGTGCGGATCGGGTCGACCACCACGACGTGCGCGCCGTCGCGGCGCGCGGCCGCGATGAACTTCCAGATGTGATGGTGGCTCGTGAGCGGGTTCGAGCCCCACAGCAGGATCAGCCGCGAGAGCCGGAAGGACTCCGGGTCGATGCCGCGGTTCGTGCCCGTCGTGTAGCGGAGTCCGTCGCTGCCGGCGATCGAGCAGATGGTCATGTCGTGGCGGCTGGCGCCGAGCACGTTCCACAGCCGGGTGCCGGCGCGGCCGTAGAGGCCCTGGAGGTAGCCGAGCGTGCCGGTCCCCTGGAACGGCCAGATCGCCTCGCCGCCGTGCGCGTCGCGGATCGCGAGCAGCCGCTCGGCGATCTCGCCGAGCGCGTCGTCCCACGAGATCCGCTCGAAGCGGCCCTCGCCCTTGGCGCCGGCCCGGCGCATGGGGTGCAGGATCCGGTCGGGCGCGCGCGTGTGGTCGAGGTAGGGGGCGACCTTCGCGCACAGCGCGCCGCGCGTGTACGGGTGGTCCGGGTTGCCGCGCAGGTGCACGGCCTCGCCGTCGCGCACCGTCACGATCCACGCGCACGCGTCGGGGCAGTCGAGCGGGCAGCCGCCGGGGACGTCGGTCTCCACGGGCTCGACGTTACCGGGGCGAGGGCTCCGGTTGGCGTCCGTGGGCGTGATGGCCGGCGCCGTCGAACGTCAACGGCGGGCATTGAGGAGGCGGGATCGATGGGGCAGCGGTTCGCAGGCGGCGTGGAAGCGGTTCCATGAGGTCGTTGGCGAGTTGACCGCGCATATGGCGGTCAACTCGCCGACCACCTCGCCGACCCGCCCCGCGACACGCCATCACGATCTGCCCCTCCCTCAATGCCGGTGTTGACGTTCGCCGGCGCTGCCACCACCGGGGCGAGAAGTCCGGCGCGCCTCCTACTGTCAAGGTGCACATGCCCACCGCCACCGTCGAAGACCGCGCCACCGAGCTGCTGCACGCCCTCGCCGGCCCGGACGCCGGGTTCCGCCCGCACCAGCTCGAGGCGGTGCGCGACCTGGTCGAGGACCGCGGCCGCGTGCTCTGCGTCCAGCGCACGGGCTGGGGCAAGTCCGCCGTCTACTTCCTGGCCACCGCGCTGCTGCGCGAGCGCGGCGCCGGCCCGGCGCTGATCGTCTCGCCGCTGCTGGCCCTGATGCGCAACCAGATCGCGGCCGCCGAACGGCTGGGGATCCGCGCGCACACGATCAACTCGACGAACCGCGAGGCCTGGGACGAGGTCCGGGCGCTGCTCGCCGAGGACGCCGTCGACCTGCTCCTGATCAGCCCCGAGCGGCTGAACAACCCGCAGTTCCGCGACGCGATGCTGCCGCTCTTCGCCGAGCGCGTCGGCCTGCTCGTGGTCGACGAGGCCCACTGCGTCTCGGACTGGGGGCACGACTTCCGGCCGGACTACCGGCGCCTGGGGGAGATGCTCGCGCGGCTGCCCGACGGCGTCGCCGTCCTCGGCACGACCGCGACGGCGAACGACCGCGTCGTGGCCGACGTCGAGGAGCAGCTGGGCACGGGCGCGGCCGCGCCGCTGCGGACCTACCGGGGCCCGCTCGGGCGCTCGAGCCTGCGCCTGGAGGTCGTCGAGCTGCCCGCCCAGGCCGACCGGCTCGCCTGGCTGGCCACGTGGCTCCCGCGGCTGGAGGGCTCGGGGATCGTCTACACGCTCACCAAGCGCGACGCCGACCTCGTCGCCGGCTGGCTGGACGGGCACGGGATCGCCGCCCAGGCCTACAGCGGCGAGGTGGACACGGCGCAGCGCGTCGCGGTCGAGGAGCGCCTGCTCGCCAACGACCTCAAGGCGGTCGTGGCCACGAGCGCGCTCGGGATGGGCTACGACAAGCCCGACCTCGGCTTCGTCGTGCACTACCAGGCGCCCGGCTCGGTCATCGCCTACTACCAGCAGGTCGGGCGCGCCGGCCGCGGCGTGGCGCACGCCGACGTCGTCCTCCTGCGCGGCGCGGAGGACCGGCGGATCCAGGACTTCTTCATCGAGCAGGCGTTCCCTCGCCGCGAGCTCGTCGACCGGGTGCTCGACGCGCTCGACGGCGCGGGAGAGGACGGCCTCTCCCTGCCCGCGCTGACGAGCGTCGTCAACCTCGGCCGCGGCCGGATCGAGGCGATGCTCAAGGTCCTCGACGTCGAGGGCGCCGTGACGCGCGCCGGCAGCCGCTGGGTGCGCCGCCCCGGCGCGGCATGGCACTACGACGCCGACCGCTACGCCGCGGTGACGGCCCTGCGGCGCAGCGAGCAGACGGCGATGGCGGCCTTCGGCGCCGACGGGCGCTGCCTCATGCGCGCGCTCCAGGAGGAGCTCGACGACCCTGAGCCGGCCGACTGCGGGCGCTGCGCGGTGTGCGCCGGCGCGCGGTTCGACGCGCCCCTCGACCCGGTGCTGGTGCGGACCGCCGCGCTGCACCTGCGCTCGAAGCCGATGCTGCTCGAGGTCAAGAAGATGGCGCCGTCCGAGGACGGCGCGATGCGCAAGATCCCCGAGGACGTGCGGGCCGAGGAGGGCCGCGCGCTCGCCCGGCTGGGCGACGGCGGCTGGGACCCGCTCGTGCAGGCCGGACGCCGCGCCGGCCGCTTCGACGACGAGCTCGTCGACGCCGCGGCCGAGGCCGTGCGCGGCTGGGGTGCGCCCGTCGCCTGGGTCGCCGCGGTCCCGTCGCGGCGCAGCGGGCCGCTCGTGCCCGACTTCGCGCGCCGGCTCGCGGCGGCGCTCGCACTGCCCTACGAGGAGGCGCTGGAGCGGACCGGCGACGGGCCGCCCCAGCGCGAGATGGCGAACGCGGTGCAGCAGGTCGCCAACGTGCGCGGTCAGTTCGCGGTCGCCGGCGCCCTGCCGTCCGGGCCGTGCCTGCTCGTCGACGACCTGCGCTTCAGCGGCTGGACGCTCGCCATGCTCGCCGGGCAGCTGCGCCGGCGGGGGTCCGGCCCGGTCTACCCGCTCGCGCTCGCCACGGCCTTCTGACGCGCGCCCGGCGCGGCGCTCCCCTCGCGCAGCAGCCGCGCGACCTGGGCGGGGTCGTCGCTCATCGGCACGTGCCCGCACCCGCGCAGCCAGACGTGCCGCGCGCCGGGCAGCAGGCGCCGCGCCCGCCGCGCCTGGGTCGGGAGCAGCAGCCCGTCGCGGGTGCCCCAGCCGATCGTCACCGGCACGCGGATCTCGCCGGCGAAGCGATGGCCGTCGAGCTCGGTGAGCACGTCGTGGAACGCGACGCCGTCGAGCATCGTCGTCAGGTGGTCGTACGCCTCGCCAGGGGTGAGGCGCTCGGGATGGGCGAACATCTGGCAGTAGAGGATCCGTCGCAGGCCGGGGCGCGCGACGAGCCGCGGCGCCGCGGGCCGCAGCAGGCGGCCGGCCCGGTGCGTGAGGCGCAGCGACACGCCCGCGAAGCGCCGCGCCGGGCGCGACGCGAAGCCGGCGGGCGAGATCGCGGTGACCGACGCGACGGTCCCCCGCCGGCCGAGCTCCAGGCCCACGGCGCCGCCCAGCGAGTTCCCGGCCACGTGCGGGCGCTCCAGGCCCGCCTCGGCGAAGAACCGCTCGGCGGCGTCGGCGAGCGCCGCGATCCCGCACGGCCCACCCCCGCCGAGCGCCTCCGAGCGGCCGAAGCCCGGCAGGTCGATCGACCAGACCTCGCGGTCGCCCTGCAGCCGCCCGACCACCGGGCGCCAGGCGGCGCCGCTCATCCCGATGCCCGCGAGCAGCGCGAGCGGCGGGCCGGCACCGTCGCGCCGGTGGTGCAGCCCGGCCGGCATGCGGCGAGCGTGCCACACGGCGCCGGCGCGTGCGCCGGCGCCGGGCTCAGAGGATGAGGTCGGAGGCGCGGATCAGCTCGCGCGGCAGCGGCATCGACTCCAGCCGCTCGAGCGGGTCCGCCGCCGCGTGCGGCTCCAGCAGGAGGCCCGTCAGCTCCGCGATCCGCCGCACCGGCACCTGGAAGGTCCGGAACGCGCCGAACGAGAACGCCTCCTCGGTCGGCAGGTCGTCGAGCAGCGCGGACTGGCTGAGCAGGTAGCCCGTGACCGACAGCCGGCCCTCCGTCGTGACCATCCCCACGACCTTCCAGAACTGGCGCGGCAGGCGGACGCCGCGATAGGGGTCGTCGTCGTCGGCCAGCACCGGCCCGGTGATGACGCTGACCAGCAGGTCGGCGGTGTCCGCGCTGGTGAGGATGTGATCCTCCAGCCCGGCCCACAGGGTGCTGCCGGCGTTGAACTGGTGGTGCTGCGGGGCGGCGTTCGTGAAGTGGAACGTGTCGTCGTTGGCCGCCTTGACCGCCTCGGCGTCCGTGCCCCAGGCCGGGTCGAGCCGGCGCACGAGGTGGCCGCGATCCAGCGGGTTGCTCTTGTAGACGGGCTCGCCGGTCTGGAACTCGGCGGGCAGGCGCGGGTCGATGATCCAGCGGTCGCGCTCGCGCTTGGGCTGGCGCGCGAGCTTGCCGTCGATGTTGACGGCGGTGAACAGCGCGAGCGCGCGCTCGCGGTGCATGACCACGCTGAAGTGGTGGTAGCGCAGCTCGTCCGAGGCCTGCCCGTCGAGGGCCGGGCCGGGCACCGGCAGGGGCAGCGGCTGCGCGAGGAACGCGGCGTCGTAGCCCTTGCGGTTGGAGTAGTCCGGGTCGATCGAGACCGCCTCGGTCTCGACGCCCTCCGCCGGGGGCGGCGCCGCGCCGGCGGCGTCGCCGACGCGCACCGTGATCTCGAGCGGCACGGTGATCGTCACCTCGCCGCCCGCCGCCGGCGACGGGGCGGGGACGACGACCGGCGCGTGCGGCGGCGGCGGGGGCGGGGCGGCGGGAGGCGCGGCGGGCGCCGCCTCCGGTGCCGCGAACAGCGCGTCGGCGAGCGTCCGCATGGCGGGCGACAGCGGCTGGTCCTTGACGAACTGCATGATCCGGCTGACGCGGATGCCCTCGTTGAGGAACCCGCCGAACTCCGCGTGGTCGGGGGCGGCGACGCTGGCGTGGTGCAGCGCGACGACCTCCCACTGGTCGTTGAACACCGGCGAGCCGGAGGAGCCGGGCTCCGTGTCCGCCGCGTAGTGCATGAAGCGGTCGGGCAGGTCGACGATCTTGTTCTCGCGCAGCGCGATCTGCTTCTTCTCGCCGCGGGGGTGCTGCACGATCGTCACGAACTCGCCGATGATCGCCTTGCCCTCCGCCTCGATCAGCGGGTTGAACCCGTAGGGAGCGAGCTGCTCGGGCGTCGCGCGCACCGCGACGAGGGCGAAGTCGCGCTCGTCGTCGGCCAGGAAGAAGCGGTCCGGGTCGAACCCGAACGTCTCCGTGTCCAGCACCTTCCCGTCGGCGCCGTCCTGGTAGTTGAACTCGATGAAGCTGTTGCGCGCGGTGTCCGCGTCCGGCAGCACGTGGTGGTTGGTCAGCAGCAGCGACGCCGAGACGAGCGACCCCGTACCGAAGCCGGCGGGGTTGCGCCCGGCGTCCACGATGTTGACGCGGCCGACGGCGCGGGCGGCGACGACGCCCGCGTCGAGGTACCGGACGCCGACGAAGTCGGCGGTGAGGATGATCTTCTCCAGCAGCTTGGCCGGCTCGGCGGCGGTCTCGCGCTCCTGCCCGCCCTCGACGCGCTCGACGGCCTCGCGCATGATCGCCCCGGGCGGGGCGGTCAGCACCGTGGGCGGTGGGACGTCGCCCGTCACGTAGCGGCTCAGGCGGTCGAGCCGCTTGGCGATCCGCTCCTCCGTGTCGACCCGCGCGAGCCCACCGGGCTCGGTCAGCACGGCCTCGTTGCCCAGCCGCGCCTCGGTGCGGGCCGAGACCCGCTCGGCCGCTGCGTCGCGCTGCCGGTCGCGTGCCTGCTCGTAGGACTCCATCGCTCCGCCCCTCGATCGCCGCTCCGGCCGTTCATGGCCGGTCGTGCCGACGCTATCCGGCTAGGCGCCCGCGTGCATCATCCCGCGAGGGGAAGCCGGTCACCCGGATGCAGGACGTGCGTGGCGATGCGCGGTTCGAGCGCGGCGACGGCGCGCACGAAGGCGTCCGGATCGCCGAGGTTGCCGGCGACGCCGTCGAAGTGGCACGGGATCGCGATCGGGATGGCCGCCGCCGCCGCGAGCGCCGCCGCCTCGGGGGCCGAGAGGTTGCCCCACAGGCCGTCGCGCTCGCGCATCGCGTCGCGGCCGTTGACGGGGAGCAGGGCGACGTCGGGCGTGAGCTCGCGCAGCTCGTCCTCCAGCCCGGGCCACCAGATCGTGTCGCCGGCATGGAAGACCGCGTGGCCGTCGAGCTCGATCAGGTAGCCGAGCGCGCGGTGGTCGCCGTGCTCGTCGCGCCAGAAGCGGTAGCCGCCGAACGCGTCGGGATGCAGCTCGTGCGCGGCGGCCACGCCGGTCACGCGCGCCCCGGCCGCCTCGAGCGCGACGCCGGCGAACGTGGGATGGATCCGCTCGCGCGGCACGCCGGCGGCCTCGACGAGCCCGACGGCGGGCGCGGGGGCGAGGAAGATCGCCCCGGGGACCTGGCGCGCGATCGCGGCGAGCGTCCACGGGTCGAGGTGATCGGCGTGCTCGTGGGTGACGCACACGAGGTCGGCGGCCTCGACGTCCTCGGGGCGCAGGGCGGGCGCGACCGGTCGCGTGATCCCCTCGTCCTCCTCGAGCTTCGTCGACAGCCACGGGTCGACGAGCACGAGCGCGCCCTCGCTGCGGAGCGCGAACCCGGACTGCCCCAGGGCGTGGATGAGGAGCCCGCCCTCGTCGGGCAGCGTCGTCGCGAGCGTGTGGCCGAACCCGGGCACCGGCGCGGATGGTATTCGGCGCACGTCTCGCGCGCGGTGGCCCCGGGTAGGCCGGGAGCATGACCCAGACCCAGACCCTCGGACAGGCCGGCCTCGTCGGCTGGCGCAAGGCGGTCGCCGACCGCGTGGCGCCGCCTGCCGCGAGCCGCGCGCCCGCCTCGGAGGACCAGCTGCGCGCCGCGATCGGCGCGGCCTTCTTCCTCCTCTCGCTCGTCTACGTCGTCGGCACGATCGCCCGCATGGTGAAGGCGGCCCGGGACTAGCCCAGGGCGTCGCGGAACGCGCGCGCGCCGCGGACGGTCGCGCCGTGCGCCCGCACGCGCGCGGCGAGCCCGGCGTCGGACGTCACCACCTCGGCGCCGGCGGGCGCACCCGCGACGAGCGCCGCGATCACGTCGTCGGCCGCGTCGGGTCCGCTGCGCTCGGCGAAGCGGACCTCCACGCGATCCGGCGCCGCGAGCCCGCCGGGCGGGCGGCCGTCGAACACGACGAGCACGTCGCGGTCCTCGGCAGCCGCCCAGGCGCCCAGGAGCGCGACCAGCCGCCGGGTGGCGCCGGCGCGGTCGCGCCACCAGCCGTCCGGCCGGCTCCCGATCACGTTGTTGCCGTCCACGATCAGCACCACGGGGATGATGCCCGCCGGGCGCCGCGCCATCCTGTGCGGGAGTGGCGATCGTGTATCTCCTGCGCTGCGCGGACGGCACGCTGTACTGCGGCTGGACGGTCGACGTCGAGCGGCGCCTCGCCGCGCACAACGCGGGGAGGGCGAGCCGCTACACGCGCAGCCGCCTCCCCGTCGAGCTGGCGTGGTCGGCCGCGCTGCCGGACCGTGCGGCCGCCATGCGCGAGGAGGTGCGCATCAAGCGGCTCCCCCGCGCCGCGAAGCTCGCGCTGATCGACACCGGCTGAGCGTCCGCCGCCGGCCGTGGAGCGCATCGCGGGAACGTTGCGGATAGCCTGTCGCGGGCTGTGCTCGCCGAGTCCTACAAGGTCCTCGTGGCCGAGCAGATCGCCGACTCCGGCGTGGACCTGCTCCGCGAGCGCTTCTCCGTCGAGGTGGGCATCGACTGGTCTGCGGACGAGCTGGCCGACCGGATCGGCGCGTACGACGGGATCGTGATCCGGTCGGCGACGCAGTTGACGGCGGAGGTGATCGGTCGGGCGGATCGGTTGAAGGTGATCGGGCGTGCGGGGATCGGGGTCGACAACGTCGATGTGGCGGCGGCGACGAAGCGTGGGATCGTGGTGGCCAATGCGCCGCAGTCGAATGTGGTGGCGGCGGCGGAGCACACGATGGCGTTGATGTTGGCGTTGGCGCGCAATGTGCCGCAGGCGCATGGGTCGTTGACGGCGGGTCGGTGGGAGCGGTCGCGGTTCGGTGGGGTGGAGGTGTATGAGAAGACGTTGGGGGTGTTGGGGTTCGGTCGCATCGGTCAGCTCGTGGCTGCGCGGGCGCGGGCCTTCGGGATGCGGATCGTGGCCTTTGACCCGTTCGTGTCGGCCGAGCGCTTCCGCGAGCTCGGCGTGGACCGGGCCGAGACGGCCGCGGAGGTCTACGCCCAGGCGGACTTCATCACGGTGCACCTGCCCAGGACGCCGGAGACGCGTGGCTGGTTGAACGCCGATGCGTTCGCCGCGATGCGCGACGGGGTGCGGGTGATCAACTGCGCGCGCGGTGAGCTGGTCGACGATGCGGCGCTCAAGGCGGCGCTGGACAGCGGCAAGGTGGCGGGGGCGGCGCTGGATGTGTTCCCGAGCGAGCCGATCACGGACTACCCGTTGTTCGACGGGTATCCGAACGTGGTGGTGACGCCGCATCTGGGGGCGTCGACGATGGAGGCGCAGGATCGGGCGGGGGTGCAGACGGCCGAGCAGGTGGTGGCGGCGTTGACGGGCGGGGTGGTCTCGACGGCGGTGAACATCCCGGCGATCAGCGCGGAGGACATGGACGTGCTCGGCCCGTTCCTCCCGCTGGTGGACAGCCTCGGCCGGCTGGCGAGCACGCTCGCCCCTGGCGTGGACCGGATCGAGACCGAGTACTTCGGCCGCATCGCCGAGCGCGACACGCGGCTGCTCACGCTGGCCGTGCTCCAGGGCGTGCTGACCGGGCACGCGGAGGAGGACGTCAACCTCGTCAACGCGCCGACGCTCGCCGAGGAGCGCGGGATCGCGGTGTCCGAGCGCAAGGAGGCCGTCGCGCGCGACTTCGCCGACCTCGTGCGCGTGACGGTCGTCCACGGCGAGGACCGCCACCGCGTCGCCGGCACCACGCTCGGCCGGCGCCACCGGCCGCACCTGCTCGAGGCCTGGGGGCAGCGCTTCAACCTCCAGCTCGACGCCGGCGCCCACCTCGCCCTGTTCCGCTACCCGAACCGGCCCGGCATGCTCGGCCGCGTCGGCAGCCTGCTCGGGGAGCACGGCATCAACATCTCCAGCGCGACGCAGGGCGTGCAGCGCACCGACGACGACCTCAACGTCGTGATCGTCGTGACCGACGGCGACATCCCCGACGCGGTAATGCGCGAGATGCTCGCGGAGCCCGGCGTGCTCGACGGGCGCACGCTGCGGGTCTGACCGGCCCCCTAGTCCTCGAGTGCCTCCGGCCCCGGATGGACGATGAGCACGTCGCAGTTCACCCTGCGCGAGACGGCCTGGCTGACGCTCTGGCCCAGCAGCCGCTGGACCGGACCCAGCCCGCGCGTGCCGATGACGACGAGATCGGCGCTGCGCTCGTCCGCGAGCCGCGTGATCGCGCTGGCCGGGTCGCCCATCATCGTGATGGCCTCGGCTTCGATCCCGCGCGCCTCGAGGATCGCCTGCGCCTCGTGCACGTCCTCGGTGCGCTCGGCCGGGCCTTCGCCGCGGGTGAGATGCGTCGCGCTGCGGGGGCCGCTGTGGGTGAGCCGGGCGATGCTGATGACGAGGACACGCGATCCGAACGCCTCGGCAAGGGCCGCGGCGCGATCGAGCGCGCGCTTCGACGGAGCGGTGTCGTCGTAGGCGACGAGGATCGTCTTCATGTTCCGGCTCCCTCTCCTCTGCGGTCGTCCCGAACAGCCTTCAAGACACCGTGCATACCACGGAGCGTCCGGCCCAAACGCCTACTCGTCCCCTCCCGAGTAGCCCAGGTCGCTGCGCGCCATGCCCCACTCGCGCATCTGCCGCGCGACGATCGAGGACGGATCGCGCAGCACGATCAGGTCGTCCAGCGTGAGGATGCCGAGGGGGCGTCCGTCGTCGCCGACGACGAACAGCCGGCGGACGCCGCGCTCTCGCATCCGCCCCTCCGCCTCCTCGACGGGCGCGCTGGACGCGACGGCGACCACCTCGCGCGTGGCGAGCTCGCCGGCGGACATGGTCGCGGGGTCGCGGCCCCGCGCCACCGCCCGGATCACGATGTCGCGATCGGTGAGCACGCCGATCAGCTGCCCCTCGCGCATCACGCCGAGCGCCCCGATGTCGCGGTCGTCCATGATCCGCGCGCACTGGGCCACGGGCGTCGCCTCGTCCACCACCACGGGGTACGGTGTCATGAGCTGCTTGACGGTCACAATCATCGGTTGCCGGGCTGCGTACCCCGCCGAGCCGGAACGCACTCCGGCGGGTAGGAGGCCCGACGAGTCCCGATGCCGAGCGACCTGCAATCCGACCTGCTCCGCGACGTCGACGAGCTCGTGGCGCTGCTCGGAGACACCCTGCTGCGGCAGGAGGGGCCCGAGCTCGTGGAGCTCGTCGAGCGGGTCCGCCGCACGATCCGCACCGATCGCGAGGCGACCGCCGCGCTGCTCGCGGATCTCGATCCCGCGCGCGCGACGCGGCTGGCGCGCGCGTTCACGACGTACTTCTACCTGGCCAACGTCGCCGAGCAGGTGCACCGGGGCCGCGAGCTGCACGCGATCCGCATCCGCCATGGAACGTGGCTGTCGCAGGCCGTCGACCGCATCGCCGCCAGCGGGGAGGCCGGCCCCGGGCTCGCGGACGACATCCGGCACCTCGGGCTGCGCCCGGTCTTCACCGCGCACCCGACCGAGGCCGCGCGCCGCACCGTGCTCGCGAAGCTGCGGGAGATCGCGGGACTCCTCGACGAGTGGGACGATGCGCGCCGCCACGGGGACGCGGTCGCCGGGCGCCGCGTCCGTCGCCGGCTGGGCGAGCTGGTCGACCTGCTGTGGCAGACCGACGAGCTCCGCCTCGCGCGTCCCGACGTCATCGACGAGGCCCGCAGCGCCATGTACTACTTCGACGCGCTGCATCGCGACGCCGTCCCGGACACGCTGGAGGCGCTCGGCGAGGAGCTGGCGCGGGTCGGGATCGAGCTGCCGCTCGATGCCCGTCCGCTCACGTTCGGCACCTGGATCGGCGGCGACCGGGACGGCAATCCGAACGTCACCCCGGAGGCGACCCTCGACGTCCTCGCGCTCCAGCACGACCACGCCATCGGCAGCGCGCTGGACGTCGTCGACGAGCTGCGGCGCGACCTGTCCTCCTCCGTGCGGATCTCCGGCGCCACGGCGGAGCTCGAGGCCTCGCTGGCCGCCGACCTGGAGCACCTGCGGGAGCTCGACCACCGCCGCGGGCGCCTGAACGTCGAGGAGCCCTACCGGCTCAAGCTGACGTGCGTCCGCCAGAAGCTGGTCAACACCCGGGGCCGCCTGCTCGACGGCCGGCCGCACGAGCCGGGGCGCGCCTACCTCGGGATCGACGAGCTGCTCGCCGATCTCGTCGTCGTGCGCGATTCGCTGCTGGCCCACCGCGGCGCGCTCATCGCGCGGGGCCGGCTCGAGCGCGCGATCCGCACGCTGGTCGCGTTCGGCACGCATCTGGCGACGATGGACATCCGCGAGCACGCCGACGCCCATCACCACGCGCTGGCGCAGCTGTTCGACCGCCTGCACGAACAGCCGGGGCGCTACGCGGACATGGGCCCGGGCGAGCGCCTCGAGCTGCTCTCCACCGAGCTGCGATCGCGCCGGCCGCTGGCGTCGGCGCCGCCGCGGCTCGACGCGGACGGGACGCAGACCTACCGCACCTTCGCCGCGGTCCGGCAGGCGCTCGAGCGGTACGGCCCCGGCGTGATCGAGTCCTACATCGTCTCGATGTGCCGCGGCGCCGACGACGTCCTCGCGGCGGTGGTGCTCGCGCGCGAGGCGGGGCTCGTCGACGTCCATGCCGGCGTGGCCCGGATCGGCTTCGTGCCGCTGCTCGAGACGATCGACCAGATCCGCGGCGCGGACGTGATCCTGGCCGAGCTCCTCGAGGACCCCGGGTACCGGAGCGTCGTCGCGTCGCGCGGCGACGTCCAGGAGGTGATGCTCGGCTACTCGGACTCGAACAAGGCCGCGGGGGTCACCACGAGCCAGTGGGAGATCCACCGCTGCCAGCGGCATCTGCGCGACGTCGCCAAGCGCCACGGCGCGCGGCTGCGGGTGTTCCACGGACGTGGCGGGACGATCGGCCGCGGCGGCGGGCCGACGCACGACGCGATCCTGGCCCAGCCGTGGGGAACCCTGCTCGGCGAGATCAAGCTGACCGAGCAGGGCGAGGTGATCTCGGACAAGTACCTCCTGCCGAGCCTCGCCCGCGAGAACCTCGAGCTCACCCTGGCCGCCGTCGTCGAGTCGACGATCCTGCACAAGCGCCCGCGCTCATCCGACGAGCAGGTGGTGCGCTGGTCCGAGGCGATGGAGCTGGTCTCCACGGCGGCGTTCGCCCGCTACCGCGCGCTCGTGGACGACCCCGACCTGCCCGCGTACTTCTTCGCGTCGACGCCGGTGGAGCTCCTCGCCCAGCTGCACTTCGGATCCCGCCCGTCCAGGCGGCCGGACTCCGCGGCCGGCCTCGACGGCCTCCGCGCCATCCCATGGGTCTTCGGCTGGACGCAGTCGCGGCAGATCGTGCCCGGCTGGTACGGGCTGGGCACCGGGCTCGCGGGCGCGCGCGCGGCCGGCCTCGGGGAGCAGCTGCGCGAGATGCACGCGGACTGGCGCTTCTTCGGCAACTTCCTCTCCAACGTCGCGATGACGCTGGCCAAGACCGACATGGATCTCGCCGGGCAGTACGTGCGCCGGCTGGCCCCGCCGGACCTGCACCGCCTCTACGCGACGATCCGCGAGGAGTACGAGCTGACCGTCGCGGAGGTGCTGCGCATCGTCGGCCACGACGAGCTGCTGGCGGCCAGTCCCGTGCTCCGGCGGACGCTGCGCGTGCGCGACGCCCACCTGGCCCCGCTCCACTACCTCCAGGTCGCACTCACCGAGCGACTGCGCGCCGAACGCGACGCCGGCGGGGAGCCCGACCCGGCGGTCGCCCGGGCGCTCCTGCTGACGGTCAACGGCATCGTCGCGGGCATGCGGAACACCGGTTGACGCGCGGGCGGCCGTCGGGCTACTGACGCGCGCGGTTGACGCGTGTGTGTGGGACTAGGTATCTTGGATACAAGAGGGGGGTGGTTCTCGACGTGGCAACGCGTGGTCCAGAGCAATCAGACGATTCTGGGGGCCGGCAGGACGGCTCGTTCGTCGTCGCGCCGGTCGCACCGGAGGCGGTGAGCGTCTCCGAACTGGCGTACCAGTCGCTGCGCGAGGCCATCCTCGCGATGGACATCTACGACCCCGACGCCGACCTGCGGCTCGACGAGCAGCGTCTCGCGGCCGCCCTGGGCGTCAGCCGGACACCGGTCCGCCAGGCGCTCGCACAGCTCCAGCACGAGGGCCTGGTCCGCATCATGCCGCGCCGCGGCGTGATGATCGTGCGCAAGAGCGCGGCCGAGATCACGGACATGATCCGGGCATGGGCCGCGCTGGAGAGCATGGCGGCGCGGCTGCTGTGCGAGCGGGCGACCGACGACGACATCCGGAGCCTGCGGGACCTGTTCTCGCCCTTCGAGGGCGATGAGCTGCGCCTGCACCTGGACGAGTACTCGGAGGCGAATCTCGTCTTCCACCAGCGCATCATCGAGCTGGGCCGCTCGCCGGTGATCACCAGCATGGTCCACGGCCTGCTGGTGCACGTGCGGGCGATCCGCGGGCGCATGATCGGGGAGGACGATCGCGCCGAGCGCTCGATCGTCGACCACATGCACATCATCGAGGCGCTCGAGGCGCGCGACGCCGCGCTCGCAGAGCGCCTGGTGCGCGATCACGCGCTGGATCTCGCCGACGACGTCGAGCGAGCCGGTTCGCGATTGGACGCTGCGTCGACGGACGGCAGGGCAGATGCAGCTTGACCTGAATGAAACCCCCCAGGGACCGGGCATGACGATCCTGACCCGAGGGGACGAGGAAGGAGTAGTGACGTGACCGCCACGAGCACTGAGGTACAACCCGCGCCGGATGGCCGGGTCCAGGGGGACACCATCTCCGGAGGCCACCTGGTGGCCAAGGCGCTCCGCGCTGAGGGGATCGACGCGATCTTCACCCTCTGCGGCGGCCACATCATCGACATCTACGACGGGTGCATCGACGAGGGCATCAAGGTCATCGACGTGCGCCACGAGCAGGTGGCCGCGCACGCCGCCGACGGCTACGCGCGCGTGACCGGGCGGCCGGGGTGCGCCGTCGTGACGGCCGGCCCGGGCACGACCGACGCCATCACCGGCGTCGCGAACGCCTTCCGCGCCGAGAGCCCCATGCTGCTGATCGGCGGGCAGGGCGCGCTCAACCAGCACAAGATGGGCTCGCTGCAGGACCTCCCGCACGTCGACATGATGCGCTCGATCACGAAGTTCGCGTCGAACGTCGTCACCACCGAGCGCGTGGCGGACATGTGCGCGATGGCGTTCCGCGAGGCGATGGCCGGCGCGCCGGGCCCGGCGTTCCTCGAGATCGGGCGCGACATCCTCGACGCCCACGTGCCGCTCGAGAACGCGGTCCTCCCACAGGCGGGGCGCTACCGCGCCTCGACGAAGAGCATCGGGGACCCGAACGACGTCGACCGCCTGACGGAGATCCTCGTCAACGCGGAGCGGCCGTGCGTGCTGCTCGGCAGCCAGGTCTGGACGTCGCGCGGCTCCGAGGCCGCGATCGACTTCGTGCGCAAGCTGAACATCCCGGCGTTCATGAACGGCGCCGCCCGCGGCACGCTGCCGCCGGGCGACCCGCACCATTTCCACCTCACGCGCCGCCACGCGTTCAACAACGCCGACGTGATCCTCATCGTCGGGACGCCGTTCGACTTCCGCATGGGCTACGGCAAGCGCCTGAGCCAGGACGCGACCGTCGTCCAGATCGACATGGACTACCGGACCGTCGGCAAGAACCGCGACGTGTCGCTCGGCCTGGTCGGCGATCCGGGGGCGATCCTCGCCGAGGTCGCCAAGTCCGCCACGGCGGGGTCCGGCGCGAGCGCCGACAAGCGCGAGTCCTGGCTGCAGTCGCTGCGCGACGAGGAGAAGAAGCTCAAGGAGGAGCGGCTCCCGCGCCTCATGCGCGACGACGCGCCGGTCCACCCGCTGCGGCTCGCGCACGAGATCAACGAGTTCCTCTCCGACAACTCGCTGTTCATCGGCGACGGCGGCGACGTCGTGACGTTCTCGGGCGGCGTGGTGCAGCCGAAGGGGCCGGGTCTCTGGATGGATCCGGGTCCGCTCGGCACGCTCGGCGTCGGGGTGCCGTTCGCGATGGCGGCGAAGGTCGCTCGGCCCGACCGCGAGGTCGTCTGCCTGTTCGGCGACGGCGCCTTCAGCCTCACCGGCTGGGACTTCGAGACGATGGTCCGCTTCGACCTGCCGTTCATCGGCGTGGTCGGCAACAACTCCTACATGAACCAGATCCGCTACGGGCAGATCCAGAAGTACGGCGAGGAGCGCGGCGACGTCGGCAACAAGCTCGGCGACGTGAAGTACGACGAGTTCGCCAAGATGCTCGGCGGCTACGGGGAGGAAGTGCGCGACCCCAAGGACATCCGTCCCGCGCTCGAGCGCGCGCGCGAATCGGGCAAGCCGGCGCTGATCAACGTGTGGATCGATCAGAACGCGTTCGCGCCGGGCACGATGAACCAGACGATGTACAAGTAGGGGGGAAGGCCGAGATGAGGAAAGCCCTCGACGGCGTGCGCGTCGTTGACATGACGCACGTCCAGGCCGGTCCGGTGTGCACGCAGCTGCTCGCCTGGATGGGCGCCGACGTGATCAAGATCGAGCAGCCGGGCAAGGGCGACGTGACCCGCTCCCAGCTCCGCGACCTGCCGGATGTCGACAGCCTCTACTTCACGATGCTGAACGGCAACAAGCGCAGCCTGACCCTCAACATGAAGTCCGACGAGGGCAAGGAGGTCTTCACCAGGCTGCTCGAGCGGGCAGACGTGGTGGTGGAGAACTTCGGGCCGGGCGTGATGGACCGGCTGGGCTTTCCCTGGGAGCGCATCCGCGAGATCAACCCGCGGATCATCTTCGCGTCGCTGAAGGGCTTCGGACCGGGCGCGCTGGAGAAGGCGAAGGCCTACGAGAACATCGCCCAGGCCACCGGCGGGGCGATGAGCACGACGGGGTTCGAGGACGGGCCCCCGGTCGTGACCGGCGCCCAGATCGGCGACTCCGGCAACGCCGTGCACCTGTTCGGCGCGATCTGCGCGGCGCTGTACCAGCGCACGCACACCGGCCGCGGCCAGCGGGTGCAGATCTCGATGCGCGGCGGCATCCTCAACCTCTGCCGCGTCAAGCTGCGCGACCAGCAGCGGCTCGAGCACGGGCCGCTGGCCGAGTACCCGAACGAGGAGTTCGGCGACTTCGTCCCGCGGTCGGGCAACGCGTCCGGCGGCGGGCAGCCCGGCTGGGCCGTGCGCTGCAAGCCGACCACCGAGAAGGGCGCGAACGCCTGGATCTATGTGGTCATCCAGCCGCCGGTGTGGGAGCCGCTGCTGCGCATCATCGGGCGCGAGGATCTGATCGGCAACCCCGACTACGACACGCCCGAGGCGCGCCTGCCGAGGCTGCAGGAGATCTTCGACATGATCGAGCAGTGGACGATCACGAAGACGAAGTGGGAGGCGTTCACCGCGCTCAACGGCGCCAACGTCCCCTGCGGGCCGGTGCTGAGCACGAAGGACCTGATCGAGGACGAGGGCCTGCGGGCGGAGGGGATCATCGTCGACGTCGATCACCCCGAGCGCGGCACCTACACCACGGTCGGCTGCCCGTTCACGCTGTCCGACTCGCCCGTTGAGGTGAAGCGCTCGCCGCTGCTGGGCGAGCACAGCGCCGAGATCCTGCACGAGCTGCTCGACGCCTCCGACGGTGAGCTCGAGCGGCTGACCGAGGCCGGCGCCGTCTAGGCGACGCGACCTCGACCAGCGCGACAAGGGAGAGACAGAAACGATGACGACGGCGACCGACACGAGAAGCACGACATCCCACGACCAGGCGACGGTCCGGGAGGTGCTCGACGGCGTACGCGCCGACGGCCGCGCGGCTCTGAGCGCCCCCGAGGCCAAGCGGGTCTGCGACGCCTACGGGATCGAGGTGCCCGGCGAAGGGCTCGCCACCAGCGCGGACGAGGCCGTCACCCTCGCCGAGGAGATCGGCCTCCCCGTCGTGCTCAAGATCGTCTCGCCCGACATCCTCCACAAGACGGAGGCGAAGGGCGTGCTGGTCGGCCTCGGGTCGGCCGACGAGGTCCGCTCCGGGTACGACACGATCCTGGAGAACGCCAAGGCCTACAAGGCCGACGCCGACATCACCGGCGTGCAGGTGCAGCGGATGCTGCCCGAGGGGCAGGAGGTCCTGATCGGCGCGATCAGCGATCCCACGTTCGGGCCCGTCGTCACGTTCGGCCTCGGCGGGATCCTCGTCGAGGTCCTGCGCGACGTGACGTTCCGGCTCGCGCCGACGTCCGAGCACGACGCGCGCGCGATGGTCGACGGGATCCGCACGGCCGAGGTGCTGCGCGGCGTGCGCGGCCGGCCCGGCGTCGACCGGGAGGCGCTCGCCGCCATGATCCGGCGGGTCTCGGAGCTGGTGAGCGACTTCCCGGAGATCACCGAGGTCGATCTCAACCCGGTGCTCGCGCAGGAGGACGGCGCGATCGCCGTCGACGCGCGCTTCGTCGTCGACTTCGACACCGCCGACCAGCGGCCGCCGCGCTACAGCGAGGAAGAGATCCTCGAGACGATGAACAAGCTGATGCACCCGCGGGCGATCGCCGTGGTCGGCGCCTCCGAGCAGGAGGGCAAGATCGGCAACTCGGTGATGAAGAACCTCGTCAACGGGGGCTTCGAGGGCGAGATCTACCCGGTCAACCCGAAGGCGAAGGAGATCCTCGGCAAGAAGGTCTACGCCGACGTCGCAGATCTCCCGGACGGCGTCGACGTCGCGGTGTTCGCGATCCCGGCCAAGTTCGTCGTCGACACGATCGCGAAGGTCGGCGACAAGGGCATCGGCACCGCGATCATGATCCCGTCCGGCTTCGCCGAGACCGGCGAGACCGAGCTGCAGCAGCAGCTCGTCGACACGGCGCGCGAGCATGGCGTCCGCTTCGTCGGGCCGAACATCTACGGCGTCTACTACACGCCCGGCAACATGAGCGCCGCCTTCACCACGCCCTACGACGTGCAGGGGCCGGTCGCCCTGGCCTCGCAGAGCGGCGGGATCGGCATGGGGATCCTCGGCTTCGCCCGCTCGACCAAGATGGGCGTGTCGTCGATCGTCGGGTTGGGCAACAAGTCCGACATCGACGAGGACGACCTGCTCACGTTCTTCGAGCACGACGACGCCACGAACTGCATCGCCCTGCACATGGAGGATCTCAAGGACGGGCGCTCGTTCGTCGAGGTCGCCCAGCGCGTGTCCAAGAAGAAGCCGATCGTCGTGCTGAAGGCCGGCGCGACGCCGGCCGGCACGAAGGCCGCGGCGTCCCACACGGCGGCGCTCGCCGGCGACGACAAGGTCTACGACGACATCCTCCGCGAGGCCGGGGTGGTCCGGGCACGCGGGCTGCAGGAGCTGCTGCAGTTCGCCCGCTGCCTGCCGATCCTCCCCACGCCGACGGGGGAGAACGTCGTCATCATCACGGGCGCCGGCGGTTCCGGCGTGCTGCTGTCGGATGCCTGTTACAACAACGGGCTGCAGCTGATGGAGATGCCGGACGACCTCAACGAGGCGTTCATGAAGTTCATCCCGCCGTTCGGGGCAGCCGGCAACCCGGTCGACATCACGGGCGGCGAGCCGCCCGAGACGTATCGCAACACCGTGGCGCTCGGGCTGGAGGACGAGCGCATCCACGCGCTCGTGCTCGGCTACTGGCACACGATCGTGACCCCCCCGATGGTCTTCGCCAAGGTGATGACCGAGGTGGTCGAGGAGTTCCGCGGGCGCGGCATCGAGAAGCCGGTCGTCGCGTCGCTCGCCGGCGACGTCGAGGTCGAGGAGGCCTCGCAGTACCTGTTCGAGCACGGGATCCCGGCGTTCCCGTACACCACCGAGACGCCGGTCGAAGTGCTGGCCGCCAAGTACCGCTGGGCGCGGATGGCGGGCCTGCTGGACGGGCGTTCGTAGGGAGTCAGCAGCGTCGTAGAAGCGTGCAGATTCACGTGAAACCCAGGGAAGCCGCCGTGGGGACGGCGGCTCCCTGCCGACGTTCGCTCGCACCGCGACCGCGGGCGGGCGACGGGGGGAGGTAACGATGGGAGTGGGAGAGACGACAGGGGCCCCGATCGAGGGGGCCCCGGCGGGCACAGGCGACGGGCGGGTGTTCCGCGCGGGCAAGCTCGCGCCGATGCCGATCCGCAAGCTGCCCGAAGCGCCGGCAGCGGCGCACCTGGTGGGCCCGGCGATGATCCTGGTCGCCCTCGGCGTGGGATTCGGAGAGACGTATCTCTGGCCGCGGCTGGTGATCGTGTTCGGCCCCGACATCCGCTGGCTGTTCACGGTCGGCGTGATCGTGCAGACGGTCGTCATGTTGGAGATGGCCCGCTACGCGATGGCCACCGGCGAATCGATCTTCTTCGGCGCGGCGCGCGTGTGGCAGCCGCTCATGTGGTTCTTCTTCCTGGTGGCGATCCTGGTCTACATCTGGCCGGGGCACATCTCCGGCGGAGCCGAGGCGCTCGAGGAGCTCACCGGGATCCCGTGGCAGCTCTCGGCCACGCTCGGACTGCTCGTGATCGGCGTGATGTTCACCGTCGTCACGTTCATCTACAACCTGATCGAGGGGCTGCTGGCGTTCCTCGTCGGCGTGCTGGTGATCGGGTCGGCGATCGTCGGAGCGTTCGTCGGCAGCCTGAGCGATCTGGGCGACACGCTGGCCGGCACGGTCGCCTTCACGTCGGGCATCCCGGACGAGGCGTTCACGGCCGCGTTCTTCCCGATCGTCGTCGGCGCGCTCGCGTTCGCCGGCCCGTCGGGCATGCAGCAGATGTGGTACACGCTGTGGCTCCGGGACAAGGGCGCGGGCATGGGCGTGCACGTCCCGAAGGTGCGCGGCCTGATGCACGCGGGCGAGGAGGAGACCATCCCCGACTGCGGGTCGATGTTCGACACCGACGACCCGGAGGAGATGCGCAAGTGGAGGGCGTGGCGCAAGTGGGTCGCCTACGACGCGCTGCTGCTGTTCTTCGGCATCACGATGCTGGTCACGATCATCTTCACGGTCATGGCCATGAACGCCGCGGAGCTCAATCCGGACGCTCGCCAGGCGCTGCTGGACGGCGATCGCGACGCGGCGCTGCCGGCGATGGCCGACGCGTTCGCCGAGGCGGCGAGCTTCTTCGACACGCTGTTCTTCATCTTCATCGCGATCGTGGGCTGGAAGGCGAGCGTCGGGCTGTTCGACGCGTTCGCCCGCGGCCAGTCCGACATGACCTACTACTTCATGCCGGGCGCGAAGAAGTACAAGATGGCCCACCTGTACGCCGGCTACCTGTGGTTCGTGATCCTGTTCGGGATCATCATCCTGAACTTCGGGCCGGCTGACGGGCCGACGCAGATCCTCGACATCCTCGCGTTCCTGTCGGCCTTCGTGATGGGCGCGTACTGCCTCACGCTGGCGGCCTGCAACAACAAGAACCTGCCGAAGAAGATCCGGCCTCACTGGATCCTGACGGTCATCCTGATACTGGGCGGGATCGGCTACCTGACGGCGATCATGTACAGCGTCATCAAGTACGGCGTCTCGGACATCGGCTGATGCGCGGAGCCGACGGACACATCGCGCCCGCCGTGCGGGCGCCGGGCGCCGCCCCGTGGGAGTACCTGGGGCGGCGCCAGATGCTCGAGCTGGCCGTGCCGGGCATCGCGATCGGGCTGCTGTGCGGGATCATCACGGGCGGCGCACTCGCGGCCGGAGGGCTGGCGCTCGACGTCGCCCTCTTCGCGGGCGTCACGCTCGCCGTCCCGCTCGCGATCGCGGGCGGGGGCTTCGAGCTGCTGCTGGCGCGGGGTCGGTTCCCGCTCAGCGCGCTCACGCCGGTCGTGCTGTTCTGGGCGGTCGCGTTCCCGCTCGTCCGGATCGTGCACGCGGGGGTGCTCGACGTCTACGCGGGGGAGTCGGTCGCCGTCCCGCACGGCTGGCTCGACTTCATCGTCTACCAGGTGCTGCTGAGCGTGGCCTTCGGCATCGGCTACTGGTGGCTGCACGAGAACTTCGCTCCCCGCTGGTGGTACCACCTGCGCGAGCGCAACCCGGTCGCGGCGCAGTACATGGGCGTGCTCATCCAGCATGTCGCGGAGACCGACCAGCGGGAGCAACAGCGCAAACGGCGGCGCAAGCCACGCCGTGGATCCGGAGGGTGATCGATGGACCTGCTCGAGTACCAGGGCAAGCAGCTGTTCGCGCGGCACGGCGTGCCGGTCCCGGCGGGGCTCCCTGCCGAGACCGTCGACGAGGCCGTCAAGGCGGCCGACGAGATCGGGTACCCCTGCGTGGTCAAGGCGCAGGTCCAGATCGGCGGCCGCGGGAAGCTCGGCGGGATCAAGGTCGCAGCGGACCGCGACGAGGCCCGTGCGCACGCCACGGCGATCCTGGGGATGGACATCCGCGGCCTCCGGGTCCACGAGGTGTGGATCGAGGAGGCCTCGGAGATCGAGGCCGAGTACTACGCGTCGATCGTCTTCGACCGCAGTGCGCGCGCGCCGCTGCTGATGTTCTCGACCAAGGGCGGGATGGACATCGAGCAGGTCGCCGAGGAGGATCCCGGCGCGATCGCGACGCTGCACGTCGACCCGCTGCTGGGCTACCAGGACTTCCACGGGCGGCGGCTCGCGTTCGAGGCCGGCGTCGACGCCGACCTGGTCCGCCCGCTCACCGCCATGCTGGCCAAGCTCTATGCCACGTTCGTGGGCGAGGACGCGATGCTCATCGAGGTCAACCCGCTGATCGTCACGCCCGAGCGCGACCTGCGGGCGCTCGACGCCAAGGTGACGCTCGACGGCAGCGCGCTGTTCCGGCACCCGGAGAACGCGGCGCTGCGCGATCCGTCCGCCGAGGACGTGCAGGAGCAGATGGCGAAGGAGCGCGGCCTGACGTACGTCAAGCTCGACGGCGACGTCGGCGTGCTGGGCAACGGCGCCGGGCTGGTGATGTCCACGCTCGACGTGGTCGCGCACGTGGGCGGCCGGCCGGCCAACTTCCTCGACGCCGGCGGCGGCTCCAAGGCCGACGCGATCGTCGCGGCGGTCGAGGTGATCCTCTCCGACGAGAAGGTGAAGGCGGTGCTGTTCAACATCTTCGGCGGGATCACCCGCTGCGACGAGGTCGCCAAGGGTCTGATCGAGGCCTTCCAGCAGGTCCACCCCCAGGTGCCGTTCGTCGTCCGGCTCGACGGCACGAACGACGAGGAGGGCCGCCGCCTGCTGAGCGATGCGCAGCTGCCCGGGCTCGAGGTCTGCGCGACCATGCTCGAGGCCGCCGAGCGCGTCGTCGCGCTCGCCGCCGCCACGCCGACCGTGCACGCGTCATGAGCATCGTCGTCGGCAACGACACGCGGCTGTGCGTGTCCGGCATCACGGGCCGCGAGGGCACGTTCCACGCGCTCAACAACAAGCGCTACGGCACGCAGGTCGTCTCGGGCGTGACGCCCGGCAAGGGCGGCCAGGACGTGGAGGGCGTGCCGGTCTTCGACACGTTCCGCAGCGCGGTCGAGGAGACCGGCGCCAACACCGCGATGGTGTTCGTGCCTCCGCGCTTCGCCGCCGACTCGATCCTCGAGGCGGCCGAGGCCGGCATCGAGACGATCATCACGATCACCGAGGGGATCCCCGCCCACGACGAGCTGCGCGTGAGCACCCATCTGGCCCGGACCGAGGGCGTCCGGTTGATCGGACCGAACTGCCCCGGCGTGCTGTCCCCGGGCAAGGCCAACGTCGGGATCATCCCGGCCGCGTTCTTCAAGGAGGGCAACGTCGGCGTCGTGTCGCGCTCGGGGACGCTGACCTACCAGATCGGCAACGAGCTGGCGCAGCGCGGGTTCGGCAACTCGAGCATCGTCGGCATCGGCGGCGACCCGGTCCCGGGCACGAGCTTCATCGACGTGCTCGAGCTGTTCGAGGCCGATCCCGAGACGGAGATGATCGTGATGGCGGGCGAGATCGGCGGGTCGGCGGAGGAGGAGGCCGCAGAGTACATCGCCGAGCACGTGAGCAAGCCCGTCGTCGCCTACATCGCGGGCTTCACGGCGCCGCCCGGCAAGACGATGGGCCACGCGGGCGCGATCGTGTCGGGCTCGGCGGGCACGGCGAAGGCCAAGCAGGAGGCGCTCGAAGCCGCCGGCGTCCGCGTCGGCCAGACCCCGACCGAGGTGTCCGACATCGCCGCCGAGATGCTCGGCGGCTGAGCGGACGGCATGCTGGATGTCGACGAGGCCCGCGCCGGGGAGGGCGGCGCGCCGCCGCCCGGCGGCGGCCGCCGCGGGCTGCTCAGCTTCCTGTTCAGCGGCAGCGGGTGGCCGTACCTGCTGGTCCCGTTCATCCCGCTGGCGATCGCGCTCGAGCTGGGGCATGTCAGCCCCACGTTGATCTTCTTCGCCTCGGCGATCGGCGTCGTCCCGACCGCGGCGGTCATGGGCACGGCGACCGAGGAGCTCGCCGACCGCGCCGGGCCCGGCATCGGCGGCCTGCTGAACGTGACCTTCGGCAACCTGCCGGAGCTGCTGATCGCGTTCTTCGCCCTGCGCGAGGGACTGCACGAGGTCGTCAAGGCGTCGATCATCGGCTCGGTCCTGGGCAACGTGCTGCTCGTCCTGGGCGGCTCGATGCTCGTCGGAGGCCTGCGCCGCGACCGTCAGGAGTTCAACCAGAAGGCGGCGAGCTCGCAGGCCGCGATGCTGATCCTCGCCCTGGCGGCGCTGACGATGCCCGCGGTCTTCGAGCTCGTCAAGGGCGGCGGCCTGCCGCTGCCGGGGGACGAGCTCGTGTCGTTCGACAGCGCGGTCGAGGAGCTGTCGCTGGTCGTGGCGATCGTGCTGCTGGTCGCCTACGCGGGCGGGCTGTGGTTCTCGCTCATGAGCCATCGCGACCTGTTCAACCCGCCGGACGACGACGAGGAGGACGCCGCGCACGGATGGTCGATCAAGCGCGCCGTGATCATCCTGGCGATCGCGGGCCTGGCGGTCGGGCTCATGTCCGAGATCCTCGTCGGGTCGATCGCCCACACGGCCGAGTCGATGGGGCTGAGCGAGTTCTTCATCGGCGCGGTCATCGTCGCCATCGTCGGGAACGCGGCCGAGCACTGGGTGGCCGTCTACGTCGCGGCGAAGGACAAGATGGACCTGGCGATCAACATCGCCGTCGGCTCGGCCGCGCAGGTGGCGCTCTTCGTCGGCCCGGTGCTGGTGGTGATCTCGTTCTTCGTCGGGCCCGGGCCGCTCGCGCTCGTGTTCAACGGCTTCGAGCTCGCCGGCATCGTGCTGGCGGTGATCATCGCCAGCCATGTCACGAGCCAGGGCGAGTCGACGTGGTTCGAGGGGCTGATGCTCCTCGCGCTCTACGCCGTGCTCGCCGCATCGTTCCTGTACGCGTAGCGGCACGTGCTCGAGCTGTGGCAGCTGCTCGCAGGCGGCGCCGTGGTCCTGGCGGCCGGGTTCATCGGCGGCGCCACCGGCTTCGGCTTCTCGCTCGTCGCCACGCCGCTGCTGCTGCTGCTCGGCTTGTCGCTGCCGTTCGCCGTGACCGTCAACATGGCGCTCGCCGTCCCGACCCGGCTCACGGTCGCGGTCCGGTTCCGCGACGACGTGCGCCCGCGCCGCGCCGCCGGCCTGATCGTCGGCAGCATCCCGGGGCTCTGGCTGGGCACCGCGGTGCTGACCACGGTGGCGGAGTCGACGATCAAGGTGTGCGCGGGCCTGGTCGTGATGGGCGCGGCGGTGCTGCTGTGGCGCTCGATCTCGGCGCCGCCGCCGCGGCCGGTGCCGGGAGCGCCGCTGGCGGCGGGCCTCGCCGGCGGCTTCCTCGGCGCCGCGACGGCGCTCAACGGCATCGCGCCCGTGCTGCTCCTCGCGCGCGACAAGGCGGCGCCGCGCAGCTTCCTCGCGGATCTCGCGGTCTACTTCGTCGTGTCGAACGCGATCGGCCTGGTGATCCTGGTCGCGCACGAGGCGGTCGTGGAGGACGCGCTGTTCCCCGCGTTCCCGCTGTGGCTGCCGGCCTCGCTCGCCGGGAACTGGATCGGCACGATGGTCGGCCCGCGCCTGCCCGAGGCCACCTTCCGCCGGATCACGCTCGGGATCGTGTTCCTGGCCGGCGCGGTGACGGCGTTCGCCGCCTAGCGGCTGACCGCGGTCCGGACCGCCGCGGCGACGCGGGTCAGCCCGCGGGCGGCCGCCTCGGCGCCGCGCGCGTCGAGCGCGCCGTTCGCGCCGCCGTACAGCGGCAGGCGGGATGCGACCTCGTGCTGCGCCGCGACCGCGGTGTGGGCGACGGAGGCGTCGATGAGCGCGTGGACCAGCCCGAAGCCGGCGGCGAGCCGTGCCGTCAGCGCGGGGTCCTGCATCAGGTCGGCGCGGTCGTCGTCGAGGTCGCGCAGGACCGGTGCGGCGTCGTCCGGAGCGGCGCCGAGCTCGGCGAGCTCCACGGCGATCGCGAGGCGATCGACCTCCGGGCGGCCGTGCGCGACGTCGACCGCGCGGTGCGCGGCGAGCGCGATCAGCGCGTGGTCCGCCGCAGCGAGGAGGCGGATGCGGGCAAGGGCGGTGCTGCCGGCGTCGGCGAGCTCGCTCGCCTCTGCGAGCTGCGCCCGGGAGTGGGCCAGGTGGTTCGGCGTCGTCGTGCTCATAGTGGGATCCTGGGTCTGGGGAGGTAGCGAAACAAAACCCAGTATAGCGGTCTTATCCACGACGTTTTCCGTTATGCGGGAAATGTTTTTTGACATACGGAAGATGCGCGCTAGCGTGCGGGCCCATGCCGCGCTTCTGCCTGAACGTCTCGATCCTCTTCACCGAGGTCCCGCTGCTCGAGCGGTTCGCCCGTGCGCGTGATGCCGGCTTCGATGCCGTCGAGCTCTGGTGGCCGAGCGGGGAGGACCTCTCCGCCGTCCGCGCCGCGATCGAGGACGCCGGGGTCGAGGTCATCGGGCTGAACTTCGACGCCGGCGACATGCCGGCCGGCGACCGCGGCCTGATCAGCGACCCGGCCCGCCGGGAGGCGTTCCGCGCCAACGTGCCCGTCGCCCTCGAGCTGGCGGACGCCGTCGGATGCCGGAAGCTCAACGCCCTCGCCGGCCACGAGCTGCCGGGCATGGAGCGCGTGGCGCAGCTCGAGCTCGCACGCGACAACGTGCGCTTCGCGGCCGACGCCGCTCGCGCGCAGGGCGCCGAGGTGCTGATCGAGGCCGTCAACACGTACGAGAACGGTCCCTATCTGCTGTCGAGCACCCAGGCCGCTTCGGACTTCGTGCACAACGTCGGGCGCGGCAACGTGAAGCTGCAGTACGACGCCTACCACATGCAGCGCATGGAGGGCGACCTGACGGCGACGATCGAGCGCCACCTGCACGAGATCGCCCACGTCCAGATCGCCGACAGCCCGGGCCGTGGCCGGCCGGGCACCGGCGAGATCAACTTCGAGTACGTCCTGGCGCGCCTCGCCGAGCTCGGCTACGAAGGCCATGTCGGCCTGGAGTACAAGGCGCCGGCGGGCGACACCGAGGCCGCCCTCGCGTGGCTGCCGCGCGAGCAGCGCGGCACCCGCGCCCGGGCCTGACGCGAGCGGAGAGGAGCACGGAATGGCGGACACCGTCGGATTCGTCGGGCTCGGCGTGATGGGCGCGCCGATGGCCCTGAACCTGCTGCAGGCCGGCCACCCGCTGGTGGTCCACAACCGCAGCCGCGAGCCCGTCGGGGAGCTCGTCGCGGCGGGCGCCGAGGCCGCGTCGAGCGGCCGCGAGGTCGCCGAGCGGGCCGACGTGGTGATCACCATGCTGCCCGACTCGCCGGCCGTCGAGGACGTCGTCCTGGGGAGCGACGGCGTCCTCGACGGGGCGTCCGGCGGCGACCTGCTCGTCGACATGAGCACGATCCACCCCACGCGGTCCGTCGCGGTCGCGCACGCAGCGCGCGAGCGCGGCGTGGGCGCGCTGGACGCCCCCGTCAGCGGCGGGGACGTCGGCGCACGCGAGGGCACGCTGTCGATCATGGTCGGCGGGGACGCGGCGGACCTCGAGCGCGCCCGGCCGCTGCTCGAGGTGCTCGGGAAGACGATCGTGCACGTCGGGGGCCACGGCGCGGGACAGGTGGTCAAGGCCTGCAACCAGGTCGTCGTCGCGGTCACGATCGCCGCGGTGAGCGAGGCGCTCGTGCTCGGCTCGAAGGCGGGCGTGGAGCCGGACCGGATCCTCGACGTGCTCGGCGGCGGGCTCGCCGCGAACCGCGTCATGGAGATGCGCCGGCGCAACTTCCTCGAGCACGACTTCACGCCGGGGTTCCGGATCGACCTGCACCACAAGGACCTCGACATCGCCCTCGAGTCGGGCAGCGCCTACGGCGTCCCGCTGCCCGTGACCGGCCTCGTGCAGCAGGGCTTCCGCGCGCTGCGGGCCAAGGGCCACGGCGGCGACGATCACTCCGGTCTGCTGGCGCTCGCCGAGGAGCTCGCCGACCACCGCATCGGCTCGGAACACCTGGCCGCCACGACCTGAGGAGGAGCGCCCGTGCCCCGCATGAACCCCATGGAAGCCGTGGTCCGCGTGCTCGAGGACGAGGGCGTGCGCGTCGCGTTCGGCATCCCCGGTGCGGCGATCCTGCCGCTCTACGACGCGCTGCGCCGTTCGGACATCCGCCACCTCGCGGTGCGCCACGAGGAGGGCGGGACGCACGCCGCCGACGGGTGGGCGCGGATCACCGGCGAGCCGGGCATCTGCATCGGCACGTCCGGCCCCGCCGGGACGAACATGATCACCGGCCTCTACACCGCGCTGGCCGACTCGATCCCGATCATCTGCATCACCGGCCAGGCGAACCGGTCGATGCTCCACAAGGAGGCCTTCCAGGCGGTCGACATCGTCGAGATCGCCCGGCCGGTGTGCAAGTGGGCCTACCAGGTCAAGGAGACCGCGCAGCTCCCGTGGGCGTTCCGCGAGGCGTTCCGCGTCGCGCGCGAGGGGCGGCCCGGACCGGTGCTGATCGACCTGCCGCTCGACGTGCAGAAGGGCCCCGACATCGCCTACGACCCCGCGACGGACCATGCGCTGCCGTATGTCGCGCCCGGGCCGCATCCGGGCGCCATCCGCGCGGCGCTGGACCTGCTGGAAGCGCACGAGCGCCCGCTGATCCTCGCGGGCGGCGGCGTGATCCTGGCCGATGCGGCCGGCGAGCTGGTCGCGCTGGCCGAGGAGCTCCAGATCCCGGTGACGCCGACGCTGATGGGGAAGGGCGCGATACCGGAGGACCATCCGCTGTGGGCCGGGACGGTGGGGATCCAGACCTCCCAGCGCTTCGCCAACCAGATCTTCCTCGAGAGCGACGTGGTGCTCGCCGTCGGCGCCCGCTTCGGCGACCGCCACACCGGGGACATCGACGTCTACCGCGGCGACCGCACGTTCATCCAGGTCGACATCTCCCCGCAGCAGATCGGGCGCGTGTTCCCGTCCGACCTCGGCATCGTCAGCGACGCGCGGGCGGCGCTCGGTGCGCTGCGCGAGCTGGCGGCCGGGCGCGCGACGCGGTCGAGGGGCGACTGGGTCGGTCGGGTCGCTGACCTGAAGGACGCCCTGGTCCGGCGCACCGACTTCGACGACGTGCCGATCAAGCCGCCGCGCGTCTTCCGCGAGATCAACGCGTACTTCGACGAGGACACGGTCTTCGTCACGGCGATCGGGCTCTACCAGATCTGGAGCGGGCAGTTCCAGCTCGCCTACAAGCCGCGCCACTACCTCTGCTGCGGCCAGGCGGGGCCGCTCGGCTGGGAGGTGCCGGCCTGCATCGGCGCCAAGCTCGCCGCGCCCGAGAAGCTCGTCGTGGGCGTGGTCGGCGACTACTCCTTCCAGTTCCTCATGGAGGAGGTCGCCGTCGCGGTCCAGTACGAGGTGCCGTTCGTCCTGGTGATGGTCAACAACGGCTACATGGGCCTGATCCGCCAGGCGGAGGAGGCCTACGACATGAACTACGAGGTCAAGCTCTCCTACGACGGCCCCGGCGGGCATCCCGGGATCGACCACGTGGCCGTCATGCGGGCGATGGGCGCAAACGGCGTCCAGGTCAGCGAGCCGGGGGACATCGCGAGCGCCCTCGACTGGGCCGTCACGGAGGCGGCGGAGCGCCGGGTGCCGGTGCTCGTGGAGGTCCTGGTCGCCGCCGAGGACGACGCCGCGATGGGCCGGTCGATCGACCACATCCGGGAGTTCGAGCCGGTCGAGGGCACGGTGCCCGAGCCGTTCGCCCCGATGCCGGAGCTGGCCGGCTGAGCGACCACGTGCCTGTTCCCATCATGTGGAAATCCGATCCCGATGGCCCTACGCTGGTGGACATGACGACGCCGCGGCGCGAACGCGTGCAGTCCGTCGACCGCGCCCTCGACGTGCTCGAGTCCGTCGCGGCCGGCGGCGAGCTCGGGGTCTCGGAGGTCGCCGCCCGCACGGGGCTCGGCGTGAGCACCGCCCATCGGCTGCTCGCGAGTCTCGCGGACCGCGGGTACGTGCGGCAGGACGCGACGCACGGGCGCTACCGGCTCGGCCTGAAGGTGCTCGAGCTGGCCGGCGGGATGCAGGCGCAGACCGCCGCCCTGTGCAGCGCCGCGCGGCCGCACCTCGAGCGCATCCGGTCCGCGACGAGCGAGACGACGAACCTGGTGATCCTGGTGGGCGATCGCGTGGTCTACGTGGACCAGGTCGCGGGCCGGCACAGCATGCGGATGTTCACCGAGCTGGGCAGCTCCGCGCTCGCGCACACCACCGGGTCGGGCAAGGCGATGCTCGCCCACCGGCCGCCCGAGACGATCGCCGCCATGTACCCGCCCGAGCGCGAGCCGCTCGAACGGCTGACGCCGCGCACCCACACCACGGTGGCGTCGCTGCTGGACGAGTTCGCGCGCATCCGCCGCCGCGGCTACGCGCTCGACGACGAGGAGCACGAGGAGGGCGTGAGCTGCGTCGCGGCGCCGGTGTTCGACGGGCAGGCGACGGCCTTCGCGGCGATCAGCATCTCCGCCCCGACGTCGCGGATCGTCCATGCCGACACGGGCGAGCTCGGCCGGCTCCTCTGCCGGCACAGCGCCGAGGTGTCCGCGGCACTGGGCTACGGGGAGGCCGCGGACCGCACCCGCGCGGACGCCGGGTAGCCGACGCGCGTCGGGGGTACTGATCGAACGTGGCGATCTCCAGCTCGGAATCCATCGAGTCCCGGACGGTGACGCTGACCGTCGACGGCCACGAGGTCAGCGTCGCCGACGGCACGACGATCTGGGAGGCGGCGAAGGCCGTGGGGATCGAGATCCCCGCCCTGTGCCACGACGAGCGCTACGACCCCGTCGGCGTCTGCCGGACGTGCGCGGTCGACGTGGGCGGGCGGGTGCTGGCCGCCGCCTGCGTGCGCCCGTGCGAGGACGGGATGGAGGTCAAGACCGCCACCGACGAGGTCGAGCGGCAGCGGGCGATGCTCACGCGGCTCCTGCTCGTCGACCAGCCCCCGGCCGACGAGGATCCGAAGGAGACGACGACGGCCGACAACGAGCTGCTCGTGCTGGCTCGCCGGTACGGCGTCAGCCGCGACGACCTGCCCAACGGGCGGGGGCGCGGCGAGGATCACTCGAACCCGGTGATCAGCGTCAACCACGATGCGTGCATCCTGTGCGACCGCTGCGTGCGGGCCTGCGACGACATCCAGGGCAACGACGTGATCGGCCGCAGCGGCAAGGGCTATGAGTCGCGGATCGCGTTCGACCTCAACGATCCGATGGGCGAGTCGACGTGCGTGACCTGCGGCGAGTGCGTGGCCGCCTGCCCCACGGGCGCGCTGGTCAACAAGCCGATCCGCGACGTGCCGATCCGCCCGCGCGAGGAGCTCAGGCCGGTCGACACGGTGTGCCCGTATTGCGGCGTGGGCTGCGCGTTGACGTATCACGTGGACGACGAGCGCGGGGCGATCTCGTTCGCGGACGGCCGCGAGCAGCCGGGCAACCAGAGCCGGCTGTGCGTGAAGGGCCGCTACGGCTGGGACTACGCCGCGTCGAAGCAGCGGCTGACGGTGCCGTTGATCCGGCGCGAAGGGTCCTACCCCAAGGGCCCGCTCTCGGGCGACGTGCGCGGGACGGGCCGGGGGAGCGGCAAGGCGGGCGGGCTCGTCGACTACGACGAGGTGCTGCCGCACTTCCGCGAGGCGACGTGGGAGGAGGCGCTCGACCTCGTGGCGTCCCGGCTGAAGGGGATCCACGGCGAGCACGGACCGGGGGCGATCGCCGGGTTCGGCTCGGCGAAGTGCTCGAACGAGGAGGCCTACCTCTTCCAGAAGCTGATCCGCGCCGGGTTCGGGACCAACAACGTCGACCACTGCACGCGCCTGTGCCACGCCTCGAGCGTCGCCGCGCTGTTCGAGGGCGTCGGCTCCGGGGCCGTGTCGACGACGTACGGCGACATCATCAACGCCGACGTGGCGATCCTGGCGGGCACGAACACGACGGCGAACCACCCCGTCGCGTCGTCGTTCTTCAAGCAGGCGCGGCGGCGCGGCACGAAGCTGATCGTCGTCGACGTGCGGCGCGAGCGGGTCGCCGACCACGCCGACGTGTTCTGCCAGATCAAGCCGGGCACCGACGTCGCGTTCTACAACGGCGTGCTGCACGAGATCATCCGGCTCGGGCTGGTCGACCGCGAGTTCATCCGCGATCGCGTGACGAACTACGGCGAGCTCGCGAAGACCGTGAAGGAGTACCCGCCCGAGCGCGCCGCGCAGATCTGCGGGATCGACGCCGAGTTGATCCGCACGGTCGCGAAGCTGTGGGGCGAGGCCGGCGCCGCGGTCGTCTTCTGGGGCATGGGGATCTCGCAGCACACGACGGGCACCGACAACGCGCGCTGCCTGATCGCGCTGTGCTCGATCACCGGTCAGGTGGGCCGGCCGGGCACGGGCCTGCATCCGCTGCGCGGGCAGAACAACGTGCAGGGCGCGTCGGATGCGGGGCTGATCCCGATGATGTTCCCGGACTACCAGCGCGTGGAGCACCCGGCGGCGCACGAGAAGTTCGAGGCCGCATGGGGCCGCCCGCTCGATCCCGAGCCCGGCCTGACCGTGACCGAGATCGTGGGCAGCGCGCTCCAGGGCGGGCGTGCGCGGGATGTACATGATGGGCGAGAACCCGTTCCTGTCGGATCCGAACGTCAACAAGGTCCGCAAGGCGCTCGCCGCGCTGGAGTTCCTCGTCGTGCAGGACATCTTCCTGACCGAGACGGCCGAGTTCGCCGACGTGGTGCTGCCCGCGACGTCGTTCCTGGAGAAGGACGGGACCTACACGAACACCGACCGGCGGGTGCAGATCGGGCGCAAGGTGCTCGACCCGCCCGGCGACGCACGGCCGGACTGGGAGATCATCCAGGACATCTCGAACCGCATCGGGCTCGAGATGACGTACGGCTCGCCCAGCGAGATCTTCGACGAGCTCGTGTCGACGATGCCGAGCTACTCGGGGCTGTCCTACGACAACCTGGGCGCGACGGGCCGGCTGTATCCCAACCCCGACCCGGAGCACTCCGACGGCACGGTGGTGCTGTTCAGCGAGTCGTTCGGGACGGACGACGGCAAGGCGCACCTGGTGCCGGCGGAGTGGCTGCCGGCGAAGGAGCTGCCCGACGAGGAGTACCCGTTCATCCTCAACACCGGCCGGCTGCTCGAGCACTGGCACACGGGGTCGATGACGCGCCGCTCGTTCGCCCTGGACGCGATCCAGCCCGAGGCCCACGTGTACCTGAACCCAGATGACGCGGCGCGGATGGGCGTGACGGAGAGCGCGTTCGTGCGCGTCTCCAGCCGGCGCGGAACGATCGAGCTGCGGGCGCGGCTCTCGCAGCGCGACACGCCGGGAACGTGCTTCATCCCGTTCCACTTCCGCGAAGCTTCGGCGAACCTCTTGACGATCGACGAGATCGACCCGGTCGGGAAGATCCCGGAGTTCAAGTTCTGCGCCGTCAAGATCGAGCGGGCCGGGAGCGGCGCGGCACACGAGCCGGCGAGCAGACGGGAGGGGATCTGATGTCGCGCGACAATGGCCGTGTCCCTGGCGTGGAGGCGCGCGCCGGCAAGTTTCCGGGTCCGTCGTTGATCTCGCCGTTGACGGCGATCCAGCGTGAGCATGGGTGGTTGCCGCGTGAGGAGCTGGTGCGGTTGTCGCGCGATTGGCGGCGGCCGTTGTATGAGATCGAGGGGATCGTCTCGTTTTATCCGCATTTCCGGACTTCGCCGCCGGAGGGGTTGGAGGTGGCGGTGTGTCGTGATCTGTCGTGCTGGCTGGCGCGTGATCGGGCCGAGATCCCGCAGGGCGCGAGCGTGCACGAGGTCTCGTGCGTGGGCCGGTGTGATCAGGCGCCGGTCGCGATCGTGGAGGAGGCCTATCCGGAGGTGCGTCGCGGGGAGGGGCGGCGGCCGAACGACCCCTACGCCGGCGCGGAGGAGCATTACCGGGTGTATCGCTCGTTCGAGGGTGATCCGGTGCCGGTGCTCGATGAGTCCGGGATCAAGGGGATGGGCGGGGCGGGGTTCCCGACGGGGAAGAAGTGGGCGATGGTCCGCGGTCAGGAGGATCCGGTCAAGTACGTGATCTGCAATGCCGACGAGGCCGAGCCGGGCACGTTCAAGGATCGTCAGATCCTGGCCGAGCAGCCGCACCTGGTGATCGAGGGGATGCTGATCGCGATGCGTGCCGTGGGCGCGCAGCAGGCGTGGGTGTTCATCCGCCATGAGTACGAGCCCGAGGAGCGGGTGTTGCGTGAGGAGATCGAGCGTGCCCGCGCGGCGGGGCTGTTGGAGGATGTCTCGATCGACGTGTTCACGTCTCCGGGCGGTTACATCCTGGGTGAGGAGACCGCGCTGCTGGAGTGCATGGAGGGCCATCGCGGCGAGCCGCGCAACAAGCCGCCGTTCCCGGGCGGCTACGGGCTGCATGGGCGGCCGACGTTGATGAACAACGTCGAGACCTTCGCCGCGGTCCCGGTCATCCTGCAGCGCGGCGCCCAGTGGTGGAAGGAGCAGGGTGTCAACGGCGGTGCCGGGTTGAAGTTCTTCTCGGTCTCCGGGCATGTCGAGCAGCCGGGCGTGTTCTGCGTGCCGGCGGGCACACGGGTGTCTGAGGTGATCGCGCTGGCGGGCGGGGTGCGCGACGGCGCCGGGGTGGGTGCGGTGCAGCCCGGCGGCGCCTCGACGAACTTCCTCGGCCCCGACTGCGTCGATCTGCCGTTGACGTTCGACGCGGTCGCCGAGGCCGGATCGGCGCTCGGCACCGGCGCGATGGTCGTCCTGGCGGAGGGCACCGACCTGCTCGCGGCCGCCACCAACGTGCTCAACTTCTTTCGCAACGAGTCCTGCGGCAAGTGCGTGCCCTGCCGCGTCGGCTCGCACAAGGCCCAGCAGATCCTCGCCGACGTGCTCGAACGCGGCGGCAACGCCAACGACGTCGACCAGCGCATCGACGAGCTCGAAGAGACGATGCGCCTGACCTCCATCTGCGGACTCGGACAAGTCGCACTCGGCCCCGTCATGTCCGTCCTGCGACTCGAGGGCGGCCGCACGGTCGCCGGGGGAAGGCGGTGATGGCGATCAAGGTCGCGGTGCTCGGAGCGGGGGCGATCGGCGCGTACGTGGGCGCGGCGCTGGCGCGCGGGGGGACGGAAGTGCACCTGATCGCGCGCGGCGCGCATCTCGAGGCGCTGCGCAGGAACGGCGTGCGCGTGCTGTCGGAGCGCGGCGACTTCGAGGCCCACCCGCCGGCGACGGACGACCCGAGCGACATCGGGCCGGTCGACTTCGTCTTCCTGGGGCTCAAGGCGAACTCGTACGCGAGCTGCGGACCGCTGCTCGAGCCGCTGCTGCACGACGAGACGGCGGTCGTGGCCGGCCAGAACGGGATCCCCTGGTGGTACTTCCACGGCATCGACGGGGAGTACGGGGGACGGCGCATCGAGGCCGTCGATCCCGGCGGCGCGGTCTCCCGCGTGATCCCGCCGGAGCGGGCGATCGGCTGTGTCGTCTACTCGGGGACGGAGCTGGCCGAGCCGGGCGTCGTGCGCCACCTCGAGGGCACGCGCTTCACGATCGGCGAGCCCGACGGCTCGATCTCGGCGCGCTGCCGGGCGTTCAGCGAGGCGATGATCGAGGGCGGGCTCAAGTGCCCGGTCGAGGCGCAGGTCCGCGACGAGATCTGGGTCAAGCTGATGGGCAACGTCGCGTTCAACCCGCTCAGCGCCCTGACGCGCGCGACCCTCGCCGCGATGTGCGGCCACCCGCCGACGCGGCAGCTGGTGGCGAACATGATGGAGGAGACGCTGGAGATCGCGCACGCGGTCGGCGCGCAGCCCTCGGTGTCGATCGAGCGGCGGCTGACCGGCGCCGAGCGGGTCGGCGAGCACAAGCCGTCCACGTTGCAGGACCTCGAGGCGGGCAAGCCGCTCGAGCTCGCCGCGCTGATCGACGCGGTCGTCGAGCTCGCGGACCTCACCGGCATCGACGCCCCCTGCCTGCGGGCCGTCGCGGCGGCGAGCGGGCTGCTGGCGGAGACGCTCGACCTGACCTGACCTGTCAGCTCGCCGACTGCAGCGCGGCGCGCTCGTCGTCCGTGAGCGCGCGCGCCTTGCGCGCCTCGGGATCCCAGGCGACGAGCACGGCGCGCCCCTCCACGGCGACGCCGCCGTCGGCCAGCAGCAGCCGGTTCTCGAGCTCGATGCGCGACCTGCCGAGCTCGGCGACGCGGCACTCGCCCGTCAGCCGGCGATCGGCCATGCGCACCTCGCGCCGGTAGTCCAGCTCGACGTGGACGAGCACGTACTCGGTGAACGGGAGGTCCGGCAGCGCCTGGTTGAAGAGCGCGGCGCGGACCTCCTCGAGCAGCTCGTGGTAGACGGCCTGGTTGACGTGGCCCAGCTCGTCCATGTCGCGATGGCGCAGCGGCAGCTCGACGCGCACGGCCGGCGTGTCGTCCGCCATCGTCAGCTGAGCGCGATCGTGCCGGTGACCACGACGGGCTGCGCCACGCCCTCCACGGTGAGGGTCGCCTCGGCCCGGAGGCTCTCGCCGCCCTGCAGCGCGCCGGCGTCGAGCTGCTCGCGCACGGCGATCTCGATCTCGCGCTGCGCGGTCACGCCGAGCTTCTTCAGGAACTTCCGCAGCGACATGTTGAATGCCTCTTCGTCCATCCTGGCTCCTCCCGTCGGATCGTCCGAGCTTATATGCCCGCCGGATCTCGGACGACCCTTGTATGCAAGTATCCAGGCATGGACCGGCTCGACCGTTCGCTCCTGCGTGAGCACTCGACGGCGTCCGCCCGGGTGCAGGCCTACGCGGCGCTCCGCGAGGCGATCGTCCGCGCGGAGCTGGAGCCCGGCCGGCAGCTCTCCGAGAACGAGCTCGCCGCCCGGCTCGGCGTCAGCCGGACCCCGATCCGCGAGGCGCTCGTGCGCCTGCGCGACGAGCGGCTGGTCGAGATCGTGCCGCAGCTGGGCACGTTCGTGACCCGCATCTCGACCCCCGCGGTGGGTGACGCGGCGTTCATCCGCGAGGCGCTGGAGTGTGCGTGCGTGCGCCGCGCGGCGGAGCTGGCGACGGAGGACGACATCGCCGCGCTCGAGGACATCCTGCGGGCCCAGGAACGGGCCCGCGACAGCGACGACTTCGACGCGTTCTACGTCCTCGACGACGCGTTCCACCAGGCGCTGTGCGACCTCTCCGAGCACCGCGCCGTGTGGCCCGTCAGCCAGCGTGCGCGGGGCCATCTCAACCGGGTCCGGCGGCTGAGCATGCCGGTCCCGAGTTACCTCGCGCTGATGATCGAGCAACACCATGGGGTGGTCGCGGCCGTGGCCGACCACGACTCCGACGGCGCCGAAGCGGTGCTCCGCGATCACCTACGCAACGTCCTGCAGGAGGTGCCGCGCATCAGGGCGCAGCATCCTGATTTCTTCGAGGAGGCCTGACCGTGGCGATAGCGCCAGCCGGCACCGAGCTGCTCGCGATGTACGAGCAGATGCTGCTGATCCGAGTATTCGAGACCGAGGCCGAGCGCCAGTACAAGGCCGCCAAGATCGGCGGCTACTGCCATCTGTCCTCGGGCCAGGAGGCGACGTGCGTCGGCGTCGTCGACGCCATGCAGGACGAGGATCTGCTCGTCACCGGCTACCGCTCGCACGGGTTCGCGCTCGCGCGCGGCACGTCGCCCGAGGCGGTCATGGCCGAGCTGTTCGGCCGCAAGGACGGCTGCGCCCACGGCCGCGGCGGATCGATGCACCTGCTCGACACCGAGCGCGGCTACTACGGCGGCTGGGGCATCGTCGGCGGCCAGCTCCCGCTCGCCACGGGTCTCGCGCTGGCGCTCGTGCGCCAGGGCAAGCCGCAGGCCGTCGTCTGCGAGCTCGGCGACGGCGCCGTGAACATGGGCGCCTGGCACGAGTCGCTCAACCTCGCCGCGCTGTGGCGCCTGCCGGTCGTCTTCCTCGTCGTCAACAACAAGTACGGCATGGGGACCGCGGTGGAGCGCGCGTCGTCCGAGCCCGAGCTGCACAAGCGCGCGAGCGCCTACCGGATGCACGGCGAGCCCGTCGACGGCGACGACCTCGAGCGCGTGATCGACGTCACCGGGCGCCTGCTGCAGCGGGCGCGCGAGGAGCGCCTGCCGGCCGTGCTCGAGGCGATCACCTACCGCTACCGCGGCCATTCGGTCGCCGACGCCGGCCTGGCGTACCGCACCAAGGACGAGATCACCCAGCACCAGGAGCGCGACCCGCTCCTGCGGACCGCCGCGCGCCTGCGCGAGGCGGGCGCGACGACCGAGCAGCTGCGCGAGATCGACGAGCGCGTCGAGGAGCGCGTGCAGGCCGCGGTGAAGTTCGCCGACGAATCGCCCGAGCCGGAGGTCGGCGGCCTCGCCTGGGCGATGCACAGCGAAGGGTCCGACGAGCAGTTCGCGCGCATGCGCCCGGGCAGCCCGTTCGGCGAGGAGGAGCTCGTGTTCGACGGGGGGCTGGGCAAGTGAGCGTCGTCGACGAGCAGCAGCAGGACCAGGCCACGGGCGTCGAGCGCATGACCTACCGCGAGGCGCTCCGCCTCGCGCTGCGCGAGGAGCTCGCGCACGACGAGCGCGTGTTCATCATGGGCGAGGAGGTCGGGGTCTTCGAGGGCTCCTACAAGGTGACCGCCGGCCTGATGGCCGAGTTCGGCGCCGACCGCGTCCGCGACACGCCGATCTCCGAGGAGGGCTTCGTGGGCGCCGGCGTCGGCGCCGCGATGCTCGGCGAGCGCCCGATCGTCGAGATCATGACGCTCAACTTCCTCCTCGTCGCGATGGACCAGGTGATCAACCACGCGGCGAAGATCGGCGCGATGTTCGGCGGCGAGGTGCGCTGCCCGCTCGTCATCCGCACGCCGAACGGCGCGGGCAACCAGCTCACGGCGCAGCACTCGCAGTCGTTCGACGGCTGGTTCGCCGGCACGCCCGGGCTCAAGGTCGTGACGCCGGCCAACCCGGCCGACGCGAAGGGCCTCCTGAAGGCGGCGATCCGCGACGAGGACCCCGTCCTCGTGATCGAGAACCTCCCGATCTACAAGGAGAAGGGCGACGTCCCGCTCGACCCGGGCTTCATCGTCCCGATCGGCCGGGCGGCGATTCCGCGCGAGGGCACGGACCTCACGATCGTCTCGCACGGCTTCGCCACCGTGCGCGCGCTGCACGTCGCGGAGCAGCTCGCCGAGGAGCACGACATCTCGGCCGAGGTCGTCGACCTCCGCTCGCTGCGCCCGCTCGACATGGAGACGGTGGCGGCGTCGGTCGGCAAGACGAACCGGGCGCTCTGCGTCGAGGAGGGGTGGCCGTCCTACGGGGTCACCGCCGAGCTCGCCGCGCGCATCTCCAAGGCCTGCTTCGACGACCTCGACGCGCCCGTCGAGCGGGTCGGGATGGCGGAGGTCCCGCTGCCCTACGCGAAGAACCTCGAGACGGCGGCGATGCCGAACGAGGACCGCATCGCGGCCGCGGCGCTCAGCGTGCTCGGCTAGGGGTCGTTCGGGCGCGGGGCGGACGGTGACCGTGCCGCGCATCGATGCTCCCAGCCGGCGCCTGCTGCGCGCGCGCGACGCGATGGACCGATCGTTCGCCGAGCCGCTCGACGTGCCGGCGCTGGCGCGCATCGCGCTGACGTCCGAGGCGCACTTCATCCGCACGTTCAAGCAGACCTTCGGCGAGACGCCCCATCGCTACCTCCAGCGCCGTCGGCTGGAGCGCGCGATGGCGCTGCTGCGCGAGACCGACCGGCCCGTGACGGAGGTCTGCCTCGAGGTCGGGTTCGTCAGCCTCGGGTCGTTCAGCCGCACGTTCAGGCGCGTCGTCGGGATGCCGCCGTCTTCGTATCGCGCGGCGTGGCGCGCCGGCGCCGGCACCGCCGGCTACGTCCCGACGTGCGTCGTCATGGCCTGGGCGCGGCCGGCGAGCCATCGCGACCAGGACCGCAGTTTCGGAGAAGCGCCCTCGCCGCGCCGCGCGTAGCGTTGCGGCCATGATCAACGCGCTCACGCACACCTTCATCCACGTGCTCGATCAGGACGAGGCGCTGGACTTCTACGTCGGCAAGCTCGGGCTCGAGGTCCACACCGACGCGGACCTCGGCTTCCTGCGCTGGCTCAGCCTCAACGTGCCGGGCAGGCCCGACACGCAGCTCGTCCTCTCCACGCCGGACATGGGCCACGACGAGGAGACGGCGGAGGCGATCCGCGCGCTGGTCGCGAAGGGCGGGGGCGCGGGCGTGATCTTCAGCGTCGAGGACTGCCGGCGCACCTACGAGGAGCTCGTCGCCAAGGGCGTCGAGTTCACCCAGGAGCCGACCGAGCACTTCTACGGCATCGATTGCGGGCTGCGTGACCCGTTCGGCAATCCCCTGCGGCTGACCCAGCCGGCGCCCGAGCCGATCGAGATCCCGAGCCCGGGCGAGCCGGCGACGGCGGAGTGATGCCGGTCGGGCGTCAGTCCGAGGCCGGGAGCGGGAGGCGCGCGCTGACGCGCGTCCCTGCGCCCGGCGGGCTCTCGACCTCGAGCTGTCCCTCGAGCGCGTCGATCCGGTCGGCGAGCCCGCGAAGGCCCGTACCGGCCGCCGGGTCGGCACCGCCTGCGCCGTCGTCGACGATCTCGACGAGCACCGCCTCATCCGCGGGCGCGATGCGGACCTGCACGGCCTCGGCCTCGGCGTACTTGCGCGCGTTCGTGAGCGACTCGCTGACGAGGAAGTACGCGGCGAGCTCGATCTCGTCGGGCAGCTCGCCGGTGCTCACCTCGAGCGTCACGGGCACCTCGCTCCCGACCGTGAGCGACTCGAGCGCGCTGCGAAGCCCGCGCTCCGACAGCGCCACCGGGTGGAGCCCGCGCGCGAGGTGGCGCAGCTCAGCCTGTGCGTCACCGAGCTCGTCGTCGGCGAGCTGGAGCACGTCCGTCGCCTGATCGCCGCGCTCGAGCTTGCGCTGGGCGAGCCGGACGAGGTTGCCGACGGCGGCCAGCCGCTGCTGGGGGCCGTCGTGCAGGTCGCGGCCGACGCGCCGGCGCTCGGCGTCGGCGGCCTCGATCACGCGCGCGCGCGAGGTGCGCAGCGCCGCGGCCTGACGCCGCCGCTCGAGCTCGGCTGCCGCGCGTGAAGCGAAGATGCGCAGGGCGGACACATCGTCGTCCCGCGCCTCCATCGGCCCCGCGTCCATGACGGCCAGGTGCCCGAGGTGCGCGCCGTCCGTGGCGCGCAGGCAGACGGCGAGGTAGCTCTCGAGCCCCAGGTCGATCGCCGGCTTCGCCGCAGGGAAGCGCTCCGTCAGCGCGTCGGGGAACGCGACGACGTCCCGTTGCACCACGAGCGCGCACGGCTTGCCCTCCGTGTCGTACTCGAACGGCTCGTCCATCCAGTCGCCGTCGTACCAGCCGTTGACCACCCGCACGTGCTCGCCGCTCGCGTCCGTGGCTTCGGCGACGAAGGCGAACTTCGCATCGAACGCCAGCCCGACGTGGTGCACGAGGCAGCGGAGGAACGCATCGCCGACGGCTCCCGCGGTGCCCTCGGCGACAGTCCGGAGCAGATCGCGGCCATTCGAGCGGGCACGACTGGGATGGCTCTGCATGGAAAGGGGCACGGCTTCACGCCCCGGGGCGAATGCTAGCGCGCGCGGTTCTGCGCCGGCGAGCGACGACGTCGACCGCGGGAGCTCAGGCGGGGCGCCTGCCGTTGTTGCGCAGCCCGGAGCCGTTGGCCACCGGGTCGCCGGGGAAGTCGTAGAACCTCCCGGGCGCCGCCCCCTGCTCGCCGAACCCGATGCCGGCGGCCTCGAGTGCGCGGATCATCGCGCCCACGGTCCGGACGTTCCACGGCGCGAAGCTGCGGTCGATCGAGATCTGCGCGCGCCCGCCCAGTGCCGTCTGCGCGAAGCGTGCGATCGCCCGGTGCTCGGACTCCACCGCGCACCCCTCGGCGAGGAATCGCGCCGCGCGGGCCTGGCCCCGCTTGGCGAACGCGGTGACGCCGGTGAGGTAGCCCATCAGCTCGAGCGTGTCGGCCGTCTCGATCGACTCGAACAGCCCGACGCCCCCGGCGCCGAAGGCTGCCTCTGGGATCCAGAACCTCAGCGTCGTCTGCCGGCCGCCGAGCCGGCGCAGCGCCACGACGTGGTCGTACTCCGCCGTGTTGGCGGCGCGCAGCGTGTCGACGAGGCCGGCGGAGGGCGTGCCGGGCGCACGCTTCACGGCCTCGGTGAGGAACGTGACGCCGAAGCTCTCGGCGGTGGCGAGCGCCGACAGGATCTCGCGCGGTGACTCGCCGCCCGCGCCCGCCGCGCCGGCCAGACTCGGCACGCTCAGCGCGCCGGCGGCCGCGGTGCCGACGGCGGCCGAGCGCAGCAGCCCCCGGCGGGTGACGTCGCTCGCGCCCGTGTCCCGGAGGACGTTGTCGAGCACCTGCAGGTCCTCGCCGGCAGTGCTGCGGGATTCGATGCCTCGCTGGTCACGCATGGCAGGTCGCGCTCCTCTGGTCGGGGATGGTGCGTGACCGGTTGGCGTCCGCCCGCGCGTGCGTCTTACGCGGCCGATCTCACAGCTTGGCCGGTTCGCGCGTTCGATCCGTATCCATCGCCCCTCGATGACAAAGGAGCATGTAGATGACGGCACCATCGGACGACGTCTCCGCTGTGCTGAAGGGCATGTACGCCGCTGAAGCCGAGTATCTGGCCGCCGGCGGGCCGGGCGAGGCGAGCTTCGACACGCTCGCACCGTTCTTCGCTCCTGATGTGGAGCTGCACCAGGCCGGCACGCTCCCCTATGGCGGGACATGGCGCGGGCACGACGGCATGGAGCGGTTCTTCCTCGCGATGAGCCAGGCCTGGGAGGCGTTCGACATGGTCGATCAGCAGTTCCTGGCGACATCGAGAACCGCCGTCGTTCTCACGCACGTCCGCGCACGGGCGCGTGCCACCGGCCAGGAGCTTCGCTTTCCGATCCTGCAGACCATCCGCGTGCAGGACGGGCGGATCGCCGAGGTGCGTCCGTTCTACTGGGACACCGCGGCCATCGCGATCGCCTGTGCGCCGCCCGCGGGAGGCTGAGGCGCGATGCCGACGACGCCGGGTGCGACGGGCCGATGCGGTGAGCGACCCGCGTGAACCGCGACATCACCGCGGCGACCACTCCAACGGCGTGCGATCTCCGACGGACCAGCGATGCCCGAACGGGTCCGTGAACCCTCCCTGGCGATGAGTTCCCCACGGAGTTTCGTGATCGATCGGAGACGCTACATCCGTCGCGCCGGCTTCGGCGGCGCGATCGATGAAGCGGCCCGGATCCTCGACGAACACCTCGATCCGGGTGGTGGTCAGACCAACGTCGGTCGGGCTCGACTCCTTCGTCTTGCCGGGTACGGCCTCGTGCACGAAGAACGGGGCGCCCCGCACGTGAAGGCCGGCAACGCCGCCCAAGTCCCAGAGCTCGCTCGCCCCTAGAGCCGTCTTGTACCAGCCGACCGCCGCGACGGCGTCGGAAACGATCAACATCACGGAGAGGAACGTGCGGTCGGTTTCGTCAGCCACGGTCGTTGAACAAGACGATGACATGTCCGCCGTTCGGACCGCCGCTAGGGGCGGAGGTCAGCCGATCAGGGCCTTGGCGAGCCTGGTCCAGGAGTTGCGCGGGATGCCCTCCTCGCCCAGCGGCTGCAGGCAGACGTGGTCGGCGCCCGCATCGAGGTGCGCGCGTACGACCTCGGCGATCTGCTCGGCGCTGCCCTGCGGGATGACCGCGTCGATCAGCCGGTCCGAGCCGCCGCCGGCGAAGTCGCGCTCGGTGAAGCCGAAATCGAGCAGCGTCTTCGTGTAGTTGCTCAAGCCGAGGTAGAGCTTCGCGTAGTCACGGGCGACGGCCTTGGCGCGCACCGGGTCGGTGTCGACCACGCACGCCAGTTCCGGTGCCACGAGCTTGCCGGAGCCGAGTCGCTCGCGGGCGAACCGCGTGTGCTCGACGGTCGTGAAGTACGGATGGGCGCCGGCGGTGCGCTCGCCGGCGAGGTCGAGCATCTTCGGGCCCAGCGCCGCCAGGCAGCGCTCATCGACCGGAGGCGGGGTGGGCGAGGCGTCGAGGCCGTCGAGGAACGCGCGCATCGTGCGCAGCGGCCGGCGGTAGTCGCTCGTCGCCTCGGGGTGGCCGATGCCGACACCGAGCATGAACCGCCCGGGGAACTCCGCGCGCAGGGCCGCGTCGGCCGCCGCCGTCTCGCGCGGGTCGTTGCTCCAGACGTTGAGGATGCCGGTCGCGGCGACCAGGGTCGACGTCGCCTCCAGGATCGGGCGCACGTCGGGCACGTGAGGAGAGATGCCCACCCACCAGGCGCCGTAGCCGAGCTGCTCGGCGAGCTTGGCCGCCTCGCCGGCGCGAGCGATGCCGAACGGGCGGTAGCCCGTCCAGATGCCGATGTCCTGGATGTCCATGCCGCCATCGTGCCAGGGATCACCGCCGTGACCGCGTCCCCTCGGATGCTCGCCGGCGCATGTCGAGAACGGGCGGTCGGCTCCGACTTACCGGCACCGGCGGCCAAGGGGGCCACCGACACGAGAGGAGCACGAACGATGACCAAGGTGACCGCCCAGATGTCGGTGTCCCTCGACGGCTTCTACACCGGACCGCGGGACACGCGGGCCCCGAAGGACATGCGTGGCTGGATGGGAGGCCCCGAAGCGCCCGGCTTCTTCCGGGTCACCCGCTGGGCCGTCGATGCCATGGCCTGGCGCGAGCGGCTGGGGTTCGCCGGCGGCGAGCAGTCGATCGACTCGGAGATCATCGGGGAGACGTTCGCGGCCGCCGGTGCCTATGTCATGGGCCGGCGCATGTTCGACGCCGGCGAGGTGCCCTGGGGCGAGGAGCCGCCGTTCCACGCCCCGGTGTTCGTCGTCACCCACCGTTCCCGGGACGTGCTCGAACGGCAGGGTGGCACCTCCTTCACCTTCGTCACCGAAGGACCCGAGCGGGCCATCGAGCTGGCCCGGGACGCCGCCGGCGGCAAGGACGTGGCGGTGGCCGGCGGCGGGGAGCTCCTGCGCCAGGTGCTGAGCGCCGGGCTGCTCGACCAGCTCGAGCTGCACATCGCCCCGGTGCTGCTCGGCAACGGCCAGCGCCTGTTCGACGCCAGCCTCGGCCTCGGCGCCGACGACGGCATCGAGCTGGTCCCGACCCGGGTCGTCGAGGCGCCCGAGGTCACCCACATCCGCTACACCGTCACCGGGCGGGCGAAGCTGGTGCTGGACGATCGCGGCGCCAGCGGCGACCTGGTCGGACCGGCCCGGAAAGAGCGGTGAGAGGAGCGAGCTGTGAAGTACATGCTGCTGATCTACGGCAACGAGGATGCGTTCAGCTCGGTGGGTGCGGAGACCTTCGCCGAGATCGTCCGCGCGACCGATGCCCTCAACCAGGAGCTGTTCGAGTCGGGTGAGCTGGTCGGGGCGTATGGCGTGGCCGACCAGGTGAACGCCAAGATGGTCCGGGTCAGCGACGGGACGCCGGTGGTGACCGACGGCCCCTTCGCCGAGGCCAAGGAGTACCTGGGCAGCTTCACGATCCTCGACTGCGACAGCCTGGAACGGGCCGTGGAGATCGCGGCTCGCAACCCGTCGGCGCGCTACTGGGGTGTCGAGGTCCGGCCGCTCATGCACGAGGCCGACGTCGAGCCGTGAGCGACTGGCGGGCCGTCCGGCTGCTGGTCCCGGAGGTGCTCGGCGCGCTGGTGCGCCGCTACGGCCACTTCGACGCCTGCGAGGACGCGGTCCAGGAGGCGCTGGTGGCGGCCACGGCCCAGTGGCCGGTGCAGGGGTGGCCGGAGCATCCCCGCGAGTGGCTGGTGACGGTGGCGTCGCGTCGCCTCGCCGACCAGCTGCGCAGCGACGCCGCCCGCCGCCGGCGGGAGGAGGCCGATGCCATCCGCACTCCGCCCCCGCCCGCCGGTGGCGAAGCCCGTGGCCCCGCCGGCGACGACACCCTCACGCTGCTGTTCCTGTGCTGCCACCCGGCGCTGACGCCCCCGTCGCAGGTCGCGCTCACGCTGCGGGCCGTCGGCGGCCTGTCGACCGCCGAGATCGCCCGGGCCTTCCTCGTGCCCGAGGCGACCATGGCGCAGCGCATCAGCCGGGCGAAGCAGCGCATCAAGGCGGCCGGAGCCGGCTTCGACCTGCCGCCGCCGGCTGAGCAGGCGAAGCGGCTCGGCGTCGTGCTCCATGTGGTCTACCTCGTCTTCAACGAGGGCTACACGGCCACGTCGGGGACGCGGCTGGTGCGAGCCGAGCTGACGGCCGAGGCCATCCGGCTGGCCCGCGAGCTCCATCGGCTGGTCCCCGGCGACGGCGAGGTGGCCGGGCTCCTGGGCCTTCTGCTGCTGACCGACGCCCGCCGCCAGGCCCGCACGGCCCCGGACGGGTCGCTGGTGCCGCTGAGCGAGCAGGACCGGACGCTCTGGAACGCCGAGGCCATCGCCGAGGGCGTGGCGCTCGTGACCGACACGCTGTCGAGGGGCCCGGTCGGCCCGTACCAGCTCCAGGCCGCCATCGCCGCCGTCCACGACGACGCACCCACCGCCGAGGTCACCGACTGGCCGCAGATCCTGGCTCTCTACACGGTGCTCGAGCGCGTGGCACCCAACCCGACGGTGACGCTCAACCGGGCGGTGGCGGTGGCCGAGGTCCGAGGACCCGCGGCCGGGCTGGCCCTGCTCGACGCCCTCTCGGCCGACGAGCGCATCTCCGCCTCCCACCACCTCGTATCCGTGCGGGCCCACCTGCTGGAGATGGCCGGCGACCACGACGCGGCGCGCGCCGGCTACCAGGAGGCGGCCCGACGCACCACCAGCGAACCCGAGCGGCGCCACCTCCTGACCCGCGCCGCGCGGCTGACCTGGTGAACGGCGATGCGCACGTGTGGGACGCTTCGCAGGGATGATCCGGGCCCGGATACCGCGACGCCGGCTGCGCGTGTTGCTGGTCGCCCTGGTCGGAGGCTGCGGCGCCGTGCCCGAGGAGGACCAACCCCAGCGCCGCCAACGAGAGCTGAGCTGTCGCGGTTCATCGCCGAGACACGTCATCCCGCCTACGCGCTCGGTCCTCGCTTCCGCGGGATCACCGTCAGCCACGCGAGCGCCGGCCGCCGGGGAGGAGCGGGCCTCGCGTACGGACGATGGATATGCGACACGGGTTGCACCGATGCCGGCGGCGTCTTCACCGGCCTCCGGTATGTCGCGTGCTCGCTTCAGCCATCGCATCGATCCAAAGACGTGCTGGACGCGTGTCGGGGAAGCGGTCGCCGTGTGGATCGACTGTCGCTCGTCCGGCTATCCGCAGGAGCTGCTGGTCTACTCCGGTCCGAACGAGTCCTCGTGACGCGCCCCACGCGGTTGAGCTGCGAGGAGCTCAGCCGGGTCGCTCGGCGCTACCGACGGCACATGCCGCAGCCGCTCCGGCCTCGCGCCAGGTGCGACCTCGGCACATCAGCGCGGAGCAGATCGGCGAGCTCACGACGCCCGGGCTAGACGTCGTCGACGGGCTCGATCGCCGCGGGGCGATGGGCGACGAACCAGCTCGGTCCGGGCGCGGCGCAGGTCAGCCCGGACGCGTCGACGCGGTCTCGGTCCACGGTGACGTCGAAGACCCCGTGCGGGCTGCTGATCCGCACGACCACACCGCCGCCGTCGACCGCCGTCGTCGACACGAGCGAGACGTCGCGGCAGCGCGGCAGCGCCAGCTGCTCGTGTGCGAAGCCGAGCGCGGCCTGCGCGGCCGGCGTGCGGCCGACGCGTCCCCGCAGCAGCGGCACCATCACCTCGCCCGCCTCAGCGGCGGCGACCAGCTCGGCGGCAGCGGACGGCAGGACACGCCCGTACATGAGCCCGAGGGGCAGGACGAGCACGCTGGGCGCGAACCGGCAACCGCCCAGGTGACTGACCTGCCAGACCCGCCCGGGGCGGACGGCCGTCAGTGCGGAGGCCACCGGGCGCCCGCGCGCGGCGCAACAGGGATCGTGCTTGCCATGGGTGCACACGAGGTAGAGCGGGGACGAGTCCGGCTGACCGTGCGAGCCGTCCAGGGGGAGCTCGAGCAGCTCGGCGTCGTCGGTGAACTCGCCCCAGCGCAGCACCGGCTCCTCGGCGCGCGTGTCGGCGATCGCCCACCGCCGCTGCGCGCGCTGCGGGGTGCGCCCAGGACGGCGGATGGCCTGGACGCGCACACCCTGGGCCCGGCCGCGAGCCTCCAGCGCATGCGCCGTCGCAGCATCGAAGCGCGACGTGCGCAACCCGGAGAACCCCCATGGATCGGGCTGCTCGACGAGCAACAGCCGGGCGGCGGGGAACGCGGTGCCGAGCATGTGGTCGCCGCGCGCGTGCGCGCGCGGTGCGCAGCGCTCTTCGGCCCTGCCGGGCGACCGGCTCACGCGACCACCAGGACACCCTCTCGCAGCAGCCGGCGAGACAGCGTGATCTGCTCCTCCGGGTCGAGGCCCGGCAGGTCAGCGGGCGTGAACACCCGGTCGCTCAGGACGACCTCGACCGCGTCGGCGGTGGCGGCCGGCAGGTCGATCGTCCGGTCGAGCAGCACGAGCTTGAGCCGCTCGCCGCCGTCACCGGTGACGAGACGCGCCCGCAACGCGCCGCGCCGCCGCAGCCGGGTGTCGGAGGCGAGCGTGTCGGCCGCCGCCAGCTGCGCGAGCGGGCCGATCGCCTCCGGCCGGGTGCGCTGCATGAGATCGGTACCGACCCGCTCGGCGATCCGCGTCGCGGGCACGCGCCGGAGCGCATCCTGCAGCGCGGCGACGGTGGCGGCGAGGTGCGGCGCCAGCACGTCCGGATCGGCGAGGTCGACGCCCATCGGCAGCGATGCGCGCAACGCCGGCTCGTCCTGCACCGCGTCGAGGAGACTGCGCACGAGCTGGTAGCGGGTGAGCGGGTGCACCCCGACCGTCAGGTGGATCGACGTCTCTCCCAGCGCCTGCGCGGAGTGGATCGTGCCACGCGGCAGGTACAGGGCGTCCCCCGGCTCGAGGGCCGTGTCGATGAGCGCCTCCTCGCCGATCCGCTCCGCGATCTCGTCCTTGAACCCGTTGAAGGACTGGTGGTCCAACGGGTCCTCGACGACCGGCCGGTGCACGATCCAGCGCTTCCGTCCGGACACCTGCAGGACGAACACGTCGTGCACGTCGTGATGCGGCGCGAAGCCCTGGTTCTGCGGCGGGGTGATGTACGCGTTGATCTGCACGGGATGGCCGAGCTCGTCGGCGAGCCGCGAACCGAAGTCGACGAGCGGCGGCCACGTGCGGTGCAGGCCTTGCAGCACCAGCGTCGAGCCGTCGGCGATGGCGGCCAGCACCTTGTCGTCGGCAGCCTGGTCGGTGATCCCGGCTCCGGCTCCACCGCCGCGCGTGAACGACGCCGCCGGCTGGACGGCACCGTCCTTCGCCATCCGCAGGAAGGGCGTCCGCAGGCCGCGCTCGGACACCAGGCCGTCGACCGCGGCGGTCGTGAGCAGGTCGGTGAAGTCCGACCTCAGCTCAGCGGCGCGCGACAACCGCGGCGCCCGGCCCCAGTGCTCCTCGGCGAACTCCTGCGCAGAGCAGGCGACACAGCGCGTGAGCGCCGTGCCGCCCCTCTGCGCGTCATGCGTCATGCGTGCGGTGGCAACCGCTCATGCGCCGCTGTCGGCGGGACCCTCGGGGCCGGGCTCCGCGCCGCCGTCGGCGCCGCCGTCGCCCGTGCCCGCGCCGCCGTCGGCCGGACCCTCGGGGCCGGGCTCCGCGCCGCCGTCGGCGCCGCCGTCGCCCGTGCCCGCGCCGCCGTCGGCCGGACCTTCCGGACCTTGCTCCGCCGCGCCGTCCGCGCCGCCGTCGCCGGTGGAGATGTCGTCGTCTTCCAGCATGCCTGACCTCCGGATCGCTGCGCGGCGGCACGGTGACGCCGGGAGACGATCGCGTCGTTTCAGGCGGGCTACCCATCGTCCGGGTATCGCACCCCCAAAGGGAGACCGGTTGACGACGGGCCGGTCATTGGCGAGAGTGGCCGCATGCGCGTCGGCGTCGCATTCACGCCGTTCGAAACGCGCGCCGACGTGGTCGTGCGGCTTGCGGTGCGCGCGGAAGCAGCCGGCGTCGAGGCCGTCGGCGTGGCGGAGGGCTGGACCCATGATGCGGTCGTCCTCCTTGCCGAGGTCGCGCAGCGAACCAGCCGAATCCGGATCGGGACGAGCGTGCTGTCCGTGTGGGGGCGTAGCGCGGCGACGCTGGCCATGAGCGCCGCCGGCCTGCAGCGATGTTCCGGCGGGCGGTTCGTGCTCGGCCTCGGCGCCGGCAGCCCGCCCCTGACCGAGGGATTCCACGGCGTCCACTGGGAGCGCCCGGTGGATCGGCTGCGAAGCACGCTGACCGCCGTCCGCACGCTGCTGGCCGGTGACCGGCTGCCCCACCCGGCGGCGGATGCGCGGCCGCTGCGACTCGGCGTGGTCCCAGAGCACCCGGTGCCGGTCGAGTTGGCCGCGCTGTCACCGGCCTCGGTCCGGCTCGCGGGCGAGCTCGCCGACGCATGGACGCCGTTTCTGTGGACGCGGGCCCGCTTGCCCGAGGGGCGAGCGCTCGTGCACGAGGGCGAAGCCCGCGGGGACGGCCGGCCGACGCAGATCCTCCCGGGCGTGCCGGTCGCTCTGGCCGCCGATGCGGCGGCCGCACGGCGGCTGGCTGCGTGGTGGCTGGGCACCTACACCACGCGCATGGGTCCGCTCTATCCGCGGATGCTCGGCGAGCGCTTCGGGATGGAGGCGGGCGTGCGGGCCGTCGTGGACGCTGCGCAGCAGCGGGTGCCCGAGCTGCCGGCCGCGGCCGAGGAGCTGGCGCGGGAGGCGACGCTGCTCGGAACCTATGACGAGGCCGAGGAGGTCATCCGCGCGTGGCTCGCCGCCGGTGCCGACCGCGTGAACCTCGTCCTGCCGCCAGGCCGTCCTGAAGAGGAGCTCGCCGCCGTCGTCGACATCGCCGCGGCGACAGCCTCCGCATAGCCGACGTTCACAGCAGCCGATCGACCCAGGCGCGCACGTCGCCGTGGGTGACGTTGCCGCCACAGACCACGAACCCGAGCGACATGTCGTCGTCTCCGCGCTCGATCACCTGTCGCGCCGCCGGGACGAGGCAGCCCGTCGCCGGTTCGACCCACAGCTTCGCCTCCTCGGCGAACCCGACCACGCCGCGCATCGCATCGGCATCCGAGACCACGAAGACCTCCTCGACGAGCTGTCGGGCGTGCTCGAGGGTGAGCCGGGAGACGTGCGGCGCGCTGAGCGTGCTCGCGATCGAGCTCGGCGCGATCGCCACCGGCTCGCGGGCGGCGAGCGCGCGCGCCATCGCGTCGGCGCCCTCGGTCTCCACACCCCAGACCCGGACGCCTGGCAGCGACGCCTTGAGGGCGACGGCGACACCGGCGATCAGCGCGCCGCCGCCGATGCTCACGAGCACGTCGGTGAGCTGCGGCGCGTCGTCGGCAAGCTCGAGCCCGACGGTCCCCTGGCCGGCGACCACGACCGGATCGTCGAACGGGTGCACGAGCGTCATGCCCTCGTCCACCAGCTCCTGGAGCGACACGAACGCGCTGCCCATGTCCTCGGTCAGGCGCAGATCGGCACCGGCCGCGCGGATGCGCTCGATCGAGCGCCGCGGCGCGGAGCGTGCCATCACCACCGTCGCCCGGACGTCCATCCCGCCCGCCACCTCTGCAACCGCGATGCCGTGGTTGCCGCCGCTCACCGCGACGACGCCCGCGTCGCGCTCAGCCGTACTGAGCGTCAGGAGCTTGTTCGCCACGCCGCGCGGCTTGAAGGACCCCGACCGCTGGAGCAGCTCGAGCTTGAGCGTCGTCGGGACGCCGAGCAACGCCGTCATCCCGGGGCTGGCGACCGTGGGCGTCCGCTCGACGTGATCCGCGATCGCACGGGCCGCCGCGCGGATCTCCTCGATCGACACCAGGCCGGGCACGGTCCGCACGCTATACGCACGCCGGCGTCCGCCGCCGCTCGGCGATCGTGGCGTGCTGCAAGATTGCGCGGTGATGCCGTCACCACGGGCAGCGTCGCCGGAGGCTCGCCGCCCGCGAGGTCCGGTGCGCCGATGGGTCCGCGCCCACCCGGCCGACGTGATCGACGTCGCCGTCTACGCGGTCGTGCTCAACCTCGCCATCGAGTACGCGCCGGCGGTCATCAGCGAGAGCTTCACCCTCTCGCTCCTGACCGCGGTGCTCCTCAAGCTCGCCCTCGAGGTGGTGATCCTCCTGAAGGGTCGGATCCTGAGCAGGCTCAGGGCTGCCGACACGCGACGTGCCGAGCTGGCGGCCGCGGTGTCGCTGTGGGTCGTCGCGGCCGGGAGCAAGCTCGTCGTGCTCGAGCTCGTCGACCTCGTCTTCGGCGATGCGGTGAGCCTCGGCGGCTTCATTGCGGTGACGCTCCTCGTCGCCGCCCTCCTCGCATCACGGGGTGCCGTACGGCGCCTGCTCTACGGTCACGAGCCCACCGGTTGAGCGTGTATACGCAGTGCGTATACGCGTTGCGGCATGGCGATCGGAACGACCTTCCTGGGGCTGCTCGAGGGCGGCCCGCGGCACGGCTACGACATCAAGCGCGCCTACGACGAGCGCTTCGGCGCGGACCGGCCACTCTCCTACGGCCAGGTCTACGCGACCCTCGCGCGGCTGCTCAAGCACGGGCTCGTAGAGGTCGACGCCATCGAACCGGGCGCCGGGCCGGAGCGGAAGCGCTACGCGATCACGGCGGCCGGCGTGACCGACGTCGAGCGATGGATGGGCGAGCCGGAGAAGCCCGAGCCGTACCTGCAGAGCACGCTGTACGCCAAGGTCGTGCTCGCGCTCATGACCGGGCGCCGGGCGGAGGAGCTGCTGGACGCCCAGCGGGCCGAGCACCTGCGGCTGATGCGCGAGCTGACGCGGCGCAAGCACGCCGGCGACAGCGCCGACCAGCTGATCTGCGACCACGCGCTGTTCCATCTCGAGGCAGACCTGCGCTGGCTGGAGCTGACGGCCGCGAGGCTCGACCAGCTCGCCGAGGACGTGTCGCCATGACGGCCTTGCTCGCCGCTCGCGACCCGCACAAGTCGTACGGTGCCACGCCCGCGCTCGCCGGCGCCAGGCTCGAGGTCGACGCCGGGGAGATCGTCGCGGTGATGGGGCCGTCGGGATCGGGCAAGTCGACGCTCCTGCACTGCCTGGCGGGGATCGTGCGCCCGGACTCGGGCACGGTGATGTTCGAGGGGCACGAGCTGTCGGCGCTGACGGACGCCGAGCGCAGCGCGCTGCGGCGGAGCCGGTTCGGGTTCGTGTTCCAGTTCGGCCAGCTCGTGCCGGAGCTCACGTGTCGCGAGAACGTCGCGCTGCAGATGCGGCTCGACGGCACCCCGCGGCGGGACGCCGAGCGCCGGGCCGTCGAGCTGCTCGAGCTGCTCGAGGTGGCCGCCATGGCGCAGCAGCGGCCCGGCCGGGTCTCCGGCGGCGAGGGTCAGCGCGTGGCGGTGGCCCGCGCGCTCGTGACCGACCCGCGCCTGCTGTTCGCCGACGAGCCGACCGGTGCGCTGGACTCGCTGAACGGAGAGCGCGTGATGGAGCTGCTGACGGCCGCCGCCCGCGAGCGCGGCACCGCGGTGGTGCTCGTCACCCACGAGGCGCGCGTGGCCGCCTACTCGGACCGCGAGGTCGTGGTGCGCGACGGCCGCACGCGCGGACTGGACTGCGTGTCGTGAGGGAGGCACTCGGCGCGCGGCTGACGCTCGCCGGCGGCCGCGCCGGGCTGCTGCGCAGCGCTCCGCGACCTCCTGGCCACCGGGGACGGCCGCCGGCTGCTCGCGCCGAGGATTCCTGGCCGCGTCGCGGGCACCGTCGCGCCCCCCGGCCTGCTCGGCCCGAGCGAGCTCGCCTTCTACGCCGGCGCGCGCGGGCTCGGCGAGGACGCGCGGCGCGTCGACCACTTCGGCACGTCCGCGCCGAGCGGGACGAGCGCGATCCTCGGTGTGCTGACGGTGATCGTGCTCGTCGCGTTGCTGCTGCCGGTGGCCGTGCTGGTCGGCGCCGCCGTGCGCACCGGCGGCGAGGACCGCGACCGGCGGCTCGCGGCGCTGCGGCTGGTCGGGGCCGACCATGGCATGACGCGGCGCATCGCCGCCGGCGAGGCGCTCGTCGCCGCCGGCCTCGGCCTCGGGCTGGGCGCGGTGCTCTTCCTCGTCATCCGCGCGAACGCCGAACGCCTGACGCTGTGGGACTTGAGCGTCTTCTCGGCCGACGTGCGGCCGAGCCTCCCGCTCGCACTGCTCGTGGCGCTGGGCGTCCCGTCCACGGCGGTGCTCGTGTCGCTGCTCGCGCTGCGCCGCGTCGTCGCCGAGCCGCTCGGCGTCGCCCGGCGCACCGAGGCGGGGCGCCGGCGGCTCTGGTGGCGGCTCCTGCTGCCGGCCGCCGGGCTGCTCACGCTCGCGACCGCGATCGGCAAGGACGCCGGCGACGCCGGCGAGCTGCGGGTCGGCGCCGGCGTGATCGCGCTGCTGCTCGGCGTGGCGGCGCTGCTGCCGTGGGTCGTGGAGCGAGCCGTCGCCGGGCTTGGCGGGGGCGCGGCGGCGTGGCAGCTCGCGGTGCGCCGCCTCCAGCTCGACCCCGCCGGGCCGGCGCGCGCCGTCAGCGGCATCACGGTCGCGGTCGCGGGAGCGATCGCGCTGCAGATGGTGGTCACCGGCGTCCAGGAGGACTTCAAGACCGAGACGCGCCCCGATCCCGAGCGCGCGACCCTGTACGCGACGGTGCACGACCCGCCGCTGCCGGCCGCCGCCGTCGCTGCGCGCCTCGCGGCCGCGCCGGGCGCGGGGTCGGTCGCGGCCGTGTCGGACTACGGCGTCGCGGGCGGGCCTGAGCAGACGCTCCACGTCGCGCCGTGCGCGGCGCTGCGCGACCTGATCCGCCTCGAGCGCTGCACGGACGGGGATGTGTTCCGGACCGCGTCGGCCTCGCCGCGCGTGGCGCTCACGGAGGACGCGAGCTGGCCCGTGCCCGGACGCGCGCGCACGGTCACGCCGCGCGCGGACCCGACCGGCCGCGTCCCGGGCGGCGTCTTCGCGACGCCGCGCGCAGTGCGGGGCCTCGAGCTGCCGCCACCGCAAGTCGACGTGTTCGTGCGCGTGGACCCGCGCGCTCCCGACGCGGTCGAGCAGCTCCGCAACGCGGCGGCTGCGATCAGTCCGCTGCTGCACGTCGAACAGCTGCGCCGGACCCGCACCGACGCCCAGTTCGACGCGCTGCGCCGCGCGATGCTCGTCGGCGCCGCCCTCGTCATCTGCCTGATCGGCTGCAGCCTGCTGCTGACCGCACTCGACCAGCTGCGCGAGCGTCGCAGCGTCCTCGCCGTGCTCGCGGCGCTCGGAACGCGCCGCTCCACGCTCGGCTGGTCGGTGCTCTGGCAGTCCGCGGTGCCCGTCGCGCTCGGGCTCGCGATCGCGGTGCTGACGGGGCTCACGCTCGGCGCCCTCCTGCTGCGCATCTTCGACACCGCCGTCCACGTCGGCTGGCTGGACGTCGCAGGGATGGCCGGCGTCAGCGCCGTGGTCGTGCTCGCGGTGACCGCCGCGAGCCTCCCGGTCCTGTGGCGCACCATGCGCGCGGAGGCGCTCCGGACCGAGTGACCCGGCGCGGCAGCTAGGATCGCTCGATGCCGACGGTGCAAACGCTGATCGCGTTCGCGATCGTGTCGGCGGGGCTGATGGTCGTGCCCGGGCCGTCGAACTTCTTCATCCTCGCCCACGGCATCGGGCATGGTCCTCGCGCCGCCCTGGCGGCGGTCATGGGCATCGCCGCCGCGTGCGCGATCCGCGTCCTGCTCACGGCGGCCGGGCTGTCGGCGCTGCTGGCGTCCTCCGCAGCCGCCTTCAACGCGATCCGCTGGGCCGGTGTCGCCTACCTGCTCTATCTGGGCGTCACGGCCTGGCGCAGTCGACACGACGGCCTCAGCATGGCGTCCGGCGACCGGGTCCTGCCCGAGCGCCATTCGGTGCGCAAGGGGCTGCTGGTCGGTCTGGGCAACCCCAAGATGGTGCTGTTCTTCGTCGCCTTCTTTCCGCAGTTCATCGACCCCGCGCGGGGATCTGCGGTGATGCAGATGCTCGTGCTCGGCGCGTTGTTCTGGGTCATCGGGACGGTCTGGGACCTCGGGTGCGCGGTCGCCTCCGGCGCCATCGGGGGATGGCTGCGACGGCGCCCTCGCGTCCAGGCGCTCACCGGTCGCACCGAGGGGACGGCGTACTTCGGCCTGGCCGCCTGGACCGCGCTCTCCGGCGGTCACGCGCGTGACCGATGACCCTGCTGGGAACGAGGATCGCGCCTCCTGGCTAGGCTCCGCGCGATGACCGACCGACCCTACTTCGACGAGTCGGGCGAGCCCTCCGACGAGCGCGGGCGGTTCGTGCGCGTCGACGCCGTCGACCCGCTGCGGGCACTGGACGGGCTGGAGTTCCGGCCCGTCACGACCGACAGCGTGATGACGAACTTCGTCACGTTCGCCCCGGACGCGACGGCGCCGATGCATCACCACGTCGAGCAGCAGATCGCGATCGTGCTCTCCGGCGAGCTCGACTTCACCGTCGGCGGCGAGACGCGGGTGATGCACGCCGGCGACTGCGTCGTCATCCCGCCGCACGTGCCGCACGGTGGCGCAGCCGGCCCGGAGGGGTGCACCGTCATCGATGTGTTCACACCGCCGCGGGCCGGCATCGTCGCGCTGATGGACTAGCCGTCCCGCACGCAGCCCTCAGCGGACGGTGACGACGATGCGCTGGACGATGTTGTTCCCCATCCCCTGGTAGTTCCAGGGTGCCTCGAGCGGTTGCACGTCGCCGGCAGCGTCGGTCGCCCGGCAGGCGAGCTCATGGTCGCCGGTGCTGGCGTCCCAGTCGAACGACCACCCGCGCCACGCGAACTCGCCGACGGGCGGTGCGAGCGTCGCGTCGGCCCACGCTCCATCCACGCCGACCTCCACTCGCTCGACCCGGCCGTTGCCCGACCACGCGCGCCCGGAGAGCCTGACGAGACCGGGCTCGACGAACCGGTGGCGGGAGAAGAAGTCCGGGATCCCGGGCGGGATCATGAGGGCCCGGGCCCGGATCCGCGAGACGGGGTCGCCGGGATCGACGGCGTCACGCTGGTATCGATAGGCGACGGCCTGCTGGAAGCCGCCGAACGCCTCCGCGACCACCTCGATCGACGTCAGCCACTTCACGCTCGTCATCCCGTACCAGCCCGGGACGACGAGACGGAGCGGGAAGCCGTGCTGTGGCTCGAGCGCACGTCCGTTCATCTCATACGCGAGCAGGACCTCGGGGCGCGTCGCATCGGGCACGGAGAGGCTGCGGGCGTAGCTCTGCTCCTGCTCGCCCTGTATCCCGCGGTCCGTACCCCGGAACACGACCTCGAGCGCGTCTGCCGCCAGACCCGCGTCTTCGAGCACCCCGCGAAGCGGCGTGCCGGTCCACTCCGCCGTCCCGATCGCCTCGCCGAGCCACGGCAGGCTGACCGGGCGAGGGGTCAGCCAGCCTCGCCCGTTGCCCGCGCATTCGAGCGTCACCGGGAGCGTGGTACGAGGGCGAGCGCGGATCGACTCCAGCGTCAGCTCGAGCGACCTGCGGACACGGCCGCCGACGGTCAGCCGCCAGCTTGCGGGGTCGGCGGGCGGGATGTCCCAGTGCGAGACGAGGTAGTGCAGTCCGGTGGGTGTCAGGTCCTGCCGCATGGCCTCGAGCGGCATCCCGCGGTTGCGGAACGCGAGCTGGAGCTCCTCGGGCAGCAGCGGACCGTCCGTCGGCTCGAGCGAGTGCGCAGCTCCGTGCATCCCGGCCGGCGTCTCCGATCGCATGGCGAGAGTCTCCCACCGGAACGTCGGGCTGTCAGCGACGCGCGACGCTAGTCCAGGATCGCGACCGCCTCGATCTCGATCAGCATGTCCGGCGTGAACAGGCTCGAGACGCCGATGAGCGTGACGGCGGGAGTCCCGGGCGCCGGCAGCTGCGCTCCTGCCGCGGCTGCGCCGCGACCGAGGTCCTCGAACATCGACGGGTCCCAGTTGACCACGTAGAGCCGCATGCTCGCGAGGTCCTGGAAGGTCGCGCCGGTCTCGTCGAGCGCGAGCCCGACGTTCAGCAGCGCCCGCTCGGCCTGGGCGGCAAGGCCGCCGGGGACGACGGCTCCGTGCTCATCCGTACCGACCTGACCGCCGATGTGGACGATGCGGCTTCCCTGCGCGACGGTGGCGTGGCAGAAGCCCGGAGGTGGGTCCGGACGTCCGGCGATGTTGTGCGGCGTGACAGTCACGCGGCGGCACCTTAGAGGGCTGGCCGGATCGTTCCCGGGTCGCTCGTGCTCGCCGTCGTGCTGCGCCCGTACCACCAGCTACCGGGTCAACATGACGAGGTTGCCGTCCGGGTCCGCGATCCACGCGACGCGCTCGCCCCAGGGCATGTCCGTCGGCTCGGCGACGGCCTCGAATCGGCTCCGCTTGGCCTCGCCGTAGGTCGCGTCGACGTCGTCGACGTAGACGCAGAGCTCGATCCGGTGACCCGACGCCGGACGCTGGGGCCGGCCGTGGGCGGGCTCGGCGGCGATGCCGCCGAGCCCGATCTCGGCTGATTCGCCGATGGTCAGCGCGATGAACGCGGGTTCGCCGTCGTCGGGGAAGCGGTAGTTCTCGACGCCGCCGAGCAGGCCGCCGTAGAACTCCACCGACCGGCGGAGGTCCGAGCAGGACAGCATCGGGAAGAGCTTCGTCGCCATCGACCAAGCATGCCGGACGACGAACACGCGTGGGCGAGCACGTCAGAGGGTGTGGTCGTACTTGTCGTGCCAGCCGCCCCAGGTGTAGGGCGGGGTCTGCGGCCAGCCTGCGGGGGAGTCCTCCCATGCCTCCTGGCGGCCGTATGGGGTGATGTCGAGGAAGCTCCAGGTCGACCCGAGCGCCTCGTCGCCGCGGGCGTCGATGAGGTACGTGCGGTAGACCTCGTCGCCGTCGCGCAGGAACACGTTCGTGCCGTGCCACTCCGCGACGTCGTGGTCGGCGTCGAACCCGTCGCGCAGCGTGTACCAGGGGAACTCCCAGCCCATGTGCTCGCGATAGCGCTGCAGGTGCTCCTGCTCGCCGCGGCTGACGGCGGCGAAGCGCGTGTCGCGCTCGCGCAGGTGCAGCAGGTTGCTCAACTGGTCGGCGTACATCGAGCAGCCGGGGCAGCCGCGCTCCGGGTAGACGTCCATGTCCGGATCCATGAAGAAGCGGTACACGACGAGCTGGCGGCTGCCGTCGAACAGGTCGAGCAGCGTCGCGTCCCCGCCGCCCGGCGCGGTGAAGCGATAGTCCTTCTCCACGCGGATCATCGGCATGCGGCGGCGCTCGGCCGCAAGGGCGTCACGCGCGCGGGTGTGCGCCTTCTCCTTCACGAGCAGCGCCTCGCGCGCGGCGCGCCACTGCTCGGGGGTGACGACGTCGGGCTTCAACGGAGCTCCTCGGCCAGTCCGACGATGAAGCCCTCAGGGCCGCGCACGAAGCAGAGCCGGTACATGTCCTCGTACTGCGCGATCTCGCCGACGAGCTCGGCACCGTGGCCGCGCAGGCGGGCGACGACGTCGTCGACGTCGTCGACCGTGAACATGATGCGGCGGATGCCCAGCGTGTTCGACGGCGCTCGCTCCGGCTCGGCTCTGATCGCCGGCGGCGTGTGGAACCTGCTCAGCTCGACCCGGCCGTGGCCGTCCGGGGTCCGCATCATGGCGATGTCGGCACGGACGCCTACGAGCCCGACGGTGCTGTCCACCGACGGCCCTTCGACCACCGTCTGGCCTTCCAGCTCCATCCCGAGCTCGGCGAAGAACGCCTTGGCGGCCTCGAGGTCCTCGACGACGATGAGCACGTTGTCCATCCGCTTGAGCGTCATTTCCCTGGGTCTCCTTGTGTCGTGAGCACGGCCTTCACCTGGTGAGCGGAGCCGATCAGGACTTCTCGACATGCAAGCGCACTTCCAGCTGCCATCGCGTCTCGCTTCGGCGACGATGGGAGTACGCTGGCGCCATGAGCCCGATTCCCGGCGAGCCGCTCGAGCCCAAGGCTCCGGAGCTCACGACGAGCGACGGACGGAAGTTCAAGCTGAAGGTCCCTGGGCTTGCGCCGCAGCCAAAGCCGGGCGTGACCGAGGAAGCCGGAAGCCCCGAGCCGCCCCGGGACGATCCGCGTCCTGCGATCAACCCGGATCACGCGGGCTTCTGAACAAGCTCCCCGACGTCATCGGCCACGCGGGACCAGGGCGGCATTCGCTTCCTCGCGTGACGCATAGAGGTGGAGCAGATCGGCGACGCCCGCGACGTCGATGAGGCGTCGAACCGGCCCTGGAGGACAGACGATGGCGGCCAGGTCGCGGTCGTCACGCGCGAGCGTCGCGCGCGCCCGCAGCACGAGGCTCAGGCCGCTGCTGTCGAGGTAGTCGAGGTCGGAGAAGTCGAGCACGAATGCGCCTCGGCTCTCGCGGACCGCCGCATCGAGTGCCTGCCCTAGTCGGGGGCACCCGGCTCCGTCGTTCGTGGCCTCTCCTGAGCGTCACGCCCGCCTGGCCCGCGGGCGCGTCATGCGATCCCGCTCGTCGTGTCAGCGAGCTGTCGCGCGCCGAGGCTGCGGAGCGCCGACATGGTCGGCTCCGACGTCGTCGGCCGTCTGCGCCTGCTCGGCCGCCTCGCGCACCGTGACGATCGATTGCCTGATCAGCCGCGAGACGTGCATCTGCGAGATGTCGAGTCGCGCTCCGATCTCCGATTGCGTGAGGTCCTCCTGGAAGCGCAGACGGAGGATCTCGCGGTCGCGGTCCGAGAGGACCCGCAGGAGCTGTTGGAGCGTGGCAGCGGACTCGGCCGTGGCGTAGCCGTCCTCCTCGATGCCGATCGTGTCGGCGAGCGTCTCGTCGCCGTGCTCGTCGTCCTCGCGCGGGCGATCGAGTGAGACCGGAGTGTGGGCGCTGAGCGCCTCGCGCGCCTCGAGCACGTCCTCGACGGGATGGCCGGTCGCTGCGGCGAGCTCGGCCGCCGTGGGGATCCGGCCCAGCTCGGAGGCGATCGTGCTGGACACCGCGTCGAGCTTGATGGCCAGCTCCTGCAGGTCGCGAGGGACCCGCACGAGCCACGTCTTGTCGCGGAAATGGCGCTTCAGCTCGCCCAGGATCGTGGGGACGGCGAAGGTCGAGAACGCCGTCTCCCGGCGCACGTCGAAGCGATCGATCGCCTTGAGCAGCCCGAGCGACGCCACCTGGTAGAGGTCGTCGAGGGGCTCGCCACCGCGTCGGTAGCGGCGGGCGAGCTGTCGCGCCAGTGGCAGGAAGCGCTCGACGAGTGCCTCGCGGGCCGCGGCGTCCCCGTCGCGGCAGCGCAGGAGCAGCACCCGATCCTGACGCGCGCGGGCGTCGTGTTGCGCCGCGCCGCTATCCACGTTCGCGCGCATCGTGGCGCGTAAGCGTACGGCGCGAATTCGGCCGGAGAGCGTTCCATTGCCGGCCGCTGGACCGTGGGTGCCGCCGTTGGCGTCTCAAGTGAACGTTCGTCCCGGTGAAGTGCCGGCCGGGCGGCGTTGCGTGCGAGCGTCTGACCGCGCACACTGCCGCCGCCCGGCCGGTGATGGGAGTCGTCGAGCCGGGTGAGGCCGGGGACGCTCCGGACCCGGCAAGTGTGCCCGCGCGCCCGGTCTCAGCGGTGACGGAGCGTCCGCACGCGTACGTCCGCGCTTCGACGCGGACACACCCCCGACCGCGAGCCGGCGCTCACGTCGGTATCAGCGTCGGCTCCAGCGGATCGCCATAGGCCAGCGTCGCCACCGGCAGGTCCCGCGCCCGTACCGCCTCGATCTCGAGCAGCTCCGCGGCGTGTCTCACCGCGTCCGCATGCCGCTGCGGGGAGGGGAGCGCCAGGGCGACGATCCGGGCGAACTCCGCCCGCATGCCTCGCCGGTGCACTTCGATGCGGCCCCACAGGACGACGGCGCCGCGCACGACCGCCAGCCGCTCGCGGCCGCGGGAGCGTTGCGGAGTGAAGAGCGCGTAGATGCCGCACACGCAATCGGGGTCCGGAGCCGGTCCGATGTGCGCGGACGGCGCACGCCAGAGTCCGGCGGCCCCACGGCAGCTGGGCAGGCACTCGGCCCGCATCGGCTCTGCGTCCCAGGGCGTGCGCGCCAGCGGGGAGACGATCTCGTCGCCGACGAGCAGCCACTCGCGGTAGCCGATGACCGGCCGAGTCAGCTCAGGGGCGACGAATCCGATCGCGCTGCACCTCGCGGCAACGATACCGGAGGCCAGGCGCAGAGGGTGTCGCCGACCGCGGTGCGCGTGTAGATGACGCGGAGTCCTTCGCGGCGCCGGCTCACGAGGCCGGCGTGCCTGAGCGTCGACAGGTGGTTGCTCACGCCGCCGGGGCTGACCTCCAGGCGCTGCGCCAGCTCGAGCGTGCACGCCGGCCGGTCGAGCTCGAGCAGGACCTGTGCGCGCCCCTTGCCGAGGAGCGCCTTGAGTGCGTCGGCGCGCGGGGGATCGGGTGCCCAGAGGTCGGCGATGCCCGGTGGTGGATAGACGAGGGCCGGGTCCCACGGTGCGTCGGTGCGTGGCCACACGCGTGGCCAGATGAACACCGCGGGCAGGAGGAGGAGGCCTCGGTCGGCAAGCGCGACGTCCGCGGCCGTCTTGGCGGTGGGATGCACGTGCAGCGTGCCGCTGTCCCACCAGACGGTCTGGTGCAGCCCGGCGAACGCCGCCTGGGGACCGACGGCCACGAGCGCCCTCGCACGTGCGGCGATCTCGGATTCGAGCGCCGCCGAGATCTTCGCCCACCAGGGGGCGAGCGTCGCGTCCCAGAAGGCCCGCATCTCGGCGACGAGCCTGTCGAGAGCGCCGGCGGGGTCCTCGAGGAACGGTTGCGCCGCTGCCGGAACGCCGGCCGGATAGGAGCGCTTGATCTCGGCGACGACCTGCTCGATCGGCGTGGTTCGCACGCGCTCGAGCTCGGCGTCGATCGCGGCATGCGGCTCGCGTGGCGGCGGTCCGACGAAGACCGGCCAGAACCCTCGGCCGCGGCCTGCCGGAGTGGCGGCGCCGAGCAGCGTGAGGTCGAGCGCGTCGGCGCGGGGTTGCGCCCACTCGGCCCACGGCCGGTGCATCGCGAAGCGCGCGGGATCGCGCAGCACGTAGACGGCACCGATCAGCTCCATCAGCGGCGCGATCGCGAAGCGGGTTCGCAGGAGGTCGTCGGAACCGAAGTGGAAGCGGACCACTGATTCAGCCTAGGCGAAATCTCTTGGGCGATGCGACCGCTGCCCACTAGGACCTCACGGGCAACGACAACGGACGTGGGAGGACGTAGTGGGCAAGGTGATCTTCGACATCAGCCTGTCTCTGGACGGCTTCATGACGGCCGCGAACCGGCGGCCGGAGGAGCCCATGGGCGACGGCGGCCTGCGGCTGGTCGAGTGGGCGTTCGCAGAAGATGAGCGCGACCGGGCGGTCCTCACCGAGGGCATCGCCAGCATCGGCGCCGTGATCGCCGGACGGCGAACGTACGACACGTCGGTGGCCTGGTGGGGCGCGGACGGCCCGACCGGGCCGGCGCGGCTGCCGGTCTTCGTCGTCTCCCATGGCGCTCCCGGCGAGACGCCCGACGGCGGCGTCTACACGTTCGTCGCGGGCGGCATCGAGCGCGCCCTCGAGGAAGCCAGAGCCGCGGCCGGCGACAAGGACGTCACGGTGATGGGCGGAGCGCAGACCGGCCAGCAGTACCTCGCGGCCGGCCTGGTGGACGAGCTCTCGCTCCACGTCGTGCCCGTGCTCCTCGGAGACGGCACGCGCATGTTCGAGAACCTCGGCGACGCGCACATCGTCTTCGAGCCGATCGCGACGATCCAGACCCCGCGGGCGACGCATCTGCGTCTCCGGATGGCGAGCTAGCGATCCGCGAACCGGAACAGCCGCTCACTGATCGCTGCTCCCTTCGTCGATGCGTCGCCGCAGCGCCGAGATCGCGGCGCTCGCCGCCGTTGCCGCAGCGACCGCGGCCGCGCCCGATCTGACCTGCTTCGGAAGCTGGACATCGGAGGCGGCGGATCGGACGGCCGACGGGAGCTGCGCGTCGCGGGCTCCCTTGACGGCCTTCTCGAACCGGTTCCTTCGCCGGAGCGGTGATCTCATGTCGGTCCTCACTGTCGTCGATTGGTCATGGCTCATCCCGTCGAGCGGGACGCCTTCTTGATCTCGGAGATGAGCTCCGCCTTCGTCAGATTCGAGCGGCCCTCGATGTCGATCGCCGCCGCCAGCTCGAGCAGCTCGGCCTTGGTGTGCGACTCGAGGGCGCCGTTGACCTCACGGCCGCCCAGGCTCTGCGCCACGTCCTGCTCGGTCGTTGCGGCGGCCCGGCCGACCCGCTCAGCGGCGGCCACCTTCTCGTCCGCGGCTCGCGCCTGCTCCTCGGCGTCGGCGGCGAGCTGCTGCGCCTGCCGGTGCGCCTCCTCGGCCGCGGCGCGGGCGGCCCGTGTGGCCTCCGCGGCCAGCGCCCTGGCCTCGGAGAGGCGGTCGTTCGCCTCGGCGACGAGCTCCTCGGCCCGCTGCCGTGCCTCCTCGGCGTCGTGCTGCGCCTCCTCCGTCTCCTCGTCGGCCTCGGCCTGGCGCTCGTCGAGCTCCTCGTCGGCCTCGGCCTGCGCGGCGGCGCGCTCCTGCTTGACGCGCTCCTGAGCGGCGCGACGCGCCTCGCTGACGTGCTCCTCGACTCGGCGCTTGAGCTCGCGCTTGAGATCGGCGATCTGCGAGCGATTGCCCTCGGCCACGCGGCGTGCGTGCTCGGCCCGCCGCTTGGACTCCTCGGCCGCGGCCACGGCGTCGTCCTGGGACTGCTGCGCGCGCTCAGCGGCTGCACGGGCGCGCTTCATGCGCGTCTCGACCGAGTCGCCCACCGGCGCCGCATCTTCGACGGACGCCCTGAGCCTCCAGGCTGTGTCGCGGGTGGCTCCGCCAGGGTGCGCCGTGTCGGTCGGGAGCATCTGTGAGAACAGCCAGGCCGCATTGGACGGCAGCTCGCGCAAGCCGGTTCCGGCGGTGTCCGACAGCCAGTGCAATGGGCGTGGTCGTGGCATGAAGACCTCTCCTCGGTACGCTTGCGACAACGAACGTCTACTTCGAATACCGAAGTGCGGCCACCGTCAAACCATTGCCTCCGTCTGACCCTGCACCGACGCCGCCGTCGATGCTCGCGCTGCTCGATCTCCTCGGTCGGCGCTGGGCGCTTCGGATCCTCTGGGAGCTCCGGCAGCAGCCGGCGAGCTTCCAGGCGCTGCAGCGCCGCTGCGACTCGATGTCGACGAGTGTCCTCTCGCAGCGGCTGGGCGAGCTCAGGGAGTCGCAGCTGGTCGAGAAGGACGGTTCAGGCGACTATGCGCTGACCGAGTCCGGGACGCGCCTCCTCGCCCGCCTCGACGGCATCGACGAGTGGACGCAGGAGTGGACGCGAACGATCCAGCGCGGGGCGTCCGAAGGATCGACCGACGGCGGCGGACTGCACGGCCGGTCCGCTGGGTAGCCCCGCGGCATGGGACGCAACGACAACCCATGGGAGCAGGTCGCCGCACTTGCCGGCATCGCTGCGCTCGCCGGTGCGGGCGTGGGCGCCGGGAGCGCGCTGATGTTCGCCGAGCGACGTGCCGGCGCGCAGGATCGCGAGATCGAGGCGATCGCGCAGCGGGTCACGATGCTCGAGCGGTTGAACGAGCGCGTGACGCGGCTCGAGCGGGGATCCCGCGCCCGCTCGCAGGCGGACTGACCGGGGCTCGGTCCGCCCGCCGGGCTCACCAGGGTGCGGGCTCGTAGTCCTTGAGGAAGACGCCGTGGATGTCCTCGCCGGCCTCGCCGCGGACGATCGGGTCGTAGACGCGCGCCGCGCCGTCGACGAGGTCGAGCGGCGCGTGGAAGCCCTCGCCGGCCAGCCGCATCCTGGTCGGGTGCGGGCGCTCGTCGGTGATCCAGCCCGTGTCGACGCTCGTCATCAGGATCCCGTCGGCGCGCAGCTCCGCCGCGCTCGTGCGGGTGAGCATGTTCAGCGCGGCCTTGGCCATGTTCGTGTGCGGATGGCCGGCCCCCTTGTAGCCCCGGGCGAACTGCCCCTCCATCGCCGAGACGTTGACGACGTAGGCGCGGCCCGCGGGCGACGCGGCCATCGCCGGGCGCAGGCGGCTGACCAGGATGAACGGCGCGGTCTGGTTGCAGAGCTGGACCTCGAGGAGCTCGACCGGATCCACCTCGCCGAGCACCCGGCTCCAGCTGTTGTGCGGGTGCAGGTCGGGAGCGAGGCCGCCGGCGTCGACGGCGGTGCCGCCGGCGACGCGCTCGGGTGCGCTCGAGCCGGCCGTGAGCGCCAGGGCGGCCAGCGCCTGCGGCGTGGGGGTCCAGTGCGCGCCGGCGGCCGGCCCGGGCACCCGTCCGAGGGTCACGACCTCGGGCAGCGCGCCGGCCGGGAGCGGCGCCTGCGCGGTCGCGGCCAGGTGCGCGTACGCCTCGGGTGAGCGCCGCACGGTCTGCGCGGCGTTGTTGATGAGGATGTCGAGCGGACCCGTGGCGGCGACGTCGTCGGCGAGGGCGATGACCTGCGCGGGGTCACGCAGGTCGAGGCCGACGATGCGCAGGCGGTCGAGCCAATCGGCGCTGTCCTCCATGGCGGCGAAGCGCCGCACGGCGTCGCCGGGGAAGCGCGTCGTGATCGTCGTGTGGGCGCCGTCGCGCAGCAGGCGCAGCGCGATGTACATGCCGATCTTCGCCCGGCCGCCGGTGAGCAGCGCGCGGCGACCGCGCAGGTCCGTCCGGGCGTGGCGGCGCGCGTGGTTCCGCGCGGCGCACGACGGGCAGAGCTGGTGGTAGAACGCGTCGACGTCGCGGAAGCGCTGCTTGCAGACGTAGCATGCGCGGGCCCGCCGCAGGGTGCCCGCGGACGCGCCGGACGCGCGCGAGGCCAGCGGCAGTCCCCGGGTCTCGTCGTCGATCCGCCCGGGTGCGCCGGTCGCCGTGGCCGCCGTGACCGCGTCGTCGTGGTCGCGGACCGCGGCGCGCCGCTCGGCCCGCCGCTGCTCCTTCACCGTCTTGAACAGCCGGCCGACGGCGCGCCGGACCGCGACGGCGTCGGGATGCTCGAGCGGGAGCTCCTCCACCTCGGCGAGGACGCGCAGCGCGTCGGCGAGGCGGTCGGAGTCGATGCCGTCCATCGACGCCACAGCGTACCCGGGGCATCTGGCCGACCTGCCGCCGTCCGCGCACGTCGCCGATCGATGTATCTCCGCGCGCTGCTCGCACCTCTCTCGTGCGAACCGCCTCGCACGACCCAAGGAGCAGCCATGACCTTCCTCATCGTCGGACTCGACCGGGACTCACTCGTCCCCTGGCACCGCAACGTCCTCGCGCGCGACGCGAGGACCGCGACCCGCATCGCCTGCGCCCGTGCGGCGGCGGAGGGGATGCAGCTCGTCGTCGCCGCCGTCATCGGCGCGAACTCGAGTCCGCTCACGGGCGCGACGAGGTAGCGTGCAGGTGTGGCCGGCCGCGGGGAACAGGTGCTCGAGCTCGCCGGGCGGCAGGTCCGGATCACCAGCCCGGACAAGCTGCTGTTCGGGGAGCGCGGCGAGACGAAGCTCGATCTCGTGCGCTACTACGTCGCGGTCGCCGAGCCGCTCATGCGCGCGATGGGCGGCCGGCCGGTGCTGCTGCAGCGCTTCCCGAAGGGCGCCGGCGGGCCGTCGTTCTTCCAGAAGCGCGTGCCGGACGGCGCGCCGGAATGGCTGGAGACGACGACGGTGCAGACGGTCAACGGCACGCCGTCGCGGGCGCTCGTGATCGGCGACGTCGCGCACGTCGCGTGGGCGGTGAACCTCGCCTGCCTCGGCTTCCACGTCTGGCCGTATCGCGCCGCGGACCCCGACAGCATCGACGAGCTGCGCCTGGACCTCGACCCGCAGCCCGGCACGGGCTTCGCGCAGGCGCGCGCGGCCGCATGGGAGCTCAAGGCGCTGCTCGACGAGCTCGGGATCGTCAGCTTCCCCAAGACGACCGGCAACCGGGGCCTCCACGTCTACGTCCGCCTGCGGCCCGGCTGGGACTCCTACGCGGTGCGGTCCGCCGCGGTGGCCGCGGCGCGCGAGCTCGAGCGCCGCCGTCCCGACCTCCTGACCGCCGCCTGGTGGAAGGAGGAGCGCGGCGAGCGCATCTTCGTCGACTACAACCAGAACGCGCCGCACAAGACCGTCTTCGGGGCGTGGTCGGTCCGCGCCCGCCCGGGCGCGCAGGTGTCGACGCCGCTGCGCTGGGGAGAGCTCGACGACGCCGATCCGGACGGCCTCACGCTCGCCGACGTGCCCGGCAGGCTCGAGCGGGACGGCGATCCGTGGGCGGCGATCGACGACGCGCCGCAGGCGCTGGAGCCGCTGATGGCGCTCCACGAGCGCGACCGGGCGAACGGCCTGCTCGACGCGCCGTGGCCGCCCGTCTACCCGAAGCAGCCGGACGAGCCGCCGCGCGTCGCGCCCAGCCGCGCGGCGCAGGACTCCGGCGGGTAGGGCCCGCCCGACCCCATGGAAAGGAACTGCCGATGGCCGGCTACGCGATCGTGAACCTGCTCGAGCTCGACGACGCCGTCGGGGGCAGGGTCGAGGGCCTCGAGGGGCGGTTCAGCCGCACGTCGCTGGGCGCGACCGACGTCGGCGTGAGCCACTGGCGGTACGCGCCGGGCACGCGCAACGCCGCGCACAGCCACCGCGAGCAGGAGGAGGCCTACGTCGTGGTCGCCGGCTCGGGCCGCGTCCGGCTCGACGACGAGGTGCGCGACCTCCGCGTGTGGGACGTCGTCCGCGTGGCCCCCGAGGTCGTGCGCGCCTTCGAATCCGGCCCGGACGGCCTCGAGCTGATCGCCGTCGGCGGACCCAAGCCGGAGGGCGGCGACGGCGTCGCGTCGGACTCCCCCTGGCCCGGCGACTGAACGGCCCGGCGCGGGGCGGCGGTGAGCCGGGCCGTGCCGGCGGCCCTCAGCGGGCGCACGCCGGCGGCCACTCGACACGCAAGCGCTCGCCGCCGACCTTGACCCGGCCGGTCATGCAGCCGTAGAAGCGCCCGCCCTCCTCGCGGTGGCGCCGGAACATCCGCAGGGTCGCCGTCCCGGACTGGCGGCGGCCCTCGGCGCAGCTGGGGACGCAGAGGTTGGCGCTCGCCTTCGCCGTGCCGGTGGCGCGCCGCTCGCCCCAGTGCCTCCACTCGATCTTGCGGAGGGTGAGGTCGTCGAACTCGATCCGCTTGGGCTTGACGACCGGCTTGTCGTTCAGCGGGAGCCGGTAGCGCACCGGATCGGCCGCGAGCGACGCGTCCCCCGCCAGCAGCGCGACGACCGCAGCCGCGACCCAGATCCCGCGTCGCATCCGTCTCATGCGACGGCAATGTAGCCGCTAGCGGCGTGCGGCGAAGAGCGGTGCGAGCGTCGCCCCCGCCAGCATCACGGCCTCGAGGTCGTGCACGTCGGCCATCGAGAACGTCACGCCGTCGATACCGGCGTCGCGATAGGCCTGCGCGCGCTCGAGGATCTGCTCGGGGGTCCCCGCCGTCGTGCCCGCGATGCGGCTCTCCGGGAGCCCGGCGGCGCGCATCGCGTCGAGCTTGGCACGCACGCCGTCCTCGGTCTCGGCGATCGCGATCGACATCATCGACGTCTTCGTGATCTCGGCCGGGTCGCGGCCCAGGTTCCCGCAGTGCCCGTGCAGCACGCCGAGGAGGTGCCGCGCCCGCTCGGGGTCGCCGAACAGGTTGCAGCCGTCGGCGTACTGGGCGACCATCCGCAGCGTCTTGCGCTCGCCGCTGCCGCCGACGAGGATCGGGATGTCGCCGCGCAGCGGCTTCGGGTTGTTGTAGGCGCCGTCCACGGCGTGGCGGTCGCCGGCGACGGTCGCCTGCTCCTCCGTGAACATCGCGCGGGCGATCCGGAGATGGTCCTCGAGCCGCTCGAAGCGCTCCTTGAGCGGCGGGAAGGCGAAGCCGTACGCCTGGTGCTCTGCCTCGAACCAGCCCGCGCCGATGCCGTGGAACGCCCGGCCGCCGGAGATGATGTCGAGCGTCGTGGTGATCTTGGCGTGCTGCGCGGGATTGCGGTAGCCGACGCCGGCGACGAGCAGCCCGAGCGCGATCGTGCGCGTCCGGCCGGCCAGGCCGGCGAGCATCGTGCTGCCGTCGAACATCCAGTGGTGGGGCGGGCCGACCGGCGGGATCTGGTGGTAGTGGTCCATCAGCGAGAGCGACGTGAACCCGGCCCGCTCTGCCGTGGTCGCGATGTCCACGAGCTTCTCGAACACCGCCTCCGGCCCGACGCCGGGGTAGTTGAAGTTCGGCAGGTGGAGGTCGAGCTCGATCGGCGCGCGCATCCGCCGCACGCTAGCCGAGCGGCGGCCGGTCGCTGACGGCCGGCGGCACGCGGGCGCGGAGGGTGGTCCCCCGGCCGGTCCTGCTGTGGAGCTCGAGCTCGCCGTGCACGGCCCCGAGCCGGTCCTCGAGCCCGCGGAGCCCGGACCCGCGCGCGGCGTCGGCGCCCCCGCAGCCGTCGTCGGCGATCTCGGCCACGGCCCAGCCGCCGGCGCGCGCGAGGCGCACGGTGGCGCACGACGCACCGGCGTAGCGGACGACGTTGGTGAGCGCCTCGGCGACCGTGTAGTAGAGGGCGGTCTCGCAGGCGGGCGCGAGGCGCTCCTCGAGCTCGTCGTGCACCTCGACGGGCACCGCGCAGCGCAGCGCCAGCGCGCGCACGGCGGCGCTCAGCCCGTGGTCGGTGAGGACGGCGGGATGGATCCCCCGGGCGAGCTCGCGCAGCTCCGCGAGCCCCGCGTCGAGCTCGGCGCGGGCCTCCCGCAGCATGGCCAGCCCGTCGCTCCCCGCAGGCAGCCTGCGCTCGGCGGCGTGCATCCGGAGCAGCGCGCTGATGAGCCGCTGCTGCGCCCCGTCGTGCAGGTCGCGGGCGAGCTTGCGGCGGGCGTCGTCGGCCGCCGCCACGATGCGCTCGCGGGAGGCCTGGAGCTCGGCGATGCGCGCCGCCTCGGCGTCGCGCCGGCGCAGCGCCTCCTCGGCCGCGCGCCGGTCGCTGACGTCGAAGATGATCCCGTCGAGCCACTCGTGGCCGTCCCGGTCGACGGTCCGGACCCCGCGGTCGAGGACCCAGGCCCAGCCGCCCGAGGCGCGCGCCACCCGGTACTCGAGGGCGAACGGGCGGTCCGCCGCGACGGCCACGCCGCACTCCTCGTGCACGCGGGCGCGGTCCTCCGGGTGGATGATCGAGCTGAAGCTGCGACCGGCGCTCCCCACGAACTCCGCCGCCGGATGGCCCGTGATCCGCTCGATGTCGTCGCCGATGCCGCGCATCGTCCAGTCCGCGTCGACCTCGCAGCGGTAGACGGCGCCCGGCACGTTCTCCATGAGGGAGCGCAGCAGGCTCTCGGGGTCGAACCTCGTTCGCGTCGTGGCGGGCACCGGTCGCCAGCCTATCCCTGCTGCGGAACTGCTGCCGGGGCTTAGCGGGTCACGCGGTAGCGCAGGTGGCTCACGAGGCGGTTCCCGCGCGTCTCGATCGGCTCGAGCGCGAGGTCGCCGACGCCGTCGAGCAGGCGCTCGCCCCGCCCCAGCACCACGGGGGCGACGTGGAGCCCGAGCTCGTCGACGTGGCCCGCGGCGAGGTACTGGCGGGCCGCCTCGGCGCCGCCGGCGATCGCGACGTCCTCGTCGCCGGCCGCGGCGCGCGCCTGCTCCAGCGCGGCCTCGATGCCGTCCGTGACGAACGTGAACGTCGTGCCGCCCTCCAGCTCCAGCGGCGCGCGCTCGTGGTGGGTGAGGACGAAGACGGGCGCGTGGTACGGCGGGTCGTCGCCCCACCAGCCGGTCCAGTCGAGGTCCCAGGCGCCGCGGCCGGGCCCGAACATGTTGCGGCCCATGATGAACGCGCCCGCCGCGGTGAGGCGCTCGATCTCGACGGCGTTCTCGTCGGGCTCCTCGAACATCCACCGGTGCAGGCGCCCGTCGACGCCCTCGCCGAAGGGCTCGTCGTGGCTCTGGTTCGGCCCGGCGACGTAGCCGTCGAGGGAGATCGCGAGGTCGAGGGTCACCTTGGTCATCGTGCTGTCCTCCTGGAGGTTGCTTGCACAGCACGGTCGGTGCCGTCCGGGCGTTCTCGACATCGCCGCGCGATCGCTTCCGCGCGCCCGGTCAGATAGCGCTGCTCGGGCAGGCTCGTCGTGCGGCGGGCCGCCTCCCGGTACGCCGCCAGCGCCGCCGCCTCGTCACCGGCGCGCTCGAGCAGGTGGGCGCGCACGGCCGCGATGCGGTGGTGCCCCGCGAGCCGCCGGTCGCCGTCGAGCGCGGCGAGCAGGTCCAGGCCGGCACGCGGGCCGGCGGCCATCCCGACCGCCACGGCGCGGTTGAGGGTGACCATCGGGTTGGGCGCCGCCTGCTCGAGCAGCCGGTAGAGCTGCACGATCTGCGGCCAGTCGGTCGCCGCGGCCGAAGGTGCCTCCGCGTGGACGGCGGCGATCGCGGCCTGCAGCTGGTAGGGCCCGAGCGGGGCGCTCGAGAGCGCGCCCGTGACGAGCGCGACGCCCTCCTCGATCGCCGCGCGATCCCAGCGGCTGCGGTCCTGCTCGGCGAGCGGGATCAGGGCGCCGTCCGCCGCGGTCCGGGCGGCGCTCCGTGCGTCGACGAGCAGCATGAGGGCCAGGAGCCCCGACGTCTCGCCGTCGGCGGGAAGCCGCGCATGGACCACGCGCGTGAGCCGGATCGCCTCCGCGGCGAGCTCGCGCCGCTGCAGCCCGGCGCCCTCCGTCGCCGTGTAGCCCTCGTTGAAGATCAGGTAGAGCACGTGCAGCACCGCGCGCAGCCGGCTGATCTGCTCGGCGCCTGCGGGGAGCGCGAACGTCGTGCCGGCATCGCGGATCGCCGCCTTGCCGCGGCTGATGCGCTGGGCCATCGTCGCCTCCGGCACGAGGAACGCGGCCGCGATCTGCGCGGTGGTCAGGCCGCCGACGGCGCGCAGCGTGAGCGCGATCTGCGACGGGGTCGAGAGCGCCGGGTGGCAGCACATGAAGAGCAGCGCGAGGGTGTCGTCCCGCTCGTCGGGCGGCGCCTCGCCCGCGGCGGGCGCGACGCGGTCCTCCGGGCGCGAGCGGGCGGCGTCGGCGTCCTCCCGCTGCCGCCGCGCCGCCTCGCTGCGCGCCTCGTCGGTGAGGCGCCGCGTCGCGACGGTGACGAGCCACGCGCGCGGGTGCTCGGGGATCCCGTCGGCCGGCCACTGCGCGGCGGCCGCGATGAGCGCCTCCTGGACGGCGTCCTCGCAGGCGTCGAGCCGGCGATGGCGCCGGACGAGCACGGCCAGGACCTGCGGCGCGAGCTCGCGCAGCAGCCCCTCGATGCTCACATCTCGGTCCCGGCGGCGTCCATGATCGGGCGGACCTCCATCGCCGCGAAGCGGGCGTTGGGCCAGCGCGCGGCGATCTCGGTCGCGCGCTCGATGCTCTCGCAGTCGAGCAGCAGGTAGCCGCCGAAGTGCTCCTTGGCCTCGGCGAGCGGGCCGTCGGTCACCGTCGGGACGCCGTCCTGCGCGCGCACGGTGCGCGTGTTCGCCGGCTCCGCGAGCGCGTCGCCGCCGATCAGCTCGCCGGACTCGCTCAGCTCCTGCATCAGCGCGTCCATCTCCTGCATCAACGCCGCGCCCGCCTCGCCGGCGAGCGCATCGCGCGTGCCGGCGTTGTCGTAGATCAGCAGCATGTACTTCATGACCTGATCGTCGCAGGTCAGCCGGTGCGCTCGAGGCTATCGCCCGGCCGGACCGGGCAAGCCGGCGGCGCGCGGCGGGATACTGGAGCCATGCGCGTGCTGCTCAACCTGATCTGGCTGATCTTCGGCGGGCTCGTCCTGGCCCTCGGCTACGCGATCGTCGCCGTCGTCATGTTCATCCTGATCGTCACGATCCCGTTCGGCATCGCCAGCGCGCGGATCGCGCTGTTCTGCCTGTGGCCGTTCGGCCGCACGCTCGTCAAGCGCCCGGACGCCGGCGCCGGCTCGCTGGTCGGCAACGTGATCTGGTTCCTGCTCGCCGGCTGGTGGCTGGCCATCGGCCACGTCATCACCGGCGTGCTCATGTGCGTGACGATCATCGGGATCCCGCTCGGCCTGGCCAACTTCAAGCTCATCCCGGTCTCGCTCACGCCGTTCGGGCGCGACATCGTGGACATCGAGCAGGCCCGCCGGCTCGGCTACGGCTACGTCGACGTGCCCACCCGTTAGGGCTCCCTAAGCAAGCTGCCGCGCGTGCCCATCCGCGGCGGACGATGACACGCGCCGGCGCGCTGGCGGTCGCCCTCGCCGTGCTGGCCGGCGTGGTGATGCTGAGCATCAGCGTCGGCTCGCGGCCGATCCCGCTCGACCGCGTGTGGGGCCTCGTGCTCGGCAACGACGGCTCGCGCGACGCGCTGATCGTGCACGACCTGCGGATCCCGCGGACCGTGCTCGGCCTGCTCGTCGGCGCGGCGCTCGGGATGGCGGGCGCCCTCATGCAGGCGCTGACGCGCAACCCGCTCGCCGACCCGGGCCTCCTGGGCGTCAACGCCGGCGCGGCGCTGGCCATCGTGATCGCGCTCGCCGCGCTCGACGGCGCCGGCGTCGCGACCTACGTGTGGTTCGCCTTCGCCGTGTTAGGGCACCCTAACTCCCGGAGCCCGCATGACCCGTTGCCTCCTCGCCGTCCTCGCCGCAGCCGCCGTCCTCGCCGGCTGCGGGTCGGACGCGCCCGAGCCGAGCGCGCCCGCACGTCCCGCTGCCGACGGCGGCTTCCCCGCCACCGTCGAGCACAAGCTCGGCACCACCAGGATCGACGCGCGGCCCGAGCGGATCGCGGTCGTCGGCCTGACCGAGCAGGACACGGTGCTCGCGCTCGGGCACAAGCCGATCGCCACGACGGAGTGGTACGGCGAGCAGCCCCACGCCGTGTGGCCATGGGCCCGGGATGCGCTCGGCGACACCGAGCCGGCCGTGCTCGACATGACCGACGGGTTCGAGTTCGAGAAGATCGCGTCGCTCGCGCCCGATCTCATCATCGGGACCAACTCGGGGATGAAGCAGGGCGACTACGAGAAGCTCTCGCAGATCGCTCCGACGATCGCCGCGGCGAAGGGGAGCACGGACTACTTCTCACCCTGGGACCAGCAGGTCGAGCTGATCGCGCGCGCCCTGGGCGAGCCGGACGAGGGCGCGGCGCTGGTCCAGCGGGTGAAGGACCGCTACGCCGCGGTCGCGGAGGAGCACCCGGAGTTCGCGGGCAAGACGGTGACGTTCAGCCAGAACGGGTTCTATGACGGGCTCATCTACGTCTATCCCGAGGGGCTCAACACCGAGTTCCTCACCTACCTCGGCTTCGAGGTCAACCCGAAGGTCACTGCGCTCGCGAAGCGGCCCGGCGAGCAGGTCGCCGTGTCCGCGGAGCGGCTCGACACGCTCGACGCCGACGTGATCGTCTTCGCCACCGAGAAGCCGGCCGACGTCACGGCGCTGGGCAAGGCGGCCACGTTCGACAAGCTCGGCGCGGTGGCGGAGCACCGCTCGGTGTACACCGACGGCACGCTCGCCGGCGCGCTGTACTTCATGTCGCCGCTCAGCCTCGAGTACGCGCTCGACCGGCTCGCGCCGCAGCTCCGGGACGCGGTGGCCGGGAAGGCGCCGCGGAAGGTGGTGGACACCCTCGGACGCGGCGTAGGTCGCCCTGTAGTCTCTGACCCAGGTCAGAGATGCCCTCGGCGAGCGACATCGCGCAGGTCCGGAGCTTCAACCGGCTCGTCACCACGCAGGTCGGCGCGCTCCAGGACCGCTACCTCGGCCACCGCCCGCTCGGCGAGGCGCGCGTGCTGTTCGCGATCGGGGATGACGGTGCGACGCCGCGCGACGTCCGCGCCCGGCTCGGGCTCGACTCCGGTTACCTCGCGCGCCTGCTCGGCGCGCTGCGCCGCGACGGGCTGATCGCGGCGGGCGCCGATCCCGCCGACCGCCGCACCAAGCGCCTGACGCTGACCGCCGCCGGGCGGGCGGAGATGGCCGAGCTCGACCGCCGCTCGGATGAGCTGGCGGCGTCGGTGCTCGCGCCGCTCACGGCCGGGCAGCGCGAGCGGCTGCTGCGCGCGCAGGCCGAGGTCCGGCACCTGCTCGCGATCTCGATGGTCGCCGTCGAGCCCGCCGACCCGGGCTCCGCGGACGCGCGCTGGTGCCTCGGGCACTACTTCGCCGAGCTGGCCGCCCGCTTCGAGGGAGGGTTCGACGCCGGGCGCACGCTGCCGGCCGACGGCGCCGACCTCGTGCCGCCGCGCGGGGCCTTCGTGCTCGCGCGCTTCCGCGGCCGTCCCGCGGGCTGCGGGGCGCTCAAGGCGCTCGACGCGGAGACCGGCGAGATCATGCGTATGTGGGTCGACCGGGCGCACCGCGGCCTCGGCATCGGCGCCCGCATCCTCGACGCGCTCGAGCACGAGGCGGTCGCGCTCGGGCGCCGCTCCGTCCGGCTCTACACGAACCGCGCGCTGGACGAGGCGAAGGCGATGTACCGCGGGCGCGGTTACGAGGAGATCGCCCGCTACAACGACGATCCCTACGCGGACCACTTCTTCGCGAAGCGGCTCTGAGCCGGCGCGGACCCGCGCTCGCGGAGCCGCTCGAGCTGCTCCCAGTGGCGCGCGATCCGCTCGCGCCCGAGCGCCGTGAGCGCGACGCTCGTGTTCGGCTTGCGCTGCACGAAGCGCTTCTCGATCGCGACGAGCTCCGCCGCCTCGAGCCTGCTGAGGTGGCTGGAGAGGTTCCCCTTGGTCAGCCCGGTCGCGCGCTGCAGGAAGACGAAGTCGGCGTCGCGGACCGACGACAGCACGGTCATGATCGCCAGCCGGCCCGGCTCGTGGATGAGCCGGTCGAGCAGGAGGTCGTCGTCAGGCATCGTGCCCGAGCGCCCCGGGCGCGCCGAAGGTCCGCACGAACAGCCGGTGGTCGAGGATGCCGCTGACGGCGATCGCGGCGCCGGCCATCACCAGCCCCGTGTTGCTCGGGTCCTGCCCGTCCCAGACGGGCAGGCCGCCCGCGAGCAGCAGCACGCCGGCGATCGCGACATGGTGTGCGCGCAGGCCGGCGCCGAGCGCGTAGGACACGAGCATCACGAGGGCGAACGAGACCGCGATCGCGTTGACGGGCAGGTCGAGCGACCAGTCCGCGCGGCTGCGGAGCAGCAGCGACCCGGCGATCATCACGAGCGGCGTGAGGGCGAGCGCGGCACCGGCCTTGACCTGGGCGCGCCCCGAGAGGCCGGCGCGCCCGTAGTGGCGCTGGTAGTGGCGCATGATCGGCAGGCAGGCCGCGCCCACCACCAGGAAGGCGACGGGGAACGCCCACGCGTGCGCGAACGGCCCGACCTCCTCGTTGGCGAGCGCGGACAGCATGAGGATCGCGCCCATGGGGACGAACAGCAGTCCCCGCAGGTGGGCGTGGGTGGCGGCCGCCGACTCGAGTCGCTCGCGTTCGTGCATCACGGTCTCCCAAACTGGTTTGCACCACAAACCATGGAGGACGACGGCCGCGTTGTCAAGCGTGTCGTCAGCGCCGGACGCGGTAGCGCAGATGCGTGACGCCGGGCGCCGCGACGATCGCCGGGTCCTCGAGCCGCACCGGGCCCGCCGCACCGGAGAGGAACGGGATCCCGTCGCCGAGGACCACGGGCACGAGGTTCACCCAGACCTCGTCGAGCAGGCCGGCGTCGAGGCACGCGCGCGCGGCGGCGGCGCCGGCGACCGACACGTCCTTGCCGCCCGCGAGCGCCCGCGCCCGGGCGACCGCGTCCTCGACGCCGTCGGTGGCGAACGTGATCGGGACGCCGTCGCGCGGCCAGTCGTCCGGCGCCGCGTGGGTGAGGACGACCATCGGCGCGTCCACAGGCGGCTTGCCCTCCCACCCCCGCGTCTGGTCGTAGAGGCGCCGGCCGACGAGGAAGGCCCCGGCGCGGTCGAGCGCCTCGCGCAGGACGCCCGCGCTCTCCGGGCTCATCCGGAACACGCGCCCGTTGCCGCCGTCGACCTCGACGGGGCCGCCGCCGTACCACCCGAACAGCTCCTGCACGCCGTCGGCGGCGTCGGCGATGTAGCCGTCGAGGGAGACGGTGAGGTTCACGATCACGGCCATGGCACGGACGCTACCGGCGCGCGCGGCCCTGCCGGATCCGCCGCCGATGCGGCAGGCTGCAGGCATGGACATCGACTGGGACTGCATCGTCGTCGGCGCCGGCCCCGCCGGGTTGAGCGCCGCGCTCACGCTGGGCCGCGCCCGCCGGCGCGTGCTCGTGCTCGACTCGGGCGCGCCGCGCAACCACGCCGCCCACGCCATGCACGGCGTGCTCGGCCACGACGGGCTCGCCCCCGCCGCGCTGCGGGCGCGCGGGGTCGAGGAGCTGGGCCGCTACGGCATCGCGGTGCGGCCGGCCGAGCCCGCGCACGCGCGCAGCGTCGACGGCGGTGTCGAGATCCACGGGGAGCGCGCGCGGACGGCGATCCTCGCCACCGGCCTGCTCGACCCGACGCCGGCGATCGAGGGCTTCGACGCGATCTACGGGACGAGCGCGCACACCTGCCCGTACTGCGACGGCTGGGAGCACCGCGACGGGCGCATCGCCGTGCTCGCCCCCGTCCAGGGCGCGGGCGTGCACCTGGGCCGCCTGCTGCGCCAGTGGTCCGGCGACGTGGTCGTCCTCACCGGCGGCCGCCCGGGCGTCGACGACGACGAGGAGGCGGCGCTGGCGGCGATCGGCGTCCCGGTCGAGCGCGCGCCGATCGAGCGGCTCGCCTCCGGCGACGGCCGCCTCACCGCGATCGAGCTGGCCGGCCGGCCGCCGCTCGCGCGCGACGCGCTCTTCTTCCACGTGGGGCTCGAGCCGCGGACCGCGCTCGCCGCGGCGCTCGGCTGCGCGCTCGGCGAGGGCGGCTACGTGACCGTCGCGGCCGAGGACCGCCAGACCACCGTCGACCGCGTCTACGCGGCCGGCAACTGCGCCGACCCGATGCAGAACGTGCCGATGGCGATCGCCGACGGCGCACGTGCCGCGATCGCCGTCAACGTGCGCCTCGTCGGCGAGGGCGTCCTGCAGCCGGCCGTGCTGCACTAGGCTCCATCGCATGGCTCGCGTGGCGCTGGTGACGGGGGCGTCCCGCGGGCTCGGTGCGGCAATCGCCGAGCGGCTCGCCCGCGACGGCCTGGCCGTGGCCGTCAACTACCACCGCGGGCGCGAGCCGGCCGAGGCGCTCGCCGCGTCCGCGCGGGCGTCCGGCGGCGCCGCCGAGGCGTTCGCGGCGGATGTGACGTCGCCGGACGACGTCGCCGCGCTCGTCGCCGCCGTCACCGAGCGGCTCGGCGCGATCGACGTGCTCGTGCTCAACGCGACCGGTCCCCAGCCGGAGCGCGCGCTGGAGGACACGGCCTGGGAGCAGCACGCCGCCCACTTCGACTTCTTCGTCAAGAGCCCGGTCCTGCTCGGGCTCGCGGTGCTGCCGGGGATGCGCGAGCGCGGCTGGGGCCGGATCGTGCACATCGGCTCCGAGGTCGCCGTGCGGCCGCCCGCCGCGCAGTCGGCCTACGTCGCGGCGAAGGGCGCCCAGCTCGGCCTCGCGCGTGCCTGGTCGCTCGAGCTGGCGCCGCACGGGATCACCGTGAACACGGTCGCGCCGGGGTGGATCCCCGTCGAGCGCCACGCCGGCGCGCCCGACGCCGCGCGCGACGCCTACCTCGCGACCGTGCCGGCCGGGCAGTTCGGCGTGCCGGCGGACGTGGCCGCGGCCGTCAGCGCGCTCGTGGCGGAGGACGCGGGCTACCTCACCGGCCAGGTCCTGCACGTCAACGGCGGCCGGGTCGTCGGGTGAACGGAGCGGTCGGGTAGGACGGCGGCATGCGCTTCGTGATCCAGCTGCATGCGGCGCGCGCGCTGCACTACGACTTCCGGCTCGAGAGCGACGGCGTGCTGAAGTCGTGGGCGGTGCCGAAGGGCCTGTCGACCGACCCGCGCGAGAAGCGGCTCGCCGTCCAGGTCGAGGACCATGCGCTCGGCCACGCCGGGTTCGAGGGCCCGGCCGGCTCGGGGCGCGTGATCGTGTGGGACCGCGGGACGTGGGAGCCGCTGACCGACGGCCCCGTCGCCGACGCGCTCGAGGCCGGCCACCTGTCCTTCTGGCTGGAGGGCCAGAAGCTGCGCGGCGGCTGGACGCTGCAGCGGACGCACGACGGCGCCAAGCCGCAGTGGCTCCTGATCAAGCGGCGCGACGAGGCGGCCGACGCGCACAGCGATCCCGTCTCCACCCGGCCCGAGTCCGTCCTCAGCGGCCGCACGATCGACGAGCTCTGAGCCGTGGAGCCGATGAAGGCGGTCCTCACCGACGAGCGCTTCTCCGACCCGGGCTGGATCTTCGAGCGCAAGCTCGACGGGATCCGCTGCATCGCGGAGAAGGACGGCGACGGCGTGCGGCTGCGCTCGCGCAACGACCTCGACCTCAACCGGCGGTTCCCGGAGGTCGCGCGGGCGCTGGAGGCCGACCCCGTGGGCGACGTCCTGCTCGACGGCGAGGTGGTGGCGTTCGACGGCGCGCAGACGAGCTTCGCCCGGCTCCAGCAGCGGGGCACGCGGCCGGTGGCGGTCTTCTACTACGTCTTCGACCTCCTGCGCATCGAGGGCGAGGACGTCACGGGCGAGCCGCTGCGGGCGCGCAAGGCCCGCCTGCGCAGGGCGCTCGCGTTCGTCGATCCGATCCGCATGTCCGCGCACCGCAACGAGGACGGCGAGGCGTTCTTCGCCGAGGCGTGCCGGAAGGGCTGGGAGGGGCTCATCGCCAAGCGCGCGGACGCTCCATACACGCACGGGCGCTCGCGCGACTGGCTGAAGTTCAAGTGCTCGGCCGAGCAGGAGCTCGTGATCGGCGGCTACACCGCCCCGCGCGGCAGCCGGACCGATCTCGGCGCGCTGCTGCTCGGCTACCACGACGCGGACGGGCTGCGCTACGCCGGGAAGGTCGGCACCGGGTTCACGCGCGCCACCCTGGCCGAGCTCGCGAGCCTGCTCGCCCCGCTCCGGCGCGACGCGTCCCCGTTCGCCGACGACGTGCGCGAGCGCACGGCGACCTGGGTCGAGCCGCGGCTCGTCGCCCAGGTCGGGTTCGGCGAGTGGACGCGGGACGGGCGGCTGCGCCACCCGCGCTATCTCGGGCTGCGCGACGACAAGGACGCCGCCGACGTGGTGCGCGAGCAGCGCTAGGCGGCTCAAGCGTCCCGGCTGCTTGCCGACCAACGGGACACGATGCCTTCTCACCCGACCGTCATGGACCGTCTCGCCGGCTCGGAGATCACCGCCTCTCCCGAGCGCTACCTCGTCGATGCCATCCGCGCCTGGGCAGCCGGGCCGCAGGACGTCGGCCTGCTCGACTTCACCGGCCTCGACGCCGCCGAGCTCGCCGAGATCGTCGTCGCCCGCCGCCCGGTGCGCGAGCTGATCGACGCCCGCCTGCGCGCCGCCGCCGCCGCGAACGCGGCGTAGCCGCGCCGGCCGGCCGGCCGGCAGCGGGAGCGCGCTCCGCCCGCGAGGACGGGCCTGGATTCCATCCGCCAGGGATGCGAACATGTGTTCGTGTCCCAGGCCACCATCCTGCACGCCGACCTCGACGCGTTCTTCGCCTCGGTCGAGCAGCGCGACGACCCGGCGCTGCGCGGGCGGCCGGTGCTGGTGGGCGGCGGCGTCGTGCTCGCCGCGAGCTACGAGGCCAAGGCCCGCGGCGTGCGGACGGCGATGGGCGGCCGGCAGGCGAAGCGGCTCTGCCCGGACGCGGTCGTGGTGCCGGCGCGCATGGAGGCCTACTCCGCGGCGAGCAAGGCCGTGTTCGCGGTGTTCCGCGACATGTCGCCGCTCGTCGAGGGGCTGTCGATCGACGAGGCGTTCCTCGACGTGCGCGGCATGGCGCACTTCGCGGGCACGCCGGCGGAGATCGCCGCGCGGCTGCGCCGCCGCGTCCGCGACGAGGTCGGGCTCCCGATCACGGTGGGCGTCGCGCGCACGAAGTTCCTCGCCAAGGTGGCCAGCGGGGTGGCGAAGCCGGACGGGCTGCTCGTGGTGCCGCCCGACGGCGAGCTCGCGTTCCTGCATCCGCTGCCGGTCGAGCGGCTGTGGGGCGTGGGGCCGATCACGGCCGGGAAGCTCCACGCCCGCGGGATCCGCACCGTCGGCCAGGTCGCGCAGCTGGCGGAGACGACGCTCGTGTCGCTGCTCGGGCGCGCGTCGGGGCGCCAGCTGCACGCGCTGGCGCACAACCGCGATCCGCGCCGCGTGCAGGTCGGCCGGCGAAGACGGTCGATCGGCGGGCAGCGGGCGCTGGGGCGGCGGCGCCGCACGTGGCCGGCGATCGACGCGGTGGTCGTGGGCCTCGTCGAGCGGATCGGGGGGCGGCTGCGCGCCGCGCAGCGCGTGTGCCGGACCGTCGTCCTGCGGCTGCGGTTCGACGACTTCTCGCGAGCGACGCGGTCGCACACGCTCGCCGAGGCGACGGCGGAGAACCGCGTCATCCTCGCCACCGCGCGCGAGCTGATGGCGGCCGCGCGGCCGATGATCGAGCGCGACGGGCTCACGCTCGTCGGGCTCTCGCTCTCCAACCTGGAGGACGACGCGGCGGTCCAGCTGGCGCTGCCGTTCGACCGTCACGGCGGCGCTGCCCTCGACACGACGATCGATCGCGTCCGCGACCGCTACGGGACCGGGGCGATCACGCGCGCCGTGCTGCTCGGCCGCGACCCGGGGGTGGTGATGCCGGTGCTGCCGGACTGAGCGTGGGCCATTCCCAGGCGGCCGCGGCGTTACCCGATGGGTAATGGCGGGCCGCGGCGGGCGGCCGTAGCGTGGCCGGCCCGTATCCGCACGAGAGAGGAACCGCACATGTCCGCCTACGCCGTCGCCAATCTCCACGCCGTCCGCATGGGGCCCGAGATCGTCCGCTACCTCGAGGGGATCGACGCCACGCTCGCGCCGTTCGAGGGCCGCTTCATCATCCACGGCGGCCCGCCCGCCCTGGCACCCGAGGGTGAGTGGACCGGCGACCTCGTCGTGATCGAGTTCCCGGACCTCGAGCGCGCGACCGCGTGGTACGCGTCGGACGCCTATCAGGAGATCCTGCCGCTGCGCACCGGCAACGCCGAGGGCGTGGCCGTGATCTTCGACGGGATCGAAGTCGGCCATCGCGCGACCGACGTGCTCGCGGCCTGAGCTCGGGCTCGCATCGTGGCTGTGCGTCTGACGCGCAGCGCGCGGGGGCCGCGGGCGCTCGGCTCCGACGCTTCATCGCCCCGGCGCCGAGAGCGACGGGCACCGAGGGGGGCGGGATCGCCGAGCGTTGCGTCTCGATCCCGCTATACGGGATCAGCACGCAACGAGTGCGCGTGGGAGCGCTTCCGCGGCTTGCAGATCGCCGCCCCAACCGACCCGTCGCATCAAAGCAAGCCGTTGACGTTCGCCGGGGCCGCCGCTCGCGCCGTCGGTGGCCTGAGGCCGCGGTCAGGCCTCCTCGCGCTCGAGCACGTCGAACGACCACAGCTCGCTGGCGGTCCCCACCGGCCCGCGCTCGCGGTGCTGCGCGTGACCGGCGGTGAAATCGGCGCTCGACATCCAGGCGCGGAAGTCGTCCTCCGAGCGCCAGCGGGTCACGACGAGGCAGACCTCGCGGTCGTCGTTGGGACGCAGCAGCTCGAACGACTCGAACCCGGCCGCCGCGGACACCCGTCCCGCGCGGGACGCGAAGCGCTCGGCGAACTCGTCGAAGCGCTCGCGCGGAACGGTGATGGCGTTGATCTTGACGATGCTCACCGTGCCGATCCTATGGTGCCGCCGGGAATACGGCGGCCCTCCGGAGTGTCTTTCCGGGCACCACGATCTGCCCGACGGACCCTTGTCCACCGCCTCGGCCTCCCCGTAGCATCGCGCCATGTCCTCGCAGCGCCGCCTCCTCGTCCTCTCAATCGCCCTCGTCGCCCTCGTCTTCGGCGGTGCCTACGCGCTCGCGTCGGGCGGCGGCGACACGCCGGGGGCGGCCGGGCCGAGCCGCGAGGCGGACGGGCCGACGACGATCGCCACGCCCGAGGGCATCGAGGTCCCCGGCACGCCGGGCGACGGCGAGCTGCCCGACCTGGGCATCCCCTCGCCGACCGCCGAGGCCGGCGAGCCGGAGGCGACGAGCACGGCCGGTCCCGACCCGACGGTGCAGCCCACCGTGCAGCCGACGGTCCAGCCCACCGTGCAGCCGACGCCGGAGCCCACGATCGTGACCGAGGACGAGGTGGTCGTGGGTGAGGACTGACGGCGTCGACTTCGACGCCTTCGAAGCCGTCACGTTCGACTGCTACGGGACGCTCATCGACTGGGAGGCGGGCCTCGCCGCCGCGCTCCGCGGAGCCCTCGACCCCCTCGGGGTGACCGCGCCCGACGAGGAGCTGATCTCCCGCTACGCCCGCTACGAGGCGGAGGCCGAGGCCGGGCCCTACCTGACCTACCGGGAGGTGCTGGCCGCCGGCCTGCGCGGCGTGGCCGGCGAGCTCGGCGTCGCGCCGGATGCCGGCGCCGTGGCGGAGTTCTCCGGCTCCGTCGCGGACTGGCCGGCGTTCCCGGACTCGGCGGCCGCGCTCGCGCAGCTGAAGGCGCGCTTCCGGCTCGGCGTCCTCACGAACTGCGACGACGACCTCTTCGCCGCATCCAACCGCCGGCTCGGGGTCGACTTCGACTGGATCGTCACCGCGCAGCAGGCGGGGTCGTACAAGCCGGACGAGCGCAACTTCGCGCTGCTGTTCGAGCGGGTGGGGCTGCCGCGCGAGCGGATCCTGCACGTCGCGCAGAGCCTCTTCCACGACCACGTCACGGCGCAGCGGCTGGGCATGACGTCGGTGTGGATCAACCGCCGTGGCGGCCGCGAGGGCACCGGAGCGACTCCGCCCGCGGAGGCGGCGCCCGACGCGACGTTCCCCGACATGGCGAGCTTCGCGGCGGCCGCGACGGCGTAGCCGCGCGGCCGAACGTCGACGGCGGGCATCGAGGGGTGGGTGCGGTTGGGTGCGGTCGCGCCCCCAACGTCACACGCTGCCCGGATCGTCGAGCCGATGTGACGTTGGGCGTGCTATGGGCCCCGAACGTCACACGGCGCCCGGATCGTCGAGCCGATGTGACGTTGGGGGCACGCCCACCCGGACTCGCACGTCTCAATGCCCGCCGCTGACGTTCGACAGCGCCCGCCGTCACGCGGGCGGAGGTCAGGGCGCCAGCGAGCGCCGGCGGTCGACCACGCGCACCACGACGTGCGCGGGGCGCGTCGGCTCCGCCAGCGAGAGAAAGTCGCGCACCGCGGCGGCGTGGTCGCAGAACGGGCACGCGAGGGGCATCGACGGGGTCACCGCGCGGCCGTCGAGCGCCACCGGCGCGTCGCAGCGCGGACACGCCAGCGTCCCCGGCCCGAGCTCCCATGGCCGCGCCCGCCGCCGCTCCTCGACCGGGCCGGCCTGGCCGGCCGCAGACCCCGGCGGGGCCGGGTCGGAGCCGTCGTAGCCTCGGAACACGCTCACGCCCAGCAGTCTCGCAGGCGCGGCGGCCGGGACAGGGCAGCCGCCTACGGCTGCGGCGCCACCCAGGGGGCGAGGCGCGCGCGCATGTCGTCCGGGATCGGCTGCTTGACGTGGGTGGCGGCGTCGACGCACACGTGCACGAGCCGGCCGGTCACGATCAGCTCGCCGTCGCGGCGCTCCTCGAGCGCGCTCGTGATCGAGCTGGTCCCGAGCGCGACGATCTCCATCGCCACGTCGAGCTCGTCGTCGAACCGCGCCGGGGCGTGGAACGTCGCGCCCGCGTCGACGACGTGGACGTCCGTGCCGGACGCGACCATCGCGCCGTAGGAGCCGAACGCCGCCCGCCACAGCTCGGTGAGCGCCACGTCGAAGTAGGCGAAGTGATGGGCGTTGAAGACGATCCCCTGCGGGTCGCACTCGTGGTAGCGGACCCGGAGGCGGTGCACGAACGGCGCCATCAGCGGGCGAGCTCGGCGCGGGTGGGTGGCGACGCGCCCGCCCGCGCGCAGGTCTCCGCCGCGACGCGCACCGCGAACCGCGTGGCGCCGGCGAGCAGCTCGGGATCGTGCAGGTCCTCCCGGCCCAGGCCGCGCTCGGACCACCACGCGAGCCAGCCGCCGGAGAACGCGTCGCCGGCGCCGATGGTGTCGACGACCTGCACCCGCGGCGCGGGCACGTCGGTCTCGCCGTCCGAGGTGAGCACCGTCGCCCCGTCGCCGCCGCGTGTGAGGAGCACCACGCGGGGCCCCTGCGCGAGCAGTGCGACCGCGGCGTCCTCGGCCGGCACGCCCGGGCTGAACCAGGCGAGGTCCTCCGCCGACACCTTGAGCACGTCGGCGCTCGCGAGCACCCGGCGGATCCTCGCCCGGTAGCCGGCCGCGTCGGCGACGACGGAGGGTCGGAAGTTCGGATCGACCATGACCAGCGCGCGGCCGGCGAGCCGTGCGGCGAGCGCCTCGAGCGTGTCGGCCATCGGCTCGAACACGAGTCCCAGCGTGCCGACGTGGAGGATCTCGGTCGCGTCGCCGACGGCCGCCGCGTCGCTCTCGGTCAGCCCCGGCGCCGACGTGCCCTCGAAGTAGAAGCGGTACGTCGCGCCCCCGTCGGCGTCCAGCTCGGCGAGCGCGAGCGTGGTCGGGTCCTCCGTGCGGACCGCGAGGTCGAGCCGCACGCCGTCCGCGGCGAGCAGGCCCGCGAGCCGCTCGCCGAAGCGGTCGGTCGAGAGCCGGCCGAGGTACGCCACCGGGCGCTCGAGCCGGGCCAGCGTCCGCGAGGTGGTGAACGGACCGCCGCCGGCGTGCGCGCCGAGCTGGTCGCCGTCCGCCGTGACCAGGTCGATCAGGGCCTCTCCGCCGACGACGATCACGGCGCGAGCTCCCCCGAGCCGCGGGCGATCAGCGTGGTCGGCACCTCGACGCGCCGGTATCCGCCGTCCGCGCCGTCGAGCCGGGCGAACAGCAGCTCGGCCGCGGCGCGGCCGAGCGCAGCGGCGTCCTGGGCGATCACGGAGATCGCGGGCTCGAGCGCGTCGGCCAGCTCCAGGTCGTCGAACCCGATCATCGCGACGGCGTGATGCCGGTCCAGGGCGCGGAGGCGCCGGATCGCTCCGACGCTGATGACGTTCTGCGCCGTCAACAGCGCGGTCGGCGGATCCGGGAGTGCGAGGAGCGCGGCGACCGCCTCGCCCGCCGCGGCGCCGTCGCGGAGCTCGGTCCGCACCAGGTCGGGGTCCTCGGAGATGCCGTGGCGCCAGAGCGCCTCGCGGTGGCCGCGGAGCCGCTCGGAGGCGGTGTAGATGCGCAGCTCGTCGCCGAGGAACCCGATCCGCCGGTGCCCGCGCGCGAGCAGGTGCTCGGTCGCCGCCGCTGCGCCGCCGGCGTTGTCGCTCACGACCACGTCGGCCTCGAGCAGCACCGGAGGGCGATCGACGAACACCATCGCGACGCCCGCGTCGCGGTCCGGGCGCAGATAGGAGTGATCGGTGCCGGCCGGCAGGACCACGAGACCGTCGATCCGGCGTGACGCGAAGGCCTGTGCGAGCTCCCGCTCGCGGACCGCATCGTCATCGGAGCTGCCGACGAGCGTGAGCAGGCCCCGCTCGCGGATCACGGTCTCGAGCCCGCGCAGGACGGCGGCCTGGAACGGGTTGGCCACGTCCTCGAAGACGACCCCGATGCTGGTCGAGACCCGATCGGCCCGGCGCAGGTTGGACGCGGACGCGTCCCGCCGGTAGCCGAGCAGGGCGACGGCGTCGCGCACCCGCTCCCCGCGGTCGGGCGCGACCTTGGGGTCGCCGTTCAGCACGCGCGACACGGTGGCGAGGCTGACGCCCGCCAGCGCCGCGACCTCGCGCATCGTCGGGCGACGCGGACGTGAAAACGTTTCGTTCACGGGGCGGGACCCTTTCAGGCCGGACCGATAGCCGTCAAGCCGGTGTGTTCGACCGCGGACGTGAAAACGTATTCACATTGACTTCCCGGCCCTGCGGCCGTACGGTGTGGCCAGCTTGTAAACGTTTCCACGAGTTGAGGGACCCGCGGGGACACGAAGCAGGGGAGAGAGACCATGAGCAGTCCTCGGATCAAGTTCTCGCTGTCGCTGGTGGGCGTGATCGCGCTGATGGCGATCGTGCTGGGGGTCGTCGCGGGCCGCGCCTCGGGCGGCTCGACGGCGAGCAGCGGCGGCGGCGCCGGCGGCGCGGCCGCCGGCAAGAAGATCGACGTGATCATCAAGGCGTCGGACTCGTCGTTCTGGCAGTCGATGCTCGCCGGGGCAAAGAAGGCCGGCGGCGACTACGGCGTGGACGTCGGCCTGTTCGGCCCGACGTCCGAGACCGACGTCAACCAGCAGGTCCAGCTCGTGGAGAACTCGATCTCGCGCGGGGCCGACGCGATCGTGATCGCGCCGAACTCGTCCGACGCGCTCAACAACGTGATCGAGCGCGCCCGCAAGGGCGGGACCAAGGTGATCATCGCCGACACCGCCGTCACGACCGACCACGAGGGCTTCATCGGCACCGACAACGGCAAGGCGGCCGAGCAGGCCGGCCGCCGGCTCTGCGAGCTCGTCAAGGCGGGCGGCACCGAGAGCGGCAACGTGCTGATCGCTTCCTCGGTCGCCGGCGTCCAGGTGCTCAAGGACCGCGAGGCCGGGTTCCGCGAGGGGATCAAGGCGTGCCCCGACCTGAAGGTCGGCAACGTCCGGTACAACAACAACGACCTCAACACCGCGGCGAGCCAGGTCAACGACGCGCTGACCGCCGACTCGAGCCTCGTCGGCATCTTCGCCGCGAACAACGTCTCGGGCAACGGCGCCGCCCGCGCGATCAAGGACAACGACGCGGCCGACCGGATCCCCGTCGTGGCCTTCGACTCCGACCCGCAGGAGAACGCGGCGCTCGCCGACGGGTCGATCGACACGCTCGTCGTCCAGAACCCGTACTTCTTCGGCTACCAGGGCGTGGTCGAGGCGGCCATGGCCGCCGCGGGCAGCGTGCCGCCGCTGGCGCTGGACCCCGGCGCCGCGCTCGCCGACGCGAAGAACATGGGCTCGCCCGAGGTCAAGCAGCTGCTCAACCCGCCGACCGCGAAGGCCTCCTGATGAGCGTCGTCGAGACGCACGCCCCGGCGCGGCCCGTGAAGGAGCGCGAGCTCGTCGTCGCGCTCACGGGCGCGTCCAAGCGCTACGGGCCCATCCAGGCGCTCGAGGGCGTCGACCTCCAGCTGCGCGCCGGCGAGGTCCACTGCCTGGCGGGCGAGAACGGGGCCGGCAAGAGCACGCTGATCAAGATCCTCACGGGCGCCGTCCAGCGCGACAGCGGCAGGTACGAGATCGGCGGGCGCGACGTCGGCAGCCCGTCGCCCGTGCAGGCGCGCGACGCCGGCGTCGGCGTCGTCTACCAGGAGCTGAGCCTGCTGCCCGACCTCACCGTCGGGGAGAACCTGCTGATGGGCCGCCTGCCGGCGCGTCGCGGCATCACGCGCCCGGCCGAGCTGCGGCGGGCGGCGCGCGAGATGCTCGAGCGCGTCGGGCTCGAGTGGCTGGACCCGAAGACGCCGGTCGAGGAGACGTCACTGGCCACCCGCCAGCTCGTCGAGATCGCGAAGGTGCTCGGCCAGTCGCCGCGGGTGATCATCTTCGACGAGCCCACCACGGCGCTGTCGGAGTCCGAGACGAAGGCGCTGCTGGCGCGCATCCACCAGCTGCGCGACGAGGGACACGCGATCATGTACGTGTCGCACCACCTCGAGGAGATGTTCGACATCGGGGATCGCGTGACCGTGCTGCGTGACGGCAAGCTCGCGGTGTCCAGGCCGATGAGCGAGTTCGACCACGACTCGCTGATCGCGTCGATGGTGGGCCGCAAGATCGAGAAGCTCTATCCGCAGGGCGAGCGCGAGATCGGGGCGGCGCGGCTCACGCTCGCCGGGCTTCGGCCCGCGGGCGTCGAGACCCCGATCGACCTGACGGTCCGGGCCGGCGAGATCGTGGGCATCGCCGGCCTGCTCGGCTCGGGCCGCACCGAGCTGCTGCGTGCGATCTTCGGCGCCGACCCCGTCGACGGCGGCCACATCGAGGTGGACGGCGAGCGGGTCTCGGGCGGCAGCCCGCGGCGCGCCGTGCGTGCCGGCCTCGGGCTGCTCACGGAGGACCGCAAGGAGCTCGGGCTCCTGCTCGAGCTCTCGATCCGCGAGAACGCGTCGCTCGCCAACCTCGAGGAGATCTCCCGCTTCTGGTGCCCCGACCGGCGGGCGGAGCGCGGGCTCGTCGACCGGCTGCTCGGCGGCCTCAAGCTCCGGGCGGGCTCATGGGAGCAGCCCGTCTCCTCGCTCTCGGGCGGGAACCAGCAGAAGGTGCTGCTCGCGCGCTGGCTGGCCACGAAGGCCAAGGTGCTCATGTTCGACGAGCCCACCAAGGGCGTCGACGTCGGTGCCAAGGCTGAGATCTACACGGTCATCGGCGACCTCGCCAAGGAGGGCCTGGGGATCGTCGTCGTCTCGTCCTACCTGCCCGAGGTCCTCGGCCTCGCGGACCGCGTCGTCGTCATGCGGGAGGGCGCCGTCGCCGGCGAGCTCCCCGCGCGCGGCGCGACCGAAGAAGACGTCCTCAAGCTCGCCAGTCCCGGCGCCTGACCCCCAAGGAGACTCCATGTCGATCTCACGCTTCTCCCGGCGCCCGGCCACCGCGGGCGCCCCCGCTGCGCCGGCCGGCGCCGTCCCCGCCCGTCCCGAGCGCGTGCTCACGTTCGGCGACGTGTTCGGTCGCGACGCCGGCGGCCTGATCGTCCTGCTCGTCCTGTTCGGCGCGATGACGCTGCTCTCGGACGAGTTCCTGACCGGCGACAACCTCGCCAACCTCGCGCGCCAGGTGGCGATCTTCGGCATCATCGCCGTCGGTCAGCTGCTGGTGATCCTGACCGCCGGCATCGACCTGTCCGTCGGCTCGGTGCTCGGACTCACCGGCTGCGTGACCGCCGAGCTGCTCGTCCACGGCCGGCCGGTCTGGCTCGCGATCGTGTTCGGGATGGTCGTCGGCGCCGCGATCGGCGTGTTCAACGGCTCGCTCGTCGCCTACGTCAAGCTGCCGCCGTTCATCGTGACGCTCGGCATGCTGGGGATCGCGCGCGGCGTGGTGCTCGTCCTCACCGACGCCAGCACGGTGCAGCCGCTGCCCGACTCGTTCGCGAACATCGCCAACGGCGACTTCCTCGGCCTGCCGAACCTGCTGTGGCTCTTCGCAGTGGTCGTCGCCGTCGCGTCGTTCGTCCTGCGCCGCACCGTGTTCGGCCGCTACGTCTACGCGGTCGGGTCCAACCCCGAGTCCGCGCGGCTCTCCGGCGTGCCCGTCACCGGCGTGCTCGTGGCCGTGTACGCGATCGCGGGACTCCTCGCCGCCGTGGGTGGCGTACTGTTCGCGTCGCGCTTGAACGCCGGGATCCCGACGGCAGGAACCGGGTACGAGCTGAATGCGATCGCGGCATGCGTGATCGGAGGAGCGAGCCTGTTCGGCGCCAAGGGCGGTGCGTTCGGGGCGGCGGCAGGAGCGCTCATCGTGGCCACCCTCAACAACGGCGGGAACCTGTTGGCTGTGAACGCGTTCTACCTCCAGATCATCATCGGAGCGCTGATCCTCATCGCGGTCGCCTTCGACCAGTGGCAGGGGCGCCGCGCGGCCGCCGCGGGATCGGGCGGATGACGGTCGCCGCTCGCGCCGGGACGCTGCCAGAGGCGGGCGACCTCGTCGACGTCGACGCGCTGCTCGCGGCCTACCACGAGCACGAGGCCGCCGAGCCCGTCGCGTTCGGGACCTCGGGGCACCGCGGCACGTCGCTCGACGGGTCCTTCACCGAGGCCCACGTCGTCGCCATCAGCGCGGCGGTCTGCCGCTACCGCTCCGAGCAGGGCACGAGCGGCCCGCTCTACCTCGGGCGCGACACCCACGCGCTGTCCGGGCCCGCCTTCCGGACCATCGTCGAGGTGCTGGCCGGCCACGGCGTGGAGGTCGTCGTGGACAAGGACGGCGGGGCCACGCCCACGCCGGTCATCTCGCACGCCATCCTCACCCACAACCGCGGCGGCAGCCGCGCGAAGCCGCCCGACGCGGACGGCATCGTCGTCACGCCGTCGCACAACCCGCCGGGGGACGGGGGCTTCAAGTACAACCCGCCCCACGGCGGGCCCGCCGACACCGACGTGACGGGATGGATCGAGCGCACCGCCAACGCGCTGCTCGAACAGGGACTCGACGACGTCCCGCGCACGCCGTTCGATGCGGCGCGGGTGACGGGGCGCGACTACGTGTCCGCCTACGTCGACGACCTCGGCTCGGTGATCGACCTCGACGCGATCCGCGACGCGGGGATCCGGATCGGCGTGGACCCGCTCGGCGGCGCGAGCCTCGTGTACTGGCAGGCGATCCGCGACCGGCTCGGCCTCGAGATCGAGATCGTCAACGAGGAGCTCGACCCGACCTTCCGGTTCGTGCCGCTCGACTGGGACGGCAAGATCCGCATGGACTGCTCGTCACCGCACGCGATGGCCCGCCTGCGCGACATGGCCGACCGCTTCGACGTCGCCGTCGCCAACGACCCCGACGCCGACCGGCACGGCATCGTCACGCCGGCTGCCGGCCTGCTCAACCCGAACCACCACCTCGCGGCCTGCATCGCCTACCTGTTCGGCGGCCACCGCGAGTGGGGCGCGGACGTCGCGATCGGCAAGACGCTCGTGTCGTCCTCGATCATCGACCGCGTCGCCGCCGACCTGGGCCGCACGCTGCTCGAGGTGCCGGTCGGGTTCAAGTGGTTCGTCGACGGCCTGATCGAGGGCACGCTCGGCTTCGGCGGCGAGGAGAGCGCCGGCGCCTCGTTCCTGCGCCGCGACGGCAGCGCCTGGAGCACCGACAAGGACGGCCTGATCCCCTGCCTGCTCGCGGCCGAGATGAAGGCCACGACCGGCGAGGACCCGGGCGAGATCTACGCCGGGCTCGCCGCCCGCTTCGGCCAGGCCGTCTACACGCGCACCGACGTCGCCGCCACCCCCGAGGAGAAGGCGCTGCTCAAGCAGCTCTCGCCCGAGCAGGTCGAGGGCGCCGAGCTCGCGGGCGAGCCGATCACCGCGAAGCTGACCGAGGCGCCGGGCAACGGCGCCGCGATCGGCGGCCTGAAGGTCGTGGCCGAGCACGGCTGGTTCGCCGCGCGGCCGTCGGGGACGGAGGACGTCTACAAGATCTACGCCGAGAGCCTGCAGGGCGAGGAGCACCTCGAGCGGATCCTCGCCGAGGCGCGCGACATCGTCGCCCGGGCACTGGAGGGGTGACCATGGCCGCGCCGCACGTGCTCACGATGGTGCTGGCCGGCGGCGAGGGCAAGCGGCTCGCCCCGCTCACGCTCGACCGCGCGAAGCCGGCCGTGCCGTTCGGCGGCATGTACCGCCTGATCGACTTCGCGCTCTCCAACCTCGTCAACGCCGGCTACCGCCGGATCGTCGTGCTGACGCAGTACAAGAGCCACTCGCTCGACCGCCACATCGCGATGACGTGGGCGCTCTCCCCGCTGCTCGGCAACTACGTGACGCCGGTGCCGGCGCAGATGCGGCGCGGCCCGCGCTGGTTCGCCGGCTCGGCCGACGCCATCTACCAGAACTTCAACCTGCTCAACGACGAGCGGCCGGATCACGTGATCGTCTTCGGGGCCGACCACATCTACCGCATGGACCCGCGCCAGATGGTCGAGCAGCACGTCGCGAGCGGCGCGGGCGTGACGGTCGCCGCGCTGCGTGCGCCGCTCGACCAGGCCGACCAGTTCGGCGTGATCGAGACCGACGCCGGCGGCCGCCGCATCAGCCGCTTCCGCGAGAAGCCGCGCGACGCGGTCGGGCTGCCCGACGACCCCGACATGGTCTATGCGTCGATGGGCAACTACGTGTTCACCGCCGACGTGCTGCGCAAGATCGTGACCGAGGACGCGCGGGACGACACGTCCCAGCACGACGTCGGCGGCAACCTCATCCCGATGCTCGTGGACCGCGGCGAGGCCGAGGTCTACGACTTCACCGACAACGAGGTGCCGGGCGCGTCGGAGCGCGAGCACGGCTACTGGCGCGACGTGGGCACGCTCGACGCCTTCTGGGAGGCCCACATGGACCTCATCTCGATCGACCCGGTGTTCAACCTCTACAACCGCGAGTGGCCGATCCTGACCTGGCACGATCCGCTGCCGCCGGCCAAGTTCGTGTTCGCCGACGAGGACCGCACGGGGCATGCGCTCGACTCGATGGTGTGCGCCGGGGTGATCGTCTCCGGGGGCGAGGTGCGCCGCTCCGTGCTCTCCCCGAGCACGCACATCCACTCCTACGCGACGGTCGAGGACTCGGTGATCATGCCCGGCGTGGAGGTCGGCCGCGACGCCGTCGTCAAGCGCGCGATCGTCGACAAGAACGTCTACATCCACCCGGGCGCGCAGCTCGGCGTCGACCTGGACCGCGACAAGGAGCGCTTCACCGTCTCGCACGGCGGCGTCGTCGTGGTCGGCAAGGGCGACGTCGTGGAACCATGAAGGTCGCCCTGCTCACGCGCGAGTACCCGCCCGAGGTGTACGGCGGGGCGGGCGTCCACGTCGAGTACCTCGGCCGCGAGCTCGAGCGGCTCGTCGACCTGACCGTCCACGCGTGGGGCGCCGAGCGCGAGTCGGCCGGTGTGGTCGCCCACCGCCCGTGGGACGCACTCGGCGGGAAGGCCCCGCACCTGGCGGCCCTGCAGGCGATGTCGATCGACCTGACCATGGCGGCGGGCGCGGAGGGCGCCGACCTCGTCCACAGCCACACGTGGTACGCGAACCTTGCCGGCCACCTCGCGAAGCTCACCTACGACATCCCGCACGTCGCGACCGTCCACTCGCTCGAGCCGCTGCGCCCGTGGAAGGCGGAGCAGCTCGGCGGCGGCTACGCCCTCTCGAGCTGGTGCGAGCGCGTGTCGCTGGAGGGCGCCGACGCGGTGATCGCGGTCTCCGAGGGCTCCCGGGGCGACATCCTCGACGCCTACCCCGCGATCGACCCGGGCCGCGTCGAGGTCATCTACAACGGGATCGACGCCGAGCAGTACACCCCCGACGCCGGCACCGACGTGCTCGAGCGCCACGGGGTCGACCCGGGCCGGCCGTCGGTCGTCTTCGTCGGGCGCATCACCCGCCAGAAGGGCGTGCCCTACCTCGTCGACGCCGCGCTCGAGTTCGACCCCGAGGCGCAGCTCGTGCTGTGCGCCGGGGCGCCGGACACCCCGGAGATCGGCGCGGATGTCGCGCGCCGCGTCGCGCGGCTGCGCGAGGAGCGCGGCAACGTGATCTGGCTCGACCAGATGCTCCCCAAGGCCGAGGTGATCCAGCTGCTCAGCCACGCGACCGTGTTCGCGTGCCCGTCGATCTACGAGCCGCTCGGCATCGTCAACCTCGAGGCCATGGCCTGCGAGGCCGCGGTCGTGGCGACCGCGACGGGCGGCATCGTCGAGGTCGTGGTCGACGGCGAGACCGGGCTGCTCGTGCCCTTCGAGCAGGCGCCCGGCAGCATCGAGCCGCGCGACCCGGCGGCGTTCTCCCACGCGATCGCCGAGCGGGTCAACGCCCTGATCGCCGATCCGGCGCGTGCCGCGGCGATGGGCAAGGCCGGCCGGGCGCGCGCCGTCGAGGCGTTCGACTGGTCCGCGATCGCGGAGCAGACGGCGGCCGTGTACCGGCGCCTGCAAAGCTGACGCGATGCTGGAACGCCGCACGAAGATCGTCGCCACGCTCGGGCCCGCGACGGACGACCCTGGGGTGCTGGACCGGCTCGTGGCCGCGGGCATGGACTGCGCGCGCCTGAACTGCTCGCACGGGACGCACGAGGACCTGCGCCGCCGCGCGGCCGAGGTGCGGGCCGTCGCGGAGCGCGCGGGCCGCCCGCTCGGGCTGTTGTTCGACATCCAGGGCCCGAAGCTGCGGCTCAGCAGCGACACGGAGACGCGCGCGGTGGAGGCGGGCGAGAGCGTGACGTTCTGCGGCGTCGGCTCCGGCGTGAGCGCGGGGCGCGTCGAAGTCGACTTCGACCAGTTCGCCGCCCTCGTCACCGCGCGCTCGCAGATCGTGATCGGCGACGGCGTCCCGCGCTTCCAGGTCGACCGGATCGAGGCGGGCGACGTGATGGTGCGCGCGGTCTCGCCCGGCCCGCTCTCCGCGCGCAAGGGCATCAACGTCACCTACGCGCGGCCCGAGCTGCCGGCGATCACCGACAAGGACCTGCGCGACATCGATCTCGCGGCCGAGCTGAACGCCGACTTCGTGGCGCTGTCGTTCGTCCGCTCCGCCGCCGACATGCAGCTGCTGCGCGACCGGCTCTCCGAGCTCGGCTCCGCCGCCCGGCTGATCTCGAAGATCGAGAAGATCGAGGCCTACGAGCGCCTCGACGAGATCATCGCGGCGTCCGACGGGCTGATGGTCGCCCGCGGCGACTACGGCGTGGAGGCCGGCGTCGCGCGCGTGCCGCTCATGCAGAAGGACACGATCCGGCGCGCGACGCAGGCGGGCAAGCTCGTCATCACGGCCACCCAGATGCTCGAGTCGATGATCCAGGCGCCCGAGCCGACGCGCGCCGAGGCCGCGGACGTCGCCAACGCCGTGATCGACGGCACGTCCGCGGTGATGCTGTCGGCCGAGACGAGCGTGGGCGCCTATCCCGTCGAGGCCGTGCGCGCGATGGCGGAGATCGCTCAGGCGGCCGAGGAGTCGCCCGTCATCCACGGCCGCGCGCAGAACGTGCGCGCGGAGACCACGGGCCAGGCGGTGATGCACGCCGCCGTCGAGCTGGCCGACGCCCTCGACGCCGCGGCGCTGATCGTCCCGACCTCGACCGGCGCGGCCGCGCGCGTGTGCGCGAAGTTCCGCCGCCGCCGGCCGATCGTGGCGCTCGCGCACCGCGAGGGCGTCGCCGAGCAGATGACGCTCGAGTGGGGCGTGTACCCGACGACGATGCCGTCGGCCGCGAACGTCGACGACATGGTCGACCTCGCGCTGATCAGCGCGCGCGACTACGCGGGCCTGGCCACGGGCGACCGCGTCGTCCTCACCGCGGGCCGCCGCACCGGGACGCCCGGCGCGACGAACCTCGTGATGGTGCGCGAGATCCCCTAGCCCGCCTGCGGCGCGAGGGACCAGCTCCAGACGTTGCTGACGATCCCGATCGGGACGGAGGCGGTCCCGGTCAGCATCGTGCTCGCCGAGTGCACGCGGCCCTGCGTCCCCAGGACGACCCTGCCGAAGACGGGGAAGGGTTGCGTGGTGCCGCCGCCGCAGTGGTCGGGGCCGGAGATCGCCAGCTGCGCGGCCGGGGCGTCGTCGGCGATCCGGTCGAGGAACTCGTAGGTCGGGTCGTCGACGCCCTGCTGCACGTGCCCGCCCTCGCCCCGGACGATCGCGATCGGCGCGGTCGTCTCGCCGTGGTACGTGCAGTCTCCGTCTCTGCCGTCGATGATCACGTGCACGCTCCCGGACTCGGGCGCGTAATAGGCGTACTCGCCCGGCGGCTCGTCGCCGATCGCGCCGAGCACGTCGCCCGTGAAGCGCAGGCGCACGTTCCCGCTCCACGAGATCTTCTGGAAGCCGGTGTTGTCCGCCACGCTCGTCTCGCCGGAGATCGGACCGGAGTAGGCCGCGGGCGGCTTGTCGCCGCAGATCAGCCGTGCGGTCTCCTCCACGACGGACTGCTCGAGCTCGAAGAACCGGTCGGCCGCGCTGCTGCGGGTGACCGTCCGCACAGCGCCCGTCTTGACGTTCGTGATCTGCACGCTCAGCGTCATCGTGCCGCCGGCGACGCTCAGGCTCCCGGTCACCTCGCGGTTGTGCTCGATGATCCGGTCCGAGCGCAGGCGCGTGCTCGGGTCGGCCAGCGGGCTCTGGCTGAGCGCGATCTCGGCGAGGATCTCGTTGAGCCGTTCGCGCTCGACGATGATGCCCTTGCAGGCCCGTTCGATCGGGGGGCCGAGGTCGGTGATCAGCATCTGCATCAGGCCCTTCCGCAGCACCTGCAGGTCTGCGCCGCCGCCGCTCACGCTGAAGCGCTGGACCCAGACCGACGGCACCTTCGAGGGCACGAACGCCGCGCTCGCCGTCGGCAGCCCGGGGATGTTCGGGAGGCCGGGGAGCCGCGGGCGCTTCGTGCGCTTCGGCTTCCGCAGCGACACCCGCTCGGTCGTCCGCTTGCCCTTGCGCGCCCGCGTGCGTCCCGCGGCGCGGTCGACGCCGGCCTTGCCGCGGAACGGGGTGGTCGCCGCGAAGAGCCAGTAGCGGCCGGCAGGGACGGTGAGGCGATAGCGGCCGCGCCGGATGGGGGCGACGTCCTCGATCACGAGCGTCTCGAGCCCGACGGCGCGGACCGCGGCGAGGCCCTTGCCCGCCTTCGGGACCTTGCCGCCGACCCGTCCCGCGATCGTCGAGGCGCCCGCGGTCGCGGGCAGGCAGAGGACGAGCACCAGCGCCGGGACGGCCGTGCGGAGGGTCATCCGCCGACCCTACGCCGATCCGCGCGGTCAGGAGCGCGGATCGCGGTTGAGCAGCTCCGGGCCGTCGGCCCCGAGGTGGACCAGGTTCTCGTAGCGCACGCCGAAGCGGCCGGGGAAGTAGACCCCGGGCTCGACGCTGAACACGTCGCCGGCCGCGAGCACGTCGTCGTTGCCGGGCCGCAGGTACGGCTCCTCGTGGATCTCGAGCCCCACGCCGTGCCCGGTGCGGTGGAGGAAGCGGTCGCCGTGGCCGGCGGCGGCGATGACGTCGCGCGCGAGGGCGTCGGCCTCGTGGCAGGTCATGCCGGGTGCGAGGCCGGCGATCACCGCGTCGTGGGCGGCGCGGACGAGGGCGAGCGCCTCCTCGACCTCCGCGTCGGCCTCGAGGCCGGCCGGGAGGTACATCCGCGTGATGTCGGAGTGGTAGCCGCCGACGATGCAGCCGAAGTCGGTCAGCAGCGGCGCGGCGGGGTCGATCGGGTCGTCGCCGGTGGGATGGTGCGGCAGGGCCCCGTTGGCGCCGCTCGCCACGATGTAGCCGCCGTAGGGCTCGGCGCCGGCGCGCAGGAAATGCGCCTGCAGCTCGAGGGCGAGCCGTCGCTCGCTCCACCCGGTGAGGTCGAGCGTGCCGATCCAGTCCGCCGCCGCGTCGGCGGCGCGGCCCGCCGCGCGAAGGTGCTCGAGCTCGTCCGGTGCCTTGCGGCGGCGCCGGGCCGCGAGGATGCCGGGGTCGAGCGCGACGTCCAGGCTCGGCCGGGCGGCGCGCAGCGCGAACGCGACGCCGGCCGGGAGGTACGGGTCGACCAGGCAGCGGCCGACGCCGCCCAGCGCCGTCGCGATTGCGCCGGCCGGTCCCTCGTCGTCGGTCCATGCGACCACGTCGGCGCCGTCGATCGCGTCCAGCTCAGGCGCCAGCATCAGCGGGGCGACCGCCCGCAGGCCGCCGCCGGCGAGGATCACGAGGGCGGTCGGCCGCTCGAGCCCGAGCGGCTGGAGCCCGGTCAGGTGCCGCAGGCCGGGCGACGGGTGCACCCAGAGGGCGTCCGCGCCGGCGCGCTGCAGGTCCTCGCGGATCGCGTCGAGGTGGCGGACGGACGGCACCGGGCCATCCTAACGGGGTCATGGTGGACGCTCGCGTATGGATCAGCACGGTACAGCTATGGAACGTCTCGCCGGTCCGGCATTCAATGCAGGCTGCCCAAGCGCACGACAGGAGCGGACATGACCGGCACCACCTACACCCTGACCTTGATCGCCGTGCTGGGCACCGCCCTGGCCGCCGGCGCGTTCTTCGCCTTCTCCGCCTTCATCATGGAAGGGCTCGGCGACGTGCCGGACGCGGTCGGCGCCGAGGCCATGCAGGGGATCAACCGCAAGGCCGTGACGCCGGCGTTCATGTCGCTGCTGTTCGGCACCGCGCTGGTCTGCGTGTGGGCGATCGTGCACGCGGCGACGCACTGGGGCGACCGCCGGGCGACGCTCATGCTCGCGGGCGCCGTCGTCTATCTCGTGGGCGCGATCGTCCTCACGATCGCCAAGAACGTCCCGCTCAACGACGCGCTGATGGGCGACGCCGGCACCTGGAGCACCTACCTGACCGAGTGGACGGCGTGGAACCACGTCCGCACCGTCGCCTCCGTGGCGGCCTGCGGCCTGTTCGCCGCCGCCCTGGCGAGCTGATCGTCCGCGGACGAACGTCCCCTTGAGGGCGCGCCGCGGCCCGTGCCATCATGCGGCCCGTCTGAGAAGGGCCGGACCCGGAGCCCCGGGCCGGCACCTCGGCGAGCGGAGGAGACGCGGTGCACGCGGCGATGCAGTTGCCCGACCGGACGGACGCGGACTACCTGGAGATGGAGGCCATGCTGATGGCCTTCATCGACGACGTCCGGCGGGAGGCGACGGCCTCCGACCCGCTCCTGCGGCTGCGCCAGCTCGCGTCCGCGCACGTCCGCTGGCGGCTCGAGCATCCCGCGATCGCCGAGGTGTTCGACATCGCCTTCGGCGTGCGCACGCGCGTCAACAGCCTGCCCGACGAGCACCGGCGGCGGATCCGCGCGATCAAGCGGATGTACCTCGACGAGCTGCGGGCCGTGCTCAAGGCGGGGGCCCGGACCGGGACGTTCGACTTCGAGGACGTCCGGGTGACGGCGTTCGCGCTCGTGACCCTGTGCGGCTCGGCGCACACGTGGTACGACCCCGACGGCGACCTCACGGTCGACCAGGTCGCCGCCATGTACGCCGACTTCGCGGCGGGGATGGTCCGCGCGCCGATGCGCGTGCCGGCGGCTTGAGCGTCCTATCGTGCGCGCGGTGGCGCGCCTCCCCGAGCTGACGGTCCGCGACGAGCACCGGCTCCGCCGGCGCGCGCAGCGCCTGCGCGGCGGCGACGCCGAGGGGCGTGCCCGTCTCGAGGCCGAGATCGCCCGCGCCGAGGAGCGGCTCGCGCGCCGGCGCGCGTCGGTCCCCACCGTCACCTACCCGCCGCTCCCGGTCGCCGAGCGGCGGGAGGACCTGCTTGCGGCGATCCGCGACCACCAGGTCGTGGTGGTCGCGGGCGAGACCGGCTCGGGCAAGACCACGCAGCTGCCCAAGCTGTGCCTGGAGCTGGGGCGCGGGGTGCGCGGCGCGATCGCCCACACACAGCCGCGGCGGCTGGCGGCACGTACCGTCGCCGAGCGGATCGCGTTCGAGCTGGGCGTGCCGCTCGGGGAGGCGGTCGGCTATGCCGTGCGCTTCAGCGACCGCTCGCGCGAGGACACGCTGGTCCGGCTGGTGACGGACGGGCTGTTGCTCGCCGAGACGCAGAACGATCCGCTGCTGCACCGCTACGACACGGTGATCGTCGACGAGGCGCACGAGCGCAGCCTCAACATCGACTTCCTGCTCGGCTACCTCGCGCGCATCCTCCCGCGGCGGCCGGACCTCAAGGTGATCATCACCTCCGCGACGATCGACCCGCAGCGCTTCAGCCGCCACTTCGGCGGCGCGCCGGTCGTGGAGGTGTCCGGCCGCACCTACCCCGTCGAGGTCCGCTACCGGCCGATCGAGGACGCGGAGGATCCCGACCGCGACCAGACGGACGCGATCGGCGACGCGGTCGAGGAGCTGCTCGCCGAACGCGAAGGGGACGTGCTCGTCTTCCTCTCGGGCGAGCGCGAGATCCGTGACACGGCGGAGGCGCTCGGCGGGCGGCTGCGGTCCGACATCGACATCCTGCCGCTCTACGCGCGGCTCTCCACGCGCGAGCAGCAGCGCGTCTTCAAGCCGCACGACGGGCGTCGCGTCGTGCTGGCCACGAACGTGGCCGAGACGTCGCTCACCGTGCCCGGGATCCGCTACGTCGTCGATCCCGGCACCGCGCGGATCAGCCGCTACAGCGCGCGCCTGAAGGTGCAGCGGCTGCCGATCGAGCCGATCTCGCAGGCCTCCGCCGACCAGCGCAAGGGCCGCTGCGGCCGCGTCGCCGACGGCATCGCCATCCGGCTCTACGCGGAGGAGGACTTCGAGGAGCGCCCGCGCTACACCGATCCCGAGATCCTGCGCACGAACCTCGCCTCGGTGATCCTCCAGATGGCCGCGGCGGGGCTCGGCGACATCGCCGACTTCCCGTTCCTGGACCCGCCGGACCGGCGCCAGATCCGCGACGGCATCCGCCTGCTGCAGGAGCTCGCGGCGCTGGACGACGAGGAGCGCCTGACCCCGCTCGGGCGCCGGCTCGCCCAACTCCCCGTCGATCCCCGGCTGGGCCGGATGGTGCTCGAGGCCGACCGCCTCGGCTGCGTCGAGGAGGTGATCGAGATCGTCGCCGCGCTCTCGATCCAGGACGTCCGCGAGCGGCCGGCCGAGAAGCGCGAGCAGGCCGACCAGCTCCATGCGCGCTTCAAGGACGAGGACTCGGACTTCATCGGCTACGTGAACCTGTGGCGCTATCTGCGCGAGCAGCAGCGCGCGCTGTCGGGCAACCAGTTCCGCAAGCGCTGCCACGCGGAGTTCCTGCACCACCTGCGCGTCCGCGAGTGGCAGGACCTCGTCGCGCAGCTGCGGCAGGCCGCCAAGGGCGTCGGGCTCACGTTCAACCAGCAGCCGGCCGAGCCGGACGCCATCCACGTCGCGCTGCTCTCCGGGCTGCTCTCGCATCTCGGGCTGCGCGACGCCGCCCGGCGGGACTTCCTCGGCGCGCGCGGGGCGCGCTTCGCGCTGTGGCCGGGCTCGGCGCTCGCCCGCAGGCCGCCGTCGTGGGTCATGGTGGCGGAGCTCGTGGAGACGTCGCGGCTGTGGGGCCGGACGGCGGCGAAGGTCGACCCGAGGGTCGTCGAGCCGCTCGCGCAGCACCTGCTCAAGCGCAGCTACGAGGAGCCGCACTGGGAGCGGACGCGCGCCTCGGTGGTCGCGACGGAGAAGGCGACGCTCTACGGGCTGCCGATCGTGGCCGGCCGCAAGGTCGCCTACGGCCGGATCGACCCCGAGCTGTCGCGCTCGCTGTTCATCCGGCGCGCGCTCGTCGAGGGCGACTGGGAGACGAAGCACGCGTTCTTCGCGGCGAACCGGGAGCTGCTCGAGGAAGTCGAGCGGCTGGAGGCCCGCGCGCGCCGCCGCGACATCCTCGTCGACGACCAGACCCTGTACGACTTCTACGACGCGCGGGTGCCCGCCGACGTCGTCTCCGGCGCGCACTTCGACCGCTGGTGGCGCGACGCGCGCCGGGCGGAGCCGGACCGGCTCACGTTCACCCCCGAGGACCTCGTGCAGGACGCCGGCGGCGCGCTGGACCGCCAGGCGCTGCCGGACGCATGGCGCCAGGGCGACCTCACGCTGCCGCTGAGCTACGTCTTCGACCCGGGCGCCGCGCGCGACGGCGTCACCGTCCACGTGCCGCTCAAGCTCCTCCCGCAGCTCAAGCCGATCGGCTTCGACTGGCTCGTTCCGGCTCTGCGGCCCGAGCTCGTGACCGCGCTCATCCGCTCCCTGCCCAAGGACCTGCGGCGGCCGCTCGTCCCCGTTCCCGAGATGGCCGCCGCGGCGCTCGCGGCGATGAAGCCGCGCAGCGAGCCGATCCTCGCCGCGCTCGCCCGCGAGCTCGAGCGCCTCCGCGGCGTCCGCATCCCGCCGGAGGCGTGGGGCGTCGACAAGCTGCCGGCGCACCTGCGCATGACCTTCCGCGTCGAGGACGAGCGCGGCGCGCTCGTGGCGGAGGGCGACGACCTCGACGCGCTCCGCGAGCAGGTCCGCCCACGCCTGCGCGAGGCGCTCGCCGCGGCCGCGGCGCCGCTCGAGCACCACGGGCTCACCGCGTGGACGATCGGGCCGTTGCCGAAGGCCGTCGCGCTGCCGGGAACGGGCCAGGCCGTGCGCGGCTACCCGGCGCTCGTCGACGAGGGCGACACGGTCGGGGTGCGCGTGCTGGAGACGGCGGCGGCGCAGCGCGCGGCGATGCGACAGGGCACCCGCAAGCTCCTGGCCCTCAACGTGCCCTCGCCGATCCGCCACGTGCAGAGCCGGCTCTCCAACGCCGACCAGCTCGCGCTGGCGGCCGCGCCGCACGGCAGCCCGCGCGCCGTGCTCGAGGACGCGACCGTCGCCGCGCTCGACGCGCTGACCGCGGAGGCGGGCGGCCCGGCGTGGGACGCCGACGGCTTCGCGCGCCTGCGCGCCCACGTCGCCGGGCACCTGGCCGAGCGGACCGCGGCGGCGGTCGCCGTCGTCGTGCGGATCCTCGACGCCGCCCGCGCCGTCGAGCGCCGGCTGGAGGCGCTGCGCGGCGCCGGCGCCCTCGCGCCGGCGCGCGAGGACGTCGAGCGCCAGCTCGCCCGGCTCGTCGCCCCGGGCTTCGTCACCGCGACGGGCGTCAAGCGGCTGCCGGACGTCGAGCGCTACCTGCGGGCCGCCGAGCGCCGGCTCGAGCGCCTGCCCGACGCGCCGGCGCCCGATCTCGACAAGATGCACGGCGTGCACGAGCTGGAGGCCGAGCACGCACGCCGGCTCGCCGCCTGGCCGGCGGGCCGCCCCGTCCCCGCCGCGCTCCGCGACGTGCCGTGGCTGCTCGAGGAGCTGCGGGTGAGCCACTTCGCGCAGGCGCTCGGCACGCGCGGCCAGGTCTCGGCGAAGCGGATCCGCAAGGTGATGGACGAGGCGCGCTGACCACCCTGTTCCGACGCGAGCTGCCTTCGCATCGCGAAGAACGAGCGCCTCGGATGATGAGCACGTCGGGCCAAGTGCAGCGGCCGGGTCGCGATCCGCCTTCCCGATCGCGATCCGGTCGCGCCGCTTTCACAGAGCCGGATGCCGGTCCGGATCAAGGAGCCGGGCGAAGACTGCGCAGAACGATCGCGGGCCGGTCAGCCGCAGCCGTACCAGCGTGGACGGTGCCCGTCCCCGACCAGATGCATCCCCATAGCGCCGTTCGCATCTGGTCGGGGACGGGTCATCGGCCGCGCCCGCCACGAGCGCCCGCGTTCAGGCGCACCGGACCGACGGTTGCTCGCATGCGCCCAACCTTCGCGGCAGGGCCGGGGTCCTACGACCGACACGCAACCCCCCAGCAAAGGCGAGGCACCATGTTCAGCACCACCTTCAAGCGGTCCGCCGTCACCCTCGGCGTCGCGGCGGGACTCCTCGCCGCAGCGGGACCGGCCGGCGCCCAGGCCGGCGGAGCCGACCCCAGCCGGCTCGCCGGCCCCGCCAGCAGCGTCGTCCTCGAGGACACCATGATCTCCGGATACGGCGTCAAGGCGGGCGCCGTGGTGGTGCTGATCGGCGCGAACGACTACGGCTTCGCCGACCGCGCCCACACCGCCCCGGGCACGCAGGTCGGCAGCGAGGGCTGACGGACGGCGCCCGTCAGTGGCGGGTGGGTCGGTAGACGAGCTCCTGGATGTGGCCGTCGAACGTCCGGTTCTCGAGCAGCTCGAGGTCGAAGTCGGCCGCACCCTGGAAGATCGGCTCCGCCCCGGTCTGAGGCGTGATGACCGGGAAGATCGTCAGCTGGACGCGATCGACGAAGCCGGCGGCCATCAGCGCCCGGTTCATCGACAGGCTGCCGTGCGAGCGCAACGGCACGTCGGACTCCTCCTTGAGCCGGGCGACGACGTCGACGGCGTCACCGCTCACGAGGGTCGCGTCCGGCCAGGCGAGGGGTCCTTCGAGCGTCGTCGACACCACCGTCGTCGGCAGGTTCCTCATCCGGGCGTTCACCGGGTCGCTCACCTCGGACTCCTCGGTGCTCGGGCCCAGCATCTGCACGAAGAGCCGGAAGGTGTTGGCCCCGAGGACCATCCGCTGCGCCTCGCCGTAGGAGGCGAAGCGGTGGTCGAGCCACTCGGGGCCCTGCTTGCCCCAGTAGCCGCCCCAGTCGCCGCTGCTGTCGTAGGAGCCGTAGCCGTCGAGGCTGCAGAAGACGTCGAACGTGTACGTGGCGGTCATGAGGTCTCCTTGGCTTACGTCCGAGCAGGCAATCGCCACCCAGACGATGGGCGCCGGCGTTCAGCGCACCGCGGCGGTGCGGCGATCGGCGGCCAGGTGCGCGAAGTTCGGCCACAGCGCGAGGTCGAGCTCCGGCACGAGCTCGCGCAGCGCCGCGACGTCCGGGTCCAGCGCCGTGTGCAGCGCCCCCTCGAGGTCGGGCCAGAGCGGCGCGGCCACGCGGGTGGCCGGGCGGCGGGTCAGCCGCTCGGTCACGCGCCGCTTCGTGCCCTCGGGGAGGCCGAGCTTGAGCAGCCCCGCCACGAGCAGCGACTCCGGCTTGCCCGCCGCCTTGCGCCGCAGCCGCCGCGGCGCGAAGTCGCGGTCGCGCACCCCGAGGAAGTCGAGCGTGCGGCGGTACTGGCCCAGCGGGTCGCGGCGGCAGCGCTCGAACTGGAGCACGAGGATCCGCTCGGGGTCGTAGAAGCGGCGCAGCCGCGCGAGCTGCGCGCCGTGGCTGCGGCGGTCGACGACGTCGATCATGTAGAGCGTCTCGCCCTCGTTCCGCCGCGCCATCCGCTCGGAGAAGATCGCCCGGTAGCGCTCGATCGGGTCGGCGAGCATGACGAGCAGCTTCGCGTCCGGCGCCGCGCGCCGGAGCAGTGGCGGCGTCCACGCGTCGAACAGGTACCGGCCCGTCCACTCCCCCGTGATGGTGCCGGCCCGCCGCGGGAAGCGGGCGTGGTAGTCCGCGATGTCGCCCGCGGTCAGCTCGCCCGAGCAGAAGCGGTCGAAGTGGTGGAGCGCCCGGCGGCGCGCGTGCGGCGGCCGGATCTCCGGGTGCTGGAGGAGCAGCGCGAACCACCAGCCCGTGCCGGCGCCGAGCGCGCCGACGCCGACGAAGTCCGGCGGCCCCGGCTCGCCGGCCGGGCGCAGGCGCTCAAGCGGTGAGCGCATCGGCGGCCGCCAGGTGGGCGAAGTTGGGCCAGAGCGCGACGTCGATCTCCGGCGCCAGCTCGGCCAGCGCGGCGACCTCGGGCTCCATGACCGCGCGCAGGCCCGCCATCAGGTCGTCCCACAACGGCTTCTTCTTCGCCGCCTGGGTCGTGCCGCGCTGCCGGGTGAAGCCGTCATGGACGTGGTCGGGGTCGACGCCGAGGAACGTCAGCGTGCGCCGGTACTGCGCGGCCGGGTCGGCGACGCACTTCTCGTACTGGAGGATCAGCAGCTTCGACGCGTCGTGGCAGGCGAGCACGCGGCGCAGCTGCGTCGCGTACTTGCCGCGCTCGATGGCGTCGGCGGTGACGGCCTCCAGGCGGTGGTCCGGCCGCTGCCCGAGCCGGTGCGGGACGCCCGAGCGGAAGCGCTCGACGGGGTCGCGGAACATGATCAGCAGCTTCGCGTCGGGCGCGGCGCGCGCGATCAGCGGCGGCGTCCAGAAGTCGTGCATGTAGCGCGGCGTCCACTCGCCCGCGATCTGGCCGGGCTTGCGCGGGAAGCGCGCGTGGTAGTCCGCGACGTCCGCATCGGTGAGCTCGCGCGCGGCGAAGCGGTCGAAGAAGTGCTGCTCCTTGCGCCTTCCGCGGGGACCGCGGATCTGCGGGTGCCCGAGCAGCGTCTCGAACCACCACGTGGTGCCCGAGCGCTGGGTGCCGACGCCGACGAAGTCGGGCGGTCCGGTGGGGATGGGGGCTGCGGCCACGAGCGGCTCGCAGTCTAGTAACGCGCCTCGCTACTGGACCGGCGCGTCCGGCGGGGGGATGAAGACCTCCTGGGCGGGCTCGACGGCCGCCACGCCGTCGACGCGCGCGAGCGAGGCGATCGCCGCGTGGTCGTCGACCGCGCCGGTGATCACCCCCGTCGCGGGCAGCACCTGGTCCAGCCGCAGCCCTGCTTCCCGCAGGGCTGCGGCCACGCCGTCGATCGCGTCGCGGCGGTCGTCGGCGACCAGGATGGTGACGTCGGGCATCCGCCCAGCCTACGGCGCCTGGACCAGCCCGGCGCCCACGTCGCTGGACGGCAGCTCCATGCGCCGCGCGCGCCCGGTCAGGGTCGTCCACAGCGTGGCGCCGCGCGCCGCCGGGTCGGCCTCCGCGTAGAGCGCGGCGATCCCCGCCACGTGCGGCGTCGCCATGCTCGTGCCGTTGATCGAGCGGTAGCGCAGGGGCATGATCCACGACGAGTGGACCGCGACCCCGGGGCCGGCGATGTCGACCTGCCCGCCGTCCGCGTTGATCCCGCGGTTGGAGAAGCGGGCGATGCCGTCGTCGACGTCGACCGCCGCCACCGCGAGGATCGACGGGCAGTTGGCCGGGTGGCCGACCGGGTTGATCGTGCCGGGCCGCGCGCTCTCGTTGCCGGCCGCGGCGACGATCAGCGTGCCCGCCTCCAGCACGCGCTTGGCCACGCGCTCGAACACCGCGGAGGGCCGCTGGCCGGGGCTGGTGCGCGCCCCGAGCGACATGGAGATCACGGCGCACTGGTTCTCGAGCGCCCACTCGATGCCGGCGAGGATGCCCGCATCGCCGCCGGAGCCCGCGTTGGACAGCACCTTGCCCGCGTAGATCTCGGCCTCGTAGGCGATCCCGTAGCGCGGCAGGGTGGGCGGGCACTTGGCGCCCGTCGCCGTGCCGATGCAGTGCGTCCCGTGGCCGTGCCCGTCCTGGACCTCCTCGCCGGTGATGAACGACTTCGTCGTGATCGTGCGGCCGGCGAAGTCCGGGTGCGTGAGGTCGAAGCCGGTGTCGAGCACCGCGACGCGCACGCCCTTGCCGGTGCGGCAGCAGTTCACGACCTTCGTCGCCTGCAGGCCCCAGGTCGCCTGGGTCTCGTCGAGCGCCGCGGCGATCGCCTGCGCGCCGGCGGCGGCGTCGGTGGCGATGCCCGCGGTCAGGTGGAGCACGGCCTCGCGGTAGCCGCGCAGGTACTCGGCGCTGAACGGGCCGGCGCGCGGCGGCGCCGGTGCCGCGAACGGCGGCGGGTCGGGCATCGGGATCGCGGCGTGGCCGTTCGTCGCCGGTCCCGCGACGTGCGTGGCCTCGAGCGCGTAGACGATCCGCTCGGGCTCGACGATCGCGATCGACGCCTCCGCGGTGGAGACGCCGGCCTGCAGGACCTGCTCGGGCGGCGCGTCCACGACGGCCACGCCGAGCGACTCGAAGTAGCGCACGCCGGGGCCGGCGGGCATCGCCTCCTCGCCGGCTGCGCCGGCGCCGGGGCGCATCGCCTCCTCGACCATCTGCATGCCCGCGGGGGTGGCGCCGTCCTCGAACAGCACCAGCGTCCGGCCGGTCGTCGCGCCCGGCTGGGGGACCATTCCGTCGGTATCCATCCTCACCGCTCCTTGGGGGGTTGCCTGGGGGGTGATGCAGGTCTATCCGACGCGCCCACCCGGAGGCAACGCGGTCCGCGCAGGTGTGCCCGTTCGGGCGTCTATCCGGCCACGATGTGCAGCTCCTCGCCGGCGGCGGCGACCACGTCGCCCGGGTGGAGCTGGCGGCCGCGGCGGGCGTCCGGCTCGCCGTTGACGAGCACCGGCTCGGCCGCCAGGAACGCCTTGAGCTCGCCGCCCGCGCCGACGACGCCGGCGAGCTTGAGCAGCTGGCCGAGGCGGATCGTGTCGCCGCGGATCGGGACGTCGCGGGCCATCAGGCCGGGAGCCGGCGCCGCAGCACGACGTCGCCGACGATCGAGCCGAGCGGGCCGCCCGTGACGAGCACGATGCCCGGGAACCACCAGCCCCAGCGCTTCGCGCCCGCGCCGGCGACCGTGAGGTAGAGCAGGATCAGGTAGCCGACGCCGTGGATCGGGCCGAGCACCGACACCGCGGCGTCCGAGCGGTCGACGAACGCGACGTAGAGCAGCACCAGCAGCAGCAGCGCGTCGAGCAGTCCGACGGCGAGCACCTGGTTGAGGGCGCGCCGCTGCGAGGCAGGGGAATGGGCCGGGACGGGAGCGACGGAGGTCATCCCCCGCAGGGTATGCGCCTCCGCCGCTCCCGCGCGCAGCCTGGGTCCTAGGCCGCCGCCAGCGCCACCTTGCGGCGCTGCGCGAGCACCGCGCCGAGCACGCTGGCCAGGCCGAGCACGGCGAGCCCGGTCACGACCGCGAGGCCGGGCCGGAAGTCGTCGAGCAGCGACGACGGGTCCGAGGCGCCGGTCTGGCCGGCGGTGATCACCGCGGTCACGATCGCGAGGCCGAGCGCGCCGCCGAGCTGGAACGACGTGCTCACCAGACCCGAGGCCAGCCCCTGCTCGTGGTCGGCGATGCCGCTCGTGGCGGCCATGTTCACGGCCGGGTAGGTCAGCGCGAAGCCGAGCCCGAGCAGCAGGATCGTCGGCAGGATCTCGAGCGTGTAGGTCGGCGAGGCGTCGATCGGGATGAACAGCGCGTAGCCGACGACGAACGAGAGCAGCCCCGCCGTGATCAGCGTCGCCGTGCCGAGCCGCGTGGCGAGCGGGCCCATGCGGGGCGCGCCGAACGCGACGAGCAGGCCGGCGGGCAGGAACGCGAGCGCCGTCTCCAGCGCCGACCAGCCCAGGAGCTGCTGCATGTACAGCGTCGTCATGAACTGGAAGCCGAAGTAGCACGCGAACACGGTCATGCCGGCGAGGTTCGCGCCGGCGATCACGGGCGAGCGCAGGATCGACAGCCGCACGAGGGGGTGCGCGACGCGCGTCTCGATCGTCAGGAACGCCGCGAGCAGCGCGGCGGCGACGGCGAGCGAGCCGAGCGTCTGCGCCGAGGCCCACCCGGCGTCGGGCGCGCCGGAGACGCCGAACACGAGCGCGAGCATCGCCCCGGTCACCGTGACGGCGCCGGCGATGTCGAAGCGCCCCTCGCGGGCGGACGGCCCGTCGGGACGCAGCACCCGGGCGGCGACGATCAGCAGCACGGTCGCGATCGGGACCGGAAGCAGGAACGTCCAGCGCCAGCCGGCCGTGGTCAGCACGCCGCCGAGCACGAGGCCGAGCGAGAACCCGCTCGCGCCGGTCGCCGTGTAGATGCCCAGCGCGCGGTTGCGCAGCGGGCCCTCGGGGAACGTCGTCGTGATGATCGAGAGGCCGGCCGGGGCGGTGAAGCCGGCGGCCGCGCCCTTCACGAAGCGCGCCGCGATCAGCAGCGGGCCGCTCTCGACGAGCGCGCCGGCCAGCGATGCGACGGCGAACACGCCGAGCGCCACGAGCAGGACGCGCTTGCGGCCGAGCAGATCGGCCGTGCGGCCGCCGAGGAGCAGCAGCCCGCCGTAGCCGAGCACGTAGCCGCTGACCACCCACTGCAGCGTCGAGGTGGACAGGTCGAGGTCGGCGTCGATGCTGGGGAGCGCCACGCCGACCATGGAGACGTCCAGGCCGTCGAGGAAGAGGACGCCGCACAGCACGAGCAGGGTGATCCACGCCCGCCGGTCGAAGGCGGTGGGATCCGGGGAAGCGTTTGGGGAGGGGACACGCATGACCCGGCATCATATGCAATTTCAAATATCCCTTGCAAGATTAATTCACATGGATGCAACTGCTACAATCGCGGCGTGCCGACCACCGAGGCCACCGCGGATCCCGTCGCCGCCTGGCGCGCGCTCAACGCGGCCCACGCCGCCGTGCAGGCCGCGCTGGAGTGCGAGCTCAAGCGCGAGCACGGCCTGTCGGCGGTCGAGTTCGAGGTGCTCTCGCGGCTCGGCGAGTGCCCGCACGGCAAGGTGCGGATGCAGGAGCTCTCCGAGGGCGTGCACCTCACGCAGAGCACGTGCTCGCGGGTCGTGGCGCGGCTCGAGGACGAGGGCCTGGCCTGCCGCGCGATGTGCCCGGACGACCGCCGCGGCATCTTCGCGTCGCTGACCGACGCGGGCCGCGACCGGGTTGCGGCCGCCGCGCCGACGCACCGGCGCGTGATCGCCGCGACCCTGGCCTAGCGCTGCTCGGGCGCGTACCCGAGGTAGCGCGCGCTGGACAGCCGGTTGCGGATCACCCGCGCCGAGCCGGGGTAGTGGCGCAGGCGGAAGATGCCGTCCGACTCGCCGCCCTGGTTGTAGTGCACCATCTTCACCTGCGGGTGGCCGCCGATCCAGTCGAACAGCCGGTCGGCGAACGCGGGCGCGTCCGAGCCCCAGATGGCCCACTCGGCGATCGCGAACGGCTTGCGCTTCCCCACGGCGAAGTCCCGGTAGAAGCGGTCGAGCCCCGTGAAGTTCGGGAAGCGGGAGTAGAAGCTCGTGCCCACCCAGTCGACCCAGCGGCGGCCCGGCCAGTAGACCTGCGGCCGCAGCGCGGAGATGTTCGGCGCCCCGCCGGTCATCGGCGCCCACACGAACGCGATCTGCGGCTGCGGGATCGTCTCCGCGCCGGCCTGGACCTTCGGCAGCCGCAGCGCGGCCAGCCGCGCGTTGATGGCGGCGACGTCGCCCCCGTGCATGATCACGTAGGCCCGCTTCCACGCCTTGATGAACGTGCGCGCCGAGTGGTCGGCGTCCCGCCTGCCGCCGCTGCAGCTGTAGGCCGCGTACGGGTTGTTGCAGTTGTTCATCTCGCCCATCAGGCGCATGTAGGTCGGCGCGCCCATGTCCGCCATGCTGCGCGTGAGCTGGATCAGGTACCCGTCGCCCTCGCCGCGCGCGATCTCGCCGGGGCTGAAGCGCTCGGGCAGGTTCTGGCCCTTGGACGTGCTCAGGTGGTACATCAGCCGGGCGCTCGCGTTGCGCGAGTTCGTCAGCGTGTACTGGTAGTTCTGGCCCCAGGCGATGAAGTGCTGCCAGATCGCCGGGTGCTTGCCCGCCCGGGACTCGAAGTCGCCGACGTCGAAGCCGGCGGTCAGCCCGTTCCAGACCTTGCCCTTCGGGGGCGTGTACGGCCGTGCCGCGGCCACGGCCGGCAGGGAGCCGGCCAGCAGCAGCGCGAGCAGCGCGGTCGTGCGGCGGAGTCGCATGCGGGCACGGTAGCGAGCGTGCGCTCCGCCGTCCTGACCGTCGGGCGAGACCTGGCCGCGGGCTAGCAGAAGACGGCGAACTGGAAGGCCCGCGGCGCCTTGGTGTCGCCGTTGCGGGTCGTGAACGCGATCTGCGCGGGGGTCGTGGTCGAGGGGGCGGCCACGACGTTGCCGTTCTCCCCGCCGCGGAGCGTGGCCACGATCGAGCATGCCGTGATGTCCTGGCCGATCGTCGCGAGATAGTCGCCGCCGGTGCCCGACGTCGCCGTGACGCCCTTGCCGGCGGCGAGCCCGCCCGCCTCGGAGACGACGGCCCAGATCGCGGTCGCGGGGTCGCCCTTCGGGCCGGCGGGGAGCTGGTTGGCGGCGAAGTCGATCGCCTGCAGCGAGCCGTTGCGCACGTCGTCCGTGGTGACCGAGCTGTCGCGGAGGTCGGAGCCCGACAGCGCCGAGTTCTTGACCTTCGAGGCGGTGACGGCGTTCGTCGCGAGCTTCGCGCCGGTGACGGCGTGCTGGCGGATGCCGCTCGTGCCGATCTTGGTGGCGGCGTACGCGCTGCCGCCGCCCACGGCGAGCACGAGGGCGAGCGTCGACGCGACGTTGGCGTAGGTGAGCCTCGGGCGGAGCTTGCGGAGCATCACGACCTCCTGGGTCTTCGCGGGAACGGTCCGGGTGCTCCGACACGCCGGAGCTCCGAGAGTTGCCCCGGCACTAGCATCGGGTCCGTGCCGACGACGTCCACCCCGCGTCCCCGCGGCCGCCCCGGCGGGGGCCGGGAACGGATCCTCGACGTCGCCTGCGACCTCATCTCGAGCCAGGGGATGGACGACGTGCGCGTGGCCCGCATCGCGCAGGCCGCGAACGTGTCGACGGCGCTGGTCCACTACCACTTCGCGACCCGCGAAGCCCTGCTGGGCGAGGCGCTGCGGCACGCCTACGCGCGCGCCGGGACGGCGCGCACGGCGCTGCGGGCGGCGTCGGCGACGTCGTCGGCGCGCCTGCTCGCGCGCATGATCGAGCACTGCCTGCCGCGGCCGGGCGAGATGGAGCGCGAGTGGGTGCTGTGGGTCGAGCTGTGGCTGCGCGCGGTGCGCCATCCCGGCCTCCAGGACGTCGCGCACGAGCTCTACCTGCGGCTGCACGAGTGGTTCGCCGCCGTGCTCGCGGAGGGCGTCGCCCGCGGCGAGTTCGCGATCGCCGACGTCGACGCGACGACCGACGTGCTGCTCGGGGCGATCGACGGCGTCGGCGTGCGGGTGCTCGCCGGCGACCCGGCGCTCGAGCTCGACCGCGCACTGGGGCTGCTGCTCGGGCTCGCCTCGCGCGAGGTCGGCGCCGCGGTGGGATGATCAGCCGCCCGCCAGCGCGTCGGACCACGGCCGCGCCGCCCGGGCGCGGCGGAAGGCGCGCTGCAGCGGGAACTCGAGCGTGAACCCGACGGCGCCGACGACCTGCTGGCAGGCGGACGCCACCTCGACCGCGGCGCCGCCCGCGTACGCCAGCGCGGGCCGGCCCGGGGTGCCCTGCGCGAGCAGCGCGAGCCCGCGCGCCACGGTCGCGGCGTCGGCGAGCCGCTGCTGGACCGGCGCGAGCGCGGCGAGCGTCGCGCCGAACGCGCGGCGATCCTTGACGTAGGCCAGCGCGGTGGCGAGCGCCCATTCGCTCATCCCGGCCAGGTAGCCGGTGCTCGCCGCCGTCCAGGCCGCGAGCGCGGCGTCGCCCGCGCGCCCGTCCGGCCGCCGCTCGAGCACGCGCCGGACGCCGAGCGCGTCGCCGTAGGCGACCGGCTCGGCGCGCACCACGACGTGGCGCGCGCCCGCCGCGTCGACGGCGCGTGCGGCGCCGTGGCGCACCAGGCCGCCGGCGAGCGGGCTGGCGCCGAGCAGCGCGTCGACCGCGGCGAGCGGCGCGAGCCGGCGCCCGAGCTCGGCCGCCGCGGGCGCGGCGAGCGGCGCGAGCGCGGGGTCCGCGCCGAGCTCGTCCCAGCCCATGCCGGCGAGCGCCGCGGCGAGCGCGGGGGAGGCGTCGTCCTGCACGGCGCCGGGCGTCCACGCGGCGGGCGCGGTGAGCGCGCGATCGGCCGCGGCGGCCACCGCCGCCGCGAACTCCGCGGCCTCGAAGCCGATCACCGCGGCACCGCCGCCTCGGCCAGGACCTCGGCGGTGTGCTCGCCCAGCGCGGGGACGCCGCGGCGCGCGCCGGCCGGCTCGCCGTCGACCTTGAAGACGCCGCCGAGCAGCCGCACCGCCGGGGCGGCGGGCGCGGAGACCGACTGGACGAGGCCGTTCGCGCGCACCTGCGGGTCGTCGTAGAGCCGGTCGAGCGAGCGCACCGGGGCGGCGGGCACGCCGGCGGCGCGGAGACGGGCGATCCAGTGCGCGGCGGGCCGGCCGGCGAGCAGCGCCTCGAAGCGCCGCACGAGCTGCACGCGGGCTGCGTGCTCGGCCGCCGACCTGGGCGGCGCCTGCGGGTCGGCGACGAACGGGTCCTCCAGCCCGAGCACGCCCAGGACCGTGCGGCGCTGGGCCTCGGTGAGGCACGTGAGGACGAAGAACCCGTCGGCCGCGCGGTAGGCGCGGTAGTACGGCTCGAGCTCCTCCGCGGCGAGCGTGCGCGCACCCTGCGCGGTGAGCTCGTCCGCTCCGGCCGGCGCGTCGCACGGCGGGCGCGGCGCGCCGTCCACGGGCTCGACCGCGACGAACCGCTGCGCCTGCACCGCGAGCGCGGCGCCGAGCAGCGAGACCTCGATCCCGGGCGCCGTCTCGCGCCGCCCGACGAGGCCGGCGAGCACCGACACGGCCGCCAGCAGCCCGGCGGTGAAGTCGGCAATGGCGATCCCGCCCGCGCGCCGCGGGACCTCGTCGCCGGGCCGCGCCCCGGCGAGCAGCATCCCCGACAGCGCCTGCGCGACGAGGTCGTATGCGGTCAGCCCGGCCTCGGGGCCGTCGGTGCCGAGCGCGGACACCATGCACCACGCCGCGCGCGGGTTCGCGGCCCGCACGGCGTCGCGGTCGAGCCCGTAGCGCTCCGCGCGCTCCGTCGGGAAGTTGTGCACCACGGCATCGGCGCCCTCGATCAGCGCCCGGCTCGCGGCGCGCCCCTCCGCGGTCTTCAGATCCAGGACGACCGAGCGCTTGTTGCGGTTGAGCGCGTAGAAGTAGCGGCTCTCGCCGGCGTCGAACGGCTCGTAGCGGCGCCACGCGTCGCCCGCCGGCGGCTCGACCTTGATCACGTCGGCGCCGAGGTCCGCGAGCAGCATGCCCGCGAACGGGCCGGCCACGTACTGCGCGAACTCGAGCACGCGCACGCCCGCGAGCGGCGGGGAGCTCACGCCGGGCACGCCAGGCCCCGCCGCGCGATCACGAGCCGCTGGACCTCGGCGGCGCCGCCGGAGATGGTCGTCGCCACCGCCGCGCGCTGGAAGGCGGCGACGCGGCCGTGCAGCGTCCCCGTGCCCTCCTCGAGCAGCGCCGCGGGCCCCAGCTGCTCGACCGCTGCGGCGGCGACGCGCTGCATCAGCAGCGCGACCGCGAGCTTGGCCATCGAGCTCTGCTCGGCGGCGGGGCGGCCCTCGGCGAGCAGCTGAGCGGCGCGCCGGCCGTGCTCGCGCGCCGCCTCGGCCTCGCCGCGCAGCCGCAGCAGCGTCATCCGCTCGGCGCGGGACCCGGCCAGGCCTTCCAGGGCGTCGAGCAGCCACAGGACGACGCCCACCTTCTCGCTCGTCACCCGCTCGTGGTCGAGCGTGCCCATCAGCACCGACCAGCCGCCGTGCAGCGTCCCGACGAGCTGGTCGCGCGGGATCTCGACGTCCTCCAGCACGACCTCGCCGAGCGTGCCGCCACCGAGCGTCGCGTGCGTCGACACGGTGATCCCCGGCGTGTCGACGGGCGCGACGAGCACGGACAGGCCGCGGTGGCGCGCGCCGGGGCCGGTGCGGACGGCGAGGTAGATCCAGTCCGCCCACTCCGCGCTCGAGGTCCACAGCTTGCGGCCCGAGACGACGAAGCGGTCCCCGCCCTCGCGCGCCGTGGTGCGCAGGGCGGCCAGATCGGAGCCGGCGTCGGGCTCCGAGAACCCCTGGCAGAACAGCAGCCGGCCCGCGGCGACCTCGGGCAGCAGCCGCTCCTGCAGCGCGGGCGAGGCGAAGCGCGCGAGCGCGTTGCCGATCGTCTTGACCGAGAGCAGGTAGCCGGAGAGCGGGAGCCAGTGGTAGCCGAAGCGCTCCTCGGCGGCGACCGTGTGCAGCGGCGACAGGCCGCGCCCGCCCAGCTCCGCCGGCCAGTGCAGGCCGATCCAGCCGGCCTCGCCGAGCGCCGCGTACGCGGTGCGCGAGTCGCCGTCGGACGGCATCCCCTGCCAGCGCAGCTGCGGCTCGCCGGCGATCCGCGCGGCGAGCGCGGCCGCGAAGGCGTCGGCCTCGGCCGCGACGGCGGCGACCGCGGGGACGGCCTCAGTGGCCATGCGCGGCGAGCCCCGCCTCGATGCGCGCGGCGATCTCGCGCAGCCGCGCGACGAGCTTGCCGCGGAACGCGCGGGTCGCCCGCGTGGTGGGGAGCGAGACGTTGAGGGCCGCGCTGCCCGGGCCGTCGAGCCAGCCGACGGGCACGGCGATCGAGGCCAGGCCGATCTCGTACTCCTCCCAGGACTGGGCGACCCCGTCGCGGCGGATCCGCGCGAGCGCCGGCTGCAGCGCCGCCCACGTCGTCAGCGTCGACGCCGTGCGCTCCTCGTAGGGCTCGGGGCCCGCGGCGTCGCGCGCCGTCTCCTCGGGCAGCTGGGCCAGCAGGCACTTGCCGAGCGCGGTGCAGTGGCTCGGCAGGCGCGTCCCGACGGGCGTGCGCGTGCCCAGCAGGCGGCCGCCGGACTCGCTCAGCAGGTAGACGATCTCGCCGTCCTGGAGCACGGCGAGGTTGACCGTCTCGCCGGTGTCGGCGGCGAGCCGCGCGACGTGGGCGCGGGCGAGCTCGGGCAGCCGCAGGCCCGCGAGCAGCGGCGGCAGCAGCCGGGCGAGCTCGAGCCCGAGCCGGTAGCGGCGCGTGCGCGCGTCGCGCTCGAGGTAGCCCCGCTCGGCGAGCACGGCGGTGATCCGGTGGACCGTCGGGAGGGGGAGGCCGAGCGCGGCCGACATCTCGGTCTGCGACAGCTCCGGCGCCCCGGAGGCGAAGAGCCCGAGGATGTCGAGGCCCCGGGCGAGCGTCCCCACCGAGGTTTCGCTCCGTGAAACTTCCTTCTGCATGTCGAATATGGAAGACTACGCCCGCGCCTTCGACGGCGTCAACACCGTGCAGATCCGCACTGACCTTCCGCACACCGTCCGGACCGTGGAGCACCTGTGGATCCCGCTCTCCGACGGCTGCCGGCTCGCCGCGCGCATGTGGCTGCCCGAGGACGCCGAGCGCGACCCCGTGCCCGCGCTCCTCGACGCCGTGCCCTACCGCAAGGGCGACGGCACCGCGGCCGGCGACGCCGCGTGGAACCGGTGGTTCGCCGGCCACGGCTATGCGGGCGTGCGCATCGACCTGCGCGGCAGCGGCGACGCCGACGGGCGCATCGACGACGAGTACTCCCCGCAGGAGGCGCGCGACGTCGACGAGGTCATCGCGTGGCTGGCCGAGCAGCCCTGGTGCACCGGCGCGGTGGGGATGATCGGCGTCTCGTGGGGCGGGTTCGCGGCGCTGCAGGCCGCAGCGCGCAACCCCCCGGCGCTGCGCGGCATCGTCCCGATCCACGCCTCCGACGACCGCTACGCCGACGACGTGCACTACTTCGGCGGCTGCGTGCTGGCCACGGACATGGTCCACTGGTCGGCCTGCATGACGGCCTTCCTGGCCCAGCCGCCCGATCCCGCGGTGGTGGGGGACGGCTGGCGCGACGCCTGGCGCGAGCGCGTCGAGGCGGCCGAGCCGTGGGTCCACACCTGGCTCGCCCACCAGCGCCGCGACGACTACTGGCGCCAGGGCTCGGCCTGCGAGCGCCACGCGGAGATCGCCTGCCCGGTGTTCGCGGTCGGCGGCTGGTCCGACGGCTACCGCGACATGGTCCTGCGCATGGTCGAGCACAGCGGCGGGCCGGTGCGCGGCCTGATCGGCCCCTGGGGCCACACCGGGCCGGAGGCCGGCGCGCCGGGGCCGGCGATCGGGTTCCTGCAGGAGGTCCTGCGCTTCTTCGACCACGCGCTCAAGGGCGAGGCGAACGGCTTCTTCGACGAGCCGGCGCTGATCACGTACATGCAGGAGCCGATCGGCCCGGTCACCGGCTGCGCGGAGCGCCCCGGACGCTGGGTCGCGGACGCCGCGTGGCCGTCGCCGAACGTCGAGACGCGGACGCTGGACCTGCCCGGCGCGCCGCGCGCGCTGCGCGGCCTGCAGCTCACCGGGCTGTCCGCCGGCGTGTGGTGCGGCGACGGCGGGTCGGCCGACGGGCCTGCCGACCAGCGGCCCGAGGACGGCGCGTCGCTGTGCTGGGACACCGCGCCCCTGGACGCGCGGATCGAGCTGCTCGGGCACGTGGTGGCCGAGCTCGAGCTGTCCGCGGACCGCCCCGCCGCGTTCGTCGCGGCGCGGCTGTGCGACGTCGCGCCCGACGGCAGCTCCTCGCTGATCGCCCGCGGCGTGCTCAACCTCACCCACCGCGACGGGCACGACCGCGTCGTGCCGGTCGTGCCCGGCGAGCCGATGACCGTCCGCGTGCCGATGCAGTCGACGTCCTATGCCGTGCCCGCCGGGCACGTCCTGCGGCTCGCCGTCTCGCCGACGTACTGGCCGTGGATCTGGCCGTCCCCCGAGGCGGTGACGCTGACCGCGGGCGCCGCCCGGGTCGAGCTGCCGGTGCGCGGGCCGTCGGAGCTGGATGCCGGGCTGCGCCCGTTCGGGCCGCCCGAGTCCGGCGCGGCGCTCGCCAAGGAGTACTCGCTGCAGGGACCGACGGGGCGGATCGTGCACCACGACCTCGCCTCCGGCACGGCGGACGTGGAGTTCCCGTGGATCGACCACCGCCACGTGATCGCCGACAGCGGCACGCTGCTGGCCGAGCGCAACGTCGCGCACTACGTGATCACCGAGGGCGACCCCCTGTCGGCGGAGGTGCGCGTCGAGGTCGACCTCGAGCTCGGGCGCGGGGACTGGCGGACGAGCGTGCGGGTGCGCAGCGCGATGACCTCCGATCGCGAGCGCTTCCTGGTCACCACGGAGCTGGACGCCTACGAGGGCGGGGTCCGGCGGTTCGGGCGGCGCTGGGAGCGGGCGATCCCGAGGGACGGCGGATGACGACGATCCCGTGGTCGTGGTACGAGGACCCGGGCGTGGCGCGGCGCGAGCGCGACCGGATCTTCCGGCGCTCGTGGCAGTACGCGGGACGGGCCGCGGAGCTCTCGGCGCCCGGCTCCTACGCGGCCACGCACGTGGCCGGGCTGCCGGTCGTGCTCACGCGCGACGGCGAGGACGTGCTGCGCGCGTTCGCGAACGTCTGCCGGCATCGCGGGTCGATCGTGGCCCGCGGGGCGGGCGAGCGCGGGACGCTGCAGTGCCCCTACCACGCGTGGACCTACGGCCTCGACGGCCGCCTGCGCGCGGCGCCCCGCACGAAGGGCGACCCCGGCTTCGCGCTCGACGGGCTCGGGCTGCAGCCGCTCGCGCTCGGCACGTGGGGGCCGTTCGTGTTCGTCAACCCCGACCCGGACGCGGCCCCGCTCGAGGAGGCGCTCGGCGACCTGCCCGAGGTGGTCGGCGCCCACGGGCTCGACGTCGGCGCGCTGCGCTGGCATCACCGCGTCGAGTACGAGATCCGGGCGAACTGGAAGATCGCGCTGGAGAACTACCTCGAGTGCTACCACTGCCAGCTCAACCACCCGGGGCTGGTGTCGGTGATCGACGACCGGCGCCTGACCATGCAGGCGAGCGGGCTGCGGGCGAGCCAGTTCAACCCCGCGCACCCGGACTTCGACGTCGGCGACGGGATCGCGCAGGGCCAGTTCCACCTGCTCTTCCCGTCGCTGAAGGTCAACGCGCAGCCCGGGCCGCCGAACCTCTCGATCGGGCCGGTCTGGCCGGTCGCCCCGGATCGCTGCCGCGGCTACCTCGACTACTTCTTCGCCCCGGGCGCGTCCGACGAGTGGATCGCGTCGTTCCTGGCCTTCGACGACCAGGTCGGCGCCGAGGACACCGCGCTGGTGGAGGGCGCGCAGCTCGGCGCGGGCAGCGGCCTGGTCGCGGAGGGGCGGCTGCTGGCCCACGACGAGCAGCTCATCGCCCACTTCCAGGGCTACGTGCGGGAGCAGCTCACCTGAGCAGTCCCCGGGCGATGAGCAGGCGCTGGATGTCCGACGTGCCCTCCTCGATCTCCTCGAGCTTGGCGTCGCGCATCCACTTCTCGACGGGGTACTCGCGCGAGTAGCCCCATCCGCCGAGCGTCTGCACGGCGGCCCACGTGCAGAACATGGCGGTCTCGGAGGCGTGCAGCTTGGCCATCGCCGCCTCGGTGGTGGCGCGCTGCCCGCGGTCGAGCAGCTGCGCGGCGCGCCAGGTGAGCAGGCGGCTGGCGTCGACGCGCAGCGCCATGTCGGCGAGCCGGAAGGCGACCGCCTGGTGCTCGGCGATCGGCTTGCCGAACTGGACGCGCTCCTGGGCGTAGGCGGTCGCGAACTCGGTCGCGGCGCGCGCGAGGCCGGTCGCGGCGGCGCTCAGCGTGACGCGGCTGCGGTCGAACGTCTCCATCAGGCCGCGGAAGCCCTCCCCCTCGGCGCCGAGCCGCCGGTCGTCGGGGACGAAGCAGTCCTGCAGGAAGAGCTCGGTGTTGACGATCGCACGCTGGCCCATCTTCTTCACGGGCGCCCCGAACGAGAGACCCTCGTCCTCGTGGTCGAGCAGGAAGGCGGTGACGCCGCGGTGGCCGGTCCCGGGCGCGACCGTGGCGAAGACGACGTAGCTCTCCGCCACGCCGCCGTTGGAGATCCAGGCCTTCTGGCCGTCGAGCACGTAGCCGCCGTCGGCCTTGCGCGCGCTCGTGCGGAGCGCGGCGGCGTCCGAGCCGGAGTCGGGCTCGGTGGTGGCGAGCGCCGTCATCGGCGGGCGGTCGGTCGTGAGCGGGCGCAGCCAGCGCTCCTGCTGCTCGGGCGTGCCGAGCGCGAGCACCGGCTCGGCGAAGAAGCCGTTCGAGGTGATCAGGTTGCCGATCCCCGAGCAGCCGTGGCACAGCTCCTCCTGCACCAGGCAGCCGGTGAACACGTCGGTGAGCCCGCCGCCCCCGAGCTCCTCCGGCAGCATGAACGACGTCAGCCCGATCGCCGCGGCCTTGTGCCACAGCGGCCACGGCGTCTCGGTGTCGGCCTCGTCCACCGCGGCGGCGGCGGGACGGATCTCGCGCGCCGCGAAGTCGCGGCAGACGCGCTGGATCTCCTCCTGTTCGGGCGTCAGTTCGATCACGCGCCGGACGGTACCACTTCCTGATTGTGTAGTCAGGAATCATTTGTTGGTACGTTGCCGCGATGCTCGAGGCGCTCTTCGACCCGCGCTCGGTCGCGGTCGTGGGCGCGTCCGAGGACCCGCGCAAGTGGGGCAACTGGCTCGCCCTGGGGGCGCTGCGCGGGGCTGCGCGGCGTGACGTCCACCTCGTGAACCGCGGTGCCGGCGAGGTGCTGGGGCGGCCCGCGTTCGCCTCCGTGGGCGCGATCGGGGCGCCCGTCGAGCTGGTCGTCGCGGCGGTGCCCGGGCCTGGCCTCGCGGCCGTCGTGGAGGACGCGCTCGGCGCCGGGGCGCGGGCGATCGTGGCGATCCCGTCGGGGGTCGCGCTCGATCCGGGGCTCGCGGAGCGGGTGCGGGCCGCGGGCGCCGTCCTGCTCGGACCCAACTGCATGGGCGTGCTCGACAGCGCCGCGGGCCTCGAGCTGGTGCCCGAGCCGATGCCGGCGGGTGCGATCGGGCTCGTCTCGCAGAGCGGCCAGCTCGCCATGGAGCTGGCCGGGTTCGCGGCCGAGGCGGGGCTCGGGTTCAGCCGCTTCGCCTCGCTGGGCGATCAGGCGCTGCTCGGGGCCGCGCCGCTGGTGGACATGCTCGCCGGGCACGCGGGCACGCGGCTCGTCGCGCTCTACCTCGAGGACTTCGGGGACGGCCGGGCGCTGCTGCGGGCGGCGGCGCGGGCCCGCGCGGCGGGCAAGCCGGTCGTCCTGCTCGCGGCCGAGCCGGGGGCGGCGGTCACGCGCGCGGCGGCGTCCCACACGGGCGCGCTGGCCAGCGGCGAGGACGCGGTCGCGGCCGCCTGCGCCGCCGCGGGCATCCAGCGCGTGCGGACCCCGCGCGAGCTGGTCGACGTGGCGGGCGCCCTGCTCGGCGCGCCGGCGCTGCGCGGGCGGCGCATGGCGGTGGTCGCTGACGGCGGCGGGCACGGCGCGCTGGCCGCGGGCCTGCTGGAGCGCGCCGGGCTGGGCGTGGCCGCGCTGAGCGAGCCCGTGCGCGACGGGATCGCGGCGCTGCTCCCGCCGGCCGCCGCGGCGGGCAACCCGGTCGACCTGGCGGGCGGCGGCGAGCGCGACATCCGCACGTTCGCCCGCGTCGTCGCGGCGCTGGCCGCGTCCGGGGAGGTCGACGGCGTGCTGCTGAGCGGGTTCTTCGGCGGCTACGGGAGCTACGGCGAGGCGGTCGCCGCCGCCGAGGTCGAGGTCGCGCACGAGCTCGCGCGCGCCGCGGCGGCGGACGGGATCCCCCTCGTCGTGCACAGCCTGCACCCGGATTCGCCGGCAGCGGGCGCCCTGCGGGCCGGGGGCGTGCCGGTGCACCGCGAGGTCGAGCGCTCCGTGCGGGCGCTGCGCGCGCTCGCGGATGCGCAGGCCCCGCCCCGCGGCGTGCCGGGCGCGCACGGCGTCGCGGCCGGCGTGGCGGAGAGCGGCGCGGACGGCGTGGACCCGGCGGCGGGAAGCGTCGCGGCCTGCGTGGACCCCGCGGCCGGTGGCGCGACGGGCTACGCCGCGGCGCGCGCGCTGTTCGCCGGCGCGGGCGTGCCGCTCGTGGCCGGCGAGATCGTCGGCGGCGACGACGTGCTCGCCGCCGCCGAGCGCGTCGGGTACCCGGTCGTGCTCAAGGCGCTCGGCTCGCTGCACAAGTCCGATGCGGGCGGGGTCGCGCTCGGGCTCGCCGGCGCGGACGCGCTCGCCGACGCGCTCGCGGACATGACCGCGCGCCTCGCGCCGCCGGCGTTCGCGGTCGAGCGCATGGCCCCGGGTGGGATCGAGCTGATCGCCGGCGTGCGGCGCGACCCGCGCTTCGGGCCGCTCGTCCTCGCCGGCGCCGGCGGGGTCCACGCCGAGGTGCTGCGCGACACGGCGGTGGCGCTCGCGCCGGTCGACGACGCCGGCGCCGAGGCGCTGCTGCGCTCGCTGCGGATCGCGCCGCTGCTGCTCGGCGCGCGCGGGCGGGCGCCGCTGGACCTCGCGGCCGCGGCGCGCGCCGTGGCCGCGCTCTCGCGGCTGGCGGCGGCGCGGCCCGATCTCGCCGAGCTCGAGGCGAACCCGCTCCTCGTCATGCGCGAGGGCTGCGTGGCGCTCGACGCACGCGTCGTCCCAGAACGCACGACGGGCGCGTGACCTGGGAGGTCACGCGCCCGTAGTGGAGGGAGGAGGGGGGTCGGTCGCGCGCCCGTTGAGGAGGAGGGGACGAGCGCGCGACCGAGCTGGGGGGAGGGGAGGGAGGAGAGGAGAGGAGAGGAAGCGACCTAGACGAGCGGCTTCAGCCAGGCGCCGTTGTCGTACAGGGCGGGGGAGGCGTCGATCCGGCGGAACTCGGGACGCGTGTCGTAGGCGGTCCCGGCGACCGCGCGGGTCAGACGGCGAAGGGTGCTGGTCATTGCGGTCCTTCCTTTCCAAGAAGCTCGGCGGTTGCTGCGATGGGAGAAGAATCGCAACGGAAGGGAGTCCTTCCCACGGGGCCACCATGCGGGTGCGACGCCGGTTGACACGGGCGCCGGCGGTGGTTCCCTCTGCCCGCTGGTGCGGCAGCCCGTACCCCTCTTCGAGAGGGGTTCGGAAGGCCGTACCGCGCCGCGTGGGTGGCCCGCTCAGCCGGCGACGAGCACGCGCCAGAGCAGCCGCGGGTCGCCGACCGCGACGTCGTTCGCGCCCGCCCGCCACAGCGTCCCGACGAGCCGGCGCGGCGTGTTCGTGGCGATGATCCGGTCCCGGTGGTTCACGAGCGCCGCCTCGCCCGCGACGGCCGCGAGCGGCGCCCCGCCGACGGCCTCGACGGCGCCGACGGCGATGTCCGCCCCGGCGACGCCGAGGAACGCGCCGTCGCGGACGACCGGCAGCGTGAGCGTCAGGATGTGCTCGTTCGTGCCGCTGTGGTCGACGAACGGCCCGGCGACCCAGCGGTCGCCCGTGTCCCGCGGCGTCGTGAACCACTCCGCCGCCTCGTAGTCGTAGAAGTCGGGATCGCCGGGGTCGAGCGAGGCGTCCAGGAACACGGGCGCGCCGCCCGGCACGCTGCGCCACCACTCGAGCCAGCGCGGCACGTCGGCGAGCGCGCCGGGGGCGAAGACCATGCCCGTGCCGGCGAGCAGCGGCTGGCGCGCCAGCGTGGCGTGGACGAGCGCGCGGACGGGGGCGAGATCCGCGCGCCGCGGCGCCGGCGGCAGCGCGAGCGCGGCTGCGCGCAGGCGCCCCACGGAGTCGAACACCTCCGCGAGCGCGTCGTGGACGCGGTCGAGCACGGCTGCGGCGGCTGCGCGCCTGGCGACGGACGCGTCGCGCGCGGGCGCACCGCCGGCGCGGGCTGCGGGCACGCGGCCGGCGCGAGCCGCGGGCGCTCTCGCCGCCGGCTCGGCGCCGGCGCGGAGGTGGAGCGCGACGACCGCCGCCATCTCCGCCGCGACGTGCGCGGCCACGCACGCTCGCGCCGCCGCGCCGTCGCGCGCCCGGACCGCGTCGAGGATCGCCCGGTGGTCGGCCAGCGCGCGGGCCGGCCCGTCGTCGCCGGCGGCGAGCCAGACGAGCGCGCCCGCCTCGGTCTGCAGGTCCATCTCCGCGCGCGTGAGCCGGAGCGAGCGCGTCGTCGCCGCCATCTCGACGTGGAACCGCGCGTCGGCGGCGCGCCGCTCCCCGGCCGTCGCCGCGCCGGCCAGGCGCTCGACGTGCTCCGCCAGCCGCGCGACGTCCGCCTCGGACGCCCGATCCGCCGCCAGCTCCGCCGCCGCCCCCGCGACGGCGGCGCGATGGTCCGCGAGGTCGCGCAGCTCGTCCACGCTCAGCTCGGCCAGCCGCTCGACCAGGCGCGCGTGGGCCGCCTCGGCCGGCGCGTGCACGAACGTGCCGCCGTTGCGCCCGCGCCGCGTCTCCACGAGCCCGGTGCGGCGCAGCCCCACCAGCGCCTCGCGCAGGGTGACGGTGGCCACGCCCAGCTGCGCCGCCAGCTCCGCCTCGGCCGGCAGCTGGTCGCCGTCGCCGAACACGCCGACGCGGATCGCGTCGGACAGCCGCCGCTCCACCTCCGCCACCCGCCCGCGCGGGTCGAGCGGGGCGAGCACGGCGCGGCGCGCGCTCGACGGCAGATGGCTCGGCATCGCGGTTGACAGATTACCTATGGATTCATAGGTTTCAGCGGGTCGTGCCGGCCGACCCAGGGGGACCGCGTGAGCACCGAGGACTTCGTGCAGGAATGGCGCAACGCCGCCTACAACTGCTACAGCTCAGGCCACAAGTTCTGCCGCGAGGTCTGCCCCGTGATGCAGGTCGAGCGCAACGAGTCCTGGACCCCCACGGCGTTCCACGCGAACGTCGTCGCGATGGAGAAGGGCGAGCTCGAGGTGGCCGACGTCGCCGCCGACTTCGTCAACTGCACCCAGTGCGGCGCGTGCGAGCTGCGCTGCCCGAACACGCTGTTCACCGGCGACTTCTACCGCTTCCGCACGCGCACGGTCGACCTCGTGAAGGCGGTCCGCGCGCTCGCCGTCGAGCAGGGCATCCACCAGCCCGGCTACCAGCGCTGGAACCTGCTCACCGACGAGCGCCGTCACGAGCCCGTGCTCGGCGAGGCGGACCAGAACGGCGGCGGGCCGGTCGACCAGGCGCACGTCGCCGACTGGGCGGCCGGCCTGGACATCCCGATCGGCGGCCCGACGATCCTCTTCGTCGACTGCGAGGCCGCCTTCTACCGCACGAGCGTCCCCCGCGCCGTCGCGCAGATCCTCCAGCGCGCCGAGATCCCCTTCGGTCTCATGCGCGAGCAGTGGTGCTGCGGCGGGCCGGCCGCCGAGATGGGCTACCTCGAGCAGGCCCAGCGCTTCGCGCGGCACAACCTCGACGACTGGCGCGCCGCCGGCGTCGAGCGCGTGATCGTGCTCGACCCGCACGACTACATCACGTTCACCGAGGACTACCCGAAGTACTTCGGCGACGAGTTCGACATCGAGATCGTGCTCGCCGTCGAGCTGTTCGCCGAGGCGATCCGCGACGGGCGGCTCGCGCCCGACCGGGCGATCGAGCGGACGATCACCTACCACGACCCGTGCCGCCTGAACAAGCGCAAGGGCATCTGGCAGGAGCCGCGCGAGATCCTGCGCGCGATCCCGGGCCTGGACTTCCGCGATGTCGACCGGGTGACGCAGTGGTCCTACTGCTCCGGCGGCGGCGCCGGGCTCCCCGTGGAGAAGCCGGAGGTGACGGCGAAGATCTCCGCCCGCCGGCTCGAGCAGGCAGCGGCGCTCGAGGTCGACACGCTCGTGAGCGCCTGCCCGTGGTCCGAGCGCCCGCTCTCCGAGGCGGGGGAAGCGCAGCGGATCGACGTGGTCGACATCCACGAGCTGCTGGCGGAATCGCTGGGCATCGAGGTCGGCGGACGGAGGGGAGCCGAATGAGCACGCTCGCCCCCGGGATCGACGACCGCGCGCTCGAGGAGCTCACCCAGGTCCTCGGCGCCGACCACGTCTTCACGGAGAAGCCCGCGCGCCTGCACCGCGCCCGCGTGCCGGCGCCGTTCCCGGTGCACAGGTGGGCCGACCACCTGCCCGACGTCGTCGTGCTCCCGGCGTCCACCGAGGAGGTCGCGGAGATCGTCAGGATCGCCAACCGCTTCCGCATCCCCGTCGTGCCGCGCTCGGGCGGGACGGGCCTGACCGACGGCGCCGTGCCGCTGCGCCACGGCATCCTGCTCGACCTCAAGCGGCTCGACAAGCTGCACGAGCTGGACCTCGAGAACCGCACGTGCACGGTCGGCGCGGGCATGAACATGCTCAAGCTGAACGAGCAGCTCGGCAAGCACGGGCTGATCTATCCCGACGACCCCGCGTCCTATCCGTGCTCGCTCGTCGGCGGCCGGATCGGCACGAGCGGCTGGTCGCTGATCGGCTCGCGCTACGGCCACACGCGCGACCTCGTGCTCAGCTTCGTGCACGTCCTGCCCACGGGCGAGGTCGTGCGCTTCGGCGACGGCGGCGGCCCCAAGCTGGCGAAGAGCTCGACGGGCTACACCATGAAGCCGCTGTTCATGGGTCACCAGGGCACGCTCGGCGTCGCGACGGAGGCGACGCTCAAGCTCTACTCCAAGCCCGAGGCCGAGCTGTCGCCGTTCTGGGCCTTCGGGGACTACGAGACCGCCCATCGCGCGCTCCGCGACATCGTCTGGACGAACTGCGCGACGTTCGCCGGCGCGGTCCTGTTCGACGAGGAGAAGGTCCGCTACCTGCGCCGTGACGACGAGGCCTACATCCCGCAGCCGGCGGACGTCCGCGCGCTCGTCTGCGCCGTCCTCTACGGCAACGAGGACGAGGTCCGCGCCGGCGGCAAGCGGCTGATGCGGGCGGCGAGGACGGCGGGGGCGCGCTACCTCGGCGACGAGATCTCCCACGGCGACTGGGCCGCGCGCCACGACCGCTACGCGACGCCGCTGCACGGCCGCACGAAGGCGGGGCAGGTCGTGCCGATGAGCTGGCACTGCGAGGACGCGGAGATCAACTGGACCGAGCTGCCCGCGGTCCGCCGCGAGTGGCACGAGATCGTCGCCCGCCTGCGCGCGCGGACCGACGTGTTCGACGACTGGGGCATGTTCGCGTACACGAGCGCGCGCACCGGCGTCAGCTACCTCACGGAGATCGACGTCGGCATCTGGGAGCAGGAGCTCGACGACGAGACCTGGGCGATGTGGATCGAGGCCAAGCGCGACATCGCCCGCGTCGCGGTCGCGCACGGCGGGTCCATCAGCTCGTGCCACGGCGCCTGCCGCGAGGGCGAGGTCGACGTGGTGCCCGACGAGCTGGGCGGCGGCTACGACGTCATGAAGGCGCTCAAGCGCACGCTGGACCCCAACAACGTCATGAACCCGGGCAAGTACGGGCTCGACGGCGCGTTCGAGGAGGACCTCAAGTGAGCCCGTTCCGCCCCGCCGAGGACCGCGTCCCGCCGCCGCCGCAGCAGATGAGCGACGTGGCGATCATGCGCTTCGAGCACATCTTCGAGGTCGACCCGAAGCTGATGCAGGAGCACGTCCGGCAGCAGCGGTTCCCCAACTGGGACACCCAGCGCATCGCGGCGAGCCGGCTGGACCACCTGGACTGGATGCACCGGCACTTCGCCGATGTCGTCATCTCTGGAGAGGAGCTGTCGGATGAGTGAGAACGGCGCGATGCGCTTCAGCTACTGCATGCTGCCGGACTACCCGCTGGGCGACGCGATCGAGATGATCCAGACGGCCGACCAGCTCGGCTTCCACGCCGTCTACTCCGTCGACGAGACATGGCACAAGGACTGGGCGATCCTCTTCGCCGCCGCCGCGGACAAGACGGAGCGCATCCGCTTCGGCCCCAACGTCACGCACGTCTTCCTGCGCGAGCCGACGCTCATCGTGCAGCAGCTCGCGACGCTCGACGAGCTGACGAACGGGCGCGTCGAGGCCGTCGTCTCGACGGGCAACTTCGGCCTCCTGCACCAGTACGGGATCGACTGGGCGAAGCAGAAGCCGCTGTCGCGCCTCAAGGAGGCGATCCACGTCATGCGCACGCTCCTGGCGGACGGCGCGATCACCTTCCAGGGCGACTTCTTCCAGTACAGCGGGCTGTTCACCTTCGCGCGCCCGGTGCAGGAGCGCATGCCGCTGCTGATGGGCGGCATGAAGGGACCGCGCTCGTTCATCGCGGCCGGCGAGATCGCCGACGGCATGCACCATGCGCTGTCCTACTCGCGCGAGGCCTACGACTACGTCGTCGAGAACGTGCGCAAGGGCGCCGACAACGCCGGCCGCAGCATGGACGACATCGACGTCGGCGCCTGGGTCGTGACCGTGGTGGGCGAGGACTCGGCGGCGGCCAAGCGCGCGGCGCGGATCCTCGTCGCCTTCTACATCTCCTCGATGCCCGAGGAGCAGCTGCAGCGCCACGGGATCGAGCTCGCCGAGGTCCAGCCCGTGGTCGACGCCCTCGGCGCCGGCGACGTGGCCGGCGCGGTCGAGAAGTTCGCACCCGAGCTGGCCGAGCGGCTGTCGCTGGCCGGGACGCCCGAGGAGGTCGTGGAGAAGATCCAGCGCGACATCCAGCCGGCGGGCGTGGACCACATGATCCTCGCGCTGTCCGACCCCCACATCGTCGGACTCTTCTCGGGCGAGGAGCCCGAGGGCGTGCCCGGCGTCAACGACCAGCTCAAGCTCGTCGCCGAGCGGGTGATGCCGGCCTTCGCCTAGTCGTCGTCGCTCAGCGCCTCCGGCGTGGCGACCGCGAACACGCCCAGCACGATCGCCGCCAGGAGCAGCACGACGCCGAGCAGGCGCGTGTACCACGCCTCGAAGAGGAACAGGAGGAGGCTCCCGGCAGCCAGGACGCCGAGCGCGCGGATCACCGGTCCACCCGGAAGCGCTGGTCGAGCGGCTCGTAGGTCTGGTCGAGCGTGCCGCGCAGGACGAGCCGGTAGAGGTAGACGAGCGAGGGGACGAGGATCAGGAATCCGATCCCGACGGAGACGACGAGCGCGGTCAGCACGGTGTCGCCGGCCGCGCCGTCCTCGAGCGTCAGCTCGCCCGGCAGCAGGTACGGGTCCTGCGCGAGCGCCCAGCCGACCGTGATCGCCCCGACCGCCGCGGCCGCCGTGAAGCGCGCGACGGCGTAGCGGCGCGTCGCCACGAGCGCGAGGGTCGCGGCGCCGGCGAGCGCGGACACGAGCACCGCCGCGAGCCCGCCGCCCGAGGTGAGCCCGTCGTACAGCGGGCGCGCGTCGGACCGGACCACGAGCAGGCTGCCGAGCGCCAGCGCGCCCGTCACGAGCCCGGCGCCCAGGGCCCGGGCCCGGAACGCCGCGGCCAGGTCGGGCTGATCGGCGCGCACGGAGTCGGCGGCCAGGTAGACCGCGGCGACGTAGGCGCCGCTGAGCACGCCGAGCGCGCCGATGGCGAGCGACGTGGGTCCGGTCCACGAGTCGATCAGGTCGCCCTCGGCGTTGCCGACCGGCACGCGGCCCGACGCGATGCCGCCGAGCGCGGCGCCGAGGAAGAACGGGACGAGCACGGAGGAGAGCGCGAAGACGGCCCCGAGCGTGCGGGCCTCCCGCATCGTGGCCGCCTGCCCGCGCAGGGCGAAGGCGGCGCCGCGGGAGATGATCCCCAGCGCGGCGAGGAAGAGCGGGAGCGAGAGCGTCGAGAAGATCGAGCCGAAGGCCACCGGGAACGCGGTCCAGGTGATCACGAGCACGAAGATGAGCCACACGTGGTTGGCCTCCCACACCGGGCTCATCGAGCGCTGGATCATCCCGCGGACGCGGCCGCCGCGCGCGTCGCCGCCCGCGGTGAGATCCCAGAAGCCGGCGCCGAAGTCCGCGCCGCCCAGCACCGCGTAGGCGGTGATGCCGAGCACGACGAGGCCGACGCAGATCTCGGGCAGCATCAGGCGCGCTCCAGCTCGCGCTCGGGCCGCGCGGTCAGCCGCCGCAGCATCCACACGAACGCCGCCGCGAGCAGCAGGTAGACGAGGACGAGGACGGCGAAGGCGATCTCGAGGTCGTCGGACGCGGTGACCGCGTCGGACGTGCGCATGGTCTCGTAGACGATCCACGGCTGGCGCCCGGTCTCGGTCGCCACCCAGCCCCCGATCAGCGCGGCGAGCGAGAGCGGGCCCGCGAGGATCACCGCGCGCATGAACCACGGCGAGTCCGGCACCCGCTGCCGGCGCCACCAGAAGAACAGGAAGACGACCGCGAGCGCGCCCAGCGCGGTGCCGATGCCGGCCATCGTCTGGAACGCGAAGCGCACGACGTTCACCGGCGGCCGGTCGGCGGCCGGCACCGAGTCGAGCCCGGTGATCGTGGCCGTGGGGTCGTGCTTGGCGAGGATCGACAGGGCGTAGGGCACCGCGATCCCCCAGCGCACCTCCTCGCGGTCGGCGTCGTAGAAGCCGCCGATCGTGAACGGCACGCTCGACTCGGTGCGCGCCACCCCCTCGAAGGCGGCCAGCTTGACGGGCTGGTTCTCGGCGACCGTGCGCCCGGCCCAGTCGCCGACTGGACCCTGGCAGAGCGTCGCGAAGGCGGCGAAGCTCAGCGCGACCACGAGCCCGGTGCGGTGGTACGCGTCGCGCCGCCCGCGGAGGTGGGCGTAGGCGTAGACGCCGGCGACGATGAACCCGGCGACGACGTAGCCCGCCAGGTACATGTGGATGAGCTCGTGCCACAGGTGATCGTTGAGCAGCGCGGTCCACGGCGCCGGGTCGGTCACCTTCCCGCCGGCCACGCCGAAGCCCTGCGGATGGTTCATCCAGCCGTTGACGGCGATGACGTTGAACGAGCCGGCGAAGCCGGAGATGACGATCGGGATCCCGGTCAGGAAGTGCGTGCGCGGCGGCAGCCGGTCCCAGCCGTAGACGTAGATGGCGATGAAGATCGCCTCGACGAAGAACGACACGCCCTCCAGGCCGAAGGCGAGGCCGAACACGTCGCCGAACGTGGCCATGAAGTCGGGCCACAGGAGGCCGAACTCGAACGAGAGGATCGTGCCCGTCACGACGCCGATGGCGAACAGCGTCAGACCCACCTTCGACCAGCGCTTGGCCAGCGCCTTGAAGTGCGGGGCACCCGTGCGCAGGTAGAGGCCGTGGACGAACAGGAACATCGCCGGGAAGGCGATCCCGAAGCACACCACGGGGATGTGCACGACGAACGAGAGCGCCTGCATCCGCCGCGCCTCGAGCGCGTCGGGCGCAGCATGGTCGCCCAGCGCGCCGGTCACCTGCTCGGTGGCCACCGCCAGGAGCCCGCTGTCCGGCATGCGCCGGACTGTACGCGGCTCAGCCGAGCAGCGCCTCCAGACGGCCCGCCGCCGCCCGGGCCTGCGCGCCGAGCGCGTCGACGCGGTCGCGCACGCGCGCGTCGGCGCCCCACACGCTGACGACGGCGGCGGGGCGCCCGGCGCCGTCGCGGACCGCCGCGGAGACCCCCCAGAGCGCGAGCTCGAGCTCGCCGCGCGAGACGGCCCAGCCGCGCGCGCGGACCTGGTCGAGCTCGGCGCGCAGGGCGGCCGGCTGCGTGAGGGTCGTGGCGGTGTAGCCCGGGAGCGGCGCCTGCAGGAGCGCATCGAGCTCGGGCGCCGGCAGCGCGGCGAGGAACGCCTTGCCGGTCGAGGTCGCGTGCAGCGGCACGGCGTGGCCCATCCAGTCGGGCGCCATCACGTGGCGCGCCTGGACCTGGTCGGCGTAGACCAGCTCGAGCCGCCGGGCGACCGCGAGGTTGGCCGTCTCGCCCGTCGCCTCCGCCAGCTCGAGCAGGACGGGATGCGCGAGCCGCACGAGCGGCTCGTCCCCGGCGGCGGCCGCCAGCCGCAGCACGGCGAGCCCGATCCGGTAGCGGTTGGAGTCCGGCTCGCGCTCCACCAGCCCGTGGTGCTCGAGCGTCGCGAGGATGCGCCAGGCCGTGCTGCGGTTGAGCCCGCAGCGGTCCGCCAGCGCGGGCGCGGCCTCCGCCCCGGGCGCCGCGGCGATCGCGGCGAGCAGCTCCGCGGCCCGGTCGATCGACTGGACGCGGCCGTTGACAGGCGACGGGTTCGTGTTCAACATGCGCGACCATTGTCGCACGATACGAACGGATCCATGGACTTCACCTACACGCCTGAGCAGCTCGAGCTGCGCGAGCGCGCGGACGCGCTCGCCGCCGAGATCATGGTCCACGAGGAGGCCTGCGAGGCTGCGAACGGCCTGCCGCCCGAGGTCCACGCCGACGTCGCCGAGCACGTGCGGCGGCACGGGCTCAACGCGATCAACATGCCCGCCGAGTGGGGCGGGCAGGGGCTCGGCGTGCTCGACCAGGTGATCGTCCAGGAGCGCCTCGGGCAGCTCACGAACGCCCTGTGGGACATGGTCTGGCGCCCCGCGAACGCGCTGCGCGCCTGCGACGAGGCGCAGCGCGAGCGCTACCTGCTGCCGGGCATCCGCGGCGAGCGGCGCGACTGCGTGGCGGTGACCGAGCGCGACGCCGGCTCGGACCCGACGGCCATCGCCACGACCGCGAGGCGCAGCGGCGGCGGCTTCGCGATCGACGGCGAGAAGTGGTTCGTGACGGTCGGCGACGCGGCCGACTACCTGATCGTCCTCGCCCTGGTCCTGCCCGAGCGCGCGCCGACGCTGTTCCTCGTCGACAAGGACACGCCCGGCGTGGTGGTCAACCGGACGCCGCGCTACATGCACACGTTCGTCTACGAGCACCCGGAGTTCGGCTTCACGGACGTGCGGGTGGGCGAGGACGCGGTGCTCGGCGGGATCGGCCAGGGCTACGAGCTGACGCGCGACTGGTTCGTGGAGGAGCGGCTGATGATCGCCGCCCGCGCGACGGGTGCCGCCGAGCGCGCGCTGCGCACGGCGACGGACTGGGCGGCGGAGCGGATCCAGGGCGGCGGCCCGATCGTCTCCCACCAGCTGATCCAGGGGATGATCGCCGACTCCGTCGTGGACATCGCGACGAACCGCGCGCTCGTGCACCAGATCGCCTGGGAGGCGGATCGAGGCCTCCCCCGCAAGCTGCTGCATGCGAAGGCGGCGGTCGTCAAGCTCGCGGCGGCCGAGGCCGCGGGCCGCGTCGTGGACCGCAGCGTGCAGATCCTCGGCGGGCGCGGCTACATGCGCGAGAACCCGTGCGAGCGGCTCTACCGCGACCTGCGCGTCGACCGCATCTGGGAGGGGACGTCGGAGATCCAGCGGCTGATCATCGGCAACGAGGTCGCCAAGCGCGGGCTCGGCGACCTGCTCGCGTTCGGCGGGGCGGTCCCCGCGCGCGCCTAGCTGCCGACGGCCGGTGGCGGCTCGCCGAGCCCCCAGGCGTCGGCGCCGCCGTCGACCACGACGGTCGTCCCCGTCACGTACGCGCCGCCCGGCGTGGCGAGGAAGGCGATCAGCGCGCCGACCTCCTGCGGCGTGCCGAGCCGCCCGAGCGGGACCGCGCGCGCCCAGCCCGCGATCGCCTCGTCGTCGTAGCCGTCGAGCCCCTCGGTGCGGATCGTCCCCGGCGCCACGCAGACGCTGCGGATCCGGTGGCGCGACCACTCGAGCGCCAGCCCCGAGGCGAGGTTCGCGACGGCGGCGCGGCCGGCCGCGGCGTGGGCGAAGCCCGGGTTGCCGCGCAGCGGGCTGAAGCCGACGAAGACGATCAGCCCGCCCGCCCCGGGGATCATCGCCCGGGTCGCCACGGTGCGCGTGACCTCCCACACGGCGTCCACGGTCACGCGCTCCACCGCGCGCCAGCCCTTGGCGCCGATCGCCTCGGCGGGCGCGCTGAACTGCCCGCCGGCGTTGTTGACGAGCACGTCGAGCGTGCCGAAGCGCTCCAGCGCGGCGTCGACGACGTGCTCGACCGCCTCGGGCTCGCGCAGGTCGGCGGGGACGGCGAGCGCCGCGCCCCCGCCCGCCTCGATCGCTGCGACGGTCGCCGCGAGCGGCTCGGGCCGGCGCCCGCTGACGACCACCGACGCGCCGCTCCCCGCCAGCTCGAGCGCGGTCGCCCGGCCGATCCCGGTGCCGCCGCCGGTGACGAGCGCGACGCGGCCCGCGTTGGCGTCGTCGCGCAGCGGCGACCGCCAGCTCATGCGGCGCGCCGGAGCGCGAGCATCGCCCGGTCGTCCAGCGCGGTGCCGCGCGCGAACCCGTCGAGCGCGCGCGAGACGGTGCGCAGCAGATCGCGGGGCTCGGGGGAGGCGGCGTCCACGGCCTCCATCAGGCGCGCCTCGCCGAAGCGCCCGGCCACGCCGGGCGTGTCGGTCACGCCGTCCGTGTAGAGCAGCAGCGTGTCGCCGGGGGCGACCGGCACGGTCACATCCTGTGCGCCCGCGTACTCGTACACGGCGCCGAGCAGCATGCCCGTCTCGCCGACCTTGATCGCCGGTCCGCCGCCGCCCGGCTTGAGCAGCGGCAGCGGGTGGCCGCCGACCGCGAGGGTCAGCTCGCCGTCGGTCAGCAGTCCCGAGACCATCGTGACCGGGGCCATCCGCGGGCGCTGGCGCAGCGCGCGGTTGACCTGGGCGAGGACCGCGGACGGCCGCGGGTCGTAGGCCGCCGCCGCCTTCGCGGTGTAGCGGACGAGCGAGGTGAGCGACGCCGCCGTCACGCCCTTGCCGGTGACGTCGCCGAGCAGGACGACGTGCCCGTCGTCGACCTCGAAGATGTCGTAGAAGTCGCCGCCCACCTCGGCGCCGCGCTGCCCGGGCCGGTAGTCGGCCGCGAAGCTCCAGCCGGCGACGTCGGGGAGCTGCTCGGGCAGCAGGCTGGCCTGCAGCGTGCCGGCCACGTCGGCCAGCTCGGTGTACAGCCGGGAGTTCTCCAGCGCGGTGGCGGAGCGCCCCGCCAGCACGCGGGCGAAGGCCACGTCGCGCTCGCCGTAGCGGCGCCCGCTCTCGGCGTAGGCGAAGGTCATCGCCCCGAGCGACCGCCCGGCCGTGATCATGGGGACGATCATCGCCGAGCTCAGTCCGAGCGCCCGGATGCCCTCGAGCTGCTCGGGATCCCGGGCCGTCTCGACGAGCACCTCGTCGGGGATCTCGGTGAAGAGCTGCGGCTCGCCGCTGCGCATCACCGCGGCGGTGCCCGTGGGCGCGTCGGGGTCGGGCGGGTAGCGCTCGCGCAGCGCGCGCCCGATCGCGACCTTGTCAGGATCGACGTGCGCGAGCGCGACCTGCTCCAGCCGCCCGCGGTCGTCGGGCAGCTCCACCGCGCACCAGTCGGCGAGCGCCGGCACCGCGAGCTGCGCAACGCGCTGCAGCGTCTCCCCGTAGTCCAGCGACGAGGCGTACACCTGGGCCGCGTCGGCGAGGAAGCGCTCGCGCAGCGCGGCCTCGTGCTCCTCGCTCACGTCCTGGATCACGTTGACCGCGAGCAGCTCGCCGGTCTCGTCCTCGAGCGCGGTCGCCTTGGTCAGGAACCAGTACACCTCGCCCGTCGCGCGGTAGATGCTCCGGGTCAGCAGCGGCTCCGACGACTCGCCGGCCAGGACGCGGTAGCCGGGCAGCTCCTCGATCCGCACCTCCTTGCCGTCGGCGTGGCGGATCTCGAAGCGCGCCGCCAGATCCGCGGGGTCGGAGGTGAGGACCGTCGGGACGTCCGGCAGCCCGAGCAGCCGTGCCGCGGACTCGTTCGCGTAGACCATGCGGCCGCGCGTGTCCTGCACGGTGACGGCCTCGGCGAGCGAGCCGAGGATGCCGTCGAGCCGCCGCTGCGTCGCGGTCAGGCGGTCGACGAGCTGGGCGTTGGCGAGCGCGAGCCCGGCACGGCCGACGAGCAGGGTCGCGAAGCGCAGGTCGTCCTCGTCGTACCAGCGGCCGGAGCCGCCGACCCCGAGCCCGAGGGCGCCGAGCGGGCCGCCGCCCGGCGCGAGCGGGATGGCCATCGTCGAGCGCAGGCGCGAGAGCTTCATGAGCCGGCGGTCGTCGTCGTCGCGGCTCATGGCCTCGCTCAGGTCCGGCGTGAGCTCGGCGAGCTGGCTGCCCTCGCCGCGGAGGGCGCGCGTCGTGGGCGACAGGTCGGCGCGGGTCGCCGCGCCGCGCTGCATCAGCCACGCCTCGATCACCTCCGCCGCGTCGCCCTCGAAGCGGGCGGCGATGCGGCGCGCCTCGCCGTCGCTGCCGATCACGTCCACCCAGGCGGCGTCGGCGACGGCGGGCACGAGCAGGTCGACCAGCCGCCGCAGCGCCTCGTCGATGTGCGCCGCGCCGTCCGTGATGCGGGCCGCGTCGGCCAGCAGCAGCAGCTGGCTGCGCTCCGTCTCCGCGGCGCTGCGCGCCTCCTCCGCGACCTGGCGCTCGCGCGCGCCCCACCAGGCGATCGCCGAGCCCGAGACGAGCGTGATGATCGGGAGCAGCGAGGCGCTGCCGAACGTGTCGTTCCAGAGCGGGCTGACGAATCCCAGGACCGTCGCCGCGATCCCGGCCAGCGCGACGTCGCGCGCCGGCGCGCGGATCGCGATGGCCAGCACGGGCAGCAGGTAGAGGCTGCGCGCGAAGTTCCCGGGGAGCGCGACGTCGAGGACGACGAAGATGGCCAGGCACAGGAGCGCCACGGGCAGCCACGCGCGGCTGTTGCGGCCGGGCACCGCTCAGCGCCCGGACGGGGCGAGGTCGAGCTCGAACCAGACGAGCGTGCCGTCGTCGCGCTCGACGCCCCAGCGGGTGGCCATGCGCTCCACGAGGAACAGGCCGTAGCCGCCGTAGCCCGCGGCCTCGTCGCCGCTGCGCGGCCGCGGCGTGCCTGGGTCGAACCCGCCGCCGCCGTCGCGCACCTCCACGCGGATCGTGCCCGTGGCGATGCGCACGTTGAGGGCGACGGGCCGCTGGGAGGCCGCCGCGTGGCGGACCGAGTTGGTCACGAGCTCGGACACGAGCAGGCGCAGCGCGCCGCGGTCGGCGTCGGCCAGCGACTCCGGCAGCCAGCGCTCGAGCTCGTGGCGGGCGACGGCGGGCGTCTCGATCGCGGGCTCGAACGTGGCGGAGTGCTCGTGCGTCATCCGCCGCCCTCCGCCAGCGGCAGCAGGGCGGCGATGCCGGTCTCCTCGATGGTCAGCCGCGCGTCGCCCCCGGCGGGCGGGACGATCGCCAGGTCGCGCGCGTCACGCTCAGCGGCCTCGGAGGCCTCGAGCAGCACGCGGATGCCCGTCGAGTCCATGAACGTCAGCTCGCGCAGGTCGAGCAGGACCGGCCCGGCGTGCTCGTGCAGCGCGCGCTCCAGCCGTCCGGCGGTGCCCAGGTCGAGCTCGCCCCGGAGGGTGAGCCGGACCCGGCCCGGCTCTGCTGCTGCGATGAGATCGAAGTCGATGTCGGCCACGCTGTGCCTTCCCGGCGCGCTGCGGGCGGAATTGTAGGGCGACGCGCTAGGGTCGGAGCCGCCATGACGGTGAGCAGCACCTCCGTCCTCCCGGGCGGCTTCGAGCTCCCGCTGGAGCCCCGCCTGCCGCGCATCGGCGCGGTCGACCAGGTCGCGCTCGAGGAACGGGCCTCCGCGCTGGCCAAGCGGTCGATCAAGAAGGAGTCCAAGCTCCAGGCGCTGCAGCTCGCCGTGCGGATGATGGATCTCACGACGCTGGAGGGCGCGGACACGCCCGGCAAGGTCGCGGCGCTCGCCGCGAAGGCGATCCATCCCGACCCCGCGGACCCCTCCGTGCCCAGCTGCGCGGCGATCTGCGTCTACCCGAACCTCGTCCCCGCCGCGCTCGACCGCGTCCGCGGGACCGGCGTGAAGGTGGCGTCCGTGGCCACCGCCTTCCCGTCGGGCCAGTCGCCGCTCGCCGTGAAGCTGCGCGACGTCGAGGAGGCCGTCGCGCTCGGCGCCGACGAGATCGACATGGTGATCGACCGCGGCGCGTTCCTCTCCGGCCGCTACGCGAAGGTCTACGACGAGATCGTGCGGGTCAAGGAGGCGTGCGGGCACGCCCACCTGAAGGTCATCCTGGAGACGGGGGAGCTGGGGACCTACGACAACGTCCGCCGTGCGTCGCTGCTCGCGATGGCCGCCGGCGCCGACTTCATCAAGACGTCGACCGGCAAGCTGCCCAGCGCGGCCACGCTGCCCGTGCTGCTGTGCATGCTCGAGGCGATCCGCGACGTGCACGACGAGACGGGCCGCGTCGTCGGGATGAAGCCCGCCGGCGGCATCCGCACGGCCAAGCAGGCGATCCAGAACCTCGTCATCGTGAACGAGACGCTCGGCGCCGACTGGCTCACGCCGGACCGCTTCCGGCTGGGTGCGTCGTCGCTGCTCAACGACGTGCTCATGCAGATCCGGACGCAGAAGACCGGCCGCTACCAGAACCCGGAGCACTTCACGCGTGACTGACGAGCTGACCGCCTTCTCCGGCTTCGACTACGCGCCCGCGCCCGAGTCGCGCGCGATCGTGAAGCTCGACGACGCCTACGGGCTCTACGTCGGCGGCGAGTGGCGGCCGGCTGCCGAGTCCTACACGACGATCGCGCCGGGCAGCGAGGAGCCGCTCGCCGAGATCGGGCAGGCGGACGCGGAGGACGTCGCCGCCGCCGTCGCGGCGGCGCGCGGGGCGTTCGAGGACGGCTGGTCGGGGCTGCGGCCGGCCGAGCGGGCGAAGTACCTGTTCCGGATCGCCCGGCTGCTGCAGGAGCGCGCGCGCGAGTTCGCGGTGCTCGAGTCGCTCAACGGCGGCAAGCCGATCAAGGAGTCGCGCGACGTCGACCTGCCGCTCGCCGCGGCGCACTTCTTCTACTACGCGGGCTGGGCGGACAAGCTCGAGTACGCGTTCCCGAACCGCACGCCGCGCCCGCGCGGCGTGGCGGGCCAGATCATCCCGTGGAACTTCCCGCTGCTCATGCTCGCCTGGAAGGTCGCGCCCGCCCTGGCCGCGGGCAACACCGTCGTGCTCAAGCCGGCGGAGACGACGCCGCTCACCGCGCTGCTGTTCTGCGACGTGCTGCGCCAGGCCGAGCTGCCGCCTGGCGTCGTCAACATCGTCACGGGCGACGGCCGCACGGGTGCCGCGCTCGTCGACCATCCCGACGTGGACAAGATCGCCTTCACGGGGTCGACCGAGGTCGGCAAGGCGATCCAGCGCCAGCTCGCCGGCAGCGGCAAGGGCTTGACGCTCGAGCTGGGCGGCAAGGCCGCGAACATCGTCTTCGACGACGCGCCGCTCGACCAGGCCGTCGAGGGGATCGTCAACGGGATCTACTTCAACCAGGGGCACGTGTGCTGCGCGGGCTCGCGCCTGCTCGTGCAGGAGTCGATCCAGCAGCCGCTGATCGAGAAGCTCAAGCGCCGGCTCGCGACGCTGCGCGTCGGCGACCCGCTCGACAAGAACACCGACGTCGGCGCGATCAACTCGGCCGAGCAGCTGCGCCGGATCGAGGAGCTCGTCGCCGCGGGCGAGCAGGAGGGCGCGGAGATCTACCAGGCGCCGTGCAGGCTGCCCGAGCGGGGCTACTGGTTCGCCCCGACGGTCTTCACCAACGTCGCCCAGAGCTACCGCATCGCCCAGGAGGAGATCTTCGGGCCGGTGCTGTCCGTGCTCACCTTCCGCACGCCCGAGGAGGCGCTGGAGAAGGCGAACAACACCGCCTACGGCCTGTCCGCCGGCGTGTGGACGGAGAAGGGCTCGCGGATCCTGTGGATGGCGCAGCGGCTGCGCGCCGGCGTCGTGTGGGCCAACACGTTCAACCGGTTCGACCCGACGTCGCCGTTCGGCGGGTACAAGGAGTCGGGCTTCGGCCGCGAGGGCGGCCTGCACGGACTCGAGCCCTACCTGCGCTTCGACTCGGCATGACCCGCGTGCCGGTGAGGAAGACCTACAAGCTCTACCTGGGCGGCGCGTTCCCGCGCTCGGAGTCCGGGCGGACCTACGAGGCCGAGGGCCACAACATCGCCCTCGCCTCGCGCAAGGACCTGCGCGACGCGGTGCGCGTCGCGCGCGGGGCGGCCGGCAAGTGGGCGGGGATGACGGCGTACAACCGCGGCCAGGTGCTCTACCGCGTCGCCGAGATGCTCGAGGCGCGCGCCAGCGAGCTGGCCGAGCTGTGCGGCGGGCGGGCGGAGGTCGAGCAGGCCATCGACCGGATGGTCTGGTACGCGGGCTGGACCGACAAGCTGAGCCAGGTGCTCGGCGGGGCGAACCCCGTCTCCGGGCCGTACTTCAACTTCACCGTGCCGGAGCCGACCGGCGTGGTCGGGATCGTCGCCCCCGGCGAGCCGGCGCTGCTCGGGCTCGTGTCGCGGCTCGCGCCCGTGCTCGCGGGCGGGAACGTGGCGGTGGTCGTCGCCTCCGAGGCGCATCCGCGGGCGGCGATCGAGCTCGGCGAGGTGCTGGCGACGTCCGACGTGCCGGGCGGCGTGGTCAACGTCCTCACCGGTTCCCGGGACGAGCTGGCGCCGCATCTGGCCTCGCACCTCGACGTGGACGCGCTCGACCTCGACCGGCCCGACGCCGAGCTGGAGCGCGCCGCCGCGGACAACGTGAAGCGGGTCGTGTCCGGGCGCGCGGACGCGCAGAGCCCGTACGAGATCTCGAGCTTCCTCGAGCTCAAGACGGTCTGGCACCCGACGGGTCAGTAACGCCGCGTCCGGCGGTGGCGGGCGTCCTGGCGGCCGTCGTGCTGCTGGGCCTCAACCTGCGCACGGTGGTGGCGAGCCTGCCGCCGCTGCTCGACACGGTGCGCGCGGACCTCGGGCTGTCCGGCACGGCCGCGGGCGTGCTCACGGCGCTGCCCGTGCTGTCGTTCGGCGTGCTCGCGCCCGTGGTGCCGCGCCTGCTGCGGCGCTTCGCGATCGAGCGGGTGCTGACGGCGTGCGCCGTGCTGACGGGCGCCGCGCTGGCGCTGCGCGGCGTCGGCGGGACGGTGGGGCTGTTCGCCGGGACGCTGCTGGCGGGCGGCGGCGTGGCGGTCGCCCAGACCGCGGTGCCGGTCTTCATCCGCACCGGGCACCCCGCGCGGACCGGGCTGCTCACCGGGGCGTTCTCGATGGCGCTGCCGCTGGGCGCCACCCTGGGCGCCGCGCTCGCCGTGCCGCTGGAGGACGTGCTCGGCTCCTGGGAGGAGTCGCTGGCGGCGTGGTCGCTGCTCGCCGTCGCGGCGGCGCTGGTGTGGCTGCCGCGCCGCGCGCGCACGCGCGTGACCGGCCCGGTGCCGCCGCCGCTGAGGAGCGACGGGCTGGCCTGGGCGGTCAGCCTCTACTTCGGCGTGCAGTCGATGGCGTTCTACATCGGGCTGTCGTGGCTGCCGTCGATCCTCGCCGACGCCGGGTACTCCGACCGGAGCGCCGGGTTCCTGCAGGCGCTCTCCGCGCTCGTCCAGCTGCCGCCGGCCTTCCTCGTGCCGGTCCTGGCGTCGCGCCGGCGCAGCCAGGAGGCGATCCTGGTCGCGATCGTCGCCACGTCGGCGGTGCCGGTGCTCGGCCTGCTCGTGGCCGAGGACGCCGCGGTGCTGTGGATGATCCTGCTCGGCCTGGGCCAGGGCGGCGCGCTCGGGCTGGCCCTGATCCTGCCGGTGCTGCGCGGCGGCGAGCCCGGCAGTGTCGCCACGCTGACCGCGATGACCCTGAGCATCGGCTACCTCGGCGCGGCGCTCGGCCCGTGGGTCGCCGGCGTGCTCCACGACGCCACGGACGGCTGGAACGCCACGCTGGCCTTCCTGCTCGCGGTCACGGCGCTGCAGGCGGTGCCGGGGCTGCCGGCCGCGCGCGACCGCCGGCTGGCGGGCGCGGATCGAGCGCGGGCGCCGGACCGCGGATAGCATCGGCGGGCCGCTCAGATCGTGAGGCCGGCCGAGCCGTCCAGGTAGCCGCTGCAGGCGGACGGGTCGCCGGTCTCGAAGCCCTCGTTCCAGGCCCGCGCGCGCTGCTCGGGCGTGCCGTGGTGGCCCGGGCTCGCGGCGTCGAAGTCACCGACGGCGAGGGCGGCGTTCAAGGCCTCCTGGACGTCTCCCTCCTCGAGCCGGTCCTGGTCGCCGACGCTCCGCGCCCACGTGCCGGCGTAGCAGTCGGCCTGCAGCTCGAAGGCCATCGTCGGGACCTGCCGGCCGTAGGACCGGAACAGGCCGAGCTCGTCCTGGATCTGGTGGCCGTACTCGTGGGCGACGATGTAGGCGACCGCGAAGTCGCCGAGCGTGCGGCCGTAGCCCTGCGAGCTGCCGGGCAGGGCGCGGTCGAGCGCCCCGTCGCGGATGCCGGCCGCGAACCTCTCGGAGATGTAGATCGTGTCGTCGCCCGAGCAGTAGGCGGCGGCGTCGTCCCCGAGCGCGCCGTCCGCGTCGCCGCACGCGCTCGCCGCGGTCCGCCCGGCGGGGATCCACTGGTAGGCGACCCGCGGCTCCTGCAGCCCGGCCGCCTCGAACTGCCCGGTCCAGTACGCGTCGACGTCCCGGGTGACGGCGGTGAGGAACCCGTCCATGTCCTGGGGCTGCTCCTGCGAGTCGAGCACGAGCCGCTCGCCGCCGGCCCGGCCGGACCCGCCGTCGGCCTGCGCGGAGGCCAGGCAGGCGGCCGCTCCGCCGACGGCGAGCAGCAGCGCGGCTCCGGCGAGCAATCGTGGGCGGGTCTTCGAACGCATCTGCGGGGACTCCTTGTCGGTCGTGCTCGGCGGGCCTGCCAGTGAGCCACGCCCGCCTAAGCGGAGGCCGTGCGGCGGCTAACGGTTGCGCGAGCGTTGCCTAAGCAGAGCCTCTGCGGGTAGGAGGCTCGTCGGTGATCCCCCCTGTCGACTTCTACGCCGTCGACGACCTGCTGACGCCCGGCGAGCGCGAGATCCGCGACCGCCTGCGCGACTTCTGCGCGCGCGAGGTGACGCCGGTCGCGAGCCGCTACTGGGAGGCCGCGCAGTTCCCGTTCGAGCTGATCCCGAAGATCGCGGCGCTGGACCTCGCCGGCGGCACGATCGAGGGCTACGGCTGCCCGGGCATGAGCTGGGTCGCCGCCGGGCTCGTCGCGCAGGAGTGGGCGCGGTCGGACGGCAGCGTGGGCACGTTCTTCGGCGTGCACTCCTTCCTGGCCATGCAGACGATCGGCATGCTCGGCTCCGAGGAGCAGAAGCAGCGCTGGCTGCCGGCCATGGCGCGCATCGAGACGATCGGCGCGTTCGCGCTCACCGAGCCCGACCACGGCTCGGACTCGGTCGCGCTCGAGACGTCCGCCCGGCGCACCGGGGACGGGTACGTGCTCAACGGGCGCAAGAAGTGGATCGGCAACGCGTCGTTCGCCGACCACGTGATCGTCTGGGCCCGCGGCGAGGACGGCAACGTCGGCGGCTACGTGGTCGCGAAGGGCGCGCCCGGGCTGCACACGGCCGTCATCACCGGCAAGACCGCGCTGCGCTCCTCGTGGCAGGCGGAGATCGAGCTCGTCGACGTGGCCGTGCCGGCGGAGGATCGGCTCGCAGGGTGCGACTCCTTCAAGGACGTCAACCGGGTGCTGACCTCCACCCGCTACACGGTCGCGTGGCGTGCGCTCGGCCTCGCGATGGCCGCCTACGAGCTCGCCCGCGAGCACGCGCTGCGACGCGAGCAGTTCGGCAGGCCGATCGCGAGCTTCCAGCTCGTCCAGGACAAGCTCTCGCGCATGCTCGCGGAGGTCACGACGATGCAGCTGCTGTGCTGGCGCGCCAGCGTGCTGGCCGGCGAGGGACGCCTCACCGACGGCATGGCCTCGCTCGCCAAGCTCAACAACGCGGCCAAGGCGCGCGCCGTGGTCGCCGACGCGCGCGACATCCTCGGCGGCGACGGCATCCTGCTCGAGCACCACGTGGCGCGCCACTTCGCCGACATGGAGGCGGTCTTCACCTTCGAGGGGACCGACTCGATCCAGTCGCTCATCGTGGGCCGCGAGATCACGGGCATCCAGGCGATCTCCGCCGGCGGCAAGCCGGCCTAGGACCAGCCGCCGTGACCGTGACGCGGGTGCGCCTCGCGACGCTGAACGCCTGGGGCACGCGCGGGGACTGGGATGCCCGCCGGCCGCAGCTCGCGGGCGGGCTCGCCGAGCTGACGCCGGATCTCGTCACGCTGCAGGAGACGATCGTCACGGACGCGTACGACCAGGCGCGCGACGTGCTCGGGGACGGCTACCACCTGGTCCATCAGGCTGACCGCGAGCCCGACGGGCAGGGCGTCACGACGGCGAGCCGCTGGCCGGTCGGGCGGGTGCTCGAGGTCGACCTGCAGCTCACCGCGCGCACGGCCGGCTTCGCCGCCACCTGCCTGATCACCGAGATCCTCGCGCCGGAGCCGCTCGGCCGCGTCTGGCTGGCCAACCATCTGCCCGACTGGCAGCTCGACCACGAGCACGAGCGGCAGCTGCAGGCGGTCGCCGCCGCCCGCCGCCTGGAGGCGCTCGCCGCGGAGCGGCCCGGGCACGTCGTCGTCGCGGGCGACTTCGACGCCGACCCCGACGCCACCAGCGTGCGGTTCTGGACCGGCCGCCACGCGCTCGACGGGCTCAGCGTCCGTCATGGTGCGGTGCGGCGCGCACGGCGGTCCCACGCTGCGGATCGCGCGCTGCGCCCGCACGTTCGACGAGCCGGGGATGATCGTCAGCGACCACTACGGCCTCGTCGCCGACCTCGAGCTGCCGTGATCCATATGCTGCCGATTCATGTCTGACATGCAGACGCAGGTCGGCATCGTGGGCGCCGGGCCGGCCGGGCTGCTGCTCGCGCATCTCCTCGCGCGGCACGGCATCGACTCCGTCGTGGTGGAGGCCCGCAGCCGCGCGTACCTCGAGCAGCGGATCCGCGCCGGGGTGCTCGAGCAGGGCACGACGGACCTCCTCGACGCGTGCGGGCTGGGCGAGCGGATGCGGCGCGAGGGGCTCGTCCACCACGGGATCGAGCTGCGCTTCGGCGGCGGCGGGCACCGGATCGACTTCGCCGAGCTGACCGGCGGCCGCGGCATCACGGTCTACGGCCAGCAGGAGGTGGTCAAGGATCTCCTCGCCGCGCGCGAGGCGGCCGGCGCGCTGCCCCGCTTCGAGGTCGAGGACGTCGCGATCGCGGACCTCGAGACCGACCGCCCCTCGGTCGCCTTCACCCACGAGGGCGCGCGGCACACGCTCCGCTGCGACGTGATCGCCGGCTGCGACGGCTTCCACGGCGTCACGCGCCCGGCGGTCGAGCACGCCCTGAGCGTCTTCGAGCGCGAGTACCCGTTCGGCTGGCTCGGGATCCTCGCCGAGGTGCCGCCGTCCACCGAGGAGCTGATCTACGCCCGCCACGAGCGCGGGTTCGCGCTCCACAGCATGCGCACGCCCGAGCTGAGCCGCTTCTACCTGCAGTGCGAGCCGGACGCCGACCCCGACGACTGGCCCGACGAGCGCGTGTGGGAGGAGCTGGCCACGCGGCTGGCGCTCGACGTGGGCGAGGGGCCGATCGTCGAGAAGGGCGTCACGCCGATGCGCTCGTTCGTGGTCGAGCCGATGCGCCACGGGCGGCTGTTCCTCGCCGGCGACGCGGCGCACATCGTGCCGCCGACCGGGGCGAAGGGGCTCAACCTGGCCGTGGCCGACATCCGCGTGCTGGCCGAGGCGCTGCGCGCGTTCTTCGGCGACGGCGACGCGTCCGGCCTCGACGCCTACTCGGACACGTGCCTGCGCCGCGTGTGGCGCGCGGAGCACTTCTCGTGGTGGATGACGTCGATGCTGCACCGCTTCCCGGACGGGCACGGCTTCGAGGAGCGGCTCCAGCGCTCGCAGCTCGAGTACGTGACCGGCTCGCGCGCCGCGGCCACGACGCTGGCCGAGAACTACGTCGGGCTCGACTGGTAGAGCAAAAGGTTTGACATGTTCGCCGAACGGCGATTGACACGCCATGCGACGCCTGCCTCTCCTCATCGCGGTCCTCTGTGCCCTGCTCGCCGGCTGCGGCGACGACGGCGGTTCGGGAGGTGGTGGGGGCGGCGACGGCGGCGAGCCCGAGGCGGTCACGCTGAAGGTCGGCGTGATCCCCATCGCGGACGTCGCGCCGCTCTACCTGGGCGTGGACCAGGGCTTCTTCGAGGAGGAGGGCCTGACGATCGAGCCGCAGCTCGCCGAGGGCGGCGCGGCGATCGTGCCCTCGGTCGTGTCCGGCGACTACCAGATCGGCTTCTCGAACACGACGTCGCTCATCATCGCCGGGTCCAAGCAGCTGCCCATCCAGATCATCTCGCAGGGCGTGCTCGCCGGCACGGGGCCGGACGACGCGTGGGACGGCGTGATCGTCCCCAAGGGATCCGACGTCAAGGACCTCGCCGACCTCGAGGGCAGGACCGTCGCGGTCAACACGCTCAACAACGTCTCGCAGGTCGTCGTCAACACCGCGCTGAAGGAGGCCGGGGCGGACTACACCAAGGTGAAGTACGTCGAGGTCCCGTTCCCGGACATGAACGCCGCGCTCGAGTCGGGCCGGGTGGACGCGGCCTTCCAGGTCGAGCCGGGCTACTCCGGCGGGCTCGCGGCGGGGAGCCGGAACATCGTCAACGCCTACGAGGCGATGGCGCCGAACTACACCGTCGCCACGTACTTCGCGAGCAAGCAGTACATCGCGGAGCACCGCGACGTCGTCGACCGCTTCACCCGCGCGATGGAGAAGTCGCTCGACTACGCGGCGGGCCACGACGCGGAGGTGCGGGCGATCGTCGGCACCTACACGGAGATCCCGCAGGAGGTGCTCGACAAGATGAACCTGCCGGTGTGGAAGGCCGACCTGAACGAGCCGACGATCGAGCAGACGGCGGCCGCCGCGAAGGAGTACGGCTTCATCGAGGAGGAGCCGTCGCTCGACGACCTGATCCTGCGCGACTGAGGGCCGCGCGCGCATGACGACGATCGCCACCCGCCGCCCGGCCGTGCCCGATCGGGCCCTGCCGTGGGCCGGGCTGCTGGCGGTGCTCGCGCTGTTCGAGCTGCTCGCCCGCATCGAGCTGATCAACCCGCGCTTCTTCCCGCCGGTGAGCGAGATGATCGCGCGCCTGGTCGAGGAGGCGGGCACGCGCGGCTTCTGGAGCGCCGTCGGCAACACGCTGCAGGGCTGGGCGCTCGGGCTGGGGATCGCGTGCGCGATCGCCGTCCCGGTCGGGATCGTCGTCGGCTCGAGCCCGCTGCTGTACCGCGCGCTGCGCGGCGTGATCGAGTTCCTGCGCCCGATCCCGTCGGTCGCGCTCATCCCGCTCGCCGTGCTCGTCTACGGCTCCGGGCTGGAGAGCAAGGTCTTCCTCGCCGCGTTCGCCGCCACGTGGCCGCTGCTCATGCAGACGCTCTACGGCGTGCAGGACGTCGATCCCGTGGCGACCGACACGGCGCGGTCGTTCGGGTTCTCGCGCGCGCAGCGCCTCCTGCGGGTGACGCTGCCGAGCGCGGTGCCCTACGTCGCCACGGGCGTGCGCATCTCGGCCGCCGTCGCGCTGATCCTCGTCGTCACCGCCGAGCTCGTGATCGGGGCGCCCGGCCTGGGCCGCCAGATCAACCTCGCGCGCCAGGGCGCCAACGTCGAGCTGATGTACGCGCTGATCCTCGCCACGGGGCTGCTGGGGATGGCGGTCAACGCGCTGTTCACGCGCGCCGAGCAGCGCGTGCTGCACTGGCATCCGTCGCAGCGCGGCGAGGTGGCGCGATGAGCCGCCGCGTGCTCGGGACCGTGCTGGAGATCGCGGTGCCGCTGGCGCTGCTCGCCCTGTGGGCGGTCTGGTCGGCGGGCTCGCAGACGTACTACTTCCCGCCGCTCACCGACATCCTCGAGACGTTCGCCGACACGTGGGTGTTCGAGCGCGTCGGCTCCGACGTCGTGCCGAGCCTCGTGCGGCTCGGGCTCGGCTACGGCATCGCGTGCGCGGTGGCCGTGGGGCTCGGGCTGGCGCTGGGCCTCTCGCGCCGGCTGCGGCGCGCGCTCGACCCCGTCGTCCAGTTCCTGCGCGCGGTCCCGCCGCCGGCGCTGCTGCCGTTCGGGATCCTCGTGCTGGGCGTGGGGACCTCGATGAAGGTGTTCATCATCGCCTTCGTCTGCCTGTGGCCGGTGCTGCTGAACACGATCGACGGGGTGGCGGGCGTCGACCCGACGCTGCGCGAGACGGCCGACTCCTACGGCATCTCGGCGCGCGACCGCGTGCTGCACGTCGTCCTGCCGGCGGCCGCGCCGCAGATCTTCGCGGGCATGCGCACGAGCCTGTCGCTCGCGCTGATCCTCATGGTGATCTCCGAGATGGTGGCCAGCACGAACGGCATCGGCTACTTCGTGCTGCAGTCCCAGCGCAGCTTCGCCATCCCCGAGATGTGGTCCGGGATCCTGCTCCTGGGCCTGCTCGGGTACGTCCTGAACGCGATCTTCGTCCTGGTCGAGCGGCGCGTCCTGCGGTGGCACCGCGGCGCGCGTGCGAGCGCCCTGAGCTGATGGGGGACCCGATGCTGCACGTGGAGCACCTGAGGAAGCGCTACGGCGACGTCGAGGCGGTCGGCGACCTCACCTTCGACGTCGCCGCCGGCGAGCTCGTGTGCGTGGTCGGGCCCTCGGGCTGCGGCAAGACGACGCTGCTGAAGTGCGTCGCGGGGCTGCTGGAGCCGACGGCCGGCGAGGTGCGGCTGGAGGGGACGCCGGTGCACGGGCCGCCCGACACGATGGCGCTCGTCTTCCAGGAGTACAGCCGCTCGCTCTTCCCGTGGATGACCGTGCGCCAGAACGTCGCCTTCCCGCTGCGCGGCCGCGGCAAGGCGGAGACGCAGCGGCTGGTCGAGGACGCGCTCGGGTCGGTCGGGCTGTCGGACGCGCTGGACCGCTACCCGTGGCAGCTCTCGGGCGGCATGCAGCAGCGCGTCGCCATCGCCCGCGCGCTCGCCTACCAGCCGCGCATCCTGCTCATGGACGAGCCGTTCGCGTCGGTCGACGCGCAGACGCGCGCGGACCTCGAGGACCTCGTGCTCGCCGTGCGGCGCACGTACGAGATCACCATCCTCTTCGTCACGCACGACATCGACGAGTCGGTCTACCTGAGCGACCGGATCATCGTGCTCACGCCGTCGCCGACCGAGGTGCGCGAGGTGCTGGAGGTCGGCCTCCCGCACCCGCGCGACCAGGTCGCGACGAAGGAGCTGCCGGAGTTCGCGCGGCTGCGCGCGCACGTCTGGCGGACGATCAAGCGACCCGACGAGGCGGGGGTGGCATGGGCGAGCTGATCCTTCCCCCCGCCTACCGCGACGACGCGGACTCGCACCCGCCGCTCGACTTCCCGGGCTACCGCTCGACGCGCCTGCGCCACCCGCAGGCGCCGCTGACCGCGATCCCGCAGACGCTGACCGAGCTGACGGGGCCCCTGCTCGGCGAAGGCCGCGTGCAGGCCTCCGACGCCGACCTGACGATCCAGCACGCGGGCGAGCCGCTGGGCGAGCGGATCATCGTCCACGGCCGCGTGCTGGAGGAGGACGGCCGGCCGGTGCGCGACACGCTCGTCGAGGTCTGGCAGTGCAACAGCACCGGGCGCTACCGGCACGGGGGCGACCAGCACCCCGCGCCGCTGGATCCGAACTTCACCGGGCTGGGCCGCTGCCTGACCGACGCCGAGGGGCGCTACCGGTTCGTGACGATCAAGCCGGGCGCGTACCCGTGGGGCAACCACGAGAACGCCTGGCGCCCGGCGCACATCCACTTCTCGCTGTTCGGGCGCGCGTTCACCCAGCGGCTCGTGACGCAGATGTACTTCCCGGGCGACCCGCTGTTCGCGCACGACCCGATCTTCAACTCGGTCCGCGATCCAGCCGCCCGCGAGCGGATGATCTGCGCGTTCGATCTCGACGCCACCGAGCCGCAATGGGCGCTCGCGTACCGGTGGGACATCGTGCTGCGCGGCCCGCGGGCCACCCCGCCCGACGAGGACCACGCATGAGCCCGGGCACGACGCCGTCGCAGACGGTCGGCCCGTACTTCTCGCTCGGACTGCCGTGGGAGGACGGCCCGTACGTGGTGGCGCCGGACACGCCGGGGGCGATCCGCATCCGCGGGCGGGTGTTCGACGGCGCCGGTGACGCGATCCCCGACGCGCTCGTCGAGACCTGGCAGGCCGACGCCGACGGGCGGTTCGACCATCCCGACGACCCGCGCGGCCCCGGCGCCGGTGGGTTCCGCGGCTTCGGCCGCTGCCCCACCACGGACGCGGGCGCGTGGGAGATCGTCACGCTCAAGCCCGGCCCCGTGCCGGCTCCCGACGGCGGGATGCAGGCGCCGCACCTCGCCGTCTCGCTGTTCGCCCGCGGGCTGCTGCACCGGGTGGTCACGCGGATCTACTTCGGCGACGAGGCGGACGCGAACGCCGCCGACCCCGTGCTCGCGCGGCTCGACGACGCGCAGCGGGCGACCGTGATCGCCGCGCCGGCGGACGGCGGCTACGCGATCGACCTCCACCTCCAGGGCGCCCGCCAGACGGCGTTCTTCCGGGTGTGATGCACGAGCGGCGCCTCGCGGAGCTCCTCGCCACCGTCCTCGAGGGCAACGCCTTCCAGCGTGCGCGGATCGGGACGGCGCGCGCGCTGGCGGACCTGCCGCTGACGACGAAGGCCGAGCTGCTCGCCGACCAGGCCGAGCATCCGCCGTTCGGCACGAACCTGACCTTCCCGCTCGAGCGCTACACGCACCTGCACCAGACGAGCGGCAGCACGGGGACGACGCTGCGGGTGCTCGACACCGCCGAGGACTGGGCGTGGTGGCGGAGGCAGCTGGGGCGCGTGCTGACGGCCGCGGGCGTGGGCCCGGGCGACCGCGTCGCCCTCGCGCACTCGTTCGGCCCCTACGTGCAGTTCTGGGCCTCCTACGAGGGCGCGCAGGCGGCGGGCGCGCTCGTGATCCCCCTCGGCGGCATGGACTCCGTGCAGCGCCTGGAGACGATGCGCGAGTACGGCGCGACGGTCCTGCTGTGCACGCCCAGCTACGCGCTGCACCTCGCGCGCGTGGCCGCCGAGCAGGGGCTGCTCGGGGCGCTCGAGGCGGTCGGGCGCGTCGTCTGCACGGGCGAGCCGGGCGCCTCGATGCCCGCCGTGCGCGACCGCATCGAGGCCGCGTGGGGCGCGCGCTGCCTCGATCACGCGGGCGCGTCCGAGGTCGGCTCGATCGCCTACCCGTGCGCCGAGCACGGCGGCGTGCACCTGTTCGAGGACGAGTACGTCTGCGAGGTGCTCGACCGCGACGCCGGCGAGCCCGTGGCCGCGGGCGCGACGGGCGAGCTCGTGGTGACCGCGCTCGGCCGGGTCGGGTTCCCGGTGCTGCGCTACCGCACCGGCGACATGGTCGAGCGGCGCGACGCGCCGTGCCCGGCGGGACACGACGGCATGTGGCTGCCGCAGGGCATCCTCGGACGCGTCGACGACATGGTGGTCATCCGCGGGATGAACGTGTTCCCGTCGGCGATCGAGGACATCCTGCGCCGCTCGGGCGGCGTGGGCGAGTTCGCGATCACCTTCTACAACGACCCGCACGCGATGGACGAGGTCAAGGTCGAGGTCGAGCTCGCGAACGCGCGCGAGGCGCGCGAGATCCAGGCGCGGCTGCGGCAGGCGCTCGGCCTGCGCGTGCGCATCGTCCCCGTCAAGCCCGGGATCCTCCCGACCTACGGCGGCAAGGCCCGCCGCGTCCACGACCTGCGGCCGGCGGCGCCGGCGGCGGCGGAGCGGTGAGCGTGGCGGCCGGCGAGCCCGCGCTGCGGCGGAGCGCCAGCGAGGAGGTCGCCGACGCGATCCGCGGCCACGTCCTCGCCGAGGCGCTGCAGCCCGGCGACCGGATCGGGCGCGAGGAGGACCTGGCGCAGCGCTTCGGCGTGAGCCGGCCGACGCTGCGCGAGGCGCTGCGCCTGCTCTCCAGCGCGCACCTGATCCGCGCGACGAAGGGGCCGGGCGGCGGGATCTTCGTCGCGGCGACGCCCGAGCAGGGCATCGGCCTGAGCGTCACCGACTCGGTGGCGAGCATGCTCTCGGCCGAGAGCATCGACCTCGAGGAGCTGATCGAGACGCGCATGCTGCTCGAGATCCCGCTCGCCGGGCTGGCGGCGCAGCGCGCGACCGAGGCGGACGTCGCCGGGCTGCACGCGATCCTCGACGCGGCCGGGGACGTCGCGCAGGGCGACCGCTTCCGCGGCCTGGACACGCGCCTGCACGGGACGATCGCGACGATCGCCGGCAACCGGCTCGCGCGCGCCTTCACCGAGTGGATCGGCACCGTGCTGCAGCCGCCGCTGCACGCGCTGATCGAGCCGGCGGTCGTCGACTCGGTCGTCGCCGACCAGCACCGCGACATCGTCCGCGCGATCGAGCGCGGGGACCCGATCGCGGCCGAGCGCGCGATGCGCGAGCACCTCGTCTACCTGCACGATCTCGTCGGCGCGGTTCGGCGCGCGGTCACGCGGGAAGGCAGGACGCGATGACCGGCCTGTTCGCGCCCCTGTCCGCGCCGGCGCGGCTCCGCGAGGCGGTATCCGACCGGGCGTGGATCCGCGCGATGCTCGACACGGAGGCGGCGCTCGCGGCGGCGCAGGCCGACACCGGGGCGGCTCTCGCCGCCGCCGGCGCGGACGCCTCCACAGCGGGTGCGGTCCCCGCCGCCGTCGCCGCGGACGCGATCGCCTCCGCGTGCCGGTCGGGCGGGATCGACGTCGCGGGGCTGGGCGACGCGGCGCTCGCGGCGGGCAACCCGGTGGTGCCGCTCGTGGAGCGGATCCGCGCGGCGGTCGGCCCTGCGGCGGCGCCGTACGTGCACCGCGGTGCGACGAGCCAGGACGTGCTCGACACCGCCGCGATGCTCGTCGCGCGGCGGGCGGTCGCGCTCGTCGACGAGGAGCTCGTCGCTGTGGCGCGCGCCTGCGCCGCGCTGGCGCGGACGCACGCGGAGACCCCGATGGCCGGCCGTACGCTGCTGCAGCAGGCGCTGCCGGTCACGTTCGGGCTGAAGGCCGCCGGCTGGCTCGACGCGACGCTCGACGCGCGCGCCGGCCTCGCGCGCACCCGGTTCGACGTGCAGCTCGGCGGCGCGGCGGGCACGCTCGCCGCGTTCGGCGACGACGGCCCGCGCGTGGCCGCGGCGCTGGCCGAGCGGCTCGGGCTCGGCGCTCCGGACCTGCCGTGGCACACGGCGCGCGGCCGCGTGGCCGAGCTGGGCGCTGCGCTGGCCGTGGCCGCGGGCGCGATGGGCAAGGTCGGGCTCGACCTCGTGCTGCTCGCCCAGACCGAGGTGGGGGAGGTGGTCGCCGGCGCCGGCGGGTCCTCCACGCTGCCGCACAAGCAGAACCCGGTCGGCGCGGTGCGCGCGCGGGCGTGCGCGCTGCGCGTCCCGCCGCTCGCCGCGACGCTGCTGGCCGCGATGGCGCAGGAGCACGAGCGCGCGGCCGGCGCCTGGCACGCGGAGTGGGAGCCGCTCACCCAGGCGCTCGCGCTGACCGGCGGCGCCGCGGCCGGCGTCCGCGAGGCGCTCGACGGGCTGGAGGTCGACGCGGCGCGGATGCGCGCGAACCTCGACGCCACCGGCGGGCTCCTCCTGTCGGAGCGCGTCGTGCTCACGTTGGCGCCGCGGGTGGGACGCGAGGCCGCGAAGGGCGCCGTGCAGGCCGCCGCCGCGGAGGCAGCCGACGGGGCGGGCGGCGGCGCCGCAGAAGCGGGCAGCAATGCCGGGCCGTGCGGCGGCACGGTGCCGGGAAGCGGCGCCGGCGCGGGGGCAGGAGGCGCTCGGCACGGGTTCCGCGATGCTCTGCTCGCGCAGCCCGCCGTGGCGGCGCATCTCGACGCGGCGGCGCTCGACGCGCTGCTCGACCCGGCGACCTACCTCGGGGCGACGTCCACGTTCGTCGAGCGGGCGCTCGCCCGCGCGGAGCGGGAGCTGCCGTGACCGACCTCGCCCACCGCAGCGACGGGCCCGGCGACGCGCCGGTCCTGGTGCTCGGCAACTCGCTGGGCACCGACCTGGCGATGTGGGAGCCGCAGCTGCCCGCGCTCGCGGAGCGCTTCCGCGTCGTCCGGTACGACACGCGCGGGCACGGCGCCTCGCCGGTCCCGGACGGCGAGTGCACGATCGACGGGCTGGCGCGCGACCTGCTCGGCCTGCTCGACCACCTCGGCGTCGGGCGCGCGAGCCTCGCCGGCGTCTCGCTCGGCGGCATGACGGCCATGGCCGTTGCGGCCGCGGCGCCCGAGCGGGTCGAGCGGCTCGTGCTCTGCTGCACGTCGGCGCGCCTCGGGCCGCCCGAGATGTGGGAGGAGCGGATCGCGACCGTGCTGGCCGGCGGCACCGGGGCGGTCGCCGAGGCCCAGCTCGAGCGCTGGTTCACGCCCGCGGCCGACCCGGACACGGTCCGGCGCTTCGACGCGATGCTGCGCGCCCAGCCGGCGCGCGGCTACGCTGCCTGCTGCGCCGCGATCCGCGACATGGACCTGCGCGTGCGGCTCCCCTCGATCACGGCGCACACCCTCGTCATCGCCGCGGCCGGCGATCCCGCCACGCCGCCCGAGCACGCCGACGTGATCGCCGCGGGCATCCCCGGCGCGCGGCAGCTGCTCGTCGCGGACGCCGCCCATCTCGCCAACGTCGAGCAAGCCGAGGAGGTCACCGCGGCCATGCTGGAGCACCTGCCATGAACGACGACGACCGGCGCGAGGCCGGCATGGCGGTGCGCCGCGCCGTGCTCGGCGACGCGCACGTCGATCGCGCGTCCCAGGGGGCGACGGGCTTCACGCGCGAGTTCCAGGACCTGATCACGCGCTACGCGTGGGGCGAGATCTGGACCCGTCCGGGCCTGGACCGGCGCACGCGGTCCTGCATCACCATCACCGCGCTCGTGGCCAACGGGCAGCACGAGGAGCTGGCCATGCACGTGCGCGCGGCGCTGCGCAACGGGCTGGACGAGGACGAGATCAAGGAGATCCTCCTGCAGTGCGCGATCTACTGCGGCGTCCCGGCGGCCAACGCCGCCTTCGCCGTGGCGCGGCGCGCGCTGGAGGAGGCCGGAGGAGAGGAGCGGACATGAGCACGGTGGAGCTGGAGCAGCAGCGGCTGTTCATCGGCGGCGAGTGGACGGAGGCCAGCGGCGCGGCGACGTTCGCGCGCACCGACCCGTTCACCGGCGCGGAGGTGACGCTGGCCGCGGCCGGCACGGCCGACGACGCACGGCGCGCGGTCGACGCCGCCGGGGCCGCGTTCCGCGGCTGGGCCGACACGCCCCCTTCGGAGCGGCGGGCGCTGCTGAGCGCCGCGGCCGACCTGCTGATGGAGCGGGCGCCCGGGATCGCCGGCGTGATGACGGAGGAGGTCGGCGGCACGTTCGGCTGGGGGATGTTCAACTGCGACCTGGCGTCCCGGATGCTGCGCGAGGCCGCCGCCCAGACCTACGCCGCCGGCGGCGAGGTGATCCCGTCCGACGTGCCGGGCGCGCTCGCCTTCGCCGTCCGCCAGCCGGCCGGCGTCGTGGTCGGCATGGCGCCCTGGAACGCGCCGGTGATCCTCGGCACGCGCGCCGTGGCGACGCCGCTCGCCTTCGGCAACACGGTCGTCCTCAAGGGTTCCGAGCGCTGCCCGCGCACCCACGCCGCGATCGTGCGCGCGATCCACGACGCCGGGCTGCCCGCCGGCGCGATCAACCTGGTCCTGCACGCGCCCGACGACGCGCCCGCGGTGGTCGACGCGCTGATCGCGCACCCCGCCACGCGCCGCGTGAACTTCACGGGGTCCACGCGGGTCGGCAGGATCGTCGCGCTGAAGTGCGCCGAGCACCTCAAGCGCTGCCTGCTCGAGCTGGGCGGCAAGGCGCCGATGGTCGTGCTCGCCGACGCCGACCTCGACGCGGCCGCCGATGCCGCCAGCTTCGGCGCGTTCATGAACTCGGGCCAGATCTGCATGTCGACCGAGCGGATCGTCGTCGACCGCAGCGTGGCGGAGGGGCTCGGCGCCAAGCTCGCGCAGCGCGCCGCGGCGCTCACCGTCGGGGACCCGCGGGAGCCCGGCACGATGATCGGCCCGCTGGTGGACGACGCGGCGCGCGAGCGCGTGCTCGGGCTGATCGAGGACGCGCGCGCCAACGGCGCCGACGTGCTCGCCGGCGGGTCGTCCGACGGCAACCTCGTCGCGCCGACCGTGCTCGGCGGCGTCACCCCCGCGATGCGGATCTACGGCGAGGAGTCGTTCGGCCCCGTCGTGAGCCTCGTGCCGGTCGACGGCGCCGACGAGGCGGTGCGCGTGGCCAACGACACGGAGTACGGGCTGGCCGCCGCGGTGTTCGGCGCCGACGTCCCGGCCGCGCTGGCCGTCGCGCGCCGGATCGAGTCGGGCATCTGCCACGTCAACGCCTCCACCGTGCACGACGAGCCGCAGATGCCGTTCGGCGGCGTCAAGGACTCGGGCTGGGGCCGCTTCGGCGGCAGCGCCGCGCTCGAGGAGTTCACCGAGCTGCGCTGGATGAGCGTCCAGCAGACCGCCCGCCACTACCCGATCTGAGGAGCGCCATGGCCCTGCGAGACCGACCGCCCTTCCGCGCCGATCACGTCGGCAGCCTGCTGCGCCCGCCCGAGCTGCTCGAGGCGCGCCGGCGGCACGCCGACGGCGCGATCGACGACGACGAGCTGCGCGGCGTCGAGGACGCGGCGATCGCCGACGTCGTCGCCCTCCAGCGCGACGTCGGGCTGCGCTCGGCGACCGACGGCGAGTTCCGCCGCGCGTCCTGGCACATGGACTTCATCTACGCGCTCGACGGCGTCTCCAAGGTGCAGGACGAGACGCTGCACGTGCAGTTCCGCAACGCCGCCGGGACGATCGAGTTCGCGCCGCCGTCGCTGCACGTGGACGGGCGGCTCGGCCTCAGCGAGACGATCTTCGGGGACGCGTTCGCCTACCTGCAGTCGGTCGTCGCGCCCGGGCAGACGCCGAAGCTCACGATCCCGTCGCCGAGCATGGTCCACTACCGCGGCGGCCGTGCGGCCGTCGACGAGACCGTCTACCCCGAGCTCGACGCGTTCTGGTCCGACCTCACCGCGGCCTACGCCGAGGAGGTGCGGCGGCTCGCCGAGGCGGGCTGCACCTACCTGCAGTTCGACGACACGAGCCTCGCATATCTCAACGACCCCGCCCAGCGCGAGCACGTGCGCGAGATCGGCGGCGACGCCGAGCACCAGCACGAGGCCTACATCCGCCACATCAACGAGGCGCTCGCCGGACGCCCCGAGGGGATGGCGGTGACCACGCACATGTGCCGCGGCAACTTCCGCTCCTCCTGGGTGGCCGAGGGCGGCTACGACTTCGTCGCCGAGGCGCTGTTCAACGAGCTCGACGTCGACGGCTTCTTCATGGAGTGGGACGACGCCCGCTCCGGCGGGTTCGAGCCGCTGCGCTTCGTGCCGCCGGGCAAGCTCGTCGTGCTCGGCCTCGTGACGACCAAGTCGGGCGAGCTCGAGGACGCGGGCGAGCTGCGGCGCCGGATCGAGGAGGCGTCGCGGTTCGTCGACGTCGACCAGCTGTGCCTGTCGCCGCAGTGCGGGTTCTCGTCCACCGTCGAGGGCAACGCGCTGACCCGCGACGAGCAGGCCGCGAAGCTGCGGCGCGTGGTCGAGGTCGCCGAGGAGGTGTGGGGCTAGCCGTGGCGGTCGAGATCGTCGGCGCCGAGCGGGCAGCGCGCGAGGTCGCGCGCGGCGACACGGTGATGGTGGGGGGCTTCGGCCTGGTCGGCGCGCCGTTGACGCTGATCGAGGCGCTCGTCGCGAGCGAGGCGGCGCGCGACCTGACGATCGTCTCCAACAACCTCGGCGAGCCCGGCAAGGGGCTGGGCGCGCTGCTGCTCGCCGGCGGCGTGCGGCGCGCGATCGGCTCCTACTTCACGAGCAACCCGGACGTCGTGGCGGCGCACGAGCGCGGCGAGCTCGAGGTCGAGCTGCTGCCCCAGGGCACGCTGTCGGAGTCGATCCGCTCCGGCGGCGCCGGCCTGGGCGGCTTCTACACGCCGACCGCGGTGGGGACGAAGCTGGCCGAGGGCCGCGAGGAGCGCGAGATCGACGGCGCGCGCTACCTCTTCTACCCGTCGCTGCGCGCGGACGTCGCGCTGATCCGGGCCCGGACCGCCGACGAGCTGGGCAACCTCGTCTACGACAAGACGGCGCAGAACTTCAACCCGGACATGGCGACCGCCGGGCGCGTCGTCGTCGCCGAGGTCGACGAGATCGTCGGCGCCGGCGAGCTCGCGCCGGACGTGATCGCCACGCCGCACCTGTTCGTCGACTACCTCGTGCGCGCGGAGGTGACGCTGTGAGCGTGTCCCAGACGATCGCCCGGCGGGTGGCCGGCCGGCTGCGCGACGGCGAGGTGGTCAACCTCGGCATCGGCATCCCGACGCTCGTCGCCGACCACATCGAGGCGCGCCCGCTCGTGCTGCACACGGAGAACGGGATGCTCGGCGTCGGGCCGACGCCGGAGGGCGACGCGGTCGACGTCAACCTCGTCAACGCGGGCAAGCTGCCGGTGTCCGAGACCCCGGGCGCCGCCTACTTCTCCAGCTCGGCGTCGTTCGCGATGATCCGCGGCGGGCACGTGGACGTCGCGGTGCTCGGCGTGCTGCAGGTCGACGAGCGCGGGCGCGTGGCCAACTGGGCCGTGCCCGGCAAGCCGATCCTGGGCGTGGGCGGCGCGATGGACCTGCTGGTCGGCGCGCAGCGCGTGATCGTGGCCACGACGCACGTGACCAAGCAGGGGGAGCCCAAGCTCGTGGCCGAGTGCACCCTGCCGCTGACCGCGGAGCGGCCGGTCGACCTGATCGTCACCGAGCACGCGACGTTCGAGGTGCGCGACGGCGGGCTGGTGCTGATCGAGGTCGCGGACGATTCGTCGGCCGACTGGGTGCGCGAGCACACGGCCGCCGCCTACGAGGAGGACCTGGAATGAGCGAGGCGCTGATCGTCGACGCGGTGCGGACGCCGTTCGGGCGTCACGGCGGCGGGCTCGCGCCCGTGCGCCCGGACGACCTGGCCGCGCACGTCCTGCGCGTCCTGCTCGAGCGCACCGGCGTGCCGGCGGCCGAGATCGAGGACGTCGTGCTCGGCTGCGGCAACCAGGCCGGGGAGGACAACCGGAACGTCGCCCGCATGGCGGCCCTGCTCGCGGGCTTCCCGGAGACGGTCGGCGGCGCGACGGTCAACCGGCTGTGCGGCTCGGGCATGGACGCGGTCGCCTCCGCCGCGCGCTCGCTCAAGCTCGGAGAGGCCGGCGCCTACGTGGCCGGCGGCGTGGAGTCGATGAGCCGCGCGCCGTTCGTCGTCCCGAAGGCCCCGCGCGCGTTCCCCACGGGCGCGGTCGAGATGGCCGACACGACGCTGGGCTGGCGGCTGGTGAACCCGCGGATGGAGGAGCTCGGGCACACGGACTCGCTCGGGCAGACCGCCGAGAACCTCGCCCGGGAGCACGGCATCGGCCGTGAGGAGCAGGATGCCTTCGCGCTGCACAGCCACGCGAAGGCGGTCGCGGCGCTCGACGCGGGACGGTTCGCCGACGAGCTCGTGCCCGTCGAGGTGCCGGGACGCAAGGGCAGCACCGTCGTCGACGCCGACGAGGTGCCGCGGCGCGACTCCTCGCTCGAGTCGCTCGCGAAGCTGCGCCCGGCGTTCGCCCGCGACGGCACCGTGACCGCGGGCAACTCGAGCACGCTCAACGACGGCGCCGGCGCGCTGCTGCTGACCTCGCGCGCGTACGCCGAGGCGCACGGCCTGCGGCCGCTCGCGCGGATCGTGAGCGCGGCGACCGCCGGCGTGCCGCCGCGGATCATGGGCATCGGGCCGGTGCCCGCGGCGGCCAAGGCGCTCGAGCGCGCGGGCCTCGCGCTGGACGACATGGACCTCGTCGAGGTCAACGAGGCGTTCGCCGCCCAGGTGCTCGCGGTCCTGCGGACGTGGGGCATGGATCCCGAGGACGAGCGCTTCAACGTCAACGGCGGCGCGATCGCCCTAGGGCACCCGCTCGGCGCGTCGGGGGCGCGGATCGTCGGCACGACGGTCCACGAGCTGCGGCGCCGCGACGGGCAGCACGCGCTCGTGAGCATGTGCATCGGCGTCGGTCAGGGCATCGCGATGGTGCTCGAGCGCGTGTAGGGCCCGCGCTCAGCCGACGGCGTCGTGCGCGTACGGGAGCTCGCCGCTCGCTGTGCCGTCGCGCAGCAGCGCGACGAGCTGCTCGTTCGTGGCGCGCTCCTCGCCGAGCGTCGCGGGGAGCGGCACGTGCAGCGCGCGCAGGAGCTCGAAGCGGTGCAGGTCGATCGCCGCGCACAGCTGGTCCCCGTAGGCGACGGCCGCCGCCACCGCGCCGCGGTACGCGAGCGCCGCGAGCCCGGCGCAGGCCACCGGCACGAGGAGCCACCAGCCGTGGGAGAGCAGCAGGACGAACGACGCGCCGGCGGCGAGCAGGAAGACGGCGACCAGCCGGGCGGCGAGGTCGAGCTGGTCGCGGCGATCGTCCACCAGCGACCGCACCGGGTCGGGGAGCAGCGGGTAGAGGCGGGGCCAGATCGTCACCGCGTCCAGCCCGTACGCGCTTCCCGCCCGGCGCTCCCCGCTGCGGAGCGCGTTGCCGAGGCGCGTGGGGAGGAGGTCCTGCGGGTCGGGCGGGAACAGCTGCCCGCGCACCGTGTCGGCCGGGACCTGGGCGAGCGCCTCCTCCCGGGTCCTGGCGGGTCCCAGCTGCGCCTCGAGCGCGCGCAGGCGGCGTCCCTGGCGCGCGACGCCGAGCGCGCGCAGGCGCCCGCCGACGGCGCCGTGGCCCCAGTAGCCCTCGAGCAGCCGGACGAGCGCGAGCTGGAACGGCTGCGCGAGGAAGCTCGCGATCAGGACGCCGAGCACGAGCAGGGCGGCGCTCCAGCCGTCGAGCGTCCTCGCCTCGTCGGCGATCTGCCCGACGTCGGGCGCGTCGGACGGCGCGCCGCTCCAGACGAGCGCGATGACGAACAGCACGAGGCTCGCGAGCGGGAAGACGCCCACGATGGCGAAGCGGATGCCGACGTCCCGCACCCCGCCGATGAGGTCGGTGAGGCTCACGGGGCGGGCTGCAGCGCGTCGCCGGGGTGACGCGCGCAGTGCGGCGGCGCGGCGGGGTCGAAGCGGAGCACCCAGACGGGCGAGTCGGGGCAGCCCGGCACGGGGCAGGCCAGCTCGTGCGGCTCGCGGCGCGGCGTCCCGGGGAGCGATGCCCCGATCGAGTCGCCCCATCCGAGGGTCCTCCCGGTCACGAGCGGGTACAGCGCGGCGCGGTCCAGCACCCCGTGGTCGGTGCCCGCGACGACGAGGCGGGCGGCGTCGCGGCCGGGATCGTCGCCGAACCACGCGACGAGCGCGGCGATCTCCTCCGGCGCGTCGACCCGGACGACCGGGTGCGCGGCCTCGCCCTCCAGCGGCGGCCGCGCCAGGCCCGTGAGGCGGTCGAGGCTCACGCCGCCGGCTCCAGGTCGAGCCGCGGCGCGCCGGTGAGGTAGAACGCCGCCCAGTCGACCGTGGCGCCGAAGGGCGGATCCGGGAGCGCCGCGCCGTCGGCCTCCAGCATGAAGCGGGCGATCGGATCCTCCGCGCGCTGCGCGAGCGCCGCGAGCCGCGCGGCGGCCTCGTCGCCGGTCATGGTCCGCAGCGTCTCGCCCGTGGCCTTGACCAGCCCGGGCAGGTCGACGCTGCAGGTCCCGGCGCCGAGCTCGCGGGCCAGGCCCTCGTAGAACGCGTCCGCCCACGCGGCGGCGACGGTCTCGCCGACGGGCCACAGGGTCCCGATCACGGTGCCGACGCCGGCGAACGTGAGCGCCGCCGGCAGGCCGAGCGTCTGCGCGCTCTCGCCGCGGCCGGCCGTCGCCGACTCGCACGCGGTCAGCACGGCGAGCCGGCACCCCTCGAGCGTGCTGCCGACGAGGAGATCCGCGGCCGACCACAGCTCGCTCAGCCGCGTGCACGTCTCGCCCCGATACGACGCCGCGAGCGTCCCGGCGGTGCGCTCGAGCCAGCGGTCGACGCGGTCGCCGCGGTTCCAGTGGCGCTCGTGCAGCCGGCCCTCTCCCTCGACGTCGGCCCAGCGATGGATCCACGACCACGGCTCGTCGGCCACCTCGGGGTCGAGGTCGCCGGCGGCGACCCGCCACGACTCGACGCCGTCGGCCCACGCGGGGAACGGGTCGGCCTGCGGCGGGGGATCGGGGTGCAGCTCCAGCGCCGAGTAGTCGGCGTCCGAGCGACCGTGACCACCGAAGTGGAAGACGGTGCGGCCGTGCACGGCACCGACCACCGCGTCCTCGGTGGCGTCGCCGCCCTGGAGCAGCGCGGTGCTGAAGCCGGCCGTCCGCAGCGCGTCCTCGACGCCGCGGCAGGCGAGTCCGGTCACGGGCAGGTCGCGGGTCGGGTCCGCGACGAGCAGCCCCGTGCGCGGCGCGGCGCCCGGCGGCGCGTCCTGCCGGTCGAGCAGCTCGGCGGCGCTGCCCGCGGCCACGATCTGGAGGCCCTCGAGGCTCGGCAGCGCCCACCACGGCACCAGGGTCAGCATGTCCTCGGCGAGCACCGTCGCGCGGCGCACGCCGAGCTCGGCGAGCAGCGCGCCGAGCGGCACGCCGACGAGCGCGTCGGCGGCCGCGACCATCCGGTCGACGTCGAACAGCAAGGGCCCCTCGTCCTCGTCGTCGTCGCCCGCGAAGGCCGCGAGCCACTCGTACGTCCGCACGTCGCCGCGGTGCAGGCCGCAGACGGCGGGCCCGTCGCCGGTCGCCGCGGCCACCGCCACCACCGTGCCGGCGAAGTGGTGGGCGACGAACACGGCCGCTTCGTGCGGCGGGAGCCGGGCTGCCAGCTCGTCCCCGTCCGGGCCGGGCGGGACGAGGTCCTCCTCCGGCAGCATCCGCCGGTAGGCCTCGAGCAGCTCGGCCGGCGGCGGGCTGTCGGCGACGCGTCGCTGTGCCGCGTGCAGCCGCCGCTCGAGGGCGAGCAGCGCCGCGCCGCCGTCCGCGTCCCGCAGCGCCCGCCGCCTGCGCAGCCGCAGCCCGCGCGTGCGATCGAGCGTGCGGCACGCGGCGCTCCAGTCGCCGCATCCGGCGTGCGCCACGGCCAGGCCGTCGACGGCCGCGGCGAGCTGCTCGGCGGCGTCGGCCACGTCCTCGTCGCGGAGCGCGCTCAGGTACCGCCGCTCGATCGCGGGCAGCGTGCCCTCGATCGCGGCGGCCGCAGCGGCGGGATCGCCGGCGAGGAGACGCAGCTCGCCCACGCGGACGGCGAAGTGCTGGACCGAGGGATCGCCGGGATCCGAGACGCGGACGACGCGGGCGTACGCGTCCGCCGCCGCGGGCCACTGCTCGGCGATGTCGAGCTGCTCGGCGAGCGAGAGCACCGCGGACGGATCGTCGTCGGCCGGGTCCACGGGCCACGCCTGGTGGGTCTCCGCCCGCGCGAGCCAGCGGCGGCCCGTCTCCTCGTCCCCGGCGTCGCGCGCGGCGATGAAGCGGCGGACGCAGTAGCTCTGGGCCTCGAGCGCGAACCGCTCGGCTCCGCTCGCGTCCTCCGGGTCGGCGATCGCCGACCCGCGTTCGAGGAGCTCGCCCGCATCCGCCTCGGCGACGAGCTCGTGATCGAGCAGGTCCGCGATCGTGCGCAGCTCCTCCCCGGCGTCGCCCTCGTCGCGGCTCGCGGCCAGATGGTCCTCGAGGAGCTGCCGCGCGGTGTCCGGATCGCGCTCGTCGTGATCCGGGGGGAGCGCCAGGATCGCGAGGGCGACGAAGCGATCGAACACGCCGAGCCCGTCGAAGTGGTCGCGGGTCTCCCACGCCGCCTGCAGCCGCAGCTCGTGCTCGTCGGCGCGGGCGCTGAGCCGCTCGCCCGAGAACCAGCCGAGCAGCGCCTGCAGCAGGCCGTCCGTGTCGTCGCCGTCCTCCAGGACCGCGCTCACGCCGCGCGCCGCGATCTGCTCGACGAGGTCCACCCGCGAACCCTCTCACCGCAGCGCGGCCGCGTCGAGGGCGCCGCCGGCCCGGCGGCGGGCGCCGAAGCGGTTCAGGCCGATGCCGAGCGCGAGGATCAGCGCGTTGATGACCCAGTACGAGGCCTGGTCGGCGAAGCTCCCGGGCGTGTCGTCCGCGATCACGACGACGTACGTCTGGATCGGGAAGATGATCGCCCAGACGGCGAGGTAGGCGTGCAGCGCCCTGCGGCGGTCGCGCACGAGGTAGCCGAGGGGACCGGCGATGAGGACGGCGGCGATGAGTTCCATGCCGCCAAGTCAAGCCGCGCGGCCGGGGCGCGTCGTCGCCCCGCGGGAGGAACTTCGGCTCACCCCACGGGGGTGGGCGCGGGCAGCGCCGCGCGCAGGCGCCAGCCGCCGCCGTCGGCCGGGCCGGCCTCGAGCCGGCCGCCAGCCTCGGCGACGCGCTCGCGCAACCCGGCCAGGCCCAGGCCCGCGCCCGGGCCGGCCGCGCCGCCCGCCCGCGCGGGGCCCGTGTCGCGCAGCTCGACGACGAGGTCGTCGCCGGCCGCGCCGAGCGTCACGTGCAGCTCGGACCCGGGGGCGTGGCGGAGCGCGTTCGTCACGCCCTCCTGCACGGTGCGATAGGCGATGTCCGCGACCGCCGGCGGCAGCTCGGCCTCCGGGACGAGCGCCGCGGCGCGGACGGTCAGCCCGGCCTTCTCGGCCTCGGCGAGCACGGCCGCGATGCGGTCCTCCTCGGCGCGCTCGCCGAGCACGTCGGCGAGCCGCCCCATCTCGACCAGCGCGCGCCGGCCCGCGGCGGCGATCGCCGCGAAGCGGTCCGCGGCGGCGCCGGGCTGCTCGGGGGCGGCCACCCGCCCGGCGCCCGCCTGGACCGCGATCACGGCCAGCGTGTGGGAGAGGATGTCGTGCAGCTCACGGGCGATCCGCGCGCGCTCGCCCTGCACGGCCAGCGCGGTGTGCTCCGCCTCGGCCTCGGCGAGCTCGCGGTTGCGCGCGGCGAGCTGGGCGACGAGCAGGCGGCGGGAGCGCACGCCGCGGCCCGCCGCGTACGGCGCGGCGACGCAGATGGCGATCGGCACCCACGTGTCCTCCGGGATGCCGACCGCGGCGAGCAGCACGGCCAGCAGCACGCCGGCCGCGGCGCCGCCGCGGAGCAGGTCGGCGTGCGCGCCGAGCCCGTACGCGAGCAGGCCGGCCAGCGGCAGGCCGATCGTGCCCGGGTCAGGCACGGGCCGCGGGGAGCTCCGCCCGCAGGAGCGTGCCGCCGGGCTCGCTCGTCTCGACGGTGAGCCGGCCGCCATGCGCGCGGACGCGCTCGCGGACGACGGCGAGCGGCTCCGCCGCCACGCCGGACTCCGCGCCGACCTCGAGGTCCAGCGCGTCGGGGAGGTAGCGCAGCCGGACCCGGACGGCGCCGCGGCCGGCGGCGCCCAGCGCGTGCTGCACGAGCCGGTAGGCGGCGAGCTCGACGCCGCCGACGAGCGGCCGGCGCGGCCCTTCGACGTCCAGGTCGACCGTGCGGCCGTCCGCACGCGCGGTGTCGACGAGCCCGTCCAGCCCGTCGAGCGTCGGCAGCGGCGCGCGCTCGGCCCAGGCGTCCGACCGCAGGCGGCCGAGCAGGTCGCGCATCGCGTTCAGCGACGCCCGCCCCTCCTCCTCGAGCCGTGCGAAGGTGGCGACCGCGTCGTCCGCGCCCGCGGCGACGCCGGCGGCGCCCGCGTCGGCCAGCGCGACCATCGCCTCCACGCGCCGGCGCGCGGCGCGGTCGAGCTGCGCCGTGAGCCGGACGCGCTCGACCTCGACGGCCAGGCGCGGCCGTCTCCCCGCGGCGGCGCACGAGCTCCCGCGAGCGCTCGGCCAGCTGGGCGGCGAGCCGGCTGCGCGCGGCGACGAGCCGTCCGGCGGCCCAGACGCCCGCGCACAGCGGCACCACGAAGAGCAGCGCGCCGAGATCCGCGATCGAGTCGGTGGCGCAGAGCACGACCATGCCGGCGAGGACGAGCGCGAGCCCGCGCGCGCCGTCGCGGCGGTCGAGCCGCACGCCCAGCTCGTAGACCACGAGCAGGGCGGCGGGGATGGCCGCGCCGCAGCGGGGCGCGTCGAGGTGGGGGAGCGCGCTCACGAGGCAGCCCGCGGCGATGCCCGCGGACGCCGCGAGCGGCGCGGCGCGGCGCCAGAGCACCGGCAGCGTGGCGGCCACGTTCAGGACGCCGAACGCGCCGTGGCCGCCCTCGGCGAGCCCCATCAGCAGCGCGATGCCCGAGAGCACGGCGCACAGCGCCACGTCGGCCGGGCCGATCCCGTGTCGCCGGAGCGCCTCCATGGCGCGATCCTAATCGCGTCCAGCGCCCCCGTCGCCCCCCTGGAGGATGATCCGAGCCTGCCCCCGCGGGGGGATGCGCCGCCGCACGCGGGCGGATACCGTCGGACCATGGAGCCTCCGATCACCGTGGTCGTCGCCGACGACCAGGCGCTGGTCCGGGCCGGGTTCCGCGCGATCCTCGAGGCGCGTCCCGGCATCGCCGTCGTCGGCGAGGCGGCCGACGGGGCCGACGCCGTCGACCTCGCCCGCCGGCGGCGGCCCGCCGTCGTGCTGATGGACATCCGCATGCCGGGCATGGACGGCATCGAGGCGACGCGCCGGATCCTCGCCGACCCGGACGCCGGCGACACGGCGATCCTCATGCTCACCACGTTCGACCACGACGCGTACGTCTACGACGCGCTGCGCGCCGGCGCGGCCGGGTTCCTGCTCAAGGACGTGCCGCCCGAGGGCCTGATCGAGGCGGTCCGCGTCGTCGCGTCCGGCGACGGCCTCATCGCGCCGGCGGTGACCCGGCGGCTGATCGCGCAGTTCGCCCGCAGCGCGCCGCCGAGCGCGCCGCCGGCCGGCTTCGAGGAGCTGACGCCACGCGAGGTCGAGGTGCTCGCGTTCGTCGCCCGGGGCCACACGAACGCGGAGATCGCCGGCGTGCTGGTGCTCAGCGAGGCGACGGTGAAGAGCCACGTGAAGCGGATCCTGGCCAAGCTCCGCGCGCGCGATCGCGTCCAGGCGGTCGTGCTCGCCTACGAGGCCGGCCTCGTCACGCCCGGCGGCTGAGCGGGAATATCGCGGGCGGCCGGGCCGTCGAGCCGACATGACCTCGAGCCTGCCTCGCGTCGCCATCCCGCGCTTCACCGGCGACCTCCTCGCGCCCGGCGACCGCGACTACGACGCCGCGCGGCGCGTGGAGAGCGATGCCGTGGACCGCTCGCCCGCGCTGATCGCCCGCTGCGCATGCGTGGACGACGTGGCCGCGGCCGTCAGGCACGGCCGCGCCGCAGGCCTGCCGATCACCGTGCGCGGCGGCGGGCACGGGCCCGACGGCTTCGCCGTGGCCGACGGCGCGCTGATGCTGGACCTGCGCGGGCTCGACGCGATCGCCGTCGATCCCGCGAGCCGCACCGCCCGCGCGGCGGGCGGCACCACCTGGCGGGCGCTCGACGCCGCGACGCAGGCGCACGGCCTCGGCGTGACGGGCGCGCGGATGCCGTCGGTCGGCGTCGCCGGCTTCACGCTGGGCTCCGGCTCGGGCTGGCTCGAGCGCAAGCTCGGGCTCGCGGCGGACTCGCTGCGCGCGGCGCGTGTCGTCACCGCGGCCGGCGACGTCGTGACCGCGAGCGCCGGCGAGCACCCCGACCTCTTCTGGGCGCTGCGGGGCGGCGGCTCCAGCTTCGGCGTGGTGGTCGAGCTCGAGTTCGACCTGCACCCGGTCGGCCCGCGGATCGAGGGCGGGATCATCGGGTGGCCGCTCGAGCGTGCCGCGGAGGTCGCCGCGACCTATGCCGCGGTGATCGCCGACGCGCCCGACGACCTGGGCGGCGGGCTCGCGCTGCTCAACGCGCTGCCGCTGCCGGTCGTGCCGGAGGCGCTGCACGGCCGCCCGATCGTCGCCGTGCTCGTGGCCTGGACGGGCGCGCCCGGCGGAGCCGACGCGCTGCTCGCCCCGCTGCGCGCGTCGGCGCCCGCGTTCGACGCCGTCGGGCCGATGCCGTACGCGGCGCTCCAGGGGATGTTCGAGTCGCCCGAGCGGTTCACGGCGCGGGTGCACGGCGACGGCGGCTTCCTGCGCGCGCTGACCCCCGAGACGGTCGCGGTGCTGGCCGACCGGCACGTGCGCAAGCCGGCTCCGCTCGGGAGCCTCCTGCTGCAGCCCCTGGGCGGCGCGTTCGCGCGCATGCCGGCGGGCGCGACGCCGCTCGACCGGCGCGGCGCGCCCTGGGCCTGGCAGGCGGGCGCCGCCTGGTTCGACCCGGCGGCCGACGCCGCCGTCGCGGAGTGGGCGGCCGACCTCCGCGCGTCGCTCGCGCCCTGGTCGGGCGGGGAGAGCTTCCCGAACTTCGTCACGGACCGCGATCCCCGCCGCCTGCGCGCGGCCTACGGCGACGAGGTCTGGGCGCGGCTCCAGGCGATCCGCGCGGACTGGGACCCGGACGACGTCCTGAACGCCGGCAACGCGATCGCGCTGCCGCGCTAGCTATCGCAGCCGCGGCAGCACGTCCTCCGCGAACTGCTGGATGAACCGGGCCTGGTCGTCGCCGGGCCCGTGCACGACGAGCTCCTCGAAGCCGAGGTCGACGTACGTGCCGATGGCGGCGACCACCTCGTCCGGGTCGTCCGAGCAGATGAACCGGGACGGCGCGCGGTCGAGGTTCTCGTCGGCGAGGCGCTCCATCTCGATCGGGTCCTCGACGCCCTCCTTCTGCTCGGGCGTCAGCGCGAGCGCCGCCCACCAGTGCGTGTTGGTGCGCGCGCGCTCGGCGTCCCGGTCGTAGGAGACCTTGATCTCGATCATGCGCCGGATCGCGCCCGGGTCGCGCCCGGCCTGCTCGGCGCCCGCGGCCACGTTCGCCAGCAGGTCCTCGTAGAGCTGCGGGTCCTTGCCGCTCGTGCAGATGAACCCGTCGCCGACGCGGCCCGCGAGCTTCGCCGCGAGCGGGCCGGAGGCGGCGACGTAGATGGGCACCGGCTCGTCGGGCCGGTCGTAGATCGTGGCGCGGTCGGTCTTGTAGTACTCGCCGTCGAAGTCGACGCGCTCCTCGGTCCACAGCTGCCGCATGAGCCTGATCGACTCGGCGAGCCGCAGCCGCCGCTCCTTGCGGCCGGGGAACGCGCCGCCGGTGACCGGCGTCTCGTTCATGGCCTCCCCCGTCCCGACGCCGAGGAACACGCGCCCGGGCGCGAGCGTCGCGAGCGTCGCGAAGGCCTGGGCGACGACGGCCGGCTCGTAGCGCAGGGTGGGGGTGAGGACGCTCGTGCCGAGCGTGGCGGTGCGCGTGGCCTGGCTCGCGGCGCCCAGCCAGGGCAGCGCCGCCGGCGAGTGCCCGCCCTTGTGGCGCCAGGGCTGGAAGTGGTCCGACACGGCGACGATCTCGAAGCCCGCGCGCTCGGCCTGGACGGCGTAGTCCAGCAGCCGCGGCGGGCCGAACTGCTCGGCCGAGGCCTTGTACCCGATGCGCATCAGCCGCGCAGGAGGGGCTGCGTGAGGCACGTCGGCCCGCCGTCGCCCTTGAGCGACAGCTCCGACCCGTCGTAGACGTGGACCTCGACGCCGCGCGCCTCGAGCGCGCGGCGCACGGCGGGCACCCCGTCGACCATGACGACGACGCCCGGCCGCACGGCGAGGATGTTGCACCCCATCGCCAGGTAGTCGTCGCGGGAGATCGCGATCCAGTCCGTGCCGCGCCCGCGCAGGTCCTGCAGCAGGCGCACCGGCGCCAGCGGCTCGTAGACGACGCACAGGCCGTCGGCGACGCCGGAGAGGAAGGACTGCAGGTGCAGCACGGAGCCGGGGCCCTGGTCGTGCGGCAGGTCGTAGGCCTCGACGGCCACGCCCTCGGGCGCCACGAGCGCGGCGAGCGCCGCGGCGCCCGCCCGGTTCGTGCGGTAGCCGAGGCCGAGCGCCATCGTCGCGTCGTCGAGCCAGTAGCGGTCGCCCCCGTCGGCGTAGGCGGGGGCCTCGAGCGTGCCGACGACGGGGATCCCGAGGCGGGCGAGCTCCTCGGCGGCGTGGCCGGGCTCGCGCGTCCGGGCGGGCTTGGCCATGCGCAGCGGGATCCCGCCGCGGCCGGTCATCACCATCGGGTCGTGCATGTAGACGGCGTCGACCTGCCCGTCGAGCGCGCCGGCGACCTCGACGTCGGCGCCCAGCTCGGCGAGCAGCGCGCAGAACGCGTCGTGCTGGGCCGCGAGGCGGCCGGGATCGGGCGTGCGCCACGCGGCGCCCGCCCAGTCGCCGGCGGTGGCGGGGCGCCGGACGAGGACCCGCCGCAGCGGGGCGATCATCGAGGTGACGCCGTAGGTGGCGGTGTCGGGAGCGCTCATGCGGGGATTGTGACGCGCGGCGGCGTCAGCCGGTCATCCGCGCGGCTCGCCGGCGACCCGGGTGCGCGCCCCGTCGCGCCGGGCCGCCAGGTTCCCGGCGCGCACCCGGGCCACGTTGCGGATCGAGCCGCCCCGCGCGTCCGGGTCCACGCGGGCCACGAGCGTGACCGTCCACGTCCGCCCGCGGCGCAGCCGCGGCCGCGTCCAGCACACCCGCCCGGCGCGGAACCGGCCGCCGCGGGCCCGGACGAAGGTCATGCGCGCCGGCAGCCGGTCGCACAGGATGAGCGCCCGCGCGCGCACGTTGGCGCGGTTGCGGACGCGCAGCGTGTAGCGGACGAGCTGGCCCGGCCGGGCCCGGCTGCGGCTCGCGGTCGTGCGGAGGCGCAGCTTGCCGCGGAGCGGGCGGGCGACGCGGCCGGCGTCCTGCCGCCGCTCCGCGACGTCGCGCTGCACGGGCGACGGGGCGGCGGCGACCACCTGCGTCGTCGCGTCGCTCCGGTTGTCCGCGGGCTGCGGGTCCGGCGTCGTGGCGGAGACCGTCGCCCGGTTGGTGACGGTCGCGCCGGCGGCGGTGGCCGCGAGCGACACGGCGAGCGTGATCTGCGCCGTCGAGCCGGAGCCGAGGGTGCCGAGCTCGCAGGTGACGGTGCCGCCCGCCTCGGCGCAGGTGCCCTGCGACGGCGTGGCGCGCACGAACGTCGTGCCGGCCGGCAGCACGTCGGTGACGACGGCGCCGGTCGCCGGGCCGGGTCCCGCGTTGGCGACGTCGATCCCCCAGCTCACCCCGCCGCCGGCCGCCGCCGTCGCCGGGCCGGTCTTGACCACGGAGAGATCCGCGGGCTCGGGGGCGGGCGGCCCGATCGGGCGCTCGACGGTCGCCGCGTTGTCGCCGGGATCGGGATCCTCCTCCTCGGCGCCGACGCTCGCCGTGTTGGCGAGCGTGCCGGTCGCGTCGCGCGGGAGCGCGCCCACGATCGTGACGGTCGCCGTGGCGCCGCTGTCGAGCCCGTCGAAGCGGCAGCGCAGCACGCCGCCCGCGATCTCGCACAGGCGCGCGGCCGGCGCCGAGTGGATGTCGGTCACGATCAGCTCGGCCGGCAGGGGATCGGTGACCTCCACGCCGGTCGCCGGGCCCGGGCCGTCGTTGAGCGCCGTGAGCGTGTACGTCACGGGCGCGCCGGCGACGGGCGCGTCGGGGGTGATCGTCTGGGCGAGCGAGAGGTCGGCGGCGCGCACGATCGTGAGCGAGGCCGTGGCCGCGTTGTCCGTGACGTCGGGGTCGGGCGTGGCCGCGGCGACCGTGGCGGCGTTGACGAGCGTCCCCGCCGGGCCGGCCGCGGCCGCGACGACCTCGACCGAGACGGTGACCGAGCCGCCGGGCTCGATCGTGCCGAGCGCGCAGCTGACGGTGCCGGTGCAGGCGCCGCCGGGCCACTCCGCCGCCACGAGCTGGAGCCGCGCGTCGAGCGGGTCCTCGACCACGACGTCGGTGGCGGCCGACGGGCCGTCGTTCGTCACGGTCAGGCTGAACGTCGAGGTCTGGCCGGCGAGCACGGTCGGCGGGGACGCCGTCATCGCGATCGAGAGGTCCGCCTCGTCGTCGATCGAGGCGCCGGCGAAGCCGGCGAGGGCGAGCAGGACCGCGACGGCGAGGACTGCTCCCGCCGTCAGCGCCCTGCCCCGGCTGGCGCGCGCGACGGGCCCCCGGCGGGGGCCCGTCACGCCCTCCGGCTTCAGCCGGTCCACTCCTTGACCTTGTCCGGGTTGGCCTCGACCCAGTCGCGGCCGGCCTTCTCCGGATCGACCTTGTCGCCGGCGATCGCCTTGGCGACGGCCTCCTGGTCGTCGTTGGTCAGCGTCATCTTCTTCAGCACGTCGAAGGCGGGCGAGCCGCTGTCGGCGAACTTCTTCGAGAACAGCTTCTCGATCACCGTCACGTCGTACGCGCACTTGTACTGCTCGACGTCGCCGCCGGACTTGGCGTCGTCCTTGCAGTCCGCCGTGCGCTCCGGGAGCTTGACCTCGGCCAGGTCGTACTCCTGGTTGTAGAACTGCGGCGTGTACCAGTAGAAGATGACCGGCTTCTCCTGCTTGTACAGCTGCGTCCAGCGCGCGACCTGCGCCGGCTCGGCGCCGGCCGTCACGTGCTTGAAGTTCAGGTCGAGCGCCTTGATCAGCTCCTTGTCCTTCTGCACGTAGGAGGGATCGCCGCCGAGGAACATGCCCTGGTCGCCGGACTCGGCGGTCTTGAACAGGTCCTCCTTGCCCTTCAGGCCCTCCCACGAGGCGAACTCGGGGTTGGCGTCCATCAGGTACTTCGGGATGAACCAGCCGATGTGGCCCTCGACGCCGAGCGGGCCGCCGTCGACGACGGTGCCGGCCTCCTCGATGTACTTCTTGTACTCGTCCGTGTGCTGCCAGTCCTCCAGCACGGCGTCGACCTCGCCGTCCGCCATGGCCTGGAACACCGGGATCTCGGCCACCTTGGTGACCTCGACCTGGCAGCCCATGTCGTCGAGCACGGCCTTGGCGATGTAGGTGTTGGCGGTCGAGCCGGCCCAGGCCTGCTCGTTCAGCGTCACCTTGCCGCAGTCCTTCGCGGCCGTCTCCGTCCCGCCGCCCGAGCTGGCCGGCTCCTCTTCCTTCTTCTCGCCGCACGCCGCGACCGTCATGGCCGCGGCGAGCGCGAGCGCGACAAGGCTGCCGCGCGCTCTCCTGGTCCGCATCTGCGTCCCCCTCATCGTGTTTGCCCTCTTCCTCGAACCCTTCTCCCCTTGCTCTGCGTCACGCGGTCGAGCGCGATGCCCAGCGCGAGGATGGCCAGGGACGCCACGACGCCCTGCCCGAACTCGTTGCGCTGCAGCCCGCGCGCGACCTCGTCGCCGAGCGCCCCTGATCCCACCAGCCCGCCGATCACCACGACCGCGAGCACCATGATGATCCCCTGGTTGACGCCGAGCATGATCGCCTCGCGCGCCAGCGGGATCTTGACCTTCGTCAGCAGCTGGCCGCGCGTGGCGCCGAACGCGCCCGCCGCCTCGACCGCCGCCGGCGACACGTTGCGCACGCCGGCCGTCACGAGCCGGATGATCACCGGCACGGCGTAGAGCACGGAGGCGACCACGCCCGGCACGCGCGACACCGGCATCAGGTAGATGAACGGGATGATGTAGACGAGCTGCGGGAGCGTCTGCAGCGTGTCGAGCACCGGGCGCAGCAGCTTCTCGACCCGCGGGCTCTCCGCCGCCCACACGCCGACCGCGAGGCCGATCGCCACGGCGAGCGCGGTCGCCACGAGCACCTGGGAGGCCGTGTCCATCGCCGGCTCCCACACGCCCATGATCCCGATCGCCAGCAGCATCAGCGCGACCGTGACCGCGGGCCGCAGGCCGCTCGTCAGGAAGGCGATCGACCGACAGCCCGGCGACGGTCACGAACCACGGCAGCTCGACGAGGAGCACGCGCAGCGGCTCGAGCGCGTACTCGACGAGGAAGTTGCCGATCGGCTCGGTGATCCCGAAGACGAACGACGCCGGGTCCTGCACGTAGTCGAGCACGGACTGGATCCAGCCCAGCAGCGTGTCCTCGATCGTCGCCGTGTAGACGTAGGACGCGGACTCGAACTCGTCGGGGTAGACCGGCGCGGCGCCGAGCACGCGCGCGAGCGATCACGATCACGGCGATCGCGCCGAGGAACGATCAGCGTCGACCGCCGTGCGCGGGCGCGGCGCGCGTCCGTCAGGTGCCGGCGCGCGGGGTCCGTCCGCTCGGCGATCGGCGGCCGTCGCGCGGTCGAGCGCGATGGCCATGACCACGATCGCCACGCCGGCCAGCAGGGCGAGCGCGGCGTTGGAGTAGAGGCCGTTCGTGACGACGTCGCCGAGCCCGCGGCCGCCGATCAGGCCGGCGATCACGACGAGCGAGAGCGCGAACATGATCGTCTGGTTGACGGCGAGCAGCAGCTGCTTGCGCGGCGAGCGGGAGCTGGACCTTGAACAGCGTCTGCATCGGCGTGGCGCCGAGCGCCTGGGACGCCTCGACGGTGTCCGCGGTCACGCCGCGGATGCCGAGCGCCGTGATCCGCACGGCGGGCGGGATGGCGTAGATCATCGTGCAGATGACCGCGGCGGCCGGACCGACCGAGAAGAGGATCACGACCGGCATCAGGTAGGCGAACGCGGGCACGATCTGCATCGCGTCGAGCACCGGCGTGAGCGCCCGGTGCACGCGCGCGTTGCGCCCGGCCCAGACGCCGATCGGCACGCCGATGGCGAGCGAGAGGATCACGGCCGCGAGCATCAGCGCCAGCGTCTGCACGCTCTGCTCCCACAGGCCCATCAGGGCGAAGGCGACGAACGCGGCCAGCACCGTCAGCCCGGCGCGCCAGCCGCCGAAGCGCCACACGAGCAGCACGCCGAACGCGGCGGTGCCGACCCAGGTGAGCCACTCGAGCGCGTCGGTGAGCGCGGTGACGAGCCAGTCGGCGAGCGCACGGAAGCCGTCGAACAGCGCGAACACGATGTTGCGGTCCTCCGCCGTGCGCTCGTCGAGCAGCCAGCCCTGCAGGTCGTCGAGCTTGCCGGGGAGCTGGCTCCAGGTCAGCGACGACGGCCACGGGTAGTCGCCGCGCAGGAGCGCGAAGGCGATGAGCATGAGGACGGCGACGAGGCCGATCTGCGCCGGCCGGCCGCGCCAGCGGGCGGGAGCGGAGAGCGCGGGGGCGGCGAGCCGTTCGCTAGCGACCGCCACCCTGCTCCTCGGGGGCGCCGGCCATGGCGTGGAGCACGGCGACGCGGTCGACGACGCCGACGACGCGGCCGCCCTCCACCGCGCGCACGGGGCCGTTCGTGGCGGCGACGACCGGCACGGCGTCCTTGACCGTCGTGGCCACGTCCAGCTCCACGTCGCTCGACACCTCGCCGGGCTTGAGGTCGCGCATGATCCAGCGCAGCGTCAGGACGTGCGTGCGCGGGATGTCGCGCACGAAGTTCGCGACGTACTCGTCGGCCGGCGAGCCGACGAGCTCCTCCGGCGTCCCGAGCTGCACGATCCTGCCGTCGCGCATGATCGCGATCCGGTCGCCCAGCCGCAGCGCCTCGGGCAGGTCGTGCGTGATGAAGAGCATCGTCTTGCCGGTCTCGTGCTGCAGGCGGATGACCTCGTCCTGCATGTCGCGGCGGATCAGCGGGTCGAGCGCGCTGAAGGGCTCGTCGTAGAGCATCAGCTTGGGGTCGACCGCGAACGCGCGGGCGAGCCCGACGCGCTGCTGCATCCCGCCCGAGAGCTGGTCGGGGAACTGGTTGGCGACGTCCTGGAGCCCGACGAGCTGCAGCACCTCGCCCGCGCGGGCGAGCCGCTCGGGCTTGGCCACGCCCTGGATCTCGAGCCCGAACGCGACGTTGTCGACCACCGTGCGGTGCGCGAGCAGCCCGAAGTGCTGGAAGACCATCGAGACACGGTGTGGCGGCGCAGCTCGCGCAGGGCCCCCGCGTCGGCCGCCATCACGTCGGCGCCCTGGATGCTGATCGCGCCTGCGGTCGGCTCGATGAGGCGGATCAGCGTGCGCACGAGCGTGGACTTGCCCGAGCCCGACAGGCCCATGACCACGAACACCTCGCCGGGCCAGATCTCGAGCGAGACGTCGCGCACGGCGACGGTGCAGCCCTCTTCTCGATGCAGCTCCGCGCGCGGCAGGTCGGCGTCCGGCGCGCCGACGATCCGCTCGGCGTGCGGGCCGAAGACCTTCCACACGCCGTCGCGCGGCCAGGAGCGGCGGGCCGCTCCGGTCGACCGTGTGGGCCGCGGGCTGAGCGGGTTCCGCGCCGACCGGCGCGGTCGTGTCGCTCATGCGCAACCCGTCAGATATATCACCGGCATCCGGCCGATCGTACCCGAGCCGGCGGAGGCTTGCCAACCCTACGTCCGGCTGAAGGCCGCCATGATCTCGCGCTGGAAGGCGAGCACGTGCTCGCGCATGATCGTCCGGGCGAGCGTCCCGTTGCGGTCGAGCATCGCCTCCATGAGCTGGACCTGGTCGTGCACGGCGTGGCCGAGGCCGGGCACCCGGTCGAGCACGAGGTACCAGACGCGCAGGGAGAGCGTGAAGTAGCGCTCGAGCGTCGCGATCAGGTACGGGTTGCCCGACGCCTCCCAGGTGAAGCGGTGGATGCGCTCGTCGAAGCGCATCAGCCCGTCCTGGTCGTCGAGCCGGGTCAGATGGTGGACCTCGTCGAGCAGCGCCTCGGCCAGCACGCGCGTCTCCGCGCTCATGCGCAGCGCGGCCAGCTCCGCCGCGTAGCCCTCGAGCTCGGCGCGGACCTCCGTGATGTGGACGATGTCCGAGGCCTCGATCGAGGAGACGAACGTGCCGCGGCGCGGCTGCACGGCGACGAGGTTCTCCAGCGCGAGCCGCTTGACCGCCTCGCGCAGCGGCGTGCGCCCGACCTGCAGGTCGCGCATGAGCGCGTCCTCGCGCAGGACGGTGCCCGGCGGGAGCCGCAGCGTCACGATCCGGTCGCGGAGCTCGTGGTAGGCCCGCTCGGCGAAGAGGCGCGCCTCGCCGGCGCTGGAGACGGGCTCGTCGGTCGGGATGATGCTCGGTTCGGCGGCCATCGCGGGGTGCCCCATGGTAGGTCTCGTCCCAGCGGCGCTTGCCACCGAGCTCCAGCGCTGATATATCACGATTCATGATCGCGCGGACGCCCGTGCGCGACGGATGGCTCGGCGTCGACGCCGTCCGCGACGCACGGGAGCGGACGCGCGACCTCGTCCGGCACACGCCGGTGCTGACGTCGCGCAGCCTCAGCGATGCCTGCGGCGGCACGGTGCTGCTCAAGGCCGAGAACCTCCAGCGCACCGGCTCGTTCAAGCTCCGCGGCGCGCTCGCCAAGGTCGACCGGATCGACCCGGCCGCCGGCGTGGTGGCCGGGAGCGCCGGCAACCACGCCCAGTCGCTGGCGTATGCGGCCCGGGCGCGCGGCATGGCCTGCGAGGTCTTCATGCCGGCGGAGGCGTCGGTGCAGCAAGGCCGCGGCGGTACGCGGCTTCGGCGGCACGGTGCGGCTGGGCGGCGACTCGGTCGACGCGTGCGTGGCCCGGGCCCGCGAGCGGGCGGAGGAGACCGGCGCGGTGTTCGTGCACCCGTTCGACGACGCGGAGATCGTCGCCGGCCAGGGCACGCTCGGGCTCGAGCTGCTCGAGGACGTGCCCGACCTGGCCACGATCGTCGTGCCCGTCGGCGGCGGCGGGCTGATCAGCGGCATCGCCGGCGTCGTCAAGGCCGCCCACCCCGGCGTGCGCATCGTCGGCGTGCAGGCGGAGGCCTGCGCCGCCTACCCGGCCTCGCTGGCCGGCGGCGCGCCGGTCGAGGCGGTCGGGCGCCCGACGATCGCCGACGGCATCGCCATCAAGCGGCCGGGCGGGCTGACGCTGCCGCTCGTGGCCGCGTGGGTCGACGAGTTCGTCACCGTGGCCGAGGACGACATCGCCGACGCGATGGTCGTGCTGCTCGAGCGGGCGAAGCTCGTGGTCGAGGGCGCCGGCGCGGTCGGCATCGCGGCGCTGCGGACCGGCGCGGTCAAGCCCGCGCCGTCCGGGTCGACCGTCGTCGTCCTCTCCGGCGGCAACGTCGACGCCGGCGTGCTGGCGGGCATCGCGCGCCGCCACGAGACCGCGCAGGGCCGGCGGATGCGGCTGTTCACGCGCGTGCACGACCGGCCGGGCGGGCTGGCGGGCCTGCTCGTCCGGGTCGCCGACGCCGGCGGCAACCTCGTCACGGTGAACCACCTGCGCGAGGCGGTCCCGCTCCACGTCCGTGAGACCGGCGTCGATCTCGTGCTCGAGACGCGCGGCGAGGAGCACGCCGCCGACATCGTCGCGCAGCTCGAGTCCGCCGGCTACGAGGTCGAGCGCTTCGACGGCAGCGGACGGCTGGAGCCGCACCCATGATCGCCGACGCCAAGTCGCGCGAGGCCGCGGCGCTGGCCGACCTGCTGCGCCGCCCGCGCTTCGAGATCCTGCCGCTCGACGGCATCGAGGAGCAGGTGCTCGAGCACCTCGCGACCGACGTGCGGGTGACGGTGACGGCCTCGCCGCGCAAGGGGCTGGAGCCGACGCTCGACCTGTCCGAGCGGCTCGCGCGCGCCGGCTATCCGGTCGTCCCGCACCTGTCGGCGCGGCTCGTGCGCGACCGCGCCCATCTCGAGGAGGCGGTCGCGCGGCTGGAGGCGGCCGGCGTGCGCGAGCTCTTCGTGCCCGCGGGCGACGCGCCCGAGCCCGGCGAGTTCCACGGCGCCGTCGAGCTGCTCACGGCCATGGGCCCGCTGCGCGGCCGGTTCGAGCAGATCGGGATCACCGGCTACCCCGAGAGCCACCACCTGATCTCCGACGAGGAGACGATCCAGGCGATGTTCGCCAAGGCGCCGATGGCCACGTGCATCATCAGCCAGATCTGCTTCGACGCCGGCACGATCGCCGCCTGGATCGCCGAGGTGCGCCGCCGCGGGGTCGCGCTGCCGATCTGGATCGGCCTGCCGGGGACCGTCGACCACGCCAAGCTCCTGCGGATCTCGATGAAGATCGGGCTCGGCGAATCCGCGCGCTTCCTCTCGCACCACCGCAACTGGATGTCGCGCCTGCTCACGCGCCAGTTCAAGCCCGACCCGCTGCTCAAGGGGCTCGCGCCGACGCTGGCCGACCCCGCCACGGGGATCGCCGGCTTCCACCTCTACACGTTCAACGAGGTGGCGCGCACCGAGCGCTGGCGGCGTGAGGCGTTGAAGCGGCTCGGCGCGTTGTAGGTGTCAGTGGCGACGGCGCCGTCCGCGTCTTCGGCGCGGGCGTGTGCGGACCCCGGCATTGAGGGGAAGGGTCCGGGGTGCCGCGGCGCACCCGTGACGAGCTGACCCCGGTATGCGGTGTCAATTCGTCACCCGTTGCGTCTCGATCCCGGTATGCGGGATCGAGACGCAACGGTCGACGCCTTTGCCTCGCATACCGAGGCGAAGACGTCGAGGGTGGCGCCACGGCCTCCGTCCCCTTCCCCTCAATGCCCGGTGTACGCGGGCGACGGCGCAACAGCAGCGCCCCGCGCCTACCGCAGACTCCGGCGGCGACGGCGGCTCCAGCGACTCCGCGATCAGCGTCGAGACATCGACGACGCGCATGTCGGCGCCGCGGGCCTTGACGCCGTCGTCGAGCATCACCGTGCAGAACGGGCAGGCCACCGCGAGCGTGCCGGCCCCGGTCTCCGCCGCCTGGCGCGCGCGCTCCTCGTTGATCAGCCCGCCGCGCTCCTCCATCCACATGTGCGCGCCGCCCGCTCCGCAGCAGAACGTCTCCTTGCCGCTCTTGGCCATCTCGACCGGCGTGCCGACGGCGGAGACCAGCTCGCGTGGCGCCGCGCGGACGTCGTTGTGGCGCGCGAGGTAGCAGGAGTCGTGGTAGGTGATGTCGCCCGCGCCGTTGCCGGGCGTCAACCGGCCGTCGGCGATCAGCTCCGCGATCAGCTCCGTGTGGTGCATGACCTCGTAGTTCCCGCCGAAGTCGCCGTACTCGTTGCCGAGCGTGTTGAAGCAGTGCGGGCAGCTCGCGACGATCTTCGTCACGCCCGCCTCGTTGAGCGTCTCGACGTTCGTCTCGGCCTGGGCCTGGAACAGGTACTCGTTGCCCATCCGCCGCGCCGGGTCGCCGGTGCAGCCCTCGCGCGGGCCGAGGATCGCGAAGTCGACGCCCGCGGCCTGGAGCAGCTTCGCGGTCGACTCGGCCGCGGTACGCGCGCGCTCGTCGAACGACGCGGCGCAGCCGACCCAGTAGAGGACCTCCGGCGCCGGCTCGCCGGGCTCGAGGATCCGCACGCCGAGCGCGGCGGCCCAGTCGGCGCGCTCGGTCTGCGCGCGCCCCCACGGGTTGCCCGCGCGCTCGACGTCGCGCAGCATCGGCTCGGCCTCGCCGGGGAAGCGCGAGTCGACCATCACCAGGTTGCGCCGCAGGTCGACGATGTGGTCGACGTGCTCGATCGACACGGGGCACGCCTGCACGCAGGCGCCGCAGGTGACGCAGTCCCACACGACCTCGTCGGTCACGGCGTTCGGCACGAGCGGCGAGGGCTCGAAGCGGTCGACGTCGCGCAGCAGCTGCGGGCCCTCCGCGAAGACCTGGTCGCGCAGCCCCATGATCAGCAGCTTCGGCGACAGCGCCTTGCCCGTGTTCCACGCCGGGCAGGCGTCCTGGCAGCGCCCGCACTCGGTGCACGAGAACGTGTCCATCATCTGCTTCCAGGTGAGGTCCTGGATCGTCCCGGCGCCGAAGCGCAGGTCCTCGTCCTCGCCCTCGAAGTCGAGCGGCTCGAGCCGCCCGCCCGGGCCGGTGCGGGCGAAGTAGACGTTGAACGCCGCGGTGGCGATGTGCAGGTGCTTGGAGTGGGGGAGATAGGCGAGGAAGCTGAGGATGATCAGCACGTGCGCCCACACGAGGACGCGCTCGAGCGCCTCGGTGACGCCGCCGTCTCCGAACAGCCCGGACAGCGCGTCGGACACCGGCGACCAGCCCGCGGGCCACTCGTTGATCCCCAGCGCGATGCGCGACGCGTGCCACAGCACCAGCGTCGTGACGATGCCCGCGATCATGGCCAGGATGAGGTCGGCCTCGCCGAGGTGGCTGCCCTCGAAGCGCTGCGGGCGCTGGACCTTGCGGATGGCCACGGCGGCGATCACGCCCAGCAGCACCATCACCGCGAACACGTCGACCATCAGCGCGAACCAGCCCTGATGGCCGAGCCACGGCAGCGTGGCGTCCTTGCTCACCGCTCCGATCATCGCGATGACGATCGTCGGGAAGAGGACGATGAAGCCCCAGAAGATCGCGGCGTGCATCAGGCCCGGCACGAGCCGCTGGAACAGCTTGCGCTGCCCCAGCACGATCGTCGCCTCGTTGCGGGCGCGGATCGGCACGTCGCCGGTGCGATCCACCGGCTTGCCGAGCCGGACGAGGTCGACGAGCAGCTTGGCGCGGCGGGCGAACAGCCCGCCGCAGACGGCGAGGGCGGCCGCCAGCGCGACCGCTCCGGCGAGCACGTCTATGCCGAACGGGCCTTTCTCAGCTCGGCGGTGATCGCGGGCACGATCTCGGTCAGGTCGCCGATCACGGCGTAGTCCGCGTTGTTGAGGATCGGCGCCTCGTCGTCGGCGTTGATGGCGAGGATCTTCTTCGCGCCCTTGCAGCCGGCGATGTGCTGGGTCGCGCCGCTGATGCCGCAGGCGATGTAGAGGTCGGGCGACACCTTCGTGCCGGTCTGTCCCACCTGGTCGGTGTGCGGGCGCCAGCCGGCGCTCGTCACCACGCGCGAGCAGCCGACCGCGGCGTCGAGCACTGCGGCGAGCTCCTCGAGGATCCCGAACCCGTCCGCCGAGCCCACGCCGCGCCCGCCGGAGACGACGACCTTCGCCTCGGCGAGCGAGACGCCGCTCTGGACCGCGTCGACGTGCTCGGCGACCCGCACGAGCAGGTCGGCGTCGTCGAGCGCGGGGGCGAAGGCCTCGACCGCGGGCGCGCCGGCGCCGTTGACGGCGGCGGCCGCGACGGTGTGCGGGGCGACGCTGAGCAGCGGCAGCTCGCCGTGCACGCGCGCCTCCTCGAGCAGGCTCCCGCCCCAGCGCACGCGCGTCACGTCGAGTCGGCCCGCGCCCGCCCCGCCGCCGCCCACCGCGGTGCAGTTCGCCGCGAACGGCAGGTCCCGCCGCGCCGCCACGTGGGCCATCACCTCGTTGCCGGTGTTCGTCCCGGCCACGACGGCCGCGGTCGCGCCCGAGCGCCCGATCGCGTCGTCGACCGCCCGCGCCCACGCCCCGGGCGCGTACGCCGTCAGCCGCTCGTCCTCGGCCACGTACGCGGTCGCGATGCCCTGCGGGCCCAGCTGCGCGGCGGCGTCGCGGCCGCCCGCGCCGACCAGCAGCGCGACGGGCTCGCCGAGCGTGCGGGCGAACGCGATCGCCTGCAGCGACAGCTCGTCGATCTGCCCGCCCTCGTGCTCCACCAGGACCAGCACGCCCATCACGCCACCCCCAGCTCTCGCATCACGTCGACGACGGCCGGTGCCGCCTCGGGCCCCCGGCCCAGGATCTCGGCCTGCTTGCCCTGCCCGGCCGGCACCAGGAGCCGCAGCTTCTCGAGCTGCGCGCCGGACGCCGTCGGCGTCCGCCGGTCGACCGGCTTCTTGCGCGCCCGCAGCTTCGCCGGCACGGACGGGTACCGCGGCAGGTTGATGCCCTCGAGCACGGAGACGACCGCCGGCAGCGGCACGTCGTAGACGTCGCGCCCGCCCGGCACCTCCTGCTCGCAGCGCGCGCGCCCGCCGTCGACCGACAGGCCCTTGAGGCCGTTGACCACCGGCTGGCCGAGCGCGTGGGCCACGCGCACGGCGACCTGGTAGTTGCCGGCGTCGGCCGACTCGTTGCCGAAGATCACGAGGTCGTAGCCGCCGTCGGCGCGGATCGCCTCGACGATCGCGGCGGCGGTGGCCTGCGGGTCCCACTCCTCGCCGCCGGTCTGCAGCAGGATCCCGCGGTCGGCGCCGATCGCCAGGCAGTCGCGGATCTGCTCCTCGGCCTCGGGCGGGCCGAGCGTGAGCACGGTGACGTCGCCGCCCTGCGCCTCGGCGATCCGCACGGCCTCCTCGACGCCGCATTCCTCGTGCGGGGAGATGGTGAAGCCGAGGTGCCGCGTCTCGAGCGCCTGCTCGTCGGCCGTGAGCACCATGCGCCCGCCGGTCAGCGGGACGCGCTTGACGCAGACCAGGATCCTCATGCCGGCACCGCGGCCCCGGTCGCGCGGATGCGCTCGTTGTCCGGGTCGAAGATCGGCGTCGAGCCGGCGACGGCCACCGTGACCGGGAAGCGCTCGTGCATGTACTCGACCGCGAGCTGCTCGCCCACGACGGCATGCTCGGGCGGCAGGTAGGACATGAGCAGGTGCCTGCCGACCGACGGCCCGGCGCCCGCGCTCGTCACGAACGACCGGCGGCCCTTGGCGTCGGTGAGCGGCGCGCCGTCGCGGGTGACGATCGGCTCGCCGCCCAGCATGTAGCGCTTGCGGCCGTCGCCCGCCGTGTGGTCGTCGACGGTCAGCGTGCACATCACCGCGACCGGGTCGGCGGCGCGGTGCCCGACGTGCGCCTCCTTGCCCACGAAGTCCTGGTCCTTGACCTTGCCCCAGGCCATGCCGGCCTCGACGACGTCGTACTCGCCGTCGAGCTCGAAGCCGAACGCGCGATAGCACTTCTCCAGCCGCCCGGTGGTGCCGTAGACGCCGATGCCGGCCGGGATCACGCCGTGGGGCGCCCCGGCCTCCGCGACGACGTCCCACAGCTTCGCGCCCTGCTCGATCGGGACATAGAGCTCCCAGCCCAGGTCGCCCACGTAGGAGATGCGCGACGCGAGCACGCGCAGCGAGTCGACCTCGATCGTGCGGCAGGTGCCGAAGGCGAAGCCCTCGTGCGAGACGTCGGCGCTCGTGATGCCGCCGAGGATGTCCCGCACGCGCGGGCCCCACAGGCCCAGCGTGCACCAGCTCGACGTGAGGTCGAAGACCTGCGCGTCGGCGCCCGCGTGGTCGGCGTACCACTTGAGGTCCGCCATCCCGTGGGCGCCGCCGGTGACGACGCGGAAGTGCTCGTCGCCGAGCCGCATCACCGTGAGGTCGGAGCGGAAGCCGCCGCGGGGCGTGAGCACCGGCGTGTAGACGACCTTGCCGTGCTTGACGTCCATCTGGCGCATCGAGACCTTCTGCACGCACTCGAGCGCGCCCGGGCCGACGACGTCGAAGATGCAGAACGCGGTGAGGTCGAACATCGCCGCGCGGTCGCGCATGGCGAGGTGCTCGGCGTTGATGATCGGCGACCACCAGCGCGACTCCCACTCGGCCTCGCGCCCGGCGACGTCGTACTCCTCGACGAGGCCCTTGTTGCTCTCGTACCAGTGCGGGCGCTCCCAGCCGGCGGCCTCGTAGAACACCGCGCCCAGCTCGCGCTCGCGCGCGTGGAAGGGGGAGAGCCGGACGTCGCGGTTCGACGCCCACTGCTCGGCGGGGTGGACGATGCCGTAGGTCTTGTTGAAGCCCTCTGACGCGCGCGCCCTGACGTGGGCGCGGCTCTTCTGGTGCTCGTAGAAGCGCGCGATGTCGGACGCCTGCAGGTCGATCTCGGGCTCGCCCTCGACCATCCACTCGGCGACCGCGCGGCCGACGCCCGGCCCCTCCTTGACCCACACGGCCGCGGCCGACCAGAGGCCCTTGACCTCGGGCGTCTCGCCCAGGATGGGGAGGCCGTCGGGGGTCAGCGAGAGCAGGCCGTTGATGGCGTACTTCACGCCGACGGACTCGTCGCCGACGATCTCCGGCATCAGCTCGAGCGCGTGCTCCATCTGCTGCACGAAGTCGTCCTCGGTGAACGGGAACTCCGTCGGCGAGAGCGCCGCCTCCTCGACGGAGGGGATCTCCTCGGGGTCGTGCAGGATCGGGCGGTGCGCGTAGGACCCGACCTCGAGCCCGCCGCCGTCCTGGCGCTCGTACATGTTCGTGTCCATGTCGCGCACGATCGGCCACTCGATGGACTGCTTGGCGTCCTTGAAGTGCGGCACCGGGCCGATGTCGATCATCTGGTGCACGGCCGGCGTGAGCGGGATCTTCGCCCCGGCCATCTCGGCGATCTTCGGGCTCCAGACGCCGCAGGCGACGATCACGTACTCCGCCTCGACGTCGCCGCGCGTGGTGCGCACGCGCTTGACGCGCCCGCCCTCGACGTCGAGGCCGAGGACCTCGGTGTTCGCCGAGACGGTGAGCGCGCCCATCTCCTGCGCGCGCTCGCGCATGACCGTGCCGGCGCGGAGCGAGTCGACGACGGAGACGCCCTCGGAGTGGAAGCCGCCGACGATGACGGACTCGTCGAGGTAGGGGACGAGCTCCTTGACCTCGGCCGGGGTCACGATCGAGACGCCGTCGATGCCCCACGACTTCGCCGACGCCATGCGGCGGCGCAGCTCCTCCATGCGCTCCTCGGTGCGCGCGACCTCGATGCCGCCGCACACGGTGATCACGTCGAGCTCCGTGTACTGCTTGACGCTGTCGGCGGTCAGCGCGGTCATCTCGCGCGAGTGGTCGACAGGGAAGATGAAGTTCGAGGCGTGGCCCGTCGAACCGCCCGGGTTGGGCAGCGGGCCCTTGTCGAGCAGGATCAGGTCGGTCCAGCCGAGCCGGGCCAGGTGGTAGGCGAGGCTGTTGCCGACGATGCCCGCGCCGATCACGACCGCACGCGCCGTCGATGGCAGGGCGCGCGCCGCGCCGTCTTGGTTCTCCACGGTCGTCACCTCAGGGTCGGGCATGGGCTGGGGGAGTCCTGATATATCACAGCTTCAGAAGGCCGGAGTGGGGACGGGCTCGTCGCCCAGCTCGATGCGACGGCGGGCCACGTAGTCGCGCAGGTTGTCGCGCACGGCGTCGTCGATCGGCGGCTGCTCGTAGGCCTCCAGCGTCTCGCGCCAGATGTTCGCCGCGCGCGCCGTGGCGTCCAGGCCGCCGTTCTTCTTCCAGCGGTCGAAGTTGTCCGTCGAGGACAGCAGGGGGCGGTAGAAGCAGTCGCGGAAGTGCATCAGCGTGTGCGCCGCGCCGAGGAAGTGCCCGCCGGCGCCGACCTCCTCGTGCGCGCCGAACGCGAGCGACTCCTCCGTCACTTCCAGCGGCTTGAACTCGTGCTTGAGCATCCGCAGGATCTCGACGTCGACGATGAACTTCTCGTAGCAGGAGACGAGCCCGCCCTCGAGCCAGCCGGCCGCGTGCATGACGAAGTTCGCGCCGGCGAGGAACGTCGGCAACATCGTCATCAGCGACTCGTAGGACGCCTGCGCGTCGACCACCGTCGACGCGTTCAAGCCCGCCGCCGGAGCGGAAGGGGAGGCCGAAGCTGCGCGCGATCTGACCGGTGCAGAGCAGTCCGATCGCCGACTCGGGGGTGCCGAAGCTCGGCGAGCCCGACTTCATGTCCGTGTTGGAGAGGAACGAGCCGAAGACGACCGGGCAGCCGGGGTTCACGAGCTGCGTGAGCGCGATGCCCGACAGCGCCTCGGCCATCTGCTGCACGAGCGTCGCCGGGATGGAGACGGGCGACATCGCGCCCATGAGCAGGAACGGCGTGGTGATCACGGCCTGGTCGCGCCGGTTGTACTCGAGCATCGCGCTGAGCATCCGGTCGTCCCACCGCAGCGGCGAGTTGCAGTTGATCAGCGAGAGCGAGACGGGCGAGTCGGGCAGCGCGCCGCCGAAGGCGATCTCGCCCATGGCGATCGTGTCGCGCGCGTTCTCGGCCGAGATCACCGAGCCCTGGTAGGGCTTGTCGGACAGGGTCTGGAGCGCGTAGACCATGTCGAGGTGGCGCGAGTCCAGCGGCCGGTCCTCGGGCTCGACGACGGTGCCGCCCGCCGAGTCGAGCTCGGGGAACGACTGCGCGAGCTTCACGAAGTTCTCGAAGTCGGCCATCTTCGCGTCGCGCCGGGTGTCGCCCTCGCGCACGAACGGCGGGCCGTAGACGGTCGAGAAGACCATGTGCTTGCCGCCGATGTGGACGGTGTGGTCCGGGTTGCGGGCGGCCAGGTCGAACTCGCGCGGCGCCTTGGCGACCTGCTCGAGCACGAACTCGGGGTCCAGGAAGACCTTCTCGCCCTCGACCTTCTGGCCCGCGGCGCGGAAGTACTCCACGGCCTCGGGCAGCATGAACTCGATCCCCAGCTCCGAGACGATCCGCCGCCAGCCACGGTCGAGCGTGGCCATCGCCTCCTCGCTCAGGATCTCGTAGCGCGGCAGCTCGTTGACGTACATGCGGCTCCAGTCCCTTGACGATCCTCGCTGCGATCGTAATATATCTTCCGTGGAACAAGAGTTTCAACCCGCATCGCCCGGTACGCAGAGCATCGACCGGGGCGCGCAGCTGCTGACGCTGGTGCTCGAGGCCGACGCGCCGCGCCCCCTCGGCGAGCTCGCCGCCGACGCCGGGCTGCCCAAGAGCACCGCCTCGCGCCTCCTCGGCGCGCTCGAGCGCAACGGCCTCGTCGAGCAGGAAGGGCTGCGCGGCGCGTTCCGCGCCGGCCCGGTGATGGCCCGCTACGCCGGGCGCGGCATCTCCGCCCGCCGGCTGATCGAGGCCGCCGAACGCCCGATGGCCGCGCTGGCCGACGCGACGGGCGAGACGATCAACGTCGCCGTGGCGGCGCCCGGCGGCGTGGAGCACCTCGCGCAGGTCGAGACCTCGCACTACCTCGGCACGAGCCACTGGGTGGGGCGCCGCGTGCCCTACCACTGCTCGGCGAACGGGAAGGTGCTGCTCGCCTTCGCCGCCGCGGGCGCCCAGGCGGGCGCGCTCGAGGCGCTGACCTCGAAGACCATCGTGGAGAAGGCGCTGCTCGGCGCCGAGCTCGAGCGGATCCGCCGCGATGGCTTCGCCACCGCGGTCGACGAGCTGGAGCTGGGCCTCAGCGCGGTCGCCGCGCCGGTGCTCGACGAGTCCGGGCGCGCCGTCGCGGCGCTCAGTGTCTCAGGCCCCACGCTGCGGCTGTCGCCGCGGCGCGTGGCCGAGCTCCGTCCCATCGTCATCAAGCAGGCGCGGGCGCTCGGGGAGCAGCTCGGCCACCGTCCGGAGGGAGTGCACGCCGCATGACGCCAGAGGAGATCCTCAAGCTCCTGTACGACGAGACGCTGGTGGGCAACGCGCCCGCGGTGAAGGACGGCGTCAACGAGGGCATCGCGCAGGGGATGGACCCCGGCGTGCTGCTCTACGACGCGCTGATCCCGTCGCTGGAGGAGGTCGGCGCGCGGTTCGAGCGCGGCGACTACTTCGTGCCCGAGATGCTGATCGCCGCGCGCGCCATGCAGGGCGCGCTGGACATCCTGCGCCCGCTGCTCGCCGAGACGGGCGCCAAGCCGATGGGCAAGTTCCTCATGGGCACGGTCAAGGGCGACGTGCACGACATCGGCAAGAACCTCTGCAACATCATGCTCGAGGGCGCCGGCTTCATCGTCATCGACCTCGGCGTCAACGTCCCGCCCGAGCGGTTCGTCGAGCAGATCAACGAGCACGAGCCCGACATCGTCGGCTTCTCCGCCTTCCTCACCACGACGATGCCGATGTTCAAGGCGAACATGAACGCGCTGCAGAAGGCCGGCATCCGCGACAAGGTCGCGGTGATGGTCGGCGGCGCGCCCGTGACCCAGGAGTACGCCGACGCCGTCGGCGCCGACGGCTACTCGCCCGACGCCTCCTCCGCCGTCAAGAAGGCCAAGGAGCTGCTGGAGCAGCGCCGGGCCGCCGTCCCCGCGTAGACAAGGAGACAGATGGACACGGTTCTGCAGGGTCGGTCGAAGACCGTCATCATCGGTTCGACGCAGCCGTTCTGCATCATCGGCGAGCGGATCAACCCGACGGGGCGCAAGAAGTTCGCCGAGGAGCTGCGCGCGGACGACCTCTCGACCGTCGTGGTGGACACGGAGGCGCAGATCGCGGCCGGCGCCGACGTGCTCGACGTCAACGCCGGCATCCCGCTCGTCGACGAGGCCGAGCTGCTGGCGAAGATGCTCCAGCTCGTCCAGGAGCACACGGATGCCCCGATCTGCATCGACTCCTCCGTGATCGAGGCGCTCGAGGCGGGCCTGTCGGTCTACGAGGGCAAGGCGCTCGTGAACTCGATCACGGGCGAGGACGACCGGATGGAGGAGATCCTCCCGCTCGTCGCCAAGCACGGCGCCGCCGTGATCGGCCTCGCCAACGACGAGACCGGCATCCCCGAGACGGCCCAGCAGCGGCTCGAGATCGCCACGAAGATCGTGTCGCGCTGCGGCGACTTCGGCATTCCGCCCGAGGACGTCGTGATCGACCCGCTGGCGATGACCGTCGGCGCCGACACCGAGGCCGTGACCACCACGCTCGAGGCGATCCGGCTGATCCGCGACCACCTCGGCGTGAACATGTGCCTCGGCGCCTCGAACGTGTCCTTCGGGCTGCCGCGACGGCACGAGCTCAACGCCGCGTTCATCCCGATGGCGATGGCCGCCGGCCTGACGAGCGCGATCATGAGCACGGCGCCGATCATCGTCGACCAGACCCGCGCCGCCGACCTCCTGCTCGGCCACGACCCGTGGGGCGCGAGCTGGATCGCCGAGCACCGGTCGCGCGTCAAGGCCGCGGAGGCCGTGGCGGCCACGTGAGCCCGCGTGAGCCGCAGCTGATCGAAGAGCTCGCCCCCACCGACGGGAACGAGCGCGCGCGGCTGCGGTTCCAGCCGGAGGGCCAGGAGGTCCGCGTGCCCAGCGGCACGCCGGTGTTCGACGCCGCGAGCTGGAACGGCATCGCGATCGACTCGACCTGCGGCGGGCACGGCACGTGCAAGAAGTGCAAGGTGCGCGTGCTGCAGGGCGACGTGCCGATCTCGGCGGTCGACCCGCGGGCGTTCTCGGCCGACGAGCTGCGCGACGGCTGGCGCCTCGCGTGTCGCGCGCCCGCGCGCGGGGACCTGGTGATCGAGGTGCCGCCGCTGCAGACGCGCCCGAAGGCGGCGCTCGTCGGCGTCGGCCGGCACGTGATCCTGCGGCCCTCGGTGCAGAAGCGCCACCTGGTGCTCGAGGAGCCGACGATGGAGGACCAGCGCTCGGACCTCGAGCGCGTGCAGGACGCGATCGAGGACCTCGAGCCGCGCGCCGAGCTGGCCGTGCTGCGCACGATGGGCCGGGTGCTGCGCCAGGCGAACTGGAACGTGACCGCGGTCGTCTGCGACGACCTGCTGATCGACCTCGAGCCGGGCGACACGACCGCACGGCGCTTCGCGATCGCCTTCGACCTCGGGACCACGACCGTGGTCGCGACGCTGCTCGACCTCGAGACGGGCACGCCGGCCGCGGTGCAGTCGATGCTCAACCGCCAGCAGCCCTACGGCGCCGACGTGATCACGCGCATCTCGGCCACGATGATGGACGACGGCGCGCTCGACGCGCTGCAGGCGCGCGCGCAGGAGACGATGGCGCAGCTCGCCGAGGAGGTGTGCGCCGAGGCACGCGTGGATCCCGGCGAGGTCTACGAGATCACGGTGTGCGGCAACGTGACGATGACCCAGCTCGCGCTGGGCATGGATCCCGAGCCGCTCTCGATGGCCCCGTTCGTGGTCACCACCCACGCGCCGCCGCCGCTGCTGGCGTCGGACTTCGGCGTGCCCGTGCACCCCCGCGCGCCCGCGTTCGCGTTCCCGTCGCTCGGCGCGTACGTCGGCGGCGACATCGTCGCGGGCATGCTCGCCACCGGGCTCACGCGCGACAAGCGCCTGCGGCTCTTCATCGACGTCGGGACGAACTCGGAGATCGCGCTCGGCAACCAGGACCGCGTCGTGGCCACGGCCGCGCCCGCGGGCCCCGCGTTCGAGGCCGCGCAGATCCGCTGCGGGATGCGCGCCGCCGACGGGGCGATCGAGGGGGTCAAGATCGCCGACGGCGAGATGACGCTCGAGGTGATCGGCGACATCGAGCCCGTCGGCATGTGCGGCTCCGGGCTCGTGGACTGCGTGGCCGAGCTCGTGGGTGCGGGGCTGCTCGACCACTCGGGCCGCTACGTGAGCGACGAGGTCGCCGCCGAGATCGCGCCGGAGCTGGCGGAGCGCCTGACGTACATCGGCAAGGAGCGGGTGTTCGTGATGCACTGGCGCGGCGGGGACCCGGCGAACGGCGTCTTCCTCTCCCAGCGCGACGTGCGCGAGCTGCAGTTCGCGAAGGCCTCGATCGCCACGGGCTGGCAGATCCTGCTCGGCGAGCTGGGCGCGCAGCCCGAGGACGTCGCGCAGGTCCTGCTGGCGGGCTCGTTCGGCGCGTACCTGTCGCCGGCGAGCGCGATCCGCATCGGGCTCGTCCCGCGCATGGCGCTGCCGCGGATCGTCTCGGCGGGCAACGTCGCCGGCGAGGGGGCGAAGATCGCCGCGCTGAGCCACCGCGAGCGGGCGGAGGCGTACGCGATCGTGCGCGAGGTGCGCTACGTGGAGCTGTCGGGCCGGGCCGACTTCAACGACCGCTTCATCGACCAGCTCGCCTTCCCGGGATGACCGCCACCGCCGTCGTCGCGTGCGGCGCGCTGGCCGTGCACGTGCGGCAGATCGCGCGGCGGCGCGGATGGGCGGTCGACGTGGTGCCCGTCCCGGCGCTGCTCCACAACCGCCCGGAGCGGATCGGCCCGGCGGTCGAGGCCGAGCTGGAGCGGCTCGCGGAGGACTACGACCGCGTCGCGGTGGCCTACGCGGACTGCGGCACCTACGGCGCGCTCGACGCCGTGCTCGAGCGCACGGGCGCGGCGCGGCTCGCCGGGGACCACTGCTACGACGTCTTCGCCCGCGCCGAGGTGCGCGCGGCGCTGGAGGAGGAACCGGGCACCTACGTGCTGACCGACTTCCTCGCGCGAACGTTCGCCCACACCGTCCTGCGCGAGCTGGGGCTCGACCGCCATCCCGAGCTGCGCGACGCGTACTTCGGCCACTACACGCGCGTGCTCTGGCTCGCGCAGCACCCGACGCCGGCGACCCGGGCAGCGGCGGAGCGCGCCGCGGCGTCGATCGGCCTCCCGCTCGAGCAGCGCGACGTCGGCGACGCCGGCCTCGAGCGCGCGCTCGAGGCGCTGCTCAGGCGCGGCGGCGCCGGCTCATCACCGTCGTGAACTCCTCCGTGCCGAGGGGCGCGGACGGCAGCGGCGTCGTGCCGTCGCGGCGGCGGGCGAGCCCGTCGAGGAACAGGGTGAGCAGCCGCTCGTAGTAGTCGGGCTGGACGTCCCGGGTCAGGTCGGCGATCGTGCTGATCGCGAGCTGCATCATCGGCAGGTCGAAGTCCTCGACGTCCTCGCGGAGCGCGCCGGCGTCCTTCGCGCGCCGGATGAGCTCGGCGGCCACGGGCCGGATCGTGCCGCGGATCGCGGCGACCCGCTCGCGGCCGCGGTCGGAGAGCAGGACCTCCCGCAGGCCGCGGTCCTGCGCCTGCAGCCGCGCCATGGCGCGCATGAACGCGATCAGGGCCTCCCAGGGATCCTCGATCTCCTGCGCGCGCCGCGCGATGCCGGCGATGGCCTCGCGCTTCTCCTCGAACAGCGCCTCGATCAGCGCCTCGCGGTCCGGGAAGCGGCGGTAGACGGTGCCGACCCCGACGCCCGCGGCGAGCGCGATCTCGTCCATCGAGACGTCGACGCCGCGGTCCGCGAAGAGCTCGCCGGCGGCGGCGAGGATGCGCTCGCGATTGCGCTGCGCGTCGGCGCGGAGCCGGGCCTGGGGCTCGCTCATGTGGACGACGCTAGCAGGAAGTGGAGACATACCCTCCGCTTATGCTACCTTCGAAAGCATGTCCTCCCCGCGGAACCCCCATCACGAGAAGCGCTGGGTCATCCTCGGCGTCATCGGCATCGCCCAGTTGATGGTCGTGCTCGACGCGACGATCGTGAACATCGCGCTCCCGAGCGCGCAGCGCGACCTCGGCTTCGGCGACGAGTCGCGCCAGTGGATCGTGACGGCCTACGCGCTCGCGTTCGGCTCGCTGCTCCTGCTCGGCGGGCGCCTCGGCGACCTGTTCGGGCGCAAGTGGGCCTTCATCGGCGGGCTGCTCGGCTTCGCGATCGCGTCGGCGGTGGGCGGCGCGGCCGGCTCGTTCGGCGTGCTCGTGGGGGCGCGCGCGGCGCAGGGGGCGTTCGGGGCGCTGCTGGCGCCCGCGGCGCTCGCCCTGCTCTCGACGATCTTCGTCGACCCGCAGGAGCGCGGGAAGGCCTTCGGCATCTTCGGCGCCATCGCGGGCGGCGGCGCGGCGGTCGGGCTGCTCCTCGGCGGCATCCTCACCGAGCTGCTCTCGTGGCGCTGGTGCCTGTACGTGAACCTGCTCTTCGCGGTGCCGACCGCGGTCCTGGCGCTGCGCCTGCTGCACAACGAGGTCCATCCGAGCCGCCCGCCGATCGACGTGCCGGGCACGCTGCTGGCCACGGGCGGCCTGTTCGCGCTCGTGTACGGGTTCTCGAACTCGGAGAGCCACTCCTGGGGGCACCCGGTGACCGTCGTCATGCTCGCCGCCTCGGTCGTCCTGCTCGCCACGTTCGTCGTCGTCGAGCGGCGCGCGGCGCATCCGCTGCTCCCGCTGCGCGTGATCGCCGACCGCACGCGCGGCGGCTCCTACCTGGCGATCGGGATATCGGGCATCGCGCTGTTCGCCGTGTTCCTGTTCCTCACCTACTTCCTGCAGCAGACGAAGGGCTTCACGCCGATCGAGACGGGTCTCGCCTTCCTGCCCATGACGGCCGCGATCATGATCACCGCGACGTCGGTGAACATCGTGTTCCTGGCCCGGGTCGGCCCGCGGCCGCTGCTCATCCTCGGCATGGTGCTCGGTGCGGTGGCGATGGTCTGGCTCGCCCAGATCTCACCCAGCACGAGCTACGTCGGGCACGTCCTGCCCGCCCTGGTGGTCATGGGCGTCGGCATGGGCAACATCTTCGCCCCGGGCTTCGCCAGCGCGACCTACGGCGTCGATCCGCGCGACAGCGGCGTCGCCTCCGCGATGGTCAACACGATGCAGCAGGTCGGCGGCTCCATCGGCACCGCCCTGCTCAGCTCGATCTTCGCGAGCGCGGCGAGCGGCTTCGCGGAGGGGAAGCAGCCGACCCCGCAGCTCCTGGGCGAGGCTGCGGTGCACGGCTACACCGTCGCCTTCTGGGTCGCCGCCGGCGTGTTCGCGGCCGGCGCGGTCATCGTCGGCCTGACGATGGAGTCGATCAGCGTGGGGGAGGAGTCCGCCGGCGAGCCGGTCGTGGCGCACTGAGGCCGTCAGGGCTGCCGCGCGCTGACGATCGCGATCACCACGAGGGCGACGCAGACCGCGACGACGCCGGGGAGGCCGGTGAAGACGGCGGCGATGGCGAGCAGCGGGATCGAGATCGCCATCGACCCGAGCGTCATCTCCTTCTGGTGGTTGCGCCGGCGCATCAGGGCACGCTCGCTCTGCTCGTCGCGCGCGGCCAGCCGCTGCTCGATCCGCTCCACGAAGCCGTCGATCACAGCCGGCTCGAGCTCGTCGCCGAGCTCCCGCCGGGCCGCGACGGCGGCCTCCACCTCGTCCCTGAACGCCTGATCGGCCACGACGCCATTGTGCGCGCGGGAGGCGCGCGGCGCAACCCGGTCACGATGCCCGCCTCTCGCGACGAGATCGGCTACCGTCGGTGCGGTGGACGAGCGGAAGCGGCCGGTGTTCGCGCGCATCCATGCACGCGCGAGCGCGATCGAGGAACGCCGCGGAGGAGCGGACCGGCGTCGCCAGCTGCTGCGCGGCCTGTCGGGGCGCGTGCTCGAGGTCGGCGCCGGGAGCGGCGTGTCGTTCGCGCATTACCCGAGCTCGGTCTCGGAGCTCGTCGCGATCGAGCCCGAGCCGTCGCTGCGCGAGCGGGCGGTGCAGGCCGCGGAGGGCGCCCCGATCCCCGTGCGGGTGCTCGACGGGGTCGCCGAGCGCATCCCGCTGCCGGACGCGTCGGTCGACGCCGCGGTGTTCGCCGGGGTGCTGTGCAGCGTCGCCGATCCGCGCCGGGTGCTCGACGAGGCGAGGCGGGTCCTGCGGCCCGGTGGCGAGCTCCGGTTCTACGAGCACGTGATCGCTCGCAGCGCGCGGCTGCGAGGACTCCAGCGACTCCTGGACGCCACCTTCTGGCCACGCCTCTTCGGCGGCTGTCGCACGATCCGGGACACGGAGCGCACGCTCGCCGCCTGCGGCTTCGCCATCGAGGAGCGCGAGCGGTTCTCGTTCCGGCCCACCCTGCTCGCGACGCCCGTCGCGCCGCGCATCCTCGGCCGCGCCCGGCGGTGAGCTACGCCGCGGCGGGCGGCCCGAACCAGGTGGACAGCGCGTCGGTGACCCCCGCGTCGGTGCCATCGCCCACCCAGGCGACGTAGCCGTCCGGGCGGATCAGCACGGCGGTGGGGGCGCTCACCGCGCCGAGCACCGGCAGCTCCCATGCCCCGTCGTAGCCCGCGCCGACCAGCTGGACCCGGTCGGCCCAGGGAGCGACGTCGAGGCCGCCGGGCGCACGGAGGTCGAGCAACAGCGGCCGTGCGTCGTGCAGCAGCTCGAAGACCCGGACCGGGCCGTCGGCGGTGCTCAGGTCGAGATCGGGCATGCGGCGGCCGAGCAGCGGGTGTCCCTCGCCGAGGTCGTAGTGGATGTCCAGCCCGGAGATGAGCCCGGCGAGCCGCTTGCGCGGCTCGTCCATGCTCGCCAGCTCCGACACCACGTCGACCACGGCCTTGATGCGCTCGTCGTGGCGCTGGAGCGCGGTCTGGGCCATCGTGTACCTGAGCGCGCGGGCGGCGACGGGGTGACGCTCGGCGTGGTAGGTGTCCAGGAGGCGCTCCGGGGCGGTCCCGCCGACCACCTGCGCGAGCTTCCATCCCAGGTTCACCGCATCCTGCACGCCGAGGCTGAGGCCCTGGCCGCCCGCCGGGTAGTGCACGTGCGCCGCGTCGCCGGCCAGCAGGACGCGTCCCACGCGATAGGCCGCGGCCTGCCGGGTCATGTCGGTGAACCTCGAGATCCACGTGGGGTCGTGGATCCCGAAGTCGGTGCCGTACACGGCGATGAGGGCTTCGCTGAGCTCGCGCAGGGTGGGCTCGCCGCCGGCCCCGAGCCGCCGCTCGGTCGTGACCACGCGGAACGTCTTGCCGTCCGCCATCCTGTGCAGGCCGTGGACGCCGGCGTCGTCGTGACGGACGCCCGGCGGCGGCTCCTCGGTCAGCTCGACCTCGGCGATCAGGTTGCTCCTCGTCGGATCCCAGCCCGGGAACTCGATGCCGGCCGCCTTGCGGATCACGCTGCGTCCGCCGTCGCACCCGACGAGGTATGCCGCGCGCAGCGGCTCGCCGTCGGAGAGCCGGACCTCGACCCCGTCGTCGTCCTGCGCGAAGCCGGTCACCTCGCGCCCGTGGTAGATGCGCGCCGGCAGCTCGGCGACCCAGGCGGCCATGATCCGCTCGATCTCGTTCTGGAAGATCCCGAGCGAGTACGGATGACGCGTCGGGAAGTCGCTCATGTCCAGCACGGTCGTGCCGAACGTCGCGGCCTGGACCGCCTGACCCTCCGCGAGGAACCGATCGGCGACCCCGCGCTGATCGAGCACCTCGATCGTGCGCGCGTGGATCCCGCCGGCGCGGGAGTCGGCGAGCACGTGATCGGGACGCCGTTCGACGACGGCGACGTCGACCTTCGCCAGCGCCAGCTCGGCCGCCAGCATCATCCCCGCGGGACCGCCTCCGGCGATGACCACTCCATGCTCGGATGACACGCGCATCTCGCTCCTCCATTCCGTCGGTCCGCCTCATGAGAGCAGCGTGCCTCGCGGGACGCCGGCTTCCCGGGAATGATCCGGCGCGACGCCGGTCCTTGGTCGTACGACCTCACCAAGGAGAAGCGATGTACAACGACAAGTCATCTCCCGGCCGGCTCCGAACCCTCCTCAAGGCCATGCGCGCCGCCCACCGGCGTGAGTCCGGACGATGGATCCGGCACATGGAGGGCGAACCCAGGTCGATGCCCCGCCGTCCGTTGTAGGCCGGCCGACGCTGAGCGTCTCGCAGCCCGCGACTCGTACAGCCCGAGGACGCCGAAGGCGACCGCAAGACCAGCGCACACGGCGACCTCGACGATCTTGTTCGCGGGAGTCATGCCGGCGTCTTCCACGTAGCCGTGCATGAGCAGGAACGCCGCGGCGAGGAACGCCCGCGGAGCTGAGCGAGGAGCTCGCTCAGGTGGCCCTGACGGACGTCGAGGTCTTCGGCATCGAAGGCCCCGCCGGGCCGGCGCTCGACGCGCACGGCATCGATCGCATCGACGAGCTCCTGACGGCAGCCGTCCGGGCGGCACGCCTCGTCGAGCGCGATCCCGCGCTGATCGCCGCGAGCGGCCACCTGCTCGGCGTGGCGCGCGCCTAGGACGCGCGGCGGCGGATCGTCGGGTGCGCGGCAGCTCGCGCAAGGGCCCGAGCCCGTGCCGCGGCCGCTCAGGCGGCCGCTGCGTGCGGCAGCACGACGAGCTTGCCGGTCGCCTCGTTCGCCGCCATCCGGCGATGCGCGTCGATCGTCTGCTCGAGCGTGTAGACCGCGTCGATGTTCGGCGCCACCGTGCCGCGCTCGACCTGCTCGACGACGGCGCGCAGCAGCGGTCCACCGACCCGGGCGTCGTGCACGTGGTTCGAATGGAACACCGTCAGCTTGCGTCCCGACGGGATCATCGCGATCGGCTCGAAGTCCGGGATCACCCAGCTGTCCGACAGCGAGCCGGAGTTGCAGGCCGTGGCCCCGGGGCGCAGCAGGCGCAGCGTCTCGAGCACCGCGGCGCCGCCGATGAGGTCGACGGCGCCGTCGGCGCCGCCGCCGGGCAGCGCGCCCCGGGCGCGCTCGGTGAAGCCGTCGCCCTCGAGCACGGTGCCCGCGGCGCCGAGCTCGGCCAGCCGCCCGGCCTTCGCCTCGCTGCGCGTCGTCGCGATCACCCGGACGCCGGCGGCGCGCGCGAGCTCCAGGCAGGCAAGCCCGACCGACGACGTCGCGCCGCGCAGCAGCAGCGTGTCCCCCTCCTCGAGATCGAGGTGCTCGAGCGAGCCGGCGGCGGTCACGAACGTCTCGGGCAGCGCGCCGAGCACGTCCCACGGCAGCGTCGTGTCGAGCGTGATCAGCTGGTGCTCGGGGACGAGCGCGTACTCGGCGTAGCCGCCGTCGAACGCGCGGCCCATGTCCCCCATCAGCGCCGCGACCGTCGTCCCCGGCGGCACGGCGGGCGCGTCCCCGTGGACCGCCTCCACCACGCCGACCAGCTCGATCCCGAGGATCCGCGGGAACGTCACCGCGTCGCCGGCGTAGCCCTTGAGCGTCTTGTACTCGGACCGGTTGAGCCCGAACGCCTCGACCCTGACCAGCGCCCAGCCAGGACGCGGCTCGGGGCGCGGCACGTCGCGCACGACGAGCCCGTCAGGCCCGTCCGGCCGCACCGCGACCACTGCTCGCATCTGCGTCATGCCGCCAGACGCTGGTGCCGCTCAGCCGACGCGGACGCGAACGGCGGGCGAGCGGCCGGTGGCGTACGGATAGGACGCGTCGGCGCGGGCGATCGCGCGGATCGGGAAGGTGCCGCGTGCGCCCGTGGAGAAGCGATAGCGCGCGGCGAACCGTCCGCCCCGCCGAGTGCGCGCGCTCCGGAAGTCCCGCCAGCGACCGTGCTCGCGGGCCTGGAAGGTCACGAGCTTGCCGAGGCGCGTGGCCGGCGTGGCGAGCAGGCGGCCGGCGAGCCGGATCGCGCTGCCGGCTCTGACCCGGCGCGGGCGGATCCTGAGCGTGACGCCGGCGCGCACGTCGAGCCTGACCTGCACCGCTGCCGCCGGCCGGCTGTCGCCGACGTGCGCCCGGTATTCGAGGCGCACCAGGCGCGAGGTGCCTCCGGCGAGGGGCAGCCGCGCACGTCCGCCGGCGTCGGTGGTGACCGCGGGTGCGAGCTGCCACTCGGACTCCGCGCGGATCTCGCGGGTCAGGACCTGCAATGCGGCACCCGCGATCGGGGCGCCGGCGCCGTCGGTGAGCCCGACACGCGCGCGGGCGCCCCGGCCGAAGGCGACGGTCCGCCGCAGGCGGCCCCGTGCGAAGCCGGCGACGAGCCGGGCGTCCGGGCTGCTCGGAGTGCCGTTGGGCACCGGCGGCGGCGCCGGAGGCGGCGGCGCGGCGTCGCAGCCACTGGGCGCCGACAACGGGCAGACCCGCATCGAGGAGGCGCGGTTGACGAGCGCACCCAGATCGGCGAACAGCCCGTCGGCACTCGGCGGCGCGCACAGGAGGCCGGAGGCGAGACCGCCGTAGTCGCGACCGTCGAACAGCCGCACGCAGGTCGCCGGAGCCACCGCGATCGAGTCGCGCGTGTCGTCGATGTCGTACACGACGCCCTCGTAGTTCGTGAACGCCGCGAAATCGGGACGGTCGCGGTCTCCCGTGAACCCGACGCTGACCGACGCGCCGGTGCAGTTGCTGTCGCGGAACAGCTCCACGCTCGCATAGCTGTGCCGCGCGTCGGCCGCGCAGCCGTCCGCCGCGGCGGTTGCCGGCACCGCGGCGGCGAACGCCGCGACGGTCAGTCCCACGATCCATATCGCCCTGCGCACGACGCCTCCCAGCCGATGACTGCGCGGAATGCAAGCACGGCGGAGCGCGGCCGGCCCGCCCGGCGTGGCCGGCTGTCAGGACGCGAGCCATCGAGTGGCTCGGCTACGTCGCGGCACGGTGCGGCGCGAGCACGGCCTCGACCTGCCCGCGCATCCGGTCGGCGAGGGTGCGCTCGCGATGGATCGCCCAGCCGATCATCGCGCCGTGGTAGGTGGTCTCGACGAGCTCTGCGAGCATCGCGACGTCGGTGCCCGGGCGCAGCTCGCCGGCTGCGAGCGCGGCGCTGAGGTCGCGCGCGATGCGGGCGCGCACGGCGCGCGCTCCGCGGAGCGTCTCGGCGTGGAAGTCGGGATCGGCGAGGTCGAGTTGGAGCATCGCGACCGAGTTGGCCATCTGCTCGGGCGTGGCTTCCGGGTCGACGGCGAGCACGAGCCCTTCGACGACGCGCGCGAGCGGCGAGGCGGCCGTCGAGCGGTCCAGGGCGCCCACCCACAGATCGATGCCCCGCCTGTCGGCCGCGAGCAGGAGCTCGCGCTTGGTGCCGAACCGCTGGACGAGCGTCGCGGCCGACAGGCCGGTCTCGGCGGCGGCCGCCGCGAACGTCACGCGGGCCGGACCGACGCGGAGCGCGAGGGCGAGCACGGCGTCCAGGAGCGCCTCGTCGCTGATCGTCCGCGGGCGCGGCATCAGGCGGGGTCGGGCATCCCGTCGGTCAGGGTCGCGTGACGGGCCTCGAGGTCGACGGCGCCCCAGTCCGGCCGGGTGCCGTCGGCGTCCACCAGGTCGTAGACGCGCATGAGGTCCCACGAGCCGAGGCACTGGCCGGCGAAGCGATCCCGACCGGGGTCGGCCGCCAGCGCGGCGATCCCCCGACCGAGCAGATGGGGCGTCTCGGAGTGGCCGAAGTAGGGGACGCGCTCGGCCGCCTCGCGCCACGTGTCCTCCGTGACGGAGAAGTGGTCGAGCATCGACTCCGACCGCAGCCACCCGGGCGTGACGGTCAAGGCCGTGATGCCGTGGGGCCGGAGCTCGTGCGCAAGGCCCTCGCCCATCCGGACGACGGCCGTCTTGACGAGGTCGTAGGGCATGTTCCCGCGATACGGCACGTCGCCCTTGCCGTCGCCCACCTCGATCACGAGGCCGCCCGTGCCCTCCAGCATGAGCGGGATCGCGAAGCGGCTCGTGATCAGGTGCGTCTCGATGCCGTTGCGCAGGACGCCGAGGGTCGCATCGAGCGCTTGCTCCCACAGCGGCGTGTTCCACTGGACGAACGGATCGCCGCCCCAGACGTCGTTGACCAGGATGTCGAGCCGCGCGTGGTCGCCGCGGATGCGTCCGACGAGCGCGTCGACGTCGTTCGCGTCGGCGTGGTCGCAGCGAACGGCGATGCCCTCGCCGCCGGCGGCCGTGACGAGCTCTGCCGTGTCCTCGATCGTCTCCGGGCGGTCCATCGGTGAGCGCCCGGCCCGGGTGGAGCGGCCGCTGCCGTAGACGGTCGCGCCGAGCGATCCGAGCTCGACGGCGATGGCACGGCCGCAGCCGCGCGTGGCCCCGGCGACCAGGGCGACGGTGCCCGCGAGCGGATGTTCATCGGTCTGCATGCCCGGCAGTATAAACAAATGTTTGTTTACAAATCGCCCACGCCGCGCGACAGACTGCCGTGCATCTCATGCGGCCCGCGCTCCGGCAGAGGATCACTACGTGGACGACTCGACGCGCGCTCGAGTCCGAGCGCGCGACCAGGCGCAGGGCGGCGAGGGACCCGGCGTTCAGGGCGCATCTCGCGCGGTACGAGGCCGACGGGCGTCCGGTGCTCGACGCGCTCGCCGGCGCGGGGCTGCGCGTGCAGCGCCTGCCGGCCCTGATCAACCGCGACATCGACTACACAGCGCAGATCCCGGTGCTGATCGAATGGCTCCCCCGGGTGGAGTACGCGCCGGTGAAGGCGACGATCGCGCGAGCGCTGACGATCCGGGAGGCGCGCCCAGCCGCGGCTCCGGTGCTGCTGGAGGAGCTGCGCCGGGCGCCGGCCGAGGCGCCGCCCCTGCCGCCGGACGCCGATCCGGCGGAGCGGATGGCCGAGGGCGACGTGCGCAACCTGCGGCAGGCGCTCGGGCACGCGCTGGCCTTCACGGCCGACACCTCGTCCTTCGACGCGATCGCCGAGCTCATCGCGGACCCGGCGACAGGATCCGCGCGGTCGGAGCTGGTCGCGGGCTACCTCGGGCGGTTCGGCGGCCTCCGCGAGCGGGCGGTCCCGATCCTGCGACGGCTGCTGGCCGACGACGATCTCGGCCGCTACGCGCTCAAGCCGCTGGCACGGTTGCGGGCAGTGGAGGCGCGTCCCGAGATGGAGCGCTTCCTGCGTCACGAGCAGGCCTGGGTCCGCCAGGACGCGAAGCGCGCGCTCGCCAGGCTCGACCCGCCGCGGCCGGAACCGCGTGGCTGACCAGGGGACGGCCGGCGCGATCTACGCGTCGCCGGTGACCGCGATCGCCTCGACCTCGATCAGGCAGCCCGGATGGGCCAGCGTCTGGACCCCGATGAGCGCGTCGGCCGGCTTGTGATCCCCGAAGAGCGCCGCCCGGCCGGCTTCGATCGCGGGGAGGTGCTCGTCCCGGTAGGCGACGACGAAGATCGTGAGCTTGGCCACCTGCTCGGGCAGGGCGCGCGCAGCCTCGAGCGCTCGGCCGACGTTGCCGAAGGCCTGGCGGGCCTGGATCGCGACATCACCCGGACCCACGAGCTCGCCCTCATGATCCTCTGCCACCTGTCCGGCGACGAAGACCAACCTGCTCCCCGTGGCGACGATGACCTGGCTGTAGGTCTCGGGAGTGGCCAGCTCGGCCGGATTGATGGGTTCGAGCGACATCGACGGAACGAGCCTAACCGCGCCTCCGCGGGCGAGCGCGTCCGGCTCGATGCCGAAGCGCGCCCCACGGTCCGGTCCGGGCAGACTGCAACCGACATCACGACCCGGGAGGACGCCAGCGCATGCAGACGCCGCCATCGCCACCGGCGCGGACCGACGGATCCTCCGTCCGGATCGGCGCGCTCGTTCCGCTCAGCCGGCCCGGCTGGGTCGAGGCGGGCCGGCACCTGCTCGCCGGACTCGAGCTGGCCGTGCGCGAGGTCAACGACGCCGGCGGGATCGCCGGAACGCCGCTCGAGCTGGTGGTCCGGGACACCGCAGCCGATCCGCAGAGGGCCGCGGCGGCGGTCGACGAGCTGGCTCGCCTGGGCGTGGCGGCGCTGGCGGGGGAGTACCACAGCGTCGTCGCACGCGCCGCTGCCGCCAGGGCCGACGCCCTCGGCCTGCCGTTCCTGTGCTCGTCAGCGGTGCTCGACGCGCTCACCGAGCAGCCGACGGAATGGGTCGCGCGCCTCGCCCCGGCGCAGTCTCGCGGCTGGCGGATCTACGCGGACCTCCTCCTCGGCGCGGGTCACCATCGCATCGCCGTCGCAGCCGAGCCGAGCGTGTACTGGGCGTCCGGGACCCGGATCCTGCGGGACCACCTCGCTCCCCGCGGCGGCACCGTCATCGACCTCGACGCGCGCGCGCTCGCTCCCGTGGCGGTGTGCGACGAGCTCGTCGAGCATCGCGCGACGGCCCTCCTGCTCCTGGTCGGCTACCCGGCGCCGGCGGTGTCGATCGTCAGGTCCGTGCGCCGCGACCGGCGCCTCGCCGAGCTCATGATCGGTGCTCCGGCCGGGCAGCCGGAGCTCGCCGGATGGGCGACGTCGCTGGGCGACGAGGGCGCCGCGGTCCCGTTCCTGCGCTACCTGCCCGAGCGCCTCGGCCCGCTCGGTGCACGCGTCGGGACGGCGCTCCGCGAGCGGCTGGCCGAAGCACCCTCCTTCGTCGCCTTCGAGGGCTACGACACGGTCGCCGTCCTCTCCGATGTGCTGCGATCGCACGGCGCGGACCGTGCGCGCATCGCCGGAGCCTGGCCGCGCGTCGCCGTCGAAGGCACCCGCGGGCAGATCCGGTTCTCCCGCACGCCGGGCATCAGCGTATGGCAGTGGACCTGGCCGCCGATCCAGGTCGTCGACCGAGATCCGGCGCAGCCCGATCGCTTCCGGATCCTCCACTCCGGCTGAGGGAAGCACGGGAGGCGACGCTCGGGTCGACCACGCCGCCCGCCGGAGCACAGCCCGCAGCAGCCAGGTGCTCGAGCTCAACGGCTTCGGCGGCAACGAGCTCGCGGCCGGGGGCTTCAGGCTCGACGGCTACGAGCTGACGGTCACGAGCTTGAAGGCGGACTCCGACGAGGTCGCGGTCGAGGGCTACAAGCCGGCCGACAGGCCCCGCATGTAGGCGGGAGCCAGGACCGGGGCGTCCTGCTGGACCAGGGCCCGGTAGGCGTCGAGGACGAGTCCGTGGAAGTGGTGCACGCCGTGCTCGGACAGCCCGGTGCCGGCCGGGTCGTAGACGATGCGCCCCTGGTCGAAGGCGGGCGTCCGCATGCCGCGCTGCACGCTCTCGACGATCGTGATGTCCTGGGCCTGGAGCACGTCGTCGATGTACCGCACCGACTCGACCTCGGCGCCTTCGAGCTCGGGGGTCTCGAAGAAGAAGTCCCACGTCTCGAGCGTCCGCTCGGGCCCTGCCGGCAGCACCTGGAAGACCATGAAGTTGCCGCGCCCGGGATAGCGCAGCAGGCAGGTGTTCGGCCACAGCCACCACACCGCGTGCTCGGTGACGGATGCGCCGGACACGTCGTACGCGGCGTTCTCGTGCTTGCCGGCCTCGGCGAAGTGGCTCGACCAGATGCCGTGCGTCCTGACGTCGTAGGTGTCCATGTCGACGAGCTCGACGAACTCCGGGTGGGCGACGTGGCAGTGGTAGCACTCCAGGAAGTTGTCGATGACGTTCTTCCAGTTGCTGGCGACGTCGTAGATCAACCGCCTGGCATGGGTGAGCTCGCCGACATCGGGTGCCCAGTGGGCGATCTCCGCGGCCAGGTCGCCGGCCTGCGCGCGCAGGGGAGCAGCGGAGGGGTCGAGGTTCACGTAGACCATGCCGCCGAACGCCTCGACCTGCACCTGGTCGAGGCAGATCTCGCGCGTGTCGAACGTCGGCATCTGGTCGGCCCGGCGGGCGGCCTTGAGCTGCCCGTCGAGGCCGTAGGTCCAGGCGTGGTACGGGCACACGATCGCGCCCGCCCTGCCCGATCCGGAGAGCAGCTCGTGCGCGCGGTGCTTGCAGACGTTGTAGAACGCGCGCAGCCCGCCGTCGCGACCCCGCACGACCGCGACCGGCATCCCGGCGACCGTGGCCGCGACGTAGCTGCCCGGCTCCCGCAGCCGCTCGACGTGGCAGATCCACTGCCAGGTCCGGGCGAAGATGGCCTGCAGGTCCAGCTCGGCCCACCCGGGCTCGGTGTAGGCCTCCGCTCGCAGCGACATCGACCTCGCAGGATCGGGGTCATAGCCGGACGCGATCCGCTCGACGTCCACGGCGGTCAACGGGGTCATGGCGACAGCCTATCCCAAGATTGAACGACCGTTCAAGTCCGCGTCAGTCGGCGAGCGCGATCGCCTCGCACCGCGCGAGGCTGCGCCGCACCGAAGCCCGGTCGAGCCCCAGGAGCGCCGTCAGCCACACGCCGTTCTGCACGACGTCGATGTCCGCCGCCCGCTGGTTGCACTCCTTGCGCGACAGCTCGGGCCGGGCATCCCCGATGAGCTGGGCCAGGCGCGCGCGGTAGCGCTTCTGCGCCCGCGTGTTGATCCGCTCGAAGTCCTCGTGCACCCGCGCCAGCGCCCACAGCTGCAGCCGCAAGGACAGGTACTCCGTGGTCAGGAACTCGGGTTCCGCGAAGCGCCGCAAGCCGCTCAGCAGGCGGTCCCGCGGCGCCAGATCCGCGTCCGGCTCGACGAGGGCCAGGTCCTGCTCCTCGACCCGGTGCAGCGCCGCGCGGATCAGGCTCAGCTTGTCCTCGAAGTGGTAGTTCACCAGCCCGAGCGCCACGCCCGCGTCGCGGGCCACCGCCCGCATGCTCACCCCGGCGATGCCCTCACGCGCGAGCAGGTCGATGGCCGCCTCGAGGATCCGGCCCTGACGGTCGCCCCCCTCGCTCCCCACCGCGCCCGCAGCCATGCCGACGACCTTAGTCCGCCCGGCTCCGCTATCGGCGCACCCGATAGCGCACGTGGAGCACCCGGTTGCCCTGGATCACCACGTCGGGATCCTCCAGCAGGTGCTGTGCATCGACCGACCCGAAGTAGCGCTTGCCGGACCCGATCACCACGGGCGCGACGTCCATGCGCACCTCGTCGATGAGACCCGCGGCAAGCACCTGGCCGCCGACGTCGCCGGCGGCGACCTCGACCGTGCGGTCGCCCGCGAGCTCCTGTGCCTTGGCCATGGCCGCCTCGACACCGTCGACGAAGTGGAACGGCGCCTCCGGGCGCCAGCCCTCGGGCGCCGGCCGGTGCGACACGACGACCACGTGGTCGATCCCGCCCGGTGGCGTGCCGTCCCAGCCGTCCGTCAGGTCGAACACGTGGCGGCCGCAGACCGTCACCCCGATCTCGTCCCAGTACGGCCGGGTGTGCTCGTAGGACGCCTGCGACACCCGTACCTGCCCGGCCTCGTCCAACGGGACGTCGCCGCTGGACAACCAGTCGAACAGCGGGCCGGGCTGATCGTTCGCGTCGGCGATGAAGCCGTCGACCGACACCGTGCTGTACATGACCACCTTGCCCATGGGCTCTCCTCTGATCGGGAGGTGCCCATACTGGCGTCTGCGGCGACGCAAGTCTTGGAGAAAATCACGCGGCCGGCAGCAGCGGTCCGACATCGAGCACGTGACCCGGATGCTCGCGCAGGAACCGCCGCCGGAGGTCGAGGTACCGCGTCGGCGTCAGACCCGTGAACGCCCGGAACTCGTTGACGAAGTGGGCCTGGTCGTAGTAGCCGGCGCCGGCGGCGAGCTCGAGCCAGTCGACCGGCCCGGCGGGATCGATCGAGAGCACGGTGGCGGTGAAGCGATAGGTGCGGGCGAACCGCTTCGGCGTGACGCCGACGATCTCCTTGAACCGCTGTGCCAGATGGGTGCTGCTGACGCCGGCCGCCACGCTCAGGTCGCCGATCGCCACCGCTCCCGCGGCCGCCGCGATGACGCTGCTCGTGTGGCGGACCAACCCCAGGCCTGCGGTCTCGCAGACCCGTCGCATCAGTTGCTCCTCGAGCAGCGTCAGCATCTCGCGCGGCCCCGCGGCCGTCGCCAGCCGGTCTCGCAGCTCCTCGGTGGCGGGGCGACCCCAGACCTCCTCCACCGTCACCGGCCGGTCGCGCAGCTCGGCGGCAGGCATCGGCAGGAACGGCGCCAGCCCCCACGGCTTGAAGTGCACGCCGACCGACCGGGTCCCTGCCGGGTAGCCGAACTCCAACGCGCGGGTGAGCGTGCTGACGACGACCCCGTCGGCGTACCCGGCCGGCTCGAGATCACTGCGGGCGCGAATGCGAAACGGCGCCCCGAGGTTCACGATGAGCACCGCCGCCGGCGACGGTGGCAGCGTCAGCCAGGGGTACGGCGGCGTGCCCTCCAGGTAGTAGAGGTCGATGATCAGCCCGTCCAGCGGCGGCCGCGGCTTTCTGGACACGTACTCCACGCGGCACACAGCATCGCCGATCGCCTGCGGGCATGGTCACCAAACTGGCCCCCTCACGCAACAAACCTGGCGCCCTTCGACACGATGTCGTAGGTTTCCCTCGCTCAGATGTCGCGCGACGCATGGAGCGTTGCGCAAGGACCAGGGGGAGGGCCCATGTCTCATCATCTGTCGGCATCGCCGACGCGCGCGCGGTCGCGGTTGCTGTCGGTCGGCATCGCCGCACTGCTCGCGGTCGCGGCGCTCGCAGGTCAGGCGGAGGCGGCCGCGCCTGCGCAGGCGTGCGACAACCGCAACAACAACACGTACGACAAGCTCCTGGGCTGCGTCACGCTCGAGGGCGTCCGCGAGCACCAGGCGGCGTTCCAGGCGATCGCCGACGCCAGCGACGATCCGGTCTATCCGGGCACGCGTGCGGCCGGCACCGAGGGCTACGCCGCGAGCGTCGAGTACGTGGCCGGGCTGCTCAGGGACGCGGGCTACGAGGTGACGCTCGACCCGGTCGAGATCACGTTCAACTTCCCTGCGGAGCTGCGCCAGCTCACGCCCGTCGCGGCGACCTACGAGACCGGCGTCTTCACCGGGAGCGGCTCGGGCACCGTCGAGGGCAACGTGATCCCGGTCGACCTCAGCCTCACGCCGCCGCGCGCGTCGACCAGCGGCTGCGAGCCCGCGGACTTCGCCGGCCTCGACTGGAGCGGTGACTCGGACATCGCGCTCGTCCAGCGCGGGACGTGCTTCTTCGGCACCAAGGCGCGCTACGCCGAGCTGGCGGGCGCCGAGGCCGTCATCATCATGAACCAGGGCAACACGCCCGATCGCGAGGCCCTGATCGTCGCGGACGGCACGAGCGCGGATCCCCCGCTCCCGGAGACCGTCACCCACACCATCCCGGTCGTGGGCGCGAGCTTCGCGGACGGCGTGGCGCTGTCGCAGCCGGGATCGACGGCGTTCGTCAAGGTGCTCCCGGCCGAGACCCGGACCGACTACAACGTGATCGCGGAGCTCGACGGCAAGAACGACGACAACGTCGTGATGGCCGGCGCGCACCTCGACAGCGTCATCGAGGGCCCGGGCATCAACGACAACGGCTCGGGATCGGCAGCGATCCTCGAGACCGCCCTGATGATGGCCAACACCAAGCCGGAGAACACGCTGCGGTTCGCGTGGTGGGCCGGTGAGGAGCAGGGCCTCGTCGGCTCCGCGGACTACGTCGCCGGGCTGTCCCAGGCAGAGCGCGACCGCATCGCTGTCTACCTGAACTACGACATGGTGGGCTCCCCCAACTACATCTTCATGGTGTACGACGCGGACGAGTCCACGTTCCCGGCCCCCGTGGCGATCCCCGCGGGCTCGACCGCCATCGAGGACCTGTACGAGTCGTACTACACGCTGATCGGCGAGCCGTACGACGACACGGAGTTCTCGGGGCGCAGCGACTATGAGGCGTTCATCAACGCCGGCATCCCCTCCGGCGGCCTGTTCACCGGAGCGGAGGTGCCCAAGACGGAGGAGCAGGCGGCGATCTGGGGCGGCACCGCGGGGGAGCAGTTCGACCCGTGCTACCACGAGGCCTGCGACACGTTCGACAACGTCGACCTGCACGCGCTCGAGGTCAACAGCGACCTCATCGCGTTCGCGCAGCTGACGTTCGCCTACTCGACCGAGGCGGTCAACGGCGTGCCGGGCAAGAGGGTGCCGGGCAAGCCGCTCTCGCTGCCGGCCCCGGCCGGGCCGGAGGGCACGTTCGCGGACGAGGGCGGCGGCGGGCACAGCCCCGCGCAGCCGAGCTCGTAGGGAGGCATGGCGCACGGGGGCGGTCCACGCGACCGCCCCCGTCGCGCGCAGTCGGTGATGAGGTGAGACGCGCTGACGCGCGGCGCGCGTTTGCCCCGACGCGGATCGGGGTAGGGCCCGCCGCGGTTTTCGGTGCTCGTTCGAGGGGGAAGGCACGCATGCGCCCAAGGCTCCAGGTCTGGCTGGCGGTATCACTCGTGGTCATCGCGGGTTCGCTCCTGGGGGCGACCGGCGCTCACGCCGCCATCGCGCCGCCGTGGTGCGGCACCCCGATGCCCGACGCGGCCGAGAACCTGCCGGACGGCACGGATCCCGCCGACCCGCCCGGCAGCTTCCCGCACATCCCGTACTACGCGATCGGCTGCACGCTCCAGGACATCGCGAGCCGCAGCGCCGGACGCATGCAGGTCGAGGTCATCGGCCGGTCCGCGCTGGGCCGCGACATGTACAAGGTGACGATCAACGCGCTCGACACGCGCGCGCAGCGCAACGACTTCGCCCACCTGCAGCGCGTGATCGGGCTGGCGCAGCGCAATCCGCGCCGGGCGCAGGAGCTGATCGAGCGGCGTGAGCTGAAGGTGCCCGTCTTCATCCAGGGCAGCATCCACGGCAACGAGTACGAGGGCACGGACGCGGTCATGCGGACCATCGAGCGCGTCGCCACGACACCGTACGGCCAGGATCCGCAGGTCGACGCGTGGCTCGACCACGCGGTGCTCGTCTTCAACGTGATCCAGAACCCGGACGGCCGGATCGCGGGCACGCGCGCGAACGGCAACGGCTTCGACCTCAACCGCGACTACATCACCCAGTCGCAGCCCGAGACGGTCGCGTCCGTCGGCGTCATCCGCGAATGGTTCCCGACCGGCGCCTACGACCTGCACGGCTACGTGACGCCCACGCTCGTCGAGGGCACGACGGTGCCCCACAACCCGGGCATCGAGTACGACATCTGGACGAAGTGGAACCAGCCGCGCATGGACGCCAACCAGGCCGCGCTGGCCAGCGAGGGCTTCGGAATCAGCCGGCCGATCGACAACATCCCGGGTGACGACCCCGCCAACGACTGGATCCCCGACGGCGAGACGCTGCCACAGGGCTGGGACGACTGGGGCCCGTTCTACACCGGTCAGTACGGCCAGCTGCGCGGGCTCGACGCGATGACGGTCGAGGCGTGCTACGAGGACGACAACAACGGCTGCGGCATCAACGGTGCGGCGCCGTCCCTCCTCGGCCGGCTCGCCGCTCTGCGCGAGCACGAGCTCGTGGTCAACTCGAGCGTCGACTTCCTCGTCGAGAACCGGCGCGAGATGCTCTACGACCAGTACGAGATCTACCGGCGCGGCAAGGAGGATGCGCCACGTCCGACGCTCACCGGTCCGCTGCCGTTCCCCGGCACGCCGGAGGACCACGACTACATGACGCCCTACCCGCGCGCGCACGTGATCCCGGTCGGCGCCGGGCAGCGCAGCGACGCCGAGGCCAAGCGGCTCGTCGACTTCCTGCTCGCCAACGACGTCGAGGTCCGGCAGCTGCGGCGTGACTACCGCTTCGGCGGCCGCACCTTCCAGGCCGGCTCTTACGTGGTGTTCCTGAACCAGTCGCTGCGGGCGCTCGCCAACACCATGCTCGACGTCGGCGACGACATCTCCGATCGCGTGACCGAGCTGTACGCGCCGCCCGGCGCGTGGAGCAACGGCTTCCTGTGGGGCGCCGACGTGGTCACCGTCGCGCGCGACCGGCGCTTCAATGCGGCCACGCGCGCCATCGACGCGGCCGACGAGGTCGAGGGCGGCGTCCGGAGCGGGCGCGGCGACTGGCTCGCGCTCGAGGTCGACTCGCGGACCGCGGTGCGCACCGCCAACGAGCTCATCGGCGCCGGCGTGCCGGCGCGGCTCGCGCTCGAGGCGTTCGAGACGCGCGACGGCGACCTGCCGGCGGGGAGCATCCTGTTCGCGGCGAGCGCGCGCGCCCAGATCCGCGCGGCCGGCCGCGCCGCGGGCGTGTGGTTCGAGCCCGTGCGCGGGCTGCTGCCCCGGCGCGAGCCGATCGAGCGCGTGCCGCGCATCGCGTGCCTGTGCTCGGCGCTGGAGAACTGGGCGATCGAGACGCGGCTCGGCTTCCCCTCCGACCAGTACACGAACACCGGCATCAACACGGCGCCCGCCGATCCGCTGGCCAACTACGACGTGATCTACAACACGACGCAGGGCTATCCGGAGGACACGCCGGAGAACGCGACCGCCCGTGCCCGGTACGCCGCGTTCTTCGCGGCCGGCGGCGGCTACGTCGGGGCGCGCGTGAACGGCACGAGCTTCGTGGCCCCGGAGACGGGCGGCGCGCAGCTCGCCGGCCTCGCGGCCGAGTGGCAGGGCCGGCGCGGTGAGGCCGGGAAGGCGACGGAGAACGTCGAGTCGCTGCTCGAGTCCTTCGGCCGCGTCGCGCCCGTGTTCCAGGAGAACGTCAGCGGCATCGTCTTCTGGGACAACGAGGGCCGCGAGACCAGCCCGATCACCGGTGCCTACCCCGATCGCGACACCGCGCTCGTCGAGGATCCCGTGTGGTTCACCGAGGTGCCGGACGACGTCGCCGTGGACGGGCGCCTGCCCGCCTCCGACTTCCTGGCGTCCGGCCACTGGCCGAACCCGGACCCGTCGGCGGGCGGCTCGCCGGTCATCATCCACGGGCCCAACACCGCGGGTACCGCCCGCATCACGCTGTTCGGGATCGACCCGCTGTTCCGGGCGCATCCCGAGCGCAGCTTCCCGGCGGTGTCCGAGGGGTTCTACTGGGGGGACGACTGAGCCGCGCGCACTCCGCTCAGCGAAGCGCCTCTTCGAACCGCGGGTCGTCGCGCAGGGCGGCGAGGTCGTCGTCCCTGCGCGCGTCCTCGCGGAATCGCGGGAGCAGCTCGACGGCCCGCCGGAGGTGGGCGAACGTCTCGTCGCCGGTGTCGCCCGCGAGCGCTGCGAAGCACGCGCAGTTGTAGTGCAGGCCCGGGTGATCCGGCCTGTGCTCGAGGGCGACGCGGACGGCGTCGAGCGCGTCGCCGTACCGCTGCTCGCCGTAGGCGCTCATCGACTCGCTGTGGTGCTGCCATGCCTCGCCCCAGTCGACCCCTTGGTACGCCTCGCCGGGCGCGGCGCCGACCACGAGGACGGTCCCGGTCCCGGTCGCCTTCCGCCGTGACGCCGGCCCGACGAGCACGAGCGTTCCGCGCGGCGCGTCGATCGCCTCGCCGTCGACCTCGAAGGTCGCGTTCCCGTCGAGCACGATGTACAGCTCCTCCTGGCCCGACCCCGCCTCGTCGTGCTCGTCGATCAGCGTGCCGTCCTCGCCGGCCGTGTAGGCGTTGATCCCGAACGCGCGGATCCCGAGGTGCTCGCGCACCGGAACATCCCTGCCGCGCCGCTCGATGTCGTCGAGGCGCGCGACGTGCCAGTTCGGCTTGTCGTTCATCCGATCATCTCCGTGGAGCGCGGGCCGTTGCGAAGGGCCGATCGTAGCCGCGGTCCGTCGCCTCGCCCGATCCGGCGAGAAGGCGGGTTTCAACCACCTGGTGGATCGAGCGGTCCACGGTGCGCCCGCGTGGACCTCGGGCACATCCGGCCATAGGGTGACGGGATCCCCGTCCTCGGAGGCAGCAGATGACCCACGACCGCTACATCCCCGGCGTGCCGTGCTGGGCCGACACCAACCAGCCCGATCCTCAGGCGGCAGCCGAGTTCTACCGCGGGCTGTTCGGGTGGGAGCTCGAGGACCAGATGCCGCCGGAGTCCGGAGCGCACTACTTCACCGCCCGCATCCGGGGGCAGGACGTCGCCGCGATCAGCTCCGTGCCGGACGGCGCGCCCCCGACGGCGACGTGGAACACGTATGTCTGGGTCGAGAGCGCTGACGCGACCGCGGACAAGGTGCGCGAGGCGGGCGGCGGCGTCCTCTCAGAGCCCTTCGACGTGTTCGACTCCGGCCGGATGGCGGTCTGCAGCGACCCGGAAGGGGCGATGTTCAGCCTCTGGCAGCCAGACCGCCACCGCGGCGCCACCGTCGTCAACGAGCACGGCAGCGTCAACTTCAACGATCTCCACGCGCGCGATCTCGATCGCGCGAAGGCCTTCTACGGTGCCGTCTTCGGCTGGACGACGCTCGAGATGGACGGCGGCTTCACGGCGTGGACGCTGCCCGGGTACGGCGACTTCCTGGAGACGATCAACCCCGGGACGCGGGAGCGCAACGCCGCCCTCGGCGCGCCGGCGGGCTTCGAGGACGTCGTGGCCTCGCTGAGCGTGCTCGGCGACGACCTGCCGGACGCGCAGGCGTCCTGGGGCGTCACCTTCGCCGTCGACGACGCGGACGCCGCCGCCGAGCGCACCACGGCGCTGGGTGGGACGGTCGTGTCCGGGCCGTTCGACGCGCCGTGGGTGCGGATGGCGGTGATCGCCGACCCGCAGGGCGCGACCTTCATCGCGAGCCAGTTCGTCCCTGCCTAGCGCTCAGGGGATGCCGTACCTGCACCTCGATCTCCCGCTCGTGGTCCACGCGGGCGACCGCGCGAGGATCGCGGGGCGGCTCGCCCGCCTGTACGCCGAGGTGATGCAGACGAGCCCCCGGCGCCCGACCGTCGGCTTCCGCGAGCTGGGCGAGCAGGGCGTGCTCCGGCTCGGCGCCGACGGGGAGGTCGAGCCCGTCGTCCTCGTCCAGTGCGACATCCGCCGCGGTCGCTCCGCGGAGCAGCGCGAGCGGCTCGGCGCGGCCATCGCCGCCGTGCTCGACGAGGAGCTGGGCTGGCCGCGCTCGCACACGATCGTCGAGTTCACCCAGCACGCGGGCGACGAGTTCTGGCGCGCCGGCGGCCTGAGTCCGGAGTGGGCTCCCGGCGAATGAGGCGCGGGACGGCCCGCCGGGTCAGGCGCGGCGCGCGAGGACCCAGAGGTACGACACGGGGCGGCCGCCCTCGAGCTGGTCCTCGACGCCGCGCTCGACGACCTCGAAGCCGGCGGCCGCGACGAGCGCGAGCGTCGTCTCCGCGTCGTACTGGCTGAAGAACATCGGCGCGCCGAGCCAGTCGCCGACGATCCCGGGCTCGTCGTCCGGCTCGATCGTGAAGAGCAGGTGCCCGCCCGGCCGCAGCCAGTCGTGGAAGCGGGCGAGCACCTCGGCGTGGCGCTCGCGCGCGACGTGCTCGATCACGTAGAACGCGGCGATCGCGTCGAACGGCTCGTCGAACTCGGCCTCCAGGACGCCGACGTGACGCAGGTCGGCGCCGGGGACGTTGCGGCGCGCCCGCTCGATCTGCGCCGCCGAGACGTCGATGCCGGTCGCGGCGTGGCGCTCGGCGATCCGCTGCGTCGCCGGGAGGCCGTTGCCGCACCCGACGTCCAGCACGCGCCCCGGCCCGCCGAGGGTCGCGAGCAGCCGCTCGAGCCACGCCATCCGCGGCCAGGCCGCCGTGTCCGCCTCGAGCTGCGCGTAGCGATCGGCGACGGCGTCGTAGCCTCGCTCGACCAGCGCGTGCATGTCGCCGTGCGAGGCCACGCGCGGCGAAGTTTGGCACGGATCTGCGGGAGTGGTAGAAGAGCCTATGACCGCCTCCCAATACGATTTCGTCATCGTCGGTGGAGGGTCCGCCGGCAGCGCGCTCGCGAACCGGCTCTCCGAGGATCCGGCGAACCGCGTCCTCGTCCTCGAGGCGGGCCGGCCCGACTCGCTGTGGGACGTCTTCATCCACATGCCCGCGGCGCTCGCCTTCCCGATCGGCAGCCGCTTCTACGACTGGAAGTACGAGTCCGAGCCGGAGCCCTACATGCACGGGCGCCGCGTCTACCACGCCCGCGGCAAGGTGCTGGGCGGGTCGAGCTCGATCAACGGGATGATCTTCCAGCGCGGCAACCCGCTGGACTACGAGCGCTGGGCCGGCGACCCGGGCATGGAGACCTGGGACCACGCGCACTGCCTCCCGTACTTCAAGCGCATGGAGACCTGCCTCGCGGCGGCTGCGGACGACCCGTTCCGCGGCCACGACGGCCCGCTCGTGCTCGAGCGCGGCCCCGCGCGCGGGCCGCTGTTCGACGCCTTCTTCGCCGCCGTCCAGGAGGCGGGCTATCCGCTGACCGACGACGTCAACGGCTACCGGCAGGAGGGCTTCGCCAAGTTCGACCGCAACGTCCACAAGGGCCGCCGCCTGTCCGCGGCCCGCGCGTACCTGCACCCGGTCATGGGACGCCCCAACCTCGAGGTGCAGACCCTGGCCTACGTGACCGGCGTCCAGTTCGAGGGCGAGCGGGCCGTCGGCGTCGAGTACACGCGCAAGGGCCGCCGCGGCAAGGAGACCGCCAGGGCGGGCGAGGTCATCCTCTGCGGCGGGGCGATCAACTCCCCGCAGCTGCTCCAGCTTTCGGGCATCGGCGCCGCCGCCGAGCTGCGCGCGCTGGGCATCGACGTGGTGGCCGACCTGCCCGGCGTGGGGGAGAACCTTCAGGATCACCTTGAGGTCTACATCCAGCACGAGGCGACCCAGCCGGTGACCATGGCGCCGTACTTCGCGCTGAAGGCGCGGCCGAAGGTCGGGGCCGAGTGGCTGCTGCGCAAGACGGGCCCCGGTGCGACGAACCACTTCGAGGCCGGCGGCTTCGTGCGGTCCAACGACGAGGTCCCGTACCCGAACCTGATGTACCACTTCCTCCCGATCGCGGTGCGCTACGACGGCACGCTGCCCGAGGGCGGCGGCGGGCACGGCTACCAGGTGCACGTCGGCCCGATGTACTCGGACGCGCGCGGAACGTGCAAGGCGATCAGCAAGGATCCGCGCAAGAAGCCGGCGCTGAAGTTCAACTACCTCTCCACGGAGCAGGACCGGCGCGAGTGGGTCGAGGCGATCCGCGTCACGCGCGCCATCCTCGACGCCCCGGCCTTCGCGCCGTTCAGCGGCGGCGAGATCTCGCCCGGCAAGGAGGTCGAGACGGAGGAGCAGATCCTCGACTGGGTCGCGCGCGACGCCGAGACGGCGCTGCACCCCAGCTGCACGGCCAAGATGGGCACCGACGAGCAGTCCGTCGTGGACCCGCTGACGATGCGCGTGCACGGCGTCGAAGGCCTGCGCGTCGTCGACGCCTCGGTGTTCCCGTACGTCACCAACGGCAACATCTACGCGCCCGTGATGATGACCGCAGAGAAGTCGGCCGACCTGATCCTCGGCAACACGCCCCTGCCGGCGGAGCCGGTCGAGTTCTATCGGCACCACGAGAAGGAGGGCGCACCGACCGCCGTGTGAATCCTGACCGGTTCCTCAAGTTCCTTTCCAGTGCGTCGATACGCCAGGAGCCTTGCCGTTCCGTTCCCGGGAGATCTCCGTGCTGCGCCGTGCCCTGCTGGTCGTCCTCGTCCTCCTGGGTGCCGTCGCGTGTGCGCCCGCCGCGCACGCCGCCGGAACGCCGAACGTCGGGCTCACGGCTGACGCGCCCGCGCGCGTGCTGCTGGGCAAGACCGCCACGGTCTCGCTGACCGCGGCCAACCCCTCGGGCCAGCCCTACGGCTACAACCTCACGTTCCGCGACGTCCTGCCCGCCGGGATCAGCTACGTCCCCGGGTCCGCCTCCTACGAGGGCGCCGCCGTCACGCCGCAGGTCATCGGCGGCGGCCTCGGCAACCCGACGACGCTGATCTGGAGCAACGTCGGCGACCTCTCGCCCAACGCGACCGGCACGCTCACCTACCGGGTCGCGCACGCGACCGCCGGCGCCGACGCCTACAACATCAGCACCCGCTCGTCCTACACGCACACCGCGAGCACGTACCTCAACACCGACCCGCGCGTGCTGCCCGCCTTCACCGCGGGCGGCGTCTACTCGAGCGGCGCGACCGGCCAGGACGCCAAGTCGGCCACGACCAACATCACCGCGGTCGAGATCACCGTCGACGAGCCCAGCCCCGAGGGCGAGCTGCTCCGCGGCGCCCACGACCACCAGACGGTCTACCGGCTCCACCTCGACAACAACACCGTCGCCGCGACCGGGCCGCTGACCGTCGAGACCTACCTGCCCGCCGGCCTCGAGTTCCTCGGCTGCGGCCAGGACGACCACACGACCGACGCGCCGACCAACCCGGGCGACACGGAGGAGTGGCCGGGCTCGGGCGGGCTCGACGGCAACGTCGCCGCCCCGGCGAACTGCGACGTCCCCAGCGAGGTCGCGACCGTCTCGCTCGACCCGGACGGCGCGGGCCCGCTGCCGACCGGCGTCTACACCCGCGTCCGCTGGACCGGGCTCGCCGCGCTCGCCGCCGGCGCGACCCGCGACATCCGCTACGTCGCCGCCGTCCCGATGCGCGAGAACACGATGACCTGGAGCGGAGCGACGCCGACGGCGGCAAGCCTCGACCAGGGGTCGAACCTCGACAACAACCGCGGCGCCCGCACGCAGGACGAGCAGGCGCTGCCGACCTACGCGACCGTCGGCGGCAACTACAACGCCGTCACGCCGGTCTCCGACGACGACACCCTCGTGCGCACCGCCGAGGACGTCCGCATCCTCAAGAGCCACAACCAGGGCACGATCACCGACGGGCAGCTGACCCGCTGGACGCTCGCCGTCGACACGGGCGAGTACCGCTACGTCGAGGACATCCGCGTCACCGACACGGTGCCGGACGGCCTGTGCCCGCTCAGCTCGCCCGCGCTGTCGGCCGACGGCGACTGCGCCTTCACCGCCGGCAACGGCCCGAGCGCGCCCTACACGAACGCGACGGAGAACGCGAGCGGCACGTGGACGTTGCTGTGGGACTCCTCGACGGACGCCGCGCTCGCGCGCATGCAGCCGTCGAGCCACCACGAGATCGCCTTCTCGACCCGCGCGCGCACGCACTACCAGGAGAACTTCAACGACGATCGGCCCGTGCTCGCGCGCGACTCGTGGCAGAACACCGTCGACCTGCTCGGCAAGGACTTCCAGCGCTGCGTGGCGCCCGCCGACTGCGATCCCGTCGGCGCCAAGATCGACACGACGCCCGGCCTGCCCGCCGAGCCCGACGCCGACGGCACCGACGACGTCGACGCCTCCGCGGCGAGCCAGTCCGCCGGCTCGCCCTCGATCGACAAGACGATCCGCGCCGCGGGCGGTGCCACGCCCGTGGACTGCGGCACCGGCACCTACAGCGACGTCACCGCGGGCCCCTACGGCCCCGGCGACCGCGTCTGCTTCCGGCTGCGCGTCGACTTCCCCTCGCTGCTCGACACCGGCGACCCGACGGTGACCGACTTCCTGCCGACGGGCACGACGTTCGAGAGCTACGTCGCCACGCCGGACAACACCGTCACGATCCAGCCGTTCACCGGCGTCCTGGGCGACCCGGTCGTGAGCTGGACGCTCGGCGACGGCTCCGACGACGCCGCCAACGGCCAGGTCTTCGAGGTCCTCGTCGCGGCGCGCGTCGTCGACCCGACCGCCGGCGCGTCCGATCAGGTCAAGGGCAACCTGATGAAGTTCGCGCACGCCAACACGAGCGGCGAGAGCTTCCCGCTGCGCGACCAGGTCGACTTCACCTGGGCCGAGGCCCAGCTCTCGCTCACCGAGGGCTGGCGCGACGTCAACGACACGCCCGGCGCCGGCAACCCGGCCAACACCGACACGGGCGGCGTCGTCCAGGCCGGCGACACGGTCACCATCCGCGTGGACGTCACCAACAACGGCACGCGGGACGCGCAGGACGCCGAGGTGTGGGAGCGGCTGCCGAACGCCGCGCTGACGCCGGCGAGCCCCACGGTCGACTGCGCCGCGGTCTCCAACATCTCCGACGGCGGCGTCTGCGCCGCCGGCCGCATCACGTGGACCGGCCTCGACATCGCCGCCGCCGCCACGAGGACGCTGACGTACGACTACGTGGTGCCCGCCGGCGTGCGCCCCGCCAGCACGTTCAACCACCGGGCCGGCGTCCGCACGTACGAGAGCGACCACAACGCCGGCGGCACCTTCCGGTACTACCCGGCGACGAACATCGACCCGGCCGTCACCGCCGGGATGGTCAACACGTCCGCGGCCGCGGACCCGACGAGCGTGGCCTCCGCCGCGCCGACGGTGACGCTGACCCGCTCCACCGGCGTCAACGAGACCGGGAACACGAACGCCACCGCGAACGCGCAGGCGACGATCGGCGAGCGCATCGACTACGCGAGCACGCTCACCATCCCCGCCGGCACGACGCTGTCCGGCAGCCAGTCGACCTGGACGATGCCGATCGGCCCGCGCCAGACGTTCGTCGGGGGCACGCTCGTCGCCGACCTGGCCGGCGGCCCGCTGCCCGGCGGCGTCACCGCCGTCTACGACAACAGCGACCCGCTCAACCCGTTCATCCGCCTCACCTTCCCCGACGGCTACGTGAACGCCTCGGGCTCGGGCGCCGACGTCTTCCACGTCAACTTCGCCACGACGCTCGACGACGAGGCCGCCAACGTGGCCGGCGGCACGCTCGTGCAGTCGGGCACGTTCGCCTACCTCGACTCGCTCAACGCGGCGCGCACGCTCACGCCCTCGACGGCGGCGGCCAACCGCACGACCGCCATCGTCGAGCCGTCGATCACGACGACGTTCACCGCGCCGGCCTCCGGCACCACCGTCTCCCCGGGCGACGTCGTCGCCTACACCGTCGCGGTGGCGAACGCCGCCGGGCGCTCGCGCGCGCACGACACCCAGACGAAGGTCGCCGTCCCGGCGGGCCTGACCCCGTGGGTCTCCGGCGCGCCCGTCGCCGACGGCGGCGCCGTCGGCGGCGGCACGTGGGATCTCGCCACGCGGACGATCACGATCGTCGACAGCGTCATCGAGCCGGGCGCGAACGCGTCGCACCCCTTCACCCTGCGCGTCGACGTGCCCGCGACCGCCGGCTCGATCCTGACCGTGTCCGCGCTGAGCACGACGACGAGCCACCCCGGCGCGACGGCGGGCGAGCGCACCTCCGCGTCGTCCACGAACACCGGCTACGTGTCGAACGCCTCGCGCGCGATCGAGCTGATCGGCCTCGGCATCGCCAAGACCGCCGACCGCACGACGGCGACGGTCGGCGAGCAGGCGACGTACTCGCTGGACGTCACGCTGCGCCGCGACCTGACCTACTACGACGTCACCGTGCTCGACACGCTGCCGGCGAACCTCACGTGGGACGGCTTCGTCGACGCGGCCTGCATCTCCGGCTGCGGCGCCCCCGGCGACCTCGGCGCCACGCCGCTCCCGGCGTCGGGTCAGACGCAGGGCTACTTCATCGGCGACGTGGGCCAGTCGGGCGCCGATCGCGTCGTGCGGATCCGCTACCGCGCCCACGTCGGCGGCGCGGCCGCCGAGGGCGACGTGCTCACGAACACCGCGACGGCGTACGACAACGCGACGAACGTGATCGCCGGCACCCCCGGCGCGAACCCGTCGCCCGGGTCGTTCTCGCAGAGCGCCGGCCCGGCGACCCACGCGGTCACGGTGCACGAGCCGGACCCGGAGATCGTCAAGGACGTCACGGGCACCGTGGCCGCCGGCCGGATCACGCCGGGCGACACCGCCACGTACACCGTCGTCGTGCGCAACACGGGCCAGAGCCCGCTCCACGACGTGCACGTGACCGACCGGCCCGACACCGAGCTCGTCGCGGTCACCCCGGTCGACGGCGCCGCGCTGCAGACGACGCCGTGGGCCGGCTCCGGCTCCACGATGGCGTGGGACATCCCGGGCCCGATCGCGCCGAACGCCGAGGTCGTGCTCTCCTACACCGCGCAGCTCGCGTCGTCGGCGGGCATCGCCCAGAACGCGTCCGTGGACAACACGGCGCGCATCACCTCGGCCTACGGGCTCGCGGCCGCCACGCGTGCCGCGAACCCGGGCTTCACGTACCCCAACTACGCGCCGCGCGAGTCGTCGGCGAACCTGCTGGCCGTCTTCCCGCGCGTCGGCATCGCCCAGACGACGGGCGCCGGCGGCAACCCGGAGTCGGCCCCGGCCGAGGTGCTGCAGCCGTTCACGTGGCGCGTCGTCGTCACGAACACGGGCACGCTCGCCGTCGCCCATGACCTCGACGTGGCCGACGTGCTGCCCGACGACTGGACCTACGTCGCCGGCTCCGCGCAGCTCGACGGCACGCCGGTGGGCAACCCGTCGATCAGCGGCCAGACGCTGACGTGGGACGACCTCGTCGCCTCGCTCGCGCCGGGCGCCTCGCGCGTCCTGACGTTCCAGGCGCTCCCGCAGACGGGTGCGCGCACGAACCCGAACCCGCACGTCGCCCAGGCCTCCGTGGACTGGGAGGACGAGTCGGGCGCGACCGCGGACGGCAGCGGCCCCTACCACGCCGGGCCCGACCCGGCGGAGGCGGTGCTCTCCGTGCCGGTCCTGGACGTCACCAAGACGCCGGACGGCGCGACGGCGGACGCCGGCACCGACCAGAGCTACACGATCGTGGTCGAGAACACCGGCACGGTGCGCGCGCGCAACGTCGTGGTCGAGGACACGCTGCCGAGCGGCGTGGCCTACACGCCGGGCACGGCCACGCCCGCCGGCGCCGACACCGGCTTCGACGAGACCGACGGCACCGGCCCGTCGCTGGCCTGGGAGATCGACGGCCTCGACGCCGGCGAGACCCTGACCATCACGCTGCCCGTGCACGTCGACGCGTCGCTCGACGCGGGCACGGACCTCGAGAACACCGCCGCCGCGACCAGCGACGAGCGGCCCGACCCGGCGTCCGACACCGGCACGATCACGTCCGACACCCACGTCGACCTCGCGCTGACCAAGACCGCGCAGCCCGCGGCGAAGGCCGGCGAGGTCGTCGAGTGGACGCTCGACGCGGTCAACGACGGCCCGTCGGACGGGCGTGACGTGGTGATCACGGACACGCTCCCGGCCGAGGTGACGTTCGTCAGCGCCGACGACCCGGGCTGCGTGCACGCGGCCGGCGTCGTGACCTGCACGATCGGGACGCTCGCGCCGGGCGCGCACGCCGTGCGCAGGATCACGACCCGCATCGCGCCCGGCACGCCCGACGGCGGCATCGTCAACACCGCTGTGGTGGGCGGCTCGGTCGCCGAGACCGACGCGTCGAACAACGCGGCGTCGGCGACGATCGCCGTCGGGAACGCGGTCGACCTCGAGCTGAGCAAGACCACGACGACCCCGCAGGTCGCGCAGACGCTGAACGCGACGTGGAAGCTCCGCGTCGTCAACCGCGGCCCGTCCGACGCCTTCGGCGTGACGCTCGTCGACACGCTGCCGGCCGGCGTGACGTACGTCTCGGCGACCCCCGACCAGGGCACCTGCTCGGTCGCGGGCCAGGTGATCACGTGCGATCTCGGCCGCATCGACGAGCAGCAGGACGCCGACGTGACCGTGGTCGCGACCGGCGACGACGTCGGCACCCAGCTCAACCAGGCCGAGGTGTCGACCGTGCTCAACACGGAGATCGACCCGACCGACAACACGGCGTCCTCGCCGGTCGACGTCACGCCGGTGGCCGACCTGTCGGTCGCCAAGACCGGCCCGGCCGAGGTGCCGGCCGGTGGGTCGGCGACCTACACCCTGACCGCGCGCAACGGCGGCCCGTCGCCCGCCACGGGCGTGACGCTCGTCGACGAGCTGCCCGCCGGCCTGACGTTCGCGTCGGCCTCGGCCGGCTGCGCGGCGAGCGGGCAGCAGGTCACCTGCGCGGTCGGCGCGCTCGCCGTCGGCGCGACGGCCGAGCGCACCGTCACCGTGAAGGTCGGGACCGAGCTCGGCTCGGCCACGGTCCAGAACCGGGTCCGCGTCAGCGGCACCGAGACCGACCTCGACCTGAGCGACAATGCCGCGACCGCCGACACGAAGGTCGGGCCCGCGTCCGACCTGCGGATCGCCAAGCGCTCGACGCGCCTGTACGCGACCGGCGAGGTCACCTACATCCTCGACGTGTTCAACGACGGTCCCTCCGCCGCGGCCGGGGTCACGGTGCGCGACGCCGTCCCCGCCGGTCTCTCGGTGGTCCGCGTGTCGAGCACGCAGGGGACCTGCGCGACCGCCGGCCAGGACGTGCGCTGCGACCTGGGCGCGATGGCGAGCGGCGGTGCGGCGGCGATCCAGGTCGTCGCCGCGGCGAACGGCCTCGCGGCCGGCTCGACCCTCGAGAACGTGGCCCGCGTGTCGGGCGACGTGCTCGACCCCAACCCCGACAACGACGTCGCCAAGGTGTCCGGCGTGGTCGACGGCGCCTCGGCGCCGCGCTACGACCTGGCGCTGACCAAGACGGCGTCGATCGCCCGGCCGCTGGTCGGCGAGAAGTTCACCTACCGGCTCGCCGTCCACAACAACGGCCCCGACGCGGCGCACAACGTGACGCTGACCGACCCGGTCCCGGCCGGCCTCCAGATCGGCACGATCACGCCGCAGCAGGGCAAGTGCGCGGTCGAGGGCCACCTCGTGCGCTGCGCGCTGGGCACGCTCAAGCGCGGCGGGCGCACCGAGGTGACGATCGTCGCCACGGCCACCGCCACCGGCGACTTCGTGAACTCGGCGCTCGTCGCGGCCGACGGCACGGACGTCGACGCCGAGAACAACGGCGACGTCGCCGGCGTCGACGCGGTCTCCGAGCGCGGCGGGCGCATCACGGTCAAGAAGACCGCGAAGCGCCACCGCGTCGCCGGGGGCGGGATCGTGAAGTACACGATCAAGGTCCGCGCGCGCAACACGGCGGCGAGCAACGTCCGCGTGTGCGACCGCCTGCCCGACGGCATGGTGTTCGACCGGGCGCGCGGCGCGCGCTTCTCGGCCGGCCGCGCGTGCTGGACGATCCAGCTCCTGCGCAGGGGCGCCGTCAGGACGTTCCGGCTGACCGCCCGGGCCGAGGTCGACGCCCGCGGCCGGCTCGTCAACCGGGCGATCGCCACCGCGCAGGGCGCGCAGACCGCGCGCGATCGCGCGGCCGTCCGGGCCCGCCCGAGCCAGGGCACGCGCGGTGGCGGCGTCACCGGCTGAGCGCGTGACGCGGCCGCGGCGCCTCGCCGCGGCCGCGCTCGCCGCGCTCGCCTGCGCGGCCGCTCCCGCGGCCGCGGACGACCCGGCCGCCCCGGTCGCCGGCGAGCCGGCGGCCCCGGCCGCGCCCGCCGTCGGCGCTCCGACGGCGCGCTCGGCCTGGGTCGCCCACGTGCTCGCCCCCGTGCGCGTGCACCGGACGCCCGGCGGCGGGGCCGGCGAGCGGATCGGGACCCGCGCGCCGTGGGGCGGCGGGCCCGTGCGGCTGCTCGTGCTGCGCGCGGTCCGCGACGAGGCGGGCGCGCTGTGGGTCCGCGTCCGTCTGCAGCGCCGGCCGAACGACGCCGCGGGCTGGCTGCGCGCCGACCGCCTCCGGCTCGGCCGCACCCCGTGGCGCGCCGAGCTCGACCGCTCCGCGCGCCGGCTCGTCGTCTACCGCAGCGGCCGCCGGGTGCGCTCGCTGCGCGTCGTGGTCGGCACGCCCGCCACGCCGACGCCGCTCGGCCGCTTCGCCGTCGCGGAGCGGATCCGCCAGCCGGCCGGCTCGGCGCTCGGCCCCTGGGCGCTGCACCTGACCGCGCACTCGAACGTGCTCAAGGACTACGGCGGCGGCCCGGGCCGCGTCGCGCTGCACGGCCGCTCCGGCCCGCTGCTGGCCGACCCGCTGGGCAGCGCCCGATCGCACGGCTGCGTCCGCACGGACAACGCCGACATCCGCTGGATGGCCCGGCGGCTGCGCGAGGGAACACCCGTCCGCGTCACCCCGTAGGTCCCCCTCCCGTCCTCCGCGAGGAGGATGCCCCGCCGCCCCTGGGGGCGGCGCGGATCGTCATCGCGGAGGGGCGCGGATCGTCATCGCCGCCGACGACGCGCGACGCCCGGGCCGGGAGTCTCCTTGCACACCCACCCCCGTGACCCAGGAGCCCTTCCAATGGCCTTCGCAGGACAGACCCTCGAGAACCCCGTCAGCGGCGAGCGCATCACCTTCCTCCAGACCGCTGCCGACACCGACGGCCGGCTGCTCGAGTTCGAGCTCGAGCTGGCCGAGGACGGTCATGTGCCCGGCGCGCACGTGCACCCCGAGCAGGAGGAGCGCTTCCACGTGCTCGAGGGCACGATGCAGTTCCGCCTCGGGCTGCGCAGGATCGTCGCCGGCCCCGGCGAGACGGTCGTCGTGCCCGCCGGGCGCGTGCACCGCTTCGCCAACGGCGGCGAGGGCACGGCCCGCGTCCGCGTCGAGGTCGAGCCCGCCCTCGACATGGAGCAGCTCTTCGAGACCACCGTCGAGCTGGCGCACGAGGGCAACACGACCCGCAAGGGCATGCCCAAGCCGATGCACCTCGCCCTGTTCGTCCGCCGCTACGAGCGCGAGGTCCGCGCCCCGTTCCCGCCGGCCTGGGCCGTGCGCGTGCTGATGGCGCCGCTCGCCGCGCTGGCGCGCCGCCGCGGCCACGCCGAGCGCTACGTGCTCGCCGACGTGCACGCGCCCGTCGCGCTGCCGGCGTAGGTCCCTTTCTCCCGCTCCCGCTCGCGTCCGGTGACGGCGCGAACGGGAGCTGCAATATGCAGGTGGTGATGCTACTATGCAGGCATGAGCGTGGCGATCACCATCCGCGACGTGCCCGACGCCGTCCGCGCCGAGCACGCCGGCCGCGCCGCCCGAGCCGGGAAGTCGCTGCAGGAGTACCTCCGCGGCCTGCTCATCGAGACGGCCGACCGACCCGCGGTCGACGACGTCATCGTCCGTGCGCGGGCGCGCGTGGAGACCACCGGCGCCCGCGTCGACGCCGCGACGATCCTCGCCGCGCGGGACGCAGATCGCCGGTGACGGCCCGCGTCGTCTGCGACGCCTCTGCACTGGTCGCGGTCCTGCTGGACAGCGGCGCCGACGGACGCTGGGCCACAGCTCAGCTCACCGGGGCCCATCTCATGGCCCCGAGCCTGCTCGGCTACGAGACGGCCAACGTCATCCGGCGCCAGGAGCTCGCCGAGCACGTCGGCGCCGATCAGGCCGCGCAGGCGCACGCCGACCTCCGCGACCTGGCGATCGAGGCGTGGCCCTACGACCTGCTCGCGCCGCGCGCGTGGGAGCTCCGCCAGAACCTGTCGATCTACGACGCGAGCTACGTGGCGCTCGCCGAGCTGGTCGACGCCGTGCTGGTGACGCTCGACCGGAAGCTCGCCGAGGCGCCCGGTCCGCGCTGCAGGGTCGCGACACCAGGGCGCCAGGCTTAGGCGCGAGGTTGGCCCCGATCGTCCCGCCCAGCAGCGGGAGCGCCGCCGTCCCACTGGCGTACGACGGCGCCCCGACCGCCATCGGCTCAGTCGCCGGACTCGTACTTGAAGGAGATCGCCAGCCGGACCCGGAACGCCGTGACCCCGCCGTTCTCGATCGTGAGGTCCTGGCGGACCACCTCGGCGACGCGCAGGTCGCGCACCGTGTTCGCCGCGGTCTCGACCGCCGAGCGCGCGGCGGCCTCCCAGGACTCCGTGCTCGAGCCGATCACCTCGGTGACGCGATAGACGCTGTCGGCCATGGCTGCTTCCTCCTCCTCCGGTGGCAGGTCGCCCGGGACGGTACCGTGCGCGCGATGCCCGGGACAGTCGTGGTCGTAGGATCGCTGAACCAGGACGTGATCGTGGAGACGGAGCGGCGCCCGGCCGGGGGTGAGACGGTCCTCGGACGGTCGCTGAGCCGGGCGCAGGGCGGCAAGGGCGCGAACCAGGCGGCGGCCGCGGCGCGGGCCGGCGCACGCGTCGCGATGGTCGGCTGCCTGGGCGACGACGCCGCCGGCGAGGCGCTGCGGGCGGGGCTCGAGCGGGCCGGCGTCGACACCGCCGCCGTCCGGGTCGTCGCGGGGGAGCCCTCCGGGACCGCGGTGATCGTGGTCGACGCGGAGGGCGAGAACTCGATCGTGGTGGTCGCGGGGGCGAACGGCCGGCTCGCCGCCGCCGACGTCGGCGCGGCGGTCGCGGGCGCCGCGATCGTGCTCGTCCAGCTCGAGATCCCCGAGGAGGCCGTCGCGGCGGCCGCGCGCGGCGCGGCGCGGCTCGTGCTCAACGCCAGCCCGGTGCGGGCCCTGCCCGGCGCGGTCCTCGCCGCGGCCGATCCGCTGATCGTCAACGCCGGGGAGGCCGCGGAGCTCGCGGCCGGCGAGCCGGACACGGACCCGGACGCGCTCGCCGCCGCCCTGCTGGCGCGCGGCGCGCGCTCGGTCGTCGTCACCCTCGGCGCGGACGGCGCGCGCTGGACGACGCCGGCGGGCACGATCGCCTGCGACGCGCCTGCCGTGGACGTCGTCGACACGACCGGCGCCGGCGACGTGTTCGCCGGCACGCTCGCCGCGCGGCTCGCCGGCGGGGCGGATCCGGAGGAGGCCCTCGCCGCCGCCGTGGCCGCGGGCGCCGAGGCGGTCGGCTGGCGCGGCGCGCAGCCTGATTAACTCAGGGCCGCCACGAGCCGGTGGTGGCGCAGCTGCTCGGGCGGATCGCCATGCAGCACCCAGTGGCCGTTCGAGCGGCGGCTCACGGCGCCCGACCGGGTGAGCTCGCCCATCGCCGTGGTCACGGACGGCCGGTGGGCGCCGACCAGGTCGGCCAGCCGCTGGTGCGCGAGCGGCAGCGGCACGACGATGCCGTCCGGGTGCACGCGGCCCCAGCGCTCCGCGAGGTGCCACAGCATCAGCAGCAGGCGGTCGTCGACGCGCTGGTGGTAGGCGATCGCGAGCGCGACCGCGAGGTGGTGCGCGCGGCGCGTGCCGCGGTTGAAGAGCTCCACGCCCAGCACCGGCCACGGCGCCATCCGCTGGACGAGCCCGCTGTCGAGGACGGCGAGCCGCGAGGGCTCGAGCACGATCCAGCCGACCTCGGCCCGCACGTGCGAGCCCTCGTCGTCCCACTGCCACGGGCGCATGACGTCGCCGTGGCCGAGCAGCTCGACGCAGCGGCGGCCGAGCACCTCGACGGTGCGGCTCAGGAGGCCGTCGACGATGAGAAAGCCGCGGTGGTGCGTGTCGTGCTCGAGCGCGGCGGCAGCGTCCCACTCCCCGGGGGAGAGCCGCTGGACGCGGGCCAGCGCCTGGCGGCGCGCGCGTTCCAGGTCCTCGGGCGCGAGCCGGTCGGCCAGATCCGGGTCGGCGTCGACGATGCTCAGCTTTTCGGCCACCGTGGCGTCCTACCCGCACGACCCATGTCGGCATGCCGACGTCGCAGCACCGACGCCGGCGCTCGGTGTGGCCGCGCGGCCGTGCCAGGTTGCCGGCATGAACGACCTGGAGACTGAAACGGACCCATTGACGGGCGTTCCCGGCGTGCAGCTCGGCGGGGAGCTCGACCTCGGCAACGCCGCCTTCGTCGAGGAGCAGCTCGACACCGCGATCCACACCAGCGAGGGCGCGTTCGTGGTGGACCTCTGCGACGTGACCTTCCTCGACTCGAGCGCGATCAACGTGCTGCTGCGCGCGCGGGCGCAGCTCGGCCGGCGCGACCGGCAGCTCGTGGTCGTGTGCCCGCACGGGCCGGTCCGGCGCGTGTTCGAGCTGGCCGGCGTCTCGGACCTGTTCGCGCTCTTCGAGTCGCGCGCCGAGGCGGCCGCGGCGCTCGTGCCGCGCTGAGCGACCGCCTATCGTGCCGCGGGTGGCGGTTTCCATCCTGCTCGACTGCGATCCGGGGCACGACGACGCGATCGCCATCCTGCTCGCGGCCGGGCACCCGGGGATCGACCTGCGCGCGATCACCACGGTCGCCGGCAACGGGCTGCTCGACCAGGTCACGCGCAACGCGCGCGGGGTCGCGACGCTCGCCGGCCTCGACGGGATCCCCATCGCCGCCGGCGCCGAGGGCCATGCCGACCTGGAGGTCGCGACCGACGTGCACGGCGAGAGCGCGCTCGACGGCCCGCCGCTGCCGGAGCCGGCGGTCCCGCTCGACCCCCGGCCGGCGCGCGCGCTGATCACCGGCGCGGCCGACCCCTACACGCTCGTCGCGACGGGTCCCCTGACCAACGTCGCCGCGGCGCTCGACGGCCTGCGCCCCGGCCAGGTGCGCGAGATCGTGTGGATGGGGGGCTCGACCGGTCGCGGCAACCGGACTCCTTACGCCGAGTTCAACGCCTGGGCGGATCCCGAGGCGGCGGAAGCCGTGCTGGCGAGCGGGATCCCGTTCACGATGATCGGCCTGAACCTGACCCACCAGGCGCTCGCCACGCCGGAGGTGATCGCGCGCATCGGCGCGCTCGGCACGCCGCTCGCCGGCTGGGTGAACGGCCTGCTCGCGTTCTTCGCCTCCACCTACCGCGAGCTGTTCGGCTTCGACGATCCGCCCGTGCACGACCCCTGCGCGGTGGCGCTGGTCGCCGAGCCGGCCGTCGTCCGCTGCGTGCCCGCGTTCATGGCGATCGAGACGGCCGGGCGCTGGACCCGCGGGGCGACCGTCGTCGACCTCGACGGCCGGCTCGGGCACGCCCCGAACGCCCAGGTGGCGGTCGAGCTCGACGTGGAGCGCTTCTGGACGCTCGTGGTCGACGCGCTCGGGCGGCTGGGCTGAGCGTGCCGCGGCCGGCCGCGCTCCCGCCGGCGCTCGCCGCGCTGCTCGTGGCGGGCGCGTCGGGATCCGTGCTCGTGCTGGAGATCCTCGGGGTGCGGCTCCTCGCGCCCTACGTCGGCCTCACGCTGGAGACGTACACGACGATCATCGGCGTCGTGCTCGCCGGGATCGCCGCGGGCGCCGCGCTCGGCGGCCTCGCGGCCGATCAGTTCGACGGGCGGCGGCTGCTCGCGGTGCTCCTGATCGCCGGCGGGCTGCTGGCGATCGCGACGGTCCCGCTCGTGCGTGTGCTCGGGGAGGCGCTCGACGGCGGCGGCGACGCGGGCGCGCTCGCCATCGCGATGTTCGCCCTGCTGCCGGCGGCGGCGGTGCTGAGCGCGATCACGCCGGTCGTCGTCAAGCTCCAGCTGGCCGACCTCGCGTCGAGCGGGAGCGTGGTGGGCCGGCTCTCGGCCTGGGCGACGGGGGGCGCGCTCGTGGGGACGTTCGCGACCGGGTTCGTGCTCGTCCCGCTGCTGCCCGTCCGGGTGACGGTGATCGCCGTCGGCGCGCTGCTCGTGCTGACCGGCTGCGCCGTCGCGGCCGCGTTCCGCGCGCTCCCGGGCCCGGCGCCGGCGGTGGCGGCCGGCGCCGCCGTCATGCTCGCCGCGGCCGCGGCGGCGGCCGGAACCCGCTGCACCACCGAGAGCGTCTACTACTGCGCGCAGGTGGAAGCCGACCCGACCCGGCCGTCGGCGCGGGTGCTGCGGCTCGACGACCTGCGCCATTCCTACGTCGATCTGGCCGACCCGCGCCACCTGGAGTTCGCGTACGTGCGCTGGATGGGCGACGCGCTCGACGCGCTGCGCCCGGCCGGCGCGCCGCTCGACGCGGTCTTCGTGGGCGGCGGCGGCTTCACGCTGCCGCGCTACCTCGCGGCGACGCGGCCCGGCTCCCGCTCCCGCGTGCTCGAGGTCGACCCGCAGCTGATCGACCTGGCCCGCGACGAGCTGGGACTGCGGACCGGCCCGGACCTCGAGGTCCGCGTCGGCGACGCGCGCGTGACGCTGCGCGACCGGCCCGACGCCTCGGCCGACGTCGTCGTCGGCGACGCGTTCGGGGGCCGCACGATCCCCTGGCACCTGGCGACGACGGAGTTCGCGCAGGACGTCCGGCGCGTCCTGCGGCCCGGCGGCGCCTACCTGCTCAACGTGATCGACTACGGCGGGCTCGCCCTCGTGCGCGCGGAGGCGGCGACCCTGCTGCGCACGTTCTCCGACGTCGCGCTCGTCGCCGTGCCGCGCCGCCCCGGCGGCGCGCCGGCCGGCGGCAACCTCGTGCTCATCGCGTCGCAGCGGCCGCTGCCCGCGGCGGTCGGCTCGAGCGCCGAGGGCGCGCGCATCTACCGCCGCGCAGAGGTCGAGCGGCTGCTGGGCGGCGCCGACCCGCTGACCGACGACGACGCCCCGGCCGATCAGCTACTCAGCGGATCGACGTGAAGTTCCAGTCCCAGGTCGTCGAGTAGCCGTTCTGCACGCCGCGCACGTTCGGCGACGCCACCGCCGACTGGTAGTCCCACATGAACGGGACCGCCGGGGCCAGCGCGACGACCGCCTTGTTCACGTCGGCCCACGCCTGCGCGCGCTTGGCCGGGTCGATGACGGTCTTCGCCTTCTCGATCGCGGCGTTCACGCCCGGGTCGTCGAGCTCGGACCAGTTCACGTTGCTCGCCTCGAGGATCAGCCGGCCGTCGAACGTCGGGTCGAGCACCGTCTGCGGGTCGTTGAAGTCCTGCGCCCAGCCGAACGACGGGCACACGTTGACCTCGGAGCCGGAGACCTGGCAGAAGCGGGTGAGCATCGTGTCGCGCGTGACCAGCCGGAGCTTCGTCTTGAAGCCGAGCTCGTTCAGCTGGGCCTCGACGATCTGGCCGATCGACTTGTCCGGCTCGCTGTTGTCGGCGACGAGCAGGAGCGTCTCGCCGCCCTCGTACTTGCCGGAGGCGTAGCCGGCGGCCTTGAAGTACTTCGCCGCGAGCGCGGGGTCGCCCTCCGGCTTGCGCATGAAGTCGAGCTCGGGCCAGCCCTCCGGCCCGCCGGACTCCTCGAAGCCCGCCATGCCGGGCGGGATCCAGTGCTGCGCGATCGGGCCGAGCGCCTCGCCGCCGCGCTGCTGGCGCAGCGCCGTGCGGTCCATGCCCGCGATCACGGCCTTGCGCACGTCCACGTCGTCGAACGGCGGGCGGCTGGTGTCCATCGACACCCCGCGCCAGCCGCCGCTCGGCAGCGCGGACAGCTGCGGCTTGTCGCTCTCCAGCAGTCGCTCGAGCTGGCTCGCCGGCGGCTGGAAGTTGCCGGAGGCCATGCTCTCGCCCGACAGCACCCGCCGCGTCGCGACGGCGGTGTCGTCGTTGCCGGACTGGATCTCGATCGCGTCCAGGAACGCGGGGCGGAAGTCGCCGTCGGGCGTGTAGTCGGGGTTGCGCACGATGCTGATGCGCCGGCCGGGGGTGTAGCCCGTCAGCTTGCCGTCGGCATCGCTCTCGACCATGTAGGGCCCGGTGAACACCGCGTGCTGCTCGCCGTAGGTCGACGGGGCGGCGCGGTCGTAGCGCTGCGCGTACTCCTTCGGCACGGGGATCGAGATCGGCATCGCGAGCGCGCCCGCGAGCGCGGCGCCGCCGTTCCTCGTGAGCTTGAAGACGAGCGTCGTGTCGTCGGGCGTGCGGATCCCGCTGATCGGCCGGTAGTCGCCCGGGGGGCCGGCCGGCGCGCCGACGAGGTCGCTGAAGTACGTCCGCACGTAGCCGTTCTGCACGTTGGACGTGAACGCGCGCTCGATCGCGTACTTGACGTCCGCCGACGTGGCGGCGCGGCTGACGGGCGGCGAGAACATGATCCCGGGCCGCAGCTTCACCGTCACCGTCCTGCCGTCGCCCGAGATGTCGGGCGGGCCGGCCGCGAGGTCCGGCACGGGCTCCGTGACGTCGCGCGGATCGTAGGCGTAGAGCCCCCGGTGCACGGCGTTGAGGATCCCGATCGCGTACGTGTAGTAGGTCTTGCCGGGATCGAGGAAGTCGACGTCGCCGGCCGAGAGCACCAGGAGCTTGCCGCCGCGCTTGCCCTCGTCGGCCTTGGGGACGTTCTCCACCGCGCTGCCCGCGAACAGCTGGTCGGTCACGCTCGCGGCCGTCTCGCCGCCCTGACCGACCGGCGCTCCGTCGCGCCCGCCGCTCGAGCCCTCGTCGTCTCCACAGGCAGCGAGGGCGGCGGCCGCGAGCAGCGCGACGGCGTACGGCAGGCGGGGGGTCATCGACCGACGGTACGGCGTTACCGAGGGTGATCGCCGTAACGCGGGCACCCCCGCGTAACCCGATTCAGACGCCCGGTGCGAGCCGCAGCGAGAGCTCGAGCTCGCGCACCGTGGCCGCGTCGAGCAGGCGCAGCGCGAGCGTCGGCCCCGGGTCGGGCGCGGTGCGCTGCGCCACCCCCGCGGTCACCGCGAGGACGCCCCGGTCGGTGCCGCCCGCGGGCGTCGCCGTGTAGCCGGCGCCGTCGCGCTCGCCGAGCTCGATGCGGCGCACGTCGCGCAGGGCCACGACGGCGGCCGGGTCGGCCCCGGGGCCGGCGAGGCGGACCCGCGTGCCGTCGCGGCGCACGACGGCGATCGCCGCGCCGGCGCCCCAGGTCGGGAGGTCGAGCTCGACGTCCCACGGGCCGCAGCGCCCCGCGCAGGTGACGCGCCAGGCGGCGTCGATCCGGTCGCGCCGGAACACGTGGCGCGTGAAGAGGCGCAGGCCGCCGCGCCGCAGGCTGCCGCGCGACTCGAGCCGCTCGAACGGGCCGGCCGGCGGCGACGCCGCGTACGGCCGCGGGTGCCGTGCCCGGCCGTGCGGCGAGTCGAGGATGCGCAGGCGCCCGCGCCGCACGCGCGCGTGCTGGGTCGCGAGCACCTCGCGCCCGGCGGCGTCGCGCACGATCAGCCCGAACGCGTCCGGCGGCTCGCCGCCGATCGTGCCCGCGACGCGCTGGCCGGGACCGAACAGCCGCGCGAGGTCGATCCCGCCGTAGTCGAACGCCCCGCGGTTGTCGGGCACGATCGCGGTCGAGTAGCGCGGCGTCGTCACCGCGAGCCGCTCCGTGTCCGGGTCGAACGCGTAGAGCGGCGGCGGGTCCTCGGCCGGCATCGCGCCCAGGCCCGCCGCGACGGCCCGCATGGCGTTGGCGGCCATGCGCGTGGCGTAGAGGTTGTAGTCGAGGTGCCGGGAGAACACCCCGAGGACCATCCGCGGCGCGAGCGGCGACCCGGCCTCGCGCGCCCACCGGTCGTAGAGCAGCAGGCCGCGGTCGAACAGCGCCTTCGCCCAGCGGCCGTAGGCGCGGCTCGCCCACAGCTCCGGGGCGGCCGCGACGGCCAGCAGCCCCTGCTGCGCGAACGCCCAGTACTGCCCCGAGTGCCAGCGTCCCGCGCCGTAGCCGGTGTCCCAGTTGAGGTAGCCCGCATGCGTCCACGCCCCGGCGAGCAGCCGCGTGATCCAGGCGCGCAGCAGGCGCCGGTCGGCGGCCGGCAGCGGGCGCATGCCCGCCCGCAGGGCGCGCGCATGCCAGCGCAGGCCGCCGACGACGATGTTCGCGTACTCCGGCGTGTCGAAGTTGAGCCGTGCGCCGGGCGGCTGGCCGGGCGAGTAGCGGAACCCGTAGCCCGGTCCGAGGTTGGCGGCCGCCATGCCGCGGGCCGGGCGCCGGGCGTTCTGCGCGAAGCGGTGCACGAAGCGGCGGTAGTCGCCGCGCAGCAGGTCGCGGCGCCCGGTCACGGCAGCCGCGTCCGCGTAGAGCTGCGCGTTCCAGTTGAACTGGTTGGCGACGCCGTGCGGGAAGCGCCACGCGGGCCGCCGGGCGCAGCGGTCGATCGCGCCGGCCACCCGCGCGGCGAGCGGCCCGGGCACGCCGAGCGCGCGCCGCGCGCGCCAGGCCAGCGCGAGCGCCTCGGTGACCTGCGGGTCCGAGGACCGGTGGTCGCGCCGGTGCGAGGCGAGGTCGCGCGTCCAGCACACGCTGCGCGTGGGGTCCGACGTGTCCTCTCCGGCCGCGAGCACGGACGACGGCGCGCGCGTGAGCGTCTCGAGCAGCGCCCGCGCGCGCCCGTCCTGGCGCGCCGCGCCGTCGTGGCCGGCCCGCGCCGCCACGGCGTGGACCAGCAGCAGGTTGGCGTTCATGCGCACCGCGGATCCGTTGCCGGGTGAGACGTACATCCGCCGTGCCTCGTCCCAGTCGATGTTCACGCCCGCGACGATCCGGTCGGCGAACGCGAGGTAGTCGGCGTCGTGGAGCGGCGGCGCGTCCGGCAGCGCGGCGGCGGGCCGCGCGCACGCCAGCAGGGCGAGCAGCGCGAGGCCGGTGATCCGGAGGGCGGTCACGCCCGGAACAACGCCGGTCAGGGCCGGGAGTTCCGCCAGCGCTCGGCGACCAGCGCCCAGCGCTCGTGGTCGCGCCAGCGGCCGCCGACCTTCAGGTAGCGGGGCGAGAACCCCTCGAGCTCGAAGCCGCAGCGCCGGGCCAGCGCGCGCGACGGCTCGTTCCCGGGCTGGATGTTCGCCTCGAGCCGGTGCAGCCGGAGCGTGACGAAGGCCTCGCGCAGCACGAGCTGCAGCGCCTCGGTCATGTACCCCTGCCCGGCGAACCGCGCGACGCCGCCGTAGCTCAGGAACGCCTGCTGGAGCGGGCCGCGGATGATCGTCGACACGTTGGCGAAGCCGGTGATCGCCCCGTCCTCGGTGCGGCAGGCGATGAACGGCGCGAAGTCGCCGCGCTCGGTCCGCGCGAGGTACGCGGCGTACGCCTCGGCCGTCTGCGGCATGCTGATCCAGGGCCGGTGGTGCCGCCGGCTGGCGCGCATCGCCGCCGTGAACGCCTCCGCGTCCTCCGCGGCCGGTGCGCGCACCACGACCCGCCTCACGGGATCGGCGCCCGATTCTCGCGTAGGCTCGCGCCGGGATGATCGCGGACCCCGACATCGTCGGGCGCGGCGCCGAGCTGGAGCAGGTCGATGCGGCACTGACCGCGCTCGGGGAGGGCCGTGGCGCCTGCCTGGCGGTCAGCGGCGAGCCGGGCATCGGGAAGACGCGGCTCCTGGCCGAGCTGCGCGAGCGCGCCGGCGGGCGGGGACAGCTCGTGCTCGCGGGGGCAGCCGCCGAGTTCGAGCGCGACGTCCCGTTCGGCGTCTGGGCCGACGCGCTCGACGCCCACGTCGTGGCCGCGGACCTGCCGCGCCGGGCCGGCTGGGACGACGCGCTGACGGCCGAGCTGGCCGAGGTGCTGCCGTCGCTCCACGACGCGCGCAGCGGCGGCGCCGGGCCGGCGGACGAGCGCTACCGCACGCACCGCGCCGTCCGCGCGCTGCTCGCCGCGATCACCGCGGACCGCCCGCTCGTGCTCGTGCTCGACGACCTGCACTGGAGCGACGGGGCCTCGGTCGAGCTCATCGCCTCGGTGATTCGCCGCGGCACCGGCCTGCCCCTGCTGCTCGCGCTCGCCTTCCGGCCCGGGCGCGCCGCCGACCGGCTCGGACCCCGCACTCGCGGCGTCCCAGGTGCGGCGCCTCCGGCTGGGGCCGCTCGGCGAGGCCGATGCGGCGCGGATGCTCGGCGGCGACGGCGCGGCGGTCGCCGCCGTCTTCCGGCAGGGCGGCGGCAACCCGTTCTACCTCCAGCAGCTCTGGCGCTCGGGCGGCGACGCCGCGCCGTCCACCGGGAACGGCGCCGCGCCCGGCAGCGGCGTCCCGCCCGCGGTGGCCGCGTCGCTGGCGGAGGAGCTGGCGTCGCTCGCGCCGCGGTCGCGTGCGTTCCTCGAGGCGGCCGCCGTGGCCGGCGAGCCGTTCGAGCCCGACTTCGCGGCCGCGATCGGGAAGCTCGACGCCGCGGCAGGGCTCGCGGCGCTCGACGACCTGCTCGGGCTCGATCTCGTCCGCCCGACGGAGGTGCCGCGCCGCTTCATCTTCCGCCACCCGCTCGTGCGCCGGGCGGTCTACGAGTCGGCCCCCGGCGGCACCCGCATGGCCGCCCACGCGCGTGCGGCCGCGGCGCTCGCCGCGCGCGGGGCGGGACCCGCCGAGCGCGCCCGCCACGTCGAGCAGTCGGCGGGCCGCGGCGACGACGATGCGATCGCCTGCTGCTCGCGGCCGGCGCCGCGACCGCTCCGCGCGCGCCGGCCGCGGCCGCGCGCTGGTACGCCGCGGCGCTGCGGCTGCTGCCGGACAGCGACGTCGAGCGGCGCGTCGCCGTGCGCGTCGCGCTCGCGTCCGCGCAGCGCTCGCTCGGCGAGCTCGGCGCCTGCCGGGCGACGCTGCTCGAGGCGATCGGCCTGCTCCCGCGCGACGACGTCGCGCGCCGTGTCGAGCTGACCGCGCGCTGCGCCGCCGTCGAGCACTGGATCGGCACGAGGACGCCCACCGGCGGCTCGCGTCGGCCTGGGAGGAGCTGCCGGATCGCACCGGGCACGAGGGCGCCGCGCTCGAGATCGAGCTGGCCGTGGACGCGATCTACACGTTCGACTACGGCCAGGCGCGCGCCACCGGCGCGTCGGCGCTCGCCACCACGCTCCGCCTGGGCGACGCCGGGCTGATCGCCGCGGCCGCGTCGGCGCTGGCGCTCGCCGAGGCGGTCGACGGCGAGACCGCGCCCGCGCGCGAGCACCACGCGCTCGCGGTCGAGCGCGTCGACCGGCTCGCGGACGCCGAGCTGGCGCCGCGGCTCGAGACGCTCTACTACCTCACCTGGACCGAGAGCTACCTCGAGCACTACGACGCCGCGATCGCGCACGCCGACCGCGGGCTCGCGATCGCGCGCGCCTCCGGCGAGGGCCGCATGCTCGTGCCGATGCTGCTCGCGCGCCGCTACCCGCTCGAGAACCAGGGCCGCCTCGCCGAGGCGATCGAGACGTGCGAGCGGGCGCTCGAGGCCGCGCGGCTGTCCGCGCATCCGCACTTCCTGTTCTGGGCGCTCTGGGAGCACTCCTTCGCGCTCTACTACGCCGGCGACCTGGCCGCCGCGATCGACGCGGGGGAGGAGAGCGCGCGGGTCGGCGGGCGGATGATCGGCGGGACGATGCCGTCCGCGGGCGGCGGGCCGGGCTGGGCGCTCGCGGCCTGCCGGCTGGAGTCGGGCCAGCCCGAGGCGGCGCTCGCCCTGATGCGCGAGCTGGGCGGCGAGGACCTCGAGCGCTTCGCCCCGGTCGAGCGCTGCTTCGACTGGAGACCCTGGCGCTCGCCGAGCTCGCGCTCGGCCGCCCCGAGGCGGCCGGCGCCCTGGCAGGGCGCGCGGAGGCCCACGCCGAGCGGCTCGGCCTGCAGCTCGCCGCGGCGCTCGCCCGCCGGACGCGCGCCGCCGTCCAGCTCGCCACGGGCGACGCGGCCGCTGCGGCGGCGTCGGCGCAGGCCTCGGTGGACGCGGCCGCGCGCGCCGGCGCGACGCTCCAGGTCGCCTACTCGCGCGCCGTCCTCGGCCGCGCCCTCGCCGCGGCGGGCGACCGGACGCGCGCGATCGCCGTGCTGCGCGAGCCGAGCAGGAGCACGGCGCGGCCGGCTCGGTGCGCTCGCGCGACGAGGCGCGCCGCGACCTGCGCCGGCTCGGGGACCGCGCCGAGTCGCGGGGCCCGCGCGCCGCCGGGGAATCCGGCCTGCCGGCGTTGAGCCGGCGCGAGGCGGAGATCGCCGAGATGGTCTGCGACCGGCACACGAACCGGGAGATCGCCGCGGCGCTCTTCCTCAGCGAGAAGACGGTGGAGACGCACGTGCGCCACGTCTTCCACAAGCTCGGCGTCAGCTCGCGCGTGGCGGTCGCGCGCCAGGTCGAGCAGGCCCGGCGCGCCGCGGACGCCGGATGAGGCGGCAGGTTCAGGGTGTCGCCCTGATGTCCGGGGCGGCGCGCTGCGGGAAGGTGGTGCCATGTCCCGCGCTCTCGGCATCGGCGCCCTCGTCGCCTACAACCTGCTCTTCCTGCTCGCGCTCGCGTACGCCCTGACGATGTAGGCGAACGCCTCGTGCGTGATGTTACGTTTCGCGCATGCCCAGCACCGGGACCATCCGCGGCACCCATCACCTCACGTTCTGCGTCGGCCGCGCGCAGGAGGACTACGACTTCCACGTCGACCTGCTCGGCCTCAAGAGCATCAAGAAGACCGTGCTCTTCGATGGTGAGATCCCGATCTACCACCTCTACTACGGCAACCGCCTCGGGGACGGCAGCACGGTCCTGACGGCGTTCCCGTACCGCCAGGCGGGCTGGATGGGCAAGCGGGGCACGAACCAGCTCAAGCAGATCAACCTGTCGGTGCCCGCCGGGGCCATCGGCTACTGGGCCGACCGGCTCCGCACCGCGGACGTGGCCTTCGAGGAGACGTCGCTCTTCGGCACCGAGCGCCTGCTGTTCGCGCATCCGTGCGGCATCCCGTACGCGCTGGTGGGGGAGACGCAGCCCGATCCGCGCGAGCCGTGGGACCGCGGCGGGGTGCCGGGCGAGCACGCGATCCGCGGCGCCTATGGCACGACGACGTCGGTGCGCGAGCCCGAGCCGATGGACTTCTTCCTGCAGCGCGCGTTCGGCGCCGAGCTGCTGTCGAGCGAGGGCCCGGGCCACCAGTACCGCGTCGGCACCGACGAGGGCCATGGCCGCATGCTCGAGCTGGTCGAGGAGCCGGACCTCCCGCAGGGCACGTGGCAGTTCGGCGAGGGCACGATCCACCACCACGCGTTCGACGCGGTCACGTCCGAGAACCAGCTCGCGCTCAAGGACTGGATCGTCGGGCTCGGCTTCACCGACGTGTCCGACGTCAAGGACCGCGGCTACTTCCACTCCGTCTACATGCGCACGCCGGGCGGCGCCCTGTTCGAGCTGGCCGTCCCGACGGAGCAGGGCTTCACGATCGACGAGGCCGAGGACGAGCTGGGCACGCACATGTGCATCCCGCCGCACTGGGAGGACCGGCGCGCGGAGATCGCGATGCTCGAGCCGATCGAGACGCGCGAGACGGTCGTCGACGCCGGTGGCTGAGCCGCCGCTCGCGAGGGCGGAGCAGGCGGTCGTGCTCGTCCATGGCCGCGAGCAGCGCACGGCCGAGCTGCGGGCCGCGCTCGCGGACCGGCTCGACGCGCCGGGGGCGGCCTTCGTGCTGCCCGCGGCGCCGGGCTTCAGCTGGTACCCGGGTCGCTATCACCAGCCGCGGCCCGAGCTGGAGCCGGAGCTCGGGCGCGCCCTCGCCGCGCTCGCGGCGGCGATCGAGGGCACCGGTCTGCCGCCCGAGCGGATCGTGCTCGCCGGCTTCTCCCAGGGCGCCTGCCTCGTGGCGGACCTCGTGGCGCGCCGCCCCGCGCCGTACCGCGGCGTGGCGATCCTCACGGGCGCGCTCATCGGCGCCGGCGACGTGACCGTCCCGGCGCCGCAGGACGGGCTCCGCATCCGCTGCGTCACGCGCCGCGAGGACGAGTGGGTGGCGCTCGAGCGGGTCGAGGCGACGGTCGCCGCGTTCGCCGCCGCCGGCGCGGACGTGACCCTGACGGTCACCGACGAGACGGAGCACCGGATCGGCGACGAGGCCGTCGCCGCCGTGCAGTCGCTCCTGCGATAGCCCGGCCGAAGTACCGTGGGGCGGATGCCGCTCGACGCCGCCGCCTATCTGCGCCGCCTCGGCGTGGCGGCGCCGCGGCGGCCGGACCTCGCGGGGCTGCTCGCGCTGCACCGCGCCCACGTCGAGCGCGTCGCCTACGAGGCGGTCGACGTGCAGCTCGGCCGGCCCGCGCCGTTCGACGCGCCCGCTGCGGCGGCCCGCGTGGCCGCCGGCGACCGGGCGGGCTACTGCTACCACCAGAACGGCGCCTTCTCGGAGCTCCTGCGCGCGCTGGGCTACGACGTCACCTGGCACTGCGCGGGCATCCAGACGAGCGAGCCCGAGCCGCCCGGCCCGCCGCTCGCCAACCACCTCGCGCTGACCGTCGCCGGGCTCCCGTCGGCGGCATGCCCGGACGGCACCTGGCTCGTGGACGTGGGCATGGGCGACGGGCTGCACCAGCCGCTCCCGCTCGTCGCGGGCACCCACCGCCAGGGCCCGTTCACCTTCGTGCTGCGGGCCTCGGACGCGGTGCCGGGCGGCTGGCGCTTCGATCACGATCGGGCGCTCAGCTTCGTGGGCATGGACTTCGGGCCCGCCCGCGCCGTGCCGTCCGACTTCGCCGCGCGCCACGCCGTCCTCTCGCGCTCGCCGTCGTCGTCGTTCGTGCGGACGTTCGCCGTCCTGCGGCGCGATGCCGCGGGCGTGGACGACCTCGTCGGCTGCGTGCTGCGGCGGATCGACGCGGTCGGCCACGCGCGGCGGACGCTCGAGACCGCGGACGAGTGGTACGGCGCGCTGGCCGACGTCTTCGGCCTGCGGCTCGCGGACGTCGGCACGGCGGAGCGCGCCGCGCTGTGGGCCCGCGTGCGGGCCGCGCACGAGGCGTGGCTGGCGCGCTGAGCGTTCGCAGCCGACTCGGCGAACGTCAACACCGGCATGGAGGGGTGGGATCGAGGTGCCCGGCGAGTTGACCGCGTATATGACGGTCAACTCGCCGTCGACGTCGACTCGACCACCCATACGGTGGTCAAGTCGACAACGACCTCGGTCCGCGTCGCGGTGCGACGTCAGTTCGCCGGGCTGCCTCCCGGCTGCACGACCCCGTTCACCGTGAGCGTGTACGCCGCGTACTGCTGCACCTCTTCGGTCGGCTCGTCGTAGGCGACGATCGCGACCACCTTCTGGAACGGCGCGGCCAGCGCGAGCTCGCGCCGGTCCAGCCGGATGCGGTTGCGCCCGTCGAACTCGACCTGCAGCACGACCGGGACCCGGCCCTCGTTGATGCCGACGAGCCGGACGTTCCAGTTGTCGACCTCGACCGGGTCGATCTCCGTCGGCGAGTCGAACGGGTCGAGGCTCGAGCCGTCGCTGACCACCGTGCCGCCGACCGTGATGTCGTCGATCAGCAGCCCGCCCTCGTTGACGCCGCCGTCGCTGACGTAGCGGAACGCGAGCAGGATGTCCTGCCCGGCGTAGGCCGACAGGTCGAACGAGTGCGGCTCGAACCCGTCCGTCGTGCCGTTCAGCGACGGGCCGAGCGGCCCGTCGACCGTCTTGTCACCCGCGATCGGCGTGTAGGTGGCGCCGTCGTCGGTCGACACCTGCACGTAGCCGTAGTCGTATCCCAGCTCCGCGCCGTACTTCGCGAGGAACCGGAGGGTCGGGTCGGCGGTCGGCACGGTCACCCGCGTCACCGCGCTGGCGTCGGTGTTGTTGGCGTTGCCGGAGAACAGGACCGGGTTGCCGGGCCGGTCCGGGTCGTTGTTCACGATCGTCCACGCCAGCGGCAGCGGGGGCAGCGTCGCCGCCCCGTCGAAGGCCAGCGAGCGCAGGTCCCGCCCGCGCAGCACCTGCCCGCCGGCACCCTGGAGCTGGACGTAGTCCGCGCCGTTGGGCGCGGCCCCCGGGTTGTCGTTGACGTTCGGGTTGGCGAAGTTCACCGTCGAGCGCAGGCTCGCGCTCGTCACCCGGCGCTTGGCCACGCCGAGCACGACGGAGAGCCGCGCGTCACCGACGAGCTTGTCGAGCAGGGTCGTCGACTGGAAGTCGTGGATGACCCGGTACATGTCCCCGGCGCCCTCGGCGTCGAGCTGGGCGTCGAGGCTCTCGAGCCCCTGCCGGTCCGCGTCGTCGTGCAGCCGCGACAGGATGTCCTCGCCGTGGTGGTCGAGCAGGTACATCATGAACGAGTAGGCGTTCCCGTAGTCCGCCAGCACCGCGTTCGGGTTGTCGCCGTCACCCCACAGCGTGAGCGAGTTCTCGGGGCCGCCGCAGTCGCGCGGGTTCGGGTTGAACGGCGTCTGGACCGAGCCGAAGCCCTGGAAGCAGTAGATGTGGCTGTCGGCGCCGCGGTCGAAGACCGTCCTCGTCGTGTCGACATAGCCGGTGAGCGTCTGGGCGAAGTCGGACAGCCCCTCGTTGACCCAGTTGACCTCGAACGGATCCGTGTAGTAGTGCAGGAGGTGCTGCCACTCGTGCGCGAACGTGCTCTCGTAGAGGTTCGCGCGCGCCGGCCGGCTCGTGCACAGGTCGTCCGTCGGCTCGTCCGCGGGAGCGTCGCCCGAGCGGTGCGCCCAGTCGAACGCGTCGATCGTCATGACGTTGCGGTCGAGCAGCTCGTTGATCTGCGAGGAGAAGAAGCCGGCGATGTACGTCGGCGCCTCGGGGAACGTGTAGTAGTTGTCGTCGCGCACGTTGTCGATCAGCGCGACGGTCTTGTCCCCGTCGCCCGTGTAATCGCCGTCGATCTGCGCGGCCGTCCCGTCGCGGTCGGGCGGCGTGCTGAACGTCGCCGTCTCCTTCGGGTACATGTTCGTGTCGAACTCGGTGACCAGGCGCGCGACCTGCGCGTCGGTGACGGTCGTCGAGTTCGGGATCTGGGCGCGGCAGTCGCCGGCGGGGAACGCGGTGTCGTTCGCGACCCACACCTCGATCTTGTCGCCGACGCCGCGGAGCGTGTACTCCTTGAGGTAGAGCGTGCCGTTGAAGTCGTCGAGCCCCAGCCACGGGCGGACGGTCCCGACCGGCGGCGTCGGGGCGGCCGCCGGGGCGGCCAGGGCACGGGCCTGCGACCGCAGCCCGAGCTGCGCGGTCGAGTACTTCTTGCCCAGCGGCACTTCCCGGACGTCGGAGCGCGACGCGGACGCCGCTGCGGTGGTCTGCGCGCCGGCGCCGGCCGGCAGTGCAGCGAGCCCGGCCGCGGCGAGCGCCGCGACGATTCCCGCCGCAACATGCGGTCTTCTCATGGTGGTACCCCTGTGAGAGAGCTGCCACGGCGCCTGCCACGACGCCGTGCGATTGCCCGGAGTCCTACCGCATCGCGCCGGCCTATGCGTCGCGGATGGCCGCCTGCGCCGCCGCCACCCGCGCGATCGGCACGCGGTAGGGCGAGCAGGAGACGTAGTCGAGCCCGGCCATGTGGAAGAACGCGACGGAGTCGGGATCGCCGCCGTGCTCCCCGCAGATGCCGAGCTTGAGCGACGGCTTGGCCTCGCGCCCGACCCACGCCCCGAGCCGCACGAGCCAGCCCACACCCGGCCCGTCGATCGTCTCGAACGGCGAGCGGTCGAGGATGCGCTGCTCGAGGTAGTGGGTGAGGAAGCCGGACTCCACGTCGTCGCGCGACAGCCCGAGCGACGTCTGGGTGAGGTCGTTCGTGCCGAACGAGAAGAAGTCGGCCTCCTGCGCGATCCGATCGGCGATGAAGCACGCGCGCGGCAGCTCGATCATCGTCCCGATAAGCGGGCGCAGGTCCTCCGCGTCCATCTCCGCGATCACGTGCTCGACCCGCGCGCGCAGGATCGCGACCTCCTGCTCGTAGGCGACGAGCGGCAGCATGATCTCGATCTGCGGGGTCTTCCCGGTGCGCTCCCGCACGGCCCGCCCGGCGGTGACGATCGCCTCCACCTGCACGTCGTAGATCTCCGGCGCGATGATCCCCAGCCGCGCACCGCGCGTGCCCAGCATGGGGTTGGTCTCCTCGAGCGAGTGGACCCGGTCGAGCGTGCGCTCGAGCCGGCGCACGTCGCGCGGGCGCTCGTGCCGGGCGCGCTCGAGCTCGACGGCGAGGTCCTCGGAGTTGGGCAGGAACTCGTGCAGGGGCGGGTCGAGCAGGCGGATCGTGACCGGCAGGTCCTGCATCGCCTCGAACAGCCCCTCGAAGTCCTCGGTCTGCAGCGGGAGCAGCTCGGCGAGCGCGGCGCGGCGGTCCTCGCCCGACTCGCCCATGATCATCGCCTGCATCTTCGGCTGGCGGTCGGCGGCCATGAACATGTGCTCCGTCCGGCACAGGCCGATCCCCTCGGCGCCGAACTCGCGGGCCTTGCGGGCCTCCTCTGGCGTGTCGGCGTTCGCGCGCACGCCGAGCCGGCGCAGCTCGTCGGCCCAGCCGAGCACGGTCTCGAAGTTCGCGTCGACCTCGGGCTCGGAGAGCGCGACGTCGTCGGCCGTGACCGCGCCGGTCGAGCCGTCGATCGCGATCAGGTCGCCCTCCTTGAGCTCCACGTCGCCGGCGCGCAGCGTGCGGGCCTCGAGGTCGATCTTGAGCGAGCGCGCGCCGGCCACGCACGGCTTGCCCATGCCGCGGGCCACGAGCGCCGCGTGCGACGCCTTGCCGCCCTCGGCGGTGAGGATCCCCTGCGCGGCGAAGAAGCCGTGGACGTCGTCGGCCTCCGTGAAGGGGCGCACGAGCACGACCTGGCGGCCGCGCTGGGCCCAGTCGACCGCGTCGTCGGGCGTGAAGACGATCTGCCCCTTGGCGGCGCCCGGCGACGCGGCGACGCCCTTGGCGAGCACCGTGTAGTCCACCCCGGGGTCGAACGTCGGGTGCAGCAGCGCGTCGAGGCTGGCCGCGTCGATCGTGTCGATCGCCTCCGCGCGCGTGAGCAGCTCCTCGGACACGGCGTCGACGGCGAAGCGCACGGCGGCCTGGGCGGGCCGCTTCGCGTTGCGCGTCTGCAGCATGTACAGCGCGCCCTCCTCGACGGTGAACTCCGTGTCCTGCATGTCCTTGTAGTGCGCCTCGAGCGTCTGCAGGATCTCCATCAGGGTCGCGTGCGCCTCGGGCATCCGCTCGGCCATCTCGGAGAGGTCGGACGGGTTGCGCACGCCGGAGACGACGTCCTCGCCCTGGGCGTTGACGAGGAAGTCGCCCGACGGCTCGGGCGCGCCCGTGACCTCGTCGCGCGAGAACGCCACGCCCGAGCACGACGTGTCGCCCTTGTTGCCGAACACCATCTGCTGCACGTTGCAGGCGGTGCCCCAGTCGTCGGGGATGTGGTTGATGCGCCGGTAGGCCGCGGCGCGCTTGCCCATCCACGAGTCGAACACGGCGCGGATCGCCTGGCGCAGCTGCTCCTGCGGGTCCTGCGGGAAGTCCTCGCCGGTCTCGTCGCGGTAGATGCCCTTGAAGTCGTCCACGAGCGCGCGCAGGTCGTCCTCGGACAGCTCGACGTCCTCCGACACGCCGGCCGACTCCTTGCGCGCGGCGATCGCGCCCTCGAGCTTCTCGCCGGTGATGCCGCGGCACACGTTCGAGAACATCTGCACGAAGCGGCGGTACGCGTCCCAGGCGAAGCGCGGGTTCTCCGTGCGCGCCGCGAGGCCCTCCACGGACTCGTCGTTGAGCCCGAGGTTGAGGACGGTGTCCATCATGCCCGGCATCGACTCGCGCGCGCCCGAGCGGACCGACACGAGCAGGGGATCCTCGGGGTCGCCCAGCCGCTTGCCGGCCCGGTCCTCGAGCGCGGCGAGCGCCGTGGCCACCTCGTCGGCGAGGCCCTCGGGCTCGGTCCGGTCGTCGAGCATGTAGCGCACGCACGCCTCGGTGGTGATGGTGAAGCCGGTGGGGACGCGCTCGGGCCCGAGCACGCGGGTCATCTCGGCGACGTTGGCCCCCTTCCCGCCGAGCAGCTCGCGCATCTCGCGCCCGCCCTGGTCGAACGGCACGATCCACTCGAACGTGGTGGTGGTCATGCGGCGGGTGCCTCCTCGGCGAGAGCGGTGGTGAGCGCATACCCTGCCGACCGTCCGACCGCGACGAGCCGGTCGAGGTCGCGGCGCATGCGCTGGGGCGCCACGACGATGGCCACGGACGCGGTGCAGCTGCCGTCCGGTCCGAACACCGGTGCGGCGACGCAGCCGTGGGCGTCGCCCAGCAGCGTTGCGAAGCGCTGCTCGCGGATGCGGGCCAGGTCGGCCCGGATCGCCGCCTCGTCGAAGATCTCGCGCCGTTCGCTGGCGAGCGTGCGCGTCCGCTCGAGCGCGGCCTCCGGCCCGAGGGCCAGCATGACGCGGCCGGTCGCGAGCAGGTGCGCGAGGTCGCGCGCGCCGGCCGGGTAGTGCTCGGCGCTCGCCGCGCCCGGCACGCCCGCGACCTCGGCGATGTACGCCTCGCCGCCGTCGAGCCGGCACAGCACGGCGACGTCGTCGGCGGCGTAGGCCGCGCGGCCGAGCGCCCGGCTGACCGCGGGCGAGGCGCCGGCGCCCGCGGGGATGAACGACCGGCCCGGGGTGACCCGCCGGTCGCGGCCGCGCACGAGATAGCCCTCCCAGACGAGCGTGTTGACGAGGTGGTGGACCGTGCTCACGTTGAGCCCGACGGCGACGGAGACGTCGCGCACGGCCACGGGCGCGCCCGCCTGGTGCACGTGCGCGAGCACGCGCAGCCCGCGGCTGAGGGCCTGCACGTGGTCGGAAGGCCGCTCGGGCCGCATCGGGCGCCATTGTGCCAGCCGCATTTCACGATGCGAAGCGCCCCGGTCAGCGTTCGGCCGCGGCGGGAGAATGCGGGCCGAGGCCGAGGAAAGGGGATCTTCCATGCCGTACCAGCTCTCGGAGGGCGCGCGCGCCACGACGCTGCGCGCCGTCCGCGCGATGTTCCCGCACGATGGGTTGCCCGACGGCGTGTATGCCGCCGTCGTCGACCAGCTCGCGGCCGACGCCGCCGCCGACCCCGAGATCGCGGCGACGCTCGACGCGGGCGCGGCGCAGTTCGGGGACGCCGACCCGCTCGACGAGGCGGCGCTGCGCCCGCACGACGGCGAGCCCTACCTCGAGCTGATCAAGGCCAAGGCGGTCGTCGCCATCTACGACAACCCGGAGGTCTGGCGGGCGTTCGGCTACGAGGGCGCCGCGGCGCACCTCGGCGGCTACGTCCACCGCGGCTTCGACGATCTCGACTGGCTCCCCGACCCGCCCATCGAACTCGATCCCAGCGCGGGATCGCACCACGCGTAGGAGGCACGCATGCCGCGTTATCGCTTCGACGACGAGGACGTCGTCGTCATCGTGGGCTCCGGCGCCGGCGGCGGGACGCTCGCGCACGAGCTCTGCAAGCAGGGCGTGAAGGTGGTCGTGCTCGAGGCGGGCCGCCACCACACGCCCGACGACTTCGTCAACGACGAGTGGCAGTCGTTCAAGCAGCTCGCCTGGCTCGACAACCGCACGACGTCCGGCTCGTTCCGGATCGCCACGGACTTCCCGAACCTCCCGGCCTGGACGTGCAAGACGGTGGGCGGGACGACCGTCCACTGGGCCGGCTGCTGCCCGCGCTTCATGGAGCACGAGTTCAAGCCGTCGACGTACTACGACGGGATGGAGGGCGTCAACGCGCTCGACTGGCCGCTCTCGCTCGCCGACATCGAGCCCTACTACGACCGGGCGGAGGCGAAGATCGGCTGCACCGGCACGAACGGGATCCCCCAGCTGCCGGCCAACAACAACTACAAGGTGTTCGCGAACGGCGCCCAGAAGGTCGGCTACAAGCGCTTCCACACGGGGCGCTACGCCTCGGCCCCGGTCGCCCACGACGGTCGGCCCGCGACGAACCAGGACGGCTTCAACTTCCAGGGCGTCAAGGACGCCTCGAAGTGGTCGACCCTGACCGTCGAGCTGCCGCGCGCGGCGGCCACGGGCAGGCTCGACCTGCGCGCCGAGGCGCACGTCACGCGGATCGAGCACGACGACCAGGGGCTCGTCACCGGCGTCACCTACGTCGACGGCGACGGGCTCGAGCACTTCCAGCGCGCGCGGCTCGTCGCGGTGGCCGGCAACTCGATCGAGACCGCCCGGCTCCTGCTCTCGTCGGAGTCGGCGCAGTTCCCGGACGGGCTCGCGAACTCGTCCGGCCAGCTCGGGCGCAACTACATGCGGCACCTGACCGCGTCGGTCTACGCCATCTTCGACCAGCCGGTGCGGTTCCACCGCGGCGAGACGATGGCCGGGCACATCGAGGACAACGCGCCCAACGACCCGGGCCGCGGGTTCGTGGGCGGCTACTACATGCAGCTGCTCGCGCTCGGCGTCCCGTTCATGGCCGCGTTCATGGACCCGGGCGCCTGGGGCCGCGACTTCACGTCGGCGCTCGAGCGGTACGAGCACATGGCCGGCATGTGGCTGGTCGGCGAGGACATGCCGCAGGAGTCCAACCGCGTGACGCTCAACCGCGACGTGCTCGATCAGTACGGCCGGCCCGTGCCGGACGTGCACTTCGACGACCACCCGAACGACCTGGCCATGCGCGAGCACGCGTGGGCCGCCGGGCAGTCGCTGTACGACGCGGTCGGGGCGGTGCGCACGATCCGGACCCCGCCGTACCCGGCGACGCACAACCTCGGCACGGCGCGGATGAGCGTCCGGCCGGAGGACGGCGTCGTCAACGCGTTCGGCCAGGCGCACGACGTCCCGAACCTGTTCGTCTCCGACGGCAGCCAGTTCACGTCGGGCGCGGCCGCCAACCCGACGCTGACGATCGTCGCGCTCGCGATCCGGCAGGCCGAGTACATCGCCGAGCAGCTCAAGCAGGGGGCGATCCCGACGGGCCGCGCGGCGACCGCCGCCGGCCGCTGCCCCGGCGGGTCCGTGCCGGCGGCCAACGTGACGAACGGCCGCGCGCCGGTGCCGGCCGGGACGCCGGGATGAGCAGCAGCTTCGTGCACACGTGCGTCCGGGTCCTCGACCCGGACGCGTCCGTGCGGTTCTACGCGGCGCTGGGCTACGAGCGACGCGGGCGGCTGAACTTCACGACGGCCTACAACATCTACATGGGCCTGCCCGGCGACGGGGACACGCTCGAGCTCACGGTGAACCGCGGGCACGACGAGCCCTACGACGTCGGGACGGGCTACAACCACATGGCGATCGTGGTCGACGACATCCATGCCGCGCTCGCCGCGCTCGAGCCGCTCGGCGTCGCGCCGGAGAAGCCGCCCTACCATCCGGGCGACCGCGAGGAGCTGCCGCTGATCGCGTTCGTGGCCGATCCCGACGGCTACCGGATCGAGCTGATCGACGGCGGCGCGTTCCCCACGCCGCAGGATCCGGAGGACTGAGCAGACCGATCCAGCCCACCCGGTGCGGCTGGCCACACCCTGGATTGGCTGGGCGGCCGTATGTCGGAGCGAGGAGGGGTCGGCAACTATGTCGCTACCCCCAAGAACCTGATTTCAAGGACGGAATCAACCCCACGACTCTCCGCCCCAAGGTCTGCTCTCCTCTCCTCCCCAGCTACCTCCGGGCATAGAGCATCACCGAGGCCGTCGCGTCCCCACGCGGCGGCCTCGCCTCGTTAACGGGCGGCCGCCCGCCGATTGACACCGGCGGCCGTCCCGTGGGAGGGTCGGCCGACCCCCCCAAGGAGGCACGGATGACTGGGCACGGCGCGGAGAGCTACTTCGTGATCGGCGAGGGATTGCTCTCGGAGAGCGCGGAGGGACGTGAGCGAGCCGTGATGGCGGCCGACGCGGTGCAGGCCGCGCCGCCGTTCCGCTTCTCGCGCATGGGCCCCCGCGGGACCGCGCTGGGCGAGGCGAACCGCAAGAAGCTCGCGCGGGCGATGACGCACGGGGGCGGCGGCGCGGGCGCGATCCCGGCGGGCTACACCTACCTCGGCCAGTTCGTCGATCACGACATGACGTTCGACAAGACGACCGTGATGCTCGGGCAGAACGTGTCGCCTGCGCAGCTGCTGCAGGGCCGGTCGCCCAGCCTGGACCTCGACTCGCTGTACGGCGCCGGCCCGTCGGACCCGGCGAGCGCCGCGTTCTACAAGGACGACCGGCACCTGAGGATGGGGCGGACGGTGGCGATCGACCCCGACCCGGCGATGGACGGCCACGACCTCCCGCGCGGCCGGGGCACGACGGCCGCGCAGAAGCGCAAGGCGGTCATCCCCGACAAGCGCAACGACGAGAACCTGGCGGTGGCGCAGACGCACCTCGCCTTCATCCGCTTCCACAACCGCGTCGTCGACACGCTGCCCCCCGGAACGCCCGCGCCGCAGCGCTTCGCGCTCGCCCGCGAGCGCGTGGTCAAGCACTACCAGTGGATGCTGCGCCACGACTTCCTGCCGCGGATCTGCGAGCCGTCCGTGATCGACGACGTGTTCACGAACGGGCGCAAGGCGTTCGCGCTGCACGCCGAGCCCACCGACGTCCCGACGATGCCGGTCGAGTTCTCCGTCGCCGCCTTCCGGCTGGGCCACGCGATGATCCGCGAGAGCTACAACTGGAACAAGCGCTTCGACCACGGCGCCGGCGCGCTGTTCTTCCTGTTCGACTTCTCGGCGACCAGCGGCTCGCTCGGCGGCTTCAAGCGGCTGCCGAGCAACTGGATCGCCGACTTCCGGCGGCTGTACGACTTCGGCGAGGTGGGGCGCGCCGACCTGACCGTGCCCGCGGGGCGGTTCAACCGGGCGATGCGGATCGACACGACGCTGGCCGACCCGCTCAAGGCGCTCCCTGCCGGCTCGTTCGGCGGCCCGGGGTCCGAGGAGGCGACGATCCGGGCCAACCTCGCCTTCCGCAACCTCACGCGCGCGAAGATGGTCAAGCTCGCGACGGGTCAGCAGATGGTCGCGTTCCTCAAGGGCAAGGGCGTGCGGATGCGGACGCTCACCTCCGCGCAGATCCGCAACGGCGACGGCGGCGCCTCGGTGGCCTCGCTGACGCCGTCGCAGCGCAGCGGGCTGGTCGCCCGCACGCCGCTGTGGTTCTACGTCCTGCGCGAGGCCGAGCTGAACGGCGGCCGGCTCACCGGCGCCGGGGCGCGGATCGTCGCCGAGACGTTCCACCGCGCGATGGAGGGGAGCGAGCACTCGATCGTGCGCGACCCGGCATTCCGCCCGTCGCTCGGCCCGGACGCGTCCACGTTCCGGATGAGCGACCTGCTGCTGTTCGCCTTCGAGGGCAAGAAGGCGCTGCTGGCGCCGCTCGGCTAGGCGAGCTCGGCGCGCGCCCGCGCGCCGCCCAGGTCCGTCCAGGTCACCGCGAGCGGCTCGGCCGGCGAGCCCGAGATGGCCGCGGCGACGGCGGCGGGATCCGCGAGCCGGCCCGCGTCGACGACCGCGCCGGCGTCGGCCGGCGGCTCGCCGCCGAGCCCGACCGCGACCGGCTCGCCGCCGACGGTCAGGCCGGTCACGAGCGCGGCCTCCAGCTCGACGGCCTCCGGGAGCTCGCCCCACCACGCGAACGGCAGCGCGGCGACCGTGACGTCGCCGCGCGCGGGCACGCGGATCGCGTACCAGCCGGCGTCGCCGGTCGCGTGGAGCACGTACGTGCGGCGCAGCTCGCCGAGCAGCCACCCGGCGATCGACCAGACCGAGCGGCCGGGCGCCCGCGGCTCGGGGCCGAGCGTGTCGGGCAGCAGCGCCCACGCGGGCTCGTCGGCGTCGTTGCCCAGGTGGACGTCCAGCCGGAGCTCGGCACGCGGCGGGCGGACCCGGCGCGTATCGACGTGGCGGATCGCCAGGGGCATCAGAACTTGCCGGGATCCAGCCGGATCGCGGTGCCGGTGAACCCGCCCTTGCGCTTCCGGCCGTCCCCGAGGTCCGTCTCCGGGTAGTCGAGGATCTCCTGGCCGTTGCACTGGTCGGGGAAGGCGCCCTCGTGGTACTCGGGCGGGATCCGGTCGAGGTACTTCTCGTACAGGCCGCGCGTGTAGTCGGTGTCGCGGGCCTTGTAGCGCGCCTCCTGCGCCTGGACCTCGGGCGTGTCCGACGCGTGGCGGTCGAGCAGGTCGACGTAGTCGTAGCCGTCGCGCGCGCCGTTGTAGGCGCCCGCCATCTCGGCGAGCATGCCGTCCTCGGTCTTGCCCGCCGCGCCGAGGCCGGTGAACAGCTGGCGCCCCGCGGAGTCGTCGCCCGTGTACACCGCGTTCTCGCCCTGCCACGCGCCGCCGGGATGCTTGCGCAGGTACAGCGGGTGGTTGTAGAAGTAGACCCAGTCGCCGACCTTGACGTCGCGCTTGCCGTACGCGCCGCCGACGGCGGCGAAGTCGAGCGAGCCCTCCAGCGGCGTGTCCTTGCTGCCGGCCTTGACGCGCAGCGGCCGGACCTGCGCCGGGCCGCCCTCCGAGCCGAAGCGGCGGTCGAACTCGGTGTTGCCGAGCGCCGCGCGCATCGTCTCGAGCTGGATGGCGACGATCGCGCTGAGGCACTCGGCGATCGTCAGGCCCTTCAGCCAGGCCTGGATCGCCGCCGACGCGCTCTTGCCCGGCTTGACCGTCCAGTCCATCCACCCGTTCTTGGCGAAGTACTCCGCCGGCGCGAGGCCCGTCCGCCAGTCGTCGTTCCACGGGTACGTGCCGGGGTCCTTCTGGTGCTCGGCGAAGTAGTTGTAGTCGTACCAGACGCCCTTGTCGGGACCGTAGGACTCGCCGCGGTTGACCCGCTCCATCTCCGCCGCGACGTGCTCGCCCATGGCCTTCTGGTCCTTGGCGATCTCCGGCTTCCCCGTGTCCTTCCCGCCGCCCGCCAGCTCGTCGAGCCGGCCCATCGTCTTGCGGCCGACGTCGCCGTCCGGCGTGAGGCCGTTCTTGCCCTGGAAGCTGCGGACGGTGGCGTCGGTCTCCTTGCCGAAGACCCCGTCGGGCTTGCCGGACTTCGTCGACACCGGCATCGCGTGGCCGGCGTCGATCATGCCCTGCTGGATCGCGGCGACGCCCGTCCCATTCGCGCCGAGCGAGATCGCCGGGGCGTTGTCGTAGGCGGCCTCGAGGTCGGCCTGCCCGGCGTAGCGCGGGGCGGACAGGTTCTGCGCGCGCTCGACCGGGGTGAGCGGCTTGCGCGCGAGCAGGCCGGCCACGGCGTGGTTGCCGGCGGACTGCTGCAGCCCGAGCATGCGGGCGATCGCGGGCGCGGGCGGCGCGGGCGCGGCGGACGGACGCGCGCGCTCCTCGTCCTCCTCGAGCGTGTCCTGCGCGTACCGCACGCGACGACGCTATCAGCGCGCCGCACGTCGGCGGAGAGGCGAACGGGCAGCCATCCGGGCGGCCCGGATGACTAGGCGCCGGGCTTGACGACCATGAGGAAGATCGCGACGACGAGCAGGACGCCCGTGAGCGCGCCGACCATGCCCTCCACCCGCGCCTGGCGCCGGTAGTCCTCCGACAGCGTCACCGGGCCCGGGCCGGCCGCGTCGAGCTCGCCCTGGACCATCGTGAGCAGGCGCCGGTCGGTCGGGACGAAGTAGCCCCCGAGCAGCCCGCCGATGACGATCAGGATCAGGAGCGAGGCGCTGACCCAGGCGTCGCCGAACGAGTAGCCGGCCTCGTCGACCTGGTACAGGCCGGTGACGAGCACGACGACCAGCGCCGGCGTCGCGAAGCGGCGGTTGATCGCGAGCTGGAGCGCGTGCACGTACGGCAGGTGGCGCGGGTCCAGCTTCATCGCCACGGGAAACGCGATCGACTCGGCGAACGTCGATCCGAAGCCCACGACCACGGCCGTGATGTGCAGGAAGAGCGACACCTCGAACAGGCTCATGGCGCGCGAGGATACGGGTCGTCCCGGGCGGCGGGCGGACCGGGCGGCTCGGGCGCGATCGGGCGGCCGAGGAAGGCCTCGAGCGCGAGCCACGCCGCGTCGTGCGCCAGCGGGCCGAGGCGCAGCGTCGAGCCGCCGTGGTCGTTCGGGCGGACCGTGGCCGCGAGGTTCAGCCCCGCGAGCCGGCCCTGCTGATGCCGGGCGCGGCGCCGTCCCGTCGTGCCGTGGTAGTGCGCGTCGAGCCCGTAGCGGCCGCCCTCGACGGGCCACACCGAGAGCGAGTCGGGCGCCCAGATCGGCCCGGTCTCGGCCGGCAGCGCGGAGTCCGCGACCAGCTCCATCCCCGACTCAGAGGGCTCACCGGGCCGCGCGGACCACGCGTTGTCGAGCGGCTGGTCCTCGCCCTCGTCGTCCCGTCCGCGCCGCCGCCACATCACGACGCATCCTAGGACGGCTCAGCCGAGCAGCACGTCGATCGCGCGGGCGACGCCGTCGCGCTCGTTCGTCGCCGTGGTGCGGTCGGCCACTTCGAGCACGGCGGCGACGGCGTTGCCCATCGCGACACCGGTCCCGGCGGCGCGCAGCATGCCGACGTCGTTCTCCTGGTCGCCGATCGCGGCCGCCGCCGCGAGCGGGACGCCGAGCTCGGCGAGCGCCGCCTGCGCCGCGACGGCCTTGTCGACGCCGGCGGCCGTCACCTCCAGATAGCGCGGATGGGAGAAGACCCCGCGCACGCCCTGCGGCAGCGCGTCGCGCAGCGCGACCAGCGCGGGGGTGGGAGGGTGCGGGGCACCGGCGCCGCCCACGCCGGACCCCGCGCGGCCCGGCCCGGGCGGCGCGATGCACATGAGCTTGAGCGGCGGCGGCGCACCGGCGGGCAGCGCCGGGTCGACCGCGGGCGGCTCGTCCGTCGACTCCGCCTCCTCGACGACCCCCGGCCCGAGCGCCGCGGCCCGCCAGCCGTCCGCCGTGTACCAGCCGACCTCGATACCGGCGTCCGCCGCCAGCGCCCAGACGGTCTCGGCCGCGTCCAGGGCCACCGGCGCCTCGGCCAGCACGCGGAGCGTCCCGTCCTCGAGCCGGAACGTCACCGCTCCCGTGAAGCCGATCGCGGGGCCGTCGAGCCCGAGTGCGCCGAGCACCCACCGCAGCGCATGCGGGGACCGTCCCGAGGCCAGGAGCACGTGCACCCCGGCGTCGACCGCGCGCCGGACGGCCGCGCGGTTCGCGGGCGAGAGGCGGTGCGCCGGGTCCAGCAGCGTGCCGTCGACGTCGAGCACCAGCGCCTGCAGCTGTCCTCGGTGGTCTGTTTTTGTATGGTTCGGTCTCACATGGCACGCCTGAAGATCGCCTACATCGGCGGAGGGTCAACCCGCGGCGCCGGCACGATGGCCAGCTTCATCGAGCAGGGCGAGAACTTCTCGGGCTCCGAGATCGTGCTGATCGATCTCGACGCGGCGCGGCTCGAGCTGATCCGCTCGCTCTCGGAGCGGCTCGCGGCGGCCAGGGGCGTGGACATCACGGTCCGCGCCACCACCGACCGGCGCGCCGGACTGGACGGCTGCGACGCGGTGCTCACGTCCTACCGGCCCGGCGGCTTCGAGGCGCGCGTGCTCGACGAGCGGATCCCGCTGGGCCACGGCGTGATCGGCCAGGAGACGCAGGGCCCCGGCGGCTTCTTCATGGCGCTGCGCTCGATCCACGTGATGCAGGGCATCCTCGAGGACGTCGCCGCGGCCTGCCCCGGCACGCGGATCTTCAACTACACGAACCCGGTCAACGTCGTCGCCCAGGCGGTGACGGACCACAGCGACGTGCCGTTCGTGTCGCTGTGCGAGGGCCCGATCGTCTTCCCGGAGGAGCTGGCCGAGGTCGCGGGGCTCGATCCGGAGCGGCTCGACGTCGCGAGCGTGGGGCTCAACCACGGCTCCTGGAGCGTGCGCCACCGCTACGACGGGCGCGACCTGCTGCCGCTCATCAAGGAGGCGTACGCGCGCCGCGGCGAGGATCCCGCGCTGCCGCCCCAGACCCGCCGCATGCTGCGCCTCGCGGCCACGATGGACGCGCTGCCCAGCGAGTACTTCCAGTACTACTACTTCGAGGACGAGGTGCTCGGCGAGCTCCGGTCCAAGCCGACCACGCGCGCCGAGGACATCCTCTCGTGGGTGCCGGGCTACTGGGACCACTACGCCGAGCAGGCCGGCCTCGACGCGCCCGAGCTCGACCCGCGCCGCTCGCGCGGGGGGATCCACGAGCTCGAGCTGGCGATCGACTGCATGGACGCCGTGTTCAACGACCGCGGCGAGACGCTGCCGGTCAACGTGCCGAGCCGCGGCACCGTGCCCGGCTTCGCCGACTCGCTCGTGGTCGAGACGCTCGGCCGCTGCGACGCGCAGGGCGTGACGCCGCTGCCGATGCCCGGCCTGCCCGCCCACCTGCGCGGGCTGGTCGAGGCGCTCGGCGAGTACCAGCAGGCGGCCGCCGACGCGGCCTGGTCCGGCGACGCGACGGACGGGATGCGCGCGCTCGCCGCGCACCCGCTCGTCCGCTCGCTCGATCGCGCCGAGCGGCTCTACGCGGAGCTGGCGCATGCGCACGCGGCGCACCTGCCGGCGCGCCTCGTGCCCGCCTAGCCTCAGCGGAGGGCCTCGCCCGTGACGGGGTCGAAGAGGTGGACCGCGTCCGGCGGGACCAGCAGGTCCACGGTGTCGCCGGGCGAGTAGCGCTGCCGCCCCTCGACGCGCGCGGTGAAGCGCGCGCGGTCGTCCGCGGCGAGCAGCGTCGCGTCCTTGTCCTCGAGCGCCTCGTCCGTGGCCGCCGCCGCCTCGCCCTCGGGCCGCGCGGCGTCGACGGGGAAGATGAGGTGGCTCTCCGTGCCGAGCCGCTCGACGACCTCGAGCTCGGCCGTCAGCCGCGGCGCGCCGTCCCCGGCCTCGTCGCCCTCGGCGGGGAGGAGGTCGCCCGGCCGCACGCCGGCGATCACCTCGCCGTCGCGCACGTCCCGGCCCAGCGGCAGCTCGACGCCCGCGAAGCGCAGGCGGCCGCCGCGCACGTCGCCGGCGACGAGGTTCATCGCCGGCGAGCCCATGAACGCGGCCACGAACACGTTGGCGGGCGACTCGAACAGCGTCTCGGGGGTGTCGCACTGCTGGATCGTGCCGTCGCGCATCACCGCGACCCGGTCGCCGAGCGTCATCGCCTCGACCTGGTCGTGCGTGACGTACACCGTCGTGACGCCGAGCCGCCCGTGGAGCCGGGCCAGCTCCGCGCGCATGCCGACGCGCAGCTTCGCGTCCAGGTTGGAGAGCGGCTCGTCCATGAGGTAGGCCTGCGGCTCGCGCACCATCGCCCGCCCGATCGCGACGCGCTGGCGCTGGCCGCCCGAGAGCGCGCCCGGCTTGCGATCGATGAGCTCCGTGAGTCCGAGCACGCCGGCGACGGAGTCCACCTGCTCCTTGAGCGCGGGCTTGGGCGTGCGGCGGAGCTTCAACGCGAAGGCCAGGTTGTCCCAGACCCGCATGTGGGGGTAGAGCGCGTAGTTCTGGAACACCATCGCCACGTCGCGGCTGCGCGGCGCGAGCTCGGTGACGTCGCGCTCGCCGATCGTGATCTTCCCCGCCGACACGCCCTCGAGCCCGGCGATCATCCGGAGCAGCGTCGACTTCCCGCAGCCCGACGGGCCGACCAGCACCATGAACTCGCCGTCGCCGATCGAGAGCTCGACGTCGTCGACGGCGACGACGTCACCGGGGAACACCTTGCTCACGCGGTCGAGGACGATCCCGCCCATGGCGCGCTCCTTCCTTCGGGTACGGGGAACGGCAGCGACGCGACGACGACGGCCGGGTCGGCCTGGACGCCGAGCCGGTCGAGCGCCAGCATGAGCACGCCGGCGATCGGCGGCGGGCCGCCGCGCACGGGCACGGCGCCCGGCAGCTCGGCCATCGCGGCGTCGGCCAGCCGGTCGGTCGGATGGCCGAACACCCCGCCGGCGAGCACGACGCGCGTGCCTTCCAGCGGCAGGTCGATCTGCGCGGCCGACGCCCGCGCCTGGGTGCCGAGGATGCGGCCCTTGTCGGCCACGATCGCCTGCGCGACGGCGTCGCCGTCGTCGGCGGCGTCGAGCAGCAGGGGCGCGAGCTTGTCCTGCTCGGGCTCCTCCAGCCCGCCGCGGCGGGTGAAGCGGTACAGCAGGTCGAACGCGTCGGACGCGCCCCACAGCGTGAGCGCCCGCTCGGTCAGCACGGTCTGCGGGCCCATGTCCATCGCGGCGCGATAGACCGCGCGCAGCCCGTCGCGCCCGAGATGACGCCCGCCCGCGCCATCGGGCCAGAAGCCGAGGTGGAACACGCGGCCGTCGGGATGGCGCGCGCCGATCGCGTTGTAGGTGCCGGAGACGACCGAGATCCCGGTCCAGTCGGGCGAGCCGGTGCGCAGCGCGCCGAGCGCGTCGTTGACGACGAGCGGCGTGTCGCGCAGCCCGAGGCGCTGCTTGAGCTCGCGCTCGAGCAGCGCGAAGTCCTCCGGCCAGTCGGCGCCGGCGAGGCCGAACGCCGCCGCGTCCAGCTCGGACGCCGCGATCCCCGCCTCGGCGAGCGCGGCCGCCACGGCGCCCTCGATCGCGGCGACGGCGACCGAGGGGGCCGGCGCGTTGTAGATGTCGGAGATCCCGCCCTTGCCCGCGCCGCGGATGCGGCCGTCCGGCCCCGCGACGACGGCGAGCGTCTTCGTGTTGCCGCCGTCGACCCCGAGGACCCAGCTCACTCCTTCACCGCCCCGGCGAACATGCCGCGGATGAAGCTGCGCTGGAGGAACACGTAGACGATCATCACCGGCAGCGCGACCAGGACCGCCGCGGCGGCCACGAGCGTCGTGTCGAGCGTGCCGCGGTTGGCGCCGGCGAACAGCGCGAGCCCGAGCGGGGCGGTGCGCAGCTCGTCGGACTGGATCATCACGAGCGCCAGGAGGAACTCGTTCCAGGTCCACATGAACACGAGCACGATCATCGTCGTGATCGCCGGCCACGCCTGCGGCAGCAGCACGCGCCACAGGGTCACGAAGCTGTTGGCCCCGTCCAGGCGCGAGGCCTCCACGAGCGAGGCCGGCGTGGAGCGGAAGAAGGCGCGCATCCAGAACGTGCCGAACGGGACGGAGAGGCCGATCTGGGGCAGGATGAGCGCCCACAGCGTGTCCGTCAGGTTGGCGTCCCGGAAGATGTAGTAGAGCGGGATGACCGTCGCCTCGTAGGGGAAGATCAGCCCCAGGAGGAGCAGGTAGAAGAGGAAGTCGGAGCCGCGGAAGCGCATCGCCCCGAACGCGTAGCCCGCGAGCGTCGAGAGCACGGCGGAGACGATGGTCACGGTGCCGGCGACGATGGCGCTGTTGACCAGGCCGCGGTTGAAGCCGCCCTCCTCCCAGGCGGTCCTGAAGGTGCTGAAGTCGAGCGAGTCGGGGATCGAGAAGCCCGTCACGAAGTCCGACCGCTTGTGGAAGGCGAGCAGCAGGATGCTCAGCACGGGGTAGAGCACCAGCACGCAGAACACGGCCAGCACCGCGTAGCTGAGCAGCCGCTCGCGACGGGTCGCGGTCACTTGGACGGGTCCCGGTCGACGATGCGCGTGATGCCGAAGGCGACGACGAAGATGAACGCGGTCAGCACGACCGCGACGGCCGCGGCCAGGCCGACGCGCCCGTTGGAGAACGCGTTCTGGTAGACGAGCACGGACGGCACGGTGGTCGACGTGCCCGGGCCGCCGTTCGTCGAGACGTAGATCAGGTCGAACGTGCGCAGCGCGTAGATCGTCGTCAGCGTCAGCGCGACCGCCAGCTCGCCCCGCAGGCCCGGGAGCGTGACGGCGAAGAACTCGCGCACGCGCCCCGCGCCGTCGACGCGCGCGGCTTCGTACAGCGAGGTCGGGATCTTCTGGATGCCGGCGAGGAAGAGCACGAGGCAGAGGCCGAACATCGTCCAGCTGCCGATCAGGCCGACCGCCGGGAGGGCCCAGTCGAAGTCGCCGAGCCAGCCGCGCGCGATGCTCCCGAGCCCGACCGCCCGCAGGACCTCGTTCAGCGGCCCCTGCGGCGCGTAGATCCACACCCAGGCGATGGCGATGACGACGGTGGCGATCGTCTGGGGCAGGAACAGCACCGCGCGGAAGAACGTCGCCCCGCGCACGCCGCTGTGCGCGATCAGCGAGGCGAGGATCAGCCCGAGCGCGCACGGCAGCATGGCGTAGAAGACGATCAGGACCAGCGAGTGGACGAACGACGCGCGGATGTCCGGGTCGCTCAGGACCTCGTCGTAGTTGTCGAGCCCGGCCCACTTCCCGACGGTGAGGCCGTCCCAGTCGAAGAACGACAGCCACGCCGTGTAGAGCAGCGGCCCGAACGCGAACAGCAGGTAGAAGACGAACGCCGGCAGCAGGTACAGGTACGCCACCCGGCGGGGCTCGCCGGGCGCGCGGACGCGCACCCGCGCCTTCGGGCCGGGCGCCGTGTCCGGCGCCCGGCGCGTCTCCACCTGCGTCACGCGGCTAGCTCCCCGCGCGCTGCTCGTGGTACTTCTCCCAGTCCGCCTGGATGCTCTTCGCGAGGTCCTCGGGCGAGGTCCGGCCGACCAGCATCTCCTGGAAGCCCTGCCCGATGGTCTGCAGCATCGTCGGCGACGACCAGTCCGGGAACAGCGTCAGGCCGCCGCTCTCGACGAGCTGGTCCCAGCCCGCCTTGACCTCCTTGCCGAGCGGGTCGGTCATCTCTGCGGTCCCGTCGGTCACGGCCGGCACCTGCTGGGTCTTGACGAGCTCCTCGCCCGCGGACGGCCCGGTGATCCAGTCGAGGTACGCCGCCGCGAGGTCGGGCTGCTTCGTCTTGGCGGAGATGTGCATCGGGAAGCTGGTCGAGCCGATCGCGACCGCGTCGCCGCTCTCGCCGGGCGGCATGTTGAAGAACCCGGCGTCGTCGCCGAGCCCGTCGCGTGCGGTCGCCGCGTTCCAGTTGCCGCCGATCATCAGCGCGCCCTCGCCCTTGCCGAACGCGACCGCCGCGTCGGAGTCGTTGCGCGAGTTGTACTGGTCGGGCTTGCCGAAGTAGCCCTTGTCCGCCCACTCCTTGAGCTTCTTGAGCGCGGTGACGTTGCCCTCCGTGTCGAACGTCGCGCCGTCGTGCTGGAAGATCCAGTCGCGGATGTCCTGGGCCGGTTCGTACGCGCCCTGGATGCCGCCCCACAGGTGCAGCGCGGCGTACTGGTCCTTGTTGCCGAGCGCGATCACCGGCTCGTCGGCCGGCAGCGACGAGCGCAGCTTGGCCAGCGCGGCGTCGAACTCGTCGAACGTCTTCAGCGCGGCGGGGTCGACGCCGGCGTCCGCCAGCTTCTTCTTGTTGGTGAACACGCCGACGGACTGGCCGGTCTGGGCGACGCCCCACAGGGTCCCCTCGCCGAAGGTCGAGCCGTCGTCGGTCCACTGGAACTGCTGGAGCGTCTCGGGCGAGTAGGAGTCCTCCCAGCCGTACGCCTTCGAGTACTCGGTCAGCGGCAGGATCAGCCCGGCCTTGACCAGCTCCCCGTCGAGCTGGAAGCCCTGGTTGCCGCCGAACACGTCCGGCGGGCTGTCGCTGGACGCGACGAGCTTGGCCTGCTTGGTCCAGGCGGTGAAGTCGCGGAACGTGATGTCCACCGTGACGTTCGGGTACTTCGCCTCGAAGGACTTGCTGAGCGCCTTGAGCGCGTCGCGCGGTCCGCCCGACCCCTCGGTCGAGATGACCTTCAGCGTGACGTCGCCGAGCGACTCGAAGCCGTCGGTCTTGACCTGCTCGGCAGGCGTCCCCTCCGTCTGCTCGTTGGGCTTGTCCTCACCCGGCGTCCCGCCGCACGCGGCGACCGCCAGTGCGAGCGCGAGCGGCAGTGCCGCGAGCGATCGTCTCCTCATTGCCGAACTCCCTCTCCCTCTGTGCACGACGCGTCAACGTCGCCTGAAAGCGGTAGCGGTCGGCGCGATACACGGTCCGGCCGAGGTCCAGGACCCGGCCGTCCTCGCCGATCGCGACCGTTGTCGCGAACAGGACCGGCGCCCCCGGCACCAGCCCCAGCAGCTCGGCCTCGCGCGCGTCCGCGCCGCGGGCCTCGAGCTCGTAGTCGGCGCGCGCGAGCGGATGCCCGGCGCGCTCGAGCGCGTCGTAGAGCGACGCGCTGGTGAAGTCCAGGTCCGCGATGCCCGGCGCGAGGCGCAGCGGGACGCGGTTGTGGTCGAGCGAGATCGGCAGCCCGTCGAGCATGCGCAGGCGCTCGAGCACCAGCAGCTCGGCGCCGGGGGCGATGCCGTACGCCTCAGCCTCGTCGATCGTCGCGGGCCGCAGCTCGTGCGACAGCACGCGCGCCGAGGCCTCGAGCCCGCGCGAGCGGCCGAGCTCGGAGAGGCTCATGAGCGTGTTGGGCGGCTCGACGAGCGCGTCGCCGGTCACGAACGAGCCGCGACCGCGCGCCTCGACGAGCCCGTCGCCGGCCAGCTCCTCGATCGCGCGGCGCACGGTGGCGCGGCTGACCCCGAGCTCGTCGCACAGCCAGCGCTCGGAGGGGAGCCGGTCGCCGGGCTGCAGCTGCCCGCTCTCGATCTCCCTCGCGATCTCCTTGTAGACGCGGTGGTAGAGCGGCTGGGACGCCTGGCGGATCGGCATGCGGGCCGGACTATCCCAAGCCCGTTGTCGGGATGTCAAGCTGTTGGTCCCCTTTGGTCGGTCATGGTACGTTCCGGTTCATGACGTACCTCGACACGGGGCTGTGGGCGGACGTCCGCGAGCTCCCGGCCGCCCTCGGCGCGACGCTCGACGCCGCAGAGGGCGTGGCCGAGGCGGCCGCCCTGCTCGGCGACGGGGGCGTGAAGCGCATCGTCGCGACCGGGAACGGGGCCGCCTACTACGTGGCCCACGCGCTCTGGCTCGCCGCGCTCGAGGGCGCGCCGGGCGGCCCGCCGATCGTCGCCGTCCCGTGCGGGGTCGCCGTGCGCGACCGCTTCCGCTGGGAGCCGGGCGACGCCGTGCTCGCCGTCTCCTCCTCGGGCGAGTTCCGTGACGTCGTCGAGCTGGCGCGCCGCGGCGGGCGCCCGTGCGTCGCCATCACCGCCGCCGCGGACTCGTCGCTCGCGGACGCCGCGACCGCCACGGTGCTCCAGCACGTCGCGGGCCAGCGCGCCGTGACGCACACGCAGGCGCTCGCCGGCGCGTATGCGTGCGGGCTCGCCGTCTGGGCGGCGGTCACCGGCGACGCGCAGCTCGCGGCGCTGCTCGCCGTCGCACCCGACGCGGCGGACGCCGCGGTCGGCGGCGCGGAGGCGTGGGCGTCCGGGCTCGTCGACCTGCACGTCCCCACCGCCGCGGTCGTCGCCGGCGGCGGCGCCGCGTGGGCCGCCGCGATGGAGCTCGCGCTCATGCTCAAGGAGATCTCCCGCGTCCCCGCCGAGGGCGTCGAGACGCGCGAGGGCTCCACCTCGGCGATGTTCGGCCTGGACCGCGGGCACCTGATGGTCTCGCTGGACCCCGAGGGCGATCCGCTGGGCGAGGAGGCGCTCGAGCTGTGCGCCGCGGCCGGCGCGACGACGCTGCGGCTGCCGGGCACCGACGGGCTCGACGTGCGCCTCAGCCCGATCACCACGCTGCCCGCCGCGGCCGCGCTGGCGGCCGAGCTGGCGCTCGCCGGCGGCCACGACGTCGACAAGCCGACCTGGACCGACGCCTACTACCAGACGGCGCGGGGCGCGACGTGAGCGTCCGGCTCGGCGTCGTCGGCTGCGGGAGCGTCTTCTGGACGCCCTACATGGGCCTGATCGAGAAGCTCCGCGGCCAGGGCCGCGTCGAGGTCGTCGCCGTCTACGACGCCGATCCCTCCAAGCGCCATGCCGCCGCCGAGCGGCTGGACCTCTCCCCGGACCTGCCCGACGACGCGGCGGTCACGGGGCACCCGGACGTCGACCTCGTCCTCGTGCTCACCAGCATGCCCGAGCACGGCCGGCTCGCCATCGCGGCGCTGGAGGCGGGCAAGCACGTGCTCGTGGAGAAGCCCGTGGCCACCACGCTGGAGGAGGCCGAGGCGGTGCTCGCCACCGCGGCCGGCGCGCCAGGGCACCTGCTCTGCGCGCCCCACATCGTGCTCTCCCCGACCTACCGCGACATGCACGCGCGCGTCCGCGCGGGCGAGATCGGCGGGCTGCTCACCGCACGCGGCCGCTACGGCTGGGCGGGGCCGGACTGGAGCCGCTGGTTCTACGAGCGCGGCGGCGGTGCGCTGTTCGACCTCGGCGTCTACAACGTCACGAGCCTGTGCGGGTTCTTCGGGCCGGCGCGCCGCGTGACGGCCATGACCGGCGCCGCGATCCCGGTCCGCGAGGTCAACGGCGAGCCGGTGCAGGTCGAGGTCGAGGACAACGCCCACGTGCTGATCGACTTCGGCGACGCCCGCTTCGCCGTCGTCACCACCGGCTTCACGATGCAGCAGTACCGCTCGCCCTGCCTGGAGCTGTACGGCACGCACGGGGTGCTGCAGATGCTCGGCGACGACTGGGCACCCGAGGGCTTCGAGCTCTACCGCAACGACACGGGCGTCTGGGAGGTCCACCCGGAGAGCGAGCCCACGTGGCCGTGGACCGACGGCCTGCGCCACCTGGTGGCGTGCATCGAGGACGGGACGGAGCCGGTGACCCGGCCCGAGCACGCCTACCACGCGCTCGAGATCATGCTCGCCGCCCAGGCGGCGGGCGCGGACGGCGTGGCGCGCGCGATCGCGAGCGACTTCCCGGCGCCCGACCTCGCCCGGCTCGGCGGCCCCGCCCACCATGAGCGCGTGCACGATCCGCGGAGCGGGTCGTGACGCTCGTCGAGCGGATGCCGCCGCCGGCCTCCTCGCCGCGGCCCGTGTTCGACGGCCCGGCGCTGGTCCGCCGCGCCGACGTGACGCGCCACGTGTGGGGCGAGCCCGCCTCCGGCGAGGTGTTCGACTGGATCTACGCCTCGACCGAGCTCGTCCACATGCTCGTCTTCGGCCTGTCGCCCGGCGCGTCGTTCCGCCACTCGGAGGCCTACCGGACGATCTTCGCCGCCGACGAGGTGCTGCACGTGCTGCAGGGCACGCTCGTGATCGCCGACCCGGAGCGCGGCGAGGTCCAGCGGGCCGAGGCGGGGGAGAGCGTGTTCTTCCGCCGCGACACCTGGCATCACGCGTTCGCGCTCGGGCCGGAGCCCGTGCGCGTGCTCGAGCTGTTCGCCCCTCCGCCCGCGGCGGGGGCGTCGAGCGCCTACGCGCGCGCCCAGCCCTACCTCGACACGCCCCGCTACGCGGACGACGAGCTGCTCGGCGCGTGGCCGCCCGCGACGCCGCCGGCGCCGCGCCTGCGCGTCCTGCGCCCCGCCGACGTGCTCTACCGGCGCGACCTGGGCGTGCTCTGCGGGATCCTCGCGAGCACGGAGCACCTGACCGTGGCCACGCTGGAGATCGGGCCGGGCGAGGTCGCCGACCAGCACGCGCACGGCGGCGACGAGGTGCTGATGGCGCTCGACGGCCCGTTGTGGGTGCGCGCGTGGCACGGCGGCGGCGTGCACGTCTACGAGCTCGAGGCCGAGGACGTCTGCTACCTGCCGGCCGGCGCGCCGCACGAGTACCGCAACCCGGGCGGCGGGACCGCGCGCGCGATCTGCGGGATCGCCCCCAGCTACCTGCCGTGACCGTGGCCCTCGGCCTCGACGTCGGGGGCACGAAGGTCGCCGCCGCGCGCGTCGACACCGCGACCGGCGCGATCCTTGCCGCCCGCCGGGTCGCGACCCGGGCGGGCCGGGGCCCGGATGCGGTGCTCGCCGACTGCCGCGCGCTGGCGGCCGAGCTGCGCGAGGGCGCCGAGCGGACCGGGCTCGCGGTGTGCGAGCTGGTCGACCCGCAGGGCCGGGTGCGCAGCGCGGAGACCGTGGACTGGCGCGGCACGGACCTGCTGGCCCACTTCGACCGCGTCGAGTCCGACGTGCGTGCGGCCGCGCTGGCCGAGGCCCGCTTCGGGGCCGGCCGCGCGGAGCCGGACTTCCTCTACGTGAGCGTCGGCACGGGCATCAGCCACTGCCTGATGAGCGCCGGCCGGCCGCGGGTCGGCGTACGGGGCAGCGCGATCGGCACCGGCGCGCCGCTCGTCGAGCAGTGGTCGAGCGGGCTCGCGCTCGCCCGCCGGACCGGCCACGACACCGCGGAGGCCGCGCTCGCCGATCCCGCTGCGGCGCCCGTGGTGGCGGACGGCGCGGAGCGGCTCGGCCTCGTGCTGGCCGCGCTGGTCAACGCGCTCGACCCGGGTGCCGTGGTGATCGGCGGCGGGCTCGGGCTGCACGCGGGCTATCGCGCACAGGTGGCGGCGGCGCTGCGCCCGGCGGTGTACGACGAGGAGGCGCGCGGCCTGCCCGTCCTGCCCGCGGCGCTCGGCGCCGACGCGCCCGTGATCGGCGCAGCCCTCGTGGCCGCGGCCTAGCGCCGCACCGCCGGGTGCGTCAGGCCGCGGCGCCGGGCGGCGGGACCAGGCCGTGCTCCGCGCCGGCCGCGAGCAGCTCCGCCTCGCGCAGCGCGCCGCCCGTGGCGGTCGGGACCGTCATGGCGAGGTCGGCGTAGAGCTGCGCCCATGCCGTCGCGGAGCGCGCGTCGGCGCCCCGCAGGTCGGCCCACGCGAAGGCGGCGCACAGCAGGTCGCGGTCGCCCGTCGTGTCGACCGCGGGCCCGTTCGCGTAGCTCGGCGTCTCCGACCGCTCCCCGCCGATCGAACCGACGGTGCCCCGGACCCCGCGGGTCACGAGCACCGTCCCGATCGTGCCGGCGAGCGCGCCGAGCGCGTCGTCGAGCGTCTCGGCGCGGGTCAGGATGAGCGCGTCGGGCTCGTCGAGCACGAGCAGCCGCGCGCGCGAGATGTCGGCCGGGACCCGGCCGGAGAACGCGCGCGCGTCGTCGTCCCCGCAGGTGAGGTAGACCGGGGCGCCCTCGGGCACGAGGTGGAGCTGCTCGAGGTTGGCCGCGACCGCCGCCGGCATCAGCGCGGCGACGTCGGCGGCCTGGGCGCGCGGGCCCGGGTCGACGGTGATCATCGCGCGGCCCTCGCCGCACGGCATCACGAGCGTCTGGGGCATGCGCGGCGTGAGGCGGCCGGCGAAGGTGACGCCCTCCCGGTCGAGCTCCATGCGGACGAACTCGCCGAAGAGGTCGTCGCCGAGCGGAGCGACGAGTGCGGCGCGCAGCCCGAGCCGCTGCGCCGCGACCGCGGTGATCGCGCCGCCGCCCGGCGAGCGGACCAGGTCGCCGGCGAACTTCTCCTCGCCGAGCCCGGGCAGGCCCTCGAGCCCGACGAACGTCAGGTCGAGGAAGGCGGGTGTGGCGACGATCAGGTCGGTGCGCACGACGCGCGAGCCTACCGCGCCTGGCGGGGGAATCCCGCGACGTCCGTACGGTCCCGGCCACGGGCCGACCGCGTCGTCGTGGCACGCGGACGCTCCTCTCGGCACCTTGCGCTAGCCGCACGGCCTAGAACGTGGTAGGACTTGGTTCTCATATATCACGGGGGAATGGGTGCTCCTGTGAGGAAGGAGACAGGAGCGCGTGACCATCGATCCGGGGATGCGTTGGCTCGACGCCGTGACTCGCCGCGAGGTGCTGCGCGGCGCGCTGGCCGGCGGCGCGGCCTTGAGCGCCGGCGGCTGGCTCGGCGCGTGCGGCGGTGACGACGACGGGGGCGGGGGCGGCGGCGGCACGCCGGCCACGAGCTCCGACACGGGGAACGCGAAGCTCAAGGCCGGCGGGATCATCCGCGCCGGCGCCACGGGCGGCGGGGCGAAGGACTCGATCGACGCGCACAAGCCCGTCACCGACCCGGACATCATGCGGGTCTGGAACATGTACGAGTCGCTCGCGGTCCGCGGGCCGGACTTCGCCGAGCTCGAGATGCTCCTGGCCGAGTCGATCGAGGCGGGCAAGACCCCGAAGGTGTGGGACATCCGCCTCAAGGAGGGCCTGACCTTCCACAACGGCAAGCCGGTGACGGCCGACGACGTGATCTTCTCGCTCCAGAGGATCACCGATCCCAAGGACCCCAAGGTCGGCGCCGCCTCGATCGGCTACATCGAGCGCGACGGCATGAAGAAGATGGACGACCGGACCGTCCGCGTGCAGCTGCAGTTCGCCAACGCGGGCTTCCCGGACGACCTCGGCCAGTACTTCAACGGCATCGTCCCGGCCGACTACGACCCGGCCAACCCGGTCGGCACCGGCCCGTACAAGTACGAGAGCTTCACGCCGGGCGAGCAGAGCCGCTTCCTGAAGAACCCGGACTACTGGGAGGACGGCAAGCCGTTCTCCGACGAGCTGATCATCGTCGACTTCGCCGACGACACGGCGCGCACCAACGCGCTGCTCGGCGGCCAGGTCGACGCCGTCACCAACCTGCCCGCCGCCCAGATCGCCCAGATCCAGGGCAACCCGGCGTTCAAGGTGCTCATCTCCGAGACGGGCGCGTGGCAGCCGTTCACCATGCGCATCGACGCCGCGCCGTTCGACGACGTCAAGGTGCGCCAGGCGTTCCGCCTCATCGTCGATCGCCAGCAGATGGTCGACCAGGTGCTCAGCGGCCAGGGCCGGATCGCCAACGACCTCTACGCGCCCTACGACGAGAACTACGCATCCGACCTGCCGCAGCGCGAGCAGGACCTCGAGCAGGCCAAGTCACTGCTCAAGTCGGCCGGCAAGGAGGGGCTCACCGTCGAGCTCGTCACCTCGCCCGTGTTCCAGGGCATCGTCCAGGCCGCGCAGGTCTTCGCGGAGCAGGCGAAGGGCGCCGGCGTCAACGTGAAGCTCCGCAAGGTCGACACGGGCACGTTCTACGGCGACAACTACCTCAAGTGGCCGTTCGCCCAGGACTTCTGGGCCACGCGCGTGTACCTCGCGCAGGTGGCGCAGGGCGACCTGCCGAGCTCCCCGTTCAACGAGACCCACTGGGGCGCGGGCAAGTTCGAGGACCTGATCCAGCAGGCGCGCGCCGAGCTCGACGCGGCCAAGCGCAAGGAGATCCTGGTCGAGGCGCAGACCATGCAGTACGAGGAGGGCGGCTACATCATCCCGTACTTCTCGAACATCATCGACGCCTACAGCGCGAAGCTGGGCGGGTTCGTGGAGGCCAAGTCGGGCTTCCCGCTGGGCAACTACTGGTTCAAGAACGCCGGGTTCGTCGCATAGCGGGAGGAGGAAGGCATGGGCAAGCTCATCGTCCGGCGGCTCGGCTTCGGGCTGCTCACGCTGTTCCTCATCTCGCTGATCGTGTTCGCCGCGCTGCTCGCCCTCCCGGGCGACGCGGCGACCGCGATCCTCGGCCGCCAGGCGACGCCCGACCGCGTCGCCGCGCTGCGCGAGCAGCTCAACCTCAACGACTCGGTCATCAGCCAGTACCTGCAGTGGGTGGGCGGGGTCGTGACCGGCAGCTTCGGCACGTCGGCGGCGACCCAGCAGCCCGTGTCCGACCTCCTCTCGGCCCGGGTCGGCAACTCCGCGTTCCTCGTGCTGATCGCCGCGGTCGTCGCCATCCCGCTCTCGATCGCCATCGGCGTGTACCTGGCCATGAAGCGGGACAAGGCGGCCGACGAGGTCGGCTCGACGATCAGCCTCGTGCTCGCCGCGCTGCCGGAGTTCGTGATCGGCATCGGCCTCGTGCTGCTGTTCGCCACGAGCGTGTTCACGTGGTTCCCGGCGGTGTCGCTCATCGCCCCGGACCAGCGCGCCTGGGACGTGCCGGACGTGGTGGTGCTGCCGGCGGCGACGCTGGTGATCGCGGTGGTGCCGTACATCAGCCGCATCATGCGCGGCTCGATGATCGAGGTGCTCGAGTCCGACTACGTCACGATGGCCCGGCTCAAGGGCCTGCCGGAGCGGGAGGTGATCTGGCGCCACGCGGTGCCGAACGCGATCGTCCCTGCCATCCAGGTCGCGGCGCTCCAGCTCGCGTGGATGGCGGGCGGCGTCGTGGTCGTCGAGTTCGTCTTCTCCTACCCGGGCATCGGGCAGTCGCTGGTCGACTCGGTCGGCAACCGGGACATGCCGGTGGTGCAGACGGTGACCATGCTCGCGGCCGGCATCTACGTGCTGCTGAACCTGGCCGCCGACCTGCTGACCATCATGGTCACCCCCAAGCTGAGGACGGCGACGCGATGAGCCAGACCGTGGACAGCGCCGTCGACCTCGCCCTCGAGCCCGGGGTGCCGCACGGCGACGAGGTCGCCGTGATGCAGAAGCGGCCGTGGCTGGGGATCCTCAAGCGCGCGCTCAAGATGACCCGGACCCGGATCGGCGCCGCGATCGTCGGCCTGATCGTGCTCTTCGCCGTGTTCGGCCCGCTGATCGCGCCGCACTCGCCGACCGAGTTCGTCGGCATCCCCAACTCCAAGCCGTCGGGCGAGGCGCTGTTCGGGGCCGACGCGCTCGGGCGCGACGTCTGGAGCCGCTTCCTGCACGGCGGGTTGAGCGTGCTGTGGATGTCGGCTGCCGCGACGGTGCTCGGCGTCGGCGTCGGGGTGATGGTCGGCCTGGTCGCCGCCTACTCGCGCAACTGGGTCGACGACGTGCTGATGCGCGGCAACGACGTGTTCCTCGCCTTCCCGCAGATCATCCTCGCGCTCCTCGCCGTCTCCGCGCTCGGCGCGAAGCTGTGGCTGATCGTCCTCATCGTCGGCCTGACCCACGCCCCGCGCGTGGCCCGCGTGATGCGCGGTGCCGCCCAGGAGGTCGTCGAGCGCGACTTCGTCAAGGCGGCCGAGGCCGTCGGGGAGAAGCGGTCGCGGATCATCTTCGGCGAGCTGCTGCCGAACGTCACGAGCCCGCTGCTCGTCGAGCTCGGCCTGCGCATGACCTACTCGATCGGCCTCGTGGCCGCGGTCAGCTTCCTCGGCTTCGGCCTGCAGCCGCCGGCGGCGGACTGGGGCCTGATGATCAACGAGAACCGGCTCGCGATCACCGTGCAGATGTGGTCGGTGCTCCTGCCGGTGCTGGCCATCGGCCTGCTCACGGTGGGCACGAACCTGATCACCGACGGCATCGCCAGGGCGGCCATCGGCATCGACCGGAAGGGGCACTGATGAGCGCCGTCGCAGTGGATGTCCACGACCTCCGGATCGAGCTCGTGGGCCGCGACGCCGACGTCGTGGACGAGATCACGCTCCAGATCTCGCCCGGCGAGGTGCTCGGGCTGGTCGGCGAGTCGGGCTCGGGCAAGACGACCGTCGGCATGGCGCTGCTGGGCCACGTGCGCAGCGGCGGCCGCGTGGGCGGCGGGGCGGTGGTCATCGACGGCCGCGACCTGTCCGCGCTCGGCGCCCGCGACCTGCGGCGCCTGCGCGGCGGCACCGTCGCCTACATCCCGCAGGATCCCGGGACGGCGCTCAACCCGGCGCTGCGGCTGCGCCGCCAGCTCACCGAGGTGCTCGAGGCGCACGCCGGCCAGTGGGGCGACGACCAGCGCGACCAGCGCATCCGCGAGGGGCTCGAGGAGGTCGCGCTGCCGTCGGACGACGCGTTCCTGGCCCGCTACCCGCACCAGCTCTCGGGCGGCCAGCAGCAGCGCGTGGCGATCGCCATGGCCTTCGCCTGCCGCCCGAACGTGATCGTCTGCGACGAGCCGACGACCGGCCTGGACGTGACGACGCAGTCGCGCGTGCTCGAGACCGTGCGCGACCTGTGCCGCAGCCACTCCGTCGCCGCGCTCTACGTGAGCCACGACCTCGCCGTCGTGGCCGAGCTGGCGGACCGGGTGGCCGTCATGTACGCGGGACGGATCGTCGAGACCGGGACGCGCGACCAGCTCTTCAAGGCGCCGCGGCACCCCTACACGCGGCGGCTCCTGCGCGCGGTCCCCGACCTCGAGGGCAAGCGCGCGGTGATCGGGATCCCCGGCACCGCGCCGCTCCCGGGCGGGCGTCCGGACGGCTGCTTCTTCCATCCCCGCTGCACCCTGGCGAGCGAGAAGTGCCACGAGGAGTTCCCGGTGGCGCAGGACGTCGGCGCCGGCCAGCTCGTCCGCTGCCACCACGCCGCGGAGGCGCCGCGCGAGCTGCCCGTCGAGGGCGGGCCGACGGGGGCGGTGGGCGAGGTGGCGTCCGAGGTGGTGCTCGCCATCCGCGGGCTCGACGCGCACCACGGCGACCATCACACGCTGCACGGCATCGAGCTGGAGGTCCACCGCAACGAGTGCCTCGCGCTCGTCGGCGAATCCGGCTCGGGCAAGACGACGCTGGCGCGCTGCGTCGCCGGGCTGCACAAGGACTACACGGGCGACGTCGTGCTGCGCGACACGCCGCTGCCGCCGGCGGCGCGCCGGCGCTCGGACGCCGCGCGCAAGGAGATCCAGTACGTCTTCCAGAACCCCTACGCGTCGCTCAACCCGCGGCGCACGGTGGGCCAGACCGTCGCGCGCCAGCTCGAGCTGTTCGACCCCGGGCGCAAGGACATGGACCGGCGCGTCGGGGAGTGCCTGGAGCGGGTCTCGCTCTCGGGCTCTGCCGCGAGCCGCTACCCGGACGAGCTGTCCGGCGGCGAGCGCCAGCGCGTGGCCATCGCCCGCGCGCTCGCGGCGGAGCCGGCGCTGATGGTGTGCGACGAGATCACCTCGGCGCTCGACGTCTCCGTCCAGGCCGCGATCATCGACCTCCTGCGCGAGCTGCGGGCGCAGATGGGCCTGAGCCTGCTGTTCATCACGCACAACCTGGCGGTGATCCGGACGATCGCCGACCGCGTGGCCGTGATGACGAAGGGGACCGTCGTCGAGCTCGGGCCGACGGCGATCGTCCTCTCCGAGCCGAGCGCCCCGTACACCCAGCAGCTCCTGGCCAACACGCCGAGCATCGCCGCCTGACCTCGCCGTGCCGCGCCCCAACGTCCTCCTGCTGATGGCGGATCAGCTCGCCGCGCAGTGGCTGCCGGCGTACGGCCACGACATCGTCCAGGCACCGCACCTGGACGGGCTCGCGCGCGAGGGCGTGGTCTTCGAGTCGGCGTACTGCGCGTCGCCGCTGTGCACGCCGTCGCGCGCCGCGCTGCTCACCGGCCGGCTCCCGTCCCGCACCGGCGTCTACGACAACGCCGCCGAGCTCCCGGCCTCCACGCCGACCGTCGTGCACCACCTCCGCGCCGCGGGGTACGCCACCGCCCTGGCCGGCAAGATGCACTTCGTCGGCCCCGATCAGCTGCACGGCTACGAGCGCCGGCTGACGAGCGACGTCTATCCCGCGGACCTGGGCTGGACGCCGGACTGGCGCGCCCCCCTGACCGAGCGGCTGCCCTGGTACCACTCGATGGAGAGCGTCGAGGACCCCGGCGTGTGCGCCGCCTCGATGCAGATGGACTACGACGACGAGGTCGCCGCGCGGTCGGTGCGCGCGCTCTTCGACCACGCGCGCGGCGAGGACCGCCCGTTCTTCCTGACCGTCTCGTTCACGCATCCGCACGACCCGTGGGAGCTGCGGCGCGAGTACTGGGACCGCTACGACCCCGAGGCCGTCGACCTGCCCGCGGTCGGGCCGATCCCCCGCGCCGTGGCCGACCCGCACAGCGTGCGGCTGCGCGACATGTCCGGCATCGACGCGGCCGGGCTCGACGACGCCCAGGTGCGCCGGGCGCGCCACGCCTACTACGCGGCGATCAGCTACGTCGACGACCGGATCGGCGAGGTGCTCGGCGCGCTGCGGGAGTCCGGGCTCGAGGACGACACGATCGTGCTCTTCACGAGCGACCACGGCGAGCTCCTCGGGGAGCGGGGGCTCTGGTACAAGATGGCCTTCTTCGATCCGGCGGCGCGCGTCCCGCTGATCGCGCGGGCGCCCGGGCGCTTCGCCCCGGGGCGCGTGGCCACGCCCGTCTCGCAGCTCGATCTCGCCCCCACGCTGCTCGCGCTGGCGGGCGTGGACCCGGTCGGCGGGCTCGACGGGCGCAGCCTGGCGCCGGCGCTCGCGGGCGTGCCGCTCGAGCCGGCCGACGTGGTCGCGGAGTACCTCGCCGAGGGCGTCGACGCGCCCGCCGTGATGCTGCGCCGCGGCGCGCGCAAGTACATCTGCTGCGCGGGCGACCCCGAGCAGCTCTACGACCTCGACGCGGACCCGCGCGAGCTGCGCAACCTCGCCCCGGACGACTGCGAGGACCTGCGCGCCGAGGTGCGGCGGCGCTGGGACCTCGGCGCGCTCCGCGACGCGGTGCTGCGCAGCCAGGACGAGCGCCGCCTCGTCGCGCAGGCGCTCGCCACGGGGCGCCGCCACCGCTGGGGCTGGGTCCCGCCGCCCGAGGACGGCTTCGTGCGCGGCGGCGACGACCTCTACGACGTCCAGCGGCGCCGCCGGCTGGACAGCCCGACGGGGAGGAGCGAGGCGTGAACCACGAGGCGTTCGTGACCTGCGCGGTCACGGGGGCGGGCGCGCTCACGGACCGCTCCGAGCGCGTCCCGGTGACGCCGGAGCAGATCGCGGACGCGGCGCTCGACGCGGCGCGCGCCGGCGCCGCCGTCGTCCACATCCACGTGCGCGACCCGGAGACGGGCCGCGGCTCGCGCGACGTCGCGCTCTACCGCGCCGTCGTCGAGCGGCTGCGCGGCGCCGACGTGGACGCCGTGATCAACCTCACCGCGGGCATGGGCGGCGATCTCGTGCTGGGCGGCGCCGGCGCCCCGCTGCCGCTCGACGCCGACGGCACGGACCTGGTGGGCGCGGAGGAGCGGCTCGCCCACGTGGCCGAGCTGCGGCCGGAGATCTGCACGCTCGACTGCGGCAGCATGAACTTCGCGGCGGGCGGCGACTACGTGATGACCAACACGCCCGGGATGCTGCGCGCGATGGCGGCGCAGGTGCAGGCGCTGGGCGTCCGCCCCGAGCTCGAGGTCTTCGACTTCGGGCACCTGGTGATGGTCGAGGACCTGATCCGCGAGGGCCTCATCGACGATCCCGCCCTGATCCAGCTCTGCATGGGCATCCCCTACGGCGCGCCGAACGATCCGGCGACGCTGATGGCGCTCGTGGCGCGGCTTCCCCCGCGGGCGGTGTTCAGTGCGTTCTCCATCGGGCGCATGCAGCTGCCCTACGTCGCGCTCGCCGTGCTGGCCGGCGGCAACGTGCGGGTCGGGCTCGAGGACAACCTGTACCTCTCGCGCGGCCGGCTCGCGACGAACGCCGAGCTCGTCGAGCGCGCCGTGACGATCCTCGAGGCGATGAACGTGCGCGTGCTGGGGCCGGACGCGGTGCGCGAGCGGCTCGGCCTGACGCGCGCATGATCGAGCGCGCCGGGCTGCTCGGCGGCGGGGTGATCGGCGGCGGCTGGGCCGCGCGGCTCCTGCTCGCGGGCGTCGACGTCGCGCTCTACGACCCCGCGCCCGGCGCCGAGCGGGTCGTGGGGGAGATCCTCGAGAACGCGCGCCGGGCGCTGCGGCGGCTGACGCTCGCGCCGCTGCCCGCGGAGGGGGCGCTGACGCTGGTCGACACCCCGGAGGCGGCGGTGGCGGGCGTGCAGTTCGTGCAGGAGAGCGCGCCCGAGCGCGAGCCGCTCAAGCGCGAGCTGCTGGCGCGGGCCAGCCGCGCGGCCGGCCCGGACGTGGTCTTCGCCAGCTCGACCTCGGGGCTGCTGCCGACGCGGCTGTCCGCCGACATGGAGCACCCGGAGCGGTTCACGGTGGGCCACCCGTTCAACCCGGTCTACCTGCTGCCGCTCGTGGAGCTGTGCGGCGGCGAGCGGACCGCGCCGGGGACGCTGGCGCGCGCGGCCGCGGTCTACACGTCGCTCGGCATGCGGCCGCTGGTGCTGCGCCGCGAGGTCGACGCGTTCGTCGCCGACCGGCTGATGGAGGCGCTGTGGCGCGAGGCGCTGTGGCTCGTCGCCGACGACGTCGCCACGGTGGAGGAGATCGACGACGCGATCCGCTTCGGCGCCGGGCTGCGCTGGTCGTTCATGGGCACGTTCCTCACCTACCGGATCGCGGGGGGCGAGGCGGGCATGCGGCACTTCATGGCGCAGTTCGGGCCGGCGCTGGAGCTGCCGTGGACCAAGCTGACCGACGTGCCGGAGCTGACCGAAGCCCTGCTCGACAAGCTGGTCGCGCAGTCCGACGCCCAGGCGGACGGCGCCTCGCCGCAGGCGCTGGCGCGGCTGCGCGACGACTGCCTCGTCTCGGTGATGCAGGGACTCCGGACGCACGGCTACGGCGCGGGCGGCGCGCTCGCGGACTGGGAGCGGCTGCTGCACGCGCGCGCCCCGGCGCCGGCGGCGGCCGACGACGACGCGCCGCTGCGGCTGCACGCCGCGGTCGTCGCGCCCGAGTGGATCGACTACAACGGCCACGCGCACGAGAGCCGCTACCTGCAGGTCTTCGGCGACACGACCGACGCGCTCCTGCGCCACCTCGGCTTCGCGCTCGACGGCGGCGACGTGTACATGACGGTCGAGTCGCACCTGTCCCATCTCGGGCAGGCGCGTGCGGGCGAGCGGCTGCACGTCACGACCCAGCTGCTCGGCCACGACGAGAAGCGGCTCCAGGTCTTCCACGCGCTGTACCGCACGGAGGACGACGCGCTCCTCGCGACCGCCGAGCAGCTGCTCCTGCACGTCGCGGCGGAGACGGGGCGGGCGGCGCCGGCGGCGCCTGCGGCGCTCGCGCGCGTGGAGCGGATCGCGGCGGCGCACGCTGCGCTGCCGCGGCCGGAGCGCGCGGGGCGGGCGATCGGGCTGGCGCGCCGTTAGCTGCGGCGGCGAGCGGCGGGGCGCGAGCGGCGGCCCCGGGGAACGTCAACGGCGGGCATCGAGGGGGAACGGGTTCAGGGGAGCGGCGCTCCATTGAGCCCCCGAACGTCACATTAGGCCGCCGCTCGCGCTCCACGGTAGGCAGCCAGTCGACGCCTCGAGCGGAGTGAGCAGGGGCGCAGGCGGGCACGCGGGGAGGATGCGCATGGAACCGGAGGCCATCGAGGCCCAGCTCGTGAGGATCGAGGAGCACGTCGCCCAGTGCCGCGCCGCGGTCGCGACGGCCCTGGAGGGCGACGCGACGGCGATGGAGGCGCTCGGCGAGGAGATCGACGGCATGGCCGAGGCGGTCGCCGAGCTGCGCGCGGCCGGGACCGCCGGCGGCCTGTAGGAGATCGACGGCGGGCCGGGCGGTCGACGCGCGCAGGGGCTATCCCGGGCAGTCGGGGAGGGCGCCGCTCAGCGCCTGCCCGGCGACCGCGCTCGCGTGCCACGCCCCGTCCGGCCCGCGCGCGAGCGTCCAGCTCAGCGCGAAGCGACGCACGCCGTCGCCGCAGGCCGTCGCGTCGACCGCCGTCAGGACGTGGCGGACGACGGCGTGGTCGCCGGCGGCGGTGACGGTCAGCGCCCCGGGGCGGCTCGAGCGCGTCGTGGCGAACCCGGCGCGCCAGGTCGCCGGCCCGCCGAAGCCTGCGCGGACGGCGGAGGAGAGGAACCGCCACGCGACGCCGAACCGTCGCGCGTCGAGCGCGCGGTAGTACGCCCGCACGGCCTCGCCCGGCTCGGCCTCGCCCGGCTCGGCATCGCCCGGCTCGGTGCCGCGCGGTGCGGCGCCGGGCTCGGTGTCGCCCGCTTCGTTGTCGCCCGTCTTGCCGTCGCCCGGGTCGGCGCCGCCTGGCTCGGCGTGGCTTGCGTCGCCGTCGCCCGGCTCAGCGCCGCCTGGCTCGGTGTCGCGCTGCTTGCTGTCGCCCGGCTCGCTCGCGCCCGCGTCGTGCTCGCCCGCGTCCGTGTCGCCCTCGCGCGCCCCCGCGTCGGCGTCGCGGTCGGCCGCAAGGCTCGCGCCCGGCGCGGCGTCCGCGGCGCGGATCTGCGCGGCCGGGCGGGCGACCGCGGCCTCGGGCGGCGCCGCGGTGGCGGCCCCGACGAGGATGGCGAGCGCGCCCGCGGCGAGCGCTCCGGCGAGGGCTCGGCCGCGCGTGCGCAGGCGGGTCGCGAGCAGCAGCGCGCCGGCCAGCGCCGCCACGGCTGCGGCGGCCGGAGCCGGGCCCGCCAGCGGCCACAGCAGCGCCGGCGCCCAGGCGGCCGCCATGGTCCGGCGCCCGGCCGCGACGGTCGCCGCGCCGAGTACGCCGGCGTGGACGCAGCCGAGCGCGGCCGCCGCGTAAGACCATCCGTCCTGCGTCGCGACCGCGCCCGCGAGGAGCTCCGCGCCGCCGATCACCGCGAGCAGGGCGGCGCCCGCGAGGAGCACCTCCCTGGCTGCGATCGCCGGCATGCCACCGACGGTCCCATGCGCGCCGGCCCATGACCAGAGCCGTCGGCGCAGTCAATCGGGCACGTCAGCCGACGATCAGCGTGCCCTTCATCCCGGCCGCCTCGTGCCCGTCGACCGGGCAGTAGAACGTGTACCGGCCCGCCGCGAGCCGCGCCGTGACCTTCGAGCGCCCGCCGGGCTGGGCGACCTTGCCGTCCTTGTCGACGCCGTCTCCCTCGATCCCGACCGCGTGCGGCTTCCCGCTGCCACGCGGGTTCTTCATCGAGATCGTGACGCGCCCGGGCTCGGCGCGCAGGCGCTTCTTGTTGAAGCTCAGCCCGCCCCCGGGATCGGCCTTGATGCGCTTCGTCGTCGCCGCGTTGCCCGTGGCATGGGCGCCGGCGAACCCGCCCACGCCGACCGCCGCGGCCACCGCCGCCGTCGCCACCGTCCGCACCCGTCTCACGGCATCCCTCCTGACCGTTGCCTGCGCCGGGATGTACGCAGAGCGCGGCACCCCGGTTCGGTGCGCCCGGTGGCTGACGGGAGTCGACGTTCGCCGGCGCTGCCGCGAACGCACCCGCGATCAGGCGACGAGCACGGGCGTCCCGACCTCGACGCGATCGTAGAGGTCGATCACGTCGGTCGGGTTCATGCGGACGCAGCCGTGCGAGGCGGCGCCGCCGAGCGAGCTGATCGTCGCCGTGCCGTGGAAGCCGACGGAGCCGTTGAAGCCGATCCAGCGCGCCACCAGCGGGTTGCCCGGCGCGCCGCCGGGGATGACCTGGCCCGCGAGGTCGCCGGCCCACGCGGACTGGGGGACGCTCCACGCGGGGTTGACCTGCTTCGACTGCACGGTGTAGGAACCGGGCGGGGTCGGGAACTCCGGGGCGCCGATCGCCACCGTGTAGGACGTCTCCAGCTTGCCCCGGTCGAACACCCGCACCGTGCGCTCGGCGAGCGACACCGTGACCGTGGTCGGCTGCTTCTTCCAGATCTGCTTCGCGGTCACCTTCGGCCGGATCGCGCCGACACGCCCGCGCAACCGGCGCTCCCGGGCGGCCGTCGCGAACGTCGTCTCGATGCGCTGGGCGAGGTCGGCGCCGCGGACGAGCCGGCGGCCGGGCACCTCCTTCTCGGCGCCGACCTTCTCGACCGTCATGACGACCTTCGCGTCGACCGGGTCGCGGGCGACGTCGCGGCGGATGCCGCGCACGAACGCGTCGACCTTCGCGCGGTCGACCGCGATCTCGACCGGCTGGTCGTGGCTCACCTTGCCGCCGCGGAGCGAGCGCCAGGCGCGGGACGGCCAGCTGCCCGAGCGGCCGCGCTCGTAGGCCGCGCGCACCGTCGCCGGCAGGTCGACGGCCACCCCGGCGCGCCGCGCGCCGAGCTTGAAGCGCCGATGGGCGACGACGACGCGCACCGGGCGCTGCGCCGCGCTCCCGAGGGTGCGCTCGAGCTTGGCCACCGCCTCGTCCTCGGTGAGGCCGCCGACGGACACGCCGCCGACCGAGATGCCCTTCGCCAGGCGCCCGGAGGCGGCGTGGTCGGCGACGGCGAGGGATCCGCCGGCCGCGACGATGGCGACCGCGAAGACGATGGTCAAGATCAGGGGGGCGCGCTTCATCCGCTTTCCAATGGTCCGAAGAGGGCGATTCGGTACATCTCCGGCTCGGCGCAGCCTCGACCGCGCGTCCGTGCGCGGTGGATGGTAGCCCGCCCGGCGGCCGTCGTCCGCAAGCCGCGTACCAGGAGCCCGGGGTCCCGCGCCGGCACGCGGGACCCCGGCCCCGGCTACTGGATCTCGCGGTCGGCGCCGCGGTTGCCGCGCAGCACGTCGGTGCCGCCGCCGCCCGTCAGGCGGTCGTCGCCCGCGCCGCCCTCGAGCCGGTCGTCGCCGAGGTTGCCGTACAGGGCGTCGTCGTCCGCGCCGCCATGGAGGCGGTCGGCATCCTTGCCGCCCTCGAGGCGGTCGTCGTCGAGGTTGCCCGTCAGGTTGTCCTGGCCGGAATTGCCCAGGACGCGGTCGTCGTCCTTGCCGCCTGCGACCCGGTCGTTGCCCGTGTCGCCCTGGACGATGTCGTCGCCGGCGTTGCCCTGGATGCGGTCGTCGTCCTTGGCGCCGTGGATGCGGTCGTCGCCGCGGTTGCCCTCCAGCGTGTCGACGGACGCGCCGCCATGGATGCGGTCGTCGTCGGCGCCGCCGCGGACGCGGTCGGCCCCGGCCTCGCCCCACAGCCAGTCCTCACCCGCGTTGCCGATGACGCTGTCGTCGCCGTCGCCGCCGCAGATCGTGTCGGTCCCGCCGTTGCCGGCGATCGTGTCGTTGCCCGCCAGCCCGACGATGACGTCGTCGCCGCTCGTGCCGGCCAGCGTGTCGTTGCCGGTCGTGCCCGTGATCGTCGGGACCTTGCCGTTGCAGGTCGCCGGCGGGATCGCGAGCGTCACGGTGGTCGCCGCCGATGCGCCGCCGTTGCGGGCGGCCGTCTGGCCGGTGAAGACGAACGTCGTCGACGTCCCGCTGGTCGACGTCGCGGTCACCTTCGCCGTGTACGTGCCCACCTTGGCGTACGTATGGCTCGCCTTCGGCGTGGTCGTCGTCGTCGGCGCGGTGCCGTCGCCGAAGTCCCAGGCGTAGGACGCGACGAGGCCGTAGCGGACGGTCGACGCCGAGGCGTCGAAGGCGGTCGCCGCGCCGGCGGCGCCGATCTTCGGCGTCACCTTCACCACGGGCGCCTGGTCCGGCGTGATCGCGAGCGCACGCGGGTTGCCCGTGACCGGGACCGGCGTGCCGGGCGCCTTGCTCGCCGTGTCGACGGGCGTGATCCGGTCGGCCGCGCCGTTGGCGACGTACGCCGTCTTGCCGGACGGCGCGACCGCGATCGCGACGGGCGTCGCCCCGGCGCCGATCGGCTGGCCCGGCGTGTTCGTCGCCGTGGCGATCGGCGTGACCGTGCCCGCCGTGGTGTTCGCCACGAAGGCGGTGCCGCCGTCGGGCGTGATCGCGACGGCGCTCGCGCCGTCGCCGGCGGGGACGTCGGCGGTCTTCGCGTCGGTCGCGACGTCGATCACCGAGACGTTGGCCGAGCCGGCGTTGGCCACGTAGGCCGTCTTGCCGTCGGGCGTGACCGCGATCCCCTGCGGCGTGCCGCCGACGGTGATCGCGCCCGCGCCAGCGGTGAACGCCGCGAGGTCGACCACGGTGACGGAGCTGGCCCCGTTGGTCACGTAGGCCTTCTTGCCGTCGGGCGTGATCGCGATGCCGCGCGGGTCCGGGCCGACGACGATCGGCGTGCCGGCGGTGTTCGTCGCGAGGTCGATCGGCGTGACCGACCCGCCGGAGCCGGCGCCGACGACGTAGGCCTTCCTGCCGTCGGGCGCGATCGCGATCGCGACGGGGTCGTCGCCGACGTTGGGGATGGCGGGGCCCGCGGTGGTGGCGGCGACGTCGACCGGGGTGACCGTGTCGGCCTCGCCGTTGGCGACGTACGCGGTCTTCCCGTCGGGCGTGACGGCCACGGCGGTCGGCCCGGTGCCGACCCCCACCGCTCCACCGAGCGCGTTGCTGCCCGTGTCGAACGGGGTCACGTTGTTGCCGTTCACGACGAAGCCGGGCGGCTCGGCCGCCCCGGCGGCCGCCGGGGCGGCCAGCACGGCCAGGACGGCGGCCGCGGTGGCCAGGGGGGAGGATCTCATGGCGTGGTGCACTCCTTTCGCGCCGGCGGTGCCCCGGATGGGGCGATGGGCGCGTCGCTCTGTCCCGTTCCCCAACCCGGCCGACCGGCGAGCGGAGCGGTGGGACCGCCGGGAACCGGGCGCGTGGGCGGGCGCTTGCACGCCCGCCGCGCCCGGCGCCTAGGGCACCACGTACGTGATCTGCATCTGCTCGCCGGAGGCGAAGAAGTTCGCCGTCCGCGTGCAGCGCACCCGCACGCGCACTTCCCCCGTGCCGCTCACGTAGCCGGTCGCGGCGCCGGCCGGCGTGTACGGCCCCCGAGTGGTCTCGGTGTCGGCGAGCGCGCCCGAGTTCAGCTGCTGCCAGGTGCCGTCCGTCCAGCGGTAGATCTGGATCACCTGGGTGCAGGAGGCCGAGTTGCGGCCGCGGTGGGTCGCCGTCAGCGAGGTGATCGTCGCCGGCACCCCCGTGAACGATCCGTAGTAGGAGGTCGTCCTCGTCCCGCTCGTCGTCGAGTTCACCTGGTAGTAGACGTTGTCGTCGGCGCTCAGCGCGGAGACCGCGCCGGCGCGCAGCGTCCCCGCGTCGATCGTGACGGCGGCCGGCGTCGCGGTGACCGACTGCGGGATCCGGAACGTGGCCGGCGCGGCCGGCGCCGCCGGCTGCGTGGTGGCGTTGTCCGCGGCGTCGGCCGAGCGCACGCGGTAGTGGTACGTCGTGCCCGGGGTCAGGCCGGTGAGCCGCACGCTGTGCGCGGTCACGCGGGCGGCGTCGGTCTGGTTGAGCGTGAGGGAGCCCGCGGACGTGCCGTAGTCCACCCGCGAGTCCGACGCCTCGTCGGTCGTCCACGTCACCGTCGCCGTGCCGTCGGCCGCCGGCACCACCGTGCGCGCCGTGATGCCGGGCGCCGTGGTGTCGGCGCCGTAGCTCGCCGTGTACGCGCCGGTGGTCGACGCGAAGAACGCGTACTCCACGCCCTTGATCGTCTCCCGGGTGTACGCGAGCGGCGCGCCGTCGCGGGTCATCGACAGCAGCGACTTGCCGCCGTAGGAGGCCGGCACCATGCCGCGCAGCCCGGTCGCCCCGGCGCCCGCCGTCACGCGGAAGCTGAGCTGGTCGCCGCTGTAGGCGATCTGCTCGAACGTCGAGGCGTTGCGGCCGTCGAGCCACGTCAGCATCTGCTGGGCGGAGACGACGGGCACGCCGCGCGCCTTCGCCGACGCGACGATCGAGGTCGCCCCGGCCGAGCTGATGTCCGTGTGCATGTTCGCGTTGAACGCGCCGTAGTAGCCCTGCGCGCCCAGCGCCCGGTTGAGCAGCGTGTCGATCGTGAACGGGAACGTCTGGCCCGACTCGTCGGTCATCTGCGTCGTCGACTGGTAGACGTCGAGCATCGTCCCGTCCGTGTCGGCGAAGCGCATCGGCATCCCCGAGCCGGTGAACATGCCGGGGACGTTGTTCACCCACGTGTCCGGCCAGTAGTAGTAGTTCGCGTCGAGCCGCATGCCGTTGTCGGCCTCGAACTGCGGCGTCGTCACCCAGCCGCTCCACGCGATGCAGTGCGTGCGAAGGGTGATCGGGTTCGGCAGCGTCGTGTACTTGCTCCGCCAGTCGTCCATCTGCGAGTCCCAGTAGTCCTGGATCTGCGCGCGCGTGTAGTCACCGCAGCTCGTGGTCAGATGCAGGCCGACCTCGAAGCCCTGCGCCGCGTAGGTGTTGGCCTGGGTGTTCGTGAGGTTCGTGTTCGGATAGACGTAGGACGTCCCGCGGATGCACTCCCAGTTGGCGAGCGAGCAGCCGGCGGGGCTCGCGGCGGTGAACTCCGCGAAGCGGCTGGCGGTGCTGCCGGGCGCGGCGTGGTCGTCGCCGGTCATGATCACCACGGCCTTGAGCGCGCGCGGGAAGTACCAGAAGCGCGGCATCGGCTTCTTGTCCTGCGTCATCGTCCCGAGCAGGTTCGCGAGCAGCCGCTGCTGCTCGTCGGCCTGCGGGATCGCGACCTTCGAGCGGTCGACCCAGTCGGGCTGGTTGTCGCCCGTCATGGCGCCGAAGAACAGGTCGTCGGACCGCAGCGGCGCCTGGCCGTCGCGGTCCTGGCCGACCCAGGCCGGGTTGCCCTGGCGCGTCAGCACGACCGAGCGCGCGAGGTCGTAGGTGAACGCCGCCGCGCGCCCGCCGTTCGTGCCGACGCTGCGCATCGTCACGGCCGGGGCGGTCGTCGCCGTCGACGCGTTCGAGTACAGCGAGGCGACCGCGGTCGCGCCCGCGAGCGCATAGCGGTCCGCCCCACCGTGGTACTGCATCGTGGCGGACTCGATCCCGGCGCCCGGCGCCTGCGCCGTGTCGACGCGCAGATACGCGTTGGCGAGCGTCGCGCCCTGGTCGGTCAGGCCCAGCAGGCCGGCGAGCTGCTTGTCGGGCCGCATGGCGATCAGGTCGCCGCCGCCGTTGACCCAGGTCGTGAGCGTGGACACCTGTGCGGCCGTCAGCGCCATGTCGCCGAGGATCGCCGCGTCGTAGCTCGCCAGCACGGCCGGCGTGACGTTCGCGATGTCGGTCACCTTGAACGCGTTCAGGCCCTCGGCGCGGAGGATCTCCGCGTAGTAGCGCGTGAACGGGTTCGACGCCTTGGCGATCACCAGCACCGGCCCGCCCGGACCCTCGTCGGGCCCGGGTCCCGGCGGCACCGCGGTCGTGAAGGACCACGACTCGTCGGCGGCCAGGGGGTTGGCCGCGACGTCCTTGACGCCGGAGGCGCCGCCCTTGACCGTCACCGTGTAGCGCGTCGCGCCGGCCAGCTCGCCGTTCGGGTCGAGCGTCGCCGCGCGGGCGCCGTTGTCGTAGGTGACCGCGGCGGGCACGAGGTTGCCGTCGGGGTCGCGCAGCTGGACGGTCGCCGTCGTGATGCTCGCGGCGCTCATGCCCTCGCTGAACGACGCGCTGGCGCTGGCGGTGGGCGCGACGCCCGCCGTGTCGGGCGCGGGCAGGCGGCTCGTGATGGTCGGCGGGCGCGTGTCCGGGCCGCTCTCGGTCTCGAAGACCACGTCGACCCAGTAGCCCTCGGAGCGGTAGACGCCGTTCGGGAACGTGCCGCTGGCCCCGTAGCCGTACACGCCGTTGCCGCCGTCGACGCCGTTTCGCAGCGCGTGCAGCGGCGCGTTGTCGACGCCCGCGGAGAGGAACTGCTGGTCGTTCACTGCGTAGTTGCCGCGCGGCGCGTGGTAGGACACCACGTAGGTCGTGCCGGCCGTGATCGCGACGGGCGCGGAGAGCGAGACCTCCTGCCAGCCGCTCGCCGACTCGCCCGTGAACGTCGCCGTCGCGAGCAGCTGCCCGCTGTTCGACCACAGGTGGCCGACGTGGGTGCCGGTGTTCGTCGCCCCCTTGTAGAAGCGGATGCCGGTGACCAGCCCGTCCACGTCGCTGCGGAACCGCGTGCCGACCTCGACCGCGGCGGAGTCGTTCTCCGCCTCCTTGGCGGGCCGGGCCGACGGCGCCCAGATGCTGCACGGGCAGCCCGAGGAGGTCACCGCGCGCGTCATGAACGTCCAGGCGTCGTCGGTCGCGAGCGGGTTGGCGGCGGCGTCCTTCACGCCGGCCGTCCCGCCCTTGACCGTCACCGTGTACGTGGCCGAGCCGGTCAGCGCCGCGGTCGGGTCGAACGTGGCGGTCTGGCTGGCGGCGTCGTAGCTCACGGAGCCCGGGACGGCCGTCCCGGACGCGTCGCGCATGGTCACGGTCGACGCGGTGATGGTCGACGGAGTCATCGGCTCGCTGAAGCGGGCGGTCGCGTTCACGCCGGTCGCGATGCCCGTCGCGCCGCGGGCCGGGGTGACCTCGGCGATGGTCGGCGGCGTCGTGTCCGGGGCGACCGGGCCCGTCTCGAGCAGCACGTCGACCCAGTAGTTCTCCGAGCGCCAGGTCGAGTCGGGGAACGAGCCGCTCGCGCCGTACCGGTAGACGCCGTTGCCGCCGTCCTCGCCGTCGCGCAGCGCGCGCAGCGGGCCGTTGTCGACGCCGGCGGCAGCGAAGTAGTCCACGCTGCTCGCGTAGTTGCCGTTCGGGGCGAAGTAGGAGATGACGTACGTCGTGTTCGCGGCGACGTCGATCGGCGTGGCGAAGCGGGCCTGCTGCCAGCCCGACGCCGTCTCGTTGGAGAACGTGACCGTGCCGAGCAGCGTGCCGGTGCGCGACCACAGGTGGCCGACGTGGGTGCCCGTGTTCGTGGCGCCCTTGTAGAAGCGCACGCCGGCGACCTTGCCGGCGGTCGTCGTGCGGAACTTGGTGCCGACCTCGATCGGCGACGTGTCGCTCGTCTCGGCGGGCTTGTCCGGCGTGGCGCCGCTGCCCCAGATCGTGCACGGGCAGGTCGCGCTGCCGCTGCCCGCGGTCACCGAGATGCCGGCGCCCACGGTCTCGAGGTTGCCGCTGTCGTCCACCGCGCGGCTGCGCAGGTTGTAGGTGCCGCCCGAGCCGACGTTCCACGAGTAGGTCCAGGCCGCGCGGCCGTTGGCGCGGTGCCAGGACTCGCCGCCGTCGGTCGACACCTCGACGCCGCCCACCACGCCGCCGCCCGTGTCGGCGGCGGTGCCGCTGATCGTGACGGTGCTGTTCGGCTGCACGGTGCCGTTGTTGGCCGGCGCGGTGATGGCCGACGTCGGCCGCGTGGCGTCGGCGGACGCCGTCGCGGCGACCAGGCCGGACTGCAGCGTCGACGGCTGCGCGCCCATGTCGGCGAGCAGGTTCAGCGTCGCCTGCTGCATGCGCACGTCGGCGGCGGCGCTGCCGCGGTCGTGGCTGGCGTCCAGGCCCCACGTCCACTGCACGGTGCCCGCGCCGAAGACGCGCGCGCCGCTGGCCGCGCGGTAGAGCGTCATGTTGTGCTCGATCGTCTGCGGCGAGAAGGTCGAGCCGTAGTCGACGAGGCCGGGCGCATTGGCGACCGAGGTGGCGGAGAGGCGGAACGCCCCGGCCGGCCGGAAGCCGTTGTCGGGATCCATGTCCCACTCGTAGCCGAGCGTGCCGTCCGGCAGCGTCGCGGTGGCGCCGGCCGCCTGGGTCGCGATCGTGGTGTTGCGCCAGAAGCGCATCTTGCCGTCGGCTGCGGGCACGCGGATCGCGGTCGTGGCGCCCGCGTTCACGCTGAACAGCTGGCCCGTCAGCGCGTTCTCCGGCTTGCCGCCGTCGGCCGGCGGGGAGAAGCGCGGGTCGCGCCACGTCCCGGTCCAGGTGGTCAGCTGCGGGTCGATCTTCGCGTTCGCGTGCGTCTCCTTGTAGGTGACGAGCGTCCGCCCTCCGTCCTCCCAGCGGGTCTTCCAGAACACCTCGTTGCCGCTGAAGAAGGCCAGGTTGACGCCGGCCGCGCGCGCGGCCTCGACGTTCGCGCGCTGCGCGCCGGACCAGTACTCGTCATGGCCGACGGACAGGAAGGTCCTGTGCTCGAGCAGCTCGGCCGGGGAGCGGTCGGTGTCGAGCCCGGACGTGTAGGAGACGTCGTAGCCGTTGCGCTCGAGCCAGCGGACCATCGGGTACTCGGCGTTGAAGACCCAGTCCTCGGCGCCGGTGCCGCGGGTCGTGAACGGCCGGTTGTAGGAGACCTTGTACGCACGGCCGGCCGGCTGGCCGGTGTAGAGCGAGTTGCCGCCGTACTGGTTGTAGGCCTGCCACGTCGTGTCGGACGTCTGGAACAGGAGGTCCGAGCCGCCGTCGTCGTCGCGCACGACGAACACCACGTGGCTGGAGCCGGCGGTGCCGTCCTCGCGCACGAGCTTGGCGAAGTAGATGCCCGAGACGGCGTCGGCCGGCACGGCCCAGCTCGCCGACACGGCCCAGTTGCCGCAGTCGATCAGGCCGGTGGCGGCGGTGTTCTGGCAGGCCGGCTGGTTCTGCGGCAGGCTCGCCGAGGGCTGGACCGTCGTGATCCTGCGGGCGCCCTGGCCGCCGTAGTAGCCCATCCGGTAGATGTCGAGCCGGTAGTCCGAGGCCGGCGTGTCGACCTTGAAGGAGACCGTCGCGCCCTGGTTCACGCTGATGCTGGTGGCGTAGCCCTGGATCGCCGCCGTGCCCGCGCCGCTGACGTCCCACTCGCTGGCGGGGTTGCCGGGCTTCGTGTTCTCGCAGGCGATCTCGTTGGCGATCGGCACGTCGCACGGCGCGGCCGCCGCCGGGGACGCGCCCGCGAGCAGCATGCCGGCGGTCGCGAGCACGGACACGAGGCATGCCCGACGGGCACGTGACAGAGGACGCATGCGGCGACGCTACGCCCGCGCGGGCCGGACCACCGCCACCCGTTCGGCCAGACGTGCCCCGCCCGCTGGACCGGTGTTCGACCTAGCCGCGCCGGTCGCGCTCCACCGCGCGCGCCACATGCACGCGCGAGGACGCACCGAGCTTGACGAAGATGTTGCGCAGGTGCGACTCGATCGTCTTCTCGCTCAGGAAGAGCGCGGCGGCGATCTCGCGGTTCGTCCGGCGATCCGTCACGAGCTCGGCGATCTCGCGCTCCCGGTTCGTGAGCGCGCCCACGCCGCCGTCCTGGCCCGCGGCCGGACCGCGCGGCTCGGCGCGGGCGCCGAGCCTGCGCAGCTCGCGCCGCATCGCGTCGCGGCCGCGCAGCGAGCCGCAGGCGTCGAGCTCGGTCTCCGCGTTGCGCAGGACGGCGATCGCCTGGGTCCGGTCGCCCAGCGTGGCCAGCGCCTGGCCGGCCAGGGCGAGCGAGAACGCGGCGGGCAGCCGCGCGCCGACGGTCATGGCCAGGTCGGCCGCCTCGCTCGCGAGCCGCGCCGCCTGCTCCGCCTCCCCCTCGGCGAGCAGGACCGCGGCCCGGGCCCGCCGTGCGAGTGCCGCCGGGAGCCGGAGGCCGAGCGCCGCGGCGTGCGCCTCGGCGCGGCGGACGTAGCCGTCGGCGGTCCCGGAGCTCCCGCGCGCGAGCTCCACGAGCGCGAGCACCTCCCAGTCGAAGCAGCGCTCGACCGGGATCTTGTGCGCGAGGTCGTCACCGCCGAGCGCGTGCATCATCGCGTGCGCGCGGTCGACCTCGCCGGCCTCGAACAGCGCCATGGCCAGGACCCAGCCCGGCCCGCCGCCCGACGCGGGCATCGTGGCGCCGGCCATCCGACCGCCGATCTGCGCGCTCTCCTCGGCGGCCACGATCGCCGCCTCGAGGTCCCCCGCGAAGTAGTGCGCGTGGGCCAGCTCGTGCAGCGCCCAGGCGAGGTGGTGCGGGCCGCCCGAGAGGCGCGTGGACTCCACCGCCGCCGCGCACAGCTCGATCGCCGCGGGCATCCGGCCGAGCATCTCGAGCGTGTAGCCCTGCACGAGCGTCATCGGCACGAGGAGGCGGCCGTCGCCGGTGGCGCGGGCGAGGGCGACGCCGCGGTCCACCCGCGTGAGCGCGGCCTCGTAGTACTCGAGGTAGTTCTCGGCCCAGCCGAGGTAGTAGAGCGTCTCGAGCCGCGGCGCGAGCTCGGCGTCGGACAGGCGGTCGAGCTGGGCGACTGCCTCGGCGTGGCGCTCGCGGGCCGCCCCCACGTGCCCGACGGCGACCTCGCCGAGGCAGAGCGCCGCCGCTGCGGCCGCGATCAGCGCCCGGTCGCCGGTCGCACGCGCGGCATCGAGCGCCCCGCGGCCGATCTCGACGGTGCGCTCGAAGTCCAGGTGGTACAGCCCGTCGACCGCGAGCTCGAGCTGCAGCGCGACCGAGGCGAGCGTGGCATGGTCCTCGAGGTCCTCCCAGGCCAGCGTCAGGCGGCGGTGGGCGTCGTCGTGGCGGCCGAGCCAGTGCTCCACCGCCGCGCAGCGGGCGGTCAGCTCCACGCGCCGTGCCGCCGCGTCCGCGGGCAGCAGCTCGAGCGTCTCGAGCAGCGTGGCACGGCAGCGCTCGAGCTCGCCGAGCGAGCGCAGCGTGCGGGCGAGGGCCGCGCGGACCTCGACGTGCCGGGGCCCGTCGTCGCTCGGCAGCAGCCGCAGGACCGCCTCGTACCAGTGCGCGGCGGCGCCGGGCGCGCGCGGCGCGGTCGCCGCGGCCGCCTCGAGCAGGACCTCGATCGCCGCCTCGTCGCCCTGCGTCGCGGACTGCTCCAGGTGGTGCGCCCGCTCGGCGGCCGAGGCCCCGCGTGCCGCGAGCGTCGCCGCTGCCCGCGCGTGGCCGGCCAACCGCCAGCCGTACGGCGTCGCCTCGTAGACCGCGCGGCGCACGAGCGGATGGCGGAACGCGAGCCGCGGGGGCACCGCGGTGGGTCGCACCAGGTCGAGCGAGAGCAGTCCGTCGAGCGCGGCGAGGCCCTCGCGTTCGGGTAGCTCGGCGACCGCGGCGGCCAGGGCAGGATCGAACGGCTCGCCCGCGACCGCGGCCGCGTCGATCAGCCTGCGCTCGTCCGCCGACAGGGCGGCCAGCTCGTCGGCCAGCGCGGCCGCGACGGCGGCCGGCACCCCCGGCCCACCACGGTCCGCGCCGTTTCCGGCAACGCCCGTGGTGAGGCGGCCCGCGGCGTTGCCGCGGGCCAGCTGCTCGAGATAGAAGGGGTTGCCGCGTGCCAGCCGGAGGATGGCGTCGCCGTCGGGCGCGTCGAGGCCCGCGAGCAGCGCGGCCGCCTCGTCGCCGTCGAGCGGCGCGAGCGCGATCCGCCGCGCCGCCGGCTCCCTGACGGCGGGCGCGAGCCGCGTGGCCACGCGGCCGGGGCGCAGTGCGAGCGCGAGCAGCACCGGCGCGTCGGCGCCGCGCCGCAGGAGCGCCGTGAGCAGCTCGATCGACGCGTCGTCGCTCCAGTGCAGGTCGTCGAGGATCAGCACGAGCGGACCGTCGGCTGCGAGGCTCCGCAGCAGCCGTCGCGCCACCCGATGCGCGCGGTAGCGCTCGTCGGCGATCGGCTCGCCCGCGGCGCGGCCCGCGCCGCGCAGCGAGGGCAGGATCTGCGCCAGCTCGGCGACGGCGTCCTCGCCCCACGTCCGGTCCAGCCCGAGCCCGCTCACGTGGGCGTCGAGTGCGTCGGCCCACACGCTGAACGGCAGGTCGCGCTCGAACTCCGCGGCCGTGCCCGAGAGGACGAGCCAGTCGCGCGCCTCAGCGCGCCGCCGCAGCTCGGCGAGCAGGCGGGTCTTGCCGATGCCCGGCTCGCCCTCGAGCGCCAGGCACCCGGGCGTGCCCGCCGCGAGGGCGTCCAGCGCCGACTCGAGCTGCGCGAGCTCCGAGTCGCGTCCGACCGTGGGCGCGGCGCTGGTCTCGGGACACACGGTGACGCGAGCCTATCGGGGACCAGGGACCCGGTACAGGGATGTCCCCGGATGATCGGGGAGCGCCCGTCGAGCACGCTTGCGGCACCCCGCTCCCCGACCTTCCCGGAGGCTCGTCGTGTCGTCTGCCCTGCACCGCATCGCGGTGTTCTCCGCGCGCCGCAAGGCGCTCGTCATCGCCGTCTGGCTCGTGCTGCTCGTGGGCCTCGGCTTCGCGAGCCACGCCGCCGGCGTGAAGTACTCCAGCTCGGTCACCGTGTCCGGCTCCGACAGCGCAGCCGCGACGGATGTCATGGCCCGCTCGTTCTCCGCCGAGCTGACCGACGCCAGCCCGATCGTCTTCCATACGGAGTCCGGGAGCCTGACCGACGACGAGCACCGGCCCGTCGTCGAGGCCTCGCTCGCCGCGCTCTCGGAGGACCCGGCCGTCGCACAGGTCTCGAACCCGCTGCAGGAGGGCAGCACCACCATGTCCTCCGACGGCCGCACCGCGTACGCGACCGTCGTGCCCGCCCAGGCGCTCGGCGACCTGGCCGTCGAGGACGCCGAGGCGATTCTCGACACCGCGTCAGCGCCCGCCGAGGGCAGCGACGTGCACGTGGAGGCCGGCGGCCAGCTCGGCGACAAGATCACCGAGCCGGCCACGGAGATGAGCGAGCTCATCGGGATCTGCGCCGCCATGCTCATCCTCGTCGTCGTCTTCGGGACGATCACGGCGATGGCGCTGCCGATCGCGGTGGCGATCGTCGGCCTGATCTGCGGCCTGAGCCTCGTCACGCTCATGGGCCACGTCCTCGACGTCTCCGACGTCGCGCCGACGCTGGCGACGATGATCGGCCTCGGCGTCGGTATCGACTACTCGCTGTTCATCGTCACCCGCGCCCGCTCCGCCCGCCACGAGGGCGTGGGCACCGTCGACGCGATCGGCCACGCGGCCGCCACCTCGGGCGCCGCCGTCGCGTTCGCCGGCGGCACCGTGATCGTGGCGCTGCTGTCGCTCGCCGTCTCCGGCCTGTCCATGATCACCGTGCTCGGGCAGGCGGCCGCCGTCGTCGTCGCCGTCGCCGTGCTCGCGTCGATGACGCTGCTGCCCGCCCTGCTCGGGCTCTGCGGCGACCGCATCGAGCGCCTGCGCATCGGCCGCGACAAGCGCCCGACACTCGGCCACAGCGCGCGGTGGCAGCGCTGGGGGGAGCGGCTCGCCCGCCGTCCCGGCCTGTTCGCGGTCGCCTCGATCGCCGTGCTGCTCATCCTGACCGCCCCGGTCGCGAAGCTCGGCCTAGGCCTCACCGACCAGTCGAGCGCGCCCGCCGACAGCACCGTCCGCCAGGCCTACGACCTGATCGAGGACGGCTTCGGCGCCGGCGCCAACGGCCCGCTGCTCGTGATGGCCGACCTCGGCGACGAGCCGGCCACGGGTCCGGACGACCCGCGCCTCGCGCAGCTGCACGAGGGCCTCTCGGGCGGTGAGGGCGTCCAGGCCGTCGGCGCGCCGCAGGTGTCCGAGGACGGCACCGCGGCGATGATCAACGTGGTCCCGGCGGGCTCGCCCACGTCGGACGTCACGAAGGATCTCGTCGAGCAGACGCGCGACGAGATCGTGCCGGCGTCGGGCGTCGAGGCCCACGTGGGCGGATCGACGGCCCAGCAGATCGACCTCGCCGACCTGATCGCCGAGCGGCTGCCGATCATCATCGCGGTCGTCGTCGGGCTGAGCATGCTGCTGCTGCTCGTCGCCTTCCGCTCGGTGCTCGTGCCGGTGCAGGCCGCCATCGTGAACCTGCTGTCGGTCGGCGCGGCCTACGGCATCGTCACGGCCGTCTTCCAGGAGGGGCACGGCGCGTCCGCGATCGGCCTGGACGGGGCGATCCCGATCGTCTCGTTCGTTCCGATGATGATGTTCGCGATCCTCTTCGGGCTCGCGATGGACTACCAGGTGTTCCTCGTCAGCCGCGTGCGCGAGGAGATCGACCGTGGCCGCTCTCCGCGGGAGGCCGTGATCGCCGGGCTCGCCGGCACCGGCAAGGTCATCGGCTCGGCGGCGGCGATCATGGTCGCGGTCTTCGCCAGCTTCATCGTCAACGGCGACCCCACGGTGAAGGAGTTCGGCGTCGGCCTCGCCGCGGCGATCCTCATCGCCGGGAGCATGGTCTGCGTCCTGCTGCCCGCGGTGATGCTGCTCATGGGCCGCCGCACCTGGTGGCTGCCGCGCTGGCTGGATCGCGTCCTGCCCCATATCAGCGTCGAGGGGGAGCAGCACCCGTCCCCCGACGACTCCGCGCTCGCGCCGACCCCGGCCTGAGCGTCCCTCTCCCCATCCCCAACCCCAACGAAGGAGCATCCCCATGTCCGTTGCCAACGCCGCTGCCGTGACCCCCGTCAGCTCGCGCCTGCCCCGCTGGATCGGGGGCGGCACCGTCCTCGCCGCCGGCCTCGTCGCCCTGACCATCGCCGTGTGGCCGGCGTCCGAGGCCGACCAGGCCCGGGCCGACGGCGAGCAGGTCGGCCAGGCGGTCGCCCAGCTCTACGACGCGACGAGCGCCGAGGAGGTCGACGCCGCGCTGGTCGAGCTCCACGACGCGACCGCCGCCACCGCCGACCACGCCGGCGACGCCGTCGCCGAGCAGGTCGCCGACCAGGAGGACGCGCTTGCGCGCGCCGCCGAAGGGTTCGCCGGCACCGTCGGCGCCGACGACGACTTCGAGTACGAGGTCTACGAGTACGAGCTCGACGTCGCCGTCGACGACCTCGCGACCAACGCCGAGGACTTCCGCACCACCGGCCCGGAGGTCCAGCAGGCCTTCTGGGAGGGCTACGACACCGGCCTGAACGGCTGATCGTCCACGACCCCGCGAGGAGCACGCACATGTCCCCCACGCCCTACGCCGGGCGCTGACGGGCGCTCGTCGTCCTGGCCGTCAGCCTGCTGGTCGTCAGCGCGATCCCGAACGTGGCGATGCCGACGATCCAGGAGGAGCTCGACGTCAGCTCGAGCGGGCTGCGACGTACCTGCAGTCCGTGCTCGGCGACGACGCGCTCGCGGCGGGCGTGCATGCTCCCGATCGCGGGCGGCATGATCTTCGCGGCGCGCGCCTCGGTGCTGCACACGCGGTGCGCCGGGACGAAGCTCGTCGTCGCGGCCGGGCTCGCCGCCGTGGCCGGGGCGATGGTCCTCGTGACCGGCTTCGAGGTCGGCTAGCGATGCGACTCCGGCGCGGCGGGGCGGCCGCGCCGGAGCGCTGTCGGGTCAGACCCCGAGGCGGGTGCGGCCGGTGCGGCCGGAGACGTGCACGGCGTAGCCCATCCCCGCGATCACGAGGCCGGCGAGGCCGATGATCGCGACCGACGCGAACGGGAACCCGTCGTCGGACGGGGCGGCCACGGGGACCGGGTTGAGCCGTCCTCCGGACACGGGCACCGCGTCGCGGGCGTCCGCGCTGCGGAGATCGGTGGCCGGGGCGGCGGCGGGCGTGCCCGCGTCGCGGGCGTCGGCGGTGCGGAGATCGACCGGGGAGGCCGGCGGCGAGACGGTGCCGGCGAGGCTCGAGGTGCCGACGGGACCGCGCTCGGGCACGGCATAGGCCATGACCGGCGTGGCGATGAAGAGCGCCGCGACGGCGGCGAGGAGACTGCGGGCGAGGCGTGGCATGGGGTCCGTCCTCTCTGCGGCCCTTCCGTTGGCCGCGATCGTGGTGACGCGACGGACCATCCCGACGAGCGGTTTCACTCCGCTTTCCGTTCGGTTACACGCGCCCGCTCCTGTACGTTGGGGCCACCCGCCCGCAGCGAAACCCGTGCACCCATGGACTTCCGCATCCTCGGCCCGCTGGAGGCCCTCGACGGGGGTCGCCCGGTCGCGCTCGGCGGCAGCCGGCAGCGCGCGCTGCTCGCGCTGCTCCTGCTGCACGCGAACGAGGCGGTCGGCAGCGACCGGCTGATCGAGGAGCTGTGGGGCGAGCCGCGGCCCGCCGGGGCGGCGAAGACGCTCCAGGTCAGCGTCTCGCGGCTGCGCAAGGCGCTCGCGGAGGACATCGTCGTCACGCACGGGCACGGCTACGAGCTGCGGCTCGACCCGGAGCGGATCGACGCCCACCGCTTCGCCGCCGGGCTCGCGCAGGGGCGCAGCGAGCTGGCCGCGGGCCGGCCGGAGCGCGCCGCCGCGGCGCTCGAGGCGGCGCTCGCCCTCTGGCGCGGCCCGCCGCTCGACGACCTGGCCTACGAGACGTGGGCGCAGCGCGAGATCGCGCGCCTCCAGGACCAGCGCGTCGCGGCGCACGAGCAGCTCGTGGAGGCCAGGCTCGCGCTCGGCCGCCACGCGGAGGTGCTCGGCGAGCTCGAGACGCTGATCGCGGCACACCCCTACCGCGAGGGCCTGCGGCGGCAGCTCATGCTGGCGCTGTACCGCTGCGACCGGCAGGCGGATGCGCTGCAGGCCTACCAGGACGCGCGCCGCACCCTCGTCGAGGAGCTGGGGATCGAGCCCGGGGAGCGGCTGCGGGAGCTCGAGGCGGCGATCCTCGCGCAGGCGCCGGCCCTCGCCGCGCCGGACCCGGCGCCGTCCGCGCCGTCCGCGCCGCCCGCGGAGGCGGCGCCGGCCGCGCGGCGGCCGATGACCATCGTCGTCGCCGGCCTCGCCGGCGCGCCGGCGCTGGCCGAGCGGCTCGACCCGGAGGCGATGCACGCGCTGCTCGACCGCGTCGCGGAGGCGTGCGGGGCCGTGATCGAGCGCCACGGCGGCACGGTGCAGGAGCTCGCCGGCGACACGATCCTCGGCGTGTTCGGCCAGGAGCGCGTGCACGAGGACGACGGCCTGCGGGCGGTGCGCGCCGCGGTGGAGCTGCGCGGGGCGTGCGCGGCGCTCGAGCAGGAGCACGGCGTCCGCCTCGGGGTGAAGGCGGGGGCGGAGGCGGGCGAGGCGTTCGTGGCCGCGGGGACGCGCCGGGCGCCGTTCGCGGCAGGCGGCGCGTTCGGCGCCGCGGCCCGCCTGGAGCGTGCGGCGGCGGCGGGCGAGCTGCTCCTCGGCGACGCCCTCGAGCAGCTGGTCCGCGGCGCCGTCCGGGCCGAGCGGGCCGAGCCGGAGGGCTGGCGGCTGGTCGCGCTCGACGCCGGCGGGCCGGCGATCGCCCGCTCCGCCGGGACGCCGTTCGTGGGCCGCGCGCCCGAGCTCGCCGCGCTGCGGGCCGCCTTCGACCGCGCCCGCGAGGCCCGGGGCTGCGTGGTCGCGACGGTGATCGGCCCGGCGGGGATGGGCAAGTCGCGGCTGGCGCACGAGTTCGCCGCCGGGCTCGGCGAGGCGGCGACGGTGCTGACCGGGCGCTGCCCCTCCTACGGGGACGGCGTGACGTACCGCCCGCTCGCGGAGATCGTCGGCCGCATCGGCGGCAGCGAGCCGCGGGCGCGCATCGAGGCGCTGCTGGGCGATGATGCGGACACGGCGCAGCTCGTGCTCGCCGCGGTCGGCCTCGCCGGCGGCGCGGTGCAGGCCGAGGAGGCGGCATGGGCCGTCCGGCGCCTCCTCGAGGCCGTCGCGCGCGATCGCCCGCTCGTCGTCGTCATGGAGGACATCCACTGGGCGGAGCCGACGCTGCTCGACCTGCTCGACCATCTGGCCGCGTTCTCACGCGGCACGGCCATGCTGCTCCTCTGCCTCGCCCGGCCCGACCTGCTCGAGACCCGGCCCGGCTGGGCGGCGCCGCAGCCGGGCCGCTCGATCGAGGTGCTCGGCGCGCTCGCGGAGGGCGAGGCGCGCGCGCTCGTCGACCAGCTCGGCGCGGGCGGGCTCGCCGCCGGCACGGCGGAGCAGATCGTCGCCCGGGCGGAGGGCAACCCGCTGTTCCTCGAGCACCTCGCGGCCGTCGGCGCGGACACCGGCGAGCTGCCGTCGAGCCTGCGCGCGGTGCTCGCCGCCCGCATCGACGGCCTCGAGCCGGCGGAGCGCGCCCTGCTCGAGCACGCGGCGGTGCAGGGCCGCAGCTTCCACGCGGCCGCCCCGCTGCTGCCCGAGGGGACGGCGGGGCAGCTCGTCGCGCTGGTGCGCAAGGGGCTGATCGGCGCCGAGCGCTCAGAGCTCGCCGGCCACGACGCGTTCCGGTTCGCGCACGTGCTGCTGCGCGATGCGGCCTACCGCGGCGTGCCCAAGCAGCGCCGCGCCGAGCTGCACGAGCGGGTCGCCCGCTGGCTGGAGCGCCAGCCGCGCGCCGGGGACGAGGCGATCGGCCACCACCTCGTCCAGGCCCACCGCTACCGGGCGGAGCTGGGGCGCGCGGACCCGGCGCTCGCCGCCGAGGCCGCGGGACGGCTGGCCGCCGCGGCCGAGGCGGCGCTGCTCCGCGGCGACGCGTCCGCCGGCGCGCGCCTGCTCGAGGACGCGGCCGGGCTGCTCGACGCCGACCCTGCGGCCCGGGCGGAGCTGCTCCCCGCCCTGGGCGCCGCGCTGTTCGAGGCCGGGCGGATCGCGGACGCGGCGCGCGTCCTCGACGCGGCGGTCGCGGACGCGCCCGGCCCGCGCCTGCGCGCCCGCGCGGTGGTCGAGCGCGAGCTGGTGCGCCTCGAGGCCGAGGCGGGCGCCGCGGCGACGCAGCGCGTCGCCGACGCCGCCTACGAGCTCCTTGCAGGCGACGTGCGCGGGCGCGGCCGGGTGTGGCAGCTGCGCGGCCAGCTCGCCTGGGACCTCGGCCGCGCCGCCACCGCCGACGCCGCGTGGGACGAGGCGGGCCGCGCCGGCGGGCGCCGGGAGCAGCTCGGGGTGACCGGCTGGCGGGCGCTCGCCGCCGCGCTCGGGCCGGCGCCCGTGGACGAGGCGATCCGCCGCTGCGAGCGCCTGCGCGCAGAGGCCGGCGCGAGCCCGCTCGCGCTCGCCTCGACGCTCAACCCGCTCGCCCTGCTGCACGCGATGCTGGGGGAGGTGCCGCGCGCCGAGGCCCTGCTCGCGGAGGCGGGTGGGATCCTGCGCGAGCTGGGCGGCCTCGGGGCCGGCGTCGCCCACCTCGAGGCGTCGGCGCGGCTGCTCATCGGGCAGCCCGAGCGCGCCGAGGCCGCGCTGCGCGCCGGTGTCGCGGCGCTCTCCTCGATGAGCGCGGGCGGCGCGCTGGCCACCACGACGGCGCTGCTCGCGCAGGCCGTGCTCGCCCAGGGCCGGCACGAGGAGGCGCTGGCGCTCTGCCGGGAGACGGAGCGCCGCACGGCGCCCGACGACGCGATCACGCAGGCCCTCCGGCGCGGCGTCGAGGCGCGGATCCGCGCCCGCGCGGGCGAGCACGCGGAGGCGGAGGCCCTCGCGCGCGGGGCGGTCGCGCTGGTCGCGCCGACCGACTTGCTCTCCCACCGCGGCGATGCGATGCTCGACCTCGCCGAGGTGCTCCGGCGCGGTGGTCGCCCTGCCGAGGCGGATGACGCGGTCCGCGCGGGGCTTGCGTGCTACGAGCGCAAGGGCAACGCCGCCGCGGCGGCCCGTGCACGGGCGCTGCTCGACCGACGAGAGGGAGGGAGCACATGAGCTTCAGGCCGAACTTCACCGGGTTCGCCGAGACGAAGGGCGACGAGCTGGTCATCCTCGGGGAGTCGCCGGCGCCGTTCCCCGACCATCTCCACGTGTACCTCGAGCAGAACGGGCACGTCGCCGAGGGCACCGTGCGGGAGCCCTCGACGGCCTGGCAGGTCGTGTTCAGCACGGCCGGGTTCGGCCCCGGCCCGGCGTCGGCCTTCGGCGTCGAGGTCCGCACGGAGCCGTTCGGCGCGTCGAGCTGGACCGAGACGGTGCAGATCCCCTAGGAGATGATCGATTCCACGACTCACGCCCGCGAGGACGCACCCGGCCGGCGCTGGATCGCCACCCGCACCCTCGGAAATCCAACCAGGATTCCCTTCGGATGCGTGCGGCGCCCAGCATCCGCCCGGGCACGCCCTCGCGGACGCGGCCTCGTGGAATCGACCATCTAGTGCCGGCGGAGGGCGACGCGCGCCACGGGACAGCGCGGCCGCGCGGCCTGGAGCCGACGCGCGGCCGCGCGATCGGCGGGCGCTTCGGCCGCATGTTCCCGGACTGCGAGCCCTGCGAGGCGGGCCCCGAGGCGCTCGACGACCTCGTCGCGGCGATGGAGCTCCGGACGGAGCTGCAGCAGAGCCTGTCCATCCCGGCCGGCTTCACCTACCTCGCGCAGTTCGTCGACCACGACATCACGTTCGACGCGACACCGCTGCGCGACCGCGAGACGGACCCGCACGCGCTGGTCAACTTCCGCACGCCGCGCCTCGATCTCGACTCCGTCTACGGCGCCGGGCCGGTCGTGCAGCCCTACCTCTACGACTGGGATGCGGAGCCGGCCGGGACGAGGATGCTGCTGGGCGACCGCGACCTGCCGCGCAACGACCCGGGGCGGGCGCTGATCGGGGACGCGCGCAACGACGAGAACGCGATCGTCGCGCAGCTGCACCTGCTGTTCCTGCGCTTCCACAACGCGGTGGCCGACCGGCTCCCCGGCGCGGACCTCGCGGCGATCCAGCGCGTCGTCCGCCGGCACTACCAGTGGATCGTGGTGGACGAGCTGCTGCCGAAGCTGGTCGGCCGCGACACGGTGGACCGCGCACTGCGCGAGCACGCGAGCGACCAGCCGGACGAGCGGCCGTTCATCCCCGTGGAGTTCTCCGCGGCCGCGTACCGCTGCGGGCACAGCATGGTCCGCAACGAGTACGGCCTGCGCCGGCACCCACCCGGCAAGGACGCGGAGCCGCCGTCGAGCATCTTCCCGGCGCTGCAGGGCTTCCGCCCGCTCACCGCCGAGCGGCGGCTGGACTGGGAGCGCTTCTTCAAGCTGCCGGGCCACGGGCTCGAGGCGCAGCCGAGCGCCGGGATCGACACGGCGATCGCCGCTCCGCTCTACCGGCTGCCCGAGGGGGAGCCGCGGCTGCCGCGTCGCAACCTGCTGCGCGGGCACGTGCTCGAGCTGCCGTCGGGGCAGTGCGTCGCGTCCGCGCTCGGCGTCCCCGCGCTGCCCGAGGAGGCGCTGCGGATCGACGACACCGTGGCGGCGCGCTCCCGGGCGGTCCTGCTGCGCTCGACGCCGCTCTGGTACTACATCCTCGCCGAGGCCGAGCGGCAGCCCGAGCAGCGCCTCGGGCCCGTCGGCGGCGCGATCGTCGCCGGCGTCTTCGCCCGCCTGCTCCATGCCGACCCGGGCGCCTTCGTGCGGGAGCCGGACTGGCGGCCGCGGGAGCTCGGCACGGACGGCCGCTTCGGCATGGCCGACCTGATCGCGATCGCCCGGTCAGGCGTGCAGGGCGCGCAGCCCGGTGCTGCGCCGGAGGCATGAGAGGGCGCGCAGGCGCGTGGGCCCGATGCTGCCGACGGGCATGCCGAGCGCCGCGCCGACCGCCTCGTAGCCCAGCTCCGGGCGGGCGACCAGCAGCGTCATCAGGCGGCGCTTCGGGAGCGGCAGCTCCGCGAGTGCGGCGAGCACGGCGGCGCGGCGCTCGGCGGCCAGCAGCGCCGCGTGCGGATCGCCGCCGAGCCGCCGGTCGTCGCGCGCCGGGTCCTCGGCGACCCGCTCGCGCCGGCGGCCCTGGAGCAGGCGGAGGCACTGGCGCCGGGCCGTCGTCGTCAGCCAGCCCTGCACCGCGGCCGGCTCGCGGATGGTCCCGCCGTGTTCCAGGAAGGCGAGCCAGGTCTCCTGGACCACGTCGTCGGCGTCCCAGTCGCTGAGGCGGTGCCGGCGCGTGACGCCGCGCAGCGCCGGGTCGAAGCGCTCGACCAGCAGGCGGAGGGCGTGCGCGTCGCCCGAGCGGGCGACGCGCACGACGGAGGCGAGGTGGGGATCGGCCGGGGAGGGCATGCCGCCGACCTTGGCCCCGGGCGGTAACCGGCCGCCTGCAGGCGGGTAACAGGGCGGCGGTCAGCGCCAGGGCGGACGGGCGTAGCCGAGGATCGACGCCGACCGGTCGTGGTAGCCCACGCGGTCGGAGATGTTCCCCTCGACGGTCCGCACGCGGCCGCCGCCCCGGACCTCCAGGACCAGGCCGACGTGGTCGACGAAGTCGCCGCCCGGCCAGTTGAACAGCACCAGGTCGCCGACCTTCGGGCTGGCGTGCCAGGAGAACCCCTCCTCGCCCGCCTTCGCCTTCGCGACGATCGAGGGCGTGTAGCGGAGCCAGTCGCGGGACGGCTGACCGCCCTCCACGAGGCAGGCGTTGACGAACGCGCCGCACCAGTGCGCGCCGGACGTGCCCGGCTGGATGTGCACCATGCGGCACCAGTCGTCGATGTGGGGGCCGCCGTTCGTGCGCGTCTCGGCGGTGCCCCGGGCCGCGTGCCGGCGCGCGTAGGCGAGCGCCGCCTTGCGGCCGCCCCGGCGGGCGGCGTGGCGGCGGGCGAGCCGCTCGCGCCACTCGCGCCGCGCCCGCGCGGCGGCCCGCTCGCCCGCCGTGCGGCGGTCGGGGTGGCGCGCGCGGACGCGGGCCTCGGGCGGCAGCCCGGCGCCGTCCGGCACGGCGATGCCGAGGCCGTGCAGCACCCGCCGCGTCCAGCGCGCCGTCTCCTTGCCGTACGCGCCGTCGACGGCGACCTCGTGGTCGACGTGCCACGTCCGCAGCGTCCGGTTGAGGAACCGCTGCCAGCCGCGGACGTCCTCGCCCTCGAGCTCGGGCGTACGGAGGCGGAACGTGCGCGCCCGGGCGCCCGCCGGGACCGGGCGCAGCGCGGCACGGACGCGGTCGGACTCGGCGTCGATCCGGTCGAGCCGCTCGAGCAGCTCGAGGTAGCGGCACGTCTCCTCCCTGCCCCTTGTCCGCGCGTCGGCGGAGCCCGCGAGGAGCTGGTCCTCGAGCTGCGCCCGCAGCGCGTCGCAGCGCGCGTCGAGCGCCTCGAGCTCCCCGGCGGGACCATCGTCGGTGCCGGCGGGTGCCGCCGCGGGCGCGGCGAGCGTGGCCGGCGGCGCGGCGGCCGGTGCCGACGCGGCGGGCGTCGGCGGCGCACCCGGCGGCGGCGCGGCGGCCGGCGGTGCGGGCGCCGCGTGCCCGGCCGCCAGGTCGGAGAGGCGGCCGCAGACCCCGGTGAGCTCACGCGCCAGCACCACGAGGACGTCCTCCGCCGGCGGGGTGCCCGCGGCCTGCTCGAGCCGTGCGACGAGCGCCTTGCGCAGCACGTCGGACTGCCCGTCGGCCCGCTCCAGGCGCCGCACGAGCTGCTCGTCGGAGAGCCCGTCGGCGGTCGTGGGCAGCGGCGGGGCGACCGTGCGCAGCCCGGACCGCACGCGGTCGCTCTCGCGGTCCAGGCGCTCGAGCCGCTGCCACAGGCGCGCCGCGTCGCGCGCCGGGCGCGGCCGCGCGGCGGCGACGGGACGGTTGCCCTTGGGGCGCGCGGCGCCGGCCGGCGCCGCCACGCCCACGGGCTTCGCCGCGCGGCGCGCGGGGAGCCGGGGCATCCGCGGCGCCGGCGCCGCGGCGGCGCGTGGCGGCTTCCCCGCCCGGCGCGGCGCCGCCGGCACGACGCTCAGCTTCGCCAGCTTGTCCCAGTAGCGCTTGCGGTCGTCCCAGCCGTTGTCGCCGCCGTTGACGTGCAGCGTGACGCGGCGGAAGTCGCCGGCGTCGGCGGCCGCGAGCACGCCGGGCTGCTTGGCGAAGAAGCACGCTGCGACGTGCCAGCCGACCTTCGGGCCGGCCACGAGCTGGGGGCGCGCCACGAGGTCGAGGCCGAGCAGCGCGCCGTAGTGCGCGTAGTTGTCGCGGCCGGTGAGCTGGATCGGCCCGCGGCCCTTGTAGCGCTCGCCGTCGCCGGCGTGGGTGTTGCCGAGCCGGCCGTCGTAGCGCGCTCCGCCGCCGATCTCGCGCATCGCCCGCAGGCCCATGCTCTCGTGCAGGACGGTGGCGAGGAACGCGCGGGCGCGGGGCCGCGTGGTGATGCCGTGCGCGCGCATCGCGCGCGCCATGTGGGGGAGGTGCGCGGCGGCGAGCTCGGCCGGCACGCCGCACCGGGTCAGCGTCTTCGCGGTGAGGGGCATGGCTCAGTCGCTCCAGCTCATCGCGTAGCCGTTCTCCTGGTGCTCCTCGTCCTCGTCCTCGTCGTCGTCGTCGGGATCGGGCTCCGCGTCGGCGAGCGCGAGCTCGTCCTCGACGTCGTCCTCGAGCTCGGGCAGCTCGTCTGTGGCGCCGGCGACGGCATCCTGGGACTGCTCCCAGTGCTGCCATCCCTTGAGCCAGAGGCCGGCCTTCGCGAACGCGATCAGCGCGCCGGCGATGAACACCTGCTGGATCTGGGCGGCGTCGAGGTCGCTGCCGAGGTGCTTGGCCGCGAGGGCCGAGACGGCGCCCGCGAGCGGTGCGAACACCAGCGGGGTGAGGACCGCGACCAGCCGGTTGGGGGAGATGCCCATGCCGTGCTCCTTCGGGGTGGGGGGTGGGTCCCCATGAGAGGCGGCACCGCGGCGCGCTGATACATCGGATGCGCGTCAGGCGCTGACCGGCTCGCCCGTGCGGGCCAGCGTGTCGATCAGGCCGGCCGCGCGCAGCCGGCCGGGCGCGCGCCGGAGCCGCTCCCCGATCGGGGCCAGGCGCCCCGCGGGACCGTCCGGGCCGAGCAGCCGCGCGACGGCGCCGGTCAGCTCCTCGTCGGTCCACTCGTACGAGCGCAGCCGCACGCCGAAGCCGAGCTCGTCGACGCGCTGCGCGTTGTCGTACTGGTCCCAGAACAGCGGGTGCACGATCATCGGGAGCCCGTAGGTGAATGCCTCGCCGACGGTGTTGTTGCCGCCGTGCGTGATCACGAGGTCGCACTGCGGCACGATCGCCGCCTGCGGCAGGAACGCCTCGCCGTACATCCGCTCCCCGAGCTGCAGCTCGTCCCCGCGCGGGCCCATGCTCACGATCACGCGGTGCCCCGCCGTCCCGAGCACGTCGACGAAGCGCTGCATCAGCGGCGTGTCCATGCAGCCGAGGCTGCCCAGCGAGAGATAGACGACCGGCCCCTCCCCGGGGAGCCGCTCCGCGACGTCGAAGTCCGGGTCCGAGGTGCGCACGGTCGAGTCGATCCGGTGCCAGGCCGGCCCGAGCGGCTGCGCGCGGGCGTAGTCCGCCTCGGCGGCGAACAGGTAGAGGTTGAGCCAGGGCGACTCGTACTGGAAGGCGCCCGCGGGCAGGGGGCCGGCGCCCTGCTCCTCGCTGAACGCCGACAGCGCGGCCTGCACCGGGCCGCTGAGCCGCGCGTACTCGGCGCGGAACGCGTCCCACCCGGTCCGATCGCCCGCCGCGTAGCCCGAGAACACCGGCGGCAGGTCCGGATCGGGCATCTCGAGCGGGTTCGCCGACACCATCCGCACCCACGGGACGCCGGCGAGCGGGATCGCCGGGAAGCCGGTCACGCAGTCCGCCACGACGACGTCGGGCCGCACCTCCTCCCAGATCGCCAGCATGCGCTCGTGCGCGTAGCGCGCGCCGTCGGCCAGCTCCTCCCAGATCGGCACGGTGACCGTCGCGAGCTGCTCGATCGTCGGCTTGCGGAACTCGGGCGCGGTGGTGCGGATGAACTCGGCCCAGCCCTCGCCGACCGCTTCGGGCTGCTCCGGCGCCGGCGCCATCCGCATCAGCGCCTCCTCGAAGCCGCGCCGCTCCAGCTCGCCCGTGAAGGACTCCTCGACCACGAAGACGACGCGGTGCCCGCGCTCCCGCAGCGGCTCGGTGATCGCCACGAGGTTGTTGGTCGGGCCCCAGGCCCCGGGCTCCGGGAAGACCGCGATCGTCGCCATCGGCCCGGAAGCTAGGGTCCGCGGGATGGGGCTGTCAAGCGCGGTCGGAGCCGCCCGCTGGTACCAGGGCAAGGGCGCCGCAGACCCCGACGTCCGCGTGCTCGGCACGTTGCGCCCGCCCGGCGCGGGCGACCACGTGCTCGCGGTGCTCGCGGCCGGCGACGCCACGTACGTCGCGCCCGTGCACGCGCGCACGCGCGAGCTGGCCGACGATCCGGCCGCCTGCCCGGCGCTCTGGCGGGCGCTCGCGCGGGCCGCGGCGACCGGCGGCGAGCTGGCGGGCGACGGCTGCCGGCTGCTCGCGCGCGGCGGCCCGGCGGCGGCCCCGTCCGTGCCCGGGACGGGCGACGTCCGCGCCATCGGCGCCGACCAGACCAACACGACGGTCGTGGTCGGCGCGCTCGTGGTCAAGTGCTACCGGCGACTCGGCGACGGCGCCGGCCGAGAGCTCGACCGCGTGCGCGACCTCACGTCCGCCGGCTTCGACGGCGTCCCGGCGATGCGCGGCTCGGCGGAGCTCGAGCTCGGCGGCGCGCGCCACGCGCTCCTCCTGCTCCAGGACCACGTGCCCGGCACCTGGGACGGCTTCGCGCAGGCCGACCGCGACGTCACCGGGTCCGGGGAGGCGCCCTGGGCGCCCGCGACCGGCCGCCTCGTCGCGCGGCTGCACGGCGCGCTCGGCTCCGCGCGCCCGGCGACCCCCGCCGAGCTCGACGGCTGGCGCGCGCACGCCCGGGCGCTCGTCGCGGCCGCGCTCGCCCGCAGCGCCCCGGCGGAGCACCCGCTGCTCGGCGAGGCGGGCGCCGCGCTCGAGGCCGCGTGGGACAGGGTCGCCGCGGGCCGGCTGCCGCCCGTCGGGCGCGCCCACGGCGACCTGCACCTCGCACAGCTGCTGTTCACTGCCGCCGGCCCGGTCGCGGTGCTCGACTTCGAAGCCGCCCCCAGCGTGCTCCCCGCCCCGCCGGGCACGGCCGAGTCGCCCGCGCGCGACGTCGCGGCGCTCCTGCGCTCGGTCGACAACGCCGGGCTGTGGACCGAGGAGGAGCGCGGGCTGCCGCCCGGCTCCGCCGCGCCGTGGATCGCGGCGGCGCGGTCCGGGATCGGGGCGGGCTACGCCGAGGCCGCCGGCCCGCCCGATGCCGCGGCGCTGCGCGCCTTCGAGCTCGTCCAGGCCGTGCACGAGTGCCTCTACGCCGCCGCGGTCGCGCCGTTCTGGTGGGGCGTCGCCCGGCGGGCGCTCGCCGATCTCGTCTAGGCGCTCTGCTGCAGCGGCGGCGCCTCGCGCCGGGCGCGCGCGAACTCGCCGGCCTCGCGGAGCGCGTCCGCGGCCTCGGGCAGGAACGACCAGAAGATGTGGAAGACGTGCGTGTCGCCCGGGTAGAGCGCGAGCCGCGCATCGACGCCGTGCGCCCGGGCGCGCTCGGTGAGGCGGCGGCAGTCCGGCGCCTGGTCGTCGCCCGTCGCGACCTGGATGAGCAGCGGCGGCAGCCCGCTCAGGTCGGCCTCGAGCGGCGCGAGCAGCGGGTCGTCGAGCGGGACCCCGCCCGCGTAGGACTCCGCGTACGTGCGCGCGTGCTCGCCCATCACGGTCTCGGCCGTCAGGTCGAGCCACGGGCACAGGAGCGCGGCGCCGCCCGGGAGCGGGAGCTCCTGCGCGCGCAGCGTCTGCAGCAGGGAGAGGGCGATGTGGCAGCCCGCCGAGTCGCCCGCGACCACGATCTGCTCGGGCGGCGTCCCGCGATCCAGCAGCCACAGGTACGCGCGCTCGGCGTCCTCGAGCGCGGACGGGAACGGATGCTCGGGCGCGAGGCGGTACTCGGGGACCAGCGCGGCGCTGCCCGCCTCGGCGGCGAACGCGCCGACGAGCGCCCGCGCGCCGAAGGCCGAGCCCATCACGAAGCCGCCGCCGTGGAGATGCAGGATCGTCGCCGGCGCCCCGCGCGCCGGCTCGAGCAGCAGCGCCGGGACGCCGCCGGCGATCACCGAGCGCGTCGCGACCTCCGGCGGCGGCTCGAAGCGCGCGCAGAGCTCCTCGTAGGCGGCGCGCATCGCGTCGAGGTCCGTGTCGGCGGCCGCGATCTCGGTGAGCGGCGCGAACAGCTTCGCGACGCGGTTGCTCAGCTCGCCGCCGACGGCCTGGGTGGCGGAGACGGCCTCGTCGACGTCGGCCAGCACCCGGCGCGCGCGGTCGAGCAGCGCGTCGCCGGCGATGGTGAGCTCCACGCGATGCGTCGAGCGCCGCAGCAGCTCGCAGCCCAGGCCGCGCTCCAGCGCACGGATCTGGCGGCTCAGGGCGGGCTGGGACACGTAGAGGCGCTCCGCCGCGCGCCCGAAGTTGAGCTCCTCGGCCACGGCGACGAAGGCGCGCAGGTGGCGCAGCTCCACGGCCTCGGGCGCCTGCGGGAGGGCCAGGACCCGCGCCTCGTCGTCGTCCGCCATGCCGCCGATTATGCCGGGCGCGCCCGCGCGGGCGTCATGCAGATCGCGCAACACCGTGATGTTCGATCGGCCTTTCCCTTTCGCTCGCGCGACCTGCAGAGTGCCGGGCGTGCTGCAAGGTCATCACCACGCCAAGGACGCGACGCTCCAGCTGCGCGGCGCGCCGTCGCACGTGACGTGGCCGCCGGCGACGTCGCGCACGCCCGCACTCGCGGTGCTGCTCGCGGGCGACGAGCGCGAGGCCGACCCCCTGCGACGCGCGCTCGCCGTGTGCGCGCGCTGCGTCGTGCTCTCCGTGGAGGTCCCCGGTGCGGGCGGCGAGGTCTCGGCCTGGGCGGCCGACCACGCCGCCGAGCTCGGCGCCGACCCCGCCCGCCTGATCGTGGCCGGGCACGGCGACGGGGCGCGCCTCGCGCTCGCCGTCGTGCTCGGCGCCCGCGACGAGGGCTGGCCGCCGATCGCCCACCAGGTGCTCGTCGAGCCGCGGCTCGGGCCGCTCCCCGCCGCGCTGGACGGGCTCGCGCCGGCGACGGTCGTCGGCGCCGGCGACGGGCCCGGCTACGCGGCGCGGTTGCGCGCGGCCGGCGTCGACGTGCGCGCGTGGGCCGCCGAGGACCTCTGCGCCGGCCTCGAGGCGCTCTCGGGGGAGGCGCGGCTAGGGTGGCGCGCATGACCGATCCCGACACCTTGCGCGCCGCGCTCGCCGGCGACGTCGTCGCCCCCGGCGACGCCGCGTGGGACGAAGCACGGCAGGCGTGGAACCTCGCCGCCGACCAGCGGCCGGCCCTCGTCGTGCGGGCCGGCGCGGACGACGACCTCGCCGCGACGCTGCGCTTCGCGGCCGCCAACGACCTCCGCGTCGCCCCGCAGTGCACCGGCCACGGCGCGATGCCGCTCGGCGACCTCTCGGACGCCATCCTGCTGCGCACCGGCGCGCTGACCGGCGTGACGGTCGATCCCGCCGCCCGCACGGCGCGGGTGCGCGCGGGCACGCTGTGGCGCGACGTCGCCGCGGCGGCCGGCGAGCACGGGCTCGTGTGCCTGCACGGGATGTCCGGCGGCGTCGGGGTGGCCGGCTACACGCTCGGCGGCGGCCTCGGCTGGCTCGCGCGCCGGCACGGCTTCGCGTCCACCCACGTCCGCTCGTTCGAGGTCGTGACAGCGGCCGGCGAGGAGCTGCACGTCGACGCCGAGCGCGAGCCGGACCTCTTCTGGGCGCTGCGCGGCGGGGGCGGCGGGCCGGTCGTCGTGCGCTCGCTCGAGTTCGCGCTGTTCCCGCTGCGCGCCGTCTACGGCGGTGCGCTGATGTGGCCGATGGAGCAGGCGGCGGAGGTCGTGCACGCCTACCGCGCGTGGATCGCGGAGCTGCCGGACAGCGTGACCTCGACGATCAAGCTCGTCCGCTTCCCGCCGTTCCCGCAGGTCCCCGAGCCGCTGCGCGGCCGGGCGCTCGTCGGGGTCGGGCTCGTGTCGAGCGGCGACGTGGGGGAGGGCGACGCGCTCGTCGCGCCGCTCCGTGCCGCCGCGCCGCCCTACCTCGACACGCTCGGCGAGGTGCCGGCGCCCGCCCTCGGCGAGCTGGCCGGCGACCCCGTCGACCCGGTGCCGGGGATGGGCGCCTCGCTCCTGCTCGGTGCGTTCACGGCGGAGACGGCCGACGCGTACGTCGAGCTCGCCGGCCCGGGCGCCGACGTCCCGCTCGTCACGCTGGACATCCGGCACCTCGGCGGGGCGATCCGGCGCCCGGAGGGCGATCCCGGCGCCGCGGGCGCCGTCGAGGCCGAGGCGATCGTCTACGGCGTCGGCGTGCCGATGACCGAGGAGGTCGGCGCGGCGATCCAGGCGACGCACGCGGCCGTGCGCGAGCGGCTGGCGCCGTGGGCCGCCGCGCGGCGCTCGCTGCTCACGTTCGACGAGGCGGACGGCGGCCTCCACGGATCGTTCCCGCCCGAGGTGGCGGACCGGCTCGCGCGCGTGCAGGCCGCGTACGACCCGGACGGCCGGCTGCTGGCGAACCACGTCGCCGCCTGAGCTCAGCCCTCCCGGCGGTGGCCGCCGCGGCGGTGCGTGAGCCCGTCGAGCAGGACCTCGACGGGGGAACGGCGATTGAGCTGCTCGAGCTGGGCGCGGAGCTCGTGGATGTCGTCGGCCGCGCGCGACGCGTGGCTGCCGGCGGCGGCGAGTCGCTGCACGCCGCCGGCCAGCGCGTGCGCCGCGGCGACCGCGGCCGGCTTGCGCCCGACCGGCACGCCGAGGACGCGTCGCCGGCGGACGGCGAGCGGGCCGATCTTGCGCCCGGGCGCGAGGCGCGTGCCCAGCGCGAGCCCGCCCGCGAGCCCGGCCGCCGCGTAGCCGATCGCCCGCGCGGCCTGAGGGGCGTTCGACGCGACGGTGCCTCCGACGTCCTTGGCCTTTCCGGCGATCGACGCGCCGGGGGTATGCGTGGCGACGGACATGACTACCCCAGGAGCTTCCCGATGCGCTCGGCCTGATCGGCGGCGCGCTCGATGTCCTTGGACACGCTCTTCGACGTCTTCGCGAACTGCAGGCTCGCGCCGCCGACGGCCTTCGCCATCGCCCGCGGATCGACGGACGGCAGGTGGCCGGGGACGGGGACGCCCAGGACGGTGGTGCGGCGGCGGCGGCTCTTGAGCGCGAGGCCTCCGGCGATCCCGGCCGCGGCGGCCCCGACGGCGACCGCCGGGCCCTTCGCGCGGCCGGCCGCGTGCCTGATGGTCCCGGCGATGCCGCCGTTCCCGTTGGCGGCGGACCGGGTCGCGGGCGTCGCGGCCCGCCCGTTCCTGCTCGCGGCCGCGGACCGCGCCGCGGGCTTCTTCGCTCGCGCGGCCTTGGGCTTCGCCCTCGCACGAGCGGCAGGCTGCTTGGCCCTGGCACGCGCTGCCGGCTTCTTCGCGGCCCCGGTGCCCCCTGAACGTCTCGAGTTGGTGGTCTTCGTCTCGCCGTCGGCCATCACACGCCCCTCTCATCGCTCAACGACCTGGCGCGTTCGCCCTACCCTCATCGCCGCCGGACGATGCAAGCGGTCCGAAAAACGCCTGCACGGATGCCCTGCGCCGCCCCCGGGTAAGGCCCGCTCATCGGGAAGCGACATGGGAGGTTCCGATGGCCGACACACCGACGCGCGACGCGAAGCTCGTGGAGTTCCTGAACGAGGCGTACGCCAAGGAGAAGCAGCTCGAGACGTCCCTCGAGGCAGCGATGGAGGCGACCACGCACGACGCCTACGCCAAGCGTCTCAGCGATCATCTGAAGGAGACGAAGTCGCACGGGACCCAGGTCTCGCGCCGCATCAAGCAGCTCGGCGGGTCGCCGGAGACGGTCTCGGTCCCCGGGCCGGAGGGCCTCGGGCGGTTCGCCCGCAACGTGTCCGAGAAGCTCGACCAGGCCAAGACGGCGGCCAAGGGCCCGATGGACGCGGTGCGCCGGACCGGCGAGCAGCAGAAGATGCTCGACAACGCTCGCATGCAGTACGCCGACGAGGCGCAGGAGATCGCGACCTACACCGTGATCGAGGCGCTGGCGACGGAGTCCGGCGACAAGGAGACCGCAAAGCTCGCGCGCGACATCAAGCGCGAGGAGGAGCGCATGCAGAAGTTCGTCGCGGACCTCCTGCCCGAGCTCGCGGCCGGAGTCGCGCACGACGAGATCCCGATCTCGGAGCTGGAGGGCCCCGCGGCACGGCGCACGGCGACGACCTGACCGATCGGGGGGCAGGCTCGAGCGAGCCGCTACGCCGGGCGCGGGCGCGAGTCCGCGGTCATGTCCGGCGAGGCGGGATAATCGACGGAACGCCGGGCGCCGTCCAGGAGCGCCCGCAGACGGAGGGACCACGCCATGAACACCCGGACCATCGCGCTCATCGCGCTCATCATCGCCGTCATCGTCCTGCTGTTGCTCGTCCTCTGACCGCTGCTGAGCGGCGCGCGGCGACGGCTTCGTCGCGCGCCCGCCAGTCCCGCCCGATGTCCCGCATCAGCGCCGGGTACACGACGCGGTGCCGGAACGGGGTGATCGCGGCCATGTAGGCCGTCCCGAGGCGGCCCTTCGGTTTGACGAGGACGGCCATCTGCCCGCGGTGGCCGCCGTGCTCGTCGGCCACCCAGCCGATGTGCAGCACCGCGTGCGCGGTCCGGTTGAGGATCTCCGCCGCCCACTCGTCGCGCAGCAGGTAGAGCGAGGTGAAGGGCAGCGCCGCGAAGTCCGGGCCGGGGGCGGCGCGCAGATCCGCCGGCAGCCGGTCGCGCAGCGTCGGCCGCGGCATGCGCTGCCCGGCGTCCGCTTCGTCCCAGCCGAGCAGCGCGCCGAGCTTCCACCGGATCGCGAAGAGCGCACGGGCGGCGCGTGAGGAGCTCGTCGACGTGTCGCCCGAGGCGATCTGCTCCACCAGCCGAGGGAGGTCGTCCGGGCCGCCCGGCGTCGGCAGCGCCCAGACGTCCTCGAGCCGGAAGTCGCGGGTGAGCTCGTGGATCCGCCACGGCCGGGAGGTGTGCTCGCTGTCCGGGAGTCTCATGCGCGGCCTCCGTCCCTCATGCGGCGGAGGCGGCGCGCGCGCCGCCCGATCGTCCGCAGCGGCCCCGTCCAGCGCCAGCTCTTGCTCGTCTCGTAGACGCGGTTCTCGCGCCCGACCCGGATCAGCTCGGCGCAGAGCGTCTCGATGTTCTGCCTGGCGGCAGCGAGCTCGCGCGGCTCGCCGGGCTCCGGCGCCTCGAGCTCCTCGATCGTGATCGTCCCCGGCCGGCGGCGCATCACGACGACGCCCTGCCCGTAGAGCGGCGGCGGCCCGTGCGGCACGCCCTCGCGCAGCTCGAGGATCTCGAACGCGCGGCCCCAGTGGGCGCGGATCCACCACTCCGACAGCAGGATGAACGGGCCCCCCTTGTCCCACTCCACGTGCGGGCTGAGGATGTTCATGCCGTTGTGCTCCTCGCCGACCGGCACGGTCCCGAACCGCGTGTGCCCGGGCCCGAACATCGTCACGACGAGGATCCCGCCCTCCTCGACGACGCGGTGCAGCTCGGCCAGCCACGCGCTCCACTCGAAGGCGAGATGCGTGAAGACCGAGAACGCCCACGCCATCCGGAAGTGCCCGTCCGGGACGGGGAGGGGCGGCGCACCGTCCGAGAGGACCGCGTGGACCTCCGGGAGGTTCGCCTGCAGCCAGGCGATGCTGCGCGGGTCGATGTCCGAGCCCCAGAACTCGCCCTCTGGGGTCTTGGTCGCCGCATGACGGAGGATGCGACCCGCACCGCAGCCGAAGTCGAGCGACCGGGTCCCGTCGAACGTCCATCCCTCCGGCAGCAGCGACGTGATCAGCTCCCACTGCTCACGACCGCGCTCGTCGAACACCGCGTACGGATCCTCGTGGTCGAGGAACCATCCGACGCGGTAGATCAGATGATCCGGGGGCCTGGGTACGGCACGTGACTCCGTCAACTCGCTGCTCGCTCTCGTTCGACGCCGGGGTGACAGTCAAACGTACGGCGAGCGCGCGCGGGCCCCAGAGAGCGGGGGCCGGCCGTGGCCCCCGCATCTGGAGAGTGGCTCGTCCTTGAGTGGCGCGCGAGCGCCTGTCCGTGGCCTCGCTCTGTGGACACCTCAGCCGCCCCGGAGTTATGGCGCCGGACGCCGGGATGTCACCGGCCGGACGACGGCGCGCGCGGGCTGCGCGGGTGCAGCCCGTTGCGGCTTGACACCCCCAGTCGTGGCGCCGCGACGATGGCCGGGTCCGTGCGCCGTTCTCCGCACTCCCTGCCTGAAGGGAGCCGAGCCGCGGAGGCACCGGGTCGTCCTCGGCCCGCGCCGCCGCAGCCGGTTCCGGCGGCTGCCGAGGTGCTCGCCCTGCAGCGCTCGGCCGGCAACCACGCCGTCGGCAACATGCTGGCGCGGCGCGACCCCGAGGAGGGCGTGAAGCCGCGATCTCGTTCAAGGTCTTCAGCAGGAAGTCCAAGTGGGCCGAGCTGTCGGTCAAGCTGTCACGCGCGGAGACGGGCCCGGCGGGCGTCGACTGGCCGCCGATCGCGCAGCAGCCGAAGTTCGAGCTCGAGTTCGGGGAGGGCCTGGCCGGCAAGCTCAAGCTCACGACGCCGGCGTTCACGCTGATCCCGCTCGAGAGCGGCGAGCTCGAGGTGATGGGCCTGCCGATCACGGGCAAGCTCGAGACGAAGTTCCTCGAGGCCAAGATCGAGACGGGCGACGCGAAGCAGGCGCTGGGGGAGGACCTCAGTCCCGCCGCCATCGCGTTCAAGGGCGTCGCCAAGGACACGGAGGGCGGCGGCTTCGAGGTCGAGGTGAAGGTGGCGCTGAGCACGGCCGGGCTCGCGCGCGTCATGCAGTCCCTGACCGCCAAGGACCGGGCGGCCCTCAAGCAGATGGAGAAGATCTCCGAGCAGCTCGAGCAGTGGCACGCCCGGCAAGGAGCCCGGCGAGCCGGAGGGTGCGGAGACCGAGGGCAAGGAGACCGACGGCGGTGCCGGGCCGGACGGTCCCGGCTCAGCCGCAAGGAGGACGTCGCGGGCGACGCCAAGGGCAAGGGCGACCTCCCCGACGAGGGCGGCCGCGAGGCGCCCGCGGTCCACGTGCGTCCGCACAAGGTCAAGGGCCCGGGCGCGGACGACGAGGTCGTCGAGGCGCTGCGCGACATGGCGCTCGTCTCGGGCATCAGCAGCAAGCGCCGCTACAAGGTCGGCAACCGGCTGACCCCCACGCTCGAGTTCGACACCGCGGCCGCGCGCTACCGCGTCAAGGGGTTGCCGATCGTCGTCACCAACTACTTCCGCGACGACGACGGCTACTACCTCGAGGCGACGGTCTCGGACAACTACCGGCTCGGCAGGACGAAGATCGTCGTGGTCGAGGGCACCGGGATCACCTGGGACTACACGTTCAAGAAGAAGGCGTGACGGGCCGGCGGCCCGGGCGTAGTGCAAGGCATGGTCGCGTTCCTGCTCCCCTCCCTCGCCGCGCTCCTCCTCGCGGGCGCGCCGGTGCCCGCCACCGCCCCCGATCCCCCACCGCCCGCGGGACATCTCTCGAGTTCGAGCCTGCCGTTCCGCACCGTCGCGAAGGGCGACGGCGCGGCGAGCTCGCTCCGCGACGCCGCCGATCTCGTCGTCGGCCGCGAGGCGCGCTGGAAGCGGATCTGGCGCAAGCTGACCGGCGGCGACCCGGGGCGGCCGCGGGTCGACTTCGACCGCCGCCGCCTCCTGGTGGTCATTCAGGGCCGCAGGCCGAGCAACGGCTACCGGATCCGGATCAGGCGGGTGGACGAGCTGCCCGGCGGCATCGTGGTCGACGTGCGCGACGTCTCCCCGGGGCCCGGCTGCCTGGCGGGCGGCGTCCTGACGTCGCCGTACCACGTCGTGTCGATCCCCCGCGTCGACCGGCGCGTCGACTTCGTCCGCACCCAGCGCGTGGCCGACTGCGACTGAGCGCCGGTCACGCGCCGACGTAGGCCGCGAGGTGCTCGCCCGTGAGGGTGGAGCGGGCGGCCACGAGGTCCGCGGGCGCGCCCTCGAACACGATCCGGCCGCCGTCGTGGCCGGCCCCCGGGCCGAGGTCGATGATCCAGTCGGCGTGCGCCATGACTGCCTGGTGGTGCTCGATGACGATCACCGACTTGCCGGAGTCGACGAGCCGGTCGAGCAGCCCGAGCAGCTGCTCGACGTCGGCGAGGTGCAGGCCGGAGGTCGGCTCGTCGAGGATGAGGACGCCGCCCTTCTCGGCCATGCGGGTGGCGAGCTTGAGCCGCTGGCGCTCGCCGCCGGACAGCGTGGTGAGCGGCTGGCCGAGGGTGAGGTAGCCGAGCCCGACGTCGGCCATCCGCTCCAGGATCTTGTGCGCCGCCGGCGTCCGCGCCTCGCCGTCGCCGAAGAACTCCTCGGCCTGGGCCACCGGCATCGCCAGCACCTCCGCGATGTTGCGCCCGCCCAGCTCGTACTCCAGCACGGCGGCCTGGAACCGCCTCCCCTCGCACTCCTCGCAGGTCGTCGCGACGCCGGCCATCATCGCCAGGTCGGTGTAGATGACGCCGGCGCCGTTGCAGGTGGGGCAGGCGCCCTCGGAGTTGGCGCTGAACAGCGCCGGCTTCACGCCGTTGGCCTTGGCGAACGCCTTGCGGATCGGGTCGAGCAGCCCCGTGTACGTCGCGGGGTTGCTGCGGCGGGAGCCCTTGATGGCGGCCTGGTCGACCGCGACCACCCCGTCACGACCCGAGACCGAGCCGTGGATCAGGGAGCTCTTCCCCGACCCCGCCACTCCAGTCACGACGCAGAGCACCCCGAGCGGGATGTCGACGTCGACGTCCTGCAGGTTGTGCGTGGCGGCGCCCCGCACCTCGAGCGCGGCCGACGGCGTCCGCACCGACGGCTTCAGGGCGGCCCGGTCGTCCAGGTGACGGCCGGTCAGCGTGTCGCTGGCCCGCAGCCCGTCGAGCGTGCCCTCGAACACCACCTCGCCGCCCTCGGCGCCGGCGCGCGGCCCGAGGTCGACCACGTGGTCGGCGATCGCGATCGCCTCCGGCTTGTGCTCGACGACGAGCACGGTGTTGCCCTTGTCGCGCAGCCGCAGCAGCAGGTCGTTCATCCGCTGGATGTCGTGGGGGTGCAGGCCGATGGTCGGCTCGTCGAAGACGTAGGTGGTGTCCGTGAGCGCGGAGCCGAGGTGGCGGATCATCTTCGTGCGCTGCGACTCGCCGCCCGACAGCGAGCCCGACGCCCGGTCGAGCGAGAGGTAGCCCAGCCCGATCTCCACGAAGGACTCGAGGGTCTCCCCGAGCGCCTCGAGCAGCGGCGCGACCGACGGCTCGTCGAGGTCGCGCACCCACTCGGCGAGGTCGCTGATCTGCAGCGCGCAGGCGTCGGCGATGTTGATCCCCTCGATCTTCGACGTCCGGGCATGCTCGGCGAGCCGGGTGCCGTCGCAGTCGGGGCAGGTGGTGAACGTGACCGCCCGCTCCACGAACGCCCGGATGTGCGGCTGCATCGCCTCGGGGTCCTTGGAGAGCATCGACTTCTGGATCTTGGGGATCACGCCCTCGTAGGTGAGGTTGATGCCCTCGACCTTGATCTTGGTCGGCTCCCGGTGCAGCAGGTCCTGCAGCTCCTTCTTGGTGAACTTGCCGATCGGCTTGTCCATGTCGAAGTAGCCGGAGCCGCTGAAGATGCGGCCGTACCAGCCGTCCATGCTGTAGCCGGGGATCGTGAGCGCACCCTCGCTGAGCGACTTGGTCTCGTCGTACAGCGCGGTCAGGTCGAAGTCGGTGACCGAGCCCCGGCCTTCGCAGCGCGGGCACATCCCGCCGAGGCGGTTGAAGGTCGCCTTCTCGGTCTTCGTCTTGCCGCCCCGCTCGATCGTGATCCCGCCGCTCGCGCGGACCGAGGGCACGTTGAACGAGAACGCGTTGGGCGAGCCGACGTGCGGCTGCCCGAGCCGGCTGAAGAGGATCCGCAGCATCGCGTTCGCGTCGGTGGCGGTGCCGACCGTGGAGCGGGGGTTCGCACCCATCCGCTCCTGGTCGACGATGATCGCGGTCGTCAGCCCTTCCAGGACGTCGACCTCGGGCCGCGCCAGCGTCGGCATGAAGCCCTGCACGAACGCGCTGTAGGTCTCGTTGATCAGCCGCTGCGACTCCGCCGCGATCGTGCCGAACACCAGGGAGCTCTTGCCCGATCCGGAGATGCCGGTGAACACCGTCAGCCGGCGCTTCGGGATCTCGATGCTGACGTCCTTGAGGTTGTTCACGCGCGCGCCGCGCACGCGGATCAGGTCGTGGGTGTCGGCGACGTGGGACGCAGTGTCCGGTCTCGTGGCGGTGCTCATCGTGTCTCCATCCGTCCTGGCTCGATCCGACCAGCCTGGCACAGAGCGCCCGGTGCTCCTTCGCCGCTCACCGGTCCTGCAGCAGGCCGAGCACGTTGCCGTCGGGGTCGGTGACGGTGGCCACCAGGCGGCCGCCGCCGACGTCGTGCGGGGACTCCTGCACGGTGGCGCCCGCGGCGGTCACCTCGGCCAGCTTCGCCTCGATGTCCGGCACGTGCCAGTACGCCACGGGCGAGGTCATGCCCTGCGGTCCCCCGCCCGGCACCAGTCCGATGTGCTGGCCCTCGGCCTCGAAGCCGACGTAGTAGGAGCCGTCGTGCTGCGGCGGGAAGCCGAGCAGGGCGGCGTACACCGCCTTGGCCGCCGCAAGGTCGGACACGGGATGCAGCACGGTCCTGATCCCCTGGGTGGAAGAGCCGGTCATGGTCGCTCCTGGCGTCGCGGTGGTGGTGTCCATGGCGGGCACGCTAGCCGCGGTCCGGGGGCCGTCGCTTCTCGATTCCTGATCGGTTTGCTGTGCTTCCCCGGCATGCCCGGCCTGCTGCCCGTCTCGTTCCGGCGCGCGACCGACGCTGACGCGCGTGGCGCCGCGGACCTGTGGCTCCGCGCCCGCACGGCGGCGATCGGCGCGATCCCACCGCCCGTGCACGACGATGACGACGTGCGCGCGTGGTTCGCGTCGCACGTGGTCCGCGCCGCCGAGCTGTGGATCGCCGAGGACGGGGCCGGCGCGCTCGTGGGCCTGCTCGTCCTGGACGGGCCGTGGCTCGATCAGCTCTACGTGGAGCCGGCGATGACCGGTCGCGGGATCGGCGGCGGACTGGTGGAGGTGGCCAAGCGCGAGCGCCCGCACGGCCTCCGGCTGTGGACGTTCGCGTCCAATGCGGGAGCGCACCGGTTCTACGAGCGGCATGGCTTCGTCGCGAGGGACCGCACCGACGGGCGGGGCAACGAGGAGGGCGCACCCGACATCCTCTACGTCTGGCCCGGCGGCGGGTAAGGAGGCGGGGATGACCGCATCGTTGCGCGAGGCGCCCGGTCCGTTCGACCGCGCGCGGGTGAACACCGCGCACCAGGGGCCGCTGCCGCGGGCGGCCGCCGACGCGGCGCGCGTGGCCGTCGAGGAGAAACTCGACCCCCGGCGGATCGCGGAGGAGGCCTTCTTCGACGTGCCGCGGACGCTGCGCGCCACACTCGGCCGGCTGGTCGGCGCCGGCCGGAGGAGATCCTGCTCGGCAACGGCACGAGCTACGGCCCGGACCTGCTCGCCCACGGCCTCCCGCTGTGGGCCGGCGACGAGATCCTGCTCGTCGAAGGCGACTTCCCGGCCTCGATCTATCCCTGGCTGCCGCTGCGGCGTCGCGGCGTGCGCCTGCGCATCCTGCCCGCCGCGTCGGGAGCGCTCGAGGCCGCTGACCTGCGCGCGGCGCTGACGGAGCGCACGCGCGTGGTCTGCACGAGCTGGGTCTTCGACGAGATCGCCAACCCGCCCGACCGCTACGAGCTGCGCGACGATCTCGGGGCCGCCGCCTACGACGTCTTCTGCACCGCCAACCTCTCGACGTTCCCCGCTTGGGAGCGGGCGGTCGCGCTGCTGCTCGACCACGGCATCGATCGCGTCGAGCGTCACGACCAGACGCTCGTCGACCGGCTCATCGACGGGCTGCCCGCCGGGTGGAGGCTGGTGAGCCCGGAGGCCGGGGACGAGCGGTCGACGCTCGTCTTCCTCGAGCCCGAGCGCCCGGACACCGTGGACCGCGCGCTGGCACGCCTCGACGCTGCCGGCGTCGATCCGGGAGGATGCGCGGCACGGGTCCGGGATCGCCCCGGACCGCTGACCGCGGGAGCCACCGATGACGTCGAAGGCGGATTTCACCGAAGCGGAGTGGACGCGGATCAAGCGCGCGCCGTTCGTGGCCGGGATGGCGATCTCGCTCGCCGATCCCGGCGGTCCGATCGAGGCGGTCAAGGAGACGGCCGCGACGCTGAAGACGGTGCTCGGGGCCGCCGAGCAAGGCGGTCGCGGCGAGTTCGTGGACGCGATGGCGCGCGAAGTGGCCGACGATGCGCGGCAGCGCAGGAACCCGCTGGGGGGATTCAGGCCCAGCAAGGGCGCGAACGCGGGCGTGGAGATCCTCGACGAGCTGCGCGAGGTCAACCGCATCGTCGCGGAGAAGGCGACGCCGGAGGAGATCGCACCGTGGCGCGAGTGGCTGCTGGCCGCTGCGCAGGAAGCGGCGGACGCGGCGAAGGAGGGCGGCTTCCTCGGCATTCGCGCCGAGCGCGTCAGCGAGGGCGAGCAGCGGATGCTCGACCGGCTCCGCGAGGTGCTCGCACCACGTCCGGCTTGAGCCGGTGTCCCACCGGGAACGGATGCGCGCCGGCGAGCTGTATCGGGCATCCGAGCCCGAGGTGCGCGCCGACTACGTGCGCGCCCAGCAGCTCGTCCGGGCCGTGAACGCGACCGCCGTCGAGGACGTCGACGATCGCCGGCCGGTCCTCGCCGAGCTCCTGGGGTCGCTCGGCGCCGGTGCCGACGTGCTCCCGCCGGTGCAGTGCGACTACGGTCGCAACGTCCACCTCGGCGCGGAGGTCTTCGTGAACTTCGGCGCCGTGTTCGTCGACACGTGCGACATCGTCATCGGCGACCAGGCACTGATCGGGCCGGGCGTGCAGTTCCTCACCGCCGACCACCCGCTCGACCCGGCGCTGCGCCGCGGCGGCTGGGAGTCGGGGCGGCCGATCGCCATCGGCGAGGGCGCGTGGCTCGGCGGCGGGGTGATCGTGCTGCCGGGCGTGACGATCGGCGCGGACGCGGTGGTGGGCGCCGGCAGCGTCGTCACGCGGAGCATCCCGGCGGCGGTCGTGGCCGTCGGCAACCCGGCCCGCGTGCTGAGGCCCGTCGCCCTCAACGACACCGAGCCCGCGTGAGCGGGCTCGGGTGCTGCCGGATGAGACGGGGGGTCAGCCGCCGATGCCGTAGAGGAACACCTCGAGGGTGCCGATGTAGGACATGCCCGAGCGCCCGACGTTGTCGCCCCACGCGAAGACCTGGTAGTCGCCGCTGCCGTACTGGTAGCTGAAGCAGATCCGGTAGTTCCACTGGGGGGCGAAGAAGCACGCGTAGCCGTTGCTCACGTAGTAGCCGCGGCCGACGCCCTTGCTGCTCCGCTCGAGGCCGGCGCGCTTGGCCATCCGGTTGAGCTTGGCCATCGCCTTGCGCTTCTGCTGGGGCGACACCTTGCGGTCGGCGGCGGGCGCACCGCCCTTCTGGACTGCGGCGGCCTGCGGGGCCTTGGCGGCGGGCGCCTCGGCGGCGGACGACGTGGCGGCCGGGACGAGGGCGACGGCGCCGGCGACGGCGAGACCGGCGATGAGACGAGAGCGGCGGGCGATGCGGAACATGGTGTGAGCCTCCGGTGGTGAGTGGTTGCTGCGGTGGACACACCTTCCTTTCGATCGCGGTCCCCGGATAGCAACCCCGGGGGTGGTGGGGCACCACCGCGGCCGGCGACGATGCGGGCATGACGCGGTCCTGCGGCAGCGTGTTCGCCTAGTCGAGCACGCCGACCAGCGCCTGCCCGAACTGCTTCGCCCGCAGCGCGTTGCCGCAGCTGAGGTCGATCACCGCTCCGGTGATCGCACCCGCGCGGTCGGACGCGAGGAAGGTCGCCGCGTCGGCCACCTGGGCCAGCGTCGGCAGCCGCCCCAGCAGCGTCTGGTCCTCGCCCCACTGCGCGAGCATCTCCGCCACGCCGACGCCCGACGCCGCGGCCAGCGGCGCGAACACGTCGCGGGTATAGGAGCCGTCGGCGGCGGCGTCCGGGACCGCATGCGGCCGCAGGCAGACGACGCGGACGCCGCTCGGCCCGAGCTCGACGGCCAGCCGCTGCGTCAGCTGCTCGATCGCCGCGCATGCGGTGCCGAAGCCGAGGTTGCCCGGCCGCGCGAACCGCGCCCCGACCGTCGACAGCGTCAGGATCGTCCCCGACCTGCGCGCCGTCATGTGCCGCGCCGCCGCCTTGGCGATGATCAGGCTGGTCCGCAGGTGGGAGTCGATCGGATGCATGACGTCCTCCACGGCCAGCTCGGCGAGGGGCGTGCCCGAGACGTACGGGAAGGACACGGCGTTCAGCGCGATGTCGATGCCGCCCGCCGCTGCGGCGACGGCGTCGGCGTGCTCGACCACGGCGCGCTCGTCGAGCGCGTCGACCTGCGCGACGTCGACCGCATCGCCGATGTCGCTCGCCAGCGCCTCGAGCCGGGGCCTCGTGCGGCCGGCGAGGTGGACGTGGGCGCCGGCGCCCGCGAACGCCCGTGCGACGGCGCCGCCGATCGCCCCGCCGCCGTAGATCACCGCGGTCTTGCCCTCCAGCATCATCGTGCGCTCCTTCGATAGCGGTTGCTCCGTCCATCGATGGAGAGCGGCCTCAGCGCACGAAGTCATCGGTGCGCGCGCCCGGGCCGAGGAACGCGGTCATCGCGGAGATGCGCTCACCCTCGAACGTGAGCACCGTGAGCGGGCCCGGCTCGTAGCGCCCGCTGCGGCGATCCCGCCGGCGGCCGGCCATCGCGGGCTGCCCGCCGGCGCTCGCCACGTCGAACCGCCAGGTCGAGCGGAACACGCGCGCGGTGAGGAAGGCCGCGATGTCGTCCCTGCCCCGGAACCACGTCGGCAGCGGCGGCATCGTGAAGCGCGCGTCCTCGCTCAGCATGGCGACGATCGCGGCGACGTCGGCGCGGTTCCAGGCGTCGACGAAGCGGGCGACGAGCTCGCGGGCGCGCTCGTCGCCCAGCGCGCGCAGCGTCTCCTGCTGGGAGCGGGCCGGACGCTCCCGCTCGAGCTTCGCGCGGGCGCGCTGCAGGGCGCTGTTGACCGACGCGACCGAGGTCTCGAGGATCTCGGCGGTCTCGCGGGCGCTGAAGCCGAGCACGTCGCGCAGCAGCAGCGCCGCGCGCTGGTTGGGCGGCAGGAGCTGGAGCGCGGCGACGTAGGCGAGCTCGACCCCCTCCCGGTCCTCGTAGCGCAGGAGCTCGTCCGGATACGGCTCGATCCAGAGCGACTCGGCCAGCGGCTCGGCGAGCGGCGCGCGCGGGTCGTCCCCGGAGCCGGAGCCGCCCGGCAGCTCGCGCCGCCTGCGCCCCTCGAGGATGCGCCACGAGGCGTTGGTGGCGATCGTGTAGAGCCAGGAGCGCAGCGAGCTGCGCCCCTCGAACCCGGACCGCCCCTTCCACGCCCCCACCAGCGCATCCTGGAGCGCATCGTCGGCGTCGTGGACCGAGCCCAGCATCCGGTAGCAGTGTGCGTGCAGCTCGCGGCGGTGCGGCTCGACGAGCCGGGCGAAGGAGTCCGCGTCGGCGTCCCGGATCGCCTCCGTCATGCCGAGACCTTCGCAGGCGGGCGCCGTTAGGGTGCGCCTGTGCGGCGGTCCTCGTTCGCGGCGGCGGTTCCCGGCGGCTCGCTGCACGGGTGGACGACCGGCATCGAGGGTCCGCGCGTGCTGCTGCTCCATGGCGGGCCGGGCGCGTCGTTCGACTACATGGAGGGGCTGGCCGAGGAGATCGGGGCCGGCTTCCGGCTGGCCGCCTACCAGCAGCGCGGGATCGAGCCCTCGACGCTGGAGGGCCCGTTCGCCGTCGAGCGCGAGGTCGCCGACGCGCTCGCGGTGCTCGATGCGCTGTCCTGGGAGCGGGCGTGGGTCGCCGGGCACTCGTGGGGCGGGCACCTGCTGCTGCACATCGCCGCGGCCGCGCCCGAGCGGCTGCACGGCGGACTGGCGATCGATCCGCTCGGGGCGACGGCGGACGGCGGCGCCGAGGCGTTCGAAGCCGAGCTGCTGCGCCGCCTCCCCGAGCGCGACCGCGAGCGCGCTGCGGCGCTCGACGAGCAGGCGATGCGCGGGGAAGGCGGCCCGGAGGCGGCGCTCGAGGCGTTCCGCCTGGTGTGGCCGGCCTACTTCGCGTCGCCGGACCACGTCATGCCGTTCCGCGACACCGCGACGTCGGTGCCTGCCTACGCGGGTCTCCTCGAGTCGCTGCAGTCGGCGCTGCCGCACCTGGAGGCGGCGCTCCCCGGCATCGAGGTGCCGCTCGGCTTCCTGGCCGCGGAGCGCAGCCCGATGCCGTCCGACCAGGCCGCCGGGGCGACGGCGCGCGCCCTGCCGGACGCGTGGCTCGACGTCGTCGATGGCGCCGGGCACTACCCCTGGTTCGAGCGCCCGGGCTGCGTGCGCCGCGCGCTCCGGCGCCTGACGGCAGCCGCCTGAACGGTCGATGTGCGAGGCTCACGCTCCCGACCAGGAGGCCAGCTCGTGTCCGGTGCAGAGGAGGGGACGCCGTCGCTGCAGGGGCTGCTCGACGCGTTCAACGCCCACGACGTCGACGCGATCATGTCGTTCTTCAGCGACGACTGCGTCCTCGACACGCCGCGCGGGCCGGCGCCGGGCGGGCAGCGGCTGGTCGGCAGGGAGCAGGTGCGGTCGGGCCTCCAAGCGCGGTTCGACGGGATCCCGGACATCGTGTACGGCGACGCCCGCCACTGGACCAGCGGGGATCGCGGCGTGTCCGAGTGGACGATCCGCGGGACCGAGGCGACCGGTGCGCCGATCGAGGTGCGCGGCTGCGACCTGTTCGAGTTCACCGGCGGCAGGATCAGCCGCAAGGACTCGTTCTGGAAGATCGTCGAGTGACCGTCCGGGCTGCACCGTCGTCGACGGCGCAGCCCCGTCGCCGGCGGGCGCTCAGCTCTTGGCCGGGCCGTACCTGAGGTTCAACACCCCGGTCCCGAAGGCCTCAGAGCCCAGGAGCTCGAGCGGGATGGCCGGCTCGTCCGGCGCGAACAGGCGGGCCTTGCCCTCGCCGACGGCGATCGGGTGCACGAGCAGGTTGAGCTCGTCGAGCAGCCCCGCGCGCAGCAGCCAGCGCACCGTGGTGGCGCTGCCCGACATCGTGATGTCGCCGCCGTCCTGGCGCTTGATCTCGTCGAGCCGCTTCGCCACGTCCCCGCTGATGATCTCCGTGTTCCGCCAGTCCGCTGCGTCCAGGCTGTCGGAGACGACGTACTTCTTGATCGAGTTGAGCACGTCGCCGAACGGCTCGTCGGCATGCTCAGGCCAGTACGCCGCCCACTCGTCGTAGAGCACGCGGCCCATCAGGACGGCGTCCGTGGTGGCGAAGCCGGCGCCGACCGCTGCGCCCATCTCGTCGTCGAAGTACGGGAAGTGCCACTGGTCGGGCGCCTCGACGACGCCGTCGAGGGAGATGAAGAAGTTGGACTTGATCTTGCGCATGTGCGCGGCCTCCTTGGGCTGGCTTGCGTGGCACGGACGAGATGGCTGCGGGTCAGGCGGCGAGCAGGGCTTCCATCTGGCCGACCGACTGCGGGAACACGTCGAACGCGCCCCAGCGCTCGAGCCGCTCCATGTGCTCCTCGGAGGCGAAGACGAAGCGCAGCTCCATGCGGGTGCTGCCGTCCTGCTCGGTGAGTCGCATCTGCACCGCGGTGGTCGGCGTCGCGGTCGGCTGACCGTGCCGGTCGGCGAAGCCGTCCGTGAACTCGAGCGACCTGGGCGGGGCGACCGAGGTGACCCGCCACCAGCCGCGGCTCTGCTCGCCCTCAGGACCGGTCATGACGTAGGTGACCTCGCCGCCGGGGGCGAGATCGTGCTTCTCCACGGTCGCCGGGTGCGTCGGCGGCCCCCACCAGCGCTCGAGCTGCCGCGGGTCGGCCCACAGCTCCCACACGCGCTCGATCGGGGCGCCGAAGTCGGCGACGAGCGTGAGCGCGAGGGCCTCGACGTCCTTCTCGATGCTGACGATGCTCACCCGGCGAGCCCCGTCGTCGGCGGGCTCTGCTCATCGGGAGCCGGCGCGAGCAGGCCGGCCATGCGGCCCACCCGCGCGCGCCACGCCGTCTCGAGCCCGTCGAGGGCCTGCCGCGCCTGTCCGACGGCCTCGGGATGGGTGCGCACGAGCTGCTCGCGTCCGCGGCGCTCCTTGACGACCATGCCGGCCCGCTCCAGCACCGCGACGTGCTTCTGCACCGCGGCGAAGCTCATCGGGTAGTCGTCGGCGAGGCGCGACACCGATGGCTCGCCGCGGACGCAGCGGCGGAGGATGTCCCGGCGCGTGGCGTCGGCCAGCGCGTGGAACACGCGGTCCACCTCGTCGTCGGTCAGCTCACCTACAACCATCCGGTTGTAGGTTAGCAGCGTGGCCGGCTAGCAGCCGTCGTAGCTGAGGTCGTCGTACGCGACGGTCTCGGGGTCGAGGAGGTCAGGCTCGCCGCTGGCGGTGCCGTTCTCGGCGTCGAAGTCCTCCCCGGACGGGATGGACTGCGCGGGCGTCGTGGCGTTGGGACCGAGGACCCACTTGGGATGGCAGAGCTCCAGCGCGCCCGGCGGCGCGGGGCGGGCGTCGGCGGCCTGTGCGCCGAGCGAGGGGACGAGCGCGGCCGCGATGACGGCCGCGAAGGTGGCGGTGCGCTTCCTGGTGAGCATGGTGCTGCCCTTCTGTGGTGGTGAGCGTGTCACGAGGCATGACCCGCTGAGCGCCGCGATGGTTGGCCGGTTGCGGCCGGAGCCGCCCACCGGGAATAGATCCGCCCCCGCACCGTCCCTGGTTCGATCCCTACCGCTCCAGGAGGACCAGTGTCACCCACGTGGAAGAGCTCGATCCCGATTGCGGCCTTGGCCGCGGCGGCGGCGCTGGCGTTCCCGGGCATCGCGAGCGCGGAGGTCGACGCGAGCGTCGCGCTCGGCGTGCTGACGGTGACCGGCGAGGACGGCGACGCGATCACGATCACGTGCAACGCCGGCGGCAACGTCGTGGTCGCGGATGCTGATCCGCCGGTGCCGGCCACGCCGTGCACCTCGATCACGGCGATCGGCGTCACGGGCGGCACCGGCGCCAACGTGATCACGCTGACCGGCGTCACCGCCACGGCCTTCAACACCCTTGTCCAGACCACGATCAACGCCGGCGCCGGCAACGACCAGATCTTCGGCAGCGAGCGCGTCGACGAGATGCACGGCCAAGCCGGCGACGATCAGATCATCGGCGACGACAACCCGCCCGGCTCCCGCGACGTGTTCGAGGGCGAGGACGGCAACGACCTCCTGATCTGGCGCGGCGGCGAGGACGACGACAGGATGAACGGCGGCGCAGGAGCCGACACCGTCCAGGTCCAGGGCGCCGGGGTCGCGGAGGCGTTCACGGTCAAGCCGTCGGCGACGACGCCTGGCCGAGTCATCTTCGACCGGCTGGCGGCGCCCGGTCCGGGGGCGTTCAATCTCGACATCGGCACCGCCGAGACGCTCGACCTCGACGCAGGCGGCGGCGACGACACGCTCGCCACCGACGCGGGCACCGACCCCGTCGCGTTCAAGCTCGACGTCAGCGGCGGGGACGGCAACGACATCCTCGACGGCGGCGACGCCGCCGACCTCATCGCCGGCGACGCCGGCAACGACGCGATCACGGTCGACGACAACCCCGCCGGTACGCGCGACGTCGCGCTGGGCGGCGACGGCGACGACACGATGACCTGGAACGGCGGCGAGGACGACGACGTCAACGACGGCGGTGCGGGCAACGACACGGTCGTCGTCAACGGCGCGACGGCGGCGGAGGCGTTCACCCTGAACGCGTCGCTGACCCCCGGCCACGCGACCTTCGACCGCGCGGCGGCCCCCGGGCCCGGCCCGTTCAACATCGACATCCTCGCGTCCGAGCGGCTCGACCTGAACGCCGGCGGCGGCGATGACGTGTTCAAGTCCGACGGCGCGATCGCGGCGCTCGGGCTGCACGCGGACGTCGAGGGCGGCGACGGCAACGACGACCTCGACGGCTCGGACGCCGCGGACCTGATCGACGGCGGCCCCGGCAACGACGCGATCAACCCCGACGACAACCCGCCCGGCACGCGCGACGACGCGCGCGGCGGCGACGGGGACGACACCATCACCTGGAACGGCGGTGACGACGACGACGAGAACGAGGGCGGCGCCGGCAACGACACCTCCGTGATCAACGGGGCGAACGCCGACGAGCGGTTCACGATCAACCCGTCCCCGACCGCCGGGCGCGTGCTGTTCGACCGGCTCGCCACCCCGGGGCCCGGCGCGTTCAGCGTCGACATCGGCACGACCGAGCTGCTCCGGCTCGAGGCCGGCGCCGGCAACGACCGGATCAAGGGCGCCAAGGGCATCGCCGGCCGGATCGGCACGGTGCTGAACGCGGGCGACGGCGACGACCGGGTCAAGGGCACCGACGCCGTCGACGCGATCAGCCTCGGCAAGGGCAACGACTTCGCCAACAGCATCGACCGGGCGGAGGACACGGTGTCCTGCGACCAGGGCATCGACCTGGCGCTCGTCGACCGGCGCGACTTCCTGCGCCAGTGCGAGCTCGTGATCGGCGGCCGTCCGCGGGTGTCGATCAAGGGCAAGCCGCAGCTCGAGGGCGGCCGCGTCGCCCTGCGCCTGAAGTGCGTCGCGACGCAGCAGTGCAAGAGCGTCGTGAAGCTCAAGCGCAAGGGCAAGCTGCTCGGCCGCGAGAAGGTCACGCTCGAGCGCGGCAAGAACCGGCGGGTCGCGGTCGCGCTGAACAAGCGCGGTCGCCGCGTCCTCTCCGACGGCGACCGCGTCAAGGTGCAGGTCGTCTCGAAGGACAAGCAGGGCAACGGCTGGCGGTCGGTCAAGACCGTCCGGCTCGGCTAGCCCCGCTGCCGTCCGTGCCTGGCGGGCCCTGAGACGGGTCCGCCAGGCCGACGAGGTCCAGCTGACGTATGCTTGGCACGTGGACGCGATCGTCGTGGGGACGGACGGCTCGCCCGGCGCGGAGGCGGCCGTGCACGAGGCCATCGACCTGGTCCGCGGCAGCGATGTCGCCGTCAACCTCGTGTGCGCCTATCCGGGCCAGTCCGCGCTGGAGCGCATCGGCATGACCGCCCGCCAGGAGCCGGCCGACCTGCGCGGAGTGGCGGCGGACGTGCTGGCCCGCGACGAGCGCCGGTTCGTGGAGGCCGGGTTCGCGGTCGAGAAGCACGCACGCGAAGGCGATCCCGCCCACGTGATCATCGACGTGGCGAGCGAGCAGGATGCGGATCTGATCGTCGTCGGCGCGCGCGGGACCACCGGCCTGCGGCGCTTCATGCTCGGGAGCGTGTCGAGCAAGCTCGCCCACCACGCTCCCTGCAGCGTGCTGATCGTGCGCCAGGACTGACCGGCGCTGCCGACCGGCCGCGTCGTCGTCAGTCGACGGTCTGCACCGGGACCTCGAAGAACTCGACCGACGTGCGGCGCTCGCTGCCGCCGGGGCTCATGGCGTCGAGGGCCTCGTCGCCGCGGCGCATCGCCTCCTCGCTGTCGAACAGCGTGACGCCGATGCCCTTGCCGGTCTCGCGGTCGACGAGCATCAGCATCCTCGCGCCCTCGAGCCCGGCCGGGGTGTCGCCGGATTCGACCTCGGACCGGACCAGGTCGATCGCGTCGTCGACGCTGGCGGGGTCGCTCTCGAATACCGCTACGCGTGCGTACATGCCGCCTCCTTAGGGCAAGCCGGAACGACGCCAGCTTACGCCGATTCGCGTCGCTGCCGGGACGCGCTTGCACGCCGGCCTCCCTAGGTCTACCGTCGGATCATGCGTCGATGTTGATGCTCGCCCGCCGATGCCGTAGGACCGCCAGAGCCTCGGGCACGAGGCCCGCCTCGCCGGCCGCCGGCGTCACGCCGGCGCCGCGAGACGTTGAGCTTGGCCGCGGGCTTTGCCAGACTCACCCGTGTGGAGTCCACGCGCGATCCGGACATCGAGGCGTTCGCCGGGTACCTGCGTCAAGCCGACGTGCTCGATCCCGGGGAGCTGCGCGAGCTCATCCCGTCGCTGTTGATGCTCGAGGGCGTCGCGGTTCGCGACTCGCCCCCGTTCGACGACGAGGGGATCGCCGAGCTGCGCGCCGCCAACCGGCGGTTGCGCGACTCCGCGGACGATGCCGCGGCGGCGGCGCAGGCCGACGACGAGTTCCATCGCCGCCTCACGGCCCGCTACGCGAACGCGCATGTCCTGGAGCTGATCGACATGGTGCGGAAGGCGCTGCTGAGCTATGAGCGCCTGTACATGCTGTCGCCGGAGCGGCTCGCGCAATCGGTCCGGGAGCACGAGGCGATCGTGGCGGCGCTCGAGCGCGGCGACCAGGCCCAGGCCGCCGAGCGCGTCCGCGCGAACTACACCAGCGGGCTGCCGGCGCTGGAAGCGCTCGAGGAGCGCGACGGCCGCTAGCCGGCGGAGGGTCCGCTCGGACACCTCCGCCGACGGCCGGGCGATCAGCAGGGCTGGACGGCAGGCGGGATGTTCTGCGTGCGGCTGAACAGGTTGTCCGGGTCGTACTCGCGCTTGACGCAGGTGAGCCGGTCGAAGTTGCCGCGGTAGCTCGCGCGGACGCGGTCGGGGCCCTCCTCCATCATCATGTTCACGTAGGCGCCGCCGGCGGAGTACGGGTGCAGCGCCTCCTGGTAGCCGCGCGACCAGGCGCCGATCGTCTCGACGTTGGCGGGGTCGGGGTCGACGCCGGCGTACACGGCGCCCCAGTTCGCATCGCGGTAGCTGAACGCCGTGTCCTCGGGCGCGACGTCGTGGGCCGCGCCGTCGATCGGGTACAGGTGCATCGTCGACTTCATCGACGGCAGCCGCTCGCCCCACTGCTGGTGCAGCGCGACGGCCTCGTCGGGGATGTCGCGGACGAAGTCCGCACGCCAGTACCACTGGTCGCCCTTGGGATACAGGGCATCGAAGGCGCTCTGCAGGACCGGGTGCGGCATCGGCTGGACGCCGTGCAGCAGCGGCTCGGGCAGGGCGTCGAGCAGCGGCTGCATGTCGCGCGCCGCCGCGGCCTCGTCACCGGTGTGGCACCAGACCACGCCGCAGACCTCGCGCAGGTGGATCTCCGGCGGGAACGGATCCCCGGGCGGCACGGTCGCGTAGGCGAAGAAGCCGTTCAGCTCGCGCGGGGCGGCGGGGAGGAACTCGCGGTACACCGAGAGCACCTCGGCGCCCTGCTCGACCGGCCAGAACGTCGGCCCGCCGATGATCGTGTGCACTTCGTGGAGCCGGAACTCGAAGGACGTGACCACGCCGAAGTTGCCGCCGCCGCCGCGCAGCGCCCAGAACAGGTCCGGGTGCTCGTCGCGGCTCGCGACGACCCGCTCGCCGCTGGCGAGGACGACCTCGGCGGAGATCAGGTTGTCGATCGCGAGGCCGTAGCCGCGGGTCAGGTGCCCCAGGCCGCCGCCCAGCGTGAGCCCGCCGACCCCGGTGGTGCCGATGATCCCGCTGGGCGTGGCCAGCCCGTGCTCGTGGGTGGCACGGTCCACCTCGCCCCAGGTGCAGCCGCCGCCCACGCGGACGGTGCGTGCGAGCGGGTCGACGTCGATGCCGCGGATCGCGCCGAGGTCGAGGACGATCCCGTCGTCGACCGTTCCCAGCCCGGCGCCGTTGTGTCCGCCGCCGCGGACGGCGAGCGGCAGGCCCGATTCGCGGGCGTACGCGACGACCCGTGCGACGTCGTCGGCCCCGGCGGCGCGGGCCACGAGCGCGGGCCGCCGGTCGATCATCGCGTTGTAGACGGCGCGCGCCTCGTCGTAGCCGGCGTCCGCCGGCTCGACGAGCGTGCCGCGGAACGCGCCCAGTGCTTCGCGCGCAGATGTGGTGATGCTCATGGGCGGAGCGTGGACGGTCGGCGGCGGCGCGTCATGACGCGACCTGATCCTTTTTCCCACACGCCGGTGCAGTGCAGGAATAATCAGATCTGATCAGCGTCTCCAGGGAAGGCGAATGCACGGACTCCCGGGCGCACTCGGCGTCACATCGACGTTCCCGTTCGTCGGCCGCTCGGCCGAGCTCGAGCGCCTGCGCACGCTGCTGCCGCGCGCCGACGGTGAGCGGAGCCGCGTGGTCGTGCTCGGGGGCGAGGCGGGATCGGGCAAGAGCCGGCTCGTACGCGAGTTCGCGGCGGGCGCGGCCGCCGATGGGGTGCGGGTCCTCTACGGCGCCTGCGACTCCGTCCTGCGCACGCCGTACGGGCCGTTCGCCGAGGCGCTCGAGCAGCTCGTCCGCGCCCTCCCGCCGGAGGAGCTGCGGACGGCGCTGGGCGTCTCGGGCGGCGAGCTGACCCGCCTGCTGCCCGACCTCGGCGCGCGCGCCGGCGGGCTCGCGCCGCCGCACGAGGCCGACCCCGACACCGAGCGCCACCGGCTGCACACCGCCGTGGCGGAGCTGCTCGCCGGCGTCACGCGGAGCCGCCCGGCGCTGCTCGTGCTCGAGGACCTGCACTGGGCCGACGGCGCCACCCTGCTGCTGCTCCGCCAGCTCGCCCGCGCCGGCGACGGCCGGCTGCTGCTGCTGGGGACGTTCCGCGACGCCGAGGCGGACGTCCCGGCCGCGCTCGCCGAGTGCCTCGCCGACCTCAGGCGCTACGACGTCGTGCGGCTGCGCCTCGGCGGCCTGTCCGATTCCGAGGTGGCGGAGTTCGTCCGCCGGGCGGCGGGCATCGACGGGCCACCGGCGCTGGCGCAGGCGCTGCACGCGCTCACCGAGGGGAACGCCTTCCTGCTGTGCGAGCAGTGGCGCGCGCTGATCGAGACGGGCGCCGTCGAGCTGGCCGGAAGCGAGCTGCGGGTGCACCGCGCGCCGTGGGAGCTGGGCAGTCCGGAGAGCGTGCGCGAGGTCGTGAGCCAGCGGCTCGCGCGGCTCGCGCCGCGCACCACCGACCTGCTCGAGCTCGCCGCCACCGCAGGGACGGAGGTCGACCTCGACGTCGTCCGGCGCGCCGCCGGGCTCGGCGACGCCGAGCTGCTGCAGGCGCTCGAGGAGGCCTACGCCAGCGGCATGATCGACCAGGTCGCCGGGCACGGACGCGGGTGGCGCTTCGCCCACGAGCTCGTGCGCCGGGCGCTCTACGACCGCCTTTCCGGGCCGCGCCGCGCCGAGCTGCACCTCCGCGTCGGCGAGGCGCTGGAGGCGGGGGGCGCCCGCTCTCGCCGCGCGCTCGCCGACCTCGCCCGCCACTTCGCCGCCGCGGCCCCGTTCGGCCCGGCGGAGCGGGCGGTCGCCTACAACCTCGAGGCGGCGCGCGCCGCGGGATCCGCGCTGGCGTTCGACGAAGCCGCGGCGCGGCTGCGCACCGCGCTCGAGCTCGGCGCGGACGAGCGGCCCGAGGTCTTCCTCGAGCTCGGCTTCGCGAGCCATCGCGCCGGGGCGGCGCTCGCCGCGACCGAGGCCTTCACGCGGGCGGCCGCGCTCGCGCGCGAGGGCGGGGACGCGGCGCTGCTGGCGCGCGCGGCGATCGGGCACGAGGAGGCCTGCTGGCGGCCCGGCATCACCGACCGCGGCGCGGTCGCGCTGCTCGAGGAGGCGGCCACCGCGCTGGGCCCGAACGACTCGGCGCTCCGCGTCGGCCTGCTCGCGGGCCTCGCCCGCGCGCTGGACCTGCAGGGCCACCGCGACCGCGGCAGCATCGCCCGGCGCAGCGCGATCGCCATGGCGCGGGACATCGACGACCGCGCCGGCCTCGCCACCGTGCTCATGCGCTCGTACTGGTCCTACGGCGCGACGCCGGTCGAGGACATCCTCGCGATGCTCACCGAGGCCGTGGCGCTCGGCGAGGAGCTCGGCGACACCGAGATCCGCGCCGAGGCGATGGCCTGGCGGGTGCCGGCGCTCGTGTCGCTCTGCGACCACGCGTCGGCACGCCGCGCGATCCCGCCGCTGCGCGAGGTGGCCGAGCGGACCGCCCAGCCGTTCATGCTCCACGTCGCCGAGCACTACGCCTCGGCCGTCGCGCTGTGCGACGGGCGGCTCGACGCCGCCGAGGCGCACGCGCAGCGCTCCCACGAGTGGAGCCGGCTGTTGACGGGGCGCGACCCGTCGGGCGTGTACGGGATCCAGATGTTCAGCGTCCGCCGCGAGCGCGGGCGGCTCGCCGAGCTCGCGCCCGTCGTGCGGGTGCTCGCCGCCGACCCGGAGCGCAGCGGTCCGTGGCGGCCGGGCCTGGTCGCCGTGCTCGCCGAGCTGGGCATGGAGGACGAGGCCCGGCGCGAGCTCCACCGGCTCGTCGCCGACGGCCTCGACCCGCTCCGCGCCACGCTGTGGCTCACCACGCTCGTCTTCCTCACCGACGCGGCCGCCGCGCTCGGCGACACGGCGGCGGCCGAGCTCGTGTACCCCGAGCTCGAGCCGTTCGCCGGCAGCAACGTGATGATCGGCCACCTCGTCTCCTGCTACGGGGCCGCCGACCGCTACCTCGGCATGCTCGCCGCCGTGCTCGGGGAGGACGCGCGGGCCGAGGCGCACTTCGAGTCCGCGCTGGCGCTCAACCGCGACATGGGCGCCGACACCTGGCTCGCCCACACGGCGTACGAGTACGGGCGCTTCCTGCTCGCCCGCCGGGAGCGCGAGCGGGCGCAGCCGCTGCTCGTCGAGGCCACGGCGCTCGCGGGCCGGATCGGGATGCCGACCCTGCTCGCCCGTGTCCGGGCGCTCGGCGCGCCGCCCGGCGCCGCGCTCCCCGACGGGCTCTCGCCGCGCGAGGCCCAGATCCTCAACCTCGTGGCCGAGGGCCTGAGCAACCGGCAGCTCGGCAGCCGGCTGTCGATCAGCGAGCACACGGCCGCCAACCACGTCCGCAACATCCTGCGCAAGACCGGCTGCGCGAACCGCACCGAGGCCGCCACCTACGCCCACCGGACCGGGCTCATCTAGGGAGGACCAGATGCCGTACTACATCATCGAGCGCACCTTCGCCGACCAGCTCGACCTCACCGGCGACGACATCGCGCTGATCGACGACATCAACGCCGACGAGGGCGTGCGCTGGCTGTTCTCGTTCCTGAGCGCCGACCGCCGCCGCACCTACTGCCTCTACGAGGCGCCCTCACGCGACGCGATCATGGCCGCCGCGCGGCGTGCGGAGGCGCCCGTCGACGAGATCGTCGAGGTCGGCGCGATCCCGGGTCTCTCCGGCCGCCTCCGCGACTGGGCGGACGCGCAGCCCATGCGCTGACGCGCCCCGCGCCGCGGGGGTTCAGGCGATGGCGGGCTCGGGCAGCGGGAACAGCGTCAGGAACCGCTCGCCCACGGCGCGGTCGCCGTCGAACTGCAGACCGGTGCCGGCGAGCGGCATGCGGCCGTGGGCGACGCCGAGCAGCTCGCCGGGGTCGCCGGCGACGATCACGTCCGGCCCTTCGGCGCTGCCCTGCTCGAGGACCAGCTCGCCGCCGTCGACGAGCGCGCGGTAGACGGGGCCTCCGTCCAGGCGCAGCTCGACCCGGGCGGTGAACCCGTCCGCGCGGTCCGCGTCGAACAGCGTCCGCAGCGACAGGATGTGCGCGTCGAAGCTCATGCGCAGCCCGGGGCCGGCCGGCACGGGCAGGTGCGAGCCGAACTCGCCGAGCGCCATCACGACGGGCTCGAGCCGCCTGCCGAGCGCGGTCAGCTCGTACACCTGGACGGCGACCGGCGGGGGCAGCTTGCGCTTGCGCACGAGGCCCTCTGCGGCAAGGTCGCGCATCCGCTGGGACAGCACGTCGGGCCCGACGCCCGGCAGGCCGGCGCGCAGATCCGTGAAGCGCTTGGGCCCCAGCAGGAGCTCGCGGACGATCATCAGCGTCCACCGCTCGCCCACCAGATCCAGCGCGCGCGCGACGCCGCACACGTCCCCGTAGACCCGCTTCTTCCGCTCTGCCATGGTGTGGATAGTACCACAATTTCCTACCGGGTGGTTGGAAATTCCAATTACCTGGTACGGTTCCTCCAACGATGTCCCCGAGCAACGGAGAACCGATCCCCGTGACCGACCAAGCCACCGACCGCAAGCGCTGGCTCGCGCTGTACACGCTGTGCGCCGGCGTGCTGATGATCGTGCTCGACGCCACGATCGTGAACGTCGCCCTGCCGTCCATCCAGGAGGATCTCGGCTTCTCGCAGAGCAGCCTCGCGTGGGTCGTCAACGCCTACCTGATCCCGTTCGGCGGGCTCCTGCTCCTGGCGGGCCGCTTCGGTGATCTCGTCGGGCAGCGCAAGGTGTTCCTCGGCGGCCTGGCCGTCTTCACGAGCGCATCGCTGCTGTGCGCCGTCGCGCAGACGCAGGAGATGCTCATCGTCGCCCGCTTCGTGCAGGGCGCCGGCGGCGCGGCCGCATCGGCCGTCGTCCTCGGCATGATCGTGCAGATGTTCCCGGAGCCGCGCGAGCAGGCGAAGGCGATCGGCGTCTACGGCTTCGTCGCCTCGGCGGGCGGGTCGATCGGCCTGCTGACCGGCGGCGCGCTCACGGAGGCCATCTCCTGGCACTGGATCTTCTTCATCAACGTCCCGATCGGGATCGCCACGGCGATGCTCGCCCTGCGCCTCGTGGCCGCCAAGCCCGGCCTCGGCCTCGCCGCCGGCGCCGACATCCCGGGCGCCGTGCTGTGCACCGTCGGCCTGATGCTCGGCGTCTACTCGATCATCGGGGTCAGCGACCACGGCTGGCTCTCGGCGAACACGCTCGGTCTCGGCGCGATCTCCATCGCCCTCGTCACCGCGTTCATCGTGCGCCAGGCGCGCATCGCGAACCCGCTGATGCCGCTGCGGCTGTTCCGCGTGCGCACCGTGACCGGGGCCAACCTGACGATGGCGCTCATGGTCGCGGGCATGTTCGCGATGTTCTTCCTCGGCGCGCTCTACCTGCAGCGCGTCCTGAGCTACAACCCGTTCGAGGTCGGCCTCGCGTTCCTGCCGTCCACGCTGGTCATGGGCATCATCTCGCTGCGCTTCACCGAGCGGCTGATCATGCGCTTCGGCGCGCACAACGTGCTGCTTCCGGGCATCGTCTCGATCGGCGTCGGCCTGCTGCTGTTCGCGCGCACGCCGGTCGACGGGACCTACTGGGCCGACGTGTTCGCGCCCACGGTGCTCATCGGCCTCGGCGCCGGCATCGCGTTCCCGTCGCTGATGCAGCTCTCGATGACCGGAGTCGAGATGGAGGACATGGGCATGGCGTCCGGCCTGGTCAACTCGACCGTGCAGGTCGGCGGCGCCATCGGCCTCGCCGTCCTGGCGACCCTCTCGGCCGGCCGCACCGAGGATCTCGGCGCGGCCGGGGAGTCGGCGGCGGCCGCGCTCAACGGCGGCTACCACGTCGCCTACCTGGTCGGCGCGGCGCTCGTCGCGGGCGCGCTGGTGACGGCGCTCACCCTGCTGCGGCCGCGCACGGCCGAGCAGGCCGGCGCCGCGCCGCATGGCGAGCGGGAGTACGCCCACGCGTGACCGAGCGGAGATCGGCGCGGTGAGGGCTGACCCAGCCCTTGCCGCGCTTCGGTCGATCACGAGTCGATCAGCACCTTCTCGAACCAGTGGTCCTGGAACTGGCCAGGGGTCGCTGTGGTCGGAGGGATCTCCGTGAAGCCGGCGTCGGTGTAGAAGGCCCGCGCCTCGACGAGGTCGTGGCGCGTGTCGAGGAAGAGGCGCCTGAGGCCTTCGCTGCGAGCAGCCCTTTCGGCGGCGGAGAGCAGGGCTCGGGCGCCCCCGCCGCGACGGAACCGGGGGGCGACGTACACGCGGGTCAGCTCACCGGTGGCGTAGAGGCCGAGGCAGCCGGCGGGCTCGCCCTCGGCGCGCAGCACGAAGAAGTGCGCCAGCCCCGTGCTGGGGTACGCGGCGACCGTCTCATCGATCTCCCGCGCGGACGCGGCCCGACGCCAGTAGCGCTCCGTCAGCTCGGTGAAGTACTCGCGCAGCAGTGCTGCGGCGGGCGGGGCGTCGGCGGGCTCTTCGCGGACCGTCCACATACGGCCGCAAGGCTACGGTGAGCCGGCGGCGTCAGTCGGGTGTGCGCGGCAACGTCACACGCGTCCGCAATCCGCCGCGCGATGCCGTTGACGGCGCTTGTCGCCGCGCGAGAGGAGGCGCCGCGCGAGCGGGTCGCGCGGCGCCTCGGGTGCTCAGAGCGTCGGCCGGGCCGGCGTGCGGCGCGACTGGTGGACCAGCAGCACGAGCGCACCGGCGAGCGTGACCGCGCCGGCCGCGATCAGCGCGATGATCGGCCAGTCGACGGCGCCGCCGTCGCCGTCCGTCGCGGTGACCACGTCCGCGGGGGCGGGCGCGATCGGCTTCGGGTCGGCGGGCCACGTCGGCAGCCCGGCGGGCGGCGTCGACATCTGCGGGCCCTTCGCGGCCTCCGTCCGGTGGTCGGCCTTCACGACGCCGGCCTGGGCCTGCGCCCGCGACCCGGCGATCGAGCCCTCGCCGCGCCGGTCGCCGGCGCTGCTCGCGGGCTTGTGCACCGTGGACGCGTGCATGTCCTGCTGCTCGGCCGCGTACTCGGTCGACCCGTAGACGACGCCGGACGTCATGGCGCTCGCCGTCGGGGTGGCGACCGTCGCCGCGACCATCGTCGCGACCGCGATCCGGGCGATGCTCTTACGAACCTGCATCACAGCCTCCTTGCGTAGTGGATCCGCTGCATGCCCCAGGCGATCGAAGTGGAACGGCGTGGGGCATGGGGAGGACAGTGCGCCCGGCCGGTAACAGCGCGGTTGCGGCGCGGTATCAGCGCGCGAGGCGGCCGCGCGCGACATGCGCGTGGCGGCAGCTCCACGGGCCGGCGAGGGTGCGCTCAGGATTCGCGGTGGATGTCGTCCACCCACTGCACCGGCTCGGGATCGCGCTCGACGGCGGGCAGCTCGAGGTTGACGACCACTGCCTCCTGCCCGCTGCGCACCACCACGCACGACAGCGGGTCGTCCGGGCTCGCGTTGATCTCCTGGTGCGGCACGAACGGCGGGACGTAGATGAAGTCGCCGGGCCCGGCCTCGGCCATGAACTCGAGCCGCCCACCCCAGCGCATCCGGGCACGACCGCTCACGACGTAGATCACGCTCTCCACCGGCCCGTGGTGATGCGCGCCCGTCTTCGCGTCCGGGCGGATGACGACCGTCCCGGCCCAGAGCTTCTCGGCGCCGGCCCGCGCCGCCGTGATCGCCGCGGCCCGGCTCATGCCCGCCGTCTGCGGCGTGTTCGGGTCGAGCTCGTCGGCGTGCACCACCCGCACGCCGTGCAGCCGCCAGTCGGTGCCGCCCGCGCCGGGGTCGGTCGCCGGCTCGCCGTCGGACCGAGCGTCCATCGCCCGAGTATGGCGGACCGCCGTCGATCGTTGACCTCCGTCCCCATGCCCGTATAGCCTGTCTAGACAGATGCTCGGCGTCGCCAAGCTGGCCCCGGGTCCCGGGCACATCGACCTGGTCGAGCGGACGCCGGCGGACGTGCCCGGCGGCTGCGTGCGCCTCGCGGTCCGGGCCGCCGGGATCTGCGGGACGGACCTGCACATCGAGGCGGGCGAGTATCCGAGCGTGCCGCCCGTGACGATGGGCCACGAGGTCTGCGGCACGGTCGTCGAGATCGGCGCGGGGGTCGACGCCGCCTGGGACGGCGGGCGGGTGGTCAGCGAGACGTACTTCTCCACCTGCGGGCGCTGCCGCCACTGCCGGGCAGGGCGCCCGAACCTGTGCCCGGAGCGTTCCCGAAGGTCCTGGCCGAGGTGGACCCGACCCGTCCCTACTCGGACGGCTCGCCCTACTCCCCCGGGTTCACGCCCGAGGAGAAGCACCCCAACGACCCGGACCACGGCACGCACCACCAGTGGGACGTCTGGAACCGGGTCGACTACACGCACTACCGCGACGACGTGCCGCGGTTCGCGTCGGAGTTCGGCTTCCAGGGCCCGGCGACCTGGGCGACGATGCGCCGCGCCATCCTTCCCGACGGCGCTGCGACGTCCCGCCCGGGTTCAAGGAGTCCGAGGTCTTCCTGCTCCACCAGAAGGCGGACTACGGCAACCTCAAGCTCGACGGCGGCATGGCCGCGCACCTGGACGTCCCGGAGGACTTCACCGACTGGCACTGGGCCACGCAGCTCAACCAGGCGCGCGCCATCCAGTACGCCCTGGAGCACTACCGGTCGTGGTGGCCGCGCACCGCCGGCGCGATCGTGTGGCAGCTCAACGACTGCTGGCCCGTGACGTCCTGGGCCGCCGTCGACGGCGACGGCCGGCGCAAGCCGCTCTGGTACGCGATGAAGCACGCGTTCGCCGACCGGATCGTGACGGTGCAGCCGCGCGGCACCGACCTGGTCGCGGCGCTCGTGAACGACACCGACGAGCCGTGGACCGGGCAGGTCGAGGCGGTCCGGACCACCCTCGGTGGCGAGGTGCTGGCGGCGTCGACCCGCGGTACCGGAGCGGTGACCGTCGGTCCGCGGTCGGTGACCCTGGTCCCGCTGCCGGTGACCTGGACGGCCGTCGCCGACGCGGCGAACGAGGTGCTGGTCGTGACGCTCGGCGAGGCCCGTGGGCTGCACCGCTGGGCGGAGAGCAAGGACCTCGCCCTCGACCCCGCGCCCGGTGCGGACCACGGTGACGGCCCAGGACGGCGGCTACCGGGTGGAGGTGACGGCGACGTCGCTGGCGCTCGGCGTGACGCTGCTGGCCGACCGGCTCGACCCGGACGCACAGGTGGACGACCAGGTGGTCGACCTCCCGGCGGGCACGACGGCGGTGTTCCACGTGACGAGCCGCGGCCTGGACCCGGACGGCACTGGTCACCCGGCCGGTGCTGCGCACGGAGAACGACCTGGTCCGAGACCGCGGGTTAGGATCCGTGGGATTTGATGTCAGTGACCGCGCGTACGGTGTGGTCCAGGGGCGGAGGGACAGCACCATGAACAGACATGACGAGGTTTCCAGCTGGTCGGTGCTGCGGCGCGACGGCGTCGCCGTCGTCGCTGGCGCACCCTGAGCGAGGGGCTGCCGCTGGTGCTCCACTGGGGCCCCGACCTGGGCGAGCTCTCGACCGACGACCTGCAGGGCGCTCGACTCGGCGACCAGCCGCGCAGACCGCGCCCGGCACGCTCGACGCGGCCTGGCGGCCGTCGCTGCTGCCGCAGGAGGCCGACGGGTGGGCGGGCCGCCCGGGCCTGCTCGTGGTGGCGGACGGCGTGCCGCTCTTCCCGCGCTGGACCGTCACGCGGTGGCACGCGCGACGACGGCGGAGCTGGCGGTCGCGGCACGGGACACGGCGGGCCTGGGGCTCGCGCTGCGGTCGTACCTGGAGATCGGCGCCGGCGGGCTGGTGCTGCTGCGGCACGAGCTGACCAACGACGGCCCGGCTGCCGCGTCGTCGACGTGCACTGGCTCGAGGCCACGCTGCCCGTGCCGAGGTCCGCGGACCACCTCACGCAGTTCACCGGCCGCTGGTCCCGCGAGAAGGTCGCCGTCACGACCGGCATGCCGAGCGGCAGCACGGCCCGCCAGACCCGGCGCGGGCGCGTCGGGACACGACGCGCCCTGGGTGACCGCTGGCGTCGTCGGGCACGCCGCGGAACCGGACCGGCGAGGCGTGGGCCACCCACCTGGGGTGGAGCGCCGACGTCACGCACCGCGTGGACCACCTCACCGAGCACCCCACGCTGCTCGGCGCGGGCGAGCTGGTGCGGCCGGGCGAGATCCGGCTGGCCCCGGCGAGACCTACCGGACGCCGGTGGCGTACTTCGCGTGGTCGCCGGCCGGGCCTGGACGGCGTCTCGGACCGGTTCCACACCTGGATGCGGGCGCGCCCGCAGCACGTGACGCAGCCCGCGGCCGCTGGTGCTGAACACGTGGGAGGCCGTGTACTTCGACCACTCGCCGAGCAAGCTGGAGCGGCTCGCCCGGCGCGCCGCGGCCGGTCGGCGTGGAGCGCTTCGTGCTCGACGACGGCTGGTTCCACGCCCGGCGCGACGACACCACCGGGCTGGGCGACTGGGTCGTCGACCACGACGTCTGGCCCGACGGCCTGGACCCGCTCGCCGGCCTGGTGCACGAGCTGGGGATGCAGTTCGGGCTGTGGTTCGAGCCCGAGATGGTCAACCTCGACTCCGACCTGGCCCGCGCCCACCCGGAGCTGGATCCTGTCGAACCCGGCTGCGGTCCCGTCGCCCGACGGGCTCTCGTTCCGCACGCAGTACGTGCTCGACCTCGCGAACCCCGACGCGTGGGAGCACCTGCGCTCCCAGATCTCGGCCCTCGTGACGCAGCTCGGGATCGACTTCATCAAGTGGGACCACAACCGCGACCTCGCCGAGCCCGTCCACGCGGGCCGGACGGCGTCTCCCGGCCGGGCACCCACGTGCAGACCCTCGCCGCGTACGCGCTGATCGCGCGGCTCAAGGCGGACCATCCCGGGCTGGAGATCGAGTCGTGCTCGTCGGGCGGCGCCCGCACGGACCTGGGCATCCTCGAGGTCACCGACCGCGTGTGGGCCTCGGACTCCAACGACCCCCTGGAGCGCCAGGACATCCAGCGCTGGACCGTCGCTGGTGCTCCCGCCCGAGCTGATCGGCGCGCACGTAGGGCCGTCGCCGACGCACTCGTCGGGGCGGACCACCGACCTCTCGCTACCGGGTGGCCACGGCGCTGCAGGGGCACGCGGGCTTCGAGTGGGACCTGCTGACCTGCACCGACGAGGAGCTCGTCGCCGTCACGCGTACGCGCGCGCTGTACAAGGAGCTCCGGTCCGCTCGTGCACACCGGCACCGTGGTGCACGCCGACACGGTGGACCCGGCGCTGCGGGTCACGGGCTTCGTGTCTCCCGACCGGACGGCGGGGATGTGGACCGTCGCGACGGTCGCGTCGCCGCAGGACGCGCTGACCGAGCGGGTGCGGCTGGACGGTCTCGACCCCGCCCGGCGATACAGCGTCCAGGTGCGCGACGAGGTCGGGATCCGCGAAGTGGCTGGGCGGGATCACCCCGGGCTGGCTGGGCAAGGAGGCGATGGACATACCCGGCTCGGTCCTGACTGGCGTCGGGCTGCAGCTACCCACGCTGTGGCCGATGCAGGCGCTGATCATCCAGGTCACGGCCGCCACGCCGCCCGAATAGCCCAGTGCGGAGATAGAACGCCGCCGAGATAGAACCAGGGCGAGAGAACGTTTAGGCGTCGTTCTCATACCGCTTCTCCGGCGGAATATCTCACCCGGATGAGATCGCACGCCAAAAGCCGAAGAACGGGCGCCCTGCCGGCGTCCCGTCCCGAGCCGAAGTCCGGAGGCCGGCCGGACGCCCGCTCTACTTCACGGTCGCGTGGCACGACTGGATCAGCTACCGAGCACGCCCTTGCGACGCAGCACGATCAGGGTCACACCACCGCCCACCAGGGCCAGCGCGATGAGCGTGAAGCCGATGGCGGTGCTGGCACCGGTGGCGGCGAGCACGGGAGGCTCCGAGGCAGCAGCGGACGGAGACGGCGTGGCTCGACGCCCTCGGCCGGGGCGGCGGACTCGTCGGTCGGCTCGAGGGAAGGCTCTGACGGTGCGACGCTCGGCTCCTCGCCGGACGGTGGGCGTCGGGGACGGCGTCGGCTCGATGACGCCGTCGGCGTACACGAGCGCGTAGTGGCTGATGGCGCGACCGTCGCCCACGGGTACGTGATGGTCACCGAGGCGGCGGGCTCGTCGAGCTCGACGAAGTACGCGCCGCCCTCGCCCTCGCCCTGCTTCGCGGAGCCGGCCTTGACGCAGTAGCCGGAGATGAGCTCACCCTCGGGAGCCTCGACGGTGACCGACATGGGGTCGCCCGTCGTGTCGATCTTCCCGGAGTCGTAGCCCTCGCAGACCTGGACCCCGTCCAGGTACTGCTCGGTGTCGGTCAGCACGGGTGCGGCGAACGCAGCGGCCGGGGAGGCCATGAGGCCGGCGACGAGGAGCGCGGAAGCTCCCAAGACGGTCATCTTGCGCACTGAGCGCTCCTTCGAACGGGGGTCGGACCGTGTCCGACGTCGAACACGACCCCCGGAGCGTAGCGACAATGGCGCAGATCGCCAATATCCGCTTATCTCAGCAAAATACCTTACATGGGCTTGCATTCCGCCCTACTGTCCTTTGCCCTTCTTCTTGCCTTTCGGCGCCGGACGCGCACCCTTGCCCCGCTGTACGACCCCCGCGATCTCCCCCGCCTTCGCACCGCCGCGTCCCGCGCCGGGTCGGCCCTTTGCCCCGCCGGGCCCGCCCTTCGCGGATTTCTTCACCCCGGCCTGTGCGGTCTTGTCGGCGGATCCGCCGCCCGCCGGCCCGTCCTGAGCCGGGCGCGTGGACGGCCCGCCCCGCCCGCGCGAGCTGTTGACCGTGCGCCCGCGGACGATCCCGATGAGTTCCTCGACCAGGTCGGTCGTGCGGTCGGTCGGCCAGACCAGCCCCACCGGCGCCGTCGGCCCGTCGACGAGCAGGCGGTAGGTCACGTCCTTGCGGCGGTGCAGGCGCGCGAGCGACATCGGCAGCACCGCCACCCCCACGTTCGCCGCGACCGTCGCGACGGCGTCGGCCGTGGTCGGGACCCGGTCCAGCGGGTTGCCGTCGGGATCGGCGGGCACCACGCCCGGGACCGGGTGCGCGGCGAAGAGGACGTCGTCCGCGGGTACCCAGACCGGGTCTTCGGCGATGTCGGCGCTGGACACGGTCTCCTCGTCGCCGAGCGCCGCGAGCAGGTGGTCCCGCGAGAAGCACACCACGGAGGCCTCCTCGTAGAGCGGGATCGCGGAGAACACCTCCTTGTCCACGGGGAGCCGGCCGATGGCGGCGTCGGCCTCCCCGGCCTCCAGCGCGGGCGCGATGGCGTCCGACTCGACCTGCACCAAGTGGAGATACACGTCGGGCAGCCGCTCGCGCCATACGCTCGCCCACTTCCCGGGCGTCGCACCGGGCACGTACGCGAGGCGGAAGCGTGGCCGGTCGGGATCGGCGTCGGCCGGATCCTCCAGATCCTCCGCATCGTCGACGAGGCGGTCGGTGGGGTCGCCGTCCGGTACGGGCGGTCCGACGTCGGGCAAGGGCTGGCTCACAGGCCAAGGCTACGGGTCGCCCATCGGGCGAGCGGCGAGGATCACGCTCGCCATGGAGAGCGAGGAGGGCATGCGCCGATACCCTGGGAACATGAGTTCCTCCTTCGCCTCGCAGCGGTTCAAGCCGTCCAACGCCGCCAAGCGACTCGGCGTCTACCTGCCTGCCACGCCGCAGGAGTTCCAGGACAACCCGCTCACGCGCGCGGAGCTCGAGGAGCTGGAGACCAACCCGCCCGAGTGGCTGTCCGAGCTGCGCCGCAACGGACCGCACCCGCGGCCCGTCGTAGCGGGGCGCCTCGGCGTCTCGATCGCGGGCCTGGCCCGCGGCGGCATCACCGACCCCTTGACCACCGAGCAGATCAACGAGCTGCGCGACAACCCTCCGGAGTGGCTCGCCCAGGAGCGCGAGATCGCCGCTCAGGTGCGCGCCGAGGAGGAGCGCGTCGAGGAGGCCCGCAAGGCCGCGGAGAAGAAGGCCCGCTCCGCACGGTGAGCCCCGAGGCCGACGCCGTCCTCGCCCGGCTGCTCCCCTACCCCGAGGACGGCTCGCGCGCGGACGGTCCGGTCGCCGTCGACGCGACGGACCGGCTCCTGCTCGACGAGGCGGCCGCGCTGATCGAGCGGGACCCCGACGGCGTGGTGGTGATCGGCGACCGGTTCGGGGCCCTCACTTTCGGGGCGTTGGCGCTCGGCGCCCGCGACGTCCGGGTGCACCAGGACGCGATCACTGCCGAGGCGGCGCTCGAGGCCAATGCCTCGCGCGTGTCCAAGGTCCTGTGGGCCGGGTATGCCCGGGCCGCCGCGAACGCACCCGTCCCGCACGAACCGGCCCGGCTCGGAATGACCATGCACGACCTGTTCGAGCCCCGCCTGCTCACCGGCGCACGGCTCGTGCTGCTCCAGCTACCGACGTCGCTGGCGGAGCTGACCGAGATCACCGAGCACGTCGCCCGCTACGCCGACCCGGCTGTGACGCTGCTCGCCGGTGGCCGGGTCAAGCACATGACGCACGCGATGAACGACGTGCTCAGCGCGTCGTTCGGGCAGGTCAGCGCATCCCTCGCGCGGCAGAAGTCGCGGCTGCTGATCAGCGCGGGAGCCGCGGTCCGACGTCGGGCCGCTCACCTATCCCGTCACCGCCCGGCTCGCCGACCAGGAGATCCTGGACGCGATCACCCCGCGTCCCGCCTCCCCCGGCGCGACCGGGCAACCGGCACCCGGCCCGGACGCACCCGCTCGACCCGGTCCCGCGGGCCTGACCGTCGTCGCGCACGGTGCCGCCTTCGCCGGCGCGACGCTCGACGGCGGCACCCGTCTCCTCCTGGCACAGGCCCACCGCTGGCCCGACCTGTCGGACATGGCGGTCACCGGGACGACCTCCGCGTCCGACCGGCCGGTTCCCGGCATGGACGCGCACCCGGTCGCCGTCGACCTCGGCTGCGGCACCGGCATCCTCGCCACCGTCCTGGCGCTGCGGTACCCCCACGCGCACGTGGTCGCGTCGGACCGGAGCGCAGCCGCCTGCGCCTCGGCCGCTGCGACGCTCGCCGCGAACGGAACCAGGGCCGTCGTCGTGCGGGACGACGCCGGGGCTCTGGCTCCCGTTCCCCGACGGTACGGCGGACCTCGTGCTGCTCAACCCGCCGTTCCACGACCGTGCCGCGCTGAGCACGGACGCGGCGCTCCGCATGTTCGCCGCCGCGGGCCGCTTGCTGCGTGAGGGCGGAGAGCTGTGGACCGTCTTCAACACGGGGCTGCACTACCGCCGCGCGCTGGAGCGCGCCGTCGGGCCCACCGAGCACATGGCGCAGGATCCGAAGTTCACCGTGACCCGGAGTCTGCGGAAATCACTTACTGACTTGTCAGTAGTACGCGGTTAGCCTGGCTGGGCGCCCGTCCGGGTGAAATCCACCGGCAGCACGACCGGTCCCGACCGGCCTGCCCCGAGCTCGAAGGACTCGTCGATGAGGACACTTCGCACCACCCTGCGTGGCGCCGCCGTCGCGGCGGTAGCAGCATCGCTCGCCGCGGGAGCCGCGGTCATGGCGCTGCCTGCCACCGCCACGCCGGACGCCGGCAACGAGGGCAGAGTCATGGCAAAGGCCTCCGCGACAAAGTCGACCGCCAAGCCGAACGACACGAACCAGAACGAAGAACCAACAAGGTGGCCGCCGACCCGGACTTCGGGCCCAACGTCACGTTCATCGACGAGACCTGGTCCGTCGACCGGATCAATGAGTTCCTCGAGACGGTGAACGACGAGGCGGAGTTCAGCCTCGACCGGCACCAGGTGTTCTTCGAGCCCGGCACGTACGGCAGCGCCGCGGGCCAGGACGATCCTGCCAACGGCACCGGCATCGTCAACGCCCACGTGGGCTACTACGAGTCGATAGCGGGCCTCGGCGCGCAGCCCGACGACGTGCACATCAACGGCGCACTGCACGTCGAACCCGTGGTCGGCTGCCCCAACGAGCCCTGGGCGTGCGCCGACCCCGGTTCGCTGACCCGCTTCTGGCGGTCGATCTCCAACATGGGGATCAACCCTATCCAGCGCCCGATCGGCGAGGACGCGGCGCTGCCATACCCCGCGGGCGTGACCGAGCCGCACCAGATGCGGTTCGCCGTCTCGCAGGCGGCGCCCATGCGCCGCATGGACATCCAGGGCAACCTGACGATCTTCGGCCGGTACGGCGAGTTCGCCTCCGGCGGCTACCTCGCCAACTCGCGTGTCTCCGGCACCATCGCATCCGGCTCGCAGCAGCAGTGGTTCACCCGCAACTCCGAGGTGGGAGCCTGGGACGGTGGGGTGTGGAACATGGTGTTCTCCGGCACGACGGGTGCGCCGGCCACCAACTTCGGCCAGACGGTGGGCGAGGGCGTCGGCGTCAAGACGACCGTCGGCTCGACGCCGGTCAGCCGCGAGGCCCCGTTCCTGTACCGGGACGCCGCCGGCGAGCTCGCCGTGTTCGTCCCGAACGCGAAGACCAATAGCAGCGGCACCGACTGGTCCACCGGGTCGGACGCCGGCGAGTCGATCGGGATCTCCGACTTCTACGTCGCCAAGGAGGGTTCCGACGACGCCGCGTCGATCAACGCGGCGCTGGCCAGCGGCAAGAATCTCGTCCTGACCCCCGGCGTGTACGAGCTCGACGCGCCCCTGAACATCGACCGCGCCGACACGGTGGTACTCGGCCTGGGCTACGCCTCGCTGACCCCGACGGCAGGCAACTCCGTCGTCGAGGTGGGCGACGTGGCGGGCGTCAAGATCGCCGGCATCACCGCCGACGCCAACGTCCCCGAGTCCGAGACCCTCATCAAGATCGGCCCGGAGGGCGCCACCGCTCCGACGCCGCCGACCCGACCACGCTGACCGATGTCTTCGTCCGCGTGGGCGGCCCGTGGGCCGGCAAGGCGGTGACCTCCATCGAGGTGAACAGCCCCGACACCCTCCTGGACCACATCTGGGCCTGGCGGGGCGACCACGGCAACGGCATCGGGTGGGACGTCAACACCGGCGCCCACGGCGTCGTCGTCAACGGTGACCGGGTCACCGCTACCGGCCTGTTCGTGGAGCACTACCAGGAGGAGCAGACGATCTGGAACGGCGAGGACGGCCAGACGCTCTTCTACCAGAACGAGATCCCCTACGACGTGCCCAACCAGGCCGCGTGGATGGACGGCGACCGCCTCGGCTACGCCGCCTACCGGGTCGCCGACGACGTGCAGAACCACTCCGCGATCGGCACCGGCACGTACTCGTTCTTCAACCAGGGCCAGGACATCCGCCTGGAGTCCGGTATCCAGGCGCCGAACGCGCCGGGCGTGTCGTTCCGGTCGCTGACCGCCATCTTCCTCAACGGCTCGGGCGGTATCAACCACGTCATCAACGACACCGGCGCCGCGGTCCAGCAGGGAACGCAGCGGTCCCAGGTGGTCACCTACCCCTAGGCCAACCCCAGCCAGCCAACCGAACTCCACCGGAAAGCGACGCCCACAGAAGAGCGGGCGGAGAACAAGAACGCCTGCGCGGACGTAAAAGGACGAAACAGGTGAGCCGCCTCTGGAGGCGCCTCGTCGGCCCAGTCCGCGCAGGCGTTCTTGTTCTCCGCCCGCGGGCCCTGCACCCGCGGGCGGTACAAAAGAAGCCCTAAAGAAGCGTCACTTCACGTCGACGACGTCCACCACGAAGACGAGGGTGTCACCGCCGCCGATGCCGGCCTGCGGCACGCCGCGCGCACCGTAGCCGTGCTCCGGCGGGATCGACAGCAGCAGGCGCGAGCCGACGTTCTGGCCCACCATGCCCTTGTCCCAGCCGCCGATGACGGCGCCGACGCCGATCGGGAAGTCGATGGTGGTGCCGCGGTCGTACGAGTTGTCGAAGACGTGGCCGCCCCAGGTCTGACCCAGGTAGTTCACCACGATGGTGCGGCCGGACTCGACGACCGGTCCGTTGCCCTCGGCGAGCACCTGCACCTGCAGGCCGGCGGGTGCGGCACCCTCGGGGAACGTCAGCTCCGGCTTGTCACCGAAGGTGCCGGAGGCGGTAGGAAGCGTGGTCACGAGGATTACCTCTCGATCGGGAGGGCGCCGAGCAGTCCCGGCGCCGTTACCCGCCCACCCTATGCGGCCCCCACGGCTGCCCGCGAAGCGACGGCGGCTCTGCCGCAACGCCTCCAGGGCCGCGATCGCGGGCGGGGTGTGCGCCACGGCGTCCCGCAGCACCGCGTAGATCGAGCGCACCGGGGTGGGACGCACCACGGGGACGGCGACGGTACCGGCCGGGAAGCTGGATGGTGCCGAGCTCGGGCAGCACGGTCATGCCGATACCGGCGTCGACGAACGCGACGGCCGTCGGGTAGTCGTGCGCCTCGACATGGAACGTGGGGCTGAACCCGGCGGCCGTGCAGGCCTCCAGGAGGTTGCGGCGGCACCAGCCTCGTGCGAAGTCGTTGTCGACCCAGCACTCGTTCTCTAGCTCGGCGAGCTCGATCTCGGCCCGGTCGGCGAACCGGTGGCCCCGCGACAGCACGGCGACGTACGGGTCGTCGAGGAGGTGGTGGGCGGTGAAGCCGGTCCCGGGCGCGAAGTCCGCCAGCGCCACGGCCACCTGCAGGTCGGCCCGGTCCTCGGTCTTGTCCGGGATGTGCTCGGCCAGCTCGAGGTCCAGCCGGACGCCGGGAAACTGCGTGGTCACGGCGCTGACGACGTCGGGCAGCCAGGCCGAGCCGACCGAGGCGAAGTAGGCCACCGACAGCGACCCGGTGCGGCCGGCGCGCAGGTCGGCGACCATGGATTCCGCCTCGCCGAGCCGTTCGAGCACCCCGTCAGCCTGAGCTGCCAGGGCGAGTCCGGCAGCGGTGGGCTGGATGCCGCGACCGTGCCTGGCCAGGAGCTTGAGCCCCGTCTCGCGCTGGAGCGCCGAGACGTGCTGGCTGACGGCGGACGGCGTGTAGCCGAGGTTCGCCGCGGCCGCACCGATGGAACCGGAGGCGACGACGGAACGGAAGACGCGGAGGCGGTGGACGTCGAGCATAGAGCAACCGTACAGCGAGACTGAATCCAGATGAAGGAAGAATCGCTGGTGCTTCATGGTGTTCCGGGGCCACCATCGCACCATGACCAACACCACGGCCGATAACCGCCAGACCCTGGCTCCGACGTCGGGCAATGTTCCGGACATGGCCCTGACCGCCGTGGTTGCTCCGCCGACCACCAACCGCTTCCTCGTCCCGGCGGCCGCCGCGGTGACCGTCGTGCTGTGGGCGTCCGCGTTCATCGGCATCCGGGCCGCCGGCCACGACTTCTCCCCCGGCCCGCTGGCCCTGGGCAGGATGTTCGTCGGCGCCCTGGCGCTCACCGTCATCGCCGGCCTGGCGGGCAAGATCCGGCTGCCGCGCGGCCGGACCCTGGTCGGCATCATCGTCTGGGGCGTCCTCTGGTTCGGGCTGTACAACCTGGCCCTCAACACCGCGGAGCGCACCCTCGACGCAGGGACCGCATCCCTCCTGGTCGGGCTCGCACCCATCCTGATCGCGGTGTTCGCCGGGATTTCGCTCGGCGAGGGGTTCCCGGCCCGGCTGCTCGCCGGCATCGGCATCGCCTTCGCCGGCGTCGCCGGGATCGCGCTCGCCACGTCGAGCGGGGCGTCCGACGCGGTGAGCGTCGCCCTCGGGCTGGCCGCCGCCGTCCTCTACGCCGGGAGCACGATCCTGCAGAAGCGGCTGCTGCCGAAGGTGGACTCCCTGACCATGACCTGGCTGGGCTGCCTGGTCGGCGCGATCGCGTGCCTCCCGTTCGCGCCGGTACTCCTGACCGAGCTCGCCGCCGCGCCGACGTCGGCCACGCTGAGTGTCGTCTATCTGGGCGTCTTCCCGACCGCCATCGCCTTCATCACCTGGGGCTACGCCCTGACCCGCACGACGGCGGGCCGGCTCGGCGCCGCGACCTACGCCGCTGCGCCGCTAGCGGTGCTCATGTCGTGGGCCTTGCTGGGCGAGGTCCCCACGCTGGTCGCCCTGATCGGCGGCACCCTGTGCCTGACGGGCGTCCTGGTGGCGACCCTCCGCCTCCGCTGACGCCCCACCCGCTGGTCGAGCCCTCTCGTTGGTCGAGCCCTCTCGTTGGTCGAGCCCCTGTTGGTCGAGCCTGTCGAGACCGGTCTCGACCTACGGGGTCTCGACAAGCTCGACCAACGGGGGCTCAGACCTCCGACGCCTTGCGTTCCAGGACAGAGCGTTCCGCCGTGTTGCCGCACAGCTCGGCCGCGCGCAGGTACTCGCCGCGGGCCTCCGCAGTGCGGCCGAGCCGCGCGAGCAGTTCGCCCCGCACGCCCGGCAACAGGTGCGACCCCGCGAGCACGCCCTGCTCGACGAGGCCGTCCACGACGCGCAGCCCGAGCCGGGCCCGTGCGCCATCGCGACAGCCACCGCCCGGTTCAGGTCCACCACGGGCGAGGGCGCGAGGCGCCCCAGGGCCTCGTAGAGCACGACTATCCGCTCCCAGTCCGTCTCGGCCACCGAACGCGCCACCGCGTGGCACTCCGCGATCGCCGCCTGCAGGGCGTACACCCCCATGCCCGCCGGGCCGACGGCACGGCGCAGCGCCGCCCTGCCACGGATGATCGCCGCCCGGTCCCAGCGGCGCCGGTCCTGGTCCTCCAGGAGGACCGGCTCGCCCGACGGGCCCGTCCGGGCCGGGAACCGCGCCGCCGTCAGCTCCAGCAGCGCGAGCAGGCCGAACGTCTCCGGCTCGGGCGCGAGCCGGGTCAGCACGCGGGCCAGGCGCACGGCCTCGCGCGCCAGGTCGTGCCGGATCCAGTCGTCGCCCGACGTCGCCGACGAGCCCTCCGTGAAGATCACGTAGACCACGCCGCGCACCGACGAGAGCCGGGCGGCCCGGTCCGCGCCGTCGGGCACCTCGAACGGGACCTGCGCCGCCGCGATGGTCTTCTTCGCGCGCGTGATGCGCGCCTGCACCGTCGCGACGGGCACGAGGAACGCCCGGGCGATCTCGTCGGTCGTCAGGCCGCCCACGACGCGCAGCGTCAGGGCGATCTGCGCCTCCCTCGACAGCACGGGGTGGCAGGACACGAACATGAGCGCGAGCACGTCGTCGTCGATCCGGTCGGGGTCGAACGCCGCGGGGTCAGAACCCAGCTGACCTGCGACGATGCTCGTTCCGGACGCCGCGGGCGCTGCTCCGATGCCCGACGTCGCCTCCCCCTCGGCCAGGCCGTGCGCGAGCGCCGCGTACCGCTCGTCGCGCCCGGCCCGGCGCCGGTAGGCGTCGATGGCCCGGCGTCGCGCCGTCGCGATAGCCAGGCCGCGGGATCGCGCGGTGCGCCGTCGCGCGGCCAGGAGACGAGCGCCTCGGCGAGCGCCTCCTGGGCCACGTCCTCGGCGAGCTCGAAGTCGCGGGTGTAGCGGGTGAGCGCGCCCACTATGCGCGCGGACTCGATCCGCCAGACCGCCTCGACGGCCCGCCGGGCGGCGTCCTCGCTCGGTCAGAGCTGACCGGTCGACTCGCGCCACGCGCGCTCCTTCTGGACGTGCTCGTTGTCCTGCGGGAAGTCGTCCATCTGCTGGACCTGACGGATCTCCAGCTTGCTCCCCGGCCCGGCCAGCGGTGCCCGCTTGGCCCACTCGACGGCTTCCTCCCTGGATGCGACGTCGACGATCCAGAAGCCGTTGAACAGCTCCTTGGTCTCGCCGTAGGGACCGTCGGTCACGACGGGCGTCTCGGACGAGTAGTCGACGACGACGGAGTCGGTCGCGTCCGTGAGGCCCTCGCCGGCGACGAGCACGCCCGCCTGGACCATGTCCTCGTTGAACTTGCCCATGTCGTTCATGATCTTCTCGAAGTCCATGTTCTCGTAGACGGCCATCGTCTCGTCAGTCGAGCGCATGATCAGCATGTACTTCGGCATGGTTTCTTCTCCGTGTGTCCGGGGCCCCTGATGGGACCTTCTCACCCATAGGTCGAACGGGAAACCGCTCGATCGACACGACCCGAGATATTCCCTGAAGAGTTCATGACGAAGCAGCGAGCAGGGGTTCTGCGCATGACACACGCCCGGCTTGCCACCTGCGCGGAACGTGCGGAACCCTTGAGTCTCATGACGCTCGAATCGATTGAGCCGCAGGGGGCCGAAGCCGAAGTCCCCGCGGCGACCGGCGAGCCCTCGCGGCGCCGCCAGACGCCGAAGCCCACGAGCTCAGGGTCCGGTGAAGGGACATACGTCGAGCGACGACGCCGCCCCGCACGCGTGGGACGGCCGCAGCAAGTTCCCGCACATCGGTGAGTACGGGTTCCTCTCGGACTGCGAGACCAACGCGCTGATCGCGCCGTCGGGCAGCGTGGAGTGGATGTGCGTGCCCCGTCCCGACTCGCCCAGCATCTTCGCCAAGATCCTGGACCGCGGCGCCGGCTACTTCCGGGTGGGACCGCACGGTGTGCGCGTGCCCGTCGCGCGCCGGTATCTGCCCGGCACGCTCATCCTCGAGACCACGTGGCAGACGCCGACCGGCTGGCTCGTGGTGCGTGACGCCATGCTGATGGGCCCGTGGCACGACCTCGAGGACGCGCTCCGGCACGCACCGCCGCACCCCCACGGACGACGACGCCGAGCACATCCTGATGCGCACCATCAAGTGCGTGTCGGGCACGGTGGACCTCGAGGTCGTGTGCGAGCCGCGCCCGGACTACGCGCGGTCCGAGGTCGACTGGGAGTACGAGAACAGCGGGTACTCGTCCGTCGTGGCGCACATCGGCGACTCCAACCCGGACCTGCACCTGCGCTCCAGCCTGCGGTTCGGGCTGGAGGGCAAGCGCGCGACGGCGCGTACCCGGATGACGGAGGGCGCCACGCACTTCGTCGCGATGTCCTGGGGCTCGCAGAGCGCGCCGGACCAGCTACGCGGGCGCCCTGGACGCGATGTGGCGCACGGAGCGGTTCTGGCGCGACTGGATCACGCAGGGCCAGTTCCCCGACCACCCGTGGCGCATCTACCTGCAGCGGTCGGCGCTGACGCTGAAGGGGCTGACCTACTCCCCCACCGGCGCGCTGATCGCCGCCGCCACCACGTCGCTGCCCGAGACCCCGGGCGGGGAGCGCAACTGGGACTACCGGTACGCGTGGATCCGCGACTCGACGTTCGCGCTCTGGGGGCTGTACACCCTCGGCCTGGAACGCGAGGCGAACGACTTCTTCGCGTTCATCCAGGACGTCTGCCGCGACAACCGGCAGCTCCAGATCATGTACGGCGTGGGTGGCGAGGAGACCCTGGAGGAGTTCGAGCTGCCGCACCTGTCCGGCTACGAGGGCGCGCAGCCCGTCCGGGTCGGCAACGCCGCGTACGACCAGCGGCAGCACGACGTGTGGGGCGCGGTGCTCGACTCCGTGTGGCTGCACGCCAAGTCGCGCGACCAGCTCCCCGAGTCGCTGTGGCCCATCCTCAAGCGGCAGGTCGAGGAGGCCGCGAAGCACTGGCACGAGCCGGACCGGGGCATCTGGGAGGTGCGCGGCGAGCCGCAGCACTTCACCAGCTCGAAGCTCATGTGCTGGGTGGCGATGGACCGGGGCGCCAAGCTCGCCCGGCTGTACGACGAGCCCGACTACGCGCAAGTCCTGGCAGAAGATCGCCGACGAGATCGTCGACGACATCTGCACCAAGGGCGTGGACGAGCGGGGCGTCTTCACGCAGCGCTACGGCGACCCGGCGCTCGACGCGTCGCTGCTGCTCGTGCCGCTGCTGCGGTTCCTGCCGCCGGACGACGAGCGGGTCAGGGCGACCGTGCTCGCGATCGCGGACGAGCTCACCGAGGACGGCCTCGTGCTGCGGTACCGCACGGAGGAGACCGACGACGGGCTGCGGGGCGAGGAGGGCATCTTCACCATCTGCTCGTTCTGGCTCGTGTCCGCCCTGGTCGAGATCGGCGAGGTGGAGCGGGCCAAGGCGCTGTGCGAACGGCTGCTCGGCTACGCGTCGTCGCTCAACCTCTACGCCGAGGAGATCGAGCCGGGCAGCGGCAGGCACCTCGGGAACTTCCCGCAGGCGTTCACGCACCTGGCCCTGATCAACGCCGTGATGCACGTGATCAAGGCGGAGAGCGGCGAGGCGGAGAAGGGCTACTTCGGAGCACCCCGCCCGGTCCTGACCCCGTCCCGGTGGTCGAGCCCCGGTCCGTCGAAGCTATGAGCCGCCGGGCCGGGTCTCCCGGTGGTCGAGCCTGGCGAGGCCGGACAGGCGCGACTACCGGGATCTTTCGTGGTCAGGCCGCTTGCGACGCCCTGGCTAATATGCGTAGCTTTCTGGCTATGACGACGCAGCCAGAGTGACGGCGCTTGCCTTCTTGCCGCGCCCCGAGGGCAACATCGCCTACAGCGACACGGGCGTCGGGTCCGCTCGTCGTCGCCGTTCCCGGCATGGGTGACCTCCGGTCCACCTACGACGACGTCGTCCCCGCGCTGGTCGACGCCGGCTACCGCGTGGTCGTCGCGGACCTGCGCGGCCACGGGGACTCCGACACCACGTTCCGCACGCACGGCGACGACGCGACCGGCTCGCGACCTCCTCGCGCTCGTCGAGCACCTCGGCGCCGGCCCGGCCGTGCTGGTCGGCAACTCGATGGGCGCGTCCGCCGCCGCCTGGGCCGCCGCGGAGCGCCCCGACCTCGTGCGCGGCCTGGTCCTGCTCAGCCCCTACCTGCGCCAGCCCGGTTCCCCGGGCCTGCGGAAGGTCATGGGGACCGTCTACCGGGTCCTGCTCGCGCGGCCGTGGGGCGCCGCGTTCTGGGGTTCCTTCTACTCCTCGATCACGAAGGGACGCCGCTCGCCCCGGCACGCCGAGCACGTCGCCGCCATGCGCGGAGCGCTGCGCGAGCCCGGCCGGCTGCGCTCCTTCCGCGACCTCGCGGTGGCGCTCGACCACTCGGTCGTCGAGGCGCGGCTGGGCGGACGTCCGGGCCCCGGCCCTCGCGATCGTCGGGGCGGTCGACCCCGACTTCTCCGACCCCGCCGCCGAGCTCGCCTGGATCACCGGGACGATCGACGCCCGCGGCGTCCTGGTCCCCGACGTGGGCCACTACCCGCAGCACCAGGCGCCCGACGTCGTCGTGCCCGCCGTGCTCGAGTTCCTCGCGGGGCTGCCGGAGGCGGAGCGCGGCGGACGTCCCGGTGTCCGAGGACGGCGGCGACCGTGCCTAGGGCGGGCCTGTCCCACGACGCCGTCGTGCGCCTGGCCGTCGAGGTCGTGGACGCCGGCGGGCCGAGCGGGTTCGCGGACCTGACGCTCGCGAAGGTCGCAGCGAAGGCCGGCGTCGCGGCCCCGAGCCTCTACAAGCACGTGGGCTCGCTGGCGGACCTGCGCCGCGAGGTGGCGGTGATCGCCGTCCGCGAGCTCACGGCCGGCGGGACCTCGGCGACCGTGGGCCGCGCCGGGCCCGACGCCCTCCAGGCGCTGGCGCACGCCCTGCGCGCCTACGCCCTCGACCACCCCGGGCGGTACGCGGCGACGCAGATCGGCCCCGACCCGGACAGCTCCGCCGCACGCCGCACTCCGGGAAGCGGCGGCCGAGAGCGTCCAGGTGGTCGTCGCCGTCCTGCGCGGCTTCGGCCTCCCGGACGACCGCGTGATCGACGCCGTCCGCGCGGTCCGCGCCAGCGTGCACGGCTTCGTGATGCTGGAGCTCGGCGGCGGGTTCCGGATGCGGGAGGACGTCGACCAGAGCTTCGCCGTGCTGCTCGAGATGCTCGTCGCGGGGGTCACGGCGCTCGCACGCATCCGACGCCCTGCCGGACCACACACCGCTGGGAGCCACCCATGACCACCGCCCGCTGGACCCGCGTCGCCTTGGTCGCCGCCGGGCTCGTTCCTGCTCTTCCCGCTGCTGCGCCCCTGGCCGGACGAGACCGTGGCCACGACGGAGCTCGCCATGGCCTTCGCCTCTGACCGCTGGGTGGTGGCGCACCTGTGCGGGATCCTCGGCCTCGCACTCCTCGCGCCCGCACTCCTCGGCCTGCGTGCGCTCCTCGCTCGCCGGGAGCGGGCGTCGGCGCCGCACCTGGGCGCTCGGCACCGCGTGGGCCTGCGCCGCCTCGCGGCGCTCTACTTCGGCGCCGAGATCTGCGGCATCCGCACCATCGCGGATGCCGCGCTGCGGGACGGCGACCTCGGGCTGCTCGCCGACATCGAGGTGCTGCGCATGCAGCCGTGGGCCGTGACCGTGTTCGTCGCGGGGCTGGTCCTGCTCGCGGTGTCCGGGGTGCTGGTCGCGGTTGCGCTGTGGCGGCCCGGTACCCGTCGAGGTGGGCCGGGGTGCCGCTGGCGATCGGCCTGGTGCTCCTGCTCCCCCAGTTCTTCGGTGGGCCGGAGCTGCGGATCACGCACGGGTTCCTCGTCGCCGCGGGATGCGTGTTCGGCGCCGCGCCGCAATCCGGCACCGCACGCGGCTGACTGTCCGCCGCGCACGACAGAGGCGTGAGTCGCCGTCCGCGGACGAGGCCTGGCCGTCGTAGGCTACGCGAGAGGTCAGTCGCGGGCGAAGCTGCTGATGATCGCCGCGAGGCGCAGCAGCTCGAGGTACAGCCAGATCAGCGTCACCAGCAGGCCGAAGGCCGCCGACCACGCCATCTTGGCGGGCACGCCCGCCTCGACACCACGCTTGATGGAGTCGAAGTCGACGATCAGCGACGCGGCCGCGAGGCCGACGGCGACGAGGCCGACGATGATGCCGATCGGCCCGCTGCGCAGCCGAACTCGCCGCCCGCCACGCCCGTGATCATGAGCACGAAGTTGATCAGGCTGAACAGCGCGTACCCGATCAGGGCGAACATCAGCCAGCGCGTGAACTTGGGCGTCACGCGGACCTTGCCGCTCCTGAACAGGAACAGGCTCACAGCGAACACCGACACGGTGCCGAGCACGGCCTGCAGCACGGCGCCGTCGGCCATCGAGTTGAACACGAGCGAGATCGCGCCGAGGAACGCGCCCTCGAACACCGTGTACGCCACGATGAGCGCGGGGCTCGGGTTGCGCTTGAACGCGTTGACCAGGCCGAGGACCAGGCCACCGATTGCGCCGACGATCATGACCGTCGTGAGCAGGGCCGGGGGCACCAGCGTCCACGTCGCCGCGGCCACCACGACCAGGAGGGCGAGCAGCCCACCGGTCTTGATGATCACGTCGTCATAGGTCAGTCGCTTGGTGTCCGCCGTGGTGGCGGACGGCGACTGGTACATCGCGTCGAGCTGCGACGCATCCATCGCCTGCTGGCCCGCGGCGCCGTACTGGCCGTACTGGCCGGCTGCGGCGGAGTGCCATATGCGGGAGTCTGGTTGGGGTAGGTGGCGGTGCCGCCACGGCGTGCACCGGCCGCACCGGTGCGACGGGGCTCACCGAAGACGTCGCTTCTCGAAAAGACGGGGTTGCTCATCTGCTCCTCCTGGTCTGTCTGACCATCCTAGGGAACGCTGGGAAGGTCTCAGTAGTTCCCGGGTCATACCTTCGGATGAAGTCGGTCCGCCCAAGGGATGATCAGGGCCGGTAATGGGTGCGGCGGGGCGCCGTCGGCTCCTTAGTCTCGTAGTAACCAGTCTCGTAATGACCGACCGGTGGCCGCAGAGGCCACCCCGGCGTGCCAGATGGAAGGGCAAGTGATGATCGAGGCCAGAGGCCTGACGAAGAGGTACGGCGCGAAGACCGCCGTGGACGGCGTCACGTTCACCGTGCAGCCGGGCCAGGTGACGGGCTTCCTGGGCCCGAACGGCGCCGGAAAGTCGACCACCATGCGCATGATCGTGGGGCTGGACAAGCCACGGCGGGCACGGTCACCGTGAACGGCAAGCCGTACGCCGCGCACCGCCGTCCGCTCGCGCGAGGTGGGCGCGCTGCTCGACGCGAAGGCCGTGCACACCGGGCCGCACCGCGCGCAACCACCTGCTCGCCATGGCCGCCACGCACGGCATCCCGACAAGCGCGTCGACGAGGTGATCGAGCTCACAGGTCTGCGACCCGTCGCGACCAAGCGCGTGGGCGGGTTCTCGCTCGGCATGGGCCAGCGCCTCGGCATCGCGGCCGCCCTGCTCGGCGACCCGCACACGCTCATCCTCGACGAGCCGGTCAACGGGCTCGACCCCGAGGGCGTGCTCTGGGTCCGCAACATCGCGAAGTTCCTGGCCTCCGAGGGCCGCACGGTCTTCCTGTCCAGCCACCTGATGAGCGAGGTCGCCCTCACGGCCGACCACGTGCATCGTGATCGGCAAGGGCCGCATCCTCGCCGACGCGCCGGTCGCGGAGATCGTCGACGGCGCCGCGCGCAAGCTGGTGCGGGTCCGCTCGCCGCAGGCCACGGTGCTCGCCGAGCTCCTGAAGGGCACCAACGCCGAGGTGGACGACGTCGAGCCCGGTCTCCTGGAGATCCGGGGCACCGACGCGGCCGCCGTCGGCGAGCTCGCCGCCTCCGCGCGGATCGTGCTGCACGAGCTCACGCCCGTCGCGTCCACGCTCGAAGAGGCGTACATGTCGCTTACCGCCGATTCGGTCGAGTACCAGTCCGAGGACAATCGCGGGCCACGCGGGCACACAGTCCGACCTCGAGGGGAGCAAGGCATGAGCGCGACGGTCACGGCTCCGGCGGGCGGACCTGCGCCGGGCACGACGGCGGGGCACACCCCGGTGCACAACGTCACCTTCTGGCGGGTGCTGCGCTCGGAGTGGATCAAGCTGTGGAGCCTGCGCTCGACGTGGTGGACGCTCGGTTCGACAGTCGTGGTGATAGTCGGCTTCGCGCTGATGCTGTCGCTCGTCGTCCAGCTCGTCGGGAACGAGATGGAGGGCGCCTCACCTGAGGACCAGGCCGCCATGGGCGGCGTGCTCGGCGGGACCATGGTCATCAGCGCGGGCTTCGAGATGGCGGCCCTCGTGGTCGCGGTGCTCGGTGCCCTGATGATCACCGGCGAGTACTCCACGGGGATGATCCGTTCGACGTTCGCGGCGGTTCCCAGCCGGCTGCCGGCCTTCTTCGGCAAGGCGGTGGTGCTGGCACTCGTCACGGTGGTGCTCATCGCCGTGTCGCTCGCGCTGAGCTGGCTCGTCACCTACCCGATCCTGAACTCCAACGACGCCACCGTGGACTTCGGCGACAACGCCCAGGTGCGGTCGCTGCTCGGCGTCGTGCTGTACGTGACGCTCGTGGCGCTCTTCGCGCTGGGGCTCGGCGCCCTGCTGCGGCACACGGCGGGCGCGATCTTCACGGTGGTCGCGATCTTCCTCGTGATCCCGACGATCGTCCAGATCGCTACCTTCGCGGCCGCCCAGCTGGAGTGGGTCGGTTCGTGAACAAGTTGCTGCCCAGCGTGGCGGGGCGCAGATCACGCCCGAACGCCGGCGCGTTCCCCGACGTGCTCGACCCGTGGGTGGGCATCAGCGTGCTGGCCGGCTACACGGCGCTGGTGCTGGCCGGCGCGGCGACGCGCCTGAAGCTCCAGGACGCGTAGCGCGCCTGGTCCCGGCACGCCGTGGCTCGCACCGCCGTCTCCGGACGGACGGCGCGGGCCACGGGGCGCGAGGTCTGTTCCGGAAGCTGCCGCAGCTGGTCAGCCGACCGTGCAGCGGTCGGTCAGTCGGGCGGGTCCAGCGGGTGGGGCCAGACGGGAGGCGGCGCGGGCCGTTGGTAGTCCGGCTCGGCCTCCGGTTCGGGCTCCGGCTGCCACTGCGGACGTGGGGTCGGTGGTACTGGGGCTGGCCTGGTACTGCTGGCTGGTTCTGGCCGCTTGCTGGCTGGTTCTGCGGCTGGAGCTGCGGCGGCCGTGGCGGGCTGCTTGCTGTTGCTGGGGCTGCCTGCTGCCGGATCGGGCTGCTGCCGGGCGCGGCGCCGCCCGAGGCCTGGCCAGGCGAGTCGACCTGCTGGGGCGGGCCGTGCTGGGCGGGAGCCCGATGCGCCGGCCCGTGCGTAGTGGGCCGCATGCTGGGGCGGCAGGTCGGCCGGCGGGAGATGGCCGGCGGGAGTCGGCCGGCGGACCTGAGCCGGCGTCGGCTTGCTGTGCCGAGCGGTCGCCGGGCGGGCCTGCGCCGGCGTCGGCGCTGTGCCGGCCGGCGGCCAGCCCTGCATCCACGTGCCGGACGCGGTGGGTGAGACTCCGCGTCGGGGCGGCCTGCGGCGCCGGAGCCCCTGCGGAACTGGACCGCCCTGGGGACCGGCTGCCGTGCGCCCGTGGCTGGGGCCGCCTGCCGCCCGACGGTCTGGAACGCCCCCGTCGCCACGCTGGGGAACGCACCGGTCAGCGGCCCGCGCGGGGTGCGTCCGGCCGCCTCGTCCGCCGCGCGTCGCCGTTCGGCCCGGCGCTCGAAGATCGTGTAGATCACCGGCACCACGTACAGCGTGAGCAGGGTCGAGGACACGAGCCCGCCGATCACCACCAGCGCCAGCGGCTGCGAGATGAACGCCCCGCCGCCCGTCAGCGCCGATACCCATGGGCGTCAGCGCGAAGACCGTGGCCAGGGCCGTCATGACGATGGGCCGCAGCCGCTTGCGCGCGCCCTCGCGCACCGCCTCGTCGAGGCCCATGCCGTCCTGCCGGTACTGGTTGATCAGGTCGATGAGCACGATCGCGTTCGACACGACGATGCCCACCAGCAGCAGCGTGCCGATCAGCGCGGGCACCCCAGCGGCGTGTTCGTGGCGACCAGCGCGACCAGTGCGCCCACGGCCGCGAACGGGATGGATACCAGCAGGATGAACGGCTGCGCCAGGCTGCGGAAGGCCGCCACCATGACGATGAACACGAGGGCGATCGCCGCAAGGAGCGCCATGCCCAGGTCCTTGAAGGCCTCGGCCTGGTCGGCCGCCGACACCGCCCACCGACACCGTGGCGCCGGCCGGCAGGTCGATCGAGTCGATCTCGGCGTTCACCGCGTCGGTGACCGCGCCGAGGTCGTCACCGGCGGGCGTCACGGACACCGTGGCCGACCGGTCGCCGTCGATCCGGCTGATCGACGTCGGCGTCTTGGCGACCTTCACGTTCGCGACGTCGCTCAGCGGCACGGCGCCGGCCGCCGTCGGGACCGGGATCTCCCCGATCTCGGACATCGTGGTCGGGACGGCGCCGGCGGAGAGCGTGACGCCCGACAGGCCCCTCGGCCGTGTGCAGCTCGCCCATCTCCTGCGAGCCGGTCATCGCGGCGGACGCGATCCCGGTGACCTGCGTCTCGGTGAGCCCGTACTCCGCGGCGGCCTTGCGGTCGACGGTCACCTCGACGATCTCCTGCGCGGCGGCCAGGTCGTTACTGACCTCGGCCACGCCGCTCAGCCCGCTCATCGCGTCCTGGAGCTGGCTCGGTGGCCTCGGTCAGGGTCGAGTCGTCGCGCGCGCGGACCACGAGGTCGATGGACGGACGTGCCCACCGAGTCGCCGGCGGAGACGGAGACCTCCGTCGCGGGCGGCTCGGTCAGCCCGCCGACGGCGGCGCGGATGTCCGCGGCGGCATCCGCGCCGTCGGCAGTCCTCGTCGAGCGTGACCGCGAACGAGGCCTTGAGCCCCGCGCTCGCGCCGCCGAACGCCGCCATCGACATGTCGCCGCCGCTGCCGACGGTGGCCTGCACGCTGTCGACGGCGTCGACGTCGACCAGGGCGGTCTCGACCTGCTTCGCCGCCTCGTCCTGCCCCTTGAGCGACGTGCCGGGCGCGTAGTGCTGCGTGACGGTCACCGTGTCCTGGCCGCTGTCCCCCAGAAAGCTGGTCTCCATGTTCGGGACGAGGGCTACCGTGCCGCCGAGGATGCGCGACGGCCACCCCGATGGTGACGACGGGCCGCGCGAGCGCACCGTTCAGCGACGGCACGTAGATGCGCTGCCAGATGCCGCGGCTCTCCTTCTCCTCGGCCGCCGCGCGGGCGAGCGCCGCGCCGCGGCCCGAGCTTCTTCGGAGGACGGATGAACCAGTACGCCAGCACCGGCACGATCGTCAGGGCCACGACGAGCGAGGCGAGCATCGCTATCGACACCGTCAGGGCGAACGGCCGGAACAGCTCGCCCACCATGCCACCCACGAACGCGATGGGCAGGAAGACCGCGACGGTACAGATCGTGGAGGCGGCGATGGCCCCGCCGACCTCGCGCACCGCCGCGAGGATGGCCTCGGTCTTCTCCTCGCCGTACGACATGTGCCGCTTGATGTTCTCGATGACGACGATCGCGTCGTCGACCACGCGGCCGATCGAGATGGTGAGCGCGCCCAGCGTCAGGATGTTCAGCGTGTAGCCGCCCGCACTCATCGCCGATGAACGTCACCGCGAGCGACAGCGGGATCGAGATCGCGGACACCAGCGTCGACCGCATCGACATCAGGAACACGAGGATGACGAGCACCGCGAACAGCAGGCCGAGGCCGCCCTCGGTGGCCAGGCCGTGGATCGAGTCCTCGACGAACGGGGCCTGGTCGAACACGACAGCGGTCTTGACGCCGCGGTCGGTCAGCGTGTCCGCCACCTCGGGCTCCGGCGAGCGCCTCCTCGATCGCGTGCGACACCTCGACGGTGTTGGCCTCCGGCGTCTTCGTGATGGCCAGGCCGAGGGACGGCGAGCCGTCGAGGCGGGAGTACGACGTCGCTTCGACCGGCTTGAGCCGCACCGTCGCCACGTCGCCCACGAGCGCTGGACTGTCCGGCATGACGGGCGCGGTCGGGTCGGTCGGCTCCGTCGGCAGGGCGCCGGCCGCGGCTCCGGCGTCCGGCTCCGCGGCGCCGGCGCTCGCACCGGTGCCCGGGGCTGCGGTTCCGCCCGGGACGACGGGGAGCTGCTTGAGCTGGTCGACCATGTCGACCGGCTTGCCGAGCTGCACGGACCAGGCGCGGCCGCCCTCCGTGATCTCCCCTGCGGGCATGACCACGCCGTTGTCCTGCAGCACGGTCGTCAGGTCTTGCGTCGTGAGGCCCGCCGCCGCGAGCTTCTCCGGGTCGGGCTGGACCTGGACCTCGGTCTCGCGTCTGCCCGGTCACCGAGACCGAGCGGACGCCGTCGACGTCCTCCAGGCCCGGCACGACCACGTTCTCGACGGTGTCCGCGAGGGCGTTGGGGCTCCTGTCCCCCGAGACGGCCATCTGGACCACGGGCACGTCGTCGACGGAGCCGGTCGTGACCTGTGGGCTGACGTCCTCGGGCAGGGCGGACTGGATCCCCGCGATGGCGGTCTGCAGGCGCTGGGTGGCGTCCTCCATGTCCGTGCCGTACGTGAACTCGATGGTCGTCAGCGAGACGCCGGTGGACGCCGTCGAGCGGACCGACGCGATCCCGTCGATCGAGGCGATCGCGTCCTCGATCACGTCGGTGACCTGCTCCTCGACGACCTCGGGCGACGAGCCCTGGTACTGCGCGCTCACGATTCCCGTCGGGAGCTGCAGGGACGGGATCAGCTCCTGCTTCAACCCGGTCATACTCAGCACCCCGAACACACGCTATCGCCATCGTCACCAACGCCACGACGGCTCGGTTCGCGAGGGAAAGCCGGGCGAGATGGAACACGAAGACTCCACGGTGCGGACGAGGATCGGGCAAACGGCGCGACGCCGCCGTCGTGGCCTGGGACGGACCAACGGGGTGAAACCGACCGAAGTCACAGAGTAGGGCAGTATCCTGCACCGGCTGCAAGCCCTGCTGCGATTTGCTTCCAGCGTCACCCCGTGCGTGGCGAGGTGCCGGACGCCGTCGTCCCCGCGCCCTGGGCCCGTCCCGTCCGCACTCCGGCCGGGCCCGATCTCACAGCTCGGACATGGCCTCCTCGGGTGTGCCCTCGGCCCGCTTCGCGCCCCTGTTCCAGCGCTGCCAGAGCACACGCTCGCCGATCGGGCGGGCCATGACATGCGCCGTCACCAGGAACACGAGCACGCCGACGAGCAGCACCGCCGAGGCCACCCAGAACGGCGAGGCGGGGCTGACGCCCTCGGCGAGCAGGCCGGCGACCACCGGGGCCGGGGCCGCGAAGCCCCAGCGGACCAGGTTGAACGCGCCGGTGGTGACACGGCGGTCCGGATCGCCGAGGCCGAGCGACAGGTCGGTGAGGTTCGCGTTGGCGATACCCATGAACACACCGGCCACGATGGTCATGACCACCGAGCCGGCCGTCCCGACGCCGACGGCGAGCACCACCACGCACGCCAGCACACCGGCGATCGCGACGCCGAGCGTCTGCACGAACCCGATGGCGTGCGCCAGCCGGTGCCCGACCGCCAGGATGCCGACGGCCACACCGATGCCCCAGGCGGTGAACACCAGGCCGAGCGGCACGACGTCCAGCCCGAGGAACACCGGCACGTACCCGAGCACCACGAAGAACACGAAGTTGTAGGCGGCGGTGACGACCGCGAGCGCCCGGAACGCCGGGCTTGCGGAACAGCCCGAAGACCTGGCCCAGCCGCAGCGGCGCCGGCTTCTCGGCGGGGTCCTTGAGCCGGGTGGCGGAGACCAGCAGCGCGACGACCATGAGCAGGCCGCAGACGAAGAACGGCACGCGCCAGCTGATGTGCCCCAGGAGCCCGCCGATCAGCGGCCCGACGGCGAAGCCGAGCCCGACGCAGGTCTCGAACAGGCCGACCACCCACTCGCGGTCCTTCGCGAGCGCGACCAGCAGCACCATGGCGGTGGCGAAGAACATCGCGTTGCCGAGGCCCCACACGCCGCGCAGCACCGCGAGCTGGACGATGTTGCCGCTCAGCGCGGCGAGCACCGCCGCTATCGCGACGAGCGTGACGCCGGTCGCGAGGATCTTCTTGTACCCGAACCTCCCCGTCGCCATGACGGCGGGGATCATGCCGATCGCCATGACCGCTATGTACGCGGTGAACAGCAGCTCGATCTGCCAGGTGGTGGCGCCGATCTCCGCGCCGATGACGGGAAGGATCGGGTCCACGACGGCGATGCCCGCGATCGCGAAGAACGCGGTGAGCGCCGTGGCGTAGATGGCTGTCTTGTTCGGCTCGTTGCGCGCGGTGGCCACGCGGCCTCCTCATGTCGATTTATCTGTACCCCACAGGTATATGCCTGTAGGCTACACCTATGTCGAAGAGGACGAAAGAGAACGCGGACGCCGAGGCAGCCCGGCGAGGCCCGCTGTCCCGCGTCGAGCTGCAGCTCGCGCTCCTGCTGCGCCGGGCGGAGCGCACCGGCGCCATCCGCGCGGGCCACACCCCGACGCTCGAGCGGTCGGGCTATCTCCTGCTCCAGGTGCTCAGCGCCGAGGGGCCGCTCGGCATCAACGCGCTCGCCGAGCGCCAGGGCCTCGACGCCTCCACCGTGACCCGCCAGGTCGTCAGCCTGGAGAAGGCAGGGTTCGCACGGCGCAGCCGCGACCCGCGCGACGGACGGGCGGTACAGGTGGAGGCGACGACCGTCGGGCGCAGGCTCAGCTGGAGCGCGAGCGCGCTCGGCGCAGCGCCATGTACGACCAGATCCTCGCCGACTGGTCCCCCACCGAGCGGGCGCTGCTCGCCGAGCCTGCTCGAACGGCTCAACCAGGACCTGGACGCGTTCCGGCGCGACCCGGACGACTGAGCCGTGTTCCAAAGAACTGGTTGCAAAGAGTTCCTTGCAAAGATGTGTTGGCATGCGTAGGGTGGTGGCACACGGGCTGCCCCTAGCGGACCATCACGACCGCCCCGAGCCAGGAGATCGCGATGAGCGCCTACGCACCCACCATCCGTACCGCCGTTCCTCAGTCCGTCGCGGTCCCCCGCGCGGCAGCCGCGCCGCCAGGGTCCGGCAGCCCGCCGCACCGAGGCAGGCGACCGCGAGGCGCAGCGCCGGGAGGTCGAGCGCGCCGAGCGGCAGCGCGCCCAGGCCGAGCGCGCGCGGGACAACTCGGCGGCGCGTCACCCGCTCTCGCTGCGCTGATCGCCGAATGCCCACCGCGCGGTCTCGGTCGCGTCGAGTGGGTAACGTCCTGCCTATGGCGACAGCGCGCAAGAACCCCCCGGGCGGCAGGCGGAGCGGGACTCCCCGCACCCGCGGTGCCGCTACGTCTGCGTGTGGCCGCCGGACGAGCGCCGCGACCCGCAAGTCGCCGGCCCGCCGGCCGAGCTCGGCCCCGCGGCGCTGCGTGCGCTCGCCCATCCGCTGCGCATCCGCATCCTCGACCTGCTGCCGAGCCGCGGGCCCCTCACGGCCAGCAAGCTCGGCGAGATCGTCGGCGAGTCCAGCGGGTCGACGAGCTACCACCTGCGCCAGCTCGCCAAGCACGGACTCGTCCGCGAGGTCGAGGGCAAGGGCACCGCGCGGGAGCGCTGGTGGGAACGCACCCCCGGCGGGTTCAGCATCTCCAGCGCGGGCAAGGACTCCGCCGCCGGCCGGCAGACCGCCGAGGCCGTCAACATGGAGTTCCTTCGCCTGCGCAACGAACGGGTGATGGCCTTCGTCCGTGCGGGGCAGGAGGCGGACGAGGAGACCCTGGAGTCGTGGCTGGGCACCGCTACGTTCGTCACGGCCAACAAGTGGGCCACGCCGGAGCAGATGAAGGCGGTCGTCGAGGCCTGGGACCGCTTCTCGCGGAACATATCGACCCGCTCAGCGGGCAGGAGGGCGTACCCGGAACGGTGCCCGTTCGAGATCCACTTCGACGTGTTCCCCACGGTCGACCCGGAGGGCAACCCGCTCTGACGGGCACGGTCTGCCATGAGCAGATCTGCGGCGGGCAGAGATCGCTACCCCGCGGGCCGGCGCGGGGTGATCGTGGAGGCATGACCGAGACGGCCCAGCCCAGCCCTTCGAAGACCACCTCGCCGCGCGGCTGCTGCACCAGCGGATCGTGCTCATCGGCACCGAGATCGACGACGCCGTCGCCAACCGCGTGACCTCGCAGCTCCTGCTGCTCTCCGCCGAGGACTCCGCCGCCGACATCAGCCTCTACCTCAACTCCCCCGGCGGCTCCATCAGCGCCGGGCTCGCCGTCTACGACACGATGAGGCTCCTGCCGAACGCCGTCTCGACCGTCGCCGTCGGGTTCGTGGGCAGCATCGGGCAGTTCCTGCTCGCCGCGGGCACCAAGGACAAGCGGTACGCGCTGCCGCACGCGCGGATCATGATGCACCAGCCGACGGGTGGGATCGAGCGGCACGACGAGCGACGTCGTCATCCAGGCCGAGAACATCCGGCACCTCAAGGACGTCATGACCCGGTTGCAGTCCGAGCACACCGGCCAGCCCGTCGAGACGGTCGCCGCGGACTCGGAGCGTGATCGCTGGTTCACCGCCGAGCAGGCGCTGGCCTACGGCATGATCGACAAGATCGTGGACAAGGTGGACGACGTCCGTCCTGGTGGAAAGCGGCGCGCCGGGCTGATCCGCTCGAGGACTCGCCTCGAGCCGGGGATCCCCGTGGTCGCCGAGTCAGCGGCGCGGGCGGAGCAGAGAGCCTGACCCGGCCGTCGGGGCGTTCCGAGGGCTCACGCCGCCAGCAGTACCGCCTCGCCTCGCCGCCCGGCGCCGGAGGTGCCGGCCGGTGCCGCGCGCTGCGCCTGCAAAGGGTGGCGGGACGACGAGAAGCCCACCGCACGACGAGCAGCGGACGACAGGACCCGAACCCTGCGGCTCTCCTCCTGGGCCGCCAGTGCGAGGGCGAGCTCGGCCCACGCCCGCTCCACCAGGTCGACGAGCCGCATGCCGAGCGCCTCGCACACGGCGGCGAGCACCTCGGAGGAAGCCTCCTTGCGCCCGCGCTCCACCTCGGACAGGTAGGCGGTCGAGACCCGGGCGTCAGTGGCGACGTCGGCGAGCGTGCGCCGTTGCTCGCGGCGCGTGCGCCGCAGGATGCCGCCGACCAGGTCACGCAACAGCGGTTCGCGGGTGTGTTCGAGCGTGCCGGGTCTCGCTCCGGGCCCGCCCTCGTTCGTGGTGCCGAGCCCAGCAGTACGTGCAGTACCTGTCGAGATCATTGCCATCTGCCCACTCCCGCCGTTGGTACCCGTCACGGTACCCAACCCCACTGACACCGTAGGTCGTTCCGCCGTCTGCTCCTGGCGTAACGCCGCGCAGCGGCGTAACGCCCGACAGTGCAGCCGGGGTGCGTGTCAGTGCCTCCTGGCACGATGGGACCACCGACCAGGAAAGGACAGTGGTGTTCGGATCTATCGAGGTGCGCGGAGCTCGCGAGAACAACCTGCAGGGAGTCTCGGTCGACATCCCCAAGCGGAAGCTGACCGTCTTCACGGGAGTGTCCGGCTCGGGGAAGAGCTCGCTCGTGTTCGGCACGGTAGCCGCCGAGTCTCGGCGCCTGATCGACGAGACGTACTCGGCGTTCCTCCAGGGCTTCATGCCGTCCCGGCCGCGGCCCGACGTCGACACCCTGTCGAACCTCTCCGCCGCGATCGTCGTGGACCAGGAGCCGATGGGCGCCAACGCGCGCTCGACGGTCGGCACGGCGACCGACGCCTACACGATGCTGCGCGTCATCTGGTCGCGGCTGGGCCAGCCGCACGTCGGCGGGTCCAACCTCTTCTCCTTCAACGACCCGCAGGGCATGTGCGGCAACTGCGAGGGACTGGGCCGCGTCTCGGCCATCGACACCGAAGCCCTCGTGGACCGCAGCAAGTCGCTGAACGAGGGCGCCATCACGTTCCCGAACTTCGGGGTCGGCAGCTGGTACTGGAAGGTCTACGCCGACTCCGGCTTCTTCGACGTCGACAAGCCGCTGGCGGACTACAGCGAGACCGAGTGGCACGACCTGATGCACGGCGCCGAGCGGAAGATCGTCTCGGGCGGCATCAACGTCACCTACGAGTCGCTGGTCCCCAAGATCACGCGCCTCTACCTCGTCAAGGACGTCGAGTCGATGAAGGGTGCGATGCGGGCCGCCGTCGACCGGCTCGCCACGTTCACGCCTGCCCGGCGTGCGGCGGCACCCGGCTCAACGACCGAGCACGGTCGTCGCTGGTCAAGGGCAAGCACATCGGCGAGGCAGCCGCCATGCAGCTCACCGACCTCGCCGAGCTCGTACGCGACCTCAGCGACCCGCAGGTCCAGCCCATCCTCGACGGCCTGGGCGACCTGCTCGCCACGTTCGAGCAGATCGGGCTGGGGTACCTGTCCCTGGACCGGGAGTCGTCGTCGCTGTCCGGCGGGGAGGCGCAGCGCACCAAGATGGTGCGGCACATGGGCTCGGCCCTGACGGACATGACCTACGTGTTCGACGAGCCGACGATCGGCCTCCACCCGCACGACGTGCGGCAGATGAACGCACTGCTCCAGCGGCTGCGGGACAAGGGCAACACGGTGCTGGTCGTGGAGCACAAGCCCGAGGTCATGGCCGCGGCCGACCACCTCGTCGACATGGGCCCCGGCGCCGGCACGCACGGCGGCACGGTCGTCTACGAGGGTGACATCGCGGGGCTGCGCAACTCCGGGACCGCGACGGGCAAGCACCTGGACCAGGCGGTCACGGTCAAGACAGACGCCGCGCACCCCGACGGGAGTGCTCCGGATCGAGCACGCGAACGCTGCACAACCTTCAGGACGTGTCGGTCGACGTCCCGCTCGGTGTGCTCGTCGCGGTGACCGGCGTGGCGGGGTCGGGCAAGAGCTCGCTCATCCACGGCTGCCTGCCGCGCGACGGCGTGACCTTCGTGGACCAGTCGGTGATCCGCGGGTCGCGGCGATCGAACCCGGCCACCTATACCGGGATCCTCGAGCCCATCCGCAAGCAGTACGCCCGCGCGAACGGCGTCAAGCCCGCGCTGTTCAGCGCGAACTCGGCAGGCGCGTGCCCGGAGTGCAAGGGGGTCGGCCTGATCTACACCGACCTCGCCTTCATGGCGGGTGTCGCGAGCCCGTGCGAGGCGTGCGAGCGGCAAGCGGTTCACCGACGAGGTCCTCGGCTACACCCTGCGCGGCAAGAACATCGCCGACGTGCTCGCCATGTCCGTCGAGGAAGCGCTGGGCTTCTTCACGGAGAAGGCAATCCTGCCGATGCTGTCCCGGCTGTCCGACGTCGGGCTGCACTACATCTCGCTCGGGCAGCACCTCAATACCCTGTCCGGCGGCGAACGTCAGCGGCTCAAGCTCGCGATCGAGATGGGCGGCGACACCTCGGCCTTCGTCCTCGACGAGCCCACCGCCGGCCTGCACATGCAGGACGTCGACAACCTGGCCGGCCTGCTCGACCGTCTGGTGGACTCCGGCCGGTCGGTCATCGTCGTGGAGCACAACCTCTCGGTCGTCGCCCGCGCCGACTGGGTGATCGACATGGGCCCCGGTGGCGGGCACGACGGCGGACGCGTCGTCTTCGAGGGCACCCCCGCCGACCTGGCACACGAGGAGGCGTCACTGACCGGTCGCCACCTCGCCGAGCTGCTCGCCTGAGCCGGAGGCGATATCCAAAGGGTCTGACGCCGGAGCGCCGAGTGCCCCCACCCGGGTTCGAACCGGGACTGTGCCGGGTTTAAGCCGGCTGCCTCTGCCAGTTGGGCTATGGGGGCGCACCCCAGAGACTACCGAGGCAGCGGTCGTCGTAGTGCGTACACAGCCATCGTTGGTCGAGCTTGTCCCGTCGTTGGTCGAGCTTGTCCCGTCGCTGGTCGAGCTTGTCCCGTCGCTGGTCGAGCTTGTCGAGACCACCAGGGTCTCGACAAGCTCGACCAGCGGGGAGACCGCCGTCAGCGGGTCAGGCCTTGGAGCCCGACTCGGCGCGCTCGGCGGACGACTCCGCCTTCTGCTCGACCTTCTCGCCCGCCGGCTTCGGCGGCACGGACGCGTTGCGGAACTCCTGGCGCGGGTCGTGCAGCGAGCCCAGCGAGACCAGCTCGCGGCCCATGAGGAACTGGCCGATCCAGCCGATCAGGATCCGGACCTTGCGGTTACCGGTCGGCATCGCCATCACGTGGTAGCCACGGTGCGCGACCCAGGCCGGGAACCCGCGCAGCTTGACGAACCCGAACAGCTCGGCGACACCCTTGTACAGGCCCAGCGATGCGACGACGCCCAGGTTCTTGTGGTCGTAGTCGACGGCGGGCTTGTCCTTGTAGAGCGCCACGATGTTGTCGGCCAGGCGCACCGCCTCGCGGATCGCGTGCTGCGCGTTCGGCGGGCAGAACTTGCCCGGGTTGTTCACGTCCGGGACGGCGGCGCAGTCGCCGGCGGCCCAGGCGCCCTCGACGATCTCGCCGTCCTCCGTCGCGACCTGCAGCGTGGGCAGCACGATGGCGCGGCCCATCTTGTCGAACGGGAGGTCGGACGCCTCCTTGATGACCGGGTTCGCCTTGACGCCCGCGGTCCAGACGATGGTCTCGGTGTCGAACTCGACGCCCGTCGACGTCACGACGTGCCCGTCCACGCAGGACGAGAGGAACGTGTTGAGGTGGAACTCGATGCCGCGCTTCTTCAGCTCGGCGAGCGCGTACTCGCCCATCGGCTCCGTGACCTCGGGCAGGATGCGCCCGGCGCCCTCGATCATGACGAACCGCAGGTCGGACGCCTCGATCGTGTGGTACTGCCGCGTCGCGTAACGCGCCATGTCCTCGATCTCGGCGAGGGCCTCGATGCCGGCGAACCCGCCACCGACGAAGGTGAACGTGAGCATGCGCTTGCGCAGGTCGGCGTCCCACGTGGAGGACGCGACGTCCATCCGGTTGATCACGTGGTTGCGGACTGCGATGGCCTCTTCGACGTTCTTGAAGCCGATGGCCGATTCCGCGAGGCCGGGGATGGGCAGCGTGCGCGAGACCGAGCCGAGGCCGACGACCAGCTGGTCGTACGACACCTCGTACTCCTCGCCCTACTCGGGCTGGATCTTCACGTGCCTTGCGGCCGTGCTCGATCGTGGTGACCTTGCCCTGCAGCACGTCGATGCCCTTGAGGGCCTTGCGGTGCGGTGCGACGACGTCGCGGGCGTCGATCGAACCCGCAGCCGCCTCGGGCAGGAACGGTGCGTACGTCATGTACGGCCGCGGGTCGACGACGACGATGGCCGCGTCCCGCTTCTTCAGCTTCTTGCGCAGGCGGCGCGCCACGTAGAGGCCGACGGACCCGCCGCCGAGCACCACGATGCGCGGCACCTTCCGCGGGCGCGGCGTGCTCGCCGCATCGGAAGCATGGCTGACCGAGGTCAGGTCGTTCTGAGGCATGATTCCCAGGGTACCGCGCGCCATCGCATCCGTATTGACATGACAAAGGACGGCGTGTGCGTGATGCACCCCACGCCGTCGTCGCCGCTGCAGGAACTTCCTCGATCCTCTGGCACCCATAACGGACCACCGCCGCCGGAGGTTCCCGGCGGGCGGAGGTCCGTTGTCAGCAGTCGGTCGTAGACATCAGCACTCAGCCGTCGTCGGCAGTCCAGCCGTCCTCGCGGTCAGTCGGCCTGCGTCGCCTCGAGCGTCGGCTCGCGTGCCTCGCCGCCCGACGTCGGCCGGTCACCCGGGAGCACCGTCTCCCCGCCGAATCGCTCGCCGGGCGGTCGCTGCCAGGGCGCCCCTGAGCGGGCTCGCCGGACGCGTCGGGCTCGTCGGGATGCACGGCTAGTCGGTACCCGAGCCGGCCACCGCGCCGTCGCGTCGATCGCCGTCGGCGCCTTGAGGAACGGCCACGGCATCTCCTGCGGCTGCACGCCCGTGGGCGGGAGCGGATACTCCTGCCCGTCGGGGTCGAGGTAGTCCCAGCCCTGGCCGTCCAGCCCGAGATCCTCGGTCCGCGGGCACGGCGCTGCAGCGGGTACACGTTCCAGCGGGTGCGCCCGTCGGACGCGATCGCGGGCTGGAAGCTCCACGTGCCCGCGACGTCGGGCACGGACCAGATGGCCCAGGTGGCTTCGCCGCCGATCGTGCGGACCGGCCGGCCCCGGTCGTCGTAGAGCTGGACGTCGCGGATCGGGTTGCCCGCAGCGTCGTAGGCGAAGATGTTGCTGACCTGCATGCCGTCGACCCAGACGCCGTCGGTCTCGGCCCCGGCTCCTGCTCTCGCCTGTGAGACCTGCGCACGAGTAGAAGCCGTCGTTCCACCCCGTGTCGTAGCCGGGCGTGCCGGCACGCGCCGGGCGCGAGTCGGCCTCGACGTCGGGCACCATGGGGATCGCGAGGACGCCCGCGGCAACCGAGGCGACCGCAACGGCGCGGGGGAACCAGGCCCAGCGCGGGAGCCACCTGCCGCGCCCCCACTGGATGCTCACGACGATCGCCGCGACCACCAGGATCCGGCCGGGCGTCGTGGCCGGCCAGAGCGAGATCCCGGCCAACCCGTACGGCGCCAGGACGGCCTGCGCGACGACCCAGCCGCGCAGGATCCACCATGCGGGAGCGAGCGAACAGCAGAAGCCAAGGGCGGCGGCCCAGGCCGGGCGTGCTGGTCAGGGGCCGCCACGCGGCGCTGCCACCGTTCGGCCACGACCGTCCAGGCGTCGCCGATCACACGGACGGGCCGCGACCGCGCGGCCGGCCGGGGCGGACGGCGGCAGGCCCGCCGCCGTGCGCAGCTCTGCCGCGTACTGGTCGGCGGGCCCGAAAGCGCGCCACAAGGTCGAACGCCTGGGTACCCGCCGCTTCCTCGGGCGTCCCGCCGCTGTCCAGGACGGCCTCGGTAAGGTCTGCCTCGAGCCCTTCGGTGAGGTCTTCGGCGACGTCCGGGCCGAGGTCCGCCAGGTGCAGACGCACGGCCTCCGCGTAGCCGCGCACGTGTGCGGACAGGGCGCCAGTGCTGGTGATGGTGTTCATCGAGCTGCCTCGTTCCTCTCGCCGAGAAGTCCGGCGACGGTGTCGGCGAACTCCTGCCACTCCTTGCGCTGGACGTTCAGCGCCTCTCGCCCGTGCGGGGTGATGCCGTAGTACTTGCGGTGCGGCCCCTCCTCGGACGGCACCACGTAGCTCGTGAGCGAGCCGCTCCGTACAGGCGGCGCAACGTCCCGTAGACGGAGGCCTCGCCGGACTCGACGCCGCTGGCGCGCAGCCGCCGGACGATGTCGTACCCGTAACCGTCCTCCTGCTCGACGACCGCGAGCACCGCGGCGTCCAGCACTCCCTTCAGCAGCTGTGTCGTGTCCACGCACAGCACAGTACCGCGCAATGCGGAATAGCGCGACGACCCGCGACGACGAATCGCGCCCGCGCCCCGCCGCCCGCTCACACCATGGACAGCGCGATCCCGTCGAGGATGTCGTGCTCGCTCGCCACCACGCTGGTCAGGGACCCGCCCGCCGCCTCGACGTCGGCCACGACGCGCGTGATCACCTCTGCCAGACAGGGCACCGGCCGCGATCACGTCGACCCGGCCCGGGTGCAGGAATCCCATGGCCACACGCTCGGCTCGCGGCGCCGCCAGCAGCGCCGCGCAGGAGGCCAGCACCGTCGCGACCGGCAGCTCCGCCTGGTTCACGCGCTCGTGCTGGTACTCGGTCAGGCCGAGCGCGTGCGCGGTCACGGTGGTGATCGACCCGGCCAGGCCCACGAGCGTGGCGGTCTTCGCGAGCGGGACCACGCGGGCGGCGTCGTCCAGGTGCGCCCGCACGTCCGCGCGGGCCGCCTCGATCTCGGCCTCCGACGGCGGGTCGCTGTGCAGGTGCCGCTCCGTCATCCGCACCGAGCCGACGTCCATCGACACGCTCGCGTCCACCGAGTCCGTGCCGAGGACCAGCTCCGTGGACCCCCCGCCGAGGTCGACCACGAGGAACGGGCCGGCGTGCGCCTCGGCGACCGCGCTGGTGGCGCCACGGAACGACAGCTCCGCCTCCTCGCCACCGCTGATCACCTCGACGTCGATGCCGAGCGCGTCGCGCACGCCGCCGAAGAACGCGTCCCGGTTCCGCGCGTCCCGCGTGGCCGACGTCGCCACGAAGCGCACCTTCTGCGCCCCCGCGGCCTCGATCGCCACCGCGTACGCGCGCGTCGCGGCCAGCGTCCGCTCCAGCGCCTCGGGCGCGAGCTCGCCGGTGCGGTCCACGCCCTGGCCCAGCCGCACGACCTCCATGCGGCGGTCGAGCTCGGTGAGGTTTCCGGCGGCGTCGACGTCCGCGACGAGCAGGCGGATCGAGTTGGTGCCGCAGTCGATCGCGGCTACGCGAGAGGAAGTCACGCGAGAGATTCTTCCAGGCACTCCGACCGCCGGACGTCGGACGTGCCGAGTTCGCGAGAAACCTCACGTGGTTGTGGGCGTGACATGCGCCTAAAACGGTCGCGTAGCCGCAACGGTCGCGCCCAAAGGTCAGCAGGTGCAGCGGTCGGGGCGCCAGGAGTCCCGGGCCAGCGCGAGCGCCTCGTCGCCGAGCGGGTTCACGCCCGGGCCTGCGGCGAGAGCGTGCGCGAAGAGCACGTGCAGGCACTTGACGCGCGTCGGCATGCCGCCGGCGGAGATGCCGTCGATCTCGTCGACATGAGCGATGGCCTCACGCTCGGCGAGGTAGTGCTCGTGCGCCTTCCGGTACGCGGCGGCGAGCTCCTCGTCGGACTCGAGCCGCTCCGTCATCTCCCTCATCACACCGTTCGCCTCGAGCGTCGACGCGGCGGCGGTCGCGCCCGGGTGGGTCAGATAGAAGACCGTCGGGAACGGGGTGCCGTCGGGCAGGCGCGGCGCGGTGCGCACCACCGTCGGACGGCCGCACACACAGCGCGCCGCGATGCCGACGACGCCGCGCGGCTCGCGGCCGAGCTGCTCGGCCAGGACGCGCAGATCGTCGTCGGACACGGTCTCTTTCACGGTGTTCACCCCCCATTGTCCCCCGAGGCGACGCGTGGGTGAGCGGTCACGCGATCACTCGCCGCCCGCGATCCGCACGGAGTCCCAGACGCTCGTGTACCAGGGGGCGTCCGCGTCCTCGGACGCGCCCGGCGACGGCTCGACCACGCCGGGCGCCGGCTCCTCCTCCTGCACGGAGTCGGTGTCGAGCGGACGCCACACCTTGTCCCCCGGCATGACGAACCTGAGGCGCGAGCGGGCCTGCTCGATCACGTACGACGGGTCGTCCCAGCGGGCCAGCTCGGTCTCGAGCTCCGCCTCCAGGTTCTTCTGCTCGCTCAGCTCGGACCGCAGGTCCCGCAGCTCGGCCTGCTGCGTCACGACGGCGCGCACCGTCGGCAGCAGCAGCACCATCGCCAGGAGCACCACCACCGAGAGCACCATCGCACGGACCGTCAGCACCTCCGGCAGCACGAGCCCGAAGCTGCCGCGCTTGCGGTCGGCGCGCGGCGGCGGCGCGACGCTGCCGGTCGCCGTCGAGCGACGGCGCGGCTGCGTGGGGCGCTTCGCCCCGCTGCCCGACGTCGGACGCGCGCTCCGCGAGGTGGCCGGACCCGAGCGTGCGGGTGCGCTCCGGGGCGCGGCGGTACGGCGGCTCGCCGACGACGGCGCCGCGGGCTTGCGGCCGGCGCCCTTCGCCGTCGCGCCGCGCGCCGGGGCGCTCTTCGAGGGCGCGCTCCTCGCGGTCGCGCCCTTCCCGGTCGCGCCCTTCGCCGGCGAACTCTTTCGCCGCTGAACCCTTCGCCGTCGACCGAGACTCCTTCTTCGGCGCAGCCTTGCGCTGGGGCTTCGGCGTGGCACCCTTGGCGCCCTTCGCGCCCGGGGAACCCGCACCCGAACCGGCGCGCGGGGTCGACGACGGGCGCGCGCCCGAGCCGCGCGCCGAACCCGAGGGTCGCGCTGGGCGCCGTGAGGAAGGCATGGGTCGATTGTGCCGATTCGCCGGGCCTTTGTACGGGCATTGCCTCCGGCGCGCCGTGTGTCGAACCTGTGGAACGTGAAAGTCCGCCTCGACCACACGACCCGGCACGTGTTTCACGCGGAACACGTGCCGGATCGTGTGGTCGAGGCGGACCTGCCGGCAAAGTACGCCGGTCGAACGGTTGCGGCCCCCTCGACCAGCGCTGTCAGGCCGAGATCAGCCCTGGAAGCGCGGGAACGCCGACCGGCCGGCGTAGGTGCCGGCCTCGTCGAGCGCCTCTTCGATGCGCAGGAGCTGGTTGTACTTGGCGATGCGCTCGCCACGGGCGGAGGCACCGGTCTTGATCTGGCCGGCGTTCGTCGCGACGGACAGGTCCGCGATGGTGGTGTCCTCGGTCTCGCCGGAGCGGTGCGAGGTCATCGTGGTGAAGCCGTTGCGCTGGGCCAGCTCCACGGCGTCGAGCGTCTCGGTGAGCGTGCCGATCTGGTTGAGCTTGACCAGCAGCGAGTTCGCCGACTTTGAGCTCGATGCCCTTGGCGAGGCGCTCGGGGTTGGTGACGAACAGGTCGTCACCCACGATCTGCACCTTGTCGCCGACCTTGCCCATGAGCCCGGCCCAGGCGTCCCACTCGTCCTCGGACAGCGGGTCCTCGATCGAGACCAGCGGGTAGTCCGCGACAAGCTGCTCGTAGTACGTGACCAGCTCGTCCGACGTCTTCTTGCCGCCCTCGAACGCGTACACGCCGTCGGAGAAGAACTCCGTGGCGGCCACGTCGAGCGCGAGGGCGACGTCGGTGCCCGGCGTGAGGCCCGCGCGCTCGATGGCGACGAGGATCAGGTCGAGCGCCTCACGGTTGCTGGAGAGGTTCGGCGCGAAGCCGCCCTCGTCGCCCAGGCCGGTGCTCAGGCCCTTCTCCTTCAGCACGGACTTGAGGGCGTGGTACACCTCGGTGCCGGTGCGCAGCGCCTCCTTGAAGGTCGGCGCGCCGATCGGGGCGACCATGAACTCCTGGATGTCCACGTTCGAGTCCGCGTGGGACCCGCCGTTCAGGATGTTCATCATCGGCACGGGCAGGACGTGCGCGTTCGGGCCGCCCACGTACCGGTACAGGTCCAGGCCGGAGCTCTTGGCGGCGGCCTTCGCGACGGCGAGCGACACGCCCAGGATCGCGTTCGCGCCCAGCTTGCCCTTGTTCGGGGTGCCGTCCAGGTCGAGGAGCGCCTGGTCGATGATGCGCTGCTCCTCGGCGTCGTACCCGACGAGCTCGGGGGCGATCTCGTCGTTGACGGCCGCGACCGCCTTCTCGACGCCCTTGCCCAGGTAACGGCCCTTGTCGCCGTCACGCAGCTCGACGGCCTCGAACGCGCCGGTCGATGCGCCGGACGGGACCGCCGCACGGGCGAAGGTGTCATCGTCCAGGACGATCTCCACCTCCACGGTGGGGTTGCCGCGCGAGTCGAGGATCTCGCGTGCTCCAACGGCTTCGATGCTAGCCACGGGGTCTCCTTCTAAGGATGTTGCTCGGAGGTTACGGGCCCAGCGTAGGACGTTCCGCGACGAGGCGGGCAACCGTCCACCGTCCGCTCGCCCGCGGCAAGCGGGGCCTGCGGCGTCGCCGTGCGCCCGCGGTTCACAGGGTCACCACAGGTCTGCGACAGGCTCACCACAGCGGGTCTACCTAGCGTTCCGGACGTCCGGCGCAGACCGCCCCGCGGAGCTCCCGCTCCGCCCGCTCGCCCCTCCCCAGGGCCCGGCGCCACAGCCCGCGAGGCGGTCCGCGCGGACACCAACGTCCCGCACGTCCCCTCCGGACCCCAGGCAGGAGCCCATGTTCTTCACCTATCTGCGCAGAGAACTGCGCAACCGACGCAAGCAGACGGTCGTGGTAGCGATCGGTCTCGCGGTAGCGATCGCGCTGGTCATCGTCGTCAACGCCGTATCGACCGGCGTCAAGGACGCACAGTCCGAGGTGCTCGAGTCCGTGTACGGCGTCGGGACCGACATCACCGTCGACCAGCCTGCCGAGGGGCCCGGCGAGGGCGGCGGCCCCGGCCGCTTCGACTTCGGCGAGGGAGAGGGCGAGGCGAACGACGACGGCACGCGCGAGCTCGCGCAGGACCGCCTCAGCACCGCGATGGGATCGACGTCGTTCGACGCCACCGCCCTGGAGACCGTCGCAGGCCTGGACCACGTGTCCGGCGTCGCCGCGACGCTCGACCTGCAGAACATGTCCTTCTCCGGCGAGATGCCGGACATGGAGGCCATGGAGGAGGGCGACGGGCCCGTCACGATGGGGATTGGCCCGGACGGGACAGGTGAGGGCTCGGCGGGCGGCTCGTCCTTCGAGATCGAGCAGTTCACCGTCACTGGCGTGGACCCGTCCGCCGACGCCGTCGGGCCACTGACCACAGCCGAGGTGGCCGACGGCCGGACGCTGGGGGCCGCCGACAAGAACGTCGTCGTCCTGGATGCCACGTACGCCGAGCAGCAGGAGCTCGCCGTCGGCGACAAGATCACGGTGGGCGGCAAGAACCTGGAGATCGTGGGCACCGTCGCGTCCACGACGGGCGACGGCGTCGCGACGGCGTCCGACGCCTACCTCCCGCTCGCCACCGCCCAGTCCCTCGCGGACCTCGCCGACCAGGTCACCGACGTCTACGTGCAGGTCGACTCGGCCGAGAACGTCGACGCCGTCGCCGCCGCGATCGAGAGCGAGCTCCCTGATGCGTCGGTGAGCACCCAGTCCGACCTCGCCGAGGGCGTGACCGGGTCCCTCTCGACGGCGTCCAGCCTGATCGGCACGCTCGGCACCTGGCTGAGCGCCATCGTGCTGGCGGCGGCCTTCGGCCTCGCGATCCTGTTCACCGTCTCGGGCGTGAACCGCCGGACGCGCGAGCTCGGCACCCTCAAGGCGATCGGCTGGAGCCGGAACCGAGTGGTGGGGCAGGTGGCCGGCGAGTCCGTGGTGCAGGGCCTCATCGGCGGGGCGGTGGGCCTCGCGCTCGGCGCGCTGGCCGTGCTGGCCGTGAACCTCGCGGGCATCACGCTGAGCGGCGCCTCCGGCGGCGGCTTCACCATGGGTGGTCCGGCGGGGCAGGCACCGCCCGAGGGCGCGGCGGTCCAGGGTGGCGCCGCGCCGAGCGGCGGTGGCGGCTTCGGTGACCGCGCCGACGCTCTGGCCGGTGCCGGGAGCAACGCCGTCGACATCGTGCTCCAGGCACCCGTGAGCCTGTGGATAGTCCTGGCCGCCGTCGGGCTGGCGGTGCTGGGCGGGCTGCTCGCCGGCGTCGTCGGCGGACAGCGCGCGGCGAAGCTGCGCCCCGCCGAAGCCCTCCGTTCCCTCGCGTAGAGCGTGACCCCTCCCCCAGAGCTCAGAAAGGCAGCCCCATGTACCAGATCGACGACCTGACCAAGACGTACCAGCCAGGGCAAGCGCGTGGTGCGCGCGCTCAAGGACGTGTCCCTGACCATCGGCGACGGCGAGCTGGTCGCCGTCCAGGGCCCGACGGGCGGTGGCAAGTCCACCCTGCTGCAGATGCTGGGCGGGCTGGACCGTCCGACGTCGGGCACCGTCAAGCTCGACGGCAAGGACCTCGCCGGCATGAGCGACGCCCAGCTCACCGCCGCACGGGCCGAGACCATCGGCTTCGTGTTCCAGAACTTCAACCTCATCCCCACACTCACCGCGCTGGAGAACGTGGAGACGGCGCTCGTGCCGTCGAGGATCGCGCGGCAGAGCCGGACGGCGCGCGCGCTGGCCGCGCTGGACTCGGTGGGCCTCGGCGACCGCGGCGACCACCTGCCCGGTGAGCTGTCGGGCGGGCAGCAGCAGCGCGTCGCGATCGCGCGGGCGCTGGTGAAGAACCCGAAGGTGCTGCTGGCCGACGAGCCCACCGGCAACCTCGACGAGGAGACCCGCGACGAGATCGTGGACCTCATCGGTGGGCCTGTGGAAGGAGCAGGGCCTGACGATCGTGCTGGTGACGCACGACTCCGTGGTCGCGGCGAGGTCGCCCCGCCGCCTCCGCATCGCGAAGGGCGCGGTCAAGGACCTGACGGCGGCGTAGTCCCCCGGCCGCGTCCCCGCGCGAGGTAGAACCCTGGCGATAGAGCGGCGCAGTAGAACTGGGGCGAAGTAGAACGCTGGCGCGCTCAGGTTCTACGCTCGCCCCAGTTCTATCCATCGCCCCAGTTCGATCTCGCCCCAGTGTACCTCGCCAGAGGACTACCTCGGCAACTCTCGACGACGGCGCGCGCGCTGGCTACGCTGCCCCTTACGTCCGCCGCAGCACCGTCGCTCCGGCGTTCGCCCCCCCCCGGAGACACGCGCAAGGGAGCGCAGCATGCCTCGTCGAAATCGTTTCACCCCAGTCCATCTGAGATCACGAAATCGTTTCACAGCCGTCGCCGTGGCGGTGCTCGTCGCCGCGGGAACGCTTGCGACGGCGCCCGCCTCCGTGGCCGGCACCGACACCACCACCACCGTCGTCACCTCGGCCGACTTCGAGGACGGCACCACCGGCACCTGGACCCCGAGCGGCGGCGCCGGCCTCGACGTGATCACGAACCCCGACGGCGCGGGCAGCGTCCTCGCCATCACCCGGGCCGCCGACTACGAGGGCATCCAGTCCCCCACCGAGATCTTCCAGCCCGGCGTGACCTACACGTTCAGCATGCGCGCCCGCCTCGCCGAGCCGGGGTCGACCGAGCCCGCCGGCCCCACCAGCACCGGCGTCCGGTTCGTCATGAAGCCGGCCTACACGTGGATCGGCAACACGACGATCGGCACCGACATGGACCACCGTCACCGGCACCTGGACCGCCGACGGCGACCCCGCCGAGCTGCAGGCCTACCTCGGCAGCACCGACCAGGACGCGCCCTACACGATCCTTGTGGACGACATCATGGTGACCACCTCTGACCCAGCCCCGGGCGACGTCGTCCCCGGCGGCGCGATCAATCCCGTTCCCACCCCTGTGTACGCGGCGGAGGGCAGCGGCAACGTGTCCGCCCTGACCTTCGACGACGGCCCGAACCCCGGCACCACGCCCGCCCTGCTCGACTTCCTCGCGGAGCACGAGACCAAGGCCGTGTTCTGCGTCATCGGGCAGAACATCCAGGCCGACGGCGGGGCGGCGATCCTGCGCCGGATCGTCGCCGACGGCCACGTGCTGTGCAACCACTCGACGTCGTACGCCGACATGGGCTCCTGGACCGAGGAGCAGGTGCGCGCCGACCTGATCGCGAACATGGGCATCATCCGCGACGCGCTCGGCAACCCGAACCAGAAGATCCCGTTCTGGCGCGCCCCGAACGGCTCGTGGGGCGTCACGCCCGGCGTCGCCGTCGAGACTGGGCATGCAGCCGCTCGCCGTGCGGAACACGATCGCGGACTGGGAGACGCAGGACGTCGCCACCCTGACCGCCAACCTGCGCACCGCGATGGTGCCCGGCGAGCTGGTCCTGGCGCACGACGGGGGCGGCGACCGGTCCGGCACCCTCGCCGCCGTGCGGACCGTCGTCACCGAGCGCCTGGCCGACGGCTGGGAGCTCACGTTCCCGCAGGGCACGCCCCCGGCGTCGGGCCCGGTGATCGAGGACCTGACCGGGATCAAGGAGACCGTCGACTTCCCCGTGGGCGTCGCCATCGACAGCCGCGAGACGTCGGGCGCGGCCGCCGAGCTCCTGAACCGCCACTTCGGCCAGATCACGCCCGAGAACCACATGAAGCCCGAGGCCTGGTACGACGAGGACCGCACGTTCCGCCGTCACCCCGAGGCGACGGCGCTCATGGACTTCGCCCAGGCCGAACGACCTGCGGGTCTACGGCCACGTGCTGGTGTGGCACGGCCAGACCCCCGACTGGTTCTTCCAGGACGACGCCGGCGAGCCGCTCCCGGCCACCGCGGAGGGCCAGGCGGTCCTCCGCGAGCGCCTGCGCGCCCACATCTTCGGCATCGCGGAGAACCTGAGCACGGACTACGGGCCGTTCGGCTCGGACACCAACCCGCTGGTCGCGTTCGACGTGGTCAACGAGGTCGTGTCCGACGGCGCGGAGAACCCGGACGGGCTGCGGCGCAGCGAGTGGTTCCGGGTGCTGGGCGAGGAGTTCATCGACCTGGCGTTCCGGTACGCGGACGAGGCTTTCAACGAGACGTACGCGGCGGAGGGCACGGCACGGCCCGTGACCCTCTTCATCAACGACTACAACACGGAGCAGGGCGGCAAGCAGGACCGGTACTACGCCCTGGTGGAGCGGCTGCTGGGACGCGGCGTGCCGGTGGACGGCGTCGGGCACCAGTTCCACGTGTCCCTGGCCATGCCGGTCAGCGCGCTGGACGGCTGCACTCGACCGGTTCGCGGACCTGCCGGTCACGCAGGCAGTCACGGAGCTCGACGTCACGACCGGCACGCCCGTGACCCAGGCGCGGCTGATCGACCAGGGGTACTACTTCCGCGACGCGTTCGAGGTGTTCCGCGCGCACGCCGAGGACCTGTTCAGCGTCACGGCGTGGGGCCTGACCGACGGCCGCTCCTGGCGGGTCGACAGCGGCGCGCCGCTGATCTTCGACGACCGGTACCAGGCCAAGCCCGCCTACTACGGGGCGGTCGGCGCCGAGCTGCCGGCCCGTCAGCGCGCGGCGAACGTGTTCGCGGGCGACGTGCCGCTGGACGGTTCGGCGACCGCGTCCCCCGAGTGGGACCGGCTGCCGCTGCACACGTTCGGCGCGCCGGACGGCGGCGAGGCCGCCTTCCAGCTCCGCTGGGCGGCCGACCACCTGACGGCGTTCGTCTCGGTGGACGACGCCGAGCCGGCCGCGGGCGACGCGGTCACGCTGGTGCTCGGCGCCGCCGAGGCCGGGTCCGCCGACGGAGTACGTGGTGGGCCGGGACGGCGCGGTGAGCGGGACCGGCGCGGAGGCGGTGGTGGCCGAGCGGGAGGGTGGCTACGACGTCGTCGTGCACCTGCCGGCGGCCCTCGAGGAGGGCGGCACCGCCGCCTTCGACGCCCGGGTGACCAGCGGGGACACGACCACGGCCTGGAACACGCCGGGCGTGCTCGGCACGCCTGACGCTGATCGAGGAGCTGTCGTACCTGGAGGTCCCGGAGGCGGCGCACGGCGCCGGTGGTCGACGGCGACGTCGACGACGTGTGGGACTCGGCCGGCGTCGTGACCACGACCAAGGAGGTCGAGGGCTCGGGCGGCGCGGTCGCGACCGTCCGCACGCTGTGGCGCGGCGGCACGCTGTTCGTCCTGGCCGACGTCGCCGACCCCGTGGTCGACGTCTCCGGCTCCGACCCGTGGATCCAGGACTCCGTGGAGATCTACGTGGACGGCGGCAACGCGAAGAACGGCGGGTACCGGGCCGACGACACGCAGATCCGCATCTCGGCCGAGAACGCGGTGTCGTTCGGGACGGGCGACGAGGCGGCGCAGCGCGCCCGTCTGACGAGCGCCACCACGCCGACCGACGGCGGGTACCGGGTCGAGGCGGCGATCGACCTCCTGTCCTACGGCGGTCCTGGCACGTTCCACGGCCTGGACTTCCAGGTCAACGACGCGTCGGGCGGCGCGCGGACCGCCGTCCGGAACTGGGCGGACCCGACCGGGGCCGGCTACCAGTCCACGGCCCGCTGGGGCGTGGGGCGGCTCGTCGTCGCCGACCCGCCTGGCCTGTCAGGCCGCCCCGGGTACGGGCGGGCGGCCAGGTCAGGCACGCACGGGGCTGTGTTCACCGCGCGTGGTGGACGCGGGACGGCGACCGTCACCACGCTGGCTGCGGGACGGTGAGCGTCCGGGGCGGCGCAAGTCCGTCGGGCTGCGGACCGGCGTACGAGGTGAAGCCTGGCCCGACGTCGGGTACGAGCGGCGGTGAGGTGACGGCCCGTGCCGCGGACGGTACGCGGCCTCGGCGACGGGTGGTCCGGCCGCGACCGGCGCTGAGCGCGAGGCCGGAGTGGGGTCCGTTTCGACAGTCTCGGCGGAAACTGACGCCGTACGCCTGGCCGGGACCACGGTACCTGTTCGTCCCGCAAGGAACGCAAGGAAAGGGTCCTGACGAATCGTTACAGACGGTTAACACTAGTTTCCAAGCGACCCAAGTCCCGTGGCGATATGGTCCAAACCTCCCCCACCCTCAGACCGGGGAGACAAACTGGGGAGGCAATCAGTGAGGCAAGCACGCATCGCCACCTTCGCCGCGGGGACGGCCGTGGTGGCCCTGACCGTGGCCGGGTGCAGCACCGAACGCCACCGAGCCCGAGAGCGACGCGACCGGTCACGCTGGAGACCTGCGATCGAGCCAGGACATGGAGACGCTGCTTCCCGGGGGACTCCGGCTCGACGACAACATCGGGGTGCTCGACGTCGTCTACGACGGCCTGGTCCGCTACGACCCGGAGACCACCGAGCCGTACAACTACGTGGCCGAGTCGATCGAGACCGAACCGACAACACGGTCTGGACCATCAAGATCAAGCCGGACCTGACGTTCCAGAACGGTGAGCCCGTCGACGCCGACGCGTTCGCCCGCTCCTGGAACTACACGGCCGACGGCCACAACGCATGTACAACAACTACTTCTTCGAGCGCTTCGAGGGCTACGACGAGATGCAGGGCGAGACCGACGACGAGGGCAACGTCACCGTCGAGGACCCGAGGCCGAGACGAGCTGTCCGGCGCTGAAGGTCGTCGACGACCTGACGCTCGAGGTCACGCTCACCGGGCCGTTCGCCGGCTTCGCCACGATGCTCGGCTACACCGGGCTTCTTCCCGATCGCCGCAGGAGTGCCTCGACGACGTCGAGGCGTGCGCTGTCAAGCCCATCGGCAACGGCCCGTTCCAGATCACCGAGTGGCATCAGGGCGTCAGCCGTGACCGCCGAGCAAGTGGGCGGACTACCCGCTGGACGAGACCCCCGAGCTATCGACGCCATCGACTGGACCGAGTACGCCGGGGCGGATCGCCTGGGCCGGACTTCCAGGCCGGCGACCTCGACGTCAGCTACCCGCCGCCGGCCGAACTGGCCGCGGCGCCGAGGCACGACCCCGAGCTCTCCGAGCGCGTTACGTCGAGCGGCCCGGCGCGGCGCTGACCTACATGGGCTTCCCGCTGTACCACGGAGGGGCCGTGGACGGACATCGAGTTCCGCAAGGCCATCTCGATGGCGATCGACCGCGAGGGCATCATCGACAGCTGCTCGGTGCGGCCAGGCCAGCCCGGCCGACTCGTGGGTCGTGCCGGGCGCCGTCCCCGGCGGCGAGGCCGGGCACCTGCGAGTGGTGCACCTTCGACCCCGAGGCCGCGAAGGCCGCGCTGGAGGACGGCCGGCGGCTGGCCCGAGGGCGAGACGCTGAGCATCAGCCTGGGCCACGACGAGACCGAGGAGCGAGTACTTCAAGGCGATCGGCGACTCCATCGAGGCGGTGCTCGGCATCCCGTACGAGCTCAACGCCGACACCCGACTTCTCCGCCAACCGCTCGCGAGCGGGCGTTCGACGGAACGTTCCGCAACAACTGGTTCCCGGACTACCCGCTGAACGAGAACTACCTCGCGCCTTCTACGCCTCGGGCGAGCCGAGGGCGCGGCGCAACTTCGGCTGGTACAGCGAGGAGTTCGAGGACAAGCTCGACGAGGGCGACGAGGCGCCGACGCTCGACGAGGCGGTGGCCCACTACCAGGAGGCCGAGGCGATCCTCGCCGCGGAGTTCCCGACCATCCCGTTCCGGTCGAGCTGAGCGCCGACGTACTACAGCGAGCGCCTGGACAACGTGGTGCTCGACCCGTTCAGCGGCGCGGTCAAGCTGCGCCTGCTGGCGGTGACGCGAGTAGCCGACGCCACCACCCGGGGGCTGAGTCGCGCTCGCGAGCGAGGCGGCTCCCGCCGTCGGCACCGCGCCACACTCCGAGGGAAGGACCCGATGGGCCGCTACATCGCTCGGCGGTGTCTCGCAGGCGGTCGGCACGCTGTTCCTGGTGATGTTCGTGCTGCACCTGCTCACGACGCTCGCCATCCAGCTCAACGGCAATCCGGCGCTGGCGTTCTTCGGCGACCGGGTCCCCGTCGCCGGCGCAGCTCGCGGCCGTCGAGGCGCGCTTCGGCCTCGACGACCCCTGCTACGACCAGCCGGGCAACCCGTGCCTCGGCCCGTTCGTCGAGCGCGCTCGGCCAGTACGCGCAGGGCGACTTCGGCACCAACCTGCGCGGCCGCGAGGTCACCGACATCGTCGCGACGCGCCGCGCCCGAACACGCTCCGGCTGTTCTGCGTCGTGACGGTCACGTGGCTCGTGCTCGGCATGGTGCTCGGCTCGGTCGCCGCCCGCTGGCGCGGCCGGGCCGTCGACCACGGCATCCGGCTCACGAGCGTGCTCATCGACGCGTTCCCGGTCTTCGTGCTGCTCGCTCGTCTACCGATACGTCGTCTCCGTGCCGCTGTCGAACTGGGCCGAAGGAGACCTTCGGCGAGAACAGCCTGGCCGCCGTACTGGTTCAGGCCGTCCTTCGACGCCGAGCCACCCGTGGGCCACGGTCGCTCGTGCCCGGCATCCTGCTCGGCCTGGCCGGCTCGGCCGCGTTCATCCGTCTGGTGCGCGCGAGCCAGCTCGAGCGCTACAGCGGCGACCACGTGCGCACCGCGCGGTCGAAGGGCCTGCCGCGAGCGGCACGTGATCACTGCACCACGTCGTGCGCAACTCGTCGGTGCCCGTGGTGACCGCCGTCGGCCTGACGTTCGCCGATGCGCTCGGCGGCGCCGTCATCACCGAGGGGATGATGAACATCTACGGCATGGGCGGCGTGCTGTGGGAGGCGGTGCGGGCGTCGACGTCGGCGCTCGTGCGTCGGCATCGTGACCATCCTGACCGTCGTGACCGTCGTGGTGATGATCGTCGTGGACATCGCCTACGCCGCGCTCGACCCGAGGATCCGCTATGAGTGAGGCAGCCGCCGCCGCGGCCGGGACGTCGCCGGCGCCGCGTCCCGCACGCTGGCCACGGACGCCTGGCGCACCCTGCGCCGCCGGCCCGACATCATCGTCTCGGCCGTGATCCTCGTGTTCTTCGTCGGTGGTGGCCGCGTTCCCGCGCTGTTCACCAGCGCCGACCCGCGGCACTGCGTCGATCGGCGACGCCAAGCCGAGACCGCAGGGCTTCGGCGACACGCACCCGTTCGGCACCGACGCGTTCGGGTGCGACACTGCTCGCCCAGCTCGCGTACGGCGCCCGGCCGTCGCTGCTGCTCGCCCTCGTGGTGGTCGGCAGCGTCGCTGCTCATCGGCGTCGACGCTCGGCCTGCTCGCCGGCTACTACCTGGGCTGGGTCGACTGCCTGGTCGTCCCGCGACCGATCGAGGTGTTCCTCGTGATCCCGCTGCTGCTCGCGGCGCTGCTCCTGCTTCGCCTGTTCAGAACGTGGACGTCGGCTCGGGCACGTTCGACACGATCCTGCTGCCCGCGATCGTGCTGATCCTGTTCGGCTGGATGGGCTACGCCCGGTACGTCCGCGCCAGCGTCCTCGAGGCCAAGAACCTCGACTACGTGACCGCCGCCCGCGCGCTCGGCGCCTCCGACCTGCGCGATCATGTTCCGCCACGTGCTGCCCAACGCGATCGGCCCGGTGACCGCCCTGGTCCCGACGTCGATCGCAGGGGTCATCGGCGCGGAGGCCGTGCTCGCGTTCCTCGGTATCGGCGTGCGGCCGCCCGCGATCTCCTGGGGGATCATGATCAGCAACGGCTCCGAGTGGGTGCTCGGCGGGTACCCGCACATGCTGCTGTTCCCGCTCGGGCTGCCTGCTCGCGACCGTGCTGGCCCTGGTGGTGCTCGGCGACGCGCTGCGCGACGCCCTCGACCCGAGGCTGCGGCATGAGCGCCCACCCGAACACCGAAACGAGCCCGGCCACGCGCCCGACGTCGGGCACCCCGCTGCTCGAGGTCACGGACCTCGCCGTCGAGTTCCGTACGCCCGACGGCGTGGTGCGCGCCGTCGACGGCCTGTCCTACCGTGTGAGGCCGGCCGCACCCTCGCCATCGTGGGTGAGTCCGGCTCCGGCAAGTCGGTCAGTCGCTGGCCGTGATGGGTCTGCTCGCCCGACACGGCGCGGGTCACGCGCGGGAGCGTCCGCCTCGCGCGGCACCGACCTGCTCGCCCTGACGCCGCAAGGAGCACCGCGCACGCTGCGGCGAGCAGGTGGCGATGGTGTTCCAGGACGCGCTGGCCGCGCTCAACCCCGTGCACACCGTGGGCTACCAGCTCACCGAGGCGCTGCGGGCGCGGCGCGGGCTGTCGCGCGGCGACGCCCGCAAGCGGGCCGATCGAGCTGCTCGACCTGGTCAAGGTGCCGAACGCGAAGGCCCGCATCAAGGAGTACCCGCACCAGTTCTCCGGCGGCATGCGCCAGCGCGTCATGATCGCGTCGGCGCTGGCCATGGACCCCGACGTGCTCATCGCCGACGAGCCGACCACCGCCCTCGACGTCACCGTCCAGGCGCAGGTGCTGCGACTGCTCGCGGAGATCCAGGCGCGAGCGGCAGATGGGCCTCGTGCTGATCACCCACGACCTCGGCGTCGTGGCGGCGTCGCCGACGACGTCACGGTCATGTACGCGGGCCGCGCCGTCGAGCAGGCGCCGGTGGTGCCAGTCTTCACGACGCCCGCGCACCCGTACACGCGGGCGCTGCTGCGCGCGATGCCCGTCGGGCGCGGCCGGCGACCGGGGCCGCCTGCCCGTCGATCCCGGGCCGCCCGCCGCAGCCCGGCCGCGATGCCGGTCGGGCTGCCCGTTCCACCCGCGCTGCGACGCCGTGCGCGACGTCTGCCGCACCGAGGTGCCGCCGCTGGCCACCCCGGGCCGGGCCGGACGTCGGCCGTGCCACTTCGCGGCGGACATCATGGCGGGCCGGATCCAGGCCCGACCCGTCCGACGGCACCCCGGCGGTCGGCTCGCGCTGGTCGAGCCTGTCGAGACCCGGACCCGCCGACGCCGCTGGAGGCAGCGATGACTGACCTGGCCCGTGCTCGAGGTACGCGACCTCGTCAAGCACTTCCCGGTACGCACGGGCCTGCTGCGCCGTTCGGTCGGGCGCGGTGAAGGCCGTCGACGGCGTCTCGCTCACGCCTCGAGCGCGGCCGCACCGCTCGGCCTGGTGGGCGAGTCCGGCTCGGGCAAGTCGACGCTGGCGCGGATGCTGGTCGGCGTCGAGCGGCCGACGAGCGGCCAGGTGCTCGTCGACGGCGAGGACGTCGACGCGCCTGTCCCGGGCGGGCCGCAAGCAGCTGCGCCGCGACGTGCAGATGGTGTTCCAGGACCCGTACACGTCGCTGAACCCGCGGATGTCGGTGAGCGAGATCGTCGGCGAGCCGTTCGCGATCCACGGCATCGACGCCGCCGGGCGGACGGCGGGCCGCGGTGCAGCGAGCTGCTGGAGCTCGTCGGCCTCGACCCCGACCACGCGAACCGGTACCCGCACCAGTTCTCCGGCGGCCAGCGGCAGCGCGTCGGGATCGCCCGTGCGCTCGCGCTGCGGCCCAAGATCCTGGTGTGCGACGAGCCGGTCTCGGCGCTCGACGTGTCGGTGCAGGGCCAGGTCATCAACCTGCTGGAGGACCTCCAGGCGAGCTCGGCCTGTCGTACCTGTTCGTCGCGCACGACCTCGGCGTGGTGCGGCACATCGCCCACGACGTCGCCGTGATGTACCTGGGCCGGATCGTCGAGCAGGGGCCCGAGGCCGACGTGTACGACGGCGCGCAGCACCCGTACACGCAGGCGCTGCTGTCGGCGGTGCCCGTGCCGGACCCGCGATCCGGCTGGTCGGGCGCTTCGCCGGTTGCGCCCGCTCTGCTGGCCGAGTCGTTGGTCGAGCTTGTCGAGACCCGGGGCGCGACAAGCTCGACCAGCGGACGCCGGCCGCCAGTCGGTGACCGGCGGCGGGGGCGCGATAGTCCTGGAGGGCGACCCGCCCTCCCCGGTGGACCCGCCGTCCGGCTGCCCGTTCCACACGCGGTGCTGGCTCGCGCCGACGCTGCCCGAGGCGCGGCTCGACGATCCGCCTACCGCGGCCGACCGGAGCCGGTGGGTGCCGCGGTGTGCGAGACGGACGGCCGGCGCTGGTCGCGCACTCCGGCACGGCGGCGTCGGGCCACCGTCGCGGCCTGCCACTTCTCCACGGGCCGCGCGTCGACGGAGCTGGTCGCCCTAGGGTCGAGCTCATGACGCGCGTCCTCGTGGCCCTGAACTCGCCCACGAGCTCCATGGGCAGGCTCGAGCAATGGCTCCCGGAGACCGGCATCGACCCGGTCGTGACTCCCGGCCCGACCTTCCGGAACCCTCGACGGGTTCGCGGGCGCGGTCCTGCTGGGCGGCGGCTTCATGCCGGACGACGACGCTCAACCACCCGTTCCTGGCGCGCGAGCGAGAGCTCGCCGCCAAGGCCCTGGACGACGGGCGTGCCGGTGCTCGGCCTGTGCCTCGGCGGGCAGCTCCTGGCGCACGTCACGGGCGGTCAGGTGACGGCGAAGTCCGGCGAGACGGAGCGCGGCATGCGCCCGCTCACGGTGCTGCCCGCCGCCGTCGACGACCCGATCTTCGGCCGCCTGCCCGGCGTACCGGACGAGCCCCTGTGGATGATCGAGAACCACGAGGACTCGGTCACGGCGCTGCCGCCGTCGGCGCACGCTGCTGGTCACCAGCGAGGACTGCCGCCGTCCAGGCGTTCCGCGTGGGCGACGCGCGGCCTGGGGCCTGCAGTTCCACCCCGAGGCGCGACCGGAGCGCATGGCGACCTGGGACGAGGCGGCGCTGTCGCGAGCTGGGTATCGACCGGGCGACGCTGGCCGAGGCGGCGCTGGCCCGACGCGGTGGAGAACGAGGCGCAGGCGCGCGCGCTGGTCCGCGCCTGGGCCGACGTCGTGCTCGAGGCCGCGAGGTAGGAGAGGTCGCGAAGTAGGACCGGATCGACGAGAGGCTGGACGCAGATGGTGTCGACGGGCACGCACAGCGACGGGGTGCCGGTGGTGGCCTACCGGATCGCCCGGGCGTCGGGCGAGGTGCTGGCCGCGCGCCGGGACCGACCTGGACTTCTACGCGGCTTCCACCGTGAAGCTCGCGGTGCTGGTCGCGGCCGCCCGCGAGCTCGACGCCGGTACGGCGACGCCTCGACGAGCCCTGCACCGCCACCCGCACGTTCACCTCGCAGGTGCCCGGCGCCGGCGAGTACACGATCGAGCCCGACGACGTCGACAGCGGCCTGCCGCCGGACGGCACCCCGATGCCGCTGGGCGACGTCGTCGAACGCATGATCGTCGTCTCCTCCAACGAGGCGACCAACATCGTGACCGAGCGGGTGGGCCTGCCCGCCGTGAACAAGGTCCTGGCCGACGCCGGCGCCACGGGCTCGGTCTTCGGCCGCAAGTACTCCGACCTGGCCGCCGAGCAGGCGGGTGCGTCGCACCGCACGACGGCGGCCGACCTGTGCCTCCTCATGTCCGCCCTGGTCACGGGCAGGCTGGCGGGTCCGGAACGGACCGCGTGGATGTGCGAGATGCTCGGCCGCCAGGCCGACCGCCAGCTCACCCCGCCGTACCGCACGGCGTCCCGTTCGGCTCGAAGTCCGGCTGGGTGGACGGCATCCGGCACGACGTCGCGTTCGTGGGCGAGCCCGGTCCGGACGCCCTGGTGATCTCGGTGTGCACACGCGGCTACGACGAGCAGGCGGCGGAAGAAACCCTCAAGTCCCTGGGCGCCCTGGCGCTAACGCTGACCTGAGCCTTAGGCGGTCGAGTCCATCCGTTGGTCGAGCTTGTCGAGACCCTGGTCTCGACGAACCGGGTCTCGACATGCTCGACCAGCGATACAGGCTCAGCCCAACAGGTCCCGGATTACCCAGAGGCCGTTCGCTACCTCCGTGAAGCTTGTGCTCAGCGGGGAGAGGCCTACCCGCAGGCCCTGCGGCGGGCGGAAGTCCGGCACCACGCCGCGCGCCCAGGCCTCCGCGACCACGCGCTTGAAGTCCGGGTGGTCGAGCATGATGTGGCTCCCCCGGCGCTCCGGGTCACGCGGCGAGGCCACCCGCACACCGGCCAGGTACTCGTCGGCGATCTCCATCGCGAACCCGGTGAGCGCCAGCGACTTCTCGCGTACCGCCGGCATGCCGACCTCCTCGATCAGCGCCAGCATGTCGCGCATCGGCAGCATCCCGATCACCGGCGGCGTGCCGCTGATGAGCTGACGGATCCCGGTCGCGGGCTCGTACTCGGGCCCCATCGCGAACGGGTCGGCGGCCCCCATCCAGCCCTGGACCGGCTGGCGCACCTCGTCCTGGAGGCCGGCGGCCAGGTAGGCGAACGCGGGCGAGCCCGGCCCGCCGTTCAGGTACTTGTACGTGCAGCCGACGGCGATGTCCACGCCGTCGGCGTCCAGGTCCAGCGGGACCGAGCCCGCCGAGTGGCACAGGTCCCACAGGACGAGCGCCCCGGCGTCGTGCACGATCCGCGTGATCGCCGGGACGTCCGCAACGTACCCGGACTTGTAAGCGACGTGGCTGAGCAGGACAAGGGCGGTGTCCGGCCCGACGGCGGCCGCAACGTCCTGCGGCGTCACACCCGCCTCGGCGTCCGGCGTGATCCAGCGGAGCTCCAGGCCACGTTCGGCGGCGATGCCCTGCAGCACGAACCGGTCGGTGGGGAAGTTCTCGGTGTCGGCGACGATCACGCGGCGCCCGGGGCGCGCGTCGACCGCGGCGCGGGCCAGCTTGTAGAGCAGCACCGTCGTGGAGTCGGCGACAGCGGTCTGCCCCGGCGCCGCGCCCAGCACCACCCGGCCGAGGGTGTCGCCGAGCTCGGTCGGCGCGTCCATCCAGCCCTCGTCCCAGGACCGGATCAGGCGCGCGGCCCACGGCCCGTCGACGAAGGAGGCGAGCCGCTCGCGCGTGGCGGTCAGCGGCCGGCCCAGCGAGTTGCCGTCCAGGTAGGCGACCAGCCCGTCGCTCGGGGCGAAGAGGTCACGACAGCGGGCGAGCGGGTCGACGGCGTCGAGCGCGGCGGCCTGTTCGCGCAGCACGGCGGGCAGGTTCACGGGCTCGACGGATGCGCCCGCCTCGGGGTCGGCGGAAGACCGCCCGGCGACGGGTGCGGAGGTGTGTGCGGGAGATGCGGGGTCGGTCACGAGTGCTCCAGGTCGTTCGGTTCCGGCCTGAGCGTACGACCTGTGCCAGGCCGCCCTGCCGCAACCCTTGACGCCCCAGTCCTGCGATCAGTAATGTCCATACCGCTGTAACGCAAGAACTCGACAAGAGCTTGCATTTTGTTCACAGACCTACGGCAAGTACCGAATCCTGGTGATGACACCCGTCAATGAGGACGGGAGATCGGGGACGTCGATGTTCCGCTCCGCCGCACCACGCCACGCACTCAGACCGGGACTCGCTCCCGCTCTGCTGTCGGTGCTCACCGCCGCCGCCCTCACCGCGGCGGTACTCGTTCCGGCACCGGCTGCCGCCGCGCCCGTAGTTCTCTCCGCGGGCGCGCCCGCGGCCGCGAGCAGCAACAACGCGCCCTACCTGGCCGGCAACCTGACCGACGGCAACCAGGCGACCTACTGGGAGTCCACCAACAACAGCTTCCCGCAGTGGGCCCAGGTCGACCTGGGCGCAGGGGCCACAGTCGAGGAGGTCGTCCTCAAGCTCCCCGCCGCCTGGGAGGCCCGGACGCAGACCTTATCGGTGCAGGCAGGCGCCGACGGCGCGTCCTTCACCACGCTGGCCGCGAGCGCCCAGCGTCGGTTCGACCCGGCGTCGGGCAACACGGTGACCATCGACGTGCCGAACACGGCGGCGCGCTACCTGCGCGTCGCCATCACGGCGAACACCGGCTGGTCCGCGGGCCAGCTCTCCGAGCTCGAGGTGCGCGGCACGCGCGACGCCCCCGACCCGGAGGAGCCGGTAGAGGGCACCGATCTCGCCCCGGGTCGCCCGATCACGGCCTCGTCGACGGAGTGGAACTACGTGGCGAGCAACGCCAACGACGGCAACACCTCGACCTACTGGGAGGGCGCGGGCGGCCAGTACCCGAGCACGCTCGCGGTGATGCTGGAGTCGGCGGCCACGCTGAGCGACGTCGTCGTGAAGCTGCCCCCGGCCACCGCCTGGGGGCCACGGACCCAGACCTTCGAGGTGCAGGGCCGCACGGGGACCGGCGACGTGTGGGTCACGCTCGCGCCGTCGGCTGCACGAGCCTTCTCCCCCGCCACGGGCAACACCGTGACCGTCCCGGTCACGGGTACCGCGCGCGAGGTGCGGCTACGGTTCACGGGCAACACCGGTTCGGGCAACGGCCAGGTGGCCGAGCTCCAGGTGTTCGGCGTACCGGCAGCGAACCCCAACCTCACGGTCACGGGTGTCTCGGCGACCCCGGCGTCGCCGACCGAGTCCAACGACGTCACACTGTCCGCCACCGTGCGGAACATCGGGACGCTGGCGTCGCCGGCGACGAACGTCGCGCTCACCGTCGACGGTGAGACAGAGGCGACCGTCCCGGTCGGCGCGCTCGCCGCGGGCGCAACGACGACTGTCAGCGCGAACGTCGGGGCGCTGCCGCCGGATCCTACGAGATCGGTGCCGTGGTCGACCCGTCGAACACCGTTCCCGAACAGTCCGAGGGCGACAACGAATACGTCAGACCAGATCCCCTGGTGGTCGCCCAGATCGCCAGCTCCGACCTGGTCCCGACGGTGTCGTGGACGCCGAGCACCCCGGCCGCGGGCGAGACCGTCACCTTCTCGGCGACGATCGCGAACCGGGGCACGGTCGCCACATCGTCCGGGGCGCACGGCCTCACCGTCGTCGTGAAGAACTCGTCGGGAACGACGGTGCGCACCCTCACGGGTTCGGTCTCCGGCACCATCGCTGCCGGCGCCACCAGTCAGAGCGTGAACCTGGGTACCTGGCCCGCCGCCAACGGCTCCTACGATGTCACGATCACTGCCGCCCCCGACTCGACGGAGGTCGAGGCGCGGCGCGCGAACAACGAGGTGACGCAGTCGCTGTTCATCGGCCGCGGCGCGAACATGCCCTTCGACACGTACGAGGCGGAGGACGGCGTGACCGGCGGCGGGGCGGTCGCCGTCGGGCCGAACCGGGTGGTCGGCGACCTCGCGGGCGAGGCGTCCGGGCGCCGAGCAGTCACGCTCGACGCGACGGGCGAGTATGTCCAGTGGACCACACGGGCGCCCACCAACTCCCTGGTGGTGCGGTTCTCCATGCCCGACGCCGCGGGCGGCGGCGGCTCCAACTCCACGCTGGCCGTGTACGTGGACGGTCAGTTCCTCAAGAACATCGACCTGACCTCGCGGTACGCGTGGCTGTACGGCCCGGAGGCAACCCAGGCAACCAGCCGGGCCAGGGTGCTCCGCGGCACATCTACGACGAGGCGAACGCCCTGCTCGGGACCACCGTCCAGGCCGGGCACACCATCCGCCTGCAGAAGACCGCGAGCAACACCAGCACGTACACCGTGGACTTCGTCGACCTGGAGCAGGTGACGGCGCAGGCCAACCCGGACCCCGCCCGCTACATCGAGCCCACGGGCTTCACGCACCAGGACGTGCAGAACGCACTCGACCGCTTCCGGATGGACACGACCGGCAACCTGGCCGGGGTCTACCTCCCCGCGGGGAACTACCAGACCGCGAGCAAGTTCCAGGTCTACGGCAAGGCGGTCGACATCGTGGGCGCCGGGCCGTGGTTCACCCGGTTCCACGCCCCGGCCGGCCAGGAGAACACCGATATCGGCTTCCGGGCCGAGGGCACCGCGAACGGCTCGACGTTCCGCGACTTCGCGTACTTCGGCAACTACACGTCGCGGATCGACGGCCCGGGCAAGGTCTTCGACTTCGCGAACGTCTCCGACATGACTATCGACAACATCTGGGTCGAGCACATGATCTGCATGTTCTGGGCCGCCAACATGGACGGCTCGGAGATCAAGGACTCCCGGATCCGGAACACGTTCGCGGACGCCCTGAACATGACCAACGGCAGCGCGAACAACCACGTCGCACAACAACCAGGCACGCGGCACCGGCGACGACTCGTTCGCCCTGTTCGCGGCGACCGACGCCGGGGGCAGCGGCCAGCGGGGCAACGTGTTCGAGAACCTGACGTCCACAACACCTGGCGGGCCGCCGGCCTGGCCGTCTACGGCGGGCAGGACAACACGTTCCGCAACATCTACATCGCGGACACGCTCGTCTACTCCGGCGTGACGATCAGCTCGCTGGACTTCGGGTACCCGATGGAGGGGTTCGGCCCTGCGCCGACCACCTTCGAGGGCATCTCGGTGGTGCGCTCCGGCGGGCACTTCTGGGGTGACCAGGTGTTCCCGGCGGTGTGGATGTTCTCGGCGTCGAAGACGTTCAGCGCCATCCGGGTCAACGACCTCGACATCGTGGACCCGACGTACTCCGGGATCATGTTCCAGACCCAGTACGTCGGTGGTCAGCCGGTGAACCCGGTACAGGACACCGTGTTCACCGACGTGTCGATCACCGGGGCGCAGCGCAGCGGCGACAGTACGACGCGAAGTCCGGGTACGGGATCTGGGCCAACCCGATGCCGGAGACGGGGCAAGGGCCGGCGGTCGGCTCGGTGACGTTCAACAACCTGGTCCTGGAGAACAACTACCGCGACATCGAGAACACGACGTCGACGTTCAGGATCAACCGCAACTGACCCGCCCCCCGACACACCGCTGGTCGAGCCTGTCGAGACCTCGGTTCACCGACAAGCTCGGCCAGCAGGGTGGAAGAGGTCTCGACAAGCTCGACCAACGGTGGTGCGGGCGGCGGGGTGTGTCGTCAGAGGCGGCGGGCGGCGCGGAGCCAGGCGATCAGGTCCGTTGCCGTTTCCGGGATGAGGGAGCGGCGCGGTCAGCGCGGGGGCCGACGGCGGTCCTAGGACCGCGTGCCGCAGCGCCTCCCCCGTCAGGCCCGCCTCGCCGAGCAGCTCGATCTCGCGCTCGTTGACCCCGACGGCGTCGGCCCGTTGCCCATGTCCGTGCCGTAGACGAGGCGTCCCGCCCGCCGCGACGAACCGCCGCGCGTTGTCGAGCGCGCCGCTCCAGCCCGATCGAGTCGACCGGGCCCGTCGTGGATCGCGAAGGTGGAGACCCAGGTCATGTGCGCCGACCGGCGATCACGGCGTCGGACGACAGCGCCTCGGTCCACGGCACGTGCACCAGCGTGTCCGCACCAGCGGAGACCGCACGTTCGGCCTGGCCCGCACCCTCCGCGTGCACGAGCACCGGCAGCCCGGCCGCGTGCGCCTCGTCGACCAGCGCGCGCAGGACGTCGTCGGGCAGCAGCGACATACCCGCGTGCAGGGCGACCTTGACCGCGAAGCCGCCCGCGGCGGCGACGTCGGCCACCGCCTGGGCGGCCTCGCGCGGCGCGGCGACGTGCCGCACCGCGGCGTCGGGCGCCCAGGAGCGGCCGGTCGGGTACCCGCCGGGCGCGGTGTGGAACGGCCCGGCGTACCGGATCCGGACGCCCGACGGCGGAGCGGCCGCCCAGGCGGTCGTCTCGCGCGGGTCCCAGCCCAGGTCGTGCACCTCGGCGACCGGGCCGTCCGGCGAGGAGCGCCCGGTCGACCAGGCCCAGGTGCACATGACGGTCGACGACGCCGGGGAGCGTCGTCTCGGGCACGCTTGCCGGCACGCGGTCGCGGCACGCCCGTCAGGCACCGAGCGGGCCGTCGATCTCGGTACGCACCGAGATGAGCTCGGGGAAGAACGTCAGGTCCAGGGCACGCTTCAGGAAGCCGACGCCGCTCGAGCCACCCGTGCCGGTCTTGAAGCCGATGGTGCGCTGCACCGTGCGCAGGTGGCGGAACCGCCAGAGCTGGAACGCGTCCTCGATGTCGACCAGGTCCTCGCACGCCTCGTACAGCTCCCAGTGGGCGTGGGGGTCCTCGTAGATCGTCTTGAAGACGGCGGTCAGCTCGGGGTGCTCGGTCCAGGCCTGCGTGACGTCGCGGTCCAGGATCTCGGCGGGGACCGGCATGCCCGCGCCGAGCCAGCAGGCGCAGGAACGCGTCGTACACGGTGGGCTCCGCCAGCAGCAGCGCCAGCAGGCGCGTGCACCTCGGGCTTGTCCCGGAAGACCTGGAGCATCCCGGCGTTCTTGTTGCCCGAGCAGGAACTCCACGGCGCGGTACTGGTGCGACTGGAAGCCCGAGGACTGCCCCAGCGAGCCCCGGAACTCCGCGTACTCGCTGGGCGTGAGGGTGGCCAGCACCGACCACTGCTCGGTGATGGTGCGCTGGATGTGCTTGACGCGGGCCAGGCCCTTGAGGGCGCGCGACAGGTCGTCGGTGTCGAGGTACCGCCGCACGGCGCGCAGCTCGTGCACCACCAGCTTGAGCCACAGCTCGGTGGTCTGGTGCTGGATGATGAACAGCAGCTCGTCGTGGTGCGGAGGGTCGCTCATCGGGTGCTGCGCCGACAACAGCGCGTCCAGCCCCAGGTAGGAGCCGTAGTCCATCTCGTCGCGGAAGTCCGTGCGGATGGAGGCCTCGATGGGCCGGGTGTTACCTGCTCATCTCCCGAGCGTACCTGCGCTCCCTCGGCCGATATGCCCGCAGGTCAGGCCGCCTGGGCCTCGTCACGGTTCGGGTTCTCGAACGCCTCCGCCATCAGCGCGATCTCCTCCGGCGGGAGCGACATGTCGCGCGCGATGCGCGTCCAGCCCGACGTCGCCGCCGCCACCTCGGCGAGCACCCGCCGGGCGTCGTCCTGCCGCAGGCCGTAGGAGTCCGCGGTGGCCAGCAGCACCCGCACGTCCCGGTCGATGCGGTGACCCGCCCGGGCGCAGCGGCGTCGACTCCGCGACGGCGAACGGGTTGGGGTTCACGTCGAACAGCGGGGACAGCGACCAGCCGTCCGGACGGCGCAGGAAGCCGTGGTTCTTCATGTGGTCGTCCACGTTGCGCACGAGCAGCGTGAAGGCCACGCGGCGGAACAGGTCGTGCCCGTCCGTGGCGGGCCTGCCCGAGTGGTCCGCCAGCGTCTCCGCGAGCGTCCGGTAGTCGATGACCTCGAAGAACGCCTTCTGCGTGAGGCTGTCGGCGGACAGGAAGCCGATCCGGCCGCCGTCCGGCCGCCGGTCGAAGCGGCGCGTCAGCAGGATGGACCGGGCCGGGCCGATGCGGTGCAGCCGCGCGACCGGCACCTCGATGCCCGCGTCCGAGGCCAGCCGCAGCGTCAGGTACTCCCAGGCTTGCACGTCCCACCGGTCGCCGCTCTCGGGCAGCTTGGCCATCCACAGGTCGCCCTCGCTGTCCTTCACGGTCACCTTCGGCCGGGCCCCGCCCATCGAGGTCCCGGCGGCGACCAGGAGCCGCACGTCGTGGTCGGTCTCCCGGTGCTGCGCGACGGCGTCCGCGGCGTCCGTCAGCGAGGGCAGGTCGACCAGGTCGGGGACCTCCGCGCGGGGCGGCCCCATGAAGGTCCTGCCCTCGTCGAGCGAGAAGCGCAGCGCGCCCAGCCGGGTCTCGTCCTGCACGCCGAGCAGGAAATCGACCTCGGTGAGGGTCATGAACCCGCGCCCCTCGGCGCGGGCGGCGCGCCGCTCCGCGTTGAACAGCAGGGTGCGGCCCCACTGGTCGGGCTGGCAGTCCGCGAGGACGCCGAACAGGGGCCGGTCGCTGCCCGACGGGATGTTCCCTGGGGTCAGCGGCAGCTCGGGGCACAGGGCGTACGCGCGCGGGTCGCGCAGGTATGCGGCGTCGTAGCGGAACGTGCAGCCCACCAGGGCCCCGCCCCGGTTGAGGTGCATGTCGAGGTCACCGGCGCGGGTCTGTCCCCCGCCCGGCAGCTCGACCTCGACATGTATCGACAACGGCGGCTCACTCGGTTCCTCAGCTAGAGACTCTGACCCGCTGCGGCAGGGCGCGTTCCGCATGGAACCTGCCCATCTCGGTGGTGAGCGGGTCGGTCGCGCCGACGACGGCGTCCGCCACGCCGAGCACCCGCAGCACCGCAAACGTGTTCTCGAGGCTGACGGTCCCGGTGCCGGTCTCGATGGCACGCAGCGTGGTGCGCGTGATGCCCGCACGGTCGGCGACGAGCTGGGCCGTGAGGCCGTGGATCTTGCGCCAGGCACGGACGTGGTCGCCGAGTGAGGCGAGGTCTCGCCGGGTACGGAGGGACGTTCTGGCCATGACATACTCCTTTCGGTTACCAGGCTAACCGACGTGCGGCGTAATGGTCACTAGGGTGACCACTATTTCCTGGGCCGATGGCGGCGGCCTGCACGAGGGCATGGCGACAGGCCGTCGGAGCCCACCGGGCACAACAGAACGGGCCGCCCCACAGTGTGGGACGGCCCGTCGTGCATGACGTTCAGCGGCGGGTCACTGCTGCACCTGGTTGTTGATCGTGGCCGTCTCCAGCGCACCGACCGAGAGGTCGTGCTTCTCGAGGATCTCGGCGTAGGTGCCATCATCGATCAGGCTCTGCAGCGAAGCCTGGTAGGCCCGCACCAGCTCGACGTCGCCCTTCGGGAACACGAAGCCCAGGGGCGACGGGTTGATGATCTCGGTGTTCGCCACCTCGAAGACGTCCCCCGACCCGACCTGCTTCGCGTTGTAGACGCCGGTGGACCACTGCGTGAGCTCGGCGTCCGCCTTGCCCGCCTGGACCTGCGCGAGCGCGTCGGCGTCCGTGGCGAACGGTGTGACGTGACCGGCTTGGCCTGGCACTCCCCTGGTTGAGGGACAGCGCGGTGTGCTGCGTCGTGTAGCGCTCTGGGTCGATCCGCCGAGCACCGCGACCTTGCGTCCGCACAGGTCCTTGAGCATCTTGATGCCCGCCGGGTTGCCGGCCGGGACGATGATCGCGTCGCTGTCGTTGTAGTAGTCGACGAAGTCGTACTCGATCTGACGCTCGGTCGTGTCCGACATGGCCGCGGCAAGCGACGTCGACGTTGCTCGCGTACAGCTCGCCCATCAGCGAGTTCAACGGCATGTCGCTGAACGTGTACTTCAGGCCCAGCCGGTCCGAGGCGGCGTCGAACAGGTCGATCTCGAACCCGATGATGCGGCCGGCCTCGTTCGTGTACTCGAAGGGCGGGTAGCCCGACTCCGTACCGACAGTGATGCGCGTGGACTCCGCCCGCAGCTCACCGGGGAGCAGGGCACGCAGGTCGTCGGACGCATCTCGACCACCTGCTCCGCCGCCCTCCGCCGCTTGCGGCGAGTTCGAGTCGAGCAGCCAGCCATCAGCGCTCCGAGCGCGGTCACTGCCGCTACCGAGCCGATGACCGCACGCATGCGGTGTCCGAGAGCCATGCGGGGTCCTCCACACAAAAAAGACATGATGAGCGAGTTACGCGGGTGGAGCCTATACGGTCCTGGCCAGTTGCTGTGAATCCGAGTTTCACCTACGCCCACCGTGCCAGCGACGCACGGAGTCAGGCGCTGGTGCCGACCTTAGCCGCAGCCCCCACATCGGCCAGAATCACCGCATCGATGAGGCCCCGCGCCCACTCGCAGCACCTCGGTGCCGCGCAGCGGCCGGCCGCCGATCCGGGCCGTGGTCGGGAACGGCACGAGGACCGCCCGGATCGCGGGCTTGAGCATCGTCCCCGGGTAGAGCCGCTTGAGCCGGAGCTGCGCCGACTCGGGCAGGTGCACCGGCGCGAACCGGACGTACTTGCCCTGCGCGGTGATGTCCGTGAGCCCCGCCTGGCGGGCGTGGTTGCGGAAGTCGGCGACGTCGAACAGGGCGTCCGCGACGTCGGGCAGCGCGCCGTAGCGGTCGGTGAGCTCGGCGCGTACCTCGGCGAGCGCCGCGGCGTCCTGCGCGGTGGCGATCTTCTTGTACGCCTCCAGCCGCAGCCGCTCCGTGGCGATGTAGGACTCGGGCAGGTGGGCGTCGACGGGCAGCTCGATGGTGACCTCGGGGGCCTCCTCCTCGGCGTCGCCGCGGAACGCGGAGACGGCCTCGCCCACCATGCGCACGTAGAGGTCGAACCCGACACCGGCGATGTGGCCGGACTGCTCGCCGCCGAGCAGGTTGCCCGCGCCGCGGATCTCGAGGTCCTTCATGGCGATCTGCATGCCCGCGCCGAGGTCGGTGTGGGCAGCCATGGTCGCGAGCCGGTCGTGCGCCGTCTCGGTGAGCGGCTTCTCCGGCGGGTAGAGGAAGTACGCGTACGCGCGCTCGCGCCCGCGGCCCACGCGCCCGCGGAGCTGGTGCAGCTGGGACAGGCCCAGCATGTCGGAGCGCTCCAGGATCAGGGTGTTGGCGTTGGAGATGTCCAGGCCGGTCTCGATGATCGTGGTGCACACCAGGACGTCGAGCTCCTTCTCCCAGAAGGCGCGGATGACCTGGTCGAGCTGGTGCTCGCTCATCTTGCCGTGGGCCACGCCGATGCGGGCCTCCGGCACCAGCTCGTTCAGCCGCGAGGCGGTGCGCTGGATGGTCTCCACCTTGTTGTGCACGTAGAAGACCTGGCCCTCGCGCAGCAGCTCGCGCCGCAGCGCGGCGGCGATCTGCTTCTCCTCGAAGGCGCCCACGTAGGTGAGCACGGGGTGCCGCTCCTCCGGGGGCGTGGCCAGCGTGGACATCTCGCGGATGCCGGTCACCGCCATCTCGAGCGTGCGCGGGATCGGGGTGGCGGACATGGCCAGCACGTCCACGTTGGTGCGCGAGCTGCTTGAGCGTCTCCTTGTGCTCGACGCCGAAGCGCTGCTCCTCGTCGATGACCACCAGGCCCAGGTCCTTGAACGCGACCGAGCCGGTGATGAGGCGGTGCGTGCCGATGACGATGTCGACGCTGCCGTCCTTGAGGCCGGCCAGCGTCTCCTCGGACTCCTTGGCGGACTGGAAGCGGCTCAGCGCCCGCACGGTGACGGGGAACCCGGTGTACCGCTCGGAGAAGGTCTCGAAGTGCTGCTGCACCAGGAGCGTCGTGGGCACGAGGATGGCCACCTGCTTGCCGTCCTGCACCGCCTTGAACGCGGCCCGGATCGCGATCTCGGTCTTGCCGTAGCCGACGTCGCCGCACACCAGGCGGTCCATCGGCACGGACTTCTCCATGTCGGCCTTGACCTCGTCGATCGTCGCGAGCTGGTCGGGGGTCTCGACGTACGCGAAGGCGTCCTCGAGCTCGCGCTGCCACGGGGTGTCCGGGCCGTACGCGTGGCCCTGCGTGGCCATGCGCGCGCTGTAGAGCCGGATCAGCTCGCTCGCGATCTCCGTGACGTGCTTGCGCGCCTTGGCCTTCGTGTTCTTCCAGTCGGCGCCGCCCATCTTGGACAGCGACGGCGACTCCCCGCCGGTGTACTTGGTGACCTGGTCGAGCTGGTCGGTGGGCACGAACAGCCGGTCGCCCGGCTGGCCGCGCTTGCTGCTCGCGTACTCGATCACGAGGTACTCGCGCGTGGCCCGGTTGCCGCCGGTGCCCATGGTGCGCTGCGCCATCTCGACGAACCGGCCGACGCCGTGCTGCTCGTGCACCACGAAGTCGCCCGCCTTGAGCTGGAGCGGGTCCACGACGTTGCGCCGCCGGCTGGGCATCTTGCGCATGTCGCGCGTGCCCGAGCCGGCCCGTCCGGTCAGGTCCTGCTCGGAGAAGATGGCGAGCTGCAGGTCGGGGGCCACGAAGCCCTTGCCGGCACCGCCCGCGACGACGTGCACGACGCCGGGCTCCGGCTCCTCCTCGAGCGACATCGCCAGCCGGGCCGCGGTACCCGCCGCCGAGCAGCTGCTCCGTCATCCGCTTGGCCGGGCCGTGGCCCTCGGTGGTCAGCACGAGCCGCCAGCTCGCGACCTGCAGGCCGTGCACGTCGTCGAGGGCGCGCGCGAGGTCCCCGCGGTACGACTCGACGTCCCGGGCGCTGATCGTGAACACGGTCCCCGTCGCAGGCGTCAGCCGTCGAGGTCACTCCAGTCGACCGTGTGTCTGACACGTCCGTGAGCTCCGTGTCCTGCGTGAAGGACGAGAGGGTCCACCAGCCGAGGCCGCGCCGAGCCGCGACCTCGCGCACCTCGGCGAACGTCGCGAAGGAGGCGGCGGACAGGTTGATCGGGCGCCGCGCCGCCGGCCACCGCCCCGGTCCAGGCGGCGGCGAGGAACTCCTCGGTGGTCGCCACGAGGTCGTGCGCACGACGGCGCACGCGCTCGGGCTCGTTGACCACGAGCAGCGCGTCGTCGGGCACGAGCTCCAGGACGGGGACCATGCGGTCCACCAGCACCGGCGCCAGCGACTCCATGCCCTCGACGGCGATGCCGGCGGCGAGCTTGTCGAGCATCTCGACCGCACCCGGCAGGGTCTCCACGAGCTCCGCCGCGCGCGCCCGGACGGCGTCGTCCAGCAGGATCTCGCGGCACGGCGGCGCCCAGAGCCCGTGCTCCGCGATCTCGAGGCTGCGCTGGTCGGCCACGGCGAACCAGCGGATCTCCGTGACCTCGTCGCCCCAGAACTCGCACCGCAGCGGGTGGTCCTCCGTGGGCGGGAAGATGTCGAGGATGCCGCCGCGCACCGCGTACTCGCCGCGCCGCTCCACCATGTCGACGCGGGTGTACGCGGCGGCGGTGAGCCGCTCGGCGACGTCGGTCAGGTCCGCCGTGGCGCCGATGTCCAGCTGGACCGGCTCCAGCTCGCCCAGGCCCTCGACGACGGGCTGCAGCAGCGCGCGGACCGGCATCACCAGGAGCCGGATCGCGCCCGCCTGCCCGTGCCCCTCGGCCGGGTGCGCCAGCCGGCGGAACACCGCGAGGCGCTTGGCCACCGTGTCCGCGCGCGGGCTGAGCCGCTCGTGCGGCAGCGTCTCCCAGGCGGGAGCACCGCGACGTCGTCGGCCCGGTCCTCCGGGAGGTAGCCGCGCAGGCTCGCGGCCAGGTCGTCGGCCTCGCGGCCCGTCGCGGTGACCACCACGAGCGGGCGCTGCTCGGACGCGGCGACCAGCAGGGGCGGGCGCACGCCCGCCGGGCCCACCACGTCCGCGAAGCCGCGGGCGCGCACGTGCTCCACGGCGGCGGCAGCGCCGGGATCGCGCGAGGAGAGTAGGGAGCAGGCCGGTGAGGTTCATGGGTTCTGTCCTTCGAGGGCGCACGACGACGGGCCCATCACGGGCACGACCGGGTGCGGTCACGGCGTGAGGGGCTGGTCCCAGGCTACTCCCGGCCACTGACAGCGCCTCCCACGGTGCCTCTCACGGCGCCTCCAGGCGCGACTGCCCTTCGGCGGCGCGCTGCACGTACGATGACCCGCGATGTTCACCCCTTCCGGACCCCCAGCGGCACGCAGGCGTGCCGGGGCACGACGACGCCGCCGTCGGGCCGCGCGCCCCGCCGCCTCGCCTGGCCCGACGCCGCCCGCGGCCTCGCCATCGGTCTCGTGGTCCTGTACCACGCGACCAACTGGACGTGGTCGACCGGGTACGAGGTCAGCGTGCTGCGAGACTTCAACGAGACGCTGCGCAGCCTGCGCATGCCGCTGTTCTTCGCGGTGGCCGGCATGTTCGCCGGGAAGTGGATGACGGTGCCGTGGTCGCGCCTGGCCCGCGGCAAGCTGCTCTTCTTCGCCTGGGTCTTCGTCCTGTGGGAGCCGATCTCCCTGGTGGTCCGCCTGCTCACCGGCTACTACCAGGTGGCCGACGCCGACTGGGGCACCCTGTGCGACGACCTCGCCTGGTCGCTCCTGGTCCCTCGCTCCGAGCTGCTGGTTCATCTGGACGCTCGCCGCGTTCTTCGTGATCGCGCGAGCGGTGCGCCGGGTGCCCGCGCCCGTGCAGCTCGTGGCTTGCCGCCTGCGTGAGCGGGTGGGCGCTGGCCGGCTGGGAACCGGAGAGCATCGCCTGGCGGGGTACCGCTCAGTTCCTGCTCTTCTTCCTGGGTGGCCTGCATCTGCGGTCGCTGCTCGAACGGTTCGCCGAGCGGGTCACGTGGCTCTGGGCGGTGGGTGCCGTCGCCGTCTGGCTCGGGATCCAGATGGCCGTTCGGGAGCTGGGCTTCGCCGACGTGCCCGGCCTCTACCTGCTGGCCAACATCGCAGGGGTGCCGGCCGGAGTGGCCGTGAGCGTGCTGGCCTCCCGGGTACCCGGCGCCCGGTATCTGCCCAGGTCACTCGGGTTGCAGTGGATCGGCGCGCGGACGCTGCCGGTGTTCGTCACACACACGTCGGTGGTGCTCGGGCTGCTGTGCCTGCTGTACCGCAACGCCATCTGGATCCCCGCCCCGCAGTCGCAGTGGCTGCCGGTCGCGCTCTGGGCCGCGGCGATCGCCGTCGGGCTGGGGCTGGGAGCCCTGGCGCCCCGGATCGGAGCGAGCTGGCTCTTCGCGCCGCCCCGACGACTGACCGGCACCAGCCGCTGACGTTCTGAACCACCGAGCGAGACAAACCGTCCACTGACCAGCCCTCAACCGCGGCCCGACGGCCACGGACGGCTCATGTCCGGAGGCGGACCGGCATGAGCAGGCTCCTGTCGTCCGGCCGTGCCGGGCAGGCCACGGCCAGCACCTGACGGACGGCGTCGAGAGCCAGCACCACCTCGCCTCCACCCGTCGCGGCGAGCGCCTCCAGCAGGTACGCGCGGTCGAACGACACTGCGCCGGAGGCGCTCGGCTGCACGATGTCGACGCCGTCGTCGCGCAGGTGCACCGTCACGACGTCGGACACGTCGGCCGTGTCGCCCACAGCAGCCGGTCGACCGTCCACAACGCGGCTGACCAGGTCCGATACAGGGATGCGCACCTCCCGCGCCCAGCTCGCTCGCAACAGGATCCGGTAGTCCGGGTACTCGGCGGCGACCGGTTCCGCCATGACCGGCTCCGCCCCGGCGATGCCGAGCACTACCCGGTCGACACGCAGCTCCACGGTGAGCGTGGGCGCGTCACCCCTGGCGTGAGCAGCCGCATCGGACGACGCCTCCGCGCCGTCCGGCAGCGCCTCCAGCAGTGCAAGCGGTGCGACGACCCGCAGGTGCGGCCCGTCGAGGCCCCTTACCGGAACCGTTGCGACAGCGAGCCGGGCGCGGTCGCAGGCCACCAGCCGCAGCACGCCGTCCGAGCAGTCGAGCAGGATGCCGGTGAGCGCCGGCCAGTCGGAGTCGGACGCCACGGCGTAGCGGACGGCCGCGAACGCCCGGGAGAGGTCCGCGGCGGACACCTCGAAGCGGGTGGCCGGCGGATCGGCGAGCAGGTCACGGGCGTCGGCCAGCTGCTGTCGGGCCGCGGCGAACCGCGACTCGAGAGCGTGCCGGTGCCGGTCCAGCACGGTGAGCGCATCGGCCGGGCGGTGGCGCCCTGCGACCACCTCGGCGATGTCGGCGAGCGGCATCTCGATCTGACGCAAACGGTTGATCAGCCTGGCCTGGTCGACCTGTGCGGCCGAGTACCGCCGATAGCCCGTGGCGGGATCGGTCCAGGTTGGACGGAGCACGTCGGCGGCGTCGTAGAAGCGCAGGGCGCTGACCGGTAGGCCGCTCGCACGGGAGACCGCCCCGATGCTGCGCAGGTGTTCGTGCATACGCTCACTGTGCACTCTCGACCCGCTCGAGGGTCAATCTCCACAGGGCGATCCCACCGCCGGCCGCGCAGCCCAGCAGCCCGAGCGCGGAGACACCTCCTGCGGCCGCCGGGGACGTCCGCCAGCGAGCGCGCCGAGTCCCGCGTTGGTGAGCGTCACCGCCAGGACCTGCACGAGTCCGACCAGGGCCTGCACTCGCGCCAGGTGCGTTCGCGGTGCGGACCCGAGCACCACCGGCCCGAGGTGCGCGGTGAACATTCCGCTGCCGACACCCACGAGGCCGGCCGCGGCGACGGCCGCCCACTCCCGGTCCGGAGCCGTGGCCGCCGCCACCAGCCCTGCCTGCCCGAGCGAGCCGCACCGAGCCCGCCCGACGCCGCCAGACCCGGCCGTCGCGCACCGCCCCGTCGCGCGACGACCACCGTGACCGCGACGATCCCCGCGCCTTGCGCGCCGATGACGACGCCGGTCGCCGACACGCTCCAACCCGCGCCGCGCGCCAGGAGCGGGAGCACGAGCGACATGGTGGGCAGGAGGAACGCGGCTGCGCCCGCGAGCAGCGCGAGCGCACCGGTCAGGCCGGGAGTGCGGTGCACGACGCGCACCCCGTCCAGCGCGGCCTGCCACACCGGCACGCCCCGGTCCGGCGGCGGTGTCCGGTACCTGGGCCGGACCAGCAGCAGGACGACAGCACGACGAGGAACGTGCCCGCGTCGAGCAGGGCCACCGAGCCGAGCCCGCCGGCGGCTACCAGGATCCCGGCGAGGGGCGCGCCCAGCAGGAGAACCGTCTGGGCGCGCCCTGCCGCACTGCCAGCGCTCGGGTGAGCTGGCGTCGGCGACCAGGCGCCGGGGCATCGACCCAGCCGACGGGCTGTAGAACGCGAACACCACGCCGCGCAGCACGCTCGTCGCGAGCAGGAGCCACAGCGGCGTCCCCGCGTGCAGGACGGCGAGCGCGAGCCCCAGCGACACCGCCAGCATCACGGCGTCGCCGGCGATCATCACGCGGCGTGCGCCGAGCCGGTCGGCGATGGTCCCGCCCAGCAGGAGCAGCAGCACCGACGGCAAGCCTCCGGCGGCCAGCACCAGGCCGGCGGCCGTGCCGCCGTGCTCGGCCGCCACCCAGCCGACGGCGAAGCCGAGCACCACGTCGCCGAGCTGCGAGACGGTGGCGGCCGCGAGCCACACGAGGTAGGACGCCGGGAGCGGCCGACCGTCGCCCGGGTGGGGCGGGCGGCGTCGGGCGGCGTACGAGAGGGGCATGCCGGGAGCCTGCGGTCTCGACCCGGTCCAGGGTCAAAGTCCGCGAGCTCGGGAACCCCGTCATCGCACCTAAAGCGGTTTGACCGACATCTACCCTGTATGTGACCTTTCCTGTTACTGTGTCGAACTCAGCAACGGCAACGGCGCCGTCGCGACCGGCGGAGCGACAGGCCTCGCCCTGGCCAGCGGGAGGTCTCGTGCAACGCCTGCGACGCATCAGACGAACGGCAGTTCTCGTGACCGCGGTGGCAGTCACCTGCCTCAGCGCGACGGCGCTGGTGGCGCCGGCGTCGGCCACGAACACCGGACGCAGCCGCCACCTGACCAGCCGCCTCGGCCGAGCAACGCTGGCCGAGCCCACGCTCCCCAGCCCGGAGTCCGAGGTCAACGTCACCGGCACGCCCTTCACCGGCACCCGGCCCGACGGCACGGTGTACGGCCTCATCGACGCGCACAGCCACATGTTCATGCAGGACGGCATGGGCGGCGCCGCCGTCTGCGGCAAGGTCTTCTCCGAGCACGGGATCGAGACGGCGCTGCGGGACTGCCCGTCGCACGAGCCGCACGGGCTCGGCGCCCTGCTGGAGAACCTGACCCGGAACGGCTCGCCCATCGGCACGCACGACACCACCGGCTGGCCGACCTTCGCCGACTGGCCCGCCCACGACTCCCTCACCCACCAGCAGATGTACTACCGCTGGGTGGAGCGGGCCTGGCGCGGCGGGCAGCGCGTGCTCGTCAACGACCTGGTCACCAACGGCGCTGCTGTGCACCATCAACCCGGGCACCTACCAGAGCTGCGACGAGATGACGGCGATCCGGCTCCAGGCGCAGGACACCTACGACCTGCAGGCCTACGTCGACGCGCAGTACGGCGGGCCGGGCCAGGGCTGGTTCCGGATCGTACCAGCAGCGAGCAGGCGCGGCAGGTGATCGAGGAGGGCAAGCTCGCCGTCGTGCTCGGCGTCGAGACGTCGGAGCCGTTCGGCTGCAAGCAGACCCTGCGCATCCCGAACTGCTCGCGGGCCGACATCGACGCCGGCCTCGACGAGCTCTACGACCTCGGCGTCCGCTCCATGTACCTGTGCCACAAGTTCGACAACGCGCTGTGCGGCGTCCGCTTCGACGAGGGCAGCATGGGCACGATCATCAACGCCGGCCAGTTCCTCTCCACCGGCACCTGGTGGGACGCGCGCTCCTGCCCCGCGGACCAGCCGCACGACAACAACCCGGGCAACGGCGAGCTCCCGCCCGAGCTGGAGGACGACCTCCCGCCCGTCCTGCCCCTCTACCCGCCGGGGACCCTCTGCAACACGAAGGGGCTGAGCGGGCTCGGCGCCTACGCCGTCCGCGGCATGGTCGAGCGGGACATGATGGTCGAGATCGACCACATGAGCGCGAAGGCCGCCGACCAGACGCTCGACATCCTCGAGGAGGAGGACTACCCCGGCGTCCTGTCGACGCACTCCTGGATGGACGAGAGCTACCTCGACCGCCTCTACTCCCTCGGCGGGTTCGCCACGATCTACGGGCACGCCGCCCACGAGTTCGTCGAGGAGTACGAGCGCACCGCGCCCGTCCGCGACCGGTACGGCGCGGGCATCGGGTTCGGCTTCGACATGAACGGGTTCGGCGGCACACCGCCGCCCCGGGACGACGCCGCGGCGAACCCCGTCACCTACCCGTTCCGGTCGTTCGACGGCGGGACGCTGCTCGACCGGCAGACCACCGGCCAGCGCACCTGGGACGTCAACGTCGACGGCGTCGCGCACTACGGTCTGGTGCCCGACTACGTCGAGGACCTGCGGCTGGTGGGCGGCCAGGAGATCATCGACGACCTGGCGCGCGGCCCGGAGAGCTACCTGACGACGTGGGCGGGGGCGGAGGCGCACTGAGGGCGTCCGCCGGCTGAGCGGCTCCGGTGGCCGGGCTCGTCGAGAACTGGGTCTCGACGAGCTCGACCACCGCGAGCATCACTTCTTTACCGCGGCGGGCGTCACGCCTTGGCCACGTGGTACTTGCCCTGGGCCGCCAGCAGCCCCTCGATGACCAGCAGCTCGACGGCGTCCGCGGCGTCGTCCACCAGGATCGGGAGGTCCTTCTTCTCCGTGGCCGAGAAGTCCTTGAGCACGTGGTCCGCGGTGTCCATGCGGCCCGGCGGGCGGCCGACGCCGACCCGGACCCGGTAGTAGTCCTTGGTCCCCAGCGCCTTGGTGGTGTCCCGCAGCCCGTTGTGGCCGCCCTCGCCCCCGCCGATCTTGAGCTTGATCGTGTCGAAGGGGATGTCCACCTCGTCGTGCACCATGACCACCTGGTCGGCGTCGACGTCGTAGTACTTCGCGAGCGCGCTGACCGGGCCGCCCGAGGTGTTCATGTACGTGGTCGGCTTCGCGAGGATCACGCGCGGCCCGGGGGCTCCGCCGGGGAGCGCGCCGAGTCGCGCCTCGGCGACGACCGTCTGAGCCCGCGCATGCGTCGAGAAGCGTGCGCCCGTGCGCTCCGCGAGCAGGTCGAGCACCATCTGGCCCACGTTGTCGATTGCCCGCGTACTTGGGGCCCGGGGTTGCCGAGCCCGACGACGAGCCAGGGCCGGTCGCTCATGTCGCAGTTCCCTTCACGACGACGGAGAATTCTTCGCCTTCCGACAGCAGAGACTCTCCCGCCGCTGCGGATACAAGGTGAAACAGGTCGGGCCGGGGCAGACCCTGCCCCGCGCACGACCTTCTCGTGCGCCCGAAGAGGGCCCTGCCCAGGCCCGGTGCGGTCCGGCTCGGGCCGGGTCGCTCTGGGTGCTGCGGGAGGCTCAGCGTCTCCGCGGAGGCCTCCGGCGGGCGCCTCGGCTGACGCGGCGGACTCGTCGTCGTCGCCGGCCTCGCCGCGCGGCTCGGTGACGGCACGACGAGTGCCTTCGGGTCGGAGAGCAGGGTCGAGCCCTGCGGGAGGGCGACGTCGCGAGGCGTGGATCTTCGAGCCAGCCTCGAGGCCCTCGATGGAGACCTCGACGGACTCGGGCAGGTGCGTGGCCTCGACCTCGAGCGACAGCGTCGGCTCCTCGACGAGGTGGGTGGTGCCGGGGGCCGACTCGCCGACGATGTTCACGGGGATGTCGACGGTGATCTTCTCGCCGGCGCGCACGACCTGAGGTCGATGTGCTCGATGATGTTCTTGACCGGGTCGCGCTGGACGTCCTTGGCGACGGCCAGCTGCCCTCGCCGTCGACGTCGATCTTGAGCAGGAAACTGGTCTAGCGCAGCGCCAGCATGGAGTCGTGGCCCGGCAGGGTCACGTGCACCGGGTCGCCGCCGTGGCCGTAGATGACGGCGGGAACCTGGTCGGCGCGGCGGATTCGGCGGGCGGCACCCTTGCCGAACTCGGTACGGGCCTCGGCGACGAGCTTCGTCTCGGCCATGGGAATTCACTCCTGGAAGTCTGTGTGTGCAACTCGGTCCGGCGGCTGCGTCGGCGCGGGACACGTGACGGGCGCGGAGCGGGCACGTGGAACGAGGTGCTGGAGGGAACTCCACCCAGGGGCCGCCGACGGCCGCCCAGTCGATCACGGACGCCGGCCTGGTGCTAGCGGGATCGACGGGCCGCCGCGGCCGTCAAGCGTCCCTCGCCGAGGCAACCTGACTACTGTACCCGCTCGTCGGCGCGGTCCGCGCCAGAGGCGGTGCGAGGCCGATCGACGGCTGCGTACGACGCGGCTTGTAGACGACCTGGACGTGGAACACGAAGCGCAGCAGGAACGCCACGACGAGCGTCACTGCCTGCACGAGCACCGGCCACATGCCCGTGAACTCGACCAGCCACCACAGCACGGGCAGGCGGATCGCCGCCTCGGTGCCGTTGAACGCGAAGCAGTTGCGCAACCGCGTCCAGACGCCGCGGCCCTCGTTCCGCAGGTCGCGGAACACGAACCGCTCCTGCAGCAGGAAGTTGGTCAGGATAGTGACGACGGCGGAGATCACCGCCCCCGCCACGTAGTGCACGCCCAGCCCGGTGAGGGCCCACAGGATGAGGATGTTCAGCACGGCCCCGAAGCCGCCG